>NZ_CP186057.1:0-1975000 GCF_049315215.1 Micromonospora sp. WMMD1219
CAGCCGCCGTCGACTCCGCTCCCGTCATGTCCCGCATCGCCCCACGTGGCTTCCCCGCTCCGTCCGGGCCCGCCGTCACCGTACCGCGCCGGGCGCCGCCGAGATCATCTCATCCGGTACGGCGACCAGGTCGACACCCTCGGTCGCGGTCACAGTGGCCCGGACCAGGTCGCCGGGGCGCAGCGCGGCCAGATCCACGCCGCCGCCGACGGGCGCGACGAGCGTGGTCGAGCCGTCGACCTCGGGCGCCTGGTGGGCGGCCCGCCCCTCCACCACGCCGTCGGCGGTCGAGTCCACGAGCACGTCCACCGTCGCGCCGAGGCGTTCCTCGGCGCGCTGCGAGCAGAGTTCGTCGGCCAGCGCGCTGAGCTTGTCGTACCGCCGCTTGATCGTGGCGGCGGAGGCCTTGCCGGTCAGGCCGGCGGCCTCGGTGCCGTCCTCGTCGCTGTAGTCGAACATGCCGATCGCGTCCAGCCGCGCCTCGGTGAGGAACCGGACCAGCTCGGCCACGTCCTGCTTCGTCTCGCCGGGGAAGCCGACGATGAAGTTGCTGCGCGCGCCCGCGTCCGGCGCCAGCTCGCGGGCGGAGGCGAGCAGCTCCAGGAACCGGTCGGTGGAGCCGAAGCGCCGCATCCGGCGCAGCACCGGCTCGCTGGAGTGCTGGAACGACAGGTCGAAGTACGCGGCCACGCCCGGCGTGGTGGCGATCACCTCGACCAGGCCGGGCCGGGTCTCCGCGGGCTGGAGATAGCTGGCGCGGACCCGCACGATCCCGTCGATCGCGGCGAGCTGCGGCAGGAGCTTCTCCAGCGCGCGGGGGTCGCCCAGGTCCTTGCCGTACGAGGTGGAGTTCTCGCTGACCAGCACCAGCTCCCGTACGCCGGTCTTGGCCAGCCACTCGGCCTCGGCGAGCAGCTCGTCGGGGGTACGCGAGACGAACGCGCCGCGGAACGCCGGGATGGCGCAGAACGCGCACCGCCGGTCGCAGCCGCTGGCGAGCTTCAGCGACGCCACCGGGCCGGTGTCGAGCCGGTGCCGCAGCACCTGCCGCAGGTGGGCCGGGGTGTGCGCGTCGGTCTCCGGTGCGACCCGGGTCGGGGTGCCGTGCCCGGGCAGCGACACCGCCGCGTCGCGGCGCTTCACCGGGGTCAGCGGCAGCAGTTCCCGCCGGTCGCGGGGGGTGTGCGCGCCGATCGCCTCGCCGGCCAGCACCGAGTCGAGCCGGGCGGCGATGTCCGGGTAGTCGTCGAAGCTCAGCACCGCCTGCGCCTCGGGGAGACTGTCGGCCAGCTCACGGCCGTACCGCTCGGCCATGCACCCGGCGGCGACGACCTTGGCGCCGGTGTCGGCGGCGGCCAGCAGCGTCTGGATCGAGTCCTGCTTGGCCTTCTCCACGAACCCGCAGGTGTTCACCACCACCACGTCGGCGCCCTCGCCGTCGGTGGTGACCTGCCATCCGTCGGCGTGCAGCCGGGCGGCCAGCTCCTCCGAGTCGACCTCGTTGCGGGCACAGCCGAGGGTCAGCAGGGCGACGCGGCGCCCGTCGGATCGCGGGGTGGAGGAGGAGGCAGACACCATCCGAGGGTACCGGGCCGGTTCCGGACCGCCGCGCACCCGTCCGGCCGGTTCAGCGGGCGGGAACGGCCACCCGGGCCAGCCGGTCGAGGAGGAACACCTCCGTGCCGGCCAGGCCGGTGGAGCAGAAGACCGAGATCTGGTCCGCGGTGGTCCGGCCGGGAAGCGCGCCGGCCAGCACCGCGCCCAGGTCACGCAGCCGCCCGGCGTACGGCTCGACGGCGGCGAGCATCGGCGGCACGTACGCGGCGGCCTGCCCGGGTGAGTCGGTGACCAGCAGGTCGGCGGCGTCGAGCAGGTCGGTGCCGAACTCGTGCCGGTCGGTCTGCTTGAAGCCGACCGTGTTGACGTGGGTGCCGGGGGCCAGGTCGGCGGCGTCGAGCACCGGGGCGGTGCTGGTGGTGGCGAGCACCACCACGTCCCGGTCGCGTACCGCGGCGGTGGCCGAGCCGACGGCGCGGGCCGGCACGTCCAGTTCGGCGCGGACCCGCGCGGCGAACGTCTCCCGCCGGGCCGCCGAGCGGCTGTACACGGTCACCTCGCGCAGCGGCCGGACCGCCGCCGCGGCCCAGACCTGGGTCCAGGCCTGCCGGCCGGACCCCACCACGCCGACCGTGGCGGCGTCCGCGCGGGCCAGGGCGTCGACCGCCACGCCACCGAGTCCTCCGGTACGCCGGGAGCCCAGCTCCTCGCCGACGGCGATGGCGCGTACCGCGCCGGTGGTCGCGTCGTGCAGCACGACGAGCTGACCGCTCTCCGGGTGGCCGAACGTGTCGTACGAGCGGAAGCCGTACCACTGCCCGGTGAGGTGTCCGGCGGTGAGCACCATCCGGCCCCCGTCCAGCGGCGCGGACGCCCGGGGCGGGGCGATGAGCCGCCCGGCGTACGCGGCCAGCAGCGCGTCCCGCATGGCCGCGACGGTGAGCGGGGCGTCCACGGCGGCCGCGACGTCGTCGTCGGAGAAGAGCAGGGTCATGGCATCCATCCTGCAACTTGAAGTTGACGTCAACTCCACCCATGGTGGCGTTTCTCACCACGCCGCCGGTCCGGCCCGCCCGGTGCTACCGTCGGCCACGACGGCCCCTGGGCCGTCCCGGACGAGTGGTGGGCGTACCCGGTCAGGCCAAGACGCCCCGCGTGACCCGACCGTCGCCCGGCCCGCTCCCGCGCCGGGCCCGTCCGTCAGAGGTGATACCCATGGCCTGGATCGTGCTGGTGATCTCCGGACTGCTGGAGACCGCGTGGGCGATCGCGCTGGACCGCAGCGCCGGCTTCACCCGCCCCCTCCCCTCCGCCGTCTTCGCCGTCACGCTGGTGGCGAGCATGGCCGGCCTGGCGTACGCGCTGCGCGACATCCCGGTCGGCACCGGCTACGCGGTGTGGGTGGGCATCGGCGCGCTCGGTACCGCGCTGGTCGGCATGCTCGCGCTCGGCGAACCGGTCAACCTGCCACGGGTGGCCTGCCTGCTGCTGGTGGTGGCCGGCGTGATCGGGCTGAAGCTGTTCAGCTGATCGGTGCGTCATCCGGTTTGGACGGTGCAACCCCCGGGGTACCGGATCCTCCGTAGCCACAGCGAGATCACTCACGGAGGAACCCCATGGCCGACATCCACGCCAGCGCCCGTCCGCGCAGCAACGCCGCCCGGATCTGCACGATCGTCGCGTTCGTCTTCGCGGCCCTCGCGCTCTTCGTGTCCCCGCTCATCTTCGGCATCCTCGGGATCGTCCTCGGCATCGTCGGCGCCGTCCTCGGTGACAAGCCGCTGGGCTGGTACGCCGCCGCCGCGAGCGCGGTCGCCGCGGTGCTCGGCACCGTGCTCTTCGCCGCGCTGATCAACTGACCCGGAACCGCCGACGGCGGCTCCCACCTGATGGTGGGGGCCGCCGTCGTCCGTTTCGGGGCCGTCAGTCCTCGCCGCCGCGCAGGCCGGCCAGGACCTCCTCCAGCTCGTCCGGCTTGACCAGCACGTCGCGGGCCTTGGAGCCCTCGGACGGACCGACCACGCCCCGGGTCTCCATCAGGTCCATCAGCCGGCCCGCCTTGGCGAAGCCGACCCGCAGCTTGCGCTGGAGCATCGAGGTCGACCCGAACTGTGAGGTGACCACCAGCTCGACCGCCTGCACGAGCAGGTCCAGGTCGTCGCCGATGTCCTCGTCGATCTTCTTCTTGCTGTCCTGCGCCGGGGCGAGCACGTCCGGGCGGAACTCCGGCTCACGCTGGTCCTTGCAGAACTTGACCACGTCGGAGATCTCGCGCTCGGTGACCCAGGCGCCCTGGATGCGCTGCGGCTTCGACGCGCCCATCGGCAGGAACAGGCCGTCGCCGCGGCCGAGCAGCTTCTCCGCGCCGGGCTGGTCCAGGATGACCCGGGAGTCGGCGAGCGAGGAGGTGGCGAACGCGAGCCGGGACGGCACGTTCGCCTTGATCAGGCCGGTGACCACGTCGACCGAGGGCCGCTGGGTGGCGAGGACCAGGTGGATGCCGGCGGCGCGGGCG
The DNA here is from genome assembly GCF_049315215.1 of Micromonospora sp. WMMD1219. Classification (NCBI taxonomy): domain Bacteria; kingdom Bacillati; phylum Actinomycetota; class Actinomycetes; order Micromonosporales; family Micromonosporaceae; genus Micromonospora; species Micromonospora sp. WMMD1219. Next base: position 4,073 of record NZ_CP186057.1, read on the forward strand.
AGCTGGGTGATCCGGACGATGGAGTCCTCCACGTCACGCGGCGCGACCATCATCAGGTCGGCCAGCTCGTCCACGATCACCAGCAGGTACGGGTACGGCCGCATCTCCCGCTCGCTGCCCGGCGGCGCCTTGATCTCGCCGTTGCGCACCTTGCGGTTGAAGTCGTCGATGTGCCGGACCCCGTTGGCGGCGAGGTCGTCGTAGCGCATGTCCATCTCGCGGACGACCCACTCCAGCGAGTCGGCCGCCTTCTTCGGGTTGGTCACGATCGGCGTGACCAGGTGCGGGATGCCCTCGTAGCCGGTCATCTCGACCCGCTTCGGGTCGATCAGCAGCAGCCGCACCTCGTCCGGCGTGGCCCGGGTCAGGATGGACACCAGCAGTGAGTTGAGGCAGGACGACTTGCCGGCGCCGGTCGCGCCCGCGATCAGGATGTGTGGCATCTTCGCCAGGTTGGCCACCACGTAGCCGCCCTCGATGTCCTTGCCGAGCGCCACCACCATCGGGTGGTGGTCGCTGGTCGCCTCGCGGGAGCGCAGCACGTCGCCGAGCGACACGTTCTCCGGGTCGGTGTTCGGGATCTCCACACCGACCGCGCTCTTGCCCGGGATCGGGCTGAGGATGCGGACGTCCGGCGACTTCACCGCGTACGCGATGTTGCGGGAGAGCTGGGTGATCCGCTCGACCTTGACGCCCGGGCCCAGCTCCACCTCGTACCGGGTGACAGTCGGGCCGCGGGTGAACCCGGTGACGGCGGCGTCCACGTCGAACTGCTCGAAGACGCCTGTGAGCGCCGCGATCACCTCGTCGTTGGCCTTGCTGCGGCTCTTCGGCTTGGCGCCGCTGCCGAGCAGGTTCGCCGGCGGCAGCGTGTAGTCGCCGGCCAGCCCGGTGAGCGCCAGTTGCTCGGCGCGGGTGGGCAGCGGCGAGTGCTCCGGCGGCTCGACCGGCTTGCGGTTCGCCGGCACCTTCGGCGGCTTGCGCGGCAGCACCAGCGTCTCCTGGAGGTCGACGCCGGCCAGCTCGTCGTCCGGGTCCAGCGGCTCCAGCGGCGGTGGCATCCGCTTCGCCGGGCGCTTGCGGGCCGGTTTCACCGGCGCCTCGTCCTCGGCGAGCTCGTCGTCGACGTCCGGCCCGGCCGGGTCGGCGCGCAGGCCGAGCCGCTCCGGGATCTTGTTGATCGGCGTCGCGGTGACCACGAGCAGGCCGAACACCAGCAGCAGGAGCAGCAGCGGCATGGCCACCCAGGCGGTCACCGCCGACTTCAGCAGGTCGCCCACGCCCGCGCCGATCAGGCCGCCGGCGAAGTCACGCTGGACCTCGTCGACCGGGTTCTGCCCGATGTGCAGCATCGCGGCGGTGGCCAGCATCATCGAGCCCCAGCCGACCAGGCCGCGACCGCGGTGCTCGGGGTCGGCCGGGCTCCGCATCAGCCGCCACGCGCCGACCATGAACAGCACCGGAAGGATTATCGAGATGGCGCCGATGAACAGGCGTACGGTGTCGGCCAGGTGCCGGCCCACCGGCCCGGCGCCGCCGCCCCAGATGCCCACCGCGCTGAGGATGGCCAGGCCGAACAGGAGCAGCCCGCCGCCGTCGCGGCGGTGCTCCGGATCCAGTTCCCGGGTGGACGCGGCCTGCCGCCCGGCCGCCCGGAACGCCCAGCCCACCGAGTGGGCCAGCCCCATCCAGAGGGCGCCCACGGCCCGGCCGACGAACGCGGCCGGGCTCGGCCCGGGGGCCGGGCGCCGCCGCGCCGGTTTCCGCGCCGCCGCCTTCTTCGCCGGTTGCCGGGCGCGGTTGTTCGTGGTGCCACGCGGCGACGCGCCGCGCCGCCGGCTCGCCTGAGAGGTACGGCCCGCCATAGAGTCACGGTAACGGCGGCACCCGGTGGATCGCCGCTTTTCCGGGTCGTGTCCGCGCGTCGCAGCACGGGTCGGACCGTCGTTTGTGTTATTCGCCTCAGAAGGGATGCCCGATGGCGTCGCCGGAGATCGAGGACGGTCCGGACGGTCCGCTGGCCGGACACCCGCAGGAACTGCGCCCGCTGACCGGCGAGCTGATCGCCGCCGTGCTCGGCCACCGGGGGTACGCGGTGGCCGAGGAACCCGACGGCGCGCTGGTGGGCCGCTGGGAGCGCAACCTGATCTGGTTCCACCGCCGGGGAGCGGCCGGTGAGCTGCTCCAGGTACGCACAGTCGTCGCGCACCACTTCGGCATCGAGCGTGTGCCCGAGCTGCACGCCTTCTGCAACGCGTGGAACCACGACCGGCTCTGGCCGAAGGCGTACGTGCACGTCGCCGACGACGGGTCGGCACAGGTGTGCGGCGAGGTCACCACCGACCTGGAGCGCGGGGTGACCCCGCACCAGCTCGACCGGCTCGTCGACTGTGGCGTGACCACCGGGTGCCAGCTCGCCGCCGCCGTCGACGATCTGGCCGGCGGGACGCTCCGGTGACCACGGCACGCGACCGGGGGCTGGCCGCCGCGCTCGCCGACGCCCGGGACCGGCCTGACGGCGCGGAGCGCTGCGCCGAGCTGGAGCGGATCGCGTCCCGGGCGGACGCCACCGGCGACCCGCGTACCGCCCTGTCGGCGCGGTTCGCGCTGGTCGAGGCGTACCTGCACCGGGGCGAGCGGTGGCGCGCGGTGGAACCGGTCCGGCGGATGCGGGCCACGCTGGCCCGGCACCCCGGGCTGCTGGACGCCCGCCCCGACGAGCTGACCCGGTTGCGCCGGCACCAGCGGCAGGCGGTGGAGGCGTCGTTCGGCACGCCCCGGGTGGGCCTGGACCAGGCACGGTCCCTGTTGGACGCGCTCGCCGCGGAGCTGGGCGAGGACGCGGCGCCGGTGGCGGAGCTGCGCTGCCGGCTCGCCGACCACCTCGGCGACGAGCCGGCCGCCCGGCGCGCGTACGAGCGCTGGTCGGCGGCGGACCCGACGGACCCGGTGGGCGGCTGCCCGGGGTGCGCCCCGGCGCGACGGGCCGACCTGCTGGCCGGGTGGGGCGAGCCGGACGCGGCACTGGCGGCGCTCGCGCCCGCGCTGACCGGCTGGGTCGAGCCGCAGGCGCCACCGACCCGGCGGGGCGAACGGCAGGCGGCAGCGGCCGGGGCGACGGCCTGCACCGATCAGCCGGAACGGGCGCTCGCGGTGGGGCTGCTGCCGTGGCTGCGTACCGGCGCGGTGACGCGGGCGGCCCGGGCGCACGTGCACGCGTACCGCCGGCACCGCGGCGAGCGGACCGCGTTCCCGCTGCTCGCCGCGCACCTGCGCTTCTGCGCGCTGGGCGGATACCTGCATCGTGGGCTGGAGATCCTGACCGAGCAACTGCCCGAGCTGGACCGCCCGGCCGACGACCTGTCCGCGATGGAGTTCGCCGCGGCGGGCGCGCTGCTGTGCGGCCTGGCCACCGAGGCCGGGCTGGGCGGGCGGCGCATCCACCGCCCCGGGCACGGCTCCCGGCCCGCTGCCGAGGTGGACGTGGCGACGCTGGGTACGCAGTTGCAGGCGCTGGCGACGGCGCTCGCCGGCAGCTTCGACGCTCGCAACGGCACCGGGCACCAGTCCGGCCGGATCGCCTCCTGGCTGGCCGAGCGGCCGCTCGCCGCGCCGGTCTCGCTGGCTGCCGAGACCGAGTTCGACGAGGAGCCGGAAGCCGATCCGGCCGAACCCGGGCCGCCCGGCCCGGAGGAGCCGGCGCCGCTGGACGCGGCGCTGCTCGCCGCCGCGCTCGACGCCCGGGGCGAGCCGTACACGCCTGAGCCGGACGGCACGCTCGCCGGGCGGTGGGGCGAGGCCACGATCCAGTTCCGCCTGCTCGGCCGGCACGGCGACGTGCTGCACGCCCGGGTGGTGGCGCAGCGGCGGCTGCCGGCCGATCGGCGCGCCGAGGCGTACGCGTTCTGCAACGCCTGGAACCACGACCGGCTGCTGCCCGCCGCGTACGTGCACGAGCCCGGCGACGGGACGCTGGTGCTGGCCGCGGGCGTCTCCACCGACCTGTCCTGCGGGGTGGCCCCGGCGCAGCTCGCGGTGCTGGTGGCCGCCGCGGTCCGCACCGGCACCGCGTACGCCGAAGCGGTCGCCGCGCTGCCCTGAGCCGCCGCCCCGACCGACCGGCGAACCGTGCCGCCGACGCGGCGCGGCCCCCGACCACCGGGCGGTGGCGGTCGAGGGCCGCGGTCTGGGTGTCGGTGGTCAGCGGGCGGAGAACGCCAGCGTGTACTCGCCGGAGCCGGACAACCCGATGACGCGGTACCGGTAGGCGCCGGCCGATGTCTCGGCGGTCAGCCGGGCCGTGCCGTCGGCGGTGGCCGCGCGGGCCACGGTGCGGAACGCGCCGCCGGTGAAGCGTTGCAGCTCCAGCACGACGCGGGCGCCGTCCGGCGCGGACAGGCACGCCTCCTGGGTGCCGTCGGGCACCCGGAAGAAGCGCCCGTCCGGCTGGACCTGGGTCCGTCCGGCGGCGATCCGGCCGGTCCGGCTCACCTGGCCGGAGCAGTCGGTGTCGCCCGCGGGCGGGGTCGGCTCGGCGGTCGCGGGCGGGGTGGTCTCGCCGCCGCCGGCCGGAGGCTGCGTGGGCGCCGGCTGGTCGCCGGCGGTCACCAGCGTCAGGTTGTTGCGCTGGAGGATCTCGTTGACCGGCTGGAAGAACGTGGTACCGCCCCGGGTGCAGTCGCCGGAGCCGCCGGACGTGACGCCCTGCGCCTGGTCACCGGAGAGCCACGCGCCGCCGGAGTCGCCCGGCTCGGCGCAGACGTTCGTCCGGGTCAGCCCGGTGACAGTGCCCTCCGGGTAGTTGACTGTCGCGTTCTTCGCCTGGATCAGCCCGCACCGGGTGCCGGTGGTGGAGCCGGACCGGCAGATCGACGCGCCGACCGGCGCCTCGGTGGAGCCGTTCACCGCCACCGTGCCGCCGTCGGCGAAGTCGGTCACCACGCCCTGCGGCGTCCAGTCGGCGTTGACCCGCACGAACGCCCAGTCGTCGCCGGGGAACGAGGACGCGGCGAACGTGCCCTGGGCGACCCGGTTGGATCCGGTGGTGCGGTCCCCCGGCCGGCCGCAGTGCCCGGCGGTGACGAACCCGCCGACGACGGAGAAGCCGACCGAGCAGCGGCCCGCGTTGTTGATGAAGAAGGCGTCGCCGCCCCGCACGTCGAACAGCGGGCGGGGGGCCTCGTCGGCGGTCCGCACCCGGACCATGGCGGCCTTCGACCCGGCGGCTGCGGCGAACCGGCGGCCGTCGGCCTCCGCGCCCGGCCGGGCGATCACGACCACCGCGTTGTCTGCCACGTCGACGTACCAGCCGGCGACGTCCGGGCTGGCGTCCGCGCCCGCCGCGTCCAGCCGGCTCTTCACCGCGTCCAGCTCGCCGACGCCCCGGGCGACCCGCTTCGGGACCGCGCCCGCGGCCCGCACCCGCGCCTCGCCGGCCGGGTCGGCCACCGCCACGGTGAGCGTGGCGCCGTCCGCGCTGAGCCAGCTGCCCCCGTAGCCGGCGCCGAGTTCGCCGCGCAGCCGGGTGACGGTGCCGGCCGCCCACCGCTCGGTCCGCAGCCGCTTCACCGCCTGGTCGCGGGTCAGCGCGAGGTCGCGGCCCATCGCGTCCAGGACCTCCGGGGCGACGCCGTCGGCCGCCGGCGCGGCCCGCCGGGGTTCCTCACCGGCGAACGACGGTACGGTCACCGCCGCCGTCAACCCGGCCGCCGCCACCAGTACGCCGATGGCTGTCATCCGTCTGCGGTCCATCCGCCACGCTCCTCCCGACCGGCGCAGGGGCACGCCGGCCGTCGGGAGGTACGGAGACGGACGCCGATCGGATGAGTGCGGGCGGCACGTTTCGACGCGGCGTGTCGGGGCGTACCCGGAAAGCGACGACGCCGGCCCACCCCGGAGGGTGGACCGGCGCGCGGCGCGGTCGGGTCAGACCTCGACGACGGTCGGGACGATCATGGGCCGACGGCGGTACGCGTCGTTGACCCAGCGGCCCACCGTGCGGCGGACGATCTGCTGGAGCTGGTGCGGGTCGGTGATGCCGTCCGCGGCGGCCCGGTTCAGCGCCTCGGTGACCAGCGGAACCACCGGGTTGAACGCGGCCGGGTCCTCGGAGAAGCCCTTCGCCGAGACGGTCGGCCCGGCGACCACCTTGCCGGTGACCGAGTCGACGACGACTGTCGCGGCGATGAAACCGCCGTCGCCGAGGATCCGGCGCTCGGTGAGCAGCGACTCGCTGACGTCGCCGACGGCGAGACCGTCGACGTAGACGTACCGGCTCTTGACCCGGCCGACCAGGCTGGCGCGGCCCTCGACCAGGTCGACCACGTCGCCGTCCTCGCAGAGCACGACCCGGTCCGGCGCGACGCCGGACTCGATGCCGAGCCGGGCGTGCGCCCGCAGGTGCCGCCACTCGCCGTGCACCGGCATCAGGTTGCTCGGGCGTACGACATTGAGCAGGTAGAGCAGCTCGCCGGCCGGCGCGTGGCCGGAGACGTGCACCTTGGCGACGTCCTTGTGCACCACGACGGCGCCGGCCCGGGCCAGCCGGTTGATCACCCGGTAGACCGAGGTCTCGTTGCCGGGCACCAGCGAGGACGCCAGCACCACCGTGTCGCCGGGCGCGATGGTGATGTGCCGGTGGTCGCCGCTGGCCATCCGGCCCAGCGCGCTCATCGGCTCGCCCTGCGAACCGGTGGACATCAGCACGATCTGCTCGGGCGGCAGGTTCGTGGCCTCCTCGATCCCGACCACCAGGCCGGGCGGGATGTTGAGCAGACCCAGGTCACGGGCGATGCCCATGTTGCGGACCATGGACCGGCCGATCAGCGCCACCTTGCGGCCGTGCTCGACGGCCGAGTCGAAGACCTGCTGCACCCGGTGCACGTGCGAGGCGAACGAGGCGACGATGATCCGCCCCTTGGCCTTCGCGAAGATCGAGTCGAGGACGGGGCCGATCTCCCGCTCCGGCGTGACGAAGCCGGGGATCTCCGCGTTCGTCGAGTCGGACAGCAGCAGGTCGACGCCCTCGGCGCCGAGCCGGGCGAACCCGGCCAGGTCGGTGATCCGCCCGTCGAGCGGAAGCTGGTCCATCTTGAAGTCGCCGGTGTGCAGCACCAGGCCGGCCGGGGTACGGATGGCCACCGCCAGCGCGTCCGGGATCGAGTGGTTCACCGCGAAGAACTCGCACTCGAACGGGCCCAGCCGTTCCCGGCCGCCCTCCCGCACGGTCAGCGTGTACGGCTGGATCCGCCGCTCGGCCAGCTTCGCCTCGACGAGCGCGAGCGTGAACTGGGAACCGACGAGCGGAATGTCCGGCTTGTGCGCGAGCAGGTACGGCACCGCGCCGATGTGGTCCTCGTGGCCGTGCGTGAGCACGATCGCCTGCACGTCGGCCAGCCGGTCCAGGATCGGGCCGAAGTCGGGCAGGATCAGGTCCACGCCCGGCTGCTCGACGTCGGGGAACAGCACCCCGCAGTCGACGATGAGCAGCTTGCCGTCGTACTCGAAGACCGTCATGTTCCGGCCGATGGCGCCGAGTCCGCCGAGCGGGATGATCCGCAGGCCGCCCTCGGGCAGCGGCGGGGGCAGTTCACCCTCGATGTGCGCCTCGGTCACGCGTCACCTCATTCTGCGACGCCGTCGCGCGGCGTCCGTCGTGTCGTTGATTCATTCGGGCAGGGGCAGGCCCGCCGCGGCGCAGTCGGCGCGCAGCTGGGCCAGTTCGTCACCGGTGGCGTCGACGAGCGGCAGCCGCACCGGACCGGCCGGGCGGCCCTGCGCCCCCAGGCCCGCCTTGACCAGGATCGTGCCCTGGGTGCGGAAGATGCCGGTGTAGAGCGGCAGCAACTGCCGGTGCAGGGCGAGCGCCCGGGCGTTGTCGCCCGCCTCGAACGCCTCGATCATCTGCTTGGTCAGCGCGCCGGTGAAGTGGGTGGAGGTGCCGACGACGCCGACCGCGCCCACCGACAGCATCGGCAGGGTGAGCGCGTCCTCGCCGCTGTAGTAGGCCAGGTCGGTGCGGCTGAGCACCTCGGACGTTGCGAACAGGTCGCCCTTGGCGTCCTTCACCGCGACGATCCGGCCGTGCTCGGCCAGCTTCACCAGCGTCTCGGTGGCGATCGCCACGCCCGCGCGGTGCGGGATGTCGTAGAGCATGACCGGCAGGCCGGTGGCGTCCGCGACGGTGGTGAAGTGACGCAGCAGCCCGGCCTGCGGCGGCTTGTTGTAGTAGGGCGTGACCACCAGCAGGCCGTGCGCGCCGGCCTTCTCGGCCTGCGCCGCCAGCTCGACGGTGTGCCGGGTGTCGTTGGTGCCCACACCGGCGACGATCCGGGCCCGGTCGCCGACCGCCTCGACCACGGCACGGATCAGCGACTCCTTCTCCGCCTCCGTGGTGGTCGGGGACTCGCCGGTGGTGCCGTTGAGCACCAGCGCGTCGTTGCCCTGCTGGTCGACGAGATATTCGGCGAGCCGGGCGGCGCCGTCGAGGTCCAGGCCGCCGTCCGGCGTGAACGGGGTCACCATGGCCGTCAACACTCGCCCGAACGGGCGCGACGCGCCCCGGCTCGGGGCGGCGGAGTGGTCGTGCGTCATGCTCACAACCTAGCGGACGGCCGCCGGTGGCCCGGCGGCGAAGGGCGACGAGTCACTCCGCGTGCGGCGACGCTGCCACCTCGGTGCCGTCGGGCAGGGTGGAGATCACGAAATCGGCGAAGACGTTCGGCGCGACGCCCTTGAGCTGCCGCAGGCACTCCACCGCCAGCTCGCGGATCTCCACGTCGGCGTGCTCGGTGGCGCGCATCTTGACGAAGTGCCGCCAGGCCCGGTAGTTGCCGGTCACCACGATCCGCGTCTCGGTGGCGTTCGGCAGCACCGCCCGGGCCGCCTGGCGGGCCTGCTTGCGGCGCAGCGTCGGGTTGGGCTCGTCGGTGAAGCGGGCCTCCAGCCCCTCCAGCAACTCGGTGTACGCCCGCACCGCCGCGTCGGTGGCCTCGACGAACTTCTTGTGCAGCTCCGGGTCGTCGGCGATCACCGACGGCTCGACCATCGCCGCGTCCCGCTCCGGCACGTAGCGCTGGGAGAGCTGCGAGTAGGAGAAGTGCCGGTGCCGGATCAGCTCGTGCGTGAACGAGCGGGAGACGCCGCTGAAGTAGAAGCTCACCGAGCCGTGCTCCAGCACGCTCAGGTGGCCGACCTCCAGGATGTGCGCCAGGTAACCGGCGTTGGTGGCGGTGGCCGGGTTCGGCTTCTTCCAGCTCTGGTAGCAGGCCCGGCCGGCGAACTCGGCGAGCGCCTGCCCGCCGTCGGCGTCGGTGGACCACGGCACCTCTTCGGGCGCCTGGAACTGGGTCCACGCGATCAACTTGACCTGGGGCTGAACCATCTCCGGCATTCCTGGGACTGTAGTTGGCTCGCGCCCGGCGTGGAAATCGGGCACGCGGCCGACCGGCGGGCGCTCCGCGCAGGTGTCCGAGATCTCGCGGAGGGCTCGGCCCCGGTCAGACGTAGAGCGAGGTGAAGGGGGCCCAGGGCAGGTTGCGGACCACCGAGAAGACGCCCCAGGCGGCCAGGAACATGCCGACGACCTTGGGGCTGAACTGGACCTCGGGCAGCTTCCAGCCGAACGCCCGGTTGCCCGCCCAGGCCACGAAGAGCCAGGCCAGGAACGGCAGCGCGAAGACGAACAGGAAGTGGTGGCGGGCCGCGGCGGGCAGGTCGCCGTGCAGCACGTACCAGAGCGCGCGGGTGCCGCCGCAGCCCGGGCAGTCCAGCCCGGTCGTGAGCTTGAGCAGGCAGGTCGGCGCGGCGTCCGGGTCGCTCCGGGTCGGGTCGCTGACCAGCGCGTACGCGATGCCGACGCCGACGCAGCCGAGCGCGGCCAGCGGCACCGCCCAGCGCGGGGCGCGGGCGTGCAGGCGCATCACCATCCGGGTGAACCGGTCGGCCTCGACCGGCTGGTACGCCGCCGGGTGACCCCCCGGCCACGGCGCTCCGGGCGCTCCGGTAGGAGCGTGCGGACCGGCGTGCGCGTGCGCCTCGGCGTGCGAGGGCTGCCCGGCGTACGCGTAAGCGTGCGCCTCACCATGCGGCCCGGACTCCGGCTGCCCGTGCGGGTGCGACTCGGGGTGCGGGTCGGGCGCGGCGGCAGGCCGGTCAACGCTCGTCACGCGCTCACCGTACACCGGCCACGCCCACCAGCGCGGCGGCCAGCGGCCCTGCCAGGTCGCCGGCGGCGGGCGGGGCGACCGCGTCCAGGCCGAGCCAGCCGGCCAGCCGGTACAGCTCGGCGGCGAGCGCCACGGCGGTCTCCCCCGGGTCGGCGCCCGGCTCGACCCAGGCGGCGGGCACCAGCAGCGCCCCGGCCTTCCGGTCGGCCTTCAGGTCGACGCGGGCGGTGAAGCGCTCACCCTGGCGGAACGGCAGCACGTAGTAGCCGTAGACCCGCTGGGGCGCCGGCACGTAGATCTCGATCCGGTAGGTGAACCCGAACAGCCGCTCGGTGCGTGCCCGCTCCCAGACCAGCGGGTCGAACGGGCTGACCAGCGTGTTGCCGCGTACCCAGCGGGGCAGCCGGGCTTCGGCGTGCAGGTAGGCGGGGTGCCGCCAGCCCTGGACCGTGACCGGGGTCAGCTCGCCCGCCTCGACCAGCTCGGCCACCGCCCGCCGCGCCCCGGCGACCGGCAGCCGGAAGTAGTCGCGCAGCTCCGGTTCGGCGGCCACGCCGAGGCAGCGGGCGGCGATCGAGACGAGCGTGCGGTGCGCCTCGGCGTCGCTCGGGGTGGGCGCGTCCAGCACGGCTGCCGGGAGCACCCGCTCGGGCAGGTCGTAGCGGCGGGCGAACGAGTTGGTGCGATCGGCGGCGGTGACCTCGCCGGCCCAGAACAGGAACTCCAGGGCCCGCTTCACGGCCGACCAGTTCCAGCCCCAGCTGCCGGTCTCCCGAGGCGCGTCGTGCTCGATCTCGGCCGCGGTCAGCGGGCCTCGGGCGGCGACCTCGTCGCGGACCCAGGCGACCAGCTCGGGCTGCTCCTCGGCGATCCGGCGCATCCCGCCCCAGGACTCGTCGCGGGCCTTGGCCATCCGCCAGCGCAACACCGGGTGCAGCCCCACCGGCACCAGCGACGCCTCGTGCGCCCAGTATTCGAACAGCTCACGCGGGCGGCGGTAGGCCGCGGTGTCCAGCAGCGCGGTCGGGTACGGCCCGAGCCGGCTGTAGAGCGGCAGGTAGTGCGCCCGCTGGAGGACGTTCACCGAGTCCATCTGGATCAGCCCGACCCGGTCGAGCACCCGGCGCAGGTGCCGCCGGGTGGGCACGCCGGTGGGCGCCGGGTCGGCGAAGCCCTGGGCGGCCAGGGTGATCCGGCGGGCCTGGGCGAGGGAGAGCGATTCCGGTACGGCCATCGTCGGCGACCCTAATCCAGCGGTACGACATCACGTGGACGCGCCGGGCCGGGAGCGGCGGCTGGACCGATCGCCCGCCGGGGCATAGAACGGACAGGTGCTCACCATTCGCCGGGAGGAACCGGACGACGCCGAGGCGATCGCCCGGGTGCACGTCCACGGCTGGCAGGCCGGTTACGCCGGCATCATGCCCGAGGAGGTGCTGAGCCGGCTGAACCCGCGCGCCTGGGCGCAGCGCCGCCGCGACCTCGGCACCGCCGACCCGGAACACCCGTTCACCACGCTCGTCGCCGAGGACGGCGGCACGATCGTCGGGTTCACCACGTTCGGGCCGTACCGGAACAACCAGGACCGCGACGACCTCGACCCGGCCCACGGCGAGTTGGTGGCGATCTACCTGGAGCCCGCGCACTGGAGCTCGGGCGCCGGCCGGACGCTGCTCGCGGCGGCCCGCGAGGGTCTGGCCGAGCGGGGCTGGACCGCGTACCGGCTCTGGGTGCTCGCCGACAACGCCCGGGCCCGCCGCTTCTACGAGCGGGCCGGGCACCTACCGGACGGTGAGGAGTCCACCTACCCGGTGCCGCTGTCCGGGGGCCGCACCCCGATCCTGCTCCGCGAGCTGCGGTACACCGCCGGAAGCTGACCCGGCCGGAGCGTCCCCGTCGCGACGCTCGCCGCCGGCCGGTGTGAGCCAGCGGCGGATCGGCAGCCCGAGCAGCAACGCCAGGCTGATCCACACGTACGTGTTGCTGCCCAGGAAACCGTCCACGCCGGTGAAGTCCTTCTCCCAGGACCAGACGATCCGGCTGCACAGCAGCGCGTACCCGATCAACGCGGCGGCCAGCAGCAGACGGCGCCGGCGGCTGCGGGCGGGCGCCGCCATGCCGTTGTCGACGAGCAGGATCAGCCCGGGCAGCAGCCAGACCAGGTGGTGCACCCAGGTCACCGGGCTGACCAGGCACATCACGGCGCCGGTGAGGGCCAGGCCGGTGGCCTCGTCGCCGGCGGCCACCGCCGCCCGCGAACGCCACGCCCACACCACGAGCGTCAGGAGTACGAGCACCAGCCAGGCGATCGTGCTCGGGTGCTGCGGGTCGAGCCGGGCCACCACCCCGCGCAGCGACTGGTTGGAGACGAACGCCAGCTCACCGACCCGGTCGGTGTTCCACAGCGCCTCGGTCCAGAACTCCCGGGAGGCGTCGGGGAAGAGACCGGCGGCCACGAGCGTGGCGACCGCGGCCGTGCCGACAGTGGTCAGCGCGGCCCGCCAGCGGCCGGTGACCAGCAGGTAGACGATGAAGATGCCCGGCGTCAGCTTGATCGCGGTGGCCAGGCCGATGCCCACGCCCGCCCAGCGGCTGCGTGCCGGCAGCAGCCACAGCAGGTCCACCGCCACCAGGAACAGCAGCAGCATGTTGACCTGGCCGAAGTTGACCGTCTCGCGCATCGGCTCGTACGCGGCGGCGAGGCAGAGCGCGACCGCGAGCGCGAACCAGCGGGTCCAGCCGGACCGGCGGGCCACCGGGTCCAGCAGCCGCCAGATCACCACGGCGCTCGCCAGCACCGTCGCGGTCACGCTCACCACGATCGCGGCGCTCCACGGCAGGTACGCCATCGGCAGCATCACCAGCGCGGCGAACGGCGGGTAGGTGAAGCCGTACTGCGTGCCGGGGCGCAGGAAGTCGTAGATCTCCCCGCCGTCACGCGCCCAGTACGTCAGCGCGCCGTAGTAGACCTGAAGGTCGAAGAAGCCGTGTCGCACCGCCGCCACGGAGAGGAACACGGTGACCGCCGCGGCGAGCGCCACCACGGCGACGACCTGCGTGATCGTCCGCCCGGCACCCTGCGCCACCGTCACCCTCCTCGCCCTGCGTAGGCTCACGTGCCATGGCTGCAGGCTACGTCCGGCCCGCGCGTCCCGAGGACGCCGGCGAGATCGCACGCATCCAGCTCGCGACCTGGCGGGTCGCGTACCGCCGGATCCTGCCACGGCACGTGCTCGACAACCTCGACGAGGCGTACCTCGCGCGGCGGTGGGGCGCGGCGGTGCAGGAGCCGCCCTCGGGCGCGCACCGGGTGCTGGTCGCCGTCGAACAGGCGGCGCAATCCTATCTGGTGGGGTTCGTCGCCTCCGGTCCGGCCGATGCCGACGCGCTCGCCCCGGAGGAGCCGGCCGAGGCGCTCGGCTCGGACGTCGCGGCGGTCACGGACCTGCTGGTCGAGCCCCGGTGGGGGCGGCGCGGGCACGGCAGCCGGCTGCTCGCCGCGGCCGTCGAGCACTGGCGCGCGGACGGTCTGACCCGGGCGGTGGCGTGGGCGTTCGACGCCGACGCGGCGACCCGGAAGTTCCTCGGCTCGACCGGCTGGGAGCCGGACGGCGCGGCCCGCGCGCTGGACGTGGACGACATGCTGGTCCCCCAGATCCGCCTCCACGTGGCGATCCCGGAGACCGCAGAGGAGATTTCCTCAGCCGACCGATGAGTTCCGGCCCCGCCGCCGGTCCACCCTCTCGTGGGGGTGGGCCGGCGGTCCCGGCACGGGGCAGGACCGCCACCCACCCGCCCTCCCCACCCGCCCTCCACCCCGTCGATCATGAAGTTGACGGCCTTTTCGATCTCCTTAACTGCCGCCAACTTCATGATCGCCGGGCTCAGTTCGCGGGCTTCGCGGTTAGCCGGGGGGGGAGAGAGAGCGGTCAGGCTGGGGGGTGGAGTTCGGCTACCAGTTCGTCGTCCTCCATGGCGCCTGTGGGGTGGAAACCCAGGGACGTGTAGAGGGCGGCGGCGGGTTTGTTGTCGGGGTGGTAGCTCAGGCGGATCGGCTCGCCCGCCTCGGCCAGCCAGTCGGCGAGCGTCCGCACCGTCGCGCGGCCCAGGCCCCGGCCCTGTTCGGCGGCGTCGATCACCATGCCGCCGATCCAGCGCGACCCGTCGTCGTCCACGCCCCACATCACGTGCCCGACGACCGTCTCGTCGGCGTAGACCGCCAGCGAGTTCCAGACGTCCGAGCGTTCGGTGAGAAGCAGGTAGCGGGCGGCCAGCGCGGCCACGAAGGCACGCTGGTCGTCGTGCGGGGCGACGTCCGCCACCGCCCGCCAGTTGTCGTCGTCCACCGGGCGCAGCGTCACCCGGCGGCCGGCGCGGTCGGAATGTCCGGAATCGATCATGAAAGAAGCCTAGGACTGCTCCGCCGACCAGGCAAAACGGTTTCCGCCAGCAGGCCGGAGCACGGGTCAGTCGAGCAGGGCGTCCAGGCCGACGGTGAGACCGGGCCGGCGACCCACCTCCCGGACCGCGAGCAGCACGCCGGGCATGAACGACACCCGGTCGTACGAGTCGTGCCGGATGGTGAGCGTCTCACCGGTGGTGCCGAACAGCACCTCCTGGTGGGCGACCAGGCCGGTGGCGCGTACCGCGTGCACGCGTACCCCGTCGATGTCGGCGCCGCGGGCGCCGGGCACCTCGTCGCGGGTGGCGTCCGGCGCGGGCCCCAGGCCGGCGTCGGCGCGGGCGGCGGCGATCAGCCGGGCGGTGTGGGTGGCGGTGCCGCTCGGCGCGTCGAGCTTGCGCGGGTGGTGCTGCTCGACGATCTCGACCGACTCGAAGTAGCGGGCGGCGCGCGCCGCGAACTGCATCATCAGCACCGCGCCGATGCCGAAGTTGGGGGCGATCACCACGCCCACGCCGGGCCGGTCGGCGAGCCATCCCCGCACCTCGGCGAGCCGCTGCTCGGTGAAGCCGGTGGTGCCGACGACCGCGTGCACGCCGTGCTCGACGCACCAGCGCAGGTTGTCCATGACCGCGTCGGGGGTGGTGAAGTCGACGACCACCCCGGCGCCCGCCTGCGCCACCGCGTCGAGGTCGTCGCCCTGGTCGACGGCCGCGACCAGCTCCAGGTCGGCGGCGGAGTCGACCGCCTTGCAGACCTCCATGCCCATCCGGCCCCGGGCGCCCAGCACACCGACCCGGGCCGCGTTCTGCTGCTCAGTCACGGGCCACAACCTATCCCAGCCCGCGCGGCGCGGTCCGGCGGACCGGGGCGCCGCTCAGCGGCCGACGGTGAAACTGCCCTCGTCGAACGGGCCGACCACGGCCAGCGACATCGGCCGGCCGAGCAGCTCGGCGGCGAGCGCGTTCACGTCCGCGAGCGTCACCGCGTCCACCCGGGCCAGCAGGTCGTCCACCGGCATCAGGTTGCCGTATAGCAGCTCGCCCTTGGCGAGGCGGCTCATCCGCGAACCGGTGTCCTCCAGCCCGAGCACGAACGAGCCCTTGCTCATCCCCTTGCCCCGGGCCAGCTCCGCCTCGGTGATCCCCTCGGTGGCGACCCGCGCCAGCTCCGCGCGGGTCAGGTCCAGCACCTCGTCCACCTTGCCCGGCGCGCAGCCGGCGTAGACGGCGAAGACGCCGCTGTCGGCGTACTGGCTGGCGTAGGAGTAGACCGAGTACGCCAGGCCGCGCTGCTCCCGGATCTCCTGGAACAGCCGGCTGGACATGCCGCCGCCGAGCACGTTGTTCAGCACGCCGAGGGCGAACCGCCGGTCGTCGGTGCGGTCGATCCCCGGGCAGCCGAGGATGACGTGCGCCTGCTCGGTCTCCTTCGGCTCGACCAGCGTGGTGGCCGGCTTGGTGCGTACCGTCGGGGTGGCCCGGCGGTGCGGCGCAGGCGACGCCGGGTCGGTGTCCAGCGGGGTGCCGCGCAGCGCCTGCCGGACCAGCTTGACCACGGCGGCGTGGTCGAGGTTGCCGGCGGCGGCGATCACGATCTGCGGCGCCGTGTAGCGGCGGCGGTAGAAGCCCTGGATCTGCCGCCGGGTCATCGGCGTGACCGTCTCCTCCGTGCCGGAGATGAGCCGGCCCAGCGGGTGGTCGCCGTAGACGGCGCGGGCGAACAGGTCGTGCACCTCGTCGCCGGGCTCGTCGTCGTGCATGGCGATCTCTTCGAGGATGACGCCGCGTTCGGTCTCCACGTCGGCGGCGGCCAGCACCGAGTCGGCGACCAGGTCGCACATGACGTCGATGGCGAGCGGCAGGTCCTCGTCCAGCACCCGCGCGTAGTAGCAGGTGTATTCCTTCGTGGTGAAGGCGTTGGTCTCGCCGCCCACGGCCTCGATCTGGGCCGAGATCTCCAGCGCGCTGCGCTTGTTGGTGCCCTTGAACAGCAGGTGCTCCAGGAAGTGCGCGGCGCCGGCCTGCGAGCCGGTCTCGTCGCGCGAGCCGACCGCCACCCAGATGCCGAACGACACGCTGCGCATCGCCGGGATCGCCTCGGTGAGCACCCGCAGCCCGCTGGGCAGCACGGTACGGCGGACGGTGCCGCCGAGCGGGTCGTCGCTGAGCGTCCGGGTGACCGCGCGGGCCGCCGAACCGGTCGACGCCACCCCCCGTCCCGTCGAGGCGACTGACGAACTCACGAGAACCTGCTCTCCGGATGACGAGGAACGGCGGGACGTACGACGGCTCCAGTTCGCGCAGGCGACCTGGAGCCGTGGGCCGGCCCGGGTGACGCGGACGTCACCCGGGCCGGTCGGTGGATCAGCTGTGCCGGGTCCGGCGGCGCGGACGGGACTCGCCGCCGCCCTCGCCGCCCTCGGGACGGCGCTCGCCACCCTCGGAGCGGCGCTCACGGTCGCCCCGGTCACGCGGGCCGCGGTCGCCGCCGCGGTCCCGGCCGCCCGACGGACGCTCGCCACCGGCGGCCTCACCGGCGGCCGGTGCCTCGGCGCCCTCCGGGCGGATCTTGTCCAGGTAGATCTTGCCGCGGGCGTCGATGTCCGCGATCTCCACCTCGACCTTGTCGCCGACGTTGAGGAAGTCCTCGACCTTCTCGACCCGCTTGCCGTCGCCCACCTTGGAGATGTGCAGCAGGCCGTCGCGGCCCGGCAGCAGCGAGATGAAGGCGCCGAACGCGGCGGTCTTCACCACGGTGCCGAGGAACCGCTCCCCGACCTTGGGCAGCGTCGGGTTGGCGATCCCGTTGATCCGGTCCACAGCGGCCTGGGCCGCCGGCCCGTTGGTCGCGCCGACGTAGATCGTGCCGTCGTCCTCGATGGAGATCTCGGCGCCGGTCTCGTCCTGGATCGCGTTGATGGTCTGGCCCTTCGGGCCGATCACCATGCCGATCTTGTCGACCGGGATCTTGACGGTGGTGACCCGCGGCGCGTAGTCCGACATCTCGGCCGGCGCCTCGATGGCCCGCTGCATCACGTCGAGGATGGTCTGCCGGGCCTCGTGCGCCTGCTGGAGCGCGGCCGCCAGCACGTCCGACGGGATGCCGTCCAGCTTGGTGTCGAGCTGGAGCGCGGTGACGAAGTCACGGGTGCCGGCGACCTTGAAGTCCATGTCGCCGAACGCGTCCTCGGCGCCGAGGATGTCGGTCAGCGTCACGTACTGGGTCTTGCCGTCGACCTCGTCGGAGATGAGGCCCATGGCGATGCCGGCGACCGGCGCCTTCAGCGGCACACCGGCCGAGAGCAGGCCCAGCGTCGAGGCGCAGACCGAACCCATCGAGGTGGAGCCGTTGGAGCCTAGCGCCTCGGAGACCTGCCGGATGGCGTACGGGAACTCCTCGCGCGAGGGCAGCACCGGGATCAGCGCCCGCTCGGCGAGCGCGCCGTGGCCGATCTCGCGCCGCTTCGGCGAGCCCACCCGGCCGGTCTCACCGGTCGAGTACGGCGGGAAGTTGTAGTTGTGCATGTAGCGCTTGCGGTTCTCCGGGGACAGCGTGTCCACCATCTGCTCCATGCGCAGCATGTTCAGCGTGGTGACGCCCAGGATCTGGGTCTCGCCGCGCTCGAACAGCGCCGAGCCGTGCACCCGCGGCAGCACGCCGACCTCGGCGGTCAGCGGACGGATGTCACGCGGGCCGCGGCCGTCGATGCGGACCTGCTCGCGCAGCACCCGGTTGCGGACCTCGGACTTGGTCAGCGAACGGAACGCGGCGGAGAGCTCCTTCTCGCGGCCCTCGAAGCGGCCGGTCAGCTCCTCGGCGACCTTGGCCTTGATCCGGTCCAGGGCCTCCTCGCGGTCGGCCTTGCCGGCGATCTTCAGCGCCTCGGTGACGTCGGCGCGGGCCACGTCGGCCACCGCGTCGTACACGTCGTCGGAGTAGTCCAGGAACACCGGGAACTCGCTGACCGGCTTGGCGGCCACCTCGGCCAGCTCGCTCTGCGCCCGGCACAGCTCGCGGATGGCCGGCTTGGCGGCCTCCAGGCCGCTGGCCACGATCTCCTCGGTCGGCGCGGTCGCGCCACCCGAGATCAGGGTCACCGCGTTCGGGGTGGCCTCGGCCTCGACCATCATGATCGCGACCTCGCCGTCCGCCAGGGTGCGGCCGGCCACGACCATGTCGAAGGTAGCCCGCTCCAGCTCCTCCAGGGTCGGGAAGGCGACCCACTGGCCGTCGACGTTCGCGACCCGGGTCGCGCCGATCGGGCCGGAGAACGGCAGGCCGGAGAGCTTGGTCGACATCGACGCGGCGTTGATCGCCACCACGTCGTACGGGTGCTGCGGGTCGAGCGCCAGGACGGTCTCGACGACCTGGACCTCGTTGCGCAGGCCCTTGACGAACGACGGGCGCAGCGGCCGGTCGATCAGCCGGCAGGTGAGGATCGCGTCCTCGCTGGGCCGGCCCTCGCGGCGGAAGAACGAGCCGGGGATCCGGCCCGCGGCGTACATCCGCTCCTCGACGTCCACCGTCAGCGGGAAGAAGTCGAACGACTCGCGCGGCTGCTTGCCGGCGGTGGTGGCGGAGAGGACGACCGTCTCGCCGAGCTGGGCGACGACGGAGCCGGCGGCCTGGCGGGCCAGGCGGCCGGTGGAGAAGGTGATTTCGCGGGTGCCGAAGGCCCCGTTGTCGATCACCGCGGTGCGGGATTCGGTGCCGAGGTTGGTCTCGGTCATGTGCTGTGGTGCTCCTTCGCGTCGTCGGCCGACGACACGGGAACTGCTCAGGCGGCCGGTCTTCGATCGAAGCGCCCGGGGTGGCCGGCATCGTGCCGGGATTCCCGGGGGCCACTACCGGAGACCGGTGCTGACCGGCTCCCTCTCGGGTGTCGCGCGGCCGGGTTCTTCGGTGGTACTGCAACGGGGGAGCGGCCAGGCGGCCACTCCCCCGTCAGGTCATCGGCGCAGGCCGAGCCGCTCGATGAGCGACCGGTAGCGGTTGATGTCCTTCTTCTGGACGTAGTTGAGCAGCCGGCGGCGCCGGCCGACCAGCAGCAGCAGCCCACGGCGGCTGTGGTGGTCGTGCTTGTGCACCTTCAGGTGCTCGGTGAGCTCAGCGATCCGCTTGGTCAGGACCGCGACCTGCACCTCGGGCGAGCCGGTGTCGCCCTCGGCGGTCGCGTACTCCTGGCGGATCTTGGCCTTGGCTTCCTGGTCGAGCGCCATGTTCTCCCTGTTTCGTGGGTCATTCGATGAGGTCCGGAGCGGTCGTGGTGACCGGTGCAACGGACCGGTTCCTCGCACCCGCGGCGTCGTGCAGGCACGCGAGGCCCCCGTCGGTCAGCCGACGTCTTCGTCAGCCTACCAGCCCCCGGGCCGGACGGCCGGTCAAGGTCGCCCCGCGCGGGTCAGAGCACCGCCCGGCGGGTGCGCTCCACGTCCTCGGCGATCTGGGCCACCAGCGGTTCGATCGCGTCGTATGTCCGCTGCTCACGCAGGTGCGCCACGAAGTCCAGGGCCAGCCGCTCGCCGTACAGGTCGCCGGTGAAGTCCAGCGCGTACGCCTCCACCCGCCGCTCCCGGCCCGAGAACGTCGGGTTGG
Source organism: Micromonospora sp. WMMD1219 (assembly GCF_049315215.1). Lineage (NCBI taxonomy): Bacteria > Bacillati > Actinomycetota > Actinomycetes > Micromonosporales > Micromonosporaceae > Micromonospora > Micromonospora sp. WMMD1219. The sequence continues at coordinate 24,239 of NZ_CP186057.1, forward strand.
TGCCGATCGACACCGCCGCCGCCAGCGGTTCGCCGTCGCGGCGCACCAGGCGGGCCGCGTAGACGCCGTCGGCCGGCACCGCCGCGTACCTGTGGGTCAGCAGGTTCGCGGTGGGGTAACCCAGCTCACGTCCGCGCTGGTCGCCGCGGACCACCACGCCCTCGACGCGGTGCGGGCGGCCCAGCGCCGCGGCCGCCGCGCCCACGTCGCCCGCGTCGACGCAGGACCGGATGTACGTGGAGGAGAAGACGGTCCCCGCCTCGGCGACCAGCGGCGCGCCCTCGACGGCGAACCCGAAGGTACGGCCCAGCCGCTCCAGCAGCGGCACGTCACCCGCGGCCCGGTGCCCGAAGCGGAAGTTGTCGCCGACCACCACCAGCGCGGCGTGCAGGTGCGCGACCAGCACGTCGTGCACGAACGCCTCGGGTGGCAGCCGGGAGAACTCGACAGTGAACGGCACCACACAGAGCACGTCCACGCCGAGCGCCTCGATCAGCTCGGCCTTGCGCGCCGGCTCGGTGAGCACCGCCGGGTGCGAGCCGGGGCGCACCACCTCGGCCGGGTGCGGGTCGAACGTCACCACCACCGACTTGACGCCCAGCTCCCGGGCGCGCGCCACGGCGTGGCCGATGGTGGCCTGGTGCCCCCGGTGCACGCCGTCGAAGACGCCGATGGTTACCACCGAGCGTCCCCAGCCGCCGGGCGCCGCCTCGTACCCCCGCCACCGCTGCATGCCGTTCCTCCCCTGTCCGCCCGCGCCGTTCAGGCCGGGGCGAGCACGATCTCCGCGCGGGCCCGACCGTCCCGCTCGCTGACGATAGCGATCAGCCCGCCCGCCGGGTCGAAGACGGCGTACGGCCCGGTGATGCCGGCCGGCGCCAGCGGCCCGCCGTGGGACAGCACCCGGGTCTCGTCGGCGGTGGCGTCCCGGCGCGGGAAGAACCGCGCGGCGGCGGCGTCCAGCGGCAGGTTCACCACGTCCGGCGCGCGCTCCTCGAGCTGGTCGAGCGTGGCCGCCTCGGCCAGCGTGAACCCACCCACAGCGGTCCGGCGCAGCGCGGTGAGGTGACCGCCGACGCCGAGGGCGGCGCCCGCGTCGCGGGCCAGGGCCCGGATGTACGTCCCGGACGAGCAGGTCACGTCCACGTCCACGTCCACCACGTCCGGGACGTCCCGGCGGATCGCCAGCACCTCCAGCCGTGACACGGTGACCCGCCGGGCGGGCAGTTCGACCGCCTCGCCGTCGCGGACCCGCTTGTACGCCCGCTGTCCGTCGATCTTGATGGCGCTGACCGCGCTCGGCACCTGGTCGATCTCGCCGGTGAGGGCGGCCAGCGCGGCGCGTACCCCGTCGTCGGTGACCGCGCCGGCCGGGGTGGTCGCGACCACCTCGCCCTCGGCGTCGTCGGTGACCGTGGACTGTCCCAGCCTGATCGTCGCGGCGTAGCTCTTGCCGGCGCCGATCACGTACGTGAGCAGCCGGGTCGCCCGGCCCACGCCGATCACCAGGACGCCGGTGGCCATCGGGTCGAGCGTGCCGCCGTGGCCGACGCGCCGGGTACGCGCCAGCCGCCGGATGCGGGCCACGACGTCGTGCGACGTCATGCCGCCGGGCTTGTCGACCACGATCAGACCGTCTGTGCTCACGACCGCCAAGCCTGCCAGACGGCGCTGATCGGCCCTGCGGGGGATACCGCCCAGCTTCGGCGGGGTGTCAAGATCGTGCGCCCCCGACCCGTCTGCCCGGGAAGTCCGATGACCGATCACCGCCCCGCCCCCGACCCCTACCCCACCGGCCACTCGCCGGAGGACGAGCTGGGACGGGTACCCGAGTGGCTGCGCCGGCCCGCGCCCGAGGTCGAGCCGGGCCGCGGCGACCGCCTGCGGATCGCGCTCGGCGGGCACTCCGGCAAGCTGCTCGGCGGCGTGGTCGTGCTGGCGCTGCTCGCGTTCTTCGGGCTCGTCGGCGGCCTGGGCTACCAGGGCTTCCAGCGCTGGCGCGAGATCTCGACGGCATACCCGACGACGAGCCCGCCGAGCGGTGAGCAGGCGGTCAGCTCCGCGTCGCCCCCGCCGGCCGCCGGCCCGTTCGACGGCACCCCCGCGGCCGGCTTCCCGGAGGGTACGGCCGGGATCGCGCTGCCCCGGGTCAAGCGGACCGGGCCGTTCACCGAGAAGCAGGTGGCCGACGGTCTGGCCAAGGTACGCAAGGCCCTGGTCACCGCCCGGCTGGACCGCACGTTCTTCACCGAGAAGAGCCCGGATCGGCTGGTGCGCCAGTTCGCCCCGGACACCCGCGCCAGCATCCGGAAGGACTTCACGGCCGGCGGCGCCGCCAACTACGCCACGCGGCTCGGGCCCGGCACCCGGTTGACGAACGACCCGCCCCGCGTGCAGGGGCGGATCTCGTACCGCGCGACCCGGGACGCGTACGACATCCGCGTCCTGGAGATCACCACCAACTTCGTCTGGGTCTACGCCGTCCGGAGCACCCGCGCCCCGTCGGTCCCGGACGTCATCCTGGTGCACGACACGGTGATCTGGGAGGTACCCCTCCCGGCGGACGTCGTCACCGGCTCCCGAGGGCTGTGGATGCGGGACGCGAACTCCTACGTGACGAACGTGGAGTGCGCCGGTCTGAGCAAGGGCCTCCTGGAGCTGGAGATCACGCCGACCTACGGGGACGCCGGCAGCTCCGCGGAACACCCGGACGCCGTGTACGACCTGGACCGCTCGCTGAAGGTCGCGGACCCGTGCTGAGCCCGAGAGGATCCGAGCGGGACGGCTACCCCGACTGGCTGGACCGGTTGGAGCGGGAGATCCGGCCGAGTCTCGCCGTACGCCTGCGGATCTGGTGCCGGCGGCGCGCCCGCCGGCTGACGGCCGCACTCGGCGTGGTGCTGCTGCTGGCCGCCGCGGCCGGTGCCGCCGGTTACGGCTACCGGCAGCTCCGGCAGCCGGCAGCCGCGCCGTCCCCGGCGGTCACCGGCGCTCCGGCGACCGCGGGACCGACTGTCCCGCCGGACGTCTTCGCCGGCACGCCGGCGGCGGACTGGCCGGCGGGGGCGGCCGGGATCGTGCTGCCACCGGCCCGGCCGACCGGCGGCTTCACCGGCGCCGAGGTGTCCGCCGGGCTGGCGCGGGTCCGCGCCGCCATGCTGACCGCCCGCCTGGACCGCGCGTTCATGACCGGCGGCAGCCCGGCCCCGCTGCTGCGTCACGTCGCGCCGGCTGCCCGGGAGTCGGTGCGGAAGGACTGGTCCACCGAGACGATCGCCACGTACGCGACCCGGCTGGCCCCGGACGCCCGGCTCACCCCGGACCAGCCGCGGACGAAGGGCCGGTTCACCTACCGCGCCGTCCGGCAGGCCGACGGCGTACGGATGCTGGAGGTGACCAGCAACTTCGTCTGGGTCTACGGGTTCCGCGACCTCGCCTCCCGATCCGGTCACTCGGTGGTGGTGCTGCACGACGAGATCGTCTGGCGGCTGCCGCACGCCGGCGACGTGGCCCGGGCGGACCGGGGGCTCTGGTTGCACCGGATGTCGAGCTACGGGTCGGGCGTGGACTGCGACGCCGTGAAGCTCGGGCTGATCCGCCCCGGCGGCCTGGACCCGGCCGGCATCGGCTCCCCCGAGGACCCCGACGCGCTGTACGACCCGGAGCACCCGATCGAGCTGCCGGTCTCCTGCTGACCGGCGTCAGCGGACCGCGCCGACCACCGCCCACGCGCCCGAGCGCATCCGCAGCAGCAGGCCGACCAGCCGCAGCACCACGAACAGCGTCAGCCCGGCCCAGATCCCGCCCAGCCCGAGGTCGAACCCGTAGGCCAGCCAGATCGCCGGCAGGAACCCGCCGAACGCACACACGATCGTGAGGTTGCGCAGGTAGCGCACGTCGCCCGCGCCGATCAGCACCCCGTCGAGCGCGAACACCACGCCGCCGATCGGCTGGAGCGCGACGAACCAGGGCCAGGCCGTCATCGCCTGCTCGCGTACCTGCGGATCGGAGCTGAACCACGACGGCACCACGCCGGCGCCGGCGGCGATCAGCACCGCGAAGGCCACGCCGCACAGGCCGCCGAGCAGCGCGACGCGGCGGGCCAGGAACCGCGCGCCGGCCGCGTCGCCGGCGCCGAGCGCGGCGCCGACCAGTGACTGCGCGGCGATGGCCAGCGCGTCGAGCACCAGCACCGTGAAGAACCACAGCTGTACGGCGATCTGGTGCGCGCCGACCGCGGCGGCGCCGAAGCGGGCCGCGACGGCTGTGGCGGACAGGAAGCTGGCCTGGAACGCGACGCCCCGCACGAGCAGGTCCCGGCTGAGCACGAGCTGCTGCCCGATCACCCGGGGCCGGGGCCGCAGCGAGACCCGCTCGCGCACGAGCGCCGCCGCGAACAGCACCCCGGAGAGCGTCTGCGCGATCGCGTTCGCCACCGCGGAGCCGACCAGGCCGAGCCCGGCCGGATAGACCAGCAGCGGGCAGAGCACCGCGGAGAGCAGGTTCGGGCCGAGCACGAACAGCAGCGGGCGCCGGGTGTCCTGGATGCCGCGCAGCCAGCCGTTGCCGGCGGCGGCGAGCAGCAGGCCGGGCGCGCCGAGCGCCGCGATCCGCAGCCATCCGGCGGCGGCGTCGGCCACCTCGCCGGGGCCGCCGACGAGGGTACGCGCCAGTGCGCCGCCGCCGATGCCGATGGCGACCGCCACCAGCACTCCGGTGGCGAGCGCGAGCCACGACGCCTGGACGCCCTCGGCCACCGCCGCGGCCCGGTCCCCCGCCCCGAACCGGCGGGCCGAGCGGCCCGTGGTGCCGTACGCGACGACGGTGCCGACCCAGGCGGTGAGCGTCATGACGGTGCCGCCGACGGCCAGCGCGGCCAGCGGCACCCGCCCGAGGTGACCGACCACCGCGGTGTCGACCAGGACGTAGAGCGGCTCGGCGGCCAGCACCACGAGGGCGGGCAGCGCGAGCGCGGCGATCCGCCGCGGCGAGGCGGTGACGGCGGGGGCGGCAGTGGTGCTCATCGCCGCCGATCCTGGCACGCGCCCAGTAAGGTCCGCAAGGCGGGGGACTACTTACTAACGTCGGCCAGGAACCGGACCGTGTCACGGTGCCCGCGAAGGCGGCGCACCGGCAGCCCGGGGGCGTGCTCGGACAGCGCGGCCAGCACCCGGGGCCGGGAGTCGCGGGGGTAACGCCAGACGTAGGGCAGGAAGTCGAGATCGAGCCGCTCCGGGCAGCCCTCGGGCCGGTCGGGGCGGGCCGCGGCGCGATGTGCCCACCGGCGGCGGACGATCCGGACCAGGCAGCGCAGCCGGGAGGTGTCGCAGAGCACCAGCAGGTCGGCGCGGGGCAGCCGCAGGTCGAGCGTGCTCGCGTAGTTGCCGTCCATCACCCAGGCCGGGCGGGCGGCGAGCGCGGCCACCTCGGCGCGGAAGTCGGCCGGGGCGGAGGCGGTCCAGCCGGGGCGCCAGTAGTGCCGGTCGAGGTGGATCAGGGGAAGGTCGAGTCGCCGGGCCAGTTCACCGGCGAGCGTGCTCTTGCCGGCGCCGGAGCTGCCGACCACGAGGATGCGTCTCACCGGGCGACGGTAACGGCGCGCGGGGCGGCGATGCGTCCCGAGCGGCGGTGACGTCGGCGTCGGGCCGGGGTGTGGACCGCGGGCCCGGCCGGCGTCACCGCCGGACGGCGTACGTCACTGACGGGTGTCCATCGAGGTCTGCAGCGCGCGGCGCATCTGCTCGCGCGCCTCGTCGGTGGTGGTCTCGGTCTGCGGCTTGCGCTTGCTGGGCATCTGAGGTCCTTCCAGGGTGCGGACCGCCGGGACGTGGCGGTCCTACGGGCGCCCGGCGCTCCGGCTCGGCGCGACGACGGGTCGCGCCGCGACCGGGAGTCGTCGGCGGCTGAGCGCCCGGCAGCGGTCCGGGATCACCGGAGCGGCTCGCCTGGCAGCGGGAGCCCGGGTCGGTCTGACCCTGGAGGGAGGCGAGGCCGGGTGCGGCACCACCGCCCGTGACCAGCGCCGCGAAGCGCCGGTCCCGCACCCAAATTAACGTTCACTTTCCAGATACTGCCCACTGTTCCCGAAATGCGGACAGATCAATGTCGTCGCCCGGCCCGGCGAGAGCGGTCAACGGGCCAGGAAGTGCCAACCCAGCCACCACCAGAAACCGAACAGCCCGATCCGGCCCACCGGCACCGGGCCCACCTCGTACCGCATCACGAACGCGCAGACGTCGGCCAGCGACGGGATCCGCGACCCCTCCCGGCGCGCGGCCCACTCGACGACGGCGAACAGCACGATCGAAACCAGGAAACCGCCGATCGCCAGTGCCCGCATCATCGGCGCACCAGTCCCCAGAACGCGGACAGCCACGCGAACCAGGCCGCCGAGCGGATCAGGTTGTCCTCCAGCAGCGGATCGGCCAGCCGGGAGAAGGTGGGGAAGTCGTCACCCGCCGCCATCACGAACGTCGCCCCCTCGAAGACCCCGAAGACGGTCACCGGGACCAGCCACCAGAGCGCGACCGACGACAGCCGGCGCGGCGCCGGACGCCGGGGCACCCGGTTGCTCAGGCCGACCCAGATCAACCCCCCGCCGGTGGTGAGGATGTAGAGGTTCGCGGCGGTCGAGAAGGACGGCATCTGGCCGCCGACCAGAGAGAGGCAGATCAGCACCGGCACGGAGACGACCGGCCGGTCCCAGGCCCGGGGCGCCTCGACGGTGAGCTCACGGGGATGATCCATCACCCGATTGTCCCCAGCGTCACGGACGGCGGAAAGGCTGGCACGCCTCGTAATCCCCGGAAAAGCCGCCGATCAGCTCACACTTCAGATCGCCGCCGCACCTCGGCGCGGCAGAAATATCAGGGCAATCCCAGCCCTAAGGGCTAGAGCGTGCCGGTGGCCAGCTCGGCGCGGATCCGCCCGACCACCTCGTCGAGCGCTCCCCGGCCGGTGAAGCCGGCGGCGAACCGGTGCCCCCCGCCGCCGAGCGTCACCGCCACCCGGCTCACGTCGACAGCGCCCTTGCTGCGCAGCGACACCGCCCACTCGGCCTCGCCGGCCTGCTTGACCACACAGCTCACGTCCGCCTCGGCGGTGCAGCGCACCGAGTCGATCAGCGCCTCCAGCACGTACGCGGGCTGGTCGTGGCGGACCAGGTCGTCGCGGGTCGCGTACGTCCAGACGAGGCCGTGCCCGGCGGCGGCCGCCGGTTCCAGCGTGGCCCGGCCCAGCACCTCGCCGAACAGGCGGACGGCGCCGAACGGGCGGGTGTCGAAGATCCGCCGGGAGATGTCACCGGGCCGGATGCCGGTGGCGACCAGACGCGCCGCCATCTCGTGCACGGCCGGTGTGGTCGCCTCGAAGCGGAACGAGCCGGTGTCGGTGGTCAGCGCGACGTACAGCCCGGTCGCGATATCCGCGTCCAGCGTCACGCCGAGCCGGTCCAGCAGTTCCAGCGCGACCACGGAGGTGGCGGCGGCGTGCGGGTCGACCAGGCTGATCCGGCCGAACCCGCTGTTCGAGGCGTGGTGGTCGAGCACGAGCGACATGCCCGCCGTGTCCAGCCGGTCCGCCAGGTCGCCCAGCCGGGACTCGCTCGCCGCGTCGAAGCAGATCACCAGGTCCGGCGCCGGGTACGCGTCGTCCTGCGGCACCAGCAGGTCCACCCCGGGCATCCATCGGAACGGCTCGGGCACCTCCGGCGGGCCGGGGAAGGTGGCCTGGAGATCGCGTACGCCGAGCCGGCGCAGGCCCAGCGCGAAGCCGAGCATGCTGCCCAGCGCGTCCCCGTCCGGGTTCACGTGGCAGATCAGCAGCACCCGCGCGTCGGCGGGGAGATCGCGTACCGCCGCGACGGCGGCCGCCCACGCGGTCTCGGTGGGCCCGGCCGCCTCGGTCACCGGCGCTCGCCGGCGCGCGGCTCGTCGTCGTCCTCGTCCTCCGCGGAGGCTTCCTCGGCGTCCTCGTCGTCCTCCTCGACCCGGTACGGCTGGGCGTCGCCCGCGTACGAGGACTTGGCGGCCAGCCGCTGCACCTCGGCGTCGGCGGTACGCGCGGCGGCGAGCAGGTCGTCGATGTGCTTGACCTGGTCCTGCACGTCGTCGAGGACGAAGGTCAGCGTCGGCGAGTGCCGCAGCCCGAGCGCCTTGCCGACGGTGCTGCGCAGCATGCCCTTGGCGCTCTCCAGCGCGGCTGCGGTGCTCGCCTGGGCCGCCGCGTCACCGAGCACCGTGTAGAAGACGGTGGCGTCGCGCAGGTCGGCCGTGATCCGGGCGTCGGTGATCGTGATCATGCCGAGCCGGGGGTCCTTGATCTGGCTGCGCACCAACGACGCGACGAGTTCCCGGATGCGCTCCGCGTGCCTGCGCACCTTGGCCGGATCCGACATGTCCCCCACCTCCGGGATCACCTGTACCAATGACGGCACCGGACCACCAGGCGATCCGGGCCGTCGGCCGGAGACGGCGGGCGCGTGGGCGCCGCCGGGTCCGACCGCCCAACGCTGAAGAACACTACCCGCGCCCGGCCGGGCGTCGCGCGGCACGGCCGGAGTGCCGCGCGACGCGCCGTCAGTCGTCCTCGCCGTGCAGTCGACGGCGGACCGACAGCAGCTCGGTCTCCGGGCGGGCGGCGACCAGCCGCTCGCAGGAGTCGAGCACCTCGCGGACGTGGGCCGGCTCGGCGGCCACCACAGCCACCCCGATCTCGGCCCGGCCGTGCAGGTCCAGCGCCCCCACCTCGGCGGCGGAGACCTCGAACTTGCGCAGCGCGGCGACGATCGGCCGGACGTAGGACCGCTTGGCCTTCAGGGACCGGGAGTCACCCGGGAGCAACAGGTCGAACAGCGCGGTTCCGGTATACACGGCGAGCAACGGTACGCCGGGCGGCGCACCCCGGCACGCGATTAAGGCGCGACCGCCACCAGCACGTCCCGCTCGATCGCCTGGTCGACCCGGTGGGCGAAGTCACCGAAGCCGGGGCCGCCGAGCACCCGCAGACCGGCGTCGGCCAGCACCGCCTCCGCCTGCGCCCGCGGCGCCACGTGGGTGTTCCAGGACAGCCCGAGCGCGCCGCCCGGACGCAGCAGCTCCCGCCACACCGGCACGGCGGCGGTGAGCAGCTCCAACGGGCTGCGGGACAACCCCTGGCCGGTACGGCTGCCGTGCGCCACCCCGTACGGCGCGTCGGTGACGATCACGTCCGCGCAGCGGGCGCGCAGCGCCTCGCGGGCCCGGGTGGTGTCGGTGTTCAGCACGGTGACGCGCTGGGTGGCCCCGGCCCGGTGCTCGTCCCGCGACGGCGCCAGCACCGCCTCGAAGCGGCGGGCCACCAGCTTGCGGTCCCGGCGCACCGACGTCGACTCGGCGGTGTGCTTGAGCCGCTTGCGGCGCAGCCAGGTGCGCAGGAACGCCGCGTACGCCTCCACGTCCTGACTGTCACGCTCGATGCCGATGCCGTCGTAGCCGTACATCAGCGCCTGGTTGAGGGTGGTGCCCCGGCCGCAGAGCGGATCCAGCACCACCACCGGCCCGTCCAGCATCCGCGGCGCGGCGGCGGAGGCGAGCACCGTGACGTTGAGCAGCAGCCGGGTGAACTGCTCGTTGGTCTTGCCGGCGTACTTGGGAATGGTGATCAGGTCGGAGTCGTACCGGGCCAGCGGACGCAGCGGCACCGGGCGGAGCAGGTCGTCGCCGACGCGCTCGAACAGCGCGTACGCGGCCGACAGGTTCGCCAGGTAGGCCAGGTCCCGCTCGCCCAGCCCGGGTTCGACGGCGGTGAACGTCAGGTACTCCACGCCACCGATCCCGGTCACCTCCGCGCCGGCCGGTACGACGTCGAGCACGCCGGAACCGGCGAACACCGCCAGTTCGGCGCGCGCCAGCCGGGCCGCCGCGTCGGCGTAGACGCGGTTGGCCGAGGGCGCGAGGAGCAGTGCGTACCGGATCACGCCGGAGATTGTCGCAGCCTGCGGAAACGGCGACGGCCGGGACCCGAAGGTCCCGGCCGCCGACCGGTCGTACGCGTGGTTCTCAGGCGCGCGGCTTCTCGCGCATCTCGAACGTCTCGATGACGTCGCCGACCTGGACGTTGTTGTAGCCGCCCAGCGTCAGACCACACTCGAAGCCCTCGCGGACCTCGGTCGCGTCGTCCTTGAACCGCTTCAAGGAGCTGATCGTGAGGTTGTCCGCCACGACCGCCCCGTCCCGCAGCAGCCGCGCCTTGGCGTTGCGGCGGATGAGGCCGGACCGGACGATACAGCCGGAGATGTTGCCGATCTTGGACGAGCGGAAGACGTCGCGGATCTCCGCGGTGCCCAGCTCGACCTCCTCGTACTCCGGCTTGAGCAGACCCTTGAGCGCGGCGTCGATCTCCTCGATGGCCTGGTAGATGACGGTGTAGTACCGGATCTCCACGCCCTCGCGGTCGGCCATCTCGCGGACCTTGTTCGAGGCCCGCACGTTGAAGCCGATGATCGTGACCGCCTCGGACGAGGCGCTCGCGAGCATGACGTCGCTCTCGGTGATCGCGCCCACGCCCCGGTGGATGATCCGAAGCTGGACCTCCTCGGGGATGTCGAGGTTGAACAGCGCGTCCTCGAGCGCCTCCACGGAACCGGAGACGTCGCCCTTGAGCACCAGGTTGAGCGAGGTCTTCTCGCCCTCCTTGAGCTGCTCCATGAGCGTCTCGAGAGTGGCCCGGCCACGGGAGTTGGCGAACGACGCCGCCCGCCTCCGCGCCTGCCGCTGCTCGGCGATCTGCCGCACGGTGCGGTCGTCCTCGGCGGCCAGGAAGGTGTCACCCGCACCCGGCACCGTGGTCAGACCCAGCACCATGACCGGACGCGCCGGGCCGGCCGAATCGACCGGCTTGCCGTTCTCGTCCAGCATGGCCCGGACCCGGCCGTGCGCCCCACCGGCGACGATCGAGTCACCGGCACGCAGGGTGCCCTTCTGCACCAGCACGGTCGCCACCGCGCCACGGCCCTTGTCCAGGTGCGCCTCGATCGCGACACCCTGCGCCGGCCCGTCGATCGGAGCGGTCAGCTCCAGCGACGCGTCGGCGGTCAGCAGCACGGCCTCGAGCAGTTCCTCGATGCCGATGCCGGGCTTGGCCGCCACGTTGACGAACATGGTGTCGCCGCCGTACTCCTCGGCGACCAGGCCGTACTCGGTCAGCTGCTGGCGGACCTTGTCCGGGTTCGCCTCGGGCTTGTCGACCTTGTTGACCGCGACCACGATCGGCACGTCCGCCGCCTTGGCGTGGTTGAGCGCCTCGATGGTCTGCGGCATGACGCCGTCGTCGGCCGCGACCACCAGGATCACGATGTCCGTGACCTGGGCACCACGGGCACGCATGGCGGTGAACGCCTCGTGACCCGGGGTGTCGATGAACGTCACCGCGCGGTCCTCGCCCTCGTGCGGGACGTGGACCTGGTAGGCGCCGATGTGCTGGGTGATGCCACCCGCCTCGCCGGCCACCACGTTCGCCTTGCGGATCGCGTCGAGCAGCTTGGTCTTACCGTGGTCGACGTGACCCATGACGGTCACCACCGGCGCACGGCTGACCAGGCGGTCCGCCGCGACCTCGGCGTCGAGGTCGATGTTGAACTGCGCGAGCAGCTCGCGGTCCTCGTCCTCCGGGCTGACGATCTGCACGTCGAAGCCGAGGTGCTCACCCAGCAGCTGCAGGGTCTCGTCGGAGCACGACTGGGTCGCCGTCACCATCTCGCCCAGGTTGAACATCTCCTGGACCAGCGAACCCGGGTTGGCGTTGATCTTGTCGGCGAAGTCCGACAGCGAGGCGCCACGGGACAACCGGACGACCTGACCCTGACCGCGGGGCGCGCCCGAGGACATGGTCGGGGCCGACAGGTTGTCGAACTCCTGTCTGCGCTGCTTCTTGGACTTGCGACCGCGGGTCGGCCGGCCGCCCGGACGCCCGAAGGCACCCGCCGCGCCGCCGCCACGGCCACGGCCGCCGCCACCGGGACGGCCACCGCCGCCGACCGGACCACCCGGACGGAAACCACCGCCGGGAGCACCGCCACCGCCGCCGGGACCGCCGCGGTAGCCACCGCCACCGCCGCCACCGCCGCCGGGACCGCCGCGGTAGCCACCGCCACCGCCGCCACCGCCGCCGGGTCCACCGCGGTAGCCACCGCCACCGCCGCCGGGACGACCGGCGCCGCCGCCGGGTCCACCACGACCGCCACCGGGGCCGCCGGGGCGGCCGGTGGTCGGGCGCTGGCTCGGCATCGAGGCCGGGCTCGGCCGCGGCGGCATCGACGCCGGGCTGGGCCGCGGCGGCATGCCGGCCGGGCTGGGACGGGGACCGCCCGCACCGGCGGCCGGGGGCCGCTGCTGCTGGCCGCCCTGGATACCGAACGGGTTGTTACCGGCGCCGCGCGCCGGCGGACGACCGCCGGGCCGGGCACCGGGGCCCTGACCCTGACCCGGACCGCCGGGACGACCGGCGGCCGGGGAACCCGGACGCGGCGGCATGGCGTTCGGGCCGGGACGCGGGCCGGGACGGGGACCGCCCTCGGCCGGAGGCTCCCGGCGTACGGTCTCGCGCTGCTGCTGGCGGGCGGCCTGGGCGGCCTTGACCGCGGCCTCCTGCTCAGCCTTGAGCGCGGCGGCACGCGCTTCGGCGGCCGCCACTTCGATGTCGTGCGCGCTCGCCGGCTTGGCGACCGGGGTCGCCGGCTGCGGCGGGCCAGGGACCGGGCCCTTGGGCTTCGGTCCAGGGGCCGGCGCGGCCGGGCGCCGGGGCGGCATCGGCTTGGCCGAGACCCGGGGGGCGCCCGGGGTCGGGGTGGGCGTCGGGGTCGGTGCCGGGCCACTGGGCGCGGCAGCCGGCGGGCCGGCGGGCGCCGACGAACCGGCTACGAACGCGCTACGCAGCCGCCGGGCGACGGGCGCCTCGACGGTGCTGGACGCGGACTTCACGAACTCGCCCATTTCCTTGAGCTTGGCGAGAACGGTCTTGCTTTCGACCCCGAGCTCCTTGGCAAGCTCGTGTACGCGGGCCTTTCCTGCCACTGCACTCCTCACTCCGAGGTCGTGCGGGCAGCACCCGCAGCGACCTCACTCCTGCACTTGAAGCCTGGTCATTTCAGGGACTTCATCGTGTGCTCATGTCGGTCGTCCTACCTTGCTAGCGGCCCTCGACCGGTCGGGCTTGACCGGTCGTCGGGGGTTGCGCGTCGACGTGCTCCGCAAGCGCACCGTGGTCGGGAACCCCGGTGAGGCGCAGTGCCCGCCCGAAGGCGCGACGCCGCACCGCCTGCGCGAAGCAGGCCGGATCAGGGTGCATGTTCGCTCCCCGACCCGGCAGTCTGCGGGCCGGATCGGGCCGGAGACTGGTGTGACCAGCCTCGTCACCGATCGCGACGACCCGCAACAACTCGCTGGCCGGCGCTCGTTTCCGGCAGCCCACACAGGTGCGCTCCGGAATCGCGCGTCGTGCCACTGAGTAAGTCTACCCCTAGCCGCCGGAGATCGCGCCGCCCGGCTCCGGTACGTGATCAGCTCCGCCCCGGCTCTGCGGGGCCGCGGTCTCCGCGTCGGACCGGATGTCGATGCGCCAACCGGTCAGGCGGGCCGCGAGGCGGGCGTTCTGCCCTTCCCGGCCGATCGCGAGCGAGAGCTGGAAGTCCGGGACGGTCACCCGGGCGGTACGGGTGGCCAGGTCGACCACCTCGACCCGCAGCGCCTTGGCCGGCGACAACGCGTTGCCGACGAACGTCGCCGGGTCGTCCGACCAGTCGATGATGTCGATCTTTTCGCCGTGCAGTTCGCTCATCACGGCGCGGACCCGCTGGCCCATCGGGCCGATGCAGGCGCCCTTGGCGTTGACGCCGGAGGTGGTCGAGCGCACGGCGATCTTCGTACGGTGACCTGCCTCACGTGCGATCGCGCCGATCTCCACGGTGCCGTCGGCGATCTCCGGCACCTCCAGCGCGAACAGCTTCTTCACCAGCGCGGGGTGCGACCGGGACAGCGTGATCTGCGGGCCGCGCATGCCCTTGGCGACGTGCACGACCACGCAGCGGATCCGCTCGCCGTGCTCGTACCGCTCGCCGGGAACCTGCTCGGACTGCGGCAGGACACCCTCCAGCTTGCCCAGGTCGACGCTGACGATGCCCTTCTCGCGGCGGGTCTCGTGCGCCTGCACCACGCCGGTGACCAGGTCACCGTCGCGGCCGACGTACTCGCCGAAGTGCACCTCGTCGGTGGCCTCCCGCAGCCGCTGGAGGATCACCTGCTTGGCGGTCATGGCGGCGATCCGCCCGAAGTCGTGCGGAGTGTCGTCCCACTCCCGGGTCACCGTGCCGTCGGCGTCCAGTTCCTGCGCGTAGACCGAGGCGGCCCCGCTCTTGCGGTCGATCTCCACCCGGGCGTGCGGCTCGGCGCCGTCGGTGTGCCGGTAGGCGGTCAGCAGCGCGGTCTCGATCGCCGCGAGGATCGTGTCGAACGGGATCTCCCGCTCGCGCTCCAGGGCGCGCAGCGCCGCGAGGTCGATGTTCACCTCTCCTCGTCCTCCAGATCTTCGTCGTCGTCGGTGTCGTCACCGAAGTCCTCGTCGGCCAGGTCGTCCAGGCGGTTGAACTCCACCTGGACCCGGCCGGGCCCGAGTTCGGCGTACGGGTGTTCGGCGGGGCCGGCGTCGGTCTCCAGCACCACGCGTTCGTCGTCGGCGGCCGTGATCCGGCCGGTGAGCTGGCGGTCCCCCGCGTCACCGCGGACGGTGACCTTGACCAGCCGCCCGGCGTTGCGCCGCCAGTGCCGGGGCAGGGTGAGCGGCCGGTCCACGCCGGGCGAGCTGACCTCCAGCTGGTACTCGCCGGCCACGATGTCGCCGCCGGCCTCCTCGGCCGCGTCCAGCGCCGCCGAGACCGCGCGGGAGACGTCCGCCACGGCGTCCAGGTTGATCCCGCCGTCGGCGTCCACGATCACCCGGACCACGTGCCGCCGGCCGGCGCGGGAGACGGAGAGGTCCTCCAGGTCGTAACCGGCCGCCGTGACGACCGGTTCGATCACCTCGCGCAGCCGGTTACGGCGGGCGGCGAGATCGCCGCGAGGTGCGCCGCTCCGGTCCGTGCCGCGGGGCCCGTCGGCCCGGCGGGACCGCCCGGCGGGCCCCGTCGACCGGGTGGCACGGCCACGCTGCGTCATTGCGCGCACCTCTCCTGCTGTTGCCACGACCTGCGAGCCGTGTTGTCCTCGGCCGGGTGCGGGCGATCGGCCCGCCATACCGGCGCGCCACCGGGGCGTCCGCGCCCGGTGGTTGCGCAGAGCGTAACGCTTGTGGCCGCCGACGGACCCGGCGGCGCACCGAGACCCTGCCCCACGAGGCGGCGCGGATGGTGTTGACTCTGTCAGGTGGGGATCGGCAGAACACCATCCGACCAGGTCAGAGCGGGGCATTCCCGGCGCTGGCTGCTGCGCGCCGGCGGGCTCGTGGCGCTCGGCGGCGCCACCGCGCCGCTGACCGGTTGTGATCTTTTCGACCGCGACAAGGAGCCACCGGAGCCGGACGCGCTGGAACCGCTGGCCGCCGAGGCGCTCGCGCTGGAGGCCCGCTACCGGGCCGCCGCCACCGCCGCGCCGACGCTGGCCGAACGGCTCACCCCGATCGCCGACGCGCACCGGGCGCACGCCGAGGAGCTACGCCGCGTGATCGGCCGTCCGGCGCCGTCCGGTGCCCCGGTGGCCGCCGGCTCGGCCAGCGCGCCCGCGCCCGACGCCGTGCTCACTGAGCTGCGCCGGGCCGAGCAGGAGGGCCGGACGAACGCGGCCCGGGCGTGCGCCGAGGCCCCGGCCGAGCGGGCCGCACTGCTCGGTTCCATCGCCGCCGCGCGGGCCACTCACGTGGAGGCCCTGAAGTGAACGAACGCACCGAGCGGAGCGAGGGCCGTGAGGGCACGCCCGGCAGGCACAGCATGAACCCGACGACCGGTCCGGCCTCAGCCCTCGCCGACGCGCTCGCCGCCGAGTACGCGGCCGTCTGGGCGTACGGGGTGATCGGCGTGCACCTGACCGAGGCGGCGCGTACGGCGGCCCGTGCCGCCGAGGCGGCCCACCGGTCCCGCCGCGACGCGCTGCTGCTCCAGCTCGCCGAGGGCTCCGGGCAGGTGCCCGCCGACCGGGCCGGGTACGCGCTGCCCTACCCGGTGACGGACCGGGCGAGCGCGCTGCGCCTGGCGGTGGAGATCGAGGAGCGGACGGCCGGGCACTGGCGGGCCGCGCTGCCGCACACCACCGGCGCGGACCGGAACACCGCGCTCGCCGCGCTCACCGACTGCGCGTTGCGCGCCACCCGCTGGCGGCGTACGGCGGGGGTGACGCCGGTCACCGTTCCGTTCCCGGGCCGCCCGGCCTGAGCGCGACGCCGGTCACCCGGCGGAACCCTCCGGTTGCGTAGCGCATACCAGGTATGCATACTCGCGGTCATGTCCATCCGTCACGGCCTGCTCGCCCTGCTCGAACGCGGCCAGATGTACGGCTACCAGCTCCGTGCCGCGTTCGAGGAGTCCACCGGGTCGACCTGGCCGCTGAACATCGGACAGGTCTACACCACGCTGGCGCGGCTGGAACGTGACGGGCTGGTCCGCCCGCTGCCGGAGAACGAGAGCGGGCAGCGGCCGTACGAGATCACCGACGCCGGACGCGCGGACCTGGCGCTGTGGTTCGCCACGCCGATCAGCCGCGCCGACCGCCCCCGCGACGAGTTGTCCATCAAACTGGCGCTGGCGCTGACCACCCCCGGCGTCGACGTGCGGTCGGTGGTGCAGACCCAGCGCACCGCCACCATGCGCGCGCTCCAGGAGTTCACCCGGTTGAAGTACACGAGCGACAAGCCGGAGGATCTACCCTGGCGGCTGGTGCTGGACGCGATGATCTTTCAGACCGAGGCCGAGGTGCGGTGGCTCGACCACTGCGAGACGAGCCTGGTCCGGCACCGCCCGGCGCCGATCCGGGCGGTCGACCACCCCGAGGCGGTGGACCGGGCCGGCGAGGAAGCCCGCCGGTGACCCGGCACGGGAGGCGCTGATGGACCCGATCGACGGGGTGCTGGAGCTGCGGGACGTACGCCGGACCCACGGCGCCGGCGAGGCCGCCGTGCACGCGCTGCGCGGCGTGAGCCTGACCGTGCGGGCCGGCGAGCTGGTGGCGGTGATGGGCCCCTCCGGGTCCGGCAAGTCCACGCTGCTGGCGCTCGCCGGTGGCCTCGACCGGCCCACCGGCGGCCAGGTGGTGGTCGAGGGTGAGGCGCTGGTCGGGCTGTCCGCCCGCGAGCTGGCCCGGCTGCGCCGCCGCCGGATCGGGTACGTCTTCCAGGACCTGAACCTGCTCGGCAGCCTGACCGCCGTGGAGAACGTGGCGCTCCCGCTGGAACTGGACGGCACCGGCGTACGGGCGGCCCGCCAGTCGGCGCTGGCCGCGCTGCGCGAGGTCGACCTCGAAGACCTGGCCGACCGCTTCCCGGACCAGATGTCGGGCGGCCAGCAGCAGCGGGTGGCGATCGCCCGGGCCCTCGTCGGCGAGCGCCGCCTGGTCCTCGCCGACGAGCCGACCGGCGCGCTGGACTCGCAGACCGGCGAGGCGGTGCTGCACCTGCTGCGCCGCCGGGTGGACGCCGGGGCGGCAGGGGTGCTGGTCACCCACGAGGCCCGGCACGCCGGCTGGGCGGACCGGGTGGTCTTCCTGCGCGACGGGGTGATGGTCGACTCGACCGCCCCGCTGATCGGCGTCGACCACCTGCTCAGCGGCAGCAGCCGGTGACCGGCGGCCGCCTCGCCGCCGTACGCGGTTCGTGGCGGACCGCGCTGCGGATCGCCCGCCGGGAGGCCCGGCGGTCCCGGCGGCGCACGCTGCTGGTGCTGGTGATGATCGCGCTGCCGGTGCTCGGCCTCAGCTTCGCCGCGGTCAGCTACGACATGGGTGATCTGACCCGCGCCGAGCGCATCGAGCGCCAGCTCGGCGGCGCCGACGTCGCCCTGCGCTGGGACAGCCTGACGCCGGTGACGCAGGACGCCTGGGGCGAGTCGGCCTGGCCGGTCCAGGGCGAATGGGTCGGCCGGACCCGTCCGGCGACCGCCGAGGAGGTGCGCGCGCTGCTGCCGGAGGGCAGCCGGGTCGCCCGCACGCGCTGGTGGATGACGTTCTCGACGCGGGTCGGCCGGCACGTCGAGTCGGTCGACGCGCGCGCCCTGGACCTGACCGACCCGCTCACCCGGCCGCTGGCCGAGGTCCTCGACGGCCGCCCGCCGGTACGCCCGGACGAGATCGCGGTCAGCCCGGCGGCGCTGCGCCGGCTCGACACCCGCATCGGCGACCCGGTCCGCACCATCGACGGCGCCACGTACCGGGTGGTCGGGGTGGTGGAGTACCCGGACAACCTCCGGGACGTGGTCACGCTGGCCGGGGTGACCCCGGAGACCGCAGTCGGCAGCGACACCTGGCTGGTGGACCTGCCCGGCCCGCTCGACCCGGGGCTCGCCGACCGGCTGAACGCGCAGGGAATCCAGGTCGTCGTCCGTGATCCGCTGCCCGGGCGGGAGGAGTTCACCCGCGGCATGCGCGTACCGGACGCCGACGAGGCCGGCGTCATCGGCGTGGTCGGCGGGCTGGGCCTGCTGGAGGTGGTGCTGCTGGTCGGCCCGGCCTTCGCGGTGAGCGTCCGCCGCCGGAGGCGGGATCTCGCACTCGTCGCGGTGGCCGGTGGCGACGCCGCCCACCTGCGCCGGATCGTGCTCGCCGACGGGGTGGTGCTCGGCGCCGGCGGGGCCGCCCTCGGCCTGCTGCTCGGCATCGGCGCGGCGTTCGCCGGCCGGCCGATCGTCGAGCAGTACCTGCTCGGGGAGCGCCTCGGGGCGTACCGGGTCTTCCCGAGCGCGCTGGTGGCGATCGCCGCGACGGCGGTGCTGGCCGGGGTGCTGGCGGCGATGGCGCCGGCCTGGACGGCGGCCCGGCAGGACGTGGCGACCGGCCTGGCCGGCCGGCGCGACGCGAGCCGGCCCCGCCGCCGCTGGCTGCTGATCGGGGTGGCGCTCACCGTCGCCGGGACCGCGATCGCCGCGTTCGCCGCCGGCCGCACCTCGCAGACCGGTGTGCTGGCCGGCGTCGCCCTGGGCGAGCTGGGGCTGGTGTTCTGCACCCCGACGCTCGTCGGCGTCCTGGGCCGGGCCGGCCGGCTGCTGCCGCTGACCCCCCGGCTCGCGTTGCGCGACGCCAGCCGCAACCGGTCGTCGGCCGCGCCCGCCATCTCGGCGGTGATGGCGGCGGTCGCCGGAAGCGTCGCGATCGGCGTCTACGTGGCGAGCGACGAGACCCGATCGCGGGAGCTCTGGCAACCCGGCCTCCCGCCGGGGAACGTGCTGGTCACCTACTCCGGTGAGACCCCGGCGGACCCGCCGTCGGCCGAGGTCGTCGCCACCCGGGCCCGCACCGTCCTGCCCGACGCCGCTGTGGCACCCGTCGCGGTCCCCGGCTGCTCCGGCAGCGCCCGGAAGAAGGACGACTGCGCCGCGTACGCGGTCGTTCCACCCGAGCAGCGCTGCCCGTACACCTCCTCCGACCCGGTGATCCCCGACTCGGCCCGGCGCGATCCGCGCTGCGTGAGCCCCTTCCAGGAGCCGGTCGACGTCTACCTGCCGGCGCTCGTGGACGACGGCGGCGCGCTGGCCGCGCTCACCGGAGCGCCCGCCGACGAACTGGCCGCCGCACGCCGGACGCTCGCCGCCGGCGGCGTGGTGGTCACCGACCCCCGGCGGGTGACGGATGGACAGGTCCGGGTGGAGGTCAACTACAACTCCGGCGGCCCGCCCACCGGGCGTCTCCTGCCCGGGTACGCGCTGCGCGGCGGTCTCACGGTCGACCGGCTGGTGCTCTCCCCCGCCGCCGCCGACGCGCTCGGCCTGTCCGCCGTGCCGTTGGGCTACCTGCTGGACACCACCGGCTCGCCCACCGATCGGCAGGTCGAGATGCTGACCGACGAGCTGTTCGACGTCGGGCCCATGTCCGCGCAGGTGGCGACCGCCGACCCGCCGTCGGACCAGCGCCCGATGCTGATTCTGCTCGCAGTCGCTTCCGGCGTGATCACGCTGGGCGCCGCCGCGGTCGCCACCGGCCTCGCCGCGGCCGAGGGCCGCCGGGACCTGTCCACGCTGGCCGCGGTCGGCGCCGATCCCCGGGTACGCCGCCTGCTGTCCCTCTGCCAGGCCGGGGTCATCGCGGTGCTCGGCTCGGCGCTGGGCATCGTCGCCGGGCTCGGCTCCGCCGTGGTCGTCCTGGCCGCGCTCAACCAGCGGTACGCGGAAGCCTGGCCGGTGCAGGCGCCGTACCCGGTGACGGTGCCCGGCGTGACGCTCGCCGCGCTGGTCGTGGTGCCACTGGTGGCGATGGGCGGCGCAGCCCTGTTCACCCGTTCCCGCCTGCCGATCGAACGCCGCCTCGACTGACCCCCACCCGCCATGATCCACACCACTTCGCCGGAGTGGCGGCATCCCGGTGAGGTGGATGCCACCACTTCGGGGAAATGGAGTCGACCTTGGGGCGGACTGACCGTCCGAGGGGGTGACGGGGCGCGGTGTGGGCGGCACACTTGTCGGATGTCAGCCCTGGGAACCCTCACCCGCCGCCTAGGTCACCAGCGTTGGTTCGGCGCCACCATGCGCCTGCTCGTCCCGGCCGACCGGCTGGTCGGGCGGATGACGAAGGGCCGCGTGGTCGCCTTCGGGCTCGTGCCCACGCTGGTGCTCACCTCCACCGGCCGCCGCTCCGGCAAGCCCCGCAGCAACCCCCTGGTGTACGTCCCCGACGGCGACGCCTACGTGGTGATCGGCTCGAACTGGGGGCAGCAGCACCAGCCGTCCTGGACGTTCAACCTGATGGCCCACCCGGGTGCCGAGGTGGACGTCAAGGGACGCCGGATCCCGGTCACCGCGGAGCAGGTCACGGGCGAGGAACGGGAACGGCTGTTCCAGCGGCTGGTGCAGGAGTGGCCCGCGTACCGCACGTACGTCGAGCGCGCCGGTGGCCGCGAGATCCGGGTGTTCCGCCTGGTCCCGAACGGCAACCCGGCCACCTGAGCGCCCTCGCCACGCACGGTCAGAGCGCGTCGTAGACGTCGCTGCGGTGGCCGAGCTGCACCACCAGAACGATCAGTTCCTCGTCGCGGACGGTGTACACCACGCGGTAGGAGCCGACACGAATGCGCAGGAGGCCCGGATGCCCGACGAGCGCCTTGACGCCGGCAGGCCGAGGTTCGGCGGCGAGAGCGGCGATCGCGTCGATGAGGCGAGCCTGCACCGGACGGTCGAGCTTACGGAGGAGCTTGGCGGCTGCGCGTTCGATCTTGACGGTGTATCCGGGTGGTGTCTGCCCGCTCACAGGCCCAGCTCTTTGCGTAGGTCGGTGAGGGAGATGGGCGCCTCGCCCGCATCCAGACGGGCCAGGGCGGCCCGGGCGGCCTCGACGTCGATCGCGTCCTCGGCGCGTTCGATCGCCTCGGCGAGGTCCGCCGGGACAATGGCAGCCAGCCGCTGCCCACGACGAGTGACGTAGGTGATGCGGCCGGCGTAGTGAGCACGTGAGACGACGTCCGCGAGATTCTCGCGAGCGTCGGAGATCGGAAGCTCGGCAGCAGGCTCGGTCATACCTGAAGCGTACAGCTCGTACGAGTCGTACAACTGGAACTGACGACGTTGCGGATTGGCGGTGGCCTTGGCCGGCGAACGAGACGCCGAGCGGCGTCTGGACGATCCACGGTGGCAGGTGGCCGAGCGGGTCGGTGACGCCGTCCTGCGGCGGTTCCCGGCCGACGTGCTGGCGGTCGCCGTACACGGTCCGCTCGCGCACGGCGACGACGACGGCGGCGGGGACCGCGAGGTCGGCCTGCTGGTCGTCACCTACCGGCCGGGCGCCGGGCCGCCGTCCGCCACCCGGCGGCTGGACGGTGTGCTCGTCGACCTCACGGTGGCCGGGGCGGACGACTACCTGCGCCGGGCGACGACGATCACGTCCCGCTGGCCGCTGGCCGCGGACCGGTACGTCACCACGCGCGCCCTGCACGATCCGACCGGCTGGCTGCGGAAGCTGCGCGACGAGCACCTGGCGCGGCTGGCACGGGCCCGGCCGGCGGAGTTCACGAGCGCGGCGCGGCAGGCGTGGTACCGGGGCAGCGCGGCGCACGCCCGGGCGCTGCGGCTGGCCGAGTGGTACGAGACGGACCAGGCGCTGCTCATGCTCGGCGAGGCACGGCTGGCCGCCGCAACCGTGCAGGGGCTGTTCAGCCGCACCTACTTCCGCGACCCGGGGGACGCGGTGCGGCGTACCGGGCTGGCCGGGGCGGACATGACCGAGGTGGGCGCGGCGCTGACCCGCCAGGCCGAGGAGCTGGCCGCCCGGGGCCGCCCGGTCGACGGCACCATCGACGACCTGCTGTCCGGCTGACCGCTGACGGTCGCGGACGGCTCGGCGTCAGCCGATGCCGCCGCCGACGCCGATCAGCGCGCCGATCAGGTAGGTGGCGCCGGCCGCCAGCGCGCCGAGCAGCAACTGCCGCAGGCCGCTGCGCCACCAGGCGCGGTTGGTGAACCGGGCCACGACCGCACCGGCCACGAACAGCCCCACGCCGCCGACGGCGAGCGCCAGCCAGAGGCTGGTGAAGCCGAGCAGGTACGGCAGCAGCGGCACCAGCGCGCCGATCGAGAAACAGATGAACGACGAGATCGCGGCGGCCCACGGGCTGGGCTGGTCGTCGGGGTCGACGCCCAGTTCCTCCCGTACGTGCACGCGCAGCGCCTCCTCGGGGTTGGCGCGTACCGCCTCGGCGACCTGCGTCGCCAGATCCCGGGGCAGTCCACGGGCGACCCACGCGTCGGCCAGTTCCCGGGCCTCGGCCTCCGGGTGGCGTTCCAGCTCCCGCCGCTCCTTGGCCACCTCGGCGGCGACCTGCTCGTTCGCGGACCGGACGCTCGTGTACTCGCCGAGGCCCATCGAGATGGCGCCGGCCACCAGGCCGGCCGTGCCGGTCAGCACCACGCTGCGCGGGGACACCCCGCCGCCGCCCACACCGGCGATCAGCGCGATGTTGGTGACCAGCCCGTCCATCGCGCCGAAGACCGCCGGACGCAGCCACCCGCCGGAGACGTCCGCGTGGTGCGCCTCGCGCAGTGCCGCGGGGGTGTCGGTCACGGCAGCGTCAGGATCTCGTAGCCGTCGTCGGTCACGACGATGGTGTGCTCGAACTGGGCCGTCCACCGGCGGTCCTTGGTGACCACCGTCCAGCCGTCGTCCCACATGTCGTACTGGTAGGTGCCGAGCGTGATCATCGGCTCGACGGTGAACGTCATCCCCGGTTCCATCACGTCGGTGGGGCGCGGGCTGTCGTAGTGCGGCACGTAGAGGCCACTGTGGAACGCCTCACCGATGCCGTGCCCGGTGAAGTCGCGGACCACGCCGTAGCCGAAGCGCTTGGCGTACGACTCGATCACCCGGCCGATGACGTTGATCTGCCGCCCCGGTGCGATGGCCTTGATGCCGCGCATCATCGCCGTGTGGGTCCGCTCGACCAGCAGGCGGGCCTCCTCGCTCACCTCGCCCACGCAGAACGTGGCGTCGGTGTCGCCGTGCACGCCGTTCAGGTACGCGGTGACGTCGACGTTGATGATGTCGCCGTCCTGGAGCACAGTGGTGTCCGGGATGCCGTGGCAGATCACCTCGTTGAGGCTGGTGCAGCACGACTTGGGGAAACCCCGGTAGCCGAGCGTCGACGGGTAGGCGCCGTGGTCGCAGAGGAACTCGTGCACGACCCTGTCGATCTCGTCGGTGGTCACCCCGGGCTTGCAGTGCTCACCGGCGAGCTGGGTGGCCTGGGCGGCGAGACGCCCCGCCACGCGCATCTTCTCGATGGTCTCCGGCGTCTGCACGTGCGAGCCGCGCCACTCCTGCGGGCGCTTCTTACCCACGTACTCCGGGCGCGGGATGTGGGCGGGAACCGCTCGCCACGGGGAGAGCGTGCCGGGGGTCAGCGGCGCACGGACGGTCATGGTCCAAGCCTATCGCCGGAGCCGGTGTGCCCCCCGCCACAGGCCCGCCGGGGAGGTTGTTGCCGTGCCGCAAACGCTGTGCCATTGTTGCTCCGTGGATCAAGGGGGCGCGGCGCCCGTCTTCTCCGTGACCGCCCAGGTCGACGGCGACCAACTGCGCGTCCAGGTGACCGGCGAGGTCGACATGGCGACCGCCGACACCATGTTCCAGACCGCGCTCCGCGAGCCCGCCAAGCGGCTGGCGCTCGACCTGCGGGCGGTCACCTTCTTCGACTCGGCCGCCATCCACGCGGTGGTCCGGCTCGCCCAGCGATTCCCGGACGCGCTCACCGTGCTGCCGTCCCCGCAGGTCCGGCGCGTGCTGGACATCTCCGGCCTCGGCGACCAGGACTGGCTGGCCGACTAGCCGGCGACGCGGCGGGCAGCTCCCCCGCGTGAACGCCGTCGGCACGGGACAGCGAGCGGCCCGGCCCGTCGCTACGGTGCGGAGGATGGACAGCTTCCACCCGTCGATGGCCGGCGTCGTGCACGAGGCACCCGGCTCGACCGTACGACTGCGCCCGGTGGCCGAGGACGACCTCGCGATGTTGCGCCGGTTCGCCGTCGAACCCGGCCTGGTCGGGCTCGACTGGGCCGGCTTCCAGGACGCCGCCGCGCCGGCCCGCCGCTTCGCCGAGGACGGCTATCTCGGCGAGAAGGTCGGCGGCCTGATCGTCCAGGTCGAGCCCCCGGACGTACCGGTGGGCTTCCTCAGTTACCTGCAGCGCGAGAGCGGTGGGCGGGCACCGTACTGGGAGATCGGCATCGTGCTGCTGCCCGAGTGGCGCGGCCGCGGTCTCGGCTGGCGGGCCCAGGCGCTGCTCTGCGACTACCTGTTCAGTCACACCCCGGCGCAGCGCATCCAGGCCGGCACTCATCCGGAGAACGCCGCCGAGCAGCGGTCGCTGGAGAAAGCCGGTTTCCAGTTGGAGGGGATCCTGCGGTCCTGCGAGTTCCGGGCCGGCGCCTGGCGTGACGGGTGGCTCTACAGCCGGCTGCGCGACGACCCGTCACCGCTGTGACCGGTAGGCGCCCCTAGTCGGCCAGGCGGCGGCGCAGCGTCAGCTCGGTGCCGTTCGCGGAACGGGTCACGTTCATCTCCCCCAGCGCCTGGATCAGCGCCAGCCCGCGCCCCCGGAAGGTCGACCCGCTCGACTCCCGCCAGCGTCCGCTGTCCCGGATGGTCGCGGTGACCGTACGGTCGGCGATGGTCACCTCGACCTCGATCGTCGGGTCCACCGGGTCGACCGGGTGCTCGATCGCGTTCGCCGCCGCCTCGGAGACCGCCACGGTCAGGTCGAACAGGTCGGTCTCGCCGACGTGGTGGGCGACGAGGAAGTCCTCCAGCCGCTTGCGCAGCACGCTGAGCCGGGTCGGGTCGGCGGGCAGGCGCAGCGCGAACCGGTTCAGCTCGGCCGCCTCCAGCGCGAGCACCGCCACGTCGTCGTGCCGGGACCGCCCGGCCACCCGGGCCATGACGGCGTCGACGAGGTCCGCCACGTGCCCGGCGCGCGCCGTCGCGTCCGCCCGCAACTGGCCCAGCCCTGCGTCGATGCCCGCGGACCGGTCCTCGATCAGGCCGTCGGTGTAGAGCAGGAGCCGGCTGCCCGGGGCGAGTTCCCCCTCCACGGCCGGGTAGACGGCGCCGGGAATGGCCCCGATCGGCGGTCCGAGGGCCCGATCGTGCAGGAACGCCACGTCGTCTCCTCGGATCAGCAGGGGTGAGGGATGGCCCGCGCTGGCGTACCGGATGCGGCCGGTGCGCGGGGAGAAGCCGAGGCAGACCACTGTGGCGAAGGAGCCGCTGCCGGCGGAGTGGACCAGCCGGTTGAGCCGGGTCAGCGCCTCGCCCGGGTCGTAGCCCTCCAGGACGTACGCCCGCAGCGCGTTGCGGAGCTGGCCCATCGCCGCGGCGGCCCGCACGCCCTTCCCGACCACGTCGCCGATGACCAGCACCAGGTCGTCGTCGGCGGTGGCCATCACGTCGTACCAGTCGCCGCCGACCTCCACGTCGGCGCTGCCGGGCAGGTAGCGGCTGGCCACCACCGCGCCGGGCAACTGCGGCAGCGTACGCGGCAGCAGGCTGTGCTGGAGCGTGGTCGCGATGTGGTGCTCGGCCTCGTAGAGCTGGGCGTTCTCCAGCCGCACGCCGACCAGCCGGGCCAGTTCGGTGAGCGCCGCCTCCTCGGTGCCGCCGCCCTCCCGGCGCCACACCCGCAACTCGCCGAGCTGCTCGCCGGACGTGCCGGTGAGCGGCAGCACCACTGTCGGCTCGGCGGGCAGGTCGCCGCCGGCGTCCTCCTCGTGGCGGGCCCCGGTGGCGGTGACCCGGACGCGTCCGGCCTCGGCCAGGCGCAGCGCGTGCCGGGCGGCCACCCGGACCACCTCGGCGGTGGACCGAGCGGTGTTGATCTCCACGGCGGCGTCGGCGAGTGCCCGCAGGCGGCGGATGATCTGCCCGCGCAACTGGCCCAGTTCGACGTTGGCCCGGACCCGGGCCACCAGCTCCTGGCTGGAGAAGGGCTTGGTCAGGTAGTCGTCGGCGCCGGTGGACAGACCGGCGACCTCCTCGGCGGCGCCGGCCCGCGCGGAGAGCAGCACGATCGGCACGTACCGGGTGGCCGGGTCGGAACGCAACGCGGTGACCAGCCCGAATCCGTCCAGCCGGGGCATCATCACGTCGGTCAGCACCAGGTCGAACGGGGTCTCGACGGCCAGCCGCAGCGCCTCCGCGCCGTCCGGCACGGCCACCACCTCGTACGCCGGGGAGAGCAGCCGGACGACGTGCTCGCGCAGGTCGGGGTTGTCGTCGGCGAACAGGATCCGGCCCGCGCCGCCGGTCGCGCCGTTCGGCTCGGGCAGCCCGGCGGGCCGGGCCACCTCGTCGGTCCAGAGCGCCGTCTCGGCGACGTACAGGCGGGCCTGCGCCGGCTCACCCAGCGGCATCGGGGAGAGGGCGGACACCCGGTCGGCCGGCAGGTGCGCGTACCCGAAGGGCATGGTGACGGTGAAGGTGGTGCCCCGGTCGACGACGCTGTGCGCGGTCACCGTGCCGCCGTGCATCTCGACCAGCTCGCGGACCAGGGCGAGCCCGATGCCGGTGCCCTCGTGGGTACGGGAGCGGGCGCCGGCCACCCGGTGGAACCGCTCGAAGACCTGCGGCAGTTCCTCCGGCGCGATGCCGACGCCGGTGTCGGTGACCTCCAGCACGGCGGCCCCGTCGGCGGCACGCGTCCGGACCCGGATCTCGCCGTCGAAGGTGAACTTCACCGCGTTCGACACCAGGTTGAGGACGATCTTCTCCCACATGTCCCGGTCGACGTAGACCGGCGCGGGCAGCGGCGGGCAGTCCACCACCAGGCGCAGCCCGGCCCGCTCGGTGGCTGAGCGGAACGTGCTGGCCAGGCGGGAGGTGTAGTCGGACAGGTCGGTGGGCTGGTAGCGGGCGGCCAGCCGGCCGGACTCCAGCCGGGAGAAGTCGAGCACCGTGTTGACCAGCTTGAGCAGGCGCAGCCCGTTGCGGTGCATGACGGTCAACCGGTCGAGGTACCGCTCGGGCAGCTCCCGGTCGGCGAGCAGTTCCTCCAGCGGTCCGAGGACCAGCGTCAGCGGGGTACGGAACTCGTGGCTGACGTTGGCGAAGAAGTTGGTCTTGGCGCGGTCCAGCGCGGCCAGCTCGGCGGCGCGGGCGCGTTCCTGCTCGTACGCCCGCTGCTTGCCCACGGCCCGGGACACCTGCGCGGCGACCAGGTCGACGAAGTCGCGGTAGTCGTCGGTGAACGGCAGCCGGCGCGACACCCCCAGCAGCAGCACGCCCGCCGGCTCGTTGGTGGCGGTCAGCGGCAGAAGGAGCGCCTGGTCGGCGGCGTCCGGCGGCACCGCGCCCGGCAGGTCGGCGGTGGCGATCCAGCGCGGCTCGGTGAACGGCTCGCCCTCGGGCAGGCCGGGCGGCGGGCCGGCGACGGTGGCCGGATCCACCCCGGCGCAACCGGCCGGCACCAGTGACCCGCCCTCACCCTGGAACCACAGCGCGCTGAACGGCACGTCGGCGCGGTGGGCGTAGAGCACGCGGGTGACGGCCCGGCCCAGTTCGAGCAGGCCCGGCACGTCGCCCAGCTCGTTGCCCAGCTCGGCGAGGGCGCGCAGTCGGCGCTCGCCGAGCACCCGGCCGGTGGTCTCGTTGACGAAGCAGAACAGACCGCCGATGGTGCCGTCGGCGCTGCGGATCGGGTCGTACGAGACGTCGAAGTAGACGTCCTCCAGGAAACCGTGGCGATCGAGCACGAACGGATGGTTCTCGCCCCGGTACGGCACGCCGGTGCGACGCACTCCGTCCAGCAGCGGGCCGAGCACGTCCCAGGTCTCCGCCCAGTGCCGCCGGGCGGGCTGTCCGATCACGGCCGGGTGCTTGTCGCCGATGGTCGGCCGGTAGGCGTCGTTGTAGAAGGCCAGGTGCTCCTCGCCCCAGAACACGACCATCTGGGCGCGGGACGACAGCATGGTGCTCAGGGCGTGGCAGAGCGCGGTGGGCCAGCGGTCCGGGCTGCCGAGGGCGGTGGTCGACCAGTCGAACCCGCGCAGCCGCTCGCCCATCTCGCCACCGGCGGCGAACGCCGCGGCGAGCAGTGGCGGTAGGGACGCCTCGCCGGCCGCCGGGGACGAACGACCGTCGTCCCCGCCCCCCAGGGCCGAGCCCATGCAGCCTCCCGCTCCGGCCATGATCACGACGGCCGGCGATTCTCCGCCGACCGTCCCCGCGTACTACCCCGACGGACGAGCAACGTAACGCACCCGCACCGTTCGACGCTGGTTACCTCCGACTCATCCTGGCGTAACAGACGGTCCGGGGCGACTCGGGCGGTCCCCGCCGGGTCGGCGGGACCGCCGATTCGGCCTTTCCCCCACCTACGAAACGCGGGTGTGTGATCTGGCCGACATCGCGGCCCGGACCAGCGCGGCCACCGGCCGCGGGTCGGCCTCGTTCTCCGGATGCCACTGCACCCCGAGCACGAAGCGCCGCGCCGGGTCCTCCACCGCCTCGATCACCCCGTCGTCGGCCCAGCCGGTGACCGTCAGGCCGCCGGGGTCGGCCACCGCCTGATGGTGGTACGAGTTGACCCGGTCCACCCCGGGCATGACCCGCCCGGTCAGGCTGTCCGGGGCGAAGCGCACCGGGTGCGACCCGTACACGCCCGGCGCGGGGCGGTGCCCGTCGTGCCCGACCACGTCCGGCAGGTGCTGGTGCAGCACGCCGCCGTACGCCACCGCGAGCAACTGCATCCCCCGGCACACGCCCAGCACCGGCAGGTCGGCGGCGAGCGCGGCGGTCAGCAGCGTCACCTCCCCGGCGTCGCGGTCCGGCCGGCTCTCGGTACGCGGGTCCGGCGGCTCGCCGTACCGCTCCGGGCCGACGTCCGCGCCGCCGGCCAGCAGCAGCCCGTCCAGCAGCCCCAGCACGTCGGCGTCGGCGTCGTCGGGGGGAAGCACCACGGCCCGGCCGCCCGCCGCGGTGACCGACCGGACGTACGCGTGCGGCACGAGCGTCGCCGGCACGTCCCGCCACACCGCCCAGCCGGCCGGCTCGACGTACGCGGTGATGCCGATGACCGGCCTCATAGTGCCGGCCCGGTTCGCGACTGCGGGGCTCGCAAGATCGGCTCACTCCTCGCGCTCACAGTGGGGTGACGTACGCGCCGGTGATGCCGCCGTCGACGACGAACTGCGCGGCGGTCATGAACGAGGCGTCGTCGCTGGCGAGGAACGCCACAGCGGCGGCGATCTCGGTCGGATCGCCGAACCGGCCCATCGGCACGTGCACCAGCCGCCGGGCCGCCCGCTCCGGGTCCTTGGCGAACAGCTCCAGCAGCAGCGGCGTGGCCACCGGCCCGGGGCACAGCGCGTTGACCCGGATGCCCTCCCGGGCGAACTGCACGCCCAGCTCCCGGGTCATCGCCAGCACCCCGCCCTTGCTCGCCGTGTACGCGATCTGCGACGTCGCCGCGCCCATCAGCGCCACGAACGAGGCGGTGTTGATGATCGAGCCCTTGCCCTGCCGGCGCATGTGCGGGATGACGTACTTGCAGCACAGGTAGACGCTCGTGGTGTTCACCCGCAGCACCCGTTCCCAGGCGTCCAGGCCGGTCTCCAGGATGGAGTCGTCGTCCGGCGGCGAGATGCCGGCGTTGTGGAACGACACGTCCACCCGGCCGTGCCGCTGCACCACCCCGTCGAACAGGTCGCGTACGGCCGCCTCGTCGGCCACGTCGGCGGCGACGAACTCTCCGTCCACCTCCTGTGCGGCCCGGGTGCCGGCGTCGGCGTCGATGTCCACGCACACCACCCGGGCGCCCTCGGCGGCGAAGCGGCGTACGGTGGCCAGCCCGATGCCGCTGCCCGCGCCGGTCACCACTGCCACCCGGTCGGTAAGCCGTCCCTGCACTGTGATCACTCCTCGGTGCCGATGAACACGTTCTTGACGTCGGTGAAGGCGTGCAGCGCGTCCGGGCCCAGCTCCCGGCCCAGGCCGGAGCGTTTCATCCCGCCGAACGGGGTCCAGTAGCGCACCGAGGAGTGCGAGTTGACGCTGAGGTTGCCGGACTCGACAGCGCGGGCCACCCGCACCGCGCGCCCGACGTCCCGGGTCCAGATCGAGCCGGAGAGCCCGTACTCGGTGTCGTTGGCGAGCCGGATCGCGTCCGCCTCGTCGTCGAACGGGAGCACCGAGACGACCGGGCCGAAGACCTCCTCCCGCCAGTGCCGATCGGCCGGGGAGCCGGCGAGCAGCACAGTGGGGGCGTACCAGAAGCCGGGGCCGTCGGGGCAGGAGCCGGTGAATGCGACGTCCGCGCCGTCGACGTACCCGACGACCCGGTCCCGATGCGCGGCGGAGATCAGCGGCCCCATCTCGGCCGTGTCCCGGGCCGGGTCCTCCACCCGGAACGCCCGCACGGCCGGTTCGAGCAGTTCCAGGAACCTGTCGTACACCTGGCGCTGGACCAGGATCCGGGAGCGGGCGCAGCAGTCCTGGCCGGCGTTGTCGAAGACCGCGTACGGCGCCGTGGCCGCCGCCTTCTCCAGGTCCGCGTCGGCGAAGACGATGTTCGCCGACTTGCCGCCCAGTTCCAGCGTCACCCGCTTCACCTGGGCCGCGCAGCCGGCCATGATCCGGGTGCCGACCTCGGTCGAGCCGGTGAAGCAGATCTTGCGGACGGCCGGGTGGGTGACGAACCGTTCGCCGACCACGCTGCCCCGGCCGGGCAGCACTGTGAACACGCCGTCGGGCAGGCCGGCGTCGCGGGCCAGTTCGGCCAGGCGCAGCGCGGTCAGCGGGGTCAGCTCGGCGGGCTTGAGCACCACCGTGTTGCCGGCGGCGAGCGCCGGGGCGAATCCCCAGCCGGCGATCGGCATCGGGAAGTTCCACGGCACGATCACGCCGACCACGCCCAGCGGTTCGTGGAACGTGACGTCGAGCCCGCCGGGCACCGGGATCTGGTGCCCGGTCAGCCGTTCCGGCGCGCCCGCGTAGTAGTCGAGCACGTCGCGGACGTTGCCCGCCTCCCAGCGCGCGTTGCCGACGGTGTGCCCGGCGTTGCGCACCTCCAGCTGGGCCAGCTCCTCCAGGTGCGCGTCGACCTGGGCGGCGAACCGCCGCAGCAGCCGCCCCCGATCCCCCGGCGCCACGTTCCGCCACGTCTCGAACGCCGCGGAAGCCCGCGAGACAGCCGCATCCACGTCCTCGACGGAGCACCCCGGAACAACCCCGATCCCCGCCCCGTCGACAGGCGAGATCACCTCACCCACGCGCGCTCCCCTCCCCTCGCCCCCGCGATCTTGCACTTGCCGCCCCAGCGAAAGCCGCATAACGCCCGCACCGGGGACCGCAAGTGCAAGATCGACGCCGACAGCGGGGCGGGGGGCGGGGTCAGAGGCGTTCGAAGCCACGGGTCAGCTCCCAGTCGGTCACCGCGGCGTCGAAGGCGGTCAGCTCGACCTTCGCCTGGTTGGCGTAGTGGGCCGCCACCTCGTCGCCGAACGCCGCCCGGGCCACCTCCGAGCGCTGCCACAGCTCCAGCGCGTCGCGCAGCGTGGTGGGCACCCGCTCGGCGTCCGGGTCGTCGTACGCGTTGCCGGTGCACTCGTCCGCCAGCTCCAGCTCGTTCTCGATGCCGTGCACCGCCCCGGCCACCAGCGCGGCGATCGCGAGGTAGGGGTTGACGTCGGCCCCCGGCACCCGGTTCTCCACCCGCATCCCCTGCCCGTGCCCGACCAGCCGCAGCGCGCAGGTGCGGTTGTCGGTGCCCCAGCGCAACGCGGTCGGCGCGAACGAGCCGGGCTGGTAGCGCTTGTAGGAGTTGATGTTCGGCGCGAAGAACAGGCTGAACTCGCGCATGGTGGCGAGCAGCCCGGCCAGCACCCGCTGCCCGGTGACGCTCAGGTGCGCCGGCCCGTCACCCAGCATCGCCGACGAGCCGGAGGCGTCGCGCAGCGAGAAGTGGATGTGGCAGGAGTTGCCCTCCCGCTCGTTCGGCTTCGCCATGAACGTGATCGCCATGCCCTCCTGGGCGGCGATCTCCTTCGCGCCGTTCTTGTAGATGACGTGGTGGTCGGCGCAGCGCACCGCCTCGTCGTACCGGAAGGCGATCTCGTGCTGGCCGAGGTTGCACTCGCCCTTCGCGCTCTCCGGGGTGAGCCCCGCGCCGGCCATCTCGGTGCGGATGCGGCGCAGCAGCGGCTCGACCCGGGCGGTGCCGAGCAGCGAGTAGTCCACGTTGTACTGGTTGGCCGGGGTCAGGTCGCGGTAGCCGCGCCGCCACGCCTCCTCGTACGAGTCGCGGTAGAGCACGAACTCCAACTCGGTGCCGGCGTACGCGGTCAGCCCGTGCTCGGCCAGCCGGTCGAGCTGCCTACGCAGGATCTGCCGGGGCGAGGCGACCACCGGGCCGGAGCCGTCCAGCCACTCCAGGTCGGCCAGCAGCAGCGCGGACCCGGGCTGCCAGGGCGTCCGGCGCAGCGTGTCCAGGTCGGGGCGCATGGCGAAGTCGCCGTAGCCGCGTTCCCAGCTCGACATCGCGTATCCGTCGACGGTGTTCATGTCGACGTCCACGGCGAGCAGGTAGTTGCAGCCCTCGCTGCCGTGCGTGACCACCTGGTCGAGGAAGTAGGGCGCGTGGAACCGCTTGCCCTGCAGTCGGCCCTGCATGTCGGTGAGGGCGAGCACCACCGTGTCGATCTCACCCTCGGTGACGGCGACCCGCAACTGTTCCAGCGAGAGCGGCGTTTGCTTCATCAGGGGCCTCCATCACCAAGGTCTACTGGCAAACCGGATCACCGTCAATGCCCCGGCGGGGCCGGTGGCGAAACCGAGGAGCACACATGCGTCGTCGTACCGTCGCGGTCGTCGCCGCCGTCCTCGCGATCGTGCTCGCCGTGACCGACGCCCACGCGGGCGACCGGCCCACCGGCGAGCGACCCGCGGACGGCCCGGACCGGCCGGTCCCCGCGGGCGCGCAGCAGCGCCCGGTCGTGCTCGACCTGCGCGGCTTCGACGGACGTGCCGGCTGGTCCGGCTACGACCTGACCCGCCCCCGCGTCGTCACTACCGGGCTGGAGGCGCCGTGGGGGCTGGACTTCCTGCCCGACGGCAGCGCCCTGGTCGCGCAGCGGGACCGGGGGACGATCCTGCGCGTACGCCCGGGTCGCCCGGCCCGGCAGGTGGCCCGGATCGCCGACGTGGCCGCGGGCGGCGAGGCGGGCCTGCTCGGGCTCGCGGTCTCCCCCGGGTACCGCCGGGACCGGTGGGTCTACGCCGCCTACACCACAGCGACCGACATCCGGATCGTCCGGTTCCGACTCGGCTCGTCCCGGGCGCCGCAGGTGTTGGTGAGCGGCATCGCCCGCAGCGCCGTGCACGACGGCGGCCGGATCGCGTTCGGCCCCGACGGCATGCTCTACGCCGGGATCGGCGACGCCGGGGTGGCCGCCCGCGCACAGGACTTGACCAGCCGCAACGGCAAGATCCTGCGCATCCGCCCGGACGGCGGCGTGCCGCCGGGCAACCCGTTCCCCGGCTCGCTCGTCTACAGCTACGGCCACCGCAACGTGCAGGGCCTCGCCTGGGACCGGCAGGGGCGGCTGTTCGCCACCGAGTTCGGGCAGAGCACCTGGGACGAGGTGAACCGGATCGTGCCCGGCGGCAACTACGGCTGGCCGCTCGTCGAGGGCGTCGCCGGTGATCCCCGGTTCCGCGACCCGGTCGTCGTCTGGCCGCCCGCGCAGGCGTCCCCGAGCGGCGCCGCGTTCACCAGGGGCACGCTCTACGTCGCCGCGCTGCGGGGCGCCCGGCTCTGGGCGGTGCCCGTCGATTCCGCCGGCCGCGTGGGCGTACCGGTGGCGGAGCTGGCCGGCACCTACGGCCGCCTGCGTACCGTCGAGGTGGCGCCGGACGGCGCGCTGTGGGTGGCGACCAGCAACCGCGACGGCCGCGGCACCCCGGCGGCCGGCGACGACCGCATCCTCCGCTTCCCGCTCACCCACCGCCGCCCCACGATCTGACCCCTTGGGTACGCGCACAGCCCACCCCGCGTCAGTCACGAACCCGCGCCCAGGCCAGGAAGCGGCCGTGCAGGTCCGGAGCATGGTCCGGATTCAGCTGGGCGAGTTGTTCCCGTGCCTCGGCCATCAGGCCGCCGAGATAGAGCAGCAGCGCGGTGCGGTCCTCCCGGTACTCGACGAGCAGCGACAGACGGGCCGGTTGGCAGGGCCACTCCGCACCGCAGTTGCGGCACCGCCAGAGCGGGCGCATTGGCAGGTGCGGAACCACGCGACGGCCCATCACCGCAGCCTTCGGGCGATCGCACGCGCCTCGTCGTCGCTGAGCGGAAGGAACCAGAAGAACCGCCGGACGATCTCGGGTGGCTCCGGTCCTTCGACGCGACCGCGCAGATCCCGGATCGCCCCACGGACCAGGAACGCCATCATCCGGATGAGCGCCGCCGGTTCGAGCTGGTCGCGGGGAATGCGACGCAGGGTGGGACACGGCCACGGCTCCCGGCAGCGCTCGCATACCCAGTCCGGCTCGTACCCGATGTGACCGATGGCGCTGAGCACACCGACCAGAACCGTCACCACCGGCCCCCGTTCGCCCGCCACTCCTGCGCCGGTGTCAGACGACCGGGGCTGCCCGGGCGAACCGTGGGAAACGCCCGGGTCGGCTCGCGCATCCACGCCGGCAGGTTGCTGCCGGGGTCGCGCTTCGGCAGGGTGGGCAGCTCCCGGGTACGGCACCGGAACCATCGGACACGCACATCGGCCTCCTCGTTGTATGGAGGGGGCCGCCCGGCATCGTCGGGACCGGGCGGCCCCGGGCTGGAATCCGCCCGTGCTCGCCTGCGACGAGCGGATCCGCTTCTGTGACAGTCTGGTGAGGACACCACTACGGTCGGAAGACATCGAGCCTCGTCACGGCGCACCAGTGAAGTTCCGGCACCGTCGGCAGATATCGAATGAAGTTCACGCACGGACTGTGGAGGAACTGTGGAGGAACAGACAGCAGAGTTGATCCGTGCGCAGCTCCGCCGACTACGGAACGTTGCCGGTCTCAATCAGGAGGAGTTTGGTCGGCTGGTCCACTACTCCCCGTCAATGGTGTCCGCCGTCGAGACCGGCAGCCGTCCGTACGACCGGCTCTTTCTGGCTCGTGCCGACGAGGTGCTGAACTCCGGCGGCCTGCTGGTGTCCCTGCTCAAGATGGCCGAACGCGAGGGCTTGCCGTCCTGGCTTAGACCATGGCTCGATGCGGAACGCAACGCTCGCCAGCTCCGGTGCTTCCACCCGACTCTCGTTCCAGCCCTGCTCCAGACGGAGAACTACGCCCGAGCGGTTATTCGCTGTGACGACCTACTCAGCGAGGCCGACGTGGAGAGCCGCGTGGCAGCCCGGATGGATCGCCAGGAAGTCCTGCGGCAGCCATCTCCGCCCCAGCTCGTCGCTGTACTCGACGAGGGAATGCTGCACCGCCGCGAAGAGAGCTTCCGCGGCCTGATGGCTCAGCAGATCGAGCACCTGGTCGTCTTTGCCGAGCGCCCGCACATCAGTATCCACGTGCTTCCACTACAGGTCGGGTTGCACATCGGCTTGTCCGGTCCGTTCACTCTGGCGAGAGGCGCGGAGGGCGGTTGGGTCGCCAGCATGGAATGCCAGCTCACCACGAGCGTGATCGACGGCGACGCCGACGTGGCTACGCTTCAGTCGAGATGGGAGATGATCCGGAGTGAAGCTTTGCCCCGCCGGCAGTCTCTCGAACTTCTGAAAGAGGTAGAGACGTCATGGATTTGAGCGGCGCGACCTGGCGAAAGGCGACCCGGAGCGGCAACACCGACTGCGTCGAGGTGGCTGACAACCTGCCGGAAGTGGTGCTGGTGCGCGACTCGAAGGACCGGGACGGCGGGACGCTCCACGTCACCCCGTCCTCGTGGCGGTCGTTCATCGCCCTGGCCAAGCAGGCCGGGCCGGCAGCCTGACCAACAGGCCATCTCACATCGGCTGGACCCAAGCCGCTCGCCACTGCGGGGACGGGTCCTGGCCGAGGCTCGTCCAGTACTCTCGGCCGTCGACGATCCGCCCGTCGCGCACGGTCCAGAACGACGCGACGCGGTGCACGCCCATCTCCTCGTGCGGCACCTCCACCTCGGACACGACCGTGTCGCCCGACGCCACCACCCGCAGCACCCGGATCGACCAGCCCTCCGGGTACTCGGCGTTGACCTTCACGTAGTTGTCGCGGCCCACGATCCGCTCGGCGCTGACCGGCCACTCGACGACCACGTCGTCGGCCAGCAGATCGCCGACGCCGGTCCAGTCCCGGGCCTGCATGCGATCCCACAACGCGCGTACCACCGCTTCCGCATTCATGGCCGAATCATGGCAGGCCCCACCGACACGTCACGACGGCTCGGCGGGTTCGGGTTCGGGTTCGGCCTGGTCGACCGTGCGGCGCGGGCCGGTGAACCACTTGCGGGCCGAGGCGTACCACCAGATGGCGACGCCGAGCAGCACGCCGCCGATCGCGATGGGCGCGTAGTTCACCGCCGTCCAGCTGAAGTCGGGGTTGCCTGGTACACCCGCCGGGACGATCGGCAGCACGAAGTAGACCGAGATGACAGCGATCTCGACCACCGCGATCCAGCCGAGCAGCTTGTAGCGCCGGCCGAGCGTCCACGGGCCCGGGGTGAACCGGTCGCCCATCCGCAGCCGCAGGAAGATCGGGATGATGAAGGACAGGTACAGCCCGATCACCGCGACCGAGACCACCGCGTAGAACGCGACCGGGATGCCGCCGCGCTGGTAGAGCGCGGGCAGCGTGAGCACCAGCCCGGCGAGCGTCGCGCCGATGATGGCGTTGACCGGCGTGCCGTTGCGGTTGACCTTCGACCACAGCCGCCAGCCGGGCACCGCGCGGTCCCGGCTGAACGCGTACGCCATCCGCGACATCGACGTCACGCAGCTCATGCCGCAGAAGAACTGCCCGATGGTGGAGATGATGATGACGGCCTTGAAGAAGAACGGCGTCAGCGCGCTCTCGAAGATCGCCCCGGAGAAGCCGCCCGCCTCGTTGATCGCGTCCACGTCGGTGGCCGCGAACAGGAACGCCAGCAGCAGGATCCAGCCGCCCACCGCCGAGTAGAAGATCGACCGCCACAGCCCCTGCGCGGCGGCCTTGGACGCGCCCCGGGTCTCCTCGGAGACGTGCGCGCAGGCGTCGAAGCCGGTGATCGTGTACTGCGTGAGCAGGAAGCCCAGCGGCAGCACGTAGAACCAGAACGCCAGCCCGCCGGTGTCGCCGTCACCGAAGCCGGAGTTGTTGAACCGCTCGGTGAACACGAACTGGAAGCTCTGGTGGTTGTCCGGGACCAGGACCAGGATCAGCACCACGGCGGCCGCGCCGGCCACGTGCCACCAGACCGAGACGTTCTGGAGTACGTCGATGATCCGGTGCCCGTAGATGTTGATCAGCCCGTGCAGCGCGAGGATCACGACGAACAGCCCGAACGTCTGGTGCCCGGTGCCGGCCCAGCCGTCGAACAGCGCCGACAGCGTCAGGTTGAGGAACGTGGCGCAGCCGTAGTCGACCGACGCGGTCACCGCGACCAGCCCGATCAGGTTGAGCCAGCCGGTGAACCAGCCGTGCACCGGCCGGCCCATGGTCGCCGCCCACCAGTAGATCCCGCCCGCGGTCGGGTACGCGGACACCAGCTCGGCCAGGCAGAAGCCGATGATCAGGATGAACAGCGAGATCAGCGGCCAGCCCCAGGAGATCGCCACCGGGCCGCCGTTGTTCCACGCCTGGCCGAACGTGGTGAAGCAGCCGGCCAGGATCGAAATGATGGAGAACGAGATCGCGAAGTTGGAGAAGCCGCTCCACTTGCGGCGCAGCTCCTGTTTGTAGCCGAGTTCGGCCAGTCGTCGGGCGTCGTCGTCCATCGGCTGCTCGGCGGTCGGCGCGGGCGTCGTGGCCACTGCACACCTCCTCGAGGCGATCCTCGTGCGAGTGCTCGCAGTGTGCTCCCGGCCGATCAAGGTGGTCAATACGCGCGCCGGTAATTGCGTTGTCGCCGGATCCCACCGGGGGCATCATTGTGGGCGTGACCAGGCCCGACCCGACGGGCCGGCACCGGGCGCTCGGCAACGCCCGGTCCGCGGCGGCGCGCGGCGTCCACCTCTCTCTCACTGATGTACGGCGATCGGCCGTACCCTCCGGACGCCCCGCGCCGCCGCACCCTAGACGAACAGCAACCCCGCGACCCACAGCGCGGCGATCATCAGGCCGGCGGTGAACTCCAGGACCATCGACAACCCGGCCGCCTTGAGCGCCTGCACCGTGGCCGGCCAGGCCAGCCGGGTGTCGCCGAGCCGCAGCCGTTCCGCGCCGAAGATCCCGCCGACGAAGCCGATCGGCAGCCCGATCACCGGGATCACGAAGAAGCCGACCACGCCGAGCAGCCCGCCGGCCAGCAGCGAGGTGGTGGGCACGCCGGTCCGCTTCAGGTTGCGCCCCGGCCACAGGTACTTGAGCACGGTGCCGCCGACGGCGATCACCGTGGCGGCGGCCAGCACCGCCCAGCGGCCCGGCCCGGCGTCGCCGAACAGCGTCCACACCAGTACGCCGCCCCAGCACAGCGGCAGCGCCGGTAACCCGGGCACCACCACCCCGGCCAGTCCGGCGACGATCGCCAGCGCGGCGACCACCGACACCACGGCCTGCGAATCGGTGAGGCTCACCGGTTCTCCCTTCCTCGCCTGCCGCGTGCGCGGGAGGTGTTAAGCGGGGCCCCCTCCTCTACCGGAGGCGTTAAGAGGGGGCCCTTCCTTACCCGCCCAGGCGGGCGCGGATGCCGTCGGCGGGCATCGGTGCGCCGAACAGCCGGCCCTGCCCGGTGTCGCAGCGCAGCGCGCGCAGCCGTTCGGCCTGCACCTCGGTCTCCACCGCCTCGGCGGTCACCGACAGCTCCAGCGCGTGCGCCAGCCGGACCAGCGCGTCCACGATCCGCTCGTCCCGGTGGTCGGCGACCGCGTCCGCGCCGTCACCCCGTATCCCCTCGACGAACGGGCCGGCCAGCTTCACGCAGTGGATCGGCAGCCGCCGCAGGTACGCGAGGTTCGAGTAGCCGGTGCCGAAGTCGTCGATGGCCAGCCGCAGCCCGAGGCCGGCGAGCTGGTGCAGTGTGCGCAGCGGCTCGCCGGCGCTGCCCATGACGGCGCTCTCGGTCAGCTCCAGCTGCAACAGCTCGGCCGGCAGGCCGGTGTGCTGCAACGCCTCCGCCACCGTCTCCACGATGGCCGGGTCGTCGGCCTGCCGGGCGGCCAGGTTGACGCTGACCACCGGCGTGGTGTCCGGGTACGCGCGCCGCCACGACTCGGCGTCGCGGCACGCCTGACGCAGCACCCAGGCGCCGAGCCGGACGATCAGGCCGGTCTCCTCGGCCAGCCCGATGAACCGGTCCGGCCCGATCAGCCCCAGCTCCGGGTGCTGCCAGCGCACCAGCGCCTCGACCGCCACCATCGTCCCGTCCAGCAGCGACACGATCGGCTGGTAGTGCAGCACGAACTCGCCCCGGTCCAGCGCGGCGGGCAGGTTCGCGGCCAGCGCGGAGCGGGCGATGTCGGCGGCGCTGCGCTCCGGGTCGTACACCGCCCAGCGGCCCCGGCCCTCCGCCTTGGCCCAGTAGAGCGTGGTGTCGGCGGCCTTCATCAGGTCACCGACGCTCGTCTCCGCCGCCGGGCACTCCACGATGCCGATGCTGGCCGACACGGCGAGCTGCTGGTCGCCGACGTGCACCGGCGCGGACACCGCGGCCAGGGCCAGCTCGGCGACCTCCACCGCGTCGTCGATGCCGCCGTCGGAGTCGACCAGGATCACGAACTCGTCACCGCCCATCCGGGCCACCAGGTGACCGCGCCCGGCCACGCAGTCACTGAGCCGGCGGGCGATCACCTTGAGCAGCCGGTCGCCCAGGTCGTGGCCGAGGCTGTCGTTCACCGCCTTGAAGCCGTCCAGGTCGATGAAGCAGAGCCCGACGCGCTGGTCCGGGCCGGCGCCGTCGAAGACGTCGCCGAGCGTCTCGAAGAACAGTGTCCGGTTGGGCAGGCCGGTCAGCGGGTCGTGCAGCGCCTGGAAGCGCAGCCGCTGCTGCAACTCGTACCGCTGGGTGATGTCCTCCACCATGGCGACTGTGAACCGGGGCCGACCGTCGTCGTGCCGGATCAGCGACACCGCGAGGTCGGTCCAGACCACGCTGCCGTCCTTGCGGTAGTAGCGCTTCTCCACCCGGGCGCTGTCCCGCTTGCCCTCGATCAACTCCTTGTACAGCTCCCACATCCCGGCCGCGTCGTCGGCATAGGCCAGCGCCGACACGTTCATCCGCCGCATCTCCGCGACGGTGTAGCCGAGCATGTCCGCGAACGCCTGGTTGACCTCGATGATCTGCCCGTCCACACCGGCGATGCCGATGCCGATGGCGGCGCCGGTGAAGACCGCCCGGAAACGCGCCTCGCTGTCCCGCAGCGCCTGCTCGACGGTGTCCCGGGCCTGCCACGCGGACCGGGCGATCCGCTCCTGCTGGCTGAAGACCCGGTCGCGCAGCGCGCGGGCGAACCCGGCGGCGAACGCGCCCTGGAGCAGCGCGACCCGCTCGCGCAGCTCCGGCGACTCGGTCCGCGACGGCAGCACCCAGGGCAGGAACCGGTCCCCCAGTGCCTGCACCGACCAGTCGAGCACGCCGGGCTCGGTGAGGTGCGCCTCGACGAGGGCACGCCCCACCTCCTCCGCGGGACGGGCGGAGAAGGCGGGGGCGAGCAGGGCCTCGCCGAGCCGCTCGGTGAGCGGCACCAGCAGGCGCTCGGTCTCGGCCGCGCTCAGCGGCACGAACCCGATGCGGCGCACCGCGCGAGCCCACTCGGCGGCGTACGCGGCGGCGCCGGGCCGGCTGACGTCTCCCCCGTCGCTGTCCGGGGCGCGCATGGGCTCAGCCGGCTGCGCGGTCGTGCCGGGCGACGCCGCCGAAGGCTCCGAACCGTTCCGGGTGCTCGTCCACGTCCGACGGGGAGTCGGGCCGCCACAGCGGCATGTGCACGACGCCCGGTTCGAGGATCGTCCAGTCGCCGAAGAAGCCGGTGATCTCGGCCCGCGAGCGCAGCGTGATCTCGGTGGCGGTACGCGCCGACAGCCGCTGCGCGTCCAGCATCTCCTGCGGCTGGTCCTCGAACGTGGAGTGGGAGATGACCAGGTAGCTGCCGGGCGCGGCGGCGGCGCGCAGGGTGGCCAGGATGTCGGCCGGGCGGTCGGCGTCGGGCACGAAGTGCACCACGCCGGCCAGCAGGATGCCCAACGGCCGGTCGAAGTCGATCAGGCCGCTGGCGGCGGCGTGGTCCAGGATCAGCTTCGGCTCGCGCAGGTCGGCCAGGACCGCGGTGGCCCGGTCGTTGCCGGCGAGCAGTTCGTGGCTGTGCGCCACGGCCACCGGGTCGATGTCGACGTACACGATCCGGGCGTCCGGGTCGGCGGCCTGGGCGACCTCGTGCACGTTGCCGACGGTGGGGATGCCGGAGCCGATGTCGAGGAACTGGTCGATGCCGGCGTCGAGCAGCACGCGTACGGCCCGGCGCAGGAACTCCCGCCCGGAGCGCATGGTGGCGGCCAGGTTCGGCGTCATGGCCGCGATCTGTTCGGCGAGCTGCCGGTCGATCTCGAAGTTGTGCGCCCCACCGAGGAAGTAGTCGTAGACCCGGGCGGCGCTCGGCCGGCTCAGGTCGATCTCGGTGGGCAGGCTCTCCGGCGTCTGCATCGCTCGGTCCCCCAGGTCGTCGTCCGCCGTCGATGGCGGAT
Source organism: Micromonospora sp. WMMD1219 (assembly GCF_049315215.1). Classification (NCBI taxonomy): domain Bacteria; kingdom Bacillati; phylum Actinomycetota; class Actinomycetes; order Micromonosporales; family Micromonosporaceae; genus Micromonospora; species Micromonospora sp. WMMD1219. The sequence continues at coordinate 66,721 of NZ_CP186057.1, forward strand.
CATGTGGTCCAGACCACTCTAGGCCGGTACGGCCGGGTACGGGAGATCCACAGCGGGCGATGCTGCCGGCCCGGGTCAGTCGGCCGATTCCAGCAGCAGCGAGATGCCCTGCCCGACGCCGATGCACATGGTGGCGAGCGCCCGCCGGCCGCCCCGGCGGCGCAGTTCCAGCGCGGCGGTCAGCGCCAGCCGGGCGCCGCTGGCGCCGAGCGGGTGACCCAGCGCGATGGCCCCGCCGCCCGGGTTGACGTGCTCGGCGTCCTCCGGCAGGCCCAGCTCGCGCAGCACCGCCACCGACTGCGCGGCGAACGCCTCGTTCAGCTCGATCACGTCCACGTCGCCCAGCGACAGGCCCGTCCGGTCGAGCAGCTTCCGGGTCGCCGGGACCGGGCCGATGCCCATGATCCGCGGCGGTACGCCTGCCGACGCGGCACCGCGTACCCGGGCCAGCGGGGTGAGGCCGTAGCGTTCGACGGCGGCCGCGGAGGCGACCAGCAGCGCGACGGCGCCGTCGTTGACCCCGGAGGAGTTCCCGGCGGTGACAGTGCCGCCCTCGCGGAACGGGGTGGGCAGCGCCGCGAGCTTCTCCAGCGTCGTCTCGCGCGGGTGCTCGTCGGCCTCGACCAGCTTCGTCTCCCGCTTGCCGGCGGGCACCGTCACCGGGACGATCTCCTCGGCCAGCCGGCCGTCGGCCTGCGCCTTCGCGGCCCGCTGCTGCGACCGGTACGCGAAGGCGTCCTGCGCGGCCCGGTCCACGCCGAACTCGGCCGCCACGTTCTCCGCCGTCTCCGGCATCGAGTCGATGCCCCAGCCCTTGCGCATCAGCGGGTTGACCAGCCGCCAGCCGATCGTGGTGTCGTACACCTCGGCGGTGCGGGCGAACGGCGTGGCCGCCTTCGGCATGACGAACGGCGCGCGGCTCATGCTCTCCACTCCGCCGGCCACCACCAGGTCGGCCTCCCCGGCGACGATCGCGCGGGCGGCGGAGGCGAGCGCGTCCAGGCCGGAGCCGCAGAGCCGGTTGACGGTGCTGCCCGGCACCTCCTCCGGCAGGCCGCCGAGCAGCGCGGCCATCCGGGCCACGTTGCGGTTGTCCTCGCCGGCCTGGTTGGCGCAGCCCAGGATCACGTCGTCGGTGCGGGCCCAGTCGACGGACGGGTGGCGGGTCACCAGCTCGCGGACGACGTGCGCGGCCAGGTCGTCGGGGCGGACCCCGGCCAGCGCGCCGGCGTACCGGCCGATCGGGGTGCGGACTCCGGCAACGAGATAGGCCACTGTCATCGCGCGTACGTCCTTCGGGGGTGGGAAGGGGTCGGTCGGCGGGTCGCGGGGGTACCCGGCGCCAGGATATCCGTGACCGGAGCGGATAGGTTTGCCGCATGTCCGGGGCCCAGTTCAGCGCAGAGACCAGCGGCGGCGGCGCGTTCGTCCGCCAGCCCAACCGGTTCACCGGCCGGGTCACCCCGCACTCCACCTCACCGGAGGGCGGCGGGCCGGACGAGGCGGGGCGCTGGCCCCTGGAGGCGGGCCGGTACCGGCTGATCTGGTGCCGGGCCTGCCCGTGGGCGCACCGGGCCCGGATCGTGCGCGGCCTGCTCGGGCTGGACGAGGTGATCTCGCTGGGCACCGTCGACCCGATCCGGGACGAGCGGGGCTGGCGGTTCGCGCTCGACCCGGACGGCTTCGACCCGGTGCTCGGCATCGGCTTCCTCTCCGAGGCGTACCTGTCCACCGACAGGGACTACACCGGCCGGGTGACGGTGCCGGCGCTCGTGGACACGCTCACCGGACGGGTGGTCACCAACGACTACCCGCAGCTCACGCTCGACTTCTCGACCGAGTGGCGGCGGTTCCACGCACCGGACGCGCCGGATCTCTACCCGGTCGAGCTGCGCCCGGAGATGGACGCGCTGATGGCGGAGATCCACCGGGACGTCAACAACGGCGTCTACCGGTGCGGCTTCGCCACCTCCCAGGAGGCGTACGACGAGGCGTTCACCGCGCTGTTCGCCCGCCTCGACGCGCTCAGCGAGCGGCTGGCCGGGCGGCGCTACCTGATGGGCGACACGATCACCGAGGCGGACGTGCGCCTGTTCACCACGCTGGTGCGCTTCGACGTGGCATACCACGGGCACTTCAAGTGCAACCGGCGCAAGCTCACCGAGATGCCGGTGCTCTGGGCGTACGCGCGGGACCTGTTCCAGACGCCTGGCTTCGGCGAGACGGTGGACTTCGACCACATCAAGCGGCACTACTACGCCACCCACGACATGATCAACCCGACCCGGATCGTGCCGCTGGGCCCGGACCTGTCCGGCTGGACCACCCCGCACGGACGTGGTTGAGGACACCGGCCGCCGGATCGCCGCCGCGTTCGCCGCCGTCTGCCTGGCAGCCGGCGCGGCAGCGGTAACTGTCGCGGTGATCGCCGGTCCTGGCCCGGGCCCCATCGCGTACGTGAGTGAGGCGGGCATCACCGACAGCGGGTACGCCGGGGCGTACCGGATGGGGATCTTCTCGGTGGCCGCGTCGCTGCTGCTGCTCGCCGGGGCGCTGCCGCCGGGGGTGCGGGCGGCGGCCGGGCTGCTCGGCGTCGGCGCGGTCGCCACGGTGCTCTCCGGCGCTGTCACGTGCAGCGAGGGCTGCCCGCTGCCGCCGTTCGAGGCGACCACGGTGGCCGACCTGGTGCACGGCGGTGCGAGCATCGCGGCGACCGCCGCGGTGGTGCTCGCCATGCTCGTGCTGCTGTTCTCCCCGGCGGCGGACCGGGGACTGCGGCGGATCGCCGCGGTCGGCGCGGCGGTGGCGCTGCCGGTGGCCGCCGTGGTAGCGGCGGCGCTGCTGCTGGTCGGCCGCAGCGCGCTGCTCGGCGTGTCGGAACGGGTGCTGCTGGTCGTGGTCGCCGCCTGGGGACTGGTCACCGCCGGTTACCTGGCTGTAAGGAGCCTCACCGGCGACGGTCCTTCCGTTCCGGCGACGGAGGGGAGTAACGTGTCGCGACGATGACCAATGTCTGGTGCCTCACCGAGCGCCTGTACGTCGATCTCCGGCGTCAGGCCAGCGGCGTCTGTCCGGCGTAGTTCCACGCCCCGACGCCCGCCTTCCCTCTCCAGACCTTGGATTCGTCCTCATGACCTCCGCCCTGCGCAGAATCCCCTTCTCCGTCCAGATCCTGCTCGGCCTCGTGCTCGGCGTGGCGCTCGGTTTCCTCGCCCGCGCCGCCGACCTCGCCTGGCTGACCAGCACGCTCGACACCGTCGGCGGCCTCTTCGTCCAGCTGCTCAAGCTGGCAGTGCCGCCGCTGGTCTTCACCGCCATCGTGGTCAGCGTGGTCAGCCTGCGCGGCGTCGCCAACGCCGCCCGGCTCGCCGTCAAGACGCTGCTCTGGTTCGCCGTCACCGCGCTGATCGCGGTGAGCATCGGCATCGGCCTCGGCCTGCTCACCGACCCCGGCCGGGGCGTCAACCTGGACCCGGCCGGCGCCACCGCGCCGAAGACCACCGGCTCCTGGATCGACTTCCTCACCGGCATCGTCCCGACCAACCCGGTCGGCGCGTTCGTCGAGGGCAACGTCCTGCAGATCGTCTTCCTCGCCCTGGTGGTGGGTGCCGCCGCGCTGCTGGTCGGCGACGCCGCCGAGCCGTTCGTGTCGCTCAACCGCTCGCTGCTGTCGATCGTGCAGAAGGCGCTGTGGTGGGTCATCCGGCTCGCCCCGATCGGCACGCTGGGCCTGATCGGCAATGCCGTCGCCTCGTACGGCTGGGACCTGCTCGCCCCGCTCGCGAAGTTCACCACGGCCGTCTACGTCGGCTGCGCCCTGGTGCTGTTCGTGGTCTACCCGGTGCTGCTCGCGGTGGCCGGCAAGCTCAACCCGCTGCGCTTCTTCGCCGGCGCCTGGCCCGCCATCGAGCTGGCCTTCGTCTCCCGCTCCTCGGTGGGCACCATGCCGGTGACCCAGCGCTCGGTCGAGCGCCTCGGCGTCCCCCGCGAGTACGCCTCCTTCGCGGTGCCGTTCGGCGCCACCACGAAGATGGACGGCTGCGCCGCCATCTACCCGGCGCTCGCCGCGATCTTCGTGGCGCAGGTGTTCGGCGTGAACCTGGGCGTCACCGACTACCTGCTCATCGCGTTCGTCTCGGTGGTCGGCTCGGCCGCGACCGCCGGCCTGACCGGCGCGATCGTCATGCTCACGCTGACCCTGAGCACGCTGGGCCTGCCGCTGGCCGGAGCCGGTCTGCTGCTCGCCATCGACCCGATCCTGGACATGATCCGTACCGCCACGAACGTGGCCGGGCAGGCCGTCGTGCCGACCATCGTGGCCGCCCGGGAGGGAACGCTCGACCGGGCCGCGTACGACTCGGCCGGCAAGCGCGACCTGATCGAGCCGGTCGAGACCGAGCGGCTCGACCCCGTACCCGCCTGATCCACACACCGGCGGGTGCGTCTCCCACAAGGAGGCGCACCCGTCGCCCTGACCGGAGGATCCGAGAATGAGCGCCCTGTTCACCCCGCTCGCCCTGCGCGGCGTCACCCTGCCCAACCGGATCGCGCTGGCGCCCATGTGCCAGTACAGCGCCGGACCCGACGGCCTGCCCACCGACTGGCACCGGGTGCACCTCGGTTCCCGCGCGGTCGGCGGGGCCGGCCTGGTGATCACCGAGGCGACGGCGGTGGTGCCCGAGGGCCGGATCAGCCCGCAGGACACCGGCCTCTGGTCCGGCGCGCACGTCGACGCGTGGCGTCCGATCACCGCGTTCGTCGCCGGTCAGGGCGCGGTGCCGGCCGTGCAGCTCGCGCACGCCGGGTTCAAGGCGTCCACCTACCGGCCGTGGGCGCCGGCGCGCGGCGGTGTGCCGGACGCCGAGGGCGGCTGGACCCCTGTGGGCCCGGGTGACCAGCCGTTCGTCCCGGACTACCGCACCCCCACCGCGCTGGACGAGGCGGGCATCGCGGCCGTGGTGGACGCGTTCGCCACCGCCGCCGGACGGGCGCTCGACGCCGGGTTCGCCGCCGTGGAGATCCACGCCGCGCACGGCTACCTGCTGCACGAGTTCCTGTCCCCGCTGACCAACCGGCGCACCGACGGCTGGGGCGGCGACCGGGCCGCCCGGATGCGGCTCACCCTTGACGTGGCCCGCGCGGTACGCGCCGCCGTCGGCGAATCAGTGCCGGTGCTGACCCGGATCTCCGCCACCGACTGGGCCGACGGCGGCTGGACCGTCGAGGACAGCGTGGTGCTCGCCGGGGAACTGGCCGCCGCCGGGGTCGACCTGATCGACACCTCCTCCGGAGGCGCGGCGGTCCAGGCGTCCATCCCGGTCGGACCCGGCTACCAGGTGCCGCTCGCCGCCCGGATCCGCCGCGACGCCGGGGTGCCGACCGGTGCCGTGGGCCTGATCGTGGAGCCCGAGCAGGCCGAGCAGATCGTGGCCGGCGGCGAGGCGGACCTGGTGCTGCTGGGCCGCGAACTGCTGCGCGACCCGTACTGGCCGCGCCGCGCCGCCGCCAAGCTCGGCGCCACCCCCACCTGGCCCAACCAGTACACCCGAGCCTTCTGACCGGGGGTCAGCCGGCCAGGTGGTTCCAGCGGGGTTCCAGGTCGGTCCAGGTGCCCTGGTCGGCCACCGTGCCGTCGATCAGCACCACCACCCGGTCGGCCCGCACCAGCGCGGCCCGCTTCGCGGTCGAGCCGACCACTGTCACCCCGTGCTCGCGCAGTGCCGCCCACAACGCCAGCTCGGTGCTCACGTCCAGCGCCGACGACACGTCGTCGGCCACCAGCAGCTCGGTACGCGGGGCGAGCGCCCGGGCCAGCGCCAGCCGCTGGAGCTGACCGCCGGACAGCCGGGTGCCCTTGTGCCCGATCAGCAGCCCGAGCCCGCCCCCGGCGGCGGCCAGGTCGTGTTCGAGCTGGGCGGTCGAGACCGCCCCGGCGGCGTCCACCTGGTGGCCGAGCGCGATGTTGTCGGCCACCGTGCCGGAGAGCACCCGGGGTAGCTGACCCACGTACCCGACCTGGTTGGGGCGCAGGAACATCTCCGGCTCGGTGACCGGGTCGCCGTTCCAGCGCAGCTCGCCGACGTGGTGCACGATCCCGGCGAGCGCGCGCAGCAGCGACGACTTGCCGGACCCGACCGGGCCGACGACCAGCACCAGCTGCCCGCGTTCGACCACCAGGTCGACGTCGCGGACGGCGAGCGTGCCGTCGGAGTGCAGCGCGCCGAAGCCGGACAGCTCCAGGCGGCGCAGCGGGTGCCGGGGCGGCGGCTCGGGCGCGGGCGCGGTGCCGGCGACCAGGTCGAGCCCGGGCACCGGCGCCGCGTACACGGCCTCGCCGGTCATCGCCACCGTCCGCCTGGTCCACACGCGCGCCGACGGGTACTGCGACACCAGCGACGCGGTGGTCCACGCGAACCAGCGGGCCGCGCCCAGGGTGGAGACGGCCACGAGCGTGGCGCCGGCGGACAGCTCACCGGCCAGGTAGAGCGCCCACGCGCCGATCGGCAGCAGGCCACTGGCCACCGACGGGGTGGACCGGGCCCACACCTGCATGGCGATCTCGCGTCGCTGCCGCTCGCTGCGTACCTCGTCCAGCCGGGCGAGGTGGCGCAGCACCGGGCGGGTCGCGCCGGCCAGCTTCACCGTCCGGGCGGCGGACAGCGCGGACACCAGCGCGGTGGCGAACGCGGCGCGCGCCTTCACCGTGCCGGCCGCGTTGCGTTCCAACCGGGGCCCGAACAGCGTCGCCGCCAGCCCGGAGACCACCATCGTGCCGACGAAGAACAGCGCCGGTACGAGACTGCCGGTCACCAGCGTCATGGTGATCACGATGGTCAGCGAGATGAACTGGTCCATCAGGTTGTCGGCGAGGTGCACGACCCGGTCGGTGTCGCCGCCCTGTGCGACCACCTCGGCCGGGGTGTGCCCGCTGACCCGGCGCGCGCCGGTCTGCCCGTGCACCAGCCGGGCGCTGATCCGCAGCATCTGCCGGATCCACCACTGCGGGAACCACAGGTTCGTCAGGTACGGCAGCGGCAGCACCACGAGCAGCGCCGCCACGATGCCCAGCGCCGGCAGCCACGGGTCGCCGCCGCCGACCAGGTCGGCCCAGAGCCAGGGCAGCACCGCCCCGTCCATCCCGAGCACCGTCATCACGATGAACAGGGCGACCGAGACCATGCCGTACCGCGGGTCGTTGGTGCCCAGCCGGAGGATCTCCCGCATGGTCCGCGCGGGGGGCGTGGGCGGCGCGGGTGGCGGGTCGGCGCGCGGCACGGCGGCCGGCCGCGTCGCGGGCGCGGCCGGCGTGGCGGGCGCGTCGTCCCAGGCGGGCGCGTCGAGCAGGTCCACGCCACCGCGCCGGGCGCCCACTCCGGCGTACGCCCCGGCGTGGCTGGTGGCGAGCAGCTCGGCGAAGCGGGCCGACTCGCGCAGCGGACCGGCCTCCAGCACCGCGCCGTCGGCCATCACGACCACCTCGTCGCAGCGGCGCACCGAGGAGAGCCGGTGCGCGATGACGATGCCGATCCGGTCGGTGAGCAGCCGTTCGGTGGCTTCGCGTACCCGGTTCTCGGTGACCGGGTCGAGCCGCGCGGTGGCCTCGTCGAGGATCACCACGTGCGGGTCGCGGACCAGGATGCGGGCGAACGCGACGAGTTGCTCCTGCCCGGCGGAGAGCACGTAGCCGCCGTCGCCGAGCCGGGTGTGCACGCCGTCGGGCAGTTCGGCGATCCAGCCGGCCAGGCCCAGTTCGGTGAGCGCCCGCTCGGCGGCGTCCAGCAGTTCCGGGTCGAACAGCGCCACGTTCTCGGCGAGCGTGCCGGCCAGGATCTCGGTGCGCTGCGGCACCACGGCGATCCACCGGCGCAGTTCCTCCACGTCCAGGTCGACCAGGTCGGTGCCGCCGAGGAAGACTGTGCCGCGGGGCACGTCCACCGCCCGGGTGAGCACCTTGGCCAGCGTCGACTTGCCCGAGCCGGTACGCCCGACGAGCGCGTACGAGCGGCCGCGGACGAAGTCGAGGTGGACGTCGCGCAGCGCCGGCCCGCGCTCGTCCCCGCCGGCCGGGTAGCGGTAGGTGAGCCCGCGCACGGTCAGGTCCCCGTCGACCGGGGTGGCCCCGCCGTCGGGCTCCTGCGGCGACCCGGCGAGCAGTTGCACCCGGCCCCACGCGCCGAACGCCTGTTGCAGGTGCGGCACCCAGCGGGCGATGTGCTCGACCGTCGCGCCGAACGCGATGGCCAGCAACCAGATCGCGGTCAGCCGCGCGGCGTCGACCCGGCCGGTGGCGAGCGCCCACGCGCCGCCCAGCACCACGCCCGCGATGCCGACCCGGACCGCGCCGGCGGCGGCCGCGGTGACCCGGGCGGAGAGCCGGAACACCCGGACGCACCGGGTGATCACCTCGGCCGCGCGGCGGGCGTAGAGGCGCAGCACGTACGGCCGGGCGAGGCTGGTGCGCACGTCGTCCTGCCCGTGCACCGCCTCCTCCATCACGGCCGCGAGGTCGGACCACGCCTCCTCCTCGGCCATCCGGGCGGGGGCGATGCGGGCGGTCGGTCGGCGCAGCGTCACCGCGAGCAGCGAGGTGAGCACGATCATGCCGACACCGGCGGGCCACCAGACGATCAGCGCGCTCACCGTCGCGAGGGCGCAGACCGCGAGGCCCTGCGCCAGCCGTACGCCGGTGTTCCGCATCTCGGCGGCGACCTGGTAGACGTCGTTGTCGATCCGGTCGAGCAGTTCGCCGACCGGTGTGGTCTCCAGGGTGGGCAGGTCCTGGCCGAGCGCGACCCGGCAGAGCCGCCGCCGCACGTCGGCCGACCAGTCGGCGGTGAGCCGGGCCATGATCAGGCCGATCAGCAGGTCGGTGACGACAGCGGCGACGAGCGCCACGGCGAGCGCGACGAACCAGCCGGACGAGCGGTGCACCAGCACCGGCCCGGCCAGCGCGGAAGCGGCCGCCTGACCACCGGCGCCGAGCACGATCAGCAGCAGGACCGCCGCCATCCGGCGGGGCGCCGTGGCCCAGAGATCTCGGAGCAGGCGCATGGAAGGTCCTCCGGACTCGGATCGGTGGGGGCGGTGCCCTCAGCCTCACCCTTCCGGCGGTCCGGAATCAACCGAATTACCGACCGCTGGTCAGGTGCGGGCGACCCGCCGGACGATCCCGAGCAGCGACTCCTGCACCTCGTCGATCGGCCGCTCCGGCGAGAAGACCAGCCAGTCCACGGCCACCACGAGCCCGACGCCGAACAGCGCCGAACTGGCGGTACGCACGTCCAGGTCGGCCGGGAGGTCGCCACTGTCCACGCCGGCCTTCACGGTGTCGGCGATCACCGCGATGGCCTCGCCGCGCAGCAGCCGCAGTGTCTGCTGCCACTCCCGGTTGGTCCGCCACATCTCCGAGAGCAGGAGCTGGGCGAAGGCGCGGTAGCGGCGGATGTACTCCAGCTGGGCGCGGACCAGCGCGCCGAGCGCCTCCAGCGGCGGCAGCCCGTCGACGGCGGCCCGGAACTCGGCGGTGAGCAGGCCGATGCCGTGCCGCAGCAGCTCCTCGAACAGGACGGTCTTGGACTCGAAGTTGTAGTAGACGGTCCCCTTCGCCACGCCGGCCCGGGCCGCGATGTCGTCCACGGTGGTGGCCGAGAAGCCCTGCTCGGCGATGAGGTCCACCGCCGCCACGAAGAGGCGCTGGCGGGTGTCCTCGCGCCGGCGTGTCCGTCCGTCCGTCACCGGCTCATCCTCACATGGCCAGTTCGGGGTGCAGCTTGGCCGGGGTCAGCCGCCGGGAGCGGCGGGCCGCGCCGACGGTCAGCGCCATGGCGCCCAGCCCGAACGCGAGCAGCACCAGCGCGCCGGTGACCACGGGTGCGGTCGTACCGCCGTTGATGGTGTGCCGCAGGCCGTCCACCACGTACGTCATCGGCAGCCAGGGGTGGATCGCCTGGAAGAAGCCGGGTGAGGTCTGCACCGGGTAGGTGCCGCCGGACGAGGTGAGCTGGAGCATCAGCAGCGCCAGCGCGGCCAGCCGCCCGGCCGGGCCGAGCGCCACACCGAGCAGTTGCATGATCGCGGTGAACGCCAGCGAGGTGAGGGCGAGCAGCCCGAACGTGGCCGGGCCGTGCCTCGGGTCGAGCCCGAGGCCGAGCGTCACCACCGTGTAGAGCACAGTGACCTGGGCCAGGCCGATCCCGGCGGCGGGGAGCCACCCGGCGAGCACGACCCGCCAGCCGGGCGCGCCGGACATGACGTGCCGCCGGTTGACCGGCCGCAACAGCATGTACGTGATCATCGCGCCGACCCAGAGCGCCAGGGACAGGAAGTACGGGGCGAAGCCCACGCCGTACGAGCCGGCCGGGTTCTGCGAGTCGCGGATCAGGCCGACCGGGTCACCGAGCACGCCGGCGCGAGTGGCCGCGTCGTCGTACCCCGGTAGTTTCCGCTCCCCGGCGGCGAGCCCGTCGGCGAGGTCGCCGGCGCCGCCCTCCAGCCGGGTCAGCCCGTCGACCAGGCGGTTGCTGCCGCTGCCGAGCTGGGCCAGGCCGCCGTCGAGCTGGCGGGCGCCGGTGGCGAGCCGGTAGAGGCCGCCGCGCAGCTCGTTCGCGCCGGTCGACGCGTCGCCCAGCCCGTCGCGGAGCTTGGCGCTGCCCTGGGCCAGCGTGGTGAGCCCGCCGGCCAGCTCGTTGACCTTCGCGCGGGCGGAGGCGACGTCGTCGGCCAGGTGCGGCGCGGCGGCGGCGACCTCGCGGGCGGTCTTCGCCACGTCGGTCATCTGCTTGCGCAGCGTGGCCATGTCGGTCTTGTCCAGCGCGGCCACCACGGACCGGGCCTGTGTGACGGCCCGGTCGGCGGCCTTGCGGGCGGCGGCGAATCCGGGATCGTCCGCCAGTTCGGGGTGTTCCTTCGCGACCGCGTCGAGCCGGTCGCGGACCTCCTCGGCGCTCGCGACCACCTCGGCGGCCTTACCCGGCAGCGCGTCCAGCCCGGCGGCGAGCTGCTGCGCGCCGTCGGCGACGAGCGTGGCCGCCTTCTCGATCTTGTCGGCGTTGCGGCGCAGCACCGGCTCGTACCTGTCGGCGGCGGCGTTCACGGTGGCCGCCGCGGCCTTGGTCTCGGTGGCGGCGCGCCCGGCGCCGTCGGCGAGCTGGGCGGCGCCGGTGCGCAGCTGGTCGAGGCCCTTGGCGAGCTTGTCCGCGCCCTGGACCGACTGGTTGAGTCCACCGGCGAGTTGCCCGGCGCCGTCCCCGGCGTCACCGAGCCCGTCGGCGAGCTGGTCGGCGCCCCGCTGGGAGCTGCCGAGCCCGTCGGCGATCTTTCCGGCGCCGTCGGCGGCGCGGCCGGTCTCGGCCTTGGCGTCGGTGAAGCCGATCAGCATCCTGTCGAAGTACGTGGCGGCGGTGCTCTGCGCGGCGGCGGCCCGGATCTCGCTGAACGCCGACCGGGCGAGCAGGCCGGAAAGGTAGTTGGTGGCGTCGTCGTTGACGACCTTCAGTTCGCCCTGCCGGGCCGGGCGGTCCGGTTCCGGGCCGGCGGCGAGCGTGGCGGAGAAGTCCTGCGGGATGGAGAAGACCAGGTGGTAGCGCCCGTCGCGCAGCCCGTTGGTGGCGTCGGCCTGGTCGGTCACGGTCCAGCCGAACACCCGCCGGTCGAGCAGCTTCTCGGTCAGGTCGCGGCCGGCGTGCACCTCGCTGCCGTCACCGGCGGTGGCCGGGCGGTCGGCGTTGACCAGGGCGACCGGGATCCGGTCCATCTTCCCGTAGGGATCCCAGAACGCGTACAGGTAGAGCGCGCCGTAGAGCAGCGGGACGATGGTGAGCACCGCGAGCGCGGCGCGTGGCAGCCGGCCCCGGGTCATCCGGCGCAGCTCGAACAGGGCCAGTCGCAGGACGCTCATGCGGGCACCTCGGCGGGCTCGTCGGGAACGGTCAGGGCGGACGCGGGCTCGTCGGGAACGGTCAGGGCGGGGACGGGCAGGGCCGGGTCGCCGATGCGGTGCACGGTGGCGGCGACTCCGGGTTCGACGGCGCGGGCGCTGGCGACGACCGCGTACCCCTGGTCGGCGAGGCGTTCCAGCGCGCCCCACATCCACGCCCGCTCGGGGCGGTCGGCGCCGGCGTCCACGTCGTCGGCGACGATCAGGCTGGGGCCGGCGAGGCTGGCCAGCACGAGCCCGAGCACCTGGCGCTCGACCGGGGTGAGGTCGCGGCCGTACCGGTCGGGGTCGAGCGGCGCGTCGGTGAGTCCGGCGCCGGCGATGGCGGCGGCGTAGGCGTCGCGGCGGTAGGCGCGGCGGACCCGTACCGCGGCGACCGGAACCAGCCGGCGCCGGCGGCGCGGCACCGGGCCGAGCAGCAGCAGGCGTTCGGTGATGTGCTCGGCGACGGTGAGCGTCGGGTCGGGTTCGTGCACGCCCGCCACCTGGCCGAGCGCGGCCGGGCCGCGGCGGCGCAGCTCGCCGTGGTTGTGCGGGAAGCACCCGGCCAGCGCCAGCAGCAGCGAGGTGCGCCCGCTGCCGGGCGGGCCGGTGACGGCGTGCAGCTCACCGCTCGCGGCGGTGAGGTCGACGTCGCGGTAGACCCAGCCGCGGCGGGTGCGCAGCCCCAGGCCCCTGGCCTCGACGATGTTCATCCCGACCCCGAATTCCGAACTGACTAGTCAGTATAAAAACATGCCCAGCATAGCGTCGGGTGTCCGGTTCGGGACGTCCGGCGGGAGTGATCCTCAGAACAGCACTGTGGCGAGCGTGCCGACCGGGCGGAAGCCGCAGCGCTCGTAGACCCGGCGGGCGGGCAGGTTGAAGTCGTTGACGTAGAGGCTCAAAGTGGGCGCGACCCGCTCCAGCGCGTCGCGGACCACGGCGGCCATCGCCGCGGTGGCGATGCCCCGGCCACGCCACTCGGGCGCCACCCAGACGCCCTGCACCTGCGCGGTCCGGCGGGTCACCACTGCGAGCTCGGCCTTGAAGACCACCCGCCCGTCGACGAAGCGGGCGTAGGCGCGGCCGGCGCGCACCAGCTCGGTCACCCGCCGCCGGTAGCCGCGCCCGCCGTCCTCGGCCAGCGGCGACACCCCGACCTCCTCGGTGTACATCGCCACCGCCGCCGGGAACAGCAGGTCGACCTCGCTGCCGCGCACCCGCCGCACGTGCGGGTCGGGCGCCACGGCGGGCAGCGCGTCCGTCGCCAGCAACGGCTGGTTCGGGCGTACGTCCCGGGCCGGGCCCCAGTGCGCGGAGAGGCGGTCCCAGAGCCCGAGCACCGCGTCGGCCCGCCCCACGATCGAGGAACAGAGCCGCTCCTCGGCGCTCAACTGGTCGGCGAACGCGGTCACCGCCGACTCGGACGCGAGCACCGGGGTCAGGTTGCCGCCCAGCCAGCAGATCGACTCCAGGTGCCGGCGGGAGCCGTACCCGAGGATCCGCGCCTCGGCCCGCCACCACGCCAGGCCGCGTGCCGCCACCCGCTCGGCGACCTGCGCGCCGGCGTACGGGTCGAGGTCGAGCAGCCGCTCGACCGCGCGGCGCTCCGACTCCCCGAGTTGGCGTACCGGCACCGTGAGCACGGCTACCAGCCTGCCAGATCCACCCCGGCGTGCGCGGGCCGACCGGGCACCTGCCGCACCGCGCTCAGCCGGCCGGCGCCGGCACCGGCTCGGGCGTGGCCGGACGGGTCCGGGCGGCCCATCGCACCACCGGCGGCACCAGCGCGCCGAGCAGCATGAACACCACGCCGAGCACCAGCCAGCCGGGCACGCCCCAGCCGATCGCGAGCGTGGTCACCACCACCGGGGCGACCATCGAGCCGAGCTGCATGCCCATCCCGTACGCGCCCTGGTACTGCCCGTGCGCGTGCGCCGGGGCCAGGCCGAAGGAGATGCCCCAGCCGGCCGCCGCGTGCCACAGCTCGCCCACGACGTGCACCAGCGCGCCGCCCAGCAGCAGCGGCACCGCCGCCGCGACCGGTACGCCGCCACCGGCCGCGAACAGCGCGCAGGCGACCGCGAGCAGGACACCCGCCCGGCGGGCGGCCCGGCCCGCGCCGGTCAGGTCCTCGGTGCCCCGCGAGGCGCGGACCTGGAACAGGATCACCACCACCGTGTTGACGAGCAGGCAGGCGGAGATGAGCCAGTTCGGCGCCGTGGTGTGCCCGGCGATCCAGAGCGGCAGGGCGATGTTGATCAGCGAGAAGTGCATGGACATGAGCCCGTCCAGCACGGTGAAGGCGAGGAACGGGCGGTCCCGCAGCGCGATCAGCCGTGGCCCGTGCGCCGGGGCGGGCATCGGCGGCACCGGCGGGAGCCGCAGCAGCACCGCCGCCGCCAGCACGTACGTGGCGGCGTCGAGCAGGATCAGCGTGACGTACGCGCCGCGGGTGTCGGCGGCGAGCGCGAACCCGGCCAGGACCGTGCCCACCGAGATGCCGACGTTGGTGACCGCGCGCAGGTAGGCGCGGGTGCGGACCCGCTGGTCGGGCGGGACGGCACCGGCGATCAGCGCGCCCCGGGCGCCACGGGTGCCCGCGTCGGCGACCGCCATCAGCACGCCGACGACCAGGAAGCCGGTGAACGAGCGCACCGCCACCAGGGCGGCCGTGCAACCGGCCGAGGCGAGCAGCGCGGCCATCTGGAGCCCGCGCGGCCCGAGGCGGTCGGCGAGGTAGCCCATCGGCGTGCTCGCCAACAGGCTGACCAGCGCGGTGAGCGTGAGCGCCACGCCGACCTGGGTGACCGACAGCCCGACCGACCGGGTGAGGAACAGCGCGCTGGCGGTGAGCCAGGTGCCCCGCCCGACGGTGTTGACGAGCGTGGAGAGGGCGAGGGTCCGGGACGGGCCCGGTTCGGGAAGCAGGCGCACACCGGCACTCTAGCAAGACGTACGTACGGTTTTCAGCCCCGTTTAGGTGACGTCTTGTCGGCGATGCATTGCCGATATATCGTTGATGCATCAGTGATACACCGACAGAAGGAGAACCGATGGGGTTCCATCGACGTATGCACGCCATGCACGACGAGATGCGCCGCCGTGGCGGCTTCGGCTTCCCGCCCGTACCCCCGGGTCCGCCGCCCTTCTCCCCCGGACCGCACGGTCACGGGCGGGGCCGGGGCGGGCGCGGACGCGGCCGGCGGCCCAACGTGCGCGGCGCCGTGCTGGCCCTGCTCACCGAGCGGCCGATGCACGGCTACGAGATGATCCAGGAGATCGACTCCCGCACCGGCGGGGCCTGGCGGCCCAGCCCCGGCTCGATCTACCCGACGCTGCAACTGCTGGAGGACGAGGGGCTCATCGCGACCGCCCCCGACTCCGAGGGCGGACGCAAGCGGTTCGCGCTGACCGATGCGGGCCAGGCCGAGGCGGCCGGCGCGGCGCAGACCCCGCCCTGGGCGGAGTTCGCCGAGCAGACGGTCAACAGCTGGCACGACATCCGCGACGCCGGCGCCCAGGCCATGCAGGCGCTGCGGCAGGTGATGACCACCGGCACCGACGACCAGCGCGCCCGGGCCGCCCAGGTGCTCGACGAGACCCGGCGCAAGCTCTACGCCATCCTCGCCGAGTCCGAGTGAACGCCCGGCGCGGCAACCCGGCTGCACCCGGTGACACCGTGCATACCGGTCCGCGAAACGCGCGTTCGGCCGTTCCCGAGGTCGGGGACGGCCGCACGGCGACGCGGGGAACAGATCAGTGCACGGTGACGGTGGCGCCACCCGGCACCAGGTCGCGCAGCTCCTCGGGGATCTCGGCGCCCATCTCGTCGGCGATGCGCAGCGCCTCCTCGATCAGCGTCTCCACGATCTGCGCCTCCGGCACTGTCTTGACGACCTTGCCCTTGACGAAGATCTGGCCCTTGCCGTTGCCGGAGGCCACACCCAGGTCGGCCTCGCGGGCCTCACCCGGGCCGTTCACCACGCAGCCCATGACCGCGACGCGCAGCGGCACCGGCAGGCCCTCCAGACCGGCGGTGACCTCCTCGGCCAGCTTGTAGACGTCGACCTGCGCCCGGCCGCAGGACGGGCAGGAGACGATCTCCAGGCCACGCTCGCGCAGGCCCAGCGACTCCAGGATCGCGGCGCCGACCTTGATCTCCTCGACCGGCGGGGCGGACAGCGAGACCCGGATGGTGTCGCCGATCCCCTCGGCCAGCAGCGCGCCGAACGCCACCGCCGACTTGATCGTGCCCTGGAACGCCGGGCCCGCCTCGGTGACACCCAGGTGCAGCGGGTAGTCGCACTTCTCGGCCAGCAGCCGGTACGCGCGGATCATCACCACCGGGTCGTTGTGCTTGACCGAGATCTTGATGTCCCGGAAGCCGTGCTCCTCGAACAGCGAGCACTCCCACAGCGCCGACTCCACCAGCGCCTCGGCGGTGGCCTTGCCGTACTTGGCCAGCAGGCGCTTGTCCAGCGAGCCCGCGTTGACGCCGATCCGGATCGGCACGCCCGCGTCGCCGGCGGCCCGCGCGATCTCCTTGACCTTGTCGTCGAACTGCCGGATGTTGCCCGGGTTCACCCGCACCGCGGCGCAGCCGGCGTCGATCGCCGCGAAGACGTACTTCGGCTGGAAGTGGATGTCCGCGATCACCGGGATCTGCGACTTCTTGGCGATCGCGGGCAGCGCCTCCACGTCGTCCTGCGACGGCACGGCGACCCGGACGATCTGGCAGCCGGACGCGGTCAGCTCGGCGATCTGCTGGAGCGTGGCGTTGACGTCGGCGGTGAGGGTGGTGGTCATGGACTGCACCGAGACCGGCGCGCCCCCACCGACCGGCACCGAACCGACCATGATCTGGCGGCTGGCCCGGCGCGGGGCCAGCGGCGGCGGCGGTACGGGGGGCATACCGAGACTGACAGCGGTCACTTCAGGCACTCACCTTGAGAAGAGCGTGATGGGGTTGATGACATCAGCGGTGACTGTCAGCAGCGTGAACGCGCCACCGATCAGGATCACCGCGTACGTGACGGGCATGAGTTTGAGGTAGTCGACGCGGCCGGGATCGGCGCGGCCGATGCGCGCGTAGAGCCAGGAGCGCGCCCGTTCGAACCAGGCGATGGCGATGTGGCCGCCGTCCAGCGGGAGCAGCGGCAGCAGGTTGAACACGCCGATGAAGAAGTTCAGCGACACGAACAGCATGAAGAACACCAGCCAGGCGTTGTTCTCCACGGCCTCGCCGCCGAGCCGGCTGGCGCCGACCACGCTGATCGGGGTGTCCACGTCGCGCTCGCCGCCGGTGATCGCGTTCCACAGCGCGGGCACCTTCTGCGGGATGCGCTGCATGGCGTGCGCGGTCTGCACGGCCATGGTGCCGGTGAAGTCGGCGGTGGCGCCGAACGCGGCGACCGGACCGTACTCGACCCGGGTCGGGGTGCTGGGCGAGAGCGCCACGCCGAGCGCGGAGACCGCCGAGGTGGCGCCCTTCGGGTCGTCCAGCGGCGGACGCTGCACCGAGGCCAGGTCGACCCGCGCCTCGTCCGGCTTGCCGTCGCGCACGAAGGCGACGGTGGCCGTGCCGGGCGGGGTGGCGCGGACCACGTCGAGCATGTCGCCCCAGGTCGAGACCGGCTTGCCGTTCACCGCGGTGATCCGGTCGCCGTCCTTGAGCTGGGCCTTCTCGGCCGGGCTGGCCGGGTCGCCGGACTCGCAGGCGCGGGCCGCGTTCTCCACCACCACGCACGGCGCGATGGCGATCACCGCCGGCTCGGCCCGGAAGCCGGCCTCGGTGCTGGGGAACTTCGGGTTCGGCAGCCCCACCGACACCGCGATGATCCAGAGCGCGATCAGGGCCAGGGCGAAGTGGGTGATCGAACCCGCGGACATCACGATCGTCCGCTTCCACACCGGGTAGCGCCACATCGCGCGCTTCTCGTCCCCCGGCTCGACGTCGTCGTCCTGCGGGGTCATGCCGACGATCTTGCAGAAGCCGCCGAGCGGGATGCCCTTGATGCCGTACTCGGTCTCGCCCCGCTTGAACGACCACAGCGTCGGGCCGAAGCCGACGAAGTAGCGCGTGACCTTCATCCCGAACGCCTTGGCGGTCAGCATGTGCCCCGCCTCGTGCAGGCTCACCGAGATGAGGATCGCCAGGGCGAACAGCACCACCCCGAGCAGATAGCTCATCGAGCTCCTTCCACCGACCCGACGATGATCTCCTGGGCGTGCGCCCGTGCCCACGACTCGGCGGCGAGCACGTCCTCGACGGTACCTGGTTCGTCGAAATCGGGAGCGTCCTCCAGCACCCGCTGGAGGGTGTCGACGATGCCGAGGAACGGCAGCCGGCCCGCGACGAACGCGGCCACGCACTCCTCGTTCGCCGCGTTGTAGATCGCCGGGCGGCAGCGCCCGGCCTCGCCCGCCGCCTTGGCCAGCGCGACCGCCGGGAACGCGGCGTCGTCGAGCGGGAAGAACTCCCAGGTGTGGGCCTTGGTCCAGTCGACAGCCGCGGCGGCGCCGGGCACGCGGTCCGGCCAGCCGATGCCCAGCGCGATGGGCAGCCGCATGTCCGGCGGGCTGGCCTGGGCGAGCGTGGAACCGTCGGTGAACTCGACCATCGAGTGGATCACCGACTGCGGGTGGACCATCACCTCGATGTCGGCGTACGGCACGTCGAACAGCTCGTGCGCCTCGATCACCTCCAGCGCCTTGTTGACCATCGTGGCGGAGTTGATCGTGACGACCGGGCCCATGTTCCAGGTGGGGTGCGCCAGCGCCTGCTCCGGCGTGACGGCGGTCAGCTCGTCGCGCCGCCGCCCCCGGAACGGGCCGCCGCTGGCGGTGACCACCAGCCGCCGCACCTCGCCCCGGGCGCCGCCGCGCAGGCACTGCGCCAGCGCCGAGTGCTCGGAGTCGACCGGAACGATCTGCCCCGGTCGGGAGACGGCGGCCTTGACCAGCGGGCCGCCGGCCACCAGGGACTCCTTGTTGGCGAGCGCGAGGGTACGCCCGGCGTGCAGCGCGGCCAGCGTCGGCGGCAGGCCCAGCGAGCCGACGACGCCGTTGAGCACCACATCGCACGGCCACTGCGCCAGCTCGGTCATCGCGTCCGGCCCGGCCACGATCTTGGGCAGCTTGAAGTCACCGCTGGCCCAGCCGCGCTTGCTCGCCTCGGCGTAGAACGCGAGCTGGAGATCCTGCGCGGCGGACGCGCGGGCCACACCGACCGCGTCCACGCCCAGCTCCAGCGCCTGCGCGGCGAGCAACTCCACGTTGCCGCCACCCGCGCCGAGGGCCACCACCCGGAAGCGGTCCGGGTTGCGCTTGACGATGTCGATGGCCTGGGTGCCGATCGAGCCGGTCGAACCGAGCAGTACGAGATCTCGGGGAGTGGTCACCGGACCATTGTTCCCCAGCGCCTCACCCCGGTTCGTCCCGGAGTGCCCGGCGACATGATCGACTCCACTTCGCCGAGGTGGCGGCATCAGGGTTGCCGCGATGCCACCACTTCGGCGATCCGGTGTCGATCACGCCTGCGGCGCCTCCTCATCGAGCAGGTCGGCCGGGTCGACGCTGAACTCGAACGGCTGCCGCATCACGAACGTCGTACCGGCGGCCGCGGCGGCCGGCGGCCCGCGCCGCCCTCCCGATCAGGTACGCGAGATGGCGATGCGCCGTACGCCGGTGCCCGGCGTGACGATCACGCAGCCGCTCAGCACCTCGATTCTCGGGCCGTTGTTCTGCGGCAACAGGTCGAGTGCCGCCGCGGCCGTCCAGGGCTGATCCCGGCGGCCGAGCAGATCCAGCGACCCGCCGGACGGGTCGCGGTCAGGCCAGGTCGAGGAGCTTGAGATCGTCATGGTCGGCGAAGTCCGCGTAGTCCTTGCCGTTGAAGGTCGCGAGCGGAAGCCGGTGAACCAGGCAGCATGCGGCGATCCACGAGTCGTTGACCGGCCGCGGCCGTCCACGAAGCTGGGCCGCGGCCTGAATTCGACCCCAACGCACCGCGACGGCCTCGTCGAGGGGCAGCAGGACCAGGTTCCGGCGCCAGCGCGCGAGGTCAGCCAGCTTGCGCGGACCCCAACTGCGGACCACGGTCCACTTGGTCAGCTCTCCCAACGTCACGAAGGTGATGGCGAGGGTCGATCCGGTCAGCCGCGCTCTCAACCGCTCGTCCACCCGGCCTCGCAGGATCGCCGATGCCACGTCGGTGTCCAGGACGATGATGCTCAAGCCAGTCCCTCGCGCCGCGAGGCGTACAGGTCGGCGAGGAAGCGGTCCAGTTCCTCGTCCGATTCGATCAGGTCCGGACGGGCAAGGTCGTCGAGACTGGTGACCGGCTCGACGCCCTGGCGCCGTGCGAGTTCGTCGGCCGGCACGTGAACCGTGCCCGGCCAGTCCGGGTTGCGCTCGGCGTCGGTCGACATGGGGGCGCTCACCTTCTCCACCTCACTGGATGCCTCATCCTCTCACCTGGCGACGCTGAAACCTGCCGATCGCGCCGGGGCTCGCACGTTCCTCGGGCCGCCGGTCGCACCCGCTGTGCGTCCCGACCCTGAACGGTCAGGCGGGGCGCTCCAGGACGAAGGTCTCCAGTTCGACCCCGCCGTACCAGTCGGTGCGCACGCCTGCGTGCGTCATGCCGAGGCGCCGGGCCACCGCCATCGACGGGTCGTTCCCGGCCATCACCACCGCGTACACCCTCGGGGTGCCGGTGGCGAACTCGCGTTCCAGCACCGCGCGGGCCGCCTCGGTGGCGTAGCCGTTGCCCTGGGCGTCGGGGTGCAGGTGCCAGCCGACCTCGATGTCGTCGGTCAGGGTGACGCCGTCGCGGCCGGGTAGCGGCTTGAGCAGGATGCTCCCCGCCACCGGTCCGCCGTCGCGCGGCTCGATCGCCCACAGGCCCCAGCGGCCGTCGTACGGACCCCAGCGCTCCCGCCACATCCGGACCCGTTCACGCGCCTCGGACGGGTCGGTCATCCGCCCCTTGCCGCCGCCCAGCCAGCGCATCACCTCGTCCCGGGAGTAGATGTCGTAGACCCGGGCCAGGTCGTCGGGCGACTCGGTCCAGTCCCGCAGCACCAGCCGGTCGGTCGTGGCGATCGTCATGCCGCCGGATCGTAATGCGTGGCGCGGGGTCGTACGGGGAACGAGAGGGCGATGGGCGACGGGTGGGAGCGGACGAAGCGGATCACGGCTGCGGCGTTCCGGCCGGTCCGCGGCCGCGACCTGTCGCTGCACGCCGCCGCGATCACCTTCTACGGCGCGATCGCCGTGGTGCCGGTGGCGCTGCTGGCGATCTGGCTGACCGGGCTGCTCGCCGGGGCGGACCGGGTGCGGCGGCTGACCGGGTACGCCATCGACACGCTGCCCACCGAGATCGGCGCGCACCGGGCGGCGGCCGCGCTGGTCGAGGCCGGGCTGGGACTGACCCCGCTGCTGGCGCTGGCCTCGCTGCTGCCGGCCTCGCTCTACGGCGAAGGTCTGCGCCGCGCCTTCGTCTCGGTGGCCGAGCCGCGCGCCGAGTCCGGTGCGCTGGTCGGCTGGCGGGGCCGTCTGCTGCTGCTCCCGCTGCTCGCGCCGGCCCCGGCGCTGCTGCTGTCGATCCTGCTCGGGCTGCCGATGACCACCCGTCTGGTACGCCAGGGCGGCTGGGTCGGCGCGCTCGGCGTGGTGCTGTCGTTCCTGGCGGTGTGGCTGGTGCTCACGCCGGTGCTGATCTGGGTGTTCCGGGTGGTCGGCCCGGCCTCGCCGGACTGGCTCGCCACAGTCGTCCTGGGCTCGTTCACGGCGGCGAACCTGTCCGGCTTCGTGCACGGCTTCGTACTGTTCTGCTCGCTGCCGCTGGACCTGGGCGTGCCGTTCGGCGGGTTCGACGAGATCGGCGGCGGCGTGGCGGTGCTGCTCTGGCTCTATCTGTTCCACGTGATCGTGCTGTCCGGCTACTCGGCCACGCTGGCGGCGAGCCGGTGGCGGGCCACCCGGGAGGCGGCCCGCGCCTGACGGCTGCGGTCAGCGCCGGAACGGGCCGCGCACCTCGTACGTGATGCCGCCGGTGCCGGCCCGGGCGCCGCTGGTGCCGCGCTGCGAGGAGAAGTAGAGCCGGCTGCCGTCCGGCGAGAACGCAGGCCCGGTGATCTCCGACTCGGACTGCCCGAGCAGCCGCAGGAACGGCGTCACCACACCGGCCGGTGTGATCACGTTGATCTCCATGTCGCCGCCGTCCTCGGCCACGTAGAGGTCACCGCCGGCGGTGCCGGTGATGTTGTCGACGCCGGTCAGCGGCGCGGCCCCGGCCGGCACCAGCGAGTCGTCGTACGCGAGGTCGAGCCGCTGGTTCACCGCGTCGTACGCCCACACCCGGTTGTCGCCCTTGGTGGTGAACCAGCAGGTGTCGTCGGCGTACCAGCAGCCCTCGCCGCCGTCGAACGTCTGCGCCGCGGCCACCTGGTAGCGGGTGGGCACCGGGAACCCGTCGCGGTCCGGCAGGTCCCGCCAGGTCACCGGCCCGGTCACCTGGCCGTCCGGGGCGCAGAGCACCTGCACCCGGCCGGTGCGCAGGTCGCCCCAGGTGTCCGGGACGAACCGGTAGAAGCAGCCGTCCCCCTCGTCCTCGGTCAGGTAGACCACCCGCCGCACCGGGTCGCAGGCCGCCGCCTCGTGCTTGAAGCGGCCCATCCGGGTCCGCTCCTCGCCGGCCCGGCCACCGGCCGGCCAGGTCTCGAAGACCCGGCCCAGCGGCACCTCCTCGCAGGACAGCCACGTCCCCCACGGGGTCGGCCCGCCCGCGCAGTTGACGTTCGTGCCACCGAGGATCCGGTACGCGGCGGCGATCGCGCCGTCGGCGGCGAACCGCACCGCCGAGGCGCCGCCGACGAGCGGCACCTCCGAGTTGGAGACGTAGATCCAGCCGTCGCCGGCCGGGAAGCAGGCGCCGCCGTCGGGCGCCGGGTGCCAGGTGTACGAGGTGCCCGCGACCCGCTGACCGGAACGCGCGATCACCCGGCTGGTGAAGCCGGCCGGCAACTGGAGGCTGTTGGCGTCGGCGGCCAGCAGGTCGCCGTACGGGCCGGGGCCGGGCTGGGCGGGCTGGGCCGGAGCGGCCGCGGCGGCCCAGAGACCACCGGCGAGAGCGGCGGCGCCACCGGCGGCTGTGGCGCGCAGGACGGTACGACGATCCATCGGGGATTACCTCCCGGGGGCGGTGGGTGTCCCGTCGACGGTAGGACGGAAAAGCATCGACAACTGCCACTATAGGGTGAACGCGGGGTGACGGCCGTCCGGCGTCAGAGGCCTTCGACGTACCGCTTCGCGTCGGCGAGCGACATGTGCGTGTGCTCCCGCACCACCTTGATCGCCTGGATCTTCTTGCCCCGGTAGAGCAGCCGTGCGGCCTCGGCCCGCACCGCGTCGTCGACGCCCTTTCCCGGTGCCGGCGGGCCGGGCGACCAGGTTCCGCCGGACACCAGCACGTCCACCGCCCGCTTCGCGTCCAGCAGCGACAGCCCGGTCTGCTCGCGCAGCACCTTGACCGCCTCGACCGTACGCCCCGCGCGGGCCAGCCGGAGCACCTCGGCCTGCCCGTCGCCCGCCGGGCGGTCCGGGGCGACCAGATCCCGGGGACGGCCGCGCCGCAACGCGAGCAGGAGCAGGAACACCACCACGACGAGCGCCACCGCGAGCGCGATCTGGACAGCCGGGGACATGCCCGGAACGGTAGCGCCCCGGCGCGAACCCTCCCTTCGTGGCCCTGCCGCCGCTACGCTCCGCGGCATGAGCGAACGCACCGAGCGGAGCGAGGGCCGTGAGCGCATGCCCAACCAGCACCCCATGAGCGAACGCACCGAGCGGAGCGAGGGCCGTGAGCGCATGCCCAACCGGCACCCCATGAGCGACGCGAGTGAGCTGCCGTCCCGCGCCGACGTCGTCGTGGTCGGCGCCGGGCACAACGGCTTGGTCTCGGCGATCCTGCTGGCCCGCGCCGGCCTGGACGTCCTCGTGCTGGAGGCATCAGCGGTGATCGGCGGGGCGACCCGCACCGAGAACCCGTTCCCGAAGGTGCCGGGGCTGCGTCACTCCACCGGGTCGTACCTGCTCGGGCTGATGCCGCCGGAACTGCTGGCCACGCTCGACGTGACCATCCCGGTGCTGCGCCGCGACCCGCACTACTTCCTGCCCACGCCGGGCGGGCTCGGCTCGCCGTACCTGCTGGCCGGCAGCGACGTGCCGGCCGGCCGGCGGCAGCTCGCGGAGATGTTCTCCCCCGCCGACGTCGCCGCCGACGACGCGCTCCACGCCGAGCTGGCCCGGTTGCGGGAGGATCTCGCCCCGGCGTGGCTGGCCGAGCCGCTGCCGGTCGAGGAGACCGCCGAGCGTTACGTCCGGCCCGCGCTGCGACAGGTCTTCGTCGACCTGGTCCGCGGCTCGGTGGCCGACCACCTGGCCCGCTTCGACTTCCGCTCCGAGCTGCTGGTCAGCATGTACGCGGTCACCGACGGCCTGTCCGGGCTGAACGCCGGCCCGGACGACCCCGGCACCGGGCACAACTTCCTGGTGCACAACATGTGCCGGCTGCCCGGCGCGGACGGCACCTGGATGATCACCCGGGGCGGGATGGGCACCGTATCGCGCACGTTCGCCGAGGCCGCCGTGCGGGCCGGGGCGCGGATCGTCGCCGACGCGCCGGTCACCGCCATCCGGCTGACCGGGGGAGCCGCCGCCGGGGTGACGCTCGCCGACGGCCGGGAGGTCGACGCCTCCGTGGTGCTCGGCGCCTGTGACCCGTACCGGCTGATGGAGCTGCTGCCCGACGGCGCGCTCCCGGCGGAGCTGGGCGCGCGGATGGCGGCGGTCCGCCGCACCGGCACCACGCTCAAGCTCAACCTGGCGCTGACCGGGCTGCCGCGCTTCTCCTGCCTGCCGGACGACGCGCCGAGCCCGTTCGGCTCGACCATCCACCTGCTGCCCGGCTCGGCCTCGCTCGTCGGCGACGGCGGGGAGTCACCCATGACGGCGCTGCGCGGCATGTGGGCGGACGTGCGGGCCGGACGGCTGCCGGACGAGCCGACGATCGAGTGGTACCTGCACACCACAGTCGACCCGTCGCTGTCCGACGACGCGGGGCACCACTCGTCGGCGTTGTTCGTGCAGTCGGTCCCCTACGAGCCGGCCGGCACCACCTGGGACGCGGCGCTGCCCGGGTACGTGCAGCGGCTGCTCGGGATCTGCGAGCGGTACGCCCCGGGCGCCGCCGACCTGGTCGCGGACGCGGTGCCGCTGCCGCCGCCCGGCATCGAGGCGCACTTCGGCATCACCGGCGGGCACATCCACCACGTCGACAACACGGTGTCGTTCACCGACCGGATGCCGTACGCGACGGGTGTGGACGGCGTGTACGCGGGCAGCGCCGGCTGCCATCCGGCGGGCAGCGTGATCGGCGCGGCCGGGCACAACGCGGCCCGGCGCATCCTCGCCGACCTGGGCTGAGTCCTCACGGCGTGTCGGGCGCCTCCTGGCCGGCCGGCGGGAGGTCGCCCGGCCCGCGCACCAGGTAGACGCCGACCAGCAGCAGGTACGCCAGCAGGCTCAGCACCGGGTCGACGAACACGATCGCGAACGCGACCAGGTAGAGCAGCGGACCGAGGCGGAACCGGCGGGCCACCGCCCGCGCCAGCCTCGGGTCGAGGCCCGGTTGCAGCAGCCCCCGGCGGCGCGCCCACCACCAGCTCAGGTTGAAGAACAGCGCCTCACCGAGCACCACGCCCGCGTACAGCGCGGCGGTCAGCCGCTGGTCGTCGACGGTGCCGCGCAGGTTGTCCGCGAGCAGGTCGGCGGTGAACGGGATCGCCGCCACGAACATCAGCAGCAGCAGGTTAAGCACCAGCAGCATCTGGTCGACCCGGCGGACGTACCGCCACATGTTGTGGTGGGTCAGCCAGACCTGGCCGACGATGGCGAACGTGATCACGTACGCCAGGTAGGCGCGCCACTCGTGCAGCAGCGCGGCCGGCAGCCCGTCGTCCTGCGGCGTGTCCGGGTCGAACGACAGCAGCTCGACGGCCATCAGGGTGAGCACGATGGCGATCACCGCGTCGCTGAACGCCTCCACCCGGGAGGCGTCGCGCGCCATCTCGTTGCCGCGCCCGAACCGGTACGCCGGTTCCCTGTCCGCACCCGTCACGCCGCCCCCTCCCGACCGATGGTCGCGTGCCGGGGGCGGCGGACGGGGCGGAAACCGTCAGATGGCCGCTTCCCCGGCCGGCGCCGGGGTCTCCGCGTCGGCGCGGTGCGCGCGGATCTTGTGCCCGACGCTGGTCAGGCAGCGACCGCTGGCCAGGTCGAACTTCCAGCCGTGCAGCTGGCAGGTGAGCTGGTCGCCGTCGACGATGCCGAACCGGCTCAGGTCCGCCTTCAGGTGCGGGCAGCGCCGCTGCACCACCCAGCCGTCGAGCGTGATGTCCTCGGCGTCGACCGCCCGCTCGTGCTCGTCGTACCAGCCCTCGGCGTACTGGAGGCGCTCCTCGGACAGGCACTTGAAGAAGGCGTAGACGAACTCGTTGTACTGGCCGATGCGGGCCGCGGAGAACCGGCAGGACAGGAACAGCGAGTTGACCCAGTCCACCTCGCCGATGTGCAGCAGGTGCTCGATCAGCGCCCGCTCGGTACGGAACCGGTAGCGGACCTTCTCGTCCGCGTACGGCCGGACCTCCTTGCCCGGGAAGTCCACCACGATGGATTCGACGCTCTCTCCGTCGTAGCCGACCAGGTCGAAGCGGACCGGGCCGCCGACGCCCTTGGCCAGGTAGATCGACTCGTCCAGCAGCGGCTCGATCCGGCGCTTCATCTCGCCCAGCACGTCGACCTCGGGGTGCCGCCAGGACGCCTTCTCGGCCTCGATCACGCCGCGCTTACGCTCCCGCATCTCCTCCAGGTGGGCGACCTTGTTCGCGAAGAACTCCTCCACCGGCACCGGGTGCGTGGTGGTCGCACCCTCGGTGGTGACCTCCGCGACGCTGCCCGGCAGCAGCACGATGCCGTTGGTGCCGCCGACCTTGGCGTACTCGGCCAGGAACACCGACTGGTCGGGGAAGATGTTGCCCTCGTCGCCGAAGATGTCGTTGAACTGCCACAGCTCGTCGTCGAGGAAGCACGGCGGGCCGGCGATCGGGAAGACGTGGTCGGCCTTCAGGTCGTCGATGTAGCGCCAGGTGCGGTCGAACTGCCGGTCCCGCTTCTGCTTGCCGAACGCGGTCTTCGCCGCCTGCGGCAGCTCGTAGACCATCGGGTACCAGATCGCGCCGGAGAACTGGAGCATGTGCGCGTGCACGTGGCCCAGCTCGGCGAACACGCTGAGGTCGGTCGGCCGGGCGTCGTTCTGGTTGAGCAGCCGCACGCCGTCGTACTCGACCCAGAGCGAGGAGTCGCCGATCGGGCCGTCGGTCGGGCTGGTCAGCGCCTGGATCATGATCTTCAGGCCGCCGGGCAGCTCCACCACCTGCTCGTTCGGGGCCTTGAGGAACTTGGTGAAGCCCAGCTCCCGGAACTCGTCCTCCATCTCCGAGGTGGGGAACTCGGGCAGCAGGACTGTGGCGTCCTTGGACACGAAGTCACGCAGGTGCTTCGCGTCGAAGTGGTCCCGGTGCAGGTGCGACACGTACAGGTAGTCGACCTGGCCCAGGGTCGCCCAGTCGAGGAGGGAGTTGTCCGGGAAGGGGAACCACGAGGCGAAGTAGGCGGGGTTGACCCACGGGTCGCACAGGATGCTGCCCGCGGCCGTGTCGATCCGCATGCTGGCATGCCCCGTACCGGTCACTCGCACCGCAGTCCTCCTCAAAAAGGCATCAAGGTGTACGTCAAGACGCTACCGGAGGCAGTGTGCTCGCCGTCCCGCGACGCCGGTAGTGGCCATCCGCCCCCACCGGTACGGGACCAACGACCCGGGCCGGCCGGGCCGCCCGGTGTCGCCCGCCCGGGTCATCCCCGGCACAGGAGGTCGGACCCTGCGCCGGGCCCGGTTGGGGGCGTGCCAGACTGATCGGAGATCCGATCGCGAGGGAAGGACCGACAGTGGCAGGAGACGAGCCGGTAACCGCGCCAGATCAGCACAAGCCCGGACACCGCAAGTCCGGACGGATCGGTGCGGTGCTGTCGGCGTTGGCCTTGGTTCTGATGGCGTTCTGCGGGATCGAGGAGGGCCGGGTGGAGCACATCTGGCTGTTCGGAATCGCCGGACTGCTGATCGCCATCGTCATCGGCGACGCCGTGCTGCGCCGCAACGGCCTGCGGTCCTGACGCGCGGCGCCCACGGTAGTGCGCGAAGGGCCCGCCCCCGGTGAGGGGGCGGGCCCTTCGTCGTCTCGCGGCCGGGGTCAGCGGCCGAGCAGGATGTCCTGCACGTCCTTGAGCGCGGCGTCGACCTCGGCCTCGAAGTAGCCACCGGGCACCAGCCCGAAGCGCAGCGTGTCGAGTTCCTTCGGGTTCACCGGCATCGGGTTGCGCCCCTGCATGCCGCCGAGCAGCGTCTCGAAGAACCGGTCGACCTGGTCCGGGTCGTAGCCGCTGCCGAACCGGCGGACCTGGAAGCTGCGCCGGATCTGGTCGACCCGGTGCAGGTCACTGCCGGGCGGACCGGCCATCGGCGGTCCCACCATCGGCGGCCCGGCGACCGGCGGACCCACGAGCGGCGGGCCGGTCATCGAGGGGCCCGGGCCGTAGCCCTGGTCCGGCGGACCGTAACCCGGGTCGGGCGGCCCGTAGCCGGGCTCCGGTGCGCCGTAGCCCTGCTGCGGCAGCGCCGGCGGGCCGCCGGGACCACGACCACGCAGCTCGCGCTCGGGCATGCGGATCTCGGCGGTCATGTCGGCACGCGCGCGCCGACCGGCCTCGAACCCGTCGAACCGCTCCTCCTGGCCGTACCCGCCGGGACCGCTGTCCGGGGGACCGTAGCCACCCGGGCCGCTGTCCGGCGGACCGTACCCACCGGGGCCGCTGTCGGGCGGGCCGTAGCCGCCGGGGCCGTTGTCCGGCGGACCGTAGCCACCCGGGCCGGGCGGCAGGCCGCGCGGCGGCGGACCGCCGTGCCCCATCGGCGCACCCGGACCCATCGGGCCGGGACCACCCGGGCCGCGGGGGCCGTCGTAGCCACCGCGCGGGCCGTCGTAGCCACCGGCGAACGCGCCGGTCGGCTCGTCGTAGCGGTTGCCGTAGCGGTCGGCCGGCGGGCCGGGCTGAGCGGGCATCTGCCGGGGCGGCATCGGCGGCTGCGGCACCGGCGACATGCCCCGGTCGTCGCGCATCGGCGGGCCGAGCCGGTCGGCCATCCGGGGATCGCCACCGCGCCCGGCCGGTGCGCCACCGCGCTCCTCCAGCTCGGCGAGCTGCCGCTCGACCCGGTCGAGGTGCAGGTCGACCTGCCACTCGTCGTAGCCGTTGAACCGGACCCGGAAGACGACGTCGTGGACCTCCTGGGAGGCCACGGGCGCGCCGATCGGCTGGCCGTCGAGTGTCGCCTCGACCCGGTCCAGGAAGGCATCGACCTCGTCGACCTTGTAGCCCCGGCGGAGCGCCTTACGCCGGAAACGCTGACCCTGACTCGCCACTATGTCTCCTGGTCTCGTACCGCTACGCCGTTGCCGCGCCTGAGTCGCCGTCCGTGTCCCCGGCGGCGGCGAGCTGCCCACAGGCCCCGTCGATCTCGCGTCCCCGGGTGTCGCGCACCGTGGTCGACACCCCGGCGTCGCGCAACCGCCGGACGAACTCCCGCTCGACCGGCTTCGGGCTGGCGTCCCAGCGGCTGCCCGGAGTCGGGTTGAGCGGGATCAGGTTCACGTGGGCCAGCTTGCCGGCCAGTAGCCGCCCGAGCAGATCGGCTCTCCACGGCTGATCGTTCACGTCCTTGATCATCGCGTATTCGATGGACACGCGACGCCCCGTCGTGGCCGCGTAGTCCCACGCCGCGTCCAGCACCTCGGACACCTTCCAGCGCTGGTTGACCGGGACGAGTTCGTCGCGCAGCTCATCATCGGGGGCGTGCAGCGACAACGCAAGGGTCACCGAGAGGTCTTCGCTGGCCAGTCGGCGGATCGCCGGCACCAGGCCCACCGTCGAGACGGTGATGTGCCGCTGCGACAGGCCCAGCCCCTCGGGTGCCGGGGCGACCAGCCGGCGGATCGCCGCCACCACCCGCGAGTAGTTGGCGAGCGGCTCGCCCATGCCCATGAACACCACGTGCGACAGCCGCGGCGGCGACCCTGCGACCGCGCCGGAGGCGGCCACCCCGGCCAGGTAGACCGCCTGGTCGACGATCTCGGCGGTGGACAGGTTGCGGGTCAGCCCGGCCTGGCCGGTGGCGCAGAACGGGCAGGCCATGCCGCAGCCGGCCTGGCTGGAGATGCAGACGGTCACCCGGTCCGGGTAGCCCATCAGCACGCTCTCCACCAGCGAGCCGTCGTGCAGCCGCCAGAGCGCCTTGCGGGTCGCGCCGTCGTCGCAGGCCAGCTCGCGTACCGGGGTCAGCAGGTTGGGCAGCAGCTCGCCGGCCAGCCGCTCCCGGGTCGCCGCCGGCAGGTCGGTCATCCGCTCCGGGTCGCGCACCAGGCGGCCGAAGTAGTGGTTGGAGACCTGCTTGGCGCGGAACGCGGGCTCACCCAGCTCGGCGACGAGCGCCTGCCGGCCCGGCAGGTCCAGGTCGGCGAGGTGGCGGGGAGGCATCGCGGGCCGGCGGCCGCGGGCGTCGGGGTCTACGGAGATCAGCGGGAGACTCGTCATGGCGCGTCCAGTCTGACACGCTCCCGCCCGGACGCACCCGTCCGTACGTGTCGAATCGCCCCCGGCCACCCGGTCCGCAGCGGGTCGCCGCCGTGACGCATGCCTCAGCTCACCACCGGGACGAAGACGGCGAGCAGCAGGTAGGCCACCGGCACGGCGAACAGGATCGAGTCGAGCCGGTCCATCAGGCCGCCGTGCCCGGGCAGCAGGTTGCTCATGTCCTTGACGCCGAGATCCCGCTTGATCATCGACTCGGCGAGGTCACCGAGCACCGCCGAGACCGAGATCGCCATCCCGAACAGCGCACCCCACCAGGGGGCCACGTCGAACAACGCCCACAGCAGCGCCGCGCTGCCCGCCGCCGCGGCCGTCACCGAGCCGGCGAAGCCCTCCCAGGACTTCTTCGGGCTGATCGTCGGCGCCATCGGGTGCTTGCCGAAACTCACGCCCGCGGCGTACCCGCCGGTGTCGGAGAGCACCACCGCCGCCAGCGTCACCAGCACCCGCAGGGCCCCGTCGTCGGGCGCCGCCGCGAGCATGGCCGCGAACCCGGCGAGGAACGGCACGTACACCGCGATCAGGGTGGCCGCGGTCAGGTCGCGCTGGTAGTTGCCGGGCCCGTCGCCCAGCCGCCAGATCATCGTGCCCAGCACCGTGACCAGCAGCCCGAGGCACAGCGCGTCGGGGCCCGCGTACCAGGCCAGGCCCACTGTGATCACGCCACCGGCGACGAGCGGCGCCAGCGGCGGGTGGGCGCCGCTGCGGCGTACCGCGCGGGCCATCTCCCAGATGCCGATCCCCACCGCGGCCGCGAGCACGGCGAGGAACGCCGGCATGAAGAAGAACAGCGGCACCACGACCGCCGCGCCGAGGGCCACCCCGACGCCGATCGCGGCCGGCAGGTTGCGCCCCGCCCGGGACGCCTTCGGTGCGGTGGTCGGCGGACGCTCCGCGCTCGCCCGACGGCGTCCCGGCCCGCGGCGGCCGGCCGGCGGCTCGGGCTCGGGCGTGGGTGCGGGCTCGTCGCGTACCGCCGGGATCTGGTCGGTGGGCTCGTCCCGGACCGGCGCGATCTGCGCGGTCGGGTACTCGTCGTCGCGGGCGGGCTCGCCCCACGGGCCGTCGTGCTCCGGCCCGTCCGGCCGGGCGCGGTCACCGGCCGGCGGTCCGTCGTACCGGCCCGGGCCGTCGTGGTGCCGCGAGGTCGTCGGGTACGGCCCGGCGTACGTGTCCGGAGCGGCATAGGTGTCCGGAGCGGCATACGGGTCCGGACCGGCGTACGGGTCCGGGCCTGCGCCGGGACGGGCGTAGGTGTCCGGCTCGGCGGGGCGGGTGTGCGCGGCCGGGCCGGGTCGCCACGGGCCGGGCTCCAGATCGGTGTCCGGCCAGGGCAGGGCCGGGGCGGCCGGGCGGTCCCAGCCGCGCGACTCGGTGTTGCCGTAGGGGTCGGGGTGGGACATCACGCACCGGCAGCCGGTACGAGAGCCACCACATGACGCAAGACCAAGACCATCCCCTACCGGCGTGAGACTTCCTGTTTTACCGACCGAGGGCCGGGCGACTCCCGCCGTTCACCCCGTGGTGGTCGGGAATCGTGCCGAGCCTACTGCACCCGCCGCGGCCCCGAGGGTGTGCGCCGCCGGGCACGACGACGGCACCGGGCCGCCGCCCGGGCGGGCGACGGCGGCGCGGTGCCGTGCGAGGTACGCGGGCGCTCAGACCTCGAGCAGCTCGCTCTCCTTGTGCTTGACCAGCTCGTCGACTCCTGCGACGAAGCGCTGGGTCAGGTCGTCCAGCTCCTTCTCCGCGCGCCGGCCCTCGTCCTCGCCGACCTCGCCGTCCTTGACCAGGCGGTCCAGCTCTTCCTTGGCCTTGCGGCGGATGTTGCGGACGGCGACCTTGGCCTCCTCGCCCTTCTGCCGGGCGACCTTGATCATGTCGCGGCGCCGCTCCTCGGTCATCTGCGGCAGGACGATGCGGAGCTGGTTGCCCTCGTTGTTCGGGTTGGCCCCGAGGTCCGAGTCGCGGATCGCCTTCTCCATGGCGCCCAGCTGCGAGTTGTCGTACGGCTTGATGATCACCATGCGCGGCTCGGGCACCGCGATGGACGCCATCTGCGGCAGCGGGGTCGGGCTGCCGTAGTAGTCGATGACGATCCGGGAGAACATGGCGGCGTTGGCGCGTCCGGTACGGATGCCGCCGAACTCCTCCTTGGCGTGCTCGATGGCACGCTCCATCTTCTCCTCCGCCTCGAGGAGGGTGTCGTCGATCACCGGTCTCCTCGCCTCCTTCTGTCGCTCGTCGTGTGTGGTGCGGGTGCTGCCGTGGCAGAGGGACCGCTGCCGGTCCGGCGGGCCGGTCAGGCGGTGATCAGGGTGCCGATCTTCTCGCCGCCGACGGCCCGGACGATGGTGTCGTCGCCCTGGGCGCCGAAGACCAGCATCGGCAGGCCGTTCTCCATGCAGAGGCTGAACGCGGCGGCGTCGGCCACCCGCAGATTACGGCGCAGCACCTCGGAGAAGGTGATCGAGTCGAGCTTGCTCGCGGTCGGGTCGATCCGGGGGTCGGCGGTGTAGACCGCGTCCACGCCGTTCTTGCTCATCAGGACCACGTCCGCGCGGATCTCCAGCGCCCGCTGGGCAGCCACCGTGTCGGTGGAGAAGTACGGCATGCCGGCGCCGGCGCCGAAGATGACCACGCGGCCCTTCTCCAGGTGCCGGATCGCGCGCAGCGGGATGTACGGCTCGGCGACCTGGGCCATGGTGATCGCGCTCTGCACCCGGGTCTCGATGCCCTCCTTCTCCAGGAAGTCCTGGAGGGCCAGGCAGTTCATGACCGTGCCCAGCATGCCCATGTAGTCGGCGCGGGCGCGGTCCATGCCGCGCTTCTGCAGCTCGGCGCCGCGGAAGAAGTTGCCGCCGCCGACCACCACCGAGACCTGCACGCCGCGGCGTACCACTGTGGCGATCTGGCGGGCGATGCCCTGCACGACGTCGGGGTCGACGCCGATCGCGCCGCCGCCGAAGACCTCGCCGGAGAGCTTCAGCACCACCCGGCGGGACCGACCGGGCGGAGGGGCGGTCGGGTCCTCCGCCGCCAGGCTCCGGTCACTCACAACCTGCGTCATCCGCCCCGCCCCTTCTCCCCGCGCATCGCGCGAGCGTCGCGTACGTGCCCCTGCCGACCCTATGTGACGAGGAGGCCGCGGTGCCTGTCGCGTACACCGGCGGCCTCCTCGTCGACGTTCTCCCCTGTGCCCGGGCCGGACGGCCCGGTGCGGCGGCTCAGGCCTGGCCGACCTCGAACCGCAGGAAGCGGGTCACCTCGATGCCGGCGTCGGCCAGCACCTGCTTGACGGTCTTCTTGTTGTCGGCGACCGACGACTGCTCCAGCAGGACGAAGTCCTTGAAGAAGGCGTTGACCCGGCCCTCGACGATCTTCGGCAGCGCCGCCTCGGGCTTGTTCTCCTCGCGGGCGGTCTGCTCGGCGATGCGCCGCTCGGACTCGACAGTCTCGGCCGGCACCTCGTCACGGGTGAGGTACTTCGGCCGCATCGCGGCGATCTGCATCGCCACGGCGCGCGCGTCGGCGTCGGCCGCCTCGTCGCTCTTGCCGGTGAACTCGACCAGCACGCCGACCGCCGGGGGCAGGTCCTGGCTCTTGCGGTGCATGTAGACCGCGGTGGTGCCGTCCAGCTTGGCGAAGCGGTTGAGCACCAGCTTCTCGCCGATCTTGGCGGACTGCTCCTGGATCAGGTCGGCCACGCTCTTGCCGTCGATGCTGCTGGCGAGCAGCTCCTCGGCGTTGGTGGCGCCGCTGGCCACGCCGTGCTCGACCAGCTGCTGGGCCAGCGCGATGAAGGCGTCGTTCTTGGCGACGAAGTCGGTCTCGCAGTTGAGCTCGAGCAGCGCCTGGCCGGAGTGGGCGATGAGGCCGTTGGCGGCGGTGCGCCCGGCCCGCTTGCCGACGTCCTTGGCGCCCTTGACGCGCAGGATCTCGACGGCCTTGTCGAAGTCGCCCTCGGCCTCGGTCAGCGCCTTCTTGGAGTCCATCATGCCGGCGCCGGTGAGGTCGCGGAGCTTCTTGACGTCCGCGGCGGTGAAGTTGGACATGACTCTCTCTTCGGTGTCAGTGAGGTGGTCTGGGGTGCTGGTTACCCGGTTCCGGGCCGGTTCTGCCCGGCGTACCCGTCGCGTCCCCACCGCCGGGAATCCGGCCGGTGGGGACGCGACGGCGAGATCACTCCGCGGAGGCGGTCGCCGGCTGCTCGGCGGCCGGCGCGGCCTGCTCGGCGGCCGGCGCGGCGGCGGGCTGCTCGTCGGCCTTCTTCGGCTCCTCGAGCAGCTCGCGCTCCCACTCGGCCAGCGGCTCGTCGGCACCGACCTGGCCGGCCTCGGGCTTCTCGTCCGCGCCCCGGTTGCGGCCGGAACGGGCGATCAGACCGTCGGCGACGGCGGCGGCGACGACCTTGGTCAGCAGCTCGGCCGAGCGGATGGCGTCGTCGTTGCCCGGGATCGGGAAGTCGACCTCGTCCGGGTCGCAGTTGGTGTCGAGCACCGCGATGACCGGGATGCCCAGCTTGCGGGCCTCGTCGACGGCGATGTGCTCCTTCTTGGTGTCGACGATCCAGACCGCGGCCGGGAGCTTCTGCATGTCCCGCAGACCACCGAGGGTCTTGGTGAGCTTGATCTTCTCGCGGGAGAGCTGGAGCGTCTCCTTCTTGGTGTAACCGGCGGCGGTGCCGCTCAGGTCACCCAGGGCCTCCAGCTCCTTCATCCGCTGCAGCCGCTTGTACACGGTCTGGAAGTTGGTCAGCATGCCACCGAGCCAGCGGTGGTTGACGTACGGCTGGCCGACCCGGGTCGCCTGCTCGGCGATGGCCTCCTGGGCCTGCTTCTTGGTGCCGACGAACAGGATGCTGCCGCCACCGGCCACGGTGGTGCGGACGAACTCGTACGCCTTCTCGATGTAGTCGAGCGTCTGGCGCAGGTCGATGATGTAGATACCGTTGCGCTCGGTGAAGATGAAGCGCTTCATCTTCGGGTTCCAGCGCCGGGTCTGGTGCCCGAAGTGCACACCGCTTTCCAGCAGCTGACGCATGGTCACGACGGCCATGGTGGGTTACTCCTACGTTGTCCCTGGTTGTCCGTCCGGCCGGCGGCCGGACGCCTGGCGCCCGGTCGCCGGCCAGGGTGGGCCCGATACGTCAGATCGGGACCAGGGAGGCCGTCGCCCCACGGAGGAGACCGTGGAGAGGGCACGCGAGGTCGACCGCACGAGGCGGTCGCCAGTCGACCAGTGTACGCGCCCTCCCCGCTGCCCGGCCCCCGGGTGCGGGAGGCCGCCTTGATCGACCCCGGGGACGGCCTTGATCGACTCCGCCTTGATCGACCCCGGCCTTGATCGACGCCATTACGGCGAAGTGGCGGTGTCAACCTGTCGGTGACACCGCCACTTCGGCGTACTGGGGTCAGCGGGCGTTCGCCGCTCAGCCCGCCGCCAGGGCGGCGGCGAGGAACAGGACCAGGCCGACGGTCAGGTACGCCGTCGGCGGGCGCAGCCAGCCCCGGCTGCCGTCGGCGAGCGCCAGCCCTCCGGTACGCAGCCCGTACAGGCCGGTGCCGAAGATCGGCAGCCCGACCACCAGGAAGATGCCCACCACCACGTGCGACGTCGACACCGGGTCGCCGAACAGGCCGTGCAGCAGCACCCGCACCGCCGGCACCTCCAGCACCAGCACCATCACCGCCAGCAGCACCGCCAGCGCGGGGCGCCGGGTCCGGTAGACGCCGTCACCGGGCGGCGGCCCGTCCGGACGCGGCAGCACCGCGGGCATCGGGCCGGTCGGCATCTCCAGCGGGTTCGGGGTCGCGGCCGGCTGGGCCGGGCCGCCCGGCCGCTCGCCGATCCGCAGCGGGGTGGCCTCGCCCGGGTTCAGCCGTGCCGCGGCGGTCGGTTCGGCCCCGCCGTCCGGGCCGGTGGTTCCCGGTGCCGGCTCGACGACCGGGTAGCCGCCGATCGGGCTGAGCCGCGGCTTGTCGACGCCGGCAGCGCTCCGGGCGTCGACGCCGGGGCCGCCGGCCGGGTCGCTGCCGTGGGCGATGAGGCCGTACGGGTCGGTGCCGGCCGGGACGGCGCCGGTCAGCGGGGCGGCCGCCGGCGTACCGAGCGAACTCGACAGCGGGTTCCCGTGCGCGGCGGTGCCGAGCGCGTCGACGCCGCTGCGGGACACCGCGCCGAGCGGGTCGTCCGCGCCACGGGCCGCCGACTCGCGAGCCGCGCGGCGGCCGGCGCGCGATCCGGGCAGCTCACCGGAGACCTCCGGGTCGTCCGGCCGCTGCGACCGCCAGCTGCTCGTGTCGTCCACCAGCGGATCGGCGGCGGAGTACCGGCCCGGCTCGGCGTACCGGCTGTCACCGGCGCGCTGCTCGGGCGTGCGGTAGTCGTCGTCGCGGTAGCGGGGCTCGCCCGCGGCGCGCCAGTCCGACTCGTATCCCCGGTCGCCCCATCGCGACCCCTGCTCATCCTCGGAGTAGCTCCGTCGTCCGTCCACGACCGGCACGGTATGCGACCGGCTCCAGCCGCGCCATCCGGGCCCGTCCGGGGTGTTATCCCAGCTCGAACGGACTTTCTCAGATCATCGACCCGTCACTTGCGGTGATGCGGGAGCCCGGCCGCAGCGGGAAGCGCGCCCCGGCCGATACCTCCGACTGGGGCGCCACTCCATCCACACATTGAGCCTTTTCCACTGGTCTTGCACCTCAGGGCCGGTGGAAAAGGCTCAATGTACTCGCATTTCACGATGCCGTCTGACGGCGGCCGCGACGGCAACGCTGGGTGACCGCCCCGAACCTGTATGGACTACTGTCAGCGCTCCGCATCCACCTCATGCACGGCCACGATCAGATGCAGCACATCAAATACGGGTAGCCACCCGGCCGCAAGAACGGTTACGGGAACGAAGGAAGTTGAGCGCGATGACGCTTAGAGATGGCCGACTCCCGCAATCCAATGTCCTCGCGTTCTTTAGCTGCGATTAGTTCCGGCCGAAGCGCCGAATAGTCAATTTCGGGCTTGATATCGATGGCATAGTAAGTCTCACCGTTTGCCGTCTCCCACGACGCGCCAAAACTAGACAGGAGCCGCTCCAGGTCGACGCGATACTCGGGCAATTTGACAAGAATCTGCACTGTCGAGTGCCCCGATTCCGAGATCAGCCTTTCAAATACAATCTCGCGCCGGTCGCTGTCGGGACGGACGAGGATAATGTCTCCGTATGCAACTCCTCGACAGTAGAAGGGCACATTGCGTAGAGCCAGGTTCAGCCTGGTTTGCGTCTTCGCGGCCCACAGTCGCTCGTAGCCGACGGGCGGCCATGTTGGACTCTCCTCCGGAAGGTCGAAGACTACCTGGAACAAGCGCTCCCTGGAAGCGAAGCTATCGGTCACTAGTCCTCCAGAAGATCACGGAGTTCGCCGTCCCATACTTCTAAAGGCTTAGTACTCTTGTCCCGATTGCAGCGCCGGCAGCTAACTGCGCCGTTATGCGCACCTCCGTGTCCACCTGCCGCACGTGGTTCAACATGGTCAATTTGCGCATCATCCGGCCTGCCCGGCACCCCACTTTGCGATGGCCGACGGACCACATCGCGTCCGCAGTACTCGCACTTGAGAACGCCGCCGTTGGCTTTGAGATTCGCCTCGTATACCTTCTCGCGTTCTGCGTCAGTGAAGTCCAACCCCTCCCGGCCGCAGTTGTGGACCAACACCGGGGTGTTACCGGCGATGACATAGTACGTGTGAACGACGGAAACCGTCAG
Source organism: Micromonospora sp. WMMD1219 (assembly GCF_049315215.1). NCBI lineage: Bacteria > Bacillati > Actinomycetota > Actinomycetes > Micromonosporales > Micromonosporaceae > Micromonospora > Micromonospora sp. WMMD1219. The sequence goes on from NZ_CP186057.1 coordinate 105,228, forward strand.
GTCGCGCATCGCCTCACTGCCGCTGAAGTTGCGGACCTTGACGACGTTCACCGTCGACCCGTCCGCTGCGAGCAGCCCTTCGGCGGACTTGAGCTCACCCGCGCCGACCCACTGCTTGCGGGTGACGCTCCAGAACGGGTGGTGCTGCGTCGTGTCGATCGTCGACACAGCGCCCTTGCCGTCGCGGACGACCAGGTCGGTCAGGGCGTCGTCCTGGTTGATGTGCAGCTTCTCCACCGTCTGGGCACTGGTAGCCCCGCGCTCGGGGTCGTGGGCGAGGACCTGGTCGCCCTCCCGCACCTCGGCGATCGGCTGCGTCGTCCCGTCAGCCATGAGGACAGGGGTGTCCGGTGAGAAACTGTGGGTCGGGCAGCCACCCTTTGAACTGGGTGCGCCTCCACCGTTGTCCCCGCCGGTCTTGCCCTTGGCAGGCGCGACGGGCTCCTTCTTCGGAGGTTCAGGCGTCTTCGACGCCGGCGGCCGCGGGGTCTCGCGAATCGCCTTCTTTAGCTCGGCCATCTCTCTGGCTTCGGCCGCCGGATTGATCGCCGGAGGCTTGCCCCACCGCACGCGCGCCACGACTGCGCCGGCCTTGTCGGCTCCCCAGTCGATAACCTTCTTGCACCACTTGCCGATCTTGCACGCCCAGTCGAGTCCGGGCACGGTCGAGACGCCGGACAGCGCGGCCTCCCGCCAGTTTCCTTCGGTGGCGTAGACGACTCCGTTGACAACGTCGCATCCGGCGCCCACGGGAAGGTACAGGCCGCAACCCTCAAGAAACTCGTGCGTCTTCTGCCGGCCGGTCTTCTTCGCGGGCCCACCACTGCCGTCGTAGCGGGTGTCGCCCTGGCCTTGGCCGCTCGTGCCCTCCGTATAGTTCTGGCACGCATAGCCCCCGAGACCATGGTGATTGCACATGCCGAGGCTGAGATCGTCCGTCGGGTTGAGGTACTCGGGGATGATCAGACCGCTCGGGTCGCTGAACGTGACCGGGTTGTTCGACGCGTAGGTGTACGCGGCCAACTGCTGGGGGTTGCCCGGGTCGTTGATCGGGTCGACCGAGATGAACCGGCCGATGGTCGGGTCGTACTCGCGGGCTCCGAGGTGGGTCAGGCCCGTGGGATCCTGATAACCGCCGAGAAATCCCTGCTGGTTGGGCCAGGTAACCGCCGCGCCCCGTGGCGCCCCGTAGGGCGTCTGGCGGCGCTGGGTGATGGTCTGGTTCGTGTCGTTGGCGATGCTGACCTGCGAGGTTCCCTGGTGGTCACTGGCCAGCCAGGTGATGCCGGTGACGGTGCGCTGCGCCACCACCTCTCCGCCGAACGAGTAGTAGCGGGTGGCCGTCACCTGCCCCGTGGTGCCGTTCTTGCGGATCTCCTGATCCCCGAGGAACAGAGTGCTTCCGGTGGGATCGGTGGCGATGAGCCGGTTGCCGCCCGCGTCGTAGATGTAGGAGCTGGTGCCGGTGCTGTCGGTCACCGATGCCAGGTGCCCCTCGACGTCCCAGGTGAGGGCCTGCTGCCCGGACTTGCCCGGCCGGCTCTTCATGTTGCCGGTCTCGTCGTAGGTGTACGAGCCGGTGGTGGTGCCGGTGCTGTCGGTCCTGCTCCATCCGTTGAGCCGGTGCGGCTGTGCCGCGCCCGTCGCCGGGTAGGAGTAGGACGTCGTCACAGTGCCGGTCGCGGTCCCGCGCTCGATCTGGGTGAGACGATTACCGATGCGGCCCTTCGGGTCGTTTGGCGCGCCGAACGACCACTGCTGCCAGTACGGTGCCGGGCCGCCCAGTTCCGTCTCGGTCTGCGGCTTCGCCGTGCAGTCGAAGGAAGCCGGAGTCCACGCCTCGGTGAGCCGGCGCTGGTGGTCGTAGGTGAAGCACTGGGTGTCGCGTGGTCGAGCACCCGTGTTGTCGTCGATCTTGGTGATGTTGCCGCTGGCGTCGTAGTCGTAGGACGTGTTCACCACGTACGACGGTGCGACCGAGCGGGTCACCGAACTGCTGCGGACCCGGCCAGTGGTGTCGTCGTACAGGTTCTTGCTCTGGACCGACTTCGCGCCCGTCAACGCGGTGGCACGGGTGATCGTGCTCAGTTCGTGCAGGTTGCTGTAGCCGGCGTCGACCACGTAGTAGGTGGCGTCGATGTAGTCGGTGGCCAGCCGGTCCAACATCGCGTACGTGGTGTCGTACTTGTAGTTCAGCACCTCCTGGTCGAGACCACCCGCGGCCGGGACGGTGAGGGTGTTGGGTGAGCCGTCCCCCAGGAAGGTCGCTTTGGACGTGAAGCTACAGGTGACCTTGCCGATACCGCAGAACCCGGCCTGCGACGACGGAAGCGTGAGCTTGGTCTGCGTCGGGTTGTACATCTTGTCGACCGACACGACCTCGGAGCGGTACTCCTCGGACCCGATCCACCGTGACGACGACTTGGTGACGCCCTTGACCGGCGAGTCGTAGGTCAGCTCCGTGCGCTTCTGCCCCGTCAGGCTGCCCTCACGGGTGGTGAGCGGCCGTCCGACCTCGTCGTAGGTGTACCAGAGGTCAGGCGTGTCGGGGCGGGAATCAGTGGTCCTCTCCAACTCCCCCAGGGTGTTGTACTGCTTCGAGGCGGTGCCGGCGTCCGGGTCGCTCGACGAGACCAACCGGCCCTGGATGTCATAGGTGTAGGACCAGGTGTTACCGGACGGGTCCTTGACCGTGGCGAGCTGCCCGACCGGGTGGTAGGTGTACTTCGTCTCGTCGTAGGTCCCGGTGGCGGTCCGCCCGTGGTACTGCCACAACTTCTCCGTCCGGCCGTACGGGTCGGTCCACACAGTGGTGGCGGCCTGTCCGACCGGCGGCTCCACGGTCACGTGGTCGCCGTGGTACGTGGTCGAGGTTCTGGCCTTCTCGACCTGGACGCTAGCGACCGAGCCGAGCAGCAGCGAGTGGGTCTGACGGCCGGCGTTGTCGTAGAGAGCCCGGGTCTGGCTCGGCACGTCCTGGTCGAGCCGCGACCTGATGGTCGTGGTCTCGATCGCGCCGGAGTCGTAGTAGGCCGAGTTGGACTTGTAGATGCGACCGGCCGCGTCATAGAACGTCTCGGTCATGATCCGGCCGGTGCCGTTGGCCGGTTCCTGTGTCTGCCGCTGGCGGCCCAGCGCGTCGAAGATCATGTACGAGGTGTCGTTGCCGCCGAGGGCGTTCAGCGCGGTGGTCACCACGTACGACGGCGCCGTCTTCGACAGCGTGTAGGCGTAACTGGTCGACGGGGCGCTCGGGTAGGTGGCACGCGCCCGGTTGGGCAACCACACCTGGAGAGCGCGGCCCAAGGCGTCGTAGGTGTACTCGGTGACGTAGTTGTTGACGTCGGTGCTCTTGAGCGCGAGGCCGGTGGCCGGGTCGAGGTCGACAGTCGTGGTCCACTGCAACGGGTTGGTGGTCGTCCGCTGGATGACCGGCCCGCCCGTGGCCGGGACGTACGATGTCGTCGTCTTCTTCCCGGCGATGTCGGTGACCTCGGTCGTACGGCCCCGAAGGTCGTACTTGGCCGTCCCCACCTGCTGGTAGGTGCGGTTGCCGCCGGCGAAGGCCACGATCTTCTCGGTCGTGGTGAGCAGCCCCTTGTCCGGTGCCGTGCCGTACGCCTGCCCGTCGTAGCTGAACCGGACGTCGCCGAGGATCTGCTGCTCGCTGGTGGGCGTGGCGGAGCAGGCCCCGACCCATCCGTTGATCCGCTTGACCGGCGTGAGCAGCCACCGGCTGGTGTTGCGGATGTACTCGGTCTTGCTGCACCGCTTGTCGCCGGTGGGGCTGCCGTCGGGGCTGTCCTCCTGGGTGGTCGGCATGCCGTAGTCGTCGAAGTCGGTGGTCGACGTGCTGCGCCGCCAGCCCGAGTCCGTGGCGGTACGGGAACTCACCGTGCGTACCCGGGTATACCGGGATTCGGCGACCGGGCTTCCCGCCCGGGTGGCCGTCGCCTCGGAACGCCACATCGTGTGGACGGTCGCGGACAGCACGTTCCCGCCCAGCCAACTGATCGTCTCGCGGGGTGAGCCGCTGAAGTGGTCGTAGTCGTTTACGGCTCCGCCTTCGAGGCCCTGCACCTGCGTCGTGCGGGTGCCGCCACCGGCGAGCTTGTCGCCGTACATCCCCCGGTAGTAGAGGGTTTCGGTCTTGGTCCGTGCGGCGCCCTCACCGACGTAGGTCACCACCCGGGGAAAGCCACGCCACTGCGACCAGGTGCGGCGGTCGTCCGGGGTGATGCCGGTGTCGTCGTCGTAGTGCCACAACGCTTCGTTGTCGTTGTTGAGGTACTCGTACGCGGTGCGCAGCGGCCTCGACCCACCGGTGGGGTCGATCTGCTGGACCTCCTCGACCACGTACTTGTGGAAGAAGTCGGTGACCTTGTCGGTATACCCGGGGGGTGTCCACTTGACGGGGTAGCAGAGAAGCTTGTTGCTGTCCAGCGCGCCGACCGAGGGCATCACGCTGCCCCTGACACACTGCGGCTGCTTGTAGGTGACGAAGATCTGTCCGCCGGTCTCCAGGGTGATCAGGTTGACCCGGTGCCAGTTCATCGCCAGGGCCCAGTCGCTCCCGGCGGCGTCCACCCGGTTCTGCATCTGGATGCCGGAGAAGGTCACCTCCGGGGTCGTGATCGTGCCGCCGTTGAGGCCCTTGTGGGTGATGCCGTCGAGCCAGAGACCGGCGCGCGTGCCGTCACCGGGGTCGAGAAACGCGTGGCGCAAGGTCCACGAGTCCGCCTTCTGGTAGGCCGAGGCGGACGCCTTCCACGCCTTGGTGGTGATCTCCGTGGTGCGCTTGGCGGACCAGAACGTGGGAGAGCCGTTGGTGCACGGGTTGGTCGACGCGGTGCAACTCTGGTCCCAGGGAGTGTCCGGCCAGTTCGTCGCGTTCTTCGTGGTGCAGTTCTGCAGACACCGGTCCACGTTGGTGAACTCGATACGTCCCGGCACGTTCTCGATGTACGGCGACGTGGCGGCGTACTCGTTGTTGTCCCGGTTGTCGCTGCCGTAGTCGATACGGGTCAGGTAGCCGGCCCGGTCGTAGACCATGGGCGTCGCGCCCGCCAGGTTCTTGGCGTAGTAGTTGGTCTCCTTGGCCCACCAGTAGGACATGGTGTTGCCGTGGATGTCCTGGACGTAGTCCAGATTCCACCGCCAGGCCTGCGGCTCCCCGTTGCAGTCGGAGGCGGCGAAGGTGCCGGCGTTGCAGGGCTCACCAGGGTTGTTGCCGTACACCGGAACGGTGAGTACCGAGTTGGTCGTTCCGCGACCGGTCGTCCAACCGGGAAGCCGGTGGCGTCCGAACCAGTACTGGGTGCCGTCGGTGCCGGTGACCTTCCAGTATTCGTTGTCGTTGTCGCCGTTGGCGTACTCCGACGCGGTGAGCAGTTCGACCTTGGTGCCGTTTTCGCTGCGGGGATGCCAGGTGCCGTCGCTGCCCTTGAGCAGCTCGACGGTACTGCCGTTGAGCGACATGACAGCGTTCTCCGGGCCCCAGCACAGGTCCCCGGTCTTGACCGAGTTGTTCGCGTTGCCGCCCATGTCATCGGCGCACGCCTTATAGCGCCGCTCGACGAAGCCCGGTGAGTATTCGAAGCCCTCCCCGAACAGGCTCGGCTGGTTGTTGCTCGCCGCGTGCCGGCCGTCCACCGACTGGGAGGAGTAGCCGAGACCGACAGTCGGTTCCGGCCCGCCGGGGCCCGGCGGGACACGCATCGGGTACGACCACTGGAAGCTGCCGGTGGCACCGCTGTGGCTCCACGACGACGTGGAAGCGAGGCTGGACGCGGCGAAGTTGCCAGCTCCACCGGAGGGACCGGCGGCCAGGGCGAAGGCCGCGGCGGACCGGGCCTCGGGCACCAACACGGTGGTGGTGACCGTCCGGGTCCGCACGTCGTTACGCGAGTTCAACGGTGTGCCGTGGCAGTCCGCCGCGGTCGGGGTGCTCAGGGCACAGTCGGGCAACTGCGCCAACCGCAGTCTCGACGCCCAGTCGCCGCCGTACGCGGTCGCGAAGGCGGTGTAGTCGATACCCACCTCGACCGGGACGGCCGCTCGCACTCCGTCAGCGCGTCCGAGGCGTACCAGCAGGCCGTTGATGCCGACCGCTTCGGCCTGGGCCTTCGGCAGGACCTCGACCCGGACCTTGGCGGGCGCGGCCACCGCGGTGCGGCTGGTCGACGACGCGGTAGCCGACCGGACCGTGACCGGCAGCGACCCAGCCCGGCTCGGCGTTGCCGCTGTGCCGGCGGTGGCCGCCAGTGACACCTCGGCCGAACCCGCCGTCGGCCAGACCGGTGCGGGACGCCGCACCTTGGCCGCCGCGGCGTCCTTGTCGGGAATCCGCTTGCTGGACGCGGCCTTGTGCAGCGGGGCGGAGGAGTACCGCTGCGGGTCGAGGTGGGGGGTTTGCTCCGGCCGTTCCGCGCGAGCCGGCAACTGGCCGCCGAGCGTGGCGGCGAGGACCGCGGCCAAACCCGCGACGAGGGTGCGACGGGCGCCCCGCCGCACCGCGGCGCTGACCCGCATCCGCCCTCCGCCTGGCTGCGGTCGGCCGGTTCGATCGATTCTCATTTCTGCCCTTCAAGAACGAGAGGTTGCCGCACCTGCGTTGCGGACAGGACGGGTAGACGCGGGTCAGTCGGTTGCGGCGAACGCCGCCTGGACCTCTGCGGCGCTCAGCGCGCCCTGCCACACCTGGACACGGTCGATGTCACCGTTGAAGTAGTCGGTGGGCGCGCCCCACTTGCCTCGGCCGACCGCCAGCCCGCCTGTTCCGTGCCACGGGTTGAAGGTGGGGGTGAGCTGACTCAACAGATTGCCGTCCACGTAGAGGCTCATCGTCCGGCTCGTGGCATCCTGCACGGCCGTGAGGTGCGTCCACTGGTTGACCAGGCAGGTGCCGCCGGTCACGTAGAACCCGGGCGCGGCGGTCGAGTCGCCGGAGCGGAGCATGATCGACCACTTCGACCCGTTCGCGTCGGTACGACAGCTCAGGAACGAACTGGAGATGTTCACGCCGTCCTGGGCGATCACCGTGCGGGCGCCCGCGCCACCTGCGAACCGCACCCACGCCGAGACGGTGTACGACTGGTCGGTGCGCAGCACCGGACCGCTGGTCTGTGCGGCACCCGAGATTCCGTCGAAGCGCAGGGCAGTCGATCCGTTGAAGCCCTCCGTGGTCCAGTTCGCGGCCGGTGCCGGACCGAGAGTCAGTGGCGTCCGGTAGTCGGAGGAGTCGCCCGATTCCCTCGGCTCGTCCTGGTCGTCACTGTCCATGTCCCACTGGCCGACCCGGACGGGCGCCACGATCTCGGACAGGTCCGTCTCCGGGTCGATGACCCGGTCCCAGACCCGGGCCTCGCTGATGGCACCGTTGATCCAACCGGTCGGTGCCCCGTTGCGCGCGGCACCGATCATCAGCGGCCCGGACGCGGACCACACGGAGGCGTTGGTTATGCCCACGCCCTTGCGGACCCCGTTCACGTACAACGAGAGCTGGTTGGTCGAGCCGGCATCGTAGACACCGGCGAGGTGTACCCACACGCCCGGTTGCACCGGCCCGGTACCGCACGCGGGTGACGGGGTCGCCAGAGCGTTCACCGTGTCCGATGCGTAGCTGACCCAGCACCATCGCTGCTTCGCCGGATGGTACTGGAGTTCGAACGGGCTCTTGTTCGTGCCGACCTGCGCCATGACCACCCCACCAGCCACATCGGCGCGGACCCAGGCCGCAAAGGAGAAGCTGCGGGTGGTGTCGATGACCGGGCCTGTGGTCGCGGCCTGATCGTCGCCGTCGAACTTGACCGCCCAGTCCTTGCCGCTTCGCCGGCTCGTCCCCAGCACACGCGAGTCCGCCCAGGCCGGGGACGGGCTCATGGTCGCCACCGGAGCGCCCTCGACCTTGTTGTTCAGGATCAGACCGGTTCCCTCATCCATCGCCCAGTGCGCGACCGGACCGGACGGGTCGCCTGCCAGGAAGGCGTAGTCGTAGGGGGCGGACGAGTTCCCGGCCTGGTCGCGGCTGCGGACGGTCAGCACGTTCTCATGCCGCAGGGTGGGCGTCGCCACGGTGGTGGCGGTGCCGCCGAGACTGCTGGCACGGACGACCATCTCTGGACCACCGTTCATCTGGTAGACGTAGTCGTATACGTCTGCGGCACCGTTGGCCGAGAAGGTGAAGCGCCCGGTGTAACCGACCGATCCCCGCAGGTCCTGGTTCGTGCCCCGGGGCGGCGACTCCAGGTAGAGGCCGTCGGCGGCGACAACTCCGGGGGTCGCCTCGGGTGCTGAGTAGTCGACGGAGAACTCGCACCAAGGGGACGCCGTGGAGGAACCGCCGAGCGTGTCCTTGGTCTGCACCTGCCACCGGTAGATCTCGCCGTTGACCGTCTTCGCGGACAGCTGCAACTCGGCCTTGGCTCCGGGCGCGACCCCGGAGTCGGTCTTGGGCCAGCCGGACACGTTCGTCCAGGTGCCACCCACCAGCTTCTGGAGGGTGAAGACGCCGGAGAGGCTGCCACCACCGCTGCCGTCCGGGTCACTGACCGTCGCCTTCAGCCACGGGAAGTCCGAGCGCACTGCCGGCCGTGACGTACCGGTCACACACGCCTGCGGCGGGGCGGTGTAGCCGGCGTGGGTCGACAGTTGTGCAGCCGTCGGGGTGTTGGGGTTGGTGTTGTACTCCACCGTCAGCTTGGTCTGCACAGGGTCGAACTTCTTCCACCAGTTGCTCGTCGACTCCGATGTGCCGTCGGACTCGCGGGTCGACAGCGCCAGCGTGTAGATCTCCTGGCCCCGGTTGGCACTGATGTCCGCGGTGACGTTCGGGCTGGCGAACTCCATCGGCTGATCCGGCTGGGGGTCGTCGGAGCAGCCCTCACCGGTGGATGGCTTGTGCGCGTGCCCGGACCGCTTCTCCAACCAAGTGGAGAAGCTCGGCCCGGACCAGGTCTGCTTGCCTGTGGTCGCCATGTCGGCCGTCCGCCAGAGGTTCACTGGGGTGTTGCCGCAGTCCCACGAGTGCGTCATCTCCGTCAGGAACTTGGCGCTGCGGATGGTCTTGCCGGACAGCGACGTGAGCTTGAACGAGAAGTACGACCGGTAGGTGCCGGACCCCTCGGGGTCCCGGCCGACGCGGGCCACACCATCGTTGCGGGTCGCGTTGTTGGTGCTCGAGTAACCCCACCGGGTCTTCTCGATCGTGCTCCACGGATCGATGACCACTGGGAAGACCGTGGTCTTGCCGCGCAGCAGCGCCTGGTCCGGCACGATGACCAGGTCGTCGCCCTGCACCCGGGTCGGAATCTCCGCCTTGCGCGCGTGGTCCGGCGCGACCCGCAACGACTCGCGCCGGTCCCAGGCGGCGAAGTCGGCTGCCGCCCGGCTCGTCCCCGCAGGAGCCTTCGGCGCCACCCCGGCCGAATCCCACATCAGCGCACCGCCCGCGGACAGCATCGGGCTACCGGTCGGGTCGACCACCTCGAATCCGCCGCCGGCCTTGGACCGCTTGGTCAGCGACCCCGTCGTCCGCAGCGAGAAGCGCAACTCGTTCAACATCGGGTTCGCCGCGGCCTGCGCGGACTTCACCACGAGCGCCCAGGTGAACCCGTCGCGCAAGGCCCGCAGCCGCAGGTCCACGTCCGGCAGCACCGAGGCGTAGACGGCGGTGTCGCCGTCGAGCGAGGGGGCCGGGAGCTCCCCCGGCCAGGACAGCGACACCTGCCCATCGGCCACCGGCAGCCGAATCGCCGGTGCGCTTCCGCCCTGGCTGAACGACACGTCGGCCAGCGTCGCCACGGGCCCCAGCGAACCGTCGGCTCGCCGTTCGAGCCGGGTATCGATCCGTTGCCACGAGTTGTTATTACGAGTCTTCGTCCACTGCGGCTCCACGTATGACTCCAGCACCAGGTTGCCCTGGGGCGTGGCGAGCACACGTGAGTTCTCGCTCTTGAGGCTGGTGACCTCGACCTGCATCTTGAGCTTCCTGGCCTGCGCCAGCGCGTCGACCTCGCCCAGCACGGGTACGTCCGGGGACGCCGGCGGTTCGGCCACCGCTGGCGACGGCAGCAGGGTCGGGCTGCCGACCGCGATCAGGGCTAGCGTGACGACTGCGGCGGCGAAACCGCGACGACGCCACGCGAAAATCGATCCAGGTGCTCTCACCTAGACACTCCTCATTGCGTTTGGCACGTCATAGGGCCGTGCGGGGCACGGGACTCAAGGCGTGGAAATCAAGAACCTGTAACGGACGGCGGTCGCTCCGGCGCCCGACGTCGGCATGTGTCAGCGCGAGCGGCTCTCAGCGGGCGAGTTGATCGACGACTGGTCGGCGAGAGTGGCTCAGCGCGACGGTCGTTCTACAGATCAAGCTCAAGTTCATGACAGCCCCCGTTCATTGCTCCTCAGCGATGCGACAGTAAAGATCAGCTACACGCCCTGTAAAGAGACGTCACAACTGGTTAGCGCAAACCGCCCACATGCTCCCGAGGCCGTCACCGCCGTCACCGTCCGCCACTGGCGTCTCGCATGTGCGGCTGGCAGCCTTACCACGTCGATCCGGTGATCGTGGCTCCGTCCACAACCGTCAGCTTGTCCACAGGGCAGCCGCATCCGTCCCGCCGCCCCGGGCCGCCCCGGCGCATCCTGGCCGGCATGACGAACCGGAACCGAGCCGTCGGGGCGTACGGCGAGCGGTGCGCGCTACGGCACCTGATCGAGACGGGCCTGCGCCCGGTCGCCCGCAACTGGCGCTGTCCCGAGGGCGAGATCGACATCATCGCCTGGGAGGGCCCGGTCCTCGCCATCTGCGAGGTCAAGACCCGCCGTGGCGAGCAGTTCGGCTCCCCCGCCGAGGCCGTCGTGCACGCCAAGGCCCGCCGGCTGCGCGGCCTGGCCGCCCGCTGGCTCGCCGAGACCGGGACCACCGCCGACGAGGTCCGCTTCGACGTGCTCTCCGTCCGGCTCCCGCTCACCGGCCCCGCCCGCGTCGAGCACCTCCGCGGCGCGTTCTGACATGGGGTACGCGAAAGTGCTGAGCGTCGGCCTGGCCGGAGTCGCCGGGCACCTCGTCGAGGTCGAGGCCGACCTGGCGCCCGGACTGCCCGCCGTGATCATCTCCGGCCTGCCGGACACCGCGCTGCACGAGGCGCGCGACCGGGTCCGCGCCGCGATCGTCAACTCCGGCCAGAAGTGGCCCAACCGCCGCATCACCCTCAACCTGCTTCCCGCCACCCTGCCCAAGTACGGCTCGGCGTTCGACCTCGCCATCGCGCTCGCCGTCCTGGCCGGCTCGGGCGAGCTGCCACCGGTCGCCCTGGACGCCACTGTCGTGCTCGGCGAGCTCGGCCTCGACGGCGCGGTACGCCCCGTCCGCGGCACGCTGCCCATGGTCGCCGCCGCCGCCCGCGCCGGGCACACCCGCGTCGTCGTGCCCGCCGGCAACGCCGCCGAGGCGGCAGTCATCCCGGGCGTACGGGTGCACGCGGTCGACACCCTGCACCGGCTCGTCGCCCACGTCCGCGACGGCAGTCCCCTGCTCGCCCCACACGCCCACGTGCCGCCCGGCGGCACGGCCGGGCCCGACCTGGTCGACGTGGCCGGGCAACCGCTCGGGCGGCGCGCCCTGGAGATCGCCGCCGCCGGGGGCCACCACCTCGCGCTGCTCGGCCCACCCGGCGCCGGCAAGACCATGCTCGCCGAGCGGCTGCCCTCGATCCTGCCGGAGCTGGACGACGAGGCAGCCCTGGAGGTGACCGCGCTGCACTCGATCGCCGGCCTGCTGCCGCCCGGCGGTGGGCTGCTGCGCCGTCCCCCGTTCCAGGCGCCGCACCACACCGCCACGGTGCCCGCGCTCGTCGGAGGCGGTTCCGGGCTGGCCCGGCCCGGCGCGGTGTCGCTCGCCCACCGCGGGGTCCTGTTCCTGGACGAGGCGCCCGAGTTCGGCAAGAGCGCGCTGGAGGCGTTGCGGCAGCCGCTGGAGAGCGGCCGGGTGCGGGTGGCGCGTACCCGCGGCGCCACTGAGTACCCGGCCCGCACCCAACTGGTGCTGGCGGCCAATCCCTGCCCGTGCGCGAAGCCCTCCGGTGACGTCGACTGCGAGTGCCCGCCGCTGGCCCGGCGACGCTACCTGGGACGGTTGTCGGGTCCGCTGCTCGACCGGGTGGACGTGCAGGTCAAGCTGCAGGCGGTACGCGCGGCGGAGCTGCTGAGCACCGACGCCGCGCAGGAGTCCTCGGCCACCGTCGCCGCCCGGGTGGTCGCCGCGCGGCACGCCGCCGCCGATCGCTGGGCGGCCACCGGGCACCGGGTGAACGCCGACGTCCCCGGCCCGGACCTGCGCCGGCCGCCGTGGCACCTGCCCGCCCGGGTCACCAGGGATCTGCGCCACCGGCTCGACACCGGTTCGTTGTCCGCGCGCGGCTACGACCGCGTACTCCGTCTCGCCTGGACCATCGCCGACCTGGACGGGCGGGACCGGCCCGGCCACGACGACGTGGCGGAGGCCATCCAGCTCAGGACCGGGGAGGTCGCGTGAGCGCCGACGACCGCCGGCTGGCGCGGGTGGCGCTCACCTGGCTCGCCGAGCCCGGCGCCCGGTCGGTGTACGCCCTGGTCGAGCGGATCGGGCCGGTCGCCACGCTCGACCTGCTGCTGTCCGGCGAGGCACCGGAACGGGCACTCCGGTCGGCCGTCGCGGCGCGCGGCGCCTCCGGTGACGCCCGGGCGGTCGCCGCGGAGGCGCTGGCCCGCGGCGAACGGCTCGGCGCCCGGCTGGTCACCCCCGAGGACGACGAATGGCCCGCTCAGGTCGGCGACCTGCGCCGGCTGGCGCTGTCCGGGGCCACCCGGCGGGTCGACGTGGAGACCGATCCGCCGCTCTGCTTCTGGGTACGCGGGGCGTGGCCGCTCGGTGAGGCGCTGGCGCGCTCGGTGGCGGTGGTCGGTGCCCGGGCGGCCACCCCCTACGGCGCGCACATCGCCACCGAGCTGGGCTACGGCCTGGCCGACCGGGAGTGGACGGTGGTCTCCGGTGGGGCGTTCGGCATCGACGCCGCCGCGCATCGGGGCGCGTTGACGGCGGGCGGGCGCACCGTCGCCGTGCTCGCCTGCGGGGTGGACCGCCCGTACCCGATGGGCAACGCCGCGCTGTTCGACCGGATCGCCGAGACCGGCCTGCTGGTGAGTGAGTGGATTCCGGGCGCGGAGCCGCTGCGGCCACGGTTCCTCATCCGCAACCGCGTGATCGCGGCGGCGACGAGCGGCACGGTGCTGGTCGAGGCCGCCGCCCGCAGCGGCGCCACCCAGACGCTCAACCGGGCGCTCGGCCTGCGCCGGCCGGCGATGGTGGTGCCCGGACCGGTGACCTCAGCGATGTCCGTCGGCGGGCACGAGGTGCTGCGGGAACGGCCGGAGGCCCGGCTGGTCACGAACGTCGCGCACGTGCTGGAGGAGGTGGGGCGCATCGGGTACGACCTGGCCCCGCCCGCCCGGGCGCCCGAGCGCGCACGGGACCGGCTCGACGAGGAGGCCACCCAGGTGCTGGAGGCGTTGCCGCGCCGCCGGGCGCTCGACCTGGAGAGCGTCGCGGCACGCGCGGGCGTGGATCTGCGTACCGCCATGCGCAAGCTGTCCATGCTGGAGGAACTGGGGATGGTGGTGCGCCGCGACGGCGGCTACGCGCTCGCGCCCTCGTCACCGGCGGCCCGGACGTGAGCGCGTCAGTCGCCCTCAAACCGGATCTCGGCGTCGCGGCGCTCCGCGCACCGGCGGACGAGCCGGGCCAGCCGGTGGACGTGGTCGACCTCGGCCGGCGCTCCGGCCACCTCGGCCAGGCACCGCAGCTCGGCGAGCAGCTGCGACATCCGCTCGGCGCCCACTGTCAGCTCGCCGAGCGGGTCGACACGGTCCAGCAGCGGGGTCCGGCCGCCGCCGCGGACACGCTTGAGCAGGTCGAGCAGCACGTCCTGCGGGTCCGCGACGACCTCGATCGAGACGTACACGGGCCGGCGGCGACTGTCACCCGCCGACACCTGCCGGTAGAGGACGGCGTCCACTCCCACTCTCGGCCCTCCTCGTAGCGGCGTCACCGTCACGGGGACGCGTTCGCCTGATCGCGGCCGGATCGACCCTCCGCCGGGGCCGGCTCGGCCACGCTGCCCGCCGGTCGCCGCACCGGAAGCGTGCCGCAGCATGAGTTTCCCCTGTCCAGACCCGCTTCTGCCACCCCCGTTCCACGCGTCGGCACTGATCCGGCGCCGGAAGGGCGCGTCCGACGTGGCGGACGGCACACGCCGGCCGACCGACCGACGCCGGACGGCGGAGTGACGGCCGGGCCGGCTCGGTGAACGGCGGGGACGGCGGCACGGCGGACGAGGGCACTTCCGCCTTACGCTGGGACGGTGATCGTCGTCCGCCTCCGCCGCCGCGACCGCGTACGCCCGGACCGGGTGCCGCGGTGAGTCAGCGGCGGCGCGGCACGCGGGACGCACACGAGGAGCTGCCCGCGTCGATGCGCGAGGCGGTGGACGACTTCGCCGACCACCTGTCGCGGGTCCGCAACCGCTCCGTCCACACCGTCCGGGCGTACGTCACGGATCTCGTGTCGCTCCTGGACCACGCCGTCCGGATGGGCTGCGCCGAACTGCCGGAGCTGGACCTCGCCGTGGTTCGTAGCTGGCTGGCGAAGCAGCGGACCATGGGCGCGGCCCGGACGACGATGGCACGGCGCGCCGCCGCGGCCCGGACGTTCAGCGCCTGGGCGCACCGGACCGGCCTGCTCGCCGACGACGTGGCCGCACCGCTGGCCAGCCCTCGGGCCCGGCGGGAACTACCCACCGTGCTGCGCGCCGACCAGGCCGCCGCCCTGGTGGAGGCGCCGTCGCAGCAGCGTCCGGGCCCGCCCGGGGCCGACCGCTCGGCGGCCCACCCCGACGGCGCCGGGCTCGGACGCGACGACGGAACGACCGCCGAGGCCGCAGGCGACGGACCGCCCGACGCGGTGCTGCTGCGCGACCGGCTGCTGCTGGAACTGCTCTACGGCACCGGGGTACGCATCAGCGAGGCGTGCGGCCTGGACGTCACCGACGTCGACCAGGCCCGCCGGGTGGTACGCGTGCTGGGCAAGGGCGGGCGGGAGCGGTCGGTGCCCTACGGAGTGCCGGCCCAGCGGGCGCTGGACGCCTGGCTGCGCGACGGGCGGCCCGCCCTGCTGGCCCCGGGCTCGGGCCGGGCGCTGCTGCTCGGGGCGCGGGGCGGACGGCTCAACCCGACCACCGCGCGGCGGATCGTGGCCGCGTGGGCCGGGGCCGCCGGGGTGCCGCGGGTCACGCCGCACGGGCTGCGCCACTCGGCCGCCACGCACCTGCTCGAAGGCGGCGCGGACCTGCGCGCCGTACAGGAGTTGCTGGGGCACTCGTCGCTCGCCAGCACGCAGATCTACACGCACGTCTCGGTGGAGCGGCTCCGCGCCGCGTACCGGCAGGCCCACCCCCGCGCCTGACCGCCACGGGCGCGCAGGCCGTCGGTGGAACGGTCTGCGGGCGGAATCCGCCCAGCGCATGATCCATCTCGGGCTAGGATCGACGGATGACGGTGCCGCAGCCACCCGAGCCGATTCCCGGGGCTCGGCTGCTCTTCTCCCTCGATCCCTCCGTCAGCCATCTCAACCACGGCTCGTTCGGCGCCGTACCGATCGCCGTGCAACGCGCCCAGCAGCGCCTGCGCGACGAGATGGAGGCCAATCCGCTGCGGTTCTTCACGCAGGGCCTGGTCGACCGGATCGCCCACGCCCGGCGGCACCTGGCCGCGTTCCTCGGCGCCGATCCGGACGGGACCACGCTCGTCGGCAACGCCACCACGGGCGCGGCCGTCGTGTTGCAGTCGCTGGCGCTGCGCCCCGGCGACGAGATCGTGACCACCGACCACGGGTACGGGGCGGTGGCGCTGTCGGTCACCCGCGAGTGCGGCCGCACCGGGGCGGTGTCCCGCACCCTGCCGGTGCCGCTGACGGCCACCGACGAGGAGGTGGTCGAGATCGTCCGCAACGGGCTGCGCCCCGGGCGTACCAAGCTGCTGATCGTCGACCAGCTCACCTCGCCGACCGCCCGGCTGTTCCCCACCGCGGCGATCGTCGCGGTGGCCCGGGAGCAGGGCGTGCCGGTGCTGGTGGACGCCGCCCACGCGCCGGGCATGCTGCCGGCCACAGTCGCGTCCGTCGGCGCCGACTTCTGGGTCGGCAACCTGCACAAGTGGGCGTACGCGCCGCGCGGCACCGCCGTGCTCGTGGTGACGCCGCAGTGGCGGGAGAAGATCCAGCCGCTCGTCGTCTCGTGGGAGCAGGACAGCGGGTTCCCGGTCCGGGTGGAGTGGCAGGCGACGCTCGACTACACCGGCTGGCTGGCCGCCCCGGTGGGTCTGTTCACGTTGCGCAGCCTCGGCGTGGACCGGGTACGCGCGCACAACGCGGCGCTGGCCGCGTACGGGCAACGGGTCGTGGGGGACGCGCTCGGTGTGGCGCCGGAGCGGCTGCCGGAGCCCGGCGGACCGGCGGTCGCCATGCGGCTCGTGCCGCTGCCGCCCGGTGTCGCGACGACGCTGGACGCGGCCCGGGAGCTCCGGGCCCGGATCGCCGACCGGCTCTCCGCCGAGGTGTCGGTCGCCGGCTGGAACGGGCGCGGCTACCTGCGGCTGTGCGGCCAGGTCTACAACACCCCCGACGAGTACGACCGGCTGGCCGTCCGGCTGCCCACGCTGCTCGCCCAGGGCTGAGCCGCGCGCCGCCGACCGGCGCCGCCGCCGATCAGCCGGCGACAACCGCGGGACCGTCGGAGACGGGGTGCAGCGGCAGCAACCGCACGCGGCCGAGCCCGAGCAGGGCCAGCGGATCGAGGTATTCGGTCTCGCGCCGCAGGCCCCAGTGCAGGCAGGCCGCCTCGGTGCAGCCGGGATGCCCGGCGAGCAGGTCGCCGACCGGCGTGCCGGCGTCCACGGGGGTACCGGCGGTGAGCCGGGAGCGGACCGGCTCGTATGTGGTGCGCAGCCCGTCGACATGGCCGACGGTGAGCACCGGCCGGCCGGCGACCGACCCGGCGAACAGGACGGTCCCGGCACCGGCCGCCAGCACGGGCGCACCGGGTGCGGCGGCGAGGTCGACGCCCCGGTGCCCGGACAGCCAGGGCTGCGGCGGCGGGTCGAACCGCCGCACCACCCGGGGAGCGCCCGGCAGCGGCCACCGGAACCGCCCACCGGGCGCAGCCCGGATTCCCGCCCCCGAGACACCCGCCATCGGATCACCGGCTGCCGAGGCACCCGCCGCCGCACCGGCGAACGGCCCGGCGAACGGCCCGGCCACGGACGAATGGGCGCCCGCCGCGGACCCGGCGAACGGCCCGGCCACGAACGAATGGGCACCGGTCCAGGGCGACGGCGGCCCGGCCGAGGACGACAGCGCCGCCCGGGACGGCGCGGAGGCGCCCGGCAGGCAGGCGACGAGGACCAACACCGGCAGCACGGCCCGGCCGACGTGAGAGATGGAGGAACGCACGCCGGACACCCTGCCCACCACGGGCACCGTCCCGCGAGCCCCGCACGACCGCCCTGTGGACGACGCACCGGCTGTGGACGAGCGCCGGAAGCGGGGCCGATCTGCTACGGCCCGGACGCCTATGCTGGCCGGGTGACGAAGGACTGGTACGCCTGGCACAGCGACTACGACCAGCCCGAGTCCGCACTGGCCCGGCGACTCGCCGAGGTGCGGCAGCGTGTGGCCGACGCGCTGGACGTGGCGCCGCCCGGCCCGCTGCGCGCGTTGAGCCTCTGCGCGGGTCAGGGCCGCGACCTGATCCCGGTGCTGGCCGCCCACCCCCGGGGCGGCGACGTGACCGCCCGCCTGGTCGAACTGGAGCCGCGCAACGCCGACCTGGCCCGCCGGGCGGCCGCCGACGCGGGGCTCACCGGCGTGGAGGTGGTGACCGGGGACGCCTCGCTGACCGACCGCTACGCCGACCTGGCCCCGGCGGATCTGGTGCTGGCCTGCGGCATCTTCGGCAACATCACCGACGACGACATCCGGGCCACTGTGCGGCACTGCGCCTCGCTCTGCGCCACCGGCGGCACGGTGCTGTGGACGCGGCACCGGCGCGAGCCGGACCTGGTGCCGGTCATCTGCGAGTGGTTCGCCGAGGAGGGCTTCGAGCCGGTGGCGGTGAGCAGCCCGGCGGACGGTGTGGGCGTCGGCGCGCACCGCTTCACCGGCACGCCCCGCCCGCTGGCGCCGGGCGCGCGGATGTTCACGTTCGTGGGCTACGACGTGCTGGAGCGGACGGAGCAGTCATGACCACTGTGGACGACGTCAGCCGGCCCTCCCGGGTGGCCGGGCCGGACGAGGCGATCAGTGCCGAGGAGCTTCAGCTCGCCGCGCGTAACCACGGCATCCCGCTGGAGGCGCTGCGGTACGACGTGACCCCGGCGGGCCTGCACTACCTGCTCATCCACTACGACATCCCGGACGTCGACCCGGCCGCGTACGCGCTGAGCGTGTCCGGAGCGGTCGAGCGTCCACTTCGCTTGGATCTGGCGGCGCTGCGCGACCGGCCCCGGGTGACCCACCGGGTCACGCTGGAGTGCGCCGGCAACGGCCGGGCGCTGCTGCATCCCCGGCCGGTCAGCCAGCCGTGGCTGGTGGAGGCGGTGGGCAACGCCGAGTGGACCGGTACGCCGCTGGCGCCACTGCTGCGCGAGGCCGGCCTGTCCGGCGACGCGGTGGACGTGGTGTTCACCGGCGCGGACCACGGGGTGGAGCGCGGTGTCGAGCAGGACTACCAGCGGGCGCTGCCGGTGGCCGACGCGCTGCGCGAGGAGGTGCTGCTGGCGTACGAGATGAACGGCGCTCCCCTGCTACCGCAGCACGGCGCGCCGCTGCGCCTGATCGTGCCCGGCTGGTACGGCATGGCGCACGTGAAGTGGCTGCGCGACATCACCGTGACGACCGGGCCGTTCGACGGCTACCAGAACGCGGTGGCCTACCGGTTGCGACGCGACGCCGACGACCCGGGCGTGCCGGTGGCCCGGATCGAGCCGCGTGCGCTGGTGCGTCCGCCCGGGTTCCCGGACTTCATGTCCCGCACCCGGGTGCTGCGGCCGGGACCGTGCACTCTGGACGGCCGGGCCTGGTCCGGTCACGCGCCGGTGACCTCGGTCGAGGTGACTGTCGACGGCGGCGAGACGTGGACACCAACGGTCCTGGACGAGCTGGCCGGTGGCGAGTGGGCGTGGTGCCGGTGGTCGGTGAGCTGGACGGCGACGCCAGGGCGGTACGTGCTCGGCGCCCGGGCGACCGACGCGTCGGGGCGTACCCAGCCGGTCGAGCAGCCGTGGAACCGGGGTGGGTTCGCGAACAACCTGGTGCAGCGGGTCGAGGTGGTCGTGCCGGCGGAGTGATCCCGGGCGGTCAGCCGCCTGCGGTCAGCTCCCGAATCCGGAATCTGCGGGAAGCGAGATGTCGGGCTTTTCGAGCTCTTCCACATTGACGTCCTTGAACGTCATTACTCGAACATTCTTGACGAAACGGGCAGGGCGGTACATGTCCCACACCCAGGCGTCGTGCATCTCGACCTCGAAGTAGACCTCGCCGTCGGAGTTGCGCACGTGCAGGTCGACCTGGTTGGCCAGGTAGAAACGGCGCTCGGTCTCCACCACGTAGGAGAACTGGCGGACGATGTCCCGGTACTCCCGGTAGAGCTGCAGCTCCATCTCGGTCTCGTACTTCTCGAGATCTTCCGCGCTCATCGCACTCCGCCTTCCATGACCACATCTTCCCCCACCGACGCCGGAGGTCGCGGCTGCTCGCCCAACGCCACGCCGACGGTACCCCCTGACGCGCCGCAGTGCCCCATCGGCTCGTCCGGGCGGCCGGCGAACGCTCCGGGCCCGAGACCCGGCAGCCCGGCCGCGGGCTCGGGCCGAGCCGCGTCGGCGCCCACCGGTCGGCGGGCGCGGGGAGGCCGGCCGTCCCGTCCGGAGACGGCGGCCACGTTCACGTACGAGAAGCGGTGTTCCCGGCAGGGCCCCAGCGCGCGCAGGGCGGCGCTGTGCTCGGCGGTGATGTAGCCCTTGTGCTCGGCGAAGCCGTAGCCGGGGAACCGCCCGTCCAGTTCCACCATGATCCGGTCCCGGGTGACCTTGGCCAGTACGCTCGCCGCCGCCACGCACGCGGCCACCCGGTCGCCCTTCCAGACCGCCAGGCCCGGCACGTCCAGCCCGTCGACGCCGAAGCCGTCGGTCAGCACGTACTCCGGGCGGGTGGTGAGCGAGGCGAGCGCCCGGCGCATCGCGGCGAGGTTGCACACGTGCAGCCCGCGGGCGTCGACCTCCTCGGCCGGGATGACCACCACCGCGTACGCCAGGGCCCGTGCCACCACCTCGTCGTAGACGCGCTCGCGGGCGGCGGGGGTGAGCAGCTTCGAGTCGGCCAGCTCGTCGATCTCGCCGCGCCGGCCCTCGGGCAGGATCGCGGCGGCGGCCACGAGCGGCCCGGCGCAGGCGCCTCGACCCGCCTCGTCGGCGCCCGCCACGTGCCGGAAGCCGCGCCGTTGCAGGGCCCGCTCCAGCGCGTAGAGGCCGCCGTCGCGGCGCACCACGGTGCGCGGCGGGGTCAGCATGCGCCACCTCCCGCCAGCACGGCGCCGAGCCGGCCGGGCAGGTCCGGCGGGTAGTAGCGCTCGGCGGAGGCGGCCAGCTCGGCGACCGGCCACCAGCGGTGCCCGTGCACGCTCGCCCGTTCGACGTCGTTGAAGCCGGCCGTGTCGACCTCCCAGCCGGTCACCCGGACCAGGTAGAACTGCTGCTCCTGGCGGTACCAGACGCCGTCGAACGGGAACTCGACGGTCTCCGCCCAGACCGGCGCTCCCAGCTCGGCCGGGGCCAGCCGCAGGCCGGTCTCCTCGGCCAGTTCGCGGGCGGCGCCGTCGGCCGGGGACTCCCCCGGGTCCAGCCCGCCGCCGGGGGTGAACCAGTAGCGGTGACCCGGCCGGCCCGGATCACTGCCCTGGAAGAGCAGCACCCGGTCGGACGCGTCGACCAGCAGCACCCGGGCCGCGCGACGAGGGGTGTAGACGGTCACCGCACCAGCCTGCCAGACGCCTGCGACGAACGACCACGCCCTCCCGCCGCCGAGCCGGGGCCGGCGTGCCGGAGCGCGGCGCGGGCCGGCTCAGGGATTGGGGATCCCGTCGAACTGCTCGGGGACGCTGAGCCAGGTCGCGCGGCTGACCGGCCAGAAGATGGTGAAGGCCCGGCCGACGACCTCGCCCTCGGGGATGGTGGCGACGTTGATGTCCTCGCCCGACTGCTGCCAGTGCTCCAGCGAGTCGCCGGACGCCTCCCGGTGGTCACCCATGACCCACAGGCGCCCCTTCGGCACCGTGATGTCGAAGTCCTGGTCGGCGGGCTTGTTGCCGGGGAAGAGGAACGGCTCGTCGATCGGCTTGCCGTTGATGACCAGCCGGTCCTGCCCGCCGGTGCGGTCGCAGCAGACCACGTGATCGCCGCCGACGCCGATGATCCGCTTGATGAAGTCCTCACCGTCGGGGTCGCCGCTCCACTCGGTGGGCGCCTTGAAGACGATCACCTCGCCCCGGTGCGGCGAGCGGAAGTCGTAGACCAGCTTGTTGACAAGCACCCGATCGTCGATCTTCAGAGTGTTCTCCATGGACTGCGACGGGATGAAGAAGGTCTGCAGCACGAAGGCACGCACCAGCACCGCGACCAGGATCGCCACGCCCAGGAGGATGGGCAGCTCCTTCCAGAAGGAGCTGCGGGGCTTCTCGGTCTGCTCGTCGATCACGGGAGGAGCCTACGTCCAAGGGTGCGGCGCGGTCGCCCCGAACCCGCCAGAACGGTGAGCGTCGCCGCGAGCGGGAGGATCAGCACGACGCCGCCGACCGGGTCGGGATCCACCGGCAGCGGCCCCGCGGGCGCGGCGTCCGCGCGGGGCACGCTGGTGAACGTCTCCGGTACGGACAGAGTGGTCCACCGCTGCGACGGCCAGACGATCATGAAGGCCCGGCCGACCACGTTCTCGATCGGCACCGGCCCCTGACATCGGGCGTCCTGCGAGACCAGCCGGTGGTCACCCATCACGAAGATCTGCCCCGGCGGCACCACCACCTCGGTGAACTGCCGGGACCGGCACTCCTTGGGATTGGGCGGCAGCTCGACCGGGGAGTCCTCGGAGACGTACGCCTGCTCGTCCAGCGGCACCCCGTTGACCACCACCCGGCCGTCGTCGCAGCACCAGACCTTGTCGCCCGGTACGCCGATGACGCGCTTGATGAAGTCCTTCTCGCCGGGGCGGCTGACGCCCACCAGGTCGCCGAGCGTGCGGCCGACCCGGCCGGCGAAGTTGGCCGGCGGCGCGGGCGCCTCCTGGGCGACCCAGCGGTCGGTGCCCCGGAACACCACCACCTCGCCGCGGACCGGGTCGCGGACGTCGTAGACGACCTTGTTGACCAGCACCCGGTCGCCGACGAGCAGCGTGTTCTCCATCGACCCGGAGGGGATGAAGAACGCCTGGAGCAGGAAGGTGCGGATCAGCACCGCGAGGCAGAACGCCACGATCAGCAGCAGCGGCAGCTCCTGCCAGAGCGGCATCTGGCGGCGGCCGCGGCGGGCCCGCCGGCGCCAGGGATCGACGGCGCCGTCCTCGTCAACCATCTGCACCATGCCACTCTCCGGTCCGCGGAAACGACACTACCGCCCGGGAGTCTCCTCGGAGACCCCACGGGCGGTAGTGGACCGTTTCGCACCGTCCGGCTGCGCCCGTACCGACCAGGGTAATGCGGTCTGGTCGATACGACATCCGCGCAGCTCGGGCGGCGTGGCGTACGGACGTCAGTTCGCCGGCTGCTTCTCCCGCAGCTCCTTGATCTTGGCCTTCTTGCCGCGCAGCTCACGCAGGTAGTAGAGCTTGGCGCGACGCACGTCACCGCGGGTCACGACCTCGATCCGGTCGATGCCCGGGCCGTTGAGCGGGTAGGTCCGCTCCACGCCGACGCCGAAGCTGACCTTGCGGACCGAGAAGGTCTCGCGCAGACCGTCACCCTGGCGGCGGATGACGACGCCCTGGAAGATCTGGACCCGGGACCGGTTGCCCTCGACGACCCGCGCGTGCACCTTGACGGTGTCACCGGCACGGAAGTCGGGCAGGTCGGTACGCTTCGACTGGGCGTCAAGGGCGTCCAGGATGTTCATCGCTGTGTCCTCGTGAGGCTCACGGCGCATCGTCAGTCGATGCGCGGATGGGTGATTCTGACCCCCGGGTGGTGACCGGCGAGACCGGCCCCGGTCGAGGGTCCTCGCAGCCGCCCACGGCGCGGACGGATGCGGCAACCCCTCTACTTTGCCACATGCCCCGGCGGCGAGGAAAATCCGCCCCGGTCCAGCGTCGCCCGGTCCCGCTTGTCGAGCGTCTCCGGGGCCAGCGCGCCGATCATGTCGGGGCGCCGGGCCGCGGTCCGCAGCAGCGACTCGTCCCGCCGCCAGCGGTCGATCCTGGCGTGGTCGCCGGAGCGCAGCACCTCGGGCACGTCCAGCCCGCGCCAGCTCGCCGGCTTGGTGTAGAGCGGTGCCTCCAGCAGCCCGTGCGCGTGCGACTCCTCGTCCAGCGACCCGGCGTTGCCGAGCACGCCGGGCAGCAGCCGGGTGACCGCCTCCAGGATCACCAGCACGGCCACCTCGCCGCCGAACAGCACGTAGTCGCCGAGGGAGACCTCGGTCACCGGCATCCGGGTCGCCGCGTGGTCCAGCACCCGCTGGTCGATGCCCTCGTACCGGCCGCAGGCGAACAGCAGGTGCGACTCGGCGGCCAGCTCGTGCGCCAGGGCCTGGGTGAACGGGACGCCCGCGGGCGACGGCACGAGCAGCCGGGGCAGCGTGTGCCCGTCCGGGCTCAGCTCGCCGGGCGCCAGCGCGTCCAGCGCCTCGCCCCACGGCTCGGGCCGCATGACCATGCCCGGACCGCCGCCGTAGGGCGTGTCGTCGACGGTGCGGTGCACGTCGTGGGTCCAGGTCCGCAGATCGTGTACGGCCAGCCGCAGCGTGCCGTTCGCCCGGGCCTTGCCGATGAGCGAGAGATCCAGCGGGGCGAAGTACTCGGGGAAGATCGACACGATGTCGACGCGCATGCGGTGGCTCCAGCTAGAGGTCGAGCAGACCGCCGGGCAGGTCGACGACGACGCGACCGCCGGCCAGATCCACCTCGGGCACGATCGCCTTGACGAACGGGACCAGCGCGGTACGCCCCTCGGGGCGCCGCAGCACCAGCATGTCGGACGCGGGCGCGTGGTCGATGCGGGCGACCTCGCCCACGTGCTCGCCGTCGCGGGTGACCACGGTGAGCCCGACCAGCTGGTGGTCGTGGAACTCCTCCGGGTCCTCCGGCGGGGCGACGTCGGCGCTGTCCACGCCGAGCAGCGTGTTGCGCAGCGCCTCGGCGACGTCGCGCTCCAGCACGCCCTCGAAGGCGACGAGCAGGCGGCCCTGATGCCAGCGGGCCGACTCGACGGTGAGTGTCGGCGGCACCCGCCAGGCGCCGGGCTCCGACGGGGTGACCCCCGGCTCGGTGGTCAACACCGAACCGGGGGCGAACCGTGCTTCGGGCTCGTCGGTACGCACCTCCACGGTGACCTCACCGCGGATGCCGTGCGGCTTACCGATCCGGCCGACGACGAGAAGCATCAGTACGAGTCGACGATGTCGACGCGTACCCCACGCCCGCCGATGGAGCCGATGACCTGGCGCAGCGCCTTGGCGGTCCGGCCGGACCGCCCGATCACCGTGCCGAGGTCCTCGGGGTGCACGCGGACTTCGAGGCGCTTGCCCCGACGGGAGTCGACCATGCGCACCCGGACGTCGTCCGGGTGGTCGACGATGCCCTTGACCAGGTGCTCCAGAGCGGGACGCAGCGGCATGTCAGGCCTGCTCGCCGGACTCGGCACCGGTCTGCTCCTCGGCCTTGGGGGCCTCAGCCTCCGGCTTGGCGGCCTTCTTGGCCGGCTTCGCCGGGGTGTCCGCCACGCCGGCGGCGGCCTTCGCCTCGGCCTCGTACGCCGCCTTGCGGTCGGCCCGCTCGGGGGCGACCTTCAGCGGCGGCGGGGCCGGCAGGCCCTTGAACTTCTGCCAGTCACCGGTCAGCTCCAGCAGGCGCTGCACGGCCTCGCTCGGCTGGGCGCCGACCGAGAGCCAGTACTGGACCCGCTCCGACTTGACCTCGATCACCGAAGGGTCTTCCTTCGGCTGGTACACACCGACGAACTCGATCGCGCGACCGTCACGCTTGGTGCGCGAGTCGGCGACGACGATGCGGTACTGCGGGTTGCGGATCTTGCCCATCCGCAGGAGCCGGATCTTTACGGCCACAGTTGTTTCGCTCCTGTTGCGATCTCACCGGCCCGTACGGGCGGTGTGGCGGGTGAGCGCCGACCGGCACAGTGGGGTTTGGGCCGGAGACTGCTCGGTGAACTGGCGACGCGCCCGGGTTAGAGGGCGCCGGACGCGCGCCGGATACCAGCGACCCATTCTGCCAGATCCGGCCCGGAACTCTCACACCGGACCCGGACACCACGCCCGGGGCGGGGCGGGCCGTGACGGAGGACACCGGTTCAGCGCGCCGGCGGACGGTCCCAACCGGGCGGAAGTTCGTCCGGTACATCCCATTCCGCGGGTGGAGTGAAGTCGCACCAGGTGCCGTCGAACGGGAACTCGCCCGCCTCGGCGATCCGGATCACCCGCTCGCCCTCGGCGCGTACCGCCTTCTCGTCGGTCACCCAGTAGTGCTCCGGGAACGCCAGCCGCTCGGCGAACTCGTCCTCGTCCTTCCACTCCCAGCTCAGGTCCGGGTGGACCACCACGTCGAGGTCCTGGTCGACCATGTCGACCCCGGCCACCGCGCCGTCGTCCCAGCGGACGCCGGGCTCCTCCAGGTTCACGTACCAGTTCTGGAAGCGCCCTGCCGCGTCGCGGAACCACCAGACCGAGTGGGCCGCGCCCGTGGGCAGGAACTTCAGCACCGGGGGACCGTTCCACAGCCCCTGCGCGAGCCGGTAGGACGCCGTCACCCACTCGGCGAACGGCACGGCCCGCATGCCCAGGCCGGCCTCCGTCACCTCGTGCGCGACCGGCGCCGTCCGCGCCACCCAGAGCAGCAGGCCGCGCTCGTCGTCGGAGACCACGCGGGCCGACCGGACCCAGCCGATCCGGCCGTGCCGCACGTTCCGGTGCAGGATCAGCCGCCCCGGCGCGAACCGGCCGGCCGGATCGCCGGGCCGCATCTCAGTACGCGCGGGCGAGGATCGCCACCAGGTCGGGCTCGTCCTCCGAGTCCGGCACCGAGCCGTCGGCGCGCACCAGGCAACGGACCGTCACGCCCTGGCCGTTCGCCTCGGCCTCGCCCTCGACGCCGACCGCCGACCACGGCACCCGCGCCCAGCCGGTGGCGGACGCCTCGATCGCCTCGGCCAGCGTCGACACCTCGACGGTGCGGGACCGGCGGAACTCCAGCGCCTGGTCGTGCAGCGCCCGCTGGTCGGCCTCCAGCGCGGCCAGCACCGCACCGACCACGTCGGCGACCGGCGTCGGGGCCTTCGAGCCGTCCGTACGCCGGACCACCACCGCGTTGCCGGCGGCCAGGTCACGCGGGCCGACCTCGACGCGCACCGGGTAGCCGCGCAGCTCGGCGTCGACGGCGCGGCGGCCGAACGCGGTGTCGGTCCGGTCGTCGAGCGCCACCCGCACCCCGGCGTCCCGCAGTGCGTCGTGAAGCTTCCGGGCCGCCTCACCGACGCCGTCGCCGTCCTTGACGATCATCACGTACGCCTGGACCGGCGCCAGCTTCGGCGGCACCCGCAGCCCGTTGTCGTCGCCGTGGCACATGATCAGGCCGCCGAGCATCCGGGTGGACGTGCCCCAGGAGGTGGTCCACGCGTGCTCCCGGCCGCCCTCGGCCGAGGAGTAGCTGATGTCGAACGCCTTGGCGAAGTTCTGGCCCAGCTCGTGGCTGGTGCCCAGCTGGAGCGCCTTGCCGTCGCCCATCATGCCCTCGCACGTGTACGTGGCGGTGGCGCCGGCGAAGCGCTCCCGGGCGGTCTTCAGGCCGACCACCACCGGGATGCCGAGCACGTTGACCATCAGGTCCTCGTACGCCTCGTGCAGGATCCGCCGGGCGTAGGCGCGGGCGTCGGAGCGGGTCGCGTGCGCGGTGTGCCCCTCCTGCCAGAGGAACTCACTGGTACGCAGGAAGATCCGCGGGCGCAGCTCCCACCGGACCACGTTGGCCCACTGGTTGAGCAGCAGCGGCAGGTCGCGGTACGAGTCGATCCACTTGGCCATGAACTCGCCGATGACCGTCTCGCTCGTGGGGCGCACCACCACCGGCTCGGCGAGCTGCTTGCCGCCACCGTGCGTGACCACCGCCAGCTCCGGCGAGAAGCCCTCGACGTGCTCGGCCTCGCGCTTGAGGTAGCTCTCCGGGATGAACAGCGGGAAGTACGCGTTCTCCGCGCCGGCCGCCTTGATCCGGGCGTCCATCTCGGCCTGCATCCGCTCCCAGATGGCGTAGCCGGCCGGTCGGATCACCATGGTCCCCCGGACCGGGCCGTTGTCGGCCAGCTTCGCCTTGGCGATCAGGTCCTGGTACCAGCGGGGAAAGTCCTCCGCACGGGGAGTGAGCACGCGTGCCATGACCGCACATCCTATGCGTCCAGTGACGGGTCGCCGCAGCCGGGCGCGCCCGCACTACCATCTGCCGTCATGCTCTCCCCCAGCCCCGACCCGGCACCGGCGCTGGCCCCGCTCGCCGCCCGCTGGGTGGCCTGGGTGGCCGCCCACCGCCAGCCGGTCAACCCGCTCAAGGACACCACCGGCCGGCACGGCGGGCGCCACCAGCCGGACGACGTGTGGTTCCTCGCCGGCACGCAGGGCGGCGGGGTCGCCCGGCGTTGCGTGGTACCGGCGGGTCGCCCCCTGTTCTTCCCGGCGATCTGCTGCTGGCGGGTCGGCCGCCGGGACGGCCCGGTCGCGCCGATGCCCCACGCCGGCGGGCACGCCGAACTGGACGGGGTCGCGGTGCCGGTGCGGCCGGCGGGCTCCCCCGCCTCGTTCCCGGTACGGGGGTTCTTCAACAACGTCGTCACCGCGTGGCCGTGGCCGGTGCACGTCTCCTGCTGGGGCCTGTGGGGTCTGGTGCCGCCACCCGCGCCGGGGACGCACCACCTGACCTTCGGCGGCCACGACGGCGGATCGTTCCGGGTCGAGGCGGAGTACGAACTCGAGGTGCGCTGACGAGCGCCCGTAGACTTCGATCACCATGCCTAAGCCGAGGAATGTCACACCGGTGCGCGAGTCGATCGTCGACGCCGCCCGTTCGCTGAC
Source organism: Micromonospora sp. WMMD1219 (assembly GCF_049315215.1). Taxonomy (NCBI): domain Bacteria; kingdom Bacillati; phylum Actinomycetota; class Actinomycetes; order Micromonosporales; family Micromonosporaceae; genus Micromonospora; species Micromonospora sp. WMMD1219. The sequence goes on from NZ_CP186057.1 coordinate 133,653, forward strand.
CGTCACGACCGGCTGGGCCGGGGTCCGGATGGGCGCCGTCGCGAGCGCGGCGGGGGTGAGCCGGCAGACGGTCTACAACGAGTTCGGCACCAAGGCGGGCCTGGGCGATGCGCTGGCCCGGCACGAGGTGGACCGGTTCGTCGGCCAGGTCCGGTCCGCGCTCGACGAGCACGACTCGGACGTCCGCGCGGCCGCGTACGCGGCGATCCACCGCACCCTCGCCTCGGCCGCCGAGAACCCGCTGGTCCGGGCGGTGCTGACCAGCACCCGGGGCGGTTCGGAGGAGCTGCTGCCGTACCTGACCACCCGGTCCGAACTGGTGCTCGCCGAGGCCGCGGCGGCGCTGCTGGAGTGGACCGGGCACCGCCTGCCGGACGCCGACCCGGCGGCGCTGGCGTTCGCGGCGGACAGCGTCGTACGCCTGGTGGTGAGCCACATCGTGCTGCCCGGCGGCCCGGTCGAGGAGACCGCCGACCGGCTGGCCGACCTGGCGGTGCGCCTGTTCGTGATGGCGGCGACCGCCCGCTAGGCCCGCCGCCCGCGACGGCCGCTCAGCGGACGACCCGGCCGCGCAGCACGATCCGGCTGGGCGCGCGGACCACGCGCAGGTCGCGGCGCGGATCCTCGGGGTAGACCACCAGGTCGGCGAGGCCGCCCTCGACCAGTCCGGGGAAGCCGAGCCACTCGCGGGCCCCCCAGGAGGCGGCCGCCAGCACGTCCGGGGCGGACATCCCGGCCTGCTCGTGCAGCAGCAGCATCTCCTCGGCCGCCAGGCCGTGGTCGATGCCGCCGCCCGCGTCGGTGCCGACGTAGATCGGCACGCCCGCCTCGTGCGCGGCGCGCACCACCTCGGGGAAGCGGTCCCGCAGGGCGAGCATGTGGTCGGCGTACCCGGGGAACTTGGGCCGGGCCTGCTCCGCGATGTGGCCGAACGTCCGGATGTTGATCATCGTGGGGACCAACGCGGTGCCCTGCCGGGCCATCAGGTCGATCAGGTCGAGGCTCAGCCCGGTGCCGTGCTCCACCGAGTCCACCCCGGCCCGCACCATGATCTCCACGGCCGACTCGGAGAAGGTGTGCACCGCCGCGCGTACCCCGGCGGCGTGCGCGGCGGCGACCGCCGCGGTCATGGTGTCGGCGTCCCAGGCCGGCGCCAGGTCCCCCACCCCCCTGTCGATCCAGTCGCCGACCAGCTTGACCCAGCCGTTGCCGGCCGCGGCCTGCGCGGCCACCGTCGCGGCCACCTCCGCGGCGCCGACCTCCACGCCGATGTCGCGCAGGTAGCGCTTCGGCGGCGCGACGTGCCGGCCCGCGCGGGACAGTCGCGGCAGGTCCGGCTCGTCCTCCAGTTCGGGGTACGGGTACGGCGAGCCGGCGTCGCGGATCGCCAGCACGCCCGCGTCCCGGTCGATCCGGGCCAGCTCCCGGGCCTGGTCGAGCGACGTGATCGGGCTGCCGCCGCGGGCGATGCCGATGTGACAGTGCGCGTCGGTCAGGCCGGGCAGGACGAAACCGCCGTCGGCCACCGTCTCGGCGCCGGGCACCGGTTCGAAGGTGACCCGGTCGCCGACCAGCCAGACGTCCCGGACCTCGTCGTCGGGAAGGAACACACCGCGCACGTGCAGAGCCATGTGCACAGTCCTACCCGATCAGTCCTCCTCGCCGGCGAGCAGGTCGTTGCGGCGCGCGGTCAGCGCCGGCAGATCGACCGAGACCTTCCAGGGCCGCTCGGTGACGAACAGGTCCTCGGCCTGACTGACCTGCTTGTACTCGCGATTGGCGCCAAGCACGTACTCAGTCAGCGTGATCTTCTCCTTGACCGGGTCGAGCACCCAGTAGGAGCGGACACCGGCGTGCGCGTAGACCCTGGCCTTGTCGTACATGTCGCGGAAGGTGGAGGTCGGCGAGATGACCTCGACGGCGAGCACCGCGTCCTCGACCGGCAACGGGCTCCGGTTGGCGTTACCCCGCACGACCGCGACGACGTCCGGCCGGGGCTCGTTCCGGTGGTCGACCCGCATCGACAGGTCGATCCCGACCTGGTACTCCTTCGGGCAGTTGACGCGGAGCGCGAGCAGCAACTCGACACACATGTCCTGGTGCAGCAGAGTGGGCGACGGCACGATCAACCTTCCGTTGATCAGTTCGTACGGAAGGTCCTTGGGCAGCTCGCCCAGGTCGTCGACCGTCCACTCGTGCCGCTCCGGCAGGATCGGGGCCGCGGTCATTGACATCTCCTTCCAGGGGGCGACATCACCTTAAGAGACAGCAATGTCGCCCACCGTCACCGACACGCTAGCGGGGGCCCTTGTCGCCGCCCTTGCCCAGCTTGTTGAAGTCGATCTTCGGGAGCTTGAAGCCCGGCGGCAGGCCCTGCCCACCGGCCAGGTCACCCGGGTCCAGGCCCGGCGGAAGCTGCGGCATGCCGCCCGGGAAGCCACCCGGCATCCCGGCGCCGGTACGCGGCCGCCCGCCGCCCTTCGTACCCTTGCGCTTGTTCTTCGGCGACTTGGTCGCCTTGCGCCGGCCACCGCCGGGCAGGCCCATCATGCCGCCCATCTGCTTCATCATCTTCTGCGCGTCGGCGAAGCGGTTGAGCAGCTGGTTGACGTCCATGACGGTGACGCCGGAGCCGCCCGCGATCCGGGCCCGGCGGGAGCCGTTGATGATCTTCGGGTTGGTGCGCTCGGCCGGGGTCATCGACCGGATGATCGCGGTGACCCGGTCGAAGTGCTTGTCGTCCAGCTCGGCGAGCTGGTCCTTCATCTGCCCCATGCCCGGCATCATGGCCAGCACGTTGGCGATCGGGCCCATCCGCCGGACCGCGATGAGCTGGTCGAGGAAGTCCTCCAGCGTGAAGGTCTCCCCGCCCATCAGCTTGGCGGTCATCTTCTCCTTCTGATCGGAGTCGAAGGCCGCCTCGGCCTGCTCGATCAGAGTGAGGACGTCGCCCATGCCGAGGATCCGGCTGGCCATCCGGTCCGGGTGGAAGACGTCGAAGTCCTCCAGCTTCTCGCCGGTGGAGGCGAACAGGATCGGCTGGCCGGTCACCTCGCGGACGGAGAGCGCGGCGCCACCGCGGGCGTCGCCGTCGAGCTTGGACAGCACCACGCCGGTGATGCCCACGCCGTCGCGGAACGCCTCGGCGGTGCGTACCGCGTCCTGACCGACCATGGCGTCGATGACGAAGATGACCTCGTCGGGCTGGACCGCGTCGCGGATGTTCGCGGCCTGCTGCATCATCTCGGTGTCGATACCGAGCCGGCCGGCGGTGTCGACGATGACGATGTCCCGGGCGGCGCGGCGGGCGTGCTCGATCGAGTCGCGGGCCACCTGCACCGGGTCGCCGACGCCGTTGCCGGGCGCCGGGGCGTACACCTCGACACCGGCCCGGCCACCGAGCACCTGGAGCTGCCCGACGGCGTTGGGACGCTGGAGGTCGGCGGCGACGAGCAGCGGCTGGTGGCCCTGGCTCTTGAGCCAGCGGGCCAGCTTGCCGGCGAGCGTCGTCTTGCCGGAGCCCTGGAGGCCGGCCAGCATGATCACCGTCGGCGGGTTCTTGGCGAACTGGAGCCGCCGCCCCTCGCCACCGAGGACGTTGATCAGCTCCTCGTTGACGATCTTGACGATCTGCTGCGCCGGGTTGAGCGCCTGGGAGACCTCGGCGCTGCGCGCCCGCTCCTTGACGTTCGCGATGAAGCCCTTGACCACCGGCAGGGCGACGTCGGCCTCCAGCAACGCCATCCGGATCTCGCGCGCGGTGGCGTCGATGTCGGCGTCGGTGAGCCGGCCCTTGCCGCGGAGCTTGGTGAAGATCCCGGACAGGCGGTCACTCAAGGTGTCAAACACGCGAACATCCCGTTTGTCGTTTTCGGCGGGCACATGCTGCCGGGCCGGTGGTCCAGCCCACCGTTAGGGTATCCCGCCGCCCACCCGCCCGCTCCGGCCCGGCAGCCCGTTCCGCTACACGGCGGCGAGCACGGCGGCCTCGATCCGGGCCCGTTCCTCGTCCGAGAGCCCGCCGCCGACCAGGTAGAACGTGTCCACCACGTCGCCGCCGAGCGTCGAGATCCGGGCCGCACGCACCTGGGCGCCGGCCTCGTCCAGCGCACAGGTGACCCGGTACAGCAGCCCGGCCGCGTCGGCGGCCCGCAGCTCCAGCAGGACCGCGTCGGTGGCCGCCTCCCGGTGCCAGACCACCCGGGGCGCGGCACCCTGGCCGCGCGCGGCGAGCGCCCGCCCGCGCAGCCGCTGGATGACCGAGACGTCGCCGCCGACCGCGCGGCGCAGGTCGGCGCTGAGCGCGATCGGCTCCGGGGCCAGCCCGTAGCGCGGCTGCACCCGGCACTCGACCAGGGCCCGGCCGTCGACGGTGGCGGCGTCCGCGGAGATCACCTCCAGGCGGTGCAGCGCCAGGCAGCCGGCGACCGTCGCGAGCAGCCCGCGCCGGTCGGCCGCGGCCACCGACACCCGGTCCTCCCCCAGGTGTACGACCGGCAGCGGCCCCGCCACCAGCGCCGGGTCCGGGGCCGGCGGGGCGGGCACCACGCCCGTGTCCAGCGTGGTGCGCACCCGGCTCACCAGTTCGGCGATCAGCCGGCCCTTCCAGCCGGACCAGGCGGCCGGGCCGGTGGCGGCGGCGTCGGCGCGGACCAGGGCGTGCAGCAGTTCCAGCGTGCCGGTGTCGCCGACGCGCCCGGCGACCCCCGCGATGGTCTTCGGGTCGGACAGGTCGCGCCGGGTGGCCACGTCGGGCAGCAGCAGGTGCAGCCGGACCAGTGTGCCGATGAGCGCCGCCTCGTCCGGCGGCAGCCCGACCCGGGTGGCGACCGCCTCGGCCAGCGGCGCGCCCACTGTCGAATGGTCACCGGGCAGTCCCTTGCCGATGTCGTGCAGGAACGCGCCGAGCAGCAGCAGGTCCGGCCGTTCCACGTCGCGGGTGTGCCGGCTCGCCTCGTACGCGGTCTGCACCAGGTGCCGGTCGAGCGTGAACCGGTGCACCGGGTTGTGCTGGGGCAGGCTGCGCATCCGGGTCCACTCGGGCAGCCAGCGGTCGATCAGCCCGTACCTGTCGCAGGTCTCCCATGCGGGCACCAGGCCCGGACCGGCGCCGAGCAGGGTGATCAGCGCGGCGCGGGCCGCCGGTGGCCAGGGCGCGGGCAGCGGCGGGCAGTACGCGGCCAGCCACTCGCAGGTGGCCCGCGCGATCGGCAGCCGGGTGGTGGCGGCCGCGGCGGCCACGCGCAGCGACAGGCTCGGGTCGGGGCGGGCCCCGATGGCGGTGCGGGCGAGCACCAGTTCCCCGTCCTGCTCCACCACGTCCCGGGCGACCGGGCGGCGCAGCGGACGGCCGGGCGCGGCGCGGTGCCGCCCGGAGCGGAGCCGGTCGGCGGCCCGCCAGGCGTCGTCGAGGGCGTGGCTCACCGTGCGGGCGTCGCCGGCCACCAGCCGCAGCAGCGCGTCGCCGTCCTCGGCGCCGAGCAGGCGCGCCACGCCCTCGCGTTCCTGGGCGACCAGGCGGTCGACCCGGCGGCCCACCTGCTGGTGCAGCGCGTCGCGGGTGTCCAGCAGCCGCCGGTGTGCCGCGTACACGGCCGGGCGGAGCGCGTCGGTGACCCCGGCGGTGGCGATGGCGCGCAGGATGCCCACGTCGCGCAGCCCGCCGGCCGCCTCCTTGAGGTCGCCTTCGAGCAGGAAGGCCAGTTCGCCGTGCGCCTCCCAGCGGGCGGCGGTGATCTCGCGCAGGCCGGGGAGCTGGCGGATCGCGGTCCGCCGCCAGTGGTCGGTGGCGGTACGGGAGAGCTGGTCGGTGAGCGCCGGGTCGCCCGCCACGTGCCGGGCGTCGAGCAGGCCGAGGGCGACCTTGACGTCGTCCTGGGCCACCGACAGCGCCTCGGCTACGGTGCGCACCGAGTGGTCCAGCCGCAGTCCGGCGTCCCAGATCGGATACCAGAGCGACGCGGCCAGCTCGTCGATGCCGGGCACCCCGGCGTGCAGCAGCACCAGGTCGAGGTCGCCGTAGGGGGCGCACTGGCGGCGGCCCAGCCCGCCCACCGCGACGAGCGCGACGCCGTCCCGGTCCGGGAAGGCCCGGCACAGCCAGGCGTCGAGCGCGTCGGCCCGCGCGGACCGGGCGGCCGCGCCGATGCCCCCGGGTACGCCGACGACCTCGTTGACCACCGCCTGGCCCTCGGAGGGGCCGGTGGCGGTGGTCAACGAGGTCATGTCGGCGGATCCGGCGATCAGAGGGCGTCGAGCCCGCGCTCGCCGGTACGCACCCGGACGACCTCCTCGACGCCGGTCACCCAGACCTTGCCGTCGCCGATCTTGCCGGTCCGGGCGGCGCCGACGATCGCGTCCACGATCTTGTCGACGTCCATCTCGTCGGTGAGCACCTCGACCCGGATCTTGGGCAGGAACTCGACCGTGTACTCGGCACCCCGGTAGACCTCGGTGTGCCCCTTCTGCCGGCCGTAGCCCTGGACCTCGCTGACGGTCAGCCCGGCCACGCCGAGCGCGTGCAGGGCCTCCTTCACCGCGTCCAGCTGGTACGGCTTGATGACCGCGGTCACCAGCTTCATGTCCAACCCCTCCATCCCAGGAACGTTAACCGGCGACCTTCTCGCTGACCGGCGCGGACTCGTCGGACTCGACGGCGGGCTCCGCGGCCGGCTTGCCGGCGCCGATCCCGGCCATCGCGAACGCGCCACCGCTGCTGCCCGTGGTGGGCGACAGGTCGTAGCCGCTCTCCGCGTGCTCGGCGATGTCGATGCCGTCGACCTCGGCCTCGGCGGAGACCCGCAGGCCGATCGTCTTGTCGATCACGAAGCCCAGGGCGAAGGCGACCACGAACGAGTAGACGCTCACGATCAGCGCGCTGATCGCCTGCTTGCCGAGCAGCGAGGCGTCGCCGCCGACGAACAGGCCGTCGGTCTCCACCAGCGAGCTGACCGAGGCGGTGCCGAACAGGCCGATCCAGAGGCAGCCGATCCAGCCGCCGACGAAGTGCACGCCGACCACGTCGAGCGAGTCGTCGTAGCCGAGCCGGTACTTCAGGCCGACCGCGAGGGCGCAGACCGCACCGGCCACCACGCCCAGCAGCACCGCTGCGGCCGGGGTGATGAACGCACAGGCCGGGGTGATCGCGACCAGGCCGGCGATGGCGCCGGACGAGGCGCCGACCAGGGTCGGCTTGCCGTCGCGCAGCCACTCCACCACGATCCAGCCGAGCAGCGCGGCGGCGGTGGCGACCTGGGTGTTGATGAACGCCAGCGCGGTGACCCCGTCGGCGGTCAGCTCGGAGCCGGCGTTGAAGCCGAACCAGCCGAACCACAGCAGCGCGGCGCCGAGGGCGACCATCGGGACGTTGTGCGGCTTCATGCTCTCGCGCGGCCAGCCGACCCGCTTGCCGAGCACGAGCACCAGCGCGAGCGCCGCCGCACCGGCGTTGATGTGCACGGCGGTACCACCGGCGAAGTCCAGCGCGCCGATGTCGCCGCCGATCAGCCCGCCGCCCCAGACCATGTGGGCGACCGGGAAGTAGACCAGGGTGGCCCAGCCGAACGCGAACAGCAGCCAGCCGGCGAACTTCACCCGGTCGGAGAGCGCGCCGCTGATCAGCGCCACGGTGATGATCGCGAACATCATCTGGAAGGCGATGAAGACGTAGATCGGGATGCCGGTCTCGCCCCACAGGTCGTTCTCGCCGACGAAGGTCTTGGTGCCCAGGTACTGGCCCAGGTCACCCCAGAACCTGCCGCCCTCGCCGAAGGCGACGGTGAAGCCGTAGAAAAGCCACAGGATGCTGACGAGCCCGATGGACGAGAAGCTCATCATCATCATGTTCAGAACGCCCTTGGACCGGTTCAGGCCGCCGTAGAACAGCGCGAGACCGGGGGTCATGAGCAGCACGAGGGCAGTCGAGACAAGCAACCAGGCAGTGTTCCCGGTGTCGATCTCCACGCTGCCTCCTCTCGTTGTCGTATTCCTCCCTCCGACTGAGACCTGGCAGCATCGCCCGTCAGCCGGTTGCGCGGAAGCTTTGTCGCCGGCTGTTTCCTTCAGCGACACCGCGCGATTTCCGACGCGTGACGGGTTGTTTCCGGCGTGTGAAGAACGCCGATCTTGGTCAGCGGAGCGCGTACTCCAGCTGGTGCCGCTCGTAGTCGAGCAGCCGCAGGTCGCGCATAGGGCGACGCAGGTGACCCTTGTGGACGATCCGGACGAACGCCGGCTCACCGGCGGCGGCCATCCGCCGGATGCCCTCGACGTGGTCGACGATGCGCTTGCGGATGGTCCGGATGAGGCGGTGCCGGTCGCGCGGGATCAGCCCGTACGCGTCGGCGAACAGCCGCAGCCGGCGCGGCCGGTCCGGGTGCTTCCAGCCGAGCGTGATCGAGTCGCGGTCGGAGAAGATCGGCACCCAGGTCCAGGCCGCGTACGCCACGTCGTAGATGCGGGCGCCCGGCGAGGCGAGGTCGAAGTCGATCAGCCCGAGCGTGCCGTCCGGCCGCCAGATCACGTTGTGCGGCGCGGCGTCATGGTGGCAGATGACCTCGGTGTCCGGCGGGGGCGGCCCGAACGAGCGCCAGACCGCGCCGGGCGGCGGGGTGAAGCCGTACTGCGCGTCGTGGAACATCCGCAGCATGGTGGCCACCGTCACCAGGGCCTCGTCGGTGACCCAGTGCGGGGCCAGCGGGTACTCCCCGCACTCCCCCTCCAGGTACGACAGGACCTCCCGGTTGCGCTCGTCCATGCCGAGCGCCCGGGGCGCGCCGGTGAATCCGACGTACTCCAGGTGGCGCAGCAGCGCGTGCACGGAGGGCGTCCACGGGCCGGCGTTGCGCCGGACCGTGTCGCCCACACGGACCACTGTGCTCACGTTCCCGCCGTGCAGCGGGATCTCCTGCGAAGTCACGTACGGTCTCCCGAGGCGTGGCGACGGGTGGCTGGGGTCGCGCCACCCCGCGTAGGCGCGATCGTCAGTCGTCACGGGAGAGGCTACGCGTCCCGGGCGAGCGGCTCGGTGCCGAGCAACGCGTCGACGAACTGGGCCGGGTCGAACGGGGCCAGGTCGTCCTTGCCCTCGCCGAGGCCGACGAGCTTGACCGGGATGCCGAGCTTGCGCTGCACGGCGATCACGATGCCGCCCTTGGCCGTGCCGTCGAGCTTGGTCAGCACCACGCCGGTGACGTTCACCGCCTCGGTGAAGACCCGCGCCTGCTCCAGCCCGTTCTGGCCGGTGGTGGCGTCGAGGATCAGCAGCGTCTCGTCGATCGGGCCGTGCTTCTCCACCACCCGCTTGACCTTGCCCAGCTCGTCCATCAGGCCGACCTTGTTCTGCAGCCGGCCGGCGGTGTCGATGAGCACGGTGTCGACGCCGGTGTCGATGCCGCGCTTGACCGCGTCGAACGCGACGCTCGCCGGGTCGGCGGCCTCGGGCCCGCGGACCGTCTCGGCGCCCACCCGGCCGCCCCAGGTCTCCAGCTGGTCGGCGGCGGCGGCCCGGAACGTGTCGGCCGCGCCGAGCAGCACGCTGCGGCCGTCCGCGACCAGCACCCGGGCGATCTTGCCGCAGGTGGTGGTCTTGCCGGCGCCGTTGACGCCGACCACGAGCACCACCGCCGGGACGCCCTCCTTCGGCGCGGTGCGCAGCGCGCGGTCCAGGCCCGGGTCGAGCGCGTTGACCAGCTCGGCGGCGAGCAGCGCCCGCAGTTCGTCACCGGTACGGGTGCCGAGCACCCGGGTCCGCTCGCGCAGCCGGTCGACGATCTCCCGGGTGGCGTCGATGCCGACGTCGGCGGTGATCAGGCTGTCCTCGATCTCCTCCCAGGTGTCCTCGTCCAGCCGGTCGCGGCTGAGCAGGCCGAGCAGGCCCTTGCCGAAGACGTTCTGCGAGCGGGACAGCCGCGAGCGCAGCCGGACCAGGCGGCCGGCCGTGGGTTCCGGCACCTCGACCTGCGGCACCTCGACCGGAGGGGCCGGCGGCGCCTCCACCACCACGCCGGTGGTGAGTTCCGCCTCCGGGGCCTCGACCGGCGGGCCGGCCAGGTCCTCCTCCGTCCGGGTGTCGACCTCCGTACGCGGCAGCGGCGGCTGCGGGCGCCGGCGCAGCCGGGGCACCACGAGGCTCAGGCCGCCGATGATCAGCACGCCGAGCAGGGCGAGAGCGACGAGGAGGTATTCCGTCATGCCCGAAATCCTGTCAGATGCCGGCGACGGCGTCCCACTCACCGCCTCGGCACGCGAACAACCTGCGGGTACGCTCGCACCGGAAGGCGTACCGCAACCGCCGGCCGGGTAGGGAACAGCCGAAACGATCTTGTCGGAGGTGTATGTCGTGCCCGGTTCCCGCCTGCTCATCGGCCCGTTGCTGCGCCGGGTCGTCGACACGCGGGCGACCGTCTGGGTCGAGACGAGCGCGCCCGCGGTGGTCACCGTCCGCACGGCCGACGGCGCCACCGGCAGCGCACCGACCTTCTCCGCGTACGACCACCACTACGCGATCGTGGTGGTGACCGGGCTCACCCCGGACAGCGTCACGACCTACGAGGTGCTGATCGACGACGAGGTGGCGTGGCCGCTGCCCGACTCGTCGTTCCCGCCCAGCGTGATCCGGACCCGCGCGCTCGACGACGCGGACCAGCCGGTGCGGCTGCTGTTCGGCTCCTGCCGGGAGACCACCCAGCACTCCACCGCGCGGAAGCTGCCGCCGGACGCGCTCGACGCGTACGCCCGGCGGGTGATGGCCGCGCCCGACGACGCCGCGCTGCCCGACCTGCTGGTGCTGCTCGGCGACCAGGTGTACGCGGACGAGACCTCGCCGACGGTGCGGCGGCTGCTCAAGCGGCGCCGGCGGCGGCCGAAGGACGCCCCGGCGACGCAGGTGGTCAGCTTCGACGAGTACACCAAGCTCTACCTGGAGTCGTGGCGCGACCCGGAGATCCGCTGGCTGTTCTCCACCGTGCCGAGCGTGATGATCTTCGACGACCACGAGGTGATCGACGACTGGAACACCTCGCAGTCGTGGCGCGCGGACATGCGCGAGCAGCCGTGGTGGGCCGAGCGGATCCGCAGCGGCCTCGCCTCCTACTGGGTCTATCAGCACCTGGGCAACCTGAGCCCGGACGAGATCGCCGCCGACCCGGTGTACGCGAAGGTGATGGCCGCCGAGGACGCCACGAGCGTGCTGCACGAGTTCGGCGAGCGGGTCGACAAGGAGGCCGACCTGGCGCACGACACCGAGCGCTGGCGGGCCGTGCAGTACCAGTGGAGCTACGCGCTGGACCTGGGCCGTACCCGCCTGGTCATGCTGGACAACCGGTCCAGCCGGGTGCTCCAGCCGGGCAACCGGGCGATGCTGCCGCCGGGCGAGTGGTCGTGGTTCCTCGACCAGGCGCACGGCACCTACGACCACCTGGTGGTGGGCAGCTCGCTGCCGTGGCTGCTGCCGCCGGGCATCCACCACGTCGAGGCGTGGAACGAGCGCCTGGCCGACTCCAGCCGGCCCTGGGTGGCCCGGCTCTCCGAGCAGATCCGCCGGGCCCTGGACCTGGAGCACTGGGCGGCGTTCCGGCGCTCGTTCGAGGCGCTGGGCGAGCTGTTCGCGCGGCTGGGCAGCGGCACCGCGCCGCGCACCGGGGCGCGGGTGGGCGCCGGGCCGGCGTACGCGCGACCGGCCTCGATCAGCGTGCTCTCCGGTGACGTGCACCACTCGTACGTGGCCCGGGCCCGGTTCGCCGACCGTGACGTCCGCACGCCCGTGCACCAGCTCACCTGTTCGCCGATCCACAACCAGGTGCCGGCCGGCATGCGCCCGCTGATGACGCTCGGCTGGAATCCGGGTCCGGCCGGGGCGACCCGGGCGCTGGCGCGTTCGGCCGGGGTACGCCGCCCGCCGGTGCGCTGGCGGAAGCTGGCCGGACCCTATTTCGGCAACGCGGTGGCCACGCTCACCCACCAGGGCCGTAAGGCCGCCGTGGTGATCGAGGGCACGACCAGCGACGGCGAGCTGCGGCCGGTGGCGCAACAGCAACTCAGCGACGGGGACTGAGTACCCTCTGAGCGTGGACGAGACGCTGCGCGCCGTGGAGCACGAGTTGACCGCGTTGCTGCGCCGCGGCCGGGCGCTGTCCTGGGAGATCGCCCGCGAGGTCCACCCGAATCTGGAGCCCAACGCGTACGGCCTGCTGCTCTGGCTGCGCCGCTCGGGCTCGATCCGGCTCACCGACCTGGCCGCGAAGCTGGGCATCGGCAAGGGCACGCTCAGCCGCCAGATCGGCGGGCTGGAGGCACTGGGCCTGGTCCGCCGCGACCCGGACCCGACGGACCGCCGGGCGGCCCAGCTCAGCCTCACCGAGGAGGGCACCCGGCGGTTCGACGCGGCCCGGGCGGCCCGACTCGGACAGATAAGGCGTTCCCTCGAAAGCTGGCCGCAAGAGGACGTCGCGGACCTCGCCCGCCTGATGCACCGCTTCAACGAGTCGTTCTGACCCGGCCCCACCTGGAACAAAGCCCGCCCGGGCGAAGTTGTTGCTTTGGGCAACCACCTCCTACGGTTGCCCGAGGCAACCTTTCTCCCCCGCTCCGGAGGCAATCCACGATGACTCAGGCGACTGCGCCCGCACGGGCGACCGCCGTCGACATGTCCCACCGGCAGATCCTGGAGGCGCTCTCCGGGCTGCTGCTGGGCATGTTCGTCGCGATCCTCTCCTCCACGGTCGTCTCCAACGCGCTGCCGCGGATCATCACCGACCTGCGCGGCGGCCAGTCCGCGTACACCTGGGTGGTCACCTCGACGCTGCTGGCGACCACCGCGACCACGCCCATCTGGGGCAAGCTCTCCGACCTGTTCAGCAAGAAGCTGCTGGTCCAGCTCTCCCTGGTGGTCTTCGTGCTGGGCTCGGTGCTCGCCGGGCAGGCACAGACCACCGGTGAGCTGATCGCCTGCCGGGTCGTGCAGGGCGTCGGCGCGGGCGGCCTCACCGCCCTCGCCCAGGTGATCATGGCGACGATGATCGCGCCGCGCGAGCGCGGCCGGTACAGCGGCTACCTCGGCGCGGTCATGGCCGTCGGCACCATCGGCGGCCCGCTGATCGGCGGCGTGATCGTGGACACCTCCTGGCTCGGCTGGCGCTGGTGCTTCTACGTCGGCGTGCCGTTCGCCGTGCTCGCCCTGGTCGTGCTCCAGCGGACGCTGCGCCTGCCGGTGGTCAAGCGCGAGGTGAAGATCGACTGGTGGGGCGCCACGCTCATCACCGCCGCCGTCTCGCTGCTGCTCGTCTGGATCACGCTGGCCGGCGACAAGTACGACTGGATCTCCTGGCAGAGCGGCGTGATGGTGGCCGGCGCGGCGGCGCTCGGCGTGCTCGCCGCCCGGGTCGAGAAGCGTGCCGCCGACCCGATGATCCCGCCGCGGCTGTTCCGCAACCGCACCATCACGCTCGCCGTCGTCGCCAGCATCGCGGTCGGCGTCGGCATGTTCGGCGCCTCGGTGTTCCTCGGGCAGTACTTCCAGATCAGCCGCGGCGCCAGCCCGACCATGTCCGGCCTGATGACGCTCCCGATGATCGGCGGCCTGCTGGTCTCCTCCACGGTGGTCGGCCGGATCATCACCGCCACCGGCCGCTGGAAGAGCTGGCTGGTCATCGGCTCGGTGCTGCTCACCGCCGGCTTCGCGCTGATGGGCACCATGCGCGCGGACACACCGTACTGGCACCTCGCCGTCTTCATGGCCCTGATCGGCCTCGGCGTCGGCATGAGCATGCAGAACCTGGTGCTGGCCGTGCAGAACACGGTCCGCCCGGACGAACTCGGCGCGGCCAGCTCGGTGGTGGCGTTCTTCCGCAGCCTCGGCGGCGCGATCGGCGTGAGCGCGCTCGGCGCGGTGCTCGGGCACCGGGTCACCGGCTACATGGCCGACGGCCTGAGCCGCCTCGGCATCCCGGCCTCCGGGTCGGGCGGCGGCGGGCTGCCGGACGTGCACACGCTGCCCGGCCCGATCCGGGACGTGGTCGAGGCCGCGTACGGCCACGCCGCCGGTGACATCTTCCTGGCCGCCGCGCCGTTCGGGCTACTCGCCCTCGTCGCGGTGGTCCTCATCCGGGAGGTGCCGCTGCGCCGCTCCAACGCCGAGCCGGTCCCCGCCGGGCGGGAGACGGCCGACGCGATCCCGGCGCGAGCGGGAGACTGACGATGGACGCCGCGGAACGTGAGCGGTACGGCCCGCGGACCCGTCCGCTGCCCTACGAACGGGGTACGGACGGGCCACGGGTGGTCCTCGTCGGCGTGGACGGCAGCCGCACCTCGATGCGCGCCGCCGCGTACGCCGCCGGACTGGCCCGGCGGCAGGGCGCCACGCTGGTGGCGGTGTTCGTCAGCTCGCCGGCCTCGTACAGCGCGATGCTCTCCGGCGTGGTGGCCGGGGCGGTCCAGCAGACCCACGACGAGCTGGCCGACGAGCTGCGCGCCGAGTGCCGGCGCGGGGCCGAGGAGCTGGACCTGCCGGTGACGTTCCTGTGCCGGCGCGGCGACGCCTACACCGAGCTGTGCCGGGCCGCCGACGAGCACCGGGCCGACATGGTGGTGGTCGGCTCCTCCGAGCAGGCCGGGCACAGGCTGGTCGGCTCGGTCGCCACCCGGCTGGTCCGCACCGGCCGCTGGCCGGTCGTCGTGGTGCCGTGACCCGGCGGTTAACGCGTCGCGGCGTGCCCGGCGCTCACCTAGCATCCCTCGGATGACCTGGACCGCACCCGAGATCGACCGCCGCCACGAGCCCTACGTCGCCGACGAGCGCACCATGCTGCAAGGCTGGCTCGACCTCCACCGTGACACCCTGCAACACAAGTGCGCCGGGCTGACCGCCGAGCAACTGCGCACACCGAGCGTGGAGCCCTCCGGGCTGACGCTGCTCGGCCTGGTCCGGCACCTGGCCGACGTCGAACGGTGGTGGTTCCGCCACCGCGCCGCCGGCCTGGACCTGCCGGACCTCTACGACTACAGCACCGACCCGGACGCCGACCTCAACGACATCGCCGACGCGGACCCGGCCGAGGCGTTCGCCACGCTGCGGGCCGAGATCGAGGCGGCCGACCGAGCCGTTGCCGACCTGCCGCTGGACCACACGTTCCGGCACCGCCTGCCCGACGGCAGCACCGGCGAGATCAGCCTCCGCTGGGTGTACGTGCACGTGATCGAGGAGTACGCCCGGCACAACGGCCACGCGGACCTGATCCGGGAACGCGTCGACGGCGTGACCGGAAGCTGACCCGGCTCAGTACGCCAGCGCCGCCCGCAGGTACCGCAGGTCGGCCGGGCCGCTCCAGCGGTGCGCGGACAGGCCCGCCACCCGGGCACCGGCCACCGCGCGGTCCTCGTCGTCGACGAACAGCACCCGCCCCGGCGGCGTCCCCAGTGCCTCGCAGGCGGCCTGGAAGTACTCCTTCGCCGGCTTGTGCACCCCGATGACCGAGGAGTTGACGATCACGTCCAGCTCCTCGGTCAGGCCCAGCGCGGCCAGGTCGGCGTCGAGCAGGTCGGTGGCGTTGGTGCCCAGCCCCACCCGGATGCCCGCCGCCCGCACCTCGCGGACGAACGCCAGCACCTCCGGGTCGACCTCGCCGCGGTAGCTCTGCCACTCCGCAACGGCCGCACGCGCCCGATCCACGCCGACCGCGGGGGTCAGCGCGTCGGCGACGCTCATCATCCACTGGGCGTGGCTGACCTGGCCGGTGAGCACCGGCTGGAGCATTCCCCAGGACATCGCGATCTCACCGAGGACACCCTCGGTCAGCCCGTACTCCCGCTCGACACCGGCGGCCACCGCCGGATCCCAGCGGCGCAGCACGCCGTCGAAGTCCACCAGGAGCGCCGTGGCGCGTTCCCGACTCACTCGCTCGTCACCTGTTCCTCGTCGTCGGCCCGGTTGAGCCGCTGGCTGATCACCTGGGTAACACCGGCGCGCATGGTCACCCCGTAGAGCGCGTCGGCGATCTCCATGGTCCGCTTCTGGTGCGTGATCACGATGAGCTGGCTCTTCTCCCGCAACTGCGCCAGCAGCGTGATCAGGCGGCCCAGGTTCACGTCGTCGAGCGCCGCCTCCACCTCGTCCATGATGTAGAACGGGCTGGGCCGGGCGCGGAAGATCGCCACGAGCATCGCCACGGCGGTCAGCGACCGCTCCCCGCCGGAGAGCAGCGAGAGCCGCTTGATCTTCTTGCCCGGCGGGCGGGCCTCGACCTCGACACCGGTGGTGAGCAGGTCCTCCGGGTCGGTGAGCACCAACCGGCCCTCGCCGCCGGGGAACAGCACGGTGAAGACCTGCTCGAACTCCCGGGCGGTGTCTTCGAACGCGCTGGCGAAGACCTCCAGGATGCGGTCGTCCACGTCCTTGACCACTGTGAGCAGGTCGCGCCGGGTGGCCTTGAGATCCTCCAGCTGCTCGGAGAGGAACTTGAAGCGCTCCTCCAGCGCCGCGAACTCCTCCAGCGCGAGCGGGTTCACCTTGCCCAGCAGGGCCAGTTCCCGCTCCGCCTTGGCCGCCCGCTTCTCCTGCACCGGCCGCTCGTAGCGGACCGGCTCGGGCACCGGCCGGCCGTCCTTCTCGGCCAGCGCCACGTCCGCGTCGGTGGGCGGGACCAGCCGGTCCGGGCCGTACTCGGCGACGAGCGTGGCCACGTCCAGCCCGAAGTCCTCGGCGGCCTTCGCCTCCAGCTGCTCGATGCGCATCCGCTGCTCGGCGCGGGCCACCTCGTCGCGGTGCACCTGGCTGGTGAGCCGTTCCAGCTCGGCGGCGAGGCGCTTGGCCGCGCCGCGTACCTCGGACAGCTCGGCCTCGCGGGCGGCGCGCTCGCGGGCGACGGCGTCGCGGTGCTCCTCGGCCCGGGCGATCGAGACGGTGAGCCGGGTGAGCGCCTCGCGGGCGCCGCCGACCACGGCCCGCGCGATCTGGGCGCCGCGCGTACGGGCCGCGCGCCGGGCCGCGGCGCGCTCCCGCGCCGCCCGTTCGGCGGTGGCCTGCCGGGCCAGCGAGTCGGCCCGCCCGGCGATCGAGGCCACCCGCTCCTCGGCGGTACGCACCGCGAGCCGGACCTCCATCTCGTTCTGCCGTGCCTGCGGCACCATGGCGGCGAGCTGGTCCCGCTCCTCGGTGGACGGCTCGGCGTCGATCGGGGTGGCCTCGGCCAGCCGGAGCCGTTCCTCCAACTCGGCGAGCGCGGCCAGATCCCGTTCCCGGGCCGCCTCGGCGCGGGCCCGGGACTCGCCGAGACGGTCGGTCTCCGCCTTCGCCGAGCGGGCGGCGGCGCCCAGTTCGGCGAGGCGGCGCGCGGCGGCGTTGCGGTGGCTCTCCGCCTCCCGCTTGGCGGCGGCGGCGTGCTGCACCGCCTCCTTGGCGGCGGTCACCTCGGCGCGCGCCTCGGCCAGCTGTTCGCGCAGCTCGGCGGCGGTGCGTTCGGCGGTGGCCCGGTTGGCGCGCGCCTCCTCGACGGCGGCCTGCACCTCGATGAAGCTCGGCGCCTTGGCCGACCCGCCCGCCGCCGCGTACGCCCCGACCACGTCGCCGTCGGGCGTGACCGCGCGCAGCTCCGGGTTCGCGGCAACGAGCGCGGACGCGGCGGCCAGGTCGTCGACGAGCGCCACGTCGCGCAGCGCCCGGTGCACGGCGGGACGGATCGCCGCCGAGCACTCCACCAGGTCGGGGGCCCAGCGGGCGCCCTCGGGCAGCTTCGGGCGCAGCGCGTCGGCGGAGCCGTCCATGCCCGGTCCGGCGGGGCTGCCGACGAGCAGCCCGGCCCGGCCGGCGTCGGAGATCTTGAGCAGCCGCATCGCCTCGACCGCTTCGTCCACGCCGCTGACCGCCACCGCGTCGGCCAGGCCGCCCAGCGCGGCGGCGAGCGCCGCCTCGTCACCGGGGGCGACGGTGAGCAGCCCGGCGAGGCTGCCGAGCAGCCCCGGCACCTGGTCGGCGCGGGCGAGCAGCTCACCGGCGCCGTCCTTGCGGCGCAGGCCCATGGCGAGCGCCTCCTCGCGAGCCTTCCAGGTGGCGGCGTCCTTCTCGGCGGCGCGCTCACCGTCGGCCAGGCTGCGCACCGCCGCCTGGGCCCGCTCGTGCACGGCCACCGCCTCGTCGTGCCGGGCGTCCAGGTCGGCGTTGTCCCGGTCCGCCTCGGTGGACTGTTCGGCGACCGCGTCCAGGTCGGCCTGCGCCTTCTCGGCCCGGCCCATCGCGTCGGTGTGCGCGGCGGCCAGCCGTTCGATCTCCTCGCCCGCGCTCGTGGTCCGCGCCCGGGCGGAGTTGACCTGGCCGGTCAGGCGGGCCAGCCCCTCCCGCCGGTCGGCGATGGCCTTGGCAGCGGCAACCAGTTCCCGCTCGGCCGCGGCGAGCTGCCGTTCCAGCTCCTGGCGGTGCTCGACCGCCTCGGCCAGCCGGATCTGGTCCTCGGTGAGCGCGGCGCGCAGCTCCTCCTCCTGCTCGCGTACGCGCCGCGACTCCGCCTCCAGCTGCTCCGGGTCGCGGCCGGGGCGCTCGTCGTCGCCGGCGGCGCTGAGGTGACGCAGCCGCTCCCGGGCCAACTGCTCGATCGAGCGGAACCGCTCCTGGAGCGCGGAGAGGCGGTACCAGGTGTCCTGCGCCGCCGCGAGCAGCGGCGCGTCCTCGGCCAGCGCCGCCTCCAGCTCGCCGAGGCGGCCCTGCACCTCGCCGTGCTCGGCCTCGATCAGCTCGCGCCGCTCGCGCAGCGCGGTCTCGTCGGCGATCTCCTTGTCCAGTGTGGTCCGCAGCGTGTGCAGGTCGTCGGCGAGCAGCCGCAGCCGGGCGTCGCGCAGGTTGGCCTGGATCCCGGCGGCGCGGCGGGCCACCTCGGCCTGCCGGCCCAGCGGCTTGAGCTGGCGGCGCAGCTCCGCGGTGAGGTCGGTCAGGCGGTTGAGGTTGGTCTGCATCGCGTCGAGCTTCCGCAGCGCCTTCTCCTTGCGCTTGCGGTGCTTGAGGACGCCCGCCGCCTCCTCGATGAACGCCCGCCGGTCCTCCGGCTTGGCGTGCAGCATCCCGTCGAGCCGGCCCTGCCCGACGATGATGTGCATCTCGCGGCCGATGCCCGAGTCGGACAGCAGCTCCTGGATGTCCAGCAGACGGCAGGAGTCGCCGTTGATCTCGTACTCGCTCTCGCCGGAGCGGAACATCCGGCGGGTGATGGAGACCTCGGTGTACTCGATCGGCAGCGCGCCGTCGGTGTTGTCGATGGTGAGGGTGACCTCGGCCCGGCCCAGCGGCGCCCGCCCGGCGGTGCCGGCGAAGATGACGTCCTCCATCTTGCCGCCGCGCAGCGCCTTGGCGCCCTGCTCGCCGAGCACCCAGGCGATGGCGTCGACGACGTTGGACTTGCCGGAGCCGTTCGGGCCCACCACGCAGGTGATCCCGGGCTCCAGCTTCAACGTCGTGGCGGAGGCGAAGGATTTGAAGCCCTTCACCGTCAGGCTCTTGAGATGCACCTTCTCGATCCTCGTCCGGTGGCCGCCGTACCGTCGCCGGCTGCGCGGACCTGGTGAACCCGCAGACTAACCCGCGACCGGGGCGCCGCCGCCACGCGACCCACCCGCCGGACCGGCTGTCCGCTTTCGGCCCGGTGGCCGCGGAGGGAACGGAAATGCATGATCACAATTACCGGGCGCAATTCCGGGCGGTTCCGCAAGATCGATAATTGCGGCGGCAGCGACGAAAAGGGGTACGAACATGGCTGCGCGCCGGCACTTGAGTGTCGGCGCGCTTTTCGGTGTGGTGCGATTCAGTTTTCCGACAACTGGAGATCAGGTCAGTGCGGGCTCAGCCAGACGGAGGAGGTCATCCGCCTCCGCCGCTGCCGCCGCGAGCCGATCGTTGTCGGCGCGCAGACGCGTGATCTCGAACTCCAGTGCCTGAACCCTGGCACGCAGTCGGGTGACCTCGTCGAGCAGACGCCGGTCGGGCGCTGCACTTACGTGGCCGTAGAGGGCCTTCGCCATGCTGACTCCTTGATGTGCGCTGCCGGAAAGGCCGGCCAACGCGCGCCCATGATGTTCGCGGCTACCATTCCCACTGCATCGGGGCATGGCTGGGCGCGACTGGCGACACCTACATATTGAGCCGAAACCCCCTCCTTCGTCAAGTTGACCAAGGCCGTAGATCATCTCCACGTCGGCCGGTCCACTCGCCGGGGGGCTGCCACAAGGCGCGGACACGCTCTGTCCGGACGCCTTTACTGTACGCCGGAAATGTGTGAACGACTCATCCTTGCCGCCGGCTTCGCCTTAACTCTTTCTTAGCCACGTTGCCGCAGCTTGGAGCGCACCCGTAGCGTCACCCGGGCCCGCAACCGACCCGTGGAGGGGACAGGCGTGTACCGCTGGAACGACCCGATCGAACCGGAGGGCGCCCGCCGGCGTCCCGAGCCGCCGACCGACGAGGGTCCGGCGTGGCTCAGCGACCGGCCCGAGCCGCGGTCGTCGTACCTGTTCGGGGACGGAGCGCAGCAGCCGCCCGCCGGTCACGGACCCGCGCCGGCCGCCGAGGGCTACCGCCCCGAGAGCGCGCCCCCGGTCTACGGACCCGCCGGCTCCTACCCGCCGCCCCGGGACCGGTGGAACGGCGAGGAGCAGCCGACCGCCGCCTGGCACGGCCAGGAGCCCGCGTGGCAGGGCCAGGAACAGCCCGCGGCGTGGCAGGGCCAGGAACAGCCCGCGGCGTGGCAGGGCCATGAGCAGCCCACCGCCTGGCAGGGGCACGAGCAGCCGGCCGGCGGCTGGGAGCAGCCCGCCGCGACCTGGCAGCCGGCGACCGACACCCCCGCCGACGACCGGCGCCCGAAGCGGCGCCTGTCCCGACCGCTCGTGATCGGCGGGACCGCCGCCGCGGCGACGCTCGTGGTGAGCCTCGGCGTGGGCGCCGTCCTGCTGCCCGGCGACGACCAGGGCACCAAGCGCACGTCCGCCGACGCCCCGGTGGCCGCCGCGCCGCAGGCGCCCGACGGCACCGAGGAGGGGCCGGCCGACGCGCTCGCACCCGAGTCGGCGAGCCCGTCGGCCGTACCGACCACCGCCGCGCCGAGCCCGACGAAGAAGGCCACCCCGAAGCCGAGCCGCAGCACCGCACCGTCGCGGCAGCAGGAGCGCAGCAGCGCCCCGAGCGGCGGCGGGTCGAACGGGTCGAGCGGCGGCTCCACGAGCACCAAGGCCACCGCCACGACCGGGCTCAGCGCCGAACTCCAGAAGGTCGTCACGATCGTCAACCAGGAGCGGGCGAAGGCCGGCTGCAAGGCGCTCACCGTCAACGCCAAGCTGAACCTGGCCGCCCAGCGGCACAGCCAGGACCAGGCCGACCACAAGAAGATGGACCACACGGGCAGCGACGGCAGCCAGCCCTGGGACCGGGTCAAGGCCGCCGGCTACAGCTACCGCATGGTGGGCGAGAACGTGGCCTGGAACTACCAGACCCCGGCGGCGGTCATGGAGGGCTGGATGAACTCCGAAGGCCACCGGAAGAACATCCTCAACTGCTCGTACACCCAGATCGGTGTGGGCGTTGCGCGCAGCAACGGGCCGTACTGGACGCAGGTCTTCGCCACCCCGAGCTGACCGCGCGTCGTGACCGGCCCGGCGCTCGTTGACCGGTCGGGGGCGGCGTCGGGCCGCCCGCGTCCGGGGAGCTGTCGATGCGGATCCGGCCGGTGTGGGCCGTGCCGCGCTCCCGGCCGGCCCACGTCCGCCGACGTGGCCCGCGCCGGGGCGTGGCGCTCGCGCTGACCGCGCTGCTGCTCGCCCCGGTGCCGGCCTGCCGCCGGCCGATCACGCCGCCCGGCGCGCCCACGCCCTGGCCGGCCGCCCAGGCCGGCAGCTGGCGGTGGCAGTGGCAGCTCACCACCCCGGTGGACACCACCGTCGACGCCGACGTCTTCCTCCTCGACCCGGTGGCGACCACCTCGGCCGAGACCGCCGCGCTGCGCGAGCAGGACCGCCGGCTGGTCTGCCACGTCCGGGTCGGCACGTACGCCGCCGACGAACCGGACGCCACCCGCTTCCCCGCCGCCGTACGCGGCACGGCCGTGCCGGGGCGGCCGGGAAGCCGCTTCCTGGACGTACGGAACTGGGACGCGCTCGCGCCGGTGCTGGCCGACCGGTTCCGGCTGTGCCGGGGCAAGGGTTTCGGCGCGGTGGCGTTCGCCGACGCGGACGTCTACCGGCACCGCTCCGGCTTCCCGCTGGACTTCGACGACCAGCTGCTGTTCAACCGCCGGCTGGCCGGGCTGGCCCGCAAGCTGGACCTCTCCCCCGGCCTGGTCGACGACGTCGCGCAGGTGGCCGCGCTGGCCCCCGACTTCGACTTCGCGGTCAACCAGGAGTGCGTACGCCGCCGCGAGTGCGCGAAGCTGCTGCCGTTCGTCGACGCCGGCAAGCCGGTCTTCCACGTCGAGTACACCGGCGAGCCGGCGGACTTCTGCGTCACCTCGGTCGGCTACGGCTTCGCCTCGATCCGCAAGGACCGCCAGCTGGACTCCTGGCGGGAGCCGTGCGCGCTGCCGTGACGCCCCGGCGCCCCCGCCCGTCGGGAGCGGGGGCGCCGGGGTACGCGGTCAGCCGGTGGGCGCGCCGGCGGCCGGGGTGGTCGTCTCGCCGCCGCGCTGCGACGGCACCCCCGCGTGTTCCGCGCTCAGCGGGGTGGCCAGGTCCTCCAGCGACCTGCCCTCGGCCTTGACGCCGAGCGCCAGCTCCACCAGCCCGCCGATGATCATGACGGTGGCGCCGATGACGAACGCCAGCACGGTCTGCCCGACCTCGCCGCTGCCGACCAGCTTGGCGAAGAGCAGCGGACCGGTGATGCCACCGGCGGCGGTGCCGATCGCGTAGAAGAACGCGATCGCCATGGCCCGGGTCTCCATCGGGAAGATCTCGCTGACCGTCAGGTACGCCGCGCTCGCGCCGGCCGAGGCGAAGAACAGCACCGCGCACCAGCAGGCGGTCATGGTCACGGCGCTCAGCACGCCGGAGTGGAACAGCCAGGCCGTGCCGAGCAGCAGCACACCCGAGCCGATGTACGAACCGGCGATCATCGGCACCCGGCCGACGGTGTCGAACAGCCGGCCCAGCAGCAGCGGGCCGAGCAGGTTGCCGACCGCGATCACCGCGAAGTAGTAGCCGCTGTTGCCGGGCGGGACGTCGAAGAACGTCTCCAGGATCTGGGCGAACCCGAACGTGATCGCGTTGTAGAGGAACGCCTGGCCGATGAAGAGCGCGAAGCCCAGCGTGGCCCGTTTCGGGTAGCGGCGGAACAGCGTCCGGGCGATCTCCAGGAAGTTCGTGCTCCTGCGCTGCCGGATCTCGATGTAGTCGTCCGCCTCGGCGAGGTCCCTGCCGGTCTCCCGTCTCACCTCGGCCTCGACCGAGTCCACGAGGTGGTTGGCCTCGTCGGCGTGCCCGTGGATGAACAGCCACCGTGGGCTCTCCGGTACGTGCCGGCGCACCAGCAGGATCACCACGCCGAGCACCGCGCCCAGCCCGAACGCCACCCGCCAGCCGAGGTTGGTCGGCAGGCCGTTGAGCAGCGGTACGGTCAGCAGCGCGCCGAGCGCCGCGCCGAGCCAGAACGTGCCGTTGATGATGATGTCGATGCGGCCGCGGTGGCGGGCCGGGATCAGCTCGTCGATCGCCGAGTTGATGGCGGCGTACTCACCGCCGATGCCCATGCCGGTGAGGAACCGGAACAGGAAGAACCACCAGGTGTCGAACGACAGCGCGGTGAGCGCGGTGGCGACCAGGTACAGCCCGAGCGTCAGCAGGAACAGCTTCTTGCGGCCGAACCGGTCGGTGAGCCACCCGAACAGGAGCGCGCCGGTACAGGCGCCCGCGACGTAGAGCGCGGCGGCCAGGCCGGTGACCTGGCTCTGGGTGATGTCCAGGCCGCTGCCCGGCTCGGCGAGCTTGCCGGAGAGGTTCCCGACGATCGTCACCTCGAGCCCGTCGAGGATCCAGACCGTGCCCAGACCGATGACGATCATCCAGTGCCAGCGGGACCACGGCAGCCGGTCGAGGCGGGCCGGGACGTTGGTCCGTACGGTGCCGGTCGCGGTGTCGGTGCTCACGACGCCCGCCGGCGGGATGCGGAGGCCGGGGCGCGACGGGCCGCCGGCGATAGCTGTTCGTCCATGGCGGCCCAGATGCCCCGCTGGTCGGGGCCTTAATCCACGGCGAAGAACCGGAACCGGCATGCCCCGGGAGCCGTGACTCCCGGGGCATGCCGTGCGGGCCGGACGCCGCCTGGGCGCCCTGGTCAGCGGGCGCCGACCAGTTCCGGCGCCGGTGCGGGCGGCGGCTCGACCGCCGGGGCGGCCGCACGGCGGCGCATGAAGCGCGGCGCCCACCAGTTCGCGTCACCCAGCAGCGTCATCACCGACGGGAGCACGACCGCGCGGATGATCGTGGCGTCCAGCAGGATCGCCGCCGCCAGGCCGATGCCGAGCTGCTTGAAGTCGATCATGCTGAGCGTGGCGAAGATGGAGAACACCGCCACCATCACCACCGCCGCGCTGGTCACCACCCCGGCCGAGGAGGTGATGCCGTGCGCCACCGCCTTCCGGTTGGGCATCCCCCGGTCGACCGCCTCGCGGATCCGGCTCACCACGAACACGTGGTAGTCCATGGACAGTCCGAACAGCACCACGAACAGGAACAGCGGCAGCCAGGTGACGATCGCGTCCATCGAGGTGAAGCCGAGCAGCCCCTCCGCCCAGTCGCTCTGGAAGACCAGCACCAGCAGCCCGTACGCGGCGCCGGCGGAGAGCAGGTTCAGCACGATCGAGGTCAGCGCCACCACCACCGACCGGAACGTCCACGCCATCACCAGGAACGTCAGCGCCAGCACGAACGCCGCGACGATCGGCAGCTTCGCCCAGATGTGGGCGGCGTAGTCCTCACTGGCGGCCACGCCGCCGCCGACCGCGTACTCCACGCCCGGGATGCCGCCGAGCGTGGCCGGGACCAGGTCCTCGCGCAGCTCGTGCAGCGACCGGGACGCCTCGTCGGAGCGGCTGGCGTGCGGCGTGGCCACCTCCAGCACCGACACCCGCCGGTCCGCCGACACCTGGATCTCCGGGCCGTCCCCCTCGGCCGGCGCGAAGAGCGGGTCGGCGGTGGTACGGCCGGCCAGGTCGGTGAGCGCGGCCCGCACCCGGTCGGCCTGCTCGGCGGGCGCCCGCACGGCCACCGTGTGACTGGTGCCGTTGCTCGGGAAGGCCGCGGTGAGCCGGTCGTACGCCTGCATGGCCGCGGTGTTGCGCGGCACGTCCTCCGGGCCGGGGAACTTCAGCTTCATGCCGAGCGCGGGCGCGGCGAGCGCGAGCAGCAGCGCGACCGAGATCAGCAGCGTGGCCACCGGCGCGCGCAGCGCCGGCTTGAGCACCGCCGGCCAGAACCGGGGCCGGGCCGGCTGCCCGTCCCGCCCGGTGCGCGGGGCGGTGAGGCGCCACAGCAGCGGCACCCGCGGCCGGTCCACCCAGCGGCCCAGCTTCGCCAGCAGCGCCGGCAGCACTGTGAGCGAGCCGATCACGGCGACCGCCACCACCAGGATCGAGCCGACCGCCAGCGAGGAGAAGATCGCGTCCTGGGCGAGCAGCAGACCGCCCATCGAGATGATCACAGCGGTGCCGGAGACCACCACGGCGTGCCCGGAGGTCTCCGCCGCGATCTCCACGGCGTCCAGGCCGGACCGGCCCTTCGCCCGTTCCTCCCGTTCCCGCCGCACGTAGAACAGCGAGTAGTCCACACCGACCGCCATGCCGATCAGCAGGATCACGCTCGCGGTGGTGTCGGTGGCCGGCACCAGGTGCGAGGCGAGTGTGGAGAGACCCATCGCGGCGGCCACCGAGGAGAGCGCCAGCAGCACCGGCACCCCGGCGGCGATCAGCGCGCCGAACGCGATGATCAGGATGGCCAGCGTCACCGGCAGGCTGAGCAGCTCGGCGCGCTTGAAGTCCTTGCCGAGCGTGTCGTCGAGCGCCTTGTCGATCGACGGGCCGCCGACCTGCTCCACCCGCAGTTGCGGGTGCGCGACCTGCACCTTCGCGGTGGTGTCCCGCAGCGGCTGCACCCGGTCACCGGCGGTGCCCGGGTCGCCCGACATGGTGATCGGCACCAGCAGCGCGCTGCCGTCGCGCGACGGCATCGGCGTACCGATCGACGCCACGCCGTCGACCTGCCGCAGCCGGTCCGCCGCGTCCTGCGCGGCGGCCTTCGCGGCGGCCTGGTCGAGCGGACCCGACCGGGCGGTGATCAGCACGTTCTCCGTGGCCGGCTGGTCGAACCCGCCACTGTCGACGATCAGCTGTGCCCGTCCGAACTCGCCGATCGCCTGATCCTCGTCGGTGGCCTCGTTCAGCCCGGCGGCGCTGCCGCCGACGAAACACACCGCCACGAAGACCACCCACAACGCGATCGCGCGCCACGGATGCTCCGCACTCCACCGTGCCAGCCGCACGGTCACCGGTCGCCTGCCCATGTCCCGGGTTCCACCCTCCTGATGCCGGCCCTGCGCCGACCCAGGATGACGCTAGGCAGCAGGCGGGGCCCCGACATCGGGGAACGGCCCCCGCTCGTCCCCGATCCGAGCGGCGAGGTCCGCGCGGCCGGTTCCGGCCGCGCGGACCGGGCGGAAAAGGGCATCTCCGGGTATGCTCCGGCGCGTCTCCGGGGACCGTCGGGCGATGCACACCGGCGCAACCCCGAACCGGCTCGGGGTCATCCCCGGAGGGTGCCCCGGGGCCGCGGCTGGCATCGCGGGCAGCTGTAGGAGGACCGGTTCATGAACGCCTCGCGCCGGATCGGCGCGCCGCAGCGCGGGCAGGGCTCCCCCTCCCGGCCGTACGCGTTGAGCGACCGGTCGAAGTAGCCGCTCTCGCCGTTGACGTTGACGTACAGCTCGTCGAAGCTGGTGCCGCCCTGCTTGATCGCCTCGGCGAGCACGTCCCGGACGTGCCCGAGCAGCCGCAGCGCGGCCGGGCGGGTGAGCGCGTCGGCCGGGCGGGCGCCGTGCAGCTTCGCCCGCCACAGTGCCTCGTCGGCGTAGATGTTGCCCACCCCGGAGATCAGCGTCTGGTCGAGCAGCGCGCGTTTGACCTCCGTACGCTTGCGGCGCAGCGCCGCCACGAACGCCTCGTCGGAGAACTCCGGGTCCATCGGGTCGCGGGCGATGTGCGCGATCTCGGCGGGCAGCTCCGCCCCGCCTTCGGAGACGGACAGCCCGCCGAACGTGCGCTGGTCGACGAAGCGCAGCTCCGGCCCGTCGTCGGCGAACCGGAACCGGACCCGCAGGTGCAGCTCGTCGGCCGCGCCGACCGGCTGCAACAGCAGCTGGCCGGACATGCCGAGGTGGCCGATCACCGCGTCGCCGCTGTCCAGCGGCAGCCAGAGGTACTTGCCCCGGCGCCGTACGCCGGTGATCGTCCGTCCGGCGAGCACGTCGGCGAAGTGCGCACCACCGGGCGCGTGCCGGCGTACCGCCCTCGGGTGGCGCACCTCGACGGCGGCGATCCGCCGGCCGATCACCCACTGGGCGAGTCCCACCCGGACGGTCTCGACCTCGGGCAGCTCAGGCACGGCCGGCGCCCGCCTCGACATCCGTCGTGTCGGCCTGCGGGCTCGTCCCGTCCTGGGCCTGCGCCGCCGCGTCCGCCTCGGCCCGTGCCGCCGCCTCGGCCTGCTCGGTGAGCGTGCGCCAGGCCGACTCGGCCGCCCGCTGCTCGGCCTCCTTCTTGCTGCGCCCCTCCGCGCCGCCGTAGCGGTTGCCGGCCACCACCACCCAGGCGGTGAACGTCTTGAGGTGGTCCGGCCCGGTGCCCTCGATCCGGTACTCGGGCACGCCGAGCCCGAGCGCGGCGGTCAGCTCCTGGAGGCTGGTCTTCCAGTCCAGCGCCGCGCCCCGGCCCGCCGACTCGGCCATCAGCGGGTCGAACAGCCGGTGGATCACGATGGCCGCGGTGTCCAGGCCGTACTGGAGGTAGATCGCGCCCAGCAGCGCCTCCAGCGTGTCGGCCAGGATGCTCGCCTTGTCCCGTCCGCCGGTGGCCTCCTCGCCCTTGCCCAGCAGCAGGTACGCGCCGAGCCCGTCCGGGCCGAGGCCACGCGCCACGTCGGCGAGCGCCCGCATGTTGACCACGCTGGCGCGCAGCTTCGCCAACTGCCCCTCGGGCAGGTCGGGGTGGTTGTGGAACAGCGCTGTGGTGATCACCACGCCGAGGACCGAGTCGCCCAGGAACTCCAGCCGCTCGTTCGTGGGCAGGCCACCGTTCTCGTACGCGTACGAGCGGTGGGTGAGCGCGCGCTCCAGCAGCTCCGGGTCGAGCGACACCCCGAAGGCCGCCTCCAGGTGGCCGACGGGAGCACGCCGCCGCTTGTCGTTGGTCATGGTGCTACCTCGGTGTCGTGTCGGTCAGGTGCGAGATCGTGCGGGATGTCGTCGAGCAGGCCGCGGACCGTCCCGGCGGCGTCACGGCGCCACAGGTGGGCGGCCAGCGCGATACCGGAGGCGACGTCCTCGGAGCCGGCCGCGCCGTGGCACACGACCACGGTGCCGCCCACCCCGAGCAGGGCCGCGGCACGCGGGGCGCCGCCGCGTGACGGTGGGCCGCCGGCCATGGCGTACGCGCCCTCGATGGCCTTCAGCAGGACGTTTCCGGTGAAGCCGTCGGTCACCACGACGTCGGCGCGGGCACCGAGCGAGATGTCGTACCCCTCGACCAGGCCGACGTAGCGGCCGTCGCAGGGCAGCGGCGCGGCGGCGAGCGCGGGCGCGGCGATCCGGCGCAGGCGGTCGCCCTTGCCCGTTTCGAGGCCGACGGAGAGCAACCCGACGCGGGGCGCGGTGACGGCGTGGGCCACCGACGCGTAGGCGGCACCGAGGAGGGCGTGGCGGGCCAGCGTGGCCGGGCCGGGTTCGAGCGTGCCGCCGACGTCGAGCAGCACCACCGGCCCTTCGACGGCGGGCAGCGTGGCGGCGAGCGCGGGCCGGCGTATCCCGGTCCAGCGGCCGAGGCCGAGCGCGGCGGCGGTGACCGTGGCGCCGGTCGAGCCGGCGGAGACGACCGCGTCGGCGAGTCCGTCGCGGACGGCCTGCACGGCGGTGCGTACCGTGCTCTCGCCGCGGGCGGCGGTGGGATGGTCGGCCATGCCGACGGCGGTCCGCACCGGGCGGACCGTGACCCGGGCGCGCTGGGCCGGTTCGAGCGCACCGATCAGCTCGTCGGCCACCTCGATCGGGCCGACGAGCAGCAGGTGCAGGGCGGGATCCGTGCGTACCGCTCGCAGAGCGCCGTCAACCACGACGGCGGGAGCATCGTCCCCGCCGAGGAGGTCGACGGCGATCCGCGCGGTGCCCGGCTCCGACGGTCCGCCGGCCTGAAACCGGTCGGCGGTGGCGGGAGCCGGGGCACCGGGCGAGAGCCTTGGTGCGCGCGTCACCCGACCGGTGGTCGGGGACGTCACTCGGCGGCCGGGTCAGACCTCGAGGACCTGACGGCCGTTGTAGGTGCCGCAGACGGAGCAGGCGGCGTGCGGCAGCTTGGCCGACTTGCACTGCGGGCAGGCCACGGTCGCCACCGCCGAGGCCTTCCAGTTCGCCCGGCGGGCGCGGGTGTTGCTGCGCGACATCTTGCGCTTGGGGACGGCCACGGTTCTTACTCCTCTGTACGGGTCAGTTGCGTCAGGCTCGCCCAACGCGGGTCGACCTGCTGATGGCTGTGGTCGGCCGGCAGATCGTCCCAGTGCACCCCACACTCGGGGCACAGGCCTGGGCAGTCCTCCCGGCAGAGCGGGTTCGTCGGCAGCGCCAGCACCACCGCGTCCCGCAACGCCGGCTCCAGGTCGATCAGATCGCCCTGCATCCGGCCCACCTCGTCCTCGTCGGTCGTGTCGTCCGTGGTGCTGTGCTCGTACGCGTACAGCTCCTGGATCGTCACGGCCAACGAGTCGTCGATCTCGCGCAGGCAGCGGCCGCACTCGCCCTTGACGGGACCGGTGACGGTCCCGGAGACGAGCACGCCCTCGGACACCGACTCCAACCTCAGGTCGAGGTCGAGGTCCGCGCCCTCCGGCACGCCGATCAACTCGACGCCGAGGTCCGCCGGTGCCGGCACGACCCGCTTGTGCGTACGCAACGCGCCAGGTCGGCGCGGCAGTTCCCTCGTGTCGAGGACCAGCGGCGACCTGGGGTCGAGTGTGCTTGGCGAGTGTTTGGGCATAGTCAGACTCCGGCCGTTGAGAGGCCGACAAAGAAGGTTACCTGCCAGACGGGCGGACCGTCGAACCGGGGGCTCACCTCCGGCCCGACGGCAGCCGGCTGTCGGCGACCGGCCCGCGCGCCGCTCAGAAGGGTAGCGGGCGGTCCGCCTCGTCCCCGGCGAAGGTGCCGATCTCACGCAGCGCGTGCATCTTGTCCCGGCCACGCTCTATCGAGGCCAGCGCCCGGGTGAGGAACTGCTCGAAGTTGGCCAGCGCGGTGTCGACGTAGTCGTCCACCTCCTCGCGGAGGCGCTGCGCCTCGGCCCGTGCCTCGGCGATGATCCGGGCGCCCTCGTGCTCGGCCGAGACGGTGATCTCGTTGACCGAGACCAGCCGGGCGTGTTCCGCCTCACCCTCGCTGATGATCCGGTCGGCCTCACGCTTGCCGGCCTCCATGATCTTGTCCCGCTCCTCCAGCAGCGCGGCGGCCCGGCGCAGGTCCGCGGGAAGCTCCGCGCGCAGCTCGTCGAGCGCGGCGATCATCTCGCCCCGGTCGACCATGCAGTTGTTGCGCGACATCGGGACGGAGCGGGCCTGCTCCACCATGGCGATCAGTTCGTCGATGCGATCGAGCGGGTCCACCGGTACCTCACTCCTGTCTTCGTCGGCCGCCCTCCATCATGCGGCCTCGCGCCCCGTCTCGGCGCTGCAGACATCATGTCGCGCCGAGGCCACCCACACCCCACCCGCCCCACCCGGCGCGTCGCCCCCGGCCCCTCTCCCCCGCGATCTTGCACTTGTGGCCCGGCACTCGTCCCTTGCGGGAGGAATGTCCGGGCCGAAAGTGCAAGATCGCGGGGCGGAGAGGCGGGGCGGGCGGGGGCGGGGGGTCAGGGGCGGAGGCGGGCGGCGAGCTGGGCTCGGACCAGGTCGGGGACGTGGGCGGAGATGTCGCCGCCCCACTTCGCCACGTCCTTGATCAGGCTGGACGAGATGAACGAGTAGAGCGGGTTGGTCGGCATGAACAGCGTCTCCACGCCGGCCAGGCCGATGTTCATCTGGGCCATCTGCAGCTCGTAGTCGAAGTCGCTCACCGCACGCAGGCCCTTGATCAGCACACTCGCCTGCTGCGCCCGGCAGAAGTCGACGAGCAGGCCGCGGAACGACTCCACCCGGACGTTGTCGTACGAGGCGGTCACCTCGTGGAGCATGTCGATCCGCTCCTCGACCGTGAACAGGCCCTGCTTCGACTGGTTGACCAGCACTCCGACGATCACCTCGTCGAACAGCCGGCTGGCCCGGCCGATGATGTCGAGGTGTCCGTTGGTGACCGGGTCGAACGAGCCCGGGCAGACCGCACGTCTCATGATCGGCGACCGTACCAAAGAGTGGTCTCGCCGTAACGTCTGCTGCGCTCCGGAGTGACACCTTCCACCCACGTGACCGGTCCGGTACGGCTGGACCGCTCGACGATCACGAGGGCGTCCGGGGCGAGCCAGCCGCCGTCGACCAGGGCCGCCAGCATCGCGGTGATCTCGGCGTCCGGCACCGCGTACGGCGGATCGGCGAACACCACGTCGTACGGCCCGTCGGTGGGCCCGGCCGCCAGCACAGTGGCGACCTTGCCGGTGACCAGGCGCGCGGCCGGCGCGGCCCGCAGCGCGGCGATGTTCTCCCGGATCACCCGGGCGGCCCGCGCGTCGGACTCGACGAGCAGCACGTGGGCCGCGCCCCGGGACAGCGCCTCCAGACCGACCGCGCCGGAACCGGCGTACAGGTCGGCGAAGCGCGCCCCGTCCAGGTCGACATGGGAGTGCACGGCGCTGAACAGCGCCTCGCGGACCCGGTCGGAGGTGGGCCGGGTGCCGGCACCCGGTGGCGCGGCGATCCGCCGGCCGCCGAGCGTGCCGGCCACGATCCGGGTCACCGTCGCTCCCTGCGCATGCCCCGACGCTACGCGACGCCGGGAGGCGTGGACGAGGTACCCGGCGCGACGATCCGTGACTCGACGTGCATCAATGATCTCGAATGCATAACGGACCCTTTACGACCCTTCGATCATGGTGACGCCCGCACTGTCGATCTCGCTAGGGTCTGGCCCGATTGCCGAGCGGACGCGTGGCTTCGGCCCCTCCGCCCGGCCTCTCCCATCCTCCCCTCGTCAGGAGTAGGCGTGAACCGTCTCCACCTCCGGCGCGCCGCCGTCCTCACCGCCGGCACGCTGCTCGGCCTCGCGGGCGTCGCCACCGTCGCCGGCCCGGCCGCCGCCCACCACCCCGAGCCGTCCGGCAGCTACTGCGCCACCGAGAACGGCACGGTGACCGTGACCTGGTCGGTGATCAGCAGCGAGACCGACATCTCCGGCCGGATCATCAAGATCGAATCCACGGTGCCCGGCGCGATCAGCGGCGGCCTCGCGGTCGGCGCGGAGCTGAAGCCGGCCGGCCAGGGCCCGCTGACCGGCACCCAGACCCACACGTTCGCCGGCCCGGTCCCGGAACTGAAGCTGACCGTCGGGGCGCACTGGGAGCGGGGACGCAAGTCGCACGACGGCGAGCGGACCGTGACGGCCCGCCCGGGACGGAACTGCGCGACGCAGAGCCCGTCGCCCTCGCCCAGCACGCCGCCGAGCGCCAGCCCTTCGCCGAGCACGCCCGTCTCGCCGACTCCGACGCCCTCGGCGTCCGTCCCGCCGAGCCCGTCCGTCCCGCCGAGCCCGTCCGCCCCGCCCAGCTCTCCCGCCCAGCCCGCGGAGCCGATCTTCAAGCTGGACCAGGACTGCGACTCGATGACCTTCGTCGTGGAGAACCCGGCCGACGGCGTGCCCTTCACCGCCACGCTCACCACGGAGAAGGGCGTCACCAGGAAGCTCGTCTCCGAGCCGGGCAGGACCAGCTCGGTCGGGTTCGACGCCTACCCGGGCCTCAAGGTCACGGTGAAGTACGACGTGGTCGAGGACGCGGAGACCATTCCGTACGCCCAGCCGGACGACTGCTCCGGGCAGGGCGGTGGCCTGCCGGTGACCGGCCCGGCCGCAGGCGCCATCGCCGGTGGCGCGGCACTGCTGCTGGCCGCCGGCGCGGTGCTGTTCGTGGTGGCCCGTCGCCGCCGGATCCGCTTCACCGCCTGATCCGCCGATCTGGCTGATCCGCTGACCCGCTGATCCGCGTCGAGGGCGCGCCCGACCACCCGGTCGGCGCGCCCTCGCCGTGCGTGCGACGCGGGCGGATCAGACCGCGTCGAGCACCGACGTGACAGCGGCCGTGCTCACCTCGGCCTGGTTGGCCAGCAGGACGAGCCGCTCGTCCGAGTCGGGCAGCCAGGCGGCGAACGCCTTGTAGCCCCCGTTGTCCCCCGAGTGGTGCACCGCCCGCCGCCCGGCCAGCGGCCCGACGAAGAACCCGTAGCCGTACGCCTCATCCGGCCGCCCGGTCGGTGCGTGCGGTGCGGTCAGCGCCGTCACCGAGGCCGGGGCGAGCAGCCGGCCCCGGCGCGGTACGTCCAGCCAGGTCATCAGGTCCGCAGCGGTGCACCAGACGTCACCCGCGCCCATGCTCACGGTCGCCAGGTCCCAGGACGGCACCGGACGGCCGCCCTCGTGCCCGACCGCCAGGTCCGGCCAGCCGTCGCCCGCACCGGCGAAGCTGCCCGACATGCCCAGCGGCGCGAAGACCTCCTCGGCGAGGAACTCGGCGTACGGCCGATCGGCCGCCCGCTCGACGGTCCGGGCCAGCAGCACGTAACCGGGGCTGCTGTAGTGCCACCCGGATCCGGGCGGGAACAGCGGCGGCAGCGCCGCGAACCGGTCCAGCAGCTCGTCCGGCTCGGCCGGCCCGTGCAGGTCGATCGCCGGGTACTCCTCCCAGTGGCCCAGGCCGGAGGTGTGGGTGAGCAGGTGGTGCAGCGTCATGCCGCACCATTCGGGCGGCGGCGTGCCGGGCAGCCACCGGGTGACGGGGTCGGTCAGGCGCAGCACGCCGCGCTCGGCGAGCAGCAGCACCGCCACGGCTGCCATCTGCTTGCTGATCGACGCGATCTGGAACCGGGTCGCCGCGGTGCACGGCCGGCCGGACGTCTCGTCGGCCGCTCCGACCGCCCGGTCCACAAGCAGTTCGTCGCCCCGGGCCAGCAGCAGCACACCGCGTTCGAGGAATGGTGTCGACATCTGCGCGAGCCTAGGCACGCGACGCGCGCGCCGCAGTCCCGTGATCCGTCACCGCCCCGCCGAGCTGGTGGGGGGTCAGCCCTTCTCCAGGTATTCGGCGCGCTCCTCGTCGACCAGCGCGGCGACCGACGCCGCCAGCGCCGGATGCCGGGAAAGATCCGGGTCTTCCTCGACCAGTTCGATCGCCTCGGCCCGCGCGTCGCGGATCAGCTCCGTGTCCCGCAGCAACGACAGCAGCCGCAGGTGCGAGCGCCGGCCGGACTGGGTCGCGCCCAGCACGTCGCCCTCCCGGCGCTGCTCCAGGTCGAGTTCGGCGAGCTTGAAGCCGTCGGTGGTGGAGGCGACCGCGTCCAGCCGCTCCCGCGCGGACGAGCCCTCGGCCGCCTCGGTGACCAGCAGGCACAGACCGGCGGCCGAGCCCCGGCCCACCCGGCCGCGCAACTGGTGCAGCTGGGAGACGCCGAACCGGTCGGCGTCCAGCACGATCATCACCGTCGCGTTCGGCACGTTCACGCCGACCTCGACCACTGTGGTCGCGACCAGCACGTCCAGCTCGCCGTCGGCGTACGCGCGCATCACCGCGTCCTTCTCGTCCGCCGGCAGCCGCCCGTGCAGCACGCCGATCCGCAGCCCGTGCAGCGGCCCCTCGGCCAGCAGCGGGGCCACCTCGGTCACGGCCAGCGGCGGGCGCCGCCCGTTGTCGTCCTCCCGCGGCGGTTCCTCGTCCGACACCGGGCCCTCGCCGATCCGCGGGCACACCACGTACGCCTGGTGGCCCTTCGCGACCTCCTCGCGCAGCCGGCGCCAGGCCCGGTCGAGGAACGCCGGCTTCTCGGCGGCCGGGACCACGTGCGACGCGATCGGCGAGCGGCCCTGCGGAAGCTGGGACAGCGTGGACGTCTCCAGGTCGCCGTAGACGGTCATCGCCACGGTGCGCGGGATCGGGGTGGCGGTCATCACCAGCACGTGCGGCGGCTGCTCGGCCTTGGCGCGCAGCGCGTCGCGCTGCTCCACGCCGAAACGGTGCTGCTCGTCCACCACCACCAGGCCGAGGTCGTGGAAGTCGACGCCCTCGTAGAGCAGGGCGTGCGTGCCGAGCACGATGCCGGCGCGGCCCTCGGCCACCTCGGTCAGTGCCCGGCGCCGGGCCGCCGCGCCGAGCGAGCCGGTGACCAGCTCCACCCGCGTGGCGTCCTCGGCGGCGCCCAGCTCACCGGCCCGGCCGAGCGGGCCGAGCAGGTCGAGGATGCCCCGGTGGTGCTGGGCGGCGAGCACCTCGGTCGGGGCCAGCAGCGCGGCCTGCCCACCGGCGTCGACCACCTGGAGCATGGCGCGCAGCGCCACCACCGTCTTGCCGCTACCCACCTCGCCCTGGAGCAGCCGGTGCATCGGGTGCGCCCGGGCCAGGTCGGCGGCGATCTCCCGCCCGACGACCTGCTGGCCGGAGGTCAGCTCGTACGGCAGCCGGGCGTCGAACGCGTCCAGCAGGCCGCCCGCCTTCGCCGGCCGGGCCCGCCCCGGCGACGCCGCCGCCCGGTGCTTGCGCTGCACCAGCGTGAGCTGCACCGCGAACGCCTCGTCCCACTTCAGCCGGCGGCGGGCCCGGTAGAGCGCCTCCTTGCTGGTCGGACGGTGGATCTCGCGAAGCGCGGTGCCGATGTCGATGAGGTTGCGGGTGGCCCGCACGGTGGCCGGCAGCGGATCCTCCGGCGGGGTGAACGTGTCGAGCACGACGCGGACGCAGCGGGCGATCACCCAGGTCGGCACCGCCGCCGCGGCCGGGTAGACCGGGATCAGCGCCCCGGCGAACTCCTCGACCTCCTCGTTGGCCGCCGCCTCACCCTCGCCGCCCTCGCCGAGCAGGACGTACTCCGGGCCGTTGAGCTGGCGCTTCCCGCGGAACTCGGTCACCTTGCCGGCGAACAGCCCCCACCGGCCGGGCCGCAGCTCCCGTTCCCGCCACGCCTGGTTGCCGAAGAACGTGCAGGTGAGCACGCCGCCGGAGCCGTCGCCGACGGTGACCTCCAGCAGGTTGCCGCGCCGCTGACGCATCGGGCGGACCGCGGTGCGCTGCACCTGGGCCAGCACGGTGACCTGCTCCCCCACGTCGAGCGAGCGGATGTCGGTGTGCTCGCCGCGCTCGTCGTACCGGCGCGGGAAGTGGTAGATCAGGTCGCCCGCGGTGTGCAGGTCGAGATGCCCGGCCAGCGCCTTCGCCGTGCGCTCGCCGACCAGCTTCTTCAGCGGCATGTCCACGGTGGCCGCCTCGCTCGTCATTCGACCCCCACCAGGAGCGGATAGTGCGGCTGCCCGCCCTCGTACGCCTGCACCTCGACGAACGGCCAGGCCCTCTCGACGTGCGCGCGGACCCGGTCGGCCAGCCCGGCCGGCGCGTCCGCGCCGCAGAGCAACGTGACCAGTTCGCCGCCGCCGCCGAGCATCCGGTCCACCACGGCGGTGCAGGTGTCGACCAGATCCTGCCCGATCAGGTGCACCTCGCCCTCGACCAGGGCCAGCACGTCACCCGGGCGGGCCGGACCGGCGACGGTGAGGGCCTCCCGGGCGGCGTGGCAGACCTCGGCGTACCGGCAGGCGCCGGCCGCCTCGGCCATCGCGATCACGTCGTCCTCGAAGCGCCGCTTCGGATCGCGTACGGCCAGCGCCGCGAGCGCCTGCACCGGCGAGCGGGTGGGCACCACGCTCACCTTGATGCCGAGGCCGTGCGCCTCCTTGGCCGCCGCGCTCGCCACCGACTGGGTGTTCGGGTCGTTCGGCAGCACCACCACCCGGGCGGCGCCGGTGGCCCGGATCGCGTCGAGCAGCTCACCGGTGGACGGGTTGGCCGGCACCACCACCGCGCCCTCGGCGGCGAACAGCTCCGCGATGCCCGCACCGGTGGCCACCACCACGGCGGCCCGCCCCTCGGGCAGCGGCACCTGCGGCCCCGGCGCCGGGGCGACCTGGTCGGCGAAGCGGGTCACGCTGATCCGGTGCGGCCGGCCGGCGACCACGCCCGCCTCGACCGCCGCCCCGATGTCGTTGACGTGCACGTGCACGTTCCAGGTGCCGGCGCCGTCGCCGACGATCGCCAGGGAGTCGCCGAGCGCGTCCAGCTCGGCGCGCAGCCGGGTCACCGCCTCGTCGGTGGCGTCGAGCAGGTACTGCACCTCGTAGGCGTACGCGTCGGAGCCGCTCTCCCGCACCGCGGTCGCCGGCACGCGGCGGGCGGGTGGCGCGGGCGCCGGCTGGGCCGGGCTCTCCCCGGTGACCACCTCGACCAGCGCGTCGAGCAGCAGGCACAGGCCGCGCCCGCCGGCGTCGACCACGCCCGCGCGGGCCAGCTCCGGCAGCTGCTCGGGGGTACGCGCCAGCGCGTGCGCCGCCGCCTCGGACGCGGCCCGGGCCACGGCGCGCAGGTCGTCGCTGTCCGCCCGGCGGGCCGCGTGCGCCGCGGCGGCGACCACGCTCAGCAACGTGCCCTCGACCGGCCGGGCCACAGCGGCGTAGGCGGCGGCGGTGGCGTCGGCCAGGGCGTCGGCGAGCTGCCGCCCGCGCACGGCGGGCGCGGCGGCGAGCGTGTCGGCGAGACCGCGCAGGATCTGCGAGAGGATCACGCCGGAGTTGCCGCGCGCCCCGAGCAGCGCGCCCCGGGCCATCAGCCGCAGCGCGTGCCCGTGCGGGGTGTGCCCGTCGTCGGGGAGCGTGCCGAGGTCCATGGCCAGGGCCTGCTGGGCCGAGGTGAGTGTGAGGACCAGGTTGGTGCCGGTGTCGCCGTCGGGCACCGGGTAGACGTTCAGCTCGTCGATCTCGCCCTGGTGGGCCCGGAGGGCGGTCAGCCCGCTCGCGCACCAGCGGCGTACCGCTGCGGCGTCGAGGGTCTCCAGCACGTCGGGAAGCCTACTGGCGTACACCGACACGCGCCGGGGTCGTCCGCCGCGTGTCCGCCCCGGCCGACGGCCCGGCGGGGACGCCGGTACGCTGGGTGGGCTCGCGAAAGGGCCGGTTGGGCGTACCGACTGTCATCGGGTAACCTGACCAGGTTGCCCGGGCAGCGCCTGGCGGCGACCTCATGAACGTTTCAATCCCAGGAGTATCCCGTGGCTAGCGTGTGCGACGTCTGTGGCAAGGGGCCGGGCTTCGGCCACAACGTGTCCCACTCGCACCGGCGGACCAACCGCCGCTGGAACCCGAACATCCAGTCGGTGCGTACCCCGGCCGGTGGTGGCACCACCAAGAAGTTGCAGGTCTGCACCTCGTGCATCAAGGCCGGCAAGGTCACCCGCGCCTGACGCGGTAGCGCCACCGGAACATCGTCGGTCGCCGGCGGATCCCTTCGGGGTCCGCCGGCTTCTGTCGTGTCCGGCGACCCGGGGCGTTGTATCCACCGACCCGCCCCCGCACCCCTGACCGACCGTACGGCGACCGCCGCGATCCGGCCGGTTAGGGTGCTGCTGCGCCGGCCGTCCGGTTCCGGCGCGAGCCGTGGGGAGGGTGACCGGTGGACCTCGATCTGGGTCGCGAGCAACTGGTGGTGGTGGGCGCGTCGTTCGGCTCGCTGAGCTGGTTCGACCAGGAGCTGCCGCCGGGCAGCGTGGTGCTGGTCGAGGAACCGGACGTGATCGCCCGCCGCGACCTGGCCCGGTTCGCCGATCGGCTGCCGATGATCGGGCGCCTCGTCGCGGCCGAGTACCAGACCGGCTTCGACCCGGACGCCCTGCTCGCCCGCGAGCCCGGCCTCGCCGACGCCCGGCTGGTCCTGCCCGGCCTGGAGTACGCGGTCGGCGCCACCGCCCGGCTCGCCGAGCGCCTCGGCCTGCCCGGCGCCGGGGTGGAGGCCGCCGACGTCTTCTCCGACAAGCACCGGATGCGGCTGCTCGCCGACCGGATCGGGCTGGCCAACCCCGCGTACGAGCTGGTCGACGACCCGGCGCGGGCGGTGGAGTTCGCGCAGGCGCACGGCGGCCGGTGCGTGCTCAAGCCCACCCGCCGCTCGGGCAGCCTCGGCGTTCAACTGATCACCGACGCAGCCGAGGTGCCGGCCCGCTGGGCGGCGAGCGCCGCCCCGCCCGACCCGGCCGAGGCCACCGAGCGCGGCCTGCCCACCGGCGTGCTGGTCGAGGAGCTGCTCGTCGGCTCCGAGCACAGCGTGGAGCTGCTCGTCGCCGACGGCGAGGTGGTCTTCGTCAACGTCACCGACAAGCGGATCGCCGGAGGCCGCTATCCGGTCGAGACCGGCCACACGGTGCCGTCCGCGCTGCCCGCCGCCGCGCACGACGCGCTGCGCTCCGCCGCGGTACGCCTCGCCGAGGCGGCCGGCTTCCGCAGCGGCATGCTGCACAGCGAGTGGATCCTCGCCGACGGAGTGCCGACGCTGGTGGAGTGCGCGGCCCGGATGCCCGGCGACATGATCACCGCGCTCATCTCGATCGCCTACGAGCGGGACGTCATCGAGGCGTACCTGCGGATCCTGCGCGGCGAACGGCCGGCGCTGCCGGCGCGGGCGACCGGCGCGGCGGCCATCGAGTTCCTGATCGCGCCGCCCGGCCGGGTCACCGCCGTGGACGGCAGGCGCGACGCGCTGCGCGTGCCGGGCGTGCTCGACGTGCAGGTGGAGACGAAGGTCGGGCAGACCGTGCCGGAGCTGCTCTCCTCGGCGCACCGCAGCGGGCACCTGATGGCCTGGGGCGCAACCCCGGACGAGGCCGCGAACGCCGCCCGCCGCGCCGCGAGCCAGATCCGCATCACCGTCGGCTAGAGGGTGCGGCCGTACGACAGGCAGCCCGGGGCGTCCTTGTAGAAGCCGAAGTTCGGGATCCGCTCGTAGCCCGCCGAGGTGTACATGGCGATCGCCTCGGGCTGCTTGTCGCCGCACTCCAGCACGATCCGCTTGCGGCCGTGGTCGCGGGCGGACCGCTCGACCGCGGCGAGCACCGAGCGGGCCACGCCCCGGCCCCGCGCCGCCGGGTCGGTGTACATCCGCTTCAGCTCGGCCGTGTCGCCGTCCTCGCCGTGGCTGCGCCAGCCGCCGCAGCCCACCGGCCGCCCGTCCAGGTAGGCGACGAGGAACGCGCCGTCCGGCGGGGTGAACTCGGCCGCGTCGACCGGGGTCTCGTCGCCGCTGCCGCCGTACCGGGCGCCGAGGTCGGCCAGCGCCGCCCGGATCAGCGCCTGCGACTCGGGCGCGTCGAAGCGCCGCTCCCGGATCTCGATCTCGCTCACCGTGCCAGGTTACGACCGCCGCCGGCCCCGGCCCGGCCCGGCGGTCCGGGGTCGGACGCAGATCACTCCGGCCCCGCCACTGCGCCGGCTATTCCGCCGTCCGCCGGAAGTGGTCCCAGCCGCGCGGGCCGCTGTAGGCGGCGCCGTCGACGGTGACCCCGGCGCCGGCCGCCACCCGCCCGACCGGCCGCCAGCCGTCGGGAAGCACGGCGTCCCCCGGGAACGTCGCCGCCAGCGCGTGGTCCTCGCCGCCGGCCAGGATCCAGGTGTACGGGTCGACGCCGAGCGCCTGCGCCGCGTCCCGCATCTGCCGGGGCACCTCGAACGCCTCACGGCTCAGGTCGATCGCCACGCCGCTGGCGGTCGCCACGTGCCCGAGGTCGGCCAGCAGCCCGTCCGACACGTCGATCATGGCGGTGGCCCCGGCCGCGGCGGCAGCGGGTCCGGCGGCGTACGGCACCTCGGGGCGGCGGAACGCCTCGACCAGCAGCCGGGGCGTGCGGAAACCCCGGGACAGCACTGTGTAGCCGGCCGCCGACCAGCCGGTGCGCCCGGCCAGCGCCACCACGTCGCCGGGGCGGGCGCCGGAGCGGACCACCGGGGCGCGGCCGGCCAGGTCGCCGAGCGCCGTCACCGCGACGGTGAGCGTCGGGCTGCCGGACATGTCCCCGCCGACCACGCTCGCGCCGACGAGCGCCGCCTCCGCGCCCAGCCCGTCGGCCAGTTCCTCGGCCCAGGCCGGGTCCAGCTCGGCCGGCATGCAGAGCGCGACGAGCAGCGCGGTCGGGGTGGCGCCCATGGCGGCGATGTCCGCGAGGTTCGCCGCCGCCGCCCGGTGTCCCACGTCCCGCGCCGACGACCAGTCCCGGCGGAAGTGCCGGCCCTCCACCAGCACGTCGGTCGAGGCGACCACCCGCCGGTCCGGCGCCGCCACCACCGCGCCGTCGTCGCCGGGGCCGAGCAGGCAGTTCTGTCCCTGCGCCAGCCGGGCGGTCACCCGGTCGATCAGGCCGAACTCGCCGACATCAGTGACAGTCATTCCGTTCCCTCGCTCCGCTGCGTCGTTCCGCACGTCCCACCCCTGTCCGTACCGGCGTGTGCTCGCTCACCGCGTCCGACCGGCAACCGATAGGGATCACGGCCGCTCAGTACGGTAGTTTCACCCTTCGGGTCGCCCGGAGGCGACGGACGGAGGTCGAGTCGTGGTACAGGCGTACATCCTCATCCAGACCGAGGTCGGCCGGGCGCGTGACGTGGCCGGTCTGATCGCGGACCTGGCCGGCGTGGTACGGGTCGACGCCGTCACCGGGCCGTACGACGTGGTGGTGCTCACCGAGGCGAACACCGTCGACGAGCTCGGCAAACTCATCGTCAGCAAGGTGCAGATGGTGCCCGGCATCACCCGCACCCTCACGTGTTCGGTGGTGCGGCTGTAAGTGGACGAGAAGGACACCTCCCCCCGCCGGGACGGCGCCACCCGCCGTGCCGCGCTCTGGGCGACGCTCGTCGCGGTGCCGGTGACCCTGGCGGTGGCCGGGTTCACGTTCGCCAAGCTGGCCCCGGAGTCGCCGGACGCCGAGCCGAGCGCGTCGGCGAGCCCCCGGACGCAGTCCAGCGCGCCGGTCGAGATGCCCGCACCGGCGCTGGCCGAGCGCCCGACCATCCTCTGCCGCGCCCTGATGTCGCAGCTCCCGGACAGCGTGCGTGACCTGGCGCAGCGCCCGGTGACCGCGGGCCCGGAGCAGAACGCCGCGTACGGCGACCCGGCGCTGACAGTGGCCTGCGGCGGCAGCCCGGCGCAGTTCCCGCCCACCGACGAGGTGTGGACGGTCAACAAGGTCTGCTGGCACGCGGCCGAGGAGGCCGACGCCACGATCCTGACCACCGTCGACCGGGAGACCCCGATCCGGGTTCGGGTGCCGAAGTCGTACGAGCCGCCGCTGCAGTGGGTGACCTCGATCTCCGACACGATCGTCAGCTCGGTCCCCTCGGCGAAGCAGGCCCCCTCGGGCTGCTCCGCCTGACGCCCGCCGGCTCAGCGGCCGGCGCGGCGGTGCAGGCGGTCAGCGGCCGGCGCGGCGGTGCAGGGCGGTACGGATCAACCGGTTGACCAGCTTCGGGTACTCCAGCCCGCTGGCCGACCACATCCGCGGGAACATCGACGTCGGGGTGAAGCCCGGCATCGTGTTGATCTCGTTGAGGTAGACGTCCATCTGCGGGGTCACGAAGAAGTCGACCCGGGCCAGGCCGGAGCAGTCGAGCGCGGTGAACGCACGGGTGGCGTAGTCGCGCACCTGCCGGGCCACCGGCTCGGGCAGGTCGGCCGGTACGTCGTACTCGCAGACCTCGTCGGCGAAGATGTACTTGGCCTCGAAGTCGTACCAGTCGCGGTCGCCGATCATGCGCACCTCGGCGAGCACCGAGGCCTCCGGCGCGCCACCGGCCTCGCCCTCCAGCACGCCGCACTCGATCTCGCGGCCGACCACCGCGCCTTCGACGAGCACCTTGCTGTCGATCTCGCGCGCGGTGACGAGCGCGGCGTCCAGGTCGGCCCAGTCGTCGACCTTGGTGATGCCGAACGAGGAGCCGGCCCGGGACGGCTTGACGAAGACGGGCAGCCCGAGGCGCTCCTTGTCCTCCTCGCTCAGCGACATCCCGGCGCGCAGCACCGCGTACGGGCCGACCGGGATGCCCTCGGCGGCGCAGAGCTTCTTGGTGAACTCCTTGTCCATGGCCGCGGCGGAGGCGAAGACGTTCGCGCCGACGTAGGGGATGTCGGCCATCTCCAGCATGCCCTGGATGGTGCCGTCCTCGCCGTACGCGCCGTGCAGCACCGGAAAGACCACGTCCACGTCGGCGAGTGCGACCGGCCCCTGGGCCGGGTCGAGCACCATCAGACCGCCGACGGCGGGGTCGGCGCGCAGCACCAGTTCGGCGCCGGAGCCGGCGGTGATCTCGGGGAGCTTGCGGTCGGCGATGGCGAGCCCGCTCGGGTCACCGCTGGCGAGCACCCACTGGCCCTGCCGGGTGATGCCGACCGGGACCACCTCGAACTCGTCCGGGTCGAGCGCGGCCAGCACGCTGCCGGCGCTGACGCAGGAGATGCCGTGCTCGGGGCTGCGGCCGCCGAAGACGATCGCCACGCGGGTCTTGCCTGGGGTGGTCATGGTCACCTCATCGTTCGCGACTGCGGCTGGCCGTGCTCGCCGGTGGCGCTCACCCGAATGACCTTACTGTGCGTTGCCGCAAGCGGTGGTCGTTACCCGGGGAGACGCGGAGTCGCGTGGCAAACGGTCAAGGTGACATCTACGGGGAGTAACGGAACGGTGTGTCTCAGAAGACCGGGTGCCGGGGCCGGCGGCCGACCGCGATGACCTTCACGCGTTGCCGGCCGGCCCGCACCATGCCCAGCGCCATGAACGCGCCGGCGATCCGGTCGGCGGCCTCCCGGCTGCTCGCGCCGACCACCTGGCGGCGGCGTTCCGGGCTGGTCCGTTCGTCACGCCGGGTGCCGTCCGGTGGACGCACGTCGGTCAGGACCACCAGGAACCTGGTCACCGCGGAACCCCTCCCCGTCTCGTGGACCGGCAGGGGCACGCGGCGGTCGGATCGTGGGGGAGTGAAGAATCCGACCACCGCGCGCCCCATCCCCTCCGGTCGCTCACCATCACCGTCGCCACGACAACCGATGGTGAGGACGCCGTCACACATTGACAGGTTCACCGGCGTGAATGCAACTCTCATCGACTTTCTCTCATGCCCGCTTTCCCGCGGGATGTGCGACCATCGATGCATGGCGCCGAAGACCGCCCGGGCCCGACGGCTCGGCATCGCCCTGCGGACCCACCGGGAGGCCGCCGGCCTCACCCTGGAGGCCGCGGCCGACGAGATCAACAGCACCCGGAGCACGTTGTCCCGCTACGAGAACGCGCAGACGCTCGTCAGTCCCGCCACCGTGCGCGCGCTGCTGACCAGCTACGGCGTGGGCCCGGCGGACATCGCCGCGGCGGTGCAGCTGGCGAAGGACGCCCGCAAGCCGGGCTGGTGGGTGTCCTATTCGTACCTGCTGGACCAGCGCACCATCGACTTCATCGCGTTGGAGGCCGAGG
This sequence comes from Micromonospora sp. WMMD1219, assembly GCF_049315215.1. NCBI lineage: Bacteria > Bacillati > Actinomycetota > Actinomycetes > Micromonosporales > Micromonosporaceae > Micromonospora > Micromonospora sp. WMMD1219. The sequence goes on from NZ_CP186057.1 coordinate 178,377, forward strand.
CCACCGGCATCGCGAACTTCGAGCCGTCGGTGGTGCCCGGCCTGCTCCAGACCGCCGACTACATCCGCGGGGTGATGCGCGGCGGGCCGCACACGCTCACCGACGAGCAGGTGGAGCAGCGGGTCCAGCTACGGCTGGACCGCCAGCAGCGGCTCTCCGGCGCCGAGCCGCCGATCCTCGACGCGATCATCGACGAGGGCGCGCTGCTGCGCCCGGTCGGTGACCGCTCGGTCATGTCCGGCCAGCTCCAGCACCTGCTGAAGATGGCCGAGCTGCCGAACGTCACGGTGCAGGTGATCCCGCTGGCCGCCGGCTACCACCGGGGCACCCGGGGATCGCTGCACATCCTGGAGTTCGCCGACCCGGAGGACCCGATCATCGCCTCGGTGGAGACGGTCGCCGGGCAGATGGTCCTCGACCGGCCGGGTGACCTGCGGACCTGCGCCAAGATCATGGAGCACCTGCGGACCGTGGCGCTGAGCCCGGCGGCCAGTCGGGACCAGCTCCTCCGCCTGCTGAACGAGAGGTGACCAGATGAACGGCACGAACCGCACGAACCCCACACCGGCCCGCTGGCGCAAGAGCAGCCACAGCGGCGACGAGGGCGCGTGCGTGGAGATGGCGCCGCTGCCCGGCGCGGTGGCGGTCCGCGACTCCAAGGACCCGGCCGGCCCGGTGCTGGTGTTCCCGCCGCAGGCGTGGGCCGCGTTCACCGCGGCGCCGCCGCACGCCTGAGCGGCCCGTCAGCGGGCGGCGATCAGCCGAGTGGGGCGGCGGCGGTGACGATGCCGCGTACCGCCTCCAGCGCCGCGATGGCCACCCCGCGCGCCCCGGCCATGTCCCGGTCCGGCACCAGCGCGAAGGTGGCCACCGCCCGCTGCTCCTCCCGGAGCACCGTGTGCTCGGCGACGGCGGCGAGGAACCAGTCCCGGAACTCCGGCGCCGCCTCCACCACACCCCCGCCGACGAAGTACGCGTGCGGGTCGGTGAAGTTGGCCGCGATGGTGAACAGCCGGCCCAGCGCCTTGGCCTGCTGGGTGAACACCAGGCGGGCCAGCGGGTCGCCGCGTTCGCCGTAGCCGCGCAGCAGCTTCGCCGCCCGGTCCGGCTCCTCCGCCGCGAGCGGGTGCTCCGGGTGCCGGGCCAGCCAGTACGGCAGCAGGTTGCGCCGGATCGCGGTGAGCGAGGCGACGCTCTCCGCGTCCCCGGTGAAGCCGCAGGCGCAGACCGGCGCCGCCTGGTCCGGCTCGACCAGGCCGTCCAGCGGGATGTGCACGTGCCCGAACTCGCCGGCCATGCCGGCCGCGCCGCCGATCACCCGACCGGACTCCACCACTCCCCCGCCGAGCCCGGTGCCGACGATCGCGGACACCGACGACCGGGCCATCGCCTCGGCGCCGAAGTGCACGTGGTGGGCGTAGAGCGCGGCGGCGTTGCCGTCGTTGGCGTAGACCACCGGCAGGCCCAGCCGCCGCTCCAGCGCGGTGCGCACGTCGAAGCCCCGCCAGGCGGGCTGGGAGAAGTTCGTCGAGCCGCGGGACGAGATGACGCCGGTGGCGCTGGCCGGGCCGGGCGTGTCCAGCCCGACCGCGCGGACCAGGTCACGCGGCACGCCGGTGTGGGCCAGGACGCCGTCGAACGCCCGCGCCAGCGCCTCCACCGCCGCCTCCGGGCCGTCGCCGACCTCGCTCGGGATCTCCAGCAGCCCGTCCACAAGGAACCGGCCGTCGACTGTGAGCACCGTGGCGTTGTCGCTCGTGCCCCCGTTGTCCAGCCCCACCACCACCGGCACACCTGAGCCGCCCACCGCCACCGCCTCCCGCCGCGCCTGACCCGAGGCTAGTTCCCGCCCGGCCCACCCGCCACGCCCCGGCGCGTTCAGCCGGGACGACGGGCGGTGACCGCCGTGGCCTCCCGCTCCTCGTCGCGTACCACGGCCGGGTCCAGCCCGGCGGCGGTGAACACGGCGCACAGTTCCGGGGCCTGCGCGGCGCTCGCCTCGACCACGACGTGCCCGCCCGGCGCGAGCCACTCGGCCGCGCCGGAGGCGACCCGGCGCAGCACGGCCAGGCCGTCCGTGCCGCCGTCCAGCGCCACCGGCGCCTCGTAGAGACGCGCCTCGGCCGGCAACGAGGCCACCGCACCGCTCGGCACGTACGGCGCGTTCGCCACCACCAGGTCCAGCTCTCCGCGCCGCCCGGCCGGCAGCGCGTCGAACAGGTCGCCCTGGTAGACCGGGACGCCGAGCGGTTCGAGGTTGCGCCGGGCGCAGGCCACCGCCACCGGGTCGATGTCGGCGGCGGCCAGCCAGCGGGGCGCCAGCCGTTCGTGCAGCACCACGGCGGCGGCGCCGGAGCCGCAGCACAGGTCGAGCACCGCCGGCGCCGGCCCGGCCAGCGCCGTCGCCGCGTCGACGAGCAGCGCGGTCCGGCCGCGCGGCACGAAGACCCCCGGGTGTACGGCGATCCGCCGGCCGCAGAACTCGGCCCAGCCGAGCAGGTGCTCCAGCGGCAGGCCGGCGACGCGACGGTCGACCAGCCGGGTCAGCGACTGCGCCGAGTCGGCGGCGGCGATCAGCAGTTCCGCCTCGTCCTCGGCGAAGACGCAACCGGCGGCGCGCAACCGCCGGACGAGGGCGGGACGGTCGGGGGTGAACACGGTGGATGCCATGGCAAGCCTTTCGGGAAGCGCTCGTCGGCGCCCCCGGCGTCGCCTCAGCCCCGAAGCGACGCGGACTCGGAGGGAGCGCCGGTCCTCTGCTGGTGGATCGGACTCACCTCCTCGGGTCGGGGCCGCACGGGCCGTGGCTGACCGTCACGATAGCCCAGCTGCCGACACGCCGTCAGCCCGCCGCGTCGAGCGCCGCCGACACGTCGGCGAGCAGGTCGGCGGTGTCCTCGACGCCGCAGGAGAACCGCACGAAACCCGCCGACGTGTCGTCACCCCACTGGGCCCGCCGGTCGGCTGTGGTGTGCAGGCCGCCGAACGAGGTGGCCGCGGCCACCAGCCGGGCGGCGCCGAGGAACCGGGCCACCCGGCGCTCGTCGCCCAGGTCGAACGAGAGCACACCCGGTACGCGCCGCATCTGGGCCGACGCGACCGGGTACGCCGGGTCGTCCGGCCGTCCGGGCCAGCGCACGCCGGTGACATCCGGGCGGGCCGCGAGCAGGTCGGCCAGCGCCCGCGCGTTCGCGGTCTGCCGGGCCAGCCGCAGGTCGAGCGTGGCCAGCGAGCGGTGGGCCAGCCAGCAGTCGAACGCGCCCGGCACCCCGCCGGTGGCGTTGCGCCAGGTGGTCGCCGCGTCCCGCAGCCCGGCGTCCCGGGTGGCCAGGTAGCCCAGCAGCAGGTCCGAGTGGCCGGTCAGCGCCTTGGTGCCGGAGGCGACCACCACGTCCGCGCCGAGGTCCAGCGGGCGCTGCCCGAGCGGCGTCGCGGTGGTGTTGTCCACCGCCACCAGCGCACCGGCGGCGTGCGCGGCGGCGGCCACCGCCCGGACGTCGGCGACGTCCAGGCCGGGGTTCGCCGGGGTCTCCAGCAGCACCAGCCGGACACCCTCGAACGAGGGGTACGGCCCGGCCGTCGGCACGAGCACCACGCGTACGCCGAGCTGTTCCAGCGTGTCCGAGGCGAACGCGCGCACCGAGTAGTAGCCGTCGGCGGGCAGCAGCACGGTGTCGCCGGGGCGCAGCACGGTCAGCAGCAGCCCGGTGATGGCGGCCTGGCCGCTGGCGAAGACCCGGCAGTCGCCGCCCTCCAGCTCGCCGATCGCGGTCTCCAGCAGCCGCCGGGTGGGGTTGTCGGGCCGTCCGTACCCGTCCACCGCCGCCGACGGGCCGCGCTCCGGGTCCAGGTGGTACGGCGCGGCGAAGACCGGGCCGGGCAGGAACGGCTGCCCGGGTACCGCGTCCGGCAGGCCGGCGTGCACGCTGCGCGTGCCGTCACCCCAGTGCTCGTCGGTCATCCCGGCTCCGTTCACTCGTACGACTCGGGCTTGGCGGTGCGGCTCATCAGCGCGTCCACCGCCAGGCGCGGATCCATCCCCTCGTGGCAGATCCGCTCGATCTGCTCGGTGATCGGCATCTCCACCCCGTGCGCCCGGGCCAGATCGCGGATGGCCAGGCAGCTCTTGACGCCCTCGGCTGTCTGCCGGGTGGCCGCCTGGGCCTGTTCCAGCGTCTCCCCCCGGCCCAGGTGCTCGCCGAAGGTCCGGTTGCGGGCCATCGGCGACGAGCAGGAGGCGACCAGGTCACCCATGCCGGCCAGCCCGGCGAACGTGATCGGGTCGGCGCCGAGCGCCACGCCCAGCCGGGCGGTCTCGGCCAGGCCGCGGGTCATCAGCATGGCCCGGGTGTTGTCGCCGAAGCCCATCGCGGTGGCGATGCCGTACGCCAGCGCGATCACGTTCTTCACCGCGCCGCCCAGCTCGCAGCCGATCACGTCGTCGTTGGTGTACGGGCGGAAGTACGGCGTCCGGATGGACGCCTGCACCAGCGCGGTACGGCGGCTGTCGGTGCCCGCGACGACAGTGGCGGCCGGCTGCTCGGCGGCGATCTCCGGGGCCAGGTTGGGCCCGGAGACGACCACCACCCGGTCGGCGGGCACCCCGGCGGTCTCCGTGATCACCTGGCTCATCCGCTTGGTGGTGCCCAGCTCGATGCCCTTCATCAGCGACACCAGCGTGGCGTCCGGCGCCAGGTACGGCGTCCAGTCGGCGAGGTTGCCGCGCAGCGTCTGCGAGGGCACCGAGAGCACCACCACCTCGGCCCCCTCGATCGCCTCGGCGGCGTCACCGGTGGCGGTCACCCGCTCGGGCAGGCGTACGCCCGGCAGGTACTCCGGGTTGTGCCGCCCGGTCCGGATCGCCTCGGCCACGGCGGCCCGGCGGGCCAGGACCGTGACGTCCCGCCCGGCGTCGGCGAGGATCTTGGCGAACGCGGTCCCCCAGGAACCGGCGCCCAGCACGGCGACGTGCCCGCTCATTCGGTGACCTCCCGGGTGCCGGTGCGGGCGGGCCGCTGCCAGAGCGGCGGTGGTGTGCCGCCGCGGATCTCCGCGACCAGATCCCGGATGCGCAGCATGATGGTGTCCGTCATCTCCTCCAGGATCGGCCGGGTCGGCGTGGCGCCGGCCCAGCGGCTCAGGTCCACCGGCGGACCGGCGATCACCGTCACCGGGGTACGCGGGCGCAGCCCGAACCGGGCCGTACGCGGGTCGAACATCCGTTCCGGGCCGACCATGGCGATCGGGACCACCGGGGCACCGGTGGCCAGCGCCAGGCGGGCCGCGCCGGTCTTGCCCTTCATCGGCCACAGGTCCGGCTCGCGGGTGGTGGTGCCCTCCGGGTAGATCACCACCGCGCCGCCCTCGGCCAGCGCGGCGACCAGCTTGTCCAGCGACTTGACCGCCTCGACGGTGCCCCGCTCGACCGGGATCTGCTGGCACCGGTGCAGGATCCAGCCGACCACCGGCACCCGGAACACGCTGGCCTTGCCGAGGAAGCGCGGCCAGCGCCCGGCGTCGTAGATGTAGTGCGCGACCACGAGCGGGTCGGCGTGCGAGATGTGGTTCGGCACGAGGATCACGCCGCCGTCGCCGCGCAGGTGCTCCATGCCCCGCCAGGTGCGCCGGGTCCAGACCGTCATCAGCGGCTTCACCAGCACCACGGCGAGCCGTCGCCAGACCCCCAGCCTCCGCCGTGCCACAGTGCCTCCTCGATCCGCCCTCGCGCCCCGGCACAGAATCATGCCTGTTCGCCCCCGCTGCGGCCAGTGCGGGTACCGCCGCCCTCGCTGGCAGGATGGTCGGCGTGTCTGAGGCCCGCTGGACCGTGGTGATGCCGGTGAAGCGCCTTCCGGCGGCGAAGAGCCGTCTGCGGGGCGCGCTGCCCGGCGTACCCCATGAGGAGCTGGCGCTCGCCCTGGCGGCCGACACGCTGCGCGCGGTCCGGGCGTGCCCGGCGGTCGCCGGGGTGCTCGTGGTCACCGACGACCCGCGGGTGAGCGCGGCGGCCGGCGCGGCGGGCGCCCGCGTCGCCGGCGACCCCGGCGGCGGGCTGAACGCGGCGTTGCGGCACGGCGCGGCCGTCGCCGGGCCGCGCGCCGCCGTGGCCGGCCTGACCGCCGACCTGCCGGCGCTGCGACCGGCCGACCTGGCCGCCGCGCTGCGGGCCGCCCACGGGGTACGCGGGTTCGTGGCGGATGCCCCGGGCGGAGGCACCGTGCTGCTCGCCGCGCCGGCCGGTACGCCGCTGGCGCCGCGGTTCGGGCCGGGCTCGGCCGCGGCGCACGCGGCGAGCGGGGCGCTGCCGCTCGCCGGCGACTGGCCCAGCCTGCGCCGGGACGTGGACACCCCGGCGGACCTGGCCGACGCCGCCGGGCTGGGCGTGGGGCCGCGCACGGCCGCGCTGCTGGCCCGGGTCGCCGCGGCGGTGGAGTACGGTGCTGGCATGCAGGGGACGGTGGCGACCTACGACGCGTCGACCCGCAGCGGTGTGCTGCTGCTCGACGACGGCACCGAGCTGGCGTTCCCGGCCCGCGCGTTCGACGCCTCCGGGCTGCGACTGCTCCGGTTGGGGCAGCGTGTCCGGATCGAGCGGGACGCCGACGGCGAGGTGGTCCGGGTGACCTTGCCGACGATGGCGTGAACAACCTGGCCCGAGTTCATTTTCCGTTCACCCTTATCGGGGAATCATGAGGTGGTGAGCACCCCTCGCGAGCAACCCGACGGCCCGCCGCCGATCCTCGACCCCGGCACGCCCCGCAACGGCCGCCCCACCCGCGGCCCGGACGGGCGGTTCCGCCAGCCCCGCCCCCCGGAGGAGCGCCTCGGCGCCGATCCGGACGCGGCCGGCGCGGCCGGGCTGGACGAACCGCTCGACCCGGTGGAGGGCCCCGGCCCGGCCGACGAGACCGCAGCGGACGCCGCGTCGCCGGCCGTGCCGCCGCTGCCGGAGGACCGCTTCCTCAACCGGGAGCTGTCCTGGCTCGACTTCAACGCCCGGGTGCTGGCGCTCGCCGAGGACCCGCGCACCCCGCTGCTGGAACGGGCCAAGTTCCTGGCCATCTTCGCCAGCAACCTGGACGAGTTCTACATGGTCCGGGTCGCCGGGCTGAAGCGGCGGCTCTCCGCCGGCCTGCCGGTACGCGGCGGTGACCGGCTGCCGCTGCGCACCCAGCTCGACCTCGTCACCGCCAAGGCGGCCGGCCTGGTCGCCCGGCACGCCGCCTGCCTGGTCGACGACGTGCTGCCGAAGCTCGCCGCCGAGGACATCCGCATACTGCGCTGGAGCGACCTGGACGACGCCGAGCGGGAGCGGCTGCGCACCTGGTTCCGGGAGCACATCTTCCCGGTGCTCACCCCGCTGGCGGTCGACCCGGCGCACCCGTTCCCGTACATCTCCGGCCGGTCGTTGAACCTGGCCGTGTCGGTACGCGACCCGGACGGCGGCTCGGAGCTGTTCGCGCGGGTCAAGGTGCCGAACAACGTGCCCCGGTTCGTCCGGGTCCACCGCGACCAGCCGGGCGTGCGGTTCCTGCCGGTGGAGGACCTCATCTCGGTGCACCTCGGCCAGCTGTTCTCCGGGATGCAGGTGGTCGAGTGCCACCTGTTCCGGGTGACCCGCAACGCCGAGGTGGAGGTGGACGAGGACCGCGACGAGGACCTGCTCCAGGCGCTGGAACGGGAGCTGGCCCGGCGCCGGTTCGGCCCGCCGGTACGCCTGGAGGTCGCCGCCTCCATCTCCGACCACATGCTGGAGCTGCTGGTCCGCGAGCTGGACATGGACGGCCACGACGTGCTGCGGGTACGCGGGCTGCTCGACCTGTCCGCGCTCTGGCAGGTCTACGGCGAGGCCGACCGGCCCGACCTCAAGGACCCGTCGTTCGTGCCGGCCACCCATCCGCGCCTGGCCGAGGGTGAGGTGCCGCGCAGCGTCTTCGCCACGCTGCGCGACGGCGACGTGCTGGTGCACCACCCGTACCACTCGTTCGCGACGAGCGTGCAGCGCTTCGTCGAGCAGGCGGCGGCCGACCCGAACGTGCTCGCCATCAAGCAGACGCTCTACCGCACCAGCGGCGACTCCCCGATCGTCGACGCGCTCGTCGACGCGGCCGCCGCCGGCAAGCAGGTGGTGGTGCTGGTCGAGCTGAAGGCGCGTTTCGACGAGGTGGCGAACATCGGCTGGGCGCGCACGCTGGAACGGGCCGGCTGTCACGTGGTGTACGGCCTGGTGGGGCTCAAGACGCACTGCAAGACCGCGCTGGTGGTGCGCCAGGAGGGCAACCAGATCCGCCGCTACTGCCACATCGGCACCGGCAACTACCACCCGAAGACCGCCCGGCTCTACGAGGACTTCGGCATGCTCACCGCCGACCCGGAGATCGGCGCCGACCTGACCGACCTGTTCAACGTGCTCACCGGCTACAGCCGGCAGACCGCGTACCGGCGGCTGCTGGTGGCGCCGCAGGGCATCCGCAGCGGCCTGATCGAGCGCATCGACCGGGAGATCGAACACGTCCGGCTGGGCATGCCGGGGCTCGTGCAGTTCAAGGTGAACTCCCTGGTGGACGAGGAGATCACCGACGCGCTCTACCGGGCGTCGCGGGCGGGCGTGCACGTGGACCTGCTGATCCGCGGCATGTGCACGCTGCGGCCGGGCGTGCCGGGCCTGTCGGAGAACATCCGGGTCCGCTCGATCCTCGGCCGGTTCCTGGAACACTCGCGGATCTTCCGGTTCGGCAACAACGGCGACGCCGAGTTCTGGATGGGCTCGGCCGACCTGATGCACCGCAACCTGGACCGCCGGGTGGAGGCGCTGGTGCAGGTGAGCGACCCGGTGGCCCGGGCCGAACTGGACCACGTCCTCGCCGCCGCGTTCGATCCCGACGTGGACGCGTTCGAGCTGGCCGCCGACGGCACCTGGCACCGGCGTACCGCCGACGGCGACGTGCCGCTGACCCACCTCCAGGATCTGTTGCTGCGCCGGGTCGGCGGCCGGGCGGACTGACCGGGCCGTGGCGCGTGGCGGGCGGGCATACGGTGAGCGGGTGAGCGACGACGAACCGGTGCGGATCCGGGCCGCGGGCGGCGTGGTGTGGCGCCCGGGTCCGGCCGGCGTCGAGGTCTGCCTGGTGCACCGTCCCCGGTACGGCGACTGGTCGCTGCCGAAGGGCAAGCTGGACCGCGGTGAGCACCCGCTCGTGGCAGCCGTCCGCGAGGTGGCCGAGGAGAGCGACGTACGCGCCGTGCCGCAGGTACGCCTGCCCACCGTCCGCTACCGCAGCGAAGGTCTCGCCAAGGCGGTCGACTACTGGTCCATGCGGGCGGCCGGCACCGGCGGTTTCCAGCCCGGCACCGAGGTCGACGACGTGGCCTGGTTCCCGGTCGACGACGCGGTACGCCGGGTCAGCTACCCGCACGACGCCGAGGTGATCGCCGCGTTCGCGGCGCTGCCGCAGGTCACCGCGACGGTGCTGCTGGTCCGGCACGCGCACGCCGGCAAGCGCGGCACCTGGACCGGCCCCGACCACGGCCGCCCGCTGGACGAGCAGGGGTGGGCGCAGGCACGCCTGCTGGTCCCGCTGGTGGCGCTGGTCCGCCCGGCCCGCCTGTTCTCCGCCTCGGCCCGCCGCTGCGTGCAGACGCTGGACCCGGCGGCGGCCCGGCTGGACCTGCCGATCGAGGTCTGCGGCGACTTCGACGAGCCGGCGCCGGGCCAGCAGGCCGAGGAGTGCGCGCTCGCCGCCGCGGCCCGGCTGACCGCGCTGGCGCAGGCCGTCGGGACGGTAGCGGTGTGCAGCCAGGGCAAGGTGATCCCGGGCGCGCTGGAACGGCTCACCGGCCGCGTGGACGAGGACTTCACCACCGCCAAGGGCGGCGGCTGGCTGCTGCCGTTCGCCGGTGACCGGTTGGTCCTTCCCGACCGGTTGTGAGGCCGGCCGCGGTTCTTGCGGCGGCCGCTCAGGGCAGCGTGACGGTGAGCGTCACCGGGAGGTGGTCGCTGGCCTCGGTGCGCGGCGCGCGTACCTCGCCGGCGGTCAGGCCCGGCGACACGAAGACGTGGTCGATCTGGGTGCGCGGCTCGTCGGCCGGGCTGGTCCGCAGCGGCCGGGCCGCAGCCAGCGCGTCCACCAGGCCCGCGCGGGTGAACTCGGCGAACGCCGGGTCGTCCGGTTCGGTGTTCAGGTCGCCGCCGAGCACCAGTGGACGGCCGTTCGCGTACCGGCCGGCGAACGCGGCCACCTCGCCCGCCTGCTCGACCGGATCCCGGCCGGGCGGCGGTTGCAGGTGCGTGGCCACCACCGCCAACTCGCGGCCGCCGACCTCGAGCGTGACGCCGAGGGCCTGCGCCCCGGTCGGCGCGCCGTGCGCGGTGAGCCGCCGGGTCTGCCCGGAGCGCATCGGGAAGCGGCTGAGCACCGCGTCGCCCCAGACCGGGTCGGCGGCGGGCGCGAAGACGTACGGCATCCCGAACCGCCCGGCCAGCAACGCCAGCGTGTCGTGGCCGCCGTTGAGCCACCAGCCCCGATCCACCTCGCTGAGCAGCACGACGTCCGCGTCGCGCAACTCGCGGGCCAGCGCGTCCAGGTCCAGCCGGCCGTCCAGGCCGAACCCCATCCGGATGTTGTACGCGGCCACACGTACCGCCGCCGGTGCGGTGGTGGCCCGGGCCGATGTGGGCGGCACGTGCAGCGCGGCGGCGAGCCCGGCCAGCGCGGTGAGCCCCGCCAGGGCCGCGACCCGGACCGTGGCGGGCAGCACCGGGCCGGGCGCTGCCGCGCCGCGCGACATCGGGGCGGGCGACGTCATGGCGGGGCGGGCAGGCGCGGTAACCGCCACCAGAGCCACCAGGACGGCCGTGGCGACCGGAGCCCACCCGTTGGGGTACCCCACGTCGTAGGCGGCGTAGTAGGCCACCGTGGCCACCGCGAACACCAGCATCCCGAGCACCGCCGCCCGTCCGCGCCGCGCCCCCGCCCGCCCGTCGTCACCGTTCCCGGCCGCGTCGTCGGCGGGCGTGTCGGTGAGCGCCAGGCAGCCGCCCAGGCCTGCGGCGGTGAGCAGGTACGCCGGGACGAGACGCCCGGTCACGAACAGCACCGACCCGGCGAGCAGCGCCAGCGGCCACAGCACCCGGGCCACGCGCGCCGGTGCCCGGAACAGTGCCGCCGCGAGGAACAGCAGCACCGCGAGCACGCCCCACAGCGATCCGCCGGCCGGGCGGGCGAGACCGGGGAAATCCGGCGACCCGGTGCCGGCGGCGGCGCTCCAGATCGCCGGGGCGAGCGCCACCTGACCGGCCAGCAACAGCGCCGGCCCGCACAGCGACCAGGCCCGCCGGCCCGGGGTGGGCACGCGCCGCCCGCCGTCGCCGTCCGCCGCATCCGCCGCCGGCCGCGCCGCGTCGGCGCGTACCGGAGCGGCCGTCCGCTCCCGCCGTGCCACCGACGCGGCCAGGAACGCCGCTACCAGCGGGGCGCTCAGGCCCCAGCCGAGCACGCCGCCGCGCCACACCAGGTCCTCGGTGCCGAGCAGGGCGTGCCCGACCGCGTTCCCGGCCAGGCCGAGCGCCAGCCCGGCGACCGGCCTTGGAACCGACGCGGCGATCGCGGCGAGCCAGACCAGGCCCGCGAGCAGCCCGGCGCAGGCCAGCCAGAGCTGGGCCGGGCCGCCGGGTTGCGCGGTCAGCGCCAGCCGGGCCACCGCCAGCACGCCCGCGGCGACGAGTCCGACCGGGCCGGCACCCGTCCGGCGTACGAGCGTGGGCGCGGCGAGGGCGAGCAGGAACCAGCCGAGCGCGAACGCGCCGAGCAGTTCGGCCGGCGTCTCGGCGGCCTGGCCGAACAGGGTGATGATCGACGGCAGCCAGACCCGCAGCACGTCCAGCAGAATCGCGATGCCCAGCGCGAGCGCCAGGGTGGAGAGGTGACGGTGCCGCACGGGCGCCTCTTCTCGTGACCGACGGGGGTTTTCGGCACGGCGATTCTGCGGGGCGCGGCGGCGGGCGGTCAACGCGTACCCATGCGAAAGGGCGCCCACCGCGAACGGTGGGCGCCCTTTCGTGGGCCGTCCGGTCAGCGCCGGGTGGCGGCCTTCTTGGCGGGCGCCTTCTTCGCGGGCGCCTTCTTCGCCGCCGTGGTCTTCTTGGCCGTGGCGGACTTCGCCGCGGTCGTCTTCTTGGCGGTGGTGGTCTTCTTCGCCGCGGTGGACTTCGCCGCGGTCGTCTTCTTCGCCGCCGTGGTCTTGGTCGCGGCGGCCTTCTTCGCCGGCGCGGCCTTCTTCGTCGCGGTGGTCTTGGTGGCCTTCGCCGCCGTGGTCTTCTTCGCGGCGGCGGTGGTCTTCGCCGCGGTGGTCTTCTTCGCGGCGCCGGTGGTCTTCTTCGCGGCGGCGGTGTCCTTCGGCACCTTGCCGCTGGCCACCATCTCCTTGAAGCCCGCGCCCGCCCGGAACGTCGGGACGGAGGTCTTCTTGACCTTCACCGCCTCGCCGGTACGCGGATTGCGCGCTGTTCGGGCTCCCCGGACGCGCTTCTCGAACGCTCCGAAACCGGTGATCGCCACCTTCTCGCCCTTGGTGACCGCCGCCTGGACCTCAGCGAGAACCGCGTCGAGCGCGGCCGTCGCCGTCTTCCGGTCCCCCAGGCGAACGGCGAGCGCCTCGATGAGCTCGGCCTTGTTCACGACTTCCTCCCGATTGTGCAACTGACTCGACGCGAGCCATTCTGCGCGCACGGTATGCCCTGTGCTGCCTGGACACAAACATTCGGTGGAAAAAAGCCCTTGTGTCGCAACGGATTCGCCCCCACCGGATGCACCGGTGGGGGCGAATAGCGCTGGAAGTCAGGCGATCGAGGGCAGGAACGCCGGCCGGTCGGCCTCGTACGCGCTGATCTCGGCCTCGTGCCGGAGGGTGAGTCCAATGTCGTCCAAGCCCTCCATCAGCCGCCAACGGCTGTGGTCGTCCAGCGGGAACGCCCAGGTGGCGTCACCGGCGTGGACCTGGCGGGCGGCGAGGTCGACAGTGATCGGCGTGGTCGGCTCGGATTCCACGAGATCCCACAGTTCTTCCACGGCTTTCAATTCCAGCTCGACCGGAAGGAGACCTTCCTTGAGCGCGTTGCCGCGGAAGATGTCACCGAAGCGAGGCGAGATGACGGCCCGGAAGCCCCAGTCCCGCAGCGCCCACACGGCGTGCTCCCGGGAGGATCCGGTGCCGAACTCGGGGCCGGCGATCAGAATCGACGCACCCGAATGGACGGGATCGTTGAGGACGAATGACGGGTCCTCCCGCCACGCGTTGAACAGACCATCGGCGAATCCGGTCCGGGTCACCCGCTTGAGGTACACGGCGGGGATGATCTGGTCGGTGTCCACGTTGGATCGGCGCAGCGGCACGGCCGTGCCGGTGTGGGTGGTGAACTTGTCCATCTGTCGGCTGCCCTTCTTACAGGTCGGCGGGGGCGGCCAGCCGGCCGACCACGGCGGTGGCGGCGGCGACCGGCGGTGACACCAGGTGGGTACGCCCGCCCCGGCCCTGGCGGCCCTCGAAGTTGCGGTTGGAGGTCGAGGCGGAACGCTCGCCCGGCTTCAGCGTGTCCGGGTTCATGCCCAGGCACATGGAGCAGCCGGCGAAACGCCACTCGGCGCCGGCGTCGGTGAAGACCTTGTCCAGCCCCTCGATCTCGGCCGCCTCGCGGACCGCGGCGGAGCCGGGGACCACGAGCATGCGTACGCCGTCGGCGACCCGCCGCCCGCGCAGCACCTCGGCGGCGGCCCGCAGGTCCTCCAGGCGGCCGTTGGTGCACGAGCCGACGAACACCACGTCCACCGCGAGGTCGCGCAGCGGGGTGCCCGGGGTGAGGTCCATGTACTCCAGCGCCCGGCGGGCGGCGACCCGCTCCGGCTCGGTGACGAACTCCTCCGGGTCCGGCACCGTGGCGCCCAGCGGCACGCCCTGCCCGGGGTTGGTGCCCCAGGTGACGAACGGCGTGATCCGGCTCGCGTCCAGCGTCACCTCGGTGTCGAAGGTCGCGCCCTCGTCGGTGGGCAGCGTCCGCCAGTACTCCAGCGCCGCGTCCCAGTCGTCGCCCTGGGGCGCGTTGGGCCGCCCCTTCAGGTACGCGAACGTGGTCTCGTCCGGCGCGATCATGCCGGCCTTGGCGCCCCACTCGATGGACATGTTGGCGATCGTCATCCGCCCCTCCATCGAGAGGTCGCGGATCGCCTCGCCCCGGTACTCGACGATGTGACCGCGTCCACCGCCGGTGCCGACCTGCGCGATCAGCGCGAGCACCAGATCCTTGGCGGTGACGCCGGGCGCCAGCTCGCCGACGACGTTCACGGCCATGGTCTTCGGGCGGGCCTGCGGCAGCGTCTGCGTGGCCAGGACGTGTTCGACCTCACTGGTGCCGATGCCGAACGCCAGCGCCCCGAACGCGCCGTGGGTGGCGGTGTGCGAGTCGCCGCACACGATCGTCATGCCGGGCTGGGTGAGGCCGAGCTGCGGGCCGATGACGTGCACGATGCCCTGGTTCTCGTCGCCCAGCGGGTGCAGGCGGACGCCGAACTCGGCGCAGTTGCGACGCAGCGTCTCGATCTGGGTGCGGGAGGTGGGGTCCGCGATCGTGAGCAGGTCGCCGCGCCGGGAACGGAACGCCGGGTCGTCGTACCCGGTCGGGGTGTTGTGGTCCTCGGTCGCGATCGTCAGGTCGGTACGGCGGACCCCGCGCCCGGCCAGACGCAGACCGTCGAACGCCTGCGGGCTGGTCACCTCGTGCAGCAGGTGCAGGTCGATGAAGAGCAGGTCCGGCTCGCCGGCGGCGGAGCGGACCACGTGTGCGTCCCAGACCTTCTCGGCCAGGGTCCTCGGTTGAGTGACTCCCACCATCTGGACATCCTAAATTCTGGGAGGTAAATTTCGGCTTGTGGGACACAGTATGAGCGGTGTCGGCGTTCTCGACAAGGCGGTGGTCATCCTGGCCGCCTGTGTCGACGGCGCCAGCCTGGCCGAACTCGTTGAACGCACCAAGCTGCCCCGGGCCACCGCGCACCGGCTGGCACAGGCGCTGGAGATCCACCGGATGCTCGTCCGGGACACCCAGGGGCGCTGGCGCCCGGGTCCACGCCTGGGCGAGCTGGCCAACGCGGCCCCGGACGTGCTCCTGACCGCCGCCGAGCCGCTGCTCGCCGCGCTACGGGACGCCACCGGCGAAAGCGCCCAGCTCTACCTGCGCCGCGCCGACGAGCGGATCTGCGTGGCCGCCGCCGAGCGTGCCAGCGGCCTGCGGGACACCGTCCCGGTCGGCTCGGTGCTGCCGATGACCGCCGGTTCGGCGGCGCAGATCCTGCTCGCCTGGGAGCCGCCGGAGGCGGTCATGCCGCTGCTCCCCCGCTCCAAGTTCACCGGCCGCACGCTGGCCGAGGTGCGGCGGCGTGGCTGGGCGCAGAGCGTCGCCGAGCGGGAGGCGGGTGTGGCGAGCGTCTCGGCGCCGATCCGCGACCGGACCGGGCGGGTGATCGCCGCGATCAGCATCTCCGGCCCGATCGAGCGCCTCGGCCGCCGCCCCGGCGAACGCCACGCCATGGCCGTGGTCCGAGCCGGCCAGCGCCTCTCCGGCCTCTAACCCCCCGACCCCCCACCCACCCACCCCACCCACCCACCACCCGCCCCCGTTGATCATGAAGTTGGCGGCATTTTTGATCTCTCAGACTGCCGCTAACTTCATGATCAACGGGCGAGGGCGGGGAGGGCGCGGGAGGGCGGGGCGGGGATGCGGAACGGCCCGCCTCGCGGAGCGAGACGGGCCGTTCGTGGATGTAGCCCCGACCGGATTCGAACCGGCGCTACCGCCTTGAGAGGGCGGCGTCCTGGGCCGCTAGACGACGGGGCCAGGCACTTTTTCGTGCTTCACCACCCTGCCGGGCGGTGTGGCAGTAGTCTAGCGGCATCCCGCCCGGCACCACGGAGGGGGGGTCCACCCCCTGCGCGCGTGGGCAGGACAGCAGAAAGCCCGCCCCGGAGAACGGGACGGGCTGTCGGTGCTGTAGCCCCGACCGGATTCGAACCGGCGCTACCGCCTTGAGAGGGCGGCGTCCTGGGCCGCTAGACGACGGGGCCAGAACCTTCATTGCACTCCGCCAGCGTGAGCTGCCGGATTCCAGCGTCCGAGGGTTCTCGCGAACCCGCGGCTGCGCTGGGGTACCAGGACTCGAACCTAGACTAACTGAACCAGAATCAGTCGGGCTGCCAATTACCCCATACCCCATTGGCCCCTTGCGGCGCCGGGAATGAACTTTACCCTCCCGGTGCCGACAGGCCAAATCCAACCCCTCGAAACCCACCTGACCAGCGGAAACGAGGCATCGGAGCGATCAGGCGACAGGGACCACCGGGTTGCTCAGCTCCCCGATCCCCTGGATCCGCACGGTGACCGTATCCCCCTCGGTGAGCGGGCTAACCCCCGCCGGCGTGCCGGTGAGGACCACGTCGCCGGGCAGCAGCGTCATCACGTGCGAGATGTACGACACCAGGCCGGCAACGTCGAACACCATGTCCTTCGTCCGGCCGAGCTGGCGTACCTCCATCTCCTCCGGGTTGCGACCCACCTCACACCGGATCTCCAGGTCGCTGACGTCGAGCCCGGTGGTGATCCACGGCCCGATCGGGCAGAACGAGTCGAAGCCCTTGGCGCGGGTCCACTGCCCGTCGGAGCGCTGGAGGTCCCGCGCGGTGACGTCGTTGGCGCAGGTGTAGCCGAAGATGGCCCGCTCGGCGGCGGCCCGGTCGGCCCGGCGGGCGCCCGGGGCGCCGATCACCACGGCGAGTTCCGCCTCGTGCTCGACCTGCTTGGAGAAGATCGGCAGCCGGATGGCGTCGCGCGGGCCGATCACCGAGGTGGACGGCTTGAGGAAGAGCAGCGGCTCCTTCGGCACCTCGCTGCCGTGCTCGGCGGCGTGCTCGGCGTAGTTACGGCCGACACACACCACCTTGCTGGGCAGGATCGGCGACAGCAGCCGCACGTCGGAGAGCGCCCAGCGGGCGCCGGAGAACTGGATCTGCCCGAACGGGTGGCCTTCGATCTCGGCGATGGTCAGGCCCTGCGGCCCGGCCTCCGGCTCGCCCTCGACGACCCCGAACGACATTCCCTTGGCATGAGCGAAACGAGCGATACGCACCCGGCCAATCTATCCCCGCCCGCGGGCCGCCCGGCGGACACCGGCAGGCGGCACGCCCCGGCGGTCGCGCACCACACCCTCGCGGGCCGCCGGCGGCACCGGACCGGCGGGAGCCGCACAGGGTACGCGCGATCGCGCCGGACGGGGCGGGAATGGCGGCTTCGTACCCGCCCGGCGGGCCCCGGACCATAGCTTCGGGTCCGGAGGTTCGTTGGTATGCCTGCATCGAGACGACACCACAGGGCCCTGGCAGTGTTCGTGAACTGCCTCGGCGTCATCGCCGCCGTACCGGCGCTGTCCCCGGCGACGCCAGGCGCGGCCGCCGCCCCCGCCCATCCGGCCCCGGCACCGGCGGTCTTCCCCGGTGCCGCGGCCACCCCGATCCCGACCGGCGTGCCGGCGGTGCCCCCGGCGGTGCCGACCACCGGCCCGGCCCCGGTCCGGCCGTCGATGCCCCCGGTGAGCGTGGCGGTGGGTGCGTCGGGCACCCCGGCGCCGGGCTACCGGATCGAGGTCCGCAACGCCGGCTCGGCACCCGTCGACACGATGGTCCGGCAGGAGTTGCCGAACGGGTCGCGGGCCACCACGGTGACCGGCGGCGGCCGGGCCAGCCGGCCCGCCGGGATGAGCGCCGGTGAGGTGACCTGGCGGCTGCGGCTGCCGGCGAAGAGCACCACCACGCTGCACACCGCGCTGTCGGTCCCCGGTCCGGGCCGCTCGGTGACCGCTCCCACCTGCGTGTACGGCACGGACGGCACCCGCCCGTTCGACTGCGCCACGGCGACCTGGGTGGGTGCCGCGACGGCCCCGGCGGCGCAGGTCACCGCCGCCCCGGCCTGGCGGCGCCCGCCGGTGCTGCTCGCCGCGTTCACCGCGCTGCTGGTGGTCACCGCCGGTGTGGTGTGGTGGGCGGTGTGGCGCCGCCGCCGACGCACGGCCGCGCGGAGCGCCGCGACGCCCACCGGTACGCCCGGAGGCGGCACCATGCACACCGGCGCCCCCGAAGGCGGCGTGCCCGGCCTGGACATGCCGGGCGGAGCCGGACCCGGCCAGGGCGGACCGGGCAACGGCATGCCGGGCCACAGCGGGCCGGCCGAGCGGGGCACCGTCTATCCGCGTACGGCAGTGCCGTCGCCCGCGAGCCGTCGTCGCCGGCCGCCGGTCTGGCTCGTGGTCGGCGTGGCGGCGGCGGTGCTCGCCGGTGTGGTCGGCGCGGCAGCCTGGTCGGCCACGCAGCGGGTGGCCGCGATGGACACCACCAAGCAGCCGACGAGCGGCGCGTGGGTGGGCAGCAGCGTCACCGGCGCGCTGGGCCAGCCGCTGCGCGAGACCGCGTTCGAGTTCACCGTCTACCGGGTGAGCTGCGGCGCCGACGTCCTGCCACCGGCGCCCGGCGGGGGCCGGCCGTGCCTGGCCACGGTCGGGGTGCGCAACCTCACCAACGAGGACCAGACCTGGCACGGGCAGTTGCAGCGGGCGTACCTGCCGAGCGGCAACTGGGTGGCGGCGGACGAGGACGCGACCCGGGTGGCGAACCTGGGCCGGGACGTCTTCTCCCAGCCGGTGGCCGCCGGGCGGCGGGTGCTGCTGCCGCTGGTGTTCATCATGCGCGGCGACGAGCCGCCGAAGCGGCTGGAGTTGCGCAGCGGCGTCTTCTCCGCAGGCGTGCGGGTGGACGTGGCGTGATCCGGGCACGGGCGGCGGTCGTACCCTGGGGTGTGTGACCGCCGCCCTCGCCCCCGCGCTCGACCTGGCCGACTGGCAGGCGCGCCGGCACGCCCACGAGGCTCGGGTGGACGCCTGGCTGACGCCGCACCTGGCCCGCCGCCGCACCGGGGTGAAGCACCCGGTCGAGGACTTCCTGTTCACCTACTACTCGCACCGCCCGGCGCAGTTGCGCCGCTGGCACCCGGGTGCCGGCGTGGTGCTGCGCGACGCCGACCCGGCCGGTTTCGGCCCGGACTACACAGCGGCCTCCGCCGGGCTCACTCTCGACACGGATCGGGTACGCGCGCGGCGCGCCGAGTCGATCGTCTGGATCCGTACGCTGCTCGCGGCGACCGCCGGGCGCCCGGCGCAGTTCGGCTGTTTCGGCATGCACGAGTGGGCGATGGTCTACCGGCAGACGCAGGAGCAGGTACGGCACAACGCCTGGCCGTTGCGGTTGAGCCCGGCGGCGACGGCGGCTGTGGTCGAGGAGCGCGGCGTGCGGTGCAGCCACTTCGACGCGTTCCGCTTCTTCACCGCGCCGGCCCGGCCGCTCAACGTGCTCCAGCCGACCCGGGAGGGTCAGCACGCGCTGGAGCAGCCGGGCTGCTTGCACGCCAACATGGATCTGTACAAGTGGGCGTACAAGCTGTCGCCACTGGTGCCGTCGGAACTGGTGGCGGACTGTTTCGCGCTGGCCCGGGAGATCCGGGCGCTGGACATGCGGGCCAGCCCGTACGACCTGGCCGACCTGGGCTACCCGCCGGTGCGGGTGGAGACGCCGGAGGGCCGGGCCGAGTACGCCGCGGCCCAGCGCGGGTTCGCCGAGCGGGCCGCCGGGTTGCGGACCCGGCTGCTGGCCGCGCTGGACCGGGCCACACCGGCCGACCGCCGCTGAGCGCGGGGCCGGCCGGCGCGGGGATCAGTTCGCGGCGCAGGTCACTGCCGGCGGCGGGCTCGGGACCGCACCGTCGGCCAGGAACCCGAACGTGGTCTGGGCGGCCTGGGCCAGCGCGCCGTTCCAGCTCGCGTTCCGGGCGGTCACCGTGGTTCCGCTCTGTGTCACGTCCGCGCTCCACGCCTGGCTGATCCGCTGTCCGGCGGCGAGCGGGAAGCGTACGGTCCAGCCGCCGATCGGCGCGGCGCCGTCGTTGCGGACGGTCACCTCGCCCTGGAAGCCGCCCGGCCACTGACCGGCGAGGCGCCAGGTGGCGGTGCAGCCGCCGGGCGCCGCCGTCGGGCCGCCGGTGGGCGACGGGCTGGTCGTCGGTGAGGGGCTGACGGTGGGCGACGAGGTGGGGCCGCCGGTCGGGGACGTGGTCGGGCCGGGCGTGGTGCGGTCGAGCGCGGCGACCAGCGCCGGGTACCACCGGTCGGACATCTTCTGGTCCCCGGCGGCGTTCGGGTGCACACCGTCGTACGTGTCGGTGGCGGTGCTGAACCCGGTCCACTGGTCGACCACCACGATCGGCGACGCGGCTGTGCTCTTCCCGGCCGCCCAGCCGTCGACGAGCGCGTTGAGCGCCACCGTCCGCGAGCCGCACTCGGGGCAGCTCGCCGGGTTCATCGGGATGATCTTCGCGACCAGCACTGTGGTGGCCGGGTTGGCGGCCCGCATCTGGTCCACCAGCTTCGAGTACGCGGCCAGGATGGTGGCGGGCGCGATGTTGCTCCACACGTCGTTGGTGCCGAAGTGCATGAGCACGACGTCCGGCCGGGTGGCGGCGAGCCAGCCGGGCAGCAGGTTCTGGTTCGCCACGTTCGTCGCGAGGTAGCCGCCGTGCCCCTCGTTGTCGCCGTCGTACGGCACACCGCAGCCCTGCGGCCCGAGCGTGCCGACGAAGTCGACGTCGGTGTGGCCGGTGGATTGAAGGCGGTTCCAGAGCAGTGCCCGCCAGCAGCCGGGCGAGCCGGTGATGGAGTCGCCGAGCGGCATGACGCGGACCGGGGTGGCCGCCGCGGCGGCCGGGGGCGTGGTGGCGGTGAGGGTGAGGCCGAGGGCGAGGACCGGTAGCAGCGCGGCGAGCGCGGTCAGCGCGGCGCGCAGCGGGTTTCGGGACATGCGGAAGGGACTCCTGTCACTGTGACGTGGTGGTCGGTGACGGCCCTGAAGCTCCCGTACGCATTGAAGCGCTTCGACGCCTCCGGCTCAAGCCTCCGGGTGCCCCCGATGCCGGTTCCACTCCGGGGCGAGGATCGACATGACTGTGGCGTCCACCCAGTCGTCGCCGTCGCGCAGCACCTGCCGCAGCGTCCCCTCGGCGACGAAGCCCACCTTCTCGTAGGCGCGCCGGGCACGCGGGTTGAACGCGAACACCTCCAGGCCGATGCGGTGCAGGCCGAGCTGCTCGAAGCCGTACCCGACGATGAGCCGGACCGCCTCGGTGCCGAGGCCGCGGTCGCGGCCGCCGGGGCCGATGAGGGTGCGGAAGTTGCAGCTCGCGTTGGTCCGGTCCCACTCGTTGAGGACCACCTCACCGACGCAGACACCGCCGGCCCGGTCCACCACCGCGAGGTCGAGCCGGTCGTCCTGGCTGTTGCGGGTGCCGTACCAGGCGCGCAGGCGGGACGGCTCGAACGTCTCGCCGGCCGGGCTGCCGGTCAGCCGGGCCACCTCCGGGTCGGCCAGGATCTCGGCGAGCGCCGGCAAGTCGTCGTCGTGGAACGGGCGCAGCACGACGAGCTCGCCGGTGAGCGTGGGCTTGACGGAGAGGTCGATCACGTGGCGGAATTCTCCGCGCGGCGCGCGTGGCGGCTCAACGGATTTTCGGTCAGTCGCCGTCCACCCGGCGGTCGCGTTTGCGCTGGGACTGGCGCTTCTTCTCGGCCAGACGGCGCTCCTTCGCGCCACGGGAGGGGCGGGTCGGACGGCGTGCCTTCGGCGGCGGGGCGACGGCCTCGCGCAGCAGCGCGGCCATCCGCTCGCGGGCCGCCTCCCGGTTGGCCAGCTGGGCGCGGTGCTCGCTGGCGGTGACGGTGAGCACGCCGCCGACCAGGCGGCCGGCGAGCCGGGCCAGCGCGCGTTCCCGCAGCGCCTCCGGCACGCTCGGCGAACCGCCCAGGTCGAAGCTCAGCTCGACCCGGGAGTCGGTGGTGTTCACTCCCTGCCCACCCGGGCCGGAGGAGCGGGAGAACCGCTCGCGCAGCTCGGCGGCGGGCACCACGAGCCGATCGGTGACCCGCAGTCCGTCGTCCACTCCCCGAGGCTAGCGCCCGGCGCGGTGACTCGGGGTGGGGGTGGCGCTCGGCGTGGGACCGGCCCGTTCCTCGCCGCCGCCGGACGCCGCGTACGCGGCCGCGCCGACGAGCAGCAGGGCGATCACCGCGAGCTTGACGACCACGCCCCGGATCGCGAGCCAGGCGTTGCGCCGGGCGCCGGGGACGCTGGTCCGGATCGTCTGGTAGTCCGTCCAGCCGCGTTTCGCACGCGCGTAGGAGGCGCCGACACCGGCGCCGATGATCAGGCCCACCACGAGGAGGGCCGCAATGACAGCTTGCTCCACCTCCGCCAGTATCCATACTCAGCGTAATATTTCTATGCCCCAATGATCCCACGCCGGATATCCGACACTTCGCACCGATCTTGCGGCGCTTGTGCAGGTCAGCGCCGCGCGGGGCGCCGGAGCAACCCCGCGCGGGTGGCCGCGCCGGCGGCTCAGCCGCCCCGGCCGATGATGGTGTCGGCGGTCTGCTGGACCTGGTCGATCGGGATGGCGAAGCCGATGCCGATCGACCCGTTGCCGTCGATGGTGGCGATCGCGGTGTTCACGCCGACGACCTCACCGCGCGCGTTCACCAGTGGCCCACCGGAGTTGCCCGGGTTGATGGAGGCGTCGGTCTGCACCGCCGTGTGCCGGCCGTTGCCGATGCGTACCTGCCGGTTGAGCGCGCTGACGATGCCCGCGGTGACCGTCCCGGCGAGCCCGAGCGGCGACCCGACCGCGAGCACCGGCTCCCCCACCCTGGTCGAGTTCGCCTTGGCCAGCGGCAACGGCGGCAACCCGGCCGACGCGGGCACCTTCAGCACGGCCAGGTCGCTGGCCGGTTCCCGGCCCACCACCTCGGCCGGGAAACGCCGCCCGTCCGAGGTCTCCACCGTGACCGCGCCGGCACCGCCCCGGGCCAGGATGTGGTCGTTGGTGACGATGTGCTGCTCGTTGTCGATGGCGAACCCGGAGCCGGACGCGGACGCGCCGGAGCGGCCCCCGACCATCACCGACACCACCCCGGGCACCGTCTTGCCGGCGGCGGTGATCAGCTCCGCCGGCACCGGCGCGGCGGACGCCGCTGCCGGTCCCGGCGCGCCCCGGTCGGCCGCCCAGGTGCCGGCCGCCGCGCCGGAGACGGTGGAGAGCGCCACCACCGCCGCCACGCTCAGCAGCCGGTGCCGCAGGCTACGCCGCCCGACCTCCGGCCCGCCCCCGGGTACGTCCCGGTGACCGCGCCCGTCCGGGTCCAGCTCCGGCGAGACGAACCACGGTCCGCGTGGCTCGCCGAGTCCGGTCTGCACTGCCATGCCTGGCTCCTCACATGTCGTGCGGTAGTGGTGTGCGGGTCAGGGCAGCCGGGAGAACCACCGCAGCGAGCCGGCCGCGGCGCCCATCGCCAGGACCAGCCCGAGGCCGATGAAGCGGGCCGAGATGTCCTGCCGCTCGGTGCGGTAGCCGACCGAGGTGCCGATGTCCTCGTAGACGTCCTTCAGCTCGGCGGTGGTGGACGCCTCGTGGAAGCCGCCGCCGGTCTGCTCGGCGACCGCCCGCAGCGTCTGGCCGTCCACCGGCACCTGGATCGCCCGGCCGCCCCTGTCGACCGAGCCGCCGGGCGTGCCGAAGGAGATGGTGTGCACCGGCACCTTCGCGGCGACCGCCTGGTCGGCGGCCTCCATCGGGTCCATGCCGGAGGTGTTCGCGCCGTCGGAGAGGATGATGATCCGGGCCGGCGGCGGGTCCTTGGCGGCGGTGGCGTCCAGGCTCTTGACCGCGCCGAGCGAGGTGCTGATCGCCTCGCCGATGGCGGTGCCCTGCACGCCGGTGATGCCCTCGGCCAGCCGCCCGATGCCGTCGTGCAGCGCCTCCCGGTCGGTGCTCGGCGGCACCAGCACCGCCGCGCTGCCGGCGAACGCGACGAGGCCGACGTTGAACTCGTCCGGCAGCCCGTCGACGAACCGCCGGCCCGCCTCCTTGGCCGCGGTCAACCGGTCCGGGTCCACGTCACCGGCGAGCATCGAGGTGGAGACGTCCACCGCGACCATCACCGTGGCCCGTTCCCGGGGCACCCGCACCTCCGCCTCGGGCCGGGCGAACCCGACCACCAGCAGCGCGAGCATGGCGAGGAACAGGCCCGCCGGGACGTGCCGCCGCCAGGCCGGGCGGCGCGGGGCGACCCGGTCGAGCAGGCGCAGGTTGGTGAAGCGCACCGCGTACCTGCTCTGCCGCCGTTGCAGCACCAGATAGCCGGCGACCAGGGCGACGACGGCGAGCAGCAGCCAGAGGCGGGCGGGTGACTGCCAGGTCATGCGACACCTCCGCGGGCGGCGGCCGGCACCATGGCCAGCCGGCGCTGCTCGTGCACGTACCGGACGACGTCCGCGCACCAGTCCCGGTCGGTGCGCAGCGCCAGGTGGGTGGCGCCGGCCCGGCGCAGCGTGCGGCGTACCTGGTCGCGCTGCTCGGCGGCGGCGCGCGCGTACCGCTCGCGCAGGCCCGGGTCGCCGGTCCACACCTCGCGGTGCCGGCCGCTCTCCGGGTCGACGAGCGTGATCAGGCCGACGTCGGGCAGTTCCAGCTCGCGCGGGTCGGTCACCTCGACCGCGAGCACCTGGTGCCGTACCGCGAGGCGGCGCAGCGCCGCGGCCCAGGGCGGCGGCGCGGTGTCCGGGTCGTCGGGCAGTTCGTCGAGGAAGTCGGAGACGATCACCACGAGCCCGCGCCGGGTGGCGACGCGCTGGAGGCCGTCCAGCCCGTCGACCAGGCCCGGCACCGCGTCCCGAGGGCCCGCGCCGGCCGCGCCCGCGCCGCCGGAGTCCGGCAGGTCGCCGGTACGCGGGGCGCCGAGCAGCGCGCGGAGCAGCCCGAGCAGATGGGTACGCCCGCTGCGGGCCGGGAACCGGCGCAGCCCGTCCGGCGTGAGCACCTGGGCGCCGAGCCGGTTGCCGACTCCGGCGGTGAGGAAGCCGACCGCCGCCACAGCCGCCACCGCCAGCTCCCGTTTGTCCAGCGTGGACGTGCCGTACTCCATGCTGGGGCTGGCGTCGACGAGCAGCCAGGTGGTCAGTTCCCGGTCCGCGTCGACCTCGCGGACGTGCGGAACGGTGGTCCGGGCGGTGACCGCCCAGTCCATCCGGCGTACCTCGTCCTCGCCGGGGCGGTACTCCCGGCTGCCGGCCGCCTCGCTACCGGGTCCGGGGAGCAGGCCGCGGTACCGGCCGTGCAGCAGGCCGTCGAGCCGCCGGGTCACCGTCAGCTCCAGCCGGCGCAGCCGCTGGTCCGGGGCGAGATCGGCGAGCCCGGGTTCGGCTGCGCCGGTCATGCCGCCGCCAGGTCGTTCACCGTCTCCGTGGGCCCGTTGACCAGCCGGGGCGGCGGCACCGCCTCGATCACGCGGCGCACCACGTCCTCGCCGGAGATCCCGTCGGCGATCGCGTCGAAGGAGAGCACGAGCCGGTGCGCCAGCACGTCCACCGCCAGTTCCCGGATGTCCTCGGGGAGCACGTAGTCCCGGCCGTGGATGAGCGCCTGGGCGCGGGCGGCGGCCACCAGGCCGAGCGTGGCCCGGGGGCTGGCCCCGTACGCCAGCAGGGGCGCGACGTCGGGCAGGCCGAAGCGCTCCGGGTCGCGGGTGGCGAGGATGAGGCGGACCACGTACTCGGCGAGCGCGTGGTGGACGAAGACGTCGGTGGCGCGGCGCTGGAGATCGCGCAGCCGGTTCGGGTCGAGCACGGTACGCGCGGTGGGCCGCTCGGTGCTCATCCGGTAGAGGATGGCCAGCTCGTCGGCGTCGCTCGGGTAGTCGACCACGACCTTCATCAGGAAGCGGTCGCGTTGCGCCTCGGGGAGCTGGTAGACGCCCTCGGACTCGATCGGGTTCTGGGTGGCCAGGACCAGGAACGGGTCCGGCACCGGCCAGCTCCGGCCGGCGATGGAGACCTGCCGCTCGGCCATCGCCTCGAGCAGCGCCGACTGCACCTTGGCCGGGGCCCGGTTGATCTCGTCGGCGAGCACCAGGTTCGCCATGATCGGCCCCAGCTCCACGTCGAACTGTTCGGTGGAGGCGCGGTAGATGCGGGTGCCGACGATGTCGGAGGGGACCAGGTCGGGGGTGAACTGGATCCGGGAGAACGTGCCACCGACCACTGTGGCGAGCGTCTGCGCCGCCAGCGTCTTGGCCACCCCCGGTACGCCCTCCAGCAGGCAGTGCCCGTCCGCGATCAGGGCGGTGAGCAGGCGGTCGACGAGCCGATCCTGCCCGACGATCACGCGTTTGACCTCGACGAGGGTCTGTTCCAGCTCGACGCCGCTCGCGTCGGCGTCGACCGGGCTGAGCACGCTGGCCGGGGTGTCCGAGATGTCCGTCACGGTGCTTGCTTCCCGTGCCGGACCGGCGACAAACGTCGGATTATCGGCCCGTGGACGGTGGTCTGCGGGCCGGACCGGCAGCATCTCCCCAGCCGGGCGGGAACGGCGCGAAGCGGCGCGGCACCGACCGGACCGGCACGGAACACGACACCGGCCCCCGCCGGAGCGGGGGCCGGTGCGGGGCCGGACGGGTCAGTTGGCGATGACCAGGTGGAACGGCCGGTCGGCGGCGCCGCCGGTGGAGTTGCGGGTCTGCACGAAGACCGCGTTCGGGGTCAGCGTGCGGGGCGCGACCGACACCTCACCGGCGGGCGGCACGTTCGCCGGGTCGTTCGTGCCGATGGTCGCCACGTACGCCTTGGCCGAGACGTTGTAGTCCAGCAGCACCTGGTACTGCCCGGCGGTGACGCCGGTGCCCGGGGTGAACCGGAACGAGGACACCACGTTGCCGGAGTGCTGCAACAGCGTCCCGTTGGCCGCCACGACGGCCCAGGCGACCTGGCCGGCGGCCGGTGGGGCCAGGGTGGCCCGCATCGCGGTCCGGGCGGCCTGCCGCTCGACGGCGGTCACCGGCGGCTGCGCCGTGGAGTGCCGGGCGCCGGGCTGCGGCTTCGCCTCCGGCTGGGCGGCCGCGGCGATCCCGCCACCGGCCAGGCTGAGGGACAGCGCGGCGAGCGCCACCACCGTCGCCTTTCGCTTGAAGAATGTGGCCATGAGTTCTCCCTTGGTAGACCGTGGTGATACGGCGACTGCGCGCGTCAAAATTGCGGATCATCGGGTATCCGCTCGGGAGCGCACCGCTCGTGAGCTGGCCTTACTACAGAGAGTCGCGACGTCTCAACCAGGTGGAACCTAGCACCGTAAAATGCGGGCGGTCAATAGTGTTATTGCGTGTCCGACCGATCCGCAAAGATGCCCCAAAATTGCGATAAACAATTCACGAAATTGTTTCGGAGGGCGTCGCGCCGGCCCGGATCGGGGTAGCCTCACCGTCATGATCACCCTGCCGCGCCTGCCCCGGGCCGGTACCCGGGGCGGCCGCCCGGCCACCGTCGCGTGCTGGCTCGCGGTCGCGCCGGTCGCCGCGTGGGCGCTGGTGCGCCTGACCGGACTGGAACGCGGTCCGATGGTGCTGGCGATCGCGTTCACGCCGTACGCCGCCGCCGTGGCCCCGGTCGTGGCGGTGGCGGCGCTCGCCCTGCGGCGCCGCGCCCCGGCGGTGGTCGCGGCCCTCGCCGCGCTGGCGCTGGTCGGCGCGGTGGCGCCCCGCGCGGTCCCCGGCGACCGGCCCGCCGCCGACGGGCCGGCGCTGCGGCTGCTCACCGCCAACCTGCGTCTCGGCTCGGCCGATCCGGCGGCGCTGGTGGACCTGGTCCGGACGCGCCGGGTGGACGTGCTCACGGTGCAGGAACTCACCCCGCCGCTGGCCGCCGAGCTGGACCGGCTCGGCCTGGCCGCGCTGCTGCCGTACCGGTCGCTGACCCCCGAGGTCGGCTCGACCGGCTCCGGCGTGTACGCCCGGCACCCGCTGCGCGACACCGGCCACCGGCGCAACCAGGGCTTCTTCTTCACCCAGGCGTACGCGACGGTGACGGTGCCCGGGGCGCCGCCGCTGCGGGTGGAGTCGGCGCACCCGGCCGCGCCGTACGCCCCGGACGTGGTGCCGGACTGGTGGACCGACCAGCGCGCCCAGCCGCCCGCCACCCCGGACGGCGGGCTGAGCGTGCTGGCCGGCGACTTCAACGCCACGCTCGACCACGCGGCGCTGCGGGACCTGATCGCCACCGGCTACACCGACGCGGCGGACGCGGCCGGAGCCGGGTTCGGCGGCACCTGGGGCCCGTACGACGGCGACCCGATCCCGCCGGTCGCCATCGACCACGTGCTGGTGGACCGGCGCATCGCGGTCCGCGCCGCCGGCACCCGTCCGGTGCCTGGGAGCGACCACCGCGCGCTGCTGGTCGAGCTGCGCCTACCGGCCGGGTGAGTCAGGCCGCCGTCGCGCCCGGCACCCGGGCCCGGTCCAGGCCGTAGGTGAGCGCGTCGACCAGGGCGTGCCAGCTCGCCTCGACCACGTTCGGGTGTACGCCCACAGTGGTCCAGTCGCGGCCGGCGCCGGCGGTCTCCACGAGCACGCGCGTCACCGCGCCGGTGCCGTGGCTGCCCTCCAGGATGCGGACCTTGTAGTCGGCCAGCTCGAACTCGCGCAGCTCCGGGTAGTGCCGGGCCAGACCCACCCGCAGCGCCTCGTCCAGCGCGTTGACCGGGCCGTTGCCCTCGGCGGTGGCGATCACCCGCTCGCCGCGTACCCGGATCTTCACCGTCGCCTCGGAGACCACGGCGCCGTCCTCGCGGTGCTCGACGATCACCCGGTACGACTCCAGCGCGAACGGCCGGGCCGGCGCGGCGTCCGGCAGCTCGGAGCGGACCAGCAGCTCGAACGAGGCGTCGGCGGCCTCGAACGACCAGCCGTCGGCCTCCAGCTCCTTGACCCGCCCGGTGACCCGGGACAGGGCGTCCGGATGGCCGGCCAGGTCCAGACCGAGCTCGCGGCTCTTGAGCTCGATGCTGGCCCGGCCGGCCATCTCGGTCACCAGGATCCGCATGTCGTTGCCCACCACAGTGGGTTCCACGTGGTTGTAGAGCAACGGGTCGACCTTGATCGCGCTCGCGTGCAGCCCCGCCTTGTGAGCGAAGGCGGCGGCCCCGACGTAGGCCTGGTGGGTGTCGGGGGCGATGTTGGCGATCTCGGCGATGGCGTGCGAGACCCGCACCATCTGTTCCAGGCAGCCCTCCGGTAGGACGGGCATGCCCAGCTTGAGCTGGAGGTTGGCGACGATCGCGAAGATGTCGGCGTTGCCGGGGCGCTCGCCGTACCCGTTGGCGGTGCCCTGCACGTGCCGGACGCCCGCCTCGACCGCGGCGATCGTGTTCGCCACCGCGCAGGCGGTGTCGTTCTGGGCGTGCATGCCGAGCCGTTCCGGCGCGATCCCGGTCCGCGCCACCAGTCCCTCGATCACGGCGGTGACCTGGGAGGGCAGCATGCCGCCGTTGGTGTCGCAGAGCACGAAGCGCTCGGCGCCCGCGGCCAGCGCGGTCTCCGCGACGGCGGCGGTGTAGCCCGGGTCGAACCGGAACCCGTCGTAGCAGTGCTCCCCGTCGACGAAGACGCGCCGCCCCTGCGCCACCAGGTACGAGACGGTGTCCCGGACCATGGCGAGGTTCTCCTCGGCGGTGGTGCGCAGCGCCCGCTCCACGTGCCGCAGGTCCGCCTTGGCGACCAGGGCCACGGCCGGGGTCTGCGCGTCGAGCAGGCCGCGCACCTGCGGGTCGTCCTCGACGGCGAGGCCGGCCTTGCGGGTGGCGCCGAAGGCGACCAGGATCGCGTGCCGCAGCTCCAGCTCGGTGCGGGCGCGGCGGAAGAACTCGGTGTCCTTGGGCACCGCGCCCGGCCAGCCGCCCTCGATGAAGCCGACTCCGAGGTCGTCCAGCAGGCGGGCCACCGCCAGCTTGTCGACCACCGAGTACGTGAGCCCTTCGCGCTGCGCGCCGTCGCGCAGCGTCGTGTCGTACACCTGGAACGTCATCGGAGTCCTCTTCTCGTGCCCTGGGGGAGCAAACAAAAAGACCCCCCGCGGATGCGGGAGGTCTGCGCGCTCGGCGAGGGAAGGGCCGGCGCGCTAGCTGCTAATGATCAGGACGAAGCTGGTCACGACCCGTACTCTGCCACCCCGCCCCCGGTTTTGGGAGGCGAAACCCATATTCCGGGACGGGGATCGGCCCGGTGATCGTCTTCACACGCGGGCACGCCCGCCACGAGCGCAAACGGGGCTACGGAAGAATCTTGAAAAGATCCAGTTACTGACCCGGCGGTGCTGCCGGGTCACGCTCAAGGAGGACCCGTGCTCACTGTCGGTGACCACTTCCCCGAGTACGAACTCACCGCCTGCGTGTCGCTCGACGCCGACAAGGCGTTCGAGACGATCAACCACAAGTCCCACGAGGGCCAGTGGCGCGTCGTGTTCTTCTGGCCGAAGGACTTCACCTTCATCTGCCCGACCGAGATCGCCGAGTTCGGTCGCCTCAACGGCGAGTTCGCCGACCGGGACGCCCAGGTGCTCGGCGTCTCCGTCGACAACGAGTTCGTCCACTACGCCTGGCGCAAGGACCACCCGGACCTGCGCGAGCTGCCCTTCCCGATGCTCAGCGACATCAAGCGTGAGCTGACCTCCGCCTGCGGCGTGCTCGGCGAGGACGGTGTCGCGCAGCGGGCCACCTTCATCGTGGACCCGAACAACGAGATCCAGTTCGCCATGGTGACCGCCGGTTCGGTCGGCCGCAACGTCTCCGAGGTGCTGCGGGTGCTCGACGCGCTCCAGACCGACGAGCTGTGCCCGTGCAACTGGAACAAGGGCGGGGCGACGCTCGACGCCAACGCGCTCCTCGCCGGCGCCGGGGCCTGACCATGGGCCTGGACGTGATCAAGGCGGGTCTGCCCGAGTACGCCAAGGACATCCGGCTCAACCTCGGCTCCACCATCACCACCTCGACGCTGAAGCCGGAGCAGGCGTGGGGCACCGCCCTGGCCTGCGCGGTGGCGGCCCGCAACCCGGTGGTGCTGCGGGAGATCGCCGCCGAGGCGGCCGGTCACCTCACGCCCGAGGCGGTCGAGGCGGCCAAGGGCGCGGCGGCGGTCATGGCGATGAACAACGTCTACTACCGGGCCAAGCACCTGATCGGCGACGAGCAGTACGCGTCGCTGCCGGCCCGGCTGCGGATGCAGATCATCGCCCGCCCCGGCGTGGAGAAGACCGACTTCGAGCTGTGGTGCCTCGCCGTCTCGGCGATCACCGGCTGCGGCGTCTGCCTGGAGTCGCACGAGAAGACGCTGCGCGCCGCCGGGTTCAGCCGTGAGCAGGTGCACGAGGGACTGCGGATCGCCGCCGTCGTACACGCCGCCGCGGTGACCCTGGACGCGGAGGCCGCACTGGCCTGACCCACCGGCCCGTGCGCGCCCGACCGGCACCGCGCGGGCCGACGACCCGAGGGGCCGGCGTCACCACCGTGGCGCCGGCCCCTCGGCGTCGGCGGGCCGGCCGCCGGCGGGTTGGTGCCCGGACAGGGTGGGTAACCCTTCCGACTGACGACGGCGCCGCGACGGCCGCGGCCCTGGGGACGGGAGGCGGCACATGGACGGACTGGACCCGCGCGCCACGCACGGCGGCACCGAGCCGATCCTCGACGACGGCCGGGGCACGGTCGCCGGGGGCGCTCCGGCGGGCGCCTTCGACCCGTGGCGCTACCGCGACGAGGCGGGCGTGGCGAGCGCCGACCTGACCGGCTACAAGGTCGAGGCCACCGACGGCGCCATCGGCAAGATCGACCGGGCGAGCCACGAGGTGGACGACAGCTACCTGGTCGTGGACACCGGGCCGTGGATCTTCGGCAAGAAGGTGATGCTCCCGGCCGGCACCGTGAACCACGTCGACCACGACGCCCGCACCGTGCACGTCGACCGGGAGAAGGACCAGATCAAGGCCGCCCCGGAGTACGACGAGTCCAGCCACGCCGACCCGGGTTACCGGGACCGGCTGGGCGGCTACTACGGCGAGAACCACTCGGCGTTGCCGCCGGACGTGCCGCCGCGCATCTGACACCTCGGCGACGGCCGGCGGGGACGCGCGAGCGCCCCGCCGGCCGTTACCGTGTCGGATGTGGACGCCCCGGAGAGCCCCTTCCCCGCCCTGTTCAACTTCCGCGACGTCGGCGGATACGCCGCTCGCGACGGGCGCACCGTCCGCCGCGGCCGGCTCTACCGCTCCGACTCGCTGCACCGCATCGACGACACCGACCGGAGCGCGTTCACCGCGCTCGGCATCCGTACTGTGATCGACCTGCGCCGCCCCACCGAGGTGGAACGCGACGGGCGGGTGCCCGACTACGACGGCCTGACCTACCGGCACATCCACCCCGAGCATGCCGACTGGGGCGCGAACCGGTTCGACTCCTCCGGCGTCAGCCTGGCCCGCTACCTGGCCGACCGCTACGCCGACCTGGCGCGCACCGGCACGGCCGGCCTCGCCGAGGCGGTCGGGCTGATCGCGGACAGCGCCAACGCCCCGGTGGTGGTGCACTGCGTCGCCGGCAAGGACCGCACCGGCATCGTCTGCGCGCTGACGCTCGCGGTGCTCGGGGTGCCCGACGAGGACGTGGTCGCCGACTACGCGCTCAGCAGCGCCGCGTCGCAGCGCTTCGCCGAGTGGGTCCGCGCCACGCTGCCGGACGCGGAGGAACCGCCGCCGCCGTTCCTGGCCTCCCCGGCCGAGGCGATGGAGCTGTTCCTCGCCGAGCTGCGCGGCGGCTACGGCTCGATCGAGGGCTACCTGACCCACGCCGGCGTCACCGAGGCGCAGCTGGAGTCCCTCCGCACCCACCTCCTGGACTGACCGCCGCCCCGCCCCGGCCCTGCCCAGCGGTGATCAAGGAGTTGGTGTCCTCGTCCGCGCCGGAACCGGACGCAAACTCCTTGATCACCGCGGGAGGACCGTCAGAGGACCCGGGTGACCCAGCCGTGGGGGTCTTCGGCGCGGCCGCGCTGGATGTCCACCAGCTTCTGGCGCAGGGCCATGGTGACCCGGCCCGGCTCACCGCCGCCGATCAGGAACTCGCCGTCCGGGAAGCGCACACCGCCGATCGGGGTGATCACGGCGGCCGTGCCGCACGCGAACACCTCGCGCAGCCGCCCGCTCGCCGCGTCCGCCTGCCAGTCGTCGAAGGCGACCGGCGCCTCCCGCACCTCGTGCCCGGCCTCGGCGGCCAGCGCGAGGATCGCGTCGCGGGTGATGCCCGGCAGGATCGTGCCTCCCAGCGGCGGGGTGACGATGCTGCCGTCGTCGTAGACGAAGAAGACGTTCATGCCGCCCAGCTCGTCGACGTACCGCCGCTGCACCGCGTCCAGGAACACCACCTGGTCGCATCCGGCCTCGATCGCCTCCGCCTGGGCCGCCAGCGAGGCGGCGTAGTTGCCGCCGCACTTGGCCGCGCCGGTGCCGCCGGGAGCGGCCCGGGTGTAGTCCGGCGAGACCCACACCGTCACCGGCTTCACGCCACCGGCGAAGTACGCGCCGGCCGGCGAGGCGATCACGCAGTAGAGGTATTCGTTGGCCGGGCGGACACCGAGGAAGACCTCGCTGGCGAACATGAACGGCCGCAGGTAGAGGCTGGCGTCCTCGTGCTCGGGAATCCACGCCTGGTCGATCTCGACCAGCCGGCGCAGCGACTCCACGAACGTCTCCTCCGGCAGCTCCGGCATGGCCAGCCGGCGGGCGGACGCGTTGAACCGGGCCGCGTTGGCCTCCGGGCGGAACATCGTCACCGCGTCACCGGTGCGGTACGCCTTCAGCCCCTCGAAGATCTCCTGCGCGTAGTGCAGCACCGCAGCGGCCGGATCCATCGGGATCGGCGCGCGCGCCTCCAGGCGGGCGTCGTACCAGCCCTTGCCCTCGGCGTACCGGATGGTGACCATGTGATCGGTGAAGACCCGGCCGAAGCCCGGGTTCGCCAGCAGGGCGGCCCGGTCGGCGGCGGATACCGGCGCGGGATTCGGACGGATCTCGAAATCGAGCATGTCACCACCGCTCATCGCGCTGACCTCCCTGCGGGTTGACGGCATGCGGGATCGCACGCCGACGTCACTGGTGCCAGAAAACTTACCCCGAACGGTCGTTCAGCGGATAGCTCCGCCCCGGCGGAGACGACGCGCCGGACGGTCGGGGTGGGCCCGGTGACGGGTCTGGCGGCCCGGTACCGGGCCGCCAGCAGGGTCGGCCCGGTCAGGCTACGGAGAGCGCGGCGAGCCGGTCGCCGACCTCCTCGGTGCGCAGCGGCGTCCCGGGCGTACGGGCGGCCAGCTCGGTGCCGACCGCGGCGGTGACCCGGGCGGCGGCGTCGGCGTGGCCGAGCTGGTCCAGCAGCAGCGCGGCGGACAGCACCGCGGCGACCGGGTCGGCGACGCCCTGGCCGGCGATGTCCGGCGCCGAGCCGTGCACCGGCTCGAACATCGACGGGTAGCGCCCCTCGGGGTTGATGCAGCCGCTGGCCGCCAGCCCGATGCCACCGGTCACGGCCGCGGCGATGTCGGTGAGGATGTCGCCGAACAGGTTGTCGGTGACCACCACGTCGTACCGCGACGGGTTCGTCACCAGGAACATCGCGGCGGCGTCGATGTGCTGGTATTCGGTGGTCACGTCCGGGTGCTCGGCGGCCACCGCGGCGAAGGCGCGCGCCCAGAGCGACCCGGCGTGGGTGAGCACGTTGGTCTTGTGCACGAGCGTGACCTTGCGCCGCTCCCGGCGGGCGGCGCGGGCGAACGCGTCGCGGATCACCCGCTCGACGCCGTGCCGGGTGTTCAGGCTCTCCTCGGTGGCCACCTCGGCCGGGGTGTCCCGGTGCAGCGCGCCGCCGGCACCCGCGTACAGCCCCTCGGTGCCCTCGCGGACCACCACGAGGTCGACCTCGCCGGGCTTGACCGCGGCCAGCGGACCGGCGACGCCGGGCCAGAGCCGGGACGGGCGCAGGTTGACGTACTGGTCGAAGGCGAACCGGAGCTTGAGCAGCAGACCGCGCTCCAGCACACCCGGCGGCACGGTCGGGTCGCCCACCGCGCCGAGCAGGATGGCGTCGTGACCGGCCAGCTCGTCGAGGACGGAGTCGGGCAGCACCTCACCGGTGCGGTGATAGCGCGCCGCACCCAGGTCGTACTCGGTGGCCTCGATACCGGGCACCACCGCGTCGAGGACCTTGCGGGCCTGCGCGACCACCTCGGGTCCGATGCCGTCGCCGGCCACCACCGCGATGTGTGCCACCTGACGCTCCTCGTCTTGTCGTTAGGCGCAACCGTACGTCGCCGTCCCGCCCCCCGGTACGAATCTTCCATCATCCGGGACGGCGAATCACAGGAGGCTCCCAGCCGGCACTCATGGTGCGGTCATCTCCACTGCTTAGGGTCGGGGTCACGGGCCGACGGGGGCCCGGAATCCGGCACCGCCGCGACGCGGCGGCGACCACCGAGGGGGCAGGTGTCATGCGGATCGAGCACCGGCGGGCCCACTGGGCGGACGAACAGCCACGCACCCGCTGGGTCGACCAGTCCGCGTTCCGCCCGGCCCGCCCGGACCTGCACCTGGGCGCCACGAACCACCGCGCCGAGCGGTCCGTCGCCGCCGCGTCCGGCCGGATCAGCGTCCGCCACACCGTCGCCACCTCGACCGCCGACTACACCATGCTGCTCAACGCGCCGGAGTGGTTCGGCCACCGGGCGGTCAGCGAGGCGCTGCGCGACGCCGTCGCCGAACTGCGCGCCGTCGACCTCACCTACGGCCCGAACCGCCCGGACAGCCTCGTCTCCCGGCTGCGCCGCGACGAGATCAGCCCCGACTCGTACCCGCCGCTGGCCGACCTGATCGACCTCTGCGCCGCGATGCGGGCGGCCACCGACGGCTGGTTCGACGCCTGGGCCGTGCCCGGCGGCTTCGACCCGGGCGGCCTGCTCGGCGGCTGGGCGGTGGAGCGGGCCGCGGCCCGGTTGCGCGCCGCCGGCATCCACGACTACGCCGTGCTCAGCGGCGCCGATCTGACGGTACGCGGACACGCGGCGCACGGCGGGCCGTGGCGCGTCGCGGTGCACCACCCCACCGACACCCGCCGGACACCTGTCGTGCTGGAGATGACGACGGGCGCGGTCGGCACGTCCGGCGTCACCGGCCGGCGCGGCCACGTCGTCGACCCGCACACCGGCGAGCCGACCGACCGGCTGGTGGCCGCCACCGTGCTCGGCCCGAACCTCGCCGTCGCCGACGCCTACGCCACCGCCCTGTACGCCGCCGGACCGGCCGGGCTGGCCTGGTTCCGTCACGACTCGGACTACCGGCCGCTGTTCGCGCACCACCGGCGCTGATCCGCTGCCCGGCGCGGAGCGCGATCGGCCCCCACGGTCTCGGCAACGACCGTGAGGGCCGGTCAGCGACGAGTGCGCGTGGCTCGCGCAATCGAGGGGTGCGGGCCGAGGGGCCGGGCGCCCGACCACGCCACCCGAAGACGGGCCGGGGATCGACTCAGCGGAAACCGCATCGGTACGCTAGCGAATCGACGCAACTCGACGCAAGAGTCTCCACAGCGGACGCCGGGTGAACGGTGTCGGCAATCAGCGGTGAACGCACGGTGGGGCAGAGGTGACGGGCCGGGCCCGGGATGGCACGCTGTCCGCCGTGAGTTTCGATCTGAGCGTGTGGGCCCTGCCGAACGGGGCGACACCGGAGCAGGTGCGCGCGGCGGTGCAGCAGTGCCGCGACGGCTGGCACGGCGAGCAGCACCCCGACCCGCGACTCGTCGCCTTCTACCGGGCGATCACGGCGAGCTACCCGGACCGCCCGGCCCGGCCCGGTACGCCGTGGGAGGTGGCGCCACTGCACACGGCCGCCGACCACATCGAGATGAACCTGCATCCGACCTGCCCGGACCAGGTCCTCCTGGACATCGAGCGGCTGGCCGGCGAGCACGACCTGATGCTCTTCGACGCGCAGGACGGCTCGGTCTACCCGCCACCGGCCCGCGTCCGTTCCTGACCCACCGGGACGACGAAGGGCCCGGCCGATCCGGCCGGGCCCCGCTGTGTCCTGTTCGGACTACACGTCGCGCAGGTCGGCCGCGCTGGCCGCGACCGCGCCGATCGAGTCGGCGGCGGAGGTCAGCAGGTCGGCGCCGAGCGCCTGGTCGACGGTGAGCGTCATCAGCGTCTCACCACCGGCCTCGCGGCGGGCCACCTGCATGGCGGCGATGTTCACGCCGGCCTCGCCGAGCAGCGTGCCGACGGTGCCGACCACGCCGGGCCGGTCGGCGTAGCGCAGGAAGACCAGGATGCCCTCCGCGCCGATCTCCACGTCGAAGCCGTCCACCTCGGTCAGCTTGAACACGTCGCGGGTGCCGGTGTGCGCCACGGTGCCGGAGACGCGGACGGTGCGCCCGTCCGGCAGCGCCCCGCGCACGGTCACCAGGTTCGGGTGGTCGACGGTCTCGCCCGGCGTGGCGAGCGTGACCTCGACGCCCCGCTCGGCGGCCAGGTGCGGCGCGTTGACGTAGGTGACCTGCTCCTCCACCACGGAGCTGAACAGGCCCTTGGTCGCGGCGAGCTTGAGCACCGACACGTCGTGGGCGGCGATCTCGCCGCGCACCTCGACGGTGACGCTGGCGGCCACCCCGCCGGCCAGGGCGGTGAACGCCCGGCCCAGCCGCTCGGCCAGCGGCAGCAGCGGGCGGACGTCCTCGGCGACCACGCCGCCGGCCTGCACGTTCACCGCGTCCGGGACGAACTCGCCCTGGAGCGCGAGCTTGACGCTCTTGGCCACCGCGAGGCCGGCCTTGTCCTGCGCCTCGTTGGTGGAGGCGCCCAGGTGCGGGGTGGCCACCACGTTGTCGAAGGCGAACAGCGGCGAGGAGGTGCACGGCTCCTTGGCGTACACGTCGACGCCGGCGCCGGCGACCCGGCCCTCCGCGATCGCGTCGGCGAGCGCCTGCTCGTCGACCAGACCGCCGCGGGCGGCGTTGACGATCCGGACGCCCGGCTTGACGATCGCCAGCTCCTTCTCGCCGATCAGGCCGACCGTCTCCGGCGTCTTCGGCAGGTGGATCGAGATGAAGTCGCTCTCCCGCAGCAGCTCCTCCAGCCCGACCAGGCGGACGCCGAGCTGCGCGGCACGGGCCGGCTGGATGTACGGGTCGTACGCGATCAGCCGGGTGCCGAACGCGGCGATGCGCTGCGCGAAGAGCACCCCGATGCGGCCGAGGCCGACCACGCCCACGGTCTTGCCCTGGATCTCGACGCCGGTGTACTTGGACCGCTTCCACTCCCCCGCCTTGAGCGCGGCGCTGGCGCTGGCGGTGTTGCGGGCCACCGCGAGCAGCAGCGCGACGGCCTGCTCGGCGGCGGAGACGATGTTCGAGGTGGGCGCGTTGACGACCATGACGCCCCGCGCGGTGGCGGCCGGCACCTCGACGTTGTCCAGGCCGACACCGGCCCGGGCGACCACCTTCAGCCGCGGCGCGGCGGCGATCGCCTCGGCGTCGATCTGGGTGGCGCTGCGTACGATCACCGCGTCGGCCTCGGAGAGGGCGGAGAGCAGAGCGGGGCGGTCGGTGCCGTCCACGTGGCGCACGTCGAAGTCGTGCGCGAGCACCTCGATGGCGGCGGGGGCAAGTTCTTCGGCGATCAGTACGACAGGATTCATCGGTCCTCGTAGACGCTCGGTAATGGTTCGGCCTGGGGCGCCGGGACGCCGCGCTGCGCCCTGCGCCGATCCGTGCCACGGCCGTCGGGTGCGCTCGGGCACCACACCAAGGATGGTAGGGGGCCGCCCGCCCGGCGTGTCCCGGACTGCGGGGTGAGCGCCCTCACACAGGCCCGTCGCACGCCTGTCATCCCCCGTTCACCGGGGGCGGTACGGGACGAGGCGTTACTCACCGTGTCCCAGGACGTGAACGGACGGCGGCCCGCGGCCCGACGCCGGGGAGAGCGTCGGGTCGCGGGCCGCACGTGGGGAGGGTTCAGGCGGTCTCGGTGATCGGCCGGTCGACCCAGCTCATCATGGCCCGCAGCTTCTGCCCGGTCTCCTCGATCGGGTGCGCCGCGCCCTCGGCCCGCCACTTGGCGAAGTTCGGCCGGCCGGCCTCGTCCTCGGCCACCCACTCGCGGGCGAACTCGCCGGACTGGATCTCGCCGAGGATCTTGCGCATCTCGTCCTTGACCCGGGAGTCGATGACGCGCGGGCCGCGGGACAGGTCGCCGTACTCGGCGGTGTCGGAGATGCTGTAGCGCATCCGGGCGATGCCGCCCTCGTACATCAGGTCGACGATGAGCTTCAGCTCGTGCAGGCACTCGAAGTAGGCCACCTCGGGCGCGTAGCCGGCCTCGGTGAGCACCTCGAAACCGGTCTGCACCAGCGCCGCCGCGCCACCGCACAGCACCGCCTGCTCGCCGAACAGGTCGGTCTCGGTCTCCTCGGTGAAGGTGGTCCGGATCGCGCCGGCCCGGGTGCCGCCGATCGCCTTGGCGTACGCCAGGGCCAGGCCGAACGCGTTGCCGCTGGCGTCCTGCTCGACGGCGACCAGGCAGGGCACGCCCTTGCCGTCGACGTACTGGCGGCGGACCAGGTGACCGGGGCCCTTCGGGGCGACCATCGCCACGTCCACGTCCGCCGGCGGCTTGATCAGGCCGTACCGGATGTTGAAGCCGTGCCCGAAGAACAGCGCCTTGCCCGCGGCCAGGTTCGGCGCGATGGACTCGGCGTAGATGTGCCGCTGGGCGGTGTCCGGCGCCAGGATCATGATCACGTCGGCCTCGGCCGCCGCCTCGGCGGGCGTGAGCACCCGCAGGCCCTGCTCCTCGGCCTTCGGCCGGCTCTTCGACCCGGCGGGCAGGCCGATCACCACGTCGACGCCGGAGTCGCGCAGCGACAGCGCGTGCGCGTGGCCCTGGCTGCCGTACCCGATCACGGCGACCTTGCGGCCCTGGATCAGGCCCAGGTCGGCGTCGTCGTCGTAGAACACCTCAACGCTCATTGACTTCCCTTTCGTACGGCGGTGCCCGTCGGCCCGTCGAAAAACTTGTGGGTACGGATCAGGCGGCGCGCAGGGCCGGGCCGGCGGTGATGGCCCGCGAGCCCCGCCCGATGGCCACGGTGCCGGACTGGACCATCTCCTTGATGCCGAACGGCTCCAGGTCGCGCAGCAGCGCGTCGAGCTTGTCCGGCGTGCCGGTGGCCTCGACGGTCAGCGTGTCCGGCGCGACGTCGACCACCCGGGCGCGGAACAGGCCGACCGTCTCCAGCACCTGGGCGCGGGCCGTGCGGTCCGCGCGGACCTTGACCAGCAGCAGCTCCCGCGCCACCGACACCTGCGGGTCCAGTTCCACGATCTTGAGTACGTTGACCAGCTTGTTGAGCTGCTTGGTCACCTGCTCCAGCGGCGAGGACTCGGCGTTGACCACGATGGTGATGCGGGAGACGTCCGGGTTCTCGGTCTCGCCCACGGCGAGGCTGTCGATGTTGAACCCGCGCCGGGAGAACAGCCCGGAGACCCGGGCGAGGACACCCGGCTTGTTCTCCACCAGCACGGACAGCGTGTGCATAGTCATTAGAGTTCGTCCTCGTCGAACGCGGGGCGCACACCCCTGGCGAACATGATCTCGTCGTTGCTGGTGCCGGCGGCGACCATCGGCCAGACCATCGCGTCCTTGCCGACCACGAAGTCGATGACCACAGGCGCGTCGTTGATCGCCATGGCCGCCTCGATGGTCTTGTCCACGTCGGCGGCGTTCTCGCAGCGCAGCCCGACGCAGCCGAGCGCCTCGGCGAGCTTGACGAAGTCCGGGATGCGGTGCTTGTGCGTGCCCAGCTCGGTGTTGGAGTAGCGCTCCCCGTAGAACAGGGTCTGCCACTGCCGCACCATGCCGAGGTTGCCGTTGTTGATCACGGCGACCTTGATCGGGATGCCCTCCAGCGCGCAGGTGGCCAGCTCCTGGTTGGTCATCTGGAAGCAGCCGTCGCCGTCGACCGCCCACACGGTGGTGTCCGGCTTGCCGACCTTGGCGCCCATCGCGGCCGGGACGGCGTAGCCCATGGTGCCCAGGCCACCGGAGTTGAGCCAGGTGTGCGGCTTCTCGTACGAGATGAACTGGCTGGCCCACATCTGGTGCTGGCCGACGCCCGCCACGTAGACCGCGTCCGGGCCGGCGATCTCGCCCAGCCGCTTGATCACGTACTGCGGGGAGAGCGTGCCGTCGGCCGGCTCCTCGAAGCCGAGCGGGTAGCGCTCGCGCAGGTCGTCGAGCTGCGCCCACCAGTCGGTCAGGTCCACCGACGGGTGCGCGGCCTGCTCGGCGGTGACCGCCGCGATCAGCTCGTCGATCACGTGCCGCGCGTCGCCCACGATCGGGACGTCGGCGTGCCGGTTCTTGCCGATCTCGGCCGGGTCGATGTCGGCGTGCACCACTGCCGCGTCCGGCGCGAACGAGTCGAGCTTGCCGGTCACCCGGTCGTCGAAGCGGGCGCCCAGCGCCACGATCAGGTCGGCCTTCTGCAGGCCGTAGACCGCGGCGACGGTGCCGTGCATGCCGGGCATGCCCAGGTGCTGGCGGTGCGAGTCGGGGAACGCGCCCAGCGCCATCAGCGTGGTGACCACCGGGATGCCGGTCTGCTCGGCCAGCTTGCGCAGCCCTTCGGTGGCGCCGGCCTTGAGCACGCCGCCGCCGACGTAGAGGACCGGGCGGCGGGCCGAGGTCATCAGCCGGGCCGCCTCCCGGATCTGCTTGCCGTGCGGGTGCAGCGTGGGCCGGTAGCCGGGCAGGTCGAGCGTGGGCGGCCAGGAGAACGTCGCCGGCGCCTGGAGCACGTCCTTGGGGATGTCGACGAGCACCGGGCCCGGGCGGCCGGTCGCGGCCAGGTGGAACGCCTCGGCCAGCACGCGGGGGATCTCGTCGGCGGTCTGCACCAGGAAGTTGTGCTTCGTGATGGGCAGCGTGATGCCCTGGATGTCCGCCTCCTGGAAGGCGTCGGTGCCGATCGACGGCCGAGCCACCTGGCCGGTGATCGCCACCATCGGGACCGAGTCCATGTACGCGTCCGCGATCGGGGTCACCAGGTTCGTCGCGCCCGGGCCGGAGGTGGCGATGCACACGCCGACCCGGCCGGTGGCCTGCGCGTAACCGGTGGCCGCGTGCCCGGCGCCCTGCTCGTGGCGGACCAGGATGTGCCGGACCGTGGAGTCGTAGAGCGGGTCGTAGGCGGGCAGGATCGCGCCGCCCGGAATGCCGAAGACCACGTCGACGCCGAGCGCCTCGAGCGACCGCACGAGCGAACCCGCGCCCGAGACCTGCGCGGTGGCGGGCTCCCGTACGGGCGTCTCGGTGGTGGTGGCCGCCGGGACGGTACGGCCGGAGCGGGCGGCGGGGTCGGAGTCACCGGCCGCGCCGGTGCCGGAACGGGCACGGCGGGCGGAGTGGGCGAGGGTCTCTGGCGTGGGTCTCGTCATGGCGGTTCAAGCCTTCGGAAGTGAGTGGGTGACGCGCTTCTCAGGATGGGACGGGGAGGTCCCGGCGATGGTCCGACGGCAACAAAAAAGCCCACGTGCAGGATGCACGGGGCCAGCGCACTCTCGGTGGGAGAGTGCGCTCAGGTAAGTACTCGCGGCGACCGGTTCGACGACATGCGGCTAAGCCTGACGCATCTCACGCGATGAGTCAACTGATCCCACATTTTGGTTCACGGACGTGGGAGTGTCGGCCGTCGGCAGCCCCTCCGCGCCCGCCGCCACCTGCGAAGATCCCCCCATCGGGGGACGCTGGGCGGGCACCGCGGCGGGCGGGTTGTTGCGCAGCCGCGGCAGCAGCGGCGACGGGGCGCGCGCCGGCGCGGGCGGCGGCACCGGCGGCATCGCGCTGTGCCGGTTGCCGGGGGCGGTGGCCGCCTCCAGCATCGCCTCCAGGTGCTCGGCCGGTACGCCCCAGCCGAACAGCGCGCCCTGGCCGAACCGGCAGCCGGCGGCCACCACGGCGGCCAGCTCGGTCGGGTTGGTCACGCCCTCGGCGATCACCTCCAGCCCCAACTGGTGGCCCAGGCGCATGACGATGTCGACCATCGGGGCGAACGCCGGGCCGTCCCGCCCGACCGGCCGCACCGGCTCGTGCTCGGCGACCAGACTGTGGTCGATCTTGAGGATGTCGATCGGCAGCCGCCGGAGCTGGCCGAGCGACGAGTAGCCGGCGCCGAAGTCGTCCAACGCGATCCGGACGCCGGTCAGCCGCAGCGCGGTGAGCCGCCGGATCAGCTCGTCCAGGTCGGTGGCGACCGCGTGCTCGGTCACCTCCAGCACCAGCCGCTGCGGCGGCACGTGGTGCGCGCGCAGCGCGTCGGCGACCTGGACCACGTACTCCGGGGCGTGCAGCTCACGCGGCGACACGTTCACCGACACCCAGACGTCGTGCCCGTCGGCCAGCCAGCGGGAGAGCTGGTAGCAG
Organism: Micromonospora sp. WMMD1219; assembly: GCF_049315215.1. NCBI lineage: Bacteria > Bacillati > Actinomycetota > Actinomycetes > Micromonosporales > Micromonosporaceae > Micromonospora > Micromonospora sp. WMMD1219. The sequence goes on from NZ_CP186057.1 coordinate 221,894, forward strand.
GCCTGGTGCAGCACCCACGCGCCGAGCTTGGCGATCATCCCGCACTCCTCGGCGAGCGGGATGAACTCGTCCGGCCGGACGTTGCCCAGCTCCGGGTGCCGCCAGCGCAGCAGCGCCTCCGCGCCGACCGGCCGCACCGACGGCAGCGAGGCCACCGGCTGGAAGACCAGCCGCAGCTCGTCGCGCTCGATCGCGCCGCGCAGCTCGTGCTCCATCCGGGTCCGCCGGCTCAGCAACTGGTCGTACGTGGCGTCGTAGCGCTCGATCCGGTTCTTGCCCCGCTGCTTGGCGTAGCGCAGCGCCAGGTCGGCGTTGCGCAGCAGCAGCTCGACGTCCTGCTCACCGTGCCCGGCGGCCACCCCGATGCTCACCGACAGGAAGACCGGCCCGTCCCCCTGCTCGTACGGGCGGCCGAGCACCCCGAGCAGGCGGTCGGCGACCGGGCCGGGGTCGGCCGGCCCGTGCATCAGCACCGCGAACTCGTCGCCGCCGAGCCGGGCGGCCAGGTCACCCGGGCGCAGGTTGCCCCGCAGCCGCCGCCCCACCTCGATCAGCACCGCGTCGCCGACGTCGTGCCCGCGCATGTCGTTGACGTTCTTGAAGCCGTCGAGGTCGAGCCCGAGCAGCACGCACGGCACGCCGGCCTCGGCACTGCGGTGCAGGGCGCGCAGCAGCCCGCGCCTGTTCGCCAGCCCGGTCAGCGGGTCGGTGTGCGCCAGCTCGCGGAAGTGCGCCTCCCGCTCGGCGAGCCGGATCGCGTAGCCGCGTACGTCGTTGAGGGCGAGGTATTGCCGGGTCACCAGCGCGAACCCCTCGACGGTGCCGGCCACGATGGCGTACCCGTCGAATCCGCCGCCCTGCACCAGGTGGTACATCGCGGAGGCCGCCATGGCGAACATCGGCACGAAGGCGTACTCGCCGTCGCGGCGGATGAAGTCGACGTCGAGCTGCGTGAGGTCGGCCCGGCGCCCGGCCACGGCGGTAGCCAGCAGACCGGCGGCGGTCAGCACCGCGCCGGTGAGCACCATGCCCGGGCCGGCCTGGCAGAGCCCGGCGGACACGGCCAGCCCGCCGGCCGTCACCGCTATCGCGCCGGCGGCGAGCAGCGTCAGCCACCCGCGTGGCGGCGCGACCCGCAGCACGACGATCATCGTGAGCCCGGTGGTGAGCGCCGCACTGACGGTGGCCAGCACGATCGGCAGGCAGGCGACCGGGGTGGCGTCGCCGAGCACCCGGGTCGGCTCGCTGAACGCCACCCAGCCGACGAACCAGAGCGCGCTGCCCATGATCAGGCCGTCGAGCAGCAGCCGGGCGGTGGCGGCCCGGGTCGCGGCGGCGCCGGGCAGCCGCAGGACGGCGGCCCCGAGGCCGAGCGCCGCGAGCGTCGTACCGACGGAGACGAGGACCGCCCACCCGGTCCGCTGGCCCTGCCGGTGCGCCCAGTGGTCACCGGCGGCCAGCAGGCCGCCGAGACCGACCAGGAGGCTGAACAGGGCGGCCCCGGCGGCGACCGCGAGCAGCAGGTGGGCCGGCCGGCGGGGGCCGGTGCGGCGCCGCACCGACGCGGCGAGCAGCACGGCGGCACCGGCCGCGACGATGCCGCTCAACACCGCGACGGTGACCATCCCCGGGGACGACTGCACGCGTCAACTCTGCCGGATGAGCGCCTCCCGTGGGGCACCGGGTGTGCAACTGTTGGGACACAGGGTGCGCGCCGCGGGATGGCCGCGCGGATGGTGTCAGACTGGTTGTCATGCCTGAGCTGCGGTCGAGGACCTCCACCCACGGTCGGACGATGGCCGGCGCCCGGGCCCTCTGGCGGGCCACCGGGATGACCGACGACGACTTCGGCAAGCCGATCGTCGCCATCGCGAACAGTTTCACCCAGTTCGTACCCGGTCACGTCCACCTCAAGGACCTCGGCGGCCTGGTCGCCGACGCGGTGGCCGAGGCCGGCGGCGTCGGCCGGGAGTTCAACACGATCGCCGTGGACGACGGCATCGCCATGGGCCACGGCGGCATGCTCTACTCCCTGCCCAGCCGGGAGCTGATCGCCGACGCGGTGGAGTACATGGTCAACGCGCACTGCGCGGACGCCCTGGTCTGCATCTCCAACTGCGACAAGATCACCCCGGGCATGCTGCTGGCCGCGCTGCGGCTCAACATCCCGACCGTCTTCGTCTCCGGCGGCCCGATGGAGGCCGGCAAGGTGCGCGGCTACGCCGCGGACGGAGTCGTCCACGCCGAGCCTGATGCGGATCTCGCAAGCTCGATCCGGAAAATCGACCTGATCGACGCCATGATCGCCTCCTCGAACGAGGCGGTCACCGACGACCAGCTCGGCGAGATCGAGCGCTCCGCGTGCCCGACCTGCGGCTCCTGCTCCGGCATGTTCACCGCCAACTCGATGAACTGCCTCACCGAGGCCATCGGCCTGGCCCTTCCCGGCAACGGTTCGACGCTCGCCACCCACGCCGCGCGGCGGTCGCTGTTCGTCGAGGCCGGGCGCACCGTCGTGGAGATCGCCAAGCAGTGGTACGAGAACGACGACGCCTCGGTGCTGCCGCGCTCGATCGCCGGCCGGGAGGCGTTCGAGAACGCGATCGCCCTCGACGTGGCGATGGGCGGCTCCACGAACACCGTGCTGCACCTGCTCGCCGCCGCCCGCGAGGCGGAACTGGACTTCGGCGTCGCCGACATCGACGCGATCTCCCGCCGGGTGCCGTGCCTGGCCAAGGTCGCCCCGAACTCGCCGAACTACCACATGGAGGACGTGCACCGGGCCGGCGGCATCCCCGCCATCCTCGGCGAACTGGACCGTGCCGGGCTGCTGCACCGCGACGTGCGCGCGGTGCACTCCCCCAGCCTCGACGAGTGGCTCGCCGACTGGGACGTCCGGGGCGGCTCGGCCACGCGAGAGGCGGTCGAGCTGTTCCACGCCGCGCCGGGCGGGGTGCGCACCACCGAGCCGTTCTCCACCGCCAACCGCTGGTCGTCGCTGGACACCGACGCGGCCGGCGGCTGCATCCGCGACCGGGAGCACGCGTACAGCGCGGACGGCGGCCTGGCCATCCTGCACGGCAACCTCGCGCCGGCCGGCTGCGTGGTGAAGACCGCCGGTGTGCCCGAGGAGTGCCTGACGTTCCGCGGCCCGGCCAAGGTCTACGAGTCGCAGGACGACGCGGTGACCGCGATCCTCGCCAAGGAGATCGTCGCCGGGGACGTGGTGGTGATCCGGTACGAGGGCCCGAAGGGCGGCCCCGGGATGCAGGAGATGCTCTACCCCACCTCGTTCCTCAAGGGCCGTGGGCTGGGCCGTTCCTGCGCGCTGCTGACCGACGGCCGGTTCTCCGGCGGCACCTCCGGCCTGTCCATCGGGCACGTCTCCCCGGAGGCGGCCTCGGGCGGGCTGATCGCGCTGGTCCGTGACGGCGACGAGATCGTCATCGACATCCCGGGCCGGTCGATCGAACTGAACGTGCCCGCCGACGAGCTGGAGGCGCGCCGGGTGGCCGAGGAGAAGCGGGACCGCCCGTACACCCCGGTCGACCGGCAGCGTCCGGTGTCGGCGGCGCTGCGCGCGTACGCGTCGATGGCGACCTCGGCCAGCGACGGCGCCTACCGCCGCGTCCCCGAGTGAGCAGCGCGGGGCTCTGCGACAGGGCCCCGCGCGACGCCCGCCGCCGGTAGGGTCCGGCGGCGTGGAGACGACGGTGAGCTACGCGCGACTGGTCCGGCCGGCGATCGACCGGGTCTACGTGGGCGCCCGCTGGGGAGCCCGCGCCCGGATGGAGGCGTTCTACGCCGAGCGGGGCTGCACCCTCGGCGCGGAGAACAGCTTCTTCTCCAGTGTGCTGGCCCGGCCGATGCCCGCCGGGGCGCTGGCCGACGGCCTGGTCTACACCTCCGGGAGCATGGACGAGGAACTGGAGCAGGGCGTCGTCGTCCGGGACGCCGAGGGCGCGTGGCACCTCACCGACCTCGGCCGCGAGCTGACGCTGTTCGCCCAGCGGGCCACCGGCGAGGCCGCCGAGGAACTGTGGACCATGCTGCCCGGGGTGCTGCCCGGTCTGAGCATCGTGCCCCGCCTCGCCGACCTGGTCGGCCGGGTGCTGACGCACGCGCAGGCCACCGGCGGGCCGGTGTTCCGGGCGATGTCCCCGCCGTACGAGCCGGAGGGCGCCTCCCCGGCGCTGCTGCTCGTCACCCGGCTGGGCTCGCTGCGCCACCACCGCGCGGACGCGCACCGGGCCGCGTGGCGGGCCGCCGGGCTGACCGCCGACGAGATCCGCGCGCTGCCGGACGGCCCGGAACGCGCGGCGATCGAGGCGGACACCGACCGCCGCGACGAACCGGCGTACGCGGTGCTCACCGAGGCCGAGCGGTGGGAACTGCTGGCCGGCCTCGCCGCCCTGCCCAACTAGCGCTCTCAGCCCTCACAACCGTCGGTGGAACGTCATGGGTGTCAAACGGGGCCGTAGACACCCATGACGTTCCACCCACGGCGCGGCGACGACGGCGGCGGGCGCGTCAGGACTGGGTGGGGTCCTCCTCGGCGGGGGCGGTGCCGTCTGTCGGCAGGCCGAACTCCGCCGGTGAGTTCTCGTCGGTCCCGTCCAGGTCCGCGTGCGGCTCGTCCGGGGTGACGTCGTCGGGGTCGGCGCCTCCGGCGTGCAGTTCGGACAGCTCAACCGGATCAGTCATGCCGTCCTGGTACCCGCCGGGCGCCGCCCGAACCCGCCGGGACGTCAGCGCGGCCGGTGTCGCTCCAGGCCGTCGAAGAGCAGGTCGAGGGTGAACTCGAACTCGGTCTGACTGTCGCACCACCCGAGCGTCGGATCCGCCATGTCGTGCGTCTCGGCGGCGACCATCGCGGCCAGGTGCGGCAGCCGTTCGGCCAGCGCCACCATCTCGGCCTCCGCCGCGTCCGCCTCCCCGCCCGCGTCCGGGCGGAACACCTCCTGCGCGAAGCCGAGCGCCAGGCTGCCGAAGGCGTGCAGCGCCCGGTGGGCGATCCGGTACGAGAAGCCGCCGTCGACGAGCGTGGCGAGGATCCCGTCGTAGTAGGCGTACACCCCGGCGGGGACGGTCGGGCGGGAGCTGAGCAGCGCCGGCGCCCACGGGTGCCGCAGCATGACGGCACGCGCGGCGAGGAAGCGCAGCCGCAGCCGGGTTCGCCAGTCGGCGCCGGGCGCGTCCGCCTCGGCCCGCTCGGCGGCTGAGGTGATCTCCGCGGCGACGGCGTCCACGAGGCCGTCGAGCAGTCCGGCCTTGCCGGGCAGGTGGTGGTAGAGCGACATGGCCTCGACGCCGAGTTCGGCGGCGAGCCGGCGCATCGTGAGCGCGGCCATCCCTTCGGCGTCGACCAGGGCGATCGCGCTGGCCAGGGCTCGCTCGCGGCTCAGCGGCTCCCGAGGCTTCCGCGCTCCCATCCGGCTTCCCATCTCCCCTTGACCTTACAACGTATGGTTGGCCTTACGACGTAAGGCAACCCCCGCCACGGCATGTCGACCACCCCCGAAGGAGCCGCCATGCACCAGCTGATCCGCACCGCCCGCGTGACCGGGCTGTTCTACCTCGGGCTCGCCGTCACCGGCGCGCTGGGGTTCCTCACCGTCCGGCCGATGATCTTCGACGCCGACGACGCGGGCACGACGCTTGCCAACCTGGTGGCCCACGAGCCGCTGGCTCGCGCCGGCATCGCGCTCGAACTGCTGGTCGTCCTCACCCAGACGCTCACCGCCGTCTGGTTCTACCGGCTGTTCCGTACCGTCGACGGCACCGCCGCGGGCAGCATCGCCGCCTTCGGGCTGGTCAACGCCGTCGCGATCCTCGGCAGCGCCGCCGTCCTCGCGACGGCTCTGCAGGTCGCGACCGGCGGGCCGGGCGACGCCGGCACCGTCCAGTTGCTCTATCTGGTCAGCGGGAACCTGTGGGAGGTGGGCGGCCTCTTCTTCGGCCTCTGGCTGGTGCCGATGGGCTGGTGCGTGCTCCGCTCGGGCTGGCTACCCCGGCCGCTGGGCTGGGTCCTCGTCGCCGGTGGCGCCGGCTACGTGCTCATGACGTTCGTCGCGTACCTCGCGCCCGGCGCCGGGGCCGTGGGCGACCTGCTGGTGGTGCCCGCCACCGTGGGCGAGGTCTGGATCCTCGGCTACCTGATCATCTTCGGCGTGCGGAAGCAGAAGGAGGTGGACGCCGAGGTGACGAAAGCCTAGGCGTGGCTCGCGGCGAGGGCGACACCTCTGGCGTACCGGATGGCGGCCGGGGTGTCCGCGAACACCAGGCCCTCGCGGCGCAGCTCGTCGGCGACGCCGAGCGTGCTGAGCACCTGGTCGTGGCCCGGGGTGATGCCGGAGATCAGCACCGTGATCCCCCGGCCGCGCAGCCGGGCGACGGCGTCGCCGAGCACCTGGGCGCCCGTCGCGTCGATGGTGGACACGCGGGACATCCGCAGGATCACCACCCGCACGTCGGCCACCTCGGCCAGCTCCAGCAGGAAGGTGTGCGCGGCGGCGAAGAACAGCGGACCGTCCAGCCGGTACGCGACGATGTGCTCGGCGAGCAGCGCGTGCTCCTCGTCGCTGTGCTCGCCGGTGTCCAGCGGCACCTGTTCCAGCTTGGCGCTGCGGGCCACCGCGCGCAGCGCCAGGACCACGGCGACGGCGAGCCCGACGACCACTGCGGTGACCAGGTCCCAGATCACCGTGACGGCGAACGTCAGCACCAGCACCACCGCGTCGGCCCGGGTGGCCCGCATCAGCGCCAGCAGGGAGGCCGCCTCCACCATCCGGACCGTGGTGGCGAGCAGCACCCCGGCCAGGGCGGCCAGCGGGATGCGGCCGACGAGCGGGGCGGCGGCGAGCACGATCGCGGCGAGGGCGACCGCGTGGGTGAGCGCGGCGAGTTTCGAGGACGCCCCGGCGCGGACGTTCACAGCGGTACGGGCGATGGCGGCGGTCGCCGGGATGCCGCCGAAGACCGGGGAGGCGAGGTTGGCCAGGCCCTGGCCGAACAGTTCCCGGTCCGGGTCGTGCCGCTCGCCGACTGTCATGCCGTCGGCCACCGTGGCGGAGAGCAGGCTCTCCAGGGCGGCGAGCGCGGCCACGGCCAGGGCGCTCGGCAGCAGGACGCCCAGCGAGCCGAGGTCCACGAAGTCCAGCGACGGCGCGGGCAGCCCCTGCGGCAGCTCACCGATCCGGGCCAGGTCGATCGGGGCCAGCTCGGCGAGGAGCGTCGCGGCGGCCACCCCGACCAGGGAGAACGGCACGGCGGGCCGCCACCGGCCGCCGAGCAGCATCATCGCCGCCACACCGAGCGCCACGGCGATCGCCGCGGGCCGGGGCTGAGCGGCGAACCGGGCGACCGCGTCGGCGGCCACCGCCCACACCTTCTCGCCGTGCGCTCCGGCGACGCCGAGCGCGGCGGGCACCTGTTGCAGCGCGATGACCACGGCGATGCCCGCGGTGAAGCCCTCGATCACCGGGGCCGGCAGGTAGCGGACGTACCGGCCGAGGCGGGCCAGCGCGAGCGCGATCAGGATCAGCCCGGCCAGCGCGCCGACCATCAGCACGCCACCGGCGCCGAACTGCTGCACCACCGGCACCAGCACGACTGTCATCGCCCCGGTGGGACCGGAGACCTGGAGGTTGGAGCCGCCGAAGATCGCCGCGGCCGCTCCGGCGACGACGGCGGTGACCAGACCGGCCTGCGCGCCGAGCCCGGAGGTGACGCCGAAGGCCAGTGCCAAGGGCAGCGCCACCACGGCGACGGTGAGCCCGGCGAGCAGGTCGCGCCGGGGCGAGCGGCGCACTGCCGCCCAGTCGGCCCGGCCGGGCAGCAGCCCGCCGAACAGCCGGCCCGCCTGCCGTACGAGGTCACCGGCGCGAAGGGCCGCCCCGCTCACCGGTCCGTCCCGGAGGCCCGCAGTTCGTCCAGCAGCGCGTCCCGGTCGGTGAGGACCGCGCCGAGGATGCGCCGCCCGGCGGCGAGCAGGTCGGCCACGTCGGGGGTGCTGAGCGCGTACATCACCAGCGGGCCGTCCCGGTACGAGGTGACCATGCCGGCGCGGCGCAGCACGGCGAGTTGCTGGGAGAGGTTGGACGCCTCCACGTCGATGGCGGCGAGCAGGTCGCGGACCGGCAACGGCCCGTCCTGGAGCAGTTCGAGCACCCGGATGCGGACCGGGTGCCCGAGGGTGCGGAACAGCTCCGCCTTGGCCTGGTACAGCGGCACCGACACGACTCACCCCTCCGACGACTCTGAAGACTTTAGCACTTGCAGAAATCTTCAAATCGACGGAGATGGGGCTGACCGCCTCAGAGCAGGTCGTTGACGCAGCGCAGCACCGGGCGGCGGGTGAGCGCGTCGGCGTCGAGCGGACCGGGCGCGCGCACGGTGAACGTCGCGCTCTCCCCCGGCAGCAGCGTCACCAGCGCCCGGTCCACTTGCGCGGCCGGATCGAGGCGGTCCGGGAACAGCGTCAGGTCGCGCAGCACCGTCCGGGCGGTCACCCGGACGCGCCGGCCGCCGTCGGCCGGCTCGACGGCCGCGTCCCACTCCGCCGCCGGCCACCGCACGTCGCGGTCCTCGGCGAAGAACCACAGCGCGCGCTCCGCGGCGTCCCCGGCGTCCGCGACGAGCAGTTCCGCGCGGCCGTCGTCCGGCCGCGCCAGCTCCGCCGGCAGCACCACCACGACCGAGGAGTACGCCGGGACGTCGAGGTCGACCGAGGTCTTCGCCCTCGGCTCCCCGGTGACTGTCAGCCGGGTGACGGTGGCCGGCCCGCTCCACGCGTCGGCGGTGTCGTTCACCGCCACCAGCGCCAGCCCGCCGTCACGCGGCTGCACGGTGAGCAGCCGGTCGGCATAGGCGCGGCGCAGCGCGTACCACAGGGGTTTGCGGCGCCCGTCGCCGTCGATCGCCGACCAGGACGTGACCGGCCAGCAGTCGTTGAGTTGCCACACGACGGTGCCCGCGCAGACCGGCCGGTACGAGCGGAAGTGCTCCACGCCGAGCTGGACGGCGCGGGCCTGGTTGAGCTGGGTGAGGTAGTGCCAGTCGTCGAAGTCGGCGGGCGGCGGCAGGTGCGCGTCGAGCCCGCGCCGGAGCTTGCGGTCCCCGTCGGCCGCCTTCTGGTGGTGCGCCATGCCCGGCGAGTCGTGCGCCAGCGGTTCGTCGGAGAGGGCCCGGCGCAGCGTCGCGTACGCGGGCGGCGCCTGGTAGCCGAACTCGGCCACGAAGCGTGGCACGTAGTCCCGGTAGCGGGTGTAGTCGTCGGTGTTCCACACGTCCCAGATGTGCGTGGTGCCGTGCGCCGGGTCGTTGGGGTGGACGTCCTCGCTGCCGGACCAAGGGCTACCCGGCCAGTACGGGACCGTCGGGTCCAGCTCGCCGACGATCTCCGGCAGCAGCTCCAGGTAGTAGCCGCGTCCCCAGGTGCGCCCGGCCAGGGGTTCCTGCCAGTCCCAGTCGTGCCAGCCCCAGATGTTCTCGTTGTTGCCGGTCCAGAGCACCAGCGAGGGGTGCCCGGCGAGGCGCGTCACCTGCTCGCGCGCCTCCGCCTCGACCTCGGTGCGGAACGGCTCCTCCTCGGGGTACGCCGCGCAGGCGAACAGGAAGTCCTGCTGCACCAGCAGTCCCATCTCGCCGGCCAGGTCGTAGAAGTCGTCCGACTCGTACCGGCCGCCGCCCCAGACGCGCAGCAGGTTGACGTTCGCGCCGGCCGCCTGGGCGAACCGCTGCTCCAGGCGCTCCCGCGTGACCCGGTTGGGGAACGCGTCGTCGGGGATCCAGTTGACGCCCTTGACGAACACCGGCACGTCGTTGACGTGCAGCGCGAACGGGGTGCCGTGCGCGTCGGGCGTGGTGTCCAGCCGGACCGAACGGAACCCGATCCGGCGGGACGCGGCGTCCAGCTCCCGGCCGCCGGCGCCGTGCAGGCTCACGTCGAGGTCGTACCTCGGCTGGTCGCCGTACCCGATCGGCCACCACAGCGCGGGGTCCGCGACGGTGAGCGTCACGACGGCGGTCCGCTCCCCCGCCGGTACGGCGACCTCGGCGGTGACCCCGGCGACGGTGGCGCGGACGGTCAGCGGCTCGTCGCCGGCCCGCTCGACCTCGGCGCGCAGCTCCACCCGGCCGGTGCCGTCGACCACCGTGACCAGCGGCCGGACCGACGCGAGCCGGGCGGTCGACCAGGCGTGCAGCCCGATGTCCTGCCAGATGCCGGCGGTGACGAGCGTCGGTCCCCAGTCCCAGCCGAAGTTGCAGGCGGTCTTGCGGATGAAGTGGAACGGCTCCGGGTACGCGTTCGGCCGGTCACCGAGCCGGTCCCGGTGCGCCTCGGCGTACCGGTACGGGGAGTCGAAGCGTACGGCCAGGGTGTTGGTGTCCGGACGCAGCAGCGTGCGGACGTCGAAGCGGTACGAGCGGTGCTGGTTCTCGGTGCGGCTGACCTCGACGCCGTTGAGCGTGACGGTGGCGACCGTGTCGAGTCCGGCGCAGACCAGGTCGATCCGGTCCTCGTCACCGGGTTGCCAGGCGAACGTGGTCTCGTAGACCCAGTCGGTGCGGCCGATCCAGGTAAGGCGGTTCTCGTTGTCGTCCAGGTACGGGTCGGGGATGAGGCCGGCCGCGAGCAGGTCGGTGTGCACGCAACCGGGGACCGTGGCCGGCACCGCCGCCCCGGCGATCTCCGGCGGCACCGCCGGGCCGGGCTCGGCCCGCAGCGTCCATCCCTCGTGCAGCAGCGTTCGACGGCTCACGACTTCACCGCGCCTTCCATGATTCCGCGGACGATCTGACGTCCACCGATGAACAGCATGACCAGCAGGGGGACGGTGGCGATGAACGCGCCCGCGAGCACCCGCCGGTAGATCACGTAGTTGCCGCTGGCCAGGTCCGAGATCGCCACCATCGACGTCGGGTAGTCGGTGCCGCTGAGCGTGATCAGCGGCCACTGGAAGTCGTTCCAGGTGGCCACGAACGTGAGCAGGCCGAGCACCGCCAGGGCCGGGCGGATCGCGGGGAGCACGATCGTCGCGTACACCCGCATGGTGGTGGCGCCGTCGACCCGGGCCGACTCGATCAGCTCGTCCGGGACGGTGTTCACGATGAACTGCCGCATGTAGAACACGCCGAACGCGGTGACCAGGCCGGGCGCGATGACCGCGAGCAGCGTGCCGTTCCAGCCGAGCTTGCCCATCACGATGTAGAGCGCCACGATGCCGAGCTGGTTGGGGACGGTCAGTGTGAGCACCACGAACAGCATCAGCACGCGGCTGCCGGTGAAGCGCAGCTTGGCGAAGGCGAACCCGGCCAGCGAGCAGAAGAACAGCACCGAGGCGGTCACCACGGCGGAGACGATGACGCTGTTGACCAGCGACGCGGCGAAGTAGACGTCCTGGAGGGAGAAGACCTCGTCGACGTTGGTGAGGAAGCGGTCGCCGGGGATCACCGCCGGGGGCAGCTTCGCCAGCGCCTCGTCGTCGCTGGTGGCGATGACGAACATCCAGTAGAGCGGGAACGCGGCGAACAGCATGCTCACCGCGAGGAGCAGGTAGGTCCAGAGCCCGGCCGGGGTGTCCTGTGGCGCCCGGGCCACCACGCGTCGCGTCGTCACCGGCGGCCTCCGGAGAGTCGGTTGGTCAGCAGGTAGTTGACACCGGCCACGATCAGGATGATCAGGAACAGCGCCCAGGACATGGCGGCGGCGTACCCGAGGTTGAGGTCCTTCCAGCCGACCTTGTAGATGAGCTGGGCGATGGTCTGCCACTCGCCGTCCGGCCCGCCGGTCGCGGCCTGCGCGTTCGGGTCGAACAGCATCGGCTCGGTGAACAGCTGCAACCCGCCGATGGTGGACAGGATGACTGTGAACAGGACCACCGGCTGGATCATCGGCACGGTGATCCGCCAGAGCTGCTTCCACTGCCCGGCGCCGTCGATCGCCGCGGCCTCGTAGACGTCGCGCGGGATGGACTGCATGGCGGCCAGGTAGAGCAGCGCGTTGTAGCCGATCCACTTCCAGTTGACCATCGTGGCGATGGCGATCCAGGCGTGCAGCTTGTCCGCCCGCCAGTCGATCGGGTCGTCCGCGCCGCCGATGCCGAGCAGGCCCAGCGCCCAGTTCGCCATGCCGAAGTCGCGGGAGAAGAAGACGCTGAACACCATCGTCGAGGCCACGATCGGTGTCACGTACGGCAGCAGCACACCCACCCGCCACCAGGTCTGCGCCCGCAGCTTGCGGTTGAGCAGCGACGCGACGAGCAGCGCGAGCAGCAGTTGCGGAACCGTGGAGAGCAGGAAGATGCCGAACGTGTTGTAAAGGGCGTTCCAGAAGTCCTCGTCGGCGACCAGGCGGCTGAAGTTCTCCACGCCCGCCCAGTACGGCAGCGTCGGGTCGTCGAGGCGGTAGTTGCGCAGCGACACGACCGCGTTGAACAGCAGCGGGAACAGCCCGAACACCACGAAGAGCAGGAAGAACGGCGCGATCATCAGGTACGGCATGTACCGCATGTCGAAGCGGTACAGCCGGTCGCGCCAGGTCATCCGCCGGTCGGCTGCCCCGGTACGGCCGGGCTTGCGCGCGGGTGGGCGGTCGGGCGGCGCGGGCGCGGCACGGGTGCTGGACATCGGTTCACTCCAGGGCCGGGAGATCGGACGGCGACGGGGCGGACCGGGCCGCCCCGCCACCGCTGACACGTCAGGACTTGGCGGCCTTCTCGGCCTCCTTGACCGCCTCGGACCAGGCGGCGTCGGACTTGAGCGACTTGTTCTCCACCCGCCGGATCACGTTCTCCACCGCCACCCGGGTCGGGCCGTTCTTGCGGCCCAGGTACTGCGGGGTGAGGCCCTGCGCCATCTTCGGGAAGATCTGGCCGACCGGGGCGTCGTTGAAGAACGGGTTCTTGAAGTCGGCGATGGCCGGGTCGGCGTAGAGCGCCGGCTGTGACGGCAGGTTGCCGACCTTCTTGAAGATCTCGATCTGCTGCTCCGGCGCGACCAGCCAGGTCAGCAGCTTGTACGCCTCGTCGACGTTCTTGCCCTGCTTGGGCAGCGTCAGGAAGGAGCCGCCCCAGTTGCCGCCGCCACCCGGTACCGCGGCGATGTCCCACTTGCCCTCGGTGCCGGGCGCGGTGTCCTTGATGTGGCCGAGCATCCAGGCCGGGCAGGCGAGCACCGCGAACGCGCCGCTGGTGAAGCCCTTGTCCCAGTCGGCCTGGAAGCTGACCAGGTTGGCCGACAGCCCGGCGCCGACGGCCTTGACCGTGTAGTCGAACGCGACCTTCGGGCCCTGCTCCATCCGGAGCTGGTCCTGTTCGTCGTAGAAGCCGACCGGCTGCTGGCCGAGGATCGGGTTGAACAGGTTGGTGCCGGCGTCGATGAACTTCTTCTTCGTCGTGGCGGTGTACTGCTGGCCGACCTCGATGAACCTGTCCCAGGTGGGCCAGAGCGCTGACACCTGGTCGCGTTCGGTGGGCAGGCCGGCGGCCTTGAACAGGTCGGTGCGGTAGCACATGGCCAGGCCGCCGACGTCGGTGCCGAGGCCGATCTGTGTCTTGCCGTCGGCCGACAGCGACTGCTTCCACTTCCAGGGCAGGTACTTGCTCTCGTACGAGCCGGCGCCCTTGTCGAGCAGGTTGACGAACTTGTCGGACTGGCTGCGGAACTGGACCATGAAGCCCTCGTCGATCGCCGCGATGTCCGGTGCCCCGTTGCCCGCGACCAGCTTCTTCTGCAGGTCCTCGTGCTGGGCGTTGTACTCACCGGAGTTGAGCTGGATCTTGACGTTCGGGTGCTCGGCCTCGTACTTGGCCTTGAGGTCCTGGAGGCCGAAGTCACCCCAGAAGTTGATTTTCAGCGTGACCTGACCGCCGGCCGAGTCCGAGCCGCCGGTGGTGCTCCTGCCGCTGCAGGCGGCGACCATGACCAGGCTGACGGCACCGACGGCGGCCACGCGCGCCAGGTGCGTCCAGGACCGTCTCATCTCATCCTCCGCGCCGAATGGGAACGCTCTCGAATATCGAGAGACGTTGACTGAACCGGATAAGTGACGCCACCGTACGGTCCCCATTCATGACTGTCAACGGTCGGTTACCGATGCACCCGCCCGGTAACCTCCCCGCCGCTCACGACCGAGATCCGGGGCGCTGGTGACGCTCGTCGGCGAGCCGGGGATCTAAGCTGAACCGCACAAGCGCCTGCGGCCGACCGCGGTCCACCGGCACCGCCGGCTGCACCCGGGCCCGGCGACGCGTGCAGTAGCGTCACCAGACGCCGGTGATCCGGCGACCGGAAGCGCCCGCGAGGGCCGGACACAGTGGAGGAACGCTCCGGTGAAGCGGCCGACCATCGCCGACGTCGCCCGGCGCGCCGGGGTCTCCAAGGGCGCGGTGTCGTACGCGCTCAACGGGCAGCCCGGCGTCTCCGAGGCGACCCGCCGGCGCATCCTCGCCATCGCGGCCGAGATCGGGTTCCGTCCGAGCAGCGCCGCCCGCGCGCTGTCCGGCGCCACCGCCAAGGCGGTCGGGCTGGCGCTGTGCCGCCCCGCCCGGATACTCGGCATCGAGCCGTTCTTCATGGAGCTGATCAGCGGCGTCGAGGCCGAGCTGTCGGCCCGCTCGTACGCGCTGACGCTCCAGGTGGTCAGCGACCAGGAGGCCGAGATCGCGGTCTACCGGCGGTGGTGGGCCGAACGCCGGGTCGACGGCGTGCTCGTGTGCGACCTGCGCACCGACGACCGGCGCGTGCCGGCGCTGGAGGAACTGCAACTGCCGGCCGTGGTGATCGGCGGCCCCGGGCACACCGGCGGCCTGGCGAGCGTCTGGTCCGACGACGCGGCGGCCCTGGTCGAGACGGTGGAGTACCTGGTCGCGCTCGGCCACCGGCGCATCGCCCGGGTCGGCGGGCTGCCCTCGCTGCTGCACACCGAGATCCGCACCGAGGCGTTCACCGGCGTGTGCGCGCGGCTCGGGCTGGACGAGGCGACGACCGTCTGGTCCGACTACACCGGCGAGGAGGGCGCACGGGCCACCCGCCGGCTGCTCAGCTCCGCCGGGCGACCGACCGCGGTGATCTACGACAACGACGTGATGGCGATCGCCGGGCTCTCGGTGGCCCAGGAGATGGGCCTGACCGTGCCCGGCGACCTGTCGATCGTGGCCTGGGACGACTCACCGCTCTGCCGGCTGGTGCACCCGCCGCTGACCGCGCTGGGCCGGGACATCCCGGCGTACGGCGCGCACGCCGCCCGGCAGCTCCTGGCGGTGATCGCCGGCGAACCGGCCGCCGTCGTGCAGGACGAGACGGCGCACCTGACGCCGCGCGGCAGCACCGCCCCACCTCGTACGACGGCCCGCTGAACCGGTTCAGCTCACCGGGCGGTGGACGGGTACTCCTCGAACCACGCCTCGACCCGCTCGGCGGTCGCCGGGCGGGCCAGCGCGAAGCCCTGGCCGTACCGGCAGCCGGCCCGCCGCGCGCCCGCCACCTGCCCCTCCGACTCCAGCTCCTCGACCACCAGCTCCACGCCGAGGCGGTCGGCCAGGTTCGCCACCACGTCGATCAGCGGACGCTGACCGTCCCCGCCCGGGCCGACCAGGTGCGGCCCCACCTTGAGCAGGTCGATCGGCAGCCGGCGGAGCTGCGCGAGCGAGGCGTGCTCGGCCCGGAAGTCGTCGAGCGCGATCCGCACGCCGATCGACCGCAACCCGGCCAGCCGGGCCACCACTGTGGACAGCTCCCCGCCCACCACCGGCTCGGCCACCTCCACCACCAGCCGTTCCGGCACCACGTCGTACGCGGCCAGCGCGGTCGCGGTACGCGCCACGAAGTCCGGCGCGGCCAGCTCGCGCGGCGTCACGTTGACCGCCATCCACAGCTCACGGCCGCCCTCCGACCACGCGGCGAGCTGCCGGCAGGCCCGGTCCAGCACCCACCGCCCGATCTCACCGGTCAGGTCGAGGTCGGCCGCCACCGGCAGCAGCTCGGCCGGGAGCACGGTGCCCAGCGCCGGGCTGCGCCAGCGCAGCAGCGCCTCCGTACCCACCGGCATCCGGTCGGCGAGCGCCACCACCGGCTGGTAGACCAGGTCCAGCTCACCGCGCGCCACCGCGCCGGGCAGCTCCCGTTCCAGATCCAGCCGGCGGACCAGCTGCTCCTCCAGGTAGGCGTCGTACCACTCGACCCGGTCCCGGCCGAGCTGCACCGCCCGGCGGCGGGCCAGGTCCGCCTGCCGCAGCACGTCCTCCGGATCGCCGCCGCCGGTCTCGGCCAGCCCGACGCTCACCCCCAGCCGGGCGACGCCGCCGGGCCGGGGGTACGGCTCGGCCAGCGCCGCCAGCAGCCGCAGGCCGAGCGCGTACGCGAGCACCGGCCCCGCGTCGGTGAGGACGGCGTACTCCGTGTCGCCGAGCCGGGCCACCAGATCGTGCGTCCCGGAGCCCGCCCGCAGCCGGCGCGCGGCCTCGGTGAGCACCGGTCCCTCCGGCACCGCGCCACCCACCCCGTGCAGGTCGACGACGAGCAGCGCGCCGCCACTGCGTTCCGCCATCGCCCGGACCAGCTCCGCGCGCGTCAGCGGCACGGGCTCGGCGGCCCGGGCGTCCGGTCCGAGGCGGCGCCGCAGCCACGCCTCGCGGGCCGCGAGCCGCTGCACCCGGCGGCGCTGGTCGGCGGCGGCGAGCAGCTCACCCATCATGATCGGCGGAATGACGGCCAGGCCCAGCGCCATCGCGGCGGTGCTGAACTCCCCCGCCGTACCCAGGTGGATCCCGGCGGCCAGCGCGGCGATCCCGGCCGGCGCGGTGAGGCGCGGCCACGCGGCGGGCGCCACGTCCCGGCCCGGTCGTTCACCGCCCGAGGTACGCCGGGCCCCGGCGGCGGTGAGCAGCGCCCCGGCCACCAGCGGCGCCGCGGCGAGCGGCAGCGCCCGGTCCGGCGCGCCGTAGGCCAGCAGCACCACGAGCAGCGTCAGCCCGCCGAGCGTCAGCGCCGCCCCGGCGTGGCAGCGTGCGGCGCCCGGCCGGTGGCGACGTTCGGCGACGGCCGCCACCGCGAGCACGGCGAGCACCACCGCACCACCAGCCGCGACGACCCCGGCGACGGCCGGGACCGGGCCGCCCGGCAGCAACATCCAGCCCGCGAAGACCAGGCTGACGCCGAGCGCGAGCACGTCGACGGTCCGGCGCACCAGCTCCGGGCCGGACAGTCGCGAGCGGCCGGGCAGGCGCAGCAGGGCCGTCACGTGCAGCGCCCCGGTGAGGCACAGTCCGGCCAGCGCGACCGGCAGCCGGTGGGCGGCGTCGCTCAGCGGCAGCACCGCGACGGTGAGCCCGGCGACCAGGACGGCGCTGTCGAGGATGGCGGCGACCCGGCGGGACAGGGCAGCGCGGCGCGCCCGCCGCCCGGTCGTCGTTGCGCCGTGCGCCAGGGCGGTGTCAGTCGTCTCGCCCGCGTGGCACCGGAACGTGACCGCCGGCTGCGGTCCGGGCTGCTGCGGTCCGGGTCCGGCCAGCCAGGCCAGCCGGACACAGGCGAGGGCGAAGCCGCCGGCGACGGCGAGCGCGGCCGCGGCGGGGCCGGGCAGGACACCGGCGACACCGGCGAGGAGGAAGGCCGCGCCGGTGAGCGACACGGCGACATCGGGCAGGACTGATCGCCGGCGGGGAGCGGCGGGAGGGGGGACGGGCACGGCGGTCGCCTTCGTGAGGGGGCACGGGGGCGGTGCGGTTGCGGTACGCGGTACGACGTGCGGGGTCGGGGCGGGGCGGGACGCATCGGCGGGGACCGCTGCGGCCACGCCTAGAAACGATCCCGGAAGCGTCCGGTGACGTCACCGCACCAGTGACGTCCGTCACATCAATAGACGCCATCGCGACGGATCCCGTTCAAGATCGACGCAGCGTCGTCTCGCGGCACGAGATCTTGGTACCGAACCGCCCCGGGAGGGGCGGAGCCGTACCAAGATCTCGGCGCGGTCGGGTGGGGTGGGGACGCCCGCGGGGTGGGGTGAGCTGGCCGGATGGGATCATCGGGGGGTGAGCCGCGCCGATACCGTCCGTTTCCGTCACAACCAGGCCATCCTGGTCGCTGCGATCGTCGCCTTCATCGGCGCGCTGCCGCTGGCCTCCGCCCGCTGGTGGCTGCTCTGGGTGCTGCTCGTACCGCTCGCCGTCGCGGTCTGGGCGTGGCGGGCCGGCACCGACGCCGACGCCCGGGAGCTGCGGCTGCGGGCGCTCGTCGGGCAGCGCCGGGTGCCGTGGAACCGGGTCGCCGAACTCGCCGGTGACGCCCGGGGCCGGGCGGTGGCCCGGCTCGACGACGGCGAGGTCGTGGTGCTGCCGGCGGTACGCGCCACCGACCTGCCCCAGTTGGTCGCCGTCACCGGCCAGGAGCTCTCCGGCACCGCCGGCGATCAGTAGCCGTCGACCACCCGGTTCGTCAGCCCCTCCCCCGCCACGTACCGGCGCAACTGCTCGCCCACCAGGCGGTACGCGCGGGGCAGCAGCCCGCGTACCGAGCCGCCGACGTGCGGGGTGAGCAGCACGTTCGGCAGCTCCCACAGGGGATGCTCGGCGGGCAGCGGCTCCGGGTCGGTGACGTCCATCGCCGCGCGCAGGCGGCCCGAGGTCAGCTCGGCGACCAGCGCCGAGGTGCGGGCCACCGGCCCCCGGGCGGCGTTGACGAGCAGCGCTCCGTCAGGCATCGCGGCGAGGAAACGTTCGTCGACCATGCCCCGGGTCTGCTCGGTCAGCGGCACCAGCAGCACCACCACGTCCGCCTCGGGCAGCAGCGCGGGCAGCTCGTCGACCCCGTGCACGCCCTGGTCGGGCCGCGGCGTACGGGCCACGAGCGTGAAGCTCACCTCGAACGGGGCGAGCCGGTCGCGTACCGCGGTGCCGATCGAGCCGGCGCCGACGATCAGCACCCGCTTGCCGGCCAGCTCGTCGGTGGGTGCCACCTCGTCGTACGCCCACTCGCGCCGCGCCTGGGCACGGGCCAGCGGCGCGAACCCGCGCAGCGAGGAGAGGATCGCGGCGACCACCCATTCGGCGGTGGGCGAGTCGTGCACGCCCCGGGCGTCACAGAGCGTCACGCCGTCGGGGATCCGTCCCACCCAGGCGTCCGCCCCGGCGGAGAGCAGTTGCACCACCTCGACGTCGGGCAGCTCGGCCAGGAGCGCCCCCGCGTCCGGGCCGGACAGGAACGGCGGCACCCAGAACCGCACACCGACCGGGGACGACGGGAGCCGCCGCGGGTCGTCCAGCAGCTCCACGGTGACGCCGGGCGGTAGCTCGCCGAGCAGCCGACGGCCCTCGGGGTGCGGGATCCATGCCTTCACGACCGCCGACGATATCGGCCCGGACCGGCCGGCGCGGCGTGACCCGTGACGAACACCGCGCCGGGAATGGAGTGACGGTCCGGCGGGGTATAACCGAGTGCGGGACGCCGGTCGGGTGTTCCGCTTCCTGAGGACGGTGGCGATGAGCGAGCACGGCCGGGGACGGGTGTCCGTGCCGATTCCGGCGCTCGCCGACCCCGACCGGTTACGTTCACTCGACGAGACGCGGCTCGACGCCGTACCGGACGAGGCGTTCGACAGGTTCGCGCGTCTGGTCGGCGACCTGCTGGACGTGCCTGTCGCACTCGTCTCCCTGGTGGACGCCGAGCGCCAGTTCTTCCCCGGGGCCACCGGCCTGCCAGAGCCGTGGGCGGCACGCCGGGAGACGCCGCTGAGCCACTCGTTCTGCCAGCACGTCGTCGACATCGAGATGCCGCTGGTGCTGCCCGACGCCCGCCTCTACCCCCGGGTACGCCTCAACCTGGCCATCGAGGACCTGGGCGTGGTCGCGTACGCGGGCATGCCGCTGACCGACCTGGACGGGCGGGTGCTCGGCTCGCTCTGCGCGATCGACAGCAAGCCCCGGGCCTGGAGCAAGGAGCAGCTGCGGACGCTCGCGGACCTGGCCGCCGCGTGCTCCTCGGAGCTGCGGCTGCGCATCGCGGTCCGGGGCGCCGAGCAGGCCCGCCGCCGCGCGGAGGAGGCGCACGACCGGCTCGCCATGCTGGCCGGGATGAGCGAGATGCTCGGCGGCACGCTCGACGTGGCCACTGCCGTCGCCCGGCTCGGGCACGCGATGGTGCCGCTGCTCGCCGACTGGTGCCTGGTCACGCTCGTCGACCCGGCCGGCCGGCCGCGCACGGTCACCGGCGTGCACCGGGACGCCGAACGCGAGGCCGACCTGGCCCGCTTCGCCGAGCTGCTGACCACCGGGCTCAGCGCGGAGTCGCAGATCCGGTCGGTGCTGCGCACCGGACGGCCGGCGGTGCGCGCCGTGGCCGGCCTGGACGACGTGGCGCGCGGCACCACGCACCCGGACCTGGTGCCACTCGCCGACCGGCTCGGCGTCGGTTCCCACCTGACCGTGCCGATCACCGCCGCCGGGGACCGGGTGATCGGGGCCGTCACGCTGGTCAACCGTCAAGGGCGGCGCGGTTTCGACGCGAGCGACCTGCGCACCGCGCAGGACATCGGGGTACGTGCCGGACAGGCGGTCGGCAACAGCCGCCTCTACGGCGAGCAGCGCCACGTCGCCGAGGTGCTCCAGCACAGCATGCTGCCCGCCCTGCCGGCCGTGCCGGGGATCGAGCTGGCCGCCCGCTACCTGCCGGCCGCCGACCGGGTGGAGGTGGGCGGCGACTGGTACGACGCCTTCGTCCAGCCCGACGGCGAGCTGATCGCCGCGATCGGCGACGTCGCCGGGCACGACATCGAGGCGGCGGCCACCATGGGCCAGTTGCGCAACCTGGTGCGGGGCAACGCGTACGGGCGGGACGATCCGGTGGAGGATCTGATGGCCCACCTCGACCGGGCCATGGGCGGGCTGCGGGTGCCCACCGTCGCCACCGCCGTGCTGGCCCGGGTGCGCCCGGCCGCCGACGGGCTGGCGGTCTCCTGGTGCAACGCGGGACACCCGCCGCCGTTGCTGGTGCGGGCCGACGGCACGGTCTCGGTGGCCGACGGTCGCGGACCGCTGCTCGGCCTGGCCCGGCCGCCCCGGCGCGCCGGCCGGACGCTGACCCTCGCCCCCGGCGACACGCTGCTGCTGCACACCGACGGGCTGATCGAGCGCCGGGACCAGCCGATCGACGAGGGCCAGGCCGATCTGCTCGCCCACCTCCGGGCCGGCGGGCCGGGCGTACCGCTGGACCTGCTCTGCGACCGGCTGCTCGCCGCCGCGCACCAGTGGGAGGACGACGTGGCCCTGCTCGCGCTGCGGGCCGGTTGAACCGGCACTCCCCCGAACGGCCGGACGCGGGAAGGCGTACGCGCGACGTGCCCGGTTCGCGGGTCCGCCCGGCTAGGCTGGGGCGGGTGAGCCCGCGTCTTGCGTACCCCCGTGTCCGCCGCCTCCGGACGGCGCTGGCGGCGTCCTGCGCGGCGCTGTTGCTGGGCACCGCCGGCTGCGCCCTCGGCGAGCCCGAGCCGGACCCGGCGGGCGCGCCGCCCAACCTGCCGACGCCGTCCGGCACCGCGAGTCCCGGCGGGGCCGGCCAGCAGGTGGTCGCCACCGTGCTGGCCAAGGGCCTGGAGGTGCCGTGGGGCATCGCGTTCCTGCCCGACGGCGGGGCGCTGGTGACCGAGCGGGACAAGGGACGGATCCTCCAGGTCGGCCCGGAGTCCGGGCCGGACGGGCTGGCCGTCCGGCCGGTGCAGACAGTGCCCGACGTGGCCGCCGGTGGCGAGGGCGGCCTGCTGGGCATCGCGGTCTCTCCCGCGTACGCCCGGGACCGCACGGTCTTCGTCTACTACACGGCCGAGGACGACAACCGGATCGCGAAGATGCAGCTCGGGCAGGCGCCGAAGCCGATCCTGACCGGCATCCCGAAGTCCGGCACGCACAACGGCGGCGGGCTGGGCTTCGGCCCGGACGGCCACCTCTACGCGAGCACCGGCGACGCCGGGCGCACCGAGAACGCCCAGGACGCCAAGAGTCTCGGCGGCAAGATCCTGCGGATCACGCCGGACGGCAAGCCGGCGCCGGGCAACCCCACCGCCGGGTCGCCGGTCTGGTCGACCGGTCACCGCAACGTCCAGGGCTTCGCCTGGACGCCGGACAAGAAGATGTACGCGGTGGAGTTCGGCCAGAACACCTGGGACGAGATCAACCAGATCAACAAGGGCGGCAACTACGGGTGGCCCCGGGTGGAGGGGCGCGGCGACGACAAGCGCTACGTGAACCCGATCACGCAGTGGCCCACCGGTGACGCCTCCTGTTCCGGCCTGGCGGCGGCGGACCGTCTGCTCGTCGCCGCCTGCCTGCGCGGCCAGCGGCTCTGGCTGGTCGAGCTGGCCGGCAACGGCACCGTCCTCGGTCAGCCCCGCGACCTGCTCACCGGCCGGTACGGTCGGCTACGGGCCGTCGCGGCGGCGCCGGACGGCTCGCTCTGGGTGAGCACCTCGAACCGCGACGGGCGGGGTACGCCCACCGCCGAGGACGACCGCATCCTGCGACTCGTCTTCGCCGACGGGGGCGCCGGCCGGAGCTGATCCGGCCCACCGGGTTTGTCAAGATCGCTCAAGGGGCAGGTCAGGATCTCAGCATGGACGGCCACGAGAACGAACAGCACCGCACCGGGGACGAGACGTCTCCGGAGCGCGGGCGCGCCCGCCGCTGGGCGGCGTGGCGGCCCGGTGACCGGCTGCGCCGGCTGGGTGTCGTGCTGGCTGTCCTCGCGGTCACGCTCGGCGGCATCGTGGTCGGCACGTACGCGGGCGGCCACGTCGGCACCGACATCGGCCCGTTCCGGGCCGAGCTGAAGCTCAGCCCGTCGCTGTCCGGCGGCACCACCGTCGACATCCCGCCGCTGGGCGCGCTGCTGCTGGACAGCCACGACGGCCCGGCGTACCTCACCGTCGAGGTGGGCTCGCTGGACCAGGGGCGCACCGAGGCGCTCATCGACGACCCGGCCAGCATCAGCCGGGCCAGCCAGTCGGCGGTCCAGGACGTCCGCGACGGCGTGATGCGGCTCGGGCTGCGTACGCTCGCCTCGGCCGTGCTGGCCACGTTGCTGCTGGCCGCGCTCGTCTTCCGGGACGTCCGGCGTACCGCCTGGGCCGGCGGCCTGGCGCTCGTCGTGACCGCCGGCAGCCTCGGCATGGCCGCGAACACCCTGCGCCCGCAGGCGATCGAGGAGCCGCGGTACGAGGGCCTGCTGGTCAACGCGCCCGCGATCGTCGGTGACGCGCGGCGGATCGCGAACGACTACACCAAGTACGCCGAGCAGCTCCAACGGCTGGTCGGCAACGTCAGCAAGCTCTACACCACGGTCTCCGCCCTGCCCGTGGTGCAGCCGTCGCCCGGCACCACCCGGGTGCTGCACGTGTCGGACATCCACCTGAACCCGACCGGGTGGCAGCTGATCCGTACCGTGGTCGAGCAGTTCGGCATCGACGTGGTGGTCGACACCGGCGACATGACCGACTGGGGCAGCGAGCCGGAGGCGTCGTTCGTCGGCTCGATCGGCCTGCTCAAGAAGCCGTACGTGTTCATCCGCGGCAACCACGACTCGCCGCGCACCGCCGCCGCCGTGGCGCAGCAGCCGAACGCGATCGTGCTGAACAACTCGGTCACGACGGTGGGCGGGCTGACCATCGCCGGCATCGGCGACCCCCGCTTCACGCCGGACAAGGAGACCTCGCCGGCCGGCAGCGGCCTCACCTCGGCCGTCGCCGACCAGGTGATCGGCGCCGGCGAACAGCTCGCCGGCACGATCCAGAAGTCGCCGCGCAAGGTCGACATCGCGCTCATCCACGACCCCGCCTCGGCCGGCCCGCTCTCCGGCACCTGCCCGCTGGTGCTCTCCGGGCACACGCACTCCCGGCAGGTGTCGAAGCTGCCGCAGGTCGAGGGCAAGCAGCCGACCACGCTGATGGTGCAGGGCTCCACCGGTGGGGCCGGGCTGCGCGGTCTGGAGGGCGAGAAGCCGACCCCGCTGACCATGACGGTGCTCTACTTCGACCAGCAGAAGCTGCTCCAGGCGTACGACGAGATCACCGTGGGCGGCACCGGGCAGTCGCAGGTCAACCTGGAACGGCACGTCATCCGCGACCCGGCCAAGGGCGACCAGGTGCCGGTCACGCCGACGCCCACCCGCGGCCCCTCGGAGTCGCCGTCACCGGGTACGACGACCCTGAGCCCGACCCCGACGAGCTGACCGTCCCGCGCCTGCTCCCGTTCTTCGCTGCTTCTGGCGCTCCCTCACGTGCCGCCTGGCCGCTCGCCACGCGTGGCACCCGGTCACTCGGCGTCACGAAGCCGTCCGGCGCAGGGATACCCCGCCGCCGCCTTTGCTCTGCACCCATCGGCGCAGCAGGCACCGAGAGTAACCGCGCGGGTGGCTGCAGAGCAGCGGCGCGGACCACCCCGCCCCAGCTCAAGAGCGGTGCTGCGGATACGGCTGCAGAGCAAAGGGGCCGAGAGGCAACACCTTCGGCCGCCGGAGGCGATTACTCTCCGCAACCACCTCGGCGGTGACTTTGCGTGAGGCAAACCCTCCAGGATCGACCAGGACGCGGACCGCCATTTCCGGAGTCGAGCCGGGACAGCCGGTCGCAGCACGCACCGGAGCCGAGTGCCCGAGGGCAGGCCGGACCGGCCCGAGAGCGCCGTGAGGCCGGCGAGCCGAGCGGCCGAGGCGCGCGCACCGAGGCCGGACCTCACCGCGGCGCGAGGGGCCGCCCGGAAGGTCCGGCCGGCCCCGTGACGCGGTGCGGTCAGGGCAACTGGGGCGCGGTGCGGTCAGCGCGACGCAGGCGCGTCAGCGCAGCGCGATCGCGGCCAGCGCGGCGTTGACGATGCTGCCGGGCAGGAGGTCGTGCAGCTCGTAAAGCTCCCGGACGCTGCCGGACTGGCCGAACTCGTCCACGCCGAGCGGCACCGCCGGCGCGCCGACCGCCGATCCGAGCCAGGCCATCGCGTGCGAGGCGGCGTCGTGCACGGTGACCACCGGCACCCGGTCGGCGAACGCCGACCGCAGCGCGCCGGGCACGCTCGGCACGGTCGCGGTCCGCACGCCCTGGCGCAGCGTCCGCTGCCACGCGCGGTACAGCCGGTCCAGGCTGGTCACGTCCACCACGTGCGCGGCCACGCCCTCCTCCGCCAGCTCCGCGGCGGCCGCGAGCACCTCCGGCAGCACCGCGCCGGAGGCGGCGAGCTGCACGACCGGGGCGTCAGCCAGATCGGGGTACGCCTGGTGCGCGTCGACGAGCCGGTACGCCCCGGCCACCACCTGCCGCCGCAGCACGGCGTCCCCGAGTCGCGCCCGGGCCGCCTCGAACGGCGCCTGGTCGATCGGCCGGGTGCTGAGCCGGAAGTAGTACGCCCCGTCCTCGGCCGGCGCGGCGGTCGCGGCCGGAGCGGAGCCACCGGCGATCTGCCCCAGCGCGTCGCAGAGCAGCCAGTCGAGGCTGCCGGCGTACGCGGGCTCCAGGAACGTCACCCCGGGCAGCTCCAGGCCGACCGAGGCGGTGATGGTGGACTGGTGCGCGCCGCCCTCGGGGGCCAGCGTGATGCCGGACGGGGTGCCCGCCACCACGAACCGCGAGCCGGAGTACGTGCCGTAGAGGAACGCGTCGAGACCGCGCAGCACGAACGGGTCGTAGACGGTGCCCACCGGCAGCAGCGGCTGGCCGGACAGGTCCCACGACAGGCCGAGCTGGCCCAGCAGCAGGAACAGGTTCATCTCCGAGATGCCCAGCTCGATGTGCTGCCCGGCGGGGCTCTCGGTCCAGCGCAGCATCCGGTCCTCGGTCCAGGACCGCTGCTCGGTCGGGGCGAAGACGCCCGTCTTGTTGATGAACCCGGCCAGGTTCGTCGAGGTGGCCACGTCCGGCGCGGTGGTCACCAGGTAGGGCGCCACCTGCGGATCGCGGGCCAGGTCGACGAGCACCCGGCCGAAGACCTCCTGGGTGGAGACCGGCTTGTTCGCGCGTACCCGCGTGGTCTCCGGAACGGTGACGCCCAGCGCCCGCTCGCGCGGCGGGCGGGACAGCGCCTCCCGGCGCTCGCCGGCCCGGATGCCGGCCGGGGACGCCGGGTCGAGGCGGTCCCACTCGGTCTCCGCGGTCAGGCCGTGCGCGGCGCGCAGCGCGTCGACCTGCTCGGTGGTGAGCAGCGCCGAGTGGTTGCGCGGGTTGCCGGCGATCGGCAGGCCCCAGCCCTTGACCGTGTACGCGAACACGACGCTGGGCCGGTCGGTGACCGCGTCGCACTGGGCGTACGCGTCGAGCATGGCCTGCGCGTCGTGCCCGCCCAGGTCGGTGACGAGCGGGCCCAGCTCGTCGTCGCCGATGTCGGCGACGAACGCGGCCACCTCGGCCGGTGCGCCGTCCAGGAACTGCTTGCGCAGCGCCGGGCCGGCCAGCCCGAACAGCGACTGGTACTGCTCGTTGGGCATCCGGTCGATCCAGTCGCGCAGCGCCGCGCCGCCGGGCCGGGCGTACGCCTCGGCGAGCTTCCGGCCGTACTTGACCTCCACGACGTGCCAGCCGGCCGCCTCGAACTGGCCGCGCCACTGGTTGATCCGGAT
Organism: Micromonospora sp. WMMD1219; assembly: GCF_049315215.1. NCBI lineage: Bacteria > Bacillati > Actinomycetota > Actinomycetes > Micromonosporales > Micromonosporaceae > Micromonospora > Micromonospora sp. WMMD1219. The sequence continues at coordinate 248,483 of NZ_CP186057.1, forward strand.
GCCGGGGACGACCCGGTCCAGCGACTGGCGGTTGAAGTCGACGAGCCACATCACGTTGCCGAGCCCGGTGGTGGCCGGGTCGGCGACCGCCTCCCAGATGTTGCCCTCGTCCAGCTCGGCGTCGCCGATGATGGCGACGAACCGGGAGTGCGGGCGCGGGCCGAAGTGGGCGTCGACGTAGCGGCGGGTGACGGCGGCGAACAGCGGCGCGGCCGCGCCCAGGCCGACCGAGCCGGTGGAGAAGTCCACCTCGTCCGGGTCCTTGGTGCGCGACGGGTACGACTGGAGCCCGCCGCGTGCCCGCAGCTTCGGCAGGTACGACTTGTCGAGGTTGCCCAGCAGGTACTGGATCGCGTGGAACACCGGCGAGGCGTGCGGCTTCACCGCCACCCGGTCCTCGGCGTCCAGGTGGTGGAACCAGAGGGCGGTCATCGCGGTGACGAGGGAGGCGCTGGACGCCTGGTGGCCGCCGACCTTCACCCCGTCACCGGTGTCGCGGTCGTGGTTGGCCGCGTCGACGATGCGGGTGGCGAGCCAGAGCACCCGGCGCTGGATCTCGTCGAGGACGTCGAGGTCGTGCTGGTTCACGGTGACTCCATCCGGGCGTCGCCGTTGACGCCCTCTGCGGGGTGAGGAGCGGACGAAGGGCCCCTCCCCTGCCGGGAAAGGGCCCACACGACCGGATCAGGCGCCGAGGCGCGCCAGGATCAGCTCGCGGACGGTCTTCGCGTCCGCCTGGCCACGGGTGGTCTTCATGACCGCACCGACGAGCGCGCCGGCCGCCGCGACCTTGCCGCTGCGGACCTTGTCGGCCACGTCCGGGTTGGCGGCGATCGCCTCGTCCACGGCGGCGGTGAGCGCGCCGGTGTCCGAGACGACCTCCAGGTTGCGGTTGGTCATGATCTCGGTCGGCGAGCCCTCGCCGGCGACCACGCCCTCCAGTACGGCACGGGCCAGCTTGTCGTTGAGCTTGCCCGCGTCGACGAGGCCCTGCAGCTCGGCGACCTGCGCCGGGGTGGCGCCCACGTCGGCCAGCTCCACGCCGGTCTCGTTGGCGCGGCGGGACAGCTCACCCAGCCACCACTTCCGGGCGGCGGCGGGGGTGGCACCGGCGGCCACCGTCGCCTCGATCAGCTCGACCGCGCCGGCGTTGACCACGGACTGCATGTCGAGGTCGGAGAGGCCCCAGTCCTGCTGGATCCGCTTGCGGCGCAGGCGCGGCAGCTCCGGCAGGGCGGCCTTCAGCTCGGCCACCCACGCGGTGTCCGGGGCCAGCGGCACCAGGTCCGGCTCCGGGAAGTACCGGTAGTCGGTGGCGGTCTCCTTGGACCGGCCCGGCGTGGTGTCGCCGGTGTCCTCGTGGAAGTGCCGGGTCTCCTGCGTGATCCGGCCACCGGCCTCCAGCACCGACGCCTGGCGCAGCATCTCCGAGCGCACCGCCCGCTCGACCGAGCGCAGCGAGTTGACGTTCTTGGTCTCGGTGCGGGTGCCCCACTCCTCGCCCGGCCGGTTCAGCGACGTGTTGACGTCGCAGCGCAGCGAGCCCTCCTCCATCCGCACGTCGGAGACGCCGAGCGAGCGGATCACGTCACGCAGCTCGGCGACGTACGCGCGGGCGACCTCGGGCGCGAGCGCGCCGGTGCCGGGGATGGGCTTGGTGACGATCTCGACGAGCGGGATGCCGGCCCGGTTGTAGTCGACGAGCGACTCGGTGGCGCCGTGGATGCGGCCGGTGGCGCCGCCGACGTGCAGCGTCTTGCCGGTGTCCTCCTCCAGGTGCACCCGCTCGATGCCGATGCGCACCAGCTCGCCGTTGACCTCGACGTCCAGGTAGCCGTCGAAGCACAGCGGCTCGTCGTACTGGCTGATCTGGAAGTTCTTCGGCATGTCCGGGTAGAAGTAGTTCTTCCGGGCGAACCGGCACCACTGCGCGATCGAGCAGTTCAGCGCCAGCCCGATCCGGATGGTCGCCTCGATGGCGGCCTTGTTCGCCACCGGCAGCGAGCCGGGCAGGCCGAGGCAGACCGGGCAGACCCGGGTGTTCGGCTCGCCGCCGAAGTCGGTCGGGCAGCCGCACCACATCTTGGTGTTCGTGCCCAGCTCGACGTGGGTCTCCAGGCCGATCACCGGTTCGAAGCGCGCGACGACCTCGTCGTACGCGGGCAGCGTCGTGGTCATGAGAACTCCAGCTTTGCAGGCGGTAGCCGGCCCACGGCGGCATCCGGACACAACGCCGCCAAGCCTACCGCTCCGCCTACCCGGCCTCGGCCGGGCGTCACTCGGGCGTGGTGAAGCTCCGCCGACGGTTGTAGGCCAGCACGAGCAGGATGCCGCCGACGGAGAAGGCCACGACGCTCAACAGCAGCAGGACGAGCGGCGAACCCGGCCCGGTGATCGGCAGCCACGCGCCGCTCACCTTCGACGGCGACGGCGTCGGCTGGGGCGCCGCGGTGCTGCTCTCCGACGGCGTGGCGGCCGGATCGCTCGGCGTCGGCGTCGCCGTCGGGTCGGCCGGGGTGGGCGTGGCCGTGGGGTCGGCCGGGGTCGCCGTGGGGGTGCCCGGGGCCGGGGCGGCGACGGTCAGCGACACCTGCTTCGTGGCGCTGGTGCTGTACCCCTTCGCCGCGACCGTGAAGGCGAACGTGCCGGCGCTGGTCGGGGTGCCGCGGAGCCGGCCCTCCTCGTCGAGGGTGAGGCCGTCCGGCAGGGCCCCGGCGGCCAGTGCGAACGCGATGTCCGAGTCACCGTCGGCGGTGAACCGGAAGGAGTAGGGCTTACCGACGGTGCCGGCGGGCGGTTCGCCGGAGGTGAACGCGGTCGCCGCCTCGGCGACGACGACTGTGGCGTTCTGCTCGTCGAAGCGGTCGTTCTTGTCGGTCATCCGCAGCGTGAACGTGTACGTGCCAGGGGTGGTCGGCGCGCCGCCGAGCGACGTCCCCACCACGAGCATCCCCGGCGGCAGAGCGCCCGAGACCACCGACAACCGGTACGGCCCGGTGCCACCGCTCGCCTCGACGGTGTGGATCGCGTACACCCGCCCGAGGTACAGGGGCGACCGGGGCTTGCCCGACGTGATGACCACCTTCGGTTCGCGTACCTCGACTGTTGCCGTCTGCTCGTCGAAGAGGTCGTTCTGGTCGGTCATCCGCAGCGTGAAGGTGTAGGTGCCAGGCGTCGTGGGGGCACCGCCGAGCGAGTTCCCCACCACGAGCATGCCCGGCGGCAGTGCGCCCGAGACCACCGACAACCGGTACGGCCCGGTGCCACCGCTCGCCTCGACGGTGTGGATCGCGTAGACCTGCCCGATGACCATGACCGACCGGGGCTTGCCCGAGGTGATGGTGACGGCCTCGGTGGCGGCGGTGGCCGGTTCCGCGGCGGCCGGTTGCCCGGCGCCCAGCAGCAACGCGACGACCATCGTCAGGGCCATGACCGGGCGAAGTGTCCCCATCGCACATCCAGCTCTCGGTCGGAACCGCTCGCGTCCGCCAGCGGGCCACAGTCCAGTCGATCCAGCAGACTCGGAGTTTATTCGACCAGTGCCAGCGACCCCGGACAATCCACTGATCGGTGATCACCGTGTCGCCGCGACGACAGCCGCGCCCGGCGCGGTCGTGGTGACCGCACCGGGCGCGGGACGTTTCCCGGTACGGAGGCGGGCGAGCGCCTCCGTACCGCCGGGTTCAGAGCGTCGGCGGGGTGAGCGTGCCGACGGCGCTCTCCAGCGCGGCGGCGACCCGGTACATCCGGTCGTCGGCCATGGTCGGCGCCATGATCTGGAAGCCGACCGGGAGCCCCTCGGACAGGCCGCACGGCACCGAGATGGCCGGCCCTCCGTACAGGTTCGTCGGGATGGTGAACAGGTCCGCCAGGTACATCTGGTACGGGTCGGCGGTACGCGACCCGATCGGGAACGCCACGAACGGCGTGGTCGGCGAGATCAGCGCGTCGACCTGCTCGAACGCGCTGGTGAAGTCCCGCGTGATCAGGGTGCGGACCTTCTGCGCCTGGCCGTAGTAGGCGTCGTAGTAGCCCGACGAGAGCGCGTACGTGCCGATCATGATGCGGCGCTTGACCTCGGGGCCGAAGCCGGCCTCGCGGGTCAGCGACATGACCTCCTCCAGCGACCGGTTGCCGTCGTCGCCGACCCGCAGGCCGAACCGGACGCCGTCGAACCGGGCCAGGTTGGAGGAGCACTCGCTCGGCGCGATCAGGTAGTAGGCCGGCAGCGCGTACTTGAAGTGCGGGCAGGAGATCTCGACGATCTCGGCGCCCAGCTTCGCCAGCGCCTCGGCCGACTCGCGGAACGCGGCCATCACGCCCGGCTCCGCGCCCTCACCGGTGAACTCGGTGACCACGCCGAGCTTCACGCCGGTCAGGTCGCCGGTGGCGCCGCGCCGCGCCGCGGCCACCACGTCCGGCACCGGGGCCGGGATCGAGGTGGAGTCGCGCGGGTCGTGACCGCCGATCGCCTCGTGCAGCAACGCGGCGTCGAGCACGGTACGCGCGCACGGGCCGGGCGTGTCCAGCGACGAGGAGAACGCGACCAGGCCGTAGCGGGAGGTGCCGCCGTAGGTGGGCTTCGCGCCGACGGTGCCGGTTACCGCTCCGGGCTGGCGGATCGAGCCGCCGGTGTCCGAGCCGATCGACAGCGGCGCCTCGTACGCGGCCAGCGCCGCCGCGCTGCCGCCGCCGGAGCCGCCCGGGATCCGGTCGGTGTCCCACGGGTTGCGGGTCGGACCGTACGCCGAGTATTCCGTGGAGGAGCCCATCGCGAACTCGTCCATGTTCGTCTTGCCGAGCATCACCGTGCCGGCCGCGCGCAGCCGCTCGACGATCGTCGAGTCGTACGGCGGGCGCCAGCCCTCCAGGATCTTCGACCCGACGGTGGTCGGCACGCCCTTGGTGGTCAGGACGTCCTTCACGGCGACCGGCACACCGGCGAGCGGGCCCAGTTCCTCACCGGCGGCGCGCCGCTCGTCCACGGACCGGGCGGCGGCGAGCGCCCCCTCGGTGTCGACGTGCAGGAACGCGTGCACCCGGTCGTCGACGGCGCCGATGCGGTCCAGGTGGGCCTGGGTGACCTCGACCGCGGAGGTCTCGCCGCTCGCCACCAGCCCGGCGATCTCAACGGCGGTCAGCTTCGTCAGGTCGGTCATGCCGGCACTCCGCTTCGCTCCGTGCCGTCACGACCGACAACCACGCTGAGCCCGATGATTCGCTCGCTGCGCTCGCTCATGAGGCCACATCCTCGTCCAGGATCCGCGGGACGCGGAACCGCTGCTCCTCGGCGTCGGGGGCGCCCGACAGCGCCTCCTGCGGGGTCAGGCCCGGCCGCACCACGTCCTCGCGGAGCACGTTCGTCAGCGGCACGGAGTGGGACGTCGGCGGGATGTCCGCCGCGGCGACCTCGCCGACCTGCGCGACCGACTGGAGGATCACATCCAGCTGGCCGGCGAAGGTGTCCAGTTCCTCCTCCGTGACGGCGAGCCGCGACAGTCGCGCGAGGTGCGCGACCTCCTCGCGGGAGATGGCGGCCATCAGTGCCCCCTTCGTGGCTGTCCTGAGACGTCTGCGGTGGGCCGGCCGCGCGTACGGGCGTGCTCGATGACGCGCGGTGACCGGAGCGAGTCTATTGTCCCGCCGTCACGACGACGCCTTCGACTCCCCCTCCGGCGCCGGACCGCTGCGGCTCCCCGCCTCCACCGGGCGCACCGGACGGTAGCGGGACAGCCAGGCCACCAGATCCTCGGCCGGCATCGGCCGGGCGTGGAACCAGCCCTGCGCGACGTCGCACCCGGCGGCGTGCAGCAGCCGCCAGGTGCGCTCGTCCTCCACGCCCTCGGCCACCACCCGCAGCCCGAGCGCGCCGGCCAGTTCGATCATCGAGCGGACGATCGCGGCGTCGTCCGGGTCCTCGGCCATCCCGAGGACGAACGACCGGTCCACCTTCACCTCGGACAGCGGGAGCCGGCGCAGGTGCTGCAGCGACGAGTAGCCGGTGCCGAAGTCGTCGAGCGCGATGCCGACGCCGATCCGGTGCAGCTGGGTGATGCTGGCGAGCACCCGCCGCGGGTCGGCCATCAGCGCGCCTTCGGTGATCTCCACCTGGAGGCGCTCCGGCGGCACGCCGTACCGGGCCAGGCGGTCGGCGATCTGGTCGGCGATCTCGCCGGTGTGCAGGTCACGGACGCTGACGTTGAGCGCGGCCCGCAGCGTGAGCCCGGCCGCCGACCACTTGGCGAGCTGCTCCACCACGTCGTCCACCACGCGGCGGGTGAGCAGCCGCATCACCGCGCTCTGCTCGGCGACCTGGATCAGCTCGCCCGGGTCGACCATGCCCCGGCGCGGGTGCCGCCAGCGCAGCAGCGCCTCGACGCCGACCACTTCGCCGGTCGCGATGGCGATCTGCGGCTGGTAGTACATGGTGATCTCGCCCGGGTGCGCGGCCTGGTCGTCCGGCTCGGCGGTCGTGCTCCCGTCGGCGGTCGGGCCGATGACGCCCGGCGCGCCCGTACTCACCGCGGCCTGCGCGTCGTGCCCGGTGCCGGCCTCGACGTCGTGCCCGGCGTCCGTCCCGCGCGCGGTCTCCGCGTCGGCGTCCCCGCCACCGGCCACGAGCGGCGCCACCACCGCTGCGGTGCCGCCGGCGCGCGCGGCCCGGCTGCGGATCGGGTCGGCGCCGGTGAGGATCCGCTCGATCAGGTCGTCGTCGTGCCGCTCCTCCGCCCGGTCCCGGCGACGCCGCAGCCACCGGTTCGGCCCGTCGCCGGACCGCCCGCGGCCGCCGTCGCGCGCCGGGCGCTGGTTGCGGGCCGGGCGGTCGGCCCGGACCGGCAGCGCCGGCTGGAGGGCGGCGCCGTCACCCCCGCGTACGCCGACCGTCTCGCCGCCCTGCGCGGACGGGCCGGACTCCAGCACCCGGCGAAGGTCGGCCAGCAGACTCAGCCGCTCGGCCGAGTTGTGGTCGGACTCCGGCGCGTAGACCGCCACCGTGTCGTTGCGGTGCTTCGCGTCGTACATGGCCACGTCGGCGTGACGCATCAGGGTGGCGAAGTCCTCGCCGTGGTCGGGGTAGAGCGCGATGCCGATGGCGCCGCCCACGTCCAGCGGCAGCCCGTCCAGCGGCACCGGCTCGGCGAGCGCGGCCACCACCCGGTCGGCCCGCTCGCGGGCCTGGTCGATGTCGGTGAGCCGGGGTACGACGATGGCGAACTCGTCGCCACCGAGCCGCGCCACCATGTCGCCGCCGTCCACAGCGCCCATCAGCCGGGCGCTCACCTCGACCAGCAGGCGGTCACCCACGGCGTGCCCGAGCGCGTCGTTGACGTGCTTGAACCGGTCGAGGTCGAGCAGCAGCAGCGCCAGGTGGGCGTCCGGCGCGCCGCGGGCGGCCCGGTCGCCGTGCAGATGCACCTGCTCGGCCACCTCGGTCAGCAGCGCCTTGCGGTTGGGCAGCCCGGTGAGCGGGTCCACGTCGGCGAGCTGTTCCCGTTCGGCGGAGAGCCGGGCCATCCGGTAGACCGCGAACAGCGGCACCAGCACCAGCGGGATCAGCGCCGCGCTGGCCCGGGCGGCGGCCACCAGCACCGGCGCGAGCAGCAGCAGCGAACCGGTGGCGAGCAGCTCGTAGGCCAGGCCGCTGCGGACGCTGGGCCACCAGCGGTCGCCGAAGCGCAACCGGACCGCCGAGCTGACCAGCCCGTAGTTGACCACGAACCAGGCGACCGTCGCGCCGCCCACCGCCGCCACGTCGGTCCAGTGCAACCGGCCGCCGTCGAACAGCTCACCCGGGCCGATCCGGGTGACGGCGTACGCGGCGGCCAGCGCGCACGCGTACTGCGCCGCGTTGAAGCCGGTGCGCCAGGGGGCGTACCCGAGCCGCCAGCCGCTGACCGCGACCGCCACGGCCTGCACCGCGACAGCCGGACCGAAGCCCCAGCCGAGCAGGATGGCGAAGGTGAAGCAGGTCGACGGGAACACCGCCGAGGTCTGCCGCCGGCCGGGCGGGACGAACGGGCGGGCGTCGCAGGCGACGGCGAGCGCCGCCATGGTCCAGAACGCGGCCGGCAGTCCGCTCCACCTGTCGGCGAGCGCGAGGAGCGGACCGGCCGAGACCGCCAGGGCGACGACGCCGATCGCGCCGACGAAGCCGAAGAACGGCCCGCTCCGCCCGGGCGGGACGGAGTTACGCGGGTCGCCGGTCTCCATCGCACCTCCCGGGGAACGTCCTGGCGCGCGCCGTCACGCGTCGTACGCCAATGAAACGCCCTCCGAGGCGATTTCCCCGACACGACAGTCACGAATCGGTCGTAGTCGTAATTAACTTGGTATCCGCCGGACGGAAGCTGTGACCAGCCTGTCAGTCCTCCACCCGGGCCACCTCGCGGGCCGCCTCCGGGCCGGAGTCCAGCAGGACGCGGAATCCGTCCTCGTCGAGGATCGGCAGTTTCAGCGTGGCGGCCTTGTCGGCCTTGGAGCCGGGATTGTCGCCGACCACCACGAAGCCGGTCTTCTTGGAGACCGAGCCGGTCACCTTGCCGCCCCGGGCCTGGATCGCCTCGGCCGCCTGGTCACGGCTGAACCCGCTGAGCGTGCCGGTGACCACCACAGTGACGCCGTCGAGCGGTCGCGGCCCCTCGTCGGCGGCCTCCTCGGCCATCCGTACGCCCGCCTCGGCCCACTTGCGCACCACGTCGCGGTGCCAGTCGACGGCGAACCACTCCTTCACGCTCGCCGCGATGGTCGGGCCGACGCCGTCCACCGAGGACAGCTCCTCCTCGCTCGCGGCCTCGATCGCGGCGACCGAGCGGAAGTGCCGGGCGAGCGCCTGGGCGGCGGTCGGGCCGACGTGCCGGATGGACAGCGCCACCAGCACCCGCCACAGGTCGCGTTCCTTGGCCTCGGCGAGGTTGTCGAGCAGCTTGGTGGCGTTGCTGCCCAGGCTGCCGTCCTTGTTGACGAAGAACGGTGATCGGCTCAACTGCTCGGCGTCGAGCTGGAACAGGTCGCCCTCGTTGGTGATGATCTGGGCGTCGAGCAGCGCCGCCGCGCCCTTCTCGCCGAGCACCTCGATGTCGAGCACCTTGCGGCTGGCCAGGTAGAAGACCCGCTCGCGGATCTGACCGGGGCAGGCCCGCCCGTTGGGGCAGCGGATGTCGACGTCGCTCTCCTTGGCCGGCGCGAGCGGCGTGCCGCAGGCCGGGCAGGTGGTCGGCATGACGAACGGGCGGGCGTCGGCCGGGCGCAGCTCGACCACCGGGCCGAGCACCTCGGGGATCACGTCGCCGGCCTTGCGCAGCACCACCGTGTCGCCGATGAGCACGCCCTTGCGCTCGACCTCGCGGGCGTTGTGCAGCGTGGCCAGCGCCACTGTGGAGCCGGCCACCCGGACCGGTTCGAGGACGGCGAACGGGGTGACCCGGCCGGTGCGCCCGACGTTGACGTCGATGTCGAGCAGCTTGGTGTTGACCTCTTCCGGCGGGTATTTGAAGGCGATCGCCCAGCGGGGTGCCCGGCTGGTCGAGCCGAGACGGCCCTGGATGGAGACCGGGTCGACCTTGACCACCACGCCGTCGATCTCGTGCTCGACGTCGTGCCGGTGCTTGCCGTAGTAGGCGATGTATTCCGCGACGCCGGCCAGGTCGTCCACCACCCGCCACCGGTCGCTGGTGGGCAGCCCCCACGCCTTGAGCGCGGCGTACGACTCGGACTGCGCGGCCGGCCGGAACCCGGTGCGCGCGCCGATGCCGTGCACCACCAGGCGCAGCGGGCGGGACGCGGTCACCCTGGGGTCCTTCTGCCGCAGGCTGCCGGCGGCGGCGTTGCGCGGGTTGGCGAACGGCGCCTTGCCCTGCTCGACCAGGCTCGCGTTCAGGTCGGCGAACGCGGCCACCGGGAAGTAGATCTCGCCGCGCACCTCGATCAGATCCGGCACGTCGGGGAAGTCGTCGGCCGGGGTCAGCCGGGCCGGCACGCCCTTGATGCTGCGCACGTTGGCGGTGACGTCCTCGCCGGTGCGGCCGTCGCCCCGGGTCGCGGCGCGCACCAGCCGGCCCTTGGAGTAGGTCAGGTTGATGGCGAGCCCGTCGACCTTCAGCTCGCACAGGTAGGGCACCGGGCCGCCCGCGTCGCGCTCGACCCGCTCGGACCAGGCAGCCAGCTCCTCGTCGGCGAAGGCGTTGTCGAGCGAGAGCATCCGCTCGGCGTGCGCGACCGGCGTGAAGTCGGTGGAGAAGGTGCCGCCGACCCGCTGGGTGGGCGAGTCGGGCGTGCGCAGCGCCGGGTATTCGGCCTCCAGCGCCTCCAGCTCCCGCAGCTGCCTGTCGAACTCCGCGTCGGTGACGGTCGGCGCGTCGAGCACGTAGTAGCGGTACTGGTGCTCGGTCAGCTCCTGGCTGAGCGTGGCGTGCCGCTCCCGGGCCGCCGGGGTCGGCTCGGCACCCGCCGCCGCGTCCTGGGCCGCGTCGACCGCTGGGGGAACCGCTTCTTCGGACACGCCGCCGCCTTCGGACACCGCTGTCGACCTCCCGTGTTCGTGCTACCCGAGAACCGTAGCGGTCGGGGGTGACAGTCGTCCGGCCACCCGCGCCGAGCAGGGCGAACCGGCGCCGGTCGCGCCGCCGGGCGGGTGCGGCCCGGCCGTGCGACGATCGCGTCGGCGGTGCTGGGCGACAACGGTCGGGAAGGCGGGCGACGGATGCGCGACGGGGTGATCTGGGCGCTGGTGATCGTGGCCTGCGTCGCGGCCGGCTGGCTGTGGAACGACTGGCGTCGCCGCTCGGCCGAACGCGCCGCCGGGACGCGCGACCGGGCCGGCGGACGGCGGCCGGGCACCGGCCGTGGCAGCCGGAGCAGCGGGCCGGGCGGCGACCGGCCCGGCGGTGGACGTGGCGACGGCGGGCCCGGTGGCGGGCGCCGCGGTGACCGGGCCGGCGGCGGGTCGCGAGGTGAGCGCGTCGGCGCGCCGCCGAGGCCGCGGGGCGCCCGGGCCGACCGGGACGAGCCCCGGCCCGGGGAGATCTGGTGGGCCGACGTGCCCTACGCCGACGGAACCGGTTCCAAGGTGCGCCCCTGCCTGGTGCTGCGCGTCGACGGCCGGGACGCCGAGGTGCTGAAGATCACCAGCCAGGACAAGTCGGACCGGGACGACCACCTGCCGATCCCGACGCGGGACTGGGATCCGGACGCCGACCACGACAGCTACCTGGACGTCAGCGAGCCGATCCCGGTGCCGCTGAGCGCGTTCGCCGACCGGGCCGGCACCTGCGACCCGGCCCTGTGGCGCGGCATCCGCCGCCTCGACCACCTCACCGGCTGACCCGTCCGCGGCAGCCGGCACCCGGACCCGCCCACCCCGCGAGCCGAACCGGCGCCCGAAACCACCCGCGCGAGCCGGAAGCGGCGTCCGCACCACCCGCGCGAGAGGGAGCCGGTGCGGCTGTCCGGACCTCAGTGCGCGGGCTGGGCCCCTCCGTCGAAGGCGGCGGCGAGCGCGGTGAGCTGACCGGCGTACTCGATCCGGCCGGCCCACCCGGCGGGCCAGGCGGCCATGCCGTACGCGGCGCCGACGAACGCGCCGGCCAGGGCGGCGATGGAGTCCGAGTCACCGGCGGTGGTGGCGCCCCGGGCCAGCGCGCCGACCGGGTCGTCGGTGTGGCGCAGCGCGCAGAGCAGCGCGGTGGCGAGCGCCTCCTCGGCGATCCACCCCTCGCCGGTGAACCGGCACGGGTCGCCGCCGTCGTCCGGGCGGGCCAGCGCCGCCTCCAGCCGGCCGAGCACGCGCAGGCAGTCGTCCCAACCCCGGGCGACGAACTCGGCCGCGCTGCTCTCGCCGGGCCGCTGCCACAGGTCGCCCAGCCAGTCGTCCCGGTAGACGGTGCGCTGCTCCCGGGCCCGCTCGGTGAGCAGGCCGGGCAGCTCCGGCAGCGCCGCACCGTCGCGCAGCAGCCGGACCGCGTACGCGGTCAGCTCGCTCGCCGCCAGCCCGGTCGGGTGGCCGTGGGTGAGACCGGCCTGGAGCTGGGCCAGCCCGGCCATCGTGTCCAGGTCGACGTCGAGCAGCCCGACCGGGGTGACCCGCATGTTCGCGCCGCAGCCCTTGGAACCGGCGACCGTGGCCTCCTGCCAGCGGGCACCCCGGGCCAGCTCGGCGCAGGCCCGCAGGCAGGTCATGCCGGGGGCGCGGTTGTTCTCCGGGCTGACCGACCAGTCGACGAAGCGCTGCCGCAGCAGCGGCTCCACCGCCCCGGCCGTGTACGCGGGCGCGTCGTGCAGCGCCCACGCCACGGCCAGCGCCATCTGGGTGTCGTCGGTGACCAGGGCCGGGTCGCCGGTCAGCTCACGCGGACCGGCCGGACCGTAGCGCCGGACGATCTCGGTGACGGTGAGGAACTCGGTCGGCTTGCCCAGGGCGTCGCCGTAGGCCAGGCCGAACAGCGAACCGGCGGCGCGGCCGGTGGCGGTGGAGGCGGTCACGGTGGCGATCATGCCCCCGCCGCGCAAGTCGTGGAAGATCAGTCCCAGCAGAGGCAGAACGGGTGACCGGCCGGGTCGGCGTAGACCCGGAAGCCCTCCCCCTCACCCGGCAGCCGTCGCGCGCCGAGCGCCAGCGCCGCCTTCTCGGCCGCCTCGATGTCGTCGACCGTCACGTCGAGGTGGAACTGCTGCGGCCGGGCCGGGTCGGGCCAGTCGGGGGCGCGCAGGCCGGGCGCCCGCTGGAAGGCCACCCGCGGCTGGTGCCCGGGCGGGCCGCCGAGCACCACCCACTCGTCGCCGTCGGAGTCCTCCTCCACCAGGGGCAGGCCGAGCAGCTCGGAGTAGAAGGCGGCGAGCGCGTGCGGATCGGGGCAGTCGATCACTGTGGAACGCAGTCGTCCAATCATGCCGGTCATCGTGCCCGGCGGGTACGACGGAAAAACGTCAGTCCTCGGCGAGCCGCCGGCCGGCGTCGCGGCAGGCGGTGAGCACCGCGCGGGCGTACGCCGGGGTGGCGCCGGCCAGACCGCACGCGGGGGTGACCACCACCTGCTCGGCCAGCCGGCGACGGGGGAAGCCGAGCTGGTCCCAGACCCGCCGGATGCGGTCGGCGACCTCGGCCGACGTCGGCACCCGGCCGGACGGCGGCGGCAGCGTCGGCGCGGCGCCGGCCAGCAGCCCGAGCCCGGCGTCGATCGCCTCGCCGAGCGGGTCGAGGTCGGTGACGAGCGACAGGTCGAGCGCGACGCCCACGGCCCCGGCGGACCGGATCAGCTCCAGCGGGGCGTCCGGCGCGCAGCAGTGCACGAGCGCCGGGACGCCGGCCGCCTCGATCACGTCGTGCAGCAGCCCGCGCGCCACCTCGGTCTCCACCGGTCGGTGGGTGCCGAAGCCGCTCTCGGTGGGCACCCGGCCGGCCAGCACCGCCGGCAGGGACGGCTCGTCGAGCTGGAGCAGCACCGAGGCGCGGGGCAGCCGCCGGGTCACCGCTTCGACGTGCCCGCGCAGCCCCTCGCCGAGCGAGCCGGCGAGGTCGCGTACCGCGCCCGGGTCGCGCAGCATCCGGCCGCCGATCGGCAGCTCCAGCGCGGCGGCGAGGGTGAACGGGCCGGCCGCCTGGACCTTGACCGGTCCGGCGTACTCCTCGGCCTGCTCGGCGAGCTGGTCGAGGTCGCGTTCCATCAGGTCGCGGGCGCGGCGCAGGTCGCGGCCGGGGCGCGGGGCGATCCGCCAGCGGGCCGCGTACAGCTCGACCGGAAGTTCGACGAGCAGGCCGGCGGTGCGGCCGACGATGTCCGCGCCCGGCCCTCGCGCGGGCAGCTCGGGCAGGTGCGGCAGGGCGGGCAGCTCGCCGAGCACGATCCGCTGCGCCTCGGCGATGTCGGTGCCGGGCAGCGAACCGATGCCGGTCGCCGCGCCGGTGGGCCAGGGCCACGCCTGCTCAGTCACGGCCGCAGCCTATCCGCTGCCCGTCGCCGGTCAGGCAGCGGTGATGGTGGCGGAGCCGAGGACCACGTCGCCGGCCGGGTCCGGCCGGTAGGCCACGATCGCCTGGCCGGCGGCGACACCCCGCACCGGGCGGCGCAGCGACGCGCGCAGCCCGTCGGCGTCGACCTCGACCGCGGCCGGCACCACGTCGCCGTGCGCCCGGAGCTGCACCTCGCACTCGACCGGCCCGTCCGGGCGCGGCCCGCCGGTCCACACCGGGCGGGTGGCCCGCACGTCGGAGACCTCCAGCGCCTCGGCCGGGCCGACCGTCACGGTGTTCGTGGTCGGGGTGATGGACAGGACGTAGCGGGGCCGGCCGTCCGGCGCCGGGCGGTCCAGGTGCAGGCCACGCCGCTGCCCGACCGTGTACTGGTAGGCGCCGCTGTGGCTGCCCACCACCGCGCCGGTGAGCGCGTCCACCACCTGGCCCGGCGCCTCGCCGAGCCGCTCGGCCAGGAAGCCACGGGTGTCGCCGTCGGCGATGAAGCAGATGTCGTGCGAGTCCGGCTTGTCGGCCACGGCGAGGCCGCGCCGGGCGGCCTCCGCGCGCACCTCGGCCTTCGTCGAGTCGCCGAGCGGGAAGATCGACCGGTCGAGCTGCGCGCGGGTCAGCACCGCCAGCACGTACGACTGGTCCTTGGCCGCGTCCACGCTGCGCCGCAGCAGGCCGTCGGCGCCGAGCCGGGCGTGGTGGCCGGTGACCACCGCGTCGAAGCCCAGGGCCACGGCCCGGTCCAGCACCGCCGCAAACTTGATCTTCTCGTTGCAGCGCAGGCAGGGATTCGGGGTACGCCCGGCGGCGTACTCGGCCACGAAGTCGTCCACCACGTCGTCGTGGAACCGGTCGGCCATGTCCCACACGTAGAACGGGATGCCGAGCACGTCGGCGGCGCGCCGGGCGTCCCGGGAGTCCTCCAGCGTGCAGCAGCCCCGGGCGCCGGTGCGGTACGTCTGCGGGTTACGGGCCAGCGCCAGGTGCACGCCCGTCACGTCGTGCCCGGCCTCCACCGCCCGTGCCGCCGCGACGGCGGAGTCCACCCCGCCCGACATCGCCGCCAGAACCCTCACCGGCCCACTCCCCTCGTCCTCACCGAGCGTATCCGGGTCAGCGGGGAGTACGGAGGGCGGCCGCGCGGCGGGCCCGCTCCACCGCGGCCGGCAGCGCGGCGATCAGCGCGTCCACGTCCGCGCCGGTGCTCGTGTGCCCGAGCGTGAAGCGCAGCGAGGACCGGGCCCGGTCGTCGTCGGCGCCCATGGCCAGCAGGACGTGCGAGGGCTGGGCCACCCCTGCGGAGCAGGCCGACCCGGTGGAGCAGGCGATGCCCTGGGCGTCCAGGAGCAGCAGCAGCGCGTCCCCCTCGCAGCCCGGGAAGGAGAAGTGCGCGTTGCCCGGGAGCCGGTCGGCCGGGTCGCCGTTGAAGATCACCTCGGGGACGGCCTGCCGGACCCGCTCGACCAGCTCGTCGCGGAGCGCGGCGACGCGGGCGGCGTACTCCTGCTGGCCCTTGACCGCGCTCTCGACGGCGACCGCGAACGCGACGATGCCCGCGGTGTCGAGCGTCCCGGAGCGTACGTCGCGCTCCTGGCCGCCGCCGTGCAGCAGCGGGGTGGCCGCCACGTCGCGGGCCAGCAGCAGCGCGCCGACGCCGGCCGGGCCGCCGAGCTTGTGCCCGGTCACGGTGAGCGCCGACACGCCGCTGGCGGCGAAGTCGACCGGGACCTGCCCGACCGCCTGGATGGCGTCGGTGTGGAACGGCACCCCGTGCTCGGCGGCGACGGCGGCCAGCTCGGCCACCGGCTGGACGGTGCCCACCTCGTTGTTCGCCCACATGGCGGTGACCACCGCGACGCGCTCGCCGTGCTCGGCCAGCTCGGCGCGCAGTCGCTCCGGATCGAGCCGCCCGGCCGCGTCGACCGGAAGCCAGCCGGCCTGCGCGCCCTCGTGCTCGACCAGCCAGTCCACCGCGTCGAGGACGGCGTGGTGCTCGACCGCGCTGGAGACCACCCGGACCCGGTCGGCGCGGGCGGCGCGACGGGCCCAGAAGACGCCCTTCACGGCGAGGTTGTCGCTCTCCGTGCCGCCGCCGGTGAAGATCACCTCGGAGGGGCGGGCGCCGAGCGCGGCGGCCACCCGCTCGCGGGACTCCTCCACCCGCCGCCGGGCCCGGCGACCCGCCGCGTGCAGCGACGAGGCGTTGCCGACCTCGCGGGCGACAGCGACGTACGCCTCGAGTGCCTCGTCCAGCATCGGGGTCGTCGCGGCGTGATCAAGGTATGCCATCACGGTTCAGCCTAACGGCCTGCGTACCCGGCCCCGGGGGCCGGACCGCCCCGTCCCACCCGGGGCGGTCCGGCCCGCTCACGCGGGCCCGTCATGATCACGCGGGAACGGCCGTGACCACGATGTTGTCCCGGTAGCTGCGGGTCTTCGCGTCGAACGGCCCACCGCAGGTGATCAGCGTCAGGCGCGGCTTGCCGTCGCGCGCGAAGTACCGCTCCAGCGGGATCTTCGACTTCCGGTACTCCTCCCGGGCCACCACCCGGTAGGAGCGCTCGCGGCCGTCCGAGCCGGTGGCGGTGAGCTCGTCCCCCCGGCCCAGCTCACGCAGCCGGAAGAACGCCCCCTTGCCCTGCTCGGCGCTGTCCACGTGCCCGGCGATCACCACCGAGCCGGCACCGGCCTCCAGGCCCGGGCCGTAGCGGTACCAGCCGACCTGGTCCACGCTGGGCGGCACCTCGAACTCGTCGGTGCGCTCGTTGACGCCCACCGGGTTGACGGTGGCGGTGACCCGGATCGGCGGGATGCTCAGCTTCACCGGCGGCACGATCTCGGCGCCGGCGGGCAGCGTGCCCGGGTTCACCGGGACCGAGCCGCCGCCGGCCGCCGAGGGCGCGGGTGTGGGCGTGGCACTCGCCAGCGCCGTCACCTCGTCGCCGCCGACGTCCTCGGCGGGCTCGGATCCGCACGCCACCACTGTCGCCAGGGTGAGCGCGGCGGCGCCGGCGGCCATCGCCGCCAGCGCCCCGCGGTTGCGCACCGTCACCGGCGACCGGCCCGGGCGGTTGCCGCCACCCGCGCCCCGCCGCCGACCAGGAGCAGCACGCCGGCCCCGGCCAGCACGTACCACCAGGTGTCCACGCCGGTGCCGGCCTGGCCGCCGGTGCCGCTGGGCACGCCGCCCGGCGCCGAGTGCAGGCCGCTGATGGTCTGGGCGACCACGTTCAGGTTCTTCGCCTCGGCCGAGCCGATCGCGTAGACGATGGTGGCGGTGCCCTCCTTCAGGTTCAGGTCGGCCGGGCCGATGGCGACGGTGTCGGTGCCGGCGAGCACCACGTCCGCCTCGACCGAGCCGGCGGCCACGTCCGCCTTGGCCTCCTTCGGGTTGGTCAGGTTCTCGAAGACCGGCTTCCCGCCGGCCCGCACGTCGACGGCCGGGGCGGCGGCGGTGTGCCGGACGATCAGCCGGGCCTTGCCGGCGCCCACCTTGGACACGTCGTTGACGAACGGGGTGATCTGCGGCTCGCCGGCGGCGCTGAGGTGGGCGGCGAGGCTGATGTTCGCCCCGCCCGGCACCTCGGCGTCGTCCACCTTCAGGATCGCCTTGTCGATCGCCTCGCCGGGCTTGGTCAGGGCGATGTCGTACTCCCCCTCGGGCAGGGTGAGCGGGCCGGCGACGTCGCCGGGCTTGAAGTTGTTCAGCGTCTTCTCGCCGTTGACGTACACGTCGACCGGGGTGTCCGGGATGCCGTGGACCACGGAGACCTTCGACGAGGCGGCGTAGGCCGGGCTCATGGTGGCGGCGCCGACGCCGGCGAAGGTGAGGGCGGCCACCGCGCCGCCCGCGGCGACCCGACGGAACATCGCGTACTGCATTGTCTGCCTCCTGGTGGTTGATGCTGATTCGTCAGGCCTGGCTTGCAGAACGGGTTACGCCGGCTCCGTCGCCCCCGGATGCGCCCGGATCCGATTTCTTTTTCCCGTCTCCGGGCGCATCCGCCGGACCCTGCGGCGACGAAGGAGAGGTGACGAGGGTCGTGACGGACACACCGGGAGAGTGGGGCGGGGGCTGTGGGAGTTACAGTCGGGCATGCCCCACGGAAGGCGAGCCGCCCGGTGACGGCGGCCAGGCAGGGCCCCGAACCGCCGGGCGAGGACGACCTCGCCACCCGGTTCCGCGACGGCGACGAGGCGGCCCTGCGAGAGGCGTACGACAGGTACGGGCGGGCGGTGCTGCACCTGGCCACCACGACGCTCGTGAACCGCAGTGACGCCGAGGACGTGACCCAGGCGACGTTCGTCGCCGCCTGGCTCGGCCGGGAGACGTTCGACCCGGCGAAAGGCTCACTGGTCGGCTGGCTGCTCGGGATCGGGCGGCGCAAGGTGGTCGACCGGATCCGGGCCGCGGCCCGGGAGACCCGGGTGGTCGAGACGGTGAAGCAACTGCCGGAGCCGGTCTCCACCGGCCCCGACCCGGACACGGTGGTCGACCGGCTGGTGGTCGCCGACGAGCTGGCCCGGCTCCCCGACGAACAACGCCGGATGCTGGAGCTGGCGTTCTACGACGACCTGACACACCAGCAGATCGCGGCGGTGACCGGAGTGCCGCTCGGCACCGTCAAGAGTCACATCAGACGCGGCATGCAGAGCCTGAAACGCAGATGGGAGGTGGACGGTGCAGCACCTGGACCACGACCGGCTGGTCTTTCTGGCGCTCGGTGAGAGCGAGGCGGCTGACGGCGAGGCCACCCATCTGGACACCTGCGACCACTGCCGGGGCGAGATGGAGTCGCTCCAGCACGTCGCCGGGCTCGGCGCCGGCACCCAGGGCCTGGCCGACCTGCCCGACCCGCCGGAGCACATCTGGCAGGGCATCGTGGCCGAGATCCGGGCCGCCGAGGAGCTGCCGGCGCTGACCGATCGGCGCCTGCCGCGCCCGGCCGACCCGGTGGAGCCGGCCGCCGTACCCGTCGTGGCACGTCGTCCGCGGCGGAGCCGGCGCTGGCCGGGGTGGGCGACCACGGCGGTCACCGCCACCGCCGCCGCGGTGATCGGCGTGGCCGGCACGGCCGCGGTGCTCGGCGGTGGCGGCGGCGAGCCGGCCGACCCCGAGCCGCCGGTGGTGGCCAGCGCGCCGCTCGCCGCGTTCGGCGCGACGCCGAAGGACGCCTCCGGCGACGCCCGGGTGCTCGGTGACAACCGGTTGCATCTGCACGTGGCGAATCTCCCGAGCGTTCCGGGGTACTACGAGGTCTGGCTGATCGATCCGAACACGATGGAGATGTTCTCCGTGGGTACGCTGAGCAACGGCTCGGGGGATGCGCTGCTGCCGATCCCCCCGAACGTCGACCTGCGCACCTACACCGTGGTCGACGTCAGCGCGGAGCAGTACGACAACAAGCCCGGCCACTCCGGCGACAGCCTGCTGAGGGGCACCCTGACGGGCTGATCGGCGGGCCGGCTCAGCTCCCCGGCCCGCCGATCAGCTCCCTACGAGAAAAGGCCGCCGCCCGGTGCACCGGGCGGCGGCCTTTTCTCACGCGATGCTCACTTGCGCTTGCGGATCTCCTCGGCGGCCTGCGGGACGACCTTGAACAGGTCGCCGACCACGCCGTAGTCGGCCAGCTCGAAGATCGGCGCCTCGGCGTCCTTGTTCACCGCGACGATGGTCTTCGAGGTCTGCATGCCGGCCCGGTGCTGGATCGCGCCGGAGATGCCGAGCGCGACGTAGAGCTGCGGGGAGACCGTCTTGCCGGTCTGACCGACCTGGAACTGGTGCGGGTAGTAGCCGGAGTCGACGGCCGCGCGGGACGCGCCGACCGCGCCGCCGAGCAGGTCGGCCATCTCCTCGACCAGCTTGAAGTTGTCGGCGTTGCCGACACCGCGACCGCCGGAGACGACGACCGACGCCTCGGTCAGCTCGGGGCGGGAGCCCTTCTGCTCGGCGACCCGCTCGACGACCTTGGCCAGCTTGTCCGCGTCGGTGACCGACACGGTGAGCTGCTCGACGGCCGGGGTGGCCGCGGCCGGGGCCGGGTTGAGCGAGTTCGGCCGGACGGTGACCAGCGGCAGGCCCTTGGTGACCTTGGACTTGACGATGGTGGAGCCGGCGAACGCGACCTGGGTGGCGGTGCCGTCGGCGGCCAGGCCGACCACGTCGGTCAGGATGCCGTTGTCCAGCTTGACCGCCAGGCGGGCGGCGATCTCCTTGCCCTCCTGGGAGGAGGCGAGCAGCACGGCGGCGGGCTGGACGCGCTTGACCAGCTCGGCGACCACTGTCGCCTTGGGGGCCACCAGGTAGCCGTCGATCTCCTCGCCCTCGGCGGCGTAGATCTTCTCCGCGCCGTACTCGCCGAGCTTCGCGCTCAGCGCCTCGGCGGCGCCGGCGCCACCGAGGACGACAGCGCTCGGGGTGCCCAGCTCGCGGGCGAGGGTGAGCATCTCACACGTGACCTTCTTGACGCCGAATTCCTTGGTGGCTTCGACGACGACGAGAACCTCAGCCATGTCCAGACCTCTCACACGAACTTCTCGGTGGCGAGGAACTCGACCAGCTTCACGCCGCCCTCGCCCTCGTCGGTGATCTTCTCGCCGCCGGAGCGCGGCGGGCGCTTGGAGTGCTCGACCACGGCGCTGGTGGCGCCGTCGAAGCCCACCTCGGCCGGGGCCACGCCCAGGTCGCCAAGGGAGAGCGTCTGCACCGGCTTCTTCTTGGCCGCCATGATGCCCTTGAAGGACGGGTAGCGCGGCTCGTTGATGGTGTCCCAGACGGAGACCACGGCCGGGGTGGAGGCGGTGACCACCTCGTAGCCCTCCTCGGTCTGCCGCTCGACGGTCAGGTTCGCGCCGTCGACGGTGAGCTTGCGGGCGCCGGTCAGGGCGGCCACGCCCAGCCGCTCGGCGATCATGTGCGGCATGACCTGGACCCGGCCGTCGGTCGACTCGGCGCCGCAGATGACCAGGTCGGCGTTGAGCTGCCCGAGGGCGGCGGCCAGCACCTTCGAGGTGGCCACCGCGCAGGAGCCGTGCAGGGCGTCGTCGACGACGTGGACGGCCTTGTCCGGGCCCATGGAGAGCGCCTTGCGGATCGACTCGGTCGCCCGGTCCGGACCCATGGTCAGGATGGTGACCTCGCCGCCGTGCGCCTCCTTGATCTTCAACGCCTCCTCGATGGCGTACTCGTCCATCTCGTTGATGACGTTGTTCGCCGAACCGCGGTCGACGGTGTTGTCGTCAGAACGCAGGTTGCGGTCCGCGCCCGAATCGGGCACCTGCTTGACGAGTACGACGATGTTCATCGCGCTTCGACGACCCTCCTGTTTGGTGTAGCGATCACTCGCCCGGTCACGGGCGCAGCCTCCCGCGTGACGCAACGTGGGTCAACCGCGGGCAGCTGTGCACTTCCCCACGAGGCAATGTTACCCGCAAGTAGCATGGCCACCCCGGCGGCCCGGAGTGACGCAACTCACCACCGTCACGCCGCCTCGGCCAGCGCCTGCCGGATCTTCTCGATCGCCGCCGCCTCGGCCGGCTCGATCCCCCGGTGCGCCTGCGCCACCCGCTCCGCCGCGGCCAGCACCACCGACCGGTACGTCTCGACGTCGTCCGGCGACTTGGCGCGCAGGATCTCCACCGACCGGCCCAGCGCGGGCAGCACCACCGACTCGATCTCCATGACCGAGTCCCGGGGGAGCTGCGGCAGCGGCCCGGTGGTCAGTGCCTCCTTGACCACACCCCCCACCTCGGCGAGCGCACCGGAGGCGGCGAAGCTCTCCCGCACCATGGCCAGCACGCCGGGCACGGCGTTGGAGACCAGGAACACGGCACCGAACGCGCCGGTCTTCAGGGTGAGCCGCTCGTCCGCCGTCAACCGTTCCATGATCACGGAGTGTAGACGTAGGGCGTGGAGGTGGTGACCGCAACGAGCCCGAGCCGCTCCAGGATGGGCCGGCTGTCCGGCGAGCAGTCCACCTGCAGCAGCGCCTTGCCGCGCTGCTGTGCCAGCCGCGCCCGGTACGCCACGAGCGCCCGGTAGATGCCCTTCTTCCGCCACTGCGGCAGCGTCGAGCCGCCCCAGAGGCTGGCGAAGCCGGTGCCGCGCTGGTAGCGGATCCAGCCCGCGCTGACCACCGTCTCCCCCGCCTCGGCCACCACCACCGTGATCGACTGCGGGTCCGCCTCGATCTCCCGGAGCAGGCCGATCACCAGGTGGCTGCGGTCGGTGCGCCAGACCTCCTCCTCCATCGCCGCGATCCGTTCCAGGTCGGCCCGGCTGGTGACCTCGCGCAGGCGTACCCCCTCGGGGAGCACCGGGACGGCGGCGGCGAGCGGCGCGACCGGGCCGACCACGACGGTCTCCTGGTCCTCCGGTACGAAGCCGGCGGCGCGCAGCCGGTCACCCAGGTCGGCCGGCTCGTCGTGACCGGCGAGCTTCCACTCGACCGACTCGCCCCGCGCCCGGAAGACCTCGACCTGCCGGGCGATGAGCGCGTCCAGCTCGGCGCCGGCCAGGCCGTCGAGCGTCCGGTAGGTGAGGAAGCCCCGGTGGTCGAGGCCGAGCACGCGGAACAGCGGGCCGTCGCGCTCCACCGTCACCCCGTCCGGCAGCGGGTCCGGCAGCTCCGGTCGGATCTGGCTGTCGTAGGCGTCACGCAGCTCGCGCGCGTCAAGATCGGTCATCCCCCCAGGCTAGGCGCGGGGCAAAGCGGATAATCGGCAGCGTGTGGGAGTCGATCAAGAGCTGGTTCGACCCGCGTGAGCTGCGTTCGGTCGGCACCCCGCCGGACTACCGCTTCTCGCTGGCGAACGAACGGACCTTCCTGGCCTGGCTGCGAACGGGGCTCGCGCTGGTCGCGGGCGGGCTGGCCGCCGCCCAGTTCCTCCCGCCGCTGCGCCTGGCCCACCTGCGCGAGGCGCTCGCGATCGCGTTGCTGCTGCTCGGCGCGGCCGTCTCGATCCGGGCGGTCGACCACTGGGCGCGCACCGAACGCGCCATGCGGCTGAACGAGGAGCTGCCCGCGTCCCGCTTCCCGGCCGTGCTGGCGCTCGTCGTCGCGGTCGGCGCGCTGCTGCTGGTGGCCGCCGTGCTGCTGGGCGGCGCGGGGTGACCCGAGACCCCGGGCTGCAGCCCGAGCGCACCCGGCTGGCCTGGCGGCGGACGCTGCTCACGCTGACCGCGGTGCTGCTGCTCCAGCTCCGGCAGGCGTTCACCGGCCGCGTCCTCGACGCGCTGCTGACCGGGGCGGCGCTCCTGGTCTGGCTCGCCGTGCTGGTGGTGACGTGGCACCGGGCCACCGGCACCGGGCCGCGGCGGTTCGACAGCTGGTCGGTGCCGCTGACCGCGCTCGGTGCGGCCGGACTGGCGGTGCTCGGTGTGGCGCACGTGCTCGGCGGGGTGCGCTGACGTGCGGCGGTGAGCCATCATGAGGCATGGCCCGCCTCTACGTGCTGCTCTTCCTGGTTCAGATCGTCCTCGCCGTGTGCGCGCTGATCAGCTGCCTCTCCGCCGACGAGGAGAAGGTCAAGGCGCTGCCCCGGATGATCTGGGTGCTGATCATTCTCTTCTTCCCGCTGGTCGGCTCGATCGCCTGGTTCCTGGTGGGCCGCGAGCGCCCGGCCGGAACCGCCGGCGTCACCGGCACGACCCGTCCCGCCGCCCCGGCGGCCCGCCGCCCGCTCGCACCGGACGACGACCCGGAGTTCCTCGCCTCGCTGGACGAGCGGTCCCGCCGCGAGGACCAGGAACGGCTGCGGTTGTGGGAGGAGGACCTGCGCCGCCGCGAGGAGGAGCTGCGCGGCCGTCCGGACGACCGGGACCGCCCCGAGGTCTGACACGCGCAGCGGGCCGCCCGCCGGTCACCCGGCGGACGGCCCGCACGCGCCGTGTCTCAGGCCAGGTTCGACGAACGGGGGTACGCGTCCGCGGGGTCGGTCAGCACGTTCACCAGGTACGGCACGCCCGAGTCGAACGCGCGCCCCAGCGCGGGCCCGAGGTCGGCGGCCTTCTCCACCGTCTCGCCCCCGCCGCCCAGCGCCTCGACCACCTTGTCGTAGCGCAGGCCGGGCTGGAGGTCGGCGGCCACGTCGTAGCCGTACATCGCCCGCATCGGGTGCTTCTCCAGCCCCCAGATGCCGTTGTTGCCGACCACGATCACCACCGGCAGCTTCTGCCGGACCAGCGACTCCACGTCCATCAGCGAGAAGCCGGCCGCGCCGTCGCCCATCAGCACGCAGATCTGCCGGTCCGGGTGGCTGACCCGGGCGCCCATCGCGTAGCCCATGCCGGTGCCGAGGCATCCGTACGGGCCGGGGTCGAGCCAGGTGCCCGGCTGGGCGGGCTCCAGGTACCGCCCGGCGTACGAGACGAAGTCGCCGCCGTCGCCGATGGTGATGGCGTCCGGGGCGAGCACCTTGCGCAGCTCGCCGTAGATCCGGGCCGGGCGGATCGGGTCGCTCTCGGCGGCCATCTCCTCCGCGTCGCGGGACTTCGCCGCGTCCTCGGCGGTCCGCAGCTCGGCGATCCAGTCGGCGTGGTCGGCCCGGTCACCGGCGTGGTCGGCGAACGCGCCGAGGATCAGCCGCAGGTCACCGGCCGGCGCGGCGGCCGGCTGCACGTGCCCGGCCCGCTGGCTCGGTGCGTCCACCACGTGCACCACCTGGGCGTCGCCGAAGTCGCCGAAGGAGAGCCGGAAGTCCAGCGGGGTGCCGATCACCACGACCACGTCGGCGCCCTTGAGCGCGACCCGGCGCGCCTTGGCGAA
Organism: Micromonospora sp. WMMD1219; assembly: GCF_049315215.1. Taxonomy (NCBI): domain Bacteria; kingdom Bacillati; phylum Actinomycetota; class Actinomycetes; order Micromonosporales; family Micromonosporaceae; genus Micromonospora; species Micromonospora sp. WMMD1219. The sequence continues at coordinate 273,206 of NZ_CP186057.1, forward strand.
CGCGAGCGGGTGCTCCGGCGGCAGCGCGCCCCGGCCCATGCCGTTGGTGAACACCGGCACCCGCAGCGACTCGGCGGCGGCACGCAGCGCCTCGACGGCATCGCCCGCGTACACGTCGGAACCGGCGATGATCACCGGCCGGGACGCGCCCGCGATCAGGCGGGCCGCCTTGGCCACCTCGTCCGGGTCCGGCTCGATCGGCGCCGGCGGCGTGACCGCCGGCAGGTCGGCGTCGCCTACCGAGAAGACCGCCTCCAGCGGGAAGTCCAGGAAGACCGGGCCGCGGTGCGGGGTGAGCGCGGTGGTCAGCGCCGCCGACACCGCGCGCGGGATGTCGTCGGCGCTGAACACCGTCTCGGCGTGCTTGGTCACCGGCGCGACCAGCGGCAGGTGGTCCATCTCCTGGAGGCTGCCCGAGCCCCAGCGGAACTGGGGCGCCCGCCCGCCGAGCACCAGCACCGGCGAGGCGTTGAAGAACGCGCTGGTCAGGCCGGAGACCCCGTTGGTGACGCCGGGGCCGGCGGTGAGCACGGCCAGGCCGGGGCGGCGCTGGAGCTTGGCGACCGCCTCGGCGGCGAACACCGCGGACTGCTCGTGCCGCACGTCGTAGAGGGGGAAACCCGCCTTGTGCGCGGCGTCGTAGAGCGGGAAGACGTGCCCGCCGGACAGCGTGAACATCTCCCGTACGCCGTGCGCGCGTAGTGCCGCGAGTGCCAGATCGCCCCCGTGGCCCTCGATCCGCTCCGTCATGCCATTCCCCTTCGTCGACCGACCGGGGTCACGCTACTGGCCGGTACAGCAGATGTGAACAGCTCTCGCGTCAGCGACCGGTGAAGCCCGGCTTGCGCTTCTCCACGAACGCGGCCATGCCCTCGCGCCGGTCGTCGGTGGCGAACAACGCCGCGAAGAGCTGGCTCTCCCAGGCCAGGCCCGAGGTGAGGTCCATGTCCAGGCCGCCGTCGACAGCTGCCTTCGCCGCGCGCAGCGCCTGCACCGGCCCGGTCAGGAACGGCTTCACGTACGCCACCGCGGCGTCGTAGACCTCGGCGGCCGGGACCACCCGGTCGGCCAGGCCGATCCGCAGCGCCTCGGCGGCGTCGACCATCCGCCCGGTCATGATCAGATCCTTGGCGCGGGCCGGGCCGACCAGGCGGGCCAGCCGCTGGGTGCCGCCGGCGCCGGGGATGATGCCGAGCTTGATCTCCGGCTGGCCGAGCTTGGCGTCCTCGGCGACGATCCGCCAGTCGCAGGCCAGCGCCAGCTCGCAGCCGCCGCCGAGCGCGTACCCGGTGATCGCGGCGACGACCGGCTTCGGGATGCGGGCGATCGCGCCGAGCGCGCTGGACAGGTCGGCCGCGCGCTCCGCCATGTCCACGTAGGACATGTCGGCCATTTCCTTGATGTCCGCACCGGCCGCGAAGACCTTCTCGCCGCCGTACACGATCACGGCGCGGACCTCGGCGTCGGCGGTGGCCGCCGACGCGGCGGCGCGCAGCTCCTCCTGCACCTGGGTGTTGAGCGCGTTCATCGGCGGCCGCTCCAGCCGGATGGTGCCGATGCCGTCCTTCACTTCCAGCCTGACGAACTCGCCCACGCTGCCCTCACTTCCTCGTCGAAGTCGCGTGCCAACCTTACGACTCGCCTCGTTGGGGTAGACAGTGTGGTGTCGGCGACTCCCCAGGTCGCCGCCGGAGTCGCCGCCGCCCCGCCACCGGGAGTGAGGCCATGATCACCTACTACGACGACCGCTCCGTCCAGGTCACCTCCACCGCGGTACGGGTGGACGGGCGCAGCTACCCGCTCGCCGAACTGACCACCGTGTGGCACCGGCGGGGTGACCGCTCCTGGCGGGTGCTCGCCGGGCGCGGCGCGATCGGGGCCGCGCTCGCCGGACCGCTGGTCGCCGCCGTGCTGGGCATAGCGCTGGCCGTGTGGCTCCAGCGTTCGGCGGTGGTCACCATCGCCATCGTCGGGGTCTCGGTGCTGCTCGGCCTCGCCGTCGGTCCGCTCGCGGACTTCCTCTTCGAGCACCTGGACCGCTCCTACGCCCGGGGCAGCCGGGAGATGGAGATGTGGGCGCAGTGGCGCGGCCGGCCGGTGCGGCTGCTGCACACCCGCGACGCGATGCGCTTCGGCCAGGTCTACCGGGCGGTGCAGCGGGCCATGGAGGCCCTGCCGCCAGCGCCGGGGCGTGCCGCGCCCGATCGTGCCGCCCGCCAGCCCGATCGTGCCGCGCGTCAGAACGTGATCGGCTCGTCCGGCAGCAGGCCGAGCCCGCGCAACAGGCCGTAGGTGTCCTGCTCGCCCCAGAACTGCACGATCCGGCCACCGGCGAGGCGGTACATCTTGCACGCGCTCTGCACCGTGGTCGCACCGGTCGCGTCCCGCCGGTACGTCTGCGCCATCGACACCACCACCCGGTCCCCGGCCGCGAAGATCTCCCGGATGTCCTGGTCGAGCACGGTCAGGCCGGGTGAGGAGACGGCCGCCTCCGGGTAGCGCCGGCCGCGTACCGCGGTGCCCGAGCCGTAGATCTCCACGTCCTCGTCGACCACCTCGGCCAGTTCGGCCAGATCCTTCGTGACGAAGGTGCGCAGGTAACGCCGGACCACCTCGACGTTGCGCGCCTGCTCGTCACCGCTGGTTCCGGCCCCGTTCCGGTCCGCCATGCCCCACAGCCTACCGTCGCGGGACGCGCCGACATCGACACGCGCGGTTAGGCTGATTCATGGTCCTCTATTACCGGGACGACGCCGTGCAGGTCACCTCGGAGGCGATCCACGCGGGCGGGCAGGTCGTCGCGCTCGCCGACGTCACGTACGTCTGGCACGCGCGCGGCACCACCACGCTCGCCGTCCGGGGGCGGGTGCTGGGCCGCGGCGTGCTGGTCCTGCTGCTGTCGCTGCCGCCACTGGTCGCGGTGGTCTGCGTGCTCTCGCTGGCCTGGTCCGCGCAGGACCGCGGCGAGTGGAAGCTCGCCCTGATCATCCTGGCCGCGTTCGGGGTGGCCGGTCTGGCGCTCACCCCGTTCCTGGAGGTGCCGCTCGGCTGGCTGGACCGCTCCTACGAGCGCGGCAACCGGGTGCACGAGCTGTGGGTGCAGCACCACGGCCGGGAGACGATGCTGGTCCGTACGCCGGACGCGCTGCGGTTCGGGCAGATCTACCGGGCCGTGCAGCGGGCCGTCGAGCAGGGCGACCTGCGGTGAGCCGGACCGGCGCGCGGCGGCCACCTCATCCGGCGGCACTGGCCGCGACGCCGCACACTGGATGCCATGGCGATCCCTCTTCCCCGGCCCGGCGCTCTGCTCGGCCTCACCCGTACCGCAGTGGACCAGGCGCTCGGCTCGGCCGCCACGGTGGCCTCGGTACCCGCTCGCGCCTTCGCCGTCCTCGACCAGGTGGAGGCGCTGGTCCGGCGGATCGACGGGGTGGTGGACCGGATCGAGGGCACGCTCGACCGCACCGACCGGGTGCTCACCGACGCGGAGACGGCGGTCCGCGAGGTGGCGGTGATCAGCGCCGCCGCCACCGCGGCGATCGACACGGCGACCGAGGTGGCCGCCGCGGCGACTGTGGTGGTCGGCGAGGCGCAGCGGGTCTCCGAGGCGGCGGCCACCGTGGTCGGCGAGGCCGACCGGGTGGCCCGGACGGCGGCCGGTGTGGTGACCGAGGCGGAGACGGTGACCGCCCGCGCGGCGGGCACGCTGGCGACCGCCGAGAAGGCGACGGGCGTCGCGACCGAGCTGCTGACCGCGTACGAGGCGACGCTGCGCCGGGCCGCGCCGATGGCGGCCCGTTTCGTGGAGCAGCTCAGCCCGGAGGAGGTGACCGCCGCGATCCGGCTGGTGGACGAGTTGCCGAAGCTCAAGGACCATCTCACCTCGGACGTGCTGCCGATCCTGGCCACGCTGGACCGGGTCGGGCCGGACCTGCACGACCTGCTGGACGTCACACGCGATCTCAAGCTCGCGGTCGCCGGCATCCCCGGGCTCGGCATGCTGCGGCGCCGCGGCGAGCGCCTCACCGACGAACCGGCCGGCTGAGGCTCAGCCGGCCGGGAACAGCTCGTCGATCTCCGCGCGGTGCGGTAACGCGACCGAGGCGCCGAGCTTGCGCACGCACGCCGCACCGGCGGCCGCCGCCCAGCGCACCGCGTCGGCCAGGTCCCGCCCCTCGCCCCAGGCCACGGCGAGCGCGGCGGTGAACGCGTCCCCGGCGGCGGTCGAGTCGACCACGTCCACCGGCACCGCCGGCACGTGCGTCGGCGGCCGGTCCCGGTCGACGTACCAGGCGCCGTCGCCGCCGAGCGTGAGCACCGCCCTGGGCACCAGCTCCAGCAGCGCCGCCGGCTCGTCCCGGCCGCGGCCGGTCAGCGCCTGCGCCTCCGGCTCGTTCACCACGAGCAGGTCGGTGGCCGCCAGCAGCTCGGCCGGCACCGGCCGGGCCGGTGCGGCGTTGAGCACCACCCGGGTGCCCGCGGAACGGGCCGCCAGCGCCGCCTCGGTCACCGTCTCGACCGGCACCTCCAGCTGCGCGACCAGCACGTCCGCATCGCGTACGGCGGAAAGCTCGTCGGCGGTCAGCGACGTGAACGCGGCGTTCGCCCCGGGGGTGACCAGGATGGCGTTCTCCCCCGCGCCACCGACCATGACCAGCGCGACGCCGGACGGGCCGTAGACCACCCGCAGGTGGCCGGTGTCCACGCCGGCCGCTGTCATCCGGGCCCGCAGCGTCACGCCGAACGAGTCCGAGCCGATCGCGCCGAGGAAGACGCAGGACGCGCCGGCACGTACCGCGGCGACCGCCTGGTTGGCGCCCTTGCCGCCGGGCAGCATGACGAAGTCGTCGCCCAGCACCGTCTCGCCGGGCCGGGGCAGCGCGGCGCCGATGCCGACCAGGTCCATGTTGGCGCTGCCGACGACGGCGATCCGGGTCTGCGGCACTGTGTCGTCCCGTCGCTCAGGCGGCGCGGGCGGCCCAGCGGTCGCCGGACCGCGCGACCACCAGCGGCAGGCCGAACGTCTTCGACAGGTTGTCGGCGGTGAGCACGTCGGCGAGCAGCCCTTGCGCCACCACGCCGCCCTCGCGCAGCAGCAGCGCGTGGGTGAAGCCCGGCGGGATCTCCTCGACGTGGTGGGTGACCAGCACCATGGCCGGCGCGTCCGGGTCGTACGCCAGCTCGGCCAGCCGGGCCACCAGGTCCTCGCGCCCGCCCAGGTCGAGCCCGGCGGCGGGCTCGTCGAGCAGCAGCAGCTCCGGGTCGGTCATCAGGGCGCGGGCGATCTGGACGCGCTTGCGTTCGCCCTCGGACAGCGTGCCGTACGTGCGGTCGGTGAGGTGGCCGACGCCGAGCTGGCGCAGCAGCGCGGCGGCGCGTGCCACGTCGGTGCGGTCGTAGCTCTCCCGCCAGCGGCCGACCACGGACCAGGCGGCTGTCACCACCACGTCGACGACGCGCTCCTGCGCGGGGATCCGCTCGGCGAGCGTCGCGGTGGACAGGCCGATGCGGGTCCGCAGCTCGTTGACGTCGGTACGGCCGATGCGCTCGCCGAGCACGTGCGCGACGCCGCTGGTCGGGTGCAGCCGGCCGGCGGCCAGGTTGAGCAGCGTGGTCTTGCCCGCGCCGTTCGGCCCGAGCACCACCCACCGCTCGTCCAGCTCGACCCGCCAGTCGACGTCGTGCACCAGCGCGGTGCCGGAACGCCTGACGACGACTCCGTCGAGGCTGACCACCAGATCCGCGTCCACGGTCGAGGGGGCGGGGGCGCCCGGGGCGCCGGGGATCAGGTCACCAGTCACCGCTCCATCCAATCACGCACCCGGCCCGGCGCCCCCCACGGGCGGCGCCACCGCCATAGGGTGGGGCGCCGTGTCGTTGGTCACCGCTTCCGGAAGGACACCCATGCCCGACCGCTGCCGGGAGGCGCGCGGATGAGCGCGGTCATCGAGATCGCCGGCCTCCGCAAGACGTTCCACACGCTGCGCCAGGGGCGCCGGATCGCCGTCGACGGTTTCGACATGCTGGTCGAGGCGGGCCAGGTGCACGGCTTCCTGGGGCCGAACGGGTCCGGGAAGACCACCACGCTGCGCGCGTTGCTGGGGCTGGTCCGGCCGGACGCCGGGCGGATGCGCGTGCTGGGCGCCGAGTCACCCGAGCATCTGGCGGACGTGGCCGGGCGGGTCGGCGCGATCGTGGAGAGCCCGCAGTTCTTCGCCAACTTCACCGCCCACCGGACGCTGCGGCTGCTGGCCCTGGCCGGTGGTGTGCCGACCGCCCGGGTGGACGAGGTGCTGGAGCAGGTCGGGCTGCGCGACCGGGGCGACGAGCGGGTCAAGGGCTACTCGCTGGGCATGAAGCAGCGGCTGGCGGTCGCGTCGGCCCTGCTGAAGAACCCGGAGCTGCTGATCCTGGACGAACCGGCGAACGGGCTGGACCCGGCCGGCATCCGGGAGATGCGTGACCTGACCCGGTCGCTGGCCGAGGCCGGGGTGACGGTGCTGCTGTCCAGTCACATCCTCGCCGAGATCCAGTTGATCTGTGACCACGTGACGATCGTCAGCCGGGGGCGGCGGGTCGCGTACGGGCCGGTGGAGGAGGTGCTGGCCGGTTTCGACCAGCACCAGTGGCGGGTCCGGGTGGCCGACCCGGAGCAGGCCGGGCAGTTGCTGGGCCGGGCCGGCCTGTCGGTGACCGTCGCGCCGGACCACCTGGTGGTGACCGGCGTGCAGGATCCGGAGACGATCAGCCGGACGCTCGGCGAGCAGGGCATGTGGGTACGCGAGCTGGTCCCGCTGCGGCCGGACCTGGAGAGCGTCTTCCTGGAGCTGACCGGCGGCCACGAGCACGTGGCGGTGCCGCGACAGGTCGACGGCGCGCCGCCGAACGACGGTGTGATCGACCTCGACGTCCGGGAGAGCCGGGAGGTGGACGCGTGAACCTGGTCCGTGCCGAGCTGGAGCGGCTGGCCGCCCGGCGCTTCGTGCAGCTCATGGTGGTGCTGCTGGCTGCCGCCTTCGCGGTGACAGTGGTGACCACGCTCGCCGGTTCGCACCGGCCCGGCCCGGCGGAGCTGAGCCGGGCGCAGGCCCAGGCGGCGGAGAGCGTGCGCCAGATGGAGATGACGTACGACCGCTGCCTGCGGATCCGGGAGGGCTCGCTCCCGCCGGGCGAGAACGACTACCTGCCGCGCGACTGCGCCCAGATCGACCCGGCCCAGATCGAGGAGCTGCCGAGCGCGGCCGACTACCTCAGCGGCGTCTTCGTCTTCGCCAAGGAGGCCGAGCCGCTGCTCTACTTCCTGATCGCGTTCCTGACGCTGTTCGGGTTCCTGGTCGGCGCCTCGTACATCGGGGCCGACCTGAACTCGGGCGGGGTGGTCAACCTGCTGCTGTGGCGGCCACGGCGGCCCACTGTGCTCGCCGCGAAGCTGGGCACGCTGCTGGGCGGGCTGCTCGGCCTGTCGGTGCTGGCGTCGGCGGCGTATCTCGGGGCGTTCTGGTTGATCGGCCAGGCGTCCGGCCTGGTCGGGCGCACCGGCGGCGACTTCTGGCCGTCGCTGGCGGCGATCTGGGTACGCGGGCTGATGCTGGTGCTGCTCGCCGCGGCGCTCGGGTTCGCCGTCGCCACGCTGGGCCGGCACACGTCGGCGGCGCTCGGCACGGTGGCCGCGTACGTGGTGGTGTGGGAGCTGGGGGCGCGGCTGGTGTTCCAGATCCTGGAGGTCGGCCGGCCGGACCGGTACATGCTGTCCAGCTATCTGGCGGCCTGGCTGTCCGGTGAGGTGCGGCTGTGGGACAGCAACGCCTGCGGCCCGGGGATCTCCGGCTACTGCGACGGCTCGTACACGTTGACGTGGACGTCGGGCCTGGTGGTGCTGCTCGGGCTCACCGGTGCGCTGGTGGCCGCCGCGTTCACGGTGTTCCGTCGCCGCGACCTGATCTGACCGGAGCGACGCTCCGGCAACTCCTTGCGAACCCTGGCGCCATGATGAAGGATTCCTTCACATGGCGCCAGGGTGCACGACGTGGTCAGCCGACGGTCGAGCCGAACACCTCGTCGCGTACGGCGTCCAGCGCGGTACGCAGCGCGCCCCGCAGGATCGGCTCCTCGGTCAGCCCGGTGGTCACCACCCGGGGGCGCACGAGCGTGATCGCGGCGACCTCGTGCTGCACCCGCTCGGCCAGCGCCGCCCCGCCCGCCTGCCCGACCGCGCCGGCGAGCACCACGAGCGGCGGGTCCAGCACCACGCAGGTGCTCGCCACACCGAGCGCCAGCCGCCGGGCCAGCTCGTCGAGCATCGGCCCGCCCGCGGTGCCGGCCGCGATCGCCGCGCGTACCACCTCGGCCGCCCGGGCCGCCGCGACGCCCTGCTCGGCCGCCTCCGGGCTGGCGAAACCGTGCTCGGCGGCCACCGCGCGCACCGCGTCGGCGCCGACGAGCTGCTGGAACGCCGGCTTGGCCCGCTTGGACACGTCGCGCGGGATGGGCGCACCGGGCACCGGCAGGTAGCCGATCTCCCCCGCCGCGCCGCTGCTGCCGTGGTGCAGCCGGCCGCCCAGCATGATCGCCAGGCCGACGCCCGCGTCCACCCAGACCAGCACGAAGTCGGCGGTGCCACGGGCCGCGCCGGACTGCGCCTCGGCCACTGCGGCGAGGTTCACGTCGTTCTCGAACACGACCGGGGTGTCCAGGTCCTCGCGCAGCGCGGCGAGCAGGCCGCTGTGCCAGCGGGGCAGGTTGAACGCGAACGTGATGTCGCCGGTCTGCGGGTCGACCAGGCCCGGGGTGCCGAGCACGACGCGCCGGACGGCGGACAGCTCCGCCCCGGCGCTGCTGGCCGCCTGGACCACGGCGTTGTGCACCACGCCGACCGGGTCGTCGGTGTCCCTGGTGGACTGCTCGACCCGGCCCGCCACGGTGCCGGTGATGTCGGCGCAGGCGGCCACCACCCGCTCCGCGCCCACCTCCACGCCCACCACGTACGCGCTGCTCGGCCGGACGGCGTAGAGCTGGGCGTTCGGGCCCCGCCCGCCGGCCTGCTCGCCGACCCGGGCGACCAGGCCGCGCTCCTCCAGCCGCTCGACGAGCTGGGACGCGGTGACCTTGGACAGCCCGGTCAGCTCACCGATCCGGGCCCGGGTCAGCGGGCCGCGTTCGAGCAGCAGCTCCAGCGCCGCACGATCGTTGAGCGCCCGCAGGAGTCGGGGGGTGCCGGGCAGCCGGGTCGCACTCATGCCAACGTCCTCAATTTTCAGTAAAGTTTTCTAACCACAAAACGCCTGCCGAGGGGTGCCCGTTAGCGTATCGGCCACCCCCATCCGCAGAGGTCGGACGACCCGGCAGGGAAAGGGGATACTCGTGGGTCTGGATCCAGGACTGCGCCGGCTCGCGCTGGGCACGCTGCTGGCCGCGTACCCGGGACCGGTCCCGCCGGACTGGGCGGTCGACCTGCTCGCCGACGGGCTCGCCGGGCACACCCTGTTCGGCACCAACATCCACGACCCGGCCCAGGTGGCCGCGTCCACCGCGGCGCTGCGCGCCGGCCGCCCCGACGTGATCGTCGCGATCGACGAGGAGGGCGGCGACGTCACCCGGCTGGCGCACGCGACCGGCAGCCCGTACCCCGGAAACGCCGCGCTCGGCGCGGTGGACGACCCCGACCTCACCCGCCAGGTGTACGCGGCGATCGGCGCGGAGCTGGCCGCGCTCGGCATCACCGTCGACCTCGCCCCCACTGTCGACGTGAACACCGCGGACGAGAACCCGGTGATCGGCACCCGCTCGTTCGGGGCGGACCCGAAGCGGGTCGCCGTCCACTCGGCCGCAGCCGTCGCCGGCCTCCAGTCGACCGGCGTGGCGGCGTGCGCCAAGCACTTCCCCGGGCACGGCGCCACGGTCGCCGACTCGCACCACGAGCTGCCCACCGTCGACGTGCCGCCAGCGGTCCTGCGGGGCCGCGACCTGCCGCCGTTCGCCGCCGTGGTCGACGCGGGCGTCCGCGCGGTGATGACCGCGCACATCCGGGTGCCGGCGCTGACCGGCGACGGTCCGGCCACGTTCAGCCGCGCGGTCCTGCACGACCTGCTGCGCGTCGAGTACGGCTTCGCCGGCGCGGTCATCACCGACGCGCTGGAGATGAAGGGCGCGGTGCTCGCCGCCGGCGGGGTCGGCGCGGGCGCGGTCCGGGCCCTGGCCGCCGGCGCGGACCTGCTCTGCATCGGCGCCCGGGTCGACGCCGAGCTGGTCGAGTCGGTCGCCGCCGAGATCGTCGCGGCCATCGGTGACGGCCGGCTGGCGCGCGCCCGGGTCGAGGAGGCCGCCGGCCGGACCGCCGCGCTCGCCGCCGCCACCGGCTCCGCCGACGCCCCGCCGCCGGCCGTCGACGGCCTCGGCTACGCCGCCGCGCTGCGGGCGGTACGCGTCGAGGGCGACCTCACCGGCGACACCGCGCCCCTGGTGGTGCAGGTGCACGCCACCTCCACCATCGCCGAGGGGCGGGTGCCCTGGGGGCTCGGCCCGCACCTGACCGCCGGAGTCGAGCAGGCCCGCGCGGTGGCGGGCGAGACGGACCCGGAGCAGTTGCGGCGGCTCGCCGGGGACCGGCCGGTCGTGCTGGTCGGCCGGCACCTGCACCGGCTGCCCGGCGCGCGCGAGCTGGTCGAGGCGCTGGCCGTCACGCACCGCGTCGTCGTGGTCGAGATGGGCTGGCCGGGCGCCTGGCGGCCGGCGGGCGCGCGCGCCTTCGTCGCGACCCACGGCGCCAGCCACGCCAACGGCCGGGCCGCCGCCGAGGTGCTCGGCCTGACCGCCTGACCCACTCACCTACCCGGCCCGCCGCCCGGACGGGCGGCGGGCCACTCTCTTGAACGTGTTCAAATTCTGTCGTACGCTCAGGGCGCCCAGGATTTGAACACGTTCAAGAGAGGCGACGGGGATGAACGTGAAGGTCTGGATGTACCTGGCCTACCTGACGGTGAGCATCGGCCTCACCATCTGGGTGGCGCGGGCACTGTCCCGCAACGGGCTGGTGTTCCTGCAGGACGTGTTCGCCGACAGCCGGCTGGCCGAGGCGGTCAACAGCCTGCTGGTGGTCGGCTTCTACCTGCTCAACCTCGGCTACGTCACGGTGGCGATGAAGGAGTCCGGCCCGGTCGGCGACACCAGCCAGGCGCTGGAGCAGCTCTCCATGAAGGTGGGATTCGTCCTGCTGGTGCTGGGCGCGCTGCACTTCTTCAACGTCTTCGCGCTCGGCCGCTACCGGCGCGGCCGCCTGCGCCAGCAGGCCCTCCACCCGCCGCTGCCGCCGGTCCGGATGCTCCCGCCGCAGGGCGGGCCCGTACCGGCGGCGGGCCCGAACCCGCCGGCCCGGTGACGTCCGCCGCGGGCGGGCACCAGCAGGATCCCACCGGGCACGGGGCCGGTGGGATCCGCGGGTTCACCGTCCTGTTCGACGCGGACTGCCCGATGTGCCGGGCCGCCCGGCGCTGGCTCGCCTCGCGCGCCCAGCTCGTACCGCTGGAGTTCGTGCCGGCCGGATCCGCCGAGGCCCGGCGGCGCTTCCCCGGGCTCGACCACGACGCCACACTGCGCGACCTGACCGTGGTGGCCGACACCGGTGCGGTCTACCGCGGCGACGGCGCCTGGTTCGCCTGCCTCTGGGCGCTCGCCGAACATCGCGGCACGGCCGAGCGGCTGGCCCGCCCGCACCTGCTGCCGCTGGCCCGGCGGGTGGTGGCGGCGGCCTCCGCGGTCCGCGAACGGATCCGGGAACCGGGATACGGTGACGACGATGACCGAGCAGAGTGCGCCGACGACCGCTGCGGGTGGGCAGGGGTCGACGGCCCGGGGTGAGCAGACCCGCCAGCTGATCCTCGACACCGCGATGCGGCTGTTCCGCGAGCGCGGATACGCGCGGACGACGATGCGCGCCGTCGCCCAGGAGGCGGGCGTGGCGGTGGGCAACGCCTACTACTACTTCAGCTCCAAGGAACACCTGGTCCAGGAGTTCTACGCGGGCACCCAGCGCGAGCACCGGGAGGCGGCCGCGCCGGTGCTCGCCCGGGAGCGGGACTTCGGCCCGCGACTGGCCGGGGTGCTGCACGCGGGCATCGACGTGCTGAGCCCGTACCACGCGTTCGCGGGCGCCTTCTTCAAGACGGCGGCCGAGCCGACCTCACCGCTCAGCCCGTTCTCCGCCGAGTCGTCGGCGCCCCGGGACATGTCGATCGCGCTGTTCCGCGAGGCGCTGACCGGGTCCACAGTCAAGCTCGACGACGAGCTGCGCGAGGCTCTGCCCGAGCTGCTCTGGCTCGGCTACATGGGTGTGGTGCTCTACTGGGTGCACGACCGCTCGGAGGGGCAGGTCAAGACCCGGCAGCTCATCGACGGCGTGGTGCCGCTCGTGGACCGGCTGGTGGGTCTGTCCCGGCTGCGCGTGCTGCGGCCGGTCACCCGACAGGCGCTCGCCCTGATCCACACGCTGCGTCACTGATCCCGCCGACGCGAAGGCAAGCGATTGCGCAGGTGAGAGTCCGTAACCGGACAGCAACGCACCCCTTGCTCCCGACAGGAGCTGACACATAGCGTTACCGATGTCGGGCCTGGGGGAGAGCTGCGGACCGTGGATCCGGCCCGGGATCCACGGTCCGCGCCGGACTCGGCCAGCGGGGCGGGTCAGCGGGGGAAGACGCCGAACGCGGTGAAGCCGCGCTCCGGGAACCCGGCCGCCTCGGCCACCCGCGCCGACGCGGCGTTGCCCGGGTCGTGCAGGTAGGTGGGGATCGCCCCCTCGTCCAGCACCCGGCGGGCCGCCTGCGCGACCAGCCGCCGGGCCAGGCCGCGCCCGCGCGCCGTCGGCACCGTGCCCACCGCCAGCTCGTGCCCGTACGCGTCGTGCCGCTTGATCCCCACGCCGGCCCGGTACGCGCCGTCGGCGCCCCGCACCACGAGCACCTCCCGGTCGAACAGCCGCAGCCACGGCGGCAGCCCGGGCAGCGTGGGCGGGACCCACTCCCCCACCTCGGGCAGCGGCGCCGGGTCGGTGCACCAGCGGAAGACCGAGGCGTGCGCGACGAACTCGGGCATGCCGACAGTGACCGGCAGGTCGGACAGCCACTCCCCGAGCGGCCGGTCGCGTACCAGCGTCCGGACCGCCTCCACCCGGTCGGCGGCCACCGAGAGGACGGTGCTGCCGCCCGCGGTCACCGCGACGGCCGGGCGCAGCCGCCCGTCCCAGGCCGGGCGGGCGCGGCGATAGGACCGGACCACGTGCAGCCCGGGGCCCGCCGGCCACTGCCCCAACCAGGTCGCCAGATGAAGGAAGACCCGCCGGTCGAGCACGTGATCATGGTACGCCGGGACGCCGCGCCCGTGCCCGCGGAATTCGCCGATCGCGGCGCGGTTGAGACGCGCGGCAGGTGGGTAGAGGGTCGGCACGCCAGCGACGGACGCCGATTCCTGGTCCCGCCACCGGCCGCAGGAAACCCGGCGCTTCGCGGAACCGAAGGCATCGCCCCTGCGTCATATTCATTTCCATACATGGACAAGTTTCTCTGGGACGGTAGTGGTCATGCCTCACGAACCGAATGACCGATTCCAGCAGGACGCGGAGCGCGGCTGGCGGGCCGCCGCAGACGCCCGACGGTTCCCGGCGCAGCCGGCGTACCGCGAGGCCCGCGACCGAGGGCTCTCCTGGGCCGAACTGAACGCGCAACCGGCCGGTGCCGCCGCCTGGCGTGGCCTCTCACCCCTCTAGGAACGCGGGCGGCGACACACCGGCCGGGCGCGCGTACCGGCCTTCGCACACCTGTGCGGTAGCGTCTTGTGGTCCGATTTCCGGCCTACGACAGGAGAAGCTCCGCGCATGGGCAAGAAGACGATCCACGTCTCCGACTTCACCGGTCAGGTGCTCAGCCCCGACGACGAGGTGGTCAAGGTCGTCGTCCTGGAGCACCCGGACCTGGTCGCCGGGCCCGTGCAGCTGGACGCCACCCCGGTCGACGTGGAGAGCATCGACGACGCGGCGCTCGACGTCGCGGTGGTGGAGATCCACGACCGGCACGGTCACGGTGAGCCGCGCCGGGTGGTGCTGACCGCCAGCGAGTTCGACGCGATGGCGACCGACGTGCCGATGGCGCAGCTGCTGCGTACCGCCGAGCGGGTCAAGCCGCCCAAGGCCCGCCGCGCCACCGAGAAGATCGACTACGGCACCATCGAGCACGCCGGGCGCCCGCACCGCGGCCGGGTCACCGAGGAGGAGGCCCGGCTGGTCCGGGAGCACCTCGACGAGGTGAACAAGCGCCTCGCCGACGCCGGCATCCGCCAGGTCGACCCGGCCGACCCGGAGCACGCCGCCCGGTACGGCTTCCCCGTCGCCGGCTGAACACCCGCACACCGGGCACGCGCCCCCGTGACGCGTGCCCGGCGCGGTGTCAGGCCCCTTTCCGGGCGATCTCGGCGAGCGTCGCCTCGAACGCCGACTCCAGTTCGGACTTCTCCAGGCCGAGCCCGCGCAGCACCCCGTCGTCGCCCTCCTCCTCCAGCAGGGCGAGCAGGATGTGCTCCGTACCGATGTAGTTGTGCCCCATCCGCAGCGCCTCCCGGAACGTCAGCTCCAGGACCTTCTTGGCCCGCGCGTCGTAGGGGATCAGGTCCGGGACCTGGCCGGCCTTCGCCGGCAGCGTCGCGGTGACGACCTCCCGCAGCCGTTCCAGGGGTACGCCCCGAGCCGCGATCGCCGCGGCCGCGAGCCCTTCCGGCTCGGCGAGCAGCCCGAGCGCGACGTGTCCCGGCGTGATCTCGGCGTTGCCCGCCGCCCGCGCCTCCTCCTGCGAGGCCAGCACCACGTTGCGGGCGCGCGGGGTGAACCGGCCGAACCCCGAGTTCGGGTCGAGCGCGGCGGCGGTCTCCGCCTTGGCGGCGGAGCGCTTCTGGGCGGCCTGCTTGGTCACGCCCATGCTGCGGCCGATCTCCGTCCACGAGGCGCCGGAGCGGCGCGCCTGGTCGACGAAGTGCCCGATCAGGTGGTCGGCGACGTCGCCCAGGTGGTCGGCGACGAGGACCGCGTCGGCCAGTTGGTCGAGCGCATCGGTGTGTGCCTTCTTGATGCCGTCGATGAGGTCGTCGAGGCGTACCGGATGGGTCATCTTGAGCGGTTCGGTCTCCTCCATGCGTCAACCATAGGTTGACGTTTCCGACCCGTCAACCCTCGGTTGACGGCACCGTCAGCGCGCGATGATCTCGGCCCCGGTACTGTCGGTCGGGGTGAGCACCCATTCGACACTGCTGTTCGTGCTCGCCGCCGTCGCGGTCATCATCGCCGTGCGGTGGGTCGCGTCCCGTACCGGTCTGCCGGCGGCGGCACTCCTGCCGCTCATCGGCATCGCGTACGCGCTGCTCCCCGGCCCCAACATCGGCCTCGACCCCGAGCTGGTGCTCATGGTCGTGCTGCCGCCGCTGCTCTACAGCGCCGCGCTGGACTCGTCCCTGCTGGACATCCGCCGCAACCTGCGGATCGTGGTCAGCCTCTCCGTGGTGCTGGTGCTCCTCACCGGACTGCTCGTGGGCGTCGGGTTCCACCTGTTCGTCGCCGGCGCGACGCTGGCCGCAGGCATCGCGGTCGGCGCCGCCGTCGCCCCGCCCGACCCGGTCGCCGCCCTGGCCGTGGGCCGGCGGGTCAACCTGCCGCCGAAGATGGTCACGATCATCCAGGGCGAGGGACTGCTGAACGACGCCACCGCGCTGACCATGCTCAGCGTCGCCGTGGCCGCCGCCGTGGGCGGCGAGTTCTCGTTCCACGCCGCGATCGGGCAGTTCGTGCTGGCCGCCGCCGGCGGGATCGCGGTGGGCGTGGTCGTCGCCCGGGCGAAACGACTGGTCCGGCCGCTCACCGCGGACCCGCTGCTGTCGAACGCGATCTCGCTCGCGACACCGTTCGTGGCGTACCTGCTGGGCGAGGCGCTGCACGTCTCCGGTGTGCTGGCGGTGGTGGTCGCCGGCCTGATCGTCGGCCACCAGACGCCGGAGTTCGGGTCCGGCGCCGCCCGCCTCCAGACCAACGCCGTGTGGCGGCTCGTCGACTTCCTCCTCGAAGGCTTCGTCTTCCTGCTGATCGGCCAGCAGCTCCCCGCCGTCATGCGGGGCCTGCGCCAGTACGACACGTCGACCATCGTCATCGCCGTCGCCGTGTCGGTCGGCGTGGTGCTGCTCCTGCGCCCGGCCTGGCTGATCCTGACCCAGTGGCTCCCCCGGTCGCTGCACACCCGGCTCGGTGGCGTCGCCGAGCAGGACGACACCGACGAGCCGGACGCCGCGCGGCGGCTCGGCGGCGTCGACCGCAACGCCCGCGGGCTGACCTCCCGTGAGGTGGTGGCGCTGAGCTGGTCCGGTACGCGTGGTGTGATCAGCCTGGCCGCGATCTTCACGCTGCCGCTGACCACCCGCAGCGGCGACCCCTTCCCCGATCGTGACCTGCTGCTGTTCTGCACCTTCGTGGTCGTCCTGGTGACGCTGGTCGGGCAGGGCCTGACGTTCGCGCCGCTCGTGCGGATGCTCGGCCTGCGCGCCAACGAGGCCGACCAGGCCCGGGTACGCAACGAGGCCCGCTCGGCCGCTGTGGAGGCCGCCCTCGCCCGCCTCGACACCGTCGTCGCCGAGGAGCCGGACAGCAGGGTCGCCGTCGACACCACGCGGACCCAGTTGCAGACCCGGCTGGCCCGCTACCGGGGACGGCTCGACCTGATCCAGCAGAGCGGCTCGTCGGAGCTGCCCACCTCACCGGAGTACGAGACGGCGCTGCGGGTCCGCCGGACCGTCCTCGAAGCGCAGCGCGAGGAGTTGCTGCGGTGGCGCGACTCCGGCCGGCTGCCGGACGAGGAGCTGCGGGTGCTGGAACGCGAACTCGACCACGAGGAGCTGTTGCTGCCGAAGCGGGCGCCGGGCTGACCCCGGGCCCGGCGCCCGCCGGCCGCCTCACAGCTGGCGCAGGATCACCGGATCCTTGATCTTCTTGTCGGCGGCCAGCAGCAACGCCTTGCTGATGATCTCGGCGAGCCGGCTGTCACCCTCGAAGGGCAGGTACATCTCCGGCTCCTTCGCCTTCGCCGAGTCCGGGATGATGCACAGGTACCGCTCGTCCGGTGCGATCAGGATGTTGCCCGAGCCGCAGTGGATGCGGTACGTGTGCAGGTCGCCGCGTACTTCCAGGAACCTGTCGGTGAGCGTGCAGCGACCGGCGATCGCCAGCCGGGGGACCAGCTCCGCCAGCACGTCCCGGCGCGTCCGGCCGGTCGGGGTCAGCTCGCCGAAGCTGCTCTGCGCCCAGTAGTCGCGATGCCGGCCCTGCGGCCCACCGTCGTACCAGTTCGGGTCGGCGCCCACCCCGGCCGCGGCCACGAACAGGTCGACGTCGCGCATCACCTCGCTCAGCACGACCGGCGGCACCTCCGCCAGCGGAACCGGCAGGCGCTCCCCCCGGATGAAGAACAGCTGGTCGGTCCCCATCGTGTCGAACACGAGGTCGTCGCCCCGGTCCTCGATCCCGGCGACACCCAGTTCGGCGCGCAGCCCCCAGTCCGGGAGGGCCAGCCAGGGCAGGTCGTACGAGGCACCGTCGTTGCGGTGCTGGACGTACGACCAGCCGCGCCGGGACAACAGCGCGTTGAGCCGGTGCTGACGCACGATGTGCGCGGCGAACCGGTTGGAGTACATGCCCGTGGCCCGCTCCGCGTCGGTGAGCAGGTACTGCTCCCGGTGCGCCTGCTTGAACGGCTGGGTGATCGCGTGCCGGGTCAGGAAGTCCCGCCACGGCGCCACCGCGTCGGGGTCGAGCACCGGATGCCACAGCCGGACCGTCGCCTCGTCGGCCGGCTCGACCACTGTGTCGTCCACTGTTCGCAGCGCCTCACCGGCCCAGCAGCAGGCCACGCCGTCGACGGTCCAGATGAGACGCCGGGCCATCGTACGGGCCAGCGGATGGTCCAGGAACCGCTCGCGCCACTGCTCGACGGTCCACGAACGGTCGCGCCGCAGGAGCCCTTCCAACCGGTCGCGGGTGGCGACGAGCGTGGCGGCGACGTCGGCGACAGTCGCCTT
Source organism: Micromonospora sp. WMMD1219 (assembly GCF_049315215.1). Classification (NCBI taxonomy): domain Bacteria; kingdom Bacillati; phylum Actinomycetota; class Actinomycetes; order Micromonosporales; family Micromonosporaceae; genus Micromonospora; species Micromonospora sp. WMMD1219. The sequence continues at coordinate 291,299 of NZ_CP186057.1, forward strand.
CAGCTCCTTCACCTCGTCGCCGTGATCCCTACGCACCTGGGCCGGAGGCGTCTTGACCACCTTGCCGTCCGCGTTGCGCCACACCACTACGGCGTCGACACCGCGCACCTCCAGCTCGTACGAGCAGTCGCCCAGCTTGTCCGCGAGCGGCAGCCCGAAGCCGGGCAGGGCCATCTCCTCGACGTCCTCCCGGCTGACGCCGCGCGCCTCGGCGTGCCTGGTCAGCCCCTTCTCCACCAGGCGCAGGGTGCTCTTGTAGGTCAGCCGCGAGGACAGCCGGGCCAGTTGGGCGAGCGCGGCGGGGTGATCGGTGTCGACGAGCGCCGCGACCGCGACGTTCGCCAGTTTCGGGCTCGCCGGGCCGTGGCCGGAGATCTTGCGGGCGGCCCGTTCCGCGATCTGGCCGAGGCTGCGCAGGGCCTCTTCGGACGGCGGGCACATCGTCCGCATCCAGATCAGTCCCCACAGCAGCCCGACGTTGTAGCGGTCGATCATCCGTGGTGGCATGTCCTTGATGTGGCCGGGGCAGCATGTGGTCATGCGCAGCGGCAGGCTACGCGCCTGCCCGACGAGCGGAAGCCAGTCGTCGAGCCGGGCGGTGAAATCGTCGACGCCCACCGCGTCGAGCAGCGACCGGGCCTGCTTGCGCCAACCGGCCGTCGGCTTCGCCTTGTCCACCTCGACCGAACAGTGGGCCAGCAGCGCCTCCCACGAGGACCGGCGATCCGCCGGCATCGCCTCGATGTCCGCGACGGCGCGGTCGGCCCACTGCTCACCGACGTTGGGGATCGGCCACATCCGGTCGGCCTCGTCGCTGATGTCGCTCAGCGAACGTTCGAGCCGGGTCCGGCGCCAGGCCGCCAGCGCCGCCGGATTCGTACGCCCGGCCGCCGCCGTCGCCTTGATGGACTCCCAGGTGAAGCCCTGGAGCTGCGAGCTCCAGTAACCGAATCCCAGCCAGGCCTGACCACCGAGCCGATCGAGCCAGACGGCGCCGTCGAGCCCGCCGCCGGAGCGCGCGGCACGGATCAGCTTGCCCCTGCCGTCGCTCTTCTCCCCCGGCACCGTGAGCGCGTCGAACACCACCTGCCGCACCGGCGCCGGTTGTGCGGCAAGGAGTTCTGTCGTCCGGCGCCACGCCTCGCCCCGGGCCCGGTCCAACGGCTTCTCGTGCTGGTACGGCAGGTCCGGCAGACTGTCGATCAGGGTGGAGGCGGCAGCGACCCGCCTGTCGTGATCCGCGTCGTCGCCGGTCAGGTCGGCCACGGCGGCGGCGACCGACTCGACCTTCCGGGTGGCCTCCGGCAGCAGCTCGACCAACGGCGCAGCGAGATCGTAGGGCCCGTGCGGATCTTTGAGCGCAGCGAGCAGCGACGGAGCCGTCCCCGCCGGCGCCCAGCAGCACACCGCCACCACCCGGTCGACGAATTCCTGCTTGCCGGTCTCGTTGAGGTTCTCGGCGCTCGGGCCCCACCACTTCTTGGCGGTGGCGGCCACATCGCGCAGGGCCGACTCGGGGTCGTACGTCGTCATTCAGCCACCCACCAGCGGGACGAGCTTGAGGAAGGTGACGCGGGATCCCGCGTGCAGGCGGACCTTCTCGTCCAGGGCGGTGACCTGACGGTCGTCGACGAGCACCACGAAGGCGTTGCGGCCGAAGGCGTCGAGCGTCGTCCGGGTGCGCTCCTCCGGATCGGCGTCCACGCCGGACTCGGCGATCTCCAGGAACACCCGGCGGCGGATCAGCTCGTCGAGACGTACCTCGTCCTCGAAGACCTTCATGGTCCACACCGGCCCGCTCGGCGCCCCGGTCACTTCATCGGCGATTGTGATCATCGGCATGGCGGAGAAGATAGCGCTCTCCTCCGACAGCGCACGCATTTGTGTGACCTGAGCGCGTATCGGACAGTCTCCACGGTGTACGAGATCGTTCCGCGAAGGCGAGGTTGTGAGCGTGTCCTATCACGCGTACCCGAGCAGGGCCGGCATGTCGGCGGTGGTGGACGCGGCTCGCCGCGGCGACCGGGCGGCGATGGACGAGCTGGTCTCGCACTGTCTGCCGCTGGTCTACAACATCGTGGGCCGGGCGCTGAACCGGTCGGCGGACGTCGACGACGTGGTGCAGAACACGATGCTGAGCGTCGTCCGCGGCCTGCCGGGCGTACGCGAGCCGCAGCTTTTCCGGTCGTGGCTGGTCGCCGTCACCATGAACGAGATCCGCACCCACACGCAGCGCCGGCACACCACACCGGCGCCGCCGGAGGACATCGACAACGTGATCGACCCGCGCGCGGACTTCGAGGACCTGACCCTGACCCAGCTCCGCCTCTCCGACCAGCGCCGGGAGGTCGTCCTGGCCACACGCTGGCTGGACGACGACCACCGTCACCTGCTGTCGCTCTGGTGGCTGGTCGAGGCCGGCCACCTCACCCGCGCCGATCTGGTCGACGCCCTGAACCTGGCGCCGCACCACGTGACCGTCCGGGTGTCCCGGATGAAGGCGCAACTGGACACCGCCCGGCTGGTGGTGCGGGCGCTCACCGCCCGGCCCGGTTGCGCCGCCCTGGCCGACACGGCCGCCGGCTGGGACCGTCAGCCGGCGCCGGTGTGGCGCAAGCGGTTCGCCCGGCACGTCCGGGACTGCCCGCACTGCCCGGACGCGACGAACGACCTGGTACCCGCCGAGCGGCTGCTGGCCGGCCTGGCGCTCACGCCGCCCCCGGCCGCACTCGCCTCGGACGTCACCCACACGATGCACACCGTCGCCGGCTCGCAGGCCGCCTCGCCCGGCCTCCACGCCGTGACCGCCGGAGCGCGGTCGGGGCTCTCGTTGTCCAAGGTCCTGGTCGGCGTCGTCGCCGCCGTCGCGGTGGCCGGAGGTGGCGCGCTCGTCCTCGCCAACTACAACAGCGAGCCGAAGACGCAGCCGGCGAGTGCGGCAGCCGCGCAGCCCTCGGCCGCGACCGCCGCACCGGCGCTCACGCCCTCGCCGGCCGCGGTGGAGCCGTCCCCGACCGCTGCCCGCCCGAGCCCCACCCCCAGCAGGTCGGCGAAGCCCAGCAAGTCGCCCAAGCCGACCCCGTCGTCGTCGCCCTCCAGGTCCGCCGCCACGTCCACCGGCCTGTCCGCAGCGGAACGCCGGCTGCTGGTGCTGCTCAACGAGCGGCGTCGCGCGCTCGGGCTGACCGAGGTCAAGCTCGGCGCGGCGCAGCACCGCGAGGCGGAGTCCTGCGTACGGCAGAACCTGAACGCCGGCAGCGGGTTGAAGCACTGCGGGCACGAGGTGCTGTTCGCCTCGTCGGGCAACTCCTCGCCGGAGCAGATGATCGAGGCCTGGTTCAACAGCCCCGGGCACAAGACGGCGCTGACGTACGCCAGTTCCCGCTTCGCCGGCCCGGCGATCGTCTTCAACGGCAGCCGCCAGGTCGCCGCCATCAACATCGACTACTGAGGGCGGGCTCGGACCACCGTCGCGGGCGGTCGCTACGCTCCCCCGATGACGCACGAGAAGGAGATCGTCGAGCCGGTCGACCTGTGCATGCCGGACGGGCGGCTCAACCCCGCCGCGATCGGCTGGACCCGCCGGCCGCTGCACCGAGCGAACCTGCGCGGCTGGGGAAGAGCCAAGCGCTGGGAGTACTGGGGGATCGTGACGCCGACCCACATCGTCGGCCTCGTCGCGTCGTCGCTGGACTACGCCGGGGTGCACGGCGTCTACGTGCTCGACCGCGCCACGAAGGTCGAGACCGGCAGGGACGTCGTGGTCCCGTTCGCCCGTGGCGTCGTCATGCCGCCGGTCAGCGGCGCGGGCACCGTGTGCGCACGAGGGGACGGCCTGTCGATCGACATCGGCCAGACCGCCGAGGGCAGTACGATCCGTGCCACCGCACCGGGCATCGAGATCGACCTCGTGGTGCCGCTCCCGCCCGGCCACGAGTCGCTCGGCGTCGTGGTCCCGTGGAGCACGCGACGGTTCCAGTACACGGTCAAGGACGTCGGCCGCCCGGTGCGCGGCTCGCTGCGGGTGAACGGCACGACGCACACCGTGGCCGAGGACGACTCGTTCGCCGTGCTCGACCACGGCCGGGGCAAGTGGCCGTACGCGATCACGTGGAACTGGGCGGCGGGCAGCGGACCGGACGCGTCGATCCAGCTCGGCGGCAAGTGGACCGACGGCACCGGCTCGACCGAGAACGCGCTGTTCACCGGCGGCCGGCTGCACAAGCTCGGCGCCGAACTGCAGTGGAGCTACGACCGCCACGACTGGCTGCGGCCGTGGCGGATCAGCGGTGATCGGGTCGCTGTGGAGTTCCACCCGTTCCACGAGAAGGTCTCCCGCACCAACCTCGGCGTCGTGGCCAGCGAGACCCACCAGTGCTTCGGGCACTTCTCCGGCTGGGCCCAGGCGGACGACGGCGAACGGGTGGCTCTGGACGGCCTGGTCGGCTGGGCGGAGGAAGCTCAGAACCGCTGGTGACGCAGCAGGGCGTTGACCTGCCGCACCACGTCCTCGGGAAGCTTGACCACGCGCCGGTCGTAGGTGAGCAGACCGTTGAGTTCGTCCTCCACGTCGGACAGCTGGGTGTAGACGGTCGCGCTCAGACCGGCCCGGATCGCGGGCACGATCTGCTCGGTGTGCAACCGCGTGAACGCCTCCGCCAGTTCCTCGGCGCTGCGGCACCGCCGGTAGCCGAAATCCTTGCGGTTGAACGCGTGCCCGTCGACGCGCAGGTTGTAGCCGCCGTACTCCGACAGCACCAGCACCCGGCGGTCGCCGCGTCGCCGCGGCACGCGGAAGCGGCGGAAGTAGACGTGCAGGCTGCGCAGGTCGCCCCCGCGCTGGTCGTGCCATCCGCTGGCGTGGTCGACAGTGCGGGTGCTGTCGAGTTCGGCGACGTCGCGGGCGATCCGGGCCGCGTCGAACTGCCCCCAGCCCTCGTTGAAGGGCACCCACACGGCGAGGCTCACCACGTTGCGCAGATGCTCGACGGTGTCGCGCAGCTCGGCCCGGAACCGGTCCCGTCCGCCCGCGTCGGCTCGGCCGAACCAGCGCCGCCACCGGCCCCGGTCGGGCAGCCGCAACGGCGTCACCGCCGGCGCGGTGACGACCAGCGGGTGGTAACCGCTGCCGCCGTTGACCATGTCCTGCCAGACCAGCATCCCCAGCCGGTCGCAGTGGTAATACCAGCGCAGCGGCTCGATCTTGATGTGCTTGCGCAGCATGGTGAACCCGAGCCGCTTCATGGTGGCGATGTCGGCGATCATCGCCTCGTCGGAGGGCGCCGTGTACATGCCGTCCGACCAGTAGCCCTGGTCGAGGATCCCGGCGTGGAAGTACGGCCGGCCGTTGAGCAGCAGGCGGGGCACGCCGTCGGGGTCCGGTCCGACACCGAACGAGCGCATGCCGAAGTAGCTGCGGACCCGGTCCGCGCCCAGCTCGGCGGTCACGTCGTAGAGGAACGGATCCTCCGGGCTCCACTGCCGTACCTCGGGGATCGGGATGCGCACCGCCACGCCGACCGGCGCGGTGGCCTCGGCCACCGCGATCCCGTCGGCCAGGATCCGGATGCCGGCGTCGCCGGCATCCGCCGTCGCGTGCGCCGTCACCTCGACGCACCCCTCGTCGAGGAGCGGCGTCAGGGTGAGGTGCCGCAGGTGTACGGCGGGCACGCTCTCGGCCCACACCGTCTGCCAGATCCCGGACTGGGCGGTGTACCAGATGCCGCCGCGGCGCAACCGCTGCTTGCCCCGGGAGTGGTGGCCGGTGTCGCTGTCGTCCTGGACCGCCACGACCAGGACGTTGCCGTCCTCGCGGAGCGCGTCGGTGATGTCGCAGGTGAACGGCAGATACCCGCCGGTGTGGCCGCCGACCGGGACGTCGTTCAGGTAGACCTGGCAGGTCTGGTCGACCGCGCCGAAGTGCAGCAGCAGCCGAGAGCCGGCAGCGTGGAAGCCCGCCGGCAGGGTCAGCGGACGGCGATACCAGAGCGTCTCGCCCGGCTGGAGCTGCCGCCCGACGCCGGAGAGCGCGGACTCCGGGGAGAACGGAACGATGATCTCCCCGTCGTAGCGTTCCGGCTCGGCGGGGGAACCGGTGATCGCGTACTCCCACCGGCCGTTGAGGTTCAGACAGCTGTCCCGGGCGAACTGCGGGCGGGGATACTCGGGCAGGACACGCTCCGCGTCGAGCGTGGCACCCCACGGGGTCAGCAGCGTCATGCCCGGGCCTCCCGCTCCCGCCGCCGCAGCGCCACGGCCGGCACCGCGATGAGGACCAGCACTGCGAGCGCCATGAGGAAGATGCCCGGCGTCGGAACCTGCTTCACCACGCCGAGATCCTCGTAGACCTCTCCGGCGCCGGTGATCACGGCGGCGCCGAGGTAGGGGCCGATGAGCATCGGGACGAGGATGGCGAAGACCATCCGCAGCCCTTGCACATGACCGGCCCGGTCCGGTGGCGAGTGGTCGCGCACGATGGCGCCGATCGGGGCGAGGACCAGCATGAAGCCCGACATCATCACGATCCCGGCGGCGATCACGGGAACCATGCCGCGGGCGAAGAACATCAGGGCCAGGCCGGTGCCGTAGACCACTACCGCCGGCAGCAGGAAGCGCACCTTGCCGACGCGGTCGATGAGCCGCCCGCCGACCACGCTCACCGCCGACGCCGTGACGAGGACGACGGCCAGGACGATCGCGTACCCCTCGATCCGCAGGTACCGCTGGAGGTAGATGATCAGATACGGCAGGAACACCTGCGTGGAGATCCCCCAGATCGACCAGGCCGCCAGGGCGAGGTAGAGCCCCGGGTTGGCCCGGACGGCGGCCGGGCGCAGACCGTGGACGACGGCGCGCAGGTACCCGCCCTCGTGCCGCACGACTGACGGGCTGTCCTCGACCAGGAACCAGGCCAGCACCCCGGCCACCGCCATGATCGCGCCGATGATCACGAAGAACAGCTGCCAGTTCCCGGCGCGGGCCAGCCCGTCGAACCCGCCGAAGATCACCAGCATCGAGACCAGCGGCATGATGGCGAGCACCGACTCGACCCGGCCGCGGTTCGCCGGCTCGGTCACGTCGGTGACCCAAGCCTGGAACGCCGCGTCGTTGGCCCCGGAGCCGAGGAAGGACATCAGGCAGTCCAGCGTGACGACCGCGATCGCCGTGACGAGCACGACGTTCGCCACGGGCGCGATGTCCTCCACGAAACCCACTGTGAGGAAGCCGAAGGCGGCGGTGGAGACGCCCCACAGCAGGTAGCCGCCGGCGATGAACGACCGGCGCCGCCCCGTCCGGTCGGAGAGGGCGCCGAGCAGCAGGGTGGCGACAGTGGCGGTCACGGCGCTGGCGGCGACCATCGTGGCGATCACGTTGGGGTCGTCGGTGATCGTGTCGTACACGAACAGATTCAGGTAGATGTTCTCGATGGTCCAGGCCATCTGCCCGACGAGCCCGAGCAGGATCAGCGCGGTCCAGGTGCGGGGGCGCAGGCCGGCCGGACCGGCCGAGGTGGCCGGGGTGAGCACGCTCCGGGTGGTGGACACGACGGCCTCCTTCGACGGATCAGAATATGATCTATTCCGTCCGGCCGTCGATGGGTCCGGGGTCTGCCACGCCGCCGCTGGAGAGCGGGCACGACGAAAAGGCCCTGGTACGGAGTAGCCGGACCCTGGCTTTCGTCATCAGTCTTTGCGGACGGCGAGGTTGAAGGCGGCGATGGTCAGCTGGGCGAGGTCAGGAAGTTGGCCCTCGCCGAGCGTGACACCGCGCAGGTTGTCCAGCGGCGCCTTGAGGCCGTGGAGCCGGCTGCCCCGCAGGTCGGCCCCGTCGAGGAGGCAGGAATCCAGTTCCAGACCGGCAAGATCACATGACCGCAGCGCGATCCGCGGTAGTCGGCAGGAAGACCACGCGCCGTTGGTGAGAGCGCAGTCGGTGAACGCGACCGAGGCGGCGGCGGTGACGCGCTGAAGTGTGGCGTAGTCGAAGCGGCAGCCGTCGAACAGAACATCCTTGAGGCGTACGTCGGTGAGTCTGGTGCCGGTGAACCGGGAGCCGGTGATCGCGCAGCGTTCGATGGTGATGCCGGTCAGGGTCGCGCCGGAGAAGTCGGTGCGGGTGATCTCGCAGCCGTAGAGGCTGCCGGCTTCCCAGGTGCTCTCGCTCAGGTCTACGCCGGTGATCAGGCTGCTGCGGATACTGGCGTCCTCAAGGTGCGAGCCGCGCCACGCCGCGCCGTTGACGAGGGCCTCGATGAGGCCGTCGGCCAGGTCCGTGGTGGTGTCGAGGTCGTCCGGTTCGAGGTCCGGCAGCAGGATCTTCAGGTCGCCGATCGTGGTGGTGCGCATGTGTCCTCAACCTGTGTGGGCGCGGGGTGGGCACGCCACCCCGCGCGCCCCGTGGCTGGGGCTACTTTTTCTTGTTCCAGTTGTCCCAGCCGGGTCGACTGTCGAACTTACCCTTGTTCGCCCAGGTCGGGCGGTTGTCGAACCTCGCCGCGTCGATCGCCGCTATCGACCGCTGCGGGTCGACGCCGAGGCGGGCGAGTTGCTCGGGTGCGGCGTTGACGAGAACCGCGAGTGCGTTGGTCATGGTGCTCCTCCTTGAGGGGTGAGGTGATCTGCGGCGGCGCGGACGAGGGCCTGGCGGGTGGTTCGGCAGTAGGTCGTTTCTCGGGCGGTGAACGTGGCGTGCTCGAAGTAGCGGTTGCCGGCCTGGGCGCCACGGCAGAAGTCGTAGAAGGTGCAGTGGTCGGCGCAGTCGTTGAGGGCAGTGACGAACTCGGCGACGTAGTCCAGGTCGGCGGCGCGGGCGAGCATGGCGGTGATCGGTTGATGGAGGACGTTGCCGGCGATGAAGTCGCCGTATCGCGGCTCGGTGATGCCGAGCAGCTCCGGTGACAGCAGCACCACCTGCCCGTCCCAAGAGACGGTCGGGATCGGCTCGTACGGCGCCTGGTCGATGTGTCCGACTCGGGTGGCGGCGAGGTAGTCGGCGAGCCGGTCCACGTCGCGGATCCGCAGTGGGCTGCCGCCGACGCGACGTGCGATGAGGCGCTGCCAGAACCGGTACGCGGCGTCCTCCGACACCGGTGCCCGGTCGGCACCCTCCTGCTCTTCGAGGTTGAAGCCCACCGACTCGCAGCCGGGCAGGCCGGTGAAGAAATCGACGAGGGCGTCCGCGTGGTCGATGGTTTCCGGGGTGACCACACAGATCACCGAGTACCTCAGCCCCGTGTCGGCCAGCATCTGCATGCCGCGCAGAGTCCGGGCGTCCGTCGGGTTGCCGGCCCGGTCGAGGCGGTTACGGTTCAACGCGCCCGGTCCGTCGATGCTGACCCCGACCTCGAAACCGTAAGCGGTGAACAGCTCGCACCACTGGCGGTTGATCAGCGTCGCGTTCGTCTGGATCTCGTGACGCACCAGCCCCGCGCGCCGCAACTCCTCGAACGGAGTCAGCAGCTCCCGGAACAGCCCGATGGGTGTGGCGGTGGGTTCACCCCCGTGCCACACGACACTCACTGGATGACTGCTGTCCTGCTGGGCTATCGACTCGGCGCAGGCATGCGCGACCGCGCCGCTCATCAGGCGGAGGGATCGTCGGTCGGGCAGGTAGCAGTAGGTGCAGTCGAGGTTACAGAAGCTCGTCGGCTGCACGACCAGGGTGTGGAAGCCGCCGGCGATCGCCGGTTGGCCGGTGGGCTTGATGAGGCCGATGCCGTTCACGAGGGGGCCTCCTCGATCCTGAAGTCCGTGGGGGTACTGACGCGGTAGGCGTGCCGGGCCGGCCAGCCGAGGAACCGGTCGAACATGTCCCCGGCGCTTCCCGTGACGCTCGGGTTCAGCCGGTGCAAATCGTCGATCGCGTCGTGCAGGCAGCCGGCCAGGTAGAGGAACAGGCTCACCGGCACTTCGCGGTACTCGGCCAGGAGCGCGAGCTTCGCTGCGCCGCAGGGCCACGGCTGCCCGCACCGGCGGCACAGCCATAGCGGGCGCATCGGCAGATGCTCCACCTCGGCTGGCGCGAGCCGGTTGACCGCGAGACGGCGCTGCGGCCCGGTCATCGGCGACCGCCCTCGCGGGCCTGCTGCTCGAACCGCCGACGCCACACGAAGGTGAGCAGCGGCGGATCAGCGGGCCACACCTGCCCCGGCGAGGCCGTCATCCTGGGCTCGGGGTGCCGGGACTGGCTGGCCATGGCGTTACGCGAGACGTAGACCGTCATGCCGCCACCCCCACCAGGGACGATGAGCGGCGGGCTCGCCGGGGGAATGGCGAGCCCGCCGCCGCATCACGGCGGCTGGGAGCAGACCGCCGATCACCCACCCGCGCAGCCCTCATGGCGGTACGCGAACGGGGATTCATCCGTACGGTCGACGGAGTGTCCGGCGCAAGCACTTGCCGGTGCGTCGGGTCGCATTCCGACCTGTCGCCGATCGACACGTCCATCTAGGGCTCCCTGGCGTGACATTGCCGCTGACCCGCCGACGCCATGGGATCCGGATCGTCCTGGACCGTTCCGCCGACGTGTTCCTGACGTCCACGATCGCGGGCGGCACGGGCCCGAGACAGACCCAGCGTGGTGGGCCACGGTGGGCCTCACTGTGGTCGGCCCCGACCGATGCGAGGAAGACAGGCGGTATTACGCCGTCCTTACGAGATTCATTTCAGAGGATGTGCCAGCGGCGGAGTTCCGGCCCGCCGTGGACAAGTCCTGCAATCCGGTGGTGCACCTCGTCGGCGGCCTCGGTCCCGGGGCGGGACTTTCGGGCGTTGGTAGCGATCATCTGCAGCTCGCGAAGCTGGCACAGCTCCTCGAACCCCGGCCAGCAGGTGGCATCCCAGCCGTAGGCGGCGGTGAAGCCGGCGAAGGCATCGGAGCCGGGCGGATCGAACCGGCGGCAGTGGACAGCGACCGTGGCGATGTCCCACTCGCGGGGCCCAAGGGCGGCGCCGTCCCAGTCGGCGAGTACGGGCGTGCCGTCGAAACGCCGGAGCGCGTTGCGAATCTGCGGATCTGACTGGATCAGGCTCGTGCCACGGGGAAACCGCATCGCCTCCCAGCCGGCGGCCAGCGCCTCGAGCCGGCCCAGCAGCAGATCCTGTTCCTTGCCGTTCAGGATCTCCGAACGGGTCACGGATAGCTCGATGCCATGGATCGGCCGCAGCACGGGCAATGGCAGCTGCGGAAGAGGCAGGGAATGCAGATCCCGGAGAAGGCTTCCGAGCTCGGAGACGGTGATGGGATGGTCGTGTGCGGGGTCCAGACGCTGCCAGACAGTGACGGCGTGCCCGCCCACCTCCAACGGCTGGGACAGGCTCGGGTGAAGGCCGACCGTGGGGAAATCTCGGTCCACCAGCCAGTCGACCACGGCCACCATCGCGCGCACCCGGTCCAGGTGCTGGTCGCCAGGGGCGATCTTGATGACGACGTCCCCGACGGCGTAGACGGCGTTGGTGTGGTGCCGCAGCAGAGCCGCGTTCGAGTCGGCGTAGCCGAGGAGACGACATACCTCGGCGAGCACCGGTCGGGTGCGCGCCTCGACGAACATGGGGCTCCTAGGGACCGAGTGCGGCTGTGGCCCCCAGCCTACGGGCGCGCTCGCGGCAGGCCCGTATGTAGTCCGTCAAGGTGGCGACCTCACCCCGCTGGCTCTCTCCAGGAATCGCCGTGGTCACGTCGCTGGCCCGGGTCAGGATGATCTCCGTCCGCTGCGTCTCGGGCAGGTCCGCGACGGCGTCACGCGCGGTTACCAGTGCCTCGGTCACCCGCCGATCCCGCGCGAGGCACATCGACCGGTCCAGGGCAATGAGCGCCGCATCGATCGGCACGGCCGGAGCCGTGCCGTAGAGCCGCAACGCCTCGTCCTGGACCCGGTACGCCTCCACCGTGTCACCGAGCCAGGTGTACGCACCGGAGAGGTAGAACAGCAGCCGCTTCGCCGGGAACCTGAACGCCACGTCGGTGTCCTCGTCGCCGGCCTGATCGAACAGCCGGCGTGCCTGATCGACGGCCGATCGCGCCTGCTCGGTGGCACCGATTCTGGCCAGGGCACGAGCCCGGCCCGCAGCCGCCAGGGCACCCGACGACGACGCGACCGACGTGGCCGCCAGAGCCGCATCAGCCAGAGCGACGGTCTGGGCGGGATCCCCGAAGTAGTACGGCAGCATCGCCGCCTGGGCGCGCACGAGCACCCTGAACCGAGCCTCCCCGCTGTCGTCCGCCGCGTGGATCGCTGTGCCGTACCACCGTCGAGCCTCGGCGACATCCCCAAGCCTCATCAACGCGTCAGCGCACATCGTCGCCAGCAGCGCCGCCACCCCGGACAGCCGGGCCTGGACCGCCGCCGGCTGGCGCCGAAGCGACAGCATCTGCACCTCTCGGCAGTCGGCGGCCAGCAGCGCCAGCATCGTCTGTGGCGAAGCCGAGGGATAGACCCGCAGGTGCTCGCCAGCGCTTTGCTCGATCAGCTCAAGCTGCCGAGGGGCGACACTCGACGCCGCCAGAGCCTCGTCCAGTCCCAGACGGAGTCTGACCAGACCTCCGGCCTCGTTGCTCCCCATACGGGCAGGCGACCGATCCGCTTCACCGGCCACGGTCTCGATGCTGACGTCACGCGGCATAGTGCTGTCCTCGGCGCGGCCAAGCCCCATGGCCGGACGCGGAATGTGAAGACCCACGGCGATCCGTTCCAGCACCTCGTACGCCGTGACCTGCCGGACGCCTTTGGCGATCTCCGTAGCGCGGTGAGGCGAGAGGCCTACGAGAGCGGCGATCCTGCCGTAGGACACGCCTCGGGAGTGAAGGAAGCGGAAGACCGCAGTGATGTCGCGCCGCTGAAGAAACTCGCTGATCGGTCGGCCGTTCCACAGCCCCGAACTCCACCACTCGGGATCCACCTGCGCGGCCACGACCACCTCCGATCGGACGACGACCACCCGACAGCACAACGCATCCGCGCCAACACATCAAGTCAATGACGGTCGAGTCGACAGCCCAACCAGAGTCGACGCTCGGGGTGGCATCCGGAAGACCCACGATGAGCCCTCAGCGTGTCCCCTCCTGGGATCAGCGCAGGCTCCGGAGCGCCATGACCTGTCCAGCCCGAGCCTTGTCGCCGGTCTGGGACGGAAGCGAGTGATGCAGATGAGGGAAGAGCCGTCTATCAATAATCCGTCGCAGCCCAGCAGATGGAGCAGATCTATAGGCTCCCACCAGGCAGAACGCCCGCAAGGGGTGGAGGCCTCGAGTCGAGCTGCCCCGGCCCAGTCACACATCCATTGGCATCCATCGTTGCCTGACATAGAGTCACTGGCTAGTCACATTGAGCGCAAACGACCGGGCGGCGACTTGCGGATGATGACCAACACCCACAGAGCCAACTGCGCAAACGCCCAGAGGCCGGGCTGCACATGCTCCGGCTGCGGGGGCTCCCAACATGGCTGGCAAGGATGGACATCTCTGGCCGCCGACCGGCCAGAGAAGCGTGACGACCGGCGGCGTGAACTCAAGGAGAAGGTGGAGGAAGACAGACGATCCGGACGCCAGAAGTTCAACGCCCACAACCGGGAAATCTACTTTGACCTCGCACGCCTGGACATCACCGACTACCTGTGGGCCGCCGACGGCCGAACCAGAATCAACGGCCGACTGCCACGCGATGTTGAGCCAACATGGATGTCATCAGACCTTGGCCGGATGGACACCCTTGCCCACCAGGTCATGGAGAACCCGTGGGACGAGATCTCAGCCGGCATAGACAGCCTCGTCCGGAATGAGGCTGACGCCAGGGAGGTCAAGAAGCGCCTGGCTGATCACACATGGTGCGGCCTGCTGGTGGCCCTGATCCAGTTGATCGAAAAGATCAACAAGACCGTCGAACTGCTGACGGATACCGCCAAGCAGTTCATCACCGACGCGTTGTCGCGGCGGTTCGATTCGGGGCTGCCCCGGCTGGTGACCGACGCCGTCATCCGCCTTGTCGTGGACAAGGTGTGGTCAGCCCTGGCGAGGCTGCTGGAAGCTCACTTTCCCCTCCTCGGAACAGACACCCTGCGCGTCTTGAGGATGCTGGCCATCTTCACCTGCCCCTCGGTCGAACACCATCCAGAGGTCTACAAGCACGCCGTCCGGCCGCTCATGGGCGACGGGCACGAGATCATCACGGACGAGATCAAGACGCACGTGGTCACCCTCTTCAGCGCGTGGTGGCGGCGGCGCGCCCCGGAAGCTCTGGCCTGACGCGCCCCGGACACGCCCGGCCCCATCAAGCCCGGAAAAGAACCAGCGGTGCGCGCCGGACGTACACGAGACCCGCGTTCAGTCCGGGCAACACCGGCCCGGTCCAACGGCTCCCGAGCACCCACCGAGCCACCACCCACTCTCGGCGTACGCGAAAAAGGCCCCGACCCGGTGTGAACCACCAGGCCAGGGCCTTGCTCGTTGGTGCGCCGCCAGGGACTCGAACCCCGAACCCGCGGATTAAGAGTCCGCTGCTCTGCCAGTTGAGCTAGCGGCGCTCACTGACAACGGGACGCGACGTTAGCACGCCGGAACACCACCCAGAAAACGCAGGGCCGGCCTCACCGCAATGCCGGGCCCGACCCGCCCGGTCGCGGCCCCAGAGGGGCCCACCACCAGGGTGTACGCCCCGAACGCCGGCAACACCGCCGGCCCGGGTCCGCCGGCACTGTCGATCACGTGGCGGGAGGTGCGGCGTACCCGTGGAGTGGGCTGGAGAGGCGGACGCCGGCTTCCTCGCGGCCGGTCGGGAACCGGTCGGAGCCGTATCGTGCTGGTGATGGAGCTCTTCGGCACGGTGGCCGACCTGTACGAGCGCGCGCGGCCGGGATATCCGCCGGAGATCGCCGAGTCGATACGCGCCTACCACGGCGGGGCACCGGCGTCGGTGGCCGAGGTCGGCGCGGGCACCGGGAAGGGCACCGAGGTGCTGGCCCGCCTCGGTGCGCCCCTGACCTGCGTGGAGCCCGACGCACTGATGGCGGCCCGGCTGGCCGAGCGATTCCCGGACGCCCGCGTCGAGGCGACGACGTTCGAGCGATGGTCGCCGCCCACCGGCAGGGTGGACGTGCTCGCCTGCGCGATGGCCTGGCACTGGCTGGACGCCGCCACCCGCAACACCCTGGCCCGGCGCGCCCTGGCACCCGGCGGCACGCTCGCCGTCTTCGGGCACCGCTACGACTACGCCGACGCCGACCAGCAGGCCGCCGTCCGGGCCGCACTGCGATCCGTCGACCCGACCGTCCGGGAGCGGCCCGTCGACTGGTTCCACCGGGACGTCCTCGACAGCGGGCAGTTCGACGACGTACGCCGCGAGGTGTTCCGGCGGGAGCTGCCGCTGGACAAGGAGCGGTACCTGGCGCTGATGCGCACGTTCGGGCCGTACCTGTCCCGCACACCGGAGCGGCAGCGACGCGGGATCGCCGCCCTCGACCGGCTGGTGGACGACTTCGGCGGCACCGTCGTGCTCGACCTGCGGACCACGCTGGTGCTGGGCCGGGCCGATGCTCGGTGACCGGTGGGGTGTCTCCGACGACGAGACACGTCGCCGGTACCCGTGCGACGACTTCGTTCCCGTGCCCAACCTGCGGGCGTGGCGCGGGGTGAGCGTGGACGCGCCACCTTCCGCCGTGTGGCGGTGGGTCGCCCAGATCCGGCTCGCGCCGTACTCGTACGACTGGATCGACAACCTCGGCCGCCGTTCACCGCAACGGTTGGTGAACCTTCCCGAGCCGGTGGTGGGCGAGGCGTTCACCACTGCCGGCGGGCGGCGGCGGGGCAGGATCCTCGCGGTCGACCCGGGGCACCACCTCACCGGCGAGATCATGGGCGCGGTTCTGTCGTACGTCCTGGTGCCCGACGCCGGGAACACCACCCGCCTGCTGCTCAAGGTGGTGATGCGGACGAACCCGGTGATCGCCCTCGGCGGATGCCTCGGCGACCTGGTGATGGCCCGCCGGCAGTTGCTGAACCTCAAGCGGCTCGCCGAGTCCGGCGACGGGCCGGATCGCTGACCGTCGTGCCTAGCCCCTGGATCCGTTGACGGCGGGCACGGGTTCCTGACCTACGCTCCGGCGATGGCCGGGGTGGTCAGTGGATTCTCCTGACCCTTCATGACGGTCATCGATCAAATTGCTGTGGTGGATAGGCGTGGGGCACCGCCTCTGCGCCCTGCTCAGCATCTGACCGCAACGGGGCGCGCGACTCCGCACTTCACTGTCCCCGGTTGGCGCTATCGAAACTCCCCCAGCCGGTTCATCAGCGTCATCCGTAGAGCTCGCGAAGAGCTCAACTCCGGTTGACGAGATTGCGTACGATGAGTCGCCGTCGAACTCAACCGGGAAACCGCGCTGAGTCAGCTCCTCCAGCACAGCCGCGAGAGGCCTTCCCGTTAATTGAGTTCCACCAAGTGACACGACGCTTTGGCCTCCGACCTCTATGAAGACCAGGCGGTCCAGCTCGTCGTAGGACAGCATGATCATTCCATCTGCATAGATGTCCGCCAGCCCTGCGCCCGGCACTCGCTCAAAGGCCTTGTATCTTCCGAGCCGCTCACGATGACTGGAACGACTCTCCCCGAACCGGGCACGATCAAGGCCGAACCCCGGAAGGACTTCCAACACGCTTGAATCGTCCGGAATGGTCGAACTCCTCTTCACGCTTCTAGGCTGCGAGCCCTTCATCCTCTCGATTGCCCGGAGGACGCTGAGCGGGGCTAGGAGCAAGTTTCAAACCCGCCCTGAGACAGGATGCGGGGTTTGCGGCCTGCCCGGCCGCCAACGCGCACTACGCGAACTCCAACGCCGGCGCATCACCTACAGCGTCGCCGACAAAGGCACCTTCGTCCACCCCGACGCCTTCGACCTGCTAAGCGGCGGCGTCCTCGCGAACCCATCGACGACCCCGACCTCCGACGCCGAGTCGCCGCCTACCTCGCCGACCAGCAAGCCATCACGATCCGCTACCACCACGCCCGCACCGCAGACGACAAGAACGCAGCCCTGCACGACCTGCTGCGCCACGCCAACAACGCCCTCATCGACGAAGTGATCAAATACCAGGCCGACCGCGGCAACTGCGCCCAACAGCCCGAACACCTCCGAAGGCCCAGCGACGGCGACCAGTCCTCGCCGCCCGCCAAGCGTCCCCGCAGCAGCCGCAACCGCGCACCAAAGCAGTAAGCCAGCCGGACCAAGGCCCTCGACCAAGATCCGACTGGCTTAAACTGCTCTACAGGATCAACGCTCCCGGCAGAGCCGGGTGCACTCCCGACGACCTACGGCCCCGCGTGCACGTCCATCAGCACCGCGCCAGCGGTTAAGAGTCGGCACCACCCCTGGCCAGCGATGGTGACGCTTGCTTCACCAACAATCTTGGGCGGTCGGCTCCCGGATTCGACACCGCACGATGCGCAGCCAGCCGCCACTCTCTGCCGCCTAACCGCCCGCCGTCATGCCCGAAACCCCAAGATATTGATCAGTCGCGACAAGGTTCCGGGCCGACGGAAGTCGCTTCGGGTACGAATGACCAAAGGCTAGGGAATGCCGAGCACTTCAGAAACCGCCTCGTGCACCCTGTCCGCTATTCTCTGCAATCGCGCCCGCTCCGCCTCGTCTTTCGCAGCCCGGTCGATCTGCCACTCGATGAATTGAGGAGCAAACCAGACCAGCTTTACCAGTTCCGAACTCAACATGTCCCTGTGCGGCACTGCAGCAGGAATCCGTCGAAGGAGCTCGACGTACGCGTTTCCCTGGCGTTCGTCAAACACTCCCGCCCGAAGCTTCCCGAGGAAGCCAGCTTCGTCATCCCATGCCTCGTCTAGCGCCGCGATCAGGGACTCTTCACCTTCCGCCATCTTTAGCTTCTCCCCCAGACACCCACGATCGCTTCGGCGGGGACATGTTGGAACAACAAGACTTCCTTGTCCCTTCTCGCGTACGAGGCATGCCTCCTACTCGTCGGGAATGGGCCGTCCGAGATGTCCTCGACTCGTCCCACGAGCCGCGTATCAATTGCGACATACCCATGGCCTGAATCGTACTTGTCTGCTGCCACACAGCGACACTTACTCGCCGAAATCCACGGGGTGGCCTTCTTTCCAGCCACGTGAGACAACGGAGTTACATCAACCGCCGCCGGGTCGCGAGCAAACAAGCCCAACGAAGGGTCCTCCCCGTCGGCGAGTGCCCTATACACGATGTGGTCATTGTCCGCACCGCAGTTGTGCACGAGGATCGGCGTGTCCCCGGCGACGACATAGTACGTGTGGATGTCGTCGATCGTGAGGTTGTGGACCTGTGCCGGTTCCGTCCACTGTCGGGTCGCGCTGATCTGCACGTGGGTGCCGGCCGAGGTGCGCAGCCACTGACCAGCCCGCAGATCGGCGGCGTCGACCCACTCGTCGAGGCCGGGCACCCAGAACGGGTGGTTGTCGGTGGCGACTACGCGCTCCGTGGCGTTGCCGCTGTCACCGTCAGGATCGATGGTGACCTCAACCAGGTTCTTGCTGCCCTGACCGATGATGGTCGCCACCACCGGCTTGATCGTCGTCTTGCCGGTCACCGGATCGGTCACCAACACCATGTCGCCGGTCTTGACGTCCTCGATCGGCTTGCGCGACCCGTCGGCCATCACCACCAACGTGCCGGGCACGAAGCTGTTCTTGCACTTGATGAATGCCTTGGCGCTGCCGACCAGGTCGCCGAGCAGACCCTTGACCCGGCTGGTCAGGTTGGCGAGTTTCTTCCACTTCCATGGGGCGCCGTATCTGACTGCGAGCTTGCCCAGCGCACCGCCGATCGCCGCGCCCGCGACGTTGACTGCTGTGGCCAGGCAGCCGCCCATGTCGCCCTTGAGGAAGCAGTCCAGGGCATCGGTGATACCCAACTCGTCCATCAGGATCTTCGCCAGGGCCTTGGCGGCGTTGAGCATCTTCGCCTTGGCCGCGGCGATCCGCCGCTGCCTTTCCTTCTCCGCCGCCGCCCGCGCGGCCGCGGCCCGCTCCTCCGCTGATGCCCGCGGGTTGTTGTGGACGTTGATCGTGGGCTCGTCCGGGTCGTACGCGCCCGAGCAACCACCGCACCCGTCGTTGTGGCCCTTGACCTTGTGGTAGGTGCCGTACATGTCCTCGTAGTCGGCGCCCGGCCCGCAGGCGTCGTCGGAACAGGCCTTGAGGCCGTCCGGGTCGGAGAACGAGATCGGGTTGTTGTTGGCGTACGCGTACCCGTTCATCTGCTGCGGGTCATTGACGTCGATGATCGGGTCGACCGAGATGAACCGGCCGGTGATCGTGTCGTACTCCCGCGCGCCGATGTTGACCAGGCCTGTCGTGGAATCGATGTTCCCGTTGACGAAGCCCTTCTCCGTCGGCCACTGACCTGGCGAGGCACCCCGGTTCTCGCCGTACGGGGTCATCCGCCGGTGCGTGACAGCGCCGCTCTGGTCCACCACTGCCTGGCCGGTGCCGTGGTGGTCGTTCGCGACGTACCGGAGGCCGTCCACCTTGCGGACCAGGCTCGCCCCGCCCGGAAGCGAGTAGTACCGGGTGGCGTCGGTGGACCGGGTCTGGTGGTTCAGCCGGATCTCCATGCCCGGCAGGTAGAGCGTGGTCGAGGCCGGCTCCTTGCGGAGCATCCGGGAGCCGTCGACGTCATAGAGGAAGCTGGTCTTCTTGCCGGCTTCGGTGACCGACTCGAGGTTGCCCTCGGCGTCCCAGACCAGGGTCTGGTCCTCGCCGGTCCTCGTCCGCTTCTTCGTGTTGCCGGCCGCGTCGTACTCGTACGAGTACAGCCGGTCGCCCTGCGGAGTCTTCTCCGTCATCTGGCTCAGCGTGTGCGGCTGCGCCTGGCCGGCGGCCGGATAGGTGTAGCTGCGCTCGATGAGCGGAGTGCCGTTGGTCCCGTACTGGACCTCGGTCTTGCGGTTGCCCGTGACGTCGAAGGTGTAGGCGTGGTGGTAAGGGGCCACGCCGCCCACCCCGGTGACCGAGGGCCCACCGGCGCACGGGTCGGTCGCGGTGCTCGCCGACGTCCAGGCCCGCTCCATCCGGCGCAGGTAGTCGTACGTGAAGCACTGCGTGTCCTGCGTGCCGGACGGGTTGTTGGCGATCCGCAGGATGTTGCCGGACTGGTCGTACGTGTAGCGGGCGTCGATGTCCACGACCGGGGCCGACTCGCGGTCCAGCCGTTGCCGGGTGAGCCGCTTGGAGCCCTGCTCGTACTCGTAGGTCGACCAGACCTTCCGGGTGCCCACCCGGGCCTCGGTCTGCAGCACCTCGCCGGTGCTGGCGTACTCGACGTCGGTCAGGTAGGGGGCGTCACCGGTGGCCGCGGTCAGGCGCTCAAGATCGTCGTAGGTGTAGGCGACCGTCTCGAACGGCAGCCCACCGCCGTCCGACATGCTCAGCGACTGGATGCTGCCGTCCCGGTTGTACTCCGTGCCGAAGGTGTAGAAGCCGGCCAGTTCGGCACCGGCGTGCTCGGGCACGGAGTAGTACGTGGCGTGCGGCCGGTAGAACTCGTCGTAGATCGAGAAGTACGTGGCGTACTCGTGCCCGTCGATCCAGCGGCTCGTCGAGGAGAGCTCACCGAGCATCTCCAGGTCGTACGTCCAGCTGCTCAGCAGCTCCCCGGTGTCGGCGGCCCCCTTGTAGACGGCGATTTTGCGGCCGATCTCGTCGTACTTCGTGCTGATCGTCTGGTTGAGGGCGTTCGTGGTGCTGGTGAGCCGGTCCAGGTCGTCGTAGCCGGACGTCGACGTGCCGGCGTCCGGGTCAATCGACTTCGTCTTGCGGCCCAGCTGGTCGTACTCGTGGGACCAGACGTTGCCGGCCGGGTCCTTGACCGTCTTCAGCTGCCCGGCGTGCGTGTAGGTGTACTCGGTCTTGTCGAAGTCGCCCGACGGACCGCTGCCCTTGTACTGCCGCAGTTCGGTGGTCTTGCCCAGGGCGTTCGTGATCGAGGTCGTCGGGGTGCCGCCGGCCGGCGGGTCGACCGAAACCCGGTCGCCGCCGTAGGTGGTCGTGGTGCGCCACTTCTCGTTGCCCGCGACCGCGAAGATCTCCGCCGTGACCCGGTCCGCGCCGTCGTAGACGTACAGCGTCTGGCCGTTGACGTCACCGTTGACGGCCGGGTAGATCACGTCGGTGGGCGCGCCCGCGACCGTGTACGTCGCGTACGTCTTCGCCATCTGGCCGGTGCCGGTGTAGAAGGTGTCGGCCACGGTACGGGTGCCGTCCGGGCCCTCCGACTGCACCTGGCGGGGCCGGAGCAGACCGTCGTGCAGCTTGTACTCGACGCTGTAGGAGCCGTCGTTCTGCCGCCGCTCGGTCTTGATGGCGACCGGCTTGTCGGTGCGGACCAGGTAGCTGTAGCGGATGCTCGGCTCCAGGCCGCTGGCGCCCGTCCGGTCCGGCATCCAGACCTTCGCCAGCCGGCCCAGGGCGTCGTACTCCAGGACGCTCTTGAGGCCGTTCTGGTCCACCTGGCCGACCGGCACACCCCACGCCGGGGCGTAGTCGGTGGTGGTGACGAACTGCAGCGGGTTGGTCTCCTTGACCTTGGTGGTCAGGCCGTTGGTGTCCGTGTACACGGTCTTCGTGACCCGGCCCAGCGCGTCGACGGCGGTCAAGGGCCGGCCGTACGCGTCGAACGTGCCCTCCGACGCGCGGATGTAGGTGGCCGTCGTGCCGTTGTGGCTCTTCAGCCGCTCGGTCCGGGTCGGGTTGCCCAGCGTCGGCGCGACGCCGAACGCCTTGCCGTCGTAGAGCGTCCGGGTGTCGGAGATGACCTGCTTGCTGCGGTCCGGGGTGGCCGAGCACGCCACGGACACCGACTCGACCCGCGACACCAGGCTGTACAGGTGGGCGGTCGCGTTGTCGGCGTACGTGGTCCGGCTGCATGCCTCGTCGCCGGTGACCGCCACGTCACCCTCGTTCTCGGTCTCGGTCACCCGGCCGAAGCTGGTCTCGAAGGTCGAGGTCTGCTTCGTCTCCCGCCACCCGCCGGCGGCCAGGGCGACCAGGCTCCGGGCGGTGGTGGTGTTGATGAACCATGCCTTCTTGCTGCCCCAGCTGTGGGTCTCCGTCGCGGTGTTGTGCCGCCACGGGACGGCGATGCTCTTGCTGACCGCGTTGGCGCCGTCGTAGACGATGCTCTCCAACTGGTGGCCGGAGAACTCGTTGTGGTCGGTGTGGCTCCCGCCGGTGGAGTCGGCGACGCTGACGGTACGCGTGCCGCCGTCCGGATCCTTGTCGCCGTGCATGCCGCGCAGGTAGCGGTACTCCGTCTTGGTCGTCTGGACCTGACCGTCGCCGGCCGTGACGATCACGCGGCCGTAACCGCGCCAGTCGCTCCAGGTCAGGTCCTTCGGGTCGGAGATGCCGTCCGGGTCGGCGTGCCGCCAGGCCGCCCCGTCCAGGTACTGGTAGCGGGTCACCATGTCCGGCGCCCCGCCGGTGCGGTCGGTCTCGACGACCTGCTCGACCACGTACTTGTGGAACCAGTCGGTGATCGGGTCGCCGCTGCCGAGCGGGTTCCACTTCACCGGGTAGCAGCGCCTGGTGCTGTTGCCCGGCGTGGGCAGCGTGCTCTTGGTGCAGTCCGGGGTGGCGTAGTTGACGTCGATCTGGCCGCCGGCGTCGGTCCACACGGTCGCCAGCCGGAAGCGGACCAGCGGGGCGATGTTGTCGCCGTCGCGGTCGATCCGGTTGGGCAGTTGCAGGCCGCCCAGTTCGACCGACGGCATGGCGATGTCGGTGCCCGGCCCGTAGAGACCGGTGTGGGTGATCTTGTGGAGCCAGAGGGTCCGCGAGCCGTCACCGTTGTCGGTGAGCAGGTGGTCGAGCTTCCAGTTGTCCACCGGCGTCCAGCCGGTGCCCTCGCGGATCTCGGTGGTGATGCCGGTCAACCGGGCCCGGGTCCAGAACGTCGGGGTGATCTGGTCGAGCTTGCACTTGGTGTCCTTGGCGCAGTTCCGGTCGAACGGCACATCCGGCCAGTAGGGCGCGGTGGTGGTGTTCAGATCCTGCGGGTCGCAGTCGACGTTGCCGGACGGCAGGCACCGTTCCTTGGTCTCGAAGCGCACCCGGGCGGGGGCGTTGGTCGTGTAGACGGCCTCGTGCCGCTGGCCGTAGTCGACCCGCTTGAGCCAGCCGCCCCGGACGTACGGAACACCGTTGACGTCGGTCTTCTTGCCCCGGGCGTAGTAGTTGATCTCCTTCTCGTAGAAGTACGAGGTGACGTTGCCGTAGCGGTCCTTGACGTAGTCGAGGCTCCAGCGCCACGCCTGGTCGCAGTACGCCGACGTGAACGTCGCGTTGTAGCAGGGCTCGCCCGAGTCGTCGCCGTAGATCGGCACGGTCCAGGTCGAGCCGGTCTCCTCCTTGCCGGAGGTCCAGCCGGGAAGCCGGTTCAGGCCGAAGTGGTACTGGGTGCCGTCGGTGGTGGTGACCCGCCAGTACTCGCCGTCGTTGTCGCCGTTCACCGCGCCGGTGAGCCGCTCGACCTTCGAACCGTCGTCGGTCCCGAACCGCCAGGTGTCACCGGTCTTGACCAGTTCCGTCGACTTGCCGTTGAGCAGGATGGTCGCGTTGTCGTACGCCCAGCACTGGTCGGCGTACTGGTCGTGTCCGTCGTCCGAGCAGGGCTTGTACCGGCGCTCGATGTGCCCGGGCTCGTAGTTGAAGCCCTCACCGATCCAGGAGCCCTGGTTGTTGGTCGTCGCGGTCCGGCCGTCGACCGACTGCGACGAGTAGGCCAGCGCGATCGGCGGCGCACCACCACCCGGCACCGGCGGGCTCCGCAGCGGGTAGCTCCAGGAGAAGCCACCCGTGGAGGGGGCCACCGACCACTTGGACGACGGGGACAGCTTCGTGGCGCCGTAGTCGCCCTGCGAGGAGGAGTCGGTGGCGGTCATGGCGAAGAGCGCACCGGTGCCCGCCTCGGCGGAGAGCGTCTCGGCGGCGCTGTCGTTCGTCGTCGGCAGCGGAACCGGGGCACACTGGGCCTTCTCCGGCGTGGTCAGCGCACACTCGGGCAGGCGGACCAGCCGCAGCCGGGCGCCGAAGTCGCCACCGAACGCACCGGCGACCCCGCCGTAGCCGAGGTCGAGGCGGACGTTCCCGGCAGCGGCCTGGCCGTCGGCCCGCTTCAGCCGGACGATCGGGCCGTCGACCTTGGCCTTCTCCGAGGCCTTCCGGTCGAGCACCTCGATGCGTACCTTGCCGGGAGCGGAGGCCGCCGGACGGGCCGGGTCCGCCGCAGCGGACGCGGCGGCGGGTGCGGCCGACACCGCGACCGGCAGGCCACCGATCTTGGCGGTGGCCGCCGGAGCCTTGGAGCGGGCGGCCCCGGGCGCCGGCACGGTGACGTCCGCGGCGCCGGCGGCGGGCCAGGTGACCTTCGCCGGGGCGGTCGAGGCGGCAGCCACCGCCGGGTTGGCCGCCTTCGGCTTGGCCGGCAGCGGGTCGCGCTTGGGCAGGACCTTGGACGCGTCCGAGGTCGACGGACGGTTCGGCTTCGCCTCGGCCGAGGCGGGTGGGGTCGCGATCTGGATGAAGCCGGCGGCCATGACACCGGCCATCGCCCAGGAAACCGGTCGTACGGTGTGGCGGACGAAGCCGCCGGACCGGACCAGGAGTCGGGAGAACATCACCCCTCCAGGGGTTGCGGGACAAGAACGGGGAAAGGTCTCGCGTGCCGGTGGGGCCGCCCGGGAGCGGGCGGCCCCACCGCCTGTCACGTCAGAGCGAGAGTTGTTCGCGGACCTGGACGTTGAGCTTCTCGATCAGGACCTTGTCGGCGACGCCGTCGTAGACCCGGACGTCGTCGATGGCACCGGACAGGTGCTCCTTGAAGGCGCCGTCGAGCCAGGCGCGGCCGAGTTGCACCCCGCCGGTGGCGACGAACGGCGACACCAACTGGATCGCCTCGGTGAAGGACCCGTTGACGTACAGGGTCACTTCGCGGGCGTAGCCGTTGTAGACGAGGGTCAGGTGGTCACCCTTGCCGACCAGCTTCGGCGCCTCGTCGGTCGCCTTCCTGGTCCACTCCGGCGCGACCGTGTCGGTGCTCGCCATCGCCAGTTCCCACTGCCCGGCGTCGTTGCAGCGCACGACGACCGAACTGCCGTTGGTGCCCTTCTGCGAGAAGACCGTCATCGGCGTACCCGCACAGTTGCTGGTCAGCTTGACCCGGGCGCTGATCGAGAAACTGCCCGCCATGTCCGCGTTGGTCGACGTGCTGGCGTAGCTGTCCGCGCCACCGGTCAGCGCGAGGTGACCACCGCCGAGCAGGGACAGGACCGGGTGCTTGAAGACCGTCGCGCCGGCGCCCAGGGTGAGTCCCGCTCCGCCGCGCTCCTCGGGGCTGACCTTGTTGGTCTCCGCGTTCAACCGCCAGTACGCCTTACGGCTCGGGGCGGTCTTCTGCAGACCGGTGACCTCGTCGGCGATGATCAGCCGGTCGAAGACCGAGACGTCCGCCATCGCCCCTCCCCAGTTGTCGGCGTAGCCGCTCTTGGTGAGCACACGGCCGATCTGGAGCGGACCGCGCGACTTGGTCAGCGACCTGCGCTGGGCGACGCGCGGGGCGTTGTTCCCGACCTGGAGCGACATCTCCTTCTTCGCACCGTCGAAGATGGCGGACACGTACGTCCAACCCGTGGTGGCCGCCGCACCGTCGACCTGCCAGCGGCCCAGCGAGTTGACGTCGTTGACCGGCATCCGGAAGAACCAGGTTCCTCCCTCGACCCCCAGCGCGAACCCGGGCTCACCGGTGCCGTCCTGGCTGACCGCCACCTGCCGGCGGCCGGCATCGTCGACCTTGAACCAGCCGGTGACGGCGAAGCTCGCCGACGTGTCGGTCAGGACTGGCTTGCTGGTCGTGAGGTGGGCGCCGGCCGTACCGTCGAACCGGGCTGCGGTGTCGGACGTCCCACCCGGACCCTCGACCCCGAACGTGACGCCACTTCCAGCCGTCGCGTCGTTGTCACCGAGCCCGTCGCCGGCGCCGTCCTCGCCCGCGACCTCGCCGAGCGACCACTGGGCGGTCGGCGGTCGCTTGCCCACCCGGAACGTGCACGAGGCGATGCTGCTCGACCGGCCGGCCCGGTCGACGGCCTGGACGTTGATCGTCCGCGGGCCCTCCTTGTCCGGGTACCAGTTCGGCAGGGTGACCGGCCCGCCGTCGGTGGTGGGCCGAAGCACGTTCACGCCCGGCGCCGGGTTGGTGTTGAAGCCGTACCGGTACTCCACCACGTCCGTGGCGGCGGAGTCGAAGACGAAGTTGCCGGGTACACCGATCGAACCCAGCCACTCGTCGCTCTCGATGCAGTTCGACGCGCTCGCCGTCCCGTTGTCGGCCGCGTCCTGCGGCAGGTACACGGCGGAGTCGACGTCGGGCGCGCTGGGGCTGGTCTTGTCGTAGAGGAACTGACAGACGTTGCGCGAGCCCTCACTGCTCCACGGACCCCAGCTGGTGTTGTCGCTGGCCCGTACCTCCCAGGAGATGGGGACGTTCTGTGCGATGTCACTCGGGACCGTGTACGAGAAGACCGATCCGCTGGCCTTCAGCGGAGTGGTGTACGAGCGCGTCTGCAACGTCCCGCCGGCCGGCGTCCAGGTCACCTTGAACTCGGCCTTGATCTGCTCGGTGTGGGCCGAGGAGTGGTCCGGGTCCCGCAGCACCGCGTTCAGCCGCGGCGGCACGTCCACGTAGGGCGCGCCGGAACCGTAGACACACTGCCCGCCGGGGGACATGGTGAGTTCGTTGAGGTTGGCGATCACCGGCGCCCGGTTGTAGCGGACCGAGAGGACGCCGTTGTCGCAGAACCGCTTGGTGTGCGTCGAGTCGCTCTCACTGACCGACCGCAGGCCGAGGGTCACGTTGCTCCAGCCCTTGGTCACCGCCTGCTGCACCGCGGCCTTCGCGTTCCACTCCGTGTTCTGGTTGGTGGAGGTACAGGTGGCCTGCGTCTTGGTCGGTGAGCTGGTGGCGAGGTGCGTCGCCCCGGACCAGCCCGAGCCGCCGGGCTGGTTGCTCCAGTTGGTGGAGGAGGTGATCCCGGCCGGCATCAGGTAGAGCGCCGCCGCCCGGGCGGTCGAGTTGTAGACGTGCTGCAGGGTGACCCGGAAGGTGGCCTCCAGGATCGTCTTGCCCGAGTACGGCGTGGCGAGCCGGTAGAACAGGCGCTTGACCTTCGAGTTGTTGCAGGAACTGGGGCAGAGGCCGATCCGTTCGTGCCGCTTGCCGTCGAACTTCCAGTACTCCTCGTTGGGGTAGCCGCTGTCCACCATCGCCCAGGCGCTGTTGGTGCTGCTCTGCCAGACCGGGTCGATGTACAGCGGGAACGAGGCCTCCGGATCGGTCAGCATGGACCGGTCCGGGGTGAGGGTGAGGGTGTTGTCCGAGTAGTCGAGGCCGACCGGAGCCACCTCCGACGTGTCGCCCGGTCCCTCGGCCGAGGCCGCGCCCGGGTCGGTCGACGAGGTGTCCATCGACCGCGCCGCGGCCGCATCTCCCCCCTCCTGGCTTCCGCTGTCCCACATGGTCGGCGCGTCCGCCTCAAGGACCGGGTTGTTGGTGACCGGGTCCAGGGCCACCACGCCGCCCTCGGCCGTCTCCTCGATGGTCAGACCCACCGCGGCGACCCCGAGCCGGAGATTCTGGAGCTCCGGCAGATCGGCCGCCTCCGGCGTCTTGACCACCAGTACGTGCGAGAAGCCCTCGACGGTGACGTTCGTGACCAGGTCGACATCCTGGAACACGTTCGGGTAGGTCGCCTTGCTCTCCTCGACCACGGGAGCGGGAAGCGGCCCGTGCGGCCAGGTCAGGGTCATGCTCTTCTGGTCCCGGGTGACCACCATCAGCGGCGCGGTGCCGCCCTGGGAGAGCTGCATGCCGAGCAGCGCGGCCGCCGGGCCGTACGAGCCGTCGGGCTGGACCACCAGGGTCGAGTCCGCGGGCACCCAGGCGTCTCCCTGAGTGACCCGCACCGGCTGGGTGTGGCCGTTGGCGATGAGCGTGCCGTCCGGCTGCGCGAAGACGTCGCGGTACTCCGTGCGGTGCGCCAGCACCTCGACCGGCTGGTTGAGTGCCCTCGCGGCCACCAGCGCCTCGGCCTCGGTGTCCCGGACGAGGTCCTCCGAGGCCGCGGCGGTGCGCGGCGCCGGCTCCGGCGGCTGGACGAACACCGCCGTGGACATCAGGCCGGCGAGGCCGAGCGTGAGGCCGAGCGTGAACACCCGGCCCCGTTTTCTCGTACGACGGGCCACCCTCTGGTCCTCCCCCGCTGGATAACTACTCATGTCGATGCTCTTCATCAGCTGATCGCCGCCCCGAACGCGCTGTGCCCGGTGGGGAGACCGCCCTGTCCCGGCTGCCAGGTGACACTCGGGACCGTGTTGCCCGCCTTCAGGTCGGACCAGGTGAACCCGTACACGGCGTCGGCGCCGTAGGGAGTGCCGACGTAGAGCCGCTGCGAGGTGGCCGAGAGCGACGTGCCGACCAGTTCCTGGACGCCGGCCGTCCCCGGCATGCTGCCCGATTCCCGGTGCAGCGTGGTCGGCGTACCGATCGGATTCGCCAGCGCCGGGAAGATACGTACCCGTCCGGAGTCGGCCACCGACGTGCCCGCGTCCTCGCCCGGCACGCCGATCGCGACGAACATCGTCGCGTTGGTGCCCTCGCTGCCCGGCGCGGTGTTCACCACCACGACCTTCTCGCCCAGGTAGTCACCGTCCTCCGAGGCGTACGTGATCGCGGGCAGTTCGGTGAAGGTGTTCGCGGCAGTGACGTGGAACCGGTGCACCAGCCCGGCGTCCGGCGCCGGGGTGTTGGTGGCCGCGACGACCAGGTCCTCACCCGGCACGCCGACGACGACCAGCGAGTCGGCCTGGCCGGCGGGAGCACCGACGGGCCGGTACGGCGCGATCGAGATCGACTTGCCGAAGTTGTCGTTGGCCTCGGCGTCGTTCGAGACGTTGGCGACGTTCTGCTCCAGGCCGGCGGCAAGCGTCGGCAGCCCGTTGGTCAGCGTGTGGCTGAACACGTTCACCGCTCCGGCGAAGGCCTCGGTACCGATCGCCTCGCCCGGGGAACCGACCGCCCAGTGGTACGTGGAGGCGGCCACCGAATAGCCCGTGCGGTCGTCGGTCTCGGCCGAGCCCGGGATGCCGCTGCCCTGGGACATCACCACGTTCACGGCGCCGCGCAGGTAGTGCACGACCCCGGTGAACGGGTTGCCCAGTCCTTCACCGGGAGCGCCGATGACGAGGTACGGCTCACCGCTGGCGGTGCGGCTGCCGGCGACGGCGTAGCCGAACCAGTCGTACGCCTCGGCCGCGTCGGGGACGTTGGCGCTGTCCTGGTGGTACCAGACGGCGGGCGGGCCCTGCGCGAGGCCGGCGGGTGAGCCGAACAGCACGTAGACGACACCGGCCTGGGCCTGGCCGCTGACGGCCTGGTTCGGCACGCCGACCGCCAGGTCGGTGCACCCGTCGTTGTTGGCGTCGTACGCGGAGATCGACGTGCCGAAGCGGTCACCCGCCTCGGCCGCACCGGGCATGTTCGCCCCGCCCTCGTGCAGGGTGTGCACCGTCGTGCTGCCGCCGTACGTGACGTTGATGCGGCCGGCACGGATCTGGCCGTTGACTGTGGCCTCCGGGTCGGCGATCGCGATGTCGGCGACGCCGTCGCCGTTGAAGTCGCTGTCCGTTCCGCCGGTGCAACCGGTGACCGGAGTGGCCGTGGTGTACACCTGCATCTCACAGAACGACGACCAGGAGTCGCTGCCGCTGACCCCGTCCGCGGCCTTCACCCGCCAGCGGTAGATGCCGCCGTCCACGAAGGCGCCGGCGGGAACGGTCGCCGCCACTGTGGCGCCGGAGGCGACGTTGCTGGACGACGCCGAACCGATCGCCTTCTCCGCGTTCATCGCCCACCACTCGAAGGTGACTGTCATCGCGGTGCCGTCACCGTCGGCGACTGTGGCTTTGAGCTGCGGCGTCAAGGTGTTGACAAGCGGGCGGCCCGAGCCGGTCGCGCACGTGGAGGCAGGGACGGTCGACCGGGCCGTCACGGTCGGGTACGAGTTGTACGTGACGCTGGCCTTGGGCACCTCGGTACTGGTGGCCGCGTTGCGGGAGCGGAACTGTTTGAAGGCCTTCGAATCGGTTTCGTCGGTGGCCCGTAGGCCCATGTCGGCACGGGTGTCACCGGCGTTCGCCGCGCGCTGGAAGAACTTGGTACCGCTGATCCCGATCCAGGCGTCGTTGCAACTGGCGTCGTAGCCGGCAGTCGCCAGGGTGGTCGCCTCCTGGTTGTTCCACGCCGGCTGGGTGTCCCAGATCATGTCGTCGGCCACCGCGCCCACGGTCCAGAGCTCCCACGACCGGCCCTCGCACTGGGGCGACCACCAGTTCCAGAACGAGACGGTGGCGGAGGTGATCTGCTTGCCGACGAGGGCCGCGGTGTCCCAGCGCAGCAGGGACCGGGTGACGGGCCCGGTCGGACCGAGCCGGCCGAGTCGGAGGTCGTCGGTGCCGCCCCGGTTGACCGTGTCGCCGGCCTGGATGAACGTGTCGAAGGTGGTGTACAGCGGGTTGATCGTCGGGTCGATGACGATCGGATACTGCCGCTCGGAGTCGGTCAGCCAGCGCATGTCCGGGGTCAGCGTCAGGTCGAGCCGGCCGGTTCCACGGGCCGCGGCGGCAGGGGCGATCGTGGATGCGACCGCCGTCTCGGTGGCCGGATTCCCGAGCGCGTCGACCCGCGCGTCCCACATTCGCAGTGCGGGAGTGCGCGCGACCACCCGGCCGGTGGTGTCCTGGATGGCGGTGTTGCCGCCGGCGTCGCGGACTGCCCGGGCCGCGTTCGGCCCGGTGATCGGCAGCGTGAGGCGGGCGACCTGCTTCACGGCGCTGCGGTCCTTGACGACGAAGAACGCCTCCATCCCGGCGCGGGTCGCCTCGACGATCAGGTCCACCCCGGGCAGCGTGTCCACATAGGTGGCCCGTCCGCCGTCCAGCTTCGGCTCGGGCAGCCGACCGGCCCAGCCGACCGCGAGCCGGTCGGCTCCGTGGCCGAGGACGGCCAGCTCCGTCGTGCCGTTCGGCTGTGCGCCGGAGACGACCAGATCGAACGGGTGGGCGACGGCGGCAATCCGCCCGTCCGCGCCCTTGCGCAGGGTCAGATCGACCGGAACCCACTGGTCGCCGCGCCGGATCCGGCTCGCGCCGACCGAGAGCTCGGCCCGGAACTGACCGTCCGGCAGGGCGAAGACCTCGGTCGTCTCCGATGTGAGGCTCTTGACCTGCACCGGCTTGCCGGAGTCGCGGGCGGCCCGAAGGGACACCGCTTCATCGGTCCGGCTCTCCACGCCACCTGTCACGCCGTCCGGTCCAGCGGCGAGAAACTCCGCCGGTTCTCCCGGTACGCCCGCCAACGCGGCCGCCGTCAGTACGGCGACGCCCGCAGCCAGGCACGAACGGACAGTGGCCGTCACTCGACGTGCCACAAACCCTCCCCCGTGTGCTTTCAGTTGTGCGAGCGGGACTCTAAGGGCGTCCTGCCTCAGCGCACAAGGTCGGACACGTTGCGTCAGGACGGATCACGGCGAACTGGACATCCCATCGATCGCTCAACACTCTCGGTAATCAAGTCCGCCCTCCACACTGGGAGGTTCAGCGACCGCCACACCCACGTGCGGTGACCTCGGGCAGCCGGACCGATCTTCAAAACCGCAGATCAGTAGATGGTTGCCGCAGTCAACTGACGCCGCGCGACTCGCTCCACCATCGCGAACGATTTTCATGCATTGCCATCTTCGAATATGACACCGTGTAGTTGTCATTGATTGAACAATCAGCCGACGCCGCACTCGTCCATCGGGGGACAGTGCCGGACCACTCAGACCGATTCACGCACCGAAATGGCGGCGGGCGGCATCACGCCAACCGCTCGGGCAGGTCATCGGTCCAGCATGCAGCGCCGAACAGGGACCGTGGAAAACCGATTCGTACCGTCAGAGATATTCGCCCCACGTGACATATGCGGCGGCTGGGATCACCCTCGTCGACGGAGTGACACGTGGTGATCATCTTGCCCATCCCAAGCGAGACAATCGGCACGACGCTCATCAGTCGAAATCACTGCGGTGCCGAGTTTCGTCAGGTCTTGGCCGACCTTCTGATATCCGGGCTGCGACGGGTTCAGCGCTCATGGTCCTGGGCGGGCGACCCCGGTCGTCGTTCGACCGGCGCGCTGCTCAGCACACCGTCGGGGCGGACCTCCTGGCGAAGACGCGCCAGGTCGACGAACCGGTCGCCGTCGGGCGGGACGGCGTCGAGCAGGCGCAGGATCACGGTGCAGTACTTGGCCATCGTGTTGCGGCCCGGCATGAAGATGGACAGCTCGTCGTGGGCCTCGGGCGTCTGCACGATCAGGTCGGCGGGCAGGGACGGCAGCGCCTCCGGGGCGCCCGCCACCGCGACCTTGACGATCCAGAACGGCCCGGCTCCGTCGAGTACCCGCCGGTCCTGTTCCGGCGTCTCCAGCGCCGGCGTCCGCCACGGCTCACCCAGGCAGGTGACGCCGGCCTGCCGCACCGTGGTGACCAGTTCGGCCGCCGCCGCCGCGATGATCTCCTCGGCCCGGTCCCACTCGTGGGCGTCACGACCGAGCGGTGTGCCGGGCACGAGCCGCGCCACCACAGTCATGGCCGGCACGTGCCGCAGCCGCGGTTCGGGCTGCACCTCGAAGACGGCGCGGGCGGCAGCGATGGCGTCGGCCTGAGCCCGGCGCTGCCGGCTGACCTCGTCGCTGTGCCGGTCGAGAAGGGCTACCGCCTGGTCCGGTTCGTCGAGGGCCCGCCGGACCAGCTTGACGCTCATTCCGGTGTCCCGCAGCAAGGTGATCAGCATGGCCCGTTCCACCTGGTCGAAGGCGTACGAGCGGTGGCCGGTCCGGTCGTCGACCTCGGCGGGTACGAGCAGCCCTTCGGCGTGGTAGAAGCGCAGCGCCTGCGGCGACAGGTGGCACATCTGGCTGAACTCGCTGATCGACAACATGACCCCAGACTGCCTCTTGCAGTAACAGCAAGGGCAAGTGACGCCGCCTAACGCCTGTCGTCGTCACGCCCGGTCTGGGGCAGCCCGGAGGCGGCCGCGATCGCCTCGACCGCCTCGGCCAGGCCGGTGGTCTCCGGGAGGACGAGTTCGCCGGGCCAGCCCAGGACGTCGCGCGCGGCGTACCAACCGCTCATCTGCTCGGCGGTGAACTCACCGGCCTGCGGGCGGGTCAGGTGCCGGCGCAGCGTCTCGGCCAGCGACACGTCGAGGTAACAGAACAGCGACCGCCCCCGGTGGCCGTCCCGCAGCGAGGTCAGCACGTCGCGGTAGCGGCCGGTGTACAGGATGCCTTCCAGGACCACGTGGTAGCCGTGGTCGAGGGCGAACCGGGCGGTCTGCTCGATCAACGCGGGGGCCACGCCGCCGGCCTTGTCCCGTTCGCGCAGGACGATGCGGCGCAGGTAGTCCTGTTCGACGAGGGCGCAGCCCCGGCCGTGCCGGCGTCGTAGTTCGCGGGCGATGCTGCTCTTGCCCGAGCCGGAGTTGCCCCGGATGCAGACGAGGATCGTGTCCGAGCTGCCGGTGGCCTCACCGGACACGATCCCCCCTGGCGTCAGGTACCGCAGACGGATGCCGATCAGGCCCGGGTGATCACCAGGAACGCGTACCCGATCACCTTCGTGCCGTCCCAGTTGTACATGGGGCGGCACGCCTGCGGCTTCGTCCACGACGACTGGTACTTGGGCCGGGCTTCGTTGCAGGCCTTCAGGGTCGAGTAGGTCGGGCTCGAGTAGTCCGCGTACGCGGGCGCGCCCAGACCGAGCACCAGGGCGCCCGCGACCGAGGTGGCGGCGACGAGGCTGCGGATCCGCGGCCGTCGGAAGGCTTTCATGTCTTCTCCCATTCTCATCGTCGTCGCCCGGCCGTCCATCATGGCCGCACGACCATGATCAGCTTAGGGTGGCGGCACAAGGCGCACCCCGTGCCGGGTTCCCGCCCCGCCTCACGGACGATCACCCGCCGCACCGGCGCCCAGGTACGCGAAAAAGGCCCCGACCGGCGTGGAACGCCTGGTCAGGGCCTTGCTCGTTGGTGCGCCGCCAGGGACTCGAACCCCGAACCCGCGGATTAAGAGTCCGCTGCTCTGCCAGTTGAGCTAGCGGCGCTCTCTGACAACGGGAAGAAGATTAGCACGCCCGCCGAGGCGGGTTCCAATCCGATACCGGGGTCCACCCTTCGGACGAGCTTAACCGGCGAAACCGGCCAAAACGGTCACCTGATCCGGCGCGGGGGCGGGCCCGACGGCGTCGATACGGCACGATGTCCGCCAGGCACGCGAGGACAGGGGTGGGCATGGGCAGGTTCGCGCGGGCCGGGGCGACGGTGGGCGCCCTGGTCCTGACGGCGTCGCTGGCACTGACCGGGTGCGGCGGCGGCGACGAGGGGAAGAAGCCGGAGTTCGTGCCCGGCCAGCAGCAGGTCGGCGGCGTCTCGTCCTCCGCGCCCGACCCGAGCGTCGCACCCAGCGACAGCGCCGCCGCGCCGCCGCTGACGGTGAGCCCGGCCGACGGCGCGAACGCCCGGCCGGTCAGCACCGAGATCAGCGCCCGCATCCCCGGTGGCGGCACCGTGTCGAAGGTGGTGCTCGCCACCGCCGACGGAACGAGCGTCGCCGGGCGGATGCGGCGCGACGGCTCCAGCTGGGTGCCGTCGGCCGCGCTGAAGTACGGCACCAAGTACACCGCCACTGTCACCGGCGCCGGCAAGGACGGCCAGACCTACCAGGGCACCAGCACGTTCACCACGATGGCCAAGCCCAAGTCGATGATCGGCTCCGGCCTCTACATGTTCAGCGGCAAGACGTACGGGGTCGCCATGCCCGTGGTCGCCGAGTTCTCCCCGGGCATCCCGAAGAAGGACCGGGCCGCGGTGCAGAAGCGGATGTTCGTGCAGACCGACCCGCCGCAGCCCGGCGCCTGGCACTGGGTCGACAACGGCACCCAGGCGTACTACCGCGCGCCGGAGTACTGGAAGACCGGCACCACGATCACGGTGCGGCTGGCACTGGCCGGGATCCCGCTGAGCAACGGCCGCTACGGCAACATCGACCGCAGCGCCACCGCCAAGATCGGCCGCGCGTTCGAGATGACCGTGGACAACGCGACCAAGCAGATGACGGTCTCCGAGAACGGCTCGGTCATCCGTACGCTGCCGGTCAGCCTGGGCAAGAAGAGCACCCCCTCCTCCAGCGGCACGATGGTGGTGATGGAGAAGAAGGAGTCGACCGTCTTCGACACCCGCAGCGAGCCGGACCCGGCCAACCGCTACGTCACCGAGATCGACTTCGCCCAGCGGATCACCTGGGGCGGCGAGTACATCCACGCCGCGCCCTGGTCCGAGGGTGTGCAGGGGCGCCGCAACGTCTCGCACGGCTGCGTGAACGTGTCGATGGCCAACGGCCGGTGGCTGTTCGGCAAGACGATGGTGGGCGACCCGATCACGGTGAAGGGCACCGAGCGCCGCCTGGCCCCTGGTAACGGCTGGACGGCATGGAGCATGAGCTGGTCGCAGTTCGTCGCCGGCAGCGCGCTGCCCGTTCCGCAGGGCGGGCAGCCGGCGCCGTTCTGACCGGCGTAACGTGGTCGGACACGCCACCTCCGACGAAGCGCCGGACGGCACGGGAATCGTTACACCCGGGCGGGGTGTTCCGTTTCACGTCCGGCAACGCGTACCCGCTCCGGCGCGTCTGACCTGAGACGACGGGGAACGGCATCACCTTGTGAGGGAGTCATGCGAGCTGGCCAGGACGAACCGATCCGGGGCGTGAGCGCCCGACGCGTCGGCCGCCGCCGCGCGCTGGCAGCCGGGCTGCTCGCCGCCGCGATGGCCCTGACCGCCTGCACCAGCGGCGGCGGCGACAAGCCGTCGAGCTGGCAGGGCGGCGGCGACGGCGGCGAGAAGGCCCCGAAGGCGGCGGCCACCATCAGCGAGCCCGCCGCCGACGCCAAGGACGTGCCCGCGTCCACCGCCATCACCTTCACCACGAAGGAGGCACAGGACACCACCGTCGAGCTGAAGGACGCCGCCGGCAAGGTCGTCGACGGCACGCTCGCGGCGGACGGCGGGAGCTGGCTGCCGTCAGCGGCCCTGGAGTACGGGCAGACGTACACGGCGACCGTGACCGCGACCGGCGACGACGGCAAGCCCGCCACCGCCACCAGCACGTTCACCACGATGGCGAAGCCGGCCAAGCAGATCCGGGTCACCAGCTTCCTCGGCGACAACCAGGTCGTGGGCGTGGCCATGCCGCTGATCGTGAAGTTCGGCCGGGCCATCCCGGAGGACTACCGCGACGACATCCAGCGCCGGATGACAGTCACCTCGAAGCCGGCCCAGGAGGGCATCTGGCAC
Source organism: Micromonospora sp. WMMD1219 (assembly GCF_049315215.1). Lineage (NCBI taxonomy): Bacteria > Bacillati > Actinomycetota > Actinomycetes > Micromonosporales > Micromonosporaceae > Micromonospora > Micromonospora sp. WMMD1219. The sequence continues at coordinate 327,792 of NZ_CP186057.1, forward strand.
TGGGTGAGCCCGACCGAGGTGCGCTACCGGCCCAAGACGTTCTGGAAGGCCAACAGCACCGTCAGCTACAAGGTGCAGGCGGGCGGGCTGCCGCTGGGCGGCGGCTGGTACGGCCGGGCCGACCTCAGCGTCGACATCAAGATCGGTCCGTCGTTCGTGATGACCGTCGACAACCGCACCAAGCGGATGACTGTCACCCGCGACGGCAAGGTGGTCAAGACCATCCCGGTGAGCCTGGGCAAGAAGAGCACCCCCTCCTCCAGCGGCACCATGGTGGTGATCGAGAAGCTCCGGCACACGGTCTTCGACACCATGGAGGAGCTGGGCCCGGAGGAGGGCTACCGCACCGAGATCGACTACGCCCAGCGGCTCACCTGGGGCGGCGAGTTCATCCACGCCGCGCCCTGGTCCGAGGGCGTGCAGGGCCGCACGAACGTGTCGCACGGCTGCGTCAACGTCTCGATGAAGGAAGGCAACTGGCTGTTCGCCAACACCCGCATCGGTGACCCGATCACCGTCAAGGGCACCGAGCGCAAGCTCCAGAACGGCAACGGCTGGACCGACTGGAACATGAGCTGGGACGAGTACGTCAAGGGCAGCGCCCTGCCGTACGAGCCGCCGTCGGACGACACCACGCCGGACGCCGGTACGCCGAGCGTCGAGCCGACCCCCTGACCCCCGCACACGACGAAGCCCCCTCCCGGAGGAGGGGGCTTCGTGTCTGGGGTGACTGATGGGAATTGAACCCACGACAACCGGGACCACAACCCGGTGCTCTGCCAACTGAGCTACAGCCACCATGCTCGCCGCTCCGGTCGCCCGGGGCGGTGCGCGGACTAATCATAGCCACACTCCGGCCGACCCCGTCCACCGGGTTCGGCGCGGGCGTCAGAGCTGGGCGGCGATCGCCTTCGCGGCCTCGACGTCCGGCCCCGGCAGCGGCACGAACACGGTCCGGCGGTAGTACTCCAGCTCGCGGATGCTCTCCCGGATGTCGGCGAGCGCCCGGTGGGCCAGGCCCTTCTGCGGCTGCCCGAAGTACACCCGCGGGTACCAGCGCCGGCACAGCTCCTTGATCGAGGACACGTCGATCATCCGGTAGTGCAGGTGCGCGTCCAGCCGGGTCATGTCGCGGGCCAGGAAGCCCCGGTCGGTGGCGATCGAGTTGCCGCACAGCGGGGCCGTACGCGGGTCCTTCACGTAGCTGGTCACGTAGTCGAGCACCATGTCCTCGGCCTCGGCCAGCGTCACAGTGGAGCGGCGTACCTCCTCGGTGAGGCCGGACTTGGCGTGCATGGTCCGCACGATCTCCGGCATGCCGTCGAGCGCCTCGTCGTCGGCGTGGATCACCACGTCGACGCCGTCACCGAGCACGTTGAGGTCGGGATCGGTGACGAGCGCGGCGACCTCGATCAGGGCGTCCCGCCGCAGGTCGAGCCCGGTCATCTCACAGTCGATCCAGACGAGAAGATCAGCCACCGGAACAGACTACGCGCCGCCGACGCGCCCGCGCCTCGGCCCGGCGGCCGAGGTGGACCGCTAGGGTTTCCTGCGTGCCAGCCGAACCCGTCGCCCCACCCGCCGTCCCCCGTGACGACGCGGGCGGGCGTACGGCTCTCCGGGTGGTCGTGGTGCTGGCGCTGATCGCGATCCTGCCGGCGCCCTACCTGCGCAACCTGCGGCACGACTACTACGACCAGAAGATCTACATGTCGGCGATGGACTGGTGGGCGGCCGGGCACCCGCTCTACGACTACGTCCAGCCGGACCGGGTGCAGGGCGCGCTCTACTTCACCTATCCGCCGTTCGCGGCGCTGCTCCTGGCGCCGTTCGGGTATCTGCGGCTCGGGGTGGCCATCGCCGCCTTCGCGGTGCTGACGGTGGCCGCGGTGGTGGTGACCACGCGCTGGCTGGTGCTGCCGGTGCTGCGGCGGCACGACCTGCCGCGGGGGTTCGGCCTCACCGTCGCCGTGCTGCTGGTGCTCGCCGTGGAGAGCACCCGGGAGACGATCACGCTCGGGCAGATCAACATGCTGCTCGTGGTGCTGATCCTCGGCGACCTGCTGTTCGCCGTACCGCAGGGCCGGCGCTGGGCCGGCGTGGGCGTGGGGCTGGCGGCGGCGCTCAAGCTCTTCCCCGGCATCTTCGTGCTCTACCTGCTCGCCGCCCGGAAGTGGCGGGCGGCGGCCGTGGCGGCGGTGACAGCGGCGGTGGCCACGCTGCTGGCGGCGGCGGTCGCGCCGGGCGACTCGTGGCGCTTCTGGACCCACGAGCTGTGGGTGACCGACCGGGTGGGCCGCCCCGACTACACCGGCAACCAGTCACTGTTCGGGCTGCTCAGCCGCCTGACCGCGCCGACCGAGCCGGACCGGCTGCTGTGGCTGCTGCTCGCGCTGGCGGTGGCCGCGTTCGGTCTGTGGCGGGCGGCGCGCGCGGCCCGCGCGGGGGACGCGCTGGTGGGTCTCACCCTGACCGGGTTGGTGGGCGGGCTGGTCAGCCCGATCACCTGGATCCATCACCTGTACTGGTTCATCCCCGCGGTGGTGGTGCTCGTCGACGCGGCACTGGACGCCGATCCGGCGACGCCCGGCGGGGCCCGCCGTCGCGGCGGCCTCTTCGCGCTGGCCGCCGTCGTCGGCCTGCCGATCGTGTACGGGTTGGTGACGTTCCAGGACTGGGGCACCGCCGTCGTGCACACGGACGACCCGGTCGACTTCGTGGTCCGCAACATGTACGTCCTGCTGAGCCTGCTGGTGCTCGCGGCGCTGCCGATCCGCCGGCATGCGGACGAGAAACCGATGACTCGGACTGAACGGACACACCTCGCAACAAACGGCGATCAGCGCTAATCTGGTATCAACTACCTCAGTTTTCTCCCAGGTAGCACCGATCCCCCGGTGAAAGGACGGCCCTCCGCGTCGGCAGCGCGGAGGGCCGTTCGGGTTCTCCTCGTCAGTCCTGGTCGTCGCGGCACCGGCTGGGCGGCGGGGCGATCGCCGCGCGGGTACGTCCCCCGGCCCCGGAGCCCACTGCCACCAGGTGCCGCTCGGGTCGCGACGCCGGGCCCGGCTGCCGGCCCAGCCCGCTCAGCGAGGTGACGCCGAGACGACCAGCCAGCACCGGCACCTGGTCCGGCTCGACCACGAAGACCACCTCACGCGGCCGCAGCGGGCGCAGCAGCACCACCACGGCGAGGACGACCAGCAGCGTCCCGCCGGCCAGCAGCGCCCACGCCAGCCCGGGGAACCACCCGGCCCGCAACTCGGCACGCATCCGCAGGTCGAGCCCGTCCGCGCCGTCCACGCGCATCACGACCAGGCTCAACGACCGGCCGGACAGCTCCGCCGGGCTCCACTCCAGGGAGCCGACGCCCTCGCGTACCCAGAAGGGTGCCGACATCGGCGCGGCGGTACCGGCGCCGGCGGTGGCCGGGTCGAGATCGACCGGCAGCGGGCCCCGGGTGACCGCGACGCGGCGCACGGTGCTGTGCGGGACGTCGACCAGCCACTGTCGCACCTGGTCGGTCGGGGCGAGGCCGAGAAAGACCTCGCCGTCGTCGTCCCGCGCGCTCAGGTGCAGCCGGGCCTGCCCGGTGCGCGCCACCGGCAGGTCGGCGCGCAGCAACGCGTCCACGTCGGCCACCACCACCGCGCGGGCCGGCGTGCGGACCGGCTCGAACCGGGCGCCGAACCCGCCGTCCGGGTCGGCGTGCCGGGCGGCCAGCCAGAGACCTCCACCCGCCAGCAGCGCCGGAATCCCCAACGCCAGCAGCACCACGCCGGCGATCGTGCGTACGAAACGCATTCGCGTCGTCCCTCTCGGTAGCCAACTACCCGGCCGACCTTACCGACGTGCGTCGGCCGATCGCCGGATATCGGCGGCACCCGTCCGGGACGGCGACCGGCCCGGCGGATCGTTCCGCCGGGCCGGTGAACCGCTCGCGTTCAGGACTTCGCGGCGGGCTCCCGCCGGGTACGCGCAAACGCCAGGCCGCCGAGGGCCAGGCCGCCCAGTCCGGCGACCAGGCCGGCCACCCCGAGGGCGGTGGCGGCACCGGAGCCGTCGTCGTCATCGTCGTCGTCCGGCGCGGCGGCCGGCGCGCTCGCGCCCGGCGACGCGGGCGCCGCGGCGGCGAGCTTGAGCACCGGCGCCGGGTTCTCCGGCTCCTCCGCGCCCGGCGTCGGCTCCTCGATCCACCGGGAGACGTTGCCGTCGGAGTATGTCTGCAGCACCTTGAACACCATCGTGTCGACCTGCGGCAGCGGACCCATCGACACCGGGAACTCCTGGAACTCGCCCGGCTTCACGCCGGCGTTCGGCGCGGCGGTGAAGGTCAGCTTGGAGACCGCCTCGGTGAGCTGGCTGCCGTGCACCTCGATCGGCGGATCGACCTTGCGCTTCTCCACCGCGACCGTCCAGCCCGCCACCGGCATGGTGGAGACCGAGCCGACCGGAGCGTTCTCCGGCAGGTTCACCTCGACCTTGACCGTGGACGCCGTGTCGCTCTCGTTCGGCACCCGGAACGCGAACCGGCCGTAGCCGCCCTGCTTGCCCTCGGCCGGGTTGATCGTGACGTGCGCCGAGGCCGGTCCGGCCACGCCGAGCACGGCCGTGGCGACGGCGGTGAGGGTCAGCGCGGCGACTGTCGCGGAGCGCCGGAGACGGATCATCAGATGGGACCTTCCGTTACTTGATCGGCACGGTGGCGGTCACCGTGGCCTGGTCGATGTCGGTCGTGCGGACGGTGATGCGCAACTGCCAGTCGCCCCGGGCCGGCAGGTTGACCTCACCGGTGGCGTGGTTGTCGCTCAGCGGCAGCAGCGGGACGGTGATCGGCTCGATCCCGGCCGACGGCAGCGCGGCGGTGACCTTCCACTCCTGCACCGGCTGGGGGCGGCTGTCCTTGGTGTAGGCGTACAGGTGCATCGAGTTGTTGCCGGTCTCGGCCGGGTCCAGCTGGACCTCCAGCGAGTAGATCGGGCTGCTCAGCGTGGTGGAGAAGTAGCCCTGCTCGGTGCCCGCGACGTCCGCGGCGGCGGTGCGCGCCGGAGTGGTCTGCACGAGCGTCGCCGACACGCCCAGCACCACCGCCGTGATCACCAGCTCGGCCACCACCGCGCGCCGCATCGCGCCCGGCCGGCCGGCGGCGACCCGCCGCCGCACCAGCGCCCGGGAGTACGCGGCCACGCCGATCACCAGCGCGAACAGCACGATCTTGGCGAGCAGGAGCCGGCCGTACGTGGTGTCGAACAGCGCCTGGATGCTGGCCACCTCGATCAGGCCCTGCACGGTGCCGGCCAGCAGCAGCGCGGCCACCGCGAGCGCCGCCCAGCGGGACCAGATCGGCAGGATCGCGTCCAGCTCGCGCTCGTCGGCCCGGCGCAGCAGGAACACCGCGAGCATGACCAGGCCGCCCAGCCACACCGCCATGCCGCCCAGGTGCACCGCGTCCACCACCACCGACACCGCAGGCGCGGGCGAGGCCGCCGCGTGCCCGGCCAGCGGCCAGGTGAACAGCGCCGCGCCGCCGAGGACGGCCAGGATGATCCCGTCGGTGCGGCCGATCGGACCGGCGAACAGCGGCCGGAGCAGGAACGCCGCCGCGGCGAGCAGGCCCAGCCGGACCAGGTGCGTGGTGCCGTAGGCGCTGCCCAGCACGTCACCCAGGCCGGAACCGGTCACGTCGAACAGGCCGCCGCCGTTGACGTACGGCACCTGGAGCCACACCTCGGCCAGCGTCGCCGCCGCCAGCAGACCCAGCCCGGTCCAGGCCAGCCGTGCCGGCCCCCGGCGGGACAGCCGGCGCGGCCAGAGCGCGGCCAGCACCAGCGCCGGGCCGACGAGCAGCAGCAGACCGGTGTAGCCGGCGTACTTCGCCACCTTCACCGCGTTCTCGGCGACCGGGTTCGCCCGGTTGTCCGTACCGCTGTCGGTGGGCGGCTCCGACGGCGCGCCGACGGAGTAGGTGAAGGCGCCGGAGACCGGGTGGCTGTCGGCCGAGATGACCCGGTAGCTCACCAGGTAGGTGCCGCGCCCGGCTGAGGGGTCCACCGGGATGGTGACCTCGGCGCCCTGGAACGTCGGCTCGCCCCGGTCGGCCCGCGAGCCGTCGGGGGCGATCACCCGCACCTTCCCGGGCACCTTGCGGACGCCCTCACTGAACGTGATCACCACCTGCGCGGGTGCCTCGGGCACCACGGCGGAGGCGGCCGGGCTGCTGCTCACCAGCACCGCGTGGGCGGCGGCCGGGGTGGCCGGGACGAGCAGCAGGGCGACCAGCAGGAGCAGCAGCCCGGCGACGGCCCCGGAACGGGCGGCGACGGCCCGGGACGGGCGGCGTACGGCAGCAGTCATGACCGCCATGGTTCCCGAACCGGGGCGGGTCCGGCGAGCCGGTCTCCGGCGGGCGTGACCGAGCGCCCACCCGGTGCGGCGGCGCGCGCCACGCCGGGCCTGCTCGGAGGTCATGGGAAGGTAGTCGGACGGCGGGCGGAAAAAGTTCCCGGCGTGTGCGGGACCACGGAATGGGTCGAAGGACCCTGTCCCCTCCAGGTACGCCGCGTAACCTCGGGTGACGTGATCCCCGGCCCGCGCGACACCGCCGCCGACCGCCCCGAGTCGGCGCCCGACGCTGCCCGGGACGCGGCCACCGGCTGGGCGCTGGCCGCCCGCGACGGGAACCGCGACGCGCAGGGCGCATTCGTCCGGGCCACCCAGGCCGAGGTGTGGCGCTTCGCCGCCGCGCTCGTCGACCCGGACAGCGCGGACGACCTGACCCAGGAGACGTACCTGCGGGCGTTCCGGGCGCTGTCCGGCTTCGAGGGGCGCTCCAGCGTGCGTACCTGGCTGCTCGGGATCGCCCGGCGGGCCTGCGCCGACCACCTGCGGACTGTGGTGCGCCGCCGCCGGCTCGACGCGCGGCTCGCCGCCCAGGCCGCCACCGACCGCCCGTACCCCGACCCGGCCGGCCAGCTCGGCGCCACCGACCTGGTCCGCCGGCTACCAGCCGAGCGGCGCTCCGCGTTCGTGCTCACCCAGCTGCTCGGCCTGTCGTACGCCGAGGCCGCCGACGTGGAGGGGGTGCCGGTGGGCACGATCCGCTCCCGGGTGGCCCGAGCCCGCGACGAACTGGTCGACGCCGTCGGCGACACGCTGGCCGGATAGCGGGAACCTTTCGTGGCGCTCGGACGACGAATGACTGTGACCCCCTCCCCCTCCCGGGCCGGCCGCTGGCAGGCCCTGCGGCCCTGGCTCGGCGTCGCGGCCCGCCTCGGGCTCGCCGCCGTGTGGCTGATCGCCGGCGGCACCAAGGTCGGTGACCTGGCCGCCTCCGGCCGGGCCGTGAACGCCTACCAGGTCATGCCGTACGACGTGGCCACCGTGATCGGCGCGGCGCTGCCGTTCGTCGAGCTGGCCCTGGGCCTGCTCCTGCTCGCCGGGCTCGCCACCCGGATCAGCGCGGGCGTGTCCGCGGCGCTGCTCGTGGTCTTCATCGCCGGCATCGCCTCGGCCTGGGCCCGGGGCCTGGCCATCGACTGCGGGTGTTTCGGCAGCGGCGGGCAGCTCGCCGCCGGCCAGACACCCAGCTACCTCCCGGAGATCCTCCGGGACCTCGGGTTCCTGGTACTCGCCGGGTTCCTGCTGATCTGGCCCCGCACCCCGTTCTCCGTGGACGGGTGGCTGGCGGGCGACGACACCGTGGAGGACACCGATGAGTAGTCGCAAGGGGCGGCGGGACGCGGCCCGGGTCGTACGCGAGCAGATCGCCCGGGAGAAGCGGCGCAAGCGCACGCTCTGGACCTCGATCGCCGCGGTGCTGGTGCTCGTCATCGCCGGTGGCATCGGCTGGGCCGTCTACTCCAGCCAGAAGTCCGACGAGTTCACTGCCCCGCCCGGGGCCAACGACGCCGGCACCGGCATCGTGCTCGGCACCGGACCGGTCACCATCGACCTGTACGAGGACTACCTCTGCCCGGCCTGCAAGCAGTTCCAGCAGATCAACGGCGAGACGCTCAACCAGCTCGTCAACGAGGGCAAGGCGAAGCTGGTGTTCCACCCGGTCGCGTTCCTGAACCGCTTCTCCACCACCGAATACTCCACCCGCTCCTCGGCCGCCTCCGGCTGCGCCGCCCAGGGCGGCAAGTTCCGCGAGTTCACCGACCAGCTCTTCGCCAAGCAGCCGGCGGAGGGCGGCGCCGGGCTCAGCAACGACGAACTCGTCGACATCGGCGCGGGCGTCGGCCTCAACCGCGACGAGTTCGCCTCCTGCGTCTCCGACGGCACGTACCGGTCGTGGACCGAGCACGTCACCGACGAGGCGAGCAAGTCCGGCGTGACCGGCACCCCGACCATCAAGGTCAACGGCAGTGAGCTCCAGGACCGCAGCCCCGAGGGGATCAAGTCGGCGGTGGAGGCGGCCGGCAAGTGATCGCACCCCTGCGCCGGGCCGCGCTGGTGCTCGCCGTCGCGGCCACCGCCCTGCTCACACTCGCCGCGCCGGCCGCCGCACACGGCGCGGACGCGCCCGACGGCACCGACTACCGCGCCACCATCAGCGGCGTCGACCCGGACCGCCCCGGGCTCACCGCCCGCATGGTGGAGGCCGGCGCGCGGCTGGAGCTGACGAACGACACCGGCGCCGACGTCACGGTGCTCGGCTACTCCGGTGAGCCGTACCTGCGCATCGGCCCCGACGGCGTGTACGAGAACACCCGCTCCCCCGCCACGTACCTGAACCGGACGCTGGCCGGGGAGACCCGGCTGCCCGCCGAGGCGAACCCGGCCGCCGCGCCCGACTGGCGGCGGATCGACGACGGACCCACCGCCCGCTGGCACGACCAGCGCACGCTGTGGCGGGAGGACGCTCCGCCGGCCGCCGTCGCCGCCGCCCCGGACCGGGAACACCGGGTACGCGACTGGACCGTCCCGCTGCGCGCCGGTGACGCCACCGGAGCCGTACGCGGCACGCTGGACTGGGTGCCGCCACCCGACCCGTACCCCTGGTGGGTGGCCGCCACGCTGGGCTTCCTGCTGATCGGCGCGGCGGGGCTGGCGCCGGGCGGCACCGCCGCCGGGGTACGGGCGCTGCGCGCGGTGGGCGCGCTGCTCGCCCTGGGCGGCGCCGCCACGGTGGCGCTCACCGTCGCCCGCGCGCTGGACACCGGCTCCCCCGGCCTCGGCGGCACGCTCGCCGAGCTGGTCACCGGCCAGGTGTGGACGCTGCTCACCGGGCTCGGCGCGCTCGCCGCCGGCGGGTACGCGCTGGCCCGCCGCCCGGCCGCCGACTTCGTGCTGGCCCTCGCCGGCGCCTGCCTCACGCTGTTCGCCGGAGTGACGAACCTGGCCGCGCTGTCCCGCTCGATCCCCCCGGCCGCCGGCCCGGCCGTCCTGGTCCGGGTGCTCGTGGTGGTCGGCCTGGCGACAGGCGCCGGCGCGGTCGCGGCAGGACTGCTGCGCCTGCGCACCGCCGCGAGGGCAGCCCGCCCCACCCCCCACCCAACCCCCACGCCCTGACCCCGCCCCGCCCCGCCCTGGCGATCTGTGAGTGGAGGTTGTCAAGCGTCCCCGGCCCTCGGCGAGATCTTGGTACCAAACGGCCCCCATAGGGGCCCTTTCCTACCAAGATCTCCACTGCTCCCACGATGCGAAACGCCAATCTCGCATAACGGGAGGACGCTCGCCACAACAACCAGCCCGAACGAGGAACTAGTGCCCACCTGAACCCCCGCGATCTCGCATATTCCGCCCCGGCATCCAAGGCGTTCACGACATCTCGAGGGCCCCAATGGCAAGATCACCGAGCGCTGCGAGCGCCCCGGGCACGCACGAGTGGAACACCACGGGTGTCAAACCGCCCCCGACACACCCACCACGTTCCACTCCCGCCGCACTCACGGCGGAGAGGGCGGGAGAGGCGAGGGCCGGGTCAGGTGGGGCGGGGGGCGAAGCCGTACGGGAGTTCCAGGCGGTGGGCGGTCAGCAGCGCCTCGTCCGCCAGCAGGTCACGTGTGGGGGCGTCGGCGACGATGCGGCCGCCGTCCAGGATCACCGAGCGGGGGCACAGCTCGGCCGCGTACGGCAGGTCGTGCGTGACCATGAGCAGCGTCACCGGCAGGGAGCGCAGGATCTCCGCCAGCTCGCGGCGGGCGGCCGGGTCGAGGTTCGACGACGGCTCGTCCAGCACCAGGATCTCCGGGCGCATGGCCAGCACCGTCGCCACCGCCACCCGGCGCCGCTGCCCGAACGACAGGTGATGCGGCGCCCGGTCCCGGTGCTCGCCCATCCCGACGGCCGCGAGCGCCTCGTCGACGCGGGCGGCCAGCTCGGCCCCGCGCAGGCCCAGGTTGGCCGGGCCGAACGCCACGTCCTCGGCGACTGTGGGCAGGAACAGCTGGTCGTCCGGATCCTGGAAGACGATGCCGACGCGGCGGCGTACCTCGGCCAGCGTCTCCCGGTCGCGGCCGACCGTCAGGCCGCCGACGCTCACCGTGCCCTCGGTCGGGGTGAGGATGCCGTTGAGGTGCAGCACGAGCGTGGTCTTGCCGGCGCCGTTGGGCCCGAGCAGCGCCACCCGCTCGCCGCGCGGCACGGTCAGGTCCACCCCGTGCAGGGCGACGTGACCGTCCGGGTACGCGTACCGGACGCCGCTGATGTCGAGGGAGGGCGGCTGCTGCACGTACCCGATCATTGCAGGACGAGTGCGACGGCGGCGATGGTGGCCGCGATCGCCGGCACCGTCGCGGCGGCCGCCCACTGGCCGGCGGTGGCCGCGCCGGCCCCCTGCCACACCGCCGGCATCCGGCCGGTGTAACCGCGGGAGAGCATCGCCAGGTAGACCCGCTCGCCGCGCTCGAACGCGCGCAGGAACAGCGCGCCGACCCCGGCCGCGAAGCCGCGCAACTGCCACAGGAACCGCGGGTCGTCGCCCCGGGACACCCGCGCCACCCGCATCCGCCGGGCCTCGCCGACGAGCACCTCCAGGTAGCGCAGCATGAACGTGGCGATCTGGGTGAGGATCTGCGGGCACCGCAGCCGGTCCAGGCCGACCAGCAGGTCACGCGTCGTCGTGGTCGCCGCGAGCAGGAGCGACGCGAGTACGCCGAGCGTGCCCTTGGCGAGGATGTTGAACGCGCCGTGCAGCCCGTCGACGGACAGGGCGAACCCGGCCACCTCCACCCGCTCCCCGGCGCCGAGAAACGGCAGCGCGAACGCGAACAGCACGAACGGCAGCTCGATCAGCGCCCGGCTGAGCAGCCAGCGCGGGCCGACCCGGGCCAGCGCGGCCACCACGGCGACCAGGAGGGCGTACCCGCCGAAGGCCCAGTACGCCTCCCGGGGCGTGGCCACCACCGCGACTGTGAACAGCACCATCGCGGCGATCTTCACCTCCGGCGGGAGGCGGTGCACCGGCGAGCCGGACTCGCGGTAGAGCACGTGCGCGTGCCCGGCGCCCATGGTCAGCGTGTGCCGGTGGACGGGGTCGCGGCCTCGTCCGCCGAGTCGGCGCTCGTGGTGGGCGTGGCGGATGCGGTGGGCTTCGCCGGGCCGCGGCGGCGGGCCAGCCAGAACAGGCCCCCGCCGAACGCGAAGGTGAGCAGCACACCGAGTACGCCGGACAGGCCGGTGGAGACGAAGTCGTTGCCGATCCCGCGTACGCCGTAGTCGGCCAGCGGGCTGTCCGCCAGTTCGTGGTCCTTGGCCTGCTGGGCCGGGCAGCTACCGCCGGTGATCTCGTCGTCGGCGTTCACGGTGCAGCCCTTGAGCAGCGACGAGTCGAGCCCGTCCGGGTGCGAGGAGGCGTAGTTGCTGACCACGCCGGCCAGCAGCAGGGCCACCAGCAGGCCGCCGAGCAGGAACGGCCAGTGACGCTTGCTCATCGGGCACCTCCGGCGACCGGGACGGCGGGAGCCGGCGTGGCCGGCTTGAGGGCGCGCAGCGCGTACACCAGGTCGGGCCGGACCTTCGCGACGGTGACCACAGTGGTCGCGGTGATCAGGCCCTCGCCGATGCCGATGAGCAGGTGGGCGAAGGCCATGGTGCCGGCCAGGCCGGCGAGGTTGCCGCCGAGGTCGGTGGTGCCGCCCAGCCAGTACTGGAGGACGAAGCCCTGGGACGCGACCACCACGCTGACCAGCGCGGAGACGAAGGCGGTGACGGCCAGCCCGGCCGGGGTACGCGGCAGCACGCGCAGCAGGAGCGCGATCAGCAGGTACGCGGCGGCGGTGCCGAGCAGCGCCATGTTGGTGATGTTGAGGCCGAGCATGGCGACCCCGCCGTCACCGAAGACCAGCGCCTGCACGATCAGCACCACGGCGACACAGAGCGCGCCGACCCAGGGGCCGACGAGCAGCGCGGCCAGCGCGCCGCCGAGCAGGTGACCGCTGACCCCGGCGGTGAAGATCGGGAAGTTGAGCATCTGCACGGCGAAGATGAACGCCGCCACCAGCCCGGCCATCGGGGCGAGCCGGTCGTCGAGGTCGGCGCGGCCCCGCAGCACGCAGAAGGCGAGCGCGGCGAGGGCGAGAGCCGCGAAGATCGCGGCGACCGGACCGTTGATGATCCCGTTGGAGATGTGCATCGCCAGGGTGTCCACGCGCTCAGCGTATTTCCAGGAAGGCACTGTTGCCAATATCTGGCAACAACCTCATGATGGCCGTCACCGCGCCGGCGGGTCGCCGTCGGCCGACCGCACCGGCCCGGCGGTATCGTCACCGCCATGACCGACCGCCTCAAGCCCGGCGACCCCGCCCCCGAGTTCACCCTCCCCACCGACGACGGCGGCACGCTGTCCCTGGCCGGCCTGCGTGGTCGCAAGGTCATCCTGTACGCGTACCCGGCCGCCATGACGCCCGGCTGCACGAAGCAGGCGTGTGACTTCCGGGACTCGCTCGCCTCCCTCCAGGCCGCCGGCTACGAGGTGGTGGGCATCTCGCCGGACAAGCCGGCGAAGCTCGCCAAGTTCCGCGACCGGGACGCCATCACGTTCCCGCTGGTCTCCGACGAGGACAAGGCGGTGCTGACCGCGTACGGCGCGTTCGGCGAGAAGCAGATGTACGGCCGTACCGTCACCGGTGTGATCCGCTCGACGTTCGTGGTGGACGAGGACGGCAAGATCGAGCAGGCGTTCTACAACGTGCGGGCCACCGGTCACGTCGCCAAGCTGCGCCGGGACCTCGGCCTCGACTGAGGCCGCCGGACGGGCATGCCACGTCGCGTCGCGGCTCGTCGCGGCCGGTCGCGGCCCGTCGCGGCCCGTCGCGGCCCGTCGCGGCCCGGAGTGCACACGGTTCCGGCGCGACACTCTAAACTCGGCGGGTCGGGCGGGAGTGGCGGAACGGCAGACGCGCAGGCCTTAGGAGCCTGTGTCCGAGAGGACGTGGGGGTTCGAAACCCCCCTCCCGCACCATCAGCGCTGTCACGCGCATCACGAACGCGGGTTCGGGCCGGGTCGCCACGCGCAGGATGGCGTCGTGGACCTGCGTTTCGTACTCGACCCCGACCTGACCCCCGAGCTGCGCGAACAGATCATCGCGCTCTGGGTGGACGTGACGAACGCCGGCGGCGCCGTCGGCTTCGTCGCCCCCGTGACCGCGGACGAGGTACGCCCGCTCGCCACCTCGACGCTCGACGAGGTGGCGGACGGGCCGGACCGGCTCCTCGCCGGCTACGAGGGCGAACGCCTGGTCGCCGTCCTGGTCATCGCCGACAACCGGTTCCACCTCAAGACGCACTGGCGGGTGCTCAAGCGCGTCATGGTGCACCCCGACACCCAAGGGCGCGGGTACGGCGCGGCGCTGATGCGCGAGGCCGAACGGATCGCCCGACGGCTGGGTCTGGCGGCGCTGCACGTGACGGTCCGCGACGGTCTGGGACTGGACCGCTTCTACAAGCGCCTCGGGTATCGCGAGATCGGCCGCCTCCCCGCCGCGCTGCGCCTGTCCCCCACCGACGCCCGAGACGAGATCCTCATGTGGCTGGACCTCCCCACCCCGACCTGACCCCTCCCAGCCCCGCACTCCCCCCGACCCTCGGCGATCTTGCACTTACGGCCCCGACAAAAACCGCATCCAGGACACCTGAAGGGCAGCAAGCGCAAGATCGCCGAGGGCTGGCATCGAGGCGCCCCGGCCCCGCTCCCCGCTCCCCGCTCCCCGCTCCCCGCTCCCGGCGATCTTGCGGTTGGGGCCCGGGCGAAAGGTGCTTATGCGGCAGCAGAGGGGCCGCGAGTGCAAGATCGACGGGGCAGGAGGGAGCAGTCCCCTGGGGGCAGGAGCGGCGGCGGGTCAGGAGCAGGGAGGTGGGGTGGGTGGGGCGGCGGCTGCCTGCACCACCGGCTCTGTGAGCGCTGGGGTGGGGGTGGGCGGCGGCGCGGGGGTGGAAGCGCTGGGGGTGGGGCTCGGGGGTGTGGGGCTCGGCTTCTTCGGGGTGGGCCTGGGTGTGGCGGGGTTGGTGCCGTACATGCGGGTCTTGCTGCGCTGCACCTGGCCGGGGAGCATCCGGATGCCGGTGGCGGTCGCGCGGTGGCCGTACACGTCGGTGACCCGGATCTCGTACGGGCCGGGACCGGCCCCTGACTCGATCAGCCAGTAGTTGTAGTCCTGCCGCTGCGCCGCGCGCCACGAGCCGTTCTGCCGCACCTCGACCGAGCGCAGCGGGTTGCCGTGGTCACCGACCAGGACGGCGAACCACCACTGCGACGAGCCCTCCTTCATCCGGAAGGTGAGCGGTCCGGGCAGCCTCGGGTTCACCACCGCGCGGTAGCTGACCTTCACCACCCCCTGCACCGGATCGGCGATGCGGGCGAACGCCTCGGCGGAGAGGTCGAGGTGACCCGGCGCGCACTCCGGGCACTGGTCCATCACCAAGACCCGGACGGTGCCGCGTGGGCCGGTGACGTCGAGGAAGCCGCCGCAGGAGGCGCCGGAGGCGTACTCGTCCGGGCCGAGAGCGACGTACATCCGGTCGGCGGGCGCGGCCGGCCGGGAGCAGTTGCCGCCGGCACCCTCGGAGTCGTAGAAGGTCGCCTTGCCGCTGCGCGTCGCGGCGCCGACGGGCGGGGCGGCAGCCCCCGGCAGTGCGGCGCCGGGCGCGAGGAGGGCGGCACCGGGCGGGGCGGCAGCCACCGGCAGGGCTGCACCGGGCGGGATAGCGGCGGCCGCGGGTGCGAGGGCGGCCACGGCAGCGCGCGGCGGGGCGGCGCAGGCGGGGGCGGCGCCACCGCGTACCGCGAGGGTCACCGCGACCGCGGCGGCGACGGACACCAGACCGGCGGCGGCCAGGCGGCGACGGCGTGTGGCGGCGCGGCGTCGACCGTCCGGGGTGGCGGGTCCGGGCGCGTCGCCGGCGGCCGGCGGGTGGGGTGCGGTGCCGTCGGTCACGCCGGTCGATGCTGCCGGACCGGTGTGCCGCCGGACAAGCGAGCTAAGCGAAAGCTAAACCGGGCGCTGCCCGCGGGCGGTGGAGACGACACCGGCCAGCCCGACGGCGAGGTCGGGGTGCTGCCGCAGCGAGTCCTCCAGGCGGACGCGCCACACGCCGGTCTCGGCGGGCAGCCGGGCGTCGCCGGCCCAGCGGACCCGCTCACGGGTCTCGTCGAGGGCCGCTGCCGTGGCGGGGCCCATCAGGGCGCCGAGTTCGCCGCGCAGCCAGCCGAACAGGTGCTCGTCGTGGATCGCGCCGCCGATGACCCGGGCGGCGTCCCACGCCACCCGCGGTTGGTGGATGACCTGCATCTCGACTCCTCGGTCGACCTGGCCTTCCGCACCATCATCGATCCGGCGGGGGCCCGGCGGCAAGGCCCGGAGCGGCCACCCCGCTCCGTCGCCGCGCCGCCGCCGGGGGCGTCACCGTCCGGGCGCGGGTCCACACGGTGCGACGCGAATCAGTAGCATCGCGGCATGTCAGATCGCCACCAGCTCGCCGATTCCGACCCGCGTACGCAGGGCTCTCATGTGGAGCCGGGCGGGTCCGTGGAGGAGAAGGCGCCCCGGCGCCGCCGGGGCCGGCGGATCGCCCTGATCGTGCTGCTGGTGGTGGTGCTGCTCACCGGTGGCGGCGCGCTGGCCGGTGGCCTCTACTACCGCTCGGTCGACAAGTCCATCGAGCGGGTCGACGCCTTCGAGGGCGTACCGGAGGAGTCGCGGCCGCAGGTCGAGGCCAAGGGCGCCATGAACATCATGATCCTGGGCAGCGACTCCCGCGATCCGGAGAGCACCGGCGGCTCGCGCAGCGACACGATCATCCTGGCCCACCTGCCGAAGGACCGATCGAGCGCACAGCTCATCTCGATCCCCCGGGACACCTGGACGGCCGTCCCCAAGTCGAAGGAGGGCCGCGGCGGTCGCGACGCGAAGATCAATGCCGCGTACGCCTGGGGCGGCGTGCCGCTGATGGTGCAGACGGTGGAGAAGTTCAGCGGCGTACGGGTGGACAACGTGGCGATGGTCGACTTCGCCGGCTTCAAGGAGATCATCGACGCGCTCGGCGGGGTCGAGATCGACGTAGAGAAGGGCTTCACCACGAAGTACTCGCTGATCGGCACGCGGACCTTCGAGAAGGGCCGGCAGACCATGGACGGGGCCGCCGCGCTGGACTACGCGCGGGAGCGGCACGCCTTCCCCGACGGCGACTTCGCGCGGATCCGGCACCAGCAGCAGGTGATCAAGGCCATTCTGGACAAGGCGGCCTCGGGCGGCGTGCTGACCAACCCGGCCAAGCTGAACTCGTTCGTCCGCGCCACGTCGGACTCGGTGGCGGTCGACAAGTCACTGTCGCTGGTGGACCTCGCGATGGAGATGCGTGGCCTGCGCGGTGGCAACCTGACGTTCTTCACCTGCCCGGTGAAGGGCACCGGCCGGGTCGGCAGTGAGAGCGTCGTGTTCCCCGATCCGGCGCGTTCCAAGACGCTGTTCGACGCGGTGCGCCGCGACTCGGTCCCCGAGATCCTCGCCATCAGCGGAAAGTAGGACGTCGATCTGTCATGCCGGTGCTGGCGGCGGGGCGGGGCCGCTCGTATCCTGCGATCGCCGTCGGTCTCTGCATCCGGGCCGGGGGCGCCACGGGGAAGGATCGACCATGCCACGCCTGCCGGCGTTCGAGCATCCGTCCGCGCCACCGTCCGGTGTGGCCATGAACGCGCCGATGGACGGCGGCCTGGACACGACGACAGTGCTGCCGTACGCGGGTTCGCGGGCGTCGACGCGTACCCGCCGGTTGCGGGCCTGGATGGTGACCGCGCCCATCGACGTCGCGGCGCTGCTCGCGCCGCTGCTGCTGACGCAGGACTACTGGCGCGGCACGTTGTTCAACGCCGTGCTCACGGTGGGCCTGTTCGCCGCGGGCGGGCTCTACCGGCCGCGCCGGCACATCAGCATCCTGGACGAGCTGCCGAGCCTCGGCGGCCGGCTGCTGGCCTCCGGCGCGGTGGGTGCCATCATCGCGGCGCTGCGGCACGACTCGGTGCCGCACGTCAGCGGGTTCATGCGTGGCGTCGCGCTCTCCGCCGGCCTGGTGATCGTCGGGCGGGCGCTGAACAGCCGGCTCATCCTGCTGGCCCGCAAGCGGCGGTGGGTGGAGCACAACGCGATAGTGATCGGCGGCGGCCCGATCGGCGGTGAACTGGCCCGGCTGCTGCGCCGATACCCGCAGTACGGGCTGCGGTTCGTCGGCGCTGTCGACGCCCCGTCACGGCCGCGGATCGGCGCGTTGCCGCTCATCGGCACGATCGACGACCTGGAGAAGCTCGCCGACATGCTGGAGTGCGAGGTCCTGATCATCGCCGACCCGGACTGCTCCGAGGCCGACCTGATGGAGGCGCTGCTGCGTCCGGCCAGTTCCCGCTGTGACCTGTGGGCGGTGCCGCGCCTGTGGGGGTCGCGGTCGCAGGGCGGCTACCCCGACCACATCGGCGCCATCCCGATCATCAAGATCGGCGACACCACGCTGACCGGGCCCAGGTGGCGGCTCAAGCGCGCCTCCGACGTGGTGTTCGCGGTGACCGCCCTGGTGCTGCTGAGCCCGCTGCTGCTGCTCTGCGCCGTCGCCACGTTGCTCGACGGCGGCCGGGGCGTGTTCTTCCGCCAGGAGCGAATCGGCCGGTACGGCAAGCCGTTCCACGTGATCAAGTTCCGGTCCATGCGCCCGGCCGACGAGCACGAGTCGCAGACCACCTGGTCCATCGCGCACGACGAGCGGGTCGGTCCGATCGGGCGGTTCATGCGGCGCACCTCGCTGGACGAGCTGCCGCAGCTGTGGAACATCCTGCGCGGCGAGATGAGCGTGGTGGGGCCCCGGCCGGAGCGGCCGTACTTCGTGGAGAAGTTCTCCGTCGAATACCCCAGATACGCGATGCGTCACCGCGTGCCGGTCGGGCTCACCGGGCTGGCGCAGGTCAGCGGCCTGCGCGGGGACACGCCGATCTCGGACCGGGCCCGGTTCGACAACTACTACGTCGAGAACTGGTCGCTCTGGCTCGACATCAAGATCGTGCTGCGTACCGTCACCGAGGTGTTCCGGGGCGGGGGGCGCTGAGCGCCTCGGCCAGGTCCGCGTACCAGTCCCCCGGCGGCGGCAGCTTCGCCGCCGCCCACCGGCCGTGCGCCAGCACGCTGTAGCGGGGGCGCGGCGCCGGGCGCGGGAAGCGGTCGCTCGTGGTCGGCCGGACCCGGTCCGGATCGAGGCCACGCAGGGCGAAGACGGCGCGGGCCAGGCCGTACCAGGTCGTCTCGCCGGCGGCGGTGCCGTGGTACGTCCCGGGCGCCGCGTCGCCGGCCAGCGCCGCGTCGGCGAGCGCCACGAGACGCTCCGCGAGCCGGTACGACCAGGTGGGTTGCCCGTGCTGGTCGTCCACCACGTCGAGCCGGTCGCGTTCGGCTGCCAGCCGCAGCACGGTGGTGACGAAGTTGCGCCCGTGGGTGGCGTAGAGCCAGGCGGTACGCACGACGTACCCGGTCTCGGGCAGCAGCCGGGCCACCGCCAGTTCCCCGGCGAGCTTGCCGCGCCCGTACGCGTTGACCGGGTCGGTCGGGGCGTCCTCCGGGTACGGCTCGGTGGCGTCGCCCGCGAACACGTAGTCGGTGGAGACGTGCACGAGACGCGCGCCGGACCCGGCACAGGCGTGGGCCAGGGCGGCCACCGCGTCGCCGTTGACGGCTGTGGCGTCCCGCTCGCGCGTCTCCGCGCCGTCCACATCGGTCCACGCGGCGGCGTTGAGCACGACGTCGTGCCCGCCGACCGCGTGCCGGACCGCGTGGGTGTCGGTGACGTCGAGGTCGGCGCGGGCGGCGGCGGTGACCGACAGGTCCGGCCGGGTCCGCAGCACGGCGAGCAGGTCCCGCCCGAGCATCCCGCCCGCGCCGGTGACGAGCACGCGGGTCATCAGTGGCCGGCCGTCTTCAGCGGCTCCCACCAGGCCCGGTTGTCCCGGTACCAGCGGACCGTCTCGGCCAGGCCCCGGTCGAGGTCGATGCTCGGGGCGTACCCCAGCTCGTTGCTGATCTTGCTGATGTCCAGCGAGTAGCGGCGGTCGTGGCCCTTGCGGTCGGTGACCGGTACGACCCGGTCCCAGCCGGCCCCGCACGCCGCCAGGAGCCGCTCGGTGAGCTGCCGGTTGGTCAGCTCGGTGCCGCCGCCGATGTGGTAGACCTCGCCGGCCCGCCCCTTCTCCTGCACCATCGCCACACCTCGGCAGTGGTCGTGCACGTGCAGCCAGTCGCGGACGTTGCCGCCGTCGCCGTAGAGCGGCACGGTGCCGCCGTCGAGCAGGTTGGTCACGAACAGCGGGACGATCTTCTCCGGGAACTGGTAGGGCCCGTAGTTGTTGGAGCAGCGCGTCACCACGACGTCCAGGCCGTGGGTGCGGTGGTAGGACAGCGCCAGCAGGTCCGACCCCGCCTTCGAGGCGGAGTACGGCGAGTTCGGCGCCAGCGGCCAGCTCTCCGTCCACGAGCCGGAGTCGATCGAGCCGTACACCTCGTCGGTGGAGACGTGCACGAACCGGCGCACGCCGTGCCGCAGCGCGGCGTCCAGCAGTGTCTGGGTGCCGAGCACGTTCGTGGTGACGAACGGAGCGGCGCCGGTGATCGAGCGGTCCACGTGCGACTCGGCCGCGAAGTGGACGATCACGTCGTGCCCGGGCACCACCTCGTCGACCAGCGCCGGATCGCAGATGTCGCCGCGGACGAAGCGCAGCCGGGGGTCGTCGCGTACCGGGGCCAGGTTCGCCAGGTTGCCGGAGTAGGTCAGCTTGTCCAGCACCGTGAGCGCGTCGGGGCCCTCGACCGGCACCCCGGCCGCGTCGCCGCCGGGGACGCCCAGCAGCATCCGCACGTACTCCGACCCGATGAAGCCGGCACCGCCGGTGACGAGGATCCTCACGGATCGTGGAGTCTACGCCGTACCGGCAGCCCGGGCGGGACGTCGACGGGCCACGGGGGCGGTGGCCGCGCGGGTAGTCTCCGCGGGTGCGTGGAATCCTTCTCGCCGGCGGCACCGGATCCCGGCTCTGGCCGATCACCCGGGCCGTCTCCAAGCAACTGATGCCGGTGTTCGACAAGCCGATGGTCTACTACCCGCTCTCCACTCTGGTGATGGCCGGGGTACGGGAGATCCTGGTGGTGACCACGCCGGACGACCGGGCCCAGTTCGAGCGGCTGCTCGGCGACGGCAGCCAGTGGGGGCTACGCCTGGCGTACGCCGAGCAGCCCCGCCCGGAGGGCATCGCGCAGGCGTTCCTGCTCGGCGCCGACTTCATCGGCGACGAGTCGGTGGCGCTGGTCCTCGGCGACAACATCTTCCACGGCGTCGGGCTCGGCCGGCAGCTCGCCCAGCACGGCGAACCGGCCGGTGGGCGGGTCTTCGCGTACCCGGTCGCGAACCCGCAGGACTACGGCGTGGTGGAGTTCGACGACGCCGGCCGGGTGCTGTCGATCGAGGAGAAGCCGGAGCATCCCCGGTCCCGGTACGCGGTGCCGGGCCTCTACTTCTACGACAACCGGGTGGTCGACATCGCCCGCAAGCTGACCCCGAGCGCCCGGGGCGAGCTGGAGATCACCGCCATCAACGAGACGTACCGGGTGTGGGGCGAGCTGACAGTGACGGTGCTCGACCGGGGCACCGCGTGGCTGGACACGGGCACGTTCACGTCGATGATGCAGGCCGCCGAGTTCGTCCGGGTGATCGAGGAACGCCAGGGCATGAAGATCGGCTGCGTCGAGGAGGTCGCCTGGCGGTCCGGGCTGATCGACGACGAGCGGCTGCGGATGCTGGCCCACCCGCTGACGCGCAGCGGTTACGGTGAATACCTGCTGGGTCTGCTGGCCGAGCGGTCCGCTTCGGGGAGCGCGTCGTGAAGATCCGTCCGCTGAGCATCGAGGGCGCCTGGGAGGTGACCCCGCGCCAGCACGGCGACCCGCGGGGCCTGTTCCTGGAGTGGTACCGCTTCGACCGGCTCGCCGAGGCGGTCGGCCATCCGCTGCGGCTCGCGCAGGCCAACCTCTCCGTGTCGGCGCGGGACGTGGTGCGCGGCATCCACTTCGCCGACGTACCGCCCGGCCAGGCCAAGTACGTGACCTGCGTACGCGGGGCGGTGCTGGACGTGGTGGTGGACGTACGGGTCGGCTCGCCGACGTACGGCCGGTGGGAGGCGGTACGCCTCGACGACACCGACCGGCGGGCCGTCTACCTGGCCGAAGGGCTGGGGCACGGGTTCTGCGCGCTCGCCGACGACGCCACGCTGAGCTATCTCTGCTCCACCACCTACAACCCGGACGCCGAGCACACGGTGCATCCCCTCGACCCGGACCTGGCGATCGACTGGCCGGCCGAGGCGCCGGTGCTGTCGGCCCGCGACGCCGCCGCGCCCAGCCTGGCCCACGCGCGTACGGCCGGGCTCCTGCCCGACTACCGCAGCTGCCTGTCGTTCGTGGCCGGTCCCGACCCGGCCAGGTGGAGCCCGAAGGCTGATTGCAGCTGACCGGTCATTCGGGTAGAAAATGCCAGCGACGTGGTACTCGCCGTACCACACCTGTGCCGCATCGTTTGGGGGAGACGAGTGACAGGCCGTTCGCTGGTCGACGCTGCGCAGTCCTCGTCGGAACCCGGCACGACACCACCGTCCGGGCGCCGGGCGGCCGGTCTGCTGCGGCGGCTCGTCGCGCCCGAGCGCCTCTATCTCGGCGCGCTGGGCCTGACCGGCCTGGCGGCGGTCATGTCGGTGGCGCTGCCCGCGGCGGAGCGCGGCGAGCTGTCGGCGAACATGGTGAGCGCCACGCTCGGCGCGGCCGTCGGCGGGCTGTCGCTCGACACGTTCCTCATCTCGCGCCCGGCCGGCTGGGTGCAGTCCCGGGGACGGGCGTACGTGATCGCGATCCTCGGCGTCGCCGTACTCCTCTCCGGTGTCGCGGCCGCGCTGCTCACCGCGGCGGCGGGCGTCGGCGCCTATCTGGTCGGGGTCGGGTCCGGGGTGGGTCTGACCGTGTTCAACACGGTTTCGTCGCTCGCCCTGCGGCAGCGCAGCTTCCGGCTGGTCTACGCGATGCGCGCGGCGAGCGGCGCGGTCCTGGTCGCCGGTTACGCCGCCCTCTACGCCGCCGGCCGGCTCGACGGCGGCCTGTGGAGCATGGTGTGGCTCGCGGTGCAGTGGCTCAGCGCCTTCGCCGTGTGCGCCCTGGTCCTGGTGCGGCTGCGGCGGGCCGGCGCGGCCCCGGCGCCCACCTCGACCGGTTCGGACTACCGGGCCGACCTGCTCGCGGCCGGGAGCCTGCACCTGGGCATCTTCGCGCAGATGATGACGCTGCGGTTCAACCAGATCCTGGTGGCCCGGTTCGCCGGGGCCGGTCCGCTCGGCGTCTACGCGCTGGCGGTCGCGGCCCTGGAGTTCGCGCAGGCCGGCGCCGTGGTGCGGGCGCAGCGCATCCTGGCCGACCGGGACGGCGGGAACGGGCCGGACCCGACGCGGTCGGTGGTGACGGCGGCCCTGCCGATCGCCCTGGCCGCGATCGCCGGGCTCGGCGTGCTGGGCTTCCTGGCGCCGGAGTACCGGCACGCCTGGCTCCTCGGGCTGCTGCTCCTGCCGGGCTCGCTGGCCACGGCGGCCGGGAAGAGCTGGAGCGCCCTGCTGCTGAAGCGGCGGGGCGAGAAGGCGACCACCGTGGTCGCCGTGGTCACGTCGGCGGTCGCGATTCCGGCATACCTCGGCGTCATCCCGTGGGCCGGTGTGGTCGGGGCGGCGATCGCCTCCTCGCTCGCCTACGCCGTACACGCGTTCGCGTCGAGAGCGAGCCTGCGCCGAGCGCAGCCGCCGAATCCTGGGATGGTATGAGATGGACGTCTCGATCGTGGTTCTCGCCTGGGAGGACTTCCACCGCACCCGCGCCTGCGTCCTGTCACTGCCCGCCGAGGCCGAGATCGTCGTGGTGGACAACGGCAGCTCGGCGGAGATCCGCGAGGCGCTGAGCGAGTTCTGCGCCCAGCAGGGCGTCACCTACGTCCAGTCCGGCTCGAACCTGGGGTACGCCCGCGGCATGAACCTCGGCGTACGGCACACCAGCCGGGCGAACGTCATCCTCTCCAACAACGACATCGTCGTGCACGGTGACGCGGTGGCCCGGCTGCTGACGGCCCTGGAGGACCCGGTGGTGGGCGCCGCCTTCCCCGCTGTGGTGACGCCGGAGGGCGTGCCGCAGACCGAGGGCGGCCGGTTCCTGACCATGGGGGTCGGGCTGGGCCACGCCACCGGGCTGAGCCTCGTCGTGCCGCGCCTGCGGATCGTCGCGCCCCCCGAGCAGGCGGACTGGCTGACCGGGCCGTTCGTCGCGCTGCGGCGCAGCACCTTCGACGCCATCGGTGGAGTCGACGAGACGTCGTTCTTCTACTCCGAGGACATGCGGCTGTGCTGGGCGGTGCGCCGGCAGGGCAAACGGCTGGCGTACGTGGCGGACGCCGTGATCATGCACGAGGACGACGCGACGGCCAAACGCCGCTGGTCGGCGGAGGAGATCTCCGAGCGGCGTACCCGGGAGTTCATCCGGGCCAGCCGGGACCTGGGCGGCCGCCGTGGTCGCGTGGCGGCCACCGCGTACGTCTGCGGCATCCTGCTGCGGGCGGCGGTGGGCCGTGACTCCGTGCGCCGGGCGATAGCGCGCGGGGCTGTCGCGGGACTGCGTGCGTCGTGAGGGTGCTCTTCGTCTGCACGACCGGTGGCTCCGGGCGGCGGCAGCTGGGCGGCGCGGAACGGATGCTCGCCGAGCTGGTGCCGGCGCACGCCCGCACCGGCGTCGACGTGGTGGCCGCCACCTCGGACGACGAGGTGGGCAGGTCGCTGCGCGAGGCCGGGGTGCCGTGGGTCGGGCTCGGCGCGACAAGCCGGATCGACCTCGGCTACGCGCGGGAGATCCGCCGTCTCGTCCGCGAGATGAAGCCGGACGTGGTCTGCGCCCACCTGCTCTCCGCCGCGATGCACGCGCGGGCCGCGCTCAGCCTGGATCGCACCCCGCTCGTGGTCACCCTGCACAACAGCCTCTGGCAGTACCGGGACACCGCCGGGTCGTGGCAGCAGAGGGCCGCCATCCAGTCCAACATCACGCTGGACCTGGCGATGCGTCGCCTCCGGCCGCACGCGACGGTCGCGGTGTCCGAGTTCGAGGCCACCGAGCTGCGCGAGCGGGGCCGCGTCCGGAACGTGCACCTGATCCCCAACCCGCTTCCGGCCGACTGGCCGGCCCCGAAGCCCGCCGACGCGCCGGCGTCCGGCCGGCGGCCCGTGGTCGGCTACCTGGGCCGGCTGGAGCGGGAGAAGGGCGCGGACCTGCTGGCCGAGACCGCCGCGCACCTGCCGGAGATGGACGTCCGGGTCGCCGGGGCGGGCTCCCTGCCGATCGCGGCCCGGCCGAACCTGGAACTCGTCGGCCGGGTCACCGCGGCGGACTTTCTCCGGCGCGTCGACTGCCTCCTGGTGCCGTCCCGGGTCGAGTCGTTCGGGCTCAGCGCGCTGGAGGCGCTGTCCCTGGGCGTACCGGTGGTGCACACCGGGGCCGGCGGGCTGGCCGAGGTCACCCGGTACGCCACCGGCACGCTCGCCGTCCGGGCCGACCCCACCCCCGCCGCGCTGGCCGGCGCGGTCCGCCGGGCGCTGGCCCACGCCGGGCCGGCCGAGGAGCGGCAGGCCGTGGCCGAGTGGTACGCCCAGGAGTACGCCTTCGACCGGTGCGTGACGCGCTGGCAACGTCTGTACCGGTCGCTGCGGTGACCGCGATTCCGTCGGCAGGGGACGGTCCGGCGTCCCCCGAGCGGCCGACACCGGGAAGTGGTGCCGTGGAACTGACTGTCGTCACGGTGCTCTACCGGTCCGCCGGCATGCTCGCCGAGACGCTGCCCACCTGGGTACGCAGCGCCGAAGGGCTGCCGGTGCGGTTCGTCTTCGCCGACAACTGGCCCGAGGACGGCTGCGCGGAGATCATCGCCAGTTGCCTCGACCACGACCGGTACCGGTACCTTCCCGACTCGTCCAACCCGGGCTTCGCGGCCGGCTGCAACCGGGCCGTCGCGGCCACCACCACCGGCCATGTGCTGCTGCTGAACCCGGACGTCTGGCTGCCCGACGGCGCGCTGGCCCGCATCTGCGCCGCCGTCGCGGAGGACCCCAGCACCCCGGTCGCGGTCGGCCTGGCCATGCACGGCGGCGAGTACGTGGGCATCGACCTGAACCCGGTCTCGCTGTTCATCGACCGGTCCGCAGCGACCGCACGGGCGCCACTGGGCCCGTCCGGCGGCGCGGCGGTCTTTCCCACCGACCTGTACCGCAGGTTCGGCGGGTTCTACGAGCATCTGTTCGCCTGGGGTGAGGATGCCGACCTCGCCCTGCGGCTCTACGCCTCGGGTACGCCCACCCGCCCGCTGGATCTGATGCTCCCGCACGCCGGTGGGCACAGCGTCGACGGCGACGACCGGCTGCAGGGATTCCGGGCCTTCCTCCTCGCCCGCAACCGGCTCCTGGTCGCGGCGCGCACGCTCACCTGGCCGCTGCTGCTCGTCGCGCTGCCGGTCCTCGCGTTGGCGCACGTCGCGCTCGCCGCCCGGCGGGTCCGCCAGGGCCTGCTGCGGCCGTTCCTGCGCGGCGTGGGACACGGCCTGCGCCAAGGGCCGGCTGCCCGCCGGCAGTGGACCGGCAAGCGGTTCGGCTTTGCGACCCTGCTCAGCTATCTGACAGTTCGGAGAGCGTGATGACGGGACACCCGTGGAGTGTCGTGACTGTCACCTACAACTCGGCGGACACGCTGCGCCGCTGCTGGCGCGGCGAGAAGCCGTACGAGTGGATCGTGGTGGACAACGCGTCGTCCGACGACTCGGCGGCGGTGGCCCGGGAGCTGGGCGCCCGGGTCGTCCGGCTACCGGAGAACGTGGGCTTCTCCCGGGCCAACAACGTCGCGCTGCACGAGGCCGGCGGCAGATACCTCCTCTTCGCGAACCCGGACCTGGAGGTCCGCCCGGACGGGCTGGACGTGCTCGCGCGGCACCTGGACGCGCACGGCGGACTGGTGGCGCCCCAACTGCTCTCAACCGACGGGACCCCGCAGCCCAACGGGCGTGGCTTCCCGTACGCCACCGCGAAACTCGGTAACCGGAAGCTGTGGCCGCTGTCCCGCCTGCACGAGTCGTACCGGATGGTGGCGGAGCCGGGCGAGGTCCGCTACGTCGCCTGGCTGATGGGGGCGGCGGTCGCCGGACGCACCGGGGACTTCGTCGAGCTGGGCGGGTGGAACGAGCGCTTCTTCCTCTACTACGAGGACCACGAGCTGGGCCTGCGGGCTTGGCAGCGCGGTTTCCCGGTCGCTCTGCTCGGTGACGTGCGGTGGACCCACCACTGGGCGCGGGCGACGAACTCGGTGCGGTGGTCGCCGGCGCACACGCTGGAGTTGCGCAGCGCCCGGATCTTCTTCGGCATGTTCCCCGAGTTCCTGGTCGGCCTGCCGCCTGCTGCCCGCCGGCACCACCGGGCGGCCGGGCTGATCGGTTCACGGGTGCCCGCGCCCCGCCCGCCGACGGCCGGCTGATCCGGTCGGTCAGCGTGTCTCCCCTCCTGAGCACCGCCGTCCGGCGTGCGCTCGTGTCGCAGTCGCTGGCGACGGCGTACCACGGGCGGGCCAACGGTTTCGGCGCGCTGCGGCTCGCCTTCGCGCTGGCGGTGGTGCTGTCCCACACCGCCGCCCTCGGGTTCGGGCGTCCGCTGCTGCACCGGGTCGACCTGGGCGCCCTGGCGGTGGCGGGCTTCTTCGCGATCTCCGGTTTCCTCGTCGTCGGCTCGGCGCGGCGCCACTCGGTGCCGCGTTTCCTGTGGCACCGGGCGCTGCGGATCTGGCCCGGACTGTGGGTCTGCCTGCTGTTCACCGGCTTGGTCGTCGCGCCCCTGCTGTACCTCGACCGGCACGGCTCGCTCGACGGGCTGTGGCGCAGCCCGGGCGGGGTGCTCGACTACCTGCGGCAGAACTGGTGGGGCGGGCTGCGGCAGTTCGGCATCGCCGACCTGCTGCGCGGTGACACGCCGTACTGGCACTGGCAGGGCGGGAACACCGTCAACGGGTCGTTGTGGACCCTCGCCTACGAGATCTACTGCTATCTGGCGGTG
Source organism: Micromonospora sp. WMMD1219 (assembly GCF_049315215.1). Classification (NCBI taxonomy): domain Bacteria; kingdom Bacillati; phylum Actinomycetota; class Actinomycetes; order Micromonosporales; family Micromonosporaceae; genus Micromonospora; species Micromonospora sp. WMMD1219. The sequence continues at coordinate 355,411 of NZ_CP186057.1, forward strand.
GCCGTCCTGGCCGCGCTCACCGTCCTGCGCCGGCAGCTCCGCTGGGTCACGCTGCTCGCCGTGGTGGCGGTGTTCGGCGTCCTCTGCTGGAACCACCTCCAGCCCGGGGCGGCGCTCTGGACCAGCGGCGCGGTCGGTCCGCTGCCGATGCTCGGCGCGCTGGAGAAGACCTACCTGCTCTGGTACGGGTTCATGTTCCTGGCCGGCGGGGCCGCCGAGCTGTACCGCGACCGGCTGCCGATCAACGACCTGCTCGGCGTGCTCGCGCTCGGGACGGTCGGCTGGCTCGCCGCGCGGGGCGACTTCGTCGGCCCGGGGGTGTACGCCGTCGACGGGGCGTTCTTCGCACCGGGACTGCTCGCCTACGCGTACGCCGTCCTCTGGCTCGCCGTGCGGCTGCCGCGCATGCTGCACCGCGTCGGCCGCGACAACGACTACTCGTACGGGGTCTACATCTACTCGTTCGTGGCGCAGCAGGTGCTCGCCAAGATCGGCCTGCCGGCTCTGGGCGTGGCCGGGTTCTTCCTGGTCAGCGCCGTGCTCAGCCTCGGGCTGGCGGTGCTCTCCTGGCATCTGGTCGAGAGGCCGGCGCTGCAGCTCAAGGACTGGACCCCGCCCGCGCTGCGCGAGCCGCCGGACGATCCGCCGGGCCAGGACGGTCCCGACGCGCCTGCGGTGCCCGGGCGCACTGCGGACGCCGACCCGGATCCGGCTGCCGCGCCGGCCACTGGTTAACGCGGGCCCGCGCTGGCCGGTGCGGCGGCTTCCGTGCCCGGTTGCCGGCGACGGGGCACCGGTAGCGCCCGCGCCGCCAGGGAGGGGTTGTCGCCGGCGCCGAGCGCGACCGCCAGGAGCAGCACGGCCACGGCGCCCAGCCACAGCCACACGTCGAAGAAGAAGATCTGGGCCGCGAACCCGACCAGCAGGAGGCGGGCCGGCAGCGACCGGAGGCGCCGGTACAGCAGCACCAGGAGCGCCAGCAGGCAGGCCAGTCCGATCAGGCCGAAGTTGTACCAGAACGTCAGGTAGGTGTTGTCGAAGACCTGGGCCTGACCGTCGCCGATGCCGACGTTCTCCAGGAAGCGCACGTTGGCCTCCGGCCCGTTGCCGAAGACGACCGTGGACCAGTCGCGGGTGATGCCGTCCCAGACCACGCTCATGCGCGTGAAGCGGGCGTCGGCGCTGGCCGGGTCGGAGATCCGTGATCCCGCCACGTCGACGGAGTCCACGGCACTGGCGGTGGGCGCGGCCGGGGCCGGCGGGCTGGGCTCCGGCGGCAGGGAACTCGCCGCCGGCGCCGCCGGAGCGGCCGGGCTCGGCGTGGCCGGGCTCGGCGTGGCGGCGGGCGACTCGGGAGTCGGCGCCGCCGAACTCGCCGCCGGAGCGGCCGGACCCGGGGCGGGTGCGGTGGTGTCGGGCCGCAGGGCCGGGGGGCTGACCGCCACGAACGCCCAGGTGACCACAGCGATCGCGGCGGCGGTGCCCAGGCCGCGCCAGCTGACCTTCCGCCACTGGAGGAACAGCCAGAACCCGAGCGCGAGAACCGTGCCCACCCAGGCGCTGCGGGTGCCGGAGAGCACCAGGCCGACGAAGTTGGCGGTGACCGGCACGTACCAGAACCGGCCCCGGAGGGTCAGCGCGACGAGCACCATCGCCATGGCGAACGTGCCATAGATGATGGGGTGCCCGGACAGTCCCACCGCCCGGGTCGCGTCGAACGCCGAGGTGTAGGTCCAGTCGTACGCGAACTGGTCGAAGATCGGCCAGCTCCGGGAAGCGGTCTGGTACTTGGCGAACACGGCCACGGCGACGCTGAACCAGGTGAGGGCCTCCGCGATCCGCCGGACGGTCCGCCGGTCGTGCCGTGCCTCCTCCGCCAAATGCCAGGCCAGCACGCCGAAGCACAGCAGAGGCGCGACGCCGACCGCGATCGGCTTCACCCCGTGCCAGTGGACGAGTCCCGCGAGCACCGCGCACGCCGGAAGCAGGAGCGCCGCCGCGAGCGCCTTCGGCGGCCACCCGTCGCGTTCGGCGCGCAGCACCCGCCCCCACGCGGCGAGGAGGAACAGCACCAGCAGCAGCGCGTACGACGGATTCGTCGGATAGCCGACGTCGATGGTCACCGGAACGGCGAAGGCGATGACGAAGACGGCCCAGGTGATCCGGACCGGTTCGGTCAGCACCCAGCCGAGCAGGGCGCCGACGCCGACCCCGAGCGCCAGCTGCCACCTGCCCGTCACCAGGAACCCGGCCGCCAGAACGACAAGGCCAAGGCCGAGGAGACGCGCCCTGCGCTCCACGCCCATGATCCGGTCAGCCATCACACGCACCGCACGATCGTACGGATCAGCAGTGGCCGATCGGCACCAGCCCTGGGCCGGGAACGCGGGCCCGCAGGTCCGGGCCTGTCGACGCACCTGAGTGGTGGGTTAGGGTGACGGCCGGTCGGCAGGCGGGGATAGGGATCTGCGTGGTTGCACGGGTGGAACCAGCCGATGTGGACAGATCCGGCGGGGCGGCGGCCCGACCGCCGGGGCCCCGCCCGATCCTGTGGGACAGCACCGCCGTCCTCGCGCTGCTGTGCCTGCTGCCGATCCTGCACGACGTCAAGACCATGCTCAGCGCGCCGTACTGGCTCGACGAGGCGTGGGTCGCCCTGTCCGTCCGCTTCCCGCTGGGCGATCTGCCGGTCACCACGTCGTCCAGCCCGCTCGGCTGGAGCTTCCTGCTGCGGCTGGTGCCGGACGCGGACGACCTGCGGCTGGTCACCCTGGCGTTCCACGGGCTCGCGGTCGTGGCGGCGTACGGTCTCGGCCGGTCGCTGCGGTGGTCGACGCCCGGCCGGGGCGTGGTGGCCGGCGCGGCCTGCGCGGCGGCGGTCCTGCTGCTCCCCGCCCAGCAGGTGCGCCACGACCTCAAGCAGTACACCGCCGACGCCGCCGTGGCCGTGGGCGTGCTCGCCCTGGTCGCCTGGGTCGAGCAACGGTGGTCGCGCCGGCGGCTCAACGTGCTCACCGCCGCGGTCGCCGCGGGCATGCTGGTCAGCCACGTCACCGCGATCGTGGCGCCGTGCGCGTTCGGCGGGCTGCTGCTGGTCACGGCGGTCCGGCGGCAGTGGCTACGTCTGGTCGAGGTGACAGTGACCGGGCTCAACGCCGGGCTGGTCCTCACCGGCGTCTACTTCGGCATCTCGATGCAGGGCCGGAACCTGCCCATGCAGCAGTTCTGGGCCGGCAACTTCCCCGGGGTGACCGAACTGCCCGGCTACCTGGCACGGCAGATCGACACGCTGATGCCGGTGGTCGGCGCGCCCGGGCTGGTGGTGGTCGCCCTGCTCGTGGCCGGCACGCTGACGCTCCGCAGGCACGGCCGGCCCGGCACCGCTGTCGCCGTGATGCTCCTGCCCGTGGTCGCGACGATCGTCGGCCTCGCGAAGGTCTATCCGCTGCTGGAGCTGCGTACCTCGCACTTCCTGCTCGTCACGGCCGCCGCGGTGGCCGGTCTCGGGGTCGCCGGGTCGGCGAGCCGCGCGGCCGACCTGGCCTGCCGCCGCCTCTCCCAGGTGCGGCCCGCGGTCCTGGCCGCGGCCGTCTGCACGGTCCTGCTCGGGGGGTACGCGGCCGGCAACAGCCGCTGGTACCGGTTCGACGGGAACGAGCCGGGCCTCTACTACACGGCGATCGCCGTCACCGACGTGCGCTCGGCGACCGAGTACGTGGCCCGGCACCGCCTCCCGAACGACGTCGTGGTCATGAACAACGCGGCCTGGTACGGGTTCGCGTTCTACTCGCGGCACGAGCGGCTGAAACTGGTCGTGCCGCACGGGAACACGGTGGGCTGGTGGGTCGACATGCCCGACCGGCCCGACGTCGTGGTGGTGCCCGGCCACGACACCACTGCCGTGCGGGTCAGTCTCCGCCACGCGGTCGAGCTGGCGGCCGAGCGCGGCGACGGGGCGCGCGTCTGGCTGATCCGCTCGCACGTCGTCGGCGACGAGGTGGACGCCTGGCGGCAGGCGCTCGCCGCCTACCGGGTCGAACAGGTCACCGGCGGGGTCGAACCGGTCGCCCGGATCAGCACGGCATGACGGGCCGGCGGCCGTCAGCTGCCGCGCTGCCACAGGTCGCGCAGGGCGTCCCAGTCGCCGTCCACACCGTCCTTGCAGAGCGTCTCGATGTAGAAGGCGCCCTGCATGTCGTCGGGGTCCCACCAGACGCCGCAGATCGCCCGGCCGTCCTCACCCTCGAAGGCGTACTCGACGTAGCTGCCGGGCTTGCCGGTTACGCCGCCCTTCATGGCGCCGGCCTCGCGCAGCCCCGGCGCCAGCGAGCCGCCGGCGAGGTTGAGCTGTTGGCGGTACGCCCGCGCGGTGTCCTTCTGCTTCTGTCCCGGGTAGAGCGTGAAGTGCAGCCACGCGCCGCCGTAGTGGCAGAACACGTGCCCCTTCTCGTCCGTCGGCAGCTTCGGGGCGCCCGGCTGGCCGTAGACGGTGCAGCCGCCGATCCGGGTCAGCCAGGGCTCGACCAGCGGGGCCAGCTCCCCCTCGAACTTGGCCTTGTTGATGGCGAGCTGCGTGGCCTCGTAGGGCGGCAGCGACGGACTGGCCGACGGCGCGGGCGTCGCGGCCTCCTTCTCGCGTCCTGCGCCCAGGAAGAACCCGGCGGTGCCGGCGACCAGGGTGAGCACCAGGGCGCCGACGATCGAGATCCAGTCGCGCCGCTTCGGCGCCGGCTGCACCGGGGCGATCCGGCGTCCGCCGGACGGGTCCAGCGGGTCGGTGGCCACGGGCGCCGAGCCGACGGCGGGCGACGCGGAGACGGCGGACGTCGCGGGGACCCCGGAGGTCGCGGCGACGGCGGCCGGAGACATCGGCGCGCCGGAGATCGGCTGAGCCGCCATCGCCCAGGGCTGCGGAACCCACGGTAACTGGGGCGGCGGGGAGACCGGGTCGGCGGCCGGGGGCGGCGGGAGCATCTCGGCCGTCGGGATGCGCTGGTAGTCCATGCCCAGGCTGCGGAACAGCCGCTCGGCCGCGCCGTCCTCTTCGGACGGGTACGCCACCCAGGGCTGACCGGCGGCGAAGTCGGAGTTGACGTACCGGTGGCCGCCGGGCGTCTGGGCCAGCACGTTCGCGGCGTTGGTGAACGCCTCGCGCCAGCGCTGGTCGCCGGCCGCGGCACCGTCCAGGACCGCCACGGTGAGCGCGCGGTCCTGCCCGTCGAGCGCGGCCCAGGCCCTGCCGACCTGGCACTCGCCCAGCACCTCGGTGAACCTGTACGGACCTTCCGGCTGCATGCCCCACTCCTCTGCTCACCCGCCGTGCGGATAGTACAGAGAGCACGCTCATCGGATCTCCCTGCGGTCGGGCCACTCTTGCGCTCTGAAAGTTTTCATGCATAGAGTCGCGGGGTGAATGAAAGCGGTGCGGCCTCCCCCGACCGCCTGCTCGACCTGTTCCACGGCGTACGGCTCACCCCGACCCAGCGCCGCATCGCCCACTGCCTGGTGCGGCACGCGGGCGCGGCGGCGTACCTGTCCGCCGCCGAGGTGGCCGAGCTGGCGGGCGTCAGCCAACCCTCGGTGACCCGGTTCGCCATGGCGCTCGGGCACGACGGCTATCCCGCGCTGCGCCGCCGCCTGCGGGAACTCACGGTCACCGGGTCGGCCGGACCGGCCGGCGGCAACGCCCTGCAACGGGCGGTGCACGCCGAGCGGGACAATCTCGACCGGCTCGCCGCGCAGCTCGCCGACGCCGGCCGGGTCGCCGAGGTGGGCAAGCTGCTCGCGGCCAGCCGCCCGCTGCCGGTGCTCGGGCTGCGCGCCGCCGCGCCGCTGGCCGCGTACTTCGCGTACTTCGCCGCGAAGGTGCACCCGGACGTGCGGGTCCTCGACGACGGCGGCAGCATGCTGGTCGACCGCCTGGACCAGGCCGTCGCGGCCGGCGCCACGGCGATGCTCGCGTTCGTGCTGCCCCGCTACCCCCGGGAGACCCTCGACGCGCTGCGCGAGGCCCGGGACGCCGGGCTGACCGTCGTGGCGATCACCGACTCGCCGGTGAGCCCGGCCACCGAGCACGCCGAGGTGGTGCTGCCCGCCGCCGTCGGCGCCGACCTGGTCTTCGACCTGCACACCGCACCGATGACGTTGGCCATGGTGGTGCTCCAGGCGATCTGCGACGCCGCACCGGCCGAGACCCAGAACCGGCTCGAGGCGTTCGAGTCGTCCGCCGCCCGCCGCCAGTTGTTCCTCGGCTGAGAGGAGTACGAGATGCACCAGCCCGTCCGCGCCGCCCGCGGCACCGCACGCACCGCGAAGGGGTGGCCGCAGGAGGCCGCCCTGCGGATGCTGATGAACAATCTCGACCCGGAGGTGGCCGAGCGCCCCGAGGACCTGGTGGTCTACGGGGGCACCGGCAGGGCGGCCCGGGACTGGCCGTCGTACCACGCGCTGGTGCGGACGCTGACCGACCTGCGCGACGACGAGACGATGCTCGTGCAGTCGGGGCGCCCGGTCGGGGTGATGCGCACCCACGAGTGGGCACCCCGCGTGCTGCTGGCCAACTCCAACCTGGTCGGCGACTGGGCCACCTGGCCCGAGTTCCGGCGGCTGGAGTCGCTGGGCCTGACCATGTACGGGCAGATGACCGCCGGTTCCTGGATCTACATCGGCACCCAGGGCATCCTCCAGGGCACGTACGAGACGTTCGCCGCGGTCGCCGCCAAGCGCTTCGAGGGCACGCTCGCCGGCACGTTGACGCTCACCGCCGGGTGCGGCGGGATGGGTGGGGCGCAGCCGCTCGCGGTCACCATGAACGGTGGCGCCTGCCTGATCGTGGACGTGGACCGGTCCCGGCTGGAGCGGCGGGCGCACGACCGCTACCTGGACGAGATCGCCGACTCGCTCGACGACGCGGTGGAGCGGGCGCTGGCCGCGAAGCGGGACCGGCGGGCGCTCAGCGTCGGAGTGGTCGGCAACGCGGCCACCGTCTTCCCGGAGCTGCTGCGCCGGGGTGTGGCCGTCGACATCGTGACCGACCAGACCAGCGCGCACGACCCGCTGTCGTACCTGCCGGAGGGCGTGGAGCCGGCCGACGCGCGGGACTACGCGGCGGCCAAGCCGGCCGAGTTCACCGACCGGGCGCGGGCGTCGATGGCGAAGCACGTGGAGGCGATGGTCGGCTTCCTGGACGCCGGCGCGGAGGTCTTCGACTACGGCAACTCGATCCGGGGCGAGGCCAAGCTCGGCGGGTACGAGCGGGCGTTCGACTTCCCCGGGTTCGTGCCCGCGTACATCCGGCCGCTGTTCTGCGAGGGCAAGGGCCCGTTCCGCTGGGCCGCGCTCTCCGGCGACCCGAAGGACATCGCGGCCACCGACCGGGCCATCCTCGACCTGTTCCCGGAGAACGAGTCGCTCGCCCGATGGATCCGGATGGCCGGCGAGCGGGTCGCGTTCCAGGGCCTGCCGGCGCGGATCTGCTGGCTCGGCTACGGCGAGCGCGACCGCGCCGGGGTGCGGTTCAACGAGATGGTGGCCTCCGGCGAGCTGAGCGCGCCCGTGGTGATCGGCCGGGACCACCTGGACTGCGGCAGCGTCGCCAGCCCCTACCGGGAGACCGAGGCGATGGCCGACGGCTCCGACGCGATCGCCGACTGGCCGCTGCTGAACGCGCTGGTCAACACCGCGAGCGGCGCGTCCTGGGTGTCCATCCACCACGGCGGCGGCGTGGGCATCGGCCGGTCCATCCACGCCGGCCAGGTCTGCGTGGCCGACGGGACCGCGCTGGCCGGGCAGAAGATCGAGCGGGTGCTCACCAACGACCCGGCGATGGGCGTGATCCGGCACGTCGACGCCGGCTACGACGACGCCCGCGAGGTCGCCGAGCGCACCGGCGTGCGCGTCCCCATGGCCGAGGGTGACCTGTGACCGACCTGGCGGAGCGGTTCCGCGTGCTGTGGGACGAGATCGCCCCGGTCGGGCGGGACGCCGGCAGCGGCGGCTACCTGCGCTACGCGCTCACCGAGCCGGAGCGCACGCTGCGCGCCTGGTTCCGGGAGCAGGCCGACCGGCGGGGCATGCCGGTGTCGCAGGACGGCAACGGCAACCTGTTCGGCTGGTGGGGCGACCCGGCGGCCGGGGACGCGGTGCTGACCGGCAGCCACTTCGACTCGGTGCCGCACGGCGGCGCGTACGACGGTCCGCTCGGCATCGTCAGCGCGTTCCTCGCCGTGGACGAGCTGCGGGCCGCGGGCGTCACCCCGGACCGGCCGGTGGTGGTGGCCGCGTTCGTGGAGGAGGAGGGCGCGCGGTTCGGCGTACCCTGCCTGGGGTCGAGGCTGCTCACCGGCGAGATCGACGTCGACCGCGCGGCCGGGCTGCGCGACCAGGCCGGGACGACCTTCGCCGAGGCGCTGGGCGAGCGGCCGGCGGGCGCCGACCCGGCGCTGCTCGGCCGCTTCGCGGCCTTCGTGGAGCTGCACGTCGAGCAGGGCCGCGCGCTCGTCGACCTGGACGCGCCGGTCGCTGTGGCGTCGGCGATCTGGCCGCACGGCCGGTGGCGGTTCGACTTCACCGGCGAGGGCAACCATGCGGGTACGACCCGGATGGCCGACCGCCGCGACCCGATGCTCACCTACGCGTTCACAGTGCTGGCGGCGAACAAGGAGGCCCGGCTGCGCGACGCGCACGCCACGGTGGGCCGGGTGTCGGTCGAGCCGAACGCCACGAACGCGATCCCGTCCCGGGTCACCGGCTGGCTGGACGCGCGGGCGGCCGAGGCGGAGACGCTGTACGGTCTGGTCGAGGCGGTACGCACCAAGGCCGCCGACCGGGCCGGCCGCGACGGCACCGCGCTGACCTGCACGCAGGAGTCGGCGACCCCGCTCGTCGCGTTCGACCGCGGGCTGGCCGACCGGCTGGCCGCGCTGCTCGACGCGCCGGTGCTGCCCACCGGCGCCGGGCACGACGCGGGCGTGCTGGCGGCGCACCTGCCCACCGCGATGCTGTTCGTGCGCAACCCGACCGGGGTGTCGCACTCCCCCGCCGAGGCGGCCACCGACGCCGACTGCGCCGCCGGGGTGGCCGCCCTGGCCCGGGTGCTGGAGGAGCTGGCATGCCGCTGACCCGCTGGCTGGCCGAGTACGCCTGGCTGCCCGACCGCGCCGAGCCCACCCGGGACGTGCTGATCGAGGCGACCGACGGGCGGATCACCGCTGTCACCCCGCTGACCGTGGACGGTCCGCCGGCCGCCGGGGTGGAGGTACTCGGCGACGCGGTCCGGCTGCCCGGCCTGACGGTGCCCGGCCTGGCAAACGCCCACTCGCACGCGTTCCACCGGGCGCTGCGCGGGCGCACCCACGACGGGCGCGGCGACTTCTGGTCCTGGCGCAGCCTGATGTACGCCGTCGCGATCCGGCTCGACCCGGACACCTACCTGGCGCTGGCCCGCGCCGTGTACGCGGAGATGGCGCTGTCCGGGATCACCTGCGTGGGCGAGTTCCACTACCTGCACCACGGTCCCGGCGGCACCCCGTACGACGACCCGAACGCCATGTCCGCCGCGCTCGTGGAGGCCGCCGCGCACGCCGGGATCCGGCTCACGCTGCTGGACACCGCGTACCTGGCCGGGGGCGTGGACGGCACTCCGCTGGCCGGGCCGCAACGCCGGTTCGGCGACGGCGACGCGCTGCGCTGGGCGCAGCGGGTGGACGCGTTCCGCCCGGCCGACGACCACGTCCGGCTCGGCGCCGCCATCCACTCGGTGCGCGCGGTCCCGGCCGGGCAGCTCGCCACCGTGGCGGGCTGGGCCGACCGCAACGGGCTGCCGCTGCACGTGCACCTGTCCGAGCAGCCGGCCGAGAACGACGCCTGCCGGGCCGTGCACGGGTGCACGCCGACTCGGCTGCTGGCCGACCACGGCGTGCTCGGCCCGCACACCACGGCCGTGCACGCCACCCACCCGACCGCCGCCGACGTGGCGCTGCTCGGCGACAGCCGTACCCGGGTCTGCGTCTGCCCCACCACCGAACGCGACCTGGCCGACGGGATCGGCCCGGTGCGCCGCATGGCCGACGCGGGCAGCCCGCTCAGCCTCGGCAGCGACAGCCACGCCGTGGTGGACCTGTTCGAGGAGGCCCGCGCGGTCGAGATGGACGAGCGGCTGCGTACCCGGCGGCGGGGGCACTTCAAGCCGGCCGAGCTGGTCACCGCCGCCACCGTCGGCGGGCACGCCGCGCTGGGCTGGGGCGACGCCGGCCGGCTCGCCGTCGGGCAGCGCGCCGACCTGGTCACGGTACGGCTGGACAGCGCCCGCACCGCCGGGATCCCGCCGGTCGGCGCGTTCTTCGCCGCCACCGCCGCCGACGTGACGAGCGTCGTGGTCGACGGCCGGCCCGTGGTGGACGGCGGCCGGCACCTGACCGTGGACGTGCCCATCGAGCTGCGGGACGCCATCGCGGCGGTGACCGCGAAGGAGGACTCGTGACGCGCGGCAGCCTGCTCGTCGACCACATCGGCGAGCTGGTCACCAACGACGGCCGCGACGGCGACCCGCTCGGCGTGCGCCGCGACGCCGCCCTGTTGATCGAGGACGGCGAGGTGGTCTGGACCGGTCCGGCCCGGCACGCGCCCGCCGCCGACCGGCGGATCGACGCCGGCGGCGCCGCGGTGCTGCCCGGCTTCGTGGACAGCCACGCCCACCTGGTCTTCGCCGGGGACCGGGCGGCCGAGTTCGCCGCCCGGATGGCCGGCGAGCGGTACACCGGCGGCGGCATCCGCACCACAGTCGGCGCCACCCGCGCCGCCTCCGACGACGACCTGCGCGCCACTGTGGGCCGGCTGCGCGCGGAGATGCTGCGGCAGGGCACCACCACCGTCGAGATCAAGAGCGGGTACGGCCTCAACGTCGCCGACGAGGCCCGCTCGCTGCGGATCGCCGCCGAGTTCACCGGCGACACCACGTTCCTCGGCGCGCACGTCGTCCCCGCCGAGTACGCCGACCGCCCCGACGACTACGTGGGCCTGGTGTGCGGGCCGATGCTGGCCGCCGCCGCGCCGTACGCCCGCTGGATCGACGTGTTCTGCGAGCGGGGCGCGTTCGACGCCGACCACGCGCGGGCCATCCTCGCCTGCGGGCAGGCCGCCGGGCTGGGCGTACGGCTGCACGCCAACCAGCTCGGTCCCGGGCCGGGCGTGCGGCTCGGGGTGGAGCTGGGAGCGGCCAGCGTCGACCACTGCACCCACCTGACCGACGCCGACGTCGACGCGCTGGCCGATTCGGAGACTGTCGCCACGCTGCTGCCCGGCGCGGAGTTCTCCACCCGGTCGCCGTACCCGGACGCCCGGCGGCTGCTCGACGCGGGCGTCACGGTCGCGCTGGCCACCGACTGCAACCCCGGTTCGTCGTACACGTCGTCGATGCCGTTCTGCGTCGCGCTCGCCGTACGCGAGATGCGGATGACCCCGGCGGAGGCGGTGTGGGCCGCGACCGCCGGCGGGGCGGCGGCGCTGCGCCGCACCGACGTGGGGCGGCTGACGCCCGGGGCGCGGGCCGACCTGATCATCCTCGACGCCCCGTCCCACCTGCACCTGGCCTACCGGCCGGGCGTGCCACTGATCCGCCAGGTCCTGCACAACGGAGTACCGCGATGACCACAGTGACCATCCTGTCCACCGGCGTCACAGCCGCCGACGTGCTCGCGGTGGCCCGCGGCACCGCCAAGGTCGTGCTCGACCCGGCCGCCACCGAGGCGATGGCCACCTCGCGGTCCATCGTGGACGGCATCGAGGCGGCCGGCCGCCCGGTGTACGGCGTCTCCACCGGCTTCGGCGCCCTCGCCAACACGTTCGTCGCCCCGGAGCGCCGGGCCGAGCTTCAGCACGCGCTGATCCGCTCGCACGCCGCCGGGGTGGGCGCGCCGATGCCGCGCGAGGTGGTACGCGCCATGATGCTGCTGCGGGTCCGGTCGCTGGCGCTCGGCCGCTCCGGGGTCCGCCCGCTGGTCGCCGAGGCGCTCGTGGACCTGCTCAACCACGAGGTCACCCCGTGGGTGCCCGAGCACGGCTCGCTCGGCGCGTCCGGCGACTTGGCGCCGCTGGCGCACTGCGCGCTGGTGCTGCTCGGCGAGGGCTGGGTGCTCGGCCCGGCCGGTGACCGCATCCCGGCCGCCGACGCGCTGCACCGGGTCGGGCTGAAGCCGGTGTCGCTCGCCGCCAAGGAAGGGCTGGCGCTGATCAACGGCACCGACGGCATGCTCGGCATGCTGCTGCTCGCGGTCTCCGACGCCCGGCACCTGTTCGCCATGGCGGACGTGACGGCGGCGCTGGCCATCGAGGCGATGCTCGGGTCGGAGCGGCCGTTCCTGCCCGAGCTGCACGCGATCCGCCCGCACCCCGGCCAGGCCGCGTCGGCGGCGAACATCCACCGGCTGTTGCAGGGCTCGGCGGTGATGGACTCGCACCGCGACGACCTGGCGCACGCGGTGCAGGACGCGTACTCGATGCGCTGCGCCCCGCAGGTGGCCGGCGCGGCCCGGGACACGCTCGACTTCGTCGAGGTGGTGGCCGGCCGGGAGCTGCTGTCGGTGGTGGACAACCCGGTGGTGCTGCCGGACGGGCGGGTCGAGTCGACAGGCAACTTCCACGGCGCGCCGCTCGGCTTCGCCGCCGACTACCTGGCCATCGCCGCCGCCGAGGTGGGCGCGATCGCCGAGCGCCGGGTGGACCGGCTGCTCGACGTGGCCCGCAACCGTGACCTGCCGGCGTTCCTCTCCCCGGACCCCGGGGTGAACTCCGGGCTGATGATCGCCCAGTACACCGCCGCCGGGATCGTGGCGGAGAACCGCCGGCTCGCCGCGCCCGCCTCGATCGACTCGCTGCCCACCAGCGGCATGCAGGAGGACCACGTCTCGATGGGCTGGGCGGCCACCAAGAAGCTCCGCACCGTGCTGGACAACCTGACCAGCCTGCTCGCGGTGGAACTGCTGGCGGCCGTACGCGGACTCCAGCTCCGCGCGCCGCTGACGCCGTCACCGGCCGGGCGGGCGGCGCTCGACGCGCTCGGCGGCACCATCGGCGAGCCGGGGCCGGACGTGTTCCTCGCGCCGCTGATGGAGGCCGCGCGGGACGTGGTGCGCGGCCCGGAGCTGCGCGCGGCGATCGAACGGAAGATCGGCCCGCTCGGCTGAGCCGGCCGATACCGACCCTCCGGCCGGGCGTCCAAGCGGTGCCCGGCCGGCGTCCGGGAGCGGGTCAGGCGGCGGGCGGGAGCACCTTCGCGACCAGCTTGGCCAGCTCCCGCAGCGCCTTGCCGCGGTGGCTGACCGCGTCCTTCTCCTCCGGCGTCAACTCCGCGTTCGTGCGCTCCTGGCCGTCGCCCAGGAAGATCGGGTCGTAGCCGAAGCCGCCGTCGCCGCGCGGCGCGCGCAACAGCCGGCCGGACTGGCGGCCGTCGACCAGGTGCTCCTTGCCGCCGGGCAGCACCAGCGCGACGGTGCAGACGAACGCCGCGCCCCGGTGCTCGTCCGGCACGTCGGCGACCTGGTCCAGCACGAGCTGGAGGTTGGCGTGGTCGTCGCCGTGCCGGCCGGACCAGCGGGCGCTGAACACACCCGGCATGCCGTTGAGCGCATCCACCGCCAGCCCGGAGTCGTCCGCGATGGTCGGCATGCCGGTACGCCGGCAGCCCTCCCGCGCCTTGATCAGCGCGTTCTCGCCGAACGTGAGGCCGGTCTCCGGCAGCTCCGGGTACTCCTCGACGTCGTCTAGGCCGAGCAGGGCGATCCGGTGCGCGCCGAGCGCGCCGTCCAGGATCCGCTGGAGTTCGACCAGCTTCTTCCGGTTCCGGGTGGCGAGCAGGACCTTGTTCACGAGAGCGCCTTCCGCTGCGCGTCGGCCAGTTCCAGACAGCCCGCCACGCCCAGGTCGAGCAGCGCGTCGAGCTGGTCGCGGGCGAAGACGCCCGCCTCGCCCGTACCCTGCACCTCGACGAAGTCGCCGGTGCCGGTGCAGACCACGTTCATGTCGACCTCGGCGGTGACGTCCTCGGCGTAGCAGAGGTCGAGCATCGGCTCGCCGCCGATCACGCCGACGCTCACCGCGGCCACCGAGCGGTGCATCACCTTCTCCACCTTGCCGGCCAGCGCCTTGCGCTCGGCCAGCCAGGTCACCGCGTCGTGCAGTGCGACGTACGCGCCGGTGATCGCGGCGGTACGGGTGCCGCCGTCGGCCTGGAGCACGTCGCAGTCCAGCACGATCGAGTTCTCGCCCAGCGCCTTCAGGTCGACGCAGGCGCGCAGGCTGCGGCCGATCAGCCGGGAGATCTCGTGCGTGCGCCCGCCGACCTTGCCGCGGACGCTCTCCCGGTCCGAGCGGGTGTTCGTGGCCCGGGGCAGCATCGCGTACTCCGCGGTCACCCAGCCCAGCCCGGAGCCCTTGCGCCAGCGGGGCACGCCCTCGGTGACGCTCGCCGTGCAGAGGACCCGGGTCGCACCGAACTCGACGAGCACCGAGCCCTCCGGGTGGGTGCTCCAGCTCCGGGTCAGGGTCACCGGTCGGAGTTGGTCGGGCCGCCGCCCGTCAGGTCGCGCCATGCCTGCACCCTATGCGGTGCGGTGAACGCACCGCCCGCCGGTGCCCGCCGACACGACCCGGCCGCCGCCGGGCTCAGACGTCGTAGCAGGCGCCGGGCCGGACCACGTCCAGCGGCCCGGCGTACGCCCCGGCCGCCGCCTCCACGGTCTGCGACTCGCTGCCCCAGGCCGGTACGAGGTGGGTGAGCAGGAGCCGTCCCACGCCCGCCTTGGTGGCCGCCTCGCCGGCCTCCCGGCCGGTCAGGTGCAGGTCCGGCGGGTTCTCCACGCCGTCCATGTAGCTGGCCTCGCAGAGGAACACGTCGGCGTCCTGGGCCAGGCGCAGCAGCGCCTCGCAGGGCGCGGTGTCCGCCGAGTAGCAGAACACCCGGCCGCCGTGCTCCAGCCGCACCCCGTACGTCTCGACCGGGTGGTTCATCCGGTCGACGGTGACGGAGAACGGGCCGATCGGGAACGTGCCCGGCTGGAGGCCGTAGAACTGGTAGACGTCCTCCACCGAGCCCTCCTCCTGCCCGTACGCGGCAGCAAGCCGGTCGGGCGCGCCGGAGGGGGCGTACATCGGCAGGGGCGGGTACGGGCCGTCCGGCGCGTACCGGCGTACCACCACGTAGGACACGGCGTCGAACATGTGGTCGCAGTGCAGATGGGTGAGGAGGATGGCGTCGGGGGCGTGCAGCCCGACGTAACGCTGGAGCGTGGAGAGCGACCCCGCCCCGAAGTCGATCAGAAGCCGGAAGCCGTCGGCTTCCATGAGATAGGCCGAACAGGGGGATTCGGGCCCCGGGAAGCTGCCCGCGCAGCCGAGGACGGTCAGTCTCATCCGGTGGCCTCGATCTCACGATGAGTAGTCGATGCGCCGGCGGCGGCCCCGCCGATGATCTCTACCGACGCGCTCGCCACGCTGCGCAGCCTACGCGTCGCCCCGGTCGAGCAAGAATCATCTGCCGGAAGTTGTCATCAACGTGACACCCATACACGTCCGCTCCGGACGAGACCGGCGGTCCGGCCGGCGGGCACGCCACCGACCGGACCGGCCATCGGTCCGTCAGGCCCAGAGCTGACCGTCCAGGGCCTCCTCCGCGTCGGCGAGGGTGCCGCCGTACGCGCCGGTCGACAGGTACTTCCAGCCGCCGTCGCAGACCACGAACGCCACGTCCGCGCGGCGGCCGTCGCGGACCGCCTCGTGCGCCACCGCGAGCGCGGCGTGCAGGATGGCGCCGGTGGAGAACCCGGCGAAGATGCCCTCCACCTCGACGAGCTGCCGGGTACGCAGCACCGCGTCCCGGGTGCCCACGGAGAAGCGGCGGGACAGCACCCCGGCGTCGTACAGCTCGGGCACGTAACCCTCGTCGATGTTGCGCAGGCCGTAGACCAGCTCGCCGTAGCGCGGCTCGGCCGCCACGATCTGGATACCTTCGACCTTCTCCCGCAGGTAGCGCCCGGTGCCCATGAGCGTGCCGGTGGTGCCCAGCCCGGCCACGAAGTGGGTGATGCCCGGCAGGTCCTGGAGCAGCTCCGGCCCGGTCGTCTCGTAGTGCGCCCGGGCGTTCGCCTCGTTGCCGTACTGGTAGAGCATCACCCAGTCCGGGTGCTCGGCGGAGATCTGCTTCGCGGTCGCGACCGCCTGGTTCGAGCCGCCCGCGGCCGGCGAGAAGATGATCTCCGCGCCGTACATGCGGAGCAGCTGCACCCGCTCGGTGGAGACGTTCTCCGGCATCACGCAGACCAGCCGGTAGCCGCGCAGCTTCGCCACCATGGCCAGCGAGATGCCGGTGTTGCCGCTGGTCGGCTCCAGGATCGTGTCACCCGGACGCAGCCGGCCGGACTCCTCGGCCGCGCGGACCATGAACAGGGCCGCGCGGTCCTTGATGCTGCCGGTCGGGTTCCGGTCCTCCAGCTTGGCCCAGAGCCGCACCGGCGGCGCGCCCTCGGGCACCGTCGGCGAGAGCCGGGGCAACCCGACCAGCGGTGTGCCGCCGCAGGCGTCGAGCAGGCTGTCGTACCGCGCCATCGCGGGCCCCCTCAGCGGGCGGCGCGCGTGGAGACCGCGTGCGAGGCGATCGCCGCGGCGGCCGCGAAGCCGAACGCGCCACCGGCGACGGCCGGCAGGACGGTCACGCTGTCGCCGTCGTTGAGCTTGGCGTCGAGCGCGCCCAGGAAGCGGACGTCCTCGTCGTTGACGTAGACGTTGACGAACCGGTGCAGCGCGCCCGCGTCGGTGACCAGGCGGGCCTTCAGGCCGCCGTGCCGGGAGTCCAGGTCGGCGATCAGGTCGGCGAGCGTGTCGCCGCTGCCCTCGACGACCTTCGCGCCGCCGGTGTAGCTGCGCAGGATGGTGGGGATGCGAACCTCGATGGCCATGGTGTCTCGTGCTCCTCGTTCGGGATCGTGCCAGGTGACGGGAAAGGAAGGTGCCGGCGCTGAAGGTCAGCGGTCGGAACACTCGTAGTCGACCGTCGCCGGGCTCTGCCCGAACATGTAGGACTGGACGGCGTTCGGGTCCACGGCGGCATCCACGATCTCCACCGGTTCCTCGGTGACCACGCCGTCGACGATCCGGAAGGAGCGGATCTCCTCGGTGTCGGGCTCGCGGGTCGAGACGAGCAGGTAGTGCGCGCCCGGCTCGCCGGCGAAGGAGACGTCCGTACGCGACGGGTAGGCCTCCGTCGCGGTGTGCGAGTGGTAGATGACGACCGGTTCCTCGTCGCGGTCGTCCATCTCGCGCCACACCCGCAACTGCTCCATCGAGTCGAACTCGTAGAACGTCATGGAGCGGGCGGCGTTGTCCATCGGGATGTGCCGGGTCGGGGTGTCGCTGCCGACGGGACCGGCGACCACGCCGCACGCCTCGTCCGGGTGGTCCCGGCGCGCGTGGGCGACGATCGCGTCGATGATCGACCGGTCGATGCTCAGCACGCCGCCAAGCCTAGCGCCTGGCCCTCCCGGGCGGCGAGGTGGCAACCGTCACCACTCAGTCGATGAGCGCGTTGAGCAGGGATTCCTGGAGATATCCGAGATAGGCGTAGACCGACAGTTGGAACACCCGGGACGAACCCGGGTCCGCGGCCACCGCGTCGTCGAGCTCCTCGCCCAGGTCGGTGCCGTCCTTGATCTCCAGGCGTACGCCCATCGCCAGCCGGGCGTCGTTCAGCGCCCGCAGCCACGCCTCGGCCGCCTCCGCGTCCAGCCGCACCTCGCCGCCGGCGTCCCCGTCGGGCAGCGCGGCGAGGACCGCGCCCGCCTGGTCGATCTTGCCGGTCTTCAGGTCGCCCTCGGTGTAGCGGCGGAACTCGGCGGTGCCGGCGTCGTCGTCCGGGTAGACGTCGGGGAACAGCCGCCCGACCACCGGGTCGCCGTGGTCGAAGCCGTCGGTCAGCAGACCGACCACCTCGTTGGCGACCTTGCGCAGCACCCGGACCTCGTCGACCGCGAACGTGGCCACGTAGTGGTCGCCCCGGCGGCGGAACATGCTCATGAGCGGTCCACCGTCGCCCAGAGCCCGTACGCGTGCAGTTGCGCCGCGTCGTGCTCCATCCGTTCCCGGGCGCCGCTGGAGACCACTGCCTTGCCCTTGTGGTGCACGTCCAGCATGAGCCGCTCCGCCTTCTCCCGGCTGTACCCGAAGAGCTTCTGGAACACCCAGGTCACATACGTCATCAGGTTGACCGGATCGTCCCAGACGATGGTCACCCATGGCCGGTCGGAGACCGGCACCTCTTCGGTGTCCGGCGTCTCGACCGGCGCAACCTGTGGAGCCGCCATGCCCCCCATCGTGCCACCGGATCCGGGGAACCGATGAACCGGAACCGCGCGCGGGTCGTCGTCACCCGCCCGGGCCGCGTACGCGAGCCCGGGTCGCCGTGTGCCGGCGCCGTGGTCAGGCAAGCAGGATGCCGTGGTCGACCGCATCGGCGAGCACCGCGCCCAGCGAGAGACGGATCACCTCGAAGCGGCGGGACACCTCGCGGGACAGTTCGAGTTCGACCTCGCGCAACGCGCGCTGGGCCCAGGAGCGAGCGGCGTTCGGGTCGTTGTTGCCGGGTGCCCGCCAGTGCTGCCAGCAGCCGCCGTTGAGGGCGACGCCGACCGGCGGGAGCACCTCGTCGCGCTGCGCGCCGGGCAGCCCGGCCAGCGCGTCCAGGGCACCGGCGCCGGTCAGCCCGGCGACCCCGGCCGTGCTGGTCACCAGGAGCACCCGGTCCAGCTCGGGGGCGTCCGGGTGGTCGGCCAGGCCCCAGCGCACCGCGTGGATGATCCGCCGGCGTACGCCCTCGGCCAGCGGCGCGCCGAAGACCCGGGCGGCGGCCTCGTCGACCAGGCCCCGCACCGCCTCGTCGCACTGGGTGGTGGCGAGCAGCGACAGCGCCTCCAGCTCGCGGTCGAGCATCTGCGGCAGGCCGGCGCAGCCGACCCCGAAGACGATCTCCTGCACCACCCGCAGGTGGATGTTGGCCAGTTCCAGGGCGAGGTGCTGGCGGATCCGGCGGGCGCAGGCGCGGGCCTGGCGGTCGATCCGGTCGGCCAGCTCACCCGGCTCGACACCGGCGAGCACCGGCACCCGGCCGTGCGCGCCGGCCGGCACCGGCGGGCGGGCGCTGCCGCGACGCAGCACCTCGTCGGCCGCCCAGCCGACCAGCGCCCGGCGCAGCTGCGGCAGCTCGGCGCGGCGGGCCGGGAACCACCGGGCCGGGGTGAGCGCCGGCACCGCGGCCAGCAGCGCCGCGCGGTGCGCCTCGATCGAGACCGACACCGGGTCGAGCCGCCGGGTGGGCCCGGTCCGGCCGGGTGCCGCCCGGTCCTGGGCCCGCGCGCCGTCGGCCGGCGCGGCCGGGCCGGTCACGCCGGGCGTGACGGCGAAGAACACCTCGACCCGGGCACGCGCCACCTCGGCGAGCAGGTGCAGCTCGGCCGCGCTGAACGCCTGGTCGGCGGAGATCACGAAGAGCAGCGCGCCGGCCCGGCCGACGGCGTCGCGCAGCACCCGGCCGCCTGCGACGCCGAGCGTGCCGGTATCAGGCGTGTCGAGCACCGCGAAGTGCCGCAGCAGCGGATCGGGCAGGCTCAGTTCGACCCGGCGCGGCGGCCGGGCCAGCGCCGGACCGGCGGCGAGCGGGTCGGCACCGTAGGCGTGCGGCTGGCGGTAGCCCGGGACGTACGCGGCGCGGGTCGCGGTGGCGGCGTGCTGGACCAGCAGGTTGCTTCCCGGCGGCACGGCGAGCGTCGCGGCCTCGACCCCGAGCAGGCCGGCGATCAGCTCACGCCGGTTCGCGCCGGCCGGACCGGCGACGACCACCGCCATCGGCTCGTCCGGCCCGGGCACGGTCACCCCGAGCCGGGTCGGCAGCGGGGCGGATCCGGGTGGCTCGGCCTGCCGGCCTGGGTCGGGCACGTCGACCGAAGGGAGCGGACCTGGCGTCATCAGGCGGGCCTCCCGGTCGGGCGACCGGGGTACCGGTCGCGGATTCTCCCTGGTTGCAGGGACTGCCGGAAGAGTAGGGGTGTCGGCCATCCGACAACCAACACATCCGGTACTCACGGGTAATGAACAGATTACTCAACTTCACTGCGTGACGGTGCGTACGCGGACGGAACACGGTCGATATGCTGCATCGATGAGTAGGTGGGAGTTCGTCGGCCGTACTGATGAACTCAACCGTCTGTTGTCGGCGGTCGGTGGCCCGGAGGGGCGCGGGTTGCTCTTCAGCGGCGACGCCGGGGTCGGCAAGAGCCGGCTGCTGCGCGAGGGGGTGGCCGCGCTCTCCCCCGAGCGGTACGCGATCTGGTCCATCGCGGCCAGCGCCACCACAGCCGCGTTGCCGTTCGGCGGGCTGGTCCAGGTGCTGCCCGCCTCGCAGCCGCAGGGCCTGTCCCCCGCCGGGATACTGCGCTGGGCCGTGGACGTGCTCCAGGAACAGGCCGCCGGGCGGCCCATCGTGCTCGCCATCGACGACGCGCATCTGCTCGACCCGCCCTCGGCGGCGCTCGTGCACCTGGTCGCCCGCTCGGAGAACGCGTACGTCATCGGGACGCTGCGCAACGGCGAGCAGGTCCCGCTGCCGATCCGCGCACTCTGGACCGACGACCTGGCCGACCTGGTCGAGCTGGCCCCGCTGTGCCGCAGCGAGACCACCGGGCTGCTCGCCGCCATCCTGGGCGGTCCCGTCGACGCCGGCTCCTCGGACCGGCTGTTCCAGCTCTCCGCGGGCAACCCGCTGCTGCTGCGGGAGCTGGTGCTGGCCGCCGACGACGAGCTGAACCGCAGGTACGGCATCTGGACCTGGACCGGGCGGCTGGAGCTGGCACCCAGCCTCACCGAACTGATCGACACCCGGATCGGCCAGCTCACCCCCGGCGTCCGGGCGGTCGTCGAACTGGTCGCCTTCGGCGAGCCGCTGGGCCTGCAACTGCTGGAACGCGCGGCCGACCCGGCGGACGTGGAGACGGCCGAGGAACGCGGGCTCATCGCGCTGGTCCACGACGACCGGCGGCTCAACGTCCGCCTGGCGCACCCGCTCTACGGCGAGGTGATGCGCCGCCACTGCCCGGTCAGCCGCACCCGCCGGCTCCAGGCCACCCTCGCCGGACTACTGGAACAGGTCGGCAAGCGCCGCCGGGAGGACCTGCTGCGCGTCGCGGTGTGGCGACTCGACTCGGGTACGGCGCAGGACGTGGCACTGCTGCTCGAAGCGGCGGTGCAGGCGTTCGGCCGGTACGACGTGCCGCTGGCCACCCGGCTGGCCCGGGCCGCGCTGGAGGCCGGCGGCGGCACGGACGCGGCCGAACTGCTCGCCACCATCCTGATGTTCGGCGACCGGCCGGACGAGGCGCTCGGCGTGCTCGACCAGGTCGCCGGTGAGATCCACGACGAACGGCGGCGCAGCCGGTGGCTGACCGTCCGGGGCATGGTCAGCTACTGGGGACTCAACCGCGAGTCCACCGTGGAGGAGATCGCCGCGCGCGGCGAGGAGCTGAGCGACCCCGCCGACCGGGCCCGCGTACGCGCCTTCGAGGCCATCATGCGGCTGCACCGGCTCGACGTCGACGTGGCGGTCCGGCTGGCCCAGGAGGTGCTGGACCGGCCCGCCGCCCCGATGGCCGCCCGGGAGCTGGCCCGCTGCACGCTCGCCCACCTGCAGGCCGCGCAGGGGCAATACCAGCTCAGTGCCACCGCGATCGCCCGGGTGCAGGCCGAGGCCGCGTGCTGGCGGGCCGACATGCCCTACCTCCAGCTCGCCATGGAACTGGCCCGGGGCACCCGGCTGACGCTCTCCGGCGACCTGCCCGGCATCGACGCGATCGTCGCCGACGAGTTCGCCGACCTGGCCGGGGCCGGCGACTTCCGGCTCGGCACTGGCTACCTGGCCATCCTCCAGGCGTACGCGGCGCGGCTGCGCGGGCGCGGCGACGACGCGCTGCGGACCAGCCTGGAGGCGTGCGCGGTGCTCGCCACCAGCCGGGTGTACGCGGGCCTCGCGCACGCCGAGCGCGCCCAGGCCGCCGCGCTGCGCGGCGACGCGACGCACGCGGCCGAGGCGATGGCCGAGGCGGACCGGACGCACGCACCCGGGATGGCCGTGCTCTACCCGTGGCTGGAGCAGGCCCGGGGCGCGGTCCAGGCCGCCACGGGTGACCTGCCGGCCGCGACCAAGCACCTGTGCGCGCTCGCCGACCGGCTGCGCGAGGACGGCCTGGCCGGGCACGAGCTGCTCGTCCTGCTCGACCTGGTCCGGCTGGACCAGGCCGCCGCGCCGGTCGGCCCGACCTGCACCGACGGTGGCCGGCGCACAGTGGCGCAGCGCCTGGCCGAACTCTCCGAGCAGGTCGACGGCGTGCTGCCGCCGCTCGTCGCCCGGTTCGGCCGGGCCGCAGTCGACGGCTCCCCGGACGCGCTGCTCGCCGTCGCCGACGGCTTCGCCGACCGGGAACTGACCGTGTACGCGGCCGAGGCGACCGCCCTGGCGCTGCACCGGACACGACACGTCCGGGGCGGCGCCACCGGGCCGATCCGGGAACGCCTGGCCGATCTGCTGCGCCGCTGCGACGAGATCTCCACCCCGGCGCTGCGGCTGCTGCGCCCCACGCTCAGCGAACGGGAATGGGAGATCGCTCGCCTCGCCGCCGACGGCGTGACCAGCCGCGCCATCGCCGAACGGCTGTTCCTGTCCACGCGCACGGTGGAGAACCATCTCCAGCGCGTCTACAGCAAACTCGGCGTCGCCGGGCGCGGCGAGTTGCGGGCCGCACTGCGGTCCATGCCGGGGCACGACGGCGCGGATCCGGGCTGAACTCTAGGCTGGGGCGGTGAGCACCCTTCGTCCCGCGCTGCTGACCGACCACTACGAGCTGACCATGGTCAGCGCGGCCCTGCGTGACGGCACGGCCGACCGACGCTGCGTCTTCGAGGTGTTCAGCCGGCGGCTGCCGGCCGGGCGCCGGTACGGCGTGGTCGCCGGGACCGGCCGGCTGATCGAGATGATCCGCGACTTCCGGTTCGACCCGGCGGAGATCGACTTCCTGCGCCGTACCGGAGTGGTGGACGACCGGGCCGCGCAGTGGCTGGCCGACTACCGGTTCACCGGCGACATCGACGGCTACGCCGAGGGCGAACTGTTCTTCCCCGGCTCTCCGATCCTCACCGTGTCCGGCACGTTCGCCGAGTGCGTGGTGCTGGAGACGCTGGTGCTGTCAGTGCTCAACCACGACTGCGCCATCGCCGCCGCCGCGGCCCGGATGGTCACCGCGGCCCGGGGCCGGGCGCTGATCGAGATGGGCTCCCGGCGGGCGCACGAGGAGGCCGCCGTCGCCGCGGCGCGGTCCGCGTACCTGGCCGGGTTCCGGTTCACCTCCAACCTGGCCGCCGGGCAGCGCTACGGCATCCCCACCGCGGGCACCGCCGCGCACGCCTTCACGCTGCTGCACGACGACGAGCGGGCCGCGTTCGCCTCCCAGGTCGCCACGCTGGGCAAGGACACCACGCTGCTCGTCGACACGTACGACATCGCCCAGGGCATCCGCAACGCCATCGCGGTGGCCGGGCCCGAGCTGCGCGCGGTCCGGATCGACTCCGGCGACCTCGCGGTGATCGCCCAGCAGTCCCGCGAGCTGCTCGACTCGCTCGGTGCCACCGAGACGAAGATCATCGTCTCCGGCGACCTCGACGAGTACGCCATCGCCGCGCTCGCCGCCGAACCGGTGGACATGTACGGCGCCGGCACCGCCGTGGTGACCGGCTCCGGAGCGCCCACCGCCGGCCTGGTCTACAAGCTGGTCGAGGTGGAGGGGCGGCCGGTGGTCAAGCGCTCCGAGCACAAGGCCACCATCGGCGGCCGGAAGGTCGCGGTCCGCCGGCACAAGCCGACCGGCACCGCCACCGAGGAGGTCATCGTGCCGCAGGGCGTGCCGGACCGGCAGCCCAACGACCGGTTGCTCCAGCACTCGTACGTGGTGTCCGGCGAGCCGGAGACGCTGCCCACGCTGGAGGAGTCCCGGGACCACCTGCGCCAGTGCCTGATCTCCATCCCGTGGGAGGGGCTCAAGCTCTCCGCCGGAGATCCGGCCGTACCGGTGACCGTCGTACCCGCGAGCTGAGGAGGAACCCGTCAGATGGCGAACGCCCTGATCATCGTGGACGTGCAGAACGACTTCTGCGAGGGCGGCTCCCTCGCGGTCGGTGGCGGAGCCGGCGTGGCCGCCGGCATCTCCCGGCTGCTCGCCGCCGAGCCGGACCGGTGGGACCACGTGGTCGCGACGAAGGACTACCACGTCGACCCGGGCGCGCACTTCGGCGACCCGCCGGACTACGTCGACTCCTGGCCCCGGCACTGCGTGGTCGGCACCTCCGGTTCCGAGTTCCACCCCGAACTGGCGACCGACCGGGTGGAGACGATCTTCCACAAGGGCGAGCACGCGGCCGCGTACTCCGGTTTCGAGGGGCACGCCCCCGACGGCGAGTGCCTGGCCGACTGGCTGCGGCGGCACGACGTGGACCGGGTCGACGTGGTCGGCATCGCCACCGACCACTGCGTGCGCGCCACCGCCCTGGACGCCGCCCGGGAGGGCTTCCGGACCACGGTGCTGCTCGACCTGACCGCCGCTGTCGCGCCGGACACGCTCGACGTGGCGCTGCGGGCGCTCGACGGCGCCGGGGTGACCATGGTGGGCGAGCCTGTGATCAGGACCGCTTGACCGGGTAATCGGTTGCGGGTGTCGTACCCCGGCCCCAGGATGGCGCCGGAGGTACGGTCCGTCGTGAATCTGAAGCCTTACCGGGAAGCGCTCGCGCTGCCCGGTCTCCGATCGTTGCTGCTGGTGTCGGTGCTGGCCCGTGTGCCGCTGACCGCCACCGGGGTGACGCTCACCTTCTACGTGGTGCTCGACCTGGGCCGCGGCTACGGCGCCGCCGGCCTGGTCGGCGCCGCGTCCACGATCGGCGCGGCACTCGGCGCCCCGCTGCTCGGGCGGCTCATCGACGGCCGAGGGCTGCGGCCGGTGCTGGTGCTCACCACAGTCGCCGAGGCGCTGTTCTGGTCCGCCGCGCCCACGCTGCCGTACCCGGTGCTGCTCCCCGCCGCGTTCCTCGCCGGGCTGCTCGCCCTGCCGATCTTCTCGATGGTCCGCCAGTCGATCGCCGCGCTCGTGCCGGTCGAGAAGCGCCGCCCCGCGTACGCGCTGGACTCGATGGCGGTGGAGTTGTCGTTCATGGTCGGCCCGGCGCTCGCCGTGGCCCTGGCCACCGCCGTCACGCCGCGCCTGACCCTCTGGGCGGTCGGCGCCGGGATCGTCGCCTCCGGCATCTGCTTCTGGCTGCTCAACCCTCCGATCCGGGCCGCCGACGAGCCCGCCGGACCGCCGCGCCCGGTGCACCGCCGCGAGTGGCTCACCCCGCGCCTGCTCGCCGTACTGGCGGTCAGTCTCGCCGCCACGCTGGTGCTCGGCGGCACCGACGTCGCGGTGGTCGCCGTGCTCCGGTCCGGTGGCGAGGTCGGCTGGACCGGCGCCGTGCTGGCCGCCTGGGCGGTCGCGTCGCTGGCAGGTGGCTTCGCCTACGGCGCGGTACGCCGCTCGTTCTCCCCGCTGGCACTGATGGCCGCGCTGAGCCTCACCACCATCCCGGTCGGGCTGGGCGGGTCGCACTGGTGGCTGCTCTGCCTCGCGCTGATCCCGGCCGGTGCGCTCTGCGCCCCCACCATCGCGTCCACCTCCGACGCGGTCAGCCGGCTGGCCCCGCCCTCGGTCCGGGGCCTGGCCATGGGCCTGCACGGCTCGGCCGTGACAGTGGGCATCGCGCTCGGCGCACCGCTGGCCGGCGCGGTGATCGACGCGACCGCGCCCGTGTGGGGCTTCGTGGTCACCGGCGCGATCGGCGCGCTGGTGGCGCTGGCGGTGCTCCCGATCGAGCTGCGCCACCGCCGCACCCCGACCCCCACCCCGACCCTGGATCCCGACCTGGCCCTCGCCCCCCGCTGACCCCTCGGCCGGAGTTCGTGTCTCCGCGAGGCGGAGGGCGAGGCCAGTACGGGGAAGTGGCTAGGTCAACGCACCCGGACACCACCACTCCCCCGAACTGGCGCCTGCGCGATGCTCCCTGGCCGGAACCCCACCCTCCCCGAAGTTGACCAAGGAGTTGGCGTCCCCTCAGGCACCGCAGGACGACCCAAACTCCTTGATCACCGGAGCGCCCAAGGCAGAGCGAAGCCAGAACGGGGAAGTGGCTAGGTCCACGCACCCCGGACACCCCCACTCCCCCGAACTGGTGCCCGCGCGATGTCCCCGGCCCCGAACCTCACCACCCCGCAAGTTGACCAAGGAGTTGGCGTCCCCTCAGGCACCGCAGGACGACCCAAACTCCTTGATCACCGGAGCGCCCAAGGCAGAGCGAAGCCAGAACGGGGAAGTGGCTGGGTCCAGGTGCCCCGGACACCACCACTTCCCCGAACTGGTGCCGAGCCCCCGCCCTCACCCCGTCGATCATGAGCTTGGCGGCGACAAAACGGACACGAACTGCCGTCAACTTCATGATCGACGGAAACGGGCGGATCGGGATAGTCGGGCGAGGAGGGGACAGGACAGGCGGGACAGGGCGGGCAGGGGAAAAGGGCGGGCGCCGCGCCCCCGTCAGGGAGTGCGGCGCCCGGCCTTGGACTAGTGCGTCAGCGCTGGTCGAGGTTGCCTGCGGTGTCCTCCTGGTAGCTGGCGCCACCGTTGACCTCGCTGGTCAGCGGCTTGGCACCACCCTCGGGCGGACCGGCCAGGCTCTGCCCGGCGGCCAGCTCGGGGAACTTCGCGTCGAACGCCGGCCGCTCGGAGCGGATGCGCGGCATGCGGTCGAAGTTGCGCAGCGGGGGCGGGGAGCTGGTGGCCCACTCGAGCGAGTTGCCGTGGCCCCACGGGTCGTCGACCTCGACGACCGGGCCGGTCTTGTACGACTTCCAGCAGTTCCAGATGAACGGCAGCGTCGAGATACCGGTGATGAACGCGCCGATCGTGGAGATCGTGTTCAGCGTGGTGAAGCCGTCGGCGGCCTGGTAGTCGGCGTACCGGCGCGGCATGCCCTCGTTGCCCAGCCAGTGCTGCACCAGGAACGTGGTGTGGAAGCCGATCATGGTCAGCCAGAAGTGGATCTTGCCGAGCCGCTCGTCGAGCATCCGGCCGAACATCTTCGGGAACCAGAAGTAGATGCCGGCGAACACGGCGAACACGATCGTGCCGAAGAGCACGTAGTGGAAGTGCGCCACCACGAAGTACGAGTCGTGCAGGTGGAAGTCGAGCGGCGGGCTGGCCAGCAGCACACCGGTGAGACCACCGAAGAGGAAGGTCACCAGGAAGCCGATCGAGAACAGCATCGGCGTCTCGAAGGTGATCTGGCCCCGCCACATGGTGCCGATCCAGTTGAAGAACTTCATACCGGTGGGCACGGCGATCAGGTAGCTCAGGAAGCTGAAGAACGGCAGCAGCACCTGGCCGGTGGCGAACATGTGGTGCGCCCAGACGCTCATCGACAGGGCGGCGATGGCGATGGTGGCAGCCACCAGGCCCTTGTAGCCGAAGATCGGCTTCCGGGAGAACACCGGGATGATCTCGCTGATGATGCCGAAGAACGGCAGCGCGATGATGTACACCTCGGGGTGACCGAAGAACCAGAACAGGTGCTGCCACAGCATCGGCCCGCCGGTCGCCGGGTCGTACACGTGGGCGCCCATCAGGCGGTCCGCAGCGAGCGCGAACAGCGCGGCGGCCAGCAGCGGGAAGACCAGGATCGCCAGCAGGCTGGTGACCAGCATGTTCCAGGTGAAGATCGGCATCCGGAACATGGTCATGCCGGGCGCGCGCAGGGTCAGGATCGTGGTGATCAGGTTGACCGCGCCGAGGATCGTGCCCAGACCGGAGATGGCCAGGCCGACGACCCACATGTTGGCGCCCACACCCGGGGCGTGGTCGGCGGTGCTCAGCGGCGTGTACGCGGTCCAGCCGAAGTCGGCCGCGCCGCCCGGGGCGATGAAGCCCGCGGTGGCGAGCGTGCCGCCGAACAGGTACAGCCAGTAGGCGAACGCGTTGAGGCGGGGGAACGACACGTCCGGCGCGCCGATCTGCAGCGGCACCACGTAGTTCGCGAAGGCGAACACGATCGGCGTCGCGAAGAACAGCAGCATGATCGTGCCGTGCATCGTGAAGAGCTGGTTGTACTGCTCGGGCGACAGGAACTGCAGGCCCGGTCGCGCGAGTTCGGCGCGCATGATCAGGGCCATCAGGCCACCGATCATGAAGAACACGAACGCGGTGACCATGTACATGATCCCGATCTGCTTCGCGTCCGTGGTGCGCAGCAGCCGCGCGATGGCCGACCCCTTGACCGGCTCGCGGACCGGCCAGGGCCGGGTCACGACCGGCTTGGGTGCGACGGTGGTCACGAGTGGCCTCCGGTTCTGGTTGTCCCGCTCGGCGCGCTGGTCATCGGCGCAGCCGTCATCCGCAAGGAGGATAGTCCCCGGTAGGTGGCCCCGCCGCGTGGGGTGGGCGGCTACGATCTCCCGCCCTCTAGAGGGGGCCGGTCAGGAGCCGGTAGTGCTCCCGGAAGATCCGCCCGCCGCGTCCGCGCAGCAACGGGTCGCGCAGCGCCGGCGGGACGTCGCGGGTGCGGTTGCGGTCCCGGGTCCGGTCCCGCACCCAGCGGGTACGCGGGCGGCGACGGCTCTCGTACGCGATCAGCGCGGCGTCGACGCTGCCGGCGGCCCGCAGCGACTCGGCGAGCACGACGGCGTCCTCCAGCGCCATGGCCGCGCCCTGGGACAGCGTCGGCGCGGTGGCGTGAGCGGCATCACCGACGAGCAGCACCCGGCCGTGGAACCAGCGTCCCAGCTCGACCTCCTCGGTGCGCTCGACGGACACGGTCTCCAGCGCGGCCAGCACCTCGGGCACCGGCCCGCCGTAGGAGCCGAACAGTTCGTGCAGGCGGGCGAGCGGGTCGGCGGGCAGCTCGGTGCCGGCCTCGTCGGCGTAGCAGTAGAGCCTCCCGGCGCCGAGCGGCACCACCAGGAACCCGGCCCGCTGGCCGAGCAGGGCGGTCCAGTCCGCGATGCGGGGGCCGCCGCGCACCAGGGCGCGGTAGACCACCTGCCCGGCGGGGCGTGGCGGTCCGCCGAGCGCGGCGAGCGTCCGTACCGCCGAGCGGGGCCCGTCGGCGCCGACGACCAGGTCGTACTCGCTGCTGGTGCCGTCGGTGAAGCCGACGGCGACCCGGCCGGGCAGCGGGTCGACTGTGCTCACCTCGGCGCCGTGGCGCACCGCGCCGCCGGCGCCGGTGAGCAGCACCCGGTGCAGTTCGGCCCGGGGCAGCGCCCGGCACTCCCCCACACCGGCCCAGAGCGCGTCGAGGTCGACCTCGCACAGCGGCGCTCCGGCGGCGTCGAGGAAGCGCTGGCGGCGGATCACCTGGCCGAGCGGGCGCAGCGGCCCGTCCAGGTCGAGCCGGCGCATCGCGCGGGCGGCGTTGCCCGGCAGGTAGAGGCCGGAGTCGATCGACTCGGTGGGTGGCAGCCGCTCGGTGACGTCGGGCCGGAACCCCGCCAGGCGCAGCGCCCGGGCCACGGCGAGGCCGGCGATGCCCGCGCCGACGACGAGGATGCGCAGGGGGGAACCACCCATCACGGGGTACGCCTCCGGAGGGGGATCGGAACGCGTTGGAGGCAAGACATTACTCGCCGCAACCAGGCGACGGAAGTGCCCGTGCGCCCCGGCGCGGGACGCCGGTCGGCGGCGCACCCCGTCCCACCGGCAGGAATCCCGCCTCCATCTGGGGGAAGGGGACGCTCGCGGCGACCCCGGGCGCCACCGGCCGGACGCGGAGCGTTAACGAGCCCGGCGCATTTGCGCAATGATTCGAGACATGTAAATGTGTTCCTTGCATCGTGGGAGCGCTCCCGCCCGTACCACCGACCGAACCGGCGCCGTCCCCGCGCCGAGCCAAGGAGCATCATGAAGCGTCCACTCAGGGCCCTCGCGGCGGCCGGACTGCTCGCCGCCGGCACCCTCGTCGCCGTCGCGCTCGGCGGCACCGCCTCCGCCGACACCCAGATCTGCGAGCAGTACGGCTCGACCACCATCGGCGGCAAGTACGTGGTGCAGAACAACCGCTGGGGCACCACCGCCCAGCAGTGCATCAACGTCACCTCGACCGGCTTCTCCATCACCCGGGCGGACGGCTCCGCGCCGACCAACGGGGCGCCGGTCGCGTACCCGTCGATCTTCGTGGGCTGCCACTACACCAACTGCTCACCCGGCACGAACCTGCCGGTGCAGGTGAAGAACATCAGCAGCGCGCCGTCCAGCATCAGCTACAACTACGTCAGCGGCGCGATCTTCAACGCGTCGTACGACATCTGGCTCGACCCGTCGCCCAAGCGCGACGGCGTGAACCAGATGGAGATCATGATCTGGCTCAACCGGCAGGGCTCGATCCAGCCCATCGGCTCGCCGGTCGGCACCGCCAGCATCGCGGGCCGCACCTGGGAGGTCTGGCGCGGCAGCAACGGCTCCAACAACGTCATCTCGTACCTGTCGCCGTCGGCCATCCCCAGCCTCAGCTTCGACGCGCTGGCGTTCATCAACGACACCCGTAACCGGGGTGCGATCACCAACGACTGGTACCTGACCAGCATCCAGGCCGGCTTCGAGCCGTGGCAGGGCGGCGTCGGGCTGGCGGTGAACTCGTTCTCGCAGAGCGTCAACACCGGCTCGAACCCGCCGCCCACGTCGGCGCCGCCGACCACGTCGGCCCCGACCACGCCCCCGCCGTCGGGCGGCGCGTCCTGCACCGTCACCTACAAGGCGGCGAACGTGTGGAACAACGGCTTCACCGCCGACGTGACGGTCAAGAACACCGGCTCCGGCACGATCAACGGCTGGACGCTGAACTACAACCTGCCCTCCGGGCAGACCGTCACCAACGCGTGGAACGCCACTGTCAGCCAGAGCGGCTCGGCGGTGACCGCCCGCAACGCCGGCTACAACGGCACGCTGGCGCCCGGGGCGTCGACCAGCTTCGGCTACCAGGCGACGCTGAACGGCAGCTACTCCGCGCCGAGCAGCTTCACGCTCAACGGCTCCACCTGCGCCCGGGGCTGACCACCGCACACGGTGAGGGGCGCGGTCCGCAGCGGACCGCGCCCCTTGCACGTGTACGCCTCAGCCGGCGAGGGCGTCGATGTCGCGCATCTCCTCGGCGGTGAGCGAGAACCCGAACACGTCGACGTTGGCCCGGATCCGCTCCGGCGTGACCGACTTCGGGATGACGATGATCTCGTGGTCGATGTGCCAGCGCAGCACCACCTGGGCCGGCGACACGTCGTGCGCCTGGGCGATCCGGACCAGCACCGGGTCGGACAGGTCGCTGGTCTTGAACGGGCTGTACCCCTCCAGCGCCACGCCCCGGTCCCGGTGCGCGGCGTACGTCTGCCTGTCGTACAGCGACGGGCTCCAGCGGATCTGGTTGACCGCCGGCGTCTCCTCGGTGGCCTGGATCAGCTCGTCGATCTGCCCGATCGAGTAGTTGCTCACGCCGACCGTGCGCGCCATGTTCTCGTCCCGCGCCGCGAGCATCTCCCGCCACACCGGGATGCTGTCGCCCGGCGCGGACGGCGGCCAGTGCACCAGCCACAGGTCGACGTAGTCGGTGTCCAGGGCGGCCAGGCTGGCCTCGATGGTCTCCCGCTCCCGGCCCACCCGGTCCGGCGGCAGCTTGGTGGTGATGAAGACGTCCTCGCGGCGCAGCCCGCTCTCCCTGACCGCCCGCCCGACCTCCTTCTCGTTGCCGTACATGGTGGCCGTGTCGATGTGCCGGTAGCCGGCGTCCAGCGCGGCGAGCACCGCCTGGAACCCGGCCTCGCCGGTGGCCTGCCACGTGCCGAAGCCGAGCAGCGGGATCCGGACGTCGCCGGTGAGCGGGAGGGTGGGCTGGTCGCTGTCCATGTCCCCCGTTCTACCCCGGTTCGCCGCACACACACCGGCATCCCGGCGCGCACGGCGGGTCTGGGGGAGGATGCGGGGATGGCGGACCGGCTGGAGGAGTACCGGCGGAAACGGGACGCCGCGCGTACGCCGGAACCGGTGCCCGAGCGGGCTGCCGGGCGGAAGCGGTCCGCGCGGCGCGCGCCCCGCTTCGTCATCCAGCAGCACCACGCCCGCAGCCTGCACTGGGACCTGCGGCTGGAGCACGACGGCGTGCTGGCCTCCTGGGCGGTGCCGCGCGGCCTGCCCCGCGACCCGGGCCGCAACCACCTGGCCGTGCACACCGAGGACCACCCGATGGAGTACCTGACGTTCCACGGGGAGATCCCCGCCGGGGAGTACGGCGGCGGGCGGATGACCGTGCACGACACCGGCACCTACCGCGCGGAGAAGTGGCGCGACGACGAGGTGATCGTGGTGCTCGACGGCGAGCGCACGAAGGGCCGGTACGTGCTGTTCGCCACCGGCGGCCGGGGCCGGGACTGGATGATCAGGCGCACCGACCCGGCGCCGGAGGGCTGGACGCCGATGCCCGAGCTGGTCCGCCCGATGCGGCCCGCCGACGGCGGGCGGCTGCCGCGCGACGCCGCCGCCTGGGGGTACGAGCTGCGCTGGGCGGGCGTGCGCGCGATGGCGTACGTCTCGGGCGGCCGGCTGCGGCTGCTCGACGGCGACGACACGGAGATCACCGGGGAGTATCCGTGGGCGCGGGCGATGGCCGAGGCGCTGGCCCCGGCCGAGGCGGTGCTCGACGGCGTGCTGGTGCGGATCGACCCGGCCGGGCGGGTCCGTCCGCCGACCCGGCGCGACGGGCAGTTCCTCGCCGTCGACCTGCTCTGGCTGGAGGGCGTGTCCAGCCTCGACGTGCCGTACGCGCAACGCCGTGACCTGCTCGACGGTCTGGCGCTCACCGGTCCGCACTGGCAGACTCCGCCGTGGTTCCCGGGAGTCGGTGCGGACGCCCTGCGGGCCGCCCGTGAGCAGGGGCTCCCGGGAGTGGTGGCGAAACGCCTCGACTCCCCGTACGAGCCGGGCCGGCGCAGCCGGCACTGGCTGAGCATCGACGCGAGCTGAGGACCACCGTGCACCTGACGCACCTGGAGTGCCCGCGCTGCGGTCGTGAACACCCGGCCGACGTGTTGCAGAACCTGTGCGGCTGCGGCTCGCCGCTGCTGGCCCGCTACGACCTCGCCGCGGTGGCCGCCACGGTCGCCCCGGAGCAGTTCGGGCTGCGCCCGGCCGACCTGTGGCGCTACCGGGAGCTGCTGCCGGTGGCCGATCCCCGGTTCGTCACCACGCTGGGCGAGGGCTGGACGCCGATGTGGCGCGCGCCCGCGTACGGGCACGAGATCGGCATCGCGGACCTGATCGTCAAGGACGAGGGGCTGACCCCGACCGGGTCGTTCAAGGCGCGCGGCGCGTCGGTGGGCGTGAGCCGGGCCCGGGAGCTGGGCGTGCGGCGGATCGCCATGCCCACGAACGGCAACGCCGGCGCGGCCTGGGCCACGTACGCGGCGCGGGCCGGGATGGGCGCGACCATCGCCATGCCGCTGGCCGCGCCGACCATCTGCCGCGAGGAGTGCCTGGCCGCCGGTGCCGACCTGCGGCTGATCGACGGCCTGATCAACGACGCGGGCCGGGAGATCGCCGAGCTGATCGCCGGGTCGGACGGCGGGATCTTCGACGCCGGCACGCTGCGCGAGCCGTACCGCCTGGAGGGCAAGAAGACCATGGGGTACGAGATCGTCGAGCAGCTCGGCTGGCAGGTGCCCGACGTGATCGTCTACCCGACCGGCGGGGGCGTCGGGCTGATCGGCATCCACAAGGCGCTGCACGAGCTGCGCGAGCTGGGCTGGGTGGAGGACCGGCTGCCCCGGCTGGTCGCGGTGCAGTCCACCGGGTGCGCGCCGATCGTGCGGGCGTTCGCGGCCGGCGAGGACCGCGCCACCCCGTGGGAGGACGCACACACCGTCGCGTTCGGCATCACGGTGCCCGCCCCGCTCGGCGACGAGCTGATCCTGTCTGCGCTGCGGGACAGCGCCGGCACCGCGATCGCCGTGGACGACGCGGAGATCCTCACCGACCTGCGCGACTTCGCCGCCCGGGAGGGGCTGCTGCTCTGCCCGGAGGGCGCGGCCTGCCTGACCGCCGCCCGGCACCTGCGCGCGGGCGGGTGGATCCGGCCGGGTGAGCGCGTGGTGGTGCTCAACACCGGCGCCGGCGTCAAGTATCCGGGCCTGGTGCACAGCGGGGCGCCCGTGTGACAGGCGAGGTCGTGGCGCCCCGCTCGACCGGAGGTCAGGAGGTGGGCGGCTCGTCCTCGCCCGCCTCCTCGGCGGCGTCCGCCTCCTCCTTCGTCTTGTGCACCGCGCCGTCGGCGTGCTCGGGCGGGCCGTAGACGGTGTAGAGCACCAGCGGGTTCGGCCCGGTGTTGACGAAGTTGTGCTTCGTGCCGGCCGGCACGACCACCAGGTCGCCGGAGACGACCTCCTTCTTCTCCCCGGCCACCCGCGCCTCGCCGGTGCCGCTGACGAACGTGAGGATCTGGTCGATGCCCTCGTGGACCTCCTCGCCGATCTCGCCGCCCGGCGGAATGGTCATGATGACCAGCTGGGTGTGCTCCCCGGTCCAGAGCACGCGGCGGAAGTCGGGACTCTTCTCGGCGACTGTCGCGATAGTGAAATGCTCCATGGCCCGCTCATACCCCGATCACGCGCCCGCCACGCCGGGAGTCGCAGATGGTGGAATTCCCCACGCCGATCCGGTTTGGATGCCCTCGGAAGGGGCATGTGCTGCCGACAAGACCGGCGCACTGCTGGGCCGGTCGAGCCAGGTCCCCGCCGGCGTACCGCCGTACGGCTGCGGTGGTGGGAGACGGCCGGAGCGCGGCGACGTTACGACCGGAGGTCGTGCGGCGCCGTGCGCTCGTCTGCGGGTCCGGTCAGGCCAGCACGGCCAGGTGGAACGGGCGGTCCGCGTGCCCGCTCGTGCCGTGCGTCTCGACGAACACCGCGTTGGCGATCCCCGAGCGCGGCGCCACCGTGATGACACCCTGCGGGACCAGCCCGTTCGCCGTCGCGGGGCCGACCGTCCCGACGTACGCCGCTCCGGCCACGTCCTGGTCGAACGCGACCTGGTACATCCCGGGGGCGAGCCGGGTGGCCGAGGTGGCGCCGAGGCCGCGGACGAGCCTTCCGTTGGCGTCGACCACGGCGAACAGCATGCGCGCGGTGGCCGGCAGCCCGACCGGCGAACACGAGTTGATCTCGGTGTCGGCGCGCGCGGCATCCCGCATGCTCGGGATCGGCTGGCCGGTGGTCTCCCTCCTTGCTCTACGGCTGGGCATGGTGATCCTCTCTCCCGCCGGTACGCCGGCCGGAGGCGTTCGTACGCTTCCGGGCGATCGTCGGCGATC
This sequence comes from Micromonospora sp. WMMD1219, assembly GCF_049315215.1. Lineage (NCBI taxonomy): Bacteria > Bacillati > Actinomycetota > Actinomycetes > Micromonosporales > Micromonosporaceae > Micromonospora > Micromonospora sp. WMMD1219. Next base: position 390,913 of record NZ_CP186057.1, read on the forward strand.
ACCCTCGATGATTCCGACGCTATGTCGGCGCACCGCCCGGCAACCACCCGGAGAACTGTCCGATCAAGGACATTGGACGGCTCTGAGCTGCGGAAACGTCTACCTGATCATCCATTGGCCGCCGGTTGGGACGGCCGGCTGCCGCATCGGAGCCGCCCGGAAACCATGACGCTGCGCAATCATCTGGCTACATTGAAGTATGGTGCAGCCGCTCCGAGGTCGACCGCCGGTCTACCGCCCGGTGCTGGCCGCACGGCGCGGAGAGCTGGAGGCGCTGACCCGGCTCGACGACACCTCGGCCGCGCTGCTCGCACCGGTCCTCGACGTCCCGGCCGACACACCGTCCATCGTGGACGCACTGAGACGCCTTCCGGCCGGGCTGCTGCCCGCCGTCGACGTGTCGGCCCTGCCGGACGCCACCGAACACGACCCGGTCCGTTGGGGCGTACCGCTGGTGCCGGTGATCGGTCTCGCGGACAGCGACCGGCGGCTGGCCGCGCACGGCGCGGCGGCCCGGGCCTGGGCGCACCACGCGGTCGTCCGGCTGCGCCTCGGCCCGGACCGGGCCGGGCCGGACGCCGCCACGGCGGCGGCGGAACGGGTGTGGCGGGTGACGGGTCTGCTGCCCGAGCAGTGCGACCTGCTGCTCGATGCCGGGGACGTGTGCTGCCGGGCCGACGTCCGGCTGGCCGAGCCACGGATCCGGCGTGCCGCGCAGTGGGCCCGGCGGCACGCCTGGCGCTCGGTGACGACGGCGGCCGGTGGGATGCCGCCGGCCCTGTCCCGGCTGCCGGTGGACGAACCGGTCCGCGTGGACCGCTACGACTGGTCGCTCTGGCGGCGTCTGGCCGACCTGCGCCTCGGGTACGGCGACTACGGCGTGGGCTGCGCGGTGCGGGACGCGGACGAGCCCGGCGACCGGACACCGACGCTGCGCTGGGCCGCCGACGACGCGTGGTGGGTCTACCGCTGGTCGCGGCGGGGCGGGCGGGGCGACGAGCGGTTCGCCGACCTGTGCCGCACGCTCACCGCCGCGCCGCACTGGTCGCCCGCCGGGGCCGGCTTCTCCTGGGGCGACCACGAGATCGTCCGGCGGGCCCGGCGGGGCGCCGGCGCGGGCTCACCGGCCAACTGGATCGCGTGGAGTACGTCGCACCACCTGGCGCACGTGCTGGCCGCGCTGGTCCGGCCGGAACCGGACCAGCGCGCCGGCTGAACTCACTCCTTCTCGGTGAAGCCGAACTGGACCACGCCCTCCTCGTCGACCATCGCGTCCACCGACGTGTCGCTGAGCAGCTCGGCCGCGTCCGAGTCGAGGAAGATGCGCGCACCCTCGGTGTCCACCACCTGGTCGCCCTGCACCGGCTGCGGCACCAGCTCGATCGAGAGCGAACCGGCGTCGGTGTCGGCGGCGATGCGCAGCCCACCCGCGTCGGCGACGTCCTGCTGGGCGGCGAGGTCACGGATCACCAGGACGGCGTTGTCGGTCATGGTCAGCATGGCTGAACTCCTCATGGCTGGGTGTCGGGTTTCGCGGGCGACACGGCCCACGCGGTCGGCTCGCGACCCGGAAGCGGGCGAGACACGATCTCGCCGCACTGGAAGCAGGGCTGTTGCACGGCCCTCACCCCCACCGTGCCCGCTGCCCGGTCATCCGTCAAACGGAACCCGATGATCGGCCGCTCCTCGGTGAGCAGGAGTTTTCCCCGGTCCGAAGCGGGAACACCGGGGGTTTGCGGCGCCACCGCCGGTGGCCGCAAATAACCTTTCACTCCGGAGTCTTTTCCGCAGGAAATCTCCGTGGCAGCATCTTCCCATGCATCGTCGCCTATTTCCCCGGGCACTCGCGGTGCTGGCGCTGGTCGCCACCGCGGCCGCCGCCGGCACCACCACCGCCACGGCCGAAGCGCCCACCCCGGCGCAGACCCGGCTGAACGCCACAATCGACGCGGTCCTCGCCGACAGCCGTCTCGACGGGGCGCAGGCGGGCGTGGTCGTCGTCGACACCGCCACCGGCCGCACGCTCTACGACCGCAACGGCACCCGGCGGCTCATCCCCGCCTCCAACACCAAGCTGCTCACCTCGGCGGCGGCGATGGAACTGCTCGGACCGGGTCACCGCTTCACCACCGAGGTGAGCGCCGACGGGCCGCGCCGCGCCGGGATGCTCCGCGGCGACCTCTACCTGCGCGGCGGCGGCGACCCCACCATCCTCGCCGCCGACTACGACCGGCTCGCCGAGCAGGTCGCCGCGGCGGGCGTACGCGTGGTCGCGGGCGACCTGGTCGCCGACGACACCCGGTACGACAAGGGCCGGCTCGGTCCGGACTGGACCTGGGACGACGAGCCCTACTACTACGCCGCCCAGGTGTCGGCGCTGACGGTCGCCCCGGACACCGACTACGACGCCGGCACCGTGATCGTGCACGCCGCCCCGGGCACCCGGGCCGGCGCCCGGCCGAAGATCACCATGACCCCGGACAACGGCTGGCTGCGGATCGACAACCGGGCCGAGACCGTCGCCGACGGCGAGACCACCATCTCCTTCGAACGTGAGCACGGCGGCAACACGGTGGTCGTCACCGGCCAGATCGCGGTCGGCCAGGCCGCCGAGAGCGACTGGGTGACCGTGTGGGAGCCGACCGGGTACGCCGCCGACGTGTTCCGCTCCGCGCTGCGGCGACACGGCGTACGGGTGCTCGGCCGGACCGTGCTCGGCACCGCCACCCCTGACACCGCCAAGCCGCTCGCCCGGCACGACTCGATGCCGCTGGCCGACCTGATGGTGCCGTTCCTCAAGCTCTCCAACAACGGGCACGCCGAGGTGCTCACCAAGGAACTGGGCCGGCAGCTCTCCGGGTCCGGCACCTGGGCCGCCGGACTGTCCGCGATCAGCGGGTACGTGGGCGACGCCGGAGTGGACACCGGCACGCTGCGCCAGCGCGACGGGTCCGGGCTGTCCCGGCGCAACCTCGTCCCGCCGGCCCAGTTCGTCACGCTGCTCTCGGCGGTCCGCGCCGAACCGTGGTTCGACACCTGGTACGCCGCGCTGCCGGTGGCCGGCAACCCGGACCGGTTCGTGGGCGGAACGCTGCGCAGCCGGATGGGCGGCACCGCCGCCGCGAACAACGTGCACGCCAAGACCGGCAGCCTGACCGGCGCGTCGGCGCTCTCCGGCTACGTCACCGACGCCGACGGGCGGCTGCTCGCCTTCTCGATCGTGCTGAACAACTACCTCACCTCGTCGGTGAAGGGGCTGGAGGACCAGATCGCGATCGCGCTCGCCTCGTACACCGAGAAGGAGACGGCGACCGCCCGGCGGACCGTGCCCGCCGCGCCCGAGTCGCCGCGCGTACCGGAGGGGCGGGAGTGCTCCTGGGTGAAGCCCGCGCTCTGCTGACCGGCCCGGCCGCCCCGGTGCTCAGGCGCCGGGGCGGTACGGACGCGGGTCGGCCGCGGGGTCACCGCGCTCGACCAGCGCGTCGATCTCGGCCGACGGCAGTCCGCGCAGCGTGAGCACCCGGCGGCCCCACACGTGCAGCCGGCACGGGTGCGGGCTGGCGTCGTTGCGGCAGATCGTCCCGCCCGACCAGGCCCGCGGCGCGTGCACCACCACCGCCCGCACCGCGAACTGGACGTCCTCGACCGTGACGTACGGCGGCATCGGGATCTCGCGCAGCACGTCACAGTCGGTGCGCGGACGGGCGGGGGCGACGGGGGCAGGGCCGGTCATCGGTCGGGCCTCCACAGAGGATGGTCGGACGGGACAACCGAAACGTACGACGCCCCGCCCGGCACGCGACGGACAAACTGTCCCCGCTCAGCGCAGCGCCACCGCCTGGAGGCTCACGTTGCCGCAGTCGCCCAGCGACTCCTCCACCGTCCAGTTCAGCAGCAGCTTCGCGCCGCGCGGGGCGCGGAACCTGACCGTGAACTCGGTGGTGAGCGCGGTGTGCGGGTCCTCCATCCGGAGCGTGGTCACCGGGCCGCCGCCGGAGACGCGCACGTCGAGGCGGCCACGGGCCATCCAGAGCCCGGCGTACAGACGCACCGTGCGCTGGTGCCCGTCGGCGGCCACCGACAGGTTGAACCCGCTGCCCCGGTGACAGGTGTAGACGCCGGACATGGTTCCGCTCGCCGACGCGACCGGGTTGCCGTCACGCCAGGCGTACGCCTCGGGGTTGTTGTCGAAGCTCTCCCGCCGCCCCCGGCCGCCCTCGTCGCGGATCTCGCCGGAGCCGCCCCGCTTGCGGACCGTCCGGTCGGCACCGGTCAGGCCCCAGTGGACCCAGTCGGTGGGGCCGGCGGCGGTGAGGTCCACGGTGGCGGGCACCTCGGCGCGGGTCACGGCGACGGTCGGCGGCGGCGCGGGCGTCGGTGACGGCGACGGCGTGGACGGCGTCGGACTCGGCGACGGTGGCCGCTGCCGGGGACGCAGCCCCGGGTTGACCACCGTGTCGTCGGCCTCGTTCGGCAGCCCGACCCGGCCGGGCGGCGCCACCGGCACTCCGGCATGCTCCTCGCCAGGCGTGTCGTGCCGTTCAACGCCGAGGTAGACCGCCAGCATCGCCAGGCAGAGGAACGCGGCCAGCCCTTCCAGCACCAGCCGCCGCCGGCGGCGCAGTCGGCGCAACGCGGACCGGGTACGCGGAAGGCCGTGCCGGTGCGAGCCGGGGCCGGTACGCGGACGGTCCTCCTGGCCCACCACACCCTCCACTTCGGTCGCGACACCGCCGGATACGACAGGTGTGCGACGGGCTTCACGGTGTCACCGCACGGCCCTTTGCGCCATATGTCGAGTGACGGGCGTTTCCAGTTCGTTACCTGGCGACCGCTCGCCGGACCGGCCGCTCAGCTTACCGTGATCGCCTGCAACGCCACCCCGTCGTTCTGCCCGCCGGTCACCGTCAGGGCGTGCCACCTGATCAGCAGCCGCTCCCCCGGGCCCGCCCGGAAGCGGATGACGTACTGGTAGAAGCGGTCGCCCGCGGCGAGGGCGACCTCGCGGACGGCGGGATCACCACCGCTGGACAGCGACAGGTCGAGCCGCGCGCCGGCCGAGAACGTGCCGACGAACAACCGGACCGTCCGCAGATCCCCGCTCCCGGCCACACTGAGCGTGAAGCTCTTCCCGGCGCCCCGCTGGAAGACACCCGCCCGGGTGCCGTCCTGACGCGCCGTCGGCGCGCCGTCGGTCCACCGCAGATCACAGGCGCCCGCGTTGTGCTCCAGCCGCTCGCCGCCCGGGTCCTGGATCTCGCCGGTACCGCTCGCCTTGCGGTGGAAGCTGTCCGCGCCGGCGCCGCCCCAGTGCCGCCAGTCCCGCGTACCGAGCGCGGTGAGCGACAGCGCCCCCGGCAACGGTGCCAGGTCCACGTCGAGCAGCGGTACGCCGGGGGCGACCGGGTCGCCGGTGGCCGGCGTCTGATCGCGCGGTGCCTGGTCGCTCGATGGCTGCCCGCTCGGGGCTTGCCCGTTCGGGCCTTGGTTGTTCGGGCCTTGCTCGTTCGGGGCTTGGTTGTTCGGGGGTTGCCCGCCGGGTGCCTGTTCGCTTGGTGCTGCCACCGGCGCGGTTCCCCGGATCAGCGGGAGTTGCGTGGGTGGCCGGGCCGCGTATGCCAGCGCCGCCACCAGCCCGGTCAGCGTGATTGCCGTCAGCACGGCGCGCCGGCGCCGACGGCGGGCCCGTGCGGCGGCGACCCGGGTGGCCGGGGCGTCGGGCGGGGGTCGCAGCGGGCCGGCGATCGGGGCGAGGATCCGGCTCAGCCGGGTCTTCGCCGCCCGGGTTGCGGAGCGCAGCCGGACGCCGAGCCCACCGGTCAGGCCGGTCAGGCCGCCGGTCAGGCCGGTCAGGCCGCCGGTCAGGTCGGCCAGACGTGCCCGCAGACTCTCCCGGGCGGAGTGACGGCCCGGTCTCGCCTCCGCACCCGTCTCTTGCAGCGGCCCGAGGTCGGCCGGATCGCCCGGCTTGTGGACAGTGACCGGCCGGGCCGGCGACGGACCGGACAGGTGCAGGCCGATCGGGGCCGGCCCGACCAGCGGAACCCGGCCGCCGGGCAGGCTCGGCCGCGGCTCGGGCACCGGCGCGGACGTCCCTGAAGCGAGCGGGCCCGGGTCGAGCGCCCCCAGCGGGAGCGAGCCCGGCACGGGCGGCGCTGGCGCGAGCGGGCCCGGGGCGGGCGGCGCTGGCGCGAGTGGGCCGGGTGCGACGGGATCGGCCGGGAATGTGCCGGGCCCGAGGGGACCGGGCGCGACGGTAGCCGCCCCAAGGGGGTCGGGCGCTACGGAACCAGCCGCGAGTGCGCCTGCGGCGGGGAGATCGTGGTTCGCCGGGCCGGAATTGCGCGGAGGCGGCCAGACAGCGGTACCGGGCGGTTCCAGGTTCCCCGCAGGCACCGGATCGTCCAGATCGGCCGGTTGGCGGTCCGAGTCCCGGGGGGTCACCGTCCGGGGCACGGTGGGATCGGTGTCACCGGGCAGGCGACGTGGACCTGCGTACCGCTCCGGGGCGTCGGCCGGTTCGTCCGGCGTGGGCAGCCAGCCCCCGACTCGGATCCCGGTCCGTGCGACGTCGTCCTCAGCCACCGACCCTCCCTCGGCCACCGGCGGCGAGCGGCCCGCCCCGTGGCTCGCCGTAGGGAGAATGACACAGACCGCGATCTTGCAGAAGGCATCAGCCCTCGCAATTCCCACGCCCAAGCGGCCCCGAGCCGCCCGCAGAAGAGATCTTGGAACAATCACGCCCCCATAGGGGCCACTTCATACCAAGATCTCCCCAGCCCCGGCGCGACGGAGCACCCACCCCGGCCCAGCCCAGCCCAGCCCAGCCTCGTCGATCATGAGGTTAGCGGTGACAATCCGGACACCAAACACCGCCAACTTCATGATCGCCCAGGCTGAGGCGCCCACCCCCGCCGCTGGACGCGCCGAGCGCGTCCCGCGTCAGCCCGCCCTGGACAGCTCCGTCGATCATGAAGTTGGCGGCGACAAATCGGACGCCGAACGCCGCTAACCTCATGATCGACGCGGGCCGGAGGGGTGCGGGGCCGGGGGGTTGCGGGGGTTGTGGTCAATGGCGGGTGCGTTGCTGTAGGCCTCGGTCGGGGTGCCAGCTCTCTATCAGGAGGTGGTCGGGTGGGTTGCCTACCCGGGTGAGGACCACCTCGGTCAGCTCGATCCGGAAGCGGTGCGAGCCGTCCTCGGCGGGCGGCTCCTCGTGCGCCCGGCCGGCGATCTTCGCGTCCCCGTCCCAGGTGGACGGGTCGTCCGGCGGGGCGTCCTCGGTCGGGCTGTGCAGCGCCACCCGGGGATCGCGGCGCAGGTCGAGCGCCTTGACCGCGCCGACCATGCTGCCCAGCCGGAGCTGCCCGTCGTCACCGAAGTCGAACTCGGTGCCGCTGATCCGCGGCGAGCCGTCCCGCCGCACTGTCGCCATCGTGCCGTGCTTGCGGACCGCGAAGCGGGCGCGCACCCGCGCCGCGAACTCGGGCTCGGCCGCCACCAGGTCGGACCACCATGTCATGTGCCCGAGTGTGTCCGGAAAACCTGACAACCCGCGGCATATTTCCCGGCGGACTCAGCCGACCTGGAAACCGAGCGCCTGCGCCAGCACCACGGCCTGCTCGGCGTCGATCCGCGCGTCGGCACGCTGCACCGCCGTCGGGTCGAGCGAGGACAGGTCGCTGCCGCGCAGGTCGGCCCGGATCAGCTTGGCGGCGTGCAACTGGGCGCCGGACAGGTCCACGCCGGTCAGCGTCGCGCCGGTGAGGTCGGCGCCGGTCAGGTCGACCTCCCGCATCCGTACGTCGGTGATCCGCGCTCCGCGCAGGTCGGCCCCGGCGAGCGTGACGAACGACCAGTCGCCCCGGTCGACCCGCAGCGGGCGCAGGTCGCAGCGGTCGAACGTGCTGCCGACCAGCTTGCAGCCGGTGAACTCGGCCTCGAAGAGGTTGCACTTGCTGAACGAGCACCTGGTGAACGCCGAGTCGGTGTGCCGGGAGGCGTTGAACGCCACGTTGCCGAACACGCAGTCGGTGAAGACCGCGCCCCGGCTGACCGCCTCGGTCAGGTCGACGTGGAAGAACTCGCATCGCACGAAGTGCCGGTCGGCCAGCTCCTCGGCGTACCAGTCCTGCTGGCGGTAGGTGACGTCCTCGACCGGCTCAGGCATGCCACCGACAGTAGTGACACTTCCCGGCCGCCGTACCTGCGGGTAGGTTCGCGTCGTGAGTGTCACCGTGAGCACCGACCCCGGCCGTGTCGGATTCGATCCCGCCCGGCTGGCGCGGATCGACGAGCACTTCGCCCGGTACGTCGACGACGGCCGGCTCGCCGGCTGGCAGATCGTCGTCAGCCGCCGCGGCGAGGTCGCCCACTCCTCGACGTACGGGCTGCGCGACCGGGAGGCCGGTACGCCGGTCGAGCCGGACACGCTCTGGCGCATCTACTCGATGACCAAGCCGATCACCTCGGTCGCGGCGATGATGCTCTGGGAGGAGGGCCGGTTCGAGCTGAACGACCCGGTCAGCCGCTGGCTGCCGGAGTTCGCCGACGTACGCGTCTACGACCGGGGTTCGGTGCTCAAGCCGTACACCGTGCCGGCGGTCGAGCCGATCCGGATCTGGCACCTGCTCACCCACACGGCGGGCCTGACGTACGGCTTCGCCCAGGTCTCGGTGGTCGACGGCCTGTACCGGGCGGCGGGTTTCGACCTGGGCGTGCCGGCGGGCGCGGACCTGGCGGCGGCGTCGGCCGGGCTGGCCCGGCTGCCGCTGCTGTTCCAGCCGGGCACGAGCTGGAACTACGGCGTCTCCACCGACGTGCTGGGCCGCCTGGTCGAGGTGATCTCCGGGCAGTCGCTGGACGCGTTCTTCGCCGAGCGGATCCTCGGCCCGTTGGGGATGACCGACACCCGCTGGTGGGTGGACGCGGCGGACGCGAAGCGCCTGGCCGCCCTCTACGCGCCGCACCCGGCCACCGGCCAGGCGGTACGCGCCGACGGGGTGGGCCGGGCCGCGCTGGCGGAGCCGACCTGGCACTCCGGCGGCGGCGGGCTGGTCTCCACCGCGGCGGACTACCACCGGTTCACCCAGTTCCTGCTGCGCGGCGGCGCGCTGGACGGGGTGCGCCTGCTCGGCCCCCGCACGGTGCGCTTCATGACCCGCAACCATCTGCCGGGCGACCGGGATCTGGCCTCGTTCTCGCCGGAGGGCTTCGCCGAGACGGTCCTCGACGGGATCGGCTTCGGGCTGGGCTTCGCGGTGGTGCTGGACCCGGTGCCGTCGCGCGTCCCGAGCAGCGTCGGCGAGTTCTACTGGGGCGGCCTGGCCAGCACGGCGTTCTGGGTGGACCCGGTGGAGGAGGTCACCGCGCTGCTGTTCACCCAGTTGATGCCGTCGAGTACGTACCCGCTGCGCAGCCAGCTTCGCCAGCTCGTCTACTCGGCGATCGTCGACTGAGCCGGTTCGGCGGAACTCCCCGCCGCCCGCCGGTGGGCTGCCTAGCCTGTGAGGCATGAGCGACATCGTCGTGTTCGGCGCCGGCGGGACGGCGGGCTCGCGGATCGCCGCCGAGGCGGTCGAGCGGGGGCACCGGGTGACAGCGGCGGTGCGCCGTCCGGAGGCGGTCGGCTACCTTCCCACCGGCGTACGCACGGTGACCGGCGACGCGACCTCGGCGCGGAGCGTACGCGAACTGGCCGAGGATGCGGATGTGCTGGTGGTGGCCATCGGCGGCGGCGAGCGGGACCTGTGGCGCGACGCCGCGCGGACGCTGGTCGACACGCTGCGTGAGGTGCCGGATCCGCCGCGGGTGATCCACGTCGGCGGCGGCTCGACGCTGCTCACCCCGAAGGGCACCCGCTACCTGGACGAGCCGGACTTCCCGGAGGAGTACCGGGACTCGGCGCACGGCCAGGCCGACGCGCTGGAGTTCTACCGCTCCAGTGCCGACGGGGTGACCTGGACGTACGTCTCCCCGCCGCCGCTGGAGTTCCACCCGGGCGAGCGGACCGGTCACTACCGCACCGGCACCGACCACCCGGTGACCGACGCGCAGGGCCGTTCGGTGCTCACCTACGAGGACCTGGCGGTGGCGATCGTCGACGAGATCGAGAATCCCCGGTTCGGCAACACCCGGTTCACCGTCGCGTACTGATCCGGCGCGTACCGATTCAGTCGGCCAGCCGGGCGGGGAAGCCGCCGGTGGCGATCGGACCCCAGGACTCGATCGTGACGCGGATCAGCGACTTGCCCTGCGCGACCATCGCCGACCGGTACTCGTCCCAGTCCGGGTGCTCGCCGGAGATGCTGCGGAAGTACTCGACGAGCGGCTCCAGCGCCTCGGGCAGGTCGAGCACCTCGGCCACGCCGTCGACCTGCACCCACGGGCCGTTCCAGTCGTCGGAGAGCACGCACGCGGAGACGCGCGGGTCGCGGCGGATGTTGGCGACCTTGGCGCGCTCGGGATAGGTGGAGATCACCAGGCGGCCCTCGGCGTCCACGCCGCAGGCCACCGGGGAGGACTGCGGACGACCGTCGGAGCGGGTGGTCATGAGCACGACGTGGTGGCGGGGGCGGAGGAACTCGATCAGGGCGTCCCGGTCGACCCGGGTGTTCTTCGCGATGCTGCGTGCCATGCCCTCGGTTCTACCAGGCCCGCCGGTCGATCTCAGCGCGGACGTCCGGCGGCCCGCTGCGCGGTGACCTGCTCCGGCACGCGCGGGCGGGCCGAGGGCCGCCAGGCACGGCCGTTGGCGTAGATGACCCGGAAACCGAGGTACGCGGCGAGCGGCGCCCAGTGTGCCGAGCGCATCCGCACCTCGGCGGCGTTGTGCCGCTGACCGTTGGCCAGCACGTCGAGCAGCACGGTCTCGAAGGCGGCCGACTCGACCCAGTCCACCTCGCGGGTGAAGCCGCAGATCAGCGCCGCGCCGGTGACGTCGAGGAACTCGCGCAGCGTGGCGTCGGAGGCGCGCAGCACCGAGCAGCTGCCGAAGTAGAGGCGGCGGCCCTCGCAGCGGCCGGCCATCCGCTCGGCCACGTCCGACAGCTCGACCGAGTCCCAGTCGGTGAGGCAGAGGCGGCTCGGTTCGCCGTGCATGGCGAAGAAGCCCACCCGGTGATCCGCGTACTGCTTGAGCAACCACCGGTCGACGAAGTAGAACAGCTCGTCGCGGGTGGCCGCGTCCTTGTGGATGTAGCGGATCCGGCCGAGCCGTTCGAGCAGGTCGAGCGTGGGCAGGACGGATCCTCGTTCGTTGAGGTCGCGGTGCCACTGCCCCTCGACGCAGAACACGCCGCCACGCGCCAACGCCCACCTCCCCGCCCGTCGAGGTCGCCGCCCGGGTCCGGGAGCAGACGTTACCGCTCACCTCCGACGGGCGACACCCGGCGGCGCGTACGCAAACAGGCACTATTCACAGGCAATATCCAGCAAACCGCCGAAGTGAGAACAATTTCGGCTAATCACCACGAAGAATCCTCGCACCTGTCACGGTGAGAGAGACGGGACGTACCGGTCGATGTGCCCGTCCCATCCCAGTTCCGCTCTGACATCGGGAGGACTCTGTGCGCGTCAACACCCTGAAGCGGGCGGCGGTCGCGTTCGCGCTGGCCCTGCCCGGGGCCGCCGTGGCGACAGTCGTGGCCGCGCCACCGGCGCACGCCGACGGCTGCTACACCTGGAAGCGGACGCTGTCCCAGGGAAGCTCCGGCGCCGAGGTCCGGCAGCTCCAGATCCGGGTGGCCGGCTGGGCCGCGTACGGCGGCATCGTCCGGGTCGACGGTGTGTACGGCCCGGAGACGGCCGCCGCGGTCAAGCGCTTCCAGGCCGCGTACGGGCTGCGCGCCGACGGCGTGGCCGGGCCGCAGACGTTCGCCAAGATCTACGACCTGCAGAAGGACAGCGACTGCACGCCCAAGCACTTCAGCTACGCCGAGCTGGACAACGGCTGCGGCAAGGGCGGGTGGGCCGGAGGTCCGCTCTCCTCGTCGGCCACCCGGGAGAACGCGCTGCGCACCATGTGGAAGCTGGAGGCGCTGCGGCGCAGCCTCGGCGACAAGCCGCTCTACGTGACCAGCGGATTCCGCAGCATCGCCTGCAACCGGCAGGTCGGCGGCGCCGCGGACAGCCAGCACCTCTACGGCAACGCGGCCGACCTGATCGCCAAGCACCGCAGCCTCTGCGACATCGCCCGATCCGCCCGCGACCAGGGCTTCAGCGGCATCTACGGGCCCGGCTACCCGGACCACGACGACCACACGCACGTGGACTCGCGGCGGGAGAACAACCGGGACAAGGCGCCGAACACCAGGGACTGGTCCGCCCCGGACTGCGGCGTCAAGTGACACGGTGACGGCGGCCCGGCACGGGGGTGGGGGCTCCCCGGCCGGGCCGCCGCCGGCATGCTCCGGCACGACCGACGCCGCTCCGCGACGGGGCGTCGACGCGACCGGAACCGGGCGCCGGGCGTCAGCTCACCCGGGCCGGCGGGCCCGGGGGCGGTCGGCCCGGAACCGGGCGGCGGGAGTCAGCTCGCCCGGGGCCAGCGGGGCCGGGCGGCGGGAGCCGGCCGCCCGGCGACAGGGCGCAGACCGGGCCGCACCGGCGGCGTCGCGGCCCGCGGGACCGGACCGCGCGCCGCCTGGGCCGCGGCGCCGGGACGGGCGACCTGACCGGGTACGCCCGGCCGACCCGCCTGACCGGCCGGACGGGCGACCTGACCCGCGGCCGGACGGGCGCCGGACGGGCCGGTCAGCACGAACGGGAAGGGCACGTGCACGAACGGGTTGCCGTGCCGGATCAGCGCGTCGATCTGACGGTCGTTGAGACCGTGTGTCTCCAGCACCCGCCGGCCCCAGCGATGCAACCGGCAGGGGAACGACGACCCGTCGTTGCGGCACTTCGGCCCCGCGGGCCACTCCTCGGCGGCGTGCACCACCACCGCCCGGACCGCGAGGCGGACGTCCTCGGGGGTCAACGGCGCCGGTACCGGCACCTCGCCCAGGATCTGGTCGATGGGGTCCGTCGACTGCTCACCAACTCGCACGGCAGGCCTCCCGCAGCTCGGCAGCGGTACGGCGGAACGGCCGCACCACATCCTCGACCACTGGTACGGCCGGAGAACGGCAGCAGTTCAATCCCGCCGTGCGGCGAGTCAGACCAGGCCGGCGTCCTGGACCAGCAGGGCCACCTGCACGCGGTTGTTCAGATCGAGCTTCGTCAGCAGCCGCGACACGTACGCCTTCACGGTCGCCACGCTCATGAACAGCTCGGCGGAGATCTCCGCGTTGGTCCGGCCCCGGCCGAGCAGCACCGCGACCTCCCGTTCCCGTTCGGAGAGCCCGTCGAGCAGCCGTACCGCCCGTTCCCGCTTCGGGTCCGCGCCGGGCACCGGCGCGGTGCCGGTGACGTGCGCGATGAGCTTGCGGGTCACCGCCGGGGACAGCGTCGCCTCCCCCGCCGCGACCCGGCGTACCGCGGCCACGATCTCGGCCGGCGGGGTGTCCTTGAGCAGGAATCCGCTCGCCCCGGCGCGCAGCGCCCGCAGCACCTGCTCGTCGGCGTCGAAGGTGGTGAGCACCAGCACCTCGGGCGGTTCCGCTGTGGCACGCAGCGCCTCGGTGGCGGCCAGCCCGTCGACGCGGGGCATGCGGATGTCCATCAGCACCACGTCCGGGGCGTGTGCGGCGACCGCCGCCGGCACCTCGGCACCGTCGGCGGCCTCGCCGACCACAGCCAGGTCGGGTACGCCGCCGAGGATCATCGACAGCGCGCCGCGGACCAGCGGGTCGTCGTCGACGATGAGCACCCGCAGCGGCGCGCTCACTGAGCCGCCGCCCAGGGCAGCCAGGCGGTCAGCCGGAACGCGCCGTCGGCGTCCCGCCCGTGTTCGAGGCGGCCACCGGCGAGGGTGACCCGCTCCGCGATCCCGACCAGCCCGGTGCCGGTGCCGGGGATCGCGGTGGGTGACGCGCCCACCGGCCACGGGTTGTGGATCTCCACCGCGAGCCCGTCCCCCGGGCCGCCGGCGAGCCGGACCGTCACCACCGCGCCCGGTGCGTGCTTGCGGGCGTTGGTCAGCCCTTCCTGCACGATCCGGTACGCGCTGCGCCCGATCGCCGCAGGCACCGCCTCCGGCTCGGCCACCTCGTCGACCACGCCGACCCGTACCCCGGCGTCGCGGCTCTCGGCGACGAGCGCGGGCACGTCGGCGAGGGTGGGCTGCGGCCGTTCCGGCGTGGCCTCGGAGCCGACCTCGGCCCGCAGCACGCCGATCACCTCGCGCAGGTCCTGGAGCGCGGCGTGCGCGCTGGCCCGGATCACCCCGGCTGCCCGCGCCACCTCTTCCGGCGGCGCGTCCGGCCGGAACTCCAGCGCGCCCGCGTGCAGGCTGAGCAGGGAGATCCGGTGGGCGAGCACGTCGTGCATCTCGCGGGCGATCCGGCCGCGTTCGAGCTGCCGGGCCTGGTCGAGCCGGAGTTGCTGCTCGGCCTCGGCCCGCTCGGCGCGGTCGCGCAGCGACAGCACGAGCTGGCGGCGGGCCCGGACGAACAGCGCCCAGGCCACCACCACGCCGATGAACAGCGCGGTCCAGATCACCGAACCCCAGAACGGCATCGTCGGGTCGGGCCGGACGGCGAGGTAGACCGGCAGGCTCAGCACGTTCCACGCCGCCAGGGCCAGACCCACCGGCAGCGGCCGGTGCACGAGCACGGTGAACGTGATGACGAGCAACGCGACGCCGGAGGTGACCGAGAAGAACACGAGCGGCGCGGTGGCCACCGCCAGCCCGACCGGCCAGCGCCGGCGCAGCCAGAGCGCGCCGCTGACCAGCAGGCCGATCAGCAGGTCGACCTCCTCCAGCCAGGCCGGACCGGCGTTGAGGCCGAACTCCGGGGTGGCGCTGGTGACGTCGGCGTGGGTGATCAGCACCCAGAGCAGCGAGGCCACGAACAGCACGCCGTCCACGAACCAGTCCCGGGGCGTCCGACGGGCGGCCCGGGCGGGCACCAGGGAACCCGGCAGGAGCCAGGGATGATCGGGTACGGCGGCGCTGGTCACCCGTCCATGCTAGGAAGCCGTCCGGACCGGCTACCAGCTACCAAAGTCGACGCCTTCGGTGAACCGAGGTCGACGGCGGCGCAGACCGCCGGCCGCAGCGCGTGACCGGATGACCCCGGCAGGCTCGACGGCATGATCGAAGTCGACCAGCTCACCAAGCGGTACGGCCCGCACACCGCCGTCGAGGACGTCACGTTCCGGTGCGAACCGGGTTCGGTGACCGGTTTCCTCGGGCCGAACGGCGCCGGGAAGTCCACCACGATGCGGATGATCTGCGGGATGACGCCGCCCACCTCGGGCGGCGCGACAGTTGGCGGCCGCCCGTACCGGCAGCTGCCCAACCCGGGGCGGGAGATCGGCGTGCTGCTCGACGCCTCGGCGCAGCACACCGGGCGGACCGGACGGGAGACGCTCACGCTCGCCGCCCGCACCATGGGCGTCGACCGGGGGCGGGTGGCGGCGGCACTCGACCAGGTCGGACTGAACGACACCGCGGCCCGGCGCCGCGTCGGCGCGTACTCCCTGGGCATGCGGCAGCGGCTCGGCCTGGCGCTGGCGCTGCTGGGCGACCCCCGGGTCCTGATCCTGGACGAGCCGGCCAACGGCCTCGACCCGGAGGGGATCTTCTGGATGCGCGGCCTGCTGCGCGACTTCGCCGACCGGGGCGGCACGGTGCTGCTCTCCTCGCACCTGCTGCGCGAGGTGGAGGCGGTGGCCGACCGGCTGGTGGTGATCGGCGGCGGCCGGGTGGTCGCCCAGGGCGGCAAGGACGAGCTGCTCGCGGGTGCCGGCACGCTCGTCCGCGCCCGCGACGCGCACGCCCTGCGCCTGACGCTGGAGCGGGCCGCGCTGCCGGCCACCGCCGGCACCGACGGCGGCTTCGTCGTCCGGGCCGAGCCGGGCGAGGTCGGCCAAGCCGCGGCGGACGCCGGACTGGTCCTCACCGAGCTGCGCCCGGCCGGCAGCGGCGGCCTGGAACAGCTCTTCCTCACCCTCACCGCCGGCGCGTCGACCAAGGAGGCCGTCCGATGACCACCGCCACCCGCAGCCCTGCACCACCGCGACCCGAGGTCGCCGTCGCCGGACCGACGCTGGCCCGGCTGACCGCCGTGGAGCTGCGCAAGCTCGCCGACACCCGGGCCGGGCGCTGGTTGCTGATCGCGATCGGCCTGATCGCGGCCGTGATCGTGGTGGTGCAGCTGTTCGTCCTCGACGCGCCGGACCAGACGTTCACCGCGTTCTTCACGCCGTCGCTGCTGCCGGTCGGGCTGCTCCTGCCGGTGCTCGGCATCCTCTCCATCACCGGCGAGTGGTCGCAGCGCAGCGCGCTCACCACGTTCGCGCTGGTGCCCCGCCGGGAGCGGGTGATCGTCGCCAAACTCGCCGCGGTGGTGCTCGCCGCGCTCGCCTCGGTGCTCGTCAGCCTGGCGGTCGCCGCCGTCGGCACGCTCGCCGCCGGCGCCACCGGCGGGGCGGGAGCCTGGACGTTCGACTGGCAACTGCTGCCGCACGCGGCCGTGTTCCAGGTGGTGAACGTGCTGATGGGTGCCGGTTTCGGCCTGCTGCTGCTGAACACGCCGCTGGCGATCGTCACCTACCTGCTGCTGCCCACCGTGTGGAGCCTGCTGTCCGCGATGATCTCCGCGCTGCGGGAACCGGCCCGCTGGCTGGACACCTCGCTCACCATGGAGCCGCTGCTCGGCGCCGAGATGACCGGCGGGCAGTGGGGCCGGCTCGGCGTATCGCTGGCCGTCTGGGTGCTCCTGCCGCTGGCCGCCGGCCTGGTCCGCACCATGCGCCGGGAGGTGTCCTGACCGTGGCCGCCTGGCAACCCGGGGAGGACGTCGTCGTCGACGGCGGACGCGGCGAGCTGGTGCTGTTCTGGGCGGGATTCCCGCTGTTCGGGGCGGGACTGGCAGCCGGGCTGACCGCGCTGTCCGGCTGGATCGCCGGGCTGGCCTGGTTCCCGTTCCAGGGCCTGTTCGAGCTGCTCGCCCGGTGGCCGGACGAGCGGTCGTACCCGATCGGGATCGGGGTGGGCGTGCTCGGCGGCCTGATCCTGGCGGTGGTGGCGGTCCGCGAGCGGCTGACCGTCACGGTCGGCCACCGGTCGGTACGGCTGCACCGCGACGGGCACGGCCGTGACCTCGCCCGCGCCGACGTGGCCGGGGTGTTCGTCGACGGCAGGGCACTGGTGCTGCTGGACACCGCCGGCGGCGAGCTGGCCCGGGAGAAGTCCGACCTGGACGCCGAGCGGTTGCGCGCGGCGTTCACCCGGCAGGGCTGGCCGTGGACCGGCCAGGACCCGCACCGGGACGCGTACCGGCGCTGGGTGGAAGGGCTGCCCGGCCTGCCGCCCGGCGCGGACGCCCTGCTGCGCGCCCGGCAGCGGGCGCTCGACGGCGGCCACGACGCCGAGACCCGGGAGCTGCACGGGGAGCTGGCCCGGCTCGGCGTCGTGGTCCGCGACGAGGGCAAACGGCAGTACTGGCGGCTGGTCGCCGGTCCGCCGCCGGGGTGATCGCTGCCGTCGCGCTGCGATCTTCGCGCCGAGGATCTACGTTCGTCCATGGCGGGGTCGCGGCTCGTCGGACGCGGTGGCCCCGGGGCGGTACGACGCGGGCGACGGGGAGGGGCCGGCATGGCGGTGGGACAGGGCATCTTCCGGCGCAAGCCGGTCGAGCAGATCGCCGACGAGACCGACGAGGGCCTCTCCCGTGAACTGGGGTTGTGGCAGCTCACCGCGATCGGGGTCGGCGGCATCATCGGCGCGGGCATCTTCGCGCTGGCCGGGGCGGTGGCGAACGAGACCGCCGGCCCGGCCGTGCTGGTGTCGTTCCTGATCGCCGGTCTGGCCAGCGCCGCCGCCGCACTGTCGTACGCGGAGTTCGCCGGCATGATCCCCAAGGCCGGGTCGGCCTACACCTACGGGTACGCGGTGCTGGGCGAGGCGGTCGGCTGGTTCATCGGCTGGGACCTGCTGCTGGAGTACACGGCGATCGTCGCCGTCGTGGCCATCGGCATCTCCGGCTACTTCGGCTTCCTCGTCAACGAGCTGGGCGCGGACCTGCCGGCGTGGATGCTCGGCGCGCCGGGCACCGGCGACGGGCACCGGGTGGATCTGTTCGCGGTGGTGCTCTGCCTGCTCATCGCGTTCCTGCTGACCCGGGGCATCAAGGCCGCCGCGCGGTTCGAGACGTTCGTGGTGGGCCTCAAGGTCGCCGTCGTGCTGCTGGTGATCGTGGTCGGCTTCTTCCACGTGAAGACGGCCAACTACTCGCCGTTCTTCCCGTTCGGCGTCGGCGGCGCGATCACCGGCGCGGCCACCGTCTTCTTCGCGGTCTTCGGGTACGACGCGATGAGCACCGCCGCGGAGGAGTCAAGAGACGCCCGCCGGCACATGCCCAAGGCGATCATCTGGTCGCTGGTCATCTCGATGGTGCTGTACGTGCTGGCCACGCTGGTGCTCACCGGCATGCAGAACTACCGGGACATCGACCCGGAGAGCGGCTTCTCCTCCGCGTTCGCCTCGGTCGGGCTCTCCGGGCTGGCCAGTGTGATCGCGGTCGGGGCGATCATCGGCATCCTCACCGTGATGTTCACGTTCATGCTCGGCGTGACCCGGGTGTGGTTCTCGATGAGCCGGGACGGGCTGCTGCCCGGCTGGTTCGCCAAGGTCCACCCGGTCCGCCGGGTACCGACCCGGGTCACCTGGATCGTCGGCGTCGGCTCGGCGCTGATCGCCGGTTTCCTGCCGATCCGGCAGGCCGCCGAGCTGACGAACATCGGCATCCTGCTGGCGTTCGTGGTGGTGTGCGTGGCGGTGATCGTGCTGCGCTACCGCCGCCCGGACGCCCCGCGGACGTTCCGGCTCCCCGGCATGCCCGTGGTCCCGGCGCTCGGCGTGATCTTCTCGATCTGGCTGATCACGTTCCTCGACCCGGTGACGTGGCTGCGGTTCGGCGCCTGGTTCCTGCTCGGCGCGGTCGTCTACGCGCTGTACGGCTACCGCCGTTCGGCGCTGGCCCGGCGCGAGCAGGACACCGCCGACCGGACGCGGTGACCGCCGCGCCGCCTCAGACGAGCAGTCGCAGGCCGATCGGGTCCACGTCGCGTGTGGTGTTGCCGAGCACCACCACACCTCGGTCGGCGGCCCGGTCGAAGCCCAGGAAGGCCCGGAAGCCACTGGTGCCCCCGTTGTGCCAGACGATCTCCCGGTCGCCGTACCGGCTGGTGAACCAGCCGTACCCGACGCGGCGGTCCTCCCCGGCGTCGAAGCGGGGCGTGGCGGCGTCGGCGCCGGGGGCGGTGCCGGCGAGCATCGCGGCGGTGAGCCGGGCCAGGTCCTCGGCCGTGGACCAGATTCCGACGCCGGCCGGGGCGTAGCCCGCGCCCAGCCACGGGTCGGCGGCCCGGCCGGCGGCGGTGGCGCCCTCGGCCCGCCCGCCCGGCAGGTGCCCGGCCTCGGTGGCGGCCAGCGTGGCGTTCATCTCCAGTGGACGCAGCACGTCCCGGCGCAGCAGTTCCGGGTAGCGGACGCCGGCCCGGGCCGCCAGCGCCTGGCCGAGCAGCGCCGCGCCGAAGTTCGAGTAGGAGACGGTGCCGCGGTCTCCGCCCGGCTCGGTGTTCGCGGCGACGGCGACGATCCGGTCCACGTCGTAGCCGGCGTACGCGTTTCCGGCCGTGGACGCCGCCCACCACATGCGGATCGTCGCACCCGCGGAGTCGAGCGCCAGCCGGGGCAGCCCGGCCCGGTGACTGGCCAGTTCGGCGAGCGTGACCTCACCGGCCGGACCGGTCACGCCGGGCAGGACGGCGGCCAGCCGGTCGTCGGGGTCGACCACGTCGGCCGCCACCTGCCGGGCCAGGAGCATTCCGGTGAGCGGCTTGACGAGCGAGCCGATCTCGAACGGCGTGCCCGGTTCGACGGCCGGCCCGCCGCGAGCCCGGTCGCCGAGGCCCGCGACGCGGACCCGGTCGCCCTCGACCACCGCCACCGCGAGGCCGCGCAGTCCTTCGGGGTCGTCGACGGCGGCGCGGACGGTCGCGGCCAGGTCCGCGTCGCCGGTCCGCTGCGGGCCCAGGCGGGGCGGCCGGGGCTTCCGGACCGCCGCCACCGCCGAGGCGGCGAGGCCGGCGGCGACGGCGAGAACGATCGGGGTACGCATGGGGCTGCCTTCCGTCGAAGTGGCCGGCCGGGTCAACGGCGGGCGGCGGTGAGGATGGCCAGCAGCGGCACCACCCGCTCGGGCGGTATGTCGTAGCGCCCGCGGGCGCCGCTGCGCAGCCAGCCGGCGGCGGCGAGTTGCCGCAGGTGGTGATGGAGCTGGCCGGTGGTGCCGATCCCGTCGAGGCCGGCCAGTTCGGCGGTGCCGCGCCGCCCGCCGAGGATCTCGCGCAGCAGCCGCAGCCGCACCGGATGCGCCAGCGCGGTGAGTGTGCCGGCCAGTGCCGGCCAGTCGTCGTCGAGCAGGTCGTCGACTGTGGCGCCGTACTGCCAGTCGTAGTTCCGGTCCCCGGTGCGGACGGTGCCGGTGTAGAGCACCGCACCGGCACCGTCGGCGGGAATTCGCTGCTTCAGGCCGCCGAGTGCCCAGAGGGCGTCGGTCGGCGCGGCCCCGCCGGCCGGCGTGCCGGCTCCGGCGTCCCGCTCGCCGGCCAGCCGGGCCACCTGCGCCTCCAGGGCCGCGAGCCGTTCCTCCACGCTTGCCACGGCAGCGATAGTACGGAAGTACGTACTTACGTTCAAGCGAACAAACGCGGGGAGCTGCGGGTGCCGCTGCTTCTGCTGGCGCGTTTCCGGTATCAGAACGAACTGTTCGGGCATGTTCTCCGTACACAGGTGTGGTTCGTGACGTCTACCTCGGAGGCATGGTGTCCGCACTTCGAACTGATCCATTCGCGGGGGCGATTCTCCAGGTCGGCGTACTCGCGGCCCTGGCCGGCACGGTCGGCCTGAGCGCGTACGGCTGGCTGGCCGGTCTGCTCTTCGGGGTGGTGACGGTCGCGGCGCTCGGATACGGGCTGCGCCGTTCGGGCGCGGACCGGCTCGGGCCGGCGGACTGGGTGACGCTCACCCGGGCGACGCTCACCGGCGGTGTGGCCGCGTTGACTGTCGACTCGTTCCGCGAGCCGATCGTGGTGCCGGTCCTGGTCGCGCTGAGCGCGGTGGCGCTGTCACTCGACTGGGTCGACGGGCAGGTGGCCCGCCGTACCGGCACGGTGAGCGCGCTGGGCGCCCGGTTCGACATGGAGGTCGACTCCTTCCTCGTCCTGGTCCTCTGCGGGTACGTCGCCGACCAGGTGGGCGCCTGGGTGCTGGTGATCGGCGCGATGCGGTACGTCTTCGTCGCCGCCGGCTGGGTGCTGCCGTGGATGCGCGGGTCGCTGCCGCCGCGCTACTGGCGCAAGGTGGTCGCCGCCACGCAGGGCATCGCGCTGGCGGTGGTGGCGGCGGGCGTCCTGCCCCGGCCGCTCGCCGTCGCGGTGCTTCTCGGCGCGCTCGCGCTGCTGGTCGAGTCGTTCGGCCGTGACGTCGGCTGGCTGTGGCGGCACCGCGTACGCCCGGCGCCGCGCGCGCTCCCGGCCGCGCCGGTCTCCCCCGCCCCGGCGGGTCACCGGCCAGAGTGGACGCCGGGTGTGCGGATCGCGCGCCAGCCCGCCGAGGTCGGCGGTCGGCACCGGTGACCGACCTGCCCCGCCCGGCGGACGGCGACGACGCCCCGGACGCCACCACGACCGACGACAACGAGACCGGCACCACGACCGGTGACGCGCTGGTGCCGGGGAGGCGGCGCACCCGGCGGGTGCTCGCCGCCACGGTCACCGCGCTCGCCGCCGCGCTCGTGCTGGTGGCGCTCGTCGCGCCGAGCGACGTCAACGAGTTCAGCCCGGGCGCGTTCCTGCGCATCCCGGTGGAAGGGCTGATCGCCGTCGCCCTGCTGCTGGTCCTGCCGGCACGTCCGCGCCGGGTCGTGGCCACGGTTCTCGGCGCGCTGCTCGGCCTGGTCCTCGTCCTCAAGGTCACCGACCTCGGGTTCTCGTTGGTCCTGGACCGCCCCTTCGACCTGATCGCCGACTGGACGTTCCTCGGCGCGGGCGCGGAGTTCCTGTCCGAGTCGTACGGTCGCGCCGCCGAGGTGGGCGCGGTGGCGCTGGCAGTGGTCGCGGTCCTCGCCGTACCGCTGCTGGTGACGCTGTCGGTGCGGCGGGTGACCCGGGTCGTGGCCGGCCACCGGGTGGTGACCGCGCGCGCGACCACCGCGTTCGCCGCCGCCTGGGTGGTCTGCGCCGTGCTCGGCGCGCAGATCGTGCCGGGCGTCCCGGTCGCCGCCGACACGGTGGCGGCCGGTCTCCACGACCGGGCCCGGCAGGTACGGGCGGGCCTCAACGACCAGGAGACGCTGAACACGCAGCTCGCCGGCGACCCGTTCCAGGACGTGCCGGGCGAGCAGTTGCTGACCGCGTTGCGCGGCAAGGACGTGCTGTTCACGTTCGTGGAGAGCTGCGGCCGGGTCGCGCTGGAGGATCCGGACCTCGCGCCGGAGGTGGACGCCGTCCTGGACGAGGGCACCCGGCAGTTGCGCGCGGCCGGATACGGCAGCCGCAGCGCGTTCCTCACCTCGTCCACCACCGGCGGCGGAAGCTGGCTCGCGCACGCCACGCTGATGAGCGGCATCCGGGCGGACAACCAGTTGCGCTACACCAACCTGGTCCGCAGCGACCACCTGACCCTCAACGGCGCGTTCAAGCGCGCCGGATGGCGGACCACGCTGGTCATGCCGGCGCTCACCCGCGCCTGGCCGGAGGCCGACTTCTTCTCCCCCGACCAGGTGTACGGCATGAAGGAACTCGGCTACCGGGGGCCGCTGTTCAGCTTCTCCTCACCGCCGGACCAGTACACGCTGTCGACGTTCCAGCGCCGCGAGCGCGGACCCGGGCACGCCCCGGTGATGGCCGAGATCCCGTTGCTGTCCAGCCACGTGCCGTGGACGCCGGTACCGCCGCTCGTCGACTGGGACGACGTCGGCGACGGCTCGGTGTACAAGGGGACCGCACGCGCCGACCGCTCGGCGGAGGGCACCCGGGAGGCGTACCGGCGCGCGGTTGTCTACTCGCTGCGCACGCTCATCTCCTACGTCCAGCGGTACGGCGACGAGAACCTGGTGCTCGTGTTCCTCGGCGACCACCAGCCGGCCCGGGCGGTCACCGGCGAGGGCGCCGGCAAGGACGTGCCGATCACGGTCGTCGCGAAGGACCCGGCCGTGCTCGACCGGATCGCCGGGTGGGGGTGGCAGGACGGCCTCAACCCCGGCCCGCAGGCCCCGGTCTGGCCGATGGAGTCGTTCCGCGACCGGTTCCTGAACGCGTACGGACCGAAGTCCACCACTCACAGTTAGGGATGTCGTGACGATGCTCGCTCGGGCCTGGGGGATCACCCGTTCCCTGGCCGTCTACCACGGTCAGCCGGCCAAGCACCGGCGTGCCCGGCAGCTCTACGGGCAGTTTCTCTCCCCCGGCGACCTCGGCTTCGACATCGGCGCCCACGTGGGCGGCCGGGTGCGTACCTGGCGGCGGCTGGGCGCGCGGGTGGTCGCTGTCGAGCCGCAGCCGGACTGCCTGCGCGTGCTGCGCCTGGGCTTCGGGCGGGACGCCGACGTGACGATCGAGCCGACGGCGGTCGGTGCGCGGTCCGGGAGCGCGCGGCTGGAGCTGTCCAGCGCGACGCCGACGGTGTCCACCATGTCGTCGTCGTGGATCGAGTCGGTCACCGCCGACCCGAGCTTCGCCGGGGTCCGCTGGGACCGGTCGGTCGAGGTGCCGGTGGTGACGCTGGACGACCTGATCGCGCGGCACGGCGTACCGGCGTTCTGCAAGGTCGACGTCGAGGGCTTCGAGGTCGACGTGCTGTCCGGCCTGAGTCACCCGGTGCGCGGGCTGTCCTTCGAGTACCTGCCGCCCGCGCACGACTCCGCGCTGGCCGCGTTGGATCTCGTGGAACGGCTGGGCGCGACGGCGGGCGGCTACCGCTACAACTACTCGCCGGTGGAGACCATGCGGTTCGCGAGCGACCGGTGGCTGGACGCGGCCGAGCTGGTTCGCCTGCTGGAGACGTACCGCCCGGCCGGTCGCTCCGGCGACGTCTACGCCCGGCTGGCGGTCTCCTGAGCGACGCCGTCAGAACCGGTACGCGGTGTGGTACTCGGGCACCAGCACGCGGCTGCGCGGCGAGACCCGGCGCACCTCGGCGACGAGGGCGTCGAGGCGTTCCCGGTCGTTCGCGGCGACAGTCGGCGGGTTGGTGAGCGGCGTCTCGAAGTTGTCCCAGTGCACCGGCACCACGACCTTCGGGTGATCCAGCGCGGCCATCAGCCGGGGCACGTAGTCGGCGGTGGCCGTGGTGGACGCCGACGCGACCATCGCCACGTCCGGGGCGAGCCCGCTCAGCTTGCGCTCGTCGAAGTCGCTGGCGCCCATGAAGAACACGGACGGGCCGCCGTCGATCCGGATCTGGTACGCCAGCGTGTCGCCCTCGGGCAGGTCGGCGATCGTCTCCGGACGGGGCGGCCGGCTGACCCGTACCCCGGGGAAGGCCATCGACCAGGTGGCGTTGCGGCTGTGCAGCGAGCCGACCACCTCCACCGTGTACCCGTCGAAGTCGAGCACCTCGCCGCCCTTGACCGGGGCCAGTTGCCCGGTCGGCAGCCCGTACGCCAGGCCGAGGTGATAGGCGGTGAGCGTGCCGAAGACCCGGGCACCGGTCCGGGCGGCGATGTGCGGCACGTCGTTGAAGTGGTCCCAGTGGGTGTGGGTGACGAAGATGTTCTCCGCCCGGTCGGCGAGCCGGTCGACCACGTCGGCGGCCACTGTCAGCGGGGTGCCGGTGTCGAACGCCTTGCGGAACAGCCCGGTGTCGTACCGGCTCAGGTACGGGTCGACGAGCACCGTCCGGTCCCCGATGTCGATCCGCCAGCCGGAGGTCCCCCACCAGCGGAAGGTCACCGCGCCGCCGCGTCGCGTACCGCCGGCGGCGCGGCTCGGCACGGCGGCAGGGCTCGGCCCGGCCGCTTCCGCCGGGGCGGCGGCGACGAGTCCGGCGGTGGAGACGGCGGCGGCGCCGACGGCGGTGTCGCGCAGGAATCGACGGCGGGCGTAGCCGGACGGCCGGTTCTCGGGCATGTGTCGTCCTCCCCGTTCGGGATCGGTGATCGGTAGGCCCAGCCCACCACCCGACTGATGCCGATGTCCAAGATCGACGAGCGCAACGACCGATATCCGGACCGATATCACCGCAGGTCAGCGCCGATGCGCCGAGCCGGATCAGCGCAACGACTCGACAGCGGTGCGGGCCGCCTCCCCCATCGCCAGGTCCACGTCGATCCGGCGGGCGGCCAGCCGTTGCGTACGTACCGCCACCGCGATCGCATACCTGCGACCGTCGGGGTACTCCGCGACGCCAGCTTCGAGGTGCAGCCCCGGCAGGGTGCCGGTCTTCCCGGCGACCCGGACCCCGGGTGGGAAGCCGGCGGCCAGCCGGGTCCAGAAGAGTTGCCGTGCCATCAGTTCCCGGACCATGGCGCACGCGGGCGCCGGCCCGGCCTCGTCCCGCCACACCAGACGGAGCAGCCGGGTCAGCTCGCGGGCGGTGCTGGAGCTGGTGTGCTCGGGGTCGAAGACCCGCATCGCGCGGATCCGTTCGGGCGACAGGGTGGGGAAGATCCGCGCGAAGTCCGCCTCGGTGCGTGCGCCCACGTCGGAGAGCATCGTCTCGACGAGTTGCCGAGGGCCGCCGACGATCCGGGTGCGCGGCAGGTCCAGCTCCGCGGCCAGCATCGGCAGCACGTCCGCGCCGACCCGGCGCAGCAGAAGGTCGGCCGCCGTGTTGTCACTCACCGACATGGCCAGGTACGCGAGGTCACGCAGGGAGATCTCGACGTCGTCGGCGCAGCCGGCCACACCCCAGCCGCCGAGCCGGTCGGCGGGACCGACCACCACCCGTTCGGTCGGGTCGAGCTGCCCGGCGGCGGCCTGCCGGGCGAACTCCAGCACCAGCATGATCTTGAAGATGGACGCGATGACGATCTGCTCGTCGGCGCGCAGCGCCACCTCACCGCCGGCTGGGTCGTCCACGTCCACGACGTGCAGGCAACCTCGCAACCCGGCCCGCCCGAAGATCTCCGCGACCCGCTCCCCCGCATCCACGCCGACACGGTAACCAGCGGCGACGCTAGGGTGCCCGGATGGACCTGCTGCGGCACCTGCGGCATTTCGTGGTGGTCGCCCGGGAACTGCACTTCGGCCGGGCCGCCGAGACGCTGGGCATGGCGCAGCCACCGCTGAGCCAGTCGATCCAGCGGTTGGAACGGGAGCTGGGCGTCACCCTGTTCGACAGGTCGCAGCGCCAGGTCGGCCTCACCACCGCCGGCCAGTTGCTGCTCGGCGAGGCCGACGAACTGCTGGCCGGTGAACGCCGGCTGCGTCACCTCGCCGAGCGGGTCCGGCGGGGCGCGCTCGGGTGCTGCGTGCCGGCGTACCCCCGGAGACCCCGGCCGTGACGTTGCGCGCGCTGCTCGACGCGCTCGCGGCCCGCGCACCCGGGCTCGCCCTCGACCTGCACGAACTGACGAGCGCCGAGCAGCACCGGATGCTCGCGGACGGGCGGCTGGACGTCGGCCTGCTGCACCATCCGGTCGACGGGGCCGGGCTGCGCTTCGGCGAGCCGGTGGACGTGCCGGTGGGTGTGCTGCTGCCCCGGGCCTCTCCGCTGGCCCGGCCGCGGGAGATCGCGCTCGCCGACCTGGCCGGCATGGATCTGGTCACCGCGCCACCGGTCACCGCGCCCGGCTGGCACGAGCACCTGCTGACCGTGTGCCGGCAGCACGGTTTCGCCCCGGCCCGGGTCCGCCCCGCGCGCAACCCGGAGTTCCTGTTCGGTCTGCTCCTGGCCGGCGGCGCGGTCGCCGTCGAGCCCGCCGCGCTGGCCCGCCGGGAACCACGTGTCGCGTGGCGACCGATCACCGGTACGCCGCTGGTCCGGCGGATCTCCGCGGCCTGGCCGATCCGGGCGGCGCACCCGGCCGCGCCGATGTTCGGCCACCTCGCCACCGAGACGCTCGCCGCGCCCGACGAACCGGGCGGGCCGGCGCTCCTCGCCCCGGCGGCCCGGCCGTGGCCGGTGCTGTTCGAGGCCGGCCGGGACGAAAAGTCGGCCCGCTGACCTCCCGCAGTTCACCTCGATCCGACTAACATCGCTGATCATGAATATGAAGCGTGTCACCCGCTCGCGACCCGGGCGGTTGATCGCGGCGGTCGTGCTCGCCGTCGCGGTCGGGATCCCGCTCGGCGTTACCGGCGCCGCGTCGGCCGCGACGCCCCTGACCGTGGCGCAGGCGCTCGCCGCCCAGGACGGCCGGACGGCCACCGTCACCGGCTACGTCATCGGCCAGCCCACCGCCACCACCACGGTGCTCACCTCCGGCTTCACCGCGGACACCGCGATCGCCCTCGCCGACCAGGCCGGCGAGACCGGCACGAGCCGGATGCTCTACGTGCAGGTGACAGCCGCCTGGCGGAGCACCTTCGGGCTGCTCACCAACCCGTCGCTGCGCGGGCGGCAGGTCACCGCGACCGGCGCGCTCACCGCGTACTTCAGCCACGGCGGGCTGAAGAATCCGACCGCGATGAGCCTCGGCGGCGGCGCCACGCCGAGCCCCACGCCGACCCCGACCCCGAGCCCGACCGGCACCGCCGTGCCCGACGCCTACTACGCCGCCGCGGCCGGCAAGACCGGGCCGGCGCTGCGCACCGCGCTGCACGGCATCATCAAGGTGCAGACGAAGCTCAGCTACGACCAGGTGTGGGACGCGCTCAAGGACACCGACCAGGATCCGGCCAACCCGGCCAACGTGATCCTGCTCTACAGCGGACGCTCGCAGAGCAAGACCAGCAACGGCGGCGGCGCGAACGACTGGAACCGCGAGCACGTCTGGGCCAAGTCGCACGGCGACTTCGGCACCGCCACCGGCCCCGGCACCGACGTGCACCACCTGCGGCCGGAGGACGTGTCGGTCAACTCGTCGCGCGGCAACAAGGACTTCGACGCCGGCGGCGGCGCGGTGGCCGAGGCGCCCGGCTGCTACACCGACGCCGACTCGTTCGAGCCGCGCGACGCGGTGAAGGGCGACGTGGCCCGCATGATCCTCTACATGGCGATCCGGTACGAGGGCGGCGACGGCTGGCCGGACCTGGAACCGAACGACTCGGTCTCCAACGGCTCCGCGCCCCGGCTCGGGCGGCTGTCGAAGCTGCTGGCCTGGAACGACCAGGATCCGCCGGACGCCTTCGAGAAGCGCCGCAACCAGCGCATCTACGAGCGCTGGCAGGGCAACCGGAACCCGTTCGTCGACCACCCCGAGTGGGCGCGCTCGATCTGGGGTTGACGCTCGTCCCCGATGTGAGGAAGCGCGGCGAGCGGGTAGAGACATCCGGTTGGCACGGCCGGGGGCAGTCGGCACGGACGCGCCCCCGGGCACCGCACGATCGGAGACGAGGCTCTCATGGCCCAGAACGGCATTCCGGACATCGCACTCAATGACGGCAACACCATCCCGCAGCTCGGCTTCGGCGTCTTCCAGATCGAGCCGAAGGACACCGTGCGGGCGGTCGGCACCGCGCTGGAGGTCGGCTACCGGCACATCGACACCGCCCAGATGTACGGCAACGAGGCCGAGGTGGGCCAGGCGCTGCGCGCCTCCGGGCTGGACCGCGGCGAGGTCTTCGTCACCAGCAAGCTGAACAACGGCTTCCACCGCCCGGACGACGCCCGCAAGGCGTTCGAGCAGTCGCTGCGGGAGCTGAAGTTCGACTACCTCGACCTGTTCCTGATCCACTGGCCGCTGCCCACCCGCTACGACGGCGACTTCGTCTCCACCTGGAAGGTGCTCGAAGACCTGCGGCGCGAGGGCACCGTACGGTCGATCGGCGTGTCCAACTTCCAGGTCGCGCACCTGGAGCGGCTGGCCGCCGAGGCGGACGTGGTGCCGGCGGTCAACCAGATCGAGGCGCACCCCTACCTCGGCAACGAGGAGGTGCGGGCGTACGACAAGGCGCACGGCATCCTCACCGAGGCGTGGTCGCCGATCGCGCAGGGCAAGGTGCTCGACGATCCGACAGTCGTCGACGTGGCCGAGCAGGTCGGCCGGACCCCGGCCCAGGTGGTGCTGCGCTGGCACGTGCAGCGCGGCGACATCGTCTTCCCGAAGTCGACCACCCCGAAGCGGATCGAGGAGAACTTCGCGATCTTCGACTTCACGCTCGACGACGCCGCGATGGAGCGGCTCACCTCGCTGGACCAGGGCGAGGCCGGCCGGACGGGCCCGAACCCGGACGAGTTCGACTACATCCCGAACTGAGCAGTCGCACGTCGGAGGGGCCCCGGGAGACCGGGGCCCCTCCGCTTGTTGACTTCGCGCGCACTCGAAGGGGCAGGGTGACCGGCAAAGCTCCGACGGGGAGGAAGACATGCGCTACCGCACCATCGGCACGGACCCGGCCACCCGCCGCGAGGTCAGCGTGCTCAGTCTCGGCGCGATGCTGTTCGGCACCGCCACCGACGAGGCCACCTCGTTCGCCATCCTCGACCGGTACGTCGAGGCGGGCGGCACCTTCATCGACACCTCGGACAATTACGCCTTCTGGCACAACGGGGGCCAGGGTGGCGAGAGCGAGGAGCTGCTCGGCCGCTGGCGGCGCAGCCGCGGCATCGGCGGCGAGGTGGTCATCGCCACGAAGCTGGGTGCCCGCCCGCTCGCGCCGGGCACCAGCTACGTCGACAACCCGGAAGGGCTGTCGGCCAAGGTGATCCGCGAGTCCGCCGAGCGCAGCCGGGAGCGCCTCGGCGTCGAGCGGATCGACCTGCTCTACGCCCACATCGAGGACCGGACGATCCCGATGCGGGAGACCGTGGAGGGCTTCGCCGAGCTGGTCGCCGAGGGCACGGTCGGGTTGCTGGGCGCCAGCAACCACCGCGCCTGGCGGGTCGAGCGGGCCCGCGCGCTCGCCGCCGCGGCCGGCCTGCCCGGGTACGAGGTGCTCCAGTACCACCGCAGCTACCTGCCCCGGCGGCTGGACGTGCCGAGCGAGCTGGACCCGGACGGCGACGTCGGCTGGGTCGGCCCCGACCTGCTCAGCTACCTGCGTACGGAACCGCAGCTCACGCTGGTCGCGTACTCGCCGCTGCTGAAGGGCGCGTACGTCCGGCCGGAGCGGCTCGGCGAGGAGTACGTGGTGCCCGCCACCCCGGCCCGGCTGGCGGCGCTGCGGGCGGTCGCCGCCGAGACCGGCGCCACAGTGAACCAGGTGGTGCTGGCCTGGCTGATGGGCGGGGACCAGCCGTCGATTCCGCTGGTCGGCTTCTCCTCGGTGGCGCAGTTGGAGGAGAGCCTGGCCGCTGTCGACCTGGAGCTGACCGCCGAGCAGCGGACCCGGCTGGACTCGGCACGCTGACCGGCACGGGCCGGGTGGCGTGTCGGCCACCCGGTCCGTGCCGCTCGACCGGGGCCACTCTTCGGACGATGGACACGACGGGCCTTTGTCGGCTTCAATGACCCCGCCTTCCTCCCGTACCGGCCACCGTCGGCCGGGAATCGCCACCGCCAGATCGGATCTGGCAGGCCGTCTGGCGCCTCCGGGGTGAGGCCGGCACGACTACGGCTTACCGGCCTCGTTGAAACAGGCGATCGGTCTGGCGGCACGCCGCCTGTCGAGGACACCGACGAGGAGAGGTAGCGATTCATGAGCAACCGGAACACCGGCCTGGCCGTCGAGGCCGAGGGCCTGGTCCGGTCCTTCGGTTCGACCCGGGCACTCGACGGGCTGGACCTGCGGGTTCCCGCCGGCACCGTCTACGGCGTGCTGGGCCCGAACGGCGCCGGGAAGACCACCGCCGTACGGGTGCTGGCGACGCTGTTGCGCCCGGACGGCGGCACGGCCCGGGTCTTCGGGCACGACGTCGTGCGTGACGCCGACGCGGTGCGCGCCAGGGTGAGCCTGACCGGCCAGTACGCCTCGCTGGACGAGGACCTGACCGGGGCGGAGAACCTGGTCCTGCTGGGCCGGCTGCTCGGGCTGGGCCGGGCGGGCGCCCGGGACCGGGCCGAGCAGTTGCTGGCCGCGTTCGGGCTGACCGAGGCGGCGGGACGGCAGGTGAAGAAGTACTCCGGCGGGATGCGGCGGCGCATCGACATCGCCGCGAGCATCCTCAACACCCCGGATCTGCTGTTCCTCGACGAGCCGACCACCGGGCTGGACCCGCGCAGCCGCAACCAGGTGTGGGCGATCGTGCGGGCGGTGGTGGCGTACGGCACCACTGTGCTGCTGACCACGCAGTACCTGGACGAGGCGGACCAGCTCGCCGGCCGGATCGCTGTGGTCGACCACGGCCGGGTGATCGCGGAGGGCACCCCGGGCGAGTTGAAGGCGTCGATCGGCGCGGGCAGCGTCCACATCCGGCTGCGTGATCCGGGGCAGCGTCCGCAGGCCGAGCAGGTGCTGCGCACGTCGCTCGGCGTACCGGTGCAGCTCGCCGCGGACCCGGCGGCGCTGACCGCCCGCGTCGGCGAGCACGGCACCGACCTGGAGGCCGGTACGCAGGCCGCGCGGGCGCTCGGCGAGCTGGCCGCCGCCGGCATCGTGGTGGACGACTTCTCCCTCGGCCAGCCCAGCCTGGACGAGGTCTTCCTGGCCCTGACCGACCACCCGGCCGTCCCGGCGGACGAGCGGGACGACGAACTGGAGGCGGCGCGATGAGCGACACCGCGATCACCACCGGGCGGGCGCCGTCCGTCTACATGCCGTCCGCCGAGGCGCTGGCCACTGTCCTCGCCCCGGCCGAGCGGCCGGCCCGGCCCAGCGCGCTGTCGGCGTCGCTGACGTTCGGCTGGCGCGCGCTGCTGAAGATCAAGCACGTGCCGGAGCAGCTGTTCGACGTGACCGCGTTCCCGATCATCATGGTGCTGATGTTCACGTACCTGTTCGGTGGCGCGCTCGCCGACAGCCCGCGTGCGTACCTCCAGTTCTTCCTGCCCGGCATCATGGTCACGAGCGTCGTGATGATCACCATGTACACCGGGGTCGGGCTGAACAGCGACATCGAGAAGGGCGTCTTCGACCGGATCCGTACGCTGCCGGTCTGGCGGCCCGCGGCGCTGGTCGGGATGATCTTCGGCGACGTGCTGCGCTACGTCCTGGCCGCCGTGGTCATCCTGACCGTGGGCGTGGTGCTCGGCTTCCGTCCCGACGGCGGGCTGCTCGGGGTGCTGGCCGGGATCGGGCTGCTGGTGGTCTTCTCGTTCGCGTTCTCCTGGGTGTGGACGTTCTTCGGCCTGGTGCTGCGCAGCGAGAAGTCGGTGATGGGGACCAGCATGATGGTGCTGTTCCCGCTGACGTTCCTGAGCAACGTGTTCGTCGACCCGTCCACCATGCCCGGTTGGCTGCAGGCGTTCGTCAAGGTCAACCCGATCACCCAGCTCGTGACCTCGGTGCGCGCGGCGATGGCCGGCTCGATGGACGGCCCGAGCACCATGTGGATGCTGCTCTGGAGCGTCCTCTTCGTGGTCGTGTTCGGCACGCTGACGATGTACCGCTACAACCGCCGCTGACGTGACGACGGTGGCGGGGTCCGCGCGGCCCCGCCACCTCGGCGGTCAGAGCCGCCAGGGCACCGGCTCGGCCGGCCGGTAGCGGCAGGCGCCGCCGGTGGTGACCGACTCGCGCAGGTGGGCGGCGAGCGCCGGATGGCGCTCGTCGATGCGGCGCAGGGTGTCCCGGATCCGGCCGGTCACCGCCTTGCGCGCCCGTTCCGCCTGGTCACCGAGACGCCTGGTGCGCCCGGCCAGCCCGGCGGCGGCCCGCAACTGGTCGAGCAGCGCCGCGCGCTCGGCGTCCAGCTCGGCCAGCCGCCGCCCGTCGTCGCGGGCCGCCGCGCGGTCGATCTCGTCGTCGAGCCGCCGCAGGTGCCGGCGGTAGCGGGCCTTCGCCTCGTCGTCGAGCACCGGGTCGGCCCCGAGGCGGCGCGCGGCGACGAGTTCCGGTCCGGCCGCCGGGTCGAGCAGTTCGACGGCGGGCACGTCCGCGCCGGGCCGGCTCAGCAGCAGGCGCAGGTCGTGCAGCCCTTTGGCGTCGGGCAGGTGCACCACGACGCCGTCGTACGCGAGGCGCCACACCGGCCCGTCCGGCCGGAACTCGGGCCGGACCACGTCCGCACCGCCCGCGCCGGGGTCGGACGACCGCCCGTGGACCACACCCGCCCGGGACAGACCCGACGCGGTCCGGCGGCCGGCCGGCGACGACGCGGCGACCAGCGCCGGGGCGCCCGCGCCGAGCCGGGCGGCCGGGGGCGCGACCAGGGCGGACGCCGCCGCCGGGGCGGGATCCGCCGCGCCCAGCCGGTCCACCACCTGGACCATGCCCAGCGCCCGCGCCTCGGCCACCGTCTCGGCCCGCAGCCGCCGCGCCCCGGCCGCGTCGCCCGGACCGTCCCGCCCGGCGAGCGCGCCCACCAGACCGGCCCGGGCCAGCACCGACCAGGGCCGGGCGCCCAGCCGGTCGGCGGCCTCCCGGGCCGCCGCGTAGCAGTCGACCGCCGCGTCCCACCGGCCCTCGGCCGCGTCCACACCGCCCAGCCACAGGTCGACCGGGCCGCCGATGTCGCAGCCGAACAACGCCGCCGCCCACTGCCCGCGGTGCGGGGCCAGGTCGGCCCGCACCGCCGCGCACCGCGCCGGGTCGCCGTCCACGGCCGCCGCCTGCGCCCGCAGGCGCAGCCACAACGGCGACACCGACCGGGGGTACGCGGTGCCCGCAGCCTCGATCGCGGCGGTGAGCCGCAGCACAGTGGCCGCGTCGCCGCGCTCGGCGGCGGTGATCGCCCGGAGCAGCTCGGCCTGCGGGTGCCCGGTGCCCACCCGGTCGAGCACCGCCTCGGCCTCGGCGAGGCGGCCGTACAGCAGCAGAATCGACCAGCGCATGTGGTGCGTCATGAACGCGTGGTCGGAGTGCCCCGGCTCGCGGTAGCTCTCCGCCTCGGCGAAGCCCGCCTCGGCGGCGGCGAGGTCGCCCTGGAAGGCGGCAATGATGGCGGTGTCCGCGATCGCCGCCACCCGCTGCCGGGCCACGTCGTCGCGTCGCGCGCCGGTCACGAACGCGGTCAGCTCCTGCCGGTAGCCCGGATCGCCCAGCTCCAGCAGCGCGACCCAGCGCAGCGCCGTGGCCCACAGCTCTGTTTCCCGGTCGCCGCTGCGGCGGGCCACCTCCCGGATCTCGGCGGTGACGACGGCCCGTTCCTGCGCGGTGCCGAGACCCCAGGTGGTGTCGTGGCGGGCCCACAGGCTGAAGGTGAGCGCCTCGTCGTCGCGGCCGTGCCGGGCGAGCGTCTCGGTGGCGGTGATCAGGTCGGTGACCAGCGCGCGTACCGGGCGTTCCGGGTCCGGCTCCGCGATCAACCGCCGGTACGCCTCCCGGACCAGTTCGGCGGCGTCGAGCCGGCGGCGGGTGGCGGAGTGCTGCCGGTGCGCGATGAGCGCCACCCGGGTCAGCACGCCGGGATCGGGCAGCTCCCGGGCCAGCGCGGCGGCCTCGGCCAGCAGCCGCTCGACCTCGGCCGGCGGGCCGGCGTGGTGCAGCAGCCCGGCCAGTTCCAGCAGCACCCGGACCCGGAGGCCGGGCTCGCCGGTCAGTTCGAGCGCGCGCCGGTAGTGCCGTACCGACTCGTCTATCGCGATCCGGCCCCCGGCGTCGCGGGCGGCGGCCAGCAGCAGGTCACCGGCGCGTTCCGGCTCCAGCTCGGCGCCGGCCAGCCAGGCGTGCCGGGCCAGGTGGGCCGGGCTGAGCGGGCCGGCGAGCGCGTCCGACCGGTCGACGGCCCGGACCACAGCCGCGTGCCGGGCCCGCCGCTCGTCCTCGGCGAGCCCGTCGTAGAGCGTCTCGCGGACCAGGTCGTGCACGAAGACGAACCGGCCGTCACTGCGGGGCAGCACCAGCCGGGCCGCGGCGGCGCGGCCGAGCAGCCGGTCGACCTGCGCGACGGGAGCGGGTACGCAGGCGGCGAGCGTCAGCCTGTCGAACTCGCGACCGAGCACCGCGGCCACTGTGAGCGCCTCGACCACCGGGGCGGGCAGTTGGTCGAGCCGGCGGCGCACCACCTCCCGCACGCCCGGGGCGACGGTGTCGGTGAGGCCGTGGGTGTGCCAGAGCCGGGCGGTCTGCTCCACGAAGAACGGGTTACCGCCGGTGCGCCGGTGCACCTCGTCGACCAGGCTCGCCGCGGGCTCCCGGCCGGCGGTGCGAGCCATCAGCGCGGCCACCTCGGCGCGGGCCAGCCCGGCGAGTGTGACGGTGGTGGCCTTGGCGGTCAGCGGCAGCAGCAACTGCCGCAGCGGGTGCTCGCCGGATTCGACTTCGGCGTCCCGGTAGGTGCCGATCAGCAGCAACCGTTCGAACCAGGCGTGCTGGGTGACGAACTGGAGCAGCCGCAGCGACGCCGGGTCGGCCCAGTGCAGGTCGTCGAGGATCACGGCGACCGGCCGGTGCTGGGCGACGGCGACCAGGGCGGCGGTCACCGCGTCGTGCCTGTCGAACTCGGCCCGGCCCGCGTCACCCGGCTCGGCCGCGTCGCCCGGCCCGGTCATGTCGCCCGGCCCGGTCATGTCGCCCGCCGCGCGCATGTCGCCCGGCTCGGCCGCCACGTCGCCTCCCGGTGCCGGCCCACCGCGACGAGCGTCGCCCGCCGCGTGCTCGCCCAGCAACGCCGCCAGGCCCGCGTCGGCTGCCTCCCGCACCGCGCGCGGGTCGTCGGCGGACCGGGCCAGGCGGCGCAGCACCTGCACCCAGGGCCAGTAGTCGGGGGCGGTGTCGGAGTCCCAGCAGGCGGCGCCGAGCACCAGCGCTCCGCCGCGGCGGGCCTCGTCGGCGGCGGCCGAGACCAGTGTGGTCTTGCCGATGCCCGGCTCGCCGGTGACCAGGACGAGACCGCCGTGGCTGTCGACCAGCCGGGCCACTTCAGCGCGCAGCAGCGCAGCGGGATGCTCCCGCCCGATGATGTGTTCGCCGAACCTCGGCTCCATGACCTCACGACGCTAGTCGAAGGGTCCGACAAACAGGGACGCGTTCAGAGCCGCGCGTCGGTCACGACGTGCGCGCACGCCGGGCAGGCGGCCGGTCCCTGCTCGGCGAACCATCGGCAGGTACGCCGGATCGCGCACTTCGGCAGCGTCTCCTCGGCGGGCGGGGCGGTCTCGGCGTACGAGGCGGCCATCCGGGCGCCCAGCCCGCAGTGCGAGCCGGTCCAGAAGCCGCAGGACGAGGTGACGCACGGGCCGGCGAGCCGGGCCCGCGACTCGATCGGCTCGTCGGAGTCACCGAGCCCGGCGAGCGCCACCTCGGCCGGTACGGCCGGAGTCACGTAGGCCACCCGGCCCGCCGGAGTGATCATGCCGAGGAACACTGTGGCGTTGGACGCCGGGGTGCTCGGGCACATCCGCTCCGGCGTGCCGGCCGGCCGGGCGGCGTCGGTCACCGCTGGATCCAGAACCCGATGTCGTTGATCTTCTGCCCGAGGTCCTGGGCGAACGGGCCGTCGATGACCCAGAGCCCGTACCACTCGGGACGCAGCTTGATGTTGCCGTGGCCGACGGTCAGCGGGTTGGTCAGCCTGGCGTCGGCGGTACGCAGCGCGGCCAGGCCGGCCTTCTGGATCTCCGCCGCGATCAGGGTCTGCTGCTCGGGGCTCAGGTCGACGCCGTCGACCACGAAGCGGAACTCGTTGCGGGCCATGTGCTACCTCCGGTCACTCGTACGATTCGGTGCCCAGCCCGCGACGCAGGCTGGTGCGGGTGAAGGCCGCCCAGCCGGCGTGCGAGGCGGCGTCGGTGCGGTGCCCGGCGCGGGCGAGCACCCGGGCGGCGTGCTCCGTCCAGCGGTCGGCGGTCGCCGCCGCGTCGCCCCACAGTTCGCGGCAGGCGGCGACCGCGAAGGCGACCTGTTCCGGCGCGCCGGTGAACCCGGCGGGTCCGTCGGCGACCCGGATCGTGCCGTCCGGGCGGACCCGCACGCTCGGGAAGTGGTGGTGCAGGCTGGCCAGCGTGGCCAGGTGGGTGGCGTCGCGCCGGCCGGCGGCGAAGCCGGCGCGCAGCTCGTCGTCGCGGCGGTGCCGGATCCCGTGCAGCACCAGCGCGTCGCCGCCCGCCTCGATCCGGGCGACCACCTGCACCGGCACGCTCCAGGCCGACGGCGAGTTCGCCGACCAGAACGCCAGCCAGGCGGCGAGCCGGGCGTGGAAGTCGGCCTGGACGGCGACCGGGAGCGCGGACCCGTCGGGTGCGCGCAGCGCGGCGGTGGCGATGCGGTCCCGGGTGACGAGCGGCGTCGCGGGGCGGCCCGGTGCGGCCGCCGCGGCGCCGGTGGTGGAGGCGACGGCCAGGCCGGTCACTGTGACCGCCGAGGCCGCCGCCGCGCCGGCGAGCAGTCGCCGACGGTCGAGCGGTTGTCCGTTGTCGTTCATCGTCGGCCCTTCGTCGACGGCAGTGGACCGACGCTATCGACCGGAAGCGATCAGAAAAACACCCTGCGTGACGGGAGGTCGACAGGAAAACCGGGGATACCCGGCGGCGTGAACGACGGTTCCTGTGCCGCGTTCACGCGGTGGTGGACGGGAACCGCTCGTGTCCGAGCACGGCGAGCAGCCGCAGCTTCTCCTCGGCCTCGCTGCGCGGCGCGGCGGTGAGCACCAGCAGCGCCTGCGACTGGTCCTCGGTGAACAGCACCTGGCAGTCCAGCTCGATCGGTCCGAGTTCCGGGTGGATCAGCGTCTTGTGGTCGGCGAAGCGCTGCGCCACCTCGTGCCGCTCCCACAACTCGGCGAACTCGCTGCTGGCCGCACGCAGCGCTCGCACCAGCTCGCCCGCGCGGGACCGCGGCCCCATCGATCCGTACGCGGCCCGCAGGTTGGCGACCTGAGCCCGGCTCTGCCGGTCACGGTCCTCCACCGGATAGTGCTCCCGCTCGGCCGGGTCGGTGAACCAGCGGTACACCTCGCTGCGGGCGAGCCCGGTGTGGCCGGAGCGGTCCCCGAACAGCGCGGCCGCCAACCGGTTCTGGACCAGCGTCTCGCCGAGGTCGGACAGGATGAGCGCCGGCGTGTCCGCCAGCCGGTCCAGCACCCGCAGCAGTGCCGGCGCGACGTGCCCGCTGGTGGCGACCGTCTCGGGCGGGCTGTGCCCGGCGACCCGGAACAGGTAGGCGCGCTCGTGCGCGGTGAGCCGCAGCGCCCGGGCCAGCTCGCCGAGCATGTACGGACTCGGCTGCGGGCCGCGCCGCTGCTCCAGCCGCGTGTAGTAGTCGGTGGACATGGTGGCGAGCGACGCGACCTCCTCCCGCCGCAGGCCGGGCGCCCGGCGGCGGGCGCCCTCCGGTAGTCCGACGTCGCCGGGGCGCAGCGCCTCGCGGCGGCGGCGCAGGAATTCGGCCAGGGCTTGGCGGTCCATGATCCGAGTATCCGCCGCGCTCCGCCGGGAACCAGGGATCCGCGATCCCCCGATCAGCGGTCTCTTCACCCGCCCCGCCGGACGCCGCAGGCTTGCCGCATGGACATCTCCGGAAACACGATCTTCATTCCCGGCGCCACCAGCGGGATCGGCCTGGCCCTGGCGCTCGCCCTGCGGGACCGGGGCAACACGGTGATCGTCGGGGGCCGGCGTACCGAGTTGCTCGACGAGATCGCCGCCGCCAACCCGGGCCTGGCCACCGTCACGATCGACACCGCCGACCCGGCGAGCATCGCCGCCGCCGCGGACCAGGTGCTGGCGAAGCACCCGGATCTCAACGTCCTGGTGACGATGGCCGGCGTGATGCGGATCGAGGACTGGCGTTCGCCGGACACGTTCCTCGCCTCGGCCGAGGAGGTGGTGACCACGAACGTGCTCGGCCCGATCCGGCTGATCGCCGCCTTCGTCGAACACCTGCGGCGGCGCGGGAACGCCACGATCGTCACCGTCTCGTCCGGCCTGGCGTTCGTGCCGCTGCGGGTCACGCCGAGCTACAACGCCTCCAAGGCCGCGGTGCACATGCTCAGCGAGTCGATCCGGCTGAACCTGGCCGGCACCGGCGTGCGGGTGCTGGAACTGGTGCCGCCCGCGGTGCGTACCGAACTCCTGCCCGGCCACGAGAGCAACGAGACTGCCATGCCGCTGGACGAGTTCGTGAGCGAGGTGGTGGCGCTGCTGGAGGCGCAGCCGGACGCGACGGAGATCCAGGTCGAGCGGGTGAAGTTCCTCCGCCACGCCGAGGCGCGCGGCGACTACGACGAGGTCGTCGCCGCCGTGAACGCGTCCGATCCGCACGCGTCCACCTCTTGATATCGATAGACAGCTATCTATAGGCTGGCGGCGTTCCGCTCACCCCCCATCCCAAGGAGTGTGAACCATGCGTCACCTCAAGCTGTCCCGGATCCTCGCCACCCTCGCGGCCGCGACGCTGGCAGCGCTCGGTGCGGTAGCCGTCAACCCGGCTCCGGCCTTCGCCGCCGTCCGCAACGTCTGCTACAACATCAGCCAGGCCGGCCCGTTCGCCAACACGGCGGTGCAGGCGGCGGCGATCTGGAACAACTACACGAACAACATCAACATGGCCCAGTGCGGGTCCAACCTGCGGATCACCTACACCTACGGCGGCGGCTCTTACGCCCAGCGCACCAGCCTCGGCAACGGCCGCGTGGTGATCGACTACAACCAGGCCCAGCAGTACTCGGCACTGCGCATCATGACGCACGAGATCGGCCACATCCTCGGCCTGCCGGACAACTACAACGGCAACTGCGCCATCCTGATGTCCGGTGGCAGCGCCGGCACGAGCTGCACCAACCCGTACCCCAGCTCCACCGAGGCCGCCCGGGTCGACTCGCTGTTCGGCTTCGCCGCCCGCAGCGCGACGCCCGCCCAGGTCTTCACCGGCAGCTGGCCGGCCGCCTCGACGGTGGGCGCCCAGCGCTGACGACGCACTGACGACGGGGTCGGCGGCTCACCGCCGGCCCCGTCCGCGCGTCCCGCGCCGGCCGGACGCGGCGTCGTCGGCGAGGTCCGCCGCGCGGCGGCTCAGCTCCTCGACCCGCTCCCGGAGCCGGCGCGGCGCCTCGGCGTTACCGTCCTTCTCGGACACCTCGTCGAGCAGGCCGACGTAGTCGGCGGCCAGCCGCCGGTACGCCGGGGCGACCGGCCCGACGCGCTCGTCCAGGTCGATGATCTGCTGGGCGAGAACCGCTGTGGCGGCGCCGAGCGCGGCCCGTTCGTCGGCGCGCGCGTCCCGCCCGGCCCGGCGGGCGTCGGCCAGCCGACCGGCCCGCCGCCCACCGAACCAGAGCACCGCCGCGCCGGCCACGACCCCGGCCACCGCGCCGCCGGCCAGCAGGTACCGGGGCAGCGACGGGCTGATGGTACGAGCACCGTCCGGCACCAGACCGGCCCGGACCAGCCGGTCGTAGTTCAGCACGATCACCTTCAGCGCCTCGACCGGCCGGTCCACGAACGCGTCGGCGCCCCGGCTGATCGTGGTCTCGGCGACCATGGCCCGCCCGAGGTCACGCGCGCCGTCGCCGCCGAGGCGGGAGCAGCCGTACGTGTCCCAGTCCTCGCCGTCTCGGCTCATCGCCAGCACCAGCGTGCCCTGCGTGGCGCGCTCGGTGTCGTCGCACGCCTCCCGCAGGTCGGCGCCCGGCTCCATGATCAGCACCACCAGCCGCCGGTTGCCGATGACCCGCTCGGCGGCCGCCCGGTCCAGGTCCACGCCGGGCGCCGCGTAGACCGAGGAGCCGCGTACCTGCCGGGCGGCCGGACCGTCCAGGACGCCGCCGGTCCACAGAGCCCAGCCGGCCAGCGCCAGGCAGGCGAGCACCGCCCGGCCGAACGCGGTACCGACCAGGCGTCCGAGCAGCCGGCGCGGGCCGGCCGCCGCCACGCCCCGACCGGCCGCCGCCCGCTCGGGACGCGTCGCGACGCGGCTCACGACAGCCTCGCCCGCAGGTAGACGTCCGGCCGGTAGCCGGGCATCCGCACGTCCCGGGCCACGTCGTCCAGCTCGGCCGCCGCGTCGGCCAGCAGTTCGCGTACGTGCCGGTCGGGCAGCCCTTCGTCGAACGCGTCCCGGGCCGCCCGCAACCGGCCCACGCCCCGGACCAGCGCCGGGTCGCTACGTGCGTCGGTGAGCAGCGACAACTCGACAGCCAGCGCGGAGAGCCCGGCCAGCCGGGCCGGCGTGCCACCGGGACCGACGTCGGCCGGGCGGCGGCCGGAGGCCCGCACGGTACGGATGGACAGCACCACGAAACCCGCCACGCACCCGGCGAAGATCCAGGGCAGCGCCGGCAACGCCACCCGCAGCGGGTCGAACGGCCGGTACGGCAGCGGACGGTCGAACAGCCCCGCGTACCGCACGTCGGTGACCTGGGCCAGATACGCGCCGAGCACGTTCTGCTGCGGATAGGTGTAACGGCCGAGCCGGCTGCCGAACTGGGCGTAGAAGCTCGCGCCGGCCACCTCGGCGAACGACGCCGCGCCCGGACCGTGGTACTCGATCCAGTCGCCGTACATCACCACGAGCGGCTGGTCCGGGGCGAGCCGGTGCAGCGCCGGCCCGTACGCGGGCAGCGGCTCCCCGTACGGCTGGGCGGGCAGCACCACGAACCAGGCGCCGTCCGGGAACGCGGCGCTCGCCGCCTTCTCCGGCAGCTCGGGCAGCGTGGCGCCGGTGCCCACGTACCGGCCGGTGGCGCGCAGCGCCGCGACCACCGGGGCCAGCTCCGGGCCGGTCGGCTCCCGCCAGCGCAGGTCGTCGCCGTCCGGCGGGGTCGGCTGGTCGTGCAGCGCGGCCAGCAGCGCGAGCACCGAGCCGGTCACGTCGCCGGTGGCGAACCGGGCCCGCCAGCCCGGCAGGTCGTCCGGCGAGGCCACGTAGAGCCCGCCGCTGACCTCGGTGCCGACGATCCGGATCTCGGCGTTCTCCACGTCCTTCACCCGCCGGCGTTCGGCCTCGTCCAGACCGGGCGGGGCGACCAGGATGCGCGTGCCCCGGTCACCGATGGCGGCCCGGACCCGCTGCTCGTCCCAGCGCGCGACAGCACCCGGCAGCCGGACCACCGGGTCGGCGGCGACCAGCGCGGTCATCTCCTCGACCGAGGGCACGCTCGCGTCGCTGAGCTCCCCGGCCGAGCCCTCGGGCAGCGCGGCCGTCGACGGGGAACGCCCGTAGCTGACCTCCACGCTCTGCCGCTGCGCCACCAGGAACACCACGAGCACGGCCGCCGCGGCGGCCAGCAGCGACCAGCGCAGCAGCTCCCGGCGTACCCTCGTCATCGCCCGGCCCGCCACAGCTCGTCGGCGCGGCGGGCGTGCTCGGCCGCCGCGTAGGCCGCGTCGGCGCCGCCGCGTCCGGCGGCGAGCAGCTCGGCGTGCGCCAGCAGCCGCTCGGCCTCCGGCACCGTAGCCGGGGACGCGTCCCGGCTGACGGTGGCGTCGTGGATCGCCGCCCGCGCCGACGACCAGGCGATCCGACGGCCCTCGGCCCGGGCGCGGCGCCGGGGCAGCAACGCGGCGAGGAAACCGGCGGCCACCGCCACCACACCCCAGCCCAGCCAGGGCAGCACGCTCGCGGTCATGATCCCTGTCTAACGCACCGCCGCCAGCGCCGCGCGCCGAGGGCGGCGGTGCGACCTACGACGACTCGTAGCCCTCGTTGAAGCCCTCCATGAACCCGCCCGCGAACCCGGAGACGACGCATCCGGCACAGCACAGGATCACCAGCAGCGCCGGCACCGTGACCCACAGGACGATCGCCCACCGGCCCATCCCCTCGCTCGGCTGCTCCACGTACGCCGGCGGCGGATAGTACGGCTGTTGCGGGTACGCCTGCTGTTGGTACGCCTGGTGCTGGTACGGATCCTGCTGATAGGGATCGTGAGGATGCATCCGGCCATCGTGCCCACCGGCCGCGAACGCCGGAAGATCCGAACGGTCCGCCGATCCTGCCGCGACGGCCCCTCGTCATGCCCGGTGGGCATCGAGGTGGGTCAGCACCGTCTGGTTGGCCTCCCACCCGTCGGGGAACTTCACCGGCACGTCCAGGTGCACCCGCTCGGTCGACGGATACGCGTCGAGCAGCTCACCGATCCCGGCCCGCGCCACCACCACACAGGCGTGCCGGTGCCGTGACGCCAGCACGCACAGCCGCCCCGACTCCAGGTGGAACGCGGTGGCGTCGCGCCGGCCGGAGAGCGGGTGCAGCACGATCATCACGTCGTACTCCCGGCCCTGGAGCCGGTTGGCGGTGTCCACGGTGATGCCCGCCCCGGCCGCGCCCAGCCGGGACCGGATGGCCGCGACCTGGTCGCGGTGCGCGGCCCCGACGGCGATCCGGTCCGCGGTGACCGGCGCGCCGCCGGGCGCGGCCTCGCTGACCGCGACCGCGCCGCGCCGCAGCACCCGCAGGGCCAGCTCCGCGCAGGCCGCGGCGGCTTCTCCATCGGTACGCACGGTGTGCCGGGCCGGCAGCTCGTGCAACGCCCAGCCGGTGGCGGCGGCCACCTCCACCGAGGCGTCGTAGGCGTCACCCGCGCCGGGCTCGGTGAACGTCAGCGCCCGGTCGGCCGGTCCGGTACCGGCGCGGAACCCGGTGAACGGGTAGAACGCGGCGGAGACGACAGGGGCGGCCGAGTCGGGCAGCCGCCACGACACCGGCAACCGGTGCACCGGCAGCTCCGGGTTGTGCCGCAGCAGCGTGGCCACCGCCGACTGCATCGGATCCCAGGTCAGGCCGGTCCAGCGGAACGTCTCGACGGTGCTGAACGGATCGAGCTGACCGGGGTCGCCGACGAACAGCG
The DNA here is from genome assembly GCF_049315215.1 of Micromonospora sp. WMMD1219. NCBI lineage: Bacteria > Bacillati > Actinomycetota > Actinomycetes > Micromonosporales > Micromonosporaceae > Micromonospora > Micromonospora sp. WMMD1219. The sequence continues at coordinate 434,894 of NZ_CP186057.1, forward strand.
CCCGCTCGAACCGTCCCGCCACGCGCAGCAGCGCGTCGGCGCGCATCTGGTACGCCTCGTCCACGATCGCCCAGGGCCAGCTCCCCTCGGTGACAGTGGCCCACTTGGCCGCCGTACCGATGGTGACCGCCGGCCCGCCCAGGTCGGCGACCTTCGCGGCGACGCGGACCGCCGGGTGGGCGGTGACCCGCTCGGTCGGCCGGTAGTCGGTCGCGGAGAGCCGCCCGACGCGCAGCTCCGGCGCCCTGCGGCCGAGCCGGTCGATGAGGTCGTCGACCTGCTCGTTGGTCTGCGCCACGATCATCAGCGGATCGCCGGTGGCGGCGGTCTCGATCGCGGCGCGGACGACGAGGGTCGACTTCCCGGCACCGGGCGGCGAGTCCACCACGACGCCACGGTGCGTGCCGTCGCGCAGATCCCGCAGTACACGCTGGATCACCTGCTCGGCTTCGTGCACGGCGGGCCCTTCCTGGGTTCGAAGAAGGCGGGGCCCTTTCTTAGCACGCGCCACCTCGGCGCGGCTCCGGCACCTGCGCTTCCTTCGCACCCCGGGGCCCGCGGTGCCCGCGGGCAGGCGCCTACGGCTTGCGGGCGAGCAGTCCGACGAACGTGTGGTAGGTGTCGGTCTGCTGCTGGGCGGGCGCGTCCGGGTCCGGACGCCACTCGGCCAGCGGCACCAGGCCCGGCTCCAGCACCGTCAGCCCGTCGGCGAAGGCGAGGATCTCCTCGTCGGTACGCCAGCGGCCGGTACCGAGCGACTCGTTGAACACCCGCTCGACCTCGCGGGCCTTGCGGGAGCCTTCCGGATCCCGCTCACCCGGGTCACGGAAGTGCGAGATCGCGACGTAGCTGCCCGACGGCAGGGCGTCGATCAGCGCCGCCGCGACCGATCGCGGGTCCTCGTCGTCGCCGATGTGGTGCAGGATCGCGAACAGCAGCAGCCCGATCGGGCGGTCGAAGTCGAGGAACCGGCGGACGTCCGGGTCGTTGAGGATCTCCTCCGGTTCCCGGATGTCGGCCTGGATCACCGTCGCGGTGCCCTCCGCGGCGAGCAGCGCGCGCCCATGCGCCAGGACGATCGGGTCGTTGTCCACGTACACGACACGGGCCGCCGGGTTGTGCTCGACGGCGACCTCGTGCACGTTGCCCTGGGTGGGCAGGCCCGACCCGATGTCGAGGAACTGGTCGATGCCCTCCTCGGTCACCAAGTGGCGGATCACCCGGCGCAGGAAGGCCCGGTTCGCCTGACCGGCGGCCGGCCCGTCCGGCGTGATCCGCAGGGCGTGCTCGGCGACCTTGCGATCGACCTCGAAGTTGTCCTTGCCGCCCAGGAAGTAGTCGTAGACCCGGGCCACGCTGGGAATGGTGACGTCGATTCCGGGCGGTGCGGCCTTGTCGCGGGTCACAGGCGTCTCCAGACTCCGTGTGGCGTTTCCGGGCGTTTCGGGGAGTGTAGCGACCGTACAGGGTGGATGGTCGCCCCGTTTGGGACCGCTCCCAACGGACCCGGCCGCCACCAGGACGTTCATCGATCGACACGCCGAAGTCAGCGCAGCTCCATCGCCCCGCACGATCCGTCGTGACCATCCCGCTGTCCGCAGCGCCCGCCGCCGGGCAACCGCATGTCACACCAGACCCGGTACCGCAGGTGCTGCGCATCCTCCTCGCTGAGCGTCGTCTCACCGAAGTCGACGGCATCCAGGTGCCCGAGCGACCGGGCGAGCGCGGCGGCTAGCTCGACGGCAGCGTGCCGGGTGGTCAGCGTGGTCGGCAGATGGACGATCCAGCGCGGCTCAGCCATCGTGGCCGCGTCGCCGGCAGCCGTTGTGGCGGGACTGCCACTGCCGCAGCGCCTGGCGGACCCGCTCCGACTCGGTGCGGGCCGTGGTCAGCTCCCGGTGCAGGCGATCCATCTCGTCGGCGACCCGGCACAGATAGTCGTGCACCTGCGCCGGGTCCAGCCCACGCCAGCGGGTGTCGAAGAAGGCACTGCGCACCTGGTACGCCTGCACCCGCTCCCCGGTCATGTAGATCACGACGCCGCCGTCCCGGCCGCCACGGCCTCGTCGGGCAGCCCGGCTGCGGCGAGCGTCGCCCTCCCCCACCGGGCCAGCCGGCAGGGGTACGGGACGCGCTCGCTGCGGCACAGCGGTCCCTGCGGCCAGTGCTCGGGTACGTGTACGCGCACGGCCAGCGCGGCGACGAGCACGTCCTCGTCCGTGACCGGGGTGAGGACGGGGAAGTCGGCGAGTACGACGGACATCGGCAGGCGCCTCCGGGTTGGATCTGGTGGAGTGGCGCCGGGGCGGGCGGGGACGGCGGGAGCCGCGATCGGGGGACGCGGTGCCACCGGAGCCCAGCACCCGCCCCGGGCCATGCGCTGACCCTCAGTCCCTCTCGGCAGGAGGCGCATGCCCTGGTGATCGTCGCCGCCATACACACCCCGCATACGCTCGGTCACTGTCACGGGACATCCGGCGATATGCACGGCGCGTATACCGGGCCGCTCCGGAACGGGTTGAATGGCTAGGCTCGACTTCGGACACAGGTTCTCCGCGAACGGCGAGGTTGCCGGTGACACCTGCGAACTGCCCCCGCTGCGGCGGCCGCCTGGCGCGCGACAACGGCACGGGGCGCTGCGCGCCCTGCCAGGCCGCCGAACGCGACCGCCTCAGCACGCCGCCCGGGGTGCCCGACTCGTTCTGGGACCATGAACCGGTACGGACGGCGTTGGCCCGGCGACATCTCGGGCAGGTGATCCGGGCGTACCGCCACCACCCGTACCACGGGCGGAGCCCGCTGCCGCAGAGCGTCGTCGCGGGGTGGCTGGGGATCACGCAGGCACAGTTGAGCCGGATCGAGAACGGGCCAGCCCTGGTGCATCTCGACCGGCTGACGCATTGGGCGACAGTGCTCCGCATCCCGCCGGGGTCTCTCTGGTTCTCAGTCGGTCCAGACTCTTCGGCCAGCGCTCCGGCCGACGGGATCGGCGCAACACCAGACCTGGGCCGGCGAACCCTCCTGGCCGGCATCGCCGCGGTGTCCGCAGGAGCCGGGCTGGTCGGGGTCGCCGAGCAGCCCCGGCCCCGGCGTATCGGCAGTGCGGACGTCTCTCGGCTGAACGCGGTCCTGGAGCTCTACCGGTCGGTCGACTACGAATGCGGTGGCGGCCTGCTCTATCGGGAGGTCGCGCGGTTCGCGGAGTCGGTGTACGGGATGCTCGACTGGTCACACGCTCCCGGGCTGACACCCCGCCTCGTCGCGGCGGTCGCGGCGGCGCGTCAGTTGGCCGGCTGGACCGCGCTGGACGCCGGCCGGCACGCGGACGCTCAGCGGCATTTCGCCGCCGGCGAGCGGGCCGCGATGTCCGCTGACGATGCCCCGCTGGCGGCCCTGATCCGCTACTCGCAGGCCAAGCAGCTACAACACCTTCGGCACAACCACGATGCTCTGGCCGCGCTGAGGCTGGCCCACTCAGAGCTGGGATCGCGGGCGACCCCGGCGGTGAGGGCGCTGCTCTGGGGCGCGGAGGCCGCCTCGACAGCCGCACTCGGCGACCACCGAAGCGCGCTGACCCTCCTCGGTCGCGCGAGTGACCAGTTCGAGCGGATAGATCCCGAACGCGAGCCGACCTGGATGGCCTTCTACGACCGTGGCGAACTGCTAGCCCAGTACGGCCGCGTGTACCGCGACATGGCCCGGCAGGCCGGCACGCACGCGGCACAGGCGGTGCGGAGCGTCGAAGAGGCGATCGTCGCCTTCGGCCCGGCGAACGTCCGCAGCATGGTCCTGAACGAGGTCGGCTTGTGCAGCGCGCTCTTCCTCACCGATGAGCCCGAGCGGGCGGTCGCTGTCGGCACGCGCGTGATCGAGCAGTCGCGTGCGCTGAGTTCCAGTCGAGTGGTAGATCGAGTGCTCAACCTGCGGCGCGATCTCGGACGGCACCGCCACCTTCCCGTCGTTGCCGAATTCGATCGGACACTCACCGCACGAGCTGCGGCCACGGTATGAGCGGACGGTTCTCGGAAGAAGCGATGACCCGCGCCATGCGGGAGATCGCCAGCGGACTTGAGGTGCCGACCGAGGATGCCCGCCTCCTGCGGCTGACCAACAACGCCGTGTTCGCGTTGCCGGATTCCGGGCTCGTCATCCGCATCGCGCGGACGCACCGGCTCCGGGACCGGGTGACGAAGGTCGTTCAGCTCGCGCGATGGTTCGCCAAGCTGGACGCGCCCACGATCCGGCTGGCGCCTGGCGTGGCGCAGCCGGTTGCGGTCGGTGACTTGGCCGCCTCGGTATGGGCCTACGTGCCACCCACTGGGCCTACTCCGACGGTGGATGACCTCGGCTCGGCGCTGCGGCGGTTTCATGCGCTCGGACCCCCGCCCTTCCCGCTGGCCGCCTGGGATCCGATCGGGGATGCGCGCCGGCGCCTGGCGGATGCCGACGGCTTAAGGGCAGAGGACCACGACAATCTGATGACGTGGTGCGACCGCTTGGAGCCGCAGGTCGCCGATCTCAACCGACGCGTGGAGCAGTCGCTCATCCACGGGGACGCACACGTCGGCAACCTGCTTCGGGATGCGTCCGGAAGCATTCTGCTCTGCGACTTCGACGCCACTTGTCTTGGCCCTTGGCAGGTGGACCTGGCAGCGGTCGCTGTGGGCGAGGCCCGCTTCGGAAAGACGGGAGCGCATCGGGCGCTCGCAGAGGCGTACGGGTACGACGTGATGTCCGACCGCAACTGGCCGCTTCTGCGGGAAGCCCGCGAGTTGAAGATGATCGCTGCCGCCACGCCGCTTCTCGCGAGTTCGGCGAGCGTCGCGGCCGAATTTGCCAAGCGATTGCAGTCAGTTTCCCAAGGCGACCACAGTCTACGTTGGAAGCCATTCGCCGATCTCGCCTGAGAGCCTCTCGGCGAGCGACTGCCGCCCCGGTGGGATCCTGTGCTCGTGCTGGAGAATCTGCGACTACGGCACCAGACCGCAGCGGAGGCCGACGGTCTGGTGGAGCAGCTTGTGGACGTGTACCTCGACGCGCACGCCCACGACGGCCCGCGCTACACGGCCGAGCGGTACGAACAGCAGCTCGCCGCGCACATGCCCCGGGAGGGCTGGGAGCTGGTGACGGCCTACGTCGATGACGAGTTGGCCGGCTACGTGTACGGCTTCCCGCTCGGATCCGATTCGCATTGGTGGGACGGCATCCACGAGCCGGTACCGGACGGCTTCACGGACGAAGACGGGCAACGGACATACGCGGTCTGCGAACTGCTGGTGCGGCGATCGTGGCAACGCCGGGGTATCGCGCGGGCGCTCCACGATCGGCTCCTGAGCACGCGGCGGGAGGAAAGGGCCACGCTGCTCGTACGGCCCGACAACGTTGCCGCCCAGCAGGCGTATGACTCCTGGGGTTGGCAACCGGCCGGATGGCTCCGGCCCACGCGGGAGGGAGCACCGCTGTTCGAGGTCCGCGTCAAAGCCATTGCGTCGAGCCGGTGACGGGCAACGCGTCAACCTTTCACCTCTAGGTGTCAATGATCTGACAGGCCACCGGACAAGGCTCCTAACACCTATCGCACCGGCTTCCGCCCGGCGTTCATCGCGGCTAGCTTGCCATCGTGGGGGATCTTGAGAAGGGCATCTACGAACACCTGATCACGGAGAAGCTGGCGACGCAGCTCAAGCATGTCGATAGCGCCCTCGTCCGGGATGCGAAGCTGGATGCCGCCGACGCGCATGACGTCCTGGCCCGGCACATCGCGGGCCTCGCGCGGCGGGCGCTCCTCGGCGTCGGTGGCGGGGAGAACAAGTTGGCCCGGCAGGTCGACCTGGCGAACCGAATCGCCGCGCACATCGCTCAGGCCGAGCCCCGCGCCGTCACCGCCGACGACCAGGTAGCGGACGCCCAACGTCTGTTGCACGCCATCGCCTCACCGCCTACCCCACCGGCCGCACCGGTCTTCCCGATCCGCCCCTCGACGCCGCTTTCCACCGGCGCGCTCCTGGTCAACGGCCGGCACCAGCCGCGCATCGGCCACGAGGTCAGCCACGAAATGGCGTCGGCGGACGAGGTGGACCTGCTCTGCGCCTTCATCAAGTGGCACGGGCTGCGCATCATCGAGCCCGCGATCACCGAGCTGGTCAGCAGAGGGGGTCGGGTACGGGTCATCACGACGACGTACATGGGCGCCACCGATCAGCGGGCGCTCGATCGGCTCGCCGAGCTGGGTGCCGAGATCAAGGTGTCCTACGAGACGCGGACCACCCGCCTGCACGCCAAGGCATGGCTGTTCCGGCGGAACAACGGCACCACCACCGCGTACGTCGGTTCGTCGAACCTCTCCAAGGCCGCGCTCGTCGACGGCGTGGAGTGGAACGTGCGCATCTCGAACCTGGAGCAGCCACACGTCATCGACACGTTCGAGGCGACGTTCGCCGACTACTGGAACGACTCGGCGTTCGAGACCTACGACCCGGCAGCCGATGGCGAGCGCCTACGTGTCGCGTTGCGCGGGGAACGCGCCGACGACGCACCGACTGAGATCGCGAACCTGGACGTGCGGCCGTTCCCGTACCAGCAGGAGGTTCTTGACGACCTCGACGCCGAACGCCTGGTGCACGGCCGCTGGCGCAACCTGGTGGTGATGGCGACCGGCACCGGCAAGACGGTGGTGGCGGCGCTCGACTACCGCCGGCTCCGGCGAGCCGGCCGCGTCGACTCGCTGCTCTTCGTCGCACATCAGGAGCAGATCCTGCGGCAGAGCCGGTCAGTGTTCCGCCAGGTCATGGGCGACGGCACGTTTGGCGAGACGCTGGTGGGCGGCGATCGGCCGCAGGGGTGGAAGCACGTCTTCGCGTCGATCCAGTCGCTGCGCCAGCGGGAGATCGACCCCGAGGCGTACGACATGGTGATCGTCGACGAATTCCACCACGCCGAGGCGGCCACCTACACGGCGTTGCTGGAACGGCTTCGGCCGCGCGTACTCCTGGGTCTGACCGCGACGCCCGAGCGGAGCGACGGCCGTGACGTGCGCCGGTGGTTCGACGGCCGCGCGTCGGTGGAGTTGCACCTGTGGGAGGCCCTCGAACGGCAGTTGCTGGCGCCGTTTCAGTATTTTGGCCTGCACGACGACGTGGACCTGACGCGGGTGCGGTGGAAGCGCGGACAGGGGTACGACAAGGGCGAGCTGGACGGCGTCTACACGGGCAACCACGCTCGGGCGCGGCTCATCCTGCACGCGGTCCGGCGCATCGCTGACGTCGGGCGGATGCGCGCCCTCGGCTTCTGCGTCAGCATCGGGCACGCGGAGTTCATGGCCGACTGGTTCACCCGGCACGGAGTGCCTTCGGCGGCGGTGACATCGCAGGTCAACCGGCCAGAGCAGCACGTGCTGATCGACCGCTTCCGCAAGCGCGAGCTGAAGGTGCTCTTCACCGTCGACCTGTTCAACGAGGGCGTCGACCTGCCGATGGTCGACACCATCCTCATGCTGCGCCCCACTGAGAGCGCGACGATTTTTCTGCAACAGCTCGGCCGCGGTCTGCGGCTGGACGACGACAAGCCATGCTTGACGGTCCTCGACTTCATCGGCGGTCAGCACGCGAACTTCCGGTTCGACATGCGCTGGCGGGCGCTCGCCGGGGTCAGCCGGCGGGCGGTCGAAGCGGCCGTCCGGGAGGACTTCCCCTCGCTACCCAGCGGCTGCCACATCGAGCTGGACCGGGTGGCGAAGGAAATCGTCCTCGCCAACCTCAAGTCGGCGCTGCCGACGTCGAAGAACGCGCTGGTGGCCGAGCTGCGGCAGCTCGGTGACGTCAGTCTGTCCGACTTCCTGCGCGAGACCGGCCTGGAAATCGAGGACGTCTACCGATCGGCGAGCATCGGCGGCTGGGCGGGGCTGCGGCGGCTGGCCGCGCTCGACCCGGCCGAAGGTGGCCCGGACGACCGTGACCTGAGCCGGGCCATCGGCCGGATGCTCCACATCGACGATGTCGACAGGTTGGATCTGATCGCTCGGGTCGCCGCCGGACAGCCCTCCACCGTCGGGCGGCTGCTCGACATGCTGCACTTCAGCCTGTGGGGGTCGTCGGTGCCGCTGGCCGAACGCGACGCCCGGCTCAAGCGATTGTGGGCGGAACCGGCGCGCTGCGCCGAGCTGCGGCAGGTAGTCGACGTGCTGCGTGACCGCATCCATCGGGTCACCGAGCCACCTGCCCCGGGCCGGGTGCCGCTGCGGGTGCACGCCCGCTACAGCCGCAACGAGGCGTGCGCGGCATTCGGCATGACCAACCCCGGCTCGCTGCGCGAGGGCGTGAAGTGGCTGCCCGACGAGCGCGCGGATCTGTTCTTCGTCACGCTCGTCAAGTCCGAGGAGCATTACTCGCCCACCACCATGTACGCCGACCGCGCTATCACCGATCGGTTGTTCCAGTGGGAGTCGCAGAGCACCACGTCATCGGGCTCGGCCACCGGGCAGCGGTACGTCAACCACGTCGCGCAGGGCTCGACGGTGCACCTGTTCGTCCGCGAGACCAAGATTGCCGATCGCGACCTGGGCGCACCGCCGTACCTGTACGCGGGTCCGATGACGTACCGGGAACACAGCGGCGACCGGCCCATGCGGATCCTCTGGGAGCTGCGGCATCCGCTGCCCGCCGACATGTACGCCGCCGCCCGGGCGATCGCTGCCTGACCTGGGGTCCCGCCCGCTCGCCGAGTCAGGCGAGCGGGCGGGAAGCGTCGGCCTGCTCACGACGTCGGGATGGTGTGGGCAGCACTCGGGACAACAGCACCACCACCGCACCCGCGATCACTCCGACCATCGTGCCCGTGACCAGGCTCGACATCACCGCCGCACCTCGCAACAACGCCTCCCGCGCCCCCGGCTCCAGCCCGGCCAGCCCCGGCGCGTCCATCCCCAGCGACGAGTCCCAGAACACCTGGTGACCGGCAGCCAGGAACACCCCGTACAACGCCCCGATCACCACCATCGTCAGGAACGGGCGTGGCGGTCGCCGCCACAGCACGGCGGCCACCCAGCACAGCGGCGGTCCGACCGCGAGCAGCGCGGCCACGGCGGTGCCCTCCGGCACCACGTCCAGGTCGTGCAGGACCACGCGCGGGGCGGCCAGCGCGGCCAGCGCGACCAACGCCGGCCAGGGGAACCCGAGGGTACGGCGACCCGCGCTCATCGCGTCACCTCCGGCGAGGCCGAAGCCGACGTCGGTGCGGGAGCCGACACCGAGCCCGGCGCGGTCGAGCGCACGAACTTCAGCAGCGCGACGAACGCCAGGACGGCCGTCACCGCACCTCCGGCGAAGCGCACCCAGTGGCCGGCGACGAACTCCGCGGCGACCTGACGCAGGTACTCGGCGGAGTGCGTACCGGGCGGGTCGACGAACATGATCTCGTTGCGCGGCCAGAAGAAGACAGCGGAGAACAGGAACTCGCAGACGACGAACACGGCCGTGGCGCCGGCGACCCACCAGCGCAGCCGTCGGTCGCGCCAGGTGAGCAGCGTGGCGGCGACGCTGCTCAGGATCACCGACGCGCCGAGCGGCGGGAAGTAGTCGTGCGGGCCGCCGTGGACGAGGAACTCACGGGCCCGGTCGAGCGAGGCGGGCGCGTCGCTGAAGATGTTCGGGTAGAGCATGACGGTCTCGGCGGCGACCCCACCGAACGACATCATTGCCGCCCATACCATGACAATAAGGGCAAGCCAGGTCAGTCTTGTGCGTACCACGAGGGTTCTCCTCACGTTTCGGGGACGCCATCGACGCTAGGTCGGCCGCCCTCGGCCGTCGTCCGCGTGGCCGCGCGACCGGATGTCGCTTCTCGGCGTACGCCTGGGGGTCGACCCTGACGCCTGCGGACGACAGCGGTGAGGGTCCGCGCGGACCTAGGCTCGAAGGCGTGCCCGACACCTCGCCCACCCGCGCCGACGCGCTGCTCGCGGCGGCCACGCTCGGCCTGGTCACGGTGGCCGTGGCGGCCGACCGGCCCGCGCCCGGCGGCGCGGCGCTCGCCGTCGTGGTCGGCGCGGTGCTCGGCGGTCTGGTGCTGGGCGCCAGGCGGTGGCCGCTGCCGGCGCTGCTGGCGACGGCCGTCGTCATCCTCGGCTACTACGCGCTGGACCTGCCGCCCGTCGGGGTGGCCGCCCCGGCCGCCGCAGTCCTCTACCGGGTGTCCGAGCGCGGGCGTGTCGTCCCGGCCGCCGTGGTCGCCGGGAGCCTGCTGGCCGTGTCGGTGGTCGCCCGGCTGGCCGAGGGCGACGACATCGCGGTGGTCGTCGGTACGGAACTCGGCTCCGAGGCGGCGTTGCTGCTCGCCGTCATCGCCCTCGGCGACGCGGTACGCAACCGCAGGTCGCTGCGGGCGGCGCTGGTCCGGCAGGCGATCGCGGCCGACGAGGAGCGGCACCGGGAGGCGGCCCGTCAGGTCGAGGCGGAACGGCTGCGCATCGCCCGGGAGGTGCACGACACGCTCGGGCACACCATGTCGGTGATCACGTTGCAGTCGGCAGTCGCCCGGGAGGCGCTCGCCGACAGCGATCCGGCGCAGGCGGAGAGCGCGCTGGCCGCGATCCGGTCGGTGAGCGGCAGCGCGATGGCGGAGTTGCGCGCGACGCTCGGCACGCTGCGCCGCGAGCCCGGGCCGCGCGAACCGGTTCCCGGCTTCGATCAGCTCGCGGCGCTCGTGGACGGCGTACGCCGGAGTGGGCTGGCCGTCGACCTGCGGATCGAGGGTCCGGTGGACACGCTGCCCGCGGTGGTGGGCAGCACCGTCTACCGGGTCGTGCAGGAGGCGTTGACGAACGTCCTGCGCCACGCCGGGGCCACCCGGGTCACCGTGACGGTCCGCGCCACGCCCGGCCGCCTCGCGCTGGAGGTGGTGGACGACGGTCGCGGCAGCGCACCCGGCGGGCCGACGAGCGGGAAGGGCCAAGGGCTGCGCGGCATGGCCGAGCGGGTGGCCCTGCTGGGCGGCACCGTCGAAACCGGCACCGTCCAGACCGGCACCGCCGCAACCGGCGGCACCACAGCAACCGGCGGCACCAGAACAACCGGCGGCACCGGCACGAGCGGCAGCGGCGGCTTCCGGGTGTCGGTCCACCTGCCGCTCGCGGGGGTGGCCGCGTGAGCCCGATCCGCGTCGTCCTCGTCGACGACCAGCACCTGGTCCGCACCGGCCTGCGCGCGCTGCTCGACCGGGCGCCGGACATCGAGGTGGTGGGCGAGGCCGGCGACGGCGGCAGCGGCCTCTCCGTGGTACGGGAGCAGCGGCCCGACATCGTGCTGATGGACGTCCGGATGCCCGGCGGGGACGGGCTGGAGGCGACCCGGCGGATCCTGACCGACCCGACGCTGGACGGCGTGCAGGTCGTCATGCTGACCACGTTCGACGACGACGAGTACCTGTTCGAGGCGATCCGCGCCGGGGCGGCCGGTTTCCTGCTCAAGGACACCCCGCCCGACGCGCTGCGGGACGCGGTCCGGACGGTGGCCGGTGGTGACGCGCTGCTCTCCCCCGCCGTGACCCGCCGGGTGCTGGCCGCGGCGGCCCGCTCACCGGTGGCCGACCCGGCGCGGCTGGCCGGACTGACCGCCCGGGAACGGGACGTGCTCGCGCAGGTGGGCGCCGGACGGTCCAACACGGAGATCGGGCAGGCGTTGTTCCTGAGCCCGGACACCGCCCGCACCTACGTGAGCCGGCTGCTCCAGAAGCTGAACGCCCGCGACCGGGCGCAGCTCGTCGTGATCGCGTACGAGAGCGGGCTGGTCCGCCCCGGCGAGGGCTGAGCCGCGCCGGGGCGGGTCACAGTCAGGCCGACGCCGCGTCCGCCGGCTCGGGTGCCGCGTGCCGGCCGCCGCCGTTGCGCCGTTCGTCGCCGTGCCCCGGCCACCATGCCTTGTGGCCGATCAGCCCGGTCAGTGCCGGTACGAAGAACATCGACATGACGAACGCGGACAGCACGATCCCGATCGCCACCGCGAAGCCCATCTGCTGGAGGAACGAGATCGGCGCGAGCATCAGCACTCCGAACGTGCCGGCCAGGATCAGCCCGGCCGCGGCGACTGTCGGGCCGGCGTGTTCCACCCCGATCGCGGCGGCCTGGTGTGGTTCGTGGCCTTCGCGCGCCTCCTCGCGGAGCCGGGCGATCATCAGGATGTTGTAGTCGGTGCCGATCGCCACCACGAACAGGTAGAGGATGATCGGCAACTGGAACGTCACGCCGGGGTTGCCCTGGAGCCCCTGGAACACGTAGACGGTGGCGCCGAGCGTGGCGGCGAAGTTGAGCAGCACCGCGATCACCAGGTACACCGGCGCGACGAGGCTGCGCAGCAGCAGCGCCAGGATGATCGCGATCAGGAGGGCGGCGACCGGGAGGATCACCGACAGGTCCCTGTTGTTCGCCGAGTTGATGTCCGCGAAGATCGCCGTGGCGCCACCCACGAGCGCCCTGGTGCCGGGCGGAGCCGCCTCGTGCACCGCGTCCCGCAGGTCGTCGCGCACGAGCGTGATCGCCTCGTTGGACATCGGGTTCTCGTCCAGCAGCAGGTTGATCCGGACGACGCTCGGGTCGGTGGTGCTGCGCTCCGGCGGCTGCGCCTGCCCGACGCCCGGAGCGCGTGCCGCCGCGGCGGCGAAGTCGTTCACCTGCTGCTCGGTGAGCGGGGTGCCGTTGCCGGTGGTCAGGTAGACCTCGGTGGGCGCGAGCGCCCCGGCGGCGAATCCGCGCTGGAGATCCTGGGCGGCCCGCGCCGACTCGGTGTCCTGCGGGAAGCCGGCGCTGAAGTCGTAGTCGGCCTTGTAGCCGAGCACCCCGGCGGCGAGCGCAACGAGCAGCGCGCCCGAGGCGGCGGCCACGACGGCCGGACGGCGGCCCACGACGGCGCCGAGCCGCCGGGACAGGGTGGCCTTGGGCTGACGCTGCCACGCCTTCGACGGCCAGAACACCCACCGGCCGAGCAGCGACACGAGCGCCGGGATCAGCGTCAGCGAGGTGACGAGCATGACGCCGACGGCGATGGCGAGCGCCGGACCGAGCGAGCCGAAGAAGCCGAGCGAGGCGAGCAGCAGCACCAGGAACGCCACGATGACCGCACCGGCGGCGGACGTGATGACCTCGCCGACCCGCTGCACCGAGACGATCATCGCGGTGCGCTTGTCGTCGCCGGCGCGCAGCCGCTCCCGGTAGCGGAACAGCAGGAACAGGATGTAGTCGGTGCCGATGCCGAACAGCACGATCAGCAGGATGGTCTGCAGGTCCTGGCTGACGTTGAGGTCGAACGCCTTGCCGGCGGCGGCGACCAGCCCGGTGGTGACGGACATGACCACGCTGATGACCACCACCGGCAGCAGCGCGGCGATCGGGCTGCGGAAGATGATCAGGATCAGCCCGATGATGAGGACGATGGTGGCGACACCGACGACAGCGAACGCCTCGTTGAACGTGTCCTCGTTGTCGACGAAGCTCGCCACGTCGCCGGCCACCCCTGCGGTCAGGCCGCTGCCGGCCAGGTCCGGCCCGAGGGCGGCGCGCAGGTCGCGTACCGCGTCGAGCAGGCCCGGGTCGTCGGGGCTGTCGGCGTCGAGACCGACGGTGACCACCTGCACCGACTTGTCCGGCGCGACGGCCTGCGGGCCGGTCAGGTAGCCGGAGGTCTGCGGGATGTTCCGGGCCTTGAGCGCGGTGGCGAGCTGCCCCACGCGCGCCTCGTCGGCCGGAGTCAGCGGCTTGCCGTCGCTGCGCTTGACCACGACCGTGGCGGTGGCGGTGGCGGCCTGCGGGAACGACTTCGCGGCCAGCTCGGTGGCCTGCACCGACTCGTAGGAACGCGGCAGGAAGCTCTCCTGGTCCGCGGAGGTGATGTCGCTCAGCGAAGGACTGGCGGCGATGATCGCGATCGCGGCGACTACCCAGCCGCCGATCACCCACCAGGCCTTGCCCACGACGAATCTGCCCAGGCGCTCGAACATCGTTTCCCCCGTGTGTTCGGCTGTGTCGCACGTGATCCTACGCTGTGTGAGCAATCCCTTTCGGACGGCTCGCGGACTTCCCTCGATGATCCGGATGGTCGAGGATCGACTGATGAGCGTGCGGCTGCCCGGTCCCGGAGTGCTCGCGGCCTGGTTGGCGGCGACGGTGCCGGCCCCGCTGGTCGTCTACGAGTGGACGCACAGGTGGGAGGAGGACCAGCCGGTCTTCATCGCGCTGTGCTGGCCCGTGCTCGCCTCGCCGGTGCTCGCCGCCGTGCTGGCGGCCGGGCAACCCCGGCGCGCCGCGGCGGCCGTGGGCGTGTCCACGCTGGTCACCACGGCGTTTCTCGCGATGTCGCTGGCCTTCTTCCGGTGGGTCGTGCCGCTGACCGGCGAGGCCCGCTGGGGGTGGGCGCTGCTCGGCGGTGCGGCGCTCGCGGTGGTCGGCGCGCTGATCGGGTACGCCGTGGGCGGGTGCCTGCCCCACCGGGCCCGTCCGGCGTCGCGGCGCGGCTATCTGATCGGCGGGCTCACCGTGGTGATCGGCGCGCTGCTGACGCAGTCCGCGGTACGGCTCGGCGCCGAGGACAGCACGATCCAAGAACTCTCCCGGGAGTACGGCGGAGTCGGTTCCTATCCGACGCCGACGGGACGGTTCACGGCACCGGCCGCCGGGGCGTACGCGATCTACGCAGTGGGTTTCGCCCCGGCGGACCCGGACTGCCGCCTCACCGGTGGCGGCTCGGAGGTCCGGGCGGCCGAGCCGGTCTCCGTCCCACCGGGCGACTACGGCGGCGACTACGCCAGCTTTGCCTGGGTGGCCACCGTGCGGGTGCCGACGCCGGGTTCGTGGACGCTCGACTGCCGCACGAGCGACCCGGACGCGTCCTACGTGGTGGGCGACGTGCCGGAGATCCGAGGCGCGGTGGGCGAGATGATCCACTGGCCGGTGGGCGTGATCTGGCTGCTCGGCGCGGTGCCCGGCCTGCTGCTCGTCGCGGACACCGCCCGGCGACGGCGAGCCGGTCCGATGGCCGCGGTGTCCGGCAGGATGACCGCGTGAACGACGAGGAATGGTACGAGCGGCACGGACTGCGTCCGGCGGACGTCGAGCCGGTGCGGTCGGTGCTGCGCGAGCAGATCCGCCTCGGTGCCGACAACGACAGCGCCCTCATCCACCTGGGCTGCGAGCAGTTGTTCCTGCACGGTGACCTGGCCGACGTACTGCTGATCTGGCAGGCCAAGCACTCCAGCTTCGACGCCGCGTGCTCGGTGGAGTGGCAGTTGCTGTGCGGGGCGGGACGGGAGCAGACGCTCGCTCACCTGCGGACGCTCGGCACGGCGGAGGCGGCCGAGGTTCTCGCCTACCTGTCGGCTGTCGATCCTGAGGACGTGGCAGCGTTCGACGTGGCCGAGCGGTCTCGCTGGTACGTCGAATACCACGGCGGATTGTCGTAGGGGTTTCGTAGCCTGGGGCGGTCATCGACGATCGCAGGGAGGCGACGTGCTCGACCACTTCTCCGTAGCGGTGCGCGATCTGGCGGCCAGCGGCGCCTTTTACGACGCCGTCCTCGCCCCGCTGGGCGGGCGGCGGCTGATGGAGCCCGGCCCGATCGGCTACGGCGTCGACGCGCCCGACTTCTGGGTGGAGCCCGCGCCCTCCGGCGCCACGCCGGTGCCGGTGCACATCGCGTTCACCGCCGCCGACCGCGCCACGGTCCGGGCGTTCCACGACGCGGCTGTCGCGGCCGGCGCAGAGGTGCTGCACGCGCCGAAGGAATGGCCGGAATACCACGCCGGCTACTACGGCGCGTTCGTCCGCGACCCGGACGGCAACAACGTCGAGGCGGTCTGCCACCGCCCGGAGTGAGGGCGTGGAGATCGAGCCGGTCGAGCACGCCCCGGTACGCGCCATCCGCCTCGCCTGGCTGGCCCAGCGCTGGCACGACCTGACGTTCCTGCACTGGGCGGTCCCGCCGGAGCGGGTGGCGCCGCTGCTGCCCGCCGGCACCCGGCCGGACACGTTCGACGGGCTCACCTACGTCGGGCTGATCGGGTTCCAGATGGTCGGGCTGGGGCTCGGGCGTGGTCCGGGCGTGCCCTACTTCGGCACGTTCTGGGAGACGAACGTCCGGCTCTACTCGGTCGACGGCTCGGGGCGCCGCGCTGTGGTGTTCCGCTCGCTCGACGCGTCCCGGCTGGTGCCGGTGCTGGTGGCGCAACTGAGCCTGCGCCTGCCGTACAAGTGGTCGGCGATGCGGCTGGACCGATCCGGTGACACGCTCACCTACCGGTGCCGCCGCCGCTGGCCCGGTCCGGCGGGCGCGACCAGCCGGATGACGGTACGCGTCGGAGCGCCGATCCCCGAGCCGACGCCGCTGGAGCACTTCCTCACCGCGCGCTGGGGCCTGCACACCCGCGCGTACGGCCGCACCCTCCACGTGCCGAACTGGCATCCACAGTGGCCGCTGCACCGCGCCGAGCTGCTGCACCTGGACGACGAACTGGTCACCGCCGGTGGCCTGCCGGCGCCGGACGGGCCGCCGGTGAGCGTGCTCTACTCCCCCGGCGTCCCGGTCGTCTTCGGCGGCCCCACGTCGGTCGGGTGACCGCCACGTCGGTCGACGCCAGGTCGCTGGAGTGGCGGCATCCGGCACACCGGAACACCGCCACTTCCCCGAGGTGGCGCCGGCACGTCCGCGCGCGCGGAGGCGGGTGGCGTCAGCGCACCGGGTCGTGGGTGCCGTGCGGCACGTCGGGACGGCATCGGCGTACCCGGTCGGCGGCCATCCGACCGCCCACCGCCAGCCCGTACCGCTCCACCGCGGCGAGCCCGTACGCGCTGCACGTGGGCGTGTAGCGGCAGGTCGCCGGCCAGCGGTGCGACAGCCAGCGCCGGTAACCGAGGATGGCGGCCCGGCCGGCGCGGTCCACGGCGGGCCGGCGCACGACGCCGGCGGTCACCGAGCCGAGGGTGAGCAGCATCGAGAAGAGGCCCAGGTCGCAGCAGCCCGGCCCGTCACAGGTGGGCACGTCGCAGTTGCACCAGTCCCGGCTCTTCTTTTTCTTGTGGTGCCGCTTCCGGAAGATCACCACGTCATGATGCGACACGCCCGCCAGTGTCGAACGAGGCGACCGGATCGGGTCCGGTGTGATCGGGTCGGTGGGCGGCCAGGAGCCTAGCGTCGAGGTCGTCACCAGGAAGGAACATCGGGTGCTGGATCGGCTCAACGCCGCGTTGGACCACCTCGAACAGCGGCTCGACCAGCCGCTCGACGTGGCCGCGCTGGCCCGGCTCGCGGGCGTGTCGGAACACCACTTCGGCCGGCTGTTCTCGGCGCTGGCCGGAATGCCGCTGTCGGAGTACGTGCGCCGTCGCCGGATGACGCTGGCCGGCGCCGACGTGCTCGCCGGCCGGGAGTCGCTGCTCGACGTGGCGGTCCGGTGGGGGTACGGCTCGAACGAGGCGTTCGCCCGCGCGTTCCGCGCCGTGCACGGTGTCGGGCCGACACAGGCCCGGCAGGCCGGTGCGGTGCTGCGGTCCCAGCCCCGGATGTCCTTCCGGCTCGTCGTCGAAGGGAACACCAGCATGGACTACCGGATCGTGACCAAGGACGCCTTCCGGCTCGCCGGGTTGACGGCCCGGGTGCCGCTCGTGCACGAGGGGATGAACCCGCACATCGTGGCGTTCGTCAGGGGCATCGACCCGGCCACCGTGCGCCGCATCGAGGCGCTGTCCGACCAGGAGCCGCGCGGGATCGTCAACGTCAGCGCCGAGCTGACCGGTTCCCGTGACGAGGGCGCCGAGCTGGACTACTGGTACGCGGCGGTGACCGGTGCGGACGTGCCGGACGACCTGCGCAGCCTGCCGGTCGAGGCCGGCGACTGGGCGGTGTTCTCCAGCTCCGGCGCGTTCCCGGTGGCGGTGCAACACCTGTGGCGGGCGGTGTTCACGTCGTGGTTCCCGTCCAACCCGTACGAGGCCCGCCCGGGGCCGGAGATCTCGCGGGTGCGGGTCGCCGAGGGCGGCGGCACCGCCGACGCCGAGCTGTGGATCCCGGTCCGCCGCGTCTAGGGTCGCGCCACCGCCGCCGCTCGCGCCAACGCGGCCGGCACGTCGTGTACGTGATACGGGTGTTCGCTCGGCTCGATCGCGGCGAGGAACATCGCGTACACGGCGGCCAGCCGCAGCGGCGCGACCGGCCGGAGCAGGTCGACGGCCCGGTGCGGGTCGCTGCCCGGCACGTCGGCCCGCCACCGCCGCGCCCACGCGTCGATCAGCCGGGCGGCGGCGTCCGCGTCGACGTCCTCGATGAGGCGCAGGATGTCGAAGGCGGGGTGGCCGGCGAACGAGTCCGCCCAGTCGATCACCGTCCGGCGCCCGTCGTCACCGCGCACGTTGCCGGGGTGCAGGTCACCGTGCACGAGCGTGTCGGGCAGGCCGCAGTCGCCGACCTGCCGGAACCGATGGTCGAGCCCGTCGAGCAGACCCGCGGCGGCCGACACGTCGTGCCCGGCCAGCCGTTCCCGGATCCAGCCCGCCAGCCTCGCCCCGCGCAGGTCGGGCACCCCGGCCGCGACCAGCTCGCCGACGACCCCACAGGCCCGCAGTTGCACCGCGTGATGCTCGGCTGCGACGGCAGCCCGCTCCCCCTCCCCGGCCCCGTACCGGTCCTCCCCGGGCACGTCCGCCAGCAGCATCCGCCCCTCCCCGTCGGCGGCGAGCACCACCGGCCCGTTGATCAAGGAGTTCGGGTGACCAGGGAGATCGACGCCGACGCCAACTCCTCGATCAACGGGGAAGGCCAGGACCGTGGGCTCGTGGCGGGAGAAAGGGGGGAGCTGCTTCAGCCACGCCGGGCCCTGGTCGGTGTCCAGGCGCCAGATGGCGGAGAGGTTCCAGGTGCGCTGCTGCGCCACGGCCGTCACCCGGCGGCCGAGCCGGCGCAGCTCGCCGGTCGCCCACGCGACGCTGTCGGCCGGACCGCCCGCCTTCGCCCACGGCTGGCGCAGCGGATGCGGCGCGAGGTCCACGGCCACCGGTTCCAGGGGTACGGCGGGCGCGTCGACGACCTGGGCCAGGTAGCGGACGTGACCGCCCGGTGGCGCAGGGCGGTCGGCGTCGAGCAGCCGCAGCACGGCGACCTCCAGACCGTGGCGCTGCCGGACGGCGGCGACGATCGAGCCGGCCTCCTGCCACCACGGCTCCGGTACGCCGAACGGCGGCAGCGCGCCGAGCGGGCGGCCGGCGGAGTCGAGCAGGACCAGCGTGACGGTGCGGGACACGGCCGGACGGTATCCGGGCACCCCTACGGGAGGCGAGCGGATTGATCCGGGTCCGGTTCGGGACCGCTCCCCGATGTCCCGGGCACGGGCACCCGGAACGCTGAGGCGATGAGCCTTCTCGATTCCCGCACACGTCCCGCGTACCAGTGGTTGCGCCCGGTCGCCGTGGCGTCGGCGGTGCTGCTGCTCGGCTACGGCCTGCTACGCCTGCTCGACCGCCTGGACGGGCACAGCGACAAGGGTGCCTGGGCGTGGAACACCGGCCACACCCTGTTCCTGCTCGGCGTCCTCGGCTTCGCCGCGCTGATCGTCGGGCTGCACGGCCTGCTGCGTACCCGGTCGTCGCGGTTGCGGACGCTCGACGACGTGGCCGCGCTGGCCGGCCTGGTCGGCGCCGCCGCCTTCGTCTGGGTGATCCTCGGCGACCTGTTCCCGAGCTTCGCCGAAGCGGTGCGCACGCCCGGCCTGGTGTTGTTCGGCGGACCGCTGCTGTTCGAGGTGGGCCTGCTGGTGCTGCTGTACCGGGCGGCGGCGGCACGGCTGCTGCCGGTGTGGGCGCCGGTGCTGGTGCTGGCCGGGTTCCTGGCGATCGCGGTGAACCTGAACCTGCTGCCGGTGGGCGCCGCGCTGGTGCTGGCCGGGCTGCTGCCGCTGCGCGTCACGCCCCGCCCGGTGGCCTGACCGGCGTCACCGCCAGACGGTACGGCGGAACCCCTTGTGGCCGGCGCACACGTCGCGCCGGCCGCCGGTGCGGCTGACCGAGCCGTCGCGGCACTGCACCAGCCAGCCGCGGTCGGACCAGAACCCGGGCACGCACTCGAACCACTCGCAGACCCCGGCGGCCGGCCTGCGGATCCGCTGGCCGCCGCAGAAGTCGTACCCGAAGGGGTTCGCCGGGGCGCCGCAGCGGCGCTCGGGCGGCGGCTGCGGCGTGCCGCGCGGCGGGGCGGGACGGGCGCGGGACGGCTCCGGGCTCGTGCTGGGCCGGACCTGGACGGCGGGCGCGACGTGCTGCGGTGGGGCGGGGGTCACGCTGGCCGCCGGGGTCGCGGCGGCGGCCCGCTCCGAGCCGGCCCGGGTGGGCGGGTTGGACTCGATGAGCATCGCCGGCACGATCAGCGCGAGCGCCGCGCCGACCGCCACCGTGCGCCGGCCGCCGGGCACCAGGGCGGTGACGCGGGCCTGGGCGGGGGTGAGCACCGCGGGGCGTTCGGGCCGCGCGGCGGTGTGCTCCGCGATCAGCTCGTCCAGCTCGGCCACGACCGCGGCGCGCTGCTCGATCGCGTCGGCGAACGCCAGCGTGAGCGTGAACCGGAAGTCGGCCGCCGCGCCGGTGGGCAGCAGCAACCCGGAGGTACGCCGCCGGTCCAGCACCTGGATCAGGGTGACCGGGGCGCCGGGGTCGTGGGACAGGCCGGTCATCCGGCCGTACGCCCAGTCGCGCCGGCCGCGTCCGCCGAGCAGCACCAGACGGCGGTTGGTGAGCACGGCGAGCCCGGCGTCGACCACCTTGACGCCCTCGGGGCGGCGCGGGCGCAGCACGGGTGGGTCGGGGTCGACAGTCAGTTCGGGGGCGGGCAGCACGGCGGTGTGCCGCACCTCCACCAGTTGCGCGGCGGGAAGCGCCCAGAAGACCACCTCGCCGGGCGCCAGCTCCATCGGCAGGCCGACGCCCGCCTGGGCCGAGCCGTGGAAGGACACCGCGAGCGTACGCAGGCGGCGCAGCTCCTCGTCGCGGCGTCGCCACGCCTCGTCGGCCGCGCGGAAGGTCCGCTGCCGCCGTTCGTTCTGCCGGTGCGCCCACCGGTACCGCCATGTGGAACCCGTCGAATCAGTCTTCGCCACGCCGACTCCTCCGCCGCGCGAGCCCACCAATCGGGGTGTCATTCATGTCAACGGTGCGGCAGGGGTACGAAGACACGCGAAAGTCGCCAATTAGACCGATCGGCTGATTGACCGACACAATCGGCGGAAACTCCCGCGTCGATTCACGTTCCGTGCCACCGGCTCCCGGCGGTCCCGCTTCGTCATGCGCACGCGTGGACACGTCGGTAACGTCAGCCGCAACGGCGGGGCGGACCGCGGCCCCCGGGCGGCGAGGAGGTGCACCGGTGGGCGACCCGGCCGTGGTGGTGGGTGTGGACATCGGCACCACCAGTTCCAAGGCCGTCGCGTTCGACACCACCGGCCGGCAACTGGCCAGCCACTCGATCGGCTACCCGCTGGAGGAGCCGAACCCGGGCTGGGCCGAGCAGGATCCGGACGTGATCTACCAGGCCGTCCTCGGCGTGATCCGTGCGGTGGTCGACGAGCTGGGCCGGCCGATCGCCGGGCTGTCGTTCAGCACCGCCATGCACAGCCTGATCGGGCTGGACGCCGACGGCAGCCCACTGACCCCGTCGATCACCTGGGCCGACTCGCGGGCCGGCGCGCAGGCCGAGCGCCTGCGGGCCGCGCCCTCCGGGCTCGCCCTGCACCGGCGCACCGGCACCCCGGTCCACCCGATGGCGCCGCTGCCCAAGCTGGTCTGGTTCGCCGAGCAGGAACCGAAGCTGCACGAGCGGGTCGCGCACTGGGTCGGCATCAAGGATCTCGTGCTGCGGCGGCTCGCCGACGCGCTCGTCACCGACCACTCGGTCGCCTCCGCCACGGGCCTGATGGACATCCACAAGCTGGCCTGGGACACCGAGGCGCTCCGCGTCGCCGGCATCACCGAGGAGCAGCTTCCCCAGCTCGTACCCACCACCCACGTGCTGCCGGGGCTCACCGCCGAGGCGGCGCGTGCCACCGGGCTGCCGGCGGGCACCCCGCTCGTGGTGGGCGCCGGTGACGGGCCGCTGGCGAACCTCGGGCTCGGCGCGGTACGCCCCGGCGTGGTGGCCTGCTCGATCGGCACCAGCGGCGCGATGCGGGTGATGGTGGAACGCCCCGGCGTCGACCCCCTCGGCGGCGTGTTCTGCTACGCGCTCACCGAGGACCGCTGGGTGGTCGGCGGCGCGATCAACAACGGCGGGATCGTGCTCCAGTGGGCAGGCGACGCGCTCGCCCCCGAGCTGGGCGAGCACGCCGAGGAGGAGCTGCTCGACCTGGCCGCCACGGCGCCGGTCGGCTCCGGCGGGCTGATCATGCTGCCGTACCTGCTGAGCGAGCGGGCGCCGCACTGGAGCGCGCTGCCCCGCGGCGCGTACGTGGGGCTGACCCACGGGCACGGCCGGGCGCACCTGGTCCGGGCCGCGCTGGAGGGGGTCTGCCAGCAGCTCGCCCTGGTCCTCGCCTCGGTCCGGGCGGCCGGCAACGAGGTACGCGAGATCCGCGCCAGCGGCGGCTTCGCCCGCAGCCCGCTGTGGCGGCAGATCCTCGCCGACGCGCTCGGCATGCCGGTGCGTTTCCCGGCCGGGCACGAGGGTTCCAGCTTCGGCGCGGCCCTGCTCGGCATGCAGGCACTCGGCCTCATCGAGTCGATCGAGGTCGCCGCCGACCTGGTCCGGATCGAGGAGACGGTCCGCCCGGACCCCGCCTCCGCCGCCACGTACGCGGCCCTGCTGCCGCTGTTCTCCGAGCTGTACGACGCGCTCGTGCCGACGTTCGCGTCGCTGCGGCGGCTGGCACCGAGCCTTCCGCCGGAGCCACCACCCACCGCTCCTCCCCAGTGATCGCCCGTACCGGAGGCACGGACGACTACCGAAGGTCGTGATTGCCGTGGTCACACTGCTCGCCGCACCGGCGGAACCGCTCACGAACGCCGGTGACGCCCAGCTCGTCGCCGCCGCCCTGCTCGGCATCGCCGCCGTGGTGGTGCTCATCGCCTGGGGCAAGGTGCACCCCTTCCTGGCGCTGATCCTGGGTGCCGCGGTGCTCGGCGTGGTCGCCGCCGTACCCGTCGACAAGATCGTCACCTCGTTCAGCGGCGGCGTCGGCTCCACAGTGGGTGGCGTGGGCCTGCTGATCGCGCTCGGCGCGATGATCGGCGGTCTGCTGGCCGAGTCCGGCGGGGCGGACGGCATCGTCGAACGGGTGGTCGGCCGGGTCTCCGGCACCGCGCTGCCGTGGGCGATGGCCGGTGTGGCCGCGCTCATCGGCCTGCCGCTGTTCTTCGAGGTCGGCGTGGTGCTGCTGGTGCCGATCGTGCTGCTCGTCTCGCTGCGGGTCAATGTCCCGCTGATCAAGATCGGCATTCCCGCGCTCGCCGGCCTGTCGGTGCTGCACGGCCTGGTGCCGCCGCACCCCGGGCCGCTGGTGGCGATCGACGCGCTCGGCGCCAACCTGGGTCAGACGCTGGCGCTGGGCCTGCTGGTGGCGATCCCCACGGTGATCATCGCCGGTCCGGTCTTCGGCAACTTCATCGCCCGGTACGTGCCGGCCACCGCCCCGGCCGCGCTGCTGCCGACCCGGCGCGACGCCGCCGACGACCGCAGCCCGACCCGGCCCGGTGACGGACGGCTCGACGCCGACGGCGACCTGGTCACCGAGGACGACCTGGTCAACCCGGGCACCGGACGGCCCGGCGGCGCGATCGACGAGCCGGCCGGGCGGCGCTCCCGCCGGTCCCCGGCGCTCTGGGCGGCTGTGGTCACGGTGCTGCTGCCGGTGGTGCTGATGCTGCTGCGGGCCATCGGCGAGCTGACGCTCGGCGAGGGCACCGCCGGCCGCAAGGCGCTGGACATCGTCGGCACCCCGATCATCGCGCTGCTCGCCGGCGTCATCTTCGCCATGATCTTCCTGGGCTACCGGTCCGGCTTCAGCCGTACCCAGGTCTCCGGTTTCCTCGGCGGCTCGCTGCCGCCGATCGCCGGCATCCTGCTGATCGTCGCGGCCGGCGGCGGCTTCAAGCAGGTCCTGGTCGACGCCGGCGTGGGCAACCTGGTCGCGGACGCCGCCGAGGGCGCGAACCTCTCCCCGCTGCTGCTCGGCTGGCTGGTCGCGGTCGGCATCCGGGTCGCCACCGGCTCGGCCACCGTCGCCACGATCACCGCCGCCGGCATCGTCGCGCCGCTGGCCGCCACGCTCGCCGGCCCCGAGGTGGCGCTGCTGGCGCTGGCCATCGGCTGCGGGTCGCTGTTCTTCTCGCACGTCAACGACGCCGGCTTCTGGCTGGTGAAGGAATACTTCGGGTTGACCGTCGGGCAGACCATCAAGAGCTGGTCGGTGATGGAGACCATCATCTCGGTGGTCGGTTTCCTCGGCGTCCTGCTGCTCGACGTCTTCATCTAGCGACGGCTCAGGGAGCCTCGACGCCGGAGATGCGGAACTTGTGCACCTCGGCGCCGAGGATCTCCGTCACCTGCTCGGCCTCCGGTCCGGAGCCCCGGAACGCCAGCAGCTGCTCGTCCGACTCCCACCGCTCGTAGACGTTGATCCGGCCCGGCTCGACCAGGTCCGCGCTGACCGCGAAGTCCACACAGCCGGGCGCGGCGCGGGCCGCGCGGACGGCGGCCTCGCAGGACGTCAGGTAGGCGTCCCGCCGGGCCGGATCGACGTAGAGGGTGCCGGCGACGATGAGCATGCCGGCCATCCTGCCACCGGCCCCGGGTCAGGCGCGGGTGATCGCGTTGGCGTGGATGGCCTCGTTCAGGTACGCGGCCATCCCGGGCCGCAGCGTCTCGAAGTACGCGGTGAACCGCGGGTCCGCCACGTACATGTCCGCCAGGCCGGTGTGGATCTCGTACGAGCAGTCGTACCACCACTTGGTGATGAGCTGCCGGTGCTCCTCGGCCAGCGCCATCGCCTCCGGACCGTCGGCCGGCGCGCCCGAGTCCATGAGCGCGGCGAACCGCCGCCCCCAGTCCTCGTTCTCCGCCTTGTTGCGCAGCCAGTCCTCCTTCGAGTAGCGACCCGCGCGCTCCTGCGACTGCCGGTACGCCTCGGTGTCGCCCCAGCGCTGCTCGGCCTCCTCGGCGTGCTCGTCCGGGTCGAAGTCCCCGAACACCTCGAACCGCTCCTCCGGCGTCAACTGGATCCCCAACGTCCTCGCCTCCATCGCGTGTTCGATCGCCGCGACCATCTCCTGGAGCTTCCCGATCCGCCCGGACAGCAACTCGTGCTGCCGGCGCAGGTGCGCCACCGGGTCGGCGTCCGGGTCGTCCAGGATCTCGGCGATCTCCTCCAGCGGGAACCCCAGCTCGCGGTAGTACCGGATGAGCTGCAACCGGTCCAGGTCGGCCTCGTCGTAGCGGCGGTAACCCGCCGGCGTGCGCCCGCTGGGCCGCAGCAGCCCGATCTCGTCGTAGTGGTGCAGCGTCCGGACCGTCACCCGGGCCGCCCGCGCCACCTGACCCACCGTGTACGCCATGGTTCCCTCCCTTCCGCGACCAAGACTCCCGCCTCCCGCTGCGTGAGGGTCAAGCCGGACACGACGACGCCCCCGACCAGGATCGGCCGGGGGCGTCGTCGGTGCGGTCAGTTGGTGACCTTCTCCTTCTCCGGGGCGGCGAAGGTCGCGTTCGGCGGGGTGCGGAAGGCGTGCACCAGGCCGGCGGCCGAGAGCAGCAGGAGCAGGCCCGCGCCGAGGTACAGGGCCAGGGCGCCCTGCTCGGCCTTGCGGCCGAACTCGCTGAAGCCGTACGAGGTGAGCAGCAGGCCGCGCAGCGTCTCGCCCTTGAACACGGTCTCCCGCTGGGCGGTCACCTCGGCGAGCTGCTTCTGCAGGTCCGCCAGGTTGGCGGCGTTGCTCTGCTCGGCCTGGGCCACCTGCTCACGCAGCGCGGTCTGCGGCTCGCCCAGGTCGGCGTAGGTCTTGCCACCGGCCATGTTCTTCAGGTGCAGGCCGATGTACTCGTTGGCGTAGCACTCGGCCTGCTTGCCGGTGGTCATCTTCTGGCCGGCGTACTCGCGCAGGCAGTCCGACTTCTTCTCCTCGTCGGAGAGCTTGTCCGCCGGGGTGAAGGTGATGTGCTGCGCGCCGAGCTGGTCGCGTACGTAGTCGTTGGCGAAGTTGGCGTTCGTCGTCAGGACGACGCCGACGACGAGCAGCAGGACCGCCAGGCCCAGCCCACCGATGCTGAACAGCAGGTCGAGCGTCCGTCGCTTCATATCGAGCTCCCGTGTGGAGGGTGTGTTCGTCTTGTTGACGAGAACCATCATGGCCGCGGCGGGCCGCCGGTGAGCAGGGTCGAATCCCCTGTCTGGTCCGGGACCTTCGGCCCCCGTGGACCCGGGCCGGTCAGCGCCCGGTGCCCGCGGCGGACAACGCGGGGAGCAGGTCCGGCAGGGCGGCCGGACGGCCGTACCGCCAGCCCTGGCCCTGCCGGCAGCCGATCGCGGTGACCGCCGCGTGCTGCGCGACCGTCTCCACGCCCTCGGCCACCACGGCCAGGTCGAACGCGCCGGCCAGCCGGTTCACCATCTCGACCGTGGCGTACGCGCGGGCGTCGCCGGCGTCCAGCCGGGACACGAACGACCTGTCGATCTTCAGCTCGGTGGCCGGGATGCGGTGCAGGTAGCTCAGCGACGAGTACCCGGTGCCGAAGTCGTCGATGGCGATGCGGATGCCGAGGTCACGCAGCTGGGAGAGCCGGTCCAGCACCGACTCGCTGCCCTCGATCAGCGCCGACTCGGTCAGTTCCAGGGTGAGCGCGCGGGGCGGCAGACCGGCCGCGCCGACCGCGCCGGTGACGGTGGCGATCAGGTCCGGCCGGCACAGGTGGGCGGCGGCGATGTTCACCGCGACTGTCACGTCCGGCGCGTGCTCCCGCCAGGTCGCCGCGGCCCGGCACGCCTCGTGGATGACCCACCTGTCGATCGCCACGATCAGCCCGGTCTCCTCGGCCAGCGGCAGGAACCGCGCCGGGGTCAGCACGCCCAGCCGGGGATGCCGCCAGCGCACCAGCGCCTCGGCGCTGCGTACCGTGCCGGTGTCCAGGTCGACGATGGGCTGGAACTCCATCAGCAACTGGCCCTCGTCCACCGCGCGCCGCAGGTCGGCGATCAGCTCGGCCCGGCTGACCGCCGACTCGCGCAGCTCCGGCGTGCACGTGCGGTACGCGGCCTTGCCGGCCGCCTTCGCCGCGTACATGGCGATGTCGGCGTCGCGGAGCAGGTCGGTGTGCGAGGTGTGCTGCGGCCCGTACTCGGCGATGCCGATGCTCGCCGACGGGTGGACGCCGAGATCCTCCTCGCCGGGCAGCGGTTCCAGGGCTGCGAGCAGCCGGACCGCGAGCCCTTCGGGCGACACCTGGCGTTCCCCGGCCACGAGCACCGCGAACTCGTCGCCGCCGAGCCGGGCGATCATCCCGTCCGGGCCGACCGCGTTCCGCATGCGCTCCGCGGTGGCGGTCAGCAGCCGGTCCCCGGCGGCGTGCCCGAACCTGTCGTTCACCTGCTTGAAGCCGTCGAGGTCGAGCAGCACCACGGCCACCGGGCCGCCCGCGCGCAACGCGCGCCGCAGCCGCCGTACGAACGTCAGCCGGTTGGGCAGGCCGGTGAGCTGGTCGGAGTACGCGAGCCGGCGCAGCCGGCCGACCAGCCGCAGGTTCTCGTTCGCGGCCAGTCCCTGGCGCAGCGCCAGCACTCCGAGCAGGCCCATCATGCCGACGAAGACCACCTGCGGGGTCTGCCCGCTGGGCTGCCGGGACAGCAGGACCGCGACGATCGCCCCGCCCACCGGCAGGTACGGCAGCGCGACCCGCCACCACGGCGGCAGCGGCGAGTCGACCAGGTCGTCCTCGCCGTCCCCGTCGTTCGGCGGCGGGTAGCGGGTGGCCAGGCCGACCAGCAGGTAGCTCAGCGGCCAGCAGACGTCGACCGGGTGACCCGGCGTGTAGTCGCCGCGTGCGACCAGCGAGACGTAGACGGCGTCCGCACCGGACCGGATCGCCAGGCCCGCACCGATCACGGTGAGCGCCCGCCACATCGGCCGGCCCGGACCGGCGACCGCCACCAGGATGGTGAGCTGCATCAGGTCGAACATCGGGTAGAGCAGCCCGAACGTCCGCATGGGGTCGGCCAGCTCGGCGTCGGTGATCCGGTGGAACACCACCACCCAGCCGATCGGGATGAGGGCCAGCCCGACGATCACCCCGTCGAGCAGGGTGCGGGCCCGGCCGATCACGCTGCGCGGGCCGGTGCGGGAGCAGAGCAGCGCGGCGGTGCCGGTGACGATGCCGGCGGCGAACAGGCCCGCCACCAGCGGCGTGTGGGGCAGGCCGAGACCGCCGAGCCGTTCCACGGTCCACACCGCACGGCCGAGCGCGGCGAGGGCCATGGTGGCGGCGAGCAGTTCCCAGAACCGGCGCAGCACGGCCGGCTGTCGTCGCGCCGCGCCGGCGCAGAGCACCGCCGCCCAGCTCGACACCGCCATCGCGCCGAGGTCGCTCACCAGTGCCGCGCCGGGCAGCCGGGCGGCAAGCCAGGCCATCTCGCCGAGTACGACGACAGCGGCCGCGACGAGTCCGACACGGCCGACGAGCGGATGACGGGCCGGTGCCGCGGCGGCGAGGCTCACGTCGTGCTGGGATACAACGATGCGCTCCGGCTCTCTTCCAGACGTGCACCCTCGACGACGAGGACCGGACGACGGACGGCGCAAGCCTAGTCAGCGCCGGGGACGGCCGCCAGAGTCGGCGACTGTCGGTCAGCGGACCGCAGGCGGGTGCCGGTAGAGGGAGACCAGGACGCCGTAGCGCGCCTGCCCCGGCGGCGCCTCCTCGGCTTCGCCCACCAGTTCGTCCAGCGTGGACCGCAGGCGTTCGGCCTGGGCCGGGGTGAGCCGCAGGTGCCGCAGGTGCACGAGCGGGTCGGGGTCGCCGGCGAGTTCCTCGGCGTACGCGCCCAGCAGGGCCGCGGTGGCGCCCGCGTCGGTGTCGGTGCCGACGAGGCGGCGGAACGTGCGTTCGTGGTAGCGCTCGGTGCCGCCCCGGACCTGCCGGCTGTGTGCCGGGCGGACCATGCCCGCCTCGGTCAGCACCCCGAGATGGTGGGCCACCGTGCCCTTCGCCGCGCCGAGGCGGCCGGCGAGCTGGCTGAGCGTGGCGGGTCCGGCCCCGAGTGCGAACAGCAGCCGGTGCCGGAACGGGTGGGCCAGCGCCTTGAACTGGGCCGGCTCGCGGATCTCCAGCGGGTCGTCGGTCACCGCCAAAGCGTCTATTTCTCTTGACGCTTTTGTCAACCGGCTGCTCTACTTCTCACCCACCACGAGAACGGGGAACCGATGGATCCAGAAGACGTCACCACCGTCGTCGAACGGGCCGCCGGCCTGGTCGCCGACGAGTACGTCCTTCCCGACGTCGCCGACCGGCTCGCCGGCCACCTGCGCGAGCGGCTGCGCGCCGGCGCGTACGCCGGTGCGGGCGATCCCGCCACGCTCGGCGCGCTCGTCACCGCCGACCTCCAGTCGGTCAACGGCGACCTGCACCTGCGGCTCAAGCACCACGAGCAGCCGCTGTCCGACAAGGCCGACGACCCGACCGGGGAGCACTTCGCGCGCCTCGCCGCGCTCGGCATGGGCGGCGTGACCCGGGTGCAACGGCTGCCCGGCAACGTCGGGCTGCTGGAGATCAAGCCGTACGTGTTCCCGCCCGACCTGGCCGGCGACGCGCTGACCGCCGCGCTGCGGCTGCTCGCCGGCACCGACGCGCTCCTGCTCGACCTGCGCGGCACCGAGGGCGGCAGCCCGGACGGGGTGGCGCTGATCTGCGGCTGGTTCTTCGCCGAGCCGACGCACCTGCACACCATGCACGAACGCTCCGGCGCCACCCGCCAGTTCTTCAGCGCCGCCTGGCTGCCGGTCCCCCGCTACGCGCCGGACAAGCCGGTCCACGTGCTCACCGGTCCGGCGACGTTCTCCGGCGGCGAGGAGCTGGCGTACGACCTTCAGCAGTTCGGCCGGGCCACTGTGGTCGGCGAGCCGACCCGGGGCGGCGCACACCCCCGGATCGGGCACCGGCTGCACCCGCACCTGGAACTGACGGTGCCGGTGGCCCGGCCCGTGCACGCGGCGAGCGGCACGAACTGGGAGGGCTGCGGCGTCGCCCCGGACGTGGAGACCCCGGCCGACCGGGCGCATGACGTCGCGTACCGCCGGAGCCTGGAGGCGCTGCTGGCGGCGGACCCGGACCGGCCGACGGCGGCCGAGGCGCGGACGGCCCTCGCCGCCCTGGGCTGAGCCGCGCCGGTCAGGACCAGTCCTCCGCCGGGGCCGGATCCTGCGGCGCGACGGCCGTGCCGGGCGGCCCGCCGTGCGTCCACGGCGTCTCCTCGGGCGCGGGGAACGCGCCACCCGGCAGGAAGCCGTCGGAGAGGCCGGTCAGGCAGATCCGCTCGCCCACCTCGGGGACGCTGCCGGGCGGCGCGGTCAGCCCCCGGCCCATCCCGCCGGACAGTTCCAGCACCACCTCGGTCTTGCCGTCGCCGCCGGGCGTCACGAACACGATCTTCGCCTTCTGACCCGGACGGGCCGGGGAGTACAGCGTGGCGCCCACCGGCATCGGCACCGGCTCGGTGGTGACCACCTGGATGCGAGGGCGCAGCACCGGCCGCTTGCCGGAGTCGTCCACCCGCGCCGGGTCGGCGAGCGTCACCTCGCCGACGAACGCCTCCCCGGACAGCCGGTGCTCGGCCATCACCAGCGGATCGTCGTAGGCGCGCTGCACCGCCCACGCCGTCGACGCCCGTTCCAGCCGCTGCAACCGCAGCGCCGCCGCCACCGCGCCGTCGCGGCGCGGCTGCGGGCCGCCCCCGGCGTCGACGTGCTCGGCGTGCGCGGTGAACGCGTCCCGGTCACCGGCCCACCGGCCGGCCACCCGCGTGCCGGCCGGCAGCGTCCGCAGCAGCCCGACGCCGCGCCACATCAGCTCCCAGGTGGGCGCGAGCTGGTCGCGCAACAGGCCGGCAAGCTCGTCGTACGCGGCCGCGCGGGCCACCGGGTCGTCCTCGGCCCGGGTGTACGCCTCGATCGCCGGGGCGAGCCGGCGGTTGTCGAAGTCCGGGTCGGTGGCCGGCCCGGCCGGCGGACAGTGCGCCGGATCCTCGGCGCGGGCCGCCGCCTCGGCGCCGGTCAGCCCGGCCGGCGGGTCCAGCCAGCCCAGCACCGCCGGCAGGTGCAGGTCCTCGACCACGCTCTGCCCGGTCGCCCAGTGCAGCGTCAGCGCGTCGGTCAGCGCCAGCAGCGCCGACGAGCCGGGTTGCTCGGCGCGCTCGGCGAAGAACGTCAGCCACCGGCCGAGCAGCGGCACCGACGGGTGCACCGGATAGTCGCCGTCGGTCCGGCGGAACCGGGTGGAACGGCCGAACAACCGCAGGAACGTGATCCCGGCCGGGTTCGGCACCAGCAGTTGCGGCGCGTCCACGTACCGGTGGCGGACGTCGCGGCCCCGGTCCACCGGCACCGCCTCGGTCAGGTCACGGAACTCGTCCAGGTACGGCAGCACGATCCCGGCCAGTTCGGCGGCGAACGCGAACCGCTGGTCCCGGTTGCGTGGCTGCGGCACCACCAGCAGCCGGGCCTCGTCGGGCGCGGCGCCCACCATCGCGGCCAGCGGGGCGTTCGCCTCACCGGCCAGCGCGAGCGGCACCAGCACCAGCGGCCGCTCCGACAGGTGCAGGTGGCGGACGGTGGCCACCGGCTGGGCCCGCCCGGTGGCGACCGCCTGCGCCCGGGCGAGCGCGCGAAGCGTACTCACGCGGGGTGCCCGGCGAGGGCGTCGGCGCGCAGGCGCGCGGCGGCCCGCAGCAGCGCGGCGGCCTCCGCCTGCTCCGGCTCGGGCGCGACCACGCCCTCGGCGAGCGCCAGCACGTCGGCGACGTCCTCGACGCCACCCAGCGCCTCGCGGACCGGCCGGCCCAGCGCGCCGGTCCGGCCGCGCGCCTCGTGCCGGCAGAAGTACGCCAGCTCGCAGGCGGCCAGGCAGTCGGGCGCGTAGCGCGCGGGCACCTGGTGCAGCGCGGCGGCGAGCGTGGCCGGATCGGCCGCCGGGTCGACGGTGAACCCGGCCGGCACGGCGGCGAGCAGCTCCTCGACCCGGGCCATCCGGGCCAGCTGGCGGCGCAGCACCAGCAGTTGCCGGCGCACGTCGAGCAGGCTGGCCACCGGCTGGTTGGCGAAGTCGCGCGGGCAGACCAGCACCACCTCGTGCGACACCAGCTCCGGGTCGCGTCCCTCGGCCGTGAGCAGCTCGCGCAGCGCCAGCACGTAGACGGCGGACTGGATCGCGGCGGCGGCGACCTTGCCCGGGTCGGCCTGCCCGTCGATCACCGGAAACGACTTGATCTCCACGACGTGGAACCGGCCGGCCAGCCGGGCGGCGACCAGGTCCGGTTCCAGGTGCACCCGGGTACCAGCCACGTCCAGGCCGAGCAACGGGTGGTCGAACAGCGCCGGGCCGTCGCCGCCCGCGGTGAGCGCCGCTCGGGACCGCTCCGGCCGGTCCTCGTCGGCACCGAGGTCGGTCCAGGTGGCATCAGTCGGAACCGGTACGCCGAGCCGCTCCGCGACCAGGCGCAGCAGTTCCGCCCCGCCGTCGGCCTTGACCTGGGCCTCGAAGGCGTTGCCCCGGGTGATCGCGAAGCGGGACTGGCCGAACCGGGCCGGGAAGCCGAGCTGCTCGGCGAGCGCCGGCTTGTCCGCGCCCGCGCTGTCCAGCACGGCCCGCCGGGTGCAGCCGGGGTTGCCGGTCAGCGCGGCGATGGTGCGGGCGTTGTGCCGCCGGGGCGGCCCACCACCCCGGATCTGCGCCAGCCGCTCCTCCACGCCACCCATGATCCCAGAATAGGTGTGCGCACCCGGGGACTCAGCGACCGGCGGAGCGGTTCCAGGGCGAGCGGGGCGACTGCGCTCCCGCGACCCGGCGGCTGCGGCGGCGGTGCCGGCGCCCGGGGGTGCAGGGCGGTCGGGCGGCGGTGTGCACCGGCACGGCGGGCGGGGTGACCGGCTGCCGGCCGATCAGCCAGCAGAGGAAGCGGGTCACCGGTCAGCCGACCGGGAGGCGCTCGGCCTCGGCCCGCGAGATGTCGTACTGGGCGCCGCAGAACGTGCACTGCTGCGCGTACCGGGTGCGCAGCGGGATCAGCGGGATGAAGAAGAGGCTGAACCTGGTGACCCGGCGGGTGATCACCTGGGCGGCCTGGTTGCCGCAGTTGCGGCAGACCTGGGTGACGACGCCGGACCTGTCGACCTTGGTCCGCAGCCCGAAGATGAAGAACATCGCCCGGCATTACCCACCCGAGGCCCGGGTTAAGCGGGCCCCGGGCGGGTCACCGGAAGGTCAGGCGGGAACCTCGTCGGTCAGCCAGATCGGTCGCCAGTCGGGCACCTCGTGGAAGCGCCGCAGCTCGGCGAA
Source organism: Micromonospora sp. WMMD1219 (assembly GCF_049315215.1). Lineage (NCBI taxonomy): Bacteria > Bacillati > Actinomycetota > Actinomycetes > Micromonosporales > Micromonosporaceae > Micromonospora > Micromonospora sp. WMMD1219. The sequence goes on from NZ_CP186057.1 coordinate 468,433, forward strand.
CCCGGAGACGATGCCGGTCCAGGCGCCGTACGGCGGGTTGCCCTCGTCGAAGCCGGACTGCACGAACGTCAGCTTCGTCCGGCCCTCGGACTCGTCCAGCTCCCAGGAGGTCACGCCGGTCGGTCCCCAGTCGATGGAGAGCCCCCGTCCCGGCGTCACGTCGAACACCTTCGCGGCCTGACCGGCGTCGAAGCCGCCCATCGCGTACCGGCCGCCCTCCCAGGGCTCGATGCCGATCGGGTAGCCGAACCAGGCGCCCGCCTGCTCCGAGTCGGTGAGCGACGTCCACACCTTGTCCATCGGCGCGTCGATCAGCAGCTCGCCGCGCAGGTCGGCGGAGGTGAAGTCGGTACGCGGCAGCAGCGGCCGGCCGTCCAGGTGGTCGTTGAGGTTGGCGAGCGCCAGGTACCAGTACGTCTGGAGCACGCCGCGGATGCTGCTGCCGCTCATCGCCTCCTCGAAGCTGAAGTGGCTCTGCCGCAGCGTGAGTATGGTGCCGTCACCGTCGGGCTCCAGCTCGAACTCGGTGGTGGTCTCCACCCCGTCGAGTGTCCACGCGAAGCGCAGCGTCCGGTCGTCGACGTGCAGCAGCCGCTGGTGTGGCGCGTCGCCCTCGGGCGTGTAGCGGCCCCAGAACTCGTACCGCCGGGGAAGCTCGACCTCGGCGTGCTCGGCGAGCCACACGCGCAGCTCGGCGGGGTCGGTCAGGGCCCGGCGGACGGTCGCCACCGGCGCGGCGAGGCGGGCGCGGATGGTCATCGGCTCAGTCATGCTTGTCGCCTTTCGGGTAGCAGGCCACGGCGAGCTTGAAGGCGTCCCCCTCGGCGCCGCCGTAGCGCGTGAACAGGTCCTGCAGCGTCGTCTGCAGGTCGTGCAGGAACTCCTGCCGCCGTTCGGCGGGCACCCGGATCTCGCCGGAGACGCCGATGGACGGCAGTTCGGGGGCGGTGCGGTCCAGCGCGGCGATGTCGGCCTGGACCTCCTCCATGAGGTCGAGCAGGTAGCCCAGGCTGAGCTCGTCGCGGGCCCGGCGGGTGCCGCCGATGCGGCCGACCAGGCGGGGCGAGAGCCAGTACGACCGGGCGACGGCCTGGTAGATGCCCTCGGTGATGCCGCGTACCTGCCGCTGCGCCACCTGCTCGGCCAGCCCGGCCGCGACGAGCTGCTTGACGTGGTAGTAGACGCGCTGCGGCGTCTGCTCCAGCCGGGCCGCGACCTCGGTGCAGGTGCGGGGCTCGGCCAGTTGCCGCAGCACCTCGATGCGCTGCGGCTTGAGCAGGACTTCGGCCTGCTCGCGCTGTTCCAGATACAGGACGTCTCTCATGGCAAAATCAGTTTGTACGTACAAAACTTCCTTGTCAATGGCTTCGACGAAAGGCCGCGCGGTCCGCGCGGCCTTTCGTCGGTACGACCGGTCAGGGCGTCCAGTCCGGACGCAGCGGGTACCCGTTCACCCCGTCCGGACCGTTGTTCGTGGCGAGCACGTGGTGCAACTGGATGCCGTTGCGCTCGAACGCCAGCCGGGAGCCGGCCATGTAGAGCCCCCACACCTTCGCGGTGCCCGGCCCGACCTCGCCGACGCAGAAGTCCCAGTGCTCGACCAGGTTGCGGCACCAGCCGGCGAGCGTCAGCGCGTAGTGCTGGCGCAGGTTCTCCTCGTGGTGCACCTCGAACCCGGCGTCGTGGATCTCGCTGATCAGCCGGCCCGGACCGGCCAGCTCGCCGTCCGGGAAGACGTACCTGTCGATGAACGCGCCGGAGCGGTGCGGCGCCCGGTTGTCGGCGCGGGTGATGCAGTGGTTGAGCAGCCGCCCGCCCGGCTTCAGCCGGGAACGCAGCGCACCGAAGTAGGCCGGGTAGTTGCGCACCCCGATGTGCTCGGTCAGCCCGATCGAGGAGATCGCGTCGAACTGCTCGCGCGGCGCGTCCCGGTAGTCCAGGTGGCGCACCTCGGCCAGCTCGCTCAGCCCCTCCCGCTCGATCGCGGCGCGCGCCCAGTCGGCCTGCGCCTTCGACAGCGTCACACCGAGCGCCTTGACGCCGTACTCGCGGGCCGCGTGCCGGACCATGCCGCCCCAGCCGCAGCCGACGTCCAGCAGCCGCATCCCCGGCTTGAGCGCCAGCTTGCCGGCGACCAGGTCGTACTTGTTCCGCTGCGCCTCTTCGAGCGTGTCGCCGGGGCTGCGGAAGACCGCGCAGGTGTACGTCATGGACGGCCCGAGCACCTTCTCGTAGAAGGCGTTCGACACGTCGTAGTGGTGGGAGATCGCGCTGCTGTCCCGGGTACGCGAGTGACGCAGGCCGGTCATCAGCCGCCGCCAGCGCGGCGCCGCCTCCTGCGGCGGGGGCGGCGGCGGACGCAGCCGTTCCCAGCCCAGCCCACGGACCAGCGCGAGCGCCTCGCTCATCGCCGGGAGCCGCAGCGGCACCTCGTCCTTGATCACCCGGAGCGCCTCGTACGGGTCGCCCGGGTGCACGCCCTCCAGCCCCAGGTCGCCGCTGACGTAGGCCCGGGCCATGCCCAGGTCGCCCGGCGCGGTGAGCAGGTAGGACAGGCCCCGCTCGGTGCGGATCGCCAGGGTGATCCCGGCGTCGGCCGGGCCCAGCGCGCTGCCGTCGTAGCCGGTGACCCGGACGGGCAGGTCGCCGGTGGTGACCGCGCGGACCACGTCCGCGACTGTGGGTCCGGTACGCCGCCCGCCCGCCGGCGGGCCGGCCGGGGCGCTCGCCGCCCCCGGTGTTCGGTCGGTCAGACTCATGCTCGGGATACCGCCTTCTCGTACAGTCCGGTGAGTCGGTGGTCCGGGTCGTAGCGGTCCTTCACGGCACGCCAGGTGTCCCCGCCGTAGAGCCGGTCGAACTCGCCCCGGTCGTAGTACGCGTCGGAGTAGAGCGACTTGTGGCCGCCCACCTCCGACACCATGCGCTCGATCTGGCGGTTGACGTCGCCGTCGGCGGCGCCGGCCGCGATGGGCACGCTTCCCCAGAAGCCGATGTTCACATACGTTTCGCCCGGTCGGAGCGGATATAGCGGCCACGCCTTCGCCGACCCGGGACCGGACGGCTCCCGCAGCCGTAGCGGGCACAGCCACACCGGCGTCATGCCCACGTTCGCCGCGAACCAGCGCAGGAACTCGGGCGTGCGGTCGAGCGGGACCTCCACGTCCTGCACCACGCGCTCGCGGGCCGGGCGGCCCCGCCACCTGTCGACGCGGGCGGCCACCTGGTGCCGGTGCTCCAGCCGCACGATCCGGTGGTAGACGTCGCTGCGCCGGTAGCGCCGCGGCCACAGCCGCCGCACCACCGGGTGCTGCACCCCGAACGCCGCCGAACACCAGAACCAGTCGGTGTCCCAGCGCCAGAGATAGTCGTACGCGGTGAGCGTGTCCCGGGTGCGCCGGCGCAGCGAGCGGTAGTAGATCTCCTGGCCGGTGTAGTCGGACGGACGCTCGTCGGCCTCGTCGGTGAACGTGCCGAGCACCAGGCATGCCTCGCCGGGGCTGAACACCACCCCGTCCATGGCGTCGACCGGCTCACCACCCCAGGCACCCTTGGCGACCACCTCGCCGATCGCGTCGACCAGCTCCTCCAGCCGGGTGAACCGGATGTTGCGCAGCGACACGTACCGGCGGATCGGTTGCAGCTCGATGCGCAGCCGGGTGGCGTAGCCGAGGCTGCCGAGCGAGTTCGGGAAGGCCCGGTGCAGGTCGGCGTGCTCGCCCCGGGGCCGGGTCGTGACGATCTCACCCGCGCCGGTGAGCACGTCCATCTCCAGCACCGACTCGTGCGGCAGACCGTTGCGGAAGGAGGTGGACTCGATGCCCAGCCCGGTCACCGCGCCGCCCAGCGTGATGGTGCGCAACTGCGGCACGACCAGCGGCATCAGGCCGTGCGGCAGCGTCGCGTCGACCAGATCCTCGTACGTGCACATGCCCTGCACGTCGGCGGTGCGGGCCGCCGGGTCGACGGCGAGCACCCCGGTCAGGCCGCTCACGTCCAGGCCCGGGGCACGCGGCGCGGAGCGCGGCCGGAAAAGGTTCGAGGTGTGTTTGGCCAGCCGTACGGGTTCCCCGGCGGGCACCGCGGCGTAGGAGCGCCGCAGCGTGTCCACCGCCCGTTCATGATCACGGACAGCGTGCATGAGATCACCTTACGCGCGGGTACGACAATTCGTGGGACGTCCACGGTGGCCTCGCCGACTCGCGGTCGACTCGCGCGTTACCGTGACCGCCATGTCGAATCCCGCGCTGACCGCTCTCGACCACGCCGGCCTGCCGTACCGGGTGATCCGCCACGGTCCGGTCGCGAGCCTCGCCGAGGCGGCCGCGGCGCGCGGCGTCGAGGTGCCGGACGTGGTCAAGACGATCGTGGTCCGCCGCGGCGAGGGCGACCTGCTGTTCGTGCTGACGCCCGGCGGCCGGGTGATCTCCTGGCCGAAGCTGCGCGCCCTGCTCGGGGTGAGCCGGCTGTCGATGCCCGACGCCGAGGCGGCGAAGGCCGCCACCGGGTACGCGCGCGGCACCATCACCCCGTTCGGCTCCACCACCGCCTGGCCGGTGGTCGCCGACGAGCGGCTGCGCGGCCGGGAGATCACGCTCGGCGCGGGCGAGCACGGCCTGGCCGTCGCTGTCGGCGCGGACACCGTGCTGGCCGCGCTCGGCGCGACGGTCGCCGACGTGACCGACGAGGAGCCGACGCGCTGAGCAGTGGCCGGCACGCGACCACGGGCATAGCGTGGAGGACATGCCGAAAGCCGTCTGGAACGACCTCGTCGTCGCCGAGAGCGACGACACAGTGGTGGTCGAGGGCAACCACTACTTTCCCCGTACCGCGCTGCGCGACGACCTGATCCGGGAGTCCGACACCCACACGGTCTGCCCGTGGAAGGGCACGGCCTCCTACTACACGCTCGAACACGATGGCGCCACCAGCCCGGACGCCGTCTGGTACTACCCCGACCCCAAGCCGGAGGCGGAGATGGTCCGCGACCGGGTGGCGTTCTGGAAGGACGTCCGGGTCGTCGACTGAGTCACCGTGCCGCCGGGGCGACTGGCACCCGGCGGCCCCGGTGGGTCAGGATGCCCCCATGGCCGACCCGCACTCCGACCCGTCCGGCACCGTCTACGGCGCCCGCGGCGCGCGCCGCGCCCGTGGCGTCCGGCTGCCCCAGGATCCGCTGATGCGGGTCGCGCTGGGCGTCGGCGTGGCGGGCGTACTCCTCGGGGCCTTCTTCGCCACCGGCGTGCTCGGCGGCGGCGGCGACCGGCCGGTGGTGCCGGCGGCCGCGGTGCCCACAGCGGAGCCGAGCGAGCCGAGCGCGGAACCGACGGCGGAGCCCACGCCGTCGTCGTCGCCCTCGCCGAGCGCCGCGCCGAGCACACCCGCCGCGCCGGTGGCGACGCCGAAGGTGATCCGGGGCGTGCCGTCCGGGCGCTGCCTCGGCGTGACCGGCGACGAGGCCGAGGGCGCGCAGGCCGCGCTCGCCGACTGCACCGGCGGGCCGGAGCAGCAGTGGGTGGTCACGCCGGTCACCGACGACACCTACCTGCTCGTGAACGCGGCCAGCAGCAAGTGCCTGGACGTCAACGAGGCGAAGACCGACGACGGCGCCGACATCCAGCAGTGGTCCTGCAACGGGCAGGCCAACCAGCAGTGGCGGTTCCAGTCGGCCGGCAACGGTGCGGCGCTGCTCGTGGCCGTGCACAGCGGCAAGTGCGCGCAGGTCGACGACGCGGGCACCGAGGCCGGACGCGAACTGGAGCAGGCGCCGTGCAGCGGCGCTCCCGAGCAGCAGTGGGCGGCCGGCTGACCGGTCAGCCCCGGTAGCTCCAGGCACGCCTGCCCGCCGCGACCGGCAGCGCGAACGTGGGCTCGTCGGCGGCGCGGCGGCGCAGCAGCAGCGACAGTCCGGCCGCGCCGACCGACAGCGCGCCCGCCACGTACCAGGCCAGCGCGTAGTCACCGAGCCGGTCCCGGACCAGACCGGCGCCGGTGGCCGCCAGCGCGGCGCCGAACTGGTGTGCGGCGAACACCCAGCCGAACACCACGGCGCCGGATGCGCCGAACCACTCCCGGCACAGCGCCACTGTCGGCGGGACCGTCGCCACCCAGTCCAGCCCGTAGAAGACGATGAAGACCAGCATGCTCGGCCGGGCCGTACCGGCGAACAGGCTCGGCAGCACCAGCAGCGACGCCCCGCGCAGCGCGTAGTAGGCGCCGAGCAGCAGCCGGGGGTCGACGCGGTCGGTGAGCCAGCCGGAGGCGATCGAGCCGGCGATGTCGAAGAGCCCGACCACGGCGAGCAGGCTGGCGGCTGTGGTCTCCGGCATGCCGTGGTCGTGCGCGGCGGGCACGAAGTGCGTACCCACCAGGCCGTTCGTAGTCGCGCCGCAAATCGCGAACCCGCCGGCGAGCAGCCAGAACGGCCGCGTCCGCGCGGCGGCGGCGAGCGCGCCGACCGCCCGCGCCGCGGCGCCGCCCTCCGGCCGGGCCGGCGGCACGACCTCGGTCGCGCCGTAGGCGGGCCGCCCCAGGTCCGCCGGGTGCTCCCGCAACAACCACACCACAAGGGGTACGACCGCCAGAGCGGCCCCGGCCACGACGAGTGCCGCCGTGCGCCAGCCGTGGTCGCGCACCAGCACCGCGAGCAGCGGAAGGAAGACCAGCTGCCCGGCCGCGCCGCCCGCGGTGAGCACGCCGGTCACCAGGCCGCGACGCTCGACGAACCAGCGCCCGGTCACCGTCGCCACGAAGGCCAGGGCCATCGAGCCGGTGCCCAGCCCGACGAGGACGCCCCAGCACAGGATGAGCTGCCAGCTCTCGGTCATCCCCACGGTCAGGCCGCTGCCGGCGGCCACCAGCACCAGCGCGCCGGCCACCACCCGGCGGATGCCGAACCGGTCCATCAGCGCGGCGGCGAACGGCGCGGTGAGGCCGTACAGCAGCAGGTTGACCGAGACGGCAGCGGAGATGGTCGCCAGCGGCCAGCCGAACTCGCCGTGCAGCGGGTGCAGCAGCACGCCCGGGGTGGCCCGGAAACCGGCCGCGCCGACGAGCGCGACGAAGGCGACGGCGGCGACTAGCCAGGCCGGATGCAGGCGGGATCGGGTCACCAACCGAGTCTCGGGCCGGGCGGCTCCTCCGACGAGTGGCCGGAAAGCCATCGTGCGCAATAATCGGGCCATGTCCGTACCGCACCGGGTCGCCGTCCTCGCCCTCGACGGCGTGGTGGCGCTCGACCTCGGCACCCCGGCCCAGGTCCTCGGCGCCGCCCGCGCCGACGACCGCACCCCGCTGTACGCCGTGGCGACCTGCACTCCCGGCGGGCAGCCGGTACGCAGCAGCGCCGGCTTCCAGGTCCTCCCCGACCACGGCCTCGAACTGCTGGGCAGCGCCGACACGGTGATCGTCCCCGGCATCCACGCCGGCTCGCCGCTTTCCGACGGCACGGTTCCGGTCGAGGTGGCCGACGCGTTGCGGGCGGCGTACGACAGGGGTACCCGCGTCATGTCCATCTGCACCGGCGCGTTCGTGCTGGCCGCCGCCGGCCTGCTCGACGGCCGTCCGGCCACCACCCACTGGGCGTACGCGTCGCGCTTCCGCCACCTGCACCCCGGCGTACGGCTCGACCCCGACGTGCTGTTCGTCGACGACGGTCGCGTGCTCACCTCGGCCGGGGTGGCCGCCGGCATCGACCTGTGCCTGCACGTCGTCCGCACCGACCACGGCAGCGCGGTGGCCAACCGGGCGGCCCGGCGCTGCGTGGTGCCGCCGTGGCGCGACGGCGGGCAGGCCCAGTACATCGAGCGGCCGGTGCCCCGCGGCGCGGACAACGGCACCGCCGCCACCCGCGAGTGGGCGCGGCAGCGGCTGCACGAGCCGGTGGCGCTGCGCGAGATGGCGGCGCACGCGCGGATGAGCGTCCGTACGTTCACCCGGCACTTCCGTTCGGAGACCGGGCTCAGCCCGGCCCAGTGGCTGCTCCAGCAGCGCACCGAGCACGCCCGGGTGCTGCTGGAGACGACGGATCTGAGCGTCGACCGGATCGCCCGGGACGCGGGTTTCGGCACCACGGCCGCGCTGCGCCAGCACTTCCACGCCCGGGTCGGTGTATCCCCCACCGCCTACCGCCGAACGTTCCGCCCGTCTCCTGCCCCGCGCTCCACTTCCGTCGATCTTGGAGTTGTGGCGCCTGGAAGGCCGGACGTGTCGGAGTTGTCCACCGCCACAACTCCTTGATCGACGGCCTGACGGTCAGGCGGTCAGGCGAGGTGGGGCTGGCGGCGCAGGGCGCGGAGCTGCGCGAGGTGCAGCGGCAGGTGTACGCGGATGTGCAGGTCCAGCGCTCTGCCCCAGGGCAGGGAGTCGTCCACGTCCAGGTCGAAGCCCTCGCGCAGCACCGTGTCCACAGGTGTCTCCGCCGCCGGGCCGAGCCGCTCCGCCAACGCGCACAGCTTCTGGCTGGTTGCCCGGAACAACGCGGCCAGACCGTCCAGCCCGCCGCACTCGGAGACCAGCGCGTCGAGTTGCGGACGGTGGATGGTGTCCAGGTCGTAGTAGGCGAACGGCGAGCCGGCCAGCACCGCCTCGGTCGCCTCGCTCATCAGCTCGTCGTTGGCGGCGAGGTGCGCGACGATCTGCTCGGCGCTCAACTGCCCTTCCGGCGGCGGCCCGAACCCGCCCGCGTCGATCTCCGCGAACAACTCCTCGTACGCCTGCCGCAGTGCCGGGGCGTCCACCTCGTCCATGCCCCGCATCCAACCCTCGCCGCGGCCGGGGCCACCCCTGCTACCGCGCCCGGTTCACCCGGACGCGTGAAGGCCGGCACCCCGTTGGTTCGGGGTGCCGGCCTTCACGCGCTTGTCTTACTTGTTCCAGTGTTCGGCGACCAGGTCGGCGGCCTGCTGTTCCCACTGGGCGTAGTGGTCCGGGTAGGCACTGACCTGGACGGTCTGGGCGGCCTTGGTCAGCGGCATGTCCTGCCAGCCGTCGACCTGCTTCAGACCCTTCAGGAACGCCGTGGTCGAGTACTCGGGGTCGGTGATCTGCTCCACCGTGCCCCAACCGGAGGAGGGGCGCTGCTGGAACAGGCCCTGCGAGTCGTGGTCGTTGCGGTCACCGAGGTGGCCGAGGTTCTCCAGCTTCGACTCCTGCAACGCCGTCGCGATCGACACCACCGCGGCGCGCTCGTCCATGCCGGCCTTCTTCGTCGCGGCGATGATCGCCTTCACGTTCTTGGTCTGCTCGTCGTTCAGGTCGATGCGGGACTGGTCGCCCTGCACGCCGTGCGGGATCAGCTTGTCACCCTGCACCGCGACACTCACCGGCTTCGCGTGCGTGGTGGTGTCCGCCGCGTGAGCGGCCACCGGACCGGCGAACACGCCACCGGTGAAGGCCAGACCAGCAATACCCAGGATGCTCTTCCGCAGGATCGTGTTCATGATGGGGGCTCCATTCGGGGGATCGACGCCCACACCGACGGGGGTCGGCGCGGGTGCGAGCACCGTCAGGCGCTCAAGAAAGTCTTCAAGGGGGGATCTCGGCTGCTCGCGGGGCACCGGGGGTGCCTCTGCGCGGCGCCGGAAGCATGTCCAACGACCCGCCACCCGCCGTCATTCCCGAGGCGGTGCACGCCACCCGGGGGGCGCGGGGGTTCACGTCGTCGGAACCGTGTTCAACGACCAGCCCGCCAGGACCATTCCCCACGGCTCACGTCGCCAGAACCGAACTCAACGACCACCGGCCCGGGACTGTTCCCACAGCCAGCGGCCCCTTCTCAGGGGTTCGGCTGGTACTCGGTCGCTCACCCGGATACAACGCCACCCACCCGCCAGCGATTCCACCGTCAGAGTGCCGCCCACCACCCCCCCAACCGGACACTCCGCCCACCCGGCTTGGAGCGGACACCACACCGACAAGCTGCTCAGCGTGATCTCCCATCACCTGAGATACGTGGTCCGCACCCCGGGAGCGGCCGTAGATCTTGGTACGAAATTGCCCTTATAGGGGCCACTTCGTACCAAGATCTACAGACGGCTCAGGTCGCCGAGGCGGGGGAGGCAGGCAGCAGGGCGCCCACCCACCGCCAGCATCCACTGAATCGCGTGCACGGGTTGCACCACGGGCATCGACCCGTCCAGGGCAGGGCTGGTCGAGGGTGGGAGCGAGTGCCGGGGAGTTCGCACGCGATCTTGCAGTTCGCGCCCTCCGGGTGCCCCATTCGCGCGGTTTGCGGGGCACCGAAGTGCAAGATCGGCGAGCGCGGAGGGGCCCTGGGCGGCGAGCTGTCGATCTTGGAGTTGTGGCACCTCGGGAACGCCGCGAGCCGGGCATCTTGGGCGCCGCAACTCCAAGATCGACGAGAGAGCGAACAGGGGGGCGAGAGAGGGTGCCGGGAGGGAACTCAGCGGCGGCCGTGGCGGGAGCGTAAGTAGTCGGAGACCACGTACTCGCCCAGGTCGTCCAGGTCCGGGGTGAACATGCGGCCACCCGAGCGTCGCGCCACCGCGTCCACGAACCGGCGCAGACCCGGGTCGTCGCCGAGCATGAACAGGTTGAGCGTGGCGCCGTACCGGGTCAGCCGGTCGACCTCCCGGATCGTCGCCGAGATGGTCTCCGGCAGCGGCGGCCAGTGGAAGTACGCCTCGCCGTCCTCCGGGTCCAGGTGAGCTGTCGGCTCGCCGTCGGTGACCACCAGCACCACCGGCTCGGCACCCGGGTGCCGGCGCAGGTGCCGGCCGGCGATCCGCAGCGCGTGCTGGAGGTTCGTGCCCTGCTGCATGTCCGGCTCCACCGCCGCCAGCTCCTGCTGGGTGAGCGGCATCGCCTCCCGGCCGAAGCCCACGATCTGCAACGCGTCCTGCGGGAACCGGGTCGCCATCAGGTGCGACAGGGCCAGCGCGGTCTGCTTCATCGGGCCCCAGCGCCCCTGCGAGATCATCGAGTACGACAGGTCGACGCAGAGCACCACAGCCGCCGACGCCCGCCGTTCGGTCTCCATCACCTCGAAGTCCTCGACCGCGAGCGGCACCGGCACTCCGGGACCGGCCCGGCGTACCGCCCGGGTGAGCGTGCGCACCACGTCCAGCGGCTGCTCGTCGCCGTACTCCCAGGGGCGGGACGCACCGCTCACCTCGCCGGCCGCGCCGGCCGAGCGGAGGTCGTGCTGGCCGCGCGGGCCGGCCGTCAGGTCGGCGAAGACGCGCCGCAGCGCGGTGCCGGCGAGCCGGCGCAGCGCCTTCGGACTGAGCGTCAGCCCTTCCGCGTCCCGGGTGACCCAGCCCTGGCGGCGCAGTTCGCGTTCCAGCTCCCGCAACCGGCGTACGTCGTCGGCGGCGTCCCGGCCCAGCGTGCGGGCGACCGCCTCCACGTCGACGTCGTCGAGTGTGGCACCGGGCTGGTCCTGGTCGAGGGAGTCCAGCAGCTCGTCGAGTTCGGCGATCTCGTCGAGTGCGCCGGTGGCCTCGCCGTAGCCGAGCGGCTCGTCGCCGCGGACCCGCTCGCCGCGCTGCCAGTTCAGGTCCGGCCGCAGCGACCGCAGGTGGGCGTCGAGCTGGGAAAGCTCACCGGCGAGCCGGTCGCCGAGCGACTGGCGCATCAGCCCGGCGAGTTCCTCGCGCTGCCGGTCCGACAGCGACCGCATGAGCCGCTCACCGGCTGCCGCCCGCCGGGCCAGCACGTCGATCAGCTCGTCGACATCAGTGGGCCGTTCCGGGAAGAACTCCCCGTGGCGGCGCATGAACTCGGCGAACGCGTCGGTGGTGTCCTCGGAACGGGCGTGCCGGGCGAGCAGGTCGTTGAGGTCGCGCATCATCTCGGCGAGCTGCCGCTGGACGGCCGGGTCGGCGGTGGCCCGGGCCGCGTCGCGCAGCCCGGCGAAGCGCTGCTCCAGCACGTCGCCGCGCAGCCCGTCGAGGATCCGCTGGTACGTCTGCCGTGCCTCCGCGCTGGCCCACTCGTACCCGGAGAGCTCCGACACCGCGCGGGCGGTGGAGCGGGGCAGGTTGTCGAGCACGGCCTCGGCGAACCGGGCGTCGTCGCCGTCGCGGCCGCGCAGCTCGTCGCGTTCGGCGGCGAGCGCCTGGTCGAGCAGGGCCCGGGCCCGGGTGACGGCGCCGTCCAGGTCGCCGCGGCGCAGCGCCTCCCGGCGCAGGCGACGGGCGCGGGCGGCCAGGTCGTCCAGCCCGCCGCGCCCCTGCGGGCCGCGCCGCAGCAGCTCACGCAGCGATTCGCGCAGGCTGCCGCCGGCGAGCACGTCCGAGCCGACCGCGTCCACCGCGGCGCGCACGTCGTACGGCGGGGCGAGCGGGTCGGGTCCGCCGCGCCACTGCCCGTACCGGAAGCGGTTGCCGCCGGCCACTGTCAGTCCCGATCCCCGTAGACGGTGCGCCCGGAGTCGGTGACGTCCTTGCCGAGCCGGCGGGTCAGGTGCAGCCCTTCGAGGACGAACTCGATGCCGGCCGCCGCCTCCTCCGGGCTGGGCGCGTCGCCGAGCCCGAGCCGGTCGAGCACCTTGGCCAGCCCCGGTACGGTGCCGACCTGGCGCAGCAGCTCGGACGAGGAGACCAGTTCCCCGGTCTCGACGGCGCCGCCCTCGGCGACGATCGCGGTGAAGCCGGACAGGTCGAGCCCGGCGAGGCGGGCGCGGAACGTCTCGGCGGTGGCGGTACGCAGCAGGTGCGCGAGCACCTCGATCTCGCGCCCCTCCTCGCCGCTCTCGAACTCGACCTTGCCGCGCAGCGTGGAGGTCACCGACACGGTGTCCCCGATCCGGGCCACCGGCGCCTCCGGACGGGACGCCGCCCCAACGCCGGCCGAAGCCGAGGCAGAGGCACCGGCACCGGCACTGGCACCGGCACCCGCCAGCAGACCGGAACGACGCAACGCGGCGGCGGCCACCGTCTCGGCGGCGGCGATGGCGAACCGGGCGGACACGCCGGAGCGCGGGTCCACCGACGGGGACTCCCGCACGTCGCGGGCGAACCGGGCGAGCACCTCCAGCACGTGCTCCGGCACCACGGCGACCAGGTCGGCCTCCTGCCGGATCAGCGCCAGCTCCAGATCGATGTCGAGCGGGTAGTGGGTACGGATCTCCGCGCCGAACCGGTCCTTCAGCGGCGTGATGATGCGGCCCCGGTTGGTGTAGTCCTCCGGGTTGGCGCTGGCCACCAGCAGCAGGTCCAGCGGCAGCCGCAACTGGTGGCCGCGGACCTGGATGTCGCGTTCCTCCAGCACGTTGAGCAGCGCCACCTGGATGCGTTCGGCCAGGTCGGGCAGCTCGTTGACGGCGAAGACGCCCCGGTTGGTGCGCGGTACGAGCCCGAAGTGGATGGTCTCCGGGTCGCCGAGCGTGCGCCCCTGGGCGAGGCGGATCGGGTCGACGTCGCCGATCAGGTCGCCGACGCTGGTGTCCGGCGTGGCGAGCTTCTCCCCGTACCGCATCGAGCGGTGCAGCCAGCCGATCGGCAGGTCGTCGCCGGCCGAGTCGACGAGCGCCCGGGAGGCCGGGGTGATCGGGTGCATCGGGTGTTCGTTGAGCACCGAGCCGGGGATCACCGGGGTCCACTCGTCCAGCAGCCCGCCGAGCGAGCGGATCAGCCGGGTCTTGCCCTGCCCGCGCTCGCCGAGCAGCACCATGTCGTGCCCGGCGAGCAGCGCGCGCTCGACCTCGGGCAGCACCGTGTCCTCGTAGCCCACGATGCCGGGGAAGCGCTCCTCGCCGGAGCCCATCCGGGCGAGGAGGTTGTCTCGGAGTTCCTGTTTGACCGTGCGGTACTGGTGGCCGGTCGCGCGCAGCGCGCCGAGCGTGCTCGGCAGGTCGGCGGGCGGGACCGGGGAAACCTGGTTGGGAGCGGTCACCCGACCCACGCTAGCGCGCTCCGATGACCGGCGGCCTCCGTCGTCGATGTCGCGACAAGGGAAGCCGCCGGAACGCCACTCACCTACCGAGGCGGGCGCGGACCATCCGGGGTACGGCGGCCAGGCCGGTGACCGGGCGGAACGCGTGCGCGGCGGCGACCAGCGCGGCGTACTCGTCGTCGGCGAGGTCGATCTCGGCGGCGGCCGCGTTGCGTTCCATCTGCTCGACCCCGGAGGCGCCCGGGATGGCCACCACGTTCGGGTGCCGCAGCACGTACGCGAGCGCGATCTGGCTCGGCGTGGCGTCGTGCGCGTCGGCCACCTCGCGTAGCGTGGCGATGAGCTGGGTGCCGCGTTCCAGGTTCTCCGGCAGGAAGTACGGGTTGGCCCGGCGTACCGCCCCGGCCGGCGGGTTCGTCGCGTCGTAGCGGCCGGAGAGGAAACCCTGCGCCAGCGGCGAGTACGCGATGACGATGCGGCCGGCCTGCTCCGCGTACGGGATGAGGTCTTCCTCGGGGCCGCGGTCGATCATGCTGTAGCGGACCTGGTTGCTCAGCACCCGGCGGCCCAGCGCGGCCTCGGCGAACCGCCACCGGCGCAGGCCGTAGTTGCTGACGCCGACCTCGCCGACGAGTCCGACGTCCTGCAACGAGCGCATGCCGCGCATGGTGGTGGTGTCGGCGACCACCGGGTTGGCCTGGTGCACCTGATAGAGGTCGATGCCGTCGACGCCGAGCCGGGCGGCGGAGGCGACCGCCCGCTGCTGCACCACCGGCGCGACCGGCAGCAGCGGGAAGATCTTGCTGGCGAGCACGACCTTGGCGCGGTCGTCGCCCAGCGCGGCGCCGAGGATGCGCTCGCTGCGGCCGAAGCCGTACAGCTCGGCGGTGTCGAACAGGGTCACGCCCAGGTCGAGCGCCCGCCGGACGATCTCGGCGGCCCGGCGCTCGTACTCCGGGCCGTAGCCCCACTCCTTGGAGCCGAACTGCCAGGTGCCGAGGCCGATCTTGGAAATGGGCTTGGGGGTGTCGAGCCGCACGTAACGCATGAGGCCGAACGTACCCGCGCCGCTGCGTGCGCACTCCGGTGCGGACAGAATGGCCTGGTGACATACCTCGCCAGCGACGACCGTTACCACGAGATGATCTACCGGCGCAGCGGCCGGAGCGGGCTGAAGCTGCCTGTCATCTCCCTCGGCCTGTGGCACAACTTCGGACCGGACCGCCCCTTCGAGCGACAGCGGGACATCGTC
Organism: Micromonospora sp. WMMD1219; assembly: GCF_049315215.1. Taxonomy (NCBI): domain Bacteria; kingdom Bacillati; phylum Actinomycetota; class Actinomycetes; order Micromonosporales; family Micromonosporaceae; genus Micromonospora; species Micromonospora sp. WMMD1219. The sequence goes on from NZ_CP186057.1 coordinate 483,542, forward strand.
CGCCGCGCCTTCGACCTCGGCATCACCCACTTCGACCTGGCCAACAACTACGGTCCGCCGCCCGGTTCGGCGGAGGAGAACTTCGGCCGGCTGCTCGCCACCGACCTGAAGCCGTACCGGGACGAGCTGGTGATCTCCAGCAAGGCCGGTTATCTGATGTGGCCCGGCCCGTACGGCGAGTGGGGTTCGCGCAAGTACCTGATCTCGTCGCTGGACCAGTCGCTGCGCCGTCTCGGGCTGGACTACGTCGACATCTTCTACTCGCACCGGTTCGACCCGGAGACCCCGCTGGAGGAGACGATGGGCGCGCTCGACGCGATCGTCCGCTCCGGCAAGGCGCTCTACGTGGGCATCTCCAACTACGACTCGGAGCAGACCGAGCGGGCCGCCGAGATCCTGCGCGACCTGGGTACGCCGCTGCTGATCAACCAGCCGTCGTACTCGATGATGAACCGCTGGACGGAGGAGGACGGCCTGCTGGACACGCTGGAGCGCGTCGGCGCCGGCTGCATCGCGTACAGCCCGCTCGCCCAAGGGCTGCTCACCGACCGTTACCTCAAGGGCATCCCGGCCGACTCCCGGGTGCGCACGAGCGTCTTCCTGAACGAGAGCGACCTGGACGACGAGACGATGGCGACGGTCCGGGGGCTCGCCGCGGTGGCCGAGCGGCGCGGGCAGACGCTTGCCCAGCTCGCCCTGGCCTGGGCGCTGCGCGACCCGCGCATGACCAGCCTCATCATCGGCGCGAGCAGCGTGGCGCAGCTGGAGGGCAACGTGGCCGCGCTGGACAACCTCGACCTCGCCGGGAACGACCTGGCCGAGATCGAGGGCCTGCTCGGCTGAGTCACCAGATGCGGCGCCGCCCGGCGCGGTGGTTGCGGACACCGCACGGCCGCCCGGGCGGCGGCCCGCCGGTCCGCCGCAGTCCGACCACCGCCGCCGCGAGCAGCGCGACGACGAGCGCCGCCGCGCCGACCACGAGCGGCCGGGACAGCGGTCCGCCGTCGGTCACCGTCGCGACCGGCACCGCCGGCTCGTCGTCGGCCGCCGGCACGGCGAGGGTACGCGGAGGCGACGCGCTCGCCTTCGGCGCTGCCGGTGACGCGTCCGACTCACCGCGTGCCGCCCGGAAGACCACGTCCGAGCAGGAGTAGTACGTGTCCTGGGTGTCCGAGTTCTGCCAGATGACGTAGACGAGGTGCCGGCCCGTACGCCCGGCTGGGAGCCGTCCCCGCATCTCGTACGCGCCCGCGCGGATCGGCGGGTCGGTGACCTGGAGAAACGGCTTCTTCTCCAGGTCCGCCCAGGTCAGCGCACGCTTCGGCGAGTACGAGCCGGTGGTGACGTAGTACCGGAACGTGCCCCGGTGCGGGATGGTGGTGCGGTAGCGGAACGTGTGCCGCGCCCCGGCCGTGAGCGTGGTGGCGGGCCAGTCGGCGCGCGGCAGGTCCAGTCCCCGGTACGCGGACAGCCCGCCGCTGCACAGTTCCCCGTCCGGGATGCGTTCCCGGTCCCGCCCGTCGATCCGGGCCACCCGGATGTTGTCCCACTCGCGTACCGCCGCTCCGGCGGCGATCGCGGCCCGGCAGGCGGGCGTCTGCGCCCGGCCGCCCTCCGGCCCGCACGCGGCGGACCGGCTCAGCGGGCTGGTCGGCGCACCGTGCGCCGCGGCCGGCGCGGCGGTCAGCGGCACCGTCGCAGCGACGGCGGCGAGCGCGGCGAGCGCGCGACGTGCGGCCATGTGATCGACCTCCCGCGCACTGGTACGGCCGCGAGCCGCGAAAGGTTCGATCCGCGCCGATCGGCCCAGGGGACATGACCGAACGGACAACCGGGGCGGCGACGGACGCCGGAGGGGCCCTACAGTGACGAAACCCTGTGATCGAGGAGCGTCCCTTGACCGAACCGGCCCCGTCCCCCGAGCCGTCCCGCGCCGCCCCGGCGGCCGGGCCCGCGCCGGGTGACGCCCCCGCCCCCGCACAGCCGTACCTGCTGGTGCTGCCCACCATGGAGGGCGCTCCCACGCCGGTGCCCTGGCCGGGCGCCGAGGGGCAGCCCGGCTGGGCGATTCCGGTCATCGTGCCGCCCGGCACCCAGGGATACGCGTTGTTCCTCCCGCTGGTCCCGGCGCCCGGCCAGCCGACGGCGGGGGTGCCCGCCCAGGCGACGGCGCCCGCCGCCGAGCGCTCCCCGGCGGAGGGCGCCGCCCCGGCCACCGGCGCGAGCGGCACCACCGCCGCACTGTCCACACCGGCTGAGGGCTCGGCCCCTTCCACCGGCGCGAGCGGCCCGACCGCCGCGGCCGGGTCCACACCGGTCGACGGCGGTCCGGCGGCAGCAGCCGAGGCTGGGAAGCCCGTCGCCGACCGTCCGACGGGCGGAGAGCCCGTCGCCGCCCCGCCGGACGCCGTTCCGGCGACTCGCCGGGAGCAGGCTGGCGCAACGTCCTCGGCCACCGGCGACGCCGCATCGTCCACTCCGGATGCCGGCCCGGCAGACGCGGCCACGGCCGACTCCGGTGGAGCCGGGACCGGCGCGCGCCCCGGCGACGGTGCTCCGCGGGCGGCCGATTCCGCGACTTCCGGCCCGTCGGGAGCCTCGCGGACATCTGCCGCTCCCCCGGGCACGCCACCGACAGCCGGCTCCCCCGGCACGCCAGCGGTTACCGGCCCGTCCGGCGCCACGCAGGCGCCTGCCTCCGGAGCATGGGCCGCGCCGGGCGCGCAGCCGGCCTCCGGGCCGCCGCCCGCGCCGGGTACTCAGCGCGCTCCGGGCACGCCGCCTCCGCACGGCGGTGGGCCGGTGCCCGCGCCGCCGTACCCCGGAATGGGGTGGAGCGGGCACCCGCAGGCGCCGACGTGGGCGCCGCGACCTCAGGTGCCGCGGACCTCGTTCCTCGGCGCGAAGTGGCCCGGCCCGAAGGCGGCGACCGGGCGGGCCGTACCGCTCGCGGTGCTGGCCGCCGCGGTCGGCAGCGCGGTGTTCGTGCCGCTCGGCCGCGTCGGCGTGGGCTGGTTCCTGGGGTGGCTGACGCTCACGCTCGCGGTGCTGCTGGCGGTCCGGTCGAAGACCGCGGACCTGCCGCGCGCCGACAAGCTCATCCGGGCCGGGTGGGCGGCGGCCGCCCTGGCCCTGATCGCCGTGCCGGCGTTCCGCAACGCCTGGTGGCTCGTGACGTTCTGCGTGCTCGGCGCGCTCGGCTGCGCCACCCTCGCGATCATCGGCGGGCGGCTGGTGCGCTCGATCCTGTTCGGCCTGGTGGCCACGCCGTTCGCGGCGTTGCGCGGCCTGCCCTGGGTACGCCGGCACATCACCGCCTCGCCGCAGGAGGCGACGGTGCGCAAGGTGACCGTCTCGGTGGTCGCCACGGTCGTGGTGCTCGTGGTCTTCGGCAGCCTGCTCGCGTCGGCCGACGCGGCGTTCTCCGAGGCGCTCGGCCAGCTCGTCCCCGAGATCAACCTCGGCACGGTGTTCGGCTGGTTGTTCCTGGCCGTGGTGGGCGGTCTGATCGCTGTCGCCGCGCTCTACACGCTCGCCGCGCCGCCGGATCTGTCCACCGTGGATCGCGCCGGTGAGCGCCGCCTCGGCCTGCTGGAGTGGGCGCCGGCCATCGGCGCGCTCGCGCTGCTGTTCGCCGGGTTCGTGGTGGTGCAGTTCACCACGCTCTTCGGCGGCCAGCGGCACGTGCAGCGGGTCGCCGGGCTCAGTTACGCCGAGTACGCGCGCAGCGGCTTCTGGCAGCTGATGTTCGTCACGCTGCTGACGGTGGCGGTGCTCGGCGGGGTGAGCCGCTGGGCCCGCCGGGAGCGGCCGGCCGAGCGGATCCTGCTACGCGTGCTGCTCGGGCTGATCAGCGCGCTGAGCGTGGTGATCGTGGCGTCGGCGCTGTCCCGGATGTGGACGTACCAGAAGGTCTACAGCTTCACCGGCGAGCGGATCTTCGTGATGGCGTTCGAGATGCTGCTCGGCACGGTCTTCCTGATGATCATCGCGGCCGGTGTCCGGTGGAAGGGCCGGTGGATTCCCGGCACCACGCTCGCGCTGGCGGTGGCAATGCTGCTGGGCCTGGCCGTGCTCAACCCGGAGGACTACGTCGCCCGCCGCAACACGCTGCGGTACGAGCAGACCGGCAAGATCGACGCGTGGTACCTGCGGGCGCTGTCCGCCGACGCCACCCCGGCGCTCGCCAAGCTCCCCGACCCGGTACGCCGGTGCACGCTGAGCTGGATCGCCGACGACCTCGCCGAACCCGACCCCTGGTACGCCTGGAACCTGGGCCGCCAGCGCGCCCGAAAGGCCCTGGAGGAGGTCGGCCCCCAGGCGGTCGGTGGCCCGAAGGACTGCCGCCGGGCCGACCAGTTCGACCTGCCGAAGACGCGGCGTCCCCGCTGACGCCACCGGCCGGGCCGCGAATCCACGCGGCCCGGCCGGACCGTCAGGCCGGGCCGCCGCCGAAGCCGATCTCGTTGCCGTCCGGGTCGTGGAAGATCACTTTGCGGACGCCGTTGTCGTAGGTCTCCCGCGCGGCCGGTGTCAGACCACGGGCGGCGATCGCCGCGACGCGGGTGTCGAGGTCGTCGACGAAGACCGTCTGCATGGCGTGACCGGCGTGCTCGGGCCGCACGTCGACGTAGAGGTAGCGATGTTCGGCCAGCTCCCACACCGCCTCGCTGTCGTTCGGCCGGAACTGCGGCGGGGCGCCGAACAGCCGCTCGTACCAGTCCGTCGCCACCGCGAGGTCGCGGACAGGGACGCCGGCGAACAGGTCGACAGTCATCCGGCCAATCTATCCGGGTCGACGTGCCCGCGCGGGCTCACGCCGTACCGGCGTTTGAACGCCGTGCTCAGGGCGAACGAGCTGCCGTAGCCGACCCGGCGGGCCACCGCGCCGACTGTGGCGCCGGGCTCGCGGAGCAGGTCGGCCGCGAGCGCCAGCCGCCAGCCCGTCAGGTACGCCACGGGCGGCTCGCCGACCAGCGCGGTAAAGCGTCGGGCCAGCGCCGCCCGGGACATCCCCACCTCGGCGGCGAGCGACGCCACAGTCCACGGCCGGGCCGGGTCGTGGTGCAGCATCCGCAGCGCGCGGCCGACCACCGGATCGGCGTACGCCCGGTACCAGGCGGGTGCGGCGGCACCCGGCCGGGCGAACCACTCCCGCAGCGCGGCGATGAGCAGCAGGTCGAGCAGGCGGTCGAGCACCGCCTCCTGGCCGGGGTCGTCCTTGACGATCTCGGCGGCCAGCAGCGGCACCAGCGGCGTGTCCCAGGACTCGCGCCGCACCACAGCGAGCGGCGGCAGCGCGTCCAGCAAACGCTTCCCGACAGTCCCCCGCACCGGGTACGTGCCGGTGAGCAGCACGGTCCGGCCGTCCGGCCCGTTGCCCCAGGTGCGTACGCCCCAGCGCGTCATCGCGAACAGTTCGCGCCCGTCCGGCGTGGTGCAGCGCTGGCCCGGGTGCACGACCACCTGCGGCGCCGTGGCCGGGTCGTCCGCCACCGTGTACGGGGCCGGCCCGCGCACGATCGCCACGTCACCGCCGGTCAGCCGCGCGGCCTCGCCCTCCTCGGGCACGATCCAGCCGTCCCCCCGCACCACGGCGACGAGCGTCAGCGGCGCCTCGTCCCGGATCAGCATCGACCAGGGCGGGGTGAGGATCGAACGCAGCAGGAAGGCGCCCCGCGCCCGGGGGCCGTCGAGCAGACCGGAAACGGCGTCCACGGAGACGATTGAACACAGGATCGCGCGTCCTGGCCATGGGCCGTCTCACCGCGCGGCGGGTTCGATGAGGACATGCGACTCGTACAACAACTGACGCTGGTCGGCGCCACAGTCGGGGCCGGTCTGATGGCGGGCCTGTTCGCCGCGTTCGCGTACGCCGTGATGCCGGCGCTGCGCGGCGCGGACGACCGCACGTTCGTGGACGCCATGCAGCGCATCAACGTCACCATCGTCAACGGCTGGTTCCTGCTGGCCTTCCTGGGTACGCCGGTGCTGGCCGCGTTCGCGGCGGTGCTGGCGTGGCGCGGGGCGGCCCGGCCGACGCTGCCGTGGATCGCCGCCGGGCTCGCCCTGTACCTGGTGATGTTCGTCGTCACCGTGGCGGTGAACGTGCCGCTGAACGACGCGCTCGCTGCGGCCGGCACGGCGGATCCCGCTGCGGCGCGGGACCGCTTCGAATCCACCTGGGTCACCTGGAACGTGGTCCGGACGCTGGCGAGCACGGCCGGGTTCGGCGCGCTGTGCTGGGCGTTGGTGCTCACCGGCCGCGCCGCGTGAGCGCCGTTCGCCTGCGAGATGCTAGGAGATGAACCTGTCCGCGTACTCCTCCGCAGGTTCCACGTTGGTGATGACGTCGATCAGGACACCGTCCGGGCCGGCGACGATGAAGTGCCGCTGTCCGAACTCTTCGGTCCGGACGGGAAGCACGACCTCCAGGTGCCGCAGGCGCTCCCACTCGGCGTCGACGTCTTCCACCTCCAGGTTGAGCAGCATCCCGCCGGCGACCGGCCCGCGGTAGGCCGCCGGGATGGTCTCGTGGCTGCTGTCCAGCACCGCCAGTTCCCAGTTGTCGCGGCGCAGGCTCACGTACCACTCCGTCTCGAACGTCGGTTGGAACCCGAAGTGCTCGCGGTAGAAGGCCGCGGCCGAGGTCACGTCGGTCGTCATGAGGACCGGGTACGAGCTGGCGAGTGCCATGGCGAACTCCCTTTACATACACTGTGCAGGTAAGAGGAATATACATACACGGCGCATGTAAAAGGAAGGTGCGGCATGGCGCGAGCCACCAAGGAGCAGAGCGAGATCACCGGCCGGCGCATCCGGGACGTCGCTACCGCCCTGTTCGCCGAACGCGGCTACACCGCCGTCCGCCTGGAGGAAGTGGCCGCCGCGGCCCAGGTCACCAGGGGTGCGGTCTACCATCACTACCGCAGCAAGCAGCACCTGTTCGAAGCCGTCGCAGCCGCCGCGCAACAGCGGGTCGCCGCTGCGGTCGCAAGCGCCGCCGAGGCGGTCGCCGATCCATGGGACGGCCTGGTCGCCGGCTGCCGGGCGTTCCTCACCGCCAGTGTCGACGACACACACCGGCGGATCCTGCTGGTCGACGCGCCCGCGGTGATGGGTTGGCGCACGTGGCGCAGCCAGGACGCGGCCGCTTCCGGGCACCACCTGGCCGAGGCGGTGGCCACGCTGGCAGCAGCCGGGCACCTTGAGGTCAACTCGCCCGAGGCAACTGCCACCTTGCTCTCCGGCGCGATGAACGAGGCAGTGCTACGGATCGCCGAGGCCCCGGACCGGGACGCCGCACTGGTCGAGACGTGGCCCGATCTGCTGCGCCTGCTTCAGGGTCTCCGCGGGCCGCGCACCGCACCCGTCCGGCACGGTTAGCTGGTGCTGCGGCCGTCGAAGGTGATCACGAAGGCGCTTGCCGCCCGCCACCACGGATACGACAAACGCCCTGGTACGGGATCATGTCCCTACCAGGGCGTTCTCGCATGGGTGGAGCCGAGGGGACTCGAACCCCTGACCCCCACACTGCCAGTGTGGTGCGCTACCAGCTGCGCCACGGCCCCTTGCGGTCGCACCCGGTCGCCCGGGCACGGAGAGAACTATACACACGCCCCCCGGCATGGTCATCTCGCGGGGGTCCCCCACCGAGGGGGTCAGTTCAGCGCCACATCCGGCGGGAAGTGGGCCACCGCGGCCATCATGCCGCCCTGCCGGCGCAGCACCATCGGCCAGAGATCATCCGGCCGGTCGACGAAGGCGTCACCGGGCAGGGCGTCGAACACGAACCAGGAGCCCTCCTCGATCTCGCGCTCCACCTGCCCGGCGCCCCAGCCGGAGTAACCGGCGAAGACCCGGATCCCGCCGACGGCCTCGCGCAGCTTCTCCGGGTCGACGGAGAGGTCGATCGTGCCGACCGCGCCGGAGACGCGGTGGAAGCCCTTGACCGGCCGGACGGGGTGCCGCATGCGTGCCAGGCAGATGGCCGAGTCGGGCTGCACCGGGCCGCCCTCGAACAGCACGGCCGGGTCGCGGGCCAGGTCGCTCCAGTCGCCGAGCACGTCGGCCACGGAGACCTCGGTGGCCCGGTTCAGCACCACCCCGAGGGCGCCGCCGGGTTCGTGGGCGACGAGCAGCACGACCGTACGGTCGAAGTTCGGATCCTTGAGCCCTGGTGTCGCGACCAGCAGTCGTCCGGTCATCGACTCCATGGCTCGGCCACCGATCGCCTGCCCCTCACTCTGCATGTCCGACACCCGTCAGCCGTGCGCCCGTACGGGCCCGAGGCCGTCGACCGTCCACCCTGTCAACGCCATGTCACGCACCATAGCCTGCGCCCGGCCCACTGGTTAAGGTCTGACGGGCGGGTGATCACGACGGATCGAGGGAGGGCCGGATGGCGGCGCAGGCCGAACTGGCGGTGATCGGCGGGTCGGGTCTCTACGCCCTGCTCGACGGCGTGGAGCACGTGGTGGACACCCCGTACGGCGAGCCTTCGGGCCCGATCACCGTCGCCGAGGTGAGCGGCCGCCGGGTGGCGTTCCTGCCCCGGCACGGGCGCGATCACCGGTACCCGCCGCACCTGATCCCGTACCGGGCGAACCTGTGGGCGCTGCGGTCGCTGGGCGTACGCCAGGTGCTGGCGCCCTGCGCGGTCGGCGGCCTGCGGCCGGAGCTGGGCCCGGGGACGTTCGTGGTGCCGGACCAGTTGATCGACCGCACCAGCGGGCGCGCGCAGACCTACTACGACCGGGGCGCGGTGCACGTGTCGTTCGCCGACCCGTACTGCCCGGCCGGGCGGCGCACGCTGCTGGACACGGCGGCCGGGCGCGGCGTGCCGGCGGTGGACGGCGGGACCGTCGTCGTGGTCGAGGGTCCGCGCTTCTCGACCCGGGCGGAGTCGCGCTGGTTCGCCTCGATGGGCGGCACGATCGTCAACATGACCGGTCACCCGGAGGCGGTGCTGGCCCGCGAGCTGGCGCTCTGCTACACGTCCATCGCGCTGGTCACGGACCTGGACGCGGGCGTCGAGGCGGGCGAGTCGGTCACCCACGAGGAGGTGTTCCGGGTCTTCGCGGAGAACACCGACCGGCTGCGCGGACTGCTGCTGGAGGCCGTCGCCGCGCTGCCCGCCGAGCGGAAGTGCGAGTGCGGAAGCGCGCTGGACGGGATCAAGCTGCCGTTCCCGCTGCCCTGAGCCTGGGAAGCGCCCGAAAAGTCGCCTTCGGCCCGATAGATTCGGCTGGTCGGGAGACTGGGCACCGGGCCGGCTCCGGCATCCGCGTGCGGAACGGAGGCAGCCGGCGATGGCGACGGTGCGGGAGGCGACCTACGACCTGCTGCGCGCGCTCGGCCTGACCACTGTCTTCGGCAACCCGGGCTCGACCGAGGAGCCGTTCCTCCAGGATTTCCCGGCCGACTTCCACTACGTGCACGCGCTCCAGGAGGCGTCGGCGGTCGCCATGGCCGACGGCTACGCCCAGGGCACCGGCCGGCCCGCGCACGTCAACCTGCACACCGCGCCGGGCACCGGCAACGGCATGGGCAACCTGGTCACCGCCTGGCACAACCGGACGCCGCTGATCGTCAGCGCCGGTCAGCAGACCCGCGAGATGCTGCTGATCGAGCCGCGCCTGGCCAGCCCCCGGGCGGTCGAGCTGGCCCAGCCGTACGTCAAGTGGGCCCACGAGCCGGCCCGCGCGCAGGACATCCCGGCGGCCTTCATGCGGGCGTACGCCTCGGCGGTGCAGCCACCGGCCGGGCCGGTCTTCCTCTCCCTGCCGATGGACGACTGGGACCGTCCGGCCGACCCGCCGCCGCAGGTGCGTACCGTCGCCACCCGGATCGCGCCGGACCCGGACCGGCTGCGGACCTTCGCCGAGGCGCTGGCCGCCGCCCGCGCCCCGGCGCTGGTGCTCGGCGCGGCGGTGGACCGGTCGGACGCCTGGCCGGACGCGGTCGCGCTGGCCGAGCACCTGGCCGCCCCGGTCTGGGCCGCCCCGGCGCCGGAGCGGGCCGTGTTCCCCGAGCGGCACCCGCACTTCCGGGGCGTGCTGCCGTACGCGATCGGGCCGCTGTCGGAGGCGCTGCGCGGCCACGACGTGGTGCTGGTGGTGGGTGCGCCGGTGTTCCGGTACTACCCGCACGTGCCGGGTGACTACCTGCCCGGCGACGCGCGCCTGCTGCACGTCACCGACGACCCGGACGAGGCGGCGCGCGCCCCGGTCGGGGAGAGTCTGCTCGGCGACGCCGGGCTGACCATGGCCGCGCTGCGGGAACTGCTGCCGGCGACCGGCCGGGCGGCGCCGTCACCGCGCCCGCAGCCGGCCCCGCCCGAACCGGCCGATCCGCCGAGCGCCGACGCGTTGTTCGCCGCGCTGGCGGACGCGTGGCCGGCGGACGGGGTGCTGGTGCAGGAGTCGCCGTCCAACCTGGCCGCGCTGCGCCGCCGGCTGCCGATCGAGCGGCCGCGCTCGTACCTGACGATGGCCAGCGGCGGTCTCGGCTTCGGGCTGCCGGCGGCGGTCGGCATGGCGCTCGCGGAGCGCGACACCGGGCGCGGCCGCCCGGTGGTCGCGGTCGTCGGGGACGGCTCGTTCCACTACTCGGTCCAGGCGTTGTGGACGGCGGCGCGGCTGCGGCTGCCGCTCGCCGTCGTGGTCCCGGTGAATCAGCAGTACGCGATCCTGAAGGCGTTCGCCGAGCTGAAACACACTCCGGGCGTGCCCGCGCTGGACCTGCCCGGGCTGGACGTGACGGCGGTGGCGCACGGCTACGGCTGCGCCGGTGAGGTGACCACGCTGGACGGGCTCGGTGCGGCGCTGACCACCGCGCTCGCGGCGGACCGGCCGACCGTGCTGCCGGTGCCGATCAGCACCGACGTGCCGCGGATCCTGTGAGCCTCAGCCGGGCCGGACGGTCAGCGGGGCGCCGCTCGCGGCGTCCAGCACGGCCCGGCCGCCGAGCGGCGCGTCGAGCGTGACGCTCACCGGCTTCAGCACGAGCTGGGCGGTGCAGGGGCCGGTCGGCGAGACCACCGCGCCACCGATCACCACGACGTCCGGCCGTTCCAGCACCAGCGGCGTGGGCGGGCCGTCGCAGGCGCCGACGCCGAGCAGGTAGTCGACGCGGTTGCCCTCGACCGCACGCAGCTGCTGCGCGGACACCAGACCGTTCGGCAGCGGCTCACCGGGCACCGCACCGCCGGGGACCCGGCCGGTCACGCGCGGCGCGACAGCGATCCGCGCCACGGGCACGGCCAACTCGTCCACCGTGAACAGCCAGGCAGGCACCTCGGCGCGGCCCCGGCTGGTCCACACCGGCGCGCTGCCCAGCCGTACCTCGGTCACGGTGAGCGCCACGCACGGGGTCGGCGCCGAGGTCGACACCGGGTCGTTCGGGCCGGGTCGGCCGGTGGGTGCCGGATCCGGTGCGGCCGGTCGCCCGTCGCAGGGCGGCGGGTCACCCTGGCGGAGCTGGGCGTACGCGTCGGCTGCGCTGACCAGCGGCACGCGCAGCGTGCCGTCGGGGAACCGGATCGTGCCGTCCTTCGGCACGGCGGCCGGGATCGGGATCTGGTCCCGGTACCAGCCGGCGCCGAACGCCGTCTTCGTCTCCTCGGTGAAGCCCGGGTCGCCGGTGAGCACAGTGGCGTCCTGGAGCGGCACGTACCCGTCGCGCCAGCCCGGCCCGGGACGCCAGCCCGCGGCGACCTCCTCGGCCCGTTCGGTGAACGCGGGCCGCTGGTCCGGGCCGGTGGGCGGCGCCACCCCCGGATCGGCGGCTGGCGTGGCGCAGGCGGAGAGGGCCAGCAACGGGATACCGAGCAGGGCGAGCACGCGACGCATGCCGGTTGGACGCGGGCCGGTCCCGGCCGGTTCCCCCCGGGCTCAGTCCTCGCCGCCGAGGTCGGCCTGGTAGGCCTCCCAGAGCAGGTCGGCGCCAAGCCGGCGGTGCCGGTCGAGCGCGCGCAACAGGTCGCGGGTGCGGGCCCGCACCTCCGCGGCGGACACCCCGGGCAGGTGTACGGCGTGCTGGAGCGCCGCGAGCGCCGCGCTGATCGCGGCGTGCTCGCCGACCAGCAGGCGTACGCCCCGGTCCAGCCGGGGCGCGGCGCGCACCAGGTCGGCGTAGTGGCCGCCCGCTCCCTCGGTGACGCGGACGTGTTCGGTGAAACCCCGCCGGACGGGGTCCAGATCGGTGAGAAGTCGCTCCCGCCAGCGCGGCCCGGTGGCCGGCGCCCGCCCGAGGGCGCGCAGGTCACCGGCGGCGCTCGGGAGCACGGCGGTCGGCTGCTGGATCGGACTGGTGACCATGGGACACCTCCCGCTGCTGGGTGCGAACCCGTATGGCGATGGTGGACCCGGTTCGAGGGCCTGTCCAGCGGTCGGCGCCGCCTCATCTGCCCCGTCTGCAACAGAGGCCCCAGCCGGTCTCAACAACCCCAGAGACGACTGTGCGCCCCGGTCCGGGTGGACCGAGGCGCACAGGTCGTGTGGTGGAGGTGCCGGGAATCGAACCCGGGTCCTTCGCCGGTTTGTCAGGGCTTCTCCGAGCGCAGCTCGCTATGCCTCTACTCGGCCCCACCGCTCACGCGAGCAAGTTGGTGTGACGGGCCCAGTCGCTGATTGATCTCGCCGCACGGACCCCGCGACCGGGTCCGGTTGGCCAGCCTTCTAGCTGATGCCGGCAGACTGGGTCGAAGGCGCTCCCAGGCCGACAGACTTGCTACTCGCCTCAGGCGGCGAGAGCGAAGTCAGCGCGATTGTTCTTGGCGCTTATTGGTTTCCGACGACCGATTCTCGAGACGACGTCGGCTTCCTCGGCTCGCTTCCCCTGTCGCTGCGTACGAAGTCGAAACCAGTCACCCCCTCGTAGCGCTGCCCCTGTCGGCAGCACACCAAGCCTAACGCCTGGCGCAACCGGATTCATCCCGAGGCCCGCTCGACGCGGACTGCCGGACGAACCGGACGTATCACTCACCCATGCCCTTGCCGCGCCGGCCCACCGCCCGGGCGATCTCCCGGTCGGCGTCCCGCTTGGCGAGGTCCTGGCGCTTGTCGTACGACTTCTTACCCCGGGCCAGGCCGATCTCCACCTTGGCCCAGCCGTCGGAGAAGTAGACCTGCAACGGCACCAGCGTCAGGCCGCTCTCCTTGAGCTTGCCCAGCAGCCGGTCGATCTCCAGCCGGTTGAGCAGCAGCTTGCGGGTACGCCGGGGCTCGTGGTTGGTCCAGGTGCCCTGCGCGTACTCCGGGATGTGCATGGCGTGCAGGTAGATCTCGCCGTCGCGCTCCTGGGCGAACGCGTCCACGAGCGACGCCCGCCCGGCCCGCAGGGACTTGACCTCGGTGCCGGTCAGCGCCATGCCCGCCTCGTACGTGTCGAGGATGGCGTAGTCGTGGCGTGCCTTCTTGTTGGAGGCGACCACCTTGCGACCCTTCTCCCGTGGCATCGGCGCCACCCCCTTCCTGATCGACTCACCGGCCACCGGCCGGCGAGCGGAGATCATGCTACCGGAACCACAAGGGCCCTCCCGCGCCGTTTATTCCGGCGCGGGAGGGCCCTTGGCAGAGCCGTACGGGCGACTAGACCCGCAGGTAGAACCGGAGCGTGACCCAGGCGGTGACCGCGCTGACCACGCCACCGACGGCGGCCATCAGCGGGAAGGTCAGGAAGATCTCGGACCAGGAGATCGGGGTGATCAGGCCCTCCAGGGCGGCCATCGAGCTGCCGGCCGCCACCACCTTCACCCCGATCAACGCGAGCAGGCCGAGGATGGAGCCGAACAGACCGGCCACCACCGCCTCCAGCACGAACGGCGCCTGGATGAACCAGTTCGACGCGCCGACCAGCTTCATGACCGCCACCTCACGCCGCTTGCTGTACGCGGCGACCTGGATGGTGTTCGCGACGAGCAGCAGGGCGGCGATGGCCATCACGGTGGCGATCGCGAGCGCTCCGTTCTGGAAGCCGCTCAGCACGCCGAAGACCTTGTCGAGCAGCTTGCTCTGGTCGACGATCGTGTCGATGCCCTCGGTGGCCTTGTACTTGTCGTAGATCGCCTTGTACTGCTCCGGGTCGTTCAGCTTGACCCGGTACGACTCGGGAAGCTGGTCCGGCTTGACGGCGCTGACCAGGTCCGGGGCGTCGGCGTACATCTGCTGGAAGCGCTCGTACGCCTGCTCCTTGTTGACGTACGTCGAGTCCTTGACCAGCGGGTCCTGGCCGAGCTGCTGGCCCAGCGCGTCGACCTGTTCCTTGGTGGCATCGGTCTTCAGGAAGATCGAGACCTCGACGTTCTCGTAGTAGAGGTCCTTCATGTCGCCGACCTTCTGGTAGAGAAGGCCGCTGCCGCCCAGCATGAACAGCGACACCGCCATTGTGATGATCATGGCGATGGTCATGGTGACGTTGCGCCACAGCCCGACCAGTACTTCGGACAGGACGTACTTCATCCGCATCGGGATATTCCTCCGGCTCTCCGGCGTGAGGTTTCGTCGTCAGGGTCTACGGAACGTCGTCCGGCTCAGCCGTAGACGCCGCGGGCCTGGTCGCGCACGATGCGGCCGCTCTCGATCTCGATGACCCGGCGCCGCATCTGGTTCACGATGTTGGAGTCGTGCGTGACCATCACGACGGTCGTACCGGTGCGGTTGATCCGGTCCAGCAGGCGCATGATCTCGATCGAGGTGTCCGGGTCCAGGTTTCCGGTGGGCTCGTCGGCCAGCAGGATCAGCGGCCGGTTGACGAACGCCCGGGCCACCGCGACACGCTGCTGCTCACCACCGGAGAGCTCGTGCGGGTAGCGGTGCTCCTTGCCGCCGAGACCGACCAGCTCCAGCACCTCCGGCACGACCCGGCGGGCGACCGCCTTCGTCTTGCCGATCACCTCCAGCGCGAACGCCACGTTCTCGTACGCGGTGCGGTTCGGCAGCAACCGGAAGTCCTGGAAGACGCAGCCGATGGAACGCCGGAAGTGGGGTCGCTTCCAGGAACGCATCGACGTGACGTCCTTGCCGTTGACGACGACCCGGCCCTTGTTGGGCGTGACCTCGTGCAGCAGCAACTTGATGATGGTGGACTTGCCGGAGCCGGATGGACCGATGAAGAAGACGAACTCGCCCTTCTCGATCGAGACGGACACGTTGTCGAGCGAAGGCCGGGACGCCTTCGGGTACGTCTTCGTCACTTGCTCAAGCTGAATCACGGGTCGGTAGTCTACGCGGTGTAACCGCAGAGCCAAGCCCCCAGCCCCGCCGAAGCGGTGCGCGTCGTCGATTTACCCGGTCAGACCGAGATCGATGACGCGCTCAGTCCGACCGTGATCACGCACCGTCAGCGCTGAGCTGCTGCTGCTTCCGCCAGCGAATTCCCGCCTCGATGAAGCTGTCCAGGTCGCCGTCGAAGACCGAGGACGGATTGCCCGTCTCCTGTTCCGTACGCAGATCCTTCACCATCTGATACGGGTGCAGGACGTACGAGCGCATCTGGTCGCCCCAGGAGCTGGTGCCGCCGGTCTTGAGGCCGGCCAGCTTCTCCTCCTCCTCCTGCCGCTTGCGCTCCAGCAGGCGGGCCTGGAGCACCCGCATCGCGGAGGCCTTGTTCTGCAGCTGGGACTTCTCGTTCTGGCAGGTGACCACGATGCCGGTGGGGATGTGGGTCAGCCGCACCGCCGAGTCGGTGGTGTTGACGCTCTGCCCGCCCGGCCCGGACGACCGGTAGACGTCCACCCGGACCTCGTTCTCCGGGATGTCGATGTGGTCGGTCTGCTCGGTGACCGGCAGCACCTCGACGCCGGCGAAGCTGGTCTGCCGGCGGCCCTGGTTGTCGAACGGGCTGATCCGCACCAGCCGGTGCGTGCCGGACTCCACGCTCAGCGTGCCGTAGGCGTAGGGCACCTTCACCGTGAAGGTGGCCGACTTCAGGCCCGCCTCCTCGGCGTACGAGGTCTCGTAGACCTCGGTCGGGTAGCCGTGCCGCTCGGCCCAGCGCAGGTACATCCGCAGCAGCATCTCGGCGAAGTCCGCGGCGTCCACACCACCGGCGCCGGCCCGGATCGCCACCAGCGCCTCCCGGGAGTCGTACTCACCGGAGAGCAGCGTGCGGACCTCCATCTCCTGGATGGCCTTGGTCAGCCCGGTGATCTCCGACTCGACCTCGGTCAGCACGCCCGGGTCGTCCTCCGCCTGGGCCAGCTCCAGCAGCACCCCGGCGTCGTCGAGCCGGGAGCGCAGGTCACCGAGCTTGGAGATCTCGCCGTTGACGTACGACAGCTGCGACGTCACCTGCTGCGCCTTGGCCTGGTCGTCCCAGAGGTCGGGCGCGGAGGCCTCCTGCTCCAGCCGGGCCTTCTGCTCGCGCAGCTTGTCGAGGTCGAGCACAGCCTCGATGTTGCGCAGCGTGGCGTCGAGTTCCTTGAGCTGTTCGGCGTAATCGGCAGCGGTCACGACAGACAAGACTACCGGCGCGTGCGAGGAGTGAGCTTGCGAGCCCCGCAGTCACGCGCGAAAAGTCGGCGCTGCCTGTCCTGGTCGACGCAGGTGGTCAGCCGACGGGCGCGCTCTTCAGCCAGGAAAGCGCCGCCTTGTGGTAGGCGACGGCGAACTCCAGCGCGCTGGCGTCGTAGCTGTCGCCTTCCTTCTTGGCGTTCTTGACCTGCTCCCGCACCGCCGCCAGCGCCTCGGTGTGGTACTCGTTCGCCGTGGCGTACAGGTTCTTGAGCTGGCTCGACGAGTGCAGGTCACCGAACGCGATCCGTAGCGCTATCGGGTTACGGATGGTGTCCTTGCCGGGATTCTCCGCCAGCCAGCGGGAGAATGTCCGTTTCCCGGCCGCCGTCAGCGCGTACGGCTGGCTCATCCGCGGCCCGGGCTTGCCGAGTCGCACCAGACCCTTCTCGGCCAGGACCGGCAGCTCCCGGTAGACCTGACTGCGGGTCATCGACCAGTACGGCGCCAGCCGGCGCTCAGCGGCGGCCATCAACTGGCCGCCAGTCATCGGGCCGTCGTGCAGCAGACCGAGCAGAGCTGCTGCCGTCGGGTTGACTCCGGATTCCGCCATGCCCTCTAAGCTGCCACTTTGTCGGCTCTGGCGTCCAGGATTTGCTCATTTCGGCACCCGATGACGGGTCCGATGTGCACTGTCGGATGAGGAAGAGGGCCCGCCCCGGCCGGGACGGGCCCTCTCAAAGCGTCTCAGCCCATGTGCGGATAGGCGTGATCGGTCGGCGGAACGAACGTCTCCTTGATCGTCCGGGGCGACATCCAGCGGACCAGGTTGTGCCAGGAGCCCGCCTTGTCGTTGGTGCCGCTGGCCCGGGCACCGCCGAACGGCTGCTGCCCGACCACCGCGCCGGTCGGCTTGTCGTTGATGTAGAAGTTGCCGGCGGCGTACCGCATCTTCTCCGCCACCTGGTCGACCACCCGGCGGTCGGTCGCGAAGATCGACCCGGTCAGCGCGTACGGCGCGATCGACTCGGCCTGGGCGACCACCTCGTCGAAGCGGGCGTCGTCGAAGACGTGCACGCCGAGGATCGGCCCGAAGTACTCGGTGGTGAACGTCTCGTGCGCGGCGTCGGAGCACTCGAACAGCGTCGGCCGGACGAAGTAGCCGACCGAGTCGTCGGCGGTGCCCCCGGCCAGGATGCGGCAGGAGTCGTCGCCCTTGATCAGCTCCAGCGCGGCGGTGTGCCGGCCGAACGCCTTGTCGTCGATCACCGCGCCGCCGAAGTTGCTGAAGTCGGTCACGTCGCCGTAGGTCAGCGAGTCGGCGGTGGCGGCGAGCCGGTCGCGCAGCCCACCCTCCCAGAGGGACCGCGGGACGTACGCCCGCGAGGCGGCGGAGCACTTCTGCCCCTGGTACTCGTAGGCGCCCCGGATCAGCGCGGTGTGCAGCGCGTCCACGTCGGCGCTGGTGTGCGCGACCACGAAGTCCTTGCCGCCGGTCTCGCCGACCAGCCGGGGGTAGCCCCGGTAACCGGCGATGTTGTCGCCGACGGTCTTCCACAGGTGCTGGAACACCTTGGTCGAGCCGGTGAAGTGGATGCCGGCCAGGTCCGGGTCGGCCAGCACCACCTCGGAGACCTCCTCACCGCGCCCGGTGACCATGTTGATCACACCGGGCGGCAGGCCGGCGGCCTCGAACAGGCGCATGGTGAAGTGCGCCGCGAACTGCTGCGTCGGGGACGGCTTCCAGACCACCGTGTTGCCGAGCATGGCCGGCGCGGACGGCAGATTGCCGGCGATCGCGGTGAAGTTGAACGGGGTGATCGCGTAGACGAACCCCTCCAGCGGCCGGTGGTCGAGGCGGTTCCAGACCCCGGGCGAGGACAGCGGCTGCTCGGCGAGGAGCCGCCGGGCGAAGTGCACGTTGAACCGGAGGAAGTCGATCAGCTCGCACGCCGAGTCGATCTCGGCCTGGACGGCGGTCTTGGACTGGCCGAGCATGGTGGCCGCGTTGAGCGTGTCCCGCCAGGGGCCGGCGAGCAGGTCGGCGGCGCGCAGGAAGATCGCGGCCCGCTCCTCGAACGGCAGCGCCCGCCACATCGGGGCGGCGTCCTTGGCGGCCCGGACGGCGGCGCGGGCGTCGTCGTGGGTGGCGTGCCCGGTCACGCCGAGGACGTGCGCGTGCTTGTGCGGCTGCACCACGTCGATCGACGCGCCGCCGGCCATCCGGCGCTCGCCGGCGATCGTCATCGGCAGCTCGATCCGCTCGGCGGCCAGTTCGGCCAGCCGCCGCTGGAGCCGTTCCCGGTCGGCGCTGCCGGGCTCGTAGGTGTGTACCGGCTCGTTGATCGGCTCGGGTACGGAGAACACGGCGTCCATCACAAGGCTCCTGGCGATCTCGACGGCGACGGCGAAACCGGACCCGCGGGCGCCGGCCGGCGGCCGGACGCCGGACACCGCGGGGTCAGCGGCGGCGGGACCTGGCCCGATTCTGTCACGAGACGCCTCCGCGGACCGTGCCTCCCCGGTACACCGGACAGCCCGGCCGTCTCCGTACCGTCGGCCCCAACCCGCCCGATCCCGACGAAACATCGGGCCACAGCCTTTTCTGTTGACGATTCGTCGGCACGCCGCTGCGCGTCGGTCCACGCCACCTGAGGGAGGTGGCGGGTATCCGCGCGTCCGGATGGCACCACCTCCCCGGACCGCAGGCTCGCGGATATCGGCCACTGATCCACACCGCCTCGGGGAGACGGCGGTGTCCGAGCCCTGGGGATGCCACCACATCGGCGAACCGCAGTCGATCAAGGCCCAGGCGGCACACGGCCCACCCGAGGAGCGGCGGCGCGCCGCGTAGGCTGGATGACCGGTGACCTGCCCGGCCCGGCGGGGGGCGATCCGGCGACCGTCGAAGGGAAGACGATGAGCAACCAGCCCGGCAGCTCCACGGCCGCGGAGACGGACCAGCCCGAGGCCGTCGAGCCGTCGGCCGGCGAGGCGAGCACGGACGAGGCCACCGCCACGGACGAGGCCGTCCCGACCGGGCGGCCGGAGTTCGCCCCGGGCGCGCTCGTGCTCGCCCTGCTCTCCATCGGGTGGCTGGCCGCCATGCTCTGGTCCACCCGCGAGGCGATCCACTCGACGGCGGCCGGCGTCACCGCGATCAGCCTCTCCGCGTACGCGCTGCCCGGCGTCATCACCGCGGCACTGGTCACCGGCGCCACTGTCGCCCTGCTCGCGACCAACCGGCTGGGCCGCGCCACGCTGCGCTTCCTGGCCGCCGTCGGCACCGGCCTCCTGGTCGGGCTCGTCACCGCGGTGGCGATCAACCTGACGTACGCGGACAACGCCACCACGAACACCATCGCCGGCACCGCGGCGGCGGCAGCGATCATCGGCGGGGCGATGGCGGGCGCGCGCCAGGCCCGGGTGGTGGGGGCGATCACCCTCGCGACGCTCACCGCGCAGATCTTCGTGGTGCTGTTCAGCCGCGCCCGCGACCCGCTGTCCGACCTGTTCGGCGCCGGGGAGACCCAGCAGTCGATGCTCGACGCAGCGAAGTGGGTCTCGCGTACCGAATCGTTGCTCGCGGGGCTGCTCGCCGGCCTGGCCGCGTACCTCTATCTCACCTGGTCCCGCCGCCGGGCGGAGCGCCGCGACGGCGCGGCGTCGCCGCTGCGCTGGCCGGCGTACCTGGTCGCCGGCGCGGGCGCGGGCCTGCTCCTGCTGCTCACCGAGGTGATCATCCGGATCGGCGGGCGCGGGCTGCTCGACCTGGCCGCCGCGCTCAGCGAGGCCGACGAGGTGGCGCAGACCGCGCTGGGCACCTCACGGGTGGACAACGGGATCTGGGTGCTCTTCGTGGGCGCGCTGACCACGCTCATCGTCTTCGGCCGCACGCTCGGCCCGCGCCCGGTGGACGACGACGAGGACGAGCCGGCGGCCTGACCGACCGTCAGCCGGCCTCGCGCAGCAGCAGGTCCAGCTCCGTCACGTCGTACCACTCCAGTTCGTGGTCCTCGGCGCCGTCGACTGTGAACTGGGCGTCCGGGTCGCCGGCCTGGGCCTCCACCACCACGTCGACGGCAGCGGCCACGTCCTCGACCGCGTCCGCGCCGTCCACGTGCAACGCGGCGATCGACTTCACCGGCACCGGCCCAGCCGGCCGGACCACGCTCGACCCCAGCTCGCCGTCGACCCGGCCGACCGCGCGGGCCGGCAGGTCGGCCGAGACGACCACCCGTCGCCGGGGCGCTGTGGGGTCGTTGCGGAGCAGGAGCAGCGCGTCCTGGGCGGCCCGGGTGAAGGCCACGTACTCCAGCTCCTCCTCGTCGCCCTCGGCGTACCACTCGCGCAGCTCCGGGGTCACGGCGTGCGCCGCCTCGGCGCTCAGCCCCTCCTCGCGCAGCCGGGCGAGCATGGGGACGGTCGCCGGCAGGTACACCCGGACAAGCTCGTCGGTCACGGGTCACTCCCACACTCAGGCCGATCGTCGGCGGGCGCCGACTCCGGGCGCCGATCATGCCGTACGCCGAGACCGTCATACACCCGGCACCCGCGCGGGTGAAGTGTCCCGCCGGTGTGTCTCCCGAACGGGCGCGTGGCGATGTCACCAGGTGATGGCAAACTGAAGCAAACGAAACCAACCCCGGGAGTCACCGTGGAGTCGAGGTTCCTGCTGCTGTCCGACGTCGCCGCCGAGCTGAACGTCTCGGACTCGCAGGTCTACCACATGGTCCGCAGCGGCGAACTGCCCGCGATCAAGATCGGCGGCCGGGGCCAGTGGCGGGTCGAGCGCGCCCGGCTGGAGGAATACATCGAGCGCAAGTACGCCGAGACCGCCGAGTGGGTACGCGGCAACCCACTCGGCGAGCGCGACGAGGAGTGACCGCCCGGGGACCGCCCGCCATTGACGACGGTCACCTCAGTCCGGAAAGATGAGAGCCTGTCGGAGGCAAACGAAGGCAAACGCAAGGATTCGAGATGGTCGACACCCGCCGTCCCCGAGCACCCCGCCCGCCGGTGCGTCTCCGGCCCGCCCCGCCCCTCGATCCGCCCTGCACCGACGAGGAACCGCTCTGGACTCCCGTCGGCCAGCTCACGCTCGACCTGGCCGACCCACGCCGCCGTGCCGCCGCACGCCCCGCCGGCCGCGCCCCGGACCCGGCACCCGCCTGGCCCCGCTGGTCCGGCGCGCAGCCGTCAGCCCTCGCCTCCGCCACACCCGAGGGAGCGCGCGCGGCACACCGGTTCGTGCGCACCTTCCTGGAGATCGTCAACGGCTTCCGGCCGCCAGGTCAGCTCCGGCCGCTCTGCCTGCCCGAGTCGGCCGGCCCGGTGGCAGCCGAACTGACCCGCGCGGCCCGCCGGGTGACCCCGGTCCGCCGCCGTACCGCCCGGCCGGCGCTGCTGCTGCGACGCCTGCGGGTCTGCGAGCCCCGCGCCGGCGCGGTCGAGGCCACCGCCGTGTTCGCCGGCGCCGCAGGCGCGAGCTGGGCGATCGCAATACGCCTGGAACGCCGCCGAGGCACCTGGCTGTGCCTGGTCCTCGACGTCCTTTGAGCCCGGCCGTCACATCCCCGACCTGCCTCGACGCGCCGCGGCCCCCCGCGCCGACCTGTGACCGGGCGTAGTAGTCAACGGACTCCCCGACTCCCGACTCCCGACTCCCGGTGGGGATCTTGGTACCAAACGGCCCTCATAGGGGCCCTTTGGTACCAAGATCTCTGCCGCTCCCACCAAGCGGAACGCCAATCTCGCTCAACGGGAGGCTCGCCGCAAAAACCAGCCCAACGAGGATCTCCAGCCCACGCCCGCGCCTCCACGGCGCCGATCTTGCACTTTCGGTCCCCCGATACCGGCATGAAGCGGGCACGATGAGGGCCGAAACTGCAAGATCGCGGGGCAGGTAGGGCGGGTGGGGACGGGCGGGAGGGCGGGCGGGGACGGGCGGCGGGACGGGGACGGGCCCCGGCCGGAAGGCCGGGGCCCGTCGGGGCGCTCGTTCGGGGTCAGTTGCCGCCGTTGGGCGAGCCGTGGCAGCGCTTGTACTTGCGGCCCGAGCCACACGGGCAGGGCGCGTTACGGGACGGGCCCTCGCCGCCGTCGACCTGGCCCGGCGCGGCCCGCCGGGCGGTGCTCGCGGCGACCGCCTGGCCGCTCGCCCCGGCCGCCGCACCCGGGGTACGGCGCGGCGTGGTGGCGGCCGGACGCTCCGAGGACTGCTGGCCGATGCCGAGCGCCGGGGCCTGCTGCTCGGGCCGCTCGATCACCGGGGTGCCCCGGCCGGCCTCGCCGTCCACCGACGGTGCGGAGTATTGCAGGCCCTGCTGCTGCGGCGCGCGGTTGAGACCCTTGGCCCGGATCTCCACCGGCTTCTCCAGCAGCGCCACCTCTTCGGCCTCCGGCTCCGCCTCCTCGACCTGGACCTCCAGGTTGTAGAGGAAGCCGACCGTCTCCTCCTTGATGCCGTCCATCATGGAGGCGAACATGTCGAAGCCCTCACGCTGGTACTCGATGACCGGGTCGCGCTGGGCGTACGCCCGCAGGCTGATGCCCTCCTGGAGGTAGTCCATCTCGTAGAGGTGCTCGCGCCACTTGCGGTCGATCACCTGGAGCAGGACCATGCGCTCGAGCTGGCGCACCGCCTCCTCG
Source organism: Micromonospora sp. WMMD1219 (assembly GCF_049315215.1). Lineage (NCBI taxonomy): Bacteria > Bacillati > Actinomycetota > Actinomycetes > Micromonosporales > Micromonosporaceae > Micromonospora > Micromonospora sp. WMMD1219. The sequence goes on from NZ_CP186057.1 coordinate 506,647, forward strand.
CCGAGGGTCTCCTCACGCCTGTCGTACGCGGCGTGCGCGTCCTCCTTCAGGCGGGCGAGCAGGAAGTCCTGGTCGATGCCGGAGCGGGAACCGACCTCCTCCTCCAGCTCCTCGACGGTGATGCCGACCGGGTAGAGCTGCTTCAGGCTGGACCAGAGCTGGTCGAGGTCCCAGTCCTCGGCGTAGCCGTCGCTCGTCGCGCCGACCACGTACGCGGTCACCACGTCGTCGATCATGTTGCGGACCTGGTCGGACAGGTCTTCGCCGTTGAGCACCCGGAGGCGCTCGGCGTAGATCACCTGGCGCTGCTTGTTCAGCACCTCGTCGTACTTGAGGACGTTCTTGCGGATCTCGGCGTTCTGGCCCTCGATCTGGGCCTGGGCGCTCCTGATCTGGCGGGTGACCATCTTCGACTCGATGGGCACGTCCTCCGGGATGTTGAAGCGGTCCATCACGGCCTCGACCGCGCCGGCCCGGAAGCGCTTCATCAGCTCGTCCTGGAGCGACAGGTAGAAGCGGGACTCGCCCGGGTCACCCTGCCGGCCGGCGCGACCGCGGAGCTGGTTGTCGATCCGGCGGGACTCGTGCCGCTCGGTGCCCAGCACGTAGAGCCCACCGGCGGCGGCGACCTCCTCCGCCTCGACGTCGCACGCCTGCTTCCAGGTCGGGAGGATCTCCTCCATCGCCTTGGCGTACTCCTCCGGCTGCTCGACCGGGTCGAGTCCGCGCTGGCGCAGCTCGTTCGCGGCGAGGAACTCGGGGTTGCCGCCGAGCAGGATGTCCGTACCGCGGCCGGCCATGTTGGTCGCGACGGTGACCGCGCCCTTGCGCCCGGCCTGCGCGACGATCTCCGCCTCCTTGGCGTGGAACTTCGCGTTCAGCACCGAGTGCGGGATGCCGCGGCGGCGCAGCATGTGCGACAGGATCTCGGAGTTCTCCACCGAGACGGTGCCGACCAGCACCGGCTGGCCCTGCTCGTGCCGCTCGGCGATGTCCTCGACGACGGCGTTGAACTTGGCCTTCTCGGTCTTGTAGATGACGTCGGGCCGGTCGAGCCGGACCATCGGCCGGTGCGTCGGGATGGTCACGACGCCGACCTTGTAGACCTTGTTGAACTCGCCGGCCTCGGTCTGGGCGGTACCGGTCATGCCGGAGAGCTTCTCGTAGAGGCGGAAGTAGTTCTGGAGGGTGATGGTGGCCAGGGTCTGGTTCTCCTGCTTGATCTCCACCCCCTCCTTGGCCTCGATCGCCTGGTGCATGCCCTCGTTGTAGCGGCGGCCGTGCAGGATGCGGCCGGTGAACTCGTCGACGATCAGGACCTCACCGTCGTTGACGATGTAGTCCTTGTCGCGCTTGTAGAGCTCCTTGGCCTTGATCGCGTTGTTCAGGTAGCCGACCAGCGGGGTGTTCACCGACTCGTAGAGGTTGTCGATGCCCAGGCGGTCCTCCACCTTGGCCACGCCGCGCTCGGTGATCGCGATGGTGCGCTTGGCGTAGTCGACCTCGTAGTCGCCCTCGCCGTCGGTGCCGGGCTGGAGCCGGGCCACCACGGTGGCGAACTCCTGGTACCACCGGGCGGAGTGCTCGGCCGGACCGGAGATGATCAGCGGGGTACGCGCCTCGTCGATCAGGATCGAGTCGACCTCGTCGACCACGGCGAAGAAGTGGCCGCGCTGGACCAGCTCATCCTTCGACCAGGCCATGTTGTCGCGCAGGTAGTCGAAGCCGAACTCGTTGTTGGTGCCGTAGGTGATGTCGCACTCGTAGGCCGCGCGGTGCTCGGTGGCGGGCCGGTTGGGCAGCACCACGCCGACCTGCAGGCCGAGGAACTCGTGGACGCGGCCCATCCAGGCGGCGTCGCGCTCGGCCAGGTAGTCGTTCACCGTGATGACGTGCACGCCCTTGCCGGCGAGCGCGTTCAGGTAGACCGGCATGACCGAGGTGAGCGTCTTGCCCTCACCGGTCTTCATCTCGGCGATGTTGCCGAAGTGCAGCGCCGCGCCACCCATCACCTGGACGTCGTAGGGGCGCTGGCCGAGCACCCGCGAGGCGGCTTCCCGGCACACCGCGAACGCCTCGGGCAGCAGGTCGTCGAGGGTCTCGCCATCCTCGAGCCGCTCCTTGAACTGGTCGGTCATGCCGCGCAGCTCGTCGTCGCTGAGGTTGACGTAGTCGTCCTCGATCGAGTTGACGGCGGCAGCGATGGCCTTCAGCCGACGCACCATGCGGCCCTCGCCGGCGCGAAGGAACTTTTCCAGAATCGACACGGATCAACGCTCCCCTAGACGGTCTCGAACCATCGTAGGCGCTCCGAGGCGACGATGGTCACTGGTGGCGGCGGTCCGGGCTCCGGAACCCGACATAACGCCGCGACCGTGCGCCACCGGCCGCTAATCGGGTTACGCCGTGCGCGAACGATCCGGCACGATGGCTCGAATGGAGCCTGTGGAGATCATCGAGGACGGCCTGCTGCTGCGCCCGTGGCGCGCGGAGGACGCCGACGCGGTGCACCGTGCCTGCCAGGATCCGGACATCCAGCGCTGGACCACCGTACCTCGCCCGTACCTGCCGGAGCACGCGACCGAGTTCGTCACCACGATCAGCGCCACCGGCTGGGCCGAGGGCACCGCGGCGCAGTTCGCGGTCTGCGACGCCGGCACCGGCGAGCTGCTCGCCTCGATCGGCCTGGTCTCCGTCGACCGCGCGCTGGACTCGGCCGAGGTGGGCTACTGGACCGCGCCGTGGGCGCGGGGCCGGGGCGTCGCGGTCCGCGCCACCCGCGCGCTCGCCCGCTGGGCGTTCGACGCTCTCAAGCTGTGCCGGCTCACCTGGCAGGCCGAGATCGGCAACCACGCCTCCCGGCTGGTCGCGCTGCGCGCCGGCTTCCGGATCGATGGTGAGCTGCGGCTGGCCCACCCCAGCCCTGGCGGCCGCCCGGAGGGCTGGATCGGCTCCCTCCTCCCGGCCGAGCTGGCCGCGCCCGGCGACCCGGTCCCCTACGGCCCGGACACGCTCCAGGCCCGCCGGGCGGCGGTCTTCGGCCGCCCGCAGCCGGTCCTGTTCGCCACCGCCGGGGACACCGAGCTGCGGCTGCGCGCGCTGGAGGAACGCGACCTGGCCGAGGTGACCCGCACCTGCCAGGACGAGCAGACCGTCCGCTGGACCACGGTGCCGCACCCGTACCGGCCGGAGCACGCCGAGGGCTTCCTGCGCGACCTGGTGCGCCCGGCCTGGGCCCGGGGCACGGCCGTGACGTTCGCCGTGGCGGATCCGGACGACCGCTACGTCGCCTCGGTCGACCTGCGCCTGCTGCCGAACGACCCGCTGGTGGCCGACGTGGGGTACATGACCGCGCCGTACGCGCGCGGCCGGGGTTACCTGCCGGCCGCTCTCGCCGCGGTCTGCGCCTGGGGCTTCACCACGCTCGGCCTGGCCCGGATCGAGTGGCGGGCGAACGTGGGCAACACCGCCTCGCGGCGGGCCGCCGAGAAGGCTGGCTTCACCGTCGAGGGCACGCTGCGCGGCGGCGTCCAGCACCGCGGCGAGCGGCAGGACGTCTGGATCGGCGCGCTGCTGCCGGGCGACCTGACATGACCCCGGAGACGATCGAGGGGTACGGCGTACGGCTTCGGCCGTGCCACCTCGCGGACGTGCCCGAGACGGTGGCCGGGTGCGCCGATCCGGAGACCCGCCGGTTCATGCCCCTGCTGCCCGACCCGTACGACGCCGACGCCGCCCGCTGGTGGATCACCGAGGGCGCGCCCGCGGCGTGGGCGGCCGGTGGCGCCGCGTACACGATCGCCGACCCGGCGACCGACCGGCTGCTCGGCAGCATCGGCCTGACCCGGCTCAGCGCGGAGCGGGCGACGTACGAGATCGGTTACTGGGTGGGAGCGGCGGCGCGCGGCCGGGGCGTGGCCACCGCCGCCACCCGGCTGCTGACCGAACGTGCGTTCGCCGCCGGGGCGGCCCGGTTGGAGTTGCTCACCCGCACGGAGAACGTGGCGAGCCAGCGCATCGCGCTCGCCTGCGGTTACCGGCACGAGGGCGTACGCCGGGCGGCGGGCGCGGGCGGCGACGGCGTACGCCAGGATCTGATCGCCTGGGTGCGGCTGGCCGACGACCCGCCCGGGCCGCTCGCCCGGTTGCTGCCGGACCTGCCGGACGGCCGGCTCACCGACGGCGTGGTGACGCTGCGCCCGGTGGAGCCGGCGGACACGGACGCGCTGTTCCGGCTGCACTCGCTGCCGGAGGTGGTGGCGAACCGGGTGCCGCCGGTGGCGCCGCAGCGGGCGGCGCTCGCGCGCCGCTGCCGGCTGGCGGCGAGCCGCTGGCTGGCCGGCGAGGCCGCCGACCTGACGATCCTCGACGCGGCCACCGGTGCTGTCGTCGGCGGCTGCGCGCTGTTCTACGACGAGCCGGCCACCGGGCAGGCCATGGTCGGCTACAGCCTGCTGCCCGAGGCGCGCGGTCGCGGGCTGGCGGCCCGGACGGTCCGGCTGGTCGCGGGGTGGGCGTTCGGTGTCGGGGTGGCCCGGCTGTGGGCCGGCACCCGGCCGGACAACGTCGCCTCGCAGCGGGTGCTGGAGCGGGCCGGCTTCCGGCGGGAGGGGCTGTTGCGCGGCCGGCTGCCCGGCCCGGACGGCGTCCGTGTCGACTCGGTGGTCTACGGCCGCCTGGCCACGGACGAGAACTGAGGACGGACCCCTGCGCGGGGCCCGTCCTCGCCGGTCAAGGGGTCACGTGCCGAGCTGGATGATCCCGTAGTCGTACGCGTGCCGCCGGTAGACCACGCTCGGGCGGCCGGACTCCTTGTCCTGGAACAGGTAGAAGTCGTGGCCGACCAGTTCCATCTGGAACAGCGCGTCGTCGACGGTCATCGGTTCGGCGGGGTGGACCTTCGCCCGGGCGATGTGCCACGGCTGGTCGTCGGGTTCGGTGTAGCCGCTCTCGTCGGGGCGTTCGGCGACCGCTGTGGCGGTGCCGTGGCCGTCGAGCGCCGCCAGCCCCGGGCCGTCGAGATCGGCCACCGGCAGACCGGCTGTCGCGGCGGCCACGGAGATCGGCGCGTGCCGCCCGCGGTGCACCCGGCGACGGTCCGCCGCGCGGCGGAATCGCGTGTCCAACTTGGCGATTGCGGCGTCGAGCGCGCTGTAGAAGTCGTTCGTGCAGGCCTCGGCCCGGATCACCGGGCCGCGCGTCACGCACGTGATCTCCACCCGCTGGCAGGTGTCCGCCTGGCGTGGATTGCGCTCGTGGAACAACTCCACGTCCACGCGAATGAGCTTCTGGTCGTAGCGTTCGATCTTCGCGAGCTTCTCGGCTACGTGCACCCGGTAATGGTCCGGCACTTCGACGTTACGGCCCTTGACCACGATGTCCACGTGACCTCCCTTGTTCGGACGGTCGTTCGGTCCGGATCAGATCCGGTCGACGCACCCGGGAGGGCCCCGCTCGGCGTCGACCGGTGTTGTTCGGCTACGCCTCCTTCCAGTGCCGGGGGAAGGTTGGATCCTCACTACCCCCGACACCGAAACGCTAACTCCTGTACGGCCAACCGTCACCCCTGGTTGCCGAAGGCGGTCGCGAAATTTAACAGCTCATACACCATGGGGTGAAACGGATACACGAAGCGTCACCGGCGGTGCCGCTTTTGCGTTGCGGCGAGCACCGCCGCGGCCTTTGGCGCCATTCCCGCGCGGTGCAACATCCGGCTCACCGCCGCCAGCGTGGCGCCGGTGGTGACGATGTCGTCGAGCAGCACGACGTTCTCCCCCGGGCGGTCTCCAGCGGGCGGGCGGCGCAACCGGAACGCCGCCTCGGCCGCGGCGGCCCGTCCGGCGCTGTCCAGCGCCACCGAGTCGGTGCGGGGCAGCGCGCGGAGCGGGCGCAGCACGCGTACCGGCCAGCCGGCCGCGCGCAACCGGGCCGCCGCCGGGCGGACCAGCCGGTCCAGGTGGTCGCCGTAGCGGGCCCGGGCGGCGCGGGCGGTGTCGGGCACCGCCACGAGCGCCACCGGGCCGGGTGGCCCCGCCGCCGCGGCGACCACCTCGGCGAGCAGCGCGCCCAACGGCCGGGCCAGCCCGTGCCGGCCCCGTTCCTTGTACGCCAGCAGCCCCTCGCGCAACGCGCCGCCGTACGGGCCGAGCGCGACGCAGGGCGGCAGGCCGGGCGGAGCCGGATCGGGCCGGGCAGGTGCGGGACGCAGCGACTCCAGCTCCCGCACGCAGCCGGGGCAGAAGCCCTGCCGCAGCCGTACCGACCCCGCGCCGCAGCCCGCGCACCCGGCGGGCAGCACCAGGTCGGTCAAGTCCGACCAGAGCCCGCCCAGGTCACGCACGGGCTCAGTAGAGGAAGAACGGTGCGGTCGGGTTGGTCGCCCGGCTGCCCGACGGAACGTCGAGCACCTGCTCCCGCTTGACGTAGTCGAACGGGTTGTTCCGCCAGGCCGCGCCGTCCGTCTCGAACATGAACGAGAACGCGGCCAGGCCGCGGTCGCCGCCGCCCGGATACCCGGCGAGCTGGGTCACCGGGGCTCCGATCTCCACCGCCAGCGGGGTCTCCCAGGCGCCGTCGACGGTGAGCTGGTGGATCGCCGAGCGCCGGTCCGCCTCGTTACCGGCCAGCGCCAGCTCGTTCTCCGCCACCCAGTCCACCACCGTCACGCCGGTGAGCAGCGTGGTCACGCGGCGGGGCTGCCCGAGGCTGACCACGCCGCCGTCGACGCTCACCGCGGCGACGAAGACCGCGCCGCCGGAGGCCAGCGCGATCCGGTGCCCGTCGAGGGAACCGGCGACAGCCGTCACCGGCCCGGGAACGGACAGCGGGATCTCGCTCGTCCGGCCCGCGCCGTCGAACCGGTAGAGCCGGCCGTCCGCCGCCACCAGACCGGCCGGGCGGGCCTTGTTCAGCGACCGCAGCCAGGTGGGACGGCTCATCGTCCGGAACGTACGGTCGCCGGGGTTGAGGGTGGTGACCGGATCCGGGCCGGTGCCCACCTTGAGCCGCCTGCGGTTGTCCGGCCCGGTCACCACGAGCGCGGCGAGCACCTGGTCGTCGGCGCGGGCGAGCGACGCGGAGACCACGTTGCGGTTCTCCGCGGGCGGCAGCGGCACGGCGGCCCGCGACTCGTTGCCGAACGCCAGGGGACGGACGGCGCCGTCGTAGACGGCGAACCGCATCGGGTCACCGCCGCGTGGATAGGCGGCGGTGGCAACGCGCTCGCGCCCCAGGTCGACGGTGAGCCGCTTCTGGTTCTGGATCTTCAGGTCGACCTGGCCGTCCAGGTCCGACAGGGACCACGCCAGCTGGGTGCCGAGCCGAGTCAGCCGCTGCTCGTTGGCGCCCGGCATGTTGAGGTTGATCTCCCAGTGGCCGTCCGCGCCGGTCGCGTTGTTGATCAGCTGGGTGCCGTCGGGCAGCCCGGTCACGCCGGGGGCCAGCCAGTCCGACGGGCGGTCGGCCAGCCACTTCATCACCTCGGTGATCCGGCGCTCGGTCGGCGCGGACGAGGGCAGGTAACGCTGGTCCGGCACCAGCCGGGTCAGGTCGGTGTTCCAGAAGTAGACGGTGCGGGGGCGGTAGTACTCGCGCATCGCCGAGTCGCTGGCCAGCAGCACGTTCGGCAGCTCGGTGATCAGCAGGCCGGTGCCGGCCGGTTCGGCCCGGCGCAGCTCGAAGACGTACTGCGTCTCGCTCGCCACCGGCGGGCCGAGCGTGCCGTCGGCGCGCAGCACGCCCACCTGCTGCACCTTGAGCGTCACGGTGCTGGTGCCCTGGTTGTTGGGCGGCGTGCTCTCCGGCTTCTCCCGCAGCCGGACCACTGTCAGCTCGACCTCGCTGGTCTGCGGCTTGCCCGGCAGCAGGTCGCGGGCCTCCGCGGCGAGGAACTTCCGGGCCCGGGCGTACGCCTGGTCGCGCTCCCCGGCGGCGGCGGCCCGCAGGTAGTTCTCGATGAACGGCACCGGCTCGCTGCTGTCGGCCGGTTCGGGCGGCCGGGCCGGGCTGCCGTTGAGCGCCCCGGACTCGGCGGCCGGCACCGAGCCGTCCACCTGCACGTCGGTCTGGTGCGGGATGCCGCATCCGGCGAGCGCGGCCGGCAGCAGCGCGCCGGTCAGCAGCAGGGCCAGGACGCGGCGGTTCACGGCCGTGCCTCCGCGTGGTCGCCGCCGGCCGGTCCGGCGGTCAGCGCCGCGACGCCGCCGGGCCCGATGGCGGGCAGCCCGCCGTCGCGGGGGCCGCCGAACGGCACCGTGGCGTCGGCCGGCACCAGCCGTAGCGGGGAGGTGGTGAGCCGGTCCCCGGCCCGGGCCGGCAGGGTGAGGCGGAACTGTGCGCCCTGACCCGGCGCGCCCCACGCCTCCAGCCAGCCGCCGTGCAGGCGGGCGTCCTCCAGGCTGATCGACAGGCCCAGCCCGGTGCCGCCGGTCTGCCGGGCGCGCGACGGGTCGGCCCGCCAGAAGCGGTTGAACACCAGCTTCTCCTCCCCCGGCTTGAGGCCGACACCGTGGTCCCGCACGGTGATCGCCACCGCGCTCTGGTCCTGGCCCAGGGTGATCCGTACCGGCTTGGCCTCGCCGTGCTCGACCGCGTTGCCGACCAGGTTGCGCAGCACCCGCTCGACGCGGCGCGGGTCGACCTCGGCGATCACCGGAGTGTCCGGCAGGTCCAGCTCGATGGTCACCCCGACCCGCTCGGCCAGCCCGGCCAGCCGCTCGGTCACCCGGTGCACCACCGGCACGAGGTCGGTCGGCTCGCTGTCCAGCACCGCGAAACCGGCGTCGAACCGGCTGATCTCCAGCAGGTCGGTGAGCAGTTCCTCGAACCGGTCCAGCTCGGCCTGGAGCAGCTCGGCGCTGCGGGCCACCGCCGGGTCGAACTCGTCGCGCTCGGCGAAGATCAGGTCGGCGGCCATCCGTACCGTGGTCAGCGGTGTCCGCAGCTCGTGCGAGACGTCGGAGGTGAACCGGCGTTGCAGCCGGGACATCTCCTCCAGCCGGAGGATCTGCCGTTGCAGGTTCGTCGCCATCTGGTTGAACGAGGCGGCCAGCAGGGCGAGGTCGTCCTCGCCGGAGACCACCATGCGCTGGTCGAGCAGGCCGGCGGACAGCCGCTGCGCGGTGCGCGCGGCCACCCGTACCGGCGTCACCACCAGGCGGGTGACCAGCGCGGCCAGCAGGCCGAGCAGCAGCACGAGCGCGACGCCGGTCGCGACCACCGTGGCGCGGGCGTCGGCCGCCGTCGCGTCCTGCCGGGCCAGGGGTACGAGGTAGTAGAGCTCGACCTGCCCGAACTTGGTGGGCACCGGGGAGCCGTAGACCAGGTATTTCGTCCGCTCGCCGCCGAGCGAGCCGGTACGGATCTGGTGGGCGACCTTGCCGGAGGCGACGGTGGCCCGCAGCTCGTCGCCGATCACCGCGCCCACCGGCACGTCCGGCGTGGTACGCGGCTCGATGAACTCGGCGAAGTTGTCGGCGGTGATCGCCACCACCACGCCGCTGGTCTGGGTGGGATCCCCGCCGGCCAGGTAGTTCACGGTGCCGTCGATGGTGTTCTGGAGCTGCGCCTCCTGCGGCTGGCTGTAGAGGTTGAACTGCTTGGCCGCGTACTCGCTGCCGTTGCTCAGCCGCAGCCGCACGTCGGTCTCGGCGTTCTCCAGCAGGATGCTCGTGATCTTGTCGGCGATCAGATAGGCGAAACCGCCCACCAGCAGACTCGACGCCACCAGCGTGATGGTGACCACACGGACCTGGAGCGACCGCCGCCACGCCTGGTGCACCGCGGCCACCAGCCGGGCGACCCGGCCCGTCAGGGCGAGCCAGAGCGCCCGCACGGCGTGGAGCCGGCGGGACGCGGCGGTCGGCGGGTCGGGCAGCGGGGTGGTCACCACAGTGCTGACCAGGCTATCCGGTGCCTGCCTTGTAGCCCACGCCCCGCACGGTGAGGATGATTTCGGGTCGCTCCGGATCCGGCTCGATCTTGGCGCGCAGCCGCTGGACGTGCACGTTCACCAGGCGGGTGTCCGCCGCGTGGCGGTAGCCCCAGACCTGCTCCAGCAGCACCTCGCGGGTGAAGACCTGGCGCGGCTTGCGGGCGAGCGCGACCAGCAGGTCGAACTCCAGCGGCGTCAGCTTCACCTCCTCGCCGTCGCGGCTGACCGTGTGGGCAGGCACGTCGATGGTGATCTGGTTGCCGGGCGGACCGATGGTCAGCATCTCCGGCGCCACGTCCTCGCCCCGGCGCAGCCGGGCCCGCATCCGGGCCACCAGCTCCTTGGGCTTGAACGGCTTGACCACGTAGTCGTCGGCGCCGGACTCCAGCCCGAGCACCACGTCGACGGTGTCGCTCTTGGCGGTCAGCATCACGATCGGCACGCCGGACTCGCCCCGGATGGCGCGGGCCACGTCGATGCCGCTCATGCCCGGCAGCATCAGGTCGAGCAGGACGATGTCGGGTCGGTTGTCGCGGAACGCGGCCAGCGCCCGTTCGCCGTCCGCGACGAAGGACGGCACGAAGCCCTCGCTGCGCAGCACGATGCCGAGCATCTCGGCGAGGGCGGGGTCGTCATCGACCACGAGTACCCGGGCTCTCATGGGGTTTATCGTTCCATCCCCGTTCGTCTGGAGTGTTCGGCGTCTCCACGGCACCGTAGCGCCGAGCGGCCCCGTGCACCACAGCAAGTCGGCGTGGCCGCCCAGCGTGGCGCGCCGGGTCGGACGGGTCCACCGGATGCGGACCCGCCGTGCAACCATGATCCCCCGGGCGTCGCCCCGCCCGCCACCTCCGCTCGCCCCGCCCAGGAGTACGCGTGCCCGACGCCGGCCCGACCGCGGTGCTGCCGCGCCGTCCGCTGACCGTCGGCGAGCTGCTCGACGCGGCCGTGCTGCTGCTGCGCGACCAGGCCCGGGTGCTCGTCCCGCTCGCCCTCCTGCTGGCCCTCGCCGAACAGGCGGTGCTCCACCCGCTGCGGATGCTCGCCGGGACCGAACCGCCGTACTGGTGGCCGGCGGAGTTCGGCGACTCCCTTCCCGCGTACTGGCTGCTGCTGGCGGCCGGTGCCGGCACCGAGGCCGCGATCGTCGCGCTGCTCGGCGCCCCGGCCGCGCGCGGCGCCGGCGCGGCGCTGCTGGGGCGCCGTCCGGCGCCGTGGGAGCTGCTGCGCGGCGCCCGGCTCGGCGTGGCACTGCCGGCCGCCGTCCTGGTCGGGCTGACCGTCACCGCCGCCGGGCTGACCGGGCCGGGCTGGTTCCTGGCGTACGCGCTGCTCGGCCTGGTGGTGCCGGTGCTGGTGCTGGACGGGGTGCCGGGGCACCTGGCGCCCTGGCGGGCGGTACGCCTGGCCGGCCGGGTCAGCGCGCGGGCCGCCGCGATCCGGCTGCTGGGCTACCTGGGCTGGTGGCTGATCCGGCTCGGCATCGGGCTGGGCCTCTACCAGGGCCTGAACATGCTGGGCCTGTTCGACGTCTCGGCCTGGGCGCTGCCCGTGACGATCGCCGCCTTCACCGCGGTGAACGCGCTGGCGTACCCGGCGCTCGCCTGCCTCGACGCGGTGCTGCACCTGGAGACCCGGATCCGCACCGAGGGGCTGGACATCCGGCTCTCCCGCGCGCCGGCCGGCGTGCCCGAGCCGGTCCTGCTGGCGGCCCACCGGTGAGCCGGTGGTGGACCGAGGCGGTCGCGGCCCTCGGTGACGTGGTGCCGCTGCCGCTGGCCGCGCTGATCCTGCTGGCGGTCGCGCTGCTGGTGGCGCTGGGCTGGTATTTCTTCCCGGCCTGGGTGCCCCGCCGGCTGCCCCGGTTCAGTCTCCCCCGGCTGCGGCGCCCACGGCTGCCCCGGTTCCGCCTGCCCCGGTTCCGGCGGCGTGCCCGCCGGGCCCGCACCGAACCGCCGGCCGTGCGCCTGCCCGCGCCCCGGACCCCGGAACCCGCGCCGGCCGGCGGGCTCGGGCCGGCGGACCGGCTGGCGGCCGAGGGCCGGTACGCCGAGGCGGTCCGGGAGCGGCTGCGCGAGATGGTCCGGCTGCTGGTCGTCCGGCAGGTGGTGGAACCCCGCCCCGGGCTCACGGTCGTCGAGCTGACCGAGGCGGCGGCCCGCACCCGGCCGCAGGTCGGGCCGACGCTGCACGCGGCCGGGGCGATCTTCTCCGACCTCTGGTACGCCCAGCGCCCCGCGACCGCCGCGCACGACCGGCGGATGCGTGAACTCGCCACCGACCTGAGTCGCGAGCTGACCGGGGAGGAGCCGCGGTGACCGCCACAGCCGTACCGGAGACCGCGACGACGGCGGCGGCCACCGTTGCGCCGCGTCGGCGTACGTACCGGCTGCTCGTCCCGCTCGGGCTGGCCGTGCTGCTGATCGTGACCACGCTCGTGCTGCGCGCCGTCGACCGGCCCGACGCGGACGAGCCCGGTTTCCTGTCCCCGGTCGCCACCGACGACGACGGCGCCAGCCGGCTCGCCGAGGCGCTACGGACGCAGGGCGTCGCGGTGCGCCGGGAGACGGACCTGACGGCGGCGCTGCGTACCGCCGGGGCGCAGCCGAGCACGCTGTTCGTGCCCGCGCCCGGGCTGGTGCACCCGGAGCTGCTCGACGGGCTGACCGCCCTGCCGCCCGGCAGCCGGCTGGTGCTCGTCGAGCCCTCCCGGCGGGTGCTCGCCGAGCTGGACACCCCGGTCGAACCGGCCGGCGGGCGCTGGGCCGCCCGGGCGGTGCCGCCCGACGCCGGCGGCACGCCGTGCCCGCTGCCCGAGGCGGTCCGGGCCGGCACGGCCGCGATCGACCTCCAGCGTTACGCCGGACCTGCCGAGGTGGACCACTGCTACGGCGGCGCGCTGCTGCGCGTCCCCGGCCGGGTCGAGACGGTGCTGGCCGGCGCCAGCGACCCGTTCCGCAACGATCGGATCGGCGAATGGGGCAACGAGGCCCTCGCCACCGGCCTGCTCGGCGGCGACCGCCCGCTGGTCTGGCTCGACCTGCCCGAGCCGGCGCCGGCCCCGACGCGCCCGAGCTGGTCCCCGGAACCGTTCACCGAGGTGCCCGGCCCGGCCGGCAGCGGCCGGTCGGAACGGCCCGACCCGCCCGAGCGCGCCGACCCGCCGCGGGAGAACCCGCTCTGGGGCGCCTTCCCACAGTGGTTCTGGGCCCTCCTGGTGCAGCTCGCCCTGGCCGGCCTGCTGGTGGTGCTGTGGCGGGCCCGCCGGCTCGGGCCGCCGGTGTCGGAGCCGCTGCCGGTGACCGTCCGGTCCGCCGAGACGGTACGCGGCCGGGCTCGGCTCTACCGCCGGGCCGGCGCCCGGGACACCGTCGCCGGGACGCTGCGCGCCGCCGCGCTGGACCGGCTGGTGACCCGGCTCAACCTGCCCCCGGGCACGCCCGACGACGAGGTGGCCGCCCGGGTCGCCGAGCGCGCCGGCGCCGACCCGGAACGGGTGGCCGGCCTGCTCTACGGCCCCGCCCCGGAGAAGGACCGCGAGCTGCTGGAGCTGGCCCGCGAACTGGACGCCCTGACCCGTACCCTGGCCCCGCATCCCAGCGAAGGAGACCCCCGGTGACCGGACCCGTCACGACCACCGCCCCGTCCGGCGCCCGCGCCGCCCTGCACCGGCTGCGTGCCGAGGTCGCCAAGGCCGTCGTCGGGCAGGACGCCGTGGTCACCGGCCTGGTGATCGCGTTGCTCTGCCGGGGGCACGTGCTGCTGGAGGGCGTACCGGGGGTGGCCAAGACGCTGCTGGTGCGGACGCTGGCCGCCGCGCTCGACCTGGACGCCAAGCGGGTGCAGTTCACCCCCGACCTGATGCCCGGCGACGTCACCGGCTCGCTGATCTTCGACCAGCGCACCGCCGCGTTCACGTTCCGGGAGGGGCCGGTCTTCACCAACCTGCTGCTCGCCGACGAGATCAACCGCACCCCGCCCAAGACGCAGTCGGCGCTGCTGGAGGTGATGGAGGAGCGGCAGGTGTCCGTCGAGGGCGAGCGCCGTCCGCTGCCCGACCCGTTCATCGTCGCGGCCACCCAGAACCCGGTCGAGTACGAGGGCACCTACCCGCTGCCCGAGGCGCAGCTCGACCGTTTCCTGCTCAAGCTGACGGTGCCGCTGCCGGAGCGGGAGGAGGAGCTGGGCGTACTGCGGGCGCACCACGCCGGCTTCGACCCGCGCGACCTGCGTGCTGCGGGCGTACGCCCGGTGGCCGACGCGTCGGACCTGGCCGCCGCCCGGGCCGAGGTGCGGATGGTGCACGTGGCCGAGCCGGTGCTCGGCTACATCGTGGACCTGTGCCGGGGCACCCGGTCCGCCCCGGCGCTGGAGCTGGGCGCGTCCCCGCGGGGCGCCACCGCGCTGCTCAACGCCGCGAAGGCGTGGTCCTGGCTGGCCGGCCGCGACCACGTCACCCCGGACGACGTGAAGGCGGTCGCCCGGCCCACGCTGCGGCACCGGCTGCGCCCGCGTCCGGAGGCGGAACTGGAGGGCGTCACGGTCGACGCCGTGCTGGACTCGGTGCTGGCCACCGTGCCGACGCCGCGATGACCTGGCGGGCGGGTCTGCTGCTCGGCGTGGGCGCGCTGACCCTGCCGGCCTGGCCGGCGCCGTTCCTCGGCGTCGCCGTGCTGACCGCGGCGGTGCTGCTGCTGGTGCTGCTCGACCGGGCGATGGCGGTCCCGCCGGACGCGCTCACGATCACCCGCTCCGGCGAGCGGACGGTCCGCCTCGGCGGCACCGCCACCGTCACGCTGCACCTGGCCAACCCGACCGACCGCACGCTGTACGCCCAGGTACGCGACGCCTGGGTGCCCTCGGCCGGGGCGCGCCCCGACGTGCCGCCGGATCACCTGCTCACCGTGCCGCCCGGTGGCACCGCCACGCTGCCGGTCCGGCTCACCCCGACCCGGCGCGGCGACCGGCCGGCGGTGGCGCTGACCGTACGCTCGCTCGGGCCCATGCGCCTGGGCGCCCGGCAGCGCGCCGGGGCACCCGCCACACCACAGTGGACGCTGCGGGTGCTGCCGCGCTTCGACTCGCGCCGGCACCTGCCGGAGAAGCTGGCCCGGCTGCGGGTCATCGACGGTGTGCAGGTCACTCGGGGGCGCGGTCACGGCACCGAGTTCGACACGCTCCGCGAGTACGCGGTGGGCGACGACGTCCGCTCGATCGACTGGCGGGGCAGCGCCCGCCGGGCCGACGTGCTGGTGCGCACGTGGCGCCCGGAGCGGGACCGCCGCCTGGTCTGCGTCCTGGACACCGGCCGCACGTCGGCGGTACGCCTCGGCGACGAGCCCCGGCTCGACACCGCCATCGACGCGGCGCTGCTGCTCACCGCGCTCGCCGCCCGGGCCGGTGACCGGGTGGACCTGCTGGCGGCGGACACCGAGATCCGGGCCCGGGTGACCGGCAGCGGCCGGCCGGCGCTGCTCGCCCGGCTGGTCGACGCGGTGGCGCCGTTGCAGCCCGCGCTGGCCGAGACCGACTTCGAGCTGATCGCCGCCGAGGTGCTGCGCCGGGAGCGGCAGCGCAGCCTGGTGGTGCTGTTCACCGCGCTGGAGGCGGGCGCGATCGGCGAAGGGCTGCTGCCGGTGCTGCCCCGGCTGGCGACCCGTCACCGGGTGGTGCTGGCCGCCGCCGGTGACCCGGTGCTGAACCGGCTCGCCACCGCCACCCCGGCCGGCCCGGACGACCCGTACGCGGCCGCGTCGGCGTGGCGGGCGCTGGCCGAACGGGACCGGGTGCGCGCCGCCCTGTCGCGCCACGGGGTGACCGTGGTGGACGTGCCGGGGCACCGGCTGGCCCCGGCCGTCGCCGACACCTATCTGCGGCTCAAGTCCCTCGGCCAGCTCTGACCGCGCGCCGGCCGAGCACCAGCGCGTACGCCAGGAACGCCAGCCACACGGCGGCGCCGGCGGCCACCCGCAGCGGGATCGGCACCGGCGCCGGGGTCACGAACGCCTCGATCAGCGCGGAGACCGCGAAGACGCCGACCAGGCCGGCCGCGACCACGGCGGCGAGCCGTCCCGCCTCGGCGACCGCCCGGCCGCGCCCGAGGTGCGCGGGCGGGGCGATCCACGCCCAGGCGGTCCGCAGTCCGACCCCGGCGGCGACGAAGATGCCGGTCAGCTCCAGCAGCCCGTGCGGGGTGATCATGCCGAAGAAGACGTCCGCCCGGCCGTAGGAGATCATCACGCCGCCGACCACGCCGATGTTGAGCGCGTTCTGCCACAGCAGCCAGAGCACCGGGATCACGAGCACGCCGGCGGCCAGGCACTGGGCGGCCAGCCAGGCGTTGTGCGTCCACAGGTGGAACGCGAACGTGGGCGCGGCGAACTCGGTGTAGTAGCCGGCGAAACCGGAGTCCACGAGTTGCCGCGCCGCCTCGGGACCGACGAACGCGGCGGCGGTGTCCGGGTTGCCCGCGACGAACCAGATGAGGAAGGCGCTCAGGGCGCTGAACGCCGTGGCCACGCCGCACCACCAGGGCCAGGCCCGGTAGAGGGCGGCGGGCAGGTCGGCGGCCAGGAACCGGCCCACCGCCGCCCAGGACGGCCGGGGACGGCCGGTGACCCGGGCGCGAGCCGCGAGGACCAGGTGGGACAGGCGGTTCACCAGCGCCGGCTCGGGCGCCCGGGCGCGCAGCGCGGAGAGGTGCGTGGCACTGCGCTGGTAGAGCGCCACCAGTTCGTCGACCTCGGCCGCGTCGAGGCGACGCCGGCCGGTCAGGTGTTCCAGCCGCCGCCATTCGGCGCCGTGCTCGGCCACGTACGCGTCGAGATCCACTCACCCTCCCCCGTTCGGCGTCCATGGTGTTCACTGTCGGGGTGCGTGCGCAACCTCCCCCACCGCCCCGTTGGGCCGACGCCGGTCTGGTCAGCGGCGAGGCGGTGGAGCTGGACGTCCGGGTGGCCCGGCTGGGCTCCCGGGTGCTCGCCCTGCTGATCGACGCCGTGATCCAGCTCGCGCTGTTCCTGGTGCTCGGCGCGGTGCTGGCGATGGTCGCGCTCGCCCTGCTGGGCGACGTCCTCGACACCGCGCTGGCCGGCGCGCTCCAGACCCTGCTGCTGGTGCTGGTCCTGCTCGGCTATCCGGTGGTGATGGAACGCTTCGCCGGTGGCCGGACGGTGGGCAAGCTGGCCGTGAGGCTGCGCGTGGTGCGGGCCGACGGCGGCCCGGTGGGGGTGGGCCAGTCGCTGACCCGGGCGCTCGTCGGCGTCGCGGTGGAGTGGCCCGGTCTGGTGCTGCCGCTGCTGAGCTGGGTCGCGAGCGTCACGGTGATGCTCACCGACCCGCGCGGGCGGCGGCTGGGCGACCTGGTCGCCGGCACGCTCGTGGTGCACAGCCGGGGCGCCGCGCTGTGGCGGCCGCTGCCGCCGGCTCCGCCGCCGCTGCTGGCCTGGGCGACCACGCTCGACCTGACCCGGTTGGACGACGGGCTGGCGCTGGCCGCCCGGCAGTACCTGGACCGGCTGCCCCAGCTCGCCGAGCCGGACCGTTTCCGGCTGGGCCGGGCGCTGTGGGCGGAGGTCGCTGCGGTCACCTCGCCGCCTCCGCCGTGGGCCGCGCCGGACTCGGTCTACCTGTCGGCCGTGCTGGCCGAGCGGGGGCGCCGCGCCGCGCTCCGGCTGGGCCGGACCCGGACGGTCACCGCCGCGCTCTGGCCGGAGCTGGTCCCGGCCCCGGCCACGGTGCCGCACGCCGTCGCGCCGGCCGCCCTGCGTCCCGCCGCGCCGGTCGACGGCCGGTTGCGGTCCGCCGTCCCGGACGCGGGCCCCGATCCGGTACGCCGCTGAGCCGGGCTCAGGCGAACAGCGCCCGCCCCCACCAGTCGGCGGCGTCGCGTACGCCGGGCGGGCAGGCGAACAGGCCGCTGGAGACGTGCCGCAGGTACTCGTTCATCGCGTCGTTGCGGGCCAGCCGGGTCTGGATCGGCACGAACTGCCGGCGCGGATCCCGCTGGTAGGCGATGAAGAACAGACCGGCGTCGAGCCGGCCCAGCCCGTCCGAGCCGTCCACGAAGTTGTAGCCGCGGCGCAGCAGGCGGGCGCCGTCGTTCTGGTCCGGGTGGGCCAGCCGTACGTGCGCGGTGTCGGCGATGAGCGGCTCGCCGTCGTCGCCCTTCGCGGCGAAGTCCGGCTCGTCGAACTCGTCGCGGCGGCCCAGCGGCGCGCCGCTGCCCTTGGTCCGGCCGACGATCGTCTCCTGCTCGGCCAGCGGGCTGCGGTCCCACGTCTCGATCAGCATCCGGATCTTCCGGGTGACCAGGTAGGAGCCGCCGGTCATCCAGTCCGGACCGTCGCCGGACTGCACCCAGAGCTGGTCGCGGAGCAGGCCGGCGTCCTCGGCCTTGAGGTTGGCGGTGCCGTCCTTGAAGCCGAACAGGTTGCGGGGTGTGGCCTGGTCCCGCGACGTCGACGAGGTACGCCCGAAGCCGAGCTGCGACCAGCGGACGCTCACCACGCCCATGCCGATCCGGGCCAGGTTGCGGATGGCGTGCACCGCCACCTGCGGATCGTTGGCGCAGGCCTGGACGCACAGGTCGCCGCCGGACAGCTCCGGCCGCAGCGCGTCCCCGGCGAAGTGCGGCAGGTCGGCGAGGGCGGCCGGACGCCGGGCGGCGATGCCGAAGCGGTCGCGGCCCTGCGCGTCGCGGAACAGCGACGGCCCGAATCCCACGGTGAGGGTGAGCTGCGACGGGGGCAGTCCGAGCGCCTCGCCGGTGTCGTCCGGCGGGGCCTCCGGCATGCCGCCGACCGCGCCGATGACCCCGGCGTCCTTGCCGGCGGTCATCCGGGCCGCGGCGGCGGTCCACTCCTGGAGCATCGCGACCAGCCGGTCCCGGTCCTTGGTGACCACGTCGAACGCGACGAAGTGCAGCCGGTCCTGGGCCGGGGTGGTGATGCCGGCCTGGTGCTCGCCGAGGAACGGCACGGAACCGGCCGCCGATCCGGTGGCGGAGGCCTCGTTCCCGCCGGCGAGCAGGGCACCGGCGGCGCCCGCCACCCCGGCGACGCCTGCCACGCCGACGCCGGCCAGGGTCATCGCGCGGCGCCGGGACAGGCCGCGGCCGGTCCGCCGGTTGTTCGGCTCGCTCGTCGCGTCACCTCCGGCCGGGCCGGTCATCGCGCGACTGCCGCCGCGACCTTGCTGACCGGCTCGGCCAGCGCGTTGACCGCGTCCGACAGCTCCTTCAGCTCGGCCTTGCCGAGCTGGGTGTGCAGCTTCCAGCCGTCCCCGGCCCGGTGCCTGCCGAGGGTGGTCTCCACATTCGCGAACTCGCTGTCGAGCTGCTTGACCAGGTCGGGTGCGCGCTGCTCCAGGGCCGGGCGCAGCGCGGCGATCGCGGCCTTCGAGCCCTCCAGGTTGGCGTTGAAGTCCCACAGGTCGGTGTGCGAGTAGCGCTCCTCCTCGCCGGTGATCTTGCCGCTGGCGACCTCGTCGAGCAGCGCCTTGGCACCGTTGGCGAGCTGGAGCGGGGTGAGCTTCTCGGCGTCCGCCTTGGCGACGATCGCCTTCACGTCGACCAGGAGCCGGTCGGCGATCGCACCGTCGGAGCTCACGTCCCCGGTGGTCCAGAGGTCCTTCTCGATCCGGTGGAAGCCGGTGAACTCCATGCCCTCCTCGACCACCTCCTCGCGGCCGTCGATCTTCGGGTCGAGGTCGCCGAAGCTCTCCGCGACCGGCTCGATCCGCTCCCAGTAGGTGCGGGCCACCGGGTACAGCGCCTTGGCCTTCGCCACGTCGTTCGCCTTGACCGCCGCCACGAACTCCTCGGTCTTCGTCAGCAGCGCGGCGGTCTGGCTGCGCACGTACCGCTGGTAGCTCTCGGTGGCCTGGGTCAGCGCGGCGTCCGGGGCGACAGTCGCCGCGGTGCCGGAGACCTTCAGCGCGCCCCGGATGCCCCGGCCGCTCATCCCCGGCTTGCAGGCCGTCTCGTACGTGCCGGCGGTCAGCTCGACCCGCAGCTCGCGGCTGAGGCCGGGGGCGATGTTCTCCACCTCGCCCATCACCCGGTCACCGGCCGCGTAGACGTAGAACTCGTTGACCTTGGAACCGGTGTTCGTCACCTTGAAGGTCACCTGACCGGCGTCGATCTCGGTGTCGCCGACCTCGCAGACGGTGTCGGTGGCCTTGACGGCGATCGGCCCGCCGTTCGAGGCGTCGGCGTCGTCACCGCCCCCGCAGCCGGCCAGTCCGGCGACGGCGAGCAGCCCGGCGGCGGCGGGCGCGACGAGTCGAGTGGTACGCATCGTGCGGGGTCTCCTCGGGAACGGGCGGGTCAGGAGCGGGGGGACGGGACGGCGGCGACGTCGGCCGGCACCGGCTCGGCGGGCGGCGTCGGGTGAGCGGGCTCGGCGGACTTCGCGGGCTGGGACGGCTTGCGCAGGAAGAGGACGAGCACCGGCACCGCGTACGCGACCCAGGCGACCAGCTCCAGCACCGTCGGCGCGGCGGTGACGTTGAACATGCCGGCGAGCAGCGCGCCGTACCAGGAGCCCGGGTCGAGCGTGGTGGAGATGTCGAAGGCGAGGTCGTTCAGGCCGGGCAGCACGCCCGCCTCCTGGAAGTCGTGCACGCCGTACTTGAGGATGCCGGCGGCGACCAGGATGAGCAGCGCGCCGGTCCAGGTGAAGAACCGGCTCAGGTTGATCCGTACCGCGCTGCGGTAGAGCAGGAATCCGATCACGACGGCGGTGGCGATGCCGCCGGCCAGGGCGAGCAGGGAGCCGGGACCGGTGCCGCCGGCCGCGCTCTCGGCCGCGGCGTAGAAGATCAGCGCGGTTTCCAGGCCCTCGCGGATCACGGCGAGGAACGCCATGCCGGCCACGGCCAGGGAACCGACCGCGAGCGCGTCGGTGAGCTTGCCGCGCAGCTCACCGGCGATGGTGCGGGCGGCCCGGCGCATCCAGAAGATCATCCAGGTCACGAAGACCACGGCGGCGACCGAGGTGACCGCCTCGAACAGTTCGCGCGACTCGGAGGTGCGCAGCAGCGAGGTGGACGTGTATTGGATCAGGGAGCCGAAGCCGACGGAGAGCGCCACGGCCAGGCCGACGCCGGCCCACACCTGCGGCAGCCGGTCCCGGCGCTGCGACTTGACCAGGAAGGCGACGAGGATGCTGACCACGAGCGTCGCTTCCAGGCCCTCGCGCAGGCCGATCAGGTACGTGGCGAACATCAGCACTCCGTCGTCGCTTAGTTAGGGCAGGCATACCTTGCTCCTGTTCACAGCAAACGTCAAGCTGATCCGGGTAACGTCACCCGGTTCGACATCCGCCGGCCTTCCCCCGTACGCGAAAAAGGACCGGGACGGCCGCGCGGCGGCCGAACCCGGTCCCTTCTCCGAACGTGGAACTCAGTAGCGGTAGTGGTCCGACTTGAACGGGCCCTCCGGGGAGACGCCCAGGTAGGCGGCCTGCTCCTTGGTCAGCGTGGTCAGCTTCGCGCCGAGCGCGTCCAGGTGCAGCCGGGCGACCTTCTCGTCCAGGTGCTTGGGCAGCACGTAGACGCCGATCGGGTATTCCTCGGTCTTGGTGAACAGCTCGATCTGGGCGATCGTCTGGTTGGCGAACGAGTTCGACATCACGAAGCTCGGGTGGCCGGTCGCGTTGCCCAGGTTCAGCAGGCGGCCCTCGGAGAGCACGATGATGGCGTGGCCGTCGTCGAAGCGCCACACGTCGACCTGCGGCTTGATGTTCTCCCGGGTCACGTCGCTGCGCTTGGCCAGGCCGGCCATGTCGATCTCGTTGTCGAAGTGGCCGATGTTGCCC
Source organism: Micromonospora sp. WMMD1219 (assembly GCF_049315215.1). Taxonomy (NCBI): domain Bacteria; kingdom Bacillati; phylum Actinomycetota; class Actinomycetes; order Micromonosporales; family Micromonosporaceae; genus Micromonospora; species Micromonospora sp. WMMD1219. The sequence goes on from NZ_CP186057.1 coordinate 528,397, forward strand.
ACGATGGCCTGGTGCTTCATCCGGGCCATGTGCTCGTTGGTGATGACGTCGAAGCAGCCGGTCGCGGTGATGAAGATGTCGGCCTGCTCCACCACGTCGTCGAGCGTGGCGACCTGGTAGCCGTCCATCGCCGCCTGGAGCGCGCAGATCGGGTCGACCTCGGTCACCACGACCCGGGCGCCCTGGCCGCGCAGCGACTCGGCGCAGCCCTTGCCCACGTCGCCGTAGCCCATGACGACAGCCATCTTGCCGCCGATCAGCACGTCGGTGGCGCGGTTGATGCCGTCGATGAGCGAGTGGCGGCAGCCGTACTTGTTGTCGAACTTGCTCTTGGTCACCGAGTCGTTGACGTTGATGGCCGGGAAGAGCAGCGTGCCGGCGCGGTGCATCTCGTAGAGCCGGTGCACACCGGTGGTGGTCTCCTCGGTGACGCCCTTGATGCCGGCGGCGATCCGGGTCCAGCGCCCGCCGTCCTCGGCCAGCGAACGGTGCAGCAGTTCGAGGATGACCGCGTACTCCTCGGAGTCGGCGGACTCGACCGGCGGCACGACGCCGGCCTTCTCGAACTCGGCGCCCTTGTGGACGAGCAGGGTGGCGTCGCCACCGTCGTCGAGGATCATGTTCGGGCCCTGGCCGTCCGGCCAGTTGAGCACCTGCTCGGTGCACCACCAGTACTCCGGCAGCGTCTCGCCCTTCCAGGCGTAGACCGGCACGCCGGCCGGGGCCTCCGGGGTGCCCTCGGGGCCGACCACCATCGCAGCGGCGGCGTGGTCCTGGGTGGAGAAGATGTTGCAGGACGCCCAGCGGACCTGCGCGCCGAGCGCGACCAGGGTCTCGATCAGGACGGCGGTCTGAACGGTCATGTGCAGCGAACCGGTGATGCGGGCGCCGGCCAGCGGCTGGGCCTCGGCGAACTCACGCCGGATCGCCATCAGGCCGGGCATCTCGTGCTCGGCGAGCCGGATCTCCTTGCGCCCGAACGCGGCGAGCGACAGATCCGCCACCTTGTAGTCGCCCTCGGCGAGGGTGCTCGGCCGGGCCTGCGACGACGCGCCGCTGGAGGCCGCCGGGAGGGTGCTGGTCATGGAAGCTCCTGTCGAACGATGGTGGTGCGCAGCCTTCCACCTTACGCTCGCGGGCCACTCGGCCCGTGCCCGGTTGGCCGACCGCGCAATCGGCCGGTCGGCGGACAGCGCACGGGGCGGTCGGTCGTGAGCGGACTTTCCACTCACGGCCCGGCCGCCCCGCGCATCCCCCCGGTTTGGTTCCCCCGCACGTCACCGGACCTTCGTCGCGACAACGCTGCGTACCCATAGAGTCACACCACGCAGCGTGACCGTCAAGCTATTTCGGGAAAGTCGGACTTGTGCGGATCAGTGCATGCCGCAAGTGGCGACGAACGCCTCGCCCGCGCCGCCCACCGTGAGCGGGCCACCGGCCGCCGTGCCGACCGCGGCCTGACCCGCGTCCAGCGTGACCACGCCCACGCCGTCGTCCACGGTCAGCTTCCCGGCCCGGCAGAGCACCACCCGCGGCCCGGGCAGCGTCAGCCGCACCCCCGGCGACCCGGCGGCCACCTCGACCCGGTGCAGCGCGAAGTCCTCCACCGGCACCGGCCAGGTCTGCACCCCCGGCTCCACCTGCTCGGGCCGCAGCACCGGCTGGGTCAGCACCTCGAACCGGAGCACCCGCAGCAGCTCGGCCACGTCGACCCGCTTCGGGGTCAGCCCACCGCGCAGCACGTTGTCACTGGCCGCCATGATCTCGACGCCGGTGCCGCGCAGGTAGGCGTGCAGGTTCCCGGCCGGCATCCAGATGCCCTCGCCGGGCGCCAGCCGGACGTGGTGCAGCAGCAACGCCACCACCACGCCCGGGTCGGCCGGATAGCCCGACGCCAGCGTGCGGACCAGCTCGGCGTCCGCCGAGGCCGGCCCGGCCTCCGCCGCCGCCAGCACGGCCGCCACCAGCCCGGCGCGCTCCGCCCGGGGCCAGCTCAACAGCAGACGCACCGCCTCCCGCAGCCCCGCCGGCCCGTCGCGCAACGCCGCCACGACGGGCTCCAACGCGGGTACGCCGAACGCGGCGATCGCCGCCGCCGACTCCCCCGGATCGCGGAAGCCGCACAGCGCGTCGAAGTCCGAGAGCGCCACCAGCAGCTCCGGCTTGTGGTACGGGTCGACGTAGTTGACCCGCCCCACGTCGGCGGCGTGCCCGGCGCGGGCCTGCTCGGCGTCCGGATGGGCCTGGAGGCTCAGCGGCGCGTCGGCGGCGAGCACCTTCAGCAGGAACGGCAGCCGGGTGCCGAACCGGCCGACCAGCCGCTCACCCAGCCAGTGGCCCGGCTCGGCCACCAGCAGTTCGGTGAGACTGACCGGCCGGCCGTCGCGCTGCACGGTGGCCGGGGCGCCCGGGTGGGCGCCCAGCCACAGCTCCGCCTCCGGCCCGTTGCTCGGCACCGGCCGCCCCTGCAACTCGGCGATCGCGGTGCGCGAACCCCAGGCGTAGTCACGGATCCGGCCCTGCAACAACTCCATCGGTCAGCTCCCGGGCCGCCCGGCCACCTCGTCGGCCGCGTGCGTCCCACCACTGGTCACGGCCTCCGGGACGGCGGTGTCCGCCGCCTGCCCGGTGCCGGCCCGCTCGGCTTCCGGCGAGTAGATGTCCGGCTCCAGGTAGATCACCCGGGCGGTCGGCACCTCGCGGCGGATCCGCGCCTCGACCGCGTTGATGTCGCGCGCCAGGTCCTGGGCGGTCTCCCACGCCGGCACGGCGATCTTCGCGGCCACCATCAGCTCCTCCGGGCCGAGGTAGAGCGTCTTCATGTGGATGATCCGCTCGACCTCGGGACCGTTCGTCACGGCCTGCTCGATCTTCGTCAGCTCGCCCTCCTCGGCGCCCTCGCCGAGCAGCAGGCTCTTGGTCTCGATCGCCAGCGTGACCGCGATGACCACGAGCAGGACGCCGATCATCGCCGTGCCCGCCGCGTCCCACATGCCGTTGCCGGTGATCAGCGTCATGCCGACGCCGAACAACGCGAAGACCAGACCGACCAGGGCACCGAAGTCCTCCAGCAGCACCACCGGCAGCTCCGGCGCCTTGGCCCGGCGGATGAACCGGACCCAGGTCTGGTTGCCCCGGACCAGGTTGGACTCCTTGATCGCGGTACGGAAGGAGAAGCTCTCCATCACGATCGCCGCGACCAGCACCGCCACCGGCACCCACTGCCAACTGTCGATCGGGTGCGGGTCCGACGCCTTGTGGTACGCCTCGTAGAGCGCGAACAGGCCACCGATGCTGAACAGCACGATCGCCACGATGAAGGCGTAGACGTAGCGCTCCCGGCCGTACCCGAACGGGTGCTGCGGCGTGGCCCGCCGCTTGGCCCGCCGGCCGCCGATCAGCAGCAGGCCCTGGTTGCCCGAGTCGGCAACCGAGTGGATCGACTCGGCAAGCATCGACGACGAGCCGGTCAGGGCGAACGCGACGAACTTGGTGACGGCGATGCCGAGGTTCGCCGCCAGGGCGGCGACGATCGCCTTGGTGCCCCCGTTTGCGCTCATTCCCCGCCTCGCTCGATGCCCCGTGTGGTCACTGGTTCGCCAGCTCCTTCATCTCCGTGATGGCCGGTACCGCCATCGGGTCCAGCCCGTGTGCCAGGGCGAGGTAGATCGAGGCGAAGTCGGGGACCGCGACCAGCGACGCGAGCCGCTCCAGCGCGGAACCGCCCTCAGCGGTCACCACGTCGCAGCGCACCCCGCGCCGCTCGGCGAGCGTCTGCACCGCGTCCGCGCGGCGCTCCTCGACCGCCAGCGGCTCGTCGGTGTCGTCGTCGGCGTTGAGCCCGCCGTCGCGCAGCAGCACCAGCCGCAGCCGGGTGCCGTCGGACTCGTCGACGCCCGGGTCGGCGAAGATGTCCCGCTCGCCCTCGGCCAGGCCGCCGAACACCCCGTCGAGCAGGCCGACGCGGCCCCGGCCCGCCTCGCCCAGCGCACCGGCGACCACCGGGTAGCGGGCGTTGGCGGACAGCGTGTCACCGAACCGCCGGGCGGCCACGGTGGCCAGCGGGGACGAACCCCACACGATCGGGATCGAACCGGAAAGCCCGAGTGCCAGCGACTTCGCCGGGTTGACGAAGGACTCGGCGGTCGGCCGGCATCGATCGGCGTCGGCGTCCAGCCGGGCCGCCGTCTCGGCCAGATCCGCCTCGTTGACCTTCACGAGCCCGAGGGTACGGGCGGCCAGCAGAACCGGCACGGTGAGCGCCCAGAGGCTGGCCCGGGCCGGCGCGCGCCGGGGCACCGGGATGAACGGCGCACGGGCCCGCTCCGCCACCGACTGGAGCTGCGAGTCGGGCGCGCCGACGGCGACCAGCCGGGCACCGCGCCGGTGCGCCGCCTCGGCCGCGCCCAGCGCCTCCGGGCTGCGACCGGAGGCGCTCACCGCGATGACCACGTCCGCCGCGCCCACCCAGCCGGGCACGCCGGCGCTGCGGTGCGGGATGACCGGCACCGGGCAGCGCGGCCCGGCGACGGTGGCCAGCACGTCACCGGTACGCCCGGCGGTGCCGATGCCGGCGATGACCACCGCGCGGGGCCGTCCGTCGTCGGCGAGCACGGACAGGTTCGCCTCGGCGGCCAGCGCCGCCGACTCGCGCACCTGGGCGCCCGCCGACGCGGTGTGCCGGAGCATGCCGCCCGGATCCCGCTCGGAGAGCTGCGCCGCGTCGTCCAGCAGGGCCTCGTCCGCGTGCCGGTGGCCGCTGACCCCGGCCGTACCCTCCATCACCGGGACGACCCGCCCCGCGCCTCGTCGGCGGCGGGTCCACCGCGCGCCTCGTCCAGCAGGAGCACCGGGACGTCGTCCCGGACCTCGAAGATGCGACCGCACTCGGTGCAGGTGAGCGTCTGCGCCTGCGCGTCGTAGTCGAGCGGGGCGTGGTGCGTGTCCGGGCAGGCGAGGATGTCGAGCAACTGCGGGTCCAGGGCCACGGCGCGGCTCCTTCCACGTATGCGGTCTCACCGGTCGGCGGTGCCGGTCGGCGCACGCGATCTTATCGGCCGAGCGGCCCCGGCACCGGGCCCCGTTCGGCCCCGGTGTTCCGTCCTCCGGCCGGGCAGGTGGCGGCTACCGGGTCACGACGCGACCACCTACCGTCACGGTAACCCCGGGAGCCGGTCGGGTTCCGGCTCAGTCCGGCAAGCGGGGCAGAACGCTCGTCGCGTCCCCGCCCGCCGAGGGCTGGGGCGGAGGCAGAACGCTGGTCGCGTCCGCGCTCGCCGGTGCCGATGGTGCCGGGGCGGCCGCGGGCGCGCCGTACACGTTGCCGGCCGGGCGGGGCGGCGTCGCACCCCCATACACCGTGGGGGCCGGTCCGGGCGCGCCGGAGCGGTAGGTGGTGGTGCTGCGCGGCAGCGGGACCGGCGGGAGGTCGGCGGAGTTCCCGCCGCCGGTCCGGTCGGCGCGGTTGCGGCGCAGCAGCAGGACGATGAGGGCGGCGCCGACGAGCACCAGCCCGATACCGAACCACATGATCATGGAACCTCCGAACGACGAGTCGTCGGCCGCGGCGGTGGCCGGGGCGACGGCGGCGGCCACCGGCGACGTGCCGGTCACCTCGGCCGCCGTGGTCTCGCTCGCGCTGGGCGTCGGCGAGGGCTTTCGGGACGGGCTGGGGCTCGGCGTCCGCGGGGCACCGACCAGCCGGGCGGAGCCACCGGCCCGGCCGAGCACGTCGCCGTTCGCGGCGCTCGCCTCGGCGGCCAGTTCCAGCCGCCCGCCGACGGCCCCGGCCAGGAAGGACAACCGGTAGCGGACGGTGACGCCCTTGCCCTTGCACAACGGCCGGTCGACCGGCGCGACCGCAGCGGTGGCGACGGCGCCGTCCCCGGAGACCTGCACCGGCACCCATCGGCCCCCGGACGCCACCTGCACCCGGACCTGGTCCGCCCGCAGGCCCTCCGACCGGAGCCCGACCGCGGTACGCAGCTGCACGCAGCCGTCGGTGCGCTTACGCACCTCGACCGCCACCGTGCCCGGCGGGCCACCGGCGGTGAAGCTCTTCGCCGAGCGCAGTCCCACCCGGTCGTCGCGGGCCGACGCCGGTGACGCCGGGACGGCGATCAGGCCACCCAGCAGCGCGCCGACCATGGCCCATCGCGCCGCGTGCCGCCCTGCCGACATCTCCACCTCACCGTTGCGTCCGGACCGGATCCGCCGGTCAGGTTACTACCGGCCCCTCCGGGCACCCGCGCATCGAGCGCGCCACATGTGTGCCGCGCCACGCGATCACCGCCCGCCCAGGTCACCGCCCGATGCGCCTGCCTCGGCGAGTGCCCGCCGGCACAGCCGGTCGGCCGTACGGGTGGTCTCCGGCAGCCGGTACCGGGGCGTCAGTGCCAGTACCCGGTCCACCGCGTTGTCCAACCCCATCCGGTGCCCGACGCTCACGAAGACCGGCCGCACACCGTCCCGAGTCCGCAGCACCCGCCCGACCACGTCGCCCTCGTCACACAGGTCGGCGCTGTCCCCACGCTCGGGGCCGGGCCCCGTCCACGACCCGACGAGCGGCGTCTTACCCACCCCGATCGTCGGCAGCCCGGTCACCAGGCCCAGGTGACAGGCCAGCCCGAACCGGCGCGGGTGCGCCAGCCCGTGCCCGTCACAGACCAGCAGCTCCGGACGGGTGGTGAGCCGGTCCAGCGCGGCGAGCAACGCCGGCATCTCGCGGAACGCGAACAGCCCCGGCACGTACGGGAAGGCGGGCCGCCCCACGCACACCGCCTCGTCCACCACGTCGAGGGTGGCCGCGTCCAGGACCGTGACGGCGGCGGCGAGCAGGTCACCGTCGGGCGCGTACGCCACGTCCAGCCCGGCCACCGTCGCGGGCGCGGCGGGACCGGGCCCGGTCAGGTCCACCCGGGACCGCAACTCCTCCTGTACGCGTCTCGCCTCGGCCACGTCGGCGGGCGGCACGTAGGGCACGGGTGAACCGTCGATGGAGGGCATGAGGTTCCCGGCCGCTGTCAGGAGGCGGTGGAGGCGATGGTGGGGTCGGCGGCGGGATCGCCGGCCTGTTGGAGCTGCTCCTCGAACATCACGAAGGTCCGCCGCCGGATCCCCTTGATCAGCGCCTGCTCCGTGGGCGTCGGATATCGACGCTCTTCCCGTAGCGCGTCTTGGATCGCCCGAACGGTCTCGTAGAGAGCGAAGATCGGCCCGTCACCGCGCAGACTCAGGCCCCGCTCCTGCTCGACGTACCAGACGAACTCCTCGGCGTTGATCTCGAATATCTCGTCGTCCCTACCGAACAGCACCCTGTCCACGAGATTGCTCGCCGGCTGCCACCGGCCGGTGTCGAGTGAGAGCCGCCAGCCCGCCATGCCGCCGTCCTCCGTCCTCACCAACTTCACGGGCGAGTCGTAGTAGAGGAAGAATTTCGGTAGCACGAGGCCGGTCGGGTGCGTCACTGCTTCACGCCTCTCCCAATGTCTGCTGTACCGCGTCCCAGTAGATGCTCTGCGCGCGCCACAGCAGGCCATCCCGGATCGCCGTCTCCATCGTCGTCAGCGAACAGCCGTCCAGCTCTGCCAGGGCGTCGAGGTCGCGCCGGACCTCATACAGCGCATGCTCCCATTCGGCGACATCTTCCAAGGCTTTGAGGTGCAGGCGCAGCTCCCCTACATGCCCGTTCGAAAGGCGCAGATTGAGCAGGATGTCGCGGTAGCCACTACCGCTCGGAGCAACGAAACGATCCTTGACGTCCAGAATCGTCAACTCGGGATCATCGACGAGGCCGCCCAAGGCGTCATAGATGTCATTGAGCGTGGAGAACTCGACCTTCGCGGCAGCCAAGTCCTTGAGGCGAGAAGCATCATTGCTGTACTCGACCAGTTTGTCCCTCACCCGTTCATCACTCTTGGGCTCGTTACGCCAGCCGGGCTTTCCCCTCTCGCCCGCCAGAGCGGAGGCGATCGTTTTCAGTTCCGCCTGCGCTACGGCCGCGTCGGCACGCAGTTCGTTGATGTACGTGGCGACATAGACCGAGTCACGCTTCCTGCTCCTATCGAAGCCGTCCTGTCCGGTCGGCTGGCGCCGGGAAGCCAGATCCCGCGTCAGCCTGCGCTGGTCAGCGGTGAGCGGGGTGGGAGGCGGGTTCAGCTCGCTCGCCGATATCTGCGATTCGGGTCCGTCTCGCTCAATATCCGCCAGCACGTCCTGCAACACGTCGATGGCCTGCTGGTGGGTGGCCAGGTGGTGCAGGGTCAGCGGCCGGGCGGTCAGCGAGTTGGCGAGCTCCGGTGTCGCCAGGATCATCCGGACCAGGTCGGGCCGCTCCGCGAGCTGCCGCACCAACGTCTCGGCCAGCAGCTCCTCCCGTCGCGGCGGAGCCTCCCAGCTCTGGTCGAGCATCCGCTGCACACGCGGGTCGGCGAACAACCGGGTGAGGTCGGCCGCGGCGTCCTCGTCCAGCCCCGGTACGAGCCGCCGCAGCGTCGGCACGTCGGCGTGCTGTGCCAGCTCGACGGGCGTCACCCCGGCGGCGAAGGCGGCGTCGAGGTTCCCGCTCTGCGCGAGCGCGTCGCGCACGTAGAGCCCGGCGGCGATCCGGTCGGCGTGCGCCTGCCGGTGATCCTGGCGTACCCGGTCGGGTTCCGGCTCGACGGGTGGCGCGCTGCCCGGCAGCGGTCCGTCGGTTCGGCGGTGGATGGTGGTGGACTCGCCGAGCAGGTGGACGTGGTTGAAGTCCGGGACGTGGCCGTCGACGATCGGCGGCGGAGCCGGCGGCCGTGGCGGCGCCGGACGGGGCAGCGGCTCGGGCAGGACGTTGTAGGTGCCGGGCGGGCGGCCGGTGAGCGGCATCGGCCGCCCGTCGGGGCCGAGCACCAGCGCGTCGACGCCGACCACGTTGCCGGCTGCCGGACGGCCGCTGTGGTGGTAGATCGGCCGGTCCGCCACCAGGCCCGTCTGCGGGTCGAGGAAGAGGATCGTGCCGTTCTGGTTCAACGCCACCCACGCGTGCGAGCCGCCGCCTTCGAAGCTGGTGATGAGGAACGCGTAGCTGCCGTGGCCACCCGACGCGAGCTGCCCGTACAGGTCGCGGTAACCGCCGTCCACCAACAGCTGACGCTCCCGGCCGGTGACACCGGGCCGGTCCGGCGGGCAGAGGTTCTGGAACCGGCCGCCGGTCGTCTGCTCGACGCGAAGCGGTCCGTCCGCCTCGCCGCCCACCGGCCGGTTCACGTCGCCGTGCAGATAGCCGTCGAACGTACGCGGCGCCGCGACGCGCGGCCGTCCGTGGACCCAGGTCTCGAACAGCGACAGCGTGCAGTCGAGACAGTTGATCCCCCGGGTGGCGTCGGCCGCCGGTCCGCCGTCGTTCGCGAGGCGGAACCAGCCGCCGCGCCGGGGATCGGCGGTACGCGTCACGCTGCCGTCCGGATTGCGGGGCATCTGCCGTTCGAGGTCGGTCTGGTGCAGCGCGAGCGGAGGCCGGAGCCCTCCCCGGCGGCCGTAGGGCCGGGACCTGTCGATCGGTTCGGGGTGGCCGTGACCGGTGAGCGCCGAGTGGTCGGCCGTCTCCACCGCGCCGACGGCCAGGTCGGCCACGTCGTCGTTGATGCGGTAGAAGTCGAGGTCGTCCTCGACCATCACCTCGCGCGGCAGACGCTGGCCGACACGGACCGCCTCCACCTCGTCGACGGCTCGATAGTGCAGGCGTTCTCGCCGCCGACCCTCCCACACGTGCCGGTCGGCGAGCTCGTGCCGCCCGGCCTGGCGCAGTTCGTGGGCCTGCATGATGAGCCAACGCGCGGCCTCGTAATGCTGTTCGGCGAGATCACGCAGCTCCCTGATCTGCGCCTCCCGTCTGTTCTCCTCGTGCAAGGCACGCTGGGACTGCAGATAGCCCTGGTAGCGCCGCCGGTCCAGACCCTCCCGATCGGCCTTCAGCCGCGCGGCGCGCTGATCAGCGGTCTCACGGGACCACGCCTGGACATGGGGCGGGCCCGGGTGGGGCCCCGGGGAGTCGGTAGGAGGGCGATGCGGAGCCAAGGCCTCCAGCAGCGGAAAACGGGGGTTCGGCCCCGGTCGAGGCTCGGGCCCGACGGTCGGCGCTCCCGGATGCGGCCCCGTCTGCGGGCTGACCGGTGAGACCGGAGGCGGTCCCGCCTGACCTCCGTTGCTGACGGGGGCCGCGCGGTCCGCCGTTGGTGGCGCCGCGATCTGCGGGTGGTCGGTAGGCGGTGCAGGGAGTGTCGCCGGTGCGGCTGCCGCCTGAATCGGGTTGGTCGAGGACGGCGTGGGGTGGTCGGTCGGCGTCGCCACCGGACCCGTGCCGCTGTGGACTCCGGGCGCGGTCGACGGGGGCGTGGCGACGGGCGCGTCCGTGATCACCGAGGACAACGTGGGGCTGGTGGTGACCGCCGGACGTGCCACGTCGTGCGGGACGACATCGCTGTGCGGCGGCGTCGTCGTGGGATCCGGCGTCGGGTGGGGCAGGTCCACGGCGAGCGGGTGCGAGTTCGCTGGCTGGGGTGTGACGTGTGTGGGTGTCACGGGAACGGCACCGGCGATCGTGTCGCCGCCGCCCTGGACGATCGGCTCGGCGGCCCGCTGGGCCGGGATCAGCCCGACGGGATCGGCGGCGACCGGCACGTCCAGGCCGACCGGCGACACGGTCAACCCGCTCAGCTGCCCGTCGAGGCGACGTTGCAGAGCCGAGTCCGCCTGGTTGGTGGCGGAGCCGGTCGCGCCGGAGGCAGCCGCACGCGCCAGATCCTCCAGCGACGGGCCCTGGCCGGTCGCCAGACCCGCCGCGGTCTCGGCGAGCGTCTCTCCGGCCATCTCCCGCCCGAACCGCTCGCCGACCTCCGCGAACCGGCCGTTGGCGTGCCGGCCCAGCCCGGCCAGCGGGGCGACCGCGCCGCCGGCGAATCCGCCGAGCGCCGACGTGCTCACGTCGGTCAGGTCGAGGCCGTCCCGCCGGCCGGTGGAGTTCTGGTACGCCTGCGTGCCGAGGCTGGTGCCGGCCTCCTGACCGGCCTCCAGCAGCCCGCCGATCGCGGCCCGCCGCGCCAGCGTGCGGACACCGGACTTGGCCACCTCCTTCGCGGCCCGCTCGCCCGCCTCCTTGAGGCCCTGCTTGACCGCCTTGCGGGCGAGCTGGGCCACCAGCCGCTTGAAGATCTGCTGCACCACGACCCGCGTGGCGGTGACCGCGGCGGCCGCCGCCGGTGAGGCGGCGCCCAGGGTGAGCACTGTGGCGACCGCCAGGGACAGCAACTCGATGACCAGGATGCCCAGCTCGATCCAGGCTTCGAGCTTCGCGCCCTCGATGTCGCAGCCGCAGGAGTCGACCAGCCGCGCCAGCTCGTCGGTGGCCGCGACGAGGACGTGCAGCGGCGCGTCCTCACCCTCGGCGAGCTTGTGCCAGGCCGTGTCGAACGCGCCGGCGACCAGGCCGACTCCCCCGTACCCGCTCTTCACCTCACCGGCGGCGGTGACCGCGTCGTCGCGCGGGCGGGTCAGGACGCCTGCCACGCCGTACCACTGGTCGGCCAGATCCCAGACGGCGCGCTCGTTGCCCTCCGGCCATTCGACGCCGACCACCCAGTCGAGCGCCTCGTAGATCCAGCCGGGCAGGTCCCACGGGCAGAAGTCGAGCGGGTGCGGGATCGGGCTGGGCAGCATGCTCACGCGCGGGTCCTCCGGTGGTCAGCGCCGGGGCCGATGGGGGTTGTGCCCTTGCTGTGGGATCTTCCCGAGGTCACGGGCGTTGCTGAGGTCCGTCTCCACGGTGGCCGTGACCGAGCGGACGACGTCCGACCCGAGCACCTCCAGCGACCGGCCGAGAAGCTCCCACGCGCGTAGCAGCGTCTCGGCGTAACCCTGGTAGTGCTTGTCGAAGGCGGCGCCGATGTCGTCCCGGCCCCAGGGCCGCTGGGCGCCGGCGGCGGCGATCGGCTCGCCCGTCTCCCGCCGGGCCGCGCTCACCGCCCGCCCCGACAGCGCCAGGTCAGCGCCGCCGCGCCGGGCCCGGTCCGGGTCCAGCCAGATCTCTCCCCCGGCCACCTGTCACTCGCCGCGGGCCAGCACGGAGTCGGCCCGGCCGAGCAGCGCGCCGAAGTCATTGGTACGCAGGAACTCGATCGACGGCGAACCCGGCGGCAGGTAGCCGGACACCAACTCGCGGGTGGCGGTGGTCGCCGCGGTGGAGGCGCGCAGCACGGTCTCGGTGATCTTCCGGCTCAGCGCGCGGGCGTCCCGGTCGTGGAACGCCGCCGGGCTCACCTCGACGCTGATCAGCTCGCCCCGCGCGCCGACGACGGCGGTCACCTGGCCGTCGTCGGAGCGTTCGGTGACGCGCAGCTCGGCCAGCTTCGTCTGGAGTTCGTCCAGACCGGACCGCAGGCGCTGGTATTGGCCGTACACCTCGTCGAATCGCGCGCGTAGTGCACGGTTCGCATCCCGGTCCGCACTCTCGGCCACCGTCGCTCCCCTTCCGTCACCGTGGGTAGGGCCGACCATACCGGGTGCCACGAAATCCGTGGGGTCCGGTAATTTCAGGTGGTGATCGAGCGACAGCAGGCCGAGCAGATCGCCTCCGTGTGGGCCCGGCGGGACTCCGACCGCCTCGGTTTTCCGTGCACGCCGGAGGTCGAGGAGTTCGACCTGGGCTACGTGGTGAGTTCCATCGTGTCCACCGAGGCCCGCGCGCTACCCGGCGACCTGCCGACCACCGTGATCGACAAGGAGACCGGCGAGGTGTCCATGTGGCCGCGGGTGCCGGCCGCGGCGGTCGAGCGGATGTACCGGCAGCGGCGTCCGGCCGAGCCGCGCGCACCGCGTACCGTCGATCCGGCCGCTCAACTGCTGCGTGAACTGACCCGCCTGCCCACGCCCGGCGCGGCGGCGCACCTCACTGTCGACGGCCGGCAGCACGTAGCGCAGGGCGCGAAGGGCGACGTCGAGGTGCGTCACCACCCGCTGGTCCAGTCCTATCTGGACGAGCTGCCCGCGGGGCATCTGGTACGCGGCGGCGAGCGGCACGCCGAGATGATCGTCGTCTCCGACGCGTTGTACGAGCACGACCACCGCCGGGCCGCCGAGGGCCTGCCGCCGCTGTCCATGGAGGACGCGCGTGACCTGCTCGGCACCAGCCGGATCGAGGTCTATCGCAGTCGCGAACCGGGCGACCCTCAGGGCGGGCAAGCAGATCTTCCCTGTGACTCGTGCGTCCGGTTCCTGGTGCGGTTCGCGGTGCTGCCGTGGTCCGACCTGGCCTTCGTCGAGGAGTGGCGACCGGAGCCGCGCGAGGTCATCGAGCCTGGGCGTTTCCCGGACGAGGTCGCCCACGCCCTCATGGACGGCGGCTGGCAGATCAGCATGTTCAACGAGGCACTCGCGATGGGCGCGATGACCGAGACGAAGGATATCGCGGGACAGCACCACCGGCACGAGGCGTTCCCCGCCGCCGAGGCGGCGCTCACCGCGTTCCCGGCCGTCCTGAGCCGACGGCGCGGGCCCGGGGAGCAGGTCTGGATCAGCCGGTTCACCACGAATCCGCTGCGGGCCGCACACACCGCCGACTCTCTCGCCGACTTCGCCGCCGTCCTGGGTGCCCGCCTCTTCCCGCTCGGCAGCGAACGTCAGGAGAGCATCCTCGCGGTCGACGAGCACGGCCGGGTCTTCGCCCTCGACCAGGCCGGCGAGTGGTTCCTCGGCGCCGACATCGACGCCGCCCTCACCACCCTGCTGCTCGGCCGCGCCCCCGCCCGGGTCCGCGACGACGGCACCTGGTGAGCCGAAGGCGAGTGAGCAGAGAGCGAGTGATCAGAGGGCCACGCCGGTCAGCACCGTGACACGCGGCTCGGTGTAGTCGTCCATCGCGCTGCGCAGCCCTTCGCGCCCGACGCCGGACCCCTTCATGCCGCCGTACGGCATCTGGTCGGCCCGGTACGACGGCACGTCCCCGACGATCACGCCGCCCACTTCGAGCGTGCGCGCGGCGTCGAACGCCACGTCGAGCCGGTGGGTGAAGACGCCGGCCTGGAGCCCGTACGCGGAGTCGTTGACGGCGGCGAACGCGGCCCGGTCGTTCGTGACCGGGGCGACCACCAGCACCGGCCCGAACACCTCCTCGGCGCAGACCTTCGCGTCGGCCGGAACGCCGCTGAGCACGGTGGGCGGGTAGGTCGCGCCGTCGCGCCGCCCGCCGGTCTCGATGACCGCGCCGGCGGCGACCGCCTCGTCCACCCAGGTCTCGACGCGCTGTGCCGCCTCGACCGACACCAGCGGGCCGACGTCGGTCGACTCGGAGCGCGGGTCGCCGGTGCGCAGCGCCTGCACCGCCGCGACGAGCCGGGGCAGGAAGCCGTCGTAGAGCCATTCGTGCACGTAGACCCGCTGCACCGCGATGCAGGACTGCCCGGCCTGGTAGTTGGAGAACGTGGCGATGCGGTGCGCGGCGAAGGTGAGGTCCTCGTCCGCCGCCCAGTCCTCGCAGATGACCGCGGCGGCGTTGCCGCCGAGTTCCAGCGTGACGTGCTTGTCCGGCGCGGCCCGGCGGATGGCCGCGCCGACGGGCCCGGAGCCGGTGAACGACACGACCGGCAGTCGGGGGTCGGTGACCAGTTCGACGGCGCGCTCGTTCGGTAGCGGCAGCACCGAGAACATGCCCTCGGGCAGGTCGGTCTCGGCGAGGATCTCGCCGAGCAGCAGCGCGGTGAGCGGGGTGGCCGGTGCGGGCTTGACCACGATCGGGGTGCCGACGGCGAGCGCCGGGGCGACCTTGTGGGCCACCAGGTTGAGCGGGAAGTTGAACGGGGTGATGCCGAGCACCGGCCCGCGCGGCACGCGCCGGACCAGGGCGATCCGCCCGGTGGCGGCCGGGTCGGTGTCGAGCCGTTGCAGTTCGCCGGAGAAACGGCGGGCCTCCTCGGCGGCCCAGCGGAACGTGGAGATCGCGCGCCCCACCTCGGCCTTCGCCCACTTGACCGGCTTGCCGTTCTCGGCGGTGATCAGCGCGGCGACCTCGTCGGCCCGCTCGGCGAGCCGGCGGGAGACGTGGTCCAGGGCCGCCGCGCGGGCGTGCGCGGGCAGGGCCGCGGCCTCCGCGGCCGCCCGGGCGGCGCCCGCGACGGCGGTTTCGACCTGGTCGGCCGTGGCGAGCGTGGTACGCCCCACCGGCTGCCCGTCGTACGGGTGGGTGACTGTCAGCTCGTCCTCGCCGTGGGCGGGGCGACCGGCGACGTAGAAGGCTCTCGGCTCCACGATCGGCAGCCTAGACCACAGGCGCCCACGCGGAAACAGTTGCTCAAACCCTTGTCTGCCTCGGATTTAGTAGCCAAGATGGCAGTCAGATTGCGATAACCTCCGCTGACCCTCTCCCCGGCCACCCTCTCGGAGACTTCTGATGAGCGACCAGCAGCAGCTGCGCAACTTCGTCAACGGCGAGTACGTCGACCCGGTGGACGGCGGCTACGCCGACCTGATCGACCCGTGCACGGGCGAGGTCTTCGCCCAGGCCCCGGTCTCCGGCGCGGCGGACGTGGACGCGGCCATGAAGGCCGCCGCCGCCGCGTTCGAGACCTGGCGGGACACCACGCCGGCCGAGCGGCAGCGGGCGCTGCTGAAGTTCGCCGACGCGGTGGAGGCGCGGGCCGCCGAACTGGTCGACGCGGAGGTCCGCAACACCGGCAAGCCCCGGCAGCTCACCGCCGACGAGGAGCTGCCGCCGGCGGTGGACGAGCTGCGCTTCTTCGCCGGGGCGGCCCGCCTGCTGGAGGGGCGTTCGGCCGGCGAGTACATGGCCGGTCACACCTCGTACGTGCGGCGCGAGCCGATCGGCGTCTGCGCCCAGGTGACGCCCTGGAACTACCCGCTGATGATGGCGGTCTGGAAGATCGCCCCGGCGTTGGCGGCCGGTAACGCGGTGGTGCTGAAGCCGTCGGACACCACGCCGGTGTCGACGCTGCTGCTGGCCGAGATCGCCGCCGAGCACCTGCCGCCGGGCGTGTTCAACGTGGTCTGCGGCGACCGCGACACCGGCCGTACGCTGGTCTCCCACCCGACCCCGCAGCTCGTGTCGATCACCGGCTCGACCCGCGCGGGCATGGAGGTCGCCGCCGCGGCGGCGCCGGACCTGAAGCGGACGCACCTGGAGCTGGGCGGCAAGGCCCCGGTGGTGATCTTCGACGACGCGGATCTGGCGGCGGCGGCCGAGGCGATCGCGATGGGCGGCTACTTCAACGCCGGTCAGGACTGCACGGCGGCGACCCGCGTGCTCACCGGGCCGGGCATCCACGAGGACTTCGTGGCCGCGCTGACCGAGCAGGCCCGCAACACCCGCACCGGCGGGCCGGACGACGCCGACGTGCTCTACGGCCCGCTGAACAACGCCAACCAGCTCGCCCGGGTGAGCGGCTTCGTGGACCGCCTGCCGGACCACGCGAACGTCACCACCGGCGGGTCGCGGGTGGGCGAGCGCGGCTTCTTCTACGCCCCGACGGTGGTCTCCGGCGTACGCCAGGCCGACGAGATCATCCAGGACGAGGTGTTCGGGCCGGTCATCACCGTGCAGCGGTTCTCCGACGAGGACGAGGCGGTGCGCTGGGCGAACGGCGTCGACTACGGCCTGTCCGCCTCGGTGTGGACGCGCGACCACGGCCGGGCCATGCGGATGACGCGGCGGCTGGACTTCGGCTGCGTCTGGGTGAACACGCACATCCCGTTCGTCTCGGAGATGCCGCACGGCGGCTTCAAGCACTCCGGCCACGGCAAGGACCTGTCGGTCTACAGCCTGGAGGACTACACCCGGGTCAAGCACGTCATGCACAACATCGAGGGCTGATCGGCGATGGCAACCAGCGAGGAGTTGCACAAGCGCCGGGTGGAGGCGGTGGCGCGGGGCGTGGGAAGCACGATTCCCGCGTACGTGGACCGGGCGGGCGGCGGCACGATCACCGACGTGGACGGCCGGGAGTGGATCGACTTCGCGGCCGGCATCGCTGTCACCAACGTGGGCAACTCCGCGCCGCGCGTGGTCGAGGCGGTACGCGCGCAGGTCGAGCGGTTCACCCACACCTGCTTCATGGTCGCGCCGTACGAGTCGTACGTGGCGGTCTGCGAGCAGCTCAACGCGCTGACCCCGGGTGGTTTCGAGAAGCGCTCGGCGTTGTTCAACTCCGGCGCCGAGGCGGTGGAGAACGCGGTGAAGATCGCCCGGCACGCGACCGGGCGGCCCGCGGTGGTGGTGTTCGACCACGCGTACCACGGCCGGACCAACCTGACCATGGCGCTGACCGCGAAGAACATGCCGTACAAGCACCGGTTCGGGCCGTTCGCCGGTGAGGTGTACCGGGTGCCGATGTCGTATCCGCTGCGCGACGGCGGGCTGGACGGCGCCACCGCGGCGGCCCGGTCGATCGAGATGATCGAGAAGCAGGTGGGCGCGGAGAACGTGGCCGCGCTGCTGATCGAGCCGATCCAGGGCGAGGGCGGTTTCGTCGTACCCGCGCCGGGTTTCCTGCCGGCGTTGCGCGAGTGGGCGACGGCGGCCGGCGTGGTGTTCGTCGCCGACGAGATCCAGACCGGCTTCTGCCGCACCGGCGACTGGTTCGCCTGCGCGCACGAGGGCGTGCAGCCGGATCTGATCACGCTGGCCAAGGGCATCGCGGGCGGCCTGCCGCTGGCGGCGGTGACCGGCCGGGCGGAGCTGATGGACGCGGTGCACGTCGGCGGCCTGGGCGGCACGTACGGCGGCAACCCGATCGCCTGCGCCGCCGCGCTCGCGGCGATGGAGACGATGCGGGAGCTGGACCTGGCCGCCGCCGCGCGCCGGATCGGTGCGGTGATGGGCGAGCGGCTGGACGCGATCGCCGCCGGTGACCCGCGTGTGGCCGAGGTACGCGGCCGGGGCGCGATGCTCGCCGTGGAGATCGTGCAGCCCGGCACGCTGATCCCGGACCCGGCCGCCACGGCGGCGGTCTCGGCTGCCTGCCACGCGGCCGGGCTGCTCACGCTGACCTGCGGCACCTACGGCAACGTGCTGCGGTTCCTGCCCCCGCTGGTCATCTCCGACGACGAGCTGGGCCGGGGACTGGACATCCTGGCGGCCGCCTTCGGCTGACCCCGGACGTGGAACACCATGGGCCCGATCTCCCCCAGGACCGGCCCATGGTGTTCCGCCCGGAGGATCAGCGGAGCAGCTCGACGGTGTTACGCCGGACCAGGTTCTTGCCGGGTTCCCGGATCGCGTCCATGGCCGCCGTGTTGAGCAGCACGCAACTGCCCGACGGTCCGGTGACGGTCACGGTCACGGCCTTGTCGTTGTCCAGGTTCGTCACCCGCAGCCGGGTGCCGAGCGGGAACTGGCCGCTGGTGGCAGCGGGTGCCCCGCCCTCGGCGAAGAACGTGAGCGCGCCGGAGCAGACGCTGCCGCCGATCGGCTGCGCCGCGCCCGGGCGGGTCTCGCCCGGTTGCGCGCCGGGCGCCGGGGCGCCGGCGCCGTCGAGGCGTTCCACCACGTTGCGGCGGATGACGTTCTTGCCCGGCTCGCGTACCAGGTCCATGGCGGCGGCGTTCAGCAGCACGCAGCTCCCGGACGGCCCGGTCACTGTCACAGTGGCCACCTTGCGGTTGTCCAGGTTCGTCACCCGCAGCCGGGTGCCCACCGGGAACCGGTCGCTGGTCGCGGCCGGTGGCCCACCCTCGGCGGAGAAGGTCACCGACCCGGCGCAGACCGACCGCGCGGCCGGCGCGGTGTCCGCGAATCCCAGTCCGGTGCCCACCGAGACCGCCACCGTGGCGGTCACCGCCACAGTGGCCGCCAGCACGTGCTTACGCTGCACCCTCACGTTCTCTCCCGTCGTCGCTGTCGTTCGACGCGTGGTACGGACGGAAGGGCCGGACCGTTCACCCGGACTCGTGGACTACACCGGACCGTAGCGGGTGTGTGGCGCTCCGGTCATCAGCGCCCAGTACCGATCGCCGTAGGACCAGTGCCACCACTCCGTCGGGTAGTTCACCAATCCCGCTCCGCTCAGCGCCGCCACCAGCAGGTTCCGGTTGCGCCACGCGCTCACCGGGATGTGCCGGGCCGCGGTGAAGCAGGCGTCGGCGCTCTCCTCCGGGGTGGCGTCGAGCGCGGTGCCCATGTCCAGTTCCACACCGTCGGCGTCACACAGGGTGAGGTCGACTGCGCCGCCGGTGCTGTGCGGGGCCACCTCGACCGGCGAGACGAACTTGGTCGTCTCCCGGTGCAGCCGGTCCGCCGGCCAGTCCGGGTGGCGCCGCCGCAACTCGTCCCGGTAGCCGGTGAAGATGTCGAGCTGCGCCCGGTACGGCCGGTAACCCTCCACCACGAGCAGGCGTAGCCCGGCCGGCAGCGCGCGCTGCGCGGCCAGCAACCGGTCCGCGACACCACGCCGCACCCGGGCGTACGCCCCGGCGGGATCGGCGGCCCGCCCGTCCACCCGCAGCCCGGGCAACTCGCGCAGGTCCACCAGGGGTTCGCCGTCGTCCCGGCTGGACACCGCGGCGACCCGGGGGTCGGAGAGCAGGATCACGGCGTACCCCCGGGGTGTTCGCGCGACGGCCGGGCCGCGTGCCGGGTGAAGGCGAGCGCGACGAGCCGGTCCACCACCTCGGGGTACGCGACACCCGACTCGGCCCACACCTTCGGGTACATCGAGTGCGCGGTGAAGCCGGGCAGCGTGTTCAGCTCGTTGACGAACAGGTCGCCGCTCACCTCGTCGTAGAGGAAGTCGACCCGGGCCAGGCCCCAGCCGCCGATCGCGGTGAACGCCCGCACCGACAGCTCGCGGATCCGCTCGGTGACCTCGTCCGGCAGCGGCGCCGGGACGATCATCGGGTCGGCGTCGCCGAAGTACTTCTGCCGGTAGTCGAACCAGCCGCCCGCGACGCGGACCTCGCCGACCGCCGACGCCTCCGGCTGCCAGCCGCCGAGCACGCCGCACTCCAGTTCCCGGCCGGTCACGCCCTGCTCGACGAGCACCACGTGGTCGTGCCGGAACGCCTCTTCCACCGCCGCCACCAGGTCGTCGCCCTCGGCGACCCGGGAGATCCCGATCGAGGAGCCCATCCGGGCGGGCTTGACGAACAGCGGCCCGCGCAGCCCGACCACCAGCTTCTCCGGGTCGGACGCGGCCCGCCAGGTCGGTTCGTCGAACCAGACGTACGGCGTGGTCGGCACGTCCTCGGCGCGCAGCGCCCGCTTCATCGCCACCTTGTCCATGCCGACGGCGGAGGCGAGGATGCCGCACCCGACGTACGGCACACCGAGCGATTCCAGCAGCCCCTGCACCACGCCGTCCTCGCCGTACGGGCCGTGCAGCACCGGGAACACCACGTCCAGTTCGGCGTGCACAGTGGCCGGGGCGTCGGCCGCGCTGACCGCCACAGTGCCGGCGGCTGCCCCGCGCCGCAGCTCCACCGCCTCGCCGGTGACCGGCAGCCGGTCGTCGATCGCCCGTCCGCCCGCCACCGTCCCGAGGTGCTGGGCGAGCACCGGCTCCGGCAGCAGCCGGATCCCCCCGGTACGCGTGATGCCGAGCGCCACCACCCGGTGCCCCTGCTCCGCGAGGGCGCGGGCCACGCCGAGCGCCGAGGCGCAGGAGACCTCGTGTTCCGCCGACGGGCCTCCGAACAGGACACCGATCCGCACTGTCGACCTCATGCCGCAACTCCCACAGTCATCCGGTCGCCCGCCAGCCGGGCCACCAGGTCCGCTTCCACGTTTCCGCCGGTCAGCACCACGCCGACCGTCAGTTGCCGCCCGCCGTCCGACGGCCGGGCTTCGGTCCCGCCGCCGCTGGGACGCGCCATCTCGCCCAGCCGCAGCGCGCCGGCCAGCGCGGCCGCGCCGGACGGCTCGACGAGCACCTTGAGGTCCAGCAGGAGCAGCCGGAACGCCTCGACGATCGCGTCGTCGTCGACCCGGACCACCCCCCGCACCGCGGTCCGGGCCACCGCGAACGGCAGGTCGCCGACGCACCCGGGACGTAGCCCGTCGGCCAGGCTCGGCGCCGGGGCGACGGGTGTGGGCCGTCCGGCGGCCAGGCTGCGCGCGAGCGAGTCGCACCCGACCGGCTCCACGCCGTACACCTGGATCGGAGTTCCGGCCGCGGCCAGGCAGGCCCCGGCGATGCCGCCACCCCCGCCCACCGGCACCACGAGCGCGTCCAGCGGAGTGCCGCGCCGCGCCGCCTCCTCGATCAGTTCCAGGCTCGCGCTGCCCTGCCCGGCCACCACGTCCGGGTGGTCGTACGCGTCGACGAGCGGGTGGCCCTCCACCTCGGCGATCCGCCGGGCGACGGCCAGACGCTCCTCCACAGTGGTGCCGGCCCGCACCACCCGCGCCCCGGCCGCCCGTGCCCGGTCCACCTTGACCGGCGCGGCGTCCACCGGCAGCACGACAGTGGCGGCGACACCGTGCCGGCGGGCGGCGAGCGCGACCGCTACCGCGTGGTTGCCGGTGCTCTGCGCGACCACCCCGGTGTGCCCGGCGGCGGCGAGCCGGCCCACCGCCAGCATCGCGCCGCGCATCTTGTACGAGCCGCCGTCCTGGAGGTTCTCCGCCTTGAGCAGGACGCGGGTGCCGGCCAGGCGGTCGATCGCCGGGCTGTGCAGCACGGGAGTACGGACCACCCGGCCGGACAGGGCGCGCGCGGCCTCCTCGACATGTGTTCGGTCCGGCAGCGCCGGCACGTCGATTCGGGACATGGTCTCTCCTTCGGGATTCGAGTGGGCGCGGCGGCGCGGCAGGTCGAACAGCCAGTGCGCGCCGAGCGCGGTCAGGCAGCGGTGCGCGGCGAGGCTCAGTGCCAGCACGAGCGCGGTGAGCAGGACCGGGTAGACGGTCACGAGCAGCGCCCGGGCGGGACCGGCCAGCCCGGCCACCGGCGCGGCGAGCAGCCGGTCCAGCAGCGCCAGCACCGGCATGTGGATCACGTAGACACCAAGCGTGCGGCGGCCCAGCCGGGCCAGTGCCGGACCGGCCACGCGGTGCCGGGCCAGCCGGGCGGCGGCGGTCAGCCCGAACGCCACAGCGAGCACGGAGACGAGCAGGTACACGCCGGGCCACCTCTGCGCACCGGCGAACGCCATGACGGCCAGCCCGACCGCGTACGCGGCGCCGGTGCCGGCGAGCCGCCGGGTGCTCGCGCCGTCCGCCCACCGCGTGAGGTACGGCCGCAGGTGCACACCGGCCAGGAAGAACACCAGGTTCTGGTAGACCTGCCCCCGGTTGCCGGGACTGTCCAGCAGCCCGGTGGCGGCCACCGCGGACAGCGCGCCCGCGGCGGTCAGCAGGACCGCCGGGTGCACCCGGCGCAGCGCCTTCGCGATCGCGAAGTAGAGCGCCAGCGCGTACAGGTACCACAGGTTCGAGGGCGTCACGGTGAGCTGGGCCAGCAGTTCACCGGGGTCGGTGGCCCGGTCGGTCGGGAAACCGGGCGCCGGCGCCAGCAGGACGGTGTGGATGAGCAGCCAGACCGCGTAGAGGTAGAGGTTCCGGGCGATCCGGGGCCGCCCGGACACCCGCCACGGGCGGGCCACGGCGTTCGCCGCGAAGACGCCGGAGATCGCGAAGAACAACGGCATCCGCAGCGGCAGCAACTGCTCGCCGAGCAGCCCCCACGCGCCCGGCACCGGCAGGCCGACCCGCCAGTCGATGCGCAGGTAGTCCTTGACGACGACGTGCCAGAGCACCACGAGCACGATGCAGGCGCCCTTGGCCACGTCGGCCCAGACCACCCGGCCGTCGGGCGGTGCGTTCCCCTCGGTGCGGGTCGGCACTGCGGTCTCCTCTCGGCCGTCTTCGGGGCGGGCGGCGGTGCCGCGGTCCCGTTCTCGGGCAGGTGTCATCGCGGGACGCCGCGACGCGGCTCCCGGAGGTCGTGTGTGAGATGTCAGCCCACGGAGGGCAGGTGGACGTCGACCCGCAGGCCGCCGTCCTCACCCGGGCGGGCGGCGATGATGCCGCCGTGCGCCTGGGTGATGGAGCGGGCGATGGCCAGGCCGAGCCCGGCACCGCCGCCCTGGTTGGTCCGGTCCCGGGCGAGGCGCCGGAACGGCTCGAACAGCCCGTCGACCGCTTCGGCGGGGACGTTCTGCCCGCTGTTGGTGACTGTCAGCGCGGGGTCGCCGCCGACTGTGACGACGAGCCGTCCGCCCTCGCGGTTGTACTTGATGCCGTTCTCCACCAGGTTCGTGACCAGGCGTTCCAGCAGTACCCGTTCGCCGGTCACGATCCGGGGCGACAGCCGGCTCTCCACTGTCACGCCGGCCTCGGCGGCCCGGTCGGCGTACGCGGCCAGCACGCCGGTGACGATCTGTTCGAGGCGTTGCGGGGTGGAGGACCGCAGGCCCTGGTCGCTCTCGCTGAGCGCGAGCAGCCCTTCGATCAGCCGCTCGTTGCGTTCGTTCGTGGCGAGCAGTTGGGCGGTCAGCAGTTCCAGTTGCTCGCCGGTGAGCGACTGGGCCATGCCGACCTCGATCAGGGTGCGCTGCACCGCGAGCGGCGTACGCAGCTCGTGCGAGGCGTTCGCGGCGAACCGCCGCTGCCCCTCGTACCCGGCGGTGACCCGGTCCAGCATGTCGTCGATCGCGCGGCTGAGCCCGGCCAGCTCGTCCCGGCCGCCGCGGCGGATCCGGTAGCCGAGGTTCTGCGGCCCCAGGTTCGCGATCGGGGCGGCCAGGTCGTGCACCGGGCGCAGGCACCAGCGGGCAGCACCCCACACCGCGAATCCGGCGGCCACCAGCACCAGCAACTGGGTCACCAGCGGCAGCAGCGGCACGAACGGACGGCCCGGCTCGCACACCGCGCCGATCGTGGCCAGGCCGCAGAACCACTGGGCCTGCCCCCACACCAGTTCGAGCAGCGACTTGACCATGTTGGGCACGAAGAACCCGGCGAGCAGGGCAAGCACCCCGACCAGCAGGATGCGACGGCGGGGGCTCACTCCGGCGCGCCGATCCGGTAGCCGGCCTTCGGCACGGTGTGGATGACCGACGGCTGGCCGAGCTTCTTGCGTAGGGTCATCACCGTCACCCGGACCGCGTTGGTGAACGGGTCGGCGAACTCGTCCCACGCCTGTTCCAGCAGCTCCTCGGCGCTCACCACCCGGCCGCCGGCCCGCATCAGCACGTGCAGGACGCCGAACTCCTTCGGGCTCAGCCCGAGCGCGCGGCCGTCCCGGGTCGCGGTGTGCCGGGCCACGTCGAGCACCACGCCGTGCCGCTCCAGCACCGGCGGGAGCGCCGGGGTGGACCGGCGGCCCAGCGCCTGCACCCGGGCCACCAGCTCGGCGAACGCGAACGGCTTGGTCAGGTAGTCGTCGGCGCCCAGCCCGAGACCGGCGACCCGGTCCCGGATGCCGGCGGCGGCCGTGAGCAGCAGCACGCGGGTGCCGGCATCGGACCCGGCCAGGCTCCGGCACACCTCGTCGCCGGTGGCACCGGGCATGTCCCGGTCCAGCACCGCCACGTCGTACCGGTTGACCCCGATCCGTTCCAGCGCGCCGTCGCCGTCGTAGCAGACGTCCACCGCCATGGAGAACCGCCGCAACCCCTCGGCGACCGTGTCCGCCAAGAGCCGCTCGTCGTCCGCCACCAGCACCCGCACCCTTGCGCTCCCCCGTGTCTTCCCTGGTTGTCCGGCACACCTTCGCAGGCCGGAGTTAAGGGTTCCGTAAGCGTCCGCAGCAGCCATCCTCCACGCGGGCCGGGCTGCGACAACCGGCGCAGAGCCGTCTGGGCCGTTCGTCCGGTCCTCGGGCGGCGCGAGCACAGCTGAAGTGACCCGGATCACGCATTGGCGCTCGGGGGTGAGGTGGGTCACGATGGGTGGAAGGAGGCGCTGGTGGCTGACCCGTGGCTCGCCCTGGAGTTCGGCGCGGATCCGGCGGAACGGATCGCGCAGGTCGGTGCCGCCCACGAGGCGTTCCTCACCAGGGGCGCCACCGGCGGCGTCCGGGACGTGGTCGCCCGTTCCTGGGAGCGGTCCGCGCTGCTCGACCCGGAGGCCACCGCACCGGTCGACCTCACCGACGACGCGCTGGAGACCTACCGCGCCGCGCACCCGCTGGCCCGGGTGATGCCGCTCTTCCGCGACCTGCTCGGCGGCATCGCGCAGGACGGCGCGCACCTGATGGCGGTCTGCGACGCCGCCGGCCGGCTGCTCTGGGTGGAGGGCCATCCCGGGGTGCTGCGGCACGCCGAGCGGATGAACTTCGTACCCGGCGCCCGCTGGGACGAGGCGCACGCCGGCACGAACGCCCCCGGCACCGCCCTCGCCGTCGACCACGGCGTGCAGATCTTCGCCACCGAGCACTTCGTCCGGCCGGTGCAGCGCTGGACCTGCGCCGCCGCGCCGGTCCACGACCCGGTCAGCGGCGCGCTGCTCGGGGCCGTCGACATCACCGGCGGGGACCACCTGGCCAACCCGCAGAGCCTCGCGCTGGTGCGGGCCACCGCCCGGGCCGCCGAGGCGTTCCTGGCCGGGGCCGCGCCCGCCGCGCCGGAGGTGGCGTACGTGTCGGCGCTCGGGCGCGACGAGGCGGAGCTGCGCGTCGGCGGCCGGCGCATCCGGCTCGGCCGGCGGCACAGCGAACTGCTGGTGCTGCTCGTCGACCACCCCGAGGGGCGCACCGGGGAACAGCTCGGCCTCGATCTCTACGGCGACGACCGGCGGCACCCGGTCACGTTGCGCGCCGAGCTGTCCCGGCTGCGCCGCGTGCTGGGCGAGGAGTTGCTCGACTCCCGCCCGTACCGGCTGCGGCCGACTGTGCGCGCCGACTTCCGTACCGTCACCGAACTGCTCGAACGTGGCGATCCGGCGGCGGCGCTGCGCGCGTACCCCGGGCCTCTGCTGCCCGGGTCGGACGCGCCGGGAGTGGCGCGACTACGCCGACTGGTCGACGGCCAGCTGCGCGCCGCGGTGCTGGCCGGCGCCGACCCGGGGCTGCTCGCGGCCTGGACCGCGACGGCGGCCGGGGCCGACGACCTCGCCGCGTGGCAGGCCCTGGCCCGGGCGCTGCCGCCGGGCGCGCCCCGCCGGCCGCTCGCCCTCGCGCGGGCCCGCCAGCTCGCCGAGGAGTACGCGCTGCCGCGCGCAACGTTCCTGCAACGTCGCGGAAACTAGCCTGCCCGCCATCCACCCCAGACGGACGGCGGAGGTACCCATGACGCGCTACGACGCCCCCACCCACTGGCAGTCCCGCTACGACCACTACATCGGCGGCGAGTACGTGAAGCCGCACGGTGGCAAGTACTTCGAGAACCCGACCCCGGTGACCGGGCAGACCTTCTGCGAGGTGGCCCGGGGCACCGCCGAGGACGTGGAGAAGGCGCTCGACGCGGCGCACGGCGCGGCCGACGCGTGGGGCCACACATCGGTCGCCGAGCGTTCGCTGATCCTCAACCGGATCGCCGACCGCATGCAGGACAACCTGGAGTCCCTCGCGATCGCCGAGACGTGGGAGAACGGCAAGCCGGTACGCGAGACGCTCGCCGCCGACATCCCGCTCGCGATCGACCACTTCCGCTACTTCGCCGGGGCGATCCGGGCGCAGGAGGGTTCGCTCGGCGAACTCGACGACGACACGGTGGCCTACCACTTCCACGAGCCGCTCGGTGTGGTCGGGCAGATCATCCCGTGGAACTTCCCGATCCTCATGGCGGTGTGGAAGCTCGCCCCGGCGCTGGCCGCCGGCAACGCGGTCGTGCTCAAGCCGGCCGAGCAGACGCCCGCCTCGATCCACTATCTGCTCTCGCTGATCGGCGACCTGCTGCCAGCCGGCGTGCTCAACGTGGTGAACGGCTTCGGCGTCGAGGCGGGCAAGCCGCTCGCGTCCTCGTCGCGGGTGGCGAAGGTGGCGTTCACCGGCGAGACCACCACCGGGCGGCTGATCATGCAGTACGCCAGCGAGAACATCAAGCCGGTCACGCTGGAACTGGGCGGCAAGAGCCCGAACATCTTCTTCGACGACGTCAGCGCCGCCTCCGACGACTTCCTGGACAAGGCCCTGGAAGGCTTCACCATGTTCGCGCTCAACCAGGGCGAGGTGTGCACCTGCCCGTCCCGGGCGCTCATCCAGCAGGGCCACTACTCCGACTTCCTCGCCGCCGCCGTCGAGCGGACGAAGGCGGTCAAGCAGGGGCACCCGCTGGACACCGACACGATGGTCGGCGCGCAGGCGTCCAACGACCAGCTGGAGAAGATCCTGTCCTACCTGGACATCGGGCGGCAGGAGGGCGCCCGCGTGCTGACCGGCGGCGAGCGGGCCGACCTCGGCGGCGAGCTGTCCGGCGGCTACTACGTCCAGCCGACGGTCTTCGAGGGCGACAACTCGATGCGGATCTTCCAGGAGGAGATCTTCGGCCCGGTGGTCTCGGTGACCTCGTTCGCCGACCTGGACGACGCCGTGAAGATCGCCAACGACACGCTGTACGGGCTCGGCGCGGGCGTGTGGACCCGGGACCTCAACACCGCGTACCGGGCCGGGCGGGCGATCCAGGCCGGCCGGGTGTGGACGAACTGCTACCACGCCTACCCGGCGCACGCGGCGTTCGGCGGCTACAAGCAGTCCGGCATCGGCCGGGAGAACCACAAGATGATGCTGGAGCACTACCAGCAGACCAAGAACCTGCTGGTCAGCTACTCGCCGAAGAAGCTGGGCTTCTTCTGATGGCTGACCCGGTGACCCTGACCCCCGCGGCGGCCGACCTGATCCGGTCGCTGCGGGGGCAGCACGGCCCGCTGATGTTCCACCAGTCCGGCGGCTGCTGCGACGGCAGCGCCCCGATGTGCTACCCGGCCGGCGAGTTCCGCACCGGCGGCTCGGACGTGCTGCTCGCCTCGCTCACCGTCGACGGGGTGCCCGAGCCGGTGGAGTTCTGGATGTCGAAGGCCCAGTGGGAGCTGTGGCAGCACACCCGGCTCACCGTCGACGTGGTGCCCGGCCGGGGCAGCGGCTTCTCCCTGGAGGCCCCGGAGGGAGTGCGCTTCCTCATCCGCTCCCACCTGAACCGCTGATCTGTCCGAGATCTTGCAGCTCGTGGGCATCGCGGCGGTGGGATGCTGACGCCGTCCAGTTCGGAGTCCGCGTCCCACCACCGCCCGACAGGAGTCCGCGCATGAATCCGGTCCGACAGCCAGTGCTCGCCGCCGGCCTCACCGCCCTCGCCACCGCCGCCACGCTCGGGCTCGCGCCGGGCGCCGCCGTCGCCGCCCCGGCGGCCTCCCCCCGCATTTCCGTCAACTGGTTCGGCGCAGCCGACGTACGGGCGCACACCGCCACCGTCGGCGGGCGGTTCGACTGCGGCGCCGAGCGCGGCCTCGCGTACATCGAGGTGCACCTGGAGCAGCGGGCACGGCGCGGCACGGTCACCGGCTTCGGGTTCGGCGTGATCGGCGCGTGCACCGACGAGCGCACCGCCGGCACCTGGACCGCGACGATCCCCGCCGACCAGGGCGCGTTCCGCCCCGGCCCGGCCACCACGATCGCGCGCCTGGTGGTCGAGCCCAACTCCCTCACCGAAACCACCGAACGCGTCCGCCTGCACCCCCACTGCGCCCGCCCCTGACCCCCGCCCTCCCTCCGCCCTCCCCCCCTCTCCCCCGCGATCTTGCACTTGGCGCCCGAGAGGTGTCTGATACGCCCCGTTTGCGGGGTACGTAAGTGCAAGATCGCGCGAGGGGAGGGGGTGGGGGCGAGGTTAGGGGGTCAGGGCGGCTCGGATGGTGGTGAGGATGTGGGACGGGCGGCGGTACAGGTCGCGGTCGGTGAAGTAGCGCATCCGCCATCCGTTGGCGTCCAGCCAGTTGATCCGGTCGCGGTCGTACCGCATGTGTTCCCGGTCCAGGTGGGACAGACCGTCGTACTCCACCCCCACCCGCCGCTCTCGGTAGCCCAGGTCGATGCGGAAGCGGGGAATGCCGTACCGGTCATGAACCCACATTTGTGGTTCCGGAATCGGCAGCCCGTCGTCGAGCAGCAGTAGCCGCAGTTGGCTCTCCTGCCGGCACTCGGCGCGGCCGTCGGCGCGTGGCACGAGGTCACGTGCCTGCCGGACGCCACGCAGGGCTCGATGCAGGGGCAGCTCGGCCGCGAGGTCGTCGACCGTCACGGCGCCCGAGCGGAGCGCGGCGTCCAGCACCGGCAGGGCATCCATCCGGCGGACACCTCGGGCCAGGTCGATCGCGCACTGCGCGGCCGGCACGCACGGCAGCCCACCGACGAGCACCGGCCGGACCGGCAGGACGGAGTGATGGACGACGAGGCCCGGCAGCCGGGGCTTGGCGACGTCCGGCGGCAACTGCACGTGCACCGCGGATTCCCGGAGTACGCCGAAGCCGTGGCGGCGTGCCGCACTCCGCATGGCGAGCATCGCGCCGTCGGGTAGACACAACAGCAGTGCCCGCAGCTCGTCCTCGTCATCGCAGGGTGTCGAGGCGTAGACACCGCGCCGCACCCGGATCAGTTCCTCCCGTTTGACCTGCGTGCGTACTCGCTTCACGGTGAGCACCCGCATCAGTTCCCGGGTCCGCCACAGCTGCGTCGACATACCCGAACCATGCAGCCCCACTCCGGCCGGCTTCCCTCACCGCCGACCTCCCCTGTGGACAAGACCCGGGATGTGCAAAACCCCCACCGTCCCCGCCCTTGTGCTAAGCCCTCAGCTCCACCCGCGCGATCTTGCAGTTAATGCCCTCGAAGCGCCCGGGATGGCCGAAATGTCAGAGCCGAAAGTGCAAGATCAACGGGGAGGGGGGCGGCGGTCGTCCAACAAGGGCTGGGTGGGGTTCCATGGGGTTCCGGTTCTTGCGTCGTGGCGGCGGCGGGCTATCGCGGACAGCGCCTCCAGCACCACCCGGTTGCCCAGGTACGCGGTGATGTCGGCGTGGTCGTACGGCGGGGCGACCTCGACCACGTCCAGCCCGACCACAGGCAGCTCGTAACAGACCCGGCGCACCGCGTCGAGCAGTTGCCGGGACGTGAACCCGCCCGGCTCCGGCGTGCCGGTTCCCGGCGCCATGCCCGGGTCGACCACGTCCACGTCGACGGAGAGGAACACGCCCTCGCACTCGTCGGTCGCGATGCCGAACGCCTCGGTGAGGCAGGTGTCGAGGCCGCGCGCCACGATCTCGGTCATCTCGTACGAGCGCATCCGCTGTTCCGCCATCCACGCCAGCGTGTCCGGGCCCGGCCAGTAGCCGCGCAGCCCGATCTGGAGGAAGCGGTCGCCGCGCACCGCGCCGGACTCGATGAGCCGCCGCATCGGCTGGCCGTGGCCGTGCAGCGAGCCGAACTCGACATCGCCGGTGTCGGCGTGCGCGTCGAAGTGCACGAGCGACACCCGGCCGAGCCCGTGGTGCCGGGCCACGCCTGTGGCGTCGGGCAGCGCGATGGAGTGGTCGCCGCCGAGCACCACAGGGATCGCCCCGGCGGCGGCGACCGCGTGCACGGCGGTCTCCAGCGCGGCCAGCGAGCGCTCGATGTCGCCGCTGAACATCTCCACGTCCCCGGCGTCGTAGACGCAGAGGTCCTTCAGCCCGTCCACGCGCAGCGCCAGGGACGGGCGGGAGCCGTCGTGCGGCAGGTAGCAGGCCTGCCGGATGGCGGACGGCCCGAACCGGGTGCCCGGCCGGTGCGAGGTGCCGCCGTCGAACGGCGCCCCGATGATCACCACGTCCGCGTCGGCGTACGTGACCGGTTCCTCGACTGTGCACGGTGGCACGCCGAGGAATGTGATGTCGGGACCGTACATCGGGCCGTACCGGGTCATCGTTCCTCCATCCCCCACGGCGAACCGTAGCCGGTGAGCAGGTCCAGGAAGGGGATCGGCGGGAACGCCTCCGGCCCGAGCACGCCCGTGCCGGACCAGGCGCCGGTGGCGAGCAGTTCCAGCGCGACGACCGGGTTGACGGCGGTCTGCCAGACCACCGCCTGGTGGCCGTACTCGGCCATCGACCACTCGTTGTCGACCACGTGGTAGAGGTAGACGCGGCGGGGCCGCCCGTCCGGCCCGGTGCCGGTGACGTACGTGCCGGCGCACGTCTTGCCGCTCATCCGGTCGCCGAGCGTGGCCGGGTCGGGCAGCGCGGCGGCCACCAGGTCGCGCGGCGACACGTCGACCCCGCGTACCCGCACCGGCTGGGTGGAGTCCAGCCCGAGCTTGTGCAGCGTGCGCAGCACCTCGATGAACTCGGCACCGAGGCCGTACTTGAAGGTGACCCGCTTCGCCGGCACCCAGCGCGGGATGAGCAGCACCTCCTCGTGCTCGACGTTGACGCACTCGACCGGGCCGATCCCGGCCGGGAAGTCGAACACCTCCGGCTCGCTGAACGGTTCGGTGGTGAACCAGCCGCGCCCGGCCTCCCAGATCACCGGCGGGTTGAGGCACTCCTCGATGGTGGTCCAGATGGAGAACGAGGGCGCGAACTCGTACCCGGCGACTGTGAGGTTCGCGCCGTCGCGTACCCCGATCTCGTCGATCTCGGCGAAGAGTTCGTCGGCGGCGTAGCGGGCGAAGACGTCGGACAGGCCCGGTTCGACGCCGATGCCGCAGAGCGCGAGCCGTCCGGCGGCGGCCCACCGCTGCGCGACGGCGAACTGCTCGTCGCCGAGCTTGACCCCGGTCTCGGCGTAGGGGTGCTCGGGGTGCGGCCGGGACAGCGACATCGCCATGTCCAGGTAGTCGGCCCCGGCGGCGAACGCGCCGTCGAAGATCGGCATGACGAAGCGCGGGTCCACCGCGTTGAGCACGTGCGTGATCCGGTGTTCCCGGCACAGCGCGGCCACCGCGTCGGCGGAGGCGGCGTCCACTGTGGCGGCGACGAACCGGTCGCCGTGCCCGGCGACGGCCCGCGCGGCCCGCGCCGGGTCGTGGTCGGCGACCACCATGATCTCGAAGAAGGTACGGCGGGCGGCGATGGATACGGCGGCGGAGCCGACGCCACCGGCGCCGACGAGGAGGATACGCATCAGGAGTCGAACCCCAGTCCAAGACGGTCGAGAGTACGGAGCCAGAGGTTGCGCCGTCCGTCCCGCGCGTCGGCGCGGGCGAGCGACCATCGGGTGAGGTTGATGCCCACGGACCGGGCCGGTTCCGGCGGGAACGGCAGCGGCTTGCGGCGCACCAGGTCGAGCCGGGTCAGCGGGGTGTCAGTGCCGGAGAGCAGGTCGAGCGTCACGCGGGCCCCGAACCGGGTCGCGCCGACGCCGAGCCCGGTGAATCCGGCGGCGTACGCCAGGCGTCCGGAGTACGCGGTGCCGAAGAACGCGCAGAACCGGGTGCAGGTGTCGATGACGCCACCCCAGCGGTGGCTGAACCGCAGCCCGTCGAGTTGGGGAAAGGTCGCGAAGAAGTGCGACGCGAGCGTGGTGAAGGTGGCCTCGCGCTGCTCCAGCGCGGGCGCCACCCGGTTGCCGTAGTGGTAGATCGCGTCGTAGCCGCCGAACAGGATCCGGTTGTCGGCGGTGAGCCGGTAGTAGTGGAACTGGTTGCCGGTGTCGGCGAGCCCCTGCCGGTGCCGCCAGCCGATCGCGTCGCGCTGCGCGGCGGTCAACGGCTCGGTCGTCAGCGCGTAGTCGTAGACCGGCACGATCCAGGAGCGCAGCCGGCGCAGAAGTGGCGGGAACGCGTTCGTGGCCAGCACGACCTGCCGCGCCCGTACCACGCCGGGCGCCGCGTCCGCGCCGCCCGCCGTGGTGGCGCGCAGCCCGGCGCCGTCGCGGGCCAGGCCGGTGACGCGGGTGTGCTCGTGCACGCGTACGCCCAGGTCGAGCGCCGCCCGCCGCAGTCCCCAGGCGAGCTTCGCCGGGTCGAGCAGGGCCACCCGGTCGGCGTCCCACATCCCGCCCAGGTACGTCGGCGACGCCACCTCGGCGCGTACCTCGTCGCGGTCGAGCAGCCGCACGTCGTGGCCGTACCGGCGGGCCAGCTCGGCGTCGGCGGCGAGCCCGTCGAGCTGGTACGGCTCGACCGCCACCGCCAGTTCCCCGGTGCGTTCGAGGTCGCAGTCGATGTCGTACTTCGCCACTGTGGCGGCGATGGCGTCCAGGTTCTCCCGGCCCAGCCGTTCCAGCTCGCCGATCTCGCCGGGGAACCGCTCGACGCCGTTGGCGAGCCCGTGGGTGAGCGACGCGGCGCAGAACCCGCCGTTGCGCCCGGACGCCGCCCAGCCGCACGTGCCCGCGTCGACGAGCAGGACGTCGCGGTCCGGGTCGGCCTCCTTGGCCAGCAGCGCGGTCCACAGCCCGGCGTACCCGCCGCCGACCACGAGCAGGTCGGCGGTGTGCGACCCGGCCAGCGGCGGCAGCGGGTCGGGGCGAACCGGGCGGTCCAGCCAGTACGACACGGGCGCGGCGTCGGCCAGCGCCCGGCCGGTATGCGGGAGTGTCATGGTTTGCCCGCCGGTGTGGAGACCATCGCGAGGGCGGCCCGTCGTGCCCGCCGCCCACGCAGCGAGGTGGCACCGACCAGCAGCAACGCGATCACGAACATGGCCGTGCCGATCACGTTGACCTGCGGCGGGATGCCCCGCTGGGAGGCGCCCCAGACGTACATGGGGAACGTGACAGTGGTGCCGGCGTTGAAGTTCGTGATGATGAAGTCGTCGAAGCTCAGCGAGAACGCCAGCAGCGAGGCGGCCACGATGCCGGGCAGCACCAGCGGCAGCGTGATCCGGCGGAACGTCTGCCACTCGCTGGCGTACAGGTCCATCGCGGCCTCCTCCAGCCGCCGGTCCATGCCGGCGAGCCGGGCCTTCACGGTGACCACGACGAACGACACGCAGAACATGACGTGCGCGATGACGATGGTCCAGAAGCCCTGCGGCACCCCGGCGGCGACGAAGAGGGCGAGCAGCGAGGTGCCCATCACCAGTTCCGGGGTGGCCATCGGCAGGAAGATCAGGCCGTTGAGCCCGGACCGGCCGCGGAAGCTGTGCCGGACCAGCGCGAACGCCATCAGCGTGCCGAGGAGCGTGGAGACGACAGTGGCGATGAGCCCGATCTGCATGCTGCGCACCACGGCGTCGCACATGTCCGAGGTGGCGCAGGGCTGCTTCCAGTTGTCGAGCGTGAACTCGTTGAAGTCGTAGGAGAGCCGGCTGGAGGGCCGGTTGAAGGAGAGCCCGGCGACCACCATGATCGGCAGCGTCAGGTAGCCGAGGACGAGCAGGGCCACGCCCATCACCCACCGGTCGGCGAGCCAGCGCCTCATCAGAGCACCTCCTCCGTACCGGCCCGGCGCAGGTAGACGAAGACGATCGCCAGGATCGCGGCCATCAGCAGGAACGACAGCGCCGCGCCCTGCGGATAGTCCAGCCGGACCAGGAACGCCGAGTCGATGACGTTGCCGATCATGTACTCGTTCGGCGTACCGAGCAGCTCGGCGTTGATGTAGTCACCGGTGGCCGGGATGAAGAACAGCAGCGTGCCGGCGATCAGGCCGGGCATCGACAGCGGCAGCGTGACCTTGGCGAACGCGCGCAGAGGGCTCGCGTACAGGTCGCTCGCCGCCTCCAGCAGCCGGGGATCGAGCCGCTCCAGGCTCGCGTACAGCGGCAGCACCAGGAACGGCAGGAAGTTGTACGTCAGGCCGAGCACCACGGCGATCGGGGTGGCCAGCAGCCGGCCGTCCGGTCCGAGCAGGTGCACGTCACGCAGCAGCCCGACCAGCGCGCCGTTGTCCGACAGGATGGTCTTCCAGGCCAGCGTGCGCACCAGGAAGCTGGTGAACATCGGCGCGACCACGGCCACCAGCAGCAGGTTCTTCCACCGGCCGGCCTTCTGCGCGATCGCGTACGCCAGCGGGTAGCCCATCAGCAGCGCGAGCACCAGCGCGATCGCCGAGTAGAGGAACGACCGGGAGAACTGCGGCCAGTACGCCTGCAGCGCGTCCGGGTAGTTGCCGAACGCCCAGGTCATGGCGTACCCGGTGGAGAGCGACCCGGCCGGGTCGTAGAGGCTGGCGGAGGCGAGCTGCACCAGCGGGAGCGCGAAGAAGACGAGCAGCCAGACCGCGCCGGGCAGCAGCAACAGGTACGGCAGGAGGCGGCTGCGCCCGCGCCGCACCGGCGGCGGCACCGGCTTCCCGGCGGAGGTCGGTACGTGGGCCAGCGCGCTCATGCCGCCACTCCGCTTCGCTCCGCGCCGCCATGAGGCACCTTCGCGCTGAGCCTGCCGATTCGCTCGCTGCGCTCGCTCATGCCGCCACTCCGCTTCGCTCCGCGCCGCCATGAGGCACCTTCGCGCTGAGCCTGCCGATTCGCTCGCTGCGCTCGCTCATGCCGACGCACCCACCGGCGGCTCGTCGAGCAGCGGCGTGGTCTGGTCGCCCTCACCGGCGGCCCGGGGCAGCAGGAACGCGTGCCGCGGATCCCAGTGCGCGGTCACCGCCGTACCGACGGCGAGCCGGCCGCCCAGCCCGCTGTTCGCGGCGAACGCGGACAGCTCGCTGCCCCACGCGGTGCGCACGAGGTACTGGGTGCTCACCCCGACGTAGGAGGTGTCGGTGACCACGCCGCCGACGTGCTGGTGCCCGGCCGGCACCCGGTCCGGGCCGTCGGCCAGGTGCAGCTTCTCGGGACGTACGCCGAGGTAGGCCGGCCCGTCGGTGAGCCGGGCCCGGCCGGCGGGCACCGAGAAGCGCGCGCCGTGCGCCGTGACCAGCACGTCGTCGGCGGCGCGGCCGCCGGCTTCGGCGGCGAGCAGGTTGGACTGGCCGAGGAAGTTCGCCACGAACGCGGTGGCCGGGTACTCGTAGATGTCGGCGGGCGCGCCGAGTTGCTCGATCCGGCCGGCGTTCATCACCGCGACCGTGTCGGCCATCGTCATGGCCTCCTCCTGGTCGTGGGTGACGTGCACGAACGTGATGCCCACCTCGGTCTGGATCCGCTTCAGCTCGATCTGCATCTGCCGGCGCAGCTTCAGGTCGAGCGCGCCGAGCGGCTCGTCGAGCAGGAGCACCTGCGGGTGGTTGATGAGCGCCCGGGCCAGCGCGACGCGCTGCTGCTGGCCGCCGGAGAGCTGGGCCGGGCGGCGCCGGCCGTACCCTTCGAGCTGCACCAGCGCGAGCATCCGCTCGACCTGGTCGCCCACCTTGCGGATGCCGCGGCGGCGCAGCCCGAACGCCACGTTCTCGTGGATGTCCAGGTGCGGGAACAGGGCGTAGCTCTGGAAGACGGTGTTGACCGGCCGCTTGTACGGCCGCAGCCCGGCGATGTCCTGGTCGCCGAGCAGCACCTGCCCGCTGGTGGGCTGCTCCAGCCCGGCGATCATCCGCAGCGTGGTGGTCTTGCCGCAGCCGGACGCGCCGAGCAGGGCGAAGAACGAGCCCTGCGGAACGGTCAGGGTGAGGTCGTCGACGGCGGTGAAGACGCCGAACCGCTTGGTCAGGTCGACCAGTCGCAGGTCGCCGGCCGGGGTCTGCTGCCCCTTCACGCGCCGATCACCTGCTGGAACTTGGTCTCGTACTCCTTCTCCTGCGCTTCGTCGAGCGCCATGAAGACCTTGGCCTTGGACAGCATCGCGTCGTCCGGGAAGATCAGCGGGTTGGTGGCCAGATCCGGGTCGATCTTCTCCATCTCGGCCTGCGCGCCCTGCACCGGGCAGATGTAGTTGACGTACGCGGCCAGCTTCGCGGCCACCGCCGGGTCGTAGTAGTGGTTCATCAACGCCTCGGCGTTGGCCTTGTGGGTGGCCTTGTTCGGCACCAGCATGTTGTCCGACCAGAGCATCACGCCGGACTCGGGCACCACGAACTTGATCTTCTCGTCCTCGAAGCCGAGCTGGACCACGTCGCCGGACCAGCCGATGCACGCGGCGATGTCGCCCTTGGCCAGGTCGGGCGCGTAGTCGTTGCCGGTGAACCGCCGGATCTGCTTGCTGTCCACGGCCTTCTTGAGCTTGTTCAGCGCGTCGTCGAACTGGGCGGCGGTGAACTTGGCCGGGTCGTGGCCGAGCGACTGGAGCAGCAGGCCGATGGTGTCGCGCATCTCCGACAGCACTGTCACCTTGCCCTTGAGATCGGGGCGGGTGAGCAGCTCGTCGACGGTGCGGATCTCCTTGGTGACCTTCGCGTTGTACGCGAGCCCGGCCAGACCGGACTGCCACGGGACCGCGAGCTGGGTCTCGGCGTCGAAGGAGCGCCCGCGCAGCGACGGCAGCAGGTTCGCCTCGACGTTGGGCATCTTCGACTTGTCCAGCTTCTGCACCCAGCCGAGGCGGATCATCCGGGCGGCCATCCAGTCGGTGAGCACCATGATGTCCCGGCCGGTGCTCTGACACCCGGCGAGCTGGTTGCGGACCTTGCCGAAGAACTCGTTGTTGTCGTTGACGTCCTCTGTGTACGTCACCTGAATGCCGGAGGCGGCGACGAACGCGTCGAGCGTGGGGCGCTTGGACTCGTCCTTCTCGTCGGTGTCCATGTACTGCGGCCAGTTCGAGAAGGCGACCTTCTTCTCGGTGGCGGACAGATCCTCGCTCTTGCAGCCGGCTTCGGTCTGCTGGGCGCCCTTGGTCCCGCAGCCGGCCAGGGTGCCCGCGGTGGCGAGCAGTGCGGCCGAGCCGACGGTCCCGGTGAGCAGACCACGCCGGGTGAGGGTCCGGAGGGGACTACGCATGTGACGACTCCTTGGGGGGCATCGTCGGCGGCGGGACGGGGGCGGCGCGCCGGCGGGAGGGTCAGTGGCGATGGACGACTGATCCTGACATGAGAAAACCTCTCTCACAAGGGATTCCGTTGCCGGAATAGCCAGTCGCCACGAAATACGCCAGACTGCGCGGGGCACTACGCTCAACACGGAGATTCGGACACGAGGAGCGTCGATGGTCAACCGGCACCAGGAGATCGGGAACGGCAACCGCCGGGTCACCGTGCGTGAAGGCGCCAATCACGCTCTGCTCGACGACGTGGCCAAGCAGATCATCGAGCAGCTCCAGGAGGACGGGCGCCGCCCGTACGCGAGCATCGGCAAGGCGGTCGGCCTCTCCGAG
This sequence comes from Micromonospora sp. WMMD1219, assembly GCF_049315215.1. NCBI lineage: Bacteria > Bacillati > Actinomycetota > Actinomycetes > Micromonosporales > Micromonosporaceae > Micromonospora > Micromonospora sp. WMMD1219. Next base: position 566,421 of record NZ_CP186057.1, read on the forward strand.
GCGGCGGTACGCCAGCGGGTGCAGCGGCTGCTGGACGCGGGGGTCATGCAGATCGTCGCGGTCACCGATCCGCTCCAGCTCGGCTTCCCCCGCCAGGCCATGATCGGGCTGCGGACCGACGGCGACCTGGAGCCGGTCGCGGACCGGCTGGCCGAGTTCGAGGAGATCGACTACGTGGTGATCACCGCCGGCTCGTTCGACCTGCTGGCCGAGGTGGTCTGCCGCAACGACGCACATCTGCTGGAGATCCTCCAGAAGCTGCGCGGCGTCCCCGGGGTGCTCTCCACCGAGGCGTTCGTCTACCTGAAGCTGCGCAAGCAGACCTACAGCTGGGGCACCGCCTGATGCGGATTCCGTTGACGGCGCAGTGATACAGCGCTGAATTCGTCGCGTTGAAGCTTGTTCGCTTGCCTTATCGGCATCGCCTGTGGGATAACCGTGGGCAGAGCGGCCGGTGTCACCCCTGACCGGCCCGAGACCCGATGGGGCTGACATGGCCAACGCCACCGACCACCTGTGGATGCACTTCACCCGCATGGCGAGCTACCCCGCCGGCGAGGTTCCGACAATCGTCCGGGGCGAGGGCGCATACGTCTGGGACGCCCAGGGCCGCCGCTACCTGGACGGGCTGGCCGGGCTGTTCGTCGTCAACGCCGGCCACGGCCGCGCCGAGCTGGCCGAGGCGGCCGCCAAGCAGGCCGGCGAGCTGGCTTACTTCCCGCTCTGGTCGTACGCCCACCCGAAGGCCGTCGAGCTGGCTGAGAAGATCGCCACGCTCACCCCCGGCGACCTGAACCGGGTCTTCTTCACCACCGGCGGCTCCGAGGCCGTCGAGGCGGCGTGGAAGCTGGCGCGGGCCTACTTCAAGCGCACCGGCAAGCCCACCAAGCACAAGGTGGTCAGCCGCTACATCGCCTACCACGGCACCTCGATGGGCGCGCTGTCGATCACCGGCCTGCCCGGCATCAAGACCGACTTCGAGCCGCTGGTGCCGGGCGGCATCAAGGTGCCGAACACCAACTTCTACCGGGCCCCCGAGCACGGCGACGACGCCGAGGCGTTCGGCCGCTGGGCCGCCGAGGAGATCGGCCGGGCCATCGAGCGGGAGGGGCCGGAGACGGTCGCCGCCGTCTTCCTGGAGCCGGTGCAGAACTCCGGCGGCTGCTTCCCGCCGCCGCCCGGCTACTTCGAGCGGGTACGCGAGATCTGCGACGCGTACGACGTGCTGCTGGTCAGCGACGAGGTGATCTGCTCCTGGGGCCGGCTCGGCGAGTACTTCGGCGCCGTGCGCTACGGCTACCAGCCGGACATCATCACCACCGCCAAGGGCATCACCTCCGGCTACGCCCCGCTCGGCGCGATGATCGCCAGCGAGCGGCTGATGGAACCGTTCCTCACCGAGACCGGCATGTTCGCGCACGGCGTGACGTTCGGCGGCCACCCGGTCTCCTGCGCGGTCGCGCTGGCCAACCTGGAGGTGTTCGCCCGGGAGGACCTGATCGGGCACGTCCGGGCCAACGAGGGCGCGTTCCGGTCCACCCTGGAGAAGCTGCACGACCTGCCGATCGTCGGCGACGTGCGCGGCGACGGCTACTTCTACGGCATCGAGCTGGTCAAGGACAAGACGACCCGGGAGACGTTCGACGAGGCCGAGTCCGAGCGGCTGCTGCGCGGCTTCCTGTCCACCGCGCTGTTCGACGCCGGGCTCTACTGCCGGGCCGACGACCGGGGCGACCCGGTGGTGCAGCTCGCCCCGCCGCTGATCGCCGACCAGCAGCACTTCGACGAGATCGAGCAGATCCTGCGCGGGGTGCTGACCGAGGCGTGGTCCCGGCTCTGACGCCGATGACCGACTACCGGCATCTGTCGTACTGGCTGTCCGGCCTGGACGAACCGCTGACACCGCGACCCGGGTTGCCCGGCGAGACGGACGCCGACGTGGCGATCGTGGGCGCCGGGTACACCGGGCTGTGGACGGCGTGGTACCTGGCCGAGGCCGACCCCACGTTGCGCGTCGTCGTGCTGGAGCGGGAGATCGCCGGGTACGGCGCGTCAGGGCGCAACGGCGGCTGGTGCTCGGCGCTGTTCCCCACCTCGCTGCCGGCGCTGGCCCGGCGGCACGGCCGGGACCGGGCACTGGCCATGCAGCGGGCCATGCACGACACGGTCGGCGAGGTGGGCCGGGTCGCCGCCGCCGAGGGCATCGACTGCGACTGGCGGGCCGGCGGCACCGTGACGCTCGCACGCGGCGAGGCCCAGCTCCACCGGGCCCGGGCCGAGGTCGCGCAGGCCCACGCGCACGGGCTGACCGACGACGACCTGACGCTGCTCGACGCCGGCGAGGCCGCCGCGCGGTGCAACGCCGAGGGGGTACGCGGCGGCACGTACACCCCGCACTGCGCCGCCGTGCACCCGGCGAAGCTGGTCCGGGGCCTGGCCCGGGCGGTGGAGCGCCGGGGCGTACGCATCCACGAGCGCACAGCGGTGACCGCGCTGCGGCCGGGCGCGGCGGTGACGGCGGCGGGCGTGGTCCGGGCGCCGGTGGTGGTCCGCGGGACCGAGGGCTACACGCCGGGGCTGCCCGGCCAGCGGCGTGCGGTGGCGCCGGTCTACTCGCTGATGGTGGCCACCCCGCCGCTGCCCGAGGAGACCTGGGCCCGGATCGGGCTGGCGGAGCGGGAGACGTTCTCCGACTACCGGCACGTCATCGTGTACGGCCAGCGCACCGCCGACGGCCGGCTCGCGTTCGGCGGGCGGGGCGCGCCCTACCACTACGCCTCCCGGGTGCGGCCGGGCTTCGACCGGGAGCCCCGGGTGTTCGCGGCGCTGCGCCGGGCGCTCGGGGAACTGTTCCCGGTGCTCGGGCCGGACGTGCCGGTGACGCACGCCTGGGGCGGGCCGCTGGGAGTGGCCCGGGACTGGTCCGCGTCGGTGGGGCTGGACCGGCGTACCGGGCTGGCCTGGGCGGGCGGCTACGTCGGTGACGGCGTCGGCACCAGCAACCTCGCCGGGCGTACGCTGGCCGACCTGATCCGGGGCGTGGACAGCGACCTCACTGCGCTGCCCTGGGTGGGCCACCGCTCCCCCCACTGGGAACCCGAGCCGCTGCGCTGGCTGGCGATGAACGCCGGTCTGAAGGTGATGTCCTCAGCCGACCGGAGCGAGCACCGTACGTCCTGCCCGTCCCGCCGAGCCGATCTCTTCAACCGCTTCCTGGGCCACTGACCCCGGGTGCGCCGGGGGTTTGTGATCGACACCAGTTCGGGGTGGTGGCGGGGTCCGGGTGGGGTGGATGGCGCCACTTCCCCGTACTGGTGTTGACCTTGGTCTGGTCGGGTTGCGTGATCGACACCAAGTCGGGGAGGTGGCTGGTTTCGTCCAAGGGGTGCCGCCACCGGGGAGGCGGTGCGTCGGCTGAGGGTGGCGCGGACGTCGGCGGTGAGCGCCCGATGGTCCGCGCACGTGGCCGACCAGCACGACCTTCATGATCGACCGATGGCGGGGCCGGGCCCCGGGGAGCGCGGTCAGTGGTGGGGTGGGATTACGCGTAGGTGGCCCCGGCGGCCCTGCTGGGGGGTCTGGGGCTTGGTGGGCTCGTCCTCCGGGGGACGGGGCGGGGCCGGGCGGGCGGCCTCGCGTACCGCCTCGGCCAGCGCCACCAGATCGTCGGTGGTGGGCGGCGGCGGCTCGAACTCGCCCTCGTGCCGCACCACGTCCCAGCCGCGCGGGGCGGTCAGGCTGCGGGCGTGCGGCTCACACAGGTCGTACGTGTGCGGTTCGGCGAACGCCGCGAGCGGGCCCACCACCGCCGTCGACTCGTTGTAGACATAGGTCAATGTGGCGACCGCTTGCCGGGGGCAGCCGTTACGGGAGCAGCGCCGTGGTGACCTCACGGCGGCAGGGTATCCCCATTACCGGGTCCGGCGCACCGCTTCGCGTTACGACACGCCCGTCATGGTGATCACAATTCCTCCGACCGGCGCACCGGCACGCCGGACGGCCGCGCGACGGCGGGTGGACCGTCGGCCCGGGCTACCCTGTGCGTCATGACGAGCCCCCAGAACCGCCGCCCCGGCTCCGGCCGGCGCACCCACCGCGACCGGCACGGTCGCGGGCTGCGCGGGCGACTGGTGCCGGCCACGGTGCCGCTGGCGCGGACGAAGGCCGAGGTCTTCGACGATCTGGTGCTCGACACCGTGGAGACGCTCGAACGCCGGTTCGCCAAGGAGCTGGCCGGTGTGGAGTTCGCGGTCGAGGACGTCCCGCCGGATCTGAACGTCTACGACTCGGACGTGCTGGAGGACGGCGAGGTGCCGCTCGCCCGGCTGCTGCCGGGGCGGCCCGGCCGTCAGGAGGTGCCGCCGCGGATCGTGCTCTACCGGCGGCCGCTGGAGTTCCGCGCGATGGACCGCGAGGACCTCGCCGACCTGGTGCACGACGTGATCATCGAGCAGGTGGCGAATCTGCTCGGGGTCGACCCGGACGAGCTGGCCTGACCGGTTCGGCCGGACGGGACGCCGCCACCCGGCCGGACCCCTCCGGCCGGACGGCGACCCGGGTCCGGGGCGGCCCCCACCGCCCGTGGACCCGTACGTGGATCAGGCGGCGACCCGCCGCTTGAGCTTGCGCCGCTCCCGCTCGGAGAGGCCACCCCAGATTCCGAACCGCTCGTCGTGGCCGAGCGCGTACTCCAGGCATTCCGTCTTCACTTCGCACCGCGAGCAGATGCGCTTCGCCTCGCGGGTCGAGCCGCCCTTCTCGGGAAAGAACGCCTCCGGGTCGGTCTGCGAGCAGAGCGCTCGCTCCTGCCACTCCGGCGCGTTCCCGAGCAGGTCGGCCACCTCGAGCTGGCCGTCCATCGATTGCCTCCTTGTCGCGCACCGGCGTCATTCGCCGCTGCAACCCCCCACGCGAAAGGCGTGCCTGTCCGTACGGTCACCATTTGTTGCGTTCCGTGCGAACAACCCCATTCAAATTACACGCGTGTAATGCGTGCGCCGTCAAGCCAAACTTGATAATGGAGTCGCCCTCCCGACACGTCCGGGACGACCGCCGCGGTCGCCCGTAGCCTCGCAACCTGCCCTATCGATTCAGACCCCGGACGAGTAACGCCCTCCCCGGCGAGTTGCCGGAAGTTTTCTGCCGTGGCGCATCGCCGACAGGCCGGCCGGACGCCCCCGCCGGCCGCTCGTACCAAGATCAGAATGGTGGGGCAAAGGGTAACCCGCTTCCCGCGGTACCGCCCGTCGAGCCGTCCAACGCCGACCGCGCCCCGTCCATCATGTGGACGGGGCGCGGGTTGCGGCGCGACTGACGGCTCAGTCCAAGCGGACTGGTGAGCTGGTGGGCCAGACGAATTCGGCGACCGACCCGCCGGTGACCGAGATCGCGCCGGCGGACGTACTCTCGTCCCACCAGACGGTATAAACGCCGGCCTCCAGATCCGGGTAGACGGCACTGTGGAACACCCCGTCCCGGACGTGCCGCTCGCGTACGGCGGAGTGGGTCCGCGGGCCGTCTAGGTCCACGCGGCTGATCTCGATCTCCCGGCCGTGCAGGTCACGCCCGGTGTGGATGATCAGTGCGCCCCGGTCGCCGCCGAGGTCGAGCACGACGCTGCCGACCTCCGACGGGCCGAGATCGTGATGGTGTGACATCGGCCGCCTCCCGTCAGGACTTCTTCGCCTGCGGGTTGCCGAACCCGTCGTACGGCGTGCCGAGGAACGGGAAGTCGGCCAGGAACGGCGCTGTCACGTCGGCCGCGCTCAGGCCCGGCGTCACCGCCGCGGCGGCGGCGTCCGGCTGGAACGTCTTGTCGACCAGCGGCACGGTCAGCCCGGCGACGGCGCGCAGCGCGATGGTCACCACGTCGTCGGCGACGCGGCGGCCGTTGGGGAAGCCGGCCAGGTCGCCGCCGAGCACGCCGAACCGGTCCGGCTTGGGGCTGGGCCGGATCGCCGTGTTCAGCCGCAGCATGTCCGCCTGGACGTCGCCGGTGGTGTTGGCGAAGCCGTCGATCAGTCCGGCCGGGACGCCGGTGAGCAGGATGGCCACCAGGTCGGCACGCGGCTTCTTGGACTTGTTGAGCGCGTCCAGATTGGGGAACACACCCGGGTAGAGCGCGGGCAGCAGGGCGGCCAGCTCGGGCCGCTCGACGAACCCGGCGAACCGCTTGTCCTCCGACGGCGGCAGCGTGTTCCAGACGTCCTTCCTGGACATCGGCACGATGACCTCGTTGAACAACGGGTTACCGAGCCGCGACACCTGGGTGAAGGGCCCGGCGGCGGTGTCGGCGGCGACCCGGTCGCCGAGCACCCGCACCTGCTGGCGGGACGCGCTGGTCCAGACCCCGATCGTCGAGGCGCGGTCGGCGTAGCCGTAGCGGGCCGCCTTGCGGCGTACCTGGTTCAGCGGCACCTGCACGGCGAGGCTGTGCACGTTGAGCCGGTCCAGCGCGTTCACCGGCTCCCCCTCGGTCCGGAACAGCTTCTTGCCGGCGACGTGCAGCTGCTGGAACGGCCGCAGCGTACCCAGGTCGAACACCGCGCCCAGGTCGACGAAGAAGCCGTCGGCCCGTTGCCCCGCGAAGACCTTCTCGCCGGTGGACAGCTTGAACGTCGCCTGCCGGACCAGGTTCTGGTAGTTCGGCGTGGACAGCGGCCCGACGTTGCACGGCGGGCAGGGCAGTTTGTGCGCCAGCACACGGGCGCGGCCGTCGGCGATCCGGGTCAGCCGGTAGAACTGGCGCCGGTTCCAGTTCTTGCTCTCCAGCGACTCGATCGGCCCGGTGTTGTAGAGAAAACTGTTCTGGTTCGTGATCTCGGTAGTGAATTCGAAACGATAGGTGACGTCGGGATAACCGTCCCCGTCGTTGTCGATGTGAATCTCGTACCGGACGTCGTCACCGAACTCGAAGAAGTTCGGGCCGCCGGAGGGAAGCTGCACCGGCACGTAGTTGGCGATCAACGTGACCGTGTCCGGCTGGCTCGGCGTGACGAACGCGTACAGGTCGGAACTGTCGGCGACCGGATCCTTGGCGATCTCCGGGGCCTCGCGGTGAGAGGACATGGCGGACGCACCTTCGTCGGGGGAACGGAAAGCGGAACCGGCGCCGGGAGCCCGCGCCGGCGGAGGGCCGGGTCAGCGCCGGCCGGCGGCGCGCACCAGGCGGTCGGCCAGGCCGCGGTCGCGTACCTCGACCCGGGTGGTGCCGACGAAGACGTCCATGACGCCGGTGGCGGCGTCGCGGAGGTGGACCACGATCGGCTCGTCGCGCCGGCTCGCCGTGGGGGCGTTCTGCGCGGCGGACAGGCCCGGCACGGTGAGGGCGGCGGCGCCCAGTGTCGCGCTCGCCGCGGCGGTGAGCGTCTGCCTGCGGGTCAACCGCGGCCAGGTCCGCCGTTTCGGCGCGTCGGTGGTCTCGTCAGTGCTCATCGGCAGCCTTTCCGGACCGGCGCCGCAGCGCCGCAGCGGGCCGGGCGCCCGGACGCCGCCGGGCCCCGGTTCGGGGTCACCGGCGGCGGTCCTCGCCGAAACCGCCGCCGGCATCCACAGGTACGGCGTGCGGTCGGGAAAGGTTCGACCTCAGGCGCGGGCGTGACCGTACGCGGTCGTCCGCTTGCGGAACGGCCGCCCGGCGGCGGTGGCGATCGCCCGCAACTGCTCCTCGGTACGGGCCGAGCCGTTGCCCGAGCCGGCCATCCGGGAGATCGTCTCCTCCATCAGCGTGCCGCCCAGGTCGTTGCAGCCGCCGCGCAGCATCTCCACGGTGCCCGCGTCGCCGAGCTTCACCCAGGAGCACTGGATGTTGTCGATCCGGCCGTGCAGCAGCAGCCGGGCCATCGCGTGCACCGCCCGGTTCTCCCGCCAGGTCGGGCCCGGGCGGGCGATGCCGGCCAGGTAGATCGGCGCGTTCGTGTGCACGAACGGCAGCGCCACGAACTCGGTGAACCCGCCGGTACGGTCCTGCACGCCGGCCAGTACCCGGAAGTGGGCGAGCCACTGGCCCGGGTGGTCCACGTGGCCGTACATCATCGTGGAGCTGGACCGGATGCCCAGCTCGTGGGCCGTGCTCACCACGTCGACCCAGGCGGCGGCCGGCAGCTTGCCCTTGGTGAGCACCCAGCGCACGTCGTCGTCGAGGATCTCGGCGGCGGTGCCCGGGATGGTGTCCAGCCCGGCCTCGCGCAGCCGGAGCAGCCACTCCCGCACCGGCACGCCGGCCTTCGCCGCGGCGGTGACGATCTCCATCGGGGAGAACGCGTGCACGTGCATGTCCGGCACCCGCGCCTTGATCGCGCGGACGATGTCGGCGTACCCGGTCACAGGCATCTTCGGGTCGATGCCGCCCTGGAGGCAGACCTCGGTCGCGCCGGCCGTCCACGCCTCCTCGGCCCGGTCGGCCACCTGCGAAAGCGACAGCCGGAACGCGTCGGCGTCGCTCTCCCGCTGGGCGAACGCGCAGAACCGGCAGCCCACGTAGCAGACGTTCGTGAAATTGATGTTGCGGTTGACCACGTAGGTCACGTCGTCGCCGACCGCGTCCCGGCGCGCGTCGTCGGCCAGCCGGCACAGCTCGTCCAGCGCCGGTCCGTCCGCGCCGAACAGCGCCAGCGCCTTCGCCTCGTGCGCCGGAGTCAGCAGCGCCGCCGGGTCGTCGGCGGCGAGCCGCAGGCCCGCGCGCAGGTCGGCGTCCGCGCCACCACCCAGGGGTACGCCCGCGCGCGCCTCCGGCGCCACCTTGCCGGCCACCTCGGCCCAGTCGCCGTAGACGCTGTCGAAGTCGCCCCGCCGGTCGTCGGTGCGGCCGGTGACGTCGATGGTGACGTGCAGGTCGGTGCGGCCGCCGTACACCTCCTCCGGCTCCTGCCAGGGCCGTCCCACCGGGCGGGCCGCCTCGACCGCGAGCCCGGTGGCCGGGTCGGCGAGCGCCGTGACGTGCGGCAGCAGGCGCGGGTCCAGCCACGGCTCGCCCGCGCGGACGTACTCCGGGTAGACGGTCAGCCGCTCGCGCAGCGTGAACCCGGCACTCGCGGTACGCGCGGCCAGCTCGTCCAGGTGCGGCCAGGGCCGCTCCGGGTTGACGTGGTCGGGCGTGACCGGGGAGACGCCGCCCCAGTCGTCGATGCCGGCGCGCAGCAGCAGGTCGTACTCGCCCGCGATGAGGTTCGGCGGGGCCTGGATGCGGGCCTTCGGGCCGAGCAGCACCCGGGCCACCGCCACCGTGGCGGCCAGGTCGTGCAGCTCCGCGTCGGGCATGCCGCGCATCGCGGTGTCCGGCTTCGCGCGGAAGTTCTGCACGATCACCTCCTGGAGGTGGCCGTACTCCCGCATCGCCCGGCGGATCGCGAAGATCGCGTCGACCCGCTCGGCCCGGTTCTCGCCGATGCCGATCAGGATGCCCGTGGTGAACGGCACCCCGACCCGGCCGGCGTCGTCGAGCACCCGCAGGCGTACCGCGGGTTCCTTGTCCGGCGAGCCGTAGTGCGGGCCGCCCGGCTCCGACCACAGCCGGGTGGCTGTGGTCTCCAGCATCATGCCCATGCTCGGCGCGACCGGCTTGAGCCGCTGCAACTCCGACCAGGTGAGCACGCCCGGGTTCAGGTGCGGCAGCAGTCCGGTCTCCTCCAGCACCGCCACCGCGCAGGCGCGCAGGTAGTCCAGCGTCGAGTCGTACCCCCGCTCGTCCAGCCACCGGCGGGCCGCCGGCCACCGCTCCTCGGGCCGGTCGCCGAGCGTGAACAGCGCCTCCTTGCAGCCCTGCGCGGCACCCTCGCGGGCGATCGCCAGCACCTCGTCGCGTTCCAGGTAGGCGGCGGGCAGCCGGTGCGGCACGGTGGCGAACGTGCAGTAGTGGCAGCGGTCCCGGCAGAGCCGGGTCAGCGGGATGAAGACCTTCTTCGAGTACGTCACCACGCCCGGCCGCCCGGCGTCACGCAGCCCGGCGTTGCGGATGTCGGAGGCGATCCGGAGCAGCTCGTCGAGCATCGGCCCGCGGGCGGCGAGCAGCGCGCCCGCCTCGCCGGCGTCGAGCGCCCGGCCGGTGGCGGCCCGCCCCAGCGCCCGCCGGATGCTCGCCTCGGTCGGTTCGGGGTCGCTGCGATCAACCATCCGCCCAGCCTAAGCGCTGCCGGAGCGCCGGATGCCCGCCCCCGGTCGCGGTCCGGGCACCGGGACGGCCCGGGTGAGCCGCCGCACAGTGGCCGCCGCGACGGCAGCGGGCCGAGATGGCGGCGGGCGACGGCTCTCCGTCGCCCGCCGCGCGGGTCTCAGCGGGGCTGGTTCGGGTCCTCGCGGTCGAACCGCTGGGTGCGCTCGTCGTCGGCGGGCGACGGCGCGCCCGGCTCGGCGGACTGGCGCGGGATCGCCTGCGTCGGGTCGGCCGACGGCGGCTGGCCGAACGGCGGCGCGGGCTGCGGCGAGCCGTACTGCGGCGCCTGCTGCGGACCGGCGAACGGGACGCCGGACTGCGGCGCCGACTGCGGGTCGGCGAACGGCGGGCCGGACTGCGGGGCGTGCGGCGGGGCCGTGTTGAACGGCGGCGCCGACTGCGGCTGGCCGTACGGGCCGGGCTGCTGCGGCCAGCCGGGCGGCGGCGAGCCGGCCTGCGGGTAGCCCTGGCCGGGCTGCTGCGGGTAGCCGCCCGGACCGGGGTAGCCACCGGGCTGACCCGGCTGCTGCGGCCAGCCGGGCTGGGCCTGGCCGTACACGCCGGGTTGCGCCTTGGGCTTCGGCACGTAGTAGAGCGTGCGCCAGATCTTGAACACGACGAACGCGGCGACCGCGAAGATCGCCAGCCAGGCGGCGCGGGTCAGCAGGCCGAGGAACGCGTCCAGCACCTCACCGTCGGCCAGCCGGCCGACCAGCCAGATCAGGAACGTCAGCGCGCCGAACACGGCGGACACGGCGTACTCGACCAACGCCACCTGCGTGATCAGCTTGGCCTTCGGCACGACCGGGAGGATCACGGTGGCGATCAGGACCGCGAGCAGCGGCAGGACCGTCGACTCCAGGCCGATGAAGGTGAAGTACGTACTCCCGGCCCGGCCGCTGGCCGTGCTGTAGTCGTCGACCGGCAGCAGACGCACCAGGCCGACGAAGAGAAGCACGGCGTTGGCGCCGAGAAGGACGAGCGCGGCCAGTTCGCGCAATGGCTTGATCAACTGGCTGGCCTGCGTGGCGTCGCCGGACGCGGGCTCGGCGGGGCTGGTCACGGACTCCCCCAGGGGACGAAAGCGGACAGTTGCCGAAGTGAGCGTAGTCTCTCCGGCCACCGGACGATCGACGGCGGCGCGTGCGGAAGGATGGACGCCATGCGCATCGTGGTACTGACCGGCGGCATCGGGGGCGCCCGTTTCCTGCTCGGCGTGCGGGCGTACGCCCGCGGGGTGGGCGCCGAGGTGACCGCCGTGGTCAACGTCGGCGACGATCTGCTGCTGCACGGGCTGAAGGTCTGCCCCGACCTGGACAGCGTGCTCTACACGCTCGGCGGCGGCGCCGACCCGGAGCGCGGCTGGGGCCGGGCGGGCGAGACCTGGACGGTGAAGAACGAGCTGGCCGCGTACGGCGCGGAGCCGAGCTGGTTCGGCCTGGGCGACAAGGACGTCGCCACCCACCTGGTGCGCACCCAGATGATCAACGCCGGCTACCCGCTGTCCCAGGTGACCGAGGCGCTGGCGGCCCGCTGGCAGCCGGGCGTACGGCTGCTGCCGGCCACCGACGACCGCCTGGAGACCCATGCCGTCGTCACCGACGAGCAGGGCCGGCGGGCGATCCACTTCCAGGAGTGGTGGGTGCGCCATCGGGCGGACGTACCCACCGACCGGTTCGTCTTCGTGGGCGCCGACGCGGCGAAGCCCGCGCCCGGCGTGGTCGAGGCGATCGCGGCCGCGGACGTGGTGCTGATCGCGCCGAGCAACCCGGTGGTGAGCATCGCCCCGGTGCTGGCCGTGCCCGGTCTGCGCGACGCGGTGACCGGCGGCCCGGCCCCGGTGGTCGGGGTGTCGCCGATCATCGGCGGCGCGCCGGTGCGCGGCATGGCCGACCGCTGCCTCGCCGTGCTCGGCGTGGAGTGCAGCGCGGCCGGCGTGGGCGGCCTCTACGGCGCCCGGACGGCGGGCGGGCTGCTCGACGGCTGGCTGGTCGCGCCGGAGGACGAGGGCACCGTGGTGCCGGACGTGACGGTCCGCGCGGCGCCGCTGCGGATGACCGACGAGGCGGCGACCGCCGCGATGGTGCGCGCCGCGCTGGAGTTGATGTGAGGCTGGAGATCCTGCCGGTGCCGGGCATCGGCGACGTGACCGAGGGCGACGACCTGGCGGCGCTGATCACCGGCGCGGCGCCCTGGCTGCGCGACCACGACGTGCTCGTGGTCACCAGCAAGATCGTGTCGAAGGCGGAGGGCCGGCTGGTCGACGTGCCGGCCGACGGCCCGGAACGGCTCGCCGAGCGGGACCGCGTCCTGGCCGGGGAGACCGCCCGGGTGGTGGCGACCCGGGGCGCGACCCGGATCGTGCAGACCCACCACGGGTTCGTGATGGCCTCCGCCGGCATCGACGCCTCGAACGTGGACAAGACCCGGCTGGTGCTGCTGCCGGTCGACCCGGACGCGTCCGCCCGGGCGCTGCGCGCCGATCTGCGCGAGCGGTACGGCCTCGACGTCGCCGTGATCGTCAGCGACACCATGGGCCGCCCGTGGCGCAACGGGCTCACCGACGTGGCGCTCGGGGTGGCCGGCATGCCGGCGATCCGCGACCACCGGGGCGAGGTCGACCCGTACGGCAACGAGCTGTTCGTCACCCAGATGGCGGTGGTCGACGAACTCGCCGCCGCCGGTGAGCTGATCAAGGGCAAGTGCGACCAGGTGCCGGTCGCCGTGGTGCGGGGTTACCTCGCCGCCACCCGGGACGACGACGAGGGCGCCCGCACGCTGGTGCGCGACGCCTCGATGGACCTGTTCTCGCTCGGCACGGCCGAGGCGCACGCGGCCGGTCTGCGGGCGGCGGCGACGCTGGCGGACCGGACCGGCCCCGAGCCCGCCGACCCGGCCGCGGTGCGACGGGCGATCGACGCGGTCGCCCAGGTGGTCGCCCCGGGCACCGTCTTCACCCACGTCACCGACGACGAGGTACGCGCCGGGCTCGCCGCCACGGTGCCCGGCTGGCCCGCCTCGGCCACCGGCCTGCTGCTCGGCGCGGCGCCCGCCCCGGTCGACCCGGCGGACCTGGTCCGGTTCGGCGCGGACCTGCAACGCCTGCGCGCCGCGCTGGCCGCGGAGGGGATCGACTCGACGTTGCTCCCACCCCCGTCCGGCAGCGCCGCGAGCGCCACGCTGGCGCTCTGACTCCGGCGGGCGACGCTCAGGCGTCGAGGACGGCCCGGCCCAGCGGGGTCAGCGTGTGCAGGACGGTGTTGCGGTCACGCTGGCTGACCAGCAGTCCCGCGTTGCGCAGCACCGTGGTGTGCTGGCTGGCCGCGGCGGCGGAGATGCGCAGCCGGCGGGCCATCTCGCCGGTGGTGCAGCCCTCGTCGGCGGCCTGGAGCACCCGGGAGCGGGTGCGGCCGAGCAGGGCGGCGAGCGCCTCGCCCTGCGGTGACGCGGCGGGGCCGGACGCGGGCGTCAGGCCGGCCAGCCGGTCGACCGGGTAGACCAGCACCGGGGGAAGCGTCGGGTCGACGAGCGCCACCGGGGTACGCGAGCAGAAGAACGACGGCACGAGCAGCAGCCCCCGGCCGTCCAGGTGCAGTTCGCGGGTGTCCGGGTAGTCGAGCACCTCCAGCACGCCCGAGACCCAGCGCATGTTCGGCCGCAGGCTGGCCAGCAGCCCTTCGGCGCCACCGTCGAGCATGGCGCGCGCACGCCGGGCCCGGTCCGCCTCGACCGCCGCCTGCACCCGGGCCCAGTAGGGCGTGACCGCCAGCGACTGGTAGCGGGCCATGGCGTCGGTGAGGTGGTGCAGCGTCGCGGGCTCACCGCGTGCGAGCGCGCCGGCCGACGACGGCAGCGCTGTTTCCCCGGCCAGCCGCGTCAGGTCGCGGCGCAGCATGTCCACAGGGGTGCCCCGGACCGCGTCCAGCCCCGCCTCGATGCCCTCGCGACTGGCGGACGGGGTGAGGAAGTCCGGGAAGTAGCCGCGCGGCGGGTTGAGCGCGAGCAGCAGACGGTACTGCTCGGCGTCGGTGTCGGTCCGCAGGCCGTGCGCCACGGTGCGCCGCCACGTGGTCATCATCGGATCCCGGCTGCGCCCCTGGAGCAGGTGCAGGCTGAGGACCAGCTCCCAGAGCGGGTCCGCGGCCGGTGCGACCCGGGTCCGCAGGACGTCCTCGCCCGAGAAAATGATCTTCAACATGGGTTGCTGCTCCCGTGCGGACGGCGGGGGTGCCCGCCACACCTCGCACTGTACCCGCCGGTACTAATCTCCATCTTTAAGCGTCAGGTGAAAAACCTCGACGCTGGACGGGCCGGTTCGGCAAACTCTCTGTTGCCCGCCGACGCCGGGGTGCAACGTCGACCCGGACGCCGGCTGACGGGCGTGGCCGGGTGGCACCACGAGGGTCTGCGACAGCAGTCGCAGGGGTGCCGCCCGGCCCTCGCTCATCCGATCCAGAGCGCCACCCGATGGTCCTCGTCGGTGACGTAGTAGCAGCGCCCCGCCAGCTCGGCCAGCCCCTCCACGTGATGGAACGGCGCCAGCTCCGCCACCACCTCCCCGGCCACCAGCGCACCCCCGCCCGCGTCGTGCCGGAACCGCACGTGCCGGGAGGTCACCTCGCCGCCGTGCGGGTGGTCGTCCAGCAGCACCGAACCCTTGCCCAGCGCGTCGATCGACCCGGTCACCGCCGCGTAGCCGCCGTCGCCCGTCGAGGTGATCGCGCGGAAGCCGGCCAGCGCCCCGGGCGGCGTCACCCCGGTCAGCGCGTACGCCCCGAGCGCCAGCAGCTCACCCGGCCGCTCCGGATCGTCGAACATCTCCGGTACACCGGCCAGCTCGACGTAGACCGGCTCTCCCTCGGCGGTCACCGGGAAACGCAGGCCCAGCAGCGCCGTACCGGCCGGGGTGAACGCCGCCGCCTCGACGTTGATCGGCAGGTCGTCCGCGGCCAGCCGGGTCACCCAGCTCTTCGCCCGGGCGGTGCCCCGGGCCAGCGTCTCCACGATGAAGCGCTGCCGGACCCGGTCACCGGGCGGCAGCAGCGTCAACGGAGCGGCGGCGAGCGCGTCGTTCACCGCCCGGTGCAGCCGGAAGCGGTTGCGCACCACGCGTACCGGCAGCGGCCCGGCCACCGCGTCGTCCTCCCGGAACCGGGCCACGAACGCGCGCCGGGGCCGCAGCGGGCCGCCCTTGGACCCGAAGTGCGAGCCGAAGACGTACACCCAGCCGTCGTGGTGGGCCAGCGCCTCGCCGTCCTCGGTCCGGCCGTTCTCCCGGCCGGCGTCGGCGGCCACGTGGTGCGCCTCCCAGTGGCCGTCGTCGCGCTCCAGCAGCAGCGCCAGGCACTGCTCGACCGGCCCCTCGTCCAGCACCGTCCAGAAGCCGCGGCGCGCGCCGTGCGCCCGCAGCAGCGCGGCCGACCGCACCGGCAGGAGGTCGCTCGCCTCGTTACCGGCCACCAGGAACTCGACGAGTCGCAGGGTCACCGCGCCAGGGTACGGAGGCGGCGCTCGTAGAGTGTCCGGGTGCCCGATCTCATCCCGTACACCGAGTTGCACGCCGATGCCGTCGCGACGCTGAGCCGCTGGACGGCGACCAGCCCCGCCGCCGACGCCGCCCGGGACCGGACGCTGGCGCTGCTGGCCGACGGACCGGTGGCGATGAGCCGGACGCACCGGGCCGGGCACGTCACGGCGAGCGCGCTGGTGCTCGACCCGGACGGCCGGGTGCTGCTCTGCCTGCACGGCAAGATCCGCAGGTGGGTGCAGCTCGGCGGGCACTGCGAGCCCGGCGACCGGACCCTGGTGGCCGCCGCGCTGCGCGAGGCCACCGAGGAGTCCGGCATCACCGGCCTGACCGTCGAGCCGGACCCGATCGACGTGGACATCCACCAGGTCGCCTGCCAGGGCGGGTCGTTCCACTACGACGTCCGGTACGCCGTCCTGGCCCCGGCCGGGGCGGTCGAGCGGGTCAGCGCGGAGTCCGAGGCGCTCGGCTGGTTCCCGCCGGACCGGCTGCCCGAGCCGCTCGCCCACGCCACCGCCCAGCTCGTGCCGCCGGCGCTCGCGGTGCTGGCCCGCCACGCCGGCGGCTGAGCGGCGGTACCACGCCGCGCCGCCGGACGCGTCGCCACTCCGGCGGCCCGGCGGATCAGACCAGGCCCTCCTCGCCGCGTTCCTTCAGCTCGTCCACGATCTTCTTCACGTCCTGCGCGCGGTCGCGGGGGCAGACCAGCAGCGCATCAGGGGTGTCCACGACGATCAGGTCGTGCACCCCGACGGTCGCCACCAGCCGGCCGGAGTGCGGCACCACCACGGTGCCGGTGGTGTCGTGCAGCAGCACGCCCGGCTTCGCGTCCCCGCCCAGCACCACGTTGCCGGCGCCGTCGGCGGGCAGCACCTCGCCGAGCGTGTGGAAGTCGCCCACGTCGTTCCAGCCGAAGTCGCCGGGCACCGTGGCCACCCGGCCGGCCGTCGCCGCGCCCTCCATCACCGCGTAGTCGACCGAGATCCGGGGCAGCGTCGGCCAGATCCGGCCGAGCACGTCGTCCTGCTCCGGGGTGCCCCAGGCCGCCGCGATGGCGGTGATCCCGGCGTGCAGCTCCGGCTGCTGGCGGGCCAGCTCGGACAGGAAGACGTCCACCCGCCAGACGAACATGCTGGCGTTCCAGAGGTGCCGGCCGGAGCGGACGTACACCTCGGCCACCTCGGCGGCCGGCTTCTCCTTGAACTCGCGGACCGGGCGCAGCGGGCCGTCACCCACCGGGTCGCCGGTCTCCAGGTAGCCGTAGCCGGTCTCCGGACGCGTCGGGGTGATGCCCACAGTCATCAGCAGCCCCTGCTCCGCGCCCCGGATGGCCTGGCGAACCACCTCGGCCAGCCGGGCCGGGTCGCCGATCAGGTGGTCGGCGGCGAACGAGCCCATCACCGCGTCCGGGGTCCGGGCGGCGATCACCGCGGCGGCCAGCGCGATCGCCGCGCAGGAATCCCGCGGCGACGGCTCGACCAGGATGTTCTCCTCCGGCAGGCCGGCCAGTTGCCGAGCCACCGCCGCGGCGTGCGCGGCCCCGGTGACCACGAGCGTGCGCTCCGGGGTGGTCAACGGCGACAACCGGTCGACAGTGGCCTGCAGCAGCGAGGCGGGGGTGCCGGTCAGCGGGTGGAGGAACTTGGGATGGCCGGCACGGGACAACGGCCACAACCTCGTGCCGCTGCCGCCCGCCGGGATGACGGCGTAGAACATCAGCACATCATGCCCGAAGCGGGCGAGCCGTCACGGTCGGTCGCCCGGGACCGGCGACCGGCGCTCAGGACCGGGCCCGTCGCCACGCCGCGATGTGGACCTCCGCGCTGGACTCCCAGGTGAACTCCTTGGCCCGGTCGAAACCGGCCTTGGCCAGGGACAGCCGCCGCTGCTCGTCGTCCAGCAGGGCGCCGAGGTCGGTGGCGATCTGGTCCGGGTCCTCGCTGGTGTAGGCGACCGCGTCGCCGCCCACCTCGGGCAGGGACAGGCGCGGCGTGGTGAGCACCGGGGCGGCGCACGCCATCGCCTCCAGGATCGGCAGGCCGAAGCCCTCGCCGTAGGACGGGTATGCCGCCACCAGCGCACCGCCGAGGAAGCCGGGCAGGTCGGCGTAGCGCAGGTAACCCGGGCGCAGCAGCCGCAGGTGCGACGGGACCTCGGCCACCGCGCGGTCGATGTCGTCGTCGTGCCCCTGGCCGCCGGCCACCACCAGCGCGGGCGGGTTCGGCCGGTCGGCCACCGCCCGGGCCCAGCCGCGGATCAGGTTGGGTACGTTCTTGCGCGGCTCCTTGGCCCCGAGGAACGCGATGTAGCTGCTGTCGCCGAGACCCAGCCGGGCCCGGACACGTGCCTTCTCCTCGTCGCCCGGCGCGTGGAACGCGTCCTGGTCGACGCCGTGGTAGGCGACGTCGATCCGGGTCGGGTCGGCGTCCAGCAGCCGGATCAGTTCGTCGCGGGTGGCCTTGCTCGGCACGATCACCCGGCCGGCCCGGCGCAGCGACGTCTTGATCGCGCTGCGGAAGAACGTCCGGCGCGACTTGTCGTAGTGCTCCGGCTCGGTGAAGAACGTCGCGTCGTGCACGGTGACAGTCACCGGACAACCCGCCCGCAGCGGGCAGGTGTAGAACGGCGAGTGCAGCACCTCGGCGCCGACCTGCTGGGCCAGCAGCGGCAGGCCGGTCTGCTCCCAGGCCAGCCGCGCCGGCCGGTGCGCCACCGCCGCCGGGGCGGGAATCACCTCGGCGCCGGGCAGCATCCGGGTGTAGCGCTCCAGGTCGGTGCGGAGACTCACCACGGCCAGGTCGACGCCGGTGCCGCAGACCCGGCCCAGCGCGCCGAGCAGTCCGTCGACGTATCTACCGACGCCGCCACGGTCGGCGGGGACACTCGTGGCGTCGATGAGAACGCGGGGCGGGCGACCGGCGGTCACGGGGCGACTCCTCAGGTGGCGCAGTTGTGGGGAAGAACACTCTCGGCAAGCCTACGCCGGGCCGGACGCAAGGCGCTGACCGCGACCCGACGGTACGCCGACTTGTCGTTGTCATCGAGTACGCACGCGGGGCGCGTATCGTTCGCGCCGATGGCCGACAACATTGCCCGGGTGTTCGCCGACGCGATCGCGCCCGACCCCACCCGACCGCTGCTGACCTGGTACGACGACGCCACCGGCGAGCGCACCGAACTGTCCGGGGCGACGCTCGCGAACTGGGTGGCGAAGACCGCCAACCTGCTCACCGACGAGGTGGGCGCCGCGCCCGGCGACGCGGCCGGGGTGCTGCTGCCGCCGCACTGGCAGACCGCCGCCGTGCTGCTCGGCTGCTGGTCGGCGAAGCTGACGGTGGCCGGCACGCCGGGCCCGGTGGAGGCGCTGTTCGTGGCCGCCGACCGGGTGGACGAGTCGGCCGGGTGGCCGGCCGGCGAGCGGTACGCGCTGGCGCTCGACCCGTTCGCGCTGCCGATGCGGCAGGTGCCGGCGGGCTGCACCGACTTCGTCACGGCGGTACGCGGGCACGGCGACCACTTCACGCCGGACCCGGCCGCCGGGGACGGGGACGCGGCGCTGCTGGCCCGCGCGGCGGCCCGCGCCACCGAGCTGGGCCTGACCCAGGGCGACCGCCTCCTGGTGGACGTGTCCGCCCACCCCGACCCGGTCGACTGGCTGCTCACCCCGCTCACGGCAGGAGCCAGCGTGGTCGCCTGCGCCCACCCCGACCCGACCCGCCTCGCCTCCCGCGCCGAAACCGAGAAGACCACGCACACCCTGGCCTGAGCCGCCGCCCTCCCCCTCCCCGTCGATCTTGCACTTTCGGTCCTCGGCGCGGGGGATTCGCCCCTTTCGCCGGGGCGGAAAGTGCAAGATCAGCGAGGGGAGACAGGGCTGTCGGTGGCGGCCCGGCGCTGGGCCAGGGCGGCGAACGCCGTCAGGGACTCGGGATTGGCCAGGGCACCCTTGGCCGCCGCGCTGTCCACCGGGGTGCCCGTCAGGATCTTCTTCACCGGCACCTCCAGCTTCTTCGCGCTCAACGTGCGCGGCACGGCCCGGACCTGGTGGATCTCGTCCGGCACGTGCCGCGGCGACAGGGCGGTACGCAGCTCCCGGCAGATCTTTCGCCGCATCTCGTCGTCGAGTTCCAGGCCGTCGGCGAGCACCACGAACAGCAGCAGCTCGCCCGCGCCGCCCTCGTCGTCCTCCAGGTGCACGACCACCGAGTCGACCACCTCGTCCAGTCCCTCGACCACGGAGTAGAACTCGGCGGTGCCCAGCCGTACGCCGCCCCGGTTGAGCGTGGCGTCGGACCGGCCGGTGATCACGCACCCGCCGCGCTCGTTCACGGTGATCCAGTCGCCGTGGCGCCACACGCCGGGATAGACCTCGAAGTACGCCTCCCGGTAGCGGGCGCCGTCCGGGTCGTTCCAGAACCCGACCGGCATGCTCGGCATCGGCTCGGTGATCACCAGCTCGCCGAGTTGCCCGATCACGGCGCTGCCGTCGGCGGAGCGGGCCTCCACCTTCGCGCCGAGCGCCCGGCAGGCGATCTCACCGGCGTACACCGGCAGCAGCGGCACGCCGCCCACGAACCCGGTGCACACGTCGGTGCCGCCGGACAGCGACTGGAGCTGGAGGCGGTCGCTGACGTTCTCGTACACCCAGGTGAAGCCCTCGGCCGGCAGCGGCGCGCCGGTCGAGCCGAGGCCGCGCACCGCGGACAGGTCGGCGACCTCGCGCGGCACCAGGCCGGCCTTGCGGCAGGCCAGCAGGAACGGCGCGGACGTACCGAAGTACGTGGTGCCGGTGTCGGCGGCCAGCCGCCACAGCGCGCCCAGGTCGGGATGGCCCGGGTTGCCGTCGAACAGCACGATCGCCGCGCCCACCGCCGGGCCGGAGACCAGGAAGTTCCACATCATCCAGCCGGTCGTGGTGAACCACAGGAACCGGTCGGACGGACCCAGGTCGTGGTGCAGCGCCAGCATCTTGAGGTGTTCCAGCAGGATGCCGCCGTGGCCGTGCACGATCGGCTTGGGCAGGCCGGTGGTGCCGGAGGAGTAGAGCACGTACAGCGGGTGGTCGAAGGCGACCGGCGTGAACGTCAGCGGCTCGTCGGTGTCCGCCGCCAGCTCCGCCCACGGCAGCGCGCCGTCGGGCGCCGGGCCGTCCGGATCGAGGTACGCGACGGCGACGGTGTGCCGCAGCGACGGCAGCGCGGCCCGGATCGCGGCCACCTCGGCGCGCCGGTCGACCGGCTTGTCGCCGTACCGGTAGCCGTCCACGGCGACCAGCACCGTGGGCTCGATCTGCTGCCAGCGGTCGGTGACGCTGCGGGTGCCGAACTCGGGCGCGCAGGAGGAGAAGATCGCGCCGAGGCTGGCGGTGGCGAGCAGCAGCACGTACGTCTCGGGGATGTTCGGCGCGTACGCGGCCACGCGGTCGCCCGGCCCCACGCCGAGGCGGCGCAGCCCGGCGGCCACCCGGCGGACCCGCTCACGCAGCCCGGCCGCGGTGAGCGTCTCCGGTGCACGGGTCTGCCCGTGTGCGATCACCGCCGGGTCGTCGTCGCCCAGCCCCGGCATCCGCAGCACGTTCTCGGCGTAGTTGAGCGTCGCGCCGGGGAACCAGCGGGCGCCCGGCATGGACCGGTCGGTGAGGGTGGCGCTCGGCGGGGTGTGCGCGACGACGTCGAACCAGTCCCAGATCGAGCGCCAGAACGCGTCCAGGTCGGTCACCGACCACTGCCACAGCGCGTCGTAGTCGGCGAACTCCAGCCCGCGGTGCTCGGCCAGCCAGCGCAGGTAGTCACCGATCCGGGACCGCTCCCGCACGTCCGCCGGCGGCGTCCACAGCACGTCAGCCACTGTTCCACCCTCCCCTGGGCCCGCCACGACGGTGTGCCGGAGCCGTGGCGCCATCTTGCCCTACCTCGTGCCGCCATTGTCCGCGCCGGGTGCGCCGTACGGGGCGTGCCCCGCCCACACCCCGCACCCCGGGCCGGTGTGGGCGGGGCACCGGTCAGCCGGCCCGGTGGGCCTGGATCGCGCGGCGCCGGGCGAGCCGGTGCGCGCGCCGGATCTCGGCCTCCCGGAAGCGGCGCTCGTCCTCCGGCGTCTCGGGCAGCACCGGGCGGACCGGGCGGGGCGAGCCGCCCACGTCGACGCCCACGAAGACCAGGTACGCGGTGGCGACCCGGACCGGCTCCTCCTCGGCCGAGTCCCAGCGCTCGGCGACCACCCGCACCCCGACCTCCATCGAGGTCTGGCCGGTCCAGTTGATCTGTGCGTGCGCGTGCACGAGGTCGCCCACCCGGACCGGCTCGGAGAAGACGATCTCGTCGATGGAGGCGGTCACCGCGGTGCCGCCGCTGTGCCGCGCAGCCGCCGCACCGGCAACGTCGTCCACGAATTTCATCAGTACCCCACCGTGCACGGTCCCGTACAGATTGACATCGACCGCGGTCATGATGCGACTGAGCGTGACACGGGAGTACGAGGTCGGCTTACCCGGCGGGACCGCGGGATGATCTGTCATGCCGGAAACGGTACGGTGCGCGGATGCGACATCTCTGGAGCTTCCTCGCCGGGTTGGCGGTGGCACCCGTCACCTGGGTGCTCGTCACGCTCGGTCAGGACGGATCTGAGCGGACCGTCGACCGCTGGGTGGAGATCGGGACGTACAGCACGCCGAACCTGATCGAGCCGGCCGTCTATCTGGGCGTCGCCGGCATCCTGCTCGGCCTGCTCGGCACGTTGCGCTTCTCGCCGTTCGGCCCGCTGGTGGCCGGCCTGCTGCTCGCTGTCCCGTACCTCGGACTGTTCGTCGCGCCGTTCAGTGTGCGGGACCGGGTGCCGGACGACCTGAAGCTGCTCGGTGACCCGCTGCCGCTGCGCGACCCGCTCGACAACGGCACGCTGTTCCTCATCGGCGTGCTGCTGCTGATGGCCGTGTTCAGCACGAGCCGCTGGCGGCGCCCCGCCACACCCGCGACGGCCGAGGCGGAGCTGACCCCGGCCGTCACACCGGTGGAGCACAAGCCGGCGCTCGCCGACTGGCCCCCGGCGCCGGCGAAGGACCCGGACACGCCGCCGCTCACGCTGGCGTACCCCGAAGCCCCCACCGAACCCCTGCCCCGCCGCACCGGCGGCGAGTCGCCGTGGTCCGCGCCCCCGCGCGGCGCGGGCCGGCCGGAGGGCACCGAAAGCCGTTGAACGAGCGCGGGCGGGCCGGTACGAAACCGGCCCGCCCGCCCGAACGCCCTGCCGTCAGCCCTTGAGCAGCTGACGCGCCATCACGATGCGCTGCACCTGGTTGGTGCCCTCGTAGATCTGGGTGATCTTGGCGTCCCGCATCATCCGCTCGACCGGGTAGTCGCGGGTGTAGCCGTAGCCGCCGAGCAGCTGGACCGCGTCCGTGGTGATCTCCATGGCGGCGTCCGACGCGAAGCACTTCGCGGCCGCGCCGAAGTAGGTCAGGTCCGCGTCGCCGCGCTCGGACTTGCCGGCGGCGGTGTACGTGAGCTGCCGCGCCGCCTCCAGCTTCATGCCCATGTCGGCGAGCATGAACTGGATGCCCTGGAAGTCGGCGACCGCCTTGCCGAACTGCTTGCGCTCCTGGACGTAGCCCTTGGCGTAGTCCAGCGCGCCCTGCGCGATGCCGACCGCCTGGGCGGCGATGGTGACCCGGGTGTGGTCCAGCGTCTTCATGGCGGTGGCGAAGCCGGTGCCCTCGGCGCCGATCATGCGGTCGGCCGGGATCCGGACGTTGTCGAAGTAGACCTCGCGGGTGGGCGAGCCCTTGATGCCGAGCTTCTTCTCCGGCGCGCCGAAGCTGACACCCGGGTCGGACTTCTCCACCACGAACGCGGAGATGCCCTTCGACCGGGCTGTGGGATCGGTCACGGCGAACACGGTGTAGTACTCGGACACGCCCGCGTTGGTGATCCACCGCTTCACGCCGTTGAGCACCCAGTGGTCTCCGTCACGTACCGCCTTGGTGGTCATCGAGGCGGCGTCGCTGCCCGCCTCCGGCTCGGAGAGGCAGTAGGAGAACATGCCCTCCCCGGCCGCGACCGGGGTGAGGTACTTGCGCTTCAGCTCCTCGGAGCCGGCCAGCAGCAGCGGCATGGTGCCCAGCTTGTTCACCGCCGGGATCAGCGAGGACGACGCGCAGGCCCGGGCCACCTCCTCGATCACGATGGCCGTGGCCAGCGCATCGGCGCCGGCGCCGCCGTACTCGACCGGGATGTGCGGGGCGTGGAAGTCGGCCGCGCGCAGAGCCTCGTAGGACGCCTTGGGGAACTCACCTGTCTCGTCCGCCTCGGCGGCGTGCGGAGCCACCTTGGCCGCACAGACCTCACGGACCGCCTCCCGGATCGCCTCGTGCTCCTCCGGCAACCGGTAGACGTCGAACGACTGCTCTGCGGCCATGTCGGCCCTCCCCTTTCACCGCTATCATGCGCAGTCTGTGCCGCCCGGAGGCCGACGACTGCCGCAAACTGAAGGATAGCCACCGGCCCCGGCCGAACCTTACCGGCGGGTAGGCTCGCGCCCGAGCCTCGCCCGCCCGACCCCATTACCCTCACAGCAGACATCCAGTTCCCTCGGTGCCCGGCTCGGCGCCCCAGCAGAATGCGACGCGTGGAAGCGCCGCCAGTGCGAGCGGAGAAGACAGGCGTGACGATTCCGTACCCGAACACCCAGCCGATGCCCGCCATCGCCGCGGTGACCCCGCCGTCCGGCGCCGCCCGCCCGCGGGTGACGTTCCTCGGCACCGGCTACCTCGGTGCGACCTACGCCATCTGCTACGCGGAGCTGGGCTACGAGGTGCTCGGCTTCGACGTCGACGCGGACAAGATCGCCAAGCTGAACGCGGGCGAGGTGCCGATCCACGAGCCGGGCCTCGACGAGCTGCTGCGGCGCAACCTGGCCGCCGGGCGGCTGCGGTTCAGCACCGACATCCAGGAGACCGCCGACTTCGGCGACGTCCACTTCATCTGCGTCGGCACCCCGCAGCGGGCCGACGGGATGGGCGCCGACCTGTCGTACGTCGAGGCGTCCGTGACCAGCCTCGCCCAGCACCTGACCCGCAAGGCGCTGATCGTCGGCAAGTCCACCGTGCCGGTGGGCACCGCCGAGTGGGTGGAGCAGCTCGTCGGCAAGCACACCCCGGCCGACCTCGGCGTCGAGGTGGCGTGGAGCCCCGAGTTCCTCCAGGAGGGCTTCGCCGTCGACGACGTGCTCCGTCCGAACCGGATCGTGGTCGGCGTCAAGAGCGAGTGGGCCAACGGCATGCTCTTCGCCGCCCACAAAGGCGTCTTCGACCTCGCCGCCACCGAGGACCGCGAGGTGCCGCTGGTGGTCACCGACTTCGCCACCGCCGAGCTGGTCAAGGTCGCCGCGAACGCGTTCCTCGCCACCAAGATCTCCTTCATCAACGCGATGGCCGAGGTCTGCGAGGCGGCCGGCGGCGACGTCACCCAGCTCGCCCGCTCGATCGGCTACGACCCGCGTATCGGCAACCGCTTCCTCCAGGCCGGGCTGGGCTTCGGCGGCGCCTGCCTGCCCAAGGACATCCGCGCCTTCCAGGCCCGGGCGCAGGAGCTGGGCGCCGGTGAGGCGCTGCGCTTCCTGCACGAGGTCGACCTGATCAACCAGCGCCGCCGCAGCCGCGTGGTGCAGCTCGCCGCCGAACTGCTCGGCCGCCGCTCCGGCCCGGCCGGCCCGGACCTCTCCGGCACCCGGGTCGCGGTGCTCGGCGCCACGTTCAAACCCAACACCGACGACGTACGCGACGCGCCGGCGCTCGCGGTCGCCTCGCTGCTCGGCAAGGCCGGCGCCGACGTGCACGTGTTCGACCCGCAGGGGATCGAGAACGCGCGCCGGGCGGTGCCCGAGCTGACGTACGAGGAGACCATGAACGACGCCGTCCGCGGCGCCGACCTGGTCTGCGTGCTCACCGAGTGGGCCGAGTTCCGCAACGCCGACCCGGTCGCCCTGGGCGAGCTGGCGAACGGCCGCAAGGTGGTCGACGGGCGCAACTGCCTCGACTCGACACTGTGGACGCAGGCCGGCTGGGAGTACCGCGGCATGGGCCGCCCCTGACCCGCTGACCGTGCGGACCGGCCGCCGGGGAACGTCTCCCCGGCGGCCGGTCCGTTTTTGTTGTCCGGAACGCGGCGGCAACTGTCGAAATCCCGGCCCACTCAAGGCATGCTGCCTCTGGGAGGTCCACAGTGCGGGGGCACGGGCGGGACGGGAGACTGTCGTGGAGAGCTTCAGGTGCGCCTCGTGCGGGCAGGACATCAAGCCCGCCGTCGTCTGCCCGCACTGCGGCGCGCACCAGCCCCAGTGGGCCGAGCACCTGGCCGAAATCGAGCGCTCGATCGCCGAGATGAAGGCCCGCGACGCCGAGATCGCCCGGGAACAGCGGCAGATCGCCGCCAAGATGCAGGCCGCCCTCTTCCAGCGGGACATCCTGGCGCACGCCGGTGAGGAACGGATCCGGCAGGCCACCCGGCCGCGCCGGGTCCTGCGCCGCCGGCCCGGCCGCCGCCCGCCCACCGCCGCCACCGGCGCGCCGCCCCGGGTGCCCCGCCAGGGCACCCCGCCGCCCGGCCCACCGGAGGACCTGCCCCCGTCGCCGCCGCGCGGTCGCCCGCGCTGGCTCGACGCGGACGACCCGGAGCACCCGCCCGAGGCGTCCTCGCGCGAGGTGCAGAACATCCCGCTCGGGCTGGGCGCGCTCCTGCTCGGCGTCGCCGCCGTGGTCTTCGCCGCGGTCGCCACCAGCTCGATGGACGCGCTGGCCCGCCTCGGCGTGCTGCTCGTGGCGACGGCGCTGATGCTGCTCGCCCCGCCGGTGCTGGCCCGGCGCGGGCTCACCTCCACCGCCGAGACCATCGCGGCGGTCGGGTTGCTGCTGGTGCCGCTGGCCGGGTACGCGCTCTGGGCCGTGGACCGGATCGGCGGCGGCTCGTCGGGCGCCGCGTTCGCCGGGACGATCTTCCTGGTCACCACGCTCGTCGCCCTCGGGTACGCCTACGGGACCGGTCTGCGCGCGCCACGCTTCGCCACCGTGCTGGCCGCCCAGCCGGTGCTTCCCCTGCTGGCGTACGAGCGGATCACCGGGCCGGTCGGCTGGGCGCTGGTGCTGACCGTGGTGGCCGTGCTCGACCTGGCGCTCGCCCGTTCGGCGGTGGTACGCGAGCGCCCCGTCCGGCGTGACCTGCCCGCCACCGAGCCGGCCCCGCCCGTCCCGCCCCGGCAACGCGCCGACGACGACCGGCCCGAGTCGGCGCCGGAGGAGTCCGCCGAGGTGCTGGGCGGTGAGACGCCGCCGGGTCCGGCCGCCACCGGCACCGCCCGACCGGTGCCCTGGCTGCCCGAGCTGACCTGGCTGCTGCACGGCGTGGCGGTCGCGTTCGCGCTGGCGTACGCGGTCACCGGCCTGCTGCGCGCCGCCACGGTGCCGCCGGCCGCAGCCGCGGGCACGGTGCTGCTGCTCGCTGCCCTGGTCGCGCTGGCCGGGACGCTGGTGCTGCGCCGGCCGCCGCTGCCGGACGTGGGCGCCGGCATCCTCACGCTGGCGGTCATCGGCGCGCTCGGGCGGGTCGCCTCGGTGGCCCTGCCCGGCCGGTCCCTGCTGCTCATCTCCGCCGTCATCGCGCTGACCGGGCTCGCCGTCCGGGCCGTACCGGAGACGGCCCGGCGTGGTCCGCAGATCGCCTCCGCGGTGGCGCTCACGGTCAGCGGCCTGGTGGTGGCCGGTGGCGCGTTGCGCGCCGGGCTGGCCCCGGTCCGGGCCGCGTTGCCCGCGTGGTCGGCGGACCTGAGCGAATGGCACGCCGAGCTGGCCGGGGCGGTCGGCCCGACCGGCTGGCAGCTCGCGGCCAGCGCGTTGCTGCTGACCGTCGCCGCCGTGATCGCGTTGCCGGCCGAGATCCGGCGCGAGTTCGCCGTGGTCGGTGCGGCGCTCACCGCGCTCGCCGTACCCGCGTCGCTCGGTCTCGGCTGGGCGGCGGCCTGC
This sequence comes from Micromonospora sp. WMMD1219, assembly GCF_049315215.1. Taxonomy (NCBI): domain Bacteria; kingdom Bacillati; phylum Actinomycetota; class Actinomycetes; order Micromonosporales; family Micromonosporaceae; genus Micromonospora; species Micromonospora sp. WMMD1219. Next base: position 594,108 of record NZ_CP186057.1, read on the forward strand.
TGGCCGATGCTGCTGACCGCTGTCGCGGTCGGCGTGCTCGGGCTGACCGCACGCACCGAACGGGCCGCGGCGGCGCACGCGGTGACAGCGGGCGGGCTGGGCCTGATCGGCGCGGGCGCGGCGCTCGCCCGCCCGGCGCTCACCGCCGCCGCGCTGACGGTGCTGTTCCTGGCCGGGGCGCTGGTGTCCCTCGCCCCCCGGGTCCGGCTCGCCGCCGCCGCGACGGAGACGGTCTGCGCCTGGGCCGCCGGTGGCGCGGCGTTCGCCCTGCCCGGCGCCGTCGCCGCGTTCGTGGCGGCCACGGTGCCGACGCCGCCGGTCGCCACACCGGCGAACCTGCGTGAGATCACCGTGCCGATCCTCGCGGCGAGTTTCCTCGCCGTCTGCGTGACGCTCGGCTACGCCGCCCTGGTGCAGGTGGCGCAGCGGCATCTGAGCATGCCGCACGCGCTCGGCACGGTGCTCGGCGCGGTGGCAGTCGCCGCCGCCGCGTTCGGCGCGCCGGGCGCGACCTCGGCCGACGCCTGGGTGGGCAGCCTGCTCCTGGTCGCCGCCGCGCTGCTGGCGCTCGCTCCGCGCATCGACGCCGGGCGCCGGGCCGACATGTCCCTCGACGGGTCCGACCTGGCGCTGGCCGCCACCACGGTGGCGCTCGTCGCCACGCTGGCCCGGATCGCCGCGGTGCTCGCTCCCGGCGGCCAGCTCGTGGTGGCCTCCGCACTGGTGCTGCTGGTCGCGGTGGCCGCCCGGGCGTTGCCCGACGAGTGGCGGCGCGGCCCGATCCTCGGCATCGCCGCCGGTGGCACGCTGATCGGGTTGATCGCCGCCTGGAGCGCCTTGCGCGGCGGGCTCGGCGTGCTCGCCACGCCCGGCCCGATCTGGGCCGGCGACCTGACCGGCTGGCCGGCCGCGCCGACCGGCGGCTCGACCTGGCAGGCCCCGGTGGCGCTGGCGCTGCTGGCGGTGACAGCGGCCATCCTGCTGCCGCCACCGTGGAAGTACGACGTCTCCGGCCTGGCCGCCGTGCTCGCCACGGTGGGCGCACCCGCCGCGTTCGACCTGCCCTGGTGGTCCCCGGTGCTGGTCGGCTGCATGGTCGCCACCGTCTACGGCATGGCCGCCGCGGCCGCTGTCGATCCCCGGGCCGCGCTGTCCCGGGCCACCGTGGCCGGGGTGGTGGCGCTGCACGCGGCCGGGGCCGGGCTGGTACGGCCGTGGACCACGGCGCTGGCGCTCGGCAGCATCGCGCTGATCGGCGCGACGGTGGCCGCGGTGGCCCGCACGCTCGCGCCGTCGCTCGTCGACGACATCCGCAACGAGGGCATGCCGCCGCACCTGGTGCAGGTGGGCGGCGCGGGTGCCGGAGCCGCAGTGCTCGCGCTGCCCGGCGCGGTGGCCGCGCTGGCAGTCGAGTACGGCCGCCCGCCCCAGGTGGTGCTCACCGCCGCGCTCGCCGCCGCCAGCATCGGTCTGGCCGCGATCGCGGCGGTACGCCGGCAGGTGCCGCAGTACCTTCCGTACGCCAGCGTCGCGGTGGTCGGCGCGGCCACCGTCACCGCCGCCGCGGCGCTCGCTGTCGGCCTGCCGGCGGGCGTGTTCGCCGCCGCCGCCGCGCTGCTCGGCGTGCTCGCGGAGCTGGTGCGGGCCGCCACCGTCCCGCCCGCCGGTTCGGGCCGGCCGGTACGCCGCTGGACCGTGCTGCTCAACGGCGCGCTGCGGCGTGCCCCGGACGATCCCGAGCTGCGCTGGCGGGTCAGCCCGGCCGCCGGTGCGCTCGCCGCCGCGGCGCTGCCCACCGCGCTGGCGCTGGCCACCCTGGCGCCGTCGCTCGTGGTGGCGCTGTTCTCGCCCTTCGCGGTGCTGAGCCGGGTGTGGCAGGGCCCGCCACCGGAGTTGCTGACCCCGCCGCCGGAGGCGGTCAACCCCACGCACGTGCTCACCGCGCTGCTGCTGACAGTGACCGCGGCACTCGCCGCCACCGGGTTCAGCGGCGGGCGCCGGTCCCGGGCGGTGCCGGTGATCCTGCCCGGCGCGGCGATCACGCTGCTGATCACGCCGGTGGCGCTCGGCAAGGGCTGGCCGGTGACCGCGCTGGCCGCGCTCGCGGTGTTCACCATCTCGATGCTCGGGCTGGCGCTCACCCCGCCGCCGGCGATCGCCGAGCCGGGCCGGTCGATCCGGGTGGCCCGGGTGCTGGTCTTCGCGCTCGGGCTGGCCGCCGGTGGCGCCGGGCTCGCCGGCAGCCTCGCCACGAGCGACCTGACCGTGTTCACGCTCGGCGGGGCGGTCGGCGTGGGTGCCGTCGCCGCGCTGTTCGGCACCACCCAGCGGGCGCGCATCCTGGGCTGGTTGTTCGGCTCGGTGATGGCTCAGCTGTTCGTGCTCACGATCGGCCTGAAGTCCGGGCTGGCGGCCGTCTGGTCCGCGTTCGGGGTGCTCGCGGTCGGCGCGGCGTTGCAGGTGTTCGCCGCCACGCTGCCCCGGCTGCGCCGCCCCGAGGCGTACCGGGAGGCGGCCACAGTCGAGTGGAGCGGCTTCGGGGCGGCGCTCATCGCGCTGGCGCTGGCGTACGACTCGCCCCGGCACATCGCCGCGCTGCTGGCCGCGTGGGGCGCGGTCCTCGGGGTGGCGGCCAGCCGTCCGGGACGCCGGCCGATGGAGCGCAACCTTCTGTTCTGGGCGGTGGTGGCCTGCGAGATCAGCGCCTGGTGGATCCTGATGCGGGTGGCCGACGTGGCGCTGCCGGAGGCGTACACGCTGCCGTTCGCCGCGCTCGCCCTGCTGGTCGGCGTCCTGCAACTGCGGCACCGGCCCGACCTGTCGAGCTGGGTGGCGTACGGGCCGGCGCTGGTCACCGCGTTCCTGCCCACGCTGGCGATCGTCATCGCGACCGAATCGAGCATGCTGCGTCAGGTGCTGCTGCTGCTCGGCGCCGTCGCGGTGCTGATCTTCGGCTCGACCAGCCGGCAGCAGGCCCCGGTGATCGTCGGCGCGACGGTGACCGCGATCGCGGCCGTGCACGCGTTGTTCAGCCTCGGCCCGTGGCTGGTGCTGATCCCGGTCGGCATCGTGCTGCTGGTGCTCGGTGCGAGCAACGAACGTCGCCGTCGCGCCCAGGAACGCCTCCAGACCGCGCTGCGCGGCATGCGGTGAGCCGTCCGGCCCGGGCTGTGACCGGCCCGGGCTGCGACTGGCCCGGGCTGTGACCCCGCCTGGCTGTGACTGGTCGGCCTAGCCGGCGCGCGTCCGGGTCCGCAGGTCCCGTGCGCGACCGCCCTCAATTCGGTCACAATCCGTGTCGGCAGGGCGAGGCGCGAGCATTCCCCTCTGCCGCCTTTGCTCTGCACCCACCGACGCAGCAGTTACCCGACGTGACGATCGCCGTCGCCGAGCCGTCGGCGTCGAAATGCCGCGTCGCAGGTCGTGGCCGCGCTGCGCCGATGGCTGCAGAGCAAAGGAGGCGGAGGGCACCAATCCTCGCCCGCCAGGTTGGTCACGCAGAGCAACCAGGCGGGTTGAGCACGCAGGGTGACGGGTGGTCAGATCAGGGAGGCGCGCAGCGCGGCTTCCTTCTCGGCGACCAGATCCTCCAGGCTCGCCTGGTAGGCGGCCATCCTGTCGCGCAGCACGGGGTCGGAGGCGCCCAGGATGCGTACCGCCAGCAGGCCGGCGTTGCGGGCGTTGCCGATCGACACGGTGGCGACCGGCACGCCGGCCGGCATCTGCACGATGGACAGCAGCGAGTCCATGCCGTCCAGGTACTTCAGCGGCACCGGGACGCCGATGACCGGCAGCGGGGTGACCGAGGCGACCATGCCGGGCAGGTGCGCCGCTCCGCCCGCACCCGCGATGATCACCTGGACACCCCGGCCGGCGGCGGTCCGGCCGTACTCGATCATCTTGTCCGGGGTGCGGTGCGCGGAGACCACACCCACCTCGTACGGCACGCCGAACTCGTCGAGCGCCTCGGCGGCGGCCTTCATGACCGGCCAGTCCGAGTCGCTGCCCATGATCAGCCCGACGGTGCTCATGCCTGCCCCTCCTGGAGCCAGCGGGCGGCACGCGCGGCCCGGGCCCGTACGTCGTCGAGGTCGTTGCCGAGCACGGTGACGTGCCCGATCTTGCGGCCCGGGCGGACCTGCTTGCCGTACAGGTGGACCTTGGCACCGGGCTCGGCGGCGAACAGGTGGTGCAGCCGCTCGTCGATGGAGATTCCGCCCGGCTCGCCGCCGAGCACGTTCGCCATCACCACGACCGGCGCGGTCAGCGAGGTGTCCCCCATCGGGTAGTCGAGCACCGCCCGCAGGTGCTGCTCGAACTGCGAGGTCCGGGCCCCCTCGATGGTCCAGTGCCCGGAGTTGTGCGGCCGCATCGCCAACTCGTTGACGACCAGCCCGGACGGCGTGTCGAACAGCTCCACCGCGAGCAGGCCGACCACGCCGAGCGCGGTGGCCAGGTCGATGGCGAGCTGCTGCGCGGCCACGGCCTGCTCCTCGGGCAGGTCGGGCGCGGGCGCGAGCACCTCGACGCAGATGCCGTCGCGCTGCACCGTCTCCACCACCGGGTACGCGGCGACCTGCCCGAACGGCGAGCGGGCAACCTGCACGGCCAGCTCCCGGCGCAGCGCCACCCGCTCCTCGACCAGCAGCGGGGTGCCACCCGCGAGCAGCGTGGCGGCCAGCTCGCCGGCCTGGCCGGCGTCGTCGACCATCCAGACGCCGCGGCCGTCGTAGCCGCCCCGGGCGGCCTTGAGCACCACCGGCCAGCCCGTCTCCTCGCCGAAGGCGATCAGGTCGGCCGGGGACTCCACCGGACGCCAGGCCGGGTTCGGCGCGCCCAGCTCGCCGAGCCGTTCCCGCATCACCCGCTTGTCCTGCGCGTGCACCAGCGCCTCGGCCGGCGGGAACAGCTTCACGCCCTCGTCGGTCAGGGCGCGGATGTGCTCGTTGGGGACGTGCTCGTGGTCGAAGGTGACCACGTCGCAGCCCTTGGCGAACGTACGCAGCGCGGCCAGGTCGGTGTGGTCGCCGTACTGGACGTCGGCGGCGACCAGCGCGGCGCCGTCGTCCGGGGCTTGCGCCAGCACGCGCAGCGACTGGCCGAGAGCGATGGCGGCCTGGTGGGTCATCCGGGCGAGCTGGCCGCCACCCACCATGCCCACGACGGGGAGACCGGTACGGGAGTCCATAGCGCCGCCAGCCTATAAGGGCCGGTACCGGGCCGGACCGTGAGGGCGGCCCGGGCCGCCCCGCTCAGCCGAGCTGCGCGATCAGCTCGTCGACGCCGGTCACCGGCCGCTGGCAGACGAAGCCCCGGCAGACGTACGCGGCGGGCCGCCCGTCGACGAACGGCCGCCCGGCCAGCAGCGGCACGCCGGGCTGATCCGGGGCGCCGGCCACCACCACCGCGCCGGGCGGGGCGTGGCGCCGCGCCGCGGCCACCAGCGGGTCGCCCTCCGGGTCACCGGTCGCCACCGCGATCTCGTACGGCCCGGACAGCAGCGCCTCGCCGACGGTGGCCGCGTACCCGGTGAACCGGGCGTGCCGGTCGACGATCGGCGCGACAGTCGACAGCGTCTTCTCGGCCGCCTCCCGGTAGCGGGTCTCCCCGGTCAGCGCCGCGTACGCCACGAGGGCCGCGACGATCGCCGACCGGCCCGACGGGGTCGCGTTGTCGGTCGGGTCGGCGGGCCGGGTGACCAGGCGCTCGGCGTCGTCGGCCGTGTCGTAGAAGGCACCGTCCGGGCCGGCGAACCGGGCCAGCGCCACGTCGAGCAGCTCACCGGCCAGGCTCAGCCACCGCCCCTCGCCGGTGAGCTGGTGCATCGCGCAGAACGCCTCGGCCACGCAGCCGTAGTCCTCCAGCACGCCGGCCGGCCCACCCACGATCTTGTCCCGGGAGACCCGGCGCAGCCGGCCGTCCACCAGGTGCGCGGCGACCAGGTGCTCGGCCGCGTCCCGCATCGCGCCGTCGGAGACGATGAGGACGCCGTCCATCAGGTTCGCGTCCTCGTCGTCGGGCGACACGAGAAGCGTGGCGACCTGTTGGAACTCCGCGATGGCGGTGATCGCGAGCCCGTTCCAGGCGGCCACCACCTTGTCGTCGCGGGCCGGCTGAGGGCGGGTGTCGCGGGCGGCCAGCAGCCGGCCCACCACGTCCTGCCAGCGGGCCCGCACCTCGGGGTCGGCGTCGTCGACGTCCCGCGCCAGCCGCAGCACGCTGGTGCCGTGCTCGAACGTGCCGTCGGCGGTGACGCCGAACAGGTCCGCGGCGAACCGGCCGTCGTCCTCCCCCAGCACCTCGGCGAGTTGGTCGGGCGTCCAGACGTAGGTGAGCCCCTCGACGCCCTCGGTGTCCGCGTCGAGGGCCGAGGCGAAGCCCTCACCGGCGCGGTGCAGCTCGTCGGCGAGGAACCGGGCGGTGTCGCGGGCCACCCGGCGGGCCAGCCGGTCGCCGGTGAGCCGCCAGAGCTGGGTGTAGACCCGCAGCAGCAGCGCGTTGTCGTAGAGCATCTTCTCGAAGTGCGGCACGGTCCAGTGGCCGTCCACCGAGTAGCGGGCGAAGCCGCCCGCGAGCTGGTCGTTGAGGCCGCCGCGAGCCATCGCCTCGCAGGTGTGCCGGACGATCTCCAGGCTGCGCGCCGAGCCGGTGCGCTGGTGGTGCCGGAGCAGGAACAGCAGGTTCATATGCGGCGGGAACTTCGGCGCGCCGCCGAAACCGCCGTTCGTCTCGTCGTACTCCCGGGCGAGCTGACCGGCGGCGGCGTCGAGCAGTTCGGCGGTGAGCGGGGCGGTGACGCCGCCGACTGCCTGCGCGCCGCCGATCGCCTCGACCACGGCGGCACCCTGCCGCAGCACCGCCTCGCGCTGGTCGCGCCAGGCGGTGGCGACCGAGCCGAGCAGGCGGACGAAGTTGGCGCGGGGGAAGTACGTGCCGCAGAAGAACGGGGTGCCGTCCGGCGTGGCGAAGACGGTCATCGGCCAGCCGCCCTGCCCGGTCATCGCCTGGGTGGCGGTCATGTAGACCGCGTCGACGTCGGGGCGCTCCTCGCGGTCGACCTTGACGCAGACGAAGTCGTCGTTCATCAGCCGGGCCACTGCCTCGTTCTCGAACGACTCGTGGGCCATCACGTGGCACCAGTGGCAGGCCGCGTAGCCGACCGAGATCAGCACCGGCACGTCGCGCCGCTTCGCCTCGGCGAACGCCTCGTCGCACCACGGCCACCAGTCGACCGGGTTGTCGGCGTGCTGGAGCAGATAGGGCGAGGTGGCCTTGGCGAGTCGGTTCACCACCTGACCCTATCCACCATCGCCTTCCGACGCCGCCGGTGCGGCAGGGGTCAGGAGGCGCCGTCGGCGCGCAGCGGGAAGACGTTGCCGACAGCGGCGTCGCGCAGCGACCCCAGCACCGCGGCGATCTTGTCGGCCGGCATCGGCTTGAAGAAGTGGTAGCCCTGGGCGGCGGTGCAGCCCAGCTCGGCCAGCGCGGTGCGTTGCTCGGCGGTCTCGACGCCCTCGGCCACCACCCGCAGCCCCAGCTCGTGGGCCAGCCCGACGGTGGTCCGGACGATCGCCGCCGCCTCCGGTGAGTCGGCCATCCGGAGCACGAACGAGCGGTCCACCTTCAACTCGTCCACGGCGATCCGGGTGAGGAACGTCAGCGACGAGAACCCGGTGCCGAAGTCGTCCACCGCGAGCTGCACGCCCATGCCGCGCAGCGTGGCCAGCACCTCGTCGATGACCTCCAGCTCGCTCATCACCACCGTCTCGGTGATCTCCAGGACCAGCCGGTGCGGGGGCACCTGGTGGCGGCGCAGCGCCTCCTCGATCTCGGCGGGCAGCCGCGGGTCGAGCAGGCTGCGCGCGGACAGGTTCACCGAGATCGGGACGTCCAGGCCGTCCCGTGCCCAGCCGGAGGCGACCGCCAGCGCCTTGTCCAGCACGTACCGGGTGAAGCTGCCGAGCTGCTCGCTGTTCTCCACCGGGCGGATGAAGTCGGCCGGGCCGAGCCAGCCCCGGCGCGGATGCCGCCACCGGATCAGCGCCTCCACCCCGGTCGGCGCGCCGGTCGCCAGGTCCACCGCCGGTTGCAACGCCAGCACCAGCTGGTCGTCGGCGGCCAGGGCCTCCCGCATCTCCGCGAGCAACGCCAGGTGGTCGGTGCTCGCCGCGTCGCGGGAACTGTCGTACGCGGCGACGCTGCCGCCGCCCTCCTTCGCCTGGTACATGGCGATGTCGGCACGCCGCAGCAGCTCGGTCAGGTCGGCCGCGCCCGCGTCGGCGACCACCACGCCCACCGCCACCTCGACGGACATCCGTACCCCGGCCACCTCGGTCGGAGCGGCGAGGCGCTCGGCGACCTCCCGGGCCTGGCGCAGCGCGTACGCCAGCGGGGCCGTCCGGTCCTCGACCAGCGGAACCGAGGTCAGCAGCAGGGCGAACTCGTCGCCGCCGAGGCGCCCGAGCAGGTCGCCCGGCCGGGTCAGCGCGGCGAGACGGTTGGAGGTGAGCCGCAGCAACTGGTCGCCCGCCGAGTGCCCGAGCGTGTCGTTGACTTCTTTGAACTGGTTCACGTCGAGCAGCAGCAGGGCCACCGGGTGGTCGTGCGCGCGCTGCCGCAGCGCCTGGTCCCCCTTGGCCAGCAGCGCCGCCCGGTTGAGCAGTCCGGTGAGCTGGTCGTGCACCGCGTCGTACGACGAACGGGCGGTGACCAGACGCAGCTCCCGGTGTGTGGCGGCGTCGTGCAGGGCGGCGGCCAGGGCGTCGCCGAAGGCCGCCACGCCGTCGCGTTCCCGCGCGCTCGGCGGGGCGGACCGGGCGAACCGCACCCGCAGGTGCCCGACCTCGGCCGATCCCACCGCGAGGCGCCGCACCAGTTCGTGCTCCCCCGGGTCGGCGCCGGCGGACGGCTCCACCTCCCGGTCGCGGACCTGCCCGCCACGGTCGGCCCGGTAGCGGCGCCAGCGGCCCTCGCCCCGGGCCACGTCGACCTCGACCAGTTCCGCGCCGAACAGGGTGAGCGCGCCGGTCACCGCGGCGGTCGCCACACCGCGCTCGTCGAGCTGGTTGAGCGCGGCGGTGGCCTCGGCGAACGCCCGCCAGGTGCGCCGCTCCTGGTCGGCGCGGAGCCGGTGCCGGTAGGTCTGCTGGAGCAGCCAGAGCGGTGGCGGCAGGAGCAGCAGCCAGCGCGCGTCGAGTTCGAGCAGCGCGACGACCACCAGGCCGACCGCCACGTTGCCGACGAACATGAGCAGCTTGCCGCGCAGCGCGGCGAGCAGCGGCGGCCCGATCGCGATGCCGTGCCGCAGCGCGAGCGTGACGGCGCCCAGGAAGGCGGTGGTCAGCAGGTACGCGACCGCGGCGGCGGTGAGCGTGAGCGCCAGCTCCGGGGTCGGCGCGGCGAGCAGCGGCGGGCCGAGCGCGGTGGCCACGGCCGCGGCGAGCGCGGTGGCGGCGGTGAGCGTACCGGCGATACCGACCAGTTCCAGTGCGGGACGGCGGTCGGAGACCACCGACATCGCGGTCCAGGCGGCGCCCACGCCAAGCAGGGCGGCGGCCGGGAGCCAGCCGGCCGGCACCAGCCAGAGGCAGACCACGAGCGCGGCCTCGCCCCAGGTGATGCTCACCATGCCCGAGGCGCTGCGGAAGCGCAGCCGGGCGAGCTGGGCCACCGCGAACGCGGCGGCGGCGATGCCGAAGCGCGCCGGACCGGGCAGTGCCTCGCCGGCCGGCAGGTGCGACGGGACGGTGAGGCCGAGCGCAGCGGCGAGCAGACCGGTCAGCGCGACCGCGACGGTGAGCAGGACGACGCCCACCGGTGTCCCGCGCAGGCCGATCCGGTCGGGGGAACGGTCGGCCGGCTCGGTGGTCACGGGGCCGCCCCGTCAACGGGTCGGGCCGGGGCATGGTCGGGGGCCGGTGCTGTCTTCGACATCGGCGTCCCCCTTCCGCGCAGGGTCCGGGGCCTGACGGTCCCCCCGGCGGAAGGCTAAGCCAAAGCCGGTGGTCGCAACAGGGGGCGACGACCGGCTTCGACGTGATTCACGCGGTGTTCAGCTGTTCCGGTGCTGCTGGGAGCCGTTGGGCGCGTTCGTCGGTGAATCCTGCTCGACGAGCCCGTCTGTCGGATCGGCGACTGCGGAATCGGCCCGGCCCGGGGCGCCCTGCTGCGGGAAGCGGTCGGGCAGCCGGCGCAGCCGGGCGTTCATGTTGCGGATCAGCAGGACGGTGACGGTGGCCAGCGCGACGATCAGGAAGAGGCCCATCGGACCGGCCAGACCACCCGTGCGGGTGTCACCGAAGTTGTTCTGCGCGAGCACCTCGACGGTGGTCAGCATGGTGTTCCTCCGATGTGCGACTGAGCACCAGGGTAGCCCCCGGCCCGGTCAGTGGGCACGGCACGCCTCACGTACGCCCGCGAACAGGTCGGACTCGGGCAGCGGGCTGTCGACCAGCGAACGGGCGAGTTGGAAGTCCTCCGTCGGCCAGGCGCGCTTCTGCAGCTCCATCGGCACCTGGAACCAGAAGCCGTCCGGGTCGATCTGGGTGGCGTGCGCGCGCAGCGCGTCGTCGCGGACCGGGAAGTAGTCGGCGCACTCGACCCGGGTGGTGATCCGGGCGCCCTTGTCGGGGCGCTCGTCCCAGCGCTTCATCCACTCGCCGTACGGCGATTCGAGCCCTGCGGCGAGCACCGCCTCGTGCAGGCTCATGATCTTGGCGCGGGAGAAGCCCACGTCGTAGTAGAGCTTCAGCGGCTGCCACGGCTCGCCCAGCTCGGGGTGGCGCTCCGGGTCACCGGCCGCGTCGAACGCCGCCACGGTGATCTTGTGGGTCATGATGTGGTCGGGGTGCGGGTAGCCGCCCTCCTCGTCGTACGTGGTGACGACGTGCGGGCGGAACTGCCGCATCAGGCGCACCAGCGGCGCGGCGGCGACGTCCACGTCCTGGAGGGCGAAGCAGCCCTCCGGCAGCGGCGGCAGCGGGTCGCCCTCGGGCAGCCCGGAGTCGACGAAGCCGAGCCACGCCTGCTCGACGCCGAGGATGGCCCGGGCGGCGTCCATCTCGGCGCGCCGGATGTCACCGATGTTCGCCCAGACGTCGGGGCGGTCCATCTTGGGGTTGAGCACGCTGCCCCGCTCGCCACCGGTGGCGGTGACGACCAGGACGTCCACCCCCTCGGCGACGTATTTCGCCATCATGGCGGCGCCCTTGCTCGACTCGTCGTCGGGATGGGCGTGCACCGCCATGAGACGCAGCTGTTCTGCCACCTTCGGCGCTCCTCGTCTGTGCCCGCCGACCGGCCCCCGGGCCGACCGGCTGACCTGCCGGAATCTCCCCCCGCGCCCGCGAAAGCCCCCGTGACGGCCGGCCGGGCCCGCCACCGGAGTGGCCAGGGCCACGCCCGCCGGTCCAGGCCGACCTGCCATCCTTGACTCAGCGCCGGGCTGGGAAGATGGACCTAGCCATTCTTGCCGATGCCGCCGACAACAACGCCAGGAGATACCCGCCGGTGAGCGAGACGCACGCCACAGTCGCCGCGGAGGCGCCGGCCTTCCCGCCGGGCCGCTACGGCCGCCGCCGGGAGCCGGGACGCCGCCGGCCACTCCTGCTCGCCCTCACGGTGACGGTCCTCCTCGCCGTCCTCGGGCTGGGCGCGGCGAAGCTCTACTACCAGTACGGCGACCCGCAGTACCAGGGCGAGATGATCAGCTACACCGACATCACCGACTCCCGGGTGGTGGTCGACTTCCGGGTCACCGTGCCGCCGGGCGGCTCCGCCACCTGTCTGCTGCGGGCCCGCTCCCACGACGGGGCCCAGGTGGGCAGCGCCGAGACCACCGTGACCGCGGAGCCCGGCCAGCGCCACATCCGCACCCGGCAGGAGGTGCCCACGAGCGCCCGGCCGTTCATCGGCGAGGTCCTGCGCTGCCGGCCCGCCGGCTGAGCCGGACCGCCGGCTGAGCCGCCGGCCACCGCACCCCGGCCCGCCACCGGCACCCGGGGTGATTGATCACACCTCGACGCGACCCGCACTGGTAGCCTTGCAAGTTCACCTGTCAGCCAGTCCGCACCAATCGAGGAGACCGCCTGTGTCCACAAATGGAAACGAGGCGCCCGCCACCTGGCTGTCCCAGGACGCCTACGACCGTCTGCAGGCCGAGCTCGACGAGCTGATCGCCAACCGGCCGGTCATCGCCGCCGAGATCAACGCCCGTCGCGAGGAGGGCGACCTGCGGGAGAACGGTGGCTACCACGCCGCCCGTGAGGAGCAGGGCAAGGCCGAGGGCCGCATTCTCTACCTCAAGGAGCTGCTGCGCACCGCCAAGGTCGGTGAGGCGCCGGACACCGACGCGGTGTCGCCGGGCATGGTCGTGAAGATCTACTTCGACGACGACGCCGACGACAGCGAGACCTTCCTGCTCGGCTCCCGGGAGATCGCCTCCACCACCGACCTCACGGTCTACAGCCCCGAGTCCGCGCTCGGCAAGGCGATCCTCGGTGGCAAGGCGGGGCAGACCTGCACCTACACCGCGCCGAGCGGCGCCGATATCAAGGTGACCATCGTCTCCTTCGAGCCGTACAGCGGCTGACCCCTTCCGGACCCGCGCCGGATGGCTCGGGTCCCGAACCCGACCGAGGCTGACAGGCCCTCCTCGGACCCGAGCCGCACACCCGAACGCCCCGACCGGATCATCCGGCCGGGGCGTTCGCGTTCCGCTGTGGTGCTCCCGTTCCGCTCGGGCGTCGCGATTCCGCCGAGGGCTCAGCCCTCGCCGGTGAAGACCACCTGGTAGCCGCTCGCCCGCAACGCGCTGATCAGCGTGTCCGAGTGCTCCACCCCGCGGGTCTCCACGGACAGGGCCACCTCCACCTCGCCGAGGCGCAGGTGCGGGTTGGCGCGCTGGTGCACCACGTCCACCACGTTGGCCCGGTGCTCGGCGATCTCGCCGAGCAGGGAGGCGAGCTGGCCGGGCCGGTCCGTGCAGCGCACGGTGATCCGCAGGAACCGGCCGGCCGCCGCCAGGCCGTGCTCGATCACCCGGAGCATGAGCAGCGGGTCGATGTTGCCGCCGGACAGCACCGCGACGACCGGCGCGGTCACCTCCACCGCGCCGGCCAGCAGCGCCGCCACGCCGACCGCGCCGGCCGGCTCGACGACCTGCTTGCCGCGTTCCAGCAGCATCAGCAGCGCCCGGGAGATGTCCTCCTCGGAGACCGTGACGACCTCGTCGACGAGCTTGCGGACGTGGGTGAAGGTCAGCTCGCCCGGACGGCCGACGGCGATCCCGTCGGCGATCGTCGCGAACGAGGGCAGCCGCATCGGCTCGCCGGCCCGCAGCGAGGGCGGGAAGGCGGCGGCGCTCGCCGCCTGGACCCCGATCACGCGTACGTCGGGACGCAGCGCCTTGGCCGCCACCGCCATGCCCGAGACCAGCCCGCCGCCGCCCACCCCGGTCACGATGGTGCGCACGTCCGGGCACTGTTCGAGGATCTCCAGCGCCACGGTGCCCTGCCCGGCGATGACGTCCGCGTGGTCGAACGGGTGGATGAACACCGCGCCGGTCCGCTCGGCGAAGGTCTGCGCCGCGACGAGCGACTCGTCCACCGTGTTGCCGACCAGCTCGATCTGCGCGCCGTACCCCTTCGTCGCGGCGACCTTCGGCAACGGCGCGTTCACCGGCATGAAGACGGTGGCGTGCGCGCCGACCAGCCCGGCGGCGAGCGCCACCCCCTGGGCGTGGTTGCCGGCGCTCGCCGCGACCACGCCGCGGGCCCGCTCCTCGGCCGAGAGCCGGGAGATCCGCACGTACGCGCCGCGCACCTTGTACGACCCGGCGCGCTGGAGGTTCTCGCACTTGAGCCAGACCGGCCCGTCGAGCGCGGCGCTGAGCGGCCGGGACGGCTCCAGCGGGGTGGTACGGGTGACACCGGCGAGCAGTTCCCGCGCGGCCTGTACGTCGGCGAGACCGACCAGTTCCGTCATGCCCCGATCGTGCCACCCGGGGCGGGCGGAACCTGCGGCGACGTCGGCGCGACCGGCATCGGCGCGGCGGGCGCGGGCCAGCCCGGTTGACCGGGCCAGGCGGACTGGCCGGGCCGGACCGGCTGTCCCGGCCACGCGGGGACGGCCCGCGCGAGCCGGTCCTGCTGGGCGGCGGAGATCCGGCGGATCAGCACGACGAACGCGATCCCGGCGACCAGGCAGGCCACCGCCGGCACCAGCCGGGGCGCGAGCGCGTCCTCGTAGAAGCGCACGTACGTGCCGAACTCCGCGTCGTTGCGGGGCAGCTCGGTCAGCCGGTCGTAGCGCTGCTGCTCGGCCCGGGCGACGAACCGGTCACCGATCAGGAACACCAGCCAGCTCGCCCACCACACCCCGACGAGCCAGGACTGGCGGCGTCGCCAGACGCTGTTACGGAGCAGGTCGGCGAGCACCCGGGCCGGTACGACGAAGTTGGCGAACGGCACCAGCCAGCCGGCGATGGCCCACGCCGGGCTGAGGTTCGGCACCGCGCCCGGGAACGCGTCCAGGTTCTTGCGGGCCCGCCAGGTCCAGATCACCACGAGCGTCCCCGCGGTCAGCAGGGCGAGCAGGTAGGGCAGCGAGAACAGCACCTCGGCCAGCACCGCGCCGAGCAGCACGTCCCGGTCGAGCTGCTCGGCGGCCGAACGGGCCATCCGCACACCCACGAGCGGGAACAGCGCCGTGAGCAGGTAGCACAGGGTGGCGGCGCCGACCGCGATCGCGCCGGCCACGGCCAGGCCACGCACGCCGTACGTGGGCACGCCGGGACTCACGGCGGGCTGACCGACGCGGGTGCCGCAGCGCAGGCACTCCTCATGGGCCGGGGACGTGGGGTCCCCGCAGGTCTGGCAGTGCATCGGGGACCGTCCGAGGTGGTGTGCGCGACAGGGGTGCGCACACGCTAGACGATCACGCGGTGGCCGGCGACCCCGTTCCGACGCGGGGATAGCCGGGTGCGTGCCGGGCCCACGGCGCCTGCATCTCGAACTGGCCGGCCACCCCGAGCAGCAGCAGTTCGGAGCCGGGCGGGCCGACGAACTGCACGCCCACCGGCAGGCCGTCCGGGCGGCGCCCCACCGGCACCACGATCGACGGGAGCCCGGCGATGTTCCACGGCGCCGCGTACGGGGCGTACCTGATGTTGGTCGACATGTTCGCGAGCCAGGAGCGGCCGGACCACCCGGCGGCCTCCGGCGGCGGCCCGGCCAGCGCCGGGGTGAGCAGCAGGTCGATCGAGTTGTCCGCGAAGAAGTGCACGGACCGTTCGCGCCAGGCGGCCCGGTCGGCCTCCCGCACGTACCCCCGGCGCTGCGCCCACTCGCCGAGCGCGACGTGCCGGCGGCTGCGTCGCTGGAGCTGGCGCGGCGCCACCCCGGCGGCGCGCACGTCGGCGGCGGCGGCCGCGAACCAGGTGGCGATGCCCTGGAGGCCGAGCCGGGTCGGGTAGACCGGGTCGGCGGGCACGGTGTCGTGGCCGGCGGCGGCGAGCAGCCGGCCGGCGGCGGCGACCGCGTCCCGGTTCGGCGCGTCCGGCGAGACGCCGCGTACCGGCGACCGCAGCGAGACGCCCACCCGCAGCCGCTCCGGCGGGACCAGCTTGTCCGGCCGGCGGCCGGCCAGCACCGAGAAGCCGACCACCGCGTCGGCGACGGTGCTGGTCAGCATGCCGTGCTCGGTGAGGCCGAACCAGTCGTCCGCACCGAGCTGGCAGGGCACCACGCCCCGGCCGGGCTTGAGCCCGACCAGGCCGCAGCAGGCCGCCGGAATGCGGATCGACCCGAGGCCGTCGTTGCCGTGGGCCATCGGCACCAGCCCGGCGGCCACCGCGGCGGCCGCGCCGCCGGACGAGCCGCCGGGGGTACGCGCCAGGTCCCACGGGTTGCGGGTGACGGCGGTGTCGTCGTCGGTGAGGGCCCACAGGCCCAGCTCCGGCATCCGGGTCACGCCGAGGATGACAGCGCCCGCGCCGCGCAGCCGCCGGACCACCTCGTGGTCGGCCTCCGCCACCTCGGTACGCATGGCGGCCGACCCGTTCCAGGTGGGCAGGCCGGCCACCGGCGTGTTCTCCTTGACCGCCACCGGCACGCCGGCCAGCGGCAGGTTCGCCAGTTCCTCCTGCTCGTCGACCTTCTCCGCCTCGGTGATCGCCTCGCCGCCGCGTACCGTGCGGAACGCGCCCAGCTCGGCGTCGACCCGGGCGACGTGGTCCAGGTGGTCGGCGACGACCTGGGTGGCGGAGACGTCGCCACGGCGTACCGCCCGGGCGATCTGTTTCGCGGTCGTCCCGACCCAGGTCGTCGGCAAGATCTCCGGCACTGCCACCCTCCCCAGCCAGCGGTCAGCCCAGGGCCTGCTCCAGATCGGCGAGCAGGTCGTCGACCGTCTCGATGCCGACAGACAGTCGCACGAGATCGCCGGGAACTTCAAGCGGCGAGCCCGCAGCGCTCGCGTGTGTCATCCGGCCGGGGTGCTCGATCAGGGACTCCACGCCGCCCAGCGACTCGGCGAGCACGAACAGCCGGGCCCGGTTGCAGATCTCCACAGCGTGCTCCTCGCCGCCCGCCGCGCGGAACGAGATCATGCCGCCGAACCGGCGCATCTGCTTGGCGGCCACCTCGTGACCGGGGTGCGACGGCAGGCCCGGGTAGAGAACCTGGGCGACCTTGGCGTGTCCGTCCAGGTAGGCCGCGATCCGCTCGGCGTTGTCGCAGTGCCGGTCCATCCGTACCCCGAGGGTCTTGATGCCGCGCAGGGTGAGCCAGGCGTCGAACGGGCCGTTCACCGCGCCCATCGCGTTCTGGTGGTAGCGCAGCTCCTCGCCGAGCGTGCGGTCCGCCGCGACGAGCGCGCCGCCGACCACGTCGGAGTGCCCGCCGACGTACTTGGTGGTGGAGTGCACCACCACGTCCGCGCCGAACGCGATCGGCTGCTGGAGGTACGGCGAGGCGAACGTGTTGTCGACCACCAGCAGCGCGCCGGCGTCGTGCGCCACAGCGGCCAGTGCCGCGATGTCGGCGATGCCGAGCAGCGGATTGGTCGGCGTCTCCACCCACACGATCCGGGTGGCGCCGGGGCGGATCGCGGCGCGCACGGCGTCCGGGTCGGAGACCTTCGCCGGGGTGTACGCCAGGCCCCAGCGCTCGGCCACCTTGGCGAACAGCCGGTACGTGCCGCCGTAGGCGTCGTCCGGGATCACCACGTGGTCGCCCGGCTTGCAGACGGTCCGCAGCAGCGCGTCCTCGGCGGCCAGGCCGCTGGCGAAGGCGAGCGCCACCGGGCCGCCCTCCAGCGCGGCCAGGCACTCCTGGAGCGCGTCCCGGGTCGGGTTGCCGGAGCGGCTGTACTCGTAGCCCTCGCGGGGCGCTCCGACGGCGTCCTGGGCGTACGTGCTGGTCTGGTAGATCGGCGGGATCACCGCACCGGTGCGGGCCTCCGGGTCCTGACCGGCGTGGATGGCGAGTGTCTCGAAGCCGTGGCTCATGCCGCAGACGTTAGCCCCCCGCCCGGTTCCGCTCCCGGCAACCCGGCGCGAGTCACAACCGCGGAGGTGTCGGGGCGGTCGGCCATACTGGTCCGGTGAGTACGACCGAGGCGCTCCCTTCCCGCCTGCACGGCGTCGCCGACCGGATCCCGGCCTCGCTGGGTCTCCTGAGCGGCCCGCGGTCGGGGCGGGTCAGCTTGCCCGTGCGCCTCGCCTGGTCCGGCCCCGGCGACTATGACGTGGGTGACCCGGGTGAGCGGCTGACCCTCTACTGCCTCCTGCTGGACTGCGGCCAGCGGGACGACATCATCAGATACGTCGACGCCACGCTGCTCCGCCAGGACTGGCCACGTATTCGGCGCTTGACCGCGCGCCGGGTGACCCGGCTCTGGGAGCGGCAACTGCCCGACCTCGTCGCCGGATGATGGACGCACTGCACCGTCGCCTGCTGGAGATCGGTTTCACCGCCGGTGACGACCTGGGACTGATGCTCGCCGGTGGCTACGCCATGTGTGCCCACGATCTGGTCGACCGGCCCTCTCAGGACATCGACTTCGCCACGGCCGCCGCGATTCCGCTCGGTGCCGTGGCGGATCGCCTCGCCGCCGCCTACGCCGCGGCCGGGTTCTCCGCCCGGATCATCGAGTCGACGCCGCGCATGGCTCGCCTGCTGATCTCGGACGACACCTCTTCATGTGAGGTCGATCTGCTCAAGGAGGCACTCGCGCCGCCGGCCCGCATGGCGTTGGGCCCGGTGCTGGCCTTCGAGGACGCGGTCGGGCTGAAGGTCCGCGCGCTACACGACCGTGCTGCGCACCGGGACTACATCGACGTCCGCGCGGCCTCCGAGCGGCTCACCTGGTCGGAGTTGGAGCACCTCGGCGCCCGTCACACCGCCGGGTTCTCGTTGGACGAACTGGCCGACCGGCTGGGTGGTGTGACGGAGCGGGACGGTCGGACCTTCCGTTCGTACGGGCTCACCGAGCAGCAGGTCGACGAGTTGCGCGGATGGGCGCTGCGGTGGGAGGCGGACATCCGGGCGCGCCTCGCCAACGGCGAGACCGGCCCCACCGGCATCCCCGAAGACGACTGGGACGCCTACCTCGACCGCTCCTGACCCCCGCCCGGTTTTGCGCTGATCATGAGGTTGACGGTGCCGGCGGTCCGATTTGTCGCCGCCAGCCTCATGATCACGCTCGCCCGGAGGTGGGGCGGCCGGGCCGGGCCTAGGGTGGGCGGATGAGCGGGTGTGTGTTCTGCGGGATCGTGGCGGGCGAGGTGCCGGCCTTCCGGGTGACCGACGAGCCGGACGGGGTCGCGTTCCTCGACACCCGGCCGGTGTTCAAGGGCCACGTGCTGGTGGTGCCCCGCACCCACCTGGTAACCCTGTCCGACCTGCCCGCCGACGCGCTGCCCGGCTACTTCCGGCTGGTGCAGCGCATCGCCGTGGCCGTGGAGTCCGGTCTGGGATCCGGTGGGACGTTCGTGGCGATTAACAACCGGGTGTCCCAGTCCGTACCGCACCTGCACACCCACGTGGTGCCCCGGACCAAGGGCGACGGGCTGCGCGGCTTCTTCTGGCCGCGTACGCGGTACGCCGACGACGCCGAGGCGACGGAGTTCGCCGGGCGGATCTCGGCGGCGCTGGCCTGACGCCGGCGTGGGCGGGTAAGGAACCGGGGGGCGACGCTGTTGCACACGCTGGGAAAGCCAAGAGAGGAGTCCCACCGTGTTCCTCCGCCGCATGAAGGCCGAAATGATCTCTCCTGACCAGGCCCTGCCGGGCCGTCCGATCGCGATGCCGATCGCCGACCGGCACGAGGTGCTGCCGTCCTCGCTGAAGGGCCCGTTCCCCGAGGGCGCACAGGTCGCCGTCTTCGGCATGGGCTGCTTCTGGGGCGCCGAGCGGCTGTTCTGGACCCTCCCCGGCGTGATCACCACGTCCGCCGGTTACGCGGGCGGGTACACCACCAACCCGACGTACGAGGAGGTCTGCTCCGGCATGACCGGGCACGCCGAGGTGGTCCAGGTGGTCTACGACCCGTCGAAGATCGCCTACGAGGACCTGCTCAAGGTGTTCTGGGAGAACCACGACCCGACCCAGGGCATGCGCCAGGGCAACGACGTGGGCACCCAGTACCGCTCGGCGATCTACACCACGACCGACGAGCAGCTCTCCGCCGCCAAGGCGTCGCGGGACGCGTTCGCGCCGATCGTGGAGCGGGCCGGCAAGGGTGAGATCACCACCGAGATCGCCCCGCTCGGCGACTACTACTTCGCCGAGGACTACCACCAGCAGTACCTGGCTCCGACGAAGAACCCGAACGGCTACTGCAACCACGGACCGAACGGGCTGAGCTGCCCGGTCGGCGTGGCCCGCACCGCGTAGCCAGACCCGAAGCACTGCCCACTCGGGCCCTCGTCCTCCAGGGACGAGGGCCCGAACGCACTGCGGTCAATCGGTGGCTCGGGGATGGCCGGTGCCGGCATGCTTGATCCAGCAGGTCCGGGTCTGGTCGTCGACCAGGTACCAGACGCGGCCGCCGGCGGTGACCTCGTACTGCCACTGCGGCAGGGCCCTGCCGTTGTGCACCGCGGTGGCGAGGGAACCCTTGAGGGGGTGCTGGCGGCTGGTCGGCGGGGACGGGCAGGGGTGCGCCTCGATCGCGTCGAACGCGCCGCGAGTGTTGGCCGCAGCCTGCCGGCACAGCTCCTCCCAGCCCTTGGCCGCGTCATTGGTGGCGAAACGCAGGGTGTACCCACCTGGCCGGGGTGGCGGGGCGGCGCGGTCGCCGCGCTTCGCGCTCACTCGTCGGTCGGGCGCGTGACCGGCCCGAAGTCGTCGGCGCTGGGCGCGGCCAGGATCCGATGCAGATCGGGATCGGCGTGAACCTCGGCGGTGTGCCGCCATTCCGCGAGCAGCTGGGACACCGCCGCGGTGCTGCCGACGGCCGCTGCGGCCTCGGCCGTGGCGATGAACTCGTCGGTCATCTGCTCGGCGTCCCCCTGCGGCAGGAACCGCATCCAGGGCAGCACGGTCGGAAGCGTCTCGCGGACCAGGGCCGGCTCTCGCCGCGCCAGGCCGGCCAGCAGCCGCGCGGTCAGGTCGACCACCTCCCCCTCGGCCTCTGCCCGTTCGGCGGACATCAGCACCAGGTCGGCGGCGTCGCGGCGACGTAGCCGCAGTGCCCGAGTACGGGCCAGCCGCTCCGCGGTTTCCGTCGGCTGGCGCAGCAACTCGGAGAACGGCACGGACTCCAAGGGCATCGACATGACATCAACACTACTTCAGAAGTAGCGCGCTGCGGCATTCCTCACACCCTTGCGGGAGTCGAATCCCGACATCGGGTGGAGCGAGGCAGGAACCGAAGGCGTGACAGGTGACCACCCTGCGTGACGGCGCATCGTAGCAAGCTGTCACACGTTCGTCATCGTCTCAACAGGCGAACTGCAACAAGCTCTGGCAGCATTGGCTCGTATGTGCGGACTTGCGGGAGAGTTCCGCCGTGACGGTTCACGCGCCGACGTCTCGGCCGTGGAGCGGATGGCGGCCACGATGAGTGACCGAGGGCCCGACGACAGCGGCGTCTGGTCGCAGGGCCCGACCGCGCTGGGACACCGGCGCCTGAAGATCATCGACCTGTCCGCGGCGAGCGGCCAGCCCATCGTGGACGCCGCCGCCGGGCTCACCGGTGTCTTCAACGGCTGCATCTACAACTATCGAGAGCTGCGCGCCGAGCTCCAGGCCAAGGGCCACCGGTTCTTCTCGTCGGGCGACAGCGAGGTCGTGATCAAGGCGTACGCCGAGTGGGGGCTCGACTTCGTCGACCACCTGATCGGCATGTTCGCCGTCGCGATCAGCGAGCGCGACACCGGCCGCCTGGTGCTGGCCCGGGACCGCCTCGGCATCAAGCCGCTCTACCTGGCCGAGAGCCCCGGCGTGGTGCGGTTCGCCTCGACCCTGCCGGCGCTGCTCGCCGGTGGCGGCGTCGACACCACCATCGACCGGGTGGCGCTCGCCCACTACCTGAGCTTCCACAGCATCGTGCCGCCGCCGCGCACCATCCTGGCCGGCGTCACCAAGCTGCCCCCGGCCACGGTCCGGGTGTACGAGGCGGACGGCTCCACCCACGAGCGGGTGTACTGGGATCCGGCGTTCAGCCGTGCCGCCGAGCGGGCCGGCTGGTCCGAGCGGGACTGGCAGGACGCGCTGCTCGACTCGCTGACCACCGCCGTACGCCGCCGCATGGTGGCCGACGTGCCGGTGGGCGTGCTGCTCTCCGGCGGCCTCGACTCCAGCCTGGTGGTCGCGCTGCTCGCCGGCGAGGGGCAGGCGCAGTCCGGCCTGGCCACGTTCTCCATCGGCTTCGACGCGGTGGGTGGCCGGGAGGGCGACGAGTTCGTCTACTCCGACCTGGTGGCGAAGACGTTCGGCACCGACCACCACCAGATCCGCGTGCCCACCGGCGACCTGCTGCCGCCGCTGGAGGCCGCCGTCGCGTCCATGAGCGAGCCCATGGTCAGCCACGACTGCGTGGCGTTCTGGCTGCTCAGCCAGGAGGTCGCGAAGCACGTCAAGGTGGTGCAGTCGGGCCAGGGCGCGGACGAGATCCTGGGCGGCTACCACTGGTACCCGCCGCTGGCCGGGGTGGACCGGGAGCAGGCGCTCGAGACGTACGCGAAGGCGTTCTTCGACCGCGACGCGGCCGGACTGGCCCGGGTGCTCAACCCGGCGTGGCTGGCCGACGGCGACCCGGCGCGGGAGTTCGTGGCCGCGCACCTGGGCCGCGCGGGGGCGCAGACCGCCGTCGACGCGGGCCTGCGGATCGACACCCAGGTCATGCTGACCGACGACCCGGTGAAGCGGGTCGACAACATGACCATGGCGCACGGGCTGGAGGCCCGGGTGCCGTTCCTCGACCACGAGTTCGTCGAGCTGGCCGCGAGCTGCCCGCCGGAGCTGAAGCTGGCCCAGGGTGGCAAGGGCGTGCTCAAGGAGATCGGCCGCCGGGTCCTGCCGCACGAGGTCATCGACCGGCCCAAGGGCTACTTCCCGGTGCCCGGTCTCACCCACCTGGAGGGCAAGCTCCTCGACCGGGTACGCGACGCGCTCACCTCGCCGGAGGCCCGCCGTCGTGACCTGTTCCGCGCCGACTACGTCGACGCGCTGCTCGCCGACCCGAATGCCGAACTGACCCCGTTGAACGGAAACAAGCTGTGGCAACTGGGACTCCTGGAAATGTGGCTCCAGAGCCACGGAATCGACTGACCGTGACCGACACCCTCGCCACCGGAACGGCGCGTACCGACCGGGAACGGGTGCTGGGGCGCCGCCGGGAACGCATCGGCCCCGGCGGTGACCCGGTCGCACCGGGTACGCCGGAGCCGCGACAGCCGGAGACCGCCTCCACCGACGCCTCGGGCGTGGTGCTCGACTGCGGCTGGGGCCGGCTGGTGTTCGGGCAGACGTTCGACGACCAGGTGCACGTGGCCGACGTGCTGCGGTCCGAGGCGGTCGGCGCCCGGGACATCTGCATCTACCTGCGCGACCCGCACGTGCTGGTGTCCCGGCTGCCGGACGAGCTGTTCATCGACCCGTCGCTGACCTACCGGCTGCCGCTGGGTGAGAAGCGGCCCGCCGCCACCGAGGGCGGCGAGGTGCCCGGGCTGACCGTCCGGCCGCTGCGTGACGCCGCCGACGCCGAGGCGGTGAACCGGATCTACGCGCGCAACGGCATGGTCACCGCCCCGGTCGAGGTGCTGGTGGACAACGCCGGCACGGACCGGTTCCTGCACCTGGTGGCCGAGGACGCCACCGGTGAGGTGGTCGGCACCATCACCGGCGTGGACCACGTCGCGGTGTTCGGCGACCCGGAGAACGGCGCCAGCCTGTGGTGCCTGACCGTGGACTTCAACACCGCCCCGCCCGGCACCGGCCAGGCGCTGCTCACCGCGCTCGCCGACCGGCTCGACGGGCGCGGCCGGGCGTTCGTGGACCTGTCCGTGCTGGCCGAGAACTCGGGTGCGATCCGGCTGTACGAGCGTCTCGGCTTCCACCGCACCGGCACGCTCTGCGTGAAGCGGAAGAACCCGATCAACGAGCGCCTGTTCCTGCCCGCGATGCCGCAGGGGTACGACGAGCTGAACCCGTACGCGAAGATCGTCGCGGACGAGGCGATGCGGCGCGGCATCCGGGTGGAGGTGACCGACCCGCACTGGGGTGAGCTGAAGCTGACCACCGGCGGCCGGACCATCCACACCCGCGAGTCGCTGTCGGAGCTGACCTCGGCGGTGGCGATGAGCCGCTGCGACGACAAGCGGGTGACCCGGCGCATCCTCACCGAGGCGGGGCTGTCGGTGCCGCGCGGGCGCACCGCGACCGGCGAGCCCGACGACGTGGCGTTCCTGAACGACGTGGGTCCGGTGGTGGTCAAGCCGGCGCGCGGCGAGCAGGGCAACGGCATCACGGTCGGCGTGCGTACGCCGGAGGCCCTGACCGCGGCCGTCGAGCTGGCCCGCCGGTTCTGCCCGGACGTGCTGATCGAGGAACTGCGCGCGGGCGAGGACCTGCGGGTCGTGGTGATCGACCACGAGGTGGTCGCCGCCGCGGTACGCCGCCCGGCGCAGATCACCGGCGACGGCGTGCACGACATCACCGAGCTGATCGAGCGGCAGAGCCGCCGCCGGGCGGCCGCGACCGGCGGCGAGTCCCGCATCCCGGTCGACGACATGACCCGCGAGGTGGTGGCGGAGGCCGGGTACCGGATGCACGACGTGCTGCCGGAGGGCGAGGTGCTGGCGGTCCGCCGGACGGCCAACCTGCACACCGGCGGCACGATCCACGACGTGACAGCCGAGCTGCACCCGGCGATTGCCGAGGCGTGCGTCACCGCCAGCCGGGCGCTGGACATCCCGGTCACCGGGCTGGACCTGCTGGTTCCCGCCCCGGACCAGCCGGAACACGTCTTCATCGAGGCGAACGAGCGCCCCGGACTGGCCAACCACGAGCCGCAGCCGACCGCCGAACGCTTCGTCGACCTGCTCTTCCCGGGTACCCGGGCACCGCAGCGACTCTGGTCGCCTGCCGGTGCGGCAGGCTCTGGGGCATGACCGCACGCAAACCCCAACCGCTCAAGCTCGACCTCGACTACCTCCGCCAGGTGCTGGTGGAGCTGCTGGAGATCCCCAGCCCGTCGGGGCGCACCGACCACATCCAGCAGTACGTGGGCGAGCGGCTCTCCGCGATCGGGATCAGCTCCACGCTGACCCGTCGCGGGGCGCTGAGCGCCTGCCTGCCCGGCCCCCGGTCGACCGGCGCCGACCGGGCGATCGTGGTGCACACCGACACCATCGGCGGCATGGTGAAGCGGCTCAAGGAGAACGGCCGGCTGGAGGTCAACCCGATCGGCACGCACAGCGCCCGCTTCGCCGAGGGCGCCCACGTGCGGATCTTCACCGACGACCTGGAGCGGGTCGTCACCGGCCAGGTGCTGCCGCTGAAGGCGAGCGGGCACCGCTACAACGAGGCGGTCGACCTCCAGGGCGTCGGCTGGGAGCTGGTCGAGGTGCGGGTGGACGAGCCGGTGCACGACGAGGCCGGGCTGCGGGCACTGGGCATCGACGCCGGGGACTTCGTGGCGTTCCTGCCCAACCCGACCATCACCCCGAACGGGTACGTCAAGTCCCGCCACCTGGACGACAAGGCGGGCGTGGCGGCGGTGCTGACCGCGTTCAAGGCGATGGTCGACGCCGGGGTCACCCCGGCGGTCACCGCGCATTTGCTGGTCACCGTCACCGAGGAGATCGGCCACGGCGCCAGCCACGGGCTGGACCCGGACGTCGCGGAGATCGTCTCGGTGGACGCGGCGGTGGTCGCGCCGGGCCAGCAGTCCCGGGAGACCGCTGCCACGCTGGCGATGGGCGACGGGGTGGGCCCGTTCGACTACCACCTGACCCGCAACCTGGCCTCGATCGCCAAGGAGCACGGCGTCGACCTGGTCCGGGACGTGTTCGACTACTACCGCTCGGACGTGGCCGCCGCGGTCGAGGCCGGGGCGCACGCCCGGGTCGCGCTGCTCGGGTTCGGCGTGGACGCCACGCACGGCCACGAGCGCACCCACCTCGACGGCCTGCACCAGCTCACCCAACTGCTCTGCCTCTACCTGCAGAGCCCGCTGGTCTTCCCCGAGTGGGACGCCGAGCCGGAGGGCGACCTGGTTGACTTCCCGTCGCTCGCAGTGCAGCCGGCGAACGAGGAGGGCCCGCGCGAGGGCCCGATCGGCCTGGACTGACGCCTGTGATCGAAATCCGTTGCCGCGGCCGCCGGGAAGTGGATAGCGTGGCGGTACACGGGAAAGGAGGTGGTCCAGACTTGTATAGCAATCGGACTCGTGAGGTGGCTGTCCGCTAGCCGCTGTCCTCGACAGTGAAAACTCGCCCGCCGCGAGGCGGGCACCTGCAGGATCGTCGAGACCGTGTGGCAGCGGTGCGGCGAAACCACGACAGCCACCCGACCCCCGGGGTGCCGGCCCAGTCCAGCCGGCCCGCGCGCGAGCGCGGAAGCCCCGGGGGTCGCTTTATGCGCTCCGGAGGATGCCGTGTCCATGCGTGAGCTGGTGGTGCTCGGTACGGCCAGCCAGGCCCCGACCCGGCAGCGCAACCACAACGGCTACCTGCTGCGCTGGGACGACGAGGTGATCCTCTTCGACCCGGGCGAGGGCAGCCAGCGGCAGATGCTGCACACCGGGATCACCGCCACCGACCTGACCCGGATCTGCGTCACCCACTTCCACGGCGACCACTGCCTCGGCCTGCCCGGCACGATCCAGCGGCTCTCGCTGGACCGCGTACCGCACCCGGTGGCGGTGCACTTCCCGGCCGGCGGCGCCGAGTACTTCGCCCGGCTGCGCCACGCCTCCAGCTTCTACGAGACCGCCGAGCTTTCCGTCGAGCCGATCGACACCGACGGGCAGCGGATCACGCTGGGCGTCGGCACGCTGGAGGCCCGCCGGCTGCGGCACCCGATCGAGACGTACGGGTACCGCCTGGTGGAGCCGGACGGCTGCCGGATGCTGCCGGAGCGGCTGGCCGCGTACGGCATCGCCGGCCCGGACGTGGGGCGACTGCTGCGCGACGGCCACCTGGACCGCGACGGACGCCGCGTCACCCGCGACGAGGTGAGCGTGACCCGGCCGGGGCAGCGGTTCGCGTTCGTGATGGACACCGGGCTCTGCGACGGCGTGTACGCGCTGGCCGAGCACGCCGACCTGCTGGTGATCGAGTCGACGTTCCTGAAGTCGGAGGCGGCGCTCGCCGCCGAGGTCGGGCACCTCACCGCCGGCCAGGCCGCGCGGGTGGCGGCCGAGTCGGGGGTACGCACGCTCGTGCTCACCCACTTCTCCCAGCGGTACGCCGACCCGCGCCGCTTCCACGACGAGGCCCGGGAGCACTTCACCGGTGATCTGGTGATCGCCGAGGATCTCCAGACGGTGCAGGTGCCGCCCCGGCGGGTACCGTCGCCCGGGTGACGATCTCCCTACGTTCCGCGACCGAGGCCGACCTGATGGCGGTCGGCGCCCTGCACCAGCGCTCACGGGTGGCGGCGTACTCGTCGTTCCTGCCGCCCGAGGCGCTCGCCGACCCGACGCCGGAGGCGATGGGCCGTTACTGGGTGGAGCGGCTGACCTGGGAGGGTGCCGACCACCGGATGACGGTGGCCGAGCGGGACGGCCGGCTGGTGGGCTTCAGCTATCTCGGGCCGGACGACGAGGGCGACCCGGCGACCGGGCTGCTCAACGCGATCCACCTGGAGCCGTCCGAGCGGGGCCGGGGCACCGGCCGGGCGCTGATGGTGGACGCGCTCGACGCGATGCGGGCCCGGGGATGGACGCGCGCGGTGCTGTGGGTGCTGCGGGACAACGCCGTCGCGCGGGGGTTCTACGAGCGCGGCGGCTGGACCGCCACCGGTGAGCAGCGGGACGAGCACATCGGCCGGGTGCTCGTCCCCCAGCTCCGCTACGCCCGCCGCTTGTAAGGAAGGGCCCCTTCTTAACGCCCCCGGTAGAGGAAGGGCCCCCTTTTAACACCGAGTGTTAAAAGGGGGCCCTTCCTTACACCGCAGGGTCAGCGGGCGCCGAGGTGGGCCAGCAGGTCCTGGCGGGTCAGCACGCCCTTGGGCTTGCCGTCGACCAGCACCAGCGCCGCGTCCGCCTTCTCCAGCAATCCGACCGCTTCGCTCACCGGCTGGCCGCCGCCGATCATCGGCAGCGGCTCGCCCATGTGCCGCTCGATCGTGTCGTGCAGGTGGGCCTGGCCGGTGAACAGCGCGTCGAGCAGGTCCTTCTCGGCGATCGAGCCGGCCACCTCACCGGTCACCACCGGCGGCTCGGCCTTGAGCACCGGGAGCTGGGAGACCCCGTACTCGCGCATGTAGTCGATGGCGTCGCGGACCGTCTCGGTCGGGTGCACGTGCACCAGCTCGGGCAGGCCACCGGGCTTGCCGGTGAGCGCGTCGGCGACGGTCGGCTCGGTGCCCGAGTCGTCAAGGAAGCCGTACCGGGCCATCCACTTGTCGTTGAAGATCTTCGACAGGTAGCCCCGGCCGCCGTCCGGCAGCAGCACCACGATCACGTCGTCCGGGCCGGCCTTGCGGGCCACCTCCAGCGCGCCCACCACGGCCATGCCGCAGGAGCCGCCGACCAGCAGACCCTCCTCGCGGGCCAGCCGGCGGGTCATCTCGAAGGACTCCTTGTCCGACACCTCGACGATCTCGTCGGCGATCCCCCGGTCGTACGTCTCCGGCCAGAAGTCCTCACCGACGCCCTCGACCAGGTACGGCCGGCCGGTGCCGCCCGAGTAGACCGAGCCCTCCGGGTCCGCGCCGATCACCTTGACCCGGCCCTCGGACGCCTCCTTGAGGTAGCGGCCGATGCCGGAGATGGTGCCGCCGGTGCCGACGCCCGCGACGAAGTGGGTGATCTTCCCCTCGGTCTGCCGCCACAGCTCCGGACCGGTGGTCTTGTAGTGCGAGCGCGGGTTGGCCGGGTTGCTGTACTGGTTGGGCTTCCACGCGCCGGGGATCTCCCGGGCCAGCCGGTCGGAGACGTTGTAGTAGGAGCGCGGGTCCTCCGGCGCGACGGCGGTCGGGCAGACCACCACCTCGGCGCCGTACGCGCGCAGCACGTCCTGCTTGTCCTGGCTGACCTTGTCGGGGCAGACGAAGACGCAGCGGTAGCCCTTGAGCTGGGCCACCAGGGCCAGCCCGACGCCCGTGTTGCCGCTGGTCGGCTCCACGATCGTGCCGCCCGGCCGCAGGATGCCCGCCTTCTCGGCGTCCTCGACCATGCGCAGCGCGATCCGGTCCTTGACCGAGCCGCCCGGGTTGACGTACTCCACCTTCGCCAGCACGGTGGCCTGGATGCCCTCGGTGACGTTGCGCAGGCGTACCAGCGGGGTGTTGCCGATCAGCTCGACGACGTTGTCGTAGTACTGCACCTCGTTGTGCCCTTCGTCGCGCCGCCGTCGGTTCCGGCGGCCGGTCAGCCCTCAGTTCGCCGACCAGCGTACGTGCCGTCAGGGCACCACATGCCCGGGGATGACGGAGCTGCGACGTGCCTCCCACTCCAGGAACCGCTCGGTCTCGGCGAGCACGCTGCCCGCCAGCCAGGTGACCATGACCGCGTCGTCGGCCAGCCCGAAGATCGCCAGCGGGATCTCCGGCAGCAGGTCGATCGGCGAGACGATGTACGCCGTCGCCCCGGCCATCAGCGCCAGGCGCAGGCCGCCGTCGTACTCGCCCCTGCTGGTTGCGCGGATCATCCGCGGCAGCGCCGCCAGCCGTGCCCCGAGCGACGGTCCGCCCCGCGTACCCGCCGCCAGCGCCCGGGCCAGCGCGGCGAACGCGGCGCTGCGCTTCAACGTCTTCCCCATGATGTCGCCCCTCTCCGCCCGACATGGTGCGGCCCGGTGGCAAGCCCGCGTCCGCTGCCCCCATCGGTACCCGATCCGGGCACGACCCAGCCATCCGATCAAGGACAGCAGTGGTCGTACCGGCGCGATACTGTCGGTTCATGGGGGACGCTGGTTCCGTCGCGTCGGTCCGCCGGCAGCGCGCCCGGCAGATCGCCCGCCTCGCGGCGATCGGCACGGGTGCCACGGTGGCGGCCACCGCCGCCACCGGCGGGGTGCTGCTCGGCCAGGCCCGGCAGGCCCGCCGCACCATCCCGATGGCTCAGGCCCCGCCGCCGCGCTGCGACGGCGTCTACGGCGCGAGACTGCCCGGCCCGCCGATCACCATGGTCATCCTGGGCGACTCCTCGGCGGCCGGGTACGGCGTGCACAGGCGCCGGGAGACGCCAGGCTCACTGCTGGCCACCGGGCTGTCCCGCCGCCTGCACCGACCGGTCCGGCTGCACCGGTTCGCCGTGGTCGGCGCGCTGTCGTCCGGGCTGAAGCCCCAGGTCGAGTCCGCCCTGGAGGTCGAGCCGGACGTCGCGGTGATCCTGATCGGCGGCAACGACGTCACCAACCGCTCACCGTTCTCGGTGGCGGTGCGCTATCTGGTCGACGCGGTCCGCACGCTGCGGGCGGCCGGCTGTGAGGTGGTCGTCGGCACCTGTCCCGACCTGGGCACCATCCGGCCGATCCAGCCGCCGCTGCGCTGGCTGGCCCGACGCTGGAGCCGCCAGCTCGCCGCCGCGCAGACGGTGGGCGTGGTCGAGGCCGGCGGCCGTGCCGTCTCGCTCGGCGACATGCTCGGGCCGCGCTTCGCCGCCGACCCCGGGCGGATGTTCGCCTGGGACCGGTTCCACCCCTCCGCCGAGGGGTACGCGATAGCCGCGGCGGCGTTGCTGCCCACCGTGCTGTCCGCGCTGGGCGCCGTCCCGGAACGCAGGCCTGTCCTGCCCGGCGTGGAAGGCGTACGGTCGCTCCCGGAGGCCGCCCACCAGGCGGCCCGGCACGCCGGCACGGAGGTCAGCGGCGCCCAGCTCCGGGGTCGCGACCGCGGGCCGGGCGGGCGGTGGGCGCAGCTTCGCCGGCGGGCCTTCTTCGGCGTCGGCGCGGTGCCCCCGACCGGCAGCGCCGCCGACTCGGCAACGCTGGAGGGAACGGCATGAGCGAGCGCACGGAGCGAAGCGGAGTGCTGTCATGAGCGAGCGCAGCGAGCGAATCGGCCGGCTCAGCGCGAAGGTGCCTCATGGCGGCACGGAGCGAAGCGGAGTGCTGTCATGAGCGAACGGAACGAGGTGACCCGGTGGGGCCGGGCGGCGGCCCTGTCGCTGCTGGCCGGCACGGTGGGCGGCGCGGCGGTCCTCGCCGGCCAGGCCATCGCCGCCCGCACCCGCGAGTACGCCCAGCCCGAGCTGGGTCTGGTGCTGCGCGCGACGGTCGGCCGTGCGGACGCGCCGCCGTTGCGGCTGGTGCTGCTGGGTGACTCGTCGGCGCTCGGCGTGGGCGTCGACCGGTTCGAGGACACCATCGGCGGTCAACTCGCCAACCTGCTCGCCGAGGGGCCGACCGGCCGCCGGGTGCAGTTGTCGAGCGTGGGGGTCTCCGGCTCGCGCGCCACCGACCTGGCCACCCAGGTGGCCCGCGCGCTGCTGGGCGAGCGGCCGGACGTGGCGGTGGTGCTGATCGGGGCGAACGACGCCACCGCGATGTCCCGGCCCGGTGACGCGGCGGCCTATCTCGGCTCGGCGGTACGCCGTCTGCGGGAGGCGCACGCCGAGGTGGTCGTGGGCACGTGTCCGGATCTCGGCGCGGTACGCGCGGTCGCCACGCCGCTGCGTCAGGTGCTCGGCTGGTCCGGGCGGCGGATGGCGCGGGCCCAGACGGCGGCCGTGCTGGACGCCGGCGGCACCGTCGTCGACCTGGGCACCGAGACCGGCCCGGTGTTCCGCGCGGACGCGGGGACGCTCTGCCACGACGGCTTCCACCCGTCGGCCGACGGCTACCGGGTGTGGGCGCACGCCCTGCTCCCCGCGGTCGAGGCGGCGGCGGCCGTCGCGTTCCGGCACCACCGGCAGCCGCCCACGGGGTGACATTTCCCGCCCGCCTCGCGGCTTCCCGGGCATGTTACTCGCGCGTTAACGTTGGCTCATGCCGATTGAGTCGCCCCGCGACGCCGTCATCGTCGCCACCGCCCGGTCCCCCATCGGCCGCGCGTTCAAGGGTTCCCTCCGCGAGGTCCGCCCGGACGACCTCGCCGCCAACATCGTCCAGGCCGCCCTCGACAAGGTCCCGGCGCTCGATCCCACCACCATCGACGACCTCTACCTCGGGTGCGGTCTGCCCGGCGGCGAGCAGGGCTTCAACATGGCCCGGGTGGTCGCCACCCTGATGGGCCTCGACGGCCTGCCCGGCGCCACGCTGACCCGCTACTGCGCGTCCTCGCTCCAGACCACCCGGATGGCGATGCACGCGATCCGGGCCGGTGAGGGAGACGTGTTCATCTCCGCCGGTGTGGAGATGGTGTCCCGGTACGCCCGGGGCAACTCGGACACGCTGCCGCCGGAGGCGCAGGCCCTCGTCGGCGGCGGCTGGGAGAACCCCCGCTTCGCCGAGGCCCGGGAGCGTTCCGCGGCCCGCGCCCAGGGCGGCGCCGAGGTGTGGACCGACCCGCGCGAGGCCGGGCAGTTCCCCGACATCTACCTCGCCATGGGGCAGACCGCGGAGAACCTGGCCCAGGTGTACGACGTGACCCGCGAGGACATGGACGCGTTCGGCGTCCGCAGCCAGAACCTCGCCGAGAAGGCGATCGCGGACGGCTTCTGGGCCCGCGAGATCACCCCGGTCACCACGCCGGACGGCACCGTCGTCAGCACCGACGACGGTCCCCGTGCCGGGGTGACCCTGGAGGCGGTGGCCGGCCTGAAGCCGGTGTTCCGCCCGGACGGCCGGATCACCGCGGGCAACTGCTGCCCGCTCAACGACGGCGCCGCCGCCGTGGTGATCATGAGCGCCGAGCGCGCGTCCGAGCTGGGGCTCACCCCGCTGGCCCGGATCGTCTCCACCGGCGTCACCGGGCTCTCCCCCGAGATCATGGGCCTGGGCCCGGTCGAGGCGTCGAAGCAGGCGCTCAAGCGCGCCGGCATGACCATCGACGACGTCGACCTGGTCGAGATCAACGAGGCGTTCGCCGCCCAGGTGATCCCCTCGTACCGGCAGCTCGGCATCCCGGAGGAGAAGCTGAACGTCGCCGGTGGCGCGATCGCTGTCGGCCACCCGTTCGGCATGACCGGCGCTCGGATCACCGGCACGCTGCTCAACGCGCTGGAGTGGCACGACAAGACCATCGGTCTGGAGACCATGTGCGTCGGTGGCGGCCAGGGCATGGCGATGGTGCTCGAACGACTGAGCTGAGACCGGTTCGCCGGAGCACGGGCCGGGTACGGGAGGCCGCATGGCGACCGTCGTGGAACGTGAGCGCAAGTACTCCGGCGACGAGGGTTTCCGGCTGCCCGACCTGACCGGATGCGGTGGCGTCGTGACCATGTCCGACGCCACCGTCTCGGATCTGGACGCCGTCTACTGGGACACCGACGACCTGCTCCTACTGCGCAGCGGGCACGCGCTGCGCCGCCGTACCGGCGGGCACGACGCGGGCTGGCATCTCAAGGTGGGCGCGGTCGGTGGCGCCCGGGTCGAGCACCAGTTCCCGGCCGGGGCGTCCGACGACGGCCCGCCGCCCGAGCTGGTCGCGCTGATCCGGGCCGCGTCGCGCGGTCGTCCGGTCGCCCCGGCGGCCCGGGTCGTCAACCGCCGCCGGGAACACCGGCTGCTGGACGCGGACGGCCGGGTGCTGGCCGAGGTGGCCGAGGACGACGTCCGGTCCGAGGATCTGGTGGACGGCACCGCGCGGACCTGGCACGAGATCGAGATCGAGCTGGTCGAAGGCGACGAAGGGCTGCTCGACGCGCTCGGCGAGCGGCTGCGCGAGGCCGGCGCCCGCGAGGTGGCGGTCAGCAAGTCGCACCGGGCCGTCGCCGGCCGGATCGAGCGTTTCGACGATCGGGAACCGGACGGCCCGGCGGGCGCGGTCCTGGAGTACGTC
Organism: Micromonospora sp. WMMD1219; assembly: GCF_049315215.1. Taxonomy (NCBI): domain Bacteria; kingdom Bacillati; phylum Actinomycetota; class Actinomycetes; order Micromonosporales; family Micromonosporaceae; genus Micromonospora; species Micromonospora sp. WMMD1219. The sequence continues at coordinate 627,665 of NZ_CP186057.1, forward strand.
CGGGCGCAGCGGGACGCGATCGTCGGCAACCACGCGGCCGCGTACCAGGGGGACGAGGACGCGGTCCACGACATGCGCGTGGCGACCCGCCGGTTGCGGGCGACGTTGCGTACCTTCCGGGGCCTGTGGGACCGCCGGGAGAGCGAGGCGGTCCGGGCCGAGCTGCGCCGCCTCGGCGGCGAGCTGGGCCGGGTCCGCGACACCCAGGTGATGGCCGCCCGGCTCACCGAGGCGGTGCACGAGCTGCCGGACGAGCTGGTGCTCGGCCCGGTGGCGGCGCGGATCGGCGAACGGTTCGCCGCAGACCTGGCCGAGGCGACCACCGCGCTGCGGTCCGCGCTGGACGCCGACCGTTATCCCGCCCTGCTGACCCGCCTGGACCGGCTGGCCGGCGGCCCGCCCGCCGACGTCGGCCGGCGGTGGGTGGACCGCCGGGTCCGCAAGGCGGTACGCCGCGCCGACACCCGGCTGGACCGGGCGCTCGCCACCACCGGGCCGGACGGGGACGCCGCGCTGCACGAGGCACGCAAGAAGCTCAAGGCCGCCCGCTACGCGGTCGAGGTGCGCGAGCCGGCCGCCGGCAAGCGGGCCGGCCGCCTGGTGAAGCGGTTCAAGGCGCTCCAGGATCTGCTCGGCACCCACCAGGACTCGGTGGTCACCCGGGAGGTGCTCCGGCGGCAGGCGCTCCAGGCGTACGCCGACGGCGAGAACACGTTCACCTACGGCCTGCTGCACGCGAGGCAGGCGGAGGCCGCCGGCCACGACCGCCCGGCCGTCCTGCGGGCGCGCGACCGCTCAAGACACCGCAAGGCACGCCGCTGGCTGAACCCCTGACCCGCCCTCTCCCGGCCCCCACCCGGTCGATCATGAAGTTGACGGGGATCGGCGCCCGTTTTGTCGCCGCCAACCTCATGATCAACGGGCCCAGGGCGGGGGTTAGAGGGCGGCGCGGGTTCGGGTCACCGCTTCGGCGGCGGTGGCCAGGATCTGGTCGGGGGGCGCGGCGAGGGTCAGGTCGGCGGTGACCACGCGGAGCTGGTCGGGCAAGGCCAGGTCACTGGGGAGGCGGGGCACCTCGCGGCGCGGCTCACCGGCCACGTCGGCGGCCAGGTTGGCGATCTCCTGGACCAGCTTGTGCACCAGATCGGCGCGGGACACGTTGCCGCCGTCGGCCTTGGCCGACCAGCGCGGCTGCTGCCAGTGCCCGACCTGTCGGACCAGCAGGGTCACCGCCCGGTCCAGTTCCGCTGCGCTCATCGCCGCCGAGTCTACGGCGGCCCCGGGCCCCGGCGCGGCAGGCCGGAACTGTCAGCGGCGCACGTAGCTGAGCAGGCGGAGGATCTGCCAGTACAGGAAGATCAGCCCGACCAGCAGACCGAAGGCGCAGTACCAGGCGTAGCGGCGGGGCAGCCGATTCGCGGCCGACCGCTCGACCAGGTCGAAGTCGAGGATGAAACTGAGCGCGCCCGCGATGATCGCCACCACCGAGAACAGGTACGGCAGCCAGCCCACCCGGTCGCTGAGGCTGTAGACGACCGCCCCCTGCCGCCCGGTGAACAGGTACGCGAACAGGTTGACCAGGCCGATCGCCACGATCCCGACGAGCGTGCCGATGACCAGCCGGGCCAGGCGCGGGGTGGCGCGTACCAGCCGGGCCCGGTAGAGCACCGCCATGCCGAGGAAGACGCCGAACGTGCCGATCACGGCCTGCGCCACGATGCCCGGGTAGACCATCTCGAAGGCGCGGCTGGCCACCCCGAGCAGCAGCCCCTGGAGCACCGCGTACCCGACGATGACCGGCGGGCTGGTGATCTGCTTCAGCGAGATGACGAGCACCAGGGCCAGGCCGGCCAGCGCGCTTCCGGCGAGCGCGGCGGAGATCCACGCGGCCTGCGGCACCACCACCCAGGACACCGCCGCCGTGACGCCGGTGACCAGCAGCAGCCCCACGGTCCGGCTGACCACGTCGGCGACCGTCATCGTGTCGGCGGTGCCGACCCCGAGCACCTGCCGCTCGGCGCGGCCGACGTCGACCAGCCGGTCCAGCACCGGGTTGGCACTGCGCACCGTGACCACCTCCCGCCCACGTACCCGGATCCCACTCTGCCCCGGGCGGCGCGGCGGGGACGGGGAAACGGCGACGCCCGCCGCCGCGGATGCGGCAGGCGGGCGTCGTCGGGGAGGGCGTGATGTCAGTCGTCGCCCTGGAAGTAGCTGAGCAGCCGCAGGATCTCGATGTAGAGCCAGACCAGGCCGACCACGATGCCGAAGGCGGCGGTCCACGAGTAGCGCTGCGGGAGGCCCATCCGGACCCCCTCCTCGATGTCGGCGAAGTTGAGCACGAAGCTCAGCGACGCCACCACGATGCAGACCAGGCTGAAGCCGATCGCGAGCGGGCTGCCGTCACGCAGGTGCGTGTTGACGCCGAACAGCGCCAGCACCAGGTTGACCAGCATCACGCCGAACAGGCCGGCCATGATCGCCACCATGATCCGGGCGAACTTCGGCGTGGCCCGGATGATCCGCGCCTTGTAGATCATCGCCATCAGGAAGAAGACGCCGAACGTGGCCACGACCGCCTGGAGCACGATGCCGTCGTAGAGCGACTCGAACGCCTTGCTGACCATGCCGACGAAGACGCCCTCGATGATCGAGTAGGCCACGACGAGCGCCGGGTTGGCCATCCGCGAGAACGAGATGATCAGACCGAGCACCAGGCCGACCACGGCGGCGCCGATCCACGCCACGCCGACCAGGGAGTCCGGCACGAGCACCCAGGCCGCCGCGGCCGAGGCGCCGAGGATGGCGAGCATGAGGACCGTCTTGACGACCACGTCGTCGAGGGTCATCGGGGTCACGGTGGGCGGGGCCACCGGCTGGCCGTAGCCGCCCGGGTAGGGCTGGGCGTAGGGCTGCTGGGGGTACTGCTGCTGCGGGTACTGCTGGGGGTATCCGGGCTGACCGTACGGCCCGGGCTGGGCGTACCCGGCCGCCCGCTCACGCTCTGCCGCCTGGCCGAGCCGGGCGAGCACCGGGTTCGAGGTCTTCACTTCTCAGGCCTCCCTCAGGGGGTCGATCGCACGTAGACGTGCTACTCCAGGGTAGACGTGGGCGCAAACGCGCGTGCTACCGCCAGCTGTGGGAAAGCTGAGAGTTCACGTGCCCGGGGCGGGGGTCGAACCCGCACGCCTTGCGGCAGCCGCTTTTAAGGCGGCCGTGTCTGCCGTTCCACCACCCGGGCGGGTGACACCGGCGCGTCGACACGCGGCGGTGCAGATCTCACCGTAGCGGCTCGGCCGCGACGCGGCGTACCCCGACGGATGCGGCCGTTATGGTCGAGGCCGTGACCAGCGCCGCCCGCACGACCCGGGCGCCCGACCACGCGCGGGCGGCCCGCCCGGCGGCGGTCACGCGGCGGGTGACGGCCGCCGTCCGGCGGCACCGGGCGGACCTGCTCGTCGGGGTGGCGTTCGTCGCGCTCGCCGGCTGGCTCACCCACGGCCTCTGGCCGGCGCCGGGCACGCGGGTGCTCGCGCTCAACCCGGCGGACCAGACGCTGTACGAGTGGTTCCTGGCGCTGGACGCGCGCGCCCTGCGCGGCGAACTGAGCCTGGTCACCGGCCGGTTGAACGCGCCGGACGGGGTCAACCTGATGGCGAACACGTCGGTCGTGGCGCTCGGCGTGCTGCTCGGCCCGGTCACGCTGGCATTCGGGGCGCCTGTGACGTTCGCCCTGCTCGTCGCCGCGAACACGGCCGGTACGGCGCTCGCCTGGTACCTGCTGTTCACCCGCGTCCTGCGGGCCCGCCGGCTCGCGGCCGCACTCGGTGCGGCGCTGTGCGGCTTCGGGCCGGGCATGGTCTCGCAGAGCAACGGCCACCTGCACATGACCGCGCAGTGGCTGGTCCCGGTGCTGGTGTGGCTCGTGGTCCGGCTGCTGCGCGCCGCCGATCCGGCCGGTCGCCCGGACGGCCCGGACCGCCGCCGGACGGCCACCTCCGCGGCCGGGCTCGCCGCGGTCGTCACCGTGCAGGTCTTCGTCGGCGAGGAGGTGCTGTTCCTCGCCGCGCTCACCCTGGCGGTGACCGCCGTCGCGTACGGGCTGGCCGACCGGGACCTGCTGCGCCGGGCCGGTTCCGGCTTCGCCCGTGGGCTGCTCGCCGCCGCCGGGCTGGCGCTGCCGGTGCTGGCGTACCCGCTGTGGGTGCAGTTCGCCGGCCCGCAGGGCGTCGCCCACGGGATGTTCCCGCCCGCCTACTTCTCCGCCGACCTGATCGCCTGGACCCGCCTCTCCGCGCTGTCGGTGTTCGGCAACCCGGAGGCGGTGCGGCTCACCACCGGCCCGGCCGAGTTCACCACGTTCCTGGGCTGGCCGCTGCTGCTGGTCGCCATGGGCTGCGCGGTCTGGCTGGGCCGGCGCGCCCCGGTGGTGGCGCTCGTGGCCGCCGCGCTGGCCATGGCCGCGCTCGCGCTCGGCCCGGAGGTGGTGGCCGGTGGTGAGCGGACCGGGATCCCCGGCCCGTACGCGCTGCTGGCCGGGCTGCCGGTAGTGGACGGCGCGCTGCCGATGCGTTTCGCGCTGGCGGTGCTGCCGCTCGCCGGCACCGTGCTCACGCTCGCCGTGCACCGGGCGCTCGGCGAACCCGGCCGGGCCCGCCGGGTGGTCCCGTTCGCGGTCGGCGCGGCGCTGCTCAGCATCTTCCCCACCCCGCTGCCCACGATGGACCGGCCGCCGCTGCCCGAGTTCGTCACCGGCGGCCACTGGCGGCAGTGCGTACGCCCCGGTGGGGTGCTGGTGCCGGTGCCCACCGCCACCCCGCAGGATCCCTGGCCGATGCGCTGGGCCACCGCCACCGGTGTCGCCTTCGCCATGCCGGAGGGCTTCTTCATCGGCCCGTACGGCCCGGACGGCTCGGCCACCATGGGCACCTGGCAGCGGCCCACCTCGGCACTGCTCGCCGACGTGGCCCGCCGCGGCGTGGCGCCGGCGGTCGGTGACCGGCAACGCCGCCAGGCCGCCCGGGACGTCGAGTTCTGGCACGCGTCGTGCGTCGCGGTGACCGACGACACGCCGCACGCGGAGATGCTGCGCCGGACCCTGGAGCAGCTCTACGGGCGGCCGGGGGTACGGCTCGCCGACGCCTGGACCTGGCGGTTCTGACCTCGTTCACGGCGAAAGGCCCCTCCCGCGTACGGGAAGGGCCTTTCGTCCGGCTTCGTCAGACGCGCGCGGCGACCGGCGGGGCGGACGCCTCGGCGAACTCCTCGCGCGGGTCGTGCAGCTGGCCCAGCGCGACCACCTCACGCTTGAGGAAGAACGCCAGCGTCCAGTCGACCACCACGCGCACCTTGCGGTTGAACGAGGGGATCCGCGACATGTGGTACGTCCGGTGCATGAACCAGGCCGGCCAGCCGGTCATCTTGATGCCGTAGACCTGCGCCACTCCCTTGTGCAGGCCGAGGCTGGCCACGCTGCCGGCGTGCTTGTGCTTGTAGTCGACCGGCTCGCGCCCGCGGATCACGTTCGCGATGTTGTCGGCCATCCGCGCCGCCTGCCGCACCGCGTGCTGGGCGCTCGGCGAGCAGAAGTTGCCCGGCTCCTTGGTGAGGTCCGGTACGGCGGCGCAGTCGCCGGCGCTCCACGCGCCCTCGACCACCCGGTCGCCGTCCACGATCTGCAGCGTCGGCCGGCAGGTGACCCGGCGACGCTCGTCACGCGGGAAGTCCGTCGCGTCGAGCATCGGCGACGGCTTCACGCCGGCGGTCCAGACGATGGTGTCGGACGGGAAGCTGTCGCCGTCGGAGAGCTTCACCACACCGTCGACGCAGGACTCCAGCCGGGTGTCCAGGCGGATGTCCATGTCCCGCTTCATCAGCTGCTGCACCGTGTAGGCGCCCATGTCCCGGTCGACCTCGGGCAGCACCCGCTGGGTCGCCTCGACGAGCACCCAGCGCATGTCCTCCGGCTTCAGCTCCGGGTAGTAGCGCAGCGCGTCACGGGCCATGTCCTCCATCTCGGCGAGCGCCTCGATGCCGGCGTAGCCACCGCCCACGAAGACGAACGTCAGCGCGCGGCTGCGGACCGCCGGGTCGGTGGTGGAGGCCGCCACGTCGAGCCGGTCCAGCACGTGGTTGCGCAGGAAGATGGCCTCGCCGATGGTCTTGAACCCGATGCCGTTCTCGTGCAGGCCGGGGATCGGCAGGGTGCGGGAGACCGAGCCGGGGGCGACGACCACGTGGTCGTACCGGATCTCCCGGGCCGGGCCACTGATCGGCTGCACCACGGCGGTCATGCGGTCGTGGTCGATCCGGGTGACGGTGCCCGCCACCACGGTGCACTTACGCAACTCCCGCCGCAGCGGCACCACGGCGTGCCGAGGGGAGATGTTGCCCGCCGATGCCTCCGGGAGGAACGGCTGGTACGTCATGTGCGGCTGCGGGTCGACGACGATGACCTCGGCCTCACGCCTGCTCAGCTTCTTGGACAGGCGCAGAGCGGCGTACAGGCCCACGTGACCGGCACCCACGACAAGGATCCGCTTCGGGTTCACGTCATCTATCTTTCCCCGGGTGCTTCGGGTAATCCCGCGCGAGACCCCCTTCTGTGACGGAGCACAACCCGTGTGACCTGCGCAACGTCTCCGGAGCGCCGCGTCACCTGCGCCGGAGCAGCCAGCCCAGCAGCGCGCTGAGCCCCACCGCCACCAGCAGTCCCACGACTGTCGCGGCCTGTGAGCCGTCCGTACCGCCCGCTCCCCCGAGCCACGCCAGCACCACGCCGAGCACGGCACTGGCGAGCACCACGCCACCCGCGCGGCCCAGCCACCGCAGCACCACGTCCGGGTCGATCAGCCCGTCGTAGGGCAGCAGCGCGGCGAGCGCGCACAGCGAGTGCGCCAGGTAGAGCAGCGTCGCCACGGCGAGCAGCCGCCACAGCGCCGGTGGCCGGTCGAAGCCGAGCGTGGCCAGCAGCCAGCCGCCGACGGTCACGAGCGCGGTGAACGTCGGCCAGATCCGGCGCGGCCCGACCGCCGGCAGCACCGCGGCCACCGTCAGGGCCAGCAGCGAGCGCGCGGTCAGGGCCTGCACCGGGTACGCGAGCAGGAAGCCCGCCAGCACGACGAGGAAGATGCCGCCGCGTACGAGCAGCGGCAGCGGGCTGACCCGGGCGGCGGCGTACCGCAGCGCCCGCACCCGCTCCACCAGGGCGTCCGTCACTGGGCTGGCCTTTCGTTCGCGACTGCGGGACTCCGCTTCGCTGCGTTCCTCGCGCTCACCGGGCTGCCTCTTCGTTCGCGACTGCGGGACTCCGCTTCGCTGCGTTCCTCGCGCTCACCGAAGCCCTGCCTTCGGGGCGGTCGCCAGCCGGGCCACGTCGCGCAGCACCTCGTCGAGGCTGCCGGCGCCGGCCCAGCGCACCACCGGCACCCCGTGCTCGCGGAGCTGGCCGATCATCGTGTCCCGGTCCAGCCGCCACAGCCGGTACGCGACCTCGGCCCAGCCCCGTTCCTTCGGCATCGGCAGCTCGGCCGGCAGCGTGTCCACCGCCACCACGAACCGCCCGCCACGGGCCAGCCGGGCCAGCATCTGCGCGGACCGCTCGTCGAGCAGCGGGGTGAGCACCACCACGAGCGCGTCGGAGGAGAGCACCTGCGGGCCGAAGACCTGGTCGTACGGCTCGTGCGGGGACGACTCGGCCTGCACGTCGAGCAGCCACTCCAGGACGGTCAGGTACTGCCGCCGCCCGGTGGCCGGACGCAGCCGGCGCGCGGCCGGCCCGTACTCCAGCATCGACACCCGGTCGCCGCGGTGCAGGTAGTGCTCGGCGATCGCGGCGGCGGCCCGGACCGTGGTGTCCAGCACCGACGCGGTCCCGTTCACGCCACCGGAGCGGCCCGCCTCGGCCAGCACGTCCAGCAGCACCACCACCTCGGCGTCCCGGTCCGAGAGCGTCGCCGCGACGTGCAGTTGACGGGCCCGCAGCGACACCCGCCAGTCGATCCGGCGCAGCCGGTCGCCGGGCGCGAAGACGCGTACGCCGGCCAGCTCGCCGCCCTCGCCCGGCCGCCGCGACCGGTGCGCGCCGACCAGCCCGGCGGCGCGGGGCATCGCCTCGACCGCGTCGAACGGCTCGGTACGCGGATAGACCCGGGCCCGGATCGGCTCGGTGATCACCGCGCGGGAGACCAGCAGCCCGTCGGCGGCGGCGACCCGGACCCCGGCCGGGCCGATCGGGTGCCGCCCCCACCGCAGGGCGGTGCCGGTCAGTTCCAGGTCGACGGCGCTGCCCCGGGGTACGGAGGTGACGAACGGGCGGTCGGCGCCGCCGGAGCGGCTCACGTCCAGCCCGGCGCCGCCGAAGCCGACCTGCTCCACCCGGAGCCAGCGCGACATCCGGGTCCGGACCACCGCCAGGTCGTACCCGATCAGGTCGGGGTTGGCCACCGCGACGGTGGCGGCCAGCGGCGCGCCCTCGACCAGGTGGGTGTCCCCGACACCGAGTTCCAGCTCGGGCAGCGCGGCGGGGCGGCGGCGCAGCGCGTACGCGGTCCCGAGCGCGAACGGTGTGGCGAGCACCACCAGGTCGATGCGGCCGAGCAGGACGGCGGCGACGAGCAGCACGCCGGTGAGCAGCACGGCCCGGCCGAGCGCCCAGGTGGGCGCCCAGCCGCTCGCCGCGTCGGCCCGGTCCATCAGTGTCCGGCGGCGTAGCTGGGCAGCGCGCCGCTGGCGGGTGCGGGCGTCGACTCCAGCACCTCGCCGACCACGAACGACGGGTCGACCCGGCGCAGCCACATCTCCGGCCGCAGCGTGATCCGGTGCGCCAGCGCGGGCGCCGCCACCGCCTTGACGTCCTCCGGAACGACGTAGTCGCGATTGGCGAGCACCGCCCGTACCCGGGACAGCAGCAGCAGCGCCAGCGAGCCGCGCGGGGACGCGCCGACCAGCACCGACGGGTGCTCCCGGGTGGCGGCGGTGAGCGCCACGATGTACCGGCCGACCGAGTCCTCGACCACCACGTCCTCCAGCGCGGCCTGCATGGCGCGCAGCGTGGCGGCGTCCACCACCGGCTTGATCTCCGCCTCCTCGCGGCGGCGGGCGATCCGGCGGCGCAGCACGTCCCACTCCTCGTCGTGGGTGGGGTAGCCGAACGACACCCGCAGCAGGAACCGGTCGAGCTGCGCCTCCGGCAGCGGGTACGTGCCCTCGTACTCGATGGGGTTGGCGGTGGCGAGCACGTGGAACGGCTCGTCCAGCCGGTAGGTCACGCCCTCCACCGAGACCTGCTTCTCCTGCATCGCCTCCAGCAGCGCCGACTGCGTCTTCGGCGGCGTCCGGTTGATCTCGTCGGCGAGCAGCAGGTTGGTGAACACGGGCCCGGCCCGGAAGGCGAAGTCGCCGCTGCTCTGGTCGTAGAGGAACGAGCCGGTCACATCGGCGGGCAGCAGGTCCGGGGTGAACTGGAGCCGCCGGAAGTCCAGCCCGAGCGCCTGCGCGAAGCAGCGCGCGGTGAGCGTCTTGCCGAGACCGGGCAGATCCTCCAGCAGCACGTGACCACCGGCGAGGATGCCGGCCAGCACCAGCTCCAACGCGTCCCGCTTGCCGACCACGACGGTGCCGACCGCCTCCAGGACGGTCCGGGCGAGCCGGCCCACCTCGGCGGGGGCCATGCTCCGGTCCACGTCGTTCATCAGATCTTCTCCAGTTCGGCGACGATCGCCGCGAGGTCGCGCGGCGACGGAGGGCGGCGGACGGGGGTGGCGAGGAACGTCCACAGTGGTTCGCCCAGCAGGGCTCGGGCACGGGCCGGGTCGGACTCACGGGTGACGCCGTGGCGCTGGCGCAGCCGTTCGTCGGCCAGCTCGCCGAGGCGGGGCAGGATGCGCTCGGTGAACCGCTCCCGGTTGCCGGCGCACCAGTCCAGCGGGCGCTCCCAGCCGTTGATCGCGGTGCGCAGCGCGTCCCGGGCGGACCAGTTCCAGGTGCCGGGCTCCTCACCGGCGGGCGCCCGGGCACCGGCGCGGGGCGGCGGCGGGGGCGACAGCGCGGTGGTGACCCGGCGTACGGCGAGCACGGCGAGAACCCCGGCCACGATGATCCAGATCGGCACCTTCAGGCCGACCGCGCGCAGCCCGACCACGATCACCACGACGACGGCGGCGGTGACCGCGGCGGTCCGCAGCAGCGCGCGGGCCCGGCCGCCACCGGACGGACGCTCGGCCTCCCCGGCCGGCTCCTCGCCGAACGAGAGCAGGTCGTCGATGCTGGTGCTCACGACGCCTCCCCCGCAAGGCTGGTCAGCTCGCCGCGCAGCCGCCGCAACGCGGCGCGGGCCTGGTCCCGGGTGCGCTCGTCGACCGGGTGCGTGGCGTACCGGGCCTCCCGGTAGACGTGCGCGAAACCGTCGAGCACGTCGGCGCTGGCGATCGCCGGGATGCCGGCCTCCGGGTCACCCCGCAGCAACCGGGCGACCAGGTCGGTCGGGGTGTCGCCGGTGTGCCGGGGCACGCCCGCGTCCTCGGCGGCCTCCTCCAGGCGTACCCAGCAGGCGATCACAGCGGTCCGCGGATCGGTGGAGCGGTCGTCCAGTTCGACGAGTCCGGCGTCGAGCGCGGCCACCACCTCGCGGGCGGTCCCCTCGGCGGTACGCCTGGTGCGCCGCACCGGCACCGCGCGAGTCGTCCGCCGCAGCGCGCCCCGGAGCACGTTCCACAGGACGTACCCGACGGCGCCCAGCACCGCCGCGAGCAGCAACGCCACGGCGGCGGTGGCCAGCCAGTCGGGCACACCGCCCGACGTGGGTTCACCCACGTCGCGGGGTTCCACCGGGTACGACGGCACCGCCTCGGGCGACGGGTACTCCGGCACGTACGGGATGGTGTCGGCGGCGGGCGGGATCCGGCTGGCCCCGATGGCGGAGTGACCGGCGGTTAACGCGGCGAGCGCGAGCAGCACCGTCACCGCGGCGACCGGCCACCACCTGCGCAGTACGCCGAAATCCATCCCACCGCCCCAGGTGTTCCTCAGTCCACCCCGGCCAGGTCCTTCGCCCGGGTGAACACGTCGTCCAGCATCGCCGGTGTGAGCCGTCCGGTGAACGTGTTCTGCTGGCTGACGTGGTAGCAGCCCAGCAGGTCCGGCACGGACTCGCCGGACCAGTGTGCCCCATGACCGAACGCCGGTCGCGGCGTGGGCGGTCGCTGCCCGTACACCTGGCGTAGCACCGGCCACCACGCGGCCCACGCGAACGCGCCCAGCGCGACCACGACGCGCAGCGTGGGCCGGATCAACTCGACCTCGCGGTGCAGCCACGGCGCGCAGGTGTCCCGCTCGGCCGGGGTGGGTTTGTTGTCCGGCGGCGCGCACCGCACGGCCGCGAAGATGCGGGTGTCGCGCAGCGTCAGGCCGTCGTCCGCGGAGACGCTCGTCGGCTGGTTCGCCAGCCCGGCGCGGTGCAGCGCGGCGAACAGGACGTCACCGGACCGGTCCCCGGTGAAGATCCGTCCGGTGCGATTACCGCCGTGCGCCGCCGGCGCCAGGCCGAGGATCGCGATGCGCGCGTCCTGCGGACCGAGGCCGGGCACCGGCCGTCCCCAGTAGTCCTGGTCGCGGAAGGCCGCCCGCTTGACCCGGGCGACCTCCTCCCGCCACGCCACCAGGCGCGGGCAGGCGAAACAGTCGCTGACCGCGTCGTCGAGGTCGGCCAGGTCGGCCGCCCGCGCGGCGCGGGCGACCACGTCCTGCGGGGTACGCGACTCAGCCAAGCTTCGCCCGGAACAGTTCCAGCGTGCGGGCCCAGGCGGTCGCGGCGGCCCGCTGGTCGAAGTGCTCGGGCCGGTCCTCGTTGAAGAACGCGTGCGCGGTGCCCGGGTAGTCGAACGTCTGGCAGGTGCCACCGGCGGACTCGATGGACCGGCGGACGCTCTGCACCCCGTCGGCGGCGGACAGGCCGTCGGCCTCGGAGCAGTGGATGAGCGCGGCCTTCCCCGCGTAGTCGGCCCAGTCGGTGGCCATGCCCTCCCAGGGCAGGCGCGGGTAGAAGCCGGCGGTGGCCACGATGCGCTCGGAGAACGTGCCCGACCACAGGGCCAGGCTGGCACCCGCGCAGAACCCGGCGCAGCCCACCTTGCCGGTGACCTCGGGCCGGCTCGCCAGGTATTCGGCGGCAGCGGCGATGTCGCTCGCCGCCTCGTCCATCTGGGAGCTGTTGAGCATCAGCCGCGGCTCGGTCGGCTTCACGGCCGGTCCGCCGTGCCGGAAGTCGGGCGCGAGCGCGACGAAGCCGGCCTCCGCGAAGCGGTCGACCACGGCCCGTACGTGGGGTACGAGACCCCACCAGTCCTGGATGACGATGACCGCCGGGCTCGCCGCACCGCCGGAGGGTATCGCGAGATACCCCTCGCTCGTCCCCCCGTTGCCGGTGAAGCTCACCATCTCGCCCATGGGCCCGTCCTCCTTGCGGTCAGTCATCATTGGCTGGTCGCACAGTTGGCTGTTATGTGCCGGTAGCGTGCCACGCGGTCAGCGGCCCGGGGAAGACGGAACAACAGTGGCATTCACCTCCTGTAGACCTCACAGACCAGTGGCGGACGCCCCGCACCGCAACCCGGCGAGATCTTGGAAGATTCCGGCCCCTATGAGGGCCGTTTCCTTCCAAGATCTCGCGGGTCGAGCGCGCTCAGGGGGTTGACGTGGGTTCCGGGGAAGCGCTGGTGGTGGGCGCGGTGGGGGTGGCGCTGCCGGTGGGCGCGGGTGCGGGCGGGGCGATCGACGGCGAGACCGGCGAGCCGAACGGGGCCAGCTCCGGGCAGTACGGGTAGGTGTTACGCATCTCCGGCACCGCGCCCGTGTCAGCCATGCAGCTCGGCCAGCCGAGCGTGATCGGCACGCCGTTCTGGTCGAAGAGCCGCGCGTCGCGGACCAGCCGCCCCTGCTGGTCGTAGACGAAGACGTCCTCGATCCGGTCGTACCGGTGGTCCACCGACGTCTGCTCGTAACTGCCGTAGCTGTCGGTGTCGGCGCGCTCGTCCACCTGGGCCAGCACAGCGAAGGAGAACAGCAGCAGCGCGGCGGTGCCGATCTGGTGCAGTTGCCGCCGCCATCCGCTGATCCCGGCGGAGCGGCGACCCCACCACAGGGACGCGACGACCGCGCCGATGAGCAGCAGCAGCCCCATCGAGCTGTTGCCGTCCAGCCGGGGCACCAGGCCGGACCGGCCGTCCACCATCCACGCCACGATCAGCGCGGCCAGCCATCCGCGCACCAGCCACCAGGCCGGGCGCAGTGGACGCAGGAAGTCGCTCACCGTCTCGTGCCCGAGCACCGGGCCGAGCTGGCGGTCGAGCAGACGCAGCTGGGTGGCCGCCTCCCGCCGGGCCTCGGCGAGGCGGTGGAAACGCGCCGGCCGCCGGCTCGGCTGGGCACCGGCGACGGCGCGCAGCTCGGCGGCGTACGCCTCGGGGGCGCCCAGCCGGTCGACCAGCGTGCCGTCGCCCTCGGCGGCGACCTCCGCGAGGTGTTCCGGCAGTTCCTCGGTCAACTCGTCGCGGACCTCCGGCGGCAGGTCGGCGAGCGCGGCCCGCACCCGGTCGACGTAGTCCGTGATCTCCTGCCCCGTGACGGTCATGCCGCCATCCCCCGATCGTCGAGCAGTGCGTCCATGGTGGTGGCGAACGAGCGCCAGGTCTTGCCGGAGCGGGTGAGCTGGTCGCGCCCGGCGGTGTTCAGCGAGTAGTACTTGCGGTGCGGCCCGGACTCGCTCGGCACCACGTACGTGGTGAGCAGGCCTGCGGCGAACAGCCGGCGCAGCGTGCCGTAGACCGAGGCGTCGCCGACCTCGGTGAGGCCGGCCTCGCGCAGCCGCCGCAGGATGTCGTAGCCGTATCCGTCCTCGTCCTTGAGCACGGCGAGCACCGCCAGGTCGAGCACGCCCTTGAGGAGCTGCGTGGTATCCACGCTCAGCACACTAGTGCGCATTGCGCACTACCGTCAACGACACAGCACCGTGTCACCCCGCCGGGGCCCGATGATCAAGGAGTTGGCGTCCTCGGAGGCGCCCGGATCGGACACAAACTCCTTGATCATCGCCGGAGAAGGCAGCGGTGAGAGGGAGAGGGCTAGGCGAGGCTCCAGGCGATGCCGTCGAGGATGTCGTGCTCGGAGGCGACCACCGAGGGCATCCCGGCCCGTTCCATGATCACTCGCAGCACCAGCGCGCCCGCGCCGATCACGTCCGCCCGCCCCGGATGCATCACCGGGTACGCCAGCCGCTGCTCGCTGCTCTTTCCGAGCAGATCGGCGGTCACCGCGGCCACCTGCTCGTACGAGACCCGGGCGTGGTGGATGCGGCTGGGGTCGTACTCCTGGAGCCCTTGCGCCAGGGCGACCACTGTGGTGACCGAACCGGCGAGCCCGACCAGCGTGGCGGCCTCCCGGCCGGGCACGGCGGCGAGCGCGCGGTCGACGGCGGCGGCGATGTCGGCCTCGGCGGCGGCGACCTGCGCCGCTGTCGGCGGGTCGCCGTGCAGGTGCCGTTCGGTCATCCGGACGCAGCCGATGTCCACGGAGATCGCGCCGCGCACACCGTCGGCGCGGGTGCCGACGACGAACTCGGTGGAGCCGCCGCCGATGTCGACCACCAGGTACGGCGGCTCGGCGTCGGCGGGCAGGCCGCGCACCGCGCCGGTGAACGACAGGCGTGCCTCCTCGTCGCCGGTCACCACCTCGGGCGGTACGCCGAGCGTGCGCTCGACCATGGCGCGGAAGTCGGCGGCGTTGGAGGCGTCGCGGGAGGCCGAGGTGGCGCACATGCGTACCCGCTCGACGCCGGACTTCTCGATCTCGGCCGCGTAGTCGGCGAGCGCCACCCGGGTCCGCTCGATCGCCTCCGGGGCGAGCATGCCGGTCTGGTCCACGCCCTGCCCCAGCCGGACGATCTCCATCCGTCGGCTGACGTCCACCAGCGGCGCCGTCTCCCCGGCCGACGCTTCCGGCAGGTCGGCGATCAGCAGTCGGATCGAGTTGGTCCCGCAGTCGATGGCGGCCACACGCGCACTCACGGCGCCCACCCTACGGCAGCCCGCGCGGGGTCAGAGGCGCAGCAGCATGCGGGTGTTGCCCAGGGTGTTGGGCTTGACGCGTTCCAGGTCCAGGAACTCCGCCACGCCCTCGTCGTACGAGCGCAGGAGCTGCTCGTAGACGGGCTGCGGGACGGGTGCGCCGTCGATCTCGCGGAAGCCGAACGAGCCGAAGAAGCCGGTCTCGAACGTCAGCACGAAGATCCGGGCGATGCCCAGCTCCCGCGCCGCGTCGATCAGCTCACCGACGATCCGGTGCCCGATCCGGTGGCCCCGGCAGGACGGGTCGACCGCCACCGTCCGGATCTCCGCCAGGTCCTCCCACATGACGTGCAGCGCGCCGCAGCCGACCACAGTGCCGTCCGACGTCACCGCGACGCGGAACTCCTGCACGTCCTCGTACAGCGTCACAGTCGCCTTGCTGAGCAGCCGCCGGTCGTCGGTGTAGGTGTCCACCAGCCGCCGGATCCCGCGCACGTCGGTGGTGCGGGCCCGGCGCACAGTGATCTCGTCGGCGCTCATCTCACTCGACCGCTGGCACGTCCACGCAGGGCCCGGCCGCCCACCACTTCTCCACCAGCGCCAGCGTCTCGTCGCCGAACGGGTTGACCCCCGGCCCGGCCGCGAGCGCGTGCCCGAGGTGCACGTGCAGGCACTTCACCCGCCCCGGCATGCCACCGGCCGAGATGCCGGCGATCTCCGGCACCTCGCCGATCGCCTCCCGGCGGGTCAGGTAGTCCTCGTGCGCCGCCCGGTACCGCGCCGCCAGTTCCGGATCCTCGGCGAGCCGCTCGGCCATCTCCTTCATCAGCCCGGCCGACTCCAGCCGGCTGCACGCCGCCGTGGCGCGCGGGCAGGTCAGGTAGAACAGCGTCGGGAACGGCGTGCCGTCGGCCAGCCGGGGCGTCGTCTCCACCACGTCGGGCAGGCCGCAGGGGCACCGGTGGGCCACCGCGCGGGTGCCGCGCGGCGGGCGTCCGAGCTGCGCGGCCACCGCGGCCAGGTCGGCCTCGGTGGCCGGCTGGCGTTCCGGCGGGGGTACGGAGTCCGCCGCCGGCTCCTGCGGTGGTACGACGCTCAAGGAAGTGCCTCTCGAATCAAAGCTCACTTGTCGGGGCGCTCGGCGTTGGCCGCCCGCACGCTCCCCCACAGGGTGTCGTACCAGGGCTCGGGTGGCTTCGGCGCCCCCGGCCTCGCGCCCTTGCCGGCGTCCTTCGCGGCGCCCTCCGGGTCGGAGAGCACCACGAGCAGCGTCTCGCCCGGCTTGCCCATGAAGAACCGCTCCCGGGCCTGCGTCTTGACGTACTCCGGGTCCTTCCACTTGGCCGCCTCGGCGGTGAGCCGGTCGATCTCGGCCCGCTGGGCGGCCTGCGCCGCCTCCATCCGCTCGATGTCGGCCTGCTGGTCCAGGTAGACCCGGACCGGATAGGTGTACGCCAGGGCGAGCGCGATCAGCACCGCGAACAGCACTGTGGCGCGCCCGGTGAAGCGCCGGGGTTGGGGTGCGGTGAGCCGCTTGACCGGGCCACCGGCGGCGGTACGCCGGGCCGCGGCGGGGCGGCTCGCGGAGCGTACGCCGTCGGTGGCACGAGACGCGCCGGGTGACCGGCCGGCGGCGCGCGCCTCCGCGCGGACGCCGTTGTCGCGTGCCGTGGACCGGACCCGGGCACCGCCCGTCCGGCCGGGCTGCCCCGGCCGACGGGCGGGCCGCTGGCCACCCGGTGTGCGGCGCTGCTGCATCGTCACACCCCTCCCCCGGAGCGCTCGCTCAGGCCGAACGGTAGCGCGGGAACGCGCCGGCACCGGCGTACCGCGCCGCGTCGGCCAGCTCCTCCTCGATCCGCAGGAGCTGGTTGTACTTGGCCACCCGGTCCGAGCGGGCCGGTGCGCCGGTCTTGATCTGCCCGCAGCCGGTGGCGACGGCCAGGTCGGCGATGGTGGTGTCCTCGGTCTCGCCGGAACGGTGGCTCATCATGCACTTGAAGCCGGCCCGGTGGGCCAGGTCGACGGCGTCGAGCGTCTCGGTGAGCGAGCCGATCTGGTTGACCTTCACCAGGACCGCGTTGGCGGCCTGCTCGGCGATGCCCCGGGCGATGCGCTGCGGGTTGGTCACGAACAGGTCGTCGCCGACGATCTGGATGCGGTCGCCGAGCGCGGCGGTGAGGGTGGCCCAGCCGCTCCAGTCGTCCTCGGCCAGCGGGTCCTCGATCGACACGATCGGGTAGTCGCCGGCGAGCTTGGTGTAGTAGTTGCTCATCTCCTCGGCGCTCTTGGCGCTGCCCTCGAACGTGTAGGTGCCGTTGTCGAAGAACTCGGTGGCGGCCACGTCGAGCGCGAAGACGATGTCGGTGCCGAGCCGGTAGCCGGCCTTCTCCACGGCCTCGGCGATCAGGTCCAGCGCGGCGGCGTTGGTGGGCAGGTTCGGGGCGAAGCCGCCCTCGTCGCCCAGGCCGGTCGACAGGTCCTTCTTCTTCAGCACCGACTTCAGCGCGTGGTAGACCTCGGCGCCCGAGCGCAGCGCGTCCCGGAACGTCGGCGCGCCGATCGGCGCGATCATGAACTCCTGGATGTCGACGTTCGAGTCGGCGTGCGCGCCACCGTTGAGGATGTTCATCATCGGCACCGGGAGCAGGTGCGCGTTCGGGCCGCCCAGGTAGCGGAACAGGCTCAGCTCGGCGCTGCCGGCGGCGGCCTTGGCCACGGCCAGGGAGACGCCGAGGATGGCGTTCGCGCCCAACTCGCCCTTGTTGTCCGAGCCGTCGATGTCGATCATCTTCTGGTCGATCAGCCGCTGCTCGCTGGCCTCGTAGCCGATGAGCTGGTCGACGATCCGGTCCTCGATGTTGGCGACCGCCTTCTCGACACCCTTGCCCAGGTAGCGATCCTTGTCACCGTCGCGCAGCTCGACCGCCTCGAACGCGCCGGTGGAGGCGCCGGACGGCACCGCGGCGCGGGCGATCGTGCCGTCGTCGAGCCCGACCTCGACCTCGACCGTCGGGTTGCCCCGCGAGTCCAGGATCTCCCGGGCGACGATTCCCTCGATGGTTGCCACTGAGTCGCTCCTCGTTTGTGTGGTTCCGGTCCGTATGGGCCGCGACGGTGCGGCTGAGGCAGGTGTTGAACGCAGCGTATCGGTCCCCGCCCTGCCGCACCCCGCTCGGGGCGGCCCCCGAGGCGCTTGCTGAGACGGACATTCCCGGATTACCGGTCGTCAACCGGCAACCGGTTTGCGAGACGTTGCGTCGATCGACAAGGCTGGGCATCATGCCTGCCGCCTCGACGACTCTCCGCGTGCTCGCCGCCTCGGTCATCGCGTCGCTCTCGGTCACCGGCTGTCAGGCCCTGGACGACGCGAACGTCGCGCTCGGTCGCGCCGACCTGGTCAACGACCTCGCCGCGCGGATGGACCGGGCGCTGGAGCAGACCTGGGCCGCCGACTACCAGATCGACGGCGGCCGGACCGCCTCGATCGCGCAGACCAAGAAGCCGCTGCGGTCCACGTACACCTGGCCCGGCGGCAAGATCACGGTGACCCAGGAGTCGGTGACCCGGTGCGCGAGCACCGCCGCCCGTACCTCCTGCACCGTCTCGCCGCCCGTGCTCACCGCCGGCAAGCCGTCGGTGATCGTCTACGACGAGGCGCGCAAGCAGGGCCTGGTCACGCCGCCCGCGGTGATCCGGCTGCTCACCGACGCCGCGCTGGCGCCGGAGGCGGTCATCGAGCAGAGCGACACCACGCTCGCCGGCCGCCACGCCACCTGCGTCGACGTCACCCACGACGGGGAGCGCTTCAACGCCTGCGTGACGAACGAGGGCGTGCTGGCCAGCTTCTCCGGCACGCTCGACGGCAAGCCCGCCGAGGTGACGCTGAGCCGCTACACCGAGAGCGTCGAGGCCGCTGCGTTCGCGGTGCCGGACGGCGCCGGCGTGGTGGACCGCCGCCCGTCCACGTCGTGACCCCGCCCGCCGGTGCCGCCGCCGGTGCCGCAGGTCGGGCCGGCGACGGTTCCTCGCCCGGCGCCGGGACCCGGGCCGTTGACGCTCGCCCGCCGGGCACCGGATTCCTGCCCGCTGCCGATCACGGGCGGCCGCCGCGGCCCGACGACCTGGCGCTGCCGGTGGCCGGCCGGAAGCTGCTGACCGGCCCGGACGAGCATCCGCTACGGGTCGGCGCGCTGCCCGGCGACCTCGCCTGGACCCCGGTCGGCACGCTCGACGGCATCCCCGCGTGGGCGGCCGAGGTGGCCGATCCGGAGTCGCTGCCCGGCCGGTGGCGCAGCTGGCGGGGCCTCGCCGCCGAGCTGCCCGCACCCCGCGCCGACCTGGCCGGACGGGCGCTGGCCGTAGTCACCTGGCGGCGTACCCACAGGTGGTGCGGCGCGTGCCGGGCCGAACTGGCCGACGTGCCGGGCGAGACCGCGCGGCACTGCCCGGAGTGCGACCTCACCGTGTTCCTGCCGCTGTCCGTCGCGGTGCTGACCGCGATCACCCGCCCCGGCCCGGCCGACGGCCCCGACGAGCTGCTGCTGGTCCGCCACGCGCAGGGACCGACGCAGCTGTGGGCGCTCGTCGCCGGATTCGTCGAGGCGGGCGAGTCGCTGGAGGCCGCGGTGCACCGCGAGGTCGCCGAGGAGGTCGGCCTGACACTGCGGCGACCGGTGTACGTGGACAGCCAGCCGTGGGCGCTGTCCGGACCGGGCACGCTGCTCGCCGGGTTCACCGCCGAGGTGACCGACCCGGCCGCCGAACCGGTCGTCGACGGCACCGAGCTGACCGAGGCGCGCTGGTTCCCGACCGGCGCGCTGCCCGCCGAGCTGCCGCCCGCGTACTCCCTGTCGCGCTGGCTGATCGACGCGGTCGCCGCCCGGCGGTGACCGCAGGCCGGTCGCTGCCCGGCGGTGACCCTCACACCCCCAGCAGCGTCCGCAGGTGGCGCGGCGGCGGGCAGTCGTGCGCCAGCATGGCGTCGTGCCAGTCCCGCAGCGGCACCCCGTCCGGCCGGGCGGCGGCGATGTCGGCCATCTCGCTGTAGCCGACGAAGTACGTGGAGAGCTGCGTCGAGGTGAGCAACGCCCGCCGCCACTTGCCGGCCGCCTCGCCCTCCTCCTGGAAGCCGCGCCCGGTCATCAGCGCCATCGCCTCGGACTCGGGCAGGTCGTCGCAGTGCACGAGCTGGTCCAGCAGCGCGTTGATGGTCATCCGCAGCTGCATCTTGAGCTGCTGCAAACGCACCGGCAGCCCGCCGAAGCCGAACCCGGCCATCAGCTCCTCCGCGTAGACCGCCCAGCCCTCGATGAACACGCCCGACTCGGTGAGCGCGCGTACCCGCGTCGGGCCCTCGTAGCGGCGGGCGTGGGCGAGCTGGAGGAAGTGCCCGGGCATCGCCTCGTGCACGGTCAGGTTGCGGATCATGTGGTCGTTGTACTCGCGGTAGAACGACTCGACCCGCTGCGCCGGCCAGCCCGCCGGGGTGGGCGAGATGCAGTAGAACGTCGGCACGTCGGCCGTCTCCAGCGGGCCCGGCGAGTCGCAGTAGGCCACCGCCACGCCCCGCGCGAACTCCGGCATCTCCTGGATGACACACGGGTCGCTGACCATGCTGACCAGGTCGTGGTGGCGGACGAAGTCACTCGCCTCGTCCAGCGTGACCGAGGCGAGGTCGACGATCGTGGCGTCGTCCGGGCGCTCGGCGGCCAGCAGGTCCAGCGCCCGGCGTACCGTCTCGTCGTCGGCCGGACCACCGACCAGCTCGACCGCCGCCGCGCGGATCTCCTCGGTGACCCGGTCGAGGTTCGCCCAGGCGCGGCGCTGCACCTCGGCGGCGCTCAGCTCGGTGTCGAGCGTGTGCCACAGCCGCGCCTCCCAGCGCCGCCGGCCCAGCCGCGGGTCACGCCCCGGGCCGGCGTCGGCGGCCAGGCCCTGCCGCAGCCAGGCCACGAACTCCTCCAGCGCGGCGATCGCCTCGGTGGCCGCCGGGCCGACCCGGTCGCGCAACGCCGGCGCCTCGGCCAGCAGCCCGGGCACCTCGTCGCGGATCAGCGCCGCCGTACCGGTGAACTGCCCGACCGCCGTCTCCGCGTGGACCCGCGGCATGTCCCGCAGCGTCGCGCGCGCCGTCGACAGCGCATCGGGTACGGCCGACAGACGCCCGGCCAGGTTGGTCAGGCGCTCCTCGGCCGGGGCGAAGGGACGGGCCAGCAGGGCGTGCAGCAGCGGCCCCGGATTGTGGCGCAGCGGATCCCACTCGTGGGTGCGGATCTCGGTGGCCTCGAACAGACCTCGGTCGACGAGGCTGGCGAGCAGCGCGTGGTCGACGCTCTCCGCCGGGTCGAGCGCGTCCGGGTCGATCTCCGCGAGCGCGTCGGCCGCGTCCTTCAGCATCGCCTGGTCGGCGGCGAGGGCGTCGGCGGAGAGATCGGGCAGCCGGTCGTCGTACCGGTGGTCTCCGGCGGAGGTGGCCAACCCGGGCCGGCTCTCCAGCAACGCCTCCACGATCCGCTCCGCCAGCGGCCCGAACGCTTCCATCCCCCGACCCTACCGACCGCCCCACCCCTCCTCCCCGCGCCGCCTCCCCTTCCCCCTCCCTCCGTCGCGTTGATCAAGGAGTTTGTGTCCTCGCCAGCGTCCAATCCCGACACGAACTCCTTGATCACCGCTCGGAGTCGCCTGGAGGCGCGTGTGGCGAGCACCACGGCCCGGGCAGGCCGGAATGTGGACTGCATGTCTCGCGTGCCGGGAGGCGGGGCGGCCATCTACGGCGATCTTGCACTTTGCGCCCGGGCAGATGGGGCATTCGCGACATCCACGGGGCGGCAAGTGCAAGATCGCGGGCCGGGGTGGGGGCGGCTTGGGTCAGGTGGGGTGGTTCGGGGTGGTGCGTTCGGCGGCTCGGACCGCTTCGGCGTACGCCAAGGTGGCCCGCCGCAACGCGGCCTCGGGGTCGATGCCGGCCTGACGGGCGGCGGCGACGGTGGCCAGCAGGCTCGCGCCGAGCCGGGCCTCCGGGTCCACCTGCGACTCGGCCAGCGGGGGCGGTACGGCGAGACCGACCCGGCCGGCCCGGTCCAGGATCTTCGCGGCCAGGGAGAGCGCGGGCTGGCTCAGCGCGATGCCGTCCAGCACCGATTCGCGGGTCTTCTCGGCCCGTTTGATGCGTTCCCAGTTCGCCTCGATCTCCTCGATCGAGCCGGCCGGCTCGCCGGAGAACACGTGCGGGTTGCGCCGCACCATCTTGTCGACCAGCGTGCCCGCGACGTCGTCGACGGTCCAGCTCTTGCCCTCCGGCAGGTTCTCCGCCAGCCGGGCGTGCAGCAGCACCTGGAGCAGCACGTCGCCCAGTTCCTCGCGGAGCGCGTCGGTGTCGTCGGCGCTGATCGCGTCGTACGCCTCGTAGCACTCCTCCAGCAGGAACCCGGCCAGGGTGCGGTGGGTCTGCGCCCGCTTCCACGGATCGCCTCCCGGGGAGGCCAGCCGGTCCATCACCTCGACCGCGTCGAGCAGCCGGGCGCCGGGCGGATCCCACGAGCCGTACATCAGCTCCAGTTCGGCCAGGCCGGGCTCGCGTGCCAGCCGTAGCCCCAGCTCACGGGCCAGCGTCTCGTCGCCGGCCGGGCCGGCCAGCCACACCGCGCCGCCCCGCGCGGCGGCGGCGTCGAGCAGCGCCTGGGTCGCACCCTCGGTCACCACGCTGACGTCGGTGCCGGCTGTCCGGACCGCGCGGGTCAGCTCGCTCTCCGCACCGGCGAGAACCGGCGCGGAGCGTACGGCGTCCCAGGCGGCCGAGGTCAGCAGGCCGGCGGGCAGCCGGGGTGAGGTGACGAGCAGGACGATCCGGGCTGTCATACGGCTCCGGGAGCCGGGGAGTCGGAGGCCGGCGCCTCCGGCGTCGAGATGTCGGTGACCGGGCCGTCCTGGTCGACGTACGGCAGGGAGTAGAAGACGAACGACTGGCCGGTGTTGACCAGCGACGGCACGCCCGTCACGCCGAACCGCGGGTTGACGCGGACGTCCGACTTCTCGGCCTGCTCCTGCAGCGCGCTGCTGAGCGCGGTGGCGGTGCGGACGAACCCGGCCTCGCCGAACGCCTGCCGGACCTGGTCGACGCTCAGGCCCGGCTGGATCGCCCCGGTCTTCTCCAGGGCGTGGTAGACGGCCATCAGGGACTCGTCGCTGAGGTCGGCCGGGGGCAGGCTCTGCTGGAGCGTGCTGGAGAGGTCGACCCACTCGCCCCACAGCTTCGTGTACTCGGTGGTCGCCGGCATGCGGAGCGCCTGCTGGATCTGCTCCGGGGAGATCTGGTCGGTGACCTGGAGGCCCTTGTCGGCCACCACGCGCTTGCCCAGGTCGATCGCGACCAGCAGGTTCAGCACGTCCTGCCGGGTCACCGAGGACCGCAGCTCCGCCGGCGACGGCGTCTGCGGGGACTGGCTACGGACGGCGTCCGCGTACTGCCGCTGCGCGTCCTCGTAGATCGCGTCGACCCGGTCGACGGAGTACCGGCTGTCGCCGACGTACGCGGCGACGTCCGGGGCGGAGCGGCCACAGGCGGCGAGAGAGAGCGCGGCAAGGGCCGCGACGCTGACGGCGACGAGGGAACGGCGAGCACGCATGAGGGTCACTCTCTCACGGCGAGTACGGACCTGTGACTCCGCCCACCTCATCGCGCACCGGCCGCCGACCGGGCGACACCGGCGAACTCCTCGGGCTTGGTGTGTCATCGTCCGCTCGCCACTGCGGGGCTGGCAACACCGGCCAGCTCCTCGGGCTTGCCGAGGACGTCGGCCAGGAGCTGCCCGCACCACTCCAGCAGCGCCTGGTCGCGCAACGGCTCGCCGCCGATCCGCCGGGTGCTCGGCCGGGGCACGCTGACCTGGTCGAGCGCCGGCTTGTAGACCGAGTCCGGGTGGTACCGCTTGAGCCGCATCTGCTTCGAGTCGGGCAGCGGCAGCGGGCCGAACCGGATGTGCTTGCCCTGCATCGACACGTCGGTGAGCCCGTAGCGGCGGGCCAGCAGCCGGAACCGGGCCACCGCGACCAGGTTCTGCACCGGCGCGGGCGGCTCGCCGTACCGGTCGGTCATCTCGGCCACCACCTCGCGCAGGCGTTCCTCGTCGCGGGCCTCGGCGAGCTTGCGGTACATCTCCAGGCGCAGCCGCTCCACCGCGACGTAGTCGTGCGGCAGGTGCGCGTCGATCGGCAGGTCGACCTTGACCTCCGTCTCCTCCTCGGTGCTCTCGCCCTTGAACGCGGACACGGCCTCGCCGACCATCCGGACGTACAGGTCGAAGCCGACGCCCTCGATGTGGCCGGACTGCTCGCCGCCGAGCAGGTTGCCGGCGCCGCGGATCTCCAGGTCCTTCATCGCCACGTACATGCCGGCGCCGAGTTCGGTGTGCTGGGCGATGGTCGCCAGCCGCTCGTGCGCGTTCTCGGTGAGCGGCTTCTCCGGCGGGTAGAGGAAGTACGCGTACGCCCGCTCCCGGCCCCGGCCGACCCGGCCGCGGATCTGGTGCAGCTGGGCCAGGCCGAGCAGGTCGGCCCGCTCCACGATGAGCGTGTTGGCGTTCGGGATGTCGATGCCGGACTCGACGATCGTGGTGCAGACGAGGACGTCGAACTCCTTCTCCCAGAAGCCGACCATCACCTTCTCCAGCGCTTCCTCGCCCATCTGTCCGTGCGCCACCGCGACGCGGGCCTCCGGCACCAGCTCCCGGAGCTTGCGGGCCGTCTTCTCGATCGACTCGACCCGGTTGTGCAGGTAGAAGACCTGACCGTCGCGCAGCAGCTCACGGTGGATGGACGCGGCCACCTGCCGGTCGTCGTACGCGCCGACGAACGTGAGCACCGGGTGCCGCTCCTCCGGCGGCGTGGCGATGGTGGACATCTCCCGGATGCCGGTGATCGCCATCTCCAGCGTGCGCGGGATCGGGGTGGCCGACATGGCGAGCACGTCGACCGAGGCGCGCAGCGTCTTCAGGTGCTCCTTGTGTTCGACGCCGAACCGCTGCTCCTCGTCGATGATCACCAGGCCCAACTGCTTGAACCGGGTGGACGCCTGGAGCAGCCGGTGGGTGCCGATGACGATGTCGACGGTGCCGGCGGCGACCATCTCCAGCGTCTGCTCGGTCTCCTTCGGCGTCTGGAACCGGGACAGCTGCCGGATCGACACCGGGAACTGGCTCATCCGCTCGGCGAACGTGTTGTAGTGCTGCTGCACCAGCAACGTGGTGGGCACCAGCACGGCCACCTGCTTGCCGTCCTGCACCGCCTTGAACGCCGCCCGTACCGCGATCTCGGTCTTGCCGTAGCCGACGTCGCCGCAGATCAGCCGGTCCATCGGGACGGTCTGCTCCATGTCCCGCTTGACCTCCTCGATGGCGGCCATCTGGTCGGGTGTCTCCTGCCAGGGGAACGCGTCCTCCAGCTCCCGCTGCCACGGGGTGTCGGGGCCGAAGTTGTGCCCCTTGGACGCCTTGCGGGCGGCGTAGAGCTGGATGAGCTGCGCGGCGATCTCGCGGACCGCCTTGCGGGCCCGGGCCTTGGACTTCTGCCAGTCCGAGCCGCCCATCTTGTGCAGCGTGGGCTGCTCGCCGCCGACGTAGCGGGAGAGCTGGTCGAGCTGGTCGGTGGGGACGAACAGGCGGTCGCCGGGCTGGCCGCGCTTGCTCGGCGCGTACTCGATGACCAGGTATTCGCGGCTGGCGCCGTTGACGGTGCGCTGCACCAGCTCGACGTACCGGCCGATGCCGTGCTGCTCGTGCACCACGAAGTCGCCGGCCTTGAGCTCCAGTGGGTCGATGGTGTTGCGCCGCCGGCTGGGCATCTTGCGCATGTCGCGGGTGGAGGTGCCCCGGCCGCCGGTGACGTCGTTGCCGGTGAGCAGCACGAACTTCGACGCCTCGTCGACGAACCCGGCGGTCAGGCAGCCGCAGGACACGAGCAGCTCGCCGGGTGCGGGCGCGGTGGGCACCTCCTCGGTGAGCCGGGCGCCGAGACCGGCGTCGCGGAGCACCTCGACGGCCCGCTGGGCGGGACCGTGCCCCTCGAAGACGAGCGCGATCGACCAGCCCTCGCCGGCCCAGCGCTTGAGGTCGTCGACCACCCGGGCGGTCTCGCCGTGGTAGAGCGGGGCCGGCTGGGCGGCGAGGCTCACCGCGATGGCGTCGTCGGGGGTGACGTCGACAGCGGCCGGCTCGTCCTCCCAGGGCTGCCGGGCCGGTGCCGCGTCCGCCTCGACCAGGCCGAACGGCGCGAGCGTCCACCAGGGCTGGCGCAGGGCGCGGGCTGCCGTGCGTACCTCGGCCAGGGTCTTGAAGGCGGCGGCGCCGAGGTCGACCGGGGCCTGGCCGCCGACGGCGGCCGCGGCCCAGCTGGCCTGGAGGAACTCCTCCGAGGTACGGACCAGGTCGTGCGCGCGGGTGCGGATGCGCTCGGGGTCGCAGAGGAGGACGTGGGTGCCGGCCGGCATGCAGTCGACGAGCAGTTCCAGCGCGTCGGCGCCGATCAGCGCGGGGGCGAGGGACTCCATGCCCTCGACCGGGATGCCCTCGGCCAGCTTGTCCAGGATCTCGGCCAGCTCGGGGTGCTCGGCGGCGAGCGCGGCGGCCCGCTCCCGCACCGCCGGGGTCAGCAGCAGCTCCCGGCACGGTGGCGCCCAGAGCTGCGCGACGCCCTCGATGGTGCGCTGGTCGGCGACCGCGAAGGTGCGGATCTCCTCCACCTCGTCGCCCCAGAACTCGACCCGGGACGGGTGCTCGTCGGTGGGCGGGAAGACGTCGAGGATGCCGCCGCGTACGGCGAACTCGCCGCGCTTGGTGACCAGGTCGACCCGGGCGTACGCCATGTCGGTGAGCCGGCGGGCGACCTCCTCCAGGTCGGCCTCGTCCCCGGCGGCGAGCTGCACCGGCTCCAGGTCGCCGAGGCCCTTGAGCTGCGGCTGGAGCAGCGAGCGGACCGGCGCGACGACGACCCGCAGCGGCCCGGTGCGGCCGTGCGCGTCGGCGGCGTCCGGGTGGGCGAGCCGGCGCAGCACGGCGAGGCGCCGCCCGACCGTGTCGGAGCGGGGCGACAGGCGCTCGTGCGGCAGCGTCTCCCAGGAGGGGAAGACCGCCACCTGCTCCGGCGGCAGCAGGCTGCCCAGCGCGGAGGCCAGGTCGTCGGCCTCCCGGGTGGTGGCGGTGACCGCGAGCACGGGGCGGCCCGCGCCGCCGGCCGGCTCGTCGGCGGCGACCGCTGCCACCGCGAACGGGCGGAGCGCGGCCGGGGCGGTCAGGTCGAGCCCGTCGACCTGCGCGGCACCGGAGCGCGCCAGGTCACGCGCCCGGGCCAGCCCCGGGTCGGCCAGGGCGGCGGAGAAGAGTCCGGTGAGCATCAGTGATCACTTCCAGCGGATCGACACACGACGACGACCCCGCGTCCAGCCGGACGGGGGGTGCACCGTTCGAGCCTATCCCCCTGTCCCGACAATCCGGGCCCGCCCAGCTTGCGGATCTTGACGCTGCGCCACGGCACGTGGTGCGGTGGGTGGATGGTCGAGTATCGGGCAGTCTTCGACGCCGAGGTGGATTTCGCGAACGGTGGTGGTCTGCGCACCGACGGGTTCCGGCTGGACGTGCCGCACCCGGACGTCACCGACGACGAGGTGGCCGCGCTGCTGGTCCGGCACCTGGGGCTGCTCATGGTCGGCGAGGTACGGATCACCAACCGGACCGTCGTCGAGGAGCCGCACAAGGGCGGGCGAGGGGTGGCCGCCCCGGCCGGCGGCGGGCGGAAGCTCGTCGAACTGAGTCACGTGATCACCGACGGCCTGGTCACGCTGCCCGGCTGGCCCGGCCCGGCGATCAGCGACTGGCTGACCCGGGAGGCGTCCCGGGAGCGGTACGCGCCGGGTGTCGAGTTCCACGTCGCGCGGATCGACATGGTCGCCAACACTGGCACGTACGTGGACACGCCGTCGCACCGCTTCGCCGACGGCCCGGACCTGACCGGGGTGCCGCTGGACCGCCTCGCCGGCCTGCCCGGCCTGGTGGTACGCGTGCCGGCCGGTACCCGCGCGGTGGACAAGCTGCTGCTCGCCCCGTACGACGTGGCCGGGTGTGCGGTGCTGCTGCACACCGGCTGGGACGCGCACTTCGGCACCGACGCGTACGCCGCTGCGGAGGCGCCCTACCTGACCGGTGACGGCGCGCAGTGGCTGGCCGAGGCGGGCGCGGCGCTGGTCGGCATCGACTCGATCAACATCGACGACATGACGGCGGCGGCAGCGGGTCAACGCCCGGCGCACACCGGTCTGCTGGCCGCCGGCATCCCGATCGTGGAGCACCTGACCGGCCTGGACGCGCTGCCCCCGACCGGCTTCCGGTTCACCGCCGCCCCGCCGCGGGTGGCCGGCATGGGCACGTTCCCGGTCCGCGCCTTCGCCGTCGTGGGCGCCTGACCCAGCAAGATCCACACCACTTCGCCGAGGTGGCGGGATCACGGTCCCCGTGGTGCCACCACCTCGCCGGACCGGCGGCGAACCCGTCCGGGGTCAGTAGCGCACGGCGATCCGGCGCTCCACGGCGTCCACCCGGATCTCGCCGCCGTACGGGATGATCAGCTGCGGGTCGGTGTGGCCCAGGTCGACGTCGAAGACCACCACCGGGTCGTCGGCGTAGGGGGCGAGCGCCGACAGGATCGCCGCCCGCTGGTCGGCGGCCCAGGCCAGCCGCTCCGCGACCGAGTGCGGCCGGTCGAAGTCCCACGCCTTGGGGCGGCCGACCACGATCGCCGGGACGGCGGCGAGCAGACCCCGCTCGCCCATGTTGCGCACGATCCGGAAGACCTCCTGCGCGGACGGCAGCTCGTTCGACGTCTCCAGCACCAGCACCGACCCGGCCAGCTCGGCGGCGGACGGAACCCGGTCGGTCGCCATCAGCCAGTGCACGATCTCCAGGCAGCCGCCCCACGTCCGGCCCTGCACCACCCGGGCCGGGCCGTGCCAGCGCCAGCCCTCGGACGGGTACATCGGCGGTTCCTCGGCGAGCGCGGCCGGGTCGCGCCAGTCGCACGGCTCGTCGCCCCACTCGGGCGCGGCGGTCAGGTCGTACCAGCCGGTGGTGAACAGCGCGGCGCGCAGCGAGTCGAGCGTGAGCGGGTGCGGCTTGCCGGAGCGCCCGAGGTGCACCAGCACCGACCCGCCGTGGTAGCCGACGACACCCAGCCGGTACAGGTGGTTGAGCACGGTGGTGTTGTCCGAGTAGCCGTAGTACGGCTTCGGGTTGGCCCGCAGCACGTCGTCGTCCAGGTACGGCGTGACGGTGATCAGGTCGTCCCCGCCGACCGTGGCCAGCACGGCGGTGATCGTCGGGTCGGCGAACGCGGCGGTCAGGTCACGTGCCCGGTCGCGCGGGTCGGCGCCCATGACCCGGGTGGTCGGATACTCCACCGGTTCCAGACCCAGCTCGTCGCGGAGCCGGCGCAGCCCCAGCTCGTACACGTGGGGGAAGAGACCCGGCAGGCCGGCGGAGGGCGAGACGACCGCGACGCGGTCGCCCGGCTGCGGTTTGGCGGGATAGACAGGCACCTGCATGAGCCGACGCTATCGGCCGGGACCAGCGGTTTTCGCCCGACGAAACCGCACGAGACGGGCATATGCCCGCAATAGGCTGTGGCCGTGGACGACGAGCCGGAGCTGCGTACCCGGGACTGGCTGCCCCGCACTGCGGCGCTGATCCTCGGCACCCTCGCGCTGGCCAGCGCGTTCATCGCCGCCTACGTCGGCGCGCTGCACAAGCCCGACCCGCGCGACGTGCCGGTCGCCGTCGTCACGAGCGACCAGCAGGCGCAGGCCGTGATGTCCGCCGTCCGCGCCCGCACCGACACGATCAAACCGATCGGGTACGACAGCCGCGGCGCCGCCTTCGACGGCCTCAACGACCGTTCGGTGTACGCGGTGCTCAGCTCCGCCCCGGACGGCGGCCTGACGCTCGCCACCGCCAGCGCGGGCGCGCCCGCCGCCACCGAACTCGTCACCGGCGTGTTCACCGAGGCGGCCCGGCAGGCCGGGGTGCCGCTGGAGGTCACCGACGACGTGCCGGTCTCCGCCGACGACCCGCGCGGCCTGGTCCCGTTCTACCTGGCCGTCGGCGTGGTGCTCGGCGGCTACCTGGCGTCCACGGCGCTCGGTATCTCGCTCGGCACGAGCCCGCGCGACCTGCGCCGGGCCGGGCTGCGGATCGCCACGCTCGCGGTGCACGCGATCCTGCTGGGCGTCATCGGGGCGATCCTGGTCGGACCGGTCCTCGGCGTGTTCGAAGACCGTGTGGCGACGGTCGCGGTGGTCGGGGCGCTCGCCGCGTTCGCGGCCGGGATGGTGGCCGCCGCCGTGCAGGGCTGGCTCGGGCTGCTCGGCACCGGCATCGTGATCCTGCTGCTCGTGGTGCTCGGCAACCCCGGCTCCGGCGGCATCTACGCGCCCGAGTTCCTGCCGCCGTTCCTGCGCGGGATGCACCGCTGGAACGTGCCCGGCCTGGCCACCGACCTGTTCAAGTCGGCGATCTACTTCGACTGGCGCGGTGGTGGCTGGGCGCTGACCGGGCTGCTGGCCTGGGTGGTCGCCGGCCTGGCCGGTCTGCTCACCGCGACCATGTTCCGCGCCCGCCGGCGACCCGCACCGGGGCGGCACGGCGCCGATCAGGGCTGACCGGCAAACCGTCCCAGAGTGCAGATCATCACGGTGTCCCTCTCCTGTCCCCCGGGCCCACGCGGATACCATCCAGAGGAGTCGGACAGCGCTGTCCTTCGTCCTCGCGTAAGGAGCGCAACCGTGACCGACCAGCACGACCACGACGGCCCCGACGCCGCTCTCCGGGCCGACATCCGCCGCCTCGGCACGCTGCTCGGGCAGACCCTGGCCCGGCAGGAGGGCCGCCCGCTGCTCGACCTGGTCGAGGAGATCCGCGCCCAGGTCCGCTCCGACGTGCCGGCCGCCGCCCAGCGCCTCGCCGGGCTCGACGTCACCACCGGCACGAAACTGGCCCGCGCCTTCTCCACCTACTTCCACCTGGCGAACATCACCGAGCAGGTGCACCGCGCCCGGGACCTGCGCCGCCGCCGCGCCACCCACGGCGGCTGGCTGGACCAGGCGGCCAAGATGATCGCCGAACGGGGCGTACCGGCCGAGGAGATCGCCGCCGCGGCCCGGCGGCTGGCCGTACGCCCGGTCTTCACCGCCCACCCCACCGAGGCGGCCCGCCGGTCCATCCTGTCCAAGCTGCGCGCGGTGGCCGACGAGCTGGACACCGAGACCGCCAACGCGATCCTCTACGGCGCCAGCGACGAGGGCCCGGCGAACCGCCGCCTGGCCGAACTGCTCGATCTCATGTGGCAGACCGACGAGCTGCGGCTGGACCGGCCGGACCCGACCGACGAGGCGCGCAACGCCATCTACTACCTGCGGGACCTGTACGCCGAGGCCGCGCCGCAGGTCCTCGACGACCTCGCCGACACGCTGCGCACGCTCGGCGTGGAGACGTCGCCGACGTCCCGCCCGCTGAGCTTCGGCACCTGGATCGGCGGCGACCGCGACGGCAACCCGTTCGTCACGCCGGTGGTCACCCGCGAGGTGCTGCGCATCCAGCACGAGCACGGCATCGCCGCCACCGAGAAGGCGATGGACGAGCTGATCACCGAGGTCAGCGTGTCCCGGCGGCTGCGCGCGGTGTCGCTCGACCTGTCCGCCAGCCTGGCCAAGGACCTGGACGCGCTGCCCGAGGTGGCGCCCCGGTTCCGCCGGGTCAACGCGGAGGAGCCGTACCGGCTCAAGGCGCGGTGCGTGAAGGCGAAGCTCGCCAACACCCGGGAGCGGCTGCGCACCGGCACCCCGCACGTGCCCGGGCGGGACTACCGGGGCTCGACCGAGCTGATCGCCGACCTGGAGCTGCTGCGCGCGTCGCTGGCCCGCAACTCCGGCCAGCTCACCGCCGTGGGCCGGCTCGCCTCGGCCATCCGTACGGTGTCCGCGTTCGGCCTGCACCTGGCCACCATGGACATCCGGGAGCACGCGGAGAAGCACCACGAGGTGCTGGCCCAGCTCTACGAGGCGGTCGGTGAGGTCTCCGACTACCCGGCGCTGTCCCGGCTGGAACGCACCAAGCTGCTCGCCGACGAGCTGACCGGCCGACGGCCGCTCTCCACCCAGGACAGCCCGCTCACCGAGTCGGCCCGCAAGACGTTCGACGTGTTCGCGGCCATCCGCGAGGCGCAGGACCGGTTCGGCCCCGAGGTCATCGAGTCGTACATCATCTCGATGACGCTCGGCGTGGACGACGTGCTGGCCGCCGTGGTGCTGGCCCGCGAGGCCGGCCTGGTGGACGTGCACTCCGGGCGCGCCCGCATCGGCATCGTGCCGCTGCTGGAGACCCCGGCCGAGCTGAACGCCGGTGGCGAGCTGCTGGACGAGCTGCTGTCGCTGCCCGCGTACCGGGCGCTCGTCGCCGCCCGGGGCGACGTGCAGGAGGTGATGCTCGGCTACTCCGACTCCAACAAGGAGGCGGGCATCACCACCAGCCAGTGGTCCATCCACCGGGCGCAGCGCGCGCTGCGGGACGTGGCCGCGCGGCACGGCGTGCACCTGCGGTTGTTCCACGGCCGGGGCGGCACCGTCGGCCGGGGTGGCGGCCCCACGCACGACGCGATCCTGGCCCAGCCGTACGGCACGCTGGACGGCGCGATCAAGGTGACCGAGCAGGGCGAGGTCATCTCCGACAAGTACACGCTGCCGGCGCTGGCCCGGGAGAACCTGGAACTGACGGTGGCCGCGGTGCTCCAGGCCACGCTGCTGCACACCGCGCCCCGGCAGCCGGCCGAGATGCTGGAGCGCTGGGACGCGGCCATGGACGTGGTCTCGGAGTCGGCGTTCCGGTCGTACCGGTCGCTGGTCGAGGACCCGGATCTGCCCGCGTACTTCTGGGCCTCCACCCCGACCGAGCTGCTCGGCGCGCTCAACATCGGCTCCCGGCCGGCGAAGCGCCCGAACACCGGCGCCGGACTGTCCGGCCTGCGCGCCATCCCGTGGGTGTTCGGCTGGACGCAGACCCGGCAGATCGTGCCGGGCTGGTTCGGCGTGGGCTCCGGGCTGGCTGCCGCGCGGGCGGCCGGGCTGGCCGACGTGCTCGCCGAGATGAACCGGAACTGGCACTTCTTCCGCACGTTCCTGTCGAACGTCGAGATGATGCTGACCAAGACCGACCTGACCATCGCCCGGCGGTACGTCGAGACGCTGGTGCCGAAGAAGCTGCACCCGATCTTCGACAAGATCGAGCAGGAGTACGAGCTGACCAAGCAGGAGGTGCTGGCGGTCACCGCGTCACCGGCGCTGCTGGACAACTCGCCGGTGCTCCAGCGCACGCTCGCCGTGCGGGACACCTACCTGGAGCCGCTGCACCACCTGCAGGTGGCGTTGCTGCGGCAGTACCGCGAATCCGGCGCCGCCGGGCGGGCGGTGGTGACCGCGCCGGGCGGGCGGCGTGCCCCGAACGACGGTACGGCGCTGGAGCGGGCGCTGCTGACCACCGTCAACGGCATCGCCGCCGGCATGCGCAACACCGGCTGATCTCCCCGGGCGGGGCACTCGTGCGAGCGAGGGCCCCGCCGGGGCCGGCTACCAGTCGCCTCCGCCGAAGTCACCACCGAAGTCGCCGCCGCCGAAGCCGCCGTAGTCCCCGCCGCCGAAGTCGCCACCGGCGTAGTCGCCCTGGCCGCCCATGTCTCCGCCCATGTCGCCGCCCTGGTCGCCGAAGTCCTGGCCGTCGCCGAAGCCCTCCTGGTAGCCGGCGTCGTACCCGGGGTCGGCGAACGCGGGTGAGAACAGCGCGTCCGCGATCAGGAGACCACCGACCACACCGACGCCCGCGCCGAGCGCGGTCTTCCACCACGGCGTGGAGTACCAGCCGGCCGGCACCGGCCGCCCCTGGAACCGGCCACCCGGGTAGTAGTAGGGCGTCGCGTTCCCCGGCTGCGGGCCGGCCCGGAACGTCTGCCCCTGCACGTCGACCTGGCGCTCCTTGGTGAGCGCGCCCGCGCCCTGGGCAGCGGCGAGCGGCGGCAGCTCCGGACCCGGGTCGATGCCCATCGCGGTCCGCGCCGCCCGGATGTACGCCAGCCCCTCCAGCGCGGTCTCCCGGGCCAGCCCGAACTGGCGCGGCGTGGTCGCCTGCTCCAGCTGCGAACCGGCCGCGTTGTACCGCTCACCGGCGTCGGCGAGCGCCTGCCGGACCGCCGGGGCGTCGCCGTGCAGGTTCATCAGCTGGCCGCCGAGCCGCTCGTACCACCGCTGTGCCTCGGCGCGGGCGTCGGCCAGCTCGTTGGCCCGACGCGATCTGCTCCCCCACCGCCAGAACACGAACGCACCTCCGAGCAGCAGGATCAGGACCAGCCACAACGCGAACTCCATGACTCGAACGTACCCACCGGGCGCGAGTCGTACCCGTTTGGCAAGCTCTTGGCCATGAGCTTTGCGACGCTGGCCGTGGTGGTGCTCTGTCTCGCCGCGGGCGGCGCGGTTGGCTGGCTGGCCGCCCGGGCGCGCGCCGCGGCGGACATCGCCCGCCTGGAGGCGACACTGGCAGCCACCCAGGCGGGTGAGGGCCGGCTGGAGCAGTCCATGCGGGCGCTCAGCTACGAGGCCACCGCGCAGTCCCAGGAGGCGGTGGCCCGCGCGGTCGCGCCGCTGCACGACACGCTGCGCCGCTACGAGCAGCGGGTGGCGGAGCTGGAGCGGGACCGGGTCGACGCGTACGCCGAGCTGCGCGAGCAGGTGCGGTCGATGAGCGCCGTCTCCGGCGAGCTGCGCACCGAGACCAAGCAGCTGGTCGCCGCGCTGCGCGCGCCGCAGGTGCGGGGCCGCTGGGGCGAGCACCAGCTCCGCCGGATCGTCGAGGCCGCCGGCATGCTGGAGCACTGCGACTTCAGCGAGCAGGTCACCGCCGCGACCGACCACCAGGGGGTACGCCCCGACCTGGTGGTACGCCTGCACGGCGGCCGGACGGTGGTGGTGGACGCGAAGGCGCCGTTCGACGCGTACCTGACCGCGATGGAGGCGCGCGACGAGCGCGGGCGCGACACCCACCTGGACGCGCACGCCCGGCACCTGCGTGCGCACGTGGACGGCCTGGCCGCCAAGTCCTACTGGTCGGCGTTCGACCAGACCCCCGAGTTCGTGGTGCTGTTCGTGCCGGCGGACCCGTTCCTCGACGTGGCGCTGCAACGCGACCCGTCCCTGCTGGAGCACGCGTTCGCCCGCAACGTGGTGCTCGCCACGCCGGCCACGCTGGTGGCGCTGCTGCGCACCGTCGCCTACTCGTGGCGGCAGGAGGCGCTGGCGCGCAACGCGGCCACCGTCCACTCGCTGGCCCGCGAGCTGTACGGGCGGCTGTCCACACTGGGCGACCACGTCGGCAAGCTCGGCAGCTCGCTGAGCGGGGCGGTCACGGCCTACAACCGGGCGGTGGGCTCACTGGAGGCGCGGGTGCTCGTGAGCGCCCGCAAGCTGGCCGAGCTGGGTGTCTCCGACGACGAGCTGGCCGCGCCGGCGCAGGTCGAGCTGGCGCCGAGGCAGCCGCAGGCGCCGGAGCTGCTGGGCGCGCCGTCCACATCGGCCGAGAGGTCGACGGACGTCGACGCCTAACACGCCGCACGTGATGACGTAGACCGATTCTTGTCACGGACTGATCACAAACCCAGGCCGGGTAGTGACACCTGCCGTCGTGAGACGCAGGATCACCGTCACACGTGCCCTGCCCCTTCGAGGGCCCTGTTCTCTGGAGGAAGAGAACGTTGAGTAAACCCCGCACGCGCAGCCGGCGTCCGTCCGCCGCGCTTCTGGCCTCGGTCCTCGCGGCCGGTGCCCTGACCGTGGGAGGTGGCGCCGGTACCGCGAGCGCCGCCCCCGCCACCCAACCCTCGCAGCCGACCGCCGCGAAGGCACTGGGCGCACACGACGCCAAGCTGCTCGACGAGGCCGAGGCGAAGAACGCGCCGACCGTCACGATGATCATCGCGGCGAAGAAGGGCTCGGCCAAGAAGGTCGTCGACGGCCTGACCGGCCTCGGCGCCACCGTCAGCCAGCGATACGACCAGATCGGCTACGTGCTGGCGAAGGTCCCCACCGCGAAGGCGCTCAAGGCCGCCACGCTGCCCGGTGTCGCCGCCGTCGACCTGGACGAGACCATCAAGCTCCCCGACCCGGCGCCCGAGGCGGCACCGAAGGGCGCGAAGACCGCCACCCAGGCCCAGGCGCTGGCCGGGCCGGGCGGTGACACCGGCGCGGTGAACCCGTACATGCCGACCAACGAGACCGGCGCGGAGGCCTTCAAGGCCGCGAACCCGCAGTGGGACGGCCGCGGCGTCACCATCGGCATCATGGACTCCGGTGTGGACCTCGACCAGCCGGCGCTCCAGACGACCACCACCGGCGAACGCAAGATCGTCGACTGGGTCACCGCCACCGACCCGCTGGAGGACGCCTCCTGGCGGCCGATGCTGACCGAGGTCAGCGGCCCGTCGTTCACCACCTCGCTGGGCACCTGGACGGCGCCGGCCGGCAACTACCGGTTCAACGTCTTCCGCGAGAACATCACCGCGAACAGCGACGCACGGGGTGACCTCAACCGCGACGGCGACACCACCGACTTCTGGGGCGTGCTCTACAACCCCACCACCGGTGACGTGCGCGTCGACGCGAACCAGAACAACGACTTCACCGACGACGAGGTGATGCGGCCGTACAAGGAGAAGTTCCAGGTCGGTCACTTCGGCACGGACGACCCGGCCACCGCCGTACGCGAGCAGATCCCGTTCGTGGTCGAGTACCGGCGCAACGTGGACACCGCCCCGGTCGGCGGCCCCGGCCTGGTCGACTACGTCAACATCGGCATCATCGAGAGCACCCACGGCACGCACGTCGCCGGCATCACCGCCGCCAACGACATGCTGGGCAACAGCGCCTTCGACGGTGCCGCCCCCGGTGCCAAGCTGGTCTCCGCCCGCGCCTGCTCGTGGGGCGGCGGCTGCACCGCGGCGGCGCTCACCACCGGCATGGCCGACCTGGTGATCAACCGCAAGGTCGACGTGGTGAACATGTCGATCGGCGGCCTGCCCGCGCTCAACGACGGCTCGAACGCCCGCGCGGTCCTCTACAACGACCTGATCAACACGTACGGCGTGCAGCTGTTCATCTCGGCCGGCAACTCCGGTCCGGGCGTGAACACGGTCGGCGACCCGTCGGTCGCCACCGACGTGGTGAGCGTCGCGGCGAGCATCAGCAAGGACACCTGGCTGGCCAACTACGGCTCGGTGGTCCGCAAGGACAACGCGCTGTTCAACTTCTCCTCGCGCGGCCCGCGTGAGGACGGCGGCTTCAAGCCGAACATCACCGCCCCCGGCTCGGCCATCTCCACCGCGCCGACCTGGCAGCCGGGCAACCCGGTGCCGGAGGCGGGCTACCCGCTGCCCCCGGGCTACCAGATGCTCAACGGCACCTCGATGGCCGCCCCGCAGGCCACCGGCGCCGCCGCGCTGCTGCTGTCGGCCGCCAAGGCGACCGGCAAGGGCGTCACCCCGGCCGCGCTGCGCCGGGCCGTCTACACCTCGGGCCAGCCGATCACCGGCGTCCCGACGTACGCGCAGGGCTACGGCATGTTCAACGTGCCGGGCGCGTGGAGCCTGCTCGCCAAGGGCGTTCAGACCCGCATCTACACCTCCGAGGCGCCGGTCTGCACCGAGCTGTCGCCGAACCTGACCCGCTACGACCGGGCCTCCGGCACGTTCGTGCCGAACCCGAACGTCGGCACCGGCCTCTACAACCGCTGCGCCGCCGACCGTGGTGGCCAGAAGGTCAAGGAGAGCCGCCACTACGAGGTGAAGCTGACCCGTACCAGCGGCCCGAACAAGGGCATCAAGCACGAGGTCGCCTTCCGCGGCAACGACGGCACCTACAGCGCCCCCAAGGTGGTGTGGCTGCCGCTGAACAAGACCGTCACGGTCAAGGTGAAGGCCAAGCCGATGACGGCCGGCGCGCACGGCGCCATCATGACCGTCGACGACCCGGCCACCTCCGTTGTCGACTTCGAGGTCGCCACCGTCGTGATCGCCTCGAACCCGGTCGCCGCTCCGGCGTACTCGTTCTCGGCCGACGGCTCGGTCGAGCGCAACGGCTTCCGGTCGTACTTCGTGACGGTGCCGCCGGGTGCGGGCGCGCTCCAGGTCAACCTGTCCGGCATCGCCACCGGCTCGCAGACCCGGTTCATCGCCATCAACCCGTACGGCGTGCCGGTCGAGAGCACCGCCAGCACCGCCTGCTACACCAACTTCTCCGACGCCGCGGTCTGCAAGCCGCAGGAGCGGGACTACCAGAACCCGCTGCCGGGTGTGTGGGAGATCGAGGTGGAGGCGCGTCGCACCTCGCCGGCGCTGGACAACCCGTTCCGGCTCCAGGCCCGCGTGCAGGGCGTCAAGGTGGAGCCGGCCGTGGTCCAGCTCCCGTCGGTCACCGCGGGCACCCCGGCCCCGGTGAGCTGGAGCCTGACCAACACGTTCGGCCCGGTCCAGGTGACCGGCGTCGGCGGCCCGCTGGCCAGCGTCCGGACCGAGCGGCCGAGCATCACCGAGGGCGCCAGCCAGGAGTACGTGGTGGAGGTGCCCGCGGGCGCCACCTCGTTCACCGCCCGGATCGGCAACCCGTCCGACCTGAGCGCCGACCTGGACCTGACCGTGTTCCGCGGCACCACCCAGGTGGGCCAGTCGGCCGACGGTGACTCGGAGGAGGCGGTCACGCTGACCAACCCGACGCCGGGCACCTACCGGGTCGTGGTCGACGGTTACTCGATGAGCGACCCGAGCACCGCGTACGACTACCGGGACTCGTTCGCCTCCCCGGAGCTGGGCACGCTCTCCGCGCCGTCCACGCCGCTGTCGCTGGCCAACGGCGCCACCGCCACCCTCACCGGTGCGGTGACCGCCCTGTCCACCCCGGCCGCCGGCCGGGAGCTGTACGGCGACCTGGCCGTGACCACCACCGAGGGCGCGGTCGTCGGCCGCGGTTCGGTCGAGGTCGTCGCGGTCAACTGATCCGCTGACACGACGGAGCCCCGTCCCCTCTCGCAGGGGGCGGGGCTCCGTCGTGTCGTCGTCAGGCGGGGCGGGCGGACTCGACCACGAACGGGGTGCCCTGCTGGCAGGTGGTCATCATGCCCGGTTCGGGGTGGCCGGTGACCTCGACCCGGGCGCCGGCCTTGAGCACGTCGCGCGGGCCGCCGACGAGCAGGTGGCCGTCGAGCAGCAGGCAGTTCGGCTCCACGCCGGCCTGCACGGTGCCGCTGATGACGGTGCCGCCGACACCCGGCGGGGTCGACGGGCCGCCCTTCCAGGAGGGGTTCGGACGGCTCGGGCTGGTGCCGGGGTCGGGCTGGCTGGTCACGGGGGCGGCTCCCGTCGTACTCGGGCTGGGGCTGGGATCGGTGGACCCGTCGCCGGGTGCGGCGCAGGCGGTCAACGCGAGACCGGCGAGCAGTGCGACGAGCACCGTACGAGGAGTCTTCATGCTCGGTTGGACGCGGCGGGCGGCCGATCCGTTCCCGGTCAGCCGCGGGCCGCGGCGGCGGCCTTCATGTCGCGCTTGAGCTCCTGCGGCAGCGAGAACGTCAGCCGCTCGTCGGCGGTGGTGATCTCCTCGACGTCCCCGAAGCCGCGCTCGGCCAGGTGCGTGAGCACCTGCTGGACCAGTTCGTCCGGCACGCTCGCGCCGGAGGTCACACCCACGGTCCGGGCGCCGGTCAGCCAGGCGTCCTCGATCTCGTGCGCGAAGTCGACCAGGTAGCCGGCGCGGGCCCCGGCGTCGAGCGCCACCTCGACCAGCCGGACCGAGTTCGAGGAGTTGCGCGAGCCGACCACGATCACCACGTCGCACTCGGGGGCGATCTCCTTGACCACGTGCTGGCGGTTGGAGGTCGCGTAGCAGATGTCGTCGCTGGGCGGCGACTGGAGCAGCGGCAGCCGCTTCTTGAGCCGGGCCACGGTCTCCAGCGTCTCGTCCACCGACAGCGTGGTCTGGGACAGCCAGACCACCTTCTCCGGGTCGCGCACGGTGACCTTGTCGACGCCGTCCGGGCCGTCGACGAGCTGGATGTGGGCGGGCGCCTCACCGGCGGTGCCGATGACCTCCTCGTGCCCCTCGTGGCCGATGAGCAGGATGTCGTAGTCCTGCGCGGCGAACCGGCGGGCCTCGTGGTGCACCTTCGTGACCAACGGGCAGGTCGCGTCGATCGCCCGCAGTGAGCGCTGCTTGGCCTGCTCGTAGACCTCGGGGGCCACGCCGTGGGCGGAGAAGATCACGGTGGCGCCCTCCGGCACCTCCTCGTTCTCCTCCACGAAGATCGCGCCCTGGGCCTCCAGCGTGCGCACCACGTGCTTGTTGTGCACGATCTGCTTGCGCACGTAGATCGGCGCGCCGTAGAGCTTCAGCGCCTCCTCGACGGTCTGCACCGCCCGGTCCACGCCCGCGCAGTAGCCGCGGGGGTTGGCCAGGAGCACGCGCTTGCCGGTCCGGGGAGTCGTCTCAGCGTCAGTCACCCGCCCATCGTACGTGCCGCTCTCCCGCGCGGCAGCGGCCGCGAGGCGCACGCGGGCGCTGTCGGTCCCGGGCCGTAGGGTGGGCGGGTGAGCGCGGGAGAGGACGGCCGGGGGGCACCGGACGGGCGGAGCACGGCCGAGGAGCCGTGGCCGGTCCGGGTGGTCAGCCAGAAGGTCGGCGCCTGGATCGCCCGCCTGGGCTGGGTCTGGGTCGACGGTCAGGTGGCGCAGATCAGCCGCCGTCCCGGAGCGAGCACCGTCTTCCTCACGCTGCGCGACCCGTCGGCCGACCTCAGCCTCACCGTCACCACCAACCGGGACGTGCTGGACGCGGGCGCGCCGGAGCTGCGTGAGGGCGCCCGGGTGGTGCTGCACGCCAAGCCCGAGTTCTACGCCGCGCGGGGCACGCTGAGCCTGCGGGCCGACGAGATCCGTCAGGTCGGTCTCGGTGAGCTGCTGGCCCGGCTGGAGAAGCTCAAGAAGCTGCTCGCCGCCGAGGGCCTGTTCGACCGGTCCCGCAAGCGGCGGCTGCCGTTCCTGCCGGGCCGGGTCGGCCTGATCACCGGCCGCGCCTCGGCGGCCGAGCGGGACGTGCTGACCAACGCCCGCCGCCGCTGGCCCGCTGTCGACTTCCGCACGATCAACGTGGCGGTGCAGGGGCCGAGCGCGGTGCCGGACATCGTCGGCGCGCTGAAGGTGCTCGACGCCGACCCGGCCGTCGACGTGATCGTCGTCGCCCGCGGCGGCGGGGGCATCGAGGATCTGCTGCCCTTCTCCGACGAGGCGCTGTGCCGGGCGGTGTTCGCCTGCCGCACGCCAGTGGTCAGCGCGATCGGCCACGAGACGGACGCGCCGCTGCTCGACTACGTGGCCGACGTCCGCGCCTCCACCCCGACCGACGCGGCGAAGCGCATCGTGCCGGACCTGACCGAGGAGGTCCGGCTGATCGGCCAGGCCCGGTCCCGGCTCGAACGGGCCGTTCGTCACCTGGTCGACCGGGAGCAGCACCGGATCGACCTGCTGCAGTCCCGTCCGGTGCTGGCCCGGCCGCAGGTGATGGTCGAGCAGCGGGCCGTGGACGTGTCCGCGCTGCGCGACCGCGCCGGCCGGTCCCTGGAGCACCGGCTGCGGGGCGCGACCGACGACCTGCGGCACACGCTGGCCCGGCTGCGCGCGCTGTCCCCGGCGGCCACGCTGGAGCGCGGCTACGCGATCGTGCAGCGCGCCGACGGCCACGTCGTCCGCGCGGCCTCCGAGGCGGCCAAGGGCGATCCACTGCGGGTACGCCTCGCCGAGGGCGAGCTGACCGCCACCGTCGACGGCTGAGGAAAGAGAGACGATGACCGGGACGAAGCAGGACGAACAGCTCAGCTACGAGCAGGCCCGCGCCGAGCTGGCCTCGGTGGTGGAGAAGCTGGAGGCGGGCGGCACCTCGCTGGAGGAGTCGCTGGCCCTCTGGGAGCGCGGCGAGCAGCTCGCCGGGGTGTGCCAGCGCTGGCTGGACGGCGCCCGCGCCCGCATCGACACCGCCCGCCAGCGCGCCGAGGACTGACGGTGTGGGGTTCGGCGCGAGCGCCGAACCCCACCGAGGACGTCAGTTGAACAGGTTGTACAGCTCGGCGGGGGCCTCGACGACCTGGTCGGCCGAGGGCTTCTGGGCCGGCGCCGCGTTGCCGTAATCGGTGTAGGTGATCTTCAGGTCCTGCGCGGCGCTCTGGCCGGCGGCCGGGATCTTGAGCACCATCTCGCTGAGCCGGCCCTGCGTGTCTACCTTGGCGGTGAACGGCACCGACTGGGCCTGCGCACCGAGCGCGGTGATCACGGCCGGGTCGAGCGAGCCCGCCTCGGCGGCCTTCGACACGTCGACGGTGCCCTCGTACGCACCCTCGCCGGTCTGCCGTACCTCGGTGATGCCCTGGGTGAGCACGGCGCTGCCGGCCGGGTCGAGCTTCTCGAAGTCGAAGCCCAGCGCCCGGTTGCCCTTGATCCGGTTCTGGTCGAGGTGGTGGTACTTGCCGGTGTTGAGGTTCTTCACGCCGGGGATCTGCGAGGCCGCCGTGCCGCCGAGTTCCAGCTTGACCCAGCTGTCCGGCTTGGCGTGGATCAGGTCCAGCTTCATCATCAGGTCCGACGACGGGTCGCCGATGGTCATCCGCATGTCGGCGCTCTGGCTCGGCTCGTGCACCTGCCCCTCGGCGGTGGAACCCGCGCCGGTCATGGAGAACTTGAAGTTCCCCTCGCGGATCGCGTTCGTGGAGTCGAGCAGAGCCTGCTTGGCCGCGCTGCTGGACGCCGTGGCGCTCGGTGCGACGCTGCCGGACGCGCTCGGGGTCGCGGAGGCGTCGGACGTCGTCCCGTTGCCGTTGCAGGCCGCCAGGCCGGGAATGAGCAGCGCCGCGGCGAACGCGGTGGCGCTGAAGCGTCGAATCTTCACGTCAACCTCTCCAGGTGGGTCGTCCGGGCTCGATGTCCCTTCTGTTCCCGGAAGCGGGGTTCCGCAATCCCGCCTCACCCGGAGGGAGGACGTCAGCGCAGCGACGTGGCGAGCTTGCGCAGCTCCGTCTCGCCCGCGTCACCCACCACGATCACCGTGCGGTTCGGCTCCAGCAGGACGAGCGCGTGCTCGTTGCCGCGTGCGGTGTAGCGCTGCCAGCTCAGCCCGCCGGGCAGGTCGGCCGCCCCCTGCGGCTGCCCCTCGGTCAGCTCGGCCGGCAGCAGCTTCTCCGCCGGGACGTTGCTCTCCACGAGCTGCGCGCCCCGGCCCTCCGGGGTCACGTACCCGATCCGCAGCGTCGAGCCGTCCGCCTCGGTCCGGAAGCGGGCGTTGACCGTACGCCAGTCGTCGCCCAGCCCGGTCGGCTCGGCGACCGGGAAGGCGTTCGCGGAGCGGGCCTGCTCCAGCGCGGGCGCCGGGTCGACGGTGACCGGCGAGTCGCCGCCGAGGAAGCCCCGGTAGAAGGCGAGCAGCAGCGCGATCGGGACCAGCAGGATCAGCAGGGACAGCGCCATGTCCTTCGGCGACCGCTCGGACCGGCCCTTCTCCTTGCCGGCGGGCGGCGCGGGGGCGTCCGCCACGGCGGCCGGCTCGCCCCGGTCCGCGACGAGCGCGGGCTGACCCTCGGACGGGGCCGCGCCGCCGTCGGGTCGGACCGGCGGCTGTCCCTCCGGCGGGGTGGCGTCGGTCGGTGTGCGGTCGGCAGGCTGTGCGGCTTCCACCCGGCCATTGTCGCAGCCCACCGGGTGACGTGATCCTGGCCTCCTCCGCCCCGCCGGGACGGCGAACCTGAGATCGTGTGAGGATCAGCGACAAAACCGGCGGCGGTGACCGCCGGTCCCACCCCGCAACGTCGCGAGGAGGCCGCCATGACAACCACCAGTACGCGGACGCCCCAGGATCTCGACCGCAACCTCGCCCTCGATCTGGTCCGGGTCACCGAGGCCGCGGCGATGGCCGCCGGCCGCTGGGTCGGCCGGGGCGACAAGGAAGGCGGCGACGGCGCAGCAGTCGACGCCATGCGAAAGCTGATCAACTCGATTCCGATGCGCGGCGTCGTGGTGATCGGCGAGGGCGAGAAGGACAACGCCCCGATGCTGTTCAACGGCGAGGAGGTCGGCGACGGGACCGGCCCCGAGGTGGACGTGGCGGTCGACCCGATCGACGGCACCACGCTGATGAGCAAGGGCATGCCGAACGCGCTGGCGGTGCTCGCGGTGGCCGAGCGCGGGGCGATGTTCGACCCGAGCGCGGTCTTCTACATGGAGAAGCTGGCGGTCGGCCCGATGTACGCCGACGTGGTGGACATCAACGCCGGGGTGGCCGAGAACATCAACCGGATCGCCAAGGTCAAGGGCACCGACGCCGCCGAGGTGACCGTGTGCGTGCTGGACCGGTCGCGCCACGACGACCTGGTCAAGCAGATCCGGCGTACCGGCGCCGGGATCCGGTTCATCTCCGACGGCGACATCGCGGGTGCCATCGCGGCGGCGCGCGGCGAGTCGGACGTGGACGTGCTGATGGGCATCGGTGGCACCCCGGAGGGCATCACCGCCGCGTGCGCGC
Organism: Micromonospora sp. WMMD1219; assembly: GCF_049315215.1. NCBI lineage: Bacteria > Bacillati > Actinomycetota > Actinomycetes > Micromonosporales > Micromonosporaceae > Micromonospora > Micromonospora sp. WMMD1219. The sequence continues at coordinate 672,407 of NZ_CP186057.1, forward strand.
TCAAGTGCATGGGCGGCATGATGCAGGCCAAGCTCTGGCCGAAGGACTCCGACGAGCGTCGCAAGGCGCTGGACGCCGGGCACGACCTGGACCGGGTGCTGTTCACCGACGACCTGGTCACCGGCGACAACTGCTTCTTCGTGGCCACCGGTGTCACCTCCGGCGACCTGCTGCGCGGTGTGCGCTACCGCTCCGGCGGCGCGTACACGCAGTCGATCGTGATGCGCTCCAAGAGCGGCACCATCCGGGTGATCGACTCGTACCACCGCCTGGAGAAGCTCGCCCTCTACTCGGCTGTCGACTTCGACGGACGCCCGCTGGCCGAGCAGGAGTGAGCAGAGCCGGGACGGTGGCACCACCGGCACCGCCGACGCTGTCGACCGGGCGACGTGTCGCCGGTGTCGGGTTGGCCACCGCCTCGGGCGTGATGGTCGCCGTGCAGTCCCGGATCAACGGTGAGCTGGGCGTACGCCTGGCCGACGGGATCGCCGCCGCGGTGGTCTCGTTCGGCGTGGGTCTGCTGATCCTGCTGGTGCTGGTCCCCGCCACCCCCGGTGGCCGGCGGGGACTGTCCGCCCTGCGCGGCGCGTTGCGCACCGGCACGCTGCGCCCGTGGCAGTGCCTGGGCGGGGTGTGCGGCGCGTTCCTGGTGGCGACGCAGGGGCTGACCATCGGCGCGCTCGGCGTGGCGGTCTTCACCGTCGCGGTGGTGGCCGGGCAGTCCGGCAGCAGCCTGCTCGTCGACCGGGCCGGCATCGGCCCGGCCGGCCGGCAGCCGGTCACCCCGAACCGGCTGATCGGCGCGGTGCTCACAGTGCTCGCCGTCCTGCTGGCGGTGGGCGACCGGCTCGGTGACCCGCAGGCGCTGGCGCTGGCCCTGCTGCCGCTGGCGGCGGGGGTGGGCATCGCCTGGCAGCAGGCGGTCAACGGGCGGGTCCGGGCGGCCTCGGGCAGCGCCATGACCGCCACGCTCGTGAACTTCACGGTCGGCACGGCGGCGCTGCTCGTGACGTTCGCGGTGGACCTGGCGGTACGTGGCCGGCCGGCCGGCGCGTTCCCGGACGAGCCGTGGCTCTACCTCGGCGGCCCGCTCGGCATCGTGTTCATCGCGCTGGCCGCCGCCCTCGTCCGGTTCACCGGGGTGCTGCTGCTCGGCCTGGCCACGATCGCCGGGCAGATCGTCGGCGCGGTGCTGCTGGACCTGCTGCTGCCGACCGCCGCCTCACACCCCGGGCTGGACACGCTGCTCGGCGCGGCGCTGACCATGGTCGCCGTGCTCGTCGCCGCCTTCGGCCCGGCCCGCCGCCCCTAACGGGCGGCGACGGGCGCAGCGGCACGCAGGCCGGTGACCATCTCGTCGACGACCCGGTCCAGCGGCGTCCCCTCGATCCCGAACGTCTCGCTCGCGGCGGTGGAGTCCATCACGAACGGCCCGGCGAACTGGTGCGCGGTCTCCCGCATCTCCCGGGCGAACGGGTCGGCCAGGCCGCCGAGCCAGAGCACCGGGTAGGGCATCCGGGTCAGCCGGGGCGCCGGCGCCCCGGCCCGCTCCGCGGCCCGGTCGGCGAGCGCCCGCATCGACATCGGGGGCGCGCTCGGCACGTGCCAGGCCCGTCCCCAGGCCCGCGGGTCGGTGGCGGCGGCGACGAGGGTACGGGCGACGTCTCCCACGTACGTCCACGTGTGCGGCGCGTCCCAGGCGACCGGCAGGAACACCCGCTGCCCGGCGAGCACCTTGGGCAGCACCATCATGGGCAGCGACTTGCCGCCGAGGCCGATGTAGTCGGAGCCGCGTACCTCGGTGATCCGGGCCCGGCCGGCGCGGTGGGCGGCCAGGGCGTCGGCCCACATCCGGTTGCGGACCCGGCCCTTGACGCCGGTGGCGGCGAGCGGGGTCGCCTCGGTCATCGGCGCGTCGACCGGGCCGTACCCGTAGAGGTTGCCGACCGTGGTGAGCACGGCGCCGCTGCGCTCGGCGGCGGTGAGCAGGGCGGCGGCGAGCGGCGGCCAGTCCGTCGGCCAGGTGTGGTACTCGGGGTTGGCGCAGTTGTAGAGCGCGTCAGCGCCCTCGCTGAGCGCGGTGAGCCGGTCCGCGTCGGCGGCGTCGGCGGCCACCCGCTCGATCGCCGGGTGCTCGGGGCCGGTGCCGCGCCGGGTGACCACCCGGACCCGCTCGCCGCGTTCGGCGAGGAGGCGGGCGGTGGCGGTGCCGACGGGGCCGGCGCCGACGATCACGTGCAGTGCCATGACAGGTCCACCTTCACTGAAGCAGTAATCCGAATCGAGAGCACCGCTCTCGCAACAGAGCATGACCCATGCGGGCGGATCGCGTCAAGAGCAGTGCTCTCTCTTTTGATTGCTGCTCTCATCCGTGGCAGAGTGAGGGCATGGTCGCTCCCTCGCTCCGCGCCCGGGTCCGCGCCGGGATGATCGAAGAGATCAAGACGGTCGCCCGCCGCCACCTGGACACCGACGGCGCGAACCTCTCCCTGCGCGCGGTCGCCCGCGACCTCGGCATGGTCTCCTCGGCGATCTACCGCTACTTCCCCAGCCGCGACGACCTGCTCACCGCGCTGATCCTGGAGGCGTACGACGCGCTCGGCGACGCGGTGGAGGCGGCCGACGCCGCCGCCGACCAGGCCGACCTGCGCGGACGCTGGCTCGCCGCCTGCCGGGCCGCCCGCGCGTGGGCGCTCGACCACCCCGCCGAGTACGCGCTGCTCTACGGCAGCCCGGTGCCCGGGTACGCGGCCCCGGACGACACCGTCGCACCGGCCCAGCGCCCTCCGGTGACCCTGGTCGGCATCCTGCGCGACGGACTGGCCTCCGGCCGGCTCACCCCGCCCGACGAGGATCTGCCCGAGCCGCTGCGCGGCGACGTGGCCGAACTGGTCGGGCTGCTCGGCATGGACGTGCCACCCGCACTGCTGGCGCGCGGCATGGCCGGCTGGACCCAGCTGTTCGGGCTGATCAGCTTCGAGCTGTTCGGCCGGATCAACCGGGCGCTGCCGCACCGCGACGAGTACTTCGACCACCAGATCGGCCTGATGGCGGACCTGGTCGGCCTGCCCTGACGCCGATCGGCGTCAGGTGCCGTCGGAGGAGTGACCGGGGAACAGGTGCGCGGTCGGGTCGATGACGACAGCCGCGTTGTTCACGGCGGTGGCGGCCTCGCCGAAGCCGGTGGCGATCAGGCGGACCTTGCCCGGGTACTCGGTGATGTCCCCGGCCGCGAACACCCGGGGCAGGTTGGTGGCCATGGCGCTGTCCACCACGATGTGCCGCCGGTCGAGGTTCAGCCCCCACTCGGCGAGCGGGCCGAGGTCGGCGGTGAAGCCCAGCGCGGCCACGACGGTGTCCACCGGCAGCGTCTCCACCTCGCCGCCGCGTACGGTCAGCTCGGCGCCGGTGACCGCCTCCTCGCCGTACAGGCGGCTCACCTCGGCGTTGACCACGATCCGCACCGGCAGCGCGCGCACGCGCTCGATGGTGGCCGCGTGCGCCCGGAAGCGGTCCCGCCGGTGCACCAGCGTCACCGACCGGGCCAGCGGGGCGAGCGTGGCCGCCCAGTCGAACGCCGAGTCGCCGCCGCCGACGATGAGCACGTGCCGGTCGGTCAGCTCGGTCGGCTGCGGCACGAAGTAGACGATCCCGCCGCCGGTGAAGCTCTCCGCGACCGGCAGCGGCCGGGGCGTGAAGCTGCCGAGCCCGCCGGTGACCAGCACCGCGCCGCAGCTGAGCTGCTCACCGCCGGCGAGACCGAGCACCGGCCGGCCGTCGAGGTAGGACAGCTTCTCCGCGCGTACGCCGAGCCGGTAGTCGGGGTGGAACGGCGCGGCCTGGGCGACCAGGTTCGTGACCAGCTCGCGGCCCTTGATCGCGGGGAAGCCGGCGACGTCGAGGATCAGCTTCTCCGGGTACATGGCGGTGACCTGACCGCCCGGCTCGGGCAGTGCGTCGATCACCGACACGGAGAGTCCACGGAAACCGGCGTAGTAGGCGGCGAAGAGCCCGGCGGGACCGGCCCCGATCACGGCGACATCGACCTCGCGCATGGCGCACCGTCACTTTCCGCTTCGGGGTCAACCCGTGCTGATGCGGAAACGGTAGGCGGGCGGGTGGCCGTGGGCAAGCACGTCCCGCGGTTCGATCAACGCGCCGTCAGGGCAGCGTCATCCTCGGTGAGCCGAGGCGGTCGGACTCGCCGGTGTCGTTGCGGCGGCGGAACAGGATCGCCGCGACCACGCCGCCGAGCAGCCCGAACAGGTGGCCCTGCCAGGAGATGCGCTCGTCGGTCGGGAGGATGCCGAGCAGTTGCCAGCCGTAGAGCAACCCGACCAGCAGGCCGACGGCGAAGTTCCACCAGCTCCGCTCCACCACGCCCCGGGTGAGCAGGATGCCGAGGTAGCCGAAGATCACGCCGCTGGCGCCGACCACCACCGAGTCGGGCGAGCCGGTGAACCAGACGCCCAGGCCGCTGACCAGGATGATGACGGCGGTGGACCAGAGGAACCGGCGGGTGCCGGCGGCGAGCACGAACGTGCCGAGCAGGATCAGCGGGATGCTGTTGCTGTAGAGGTGGTTCCAGCCGGCGTGCAGGAACGGCGAGAAGAAGACGCCGTCCAGGCCCTGGAGCCGCTGCGGGATGATGCCGGCGGTGTAGTCGAGGCCGAGTCGCAGGCCGACGTCGAGCGCCTCGATGAGGAACAGCACCGGCACGACCGCGCACATCGCGACGAAGGCCCGGCCGAGCGCCGCGTAGAACGCGTCGGTGCCGAACCGGTGGGGGTCGCCGCTAGGGCCGTACCAGGTCACCTACCAAGAGCTATCAGCAAAAGCGGTCGGCCGCCAGTCGGGCGGCGGTACGACGACGGCGGGACACCCGGGTCTGCCCGCGTGTCCCGCCGTCGTGGTGATGTCAGTACCAGCCCGAACTCTGCGACTTCTGCCAGGCGCCGCAGGGGGTGTCGTACCGGCCCTTGATGTAGCCGAGACCCCAGGTGATCTGGGTCGCCGGGTTGGTCTTCCAGTCGTCGGCGACCGAGGCCATCTTGCTGCCCGGCACCGCCTGCGGGATCCCGTACGCCCCGGACGAGCTGTTGGAGGCCTTCGGGTTCCAGCCGCTCTCCTTGGTCCAGAGCTTGTCCAGGCAGGGGAACTGGTCGATGCCGAAGCCCTTGTCGAGCATGATGGCGCAACCGACCTTCCGGTTGCCGCTGTACTCCGCGCAGGAGGACGGGATCGGGCCGTCGTACGGCTTGATCTTCGCCTCCTTCTCCGCCTCCTCCGCCGCGGCCCGCTCCTTCTTGCGGGTGGCGGCGGCCGCCTCGGCCTTCTTGGCCCGCTCGGCGGCCTCCTTCGCCGCCGCGGCGGCACGCAGCTTCGCCTGGTACTCGGCGGCACGCTGGCGGGACGAGTCCACGCGGTGGTCGGACAGCCGGTCGCGCTGGTACGCGTGCTCCGCCTGGTCGACCTCCAGGCCGACCTGCGCGGTCAGGCCCTGCTGCTGGGTCTGTCGATCCTCACCCAGATAGAAGCCGCCGGCGACGCCCACGGAGAGCAGCGCGACAGCGGCCGTACGGGCGCCGAACCGGCTCCAGAGCCGACTCACGAAGTTTCCCTTCGTCGGGGGCAGGGACACGGCACGCGCATGGCCCTGTCGGGTCACGCCGGTGCCGTGAGCGCACCGGTACCGGTGTGACTCCGGGCCGTGTCCGGCCCCCCGAGTGGTAGGTGACGCTCGATGGACACCATTGCGCACAGTGAGGCCGGTGGGAAATGACCAGGCCCAAAAGTGATCTGCGTCACCCTAAAAATGCGGACAAAGTAGGGCGAAAGCCGCGGTCAGCCGGGGATGTCCTCCAGCAGATCGGTGACCATGGCGGCGATCGGAGATCGCTCCGATCGGCTGAGCGTGACGTGCGCGAAGAGGGGATGCCCCTTCAACGCCTCGATCACCGCCGTCACCCCGTCGTGCCGGCCGACCCGCAGATTGTCCCGCTGGGCCACGTCGTGGGTGAGCACCACCCGCGACCCCTGGCCGATGCGCGACAACACGGTGAGCAGTACGCCCCGCTCCAGCGACTGCGCCTCGTCCACGATGACGAACGCGTCGTGCAGGCTGCGGCCGCGGATGTGGGTCAGCGGCAGCACCTCCAGCAGCCCGCGCGAGGTGACCTCCTCCAGCACGTTCTCGTGCACCACCGAGCCGAGCGTGTCGAAGACGGCCTGCGCCCAGGGCGACATCTTCTCCGACTCCGACCCGGGCAGGTAGCCGAGTTCCTGGCCGCCGACCGCGTACAAGGGACGGAACACGATCACCTTCTTGTGCCGGCGCCGCTCCATCACCGCCTCCAAGCCGGCGCAGAGCGCCAGCGCGGACTTGCCGGTGCCGGCCCGCCCGCCCAGCGACACGATGCCGATGGACTCGTCCAGCAGCAGGTCGAGCGCGACCCGCTGCTCCGCCGAGCGCCCGTGCACGCCGAACGCCTCCCGGTCGCCCCGGACCAGCCGGATCGTCTTGTCCGGGAGCACCCGGCCCAGCGCCGAGCCCCGCCCCGAGTGCAGCACCAGGCCGGTGTGGCAGGGCATCCCCGCCGCGGCGTCGACGTCGAGCGTCTCGCCCGCGTACAGCCGGCCGATCTCCTCCTCGGCCAGGTCCAGCTCGGCCATCCCGGTCCAGGTCGGGTCGCTCGCCTGGCCGTGCCGGTACTCGTCGGCGCGCAGGCCCACCGAGGCCGCCTTCACCCGCAGCGGCATGTCCTTGCTGACGAGCGTGACCTCACGCCCCTCGGCGGCCAGGTTGAGCGCCACGGACAGGATGCGCGCGTCGTTCGACTCGTTGCGGAAGCCGGGCGGCAGCACCCCGTCGTCGGTGTGGTTCAGCTCCACCCGCAGCGTGCCGCCCTGGTCGTTGGCGGGCACCGGACGGTCCAGCCGGCCGTGCCGCACGCGCAACTCGTCCAGCATGCGCAGCGACTGGCGGGCGAACCAGCCCAGCTCCGGGTGGTGCCGCTTGCCCTCCAGCTCGGAGATCACCACCAGCGGCAGCACCACCTCGTGCTCGGCGAAGCGGTGGAACGCCGCCGGGTCGGACAGCAGGACCGAGGTGTCCAGGACGAAGGCCGGGCCGGCTGGTCGGGGCTCCTCGGCCTCCGCGGCGGCGGCGCGGCGGCTGCGGGTGGTCCGGCGGGTCGGGGCGGTCGAGGCCGGGGTCTGCTCGGCTCCGGCGGGGGTACGGCGAGTGGTCACAGGCCTGCTCCGCGGATGGGCACCCGGCCACCCGAGTTCCGCCTCTTCCGGTGCCCGGAGGACACGGGGTCGGATGCGGGCCCCGTGCGCGAGGACGCAGGTCCGGGCTGTCCGGCTGGCCCGGGAAAACCCCGCGCCATGCCTAGACGCTAATCGCCGCGGGGCCGCTGGGCTAGAGGTGCGCGTGGATCATCGCGTGGTCTTCGCGGGACGTACACCTGTTCGGGTGACGGGCGGACCGGAACCGGCCGGGATGCATGCCCCCTGCGCGCACCCCGGCCGGTCGTCCACTGCGGCGCCGCGACGCGGCGCGGGCCTCAGCCCTGGCGGCGCACCAGCGTGCCGGCCCGCGGCCCGGCGCCGGCCGCGCCGAACGACGATCCGGTGTACGTGGTGCCCACCCGGCCGACGGCGCCGAGCCGGCCGGTGGCGGTGACGCGGACGGCCGGGGCCGAGCCGGGCCGGGCGGCGACCGCCGCGGGTACGGAGGTGCCGGCGAACGGCACGGCCGAGCGCCCGGCCGAGGTCACCACGGTCGGGCCGGGACCGGACAGCGCCGAGGCGATCGCCGCCTGGGCGTCGCGCCGACGGCGGTTCCAGGCGCCCCGGTCCCCGTCGAAGTAGCCCTGGCGGTAGCCGAACCGGTAACCGATGCGGTAGCTGAGCTGGCCGTGCAGGCGGCCGGCCGCGTAGCAGGTGGAGCCGAGCACGAGGACGAGCACCACGGCGAGAAAGGGGGTCATCGCTCGTCCGTCCCGGGCAGTGGGTCGACCACCAGCAGCCGCTCCAGGTCGTCGGTGCTGACCTCCTCCACCAGCTCGACGCTGATCCGGCAGCCGTCGAGGATCACCTCGGCCACCGACGCCCGGCGGATCTCGCCGCCGGAGTCGTAGACCCGCACGCTCAGCTCGGGGCAGCCGAGGTGGGTCCGCCAGGCGTCCCACTCCCCCCGGTCGCCGACGCTGAGTGAGAGGTACCGGCACCCGCGGGCGAGATAGAGACGCCAGGGGGCGCTCAGCCCGGCTGACACTCCGTCCGCGATCAGCCCGAAGGCCTGGGCGCGGGTCGCGAGCTCGGTCACGAGACCCCCTCGGCACCCGCGGAGTGACGCATGTGAGCACTCGTCGTCTCAAGCACGTGACACACCGTAAGTTGTCTCATGAGCGTGACAGTATCAGCTTTTCAGGCCTTTGCCGCCGTACTGGTGTCCATCTATTCTGCCCGGGTGACACCCTTCAGGAGCAGCACTGAATCGTTTACCGGAAATCCCCGGTTGCCGTCACGTCGGCGTGACAGCAGCGTGCCGAGCCGCCCTCTCGGGACCGACTGGCCGTACCGTCACGGGGTGACCGAGACGACCAACGCACGGAAGATCGCGTTCGCCACCTTCGTCCGGCGCGCGCTCGACGACGCCCGCGCGCTGCGGGCCTGGAGCGGCACCGAGGTCTCCCGGCGCACCGGCGTCTCCCGCCAGACCATCAACCGATGGGTTCGCGGCGACTGGGCCAGCGACCCGGAGGCGGAGCGGGTGGTCGCCTTCTGCGAAGGGCTGGGGCTCGATCCGGCCGCCGCGTTCACCGCTCTGGGCTGGGACCGGACCGCCGGGCCGCGTACCGCGCCGGCCCCGCCCCCGATGGACCCGGACGTGGAGGCGCTGCTGCGCCGGCTGGTCGACCCGAACGTGTCCGACGCGGAGAAGTTCCACATTCGGGAAACCATTCGTTACCTCGCATATCGCCCGACTCTGCCGGGCGGTGTCCGAAATAGGGGTAAACAGGCGGGCTAGTTCCTCAGATGGCGAAAGAACGGAAGGCCGGACCCGATCGTTTCGCCGCGGGGACGGAACGGACCCGCTAGCGTCCACGTTTGTACTGCTAGGGGCTCGTCATCGGCGGGGGGACGGGACACAGCCGAACCCAGCCCTGCGGGACAGAAGGAGGGGTCTGTCCATGACCCTGAAATGGTTGGCAGTCGTGGTCGCGGTGGTGTCGCTGACATCGTGCGTGACCGGCAACGTGGTGGTCGGCGTACTGGACGGCGGGCAGCTTCCCCTGGTCGTCAACCTCTTCGCGCTCACCACGGCCGGCACCGCGGTGATCCTCGCCGTCGTCGCCGAGCTGCACGATCGGCTCAACGACCGGGTCAGCGCGCTCACCGAGTTCCTGGTGGCGCGGCTCAACGAGATCGAGGCGCACACCGGCGACCGCAACACCGGCTTCGTGGAGGGCTACCTGCTCAGCCACGGGCAGGATGCGGCCGTGGTGCCGTTCGGTCGCCGGGGACGAGGAGCCGCCGAACGCTGATCCCCACGTCGTTCCGACGTCACATCTCGGCCACGAATACGCCGCCCGGCGCGGGGTACGCTGACGCGCGTGCCGCCGTTGAATCTGGGCAACCAGCAGCCGAAGACCCCGTTGAACGCGGAGCACGCCTGGCGTGCGACCGCCGACCGCGCGGGTGACGTCGTCCTCTTCTTCGACTTCGACGGCACCCTGGCGCCCGTCGACGACGATCCCACGGCCGTACGGCCCGCGCCCAACGTGCTCAGCGCGCTGGAGGCGTTAGCCCCGCACGTACGCCGGATCGCCATCGTCTCCGCCCGCCCGGTGGACTTCCTCCGCGACCACCTCGGCGGCCTCGCCGGCATCGACCTGTACGGGCTCTACGGCCTGGAGCACAGCCACTCCGGCGGCGAGACGGTCACCGAGCCGGCCGCCCTGCCCTGGGTGCCCACCATGTCCGAGCTGGCCGAGCAGGCCCGCGCGGAACTGCCGCCCGGCGCGCTCGTCGAGTACAAGCGGCTCTCCGTCGCGCTGCACTGGCGTACCGCCCCGCAGCTCGGCGACCTGGTGCAGGAGTGGGGCCGCGCCCAGGCCGAGCGGCTGGGCCTGCGCGCCCAGCCGGGCCGGATGGTGCTGGAACTCAAGCCCCCGGTCGACCGGGACAAGGGCATGGTGATCGGCGAGACGGTCCGGGACGCCGGTGGCGCCTGGTACTTCGGTGACGACGTCTCCGACATCAAGGCGTTCGCCGCGCTGCGCGCCCGCGCCGCCGCCGATCCCGACTTCCTCGGTGTCTGCGTCGCGGTCGCCAACCCGGAGACCGGTCACGAGGTGGCCGACGCCGCCGACCTGACCCTGGACTCTCCGGCGGCCCTGGCCGACTTCCTCACCGCCGCCCTGCCCCACCTCCGCTGACGCCCCCGGCCCCGCCTCCGGGGCCCGGTCTCTCCGCGATCTTGCACTTGCTGCCCCGGCAAAAAGGGCATAAGCCGCGCCTTCGGGGCCGAAAGTGCAAGATCGCCGGGGCGGGGCGGGGCGAGGCGGGGCCGGGTGGGCAGGGGGTCAGGTGCCGAAGCGGCGCTGGCGGGTGGCGTAGGAGCGCAGCGCGCGCAGGAAGTCGACCTTGCGGAAGTCGGGCCAGTTCAGCTCGCAGAAGTAGAACTCCGAGTGCGCGCTCTGCCAGAGCATGAAGCCGGAGAGCCGCTGCTCGCCACTGGTCCGGATGATCAGATCCGGGTCCGGCAGCCCCTTTGTGTAGAGGTGCTCGGAGATGTGGTCGACGTCGAGCGAGGTGGCCAGCTCCTCGATCGTGCCGCCGTTGGCCGCGTGCTCCAGCAGCAGCGAGCGGACCGCGTCGGCGATCTCGCGCCGCCCGCCGTACCCGACCGCGATGTTGACCTGAGCCCCGCCGTCGCGGTCACGGGTGCGTTCCTCGGCGGCCTTGAGCGCGGCGGCGTGCTGCGCCGGCAGCACGTCGAGCGCGCCGACCATCCGCAGCCGCCAGGGGTTGCCCTCCTCGGCCAGCTCGGTCGTGAGGTCCTCGATGATCTGGAGCAGCGGGTCCAGCTCGGCGGCCGGGCGGGAGAGATTGTCGGTGGAGAGCAGCCAGAGTGTGACGTGCCCGACGCCGGCCGCGTCGCACCAGCGGAGCAGCTCCTTGATCCGTTCGGCGCCCATCCGGTGGCCGTCGTTCGGGTCGACGAAGCCCATTTCCCGGGCCCATCTGCGGTTGCCGTCGCACATCACGCCGACGTGTGCGGGTACGGGCTTGCCCGCGAGCTTCGCCGTCAGCCGGCGCTCGTACACGGAGTAGAGGAGTTTCCGCAGAGTCATCACCTTGCAGGGTAGCGACCCGCGGGAGAGATCAGTGTCTCGGTGGCATATCACCTGAGGGTGAGACGGTCCGGCGCGGTCGCGGCAGGTCCGCCCCGATCGCCATCAGGGTGCGCGCGTCCAGGCGGCCGTCGCCGAGTCCCAGCTCCACCACCGTGCGGTAGACGCGTTCGTCGCGCCGGGCCGCGCCGACCGCCGCGTCGACCACCCGGCGCCGCCGGGCCAGCCACGCGGCCATCGAGCTGTGCCGCAGGTGGGTGCCGAGCCGGGCGCGCAGCGCGGCGGCGTACGCCCGGGCGGCCTCGGCGGGAGAGCCGGCCGCCGCCGCGCCGGCCAGCGCGCCGGAGCGCAGCGCGTAGAAGATCCCCTCGCCGGTGAACGGGTTGATCAGCGACAGCGCGTCCCCGGTCAGCAGCACCCTGCCCCGGCCGGGCGCCGGGCGGTGGGTGGACAGCGGCAGGTGGTGCGCCCGCAGGTCGGTGACCGTCGCCGGGTCGACGTCCGGCAGCAGGGCGGCCATCCGGTCCAGCAGGTGCGCGCGGGTCAGCGGTTCGCCGCGCAGCACCTCCCCGTACCCGACGTTCGCGCGTCCGTCGCCGATCGGGAAGGCCCAGGCGTACGCGGGCCAGCGCGCCGCCGAGGTGACGATGAGTTGTTCGGGTGGCCCGGCCGGCGCGGGCGCGTAGCCCCGGATGGCTAGGGCCAGATGCCGGTCCGGGTTGACCGGGTGGCCGAGCGCGCGCCGTACCACCGATCCGGCGCCGTCCGCGCCGACCACCGCCCGCGCGGACAGCTCTCCGTCGAGCAGCACCCGGTCGGCGGCGATCTCCACCCGGCGTACGGTGTGCCGCCGCAACTCCGCGCCGGCGGCAACCGCCGCCGCGACCAGGCGTGCGTCGAACACCTGGCGGGGCACCGTGTACGCGGGCCGGGGCAGCGTCCTCGCGACGGTGCCGCCGCCGGGGCCGACCAGGCGCAGTGCGGGCAGCGGCGGGTAGCCGTCGACCGCCCCGGTCACGCCCAGTTCGGCGAGGACGTCCAGCGCGTGCGCGGCGATGCCGTCCCCGCACGCCTTGTCGCGGGGGAAGTCGGACCGGTCGAGCAGCAGCACCCGCGCCGCGCCGGCACGCCGCGCACCGAGCGCCGCGGCGGCCCCGGCCGGCCCCGCTCCCACCACCACGACGTCCCACACCCCCTCATCCTGCCCCGCCGCGCCCCGCCACGGGCGTCGATCATGAGGTTGACGGCATCAACGGAGATCGAAATCGCCGCCAACTTCATGATCGACGGGGTGGGGTGGGGGTGCGGGTGGGGGTGCGGGTGGCTCGGTTCAGGGACCAGAGGCAGAGGGCGGCGGCTGTGACCAGGGGGGCGCCGTCTCGGATCAGGCCGTCGGTGCCGAGCAGCCACCAGCACAGGGGCAGGTCGATCGCGAGGACGCCGAGGGTGACGGCCACCAGGCCGTTCCGCGCCCACGCCTTGTCGCGCAGCAGGAAGGCGGTGCAGAACAGCACGGCGTAGCTGACCGCGATGCCCGCGCCGAACCAGAGGATCACTGCCGGTACGGCGGCCAGCCGCCCGTCCAGCACGGCGCCCGTGGCGACGAGCGCCGGCACCAGCATCAGCGGGCTGTAGGTGAACGCCGCGACGCGGGCGGTGAGCACCCACCCGTTCGCCTGCGGGCGCTTCGGCGTCATCTCCCGCCAGGCGATCGTCCCGCCCTCGACGACCAGGCCCTTGCGGTGCCGGACCAGGTGCGCGCGGATCGCCTCGGAGCGGTAGAGCAGCACCACCACGGCGACGCAGAGCGCGGTGAGGACGGCGAACCCGATCAGGCCGGGCAGCGCGGGCACCCCTTGCCGGGGCACGATCAGCCGCCCGACCGCGAAGATCGTGGTCACCGCCAGGATCAGCCCGAACGGCCGGGCACCCACCCGGCCCTTGTTCACATGGCCGATCAGCAGCAGGAAGCCGAGCGACCGGAGCATCGCCCAGCCGGTACGTACGGCCAGACCGAACTCCTGCTCCGGGGCGTACCAGTAGTTGAGCAGCTCGACCACGACGGTGGCCGCCGCGGTCACGGCGAGCAGCGTGGTCAGCGCCCGGACGGCGGACGGCCGCCGGACCTCGACAGGTTCAGCGGCCGTCCTCATGGCATCCGATGTTGCCCGGCCGGGGCAACAGGCACACCTGTTACTTCTGCGGCTCCGCGTCGAGCCGGGCGCGCAGCGCGTCCAGCTCGGCCCAGAGCACGCCGGGGAGCTTGTCCCCGAACTTCTCGAACCACTCGGTGACCAGCGGCAGCTCGTTGCGCCACTCGTCCGCGTCGACCTTCAGCGCGATCCGGACGTCCTCCGGGGTCATGTCCAGGCCCTCGACGTCGAGCGCGTCCTGCGCCGGGACCATGCCGATCGGCGTCTCCACGGCCTCGGCTCGGCCTTCCAGCCGCTCGATGACCCACTTGAGCACGCGGGAGTTCTCGCCGAAGCCCGGCCAGAGGAAGTTGCCCTCGGCGTCCTTGCGGAACCAGTTCACGTAGTAGATCTTGGGCAGCTTGGCCTCGTCGCCGTCCGCGCCCTTGCCCATCTCGATCCAGTGCCGGAAGTAGTCGCCGGCGTTGTAGCCGATGAACGGCAGCATGGCCATCGGGTCGCGGCGGACCACGCCGACCGCACCGGAGGCGGCGGCGGTCGTCTCCGAGGAGAGCGTGGCGCCCATGTAGACGCCGTGCACCCAGTCGCGGGCCTCGGTGACCAGCGGGATGGTGTCCCGGCGGCGGCCACCGAACAGGATCGCGTCGATCGGCACGCCGTTCGGGTCGTAGTAGTCGTCGGCCAGGATCGGGCACTGCGTGATCGGCGTGCAGAAACGGCTGTTCGCGTGCGAGGAGAGGTTCTCGCTCTCCGGCGTCCAGTCGTTGCCCTTCCAGTCGATCAGGTGCGCCGGCGGCTCACCCATGCCCTCCCACCAGATGTCGCCGTCGTCGGTGAGCGCCACGTTGGTGAAGATGGAGTTGCCCCGGTCCAGCGTCCGCATGGCGTTGGCGTTGGTCTTCCAGTCGGTGCCGGGAGCGACGCCGAACAGGCCGTACTCGGGGTTGACCGCGTAGAGGCGGCCGTCCTGGCCGAACCGCATCCAGGCGATGTCGTCGCCGATGGTCTCGACCTTCCAGCCCGGGATGGTCGGCTCCAGCATGGCGAGGTTGGTCTTGCCGCAGGCGGACGGGAAGGCGCCCGCGATGTGGTAGACCTTGCCCTCCGGCGAGGTGATCTTGAGGATCAGCATGTGCTCGGCCAGCCAGCCCTCGTCGCGCCCCATCACGCTGGCGATACGCAACGAGTAGCACTTCTTGCCGAGCAGCGAGTTGCCGCCGTAGCCGGAGCCGTAGGACCAGATCTCCCGGCTCTCCGGGAAGTGCGAGATGTACTTGGTCTCGTTGCACGGCCACGCCACGTCCTGCTGGCCCGGCGCGAGCGGGGCGCCGATGGAGTGCAGCGCGTGCACGAAGTCGGCGTCGTCGCCCATCGCCTCCAGGACCGAAGACCCCATCCGGGTCATGATCCGCATCGAGGCGACGACGTACGGGCTGTCGGTGATCTCCACGCCGAACATGGGGTTCTCGGCCTCGACCGGGCCCATGCAGAACGGGATGACGTACATGGTGCGCCCGCGCATGCTGCCGCGGTACAGCTCCGTCATCGTCCGCTTCATCTCGGCCGGCGCCATCCAGTTGTTGGTGGGGCCGGCGTCCGCCTCGTCGACGGAGCAGATGAAGGTGCGCTCCTCCACCCGGGCGACATCCGTGGGGTCGGTACGCGCGTAGAACGAGTTGGGCTTCTTCTCGGGATTAAGGCGGATCAGGGTGCCGTTGGCGACGAGTTCGTCGGTGAGACGGCGCCACTCCTCATCAGACCCGTCCACCCAGACCACGCGGTCCGGGGTGGTCAGTTCCGCGACCTCACGTACCCAGGCCAGCAGCTTGGGGTGGGACGTCGGGGCCTGATCGATACCCCGAACAGCAGCCGGAGCAACCATGTCACTTCTCCTTGTGGTCGACGCTGACCGATCTATGGGGTGCACGAGTTCCGGCGGGCTGGTACGCCGCCTCGTGGAAACCTGGGATTGGGCTCAGCGTAAACCGGACTGCCTCGTCAGTCAGTGGGACTGGTTGTGAAGAACTGCACAAGGTACGGCCACGCTGCGGCATCACGATCTGATACCCGCTTTCGCGCGCAGTTTCACGCAAATCCTGCGGTGAACCTTCGACGACCGGGTCCGGCGCCGGAGTGACCCCGACGCCCGATCGAGGGGAAGCGTACGAACGTGTCGCGAAAGACGATTCCGTGATGCGCTCCACAGATTCGCACAGCGCGTTACGCTCTGCTCACGGACATCGAGAACGGGCGACGCCTCTCCGACCCGCGCGGCCCGAGCGCGACGGCCGCGGCGAAGCCGTCGTGGCCGACTCGCCGTTGCAGTCCGCCCGGTTACCGCACAACCGGTACTCTCGGCGGGTGGCCGCGACGATGACCGGAGACCAACCGGGGGCTCCGCAGACCCGCCGGGGTCCGATCGGAGCACTGATCGACCGTTTCGGTCACCTCATCCACGAGCTGAGCAAGTTCGCCACCGTCGGCGGTCTGGCCTTCGTCGTGGACTTCGTCCTCTTCAACTACCTGTCCAGCGGCCGGGACATGCCCCCGCTGGCCGCGAAGACCATCTCCACGGTGATCGCCGCGACCGTCGCCTTCCTCGGCAACCGGTTCTGGACCTGGCGGCACCGGCAGCGGTCGAACCCGGCCCGCGAGTACGCGCTGTTCTTCTTCTTCAACGCGGTCGGCCTCGGCATCGCGGTGGCCTGCCTGGCGATCAGCCACTACGGGTTGGGCGCGATCTGGCCCGCGGTGTTCCAGACCCCCCTGGCCGACAACATCGCGAGCTTCGTCGTCGGCACCGGCCTGGGCACGCTCTTCCGGTTCTGGTCGTACCGACGGTTCGTCTTCGTCGAGGCGGGAACACCTCCCGTTCCGGCAACGAGCCACGACCGAGAGTCCGGGGCGTGACGAACCGCCCATCCCGACCCGCCGGGCCCAGCCGGCCCAGCCAACTGCCTAAGGTGTTCCGCATGCCTGGAGTCCGTCTGCTGCCCGAGCGCTGGCAGAAGTTCATCCACGAGGCGCTCAAATTCGGCATCGTCGGCGGCATCAACACCGTCATCAATTACGCGGTGTTCAATGCGCTGGCACTCACGGTTTTCCGTGACGGTCAGCTGAAGGCGACAGTGATCGCGACGATTGTCGCCACGATCACGTCGTATCTGATGAATCGTCACTGGACGTACCGTGATCGACCGAAATCGGCACTCCGGCGCGAATACGTCCTGTTCTTCCTCTTCAACGGTGCGGGCCTGGTCATCGAACTCGGCGTCCTGGCCCTGGCCAAGTACGGCCTCGGCGTACACGGCCTGCTGGCGCTGAACGTCGCCAAGACGATCGGTGTCCTGCTGGCCACGCTGTTCCGCTTCTGGTCCTACCGGACGTTCGTCTTCCAGCCCGTCCCCAAGCACGCCGAGGAGACCTGGCACTCGGTGCCGCGTGACGAGTGGGACAACGTCGCCGAGATGGACCCGGTGGCCGAGCTGGCCGAGTCGGTCAGCGAGCTGGAGGAGGAGGAACCGCCCGCGGCCGCCGGCCGGGCGGCCGACTTCCCGCCGCCGCGGGGGCGCCCCGCACCGGCGGACGCGGGGCTCGGTGGCGCGCTCGGCGCCGACCTGGACGCCGAACTCGCCGCGGAACTCCAGCCCCGCCGCGCCCGCCGCTGAACGACGAGAGGCCGGCACCCCCGCCAGGGGGTGCCGGCCTCTTCCGTCGCCGGGTCAGGGCTGGTCGCGCAGGGACTTGCCCTCGGTCATGTCGGCCAGGATCTCGCGCATCTCGCCGTCACCCAGGCTGTGCTTGTCGTGGTGCGCCTCGACCAGCTCGTAGAGCCTCGTCTGCACCCGGTCCACGCCCGGCACGTCGTGCAGCACCGACTGGCCGCGCTCACCCGCCGACTCGATGGTCAGCGTGCCGCAGCCCAGCAGCCGCTCCACGAAACGCTGGTGCATGGCGTGGTCGTTGATCCGGGTCAGCGGCAGATCCCGCCGGTTACGCGACAGCACGCCCTGCTGGAGCAGCACCCGCTCGTTCGTGAACAGGTAGTGCGTGGTGCGCCAGACCAGAAACGGCCACAGACCCAGCCACAACACCAGCACCAGCGCGACCACCGCGATCGCGTAGAGCGCGATCGTGCCGCCGCTGCCGTCGGGCAGCAGGAGCCACCCGGCGACGACCGCCGCGACGGCGAGCACGAGCACCAGGACCGGCCGGATCAGGGCCTTCCAGTGCGGGTGCAGGTGCAACACGACGTGCTCGTCCTCGGTGAGCACGTCTTCGGGGAACGCCACGGCGGAACCTCCTCGCAGAACCGGACGCGCTGACCGTAACCGGTCGGCGCATCCGGCCGGCATCGGCCGCGCGGGCGGTCGGCGACGGTTGTTGCGGTGATCTTCCCGGGCGCCTCAGCGCAGGTGCAGCACGTCGCCCGCGGCCAGCCGCAAGGTCTCCCCGTCGGCGTCGACCAGGAGCTGCCCGTCGGCGTCCACGCCGGTGGCGGTGCCGTGCGCCTCCCGGCCGTCGGGCAGCAGCACTCGCACCCGGCGGCCGACTGTCGCGCACCCCGCCAGGTACGCCTCACGCAGCCCACTGGCCTCCGCGTCACCTCCGGCGTCACGCCAGCGCTCGTACCAGTCGGCGAGCGAGCGCAGCAGCGCCCGCAGCAGCGGATCCCGGTCGGTGGCGGTGGCGCCGGCGAGCTGTAGCGAGGTGGCGGGCAGCCCGGTCGGGTTCTCCGGCAGCTCGTCGGCGCGCAGCGTCACGTTCAGCCCGACACCGACCACGATCGCCGGGGGCCTGTCGATCTCCCCCGGCACCGCCTCGGCCAGCACCCCGGCGCACTTCGCGCCGTCCACCAGCAGGTCGTTGGGCCACTTCAGCCGCGCGTCCAGCTCGGCCAGCAGGCGTACCGCCTCGACCAGCGCGACGCCGGCGAGCAGCGGCAGCCAGCCGTACCCGGTGGCGGGCACGGGCGACCAGCCGCGCTCCGCGACCGCCTCACCCGGCCGCAGCAGCACGCTCGTCGCGAGACCCGCGCGCGGCGGCGACTGCCAGACGCGGCCCCGGCGGCCGCGGCCGGCGGTCTGCCGCTCGGCGACCACCACCAGGCCCTCCGGCTCGCCGGCCCGGGCCGCGGCCACCGCGTCCGCGTTCGTCGAGCCGGTCTCGGCCAGCAGCTCCAATCGGCGCCAGGGCCCGTTCGGCGCGACCAGCGCGCGCCGCAGCCGGGCCGCCGACAGCGGCGGTCGGTCCAGATCGGTGTACGGCGAGCCGGGCATCCCGCCAGCCTACGGCCACCCGGCCCGCCGGTCGCCGCGAAGCGGTGAGGCGCACTGCACAGCCTCAGACACCTGAACCATCGTTATATTCCACGGGTGACTACCGAGACCGGGTTCAACATCCACACGACCGCCGGCAAGCTGGCGGACCTGGAGCGACGGCTCGACGAGGCGGTGCACGCCGGGTCGGCACGCGCGGTCGAGAAGCAGCACGCGCGGGGCAAGAAGACCGCCCGCGAGCGGATCGAGATGCTCCTCGACGAGGGCTCGTTCGTCGAGCTGGACGAGTTCGCCCGGCACCGCTCGACCAACTTCGGGCTGGAGAAGACCCGCCCGTACGGCGACGGCGTGGTGACCGGCTACGGCACCGTGGACGGCCGGCAGGTCTGCGTGTTCGCGCAGGACTTCACCGTCTTCGGCGGCTCCCTCGGCGAGGTCTTCGGCGAGAAGATCGTCAAGCTGATGGACCTGGCCATGAAGATCGGCTGCCCGGTCGTCGGCATCAACGACTCCGGCGGCGCGCGGATCCAGGAGGGCGTCGCGTCCCTCGGCCTCTACGGCGAGATCTTCTTCCGCAACGTACGGGCCAGCGGCGTCATCCCGCAGATCTCGCTGATCATGGGCCCGTGCGCGGGCGGCGCGGTCTACTCCCCGGCGGTCACCGACTTCACAGTCATGGTCGACCAGACCTCGCACATGTTCATCACCGGTCCCGACGTGATCAAGACGGTCACCGGCGAGGACGTCGGCATGGAGGAGCTGGGCGGCGCCCGCACCCACAACGCCCGCAGCGGCAACGCGCACTACCTCGGCACCGACGAGGAGGACGCGATCGAGTACGTCAAGGCGCTGCTGTCGTACCTGCCGTCGAACAACCTGGACGAGCCGCCGGTCTTCGACGCGCCCGCGATCCTCGACGTCACCGACTCCGACCGCGAGCTGGACACGCTGATCCCGGACTCGGCGAACCAGCCGTACGACATGCACCGGGTCATCGAGCACGTGCTCGACGACGGCGAGTTCCTCGAGGTGCAGCCGCTGTACGCGCAGAACATGGTGGTCGGCTTCGGCCGCGTCGAGGGCCGCCCGGTTGGAGTGGTGGCGAACCAGCCGATGCAGTTCGCCGGCACGCTCGACATCGCCGCGTCGGAGAAGGCGGCCCGGTTCGTGCGCACCTGCGACGCGTTCAACGTCCCGGTGCTCACCTTCGTGGACGTGCCCGGCTTCCTGCCCGGCACCGGCCAGGAGTGGGACGGCATCATCCGTCGCGGCGCGAAGCTCATCTACGCGTACGCCGAGGCCACCGTCCCGAAGGTCACAGTCATCACCCGCAAGGCGTACGGCGGCGCGTACGACGTGATGGGCTCCAAGCACCTCGGCGCGGACCTGAACTTCGCCTGGCCGACCGCGCAGATCGCGGTGATGGGCGCGCAGGGCGCGGTGAACATCCTCTACCGCTCGGAGCTGGCGAACGCCGAGGACCCGGCCGCCGTCCGGGCCGAGAAGATCGCCGAGTACGAGGACACGCTCGCCAACCCGTACATCGCGGCCGAGCGCGGCTACGTCGACGGGGTGATCCCGCCGCACGAGACGCGTACCCAGATCGTGCGGGCGCTGCGGGTGCTGCGCACCAAGCGCGAGACGCTGCCGCCGAAGAAGCACGGCAACATCCCGCTGTAGTACGTCGGATGCCCCCGCCGCCGAAGCGGCGGGGGCACCGGCGTCAGCAGCCCGGGTTCGCGGCGACGCACATCCGCTCGGCCGCGACCCGGGCGATCTGCCGCACCTGTTCCTCGGTCACCCTGTCCTCGGGCACCTGGCCCATGGGCAGGTCGGTCCGCAGCCGGCCGGACGGGATCAGCACCGTCACCAGGTCACCCACCCGTACGACCAGGCGGTCCTCGAACAACGGCGCATAGCCGGGCGGCCGGCCGGTCGCCCCGTCCGGCGCCACGCTCGCCTCGTGCCGCAGCAGCAGCGCCTGATCTCCGGCGAAGCCGCTCGCCGCGACGTACCAGCGGTGCACGACCTCGGCGCCGGCCGTCCCCCGCTCGGTGTAGACCTGGCCCGTCGTCCGCCACGCGCCGCAGGCCGCGACAGTGCCTTCCAGGTCGGCGACGAACCGGCCCGCCGCGCCGGGCGTCATCCGGTAGACATCCTGGGTGAGGACCGTTCCGATGGTGGTCGCGGGCTCGGTCGGCGGTTCCATCAGGGTCTGCGACCGCGAGTAGCGCGAGCGCGGTTCCTCGGCCGGCCGCCCCTGTTCCCGGGCACAGACCTGGAGGAGGTCGTCGACCCGGACCGGCTCGTCGAGGCCGGTCTCGCCGAGTCGCTCGCCGGTCGCAACGGGGATGTCGGCCGGTTCCAGCATCGCCTCGGTCACGATCTCCCCCGGCCCGTCGACGACACCGGCGGCGGGCGGTGGCGGCGCACCGGCCCGGTCCACCAGGGTCGCGGTGAGCGCAGCCACGACCACCACCGAGACCGCGGCGAGCGCGGCGGAGCGCCGGCTGCGCCGCCGGGCCGTGGCTCGGAGGGCCTCCGGCTCCGGCCAGGTGACGTTGCGCAGGTCCCGGTGCAGCAACTCCACGAGCGCGACGTCGTCAGGCATCTGCCGCCTCCTCTTCCAGGTCCACCACGGCGAGCAACTCGGCGAGCGCGGTCCGCCCCCGGGACAGCCGGGCCTTCACGGTGCCGATCGGCGCCTCGGTCTCCCGCGCCACCTCGGCGACCGGCATGCCGAGCAGGTAGTGCATGGCGATCGCGGTGCGCTGGGCCTCGGGCAGCCGGCGTAGCGCGGCGACCACCTCCAGCGTCTCGGTGCTCGGCGCCGGCACGTCCGCCACCGCGCCGTGGCGCAGGTAGGCACGGGCCCGGCTGCGCAGGCTGCGCCAGCGGCTCACCGCGACCCGGCTCGCCACCACCCGTACCCATGCCTCCGGGTCGTCGTACCCGCGCACTGTGGACCACCGCTGCCAGGCCCGGATGTACGCCTCCTGCACGGCGTCCTGCGCCTCGGCGAGGTCACCGGTGAGCACGTAGACGAACCCGAGCAACCGCTGTCGGCTGCCCCGGTAGAACTCGTCGAACCCGTCGCTGTCGGGCACCTGCCACCTCCCCGTGTTCGTGAGGGGACACGCCTGGCGGCGCGGCGCGGGTTGCCCGCTCAGCCGACCAATTTCTCCAGTTCGCCGAGCGGGAAGCCGCCGGCCGGAATCCGGCCGCGGACCGCCCGGCGTACCGCGGTCTGCACGGCCGCGTTGGCCGGGGTGGGCACGCCGTGCAGTCGCCCCAGCAGCACGATCTCGCCGTTGAGGTGGTCGGTCTCGACCGAGCCGGCACCACGGGCCAGGCTCTGCCAGGTGGAGCCGCCGGAGCGCTCCTCGCCGCCGACGGGCCGGTGCGACACCAGGTCGCCCCGTTCGGCGGCCTCCGCCTCGACAGTGGTGTGGGCGATGCCCGCCGCGGCGAGCGCCGCCTCTCCCTCGGCGCGTACCCGCTTCGACAGCGACTCGGGCACGTCCCGGCCGAGCAGCGCCTGGAGGCCGTTGCCGAGGTTCGCGAGCAGCTTGCCGTACTTCCAGCGCATCACGTCGTCGCGGACCGGCGCGACGAACCCGGCGGCGGTCAGGTCGGCGGCGACCGCCCGGCTGGTGTCGTCGGCCCCGCCCGGGTAGCGGCCGATGTGCAGCATGCCCGGATGCGGATGGCCGTTGGCGACCACCACGCCCGGCTCCAGGTGGGTAGCGGGCAGCCACACGCACACCGGGTGTACGCGGGCGAAGCGGCGCAGCGCGGCCGGCTCGTTCGCCACGCCGTTCTGGGCCAGCACTACCGGCAGCCGTTCGCCCGCCGTTCCGCCGCCCTCGACCGGGGCGTCCGCCCAGGTGTCGAGCGCCGCCACGGTGTCCTGCGACTTCACGGTGAGGACCAGCACGGTGTCCGCCGGCAGCGGCGGCCCGTCCGGCCCGGCCACAGCGGGGAGCCGGCCGGCCACGTCGCGGTCCGGCGTGCGCAGCGTCAGACCCCGTTCCCGCAGCGCGTCCAGGTGCGCGCCGCGGGCCACGAGCGTCACGTCGTGGCCGGCGTCGGCCAGGAGTACGCCGATGGTGCCGCCGACCGCGCCCGCTCCGATGATCACGTATCGCACGGATCCGATTCTGCCCTGCCGCGAGGCGACCCGCTCCGGGACGAGATGCGGCTCGGCTCGGTCAGCCGGTGAGGCCCGTGTCGGCGAGGATCGGGCCGGCCAGCAGCAGCGCTCCGGCGGCGAGTGCGCCCACGCTCACCAGCAGGAACAGGCCCACCCAGAACAACGCCGGGAACGGCGTGATCCGGGCGAGCTGGTCGGCGTCGGACTGCGGCATCCGGCCCCGGGCGCGCTGCCGGTGCAGCTCGAACACCGGCCGTACGCCGCCGATCAGCAGGAACCACACCGACGTCCAGGCGAACGCGGCCTGTACCTCGGGCGAGGTGTACCAGGAGACGGCGAGCACCACACCGCCGGTGACCAGCAGCGACAGCGCGCCGAACAGGTTGCGGATCATCACCAGCATGCCCAGCAGCAGCGCCACCGCGAGCCAGAGCAGCAGCGTGATCCGGTTCCCGGCCAGCAGCCACGCGCCGCCGAGGCCGAGCAGCGACGGCGCGACGTACCCGGCGAGCAGCGTGAGGATCATGCCGGGCCCGGTGGGACGGCCGGCGGACAGCGTCAGCCCGGAGGTGTCCGAGTGCAGCCGGATGCCGTGCAGCCGCCGGCCGGTGAGCAACGCGACGAGCGCATGGCCGCCCTCGTGCGCGATGGTCACCGCGTTGCGGGCGATCCGCCAGGGCAGCCGGGCCACGACCACCGCGAGCGCGACCACGGCGGTGACCACCACGAGCAGCGGCGGCGGGTCCGGCTGGGCGCTGGTCAGCGTGTCCCAGAGCGTGGTGAGACCGTCGATCAGGGGCATGGGCGGGGAGCCTACCGCCCCGAGCCGTGTCGTTCGACCGGCCGAGTCTCATAGAGTGTGAGACTGATCGGACGAGGTGCAGGAGCGGAGGTGAGGTCGGTGAGCGCAGCTCCCTTGGAGCCCTACAGCTCGCACGTCGGTCCGTGGACCGAGGCCGACTACCTCGCGTTGGGCGACAGCCACGACCGCATCGAACTGCTCGACGGGAGCCTGATCGTGAGCCCTGCCCCGAGCCGACGGCACCAGCGGGTGGCGCGACGACTGGCGAACTCCGTGGAGCTGGCGGCCGAGCCGTCCGGCCTGTTCGTCTACGACGCCATCAACGTGCGGCTGGGCGTGGACCGAATCGTGATCCCGGACCTCGTCGTCACCGACGCCGACGACGACGGCGTGATCCTCGACGCCGATCGCGTGGCGCTTGTCGGCGAGATCGTCTCGCCCGGCAACGCCGCCGCTGACCGGCTGGTCAAGATGCAGCTCTACGCGATCGCCCGGATTCCGTGGTACCTGCTCGTCGAGCAGGACGGTGACAGCCACTCGCTGCGGCTGCACCGGCTCGACGGCGCGCACTACGTCGAGGATGCCGTCGCCAAGGCGGGCGAGACGCTCAGTGTCACCGAGCCGTTCCGCTGGGCGATGGACCCGAGCACCCTGCGCTGATCAGCAACTGACGTGCCACCTGGTCGAACGACGACAGTCGATGAAAATTTCCTTTCGTCCTATTGCGATCTAGGGCACTAACCTCCAAAGATGGGCATCAATCAACGGACGTCCCTCTGGAGGCAACCATGGCCCGTACCAGACTCTCCGTACGCCGGCTTCTCGCCGCCGGCCTGGCCGCCGCCGCCACCGCGGCCGTGGCCCTCGTGGCGACCGCCGGACCGGCCGCCGCCGCGACCACGCCCGGGATCGACGTCTCCCGGTACCAGGGCAGCATCAACTGGACCAGCGTGCGCAACGCGGGCATCCAGTTCGCCTTCATCAAGGCCACCGAGGGCACGAGCTACAAGGACCCGAACTTCAACGCGAACTACGTCAACGCGTACAACGCCGGGGTGATCCGCGGGGCGTACCACTTCGCCCGGCCGAACATCTCCGCCGGTTCCACCCAGGCCAACTACCTGGCCAGCAACGGTGGCGCCTGGTCGGCGGACAGCCGTACGCTTCCCGCCGCGCTGGACCTGGAAGGCAACCCGTACAGCGGCGGCTACTGCTACGGCCTGAGCACCACCGGCATGCGCAACTGGGTCCAGGACTTCCTGAACACCTACCGCAGCCGCACCGGCCGGTACGCGGTCATCTACACCACGACGAGCTGGTGGAACCAGTGCACCGGCAGCTGGACCGGCCCGTGGGCCAACCACCCGCTGTGGATCGCCCGCTGGGCCAGCTCGCCCGGCACCCTGCCGGCCGGCGCTCCGTTCTACAGCTTCTGGCAGTACACCAGCACCGGCGCCGTCTCCGGGATCAGCGGCAACGTCGACCGCAACTACTGGAACGGTGACCGCAGCCGACTCATCGCGCTGGCCAACAACACCTGACGTACGTGCGACACAAGTGGGACCGCCTCGTCACGAGGCGGTCCCGCTGTCGTCGTACCCGAGGTCAGGCTCTGCGGCGCGCGGTGGCCGGGACGGGCACCGGCGTGCGGCGCGTCAGACGCCACGCCGTCACACCCACGACCGTGAGCGTCAGCACGCCGAGGACCGCGACCGGCGCGGACAGGCCGGCGCTGATCAGGAGCAGTACGACGTCGCCGAGCGCAACGAGCATCCACAGTGCCAGCCGCGGGCCGGTGTACCTCCGTCGGTAACCCATGTCGCGCCTCCTTCCGTCGTCGGAGGGATTCATACCCCCGAGGACGGAAAGCCATGCGAGCGAGTTTCGTGACCGGCGGGATTCCCGGTCAGTTCTTGCGGTCCGGCACGAAGCCCTTGGTGATGATCTCCCAGTTCGCCAGGTTGGCGTCCCAGTCCTTCGCCGGGACCTCCCAGCGCAACGCGAAGCCCCGGTTGCTGGCCGTCGCCACACCCCGGTTACGGACGTGGAAGCGGGTGCCGTCGTCGCGGGTCTCCAGCCAGTCCCAGTCGGCGCAGGTGCGGTAGTAGCCGTCGCACTTGGTGATGCCGACCAGCTTGTAGTCGCGCACGTAGTTACGCCGGCTCGACTCCTGGCCCTTCCAGTCGGCGTACGCGTCGGGCTTCGGGTTCGGCGTCCACTGGATGAACAGCACCCGCCGAGCGCCGCCGACCTCGTAGAGCACGACGTTGTCGCTGCGGACCCGCGCCTCGAAGCCGTTCGGGATCGGCACCTTGAAGCCGTTCGGGCCGGTGTAGAGACGCCACCCGGCCGGCAGCGTGAACCCCGAGGCCGACGGACTGGCCGACGGCGTGGGACTGGCCGACGCACTGGTCGCCGGGGCACTCGGCGACGCGCTCTCGCTCGGCGCGGGCGGCGGCGCCGCCGACGCCGAGGTGCCGGCCGTCGGCTCACCGCCGTCGCCGTCGTCACCGTTGTTCAGCAGCGGCACAGCCACCACCAGACCGACGAGCAGCAGCAGGACCAGCGCGCCGATCAGCAGGTTGCGCCGGTTCGGCGCGGACTTCTCGACCGGCAGCACGGTGGCCCGGCCGGTCGACGGCGCCTCCTGCACCGGAGCCGGGCTGACCGGCGCGGAGCCGGTCACGGCCGGGCTGACCGGCGCCGGGGCGTCGGTGACGGGCTCGCCGTCGAGCCGCGTCTCGTCCAGCGCCGGGTCGACGCCGTCCACCCGCGCCTCGTCGTCCACAAGCGTCTCGTCGGCCGAGGGCGCCGGGTCGAGCTTCGCCGTCGGATCGGCGACCGGCGGGGTCACCTTCGCGGTGGGACCGGCGTCCGAGGTGGGCGCCGGCACCTTCGCCGTCGGGTCGGCGGCTGCCGCCGTACCGCCGGTTGCGGCGACCCCGGACGCGGCGCTCGCCGCGCGTTCGGCCTGGTCGGCCGGGCGCGGCGCGGGCACCAGCGGCGGGCGCGGCACGCGCGGACCGTTCGGCCCCGGCCGGCGTACGCCGTCCAGCAGCGAGATGCTCTTGGCGCGACGGCCGGCGGCCTTGCGCAGCATGCGCTCCGCCACCTCGGCGGTGATCCGCTCGTCCGGATCCTTGCGCAGCAGTCCCTGGAGCACCGGCTTGAGCGGCCCGGCGTTGCGCGGCGGCGGCATCGGCTCGGTGGCGAGCGCGGCCAGCGTGGCGATCGCCGACGGGCGCGCGTACGGCGACTTGCCCTCGACCGCCGCGTAGAGCGTGGCGCCGAGCGACCAGAGGTCCGCCTCCGGGCCCGCCGTGCCGTCGCGGGCGCGCTCCGGCGAGATGTACGCGGGCGAGCCGAGCACCATGCCGGTGCGCGTCACGTTCGGGTCGCCGGGGATGGTGGCCAGGCCGAAGTCGGTGAGCACCACGCGGCCGTCCTCGCCGAGCAGCACGTTGCCCGGCTTGACGTCGCGGTGCATGATGCCGGCCTTGTGCGCGGCCTTCAGCGCGTTCAGCACGCCGAGGCCGATCTCGACCGCCTTCGCCGCCGACACCGGGCCGTCCTCGGCGATGGTGTCCTGCAACGACTTCGACGCCACGTACTCCATGACGATCCACGGGTCGCCGTCGGTGCGCAGCACGTCGAAGATGCGGACCACGTTGACGTTGTTGAGGCGGGCGATCGCCCGCGCCTCACGCAGCGAGCGCTCGCGCATCTCGCGGCGCTCCTCCGGGGTGAGGCCGGGGGGCGGGACCAGTTCCTTGATGGCCACGTCCCGGTGCAGCACCTCGTCCCGCGCCTTCCAGACGCGGCCCATGCCGCCTTGACCGAGCGGCGTGAGAAGCCGGTACCGGTCGGCGACGAGTTGGGGGAGCGCGTTCGACATCGCAGAGAACCGTACCCGGCCGCTGCGACGCTCACACCGTCGGCACGCCACTGTACGGCGAAGGTCGAATTCGCGACGCGTACCCTGGGGTCATGTCTGCCGAGGAGCCGCTGTTCCGGATCGTCCGTGGCGTGCCCACCGCCGAGGAGCTGGCCGCTCTGGTCGGCGCGATCGTGGTGCGCACCCGCCCGGCCCCGGCCGCCGCGCCGGCCCCCGTGTCGCAGTGGGCGCGCAGCGCACGCCCCGCCCTGGCCGGGCCCGTCGCGGGCCCCGGCGCGTGGCGGGCCTCCGGCCTCCCCCGCTGACCTCACCTCCCGCTCGCGGCGGCGGGGCGGGGCTGCCGGGATCAGCTTCGAGCCATTAACCTCACTCAGGGAAACCGTGTGGTGACGGGCAGGAGGCTCCGATGATCCCGGAGGACAACCAGCCAGCCGGCTGGCTGCGCGGCTACGGCGGCATCGAGGCCGACATCCGACAGATGCGGGAGTTCGCCGACCGCCTCCAGGACGAGGTGACGCGCAACTACTCGCCGCACCTGTCCTACATCGCCGACGACATGAAGGCCCCGGTGCCCAACCCGGCCGACGCCTTCATCGAGCTGGTCCAGTTCCTCCAGGCCCACCACGACACCCAGACCGCCGCGGTGAGCGCGGTCTGGGATCTCGCACCGGCCACCGGCCGGCTCGCCGACGCCGCCGGACGGATCGCCGCCCGCTACGGCGACGCCGACGCGTTCTCCTCCGCCCGGGTGGCCGACGTGGAACGAGCGCTCGCCGGCCCCTCCGCCACCGTCGCCCGCCCGATGCCGCCACTGGCCGACCCCACCGCCCCCGAACAGAGCCGGGTGATCCTGCCGTGATCGAACGGGGCAGCGGACGCACCTCCGGGCTGACCGACTGGCGGCTGATGGACGTCCTCAGCATGTGGGCGTGCGTGCAGGACCAGGACACCGCCGGCCAGTGGAAGCAGGTCGCCGGCTGGCGCAAGGTCTGCGACCTCGCCCTGGCCCACCTGAGCCGCCTGCGCGAATACCGGCGCGGCCTGGCGGAGGCGTGGCCGCCGGAGACCAACACCGCCGCGCGGGCGTACATCGGCGAACTCGACCAGCTCATCGACCGCGTGCAGCGCACCCACGACGCCGCCGCCGCGAACTACGACGCGCTGGCAGCCGCCGCCCGCGCCATCGGCAGCGCGCGGGCCGAGCTGCAACCGCTGCACGAGGAGTACGCGAAGAAGCTGCGGCAGAAGCAGGCGTACGAGGCGACGATCGCCGACCCGAAGGCCGTGGCGGGCAGCCGGTTGCCGGAACGGCCCCCGGTGACGGACGACGACCTGGAGCAGTTGAACGTACGAGCGCGCGGGTTGATGACGGGATTGAGCGGCGAACTCCAGCACGCCCAGGTCATGCTCCAGCGCCCGCCCGCGCCTGTCCGGCCGGCGCCGCGGGCCGACCCGCATTCGTCTGACCCGTATTTCGGCTCAGATCCGGCACCAGTCATCCCTCCTATCGTCGCAGTCCCGATTACGCCACCCGAGCCGACCGGCGCGCGTCGATCAAATGTCGCGAAGAACCCGTCAGTTCAGCCAAGCAGCCCTTCTACGAGCGGTGTTATAGGCGGGGGTCCAATCCTAGGCAATGCCGGTTCAGGAACGCCCGTCCAAGCGATGCCACCTGGAGCGGCATCCCCTTCTACTCCTAATACGGCCTCTGGCACCTCCGGCATCCCCCTTCCCGCGGCACCCAATCGCGGCACAAGCTTGAGCCCGATCGGGAACGATCCAGTTGCTGGGAAGAGCGCTAACCGACCGCTTCCGCCGCGTCCGACCGGAACAAACGGAGTGATCCCGGGAGTCCCCCTCGGCCAGCCCGCCATGGGCGGCCCCACTAGGCGCGTCAATCCTCCGGGTGGAGTTATCGGGGGAGGCGCCGCTGGCACTGCGCCGACAGGAGCTGCAGGGTCTCGACCGAATACAGGGAGAGGTCCACACATTGGTACACCAGGGTTGACCCCCCTCGGCGGTGCTCCCGGCCTGCCTCCTGCCCATGGGAGGCAGAACAGCAACGGCTTAGATAGAGACTTGGAACGGCGCTGGGATCCGGACAATCCTTGGGAAGTCGAACGCGGTGTGGATCCAATATTGGAGCCGCCTGACGAGGGACCGATCGACCCCGGGCCTGCCATAGGCTTCAATCGGTGATTCCCCACGCACTGCTGGTGGCACGAAGCGTAGCCGCGTCACTCGCAATCTCGCTCAGCCCTGGCCTGGCAACATCGGCCGCGCCACCCGCCGTGGACGGGTCGGAGCGGGTAAGGGGCGACCAGTGGCATCTAGGCTTTTTGAGGACTGCAGAAGCCCACGAGATCAGTCAGGGCGAAGGGATCGTTGTAGCAGTTCCAGACACTGGAGTCGAAGCTCACCCGGATCTAGAGAAAAACTTGCTTCCAGGAACAGATGTAATTACGGGAGGAAGCGGGGACGGCCTTCGGGATATGAATAGCCACGGAACCGGCATGGCTGGCCTCATCGCGGCGCACGGACGCGGAGGCACTCGTGGGGCACTCGGGGTGGCACCAAAGTCCAAGATTCTCCCAATCTTCGACACACCGACGAACGGACTGGGCCAACCCGACGATTTAGCAGCCAGCGTAGAGTATGCGATAGCTAAACATGTAGACGTAATTAGCATCTCTGCGGCCAGCACCCCAACCCCTCGCTTGCAATCTGCGATAAGGGCTGCACTTGAAGCGAACATCGTCGTAGTGGCAGCCGTCGGGAATCTCCCGAGCGAAACATCGATTAGCTATCCGGCGTCCGAGCAGGGCGTGGTCGCCGTAGGTGGCGCTGATAGACAGGGCGACAAGGCCGAATTCTCGGTTGAGGGGACGGATGTGGATCTCCTCGCACCTGCAGTCGACATCTACACCACCAGCCTCGCAGGTCGATACCGCCGCAGTAGCGGCACGTCGGATGCGACTGCGA
Source organism: Micromonospora sp. WMMD1219 (assembly GCF_049315215.1). Taxonomy (NCBI): domain Bacteria; kingdom Bacillati; phylum Actinomycetota; class Actinomycetes; order Micromonosporales; family Micromonosporaceae; genus Micromonospora; species Micromonospora sp. WMMD1219. The sequence continues at coordinate 703,037 of NZ_CP186057.1, forward strand.
TCGTTGCCGGGGCTGCTGCTCTCATCCGCTCCAAGTACCCCAACCTGCCCGCCCAGGAAGTCGCCCACCGCCTGACCGCCACCGCCGTCGACAAGGGACCACCCGGCCGCGACGACCAGTACGGCTACGGCGTCATCGACCTCGTCGCCGCGCTCACCGCCGACGTCCCCCCGCTCGGCTTCGAGTCCTCCAACGTCACCCCACCGGCGTCGGCGGAGGCAGCACCAGACAAGGGCGACAGTGCCGGTACGATCCGCGGGCTCGCGACCCTGGGTGTGCTGGTGGCGGCAGGCGGCGGGTACCTGTTCTGGCGGCGCCGCCGACGCGCCGACGACCCGCCGCCGAGGGTCAGCCGGTAGCGTCGGCGGGGTGTCGACCTCCGTACCGGTGCGCCTCGTGCTCGCCTCGCAGTCCCCCGCCCGCCGCAAGCTGCTCCAGGCCGCCGGAATCGAGCCCGACGTGCTGGTCAGCGGCGTGGACGAGTCGCAGGTGGTGAGCGATCGGGCCGAGGATCTGTGCCTGGAACTGGCCCGGCTGAAGGCGCAGGCCGTACGCGATCGGCTGCGGCCCTCGCCGGACGAGCGCACGTTGGTGCTCGGCTGCGACTCGGTGCTCGCCTTCGACGGCGAGATCCTCGGCAAGCCTGACGACGCGGCGGACGCGACCCGGCGGTGGCAGCGGATGCGTGGGCGCAGCGGCGTCCTGCACACCGGGCACTGCCTGATCGACGTGACCCACGAGTCCCGGGCCGAGGCGGTCGCCTCGACCACCGTGCACTTCGCCGACATCAGCGACGAGGAGATCGCCGCGTACGTGGCGACCGGCGAGCCGCTGGCCGTGGCCGGCGCGTTCACCATCGACGGGCTGGGCGGTGCGTTCCTGACCGGGATCGAGGGCGACCCGGGCACGGTGGTGGGGTTGTCCCTGCCGTTGCTGCGCCGGCTGCTCGCCGAGGTGGACCTGAGCATCGTCGACCTGTGGACGAAGGTCGCGCCCGGGGGCCAGGAGATCGAACATCTCGGCTAACGTCCGGACATGACCACGAAGCCGCTGCCGCTCACCCCGGAACTGCACGCCTACCTGGTGGCCCACGGGTCCGCCCCGGACGAGATCGTCCGGGAGCTGGCCGAGGAGACCCGGGCGGCCCTGCCCTCCGAGGCGGTCATGCAGGTGGCGCCGGAACAGGCCGCGTTCCTGACGTTCCTGACCCGGCTGCTCGGCGTACGGCAGGCGGTCGAGGTGGGCACGTTCACCGGCCTCTCCTCGCTGGCGATCGCGCGCGGGCTGGCCGAGGGCGGGCGGTTGACCTGCTTCGACATCTCCGAGGAGTACACGGGCGTGGCCCGGCGCTACTGGGAGCGCGCCGGTGTGCAGGACCGGATCGAGCTGCGCATCGGCCCGGCCGCCCAGACGCTGCGCGAGCTGCCCCGCGAGCGTTACCTGGACTTCGCGTTCATCGACGCGGACAAGGTCGGCTACCCGATCTACTGGGACGAGCTCGTGCCCCGCATGCGTCCCGGCGCGGTGATCGCCGTCGACAACACGCTGCGCGACGGCCGCGTGCTCGCCCCGCGCAACGCCGACGACCGGGCCATCGCCGCCTTCAACGACGCGGTGATCGCTGACGTCCGCGTCGAGGCGGTCATGCTGCCGATCGCCGACGGCGTCACGCTCGCCCGGGTGCTCTGAGCCGGCCGGACACGACCTCGCCGTGGTGGCGGTATCCCTGATCGCCGGAAGCCGCCACCACGCCGTACCGGAGTCGATCAAGCAGCGCGGACCGGCACGCGCAGTGCCCGGCCCAGGCGCACCGTGAGCAGCACCGCGACCGCGATGAACACGGGCAGCAGCAGGAACGCCGGGTGCGGGCCGACCCCGTCGGCCACCCACCCGAGCGCCACCGGCGCGATCCCGAAACCCACACCCATCGAGTACGCGGACCAGCCCGCCGCCTTGTCGGCGGCCGGACCGGCCACGGCCAGCGCGATCGAGATCGCCAACGGGTAGTGCAGCGCGTTGCCGAGCCCGAGCACGACCAGCCCGGTGACCGCCAGCCAGCCGACCGTGCTGGCCCAGAACAGCGCGAACCCGGCCAGCGAGACGGTGAGCGCGCCGAGCAGCAGCGGTACCGGCGCCCAGCGCAACGCGGCCCGGCCACCGGCGATCCGGCCGGCGAACATGCCGCAGACGATCGCGGCTACCGCTGCCGACGCCCCGCCCGCGCTCAGCCCGGCGTGGGTCCGCAGCACGTCGGCGGTCCACAACGACAGGCACACCTCGATCGATCCGGTGACGGACATCAGGACCCAGGCGATCCAGTACGCACGCGGCAGCCGCCCCGCCACACCGGAGTCGGAGGAAACGGGCGCCCTGGAGGCAGGAACGGCCGAAGCCGGGACGGAGTGAGCGGGCACGGCGGCTTCGGCGACACCGGAGGCGGGAACGACGGAAGCGGGGACGGCAGGAGCCGGCACGGCGGGAGAGGGAACGGCCGAAGCAGGGACGGCCGTAGCGGGCACGACGGCTTCGGCCACCCCGGAACCGGGGACGGCGGGCACCCGGGTCGGGGCGGCGACGGGGACCGGCATGCCGGCAGCCGCGTCAGCGGGGGCGCGTCGCGGCCCGCGTACCCGGAAAGTCAGGGCCGCGAGCGCGACCAGCGTGATCAGCCCGACCTCGACGGCCATCAGCGGTCGCCAGCCGAGACCGGCGTCGACGGTGGCGCCGATGGTCAGCGGCGCCAGGATGCCCATGCCGGCGCAGGCCGCGTTGGCCTCGGTGAGTGCGGCGGGGGCGGCGGGTCCGTGCCGGGCGGTGAGCACCACGCTGACGCCGCTGACGACCATCATGCCGAAGGTGGCGATGACCGCGACGGCGGCGAGCGTGGCGGGTAGCGGGCGGAGCAGGCCGAGCGCGGTGACGCCGACGGCGACGCCGGCCAGGCCGAGCCAGATGGCGGGGCCGCGCCCGAGGCGGCGGGCGGCCGGGGCGAACAGCGCGCCGCCGGCGAGCGCGCCCACAGCGATGCCGGTGCTGTGCAGGCCGGCGACGGCGGCGCTGGTGCCCTGTTCGTCGCGGAGCAGGGGGACGACCGGGCCGAACCCGTAGAGGAAGAAGCCCCAGAGACCGAGCTGGGCGTAGGTCAGCCAGGTGATCCGGTCACGGGTGAGGCGGGGCACCGGCCCACGCTACGCGCGTGACACCGGTGCCCCCTGCCTGCTGAGAGGTACGTCTCCCCTGCTCAGCGGACGCTGCGGGCGAACTGGCGGGCGGCCCAGAAGACACCCGCGGCGGCGAGCACCGCGATGATGCCGAGGCCCTGCCAGACGCGGTCGTTGCCGAGGTCGCCGTTGAACAGCGCGCGGGTGCCCTCGACCGCCCAGGAGAACGGGTTCCACTTGGCCACGCCCTGGAGCCAGCCGGGGGCGAAGGTGAGCGGCAGCAGGATGCCGGAGAGCAGCAGCACCGGCTGCGCGACTGTGTTCATCAGCGGGGCGAGCGCGTCCTCGCTCTTGACCTTGAGCGCGATGCCGTAGGAGACGGCCGAGGTCATCAGTGCGATGAGGGCGAGCATCAGGTACGCCAGGAGCAGGTTGCCGATGAACACGCGCAGGTCGAACGCGAGCGCCAGCAGCGTGATGATGATCGCCTGCGCGATCAGGGAGACCACGTCGCGGAGCGAGCGGCCGAGCAGCAGGGCGAGCCGGCTGACCGGGGTGACCCGGGAGCGTTCGATCACGCCGGCGCGCAGCTCGGCGATCAGGCCGAAGCCCTGGAACAGGCCGCCGAAGATGGCCAGCAGCACGAGCAGGCCGGGCACGAAGATCTTGTACGCGGCGGCCTGGGTGGGCGCGTTCAGCGCCGGCTTGAGCAGCGGGGCGAACAGGAGCAGGTACATCACCGGCTGGAAGACGCCGACGAAGATCCACACCGGGTTGCGCAGCAGCAGTTGCGTCTGGCGCTGGAAGATCAGCCAGGTGTCGCGGGCGAGTTTCATGACAGCTTCTCCGGGGGTCAGGACTCGCGCAGCGAGCGGCCGGTCTTGGTGAGGAAGACGTCGTCGAGGCTGGGGCGGTGCAGCTCGATCGAGCGCAGGTCCAGCCCGGCGTGGTCGAGGCGGCGCAGCACCTGCGGGATGGCGGTGGCGCCCTCGTCGACGTAGAGGCGCAGGCCGCCCTCGTCGACGGTCTCCAGCTTGCTCACGTACGCCTCGGTGTCGAGCAGCTCGGCGGCGCGCGGGGTGCTCGGCGCGTCCAGGCCGACGATCACCACCTCACCGGAGATCTCCCGCTTCAGCTCGGCCGGTGTGCCCTCGGCGACCACCTCGCCGTGGTCCATGATCGCGATCCGGTCGCAGAGCGCGTCCGCCTCGTCCAGGTAGTGCGTGGTGATGAAGACGGTCATCCCCTCGGTACGCAGTCGGCGGATCTCGTCCCACATGTGCGCACGGCTCTGCGGGTCGAGGCCGGTGGTCGGCTCGTCCAGGAAGACGATCTTCGGCTCGTGGATGATGCCGAGCGCGATCTCGACGCGCCGGCGCTGGCCGCCGGAGTAGGTCTTGCACTTGCGGTCGGCGTACTCGACGAGCTGGAACGCTTCGAGCGCGCGCTCGGCACGGCGGTGCGCGTCGGCCTTGCCGATGCCGTAGAGGCGGGCCTGGAGCACCAGCTCCTCGCGGGCGCTCGACTCGTCCCAGGTGCTGCCGCCCTGGGCCACGTACCCGATCCGGCGGCGCACCTCGGCCGGGTCCTTGCGCAGGTCGGCACCGGCCACCGTGGCCTCGCCGCCGTCCGGCTCGATGAGCGTGGCGAGCATCCGCAGCGTGGTGGTCTTGCCGGCGCCGTTGGGCCCGAGGAAGCCGAAGATCTCCCCCGCTGCGACGTCGAGGTCGACGCCGCGGACCGCGTCCACTGTCTTCGTCTCGCGACCCGCGCGGGAGCGGTACGACTTCCGCAACCCCCTGGTCTCGATCATTTCTGCTCCTGGTCGTCCGGGCGGACCTGAGCGGCCGCCGATCGTCCGCGAGGACGCACGAATCCCCCGCGATTCACGCCGAGGCTAACGCGATATAGCTCTTTTGGTCAACGTTGATTATGTCGTGTCACCGCGATCCGTCGGACCAGCCCGACCAGCCCTCGGCCCGCTCCATCCCATCGGGCAGGTACGACACTCCCGACTCGATCCGCTCCGCGATCCGCTCGCACCACGCCGACTCCGCCTCGGCGCGGGCCAGCCACAGCTCGAACATCCACCCGACGTGCACCGGCTTTCGGGTGCGCACCCAGTCCGAGTCCAGCGAGGCGCGCGTCGACTCGACCCCGGCCCGGAGCAGGTTCGCCCGGTTGCGCAGCGCCGCGGCGGCCTCCTCGCGCGGCATCGCCGGCAGGAAGGAGAACGCCGCCACGAAGGGGTCCGGCGGCTCGTGGAGCTGCCACCACTGCGCCCGCAGCAACGTCTCGAACTCGTCCTCCCCCTTCGCTGTCACCTCGTACGTGGTGCGGGCCGGGCGGGCGCCCACCTGCTCGACCGAGACGGTCCGGAGCAGGCCCTCGTCGGTGAGTTTGCGCAGCGCGTGGTAGATCGAACCGGGCTGCACGTTGGCCCACTTGTCCGCACTCCAGCTCAGCAGTTCGCGGCGCACGTCGTAGCCGTGCACCGGCTGCATCCACCTGACCAGACCCAGAATCATCATCCGCGTTGCCGACACGGGACAAGCGTAATAACCAAGTTTGACTACAGTGCGGCATCCCACACTGAGCGATCGTTAGGCTCCGCAGCTCGGCCGCTAAACTCCCGGCAACGACCTCCCGGGAGGAGCCACAAGGTGCGCAAGGTTCTCATCGCCAACCGCGGCGAGATCGCCGTCCGCGTCATCCGCGCCTGCCGCGACGCCGGGCTGGCCAGCGTCGCCGTCTACGCGGACTCCGACCGGGACGCCCTGCACGCCACGCTCGCCGACGAGGCGTACGCCCTCGGCGGCGACACCGCCGCCGACAGCTACCTGCGCATCGACAAGCTGATCGACGTGGCGGCCCGCTCCGGCGCGGACGCGGTGCACCCCGGCTACGGCTTCCTCTCCGAGAACGCCGACTTCGCCCAGGCCGTCATCGACGCCGGGCTGACCTGGATCGGCCCCACCCCGCAGGCGATCCGCGACCTCGGCGACAAGGTGACCGCCCGGCACATCGCGCAGCGCGCCGGCGCACCGCTGGTGCCCGGCACCCCGGACCCGGTCGGCAACGCGGACGAGGTGATGGCGTTCGCCGTCGACCACGGCCTGCCGGTCGCCATCAAGGCCGCGTTCGGCGGTGGCGGGCGGGGCCTCAAGGTCGCCCGCACCATGGAGGAGATCCCGCACCTGTTCGAGTCGGCCACCCGTGAGGCGGTCGCCGCGTTCGGGCGGGGCGAGTGCTTCGTCGAGCGCTACCTGGACAAGCCGCGCCACGTCGAGGCGCAGGTGCTGGCCGACCAGCACGGCAACGTGATCGTGGTGGGCACCCGGGACTGCTCGTTGCAGCGCCGCCACCAGAAGCTGGTCGAGGAGGCGCCCGCGCCGTTCCTCACCGACGCCCAGCGGGCCCAGATCCACGACAGCGCCAAGGCGATCTGCCGGGAGGCCGGCTACCACGGCGCCGGCACCGTGGAATACCTGGTCGGTGCGGACGGCACGATCTCGTTCCTGGAGGTCAACACGCGACTGCAGGTCGAGCACCCGGTCACCGAGGAGACCGCCGGAATCGACCTGGTGCGCGAGCAGTTCCGCATCGCCGACGGGGAGAAGCTGCGCTTCACCGAGGACCCGACGCCGCGCGGGCACGCCATCGAGTTCCGGATCAACGGTGAGGACCCGGGCCGCAACTTCCTGCCCGCCCCGGGCACAGTCACCGCGCTGCGCCTGCCCTCCGGGCCGGGCGTGCGGGTCGACACCGGCATCTCGGCCGGCGACGTGATCGGCGGCAACTTCGACTCGCTGCTGGCCAAGGTGATCATCGTCGGCGAGACGCGTACCGAGGCGCTGGAGCGGGCCCGCCGCGCGCTCGACGAGATGGTGGTCGACGGCATGGCCACCGCGCTGCCCTTCCACCGCCTGGTGATCCGCGACGAGGCGTTCACCGCCGAGCCGTTCACAGTGCACACCCGGTGGATCGAGACCGAGTGGGACAACACCGTCCCGGCCTTCACCGCCGGCGCGGGCGCCGCCGACGAGCCGGCCGGGCGCGAGACCGTCGTGGTCGAGGTGGGCGGCAAGCGGCTGGAGGTCGTCCTCCCCGCCGGTCTGGGCGCGGGTACGGCGGCAGCCGCGCCCGCCGCGAAGAAGCCGGCCCGCCGGGGTGGCGGCGGCAAGGCGGGTGCCGCGGTCAGCGGTGACACGCTCACCTCCCCCATGCAGGGCACGATCGTGAAGATCGCCGTCGCGGACGGCGACGAGGTGGCCGAGGGCGACCTGGTCGTGGTGCTGGAGGCGATGAAGATGGAGCAGCCGCTGCACGCGCACAAGGCCGGCACGGTGAGCGGGCTCGCCGCCGAGGTCGGCGCGGTGATCACCGCCGGCGCGGCGATCTGCACCATCGCCTGACGACGCGAGCCGGGGGTGGTCTGAGCCACCACCGGCGGCGGGACCGCGCCCGGGCGGGAATGATGACCGGGTGCGGTTCCTTCACGGCGCGGTCCCCGCGCACGACCTGACCTACAACGACGTCTTCATGGCGCCCAACCGTTCCGAGGTGGGCTCCCGGCTCGACGTCGACCTGGCCACCACCGACGGGACCGGCACCACGATCCCGCTGGTGGTGGCGAACATGACAGCCGTCGCGGGCCGGCGGATGGCTGAGACCGTGGCCCGGCGCGGCGCGGTGGCGGTGATCCCGCAGGACATCCCGATCGAGGTCGTCGCCAACGTGGTCGGCTGGGTCAAGCAGCGGCACCTGGTGCACGACACGGCGATCACGCTCGGCCCGACCGACACCGTCGGCGACGCCATCCACCTGCTGCCGAAGCGCTCACACGGCGCGGTGGTCGTGGTCGACGCGGACGGGCGACCGATGGGCGTGGTGACCGAGGCGGACACCGTCGGGGTGGACCGCTTCGCCCAGCTCCGGCACGTGATGTCGACCGAGCTGCACACCGTTCCGGCGGACGCGGACCCGCGTACCGGATTCGACCGGCTGTCGGCGGGCCGCCGGCGGCTCGCCCCGGTGGTGGACGGCGACGGCCGCCTGGTGGGGGTGCTGACCCGGCAGGGCGCGCTGCGCGCCACGCTCTACAAGCCCGCGGTGGACGACCGGGGACGGCTGCGGATCGCCGCCGCCGTGGGCATCAACGGCGACGTCACCGGCAAGGCCGCCGCGCTGCTGGAGGCGGGGGTGGACACGCTCGTCGTGGACACCGCGCACGGGCACCAGGAGCGGATGCTCCAGGCGCTGCGGGCGGTCCGCCGCCTCGACCCGCCGGTGCCGGTGGCGGCCGGGAACGTGGTGACCGCCGACGGCGTACGCGACCTGGTCGACGCGGGCGCGGACATCGTGAAGGTGGGCGTCGGTCCGGGTGCGATGTGCACCACCCGGATGATGACCGGTGTGGGCCGCCCGCAGTTCTCCGCGGTGCTCGACTGCGCCGCGGCGGCCCGTTCGCTGGGGCGGCACGTCTGGGCCGACGGCGGCGTGCGGCACCCGCGGGACGTGGCGCTGGCGCTGGCCGCTGGTGCCTCGAACGTGATGATCGGCTCCTGGTTCGCCGGCACCTACGAGTCCCCCGGCGACCTCTACACCGACGCCGACGGGCGGCGCTACAAGGAGAGCTTCGGAATGGCGTCGTCGCGTGCGGTGAGCGCCCGGACGGCCGAGGACAGCGCGTTCGACAGGGCCCGGAAGGCGATCTTCGAGGAGGGCATCTCCTCGGCCCGGATGTATCTGGACCCGAACCGGCCCGGCGTCGAGGACCTGATCGACGAGATCATCTCGGGGGTGCGCAGCGCGTTCACGTACGCGGGGGCGCGCAGCCTGGAGGAGTTCCACGAGCGGGCGCTCGTCGGCGTGCAGAGCGCCGCCGGGTACACCGAGGGGATGCCGCTGCCGACGAGCTGGTGACGCGGCTCAGTTGAACAACCGCCCGATCACGGTACGGGCGGCGGCCTCCGGGTCGTCGCCCACCCGGGGCGGCAGCGCGCCGGAGAGCCAGAGCGTGGCGAAGCCGTGCACGATCGACCAGGCGGCCAGCGCGTCCGTGTCCGGCTCCCGCCCGGTGTGCCGGGCCACGCCGCCGCGCAGCAGTGCCCCCGACCGCGCGCGGGCGGCGACCAGCTCCGGGTCGTCGGCCCGGTACAGCTCGGGCCGGAACATGACGTCGAAGTGCGCCCGGTGCCGCACCGCGAACCCGACGTAGGCCACGCCGGTGTCGAGCAGGTCGTCCCCGGCCTGCCGCAGCGCGTCGGCGAGCAGGTCGAAGCCCTGCGTGGCGAGCGCGGTGAGCAGCCCGGCCTTGTCGCCGAAGTGGTGTGCGGGCGCGGCGTGCGAGACGCCGGCGCGGCGGGCCAGCTCACGCAGGCTCAGCGCGGCCGGCCCGGACTCGGCGATCGCCTCGGCGGCGGTGCTCAGCAGGACGCGGCGGAGGTCGCCGTGGTGATACGAGGCCATGCCGTCACCCTAACTTGTCATTGACAAGATGACACCTGTCGCGCAATCTTGTCATCGACAAGATGCTCGTCGGAGGGATCGACAATGGCACCCCTGATCGCACTCCTCGCCGGCACCGCGCTGGCCCGGATCGCCGGCCTGCTCGGCGTGGACGCCCTGGACGGGTGGCACCCCGCGCTGCGGGTCGGGCTGGCGCTGATGTTCGTGCTGACCGGCGTGGCCCACTTCGCGTCCCGCCGGGCCGACCTGATCGCGATGGTCCCGCCGTCGCTGCCCCGGCCCGACCTGCTGGTCACCGTGACCGGCGTGCTGGAACTGGCCGGCGCGCTCGCGCTGCTGTTCCCGGCCACGGCGCGCCCGGCGGCGGCCGGGCTGGTGCTGCTGATGCTCGCCATGTTCCCGGCGAACGTGTCCGCCGCGCGGCGTCGCCTCACGCTCGCCGGCCGTCCGGTGACCCCGCTCGGCGTCCGTACCGTGCTCCAGGTCGTCTTCGTGGCCGCCGCGCTGGCGGTGGCCGTCGGCGGATGAGCTGCCGCGGCCCGGCGGCGCGCCGGCGTCGAGTGCGGCTGAGGAGATTCTCAGAAATAGTTTGGGCCCTGATGATTCGGGAGCTAACCTGACGCTCGTGAACATGGGCCCGCTCGTCCGCTTCCCCGACGCGTTGCACCACGCGCCACTCGGCCGGCTGATCTCGATCGCCGGTCACGTCGTCGAGCAGCACTGGGGGCGATACCTGGCCGAACACCACGGGCTCACGTCCGCCGGCATGCGGGTCCTGATGATCCTCCTCCGCTCCGGCGACGTGAGCCACCGGGAAATGGCCGAGCTGTGCTTCGTCCGGCCCGCCACGCTCACCGGCATCGTGGACACGCTCGAACGCGACGGCTTCGTCAGCCGCCGTCGCGCCCCGGAGGACCGCCGCACGGTCCGGCTCACCCTGACCGACAAGGGCGGCGAGCACGCCCGCGCCATCATCGACATGATCCACAGCGACCGGCCGTTGACGTCGGTCGACGCCGACCCGGCCAACCGGGCGGTGATCCGCGAGTTCCTGATCGAAATCATCACCGGCATGTCCGACGGGGACCTCCGTCGGTTGAACCGGGACAGCGAGTCCGACACCGAGCCGCCAACGGGGAGCCATCCGTGTTGATCCGCCTGCTCCGCACACATCTGCACCCGTACCGACGATGGCTGGCCGCCGTGGTGGCCTTCCAGTTCGTCGGCACCATCGCCTCGCTCTACCTGCCGAGCCTGAACGCCGACATCATCGACCGGGGCGTCGCCGTCGGCGACACCGACCAGATCATGCGTACGGGCGGATGGATGCTGCTGGTCAGCCTGCTCCAGATCGCCTGCTCGATCGCCGCCGTCTACTTCGGCGCCAAGACCGCGATGGCCTTCGGCCGCGACGTACGCGGCTCGATCTTCCGGCGCGTGAACAGCTTCTCCGCCCGCGAGGTCGCCCGGTTCGGGGCGCCGTCCCTGATCACCCGTAACACCAACGACGTCCAGCAGGTGCAGATGCTGGTGCTGCTGAGCTGCACCATGCTGGTGGCCGCACCGATCATGAGCGTCGGCGGCGTGGTGATGGCGCTGCGCGAGGACGTCGGGCTCTCCTGGCTGATGCTGGTCTGCGTACCGGTGCTCGCCGTCGCGCTGGGCCTGATCATCCGCCGGATGGTGCCGGGCTTCCGGCTCATGCAGACCCGGATCGACACGGTCAACCGGGTGCTGCGCGAGCAGATCACCGGCATCCGGGTGGTCCGGGCGTTCGTCCGCGAGCCGTACGAGACCGACCGGTTCCGGGTCGCGAACACCGACCTGACCACCACCGCGCTGCGGATCGGGCGGCTCCAGGCGCTGATCTTCCCGATCGTGATGCTGGTGCTGAACGTCTCCAGCGTCGCGGTGCTCTGGTTCGGCGCGGCACGGGTCGACTCCGGTCAGATCCAGGTCGGCGCGCTCACCGCGTTCCTGCAGTACCTGATGCAGATCCTGATGGCGGTCATGATGGCCACCTTCATGCTGATGATGGTGCCCCGGGCGGCGGTCTGCGCCGAACGCATCGAGGAGGTGCTGGACACCGACTCGTCGGTGGTGCCGGCGGCCGACCCGGTCACCGAGGTCACCGGCCGGGGCGAGCTGGAGTTGCGCGGCGCCGGATTCCAGTACCCGGGCGCGAGCGCCCCGGTGCTGCACGACATCTCGTTCTGCGCCGAACCGGGCCGGACCACAGCGATCATCGGCTCCACCGGCGCCGGCAAGACCACGCTGCTGACGCTCATCCCCCGGCTCGTCGACCCGACCGCCGGCGCGGTCCTGGTCGACGGCGTGGACGTACGGGACCTGGCCCCGGACGAACTGTGGCGGCGGATCGGGCTGGTGCCCCAGCGGCCGTACCTGTTCACCGGCACGGTCGCCAGCAACCTGCGCTACGGCAACCCGGACGCCACCGACGCCGATCTGTGGGCCGCGCTGGAGATCGCCCAGGCGCGCGACTTCGTCGCCGAGATGCCGGGCGGGCTGGAGGCACCGATCGCGCAGGGCGGCACGAACGTCTCCGGCGGCCAGCGGCAACGCCTGGCCATCGCCCGCGCGCTCGTCCGCAAACCGGAGATCTACCTTTTCGACGACTCCTTCTCCGCGCTCGACCTCGGCACGGACGCCCGGCTGCGGGCCGCCCTCAAGCCGGTCACCGCGGACGCGGCGGTGGTGATCGTGGCCCAGCGGGTCTCCACGATCGTCGACGCCGACCAGATCATCGTGCTCGAGGACGGGGGTGTCGTCGGGATGGGACGACATGAGGAACTGCTGGAGAGCTGCCCCACGTACGCCGAGATCGTCGCGTCGCAGCAGACGGCGGAGGTGGCCGCGTGACCTCGTCGGTTCCGCAGCAGAAGAACGAGCCGTCCCGGCTGCCTCCGGCCGGGCGGCGTCCCGGCGGCGGCCCGCCGCACATGAGCATGGGCATGCCGGCCGAGAAGGCGATGAACTTCGGGCCGTCGGCACGCCGGCTGCTGGGGCGGCTGCGGCCGTACCGGCTCCAGCTCACCGGCGTGCTCGCGCTGGCCCTGGCCAGCGTCGGGCTCAGCGTGATCGGGCCGAAGGTGCTCGGCCACGCCACCGACATCATCTTCAGCGGGGTGATCGGGCGGCAGCTGCCACCCGGCACCACCACCGAGGCGGCAGCGGAGGCGGCCCGCGCCGAGGGCAACGGCAACTTCGCCGACATGCTGGCCCGGATGGACGTGATCCCGGGCGCCGGCATCGACTTCGACGCGCTGGGCCGGGTGCTGGCGTTCGCCGTCGTGCTCTACGTCGGCGCGAGCATGCTCCAGTGGGCGCAGGGCTGGGTGCTCAACGGCGTGGTGCAGCGCACCGTGCTGACGCTGCGCGCCGACGTGGAGGACAAGCTCAACCGGCTGCCGCTGCCCTACTTCGACAAGCAGCCCCGGGGTGAGCTGCTCAGCCGGGTCACCAACGACATCGACAACGTGTCGCAGACGCTCCAGCAGACGCTGAGCCAGTTGCTCACGTCGCTGCTCACCGTCGTCGGCGTACTCGCGATGATGTTCTGGATCTCGCCGTTGCTGGCTGTCGTCGCGCTCGTCGCGGTGCCGCTGTCGGTGGTGGTCACCGGCCAGATCGCCAAGCGGTCGCAGGGCAAGTTCATTGCCCAGTGGAAGCACACCGGCGAGCTGAACGGCCAGATCGAGGAGGCGTACACCGGGCACGAGCTGGTCAAGGTCTTCGGCCGGCAGAAGGAGGTCGAGGCCGCCTTCCACGCCAAGAACGAGGAGCTGTTCCGAGCCGGCTTCGGCGCGCAGTTCGTCTCCGGGCTGATCATGCCGGCGATGTTCTTCATCGGGAACCTCAGCTACGTCGCGATCGCCGTGGTCGGCGGCCTGCGGGTGGCGTCGGGCTCGATGAGCCTCGGTGACGTGCAGGCGTTCATCCAGTACTCGCGGCAGTTCACCCAGCCGCTCACCCAGGTCGCGTCGATGGCCAACCTGCTGCAGTCCGGCGTGGCCTCGGCCGAGCGCGTCTTCGCGGTGCTCGACGCCGGCGAGCAGAGCCCGGACCCGGCCGAGCCGGCCCGGGTCGCCGACCCGCACGGGCGCGTCGAGTTCGAGCACGTCTCCTTCCGGTACGACCCGGAGAAGCCGCTCATCGACGACCTGTCGCTGGTCGCCGAGCCCGGTCACACGGTCGCCATCGTCGGCCCCACCGGCGCCGGCAAGACCACGCTGGTCAACCTGGTCATGCGGTTCTACGAACTGGACGCCGGGCGGATCACGCTGGACGGGGTGGACATCTCCACGATGCGCCGCGACGACCTGCGCGGCCGGATCGGCATGGTGCTCCAGGACACCTGGCTGTTCGGCGGGACCATCCGGGACAACATCGCCTACGGCCGGCCGGACGCCACCGAGGACGAGATCCTCGCCGCCGCCCGGGCGACCTTCGTGGACCGGTTCGTCCGCAGCCTCCCGGACGGCTACGACACGGTGATCGACGAGGAGGGCAGCAACGTCAGCGCCGGGGAGAAGCAGCTCATCACCATCGCCCGGGCGTTCCTGGCCGAGCCGTCGCTGCTGATCCTGGACGAGGCGACCAGCTCGGTGGACACCCGGACCGAGGTGCTGCTCCAGCGCGCCATGGCGGCGCTGCGCTCGGACCGGACGAGCTTCGTCATCGCGCACCGGCTGTCCACCATCCGCGACGCCGATTTGATCCTGATGATGGAGCTGGGCCGGATCGTCGAGCAGGGCACCCACGACCAGCTCGTCGCCGCCGGTGGCGCGTACGCCCGGCTCTACCGGGCGCAGTTCAGCGGCGCGGTGATCTCCGACGAGGTGCCGGCGCCCGCCCCGGCCGGCCCGCCGGGAATGCGTGCCGGCGCCGGCACGCCGGTCGGGAACTGAGATGGACCCGGCCACAGGTCCGGCACCGGCCGCCGTCCGGGTGCCTTCCCGGCACCCGGACGGGCCGGGGTCAGGCCGGCGGGAGCAGCCCCGCCGACCGGCTCGCGACCACCGCGCCGACCAGGCCCAGCGCCTGCTCGGCGGGCATCGGGTCGAGCACCCGGCCGTCGCGCAGGCGCAGCGAGACCGACCCGTCGGCCGCCTCCCGGGGGCCGACCACCCCGGTGTACGGGACGCGGCGGCGGGACGCGTCCCGGATCCGGGCACCGAGCGAACCGGCGTGGTCCACCTCGGCCCGCAGCCCGGCCGCCTCGGACCGGCGGGCCAGCCCGACGGCCGCGTCGGCCTGCGCCGCGTCCACCGGGAGCAGCAGCAACTGCACCGGGGCGTACCAGGCGGGGAAGGCGCCCTCGTGCACCTCGATCAGGTACGCGAACAGCCGCTCCATGCTGCCGACCAGGCTGCGGTGCACCATCACCGGCCGTTTCCGGCGGCCGTCCGAGTCGGTGTACGACAGGTCGAACCGCTCCGGCTTGTCGAAGTCGAGCTGGACGGTGGAGATGGTCGACTCCCGGCCGGCCGCGTCCACGATCTGAATGTCGATCTTCGGGCCGTAGAACGCGGCCTCGCCCGGCGCCTCGACGACGTCCACCCCGTCGAGCGCGGCGCGGAGCAGTTCCTCGGCCCGCGCCCAGCCGGCGTCGTCGCCCACGTACCGATGGCCCGGCCCGCGCAGCGACAACCGCAACCCGGCGGGACGGACGCCGAGCGCGGCGTGCGCCTCGCCGATCAGCCGCAGGATCTCGCGGACCTCGTCGCCGACCTGCTCCAGGGCGCAGAAGTTGTGCGCGTCGTTGAGCGAGATGGCGCGCACCCGGGACAGCCCGCCCAGCACCCCGGAACGCTCCGCCCGGTACATCCCGCCCAGCTCGGCGACCCGCAGCGGCAGTTCCCGGTAGGAGCGGCCGCGGGCGCGGAACACCAGCGCGTGGTGCGGGCAGAGCGCCGGGCGCAGCACGAACTCGTCGTCGGCGCTCAGCCGCATCGGCGGGAACATGTCGTCGGCGAAGTAGCCCAGGTGCCCGGACAGCTCGAACAGCTCCCGCTTGCCCAGCGGTGGGGAGTAGACGTGCCGGTAGCCGGCCCGGCGCTCCAGCTCCCTGACGTACTCCTCGACGGCGTGCCGGGCGGCGGCGCCGGCCGGCAGCCAGATCGGCAGCCCGGCGCCCGCGAGCGGGTCGGAGACGAACAGCTCCAGGTCCCGGCCGAGCCTGCGGTGGTCGATCATGTCGCTCTCCTTGATCGGGTACGACCCGGAGGCGAGCAGGCCCGGAACGCCGCGAGGCCCCGGAGCGGATCGCCCCGGGGCCTCGTCGACGAAACGTCAGTGCGGCGCGCCGGGAACACCCGGCGTCGTGGTCACTACCGCGCTGCGCATGCCCGAACGATAGGCACGCGGACATCGACGGCGCACCTGAGTTTCGGAGAGTGGGTGCGGGTCGCCGGCACGGGACCTGCCGGCGACCCGCGGCGGCCCGGTCGTCAGGAACGGGGGACCCGACGACTCCGGTGCCGCGTCCGACCAACGGTACGCCGGGAATCGACGATGCGCCGCCCCGCCCCGGGGCGTGTGCACCGGTGACCCGTCACTCGCGGGCAGGTCGCCTCGTTTCCCATCTACGGCCTGCCGGTGTCGGCTGTCACCGTGCGGTGGGGCCGGTGGTGGTGACGCCGGACACGGCGTCAGGCTCGATCCGGTCGAACGGAGAACCCCGGCGAGGTGGCGGTCGTGGCCGAACTCATCTCTGACGTCGCGTCGCCCATGTGGGCGTACGCGCTGCTGCTGATCCTGCTGATCGCCGACGCCTTCGTCCCGGTGGTGCCGACCCAGCTCGTGATGATCACCAGCGGGGCGCTGACCGTGTACGGCGGGCTCAGCCTGCCGCTGACCATCGCGGTCGGCACGGCCGGAGTCTTCATCGGTGACCTGGCCTGCTACCTGATCGGCCGCAGCACGCCGACCCGCCGCGCGGCACGCGCCACGCCACCCGGACGGGCACGCCGGGCGGTCACTCGCGTCACCCGTGGGCTGCGCGAACCGGGGCCGCTGGTGATCCTGCTCTGCCGTTTCGTGCCCGGTGGCCGCATGGCGGCGTGCTTCTCGGCCGGACGCAGCCGCTACCCGTACCGGCTGTTCCTGCCCTACGAGGCGGCGGCGGCGCTCGCCTGGTCCAGCTACGGCGCGCTCGTCGGCCATCTGGGCGGCACGGCGCTGACCCACTCGGCGTGGCGGCTGCTGCTGATCGGCGGGGTGGCCGCTGCGGGGTTCGCGCTGGCCGGGTGGGCGATGACCTGGATCAGCAGCGCCCGGCAGACCCGTGCCGAGGCCACCGCCGACTCCGCCGGCACCTGACGCGCAGTTCGGAGCGTTGACCCCCATCGCATATAAGTTCGGTTTATATTGACCGGGTGTGGGAGATCAGGCTTCATCCTGAGGTCGAGCTTTGGTTCCTGGGCCTGTGCACGAGTGAGCCGAGCACCGCTGACCTCGTCAGCCTGATCAACTTGAAGGAAGAACAGCCATGAGTGGTGGGGCGAACTGGCGCGACGTCAAGGCGAAAGCCCGAAGTATCGATCCCTCGTGGGACGACAGCGAGCGTGTGGCCAGGCGGGGGCAAATCCGAGAGCAGATGCTGGCTTCGGTCAGCGGCGCGCAGCTGGCGGAGATCCGCAAGCAGCTGGGCATGACCCAGGCCCAGCTGGCGGAAGCGGCCGGTTTGTCTCAGGCACGGATCAGCCAGATCGAAAACGGCGAGAGTGTCAACCTGGACATCCTGCGCGCCTACGTAACCGGCCTGGGCGGCCACCTCGATGTGGTCGCCCGAATCGGGAACATCCGCCTGGACGTGGCCTGACGCGTTCTCGGGGGTCCGGTAGGGGACGACCCGGGTAGCGAAGTGGGTGGTGGTCCCGGATCCGTCTGGGGCGGTTCCGGCGACAGGCTGGCCGTATGCCTGGAACGCGGAGCAGCGGCCTGTTGGCCCTCGGCGGGATCGTCCTGGCGGCGGTGCTCGCGATGATCGGTCACCTGGAGGTGAGCGACGATCTGGATCCCTGGTCGCTGACCGTCAGCGACTTCGCCGTCTCCGATCGGGGCGGCGTCATCGACACCGCGATGGCGGTGCTCGCGGCGGCCAGTGTCGTGCTCCTGCCGGCGCTGCGCCGGGCCGGTGCGGGCCCGGTGCCGCTCGCGCTGCTGACCGCCTGGTCGGCCGGGCTGCTGGCCGCCGCCGTGGTGCCCACGAACGAGCCGGGTACGCCCATGGACACCGCCGCGTACGTGCACCGGTACGCCTCGGTGCTGTCGTTCCTGGCCCTGCCGGTGGCCGGCTGGTTGCTGGCCCGCCACCCGGTCGCCGGAGCCGCCGCCTGGCTGCGCGGACTGACCCTGGCCAGCCTGGTGCTGGCGGGCGCGATGATCTGGTCCGCCTACCCCGGCGACCGGGCCCTGCTCGGCCTGATCGAGCGCCTGCTCATCCTGACCGAGACGGCCCTGCTGGCCACCCTGGCCCTGCACCTCACCCTGACCAGGGTCGTCGATCATGCAGTTGTGGCCCCGCACAGACCGGGCATTCCGGTCGGATCGGGGGCCGCAACTCCATGATCGACGAAAGAAGGTGCGGGACCGGACTACTCCAGCTCGTGGAGCATGAGCTGGCGGGCGGCCTCGGTGATGGAGCCGGACAGGCTCGGGTAGATGGTGATGGTGTGGGCCAACTCGTTGACGGTGAGGTTGTTCTCCACCGCCATCGTGATCGGCAGGATCAGCTCGCTCGCCTTCGGCGCCACCACCACGCCGCCGATCACCTGGCCGCTCGCCGGCCGGCAGAACAGCTTGACGAAGCCGTCGGCCAGGTCGTCCATCTTCGCCCGGGCGTTGCCGGACAGCGGCAGCATCACCTGGCGGGCCGGGGTCTTGCCGGCGTCCACCTCGTCCTGGGAGACGCCGACGGTGGCCAGCTCCGGGTCGGTGAAGACGTTCGCCGCGACGGTACGCAGCCGCAGCGGCCGCACCGCCTCACCCAGCGCGTGCCACATGGCGATCCGGCCCTGCATGGCCGCGACGCTCGCGAGCGGCAGCACGCCGGTGCAGTCACCCGCCGCGTAGATGCCCGGCACATTGGTACGGGAGACCCGGTCGACTGTGACGTAACCGCCCCGGGCCAGCTCCACGCCGTACTCGGCCAGGCCCAGGTCGGCGGTGTTCGGGATCGAGCCGACCGCGATCAGCGCGTGCGATCCGGTCACCTGCCGGCCGTCGGAGAGCACCACCTCGACGCCGTCACCGACGCGGCGGACCGCCTCGGCGCGGGAGTTGTTCAGGATGCTCATACCCCGGTTGCGGAACACCCGCTCGATCGCCATCGCGGCGTCGGCGTCCTCGTGCGGCATGACCCGGTCGCGGCTGGACACGAGCGTGACCTTGACGCCCATGGCCAGGTACGCGCTGGCGAACTCGGCGCCGGTCACGCCGGAGCCGACCACGATCAGGTGCTCGGGCAGGTCGGGCAGGTCGTACACCTGACGCCAGGTCAGGATGCGCTCACCGTCCGGTACGGCGGTGGGCAACTGGCGGGGGGTCGCGCCGGTCGCCACGAGCACCGTCGACGCGGCGATCGAGTATTCCGCGCCGCCGTCGGCCGGGGTGACGATCACCCGGTGGGTGTGGCCGAGCGTGTCCTCGCCGAGCCGGGCCGTGCCGGCCACGAACTCGACTCCGGCCTTGACCAGCTTGGTGTGGATGTCGGCGGACTGGGCCAGCGCGAGCCGCTTGACCCGCTCGTGCACCACCCGGGCGTCGACGGTGACCGCCTCCAGGCCGTCGGAGTGCACCCCGAACTCCTCGGTGTCCCGGTAGCCGGTGACCACCTCGGAGCTGGCGATGAACGTCTTGGAGGGCACGCAGTCGGAGAGCACACAGGCGCCGCCGGCCCCCTCCGCCTCGACCACTGTGACATCGGCGTCCAACTGCGCGGCGACCAGAGCCGCCTCGTACCCGGCCGGCCCGCCGCCGATGATCACGATCTGGCTCACAGAGCCATCCCTTCGTTCGCGACTGCGGGGCTCCGCTCCGCTGCACTCCTCGCGCTCACAGCAGTCGCCCCTCGTCTGTGCTCACAGTGACTTTCTTCTCCCCGTCGGGTTCGACACGCACTGTCGTATTCTCCCCCACCCGCCAGCCGGGCTATCGTCGTCGCCGTGCGTCTCTACGCTGCTTACGGCTCGAACCTGGACCCCGCCCGCATGCGCGCCTACTGCCCGCATTCGCCGATGGTGGGCACCGGCTGGCTTGAGGGGTGGCGGCTCACCTTCGCCGGCGAGGACGTCATCGGGTGGGAGGGCTCGGTCAGCACCGTTGTCGAGTCCCCCGGTGACCGGGTGTTCGTGGCGCTCTACGACATCCACCCGTACGACGCCGCGCAGCTCGACGAGATCGAGGGCGTGACCGCCGAGACGTACCGCAGGCTGACCGTCCGCGTCTCGACGCTCGACGGCGACGTGACCGCGTGGGTCTACGTGTTCGACGGGTACGAGGGCGGGCTGCCCACAGCCTGGTACCTCTCGGAGATCGCCAACGCCGCGGAGAAGGCGGGCGCGCCGGACGACTACGTCACCGAGCTGCGGTCCCGCCCCACCGGCACCGCGTCCGCGTAGCGCGTCTCCCACACCCACAGTGTGCGCCGCGCGGCCTGCCGGTCGCTCGTCGACCCCGCTACGGGGGTGCCGGGTCACACCCGCGAGGCGGGCACACTCCGCTCGTACATGTCGGTCCAGCGCTCCTCCACCAGCCCGACGGAGCGGTAGAGCGTGACCGGCGCGGTCGGGTTGGCCAGGTCGACGCCGAGCCCGGCCCCGGCGCGGCCCTTCGCCGCGTAGACCGCGAAGGCCCGGCGCAGCAGCGCCGCGCCCACCCCGCGACGCCGGTACGCGGGCAGCACCGACAGCGTCCGCACCCACCCCAGGTCCTGGTCGAGTGCCTGGTCGGAGGACTGGAGCGCACCGGCCGGCTCGCCGTCGACCTCGGCCAGGAACCACTCGTCCCAGACCTTCCCGTACGACGGCAGCAGGTCCCGCCACTGCTCGAAGTCGAGCGGGTCGTGGTCCGGGGTGTCCCGGAACGCGGTGTCGTAGATCCGGTGGAACAGTCGCATGTCGCTCTCGTCGTCGGCGCGCAGCGGCCGGACGGTCACCCCGGGCGGGGGCGCCGGCTCGGCGGGCAGGCCGGCGAGCGAACGGCTCATCCGGATGTAGCGCTTGATCCGGGTGAACCCGGCCTCGGTCAGCTCACCGGCCCAGCGGGTCTCCGGCGCGTACACGCCGGTGCGGGCGGTCAGCGCGGGCAGGCCGCGCTCGGCGGCCCGTTCGGCGACGCGCTCCAGCAGCCGCGCCAGCAGCGGCGCGCGCAGGTCGGCGCCGCGGTCGGGGTCGACGAGGACGTCCACCCACTCCCGGCCCACCCCGCTCGGGTTGGCCAGGATCGACCAGGCGACCGCCGTACCGTCCGGGTCGGTGACCAGCCAGGAGTCCCGGGCCGGGTCGACGTGGGGCGCGGTCAGTGCGGACCGCACGTCCTCGTCGTCGAAGTCGGGATAGCCCACGGCGAACGTGTCGGCGGCGTGCACCACCGCCAGGATCGCGGGCACGTCGTCGAGGGTCGGGCGGCGGGCCGACCAGCCGGCGGGGAGCGTCACGGGCCAGATCCTGGCAGCCGGACCGGCCGCGTCGCCTCCCATTTATCCGCCGCGGGCGCGCTGCCGCGCGGCGCCGAGCAGACTCAGCAGCTCAGCGCCCTCGGCGGTGCTCAACGCACGGAACGCCGCCGACGCCAGCCGGTCGGTCACCGCCTCGGCCCACAGCCGGCGCCGCACCAGTGGCCCGACCGGCGGGTACGGGGGCACCCAGCCGCACGCGGCCGCGCCCGTCTCGCCCTCCGGCCCGGCCAGCACCGCCTCCAGCGGCGTCAGCCCGGCCGCGCGCACCGCCAGCAGGTACGCCCCGGCGAAGTGCTCACGCAGCAGCAGCATGCCCACAGCCGCCCGCGCACCGGGCGACGGATCGGGCACCGGCATGGCCCGCCAGGCGGCGAACAGCGGCATGCCGCTGCCGTCCGCCGCGTCGACCGCCCGGCCCATCAGCGCGGCGAGCCGGGACGACTCGGCGCCGTCGCCCAGCCGGGCGGTGCCCCACCGGCAGCACTCGGCCAGGTTGGCGGCGGCCACCTCCAGCGGCGGGACGGTCCGCGCGGCGGCGTCCCAGCCGTCGGTGACCGCGTCCGGCGCGATGAAGCCGAGCGCCGCGGCGACCGTCTCGGCGCGGACGTCACCGAGCGCCCCGGCCCGCCCGGTGATGTAGAAGGCCCACCCGGAGATGCCGAGCAGCCGCGCCCGGCGCAGCGTCGACGGGCAGCGGGCGAACGCCTCCCCGAGTTCGAGCACGAGCGGTTTGCAGGCGGCGGCGAGTTGTTCCGGGGTCATCGGCCGCCCGTCGCCGTCACTCCACCGTTGCCATTCATCACGCTCAGTCTGCCGCGTGGTCACCGGTGTCGGCATCCCCCTCTTCGGCGTCCAGCGCCTCCAACACGGCCTCCACCTCACCGGCCCGGCGCCGGGCCGCGGTGACCGCCCGTTCCGCGCCCCGGCGGGCCAGCCGGGCCCGGCTCAGATCCTGCTCGGCCACGGCCCGGCGACGTTCCAACTCGGCCAGTTCGGTCTCGATCCGGTCCAGCGTCGCGGCGCCGTCCCGCTCGGCCGCGTCGGCCGTGGCCAGCTCCTTCTCGGCCCGGTCGAGGTCCGCGCGGGCCCGGGTCAGTTCCCGGGTCGCGGTCCGCCGCCGCCCGGCCCGTTCGGCCCGCGCCGCGCGCTCGTCGCGGGCCCGGCGCGCGTCGGCCCGCTCGGCCGCCCGATCCGGTACGACCGGCGTCTCCTCGCCCCCTGTCACGAGCCGCAGTTGGGGGCGGGGCACCTCGCCGAACCCGGCGTAGTGGCTGGCCCGCAGCAGGCGTCCGGCGCGTACCTGTCCGGCCACCTCGGTGTCGGAGAGCGCGGCGTTGAGTGTCGCCTCCACCTCGCCCAGCGGCAGCTTCCCGGCCGGGGGCGCGGCGGGTTCGGCGGCGGCGAGCCGGCGTACCTCCGCCACCAGCGCGCCCACGACGGCGCGCCGCTGCGCGGACAGTTCCCGGAGCTTGCCGCCGCGCAGGTCGCGCTGCGCGGCGCGCAGTGACTCGGCGAGCTGGCTCAGGTCGGCGACCAGCTCGGGCCGGCGGATCGCCAGCAGGTTGACCAGCCAGGCCGCCACTGTGGGGCGGCGCAGCTTGCCGATCTCCCGGGCGGTACGCGGATCGCCGGACTGCCGCGCCTGCGCGACGGCGGCGTCCCGGGCCGCGACGAACCGGTCCGGCGGCGTGGCGTAGAGCTGCCGGATCACCTCCGCGGGCACCTCGGCCATGTTCAGGCGTCGATCCGGGTGCCCGGCTCCAGACGGCGGTAGTCGGTCTTGGACATCGCCGTGTACTGCCGGTCCAGCACGCCGAAGCCGTTGTCGTTGAGCAGCCCGTCGTGCAGCGCGTACGCCCGGCGCGGCGCGACCGCGCGGATGAAGTCGACCACCTCGGAGAACTTCGACCAGGGCGCGTGGATCGGGGCGAACAGCGTGTCCACCTGCACGTCGTCGGGCACGAACAACGCGTCACCCGGGTGGTACACCACGTCGGCGAAGAGGTAGCCGATGTTCTGGATCACCGGGATGTCCGGGTGGATGACCGCGTGCTGCCCGCCGTACGCCCGCACCGGCACCCCGGCGACTGTGAACGACTGTCCGGGCTCGACCGTCACCAGCGCCTCGGCGGCGTCGCCGAGCACTCCGGCGAGCGAGGCGGGGCCGTGCACCGGCACCGGCCGCCGCTCCAGTGCCCGGGCCAGCGCGCCGACGTCCACATGGTCCGGGTGTTCGTGGGTGACCAGCACCGCGTCCGCCCCGTCCAGCGCGGCCGGATCGCTGAAGACACCCGGGTCGACGACGAGCACCGCACCGTCGTGCTCCAGCCGGAGACAGGAGTGGGCGTACTTGGTGACCTGCATCGTGACTCCTCGATTATCGAATCGTGATGTCCTCAGCGCAGTCTGCCGGAACCGGCGCGACCACGCGTCACGTCCGAGGTATCGGTCCCGGTGGGCGGGGCCGTCGACGATCGGAGTACGGGGAATGGGTGGACGACGACTCCGGGGCGTGGCCCTGGTGGCTGTGGGTCTGATAGCGGCGCTGGGTGTGGGCGCCTGCGGGGCGGGCGGCGACAGTGGCAGCGACTCGGCCGCGCCGGCCGCCGACTCGGGCGCGGGACGCG
Organism: Micromonospora sp. WMMD1219; assembly: GCF_049315215.1. Taxonomy (NCBI): domain Bacteria; kingdom Bacillati; phylum Actinomycetota; class Actinomycetes; order Micromonosporales; family Micromonosporaceae; genus Micromonospora; species Micromonospora sp. WMMD1219. The sequence goes on from NZ_CP186057.1 coordinate 726,997, forward strand.
AGCAGGCCGCCGAGGGCGGCGCGGACGGCGGTGGCGCGGACCGCGACCAGGCCGCCCCCGGCGGCACCGGCGGCGCTGACCTGCGGGTCGACCAGCGGTCCATCATCTACACCGGGACCATGCAGGTCCGGGTGGACGATGTGGAGGCCGCCGCGCGGGAGGCGACCACGGCTGTGACAGCGGCCGGCGGGTTCGTCGGCGCGGACCGGCGGTCGAGCCGGGCCGCCGAGGCGCGGGCGGCGCTGACACTGCGCGTGCCGGCGGACCGGTTCAGCGCGGTGATCGACCAGCTCGCCGGCCTCGGCCGGCAGGAGCGCCGGGAGATCCGCACCGAGGACGTCACCGAGCAGGTGGTGGACCTGGACGCCCGGATCGCCACCCAGCGGGCGCGGGTGGAGAGCGCCCGGAAGCTGCTCGCCCGGGCCACCTCGGTGGACGAGTTGGTGCGGCTGGAGAACGAGGTGGGCACCCGGCAGGCGGACCTGGCCTCGTTGGAGGCCCGCAAGCGCCGGCTGGCGGACCTGACCTCGCTCTCCACCATCACCGTGACGTTCCTCGGTCAGGACGCCAGCACCGCCGAGGAGGAGGCCGACCTGGGTTTCCTGGCCGGGCTGGGCGGTGGCTGGACGGCGTTCCTGGCCTCGGCCCGGGTCCTGCTCACAGTGCTCGGCGCGGTGCTGCCCTTCGCGGTCGTGATCGGCGTACCGCTGTGGTTGCTGCTCCTGTGGCGGCGCCGGGTGCGGGCCCGGCGGACGCCGCCGCCCGGGCCGAACCCGGCGGCACCGGTGCCGCCGGGACCGCCCGGCGGTCCGGTCAGCGCGCCGCCGCCAGTGCCCGCAGCGCGGTCTGGACCATGAGGCGTACGCCCGCCTCGATGGCGCGCTCGTCCACGTCGAACGAGGCCCGGTGCAGGTCCACGTTGGGCCCGCTGCGGCCGACGCCGAGGCGGGCGAGCGCGCCCGGCACGTGCTCCAGGTACCAGGAGAAGTCCTCGCCGCCCATGCTCTGCGGCGTCTCGGCGATGCCGTCGGGGCCGAGCGCCGCGGCGGTGGCCGCGGTGAGCACACCGATGGCACCGGCGTCGTTGGTCACCGGGGGCCGGCCACGCAGGTATTCCAGGTCGACCGTGGCGCCGGTGGGGGCGAGCACGTCCCGCACCACCTGAGCCACGATCTTGGGTGCCTGGTCCCAGGTGTCGCGGTCCATCACCCGCAGGGTGCCGGCCGCGCACGCCTCGGACGGGATGACGTTGTAACGGGTGCCGGCCGACGCGTGGCCGAACACCAGCAGCAGCCCGCTGTTGGCCGGCACCCGGCGGCTGATCAGCGTCGGCACCTCGGTGACCAGGCGGCCGAGCGCGTCCACCAGGTCGACCGTCAGGTGCGGGCGGGCGGTGTGCCCGCCCGGCCCGGTGAGCCGGACGGTGACGTTGTCGGCGGCGGCGGTGATCGGGCCGACCCGCAGGCCGACCTTGCCCACCGGCAGGTTCGGGTCGCAGTGCAGCGCGAAGATCTGCACCACGTCGTCCAGGCCGCCGGCCTCGATGACCTCCAGCGAGCCGCAGGGCAGGATCTCCTCGGCGGGCTGGAAGATCAGCCGGACCCGGCCGTCGAGCCGGCCCGTGTCGGCGAGCTGGGCGAGCAGCATGCCGACGCCGAGCATCACCGACGTGTGCACGTCGTGGCCGCAGGCGTGGCAGACGCCCTCCACCGTCGAGCGGTACGGCACGTCCTTCGGGTCGCTCAGCGGCAGCGCGTCGATGTCGGCGCGGAGCGCGATCACCGGGCCGTCCGGCCGGCCGTCGATGTCGCAGATGACGCCGTTGCCCTTGGGCAGCAGGCGCGGCTTCAGCCCGGCGAGGGACAGTTCGCGGTGTACCAGGGCGGCCGTCTCGAACTCCTCGCCGGACAGCTCCGGGTGGGAGTGGATGTGACGGCGGGTGGCGATGAGGCCGGGTACGCGCAGCGCGAGCAGATGGTCGAGCTCGAAGGGCAGGGGCTGGTAACCGGTCGGCGCCTCGGGCCGGGACGACGACAGCAGGCCGCCGGAAGGCAGCGTCAACGCACTCGTCACGTCGAATTCTCGATCACTAGAAGTGGATGGATCTTCGGGTCGGACAGCAGACAGCCTAGACCTCCGACGGTGACGCTGCGCAACATCTTTCGCGTAGCGGTCGGACCGCGCAGCGTCACGAATGCCCTGGTGAGAGGGCTCGAATATCTGCGGGACAGCAGGTAGATCGCGGTCGAACGCCGTCATCCGCCTCCCACCTCCTACAACGCGTAACCGTTTCAACGGCCACAAATACCGACCCGTCGTTCCGAATTGTCGCATTAGTCGCGGCAATTAACTGCCGCTCCGACAATTGCACGACAACTGTCGGCTGCCGGAAGACTCCCGACGGTGACACGAGCGCCCGACCGCCGACCGCACACGCTGTCCGTCCCGTTCACCCGTTCCGGTTACCCGAATCGCCGAATCGCACACGCGAAGGCGGCCCGCGCCGCGCACTCAGGGTGCGCGGCGGGGCCGCCGCCGGACGAATCAGAACCGGTCGCTGGGCCGGTAGATCCCCCACACCTCGCGCAGCGTTCCGCAGACCTCGCCGACCGTGGCGCGGGCGCGCAGCGCCTCCTTCATCGGGTAGAGCACGTTGGTGTCCCCCTCGGCGGCGGCACGCAGCTCGGCCAGGGCCCGCTCGACCGCGCCCGAGTCCCGCTCGGCACGCAGCCGGGCCAGCCGCTCGCCCTGCGCCGCCTCGATCGACGGGTCCACCCGCAGCGGCTCGTACGGCTCCTCCTCGTCGATCTGGAACCGGTTGAGCCCGACCACCACCCGCTCGCCCGAGTCGATCTCCTGGGCGATCCGGTACGCGGACTGCTCGATCTCCCGCTTCTGGAAGCCGGCCTCGATCGCGTCCACCGCCGAACCGTGGTCGAAGACCCGGTCCATCAGCTCGGTGGCGGCCGCCTCCACCTCGGCGGTCATCGCCTCCACCACGTACGACCCGGCGAACGGGTCGACGGTGGCGGTCAGGTCCGTCTCGTACGCCAGCACCTGCTGGGTCCGCAGCGCCAGCCGGGCCGCCTTCTCGGTGGGCAGCGCGATGGCCTCGTCGAAGCTGTTGGTGTGCAGCGACTGGGTGCCGCCGAGCACCGCGCCGAGGCCCTGCACCGCCACCCGGACCAGGTTCACCTCCGGCTGCTGGGCGGTGAGCTGCACGCCCGCGGTCTGGGTGTGGAACCGCAGCATCATCGACTTCGGGTTCTTCGCGCCGAACTCGTCGCGCATCAGCCGGGCCCAGATCCGCCGGGCCGCGCGGAACTTCGCGACCTCCTCCAGCAGCGTGGTGCGGGCCACGAAGAAGAACGACAGGCGGGGCGCGAAGTCGTCCACGGCCAGCCCGGCGGCGAGCGCCGCGCGGACGTACTCCACGCCGTTGGCGAGCGTGAACGCGACCTCCTGCGCGGGCGAGGCGCCGGCCTCGGCCATGTGGTAGCCGGAGATGGAGATGGTGTTCCACTTCGGCACCTCGGCCCGGCAGTAGGCGAAGGTGTCCGCGACCAGCCGCAGCGAGGGCTTCGGCGGGAAGATGTACGTCCCCCGGGCGATGTACTCCTTGAGGATGTCGTTCTGGATCGTGCCGTTGAGCGCCGCCCCGGGCACGCCGTTCTCCTCGGCCACGAGCTGATAGAGCAGCAGCAGCACCGAGCCGGGCGCGTTGATGGTCATCGAGGTGGAGACCTTGTCCAGCGGAATGCCGCCGAACAGCGTGCGCATGTCCTCGATGGAGTCGATGGCGACGCCGACCTTGCCCACCTCGCCGTGCGCGATCGGGTCGTCCGAGTCGTACCCCATCTGGGTGGGCAGGTCGAACGCGACCGACAGGCCCATGGTGCCGGCGCGCAGCAGCTGGTGGTAGCGCGCGTTGCTCTCGGTCGCGGTGCCGAACCCGGCGTACTGTCGCATGGTCCAGGGCCGGGACGTGTACATCGTCGGGTAGACCCCGCGGGTGTACGGGAACTCGCCCGGCTCGCCCAGCCGGGCGTCCAGGTCCGCCGGAAGGTCTGCCGCCGTGTAGACGCCCTGGATCGGGAAACCCGACTCGCTTGACCGCGCATCGCTCATTACCGGATGGTAGGACGCGCAGACCGCCAGGTGGGTGAGGGATACCGCACACCTCCCGGCGGCGACCCACCGGAGGTGAGCGGCCGACCACATACCGTCGAGTAGGTAAACGCCCGCCGCGTCGGGTTTCGCATCGGGCGTCGGAACCAGCAAGATAGAGGGGTTGTGTCCCAGCCCCCTCGATATCCCCCGGTGGCTTTTCTGTGACTCAGATTCCGACGTGGAGCGGCGGACCGGCCAGTCCCCCCACTGGACGCGCGGCGCCCGGCACCACCATCGGTGGTCGCTACTCGCTGCGCTCCCCGGTGGGCAACGGAGGCATGGGCACGGTCTGGCGGGCCACAGACACGTTGCTGCGCCGTGATGTGGCGGTCAAGGAGGTCGTCCTCCCGCCGGGGCTCGCCCCGAGCGACCGGGACGCGCTCTACGAACGGACGCTGCGGGAGGCCCGCGCCGCCGCCGCGATCCAGCACCCGGCGGTGGTGCAGGTCTACGACGTGGTCACCGAGGGTGGCCGCCCGTGGATCGTGATGGAGCTGCTGGACGCCCGCAGCCTGGCCGACATGGTGATCGAGGACGGGCCGGTCGCGCCGCGCGCCGTCGCCAAGATCGGGATCGCGCTGCTCGGCGCGCTGGAGGTGGCGCACGCGATCGGCGTGCTGCACCGCGACGTCAAGCCGGCCAACGTGCTGATCTGCACCGACGGCCGCTGCGTGCTGACCGACTTCGGCGTCGCCCGGATGCCCACCGACGTGCAGCTCACCACGCCAGGCATGGTGCTCGGCTCGCCGCACTTCATCTCGCCCGAGCGGGCCATGGGCCAGGAGTTCGGGCCGCCGAGCGACCTGTTCTCGCTGGGCGTGACGCTCTACACGGCGGTCGAGGGCCGGCCCCCGTTCGACAAGGGCGACCCGATCGAGACCATGCACGCCGTGGTCGAGGACCCGCCCGCCACGCCGCAGCGCAGCGGCCCGCTGACCGGCGTGCTGATGGGGCTGCTGGAGAAGGACCCGGCCCGCCGGATGGACGTGCACCGGGCCCGGGCCAACCTGCGCGAGCTGCTCGCCGGTCCGCTGACCAGCACCGCCACCGCCGTCAACTCGGTCACCGACCCGTACGCGGTGGTGCCGGTGCCGCGCCCGACCACGCCGCCGGCGATCGCGGCGGAGCCGAAGCCGAGCGGGCAGATCGGCGGCCGGGCGATGATCGGCCCCGACGAGTCGCTCACCGACCGGCTCGCCGCGCTGCGCCGCGGCGAGCGGCCCCAGGCCGAGAAGGCCGCGGCGGGTGCCGCCGCGCTCGACGAGACCAGCGCCGACGCGCTGGCCGGCCCGCTGCACACCCCGACCGGCGCGATGTCCGGGCCGGGCACGCCGGAGGCCACCCAGCGCATCTCGCCGGACGCCACGGTCCGGCTCGGCCAGGGCGCCGGAGCGGACGCGACCCAGGCGGTGCCCACCGCTTACGGCCGTACCGTCGACGCCACCCAGCCGGTGTACGGCGGCGGCAACCAGTGGTCGGTGCCCGGCACCGGCCAGGCGTGGACCACCCCGGCCACCGCGCCGGCCGCCGCCGGTGGTGGCGGCGCGCTCGGCAGCGCCAAGGGCCTGCTCGGCCGGGTGAAGGCGTGGCCGCGCAAGGTCCAGCTCGCCGCCGCCGGTGGCCTGGCCGTGGTGCTGCTGGTGAGCGTGATCGCGCTGACCAGCGGCGGCGACGACGCTCCCCCGCCGATCGTGGGCACGCTGCCCACCACCTCGGCGGCGGCCGCGCCGGAGATGCAGGAGCGGACCGTCAAGGGCGTCACCATCCAGGTCCCGAAGGGCTGGCAGCAGCAGACCGGCGGCCTCTACGTCGACTACGTCGACCCGGACGACGAGGGCCGCAAGGTGCGGGTCATCGCCGAGAAGTGGGGCGGCACCTCGATCAGCTGGGCCGAGTTCGCCTCGCGGAACCTGAAGAGCAAGACCGCGAACAGCAAGACCTGCCCGGCCCCCTATACCGAGTTGTCAGTCTCCGAGCAGCCACTCGCCGGCCAGACCGCGGGCCAGCTCGAATACACCTGCGGCGAGGGCGAGGCCATGCGGCACGGCATCTGGCGGGGCCTGGTCAAGGACGGCAAGGTCTACTCGTTCTACCTCTCCACGACCGACGCACGATTCGCCGAGAGCAAGCCGATCTTCGACGCGATGGTCGACTCGTTCCAGCTCACGGCGGCCAACTGAGTCGAGGCCGACGGCCAGTGGTGATCCGCCGCCGTGCTTTCATGAGGCAATGGCGGCGGAAACCACTGACCTTGACGACCTTCGCGTACGCGCCGAGCGCTGGCTCGCCGACGACCCGGACCCGGACGACCGCGTCGAGCTGCGCGCGGTCCTCGACGGGCTGCCCGGCACGGCGGCCGACCTGGCCGACCGGTTCGCCGGTCCGCTGACCTTCGGCACCGCCGGGCTGCGCGGTCCGCTGCGGGCCGGGCCCAACGGCATGAACCTCGCCGTGGTCACCCAGGCCGCCGCCGGGCTGGTCGGCTGGCTCGCCGCCCAGGGCGGCGAGGGCCCGCTGGTGATCGGGTACGACGCCCGGCGCGGATCCCGTGCGTTCGCCGAGCGCACCGCGCAGGTGGCCACCGGCGCTGGTCGCCCGGCGCTGCTGCTGCCCCGGCCGCTGCCCACGCCCGTGCTGGCGTTCGCGGTCCGGCAGCTCGGCGCGGTCGCCGGGGTGATGGTCACCGCCAGCCACAACCCGCCGCAGGACAACGGCTACAAGGTCTACCTGGGCGCGCAGCTCGGCGGTGAGCTGGGCGCGGGCGCGCAGATCGTGCCGCCCGCCGACGCCGGGATCGAGGCGGCCATCCGGGCGGTCGGCCCGCTCGCGGCGGTACCGCTCGGCCCGGCCGGTCAGGTGCTCGGCGACGACCTGGTGACCGCGTACGTCGAGCAGGCCGCCGCCGTGGTGGACCCGGCCGGACCACGGGACCTGAAGGTGGCGTACACGCCGCTGCACGGGGTGGGTGCCGCGGTGCTGACCGCCGCGTTCGCGCGCGCCGGTTTCGGCGTTCCCGGCGTGGTGCCCGAGCAGGCCGAGCCGGACCCGGCGTTCCCGACCGTCAGCTTCCCCAACCCGGAGGAGCCGGGCGCGGTGGACCTGCTGGTCGCGCTCGCCGACCGCATCGGCGCGGACCTCGCCATCGCCAACGACCCGGACGCGGACCGCTGCGCGGTGGCCGTACGCGACGCCGGATCCTGGCGGATGCTGCGCGGCGACGAGGTGGGCGCGCTGCTGGCCGACCACCTGATGCGGCGCGGGGTGACCGGCCTGTACGCCACCACGATCGTGTCCTCGGCGCTGCTGCGGGCCATGGCGGCGGCCCGGGGCCTGCCCTACGACGAGACGCTCACCGGGTTCAAGTGGATCGTCCGGGCCGGCGGGGGCCGGGAGCCGCTGGTGTACGGCTACGAGGAGGCGCTGGGCTACTGCGTCGCGCCGGGTCACGTCCGCGACAAGGACGGCATCACCGCCGCGCTGACGGTCGCCGAGCTGGCCGCCGGTCTCAAGGCCGAGGGCCGTACGCTCCTCGACCGGCTGGACGAGCTCGCCGCCGAGTTCGGCGTGCACCACACCGAGCAGCTCTCGGTCCGGGTGGAGGACCTGCGGGTGATCGCGGACTCGATGGCCCGGATCCGGGCGGCCACCCCGACCGCGCTGCTCGGGCAGCCGGTGACCGAGGCGTCCGACCTGCTGCCCGACGCGGACGTGGTGATCCTGCGCACCGGCGCGGCCCGGGTGGTGATCCGGCCGTCCGGCACCGAGCCGAAGCTCAAGGCGTACCTGGAGGTGGTGGAGCCGGTGGGCGGCGGCGACGTGCCCGCGGCCCGGCAGCGCGCGCGGGCCGCCGTGGCCGAGCTGCGCAACGAGATCGCCGCCGCCCTGGGGCTCTGACGGCCCGGTGCGTCCGTCGTCGCTCCGGCGGCGACGGACGCACCGGTCAACGGCCTCAGCTCGCGGCGGGCCGCTTGCCGAGGGCGGCGTCCACGGCCTGGCCCAGCGCGGCGATGACCAGGCTGATCGACGGGCGAACCACGCTGTCGTCCAGGCTGACGGTGCCGGAGAACCCGGCGCCGGCGGCGATCTCCTCCAGGCGCCGGCCGGCGTCCTCGGCGGCCGGGCCGGTCAGCCCCAGCGCGGGTTCCATCCGCAGCACCGCGACGAGCGTGGCCAGCGCGGCGGTCCGCTCGTCCGGGAGCTGTCCGCTGGTCAGCGCGTCGGCCAGCCGCTGCCGGATGTCCGCCTCGACCGAGGCGTCGGCCACCGGGTAGCGGTGCACGTGGATGAAGCCCAGCTCGGTCTCGTCCACGTCCCGCACCACGCCCCGGCCGCAGAGGTCGGACAGGATCCGGTCGCGCAGCCCGTGCCGCAGCCGCTGCACCCACGACGACGGCGTGTGCGGGGTGTCCGCGGCGATCTTGGCGAGGACGGCGTCCGCGATCGGCTCGCCGGTCGGGGCCGGGTCGACCACCGCCAGGTTCCCGTCCGCGTACGCGACCCGTCCGGCCAGGGCCAGCTCGACCAGCACGGCGGCGGCCATGCCCAGGTCGAGGCTGATCCGCGGCATGGTGGCCTTGCCGGTTTCGTCGTCATACGCGAGGAGCAGCAGCTCCTCGGCGAGCGCAACACCAGTCATGGCCCGGAACGCTAGCGCCTCCCCGCACCCCCGCGCATCGACTCGCCGGGGCCGCCCGATTCACGCCGAGAGGGCCCCTTCCACGCGGGAAGGAGCCCTCTCCACCAAATCGCCGGATCCGGGGTCGCCGGGTCGAACCGGCTTCCCGGACGGCCGGGTCAGAAGCGGGGCATGCCGCCGAACTGGCGGTCGCCCGCGTCACCCAGGCCGGGGACGATGAACTTCGAGTCGTTCAGGCCCTCGTCGATCGAGGCGGTGACCAGGCGCAGCGGCAGGCCGGAGCGCTCCAGCCGCTCGATGCCGACCGGGGCGGCCAGCACGCACAGCACCGTGATGTCGGTGCAGCCGCGGTCGGCGAGCAGCCGGCAGCAGTGCTCCAGCGAGCCGCCGGTGGCGAGCATCGGGTCGAGCACCAGCACCGGCAGGCCGGCGAGGTCACGCGGCAGCGACTCCATGTACGCGCGAGGCTCGTACGTCTCCTCGTCGCGGGCCAGGCCGACGAAGCCCATCGACGACTCGGGCAGCAGGCCGAGCGCGGCGTCGGCCATGCCGAGACCGGCCCGCAGCACCGGCACCAGCAGCGGCGGGTTCGCCAGCCGGCTGCCCTCGGTGGCGGTGACCGGGGTCTGGATCGAGTACTTCTCGACCGGGAAGGAGCGCGCGGCCTCGTACACCAGCATGGTGGTGAGTTCGCGCAGCGCGGCCCGGAACGACGACGAGTCGGTCCGGGCGTCCCGCATGGCGGTCAGCCGCGTCTGGGCGAGCGGATGGTCAATGACGGTTACGTCCACGATCGCTCAACCTACCGTTCGCCGGCCGGGCGCAGGGCGGGTGCGGTACGACCAGCGACACCGCTCACGTATGACGCTCACGACCGGTCGATCGTGAGCAAGATCACTCGACTCGCGGGTGCGTACTATTCGGGGCATGACGGCGACAACGACGTCGGCCCGGTCGGACCTCACCGAGCTGGGACGATCCGAGACCGCTCTGCGGACCTTCCTGCACGGCCTGCCCGGCGTGGACCAGGTCGGCGCGGAGCAGCGGGCGGCGCAACTCGGCACCCGCTCCATCAAGACCACCGCCAAGGCTGAGGCGATCGACCTGGCGATCCGGATGGTCGACCTGACCACCCTGGAAGGGGCGGACACCCCGGGCAAGGTGCGGGCGCTGGCCGCCAAGGCGCTGCGCCCCGACCCGGCCGACCCGAGCTGCCCGCACGTCGGCGCCGTCTGCGTCTACCCGTCGATGGTTCCGTACGTGGCCGAGGTGCTGCGCGGCAGCGGCGTGCACCTGGCCAGCGTGGCGACCGCGTTCCCGTCCGGCCAGGCGCCGCTGGAGATCAAGCTCGCCGACGTGCGGGCGGCGGTCGAGGCGGGCGCCGACGAGATCGACATGGTGATCAACCGGGGCGCGTTCCTGGCCGGGCGCTACTCCGAGGTCTACGACGAGATCGTCGCCACCAAGCAGGCGTGCGGGGACGCGCACCTCAAGGTGATCCTGGAGACCGGCGAGCTGGCCACGTACGACAACGTGCGGCGCGCGTCCTGGCTCGCCATGCTGGCCGGCGGCGACTTCATCAAGACCTCCACCGGCAAGGTCCCGGTCGCGGCGACCCTGCCGGTGACGCTGGTCATGCTGGAGGCGGTCCGCGACTTCCGCGCCGCCACCGGGCGTCAGGTCGGCGTGAAGCCGGCCGGTGGCATCAAGACCACCAAGGACGCGATCAAGTACCTGGTCATGGTCAACGAGACGGTCGGCGCCGACTGGCTGAGCCCGGACTGGTTCCGGTTCGGCGCGTCGAGCCTGCTCAACGACCTGCTCATGCAGCGCACCAAGCTGACGACCGGCGTCTACGCCGGCCCCGACTACTTCACCCTGGACTGAACGCGATGTTCGAATACGCTCCCGCCCCCGAGTCCCGCTCGGTGGTGGACATCAAGCCCTCGTACGGGCTCTTCGTCGACGGCGCGTTCGTCGACCCGGCCTCCGGCGGCAGCTTCAAGTCGGTGAACCCGGCCTCCGAGGAGGTGCTGGCCGAGATCGCCGAGGCCGGCGAGGAAGACGTGGACCGCGCGGTCCGCGCCGCCCGGACCGCGTACGAGAAGGTCTGGGGTCCGATGCCGGGCCGGGACCGGGCCAAGTACCTGTTCCGGATCGCCCGGATCATCCAGGAGCGCTCGCGCGAGCTGGCGGTGCTGGAGTCGCTGGACAACGGCAAGCCGATCAAGGAGTCCCGCGACGTCGACCTGCCGCTGGTCGCCGCGCACTTCTTCTACTACGCGGGCTGGGCCGACAAGCTGGAGCACGCCGGGTTCGGCCCCGACCCGAAGCCTCTCGGCGTCGCCGCGCAGGTCATCCCGTGGAACTTCCCGCTGCTCATGCTGGCGTGGAAGATCGCCCCGGCGCTCGCCGCCGGCAACACGGTGGTGCTCAAGCCCGCCGAGACCACCCCGCTCACCGCGCTGCTGTTCGCCGAGATCTGCCAGCAGGCCGACCTGCCGGCCGGCGTGGTGAACATCGTCACCGGCGCCGGCGACACCGGCCGGGCGCTGGTCGAGCACCCGGGCGTGGACAAGGTCGCGTTCACCGGCTCCACCGAGGTCGGCCGCGCCATCGCCCGCTCGGTCGCCGGCACCCGCAAGAAGCTCACGCTGGAGCTGGGCGGCAAGGCCGCGAACATCGTCTTCGACGACGCCCCGATCGACCAGGCCGTCGAGGGCATCGTCAACGGCATCTTCTTCAACCAGGGGCACGTCTGCTGCGCCGGTTCCCGGCTGCTGGTCCAGGAGTCGGTCGCCGACCGGGTGCTGGAGTCGCTGAAGCGCCGGATGGCCCAGCTCCGGGTCGGCGACCCGCTGGACAAGAACACCGACATCGGCGCGATCAACTCGGCCGAGCAGCTCGCCCGGATCCGGGAGCTGTCCGACGCCGGGTCCGCCGAGGGCGCGGAGCGCTGGTCGCCGCCGTGCGAGCTGCCCGAGCGCGGCTTCTGGTTCGCGCCGACCATCTTCACCGGCGTCACCCAGGCGCACCGGATCGCCCGCGAGGAGATCTTCGGCCCGGTGCTGTCGGTGCTGACGTTCCGCACCCCGGCGGAGGCCGTCGAGAAGGCCAACAACACGCCGTACGGGCTGTCGGCCGGGATCTGGACCGACAAGGGATCCCGGATCCTGTGGCTGGCCGACCGGCTGCGCGCCGGAGTGGTGTGGGCCAACACGTTCAACAAGTTCGACCCGACCTCACCGTTCGGCGGTTACAAGGAGTCGGGCTACGGTCGCGAGGGCGGCCGGCACGGGCTGGAGGGGTACCTCAATGTCTGAGCGGGTCGCGGTACGCAAGACGTACAAGCTCTTCATCGGCGGGAAGTTCCCGCGCAGCGAGTCGGGACGGTCGTATCTCGTGCAATCCGCGAACGTGTCTCTTGCCTCCCGGAAGGACGCGCGGGACGCGGTCGTGGCCGCCCGCGCCGCGGTGAAGGGCTGGGCCGGGGCGACCGCGTACAACAGGGGTCAGATCCTCTACCGGGCAGCCGAGATGCTGGAGGGCCGGCGCGAGCAGTTCGTCGCCCTGGGCGTCCCGGCCGACGAGGTGGACGCGGCGATCGACCGCTGGGTCTGGTACGCGGGCTGGTCCGACAAGCTGCCCCAGGTGTACGGCGGCGCCAACCCGGTGGCCGGCCCGTACTTCAACCTGTCCGCGCCGGAGCCGACGGGCGTGGTGGCGGCGGTGGCCCCCGAGGAGCCCGCGTTGCTCGGCCTGGTGAGCGTGATCGCCCCGGCGATCGTCACCGGCAACACGGTGGTGGTGGCCGCCTCCCCGGCGGCGCCGCTGGCGGCGGTGACGCTGGCCGAGGTGCTCGCGACCTCCGACCTGCCCGGCGGGGTGGTCAACATCCTCACCGGCCGGCTGACCGAGACCGTGCCGACGCTCGCCGCGCACATGGACGTCAACGCGATCGACCTGACCGGCGTCGCCGACGCCGAGCTGGCCGCCGACCTGGAGATCAAGGCCGCGGAGAACCTCAAGCGGGTGCTGCGGCCGGCCCCGGCCGACCACGACTGGTACGCCGACCCCGGCATCACCCGGATGACCACGCTGCTGGAGACCAAGACCGTCTGGCACCCGAAGGGCGTCTGACCGACGCAGCCCGGTCCGGCCTCGTCCCCACGGTCCACCCTCGTCCACCCTCGACCACCGAGATCGACACCATCTCCCCGAGGTGGCTGCATCAACCAGCCCAGGACAGCACCACCTCCCCGGACTGGCGTAGATCTTGGCGACGCGCACCACCTCCCCGAGCTGGCGTTGATCTTCGGGAGGGGGAACGGGGACCGGGGCGGCGGAAGGGGTCTACTACCGGGGGTAGGATTGACGGGTGACTCGGCTGGGGGACCTTGAGCGTGCGGTGATGGACGTGCTGTGGGACGCGGCGCCCGCCTCGTCGGGTGGCGTGACGGTGCGCGAGGTCGCCGACGCCCTGGACGGCCGGGAACTCGCCTACACCACGGTCATGACCGTGCTCGACCGGCTCGCCGGCAAGGGCATGGTGCAGCGCGAGCGGGAGGGGCGCGCCTGGCGTTACCGCCCGGCCGCCACCCGCGAGGCGCACATCGCCCAGCTCATGCTCGAAGCCCTCGACCTCGGCGGCAGCCGGGACGCCGCACTCGTGCGCTTCGCCCGTTCGGTGACCGGCACGGAGGCGGACGTGCTCCGCGCCGCGCTCGGCGCCGAGGCCGGGGCGACGGTCGAGGACGGACCGGCCGGCCGGGTCGAGAACCCCCGGCCCGTTCGGCCGGCGCTCGACGAGGCGACGGACCGGTAGGGCGGCTGCCGTGGCGTACGCCCTGCACTTCGCCGCGATCATCCTGGCCTGCTGGCTGACCGCGCAGGTCCTCGCCGCCGCGCGCTGGACCTGGCGGGCGCCCCGGGTGGCGATCCTCTGCTGGCAGGCGGTCGGGCTGGCGCTCGGCCTGTCCGCCATGGGGTTGCCGATGGCGCTGGGGCTCGACGCGTACGACCGGGCGACCGGGTACGCGCTGCTGGCCCTGGCCGACGACCTGGCCCACGGCACGCTGCCCGCCGGGGTGGGCGCGGTGCACCTCAGCCTGGTCGGCGTCGGTCTCGGCATCGGCGTGGTGCTGCTCACCACGACGGTACGCAGCCTGCACGGGGCGGTCCGCGCCCAGCGCCGGCACCGGGAGCTGCTGCACCTGGTGGCCCGGCGTGACCCGACGGTGCCCGGCGCGCTGGTGCTCGACCACCCGAGCGCGGCGGCGTACTGCCTGCCCGGGGTGCGTCCCCGGGTGGTGGTGAGCGCGGGCACGCTCGACCTGCTCGACCCGGCCGAGCTGGCAGCGGTGCTGACCCACGAGCGCGCGCACGCCCAGGAGCGGCACGACCTGGTGCTGCTGCCGTTCACCGCGCTGTGCCGGGCGCTGCCCTGGTTCCGGTGGGTGCGGGACGCGCACGCGCGGGTGGCGTTGCTGGTCGAGATGCGCGCCGACGACAAGGCCCGGGAGCTGCACGCGGACGCGCCGCTGGCCGGTGCGCTGCGCCGGTTCGCCGCCGCCGAGCACCGGGTCCAGCCGGCCGGCACGCTCGGACTCGGCGACCGCGACCTCGACGTACGCGTGCAGCGGCTGCTCGTCGCGGACCGCCCGCCGCGGGTGCTCGGCGCGATGGCGCTGGCCGTCGCCGGCACGCTCGTCTCCCTGCCGTTCGCCCTGTTCCTGAGCTGACCTCGCCCCCTACGGGACTTCTCCGGGTTCGCGCACCCCTATAGGTAGAGAGGCTACGTGTAGGTTGGCTACGACAAGAGAGCCAACCCATGGGAGGACGACAGTGGACCCGCTGCTCCTCGCCCGCCTCCAGTTCGCCACCACCACCTCGATCCACTTCCTGTTCGTGGCGGTCACACTCGGCCTGGTCACGCTGCTGGTCGGGTTGCAGACGGCCAGCTACCTGACCGGCAAGCCGGTGTACGAGCGGCTGACCCGGTTCTGGGGCCAGCTCTACGTGATCAACTACGTGCTCGGCATCGCCACCGGCATCGTGATGGAGTTCCAGTTCGGGCTGAACTGGAGCGGGCTGTCGCGCTACGTCGGGAACGTGTTCGGCGCGCCGCTGGCCATCGAGACGCTCGTGGCGTTCTTCCTGGAGTCCACGTTCCTCGGCATGTGGATCTTCGGGTGGCACCGGTTGCGGCGCGGCGTGCACCTGGCGCTGCTCTGGGGCGTGGCGATCACCGCGTACGCCTCGGCGTTCTGGATCATGGTGGCGAACGCCTGGCTCCAGAACCCGGTCGGGTACGAGGTCCACGACGGCGTCGCCCACCTCACCGACTTCGGCGCGCTGCTCACCAACCCCACGTTCGGCATGGCGTTCGGCCACGTCGTCTCGGCGAGCCTGGTCACCGGCGGCCTGCTGATGGCCGCGGTGAGCGCCTGGCACCTGCTCCGGCGCACCCCCGACTACGCGCTCTTCCGCACCTCGCTGCGGCTCGGCCTGGTCACCGCGGCGCTCTCGGTCAGCATGCTCCAGGGCTTCGGCTTCGCCCAGTTCGGCCCGGTCGCGCAGCTCCAGCCGACCAAGTTCGGCGGCGGCCCCGATCGCGACGCGCTCGTCGCCGACTGGACCGCGCGGTTCGGCCCCGGCGACTGGGAACCACCGGTGCTCTCCAACGTCGGCCTCGGCTTCATGATCCTGATCGGCTTCACGCTCGGCGCCCTCTGGCTCCTGCTGCCGCTGCTCTGGCGGGACTGGATCATCCGGCTGAAGGTGCCGCTCTGGCTGATCCTGCTCGGCCTGCCGCTGCCCTTCGTGGCGATGCTGCTCGGCTGGATCGCCCGCGAGGTCGGCCGCCAGCCCTGGGCCGCGTACGGGCTGCTGCCCACCGCGCAGGCCGTCTCGCCGGTCCCACCCGGGCTGATGCTCACCTCGCTGATCGGGTTCAGCCTGCTGCTCGGCGCGCTCGCGGTGACCAACTGGGTGCTGCTGGCCCGGCACGCCGCCCGCGGGGCGCACGACCCGGCGCTCGGCCGGCCGCCCGCGCCCGACACCGGCGCCCACCACCAGCCCGTGTTCGTCTGAGGGGAGCCCGCCGTGGAACTCGCCTGGTACGCCCTGCTCGGCCTCTTCTTCGCCACCTACCTCGTGCTCGGCGGCTACGACTACGGCGTCGGTCTGCTGCTGGCCCGGCGTGGCCCGGCACCGGGCAGCCGGGCCACGCTCACCGCGCTCGGGCCGTTCTTCCTCGCCAACGAGGTCTGGCTGGTGGCCGCCGTCGGCATCCTGTTCGGCGCGTTCCCGCGGCTGGAGGGCGAACTGCTCTCCGGCTTCTACCCGGCCGTGCTCGCCGCGCTGGCCGGTGTGGTGCTGGTGACCGCCGGGGTGCAGTTGCGCAGCCGCCCGGCCTCCGCCGCCGCTCGTGCCCGCTGGGACCGGGTGGTGGTGGTCGGCTGTCTGCTCGCGGCGCTCGGCTGGGGCGCGGTGCTCGCCGGGCTGCTCCAGGGCGTGCCCTTGAGCGCCGACGGCCACGTGGTCGGTGCCGGTCACCTCGCCACCCCGTTCGTCGCCGCCGCCGGGCTGGCGCTGCTCGCGCTGGTGGCGGTGCACGGTGCGACGTTCCTCACGCTCCGGCTGCCGGCCGCCGAGGCGCCGGCGCTCGCCCGGCTGGCGAGCGGCCTGGTGCCCGCCGCGCTCGTCGCCGTCGCCTCGGCCACCGTCCTGGGCCTGCTCTCCGATCGGGTACGCGCCGCGGTGGCGCGCCCGGCTGCGGCCGTACTCCTGCCGTTGGCGCTCGTGGCGGCGCTGCTGGCGGCCCGCGCGGCGCTGCGGCGAGGGCGGGCCGGGATCGCCTTCGCGGCGACCGCGACGGCGCTGGCGCTTCCGGCGCCGCTGATCGGAGCCGCGCTCTGGCCCCGGATCCTGGTCTCCACCACCGATCCGGCGGCGTCGCTGACAGTGGCCGAGGCGGCCGCCAGCCGCCCGACGCTGGCCCTGTTGGGATGGCTCGCGTTACCGCTCCTGCCGGCCCTACTAGGCTTTCAGGCGATGTGCTGGTGGGTTTTCCGGGGACGGATCGACGGCAGGGCACCGGTGTACTGGTGAACCGCCGCCCGTTCGACCCGCGTCTGCTGCGTCGGGTCCCCGCGGCCCGGCGCGACCTCGCCGTGCTCGCGGTGCTGGGCGGGCTCACCGCGCTGCTGGTGATCGCCCAGGCCACCGCGCTGGCGACGCTGCTGGCCACGGCGTTCGACGGGCGGCTGCACCGGCCGGCGCTGGCCGGTTTCGTGGCCGCTGTCGCCGGGCGGGCGCTGGTGAGCTGGGCGCAGGGCACCGTCGCGGCGCGGGCCGCCGCGACGGTCAAGGCGGCGCTGCGCGCCGACCTGCTCGGCGCGGTCGGCCGGCACGGGCCCACCTGGGTCGCCGGGCAGCGGGCCGGGCAGCTCGCCACCCTGGCCGGGCGCGGGCTGGACGCGCTCGACCCCTACTTCACCGGCTACCTGCCGCAGCTCGTCCTGAGCGTCACCGTGCCGGTGGCGGTGCTGGCCCGGATCGTGTTCGCCGACTGGAGCTCGGCGCTGATCATCGCGCTCACCATCCCGCTCATTCCGATCTTCGGCGCGCTGCTCGGCTGGCAGGCGCAGGCCGCCACCGAACGGCAGTGGCGCCGGCTGTCGCTGCTCGGCGGGCACTTCCTCGACATGGTGGCCGGGCTGCCCACGCTGCGCGCGTTCGGCCGGTCCAAGGGGCAGGTCGACGTGGTACGCCGGATGGCCGACGGCCACCGCCAGGCCACCATGAAGACGCTGCGCATCGCGTTCCTGTCCGCGCTGGTGCTGGAACTGGTCGCCACGCTGTCCGTCGCGCTGGTCGCGGTGCCGGTCGGCATCCGGCTGCTCGGCGGCGGCCTCACGCTCTCCACCGCGCTGCTGGTGCTGCTGCTCACCCCGGAGGCGTACCTGCCGCTGCGCGCCGCGGGCAGCCGGTTCCACGCCAGCATGGAAGGGCTCACCGCGCTGGACGAGGCGCTCACGCTCTCCGCCACCGACGCACCCGCCACCACCGCCGAGCCCCGCCGGCCCGCGCCGGGCGGCCGGGGCGAGATCCGGTTCGAGGGCGTCACAGTCGCGTACGACCGGACCAGCGCGCTGCGCGACGTCACGCTGACCATCCGGCCCGGCGACCGGGTGGCGATCATCGGACCCAGCGGCGCGGGCAAGAGCACGCTGCTCAACCTGCTGCTCGGCTTCGTCGCACCGACCTCCGGCCGGGTCACCGTCGACGGGGTGGACCTGACCGGCGTCGACCTCGACTCCTGGCGGCGCGAGCTGGCCTGGGTGCCGCAGCGGGCGCACCTGTTCGCCGGGTCGCTCGCCGACAACATCCGCCTCGGCGCACCGGACACCCCGGATGCCGCGCTCGCCGCGGCGGTCACCGGCGCCGCGCTGGACGAGGTGGTCGACGCCCTGCCCGACGGGCTGGACACCCGCCTCGGCGAGCGCGGCCACGGCCTGTCCAGCGGGCAGCGGCAACGCGTCGCGCTGGCTCGCGCGTTCCTCCGGGACGCCCCGGTCGTGCTCCTCGACGAGCCGACCGCGCGGCTGGACAGCGCCAGCGAGGCGGTGGTGCTGGACGCGACCCGGCGGCTGGTCGCCGGACGTACCGCGCTGCTCGTCGCGCACCGGCCCGCGCTGCTCGCCGACGCCGACCGGATCCTGCGCGTCGAGGACGGCCGGGTCACCGAACTGCACGCGACCGCCGCCGGCCCGGGAGTGTCCCGATGAACCCCGTCTCCCCCGCCTGCCCGGCGGTGGCCCGGTGACCGCCGGCGACGGCGTGACGCCGGTGGGCCGCGAGCCGGCCGGGCCGACCGGGGTTCCGGTCGCCCCCTCCGGCGCACCGGAACCGCCCGCGCCCGCCCGCCCCGGCGCCGAGCGGGCGGTGCTGCGACTGGCCCGGCCGTACCTGAGCCGGCTGCTCGGCGCCGGGCTGCTCGCCGCCGCGACCGAGTTCGCCGGCCTGGCGCTGATGGCCACCGCCACCTGGCTGCTGATGAGCGCCGCCGGCCGGCCTCCGCTGGACCGGCTGACGGTGGCCATCGTCGCGGTCCGGGCACTGGCGGTCAGCCGGGGCGTGTTCCGGTACACCGAACGGCTCGCCGGGCACGACGCCGTCCTTCGCATGATCACCGACGTGCGGGCCCGCGTCTTCGCCACGCTCGCCGCCCGGCGCGAGACCGGCCGCCGTACCGGGGACGCGCTGAGCCGCCTGGTCTCCGACGTGGAGGCGGCCCAGGACCTGTTGCTGCGCGTCCTCGTGCCCGGCGCGGCGGCGGCACTGGTCAGCGTGCTCGCGGTCGGCGTCGCCGCGCTGATCTCACCACCGGCCGCCGGGGTGCTCGCGCTCGGACTGCTGGTGGCGGGCGTGGCGCTGCCCGCGCTCGCCACCCGGATCACCCGCCGCGCCGCCGACGAGGTGGCCCCGCTGCGGGGCGCGCTCGCCGTGGACGCGGTCGACCTCACCCACGGCGCCGCCGACCTGGCCGCGTTCGGGGCGACCGGCGCCGCGCTCGCCGCCGCCGACCAGCGGGCCGGACGGCTGGCCCGGCTGGAACGCCGGCTCGCCGCGACCGGCTTCGCGGTGGACGCGCTCGGCGTCCTCGTCGGTGGCCTCACCGCCGCCGCCGTGGTGGTCGTGGCGCTGCGGGCCGAGGTCGGCGGCGTGCTGGTCGGCGTCCTCGCGGTCGGCTCGCTCGCCGCCGTGGAGGTGGCGCTCGCGCTCGTCGCGGCGGCCCGCCAGCGCACCCAGCTACGGGCCGGGCTGGCCCGCGTCGCCGACCTGCTCACCGAACCCGCCACGGCGACGCCGCAGCCCGCGCCGGAGTCCCGGACCGACGGCCACGACGTGCGGTTCTCCGACGTGACGGTCCGCTACCGGGCCGGTGCCGCCCCCGCTCTGGCCGGGTTCGACCTCGATCTGCCGGCCGGCCGCCGGGTGGCGGTGGTGGGGCCGAGCGGCGCCGGCAAGAGCACGCTCGCCGCGGTGCTCACCGGCGCGGTACGCCCCGACACCGGCCGGGTCACGGCCGGCGGCGTGCCGGTGTCCGAGATCCCGGCCGAGCACCTGCCACGGGTGGTCGGCGGCCTGTTCGCCGAGGCGTACGTCTTCCACGCCACGGTCAGGGAGAACCTGCTCCTCGGCCGTCCGGACGCCACCGAGGCGGACCTGACCGCCGCGACCCGGGCGGCCGGCCTGCTCGACTGGGTACGCGAGCAGCCCGACGCCTGGGACACGGTGGTCGGCGAGCAGGGCGGGCAGCTCTCCGGCGGGCAGCGGCAGCGGCTCGCGCTGGCCCGGGCGCTGCTGGCCGCCCCGCCGGTGCTGGTGCTCGACGAGCCGACCGAAGGGCTCGACCCGGCGGCCGCCGACGCGGTGCTGGACTCCGCGCTCGCCACCACCCCGGCCGGGCACTCGGTGGTGCTGATCAGCCACCGGCTCAGCGGCCTGGCCGGGCTGGACGAGATCGTGGTGCTCGAAGGCGGCCGGGTCGTGCAGCGCGGCCGGCACGACGAGCTGGTGGCACGCCCCGGCTGGTACCGGGAGCAGTGGCTGCGCCAGGAGGCCGCCGAGCGCGGCTACCTGGCGATCACGCCCTGACGCCCGGCCGATCGGGGTTTTCCCTGACGCGGGTGTCGCCCGTCGGTGGCAGGCTTGGCCGCATGCTGGTGCATGAGGAGGCAGTGGTCGACCGCCGGCTGCACGAACTGTCCGCGCGGTTGCACGGGCCGAACCGGCTCAAGGCCGACCTGCTGGCCGAGGCGCGGCACGCGCTGGAGGACGCCGTCGAGGCGTACCGGGACGGGGGCCTGCCGCGGGCGGAGGCGCAGCGGCGGGCGGTCGCCGAGTTCGGCAGCGACGCCCAGCTCGTGCCGGGTTTCCAGGCCGAGCTGGCCGTCGGCGCGCTACGCGGGCTGGCGCTGCGCACGCTCGTGGTGGCGGTGGTGCTCATCGCAGCCGGTGACCTGACCTGGCAGGGGTCGAGCTGGAGCGGCGGTCCGCCGCCACCGCGGAGCTACCTGCTGCTCTCCGCCTCGCTGAACGGCATCTGGGGTGTGGTCGCCGCGTTGGCGCTGATCGCGCTGCTGGTCGGCCCGCTCGCCGCCAAGTGGGGATCACCGTGGCTCGTCCGCTCGGCGCGGCTGATCGGTCTCGGTCTGACCGGCAGCCTGCTGCTCGGCGCGGTCGCCGGGGGCGCGCTGTTCGGCTGGTCGATCGGGCTGTGGGACGCCGCGCTCACCTGGCCTCCCCTGATCATCGGGATGGTGGTGGTCTCGGCGGCCTGGTTCGCCCTGGCCCGGGCGGCCCGCTGCTGGGTGCTCGCCGACCGCCGGCTGGCAAGCTGAGCGACCCGCCGCCGGTCGACCCTCGGGCGGCCCCGGGGCGGCCCCGGGCGCGGTCAGGCCGGTGCGGTGGGCGGCTCGTCCGCGCCGAGGAACCGCCCGACGGTGGCGCTGAACTCGTGCCAGCCGGCCCGCTCCCCCGCCAGCGCCCGGCCGCCGGCATCGGTCAGCTCGTAGGTGCGGCGCTCCCGGCCGTTCACGGTGCTCCAGGTGCTCGCCACCAGCCCGGCCCGCTCCAGCCGGCGCAGCGCCGGATAGATGGTGCCGGTGGGCAGATCCAGCGTGCCGCCGCTGCGGGCACGCAACGCCTCGATGATCGCGTAGCCGTGCAGCGCGCCCCGTTCCAGCACGGCGAGCAGCAGCGCGTCCAGGTGTCCGTGCAGCGCCTGCGCCTTCATGCGTAGCAACGCTACTTGTCGCGCGGCCGGGACGCCAAGGGGTGCGACTCCCGGTCGGAACCGTCGCCCACTAGGGTATGTGCGCAGAGTCACTCGGCGGCGCGACGCCGTCGGGTGGGCAACCCGAACGCACACGGAGGTCAGCGTGGCCCGCCAGTCGCCCCAACGGCCCGACGCCGACGAGCCCGAGCTCGACGACACCGACGCCGCCGCCGCGGCCGACGAGGTCGAGGAGGACCGCCCGCCGGCCGACCGCGCGCTCTGGGAAGAAGTGCGGATCGACCCGGTGGAGATCGCCCTGCCCTCCGGCACCGGATTCACGCTGCGGGCGTACCGGCAGGCGCGCGAGCTGACCCCGACCGACGTCGCCGAGCGCGACCAGGACGACCCGTTCCTGGCCCGTCGCCAGGTCGTCGAGACCGAGGACGACGAGGAGGTGGTGATCCTCGACGAGGAGTTCGCCGCCCTCTCCGCCGAGGAGGACGACGAGGACGAGGAGAAGGACGCCAAGGCCCGCCGCAAGGACAAGGCCGGCGCCTCGGACGACGAGAAGGCCGAGACCGAGACCGAGGACGACGCCGAGGACGAGGACGAGGACGACGAGGCGGGCGACGAGGAGGTGCCGGTCTTCCTCACCCACAAGGGCCGGCTCCTGCTGTTCAAGACCCCGGAGTCATTGGTCACTTTCATCCGTTCCGGTGCGCCCAACGACCTGTCCCAGCTGGACAGTTGGAATGAACTGTCCGAACGGCTGGAGCCGGCCGACATCGCCCCGCTGGACGAGGACACGTACGAGCTCGACCTGGTGGTGGAGAACCTGCGCGGCGGCCACGACGCGTGGGACCACGAGCTGCTCATCGAAGCCGGTGAGATCGCCCGTGACCTGGCGTACGCCCTGCGGCTACCCGCCGTGCTGGACATGCTCTCCTCCGGCTCCAGCCTGGACGACCTGGACGAGGCGCTGCGCGCTTCCGTCAACGGTGGCGTCGGTGGTTTCCTGGGTCGTCGCCGGCTGAAGAAAATCGGGGCACAAACCGCAAGCTTGGGTTGGCGCACCATTGTCGGCAAGATCTCTGCGGTTGTGGACTGGCGCGACTGACCCGAAGCGGGGAGCATCAGTCTCTGGCAGAGCAAGACCTGTGTCCCGGGAGGAGGACGACGCCGTGGCGCTCGTGCGCGTGTACTGCGGTCTGGCCTCGGCAGATCCGGCCGACCGAACGGCTTCGGCCGGAACGACGCTGACGTCCGCTGTGGTCGACGACGCAGGCCGTCTGCTGCACGTCTGCGAGATCGGTGACGATCCCGCCGGTTACGCCCGGCTGGTCGCGCTGCTGGTGGAACGGTCCGGCGGTCCGAGCGGCGCGGCCATCGCCGCGGACAGCGACGACCACATCGTCACCTCGCTGCTCAGCGCCGCCGGCCGGCCGCTGGCGATCGCGGACGACGACTCGGTCGACGACTTCGCCGAGCGCTTCGCCGACGACGACTCCCTGGAGGAGATGAACTCCCCGCCCGCCGAGCGCCGCGCGGTCGGGCTGGCCCGCGCGCTGCAGGCCGGCGCGCTCTCCGCGGTGACCCTCCCGGCGCCGCGTGAACTCGCCGGATACACGCAGGTCCTGGCCGCGCACGCGGCGCTGGCGAGCGGCCGGCACTCGGCCGCGGTGACGCTGCGCGAGGTACTCCGCGAGCTCTACCCGGCCGCGCTGCGGGCCTACCCGGATCCTGCCGACCGGGTCGCCCTGGCCGTCCTCGACGCGCTGCCCGAGCCGGGGATGCTCACCGGCCCCGCGGGCCGTGGTGGCCGGGACGGCGCGCTGGCCGCCGACGCGGTCGTCGCGCAACTGGCCGGCGAGGGCGTGGCCGACGCCGACGACGTCTCCGACGCGGTGACCGCGCTGCGCGTAGCCATCT
Source organism: Micromonospora sp. WMMD1219 (assembly GCF_049315215.1). Taxonomy (NCBI): domain Bacteria; kingdom Bacillati; phylum Actinomycetota; class Actinomycetes; order Micromonosporales; family Micromonosporaceae; genus Micromonospora; species Micromonospora sp. WMMD1219. Next base: position 750,519 of record NZ_CP186057.1, read on the forward strand.
CCGAGACGCCCCGGCGGGCCACCGTCAACCGCACGCTCACCGCGGCCGTCGCCGAGACCGTGCGCCAGGCCGTCGCCTCGGTCCGGACCTGCGACGCCGGCTGCGACGCGCTCGTCGGCGCGCTCGCCGAACGCACCGCTCCCGCCCCCGCGACCGGCCGCCGGGCCGCCGCCCGACGGGGAGAGCAGGTCGACGAGCTGGCTTCGACGTCGGCGACCGACCTGCGTCCGGTGCGTTCGATCCCACCGGAGCCGATCGCCGAGCCCCACCGTGGACGTCCCGAACCCGCCGGCGCACCCGAGCCGGCCGGCCGTCGCGGCCGCCCCGAGCCGGTCCCCGGTGGGCGGCGCAGCCGTCCGGAGCCGCTGTCCGGTGCGGCCGCCACGACGACGCCCCGGCCGCTCGGCCCGCCACCGGTCGCACCCGCGCCGGTGACGCCGCCGCCGGTCGCCCCGGCCCCGGTCACGCCCGTCGCCCCGGCTGCCGCACTGGGCCGGCCGTCCTCGGCTCCCCCGGCGCGGCCCGAGCCGACCGGCGCGCCGCTGCCGTCGCGGGTGGACGGCCCCACCAACCGGCCGATCTCCGCGCCGCCCCCGCCGCCTCCCGGGATCACGCCGATCGCCCCGTCCCCACGCGGCGCCGTGCCGCCGGCCGAGGCCGGCGAGCCGTTCCGCCCGACGCTCACCACCGCGGCGATCAACAAGGCGCGGGCCGAGCGGCAGCGCACCGTCATCCCGCCCCGGCCCAAGACGAACCAGACCCCGGAACCGCCGACCGGTGGGTTCAGCGCCACCGACCTCAGCATCCCGGTGCCGGCCCCGCGTCCGCCCGCGCCGGAGGCGCCGCCGGGCTCCCGGGCGAACTGGCCGCTGGTGAACAACGAGGACGACACCGCGCGGGAGCGGGAGGGCACCACCTACTCGTACGGGCGGGGCGTGGACGCGCCGAGCGACCCCGGCCGGGTCACGCCGCCGTGGCTCGCCGACGACCTGCCGCAGGAGCCGCCGATGCTGCGGCTGGTGGAGCCGCCGCCGCTCGCCGACCGCGCGCTGCGCGACGAGATGGGCCGGCCGGCCGACCCCGGTCTGGAGGCGCCCCCGCTGCGTCTGGTCGACCAGGGCGGCCCGGGTCGCGTCCCGCTTCCCGCCGAGCCCGAGCGGCGTCCCGCCCCGAAGGAGCACCGGCCGCCGCCGGTCTCCGACGAGGGTGACGGCGACCTGCTGATCTTCGCGCAGGCCAAGTCCGCCTGGTTCGTCGGGCACGGCGACGAGGCCGACCTGGAGTGGTCGAGCACCGCCGACACCGGCTGGCAGGCGGCCGAGCAGGCGGCCCGCCCGGCCGTCGGCGCGGAGACCAAGGCCGGGCTGCCGAAGCGCGTGCCGCAGGCCAACCTGGTGCCGGGCTCCCCGCTGCGCGAGGAGCGTCCGCTGCGGATCGTCCGGAACGCGGCGAGCCTCGCCGAGAACACCACCGGATACTTCCGGGGCTGGCGGCGCGGCCAGGAGATCGGCGGCTTCGCCGTGGGCGGCCGTCCGGGCCGTGAGGCGGCCGGCGGCTGGGACTTCACCCGCGACACCGGTGACCGCGACGACGACCGGGAGTACGAGTACCGCTCGGCGGGCTACCGCTCCTGACCGGGCCCACCGGGGTGTTTCATCCCACACCGGGGCGATTTGACGCTGGGCTGGACCGGCCGGGAACATACCCGGCGGACCAGCGGCGGCGCCTGTTCGCCGGGGTGGGAAGGCGATTCCATTGGCGACACCGGCGTTCGACTCCACTGTGCTCACCCGGCGGGGTGTTCTCGCCGCCGCTGCCGGGAGCCTGCTGCTCGCCGGCTGCGCGCCTCAGGGCCAGCGGCCGGAGGACGGCCCGTCCAGCAGCGCGCCGAGCGACCAGGACCTGATCGTCGGCGCGAGTCTGGAGCTGACCGGCGCCGGGGCGCTGCTCGGCGTCGCCCAGCGGCAGGCCCTGCAGCTCACCGCCGACTCGCTGAACCGCACCGGCTTACCGGTCGGGAACCTGGTCCGGTCGGTCCGGCTCCAGATCCTGGACAACGGCAGCAATCCCGAGGTCGCCGCACGCCACGCCGCCGACCTCACCCGGGTCGGGGCGCAGGCGCTCATCGGCGGCGTGCTCGGCGAGACCTCGATGGCCCTCGCGGCGGCCGCCCAGCGGGTCAAGACGCCCTTCCTGTCGCTCGGCTACGGTGACCGCATCGCGCTGCCGCTGGAGGAGCGCACGTTCACCTACAAGCTCACCCCGGACGCCGTCGACATGGCGCGCCGCCTGGTGGAGCTGTTCGAGTCCAAGCGGATCCGGCGGGTGTCAGTGCTCGCCGCCGACGGGCTGCACGGCGACTCGGGTGTGCGGGCGATGCGGGAGGCGCTCGCCGGCAGCAGCACCGACCTGGCCCGCACGGTCCGCCTGCCGGCGTCCGGCCGCCGATTCCGTGCCGCCGCCGAGCGCGTCGCCGGCAGCCAGCGGGACGGCGTGGTGGTCTGGGGTACCGCACCCGACTCCGGTGTCGCGGCGCGGGAACTGCGCGCCGCCGGCCACCGTGGCCCGATCTTCTTCGACGCCGGCGCGGTCGCCGACGACACCGTCCAGGGGGCGAACGCCGCCGCCGTGGAGGGCGCGTACGCGGTGCACCCGGCCTGCCTGGACGTCTCCGCGGCCACCGCCACCACGACGGCGCAGCTGGCCCGCCGGGACTTCGTCAACCGCTACACGCAGCGGCACGGAGTCAGCCCGGACTTCGCCCCGTACGCCTCGGACGCGCTCCAGCTCGTCGCCACGTCGGCGCGGATGGCGACGAGCCTCGACCGGGGCCGGCTGCGGGCCCTCCTCCAGGCGCAGACGGTCGAGGGAATCGCCGGCGGGTACGCGTTCCGCGCCGACCGGCACGGCGGCATGGAGCCCGACTCGCTCTCCGTGTACCAGGTGTTCCGGGGCACCTGGACCCGCTACGCCTGACTCCGAACGACAGCCGGTGACCTTCCCACGTGGAGGGTCACCGGCTGATCGCGTACCGTGTCCGACCCCGGACGGCAGGAAGCGCCCGGTGGCCCTGAGGCCGCCGGGCGCTTCCGCGTCGGTCAGGCGGGCGCGACGGCCCGCGAGCGCCGCATGGTGAGCACGTACTCGACCAGCGAGATCAGCACGTGCTTCGTGGACTCCCGGTTACGGGCGTCGCACGGCACCACCGGCACGTCGCGGGAGATCGCCAGCGCGTCCCGGACGTCCTGCGGATCGTGGTACTGCATGCCGTCGAAGCAGTTGATGGCCACCAGGTACGGCAGCCGCCGGTGCTCGAAGAAGTCGATGGCGGCGAAGCAGTCGGCGAGCCGCCGGGTGTCGACGAGCACCACCGCGCCGATCGCACCCCGGACCAACTCGTCCCACATGAACCAGAACCGCGTCTGACCCGGCGTACCGAACAGGTACAGGATCAGATCCCGGTCGATCGAGATACGACCGAAGTCCATCGCCACCGTGGTCGTCGTCTTGCCCGGCACCTGCCGGGTGTCGTCGACGCCGACACCGGCGGAGGTCATGATCGCCTCGGTGGTCAGCGGCGTGATCTCGGAGACCGAGCCGACCAGCGTCGTCTTGCCGACGCCGAACCCACCGGCGATAACGATCTTCGCCGACGTCACTCGGCCGCTCGGGGCCGGCGGCCGGTGCGACATGTCAGAGCCTGCGAAGTCCACTCAGCACCCTCTCCAGCAGTTCAGTGCCCACCGCGTCGTCGGAGTCGTCCAAAATGGTCGGCTCGTGGACCGCGACCAGGCCGTCCGTCGCCATGTCGGCGATGAGCACCCGGGCCACGCCGAGCGGAAGCTGCATCCGCGCCGCGATCTCGGCGAGCGACTGCACACGTCCGTCACACAACGCGGCGATGTACTGGTGTTCACGACCGTGGCCACCATTGCCAGTGGCAACCGCTCGGCCGCGCACCGTCGTCTCGACGAGTGCCTCCAGGGCGATGTCGAGCCGGGGACGGGTACGACCGCGGGTGACGGCGTACGGCCGGACCAACGCGCCGGTCGGCTCGTCACGATCCATGTAGCCGCTCACCTCCCTCGTACCCGGCACCGGCTCGCCCCGGTGACATCCGTCGCTGTCGTTGTTGTTCCCGCACCTGACCCACCGGCCAGCGCGTCATTCAGCCCATCATCCCCACAGCCGTGCGCGGCTGCGGCGTCAGGGCATCGCCCACCCGGTCCACGAGCAGGGCCATCTCGTACCCGACCTGACCCACGTCGCAGCTCCGCGCCGCCAGCACCGCGAACGACGATCCGTCCGAGATGGACATCAGGAACAGGAAGCCGTTGTCCATCTCGACGACTGTCTGCAACACCGCCCCGCCCTCGAAGCAGCGGGCCGCGCCCTGGGTGAGGCTGACCAGACCGGACGCGATCGCGGCGAGCTGGTCGGCGCGGTCCCGCGGAAGGTCACGGGACGAGGCGAGAAGCAGGCCGTCGGCCGAGACCGCGACCGCGTGCGCCACACCGGGCACCCGGTCGGCGAAGTTGGCGAGCAGCCATCCGAGATCCTGCGTAGTAGTCATCCTTGTTGCTCCTTCTGCCCGCTCCCGGCCACCGGGCCTGAGTCAGACTGCGAGGACTGCTGCCCGCCCGGAGTGCCCTCCGGGCCGGTCGTGTTGCTGTCGGTGTTACGCCCGCGCTGCACGCCCCGATGGTAGGCCGAGAGCAGACCCCGGACCCCCTCCGGTGTACGTCGCTGCACCGACGCGGAAGGCTTGTCGATGCTGCCCGGCACGAGCTGCGCCATCGGCGTCCGCTTCGGCAGGCCCTTCTGGGTGGTCTCCGCGACCGGCACCTCGGTGGCCGCCGAGGCGGCACGCCAGCCGTCGTCGGCCGCGGTCTGCCACGGGGAGGAGCCCTGCGGCGACGCGGACGGCTGCCGGGTGGGCAACCCGCCGGTGTACGCGGGACGGGTGTTCCCGTTCGCCGCGCCGTTGTCACGCGGTGCTCCGCCGGCCGTCGGAGTGTGTGCCATCGGTGTGTTACCTGTCGTTGCGGGTGTCGTCTGCGGCACGGGCCGGCCGGCCGTGTCCACCTTGGCGAACTGCTGGGTGGCGGCGCCGCCGTTCGTCGTCGCGGCCGGTGCCGCCGACTCCTCGTTGGGCCCGGGCCGGCGGGTGCGGAACCACGCCGACTCCAGCTCCCGGAAGATCGGCAGCTCCATCGTCTCGTCCGCGTACCGCTGGCGGTTGCCCGCCTGCTGCGGCGTGGCCGGCCGCGACGCCGGTGCCGCCGGGGTGGCGGGCCGGGTCTCGGACGGCCGGCTCGCGGCCGGAGCGGCGGACGGCTGGCCGGCCGTCGGCCGCGGGGTGGCCGGCATCTCCGTGCGCGGCACCCGGGGCAGCTCGGTGGTCATGTCCATGCCGCTCGTCGGCCGTTCCGGCGCCGGCGCGGGCGTCGGCGCGACCGGGGGCCAGACCGGCGGTGCGCTGACACCCGGCGCGGGCATCGGGCGCGTCTGCGGCTGGTTCGCCGGCGGCGCGGAGGCCGGGTGACCGGCGGCGGGCTGTCCGGAGATCGGAGCGGCCGACGCGGGATGCCCGGAGACCGGGGCGGCCGAGACCGGACGGTACGGCAGCGGGTCGCCGGAGACCGGCGCCGCGGAGACCGGACGGCCCGAGAACGGGTCGCCGGAGACCGGTGCGGCCGAGACCGGGCGGTACGGGTTGCCGGAGACCGGTGCGCCGGAGACCGGGGGCAGCGGCGGCGCGGACACCGGCGGGACCGGCGGCGCGGAGACCGGCGGCGGGCTGTAGGGCCGCGCCTCCGGGCTGCTCGGGAGCTGGCGCGGGATCGCCGGCTGCTGGCCGCTGGTGCCCGGGTCGCCCTCGCCCGGGTTGCGCCGCTGCGGCAGCGGCTCGAATCCCTGGCCGTTGGAGGGCCGGGAGCCGAAACCGCCGTCCCCACCGGACGGGTTGGCGCCGGTCAGGTCGGACCAGGCCGGCATGGCCCGGCCGCCACCGGCGTTCGCCGGGGTGCCCGAGCCGTTGCGCGGCGCCGGGTCGAAGGCGCGGCCGCCGAGCGTGACCTGGTTGCCCGAGGAGCCCGGGTGCGGCGCCGGGGGCAGACCCGGCGGGTTGTTGTTGCCGAAGGCGGCCAGGGCGCCGAAGGCCGGCGTCGGTCCGCTCTGCTGCGGGGCGGCGGGCGGCAGGGCCGGCGCGCCCGGTCCACGGCCGGCCAGGGCACGCGGCACCAGGACCGAGGTCGGCATCGTCACGTCGGCGACGGTGCCCCGGTCGGCGCCCGGTCGCAGCTCGACCCGGACCCCGTGCCGGGCGGCCAGCCGCGCGACCACGACCAGGCCCATCATCCGGGAGACCGCGACGTCCACCTGCGGCGGCGTGGCCAGCCGCTCGTTGAGGTCACGGAGCTGCTCCGGGCTGATGCCGATGCCCCGGTCCTCCACGTAGAGCGAGGCGCGGTCACCGACCCGCCGGGCCTCCACCATGACCTGCGAGTCCGGCGGGGAGAAGGCGGTGGCGTTGTCGAACAGCTCGGCGACCAGGTGCACCAGGTCGTTGACCGCGTGGGCGGCGACCTCGATGTCCCGGTCGATCACGCCGAACTCGATCCGGGTGTAGTGCTCGACCTCGGACTGGGCGGCGCGGAGCACGTCGATCAGGGCGGCGGGCTCACGCTGCACACGGGTGGAGTCCGCGCCGGCGAGGACCAGCAGGTTCTCGTCGTTGCGGCGCATCCGGGTGGCCAGGTGGTCGAGCTGGAACAGCTCGGCCAGGCGGTCCGGGTCCTCCTCGCCGCGCTCCAGCCGGTCGAGGTGGCCGATCAGCCGGTCGACCAGGATCTGCGAACGGCGGGCCAGGTTGACGAACATGGTCGCGACCGACGCCCGCAGGGCGGCCTGCTCGGCGGCGGTCCGGACGGCCTCCAGGTGGACGGCGTTGAACGCCTCGGTCACCTGGCCGAACTCGTCCTTGCTGCGCACCGGCAGCGGCTCGGCGATCTGGTTCGCCAGTTGCACCGGGGATAGCTGGCCGGTCACCTGCGGGTCGCGCAGCCGGGCGACCGCCTGCGGCAGCCCGTACTGGGCCACCGCCAGGGCGCCCTGGCGCAGGTCGCGCAGCGAGCGGGCCATGGAGCGGGCCACCAGGTACGCGAACAGGATGGCCAGCAGCAGCATGGTGAGCAGCAGGCCGGTCTCCAGGAACACCTGGCGCTGGGTGTCCGAACGCAGTGCGTCGGCCTGCCGGACCACGTTGCCGTCGAGCCGGGCCTCCACGGTCCGGATCAGCTCGGCGTTGGCGACCATGGTCTGGTCCCACTGGTCCGACCCGAACGGGGCGTTCTCCATCGAGCCGCTGTTGTTGCCCGAGATGAAACTGGTGAAGCGGTCGGCCTTGCGCAGGTCCGGCCCGGAGACGGTCTGCTCGTAGAACAGCTTGTCGGGCTCGGTGGCGACGGCCTGGAAGGTTGCCAGCGACTGCGACTGGCCGGTGCCGCTGGCGATGAACTGCTCGCGCAGCGCGGCGGTGTACTGGTTCTGGGTGAGCGCCTGGTGGACCACGACCCGGCGCTGGGTCAGGTATTCCTTCTGCCGGGCCACGGCGGCCGCCGCGCGCATCCGGTCGCTCAGGTCGTTGTCGCCGGCGAGCTGGGTGGCCGAGTCGCGGATCGCCAGCAGGTCCTCGATCAGCTGCCGGTACGCCTGGTCGGCGTCATTGATCTTGAGCTTGCCGTTCAGCACCTGGCTGCGGGTCGCCGGCAGATCCTTGAGCTGGGTGTCGATCGTGTCCAGCAGCCCGACGAAGTTGCGGGGCAGGTCGTCGATCTCGCCACGCTGCCGCAGGTAGGACGACTTCCTCTGGTCCACCCGCTGGTTGGCGCGGTTGTAACCCTCCTGGTACTGCGCCCGGGTCTGGAACTCCTTCGCGCCGAGGAAGAGCACGGCACCGACCCGCTCGTCCTGCACGCTGTCGACCAGGTCACCCGAGTAGCCGATCAGATTGGCCAGATCCCCCGCCCGGTTGGCATTGTTGAGCGTCTCCAGGTGGTCGACGAGACCACTGGTGCCCACCACGACCGTGGCGATGGTCGGCACGATCATGATCAGACCGAGCTTGGACCAGATCGGCATGTCGCGCAGCCGACTCATCGGCCGGCGCAGCCGCGACAGGAAGGAGCCCGCCGTCGTTGGCCGTTTGCTCACGTCACCGCCCTCGCATTACCGCGCCCCGCGCCACCCTGAGGGCAACGCCGAGCGACCGACCCGGCGGGTCGGACCTCCGAGATTCCATCACGCCGCTCCGCAAAGAGAAAGACCAGGTTGTCCCTCACCGGAGGTGTGATGAGATGTTGATGCAATTTGATAGCAATCCGTCTGGCCGGAGTCACTGAAGGTAATGGAACACCCGCACCGCGTCGTCTTGCTCGCCGGCCCCTCCGGGTCGGGAAAGTCATACATAGCCCAGCGAACCGGACTTCCAGTGCTCTGCCTGGACGACTTCTACAAGGACGGCGATGACCCTACGTGTCCGCGTCGAAACGGACAGGTGGATTGGGAGTCCCCCTTGTCCTGGGATGCGGACACGGCGGTGCAAACAATCGCCCGACTGGCTCGTGAGGGCAAGGCCGAAGTGCCGGTTTATGCGATCGGCGCAGACCGTCGGGTAGCCACCCGGCCATTCGATGTCGACGGATCGCCAATCTTCGTCGCCGAGGGGATCTTCGCGGCCGAGATCGTGGCCGAGTGCCGGCGACTCGGGCTGCTCGCCGGGGCGTACGCGCTGCGCCGCCCGCGCGGAGCGACGTTCCTGCGCCGCCTCGCCCGGGACCTCGCCGAGCAGCGCAAGGCACCCCGGGTGCTGCTCCGGCGCGGGGTCGCGCTGCTGCGCGCCGAGCCGGCCGTGCTGCGCCGGCAGACCGGGCTGGGCGCCGAGGCGGCCCGGGCCGGGCAGGTGCTGCGCGGGGTGGCCGCACTGCTCTCCGGCCACCCCCGCCAGTCGTGATCAGCCGATCAGTTCGGCGTACGCCGGCTTGATCACCTCGTCGATGATCCGCAGCCGCTCGTCGAACGGGATGAACGCGCTCTTCATCGCGTTGATGGTGAACCACTGGAGTTCCTTCCAGCCGTAGCCGAAGGCCTCCACCAGCAGCGCCATCTCCCGCGACATCGAGGTGCCGCTCATCAGCCGGTTGTCGGTGTTCACCGTCACCCGGAACCGCAGGTCGCGCAGCAGCCCGATCGGGTGGTCGGCGATCGAGGCCGCGGCACCGGTCTGCACGTTCGACGACGGGCACAGCTCCAGCGGGATGCGCTTGTCCCGCACGTACGCGGCCAGCCGGCCCAGCACCGGCGGGTTGCCCGGGGTGATGTCGTCGACGATGCGTACGCCGTGGCCGAGCCGGTCGGCGCCGCACCACTGGATCGCCTGCCAGATGGACGGCAGGCCGAACGCCTCGCCGGCGTGGATGGTGAAGTGGAAGTTCTCCCGCTGGAGGTACTCGAACGCGTCCAGGTGCCGGGTGGGCGGGAAGCCCGCCTCGGCGCCGGCGATGTCGAAGCCGACCACCCCGGTGTCGCGGTGCCGTACGGCCAGCTCGGCGATCTCCTGCGAGCGGGCCGCGTGCCGCATCGCGGTCAGCAGCGTGCCGATCCGGATCGGGCTGCCCGCCTCGGCCGCCAGCGCGCTGCCCTCCCGGAACCCGGTGACCACCGCGTCGACCACCTCGTCCAGGGTCAGGTTCTGCTCCAGGTGCTGCTCCGGCGCGAACCGCACCTCGGCGTAGACCACACCGTCGGCGGCCAGGTCCAGCGCGCACTCGCGGGCGACCCGGCGCAACGCGGTGGCGGTCTGCATGACCGCCACCGTGTGCGCGAACGTCTCCAGGTAGCGCTCCAGCGAGCCGGAGTTCGCCGCCTCGGTGAACCAGACGCCGAGCGCCGCCGGGTCGGTGGTGGGCAGTTCGTGGCCGACCTCGGCGGCCAGCTCGACGATCGTCGCGGGCCGCAGGCCGCCGTCGAGGTGATCGTGCAGCAGCGCCTTCGGGACCTTGACGATGTCCTCGTACGAGATTGCGACCATGCTCAGACCCTAGTCACCCCCGGTACGGGCGCGGCGGTGGACCGGGCCGGTCAGGGCCGCCAGCCGTACACCCGCTCCACCGCGAGCCGCAGCACCACCCGCCCGTCGGCCACCATGGCGGCCCGGTAGTCGGCCCAGTCCGGGTGCTCGCCCCGGATCCGCCGGTACACCTCGACCAGTTCGTCGACTGTCGCGTCGTCGGTGGCGGCGGCCGGCGGGGTGAGCGTCACGGTGCCCTCGGCGACCGCGTACGCCCCGCCGTCGGCGGTGGTGACGTGGAAGCTGGCCCGGGGGTCGCGGCGCAGGTTGCGCACCTTCGCCCGGTCGCCGGTGGTGGAGCAGCGGATCAGGCCCGGCTCGGCCAGGTAGTCGAGGTTGGACAGCTGGGGACGGCCGTCCCGGCGCAGCGTGACGAGCACCCCGCGCCCGCGCTCGCCGAACAGCTCCCAGAGCCGGGCGCTCACGGCGCTCACGCGTTCACCCGCAGCGGCGCGAGCGCGGCGGCCAGCCGGGCGAGCTGGTCGAGCATGAGCGCGGCGGCCTCCTCCCGGCCCGGGTCGGGTCGCAGCTCGCCCGACTCGTCCAGCGCCTGCCGCAGGAAGACGACCACCTGGTCGTTGACCGGGGTCATGTTCAGCGTGGTCACCACCTGCTTGATCATCTGCACCGCGCGCAGGCCGCCGGAGGTCATGCCGTAGCTGACGAAGCCCACCGGCTTGTGCTGCCACTCGTGGTAGAGGTAGTCGATCGCGTTCTTCAGCGGGGCGCTGAAGCCGTAGTTGTACTCCGGCATCACCAGGACGAAGGCGTCTCCGGCGTCGATCTCGGCGCCCCAGGCGCGGGTGTGCTCGTGCAGGTAGACCCGCTCGGACGGGTGGTGCGGCTCGTCGTGGAAGGGCAACCCGATCTCGGCCAGGTCGAGGAGGCGTACCTCGTCGAAGCCGGCGTGGCGGACGGCGGCCTCGGTGAACCAGTCACCGATGCGGCGGCCGACCCGGCCGGGGCGGGTGCTGGCGACGACGACGTTCAGGCGGGGCATGGTGAGGTCACTCCTGTCGGGGCGGCGGCCGGGGCCGGCGTGGTGAGTCGGGGAACGAACCAGGCGACGATCGGCCCGATGCCGATCGCGTAGAGCAGGGTGCCGGGGCCGACGGCGCCGCCGAGCAGCCACCCGACCGCCAGCACCGTCACCTCGATCCCGGTGCGGGCCGGGCCGAGCGGCAGGCCGCGGGCGGCCAGGCCGGTCATCAGCCCGTCCCGCGGGCCGGGGCCGAGCCGGGCGCCGAGGTAGAGCGCGGTGGCGAGGCCGTTGAGCAGGACGCCCGCGGCCAGCAGGCCGATCCGGCCGGCGAGCGGGTCGACCGGCGGCAGCAGGGCCAGCGTCGCGTCGAGAGCCAGGCCGACGAGCGCGACGTTCGCCACGGTGCCGATGCCCGGACGCTGCCGCAACGGGATCCACAGCAGCAGCACCAGCAGCGCCACGCCGTTGACCAGCAGGCCCATCGGCAGGCCGGTGCGGTCGGCGAGGCCCTGGTGCAGCACGTCCCAGGACGCGAGCCCGAGGTCGGCGCGGACCATCAGCGCGACGCTGACGCCGAACAGAGCCAGGCCGGTGAGCAGCCGCACCAGCCGGGACGGCAGTTTGGTTGACATGTCATCAACCTAGGCCGCAACTTGGTGACATGTCAACAACACCGGTAGGATCGGCGCATGGACGAACCGCGCTGGCTGGACGAGCAGGAGAACCGCGCGTGGCGCGGCTACCGCCGCATGCGCCGCCTGCTCGACCTGGAACTGGCCCGGGAGCTGATGCAGGACGCCGGCCTCTCCGAGCCGGACTACGACGTCCTGAGCGACCTGTCCGAGACCCCTGAACAACGACTCCGGCTCAGCGAACTCGCCGACCGGATGCTCTGGTCCCGCAGCCGCCTGTCCCACCACATCTCCCGGATGCAGCAACGCGGCCTGGTCAGCCGGGAGGAGTGCGCCACCGACGGCCGCGGCTCGGTCGTCGTGCTCACCCCGGCCGGGCGCCGGGCCGTCGAAGCCGCCGCGCCCGGGCACGTGGCCGCCGTCCGCCGGCACCTGATCGACCGGCTCACCCCGGCCGAGGTGGCCGCGCTCGGCACGCTCAGCCAACGGGTGATCGACCACCTCACCGGCCGTCCCACCGGCCGCCCGGAAGCAGCGGAGGGCTGAGCCGTGGACGACCGCGTCCTCGCCCGGCTGCGCTGCCCGGTCTGCGCCGAACCGCTCGCCGAGGCCACCGCCGGCACCGCCCGCGCGCTGCGCTGTCCGCGCGGGCACAGCTTCGACATCGCCCGGCAGGGATACGTGAACCTGCTCGCCGGTCGCGCCCCGCACACCGGGGACAGCGCCGAGATGGTCGCCGCCCGCGCCGGCTTCCTCGCCGCCGGCCACTACGACACCGTCGCCGCCGCGCTCGCCGGCACCGCGGTACGCGTCGCGGGCTCCGACCCGTACCCCCTGGTGGTCGATGCCGGCGCCGGCACCGGGCACTACCTCGCGGCGGTGCTGGCGGCGCTGCCGGACGCCGCCGGCCTGGCCCTGGACGTCTCCAAGCCGGCGCTGCGCCGCGCGGCCCGGGCGCACCCGCGGGCCGCCGCCGCGCTGGCCGACACGTGGCAGCGGCTGCCGCTGGCCGACCGGTCCACCGCCGTGCTGCTGAACGTGTTCGCGCCGCGCAACGGCCCCGAGTTCCACCGGGTGCTCGACCCCGGCGGCGCGCTGCTGGTGGTCACCCCGGCCGCCGACCACCTCACCGAGCTCGTCGACGCGCTGGACCTGCTGCGGGTGGACCCGGACAAGGCCGACCGGGTCGCCGGCAGCCTCGGCGGCCACTTCGCCGAGGAGTCCGCGACCGGGCACCGGGCCCGGCTCGCGCTCACCCGCGCCGAGGTGACCACGCTCGTCGGGATGGGACCGAGCGCCTGGCACGCCGACCCGCGACGGCTCGCCGCGCGCATCGCCGCGCTGCCCGAGCCGGTGCCGGTCACGCTCTCGGTCCGGCTCGGCGTGCACCGCCCGCGCTGACCCGCCTCAGGTGGAGAGGTCGACCTCTTCCCAGCCCGGCGGTTCGTCGTGGTACGGCCCACGCAGCACCACCGCCCACTCCAGCGCCCACCGGCGCTGCCCGATCGCGTTCGCGTCCACCAGCCCCGGCAGCGCGCCGCCGGCCTTCTCGGTCTCCAGGTACGCCCAGTCCAGGCAGTAGTGCAGGTCGAGCAGGGCCGCGGCGTCACCGGGATGCTGCGGCGCGGCCAGGATCCGGGCCCGCCACTGGCCGAACGTCTCCCCCGCGACCAGGTTCGGCATCCGCTCGACCAGCCGCTCGTCCACCGGCACCGTCGGGTCCAGTTCCTTGGCCAGTCCGAGCACCCAGGCCAGCGAGAACAAGGCGTCGTGGTGCAGCACGAACGACCTGTGGTCGCCCCGGCCGCCCATCACGAACTGCCACTCCGGCGGCGTCACCGAGTCGACCAGGTGCGACTCCAGCAGCCAGCCCGTCGCCGCCCGCGCGGGCATCCCGAAGCAGCGGGCCAGGATCACGTGCAGCACCGCGATCCGCGCCTCGATCTCCGGGGTCGGACGCAGTTCGATCTCGTCGCCCGGCTCCCACACCAGCGGGAACTGCGGCGGCGGCAGCGGAAGACCCAGCCGGGACAACTCGTCCAGGCTCGCCTCCCGGACGGCCCGGGGATCGGGAGCGGGTACGCGCACGGTCAAGCCCCTGTCTGCTCACCTCGGCTCGTCGCCGGCCGATCCCCCCTGGCCTGGGAGGATAGCGGCTCCGGCCGGGCCGGCACCATGGCCGGTCCCGGTCAGCCGATCCGCTCGACGACGAGAGGCGCAGTCTCCGGCGCGTCCGACGCGATCCGTACCGCCCGGCGCGCCTCGGCCAGCGCGGCCGGGATCCGCTCGGCGTGCTCGGCGCGCAGCTCGAACAGCGGGTCACCGGCGCGCACCCGGTCACCGGGACGCCGGTGCAGCACCACGCCGGCCGGGATGCTCACCGGGTCCTCCTTGCGGGCCCGGCCCGCGCCGAGCCGCCAGGCCGCGACCCCGATGGCGTACGCGTCGACCTCGGCGACCCACCCGTCCTCGGCCGCGGTGACCACCTCGACCTCGTTCGCGACGGGCATCGGGGCGTCCGGGTCACCGCCCTGCGCCCGGATCATCGTGCGCCAGGAGTCCATCGCCCGGCCGTCCCGCAGCGCCGCGGCCGGGTCGGCGTCCGGCAGGCCGGCCGCGTCGAGCATCTCCCGGGCCAGCGCCAGCGTCAGCTCCACCACGTCGGCCGGACCGCCACCGGCGAGCACCTCCACCGACTCGGTCACCTCGACCGCGTTGCCCACGGCCAGGCCCAGCGGGGTGGACATGTCGGTGAGCAGGGCGACGGTCCGCACACCGTGCGCACCGCCCAGCTCGACCATGGTGCGGGCCAGCTCGCGGGCGTCGTCGACGTTCTTCATGAAGGCACCGGAGCCGACCTTCACGTCGAGCACCAGCGCGCCGGTCCCCTCGGCGATCTTCTTGCTCATGATCGAGCTGGCGATCAGCGGGATCGCCTCGACAGTGCCGGTGACGTCGCGCAGCGCGTACAGCTTGCGGTCGGCCGGGGCGAGCCCGTCGCCGGCCGCGCAGATCACCGCGCCCACGTCGCGGAGCTGGGCGATGAACTCGTCGTTGGTGAGCGCCGCCCGCCAGCCCGGGATCGACTCCAGCTTGTCCAGCGTGCCGCCGGTGTGGCCCAGGCCCCGGCCGGACAGCTGCGGCACCGCCGCGCCGCACGCGGCCACCAGCGGGGTCAGCGGCAGGGTGATCTTGTCACCGACGCCGCCGGTGGAGTGCTTGTCCACGGTCGGCCGGGACACCGGCGACAGGTCGAGCCGCTCGCCGCTGGCGATCATGGCGGCCGTCCACCGGGCGATCTCCGGCGCGGTCATGCCGCGCAGCAGGATCGCCATGGCCAGCGCCGACATCTGCTCGTCGGCGACCAGACCCTTGGTGTACGCGTCGACCACCCAGTCGATCTGCCCGTCGCTCAGCACACCCCCGTCCCGCTTCGCCCGGATGACGTCAACCGCCGTAAAAGCACTCACCTTTGAGTTCCCATCAATAGATCAACAATCGCCACGGCCACGCCCCCGCGAACGGTGACCAGGTCCGGCCGGGGCCGACCGTGCCCGGCGGAGGGATCAAGCCTGACCGCCCGGAGCCGGGCACGGTCGGCCCCGGCCCCCACCGCAACCGGACTTAACCCGACGCAACCCGGTCTCAACCCCAGCGAACCGGAATCTCCGAAGGAGGCTCACCCTCACCAGCCCAGAAGATCGTGCCCGAGGCGTCCACCACCACCACGCGCGGCGTCCGAGCCAGCCCCCACTCGATCGCCCCGGCCGGGTCGTCCCAGGTCGAGCCCTCCTCCAGCACACCGGTCTCGGCGTCCGCGGTGTCACCGGACGACCGCTCCCAGTACGTCGTCCAGACCTGCTGCCCGGCGGACAGGTCGGGGTGCACGAACACGGTGCCCCGGCCCCGCCAGGCGGCCAGCCGGTCCGGCACCACAGGCACCGGATGCTCGCCGGTCACCGCCTCGATGTCGGCCACGTCGAAGGCGTGCGGCAGCAGCTCCGCCATCCGCAGCGGGCCGCCCTTCGCCTCGACCAGGCACTCCGGGCCGCCCTGCTCCCAGAGCAGCTGCCGGCACCGGCCGCACGGCATCAGCGGCTCACCGGTGGCGTCGACGCAGGACAGCGCCACGATCCGGCCCCCGCCGGTCGCGTGCAGCTGCGAGACCACGCCGCACTCGGCGCAGAGCGTGACGCCGTACCCGGCGTTCTCCACGTTGCAGCCGACGACGACCCGGCCGTCGTCGACGAGCGCGGCGGCACCCACCGGGAACTTCGAGTACGGCACGTAGGCGTGCCGCATCACCTCGGTGGCGGCGGTACGCAACCGCTCCCAGTCGATCTCCATCACGACTCCCATTCTGCCCAATTCACGCCCGATCGGTCGCGAGCGCGGCCGGAGACGACGATGCCCGGCGGGTCGCCCCGCCGGGCACGGTGTCGCCGCGGGCGGTCAGCCCTTGATGTACGGCTTGCCGTCGGCGGCCGGCGCCCGGACCTTGCCGACCAGCCCGGCCACGGCCAGGATCGTCGCCAGGTACGGCAGCATCGCCAGGAACTGGCTCGGGATGCTGCTGCCGATCGCGCCCAGGTAGGTGGCGAGCTGGTCGGCGAAGCCGAAGAACAGCGCCGCGAGCAGCGCGCCGGTCGGGCTCCACCGGCCGAAGATCAGCGCGGCCAGGGCGATGAAGCCCTTACCGCCGATCATGTTCTTGGTGAACGAGTAGAGCGCCAGCGTGTACGAGGCGCCGCCGACACCGGCCACCAGACCGGCCAGGATCACGTTGCGGTAGCGCAGCCGCAGCACCTTCACGCCCAGCGTGTCCGCGGCGGTCGGGTGCTCGCCCACCGAGCGGGTCCGCAGGCCCCACCGGGTACGGAACAGCGCCAGGTGGATGACGAGCACCAGCAGCAGGCCGAGGTAGAGGAAGATGTTGCCCCGGAACAGCGCCGGACCGAGCAGCGGGATGTCGGACAGCAGCGGGATCTCCCAGTTGCTGAACCGGGGCGCGCTGTTGTACTTCGCCGCGTCGGTCTGCATCAGCCGCTCGTAGAGGAAGCCGGTGATGCCGACCGCGAGCAGGTTGAGCACGATGCCCATGACCACCTGGTCGACCAGGTAGCGGATGGAGAACACGGCCAGCAGGAACGAGATGAACGCGCCGCCGATGGCGGCGGCCACCAGGCCCACCCAGACGCTGCCGGACATGCTGCCGAACAGCGCGCCGGAGAAGGCGCCCATCAGGAGCTGGCCCTCGATCGCCACGTTCACCACGCCGGAACGCTCGCAGAGCACACCGGCGAGCGCACCGAAGATCAGCGGCAGGGCCAGGATGAACGTGCCGCGGACGACGTTCACCAGCGGCATGAAGTTGCGGCCCTCGGGCGCGGCGGAGACCTGCCAGCACAGGAAGCTCAGCACGAAGGCGACCAGCCCGGCGCCGAGCAGCAGCGTGAACCAGCGCTTCGGCACACCGGCCAGCAGCGCCCCTCCGGCCGCGGCGGTGATCAGCCCGAACAGGATCGCGCCGACCGTACCGTTGATCTCCAGGGCGGCCCCGCCCTCGGTCTCGCTGAGCGTGAACCGCGCGTGCTGGTCGGTCGCGAGCGCGCCGAACAGCACCGCCGCGAGCACGCCGAGCGCCAGCAGGACCGCGCCGATCTTCCGGTTGCGGGTCCAGAAACCCTCGTCGACCGCGGTAACGGCGACCTCGGGGACAGCGGTGGTGGACATGCTCACCAGCCCTTCGCGAGGCTCGTCTGCAACCGGGCGGCGCGGGCCGCCCGGAGCTGGAAGATCGTCTTCACCAGGGCAGGCGCGGCGATGAAGATGACGATGAGCGCCTGGAGCACGGTGACCAGTTCCAGCGAGATGCCGGAGTACGACTGCATCCGGTTGCCACCGGCCTGGAGCGCGCCGAACAGCAGCGCGGCCAGCAGCACACCCCACGGCTTCACGCGGCCGAGCAGCGCGACCAGGATGCCGTCGAAGCCGATCTGCGCGATCACCAGCGGGGTCAGCGCGGTCGCTGTGGTGCCGAGCACCATGGTCGAGCCGCCCAGGCCGGCCAGCATGCCCGCGAACACCATCACCAGCACGTACGTCTTGGTCACGCTGATGCCGGCGGTGCGGGCCGCGTCCGGGTTCGCGCCCACGGCCCGCAGCTCGAAGCCGAGCGTGGAGCGGTTGAGCAGCCAGGCGATGAACCAGGTGGCCGCCACCGCGAGCAGGATGCCGGCGTGCACCCGCAGGTCGTCGCCGAGCAGGCGGGGCAACTGCGCGGAGGAGTCGACCGGCTTGCTGATGGCGTCCGACCGGTTCGGGTTCTGCACCCCGTTCTGGACGATGATCCAGGACAGGAAGTAGACCGCCACGTAGTTGAGCATGATCGTGTTGATCACCTCGTGCGCGCCGGCCCGTGCCTTCAGGATGCCGGGGATGAAGCCCCAGAGCGCGCCGCCGAGCGCGCCGGCGATCAGCGCCACCAGCAGGTGCACGACGGGCGGCAGCGGCAGCGCGAAGCCGGCCACGGCGGCCAGGATGACGGCGATCGTCGCCTGGCCCTGGGCGCCGATGTTGAACAGGCCGCCGCGGAAGGCGAGCGCCACCGACAGACCGGTGAAGACGAGCGGCGCGGCGTAGGTGAGCGTCTCCGAGATCGGGCTGAGGGCGGCGGTGAAGCCGACCGCCTCCGGGTCGAAGATCGCGCCCTTGAACAGGTTCGCGTACGCCTCGCTGACCACCGTCCAGCTGGCGTTCAGCGCGTCCGTGGGACGGGCCGTGATGTAGCTGTAGGTGGCGAGCACCTCCGGGTCGGACACGATGATCAGCACCGCGCCGACCACCATGGCCAGCAGCACCGCGAGCACCGTCACGGTGAACGTGTTGGACGCCCAGAGGTTGTCCAGGAACATCCGGCCCATGCTCGGGCGGGACTCTCCGCCCGGAGCCGGCTTCTTCGCGGTCGCGGTGGCGGGCACCGTCTGCTCGGTGTCACCGGCCGGCTGCGTCGGCGTCGCCCGGGCCTCGCTCAGCGACTCCTGCGCCTCGGTCGCCGGCTCCTTGTCCGGTGAGCCCGAGTCGGGGTTCGGGTTGGTCATGCCTCGTCCTCGTTGCCAGGGCCGTCCTCGGTCGCGGTGGCGGCGTCCGGGGTGGCGGCGTCCGGGGTGATGCCGGCCATCAGCAGGCCGATCTCCTCGCGCGGGGTGTCCGGGCCGACGATGCCGATGATCCGGCCGCGGTACATGACCGCGATCCGGTCGGCCAGGCCGATCACCTCGTCCAGTTCGCTGGAGACCACCATGACCGCGGTGCCGATGTCCCGCTCGCGGATGACCCGGCTGTGGATGAACTCGATCGAGCCGACGTCCACGCCCCGGGTGGGCTGGGCGGCGATGAAGAGCTTCAGCGGCCGGGACAGTTCCCGGGCCACGATCACCTTCTGCTGGTTGCCGCCGGAGAGCGTGCCGACCGCCGCGTCGGCCGAGGAGGTGCGGACGTCGAACTGCTCGATCCGCTCCCGCGCCGACTTCGCGATGGCGTCGGGCTTGAGCGACAGGCCCTTGCCGAACGGCGGCCGGTCGTAGATGTCCAGCACCAGGTTCTCCGCCACGGAGAACTCCTTGACCAGGCCGTCCACGCTGCGGTCCTCCGGCACGTAGCCGACGCCGGCGCGGAGCACCTTCTTGGTCGACCAGCCGTGCGTCGGTTCGCCGTCGAGGCTGATCGTGCCGGCGAGCACCGGGCGCAGGCCCATGATCGCCTCGATCAGCTCGGTCTGGCCGTTGCCCTGCACGCCCGCCACGCCGAGCACCTCACCGGCGTGCACGGTCAGGTCGACGCCGTCGACCGCGCGTACCTGCCGGTCGTCGTCCACGACCAGGCCGGCGACCTCCAGGATCGGCTTACCAGGGGTGGCCGGCTTCTTGTCCACGGTCAGCCGGACGCTGCGTCCCACCATCAGCGCGGCCAGCTCGTCCCGGCTGGCGCTCGGCTCGGCGGTGCCGACCGTCTTCCCGCGCCGGATCACGGTGATCCGGTCGGCGATGGCCTTCACCTCGCCCAGCTTGTGGGTGATGAACACGATCGACTTGCCGGCGGCCTTGAGCGACCGCATGACGGTGAGCAGTTCCTCGGTCTCCTGCGGCGTGAGCACGGCCGTGGGCTCGTCGAGGATCAGCAGGTCGACGTCGCGGGTGAGGGCCTTGACGATCTCCACCCGCTGCTGGATGCCGACCGGCAGGTCCTCGATCACCGCGTCCGGGTCGACCCGCAGGTTGTACCGCTCGGAGACCTCGGCGACCTCGCGCCGGGCGCGCCGCCGGTCGAGAATGCCGGCGAACGGCCCCCTGACCTGCTCGGCGCCGAGCATCACGTTCTCGGCCACGGTGAAGACCGGCACCAGCATGAAGTGCTGGTGCACCATCCCGATCCCGGCGGCGATCGCGTCCGACGGGCCCTTCAGCTTCAGCGGCTTGCCGTCGACCAGGATCTCGCCCTCGTCCGGCTGGTAGAGGCCGTAGAGCACGTTCATCAGGGTCGACTTGCCGGCGCCGTTCTCGCCGAGCAGGGCGTGGATCTCTCCAGGCTCCACCGTCAGGTCGATGTGGTCGTTGGCGACCAGATCACCGAACCGTTTGGTGATGCCGCGCAGTTCGAGTCTCAGCGCAACCTCCTGGAGTGCGAGCGATGGTGCAGCGTAGCGACCTGCCGCGCCGCCACCACGCCGGGTGGGGATGTTCCGGGGGATTCAAGGTGATCGGCCGCCCCGGCACCGGGGGTACCTTCCCCGTGGCGCCGGGACGGCCGGATCGTCAGAGCTGGTGCCCGCCGGCCCTCGCTGCCGATGATGGCACCGCGGTGGCCGGCGGGGCTGTCACTTGGTCGGCTGGGCCTTCGAGGTGACGGTGATGGTGCCGGCGGCGATGTCCGCCTTGATCTTGTCGACCTCGGCCTTCAGGTCCGCCGGGACCTTGCTGTCGAAGTCGTGGTACGGGGCGATCGAGACGCCGTCGTTGGCCAGCGTGCCGACGAAGCCCGGGGTGGCCTCGAGCTTCTCGCCACCGGCGGCCTTCAGCGCGGCCTCCTTGACGGCGTCCGGGATGTTCTTGACCACGGTGGTCAGGATCGCCGAGCAGTCCGGGGTGCTCTCGCAGCCGTCGATGTCCACCCAGACGACCGAGTACTTGCCGCCCGAGGCCTTGGCCGCGGAGGTGGTGCCGAGACCGGCGCCACCGGCGACCGGCATCACGATGTCGGCGCCCTGCGCGACGAGCGCGTCGGAGACCTTCTTGCCCTCGTCCTGCTTCTCGAACGAGTTGGCGAAGGAGCCCTTCTGGGTGGCCTTGTCCCAGCCCAGCACCTGGACGTTCTTGCTCTTGGCCTTGTTGTAGTACGCCACGCCGTCGGCGAAGCCGTCCATGAAGATGGTGACCGGCGGGATCGGCAGGCCGCCGTAGGTGCCGACCTTGCCGGACTTGCTCATCCCGGCGGCCAGGTAGCCGGCCTGGAAGCCCGCCTGCGCGGTGTCGAACTGCATCGGGTAGACGTTCGACACACCCGGGTTGGCGTCGACGATGGCGAACTGCTGGTTCGGGTTCTTCTCAGCCGCCGCCTTGGTGGCGTCCGACATCAGGCCACCGACGGCCAGGATGAAGTCGCACTTCTGGTTGACGAACCCGGTCAGGTTGACCTCGTAGTCCGCCTCGGCCTTCGACTGGACGTACTTGATGTCGATCTTGTCGTTCTCCTTCTTCGCCTCCTGCAGGCCCTTCCAGGCCGAGGCGTTGAAGGACTTGTCGTCGACGCCGCCGACGTCGGTCACCATGCAGGCGCTGAACTTCTTGCCGCCGTCGCCGCCGGCGTTGTTGTCGTCGTCCGGAGCCTCACCACACGCGGCAGCGCCCAGCACGAGTCCACCCGCCGCAATGACGGAGGCGATCCGCATCCCACGCACAGAGCGCAAGACGTCTCCTTCCCCTTGCACACCGCGTCGTGCGCGGCGTGCAGCCCTTCGCCGGCCTGCGGTGTGCCGCCGGCGTCCCACGTTACGGACGGGAGCGTACGCCCGCGCCCACCCACCGGCCGACAATCGTGCACGACTGTTGAGCGTCCGTTACCCCGGTGTAACCCTTGCGTGGGGCACGTCACTTATCCGGCCGGTAGGCGTGCGTGGCGGTGTCGCTAACGTCCGTTTTCCCGAGCTTCCCCGACTTGCGGCGAACTAACGCCAGAACACCGCGACGGCCGCGTTGACCAGCGTCAACCCGACGATCGCGAGGAAGTGGCCACGGTTGACGCTCTCCCGCTTCCGGGAGAAGAAGACCATGACGAAGATGAGCAGCGCGAGCACCAACTTGGTAACAAGTTTCGCCGGGGCCGGCTCGTCCCCGTCCCGCAGCGGAGCGGACAGCCCGATGCCGGTGAGGATCTGGATGATCGCGCCCCAGAGCATGGCCGCGTTGATCCGCAGCCGGCCGGTGACGTACTGGGCGATCGCACCACCGAGCAGCAGCGCGAAGCCGATCAGATGGACGTAGAGAAGAATCAGTCGAAGAGCTTCCACGCGCCCCATCCTCCCCCATCAACGACGCAACGTAGTAGTCACCCCGCCGACCGCCGTCATACCGTGACCCACCCCCGGCCCTCCCCCCTCACCCCCCTCCCCCGCGATCTTGCAGGTGCCGCCCCGGCATCCGGGACGAAAGCCGCGCCACACGGGCCCGGAACCGCAAGATCGACGGGGCGGGGCGGGGCGGGGGGCGGGGGCACGGGGGGCACGGGATCAGGGCAGGCGCCAGACCTGGAACGTGGGGCCGTCGGCGGGGAGGGTCACCGCGCCCTCGGCGTCGGGGCGCAGGGCGGGGGCGTTGCCGTAGACGTTCTCGGCGTTTGGCAGGCCGGTCAGGCGGACCGGGGTGCCGGGGGCGCGTCTCGCCAGCACCAGCACCGTCGATGTGGGCGCCTCGCGCAGGAAGACCAGCGTGTCCGCGTCCGCGTGCACCCAGCGCAGGCCGCCGTGCCGCAGCGCCGGCTCGTCGCGGCGCAGCGTCAGCAACGACCGGTACGCGTCGAACGTGCGCCGGTCCCAGCTCTCCGGCCGGTGCCACGGCATCGGGGTACGCGAGCCCTCCCCGTTCGTACCGGTCAGGCCCAGCTCGTCCCCGGCGAAGACCACAGGCGTGCCGGGCATGGTGGCGAGCAGCCCGGCCGCCACCTCCTGCCGGGCCGCGTCGCCGACCACCGTGCGGATCCGGGCCGAGTCGTGCGAGCCGAGCAGCTGCCACGAGTGCGTGTACGACCGCCAGGACACCAGCGACCGGTAGGTGTTCATGGTGGCGAGGATCGCCGCGGCGTCGCGCCGCCGTACCCCGCCCGGGGTGCCGAGGAAGTTCGGCACCGGGTCGTCGCCGTGGCGCAGCCAGGACCAGACCGGGTCGGTGAAGCCGACGTAGTTCATCGTCCCGTGCCAGCCGTCGCGGTCCAGGTCACCGGTGTGGTCGTGGCCGTGCTCGGCGAGCAGCAGCCCGTCCGGCCGGGTCTGCGCCACCACCTCGCGCAGCAGCCGCGCCACCTCGTGGGTGTACGCGTCCGCGCCGCGCCGCCCGGTCATGTTCGCCACGTCGACCCGCCAGCCGTCCAGCCCGTACGGCGGGCGCAGCCAGCGGCGCAGCAGCGAGTCCTCGGCGGTGGCGAACCGGCGGCGCAACTCGGCGCTGCCCCAGTTCAGCTTCGGCAGCGACTTCACCCCGTTCCACGACTCGTAGTCCGAGCCGGGCAGGTCGAAGTAGTACAGCTCGCGTTCCGGAGCGTGCACGTCGGAGACGGCGGCGGTGAACCAGTGGTGGGCGTCGCCGGTGTGGTTGCTGGTGATGTCGCCGAGCAGCCGCCAGCCCCGGGCGTGCACCGCGTCGGCGAGCCGGGCCAGCGCCGCGTCGCCGCCGAGCAGCGGGTCGACGGTGTCGAAGCTCGACGCGTCGTACCTGTGGTTGGAGCGCGCCGGGAAGACCGGCGTGAGGTAGACGGTGTTGACGCCGAGCCGGTCCAGGTGGTCCAGGTGCTCGGTGACGCCGTCGAGGTCGCCGCCGTAGAACTGGCGGGGCGTCTCCGGGCCGTGGCCGACGACCGGGGTGTCCCAGTCGCACGGGATCGCCCAGTCCGGGGCGATCCGGCCGTCGGCGGCGGCCGAGCGGGCGAACCGGTCCGGGAAGATCTGGTAGATCACGGCGTCGCGGGCCCAGGCCGGCGGCGGGGCGTAGCCGACCAGCTTGAAGTCGCCGTTGTCCGGTACGTCGTGGCCGGCCAGCCCGGCCGCGTTGAGCCAGCGGGCGCCGCGCTCGCCGTCGAGCAGGAAACGGTAGTTGCTGACCGGGTTGCGGACCTCGACGTCGGCCCGCCACCACACGTCGCCGCCGTCGGTGCGGTCGATCCGCGCCTCGGCGAAGCGCGGCTCGCCGTCGCCGGTGGTGCGCACGTGCACCTGGGAGACGCCGGATCCGGCCGGTACCCGGACGAAGACCGGCACGGTCTGCCCGAGCGCGGGCTCCTGCTCCGGGACGTAGGTGGCGGAGCCGTCGTGGTGCGGCTGAAGAGACATGGTGCTGCCTTTCGCGTCGTACCGACAGGGAGAGGGGCGGGCACCCGCCGCGGCCGGTTTCACCCGACCGCGGCGGTCCGCCCTTCAAACCGCTCCGGTGTACGCCGACACGACGCCCTTGCCGCAGCGTGAGCCGAGGAGGCTCAGCCCTTGACCGCTCCGGAGGTGAGTCCGGAGACGATGTAGCGCTGGAGCAGCTGGAACACCAGCACCGTCGGGATCGCGGTGAGCAGCGTGCCCGCCGCGAACATCCCGAAGTTGTTGTTGCGCTCGCCCGCGACCAGGCCGAACATGCCGACCGCGAGGGTCTTCGACTCGGGTTCGGTGAGGAACACGTTGGCGATGATGAACTCGTTGATCGACCCGATGAACGCGAGCAGGCCGGTCACCGCCAGGATCGGCGCCACCAGCGGCAGCATGATCCGGAAGAAGACCTGCACGTGCGACGCGCCGTCCATGGTCGCCGACTCGTCCAGCTCCTTCGGCAGCGTGTCGAAGAAGCCCTTCATCAGCCAGGTGTTCGCGCCGAGCGCGCCACCCATGTAGAGCAGGAACAGGCCCCACGGGGTGTTGAACCCGATCGCCGGGTAGAGGTCGGTGAGCGTGGTGAAGATCAGGAAGATCGCCACGATCGCCAGGAACTGCGGGAACATCTGGATCAGCAGCAGCGCGAGCAGGCCGACCCGCCGCCCGGCGAAGCGCATCCGGGAGAACGCGTACGCCGCCAGCGACGACAGGAAGATCGACGCGAAGCTGGCCACGCCCGCCAGCAGCAGCGAGTTGAGGAACCAGTGGCCGAACGCGGTGTTGTCGAACAGGTTCGTGAAGTTCTCCAGCGACGCGCCGGTCGGCAGCAGCTCGGTGGAGGAGAGCGTGCCGAGCGGGTTGAACGCCGCCGAGATCACGAACAGGATCGGGAAGAGGCTGAACGCCACCGCCAGCAGTCCGACCAGGTGCCGCCAGCCCACCTGCGCGAACCAGCGGCCGCGCGAGCGGCGGGCCGGCCTGCGGGTGGGCGTGGGCGTGTCCGCGATGGTGGTCACGAGTACACCTCCTCCTGCTTGCGGGTCCGCCGGAAGCTGATCGCCGAGACCGTCGCCACGATCGCGAAGATGAAGATCGAGACGGTGGCGGCCAGGCCGAACTCGGCGCCCTGTGCGCCGAACGCGAGCCGGTACGTGTAGGTGATCAGCAGGTCGGTGGCGCCGTTGGTCGGGTTGTCCGGCGCGAACGGGCCGCCCTCGGTGGTGAAGAGGATCGCGTTGACGTTGTTGAAGTTGTACGCGAACGACGCGATCAGCAGCGGCGAGAGCGCCACCAGCAGCAGCGGCAGGGTGACGGCCCGGAACGACTGCCAGGGCGACGCGCCGTCGACCGAGGTCGCCTCGGTCAGCTCCCGCGGGATGGCCTGCAACGCGCCGGTGGCGACCAGGAACATGTACGGGTAGCCGAGCCACAACTGCACCAGCAGCACCGCGATACGGGCCGACCAGTTGCCGCCGAACCAGTCGACGTTCAGCCCGAACAGGTCGTTGAGCAGGCCGAAGTCGGTGTTGAACATGTCCCGCCAGATCAGCAGCATGGCGAACGACGGCATGGCGTACGGCAGGATCAGCACCATCCGGTAGAGGTTGGTGCCGCGCATCCGGGGTGAGTGCAGGGCGAGCGCGATGGCCATGCCGAGCAGGAACGTCAGCCCGGTGGAGCCGATCGCGAACGCGAAGTTCCAGGCCAGCGTGCCGAAGAACGGGCCGGAGATGTTGCGGTCGGTGAGCACCGTGGCGAAGTTCTTCAGCCCGACGCCGACCTTCCAGCCCTGGGCGAGGCGTTCGCCGTCGGCGGCGACGAAGGAGCCGGAATCCTCGTCGGCGGTCCACGTCTTGCCGGTCTCGCTGTCCTTGACGCAGTCGCACGCGGCGTCGTACGCCCGGATCGCCTTGCCCTCGTACGCGCGGGTCAGGCCGTTGGAGCGGATGGCGCCCTCGTCGGTGGGCACGATGAGCGCGGTGACCGCGTCGCTGCGGCTGCTGGCCTGGCCGATGTTCAGCAGGGTGTAGCCGTCCGCGGCGGTGATCTTGCCGCTGAGGCTGCTCACCTCGACGTCGGCGGCGTCGAGCTTGCGCAGCCCGTCCGCGTCCCCGGCGAAGACCTCCTTGGTCTTCGGGTCGCTGAGCAGGAAGGTCAGGGAGCCGGTCGCCGGGTCGCCGGTGGTGGCGATGGTGAGGTTGTACTCGGTCGAGCCGGGCACCTGCTTCACCGAGGCGGTCTGCACGGCGACGATCGCGTCGTCCTTGCTGCCGCGGTGCCCGTCGCCGAAGTTCGTGAACGCGGTGCTCGCGGTGTAGAGCACCGGGAAGACCTGGAACGCGATCAGGAAGAGCGTGCCGGGGACCAGGTACTTGGCCGGGATGTGCCGGCGGCTCAGGTAGAGGTAGAACAGCCCGGCGGTGGTGACCGCCAGGACGCCCAGCGCGATCCAGTGTTCGGCCTCGATGAGCGGGAAGGCCGCCCAGATCGCGATCCCGGCCACCAGGCCGAGCAGGACCACCTTGACGACGAGGCCGGTCGCGGTGATCGGCGCGTGTTGCCGCGCGGTACGGGACGTGCGCGGGAGCCCACGGCGTACGGGCTCCCGGCCCGGGGCCTGCGGTGCAGACCCCGGGCCGGACAGCGGCGCGCTCATTACTTGATCTGACCCTGGATGGTCTTGCCGGCGGCCGTGATCGTCTTGGCCGGGTCGGCGCCGCCGATGATGGCGGCCTCGGCCTTGCCGAACGGGTCCCAGATCGCGGCCATGGCCGGGATCGCCGGGAGCACCTGGCCGTTCTTACCGGCCTCGGAGAACTTGGCCAGGTCCGCGTCCTCGCCCTTGACCTGGTCGAAGGCGGCGGTCAGCGCCGGCGGGCGCGGCTCGGCCTTGTACAGCGCGACGGCCAGCTCGGGCTTGGTCACGTAGTTGGTGACGAACTCCTGGGCCAGGGCCTTGTTCTTGCCCTTGGCGGCCACGTAGAACGCCTGGACACCCACGAACGGCTGGGCCTCCTTGCCACCCGCGAAGCCGGGGACCGGGGAGATGTCGTAGGAGATGCCGGCCTTCTTGGCGTCGGCCACGGCCCACGGGCCGGAGACCAGGAACGCGCACTTCTTGCCGGTGAAGGTGGCGATGGAGTTCTCGCCGGTGATGGAGCGCTTCAGCGCACCCTCGCCCTTCTCACCCAGCTTGGCGATCTTCTGGAAGGCAGCGATCGACTCCGGCTTGCCCACGCCCAGGTCCTTCGGGTCGTAGTCGCCGTTCGCCGCGGTGCCGAACAGGTAGCCGCCGCCCGAGGTGTAGAGCGGGTAGATGTGGTACGCGTCGCCGTTCTGGCCGGACTGGAGGCACAGGATCTCGCTGGCCTTCTTCTCGGCCTTGAGCTTCTTGCCGGCGGCGACCAGGTCCTCGATCGTCTTCGGCGCCTCGGGGGCCAGCTCGGTGTTGCGGATCAGCGCGACGTTCTCGGTGGCGTAGGGCACGCCGTAGAGCTGGCCGTTGAACGTGACGGCCTTGACGGCGGTCTCGTTGAAGCCGGCCTTCTGCTCGGCGGGGAGCTGCACCGGGTCGATGGCGCCGTTCTGGACCAGGTTGCCGATCCAGTCGTGCGCGCCGACCACGACGTCCGGGCCGCTGCCCTGCTGAGAGGCGGTGACGAAGTTGGTCTGCAGGTCCTTGGAGACGGCCTGGACCTCGACGGTCACACCGTTCTCCTTGCCGAACTCCTCGGCGAACGGCTTGAGGGCGGCCGTGCGCTTGTCGTCGGCCCAGATGACCAGCTTGCCGCCGGTCGCCTTGGCGGACTCGTCGGCGGCCGGCTTGTCGCTGCCGCTGTCACCACAGCCGGAGGCGGCGAGCGCCAGGCCGAGGACGGCGACCACACCCGCGGTACGGATGCGCATCGGTACTCCTGTCGTCATGGCGGCCCGCCGGGGGAAGGGCGGCCCGCCAGTGGGAACCTCTGAAAGTTCTTGCTGACCGGCGCCGAGATGCTGCGCCGCTGCTCTCGCATGTTGCGGGGACGTTAGCAAGAGGTTGCAGAGAATGGAAGGGCTTGCAGAAGTGTACGCAAGACTTTGCCGTTGGGCTAAAGTGCCGCACATGCGCGCTCGACTGTCCGACATCGCCCAACAGGCTGAAGTCAGCGAGGCCACGGTGTCGCGGGTGCTCAACGACCGCCCCGGCGTGGCCCCCGAAACCCGCCAGGCCGTCCTCACCGCCCTCGATGTGCTCGGCTACGAGCGCCCCGCCCGGCTGCGCAAGCGCAGCGCCGGGCTGGTCGGCCTGGTCGTGCCGGAGCTGGACAACCCGATCTTCCCGGCGTTCGCCCAGATCATCGAGTCCGCGCTCGCCCCCACCGGCTACACGCCGGTGCTCTGCACGCAGACCCCGGGCGGCGTCCGCGAGGACGAGTACGTGGAGATGCTGCTGGACCGGCAGGTATCCGGCATCGTCTTCGTCTCCGGCCTGCACGCCGACACCGCCGCGGACCACGACCGCTACCGCACGCTGCTGGCCCGGCCGCTGCCGATCGTCATGATCAACGGGTACGCGCCCGGCATCCCCGCACCGTTCGTCTCCTGCGACGACCGGGAGTCCGCCGAACTCGCGGTCGCCCACCTGGTCGCGCTCGGGCACCGCCGGATCGGCCTGATCACCGGCCCGGACCGGTTCGTGCCGGTGCAGCGCAAGGTCGCCGGCTACAAGGCCGCGATGGGGCGCCTCACCGACATCGCCGAGGACGAGCTGGCCGACCTGACCGAGCTGTCCCTGTTCGGCGTCGAGGGCGGCGAGGCGGCTGCCGGCCGGCTCATCGAGCGCGGCGTGACCGGGCTGGTCTGCGGCTCGGACCTGATGGCGCTCGGCGCGATCCGGGCCGCCCGGCAGCGCGGGCTGTCGGTGCCCGGCGACATCTCCGTGGTCGGGTACGACGACTCCCCGCTCATGGCGTTCACCGACCCGCCGCTGACCACGGTGCGCCAGCCGGTCGCCGCCATGGCCGTGGCCGCGGTGCGGGCCCTGGTCGACGAGATCAACGGCCACCCGTCCCCGAACTCCGAGTACCTGTTCCGCCCCGAGCTGGTGGTACGAGGGTCGACCGCGGTGGCGAAGCCCGCAACTCCCCCCAGCCGCCAGCGCCCCGCCACCCCTTCCTCCCCCACCCCGTCCCTCCCCATCCCCGCCTGACCCCCACCGCACCCCCTCCCCCCTCCCCCTCCCCCCGCCCTCCGCCCTCCGACGCGTCGATCATGAAGTTGACGGCGACAAATCGGACGGCAAAGGCCGCCAACCTCATGATCACGCGAGCCACCCCGGCCGCGCCCACCCCACGGACCCCCGTTGATCAAGGGGTTTGTGTCCGGGTTGATCTCCACTCGGGACACAAACTCCTTGATCAACGCCTGAGGGCGGGTCGGTCCGGGCAGGAGGGGGTGGGTGTCTCGGGATTCGGGAGAGGGCTTTGGGGTGGCGGAGGGTGATGGCTGCCATTTCTTGCGCAAGGAATGCTTGACTCTTGCAGTGCAATGGCGGCATTCTGCTCAGACACCCTGCGCCGCACCAGAAGCCGCCACAGAACGGGATCGACAGCGATGACCTCCGCCCCCAGCACCACCCCACGCACCGCCGGCGACGACTGGTGGCGGTCCGCTGTCGTCTACCAGGTGTACGTCCGCAGCTTCGCCGACGCGAACTCCGACGGCGTGGGTGACCTCCAGGGCATCCGGCAGCGCCTGCCCTACCTGCGCGATCTCGGCGTGGACGCGCTCTGGCTGACGCCGTTCTACACCTCGCCGCAGGTCGACGCCGGCTACGACGTGGCCGACTACCGCGACGTCGACCCGCTGTTCGGCAACCTGACCGACTTCGACGAGATGATCACCGATGCGCACGCGCTCGGCCTGCGGATCATCGTCGACATGGTGCCGAACCACACCTCCAGCGCGCACCCGTGGTTCGCCGCCGCGCTCGCCGCCGGGCCGGGCTCTCCGGAGCGCGAGCGCTACCTGTTCGCCGACGGCAAGGGCGAGCAGGGTGAGCTGCCGCCGAACGACTGGGAGAGCATCTTCGGCGGCCCGGCGTGGACGCGCGTGGTCGACGGCCAGTGGTACCTGCACCTGTTCGACCCGGCGCAGCCCGACCTGAACTGGCGCCACCCGGAGGTGCGGGCCGAGTTCGAGGACGTGCTGCGCTTCTGGCTGGACCGGGGCGTGGACGGCTTCCGGATCGACGTGGCGCACGGGATGATCAAGGCCGAGGGCCTGCCGGACGTCGGCTTCAACTCGATGACCACCGGCCAGCGCCAGTCCGAGCTGCTGGGCAAGGGCCGGCTGCCGTACTTCGACCAGGACGAGGTGCACGACATCTACCGCGCCTGGCGGCCGATCCTGGACAGCTACCCGGGCGGCCGGATGGCGGTCGCCGAGGCGTGGGCCGAGACGCCGCAGCGGCTGGCCCGCTACATCGGCCCGGACGAGCTGCACCAGGCGTTCAGCTTCGACTTCCTCGACGCCACCTGGTCGGCCGACTCGTTCCGCAAGGTGATCGACACGGCGCTGGCCGAGTCCACGATCGTGGGCGCGCCGACCACCTGGGTGCTCTCCAACCACGACCGGCAGCGGCACGTCACCCGGTACGGCGACGGCGAGGTCGGCCTGCGCCGCGCCCGCGCCGCCGCGCTGCTGATGTTCGCGCTGCCCGGCTGCGCCTACGTCTACCAGGGCGAGGAACTGGGTCTGCCGGAGGTGCTGGACCTCCCCGACGAGCTGCGTCAGGACCCCGCGTTCCGGCGTACCGGGGAGAGCCGGGACGGCTGCCGCGTACCGATCCCGTGGGGCGGCGAGCTGCCCCCGTACGGCTTCGGGCCGGGCGGCAGCGAGCTGAGCTGGCTGCCGGCGCCGGCGACCTGGCGGTCGCTGTCGGTGGCCGCCCAGACCGGGGTGCCCGGCTCGACGCTGGAGCTGTACCGGACCGCGCTGCGCATCCGGCACGAGCACCCGGCGCTGGCCGGCCTGGACGGCATCACCTGGCTGGAGACCGAGCCCGGTGTCCTGGCGTTCCGCCGCAGCGCCGGGGACGCCGAGGTGACCTGCGTGGTGAACATCAGCGGCGCCGACGTGACGGTGCGCGGCCACGGCCGCCCGCTCGTCGCCAGCGCCGGCCTCACCGAGCGGGGCGACGGGTACGTCCTGCCGGTGGACGCGGCTGCGTGGTTCGAACGGCGCTGAGCCGGGTAACCCGCCAACGACCTGGCCGTCCGTTGTGCCCCGCGCCGACGGGCGGCTGGGCTGCCGACCCCTTGTGGTGGGGGGTGAGGTGGCCCCGGCCCCTCGGGAGTGCGCTCCCGGGGGGCCGGCGTCCATCGGGGAGCGCGCGCGTCCTCAGCCGCCCTTGGCGGTGAGCAGCGCGGCGATCCGGGCGAACCCGGCCCGGATCTCCTCCCGGTCGGGCGCCTTCGCCGGCTCGGGCTCCGGCTCGCGTTCGGCGGCCAGTTCCAGCTCCTCGTCGATGACGTCCTCGAAGTCGCCGTAGAGGTCCGCCTGGTCGACCTGCGCCGCCTCGTCCTCGGCGGCGATCTGCGCGGCCGCGATCTCGCTGCGGATCTCCTCCGGCGTGAGCGCCGGCAGCAGCGGCTCCACCACCGCCATCAACTGCTCGTCGGCCACCACCGCCTCGGCCAGCGCCAGCGCGTGCGGTCGCTCGTACGGGCCGCAGACCACCGGCTCCCAGTCGTCCTCGGCGCCGAGCGGGCCGAACGTGATGATCCACGG
This sequence comes from Micromonospora sp. WMMD1219, assembly GCF_049315215.1. NCBI lineage: Bacteria > Bacillati > Actinomycetota > Actinomycetes > Micromonosporales > Micromonosporaceae > Micromonospora > Micromonospora sp. WMMD1219. Next base: position 782,657 of record NZ_CP186057.1, read on the forward strand.
CAGGCCCCGGATCGGGGAGTCGTCCGGCAGGTCCAGTGTCACGAGTGCGCCCACCGGCCCATCATGGTCGTCGCGTATCGGCCCGGGGAACGCAAACATCGGACTCTCCCCGCTTCGGGGACCACGCTCAGCCACGCGTACCGGCGTCCAGCGCCGCACGGACCAGCGCGACGGCCCGCTCCGGCGGGACGCCCAGGCGACGCGCCTGCTCGGCGTACTCGGCGGCGGCCCGGTGCAGCCGGTCGGTGGCGTCGTCCCGGCCGGGCGCGACCACCGTGCCGTGCCGGCCGCGCGTCTCCACCAGCCCGGCACCCTCCAGTTCCCGGTACGCCCGCGCCACGGTGTTCACCGCGAGCCCCAGGTCGGCGGCGAGCTGCCGCACCGCCGGAAGCCGGGTGCCCACCGGCAGTCGCCCGTCGCCGATGCGCGCGGCGAACTGCGCCCGCACCTGCTCGTACGGCGGCACCGCCGACTCGGCGTCGATCCGGATCCGCGCGCTCACCCCGCTCCCCCCGGTGTGCCCGGTTCGGTCTCCTCGTCGAGCACGTCCGCCTCCACGTCCACCTCCCGGGCCCCGCCCTCGGCCAGGTCCACCACCCGGCCGTACCGGCTGGTGGCGGCCAGCGCGGCGCCGAAGAGCACGAGCTGGTTGAGCAGGTAGAGGTAGAGCAGCAGGCCCACGGCGGTGGCGACCACCGTGTACGCGGGGTTCCGCTCGGTGCGTACCACGTAGTAGCGCCCCACGGTGTTGAGCAGGGTGATCCCGACGGCGATGGTCAGGATCGCCGGGCGCAGCCGGCGCCGGCTCATCCGCAGCCGGGGCACTGCGAGCAGCAGCGCGGCGGCGAGCACGGCGTTGACGAGCACGCTCAGCACCGCGCTGACGGTGGTCAGGCCCACCGAGCCGGTGCTGCGCAGCAGGAAGCGCAGCAGCGACTCCAGCGCGTCCACGGCGGCGACCGAGACGAACAGCAGCACGAAGACGGCGACCAGCACCCCCAGGTCGACCAGGCGCCGCACCACCAGGTTGCCGGGCTGCTGGTTGAAGCCGTACATCAGCCGCTGCGAGGAGCGGATCGCCTCCACCCAGCCGATGCCGGTGAAGACCAGGATGACCAGGCCGACCACGCCGACGGTGCCGCTGCTCTCGGCGATCTGCGCCGGGTCGAGGAAGGGCAGGTTCTCCTCCAGGAAGTGCGCCGCGCCGCGGCTGACCTCCTCGTTGTCCCGCAGCACCGCGCCGAAGATCCAGTACGCGACGAGCGCGAGCGCGAACACGGCGAAGAAGCCGTAGTACGCGATGGCGGCGGCGAGCCGCCCGGCGAGCAGGTCGGCGTAGAGCGTCCCGGCCCGCCAGACGTGGTCGAAGACCGACGAGCGGCTCCGGGCCGCGTCGATGCGGCGCCCCACCGCCGCCTCGATCCGGCCGAAGACGTTCACCCGGTCATCCTCGCCGATCTCCGCCCGTGGCGGAGGGGCCCCGGCCGGTCGGATGTTCAGCTCCGGCCGCCGAGCCGGAAGTCGCGGCGGGGCTGCCACCGGGTCGCCCCGCTGTGCGAGAACAGCGTGAACGCGTCCACCTGGAACAACGCGGAGAAGTCGGCCAGATCCTCGTACGCCTTGTCGAGCACCTCGGGCGGCACGTCCTGCGCCACCGTGACGTGCGGGTGGTACGGGAAGCGCAGCTCGCGCCGCAGCTCGGGGGCCGAGTTGATCGCGGCGGCCAGCAGCTCGCACTCGCTGATCCCGGCCGCCACCGCCACGAACACCACCTGGGTGACCGGGCGGAACGTGCCGGTGCCGCGCAGGTGCAGCGTGAACGGCAGGTGCGCGGCGGCGACCCGGGCCAGGTGGTCCTCGACGGCGGGCAGCGCGCGTACCGGAATCTCGGTGGGCCCGAGGAGGGTGACGTGCGCGGGGACGGCGAGCGGGTCGCCGGCCTCGACCCGGCGGCGGGTGAGCATCCCGCCCCAGGGCTCGGGGACGTCGACCGCGATCCCGATCTGGATCGTGTCCGCGCCGCCCGGCGCCGTGTCACTGCCCGCCACGTCGCGCGCCACCCCTCCGGCCACCGGCTGCGTCACCCGTTCCCGCCCGTCCGGGCCGTTACTCGAACCGCACCGGCGGGAAGAAGCCGACCCGCTCGTACGCGTCCCGCAGCGTCCCGGCGGCCACCACCCGGGCCTTCTCCGCGCCCCGCACGAGCAGCTTGTCGAGCTGCGCCGGGTCGTTCAGGTAGGCGTTCGTGCGTTCCTGGATCGGCGTGACGAACTCCCGCACCACCTCGGCGAGGTCCTTCTTCAGGTCGCCGTAGCCCTTGCCGTCGTACGCGGCGACCAGGTCGTCGATGCTCCGGCCGGAGAGCGCGGAGTAGATCGTGAGCAGGTTGGTGATACCCGGCTTGCCCTCGGCGTCGAAGACGATCTCGCGGCCGGTGTCGGTGACCGCCGAGCGGATCTTCTTGGCCGAGCGGGCCGGGTCCTCCAGCAGGTCGATGATGCCGGCCGGGGAGGACGACGACTTCGACATCTTGGCCGTCGGATCCTGGAGGTCGGTGATCTTCGCGGTGTCCTTCACGATGTGCGGGGAGGGCACGGTGAAGGTGCGGCCGAACAGCGAGTTGAACCGCTGCGCCAGGTCGCGGGAGAGCTCCAGGTGCTGCCGCTGGTCCTCGCCGACCGGCACCGCGTTCGCCTGGTAGAGCAGGATGTCGGCGGCCTGGAGGATCGGGTACGTGAACAGGCCGACGCTGGCCCGCTCGCTGCCCTGCTTCTGCGACTTGTCCTTGAACTGGGTCATCCGGCCGGCCTCGCCGAAGCCGGTGATGCAGCCGAGCACCCAGGCCAGTTGCGAGTGCTCGGGCACCTGCGACTGCACGAACAGCGTGCTGCGCTCCGGGTCCAGGCCGAGCGCGAACAGCTGCGCGGCGGCCACCCGGCTGCGGCGCTTGAGCACCAACGGGTCGTGCCCCGCGGTGATCGCGTGCAGGTCGACGACGCAGTAGTAGGCGTCGTGGCTGTCCTGCAACGCCACCCAGTGCCGCAGCGCGCCCAGGTAGTTGCCGAGGTGGAACGAGTCGGCCGTCGGCTGGATGCCGGAGAAGACGCGCGGGCGGGCGGGTACGTCGGACATGGCGGCAATTCTGTCAGCAAGCCCCGGCGTCCGTCATGACGGGCCGGTGGATCGGGCGGGTACGGGCGGAAGCGGACCGTTCACCTCACGTCGGGGCTCGGGCAGCCGTGCGGCGGAGACCGCCAGGCGGGACACCCGCCGGCCGTCGAGTGTGAGCACCCGCAGCAGCCAGCCGGCCGGATCGGCGGGAACCGATCCGGCGGCCGGGTCGACGGCCACCGGCACCTCGTCGCCGGCCACCGGCAGCCGGCCCAGGGCGGCCATCACGAACCCGCCCACCGTCTCGTACGGCCCGGCGGGCAGCGGCACGCCGGTGCGCTCGGCGAAGTCGGTCAGGTTGAGCCGGCCGTCGACGACGGCGGGCAGGCCGGCGGGTTCCGGTTCGAGGGGGCCGTGCTCGTCGTCCCGGATCTCCCCGACCAGTTCCTCGACCAGGTCCTCGCAGGTGACGATGCCGGCGGTGCCGCCGTACTCGTCGACGACGACGGCCAGGTGGTGACCCTCCCGGCGCATCTCGGTGAGCGCCGCCAGCACGCGTTTGCTGTCCGGCAGGCGCTTGACCTCCCGGATCAGGTCGCCGACCAGCAGCGGCCGGTCCGCTTCCGGGCGCAGCAGCACGTCCCGCAGGTGCACCATGCCGACCACGTCGTCGTGGGTGCCGTCGACCACCGGGTAGCGGGTGTGCGGGTCGGCCCGGACCAGCCGCTGGGCCTGCGCCAGCGGGAGCGCCGCGCTGAGGAAGACCACCTCGGTGCGGGGCACCATCACCTCGCGGACGAGCCGGGCGCCGGCGACCAGCACCTCGTCGATGATCCGCCGTTCGTCCGGGTCGAGCAGCGTGTTCGCCGCGACCAGGTCCCGCAGTTCGGCCTCGCTGATCCGTTCCCGGCCGGCGGTGGGGCTGGCCCCGAGCAGGGCGGTGACGAGGCGGGTGGCTCCGTCGGCGCCGCGCACCACGAGACGGGCCACGGCGCGGGCCAGCGGGCCGGGTTCGCGTCGGGGCCGCCCCGACGGTTTCCGCCGGGGCCCGGGACCACCACCCTCCCGCATGAGAAGGATGGTAGACAGCGGCCACCGGACGCTCGGCCCGATGTTCGGATCTGTTCAATCGTGGAGGATTATGGTGAAGTAGAGGTGGATTCAACTCGACAGCCGCGACACAGCCCTCGGCCTTAGGGTGATCACGGGACGGCCGCCGCGGGACGCGGCCCAGGCAGGAGGACCGACGTGAAACTGCTCGTCACCGGCGGCGCCGGCTACATCGGCAGCGTGGTGACCCGGATGCTGCTCGACCACGGCCACCAGGTGACCGTGCTGGACGACCTGCGCACCGGTCACCGGGAGGCCCTCGCCCCCGACGCCACCCACGTCGAGCTGCCGGTGCACGAGGCCGCCCGGGTGCTCACCCCCGACGCGGGCTTCGACGGCGTGCTGCACTTCGCCGCCCTGATCGCCGCCGGCGAGTCGATGATCCGCCCCGAGCTGTACTGGCACGCCAACACGGTCGGCTCGATCGCGCTCATCGACGCGGTCCGCGCCGCCCGGGTGCCCCGGATGGTCTTCTCCTCCACCGCCGCCGTCTACGGCAACCCCACCGAGCTGCCCATCCCGGAGACCGCCGTCAAGGCCCCCACCAGCACCTACGGCGCCACCAAGCTGGCCGTCGACATGGCGCTCACCTCCGAGGCGATCGCGCACGACCTGGCCGCCGTCTCGCTGCGCTACTTCAACGTCGCCGGGGCGTACCTGCGCGACGGGCTGGCCATCGGCGAGCGGCACGACCCGGAGACCCACCTCATCCCCATCGCGCTCGACGTGGCCGCCGGACGGCGGGAGAAGCTCCAGCTCTTCGGCGACGACTACCCCACAGTCGACGGCACCTGCGTCCGCGACTACATCCACGTCGAAGACCTGGCCCGCGCCCACCTGCTCGCGCTGGACGCGGCCACGCCGGGCCGGCACCGGATCTACAACCTGGGCAACGGCAACGGCTTCACCAACCGGCAGGTCGTCGACGTGGTCCGCGAGGTCACCGGGCAGCCGGTTCCGGTCGAGGTGGCCGCCCGCCGCGAGGGCGACCCGGCCGAGCTGGTCGCGTCCTCCGCGCTGGCCCGCGACGAGCTGGGCTGGACGCCGGCCAAGCCGACCCTGCACGACATGGTCGGCGACGCCTGGGCGTTCTACCGGGCGCACGTCGCGAGGCAGCCCTCATGAACGTCGCCGACCGCGCCACGGCCGGCTTCCGGCAGCGGTACGGCACCGAGCCGGCGGGCCGCTGGGCGGCTCCCGGACGGGTCAACCTGATCGGCGAGCACACCGACTACAACGACGGCTTCGTGCTGCCCTTCGCGCTGCCGCTGCGTACCGTGGTCGCCGCCGCGCCCACCCCCGACGGACGCTGGACGGTCTGGTCGGAGCTGGACGACGAGCCGGTCGAGTTCGGCCCGGCGGAGGCCGACGAGCCCGGCCGGGTCGACGGCTGGGCCGCCTACGTGGCCGGGGTGGTGTGGGCGCTGCGCGCCGACGGCCACGACGTGCCGGGCGCGCGGCTCGCTGTCGCCTCCGACGTGCCGGTCGGCTCCGGGCTCTCCTCGTCGGCGGCGATCGAGTCGGCCGTGCTGGCCGCCCTGGTCGACCTCGGCGGGCTCGACCTGCCCGCCGGGCGGTGGCCGCGGCTCGCCCAGCGGGCCGAGAACGACTACGTCGGCGCGCCCACCGGGATCATGGACCAGTCCGCGGTGATCCGCGGCCGGGCCGGGCACGCGCTGTTCCTCGACTGCCGCACCGAGGAGATCGAGCAGATCCCGTTCGACCTGGACGGCGCCGGGCTGGCCGTGCTGGTGATCGACAGCCGGGCGCCGCACCGGCACGCGGACGGCGAGTACGCGGCCCGCCGCGAGAGCTGCGAGCGGGCCGCCGCGACACTCGGCGTGACCGCGCTGCGCGACGTGACGGTGGCCGGGCTCGACGCCGCGCTGGCCCGCCTCGACGACGACGAGACCCGCCGCCGGGTGCGGCACGTGGTGACCGAGAACCAGCGGGTCCTCGACACCGTCGCGCTGCTGCGCGCCGGCCGGGTCCGCGACACCGGTCCGCTGCTGACCGCCTCGCACACCTCCATGCGCGACGACTTCGAGATCACCGTGCCGGAGATCGACACCGCGGTCGAGGCGGCGCTGTCCGCCGGGGCGTACGGCGCGCGGATGACCGGCGGCGGCTTCGGCGGCTGCGTGCTCGCCCTGGTCGACGCCGGCTCCGCCGACGCGGTGGCCGCCGCCGTCACCGACGCGTACGCCCGGAACGGCTTCACCGCCCCCGGCACGCTCACCGTCCTGCCGGCCGGCGGCGTCACCCGCCTGGACTGAACGCGAAAGGCCCCCGGCGCAGCGCCGGGGGCCTTCTCGTCACGTGCGTCAGCCGGCCTCGACGATCATGCCGGCGCCGACCGTACGGTTCGTCGACTCGTCGATGATCACGAAGCCGCCGGTGGTGCGGTTACGGCGGTACTCGTCGGCCAGCAGCGGAACAGTGGTCCGCAGCCGGACCCGGCCGATCTCGTTGAGCTTCAGCTCGGCGGCCGTCTCGTCGCGGTGCAGCGAGTTGATGTCCAGCCGGTAGTGCAGCCCGCGCACGATCGCCCGCGCCGAACGGGTCGTGTGCTTGATCGCGTACTTGCCGCCGACCTGCAACGGCCGGGTCTCGTCCATCCAGCAGACCATCGCCTCGATGTCCTGCACGGCCATCGGGGCGTTGTTCGGCCGGCAGATCATGTCGCCGCGGGAGATGTCCAGCTCGTCGGTCAGCCGGACCGTCACCGACATCGGCGGGAACGCCTCGTCCACCGGGCCGTCGGCCGTCTCCACCGCCGCGATCCGGCTGGTGAAGCCGGACGGCAGCACCATCACCTCGTCGCCGGGCTTGAGCACGCCCGAGGCCACCTGACCGGCGTAACCCCGGTAGTCGGTGACGGTGGTGGACTGCGGCCGGATCACGTACTGCACCGGGAACCGCACGTCGACCAGGTTGCGGTCCGAGGCGATGTGCACCCGCTCCAGGTGGTGCAGCAGCGACGGGCCCTCGTACCAGGGCATGTTCTCCGAGCGGGTGACGATGTTGTCGCCCTGCAGCGCGGAGACCGGCACCACAGTCAGGTCCGGTACGTCGAGCTTCGCGGCGAACGCGGTGAACTCGTCCGCGATCCGCTCGTAGACCTCCTGCGACCAGTCCACCAGGTCCATCTTGTTCACGCACAGGACCAGGTGCGGCACCCGCAGCAGCGAGCAGAGGAACGCGTGCCGGCGGGACTGCTCCACCAGGCCCTTGCGCGCGTCCACCAGGATCAGCGCCAGGTCGGCGGTGGAGGCGCCGGTGACCATGTTCCGGGTGTACTGGATGTGCCCCGGGGTGTCGGCGATGATGAACTTCCGCCGCGGCGTGGCGAAGTAGCGGTACGCCACGTCGATGGTGATGCCCTGCTCCCGCTCGGCGCGCAGGCCGTCGGTGAGCAGCGCCAGGTTGGTGTACTCGTCGCCCCGGGCGGCGCTGACCGCCTCGACGGCGGCGAGCTGGTCGCTGAACAGCGACTTGGTGTCGTAGAGCAGACGGCCGATCAGCGTCGACTTGCCGTCGTCGACGCTGCCCGCGGTGGCGAACCGCAGCAGGTCCATCGGCCGGGCGGTCTCGCTCTCAGCCGGGGCCAGGGTCTCGACGCTCATCAGAAGTAGCCCTCTCGCTTGCGGTCCTCCATGGCGGCCTCGCTGACCCGGTCGTCACCGCGGGTCGCGCCGCGCTCGGTGATCCGCGTGGCGGCCACCTCCTCGATCACCTTCTCCACCGTGTCGGCGTCCGAGCTGACCGCCGCGGTGCAGGAGGCGTCACCCACGGTCCGGTACCGCACCTGGGCCTTGAACGGCTGCTCACCGGCGCGGGCCCGGAAGAACTCGTTGACCGCGTAGAGCATCCCGTCGCGCTCGATCACCTCACGCTCGTGCGCGTAGTAGATCGACGGCAGCGGGATCTGCTCCCGCGCGATGTAGTGCCAGACGTCCAGCTCGGTCCAGTTCGACAGCGGGAACACCCGGATCGACTCGCCCGGGTGGTGCCGGCCGTTGTAGAGCGCCCACAGCTCCGGACGCTGGTTCTTCGGATCCCACTGGCCGAACTCGTCGCGGAAGCTGAACACCCGCTCCTTGGCCCGCGCCTTCTCCTCGTCGCGCCGGGCGCCGCCGAACAACGCGTCGAAGCGGTGCTTCTCCACCGCCTCCAGCAGCACCGGCGTCTGGATCCGGTTGCGCATGCCGTCGGCGGACTCGCGGACCAGGCCCTTGTTCAGCGCCTCCGGCACGCTCGCCACGATGAGCTGCAGGCCCAGCTCGGCCACCCGCCGGTCGCGGTAGTCGAGCACCTCGGGGAAGTTGTGCCCGGTGTCCACGTGCATCACCGGGAAGGGGATGTTGGCCGGCGCGAACGCCTTCTGGGCCAACCGGAGCATCACGATCGAGTCCTTGCCGCCGGAGAACAGCAGCACCGGCCGTTCCATCTCGGCGACGACCTCGCGCATCACGAAGATGCTCTCCGCCTCGAGCGCGTCGAGGTGCGACACCTGGTACGCGGCGGGGGACGTCATGACACGAACTCGATTCGCACGGATCCGTACATCGGATTCCAGACCTTTCAGGTCGGACTCGTGAAGAAGAACGCTCAGGTTACCCGGAATGCCGCTGCAACGCTGCAAGCAACCGACTCGCGAGATCCTTGCGGCAGACCAGCAGATCCGGTAGGCGCGGGTCGGCCCCGTTGTATTTCAGCGCAGAACCGTCGATCCGGGAAGCATGCAGACCGGTGGCCGTCGCCACAGCGACCGGAGCGGCCGAATCCCACTCGTACTGACCGCCCGCGTGGATGTACGCGTCGACCTCACCGGTCACCACGGCGGCGATCTTCGCGCCCGCCGAGCCCATCGGAACCAGATGAGCGCCGACGTCCTCTGCCAGGTCGGTCAGGAAAACCGGCGGACGGCTACGGCTGGCCGCCAACCGGATGACCCGCGCGCCGCCCCCGATGGCCGCCTCCACAGTCATCGGCGGGTACGCCGGCGGGTGGTCCGTGCCGAGCACCCGGTGCTGGGCCGGCAGGGCCACCGCGCCCGCCACCAGACCGTGCGGCGTCGACGCGTTGCGCGACCAGAGCGCCACGTGCACCGCCCAGTCCGCGCGCCCCTCCTCCGCGTACTCCCGGGTGCCGTCCAGCGGGTCGACGATCCAGACCCGGTCCGCGGTCAGACGCGGCAGCGCCTCGTCGGTCACCTCCGCCGTCCAGGCCAGCCGCGAACCCTCGTCCTCCTCCGACAGCACCGCGTCCGCCGGCCGCCACTTCGCCAGCTCGGTGCGGATCAGGTCGTGCGAGACCTTGTCACCGGCCGACCGGAGCGCGCCCGCGTCGGCGAAGCCCATCTCCGCGCGCAGGGCCGTCAGCGCCTGACCGGCCCGGGACGCCAGCCACCGGGCGAACCCGCCGTCGATCATCGGAGGACTGCCCATGATGCTCCCGTCACCCGCCTTCGCTCCCGCCGCCCGAGGCTACCGGCCGCGCTCCGCCCCGCCGGTCAACCCCCGTGGTACAGGTTCTGCGTCGGCTCCACGCCCTTGAGAACCACGGACTCCACCACGTCCGCCGCGCGGTCCACCAGGAACTCCAGCTCCTTGCGCTCCGCCGAGGAGAAATCCGAGAGTACGTAGTCGGCCGGGTCCTGCCGGCCCGGCGGCCGGCCGATGCCGAACCGCACCCGCACGTAGTCCTTGGTGCCGAGCGACTTCGACATCGACCGCAGGCCGTTGTGCCCGCCCTCGCCGCCGCCGCACTTCACCCGCACCTGCCCGTACGGGATGTCCAGCTCGTCGTGCACCGCGATCACGTGCGCCGGCGGGATCTTGTGGAACTGCGCCAGCCCGGCCACCGGACCACCGGAGAGGTTCATGTACGTCAACGGCTTCAGCAGCACCAGCTTCGGACCGCCGAACCCCAGCCGCCCCTCGGCGGCCTCGGCCATCGCGCGCTTGTGCCGCCCGAACTTCGCGCCCACCCGGGCCGCCAGCAGGTCCGCCACCATGAACCCGACGTTGTGCCGGTTGTTCGCGTACTCCCGGCCGGGGTTGCCCAGGCCGACCACCAGCCACGGCCCCGCCTCGTCCGTCACCCGACGCCCCTTCCCGCTCGCTCGCCCGACCAGTCCCGATACGCCGACAGGCGCCCCCGGGAACCGGGGACGCCTGTCGCACAGCCTTGCGGACCGGTCAGGCCTCGGTCTTCGCCTCGGCCGGGGCCTCCTCGCCCTCGGCGGCCGGAGCGCCCTCGGCACCCTCGGCGGTCTCCTCGCCGACCTCGGCCTCGGCCTCCTCGGTGGCCTCCTCGACCTCGGGGAGGGTGGCCTCGAGCTGCTCGGCGGTCGGAGCGGCGGTCACCGAGGCGACAGCGGTCTCCTCGTCGGTGGCCAGCTCGACGCCGGACGGCAGCTCGACGTCGGCGGCGGTGATCGTGGTGCCCGGCTCGGCGCCCTCGATCGACGCCTCCAGGTGGTCCGGCACCTTGGTCGCGTCGGCGGTCACCGACAGCGTGTCGTGGTCGTGCACGATCAAGGTGTCCTTCGCGGCCTCACCGGTCAGCTGGACCGGGACCTCGACGGTGACCTTCTCGCCCCGGCGGACCAGCAGCAGGTCCACGTGCTCGAAGGTGTCCTTGATCGGGTCACGCTGGATCGCCTTCGGCAGCGCCAGCACCTGGGTGCCGTCGCTGACCTCGATCGCGAAGAGCTGGTTCGCGCCGCCCTTACGGATCGCGGCGGCGAACTCCCGCGCCGGAAGCGCGATGTGCTTGGGCTTCTCGCCGTGGCCGTACAGCACGGCGGGCACCTTGCCGGCCCGGCGGGTACGACGGGCACCACCCTTGCCGAACTCGGTACGGGGCTCGGCGCTGATCTTTACCTCGGACACGGGGAAACTCCTGATGCTTCGCTGCGGCGGCTTGTCGTCTGGCGGTGCTGGGGCGAGGGGCTCGCTGGGGCTAGGGTCATGAACGACCGCCCGGAGCACCGCGTCGATGACGGCGCCTCCGTGCGGTGCTTGTCAACAGCCCGCCGGGCACCCTCGCCGTGGCAACCGCACCAGTCTACCCGAGGGAATTCCCGGCTCTCCGGCAGTCCCCCATATCACCGCCCGGCCGCTTGCGCAGGGCATCGGCCCGGTCGCCGGAGACACCCCGGCGACCGGACCGGCGCGCTCAGCTCAGGCCACCGAACAGGGTGGTCACCGACCCGTCGTCGAAGACCTCCCGGATCGCCCGGGCCAGCAGCGGGGCGATCGACAGCACGGTCAGCTTGTCCAGCTGCTTCTCCGACGGCAGCGGCAGCGTGTTCGTCACCACGACCTCGCTGATCGGGCTGTTCTTCAGCCGCTCCGTCGCCGGGTCGGACAGCAGCGCGTGGGTCGAGGCGACCACGATCTCCGCCGCGCCCTGCTCCTTGAGGATGTCCGCCGCCTTGGTGATCGTGCCACCGGTGTCGATCATGTCGTCCACGATCAGGCACACCCGGCCCTCGACCTCACCGACGACCCGGTTCGCCACCACCTGGTTCGGCTTGAGCGGATCGCGGGTCTTGTGGATGAACGCCAGCGGGCAGCCGCCCAGCCGGTCGGTCCAGCGCTCGGCCACGCGTACCCGGCCCGAGTCCGGCGCGACCACGGTCATCGGCCGGCCCGCGTACTTGTGCTCCACGTACTCGGCCAGCACGTCCATCGCGAACAGGTGGTCCACCGGGCCGTCGAAGAAACCCTGGATCTGCGCGGTGTGCAGGTCCACGGTCAGGATCCGGTTCGCACCGGCGGTCTTCAGCAGGTCGGCGATCAGCCGCGCCGAGATCGGCTCCCGGCCGCGGTGCTTCTTGTCCTGCCGCGAGTACGGGTAGAACGGCAGCACCACTGTGATCCGCTTGGCCGAGCCGCGCTTCAGCGCGTCGACCATGATCAGGGTCTCCATGACCCAGGTGTTCACGCCGTGCGTCACGGACTGCACCACGAAGGCGTCCGAACCACGGACCGAATCCTTGTACCGTACGAAGATCTCGCCGTTGGCGAAGTCGTACGCGTCGGCCGGCGTCGGCGCGACGCCGAGCACCTCACCGATCTCCTTGGCCAGCTCCGGAAAACCCCTCCCGGAGAAGAGCATCAGGCTCTTGCGGTTTTCGGCGACGATGCTGCCCATGGGCCCGTCTGCTCCCGTATGTCGGTGGTACCCGGCGGCGGTGGGCCGGGGACTGTTCGGTTGCAGTATGCCCCCGGTTCAGCGATCCACCCACGGCCCGGCGGCCGCCGTGGAGTCAGTCACCTTCGCTTGCGGCGCCGCCCGTGTCCGACGCACCCTCACCGGCCCGCCGCGCCGCCTCCGCGGCGTCCGTGCCGGCCCGCTTGCGCAACACCCAGCCCTCCACGTTGCGCTGCTGACCCCGCGCCACCGCCATCGCACCCGGCGGCACGTCCCCGGTGATCACCGAACCCGCAGCGGTGTACGCGCCGTCGCCCACCCGCACCGGCGCCACGAACATGTTGTCCGCCCCGGTACGCGCGTGACTGCCGATGGTGGTGTGGTGCTTGCGTACCCCGTCGTAGTTGACGAAGACGGTCGCCGCGCCGATGTTGCTGTGCTCGCCGATCGTCGCGTCCCCCACGTACGACAGGTGCGGCACCTTCGACCCGTCACCGATCGACGCCTTCTTGGTCTCCACGAACGTGCCGACCTTCGCCTTGCGGCCCAGCCGCGACTCCGGCCGCAGGTACGCGTACGGGCCGACGCTCGCCTGCGGGCCCACCTCGGCGCCGAGCGCGTGACTGCGCACGATGCTCGCGCCCGCGCCCACCGCCGTGTCCACGAGCGTGGTGTCCGGGCCGACGAGCGCGCCCTCGCCGACCGTCGTGGCGCCCTGGAGCTGGGTGTTCTGGTCGATCACCGCGTCCCGCTCGACGGTCACCGTCACGTCGATCCAGGTGGTGTGGGGGTCGAGGATGCTGACCCCGGTCCGCATCCAGCCCTCGTTCACCCGGTCCCGCAGCAGCCGGCGCAGCGCGGCCAGCTCGACCCGGTCGTTGCAGCCGAGCGTCTCCACGTGGTCGGCGGCGCAGTGCACAGCCACCGGCTCACCGGCGTCGCGCAGCAGCGCGAAGACGTCGGTCAGGTACTCCTCGCCCTGGTCGTTGTCGGTGGAGAGCTTGCCCAGCGCCTCCCGTAGGCGAGCCGCGTCGAACGCGTAGATGCCCGCGTTGATCTCCCGCAGCGCGCGCTGCTGCGGGGTGGCGTCGCGCTCCTCGACGATCTGCTCCAGCCGCCCCTGCACGTCCCGCACGATCCGGCCCAGACCGGTCGGGTCGGGCACCTCGGCGGCGAGCACCGTCGCCGCCGCGGCGGCGTCCTCGTGCGCCTCGACGAGCGCCTGGACCGTCTCCGGCCGCAGCAGTGGCACGTCCCCGTTGATCACCACCACGGTGCCGGTCGCGTCCGGCACCGCGTCCAGCGCGATGCGGACCGCGTGCCCGGTGCCGAGCTGGCGCTCCTGGAGCACGGGCGTGGCACCCGGGGCGACCTCGGTCAGGTGCTCCCGGACCTGATCGGCGCCGTGGCCGACCACGACCACGGTGCGGTCCGCACCCAGCGGGCCGGCCGCGGCGAGGACGTGACCGAGCAGGGTACGGCCGAGCAGCGGGTGCAGCACCTTGGGCAGGGACGACTTCATCCGCTTGCCCTCACCGGCGGCGAGCACGACAACGGTGCGGAGGTGGGGCTGGGACACGACGTGGCTCCCGTCGGGACGGCGACAGTCTCGCGGTCATGCTAACCACGCGGCTCGCCACAATTCGCATCCGGCCACACAAACGCCGTCCGCTCGCGAGCGATCCGACGAATGAGCTGGGGTGCCTGGATTCGAACCAGGAGCTCAAGGCTCCAAAGGCCTGCGGGTTGCCGTTACCCCACACCCCATCGCCATGTCAAGACCTGCGGATCGACATCTTCCCCTGCGCCTCGTCCGCAATCCGGAACAGCTCGGCGATCATACCTTCGATCCGCCAGTAGAGCTCGCGGCTGCGGGGCACAGTGATCACGAGGCAGCCGTGATAGGTGTCGCCGGTGTTCCGCCGTACCGTCGTCGGGTTGTGCCGCTTGAGCACCGTGCGGCGGAACCTCTCCGCGGGCAGCCCGAGCCGCCCCACCCACCAGCGCACCGCAGCCTCGGCGTCCGCCGACTCGTGGATGCTCACCCGGTAGGTCGGCACCGTCCGGTCCACGCCGCAGACTTCCAGGAACCGGAGGAAGAGGGCCAGCAAACCCGGATCGGTGTTGACGAACTCCAACCGGCCCTGGGGCCGCCAGGGCTTGGACTTGGCTCCCTCGCACCAGTAGATCGCGGCACCGAGCATCAGCAGGTCCCGCTCGCCGAGACCGCCGACCACACCGGCGGCGCGGGCGTGCTCCGCGGTCCGCGCGGCATCCCGCGTCTCCCGGTACGCGCTCCAGCGCGCCTCCGTCATCGCCTTCGAGTGCTCGCGGCGCCGCTCGGCCGTCTCGTCGTCCGGGTCCAGCGGCAGGTGCCGCACCCACTGGTAGGCAGTCGACTTCGCCACCCCGAGCCGCGCCGCGATCTCGTTTACCGACCGGCCCGCCGTGCGCAGCCGCAGGGCCTCGGCACGGGCGTCGTCGCGGGCTCGCGGCCGGCGGGTCCACTCCGGCGGCGGGATGCCGCGCAGCAGCGCGTACACCCGGTCGCGGCCGATGCCCAGGCGAACCCGGATCTCGGCGACGGAGAGCTGCTCGTCCACACGTAGGCGCCGCGCCTCGGCGGCGAGGGGGTCGGTCACCGGCGCAGATTAGAACGTGCGTACGACAGCGGTCGGTCTGACCGCGAGCGTCGCGCCTGGCAGGATGGACGGGTGACCGACGTTTCCGGCAACGACCGCACCCGTCGGCGGCCCGTGCCGGCGACGAAGCCCTCCCGGGTACGGATGTCCGCAACGCAGCGGCGCGAGCAGCTGATCTCGATCGCCCGGCAGATCTTCGCCGAGAAGGGTTTCGACGCGACCTCGATCGAGGAGATCGCGGCGCGTGCCAAGGTCTCCAAGCCGGTGGTCTACGAGCACTTCGGCGGGAAGGAAGGGCTCTACGCGGTGGTGGTGGACCGGGAGGTCCGCTCGCTGCTGGACCGGATCACCACGGCGCTGACCGCAGGTCATCCGAGGGAGTTGCTGGAGCAGGCCGCGTTGACGTTGCTGACCTACATCGAGGAGGAGACCAGCGGCTTCCGGGTGCTGGTCCGGGAGTCCCCGCTGATGTCCGCGACGGGCAACTTCAGCAGCGTGATGAACGACGTGGCGCACCAGGTGGAGCACATCCTGGCGGGCGAGTTCTCCATCCGGGGGTACGACCCGAAGCTGGCGGAGCTCTACTCGCAGGCGCTGGTGGGCATGGTGGCGCTGACCGGCCGCTGGTGGCTGGAGGTGCGCAAGCCGCGCAAGGAGACGGTGGCGGCGCACCTGGTGAATCTGGCCTGGAACGGGTTGTCGCACCTGGCCTCGAAGCCGGGGCCGATCGGTACGTGAGCCGGATCCTCGGCCGTGCGGTGCGGTGGTGGCACTACGCCCCCACGGCGGCCGCGATCGCCGAGTCGAGGTCGGGGCCGGCACCGATCTGGGCGAGCAGCACGTTCGCCGCGTTGTAGCAGTCGAACCTTTCGATCTTTCCGTCCCGCAGATGCCAGAGATCAGCGGTCGGCACGTCGATCCGGTTGCCGGTCGGCGGGATCTCGCCGGCCGGCGTGGGGAAACCGCCGAGGTGAGTGCCCTGAATTCGTAGTTCGACGGCGACGACGTCACCGAGAGCGTGCACGTCGAGCAGTTCGCGGTGGACGTCGGGAAAGACGCCGGCGAAGCCGGTCAGCGCCTGCGGAATCTGGTCCCCGCGGAATGTCAGCCCGTTGGGCATGTCGTTGAACGTTCCGTCCTCGGTGAACAGGGCGCGGAAGCCGGGCCCGTCGAGGACATCCCCTTCCGCCAGCCGGTACGCCTCGCGAACGATCTCTTCGTTGCTCTTCATTCGGCCCGCCCTCGATTGTCGTGCCACCGCGGGAACAGTTCCCGTCGATGTGCGCCGCCCACGCTAACAAGTTTTTGACCGGATGGTCAATAACGTAGGCTTCCCCCGTGCCCCGTCCCCGCAAGTTCGTCGAGAGCGATGTCGTCAGCAGCGCCAGTGAGGTGTTCGCCGTGCACGGCCTCGCCGCCGCGACCCTCGACGACCTGGTGCGGGCGACCGGCCTGGGCAAGCAGAGCCTCTACAACGCCTTCGGCGGGAAGCGGGAACTGTTCCTCCGGGCCCTCTCCGAGGATCGGGAGGAGGCGACGCGCGCCGTCTCGGAAGCACTCGGGCACGACGGCGCTTCGCCGCTGGAACGAATCCGGGGGCACATGCTCCGCATGGCGATCGAGTTCAGCAGCAGCGATCGGCGGGTCTCACTCACCACGCGCGCGCTCGTCGAGTCGACAGGCGAGGAGGACCCGCTCTCGACCGTCACGAAGGCCGCCATCGAGCAGCTCGCCGGGGTCTACGCCGGATGCCTGGAACACGCCCGGGAGAACGGGGATCTCCCGGAGGACGCGAACGTGCAGTCACTGGCGGTCTACTTCGTCGCGGTCACCCGGGGGATGGAGTTGCTCGGCCGCGCCGGTGTCGGCCGTGGCGTTCTCACCGCTGTCGCACTCGACGCGCTTCGCGCGCTCCACGACCCGCGGACCGACCAGGCCGACGGCGGTCGCCCCACCCTCCAATGAGCCGCGGCGCCCGTCGTGGCGACGAGGGCGCCGGTCACCGAGAGCGTTCCCCGATGGGGTGGTAGCGGCGCTGCCGTTCCTCCTCGGCGTGCTCGGGCGTGCCGACCTTGTCGTACAGGCCGGTGGCGAGCAGGACCAGCCCGAACAGCAGCGACACGATGACAGTCGACATCGAGAAGTTGAGGAAGTTCGCCGAGGTCTGGAGCACCGACATCATCAGGATGCCGGTGACCAGGAAGACCACCCCGGCGGTGAGGTTCATGTAGTGGCCGAGGTTGTCGCGGCGGGACGCGCCGACCAGCAGGACCGCGCCGAAGACCACCGAGACCAGCGAGAAGGCCAGGTTGGTGCGCAGGCCGAGCGCCCAGTCGCCGTCTCGGCCGAACAGCCCCTCGCCCCAGGTCTGGAAGACGCCGAAGACGCCGAAGACCAGGATGTAGAGGCCGATGAGCCCGGACAGCACCCGGTAGAGCGGCCGCGCGGGGTGGTTCACCGGGAAGTGCGCCATGATGCCCTCCAGCCGTGTGACTGATTCGGGGCAATTGTCGCCTGGGGTGTCCGCGCGCGTCCGGAAAACACCGAAGGCCCGGCGCGGCGCGCCGGGCCTTCGGTACGAGGCGGGATCAGAGCACCAGGCGGGCCTTCTGCCAGGCCTCGTGCTCGTCGTCGGAGCCGACCTTGCCGTACATGCCGACCATCAGGAGCACCAGGGACAGGGTCAGGACCACGACGTCGGTCATGATCGAGAAGTTGAAGATGTTGGCGTCGGTCTGGAGGAACGCCAGCGCGGCCAGGCCGATCACCATCAGCGTGTAGGCCAGCCACTGGTTGATCGCCACGTCGAGGTTGCGGCCGATCGCGGTGCCGACCAGGATCACGACGCCGAACAGCACCGACAGCAGCGAGAACGCCATGTTGGTGCCCTGGCCGAGGACCTTGGTGTCGTCCTGGGCGAGGAAGTCGTTGCCGGCGCTGGCGATGATGCCGAGGCCGCCGAAGACGACGAAGTACAGACCAACGATCCCGCCGATCGCCCGGTAGATCGGCCGCGCGGGGTGGTTGACGGGGGTGTGGGCCATCTCTGCGTCTCCAAAAGACCGTTCGGACGAGGGTTCCACCGGTGATTGTCCCGTACGCCGGTCAGTGACGCCGCACACCCCCCACCCCGGCGGCAGGTCAGCCGGCCGGAAGCTCCTCGGCGAGAGCCAGCCAGGTCTCCTCGGTGCGGTCCCGCTCGGCCCGTACCTCCTTGAGCTGGGCGTCCAGCTCGGCGACCCGGGCGTAGTCGGTGGCGTTCGCGGCGAGCTGCTCGTGCAGGCCCGCCTCCTTCTGTTCCAGCTTGGCGATCTGCCGTTCCAGCCGGTTGAGTTCCTTCTTCGCGACGCGTACCTCGGCGGCGGACATGCCCTCGCGCGCCGGTGCCGCCGTGGCCGGGGTGAGGTCGGCGGGCGCCGGGCCGCCGGCCGCGGCGGCGCGCGCCAGGTACTCGTCGACGCCGCCGGGCAGGTGCACCAGCCGGCCGTCACCGAACATGCCGTACGCGACGTCGGTGACCCGCTCGATCAGGTAGCGGTCGTGGCTGGCCACGACGATCGTGCCGGGCCACGAGTCGAGCAGGTCCTCCAGCGCGGCGAGCGTGTCGGTGTCCAGGTCGTTCGTCGGCTCGTCGAGCAGGAGCACGTTGGGTTCCCCGGCGAGCAGCCGCAGCATCTGCAGGCGGCGGCGCTCGCCACCGGACAGGTCGCTCACCGGGGTCCAGAGCCGCCGGTCGTCGAAGCCGAAGATCTCGGCGAGCTGGGAGGCGCTGATCTCCCGGTCGCCGAACTGCACGCGCCGGGCCACCTCCTCGACGGCTTCCAGCACGCGCAGGTGCCCGGGGAGTTCGGCGAGTTCCTGGGACAGGAACGCCGGCCGGACGGTCTGCCCGGCGGCGAAGCGCCCGCCGTCGGGGCCGGTCACCCCGGCGAGCATCCGCAGCAGGGTGGTCTTGCCGGCGCCGTTACGGCCGAGGATGGCCACCCGGTCGCCGGGACCGACCTGCCAGGTGGTGTCGTGCAGGATCTCCTTCGGGCCGGCGTGCAGCCGCACGTGTTCGAGGTCGTACACCTGCTTGCCGAGCCGGGCGGTGGCGAGCCGTTGCAGCGACATGGTGTCGCGGGGTTCCGGTACGTCGGCGATGAGCGCGTTCGCGGCGTCGATGCGGAACTTGGGCTTGGAGGTGCGTGCCGGAGCGCCCCGGCGCAGCCAGGCGATCTCCTTGCGGAGCAGGTTCTGCCGGCGGGCCTCGGTGGCGGCGGCGACGCGTTGCCGCTCGACGCGGGCCAGCGTCCACGCGGCGAAGCCGCCCTCGTACGCCCGGACGGTCTGGTCGGCGACCTCCCAGGTGGTGGTGCAGACGGCGTCGAGGAACCAGCGGTCGTGGGTGACCACGACGAGCGCGCCCTTGCGGGTGACGAGGTGCCGGGCGAGCCAGTCGACGCCGCCGACGTCGAGGTGGTTGGTGGGCTCGTCGAGGACGAGCAGGTCGGCGTCGCGGACGAGCAGCGCGGCGAGCGCGACGCGGCGGCGTTCCCCGCCGGACATCGGGCCGACCGGCGTGTCCAGGCCGAGGTGGGGCATGCCGAGGCCGTCGAGGATGGCGCGCACCCCCGCGTCGCCGGCCCACTCGTGCTCGGCGCCCATGCTCTCGCCGAGCCAGGCGGTGCCGAGCACCACGTCCCGCACGGTGAGGTCGGGGGCCAGGTCGAGGCGCTGCGGCAGCCAGGCCACCCGCAGGTCGCGGCGGTGGGTGACGCGGCCGTCGTCGGGTTCCTCGGTGCGGGTGAGCAGCCGCAGCAGCGTCGACTTGCCGGCGCCGTTGAGGCCGACCACACCGACCCGGTCGGCGTCGTCGAGGCCGAGCGAGACGTCGGTGAGCAGCGGCCCGGCGGCGCCGTACCCCTTGGACACCCGGTCCAGGTTGACGATGTTGGCCACTGACCCACCCTTCACGACTCAGGCGTCCCGGGGGCCCGGGACGCCTGAGTCAAGGGTACGGGGCGTCAGACCACGCGGGCGCCGGCGACCGGGCCGTGCGCGACGCGGGCCTCCCGGCACACCCCGGCGGCGGTGATCTCGGCGGCGATCCGGACCGCGTCGGCCTCGCCGTTGGCGAGGAAGACGCAGGTGGGACCGGAGCCGGAGACGATGCCGGCGAGCGCGCCGGCCGCCTCGCCGGCCTTGAGCGTCTCGGCCAGCGACGGGCGCATGGTCAGCGCGGCGTCCTGGAGGTCGTTGCCGAGCGTGGCGGCGAGCACCCGCGGGTCGCGCTGGCGCAGCGCGGCGAGCAGCGCGTCGGTGCTGCCCAGCGGCGTGCCGGCGGCTCCGGCGTCGCGCAGCCGGTCCAGTTCCCGGTACGCGGCCGGGGTGGACAGGCCGCCGTCGGCGATCGCCACCACCCAGTGCCAGGAGGTGGGGCGGGCCAGCACCGGGCTGACCGCCTCGCCCCGGCCGGTGCCGAGCGCGGTGCCGCCGTGGATGAGGAACGGCACGTCGGAGCCGAGGTCGGCGGCGATGCCGGCCAGTTCGTCGCGGGACAGCCCGGTGCCCCAGAGCGTGTCGCAGGCGACCAGCGCGGCGGCGGCGTCGGCGCTGCCGCCGGCCAGCCCGCCGGCGAGCGGGATCTGCTTGCGCAGGTGCAGCCGGGCGTGCGGGGCGACGCCCGCGTAGCCGGCGAGCGCGTGCGCGGCGCGCAGCGCCAGGTTGGTGTCGTCCAGCGCCAGCTCTCCGGCGCCCTCGCCCTCCATGGTGAGGGCGAGCGTGTCGCCGCGACGGGCGGTCAGCTCGTCGTAGATGGAGATCGCGTGGTAGACGGTGTTCAGCTCGTGGTAGCCGTCACGCCGCAGCGGCCCGACCCCGAGGTGCAGGTTGACCTTGGCGGGCACCCGCACCTTGACCGGGCCGCTGGACCCGCGCCGCTGCCCGTCCTCGTCCTCCGGTCGCCATGCCTCGGTCACCGGGTGGACTCCACCGGACGTGGGCGGATGTCGAACGGCTTCGGCACGGTCAGCTCCTCGGCGAGGGGTCGGACAACGGCGCCAGCCTACTGCTCGGCGCCGGGGGCGTCCGGGGCCGACGCGGCGATGGCGGCGAACTGCTCGACGGTGAGCGATTCGCCCCGTGCGCCCGGATCCACACCGGCGGCGGTGAGCGCGGCGGCGGCCCGGTCCGCGCCGCCGGCCCAGCCGGCCAGGGCGGCGCGCAGCGTCTTGCGGCGCTGCGCGAACGCGGCGTCGACGACCGCGAAGACGGCCTTCCGGGGTACGTCCGGCCGGGGCGGCTCCCGCCGGGTGAACGCGACCAGGCCGGAGTCGACGTTGGGCACCGGCCAGAACACGTTCGGCGGAACCTTGCCGGCCGAGCGGGAGCGGGCGTACCAGGCGAGTTTCACCGACGGGATGCCGTACACCTTGGAGCCGGGACCGGCGACGAGCCGGTCGGCGACCTCCTTCTGCACCATCACCAGGCCGTGGCGCAGCGTGGGCAGTTCGGCGAGCAGGTGCAGCACGACCGGCACGGCGACGTTGTAGGGCAGGTTCGCCACCAGCGCGGTCGGCGCCGGCCCGGCCAGGTCGGCGGCGGTGATCCGCAGCGCGTCGGCCGGGTGGACGGTGAGCCGCTCGGCGGCCGTACCGGCGAAGCGGGCGGCGGTCTCCGGCAGCGCGGCGGCGAGCGCCGGGTCGAGTTCCACCGCGTGCACGTGCGCAGCGACCGGGAGCAGGGCGAGCGTGAGCGAGCCGAGCCCGGGGCCGACCTCCAGCGCCACGTCGTCCGGGGTGAGCCCGGCGGTGGTGACGATCCGGCGCACGGTGTTCGGGTCGTGCACGAAGTTCTGGCCGAGCTTCTTGGTCGGCGTGACGCCGAGGCGCGCGGCGAGTTCCCGGATCTCCGCCGGGCCGAGGAGTCCGGTCACGCCGGGCATCCTCTCACCACGGCCCGAACGCACGGTCGCCGGTCGCGGAGATGGTGGCGCAGAGTTCGTCCAGGTCGGTGCCGGTGGTCTCGGCGAGGAAGCGGACCGTCAGCGGGATCAGGTACGACGCGTTGGGCCGTCCCCGGTACGGCATCGGGGTGAGGTAGGGCGCGTCGGTCTCGACGAGCATCTGCGCGGGCGGGGTGACGGCGGCGGCCTCGCGCAGCGCGGCGGCGCTGCCGAACGTGACGGTGCCGGCGAAGCTGAGCAGGAAGCCGCGCCGGACGCACTCGCGGGCGAAGTCGGCGTCGCCGGAGAAGCAGTGCATGACCACGGTGTCCGGGGCGCCCTCGTCGTCGACGATGCGCAGCACGTCGGCGTGCGCGTCCCGGTCGTGGATGACGAGCGCCTTGCCGTGCCGCTTGGCGATGGCGATGTGTGCCCGGAAGCTCTCCTCCTGCGCGGCCCGCCCCTCGACGCCGGTACGGAAGAAGTCCATGCCGGTCTCGCCGACCCCCCGGACGCGGTCCCGCCCGGCGAGCGTCTCGATCTCGCGCAGCGCCTCGTCCAGGTCGGCCAGCCGGGGCGCCTCGTTCGGGTGCAGCGCGACTGTGGCGAGCACCGGGGCGTACTTGTCGGCGACGTCGGCGCTCCACCGGGACGAGTCGACGTCCACGCCGACCTGGACGAGCCGGTCCACGCCGGCCCGGGCGGCGACGTCGATCGCGGCGGCCACCGGGTCGTCGCCGGGGGCGCCGCCGGGCGGCGTGCCGAACTCGCCGACGGTGATGTCGAGGTGGGTGTGGCTGTCCAGCACGGGTACGGGCAGCGGCTCGGGGGCGGGCGGGAACTCCCCGGCCCGGCGGGCGGCGCGCTGCTTGCGGGTCTCGGTCTGCTCGGTCATCGCGGCCAGCATCACACACCGGCCCGGTGCGGCGTTCCCGGACCGCCACCGGCTGTTCACGTGCCCCACATCTGGCGGGCTTAGCGTCCCGGAGTGACCGTCACCGACCAGGCCGGCGGGCCCGCCTCCGACCGGGCCGGGTTGCGCGTGACGTACGGCGGCCGGGTGCACCCGGCCGAGGAGATCGCCCGGGGAGCGGCGTACGAGTTGTTCAGCGCCGACGAGGCGCCCGGGTTCGAGTGGTGCCCCCGGCCCGGCAGCGGCTGTCCGTGGCGCCGGTTCGTGCACGCGACCGAGGTGGACGCGGTGCACGGGGGCGCCGGTCCGGGCGACGACACGGACGCGCCGCTGCTGATGCCATTGCACCGGGACCGGGGCTGGGCGTACGTGCACCGGCTCAGCCAGCAGCCGGGCGCGGCGGCCGATCCGACGCTCGCCGCGGTGCGGGAGTCGGCGGTGATCCGGCCCGGCACCCGGATGGTGAAGGTGCTCTCCGCCCGGCAGCTCGCCGGCTACGTGCGGGGCGTGCTGCCGCACGGCTTCTGCTACCGGGAGCACGACGTGGCGCACCTGCGGACACCGGCCGGGATGGCGGTGCTGCGGGGCGACTCGGAGGGCGGCGACGTGGCGTACGCGCTGCGCTGGCGGGCCGCCGATCCGGCCGACTACGACGTGCCGGTGGGTGAGGCGCACCGAGGGCTGACGGCGTTGCCGCCCCGGGACCGGCTGGGGCCGCCGGTGCTGGGTACCGGGTTCGTGCCGAGCAACGGGCAGCTCGTTCCGGAGTTCGTCACCCGCGAGTTCGCCGACCTGCCGATGCCGGCGAACGCCACGCTGCTGGCCTACCCGGCCGAGGGGGTGGAGGTGGTGCTCTACACCTACCAGGCGGAGCAGCGGGGCTGGCTGCGCCTGGCCGGGCCGCAGTGGCGGCACCTGCTCGCCGCGGTGCCCGGTCTGGCCGCCGACCAGGAGTACGTGCCGACCGGCGACGCGCCGCGCTCCACCCGGCTCGTCGGCACGTACGCCGGATCGGAGTACGAGGCGGTGGCCGACCAGCCGGGCGGGTTCCGGGTGCTGGCGATGACCCGGGCGGCCCGGTACCCGGTGGACGCGGCGGCCCGGCGGGTGCGCACGGCGGTGTGGCGCGGCGTGCCGTGCCTGGTGCTGCGGGAGGAGGGCGGCTGGCTGCGGCTGCGGCTGCGCCGCCCGGATCCCGACGCGGTGGCCGCGACCGGCGCGCAGTGTCTGGAACGCGGCGTGTACGAGGTCTGGGCGCCCGGCGGCGAGCTGACCGAGGACCGGGTGGTGGACCTGCCCTATCCGGCCCGCCACGAATAGACGGGGGCAGGTCGGGAAGGCGTGGGGGGTCCGAGAAACCCGCGCGAGGGGGAATCCCGACATGCCTTTCGTCACCGTCGGTACGGAGAACTCCGCACCTATCGACCTGTACTACGAGGATCACGGTTCCGGTCAGCCGGTCGTGCTGATCCACGGTTTCCCGTTCAACGGGGCGACCTGGGAGAAGATGAGCGGTCCGCTGCTGAACGCCGGATACCGGGTGATCACGTACGACCGGCGAGGGTTCGGCAACTCCGCCCAGCCGGCCAGCGGCTACGACTACGACACGTTCGCCGCCGACCTGGACGTGCTGATGACCGAGCTGGACCTGCGCAACGCCATCCTGGTCGGGCACTCCATGGGCACCGGTGAGGTGACCCGCTACCTGGGCGCGTACGGGTCGGACCGGGTGGACCGCGCGGTCATGATGGCCCCGTTGGCGCCGTACCTGCTGAAGGCGCCCGAGGACCCGGAGGGCGTCGACAAGAGCATGTTCGAGGGGTTCCAGAAGGCGATCATCCAGGACCGGTTCGCCTACCTGACCCAGTTCTGCGACGCGTTCTTCAACGCCAGCGAGAACCGGGGGAAGCTGGTCAGCGACGAGGCGTACCACGCGCACTGGCAGATCGGCGCGCAGGCGTCGGCCAAGGGCACCCACGACTCGGTGGACGCCTGGCAGACCGACTTCCGCGGTGACCTGCCGAACATCGACGTGCCGGTGCTGATCATCCAGGGCGACAAGGACAACGTGCTGCCGTACCCGGTGACGGGCCAGCGGCTGGTGAACATGCTGTCCGACGCCAAGCTGGTCACGCTGAAGGGTGCGCCGCACGGCACGCCGTGGACCCATCCCACCGAGGTCAACAAGGCCATCATGGAGTTCATCGGCAAGCCGAGCATGGCGACCGCCTGACCTGGCGGACGACCGCGGCCCCGGGGTCTCCCCGGGGCCGCGGTCACGCGTGCGTGGTCAGCCGGCCAGGCGGGCCAGCTCCTCCTCGACGATGGACGGGTCGAGCTTGCGGAACACCGGCTTCGGCGCCGCGAGCGGCCGGCCCACCTCCAGGGGTACGGACTCCCAGCGCGCCCCGACCGTGTAGTCACCGGTCAGCACCGGGTACGACGGCCCGCCGTCGAGGTCGTCGACCTCCTCGATCACCGGCATGGGCGCGTGCACGCCGGTGCCGCCGAGCAGCTCGTGGATCTTCTGCGCGGAGTGCGGCAGGAACGGGGTCAGCAGCGTGTTGGCGTCGCTGACGACCTGGAGCGCGACGTGCAGGATGGTGCCCATGCGGGGCTTGTCGTCCTCGCCCTTGAGCTTCCACGGCGCCTGCTCGGAGAGGTACTTGTTGGCCTCGGCGACGACCTTCATGGCCTCGCCGATGGCCTGCTTCTGCCGGTGCCGGGCGATCAGGTCGCCGACGGTGGCGAAGCCGGCCTTCGCGGTGTCCAGCAGCGCCTGGTCGGCCTCGGTGAGCCCGGCCGGGTCGACCGGCGGGATCGCGCCGAAGTTCTTCGCCGCCATCGACACCGAGCGGTTGACCAGGTTGCCCCAGCCGGCGACCAGCTCGTCGTTGTTGCGGCGCAGGAACTCGGCCCAGGTGAAGTCGGTGTCGTTGCTCTCCGGCCCGGCCACCGCGATGAAGTAGCGCAGCGCGTCGGCGTCGTAGCGCTCCAGGAAGTCCCGGACGTAGATGACCACCTTGCGGGAGGAGGAGAACTTCCGCCCCTCCATGGTCAGGTATTCGCTGGAGACGACCTCGGTGGGCAGGTTGAGCCGGCCCAGCTCGCCCGGCTCGCCGTCGCGGGCGCCCGCACCGGAGTAGCCACCGAGCAGCGCCGGCCAGATCACCGAGTGGAAGACGATGTTGTCCTTGCCCATGAAGTAGTACGAGACGGCGTCCTTCCCCTCGCCGTCGGCGGACCACCACTTGCGCCAGGCCTCCGGGTCGCCGGTGCGGCGGGCCCACTCGATGGACGCGGACAGGTAACCGATGACCGCGTCGAACCAGACGTAGATCCGCTTGTCCGGGCGGTCGCGCCAGTCGTCGAGCGGGATCGGCACGCCCCACTCCAGGTCGCGGGTGATGGCCCGGGGCTGGAGGTCGTCGAGGAGGTTGCGGGAGAACCGCAGCACGTTCGGGCGCCAGCCCTCGCGGGTGTCCAGCCACTGCCGCAGCGCGTCGGCCAGGGCGGGCAGGTCGAGGAAGAAGTGCTCGGTCTCGACGAACTCCGGCGTCTCCCCGTTGATCTTCGACTTGGGGTCGATCAGGTCGATCGGGTCGAGCTGGTTGCCGCAGTTGTCGCACTGGTCGCCGCGTGCGCTGTCGTAGCCGCAGATCGGGCAGGTGCCCTCGATGTAGCGGTCGGGCAGCGTCCGGCCGGTGGACGGGGAGATCGCCCCGGTGGTGACCTTCGGGACGATGTAGCCGTTGCGGTACAGGCCGGTGAACAGCTCCTGCACCACCGCGTAGTGGTTGCGCGTGGTGGTGCGGGTGAACAGGTCGTACGACAGGCCGAGCGCCCGCAGGTCCTCGGCGATCACCCGGTTGTAGCGGTCGGCCAGCTCGCGCGGGGTGACCCCCTCGGCGTCGGCCTGCACCTGGATCGGGGTGCCGTGTTCGTCGGTGCCGGAGACCATGAGCACGTCGTGACCGGCCATCCGCATGTACCGGGAGAAGACGTCGGAGGGAACGCCGAATCCGGATACGTGGCCGATGTGGCGCGGGCCGTTGGCGTAGGGCCAGGCGACCGCGGCGAGAACGTGACTCATGAGCAGCAAGCCTAGTGATTGCCGTGGGCGCGCCGCGAACCAATGGGGTGTGCGCTCCGACCGTACGTCCGATTTGTCGCCGACACGCGGCGTGAGCTGCCCGACAAGCCGGACGTACCGGTGTGAAATGAACATCGTGACCAGCAGACCAGCGGCGCCCGAGCCGTCGGCGGCCGCCACCCGGCGGGCGGCGCGGCCCACGCCGCCCGGCGGGCCCGTCGCCCCACAGCCCCGGCTCGACCCGGCGGACCCGCCGGTGGAGGTGGAGCCGACCACCGGCGCACCGGTCGACGCGGTGCCGAACCGGGTGCCGGTGCGCCAGCCGCGCTGGCAGCGCGAGGCCGCCACGTCCGGCGGCTGGGCGCCGATCGAGGAGGTGCACTGGGACGGCACGCCGCTGCGTGACGAGCCCCGCCCACGTCCCGGCCGGCCGCCCGCCCGGCGGGAACGCGCCCGCCCGGTCACGCCGCCGAGCCCGCCCGCCGGTCTGGCCGTACTGCTGACGCTGAGCCTGCTCGCCGCGTTCTTCGCCTGGGTGAGCGCCGGGCCGTTCTGGCTGGCCGCGGGGCACTCGACCGGCGGCACCGTGATGATCACGCAGTGCGCGGGCGGCGGGCTCACCCAGCGCTGCCGGGGCATCTTCTCCGCCGACGGAGACCGGTTCCAGGCCCACGGGGTGCGGGTCAGCGGCGTACCGGCCGGGCGCACCGACACCGGCAGTTCGCTGCGCGCGCGGATGACCGGGCCGGACGGGTCCACCGCCTACGCGGACACCGGCGCCGGACGGCACCTGCGCTGGCTGCTGGGGCTGGCCCTGGTGGCCGGCTGCGCCGCCGGGATCGCCAGGTGGACCGGGGCGACCCGGCTCGCCGAGGAACGGCAGCGGCGCTGGGCGGTCGGTCTGGCGCTGGCCGGCCCGCTGCTGATCACGGTCGGTTTCCTGGCCGCCGCCTGGTAGGTGCCCGGCACCTCAGCTGTGCACCACCGCGTAGACCTCCCGCCGCCGCAGCCCGTACGCGGTGGCGACCTCGGTGATCGCGTCCCGGCGGGACAGCCCGGCCGCCTCGCGCTCGGCCACCGCGGCGCGCAGCGTCTCGTCGTCCGGCCGGACCGCCGGTGTGGCCGGGGCGCCGGCCACGACGAGCGTGATCTCGCCCCGGGGGTCGCCCTCGGCGGCCCACTGGGCCAGCTCGCCGAGCGGCCGGCGGACGACCTCCTCGTAGGTCTTGGTCAGCTCCCGGCAGAGCGCGGCTGGACGATCCTTGCCGAACGCCTCGGCCAGGTCGGCGAGCGCACCGGCGATGCGGTGCGGCGCCTCGAAGAACACCAGCGTGCGCTCCTCGGCGGCGAGCGCGCGCAGCCGGGAGCGGCGGGCGCCGGGGGTACGCGGCAGGAAGCCCTCGAAGCAGAACCGGTCGCAGGGCAGCCCGGACAGCGCAAGCGCGGTGGTGACAGCGCTCGGCCCGGGCGCCGCGGTGACCGGCACCCCGGCGTCCAGCGCGGCCCGGACCAGCCGGTACCCGGGGTCGGAGACGCTCGGCATGCCGCCGTCGGTGACCAGCGCGACCGTGTAGCCGGCGGCGAGCACCTCGGCCAGTTCGGGGGTACGCCGCTCCTCGTTGCCCTCGAAGTACGAGACGATCCGGCCGGGCACCGTCACGTCCAGGTCGCGGGCCAGCCGGGTCAGCCGCCGGGTGTCCTCGGCGGCGACCACGTCGGCGGCGGCCAGCACCTCGCGGAACCGGGCGGACGCGTCGGCCGGGTTGCCGAGCGGCGCGCCGAGCAACACGAGCCGTCCTACCTCGGACATTTCCCCCACGGCGTGCGCTCCCTCATCGACGGTCGTACCAATTTCGGAGACGACGGACGCCACCGGGCACCCTCGCAGCCTACGATCGCCGGGTGACGAGTGCGTCGACAGCACAGAGCGCGAACCCGGACCCTTCCACCACCGACCGGGGCGACGGCGCCGGGCCCGGGCTCGCCGCCGCCGTGCGGCGCCGGCTCGCCACCGTCGACGACCGCATCGGCCGGGGTCAGGCGTGGCTGGCGACAGCCGTGGTGGTGGCCATCGCGGCCATCCTGCGTTTCGTGGGGCTCGGTTTCCCGCCCGGGAAGATCTTCGACGAGACCTACTACGCCAAGGACGCGTACGGGCTGATCGACCGCGGCTTCGAGTGGAACTACAAGGACAACGGCCCCTCGTACGTGGTGCATCCACCGCTGGGCAAGTGGATGATCGGCATCGGCGAGTGGGCCTTCGGCTACCAGGACGCGGACAGCGGCGTCTCGGTGCCGGGTCACCTGATGACCACCTCGCCGGAGTTCGGCTGGCGGTTCGGCGCGGCGGTGGCCGGCACGCTGTCGGTACTGCTGCTGGTCCGCATCGGGCGGCGGATGTTCCGCTCCACGGTGCTCGGCTGCGCGGCCGGCCTGCTGCTCGCGCTCGACGGCTACCACCTGGTGCTGTCCCGCACGGCCATCCTCGACATCTTCCTGCTGCTGTTCGTGCTCGCCGCGTTCGGCGCGCTGGTGCTCGACCGGGACGCCCGGCGGCGGCGCTGGGCCCGGGCGCTGGAGGGCGGGCTCGACCCGACCCAGCCGGGGCGGGCCGGCCGTCCGTCGTCGGGCTGGCGGGACTGGCCGTGGTGGCGGCTGGCGGCCGGGGTGCTGCTCGGCTGCGCCTGCTCGGTGAAGTGGAGCGCGCTCTACTTCGTGCCGGCGTTCGCGTTGCTGGTGCTGCTCTGGGAGGTCGGCGTCCGCCGCTCGTCCGGGGTACGCCGGCCGTGGCGCGACGCCGTGCTCGACGAGCTGCCGTGGCTGCTCGCGGCGGGCGTGCTGATGCTCGTGACCTACGTCGCGACCTGGTCGGGCTGGCTGCTCGGGCAGGACGGCTACTACCGCCTGGCGGAGCGCTACCCGAACAACCCGGAGCTGAGCGACACCCCGTTCGTCGGTGCGCTGATCAACCTGTGGGAGTACCACAAGGCCGCGTACGGCTTCCACACCCAGCTCGACGACCCGCACAAGTACCAGTCCTGGCCCTGGCAGTGGCTGCTGCTCGGCCGCCCGGTGGCGTTCCACTGGTCCGGTGACGGCAGTTGCGGCGCGCCGAGCTGCGCCTCGGAGGTGCTGCTGCTGGGCACGCCGCTGCTGTGGTGGTCGTTCCTGCCGGCGATCGCCGCGACCGCCTGGCTCGGTCTGGCCCGGCGTGACTGGCGGGCGGGCGCGATCCTGCTCAGCGTCGCCGCCGGCCTGCTGCCCTGGTTCTGGTTCGCCCTCGACGGCCGGACGATGTTCTCCTTCTACGCCGCACCGGCGGTGCCGTTCCTGGTGCTCGCGGTGGTCTATGTGCTCGGTGCGATCGCCACTCCGGCGCCGGTGACGAACACGGCCGCGCCACCGGACCCGCAACAGGTCCACGACCGCCGGCTGGTGGGCGGGATCATCGCGGGCGCGTACGTGTTGCTCGTGGCGCTGTGTTTCGCGTACTTCTACCCGATCTTCGTGGGCCGGGTGCTGCCGTACGCGGACTGGTCGGCGCGGATGTGGCTGGACGGCCGCTGGATCTGAGGCGGGGCGCCGGGCACTGCGCGGCGCCCCGGCACAAAGAAGCGCGCCCCGATCGCCTGCCACGGGGGAAGCGGGCGATTGGGGCGCGCAAGACAGAGCTTAACCACACTCCGGCAACCGCACAACGGGTGCGGGCCGGTCAGATTTCCGACGAGTGCACCACCGGCCGAAAGGTTTACATGGTGCAGCTAACGGTGGGTGGCCGAGCGCGACCGTGACGACCCCGGCGGATGCCGGGAACGGGCACCCGCGACCCGGATGATCTTCCAAAGTGGATCTCACTACACTTCGCCCGGTGATCAACAAGAGACGATCGACGGCCGTCCTCATCGGACTGCTGGCGGCGGCCGCGATGATCGGGCCGAGCCCCGCCGGGGCCGACGACGAGACCACCGAGCCCGTCGCCGAACCACCCAAGGTCGAGCTGGTCCTCGACGTCAGCGGGTCGATGCGGGCCCGCGACATCGACGGCCGCAGCCGGATCTCCGTCGCCCAGCAGGCGTTCAACGAGGTGGTCGACGCCCTGCCGGACGAGACACAGCTCGGCATCCGGGTGCTCGGCGCCACCTACCGGGGCAAGGACAAGAAGCAGGGCTGCCTGGACACCCAGCAGATCGTGCCGGTCGGCCCGGTGGACCGTACCCAGGCCAAGGCCGCCGTCGCCGGGCTGCGCCCGACCGGCTTCACCCCGGTCGGGCTGGCGCTGCGCTCCGCCGCGCAGGACCTGGGCACCGGCAGTACCGCCCGCCGGATCGTGCTGATCACCGACGGTGAGGACACCTGCGCGCCGCCCGACCCGTGCGAGGTCGCCCGCGAGCTGGCCGCCCAGGGCACGCGGCTCGTCGTGGACACGCTCGGCCTCGCGCCGGACGAGAAGGTACGCAAGCAGCTGCTCTGCATCGCCGGCGCGACCGGTGGCACCTACACCGCCGCGCAGAGCGCCGACGAGCTGACCGGCCGGATCAAGCAACTGGTCGACCGCGCCCGGGACACGTACACGGCCGCCCCCGCGGTGGTCGGCGGCGGCACGGCCTGCGAGGGCGCCCCGCTGCTCGCCCCCGGCGTCTACAGCGACCGGGAGGCGTTCTCCGAGCACCGCTGGTACCGGGTGCCGGTGCGTCCCGGGCAGGAGCTGCGCGCCTCGGTGAGCATCGCGCTGGACCGCCCGGTCAACCCGGACTACGGCGTGCTGCTGCGCGCCACCGCGCCGGACGGGCGGGAACTGGTCCGGGGCGTCGACGCCGGCAGCGGGCGTACCGACGTGGTCTCCGCCGGGCTGCGCTGGTCGGCCGCCGAAGAGGAGGAGGACGGCCCGAGCGCCGAGCCGACGCCGGGCACGGAGCAGGCCGCACGGACCGTCTGCCTGGTGGTCAGCAACTCGTTCGCGGCCAAGCCCGGCACCCAGGCCCGTCCCGGCATGCCGGTCGAGCTGACAGTCGACGTGGTGGCCGCCTCCCCCGCGCCGGACGGACCGGACCTCGGCCGCGGCTGGGTGCTGCTGCTCCTGCTCACGCTCGCCGGGCTGCTCACCGGGCTGCTCGCCGGACTGCTCACCCGCTGGTGGGTGCACACGTGGAGGACGAACTGAGCATGCGTACGCTGATCCGCGCCGCAGCGGCGACCACCGCCGCCGGACTCGCGCTCACCCCGGCGGCGGCCCTGGCCGCGCCCAGCCCGTCACCGGGCGCGACCACGGTGACCAAGGCCGGCACCTCGTTCCTCACCGCCACGACCGTCACCGCCGGTCAGCCGGTGCAGGTCGGCGCGTCGACCGGCGACCACCTGTACTGGTCGTTCCGCGCCGACGCCGGGCAGGTGCACGAGGTGACCGCCACCGTCACGTTCCCGAAGTCACGCAGCGGCGCGTCCACCTGGACCGTCGATGTCTTCGACGGGCTGCGCCGCCGGCAGGCGTGCACAGCGGGCGCGCAGACCCCCACCGCCGACGCGTCGGCGACGAGCGTCGCGCTGGGCTGCACGCTGCGACGGGTACGGCCGTGGGCCGAGCCCTGGTCGGGCGACCCGCTGCCCGGCACCTACTACATCCGGCTCTCCGTCACCGACCTGCCCGAGCCCGACCTCGGCCTGCCGATCGACGTGGAGATGCTCGTCGGCGCGACCGACGAGGGCGGCGCGTCCGGCGACGACGGCGAACTGGCCGCGCCGCTGGTGCCGAACACCCGGGCCGGCACCGTGCTGACCGCCGAGCCGACGCCCGAGCCGGTGGCCGACGAGGAGATCGACCTGACCGGCTGGCTCCCGGAGGCCGGGTCGCGCTGGGTGTGGACCACTGTGGGCGGAGTGCTCGCCGCCGTGGCCGGCGTGGTCGGCTTCGGGCTCACCCGGCGGCCCCGCCGCCCCTGAGGACCGCAGCCGGTGGCCGCCGCGAACCCGACGCGGCGGCCACCGGACGCGCTCACGCCTCGGCGGTACGCGGGCCGCGCGGCACCCAGCCGATGAACCGGTCCTGGAGCGCGGTGACCGGCACGGAGCGCAGATCCTGCGTCGCCGCGGCGAGGCAGGATCCGAGATAGACGCTCAACGACGCCCGGTCCACCTGGTACTCGCGCAGCAGGTGATGACGTTTCGTGGCGCAGGGCCAGTCGTCACCGCACGAGCCGCAGATCCAGTGGGGGGTCACCGGCACGTGCTCGCCGCCGGTGCTCCCCGAGCCCTCCGCGCCAGGCGTCATCGGCCGCTCCTTCCGAGTCCGAAATGGGTGGTGATGGACCGATTGCCTCCCCGCAACGTTCCTTCAGCGCAGCGGCACGCCCAAGCGTTACGGTACGTTCACCGCGTGTCCCCGTCATCCACCTCTCGTGCGTGATCTGCTTCCGGCCGAGGTCGCCGTCGCGGTGGCCGCACCCGCCGACTGGGCCGGTGACCTGCTCCCGGCCGAGCTGGCCGCCCTGGGTGAACGCGCGGTGCCCGGCCGCCGCCGTGACTTCACCGCCGGGCGCGTCTGCGCCCGCCGGGCGCTCGGCGCGCTCGGCCTGCCCGCCACGCCGGTACCGGCCGGCGCCGACCGGGCCCCGATCTGGCCGCCCGGCGTGGTCGGCGCGATCACCCACACCCGCGACTACTGCGCGGCGGCCGCCGCCCGCGCCACCGACGTGCGCGCCGTCGGTATCGACGCCGAGCGCTACCGGCCGCTCTCCGCGGGGGTACGGCGGAAGGTGTGCCGCCCCGACGAGGAGGCGGACCTGGCCCGGCTGCCGTCCGGCACGCCCTGGCCGACCGTGCTGTTCAGCGCGAAGGAGACCGTCTACAAGGTCTGGCACCCGCTGGTCGGGACGTGGCTGGGCTTCGCCGACGCGCGCGTCGTGCTCGACCCGGAGGCGGGCACCTTCCACGCGGTGATCGCGCCGGCCCGGATCGCCGCCGCCCCGGTACCCGATCCGCCGTCAGCGGTGACCGGACGGTTCGCCGTGGACGACGACCTGGTCCGCACCGCGGCCGTCCTGCCACATCGATGAGCCACTGCCGGGCGGGTTGTGCCCGGCTTGTACCGTCGTTCCGACTGAAAATTCCGAAGGCGCCCAAGGAGTACGGTGAGCCACCCTCAGCCTCCGTCCGGGTCACCCGACCCGAACCAGCAGCCGCAGGAACCGCCGACGCAGGCGTTCCCCACCGCCCCGATGCCGCCGGTGCCGGGCAGCCCGTACGCGCCGCCGCCCGCTCCGACCTCGGGCGCGCCCTATCCGCCGCCTTCGGACGCGCCGCAGCCGCCCGTCTCGGGCGCGCCGCCCGTCTCCGGTCCGCCGCAGCCGCCGACCTCCGGGGCGCCCTATCCCCCGCAGCCGGGTCCGGGCGAGCAGTACCCGCCCGCGCCCGCTCCCACCACGGCGTTCCCGCCGGCGCCGCCCACCTCGGGCGCGCCCTACCCGCCGCCGGGCAGCGAGTACCAGCCCTCGCCCGGGGCGTACCAGCCGCCGGGGTTCGAGTACCAGGCACCGGGCGCCGCCTACCAGCCGCCGGGGTCCGAGTACCAGCCCCCGGGTGCCGCGTACCAGCCGCCGGGCGGTTACCCGCCGCCGGGTGGTGGTGCGTACCCGCCGCCGCCCGGAGCGCCGTTCGGGCCGCCGGCGAAGAAGTCGAACAAGAACGTCTGGATCACGGTCGGCATCATCGCGGTGATCCTGCTGCTGCTGTGCTGCGGTGGCGGCATCTTCGCCATCTACAGCGGCGCGAAGAAGACCCAGGAGGCGATCGACTCACTGCCCACGCCGGGCGTCACCTACGGCCAGCCCACAGGTGACACCCCGACGGGCGCTCCCACCGGCACGCCGCAGCCGGGCAACACCGACGACAAGACGTTCAACATGCCGGCCGGCGACAAGCTGGTCGTCAACGACGACAGCGGCACCATCGAGATCACCGTCGGCAACTTCCGGACCAGGAACGCCGCCTGCAGCGAGGTCATGCCCGGCCCGAAGAACGGCATGTTCCTGATCGCCGACGTGACCGCCGAGATCACCAAGGGCACCGGCTCGATCAACCCGTTCTACTTCACCTGGGTCGCCGCGGACGGCACCGAGGAGAGCGGCATCGGCGGCGCCTTCTCCGGTTGCGGCAAGCTGATGACCTCGGGCAACAACCTGCCCGAGGGTTCCAAGCGCAGCGGCCAGCTCATCTTCGACGTGAAGGACCAGAACGGCGTCGTCGAGTACAAGCACCGCTTCCGTTCCGCCGGGTCCTGGAAGCCCTGACCCCACGCGAGACCCCGCACGGGGGCCGGTCCACAGCGGACCGGCCCCCGTGTCCGTTCGGGTGACGCCGGGAGCCGATCGGACATTTCCATGTGCGCGTGCCGACCCTCGGTCGCCAGGCTCGGAGCATGGCGAACGAGACGACGATCCCACTGCTGCCGTGCCGCTCCCTGGACGACGTAGCGCCCTTCTACCAGGCCCTCGGCTTCGAGGCCACGTACCGGCAGGAGCGCCCGAACCCGTACCTCACGCTGCGGCGGGAGGATCTCCATCTGCACTTCTTCGGGATGCCGGAGTTCGATCCCGCCGACTCGTACGGCTCCTGCCTGGTGGTGGTGGACGACCTGGTCGACATCCACCGGGCCTTCGCCGACGGCATGCGTGCCACGTACGGCCGGGTGCTCGTCTCCGGCGTCCCCCGGATGACCCGGCCCCGGCCCCGCCGCAACCAGGACGGCCACTTCGGGTTCAGCATCGTCGACCCCGGCGGCAACTGGATCCGGTTCGTCGGCCGGGCCGAGCCACCCCGGGCCGACGACAAGGGCGGCCTGGCCCGCACGCTGGGCAACGCGGTGGTGCAGGCCGACTCGCGCGGCAATCCCGCCCAGGCCGCGCGGATCCTCGACGGCGCGCTGGCCCGCCCGGAGGCCGCCGACGACCCGGCCGTCCAGGTGGAGGCGCTGGTCTACCGGGCGGAGCTGGCGCTGCAGCTCGGCGAGCCGGAGACGGCGCGGGAACTGGTGCGGCAGGCCCGATCGGTCCCGCTGGACGACGCTGCGCGCGACGCGCTGGCCGACACGCTCCGGCACGCCGATGACCTGACCGCGAGCATGCCGCCCGGATAGCCACCCGGCGCGGCGGCCCTGGTCGCGCGGCGGAGCCCGGGCCGGTGGCGGTTTGCCGGCCGGGCCAGCGGGGACGCGACGCGGCAGGCGGCGAGGGCCGCGACGCGACGATCCGGGGAGGCGGCATGAGCGTCGAGCGCGCGAAGAACGACCTGGAGGATCTGGCCGGTCCGGCCCGGGCGCGGCTCGGTGACCTGAACCAGGACGAACACGCCGAAGCGGACCGGGTACGCGAACAGGACGAGATCCGGGGCAAGCGCCCCGGCGAGCACATCCAGGCGGACGCCCGCGACGCCGACGACAACTTCTCCGCCTGACCCTGTGCCGCCGGAGATCCCGGTAGCCGACAGCCGGAACAGAGGGCCGAAATCTTCCACGATCTCCCCGCCTGGCGTCGAAGCAGTGTCGGGCGTGGTTCCTATCCTGTGGTGATGGTTCTCACCGACGTCACCGGGTCCTGGGCAGGCACCAACGGCTTCCGGCTGATGCCCGCCGACCCGCTCGCCGAGTCGCCCGCCGCGCTCACAGTCGCCACCGCGGCCGGCGGGCACCTGACCACCGTGTCGTACTCGTGGGACCACCCCGACGACGGCCCGCAGGACGGCCTGCTGGTGATCGCCGCGGGCGACCGGCCGGGCTCGCTCGTCGCCTGGTGGGGCGACTCGTGGCACCAGCAGCCGACCCCGATGACGCTCACCGGCGCGGCGGACGGGGTGTCGGCTGTCGAACTGAGCGCCGAGTACGGCGGCGGCTGGGGATGGCGGATCGTCCTCGACACCGCCGAACCGGCCCTCCTGCGACTGCGGATGGAGAACGTCGTCCCCGCGGACCAGGCCGGGCCCGGCACACCGGCCGGGCCCTACCCCGCGATGCTCACCGAGGTGCGCCGGGCCTGAGCCCGATCAGGCGTCGAGGATCTCCCGCAGCCGGCGCGCGAACGCCTCCGGCTGCCCGGCCTGGCCCATCTCCTCGCCGAGGAACCCGCCGTGGTGGCTCGGGAAGACGGCTGGCTGCCCGCCGAGCAGCTCGGCGGTGGCCACCGACGTCCGCGCGGTGAGCGTGTCCGCCGACTCCTCGCCCACGGCGATCACCACGCGGGTCGGTGCGGCGCGCAGCGCGTCGGCGTCCGGCCGGTACACGGTGACCGCCGCGGACCGGTCGGAGAGCAGCGGGTCGTCCCGGCTGCCGTCGTCCTCGGCCGGCATCCCGAACGCGGCGGGGTCCGGCGCGGGCTGGGCGAAGTAGTCGTCGGTGAACTCGCCCCGCCACGACGTCAGGCCGATGAACGCCGCCATGCCGGCGCCCCAGCCGTTCTTCCGGTACGCCTCCTGGCAGGCGGCCATGGCCCGGCCGGCCGCCTCGGCGTCGGGGAGCAGCGTGGTCAGCGGCGGCTCGTGCGCCACCAGCGTGGTCACCACGTCCGGGTACGCGGCCACCAGGGCGAGCGCGGTCACCGCGCCGCCGCTGCTGGCGAACATGTCGATCGGGCCCACGCCGAGGGCGTCGACGATGTCGCGTACGTCCCGGGCCTGCACCTCGGGCAGCGAGTCGTTCCGGCCGTCCTTGCGGACGCTCCGGCCGAGCCCGCGCGGGTCGTACGTGATGACGGTGCGGTCCGGGAAGTACGACGCGAGCGTGGTGAAGCCGTCGGCGCACATGGGCTGGCCGATCATGAACAGGGGGCGGTGCCCGCCCTCGGCCGCCGTGGGGGCGTGGACGTCGTAGACGAGGTCGACCTCGGGCGTCTGCAGAGTGAGCGTCTTCATGCCTCTGTCGACCGGTGCCGGCCGGGAAAATCATCGGTCCTGCGGAAACGTGTGCCGGCGCGGCTCGCGGCGGTGTCGGCGCCCACCGCCGCGAGCCGTGCCGTCGCGGTCAGCTCACCGTGCCGGTGACGGTGCTGCCGGACTTGGTCACGTAGTAGGTCAGCTTCGTGCCGCTCCAGAAGTGGAACGTGAGCGTCACCCGCTGGCCGTCGTTGACCTCGGCGAAGAACTCCGGCTTCAGCGCGATCGTGTTGCCGGTGTAGTTCGGCGCGAACGTCACGTCGAACTCCTTGTACGAGGTCCAGTTGTGCGGGCCGGCGTTGCTGCCGTCGGCGTACTTCGCCTCCATCGTGGCGAGCTGGTCGCCGCGGAACTGCGCCGGGAGCGTGAACGCGGCGGTGGTGCCGGTCGCGTTGGAGAGCACCGGCGGGTCGTACGAGATGATGCTGATCCGCCACGGCACGCCCGCGGAGAAGCGGGCCTGGAGGTTGGCGTTCACCCCGTACGCGCGGGAGCCGACGAGCCGGGTCAGCGCCGACGCGGTGAGCGTCAGGGTGGTGCCGGAGACGGTGTAGTCGGTGCCGTTGACCAGGTCGGTGGTGCCCTGGCGCAGCCCCTGGAACGTGGTGCCGTTCAGGTTGAGCGTCAGGCTCTTGGCGGTGATCGAGCCGGTCCGCGGCACGTACACCTGGTCGCTGGACGCGGTGCCGGAGCGGGTGGTCCAGCTCGACTTGATCTGTGCGAACAGCTCGGGGTCCTTCCAGACGAAGGACGTCCGGTCGAAGTGCTGGCCGTTGTCCCAGAGCTGGGTGGTCAGCTTGCGGCTGCGCGCGTAGTGGCCGAGGAACTCGAAGAACTTGAGCTTCTCGCCCTGCTCGATGGTGCCGGTGTGGCGGTCGAAGCCGAGCAGCCCGTACTCGCCGATGATCACCGGGATGTTGCGGGTGACGAAGGCGTTGTAGACGCGGTCGAACTGGTCGGTCAGATCCTGCTGGACCGTCGCGTCGAACCGGGTGCCCCCGGCGACGTTCACGCTGAACGGCCAGTACCCGTAGAAGTGCACGGTGGCGATCAGGTTCGGGTCGTTGAGCGTGTTGAACGTGCTGACCAGTTCGTCCACCCGGGCCTGCTCGGCGGAGGTGTGCAGGGTCGGCAGGACGAGCAGCCGGGTGGCGTTGTTCCCGCCGGACTGGCGGACGATGCGGTGGAACGAGGTGTTCAGCTCGTTGAGCAGCGTGGCGTTCTGCGCGTCGCCGGAGCTGCCGGTGAACTGCGGCTCGTTGACGCTCTCGAAGGTCAGCTTCGGCGAGGAGTCCTTGAACGCGGCGGCGATCTGGGTCCAGAGCGCGTTGTAGCGGTTCAGCACGCCTGTGCGGTCGGTGGGCATCGTGTTGATCCACTGCCACGAGTCGTGGTGGATGTTGAGCACCACGTAGAAGCCGTCGGCGAGCGCCCAGCCGACCACCTCGCGTACCCGGTTGAGCCAGGCCGCGTCGATGGTGTAGTTCGGCGCGGCGCCGTGGTGGTTGCTCCAGGTCACCGGGATGCGGATGCTGTTGAAGCCCTGCGCCCGGACGTTGTCGAGCAGTGCCTCGGTGACCCGCGGGTTGCCCCAGGCGGTTTCGTCCGCGCCGACCGCGTCGAAGGAGTTGCCGAGGTTCCAGCCGGGCTGCATGGCGGCGACGGCGGCCATCGCGTTGCCGGCGGGCGGCGGGGTCGTGGGCGGTGGCGTGGTGGGCGGCGGGGTGGTCGGGGGCGGAGTGGTCGGCGGTGGCGTGGTGGTCGGCGGCGGGGTGGTTCCGCCGACGCCGCCGGTG
This sequence comes from Micromonospora sp. WMMD1219, assembly GCF_049315215.1. NCBI lineage: Bacteria > Bacillati > Actinomycetota > Actinomycetes > Micromonosporales > Micromonosporaceae > Micromonospora > Micromonospora sp. WMMD1219. The sequence goes on from NZ_CP186057.1 coordinate 822,327, forward strand.
CAGGCCACGCCGTTGAGCGAGAACGCTGTCGGCGCGGTGTTCGCGCCGGACCAGGAGCCGTTGAAGCCGAACGAGACGCTGCCGTTGGTGGCGATGGCGCCGTTGTAGCCGACGTTCGTGGCGGTGACGTCGGCGCCGGAGGACGTGACCGTGGCGCTCCACGCCTGGGTGACCCGCTGGCCGGACGGGAACGTCCAGCGCAGGTTCCAGCCGTTCACGGGGTCACCGAGGTTGGTCACGTCGACGTTCGCGGTGAAACCGCCGGGCCACTGGCTGGCGGTCGTGTAGGTGACGCGGCAGCCGGCCGCCGCCTGGGCGTTCGTCGCCATCACGGCGGTGCCGGTCACGAGCGTGGCGGCGGTCGCGGCGACCAGGCCGACCCGCAGTCGGGCGGTACGGGGAGAGCGGAACATGGTGGTTCCTTCGTGGTGGGGTGGGGCGCGTGGACGGGGAAGGCGGGGCGCGCACCCGCCCAGCGCGAGAGTAAGTTTGGAATCTAAACATTGTCAATCGGCAGACGTGGATGCAGGAAGCACGTCAGGCGGTCGGCGGCGTCTCGACGCTGAGGTGCGCCGACAGTGCGCGCAGGAAATCGGGCGCGTCGAAGATCCGGCCGGCCGAGGCGACACCGGTCGCCCGCGTCCGCCCGGTCAGGATCCGGTGGACCGCCTCGACCGCCAGCGGCGCGCTGATCGCGTAGATGTCCTGCCCGTGGGCCACCACCCGTCGGCGGACGTCACCCGACCGCACCACCACGTCGACTGTGAACGTCTGCGCGGACCGGCCACGCTCGTCCACAGCGGCCGGCGCGTCCCCGGCGGCCAGGTCCCCTGCCGCGTCCACGGTCATGTACATGCACACCTCCGGGATGTCCAGGTGGCTCGGCACCGTCACCACGTCGGCCATGGTGAACTCGCCGAGCACCGGCCGGACACCGAGCGGCGCCGGGAACTCCCAGTCCAGCCGGGGCAGGTCGCCGTCGGCGTACACCAGGCGCCCGTCGGTGAAGCGGACCCGCCGGCCGTCGCGGCGCTCGCGCGAGACGACGCCAGAGGCGACCGTCCCGGCCGTCGGGTGCCAGCTGCTCAGCCCGTACGCGACGTGCGCCTCGTCGGCCGCCGTCCAGTCCCCCATCGCGGCGGTGACCAGCAGGTCGCCGAGTCCGCCGAAGAACGCCATGGCCGGCACCACCGCCACGCCCGCGGCCTCGGCACGCCCGGCGTAGTCGGCGAACGTGTCCCGGTTCGCCTCGATCTCGGCCGCCACGTCGACGTAGGGGATCCCCGCTCGCACCGCGGCCTCGATCAGCGGACCCGCGGTCGAGGCGAACGGACCGGCGCAGTTGACCACCGCCGCCGCCCCGGCCAGCGCCCGATCCAGCGAGGCCGGGTCGTCCACCGACGCCACCCGGTGCTCCTCCCCCGGGAACGCGGCCGACAGCTTGCCCGCGTCGCGCCCGACCGGCAGCGGCTCGTAACCCCGCTCCCGCAGCTCCGCCACCACGAACCGCCCGGTGTGCCCGTACGCCCCGAACACCGCCACCTGCATGTTGCTCTCCCTCGAAGATCGACTGAACTGATCCTCGCCGGGATTCGAGGGCCGGTACAGTGGCGCAAACGCCAATGCCCGTACAGTTTCGGACATGACTCTGATCGCGCTCGCCGCCACCGACGGGATGCTGCACTTCGAGCTGGCGGCGGCCTGCGAGATCTTCGTCCGCGACCCGACCGGCCTGGCCGACCCCTGGTACGACCTCGTGGTCTGCGGCCCCGGCCCGGTCGGCGTCGGCCGGTTCGCCGTCACGCCCGACCACGGGCTGGACCACCTGGCCCGCGCCGACACGGTGATCGTCCCGGCGATCGAGGACACCGACGCCGAGCCGCCGCCCGACCTGGTCGACGCCGTCCGCGCCGCCAACGAGGCGGGCGCCCGGATGGTCTCGTTCTGCACCGGCGCGTTCGTGCTCGCCGCCGCCGGCATCCTCGACGGGCTGCGCGCCACCACCCACTGGGCGCACACCGACGCGCTCGCCGCCCGCTACCCGCGCGTCCAGGTCGACCCGGACGTGCTCTACGTGGACAACGGCGACGTGCTCGCCTCCGCCGGCAAGGCCGCCGCGATCGACCTGTGCCTGCACCTGATCCGCCGCGACCACGGCTCGACAGTCGCCAACGCCGTCGCCCGCCGCCTGGTGGTGCCGCCGCACCGCGCGGGCGGCCAGGCCCAGTACGTCACCACACCCGTCCCGGCCCGCGAGGACCACCCGCTCGCCGCGCTGCTCCCCTGGGCGATGGCGCGGCTGGACCACCCGCTCACCGTCGCCGACCTCGCCCGCCAGGCGACCATGAGCACCCGCAACCTGGTCCGGCACTTCACCGCCGCGACCGGGGCCACGCCCTCGCAGTGGTTGGCGACGCAGCGCATCCGGCGGGCGCAGGAGCTGCTGGAGAACACCGACGACAGCATCGACGCCGTCGCCGAGGCGTCGGGCATGGGTACGGCGACGACACTGCGCCGGCACTTCCAGCGCACCGTGGGCGTACCGCCGGACACCTACCGCCGCACGTTCCGCCGCGGCTGACCCGATTGCCCGGCGGTAGTAGCGTCGGCCACCCGATCACCGGAGCAGACCATGGACCAGGTACGGGTGCCCGACGACGGCGCCGGCGGCAGCGAGTTAGAGGCCCGCGCGTTCCGGCACGGAGGATATGGTCGATTCGACCAGCGGCCGATCGTCGCCGCGCTCGTGTCACGCATCCGCTCCCTGTCCGGTGGTGTCGTGCCGCTCGGGGGGACGGTCGCCTGACACTCGACACGGGGGAAGATGTGTTCGACGTGATCGTGGTCGGCGGTGGACCGACCGGAATGATGCTGGCCGCCGAGCTGCGCCTTCAGGGCGTCGGCGTGCTCGTGCTGGAGCGGGACGCCGAGCCGCCGCCGTACGTGCGGTCACTCGGCCTGCACGTCCGCAGCATCGAGGTGATGGACCAGCGCGGGCTGCTGGAGCGGTTCCTCGACAACGGCGGCAAGCATCCGATCCGGGGATTCTTCGCCGGCATCGACAAGCCCGCGCCCGCCGACCTGGACACCGCACACCCGTACGTCCTCGGCATCCCGCAGACGCTCACCGACCGGCTGCTCGCCGACCACGCCGCCGAGGTCGGGGCCGAGATCCGGCGCGGCCGTGCGGTGACCGGGCTGGAGCAGGACGACGACGGCGTGACGGTCCACCTCGACGGCGAGCCCTCGGAGCCGTTGCGGGCGCGGTTCGCGGTCGGCTGCGACGGCGGGCGCAGCACCGTCCGGAAGCTGCTCGGCGTCGGATTCCCCGGCGAGCCGTCGACAGTCGACACGCTGCTGGGCGAGATGGAGGTGACCGCCTCGCCGGACGAGATCACCACGATCATGACCGAGGTACGCCGCACCGAGAAGCGGTTCGGGCTCGGGCCGTCCGGCAGGCCCGGCGTGTTCCGGGTGGTCGTACCGGCGGCCGACGTCACTTCGGTGCCGCCGACGCTCGACGACTTCAAACGGCAACTGACCGCGTACGCGGGCACCAACTTCGGCGTGCACTCCCCCCGCTGGCTGTCGCGCTTCGGCGACGCGACCCGCCTGGCCGAGCGGTACCGGATCGCGCGGGTGTTCCTGGCCGGCGACGCCGCGCACATCCACCCGCCGCTGGGCGGGCAGGGGCTCAACCTGGGCATCCAGGACGCGTTCAACCTGGGCTGGAAGCTGGCGGCGGCCGTGAACGGATGGGCGCCGGACGGCCTGCTGGACACCTACGAGTCCGAGCGGCGGCCGGTCGCCGCCGACGTGCTGACCAACACGCGCGCCCAGATGCTGCTCACCACGAACGAGCCCGGACCGCAGGCCGTGCGGGAGGTGCTGACGCAGCTCATGGACTTCGACGAGGTCAACCGCTTCCTGATCGAGAAGGTCACGGCGATCGGCGTCCGGTACGACGTCGGCGAGGGGCACGCCCTGCTCGGGCGGCGGCTGCGCGACGTACCGCTGCCGCAGGGACGCCTGTACGAGCTGATGCGTACCGGCGGTGGGTTGTTGCTCGACGGGACCGGGAAGCTGTCGGTGGACGGCTGGGCCGACCGGGTCGGGCTCGTCGCCGGCACCGGCGACGAGCTGGACCTGCCGGCGGTGCTGTTGCGGCCGGACGGGCACGTGGTCTGGACCGGTGACGACCAGCGGACGCTGAACGACGCTCTCACCAGGTGGTTCGGCGGAGCGACGCGGTGAGCTGCCGCCGACCGCCGAAGGACGGTCAGGGTCCGGTCGTCTGGTAGCTGCGGAGCGCGGCTTCGGCGAGGCGGGTGAGGTGGTCGTCGCCGCCGGGCTCGTTGCCCTGCTCATGAACGGTCACCAGGGTGGTGCCGGTCCGGACGAGGATGCTGTCCCATTCGAGCGTGGTCGAACCGGAGGTCGCGCTGGAGTCGATGCGCATGCTCTCGTCGCCCAGTCGCGGGCCCGGCACCACCGCGAAACGGTAGCTGCCTCCGTCCTGGCCTGGTGACGCCACGGTAGGGCACCGGCCGATGAGCGTCCGCAGGTCCGCCATCGCCCCTCGGGCGCCGTCGTCGGCGTACGTCCTGAGCACTTCGTTCGCCACCCACGGGTAGTCGAGGCCCTCTGCGGAGCTGACTGTGGCAGCGGCCATCGCCGACGGAGTACCGGTCAGCCGGTTGGCCGACAACAGCGGAATCATGTCCGCACAGGGCACCTCGGGGCCGGGGCGCTGCCGGCCCGCATCCGGGGCCATGACCGTCGCGATGTCCACAGTGAACCCCGGTGGCAGCGCGTCCGTGGTCACCAGCCGCGCCGACAACGACGCGGAGTAGCCGGTGCCGCCGGCCGCCGGAATCGCGGACGGCTTCCGGGTGGTGCGCGTGCCGGTCGCCTCGGTCGTGGAGGGGACGGCTTCGCCCGCCGAACGATCCGCTGGATCAGCAGTAGAGGGTCCGCACGCGGCCACCACGCAGACCGCGCCCGCCGCGCCCAGCCTCCGTAGCACCATCCTGAGCACCGGGCAGACTCCATCTGTCGTACGGACGCGTCAGGCTACCAACGGGCGTGACTCCAATCGGCCGCCCGGCTGCGGGCCGGCTGCCGGCGGCAATCGCGCGTTCCTCTTCCCTTCCGGGGAGCTGGCTCCGCCTGCCGTGCCCTCCGGCGACACCGTCCTGGCGGCCGAGACGTCCGCCGTCACGTACGTGCCGATGCGGGACTCCGACGGCTACGGCGAGGCGCGCGAACGCTGGCGCGGTGAGTCGGGCCGACCGCTGCGAGACGTCCTCGGGCAACTCGGCGGACTGCCGGCGTGGCTTCAGTTCGACCAGACGCCCACCTGTCCCGTCTGTGCCCTGCCCATGTCGTTCGTCGTCCAGCTTGAGGAGGGCCACGATCACCGCACCGGCTTCAACTTCGGGGGCGGTGGCTGCGGGTACGGATTCCGCTGCCGGCCGTGCTCGACGGCGGCGTTCCTGTGGCAACAGTGACCTGCTTCTCAGGCTTGACGAAGGTCGATGGTAAGCCGTAGCTTACCGTTCGTGGGCACTTACCGAACCGAGGACGGGTGGGACGCCCTGGGCGACCCGACGCGGCGGGCGATCATCGCGTGTCTCGCGGAGCAGCCGCGGGCGGTCGGCGAGCTGGCCGCGGTGCTGCCGGTCAGCCGGCCAGCGGTGTCGCAGCATCTGCGGGTGCTGAAGGACGCCGGCCTCGTGACGGACCGCACGGCGGGCACGAAGCGTGTCTACCGGCTCAATCCCGCCGGCGTGGCCGCCCTACGAGATCAGCTCGACACCTACTGGAGCCGCGCGTTGGACGGCTTCAAGGACGTCGCCGAGCGCCCTGACGAGGAGGAATCATGAGTGGAACGGATGCGGTGGTACGGCGGCAGATCGTGGTCGACGCGCCGGTCGAGCGCGCCTTCGCGGTGTTCACGGAGCGGTTCGGCGACTTCAAGCCGAAGGAGCACAACCTGCTGTCGTCGCCGATCGCGGAGACGGTGTTCGAGCCGAAGGTCGGTGGACACATCTACGACCGCGCCGAGGACGGCAGCGAGTGCGCCTGGGCCCGGATCCTCGTCTTCGAGCCGCCGGACCGGCTCGTCTTCAGCTGGGACATCAGCCCGGCATGGCAGCTCGAACAGGATCTGGAGAACGCCAGCGAGGTCGAGGTCCGGTTCGTCGCCGAGACACCGGGGCGGACCCGGGTCGAGTTGGAGCACCGCAACCTGGACCGGCACGGTCCGGGCTGGGAGTCGGTTCGTGACGGCGTCGGCCACGATGAGGGCTGGCCGCTGTACCTGAACCGCTACGCCGGCCTGTTCACCGAGGCGAGATAGCGCAGAGTCCTGGGCCGCACGGTGCACGAGGAGCACGGGCTGATCCACCTCACGATGCACCCCACGCCGTTGCCGCAGGAGCCGACGGCGGCGCAATAGGCTCCAGATCGTGCACGGATTCACCGACGTCGACCGGCAGTCAGACCCGGACTCGTGGGTCGGCGTGCTCGATCGCTTCACCGACGAGCCCTTCTACCAGGCGTATCAGCATCGGGTCCGCGAACTGCTCCATCCGGTGCCCGGCCGGCGCTACGTCGAGGTCGGTGCGGGCACCGGGGCGAGCGCGGTCCGACTCCGAGACGAACACGACGCCTGCGTGGTGACCGTGGACCGCGCCGTCACCATGGCTGCCGCCATGCAGGCGCGCGGCTTGACGCGATGCGCCGTCGCCGACGCCCACCGGCTGCCGTTCCTCGACGACTCCTTCGACGGCGCCTGGTCCGACCGCACCGTGCAACACCTCGCCAATCCCCACGCCGCGATCGGGGAGCTCGTCAGGGTCGTCCGGCTGGGTGGCCGCATCGTCCTCGCGGACCCCGACTACGACACGCAGGTGCTCGACATCGCCGACCAGGATCTGGCGCGACGTGTGTTGCGGTTCCGGACTGACGTCCTCCTCCGCAACGGCACTCTGGCCCACCAGCACGCCGGCATGCTCGCCACGCTCGGCCTGGCCGACGTCACCGTCGAGCCCCGGACGCTGCTGGTTCGGAACCCGGCCGCCGCCGACAACGTGCTGGGCCTGCGCAGCTGGGCTGCCACAGCGGCTCAGCGCGGCGTACTCGAACCCGCCGAGGCCCGCGCGTTCGAAGACCAGTTCGACGAGGCCGTCGACGCGGGCCGGTTCACGTACGCGGTCACGTTCTTCCTCACCGCGGCGACCGTCACCTGAGACGGAGGGCACTGGCAGACTGTCGCCATGCCGCCCGAACCGGAGTCGTGGACCATCAGGCACTTCTCGCAGGCCAATCCAGTGGGTCCAGGACAGGACAGTGTCCCGGCGTTGCTACGCCGCATCGCCGACAGCATCGAACAGCGGCCGGGCATCGAGGTCCAGGACGTCGTCGTACAGAACGAGATTACTGCCGACGGTGACTGGTGGTCGGCCACCGTCTACTTCCACGAGCCGTCGCCCTAGCGAATTCGGCGCACAGGTCGGCTCGTCCGCCACTGAGGGCGACACAAGGGGTCGTGACACGTGGACCGACTCCTGAGGACTGCCGCCCTTTCTGCTTCACAAGATCGAGGCCACCTCTCCAACTAGCGGAGAAGGCCTCAGGGCTTGGTTGAGCTGAGGATTCGATTCGGTGGCTCGTCGATGCAGGCTAGGTGCCTTCTGGTCTGCTCGGGGAGCTACGCAGCGCCTGCGAGGGCGTCGCAGAAGCGCTGGTCAACCAACCATCTACTGAAAAGGACTGACTGACCTCGCGCGAGAAGGAACTGCTGCCCACACATCGAAGCAGAGCCTAAAACAGAGCGCTCCCTCCTGAGCCTGCCCACGCACCGGTGCGGCACACAAGCACCCATGCGCTGCGACCGGAGCTCGCGGCCTCTCCCTTGGAGTTCCGGCCGCCCCCTTCAAGACGAGTGCGTCGACAACACAGCCCTCGCAGCGCTGAGGGTTGGAAGTCGTTGCTGGAGATGGCAAGGTGTATTACATGGATACATCGACTGCCCTCAACGTGGCTGCCTTCATAGCATCTCTCATAGCTTTGTGCCTCTCGTCCGTAATCGCCCTTCAGCAAATCCGGATTTCTAGGCATGCTAATCAACTCCCCGTGGCGGTAGAATTTTTGTGGAAGGTGCGCACTGCCGAATTCCTCAGGCGAGAAGAGAACCTGTGGGCTGAGCTGCCGAAGCAGGATAAAGATCTACCATTCCTCGACCTTCCGGAGCCCGTGCGTGACGATGCCCAAGAGGTCGCCACTTTCTACCAAACGGTGTCATACCTAGTCGCCCTGGGAATCGTAGATGAGAGGCTAGCCATACTGCCGTTGCACTACAGGGCACCGAAGACCTGGTCAGCGATTCAGCAGTTCGTCATGAACGAGAGGGCGCGGCGCGACGGTCCGCTTTCATTCCTAAACGCCTTCGAACATTTGGTCGACACCATCAGCTCGTCGAATGCCTCAGCCCTATCAGGTGAATTGTTTCGAAGAAGACGATGACAGGAGCGCCACCAACAGCCTCACATCTTTGGCCAGCCAGCGGAACGCAGAACGATTCGTGGTGGTCGAGCCACCCTCGCCGCATTGGCGCTGACGAGCCCTATGCACCGAGCTGCGCGGCTCACGAGAAGCTAGGAATGCCCGCCTCGCGCAGATTCCAACGCCACAGCCGGGTTGTCTCGCGGTCGGCTCCACTCCCCCGGCGGTCAACGCGATCAGAATGGCCGTTCCAACTGGAGAAACGGCTGCCCTCGCTCGCCGCCCTCTGCAAGCACTACAACGTCAAGCAACACGATCATCCGCGCCGCCATGCTCGTGCCGCGAATGTGCGGGCACACGACGCGATTCGCCATCCACGTGGGTACGTGGTTGGCCTAGCTGCCGTACGAGAGTCCCCACCTGCGGGCTGAGAGGGCCTCCCGTCCGGGGCAGTGAGCGGGCCGACACCTGCCGGGGTGTAGGCAGGCGGGGCGTCGGGTACCTCGCGCCCAACCCCGCACCCCTGCTCAGGAGGACCTTATGACCGTCGTACTCGCCGTTGTCTGCAAAGACGGGGTGGTGATCGGCGCGGACTCCCAGATCACCGAGAGCGATCGCGGTCTGAGTTTCCCCGCCCAGAAGCTGCACCCACTGGGCGACTGCGCCGCCTGGGGCGGCAGCGGCGCGCGGGGTGTCCTCAACGACCTGCGCCCCCTTCTCCAGGACTCGGCCACCGCCATCCTCGAAGCACCGGACATCGGCGACGAGTTGCAGGAGCGCGTCCTGCCCGTCTTCAAGAAGCACTACGAGAACTACATTCCGGACGTGCCCGGCGAGGGCAGCGGCGGCGGGGTGTCGGCGTACCTGCTCGCGGCCGGCTACAGCCAGGGCGGGCCGTGGATCGTGGAGATCAACCCCAACGGGCTCATCGGCCGCTACGAGGACGTGGGCTTCCACGCCATCGGCTCCGGCGCACCCATGGCCCAGCAGGCCGGCGCGCTGCTGTCCCACTTCCGGATGACCACGCGCACCGTCGAGTACGGCGTGGTGGGCGTGGTGCGGGTGCTGGAAGCGCTGGAGCGGACCTCGCCGTCGGTCGGCGGGCCGTTCAGCGTGGCGTGCATCCGCGAGGAGGGCGCGCACCACCTCGACGAGAAGGAGATCGCCAAGGCGCTGAAGGACGCCGAGCGCTGGCGCGACCTCGAACAGAAGGCGCTCGACGACCTGTTCGACTGACCGCCGGCGGCTGCCGTTCGAGATCGGAAAAGGCCGTCTCCCATCGATGGGAGACGGCCTTCGAACTGGGTGGAGCTGAGGGGATTTGAACCCCTGACCCCCTCGATGCGAACGAGGTGCGCTACCGGTCTGCGCCACAGCCCCTCCGCCGGCGAACCGACGTCGGTCCCACCCAGCTTTCACCGGGTGGGCCGGCGACAAGGCTAACAGGTCGCGCCGCCACGACGCGAACCGACCCACCGCCCCCGTAGATCTTGGAAGAAAGCGGCCCCCAGAGGGGCCCAATTCTTCCAAGATCGCTATCGAGCGCAGCACCGGCGAGGCAGGTGAGGGGTCAGGCGCCCCGGCCGGACTGGTAGGGGCGTCCGCGCAGGCCGCCCGCTCGCCGGTAGGACACCGAACCGCCGCTCGCGGCCGGCGGCAGGTCCGCGGGACGGTCCAGCCCCATCGCCGTACGCCGGACCGCCTCGCGCTGGGCGGCCAGCCGGCGCTGCGCCTCCCGCCGGGCCGCCGCGCGCCGGGCCTGCTCGCGGCGCACCTCGGCCTGGCGGGCGGCCAGCCAGGCCGCCTCGCGGGCGTCCGCGCGCCGCCGTCGGCGCTCGGCCAGGGCGCGCTGCCGCAGGTGTACGACGTACGCCACGAGCAGTGCGCCGGTGACCGAGACGCTGATCCAGAACCCGGGTCCGACGAGCACCACGCCGCCCAGCTCGACCAGGTTGAGCAGCAGCAGCGCGGCCAGCACCCGGCGCCGGCGGTAGATCGCCGGGGTGTGCCGCCGCCGGGGCGGGTGCCGTCGGCGGGACTGGGCCGGCACCGCGGAGACGGGCCGGAGCCGCCCGGAGCGACGCCGCAGCGGTGGCGCGGAGACCGGGCGGGCGAGACTGCCCGTGTCGGAATCTTCACTGAGGGTCACGACGAGGGAGCGCGGAGGGTGCAGCGGTCGCCGCCCGGGCACGGTGCGCCGTCGACGCTGGCGCTGGAGCACCCGCGCCGTCGACTGCGCCCGCTCCGCCACCAGCCGCTCGGTGGCGTCGTACCGGCGGACCAGCGCCGGAGCGAGGGCGAGCAGACCGGCGGCGGCGAGGACGGCGAGGAGCACCGACGTGGGCACCCTCACCCCTCCCGTCACCAAAGTTCGGGGCGAGCGTCACACCGCCGCAACTTCTTCCGTCGACCGTCGTTTACGGCGCACTTCGTGCGGGCGGGCAGCGCTTGCCACAGCTTGCAGTTACTTGAGGTTACGGGCCGCCGACCCGGTTCACAGTGCGCCGCGCCGGGCGTTCGCCTCAGCGGCGGTTGTCACGTACGCGGTGCCACCGCGCCAGCAGTCCGCCCTCGGCGACCACTTCCTCGCCGGTCATCGCGTATCCGATGTGGTCGCGCCACGCGCCGTCGATGTGCATGTAGCGCACGTGATAGGCCTCCTCGCGGAAGCCGAGCTTCTCCACCACCCGGCGGGACGGCATGTTCTCCGGCCGGATGTTCACCTCGATCCGGTGCAGGCCGCCCGGCCCGAACGCGTGGTCCACGGCGAGCGCCACAGCGGTCGGGATCACGCCGCGACCGGCCACCCTGGAGTCCACCCAGTAGCCCACGTACCCGGAGCAGAACGCCCGCCGCACGATGCTGCCGATGTTGACGTGACCGACCAGCCGCTCCTGCCCGTTCTCGCGCAGGCAGACCGCGAACGGCATGCCCTCACCGGTACGCGCCGACTTGCGCTGGTCGGCGTGCACCAGGCGGAACGCGGCGGGCGAGTTCGTCTCGTACCAGCCACCGGGCACATGGGACTCCCACGGCGCCAGCCACTCCCGGTTCGCGCGCCGGATCTCCGACCATGCGGTGGCGTCCGAACGCCGGTACGGCCGCAGCACCACCGGACCGTCCACCAGCACCGCCGGCCACCCCGGCGCCCGCCGGAACCTCACCGAGCTTGCCTTCCGCTCGCGACTGCGGGGCTCGCAAGCTCACTCCTCGCGCTCACCGAGCCGGCCCTTCGCTCGCGACTGCGGGGCTCGCAAGCTCACTCCTCGCGCTCACCGGCGCCGGTCCAGCAGGAGAACATCCACCGTAGACCCGGCGGCGGCGGTGGTGACCCGCTCGCCGAGCACCAACAGGCCGTTGGCCTCGGCGAGGCCGGAGAGCGTGTACGGGCCACCGGCCAGCGGCTGCACCGTGTACCCGCCACCGCGCCGCTCGGCCACGTGCGCGGGCCGGAACTCGCGCAGCCCCACCGGGGACGAGACCGTCTCCAGCAGGTGTGCGCGGACGCTCGGCCGGAACACCGGTTCGGCGCCGGCCAGCAGTTGGATGGCCGGGCGGGCCAGCACCTCGAAGCCGATCAGCGCCGCGCCGGGCTCACCGGGAAGACACACCACCGGCACCTCCTCGGCGCCGACCGTACCGAACCCGAGGGCCGTTCCGGGATAGAGGGCCACCTCTGTGAAGGTGACCGGCCCGGCCCGGCCGCCGTCGCGGCGGGACAGGATGCGGCGGACCATGTCGCCGGGGCCGGTGCCGGTGCCGCCGGTGGTGATGATCAGATCGGCGCGCAGCGTCTGGTCCTCCAACAGGCCGCGCAGCGCCTCCGGGTCGTCGTCGCAGATCCCCACCCGGTACGCGAGCGCGCCCGCCTCCGCCGCCGCCGCGGTCAGCGCGTGCGAGTTGGTGTCCACCACCTGCCCGGGCTGGCTGCCCCGGCCCACGTCCACCAGCTCGTCGCCGGTGGCCACGATGACCACGCGCGGGCTGGGCCGTACCACCACGTGCCCGATGCCGGTGGCGGCGAACACCGCGACCAGGGCCGGGGAGACGTACGCGCCGGCGCGGGCGAGCAGCGTGCCGGCGACCAGTTCGTCCCCGGCGCGGCGCAGGCCGTACCCCCGTTTGGGGGCGCGGAAGATCTCGACGGCGGCCATGCCCTGGTCGGTCCACTCCACCGGGACGACCACGTCGGCGCCGATCGGCAGCGGTGCGCCCGCCGCCACCGAGAAGCAGGCGCCGGGGGTGAGCCGCACCGGCCGCCAGCTCGCCGCGCCCAGGTCACCGACCACGTTGAGGCGGATGCTGCGGCCGCCGGGCATACCGGAGGGGGCCGGGACGTAGCCCGGCCCCCGACTCCCACCGGAGATGTCCTCCCAGCGCGCGGCGTACCCGTCCACCGCCGCCTGGTCGAAGGCGGGGTACGAGTGCGGGGCGACCACGTCCTCGGCGAGCACGTTGCCGTACGCCTGGGTCAGGTCGAGGTCGAGTGGAGGCAGCGCTCGTAACCTGCGCAGCACACTGCCCAGGTAGTCGGCGAGCGGCGTCAACTCGTTCGCGGCCGCCTCGGCGTCGGCCGTCGCGGTCATGTATCGGCACCGCCGGACGCGTCACGGATGCCGTTGAGCACCGCAGCGGTGACCGTCTCGTCGCCGTTGTTGACGAACTCGGTCAGCCACTTGCGGAACTCGGCGCCCAGGTCCTCCCGCTCGGCGGCGATCTGCACCACGGTCTGGAGGTAGCCGAGCGGCATGCCGGTGTCGTAGCGGGTGCCCCGGTAGACGATGGCGTGCACCGGCACCCCCTCGGTACGCAGCAGCTCCATCGCGTCGGTCAGCTGGATCTCGCCGCCGCTGCCCGGCTGGGTACGCCGGATCGCGTCGAAGATCTTCCCGGGCAGGACGTACCGGCCGAGGACCGCGAGGTTGCTGGGGGCGTCCTCCGGGCTGGGCTTCTCCACCATGCCGGTGACCTTGACGACCTCGGCGATGTCGGCGTATTCCGACTCGGCCGGCTCGACCGACGCGATGCCGTATCGACTGGTCTCGGCCGGGTCGACCTCGAAGAACGCGAGCACCACACCGCCGGTGCGCGCCTGGAGTTCCAGCATGGCCGGCAGCAGCGGCTCGGACGGCTTGACGAACTCGTCGCCGAGCAGCACCGCGAAGGGCGCGTCGCCGACGTGCGACTCGGCGTACCCGACGGCGTGGCCGAGGCCGAGCTGTTCCGGCTGGCGGACCGTGTAGATCGAGGCCAGTTCCTCGGTGCGCTTGACCTCGGCCAGCAGCTCGGGCTTCTTGGCGAGCCGTTCCTCCAGGTCCGGCCGGCGGTCGAAGTGGTCCACCATCGAGGTCTTGCCGCGACCGGTGATCAGCAGGATGTCGTCGATGCCGGCCTGCGCGGCCTCCTCGACGATGTACTGCAGCACCGGCCGGTCGACGACCGGCAGCAGTTCCTTCGGAACCGCCTTGGTGGCCGGCAGGAACCGGGTGGCCAGGCCGGCGGCCGGGATCACGGCCTTGACCGCGCGGGAGCGGCCGGGGGCCGCTGAGGGGTTCGCTGAGTGCTCCGACATGTCGCGAGACTATCGGCCACGGCTCTGCCGCGGCGGGTGAGGACCGGAAGACGCGCCGCCCTGGACGGTGCCCGCCGGGTCCGCCGCGCCGGCCCGGGGCAGCCCGTCCGGTGGGCCGGCACCGGCGGCCGCCACCGGGATCTCCTGGGTGGGCACCGGATCGGGCGCCGGGGCGAGCCGGTAGCCGTCACGTCCGGCGGCCTTCGCCGCGTACAACGCGTCGTCGGCGGCGTCGAGCACCTGCTGGCCGTCTGCGGCGTGGTCCGGATAGACGGCGATGCCGATGGAGACGGTCACCGGCACCCGCACCGGCTCGTCGCCGTTCCCCTCGACCGCCACCGGCTGGTCGCGTACCACCGCGCCGAGCCGCTCGGCGACGATCGTGGCGCCCCGGGCGTCGGTCTCCGGCAGCAGCACCACGAACTCCTCGCCGCCCTGCCGGAACGCCAGGTCCACCTCGCGGATCACGCCGCGTACCCGGCGCGCGAACTCGACCAGCACGGCATCCCCGGCGGCGTGCCCCCAGGTGTCGTTGACGTTCTTGAACCGGTCCAGGTCGAGCGCGAGCACGCTGAGCATGCGGCCGAACCGGTTCGCCCGCTCCACCTCGCGGCGGATCGACTCCCGCAGGTAGCGGTAGTTCCACAGCCCGGTGAGCGGGTCGGTGAGGGAGAGCCGCTGCGCCTCCTCGTGGACCCGGACGTTCTCCACGGCGACCGCGGCGTGCCCGGCGAACGTCCGCAGCGTCACCACGTCGTCGTCGTGGAACTCGTGCCCGCCGAGCCGGTCGTAGAGCACGAGCACGCCGAGCGCCGCGCAGGCCGAGCCGGGCGGTTCGCCGTCGGCGGGCGGGTGGCCGGGCCGGTCCGGGCCGCGCGGCTCGGCGGCGCCGGGGGTGGCGAACGGCACCGCCACGTACGTCTCGCAGGACGGCTCCCCCGTCTCCGTGTCCGGCGACGCCCACCGCCCGCGCAGCGGTTCGCCGGTGGCGGCCACCGCGCCGAGCACCCCGGCGCCGACCGGCACCCGCAGCGTCGCCGGGTCGGCCGGGTCGCCCGTGGGCCAGCGCCCGGTCAGTCCCTCCACGCACCGGCCGACGAGGACGCCGTCGCCGTCGACCAGCAGCACCGCGCCGGCCCGGGCGCCGGTGGCGGCGATCGCGCTGTCCAGGATCACCCGCAGGATGCGTTGCAGGTCGTGCGTGCTGGCGAGCGTGTCGCCGAGCACCGCGAGGTGGTTGCGGATCTGGTCGCGGCTGCTGGTCAGCGCCGTCACGTAGGTGCCGGTCTCCCGGGTCATCCGGTTGAACGCGCTGGCCAGCCGCCCGATCTCGTCGCGGCTGCGCACCGGCACCCGGGCGCTCAGGTCACCGCGCGCCACCCGGTCCACCGCGCCGGCCAGCTCACCGAGCGGCCGGGTGGTCACCCGGGCCAGGCGCCAGGCCGCGAGCACTGCCAGCAGGGCGGCGAGCGCGACCGCGGCGATCAGCGCCCCGTACAGGCCGGGCGCGCGTTCCCCCGGCACCGACAGCACCAGCGGCAGCGGCTGACCGGGAGACGGACCGACGCGCCGCACGTACCGGCCGTCGCCGGTGCCGGTCACCCGGTTCCCGTCCGCCTTGCCGGCGGCGGCCAGCACCGCTGCGCGTACCCCCTGGGCCTCGGTCGTGTGGGTGATGCCGCCGGGGTCGTCGAGGAGGGTGACCCCGACGCCGGTCACGGCGGCGAGCCGCGCCACGAAGGCCCGGTCGACGGGCTGGGCGGCGGCGACCGCGCCCAGGTCGGTGCCGGCCGGGTCGCGGAGCCCGACCTGGGCGGAGAGCGCCCCGGCTCCGGTGGCGGGCGTGCCGGCGCAGTCCTGCCAGCGTCCGGCCGGCTCGCCGGCCGTGGCGTAGGTGGTGCGGCCGGCGGCGTCGGCCATCCGCACGGCGGCGGCCAGGCCCCGGGCGACCACCTGGTCGGCCGCGCGCGAGCGGGCGGCCGGGTCGCCGACCAGCGCGACCGCGTCCGCCGCCGCGCGTAGTTGCTGGCAGAGCGCGTCGATCGAGGTACGGACGCCGGCCGCGGCCAGACCGAGCCGCTCGGTGGCGCGGCTGTGGTCGACGGCGCTGAGCGTGACCCCGACGAAGAACGCGCCGAGCAGGACGGGGCCGAGGACCACCGCGAGGAAAGCCGCCGTCAACCGCCCGCGTAGCGTCAATCTTCCCCCCGGAAGTTCCGCTCCCTTGGTGCGATGCTGACACAGAGCGACCATTAGGCAAGCGTTGCGTCAGGAGTGTTGCGTGCCGGAATTTTCGGATGAAGCGCACGATGCGAAGCGGGAGATGCGCATCGCGCTACTCGCCGCGCGCCGGTCGCTGTCCGCGGCCGACCGCGCGGTGGCCGCGGCCGCCGTCCAGGCCGAGCTGGTGACGTTGGTACGCCGGCTGCGGCCGGCCAGGATGAGCGCGTACGTGCCGGTCGCCTCCGAGCCCGGCGGGGACGACCTGCCGGACGTGCTGCGCGCCGCGCTGCCGCCCGACGCCGAGCTGCTGCTGCCGGTGCTCCGCGACGACCTGGACCTGGACTGGGCCCCGTACACCGGCCCGGAGTCGTTGCGCGCCGCCGGCCGGGGTCTGCGCGAGCCGACCGCGCCGCCCCGGGGGCGTGCCGCAGTGGCTGGGGCCGCCCTGGTCGTGGTGCCGGCGGTGGCGGTGGACCGCCGGGGCGTGCGGCTGGGCCGGGGCGGCGGCTCGTACGACCGCGCGCTGGCCCGGGTGCCCGCCACCGTGCCGACCGTGGCGCTGCTGCACGACGGCGAGCTGGTCGAGGCGGTGCCCGCCCTGCCGCACGACCGCCCGGTGCACTGTGTGATCACTCCGGCGGACGGACTGGTGGCGGTCCCGGGTGTGGGCCCGGGCGCTTCCGCTGGACGAACCCGGGGGTCATGACGCACCATTGGCACTCGAAGACCAGGAGTGCCAACAGGCCGTGCCCAAAGATCCGGAGGAGAACGTGCCCACGTACCAGTACGCCTGCACCGCGTGCGGCCACCAGCTCGAGGCGGTGCAGTCCTTCTCGGACGACCCGCTGACCGAGTGCCCGGCGTGTGAGGGGCGGCTGCGAAAGCTCTTCAACTCGGTGGGCATCGTGTTCAAGGGCTCCGGCTTCTACCGCACGGACTCCCGTTCGTCCGGCTCCGACAACGGCACCGCGGCCACGAGCAAGCCGGCCAAGTCCGAGTCGTCCTCGTCCTCGTCCTCGTCGTCGTCGGATTCCTCGTCCTCGTCGTCCTCCTCGTCCGGGTCGTCCTCCTCGTCCGGTTCCGGGTCGGGGTCGGGGTCGACTGCGAGCAAGGCGCCGGCGGCGTCCAGCTCGTCCTGAATCAGCCTTCGCGCTTCTCACGCGACACGTGGCCGTCCCCGCTCGGGGACGGCCACGTTCCGTTCGCGGCGGATGCTCGCCAGCTCGGCGAGGTTGCTGCACCGGCCGGCGGCGGATGCTCGCCGGCTCGGCGAGGTTGCTGCACCGGCCGGCGGATGCTCGCCAGTTCGGAGGTTGCTGCACCGGCCGGCGGATGCTCGCCAGCTCGGCGAGGTTGCTGCATCCGCTCGTCCGGAAGCAGCAATCTCCCCGAGCTGGCGGCCCCCGCCGCACCGGACCTCCGCGCTGGTGACGGCGGGCCTTCCGGGGAACGGTTTTCCACAGGCCGGCGGGTTATCCACAGGGGCGGGCGATGGGGCGGCGCGCGTCGGGGGGCCGGTCCTAGCCTGCGGGTCGGACGGTTGGCCGGCGGCGGGAGGCAGCGGTGACGGATGGCGAGACGACGTTACGGCCGGTCCGCTGGCGCGGGCTGCCCCGGCGCCGGACGCTGCTGCGGGTGACGCTCGTCGCGGTTCTGCTGGGGCTGGCCGCGGCGGTGCTCCAGACGCCGCCGTCCTGCCCACCACCTCGCGCGTTGCCGTCCGCCCCGGCGACCGCGTCACCGTCCGGCGGCATCCGCGCCCTGCCGGCCGGTGCGGTGGGCGTACCGATCCGGCTGGCCGAGCCGGCCGCCCTCGCGGTGCTGCGCCCGGGTGCACGGGTCGACCTGCTCGTCGTGCCGGCCGGCGGTTCGCCCGACCCGACGCTGCTGGCTCCGCGCGCGTTGGTGCTCGACGTGGTCGGCGCCGCCGGAGCGGTCGACGGCTCCTCGGCGCTCTACCTGGCGCTGCCGCCGGAGCAGGCCCGGCGGGCGGTCGGGTTGCCGGAGGGCAGTCGCTTCGCCGTGGTGGTACGCGGCTGACGTGAGCACGGCGGGAGGCCTCGGCGCGGCGCCATCGGCCCTCGACGATCCGCTCGGCGCGATCTGGCCACTGCGGCGCGATCTGGCCACTGCGGCGCGATCTGGCCACTGCGGCGCGATCAGGCCGCTGCGGCGCGATCAGGCCGCTGCGGCGCGATCAGGCCGCTGCGGCGCGATCAGGCCGCTGCGGCGCGATCAGGCCGCTGCGGCGCGATCAGGCCGCTGCGGCGCGATCAGGCCCAGTGCGGAGGGCGCTCGGCGAGCAGCCAGTCGTCGTTGCCGCCGGGGCGCTCGCCCCAGCCGCGGTCGGTGTCGTCGCTGGTCTGTTCGGGCAGCACCACGAAGTCGTCGCTGAGGTCGACCACGCGGTCGTCGTCGCGCGGTGCCCGGATGGCGGGGTCGGTCACGAGCAGCAACGATACCGCCGGACGGGCCGCCGGCTCGATCCCCGGGACCGGCCGGATCGACCCGAGCCCGGCCGTACCGGCCCGGAAGCCGCCGGACCGCCACCCACAGGGCGCAAGGGGCCGGGGTGGCGGTGATCGACGCGTCGGGCGGCCGACCGGCCGGGGCGTTGGTAGCGTCGGACGGCGTGACGACGCCGAGCGGTGGCAGCCCCGACGACGAGACCTGGCGACGCCCGGAGCAACCGGCCACAGCCGGGGAGAACGCCCCCGGGGCGGTCCCCCGGGGCGGTGCGGACAGCGCGGACGTCCACCCGGCCGGTCCCGGACCTCGGCCGGGTGACCCCCGTGACGCCGGTGACGCTGGTGACGCCGGTGACCCCCGTGACGCCGGTGACCCCCGTGACGCCGGTGACGCCGGTGACGTCCGTGACGCCGGTGACGCCGGTGACGTCCGTGACGCCCGTGACGTAGGCGGAGCATATGGGTCGGACCGCACCGCCGAACCGGACCACACCGCCGACCCGGCCGGGGCCGCCGGGCAGCCCGAGCCGGCCGCCCTCCCGGCGGAGCCGACCGCCCTCACAGCAGAGCCGACCGCCCTCCCGGTGGAACCGGCCTCCTTCCCCGCGGAGCGGGCCGTCACCGAGGGCGTCGAGACGACCGGAGCAGCCGCCGACAACCCCGAGGCGGCCGGGAACGCCAGCCCGTGGTCGCGTGGGGCGGCCACCGAGAGCCCGTGGGCCCGGCCGGAGGCGGCAGGCGGCTGGACGGTGGCCGGCGGCGCGTGGCCGGGCGCGCCCGGTGCCGGCCCGCCCGGTGGTGGCCCGCAGTTCGGGGGCGGCGCGCCCGGTGGTGGCCCGCCGCCCTCGGGATACGCGGGACCGCCGCCGAGCACGCCTCCGCCGCCCGGCTGGCGGCCACCGGTACACGTGCAGCCGTCACCGCCCCGCCGGCTCCCGCCGCAGGACATGGCCGCGATGGACCAGGCGGAGCAGCGCGCGCAGCGGCTCACCTACGGCATCGGGGCGGTCGTCGCCGTGGTGCTGGTGCTGCTCACCTGCCTGCTCTGCTCGCGGGTGCTGTTCTGAGTCAGACGACGCCGTCCCAGACCATCTTGGCGCCGCTGTCCCCGGTCCAGTACACGTACACGAGCGCGAAGACCGCGAGCACCGCCACCACGACGGTGAGCACGATCGGGAGCCAGCGGGGCAGGTTCCGGCCCGCGACGAGGCGGCTCGTCGACAGCACGAGCAGCAGCGCGGCGACGCCGAGCCCGAGCGCGAACCAGAACAGCGTGTCGCCGTACTCGGCGTGCTCGCTGATCTGCTGGAGCCGGTCCGGCGGGTAGCCCTTCGCGCGCAGGGCCTCCTCCAGCTCCTCGCCGGACTCGGTCGCGACCCAGGCGACGATCGGGGTGACCACGGCGAGCGCCGCGACCGCCCAGCCGAGGCGGGGCCGCCAGCGGGGCAGCACCCCGTACCCGACGGCGAGCAGTGCCAGCAGCGGCACCAGCACCACCGCCGCGTGGATGACGAGCACATGGACGGGCAGACCGTTGATTTCCCTGAACACCGACACCTCCGGCGAGTGGGTGGTTTGGCGCGCTCAGCGTACGGCGTGACGCCGTCTGCCTCGATACACGCGAGCGCGGCGCCGCCGGTTCACCTGTGGCCCCGGCCACGGGTGAACAACGCTCGCTTGTCGGCCCGCCTGCCCCGTGCTGTCATGGATCCATGTCCACAGGTGAGGAGCTGCTCCGGTCGAGGGGCCTACGGGTCACCCGGCCGCGTCTCGCCGTGCTGGACGTGCTCTCCGCCGGCGGTCACCTGGAGGTCGACGAGATCACCCGGCGGGTCCGCCAGCGGATCGACTCGGTCTCCACCCAGGCCGTCTACGACGTGCTCGGTGCCCTGTCCCGGGCCGGGCTGTCCCGCCGGATCGAGCCGGCCGGCAGTCCCGCGCGGTACGAGGCCCGGGTCGGCGACAACCACCACCACGTGGTGTGCCGGGGCTGCGGTGAGATCGCCGACGTGGACTGCGCGGTCGGCAGCGCACCCTGCCTGGACCCGAACGTGGCGCACGGCTTCGAGCTGGACGAGGCGGAAGTGACCTTCTGGGGCCTCTGCCCGTCCTGCCAGTCCCGCCGCTCCGCCGACGACTGACCGCCGCACCGTCGACCGACCGCCGCACCGGGACGCCCGGCGACGGCGCGTGGCACTCTTGATCGGTGGACACCGAGGACCTCGGCCTCTTCGGTCCGGGATCGGTCACGTGGAAGGTGCACGAGGAACCGATCCTGATCGTCGCCGGCCTGCGCTCGCTCTACCTCCAGGCGCTGCACCCGCGCGCGATGGCCGGCGTCGCGCAGAACAGCAACTACCGCACGGACGCCTGGGGCCGGCTGGTCCGCACGGCGACGTACGTGGCGACGACGATCTACGGCACGACGGCCGAGGCGGAGGCGGCCGGGCGACGGCTGCGTACGCGGCACGCCCGGATGCGCGCCACCGACCCGTTCACCGGTGAGGAGTTCCGCGTCGACGATCCGGAGCTGCTGCGCTGGGTGCACGTGACCGAGGTCGAGTCGTTCGTGAGCACCGCCCGGCGGGCCGGTCTGGCGCTCACCGACGACGAGGTGGACGGCTACTACACCGAGCAGCGCCGGTCGGCGTCCCTGGTCGGGCTGGACCCGGACGACGTACCGGGGACCGCCGCCGAGGTGGCTGACTACTACCGGGACGTACGCCCGCAGTTGCGGATGACCCGGGAGGCGGCCGAGACCGCGGTGTTCCTGACCGCGCCGCCGATCCCGTGGAAGGTCAGCCTGCCGGCGCGGGTCGGCCTGAACCTGGGTCCGCCGCGCTGGGCGTACTTCGGGATCGCCGCCACCGCGCTGGGAATGCTGCCGCCGTGGGCGTTGCGACTCTACGGCGGGCTGGGCCTGCCCACCACCGCCCTGTCGGCGGACCTGAGCGCGCGGGCGCTGCGGCTGGCGCTGGCGGCGGTGCCCCGGCGCTACCGGGAGGGCCCGTTGCAGCAGGCCGCTAAGGAACGCGCCGCCCGCCTGACCGCGGCCTGACGCCGCCGCGCACTCACTCCGGTCCGGCGAACCGCTCGACCGCGGACCAGGGCTCCTTGCCCGGGGTCTGCGCGCCGGTCGGGCACGTACGCCGGTAGTCGCACCAGCCGCACCGCGGCCCCGGTTCGGTGGGGAACGCCGCGTCAGGGTCGGCGCCGTCGGCCACGGCGCGTTCGGCGGCCATGATGTCGCGGGCGGTGTCCTCCGCGCGGGTGAGCTGCCGGTGCAGGGACTCCGGCGTGTGCTCGTGGGCGGCGACGGTGCCGGTGGGCAGGTGGTGCAGCTCGACCCGGCGGCACGGCTTGCGGAACACCCGCTCGGCCGCGTACGCGTAGAGCGCGAGCGCCTGCGAGCCGCGCGCGTCGTCGGCGTCGAGCCCGGTGCGGCCGGTCTTGTAGTCGACGATGACCAGCTCGGGCCGCCCGTCCGGGCCGGGACGCGAGTCGATCCGGTCGGTGCGGCCGTTGAACGCGAGCACAGCGGTCTTGACCGCGACGACCCGTTCCACGCCGACCGGCTCGTCGGCCGGGTCGAGGCCCGCCACGTAGCTCTCCAGCCAGGTCAGCGCCCGCCGGAAGGCGTCGCGCTCCTGCTCGTCGTCGCGGTAGCCCTCGCGGACCCAGGTGCCCTTGAGCAGCGTGCCGAGCACCTCGGGGCGGCGGCGGTCGGCGGCCAGCGCGTACCAGTTCTTCAGCGCGGTGTGGACGCTCGCACCGAGCGAGTTGTGCGCCCACGGCGGGCCTTTCGGCGGCGCGGGCCGGTCCACGTAGGCGTAGCGGTAGCGGCGGGGGCAGTCCGCGTATGTGCCGAGTTTGCTCGGGGTGCAGACGAACAGGCGTTCCGGCATGCCCTCGAAGCCGAGCTGCTCGGACTGCTCGGCGCGGGGTCGGGGAGCCCGGGAGCCGGTGGGGCCGGCTGCTGACGGTCGTCGCACCCCTGAGATCCTGCCACCCCGGTACGACAGCGGACGAAGCGCTCAGGCGTTGTTCAGGTACTGGGTCACGAACGCGGCGATCGCGTCGGCGATGAGCTGCACGGCGATGGCGGCCAGCAGCAGGCCGGCGATCCGGGTCAGCACCTCGATGCCGCCGGGGCGCAGCACCTTGACGATCCCGCCGGAGAAGCGCAGCACCACCCAGACCGTCACCATCACCGCGACGATCGCCAGCGCGATGGCGAGGTAGTCGACGGGACCGCCGGCCTGCTGCACGAACAGCATGGTGGCCACGATGGCGCCCGGCCCGGCCAGCAGCGGGGTGCCCAGCGGCACCAGCGCGATGTTGGAGGTGACCTGCTGGCTCGGGTCGTCCGCCTTGCCGGTCAGCAGCTCCAGCGCGACCAGGATCAGCAGCAGACCGCCGGCGGCCTGGAGCGCGGGCAGGTCGACGTGCAGGTATGCCAGGATCGTCTGCCCCGCCACCGCGAAGATCACGATGACCCCGAGCGCCAGCGCCACGGCCTGCCAGGCGGCCCGGTTCCGGTCGCGCGCGGGCAGCGGCCCGGTCAGCGCGAGGAAGATGGGCATCATTCCGGGCGGGTCGACGATCACCAGCAGGGTCACGAAGACCTCGCCGAAGAGCTTGAGATCCACGCGGACACGGTAGCCGTGCCGCCGGAGCGCTTCAGCTCGAAGCGACAGGGGTCACCCCGCGGGCCAGCGCGACGATCCGCTCGTACGCCTCGGGCCCGGTGGTGTACGCGCCGAGCCGGACGGTCTTGTGCGTGCCGTGGAAGTCGGACGATCCGGTGACCAGCAGTCCCAGGTCGGCGGCGAGCCCGCGGACGTGCTCCCGCTCGGCCGGGTCGTGGTCCTCGTGGTCGGCCTCCAGCCCGGCCAGGCCGGCCGCCGCCAGGTCCGCGACCAGCTCGTCCGGCACGATCCGGCCGCGCCGGCTGGCCTTCGGGTGGGCGAAGACGGGCACGCCGCCGGCCGCCCGCACCAGCGCCACCGCCTGGAACACCTCGATGTCGTCCTTCGGCAGCCGGTACCGCTCGCCGAGCCAGTCCGGCCCGAACGCCTCGGTGGTGGTGGCGACCAGACCGGCTCGGATCAGAGCCTGCGCGATGTGCGGGCGGCCGACGGTGCCGCCGCCCGCGCCGGCCAGGATCTCCGTCCAGCTCACCGGGACGCCGTCGGCCTGGAGCAGCCGGACGATGCGCTCGCCGCGTTCCTCGCGGGCCCGGCGGACCCGGGCCAGTTCCGCGGCCAGGTGCGGCTCGGCCGGGTCGAACAGGTAGGCGAGGAGGTGCAGCGGGATCGCCGGCTCGGCGCCGAACCAGCGGCAGGAGATCTCCGCGCCGCGGATCAGGGTGAGGCCGGGCGGCAGGGCGGCGACGGCGGGCGCCCAGCCCGCGGTGGTGTCGTGGTCGGTGAGTGCCACCACGTCGAGCCCCGCGTCGGCGGCGGCCCGGACCAGTTCGGCGGGGGTCAGGGTGCCGTCGCTGGCCGTGGAGTGGGTGTGCAGGTCGATGCGGGCGGGGACGCTCACCCGCCCGACGCTACGCCCCCTCGGGCACCGTGGGGACGTCGGCCACCACCACCGGGTGGTCCTCCGGCGCCAGCCCTTCGACCTTCGCGGCCGTGGGCCGGTCACCGGCCAGCACCCGCTCCGGCTTGACCCGGACCAGCCCGCCGCTCGCGTCCACGTGCAGCGCCACGCCGCCCCGGGTCCAGGCCACGCCGGCGGCCAGCACCGGGCCGGCCGGGTGGGTGACCGGGCTGGCCGGGTCGGCCAGGTCCACCAGGAGGGCGGTGCGCGAGGTGCCGTTCGCGAGCAGCCACCGGCCGTCGGAGGAGACGGCGCCGAGTCCGTCGGTGGCCAGCTTCAGGCCGCATCCGGTACGCACCGGGGCGAGGTCCCGGGCCGGGTCGAGCAGGGCGAGGCAGCGCTGCTGATCCCGGCCGGCGGCGACCAGGGCCACCACCCGGCCGTCGGGCCGGGTGCCGTAGACCGCGCGTACGTCCGGGTTCACCGGTCCCGGCTGCCCGCCCAGCGCGCGGTCCCAGACGCTCATCCCGCCGTCGCCGGGCTGCTGGATCAGCACGGAGTCGCCGGCGAAGCCGACCGGCACGGCGCCGTCCGGCACGGCGGTCCGGACCGGCGCGATGAGCTGGCCGGCGACCACACCGGCGGCGATCACGTCGGTGCCGTCCCGCCAGGCCACCTGGCGGCCGTCCGCGGAGACCGCCACCGCGTCCGCGGCGGCGAGCATGACCTGCGGCGCGGCGCCACCGACCGGCACCCACCAGAGGGTACGGCCGGCGACGGTGGCCGCCGAGGTGAGCAGCCAGCCCTCCTGGTCGTGGATCCGCTGGGCCCGTTCGACGCCGCTCACACCGGGCAGCTGCCGTCGTTCGCCGCCGCTGGTGTCCAGCCGGTCACCGACGAGCAGGTCGAGTTCGGCGCGGACCGGACCGAAACGGGTGATCGAGGACGGTCCGGAGGGCTCCGGGGACGGGAAGAGGACGGGCGGGTCGCCGAGCACGACAGTGGGCGTGCCGCCGTTGCCGCCCGACGCGCTGAACTGCGCCACCCCGGTGGTGATGAACACGGTGGCGACCCCGGCCAGGGCCAGGCCGGTGAGCGTACGCCGCCGGCCCGTGCGCCGCGCCCGGCGCAGGATCTCCCCGGCCGGGTCGGCGGGCAGCGGGCGGGACGTCGCGACGCGGCGGGTCAGCGTCTCCCGCAGCGCCCGCTCCAGCTCCTCGTCGCTCACGGGGAATGGACGCTCCGGGCTGCCGGTCCGGTTGTCACCGTGCTGCCGGGTGCCGCTCATCGGCTCTTCGCCGGGATCGGGACGGCGGGGCGGACCGGAGCCGCGGGTGGGGCCGGTCGCGGCACCCGGGCGGCGGGCTGCCGCGCGGGGGTACGGGCCGGTTCGGTGCCCCGGGCCGGCGGGACGGACCGGCCGCCCGCGGCGGGCGCGGTCGGTTTCGCCGCGGGCGCGTCGGCCGGTGCGGGCAGGCTCAGGGCCGCCTCGGAGCCGAGCCGGCGGCGCAGCGTGTTCAGCGCCCGGGAGGTCTGGCTCTTGACCGTGCCCGGGGAGATCTCCAGCAGCGCGGCGGTCTGCGCCTCGGACATGTCCTCGTAGAAGCGCAGCACCAGCACCGCCCGCTGCCGGGCCGGCAGCGCCTGGAGGTGCCGCCAGAGCGCGTCCCGGTCGAGTTGCTGCTCGATCTCGTCGACACCGGCGCGCTCCGGCAGCACCTCGGTGGGGCGCTCGCCGTGCCAGCGGCGCCGCCACCAGCTGGTGGACGTGTTGACCATGACGCGGCGGGCGTACGGCTCGATGGCGTCGATCCCGCCGAGCCGCTTCCAGGCGAGGTAGGTCTTGGTCAGCGCGGTCTGGAGCAGGTCCTCGGCGGTGGCCCAGTCACCGGCGAGCAGGTACGCGGTACGCAGCAGCGCGCCGGACCGGGCCGCGACGAATTCGCGGAACTCCTCCTCCAGCGGATCTCTGCTCGCCACGCTCATCTCCCCCCGTCCTGCCTGGCAGAATGCCACGGCCGGGCCGGTCGGGTCGATGGCGGAAGGTGTGCAGTTCATCCGATGTTCGGACGAAAAGTTTCAGGCTCCGTCGTCGGCCTTGGCCTCGTCGGCCTCCTTGCCCAGCCGCGCCTCGACCGCCTGCGGCTCGTACATCTCCTCGACCACACGCAGGTAGAGCTCGTTCGGGTTGGGCAGGTTCTTGATCACCCGGAGTGCCTGTTCCTGGCCGGCGGACTCCAGCACGAACGTGCCGTAGTTGAGGGCGCGGCCGGTCGGGCTCTGCTCGTACTTCATGTCGGTGACCCGGGTGAGCGGCATCATCGCGACCTGCCGGGTGATGATCCCGTTGACCACCATCACCCGCTTGTTGGTCAGGATGAACCGGTCGTACCACCAGTCGGCGACCTTCCACGCGACCCAGCCCATCACGGCGAACCAGAGCAGCACGGCGACTGTGGTCAACGCGCCGACGTCCCGCCCGGCGAGGAAGCCGGAGAGGTAGCCGAGCACGAACGTGGCCGCCACGCCGACGATGATCGGGGTGGTGAGGTGGATCCAGTGCCGCTTCCACTCGCCCCGGTAGCGCTCGGTGGGGAAGAGGTAACGAGCTACGAGCGAGCTGGGCTCGTCCTCCAGCGGCAGCACCCGGCGGGGTGCCATGCCGGTGGCGTCGGACCGCAGCCCGGCCAGTTCGTCCTCGGAGATCGGCTGGTCCGGGAAGCCGTCCGGGTCACGTGCCCAGGCCCGGCTGGACCGCCCCTCACCGGCGTACGCGCTGCCGTAGCCGGCGTCGTCCGCGTCGGCGTACGGGCCGGGGCCGTAACCGGCCGGGTCGTCCGGGTCGATCCGGGGGATCGGCTCGGTGTCGCGCTCCCGGCGTGCCCGGTCGGGGTCGTCCGGGTCGAAGGGTGGACCGGAGGGGCTTCCCATGGGCGGCTAGGCGACGAGGTTGGTGAAGAAGTCGCCGAAGCCCTGCGCGATGTCCATGATGCCGCCGCCGAGAGACTTGAAGACGTCGGCGGCGGAGTTGGGCCGGTACGCAACAAAGAAGATCAAGAATGCGATGCCGGCCCAGGTGAGGACCTTCTTGACCATAGCGGGCCATCCTCTCGCGCGGCGCCGGGTCCGTTTACCGCAGCGGCACCCAGAGTATCAGCATGGTGTCTTACCGTGAATATCTGCGTCCGCTCCCCGACTCGCCGTGGCGAGCCGGTCAGGCCCGCCCGTGCAGGTACGGAGATGGTGCGCCGTACACGAGTTCGGGCGGTGTCCACTCGGTGAGGTCGTGCAGCACGACTTCTTCCGCGAGGAGGTGACCCGCACTCGCCGGCCAGGCTATCGCATGGAGCCACATTCCCCGAGCCTCGCCGGCGTACGCGCTTCGATCCGTTTCGGAGCGGACGAGCCACAGTGGAGTCGGATGGCCGCCCACCCGGATCTTCGCGTGCGGCAGCCGCTCGGGATGACCAGGGCCGGGATCGGTGAGCGCCTCCTCCACCTGTGGGCCGGGGTCGAGTCCGGGCAGTCCCGCGAAGCGGGATCCGAGGCCCACGCCGGGTTCCTCGGCGACGAAGATCAGGTCGGCCGGCCCACCGTCCAGGGGGGCCGGTCCGGCGCAGGCGACCAGCGTCGCCCGTACGCCAGCGCGGTCGTCACCCGCCCACGCCACGCCGGTGAGCGTCCAGCCCGGCGGGAGCGGCCACGGACACCACAGCGGCATCCGGAGCCGGCCGGCCGGGTCGGGGTCCGCGGCCATCCGGTCCACCACACTGGCCATGATCTCGGCGCTGATGCGCTCCGGCACGTGCAGCGGCGCGACCGGGCCGCAACGTACGCACCGGTGCTCGGCATGCATCAGGTCCGGCTCGCGCACCGGGCCCGCACATCTCGGACAACTCACCGCGACAGTCACACTCTCACCGTCACCCCGGACCGGCGAGGCGTCAAGCGGGGCGGGCGGACGAGCGTGGGATTTCCGTCCGGTGGTGGACCCACGCGGCGTGTCAGTCCGGCGGCGGCCCGGCGTACGACCGGATCCAGGCGTGCATGGCGATGCCGCTGGCCACACCCGCGTTGATGGACCGGGTCGAGCCGTACTGGGCGATGGAGAACAGCGCGTCGCAGGCCGACCGGGCCACCGCCGACAGCCCCGGCCCCTCCTGGCCGAACAGGAGCACGCAGCGGCGCGGCAGCACCGCCGTCTCCATCGGCCGGGAGCCGGGCAGGTTGTCGATCCCGACCACCGGCAGCTGTTCGTCACGCGCCCACGCGACGAACTCCTCGATCGTCGGGTGGTGCCGGACGTGCTGGTAGCGGTCGGTCACCATGGCGCCCCGCCGGTTCCACCGCCGCCGTCCGACGATGTGCACCTCGGCGGCGAGGAAGGCGTTGGCGTTGCGGACCACGGTGCCGATGTTGAAGTCGTGCTGCCAGTTCTCGATCGCCACGTGGAAGTCGTGCCGGCGCCGGTCCAGGTCGGCCACCACGGCCTCGCGCCGCCAGTAGCGGTAGCGGTCCACCACGTTGCGCCGGTCCCCGGTCGCGAGCAGCTCCGGGTCGTAGCGCGGGTCGTCCGGCGGGTCACCGGGCCAGGGCCCCACACCCACGTCGAGCTGGTCGTCGGTCACGGTCTGCAGAGGGTACGGCCCGGCGGCGTCCCCGGTCAGCGCAGGTCGAGCGCGCCGCCCAGCCGGTCGAGGAAACGCGTGTCGGCGGGGCTCGGCGTGGTCTGCCCGGCCCGGCACACCCGGGCGGCGACCGACTCCACCCACTGCCGGTACGCCGCCGAGTCGGCCGGGTCGGCCCGGCGGTGCAGCACCCGTACCGCGGCCCGGGCGGCGGCCAGCAGGTCGACCAGGTCGGTCAGGCGCTCGTCCCGCTCGGTGGCTCCGTCGTGGCGGGCGTAGATCGCGGCCACCACGGCGCGGACGAGATCGCTGTCGAAGGCCCGGCCGGCGGCCACCGCGTCCAGGCCGGCCAGACCGGCGGCGACGCCGCGCGGCGGGCGCCCGGGCCCGGGTGAGGCGGCGGCGACGAGGACGCGGCCCGGCAGGTCGGTCAGCAGGTCCCACTCCGCCGCCGAGTAGGCGGCGGTGGTGAGCGGTGCGGCGCGGCGACCGGCGGAAGGCGGCTCTCCGGCTACGGAGTGGCTCATGGGCACCTCCAGCCCGAGCATATGCCCCCGGACGAGGTCCGGGCCCCGTCCCCGCCGAACGGAGAACGAGGCCCGGTGGCCGGAGATGTTCAGGTCAGCGCGGCTCGGGGAAGCTGGGGCGCTCCGGGTCGACGCCGTCCGGGACTGCGGCGGCCGCGTACTCCTGCTTGGGGACCATGACCTTGCGGCGGAACACGCAGACGAGCGTGCCGTCCTGGTTGTAGCCGCGGGTCTCGACCGCGACCACGCCGCGGTCGGGCTTCGAGGCCGACTCCCGCTTGTCCAGCACCGTCGTCTCGCCGTAGATGGTGTCGCCGTGGAACGTCGGCGCGACGTGCCGCAGCGACTCGATCTCCAGGTTGGCGATCGCCTTGCCGCTGACGTCCGGTACGGACATGCCCAGCAGCAGCGAGTAGATGTAGTTGCCGACCACCACGTTGCGCTTGAACTGCGAGGCGGACTCGGCGTAGTGCGCGTCCATGTGCAGCGGGTGGTGGTTCATGGTGAGCAGGCAGAAGAGGTGGTCGTCGTACTCGGTGACCGTCTTGCCCGGCCAGTGCCGGTAGACCGCGCCGACCTCGAACTCCTCGTAGTAGCGGCCGAACTGCATCCTTGTCCCCTTCACGGGCGGCGATGGAGTTCGGCACAGCATGCCTTATCGCTTGTTAAGGCGAGGGGCGGGGCGCTCGCCCGGCGGAAATGTCACACCGGGGGTCACCGAGGTCTGGACGCAATGAGCGGCGGGGCCCTCCCCGGCACCCGCCGCCCACGCTCTGATGCGAAGAATTCTGCCGTACGAACACCCGGCACCGACAGAGACGGAGGTCACATTTATCTTTTCGTAACACTACTCAAAGTAATCTACAAGCGGTCGGTAAGCGATCTCTGCAGGCCGGATAGATGCTCGTCAAGCCCAAAGTTACCGATACGTAGCCACAACTGAGCGTGATCTCCTTGGAAACGCTCCCATCACGTGCCGTCACGCAAGTGCGGCGTGCATTTGCGTTCCGCACGACCGGGCCGAACAGATGGTGTTCGATGTGCCCAGGGTCACCGTCCGGGCGCTCAGCGTTTCGTCACCCCCGCGACGGGAATTCGGACGGACTGACCCTGGTTCCACCGGACGTACGACAATCCGCGGTGATCGGAGAGAGCAAATGGCAACGGTTGAGCTGACCACGGCCAACTTTGACGAGGTGACCGGGCGCGACGGGATCGTCCTGCTCGACTTCTGGGCGGACTGGTGCGGCCCGTGCAAGCGCTTCGCCCCGGTCTACGAGCGCTCCTCGGAGAAGCACCCGGACATCGCCTTCGGCAAGGTCGACACCGAGGCGCAGCAGGAGCTGGCGGCGAAGTTCAACATCAGCTCCATCCCGACGATCATGGCGATCCGTGACGGAGTGATCGTCTTCGCCCAGCCGGGCGCGCTGCCGGAGTCCGCGCTGGAGAACCTCATCGAGCAGGTCCAGGCGCTGGACATGGACGACGTGCGCAAGAAGCTGGCCGAGCACAACCACTGACGTTCCACACGCCGCCGGCCGGTGCCCCGCTTCGGGCCCCGGCCGGCGGCGTTTCTCGTGCCGGCCCGCTTGCGCTTAGTTCGTACACGTGTTCGAATGAACGCCATGCGCTGGGACAACCTCTCCGCTCCCCCGGACGAGGGGACTCCCGATCGGGCGGCGCCGGCGGCTCCACCCCTGCCGCTGGCGCTGCCCGGCGCCGTCACCCGCACGTTCGACACCCCGGACTTCGCCGGCATGACCTTCTACGAGGTCCAGGCCAAGTCGATCATCAACCGGGTGCCCGGCCAGTCGCGCGTGCCGTTCGAGTGGACGATCAACCCCTACCGGGGCTGCTCGCACGCCTGCGTCTACTGCCTGGGCGGCGACACACCGATCCTGATGGCCGACGGCCGCACCAAGGCGATCAGCGAGCTGGAGCCCGGCGACCGGATCTACGGCACCCGGCGGCGCGGCGCCTACCGCCACTACGTCGTCACCACCGTGCTCGACAAGTGGTCCACTGTGAAGCGGGCCTACCGGGTCACGCTGGCCGACGGCACCACGCTCGTCGCCAGCAGCGACCACCGGTTCCTGACCGAACGCGGCTGGAAGCACGTCACCGGAACGATGCGCGGCGGCGGGCGCCGTCCCCACCTGACCACCCGCAACCGCCTGCTGGGCACCGGCCGGTTCGCGGTCGCGCCGAAGCGCTCGGCCGACTACCGCCGGGGCTACCTGCACGCCCTGGTCCGCGACGACGGCCCCTCCGGCGACCGACGAGACACCCGGTTCCGGCTGGCCACCGCCGAGTCCGAGGCGCTGGACCGGGCCGAGCGCTACCTGACCGACACGGGCGTCACCGTCGAGCGGGCCACCGTCGCCCGGGTCGGCCGCCGGGCGACGACCACAGTGGTACGCACAGCCGGCCCGGCCGAGGCCGTCACCGGGCTGTTCGAGCCACCCGCCGAGACGACCGACGACTGGGCGCTGGGCTACCTGGCCGGCATGTTCGACGCCGTCGGCACCTGCCACCGGGGCGTGTTCCGGATCAGCGTCGCCGACGACGAGAGCCGTGCCCGCGCGGCCGGCGCGCTGGAGCGGTTCGGCTTCCGGTGGGCGCTCGACGTGCCGGGCGCCCCGGGTGCGGCGAGTCAGCTCCGGCTGACCGGCGGGCTGCCGGAACGGCTGCGCTTCTTCCACCTGACCGACCCGGCCGTCACCGCCCGGCGCTCGATCGAGGGCATGGCGCTCAAGTGCGCGGCGCGACTCCAGGTGACAGCCGTCGAGGATCTCGGCCTGGAGCTTCCGCTGTGGGACATCACCACCGGCACCGGCGACTTCATCGCCAACGGCGTGGTCAGCCACAACTGCTTCGCCCGCAACACCCACACCTACCTCGACCTGGACGCGGGCGCCGACTTCGACCGCAAGGTGATCGTCAAGGTCAACGCGGGCGAGCTGGTCCGGCGCGAGCTGGCCGCACCGCGCTGGCGCGGGGCGCACGTCGCCATGGGCACCAATGTGGACTGCTACCAGCGGGCCGAGGGCCGCTACCGCCTGATGCCGCCGATCATCGAGGCGCTGCGGGACTTCGCGAACCCGTTCTCCATCCTGACCAAGGGCACGCTGCTGCTGCGCGACCTGCCCCTGTTGCGCCAGGCCGCCGAGGTGACCCGGGTCGGGCTGTCGTACTCGGTGGGGTTCGTCGACGAGGTGCTCTGGCGGGCGGCCGAGCCCGGCACGCCGAGCCCGCGCCGCCGGCTGGACGCGGTCCGCCGGCTCACCGACGCCGGTTTCTCCGTCGGCGTGCTGATGGCGCCGATCCTGCCCGGCCTCAGCGACGACGAGGAGTCGATCGACGCCACGGTCGCGGCCGTCGCCGCCTCCGGCGCGGCGAGCGTGACGCCGCTGCCGCTGCACCTGCGGCCCGGTGCCCGGGAGTGGTACGCCCGCTGGCTGGCCCGCGAGTTCCCTCATCTGGTGCCCCGCTACCGGCAGCTCTACCAGGCCGGCTCGTACGCGCCGCAGGCGTACCAGCGGGAGGTGACCGCGCGGGTACGGATGGCGGCACGCCGGCACGGGCTGCACCGCGGCGAGACCGGCGACAACAGGCGGCTGCCGGAGACCCCGCCGCCCGCCCTGGCCGCCGAACAGCTCTCCCTGCTCTAGCGACCGGGGAAACCCGCGCCGGCGGGGCTAGTCTCGGAGGATGCGTTCCGCTCACCAGATCCTCGCCGACTCCGCCGTGATCGCCGTCGTGGGCGCCTCCCGTGACCCGGGCAAGGCCGCGCACCGCGTACCGCTGGAGATGCAGCGGCACGGCTGGCGGATCATCCCGGTCAACCCGACAGTGGACGAGTTGTTCGGCGAGAAGGCGTACCCGACGCTCGCCGACATCCCGCACCCGGTCGACCTGGTCGACGTGTTCCGCCCGGCCCGCGACGCGGTCGACGTGGTCCGGCAGGCGGTGGCGATCGGCGCCCCGGCGGTGTGGTTGCAGCTCGGGATCTTCTCGGACGAGGCGCGCCGGATCGCCGAGGCGGGCGGCCTCGACTACGTCGAGGACCGGTGCCTCATCGTCGAGCGGGCCGCCGCCGGCCTGACCCGTCGCGGCTGACTTCGCCGGGCGGCGGTTCGGGCCCGAAAGTCAGGTCGAGGTGGGCGTCGAGCGCGGCCAACGCGGTCTCCGGCGGATAGTGACCGCCGAGCACGTAGATGCCGAGGCCTTCCATCACGGCGAGCAGCCCGACCGCGGCCCGCTCCGGGTCCACCCGGCCGTCCGCGACGAGCGGTGAGCCGGCGGTGATCTGCCCGGCCACGAAGGCCAGCAGCGCGGCCGTCTCGTCGTGCAGCGCGGCGGCCACGGCCGGCCGGACGGCGGTGTAGGCGAGGAAGGCCAGGGCCACCCGCCCGTCCGCCCGCCGGTCCTCGTCCAGCGGCAGCAGCTCGGCCAGCATGGTCCGCAGCAGCGCCCGGGGTGCCGGCGTCGCGCCGAGCGCCTCGACCGCCCTCCGGACCCGGGCCTCGTTGCGCTCGCGCACCACGGCGAGCGCGAAGACCATCATCTCGTCCCGGGTACGGAAGTAGTGCTGCACCATCCCGGCGCTGACCTCGGCCGCCGCGGCCACGTGGCGCAGGCTGACCGCCTCCAGTCCCTGCTCGGCCGCGACCCGCATCAGCGCGTCGGCGATCAGCGCGCGACGCTCCCGGTGGTCGACCCGCTTCGGCATACCCCCATGGTTTCACAATACGACTGCATTGACATGTCGCCGACACGCGTTTTACATTGCAGTTGTATTGAAAAAGAGGGGGTGCGGTGATGGGACGGGCCATCCGGTTGGCGCGGCGTGCGGTGGCGTACGAGTGGGGCATGTGGCGCAGCCTCACCCGGTGGATCCTGCGCCGCCCGTATCCGGTCGCGCCGGGCGCGCAGACGTACGCCTACGTCGGCGGCGTGCAGCCGATCCTGCTGGCCTTCATCGCCCTGTCCACGATCGAGATCCCGGTCCTCGACGTGATCCTGCGGCACACGGTCGACCAGCCGACAGTGCGGCACGCGGCGATCGCACTCGGCCTCTGGGGTGTGCTGTGGATGATCGGGCTGCTGGCCAGCCTCCGGATCCATCCGCACGTCGTCGACGAGGCCGGCCTGCGGGTGCGCAACGGCGTCTCGGTCGACGTCACGATCCCGTGGCACGCGGTCGCCCGGGTGGCGCTCCGCCGCCGGTCGCTGCCGTCCAGCCGGGCCGTCCAGTACGACGCGGACGACCCGGCGGTGCTCAACCTCGGCGTCGGCAGCCAGACGGCGGTCGACGTGGTGCTGCGCGAGCCGCTGTCGGTGCGGCTGCCGAAGGGGCCGAGCGAGCCGGTGCGGGAGATCCGGCTGTACGCCGACGACCCGACGGCGCTGGTCGAGCACGCGCGGCGGCACCTGCCCGCCGCCGAGCAGGCCGCGCGCCGGCCCGAGCGGTGAGCCGGGCCCTTACTGCTTGTACTGCTTGAGCAGGCCGCGCGAGATGATCGTCTTCTGGATCTCCGAGGTGCCCTCGCCGATCAGCAGGAACGGCGCCTCGCGCATCAGGCGCTCGATCTCGTACTCCTTGGAGTAGCCGTAGCCGCCGTGGATCCGGAACGCCTCCTGGACCACCTCGGCGCAGTACTCGGACGCGAGCAGCTTCGCCATGCCCGCCTCGACGTCGTTGCGCTGGCCGGCGTCCTTGAGCCGGGCCGCGTTGACCATGAGCGCGTGCGCGGCCTCGATCTTCGTACCCATCTCGGCGAGCTTGAACGCGACGGCCTGGTGCTTGGCGAGCGGCTGGCCGAAGGTGTGGCGCTGCTGGGCGTACGCGACCGCCAGCTCGAACGCCCGGATCGAGATGCCGCAGGCGCGGGCCGCGACGTTGACGCGGCCGACCTCGATGCCGTCCATCATCTGGTAGAAGCCGCGGCCGACCTTCTCCTCGCCGCCGAGCACGGCGGAGCCGGGCACCGTGACGCCGTCGAGCACCATCTCGGTGGTCTCGACGCCCTTGTAGCCCATCTTGTCGATCTTGCCGGGGATGGTGAGGCCGGGCGCGGTCTCGCCGAAGCCGGGCTCCTTCTCCAGCAGGAAGGTGCTCATGTTGCCGTAGACCGAGTCGGCCCCGGTGTCGGTCTTGACCAGGGTGGCCACCACCGAGGAGTACGCCCCGTTGGTCAGCCACATCTTCTGGCCGTTGAGGACGTAGTTGTCGCCGTCACGGACGGCCTTCGACTTGATCGCGGAGACGTCCGAGCCGCACTCGGGCTCCGACATCGAGAACGCGCCGCGCACCTCGCCGGTGGCCATCCGGGGCAGCAGCCGGGCCTTCTGATCGGCGGAGCCGTGCTGCGAGATCAGGTACGCCACGATGAAGTGGGTGTTGACGATGCCGGAGATCGACATCCAGCCCCGGGACAGCTCCTCGACCACGAGCGCGTAGGTCAGCAGGGACTCGCCCAAGCCGCCGTACTCCTCGTCGATGGTGAGGCCGAACAGCCCCATCTCGCGCATGCCGTCGAGGATGTCGCTCGGGTACTCGTCGGCGTGCTCCAGCCGCTGGGCGTGCGGGATGATCTCCTTGTCGGCGAACTCCCGGACGGTTTCCAGGATCGACCGCTGCACGTCGGTCAGTCCGGGTGTCTGGGCGAGTCGGGCCATCTCAGCCTCCGGGGTCGGCGCCTTACTCATGGGTAACTGAACGCTCGGTCAGTATCGGTCCCGGGACCGGCCGCGCCAAGGTGACCAGTCCACACAACCGCTGTGAAAAGGTTCACCGCTGCGGGTAGCGTCCGCAAGAGAGAGGGCCGTTGACCTGGGGGAAGGGGCGCCCGTGAGTGACGAGCAGCCACCGTCGCCGTACGAGCCGCCGCCGCACGGTCAGCCCTACGGGCAACCGCAGTACGGCCAGCAGCACCCGCAGTGGGGCCAGCAACCCCCGTACGCCCCGCAGCCGCCCTACGGCCAGTACGGGCCACCCGGCCAGGGGCCGGGACCCCGTGGCACGAACGTGCTCGCCATCCTGTCGCTCGTCTTCGCGTTCGTCTTCGCACCCGCCGGCATCGTCTGCGGCCACCTGGCCAAGCGGCAGATCCGGCAGACCGGCGAGGACGGCGACCAGCTCGCCAACTGGGGTCTGATCCTCAGCTACATCTTCACCGTCATCGGCATCCTGGTCTGCTGCGGCTGGATCGGGCTGGCGTTCTGGGCCAACTCCGACACCAGCGGCTACTGACGGTCAGCGGAACTGCGCCTCCCGGACGCTGTTGCCGCCGTCGACCACGAGCATCTGCCCGGTGATGTACGACGCGGCGGGCGAGCAGAGGAACGCGATCGCCGCCGCCACCTCGTCCGGCGTGCCCGGGCGCCCGACCGGCGTACCGAGCCCCTGCTTGATCTCGGCCATGGTGGACGCCGCGGTGTGGATGATGCCCGGCGCCACCGCGTTCACGGTCACCCCGTCGGCGATCATCTCCATCGCCAGCGCCCGGGTCAGCCCGACCACACCGGCCTTGGCCGCCGCGTAGGCCGCCTCGGTGGGCAGCGCGTTGACCGGCCCGGCGGTGGCGGCCAGGTTGACGATCCGGCCCCAGCCCCGCTCGGCCATGCCGCCGATGAACGCGCGGCTGCACAGGAACGCGGTGGTCAGGTTGCGGTCGATCTCGCCGCGCCACTCGTCGTACGTCAGCTGCGCCACCGGCCGCAGCACCTCCGGGCTGGCCCGGCTGGCCAGACCCGCGTTGTTCACCAGCACCTCGACGTCGCCGAGCTGCTCGGCCACCGCGTCGGCCAGCGCGCCCACCTCCGACTCGTCGGTGAGGTCGGCGACGAAACCGGTGACGCCCAGCTCGCCCGCGCGTTCGTGGATGCGCCTCGTGGTGGACACGATCGCGACCCGGGCGCCCAGGTCGGACAGGCGGCGCGCGGTCGCGTACCCGATGCCGTCCGGGCTGCCCGCGCCGGTCACCAGCGCGACCCGGCCGTCCAGCCGCATGGTGGCCGGTTCCGGCAGCGGCGCCGGCCGTTCGGAGTCGGCGGCGCCGACCGGCTCGCCGCCACGTGGGCGCCGCACCGACCCCGGCCGGCTCATGTCCCGTCGCGACCGACCCCCACGCGCGTCAAGTGCCATGCCGAGGATCCTGCCCGGTGCCGACCCCACGGGCAACGCGGTGGCCGGAAAGGGGACGTCCGTGTCGCGCACCGGATGGCTACCCTGAGCGCGACCACGTACCTGGAGATGATCAGATGACCTATCCCCCACCGTCCGGTGGCTGGCAGGATCCGTTGGCTGCCGGACCGCAGTCGAGCCCGCCGGCCGTGCCGGGTCAGCCGGGTCCGGCCGACCCGTACGCGCCGGTCGCGGACCCGTACGCACCGGGCGCCGACCCGTACGCGGGAGCGAAGTCGCCCTATCCCCCGCCCGGCGGCGAGCAGTACGCCGCGCCGATGCCGGGCTATCCGGGTCCGGGCGCCTACCCTCCGCCCGGCGCATATCCCGGCTACGCCATGCCGGCGGCCCGCACGAACACGCTCGCCATCGTGGCGCTGGTGCTGTCGCTGGTCGGCTTCGCCTCGTGCGGCATCACCGCGCCGATCGGCGCGATCATGGGCCACGTCGCCCGCAAGCAGATCCGGGAGACCGGTGAAGAGGGCGACGGCATGGCCCTGGCGGGCATCATCGTGGGCTGGATCATGACCGCTCTGATGCTCGCCGTGATCATCTTCTACATCGTGATGATCGTGATCGCGGTCGGCGCCAGCAACGCCAGCAGCACCAGCGGCTACTGACGCGATCGGGCCGCCCCCGACAGGGAGGCGGCCCGGCGCGCGGTCAGGACGCGGGCGGCGTGAACGAAGAGGTACGGGACATGCCGGCGGCCCGGCCCTTCGCGGCGATCACCAGCGCCATCTTGCGGGACGCCTCGTCGATCATCTCGTCGCCGAGCATCACCGCGCCGAGCTTCCCGCCCGCCTCC
Source organism: Micromonospora sp. WMMD1219 (assembly GCF_049315215.1). Lineage (NCBI taxonomy): Bacteria > Bacillati > Actinomycetota > Actinomycetes > Micromonosporales > Micromonosporaceae > Micromonospora > Micromonospora sp. WMMD1219. The sequence goes on from NZ_CP186057.1 coordinate 860,796, forward strand.
GACGTGTAGTAGTCGTACGCGTCGAGGATCAGCTCGGCGTGGTCGTAGTCGGCCTGCGCCGGCGAGTACACCTCGTTCGCCGCGTCGATCTGGCCGGGGTGCAGCACCCACTTGCCGTCGAAGCCCAGCGCCGCCGAGCGCTTCGCCACCTCGCGGAACGCGTCCACGTCCCGGATCTGCAGGAACGGGCCGTCGATGGCCTGCTTGTCGTGCATCCGCGCGGCCATCAGGATGCGCATGAGGATGTAGTGGTACGGGTCGCCCGGGTAGTCCGGGATCAGCGCACCGACCACCAGCGACTTCATGTTGATCGAGGCCATGAAGTCGGCCGGGCCGAAGATGATCGTCTCGACCCGGGACGAGGCGCCGGCGATGGCGTCCACGTTCACCAGCCCGGCCGCGTTCTCGATCTGCGCCTCGATGCCGATCCGGCCCACCTCCAGGCCGAGCGTCTTCTCGATCTGGGTGAGCAGCAGGTCCAGCCAGTGCACCTGCTCGGCGTTCTGCACCTTCGGCAGCATGATGCAGTCCAGGTTCGCCCCGGCGCCCTCGACCACCTCGATGACGTCCCGGTAGGTCCACGGCGTGGTCAGGTCGTTCACCCGGACCACCCGGGTCTTGCCGGCCCAGTCGCCCTCGTTCAACGTCGCCACGATGTTCTTGCGCGCGTCCGGCTTGGCCAGCGGCGCGACCGCGTCCTCCAGGTCCAGGAAGACCTGGTCGGCGGGAAGGCCCTGGGCCTTGCCGAGCATCTTGACGCTGGAGCCGGGCACCGCCAGGCAGGATCGGCGGGGACGACCGACAGCGGTCATGGGTGCGCTCCTTCCAGCGTCCGGCGCGGGTGCCGGCGCAGCGGTGGATTTCGAGAACTTAACGATCCCAAAGGGCGTGGTGACGCCACGGTAACCTCGTGCCGTGACCGGGGTGAATGGACCTGTGGAAGATCTCACTGAGCGTCGGATCGTGGTGCTGACCGGGGCGAGCTCCGGCATCGGCCTGGCCGCCGCGGAAGAGCTGGCGCGCCGCGGTGACCAGGTGGTGCTGGTCGGCCGTGACCCGGCCCGGCTGCGCGCCGCGGGCGAGCGGGTCCGCGAGTGCTGCGGCGAACAGCCGGAGCTGTTCCGCGCCGACTTCGCGGTGCTCGACGACGTACGCGGGCTCGCCGAACGGCTGCGCGAGCGGTACGACCGGATCGACGTGCTCGCCAACAACGCGGGCGCGATCGTGCTGGAACCGATCACCACGGTCGACGGCTTCGAACTGAGCATGCAGGCCAACCACCTCGCCCCGTTCCTGCTCAGCAACCTGCTGCGAGACCGGATCCGGCGGATGGTGGTCACCGGCTCGGACGCGCACCGCAGCGGCGTGCTCGACCCGGACGACCTCAATTCCGCGCTGCGCTCGTACCGGCCGTTCCGTGCGTACGGCACCAGCAAGCAGGCGAACATCCTGTTCACCGCCGAGGCGGCCCGGCGCTGGCCGGACGTGCCGGCGCACGTGTTCCACCCCGGCGTGGTGCGTACCCGCTTCGGCAACGAGAGCCGGATCGTGGCGCTCGCCATGCGGCTGCTGCCGTTCCGCAGCCCGGAGAAGGGTGCGGAGACGCTGGTCTGGCTCGCCTGCCAGGACCCGTCCCGGCTGACCGACGGCGGCTACTACGCCGACCGCAAGCCGCACCGGCCCCGGCCCAAGGCGGCCGACCCGGCGCTGGCCGCCCGGCTCTGGACGGCCAGCGCGAAAGCGGTCGGCGTCGACGCCTGACGACACCGGGGGGACACATGACCGCGGAGCGAGAAGTCCTGCTGGTCGCGCTCGTCGACCTGAGCGCCGACGTGGACGCCGGGCGGCGCTACGAGGACGCCGTGCTGGCGCTGCTCGGCCGGCACGGCGGCCGGCTGGAACGCCGTCTGCGCACCGGGGACGGGGAGACCGAGGTGCACGTGATCCGGTTCGCCGCCCGCGCCGGGCTCGACGCGTTCCTGGTCGACCCGGACCGCGTCGCGCTGCGCGCCGAGCTGGGCGACGCCGCGCCCGCCACCCGGGTGCTTGAGGTACGCGACGTCTGAGCGTCACCGCGACACGTGCACCGGGACGCTCGTGACCACCACGCCGGGCAGCGCGCGCAACGCGACCCGTAGCCGCTGCTCGGCGCGGCTGTGCAGCAGCCGGTACCGCCGTCGGCGCAGCACCACCTCCGGCACGATCACGGTGAGCGTCAGGTCCGGGCTCGCGGCGTGCAGCGCCTCCAGGTAGTGCGCCAGCGGCCCGATCACCGACCGGTACGGCGACACGATCGTCTCCAGCCGCAGGTGGTCGCCCCAGGCCCGCCACTGCTCGCGGAACCGGTCCGCCTCGGCCTCCTCCGGCGCGAGGTGCACGGCGAGCGTCGGCCGCCCGAGTGACGTCGCGTACGCCAGCGCGCGCAGCGACGCCCGGTTCAGCCGGGCCACCGGCACGACCACCAGGTGGCGTACCTGCTGGGGCAGCTCGTCGCCCTCGGCGGGCGGCGCGGGTGGCGGCGGATGCAGCGCCAGCGCGTGGTGCAGCCGGGCGTAGTGCCCGTGGATCCGGCGGAACAGCAGCACCAGCAGCGGCACGGCGAGCACCACCACCCAGGCGCCCTCGGTGAACTTGGCGACCGCCGCGGTCAGCAGCACCAGCCCGGACAGCGCCGCGCCGACCGCGTTGACCGCGAGCCGGCGGCGCCATCCCGGTCCCCGGCGGCGCCGCCAGTGCACCACCATCCCGGTCTGGGACAGCGTGAAGGCGAGGAACACGCCCACCGCGTAGAGCGGGATCAGCCGCTCGGTGTGCCCGCCGAACGCCACGAACACCACCGCGGCGGTCAGCGCCAGCGCCACCAGCCCGTTGCTGAACGCCAGCCGGTCGCCCATGTGCAGGAACCGGCGCGGCGCGTACCCGTCCCGGGCCATGAAGAACAGCAGCCGGGGGAAGTCGTTGAACGCCGTGTTCGCGGCCAGCAGCAGGATCAACGCGGTGGTGGCCTGGAGGATCGCGTACCAGGGCCCGGTCGGGAACGTCACCCGGCCGAGCTGGGACAGCAGCGTCTCGTCCGCCCGGGGCACCAGGCCGTCGAGGTGGATCAGCCCGACCAGGCCGGCGAACAGCGTGACCAGCATGGCGACCATCCAGCCGAGTGTGGTACGGGCGTTGCGCCACTCGGTCGGACGGAACGCGGGCACCGCGTTGGAGACCGCCTCGATGCCGGTCATCGACACCGCGCCGGAGGAGAACGCCCGCAGCACCAGCAGCAGGCCCAGGCCCTCGGCGGCGGGCACCGAGGGCGGCGGCACCGGCGCGAAACCCCGCGCCGCGGCCTTCGCGTACCCGACCGCCAGCACCGCGACCAGCACCACCACGAACGCGTACGTGGGCAGCACGAAGATGTTCCCGGCGGTGCGTACGCCGCGCAGGTTGCCGGCGAGCAGCACGACGATCACCAGCACCCCGAGCGGCACCGCCCACGGGCTGAGCCCGGGTAGCGCCGAGGTGACCGCGTGCACCCCGGCCGCCACCGACACGGACACGGTCAGCACGTAGTCGAGCATCAGCCCGGCCGCGGCGGCGAGTCCCGGCGTACGCCCGAGGTTGTCGCCCGCGACGATGTAGGAGCCCGCGCCGTGCGGGTAGGCCGGGATGGTCTGCCGGTAGGAGAGGCCGACGGCGACCATCAGCACCACCAGCACGGCGGCCAGCGGCAGGGCCAGCCCGAGCGCGGCGCTCCCGGCCAGCACCAGCACCACGAGCATCGCCTCCGGCCCGTACGCCACGGAACTGAGCAGGTCCGAGGAGAGCACCGGCAGCGCGACCAGCTTGCGCATCCGCTCGTAGAGCACCGACGCGCTGGACAGCGGCGGCCCGATCAGAGCCCGGCGCAGCCGGGTGGCGGCCCGGCCGGCCCGGTCGGCGGGCAGGTCGGCGGCGCCGGTGGCGACCAGCTCGTCCGGCTGCGCCACGGTGAACATGTCGATCGGCGCGAGCCGGCCGAACCGGGTGGGCGCCGGGTGGTGGTCGTGCCGCCCGAGCGCCGGGTCGACCGGCAGGTCGTCGGCGCGGCGCGGGCCGCGCCAGCGCTCACCGATCCGGCCGAGCGCGGCCCGTTCCTCGTCGCCGAGCGGCGGGAACTCGGCCGAGGGCGTGACGACGGTGCCCGCCTCCGCCGCGTCGTCCCGGTCCGACCCCACCCTGAGCACTTTCGTGCAAACCGGACGGCCCGGTGGCCGGAACGGCGCGACTTCGCCCCGACCGGCGCGGCGGCCCGCTGATGCTCGACGGCCGCGCTCACGCGCGAGGGCCGCGCCGTTCAGTCGCCGAGCGGCGTCGGGTCGGCCGGTGCCGCGACCGGCGCGGCGCGGCGGCCGGCCCGCGCGCCGCCGAGCACCACCACCGCCACGCCGGCCAGCAGCAGCGCCAGGCCCGGCAGCGCCAGCGGCCGGGGCAACTGCCCCAGCCACACCCAGCCGATCAGCGCCGCGCCCGGCGCCTCCAGCAGGATCAGCACGCTGACGGTGGTCGCGGAGACCCGGTGCAGCGCGTAGTTGAACATCGAGTGGCCGAGCAACTGGGCGCCCGCCACCAGGCCGAGGATCGCCAGCCAGGTCGCGCCGTCGAAGCCGTGCAGGCGTACCCCGCCGACCAGGCACACCACGAGCAGGATCGCCGCGCAGACGCCGTAGCAGACGGTGGTGTAGGTGGTGGTGCTGATGCTGGCCCGGGCCCGCTCGCCGAACGCGGTGTAGACGGCCGCGAACAGGCCGCCGACGACCGCGAGCAGGTCACCGGCGAACGCCCGGCCGGAGACGCCGAAGTCGGCGCCGGTGGCGAGCACCGCGCCGAGCACCGCCACCGCGATGCCGGCCCACACCGCCGTCGGCAGCCGCCGTCCCTGCCCGCGGGCGATCAGCCCCTGCCACACCGGCTGCGTCGCGCCGAGCGCGGTCGCGGCCGCCACCGAGGTGAGCTGCGCGCTCGGCATCCAGGTGGCGAAGTGGGCGGCCAGGGCGACCCCGGAGAGTACGCAGTAGAGCCCCTCGCGCCGGCCCGGCCCGACGGTCAGCGCGCGGAGTTCGGCGCGCCGCCTGGTCAACGCGACCGGCCCGAGGACGGCCACCGACAACGCGGTACGCCAGAACGCCACCGCCAGCGCCGACGCGGCGGCGAACGCCACGAGCGGCGCCGAGGACGAGACCGAGGCGACGGCCAGGGCGAGCGCGCCCACCGTCAACGCGTCGAGCGGCGGGCGGTGCGGAACGGTCGGCACGAACGTTAATCCTCACACGGACACCCGACAGACACGGAACGTCAGCACTCCGTTACGATCATGCGCGTCCCGGCGATCCTCCCCCTCGACGTCCGGAGGCGTTCCCTCATGCCCAGGTTCCAGGCGGTGCTGTTCGACTTCTTCGGCACCCTCACCCACGGCGTACGGCGCGGAGCCGCCCACCACGCCACCGCCGACCTGCTCGGCTGCTCCGCCGAGGCGCTGGTGGAGGTGTTGAACGGCAGCTTCTACGAACGGGCGAGCGGATCCTTCGGGAACGCCGAGTCGACGATGCGCTGGGTGTGCGCCCGGCTCGGCGTCCACCCGTCCGACGCGGCGGTACGCGCCGCCGTCGCCACCCGGCACCGGGCGGTACGCGCCGACACCCGGCTGCGTGCCGAGGCGGTGCCGGTGCTGGCCGCGTTGCGCCACCGGGGCGTACGCACCGGGCTGGTCAGCGACTGCACGCACGAACTACCGGCGTTCCTGCCGCAGCTCGCCGTCGCGCCGCTGCTGGACGCCCATGTCTTCTCGGTACGCCTCGGACGCTGCAAGCCGGACCCGGCGCTCTACCTGGCCGCGTGTTACCGGCTCGGCCAGGCCCCGGCCGACTGCCTATACGTCGGCGACGGCGACAGCCAGGAACTCACCGGCGCGGAGCGGGCGGGGCTGAGCGCGGTCCGGCTGGCCGCGCCGGATCTCGCCGACCACGTGGTCCTCAACGCCGACCACGGGTTCGACGGGCCGTCGCTCACCTCGCTGACAGAGGTGCTCGACCTGCTCGACCTGGTCCCGGTGGCCTGACCCGGCTCGTCGAACGCGGCCGGCCCGTCGGGCTGGACCGACTCCGCCGACGGCGACCGATCCGCATGGCGTCGACCGCCTGGCGCCGACGGGTTCGCGGTCAGCGGCGGCGGACGCGGTGCAGGCGGAACGGCTTGCGGACGGCCCGTACCACGGCGGCCGGGCGGGGCTGCTCGCTCAGCGAGCCGTCCGGCAGGTCGGCGCCGCTCACGGCGGTGCCGGCGGGCGTGAGCCGGTTGAGCGCGCACCCCTGCGCCGCCCACCGCTGCACCAGCTCGGCGGCGGAGCCGGAGGCGTTGAGCCGTTTCGCCGCGACCAGCGGCGCGACGGTGTCCCACTCCTCGGTGCCCGGTCGCAGCCGGGTCACCCGCGCCGGCCAGGTGACGATCCGCCCGCCGTGGTCGCCGCGCAGCGTCACGTCGGCCGTGTCGCTGTCGGCCAGCCCGGGTGCGGTCTGCTCGCCGGGACCGGTGACCACGAGCAGGGTGCCCTCCAGCGGCAGGCACCACAGCGCGTACGCCGGGCCGCCGGTGCTCACCCAGCACACGGCGGCCTTCTTCACCGCCTCGTCCACCAGGGGCGGCGTCACCCGCTCGTCCACCTCGTCGCTCACCCCGCCATCCTCCCCCATCCCGCCCCGGGCCGCGGTCAGCCGATGAACGGTGGGACGGCGATCTCGCCCCGGGCCACCGGCATGACCTGGCCGGACACTGTCGCGCCCATCGCCAGGCCGCCGGACGCGGTCACCGTGCAGTCGAGCGTCGACGGGCGGTTGATCTCGATGCCCTGCCGGACCGTGTACGTGGAGCGCCCCTCGCCGGGCAGCAGGCCGCTGGCGATCAGCCACACGCCCAGTCCCAGGGCGGCGGAGCCGGTCGCCGGGTCCTCCGGTACGCCGAGTCCCGGCACGAAGACCCGGGCGTGCGCGGTTTGCGAACCGGGCTCCCAGGAGAAGAGGCTGACGTGCTCCACTCCGTACCGCTGCGCCGCCGTCGTGTTCAACCGTGCCCGGGCCACCGCGTCCGGGCGTACCGGAAGGTAGGGGAATTCGAGGCCGCACCCGGCGACCCGCGGTGGCGGGCCGACGTGGTCGGGGCCGGTGAGGCCGACCATCTCCAGCAGCGGCTCCGGGTCGAGTTCCGGGCCGAGCGTGGGCGTGCCGCCGGTGAGCGTCGCGCCGGTGGCGGTCACCTCGATCGGCAGGACGCCGGCGCCGCACTCCTGGGTGACCCGGCCCGCGCCGAAGACGCCGCGGCGGCTCGCGGTCACGGCGGCGCCGACGCTCGGGTGCCCGGCGAACGGCAGCTCGTCGGCCGGGGTGAAGATCCGGGCCCGGTAGGTGGCGCCCACCTGTGTCGGCGGGAGCACGAAGACCGTCTCGGACAGGTTGAACTCCAGCGCGAGCGCCTGCATCTGCTCGGTGGCCAGCCCTTCCGCGCCGAACACCACGGCCAGCGGGTTGCCGGCGAACGGGCGGTCGGTGAAGACGTCCACGATCTCGTAGCCCAAGGTCGACATGTTGTTAGAGACTAGGCCCTTAGGCTGGTGGCCGTGAGCACGCCGAACCGGGTCTACCTCGCTCGACTCGCCGGAGTCGCCGTTTTCGACCCGAACGGCGACCAGGTCGGCCGCGTCCGCGACGCGGTGGCCCGGATGCGCGCGACCCAGCGACCGCCGGAGGTGGTCGGCCTGGTCGCCGAGATGCCGATGCGGCGGCGCATCTTCCTGTCCATCAACCGGATCACCTCCATCGATCCGGACGGCGTCGTGCTCGGCAGCGGCACTCTCAACCTGCGCCGCTTCGAGAAGCGCCCGAACGAGCTGCTGGTGCTCCAGGAACTGCTCGACCGCCGGGTCCAGGTCGAAGGCGGGCAGGCCGGTTCCGTGGTGGACGTGGCCATGGAGTGCAGCCGCGGCGGCGAGTGGACGCTGGGCCGCGTCGCCGTCCGCGAGCACACCGGCCGGCTCACCCGGCGCGGCCACCTCCACCAGGTCGAGTGGGACCGGGTGCACGGCCTGGGCGCGGTCGGCGACAACCGGGGTACGGCGAACCTGCTCGCCGTCCTGGAGGACCTGCGCCCGGCCGACCTCGCCAACGCCCTCCAGGACCTGCCCGACGCCCGGCGCAACGAGGTGGCCGCCGCGCTCGACGACGAACGTCTGGCCGACGTGCTCAGTGAGCTGCCCGAGCACGACCAGGTGGAGATCCTGGCCGCGCTGGACCGTCAGCGCGCCGCCGACGTGCTGGAGGAGATGGAGCCGGACGACGCCGCCGACCTGCTCAACGAGCTGCCCCCGCCGGAACAGGACGTGCTGCTCGACCTGATGGAGCCAGACGAGGCCGACCCGGTACGCCAGTTGCTGCGCTACGCGTCCGGCACCGCCGGCAGCGTGATGACCTCGGAGCCGGTGATCCTGCCGCCGGACGCCACGGTGGCCGAGGCGCTGGCCCGGATCCGCGAGGCGCAGCTGTCCCCCACGGTGGCCGCCCAGGTCTTCGTGGCCCGTGCCCCGCTGACCACGCCCACCGGCCGCTACCTGGGTATGGTGCACTTCCAGCGGTTGCTCCGCGAGCCTCCGGCGGATCTGCTCGGCGGCATCGTGGTCAACGACATCGACCCGCTGCGGGCGTCGACGCCGCTGCCCGAGATCACCCGCCGGATGGCCACCTACGACATGGTCGGCATGCCGGTGGTGGACCGGAACAACCGGCTCGTCGGCGCGGTGACGGTGGACGACGTGCTGGACCATTCCCTGCCGCGGGACTGGCGGGACCGGGACGCGGCATTCCCCTCGTCCGCCACCGACGACGGCACCATGGACGGCGACGATGAGTGATCAGCGACGAGGCGACCGGCTGGACCAGCCGCGCGCCCCGCGGAACCTGCAACTGCCCCGGGTCGACGCGGAGACGTTCGGCCGCTGGGCCGAGGGCATCGCCCGGGGCATGGGTACGGCGAACTTCCTCGTCTACATGACGCTGATCCTGGTGGCGTGGTTCCTGTGGAACACGCTGGCCCCGGCGAATCTGCGCTTCGACCCGTACACCTTCACGTTCCTGACCTTGATCCTCTCGCTCCAGGCGTCGTACGCGGCGCCGTTGATCCTGCTCGCGCAGAACCGGCAGGCGGACCGGGACCGGATCGCGATGGAGGAGGACCGGCGGCGGGCGACCATGCAGAAGGCCGACACGGAGTACCTGGCCCGGGAGATCGCCGCGTTGCGGATCGCCATGGGTGAGGTGGCCACCCGGGACTTCCTCCGTTCCGAGCTGAGCCGGCTCGGTGAGGAGCTGGACGAGGCGGCCGAGCGGCGGCGCAAGCTGGAACGGCGGCAGCAGGAGCGGGGGGCCCGGCGGGCGGCCGGCGGCGAGCGGCTGGACGAGCCCCGGGACGAGCTGGACGGCGACTACGCCCGGGGCGGCCGCTACGAGGGTTGAGCGGTCATCGAATCGCTCACACCGCCGCCGCCAGCGGCGGTGGCCGATGACCCGCGACGTAGCATTGCGGGCATGTCTGCACCCGTCAGCACCGTCTCCGACGCGATCCAGGCCGCCCTGGCCACCGTCAACGACCCGGAGATCCGCCGGCCGATCACCGAACTCGGCATGGTCCAGTCCGCCGAGCGGGACGAGGACGGCGTGGTCCGGGTGGAGCTGCTGCTCACCGTGGCCGGCTGCCCGCTGAAGGACAAGCTGCGCAGTGACATCACCGCCGCCGTGGGCGCGGTACCCGGCGTGAGCGGTGTGGAGATCGTCTTCGGGGTGATGAGCCCGGAGCAGCGCCAGGAGCTCCAGTCGAAGCTGCGCGGTGGCGGTGCCACCGCCGAGCCGGTGATCCCGTTCGCCCAGCCGGGCTCGCGGACCCGGGTCTACGCGGTCGCCAGCGGCAAGGGCGGTGTCGGCAAGTCCAGCGTCACCGTCAACCTGGCCGCCGCACTCGCGTCCCGTGGCCTGTCGGTGGGTGTGGTGGACGCGGACATCTACGGCCACTCGGTGCCCCGGATGCTCGGCGCGGACGGCGCGCCGACCCGCGTCGAGGACATGATCATGCCGCCGCAGTCGCACGGCGTGAAGGTCATCTCGATCGGCATGTTCACCCCCGGCAACGCCGCCGTGGTCTGGCGCGGGCCGATGCTGCACCGGGCGCTCCAGCAGTTCCTCGCCGACGTCTACTGGGGTGACCTGGACGTCCTCCTGCTCGACCTGCCGCCGGGCACCGGCGACATCGCGATCTCGGTGGCCCAGTTGCTGCCGAACGCGGAGATCCTGGTCGTCACCACGCCGCAGGCGGCCGCCGCCGAGGTGGCCGAGCGGGCCGGTGCGATCTCGTTGCAGACCCACCAGCGGGTGGTCGGCGTCATCGAGAACATGTCCTGGCTGGAGATGCCGGACGGCTCCCGGATGGAGGTCTTCGGGGCCGGTGGCGGCGCGGCGGTGGCCGAGTCGCTGACCCGGACGATCGGCGCGCAGGTGCCGGTGCTGGGACAGATCCCGCTGGACACCCGGGTACGCGAGGGCGGCGACGCCGGCCAGCCGATCGTGCTGGCGCAGCCGGACGCGCCGGCCGCGAAGGCCCTGTTCCAGGTCGCCGACCGCCTGGCGGTCCGCCGCGAGTCGCTGCTCGGCAAGCCCCTGGGCCTCAAGCCCGCAGGCCGCTGACCCTTACCGCTCCACCACACCCCACCGCCCCTCCCGCTCCGCGCGAGGGGCGGTCCCCTTTCCAGGCGTCGATCATGAGGTTGACGGTCGCCGGACCGGCGTGTCGCGCCGTCAACTTCATGATCGACGGCGAAAGAGAGGGCGTCAGGTGGCGTCGTCGTAGGACGGGCGGGGGGCCGGCGGCGTCGGGGTGGGGGTGCTGGTGGCCACGCTGGGGGTGCGCAGGTCGGCGGCCTTCGCGACGTCCTTCAGCTCGTCGTGCACGCCTGTGACGTCCGAGCGCAGGTTGTCGTACATGCTCTGGAGCGGCTTGCGGATCGCCTGCTCGTCGTCCTCGCTCAGCAGGTGCTTGCGGATGAACGCCTTGGGGTGCAGATCCTCCAGCTGGATGTCCGTGCCCAGCTCGCGGCTCAGGTCGCCGGTGGCGTTGCGCGCCATGTTGCGCAGGTTGCGGACCATCCGGAGGCCGTCGCTGATCACGTTCGGCAGCCGGTCGCCGAAGATCAACAGCGCCAGGAGCAGCAGGACGCCGATCTCCCACCAGTTCAGGTTCTCGAACACCGCCGCCTCCTCGTCCGTGTCAGGGCCAGACTACGCACGTCAGGTGACCATCGGGGAGGGGGTGACGGGTCCTCACTTCGCATCAGCGGCGAGCGTCACCGACGCGTTCTGCCGCGCCGACCCGCGCCGGTACTCGACTGTCACCACGGAACCGGGCGCGTACTTGCGCACCAGGGCCACCAGGTCGGTCGGATCGGTCATCGGACGGCCGCCCAACCGCAGCACCACGTCCCCGGTACGCAGTCCGGCCGCCGCCGCCGGGCCGGCCGGCTCGACCGCGTTGAGGCGTACCCCGCCGCCCGTGGCGCCGGTGCCGCCCACCTGGGCGCCGATCACCGTACGCCGGGCCTTGCCGGTGCCGATGATGTCCTCGGTGATCCGCTTCGCCTGGTTGATCGGGATGGCGAACGCGAGGCCGATGTTGCCGGCCTCCTGCCCGTCGGCCACCAGCGACTTGATCGTCGAGTTCACCCCGACCACCCGCCCGGCGCCGTCCACCAGCGGGCCGCCGGAGTTGCCGTGGTTGACAGCGGCGTCGGTCTGGATCGCCGCGTAGTAGCGGGTCGGCCCGCCCGGCTCGCCGGCCTGCATGGTCCGGTCCAGCGCGCTCACGATGCCGGCGGTGACGGTGTTGGCGAGCGACAACGGCGACCCGATGGCGAGCACCGGGTCACCGACGGCGAGCGCGTCGGAGTCGCCGAACTGCACCGGGGTCAGCCCGCTGCGCGAGACCTTGATCACGGCGAGGTCCGACTCCGGATCCTGCCCGACCACGGTGCCGGCGGCGGTGCTGCCGTCGTTGAACACGACAGTGGCCTTGCCGGTCCCGTCGGCGACCACGTGGTCGTTGGTGACGATGTGGCCCTCGCCGGTCACCACGAAGCCGGAGCCCTCGCTGGTGCCGCCAAGGCTGACCACCCGGATGGTGACCACGCTGGGCAGGACCCGCTCGGCCACCCCGGCCAGTGACTCGGGCTTGCGCTGGGCCAGCGCCGGGGCCTGGCCGGTCTGCGCGCCGATCGTCGGCACGTCACCGCCGCGCAGGAAGGCGTACGTCAGGGCACTGCCGAGAGAACCGGCGAGAAGGGCCGTGACCAGGGAGATCAGCACCACCTGACGCAGCCCCGGCCGGGTCGGCAGGTCCGGGTCGGTGACCGGTTCCGGCTCCCCCGCCCCTGGTGCCGGCGCCGCCGGGATCACCACGGCGGCGGGCGCGTACGGGTCGCGCCACGGGTCGGCCAGAGCGTCGGACCACCACGGCGACGTCGCCTGACCGGGGGCGTCCTGCGGCGGTCGTCCGGACGCCGGCCCACCCGGTGCCGGCGATCCGCCGGGCCGCCGCCAGTCCCAGCCGTCGGTCACGTCGGTGCCTCCCACTCAGTCCCGCGGGCCCCGCGCCGGCGGCCGGCGGAGCCGGACGACAGTGATGCGCGGGACACATCCAGGATTACACGGATGGCGCGAACGGGGTCAGGGGTTGCCGTCCGTGAGCGCTCGACGGCGGACTCGCGGCTGCGCCGGTACCGGCCCGCCTCTACGCTCACAGTGCATACCGCCCCTCGCACCAGTCCGCCCCTCGGAGGTGTCCCATCGCCACGGTCGCCGGTCACGGCAGTTCGACGGCCCAGGCGCTCCACTTCGCCGAGTCTTTCGTCACCGAGGATCTCGTGCTGCGCACGGCCCGCGCCCTCGCCCACGAGGTGGGGGTGGAGGCGGTCACGCCCGGGTCGGGTGCCGCGCTGCGGCTGCTCGCCGCCGCCGGCAACGCCCGGGCGGTGGTGGAGATCGGCACCGGCACCGGGGTGAGCGGCGTGTGGCTGCTGCGTGGCATGCGCCCAGACGGTGTGCTCACCACGATCGACGTCGAGGTCGAGTACCAGCGCATCGCCCGGCGGCTGTTCCAGGAGGCGGGCTTTCCGTCGGGGCGTACCCGGATCATCACCGGCCGGGCCCTCGACGTGCTGCCGCGGCTCGCGGACGGCGCCTACGACCTGGTCTTCGTGGACGCGGTGTCGACCGGCTTCGCCGCGTACGTGGACGCGGCGCTGCGGCTGCTGCGCCCCGGCGGCGTGCTCGCGCTCAACGGCGCGCTGGCGGCCGGCCGGATCGGCGACCCGGCCGCGCGGGACGTCGAGACGGTCACCGTGCGGGAGACGATCAAGGCGATCCGCGAGTCGGAGCACTGGGTGCCCGCGCTGCTGCCGGTCGGCCACGGCCTGCTGGCCGCCGTGAAGGCCTGAGTCAGGCCGGCGTGCCCTGCACGCCTGAGTCGGCCAGTCGACGGCCGGCTCAGCCCAGCGTCGCCAGCCAGCGCAGCAGGCCGCGCACACCCCAGCCGGTAGCGCCCTTGACCAGTTCGCCGTGGGTGTCGTCGGACCACGACGGCGCGGACATGTCCAGGTGCGCCCACCGGTCCCGCAGGTCGCCGGTGAACTCCCGCAGGAACAGCGCGGCGACCACCGAGCCGGCGCCCTGCGCCGGGGAGCTGTGCAGGTCGGCGATCTCGCTGGCCAGGTATTCCACGTAGTCGTCGGCGAGCGGCATCCGCCAGGCCCGCTCGCCGGCCGCGGTGATCGCGTCGAGCAGCCCGGCGGCGAGCGTGTCGTTCTCGCTGTATAGCGCGGCGTGCCGCTTGCCCAGGGCGACGGCGTTCGCGCCGGTGAGCGTCGCCAGGTCGATCAGCAGGTCGGGCTTCAGCTCGCGGACCGCGTACGCCAGCGCGTCGGCGAGCACGAGCCGGCCCTCGGCGTCGGAGTTGGTGCTCTCGCTCGTCAGCCCGCCGTAGTGCCGGATCACGTCGCCGGGGCGGAACGCCGAGCCGCTGACCATGTTCTCGGCGAGCGGGGCGAGCGTGGTGACCCGTACCGGGAGGCGCAGTTCGGCGGCGCCGAGCGTCGCGGCGATCACCGCGGCGGCACCGGCCATGTCCTTGCGCATCAGCTTCATGGCCGGCACCGGCTTGATCGAGATGCCGCCGGTGTCGAACGTGATGCCCTTGCCGACGAGCACCACGTGGGTACGCGCGCCCTCCGGCCGCCAGTCCAGCTCCACCAGGCGCGGTCCGGTCGCGGAGCCGCCGCCGACGGCCAGCAGGCCGCCGAAGCCCTCGGCCGCCAGCTCCTCCGGGCCGCGTACCCGCAGGTGCAGGTCGGGCTGCCCGGACGCGGCCTCGGCCACCTGCGCGGCGAACCACTCCGGGTTCTTGGTGGACGAGGGCATGTTGGTCAGGTCCCGGGCGAGCCGGGTCGTCTCGGCGGTGGCCCGGGCGGCGTCGAGCGTGCCGGCGAGAGCGTCCGGGTCGTCGACGAGCACCGCCACCTCGGCCAGGGCGGGCCGCTTGCCGGCCTCGGTGAGACGGAAGCGGTACGAGCCGAGCAGCAGCCCTTCGGCGAGGCCACGCAGCGCCGCCGTCGCCTCGCCGGGAAGCGCGATGGTGATCTGCGTCTCATCCTTCGCCGCGCGGGCCAACGCCGCTCCGGCGGTGCGCCAGTCGCGCTCGTCGCCGTCGCCGACGCCCAGCAGCCACAGCCGCGCCGGGGAGCCGCCGGGGCGCAGGTGTTCGCGCACCTCACCGGCCGCGCCGGTGAGCCGGGCGGCGGGGAGTACGGCGACGGCCTCGGCCCGGACGTCGTCGCCGATCGGCACGGCGGTCGGGACCAGTCCGGGTTCGAGCGAGGCCGTGGAGTCCGGCGAGGCCAGGGAGTCCGGCGAGTCCGGCCCTCCGGGGCGGACGGGCAGGACGAGAGCGTCAGGCCCCGCGGGCCCACTCACCAGACGAATGACCAGCACGCTGGACCGTACCTCCGAAATGGGTTGAACGGGCACGTTTCACCACGCACCCGCAGAGGAAAGACCCTGAGCCACCGGGCATGCCGGTGGCTCAGGGTAGGACGAACCGCCCGCGCGGCGGACGCCACGCGGGACACTCCTCGAATCAGCCCGCGGCCGCCTTCAGCGCGTCACCGAGCGCGGTGGCCTCGTCGGGAGTCATCTCGACGACGAGCCGGCCACCACCCTCCAGCGGGACTCGCATGACGATGCCCCGGCCCTCCTTGGTGACTTCCAGCGGACCGTCGCCCGTCCGCGGCTTCATCGCCGCCATGTTGTCTCCCCTCAGACCTACACCAGGGTCGGTGAGTTGCCCCACAGCCACTTCGCCATCGCCATCCGCAACCGTCGCGGAAGGCTCGACCAACGATTTTCCCTGATGAACACCGCCGGACCCAAACCGAAGCAGCATTGATGTAACAGCATCTAGCTTATCTTGGATAGGCCTGTCACAATGTGCGGTCATGCAGGCACGGTCGGCACTCTTCGACCTGTACGGCGACCACCTCCGGGCCCGGGGTGGCCGCGCACCGGTCGCCGCCCTGGTCAAGCTGCTCGCCCCGCTCGGGATCGCCCCACCGGCGGTACGCACCGCGGTCTCCCGGATGGTTCGCCAGGGCTGGCTGGAACCGCTCCGGCTGGCGTCCGGACCGGGATATTCGATCACCCCGAAGGCGGCTCGTCGACTCGACGAGGCGGCGTCCCGGATCTACCGGACCGGGCGGCACAGCTGGGACGGACGGTTCGATCTCCTGGTGCTCACCGCGCCCTCGTCCCGCCGGGACCGGCAGCGGCTCGCCGCGAACCTCGCCTTCCTCGGCTACGGCACGCTCGACGACTGCACCTGGGTGGCCACCCGCCCCGGTGAGGACGTCGACCTGATGCTCGACGAGGCGGGCGTGCGCTACGAGCGGTTCACCGCCGCGCACGCGGCCGGCACACCGGGCGCCATGGGCGTGGTCCGCCGTGCCTGGGACCTGGCCGAGATCGGCCGGGCGTACGAGCGCTTCGTCGCCGAGCAGAAGCCACTGCTCTCCGGCGTCACGGTGCGCAGCAGCGACGAGGACGCGTACGCGGCCCGGTTCCGGCTCGTGCACGCATGGCGTACGTTCCTGTTCCGGGATCCGCAACTGCCCCCGGCACTGCTGCCCGAACGCTGGCCCGGCACCAGCGCGGCCAGCTTCTTCGACCGGCACGCGGCCCGGCTCCGGCCGGCCGCCGACCGGTACGTCGAGCAGTGCCTCGACGCCGGCAACCGCCTCGCCCGACAGAAGGGTCGTTAGAACGTGACCGAGCCGCTGCTCGTCGACCGCACCGACGCCGTCGTCACCCTGACGCTGAACCGCCCGACGGCGATGAACTCGCTCGACGTGGCGCTCAAGGAGGCGCTCCGGGACACCCTGGCCGAGCTGGAGACCGACCGGTCCTGCCGGGCGGTCGTGCTCGCCGGCGCGGGCGGCTCGTTCAGCGCCGGGCAGGACCTGCGCGAGCACGTGCGGACGCTGGAGGCCTCGGACGCCGACCCGCTGGGCACGGTGCGGGCGCACTACAACCCGATCGCCGCCCGGCTGGCCAACCTGCCCAAGCCGGTGGTCGCCGCGGTGCGCGGGATGGCCGCCGGGGCGGGCGCCTCGCTGGCGTTCCTGGCCGACTTCCGCATCGGCGGCCCGAAGACCCGGTTCCTGATGGCGTTCGCCGGGGTGGGCCTCGCCGCCGACACCGGCGCCTCCTGGACGCTGCCCCGGCTGGTCGGTCACGCCAAGGCCGTCGAGCTGCTGATGCTCGCCGAGCCGGTCGGCGCCGACGAGGCCTGCCGGCTGGGCCTGCTGACCAAGCTGGTGGACGACGACGAGCAGGTGCTTCCCACCGCGCAGGAACTGGCCGCCCGGCTGGCCGCCGGCCCGACCGTCGCGTACGGGGCGATCAAGCGCCAGCTCTCCATCGCCGACGCGGGCACGCTCGCCGACGCGCTGGCCGCCGAGGCGCAGGCGCAGGCGATCTGTGGCGCCACCGCCGACCACCAGGCCGCCACGAAGGCGTTCGTCGCCAAGCAGAAGCCGGTCTTCGAGGGCCGCTGACCGCGCCGGTCGGGCCCGGAGGTCAGTCGTCCTCCTCCGGATCCTGGTTGGCCTCGACGCCGAGCACGAACGCCTGCATGGCCAGCTCGTCGCCGTACGGCGAGACGAACGCCGGCAGCTCCCGCGGGCCCAGCTCCTGCACGTAGGACCAGAAGATCCGTACCGCCTCGGCGCGCGACGCGGCCTCGATCGGCAGGTCCAGGCTGACCAGCCAGGTGCTGCGGGCGGGCGGCGGGCCGAGCCGGTCGGCCAGCGACCGCCAGCGGGCCGGGTCGAGCGCCACGACCGGGCCGTCCGGCGCCGGGCCGTCGACCGGCACCGGCTCGTCGAGCACCCGCCGGGTGTACGCGACCACGAGCGACCCGGCCACCGCGTCGGACTGCGGATCGTCCGGGTCCTCCCGGGTCTCGGACGACGCGAGCGCGACCCGGCCGAGGGCGACCAGGCGCAGCGGCTCGTCGACGAGCACCGCCACCCGGTCACCGGGCCGGGGGCGGGCCGCCTCGGACAGCCCGGTCAGCTCCAGCGCGTCGTGGTGCACAAGCCGCTCGGCCTCGAAGCGCTCGGCGGGCAGCAGCACCGCCCAGGCTCCGGTCGTGGTCGCACCGTCTGTCGTCCCGCTCGTACGCGGCTCGGTGTCGGTCATGCCCCAATCCCATCACGCCGGAGGTGGGGCGCTCCGTCACACCCCGGCCCGGTCACCGCTCACGTGGCAGTCGGCCAGGTGGTCGTCGACCATGCCGGTGGCCTGCATCAGCGCGTAGGCGGTCGTGGGGCCGACGAACCGGAAGCCCCGCTTCTTGAGCGCCTTGGCCATCGCCACCGACTCCGGGCTGGTGGCCGGCACCTCGGTGAAGGACCGGGGACGTGCCGACCGGGGTGGGGGCGCGAAGGACCAGAGCAGCGCCGAGAGTCCCTCGGGCAGCTCCGACGCGGCCCGGGCGTTCGCGATCGCCGCCTCGATCTTGGCCCGGTTGCGGACGATCCCGGCGTCGGCCATCAGCCGGGTCACGTCGGCCTCGCCGTAGCGGGCCACCGCGTCGATCCGGAAGCCGGCGAAGGCGTCCCGGAACGCCTGCCGCTTGCGCAGGATGGTCAGCCAGGACAGGCCGGACTGGAACGCCTCCAGCGTCAGCCGCTCGTAGAGCGCGTCGTCGCCGCGCAGCGGCCGGCCCCACTCCTCGTCGTGGTAGACGGCATAGTCGGGGGTGCTCGCCCCCCACGCGCAGCGCGGCAGCCCGTCGGCGCCGGTCACCAGGTCAGTCACGGCGTCCACGGTAGGCCAGCCCACCGACAACCCCGGTCAGGGCAGGCGGCCCTGCTCGACCAGCCGGGCGAACTTCTTCAGCGCCTGCGTGAGGCTGAACTTCGAGCCGGGCCAGAGCACCGGCCACGCCACCCGGCCGGCCGGCCCGCCCGGCAGGTGGAACCACTCGTGCCAGACCACCTGCGTGCGGTCGCGGTCCATCGGGGTGCAGCGCAGCACGCCGGGGCCGCGCAGCAGCTTGCCGCAGTGCACCACGCCGACCTCGTACGGCGCGTCGACCCGGACCACCCGCATCTCGTCGCGGAGCACGGCCGGACCGAGCGCGGTGACCGCCTCGACCAGGCTGCCCTCGCCGCCGTCGCCCTCGACCACCCGGACCCGGGTCAGCGGGATCCAGTCCGACTGCCGCTCCCACGCGGTGAGCGCGGCGAACACGCGGTCGGCCGGGGCGTCGACGATCACCGTGGCGGTGACCTCGGCGGCGCCGCGGCGGGACGCGTCGGTGAAGTCGTCGGCCGGCCGGCCGGTGCCGGTCACGCCGACTCCGAGCGGACCACCGAACCGCGCTCCCGGTCGTCGTCGGCGGGCCCGGCCGCGATCCCGTTCGCCGGGGAGACGGTGTCCTCGGTCGCCGCAGCGGCCGGAGCCTCCGCCACGCCCGCCTCGGCCGGCGCGCGCCCCGGCTGCCCGTCGGCCTCGCCGCGGACCGGCCGGTCGGTGCCGGTGCGGGCCGGCGGCTCCGGCGCGGACAGGTCGATCACGACCGGCTCGGAGGTGGACGGGTCGGGCGCCTGCTCGGTCTCGGGGCGGGTCGCGGCGGCCTCCTCGCGCGCCCGGCGCAGCGCGTCGGCGTCCTCGGTACGCCCGTCCCGCAGAGCCGCGTTCTCCGCCTCCAGGACGCCGATCAGCTCGGTCTTGTAGCCGATGTCGTACGCCGCCCGGCGCAGCGCCGCGTCGACCTGGCTCATCCGGTAGCCGCGCAACGCCGTGTCGAAGCGGACGTCGGACACGTCCGACTCGTCGAGCGGACGGCTGCCGGGCAGCGGCACGGCCCGCCCGTCCGGCTCGGCCGGTGTGAGGCCCGGATCCTTGCCGGAGACCAGCACCGTCACCCCGAACACCACAGCCGCGACGGTCAGCGCGACGACCAAGAGGAGCAGAACCTCACCCATGCACAGATCGTGGCATGCGGGCCGGGATCGGGCGAGCCCTCCGAGACGTCCGGTCCGTAAATGCGTCCGGCGCACGGGACCGGCACGGGCGGCGCGGGCGGGACCGGATAGCGTCGGACCGGCCGGTGCGGTCCGGCGGCGAGGAGGCGGGCATGACCGGGGCGTTGCGGCTGGGCGGACGGACGTTCGGCCCCGGTGAGCTGGTGGTGATGGCGATCGTCAACCGCACCCCGGACTCGTTCTTCGACCGGGGCGCCACCTTCGCCCAGGACAGCGCGCTGCGCGCGGTGGAACGCGCGGTCGACGAGGGCGCCGAGATCATCGACATCGGCGGTGTGAAGGCCGGGCCGGGCGACGAGGTCGACGTGGCCGAGGAGATCCGGCGGACGGTGGACACCATCGCCGCGGTCCGGTCCGCCTTCCCCGACGTGGTCGTCTCCATCGACACCTGGCGTGCCGAGGTGGCCGTGGAGGCGGTCGCGGCCGGCGCGGACCTGCTCAACGACACCTGGTCGGGGGCGGACCCGGCGCTGGCCCGGGTCGCCGCGGCGACCGGCGCCGGGCTGGTCTGCTCGCACGCGGGCGGGCTCGCCCCGCGTACCCGGCCGCACCGGGCCGCCTTCGACGACGTGGTGGCCGACGTGGTCGGCACGGTGACCGGGCTGGCCGAACGCGCGGTCGGGCTGGGTGTGCGCCGGGACGGCATCCTGATCGATCCGGCGCACGACTTCGGCAAGAACACCCGGCACTCCCTGGAGATCACCCGGCGGCTGGCGGAGCTGACCGACACCGGCTGGCCGCTGCTGGTGGCCCTGTCGAACAAGGACTTCATCGGCGAGACGCTCGACCTGCCGGTGCCCGAGCGGCTGGAGGGGACGCTCGCCGCCACGGCGGTGTCGGCCTGGCTCGGCGCCCGGGTGTTCCGCGCCCACCAGGTCCGCGAGACCCGGCGGGTGCTGGACATGGTGGCGTCGATCCGGGGCGACCGGCCGCCGGCGGCGACCCGGCGCGGGCTCGCCTGACGGGCCGGTCCGACGCCGTCAGGTCCAGCGCAGGACGCCGCGCCGCCAGGCGTAGAGGATGCCGAGCGCGACGATCGCCACGAAGACACCCATCTCCACGACGGTGGTGGCGCCGAAACCGGGCCGGTCGAAGACCAGCGCCCAGGGGAACAGGAAGACCGCCTCGACCGCGAAGAGCACGTAGAGATACGCGTAGACGTAGTAGCGGATCTGCATCTGGGCCCAGTCGCCGCCGACCGGGTCGAGACCGCACTCGTACGTGGCCCGCTTGCCCCACGGCTCGGCCGGCCGGCTCGGACGTAACACCCGGTTCGCGGAGAACGCCGTCACGAAGAAGAGCACGGCGGCGAGCAGCAGCAGACCGAGCGTGGCGTACGAGCCGAGATATCCGGTCACGACCGGAGCGTACCGGTCCCGTCCAGATGTCCCGGACACGTTACGAATTCGTTTCCTCGCAGGACTAGTGCTTGATGGCAAGTATCACCGAATAATGGGATCTCGTTGATCGTCCGGAGGACAGATGGCCCGCCCCCGCGTTGCGCCCGTTCAGCGGGTCGCGCTCCGCCGTACCCTCGCGCTGCTGGCGCCCGCGCTCGTCGCGGCGCTGGTGGCGGTGGCGCCGGCCGGAGCCGTCGCACACCCGGGGCCGGCCGCCGCGCTCCAGGTGATCGAACCCGTGGAGCCGGGCGGCGACCCCGGCGGCGAGCCGACCCAGCCCGCCCCCACCGGCGAGCCGACGACCACCGCGCCGGCCCCGCCGCCCACCGAGCCGCCACCGCCTCCGACCACGCCCCCGGCGCCGGTCACCACCTCGCCGGCCCCGCCGCCGACGAGCGCGCCCGCCGAACCGGCACCGACCACCGCCGCGCCGGCCACCACGGCACCGGCGCCCCCGCCGGTCGTGCCGCCGGTCAAGACCCCGCCGCCACCACCGGCCCAGCCGGCCGGCGGCCCTCTGGGGGTACGCGTGAACACCGAGGACGTGGTCCTCACGCCGGCCTACTGGAACGCCGACGCCACGGTGGCCACGCTGCGGGTGACGGTGACCAACACCGGCGGGCGGGCGGAGCGGATCAGCCTGGGCTACACGCTGCCGCCCGGGCTGACCGACGCGGGCACCCCGGGCTGCGAGCCGGCCGGTGGCGGCAACCACAGCTGCGTCGGGTGGGACGCGGAGCCGGGCGCCCGGTTCAGCACGACCATCCGGGTCCGGATCGACGGCGACGCCTGGCGGACCATGCCGCTGGCCGGATCGGTCCAGGTCACCGCCGTCGCGCCCGGTGTGACCGGTGCGGCGTACGACGACGAGGGCTTCGCGGTGCTGTTCCCGCCCGGGCCGCCGGTGCCCGGCATCTCGCTGCGCGCCGACGAGGTGCTGTTCGACATCAGCGGCGCGCCCAGCACGCTCACCGTCCGGCTCGGCAACACCGGCAGGGTCGACGCGGCCGGCCGGATCGAGGTGCTCCTGCCCGAAGGGGTGACCGTGGCCGGCGCCCAGGGCGGCTGCGCCCCGGTCTCCCCCGACCGGACCCGCTGCGAACTGGGCGTACTGGCGGCCGGGCGGACCGCGACCATACGGCTGACGCTCGCCGCCTCGGCGGAGGCCCAGCGGCGGGCGCCCCTGTCCGGCGCGGTGATCGGCCGGCTCGACCCGCGCAGCGGGCGGGACCGGCAGGTGCAGATGAGCTTCCGGATCAGCGCGGCGGCGGCGGACACCGCCCCGCCCGGCGGGGCGCCGGCCCCGACCGGCTCGCAGGGCGTGCTCGTCGCCGCCGGCGAACGGGACGGGGACGGCACCTCGACCCGGCGGACGGCCGTCGCGTTGATCGCCGTGTCCGGTCTCCTGGTCGTGCTCGCGCTGACGCTGGCGACCCGTTCACTGCGCCGCCGCAGCGACATCACCGCACCGGACCGTCCGATCACCGACCGGTGATCATGGATATGTGGTGATCTGGGTTACGGGCCCAGGTACTAAACGCTGCAAAGCAGGGCATACAGCGGCCCGATCCAGTCCCATACGTCGGACCTCGACCAAGGTGGCCCTAACGTGGCGACGTAGGCTCTGACGTGAGAATCGGAGCGGGCCGGGCCGGCGAGGGCGACGGCGCTCAGTTAAGCGAGGTGCGGGTGTGACCAAGCAGATCCGTCAGCTGGACCGGGTGGTCATCCGGTTCGCCGGTGACTCCGGCGACGGCATGCAGCTCACCGGCGACCGGTTCACCTCGGAGACGGCGCAGCTGGGCAACGACATCTCGACGTTGCCCAACTTCCCCGCCGAGATCCGCGCTCCCGCCGGCACCCTGCCCGGCGTGTCGAGCTTCCAGGTGCACTTCGCCGACTACGACATCCTGACGCCGGGTGACGCGCCGAACGTGCTGGTGGCGATGAACCCGGCCGCGTTGAAGGCCAACCTGGCCGACCTGCCGCGCGGGGCGGACATCATCGTCAACACCGACGAGTTCACCCGGCGCAACCTGGCCAAGGTCGGCTACGCGACCAGCCCGCTCGACGACGACTCGCTCGCCGGGTACGCGGTGCACCCGGTGGCGCTCACCTCGATGACGATCGGCGCGCTGGCCGAGCTCGACGTGTCCAAGAAGGACGCCGAGCGGGCCAAGAACATGTTCGCGCTCGGGCTGCTGAGCTGGATGTACTCCCGCCCGTACGAGTCCACGCTGCGCTTCCTGGAGCGCAAGTTCGCGGCCCGTCCCGAGCTGGTGGCGGCGAACGTGGCCGCGTTCCGGGCCGGCTGGAACTTCGGCGAGACCACCGAGGACTTCTCCGTCCGGTACGAGGTCAAGCCGGCCAAGATGCTCCCGGGCACCTACCGGAACATCACCGGCAACGCGGCGCTGTCGCTGGGCCTGGTGGCCGCCGGGGTGCGTTCCGGGCTGCCGGTGTTCCTCGGCGCGTACCCGATCACGCCGGCCTCGGACATCCTGCACGAGCTGAGCAAGCACAAGAAGTTCGGCGTGGTCACCATGCAGGCCGAGGACGAGATCGCGGCGGTCGGCGCGGCGCTGGGCGCCTCGTACGGCGGCGCGCTCGGCATCACCACCACCAGCGGCCCGGGCGTGGCGCTCAAGAGCGAGACGATCTCCCTGGCGGTGGCGCTGGAGCTGCCGCTGGTCATCGTCGACGTGCAGCGGGCCGGGCCGTCGACGGGTATGCCCACCAAGACCGAGCAGGCCGACCTGAACATGGCGCTGTACGGCCGGCACGGCGAGGCCCCGGTGGCGGTGGTCGCGCCGAAGTCCCCGTCGGACTGCTTCCACGCGGCGCTGGAGGCGGCCCGGATCGCGCTCACCTATCGCACGCCGGTGATCCTGCTGTCGGACAACTACGTCGCCAACGGCTCGGAGCCGTGGCTGCTGCCGGACGTGGAGTCGCTGCCCGACCTGCGGGTCGAGTTCGCCACGCAGCCCAACGGTGAGGACGGCACCACGTTCCTGCCGTACCTGCGGGATCCGCAGACGCTGGCCCGCCCGTGGGCGGTGCCCGGCACGGCCGGTCTGGAGCACCGGATCGGCGGCCTGGAGAAGGCCGACAAGACCGGCGACATCTCGTACGACCCGGCCAACCACGACTTCATGGTGCGGACCCGGGCGGCCCGCATCGAGACCATCCCGGTGCCGGACGTCGAGGTCGAGGACCCGGACGGCGACGCCCGGGTGCTGGTGCTCGGCTGGGGCTCGACGTACGGGCCGATCGGCGCCGCCTGCCGTGGCCTGCGCCAGCGCGGGCTCTCGGTGGCCCAGGCCCACCTGCGGCACCTGGCCCCGATGCCGGCGAACCTCGGCGAGGTGCTGGGCCGCTACGACAAGGTGGTCGTGCCGGAGATGAACCTCGGCCAGCTCGCCCACGTGATCCGGGCGAAGTACCTGGTCGACGCGATCGGCTACAACCAGGTCCGCGGCCTGCCGTTCACCGCCGCCGAGCTGGAGACGATGCTGGAAGAGGTCCTGAAGAATGTCTGAGCCCGTCGCCCTCAAGCTCACCGCCAAGGACTTCAAGTCCGACCAGGAGGTGCGCTGGTGCCCCGGTTGCGGTGACTACGCCATCCTGGCGGCCGTGCAGGGCTTCATGCCGGAGCTGAACATCCCCCGGGAGAACATCGTCTTCGTCTCGGGCATCGGCTGCTCGTCGCGCTTCCCGTACTACATGAACACGTACGGGATGCACTCGATCCACGGCCGGGCCCCGGCGATCGCCACCGGCCTGTCGGTGTCCCGGCCGGACCTGTCGGTCTGGGTGGTCACCGGTGACGGCGATGCGCTCTCCATCGGCGGCAACCACCTGATCCACGCGCTGCGCCGCAACGTGAACCTGAAGATCCTGCTGTTCAACAACCGGATCTACGGGCTGACCAAGGGCCAGTACTCGCCGACCTCCGAGGTCGGCAAGATCACCAAGTCGACGCCGGTCGGCTCGGCGGACGCCCCGTTCAACCCGCTGTCGCTGGCGCTCGGCGCCGAGGCCACGTTCGTGGCCCGGACGATCGACTCGGACCGCAAGCACCTCCAGTCGGTGCTGCGGGCCGCCGCCCAGCACGAGGGTTCGGCGTTCGTGGAGATCTACCAGAACTGCAACATCTTCAACGACGGCGCGTTCGACCCGCTGAAGGAGCCGGCCACCCGGGACGACTTCCTGATCCGGCTGGAGCACGGGCAGCCGATCACGTTCGGCAAGGACGGGCAGTTCTGCGTCGTCCACCCGCCGGGCGGCTTCGGGCTGGAGGTCCGGGAGACCGCGAACACGCCGGCCGAGGAGATCGTCGTGCACGACGCGGGCGTGGCCGACCCGGCGTACGCCTTCGCGCTGTCCCGGCTGCCCGGCCTGGACCTGAGCAACACCCCGATCGGGGTGTTCCGGTCGGTGGACCGCCCTTCCTACGACAGCGTGGTGCAGGAGCAGGTCGCGGCGGCCAAGGCGGGCGTGGACAAGACCCCGGAGCAGCAGCTCGCGGCGCTGCTCGGCAGCGGCGACACCTGGACGATCCTCTGATCCACCGCTGACCTGTCACGCGAAGGGGCGGGCCGTTCCCCCGCGGAACGGCCCGCCCCTCGCGTGTGACGCGGCCCGGTCAGGCGGCCGCCGAGGCGGGCACCCACAGCTCGTCGACGGCCCGCTCGGCCGCGGCGAGGCTCTGCTCGAACAGCGGGATCAGCTCGGCCATCGCCGGGTTGACCGGGGCCAGGGTCAGCTCGGCGCAGATGAACCGCGGGTCCAGCCCGGTCAGGGAGAGGCCGTGCGGCAGCCACGGTTCGGCGTGGTCCCAGCCCTCGCGCGGGGTGCCCGGGCCGTACCCGCCGCCGCGGCTGACCAGGACGACGAACTGGCGGTCGCCGAGCAGACCGGCGTTCGTCACCGGGTCGTACGCGATGCCGGGGGCGATCAGGTGGTCGACCCAGGACTTCACGCTGCTGGGCGGGCCGTAGTTGTAGAGCGGGAGCCCGAGCAGGACCGTGTCGGCCTGCTTCACCTCGGCCACCACCTCCTGGGTCAGCTGCCAGGAAGCCTGCTGCTCGGGGGTGTGCTGATCCGGCGGCACCATGCGCGCGAGACCGCTGGCGGTGTTCAGGTGCGGCAGCGGGTTCTGACCCAGGTCGCGGTAGGTGACAGTGCCGTCCGGGTGGGCGGCGCGCCAGGCGGCGGCGGCGCGGGCGGTGAGCCGCCGGCTGATCGACCGCTCCCCGGTGATGCTGGAGTCGATGTGCAGTAGGTGTGCCATTGGTGATTCCTCCTCCGACGATCGTTCGTGTAGAACCAACTATTTATAGCAGGTCGATGTTCCTCGGAGCGCGTAAACTGGGTCACATGTCCGCCGCACCGGCCGAGGAGTCCGAGCGCCGTTCCGGGCCCCTGCTCGACCACCTGGCCCGGCGGATGCGGCTGCGCTCGGAGTCGGTGCTGGCCCCGCTGGGCCTGCGCCCCCGCCACCTGGTGGCGCTCACCGTGCTGCGCGACTCCGGCGGCATCAGCCAGCAGGCGCTGGCCGGCACGCTCCAGATCGACAGCACGAACGTGGTCGGGCTGCTCAACGACCTGGAGTCGGACGGCCTGGCCGAGCGCCGCCGCTCGCCGGAGGACCGCCGCCGGCACGAGGTACGCCTCACCGACGCGGGCACGAAGCGACTACGCGAGGCCGAGTGCGCGCTCGCCGGCGCGGAGGAGGACGTCCTCGGCGCGCTGGCCCCCGGCGAACGGGACCTGCTCTACGACCTGCTGCGCCGGGCCACCCAGGGCCGGTCGTCGACCTGCGGCGAAGTGATCGCGGAAGGCGGTCCGGGCGCCTGCTGACCGGGCGGCCCGGCGGGCCGGGTCAGATCGCGGAGGTGGCCTGCGGCCGGTCGTCCCGGACGTGGACGAGCATGTCGCCGGTCTCGATCACCGCGCCCGCACGGTCGTTGAGCGTGACCACCTTGCCCCGGCGGACCAGCGCGATGACGAGCGACTCCAGCTCACGCGGTGAGCGGCCCACCTCGTCGCGCTCGGCCGACCGCATGGCCAGCGCCATGCCCTGACCCGGGGTGAGCAGATCCTCCACCACGTCGATCAGGGGCGGGGCCGAGGTCGACAGGCCGAGCAGCCGCCCGGCCGTCGCCGACGACACGATCACGTGGTGCGCCCCGCTCTGCTTGAGCAGCGGCGCGTT
Organism: Micromonospora sp. WMMD1219; assembly: GCF_049315215.1. Lineage (NCBI taxonomy): Bacteria > Bacillati > Actinomycetota > Actinomycetes > Micromonosporales > Micromonosporaceae > Micromonospora > Micromonospora sp. WMMD1219. The sequence continues at coordinate 888,124 of NZ_CP186057.1, forward strand.
CTCCGCCTCCCGGACCGCCGCGATGATGCGGACCTGACCGGCGGTGAGCTGCCGGACCGTGAGCGCCACCAGCACCGAGGCGTCGTCGCTGTCGGTCGCGATGATGACCGACTTCGCGGTACGGACGTGCGCCTGCTCCAGCACCGACGAGCGGGTCGCCGAGCCCTCGATCGTCACCAGCCCGTTGGAGGTGGCCTGCCGCAGCGCCGGCCCGCTCCGCTCGACCACCACGATCTTGGACTTGTCCGTACCGTTCTCCAGCAGGGCGGAGACCGCGCTGCGGCCCTTGGTGCCGTAGCCGCAGATGATGACGTGGTCCTTCACGGTTCTCCTCCACCGCGACAGGCGACGGCCGGTGCGGTACTGCTCGGTCAGGACTTCCAGGGTGGTGCCGACCAGGATGATCAGGAACAGCACCCGGGCGGGAGTGATGAACAGGACGTTCGCCAGCCGCGCCGACGAACTGACCGGGGTGATGTCGCCGTACCCGGTGGTGGAGAGCGAGACCACCACGTAGTAGAAGCAGTCGAGCAGGCTCAGGCCGCTCTCGTCCACGTCGCGGTAGCCGTCGCGGTCCAGCCAGACCACCGCCACGGTGGCGAAGACCAGGCCGAGGGCGGCGAGCAGGCGCAGGCTCAGCGCGCTCAGCGGCCCCCGCCGTTGCGCGGGAAAATGGATCACCGTCGGTCCTGCTCCGCCACTGTCGCCTGCACGCCCTCAAGATAGCGGTTACGCCGCGAGACGGCTGGCTGGGCCGGGTGCCGCTGCGGCCCGCGAGCGGTAAGGATTTCGTCAGATCCATCGACGCGCCCACGGGTGAGACTGATGACTCACCGATCGTGACGAGGGGACGTCGGATGCGTACACGCATGGCATTGGCCGCGCTTGCCGTGGCAGTCGGGATGGTGGTCGCCGGGGCGCCGCCCGCTGTGGCGAACCGGCCCGGGGACCGCCCACCCGGGACGGCCCGGCCCACCCGGCCGAAGCCCACCGTCGTCCCCTCGCCGACCTTCTCCCCACGACCGACCGCCTCGCCGACGCCGACCGCCGTACCGACACCGACGGCCACGGCGACGCCGACCGCCTCACCGTCGCCCACCGGTACCACGCCGGCGCCGATGCCGACGGCGAAGCGGACGGCCGTGCTGCTGCCGACACTCGGCGGGGGCAGCTCGGCGTCGGACGTCAACAGCGCCGGGGTGGTTGTCGGGTCGGCGCAGGTGGCAAGCGGCTACTGGCACGCGGTGCGCTGGGTGGACGGGCAGATCGAGGATCTGGGGACGCTGGGCGGGCCGAACAGCCAGGCCGAGGCGATCGACGAGCGGGGGCGCATCGTGGGCACCGCCCAGGCGGCCGACGGCAGCAGCCATGCCGTGGCCTGGGTGGACGGGAAGATCCAGGATCTCGGCCTGACCGGGGGCATCTTCTCCATCGCGTACGACACGGCGGGCGACCGGGTGGTCGGCGTCTACCACGTCACCGACAGCTTCTCCGGGCGGCGGCCGTTCGTCCGGACCGGGAACACCGAGATCACCATCCACGCCCCGCCGGGTGCGAGCGCGCTCGCGGTGAACGAGGCCGGCACCGTCGCGGGCACCTACGGCTACAAGGACTGGACCGATCCGCCCTTCGTCAACCAGGCATTCGTCTGGCGCGACGGCGTCCTGCGGTCGCTGGGCACCCTGGGCGGACCCACGAGCGACGCGACCGGCATCAACGACCTCGGTCAGGTGGTCGGCACGAGCTGGACCGCGGACGGCCGGTTCGCCGCCTTCTTCTGGGACGGTACGACGATGCACCGGCTGGCCACCGGCGCGGAATCCCCGACGGCGCAGGCGGTGAACGACTCGGGCCTGGTGATCGGCACCGACGGCACCACGAGCCGGGCGATGATCTGGCCCTCACCCACCGCCGAGTCCCAGCTGCTGCCGATGCCGGACGGGGCGGTGAGCAGCATCGCGATCAACGTCAACGACCCCGGCCTGATCGTCGGTCTGGCCTACTTCACCTCGCCGAGCTGGCACTCCCGCGCGGTCGTCTGGCGTTGATCCACGCCGGCCCGGTCGGTACCACGGGGGCCGACCGGGCAGGTGCCGGGCGCGTGGACGGGGCATGATGGAGACGTCCGGGACGCCCGACCGCGAGGAGGCCGGCATGTCGTTGCTGCGACGCGTGATCGGCGGGGTGCTCCGGCGCATCCGCCTGCGCCAGGGCCGCACGCTGCGCGAGGTGGCCCAGGCCGCCGGCGTCTCCCTGCCCTATCTCTCCGAGGTCGAACGCGGCCGCAAGGAGGCCTCCTCCGAGGTGCTGGCCGCGATCTGCCGCGCGCTCGGCATCCATCTCGCCGACCTGCTCGAAGAGGCCCGCGACGAGCTGCGCCGGGAGCGTCCGACCCCGGTCGGCCCCGGCATCTCGGCGGCCCGGTTCGACCGGGTGCCGTCCGCCCGCACCGGGCCACACCTGCGGGTCGGCCCTCCCCGGCTGTCCGTCACGCGCCGCCCGGCCGTGTCACCCCGGCCGCCCGTGACCCGGCGGCCCGCCGTCTCGCTCCGGCCGCACGTCGCCCGCCGCCCGGTCACCGCCATGCCGCTGCTGGGCGGCGTGCTGCGGCCGGTGGATCTCGGGCCGGCGCCGCTCGGTCCCGCGTTCGACGCCGCCACGCCGATCGGGTTCGCCGGCGGCATCCGGATCTGGCCGGCTCCCTCCGCCCCGGCCGTCCGCCCCCGTCCGCGTACCTCCGTCACGCTGGCCCGGCGGCGGGCCCGCGCCGGCCGGCGGCGGCCGGTCGCCGCGTAGCTTCTGCTCACGGCGGATCTGCCGCGGGCAGAAAGCCTGGTTCGCACGGGTGCGCCCGGCGGACGCTGGAGACCGCCGGGTTCCCGGGCGGTCCCCCGCCCACCGGCGGCACGGAGGTGGCGGCGATGGGTGGCATCTGGATGCTCGACGAGGGGCAGCCGGCGTTCGGCGACCGGGTCTTCGAACGGTTGCTGAAGGAGCGGATCATCTTCCTCGGCACCGAGGTCACCGACGCGTCGGCCAACCAGATCTGCGCGCAGATCCTGCTCCTCGCGGCCGAGGACGCCGAGCGCGACATCTTCCTCTACATCAACTCGCCCGGCGGTTCGGTCAGCGCGGGCATGGCCGTCTACGACACCATGCGGTACGTCAAGAACGACGTGGCGACGCTGGCGCTCGGGATGGCCGGGTCGATGGGACAGTTCCTGCTCTGCGCCGGCGCGGCGGGCAAGCGGTTCGCGCTGCCGCACTCGCGGATCATGATGCACCAGCCGTCCGGCGGGATGGGCGGCACCGCCGCGGACATCACCATCCAGGCCGAGAACATGCTGCACGTCAAGCGCACCATGCAGGAGCTGATCGCTCGACACAGCGGGCGCACGCTGGAGGAGATCCAGCGCGACTGGGACCGCGACCGCTGGTTCACCGCCGAGCAGGCCCGCGAGTACGGACTCGTCGACCAGGTGCTCACCCGCGTCGACCAGCTCGCGGCGTGAGCGGGCGCGGCCCGGCCGGTCCCGCACCGGCCGGGCCGCCCTCGCGGTCAGGGGTAGCTGATCACCGGGCTGGTGCCGTACGAGCCGACGACAGGCGTGCCGATCTCGTTGATCGTGCGCTCGATGCCGCCGCTGCCGTCCAGGAACACGGTGATCGCGTCGTGGAACCGCACCCCGGCGCGGCGCGGCGCCTCGATCCCCCGGTCGCAGCGGATGTCGACGCCCTGGTTGAAGTACGAGTAGACGCCGAGCCCCCACGCCTCGTGCGTGCGGACGTGGTCGGCCACCTTGTACGAGGCCCAGCCGTTGCCGGTCGGGCTGCGCCAGGCCGCCTGGCTCGGCGGGTCGTAGGGCAGCTCGCTCTGGTAGAACACGGTCCGGCCGCGCTCGCCGTTCCAGATCGTCTGCCAGCGCTGGTAGTGCTCGACGAACAGCCCGTACGCGGTCACGTCGTCGCCGTTGACGATCACGCCGGTGGCGGCGGTGTTCACGGTCCAGCCGATCGTGCCGGCCCGGCCGTGGTCGCCGCGCCAGGCCCAGATGTTGTCCACGAGCGTGTGCCGGCTGTTCACCACCAGGCTGGTCACCGCGCGCCCGGCGTACGGGCCGCCGATGCGGAAGAAGACGTCCTGGAGCGAGATCGGGTTCGTGGCGTGCGACCGGTGGCAGTGCCGCGCACCGACCTCGACCAGCACCGGCGACTCGACCGGCCCGGCGTCCACGAGCACCCCGGCGATGCGGACCCCGTCCACGTCCTCGATCCGCAGCGCCGCGTCCCCGCGGTCCGGCACCAGGCTCGGCATGCCGAGGCCGAGCACGACGGTGTCCGGGCGGCGTACCCGCAGGGCCCGGTCCAGGTGGTAGACGCCGGGGGTGAGCAGCAGGTGCCGGCCCCGGGCCAGTTCCGCGTTGATCCGCTTCGCCGAGTCGGTGGGCCGGGCCAGGAAGAACGCGGACAGCGGCAGCGACGGCACCGGCGCGCCCCCGGTGGCCCAGGTGGTGCCGGCGGTGTCGCGGCGCAGGCGCGGTACGGCCACCCGCCAGGCCCCGCGGGCGTCGACGAACAGGTACGGCTTCTCCCGGGTCACCGGGCTGGTCGGCAGCGTGGTGTACGGCGGGTCGGGGAAGCCCTGCGCGGGCGCGCCGATCACGCCGGAGAAGACCTGGTTCCACACGCCGTTGGTCCACTCGCCGCCGAGTTCGCTGTCGCGGGTGAGCCACTGCTGCTGGGAGCCGTTGATGGTGATGCCGTCCACCTTGGAGTCGGCGATGTAGCCGCCGCTGGAGTAGCCGCCGTTGCCGGGTTCCAGCCACAGCACGCCCTTGACGTGTACGCGGCGCATCGGCGACGCCTGGGAGACGGCCCATTGGTTCGACCAGTCGGTCGGGGTGACCGCGAGGTTCTCCGCCGAACGCCAGAAGTTGGTCAGCGCGGAGATGCCGGCGGGCGAGTTCGGGTCGGGCTGACCGACCACCCGGACCGCGCCGTGGATCTCCACGTCGTCCGGGTGCGCGCCGAGACCGGCGACTGTCGTGTAGTAGCCGAGCCGGGCGTCCACCTCGTAGCGGCCGGGCTTGAACAGCACGGCGTACCTGTCGAAGCCCATCTCGTTGCGTTCCTGGGCGGTGAACAGCCGGTCCAGCGTGGACTGGATCTCCTCGACCGGCGTGCTGGGGTCGTACACGAAGACGTTGGGGCCGAAGTCGGGCTCGCGGGCGGGGCGCGCGGCCGGGGACGCGGTGGCGGCGCCGGCCGGGAGGCCGAGGGCGGTGAGCGAGGCCGCGGAGGCGGTGAGCGTGAGGAAACGGCGGCGGGAGGGGTCGGGTGATCGCATCTGCCTGCCTGTTCGGTGATGGGACGGGAGAGCGCTCTCTCGGCTGTTCCTACCTCATCACCGTCGATACCGCCAGAGCCCGCCGGTTCCGGAACCGGCGGGCTCTGGGTCGAGCTGCGCTCAGGCGCGCTCGGCGCGCTGCCTCACCAGGTCGTCGACGAGCTTCTCGACGTAGTCGGCGGTCTCCTCCCAGCGGGTGACCGCGACGCTACGGATGCCCATCGCCTTGACCGGGTAGTCGTTGCCACCCACGTCCAGGCGGTCACCCACGAAGAGCACGTTGTCGATCTTCAGGTCCAGGTGTTCCAGCAGCTTCCGCATGCCGTACGCCTTGTCCACGCCCTTGCGGGTCACGTCGATCGAGGTCGACCCGCCGCCGCGTACCTCCAGGTCGGGCAGCTTCGCCGCGACCGCGTCCCGCAGCCGCCGCTTCTTGTCGCCGTCCGGATCCCAGCCGTACTTCTCGGCCGGCGGGGCGGACTGCCCCAGCGCAGAGAACGTGATCTGGCTGCCCCGGTCCTCGATGATGTCGCCCCAGGTCTTCGCCTCCCACAGACCCAGCGCCTGCGCCGACTCGGTCAGCGCGGCGACGACACGGGCCTTGTCGGCCTCGGTCAGGTCCTCCGCGTAGACCTGCCGCCAGTCCCCGTCGGACCAGCGGTAGTAGCGGGTGCCGCAGGTCGGCATCAGGTGCAGCCGGTCGCGCTGCTCCTCGGTGAGGTCGAGGTGGGCGAGCACCTGCGACTGGAACTGCTCGAACCGGCCACCGGAGATGACCAGCACGTCCACCTCGGTGAGCAGGTGGCCGAGCAACTCCGCCATCCGACGATCGATCTGGGACTTGGAAATCGCCAGGGTGTCGTCGAGATCGAACGCCACCACTCGAAGATCGTTCACGAATACCTCATGTCGTCGCGGACAGGCCAGGACCTGCCAGGGTACCGACGGGTTCTGGCACCGGCCTGAGGGCCCGGCGGGTGACACGTCCCCTCGACGGAGCGTAACGCGGCAGGCCTCCGGGCGACCCCGCTTCCCGCGCTCAGACCCCCACGCTCTCCCGTTGACGGCATCGCTGACCGTCGATACCGTTTCCCTGATAATTACCTTCATCAATCAAGGAGTGCCGGTGAAATTCCTTCGAACGCGCGGAGGGCTCGTCACCCTCGCCGCGGCCTCCCTGGTGGTCACCGCGGCGGCGGTGGCACCCGCCGCCGCCGCACCCACCGGCGACCTGTCCACGCTGGCCGACTCGTCCACCTTCCCGCTGGCCGACCCGGACACCCTGCTGGCGAAGGACGGCTCGTACGTCACCTACGGCACCACTGTCGGCGCCGGGACCGGCGCGCGCTGCAGCGCGACCGGCAGGCTTTACGTACCGGTCCTCGTCCACGGCTCCGGCAACAGCGTGGGCATGGCGAACTGCGCGTCGCACGACGCCCTGCCGTCCGGCCCGGGCGCCTGGGCCGAGCCCGGCGGCGCGGTCTGGGCCCCCGGCGTCGCGCAGTTCGGCAGCCGGTTCTTCATGTTCTACACCGCCTCCCGCAAGGGCACCGGCCAGAAGTGCATCGGACGAGCGATCTCCGACAGCGCCCGCGGCCCCTTCCAGAACCAGGGCGAGTGGGCCTGCCCGGACGCCGGCCGGTGGGCGCTCGACGCCAACCCCTTCGTGGCCGGCGGGAACCTGTACGTCACCTACCGGGACGACGCCATCGCCTCCGGCGCCGAGACCGGCATCTCCACCGTCCGCACCGACGGCGAGGGCCGCGCGATCTGGGACACCCGCCGGGACATGCTCAAGAGCACCGACATCACCTGGGACACCGCCAAGACCAGCGGCGGTACGCACGTGGTGGAGAACCCGTCGATGTGGAAGGCCGCCGACGGGGACTGGTACCTCATGTACTCGGGCAACAACTGGGACAGCGCGCGCTACGCCACCGGCATCGCCCGCTGCGGCGCCAGCCCTCTCCCCGGTTCACGCTGCACCCCCATCCGTGAAGGCGTGTCCCGGCCCCTCTTCGGCTTCACCGGCAGCGCCGGCCTCAACCCGATCCGCGGCCTGCCCGGCAACCACCAGGGCCCCGGCGGGATGGACGTCTTCGCCGCCGCCGACGGAAGCGAGCGCGTGGTGTGGCACTGGTGGAACGGCTCCACCCGCTTCCCGATGACCGGCGTCCTGACCCGCCCCTCCACCGGTTTCCTCGTCTCGTAGCCGGTGCGCCCGACGGCACGCCTGCTCACCATGTGCTTCGGTGTGGTCACGCTCGGTTGAACTGCTTCACGGAAAATTGCATTTGGCAAGAGATGGCACCGAAATTTTCTCGATGCGATGCATCTGCTTGTCAGGTACCCGACAGTGAATTGCCCACTCTTGTGCTAGCTGTCCGCCGGGAGCATGCTCGAACCGTCGAACGGTACTGCGCCGCCTCACACAGAGGGCGGCGCCCGGCTGCCACCGGACGCCGCATTCGACTCCACCGCTGCAACGGAAGGAGTCACGTTGACTGTAATCCCTCACGGGTCAGACTTCGAGACACCAGAGGACGAGGACGAAACCGTTGCCGAGCCGACCGACCGGCACCGGCTCATCCTGGCGTACATCAAGACGCTCAGTCCGATCATCGCCGCCGTCGTCGCCTGCATCGGGACGCTGGTGGCAGCGCTGGTCCGCTGACCCGCCGGCCCCGCGCTCCGGCTCCGGCCGGACGCGGGGCCGCCCCGTACCCGAAGGTCTGGCACACTGCTGCGATGCCGACGTTTGATCGACTCTTCGCCGAACATGTCGGCACCGGCCTGGCCCGCCAGTTGGCGCTGGCCGACCTGCTCGGCGAACGCGACTGGCAGCTCGACCTGCCCGACGGCACAGTGACGTTCGGGACCGACCTGCGGTACCGCATCCAGCTCCTCGGTACCGAGAGCCACGACGACGGCACCTGGCTGTGGGCCTGGGCCAACGGGGCCAGCAACCTCCCGCCGGCGCTCATCCATCTCGCCGGCTGGCTCCGCGAGTACGGGCACCGGCAGGGCGTCGCCGAACTCACCACGCCCACGTTCCCGCTCCAGCGTGCCGACGGACACCGCCTCGCCCTGCTGGCGTCCGGCCTGACCGGCCGCTGCTACTACCGCGGGCCGTACGACGGCGGCGCGGTCTTCTTCCACCTCGACGACGCCCCGCCACAGATCACCGCGCCGGTCCGGCCGGAGCGGGTGCTGACCGTACTGACGCAGGTGCTTCAGTCCTTCCCGGTGGAACACCGCGTCGCCGTCGAGTCGTTCCTGCACCAGCAGGGGTGGCGGTTGGATCGGGCGCCGATGTCGGTGACGGCGCAGGATCGGGGCGGATCGGTCCTGCGTGTCGACTTCGACGCGATGGGCCGGGTCAGCAACCTGTCGGGAACGGTCAGCCCGTAGGCGGAATCCGGCGCCCCGGCAGGCTTCGAACCTGGCACACGCCCAACAGCTGACCGCCGTCACACCTACCGCCTGGGACGCAACGGGCACAGCGACCAACCGCTCACGCCGCCCCGACCGCCGACAACGACCGGGGCTAGCATCCCAGGCCATGCGTGGGTTTTTCGCGATTGAGAGCCGAAGGTTCTCCTATCTGGACTTCGGTGGATCGGGTGCCCCGCTCCTGGCTCTTCACGGGCACTACAACGAAGCGTCGGCATTCGCCCCGCTGGCCCAGGCGCTGGCACCCCACTGGCGGGTAATCGCACTCGATCAGCGCGGACACGGAGCGTCGGACCGTGCCGAGAGCTACGAGCGTGACGACTACATATCCGACGTCGCCGCGTTCCACCAGCACTTGAAGGTCGGCCCTGCGGCGGTGCTGGGCCACTCGCTCGGCGGAGTGAACGCCTATCAGTACGCCGGGCGGTACCCCGACCGGGTCACCGCGCTCATCGTCGAGGATGCCGGCGCGGTCGTAGACGTCGATTGGTCGTTCACGACCAGCCTCCCCCGCCACGCGCCAACCCGCGACGCACTGGCCGCGGCCCTGGGCGCGGCGGCACCCTACCTCGAATGTTCCTTCCGCCAGTCCGACGACGGCTGGGGCTTCTCATTCGACATCGACGACACGGTGGGATCTCAGAAGGCACTCAGCGGTGACCACTGGAAGGACTGGGTTTCGGTGAGCTGCCCGACTCTCCTGATTCGTGGAACGCGTAGCGATGAACTGGCAGCCGGCCACGCTCGCGAGATGATCGCCCGTCGCGCCGGCCACGCTCGCCTTGCCGAACTGCCGGCCGGTCATGTGGTGCATCACGACGCCCTAACACAGTTCGCCGCCACTGTTCGCGCCTTCTTGTCCGGCACGATGAGGCCGTGGGAATGAGTGTGCAGGTCCGGGAATACAGCGGTGTCGTCGTAGAGCAACTTACGGACGCCGCCGGCGTCGCGTCTCTCTGCTCCCTGGCTGCATCGGAGCCGTCCCGCTACCCGTTGCTCTGCGGAGTCGATCCCTACGACGACACGTGGTTCAACAGCCGCCAGACGGCCATGCTGACAACCGAACTTCAATCGATCATTGAGCGGTCCACGGATGACAGCGTGCGTGCAGCCGCTCAGGCCATACTTCAGCTCGCATCGCTCCTAGAGGCCGCGCCCCGACGCCCCCACCACCGACAGATCCTGTTCAACGGAGATTGACCGCGGAGATTCTGCCAGCCGGCACCAGGTCATCTCGCAATGACGCTCCTCCTGGTCAATTGTCGGCCAGGGCCTGACTCAGTGGGACGGCTCGGCGGTACGGGACGGCTGTACCGTCGTTGCGTGGAGCGCGATGAGTTGACGTCTCTGCTTGCTGACGAGAGCCCAGTCATCAGGGCGTGTCGTGAAGCCCTCGATCGGGGAGCGTCGTTCCGCATCTGGGACGGCGTGGTCCCCGCCAACAACCTTGCGTCCACGTACCGAGGGCGGGAGGCGATTACCAGGGATCGAGGCATTCCGACGCTCGGGATCGCGGCGGCTGTCGAGACGCTCCATGCGCTTGGTGAACAGCCTGTGCGACTTGGCGGGGTGACGCAGCTCGACCCTCCCTACTATTTCCAGCTCCTCCTGGCGGCCGACGCGGCGTCAGTCCTCGCGTGCATTGGCGTGGATCAGAAACATCAAACGCAGGTTCAGTCCTCGTGAGGTGCATCCGAGTCCGTGAGCCAACGGTGGTCGTAGCCGAGGTGATCCCAACGGGAACGCATCCACTGCTGCTTCCGAGCAGAGGAGGTGCGCCACAGGTACCTCAAGTTGTCGCTCACCAGATGCCGCCGCTCGGGAGCAACACAACCGGGTAGCCCATGGCACAGGTCGGCGAGTTCGTTGATCTGTTTACGCCGCTTCAGCAAGGTCTCCAACGCCTGGTCGTCGTCCACCGGAGCCGTGTAGAGCCGGATCTCCAGGAAGGCTAGGTGCAGGAGTTGCAAGACGGCCTTCTCTGTAACTACCTGCGGCGGCTCGACGATCGTCATCGAGCGATTCTCTCCTGGGCCGCTGACGGGTCGACACGCATGCCCTCCGGCAGACCATCTGGAACACCGGCTACTGGCATGTAGCTGGCGCGGCTGCGCATGGGCGCGCGGTCGTCCGGCGGTACGGCTCACCGCCCACCTGGCGCCCGGTACCCGATGGCAAACCGCGAAGCGGCGCGGCAGCGATCGCCCCATCCTCGGCGGTGTCCAGCCACCCTCGCGATCGTCACGGCCTGACGATGGCCGTGTACGGCTGACAGGATGTCGACATGAACGCTACTCGAAGGGGCTATGCCGCGTAGAAGACCAGCATCGCTTCGATTGCGGGAGCGGACCTGGCGACGACCGTGGGTGCGCTATCGCAGCACTGCCAGCCTGTCCGGAGCAACCAACGCGGCGATTCGGCAGCTCGAAGGCGCGCGACTGATGCCAGGGGCCGTGGCTGCGGCAATCAACGTCTGGTCCGTGCACGTACGTCGGATCCGACGTTCGTGGAAGCAGTGGGAGGCCGAGTTCACCTGTTCCTGCTGCGGTGCGGGCTGGTCCCGCGACCTGCTCGAAGACGTCGTGATGATGCTTCCACCGCACGCCGGGAGTGAAGTGCGCGCCCTCGTTGATGCCCTGGACGCCGTCCTGCTACGCCGGAGCCTTCACGATCCGCGGACGTCGCCCGAACTACGGTGATGGCACCGCCGATGCTGACCAGTCGAACGATCGGCCCGCCGTGCCGGCCGATGCCGGCCGGAGGCAGCTCTGGCTCAACGCCGGGTTGCCGGCGCCGGAGGTTGCGCAGCGGGCCAGGCATTCGGTCGACGTGCTGCTCAAGGTGTACGCGAAGTGCCTCGACGGGGACCGCAGCAGGATGAACGAGCGAATCGAGGCGGCGCTGAGCCGATGATGATCGCTGGTGGGATGCGCGGGGCCGTGGCGACGCTTCGGCCCTTCCGCGTTGCAGCGGCTTTGAGATGGGGAAACATGGCCGCTCAAGGACCCAAGATCATTGCACGTATTTTGCACGGAGGGCTGCAAACGGCGGCTACGGGTGACATCCGGCTGAACCGGCCGATCGATCGACGCGGGAGCGTATCCGCTGTTCAGGTGGCGTTCTGGCTGGTCTTCGAGGTGCCCCCGGCAGGATTCGAACCTGCGACACACGGTTTAGGAAACCGATGCTCTATCCCCTGAGCTACGAGGGCGCGAGCGCCTAGTCTAGCGACCTGGCGGTTCACCTGGGGTGGCAGGGAGTGGCCCACGTTCACCCACGTTCCCCGGACCGCCGTTCTCCCAGCCCAGGACCACAGCTCGAGCACACGAACCCCGGTTTGCGACTGGCGGTCGGCCGCGTTGACCCGTGATGGCACCGGTTCACCCGGGTTGGCATCCGCTGGAGAGCACGCACCGCGCACATCATCGGAGATCAACAACGTTCCGTCCATGTACCCACCTTCGGCGTCGCCGCCGGAGGACCACGGAGCGCTCACGCCGGGGCGCTTGGACTCTGCCGTGATACCGCCTACAACGGTTCCCGCCGAGCGTCCGCTCATGCCGAGTTGACTGCACTTGGTCATGTCGAGCGGAGCGCCAGGTGTGGCGTTCTTGCGAGGCAATTTGATCGGACTGAATCTGGAATCGAGGTCGATGAGCCGCGACCTAGCGCGGCGACGACTCACTGCTGTGGCCCGGCCACCTACCCCGGAAGGCAATCGAAGGCTCGGTATGCCAGGGTGATATTGCGCGCCGTCGCGGAGCGTGCGGTTTGGCTGCGCGGCGTGCAACGTCAGAGCGACCCGGCGGGGGCCGTCATGAGCACTGGTGCAGCGAGGAAGGCGAACGAGCGCCGATGAAGATCACGACGTTGCGGTTGAGCAACTTCCAGTCCTTCGGTCCGGAACCGACGGCGATCGATCTCGGCGAACTGACTTATATTCTCGGCCCCAACGGTTCCGGCAAGACCACCGTCCTTGAAGCGCTTTCACGTTTGTTCAGCCCGCTCGAAGCCAAGCGCAAGATTCGCCTCGAGGACTTTCATGTGCCGATCGACAAACGCGCGAGCGAGGTGCAGAGCGGCGAGCCTGCCCTGTGGCTGGAGGTCGATGTTGAGTTTCCAGAAGCGGGGGCCGATGGGCAGCACGCTTCCGTTCCTCCCAACTTCTCACACATGGCGATCGACAAGGCGGAGGGCGTTCCGCGGATCCGTGTGCGCCTGACGGCCTCGCTCGCGGCGGACGGCGTCATCGACGAGAAGATCGAGTACGTGCTGGACGCGGACGATGCTGGTGAGCCCACCCGGCGAGCCGAGATGTCGCGCTATGACCGCAGGCACATCGAGGTGCACTATCTGCCTGCCCGTCGCGACCCGGCCGACCACATCTCGTACACGACGGCCTCGCTCATCGGGCGCATCCTGCGAGCCGCCGACTGGACGACGGAACGGGAGACGCTGAGCGAACTCGCTGATCAGATCACCGCGTCGCTCGCCGCCAACCCCGCGGTGACCGGTGTCGGAGTTCAGCTGACCGGCGAGTGGCGGGGCCTTCATAACGGCGCCTACTTCAAAGATCCGTCGATCGCCTTTGGACAGGGCGATCTGGAGGGGGTGCTGCGCCAGCTCACCGTGACGTTCTCGCCCTCACACCACGGAGCGCCGCTACTCTTCGAGCGGCTGAGCGACGGACAGAAGTCCTTGCTCTACATCTCACTCGTGCTCGCCTGGCAGTCCCTGGCCAGGCGGGTACTCAGCGGCGCCGAGACTTCCCTCGACCCAGACCGCCTGCGTCCGCCTGTGCACACAGTCATCGCCCTAGAGGAACCCGAGAACAGCCTCGCACCGCAGTATCTCGGTCGGATCATCCGTCAACTGCGCAGTGCCAGCTCGCACGGGGACGTCCAATCACTCATCGCCACGCACGCGCCCACACTCCTGCGTCGAGTCGATCCCCACTCGATCTGTTTCCTGCGGCTGAACGCGGCCCGGGAAACGACCGTGCGCCGCATCGTCCTTCCCGCCGACGACGAGGACGCCGCCAAGTACGTTCGGGAGGCAGTTCAGGCATACCCCGAGTTGTACTTCTCTCGGTACGTGGTGCTCGGCGAGGGTGACAGCGAGCAGGTGGTCTTGCCCCGAGTCCTGGCAGCGGCCGGCATCGCCGAGGACGACGCGTCCGTATCGGTGGTCCCGTTGGGTGGCCGGCACGTCAATCACTTCTGGCGACTGCTCAACGAGCTACAGATCCCACATGCCACACTGCTTGACCTCGACAGCGGCCGCTACCACGGCGGATGGGGTCGGGTTCGCAACGCCCGGAAACAGTTCAACAAGGTTCGGCCAGGGACCTACCCCGAGGACAAGATCGATGCCCTCCCCAAATGGGACGACGACCGCGACTTCCCCGTTTTCAAAGAAGGGCGCGGATCAATCTGGTCTCTGGAGCGGCGGGGCGTCTTCTTCTCCCACCCGGTTGATCTTGATCTCATGATGTTGGAGGCATACCCCGATGCCTACGACATCGATCCGACCGACCCGGACGAGAAGACCATCGTGGCTGTGCTCGGAAAGAGCCATAAGAACGAAAACCGCCTTCCCGACGACGCTCTCCAACTCTTCGACGACTACCACGACAAGTTCGACCTCGCAAGCAAGCCTGCTACCCACCTGGCCGCTCTTGCGGATCTGAGTGACGAGGAGTTGTTGGAGGGGCTGCCCGAGGTTCTCCAGCGGCTGGTGGAGCACGTGCGCGCGAGCCTTGCCGGGCTGCCGGAATGATGCGGCCCGAGCAGTGGCATCCTGTCGACGGCCTGGTCCTCGAACCGAACGCGATGACGGCCGCCACGATGTCGGACGAGAACGTGGTTGTCACGGCTGGGCCAGGCGCGGGGAAGACCGAGCTGCTCGCACAACGAGCGGACTTTGTACTGCGCACCGGACAGTGCCCCTACCCGCGCCGCATTCTGGCAGTCTCGTTCAAGGTCGACGCCGCCCGCAATCTACGCGAGCGGGTCCGTGGTCGTTCCGGCCCACAATTCGCGGCTCGGTTCGACAGCCTCACCTTCCACGCCTTTGCCAAGCGTCTGATCGATAACTTCCGGGCCGCGCTCACCGGGCAGAACGTTCTGGACCGGGACTATCGGATCGATCCTGACACCCGCGTAGCTCGGAAGCAGATCACCTTCGCCGACCTGGTGCCGCTAGCGCTGGAGATCGTCGAGACCAACGCCTACGCCCGAAGAGGCATCCGCCAGACATATAGCCACGTCTTCCTCGACGAGTTTCAAGACTGCACCGGGCAGCAATATCGACTAATCAAGGCTGCGTTCGGCGAGTCAGCGGCTGTCCTGACGGCCGTCGGCGACACGAAGCAGCGAATCATGGTCTGGGCTGGTGCGCTGGACGGAGTGCTGAAGACCTTCGCCGAGGACTTCTCCGCCAGGCCGCTTCCGCTCTATCAGAATCGCCGATCTGCACCCCGCCTACGACGAATGCAGAACCGGATGATCGCACAAATGGATCCCTCGGCGGTCAGCCCGGCCGAGGATCTGGTTGGCGACGACGGCGTCATCGAAGTACTCCCCTTCGACACCGACTACGACGAAGCAAAGAGCGTGGCGGACCTCATCGAAGGCTGGCTTAAGGAAGGCGTAGCACCGGACGAGATCGCCGTCCTCGTGCGTCAGCAGCCACACCTAGTCGCATCGACACTTGGTGGCGAGCTCACAAACCGTAGTATCCCGTTCCGCAACGAGCAGGAGAGCCAGGACCTCACCGCAGAGCCAGCAGCCGCGCTCGTATTGAACTTCATCCGGATAGTGGCCGACGACCACCAACCTGACGCGTACACCGAACTCATGCGGATGGCGAACCACATGAGCGCATCCGAGGATGAGGCCGCACGGTTCGACAGCCAGCTGAAGCGGACGCTCCACATAGCCCGCGCGAACGTCCGTGATCCCGCGTTCAAGGCAGACCAGCCTGCGGCGTGGAGGCACCTCGTCGATGAGTTCCTGAAGCTGGTGTCACGACCGGTACTGACCGCCCTATCACCCGGGTACCAGCAGGGCAAACGGCTCGACGACCTGATCGAGCAGGCACTTGATGCTTTCAGCAGAGAACTTGCCATTGACGGAGACGCCGTTCAAGCGCTCCGACGGCTATCTGAAGTGGACGCAATCCGCTTCTTGACCATCCACAAATGCAAGGGCTTGGAATTTGAGAAAGTCGTAGTCCTCGGTGTGGAGGAACAACTCTTCTGGGGCAGCGACACCACAACGGTCATGTCCGAGTTCTTCGTGGCGATATCCCGCGCAAAGCGCCATCTCGTAATGACCTACACCGAACGCCGCGAACGACCAGAGGCGGCCACAAGGAGATGGGATGAGTGGCGCTCTCCGCACACAAGACTGTTGGCCTTTGCTCAGGAGGATTAGCGGTGGAGGGCGCCGACACGCGCTTCCGCAGCCGGCTAGGCCGACGGTTTCGAGGGTCGGTTTGTCTCGTTGAACGGGTTTCCTCGTACGCGCATCTAGCCGCGATGATGGTGCCATGCGAGCCACAGTCCACCCGGGCAGTCGTCTTGCCGCTGCCGGAGTTGCGACTAACGCTAACCGGGTTCGGTACGGAACTCTCCAGACCCAAGGTCGCAGGCCTCGGCGGCAACCCTCCACGGGCTTCGAACGCCGGCTCAGGTGACGACGCGCACGCCGGGCCAGCGTTCGGTGGGGCGGTGACGGGCGAGTCGCTGCCAGGAGATCTCGGGGCTGGCCCTGCTCGGGTTGCGCCGCCACACCCCGTCGAGCAGGTCGTTGAGGCCGTGCGGCGCGCACACCGTGATCTGGTCGTGCGTGTCGAGGCGTACGGCCACGGCGGTGGCGTACTCGGGCCAGGTGGCGACCGCGTCAGCGATGGTGTGCAACGCGGCCACCGGGCCGCAGCCGAACTTGGCCGGGTACCAGGTGTGCACCGCGGCCTGGTTCTTTGCCTCCCACGGCGGATTCGGCCAGGCCGCCACCAGCCGCCGGGTGGCCCGGTCGTCGTTGTCGCGGCTCAGGTCCGTCGGGTCGTGGAAGACGACGTCGACGTCCCGCACCGATGACGGGTCGAAGCCGTCGCCGTATCGTTCGCCCCAGACGAGGTCGCGGATGGCGCCGGCGCCGATCCAGGCGTCCGGCAGGCCGGAGTCCCGGACGACGCCCAGCGCCCGGATCATCCATGGGCTGCGCAGGACCAGGTCCCGCAGTTCTTCTTCTCGCATCGTTTCCCCTGATTGTCGCTGTTGGATTCCTGGTCAGTCGAACAACCGGCCCACAAGCGCGCCCTGGCCAGACTGCAGGACGTGCGCGGTCCGTAACGGTATCCAGAAGCACTCGAACCGGGTGGGCTCCTGCTCGCCGTCGTGGTCTTCCTGGCTCGCCCACCGCTCGGGCGTCGGCCCGTGCAGCGCCAACTCGAAGACGTGCCGACGCTGAATCTCAAAGCGGAGCGGGCTGATGTCGTACTCGATCTCCCCCAGCTTGCGCACGACGCTGAAGCCCGTCAGTCCGGTCTCTTCGCGGGCCTCGCGCAGCGCAGCGTCCGCCGGATCCTCACCGGGGCGAACGCTGCCGCCGGGCACCTGGATGCCCACCTCCTCGTAGCTGAAGTCGGTGTGGCGGAAGACGAGCAAGTGACCTTCCCGCACGACATAGCAGAGAACCTTCTTGGTGAACACCTTCTCGGGCACGGCGCCTTCCCCCACTCCTTTCCTCTGGTGCGTCTACCCGGGGTCTGGCAGGTCCGTATCGGGCAGGCCGAAGATGGCTTCCTGAGCCGCTCGGGCGAGGGTGGCCTGGGTGGTGGCGGGTAGTCCGAGCCTGTTCCAGTGGAAGATCACGTGCAAGGCGATTACTGCCCGCAGACCACGGGTGAGGGTGCCCCTTTCCCGTTGGCGATGTAGAGCTGCGCCGGCGTGTGCGAATGCGGTGTGCCAGTCGCCGGAGGTGCGAGGTGCGCCGAGCAGCAGGCTCCGAACGTCTCCGGTGAACCTCTCCCACCTGGGGGCATCGGTTGGGCGTGCCTGGTTGAGGTGTGCTGCGCGGTGCTCGACGACTTGGGCCCAGACGTCGCCTTGCTCGTTGAGGTCCAGCCCTGCTTCGCGCATCAGGGCGGTGCACAAGATCAGCGAGTGTTCGCGCCGGGTGGTGGGGTGCTCGTGGAGGTAGGTGAGGAGGTGCCGGCTGTCGTGGTGGAACAGCGTGTGGGCGGTGGTCATGGCGTCGTGGCCGCCGAACGCGTGGGTTTCGGGTTCGTAGATGTCACCGGCCCAGGTAACCCCTTCGGTGAGAAGCCGGCGGGACTGACCCCCGCTCTCCGGGCTTCCTGCGGGGAGGTAACGGATGCGCCAAGCGCCTTTGCGGATGAACCACCAGGAGGAGATCAGGCCGGCAGTCTCGGCAGCGGGAAGCACTCGGCTGAGGTGGGCGACGGCCTGTTTCTCGCGCTCCCGGGCGGTCTGGCCGGGGTAGCTGATGTTGACCTGGTACCAGGGGGTGTGGTCCATGGATGGCTCTTTCAGGTGAGGAGGAGACAGGCGTCCCAGGCGGTGGCGACGGCGGTGACGAGGTCGGCGCCTGCCCTGCCATCGAGCAGCCCTTCGGGCTCGTTGGTGGTGGGGGCGGTCTGCCGGTGGAGATCTTCTACGGCAGCCAGGGGTATCAAGGTGAGGGCATCGGAAGCGATGCGGCGGGCGGTGGCCAGCAGTCCGGCGGTGCCGTGGCACAGGCTTCGGTCGGTGAGCCGTCGAAGTTGTTCGGGGTCGGTGACGCAGGTGGTGAAGGCCGTCTCGGCGAGGCGCTGCCGAGTGGTGTCGTGCAGGGCTTGTGCGGCGAGTTGCTGAGCGCGGGCTATGCCGGGGGTGCCGTAGCACCAGGACGGCCGCAGCGGGGTTCGCTGGGCTGGTGTTCCGCGGTGTAGGTCGGTGAGGGTGATGGTTTGCGGCCACCAGATCGTGCCGTCGGTGTGCTGCTGCCAGGCGTCCAGCCATCGGCTGATGCGGTTGATCGCCGTGGTGTGTCCGGCGACGGTGATGCCGTCGCGGAGGGTGAGGGCGAGCAGAGCCAAGGGACCGGCGATGCCGTGCGCCATACCGAAGTTCGCGTGACCACCGAAGGGCGGTGGCTGGCGGCGTTCAGACCCGTTCCAGCACCACCAGCCGGGCAGTTCGTCGCACGGTTCGGTGAGCCGCACGAGGTAGTCCAGGACCTGACGGAGCAGGTCGTGATCGCCGAGCCTGCGCAGGACGACGCCGAGCCCGGTCAGCCCGCGGATGAGGTCGTACTCGGCGTAGTGCGGCTGCTCGTGGCGGTCGATGCGACGGTGGGCAGTGTCGAGTCGTCGGCGGGCCACCGTGGCGGTGCCGTCGGCGGTGACCGCTCGTGCCTGGGCGAGCCCCGGATGGTCGGTGATGGCGAGGACGAAGGCGAGTGCGGGAGCGCCGTAGAAGAGGCTGGCTCCGTCGCTGATGCTCACGCCACCGGCGGTGGCGTCGCGCAGTGCCTCGCATGCTGCCGGCCTGTTGCCGGTTTCGAGGTGCAGCAGGGCGATGCCGGCCGCGCCGTCGGCGAGGGACTGTCCCGTGGTCACGGCTTGAGCCTGGCGAGGGTGGTGCGGGCGATGGTGCGGGCCAGCCGCAGGCAGTGCCGTTCGGAGGCGGGGTCGACGCCGATCATGCGGGCGTGGTGCAGGTGCAGCAGGTCACCGAGCACCTCGTCGGGGTCAAGTCCGTCATCGGCGACCAAGGAGCGGTAGGCGACCAGCGCCGCCGCGAGTTGCTCGTCATGGACTGGGCGCTGGGCGTGTTCGAGCTGGGCGGGGTCGAGGCGGGGGCCGGTCCGGTGGGCGACGTGGGTTGCGAGCCAGCGCGGCCCGTCGCCGGTGAAGCTGTCGGCGATAGCGATCATCCCGGCGGCGATGGCGGCCTGTCGGTCGCCGGTGAGCCGGTGCAGGGCGGCGCGCGAGTCGGCGGCGAACACCCGCTCGGCGGCGGCGAGGGTCGCTGCGGCGCCGTGGCGGGTTTCGGGGCGGTACGGGTGCAGGCTGTAATCGTGGACGACGGCGTCATCGTGCAGGCGCTGCACCCAGCCGGCGAGATGGCGGGTGGTATCGGCGAGCCCGTCGGTGTCCGGAAGTGGGATGCGTAGCCGCAGGTGCGGCTCAGGATGGGGATACCTCAGGAACCACCAGCCGGCTGGTAGGTGGCTGGCGGGGCGGCCGGCGAGGTCGGCCAAGATGTCGTCGAGCCGACCGTGTAGGTGTGCCTCGATCCACCGTGACTGCCCTGGCCAGTGCTGAACAGTGGTGGCTGGTCGGGCTGGTCGGGCTGATTGAGCGGCCGGCGCGGGGTGGGTGAGTGTGAGCAGGAGTTCGGCGGGGCGGTCGTCGATCCAGCCCGCTGGACCTGGAGCCTCGGTGATCACGGTGCGGGGATGCCGGTCGAGGTGGTCGCGTAGAACCGCCAGGTGGGCGGGGTTGTCCAGGTCAAGGCGTAGGCGTATGTCGTCCTCGCCGACCAGGACCTGCTCCGGGATGTGCCGTTGGTGGCGGTGTCGCCGCCAGGCGTCACACCACTGCGCCCATGCTGTCCCCTGAGCGGGAAGCGCGGTGTGGTCGACGATCCAGCGGGCGGGGTGCACGATGGTGCGTCCCCGTCGCAGGCGGGGTAGGAACGGCAGGCCGCTGGCGTGTCCCCAGTCGAACCGGCTGCACGGTGCCGTCCACGCGGTCCAGATCTCGGCCAGGAACCGCATCAGCGGCTGCTGCAGGGTAGGCAGCAGGACGCTGTTGAACAGCAGCGGCTCGACGGGTTGACCGGTGGTCAGCGATACCAGCCACAACCGGCGTCCGTCGCCGGTCACCGCCAGATCCTCAAGCGTGTACGGCGGTGCCGGGTGGAAGTCGCCGACAGGGAGGACGGGTAGCAGCTCGGGCGTCCGGGCTACTGCGGTGAGGCGGGTGTCAAGGGGTGGTCCGGACAGCTGCAGCGGGGCCGCGCCGGGCAGGGCGGTCGGCAGATTTCGGTACACCTGCTGGAATCCGGCGAGTTCGGCGGGGGTGAGCAGGTGCAGGAACCGGGCCGCGGCGACCCCGGCGTGGCGGGACCCGCTGAGCACCGTCAGGGTGAACGCGCCGCGGTCCAGATCGCGCGGAGTGTCGGCGGCAAGGGCAGCCCGCAGTTCGGTGTGCGGAATTGGCGGCCGGTCGTCATTCCCGCGGAGCCGGTCGATCAGCGCGTCGTCGAGCACCACTTCGGCGCAGCCGTCGAGGGCGGCCTGCTGCGCGAGCTGTCCGAGCACCCGGTCGCGGGCGGTGAACAGCGCTGGGGCGCGGCGAGTGGATCCCCGGTAGCCGGCCGGAAAACCCAGCACGTTCAGCACCTCACGGATGGGGACAGCCGCTCCTGGACCCCATCGCTCGATGAATGCGTTGTGGTACTCGGCCCATCCGGGGGTAGGTGGTGGCGCTACCGCCACGAGGGTCGACGCGGCCCGCTCCGCCTCGTGCAGGACCGGCGGGGGCAGGGTCACGGCGATGTCGGCACGTAGGTCGACGGCGGTCCGGCTGCCCGGCTCCGGAATGACGCAGTGGCGGGCGACCTGAGCGGCCGGGTTGGTGGCGGTCATGGGCGGGCGGAGAGCCGACAGCAGCACCCCGGTGTGAACCAGGTCGGCCAGCAGCCGCTCGGCGTCGGCGATGCTGGCGGGTACAGCGATCGTCTCGGCGAGGTCGGCGAACCTGACCGGGGACCGCGCCGCCTGGATCGCGGCCCGGATCGGGCTGGTTAGGCGGACCTCGACGTCCCACCGCCGATCGTCGCTGGCGTGGGCACAGGGCAGCACCCACCTGTCGCCGCGCCGGTATCCCAACGAGTTCGTCACGACGGGGACGGTGCGCAGGGTGGCCAGGTCGTGTTCGGCCCGCGCGGTGTGCTCGGCGATGAACTGGCCGTCGGGTCGGGAGACCGCGCGATGGGCGTCGCCCAGGAGGACCGCCGCGCGAGCGCCGAACTGGACCGGGGCGACACCGGCGAACGTGCCGAACGGGGTCGCACGGGTGGTCCAGCGCAGCAGGTACCGGACCGCTGACTGCACCAGGCGCCGCAGCCGCTGCCGAGGCACCGGCTCCCCGCTCAGCGCGCGTTGGATCTGGTCGGCCAGCTGCGGCGCCGCGCCGGTAACGGCTGCCGCGAATCCGGGCAGCGTCCACGTCTTGTCCAGCCACTCGCGCCACTGATCCGGATGACCGTGGGCCATGTTGGGCCAGGGCGGCAGAACGAGGCCCTTGGGGTAGGCGGCGATTCTGATCAGCGCCGCACCATCTGCGGGAACCATGAGGCACCACCGAATCGTCGGGCCCGGCGTGCGCGACGCCGGGCCCGATCGTGAGAGGAACGGATGGGTCAGTTGCCGCCGTCGCACTTCGTGGTGCAGGCGTTGGAGCCGGTGTTGCCGGAGCCGCACCCGTCGTCGGTGGCGGTGGCGTAGCCGCCCGCGGTGGGGCCGGCGTCGACCAGGCTGACGTCCAGGACGAACTCCGAGGTTTCCGTGTCGTTCATGTGCTTTCCCTTCTATGCGGGGGTGAAGGTGAGGACGAAACGGCTGTGCCGCTTGTCCAACACCGTCCCGGCCGGCAGGTCGCCGTCGGGAGTACCAGCGGGCAGGACGTGCAGCACCGGCGCGGGGCTACCCGAATCCAGCCACGCGCGCATCTGTCCGACCATCCGACCGGCCGCCGACGCGGCGTCGGGCCCATGCGCACAGGCGCCGAGGTCAAACATGTCGTCGTCGTTCCAACGCAGCGTCGAGCGGTAGCAGAACGCGGCGTCGGTGAGGGCGGCCGGTGTGCCGAAGCGCCACGCCGGGGCGACGACGCCGGCATCCACGGCCTCCTGCTGGGCCGTGAGAACGACGAACTGCTGTCCCGCATCGGTGATGCGGGTCGCCAGCCACAGGTCGAGGTCGGCCAGGACGGTACGAGGGGGCAGGCTCACCCCGGCCCATGCCTGCGTCTGCGGCCCCGCCAACAGCTCACCTACGGCGTGGCGGTTGACCTGCTGGTGCTCGTCGAGGCGCAGGTGAGCCCCGTCAGCGATGTCGACGTACCGCACCTGATGTGCTCCGGCGCCCTGCATCGATACGAACCCGCACAGTCGTTGGCTGTGGCTGACCAGCTGGTCCCCCGTCCGGCGCATCGCCCATGAGCGGGTCATCCCGAACGTCCGTAGCGGCACGACGAGCGTTCCGTTCTTGGCGAGCTGCGCGGTCCAGGCCGGTGAGATGTCCCAGGCGCCGACCGTGACGATGATCAGGTCGTATGTGCGGCCCGGGTTGACCGGTTGCTCGGCGTCCGCGCACACCACGGCCACGTCGTCGTAACCCGCCGCGGTTAGGCAGGCGGTGGCCCGGTCAGTGACCTCGCGATCGATGTCTATGGTCGTGACCGAGCCCTCGGGGCCGACCAGCTCGCGCAGCAGCGCGGCGTTGTATCCGCCGGAACCGATCTCCAGGACGTGCCGACCGGCCAACCCACCGTCGACGGCGTCGGCGGCCTGACCGAGCATCTCCGCGATGAGCCACGGCGCCGACACCGAACTGACCGCCTCGTCGCCGATCCGCTTGGTCACCACGGCCTGGTCGGCCCGGTACGCCTCCGTAAGCGCGGCATCCGGCGTGAACAGATGACGTGGCACGGACCGTAGTGCCGCCTCCACCTCGGGCCGCATGACCAGCCCTTTCTCCATGTGATCAGCGATTAGCTGATCGACCATTGCGGCGTGGAGGTCCTCGCCGCTCGCCGTGTCGACACTCATTCGGGTGCTCTCCCTCTCCATCAGGACCTGCCGATCGGGTGGTCCGCCGTACCGCTCTTCTCGGGCCCAACAGAGCGTCAAGCCGCTGGACTCGCCAAGTCACACGGGTATCTCAAGTCGATGTTGTGCCGGTCGAAGGTCGCGTCCTGCTGGCGGTCATGGGTGCCCGGGTAAGCGCCCAATGCCCATGGGCATGATCGTTCGTGCGGCGGGAAAGCCGGGGCGCAGCCGTTGTACCAAGATCGCGGCGCGGAGCGGACTCCTGCTGCACTGCAGCCTCCCGTGCTAAGTCGGTGGCGGATCTGACGAGCAGCCAACGGCACGTCTCCACACTCGCCCGTCGAGCCGGTGCAGTGAATGCCGAGCATGCGGACGAAGCGGCTGTCCGCATGTGCGCACCGGTGAGCGTCCCGTACCTACGCACCTCGGTGTTCGTGGTTGCGCCGCGCTGAACATCGAGTGACCCTATGTGCGCGATAGTCACGCTGATCATCGCCATAGTGGTGCGCACAGTCCCGAGGAGGCGGTGCTATGGGCCAGACCCCGCGGATGCTCCAGCCGTCCCTGTCCGAGCGCCACTTCTTCGGTGCCGAGCTGCGTCGGCTGCGGGAGCGGGCCAACCTCTCCCAGGCGCGACTCGGCGCGATGATCCGCTTCAGCGCCGACCTGGTGCGTCGGATCGAGACAGCGGACCGTTTCCCATCCCGGGAATTCGTCGAGGCCTGCGACAGGGCGTTGGAAGCCGGAGGGGCCTTAACCCGCCTGCTACCTCTTCTCGAGGAAAGTCGCAACAGCGAGAACATGCGGGCAACTTCCCCGAGCGGTTCTGGCAACGCAGACACCCTGCTGCCCACCCATTTAGAGGAGAAGCCCGGGGTGGCGGGCATGGTCGTCCGTGTTCCCTTCCAGCCCGGTGTCCTCGATCGCGCCGCCCTTGACTGGCTGAACGCTGCGGCGGACCCCCGGCCGCCCGTGGTCGGACGACCCCGATCGCCTGACCAGGTTGACGAAGAGGATCTTCATGCGGCGGAGACCGCTCTGGCGATGTTCCGGCAGTTGGACCACACCCACGGCGCCGGACGAGTCCACGCGCAGGTGCAGCGGTACGTCGAAGGCGAACTCAACCGGCTGTTGGCGAACACTCCCACCTCCGAGGCTGTCGGCCGGCACCTCTACACGCTGGCGGCGGGATTCTTCGAGCTCTGCGGGTACCAGGCGGTCGACACCGGTGCCCATGGCCTCGCCCAGCGCCGCTACCTCCGCGCTCTACGTCTGACGGAAGCCGCCGACGACCGCCCGTACGGCAGCTACCTGCTCGCAGTGAACATCGGCCACCTCGCACTGCACTGCGGCCATCCCGAGCCAGCAGGCAGGATGGCGCTGACGGCGGTGAGAGGAAGCGAGACCCAGACGACGCCCGCCGTGGCAGCCGCGCTGCACGCGGTGGTGGCGCGCACGCACGCCCGCCTTGGACGCGAAGACGACTGCCTGACCCACCTCGACATCGCGGAAAGGCAACTGGCCCGTGCCAAGCCCGAGGACGAGCCGGCGTGGATCGGATACTTCGACGCGGCGTACCTCGCCGACGAAATCGCCCACTGCTTCCACGACCTGGGCCGACCGCAGCACACCCAACGGCACCTGAGCGACGCCCTCACCGCCCTGAGCCCCACCCACGTCCGGCGACTCGCCATCGACACCGCGCTCCTGGCCTCGTCGCTGGCCGCCGCCGGCCGCATCGACGAAGCCTGCGCCACCGCACGCGAGGCAGTCGACCACGCCGCACGAACCACCTCACACCGCTGCCTGCAGCGCATCGTCGAGGTGCAGGCCGACCTCGAGCCCTACCGGTGCGAGCCGGAGGTCCGCGAGTTCGGCGAGTACCTGCGTCACCGACTACCGCTGGCCGCCGTGTAGCCCCCCGTTAGTCGTTGGCCGCATCCGCCATCACCGAGCGGTAGTGACCCAGCTCCGCCTCCAGCGCCGCGCCCGCTCGACGGGACGACGCCACATAGTGGCCGACATCGGCAAGAAGCAACACCTCAGGTGCCATGCCGAGAGACGTCAACTCGTCGGCGAGTTCACGGACATCCTCGACCACGGCCACCTCGTCGGCGGTGCCATGAATGAGCAGCACCGGCCGTTGGACAGCAGCGGCACGGACCCGGCCGGCACCACCTCGCAGCCGCAATGCGTGCGCCCGCTGGAACCGGGGCACCGTCTGCGCCCACCGGTCAGGATCCACGATCGCCGACACGGCCGTGGCAGCGGCGAACGGGCCGTCCTGGGCCACCGCGTGCAACGCGGTGTAGCCGCCGGCGCTGGCACCACGGATGAACACCTGCCCCGGCACCGCCCGTCCCGTCGACAGCAGGTGAACCGCCACCGCCGCGCAGTCGCCGACATCGTCCAGGCCCCACCGGCCGTACAGCGATTCCCGGAACGCGCGGCCGTACCCGGTGCTACCCAGGTAGTCGACATCAACAACGGCGAACCCGCGGCTGGTGAAGAATTGTGCCTGCCAGTCCAGGCGCAGCAGGCAGGACGCGGTCGGCCCGGGATGCGCCCGGACGATCACCGGTGCCCGCCAGTCCGCCGCCGAGCCCGTCGGCGGATACACCAGGGCATGGACCTCCCGCCCACTGGCCACTCGGACGCGCAGCTCCGTTGGGGTCGATACTCGCGCGCGGTCGAGTGCGGCGTGCTCCGGCCTGGCAAGCACCTTCACCTGGGGGTCAGCCTCAGCCAGGTCTACGAGCGCGACCTGTGGGGCTACGGTCGGCGATTGTCCGATCAACGCCACCGTCGTCCCGCGGGGGGCGAGGTACGGCTTGATCGACGTGTACGGCAGGTCGACCGGGCGGACAGTGCCGTCGGGCTCGATGGCGACAAGGCGGTGTCGCGGCCCCTCCTGCACCACCAAGACAATCCGACCATCGTCGAGGAAGCCGTACGACGCGTAACCCAACTCCCACGGCTCCGCAGCGCACTCACCCGCGATCGGAGCCACCGCCTCCACCCTGTGGCCGTCCCACCGGTAGAGGTTCCACCAACCGCTGCGGTCCGACACGAAGTACAACGCCCCGCCGGGTCCCCACCGCGGCTCTACCGCAGACTCCTCCGGACCGCCGGCCAGTCTCACTGCGCCGTCGACCTGATGACGCGGCGAGTAGGATGCCACCCATATCTCACACGCGTCCCAGGGCATGTCGCGCTCGCTCCACCTGGTCCAGGCCAACCAACCTGGACCCGGCCGAGGCGCACCAAGAAACCCCGGGGATGAGACGAGAGTTCGCACCGTCGGAGCACCGGTGAGCGACACCGCGACGAGTTCGTCACCCTGCTCCGACTCCCGCACAGCCAGCAACTCGCCGTCGCCGACCGTCAGGTCACCGAAGGATCCATGAGCGATCAATTCGGGTTGATCGTCGGAACGACGACTCCGGTAGAGGCCATCTCGGCCGACGTACCACAGCGTCCCCTTGGCAGCAGCGAAAGATCCACCCCCGTAGGCGTGAACGCCGCTGGCGACATCAAAGCCCTTCGGACTGACATCACGCTTGCCCTCGCCGGACCGCCATCGTGTCACCGCCGTGCAACCGCCGGCGTCGGGACGGGTCTCCAGCCAGTACAGGGCGTCATCACCCATACGCAGTTGGTCGTAGCTCACCGAGGCGCGGACGGCGTCTTCCACCGACACTTCAGCGATCCTGTCAGCCGGCCTCACGGGTCCTCCTCGAACAACTGCACGCGGGGCGGACGACGGCGGTCTAGTCAATCGATTGCCGGGACACCGGGACGGCCAGGTCTTTCGTACCGGTGTGCGGGCCTAGACGGTCGACTCTACGTCCGAGCGCCGTGCCCCTGCCCCCGGGCGCGCCCCGCAGACTGCCTCCGCCCGATCGCTCTCCCTGGGGGCAAAGTCGATACGGACAACAGCTCCCGTTCAGCCTCACTCCTGATCATGCCTTGTGTCTCAACAGGAGGCCGTGATGGTCGGCGAAGGAGCGAACGAGGTCTTCGAGTACGGCTTTGCCCTGGGCTGCGGTGGCGTGGGACGGCAGGCCGATGACGCCGCTGGCGGTGTAGCCACTCATGCCCTGTGTGAGGAGGTGACGCCGATCGTCCACTAGATGGTCGGCATGCTGGAAGCCGTCACGCACCACCTCGGGCGCGACGTGCAGGAGCAGCGAAACCTCGAGCTCGCCCGCGTGCATGTCCTGGTGGGCTGTGCTGTGTAGGCCTGCGGCCACTCGGGCGTCGTCCCAGTCGGCCCGAGAGGGGAACAGAGTCATCCTCGGTCCGGCGACGTTGGCTTCCTGAACGACGTTGGCAAGCGCGTAGTTGCCGCCGTGCCCGTTGATCACAGCGAGCTGATTGATGCCTGATTGACGCAGGGAGGCGGCGATGTCACCGACCACGGCGGCGAGCGTGGTGGCGCTGATACTAACCGTTCCACGCCACGCCGCGTGTTCGTGGGAGCAGGAGATCGTCACGGGCGGCAGCAGAAAGAGGTCGTAGCGCTCGGCGACTGCCTTCGCGATCGCGCATGCCACGATGGTGTCCGTCAGCAGCGGCAGGTGGGCGCCGTGCTGCTCAAAACTACCGACCGGAAGGACCGCGACGGACGCTGCTCGCTCGGACTCCTCGGTGCTCGTCGCCGTCGTGATCAGATCCACGGGCTAATGGTTGCACGCTTCAAGAGTGGCCTGCCGATAGGCGCGCACGAAGGTCGCCGCCTCCGGAACGGCTGTCTGCTGGCGCAGGGCCACCGCCGTCGGGTTCAACCAGCGCAGAGCCCGCGCGGACGAGGTACCCGTGGCCAAGGCCAATGCGTTGGTGGCCTCGACCGCTGCGCGCTCAACGTCGCCACTGTTGACGTAGGCGGTGGACAAGGCCGATCGCCACAGGGCCTCATCGACGCGCCACTGATCTGGCCATTGGCGCAGGAGTTGCTCGTAGAGATCGGCTGCAGCCGCCGGTTGACCGAGGAGAAGACGGCACTGCGCTTCGTGGGCAGCCACATACACCAGGTCGCAGTGGGCACCAACATCGACCGGCAACGCCGAGCCCCAATCGGCGCGGCCGGCGATCCTGTGCGCCTGGTCGATGGTGGCTGCGCAGGCGTTCTGGTCACCTCCCATCGCGTAGGCCTGGGCTTGGCGGACCAGCAGTAGAGCGCGGATGCGGCCTGGTAACCGAACCTCGTCCAGCGCCCGCTGCGCCAAGGCAGCAGCATTACGCGGGTCGAAGCGCTCAAGGGCTCGTTGGCTCTGCCTCATCAGGACATAGCTGGCAAGCGCCGGCGCGTTTGCCTCGACGGCGTGCCGCTGGGCGCGTCGCAGCCAGGCGTCGGCCTCGGCGGCGTCGCCCTGCTCGTCGATCCAGCTGAGGAACTCCGCCCACAGCGCCTGCGCGATTAGTACGTCTCGGCGGTCGGCTGAACGGCTTCGCCGCCCGATGGCGGCTGCGACGCCAATCTGCGCATGGGCAGTGGACGCCATCCCGACATATCCGGTGCGGTTTCCGGCCACGGCCAGACTGGCGAGCTGCTCGTGCCACGAACGGAGCAGGTCGGTCTTGTCGGGGTGATCGATGGAGGCCCGGAGTTGGCCCTCCGCACCCTCGGCCAAGCGGTAGCCCGCACTGGTAAGGCGGCGCGCACTCTCCAGGTCTGCCAGGAAGCGGGCCAGCTCGCCACCTGTCTGCAGTGCGCCCTCACACGACTCGACGAAGCGGGCGGACGGCCAACGTTCGGCCTTCTCCACCTTGCCGATGAGGTCCCCACTGACGTGCACCAGCCTGCCTAGAGCACGCTGGGACAACCCGCGGCACTCTCGCCACTGCCGAAGCGCGGCACCGAACCCATGCAGCGCCGACCGATGCGGGCTCAGCTGTCGTGGAGTTTGCGCCACCGGTACTCCTGGGTGCCGTCTGTCCGTCGCTGCCAGACCCGGACAGGTCTGACCGTACGTGGTCGAACGCTACGCGGACAGTTGCATGCGGACAACGCCGTATGTCCGCATCAACGGTATCGACTCACCTAACCCGGTGAGCAATTCTCGTTGCCGAGACACCCGTTCGCATGCTCCACGAAATTGTTGCGCCTCAAGACCGAAGAAGCATCTGCCTTCGCTGACGAGTGGGCTGCGAAACAGCGTGATTAGCCAGGACCCAAGAGCTTGAGGAGTCTGATGAGTTTCCAGAATGACCTCTCCAAATATGGTTATCGGCAGGAGTTGAGCCGTCAACTACGGTTCCGGGACCTGGTCGCGTACGGCTTGGTGTACATGGTGCCGATCGCGCCGATGGCGATTTTCGGCGGCGTGTACGCCGGTTCCGGCGGGATGGTGGCCCTGGCGTACGCGGTCGGTGTGGTCGCGCTGGTGTTCACCGCGTTCTCGTACGCGCAGATGGTCAAGGCGTTCCCCATGTCCGGCAGTGTCTACAACTACGCGGGCCGAGGCATCAGCGCTCCGGTCGGGTTCCTGGCTGGCTGGGTGATCCTGCTCGACTACGTCCTCGTACCGGGCCTGCTGTACCTGGTGGCGTCGGTGGCGATGCACTCCACCGTGCCCGCGGTGCCGGTGTGGCTGTGGTTGCTCGGGTTCGTCGCGGTCAACACGATCGTCAACTCGGTGGGGATCCGGATGACCGCGATGGTGACCCGGGTGATGCTCGTCGGCGAGCTGATCGTCCTGGCGATCTTCCTCGCCGTCGCCGGTTGGGCCCTCGCCTCGGGCAGGGGCCAGTTCAGCTGGGATGCGTTTTACAACGCCGACACCTTCACGTGGTCGCTCGTCGCGGGGGCGGTGTCGATCGCGGTGCTGTCCTTCCTCGGCTTCGACGGGATCAGCATGCTGGCCGAGGAGACCAAGGGCGGTTCCCGGCAGATCGGCCGGGCGATGGCCGCCGTCCTCGTCCTGGCCGGCGTGCTGTTCATCGCCCAGACCTGGCTGGCCGCGATGCTCGTCGCCGAGCCAGCCTTGCTGGTCAGTGACGGTGATCCAAACGGCACCGCCTTCTACGACGCGGCGCAGGTGGCTGGCGGAGGCTGGCTGGCAACGTTGTGCGCGGTCGCGACAGCGATCGCGTGGGGCCTGCCGAACTCGATGGTCGCGCAGGTCGCCACGTCCCGGCTGCTGTACGCGATGGCCCGGGACCGGCAACTGCCCGGCTTCCTGGCGAAGGTGTCGATCCGCCGCAACGTGCCGATCAACGCCACCCTGCTCACCGGCGCCGTGTCCCTGGCACTGGGCCTGTTCATGGCGACCCGCGTCGACGGGATCACGCTGCTGTCGTCGCTGATCAACTTCGGTGCGATGGTCGCGTTCCTGGTCCTGCACGTCTCCGTCGTTGTGCACCACCTCATCCGCCAGCGCAGCGGCAACTGGTGGGCGCACCTGGTGATGCCGGGTATCGGGTTCGTGATCCTCGCCTACGTGGTGGTCAACGCGAACATCGCCGCGCAGCGTCTCGGTCTGGCCTGGCTCGCCCTCGGCGTGGTCGTACTCGCCGGCCTGTACCTGACCGGTCGCCGGCCCGCCCTGTCGGGTCTGGCGCCCGTGCAGCCGCAGGCCCGCCACGTCGAGCGGGTGTGACGACCATGGAGACGATCGCCTACCGGCCGGCCCGCGACGAGCTGGCCTACACCTTCGGCGGCCGGATGCCGGTGGCCCACGTCCGCTCCGGCGACGTGCTTCAGGTGCACACCGAGGACTGCTTCGGCGGATTGGTGCGCGGCCCGGCGGACCTGCCGTCGCAGGTGTGCCGCATGCCGTACCTGAACCCGGTATCCGGGCCGTTCTTCGTCGAGGACGCAGAGCCAGGCGACACCCTCGCCGTCCACCTCGCCTCGATCGTCCCGGCCCGCGACTGGGGAGTCTCCTCGACGTTCCCGCACTTCGGGGCACTGACCTCCACCTCACACACGGCGACCCTGCAGCCGCCTCTCGAGGAGCGGGTGTGGGTGTACGACATCGACCGGCAGGCCGGCACGGTCCGCTTCCACGCCACCGGCAGCGACCACACCGTGGACCTGCCGCTGGACCCGATGATCGGCACCATCGGCGTGGCCCCGGGCGGGTTCGAGGCGCGTTCGACCATCGTGCCCGACAGCCATGGCGGGAACCTCGACACACCGGAGCTGCGCGCCGGTACCACCCTGTACCTGGGGGTGAACGTGCACGGGGCGATGCTCGCCCTCGGCGACGGCCACGCCCGCCAGGGCGAGGGTGAGGCCTGCGGCGTCGGGGTGGAGATCGCCACAACCACCACCCTGATCATCGAGGTCATCAAAGGCGCTCCGACGGTGTGGCCCCGTCTCGAGACCGACACGTCGATCATGTCGGTCGGCTGCGCCCGCCCGTTGGAGGACGCCTACCGGATCGCGCACCGCGACATGGTCGGCTGGGTGGTAGACCTCACCGGCCTGGAGCAGCTCGACGCCTACCAGTTGGTGTCGCAGGCGGGACGGGCGCCGATCGGCAACGTCTGCGACCCGAACTACACACTCCTCGCCGCCGTCGACAAGGTGCTGCTTCCGCAGCCGCAGGCCGCCCACGCCGGGGTGCACGCCCGCTTGCGGCAGCACACCGACGGTCCGCGGTAGGGGACGGGATCGAGATGACCTCGTCCATCCCGCAGTTGCCGTTGCGGGACGAGTTGTTCCTGCTGGGCCACGACGACGACACCGGCCAGCCGCACATCCACCGGCAGGCCCTCGCCCTCGGCCTGGCTGGTGCGGTTCTCATCGACCTGTTCCTCGCCGGTCGGATTGCCCTCGACACCACCGATGACACCGGGCCGGGCGGGGAGCAGCGGCTGTGGCTGCACCTGGACCGCCCGGTCGGTGACCTGATCGCCGACACTGCCCTGGCATCGATCCGCTACGCCCATCCGGCCCCGCCGCTGCGGAGGTGGCTGCGCGGGTTCGCCGACGACCTGTACGACCGCACCCGCGCCGGCCTGCACGCCGGCGGGATCCTGCGCCACGACGTACGCCGCCGCCTCGGCGGGCTCGCCCGCACCGACCGCTACCTGCCCGCCGACCTGAAGTGGCCGGTCGTCGCCCGCGCCCGGCTGCACTACATCGCCGCCGGCCGTGACCAGCCCGACAACCACACCGCCGCCCTCGGCGGCCTCGTCGCGACCCTCGGCCTGACCAACCACCTGTACCTCGCCGACGATACCGCCGCCCTCACCGTGCAGCTACGCACCATCGCCGCGCAGCACCACCGGCAGGTACGCGACATCACCGCCGCGGTCGACGCCGCCGTCGGTGACCTCGCCACCGCCACCTACCGGTAAGCCCGCCCCACCCACCCGCTGCCCTTGGAGGCATCCCATGGACGTCATTCCGCGTATCCGTGCCGCCCGGTGGGCGGACAAGGAACCGGTCGCCGCGCTGATCGCCGACGCCCTGCACTCCGGCCCGCTCGCCCAGTGGCTGGTGCCCGACGCGACCTGCCGGCGGCGGATCCTCCGACGTGGCGGTGATCTGGGTGGAACACGCCATGTTCTTCGGCGACATCCAGATCACCGACGACCTGAGCGCCGCCGCGATGGGGTTTCACCGCTACCGCAGCATCCCGCCACCGTCGAACTACCACAGCCGACTGGCCGACGCCGCCGGCCCGCACGCGCGGCAGTTCGAACTCCTCGGCCAACTACTGACCCAGGTCCGACCCACCGAACCTCACTACCACCTGGAAGTTCTCGCCGTTCTTCCCGCCGCCCGGCAGGGCGGTACCGGCGCGGCGATGCTCACCCACCATGAAAGCCGCGTCGACCGCATCGACATGCCCTCGTGGACCGAAATCGCGCCCGACAGCCAGGACCTGTACCGCGGGCACGGCTACCTCCCGAGACCCGCGCTCACCCTGCCCGACGGGCCGGTCCTCGCCCCGATGCGCCGCAACCCTCACCCGAACCGCAACTCCTGGCCCCTGAACACCGCCAGGCCGGCAACCGTCACCGCCGCGGCCCGCGCCCAGTCCGACGCCCAACGCTAGGCCCTGGGTTTCGGTAGCCAGGTCCGGCTACCGGCTAGCACCGCCCCTCTCTGTCGCCGCCCCGCGTCGTCGCCCACCCTCTGCGTCGGGCCCACATCGGTGCGTCCAAGCCGGTCGCCCGCCCGTAGAGGGAGGGCAGCGGCGACCGACGTGGACGGCGACGACAGCCCCCCACTGTCGTCGCCGGCCACACCCTCCGCCCACATGCGCCGTCTGCGGGTCAAAGTCGGACCAGGCTTCGTCCTCATCAACTCACTGGGGCAATTTGTACCCCCGGGTTTACCTCCGTCCACTCCTGTGCAACGTGGTCCGGCACCTCGCGGATAAGGAGGCTGCCATCCTTGCGTTCCCGTGGATACTGGGGCGGGAGCGCGCGCGTGTTCAGATGGTGAGCCAGCGCTTGAAGCGCCAGCGCGGCGAACACGAAGACGAACGGCAGCGGCGAGAAGCTCAAGTCGAGCCAGGTCCCCACCAGCGTTACTGCGCCGAGCCCGACGACGACCAAACGCGCAGGTCCGATCAGCAGGGCTTCCAGCCGCTGAACCTTCGTCCCCCTCCTGATCCGCTCGGCAGAGTCCGAGTCGAAAGGAAGGGCGAGCGCTACGGACCGCCGAAAAAGCGACGCCCGCCACGATCGGACCTGAACGACTTCCGCAGGGCCGCCGTCTGCGAGGGAGACCGAAGGGAACCTCAGTGACACAATTGCGTCCCGGGCGATTATCAATTCCTTACGAACCAATTGCTTCACCCCTCGCCGGGTCTGAGTGTCACGGATAAACCGTGACACTCAGACCCTCTGATTAGCGGCATCCGAAGTTATCAATGCCGGCGTATGGCGTCATCCACTTTAAGGTGAAGCCATAGCGTCCGGCGGCCCAGAATCCCCTGGACTTGGTGCACTTCCAGGAGTAGAGCCAGTCTACGAGAAGGCTGATGACAGCGACGACTGCCCAACGTTTGATGGCCGAGATATTTACCTGCTTCAGCGCCTGATAGAGAGCGAGAACAGAGCCCGACTTCGCAATGGCGATTGCCTCACCGTGGGTCAGGTTGCAACGGAACTTCCATTCCCACCGATAGGCCATACCCCACCAATTCCGATATGTCTTCTTATTTCCATACCGGTAGCAGGAAACCTCACCAGTGACGTCAGAACAGTTGACGGGGTCGGCGTTGCAGTACTCGTACCCATTCGCGTTGCCCCCGTAGACCGGGTCAGCTGAGAGGAAGCGCCCCGTTGTCGAGTTGTACAGACGGGCACCCATGAGCGTCACCCCGTTCGGGGTGTCCGCTGCCCGCTGCTCAGACCCGAGCCATCCGTACCGTCTCGAGCCGGCGTCAGCCGAGTTTCGGAACTGCCCAAGTTCGGTCTGCTCACTGGTGTAGGCAAGCCCTGCAAGAGACTCGACCATGCCGGCGACATGGTCTCCGTGAAGATTCGTCACCACCCATACCAGCCGGTGCTACTGGCGAAGGCGCCGATCATCTTCGACAGCCCGAGGATCCCGCGGCTGAAATTGCCGTGCCCTCGTCAGTCCATGACGGATTATCACCATCGTCGCCGTAGTGATTGCGATGCGTGACGGACGCGCCCGAAGCATTCTCGGTCCAAGAACGGTACCGGTCGGTGAGAGCGTCCAAGGTGTACGTTGACACTCGGGGTCCCTGGGTGATCGACCGAACCATGTCATTGACATGATAGGTCATCTGAGAATCACTGCCCCCCGTCGGCATGTCCCCCGCCGGCGCAACCGTGGTACGGCCAAGGGCGTCAAGGGTGTACCCGGTGGTCGAGCGATCGGCACTGTCGTACTCCCAGCCCTTACTGAGCGCCAGACTGGTATTTTGACACGCGCCATCCACTCCCGTGGCGTACGAGGCGACGCCAGTACGGTTCGAGCTTTCATCCAACGTGTAGATCCTCGTGATGCACTGACCGTCGAAGGTGTCCCTCACCTCAGTTAGACATCCAGCAGCGTCGTAGTTCATGAGTTGAGCCGAAAGAGTGGATTGACGCGAGCGCTGTTCACCGTGACCACTCGAGTAGATCGTTTCACTGTAGAGAGTGCAGTCGGCCTGGCCGCAGCCGTCCTTCACGTAGCTAGCACCAGTGGTGGCGCCAGTCTCATCATAGTCAGAAGTCACCGTTACGTCATTTGGCCATACCTCCTTGACGAGGCGCCCATCAGCATTGTAATGACCGGTGGTCGTACCTGCCTGCGTGTCAGCGACCTGGGTTGCGATCGCTCGCCGCTCGGCGCCGACTCCAACGCTCAAAGAGTTAGGAGCTCCAAATCACGAGGAGACTGCCTCAGCGGACATCGCCGCGTGGGACGCCCTCGCACTAGCCGCACTCCCTCGGAACCGTCACCACTGGTGGGCCATCCGCAAGGTCCTGAAGGCGGGGATTCGCAAGGCACGACTTATCGCCGGTTTCGATGGCGGCAGCGCAAAGTTTCGATTGACCTCGATTTCAGAACACCCGTACTGTGAGCTTCCGTTAGGCCTGCGAGACGGGGAGGCCCGTTAATGGCTCCTGCAAGCACGCGAACAGCCAGCTCAATAATCGGCTGTGCGAAGATGGCAACTAGTAGGTGGGGCAGGCTTCTGACCGCCGGGATGGCCACCGTATTGGCGGTGACCCTCTCCAACGAGATTCCTGCCCGCCAGGCCCAGGCGGAACCGAAGAAAGCGCCGGAGCCGGTGTTGGAACGGCCAGACGAGATGGCCGCTCTGATTACTGCCCGGATGACGGGTAAGCGGGTCTGGATCACGAATATGACCACGGAGTCAGCCGAGTACATCGCCCATCCGAACGGACAGGTTGAGGCGACTGTCCACGCCGGTCCGGTTCGGATGCGGCGCGACAACCGCTGGGTGCCGATCGACCTCACCCTGCAGCCGGTGGCTGATGGTTCGGTGCGCGCCGTCGCGCATCCGCTTGACCTGTGGATCTCGGGTGCCCGTTCGGCCGCCGGGGAGCTGGCGGCGGTCGGCAAGGGTGACGGGCGACTCGCCCTCGGTTGGCCGGGCGCCCTGCCAGCACCGAGCCTTGACCACAACCGGGCGACCTACCGGGACGTCGTACCCGGCATCGACCTAGTCGTCGAAGTCACCCGAACTGGCTTCTCCGAGTACCTGACCGTCAAGGACCGCGCGGCTGTTGACCGCATTCCGTCGCTGGCGCTGCCTGTCACCGGTCACGGACTTTCCTCGTTCACTCAGGACCGCTCTGGCGGGCTCACCTTGACGGATGCCAAGGGCAAGCCGATGGCGGCCATCCCCGCTCCGGAGATGTGGGATGCCCAGCGCGTGCCGGGTTCCGAGGAGCCGACCCGCCGGACGATTGTTGCGACCCGGGCGGAGCGGCCCGCTAAGGACGCCAAACTTGCTGGCGGTAGGCTGACCATGCGGCTTACCCCGGACACAAGGTGGCTAAAGGACCCGGCTACCCAGTACCCGGTGACCATCGACCCGCAGATCAACCCGCTGTACACCTCCTTCGACACCTATGTCAGGGAGGGCGACACGGTCGACCGCAGCGGAGCAAGTGACCTGCAGGTTGGCCTGCTGAACCTCACACCAGCCGCGAAGTCTCGCGCGTTTGTGAACTGGCCGACGTCCTCGCTGGCCAGCAAGCAGATCACGTCGGCGACGGTCTATTTCTGGAACTTCTGGTCGCCGACCTGCACCGCGAATTCGTGGGAGATCTGGACGACCGGCGCGGCGTCCTCGGCGACCCGGTGGGGGACCCAGCCGGCGTGGCTCCAGAAGGAGGCGACCTCTACCCAGACCAAGGGGTTCTCGTCGGCGTGTGCCGACGGTTGGGTGAGCATCAGCGGCACCAGCTTCTTCCAGCGTGCGGCCACGGCTGGGCAGTCCACCGCGTACATGGGTGTGCGGGGCACGGACGAGACGAGCGTTAACAGTTTCAAGCAGTTCCGCTCTCGCAACGCGGTCGACACGTCCCAGGTGCCGTACGCGGTGGTGACCTACAACTCGTACCCCACCGTGGGCATACCGTCGACGGTGCCCGAGGCGGCCTGCGCGACCGGCAGTGGCCGGCCGCAGATGAACAGTGCGACTCCGCAGTTGAAGGCGGTGATCTCGGACGGTGAGGCGTCGCCGGTTAAGGCGGAGTTCGAGTGGTGGACCCTGAACGGGACGACCAAGCTCGGCAGCACGATCACCGGTACCGCAGCTGCCGGTTCTACGCTGAGCGCCACGATCCCGTCCGGTGTCCTAGCCAACGGTTCCTCCTATAAGTGGCGGGTGCGCGGCAATGACGGCACCGTCGACGGTTCCTGGTCGTCGTTCTGCGAGTTCTCCGTCGACACCACGCATGCCAGCCCGCCGTGGACCAGCTCCACCACCTACCCGAAGAACGAGTGGGGCGGCGACGCCGGAGTTCCGGGTGTGTTCACCTTCGACCCGAACGGCGCCAGCGATGTGGCCGCCTACGTCTATGCGATGGATGTCAACCCGCCTGACAAGGTGGTCAACGCCCCCAGCCTGGGCGCACCCGCGTCGGTTACCCTGACCCCGCCCACCGCCGGTTTCCATACTCTCTACGTCCGCAGCCGTGACTCGGCGGGCAACCTTTCCAACGTGCGCGGATACCCGTTCAAGGTGGGCTCCGCGGCCGTGACCTCACCGCAGATCGGTGACATCACCGCGGCCAAGGTCGAGATCACCTCCGTGATCTCAACGACCATCACCGGCGTGCGCTACCAGTGGCGGCGAGCCGGCTCCGACACCTGGACGGTCCTGCCGAAGACCGATGTGACCTACGCCGTCGGCGGCGGCACCGTGGCCGCTTGGCCGATCCCGGCGTCCAACGGCACCATTCCGAAGGTCATCTGGAACGTGGCATCCACCCTCGCCGCGGCCGACCCGCAGGGGATTCCGCGCGACGGTCCGCTGGAGTTCCGCGGCCAGTACGACAATGTCGGCGAGCCGCCCATCCGGATCACCTTCGACCGCAACCTCGCCAGTGCCGACACCGCCCAGGTCGGCCCCGGTTCGGTCAACCTCATCACCGGCAACTACCAGCTTGCCCAGCCGGACGTGTTCGTGGCGGGCCTGTCGGTCGGGCGAACCTTCAACACCCGGCAGAGCGGCGGCCTCGACCCACTGTTCGGGCCCGGCTGGACCTCCGGCGTCCTACTCAGCGAGGCAGACGCCCCATACACCAAGCTCTCCACACACGAGAGCCTCGTCCAGGTCTCCCTACCGGACGGCTCGACCCTCGGCTTTACCAAGGCCGACACCACCGGTGTGACCTACCAGCCGCAGGTCGGCGCCGAAAAGTACAGTCTCACGTACGACTCGACCGCCAACAGGTTCACGCTCAACGACGGCGACGGCAACACCGCCACCTTCACCCGTGCCTCCACCGATCCGACGGGGGTCTACACACCAACGTCGGTCAGCGCTCCTGGCTCCGGGAATACGTCGACGTACTCGTGGGAGAAGGTCACCCTCGGCACCCAGGACGTCATGCGGCCAACCCGCCTGCTCGCACCAGTGCCGTCCGGGGTCACCTGCAACACCCTGGTCCGCGGCTGCAAAGCACTGACCTTCACCTACGCCACCACGACGACCGCCACCGGCACTGCGGCCAACACCTGGGGTGACTATCTCGGCCGCGTCAAGGAAATCTCTTACACCGCCTGGGACCCGGACCTCGCCACCCCGGCTATGCGCACGGTCGTCCTGGCCCGCTACACCTACGACAACGCTGGCCGCCTCCGTGCTGTGTGGGATCCGCGCCTTGACTACACCGACGGCAGCGGCGCCCATTCACTGCGCACCGTCTACGACTACGACACCGACGGCATCCTCACCACGATGACGCCAGCCGCCCAGGAACCCTGGCAGTTCACATACACCACCCTCCCCGACGACCCCGGCAAGGGCCGCCTCTACAGGGTCACCCGCTCCGCACTCACCGCTGGAACCGCCGTCGAGAGCGTCGTCTACCGAGTCCCGGTCACGGGTAGCGGGGCACCGTACGACCTGTCCGGCACCCAGACCGCCCGATGGGGCCAGACCGAACCGCCAAACGACGCAACCGCCGTATTCCCCGCCACCGAGATGCCCACCGGTAATCAGGCCACCGGCACGCTGCCCAACTCGTACGAGCGGGCAACGGTGACCTACGTGAACGCCAACGCACGGACCGTGAATACGGCCGCACCGGGCGGGCACATCACCACGAGCTGGTACGACCAGTACGGCAACATCGTTCGGGAGCTGACCCCCGGCAACCGTCAACGGGCATTGGGGGCGTCACCCAGCGACGACGCCACCGCCGAAGCCGAGATCGCAGCCAAGCTCGCCACCATCAGCGTCTACTCCGGCGACGGACAGCTGCTGCTGGAAACCTTCGGTCCAGAACACAACGTGATGATCGACTCCGGCACGATCGTTCGCGGCCGGCAGCACACCCGGCTCACCCACGACGAAGGTGCGCCCAACGCCGGTGGGCCATACAACCTGCCGACCACTGAACGGCTCTCGGTCAGCTACGTCAACGCTGGACAGACCGTGGACGCGGACACCCGCACCACGGTCACTGGATACGACTGGGCGCTGCGCCAGCCGGTCAAGGTAACCGTTGACCCTGGCGGGATGGACCTGCTCACCCGCACCAGCTACGACAGCGCAGGACGCGTGATCAGCACGACGGCTCCGGCCGGTGGCAGCGTGGACACCACCCCGGCAACCCGGATCACCGTCTACTACACGGCGGCGACCAACGCCACTTACTCCGAGTGCGGCAACCGGCCGGAGTGGCACGGTTTGGTCTGCCGTACCCAGACCGGCGGTCAGCCGGAATCCGGCCCGCAGCTACCGGCGACGGTGACCACCTACGACATGTACGGGCAGCCACGCGCGCAGTCGACAAAGACAGGATCGGGTGAACTGCGGCGTATCGAAGTCACCTACGACTCCGCGGGCCGCCAGTGGGAAGGTTCGGTGACCGCAGCCGGGCTGGGCACCGGGCTGGAGAAGCGGCGCACCATCTATGACCAGACCAACGGGCAGGCCGTCCGCACTCAGACGATCAACGGTTCGGGATCGGTAACGGCCGAGATCATCCGCGCCTACGACAGCTTGGGTCAGATGACCTCATACACCGATGCCGACGGGACGGTGACTACCAGCACCTTCGACATCGCTGGCCGCCCAGCCACCGTCAATGATGGCAAGGGAACCCGCACCTACACCTACGATGGTGGCACTGAGCGACGTGGCCTACCGACGTCAGTGGCGGACACCCAGACGGGCACCTTCACTGGCGCCTACGACAGTGATGGGGCGACTGTCAGCCAGACGTGGCCCAACGGACTCGCGGTTGCCTTGACCATCGATGAAAGCGGCGCAGCCACCAGCACGAGCTACACCAGACCTGGCTGCGGCCCGACCGACTGCACGCTCTACACCGAAACGGTCATATCTAGCGTCCACGATCAGTGGCGGAGCCGCACATCAACCCTGTCCGGGCAGACCTACACGTATGACGACGCTGCTCGGCTCACCGATGTCCAGGACACCGTTGCTGGTCAGTGCACCACCCGCAAGTACACCTTCGACGCCGCCACCAACCGTACCGACCAAGTGACATACGGCCCGGGGGCTGGCGGCACCTGCCAGACAACCGCGACCACCGCTAGTCGGGAATGGAGCTACGACAGTGCCGACCGCATCAGCAGCGTCGGCTACACCTACGACGCTCTAGGTCGCACGCTGACCCAACCGGCCGCTGACTCCGCGGTTCCCGGCGCCGCCGGCAGCACCATGACCTACCACGTCAACGACATGGTGCACAGCATCAACCAGGGGCCGCGCACCACCACCTACACGCTAGACGTCGCACCCCACCGGATCCGCTCCTGGACCGACACCACCGACAACCTCACGAGAATCAACCACTACAGCACTGATGTTGACAGCCCGAGCTGGACCGATGAGGGCGGCGGCAAGCACTCCCGGGCCATCGTCGGCCTCGCCGGCATCGCCGGCGTGTTCACCAACACCACCGGGGTCGTTTGGCAGATCACCAATCTGCACGGTGACCTTGTCGCCGGAATTGCCGAGACCGGTGCCGGACTCGCCTACACCAGCGAATACGATGAACACGGCAATGCCCGTAACTCCGCCGACGCCGGCACCCGCCGCTTCGGCTGGCTCGGCACCCATCAACGCGCCGCTGACACCCCTGATGGCTCGATACTGATGGGCGTCCGCCTCTACAACCCCACCACCAGCCGATTCAGGTCAGTCGACTCCGTCTATGGCGGTAACGCGAACCCTTACGAATACTGCTCGGGCGACAGCCTCAACTGCTCCGACGTCAACGGAGCCTTTTCCTGCAACAACTATAAGTCGACTTGGATCAAGGGCAAGTACTGGCCACACCTGCGCATTGCCTTGAGGCGCTACTATTACTGCACGCTTACAAACGCCAACACATGGGCCTTGATGGGCGGTACTGGCGTTGGTAGCTATGTGCTCAATATGCTCGCGAGGCAGACCTTCGGCAACTGGATTGGGATCATCTACACTATTCTGGGGGCCAGCTACTCGGCTCGATGCACCCGCGCTAAAGGCGTGTGGATCCGCTTCTGGCTTCAAGCGGGCCTCTCCGGCTTCATCTTAGATGGAAGAGTACAGAGCGGCGGCTGCAACTAACCAAAGCAACGATGCCAGCTGCCGCGAGAGCGTTATTGATGGCCGCCGCGTCGCAGGAGGTTGCTTTCCGGCGACGCGGCGGTCGACGACGTAGGATATGGTAATGGCAGCCGAGAACCCCTAACTCTTCTTAGATACAGACCGGTGAGCCCGTTGACCATCATTTTTGCTCTGACACTGTCCCTCACCGTTTATGGTGCCTGGCGCATGTTCAGTGCTCGGAGAAGCGGCAAGTCGCCACGACAAGACGCTCGTTACCTTTTCGCAGGGTTGGGTGCGACAGCGGTCACATTGGGTGCTATGGGAGCTATGCGTGGATGGGGCTGGTGGCCCTGGGTCGTCGGATGGGCGGTCGCCTTGCTCGTCGGCATCTTCAACGGGGTATTAGAAAGGGGAGGTGGATCAGGCTCGAAGATCAAGGGGTCAGCGGAGAGCTAACTTGGGGACTGTACAAATAACTTGGCAGACCCCGCCCTGAATTCCCCCCGCTTTGATGGAGCGGTGGTTACCTGCTGCCGGCTGGCACAGGGGCGGCGATAGGTGGTTCGGCTGGTTGCGCCTGGCGGCTGTGCCAGGCGGTCTCGTACTCGTCCGGGCTGAGGTAGCTCAGCTCGGCGGGTGTTGTACCAGCCGTCGATGTAGGCGAAGATCGCGTTCACGGCCTCATCGCGGGTCCGCCAGCTCGTGCGGTAGACGAGTTCGATCTTCAGCGTTGACCAGAAGTTCTCCATCAGCGCGTTGACGCTCCTATAGCTGTCAAGTGGCGATCGCGGTCGTGCGGAGGGGGCGGAGCAAGGCCCAGACCTCGCGGGCGAGGAGTCGTTTCAGGCAGCGGATGATCTCGGCTTTGGTCTTGCCGTCGGCTGTGCGTCGGGCAACGTAGGCGCGGGTGGGTTCGTGGTGCTGCATGCGGACGATGACGGCCCGGTAGAGCGCGGCGTTAGCCTGGCGATGCCCGCCGCGGTTGAGCCGGTGCCGGTTGGTCATGCCGGAGGAAGCGGGGATCGGCGCAACGCCGCAGAGCCGGGCCCAGGCCGGCTCTGAGCGGACCCGGTCGATGTTGTCACCGGCGACGATGAGCATCTCCGCGGCCGTATCGGCGCGCCGGTGTGTGCCGCGGATCCTGCCGGGTGGAGCCGCCGCGCCAGCCGCGACGCAGGAACCCCCCTGCCAGCCCTGCTGCGTCATCAACCGCTCGACGCGTTTGCGGCCCACACCGATGCCGTCA
The DNA here is from genome assembly GCF_049315215.1 of Micromonospora sp. WMMD1219. Lineage (NCBI taxonomy): Bacteria > Bacillati > Actinomycetota > Actinomycetes > Micromonosporales > Micromonosporaceae > Micromonospora > Micromonospora sp. WMMD1219. Next base: position 931,710 of record NZ_CP186057.1, read on the forward strand.
CGGCGCAGCTGCCGATGCACCCGGTCCGCGCCGTAGGTGCCTCGCCCACAGCCACGCCACCCGCCGCTGGTGGGACCCCCCGCCCGTCCCCGGCCAGCCACGCCGTCCTTACCGCTGTACCCGCGGCTGCAACAGCACTGGCTGCTGACAACGCCCCTGCCCTGCCTCGCTACGACGCCCCAAGGAGTCGCACCATGACGGCCACCGCACCCACGCAGCGTTACCAGTTCCGCAACAGCCCTCACCAGCTCCACCCCCTGCAGGAGATGCTCGACCCGATCACCCTCGACGACCTGACCCGCCTGGGAGTCAACCCAGGGCACACCGCCCTCGACGTCGGAGCCGGCGCCGGCTCCATCGCCCAGCACCTGTGTGAGCTGGTCGGCCGCTCCGGGAAGGTCGTCGCCGTCGACATCGACACCAGCATGCTCAACCCCACCGGGGTGCTCGACGTCTACCAGCGCGACCTGCGCACTCAGCCGCTGCCGGTCGAACTCGGCACCATCGACGTCGCCCCCGCCCGCTGCGTCCTGGAACACCTACCGAACCGGCACCTGCTGCTCCACGAGATGATCAACGCACTGCGCCCCGGCGGGCACCTCGTCCTCGGAGAGATCGTCTACGCGCCCGTGTCCGCGCACGCCCCCGCCGACAGCGACAACGACCTCATCACCCGCGTCGTGCACACCATCCTCGACGTACTCGCCGGGCGCGGGGTCGACCTGCACTGGGGCGACAAGGTTCCCTCCTTCCTGCTCGCCAACGGTTTCGAGCAGATCCACACCCGCTGGGTTCCGAGACGTGGGCCGGGGGCAGTGCCGGCTGCCGCCTGTAGGCCGACAACGCCACCCAGCTGCGCGACCGGCTCCTCGCCGAGGATCTGTCCCACGACGAGCTGGACCGGTTCGCCGAGCTGATGGCCGACCCGGCGGTGCTGGTGCGTGGCTACCAGTTCGCATCCACCACTGCCCGCAAGCCCCGCTGAAACTGGCACGCGGGGGCGGCCGAAGCCGGTCGCCCCCGGCCGGGAGGCTGTCGGGCCGTGCGCGTGACCCTCGCTGCCGACTGTTTGGCGAAGCCGCACGTTGGTTCTTCATCGAGCCCGAGAATATGTTGTAAGCGCCGTCAGCCGGGGCCTTGCGCCAGCGGTCGGGCCTTGGGCACCGGGCCGGCGAAAGCCGCGAAGGAAGCACCCGTGGGACGAAGGTGGCCCACTTCGGATACTTGCCGGCGCTGGTCTCATCCCGCGAGGCGGGGACCGCGACGCCTCCGGTCGATCTTCTTCGCGACCGCGTCTGCGGCGTCCTGGTGCATCCGTTTGGTGACGCTCTGGTAGGTGTCGCGGGTCAGGGTTGTGGTGGAGTGGCCGAGTTGCTCGGAGACGACCTTGATGTCGACGCCAGCGTCGAGGGCGATGGTGGCGGCGCTGTGGCGCAGGTCGTGCAGCCGGATCGGGGGCATCCCGGCTTTGCGGACGAGTTTGCGGAACCGTTGGGTGACGGCGTTGGGGTGCCACGGCTTGCCGTCGGGGCGGACGAAGAACAGGCCGGTGTCGGGCCATGTGTCGCCGGCGGCGAGTTGCCAGGCGGCGCGGCGGGCCTTGTAGGCGGTGAGGACTTTGGTCGTGTCGGTGTCGAGGGCGACGTCGCGGTTTCCGGCTCTGCTTTTCGGTGGTTTCTGCACGGCGGTGTAGCCGTGGGTGGCGATCTGGTTGTTGATGGTGGTCTCGCGGCGGTGCAGGCGTACCTCGCTGTCGCGCAGGCCGCACGCCTCACCGCGGCGGGGCCCGCGGTAGGCCATGTAGTGCCACATCGGGTGCAGGTCGGGGGCGTGTACGGCGGCGTAGTCGAGGAACTGCACGACCTGGGAGTCGGTCCAGACCATCACGGGTCCGGGGACCTCGCCGGTGGCTTTCCACCGCCGTACGCGTTCGTCCTCCCACACGATCGGTAGGGGCCGGTTGGCGGGGACCTTGACCAGGGCGGCGGGGTTGGCGCCGACGATGAGTTCGTCGGCGAGGGCGTCGTTGATGGCCTTGCGTAGGCAGGCGCGGATGCGCTGGCGTGTGGTGGCGCCGGTGGGTCGCAGGCCGGTGACGGACGCGCGCACGGCGGGGTCGGTGCTCGCTTTCGCGGCGGCGATCTCGTCGTTGCGGCGCTCGATGGCGGCGAACATGGCGCGGATGTGGGTGGTGCGCAGCTTGTCCAGCGGGATGTCGCCCAGGTGTGGGATCAGGTGGACCCGCGTGATCGATTCGTAGCCGCGCTGCGTGTTTGCGTCGATCGTGAGGTGGGTCAGCCAGCCGGTGAGGTACTCGGCGACGGTGGGCATGTCGGCGAGCGCGCCGTCGCCGCGCAGCCGCTGGCGGATGCGGTCGACCTCGGGCAGGGGGCGTTTGGCGCGTACGGCGGTTTGCAGCAGGTCGGCGATCTCGGTACGGCGGCGCCGGTCACCGGTGGCGAGGGCGAGCAGGTCGCGGGCGTGGTCGAGTTCGTCGGCGGCGGCCCGGCGGGTGGGAAAGCTGGAGCGGCGTAGCTGCCGGCGCCCGCCGTCGGTGGTGGGTGGTAGTTCGAGCTGGTAGGCCCAGTGGCCGTGGTCGGAGCTCCAGGCGCGGTTCGCGCGGCGTAGTTTCGGGCATTCGTTTCCCAGGGGCTTGCCGGTGGTGGGGTGGCGGCAGCCGCAGCGCTTGAAGATGCTTCCGTCTGGCATCGGTGGTGGTGCTCCCGTTCGTCTGGGTGGTGGGGCATCGGTTTGGTCGATCGACATCCACGCGTGAACGGCGGCCACGATCAAGTCGTCGCGGTTCCAGGTCCGGTGGGTGGTCCATGCGCTGGGGCCGGTAAGGGGCGCAAATCAGATGCGCCCTGCTGGGGAGTCTGGGATCCTGTCGGGTTCGCGTGAGATCGGGCATGGAGGACGGCCAGTGGTGGCGGCAGGTGACGTGGCGAGGGGCCGGGTGCGGCGTCCGCAGCTGCACGCGGTAGTGGGCCAGTTGATGGCGGCGGTGCTCGGCGATTTGGCCGCTGGCGACGGCGTGCCGGTGTTCGCGGCCGTTCCCGACTTCGGCGAGTGGCACCGCCACGGGCAGGGGTCGTTCGTCGCGATCCGCCGCGGTGCCTGGCAGATGCCGGGCCGGGTCACCGACTACCGGTTCCTGGACACCTTCGCGGAGATCGGGGCGGTGCGGGCCGTCGTGGCCGCCGATGAGGTGCTGCGCTCGCGGGTGGACTGCCTCGTCGGCGTGGAGTTCGCCCTCACCCACCGGCAACTGGGGTGGACGCTGGTAAAGCACGTCCTGGAACCCATGGTTGCCGCCGTCGGGGGTTACCGGTTCGGCCAGGAGGCCTTCGACGCCGCGTACAGCAGGTTGGAAGACGGTTTGCTGGCCACGCGGGCGCGGCTGGTCGAGGTGGTCCCGCTCAACGCCTTCACCCCCACCGCGGGCATCGAGGCGGTCACGTTGCCGGACGGCCTGGTGCTGCAAGCGATGAGCGACCGGCAGGTGAGCGCCGCGATCGGCTACCTCGCGGCGCCGATCGCCTTCGCGGGCGGCCCGAGCTCGGTGACCGTGTCGCGGTTCCACCAGTGTGCCCTGACCCGCTGCACCTCGTACCCGGTGTGCTCGGCCATGGACGTACCCGCCCAACCGACGACGCCGGAGGCTGGCACGCTGGTCGAGCCAGCCAGCCGTCTCGTGGCTGCGCTTCGGCTGGTGTGCGGCGGGTCCGTCACCGCGACTCGGGCGATCCGCTGCCCACCGGACGACGACTTTCCCCAGGGACTCGGGCCGACGGCGTCACTGTCGGCGCTACCCACCTTCGACGAGGACCGACCGACAATCCTCGGGCGAGAGCAGGTGGAGGCGGCGCGCGAGGTCTACGACCTCCTCGCGCATCCCGCAGTGCGGGAGGACCGAGGTCTGCAGACCACGCTGCGCCGGCTGGTCCTGGCCGGGGCCGACCGGGTACCGACCGACCGGCTCATCGACCTGATCGTCTGCGCCGAAGTACTGTTCATCAAACTGCCAGGCCTGCCAGCGGATCCCCGCAAGCAGGACAAGCTCGTTGACGGAGCGACCACGCTCCTGGCGGACGACCCTGTCCTGCAGGCGCCGCCCGAGCGGCTCGACGCCCTCCTGCGTCTGGGATACCGCCTCCGCAACGACGAGATGCACGGCAACGACCCGAGCAGGCAGGAACTGCACACCCTCACCGGGCAGCCGACAGATCGCCTGTCAGCCGTCGTGGATGACATCGAGCGAGTGTTGCGCCGCACCCTGGTCCAGCTCCTCTCCGGCGTCGTCGAGCAGTAGTCGGCCTGACTCTGCACCGGCACGGCGTACGGAGCCGGGCACTGGGCGTCCTACCCGCGGTGGGGTCACGGCGCAGCGCTGCAGCCCGTGGCGTCCCTGTCCCCGCCCGAATACCCGCCGTCCCCGTCGGCACCCGCCCCGCCGGTGTCATCAGCTGTCGATACCGGTGGGGACTCGAGGTGCAGTTTCCGCAGGATCGGGGCGGTCGGGACGCGGTAGTGCGCGCCGGCCCGGAACAGGGGCACCGGGAAGGCGTCGCGGGCGGCCAGCTTGTAGGCCGCCGAACGGGAGATGCCGAGAATCGCGGCGGCGGTGGCGAGGTCCGTGGTCGCCCCAAGCGCCAGGATGCGCTGCCTGGTCCAGGTACAGGGGGCGCCGTCGCTGGCTGGGTTGGCGACGGGGGCGGGCCTGCGGGTTCGTCGTGCTGATCGCTTGAGCGGTACCGGCGGGTCGCCGGCGACCAGGTCGGTCGGTGTCGGATCGACCCCGGCCGGCGGGCCGGTGTCGACGGTGGGATCGGGATGCGGGTTGTGGTGCTGCGGCGTGTGCTCGCTCATGTGGTGTCGGCTCCGCGCCGCGCCGTGGTGCGCTGACACCCTCAAACCGGTGTTTGTCAGCCGTGGCGAACACCTGCCCCTCTCACGGTGATCTCGCAGATGTCTGACAGCGGGTTTCCGTCCGCATGGCTGTCCTGACCCCGGGACACCCTTGCAGACGCCGGCGCCACGACGTCGGATCAGCGTCAGGGGACTGTCAGAGCCCACCATCAACCCAGCTCTGCCAGACACCCAGGGTTACGACCGCCTCGACCATGACAGCGACGTACGCCGATGGCATAGGGGTGCTGGCCGGCATTGTCAGACCACTGTCCGGGTCCCCCAGGGCGGCAGCGGCGTCACCGAGGACACCGGCTCCGGGCCTGCCAGTCGGACGGCGGCTCGTCAGACCGCCACGGCCCGCCGGGCGGACGCTACCAGCCGGGCACGCCGACGCGCGTGCCCGAGGGGATGCCGATAGGCGGCGGTGAAGCCGGTCGCGGTCTGACACCGCTGCGCCTTATGGCGCTGTGAGATCGTGTCAACGGGCAGGTCAGCGTGGCTTTGTCGAAACGATGACGCACGTCGACGTCGATCGTCAGTGAGCGGTGCACGCCGGGCGGCTGACCCCGCCGACGCGGTGTCCGTGCCTACGCAGCCTGCGCTGTCAGCAGTCCGTGAGACCACGGTGGCGCAACGGCGGTCAGGCGTTCCGGCCGTACCGCTCCGGCCCGTCCTCGACGTTTGCCGCTGACATGGGAGATCGTGACATGACCTCCGCCGCCGGCTGGCCCGACGCGCCTCTGAACGCAGTGGACGCCGCGTTCGCCGACCTGACGTGCGACCCCGACCCGCTGTCACTGGACCTCGACACGCTGGCCGGGCAACTCGGCGACGACACCGGTTTCGCCCGGGGGTGTCATCGCGCTGCCGGCGTTGCGGCAGTGGCTACTGGACCATCCCCGCGCCTACACGGTGCGGGACGTGGTGTGGCGTGAGCTGATCCGCCGCGCCCGCCTCGACGGGCCCGCCTGGGTCATCGCCGCGGTCGCCCTGGCGATGCCGGCGCTGCGCCGCTACGCCGGCCGGCTGCTCACCGGCTGGGCCGGCGACGCCCGCGACCTGGACGCCGAGATCCTCACCGGCTTCCTGACCGCCCTGCGCGACCGGGTCAACCTGGCTCGCGCGGCGCCGTACACGGCGCTGACGCTGGTGGCGGCCTGACCGCCGGCCATCCCCGCCGGCGGCCCCGGCGCGAGACCGACCTCCTGGTCGGACCGGCGACCGCGTACGACGAACCGACACTTCCCACCCGCGACGACCGGCCCACCCCCGGTGCGGGAAGGTCGTCGCGCTCACTGTCGGATCGCCAGTCGGGAACCTCACCGACCTGACAGTGACGCCCATCGGACGACGCTCGGCGGCTGTGGCACTCCCGCGCCGACGCCCACAGCGGTCCGCCCCGAAGCGACATGAGCGTCAGACCGGGCCGCTGACCACGGCTGTCAGACCTCGGTGAGGTCGTGTCGGAGCGCTGTGGGAGCGGCAGGTGTTCGCCACGGCTCACAAACGCCGGTTTGAGGGTGCGGAACTCCTCCGGCGTCACCACGGCGCCCGGCAGGTGTCTCCCGCGAGGCGTTGCCTCGACGGGTCATCAGCGCTGTGTTCGGCTCGGTCCGGGGTTGCTGTCCGTGTTCCGGTCCGCGCTGCCCACCAGTCCGGGGTCCCGCTTCAGGTGGACGGTGACACGGACCCGCACCGGCGTCGGTCAGCGCAGCACCCGGCCGGTGTGACAGTCCCGGCCCGGTACTCAGAGACACCACCGGTGTCATCCCTGCCCTACCGCGAAACCGGAAGGAAACCCTCGTGCCTGACCACGTCCTGCGCGTGCAGTCCGTCCTCACCACCCGCGACCATCTCCTCCTCGAATGGCTCACCGACCACGGCGTTTTCACCACACCGCAGCTCGCCCACGCCCTGTTCCCGTCCCTGGACTTCGCCCAACACCGACTCGCCCGACTCACCGCGCTACGGGTCATCGACCGGTTCCGGCCCTTCCGCCCCGACGGCGGATCGTTCCCCTTCCACTACGTCATCGACCAACTCGGCGCGGAAGTCGTCGCCGCCCAACGCGACCAACCCCCACCCCGCCCCGGCCACGCCAAAACGAACCGGCGGCGGTGGACCGCCGCCCGCACCCTCCACCACCGACTCGGCGTCAACGCCTTCTTCACCGACCTCGCCGGCCACGCCCGCACCCACCCAGCACACGCCCTCACCCGCTGGTGGCCCGAAGCCCGCTGCGCACAAACCGGCGCGTTCGCCCGACCAGGCGACCCCGTATCCCTGCACGCCCTGGCCGCCCCGATCCGCCCCGACGGCCACGGCATCTGGACCACCCACGGCGCCCAGCTGCCGTTCTTCCTCGAATACGACACCGGCACCGAACCCCTAACCGAACTGATGCGCAAACTCATCGGCTACACACAACTCGCCGCCGCCGGCGGCCCCCGCTGGCCGGTGCTGTTCTGGCTCCACTCCGCCACCCGCGCCCACCACCTCCACCAACACCTCACCACCACCCCCCTCACCGTTCCCGTAGCCACCGCCAGCCGCGACCACGCTACCCACACCCGCCACAGCCCCGCCGGACCAATCTGGCAACTCCACGGCCACCCCGGCCCACTCACCCTCGCCGACCTCGCCACCACCACCACCTCCACCCCGCCAACCACCAACAAACCACCGAGCTGACCAAGCCGGCGGCGACCTCCCCGGCGACTTGACCTTCAGCAAGAGGTGAGCGTGGATGGCTCCCGCCAGAGCCGACGCGCGGCGACACCATGACCACCGCGCATCCGGCAAGCCCATGAAGGTGCCCCCGACGAAGGGCCTACCGATGCCCAAGCCTCACCGCGAACGACCCGGACGCCTCGCCGCAGCACCCGACGCCATCACCGACCCCCTGCTACGGCCTCGCTTGACGTCCTCGCCGCCCACCAACCCGCACACGACGGCAACCGCCGCAACCTGCAATGCGCCGGGCAAACCGGCATCTGCACCGCGGCATCCAACGCCCGCCGAGCGCTCACACTCGCCCGAACAGCCACACGCCCCGCCAACCCCGCACCCCTCCCGACACGCCGCCAAGCAGCACCAAGACCACCAACGCCACGCAGCAGGAACTTCATCGGCTGGTTCACGACACCCAAGCCAGCCCCGGCTACACCGACTGAAGTGACCCCCTGAGACCGGACACCTTGTCCGGCCCGATAGGGGTCACTTCACCATGGGAGCGGCAGAGGACGCGCTTTCGGCACGTCGGCAACGGCTTGCCACCTGTCGGTGCGTGGCTGTTCCCGGTTGGCTGCTCGGCAGCGTCAGCCTCGCGGTCGCTTCGATCGGTATCGGTCTGCGCCTACGATCCGCCGAGCTATCCGGCCTCGCGACCCTAGCGGTGTGGTTGGTCGTCCTCTATAGCGGGGCGCTGCTCGCGGCCGTCGACATCGCCGTGCGCCGTCTGCCCACTCTGGTCATCGCCGTCGCGGCAGCAATGGTCTTCGCCATCCTCGCTGCCGAGGCGGCCATGACCGCTGACGGGCGGCGGCTTGTCATCGCTGCCGCGGCTGGCGCGGCTCTCGGCGGCGGATACCTGCTGCTCGCCCTCCTCGCCGGCAGCGGCATGGGACTCGGCGACGTACGGCTCGCCGCCCTACTCGGCACGCTCGGCTGGGACGCAGTGCTCCTCGGCGCGGTCCTGCCGTACTTGCTCGCCGCGCCCGCCGCCCTCATCCGCCTGGTTCGCCGCGATGGAAAAGGCTAGCCTTCGGGCCGTACCTCGTGGCCGGCGCCCTTGCCACTCTTCTACTGGCAGCGTAGGACATGATCAGTAACACCGGTCCGCGCCGATGTGACTCCCTGGTTCCCTACGGATTCGTCCAGCTCGCCCTACTGTCGATTGGTACCTATGGTGCCATGGCCAGGCCGGCGAGGTCGGGCGGCGGCTGCCAAGCAACCTGTTGAACGCTGTGCCAACAGGCCTCCTTTTTGCACCACTCCGTGATGTTTGCCGAGTCGGGCGGATCGATGATGACCTGGCGAACGAGCTCGGTGACGCTTGGGATCACGGTCGCCACCGAGCTGGGCAGGCTCTGTAGACGCCACACCAGGTCGAGGTCGATTCCCCCACCGAGCCGCTCCAGGATGAGGGCCATGACGTAGGCGGCGGTCTGACCGGGGTAACCCCCCAGCTTCATGCCCAGAACACGGGAGCGGATCCGTTGGAAGAGGATGCCCTTAGCGATGAGGTGTTGAAAGTACTGGACGCTCGGCTCGTCTCGCTCGTCGAGGTGGCACTGCAGGGTCCACTCGTGGAAACACTTCTCGGCGCCGAGGCTGACGGTGTGGGGTTGCCGTAGGTAGGCCATCTCGTACTTGGCAGCGTCTGTCTTGCCGAAACGCTGGGCCGGGGGATGCTCCTGCTCGAACCTACCCAGCTGGCCTCTGCCGCGCAGTCGGCTGCGCTCTACCTGGTACTGACCGCGGACGCGTTCGTAGTACCAACGGGTCTGGCGGGTGGCGCCACCAACCGCCGGTGCCCACACCGCCCGGGAGACGCGTTCGAGACCTACGTGGAAGGCACCATTGGCCTCGAAATCGGCGGGCCGGATGGCGTTCTGCGAGTTGGCGTAACGCGATATACGCGGCACCAGTTCGTCGAGCATGTCGGCCGGCACAACGGTGATCTTCGCCATGACGTGGACGTCGCTCAGGTCCGCCTTGAGCGTGGCCGCGTGGTGTAGCGAAGCAGTGGTCTGACCGCCGTTGACGATCTGCAAGTCGTGCAGCCGTGTGAGCACGGTGGCTCCGTCGACCGTTCGGACCGCGACGTCGGTGGCGGTGGCCGAAATGCCGTTGTTGTAGGCCAGAAAGCGGCCGGGGGCCGTACGGAGGGTCGTGTGGATCTCCTTGTTCACGCGTCCGCGCGCCTGCAGATAAGCACGAACATTGCGCTGCAGCAGTCGGCCGCTGTGCTGTTCGTAGAGATCAGCCAGCAGCTGCCCCGGCAGCACGGCGAGCAGGCAGCGATAACCATCGGACTGCTTCGGTGACTCCAGTACCGGCACCACCTCGCCCATCGCCTCAAGGTCAATGACGATTTCCTCCTGCACACGCCCTGAGGTTGCCAGCCGGTGCAGCCGGGTGATGTCCCAGACGTCGTACGTGGCTGGCAGTCCAGCGACTGTGCCCGCGTCGAGACGGTCGAGCGTGGTACGCCCGTCGGTGACGAGCAGTATCCGAACCTTTCGGAGCTGTTGCCACTCGGCGTGGATCCTCTGCGCCATGTCGTACGCGGGTGAGGACTCCTCCATCCGTCGGTGCAGGCCGTCGCGGCAGGCCTCGGCGAACGCGGCAGCACGGCGGAAGAGCTGGTCGACCTGGCTTCTGGTGACTGTCGTGGCTCCCCGATCGGTCGCCCTGGTCACCAGATCGAGAACGGTGCCGTCCTGGCCGATGTGGTACCCGGCGACCTCGAGCGACGGGCGACCCGTCTGCCGCAGGTAGCAGACGTGCAGGTCCTCTAGTGCCCCGTCGGCCATCAGCCGTTCGCCGACCACGCGTACGAACATGTCGCCGTTCATGCTCTCAGGCTCGAGGGCCAGCCGCTGATTGACCTCGACGCGAAGGTCCTCGGCGAAGTCCGTAAGGTCCGTGTTACCGGTCACGGCACCTCCTCAGGGGTGTGCTGACGCAGCAGCTGCGCCAGGTCTCGCTCGGTGAGGAGGAACGGGGCGCACTGGTCGAGTTCCACCGAGTAGCTCACCGAGCGGACGCCGGTGGGAACATCGCGAGAGGTCAGGCGTGGAAAGCCTGGAACCACTCGGTAGCAACGTCGCGCCGTGAGACCGTAGCGCTCACGCTCGTACTGGTGGCGGTGCACGTCGAGCCAACCGGCGTGCATCAGGCGTTCCTCCAGCAACAACCGATACCCGGCCAAGGCAGGGTCGGCACGCACAGCATCGATGATCTCGGGCAGGGTGACGCCCCCGTCGAAGCCGGAGCGCACGCTCTGGTGTACCAGGCACAGGAGGTCGATGTCAGCGCTGTCGAGCTGGCGTTCGTTGCTGATCCGGCAGTGTTCCGGATCGCGGTACGACACACACTTGACCTCCAGCGCGGCGCGGCCGTACCGGAAGTCCTGTGGGGCGCCCGTCGGCCCCACCCACGCCTGCAGGGCCGCCGGCCCCCAAGCGGGCAGGGCGATCTCGCGAAGGGCGACGAGTTCCCCGAAAAGGCCCAGCTGAGCCTGCGCCGAGAGGCCGGTGTTAAGTCCGGCCGCCAGCATCTTCTGCCAGCACCGAATGCGGTGTACCAGCGCCGCTGTCCGCTGGACGGCGGCGGTACCTGCGTGGTGGACGAGGTCGGCCACCAGAGTGCAGAACAGCTCGGCCTCGACGTTCGGCTCGGCCTGCACCCGGACGGTTCCGCCCTGGGTGCTGCACCTGAGCCCGGCGGTGTTCAGTAGCTGCTGGTCGTCAACGGCGTCAGCGGCGGTGACGACCAGCGCTCGCGTCCGTTCGGGCAGCGCGACCTCGACGTGGATGTCGAGATGACGCAGATCGGCACGCAGCCGGCGCCGCAGGACGCCGGGCTGGTCGGGGGGCGCGAGTTCCATCTGGGCGAACAGGCGGGCGATCTCGTCAACGGTGGGTGCGGTCACTCGAGATCGTCCTCGGACTGGCCCAGTTCCTCGGCGCGGAGGCTCTTGGCGAGGTTCTCGATGAACACGTTGTTGACCTTGTACTGCAGGCGCTTGGCATTGTCGGACCGCGGGAACGGGACCGCGAACCCAATCAGGAGGTCATCGTCCTGGTTGGTACCCGGGTCGACGCGATAGACCACGAGCAGGCCCTCGGCGGGGTCCCGCATCCTGCGCAGCACCTTTCCACTGGGGCGTTTCACCGTGGTCTGGTCTCCGGCGAGTGCCTGGGTACGTTTCTTCGCGACGGCGAGCTGCTCGGCGTCGAAGCCGATCGCCTCGTCGGTGGGGCTGACCAACACGCCGACCTCGTGCTCCCTGCACCTAGCGGGGTCGCTGTTGGTGGTGTTCTTCCGGGTGATACGCCGCAGCTCGACGCCGTCGATGGTGTCGGTGGTGTCGGCCTTGCCGGCGACGATCGCTACGATCCACCGGGTCAGCTCACCCTTGCTCTCCTGGGCCTCGATGTACTCGACGAGGACCTTCGGGGTGGCCTGGACGTTCCGGGGCGACGCCCGGAAGTCGTTCAGGAAGTCCTTGACGACGGCAGCGGGCACCTCGGAGCGGAAGTAGCCTCGTTGACCGCGGGGGCGTCGTTCAACCGGAAGCTCGGGACAGTTGAGGGTGTTCTCGACCAGCCGGTCGAACACCGTCTTGTTGGCTGCCTTGGTTACGGGATCGGAGAGCATAACGAGTGTTTCGGGTCGCTCACCGGAGAAGGTGAAGGACAGCGTGGTGGCAGATCGTCGCTTGGCTGCGGCGGTGACCTGGAGTTGACCGTAGCCATCTTCGATCTTGAGCCCGACGTCCCTGGGGGTGTCGCCGTTCTCCGCCACGGTGGCGACCACGTCCATCAGGTTGCGGTTGGCGCGGGTGATGTGGACGTAGTAGTCGACCAGTTCCTGGGTCGTGTACAGGCGGGTGACGTCCAGGTAGCCCGGCCGATAGCCGAACCAGCGGCCCATCTGCAGCAGCGTGTCATAGGCCTTCGACGCGCGCAGGTAGTAGGAGACCGTCAACCCCTCCAGCGTGAGACCCCGGGACAGTTTGTCGCCCCCGACGGCAACGACAGTCACCGGCGTGGATCCGTACTCGAGTACGTCCTGCGCGGTGCCGTTGATCGCCTTGACGTTGCCCGCCGCCTCCGCAAGCACCTCGGGCAGGATCTCCTGCACCTCCTTGAGGACCACCGGCTCGCCCACGGCGTCACCGAGGTTGTCGCGGGCGGCGAGGTCGAGGTGCACGGGAACGAAGTCCTGCTTCCAAAGCTTGGACAGTCGTCGTCGCAGCGCCGCACCGGCCGCGCCGTGGTCCCCCCACGTGTCGCGCATGTGCGCGAGGTGCTGACGGACCTGATTGACGACAGCGGTCTGAATGTCGGTGAACCGGGTGACATGGATGAGCATGGAGTTGTGGTCGGGCCGACCGCCCGGCCGGGCGGCACGGACCTTACGCACCGCGGTAGCCAGCACGAAGGCCTCGATCGCGTTTACCAGTGAGGCAGGCAGCCGGGCCGGTGGCCGGTGGCCGCCCTTGTGCTTGTCAGGCATCCACGTTTCGTGGTCGTCGACGACGCTGATGATCGGTAGGGGCTGACGAACCTCGTCGGCTGTGGCGTCCTCGAGCCCGAAGACGGTCTCCGGGCCGCAGTAGTTCGTCGGCGGCCGCAGTGCGAGGACCAGGTGGCGCGGAAACAGATCGGGACCGTGCTCCGGATGGTCGGTGTCGTGCGGGATGAAGATGTTGCCGAACGGGGTGGCCGTATAGGCGAGGTAGGCCCTCTTGTCGAACAGGCCGAGCAGGTCACGGATGGCGGCGTTGATCGCTGTGGGGTCGTGCTCGGGATCGCTGTGCGTCTTCTTGTCAGGAGTCTTGCGCGTATCGATCGACGCGTCGTCGGCCTCGTCGTCTATGAGCAACAGCGGCAGGTCGGCCAAGGCACCGTCCTTGTTGAAGTTGGCCAACCAGCCAGTCAGGTTCTCCAAGATGCTCTTGTACTTCTTGACAACGATCAGAACGCGGTTCTTGCGCAGGTCGACGGCGGTGCTCTGGGCCACTGCCTTCTTGAAGTCCGCCTCAGTGGTCGTCAGTGGGAAGCACTGCACGGGATGGCGGAGGCCCAGGGTGCCCACGCCGATGTCGCCGAGTCCCGCACCCTCACCCCGGGTGCGGGTGACCCTGGTGTTGAACCCGAGGAACTCCAGATCCAGCCGTGCCTGGGTCTGGGTGCGCAGGCTCTCGTGTCGCCCGGCGAGCACGATCACCACGTGGTAACCGGCGTCCACAGCCTTGCAGATGGTGCCGGTGTAGTTGGCGGTCTTGCCGGACTGCACCTGCCCGTAGACCAACCCGTAGAAGGCCCACGGGCCGGCGCGTTCTGGGTCCTCCAAGCGGTCGAGGATCACATCGGTCGCCTCGTCCAGGGCCTCCACCGGCTGGGGTTTCCAGCTCCGACGGGACGCGAGCCAGGTGCGGTAGCGGTTCCAGTAGTCAAAGGAGATCTTCTCCCGGCGCTCCGGGTACCACGGTTGGTGGGCGTCGGGACTGGTCACTGCCACCGGGCGAGGTACCCACACGTCGAATCGCGACTCCAACTCCTCGACGAGCCGGTCAACATCGACAGGACCAATCACGCTGGCAGGCTTCGCGGCGGTCTCGGCCGCCTCGCGGATCCGCTCGATCGTCCGATCGGTACGGGGCTGGCTCAGCAAAAGCTTCTCGGCGACGTCGAGGGCCATCGTAAACGGATCAATGAGCACCTGCTGCTCCTTCGGCGTCCAGGGCGCGGTCGAGCGCCTCGGGGAAGCGATTGAACGGCTCGGTCGACCGGAGGGCGGCGACAACAGCCTGCCGGCTGTGCGGTTCGTGGGGTAGCGCGGCGACCGCGGCGCGGAAGAGTGCGGCCACCTCGTCTTGGCCAGCGCCGTCGAGAGGTGCCTGCGCCGCGCGGTCGGGAGCAGCCGACACCTCGGTAGCGATCAGACCGACGGGCAGTGCCTCCTCCACCAGTCGTAGGGCCACCTCTACAGCCGCCTTTTCCTGGGCTGCCAGCGCAGCTGCGACAACTGGATGGTCCCGGTTGATCTGGTAGCCGATCTGGCCCCGCCGGCTGCGCTGTTGCCAGACGAAGGTCAGTGCACCGCTGTCCCTCCGGCTGGAGGGAACCACCGACGTGCCACGGTGGCGGAAGACCTGCTCCGAGCGCGTGCGTGTGAGCACTGCGATCTCGCGTAGCCGGTCGCGTAGTACTGGTGGCGGGCTGACCCGGGCCTTGCGTATGTCTACCTGCCAGTAGTGGTCGTCGTCGCTGGTGACCTCGACTGCTATGCGTGCGAGCTGGCATTGCGGCGTGCGGCGCAGGCCGGCGAGTCCGAGCCAGCCTCCCAGCGTAAGGAGACGGTTGTTGCGGTAGACGTAGAAACCCTGGTGCGAGTTCCAGCCCGATGCGCCGGTGGCTGCCAGGGTCTCGACGTTGGTAAGGCGAGATGGGTGCGGCAGGACGTAGGGTGTCACGCCAGCGGTCGACAGCCCGCCCTCCACCAGCGCGGAGCCGAGATCCTGGGTCGCTGGGTGCGCCGTCAGAAAGGGGTCCCAACCCCGCACCCGTTGGCCACCGACGGCCAGACGAAGGCGTCCGTCGCGCAGGAAGCGACCAAACACCGCTGCCAGGTGGTCGCGCACGCGGGCCATGCCGTCGGTCAGCTGACTCCCGTAACCACAACGGTCGAGGTCGCGCCACAGCACCATCGTCCCCGGGGAGGCCATCCCGAGTTGCTCTGCTATGCGTAGCGCCTCGTCATCAACGCTGTCGAGGACGTACCAGTCGCCCCGCTCAGCGACGAAGCCCAGATCCCAGGTGCGGGCAGCCGTGGTGCCCGCATCCGTGCGCGTGAGAACGGTGAGCCTGCGGGCCTGCGAGAACGAGGCGGTCTTCAGCCCGAGGCCGAACCGGCCTAGGTCCCCGCGTGGGCGCGCCGCCAGAGGTCCATCCATGCCTAGGTGCATGGCCCGGTGGAGCTGGTCCTCGGTCATGCCCCTGCCGTCGTCGACCACCGCCACCCAGCCGGTTCCCCGATCAGCGTTGTACTCCACGCTTACCGAGCGGGCACCGGCAGTCACACAGTTGTCGACCAGATCGGCAATCGCGTCTGGCAGGTGATAACCCAGGGCACGCAGGGACTCGATCAGAGCAGCGGCGTTGGGGGGTGCGTGCAGTGCGCGCGGCTCGACCGTCATCGGTGCCCTTCGCTCGTGTTACAGGGCGCCAGCATACGACCTCTCTCCGACGTTCTCCGCCCCACGAATGGGGCGAGATCACCGCGACCTGGTGAGGTTGGGGGCACCGGGCGTGCGGGCGGACGGACCACCTAGAGTGTCCAGACCGACGGGCGCCACCGAGGACGACCCGGACAGCGCTGCGACGTGACGAAAAGCGATCATCGTCGTACAGTGTGCCTGACCGGTCGTTCATACACGCGTGCGACCGCAGTCTGCATGAGGTATCGAATGGGGGGACGGCGTCCGGGTGGCCACCTATGGTGTGAAGCTGCAGCGGAGCGACGACCTTCGACTCCTCCCCCGCGAGGACGGCTGCAACCTGGAGTCATTCCCGCAGTGGTGCGAACAAAGGTTGGCTGCGGGAGGGCGTCTTGCTGTCGACCTGTTCTCCGGGGCCGGCGGGTTGAGTCAGGGTCTCACCGATGCAGGTTGGACCGTCGCCGCCGCCGTGGACCATGACCGCAAGGCGCTGGACACTCATCGGGCGAACTTTCCAGGGCTGGCTCTGGACGTCGACCTCGGAGACAAGGTCGCCCGAGCCGACCTTGTGCGACTCCTCCGACGGACCGAGATCGACCTCGTCGCCGGAGGGCCGCCCTGCCAGCCGTTCAGCCGGGCGGGACGCAGTAAGATCCGCAGCCTCGTTGATGCCGGCAAGCGCGACGCAGAGGACCACCGCAAGGAACTGTGGCGTGCCTTCGTCGACGTCGTCCTCAAGGTCCGCCCCCGCGCGGTGCTCATGGAGAACGTGCCGGACATGGCACTGGGCGATGAGATGTTTGTGGTGCGCACCATCGTCGCGATGTTGGAGCAGGACGGCTACCGCACGCAGGTGCGACTTGTGGACGCATGGCGATACGGGGTTCCTCAGCACCGCCAACGGCTGATCCTGCTCGCTCGCCGCGACAGCGGATCGTTCGCCTGGCCCCAGGAGGTTGAGCAGTTCACCACCCTGAGGGAGGCCATCGGTGACCTGCCACGGCTCGAGCTCGGCACCGGCGGACGCCGGGTGGAGCACACGTCCAAGGACCTGAGCAAGTTCGCCCTACGCATGCGCCGCGGCGCCGAGACCGGTGTCGTTTTTGATCACATGACCCGCCCGGTGCGCGACGATGACCGCCAGGTCTTCTCGCTGATGACCTCGAAGACCCTCTACTCGGCTATCGACCCGAGCCTGCGTCGGTACACCGCCGACACCTTTGATGATAAGTACAAGCGCCTGGACTGGGACGACCGGAGTCGGTCGATCACCGCGCACATCGCCAAGGATGGCTACTGGTACATCCACCCGGAGGAGCACCGCACCCTCACCGTCCGTGAGGCAGCACGCATCCAGACGTTCCCAGACAGCTTCCGTTTCGCCGGAACCCGGAGTGACGCCTTCCGGCAGATCGGCAACGCCGTACCACCGATGCTCGGTGAGGCCGCCGCGCTGGCGCTGATGGCTCAAGAGGAACCGTCAGACGACGAGCACCGCGAGTGGGGTACCGTCCGCAAGATTCTCGCTCAGCACGCCACCCGTCAGCGGCTGGGCGATCACTGGTACCTGCTGCCTTCGCAGGGTCGCCCACCGGCCCTGGCGGCGCTGGTGGCGATGATCGGTGGTCAGCCTGGACTCGGCGCCACACTGGAACCCCTGCGAGACACAGCCCCCCTGACGCGGCAACTGCTGGAGCGCGTTCTTGACGGTAGGACCACGTCAAGGCTTCGTAACGCCGTCGAGCGGCTCGCCCCGCTGCTGGACGACCCCGAGGTCGCTCACGACCCCGACCAACTGGAGATCAAACTCCGACTGCGGGCAGCCGAGACAGACCTATTCCGGCTACTCCTCGGCGAAGACCGCTTGGTGCCCAACCAGACGGCGACCCGTGTCGCAGCACGAGTGGTCGGCAGCGACTCACACACGACAAACCGGCTAACCGCCGGCAGGCTCGACCTTGCGCTGCTCGTCGGGTCCGGGGTGCACGCAGCATCGCGCATGGCGGCCGTGCGACTACTGGGAGCTACCGTGTGCCGGACTGAGCCCAGCAGGCAACTCTGTCGAACGTGCCCCCTTCGCAACAACTGCCACTTCGGCGCGCGCTTCGTCAGCACTGGAAAGCCCGCTGCACCTGTCGGGCCGCAGCCATCACATCAGCTTTGATCTCACACTCCCACAGTCGCAACACGCGCCACCCTGCATCGGCCAGGGCAGCATCATTGCGGCGGTCCCGCTCCTGGTTGTCACGCAGTTTCTGACGCCAGCGATCCGCATTCGGTCCTCGGAAGGCCCGCGGTCCGTGCTGGGGACAACCGTGCCAGAAGCAGCCGTCAACGAACACTGCCAACCGTCGCCCCATGAACACGAGATCGGGCTTGCAGCGGCCGACCACCTGTCGCTGTAGCCGGAAACGCATCCCGAGGGCGTGCACGGCGCTGCGGAGGGCGATCTCTGGCCCCGTGTCGCGTACCCGGCGCCCGCGCAGATGTGCGCCGGCCTGGGTCGAGACCCAACCCCGAGCGTCGGTGCCGCTACCAGAGCCCGCCTGCCCCATGCCACCAGGATAGTGATCGGCATGGCCGACCGCCCGGCCGCCACATGGAGCCTGAAGAAGCCTTCCCAAGGCAGACCACAACCGGGCCGGCTTAAGGCCACGTCTCGGCAGGTCGTCGTAGTCCTGCTGGCGACCCGGTGATCCAAGCGGCCAAGAACCTCCCCAAGGCTACGACGGGCAGGGCTGCCAGGAAGAAGCGCCTAATGACCCGCCATGGCTCAGCAGTTGAACAGTGACTGCTGCCCGTCCACTTCCACGCGATCCTCCACGGGTTGTTCATCATTCGAGGACGGCCCCCAGCACAGGGGCGGCGGCGGATCGTGTTCAGCCTTGGCCAGAATCGCCGCGGCCAAGTCCATCATCTCCTTGATCGACCGCGCATGGATAGTCAGAAACTGCGGACGCAGGTCATCGAGGTCGAATCCGCAGGACGCGCGCTCAACCAGCGGCTGCAACCAGTCCGCGTGCGCCCGATCGATGGCGGCCACAACCACCGGCCGCTCGGCCCAGGATCGCTCAGCGTGACTGCGGCAACTGGCGGCCGGTACGCACCCGGTCGCCGCCAACGCATACGTTAGCCCGGCGACCCCAAGCTCAAGGCCGCACAGGCTGACCGAGTCGACGTCACCATGTTCGGCAAGCACGGCCATGCCCGCTTCATCCTCGGGATCCTCGGACGGGAAATCAGGGTTATGTGCTTCGATCAGCTGGGCGAAATACTCGAACGTCTCAGCGTCGTCCGCCGCGGCGTCGACTGCAGTTGCCGCAGCCCGTTCGTCGGCTACCACCTGGGCCGCTTCTGACAGCGGCACATCGAATATCGCCCACACGCCTCGGAAGAATCCGATGCCCTCTTCATCAATTTCGTCTTCTGCCGGCATCCAGAACGGTGCATTCTGCGGCAAAGCTGGATCAAGCTGGATGTGGGTGTAGGGGATCAACCGCATCTCCTCTCGAAGCCTCAAGCAGTCAACCACTTCGAGGGCGCGGGCGCGGAACGCAGTTTACGGCGGGGGACTCGTACGGGTCAGAGGGATGATGGCTCCGCCGGCCCCGCCATGGTGGCGACGCCAGCATGGTCCCATCGCCGGCAGGCATCTCAGACACGAGATGCGAGCCCCCGGGCGACATCGCCACCCGCTCTCCGTTGCGGGTCAGGTTGCGCGACCTGCGGCTCACGGTCGTCAGCCCGCCAGCCGAGGTGGGCCTGAAGATGCTCCAGCGCGACATAGGGCCGCCGAGGCAGAGCCACGTCTATAGCTAGGCGAACAACGCGGTGGCGACGTCAGGCGCGGGCGGTATGCCAGCGCGCCAGGCCTCGGCCGCAGTCTTGATCTCTTCGTGGGCGGTCACCGAGCCACGGCCGTCAAGAAGACCTGTCAGGGTGACCCGGAGCGTCACCCGTGCCAGATCGCGCCCGAACGACGCGACAGTGTCCACGGCATCCGACGAGGCTGGGCCACCATGGGCGAGCGCATTCCGCAGCCGCTGGAGGCGATCGACCTGCAAGGCCCAGTCCAGCTCCAACTGGCTGCACCACTTCTCCAGTGTCGCGGTTGTTGCCAGCCGGTCGGCGAGGGTGGTCAACCGGCGACTGGTTCGGGTGTGAACCGGGTGCATCGATCGGAGGGCGGGCAGGGCCGCCAAGGCGTGGTCCAGGTGACTGGTGTAGGCACCTCGACCATGGTGCACTTGAAGCTTGCCGCGGAGGCTGGTCATCTGAGCGCGGTGCTCGGGCGCGACGGCGTGCGGCTCACCGGCAGCTTCGATACACGTATCGAATAGGTGAGCCCGAACCCGGCTTCTGACCCACTGCTGCTTCCAGGTGCATGTGAGGAACTCGTACCACTTGCCGGCGCCGACAAGGGAAGCGACCCACTCCACGACGCGTACGTCGAGAACGACGCGGGGTAGGTTCGACTGCTCCCCAGCCTCCTGCCACCATCGCACCAGGTTGATCACCTCGTGCAACTCTTCCGGAACCGGCGAGAGCCGCGCTCCCAGCGTGACGGAGAGATCCTCCAGCACATCGCCGGTCGGATCTTCATGCGGCACCACCTCTGGCTCCGGCTTCGGTGCAGAAAAAAGTGGCATGCCGGTAACACGACCATCGACTGCGTGGATGTAACCGCTCCACGGAGTCCAGTTGCGGGTACCGGTGTCGAACTTCGCGACCGCAACGGTCGCGTGGGCGAGGTCCGTGGCGCGGCGGATCGGATCAGCGAAGCGCCCATGACCCAGATCGACACGGGCGAAGACGAGGCCGTCGTCGGTGGGGATGTCCTTAAGCCTCAGCCACCCGTCGGTGCGCCGGAACTCGGCAGGCACCCACTCCTTTCCTGGCCCGGTCACGCCGATCATGGCCTGCATCATCGGCGCGCAGTAGAAGGTGACCGGACCCACGGCGAAGTACGAGGTGCCGATGCGGGCCTGGCCGAACGCGAGCCATACGACGTGGTGGCCGCCGTGCGCACGCGAAGCGATCAGTTGCTCACACAGTACGAGTCGCGCGGCTTCGTCCAACCCGGCCGCCTCATCAAGACCTGGCCACGTCGCCACGTCGTCCCGATCGAGATCACCGATATGAACACGGGCCTCGGTCACGAAGGCGGCGCTGTCGTGCAGTACGCCGGCAAGAATCCGCCCGGTGATGCGGAGGCTGATCTCGGCATTGGACAGCAGTGAACGGAACAAGTCGCGGCGGCTGCCGAGGTCGTCGGCGGAGATTCCGCTCGTCCGGCAGGCGTCCACCAGGTCGCGCCAGGCCGCCACAGCTACCGCCGGCTCCGTGAGCCGGGCCAGCAGCTTCTCTACCGTCGCCCTTGGCGCCGGCGCCCCCGCCAACCACCCGCCCACCGCCCCGTCGACTTTTCCCTTCTGCGAGACGATCGCGATAAGCCGTTGCGCTTGGTCGTCCACATCGAGAAGATCTTGGCCCAGTTCCGTCCGCAGATGCTGGCCGCACCTGCCGGCGGCAAGGCAGAGGTCTTCCATCGCCGACCTCCACGGTTGCTTCCGCTCACCGCTGAACGGCCCGGCGATCCAGCTTCGAACCTCCGAAAGGGCGAGCGGCAGAGCTACAGCGCCGGCCCGGCCCCACGGCTGGTCATCAGAACGGGTCCACCAACCAACCGCGTCGTGCAGCTCATCGACCCAGCTCGGCGGGAGACGGAACGCAGGCCCGGAAGGAAACACAGAGGCAAAGTATCTCAACGTCGGAGGCCCGCCGGGGAGTGGGGCAGTGCGGCCCAAGAGGCTGTAGTCGATGACCTCGCCCTCGTATGCGCGGATCCGACCCGCCTGCGGACGGATGGTGGCCGGGGGCCCATCGGACGCTGATGCACGCCGCCCGGTCGGTGGCGGCCTTCGTGAGTGAGCCGGTAGTTCAGCCCTCGTCGGCCCGCAGCTCTTACCCCAGCCGACGAGCGCCCCTCGGTGAGTGCTGCAGCGAGGGAACCGCGCGATGGGCATGTCATGCCCAAAACTAAAGCGGATGCGCTAGGGTTCTGAGTGGATCTGAAGTGTCAGTCTCTCTGGAGGGCTAGTTGAGCGAGGAATCGCCGGTCTCGGCCTGGGCGCGGTCACACTTCGGGCAGGACGCTGAGATGGTGCGGCGTGGCCTTGTGGAAGGGCTGCACCACGCGCAGCAGCGGGCTGTGTTGATCCAGGAGATGTCGGGTCTACCGTCCAAGCAGCCGTACGGCGGTATGTGGCCGGCAACGTACAAGTCTCTGGAGGAGCAACTTGTAGGCCTTGAGGGGGCGTACAAGTTCCGGCCGCCGAATGCCTCGTACAACCTGATGGTCGTCCGGGAGCGGCTGCTGCTGCCCTTCAAGCTCGCCGACAACCTGAACGTGCCGGTAAAGCAGGCCCGCTTGGCGACGAAGATCGGCCGGAACCTGTCGCTTGCGCTTTCCGCAGCACAGCCGCCGGATGACCTGCTGAGCCTTCTGGGCGAGGACTTCGAGTTCGACCCGGTCGCAGTGGTCAACGAACTTGTTCACCTGAGCCCCGCCACTAAGATCATCTACGTGCCCTACGTTGCTCACGCCGATGCCGGCCTGCTGAAGTCCTGGTGGGGTGAGGGCCTCATGCAGTCCGACGGCACGATCGCCTGGCTTGTCGGCCAGCCGGAGGAGCTGCCAGCGGCTAAGGGCGCCACGCCGGAAGGCTCCACCGGCGCGTTCTCGGGGCTGGCGAAGGTTGGCGGCTCGGGGCGAGCCTTCGACGAGGGTGACCTGCCCGCGCTCGACTTCCCGACGCACTCGCGTCCGGTAGAGGCGCCGACGGCTGAGCGGGAGCCGGAGTCGGGAAAGCCCACCGCGAACAACCGCGATGCGTAAGCACGAACAACTCCGACTCATCACACCGATTGTTGCCGCTGGTGGGACGGCAACACCCGCCGCCATCGCCGACGGATTTGACCCCGGCCGGCTGACCCAGGCCCGGCAACTCGCAGCCATGACCAAGAAGGCACTCGCCGACCGGATCGGCGTCACGGCAGCGGCCATCGGACAGTACGAGCTCGGACTAACCAAACCCCGACCCGAGTTGATCGGGCCACTCGCCGCAGTCCTCAGCGTGCCTCCGCCGTTCTTCCTCAGAGGCCGCCCTCATGCCCGCCTCGACGCATCTATGGCTCACTTCCGTAGTTTGCGGGCGACGCGGGCATATCAGCGGGCGAAGGCAATCTCCTTCACCGAGCTGGTGTGGGAACTGACCTACGCGCTGGAGAAGCGAGTCCAGCTTCCCTGGATCGACCTACCCGGCTTCGCCGGCGGCGAGGTGCACTCCGGGACCGAACTTCCCCGCGACCCAGCCGCCGCGGCCCAAGCGCTACGCGCCCACTGGAAACTCGGCGACGGGCCGATCAGTCACCTCGTCCGTCGGATGGAAGCCCACGGCATCGTCACCGTCACTCCACCAGCTGACGACGACGCCACCACCGTCGATGCCTTCTCCACCTCACGCCTGCCCCGGCCGATTGCGATCTTAACCCCGAATCGCGCGAACAACGTCTACCGCCACCGCTTCAGTGCCGCCCACGAACTCGGCCACCTCGTACTCCATGGCGACACCGCGCCCGGTGACATCCAACAGGAACGCGAAGCCGACACCTTCGCGGCCGAGTTCCTCACCCCCCGCAACAGCATCCTGCCCGCCCTCCCCGGCCGCGCCGACCTCGGCAAACTCGTCGAGCTTCAACGCGAGTGGGGAGTCTCGGTCAAATCGCTGCTGTACCGATGTCGCGAGCTGGGGCTGTTGTCCGACTCCGCCTCCAGCCGTGCACACCAAAGGCTGCACCTCTTGGCCGATCAGCCGGGCTTCCGTGCCGAACCCGCGGCTGCCTATCCGGGTGAGCAGCCGGCTATGCTCAGCCGAGCTTTCGACCTGGCTACCGGCAACGGCCTGACGATGCAGGCGCTCGCCGAAGAGCTCGCGTGGCCGCTGCCCTGGGTGAGAATGTTGCTGGGCGTAGCCGACCAGCGACCGGTCCTCAAACTGGTGCGGTAGACGATTGATCTCGCGCGACAGCGTCGGCGACGATCGCGTGGTGATCCGTGGGTGATCGGATGTCGACGACCGTTGCAGTACAGCGGGAACGAAGCACGGCACGCCGGGCGGATCGTCACCAGCCACTCGATCGTCGGTCGAGTGGTCATCGATGACGGTCCGTCGCTGGGGCGAGATCAGGCCCGCCGGTTAGGGCAGCCGCCTGTTCACGGTCAACGCACTGGCCCTGCCCGGCATCGCGGCACCAGTGTGGTTGCTCGATCCGGCCGCCGCCGCCTGGAAACGTGACGAGGAGGAACGCGCGTCCTCGGCTCGGGCTTCCATCACGTACTCCCGCAGATACCAGTCTCCAAACAAGGCGTTGCAGGAAGCGCAACTGAAGGCGGTGTAGGAACCTCTGGCGGTCGCGCTGTAGCGAGAACCGAGATTGGCGAGCGGCACGCCCAGACGATCCGCCTCCATCGCCACGCGGCGACGCACGTCGGGCCGGGCTTCCGGGCGTTCCTGTGCCCAGATCAACGCATGGCGGATCTCGGCTCTCGTTCCGCACGGTCCGTCGATGACCTCCCGTTCGACCTCCCATAACAGCGAGACACCACTGCACCGATAGCAGGGATACTCGAAACAGGACACCTGCGTGATGGCCGGCTGGCCGGTCGCCCGTGGGTACGAAAACCGATCCGGCCGGTGAGTAGACCGATGACGGCGTCGGCCAACGGCATCGCGGTGCCGTTGACGACCGTGGTGACGCTGTCGGCAGCGAAGGCGGTGTGGAACACGGGCAGGTCGCGTCGTGGAAGCGGGACGCTGCGCTCGTACCGGGTGAACCACACGCCGTGGACACGGTCGGCGGCATACCGATGCTGACGGTGTTCGAACTGGTCCCGGGTCTGCGCGCTCCACTGGGCTTCGAATGCGAACTTGCTCATCCCTCCGGTGGCTAATACGTCGGCGACCCAACCTTCGCCACGCGCCTCCGGTTCGGCGTCCCATCCGGCTGCCCGAGCAGCCTGCACGATGATGTTCTTGGCGTAAAGGTGCTGACCGGTCTCGGCTGAATGGCTCGCGCAGTCGCTCGCTGCCCTGTGCGCAAAATGCCGCACACCGAGCTTGCTCGTGCGCAGGTACGCCACAGCACCGCAGTACGGCAGCCGCACGGAACACCGGCCCGCTCGAACGTCCGTCCGTAGCGACTGCCATTGCTCGTCGGACAGCAACGTGCTGACCGTCCGTACGCCATCGACCATCGCGAGAAGAGGCACAGGTACATGCTCAGTGCCGGGTACGACAGTTCCGTGATGCTGTGCCCCCAGCGGTTGTGGTAGCCCTTACCGGCAACCATTGGCAGGGCACGGGCGGTGTCTGGAGCCCCGCTCGCCGCGACCACGTCCTCTCACGACGACCAAACGGCAACCCTCGGGCTGGCCGATCCCTCGGCTCGTCAGCGTTGGTTGATGAGCAGGGACGTAGCGACGTGCTGTCGGCCGAGGGCGTGGGCAACTTGAAGCGCTTGACACAGCTCGCGACTCCCCGAGCGCCTACGGAAGAGGCGACGACCGCAGATGCCACACCGCAACGCACCGGATGTCCATAGCGGCGCGACAGGCTCGCCGCTGTCGACGCTCTTCTGCACATCGCCGTGATGTCACTGGCCGCGGGTCACTTCCGGCGCGGGCACAGTGCCGCCGGCGCTACGCAGCGACGAACTCGTTTGCCGATACGGTGAGCTGTCCGGATGATGCGAATGCCAAGCGGTCGGCAGTGCAGGAGGCACGGTGCGCGCCACGTTGATGGATCGTGCGGACGGCGATCAGATCGACCTCATCCTGACGCATCCGGCGCACCAGGAGACCCTGCGCGCCTTGATCGATCTGATCCGGACATTACGCGCCTGCCGCTCTGCCGAGGAGTTGTACCACTTCCAGAGTCGGCTCCGTGGCATGGTCCTCGACACCGAGCAGCGTCGTTCCGCGATCAGCCGGCAGATCAAACGACTGGATAGGCACCGCTGCCTCACCGCTGACGCACCCGAACTCGGCACATCCCTCGACCGTACCGACCGGGAATCCTGGATATTGGAGAGCGACGTCTACGAGCGGATTTGGCGCCAGCTCAAGTCGATCGCGGACGCACTCGCCTGGAAAGTCTTCGGCTACCAGCGCAACATCATCGTGGCGCTGTCGCGCGCCGACGCCCCCGGCCCGATGTACGGCAAGACCGGCCTGGCCGCAGAGCTGGAGGTCATCGAGACCGCGTGGCGCGAGAAGCGGGAGTTCGTGCTGCACCACGACCTGACCAACGTCATCCGTGTCGGCGACGTCACCGTCCTCGGCCGTGACGGCTGGGCCTGGCTCCGCGAGATCAAGACCAACCAGCGGTATCGAGTTCCCGCCCAGGAGCGGCTGCTGGCCGACACCTCGCAGGTCCTCGCCGACGAAACCGGCGAGTTGCCCAGCGGCTACGCACCGGTGCGCACCACCATCGACTACCGCACCGACTTGGCGGGCCTACGTGACATCCTCGGCTTGGCGCATGCGCGGACGGGTATCGCCGGAGGCGTGGTCTCGTCCGGCCGCGCGGTCGTGGCGGCCAGTCAGTTCACCGCCGCCGGCCGGTACACCGCTGAGGAGTTCGGCACTCGGTTCAGCGCCGAACTCGACCGGGTCCGCCGCCGCATCGGCGCCGACGACCCTGGGCACACGCTGACGCTGCTGAGCATCGACCAGGCCGGTCGCACTCTCGTGCGCCCACCCTGGGCGATCTACCCGATCGAACCCGAGGTCGCGGCCAGCCTCATCGCCGACGGCATGTTCTTCGCCGTCTGCATGAACCCGAACAAGATCATCGACTCGCTGGCCAACGCCGGTGTCGAAGGGTCCTGGCTGCAGCGTCTCGACGGCACCGAGGACCCCTCGAAGCCGTTGTTGAACGTCGCCGTACGGTCGGGCAACCGGCTCTGGTCGACATCCCTGAACTTCGCCGCGATCGCGGAGTTGATGCTCGAGCTGATCGATCTCCGCACCTGGAGCGAGCAGGTCGCCGCGATGCTCAGCGGCGAGTTCGCTGCCGGCACGCGGCCCTGGCCGTGCTTCGCCAGGGAGGCCAGAGTCTGGGCCTGATTGCCCGGACGCCGGCTGGTTCGCTCGGTGTCATAGCCTGGCGGATCGGATCGGATCGGCTCGCGAAGTGGCAATGGCGCCGTCAGACAAGGTTAGGCCGTTGTGATCAACGCTGAGCGTCTGTTCTCGGCGCTGCCGGTCAGCGGGGTGAACTCGTACTCTCCCTCGGCGTCGGGCGTCATCGCGTAGCCGGTGTACGCGTCGGTGAGCGCGGGTGGGGCGTCGTGACGGTGTGACGTGAGATGTACATCCAGGCGTTGTCGACCAGCCGTACGCACGCGATGCCGTGGGCCTTGGCGCAGTCATCGGCACCACTCGGGAATCCGCTGGCGGCCACCACCACGCTCATCTGGGTGCCGGTGAACTGGAGCTTGGGGAGAAGCACCTGAACATCGGACCGTTTGTGCGACGGGCGTTCACCACCAGCGGCGCCTGACCTTGATCTCGCGTACGGGTATCTCGGAGGGGTGTAGGGGACGTTCGACGACGGGGCGCATCGTGTGGGGTGTGATGCGGTCGCGTTCGTGTTCCTCGGCGAACCGGGCGGCCTGTTCGTGTTCGCCGAGGTTGTCCAGGGCCTTGAGGAGGTCGGTTATCAGGATGTCGAGGCGGTGGGTTTCGGCTTCGGCGGCGAGGAACCGTTCGTGGTGGGTGACTGCCCGGTGGCCGCACCACTGGCGTAGTAGTTCGTGGCGGGGCCGGTCGTGGCGGCGGTACCAGTCGTACTCCCATTCCGGTGTCGTCGACCGGTTGTCGCGGCCGACGCGGTGCTCGTCGCCGAACTTGCATTTGTGGCGGGACTGGGCTTCCTGCTCGATGACGAGGTCGAGGACCTGGGCCGGGTGGGCGCGGCACGTGGCCTCGACCAGTTGGAGGGTGCCGGCCGGTGACAGGATGGTCCCGCCGTCGTGGTCGAACCATTCAGCCGAGGCGAGGATGTCGTCGATCGGGCCGTCGATGATCTCGCTCAGCCGGGCCCTGTCGTGGATGTCGGTGGCGCATGACACCGGGGACCAGAGCAGTTCGGCTACGTCTTCGCTGATCAGGAGGCCGAAGATCTCCTCGATGCAGGCTTCCTCGGTGTGATCGAGGCTCTGATCGTCGATGCGTTGCCAGTTCGCCATCAGCGCGTCGAAGGTTCCGACCTCGTTCCACGGCACCCGCAGCCGCGATCCGGGGACCTTCTCCACCCGTTCGTCGGGGTCGTCGAGGAATCTGATCTCGAGGCGGGCGCTGGTCTTCTTCGGTTCGACGGCCAGGATGCGGACGCGTTCGGACGGTCCGTGGTCCGACTGCCGGTACGCCCATTCGTCGCCGACGGTGAAGCGGGAGGGGTCGATTCTCATCCAGCCGTCCTTCGGGTAAACGTCGCTTGTTGCGTGGTACCGGGTCGTGCTGACGGGTTCGCGCCGCGATGGCGGCAGGTCCCGGCGCAGGCTCGTGCGCATCCGGCCGGAGTGTGGTGGCGGTTGCGGTGTCGCCGAACTTCAGGCGCCGCGGTCGAGCAGCCCGTGGTGCCACGATTCGGCCTGTCGGCGGATGCCGGCGTGGGCCTGCCGGTCGTGATCAGGGCGGTGCTCCTTGCGTGGCCCGTGGGGGCTCCAGTCACCGAGGAACGGGCGCAGATCGTCGGGTCCGGGTTCGGGGTTGTAATCGATGTCAGCCAGCACACGGGAATTGCGAATGGGGTCGATCCGGTCGGCGGCGGCCCTGCCCCACGCGACCCAGCTAACGAGGTACCCGCCGACGCCGGTCCGCCCCTCGGCCGCTTGTTCAAGGGCGGTACAGAACGCGCGGATGCCGGCTGCGGTGGTCCAAGCCTGGTAGGCGTTGCGGAAGGTTTCCGCGCGGATCTTGTCCGCGGCCTGGACGCGGGCGTCGGCCATCGCGGCGTGCCATCGGGCGAGGGTGGCCTCCTCCTGCCGTCTGCGCTCGGCCGCGGCTTCCTCCTGCCTCCGCCGGTGTTCGGCCTCGGCCTTCTCCCGCGCGGCCTCGGCCGCCCGCCTTTGCTGTTCGTCGGCGGTGACGCCAGCCTCGAACCCTTGGATGATCTGCGCGACGCGCTGTTCCAGACGTACGCGTGCGGTGTCGGTCCAGGTGTCCCGGTTGTCGTGTCCGGCCCGGGCGATCTCCAAGCGGAGCCTGCCGGAGTCGACGACGTCGAACTCCGCGGGTTTCATCCACGGCCGCAGGCGCAGCACCTTCAGCTCCTCGGCGGTGGGTTCGTGCGGGACCTGGTCGCGTTCCTCGGTCAGGGTGACCGTGCGTCGGACCTGCCCGGCCTGGAGGAACACCCGCGGGTGTTTCGCCTTGGTGTTGACCCCGAGCCTGTGCCCACGCCGGGCCGCCTCGCCGGCGAGCTGCCGGATCAGCAGCAACGCCCGGGGCAGTAAGTCCGGGCTGACGGCGAGGTTGGTCGGATCGGCTTCGAGGGCGCTGAACGCCAGATGCGGGTCGGTGGTGACACGTCGGGTGTTGAGCCGGATCCGGTTCCAGTCGGTCTCGTCCGGACCGGCATCGGTGTAGAGGCGGATGACGATGTCCCCGGCGTCACGGCCAGTGTGGCGCAGATGGTGACCCGATGGCACAAGTCCCTGCTGCTTGAACGCGTGAATGATCCGCCGGTACCGGGCCCGCGTTCCACTGTCGGGACTCTCGATACGGACCAAGCCGCCCTCGTGCTGCAGACGGTCGAGCAGTTCGCGAGCCGCTCGCAGCAGGTCCGCCGACGAAGCACCGCCGATGGTGCCGCCGGATGCCGGCGCCTCGGACCGCGGAAGGGAAGCACGGTGGTCGGGATGATCGGGATGGTGACCATGCTCAAGGTAGAAGCGACCGGCATCGGTTGAGGACGCCTTCCACACCCCTGCCTTGCGTGTCACTGTAACCAGGTTCCGGTCCTGGAGCGCACGCGCCGACCGCCGGTACTCGACGCCATCCGGCCCACTGAGGTCATCGCCGCCGTGGATCCGGCGAAGCAGGTCGAGCTGCCGCTCATTGAGCGAATCCCATCGCTGCACCACCCGACAGTAAGGGGCACGGCGTACTCGATGGCGCGGAACACGGCTGTAAGTGGCATCCCCGTCCGACGAACGGACCGAACTGGCGGGCCCGGCTGAAAACTGAGCCTGACGGGCGGATTCTGGTGGGACGTAGGGCTCCGCACGGACAAGGAGCTATTTTCATCCTGGGCCGGCGGTTCGTTTCGACGCGGTTCAGCACGAGGATGGCTCGGATGATGGCGGTGGCTTGGCGTGGGCAGCAGCCCACCTTGACCAGGATCTTCCAGGTCTTTAGCTTCAGGCGACCGCGCGGATGCAGCCCAAATCGTGTCTGCTGCGCAGGGCCGCCGCCAGGTGCGGATCACCGCCGTAGGCCTCGCCGCCGGCAATCCACCGGCACGGCAGTCCATCCGCGAGGGCAATGTCGATTAGCGTCGCGCCAGCTGTGGTCTTGCAACGAAGCCGATGCTATCGGGCCAAGCATGTCCCTGAACCGCGCCATAAGCGACCCACTGCAATAGTCCAACAAGGCACTACTTGCTCACCTAACCCCCCGTAAGCAACCTTTCACCCTTAGTGGCGAACCTATCCACCACCAAGAACGCCTTGCCCAGCTCATTGAGCGTTAACTCAAGCCGGTAAAAGTCGACCTCCCCACCACCGTTTCGGTACGGCCGGATACGTTCTGCATCCAGGCCTCGATTCCACTCCTCGAATGGCACCGCAGCAAAGACCTCATGCTCGTCGCTCCAGATACAGCAATCTGCTCTGTACTGGTCATACTCCGTCCCGTCGTACGTCTCCCGATGCACGTGGGCGTCAGCCCACGCGAACAACTTCGGCACTACCTCGGCGTAGCTGGCGAGACCAAGAAAAACACCCCAACTGGCCAGCTTCTCGGGTTCCTCGCCGTCCTCGTTATCTATACCGAGAGAGATGTCTCCTCTTCCCGAGCTCTTGTTGACCCACTCCTCCATGTCCACCACCAGCCGCTTGCCGCCAGCCAGCAACTCCATCCAGGGCTTTGCCAGCTGCAGCTCGCGGATACGCAGCTCGTATGGATCGCCCTCGGCGGCCTCCCGCAGGGTCTTTCGGGCGCTCGCGTCCAGCACCTGAGCTTCCGGCACCAGAAGCTTCCAGCTAGCGGTGGATGTCTCCTGCAGCGTCTTCCGGTTGACGAACTGCCAGTGGCAGCGCCCTGTCTCCGGGTGGTACAGCACGACCAGCACCGGCAGTGAGTGGTTGAGCCAGTAGGCCACATGCTCGGCGTCCGGCCGGAACCACCAGCCCTCTGGTCCGGCTTCCTTAAACCAACTCATACCGCTCTTGATCTGCAAGGCAAGCAGCCGTCCGCGCACGTTTTCGCCGTCCACCACCTCGGCCTGCGCGTCGATGCCGTAATCCTCGGTCGGCTGGTCGCGAAACAGCCAGCCCAACTCGTCCTCTACGGCCTGCTTGGTACGGGTCACCCCCGCTGTGGCCACCTTGGCCGCTGGGTTACGGCGCATCATGGCTCCATCTTCTACCGGGTTGGGGTCGGAAGCGGTTTGCGCCAGAAGCTACCGTCATCGTCCTCAATCTCGTACTCCTCACTGGCGGCTCTCATACAGTGCCGGCGATGGCCTCGCTGGCACCGGTGCACCCCGGTTGGCGCCGGTTGGAGGAGAGGTGGGACGGTCATCATCACCCCGGGCACGCCAGCGGCTGCGCACAGAGCTCCAACAGGGCGAGGTCACTGTCGAGCGGCTGCAGACCCTGGTCGGCGAAACGCCACCACAGACGCGAGAAGCCCGCCCCGCCACGGAGCCGGCAACAACCCCGCCTCCTTCGCCGACCCGCCCGCCGCCTGTCTCCTCCGCTGAACGATGCCGGCCAGTCCAGCGGACAACATCATCACCGTCAGGTAGGCGTCATCCGGGGTCCGAACCCGTCCGGGATGTTAGCCGACGATTGGCGCCTGAACATGAACGTCCATTAGAGCCGCTCCTCGCAGCTAAGATCCGACCGCTGCTCCACTCGCGCAAGAAGCGGCTCCAGTAGACACCCTGCCCCTGACGTTTTCGTGGCCCACGCCAGCAGACGCCCGTACTGTGCGCTCTTCGCGTCATCGGGGGACGCTCAAGCGTGGTTGACCCGCCCCGG
Organism: Micromonospora sp. WMMD1219; assembly: GCF_049315215.1. Taxonomy (NCBI): domain Bacteria; kingdom Bacillati; phylum Actinomycetota; class Actinomycetes; order Micromonosporales; family Micromonosporaceae; genus Micromonospora; species Micromonospora sp. WMMD1219. The sequence continues at coordinate 963,907 of NZ_CP186057.1, forward strand.
GCGGTTGATCGGCAACGGCCCGTCATCAGACCAGCCTGGTCGAGCAGGCGGGCTGGACGTCGGCGCGCACCTGCCAGGCATCATCTGCGGGCGTGCCGCCTCAGCCACACCCGCACCGTGCCCGCAAGTCGACGGACCTTGTTCACCACAGCACTCCCGAGATGCTGATGTTGCCGACCTGGAGCCGTCGGCCCAGCGGCGCTGGCCGAGCCCTGATGCCGGTCGGGGCCATCGTGGGAACGGTCCTTGGCCCACTCGATCCTGTTGAGCCGAATCCAGTAGTGCGATCGGCAGGGATAGTTCCAGTTTCCTACCGAAGGGTGCAGCGTTACCGACACCCCGTCGAAGGTGAGGCTCCACCCCTTCCTGCTGATCGGGGTGACGACCTCGCTGCCGCAGCCGCACGGGCACAGGTGCAGGGCGGTGGCGTAGCGGATCGAGACGTAGAGCACGCCGTCGTCGAGGACGTCGGGGGCCGAATCGACGAAGCGGTGCTCGATGATGGTTTGCCGGGTCATGTCTGGTCATCACCCACCAGGCAGTTAGTGGTAATCGTGTAGACGCTGTGGTGCTCCTGCTCAAGGTCGGCGTAGAACCCACGCCACTTCTTCCACCTGATCACCGCGTAGGCGGCATTCAAGGCGTTGAGCTCGGCGATCTGGATGTTGGTGCCGTAGTCGTCGTCGCCGCCGTCCTCGAACGGGATTCGCCGCTGGTCCCAGATGTGGTCCCGCTTCTGGGGGGTGCTCGTGGTGGTCCGCAGGTGCCCGGCGATCATGTCATCGACGGTGTAGAGGCCCATGCCGACGTCGACGAACGCGATCCCGGCCGCCTCCATCGCTTTGATCAGGTGCCGCTTGGATTCGCCCTGGTCCATGCAGAGGAACACGAACGACATGCACTGCAACTCGTTGGCGTTGGTCTCGTCGAGGAAGTAGGGGTGGGCGACGACGCCCCGGCGCATCGCGCCGTACATCTCGGCGTAGTGGTCTACCTTCTTGGGCCGCTGCCGCAACTGCTCGAGCGAGGGCGCGCCGGGGGCCCGGAAAGCATTGTGCTGCAGCAGATCGTCACCGTCGAACAGGTGGATCTCCCGGACTGGCACCTTGGCGATCAGGTCCAGCACGTAGGAGCCGCTGCCGCCGAGCCCGACGACAGCGACCCGGGGCATGGCTAGCTTCGCGTTGATGGCTGCGATCCCGGCGCGGCTGCTGGCCGTGTCGAGGTAGCGGAAGACCGACTCCGACGCGTCGGTCTCCACGACCTGGAACGTCCGAGCGGTCACCGACGGGTCCACTGCGGCCGCGTGCGTGCCCAGGAGAGCCACATAGGTGGTGATCTTCGCGTAGTAGTTCGGATAGCCGGCGTCGGGCTTGTTGGAGAACATGTAGTTCACCGTCAGCCCTGGAATAATCTGCTCCTGGACCGGGCTGTGGATCACCTTGTTGAGCGGCTGGCCGTTCGCGTCGCAGGGCTGCTCGCCTGCGAAGTGGACCACGTGGGTCTCCGGTGTGATCGTGGTGTCGCCGGCGAGGCTGAGCTTGGACACCAGGATGCCGAGCTTCACCTCTCGCTGCGCGTTCAGGTACGGGACGTGGGAGACCACGAGGTGACCGTGCTCGACGGTCACCTCGTAGCCCTCGTCACGCAACTGGCGCAGGTCGGCGCTACGAGCGACGAGTGCGGGTGACATCGAAAGCGGTTCCGTCCTTGATGGTGACCGTGCCGCCCTCACTGAGGTTGCCGTCACGCTGCGGTGCCACCGCGCGGTGGTAGGTGACCGTGAAGACCACCTCGGTGTCATGCGCGCCCGGGAATGCGAGGTCGACGACCTGGGCGAAGGTGAGTTCGCGGTCGTCGATGGTCTTCTGCCGGGTGTTGACGATGATCGTGTAGCGGCGCCGGACCTGCTGGTCCTGGTCTGCGATGCCGATGTCGGGCATCCTGTCCTCCTTGGTTTTCGGGTATGTCCAGGCGCCGGTGGCCCCGGTGTCCTGCTTCCACCGATGCCTGACGGCGAATCGTCCCCGGCCGTCCGGTCACGAACGCTGTCGCTGATGTGTTGGTGATCACATTCGCGCCGACGACGGCTCGCCTGGCCCGGCCGCAGGGCTCGCGTCCGACGTGGCGGCGGGGGCCGGCCGTTCACCTCGGCGTGTCGGCGGGACTTCGTCGGACGGTCCGTATGCTGTACGTCGCCGTTCGCCGGTCTGAGCCGAGCGGTAGGTAGGAGCAGCCCACGATGACGTGGCCCGGCCAGAGGTTGTGGCGACCGCCTGTAGGCCTGGTCGCGGTGCTACCCCGCGACTACTACAACGTGCGCGACCCGCACGCCCGCAGACCGACGGTCGTCGTACGGGTTCTGCCCGCGGACCGCGCATGCCTGGTTGTGACCCGGACCAGCGACACCATGGTCGCGCACCCCAAGGACATCTGGCACGACAAAGATCCGGAGCTGCTCTGCGACCGCCAGGGCTGGTGGCAGCCCCGACGTGTCCACCGGGTCGACTTCGGCGCGTACGACGACGAGGACACCAGACCACACGTGATCATGACCGGGGATCTTCTCGACCGCATCATCGCCGCCTACCAGGAGTTTTTATGAGCGCATGGGAGGAGTTGCAGCGCGACGGCGTCTTCGGCACCGAGGCGACCGTCGAGCTGTACCGGTGCGTCCGCGCGGTCGCCCGGGCCGGCAACTTCCCGCCGCCGACCGGTTACCAACAGTGGACGTTGGACGCGATCGAGGAGACGGCACACGAAGTGTTCGCCGACGCGAAGGGCCCGCAGCGTCTGGTCGAACTCGCGGTGAAGGCTCACGACGGCACGAGTTTCCGCCGCCTGCTGGAGCAGGTCGTCCGCAACTTCCTGCGGGATAGAGCCCGGGCCACGACCAAGGGCCGGCTGATCCGACGCCTACGCGAGGTCCTAGACGGCGATCCCCGGTTCCGGTCCGTTCCCGATGGGCAACCCGGCGCCGGCCGCAACATCGAACTGGCCGACGGGACCACACCCGGAGTCTGGAACGGCCGAATGACCGACCTAGTCACCGCGGCCTACAAGGTGACCGACGTGACGATCGTGCGGTGGCGGCCTGATGCCCGCCGGGAGTCGCCGGTGGCCGACGCTGACAGCCTGGCCAACGTCTGCGAGGCGGCGCTGCGGGCCGCCGGAGCGTCGCTCGCGCTGGCGGACCTAGCCGACGTGGTCGCCGCCCGGTTCGCCGTCGGGCCGACCCCGGTGGTGACTCCGGTCGACGACATCGACCCCTGGTTGCCCGGCGTCGACACCATCGAAGTGGTCCAGGCCGAGGCGGAGATCCGCGCCGGCGCCGAGCGGCTGCTGGCCCAGCTCACCAAGCGGGAGCAGTTGGTGCTCGCCTACCTGGACCAACCTGTACGGCAGATCGCCGATCGCACCGGCCTGGGCAAGAGCGTCGCCGCGCAGGTCGCCGCCAGGGTCAAGGAGATCGCCGGTCAGATACTCGGCGCCGAACCGCGTCGCGAGGACATGCTGAGCCTGGCGCAGTCGCTGGCCACCCCGCGTCCGTACGACGAGCATTAGCATCTCGGCGAAATCGGGCGCACATCACCATGGCGCAAAGAAGCGCCGGCCGCGGCCGGACAGACCACGACGGTGCGCCGTTTCAACTACGTACACAGGTCAGATGGAGAAGGCATGAAAGTGCGGAAGATGACCTGCGGGAGGGTAGACGCGTGGTGACCCATCAGCCCCTTTGCTCACGACTGCGGCGGACCGTCGCCAGCCCGGCTGGTGTACGGCGATGACCGGCGTTTCGTCGCACGACCACGGCCCGGTGTGGCACGTCTTCGCCGAGGCCGACCTGAATCCTCCGGTGGCGATCGCCGGAGGGCACCTGCTTGACGGAGATCTCGGGACACCGTCGCAGGGCGACCGCAAGCACCTGGCCGAATGCGGCTGGTGCCAGCAGCGACAACAGGCCGCAGCGCAGCATGGTGACGACCTCGATGACGAGGCGTTCCTGCGTGCGGCACGGCAGCGTGCTCTCACCGGAGGTGTATCCGTCCTGGCGTCGGTCACCCGGCTGTCCCCCGAGGTGCACGCCCTGACCGCCGACACCGGCGCTCGTGAGGACGTCATGGTGGGCCAGTTGTGGCGGCTGCGGTGGCAGGACGTCACCGAACTAGCGTTGGTCGTTGACGTCGATCGCTGGTGGGTGACTGTCGCTCCGGTCACCACCGATGTGAGCACCGCCGACGAGTTCAGCCTGATCCTGCCCGCGGCAGCCAGTGTGCTGGGCACCGAGTTCGCGGTCTGTTTCAGCCTGGAAAGCACGGTCCCGCTGTTCGTGTTCGATCGCGAGATCACACCGGCGAGCCGTCCGGTGCTCAACGAGGCGAAAGCTGCCGCCCAAATTCCCCCACCCGACACCATCCGGGACGTGTGGCGGGCGTGGCGCCGTGACGCCGTCGGCCCCGCCCATCTGACCTACGGCGCCCCAGTTGACGAGGCAGACCTGGACCGACGTGAGCTGCGCAACGCCGTCGCTGCCGGCTTCACCCAGCTCGCCAGTGCCGCCGCGTGCGTGCCCGGTGACCCGGTCGGGGACGTGGTGCCCCTGCTGCAACAGGTCAAGAGCCTGGACCTGCCGCCAGCCCAGCTCACAGCACGCTCCGGCCTCGACATGAGCGTCTTCCTGCGGATCAAGAAAGGCGGACGCGTCACCCAACGCGAAGCAGCGCAGCTGGCACAGCTGCTCGATACCGATAGCCGCACCGTTATGGACGCGAATCCACCGTTCGATGACGCATTGATCACCGAGGTCAGCCGGCCCACACACCGCGCGTCCCTGCGGTTGCTTGCAGGGAAACACAGCTCCGAGGACGAACAACGCTGGGAAATGGCCGAGACGGTGGCCCCACAGGCTGCGCGGACCGTCCGCACGGCGGCGACGTCCGACAGCGGTGCCGGACACACCGACTGGGCGGCGAAGGTCTCGGTGTATCTCCGGCAGCGCCTCACCGCGCTCGGCGACTCCCTCTCGGACCAGCCATGACACTCACCAAACAAGCCCTGATCGGTGAACTGGTGCCGGCAATGCTGGCGCACCTGACCAGCATCGGCGTGGACGCCTGCAAGTTGGCTGCCGAGCCGGCCGCAGTGATCGTGACCGTCGACGGCATTGTTCTGGACTGGGTCGAGCCCGCCGCGCTCAGCAGCGGCTGCTCCGTCGCGGCACTCTACAGCGGGACAGAAGCACCGCCACGGATCTCGGCGCTTCGTGACACGTCGGAGGGCCGCCGCAACTTTTCCCTGCTACACGAGTTCGGCCACCACCTGTGTCCTCGCGTGACAGCGGTCGCTGCCGCCTTGTGGGAGCTCCCTGACGGCGAAGAAGGACCGTTCGAGGAAGACTTGGTGGACGCGTTCGCGGCAGCGGTCCTACTGCCCACCGATATCGTCAGCCGGATCTTCGCTGACGGTGTCACCGCGGCGTCGGTGATCCGCCTGTGGCAGAGCACGACAGCATCGCGGGAGGCGTGCTGCGTCGCCGCCGCACACCGCCTACCCGCACCGGGCTACGTCATGCTGCTCGAGCCGAACAGCCGCAGCCAGTTCGCCGCCCGCCACGGTGACGTACTGCCTATCGCCCGCGGCAGTGTCCAGCCCGCCACCCGGCTGCAACCCGCGGTGCGCGGCGGTACCGCCCGCGGCGTCGACCGACCGACCTTCCGCAGCGGCGTCGCCGGCCCGCAGATGTACCTCGACGCCCAGGCGGCCGACGATTACACCTTCGCCGTGTGGGTCACCGACTCACCGGACTGGCCCACCCTGGCCGCGCCTCTGGACACCGACCCGCTCGGCCACGACGGGCACTGCGCGGACTGCGGCGGAGATTTCAAGTCGTGGAAGAAACCCTGCGAAACGTGCGGCGAACCGTTCTGCCCGCAGTGCGAGGCCTGCCACTGCCTGCCCGGTGGCCAGCGTCCCGTGGCCAACCGACTGTGTACAAGTTGCTTCCTCACCCTGCCGCTGACGGCCTTCCTCGGCGACTCGACCACCTGCAACGAGCATTAGTAGTGCTCTGCCGCCAGGTCGTACGCGGCGGTCGGCTGATCTCGTCGGGCAGTGTGAGCCGTATCCGGGGGGTGCTGCGCTGCGCGTTGTCGGAGGCGAGACGGCAGGGCATCGTCGGCCACAACCCCGCCCGGAATCTGCGGCTACCGAACAGGGCATGCCCGCACGATGTGGTCTGGGATGACGAGGACGAAGCGGTGTGTCGCGAGACCGGCGTGCGCCTGCGGGTGGCGGTGTGGGATCTGGACAACCTGGCACGGTTCCTTGACGCGGTGCGCGAGGATACGTGGCCTTGGTCGTTTGAGGCATCGACGCGGCGGCCGTGTCCTATCTACATAAAACGCCCACAACATACAAATCACACACCACGCCGCTGGGCGCACCGTGTCCACTATGGTGGTTCGCTGGTAGTGGCGTTTTGGTACAGGCGGAGCCGCACGAATAGCCGCGGACGTCATCCGGTGCAGCGTGAAGCGCGGCAGCGCTGCGTGGAAGATATGGAGAAGGGCCTCGCTGATGGAGGCGTCCGAGTTGGCCCGGATAGATCAGACGCTTCGGCAGTTGTGCGCCGGCCGCGAGCTGACCTGGGTGGCGCAGGCGGTGGATGCCGCAGTCGTCGAGGGTTTCGCCGAGTCGGTGACCGAGGGCAGTAGCAACCACAACCGACGGCGCGGCACGTCCCTGTTCGGCATGCGGCCGGACGACCGCCCCCGGATCGAGCCGCAAGTCGTACAGCGGCCGTATACGGATGAGGAGCGGGTCTTGCTTCTGCTCGATGCGATGCTCGTGGTCTACCGGGATCTGCCAGGCATCCGAGCGGAGACCCTGCGCCTGCTTACCGACGGCTTCCAGGGCAGGGTCGCGATTCCCGAGCAGATCGTTACGGCTCCCGACGAGGACAACGAAGAGGCCGCCATCCTCTGGCAGCCCGAATCGGCCAACAGTGTGCAGAGCCGGCAGCGGGTCATCGACGCGCTGGTCGCCCTGCGGCAGGCGGTGGCGGAATGACTGATCCCGTCGGTGCCCTGCTGACCGAACTCGCGGACGCGATGCAGGGTGTATCGACACCGTTCACACGAGCTGACGAGGCAGATCGGATCTACGAGGCCTACCTGTTCGCGCAGGTAATCGCCACGGCCGCCGAGTGCGGCGGGATGGTGACCTACGAGGACTGCAACGAGAAGGAAGTGCAAGAACTCGTGTTCCGGGGCGCCCCAGGCGTCATCCACGCCCGGCGGCGACCGTTCACGCACGCGGTGCTGCGCTTCGGCGCCGCTCGCCCGATCGAGGTTCATCTGCGGGTGAAGGTCCAGTGGAAGAACTTCGACGCCGAATCCGATGTGCTGCTCATCGACACGAAGGCAGCCCGCAGTAGCCGTGACAAGCAGCAACTGCCGAAGCCGTCTGGCTGTGTCCTGACGGTCGAGGGCAAGTACTATCCACTTGGCGTCCCTCGCGATGAAGCATTGAAGTACGTTGGTGTACGGAACAGCTTCCCACCGTCAATGGCAAGCCTGTTCGTTACCAATGCGTTCTCCCCACATGCGAACAAGTGCCTCAGCCATGCAGGGCGCCTGCCGTTCGAGTTCGGCGTTGTACCCGGGACGCGCTTCCAGACGTACGTTCGCGCGCACATCCGCCAGGCGTTCATGAAGTGGGTCGCCGGATTCGACCTCGGTCACCGTGTCTGACAGCAAGCGGGGCTGCCGGCGCTGCTTGGTCGGGTTCCGGCCGTCCGCTCGAAGAGCGTCCCGGACCTCGAGTTCTGAACGAGCTGGTCTTCGACGAGAACAACGGACACTCCCGCCGACATGGCCGAGACGGCGCCCAGCGGGTCCTGGCGGGCCTTCCGGCCGAAGGCTGCTGGAGGGAAGATCCCCACCTCATCGTCAGCGCTCTCGCCGGGCTGGGCGTCCCGGCGGAGCATCAGAAGACCATTGCAGCGATGATGGCCCAAATGGTGTCCTCGCGGCCGGCGCGGCTTGGCCGGTATGGACAGCTTAGCTAGCCTCCGGGAGGCGCGATGAGTGGTCTGGATTGGTTCCCAGCGGTTGACGGCTACGGCGTGGCAGACCCGCGTGCGTGCCGGGGCAGGACAGGAATACCGGCCGATCAATGGGCTGGCAGTCGACACAGGCGAGGCAGGATCGATGATGGAGGCTAGATGGCGCCCAAGCATCACCCGCTAAGGGATCCAATCCGGCGTAGTGCCACCGAATATGGGCCACGCCTGGAGATCGCCCTCACCCGTGCACGCGAGGTACCTGACGAGATGCTCGCCCGCGCGCCCGTGGACGCATTGGTTGATGCCATCGTCGACGAGTGCGCCGCCGCCCCTGTCACAGTGGATCACGCAGGGCTCTGGATCGAGACATCTGAACTGTCACACGGACGTGAGGAGCCGCTGGTCCAGCTGAACCTCTGCGTGACGGTCGACGGCGCATCCAGCGCACTCGGTTCCCGCGGGGTTCTTTCAGGTGCCCACATCGAGGGCGATAAGCCCGGTAAGTGGTTCCTGACTGCGGCTCAGGCCACCAATGAGGAAGTCGCTGACGCGATGGCCGACACCGAGCGGCTTGGGAAGTTCATCGAAGAATTCCAGGGGCGGCTTCGGGAGGCGGCGGCTGCCGCTAACGAAGAGATTCAGCAACATCGAGCAGACATGCGTGCGCAGGTGATGGCTGTCGTAGGCGCGCGGGCTCGTAGGGTGCGGGCCGTCCTCGCGGCGACGGACGCGCTGGGCATTCCGGTGGCGCCACGATCGGCGGAGCAGCGCATCCCGCTGCAACCACGGATTGTAACGCTTGCGCAACTCGACACCGCTGTTGCTGCTGGAAGGGAGGAGTGGCATCTCGCCGAGCAGATTGCCGAGGACATCACTGGCACGATCATGTCCTTCACCGCTGCGCTCGAACGTCTTGTTCGCTCCGCCAGCAAGCTGGTGGGCGAGGACGAGGAAACCATCCGAGACTTCCTTCTGTTCATCCTAAATGCGAACTATCAAGGAGCAGTGACCGGGGAAACGTTCCTGGGACGCGGCAAGACGGACATCCTCCTGCGCTGGCGCGACCGAGACGCCTTCATCGGGGAGTGCAAGTTCTGGCACGGCCCTGCCAAGTTCGCCGGCTGCTGCAGCACGGCGCTCAGCGACCGCGACGCCTCACCCAGGACCCCACCGGCCTCCACAAGCCGAGACCAAGCCTGCCCGAGCACTTCGCGCGCGCGAGCCAACCCCACAGCGATGCCGGCGAAGCCGGAGATCACCGCCCGGGCGGTGATCTGCTCGATCGCATGGTCGACAGCCGCAGCCTCCTGCTGCGCCCGGTCCACACCCGCCGCAGTCCCGGCCACGCCCCGTCACCAACTCGACGGCAATCGTCAAACCCGTCGAAGCCTTTCCGAGGCGCTCGGCTGGCACGACGTCAGCGTCCATCCGGCCCACCGGACCTGCTGCCGGGCGGAATCGCCATCGTGTTGGTCTCCCAAGGGCAGGGGCGGGGCGTCGCCCCGGGCTGCCGGCCAGAACGGTCCTCGGCTGTCATCGTCATGCGCTGGCAGCCGGCGCCGAGGTTCCGGCCCTGCCCGTCCGCGATCGTGTGGATCTTCGTGGTCCACCCGCCGAATGAACGGTTGATCGCGATGCTGATCCTCGCGGTGACGGGCCGAAGCTGACCGGCGAGGGGTGGGCTGCTGCAGCAGCTCACGAAGCGGGTCCTAGACTCGGCGTTGGACGGTGAGATCACCGACCCCGTCGGCTATGGCAAGCACGACCCGGCCGGTGCGCAGAACCGCATCGGTTTAGCATCGTCAATGTTGGCGGCCTCAACCAGGTCTGCCGGCGAACCCTTGTCATGGCCCGCCCAACACGCCAGCGCCTTCGAGCATTTCGTCCAACGTTTCTCGATCCAACCTCGAGCTTCCCGTCAGCCTGGCGCAGATTGCTGCGCAATAGTTGGCTGCCGCCTGGACGCGATCGTCCGCAAAAACCTGCTCGAGCTCGTCATCGCCAGGAAAGGCGATGTCGCCAAATAGATCGAGAGAGACCTTCTGAATCACCGGAAAAAGGGCATGTTCAATCCACGCCCCGACCCTTTTCTCGGGCTCGATCGCAATCACCAGCGGGCTACTTAGACAAATGGTGACTGAGTGAAAAAGTTGAGATGCATCGGGCCCTGAATCCGCAGAAGCGTGTTCCCACACCATCCGGAGGTTGTCTCCCACGCGGCCTTCTACGATGAAGCTAACAGACAAACGGCTCGCCTCGTCGAACCAGCTACCACCCCCCGCAGCCTCAGAGTCGCTTAGCCCAGCCCGAAGGGCAGTCCCGGCCAGCCAGAACACTGCAGCCCTCCGCTGGGGCGGGAGAGCATCCACGCGCCCCGCCATGGCATCAATGAAGTCGTCGTAACCCATGCTCATCCTCACGGAACTGTCGCCGATGGAATACCAAATTTAGACAACAACGGAGCGCAACGCCCATCACACGGGGCCTGGGCCGACGTCCCGATGCCCGTTGGGTTCGGCATTGCCCCGAGCAAGTTCTCCTCGGCGTGCAGCTGATCGCCTGCAACCGTCCTTGACGGTGCCCGCAGCACCCCCATCTCCTCCATGATGGCACGTTGGCCACGCGTAAATGACGAGCTCGTGTTGCTGGCAGCCACCAACATGCCGTCAGCATCCGAGCCCACAGCGATGACTTGCTGCCTCATCTGCGCCGGGTGCACGTCTGGGGCATTCTTGATTCGACTCGCAATCAACGCGAGTTCCTCCGGCGTCCTTACACCGTTTGCCGCCGTCGCCCGGGCGGTAGTCCCTGCGGCACCGGCGCCCATGGCCGCAGGGCCTCCGCCGCCGTATCCGTAGAAGCTGACGATTCCATCGCCTACCATGTTCGCGCAGATGACCGCAGCAGCAAGACACTGGGGAGCCGCCGCGATAAGCAGGAGAGTCATGGCGCCTGCAGCAACATTGGCCCAGTTGACTCCGGGCGGCCTGTTGTCCAGCCCTGCGCAGCCTTGACCGACGTTGTTGCACATGTCGGTGTAGACCAGGTGATCCTGCTGAGCGTTGGTAATGTGTGTTCCGTAGAAGAACTCTGCGTAGTACTCGGGCGTCCAGTGCTCGCCCTTAGCTGTGTTCGGGTACGGACGGCCGTCGTCGGTGCGGCCCGTGTAGCGCGTCGAGGCGGTCGTGCCTCCGCTGTGAACGGTATGGGTGCCACCCGGTGTGACCGTCTCGTACGTGGTGCATTTGTCGTCGCCGCATTGCTTCAGCCCCGATGGGTCCGACAAGGTGGCCGGGCTGCTTTTGCTGTAGGCGTATCCGTTCCATTGCTGCGGATCGGCGCCATCCATGATCGGGTCGACGCTGATAAACCGGCCGATGATGGGATCGTATTCGCGGGCACCGAGTCGAGTTAGCCCGGTCGTGGCGTTGAGTGGCTTGTTCAGGAAGCCCCGGTTGTCGGGGGCGGTGGTGGCGGTGCCGCGTGGCTCCCCGTAGGGCGTGTACTGGCGCCAGGTGGGGCTTTGGGCGGTGTTGTTGAGGTAGAGGGTGGGGGTGCCCTGAGTGTCGGCGAGGGCGAAGGTGTAGTTGGTGCCGGTGCCGGTTCGGAGGGTGCCGCCGCCGCCGGGGAACGGGTAGTAGCGGACACCGGTGACGGCCTGGGTAGTGGTGTTGAGGGTGTGCTGCTGCCCGTTGGGCAGGTAGAGGGTCGTTATTCCGGGGTCTTTCTGGATGAGCAGGTTGCCGGCTGCGTCGTAGAAGGTGGTGCTGGTTCCACCCGCGTTCAAGATGGAGGTGAGTTGACCGGCGTTGTTCCAGGTGAGGGTTTGGTTTCCGTTGCCGGCGTTGCGGGTGGTCATGTTGCCGACCGGGTCGTAGCGGTAGTTGGTTGAGCCGGTGGCGGCGCCGGTGGTGATGGTGGAGGTGAGCGTGTGGGGCTGGCCAGCGCTGTTGCCGTCGTAGATGTAGTCGGTGGTGGTGTCTGTAGGGCCGGCCAGGTTGTGTTGGGTTTGCCCAGTGCGGTTGCCGAGGTTGTCGAAGGTCCAGCTGGTCCAGTAGGCGCTGTTGCCGCCGATGGTGTTGCCGACCATGCCGTGGTTGGCGGTGGTGGGGTTGGTGGCGCAATTGTCGGTGGCGGTCCAGGCTGCGGTGAGCCTTCGGAGCTGGTCGTAGGTGTAGCACTGCGTTTCAGCTGCGGCACCGTTGAGGCGGGTGCTGGTGTGGCGGGTGACGTTGCCGACGAGGTCGTAGTCGTAGTTCTGCTGGTCGACGTTGCCAGGTGTGGTGGGTGTGCGGGTCACGAGTTGTTGCTTGAGGCGGCCGGTGTGCTCGTCGTAGGTGTTGGTGATGGATGCCTGGTTGGGGGCGGATCCTAGAGTTTGGCTGTTGATGCGGCCGTAGGCATCTTGGGTGACGGCGTTGAGGTAGCCGTTGAGTCCGCCGAAGTGGTCAACCTGGTCGAAGGCGTCGTAGCCAAACAGGATGGTTTCGCCTGGCAGGCCGCCCTTGTTCGGGTAGATGGTCTTGAGTGGCAGCCCGTTGTTGGTGGTGTAGATGTAACTGAAGATGTAGTCGCCGGCTAGGCCACCCTCGGCTGCGGGGATCGTGACGGTCTGCCCGGTGGGCTTGCCGAAGGCGTTGAAGCCCTTGGTTTGGGTGGTGTAGGGCTGGCCGTTCCAGAAGGCGGTGGCGGTGGTGAGCTGCCCCTTCGGGTTGGTCATGTTGGTGACGGCGTTGTTGGAGTTGTCGTAGAACAGGGCGGTGAGTTGGTTGCTCGCCGACTGGGCGGTTTTGGCGGCGGCGTAGCTTGCGGTTTTGCGGTTGAGCGCGTCGTAGGTGTACGACACGGTTTTGCTGCGTGAGTCGGTGGACTCGGTGAGGTTGCCGTTGCCGTCGTAGGTCATGCCGGTTGTCTCGCCGGCGTCGGGGTCGTCCTTGCTGGTGATCTGGCCGAGCAGGTTGTACTGGGAGGTCCAGGGGTTGCCGGCATTGTCGGTCAGGGTGGACTGGTTGCCGTGGCTGTCGTAGCCGTAGGTCGAGGTCAGGGCGGTGCCGCCGGTGGTGGTGAAGGTGCCGGTGAAGGTGTCGGCGGGTGTGTTGAGTGTCGGGCGGCTGGTGTACTCGAGAAGTTGGCTGTTGCGGCCGAGGGGGTCGGTGACGGTGGTGGTGACCGTGCCGCCGAGGGGCGGGACGACGGTGGTGCGGTCGCCGTTGTAGACGGTGGTGGTGCTGGAGACGACGAGGTTGTCCTTGGCCTGCTTCACGATGACGGGTCGACCGAGGCCGTCGTAGGTGGTGAAGGTTTGGCTGGGCAGCGTGGAAGGGAGCTTCGGCGCGGTGACCGGATTGCCGACGGTCGGCGTGGTAGTGGGGTCCCACCAGCCGTTGTAGGTCTCTTCAGTCCAGCCCCGGCTGTCGTAGAAGGTGTCGGTGATGAGCCGCCCGCCCTGCGGGGTGACGGTTTGGGTTTGCCGAGGGCGTAGCTGCGCGTCGTATATGACGATCGACTTGAGGTAGCCGTTGAAGTCGTTGGCCCGCTCGGTGGTGGTGGCGGTGACTCCGGTCTTGGAGACGTCGTAGGTGAACTTGTAGTTCGCCGGTGCGGTGGTGGCTCGGGAGTTGAGCCAGACGGCGGTCACCCGCCCGAGGGCGTCGTACTTCTGGTTGGTGGCGACGGTGTTGACGTCGGTGGTGGCTACCGCCAGTCCTCGACGTGGGTTGATCGTCGTGGTCTGGCTGTGGCCGAGCGGCTTGGCGATGGTGGTTGCGGTGGTGAGTCCGACGCTGTTCTCGGTGTAGGTGGTGGTGGTCTTGTTGCCGTTGCCGTCGTAGGTGTCCTTCGCCCGGCCGTAGTTGTCGTAGGTTGCCCGGGCGGTGGTCTGCCATGTGTAGGCGCCGCCGGTGTAGTCGGCTGCCTGCCGGGTCATGGTCACGTTGCCCTTGCTGGGCGGCGTGGTCTGCGGGAACGTGGTCGACCAGGACGTGTCGTCGTAGAAGGTGCGGGTGCGGGAGACGACCTTGGCCGGCCGGGGCACCGTCGTCGGGGCGGTGAGGGTGTTGAGGCTGCCGGGTTCGGAGGCGGGTGTTCCGGCGGTGTAGCCGGCGCAGGCCACGGAGACGGTTTCGGTATCGCTGAGTAGGCCGACGAGGTTCTTGGTCGTGTTGACCGGCGCGTAGCTGTTCGTGGTGCACTGGTCGTATGCGGTGTTGGCGGGGACGGTGTGGCTGTAGGTGGCCTTGACCAGGCCGAAGGTGGGTGAAGAGACGGTTGCGTCGTAGCTGGTGTCAGTCTGGTTCACCCGCCAGGTGGTCGATCCGCCCGAGGTGACGGCTTGCCTGGTCTGCACGAGTACGGGGGCGACCCAGTTCGCGGTCAGGTCCGGCAGCCCGGTCCGTTCGCGGGTGGCTGAGGACGCGGATACCCAGTAGGCGATGATGGTGGAATTGTCCACCGCGCCGCCCTCACCGAGGTACTGGCTGTTCTCCAATGGCTGGCCGGCGAGTTGGTCGATGTCCTCGTGGGTGCCGCCGGTGGAGTCAGTCAGGGTGACGACTGCGCCGCCGTTGTTGCGGGACATGCCGCGGTGGTAGACCGTGGTGGACTTGGTGCGCCGGTCGTTGACGCCGTCGCCGGTGAAGGTCTGGACGGTGCCGTATCCGCGGAACTGCCCGTAGGTGCGGTGTTTCGGCTTGACCAGTTCGTTGTCGTCGTAGTGCCACGCCAGATCGCCGGGGTAGGCGTAGCTGGTGAACGTGCCGCCGGATCCGCCGGTCGGGTCGGTGGCGCTGACGCGGGTGACGGCGTACTTGTTGAACCAGTCGAGGATCGGTGCGGTGAGACCGTCCGGGGTCCACCGGACCGGGTAGCAGGACGTCGTGTTCGTCGCCGGGTTGAGGGTGACCGGCGTGGCGCAGGGTTTGGTCCGCTCGTAGGAGACGGTGATGACCGAGCCGGTCTCGGTGGTGATGCTCTCAAGGCGGTGCCGGTTGAACACCGGGAACCCATCGGTGAGAGCGACACGGTTCTGCAGCCGGATGCTGCCGAAGGACACCGACGGCAGGGATATCGGTGCCGTCGAGCCGCCTGCGGTCGTGTCGTTTCCGGTGCGGTTGATCGAGTCCAGCCACAGGGTCGGTGAGGTGCCGTCCTCGGTTTTCGGCATGGTGTGGGTGAAGGCGTAGGAGTCGACGGTCACGTGCTGAGCGCTGCCCGTGTCGTACTGCTTGGTGGTGATCGAGGCGAGCCGGACGGTGGAGAAGAACGACGGGCTCCGGGAGGAGCAGGTAGAGCCCGATTCACAGATCAGGTCAAAGGGCACATCGAGCCAGTTCGCCTTGGTCGAGGCGTTGAGCGGCTTACAGGTGCCTGATAGGCACCGGTCGTCGACGGTGAACACGATCTGGTTCGGGACCGTGCCGAAGGCGTTGCCGGCGGTGAAGCCGTAATCGATGCGCTCGAGGTAGCTGTCCCGGACGTAGGAGTCCATGGTCGTGCCCTGGTTGCGGCCGTAGAAGTTGGTGGCCTGCTTGTAGTAGTAGGCCATGGCGTTGCCGTGGACGTCAGTGACGTAGTCCAGGTTCCACCGGCGTGCCATGGTGCACACCGACGAGGTGAACCCGGCGGACTTGTAGCAGGGTCCGGACGGGTGCGGCGAGTAGACCGGCACGGTGTCGACCGACTTCGTGGTGGGCTTGCCCGACGTCCAGCCCGGGAGTTGGTTACGGCCGAACTCGTAGACGGTGCCGTCGCGGGTGGTCAGGCGCCAGTAGTCGGTGTCGTGGGTGCCGGATCCGTTGCTAGAGTTCATGACGCGGGTGATGACCTCACCGTTGTCGGACGTCGGCTTCCACACCCGCTTGCCGGCGTCCCAGACGAGCGCGAACGTCGAACCGTTCAGCGACATGTTGAGGATCGGGCCGTCGTAGCAGAGGTCGTTGGTCTTCTTTGGGGAGGCGGTGCCTTCCGGGTCGTCAGCGCAGGAGATGAACGACTGCTCGACGTAGGACTGGGGCGTGGACCAGCCGTCACCCACCCATGAGGCTTGGGCCTGGGTGGAGGCGGTCTGCCCGTCGACGCTGCTGGAGTTGTACGACAGGGCCACATCCGGCACCAGGCCGGTGGCTGCCGGGGGCACGGTGACGGGATAGCTGTAGGTGAACGCGCCGGAGCTACCGCCGCCGCTCCACGACCCGGACGGCTTCAGGTCACTGGCCGCGTAGGTGCCCGCACCGTTTGCGGTGGTGCCCGAGGCCGCGGCCACCGCCAACACCATCGGCGCCGCCGCGCCCGCCGTACGGTCGCTTGAGGATGCACCCGTCAGGGTGACCTCCGCCGACACCGTGCGTGCCTGCGCATCGTTGGTCGACTCCAGCGGTGTGGCGGCCCGGCAGGAGGCCATCTCGGGTGTGGTCAGCGCACAGGCCGGCAGCCGCACCAGCCTCAGTCGGGAGCCGTAGTTGCCGCCGTATGCCTCGGCGAAGCCGGCGTAATCCACACCGACGCGAGCGTTGCCTGATCCCTGCCCCTGCGGGTACACGGCCAGCAGCACGCCGGCGACACCCGCCCGCTGTGCTGCGGCCTGGTCCAGTACCCGAACGTCTGCTTGCGGCGGCCCCGCGTACCGACCTCGCGTGGTCGTCGGGCGCACCCACACCGGGGCACTCCCAGCGCGCGCGGCCGTCGAGGTGACCCCGCTCGACGCCGATAGCGTCACCGAAGCGGCGGAGGCAGCAGGCCACCGCGTCGCGGTGGGCGTGTAGCTGCTCTTGGCCGCGTTCCGTGGGGTGGTGAAGTGCGACGGGATCGGCTTGACACCCTTGACGGCGCGTCCCGGGAACGGCTTCGGCGGCGCGGTCGGCTGCTGCGCGGCGGCGTAGGTGGGCACCCACGACCCGGCGATGACGCAGGTCATCGTGATGCACGCAGCAAGAACTCCGCGCAGTCGTCTGCGTGCCTGCCCGCGCTGAAGACTCGGCACAGTCATCGCCACCTCACTCGGTCAAGGGAAATCGCCGGACATCCATGGCTGAGACGTCCGCACGGACTCTCGCACGCAAGGTCAACTTCCCGGCGACCCCCAAGATCACGGTAAGGTAACGATCAGGCTCTCCCGGTTTGACCAAAGGGACATCACCCATCGACAACGCCGCAATTTGCCTCGATCAACTGGTTCCCCCGCCGCCACCAGGACGCCTAAGGTCGGCCTCCGACAAGCACAGGATCCCGACGGGGAACAAAGGCGGTTGACTGAATGCTCACGACTCCTGGCAGCGCCGCGCGCAGACGCGCGATATCGGTGCTGGCCGCAGCAGGCCTGCTCATGACGGCGGCGGCCACACCGGCGGCGGCGGATGAGCCTCCCTTTCCGGCTCCACCACAGCCGGTGACGTCGGGGCGGTTGACAGTCGACCAAGCCGTGGCGCAGGCCCGCGCATCGGGCAAGCCGGTCGAGGTCACAGGCGCGGCCTCCTCGACGGACATCGTGACCGCGAACCCGGACGGCACGGTCACCGTCAGCCGCTCGGCTCTGCCGCAGCGCAAGCGGGTGGGCGAGACGTGGCAACCGCTGGACGCGACGCTGGTGCGCAACAGCGACGGCACCTGGTCCTCGGCCGTCGGCTACGGCCAGGTGCGCCTGTCCGGGGGTGGCAGCGGCCCGCTGGCCACGATCGGCGACTCGGGCTTGTCGATGTCGCTGACGGCTCCGATGCCGTTGCCCGGGCCGACGGTGTCCGGCCCGACCGCCACCTACGCGAACGTGCTGCCCGATGTGGATCTTCAGGTCACCGCCGACGCCCGAGGCGCGTTCTCCGAGGTCTTCGTCGTTCATACACCCGAAGCAGCCGCCAACCCGGCGTTGGCCAACCTGTCCATGGGCACGAAGACCACCGGCATCACCCTGTCCACGGACAGCACCGGCAACATCACCGGCACCGACCGCAGTCGGCAGGTCGTGCTGACCGCTCCGGCGCCGCTGATGTGGGACTCCACCACCGCGGCCCCGTCCTCCAGCAGCAAGACAACGGCCGCGGCAGACCGCAGTGGCAGCCGCATCACCTCGACCAGCGCCGGGCCCGCACCGACCGCGCGGACCGCACGGATCCGCACCACCCTGGCCCGCGGCAAGATCCGCCTGACCCCGGACAAGGCACTGCTCACCGGACCGAAAACGGTATATCCGGTGTTCATCGATCCCACGTTCACCTGGTCGTCGTCCGGTTCGGACAATGACGGCTGGACGACGGTGGCCAAGCAGTACCCGAGCACGAACTACTGGAAGAAGACACCCGACCCGTACGGACGCATGCAGGTCGGCAACGCCGGGTCGATCCTGTCCCGCACGTTCATCAACTTCCCGATCTCCACTTCGGTGCTGGCCGGGGCCACCATCAACACCGCCACACTCAAGATCACCGAAACGTACGCCTACTCGTGCAACGCCCGCAGGGTCGACGTCTACGCCCCCGCCACGACACTGACGGCGTCGAACGCCACCTG
Source organism: Micromonospora sp. WMMD1219 (assembly GCF_049315215.1). Lineage (NCBI taxonomy): Bacteria > Bacillati > Actinomycetota > Actinomycetes > Micromonosporales > Micromonosporaceae > Micromonospora > Micromonospora sp. WMMD1219. Next base: position 982,469 of record NZ_CP186057.1, read on the forward strand.
GAACTACTGGAGCGGGCAGAGCCTCGGCTCCGTCGTAAGTCACCAGACCGTCGCCTACGGCTACAACTCCTCCTGCCCCGCCAACGGCGTCGCCTTCGACGTCAAGAGCACCATCCAGGCCAACGTGTCGGCAGGCAAGAAGCTCCAGACGTTCGCGCTACGCGCCAACGACGAAACCGACACCTTCAGCTGGAAAGAGTTCCTCGAGACCAGCCCCACCCTGGCTATCACCTACAACCACAAGCCGAACAAGCCCTCCGGCCTGACCACCTCCCCCGCCACCTCCTGCACCACCCTCATCACCATCGGCGACGGCAACGTGACGCTGTACGCGCCGGTCTCCGACCGCAACGGCGGGATCCTCGGCGTCCGCTTCGAGCTGTGGAAGACCAGCGCACCCGGGACCATCCTCGCCACCTCCGACCCCAACCTCCTCACCTACGGCTCCGGCTCCACCGCCGTACGCAAGGTCAGCGTCGACACCCTGCGCGCCGCAGCGGGCGGAGCCATCACCCAGTTCTCCTGGCGCGCCCAAGCCACCGACTTCAACCAGACCAGCGACTGGTCGAGCACCTGCAGCTTCAAGTTCGACCCCACCCGCACCGGCGCCCCGGACCTACCCACCCCCGCCGAAGGCAGCACCCAGATCGGCAAGTCCTTTCCCATCACCATCTCGCCGCCGACCACCGGCACAACGCCGAGCGGCTACCTGTACCAGCTCAACGCCGGCCCACCCAGCACCCTGCCCGCCACCAACGGCAGCCTCACCATCAACATCACCCCGACCCGCTTCACCAACTCCCTGACCGTCACCAGCCTGTCCCCCGGCGGGAACATCGGCGACAACGCCGTGGTCACCTTCAACTCGACACCGGCCGCCTACGCCGCAGACGGTGACTTCACGGGTGACGGCAACGCCGACCTGGTCACCGCCGGCGCCAAGAACGGCCTCGCACCAGGCCTGTGGCTCGGCGCCGGGGCCGGAATCTCCGGCGTCAACCGAATCGGCACCAACATCGGCGCCAAGGGCAACGGTCTGTTCCTGACCGGACGCCCGACCGACTTCAACGGCGCGCAGATCCTGCCCGGACGCTTCGCTGGCCAAGGCTTGCAGGACGTCCTCGCCTACTACCCCACCGGCACCCACGCCGGGGAAGCGGTCATCCTGCGGGGCAACGGCGACGGCTCCACCATCCAGGCACAACTCGACGGCACCTACACCGGCATCAACGCCGGCACGTTCATCGACAATCAGGGCCTCAACCCAGTACAGCTCGTCAACGCCGGCCACGGTCGCGGCCTCGCCTACCCCGACCTGATCGGCATCGGCGGCGACGCCAACGGCTACTACCTGAACTACTACCCCAACTTCGACGGTATCGGCGGCTATGGCCAGGTCGACACCCTCGCCGCCCAAGCCACCCCGACCGGCGGCTACGACTGGAACACCTGGACCATCACCGCCGCCCAGACTCCCACCGGCACCGGCCTGTTCCTCTGGCAGGCCACCACCGGAAAGCTCTACCTCTGGAACAACCTGAGCTACGACAACGACGGCACCTACACCCTGCATTACACCCAGCACCTGCTCAACGGCAGCTGGAACGCGGGTAAGTCCCTGACCCTGCAGGGCGGTGACATCAACGGCGACGGCACCGGGGACCTTTGGAGCCTCGACGCGTCCGGCACGGTGACACCATGGCTCGTCACCGGCCTCACCACCGACCTCGGAGTCATCACCGCCTCCACCAACCGAACGTTGATCACCGCCGACCACGCCTGGCCCTTCAACAACGCGGACGGCGGACCCGTCAGTGGCAGCAACGTCGCCACCGACGACGTCAGCACCCTGCCCGCCACCGGAGCGGGCAACTCCGCGTGGAACAGCGGCGACGTGTTCAGCCCCAACGTCACCCTCGACGGCACCAACAGCACCCTCACCACGGCCGGCCCGGCAGTGGCCACCAACGCCGACTACACCCTCAACGTCTGGGTCAAACCCACCGCCACCGGCGGCACCGTCATCTCACAAGACGGCGTCAACACCGCAGGATTCAGGCTCTGGGCCGAAGCCTCCGACGCCAGCTGGCGAGTCGGCATGCCCCGCACCGACGCCACCACCGCAACCTGGGACACCGCCGCCGCCGCGGCCGGCAGCGTGCAAATCGGCGTCTGGACCCGCCTCACCATCTCCTACCAGAGCACATCCGGACGACTCGGCCTCTACGTCAACGACGTCAACGTCGCCACCGCAGTCCACCCCAACGGATGGAACGCCACCGGCCCACTCCGCATCGGCGCGCACAAGAACGGAACAACCAGCTACACCGGCTACCTCCAGGGCCAGATCAGCGAAACCCTCGCCTGGAAGAGCAACGTCAGCCCTGCCCAACCCATCCCAGCCGGCCCTCAACGCGACTTCAACAGCGACGGATACCCGGATGTCATAGCCCGTTACAGCCCGAACAAGAACATCTTCCTCTACAAGGGCAACGGCGCCATGTTCAACCCCAGCTACACCACCATCGGATCCGCCTGGTCAGGATTCGACATCATCTTCTCCCCCGGCGACTTCGACGGCGACGGCACCACCGACGTCATCGCCCGCTACACCCCCACCAAGGAGCTCTACCTCTACCGAGGCACCGGAAGAGGAAACTTCCAAACCGGCTACACCGTCATCACCTCCAGCATGGCCGCCTTCGACACCATCTTCTCCCCCGGCGACTTCGACAGCGACGGAGACGCCGACATCATCGCCCGCAACAGCACCACCAAAGAGCTCTACCTCTACCAAGGCACGGGCGACGGACGAGTCCAAAGCGGCTACACCGTCATCAGCTCCAGCCTCGCCGCATTCGACAAGATCTTCTCCCCCGGCGACTTCGACGGCGACGGCCACCCCGACATCATCGCCCGCATCAACACCACCAAAGACCTCTACCTCTACCGAGGAAGCGGCAGCGGACGGATCCTCTCCGGCTACACCACCATCGGCTTCAACTGGGGCAGCTTCAACCACATCCTCTCCGTCGGCGACTTCAACATGGACGGCAACACCGACGTCATCGGCCGCTACAGCCCCACCGGCGACCTTTACCTCTACCAAGGCAACGGCACCGGCCGATTCAAACCCAGCTACACCATCATCGGATCCAACTGGTCAGCATTCGACCTCATCTTCTAACTGAACTTCGGACCCGGCACGCCCGATGAGATCGGGCACGGCCAGACGATCGAGGGGTGGACCGCCGAACACGCGGCCACCCCTCGATCGATTCCGTGCCATCCATCAACCCGCCAACGGACAAACCCGAACGGGCAGGTCCGGAACTACGGATCACGCAGCGGGCCGCGCTCAACGCCGCCGGCCGGAAGGGCCTCATCGTGGACAACGTTTCAGCACCGGGTTTGATGGAGACATCAGTCGTTCTCGTCCTGGTGGCCCAAACTGGATTCGGTGATCAACTACTCGATACCTGGTGGCAAGATTCCTAAGAGCGCCCCCTAGCTAGGGCGTGTCCTGCCGATCATGTAGTGGTTGATCGTTGACGATGTGCCGGTGGTGCGTCGTGGTGAACTGACCGATGAGGCGTGGGCGGTGATCGCGCCGCTGCTACCGGAACCTGGCGGGGCTCGGGGGCGGTGGCGGGATCACCGTCAGGTCATCAACGGGATCCTGTGGAAGCTACGCACGGGTGCGCCGTGGCGTGACCTGCCGGAACGCTTCGGGCCGTGGAAGACGTGCCACGAACGGCTGCGCCGCTGGACCGCTGATGGGACATGGGATCGGGTCCTGGCCGCGGCGCAGGTGCATGACGACGGCACGCCGGTGCAGTGGACGATCAGCATCGACTCGTCGATCGTGCGGGCGCACCAGCATGCCGCTGGCGCCCGCAAAAAGGGGGCTCCCCGACAAGTGCGGCGACGCCTGGTGCGCAAGATGGCGAGGCCATCGGCCGGTCCCGCGGCGGGTTGAGCACGAAGATCCACCTCGCGGTCGACGGACGCGGACGGCCGCTGTCGATCCTGCTCACCCCCGGCCAAGCCGGCGACAACCCGCAGCTGCTGGCGCTGCTGGACGCGATCCGCGTCAACGAGCCCGGGCCGGGTCGGCCCCGCAAGCGACCGGAGGTGCTGATCGCGGACAAGGGCTATGCACATGACTCGACCCGGCGAGCCCTGCGACAACGCGGGATCCGGCACGTCATCCCGGAACGCAGCGACCAGGTCGCTCGCCGGGCCGCCAAGGGCAGCCACGGCGGGCGACCACCGGCCTTCGACAAGGTGATCTACAAGAAGCGCAACGTCGTGGAACGCTGCTTCAACCGGCTCAAGCAGTGGCGTGACCTGGCAACGCGATACGCCAAACGCGCATCCCTCTACCGAGCCGGCCTCGTCCTGATCGCTGCTGTCATCTGGCTCCCATGATCGACAGGACACGCCCTAGTCGCGGAGCATCGTCTCGACGTAGGTCGGGGCGAGCCCACGCAGCAGTTCCTCGGGAAGCGCTCCGGCCAGCGCCGTGACTGCGAGATCGACGCCGGGGCTGCTTGGCCCGCGGAACTGCGCGACCAGGCGGTCGACGCGGGCGGCGACGCTGGCCCCACATATGGGGTTTCTGGCGAGTTCGGCCAAACGGGTGCCGACGGCGTCCGGCGGTGTGGGAACTCGGATGAGCCGGATGACATCGGCGCAGTCCTTGGGCTTGACGCGATGCTCGCGGCTGCGGTCGCTGTCAGTCAGGCGGTCTGCGATCTTGTGGCTCTTCGCGACCAGGGAGGGATTCTTAGAGGGCGTCTGATTCACGTATTTTGCGGGTGATGCCGGCTTCAGGTGTCTCGCCAGGTTGGGGTGGTTTCGTCGGTGAGGCGCTTGGTGAGGTTGTCGATCATCGCGATGCGGATCATGCTGGCGGAGTTGTCGGGCAGGGCTTCGTAGTCACGGGCCAAGCGGCGGTGGAGCATGATCCAGCCGAGGGTGCGTTCGACGACCCATCGGCGTTTGACCACGGAGAATCCTCTGACTTGTGGGGCTTTGGTGACGGCTTCGACGTCGATGCCGAGGGTGGCGCGGGTCTGCTGCACCGATAGGTGACAGTCGTAGTCACGCGGCCTGACTGGCCGGCGGGTTCATGACGGCCTCGTACTCGATAGGGGTCAACCGGGACAGGGATCGTTGGCGTCGACGGCGGTGGTAGGTCCGTTCGATCCAGGTCACGATCGCGGTCCTCAACTGCTGCCGGGTCGTCCAGGTTCGGCGGTCGAGGACGTTGTTCTGCAGCAGGCCGAAGAGTGACTCCATGGCAGCGTTGTCGCCGGCGGCGCCGACCTGTCCCGCACCGGGTTTGATGGAGACATCGAAACCTGGGAGGAACACCAGCGATGCCGGCACCGAAGAAGTACAACGATGAGCTGCGTGAGCGTGCGACCCGGTTGGCGGTCGAGGCCCGCCGGGATCGGGCGTCGGCGGTCGGAGCGATCCGGCGGATCGCTGGTCAGCTCGGGGTTCATCCGGAGGCGTTGCGGACGTGGGTGAAGAAGGCCGAGACCGACGCCGGGGATCGGCCGGGCACCACCAGCAGCGACGCCGAACGCCTCGCCGCACTGGAACGGGAAGTGCGTGAGCTGCGGCGGGCCAACCAGATCCTGAAGTCCGCGGCGAGTTTCTTCGCGGCGGAGCTGGACCGTCCGTCGCGATGAAGGTCGACTTCGTCGACTCCCAAAGGGCCGAACACGGTGTCCAGCCGGTCCTGCAGGCGCTCGAAGACACGCCGGCACAGATCGCACCGTCGACCTACTACGCCGCCAAGACCCGTCCCGCCAGCGTTCGCTCAAGGCGGGATGAGGAGCTGACCGCGGTGATCGAGCGGATCCACGCGGCCAACTACGGGGTCTACGGCGCCCGAAAGGTCTGGCGCGAGCTGCACCGCCAAGGGGTGCCGCTGGCTCGGTGCACGGTCGAGCGGCTGATGCGCGAGTCCGGGCTGCGAGGGCTGCTGCGTGATAAGTCGCCGCGCACGACCCGACCGGCGGCCGAGACCAGTCGACCCGTTGAACTGGTCAAACGGGACTTCACGGCGGCCGGCCCGAATCAGCTGTGGGTCGCTGACCTGACTTACGTACGCACGAGTGTGGGCTGGGTTTACGCCGCGTTCGTCCTCGACGTGTACTCCCGCATGATCGTCGGCTGGCAGGTGTCGACGTCGCTCTACGCGGATCCATCGACTGCGACGGGCCGCACGATGCCTCCGCGACGGGCGGCGACACCTGCGGGCGCGGCTTCGGCCGATCCCGCATCGCACCCGCGATGGCGACCCCGGCGACAAGGACGACGGCACCGGCCAGCACCACTCGCCGCCGGCGGGGTCGGGGTGGCTCCCTGCACACCCAGACCGGTCACGCCGACGAGATCACCGCCCGCCGAGCGCACCTGCTCGTACAGGTCAAGGCCAACCAGCCGACCCTGTTCAAGCAGCTCAAACGGCTGCCCTGGGCGCAGATCCCGGTCGGTGACCGGCCCCGCGACCGTGGTCACGGCCGCCGCGAAACCCGCACCATCAAAGCTGTCACCGTCGCCACCCCGGCGGCATCGCCTTCCCACACGCCCAGCAAAAGCCGTGCGGATCACCCGCACCCGCATCGTCGCTGGCAAGACCAGCCGCGAAACCGCCTACCTGACCGTGTCACTGCCCGCCGGCCAGGCTCTGCCCCGTGACCTGCAGACCTGGATCCGCCGGCACTGGCACATCGAGAACCGCCTCCATCACGTACGCGACGTGACTTTCCGTGAAGACCTCCACCAAGTCCGGACAGGCAACGGACCGGCGTCATCGCAACGCTACGTAACAGCGCGATCGGCTGGCACCGCATCACCGGCGCGACCAGCATCGCCCGCGCTACCCGCCGAGCCAACCGCCGATCGCACGACCTGATCACCGCCGTGACCAGCAGTTACCCCAGACCGCAATGACCCTGCCCCGACTCCCACCACGAGGGACAAAATGGTCAAGCCGAAACGGACGACCGGACCAAAACGCTCTGACGGATCGCGGTTCACACACTTGTTTTGCGGATCCTGGGGTACGTGCCACATTCTTGGCGCACACCCCAGGATTCCGTGTTACCTGCACGTACACCAGCTAATGTCGGCGCAGTACATCAACCAAGCGGCACTCCATTCATGCAGCCACCTACGATGCAATCACAGTTCCTCGCTCTTCGATAAGTCCCGCATGGGCGAGCCACTTTGGGAAGCCCTCAGGATCCGGGCTTGGTTATCCGCCAATTATCTTGATGGCACCTGTCGGATTGAGGCTGGTCCAGACCTTGACTGTCTCGCCGTCAACGCCGCGAATATAGACATCTCCCCTTACTTCTTTCGGGTGATGCCGTGAGTGCAGCAGGTTCAGCGCAAGCCTTCCGGCCAGCACAGTAAACGCCAGGATGAGTGTTATCAGCAGTGTCACCCCCGTATGCTGCGCATCATTGCGCACCGAGTCGACGACGTGCGCGAGGACAATCAAAGCCGTTACGACGAGAACTGCCGGTACGACCTTGCGTCTCCAAATGGTTTCCATTCGACATGTCCGAGTGAACCGTTTGGCCGTTGCCGCGTCGACCGAGAGACTAACCACGAACCGGCTCAGCCCATATCGACCTAGGCAGGAGGTGTCCACCACCGATGCAGCTTCGCTGCCATCGATGATCGACCTCGGGGAAGGTGTCAATTCCCCTGCTGTTTTGCCGGCCACCCACACGTCGACCCTTGGTCGCATCCGCCTGCCTTTCTAGACTTTGCCACTTGCCTATGCACAAAACTTATTGTTGATCCACCCGTATCCCCAATCGAACCGCCCACTTCTGTTTAGCCACCATCGAAAGAACCCGCTGATATAGGCTCCTCGCTTCCGACTGCACGCTTCGTTGTACTCCCACACCAGCCACCCGTAGACGGCGCCCGGCGACACCGAACGCGGCCCCTGCGGGAGGGTTAAAGACACCTACAACTATGGCGATGATGCCGTATGCAACGCCCCCGGGTAAAATACTTCACGTCACTGTGCGAGAAATAGCATTGCCAGCGCCAGTCGACGCGATATCCTCCCCACGTGCCCCAATAGTAGTACCACTTACGCGAGCTGTAGCTGGTACGCCAGCATGACATGTTTCCGGAAACATCGTGCTTGTTGATCGAGTCTCCGGTGGCGTATTCGTATGGGTTGGCGTTTCCACCGTAGACGGAGTCGACTGACTTGAATCGGCTGGTGGTGGGGTTGTAGAGGCGGGCACCCATGAGGATCGAGCCGTCAGGAGTGTAGGCGGCGCGCTGGTGGGTGCCGAGCCAGCCGTAGCGGCGGGTGCCGGCGTCGGCGGGGTTTCGGGCGTTGCCGTGTTCGTCGTACTCGCTGGTGTACGCTAGCCCGCTGCCGGTTTCGGTCATCCCGGCGACGAAGTCACCGTGCAGATTGGTGATCTGCCAGACCAGCCCGGTGGTGTTGGTGAACAGACCGGCGATCCCGGCGAGTCCGGCGATGGCCCGGGAGTGGTTGCCGCTGCCGTCATCGGTCCAGCTCGGAGCGGCCAGCGACTTCATCGACTTCTCAACCGACCCAGAGCAGTTCTCGCTAACGAACTACTTGGCTCGGGCGGTCCTGGTCAGCGGCCACTTCGAGTCTAGGCATGCTCGCAGGGTACCCGTGTTGTCGGCGGCGCCCCACCTGCGGCATGAGCGTGCGCGACGGTGCAGCTCTGTCAAGTCCGCAACGATCGTCGAGTTCTGGCATGTGCGTGATGGTCGCGCGTTTGGCAGACTGCTGCGTCGCCTGCCCTGTTGAACAAATGAGGTGCTGACGATGCTTGACGAAGGTGTCCAGCCCAACGAGACCACCGTGCCGATGCTGCCCTGTGTGGCACCGGAGGAAACCCTGGCCTTCTGGCGCGCCCTGGGCTTCGCTGTGACCTACAAACAGACGAAGCCCTACCTGTACCTGGCGTTCCGGTGGCGCGGTTTCGAGCTGCACTACGGGCGCGCGTCCAGCAACCTGGACCCGTCGGAGAACACCGGCGGATGCCTGGTAATGGTCGATACGGTCGCGCCGTACCATGCAGCGTTCACCGAGGCGATGCGCCGCACGTACGGAAAGGTGCTTGCCAAAGGGCTACCTCGGATAACGCGGTACCGGCCCGGCGCCTCACGGTTCACCGTCACGGATCCGTCGGGAAACTCGATCATTTTCATCCAGCGGGACGAGCCGACGGAGTTGGACTACGGCGGCTCCAAGCAGCTGCAAGGGCTTGCCCGGGTTCTGGACAACGCGCGGATCCTGCGCGAGTTCAAGAACGACGACCGGCATGCCTTCCGAGCCCTGAACTCGGGACTGCGCCGCCACGGCGACAGCGCACCGGCCGTGCAGCAGGCAATGGCGCTGGCCGTGCTCATCGAGCTGTCGACGGCACTGGAGGAGTCGGAACGGGTGCCGGAGTGGGGCGCCAGGCTTCGGCAACTCAGCCTGACCATGGAGGAGCGTCGTCAGGTTGAGTCCATCGTTGCCGACCCCACGCTGCTCGAGCGGTGGATGCCCGCCACGGCCTGACTGACCGTCTACCTCGGCTTGGACGGCGGCAAAGTGGGTCACACGCGGTCGGTTCGACGCCGGAGGGCAATCGGCTGAATGACGCAGCGTTGCCGGACACCGAGACCGTTAGATCCACACTCCCCGACCGCCCACCTGTCAGGTTCAGCGGGGCTTGCGGCCGGTAGTGGAGGCGAACTGGTAGCCGCGCACCAGCACCGCCGGGTCGGCCATCAGCTCGGCGAACCGGTCCAGCTCGTCGTGGGACAGGTCCTCGGCGAGGAGCCGGTCGCGCAGCTGGGTGGCGTTGTCGGCGTACAGGCGGCAGCCGGCACTGCCCCCGGCCCAGGTCTCGGCGACCCAGCGAGTGTGGACCTGCTCGAAGCCGTTGCCGAGCAGGAAGGAGGGAACCTTGTCGCCCCTTCGACGCCGACGCGTTCGCCGACGATATGGAACGCGCCTCCCGCGGCGCGAACTCCACCACCGCCCTGGTCCAGGCGTCGATGAGCCTGCTCGCCGGCCTGGCCGGCGTCATCGCCGTCGCGGTCGCCGTAGTCAAGCGATGATAGAAGCCACGAGCGACACGGCAACTTCGGTGTGGTTGGTGGGCGAAAAGCGCTTGCCCGGTTTGCCGTATTCGACGTGGAAGTTGTTCGATTCGAGTTTGTCAATGCTTGCCATCGACAGTGATCGACGGTTAGGGGTCGAGTCACGGGGTGTGATCCCAGGCGGGGAACGTTCTTGAGGATCACCGGAGCGGCTCGATGCCCGCTTGGTCGTCATGCCTTTCGCCTGCCTAACGGAGGGAGGAAGTATGACCAAGAGAATGTTCGCAGCGCTCGCGGTCGTCGCTGCCGTCTCGTCAGCCGCCGCCGTCCCGGGGGTGGCCCAAGCGAAGGCCGACGCTGCGTTCGCCCGGTGCAGCGGAGAGCTAATCTGCGCCTGGTCGGGCTCGAACTTCACCGGCACCTTCTACCAGGGCCCGCGGCCCGGGGGTTCCACCTGGTGCAAAGACATGCCGTTCGGGATGCGGTCGGTCAGCAACGGCACCAGTGTGACCCTCACGTTCAGCCAGAACAAGTGCGGAGTCTCCGGCGGTTCGTCGGCGATCGTCTACGCAGGCCAGGACCGAGGCTCGTTCCCCTTCGTGATCAACTCGTACTCCTACTGTGGGTTCTGCCGTCAGACTCACACCGACGCGCCGGACAACTAGCCACTCGTTCAGTTGATCGTCGAGCACTATAGGGGTCGTCTGCTGGCCCTGACCTCTTGGTGGGCCGGCGGATGACCCGACTCCGTCAATCGCAGCTACGCCTACTTCTTGTTGTCCGGCATACGGAGTAATCAGCGATATCCTCGGGAGTCGTCCGGAGATCGCCGTCCGATGGACGGTAGGTAGCGGCACCCGTACTGTATGGGGGCATGCCAAGTAGACGGCTTGGCGGAACGCAGCGCGCGACGGGAGCGGCCGGATGAACGTCTTCTGGTCCACGGTCCTCAACTGGACGCGCCTGATCGTCAGACGGATACGTCAATGGCTCTCGCTGCCCGATCGCCGTCCCATCACGTTGGCCGCGGTAGTCCTCGCTTCGGTGCTGGTGGGCGCCTTCGGCGCGGCAGCCAGCTCCTACCTAGGCGTCCGGGCCCTGGTTAACCTGCCCGACGCGGCAGCGTTGAACGACCTCACTCGGCTGGCCACGGGAGTTGAGGAGGCACCAGTGATGTCGCGCGAAGCCTCACCCCGGACGGCTGGCAAGATCGCTGCCGATGTCAGGCTGAGTTCTCAGTGGGATCCCGCGCAGGCACGGCAGCGCTTCGCCGCGGCTGGCTGGTCCGTCTCCGGTCTCACCGTCGTTGACGACCAGACGGGCGTGCTGTATCCCGGCGACAAGAGGGTCACCTACCTCCCGAGCCGGTACGCCCGGTTCACGGCCGAATCGCAGGGCTTGATCATCGAAGTCAACGGCAGTTCCGTCGCCGACGACGGCATCGTGCGGGTGAGCAGCTGGCCTGCCAGCTCACCCGCGTTTCCCGCCCTCAGCCTCGCCGGAATGAGCCTTGGGCTGTTCACCGGATGGTCGCTCGCCGCGACGGCGTCGCGGCGGATCCGTCCAGCGCATCCCGCACAACGGGCTACGGTCATCGCATTGGCCATCACCACCGCGCTGGTCCTAATGGCCCCCACTGTCGCTATGTATGGCAATCTCGTAGGCACGTTAGGCGCGCAGGACGACAGCGGTGGCCCGGTAGCCACCGTGCATAGCGCTATCTTGCCAAGCTCATACTGGCCCGCCGCGCCCACGTGGCTGCTACCCGTTCTGAGCGGCGCGGGCGGCCTGCTCGCCGTTGCCACGTTGATTCTCGCCGCCCGGTCGCGTCCGATTCACGGCACCCTGACTCCAGGTAGAACCGCACGTCGTGGCGAGCTCTGGGAACAGGCCGCGAGCGCGGTCGAATCATCGATCGAGGCAGCCCGGGTAGACCGCGACGCTGCCCAGCGGCGGCTATTTCTGTCCACCTATCCTGACTGGACTCCCAGCTCGCTCGACCGCATGCGCGATCAGTTGATCGACGCCGGTGTACCTGCAGACTTTCTGTCCACGACAGCGCCCTCTGGGTCGCCTGGGAACTAACCAGCCGTACCTATCGGCAGCGACATTTCTTTCTGTCAAAGCTCTCCCGATTCGGGCATCGCGCTGCCGTCCGACTCGGTGCGCCGCTGAAGGGTTTCTAGCATCCCATGGAGGCTTCGAGGCACTGCACCATCCGGCGAGACGAAGTTCTGCCATTCATGATCGAGGATCGAGTACAGGAGCGAGTCTCTCCAGACGCCGTTGGCGAAGACGTGGTCTCGGACGCGGCCTTCGGGTATGAAGGCGAGTCGGGCGAGCAGGAGCTGGGAGGCGTGATTGTCCGGGCCGCACGCTGCTTGGACGCGGTGTAGCCGCAGGGTAGTGAAGAGTCAGGCCGCCCGTGCGCCGGAGACGCTGCGGCTGCTCGCCCTGCTCGTGGCGACCGTGCCGAACGGGTGGGCGGCGCTGCGGGCCGGGCACCTGCGCTACCAGACCTACGCCGCCGGGTCGGTACGCCGCCGCCACTTGTGGCTGCTGCACCGGCTGATGGCCGAACGCGACTCCGCCCCCGAACTGCGCTCCTACGGCCTGCGCGACTTCCTGCTCGACCAGTACGACCGGGTCATGCACGTCGAGACCCGGATCCAACTTAGCCTGACCCGCCGGGTCACCACGACCACCACCGTCGACGCGGTGAGCCTGCGCTACCCCGACCGCGACACCCCCGCCGTCGACCGCGTCACCCTCACCATCGGAGCCGGGCAGACCGTGGCGTTCGTCGGGGAGAACGGCTCCGGCAAGTCCACCCTGGCCACCATGATCGCCACTTTCCGCACCCCTACCAGCGGGGCCATCCGCTACAACGGGCGGCCCAGCAACGAGTGGGGCACCGACGCGCTGCGGGCCCGGATCGGCGTCGTGACGCAGGAGTACCACAAGCGGCCGTTCACCGCCGCCACCAACATCGCCATCGGCGACATCACCACCACGGCGGAGCAGGACCGGATCGAGGCCGCCGCCGCCCGCGCGGTCGCCCACGACATGATCTCCGAGCTGCCCCACGGGTACGAGACCCTGCTGGACCGCACCTTCGCCGGCGGCCAGGACCTCTCCGGCGGCCAGTGGCAACGCATCACCGCTGCCCGCGGCTTCCGGTGATCTGCTCGATCGCATGGTCAACAGCCGCAGCCTCCTGCTGCGCCCGGTCCACACCCGCCGCAGTCCCGGCCACGCCCCGTCACCAACTCGACGGCAATCGTCAAACCCGTCGAAGCCTTTCCGAGGCGCTCGGCTGGCACGACGTCAGCGTCCATCCGGCCCACCGGACCTGCTGCCGGGCGGAATCGCCATCGTGTTGGTCTCCCAAGGGCAGGGGCGGGGCGTCGCCCCGGTCTGCCGGCCAGAACGGTCCTCGGCGGTCATCGTCATCCGCTGGCAGCCGGCGCCGAGGGCCGCAGCGAACAGGATCAATGGCGCGTACGACCACCCCTCGCCGCCGGTCAACTCGCCGTAACGGTTCGCGAGGAACCCCACGAAAACCGCCCCCGCCAGGGCCGTCACCGCCGCCACTGCCCGCAGGTCCCTCACCCGGGCGGAGAACCAGGCGACCACTGCGGCGATGACCAGCACCCGGGCGGGCAGCTCCGCGGCCCCGAACACCGCCGCCACCACGAGCGCGGCACCAGTCACCGCCACCGCACCGGCAGCCACACTGATGCCCACCGGCGTGGTCTCAGCATGCGCAACAAGTTCAGGATCTCGATCGACACTCACCGCACGCCTCCGACAACAGCACGGGCCCGCGCCTCGGACCCGCCGTGACGTCCATGTCAGCCCGCCAACCAGCCACCGTCGACGACTTTCACGCGACCGCTACGATCACCGGCCGAATTTTCACGCCGATACGACGCCCCGCGCCGACGATCGGCAAACGCCGCCAGACGAGGCAGACACGCCTTGTCGGCATGAGGTGGCTCAGCGGTCGCGCTTGTCCGCACGCCACCTTTTGATCAACACCGGCAGTTCGAGCCAGAGGTAGTGGCAGAAGCCGCGCATCTCGGCCAGACGGGCGCCGGCGAGGCTGTCCTCGCGGGCCACACGAATGCCTTCCTCGGCGGCTTTCCGCATGCTGCCGATCACCGCGTTTCTGGCCGGACATGAGCGTGGCTCACGCAACGTCGCGCAGCCGGAAATGCTCCGGCGGCTGCCCGCGACCTGTCCTTCTGAAACGGTAGCTGCGACGTGCGGCCAACAGCATCCGTAGCCTGAACACGCGGCACCAGCACAACACCGCTGGCCGCCATGGCCGCCACGTCTAGAGCGGCGCATCCTGCCCCCACAACAGCAGGAGGTGCGAGCAGCATGGCGACGTCAGGTGTGATCTTTAAACGATGCGGATGCCGTGACGACGGCCGACGCCGGGAAGGCTCTTGCCCCCCGGTTTGTCCGAGCGTGGGCACGGGACCTGGTATTTCCACTGCTCAGCCAGGAGCGTGCTCGGCCGGCGGGAGCGGGTCCGTCGTGGTGGCTACCCGTCGCAAGCCGCCGCCCGGCATGCCCGCGACGAATGGCTGACCAGCACCGAGGCGGACCGGACGGCACAGGGCTGGACGGTCGAGCGGTGGCTGCGGCACTGGCTCGACAACCGCACGAAGATCCGGCCCACCACCCGTTTCCACTAAACCCGCGACGTCGACACCGTCCTCATCCCCGCCTCGGCCGCTACCGCCCTGGCTGACCTCGACGCCCCGCTCCTGCGCACCGTGTTCGGGCAGATAGCGGCCACAGGAACAGCAAGGGCGCCCCCAGTCCGCCTCCGCGATGCACCACCTGCGCACCACGCTGCGCGCCGCCCTCAACCTCGCCGTCAAGGAAGGAATCCTGGACGCAACCCGACCTGAGTCGGGTCGGGTCGGGCACGACGACGGGCTGGCCTGCCTTCAGCAGGCCGGCGACCATCAGACCGCGACCGGTCTCGATGCCGATCGGGATCGACCGGCGGTTTCGCCGAATCGCGGCGAGGACGGCCAAAAGGTGCGCCAGCCCTTCGGGGTTGTCGGGTAGGCGGGTGTGGGTGATAAGGCGGCCGTGGTCGTCGACCACGGCGAGGTCGTGGTGGCTTTCGCCCCAGTCCAAGCCGGCGTGGTACTTCAACAGCGTCCCGTTCGGGGAGCATGAGGGCTGGCCGGGCCGCACGGTCTCACGTGAGGGCTCGATCGCCCGGGATAGCAAAGGGCGTGACCCGACCAGCCAGCGGTCGTTGACCGCCAGGCACGGACGCTAAACCGAGTCCCGACACGCATCGAGTCGTGTCAGTGCGAATGGTTCGCGGGGTGTTGTCGGCGTACAGGGCTGAGTGCAGAGGTAGGCACGGCTGCAAGTGCACACCGCCGTCTCGACCTACACATGGTGACCGCCCCCTCGACTTGGTTTGCGAATTAAGTCGGTGACATTGCGTGACGGGCGTTGCTGAGCCCAGCCGTTCCTAGGAGGTGCGTATCTGCCGATGTCCGGGCGCCGGCCGACGATTGGTCAGCCGAGTTGGTGGGCTCGGCGTTGGAGGTATCGCTGTTCGACCTGGTTCTGGGTTAGCGCGGCTGCTTCGCGGTACCGCGCCGCCGCGCAGGCCGTGTCGCCGGTCATCTCAAGCAGATGTGCGCGGATCGCGCGTTCGCGTTGCCGGGTCAGCGGGTTCTCGTCCAGGTGGTAGCGCCAGTTGAGGTCGTCGAGCAGGGCCAGCCCCCGGGCCGGCCCGTACGCGTACGCGACTGCGACCACCCGGCTCAGCCGTACCGGCGCGGTCGGGCTGAGCCGTTCCAGTCCCAGGTACAGCGCCGCGATCTGGGGCCAGTCCGTCCGGTCCGGCGCCGCAGCCGCAGCATGCACGGCCGCGATCGCCGCCTGCAGCTGGTACGCGCCGACCTCGCGCCGCCGCCAAACGCTGTCGATAAGCTCCGTGCCCTCGCGGATCAGCTCAGGATCCCACCGTGTCCGGTCCTGCTCGTCCAGCGGCACCAACTCGTCGCCGTCGGTACGGGCAGCACGCCGCGACTCGGTGAGCAGCATCAGGGCAAGCAGCCCCGTCACCTCGGGGTCGTCCGGCAGGGAGGCGCGGAGCATACGGGTCAGCCGGATCGCCTCGCGGGTCAGGTCCACGCGGGTGAGTACGTCTCCGGTGGAGGCGGTGTAGCCCTCGTTGAAGATCAGGTAGAGCACCTGCATGACAGCGTTCATCCGGCTGTCGCGGTCGGCATCGGTCGGCGGGGTGAACCGGGCGCCGGCGCGGGCCAGTTGCTGCTTGGCGCGGCTGATCCGGGCGCCCATGGTGTTCTCGGTCGTCCCGTGCGCGTGTGCGATCTCCGCCGTTGTCAGGCCGCCGACCGCGCGCAGCGTGAGCACCACCTGGGAGGTGGGGCTCAGCGCGGGGTGACAGCAAAGCAGCAGAAGCGTGAGACTGTCGTCGGTCTCCAGCGCAGGGCCCGCCTGGCGGGTCGGGTCCCGCATCGCCAGCTCGCTCATCCCGGCGTGCCGCTCACGGTGGCGTCGGGCCTGGTCGGTACGGAGCAGGTCGACCATCCGCCGGTACCCGATCCGGATCAGCCAGCTGCGCGGGTTCTCCGGCACGCCGTCCGTCGGCCACACCCGGCTCGCGACGAGCAGTGCCTCCTGTACCGCGTCCTCGGCGATATCGAAGCGGCCGAAGCGCCGCACCAGCGCGCCGAGAACCTGCGGCGCCTCGGTGCGCAGCATGTGCTCGACGTCCGGCCTCACGCCGGTACTGCCGTTCGGGTGCCCTCCCGGCCTGCCGCCGTCCGGCGAGGCTGGACGCGGCGGGTCATGCCGCGAAGTCCGCGCCCATGATCGGCCGGATCTCCATCGGCTCGCCCAGAACCTCGACCATCCGCGAGACGATTTCGACGGCGCGCTCCTGGTCGTCCACGTCGATCACGGCGAAGCTGGCCAGGACCTCCTTCAGCTCGACGAACGGCCCGTCGGTGGCCACCACGCCGGTTGGGGTCTTGCAGACCGTGGTGCTGACCGCCGGGTGGCCGAGTCCCTCGCTGCTGACAAACTCGCCGGTCTCGATCAGCTCCTGTTCGAACCGCTGGTACGCGGCGAACGCGGCCAGCGCCTCCTCGGACGGGGTGTCGGCGGTCGCGGCGTCCCAGGCGGCGGCCGGTGTGTAGCTGAGCAGCAGATACTTCACCATTCTCCTCGTGTTCGCGGGCCTCGGATCACGCTACGCCGATCAGCTCGAACGGCGCAGGGAGAGGGCGACGACCGTCGTCCAGGTGAAGGCGACCAGGCCGTTCACGGCGATCTGGATGCTCATGTGGCTCGGTGACATCGGCATCAGCAGGATGAGCGCGGCGAGGCCGTTCAGCGCCGCCGGCAGGGCGGCCCGACGGCGGACGTGCCGAACGGTCAGCGCGATGGCGGCGACGGCCAGCGAGGTGAAGGCGGCGGCCGCCGCCGCCGAGTGCGCGATGCTGTGCCAGGACATCTCGTCGACCGGCCCCTCAGGGGTCCCTACCGGGAAGCCGTACTCCGGATCCATGATGAACACCCCAGCCGCGACGAGACCGGCACCGAAGATCCCGACGAAGATCGGCACCACACGCCGGCCGATACCCTCGGTGAGCGTGCGTCGGATCCCGATGGCGAGGGCGATCCCGCCGAAGCCGGCGAGCACGAACGTGGTGATCTGGATCCAGCCGGGACTTCCGGTGGCCAACTGGCTGATCGGGTGCCGCGTGATGTCGTAGCCCTCCCGCGTGAGCATCTGCGTCACGGCCGAAGCGAAAAAGACCGGTCCCGCGAGGACGCCGGCGAGGAGCAGCCGGTCGGACAAGCGGCGGGCAGCGGGAACGGTGGCGGCGACGGTGGCCATGACTTCCTCCTTGGTGAGTGCTTGCCGCTACCTCGTGGCCGCACCGCGAACTTTGACGTTCTACAGCGTGAGCTGGATCACGCAACGTCGACGTCAAGGCCCGGACGTCGCCTCCGAGGTACCGACGAACACCTACCGAGGAGGACACGATGTCTGAGAACACCCAGCCGAGCGCCGAACTGACCGCTCTGGACCGTCTAGTCGGCACCTGGTCGGTGACCGGCGGCGCCGAGGGAACCGTGCGGTACGAATGGATGGCCGGCCGATTCTTCCTGCTCCAGCACGTCGAACTGAGCCAGTTCGGCCAACCCGTCACCGGCCTGGAGGTCATCGGGCACCTACACCCGTTCGGCGAACCGGTCGGCGCGGACGTGGTGTCGCGGTTCTACGACACGGCCGGCAACACCTTCGACTACGTCTACGAACTCGTCGGCGACAAGATGACTATCTGGGCCGGCGCGAAAGGCAGCCCCGCCTACTACGCGGGCACATTCCGCACCGACGACACCACGGTCACCGGCGAATGGACCTACCCCGGCGGAGGCGGCTACACCTCCACCATGACCCGGCTCTGAGAACGAAAAGCCACATCGACTCGAACCGCCGAAGCGCAGTGTCTCATCGAGGAGACACTGCGCTCCGGCCGTGTCGTCCTACCAATGCGGACCCTACGGCCGAACACTGGTGCACCTGGCCCGGACGTCCGGAGTTGGCTCCCCTCTGTTTGATCCATGAAGGAGCGGGGCCGGTCATCCATGACACAGAGAGGTGCTGTTAGATCCACAGACCCGGTGGTGACGGACGGTGCTGCTATCCGACGACGTGCCCCAGGCGGTCGGCACGGACACCGCTTTCTATTCGGAGGCCGGCCCGCTCGGCATCCGTGCCGACCTGGCCGGCGTGAGCGGCGACGACGGGGAACAGCCACAACCAGGCCCAAGACCTGGGCGACATCGACATGCTGACGGCGAGAGGCGGCGGCGCCGGCCAGTGCACGCCCGACGTCCGCCTCTCGCCGATCACGCCGAACTCCTTCGCCGCCTGCCAGCGCACCGAGGTCATGCGGCCCGCAGAACCCTCAGCGCTGGACGCGGGCACCAGTTCCTCGCATCAGGGCCTCGACCTCGGCGACACCCACCATCGACGTGTCGCCGGGGGTGGTCATCGCCAACGCGCCGTGTGCCGCGCCGTACTCGACGGCGAGGGCCAGATCGCCGTCCCGCTCCAGTAGGCCGTAGATCAGGCCGGATGCGAAGCTGTCGCCCCCGCCGACCCGGTCGAGTATCTCCAGGCCGGGACGGTCGGTCGCCTCGGCGAACTCGCCGGCCGCCCAGGCGACGGCGCCCCAGTCGTTGACGGTCGCGCTGCGTACGCCACGCAGCGTGGTCGCGACGACCTTGAAGTTGGGGTATTGGTCGACCGCCGCCTCGATCATCGTCTTGAACTTGCCGGCGTCCAGTGAGCCGCTGTGGATGTCGGTGTCCGGCACAGCGAAGCCGAGGCAGGCGGTGAAGTCCTCCTCGTTGCCGATCATCACGTCGACGAGCCGGGCGAGGCGCCGGTTGACCTCGCGTGCACGGTCCTGACCGCCGACGGCCTTCCACAGGCTGGGCCGGTAGTTCAGGTCGTAGGACACGATCGTGCCGTACCGGCGGGCGGCCATCATCGCCGCTTCCACGGTCTGCGCGGCCGTCTCCGACAGTGCGGCATAGATGCCGCCGGTGTGCAGCCACCGCACGCCCAGTGTGCCGAAGAGGTGGTCCCAGTCGACGTCGTCCGGCTTGAGCTGCCCGGCTGCGGTGTGGCCGCGGTCCGAGGTGCCGACGGCCCCGCGTACGCCGAAACCACGCTCGGTGAAGTTGAGCCCGTTGCGGACAGTCCGGCCGATCCCGTCGTAGGGAATCCAGGTGATGAAGCTGGTGTCGACGCCGCCCTGCAGAACGAGGTCCTCGAGGAGCCGGCCGACCTCGTTGTCGGCGAACGCGGTGACGATCGCGGTCCGCAGCCCGAAGCAACGCCGCAGACCGCGCGCCACGTTGTACTCGCCTCCGCCCTCCCAGACTTGGAACGTGCGCGCGGTACGAACGCGACCCTCGCCGGGATCGAGTCGCAGCATGATCTCGCCGAGCGACACGAGGTCGTACCGGCAGTCGGTCTTGAGCCGAGGGCTGACGGCGCTCATGCCGCACCGCCCGCTGCCGCGACCGCCCGCTCAGAGCGGATCGTGATTTCGTCCCACTGCTGGGCCGCGATGACGTCGGCGGGTGCGACCGCCGTCGTGCCGGCCGCGAGGATGGCCGGGAGGGCGAGGTAATCCGGGATCAGGGCGGTGGTGACGCCGCCGGTCGGGATGAACCGCACCCCGCTGAACGGCGCCGATAGCGCCTTGATCATCGCGACGCCGCCGAGTTGCTGTGCCGGGAAGAACTTGACGACGCCGAGCCCGGCGTCGATGGCCATCTGGATCTCGGTCGCGGTGGCGACGCCCGGGAAGACCGGCACTCCGGCGTCCTGGCAGACGCGGAGCACGGCGGGCGCGAAGCCCGGGGTCACGACGAATCGGGCGCCGGCCGCGATGGAACGCTCGGCCTGCTCGGCGGTGAGCACCGTCCCGGCGCCGACGACGAGGTCCCCGCGACCCGCGAGGGCCCGGATGGCGTCGATCCCGGCCGCGGTCCGCAGCGTCACCTCGGCGGAGGTGAGTCCGCCTTTGACCAAGGCGTCGCCCAGCGCGCCGGCGTGGCCGGCGTCCTCGATGACGAGGACCGGTAGCACCGGACCGACCTGAAGAGAGTTCGTCACGGTCATGCTCCGATCCGGAGGCTGAAGCGCTCGTCCGCGTCGTCGGCGATGCGCGCCCCGATGCCCGGTTCCTCGCTCCCCCAGACCCGGCCGTCCTTGACCACCGGCGGATCGACGAGGAAGCCCTCCCAGCCGAGCCCGCCGTACGCGTCGAACTCGATCAGCGGCGCATTGTCGCAACTGAGGATGACCTGTAGTCCGGCGTAGATGCCGATGCCGGTGCCGGAGGAGCAGCCGATGTGCGGGACGCACTTGAGGTTCCAGGCGCCCGCCATGTCCGCGATCCGCTTGAGCTCGGAGATGCCGCCCACGCTGGCGGCATCCGGCTGGATGATGTCGAAGGGTAGCTTCGACATGAGGTCGATGTACTCGTACCGGGTCAGCAGCGACTCGCCGCCGGCCAGTGGGATGTCCACCCGGTCGGCCAGCCACGAGTGGCCGGTGACGTACTGCGACAGGCTGTGCGACATGATCGGCTCCTCCAGCCAGGCCACCTGGAGGTCGTGCAGTTCCTTGGCCAGGGTCAGGGCGCCCCTGCGGTCGTACGCCATGTTGGCGTCCACCATCAGCTCGATCTCGGCGCCGACCGCCGTGCGCACCGACTGCACGAGGTGGACCGCCCGATGGAGGTCGCCGTCGACACGCAGTTTGATCGCCGTGTAGCCGGCAGCAACCGCCTCCTTGGCCTCGGCGACGGCCTGGTCGGCCGGCTTCAGTGAGGGCGCGAAATACGCCCGCGCCGAGTGCTGCGACGTGCCGAGCAGCCGGTGGACCGGCTGCTCGGCGGTCTTGCCCATCAGGTCCCACAGGGCGATGTCGATACCGCTCAGTGCGTACGTCTCGACGCCACGGCGGCCCCACATGTGCGTCGCCCGCATCATGCTGTGCCACAGCGCGCCGATGTCCCGCGGATCCCGGCCGATGATCATCGGACCGAGCTGCTCGTTGATCAGCGGGCCGACGGTCGGGAAGTACTCGGCCGAGAAGCCGGCCTCGCCGATGCCCACTGACCCGTCGCTGGTGCTGACCTCGACGATGATGCCACCCTTGGTGCTCACCGCCATCGCTCCCCAGCGCAGCTTCTCTTTCAGGGGCAGCCCGACGGGATATGCCCGAACGCCTGCGATTTTCATGCTCGACTCACTGTTCGCCTCGTAGCTGTTGCTGTCGGATGGTGGGGCGGCGCGTCAGGCGCCGTATTTCTTCGGTGCCGCGAGAGCCCACTCGGTGTAGCTCTGGTGCCAGTCCACATTGGTCTTGTCGACGACCTGGGTCGGGTTGTTGATGATCTGGGTGACCGACTGGCCGAGGACCGCCGTCACGAAGATCGCCTCGATGAGGTTCTGGCCCTGGTCGACGCCGCCGATGTCGACGGTGGCGGTGAGCTTGCCGGCCTTGATCTGCTTGTAGCCGGAGACCAGCCCGTCGGCGCCGATGGTGAGGACGCCGTCGGTGCCGTCCCAGTGCTTGAGGCCGGCGGTGTCGATGGCCTGGGACGCACCGAGGGCCATCTCCTCGTTCTCGCCGTAGATCGCGTTCACGTCGCGGTTCTTGGTCAGCAGGTCCTGCGCGGCGGCGAAGCCCTTGTCCCGCACGTAACCGCCGTCGGCCTGGCCGACCACCTTGATGCCCGGGTTCTCGGCGAGCGCCCTGTCGAAGCCGATCTTGCGACCGCGGGTCCAGTCCGAGCCGGACGGGCCCCAGATCTGAAGGATGTTGCCCTTGCCCTTGAGCTTCTCGGCGATGTACTTGCCGGCCAGGTAGCCGGACTGCCACCGGTTGTCGTAGCCGACGTTGGTGACGGTCTGCAGCTGGTCCTCGGGGTAGAGCTCGGCCGGCTGGTTGAACTGGTAGATCTTCACGCCCTTGCTGGTGGCGTCGCGGTACAGGCTCTGCACGGTGGCGAAGTTGGCGCCGGTGCAGACCGCGATGGCGTCGAACTTGCGGGAGACCCACGACTGGACGATGCCGAGGGTGCCCTGGACGGCGTTGAAGTCGCCGACCGGCGCCTGCCGCTCCCACACCCACTTGCAGCCGAACCGCTGCTCGTATTCGTTCATCCGGTGCCAGGCGGCGTGCTCGATCTGGGTGAAGTTCTCGGAGAGGACCGGCGGGGTGAAGCCGACCTTGATCTCCTTGCCGTTGACGATCTTCTTGATCGCGTCGTCGAACGACTCACTGGACGCCGAACCGCCGCCGGATGACCGTGCTGCCTTGCCGTTGGGCGAGCAAGCGGCGATCAGCGATCCGCCGACGCCGGCCCCGGCGAGCACCCCCGCGGTGCGCAGCAGCCGACGGCGCGAGACTCCATCGAAGTTGGGCATGACGATCTCCTTGTAGGTGCGGTGTGGCATTGCGGACGGGGGGGTGGGGAACTTCAGCTGCGGGAGGCGCCGATCGAGCGGGCGATGCCGCTCCACGCCTGGTTCGCCAGGACGGCGAGGATGAGTACGAGGCCGGTGACTACCGCCTGCCAGCTCGACTCGACGCCGGTCAGGTTGATGATGTTGCGGGTCAGCGTCAGGGTCAGCGCGCCGACGAGAGCGCCGATCACCCGGCCCTTGCCGCCGAAGAGGGAGGCGCCGCCGATCACGGCCGCCGCGATGGCGCTGATCTCGTATCCGTTGCCGATCAGCGGCGGCACGGTGGTCGTCCGGCCGGCGATGTGGATGCCGGCGACCGCGGCCATCAGCCCGCTGATCACGTACGCGGCG
Source organism: Micromonospora sp. WMMD1219 (assembly GCF_049315215.1). Lineage (NCBI taxonomy): Bacteria > Bacillati > Actinomycetota > Actinomycetes > Micromonosporales > Micromonosporaceae > Micromonospora > Micromonospora sp. WMMD1219. The sequence continues at coordinate 1,006,022 of NZ_CP186057.1, forward strand.
ATTTTGATGCGGTCGACCCGGATGCCGGCGTTCTTCGCGCCGGTGGGCGAGCTGCCGACCGCGTAGAACTTCACGCCGTAGGTGGTGCGGCGCAGGAGGATCGAGACCGCGATGCCGACGGCGAGGACCAGCAGCATGGGTACGGTGATCGGCCCGGCGATCTGACGCAGTCCGCCGATGTAGTAGTACGCGTCGGTCATGTAGCCGAGAATCGGCACGCCGGCCGTCCAGTAGAGCAGGAGCCCGCCGGCCAGGCCGAGCATCGCCAGCGTTGCGATGAAGTCGGGGATGCCGAGCTTCGTGATGAGCAGCCCGTTGACGAGGCCGATGCCGGCGCCGACGCCCAGCGCGGCGAGGAACGCGACGGCCAGCGGCATCCCGTTGTTGAGGCAGCTGGCCACCACGCCGGCGCTGAGGGCCATCACCGACCCGACCGAGAGGTCGAGGCCGCCGGCGATGAGCACCACGGTCATGCCGATCGCCAGGAAGCTCACGGTCATCATCGCGTTGATGATGTTGGTGAGGTTGCCGGCTGTCGCGAACGTGGGCTCGGTGAACGCCATCACGACGCACACGACGAAGAGGAGGGCGAGGATCCCGAACGAGGGATCGCGGAGGATGCGGACGCGGAGCGCGGAGACCCGCTTGTTGGTGGTGGCGGACACCCGTTCGGGGGTGAGGGTGGTCATCATCGCCCCTTACTTATCGCCGGTTGCACTTCACCGGCCGGAGCCTGGACGGGTTGGGGGGTGCGCAGGGTCAGGGCGAAGCGGCGGGCACCGCGGTCCACGATCACGCCGAGGAGGATGCAGACGCCGGTGATGATCGAGAAGATGAGCGGGTCGACGCCCATCAGCCGGAAGCCCTGCTTGAGGGTCACCAGCAGCAGCGCGCCGAGCGCGGCCTGCCAGATTCCGCCGCGACCGCCAGCCAGGCTCACTCCGCCGAGCACGGCCGCGGCGACCGCGATCAGCTCGTAGCCGCCGGCCATGCCGGCCTGGACGGAGTTGAGGCGGGCGGCGAGCAGGACGCCGCCGAAGCCGGCCAGGCCGCCGGAGACGAGGTACGCGTAGATCTTCAGCCGCCCGACGTCGAGGCCGGCCACCAGCGCGGGTGCGCTGCCCATGCCGCTCGCCCGGATCCGGCGGCCGATCGCGGTCTTCACGAGCACCAGGTGCAGCGCAACGATGACGAGGACGGCGAGGACCAGGGCGCTGGTGAGGCCACCGACCGATGAGCCGGCGATGCCGAGGAAGGTCTCGTCGCGGGTGCCGACCAGCTGGACGTGGTCGGTGAGCACCAAGAGCAGGCCAGCCGCGACGTTGAGCGTGCCCAGTGTGACGATGAAGTCGCTGAGCCGGAACTTGACGATCACCAGGCCGTTGATCAGGCCAAAGACCAGCCCGGTGCCGACTCCGACAAGGATGGACACGAGTGGGTTGAACCCGTGCATCGACGCCCACAGCGAGGTTCCGGCGCTGAGGCCGAGGACGGCGCCGACCGAGAGGTCGATCCCGCCGGCGATGATGACCAGGGCCAGTCCGGCGGTGATGATGAAGATCGGCACCTCGTCGTTGAGGTAGTACCTGACCGAGTCACCGTCGGCGAACGACGGTACGGCCAGGGCGAAACCGATGGTGACCGCGGTGAACGCGAGGAGGATGGGTACGCCTTCGATCCCGAGGAACCGAGCGGCGTCGGAGCGGAAGTTGTTCATCGGTCAGCTCTCGATGCCTTGTCGATGATGGCGTGCTTGACGGCGTCGTATCCGTCGGTCGCCACTCGTTGGGGGATGCCGCAGATCTCGCCGACGAGCGCTCCGCGGTTCATCACGACGACCCGGTGGCACAGGCTGATCAGCTCGGCGAACTCGGACGCGATGACGATGACCGAGGTGCCCTTCTCCGCGACGTCCCGGATGAGGCGGTGGACCTCGGCCTTGGCGTGGATGTCGATGCCCTGGGTCGGCTCGTCGAAGATGAGGATCGACGGCTCGGTGTGCAGGCAGCGGGCGATGATCGCCTTCTGCTGATTGCCGCCGCTGAGGTTGCGGATGGGTTCCGCCGGTCCGGGCGTCTTGATTCCCAGGCCTTTGATGTACGAGTCGGCGAGTGCCCGCTCCCGCCGCGATCGCAGCACACCGCCCGCGGTGACCGAGCGGAGCTCGGAGACCGAGATGTTCTCGGCGACCGACAGGTCGGGCAGGATCCCGAGCTGCTTGCGGTCCTCGGGAACCATCGCCAAGCCGGCCTTGTACGCCACCCTGGGGTGCCCGATCCGGCGGGGCTTCCCATCGATCTCGATCCGGCCGGAGTGGAGTTTGTCCAGGCCCATCAGAGCTCGCGCCAGCTCGGTCCGCCCGGCGCCAGCCAGCCCGGCGATGCCCAGGATCTCGCCGCGCTCCACGTCGAAGGAGATGTCCCGGAGCACCCTGTGCCGGCTCAGGTTCAGCGCCCGCAGCCGCGGACGCGCGTCCCCGTCGACACGCTGCCGCGCGGGCACGGCGTCGGCGGCCTCCATCAGCTCGGTCGCGTCGCCGCCGAACATCTGCACGGCCAGCTCGCGCTGGGTGAGTTCGGCGGTCTCGGTCCGCGCGATCGTGCGCCCGTCACGCATCACCGTCACCACGTCGGCCAGGCCGAACACCTCGTCGAGGTGGTGCGTGACCCAGATCAGGGCTACACCGCGGCGCTGCAGGCTGCGCATGTGCTCGAAGAGCAGGGTCTTCTCGTGCTCCTCGAGCCCGGACGTCGGCTCGTCGAGGATCAGCACCTTCGGCGGCACGGCGAGCGCCTTGACGATCTCGATGACCCGCTTCTTCAGGGCACCGAAGTCACCGACCGGCCGCCACAGCTCGGACTTCGTGATGCCGAACTCGCTGGCGAGATCCTGGATCTGGCGGGCGATCTGCCGGCGGTTGACGAACAATGAGCCCTTGCCGGTGAGCGCCTCTTCCCGGCCGAGGAAGATGTTCTCCAGCACGGTCAGGTCGGGCACGGTGGACAGTTCCTGGTGAATGGTGCTGATGCCGAGGGCCTGCGCCTCCCGGGGATGCCCGATGGACACCTCCTGACCGGCCAGCTCGATGCTGCCGGAGTCCGGCGTGACGAGGCCGGACAGCACGTTCAGCAGGGTCGACTTGCCCGCACCGTTGCCACCGAGCAGGGCGTGAATCTCGCCGCTGCGCACCAGCAGGCTCACCCCGTCGAGGGCTTGGACGCCTTGGAAGCGCTTGTGGATGTCCGTCATGCGCAGGTGCGGAGCCTCCGCGGGCGGCTGTGCCTCGACCGGCACTGGGGATGGCGCCCTCATTCCTGCTCCTCTCCGCGACCGACTGGTCTTGTGATCGGGTGGTCGGACCAATATCCTGAGATCCGGACCACAAAGTCAAGGGGTCGACTGGGTTTCTTCCCCCCGGAAAGGGGACCGGCAGATGCAGAAGATCATGGGCGACGCGTCGGCGGTCGTCGCGGACTACCTGCGCGGCCTGGCCGCCGCTCATCCCCACGTCATCGAGTGCGACCCGGAGCACCGCATCCTCGTGCGTCGCGCACCGGTCGCTCCCGGCAAGGTGGGTCTCGTCTCGGGCGGCGGCTCGGGCTGCGAACCGCTGCACGCCGGCTATGTCGGGCTGGGGATGCTCGACGCCGCGTGCCCCGGCGAGGTGTTCTCCTCCCCTGTGCCGAACGCCATCATGGCGGCGACTGTCCGCGCCGACCACGGCGGCGGCGTTCTCTACATCATCAAGAACTTCGGCGGCGAGGTGATGAACTTCGGCCTGGCCGCGGAGATCCTGCGCCGCAAGGGAATCCGGATCGAGAAGGTGCTCGTCAACGACGACGCGTCGTTCCCGCCAGAGCTCGCCGCCCGCCGCCGCGGACTGGGCGCCACGGTGCTGGTCGAAAAGATCGCCGGGGCCGCCGCCGAGCAGGGCCGCACGCTCGACGACGTCGCCGCTGTGGCCCGCCGGGTCGTCGAGCGCAGCCGCACCTTCGGCGTCGCGCTGAGCCCCTGCACCCACCCCAGAACGGGACGGCGCACGTTCGAGCTGCCCGACGGCGAGTACGAGGTGGGCGTCGGCATCGGCGGCGACCGCGGCCACGAACGCCGTCCGCTGCCCTCGGTCGACGAAATCGCCGACGTCATGCTCGAGCGGATCACCGCCGAGCTGGAACTGCAGCCGGGCAACCGCGTCCTGGTCCTGCTCAGCGGCCTCGGCTCAACCCCCGCCATCGAGCTGTACGGGCTCTTTGCCGCGGTCCGGGACCGCCTCGTCAAGCACGGCGCCGAGCCCGTCCGGAGTCTGGTCGGCGACTACATCACGTCGCTCGACTCGCACGGCGCCCTGCTCACGGTGTTGCACGCCGACGACGAGCTGCTCGAGCTCTGGGACCGGCCCGTGCACACTCCGACACTGCGCTGGGGAGCGTGAAATGACCACGACATTGTCACAGGACGCCGTGACGGCCTGGCTGGAGCGCTTCTGCACCGAGGTCGAGGCCGCCGAGGCCCACCTGAACGAGCTCGACTCCGCCACCGGCGACGGCGAGCACGGCTCGAACCTGAGCCAGGGCACCGCCGCTGTGCGGAAAATGTTGCGGGACAACCGGTTCGGTGACATCCGGGAACAGCTCGACGCCGTCGGCATGGCCCTGATCAACTCGGTCGGCGGCGCCAGCGGGGCGTTGTACGGCACGTTCTTCCTGCGGCTGAGCGCTGTCGGCGAGGGCCGGACCGCGCTCGATCTGGCCGCCCTCACCCAGGGGCTCGGCTCTGCCGTGGCGGGCATCCGTGAACTCGGCGGCTCCTCCCCCGGCGACAAGACTCTCGTCGACGCGCTCCACCCGGCCGTCGACGAGCTGGAGTCCCCCGCCACTCGGTCCGTCGGCCTCGTGACCGCCCTGGATCGCGCCGCCACGGCGGCCGAGAAGGGCCGAGACGCCACCGCCGACATGGTCGCCAGGATGGGCCGGGGCAGCTACCTCGGCGACCGCAGCCGTGGTCACGTCGACGCCGGCGCCACCTCGATGGCACTACTCTTCCGCTGCCTGCACAGCAGCGCCGAGGGGGCGGCATGAAGTCGTCGGTAACGTCGGTCCACCTGCTGGACGGCGGCGTGCTGGAGGTGGAACCGAGTTCCGTCGTGCCCGGTTCCGGCGCCGGCAGCCGAATCGTCGTACCGGTCCAGATGTTCCTGCTCGGTACCACCTCGGGGTACGTCCTGGTGGACACCGGCAACGACCCCGGCGTCATCGACGACCCCGTCGCCGCCTGGGGGCCGGAGCTGGCGGCGGCCTCCCGCCCGCGGACCGCGCCGCACCAGCACCCGGCAAAGCAATTGGAGCTGCTGGGGCTTACGCCACGGGACGTACGGGCCGTCGTCTACACGCACCTGCACCACGACCACGCCGGCGGCGGACGCGTCTTCCCGCACGCCGCCCACGTCGTACAGCGCGCGGAGCACCGATGGGCGCACAACCCGGACGGGCACGCCGGCAAGGGGTATGCGCCGGCCGACTTCAGCACGACGGACTGGACGCTCGCCGACGGGGACTGGCACATGCTGCCCGGCATCCAGCTGATGATGACGCCGGGTCACACGCCGGGCCACCAGTCGGTGGTCCTGTGGGACGTTCCCGACCTGGGCAACGTGATCCTGGCCGGCGACGCGATCAACACCGTCAGCTGCATCGACGACAACCTACCGCCAGGCATCGCGACCGACACCCTGGCGGCGGTGCACTCGATGCACCGGCTCACCGCGCTGGCCGAAGCGACGGACGCGCTCGTCGTTACCGGGCACGACATGGCCCAGTTCGAGGCCCTGCCGAAGGCTCCGGACCCGTTGCGGCGTCCGTTCGGCAACCCGGCCGGCCGCCGTCAGAAAATGCTGGATCTCCTGTGACGCGACGAAAGGCGCCGCCGATGACGGTGCCTTTCGTGCCTGACGTCACGGACGCTCGGTCGTCCTCCGCTCCAGGTGCTCGGCGATGTCGCGCTCGACGTCGCGAATGTGGCTCAGCGCGGCCGATCGCGCGTCCCGCACCCGGTGGCCGATGATCGCCTGGCATATCGCGACGTGCCCGGCGTGCGCGTGCGCGCGCCGGCCGGGCAGCTCGATGACCCGGTGTGAATATTTGAAGAAGAGCGGCTCGATGCTCTCCATCAGCCGCAGCAGCAACGTGTTCTTCGTGGCCACGACGATGGCGCGGTGCAGCTCGGCGTCGAGCTTGACGAACGCGTCGTCGCTCAGCTGCGGATTCTCCGCCTCGGCCAGGATCCGCTGGAGGTTGGCGGCCTCCTGCGCGGTGATCCGCCGGGCGGCGAGGCTCGCCGCGTCCGGCTCGAGCGACATCCGTACCTCGAAGAGTTCGGGCACCGTGAAGTCGTCGAACACCAGCAGATCGGAGAGCTTCGGCATCGCCTTCTTGTCGCTGACGACGAAGACACCTCGGCCGTGGTCGGTGCGCAGCAGGCCGTTGGCCTCCACCACGCGGATCGCCTCGCGCATCGAGCTGCGCCCGACGCCGAAGCGCTCGGCGAGTACCCGCTCGGGCGGCAGCTTCTCACCGGGCTTGATGTCGCCACGGGTGATCAGCTGCTCCAACTGGGCCGCGACCGAGTCGGCGACCTTCAGCCGGAGGATGGGCTTGATATCACCGGGACCAATGCCGGTCATCTTGGTGACCCCCTTCACCGAGCAAACACGGTCCAGTCCAATGGTCAGGTGGCCTGATCACTATACCCTACCATCGTCGTGCCAGACATTGACAGTGGCTGTTGGATGGCGGCCCGGGCAGCACGCCCGGGCCGCATCCGAACTGGCTTTCTCGGCGCGAAATGGGCGGCCGAGCGTCCATGGAGGGCGATTTTCCGAAACTACCCTCCGGCCGGCTGGAACGGGTGGTCGTGCAGGTGCGGGACCAGATCCTGCCAGCTGTAGTCGCCCTCCATGAAGTAGGGCGTCGTGTCGTACGTGCCGTCCATCGTGTCCTTCAACGATTTCGGGCCGACGAAGCCGATCACCTTCCAGCCGATGTGATCCTTGTTCCCGCCGTAGACCGGGTCGCAGTAGAAGCCCTGCTTGGTGTGCAGGCACAGCGCGGGGAAGAAGCTCATCCCCTCGTCGAACGTGCCCTGCAGGAACGTGGTCACCGGCTCCGTCGTACCCAAGGTGACCTTCGACGGTTTCGGCGCGCCGGAGAAGGTCTCCAGCACCGCGTCCTGCTGCTCCTCGGCCAGGTCCTTGAAATCGGCGTCGTGGCTCTGGCGGGCCACCTCGTCGAGGTCGCGGATGCCCTGGCGGTAGGTCTGCTGCATGTCCCACATGCGGGCCCGCCACGCCTCGGCGAACTTGCCCGTGAGCTTGAGGAACCCGCTACCGTCGGCCGCGGCGAAGACATAGTCGATGCCGGACAGGTAGCGGTCGATGAAGACGACCGCCCGAGCCTCGCGGGCCCCGGGGTCGTGGTCGGTCGGGATGATGCGGGCGGTCGCGGCCTCGATCGTCGCCCACTCGTGCGCGGTGAAGAACAGCCGCTCGTTCGAGTCGGGGTCGATCGGCGAGCCGACGATCTCCCAGTCAGCCTTGAGGGTCACAAGTCCTCCATCCTTGCGTGCAGCGTTGGCTAGGCGACCCTGATGCGCTCTTCGCGGCCCTTGGCGAAGGTGCCGACAATGTAGTCGCACGCGCGCCAGGCGTTGGCCATCATGGTCAATGTCGGGTTGACGCCGGTCGAGGTCGGGAAGCCCGATCCGTCCACGACAAACAGGTTGTCGATGTCGTGGGTCTGGCACCACTCGTTCAGCACCGACTTCGTCGGGTCGTTGCCCATCCGCGCCGTGCCGTGCTGGTGACAGGTGTTGCCAGTCATCCGGTCGAGGTAGACCGGGACGGTCTTGCGGGCGCCGGCGACCTCGAGGATCTCGGCGTTCTTGTCCACCTGCCACTTGCTCATCCGCACGTCGTTCTCGTGCGGCTGGTGGGTGATCCGGGCGACCGGCAGGCCCCAGGCGTCCTTCACGGTCGGGTCGAGGTCGACCCGGTTGGACTCGCGCGGCATGTCGTGCAGGATCGCGCCGATCTTCATCGCGTAGTTGAAGTAGTCGCGGTCGGCGTCCTTGAGCGCGCCACCCCAGCTCGGCCGACCCGGGAAGACCCAGTTGACCGGGTGCACCGTCTGCGAGGCCGAGATCAGGCAGCCGCCGATGTGGCCGCGGTCCTTCCCGGTCTCGTAGAACTCGAACGTGCCGCCGCTGATGTAGTTACCGGCCCAGCCGTACAGCGGGTCGTCGATGTCCTTGTCGAACAGGCCGACGGCGAACACGTACTCGTGGAAGGTTGCGTTCTTGCCGACCAGGCCGCTGGAGTTGGCCAGGCCGTCGGGGTGCTGGGCGGAGCGCGACATCAGCATCAGGCGGGCCGACTCGATGGCGCCGAGGCCCAGCACGACCACCTTGGCGTCCTGCTCGACCTCGCGGCCCTCCGGGTCGATGTAGACGACGCCGGTGGCTCGGCCGTCCTTGCCGACCTTGATCTCGCGGACAAAGCACTCCGAGCGCAACTCGAAGTTGCCGGTCGCCACCGCCTCCGGAATGAACGTGGTCAGCGTGTTCGACCGGGCGCCGCTCGGGTCGCCGTACTGGTTCCAGAAGCTGGTCTTGTTGAACGGGTCGCGACCCTTGTGCCCGTTGGTGACCATGGCGTGCGGGATCGGGAACGCGTTGAAGCCCATCTTTTTGGCGGCGTCGTAGAACCGCCGGCCGAAGCGGGTCGGGCGCAGCGGCTCACTCGGGTACGGGCGGCTGCGGAAAGGCTCGTACTTGTCCGCGCCGGCCACACCGGAGACGCCGAACTCCCACTCGACCTTGGTCAGGTACGGCTCGAGGTGCTCGTACCGGATCGGCCAGTCGGCGAGGCTCGCACCGTCGAGGTCGCCGTGCAGCGAGCGCTGGATGAAGTCTGACTCGCGCGGGCGCGGCACCCAGCCGGCCCAGTGGTTCGTGCCGCCGCCGACGAGTTGCGGGGTCGGCGAAAACGGGAACACCTCGGCGACCGAGTTCTCGTCGTGGCGCAGGGTGCGGGGGAACAGCTTCGGGTCGGGCCACAGGTAGTTCCGGTTGACGTACTTGACCTCGTCACCGGAGTAGTGCTCGTGGGCACGCAGCCACGGGCCCCGGTCGAAACCGACGACCGTCAGGCCAGCCTCGGCCAGCACCTTGACCGCGGTGCCACCGGTCGCGCCGAGCCCGACGACGATGGCGTCGACCGGCTCCGGCTTGGACGAATAAGCCATAACTCTCTCCTCCCGAAGGGGCGCTCGGTGGCAGTGCCGGTCAGGCTCGCCCGAGGTACTCGACGATGGCCTTGCCGAAGTGGGGCAGGTCGACCGGCGTACGCGAGGTGATGACGTTGCCGTCCTCGACCACAGGCTGGTCGACCCAGGTACCGCCCGCGTTCTCGACGTCGGTCTTGATCGGCAGGTAGCCGGTGATCTTCCGGCCCTTGGTCGCACCGGCCGAGGCGAGCATCCAACCGCCGTGGCAGATCGCGGCGACGAGCTTGCCCGTCTCGTAGGCCTCGCGGACCAGGTCGATCATCTCGGGGTGCAGCCGCATGTTGTCGGGGGCGAACCCACCGGGGATGACGACCGCGTCGAACTCGGCCGCGGACACGTCCGGCGCACCGGCGTTCACCGCCATCGGGTAGTGCTCCTTGCTGTCGTACGAGCCCTTCGTGCCGCTGCCGATGACCCGGACGTCCGCGCCAGCCTCCTGTAGGCGCAGCAGGGGGTACCAACCCTCGAGGATCTGGTACTCGTCTTCGATCAGCAGGGCCACGCGCTTGCCTGAAAGCGACATTTCACGTCCTCTTCTCGCGCTTACGGTTATTCGATGGATCGACACCGGCGGGCCTGCCGAGGAGGGCGGGCCCGCCGAGGAGCCCGACGGTGGGGAGATACGGTGCTCAGGCGCCGATCATCCGGAGAAACTCGATGCTGGTGCGCACGTCGCCGTGGTTGGCCTGGATGTTGCGGAGGGCCTCCCAGTGCTGGCCGTAGCCCAAGGGCTGCTCGGCGTCACCGGGGATGGACGCCGGGATGGCGGCGGTGGTGTCGGCCAGGACGATGATCTTGAAGTCCTGGTTGTTGCCGTCGATGGCGGTGGTGATCTGGCAGTTTCCGGTGGACAGGCCGGCGACGACCAGGGTGTCGCAGCCCGCGCGGCGCATGTACTCGGTCAGCGGCGTGCCGTAGAACGAGGAGAACCGGTGCTTGCGGATGACCGGCTCGTCGTCGAGCGGCTTGAGCTCGTCGACCAGCTCGTCGCCGCCGTTGCCCCAAGCGCCAGGGAAGGTGGCGAGCTGCCCCTCGAGGCCCCACTTGCGGTCGGCGAAGCCTGCGTCCTTGCCGTCGCCGCGCAGGCCCCACAGCGACCAGACCACCGGGATGCCCTTGGCGCGGGCGGCTTCCAGCACGTTGACCACCGGCTGGACGACGTCCTTGCCCTCCGGGGCGCCACCGATGCTCGGGATGTACATGGCCCCGCCGACCTCGGCACATGCCTTCTGCATGTCCAGTACCAGCAGCATCGTCTTTTCGGGGTCAATCGTCGGGGCCACCCAGGTCGACCTGTCAATGACCTTGTCGATGTTCTCGTAGGTGTAGTCGAGCGAAGACATCGATCCTCCTCTGGCGTCTGATTTGGGCACGGAGCCCGGTCCGTGTGGTCGATCACTCAACGCTCGATCGACGAGCGTCTGATCGGGTGAGCAGGTGGTCTGAACACTAATCCAGCTGGCGATGAAGTCAAGAGGTGTTTCGTCTTGACTTCATCGCCGTTACTAACCGCGCGCCGGACGCGAGCACACGGTGCCCGCTACCGATCACGGCGTCAGCGACGACAAGCGGTGGTGGTGTGGCCGTCGCCGTGGCCGAGTACGAGCCGGTGGACGCCACCGTTCGTGGACTTCTCCGAACTCCTGGTCATCGACGAGATCCAGCGCGCTCCGGAACTACTGTTGGCCACCAAGGCAGTCGACGAGGATCCCCGTCCTGGCCGGTACCTGCTCACCGGCTCGTCACGGTTCTTCGGCATGGTGGCTGCTCCGGACGCGCTGCCAGGCCGATTGAAGACCGTCGAACACTGCCCATTTTTCAAAGGCGAACTCGACGCAGCGCCGGACGGATTCGTCGACGCCGTCTTCACGCTCGGCGCGCACCTGCGACACGAGTCGGACGTGACCGGCTCCGACTACGCGGCCAGAATCGTGCGGGGCGGCCTACCCGAGGCCACCACCCGCGCCGAACCACGCCGCCGCCAACGGTTCCTCGACACCTACGTCCAAGCACTCATCGACCGCGACGTCCGGCAGCTGTCCGACATCCAGCACAAGGACGAACTACGCAGACTGGTACGCCTGCTCGCGGCCAGGTCCGCGACCATCATCGCCGCAAACTCCCTCGAACCCGCCCTCGGACTGAGCCGGCCGACGATCGCCCGCTAACTCGAAGCACTGGAGGAAGTCTTTCTGATCAAACGAATCCCGGCTGGTCCCGCAACCTCGGCACCCGCGCCACCTCCGCACCCAAACTGATCTTCGTCGACTCGGGCACCCCCGCCAACGAGACCGCGACCGACGCCCGGGCCACTGCTCCGGCCGGGCGCACCGTTCGGCCCACTCCTCGAATCATTCTTCCTGTCCGAGCTGTCCCGCCAGCTCACCTGGTCCAAGCAGCCCGTCGACCCTTCCCACTACCGCGCCCAGAGCAGGTACGAAGTCGACGCGGTGCTGGAGAACAGAATCGGCCAGGTGGTCGGGATCGAGGTCAAAGCAGCCACCACCGTCGGACCCGACGACTTCCGCGGGCTACGCCGGCTCGCCGACCGCCTCAGCAATGACTTCGTCGCCGGCATCGTCCTCTATACCGGAACCTCCACGCTGCCGTTCGGCGACAGGCTCCGCGCCATGCCGGTCAGCGCACTGTGGCAGGTTCCCGCCCTGACAGCAGACTGACCTCGGCCGCAGGTCGCTCTCCGCCGGTCAGGACCACCGAGGACCGAAGTGCGTAACCTGTTGATCTGCGCCAGCGATCGCAGCAAGACCGCGCAGCGACCGGCACACCAGGACAAGAAATGGAAAGCCACAGGTCACCGGCCTACGGACACCCGGGACACATCGACGTGCGCAGTAGAGGCCTACTGATCGCCCTTGTTGTCCCGCCACCTGTCGATGAGCGCCGGTAGTTTGCGCCAGAGGTAGTCGTAGAAGTCGCGCATCTCGGCGAGGCGGGCTGCGGCGAGGCTGCCTTCGCCTGTGACGGTGATGCCCTCTTCGGCGGCCTCGCGCATGGTTCTGATCATCGCGTTCTGGCCGGACATGAGGGTGGCCCACGCGCCCTCGCGCAGCCGGAAGTGCTCGCGGCGACTGCCCGGGGCGGGCACTCGTTCGATCAACCCGACGGTGGCGAGGGACTTGATGGCGGTGGACACGCTGCCGGAACTGATGGCCAGGGTGTCCGCGATCTCGCCGGCGGTCATCGTCTCCTGCTCGGTGAACAGCAACGCCGCCAGCACTCGCGCCGTCATCCGTTGCAGTCCGCCCTCGGTGAGGGTCAGTGCGAGCTTCTCCGCCGGATCACTCAACGCCATCTGTGCCCCCTACTCGGCCCAACCAAACCCTAACATCTCGCAGTCTTCAAGGATCTTTGAATATTCGATACTCTGCGAGCTATGGCTGATGTGATCCAGCTGGAGAAGCTGACCAAGACGTACGGCCGCCGCAGGGGCCTGCGGGATCTCGATCTGACCGTCGCCGAGGGTGAGGTGTTCGGCTATCTGGGTCCGAACGGGGCCAGCAAGTCGACCACCATCCGCGTGCTGCTGGACCTGATCCGACCGACCAGCGGACGCGCGCTGGTGTTCGGGCACGACCCGCGCCGCGACGCGGTGGCGCTGCGCCGGCGCATCGGTTACCTCGCAGGCGAGTTCGTGGTCAACCCCCGGCAGCGCGTCGGTGAGTGCCTGACGTTCCTGGCTGACCTACGTGGAGGCGTACCGAAGGCCCGCATCGGCGAGCTGGCCGGGCGGCTGGAACTGGATCTGACGGCACGAATCAAGACCCTGTCCAAGGGCAACCGGCAGAAGATCGGCCTGGTGCAGGCATTCATGCACCGCCCCGAGTTGTTGATCCTCGACGAGCCGACATCCGGGCTGGACCCCCTGGTGCAGCAGGCCTTCCTTGACCTGGTCCGCGAAGCCAGAGCCGACGGGCAGACCGTGTTCATGTCGTCGCACGTCATGAGCGAGGTCGAGGCGGTCGCCGATCGGGTCGGCATCATCCGCGACGGCCATCTCGTCGCCCTCGACGCGGTGGCTCGACTCCGTGCCCACTGCGTGCACGAATTCCAGGTCACCTTCGCCGACCCGATCGACGAAACCGCACTCGCCGCCCTGCCGGAGGTGACCGGCCTGACCATCGACGGCCCGACCGCAAGGTTCCACCTCACCGGCAGCCCCGACGGGCTCATCCGCGTACTCGCCCAGCAGCGGGTCGCAAGCCTCCGCGCCACCGAACCCGACCTGGAACAACTGTTCCTCGCCTACTACCAGGCCGACGCCGCGAGCAAGGAGACCACGCATGTCTAACCTGCTGACCAAGACGTTGTGGGACGGCCGGCGGGCCCTGGCCGGTTTCACCGCCGGAACCGCCCTGCTCGCAGCGATGTACGCCGGCTTCTACCCCCAGGTAGCCGACAGCGCGATGGGACAAACCGTCCAAGGCTTCTCCCCCGCGCTCCGCGAGGCGCTACGGATGGAAGACCTCTCCTCCGCCGCCGGCTATCTCGGCTCCAGCGTCTTCGGCATCATCGTGCCCCTGGTCGCCGTCATCTTCGGCATCACCACCGGCACCCGCGCCATCGCCGGCGACGAGGAAGCCGGCTACCTCGGCTTGTTCCTCGCCCACCCGATCAGCCGCACCCGCCTGCTACTGCACCGCTTCGCCGCGCTCACCGCGGGCGCCATCCTCATCGCGGCGGTGGTCCTGCTGGCCATGCTGGCCGTCCGGCCCGGCGCACAACTCGACAGCATCACGGTCGGCCAGTTCACCGCCCAGAGTCTCGCCCTGGCCCTGCTGATCATCGTCTTCGGGACAATCGCCATCACGGTCGGCGCGGCCACCGGCAGCCGACCCGCCGCCCTGGCCGCCGCCGCAGGCATCGCCGTCCTCACCTACGCCGCCAGCACCCTCGCCACCCATATAGGCGCCGACGTCCTGCGATACGTGTCCCCCTTCCACTACTACATCGGCGGAGAACCCTTGCGTAACGGCTTCCAGTGGGCCGACCTGACCATCCTGACCGCCACCACAGCGGTCCTGCTGACCGTCGCAGTAGCGGCATTCAACCGCCGCGACCTGACCAGTTGAACCCGATCGCCCTCACCCCGCCGACGCCACGCCTACAGGAACACGATGGAGACCAGATCGTCGGCGGCGTCGATCGAGCCGGTCCGGCGAGCACAGAACGCCCGGACCGCCCCACCGTGTCGGTCGAACGGCACACCGGAGCACTCGGCCTCCCCCTGGCGTGCCCGACTGCCACAGCTCGCCGTCGTCGGTCCGGATCATCTCCGCCCTCTCGCTCACACTCTCTTATGACCGTTGCGCCGTCAGGCTCCACTCTCGGTAGCACTACAGCTGACCCAGCCCAGCGCAGCCTGCTCGCCGCAGCCGGCTCAGGTTTATGACTCCGGCAAAGAGGGTGCCGCCAGAGGCCAAGCGTGCTGGGCCTAGCCTGGCGGGCTAGCGGCCGTGGGCCGATTCTCCGAGGATGAGTTGCAGGCGGTTGTCTCCCGGTATGAGGCAACGCGGGCCGCCGCGTTGACCGAGCGAGACGAGCAGCTGAGGGTGTTTCACGCGGCCGGATGGCGGCCGGTGGATCTGCAGCGGGTCACCGGGTACAGCCGGGAAACGATCCGTCAGGCGCTACGACCGGAAGTCCGGCGGGCGACCAACATCAACCGGCGCAGGACACCACCCCAGCCGCCAGCGGACTACCGACCCTACGGCGACCGGAAACCCTACGTCGTGGCCGACACCCTTACCGAACTGCGCGGCCCGACCTGCGGCACGGTGACGCTTCCGCGTCACCTCGACTGGTCAGGGCAAGCCGAGTACAACCTGAACCGGACGCGCCTGGCCAGCATGTACAAGGTGGTGCTCACCGAAGCCGCTACCGTCGAGGATCTGCACACCTGGCTCGACGCCGGCCTCCTCCGGCGGCTCTGGCGCACCCTCTGGCTGCCACCCCAGCTCCGTCAGCGCTGGGAGGACGCCTTCCCCGAACTCGCCGCCACCCGCAGCGACGCGGCGTAGCGGTGGACCCCTTCCACGAACGCCTCGCCCGTACCGGGCTCGCGGCGGCCGACCGATACGGCTTCGCGCTGGCCGGCGGTTACGCAGTCCAGGCCGCTGGGTTCGTCGAGCGGGCCAGTGAGGACGTCGACCTGTTCACCGCCTGGGACCGCCGCAGCGAGTTCACCGCCGCGGTCAACGCCGTCGTGCACGCCTACCGGGACGACGGCCTCACCGTCGAGACTGAGCGGCACTACGACACGTTCGCCCGGCTGGCCGTCACCGACGGCGCACGGGTCGCCAAGGTCGAACTCGGCGTGGACTGGCGCGCCAACGAACCGATCCTCATGGCCATCGGACCCGTACTCCACCCCGACGACGCGGTCGCCAACAAGATGAGCGCCCTCTACGGACGAGCGTTCGCCCGCGACTTCATCGACATCGACGCCACCCTCTGATCCGGCCGCTACACCCGCGAAACCCTCCTCACCTCTCGCCCAACGCGCCGACCGTGGCTTCGACCCGCGCATCTTCGCCGACGCCCTCGGACAAGCCACCCAGCTCGACCCTGACGACCTCGCCCAGTACGGCGTCACCGGCCGAGCGCTGGACGATCTCCGGAGCCAGTTCGCCGAATGGCGCCGCGAACTACTCGACGAGAAGAAGCGCCGAGGATGAGTCGGCTCCCAAATCGCGGCAGCTTTGACGTGGGGGTGATGCCCGGTGGCGATCCTGGGTGGGCTCGTGTGGCAGAGGCGGTCGACCGAGCGTCACGTGGATCCGTCGCGGGGCCGGCTCCGAACCGATGGGCGGATCGCAGGCACCGTCGCCTACGGTACGCTGCCACTCAGTCACTACTACAACGTGTCGTGCTGCCGTTCGGGTCGGCTCGGCCGGAGGTATCCGATGGTGGACGACGCGGAGGTCACCGCGTGGGCGCTGGCCGCGGGGCGGGGCGATCGGAGGGCTGCCGCCCGGTTCGTCGCCGCCACGCAGGATCAGGTGCGCCGGTTTCTGGCCGCGTTGATCTCCGAGGGTGAGGCGGAGGATCTGGCGCAGGAGACGTTCCTGCGGGCGGTGCGGTCGTTGCCGTCGTTCGCGGGGCGGTCCTCGGCGCGGACGTGGTTGTTGTCGATCGCCCGTCGGGTCGCCGTGGATCATGTCCGGACGTCGCGGCCGCCTACGGTGCCGCTGCCGGGCGGGTGCGAGGTGGCGGACACGGTGCGGGGCGAGTTCGACCGGCAGGTGGTGGTGCAGCGGCTGATCGCCGGGTTGCCGGCGGAGCGGCGGGAGGCCTTCGTCGCCACGCAGGTGCTGGGCCTGTCGTACGTCGAGGCCGCCGAGGTGTGCGGCTGCCCGGTGGGCACGATCCGGTCGCGGGTAGCGCGGGCTCGTGAGGATCTCGTCGCGGCGATGAGCGACCCCCGGGCCGGGCGCAAGGGCGATTCGACCGCCGGCTAAGCCGACCGTAGTGGTGTGACCTGCGCCGACATCTGAACTCGCGGGAACCGCTGCCCCGCGGGGACCGACTACCGGTGTATGGGGTGTGACCAGTGGCGTGAGGCGCTGTCGGCGCAGTTGGACGGGCAGGAGTCGCCCGAGGAACGCGGCGGGGCCGAGGAGCACCTGGCCGGCTGTGACGGTTGCCGGGTGTGGCTGGACCGTGCGGCGGCGGTCACCCGGCGGGCGCGGATGTCGGTGCACGTCGCCGGTCCCGACCTCACCGACCTGGTACTCGGCGCGCTGCCCGCCCGGCCGGGACGAGCGTGGCGCGAGCGGCTGACGGCCTCGCTGCGGGTGGCGCTCGGGCTGATCGGCGCGGCACAGGTGGTGTTGGGTCTGGTGCAGGTCGGCCAGGGCGCGTCCGGCCCGCACGTGCACGCGGCGGGTCCGTTGGCGTCGGGGCACCTGTGGCACGAGGCGGCGGCGTGGAACGTGGCCGTCGGCGCGGGTTTCCTGTTCGTGGCGGCCCGGCGGACGCCGCCGACGGGGCTGGTGCCGATGTTGAGCGCGTTCGTCGCCACGCTGGTGCTGCTGTCGGTCAACGACCTGGCGACCGGCCGGGTCGATCCCTCCCGGCTGGTCAGCCACGCCTTCCTCCTGGCCGGCTACGCGATCGTCATCGCCATGTCCCGGGCCCGGCTGCGTCCCGGTGACCCCTCCTTGCGTTCGCGGCCGGACGGGCCGCGCTGGCGGATCCCCACCGAGGACGAGGCTTCCACCCCGGCCCCGCGACTGCTGCCACCGCCGCACCCCGGAACGGCCCACCACCGTGGCCGTACCGCGGCCTGACCACCTACCTGCCGAGTGTGTGGGTCTTCGCTGGTGCGGAGCCTCACGCTCGGCCGAACCGACACCGTTCCACCGAGAGGACCTTTGATGCCCAACTCCATGTCCGTTCGCCGGCTGCGCCCGGCCGTCCTCCTCACCACCGCCGCCGTTGTGGCCGTCGCCGCAGCGGGATGCGGGTCCACGGGAGAGGGCACCACCGCTACGCCGACGGTCACCTCCGCGACGTCGGCCAGCCCGGCTGCCGGGGTGCTGGGGGTCCGTGACCCGTGGGTCAAGGCCGCCGACAAGGGCATGACCGCCGCGTTCGGCACGCTGGTCAACGACGGCGACGCCGACGTGACCATCACCGCGGCGTCGACCGAGGTGTCGCCGATGGAGCTGCACGAGATGACCATGAAGGACGGGAAGATGGTCATGCAGCCCAAGCAGGGCGGCATCGTGGTCAAGGCGCACTCCCGCGCGACGCTGGAGCCCGGCGGCGACCACCTGATGCTGATGAACCTCGCCAAGCCGGTGAAGGCTGGTGACGAGCTGAGCGTCACGCTCACCTTCGCCGACGGCCGGACCCAGACGTTCACCGCGGTGGCGAAGCCGTTCACCGGCGCCGAGGAGTCCTACGCGCCCGGGCACGGCGACTCCCCGATGCCGGAGATGAGCATGAGCCCGGCCTCATGACCGAGGGCTCCTCCACGGGCCGCCCGGTGAGCAGGCGTGGCCTGCTCACCGGCGGCGCCGTCGCCGTCGGGGGCACACTCGCTGGCGGCGCCGCGATCGCCGCCGCCCGTCGCAACGATCCTGGGGTACGCCCCGACGACGCCGTCCCGGTGGCTAAGGTGGGCGGCGCGGTCGAGTCGTTCCACGGCACCCGGCAGTCCGGCGTCACCACCGATCCGCAGGCACACGCGGCGTTCGTCGCGTTCACGCTGCGCCCCGGCACCGACCGGGCGGCGCTCGGGCGGATGCTGCGGCTGCTCTCCGACGACGCGGCCCGGCTTACCCAGGGCGGCCCGGCGTTGGCCGACACCGAGCCGGAGCTGAGCGTGCTGCCGGCCCGGCTCACCGTCACGTTCGGCTTCGGTCCCGGGCTCTACGCCGCCGCCGGGCTCGACGACCGCCGGCCCGTTTCGGTGGCCGAGCTGCCCGCGTTCGGCATCGACCGGCTGCAACCCCGCTGGTCCGGCGGGGACCTGCTGCTCCAGATCTGCGCCGACGACCCGCTCACCGTCGCCCACGCCCAGCGGGTCCTGGTCAAGGACAGCCGCCCGTTCGCCGTCGTCCGCTGGGTGCAGCAGGGCTTTCGCCGGGCGGCCGGCGCCGAGCCGGGGCGTACCCAGCGCAACCTGTTCGGGCAGCTCGACGGCACCGCCAACCCGAAGCCCGGCACGCCGGCCGACACCGCGGTGTGGGTGACCGACGGACCGGACTGGCTGCGCGACTCGACGACGCTCGTGGTGCGGCGGATCAGCATGAACCTGGAGACCTGGGACCTGCTGGGCCGCACCGACCGGGAACTCGCCGTCGGACGGCGACTGGACACCGGCGCGCCGCTGACCGGCCGGGCCGAACACGACGAGCCGGACTTCGCCGCGCTCGGCCCGGACGGACTCACCGTCATCCCCGACTTCTCGCACCTGACCCGGGCCCGCGTCACCGACGACCGGCAGAAGATCCTGCGCCGGCCCTACAACTACGACGGCGTGCCGACCCCCGAGGGGAACGCGGACAGCGGCCTCGTCTTCGCCTCGTACCAGGCCGACGTCGCCCGCCAGTTCCTGCCCGTCCAACGCCGGCTCGCCGAGCGGGACCTGCTCAACGAGTGGACCACCCCGATCGGCTCCGCCGTCTTCGCGATCCCGCCCGGCTGCCCCGACGGCGGCTGGATCGGCCAGCAGGTGCTCGGATGACCGCCGCCCGGAAGGACCCGTGCTCGATGCGGACCCGTATCACCGCGGCCCTCGCCGCGCTGCTCACCGCGCTGCTGCTGGTGCCGGCCACGCCCGCCTCCGCGCACAACTCGCTGCGGTCGGCCACACCGGCCCAGGACGCCTGGGTGCCCACCGCACCGACCTCGGTGACACTGCACTTCCTGCAGCGGCTCGACCCGCAGTTCACCACCATCGTGCTCAGCGACGCCGGCCGGCGGAAGGTGCCGACCGGCCCGCCGGCCGTCAACGGCGCCACGGGCACGATCGCCATCGACCAACCGCTGGCCAACGGCACCTACACCGTCGCCTACCGGGTGGTCTCCGCCGACGGCCACCCGGTACAGGGCTCGTACCGGTTCACCGTGGCCGACCCGACCGCCTCCGCGGCGTCGCCCCCACCGCCAGCGACGGTAACCGGCAGCAGCGGACCGGCCAGCCCGGTGGCCAACAGCGGGAGCGGTGACGACGGGCCACCGTCGGTCCTCCTGGCCGCCGGCGGGGTCGCCGTCGTGGCGGTGGCCGGTGCGGCCCTGCTGCTGTTCCGCCGCCGCCGCTCATCCTGAGCCCATGACGCCGGCCCGTCCGGCGCCCCGATCCGAAACCAGGTCCACACCGTGCGTCAGCCCGCGTCGCCGTCCCCGACACCCCGCTCCCCCCGCCCGTCCGGCACCGCCGTCCCCGGTGCGGCCGGAACGACCGGCCTCGGATCGGTCGCCGCGGGGCCTGCCACCGCCGGGCCGGGCAGCCGGGAAACAGTCGCCGGCCGGCCTGTCGGCGCGGGGTCCGGCAGCACCGCACGGGTGGGCGGGAACCCGACAACCGCCCGGCAGGCCAACCCGGGCCGAAGCGGACCGGCGGCGGGTGGCTGGCTCGTCGGGGTGGTGGCGGCCGGTTCGGCGGTGGCGGTGCTGCTACTGGCGCTGCGCCTCGGCGGTGCGCTCGCCGCCGCGATCCCGGGCCTGCCCGACCCGGGACCCGTCACAACATGGGCGCTGCCGACGGTGCGGCTGCTCGTCGACGGGCTGGCCACCCTCACCGTCGGCTTCGCGGCGACGGCGGCGTTCCTGCTTCCCGGTGACGGGGCGAGTGTCCCCGCGCACGGCTGGCTGCTGCTGCGCCGCGCCGGCCTCGCCGCGGCCGGCTGGGCGGCGGCCTCCCTGACCCTGCTGGTGCTCACGGTCTCCGACCTGCTCGGCGTCCCCCTCGGCCGGCTCGGCGTGGCACCCGTGGTCAGCTTCGGCGTCGACATCACGCAGGGGCGAGCGTTGCTCACCCAGGCCGGGCTGGCAGCGGTGGTGGCCGTGGCGGCCCGGGTCGGACTGTCCCGCCGGACGGCCGCGCTCGCTGCGGCGGCGGCGCTGGTGGGGCTGCTGCCGCCGGCGTTGACCGGGCACGCTGCCGGGGCGGGCAACCACCAGATCGCGGTGTCCAGCCTGGCGCTGCACGTGTTGGCCGCCGCGCTGTGGGCCGGCGGGCTGGCCGCGCTGCTGACCATCCGGCGCAGCCGGCACCTGCCGGGGGCCGCCGCCCGCTACAGCCGGCTCGCACTGGCGTGCTTCGTCACCGTCGCGGTCAGCGGCCTGGCCAACGCGGCGGTACGCCTCGGCGCGCTCGACCAGCTGTGGCAGTCCCGCTACGGGTGGCTGGCGCTGGGCAAGCTGGCCGCGCTCGTGGTGCTCGGCCTGCTCGGCGCGGCGCACCGCACACGTACCCTGCCGGCCCTGGCCGCCGGGCGGCGCGGCGCGTTCGCACGGCTCGCGGCCGGTGAGCTGGTGGCCTTCGCCGCCACGGTCGGCCTGGCCGTGGCCCTGTCCCGCAGCCCGACGCCGGTCACCGAGCCGGTCGACGCCGACCCGGTGACCGAGGTGCTCGGCTTCGGCATGCCCGCCGCCCCCACCCCTGCGCACCTGCTCGGCCAGCCGCTACCCGACCTGTTCTTCCTCACCGTCACCGCGGTCGGCATCGGCGGCTACCTCGCCGGGGTACGCCGGCTGCGCCGGGCCGGGCACCCCTGGCCGATGGCCCGCACCGCGAGCTGGGTGGGGGGTCTGCTGGTGCTCGCCGCCGCCACCGGCCTGGGCTTCGCCCGCTACGCGTACGTGCTGTTCAGCGCCCACATGGCGCAGCACATGGTGCTGTCCATGCTGGTGCCGATCCTGCTGGTCGGCGGCGCCCCGGTCACCCTCGCGCTACGGGCCCTGCGCCGCCCCACCGAACCGCAGGTACGCGGGCCCCGGGAATGGCTGCTGCTCGCCCTGCACAGCCGCCTCACCCGGACGCTCACCCACCCGCTGGTGGCGCTCGGTATCTACACCGTCAGCCTCTTCGGCCTCTACTTCAGCGACCTGCTCGGCACGCTGATGCGCTCCCACCTGGGACACCTGGCCATGCTGGGGCACTTCGTGATCTCCGGCTACCTGCTGTTCTGGGTGCTCATCGGCACCGACCCCGGCCGGCCCCGGCTGCCCCACCCGATCCTGGTGCTCGTCCACCTCGCGGCGATGATGGCCCACGGCTTCTTCGGCCTCGCGCTCATGCAGACCACCACCGTCATCGCCCCCGACTGGTACCTCGGCGTCCACCCCTCCTGGGCGTCCTCCCTGCTCGAGGACCAAAAACTCGGCGCCGGCATCGCCTGGGCATTCGGCGAGATCCCCGCCGCCGTCGTCATGATCCTGCTGGTTCGGCAGTGGATCCGGGCCGACCAGCGTGAGCAGCGCCGGGCCGACCGAGCCGCGGACCGCGCCGAGGCCACCGGGGAGGATGACGACCTAGCCCGCTACAACCGGTTCCTGGCCGCCGCCGCACGCGCCGACATCGACGCGCGCGGCCCCGACCGCCCGGCCCGCAGCTGATCCGACGGCGCTGCCGTCACTGTTCCGCGCCGCATCTGAGGTCCACGAGAAGACGGAGAAGGGTCGACGCGGTCAGTTCGCGTAATTCGCGCGGCGGCAGGCGAGAAGCCCGGCCGCCAGGCCTAGCAGGATTCCGGCGACGCCGTAGACGGTGCCGTTACCGCTGTCGGAGTCGGCGTCACCGCTGGTCTGCTCGACGGCGACGGGCTGGCCGAAGGTGGTGTCGTACTGGCCGGCGGTGAGGGTGGAGTCTCTACTCGGTCCGCACATCGCCACCTCAGCTGGTCACTGTTGCGAACGCCGCGAAGCGCTTCTTCTCGTCGGGACGTGGGTGTCGAGCAGGCTCAGGTCGAACTGGACGCGGACGGCCTCCTTGAACAGTTGCCGGGAAAGGTAGAGCCGGTCCTCGGGGGAGTTGACGTACTGGTAAAGGTTGAGCACCGGATTGTTGGCGACGGTAGTGCCGCCGGTGGCGAAGAACGCCACCAGACGCCGACACCTGGTGCCGCTCGGCGGGGGACAGCTTCGCCAGGTCTGCGAGGTCGGAGTGCAGATCGGCCTCCTCGACCGTCCAGGCGTTCTTGATGGCGTCCTTGAACCGGCCGAAGAAGTGCGGGTAGTGCATCCGACGCAGGCTCAGGCCATCCTGGGGTCGAGCAGCATGTGCCGGGCGTCGGTGTCGGTGTCGATGCTGGAATCGAAACAGTGGTTACTGGCAGGCCTCGCAGCTCTCCGGGTTCTCCAGGGAGCAGGCCAGCGCCTCGGCGTCGCTGAGCGCGACGACCGGTTGGACGGCGACGGCGGCTGCTGGATCCGCGTCGCGGGACGCGAGCGCAGGTAAGCCGACCTGGTCGGGCGCCTCTCCCGGGACGACATGCAATTCGGTCTTCGTCAGGGTGAGCGTCGACCAAGCGGGAGGCGACAGCGGCGGGCCATGGGTGAACGGAAGTAACGCGATCGGGATCCATAAAGGCGGGCAGCGGGTTGAGCGTACACTTCAAGATCTACCGAATCCCGTCAGGCACAAAGCTCTACTACTGGCAGAGTTGGTGACGGATGAACCGTGTTGTTCTGCGCCCCCTGCTCGTGGGATGCGTGATCATGGCCTCAGTGGGCGGCTGCCCCCGTTCGCCCGACGATGCCTTTGACGCCGACTCGGCAACTTTTGCCCAGTATCGAGACGAGGAGCCAGGCGTCGGCGACAGCGCGCTACTGGAGGGCACCGTCCCGAAAAGGGATGAGTGCCTAAGCGTCACCGATTCCACATCAAGTGTGGCCTATGTGCCGATCTTTCCTACCTCTTCACTGAGTCAGGCGAAGTCGCTCAAGACCAGCGACAAGGTTTCCCTGCGAGGAGGATCAGTGGAGGCAGCAGCCCCAGAAGGTGCCCAGTTGCCAACCCGTTGTCCGACGTCCGGACCGTTTTGGGTCGTGGCTTCCTGAGCTCCCGCCCGCATCGGCAAGAGGCGGTGGGCCGAACCGACCGGTCCGGCCCACCGCCAAAGCGCCGGACGACATGCGTTGACCCTGGCTCGGTCTTCCCGAACCGTGTAGAGCTTCGGCTCGCACGACGCCTAGTGCGCTGACCAAGAGGGTTCACCGGGTCGGTGATACGCCGGGCGCGGTGCGCCGCGTCGGTCGGGTGGGTCTCAGGCTCGACGGCGATCGTGATCGCTGTCGAGAGTGAGGTGTCGGGATGGTCGAGCCGGTGAGGGCGCGGCGGTTGAGTGATCAGGAGAGCCGGTTCAACGAGTTCAGACTCCGCGCTCTGGAACCTCAGTGGGCGGGAGGCCGTCTCCGCCTGATCACCGATGACGACCAGCGGTTCATCGTCACGACGGCCACGACCCGACCGAGGAGTCTGGAGGCGCCCTTCACACACTGGAGCATCCGCAAGCTCGCCGACTACCTGGCCACCAAGCGGGCCCGACGGCTGCTTATCGGTCGGGAACGGCTACAGCAGACCCTGCGCCACCACGCCGTCTCCTGCCAGCGCACCCGTACCTGGAAGGAGACCCGCGACCCGGACAAGAACGCCCAGCTCGACCGTATCGAGGAGGTGACCGCCGGTTCCCGGACCGGTGCTTCGCCTTCGACCAGTTCGGACAGCTGTCGATCTGCCCGCACCACGGCAGCGGGTGGGTGCCGGCCGGCAGACCGGACCGACTGCCAGCGACCTCCACCCGCACGCATGGCATCCGCTACTTCCACGGCTGCTACAGCCTCGGCAACGACCAACTCTGGGGCGTGTGGCTTCGCCGCCAAGGCGGCGACCACACTTGGCCGCGCTCAGGCCGATTCGCGCCTCCCGCCCGGACGGCACCCCGATCTGTGTGATCCTGGACAACCTGTCGGCGAACAAGACCCGCAGATCCGGGCGTGGGCCGCCCGCAACTCCAACTACCCCAACCACACTGTCCTGGCCCGCGAAGTGCAGCGCTACCTGCGGTGGCGCAACGTCAACGCCCGCCACCCCGACATCCTCGCCGCCCAACGCCGGGAACGAGCCGCATCCGCAGCGAACGTCGACAACGCTGGGCCGACCGCGAGCCAAGGCCGCATGACGTCAGACCCGGTGAACCTTCTTGGTCAGCGCACAAGTTAGTCGTAGGTTCGAAACCTGCCGCGTCCACCACGTACGACCAGCATGGCTTCAATCAGCTAACCAGACGTGCAGTTGCGTGCCGTACGGCGTCAGGGCGAGCGCCGTCAGCGCGAGCCATAGCCCGGTGCCGAAGGCGAGCCAGCGGAATGCTGTCCGGTCGCCGACCCACCGGGTGCGGGGCAGTTCGACCGCCCCAAGCAGCAGGGCCACGAACGCGACCGGGTAGACGAACATCGCCACCACCCGGCCGATCTCGAACAACCAGAGCAGCGGGTTCCACGGCGAGTCCGGACCAACCGGCGGAAGCGAGTCCTTCGGGTCGCCCAACCGTTCCAGCCCAGGATCCAGCACAGCCGAAAGATTGCCGGTACGCAGCGCGGCCGCGAGCAGCACACCGAAGCTGCCGATCAGGAGCAGGGCCAGAAGCAGCACCTGTGCCGACAACACCAGGCGGCCGCCGAAGGAAGCGGCTGGGACGTGATCCGTTCGGCTCATCGACGAAACGTACCCGTCTGCGCATTCCCGCCGAAAGGCCCTCTGATACACGTGGCGGACCTAATGAGAGGCCCGCTGTGGCGCAGCTACGCGACGTGCCCGGACGAAGGCGGTTGCCGGCCGTGGCCGCCAGTAGTGAGTGACGAACTGGGTGGCTACGGCCGCAAACAGCGCTGGACGTCCACGGACATCCCGGGGACCATCCTGCACCTTGGAGCCCGCATCATGCCAGGCCGACAGGTTGCGGTGGTCCTTCGGGACAAAGCAGTCAAGCCCTGCTCGGTCACGTTGGTGTAGATCATGCTGGCTCCCTGGCTGGGTTGGACACGGGGTGCAGACCGCCGTGGTGAGACTGGGTCATGGTCGGTGGGTGCACGCAGCCGTTGACCGGCCGGGACGTCAGACGTCACCAGGCAGTGCGCGCCCACGTGGACGTCGCCGCCGACCCGGATCGGGCCGAGCAGGGTCGCGCCGACGCCGAGGACGACCCGGTCGCTGACGATGGGATGACGCTCGGCGGCCGTGCTGTCGGCTGGGCAGCCCCGGGAGCCGAGGGTGACCTGGGGGTACATCGTCAGGTCATCGCCGGTCCGTGCGGTCTGCCCAATCACCACACCGGCGCCGTGGTCGATGAACCACCGGCGCCCGACCCGGGCACCGGGATGAATCTCGACGCCCGTGAACAGCCGCGCCACCTGCGACACCATCTGCGGAAACAGCGGTATCCCCCACCGATGCAGGCGATGCGCGACCCGGTGCGCCCACACCGCCCATACCGCCCTGGTAGAGCAGAACCTCGAGCACAGCGATGCCGGACAGGGCGGGATTACCGGCTAGTCACCGCCGTACGCGCTATCGCAACGCCATAGATAGCGTCTCCGCAAAAGATGAAGCCCGAAGCGATCAGTACACGCACGTCGCGACGCACCGCGGCATAGGGCCGGAAGGCTCTTCCCCTAGCGCGGAACTCCCGCCGATGCTCAGGTGAGCAACCGACAGTCAACGGCACAGTGATCGGCACCGGGCAGCCGACCACTCACCGAAGCGAGTCGAAACGGCAGCGCTGGCCACGGCCGGACGCCGACGTCCGGCCAAGGAGCGACGATGACTGACAGACACACCCCATCGCCGGATGACATCCGGCCCCCGCCGTCCGAGCGGGAGGCGATAGAGAACTGCATCCGGTCGGCCACCACGGCACCGTCGCTGCACAACAGTCAGCCATGGCTGTTCCGAATCGGCGCGGGCATGATAGACGTGTACGCCGACCGGCGCCGACAACTGGAAGTCCTCGACCCGACCGGCCGGGAACTGCTGATCAGCGTCGGCGCGGCCGTTTCCACCCTGGCCCTGGCACTGCGGGGAGCAGGTTACCGGGCGGACGTCGGCGCCTTTCCCGATGACGGACAGCCGGACCTGGTGGCGCGGGTGACCGTCGCGCACCGCGCACCGCCCAGCCCTGCAGAGGAGACGCTCGTCGCGGCGATTCCGCACCGGCACACCAACCGATACCCGTTCACCTCCTGCGCCATCCCCGCCGAAACGCTCGAGCAGCTGATCGACGCCGCCCGGCAGGAAACCGCTGTGCTGACGGTTGCCAACCCGGTCAGCCGCAACTCGATCATCGGCCTGTCCCAGGCCGCCGACCGCAGGCAACGAGCCACCGGCGGATACCGCGCGGAACTGGCCCGCTGGACCACCCACCGCGTCGTGCACCACGACGGCATACCGCCATCGGCGATCGGCCCCTGGGATGCCATGGAGATCATGCCAATCCGCGACTTCGGGCTCCTGCAGCCGCACCTCACCAGAGCGCCCGAAACGTTCGAGATCCATCCGACGCTCATGGTGCTGGCCACGACCGGCGACGACCCCTTGGAGTGGGTCCGCGCCGGCCAGGCACTGCAACGCGTCCTGCTGACCGCGACCCACCTCAACCTCGCGACCACACCGATCAGCCAGCCCGTCGAGGTCCCCACCGTCCGTAGGCAGCTGAGCGACACGGCCAACGGCATCTGGGCACAGATGATCCTGCGCATCGGGTGCGGCCGCCCCGCCGCCACCACACCTCGCCGCCCACTATCCGACGTCCTCCTGCCCTCGCTCACATAACGTCCGCGATGGGCGGATGGCCTTCCGAAGCAGATGGTTGTCGAGGCGTCGCGCTATCGCCGGTCGCCGTCCGCCAGCAGGGTAGAGGACTGCCCGATCTGGCGCAGACAGCGTCAACGCTGTCCCTGTCGGCGCCGTTGAAGGTGATCAGCGCTGCCGGAGACGCACCGCCTTGCTATGTGTTCCCGCAGCAGATCGAGCGTCTCTACCTCCACCGGTCGCAGCAGCCGAGCGATGGCCATGCCGGCCCGCCTGGACGGCAAGGTGCCGCCCAGGCGCTGTCGTCAAGGCGCGTTCAGGCTGGGACTGGCTGCCAGTGCCGGCGGATCTGCCAGACCTCGGGGCCGTCCTGCAGCCATTCACCGACGACCTGCCCCGCATAGCGGTGTTCGACCTCCGCCAGCAGCGGCAACAGGGCGTGCGGGGCGACCAGAACCAACGCAGCATCGGCAGGCAGGGCATCAAGCGCGGCCAGCACGCGAGCGTGTCGCTCGCCGTGCGGCAAATCGCGCACGTCGAGCCGCGGATCGATGGCCAGCGTCGGCACCGCCCCTGCCGCGCCGGGGGCCTCGCCCCCGCAGCCACCGCAAGCGCAGCCTCCCCCGGACGGCGAGCCGGTTTCCACGCCGATGATGTCGTGCATGCCGTCGAGCAGTCCGGCCAGCGGAACCTCGTCGGCGGCGACCAGCAGCGGCACGACCAGGTCGTTCTCCTTGGCGAGGTGGCCGGCGAACACCGCCTGCAGGGCGCGGGCGGCGGCTGCCGCCACGACGGGAGACGCTGCGGCTTCCAGGTCGGTGACCAGTGCGGCGATGACGCGGTGTTCCCCAAGCATGCCGTCGACGAGCAACGTCCCTGCCGACAGGTCCGCGGCGGCGGGGTACAGCGCCGCCTCTTCGGCATAGGCGTGCGGCAGCAACTCGTCGTGTAGCCACGTCGTGAGCTCGTCGCGGTGAGCCCACACCTGCCGCAGGATCCCGGCGTCGGCGGCGGTGATCAGCCGGGTGACATGGTCGGTCAGGGTGGCGGCGAGCTCGGTGTGGTGGCGTACGACGGCCTCCGCGGCTTGCTGATCGGCGATCTGATCGGAGTGTGACATGGAACCTTCCAATGTTTTGATGCCGTTCAGCGTTATAACGTTAACCATCATGGAAACACGGCGGACAGGCCCCACCGGGGACACAATCGACACGCCGCTCTACCGGGCGTTGGGCTCGAACAACCGGGTGACGATCCTGCGGCTGGCGCGGAAGGCCGAGAGCGGCGTCACGGCCGCCGAGGTAGCGGCCAGGACCGGGCAGCATCTGTCGACCACCCGTGCGCATCTGGACCGGCTCACCGAAGCCGCGCTGCTGGTGAAGGCACGCGCGAGCGGCGGTCAGCCGGGCCGTCCCGCGTGGCGCTATCGGGTGACAGCAGCAAATCCAGCGCCAGCGCCGTACCGGGCTTTGGCCGCCGCCTTGCTGGAGCATCTGTCCGGCGGCGGCAGTGATGTCCGCGAGGCCGCGGCGCAGGTGGGCCAGGGGTGGGGCCGTCAACTGGCCGCGGCGAGTCCCGCTCACGACGATCCGGTCGACTCGGTCATCACCGTGTCGGACGGGCTCGGTTTCCGTCCTCGCCGTCAACCGCCCGACACCGCCGACGGCGCGCAGGTGAACCTGTACACCTGCCCGTTCCTGAAACTCGTGGGTCAGAACCCCGATGCCATGTGCGGGCTCCATCTCGGCGTCGTGCGTGGAATCCTGAAACGCGCCGGCACATCTCACGAGTCTGTGATGCTGGAGCCCTTCGGAGCTCCGGCCGCGTGTGTCGTACGGCTGCCGGCCGCGCTGCGCCCAGCGGCAGGAAAGCCGTCGTGAGCCGCTCGGCAGGGGTGCCGGTCCGGTGGCGGCTGCCCGCACTGGCCGCCGGAGCCCTCGCATTGCTGGCCGGCCTGTACACCGGCCTGCTGCTGCTCGGCGCCGCAGTGCCCGCCCCTGCGGCGGCGGTGGAGCACGTGCACGGCCCGCTGATGGTCTTCGGCTTCGTCGGCACCCTGATCGCCCTGGAACGCACCACCGCGCTCGGCACCCGATGGGCGCTTCTGGCCCCCGCGTGTTCCGGCGCCGGCGCGCTGATGCTGGTAACGACCGGACCCAACCTGGCCGGTAAGACGCTGCTCATGACGGCGTCGGTGGTGCTGCTCGGCATCTACCGGGCATTGTGGGGCCGCCAGCCCAGCACCGCGTTGCTCGCCCAGGCCAGCGGCGCGTTCGGCTGGTACGCGGCCACGTTGCTGTGGCTGGCCGGATACGCGATAGCGGAGCTCGTGCCGTGGATGGTGGTATTCGTGGTGGCGACCATCGCCGGCGAGCGCCTCGAACTGGCCCACGTCGCGATACGTGACCGGCACGCCGAGCGCTGGTTCCTGGCCGCCTTGGCCGCCGTTGTGGCGGGCGCCACCGCGAGCACCCTGTGGCCGGCGAGCGGAGCGCACCTGTTCGGCGCCGGGCTGCTCGCGGTCACGACGTGGCTCGCTGTCTTCGACG
Source organism: Micromonospora sp. WMMD1219 (assembly GCF_049315215.1). Lineage (NCBI taxonomy): Bacteria > Bacillati > Actinomycetota > Actinomycetes > Micromonosporales > Micromonosporaceae > Micromonospora > Micromonospora sp. WMMD1219. The sequence continues at coordinate 1,036,189 of NZ_CP186057.1, forward strand.
TCGCCCGACACACAGTGCAAGCGAAAGCGCTGCCCCGATACATCGCTGCAGGTCTGCTGGCCGGCTACGGATGGCTGACGCTGGCCGGGCTGCTGTGGGCCGGCGCCGGCACCACCCTGCAAGGCCCCCGATACGACGCCACGCTGCACGCGGTCTTCCTCGGCTTCACCATGTCCATGATCTTCGTGCACGCTCCGGTGATCCTGCCCGCCGTGCTGCGCCGGCCGTTGCCCTACCACCGGGTGTTGTACGTCCCGCTGGTCCTGCTGCACGCCTCGCTACTGGTACGCGTCGGTCTCGGTGACGCGGCGGGCATGGAGCGGGTGTGGCGCTGGGCCGGCGTCGTCAACGTGGTCGCGGTGCTTGCTTTCGCCGCGTGCGCTGTCACCGTGTCATGGCTGTGCCGGGCACCGACGGAAGTCCTGCGGGCCGCTGCGACGAGTCGACCGACCGCTGTGGTGGCCGGGTCATGAAGCCCACCGCCGACAACGACGCGCAGCAGGCCGACAGCGGTGCCGGTTCCACCGGGCGGGCCCGCTGGCATCGCCGCGTCGGCATGCTGCCGCTGGTATACCTGGCGGCGCTGGTCGCCGTCGCGCTGATCCACCCGTTTCTGCCGTCCTGGCGGTGGCTGTCCATCCATCTGTTGCTGCTCGGCGCGGTCACCAACGCCATCGTGGTTTGGAGCGCCCATTTCACCACCGCGGTATTGCGCGCACCGGCATCGGCCGGCCGACGCGGCGAGGCGCTGCGGCTCGTCCTGCTCAACACGGGCGTGGTCGGTGTTCTGGCCGGCGGCGCGACCGACCTGCCGTGGCCGGGCGTCGTCGGCGCCGGGCTAGTGCTCGCCGCGGTCGTCGCGCACCTGCGGTGGCTGGGCGCACGGCTGAGGGCTGCGCTGCCGGCCCGGTTCGCGGTCACCGTGCACTACTACGTCGCTGCGGCGGCGGCATTGTTGGTCGGTGTTCCGGTCGGCGCCTGGATGCTCGTCGACGACGACAGCCGGCCGCGGCTGCTGCTGTTCCACGCCCAGGTCAACCTGCTCGGCTGGGTGACGCTGACCGTGCTCGGCACGCTGCTCACGCTGTGGCCCACGATACTGCGTACCCGGATGGCCGACGGCGCCACCATCGCCGCTCGCCGCGCGCTGCCGGTAGCCGTGGCCGGGCTCGCGGTACTCGGCATCACCGTGCTCGCCTGGTGGCCGATGCTGGCCGCCGGCGGACTGGGAGTGATCGCCGTCGCCGTCGGGCTCATCGCCCGCCCCGCCGTGCAGACCGCCCGCCGCAAGACACCGGCCTCGTTCCCCGGCTGGTCCATCGCCGCGGCCGGCGGCTGGCTGCTCATCGCCCTCGGCGTCGACGCATGGACGCTGCTGTCCGCCCCCTACCCGGCCGCGGCGGCTGACCGCTTCAGTGCCGTGCTGGTCCCGCTGCTGGTCGGCTTCGTCGCACAGACCCTGCTCGGAGCGATGGCGTACCTGCTGCCCGTGGCACTTGGTGGCGGCCCGGCCGTCGTGCGGGAACGCACGAACCGGCTGGACCGGCACTGGGCGCAGCGGGTGGCCATGACCAACGCCGCGCTGGTCGTCTTCGTCCTACCCGCACCGCCGTACGTGCGGATCACCACCTCACTGCTCATCCTCGCCGCCCTGCTGCAGTTCCTCATCCCCGCCGTCCGCATCCTGCTCGCCCGGAGACGACCATGACACCATCCCACCCACCCCCACCGGCACCCGCCCAGACCCACCCGCTGGGCGGCGTCGCGGCCGGCCTCGCGCTCGTCCTGGTCGCCGTGCTGCTCGGCGCGGCGACCCAACGCATCACCAACCCTCAGGCCACACTCGCCTCCGCGACGCCCGACGTGAGCTGGAACGGGAACACCACCACCGTGACGGTCACCACCGACAGAATGCGCTTCCACCCCGACACCATCACCGTCGCGGCCGGCAACCGGCTGATCATCGAACTCGCCAACACCGACCGGCGCCGCCACGACCTCGTCCTAGCCACCGGCCCCAAGTCGCCCAGTCTGGCGAGCGGCCACACCGCGCGCCTGGACGCCGGTGTCATCGGCGGCACCGTCGAGGGCTGGTGCTCCCTACCCGGCCACCGTCAGGCCGGTATGCGGCTGACCATCACCGCCACTGGCACCACCGCGCCAGCAGCAGCCGCCGGTCACGACCACACGACCGCCCCGGGCTCGACCACGTCAGCCCTCGACGCGATGACCCAACCGGGGGACGGTTTCGTCGCCCGCGACGCGACCGCACCAACGCGCCCCGCCGGACGGCTGCACCGCCTCGACCTGCGGGTGCACGAGGTGCAGCGCGAGGTCGCCCCGGGCGTACGACAGAAGTTGTGGACGTTCAACGGCACCACGCCCGGGCCGGTGCTTCGCGGGCGTGTCGGCGACACCTTCGAGATCACCCTGATCAACGACGGCACGGTGGACCACGGCGCCGACTTCCACGCCGGCGCCCTCGCCCCCGACGAACCGATGCGACCGATCGACCCCGGACAGCGCCTCACGTACCGAATCACCGCCACCAAGGCCGGGATCTGGATGTATCACTGCTCCACCATGCCGATGCTGCACCACATCGGCAACGGCATGTACGGCGCCGTCATCATCGACCCACCCGACTTGCCCGCCGTGGACCGCGAATACGTGCTCATACAGTCCGAGCTGTACCTCGGCGGCGACGGCGAACCCGGCGACCTGGCCAAGATGCAGGCCGAGCAGCCCGATGCCGTGGTGTTCAACGGCTACGTCGCCCAGTACGCCCACCGTCCGCTGACCGCCCGTCCCGGCCAGCGTGTACGCATCTGGGTGCTCAACGCCGGCCCCAACCGCACCAGCGCCTTCCACGTCGTCGGCGCTCACTTCGACACCGTGTACCGGGAAGGCCAATGGCAGCTACGCCGCAGCGACCCGGGGGCCGCCCAATTACTCGACCTCACCCCGGCAGCCGGCGGGTTCGTCGAAACGGTCCTGACCGAACCCGGCCAGTACCCGTTCCTCAGTCACCTCATGGTCGACGCCGAACGGGGCGCGCGCGGCGCCATCCAGGTCAGGTGAACCGCCAGATGAGAACCGACAACACCACCGGCATCCGCAGGCGGCCGGCCCGGCGCAGGTCGGTACGGCAGTTCATCCCCCCGCAGCACGGCGCCTGGGCCATGCTTCTCGTCCCGTGGCTCGCCGGGGTCCTGGTCTCGGGATTCCACTGGGCGCACGTGCCGCTGCTCGGCGCTTGGCTCGCCGGCTATCTGCTGTCCTACTACGCCTTGCAGGCCGTCAAGACGCGCCGGCTGTCCCGGTTCCGGCCGCAACTGTTGCTGTACGGACCGATCGCCGCCGCGCTCTGCCTGCTCGTCGTCGCCGTCCGACCGCAGCTGTTGGCCTACGCCCCCGCCTACGCGCTGCTGCTGGCCCTCAACGTTTTCTACGCTCGGCGCCGCCGGGAACGGGCGCTGCTCAACGACCTCATCTTCGTCGTGCAGAGCTGCCTCATGGTCTTCGTCGCAGCCAGCGTCGCCGGCGCCGGCCTCAGCCCGGTCACGCCGGCTTTCACCGTGGTCCTGCTGTACTTCACCGGAACGGTCCTCTACGTCAAGACCATGATCCGGGAGCGCGGCAGCGCGTCGTACTACTGGGCATCGGTGATTTACCACGTCTTCGCGCTGGGTGTGGCGGCCTGTCTCAGCGTCCCGATCGCCGCGGTTGTTGCTCTGCTGCTGGCCCGCTCGGCCGTCCTTCCCCGCTACCGGCTGACACCGAAACACGTCGGCATCATCGAAATGGTGACTTCTACGCTTGTGCTCATCACCACCGTGGCCACCCGATGACTGCCCGCCGATCCAGCCGGTGACAAACCTTGGGGCGGCGGTTCCACGTTCGGATCGAGAAAAAGCCGTGCCTCCTGAAGGGTTTCGGAAGACATGCACAAACGCGTAGCAGTCATCGGCGGCGGGATCACCGGGCTTGCCGCGGCGGCGCGGGTCCGCGACCAGGCGCCGCCGGAGACTGACATCATCGTGTACGAGCAGAGCGGCGTGCTCGGCGGCAAGCTCCGCACCGGTGAACTGACCGGCGCGAACGTGGAACGCGGCGCCGAAGCGTTCCTGACCGGCTCACCGGACGGAACCGAGTCCGCAGCCGTACGCCTCGCCCGGCGGCTGGGCTTGGGCGACGCGCTCGTGCACCCATCGACAGGGCAGGCCGCTCTCGCCGTCGGCGGACGCCTCGAACCGATCCCGGCCGGCACGCTGATGGGCATCCCCCGCGAGTCGGACGGCGACGACCATGACACCGGCACACCGCTGCTAGGCCCGCACCACGACGTTACGGTGGGGGCACTGGTCCGCGCACGCTTCGGCGACGACGTAGTGGACCGGCTGGTCGACTCACTGCTGGGCGGCGTCTATGCAGGCCGCGCCGACCAGCTATCGCTCGCGGCGACCATGCCGGCGCTCGCCGCGGCAGCACGCACCAGCACACTCTCGCCGCGGCCGTGCGGGCCGCACAGGCTGGCACCGTGCGAGTGCCCGGACGAGCGGTGTTGGCCACCATAGACGGAGGGCAGAGCCGGCTCGTCGGGGCAGCCGCCGCAGCGAGCGGCGCTCGCATCAACCTCGGCCGGCAGGTCCAAGGACTGGTTCGAACGGGGAACGGCTGGCGGCTGCTGCTCACGGCGGCGTTGACCGGGCACGTAGAGGACGTCGACGCGGTGGTGCTGGCCGTTCCCGCCGCGGCGGCCTCGCGACTGCTGCGCAGCGCCGGAGACACCTGCGGCTCGGCTGTGATCGGCGCGTTGGACTATGCGAGCGTCGCGCTCGTCGCGGTGGCGCTGCCCTTCGACACCCCGCTGCCGGAACTGTCCGGCTTTCTCGTGCCGCCTTCGGAGGGCACGCTGGTCAAGGCGGCAACATTCGTCACCCGCAAGTGGCCTGCGCCAGGTGCGTCCGACGCATCGGTGATCATCCGGGCCTCACGCGGCCATGCCGGCGATGAGCAGCAACTGCGACACGACGACGCCGCCCTCGCCGATCGGACTCACATCGAGTTGGGGAAGCTGCTCGGTGCCGAGCTCCCACCACCGATCGCGTTCTGGGTGCAGCGTTGGGAGAATGGACTCCCCCAGTACCGCACCGGGCATCTCGAACGCATCGCGGCCGTCCGTGCCGGCCTGCCACCGGTCTTGCCCTCGCCGGTGCGGGGTACGACGGGGTCGGCATCCCGGCCTGCATCAGCAGCGGCGAGGCAGCCGCCGACGAGGTATGCACGTACCTCGGATGCCTGTAACGACTCAGCCGAGCTGGGCGATTCGGTGGCGCGCCGTGCCTACCGGCGACACTGCGGACTGGTCGTCATCGTGACGGTTCGGCGCGTGCTCCGTGGCACCGCCGCCGAGACAAGTCCGGATCCGCTTCCCGGTCAGTCCCCGATGGTCTTCCGATTGCGGAGGACGCGGCGGACGCCGAGCAGCGCGATGCCGAGACCGACGCCGCCGACGAGGAATCCGAGGAAGAGGAACAGGAAGATCGGACTCACGCCGAGCATCTCTCCCTCGGTTCCGCGGATCGTGCCGATCAGGAAACCGAAGAGCGGACCCAGGACCGTCACCCCGGCGCCGATGATGACCAGCCAGACGCCCGCCGGTACCGGAGTCAGCCGGACCGGCCGGCCTTCCTCGGAACTCGGATCGAGATCAGTGGTCATCATGTGCCCTTTCCGCGGCGTTGCTTACGGCTGAAGACCCGTCGACGCCGGGCACGGCCCTGCCGCGCACGGCGTCCAGGAACGGACCGATGATGTCCATCGGCAGAGGAAAGACGACGGTGGAGTTGTGGTCGGCACCGAGCTCGAGCAGGGTCTGCAGGTAGCGCAGCTGCAGGCTCGCAGGGCTCTCGCTCAGGGTCTTCGCCGCGTCGCGCAGTTCCGCCGACGCCTGGAGCTCGCCCCGGGCGTTGATCACCTTCGCGCGTCGCTCCCGTTCGGCTTCGGCCTCGCGTGCCATGGCCCGTTGCATGGCCTCGGGGATCTCGACGTCCTTGATCTCCACGACGTCGACCTTGACACCCCAGGGCTCGGTCATGGACGCGATCGATTTCGCGAGATCCTCGTTGAGGTCTGCCCGGTGAGCGAGCAGCGTGTCGAGATCGGCACGGCCGACGACCGACCGCAGGGTGGTCTGCGCGATCTGGGAGGTGGCGACCGCGTGGTTCTCCACCGACATCACGGACTTCACCGGGTCGACCACGCGGAACAGCACGACGGCGTTGACTCGGGCCGGGACGTTGTCGCGAGTGATCACCTCCTGCGGTGGGATGGTGAGCGTGACCACCCGCAGGTCCACCCTGACCAGCTTGTCGAAACCGGGCAGCAGCAGCCGGACGCCCGGACCGAGGGGCTCACGCAGCCGTCCCAGCCGGAACGCCACACCGCGTTCGTACTCTTTCAGCACTCGCAGCGAAGACAGCAGAAAGACCAGCAGCACGAAGACGACGATGCTCGCGATGATCATTGGGGGACCTCCGATCCGGGTTCGCGTCGGTCGGATGCGTAGCTGGAGCGCCGCCGGGTCAGGGCGTCCGCGGCGGCCTCCCGCTCGGCGACCGCATCGTCGAGCGATTGGTGGGCCATCCCCTCGGGGATGAACACCGGGTTGCGGCGCAGATGGGACCAGAGCGGCAGGCTGAGCAGCGATGCCATCACCACGGCGACGATCAGGACGAACAGCGAGTCGCAGCCCGGTCCGGTGAGCGCGACACCGATCGGCCACACCAGCCCGAGCACGACCACTACACAGGCGATGCCACGGTGGAACCTCGCTGCTTCGGAGGCCGGCCACGAGTCGACCGCTCGCTGGACCTCGCGCCCGGAGGCGGAGGTCGTGCACGTGGCCTTGACCGGGCAGACGTTGCAGACCGACGGGGTACCGCGGTAGCGCATGACGCGGTTCTGCGCGTCGAAGGACTGCGGCCACAGCCATTGGTCCTGCGGGCACTGCCATGCGTCGTGATCTTGGTGGTAAACGAAGCCGCCGGACAGGCCGCCTTCCGAGACCGACGCCGCGCGGCGCGCCAGCGCGTCGATGGCGTACGCGAGCCCCACCAGAGCAAGGCAGTAGCCGGCCGCCAGCCACGTCTCCACAGCGACAGCGGAGGCCGAGAACCCGGTCACGGCTCGTCTGTCTCGTCGCGCCGGTCGGAGGCGTAGCGGCTACGCGACCGGGGCACCTGCGCGACCCTGCCCGCAGAGCCGGCCCTGACCGGGATGCCGGTGCGGTCGTGCGCCGCCTCGGCGGTCTCCTCGACGTAGAGTGTCTCCGGTGGCATTTGCGTCGCCGTCGCCTTGATGCCGTGACGGATGCCAAGGTAGGTGATCCACAGGAACGGCAGCACACCGCCGATGATCAGGATGAGGTCACCGGGCATCCGCATCCATTCCAACAGGGCGTTGCCGGGCTCGGTGAGGTAGTTCAACGTGCGCGCCTCGAAGTACCCGTCGTTGACCGAGTGCCACAGCTGCAGGATGCCCAGAGGCAGCAGCGTCACGAACACCATCCACGCCAGGCCGATGTTCAGCGACCAGAAGGAGATCTTCGCCAACCTGTCGGGCCATTTCGCCGCCGGGACGATGTAGCGCAGCGCGAACAACGCCAGGCCGACGGCGAGCATGCCGTAAACACCCATCATCGCGCCGTGCGCGTGGTTCGCGGTCAGGGCCGTGCCGATCTGATAGTAGGAGACGATCGGCAGGTTGATCAGGAAGCCGAAGACACCGGCACCGACGAAGTTCCAGAAACCCACAGCGACCAGGAACATCACCGCCCACCGGTGCGGGAACGGCGCGCTGCTGCGGGTCTGCTGCCGGGCGCCCAGTTGCAGGAACGTCCACGCCTCGACGGTGAGGAAGGTCAACGGGATCACCTCGAGCGCCGAGAAGAACGCCCCCAGCGCCATGTGCTCCACTGGCGTGCCGGAGAAGTACAGATGATGCATCGTTCCGATCACGCCACCGGCGGAGTACAGGATGACGTCGAGGAAGACGATGTGAATGGCGACCCGCCGGCGGACCACACCGAGCATCACGAAGATGTACGCGACCATCACCGTGGTGAACAACTCGAGGAAGTCCTCCACCCACAGATGGACCACCCAGAAGCGCCAGAACTCCGCGACGGTCAGATGGCTTCCGGTCGACGCCAACATGCCGACCGCGTAGAACGCCGGGATCGCCAGGCCCGCGTAGAGGAACAGCCACGGCATGTTGAGCTTGTGCTCGGTCTTCAGTCGTGACCGGATCCCGCGATACACGATCGCGATCCACAGGAACAAGCCCACGATCAACAGGGCCTGCCAGAACCTCGGCAGGTCCAGGTACTCCCACTGCTGGTCGAAGAAGACCGACCCCTTCGCCCAGTCCACGCCGAAAATGCTGACCGCCTCGCCGGCCAGCGAGCCGACCACCACGATCACCAGCGCGCCGAGCAGCCCCCACGCCAGCCAGTGCTGCCGCCGCGGCTCCCGGCCCGAGATGATCGGCGTGAGGAAAATGCCGGCCGCGAGGAACGCCGCCGCCGTCCAGAACAGCGACAGCTGCACATGCCAGGTACGGGCCAAATTGAACGGCAGCACCTGCGCGAGGTCGATGCCGAAGAACGTGCTCAGGTCGGCCCGGTAGTGCTCAATCGCACCGCCCAGCATCGCCTGCACCAAGAACAGCGCCGCGACGACGAAGAAGAACCACGCGGTCACCTTCTGCGCCTTGGTGATCTGCACCTCACCGGGCTGGCGGAACGCCAGGGACGGCTGCTCGGCGGCGTGCCACCCGATGTTGCGGCTCCACCGCCCGTAGAGCGCGAACAACGCGCCTAGGCCGACCAGCAGGGCGGTCAGCGACAGGCCTGACCAGACCACGATGTCGGCGGTCGGGGTGTTGTCGACGCGCCGTTCCGGCGGCCAGTTATTGGTGTAGGAGTAGCTGTGGCCAGGCCGTTCCGCAGCGCTCGCCCAAGCCGTCCAGGAGAAGAATGCGGTCAGCTCGTGGATCTCGCGAGGATCGGTGATCACCTGAGGGATGAGGCCGTACTTCGTGCTGTCGGTGCCGAAGAAGTCGGCGTAGTGCCGGGTGGCCGCTTCGAACGCCGAGACCTGCTCCGCGGTGAACACCAGCTCGCCGCTCGCCTCGTCGTACCGGTTCTCGCGCAGCATCCGCTTGGCGGCCTCGACGGGCTCCTGCTGCCCCGCGACCGTCAGCTCGTCCTTGATGTGCTCCGCCGAGATACGCAGGTACTCAGCGGTGTAGTCAGGACCGAGGTACCCGCCATGACCCATCACCGAGCCATACTGCTGTAACCCACGGCGCAGGAACGTCTGCTGCCCTGCCGTCACGTCCGCCCCACTGTAGATCACCTGGCCGTCGGGACCAGTCACCCGCTGCGGCAACGGCATCGAGTCGGTATAGGTGCGCAACGCCAGCATGCCCATCACGAAGAACCCGAACACCATGACCAAGGCGACGCCCTGCACCCAGCCCCTGGAAAGGTTCAGCTCCGCCCGCCCGGAGCCCTTCACCCGCACCTGACCAGACAAATCCTCGGCCTTCCGTCCCACCAGCGCTGCACCCCGGCCCGTATCGGACCGTACCCTCATCGCGTGTGCGCGAAAGGCCCGGCACGAGGAGCGCGGACGGAGGGCGACGGAAGGGGCACTATCCGCGATCGCCTGCGGCGCGCGCGGAGGGAAGGAGGGTACCGGCTCGGACGCGGACCGCGTCGACTATGTCTTAATCGTCACCGCTCAGACTGGTAAGCGCGGCCGGGAAGACGCCGTCTTGTTCCTTGGGGATGTGTTCACGCAGCAGGCCCAGGGCGTCGATCAGCTGTTGCGGCCAGCCGAGATCAACAGGTACTCCCGCCTCGGCGGCGCCCAGGATCGCTTCGACCTGGCGGTGCTCGGCCTCCAGTACGGCGACGTGTCCGGGGAACTCATCGGTTGAGCAGCGGGAACACGCGCTCCTCGACCTCGGTGTGCGGGCGAAGCACGGCAGCGATCCCGCGTGCGACTTCGGCCATCGCGTCGACATCGCCAACGGTGTGCGCACTGCGCACACCACCGATCATGTTGACGACCATGTCGCGCTCGCGGGTCAATTCGTCGATCGCGGTCACGGACGAGCAGTTGCTCGAACACCATGCCCAACGTGTCGATGTGCACCATCTCAACCGCCTCTGCGGCCTATGGCGGGAGGCTCCACGATGGAGCACGAAGGCGTTAGGCTTGCCCGGATACGCGATCACTCCTCCCGTACCGCGGTCCGCCTTGAAGGAGCCCCGGTGACGAACACGTCCTCGTCTGCGTACGACAAGCTCGACACCAGCGTGGCCCACTCCGCCCGCCTGTGGAACTACCTCCTGGGCGGTAAGGACAATTTCGCCGCCGACCGGGAGGCCGCCGAGCAGGTTCTCACCTTCATGCCGGAGTTGGTGCAGTCGGCCCGCTTCAACCGGCAGTTCCTCGGCCGCGCGGTCCGGTACCTCGCTGACGAGGTGGGGATCCGCCAGTTCCTCGACATCGGCACTGGCCTTCCGACCGCGGACAATACTCATGAAGTCGCCCAGAGCGTCGCACCTGATTCGCGCATCGTCTACGTCGATACCGATCCGATGGTGTTGGCTCATGCGCGCGCGTTGCTGACCAGCAGCCCGCAGGGTGCCACCGACTACATCGACGCGAACATCAGGGATATCGAACGGGTCATCACCGAAGCACGCCGCACACTGAACTTTGACCAACCCATCGCGATCATGTTGCTTGGCATTCTCAACTTCGTCGTCGACGACGCGGAGGCGGCCCGCATCGTTCACCAGTTGCTTGACGCCGTCCCAGCCGGCAGCCACCTGGTGATCTCCCATCCGACCCGCGAGGTCAACCCGGAGGCCGTCGACCGGGCCGTGCGAATGTGGAACGCCGCCGGCTCAGCGCCGATGGTGATCCGGTCCCCAGCGCAGATCACGGACCTGTTCGCCGGGCTGCAACTGATCGAACCCGGGCTCGTCACCTGCTCGCGCTGGCGTCCCAACGGCAACGACACGACGCCCGCCTCCGAGTACTGCGGCGTCGCCCGCAAGAACAACTAACGCAGGGGTATCGCGCAGGTCGATACCTCAGCACGGCATCCGACGGCACGGCATAGCCGCAGACCGCCATTTCCGAGACTGCCCACGTGGTGGTGACCGAACACGTCGGGCGGATCACCTACCGCTGTACGGGCCGGTCCCGCTACTCGTCGACAAAGGCGGCGGGCCGGGCCCGCCCCTGCGGTGAAGACGTGCAGCGCCGTACCCGGCTGGCTGTTCCAGGGTCTTCACGTGGCCGGACGGCACCATAACCGCGACCGCCCGCAGCAGTCTTCGTGTCGGCCAGCAGTTGGGGCACCAGCCGGAAGATCCTCGACGACCACAATGTACCCGTCGACAGCCCTACTCACCGCATGAGGATTAGGTGCCTGTTCGTCAGCCGTTGTTATGGCGGGAGCCGGTTTTCAGGTTCCGCTGATGTTCCACGGCGAGCCCGCCCTCCCATGCCGCACTGCTCGCTGGCGACGGCAGCATGTTGACCGCCCACAGAGATGGCGGGTCGCCACCGCCAGCCCGCAGCGGTTCATCTCCACTCCCACCGCAGTTTCCCGAGCAGCGGCTCACCCTCCCCCGACACGGGCACCGAAACCCTCAATTTGGTCACCGCGACGCTCCGCCAGGTGGCCGAGCAACCGCGATAAGCCCTCGGTTACGACGCGCGAGGATGTGTGGCTGGTGGCACCGGTCCAGCAGAATCCAGGCGCCTGAGGTGGATGCGACGCTACCCATCGGGCGGGCTGCCCCAACCCCGACTGGTCGAAGCCCCGGTGGCAGGAGCCAATCAGCCTCGCGGCGGGGGCCAACTGCCGACTTTCTGCCTCCCGACGCACCGATGACTACGGCTAATGTCCGGATCGATCGCTTTGCAGGAGGACCGCGTGCGTCGGATGAGGAATAGCCAACAGGCGGTCGAGCGGCTGCGCGAGGAATGCCGCCGTCAGGGTCTCGACATCTCGGGTGCTGTCGCGCAGAACATCCTCGCCGACCTCGTCACCACCCCCGCCGACCTGCTGGCGATCCGCGAGGAGACCGTAGTGCGGTCCCACCTTTCGACTGTCGGCGTTGCCGACCTCGTGGCCCACGTCAAGCAGGCGGACGACGCGCAGAACAGCGAGGTGGCCGCGGCTTCCCTCGCAGTGGCCAGCTTGGAGAACGCCGGCCGGGTCATCGCCTCGCTAGCCCAGGCGGTGCGGTGCGTCGGTCTCAACCATGATCGGCTGGCGGAGGGGCGCCGCGACAAGTGGGAGGCCGTCGGTGTCTTCGACGACGCCAGCAACTGCCTGACGCTGCTGGCGAAGCCGTCGGCAACAGTCACACCACAACCCGAGGCACCGTCGTACTCTGGAGCGACGCAAGCGTCGCATACCCACGGCGCGCCGGGCTCGCGGTCCCTTCGGCGGACCGAATGAGAGCGGCGGGCGCTTAGGAGGAAGTTAGCCGCCTGGCTGCGCCCGCCGCTCCAACACGGCTGCCACTACCCGCGTCGTTCGCCCTCGATGCTGTTCGCAGCTCCGGCGATCGGTGCAGAGGCTAGTCGGCGGTGGCGGCCGACGGCGCCGAAAGTCGGACCCAGACGCACTTGTAACCGTCACTGAGGTCGGTGACGCCCCACTCGGCGCCCAGGGCTTCGATGATCGCCAGGCCCCGGCCGCCGTCGCTGTCCGGGTCGCGGCGGCGCGGGACGATGGCGGAGCCGTCCACGGCTGCAATCGTCACGCTTGTGCTGTCAGCGTGAATGTACAGGCGTGGGCAGCCGCCGCCGTGGCGCACCGCGTTAGCCACCAGCTCGTCGGCGATCAGCACCGCGTCGTCCACCCACTGCAGGTCGCCGAGCCGCCACCCTGTCAGGGCAGTCCTGGTGACCTCCCGCGCGGCGGTAAGAGCGTCGACGCCGCTGGGAAGGTCCAGGTGTGCGGTCAGCTCGCTCACGGAAGTGATCCCCTCTTTTGAGGTCCGTCCGTCCCGACAGTCAACACCGCCACCCCGGCTTGGCTGGGCGAACCATCGCCGGACAGCGCGGCACCTGATCAGACGTCGCTCGGCGGCGGCGCGCAGGTGGTGTCGTCGGGGCTGAGCAGCGGCAGGAGGCCTGTGTTTTCAGAACGCGGCGGACCTGACCAGTGCAGTTGATCAGTACCAACCTGCCGCCGGGCGGCGTGGTGAGCGATTACCCGCACGCTGATGACCGTGGAGTCGATAAACGTCACGGCGGCAGGGTCGAGCTCGACTACCGGGTGACCCGATCGTGGTGTTCAACCGATTACGCAGGTCATACACGCTGGGCGATATCAAGCTCGCCGCGCAAAGCTACCACAACGCCTTCTGGTCCGCGCTAGACCCGCCACCGCCACCGCTTGTCAGGGCCGGTCGTGACGCCTCCATTTCCGTCCGCAGCGGCTCCGCTGAGCATGGCCGCATGCTACATCACCCCGCGCTGCCCCAATGCTCAGCCACTTCCCGCATTAAGCCGCTCAGGGCCGATAACGTCGCACCGGCTGCGACGCCAAACGCGACCGGAAATTGCCGTCGCGCGAGATCCTGGCGCTAGCCTACGACCTATGCCGAACCGCCTCCTCCGCGCCGTTCACGATGGGTTTCCAGCGTCACCAACTTCAACAGCATCATCCTGGCGAAATGAAATCCTGATCCGAGCTCCCGGTGATACCGCCGCCGCCGCGCCATTCAATCGGCGAGGTAAGCCGAGATCCGGCCTGGCCGCGCGGCGTGGGAGATTCAACGTGGCGCGGCCGATAGATCAGGCCTGGTCAAGGACGCCGATGGCCGGGCTAATGAGGTTAATGCAGGTGGTGGGGTCATCGACGGCGACGGCGAGCGGTGGTGGTGTGGTCGAAGGCCCTGGACTTCCTTCTTTTTGTTGTCCGGTGCGATCCAGCAGATGGGCGCAGCCGATGTGGTCGAGGCGGGTAATGGCGGCCTGGCTCAGGTCGGGATTGACGCAGTGGCCTTCAGAGACGGCCACAAGCAGTCGCGCGGTGCCGGGCGTGGACAGGTGCAGGAGCCGGTCGGCATCGGCGCAGGCTTCAACGAACCGTTCCGGGCCGGCATCCGGCGCGCATGTCGCGGACCATGGCGGGTCGCGGCGGGTGGGATCAGGACGGCGGTCCGGTCGCTGTGGGCAAGAGTCGCGCTGGCGGCTCCGGCGCAGGTCGCGGCGTGGGCGACGATCCGCGGGGCGGAGGACATCGGCGTGGCAAAGTCCCCATGGAGCCGGACGCGTCGATGAGAGGTCACATCGGCCCGTTCAAGACCGGACTGACCGACCGCCGCGGGCTGTGGCGGACCTGCGACCAGGCGGAGATCGCCACTTTCGAGTACGTCGACTAGCACAATCACCGCCGCCCCGCAGCGGAACCGCGGGCCTACCGCCAGCCGCCTTCGAAGCCCTCTACGTTCCCACCGAACACCGGCTGATCCAGCTGGAATCCAACCCATTTAGCCGCTACCAAGCGCGGGGCGGTTCAGTGCCAAGGCGCTGGCAACAGAAAGTCTCCGTTCGATTCACACTCTGCCACCGCGCGCCGCGTGACCTGCGCCCCCCTCAGACGGGCGCGGTCTCCTTCACCCCAACGTCGTCCGAGTGAGCCTCCATCGCGGGAGCGGCCTGCTCCGCGCGGCGACATTACGATGCGGGTCGTGGACACCCCACGCCGACGCGAGAACGCCTCCCATCTGCTGTCCGAGCTGCGTGACCAGGAGATCGCACCAGAGCAACTTGTCGCCGAGCCCTGCCCCCGTTACGGGATCGTCTACGTACACAAAGGGCGCGATCTGCACCGGCGTGTCGTCTGGGTCGCCACCTGGGTAGACGAGATCAACGGCCGCTCTACCAGCATCGACCGAGTCGAAGGCACGCGCGAAACGGTCCTTGCCTGGGCCCGCTCCCGGACGGCCGCCGCGCACCTGATGCCCGCCGTAGACGGTCCGGGTTGGGTGCCGCTGCCCGATACCGACGACGATATCGACCTACCACCCCTCGCCGACTGACGCGGCCGGGCCGTCGCGGTCGGACGCCACGCCGACGCGCAGCACAATCTGCAAATGTCATCCAGCAACTCGCCGGATATCGCGATCCCCCTCCTGCTGGCGGCGAGGTACGGAGCGAGGGATCATGGACGTGACGATCACCACCAGCGGCGCGGGCCCGTCCGTCTGCTTGAGCTTGACCGGCCGACTCGGCGCGGCCTCGTCTACGATGCCGTGGTCACCGCGCCGACACAGTCCGGAACGTCGGCTGCAGCCTCACTGGCCTCGACCGCGTCGATGCCGCCGCTACCAGCATGCTGGTGGCCTGCCTTCTGGCCGTGCACGTACGCGGCGGCATCCTGCGGCTGACGAACATCGCTCCTGCGGTCCGCCGGCAACTGTTCGCCGCTGGCTTGCTCGGCCTATTAGACCGAGACGCAATCGGCGGGGAGTGTGTGTCGATTTCTGTGTTTGGCCCTGTGGTGTGATCGAGGTTGTTAGCTGGTGATCCCGTCGCCGTAGGCGAGTATCAGGGCGTTGCGCGCGCCTTGGCCCAACCGTAGACCCGGCCGGTGATGCTCCCGCCGCCCTTGCTCTTCTGTTGGAGGACCACCTTCATCGCGGCCCGCTCGGTCCGGAAGTGTCCACGTAGACGGGGGCCTGACGGAACCGGTCGTTCAGCTCTCGATGATGTTGGTGGTGGAGAGCACCTTGCGGACCTCGGGTCGTAGTTCAGGAACGGCGCGAACTATGGCTAGGAGACGCCCCAGCCGGATCGCGGCCGGGTATTGGTCACCGAACTGCGTGGTGTACTCATCGAACCGGGCCTCGACCGCGACGGTCGGAGCCGTGTAGATGTCTCGCAACACCGGGGGCGTTTCCCGTGCCCGCGGACACGCCGAACGCCCAGACCAGCCAAGGCTTTGTCATCGACCGTCTTCATGGCGAACTTATAGTAGCCAACGCACTAGCGGGCGACCTTGTCACGAATGGCTCGCGCGTGTTGGAAGGCGACCAGCAGGGCGGTGACGAGGCCAGTCACCAACAGGATCCTAGTCACGTTGAACAGCATCGTGTCGCCCGTGGAGTGGGGCGGAAAGATGTCCTTAATGATCCAGCCTACGCCCATTCCCAGCCCCAGGCAGGCGTGCATTGCGACCCGCAGGCGCGGTGAGGTTCCCCCGGTAGCTCGGAGGCTTTCGATCATGCTCTGATGGAGCTGAAGGGAGTCATCCGTGGCAGCACCGAAGAAGTACCCCGATGAGCTGCGTGAACGTGCGGTGCGCTTGTATCGGGAGTCAGACCCGAAGCCCGTGATCCGCCAGCTGGCCCGCCAGCTTGGCGTGCATCACGAGGCGTTGCGGAACTGGATCCGCCAAGACGACGCCAACCGGGGCCAGCGTGACGATAGGCCGACGACCTCCGAGCTGGAGGAGCTTCGGCGGCTGCGGCGGGAGAACGCCGAACTGAAGCGGGCCAACGAGATCCTGAAAGCCGCCTCGGCTTTTTTCGCCTCGGAACTCGACCCGACCCGGCGACGGTCGTGACGCTCGTCGACGAGCTGAAAGATCGCTTCGGGGTCGAGCCCGTCCTCCGGGTCCTCAACATCGCCGTGTCGACCTACTACGGCTGGCTCGCCCGGGCCGCCAACCCGTGCGCCCGGCGACGGGAGGACGCGGTGCAGATCGCGGAGATCCATCACATCTCCGGCGGCACCTACGGCAGTCCGCGGGTACACGCGATGCTTCGCCGCCAAGGCCGGCACGTGGGCCGCAAGCGGGTCGAGCGGCTGATGCACGACGCCGGCCTGCAGGGCGCGTTCCTGCGCAAGAAGTGGCGCATCCCGTCGACGCGGTCGAACCCGAAGGCGACACCGGCTCCGGACCCGGTCAACCGGCAATTCACCGCCGCGGCGCCGAACCGGTGGTGGGTCGCTGACGCCACCCGCATCCCCTGCGGCGAGGGCATGCTCTGGCTGGCCGCGGTGCGAGATGTGTTCTCCAACCGCATCGTGGGCTGGCGGTGCTCCGACCGCTGCGACACCGACCTGATCCTCGGCGCCCTGGAATACGGCATCTGGTCCCGCGACGTCCGCGACGGTCAACTGATCCACCACTCCGACCGCGGCTCGAACTACACGTCGTTCAGCTTCGCCCAGCGCTTGGCCGACAACGGCATCCTGCCCTCGATGGGGTCGGTCGGCGACTCGTTCGACAACGCCCTGATGGAGAACTTCTGGTCGACGCTGAAGATCGAACTGGTCTACCGCAACTCATGGCGCACCCGCGACGAGGCCGACAACGCGATCTTCAGCTACATCGACGGCTGGTACAACACCCGCCGCATCCAAAAAGACCTCGGCTGGCGATCTCCAGATGAGTACGAAACCGCCTGGCACACCCACCAGGCCCGACAGGACGAGACGACTATCGTTCAGCCTGAGCCCACCGGCGCCAGGTAGTCAACCCTCCGGCAAACCGGGGGAACCTCACGGGAAGGGCTGCGGGCGGCCGAAGATCCGAGGCATCGCCATGCCACCACGGCTCCTGACGAGCAGTACAGCGGCGACGGTGAGGTTGGCCGCGGCGGCCACGACGGCTAAGACCAGGTCCACGGACCTCATAGGCACGCTGTATCGCACGGATGCCTGCGGGCAGGGATCAGCGAAAGTTGAACTCCTCGTAGCGGATCGATGCGGTCGGCAAGCCCAGCCGGCCTTCGGGCAGGTTGATCATGGCGGGGATACCCAAGCGCCTGCTCGCATCGGCCGCCGCGGACACGCTGGCGATGCTGGCGGGTCCGATGAGCAGTACGATGTCGGCGCCAGCCTCGGCCGCGAGGACCACCTGTTCGCGTCCCCAGTCTGCGGACATCATCTCGGCGACGATCCACGCGCCGGGAGTGCGGTGCTTGACCGCGCTGATGGCCTGGACGCCGGCGCTCTTGATGAGCGGGTCGCCGATCTCGATGAATGGCACACCCGCGTTGGCAGCGGCTTGGGCGACAGTGATCGCGTGGTTGACGTCGCGGACGTCGAGCGCGACCTGAACTAGCGTAAGAGCTTTCCGTCGACAGGTCGGCGGTTTAAGACGCGCTTTCGGGCAGCAGGGCTGCCGCTCGAACTATGCTTTTTTTCATTGTTTCGGTGACTTTTGGGATCGCTGGCCGTGTCATCGCGTTCGTCCGGTACCGGAGCGGCCTTGGCGGCCAGGTCCATCGAGTTTGTTCCGGGACATCGTGTTTGTGCTGGCCTGTACCTGGGGGCTGTCCATCACGCGCTGCTCCAAAAGCTGGTCGCGGACCGCGCTGTGGCGGATGGAGATGCTGATCGTGGCGTTGTGGTCGGGTGAGTGCTGGCGGGGGCAGATATTTCGGGAGCGGCGAGACCTGCGGTAGCGCTTCCGCCACGGGTGGTGTCGCGGGTTAGCGTCAGTTGCCTGCGGCCGCGTGTCGCACCATCCGTCGGGCTGTGTCTCGGGGCAGGCCGGTGGCGCGCAGGATGTCGTTGGCGACCAGACGTGTTTGGGACACGACGATGGTGCCGGAGAAACCCATGTCCTGGCGGCAGGCCGCGCCTGCGTGGCGGACTGCCTGCAGTACGCGCTCCCTGGCGGCCAGTGGCTCGTGGGCGGCGAGGAATTCCTGGTGCAGTATGCGGATCGCCTCACCGAGTTGTTCTATCGCGACGGGGAGTTCGTGGGGCACCGGTTCGTCATCTCGCAGTGCGGCGCTTAGTCGGCGTACCAGGGCACGGCTGTTGCGGAAGGCGCGATCGAGGTGCTCCACGCCCTGCCGGTAGGCTGCCAGTAACCGTCGGCGGCGCCACCGTAGCGGGGACAACCGGGCCACCTCGTCGGCGGCGGTCACCACTTCCGTGATCTGGCTCAGCTCTGCATCGGCGTCACGCATGCGATCAAGGATCCGTTCCGCGCCGTCGGCGTCGCGGCGGGTCAGAGCGGCGGCCGAGGCGCTCATCTCGCGGGCGAAGCGGTCCAGCGAGTAGTCGGCGACCCGGCGTACGGCACGCACCGGATTCAGTGGTGCCAACACGAGGACGACCAGCAGACCGACCGCCCCGCCGACCAACGCGTTAGCCGTTCGCGGCAGTTCCAGATCGGGTGAGGTCGGTGTGAGGGTTGCGACCAGCACGGCCGTACCTCCGGTCTGCACCATGAGCGCGCCGCTGCTCCGCGCTGCGGCCACGATGGCGACTGCCAGGAAAACGATCACACCGGTTTGCCACGGCCCCGTTCCCAGTACGGCCACCAGCAGATCGCCGACCGCGATGCCGATCACCACTCCGGCGATCAGTTCGAGGGCGCGGCGCGCGCGGTTACCGACAGCCGAGCCGATCACACCGACAGCGGCCAGCGGCGCGAAGGTTGGCTGGGGGTTGCCCAGCGTCTCCCGAGCCACCAGCCACGCCAGGGCCGCCGCCAGCCCTGTCTGCACCGCTACCAGGAGATACGTCTGCAGGTGGCGATAGCTACCCTGAGCGGCGACGCAGAGCCATGAACGCAGCCGGCCAATCCACGCCTGCCTCCTGGATCGAGTCGACGACATGGCGCCGCCTACCCCGCGGGCGCGTCGGTATCCACAGCAGCTGGCCTCCGGCTCCCCAGAAGCCTGTCGGCGCCGCCGTGGGAGCTCCTGGGCTTGACGAGTAACACCCTTTGGGTGCGGCGGCTCTGTGACAGGCCCTCATGGCGAACGAGTTCTCCGCCTGGAGCCGGCCCGGGGTGCGTGATCCGCAGTCGGCCCGTACGGACCTGCACGGGCCCGCGCGGGTCGGTCGCCTACAGCGGTTCATGCCGTCCTTGTTTCAGCTGGTCGGTGGGGGCGGATTCCGACGCGCTCTGCCCTAAGGCCCCAGTTCAGGACTGTTTCATTTGATCAAGGTTTGGGGTCTTTGCTCCTGCTCACCTCAAGGCACGGCGGCAAGTGCGGGGGCCGTTTGCCGGATCGGCGCAGACTTCTCACGTCGCCTGGACGAGCGCCACTGCGGCCGGATCTGGGAGGCGTCGGTGGGCATGGGGATGACCATCGATTTGCGTGCGGGTTTCAGGGGAAATGAGCTGCGATGGGGCAATGCGGAGGGATCACGGTTGGTGGACGCGAGGGCGCGCAGGAGGGCTTCTGCGTACGAGGGAGAGCAGTCAACAGGCCACCTATCTTGAGTTGTTCTTCGATCTGATCATGGTGTTCGCGCTCAACCGTTTGGTTGCCTTCGCGCTCAATGGCGCCGGCAGTGTTGATTCTTCCTTCGAGTGGATAGCGGTTTGGAAGGCCTTGCTGTTGTTCACGCCGCTGATTTGGGCGTGGACGACCACGGCATACTTAACCACTAGGTTTGAACCGTATAGAGGAGGAACCCAACAGTCAGTCTTACTGGGAGCATTCGCCATGCTCGTGATGGGCACGGCTTTGCCCGACGCCTTCGACGGCGCTGGACTTGTCTTCGCGCTGGCCTACGTGGTGGCCCAGACCGGCCGCGTCCTGGTCCTCGTCCGGGCACTAGGCGCCCATCCCCTCCGTGATCTGTACTTCCGGAATTTGGCCTGGTTCTCCCTGGCGGCAGTGTTCTGGCTCATTGGCGCGTTCACGACCGGCGTGGAGCAGATGACGCTATGGAGTGTGGCGGTGGTCATCGAGCTGGGGTCGGCACGGCTGGGTTGGCCGCTGCCCGGGCTGGGACGGGAGCGGGCCTGGGCGTGGGCCCTGCGGCCGCACTACCTCGCTGAGCGGTACCAGCAGCTCGTCCTCATCGCCCTCGGGGAAACCATACTGTCAGTAGGGGCAACATTTGCCAGCGGCCGCGGTCGGATAACCCTCACCGAGATCTTCGGCCTGCTCGTGGCGTTCCTGACGGCGGTGCTGCTGTGGCGGATCTATTTTCACCGAGCGGGACTCGTGCTAGGCGACGCGGTATCCGCTGCCCGGGATCCGGCCAACCTGGGCCGATTCGCTGGATCTACCCACTTTGTGATGATCGCTGGAATTATGGGCACTTCAATCGGTCATGGCATCGTCCAGACGCGCCCTACCGGGCACAGTTATCCAGCATGGCTCGCCATGATTCTCGGCGGCCCCGCGTGTTTCCTGCTAGGCCGGGCCGCGCTGGAACGTGCCGTTTTCGCGCGAATCTCCCATCGACGCTGGGTGGGCATTGCCGTACTGCTCGCCGCCGGACCGCCGCTGCTATTCGCTCCGCCGCTCGTCTCGGCGGTGATTGCCGCAGTCGTTCTGTTTGACATCGCGCTGGTTGACAGCCGGCAGGCCGCCCGCCGCCCCCCTGAGGAGCCCAAGCCAGCCGCAGAGCCCGCCTGGCTATGGCCTAGACGGCTGTAAGCGAGCGTGATGACACGAAGCCCTCTGCCGCCGGCACCTCACCGGGTGGAAAAACGGGGCGCCACGCCAGTGAACTTGGTCAACGCCAGCAGTGCCTGGCCGACGTTCAGGCGATAGAGACCACTGGCATCCCTCAGCATCGTGATCACTACTGGCCCGTATCCTCCGTGGTCATGGCCGTTGATCCACCCGGCTCCAGCTCGCCACTGGGCCGCGTGCCGCGCATGGTGATCGCGGCTCTGCTTGTCCTCGGGGTGGCGGTGCCGGCTCTCATGATCCGCGAGCTGATCAAGGCCAGGATGGGAGACGGCCCGCTGGCCGATATCGGCTTCATAGCAGTGCCGGCAGCCGCTACGGCTTGGTTTGCACCGCGTGCTTCCTACCGCCGGCGAGATGCACTTCTGTGGTTGGTTGGGCCAGGCCTTTACATATTCGCGGTCATCGCCTGGCGTCTGGCCTTCTTGCCCTACCGCGATTGGAAGCCTCGCCCCGATGAGGCATCTCGGGTCCGGTGGCTTCGTGACCCGCAGCACGCCGGGTTGTGGTACCTGGCCGGAAGGGCAAAGTAGGTGGAGCGACCTGCTGGCTGAAGGGATCTCTGAAGAAGGCCAGGGTTCGGGAGGGAGCCCCGAGGTCTTCCGAGCCTCTGCTCCGGAGCCTGGCCGGGGCCGGCGCGGCCCGCTTGCGGGCTGCCTGATCCAGTGCAGGGCAATCGGCAATAGATCACCGGCTGCACTGTCCTCCGTCGGCTGATGTAGGGCACGCGTCGGCCAACTGATCTGCGAATGCGCGCCGATCGCGGGTGAGATCTAGATGCGCGATCAGCGTGAGCGCCGGTTCCAGGAGGCCGGATGCGCTGCTGCGCCGCAGGGCGGGCCAGAGCATCGGATGGCCGTATGGCCCGGTGACGCGCGCGGAGATCAACAGTGGCCGTCGGATGTGGATGATGGTGTATCGGGCGGCGACCTGGAACTGCGGTCGTCTCACGTCTATGCAGGTTCGTCGCGTGCGGTGGCCAGCCTGGCCCTTCACCTTTGGCTTTACCCAGGCCCAAACTTCTACTGCTGGCTAGCCGGGGCAAACATCTCCCGAGGTGTGCCGGCTCCGCCCGATACAAACCGTCGACAGACTCGACTCCGGGCACGTCTTCGACCATGCGGCTGATATCTGCTGACCCGAGCGGTACAGCGACGCTGCCACCCGGCTATGCGTTGCGGTCACCGATTCGAGACGTCGGCTGCCTTCGACCAGTCGATATCTGCGTCTAGCAGTTCAGCAACAGCCCGATCCGCAAGAGCTTGAGCATCGGCAACCAGCACGTCAACCCAGGTCGGCGCTTGCGTTCAGCGTCGTGGACGTTGCCGAGTCCGCGAAGGCAGTCGGCTCGGCTGTCCTGGGCTAACGATCCGTACAACCTGCGGTCCGAGCTGGCTCACGATCAGGTGTGGCGCGCTCAGGCGGCGAGTGCGGACGCGCTGGTGATGGTGTCGCCGGCAGGGGAGGACGACCTGCGATTCGGACGATACTGTCAAGGTGATGCGATGTGGGTGGGCCCGGCTGAGGGCTCGGCCGGGCGAAGCCGGCTCGACGCCGACCAGTCAGTGGAACTGAAGAGCCTTGCCGTAATACTCCCAACTGCACCAAACCGAGGCTTTGACGACGGAGCGCGTCTGCAGCCCGCCTTCCCGATTATGTCAATGCGCCGCCCACTTCCTCGGGATAGGGCAAGCTAACGATATGGAGGGCGTCATGATCGTGCAGTTTTGCGGCGGTCCGCTGGATGGGCAGAGGCGCATTCAGCGGGAGTTGCCTATCGTCTGCACCGTCTCCTTGCCAAAGGATTGGACCGCCTCCACCTCGCAGGAGCACAGGTCCAGCGCACGCGCTGTCACGTATACGCTACGCACTGATCCTGGAACGGGTCGGCCCGCAGTCGATAGGGACGGCCACTACACGTACGAACATCATGGGTAAATCAGGATGTTAAGCAGAATGCGCGCTGCCACCAGTCTGATGACTCGATACCGCTGTTCGCCATCCTCTTGGCAGTGGGGTTCACCTGTAGCCTGTGGGGCCCGCCGCACCCATCCGCGGCACCCCGCCGTCCCTGTTCCTGGACGTACTTCTCGCACGGCGGCGTGGTGTTCAAGGCACCGGAGGGTCGCGGCCGGTCTGCCGTAGCGCTCCTGAGCCCCGGATATCGTCGGCGGCGATGATGCTCGCCAGCCGGCCACCTAGTGGTGCCGCTGCCAAAATTGGTCGCCGGATCTCGCCGACGCACACCGAACGCCTCCACCGGCGCCATGTACCGGATCCTCCTCGAACCGCAGGCCCCATGGCGACCTAGTGGGCGGGGGCGGCCCGGGCCTCGCCGGGCTTGTTTCCGCCGAGTCCGGCGCGGGCGAACGACAGGCCGACGGGCCAGTTCACGAACCCATGCCCTGCGACGCCTCCCCAGCCGACACCGAGGATACCCAGCCTCGGGCGGGGTAGTCGTCGCTGCCGACGCACCCCTCCTCGCGCGGTAGCGCCAAGGTCATCGCCCTGCGGAGTAAGAAGAGGCTATGTCGATCACAAATTTGTTTCGCATATTTCATGGTCGTGTCAATACATCCCGAGGCCGGCTGGTGGCGTTGGGGCTGAGTGCCGCGGTGGGCGCGGGGATCCTCGCCGGTGTGGTCCAGTCGGCCGTCGGATCGCTGGTTGGGCTCGTGACTGCCATCGCCATCTTGTGGCTCACGCCGGAGTTGTTCCGGCCGTCGGGGGATAGGCCTTCGTCTGAGGGCCGTCGGCGCCGAGAAACACTGTTCTGACTGCCGAGAGCCGGAAATAGCGGTCACAGTGTTCTATTGCTTGCGGTTCCATCGGTGTCCGCGCTCGTGCTGGCTCGCTGGCGAGCCAGCACTCCATAGACGCCGCGATGTCGGACTGGTCGGGCAGCGCGCCGACCGCCTCGTTGCTGCCGTACGCTGCGGCGAAGCCCCATCAGGCAAGCCGATGCTTGACATGCTCATCGGTTTCGTTGTGCAGTGTCCGTTGGGTCAGCCAACGGGTTGGCTGATCGATGCCCGTAAGATCACGGACATGATGGGCAGAGTCCTCGCTGCAGCGGTGCGCCGTCAGCTCAGCGTCTTGATGCTGGGCGTGGTCCCGGCGGTCGGGAATGCGGCGGCCATCGCGTTCGCGCCCTCCATGGCGCAGCTCCTGTTCCTTCCGCTGGTCGTCCTTGCCCTGGCGCTCCTGGTCCTGGGGCTGCTCAGCTTCCAGAATCGTCCGGCTTGCTTCGTGGTGCAGCCACAAATACCAGCTTTCGGCACCCCCGTGCCCGCGTGGAGGGCGGGGCTGGGCGTATGTCTCCTTCTGCCAATCTCAGCTGAAGTCGGCGCACTGATTCGCTCCATCAGGCAGGACAATCTGTGGCCGCCCGAGCTGATCCTCGATATCTCCTGGCTACTGTTGGTCGCCCTGCTGCTTGCTGAGGCTTGGCGTGGCCGGGGGGTGCAGCTGCGCCCTCACGGCGTACAGCAGAGCTGGATTCTCGGCTCGCTCACTGTGCCATGGGAGGCGCTACCCGTGGCCCAGACGGCCATGCCTGCCGAACAGGCCGCAGCGCTGCGGCTGGCCTACGCTGAACCCCGGCTGGTACGACAGCGCGGCATTCCCTGGCGGCGCCACGCACTGCGCACAGACAACGTCGATTCCCGGTTTCTCGCCGCCGCGATCCATCACTACGTCCGCCACCCCGATCACCGGGCCGCCATCGGCAGCCACGCGGAGCACCAACGCCTCCTGGCCGAGTTGCCCGCCCGGCCCGGCGGCGGACGATGATCCGCATGACCTACTACACCGCTGACTACCAACGCGTTTTGTAGCCCAACAGCGAGATCGAGGAGATGGTCTGGCTTACCCATGCGACCGCTACCTGGCCTCGTCAGTCGACCACATCATCTTTGATCGCCTACACGAGACCGCCTGCATGCGCTGAGGCAAGGTCAGCCCCCGTCCACAGGGAGAGGGCTGGATGCAGACGGTCGAGCACGCATGGGCCGGGTCGACCCGGCAAGGGCCACCGCCTGGTGGTCATCGACAGCGAAGGGCGCCGCCTGCTGTCGCAGCGGCTGCCCAACGATGAACCCGCGCTGGCTGCCGTGACGCTACCGTCCTCGCCCGAGCGAAGAAGGTGACCTGGGCCATTGACCTGGCCGACGGTCCAGCCGCTCTTGCCATCGCGCTTCTGCTCGAGTGCGGCTGGCGGGTCCTCTACCTGCCGAGCGCGGTGAACTGAATTGCCGATCCTTACCGCGGCGTGGGCAAGACCGACACCGAGGACGTGGCAGTCATCGCTAACCAGGCCCGCATGCGCGTTGACCTGCGCGAGCCGCTCCTCGAGGACACCCTGCTCGCTGAACTTCGCATGCTCACCGCACACCGCGCCGGCCTCGCGGCCGATCACACCCGCACCATCGACCGGCTACGGGTGCGGCTGCGCGGCTTCATCCCCGCCCTGGAGCGTCGCACTCGACTTCACCAACCGCGGGCCGCTTGTGCTCATCAGCCAGCTGCAGACAACGGCCGCTCTGATCGCAGCCGGGCGAGATGAGGTGCAGCGGTTACTCCGCGAACGCACGGTCCGCCACGCGGACAAGCTGGCCACAGCAGCGAGGCAAGCCGCCGGAGCACACGCACGTTCCGGGTGAGGAAATGGCGGGGGAATCGTCGGCCGACTTGCCGACAACGTGATCGACCTCGACCGGCAGCTCACCGAGCTGGACAAGCACATCGCTGACGGATCTCACCGCCACCACCACGCCCCGGTGATCACCAGCATGGTTGGCATTGGTGATCTCCTCGGCGCGTAGTTTCTCGTCGCCACCGGCGGCAACCTTGACGGATTCGCGTCCGCTGACCACCTCGCCGGCTACGCCGGCCGACGCGTCGGCAACTTCGCCGCCCAAAGCGACACAACCGCCAGCTCCAACGCGTCTTCTACACATCAGCGCTGACCAGCATCCAGTGCAGCCCTGCCTCCAAGTCGTTCCACGAGCGCAAACGAGCTCAGGCAAACGCCACGGTCACGCCGTCCTCGCCCTCGCACGGCGCCGCGTCAAAGCGCTCGGGGCGATGCTGCGCGACGACCGTCCCTACGACCAAGGCCAAACCCTTCACCGCCTTCGCCGACAAACAGCATTGGGAATCAGGCGGAGCCGGCAGATTCCCTTCCCTGGCGGTCCAATCTCGAGCACGGCACACCTCTCTCCCGGGGGAGCGAAGCTACAATCGGGATGAGTGGCGGTCGATGCATTTAGGGAAGGCGGAAATATGAGTGACGGGATGAAGCGCACCCGCTCCTTCCTTGGCGAGATCACCGTCCGACGATTTCGCTCAG
Organism: Micromonospora sp. WMMD1219; assembly: GCF_049315215.1. Lineage (NCBI taxonomy): Bacteria > Bacillati > Actinomycetota > Actinomycetes > Micromonosporales > Micromonosporaceae > Micromonospora > Micromonospora sp. WMMD1219. Next base: position 1,063,056 of record NZ_CP186057.1, read on the forward strand.
CGGACGAGGTTCTCATCGAGCAGCTAGACAGCTCCTTCACCACCAACGCGGTATTCGAAGTCGTCCGCACGCACATCGGGTTCGGCATCCGCGAAAGAATGCTGTCGGCTCCAATCGTGAAGCACTTCCCAGACGAAGATGTGGACAAGGACGTCGGTGACACCGATCGGTTCGTTGCTGTTGACCAACATGGCGTCATCCGTGGCGTAATCGAGCTGAGCTACGAGGAATGGCATCGGCGCCTGATTGTCGAGAACGTAGTAGTCGACCGGAAACTCCGCGGCCGAGGCGTCGTTCGACACCTTATGAATACCGCCACGCAACAAGGGCTTTTGAGGGACGCGAGAGTCATCTGGCTCGAGGTCACGAATATCAATGCGCCCGCTATCCGCGCCTACCGTCGGATCGGATTCGATTTCTGCGGTCTGGACGCCTCTCTTTACCGAGGAACAGCATCGGAAGGAGAGATTGCCCTCTTCATGTGCCGAGAACTCGATGAAGGCGCCGGAAGTGCCTCGTCGGTGGACGCCCGGCGAAACAGCGCCTGCGCTGCGGGATCCCACGCCCCGCCTACGTTTCGCATGGAACGCCGCAGCGCCGGATCCACTTGGCCGCTGGCGGTCAGGGCACACATCGGGGTGATCCAGCCGCCAGCGACGTTCAACGAGCGGCACGCCTAACGACGTAGCCTCAGCAACCAGTTGAACAACAGCACAATCACCACAACAGCCAAGGCCCCTGTGGCGAGCATGAGGAGATCATCGCTACGGAAGTTGATAAGCAGAAATACTGCGTGACTGAGGGCTAGACCGAGCGAGCCGAAATACGCGGCAAATTTCTTCCGCGAGAGCCGTTCGGCCTTTCCCCACAGGCGGGCGTTCCGCGGGCACTCGCCCTTAATCCCAACGACCACAACAGCATACGCAAAGGGAGCAGCGCCACCGAGTTGCACAATGAAGGCAACCGTATTCACGTGACCCCCCTTCGGGCGTGCCAAATCGGCATTATAGCTCCTCCCGAGCTGTTGACTACAGCGACCCGTGCGAGTACCGCATGCAGTGGTGCACGAGCGACCCCACGGCCCTTAAATTTCCGCCACTTATACACCGCGACTCTGAGCACCATTGCTGCCTTTGCAGTTAGTTCCGTACCAGCATGGGAACGCACCGCCTACAAGGCTCCGGCAACCGCACTCAGGCTCCACGATCCTGTTCAGCGAGTTTGGACAGAAGCTGGTCAATTTCGGTGATGTAGTCCCACTCGGGGCGAACGTGCTGTACGGGGCGCCCGTGCGCTAGATGCGGCGTCGACCGATCGCATCGCTGAGGGGACAGGCGACGAGCGTGAACGAGGTGATCGCCTCCGCTGGAACGCCATGCACTCCGGCCTTCGCGTCCTCACCAGGACGCACCGCTCCGTCGACCTTGGGCCGAGGCGGCGCGGTCCACGTGAAGGACCGGCGGGCACGAGATGCTAACGGCATGATGATTCGCTCGGTGCCACTGGCTGGGTTGCTCTCTGATGGTGCGGCGTGGACGGCCGTGGCGGACGGGGAGTCAGGCGCGATCGTGCTGCGTCACATGTTCGAGGATCGGTTCGCCAAAGTGGTGTCGGTTGCCGATGCGACCAGGCTCGAGGGTGAGCGCGATCGGATCGAGTGGCTGGCGGGCACCGGAATCCCCGGACCCGGGTTGCTCGACTGGCGTGCCACCGAGCACGGCGTCTGTCTCATCACCAGCGCCGTAGCGGGGGTCCCCGCTGACCGGCTAAACGCGGCCCAGCTCGCGCAGGCTTGGCCGTCGATCATCGACACCCTGGTCCGGCTGCACAGCGTCCCCGCCAGCTCGTGCCTGTACGACAGGACACTGCACGAGATGATGGCGCTGGCCCGCGCGACCGTCGCCGAGAACCGTGTCCAACCCGAGTTCCTACCCCAGCACCTCATCGGCACCCCGCCGGTCGTGATCCTTGAAGGCCTGGAACGCGATCTCCCGACACGCCAGGAGCAAGAGGCCTCCGACGCGGTGGTCTGCCACGGAGACTTCTGCCTCCCCAACATCCTCATCAATACCGATACCTCGCTCGTCACCGGGCTCATCGATCTCGGACGACTCGGGCGCGCGGACCCTTATGCCGACATCGCTCTCCTACTCGCGAACGCCCGGGAGACCTGGCCTGACGAGGACGCCGCCCGCCGTGCGGATGACGACTTCGCCTCCCGGTATGGCATCACGCTCGACCCCGAGAGGCTTGATTTCTACCTCCGGCTCGATCCGCTGACCTGGTAACCGACGCCGCTTACGGACTGTAAGACGATTGGCGCCTCTCTGCGTCAAGGCGTTGGCAACAGAGAGGTGCCGTTCGTTGAGCAGGCCCGCTCATGTTTTTCACACAACGGCGCCGACCCCGAGTCGTCTACACCACCCCGTCGCTGCCAGCACGTCAAGGACCGGCCGGCTCGTCCGGGCGGCCCCTCCGGGCAAGACATCACCGGCCGGGGCTGTCCCAGCATCAGACCGCGCACTTCCGCTGATGGGCTCCGGGGCGTCGCTGCGGACCATCCAGGAGGCGCTACAGCACTCCTCCATCACTTCGACGCAGATCTACACCACAATGCGAAGTGGACAGCGCAGAATCGCCATCCGACCGCTGTCCACTCCGCTCACCCAGCACCCTTACAGGCAACTAGGCACCCCCCAGTAGAGCATCCCCGCCTCCAATTCCCCAGGGGCGGGGATGCAATTTCGTCAGTTTCGGAAGGAGTTCGCGTCTTGTTGCTGTTCGGCCACATAGACGCCGGCGCCGGGGCGGCCGACGGTGAGGCCACGGTCGCGTGTCAGCTCCAAGGCACGCTGAATGGTGGATACGCTCACCGAGTACAGGTCGGCGAGCTCCCGCAGCGACGGCAGTTTCTCGCCTGGCTGATACTCGCGGCCTCGGATGCGGGCAGTCAGGTCGTCGGCGATCTGACGCGAGGACATGGGTATGGGCATGATGATCTCCCTGGCTGGCGATCCAGATTTCATCACGCATGTCCATAACCCTCAACCACTGTTTGACCAATGGTCATAGAGTGACCTAGCTTGGACAGCGGGTTACCTTCTACCTGGCTGGCGTTGGGCATGAGGTGATCCGGCCGGGCGGGGGCCGGTCCACCAAAACGCGCACCCGCCCGGCACCAGCCCTCCCCGTCGACGTCAGGAGCCCGCGCGTGACCTCCATCTACGACGACCTAGGCGGAGACGCCGTAGTCGCGGCGCTCCTCGTAGCGGCGCACCAGGAATGCGAGGCCTGCGCCGCCGGGCACTGCGAAAGCGGCGCCTCCGCCGCCCGGACCCTCGCCGCTGTCCGCCAGGAACGCGCAAAAGACCCTGGCGACATCCCCCAACAGCGAACAGGTGACACGTGATCGGCCGCGCTCGCCGCGCCACGATCACGCAAGCCGCCCTCGTCGCGGTGATCGTCGGCGTCATGCTGATGCTTCTCGGCGGTGGAGGCGCGAACCGCCGACCCGAGCAGATCCCGGCCCGTACCGTGCGGCCGGCCACCGTAGAGGAACGCCGCCCGCACCAGGTCGACGAACTCAGGAAGTGCCTCAGGGGCGTCGAACGGTGCCAACAAACCGGCCAGGGCATCGAGACCCGATAGATGCCCCACGCCGATAGATAGGGGCGCCCCCACCCGCGCACGGGTGGGGGCGCTCCGCCTGCCCCGCTACCCGCCGCCGTGCACCTGACGGCGAGCGCTCAGCTCTCGGCGAATAGTGTCGGGGTGGCACAGTCCCGGTGCCGAGCTGCGCCGGACTTGCGGCGGAACCGGATCTCGGGCGGGTTGGCGGTGAGCATCCGGATGACGGTGCTGTTGGAGGCGTTGAGCAACAGGGCGACGTCGCCGGGACGCAGCCACTCGCCGCCGCGCAGCGCGGTTTCCAGCTCCAGCACCTCCTGGCCATCGCGCCGATCGGCGCGTCTCGGAGTGATCGCCTCTACCGCCGCGAACCTCGCCCACTCCTTCACCCTCTTCGCAGAGGTAGTGCCCCGCGTCGACGGCCTGATGGTGGTGTGCTCGGCGGCGATGCTGGCGATCGGCCAGGCCAAGCGGGCCACCAATGGACCGGCAACCAGCCCGGCCCATGTTCCGGAGCCCGCACCGCCTTATGCCCGTGGACCATCGGCCATGGACCGCCCCGCCCTTCGGGCCTCATCCGCGTCGAAAGCGGCCCGATGGCCAGCCGCTGCCCGAAAGCCGCACGCGGCGGCGAAGCCGCCGCCGCCCCGGTGGTTTCTCGTAGAGACGCTTTACGCGGATCACCTCGCTTGGCTACCTGGCCCGAATCCGGTTCAGGCGGTGGCGGACCGCAATGGCTGCCGGAAGCACGGCACGACCGACGCGGTCCGCATCGTCCGGAAGACCCACATGGAGCCAATCCACCTTTCGGACAGCGCCGCAGGCCTCGACGGCGTCGCGGTCTGATCGACCGAGCCACAACCACAAAGGAGCAGTGATGCTGCGCAACTACACCCGCTGGCGGCAGGGCGCGACGCCCACGCGCCTGCACGCCGACATCCTCGGCTCACCCGTACCGATTGAGGTCGACACCGCCTCCGCGCAGGTCATCCTCGCCGGCCGGGAGCTGACCCCGGACGAGGCGCGAATGATCGGCGTCCGGCTCATCGACGCCGCGGTCCTCGCCGACGGCGACCGCGCCATCCGCCGCCCCGCCGACACCCTCACCCCGTAGCGCCCCAGGGGCGCGGCCAACGCCTGCCAGCACGCCCGCGCCCCCGGGGTTCCTCCCCTCGCAAGGAAGGAGCCATCATCATGCCCCCCACCCACCACGTGTGCGGCTACATCCCCCCGACCTCGCCGCTACGCCCCTTCGCCGGCCGGATCGTTACCCTGCCCGCCCGCGGCCTGGCGCAGCCCGCCGAGCGGATCGGCGAACTCCGCGCAGCCGGCGCACGACCGATCGTCGTCGCCGCGCCCCGGCCGGTCAACTGAACCCGGATCGCCGTCGCGCTCACCGCAGGTGTGCTGGCCGAGCTGGCCACCGCCCTCACCGGCCACAACACCTCCGCGTGTGCGGCCACGGCCAGCATGCTGCTGCTCGGCACCAGCCAGTTCCCCGTGCTCACCACCCTGAGACGGAGGACAGCCCCTGATGCCCATCTACCGGGTGCACATCTTCGACGGCGCATACGAGGTCCCGCACAAGCGCACCTTCACCTACCAGCTCGACCTGGAAGGCCCAGGCGTCGACGGTGCCCCCGACCGGCTCCTCGAAGCCCTCACCCGGCTGGCCAGCACCACCGAGAACGAACCGACGGACGCGCCTTGCCTGGAGATCCGCGATGCCAGCACCGACACCACGGTGCTCGAATGGAACGGAGCCTGACGTGCACTACGTGTGACAGCAGCAGCACCGCCTCCCCTTCCCTCACCGAAGGCGGTGACACTGACACTGATGCCAACGCGCAGGTCAGCGCGGTGTCAGACCCGGTGACACCGATCGTGACATCGCTGGTGGGGCAGATCGTCGAACATTGATGCCGACGCTTCCGCGTCAACGAGCTCCACCGCTACCACGTGGACCTGGACCTGGCGGTGTCTGAGACGCAGGAGACCACGGTCGACCGAATGCACCCGCAGGGCGTGCAATACATGGAGATCGTGCGCCGGGCCATATGGGGTCTAGCCGGGTGTCGGAGGCGCCGGCGAAGCGGTGAATCCGGCAGGTGCGGGCCGCTCGGCAGGGCGGCTGAGTCACGAGAAGCGCCCCCGCTCGGCTTGGTTCGGCCGGCGCGGGGGCGCATCTGCTGAATGATCTTCTACTGCCCGCCCCCACCGCCATCACCACTGCCAGAGACAACGGTGCCGTCGTTTCCGTCCGACTTGCGGATGAGGTTCGGTGATTGCTTTGCGGGCCCGCGATCAGCCATGAGGGACGACAGCCAGCGCGCAAGCCGTTGGTGCAGTAGCTCCCGTCGGGCAGGCGTCGGAGGTGTCGGGTCATCGGCGTCGTCAGGGCGGACATAATGCTCCATGAGGGGATCAAAGCACACAACGACACATGTTGATGCTACTCAACCTCACCTACACGCTGGGCGTGGTCTGCTCGGCTTGCCGGATCGTCGGCGGGCGGGATGGTGGGAACGTGGTCCACGCCTACCAGTCGCCGCTGGTAGGGGTAGCTGCCAGCGGTGTTACGCCAGCAGTCAGCGGAGAGGGCGAATCCGGGAAAGCCTGCGGGCCGGACCAAGACCTGAAGGCCCGCCCTATCGCTACATCGAATACTGGCAGAACGACGGACGGCAGCAGATACGGCAGTAGCGTGCTTGCCCGACCACTATCCGTAATTCAGCGCGCGGGGGCATCATGATCACACCCGACCAGCACCAACCGGCGGCGGAGGGCAGGCCCACCCCCTTCCGGCGGTCGCCTGCCCTTGGCCTGGCCGTGATCGCCGCCGCCCTCGTGGCCGCTGCCGTCTTCTTCTACATCGCATCGCGTGGCTGACCATCAACGTGCGCGGCACAGCCCTCGCGCCGGCCTGACCCCGGTGTGGTCGTGACGGCGTGCTGGGTCTGCGGGAAGCACAAGCTGCTGCCGCGGGCGTGCCGTCCGTGCCGGCGCAAGCGGCGGCAGTGGCGTCGCGACTACCTGGCCCGGGCCGCACCGCAGGACGCACTGCGCGCCATGACCATCCCGACCGAGCGTCGCCAGCAGCCACCAGGGTGGGCCCCGCAGAACGGCAGTAACCGCGTCGCCCAGGGAGGCTACCTTCGACGCCTCGTCATCGCGCGACATGCGCGGCGGCGTCTTCCACGTGTGAGCAGCGCGGCGAGGCGGTTGGGGCCGGAGCCGCCGCTGGTTCTTTGTCACTGGACTGGAGGTGCCGTGTACGACGAGCTTGAAATGCGTATCCGGGGAAGCTTGAGTAGCCGCGCCGTGGTCGGGCCGCAGCCCGATTCAGGTCAACTGCTGCGTAAGGCGGTTGCGACTGGTGCGCAGCTGCGCCAAGGCGGCAAATCCCCACTCGAGCTGGATGCCGCCGCCACCGACCGTACGCGCGATGAGGAATGGCAGGCAGGCCGTAGACGATCGCGCCCGCGAAGGCTGATGGACACGACGGAAGAGCCCGCCCTCCCGCAACATGGCGGGTCGGCTCTCCGCCGAAATGCTTGGGCGTCCACCGCTGCTCCCACTCGTGGTCACCCAGAGAGTCACTCAGCTACTGCTGAGGCTGGTGATCCCTCGTTTCGCGAAGGACGCCGCGGCCTCATCGAAGGCGCGGACGGCAAGCTCCGGTTGGGCGGCGGCGGCAGCCGACAGACGGCACGCCACGTCAACGGACCTTGACGGCTCGTGCGGACGCTGACGGGTCGTGCGGATGGGCCTGCTCGGCTCGCCCGGGTCGACGACGGTGGGTACCTTCCCTCCGCAACCACTCACGGACCGTGGCCGGCCGACGAAGCCCCGGCCATCCTGAAGCCGGAGCGCCGCCAGAGGCCCAGCGACTGCACCCCGCGACAGCCGGGAGCTATACCTGGGGCTACTCGGCTTCGAGACCGGCGGCGCGGCAGATACGGCGGACCTGCTCACGGGTGTAGCCGGAGACACGGGCGATGTCGGTGTGCTTGGTACCGGCGCGGGCGGCGTCGACGATGGCGTCGGCGAGTTCGGGGCGAGCCTTGTCCAGGGCCTCCTTGGCCTGGTGGTAGGCGTGGGCGGCGCGTTCGAGTCGGCTAGTCACGCCGTGATGGTGGCAGATGCGACGAGTGGCCCCGCCATCCTCCAGGGAGGACCGGGCCGCAAAGTGACCGTTGGCCATACCGCTTCGCCATAAGTAGTCGATCACTGTATGTGCTCAGGGGGCACTGGCGTTATCGTGGCTGAGCCTCGTCCACATGGCAGTGGCGGTCCGGGTTGACGAGAGCCGGCTCGGACCGCCACTAGACGAAGCGGCCCCGCCCTCCCGACGGAGGACGGGGCCACTCGCATACGGGTCGGCGCTGGCCGGGACGTTACCGAGGCGGTAGTGCCCGCAGCTGGCGGCCGCCTTTGTCATGGGTCGGACAGCGGCGTCACCATCGGCTAAAGGTAGACGCCGGGCAAGGCGACCGCCGACGGCCTGGACAAGCAACAGCCAGAGGATCACCGTGGCGGGCAGCAAGCCGGCGAGACCAGCCAGGACCATGGTGATGTAGAGGACAGGGCGGGAACGATGCATCAGGGTTGCCTCCTCGGTACGGTCTCGGCATGGTGCAGGTGACGGCGTTGTCGCAGCGTGAGCGGCTGATCCTCGCCGAGCTGTCCGGCGTAGCCGGCCGCTACAGCACCGGCGTCGACCGGGACCGCTCCCAGGATGAGGCGATCGCCGCGATCCGCGCGGTCACCACCGACGCGCGGCTGCTCGGTATCCAGGCCGGGGTGGCGCTGGCCGACCCGTGCCAGATGAGCGGAAAAACGGTGCGACTGTTGAAAGCGGCCGGCGCAGACATGGCAGTCGCAGCCGGACACGCGATGGACGTACGGGAGCGGATGCGACGGCAGGGCGCCCGCTACCCCCACGAGGATCTGTCACCCCGTTGGGCCAGCGGAATCAGATTCGGCGGGATCGGGTTCGGCGGGTCCGGCTCGTGACCGGCGCAGCGCAGCTGATAGGCGTACCGGCCGGCGACCTGGCGCCAGAAGCTCAGCACGCAGACCTTCCCGGCGGCCAACCGCTCGCCCTCCCCGGCGCAGCGACCTAGAGCAGCCAACGCCGCCCACTCGGCAGCCCGGCACCGCAACGCAAAGACCCGCAGACCAACACCCACACCCACACCAGAGCGCCGGCACCCACCAGCCCGGCGACCACAACAACGACCAGCCGACCAGTGGTCAACTCGACCCTCCATTACGGACATGCGCCTCCAGGTGGCCTCCCGCCGCAACAACTCGACATCGCTGCCACATCCAGGCCGGCCCGGTCCCTGCCGCATGGGTAGCCGCCCCGGTGGGCGGGGTCTCCCACGACGCCAACCTCGGCCGAGGCCGGGCCGTGTGGGCCCAACTCGGCCAGCAGCGGCCTGCCGACGGTCCGCAGATTAAGTGGTGCGGTCGTCACGATCATCTCCTGTTCGACCAGGTGCCGCTTCCGCTTCCACGACACGCCACCCTGTCTCGGACTTCGGCAGACAGAACCGGCGTATAAGCCGGCTCCGGGTAGCCTCGCGACATGACGCCGCGCATCTTCGGGACGGCCCAGCGGATCGGCGAGCCGACCGACCTAGACGCAGTGGCCCGCGCGCTCGCCGACACATACGAGCCGGCGGATCTGGCGGAGCTGGCCGGGATCGTCGCGTGCGTCAGGTCAGCGCACGAACCCGGCCGCCCTGCGGCGCGGCTACTCACCCAGATGGAGGCCGCGTACCGCGAAACGGCGACCCGGCGCCGGGCTGCTGGCCGGGCGGCGCGATTCGCCGCACGCCTAGCCCGCGTCAGGCCACGAAACCCTAGGTGATCACGAGATCCGCTGCACCTGCGACCACGAGCCAGCGCAGAGAAACGCATATCAGGCGCCCCGTGCCTCAGGTGTCCAGGCCTGCGATGTGGAGGCGGCCGAGCGGGCTGGGCTTACGCGTGCACCGCCTGCAGCGCGGCCAGCCGGCGTCGCCGCTCTCCCCGCCGCGTTCGCCGAGGTCGTGCAGGTCAACGACGAGTTGTACGGCGGTGTTGCCGTACCCGCGGGGTCTCTTCACGACGATGAGTTCGTCGACCGCCAAGACCGGCCCCGCTGGTCACAGAGAAACACCAAACTCCATGCACGCGAGGCATAGCATGGCAGTCAAGATCATGCGCCGATTCTCCGAAGGTGAATTGAAGGCGGTTGTCGCCACGTACGAGGCGGGGCGCACGGCCGCGTTGACCGAGCGGGGCGAGCAGCTGTGGGTGTTCGATACGTCCAGCTGGCGAGCGGTGGATCTGCAGCGGGTCACCGGATACACCCAGGAGGCCATCCGCCCGGCGCTACGACCGGAAGTCCGGCGGGTGACCAACATCAGCCGGCGCCGGACATCTCCCCAGCCGCCGGCGGACTACCGGACCTACGGCGACCGGAAGCCCACGTGGTGGCCGAACCCCGCCGCGCTGCACGGCCGACCGACGGCATGGTGACGCTTCCGCGTCATCTCGACGGGTCCGGGCATGCCGAGTATGACCTGAACCGGGCCGCCGCCTAACCAGCATGTACAAAGGGGTGCTCACCGAAGCCGGCACGGTCGAGGATCTGAACACATGATGCCGACCTCCTCTGGCGGCTCTGACCCACCCTGTTGCTACCGCATCAGCTCCACCAGCGCTGGGAGGGAGCCGTTCCCGAACTCACCGCTGCTCGCAGCGACGCGGCGTAGCGGTGGGCCCTTCCACGAACCCCTCGCCCGCGTGGAGCACCATCACAGCACGCTGGGCCGTGGCGATCAGGACCAGATCACGTACAGCGGAGCGCTCTCGACTCTGCCATTGACCTACTGAACTAGGTGCATCTACTGTAACCTCGTCGGCGTGACAACGATGATCGATCTCCCGGCGCCTGTACGCGGTGGCCCTGTCGATTCGAGCCCCTACCCCCAGGGAGGCAGAAACGACAGGGCCACTGCCCCCAACAAGGAGGCGCAACGATGCCGGCGTCTGTGGTCGTGCCGACGTTAATGCCCTTAGCCATCTTCCATCTGTTAGACCCAGCCAAGGTGGCACTGACCTGGTGTGGCCTACCGGTACATGGCTGGTACCGGATCACCGAGGAGCAGGCTAGAAACAACGCGAATCCCCCGTGCAGACGATGCTTCCTTACCCTGATATGTGAAATCGCCCCGGCTAACCGATGATGGACGGCCGAGTCATGTTTCTTTGTCCGCGATGCCTCACGGTCAGTTGACGTGGCCTACCGCAGTTCGCATAAATCGTTGATCTGCTTACGTGACGGTTGTGCGTAGCCGCGAAAGCCGGTACCCCGGGCGCCAGAGCAAGCGAGCACAGCATCGCGCGTTTGCGACCCACTGACGTGAAACAGAATAGGAACCTGCAGGCAGTGAGCCTCTGGATACAGATAGAGCGTCGTCTTAGGAAACCGATGCTCTATCCCCTGAGCTACGAGGGCGCGAGGGCACAGTCTAGCGACCTGGGGGTTCACCTGGGGTGGCAGGGAGTGGCCCACGTTCACCCACGTTCCCCAGAACCCCGTTCGCCCAGCCCAGGACCACACCCGGAGTCCATGTGACTCCGGTTGATCTTGGTGGGCAGGGTGGATCGGCCGGCGCGATGGGGTTGCGTCGGCCGGGAGCGTGCTGGTTCAGGCTGCGGCGTGGATCGCTGGCGCCGGTCGGATAAAGGTCTTGCGGTCCCGGATAAGCGCCCAGAGAACGTCGACGCGTCGTCGGGCGAGTGCGAGTATGGCTTGGCGGTGGTTCTTTCCTTCGGCGCGTTTCTTCTCGTAGTAGGCGCGCGATGTGGGGCATCCCTGGCGGCGGTGAAGGCGGCCATCCACAGAATGTGCCGTAGCCGACGGTGAAAGCGACGAGGCTGCCGATGGTTGCCGGAGACCGTTCCGGAGTCGCGGGAGACGGGTGCCAGGCCGGCGTGGGCGGCGAGTTTCGCGGGGCTGTCGTACTCGGTCATGCCGGCGGTGTGCACCAGCAGCTCGGCGGTGAGCAGGGGGCCCATGCCCGGCAGACTCCCGATGATCGGCGCCAGGGGATGCTGGTCGAGCTGCTCGGCGATGAGGTCGCCCACGGCGGCGATGCGTTGGTCGATGGCGAGGATCTCGGTGGCCATCTGCCCCACCACCACGGCCGCGGCACGTTGGCCGGGCAGGGTGACGGTCTGCTGGCGGGCGGCGGCCACCATCGCCTCAGCGACCTGGACGGCGTTCTTGACGTGGCCGCGGCGGAGCAGGGCGGTGATCCGGTCGACGCCGGCGTGCCGGATCGCGGCCGGGGTCTGCCAGCAGGCGAGGACCATCATGGGCGCCTTCCGGTTGAGGTCGACCGCCCGTTCGAGGGCGGGGCTGATGCCGGTGAGGAGTTCCTGCAACCGGAACAGGGTGGCAACGCGCTGGCCGACGAGGTCCGCGCGGTAGCCGGTGAGCACGGTCAGTTCGGCGAGGAGCCGGTCGGAGGGTTCCAGGATCGGGATGTCGGGGCGCATGCGGATCGTCTGAGCGATGACGACCGCGTCGCGGGCGTCGGTCTTGTTCTCCCCGGCGAACGCGGCGGCCATGTGGAACGCGACGGTGCCGGAGACGTAACGAACCTGCACCTGCCGCCGCCACAGCAGGGTCAACAGCAGGGCGGACAGGCCGGTGGTGACGTCGATCGCCCAGCACACCGGCCGGCCGTGCGTCGACACCTCCGCCATGACCGCCAGGAGGGCGGTCTCGTCGTTGGCGACGCGGCGGGAGTAGACGAGCCGGCCGTCGCCATCGACGGCGGCGACGTGGTGGTGGGTCTTGCCGATGTCCACGCCGATCCACAACTTCGCCACCGTAACGCTCTCCTTCGTCGGTCGGTTTGCTCGAATACGCCTCGTCTGGGGTTCGGACTTGCCGGCATCTTCTAACGATGCGAACGCAGGTCGCGGATCTCCATCAGCGGTCTACCGAATCTCGCAGACGACGAAGCGGCGGATGGCATCTCCTACCGTCAGCCAAGCGATCTCGACGAAACACACGCAGCCATACCCACTGCTCCCGGGCCCCGGGATCTACGGCCACCAGGGCCGCGCCCGTTCAACGCAGCGCGTCTACGAGGCAGGAGTGGGTGGCACCTCGAGGTTCAGCCACAGGCGCGGCGGCACACTTCAGCCATTCCCATTCCCGACCCCGCGGACACGCCAGCCCCGAGCCTGCCGCCGTGGCCGGCCGGCACCTCGGACAAGATGTGCGAGAACGTGGGGTATCGATCTCGTGGGCGGACGGCGGTGCCGTCCCCGACGCGCAGCGATCCTGGCGAGCGAGTAGCCGAACCGGCGGCTGCCCGGACCGGCTCTGCCGCCGCGACGGCGCCGGCCGCCGGCCGCACGGCGCACATCATGAGCCTTTTCCAGCCTGATCTTGCAGGTCAGCCCGGGTCGGCAAGGGGTGCTGATCGATGAGGGCGAGGCTCCAGGTAGGACAGCAAATCGACCAAAACCCGATGCCCCGACCGGGAGCCTCGCCATGCTGTCCTACCCTGCCACGATCCCGTTGTCCAACCGGACCCTGAACCACCTCGCCGAGCGAATCCGCGGCCACCGCCAGCAGCGCAAATCCCGGTGGAGGCGACTGACCCCGGGCCGCCAGGCACTACTCGCCCTGGCCCACCTGCGCAACGGCGACACCTACACCCGCCTCGCCGCCGGCTTCGAGATCGGCGTCGCGACCGCCTGGCGCTATGTTCAAGAAGCAATCGCCCTGCTCAGCGCTGCCGCCGAGGACCTGGAAACCGCCATGCGGCGCATCCGACAACTGGCCTACGCGATCCTGGACGGCACGCTGATCCCGATCGACCGGGTCGCCGACCAGAAGCCGTACTACTCCGGCAAGCACAAACGTCACGGCGTGAACGTGCAGGTCATCGCGGATGCGGCCGGGCGTCTCGTCTGGGCATCGGCCGCGCTGCCCGGTTCAACGCATGACCTGACCGCCGCCCGCACCCACGGCATCATCGAAGCCTTGACCAGCGCCGATGTGATGACCTTCGCGGACAAGGGCTACCAGGGCGCCCGTGGCAGCCTGCGCATCCCGTTCAAGCGGCGCCGCTTCCGGCCGAAGCTGTCACGCCGGCAGAAGACGGTCAACCGGGCGCACGCGAAGATCCGCGCCCGCGGTGAGCGCGCGATCGCCACGCTCAAGACCTGGAAGATCCTGGCCAAGCTTCGCTGCTGCCCGCGTCGCGCTACCGCGATCGTGCAGGCCACCCTCGTCTTGCACCACGTCGAAGCCGCCCGCTACGCAGGATGAAAAAGACTCCATCAAGGGCTTGACCGACTGGTAGTAGGTCAAGCCCTTGATGATGGTTTGATGCGCCCATGGATCTGGCACCTGACGGACAGATCCTAGGAGTCAGTCCTCCACGACGGGATGCAGCGGTGACAGGAACGGGTCGAGGCGTTCGGTGATGCCACCCCGGGCCATGACGTGGACCAGGAACGCGTTCGGTCCGGGAGGAACAGGCATCTCCTCGTCCTTTTCGTAGAGGAGGCCATAGGAGCCGGGTAGCCGTCGTGCCACGAACTCGAGCACCTGGCGCATCCCCGCCGCCTCGTCCCGACGTCGGTTCGCCACTCCGTGCAGGAGCAGGTGGTACTCCCCGTTGAGAACCGTCACCTCTGCCGCGACATTCGTCGGGAAGTCCAACCGGGCTATCGTCTCGTTCACCTCATCGATGACGGCGTTGAGTTGGCCGGTGTCTGACTCCTCGGTGGTTTGCGCGAGGCGAAACCATCCGTGGAACTCGTACACGTCACCCTCCGAGCGGTCTGGTATCGATGACGGGCTCGATGCCGTATCGGACACCGTATTCGTGCAGCTTCCTGAGCACTCCACCCGCGGGTGGCCCCTCAAAGTGGAAGTATGGCACTCGTCCGGTCTCGATAGCCTTCTCGAACGTCGCCTTGGCCTGGTTTCGGAAGTCCGAGCCCATCTTGTAGTTCGCCGGCTTGGACTGCGCCACGTAGCGCTGGCTTACCGCGTCGAACTCTCGCCCACGAGGCTCGAACTTCACCGACGGACGCCCGCCGATTCGAGCCGCGAGCGCGATCGCCGCGGGATCATTCACGTTGACGTCAATGAGCTCGGTCGGCGTCCGCCCGACGTAGGCACGCTTCGGGAAGCCGCCACTCGGTACTCCAGGGCATTGGGCACCGTTGAGCAGCCCGCCCGGTCGACTACCTGGGTATCCGCCCACGCCGCCGAACGCCGCTCCCCAGAGGAAGTCCTGCCCGGCGTCGCGGTAGCTGTACGGCTGACCCGTCCAGGCCGCCACCCCGGAGCCGTAGAGCGCGCTGCCCGAGCCACCGACGACCGCGGAGGTGGCGACTTGGCGCACGCCCGACTGGGAACCGGCGGCCAGTCCGCCGTACAGGCCGGTGCCCGCGCCCCCGGCCATGCCCATCGTGGCACCGGTGAGGGCACCGGCCGCCGCGCCGACGACCACCTTCTTGATGCAGGTGTTGCGGTCGTCGCCGCTGAGCCAGCAGTCCACGCCACCCACGGCCCCACCGACGATGCCACCGATGATCGCCGTGCAGACGATCGCGCACTGCCCCGTCGGATCGGTAAGCACCGTCGGCTGGTTGTACCCGTAGTGGTAGGTCTGGGTGAACGAGGTCCCCAGCGCCTGCGGCACCGGGTCTGGAGTGGTGAACCGGCCACTGCCCGCGTCGTAGTCGCGGGCCCGGACGTCGTAGAGCCCGTTCTTCTGGTCGAGGTACTGCCCGTGGAACCGCATTGGGTTGTTGGCGTACGTGCCGCTGCTGGTAACCACCTCGCCGAACGGGTCGAGCGTGGCACTGCCGGTCAACGCGGTGGCGTTGGCCAGGTCGGTAACCGAGCCCTGGTAGTCGTCGAGCAGCCAGGCCGGGGTGGCCGCGACAGTATCGATCAGGGCGCCACCCAGTTGCCCCTGTGGCTCTTCCCACCACTTGTGGGTCAGCGTGCCCGAGCCGTTCTTCTCCTCCACCCGGGTGGGCAAACCGAGGGTGTCGACCGTCCAGGTGGCGTCGGTGGAGGCGTTGACGGTTCGGCCGATCCGGTTGCCGTCCTCGTCGTAGTCGTAACCGACGGCGGGCCCGGTCGGCGGTTGGACACGGCGTAGGTTGGCGTCGAGCCCGTATCCATAGGTCGTGGTGCCGGCTGGCCCGGCCTCGGTCGCCAGCGCGCCGTTGGCGTTGTACGTCAGGGTCGTGGTTGCCCCGTTGACGGTCCGGCCGGTCGGCCGGTCATCGTCGTCGTAGGCGTAGCTGGTGGTGCTGGTGCTACCGGACTGCGTCGTGACCTTGCTCATGCGGTTGCCGTTGTGGTCGTACCCGTAGCTGGTCTGCGGATCGGTCGCGGCGCAGGTCGTCCCTGAAGCCGGCCGGCACACCCGGGTGACCTGGCCGACGTCGTCGTAGGAGTAGATCGCCCGGGACGTGCTCCCGCCCCGGGTGGTGGTCACCGTGTCCGGTGCGCCGGCCAGATTTCGGGCGACGTCCTGACTGACCAGCGTCGTACTGCCAGACGTGTGCGCCACCCGGGTCAGCGAGCCGGCCCGGTCATAGGTGTAGGCGCTGGCCGGGCCACCCTGACGGGTGACGCTCGTCCGGTTACCCGCCACGTCGTAGCCGTAGCTGACTTGCCAACTCGTGGTGCCGCTGGTGAGCTTCGTGCCACTCATCCGGTGGTCGTCACGCCACGTGTAGCTCTGCACCCGTCCGTCCGGCAGGGTACGCCGCTCCAACTGGCCGTTCTTGTTCCAGCCGTACCCGAAGGTCTTGCCACTGCGGACGATGCTGTTCACCCGCCCGGCGGTGTCGTAGCCGTAGGTCGCGGTGCTGCTGCCGTTGCTCGCCGTCTTGATCTGCCCGGCACCGTCGTACGTGTAGCTGAGGTCCGGGGTGGTGTCGCTGTAGTCCACCTTCGTCGTGCGACCCGCCCGGTCGTACGCGTACGTTATGGAGCCAGCGGGGAGGGTCATCGTGTCGACCAACCCGTCCCAGGTGTAGGTGTACCCGGTGACCCGGCCGGTGGGGGTCTTGACGGCGGTGACCCGGCCGGACTTGTCGTAGTCATAGTCGTAAATCTTGCCTAGCGGCGTGGTCACCGTCTCCAGGTTGCCGGCCAGGTCGTAGCCGAACGAGGTGGCCGGACGGTTCGGCGCGGTCACCTTCTGGACTCGACCGAGGTTGTCGTACTCGTAGGCGGTGGGACGGTTGTTCGCGTCGAAGACCTTGGTGGGCCGGTTGCTCGCGTCGTACTCGGTCACCGTGGAACGACCCAACGGGTCGATGATCTTAGTACGGTTGCCGGCCGCGTCGTACTGGAAGGAGGTGGTGAAGTCGGCAGCCGTGGCCCCGGCGATGTTGCCACGCGGATCGGTCATCGATTCAAGGCGACCGTCGTTGTCGTACTTCCAGGTGGTGGTGTGGCCAAGCGGGTTCACCTCGTGGGTGCGCAGGCCGTCCGGGTCGTGGTCGTAGGTGGTGGTCTTGGTGAGCGCGTCGATGGTCGCGTCGAGCCGCCCGGCGTCGTCGTACTGCCAGGAGGTGACCGCGCCACTCGGGTCGGTGACCGACGTCTGGTTGCCGGCCTTGTCGTAGCCGTACCACGTGCTCCGCTCCAGCGGGTCGATCACTCTCGTCGGCCGGTTGACGTCGTCGTACCTGGTCTCCGTCACGGCTCCGGACGGGTCGGTGACCGAGGTCGGATACCCCTCGTTGTCGTATCCGTAGCTGGTCGTGTCGGTCGCCGGGTCCCCGCCTGTGGCGTTGCCGCGCGGCCCGACGACGTGGTGCAGCCGGCCTGCGGCGTCGTAGTGGTACGTGGTCTTCGCGCCGGTCGCCTCGGTGATCGAGGTGATGTTCCCGGCGTTGTCGTATCGGGTGGACCGGGTGTGTCCCGCTGGATTGGTGACGTCGGTCAGCCGGTTCGCGTTGTCGTAGACGTAAGTGGTGACGTGGTTGTCCGGGTCGGTGACGCTGGTCTGGTTGCCGTTGGCGTCGTAGCCGTAGGCGAACACCCGGCCGGCGGGGTCGGTGCTGGTCAGCATGCGTCCGGCGCCGTCGTAGGTGTAGCGGGTGGTGTAAGTGGCGGGGTCGGCGCCGGTGACGTTGCCGCGTGGATCGGTGCTGCTGAGCATCCGGCCAGCAGCGTCGTAGGTGTACGTCGTCTTGCGGCCACCCAGTGTGGTCATTGACGTCACGTTGCCGGCCGCGTCGTACCCGTAGGTGGTCACCCGCCCGGCGGGGGTGGTCACCGTCTTCACATCCCCGGCCGTGGTGTAGGTGTAGCTGGTCTTGCCGCCCAGCGGATCGGTCTCGGTCAGCAGCCGCGCCTGGCCGTCGTAGCCGTAGATGGTCTTCTTCCCACGGCCATCGGTGTACGAGGTGACGTTGTTCGCCGCGTCGTAGGTCCACGACTCGACGATCCCCACCGAGGTTGGTGAGCTCCGGCTGAGCATGTTGCCCCGGGTGTCGTACGTCATCGTGGTGACGTGGTTGTTCCGATCGGTGATCTTGACCGGTCGCAGCGTCGGGTTAGGGCTGTTGAAGTCGTACTCGTACTTCGTCACCTTGCCCAGCGGATCGATCTGCTCGGTCAGCACGCTGCCCGTGTACATGTCGGTCCAGATGCCGCCGTTGTTATCCGGGAAGTTCGTCACCGAACTGCCCCAGGTCGGCCGGATGGTGTGACCGGTGGCGTCGGTCTGCTGAATGACCCGGCCGGACGAGTCATAGGTGGTCTGCATCACCAGCTTGTTCCGCGGGTCGGTGATGCTGTTGAGTCGC
Source organism: Micromonospora sp. WMMD1219 (assembly GCF_049315215.1). Classification (NCBI taxonomy): domain Bacteria; kingdom Bacillati; phylum Actinomycetota; class Actinomycetes; order Micromonosporales; family Micromonosporaceae; genus Micromonospora; species Micromonospora sp. WMMD1219. The sequence goes on from NZ_CP186057.1 coordinate 1,081,560, forward strand.
TGGCTCGCGTCATAGGTGTACTTCGTGACGCCACCGTTGAGGTCGCGCACGGTCGCGAGCCGGTTGCCGGCGTCGTAGGTGTAGGCGAGGTACCGGCCGTCGGCCAGGGTGACCCGGGTCAGCCGACCCGACGTCGCGTCGTATCCGAAGGTGTGGGTACGGCCGGCCCCGTCCGTCACACCGGTCAGCTTCGAGTTGGTATAGCTAAAGCTGAGCCCCATGCCCGACCGGTCCTTCCAGGACGCCAGGTAACCCACCGAGTCGAAGGTCAGCTTCTCCTGGACGACCGTAGTCAGTGTCAGACCGGTGGCGAGGGTGCCGGCGAGGGTTGCCTGCACTCCCGCGGAGGCGGGTTCCCACTTGCCCGCGCCGAGGTCCTTGAAGACGGCGTACGAGCCGTCCTCCAATCTCAGGTTCGCCCGGCCCGATGACACACTCACCCACAACGGGTAAGAGTGCGCCCACCGTGGACCGAGCCAGACCGACACGTTGCTGGCCGACGAGTAGGTCCGGGTCAGACGGAAGTCCACTCCTGGTGCGGGCACGTAAGCATCGACGACGGACTCGCTCAGCCCGCCGGTCGCCGTGTTGACCGGGTCACCTCGGAACGCCTGGAAGCACGGCCGACCGCTGGCGTTGCTGAGCCCGCAGCCCAGGGTTTCGTTGGCGGGCAGGACCGACGCGCCGCCCCGCGCCACGACAACTGGCGATATTGCCTCGGTGCTCCAGTCCGTCCCACAGCTCCAGTCCAGGCTCCATTCCTTCGCGGTGCCGCTCGCCGTGACGGCGACCTTCCCGTAGTAGCCGACACCGGGCACGTAGCCGTGCTCGGGGGTCATGTACCACTCGTAGTAGGCAGCGGGATGTGGGAACCCGGCGTTGTAGCAGTACTCGTCGATCTTGACGTTGTCCGACGCGCGATGGACCGTAATGTGGTACGCCACTGTGCTGGCCGGCTGCTCCCAGTCAATGCCCCAGTAGATCGTGCCGGGGGCCACCTCGAAGTCCCCGGGGACCTGGAAGTTGAACGGTGGGCCGATAGCCGCACTGGCGGGGGTGGATGACGTGGTCGCGTCGGATCGGCCTGACTTCCGCACCCCCGTCATCCGGTGTCCGCCCGGAGCGTCGTGCCGCTTTCGCACCCACTCGGTGGCGCTGTATGCCTCGTTCCGTCGTGCCGACCGGTCGGCGCCCTGCAGCTGCTCGACCTGCGCCTGGCGCTCCGTCGGCGTCATCGGTTTCGGCGGCCTCGGGACCTGCCGGGCGGGCGGCACCACGGCGGTCGGCCGGGCCACCGAGCCGTGCTGGCCGGTGGTAGCCCCAACTGGCGAAACACCGGCGAGTTGAAGCATGACAAGCATCACGACCATAAACGCGAGCAGGCTGAACTGTCTCGTTCGACGCATGGGCGGTCCCCCGTGGACAGATGATGATATCGACGATGCGGCCGCTTGAAGGCCAGCCAGCCTCGAGCCTCCCATCGAAGACCGGAGATATGTAAGGCCTTACATCCGCGGCAACCCCGTGCTATACGTACACGCAAATCCACTCTCTGTGACCGATCAGGCCAACCGACGGATCCGGCAGCTCGGTGGCTCGCCTCCACCGGCCCCGACCCCGGTCCGCTCTTGGCGCCTGCCCGCCTCACCCCCGCCAGGCACTTCAGATGAGTACACGCCGGAAAGCCAAGCATGCTTGGCCTAGCGTAGTAGGCTTGGGGCCATGAGCCGGTTTGCTGAGGATGACCTGCGGGCGGTTGTCTCCCGGTACGAGGCCACGCGGGCGCAGGCGTTGACCGAGCGGGACGAACAGCTGCGGGCGTTTCACGCGGCCGGCTGGCGGCCGGTGGATCTGCAGCGGGTCACCGGATACAGCCGGGAGACGATCCGCCAGGCCCTGCGACCGGAAGTCCGGCGGGCGACGAACCTCAGCCGGCGCCGCACATCCCCCCAACCGCCGGCGGACTACCGGCCCTACGGCGACCGCAAGCCCTACGTCGTCGCCGAAACCCTCGCCGAACTGCATGGCCCGACCGGCGGCACGGTGACGCTTCCGCATCATCTCGACTGGTCCGGGCACGCCGAATACGACCTGAACCGGACCGCACGCCTGGCCAGCATGTACAAGGTGGTGCTCGCCGAGGCCAGTACCGTCGAGGATCTGCACACCTGGCTCGACGGCGACCTCCTCCGACGGCTCTGGCCCACCCTCTGGCTGCCACCCCAGCTCCGCCAACGCTGGGAGGACGCCCTCCCCGAACTCGCCGCCACCCGCAGCGACGCGGCATAGCAGTGGACCCCTTCCACGAACGCCTCGCCCGCACCGGGCTCGGCGGGGCCGATCGATACGGCTTCGCGCTGGCCGGCGGTTACGCGGTCCAGGCCGCCGGGCTCGTCGAGCGGCCCAGCAAGGACGTCGACCTGTTCACCGCCTGGGACCGCCGCGACGAATTCACCGCCGCAGTCGCCGCAGTCGTGCACGCCTACCGCGACGACGGCCTGACCGTCGACACCGAGCGCCAGTACGACACCTTCGCCCGACTGGCCGTCACCGACGGCGTGCGAGCTTCCAAGGTCGAACTCGGCGTGGACTGGCGCGCCAACGAACCGATCCTCATGGCGGTTGGACCCGTCCTCCACCCCGACGACGCGGTCGCAAACAGGATGAGGGCCCTCTACGGGCGGGCGTTCGCCCGGGACTTCATCCGCCTCGACAACAGACTGACCCGCTCACAAGTCGCTCCTTAGCCCTTCAGGGCCGCCGAAGACCGAGAGGCGTGGTGTGCTGATCTTCGGCAAGCGATCGCAGCGAGCCCGCGAAGCGACCGGCACGCAACAGGGACGATAGGAAAGCCACAGGTCGTCGGCCTGCGGATACAGGCGGAGCGTCGGGTTAGGAGTCTCCATGTGACTCCGGTTGATCTTGGCGGGCAGGGTGGATCGGCCGGCGCGTGGGCTCGCGCCGGCGGGGAGCCGATTGGTTCAGGCTGCCGCGCGGATCACCGGTGCCGGTCGAGTGAATGTCTTGCGGTCGCGGATGAGTGCCCAGAGGACGTCGACGCGTCGCCGGGCGAGGGCGAGTATGGCTTGGCGGTGGTTCTTTCCTTCGGCGCGTTTCTTCTCGTAGTAGGCGCGGGAGGTGGGGCATTCTCGGGCGGCGGTGAACGCGGCCATCCACAGGATGTGTCGCAGTCTTCGGTGGTAGCGGCGGGGCTGACGGTGATTGCCGGAGACCGTTCCGGAGTCGCGGGAGACGGGTGCCAGGCCGGCGTGGGCGGCGAGTTTGGTGGGGCTGTCGTATTCGGTCATGCCGGCGGTGTGGACGAGTAGTTCGGCGGTCAGTAGTGGGCCCATGCCGGGCAGGCTCCCGATGATCGGCGCGAGGGGGTGCTGGTCGAGCTGTTCGGCGATGAGGTCGTCGACGGCGGCGATGCGTTGGTCGATGGCGAGGATCTCGGTGGCCATCTGCCCCACCACCACGGCCGCGGCACGTTGGCCGGGGAGCGTGACGGTCTGCTGGCGGGCGGCGGCCACCATCGCCTCGGCGACCTGGACGGCGTTTTTCACGTGACCGCGTCGGAGTAGGGCGGTGATCCGGTCGACGCCGGCGTGCCGGATTGCGGCCGGGGTCTGCCAACAGGCGAGGACCATCATCGGGGCCTTCCGGTTCAGGTCCACAGCGCGTTCCAGGGCGGGGCTGATGCCGGTGAGGAGTTCCTGCAGCCGGAACAGGGTGGCGACGCGCTGGCCGACGAGGTCGGCGCGGTAGCCGGTGAGCACGCTGAGTTCGGCCAGGAGCCGGTCGGAGGGTTCCAGGATCGGAATGTCGGGGCGCAGGCGGATGGTCTGGGCGATGACGACCGCGTCGCGGGCGTCGGTCTTGTTCTCCCCGGCGAACGCGGCGGCCATGTGGAACGCGACGGTGCCGGAGACGTAACGAACCTGCACCTGCCGCCGCCACAGCAGGGTCAGCAGCAGCGCCGACAGGCCGGTCGTGACGTCGACCGCCCAGCAGACCCCACGGCCGTGCGTTGACACCTCGGCCATCACTGTCAGGAGCGCGGTCTCGTCGTTGGCTACTCGACGGGAGTAGACGAGCCGGCCGTCACCGTCGACAGCGGCGACGTGGTGGTGGGTCTTGCCGATGTCCACGCCGATCCACAGCTTCGCCACCGTCGTGCTCTCCTTCGTCGGTCGGCTTTTTCTCGAATGCGCCTCGTCTGGGGTTCGGGTTTGCCGGCATCTTCTAACGATGCGAACGCAGGTCGCGGATCTCCATCAGCGGTCTACCGAATCTCACAGACGACGAAGCGGCGGGTGGCATCTCCTACCGTGAGCCAAGCGATCTCGACGAAACACACGCAGCCATACCCACCGCTCTCGGGCATCTCCGGGTCTACGGCCGCCAGGGCCGCGCCCGTTCAACCCGGCCCGCCCGCGGAGCGAGAAGTGGGTGGCACCTCGAGGCTCAGCCACGATCACGGCGGAACACACTTCAGCCCTCCCCACCCTCGGACCCCGCGGGCGCGGCAACCCTGAGCCTGCCGCCGTCTCCGGCCGGCACCCCGGACACGATGTGCGGGACCTGCGAGCATCAGCGCTCCACCGAGCGCGGGGCAGGCGTTGGGCATCGTGGCCCACGACGGCTGGTCGCCGGCCGCCGCTCCGCGACCGGCCCGATTGCCACGCCAACCGTCGCCGCAGCGGCTTGAATGGTGGTGTGCAGGTCAGCAAGGACGGGCGGGGCTGGTGCGTCGGCACTGCCGCCGACGTGGGCTGGATCGCCGGGCACACCACTGCCGGCGTCTCGATCACCACCGCCATCCCGCCGATCTTCGACGCCTACGCCACCACGTACCAGACCGACGACGTCACCGCCACCGCCTACGAGCACGCCCTGATCGAGGACCTCACCACGCATACCCCCGACCAGCCGTGGTGGCTCGCCTACCTCGACACCGGCGCCCACGACGTCGTCTTCCCCCACGCCCCGAGGGTGTGCCTCTACTGGAACTGGCCGTACGTGCTGGTCCAGGCCGGCCCCGAACAGGCCCTCACCTGGCGGACCGGTGGTCATATCCGCCGCCCGCACGGCGCGCTGCCGGACATGTTCTTCCCCGCCGACCTGTCATGGCTGGTCTCCGCTCTCTGGGACGACACCTGGACCTGCGTCGGCGGCCCGGCACCACTGATCCACACCCTGGAACATGACCCGGTGGCCAGTGCCCGCCAGGTCCGACCTGGCGAGGACGCGCTGCCACCGGGGCTGACCCGCGAGTGACGACCCACGCCCCACGCCCCGGGCAGCGGGCAGCGGGCAGCGGGCAGCGGGCAGCGGGCAGCGGGCAGCGGGCAGCCTCCGATCATGGCTAACGCCCCCACGTCTCGGCGGGACGGCAGTCGCTGGTCGGTTTGCCGTAGATCCGCTTCCCGTCCGGGTCCGCGTAGCAGTGCTCGAGTTGGTCTTCGGCCTGGAACAGCGGACGCCTGTCGATCTCCGTCCCGCGGGCGTCGTAGCTGACCAGTTCAGGGTCGTTGCCGGCCTTGAGTCGGGCGTCGTTGGTCATCAGGCCGAACGCGCCTTCGGACAGTCGTGCTGTGGTGGTGTGGCCGTCGCCGTGGTCGAGCACGAGCCGGTGGACGCGGCTGCTGACCCGGCCGCTGACGCTGACGTCCCCGCCGTCGTGCTCGGTGGAGGTCAGCAGCAGCCGCTGCACCGGCCCGGGCAGCAGGTCACCGTGCGGCCACGGCTCAGTGGCGCCCCCGCCGGACTCGCGGGGAGTCCCCGCCCCGTCCACGTCGCAGGTGGCGTAGCCGACGTCGTTCATGAACAACACCAGCGCACGGTCACCTCGCTCCGTGGCCACCGCCAGGTCAGCCAGGGCCACCGGAACGGGTCGCTCCCCTGGTGCCTGGCGGGTCTGTCGTTGCGGGGAGTTCCACTGCAGGCACCGCTGCGCCGCGTCCCGCAGCGTCGGCGACAGCTCACCGGCCCCCATGGCCAGCACCTGTACGGTCGATCGCTCCGATCGGTCCCACCCCGCCACCGCGGCCCCGGATGCCGCGGCCAGCAGCGCCATCCCGGCCACGGCGATCCGCAGTCGCGGCGTACGCGCCGGACGCGGCCTCACGAAGCCGAGGATCCGGGCCCGCATCGCGTGTGCCGCATCCGGCGGCAGGTCCCGCTCCGCCGGCAGGTCGAGAATGTCGTTCACTGTTCCCCCTCCTGGATCTCCTGCGGCATCAGACGGGCCAGGCGGCTGCGCGCACGACTCACCCTCGACCGCACCGCCACCTCGCTGATGCCCAACACGGCTGCCGCGTCCGGGTACGACACGCCGGACCACAGGCACAACGCCACCGCCTCCCGCTCGGCAGGCGGCAATCCGCGGACCACCGAGAGGACCTCGGTCATCCGCCTTTCGTCGTCGAGCCGAGCGGAAACCTCGTCTGCGAGGTCACCATCGGCGTACCGCTCACCCGGTAGACGCCGTAGCAGCGCCAGCCACCGGCGCGCGGACCGCCACTCCGAGCGGACCGCGTTGGTGGCGACGACCAGCAGCCACGGCAGCGCCGAACCGTCCACCAGGCGGGCGTCGTGCCGGCGGCGCCACGCGACGAGGAACGTCGCCTGAGTGACGTCCTCAGCCGTCGACCACGACCCGGTCAGCCGGAACGCGTGGTTGTAGACCGGGCGGGAGTACCGGTCGAAGAGCCGACCGAACGCCGCCTCGTCACCGGCGGCGATCGAGGACCATAGGTCCTCGTCCGACGGCCGTACCTGATGCCTCACACCACACTATGGCCGCCCACGCCGGCCCTGTTGCAGGCCGACGGTCAACGTCCGAGGTCGTGGCGCCGGCGCGAGAGCTGCAGCGCGTGAAGGCGATGGTGGCCAGTCCACCGGGCGGCGGACCAGGCGTCAGGTGTCGAGGCCTGCGAGGTTGAGGCGTTCGAGCAGGCTGGGCTTGCGGGCGTGCGCCACCCGCAGCTCGGCCAGCCGGTGCTGGAACGACGAACTGTCCTCGTCGCGTTCGCCGAGGTCGCGCAGGTCGACGAGGAGTTGAACAGCGGTGTCGTACTCGCGGGCCTTCTTCGTGGCGATGAGTTCGTCGACTCGCTGCCAGGCGGCGGGTTGGTCGACTGCGAGGGTGTCGAGGTGCCGTTGCCGGGCGGCTGCTGCGGACCGTTCGCGGCGGATCCGGTCGCGTTCCCGCTGCTCGGCGTCCCGTCGTTCCCGCACGGCGCGCAGCTCCGCGGCGGTGGCGAGCAGTTGACCGGCAGTACGGGTGGCCGTCGGGGTGGACGCGTCGATGGGATGCGCGTCGCCGTAGCTGCGCAGTAGTCGGTTTCGTAGATGGCTGTCGCCGCCGGTGATCAGCTCGGCCAGGATGGCGTCCTTGTCCTGGGCGGGCAGCCCGACGACCCAGGTGCGTAGTTGCGCGGCGGTCGGTTCACCGCAGGCGTCCGGCGGCGATCCGGCCGCTGCGGCCGCGATCAGGTCGGGGTCGATGCGCAGGAACTCGGCGACGGCGGTGAGGGGCGCGTCGAGGGTGTCCAGCCCGGCGGGGACGGGCGGTTCGGGCTCGTCGTCGGTGATCTCCTCGGACTGTACGCAGCGCAGCCAGGCGAGGTAGAGCAGGCGCAGGTCGCCGGCGGCGAGGCTGGCCCGGACCGGGATGATCGAGGTGAGCAGGCCGTGGCCGTCGAGGTCCCACTCGTCCGCGCCGTCCTCGTCCTCGTCGTGGAGGTCGATGATGACATGCTTGCCGGCAGTCCACGCGGATGCGCTGTCGCCCTGGCAGTACCGGGCGACGGTGGCGGGGTCGAGCACTTGTTTCGGTAGCCGGAGCATGAGCTGGCGGGTGCCCCAGTTCGCCAGGTACAGGTGCGCGTCGAAGTACCGTTCCATCAGCTTGCGAGGGTCGCCCTTGAAGTCGCCCCACTCGTAGGTGTTGACGAAGCTGGTGGCAGTGATGTCGGCCCGTGTCGACAGCGACCGCAACTCGGCCCGCTCCCGGCCGGTGAGGGGACGGTCGACGGCGGTGAACTCGTAGTACTGGTACTCGCTCACCGTGGCCTACCTCCCGGCCCAGTGCCGGTAGGCATCGATCCACGCGGCACCGTCCGGCATAGGGGTGAGTAGCGGAAGGTCGAGAAGACCGACACGTTGCCGGTGGCGGCCTCGGGCGCAGACCGCGACGATGCTGTCCGCGGCCAGCTCGATCTTGCCTATGGTGACCTCGACGCCGAGGACGGTGGTGGTGAACGGCACCGCCAGATGCTCCTCGATCATGGCGAACAGGCCGGCACGCTCGTCCTCGTGACCGTCCGTGTCGACGGTGGCTTCCTCGATCATCGCCTCCAACGCGGCGGTCCCCTTCGATGCCATCGGCGGAGGATAGCGGACCGGTGTCGAGGTGTTCGGAGCCTGATACGCGAGGATGGTCGGCATGGGTTCGGTGGCCGAGTCCGTCGATCTTCGGCGGGAGGTGGAGCGGTTACGGGCGGAGAACGCCCGGCTGGCGCGTCTGCTGGAGCTGCGCGGCCAGGACACGACTGCGGCGCCGGAGCAGTTGTCCGCTCCGGTTGAGCCGCCAGGGCTGGTCACCATGGCTTCGCCGACTCGGGACAAGCTGGCGCTGTTCGCCGACCGGTTCCGGGCCCGGGCCGACGTGTACGCCGTGCGGTGGGACAACGCCCGTACCGGCGCTGCCGGGTGGATGCCCGCGGTCGCGGGCGGTTGGCGTAAGGGTATGGACCGGCGGGGTGCCACCTACCTGCCCCGCACGACGGAGGTCGTCGCGGCGCATCTGGTCGGCGACGTGTTCATGGGCCTGTACCCGCTGATGCCCGGCAACACCTGCCACTTCGTCGTGGCCGACTTCGACGGGCCGACGGCGATGCTCGACGCCCTCGCGTACGTGAAGGCGGCACGGGCCAGCGCGGTGCCCGCCGCGTTGGAGATCTCCCAGTCGGGCCGCGGCGCCCACGTGTGGGTCTTCTTCACCGGCGCTGTTCCCGCGGCCACCGCGCGGTCCCTCGGCACCGTCCTTCTCCGTGAGGCGATGGTGCTGCGCGGGTCGATGGACCTCCGCTCGTACGACCGGCTGTTCCCCAACCAGGACGTGCTGCCCGAGGGTGGCTTCGGCAACCTCATCGCCGCGCCGCTTCAGGGTCGCCGCCGCAAGGACGGACTGACCACCTTCCTCGACCTCGGCACCCTCGAGCCGTACGCCGACCAGTGGGCGTTCCTGTCGACGCTGGATCGGCTCAGCCCTGGCGACGCCGAACACGTCGCCCGGCAGGCCAAGCACGCCCTCACCGGCGCGGACGTCGCGACGATGAGCCGGTCCACCGCGACCCAGGTCCACCCTCCGCTCCCTGCGGTGGTCCACGCGGAGGCCGGTGCCGGGCTGAGCATCGACGCCAGGCAGCTCACGCCCGCCGCGCTGGCGACGTTCAAGCACGCCGCCGCCATGACCAACCCGAAGTTCTACGAGCTGCAGCGGCTACGTAAGTCCACCTGGGACACCCCACGCTTCATCCAGGGCTACGACCTCACCCTCGATGACCGCCTGGTCCTCCCCAGGGGCCTGCGGCACACCATCGCCACGATCGTCGAGCGCGCCGGGTCACGGCTGGCCGTCACGGACGTACGAAACTCCGGGACCGAGATCGACGCCGCGTTCACCGCCGAACTCACCAGCAGGCAAGCCAACGCGGTCGGCGCTCTGCTCGCCCACGACGACGGGATCCTGGTCGCTCCACCCGGCTCCGGCAAGACCGTCATGGCCTGCGCCGTGATCGCCGAACGCAGCACCTCCACCCTGGTTCTCGTCGACCGCAAAGCCCTAGCCGACCAGTGGCGCACCCGCGTCGAGCAGTTCCTCAGCATCAAGCCCGGTCAACTCGGTGGCGGCCGACGCAAGCTCACCGGCACCGTGGACATCGCGCTGCTGCCCTCCCTCGCCCGGCGCGACGACGTCGCCACCCTGACCCAGGGGTACGGGCACGTCATCGTCGACGAATGCCACCACCTCGGCGCCGCAGCCTACGAGCACTCGGTCAAACGAGTCGCTGCGCAGTTCTGGCTCGGCCTCACCGCCACCCCCACCCGACGCGACGGCCTCGGCCAACTCGTCACCTGGCAACTCGGACCCGTCCGCCACACCCTGACCGACGAGGAACAAGGCACCCTCGCGGCCGCGATGCACACCGACGCCGGACCCCGTCGAGCGCTGTTCATCCACGAGACCACATTCCAACCCGGCGACGTCGACCTGGACGCGCCCGGCGCGCTCGCCGAGGTGCACCGAAGGCTGGCCCTCGACGAGCCCCGCAACACCCAGATCGCCGACGATGTCGCCGCGGCCCTGACCCGCGGTCGCAACTGTCTCGTGCTGACCCGCCGGGTCGCCCAGGTCGAGGCACTCACCGCCCTACTCGCCGCACGCGGACATCAGGCGCTTGTGCTCCAAGGCGCGATGAGCACCCGCGAACGGCGGGCCATCGTTGACCGGCTCGACGGCGCCAAGGCCGGCGACGGCCTCCTTGTCGTCGGCACCACACCGTTCATCGGTGAAGGCTTCGACGCCCCCGCCCTCGACACCCTCTTCCTCGCCGGCCCGATCTCCTACGACGGCCTACTCGTCCAATGCGCCGGCCGCGTTATCCGCGCCGCGCCCGGCAAGGACCTCGCCGAGGTCCACGACTACCACGACCCGGCCACACCAATCCTCGCCGCCTCACTCCCACGCCGCATGCCCGGATACCGGGCCCTCGGCTTCACCAGAACATGAGCGCATCAATCGCGATCATCATGACTGGTCCGCCGGCTACAGAGCTACGACGTAAGCCAAGCGCGCTGGGCCTAGCCTGGTAGGCTTACGGGCCATGGGCCGGTTCTCCGAGGATGAGCTGCAGGCGGTCGTCTCCCGGTATGAGGCGACGCGGGCCGCCGCGCTGACCGAGCGGGACGAGCAGCTGCGGGCGTTCCACGCCGCCGGCTGGCGGCCGGTGGATCTGCAACGGGTCACCGGGTACAGCCGGGAGACGATCCGCCAGGCGCTACGACCGGAAGTCCGGCGGGCGACCAATCTCAGCCGACGCAGGACGTCACCCCAGCCGCCGGCGGACTACCGGCCCTACGGCGACCGGAAGCCCTACGTGGTAGCCGCGACTCTCGCCGATCTGCATGGCCCGACCGCGGGCACGGTGACGCTTCCGCGTCATCTCGACTGGTCCGGGCACGCCGAGTACGACCTCAACCGGCCCGCACGCCTGGCCAGCATGTACAAGGTGGTCCTCACCGAAGCCAGTACCGTCGAGGATCTGAACACCTGGCTCGACGCCGACCTCCTCCGGCAGCTCTGGCCCACCCTCTGGCTGCCGCCCCAGCTTCGCCAGCGCTGGGAGGACGCCTTCCCCGAACTCGCCGCGACCCGCAGCAACGCGGCATAGCGGTGGACCCGTTCCACGAACGCCTCGCCCGTACCGGGCTCGCGGCTGCCAATCGATACGGCTTCGCACTGGCCGGCGGTTACGCGGTGCAGGCGGCCGGGCTGCTGGAGCGGCCCAGTGAGGACGTCGACCTGTTCACCGCTTGGGACCGCCGCGACGAGTTCACCGCCGCGGTCACCGCCGTCGTGCACGCCTACCGGAACGACGGCCTCACCGTCGAGACCGAGCGGCAATACGACACGTTCGCCCGGCTGGCCGTCACCGACGGCACCCGGGTTTCCAAGGTCGAACTCGGCGTGGACTGGCGCGCCAACGAACCAATCCTCATGGCGATCGGACCCGTCCTCCACCCTGACGACGCGGTAGCGAACAAGATGAGCGCCCTCTACGGGCGAGCGTTCGCCCGGGACTTCATCGACATCGACGCCACCCTGCGGTCAGGCCGCTACACCCGCGAAGCCCTCCTCACCCTCGCGCAGCGCGCCGACCGCGGCTTCGACCCGCGCATCTTCGCCGACGCCCTCGGACAAGCCGCCCAGCTCGACTCCGACGACTTCACCCAGTACGGCATCACCGGCCCAGCGCTGGACGATCTCCGTAGCCGATTCGCGGAGTGGCGCCGCGACCTGCTCGACGGCGAGGAAGGGTGACTCGGTCCCGACTCCCGGCAGCGTAAGCCTGCACACGCAGGGCCCAGAACGTCCAGCTGGTCTTCGGCAAGCGATCGCAGCGAGCCCGCGAAGCGACCGGCACGCCACGAGGGACAGCAGGAGAAAGCAGGTCGTCGGCCTGTGGACACCGGCAGACCGTCGTCTTAGGAAACCGATGCTCTATCCCCTGAGCTACGAGGGCGCGAGCGCCCAGTCTAGCGACCTGGGGGTTCACCCGAGGTGGCAGGGAGCGGCCGACGTTCACCCACGTCCCCGAACCAGCGTTGTCCCAGCCCAGGACCAACCCGGAGCACACGAACCTCGGTCCTGGGAGACGGTGGTGCGGGTTCACCCCAACCCGACAGACCGCGCGGCAGAACGGCTCAGTGACCGCCAGGTCGGCAGTGCGCTCGCCAGCACCGCCAGGAGCAGGCAGAGCCCCACCACCCCGCCGACCACCGACCACGGCACCACCAGGTCGACCGGTACACCGGCCTGCTCGGCGAGGCCGGCGCGGATGCTCAGCAGACCGACGAAGGCGACAGCCCCGCCGAGCAGTGCGCCGATCAGCACCACCAGGGCGGACTCGGCCGTGACCAGCCAGACGACCTGCCTTCGGGTGGCACCGGCCAACCGGATCAGCCGCAGGTCGGCCACCCGGCCGGCGGCGGCCATCAGCAACGTGTTCGCCACCGCGACAGCCCCGTAGCCGGCCGAGACACCGATCAGTAGCAGCGTGAAGAGCCAGACGAGGCGATCCTCGGCGCGGTCCGCCTCGGCCGCCCACCCGGCCACGTCGACGATCCGCCCGCCGAGCGGGGGGTCGATCCGGTCCTGGACGTACACCGCGGAGGTGAGCGCCGAGGGGTCGTGCGCCCGCACCACGGATCGGGGCAGGAGCAGGTCGCCGGGGATCGAGTCGTCGGTGACGACCGCGACGACGCGCAGGGACACCACCTCCCCGTCGGCGAAGACCAGCGCGTACGGCTCGGTCGGCCGCCGGTTCGCCGAGGCGGGAAGGACCACCGTGTCGTCGCCGCTCAGGTCGTCCAGTGAGCCGGCGACGACGGTGAGCGCCCGGTTCGCGGCGGCGAAGCCCGCCGGGTCCACGCCGAGCGCGGTCAGTGGCCGGTTCTCCGGCGACGACTCCGGGTAGTTCTCGAAGACCGTCGTCGGGAGGAGGGCCGTGCCCCCTGTCGCCGCGACGGCCTGGTCCGACAGGCCCGGTGCGCGGTCGGGCACGACGATCCAGCCGGCGTTGACGTTGTCGGCCCGGCCCGCCGCGTAGGCAGCCGTGGTGGTGCGCACCATTCCGGCGACCAGCACCGCGAACGCCACAGTGAGCAGCACCGGGGCGGCGATCGAAGCCGTCCGCCGGGTCGCGGTCGACGCTCCGGCCCGGACCAGCATCCCGATCGCGCCACCCGGTCGACGCACCGGCCACCGCAGCATCCGCACCAGCGGGCCGACGGCAGCAGGGGCCAGCACTGTGGCACCGGCCACCAGCGCCATCACCGCGCACAGGGCGTACTGCGCCGCGACGCGGGCCTCGTCGGCGGTCGCCGTCCCGACGCTGAGCGCGACCCCCACCGCGACGAGCAGTGCACCGGTGGCGATGCGCAGCCGTCCGATCGGTCGCTGCTCGACCGCCGCTTCGCGTAACGCCTCCAACGGTCGGATCCGTGCCGCCCGGCGCGAGGCCGACCAGACGGCCAGCAGCGAGATCACCGGGCCGGCGACGAGCGAGAGCGCGACCGGCCAGTGTTCGTACCCGACCCGGAAGGTCGACGGTTCGAATCCGGCGTCGACGAGAAGCCGGCCCAGCAGCGGCGCGAGCCCTCCGCCCACCAGGAGGCCGGCGATCCCGCCCGCGGTGCCGACGACGAGCGCCTCGCCGTACACCATGCGGCGGACCTGGCGGCCGGTGGCGCCGACGGCGCGCAGCAGGCCCAGCTCACGGCGGCGCTGCGCGACGGTGAACGCGAAGGTGGAGGCCACGACGAACACCGTGACGAAGCCGGCGAGGGCCGCCGTGGCGGTGAGCACCTGCATGCCGATCCAGCGGGTGCGGGCGTCGTTGCGAGGCTCCAGCGCGCCACGCGCGTCGCCGGTCAGAACCGATCCGTCCGCGCCGACGATTCCGCGAGCCGCCGTGGCGACCCGCTCGAGGTCGGCGCCCGTCGCGAGCAGCAGCCCGATGGCCCGGACGCCGGGCGCGAGCGTGGCGGCCACGTCGTCGGCGACATGGACGCCGGGCCCGTCGACCAGACCGGTGACGGTGTACGGCTGCGGGCCGGCCGCCGTCAGCAGGGTCACCGGCACGCCGGGGCGCAGCCCGAGTGCACGGTCCACGACCACCTCGCCGGGCCTGCGGGGCGGCTCGCCGTCGGTGAGGCGCAGCCCACCGAGCCGGGCGCTGGACCAGCCGTGTCCCTGGTGGGCGTCCTCCCGCCGGCCGTCGGTGCCCGCGGGGCGGCCGTCGACGAGCGGCTGCGCGTAGAAGGTCCGGTCCGGCACGGCCGCCGCGACCCCGGGCAGGGCGGCCAGGCGGCGGACGAGCTCCGCCGTCGTGGTCGCGGACCAGGGCCGCGTCGGCACGAACGAGTCGGCCGAAGCGCCCGCTTCGGGGCTCTGCACCACGACCGCCGCCCGCGCGAGCCGATCCGGCACCTGGGGGCGCCCGGAGGCGAGAAGCAGCGTGGCCGCCGCTACCAGCGTGACCCCGACGGCCACGGCCACGAACGCGCTCAGCGACCGCCGGATGCTCAGCACGACGGCCCCGCAGGCGTCGCCGCGTGCGGGGACGGGACGGCCGCACGCTCGGCGATCCGGGCGGCGACCACCGCCGCGGTGATCCCGCCGTCGAACTCGTCGACGACGCGGCCGTCGGCGAGCAGCAGGACCCGATCGGCGTACGCGGCGGCGGCGGGATCGTGGGTCACCATCACGACGGTCTGCCCGTGGTCGTCGACGAGTGCGCGCAGCAGTCGGAGCACCTGCCGGGAGGCCGCGCTGTCCAGCGCGCCGGTCGGCTCGTCGGCGAAGACCACCGCCGGGCGGGTGATCAACGCTCGGGCGACGGCGACACGCTGCTGCTCGCCACCGGACAGCTCACTCGGCCGGTGCCCGGCCCGGTCGGCCAACCCCACCGCGTCGAGCGCGGCGGCGACGTCCCGGGCCGGCGGGCGGCGGCCGGCCAGCCGCAGCGGCAACTCGACGTTCTGCGCCGCGGTCAGCGTGGACACCAGGTTGAACGCCTGGAACACGAACCCGATCCGATCCCGACGCAGCCGGGTCAGTTCGTCCTCACCCAGGCCGTCGAGGCGGGTGCCGTCGATCGTGACGGTCCCCTCGGTCGGGCGGTCCAGTCCCGCCGCGCAGTGCAGCAGGGTGGACTTGCCCGAGCCCGAAGGGCCCATCACCGCAGTGAACGTGCCGCTCGCGAAGCCGGTCGTCACGCCGTCGAGCGCCGTCACCCGCCGGGTTCCGGTGCCGTACACCGCGCGCAGCCCCGTCAGGGTCACCGTGTGTGTGGTCATGACCGCCACGGTGCCCGGCGTGGTGGGTGCCGCGCGTCGTGCCGGCGTGGACACTTTCCGGCCCTTCCCCGGTCGGAGGCGAAGGCCCGCGATCGCCGGTACGTCGTCCTCCGGGATGACGACCCGCGGGTGGACGCGTCCGGCCCGGCCAGCCGATACCGTCGTGCAGGTGACCGCTCCCCTGCTGACCCGGCGACTGCGGCCGGTGGAGCTGTACATCGTGGACGCCGCGCTCGCCGTGGCGGTCGGCGGGCTGCTCGGCCCGTATGCGGCGCTGGAGTCGCCGCTGCACGGTGGCGTACGCGAGCCGCTCTGGGTGTCGGTGCTGGTCGGGTTCGCCCTCGGGCTGCCGCTGGCCGTCCGGCGCCGGTGGCCGATCACCGTCGCCGCCGTGATCAGCTCCGTCGCCACAGTCGCCCTGATCACCGGCGTGATCCCCAACTACGCCGCCGCCGCGCCGGGACTCGCCGTCGGTCTGTCCTTCTACACGGTGGCCGTGTCGACGACCACCCGCCGGTCGCTGCCCAGTGCCGCCGGTTGTCTCGCTCTGGTGAGCGTCGCGCTGGCGCTGACCGGGGGTGACCTGTGGTCGCGGACGGGTGCCGTCGTCTACGGCGCCGTCATGATCGCGCCCGCCTGGGCGATCGGCTGGCTGGTCCGCGAGCGACGCGCCCTCGCCGCCCGGCAGGGCGAGCACCTGGTCCGTCAAGCCGCCGCCGAGGAGCGGTTGCGGGTGACGCGGGAGCTGCACGACGTGGTCGCCCACACCCTGAGCCTCATCGTGGTGAAGGCGGCTGTCGCCAACCACGTCGCCGAGACCGACCCCCGCGAGGCGGGGGCGGCGCTGCGGGTGATCGAGGAGACCGGCCGCAACGCGCTGACCGACGTACGCCGGGTGCTCGGCGCACTGCGCGAGGACGCCCCGTACGCCCCGGCGCCCGGGCTCGACGAACTGCCCGCGCTCGCCCGGCAGGCGGCGATCGGCGGGGTCGACGTGCGGCTCGACGTACGGCGGGAGGAACCGTCCGGCGCGGTGCCGGAGTCGGTGGGACTGACGGTCTACCGGATCGTGCAGGAGGCGGTGACCAACGTGGTGAAACACGCGGGGCCGGCCGCGTGCCGGGCGACGGTGACCGTCACGCCTTGCGAGGTCAGGGTCGAAGTGACCGACGACGGCCGCCGGCCGGTCCTGAGCAACGGGACGGGGCACGGGCTGATCGGCATGCGGGAACGGGTGACGTTGCACGGGGGCGAGTTCCACGCCGGGCCGCGCTCCGGCGGCGGCTACGCCGTGACGGCCACTCTGCCCTACCGGGGGGCCGCGTGATCCGGGTGCTGATCGCCGACGACCAGGCGCTGCTGCGTGGCAGCTTCCGGCTGCTGGTCGATTCGACCCCGGACTTCACCACTGTCGGTGAGGCGGGCACCGGCGTGGAGGCTGTGGCGCTGACCGCCGAGCACCGGCCGGACGTGGTGCTGATGGACGTGCGGATGCCGGAGATGGACGGCATCGAGGCGACCCGGCGGATCTGCGGCGACTCCGCCACCGCCGGCACCCGGGTCGTCATCCTGACCACGTTCGACCTGGACGAGTACGTCTACGGGGCGCTGCGCGCCGGAGCCAGCGGGTTCCTGCTCAAGGACACCCCGCCGGCGGACCTGCTGGCCGGCATCCGGGTGGTGGCCGCGGGCGAAGGACTGCTCGCGCCGACCGTGACCCGCCGGCTGATCGACGAGTTCGCACGTCGGCCCGAGCCGGCCCGGCCGCTGCCGCGACGGCTGGACGGGGTGACCGAGCGGGAACGGGAAGTGCTCACGCTGATCGGCCGGGGTCTGTCCAACGCGGAGTTGGCCGGGCACCTCGGTCTCAGCCTGGCCACCGTGAAGACGCACGTCGGGCGGCTGCTGACCAAGCTGGCGGTACGTGACCGGGCTCAACTGGTCATCGTCGCCTACGAAACCGGCCTGGTCGGGCCGGGCGGGCCACGCTGAGCGGGTCGCCCTCCCGGGCAGAGCATCGGTGGTGGGCCACTCCGCGGCTAGGCTTGGCTGTCATGACGACTCTCGGTGTGGTGTTCCGGCCCCAGAATCCACCCGAACGCCTCCGCTCGGTCGCACGCGCCGCCGACGAAGCCGGCCTCGACCAGTTGTGGCTCTGGGAGGACTGTTTCCTCGAAAGCGGCATCGCCACCGCCGCCGCGGCCCTGGCCTGGACCGACCGGCTGGCGGTGGGCGTCGGGCTGATGCCGGTGCCGTTCCGCAACGTCGCGGCACTCGCCATGGAGGCCGCCACGCTGCACCGGCTCTTCCCCGACCGGGTGCTGCTCACCGTGGGCCACGGCGTCCAGGACTGGATGGAGCAGGTCGGCGCGCGGGTGGGTTCGCCGCTGACGCTGCTGCGCGAGCACGTCGAGGCGTTGAAGGCGCTGCTGGCCGGCGAGACGGTCACGACGTCGGGTCGCTACGTCAAGCTCGACAAGGTCAAGCTGGACTACCCGCCGCTGGGCACGGCCCGGATCTACGCCGGCGCGACCGGGCCGAAGACGCGTGCTCTCGCCTGCGAGGTCGCCGACGGGATCCTGCTGACCGCCGGCACGCCTCCGCAGGAGGTGGCCGCCGTCAGGTCGACGGCCAAGGCCGTCACCGTGTACGTCCATGCGGCGACCGGCCCCGACGCCGAGGCACGCATGGCACGCGAGCTGGAGTCCTGGGACGAGTCGGACGGCTGGGACGCCACAGCGGCCGGCGACGCAGCCGCCGTTGCCGCTGTCGTGAACCGTTACCGGGACGCCGGAGCCGACGCCGTGATCCTGCAGCCCACCGCTGACGAACCCGACCTCGAGGGCTTCGTCCGGTTCACCGCACAGCAGGTCGGTCCACTGGTGCGGTAGCCGGCCGGATCGGGTGTGTTGTAGGGCTCGCCGGCGGTGGTGCTACTTGGCGCCGGTCAGGGCGACCAGGGCGTTGGCGGTCCGGAAGTACGGATTACGGCCCAGGTCGCCGACGGTGGTGATGTCGAACGCGCGATCGGTGGAAACCGATCGTCTACGGACAAAACGGCCGAATTAGATCATGGAGCGTGCGGCCAAGTCCACTATGGATGGAAGCTGGCTCACGCCTCCTCGTCGCCGCCCTCGTCGTCGCCGAAGGAGTCGAAGGCCTCGTCGGCGACCATGCCGCCGGCGAAGCCCAGGGCGGCGCCGCCCACCACGCCCGCGGCGACGGCACCCATGCCGGGACCGCCGTGGTGCTCCTGGTGGTGGTGCTCCTTGTGGTGACCGCCGGGGTGGCCGTACGGGGCGTGCCCGTAGCCGGGCGGCGGGGGCGGGTAGCCGGGCGCGCCGTAGCCCTGGGCGGGCGGGGCGTAGCCGTGGCCGACGTGCAGGCTCTGGTAGCCGTCGAGGGCCTGGCGGACCCAGGTGTCGACCTGCGCGGCCCAGTCCACGCGGTCGGCGTCGGCGTGCGCGGCGTGGTAGCGGCCGTACGAGTCGTGGCCGCCGGTGAAGAGGCCGCCGCGCTTGTCGAACTCCAGCACCACGTCGACGCCGTGCTCGTTCGCCACGAAGGTCAGCTCGACCTCGTTGACGTCGTGGGCGTACTGCGGGGCGGCGTAGAACTCGACCTCCTGGTAGAACGGCAGATTCTGGTGCAGCCCGGAGATGTGCCCGCGTTCCAGGTCGGCGCCCTTGAACCCGAAGCCGAGCCGGCCGAACGCCTCGAGGATGCGCTCCTGCACCGGCAGCGGGTGCACGTACACCGGATCCAGGTCGCCCTTGTCGATCGCGCCGCGGATCGCCACCTCGGTGCGCAGGCCCATCGTCATGCCGTGCAGGTGCTGCCCGTACAGGTCGGTCACCGGGGTCTCCCACGGCATCGCCACCTGGAACGGCAGCGACAACTGCTGACCCTCACGCAGGTGCAGACCACCCGCCACCTGGACGCGGTGGAACTCGACGAGGGCGTCGTACTCCTCCTCCGCGCCGTCGATCTCGACGCGGGTGACCAGCCCGACGGTGATGTGGTCGATCTCCACGTCATGGCTGCCGCCGGTCAGGTTCACCTGCCCGCTCAGCACGAGCCCCGGGCGGGTGCTCGGATTGGACAGGACCGTATCGACGCTCGGGCCGCCCACCCCGAACGCGCCCAGCATCTTCTTGAACACCACGAACCTCTCCCTCGACGACCGCCGACGCGCGACACCAGGATCGTGAGGAATTCACGTGAAACCCTTGTGCCGCAACGAGATCAACGGAGTCCATAATGGAAGCCGTCGAGCGGGGAAGCTACCAAAGCCACCTGAGAAGTAGCTGAGTGAACTCAGCGGGTTACTCTCCGGAACCGGGGTGGAGTGCTGCCACGGCCCGCATGGCGACGTCGACGGAGGCTTGGAGGTCCTCGCGGCTCGCGCCGGCCGCGGCGTGGACGGCGTGACCCTCGCTGAGCGCCATCACGAAACGCGCGAGCGCCCGGCTGTCCAGGCCGTCGGGGAGGTCCCCCTCCTTCGCCGCGCGGGCCAGCCGCTCTTCGAGCGCGGCCTCGGTGGCCGCCCGGCCGGCGGCGAGGATCTCGGAGATCCGGGCGTTCTCCGGGGAGCAGGCCAGGCCGCCCTGGATGGAGAGGCAGCCGGCGGGGTGGCCGCCCGCGGTCAGGTTGTCGGCGCTGGCGCGCAGGAAGGCTTCGATCGCGGCGTACGCCGTCGGCTGGTCGAGGGCAGCGCGGGCGTTCGCGAGGTTGGTCTCGTGGTAGCGGTCGAAGGCCCGCTTGAACAGCTCTTCCTTGCTGCCGAACGCGGCGTACAGGCTCGGGCGGTTGATGCCCATCGCCCTGGTGAGTGAGCTCAGCGACGCGCCCTCGTAGCCCTGCTGCCAGAAGACCTCGGCGGCGCGGTCGAGGACCGTCTGCTCGTCGAAGGCGCGCGGCCGTCCCGGGGTCGGAGTCTCAGTGCCCATGCCTCGACTATACCGCTCGGTACAGAAGTGACCCAAGCCACGAACCGATCGGTACAGAAAGCTGCTACGGTGATCACGAACCGATCAGTACAAAAACTGCGGCATGAGGGAAGAGCATGACCATCACGTTGATCACCGGCGCGAACAAGGGCATCGGTTTCGTGACCGCCAGAGAGCTTCTCGATCTGGGGCACGTCGTCTACGTCGGAGCGCGCGACCCCAGGCGAGGCGAGGAGGCCGCCTCGGCGCTGGGGGCACGCTTCGTGCCGCTCGACGTGACCGACGACGCCTCGGTGGCCAGGGCGCTGGCGACCATCGACGCCGACGAGGGGCGGCTGGACGTCCTCGTCCACAACGCGGGCATCGCCGAGAACGGCGTCGTCGACGGCCCGACCGCCCTGCGCGTCTTCGACACCAACGCGGTCGGCATCGTCCGGGTCACCGAGGCGGCGCTGCCCCTGCTGCGCCGGTCGTCCAATCCGACGGTGGTCACGGTGTCGAGCAGCGCCGGCTCCTTCTGGGCGGTCAACAACCCCGACCGGCCGGAGTACCACCTGACGTCGCCGCTCTACTCGGCGTCGAAGTCCGCCGCCACGATGATCACCGTCCAGTACGCCAAGTCCCAGCCGGGGATCAGGTTCAACGCGGTCGAGCCGGGCTACACCGCCACCGACCTGACCGCCGCGATCGGCGGCGGCAGGACCCCGGCGGAGAGCGCCCGGACCGTCGTACGCCTGGCGACGCTGCCCCCCGACGGCCCGACCGGAACCCTCCAGGACGACTCCGGGCTCCTGAGCTGGTAGCCGTCCGCCCCGACCGCGACCCCGGCCGGGGTCCGCACATGACCCGCACATCAGAGGGAAAGTGACATGACTCAGAACGATCTCCGCAACTGGTACCTGCGCTACGTCGCCGCGCTCAACGCCCACGAGTTCGACGGCATGGACGAGTTCATCAACGACACGGTGATGCTGAACGGCGAGCCGGGCACCCGGGACGACGTCATCGCGGTGCAGAAGCATGACGTGGACGCCGTTCCGGACCTCCGCTGGAAGGTCGAGGAGCTGCTGTTCGACCGCGACCGGATCGCCGTCCGGGCGATCAACTACGGCACGCCGGTGAAGGAGTGGCTGGGCGTACCGCCCTCCGGCGCCTCGTTCGAGATCGTCGAGTACGCCATCTACAAGGTCAGCGACGGTCGGTTCGTGCAGATGACCGCCCTGCACGACTCGGCCGAGATGCTCCGGCAGCTCACCGCCGCCCGCTGACGGACACCGACGATGACCACCATCGGCATCATCGGCGCGGGTGAGGTGGGCAGCCAGCTCGCCCGCGCGGCGGTAGCCGCCGGATACGCGGTCGTGATCGCCAACTCCCGGGGGCCGCACACGCTGACGGACCTCGTGGCCGAACTCGGGCCGTCGGCGCGGGCGGCGTACGCCGCGGAGGCGGCGGCAGCGGGCGACTTCGCGATCGTCGCCGTGCCGCTCAAGGTCGTGAACGACATGCCGGTCGAGGAGCTGGCCGGCAAGGTCGTGCTGGACACGAACAACTACATGGTCTGGCGCGACGGGAACATCCCGGTGCTCGACTCGGGTGAGAAGACGGTCCACGAGCTGCGCCAGGAACAGCTCCCCACGTCGAAGGTCGCCAAGGCGTTCACCCACATCCAGGCGCCGCGGCTGCTCACCTCGGCCCGGCCCGCCGGCGCACCGGACCGGCTGGCGCTGTCCGTCTCCAGCGACCACCCGGAGGCGGTCGAACTCGTGACGCGGCTCTACGACCGGTTCGGCTTCGACACCGTGGACAACAGTCCGCTGAGCGAGTCCTGGCGTACCGGCCCCGGCCAGCCCGCGTGGATCCGCCACGCGCACCAGAACCGCGAGGAGCTGGCGCTCAACCTGAGGCGTGCGCGGCGGTTCGTCACTCCGTCGCGGACATCAGCGGGGAAGTGACAGGACCCGGCGCGGAGAGCGATCCTCCGCGCCGGGCCCTGGCGTCGGGTCCGGTCAGGCGGCGCAGGTCGCGGTCGCGCCCTGGCCGGTGCCGGTGCCCTGGAAGCCGAAGTTGGTCGTCTGGCCGGCGCCGACCTGCCCGTTGTAGCCCACGTTCGTGAACCGGACGGTGCCGCTGGTGCCGCTGGCCTGGGCGTTCCAGGTGCCGGTGATCGCGGCGCCGCCCGGCAGCGCGACGGTCACGGTCCAGCCGTTGATGGCCGCGGAGCCCGCGGTGACGTTCACGCTCGCGGTGAAGCCGCCGTTCCACTGGTTGATCGCGACCGCCGCGGAGCAGCCGTTACCGCTCGGCGGCGGCGTGGTCGGGGGCGCCGTGGTGGGCGGGGCAGTCGTCGGCGGCGCGGTGGTCGGCGGCGCGGTCGTCGGCGGGTTGGTCGTCGGCGGCGCGGTGGTGGGCGGGTTCGGCGCGCCGTTGGCCAGGCTGAAGGCCAGGTCCGGCTGGAACGAACCGGCCGTGTAGCGGCAGCCGTCCGCCTCACCCGGCGGCTTCACCCAGAGGTACGCGTCGATGTTGGCGTCGCCGGTGTTCGTCGTCGGGTACTGCCCGATGCGCCGATCGGTGTTGTCGTCGGCGCACCAGTCCCCGGCGGCTCCCCCGTTGCGGCTGGTGTCGATGACCTGCCGCTTGCCGGAGATGCCCATGCCGTTGAGCGCGGAGATGACCGCGCGGCCGAAGTTCGCCTCGCTTGAGGTGGGGTTGAAGTTCGACACGTTGGTGAAGAAGCCGTCGGCGTACTGCACGCCGGCCGCCCGGAGCCGGTTGGCCGTGTCGTTGGCGCTGTTCCAGGTCGAGTGGCCGCCGTCGAGGTACACCTTGGCGTTCGGGTTCGCCGACTTGATGGTCTGGGTCGCCGTCGTGAGCGCCTGGTTGCGGGCGTTCAGCTCACCGGTGCTCAGGCAGGTCTGGAGCGCCAGCGAGTCGGTCTCCAGGATGATCAGGACGGTCTGGTTGCCGAGTCCCCGGGCGAAGTTGGACACCCAGGTCTGGTACTGGTTGAGGTCCGGCGCGCCACCGGCGCTGGCGCCGCCGCAGTCCCGATTGGTGATCTCGTACACCGACAGCACCGGGATCTGCTGCGCCGCGTTGGCGGCGCCGACGAAGCCGGAGACCTCGGACTGGATGGTCGACGGGTTGAAGTTGGCGTACCAGCGGGCCTGCGGCTGACTGGCGATCTTGTCGCGGATGACTGCGGCACGCGAGTCGCCGGGGTTGGCGGCGACCCAGCGGACGACCGCCGAGGACGGGTCGCGGTAGAGCGATCCGGACACGGTGCCGGCGGACGCGCCGCCGACGGCGAGACCGACGCCGGCCGCGGCGAGCCCCGCGACGGCGGCCACGCTGATGGCCGCTGAACTGCGGCGGGACGAGAGGATAGCCACGTCGTGTTTCCTCCTGATCACATAGACGTATCTAAGTTCATGGGAGCGTTCCCACGACGGTAACGGAGGCGGGCGTCGATGCCAAGATGTGAACGCCGGCCACTGCCCCGTAATCTGGGGTGATCACCGGGCGAAGGCCCGCCAGTCGACCGACGAACCGGCGCGGGAGGAAGACCAGGCATGACGGCGCTACCAGGCCAGCGTCCGGCCGCGGCGGATTCACCGGCCGCCGGGCGGCCCGCCGACGAGGATCTGCGGACACTGTTCGGGCAGTCCATCGCCGTCTTCGCGGCGCTTGCCGGGCCGACGCACGTGGTGGAGGCGGCGAACCCGGCGTTCTTCGCCGCCATCGGCGAGGAACGCGCACGCACCGGCGTTCCGCTCGCCGAGTTGATGCCGGAACTGGACGGCCAGGGCTTCATCGCCCTGCTGGACGAGGTCTACCGCACGGGCGAGCCCTACACCGGCCATGACGCCCGGATCATGCTGGGCACCGGATCGCAGGCGAGGGAGTCGTTCTTCGACTTCACCTACGAGGCACGCCGCGACGCCGCCGGCACGGTGACCGGCATCCGGGTGATCGGGGTGGAGACCACGCAGGTCAAGCAGGCGCAACGGCTGATGGCCGAACACCGCGCGATGCTGGAGCAGATCGCCCGGCAGGCGCCCCTGGCCGAGGTGCTCGACGGGATGGCCCGCTGCATCGAGAACCTCGCACCGCAGGAGGTCCTCGTCTCCGTCCTGCTCGCCGACGCGGACGGCCGGCACCTGCGCCACGGCGCCGCGCCCAGCCTGCCCGACTTCTACAACGAGGCCATCGACGGGATCGCCACCGGGGAAGGTGTCGGCTCGTGCGGCACCGCCGCGCACCGGCGGGAACCGGTCGTCGTCACCGACATCGCCACCGACCCGTTCTGGGCCGACTTCCGGGATCTGGCCGAGCGGGCGGGCCTCGCCGCCTGCTGGTCCACGCCGATCCTGGCCCGTGACGGCAGCCTGCTCGGCACATTCGCCATGTACCACCGCACCCCGCGCGTCCCGCGGGACGCCGACCTGGCCCTCGCCCGGGTCTTCACCGGCACCGCCGCCCTGGCCATCGAACGCCACCACATCGAACAGGCGAAGGCCGAAGCGGACGCCCGCGCGCGAGCCGCCCACGACGAGCTGGCCCGGGTGGTGCGGGCGGAGCGGGAGCTACGCGCCGAGGCCGAACAGCGCGCCGCCGCAGCCGCGGAACTCACCGCCCGGCTGCGCACCGCTGCCGCCGCGCAGGCCGCCTCTCCCCGCCCCGAGCGGTGTCAGCTCGGCGGCAGCGACGGCTGCTCGGCACCCGCCGAGATCAAGATCGCCGACTCGTGGGGCGACGCGGCGTGGGGCTGCCCGGTCCACGTCGAGGAGGCGATCATCAACGTCCGTTCGGTGTTCATCGCCAACGAGGAACTCGGCGGCCTGGCCGCCTACGTCAACCGCTGACCGGACACGCCCGGGTACGGGCCTAGCGCCGGACGGGCGCGCCGGCCGACTCGCGAGCGGTGCTCGCCGCGGTGAACGGGCTCCGCAGACGGGTCATGGATTCGGCGCTGACGTCCGCGATCGGACTGCGCTCGTCGTCGGTGGCCCCGAGCCCTTCCACGCGGAAGGGGTTCAGGGCGAAAGTGTTGTCGGGCACGTGGTGCTCCAAGGAAATCTGCACGGCAGCGCTCGACTCAGTCATCGCGGCTGGGAAACCGTGGGAGAAGCAAGGGGTCGGCGATCAGCCGTCGGTACCCCGTACCGACAGCCTAGCGCGCATCGGCCGGACGGGCGCGCCACGGTCGAAACCGGTGACGTTCTCAGAGCTGGACGACGTGACCCACCCGGGGCGGCGTCCGGCCCGCGAGGACGTCGAGCCACGCGTCCCGCAGCGTGTCCGGGCCGGTGCCGACCCGTACGTCGAGCCATCCGCTCACCACCTGGGAGAACCGCTGCCAGGCGTCGGCGAAGCGTTCGTCGAGACCGGTCCGGCCCCAGTCCTGGCTCCGCTTGCGGATGCGTACCGGCGCGAAGAAGACCTCCCCGGCGGCGCCGGCGTTCGGCGTCTGCTGGGTGAGGCCGACGGCGATGTCCCGGACGAGCAGGTCGCCGAGGTGCGCCCGCAGGGCGGCGCGGGTCGCGGGTGAGCCGGACAGGTCGAGGTAGACGGTCGGAACGGCGTCGAGCGCGCCGATGTCGTCGTAGGAGAGGACCTCGTCGTAGCAGCCCAGCGACCGGGTGAAGGCGAGGTTGCCGGGCGAGGTGAGCCCGATCAGGCGCGGGCCGCGGCCGTGCAGCTCGAACGCCGCGGCGTACGCCGTCTTGCTGGACGCGGACGACAGCACCAGCGCCGTTGCTCCGTAGCCGTCCTCGTCGACGACCTGGTCGGCGAGCATGAACGAGGTGAAGAACAGCGGCCGGAACAGGATCAGCAGATCCTCCTGCTCCGCCCGGTAGGCGGGGTCGCCGTCGGTCGACCGGTAGGAGTTGTACGGCGAGGGCAGGCCGGCCCGGTGCGGGCTGGCGTCCCGGAACCCGGACGCGTCCACCCGGTCCGGGCGTACCACCAGGTGGCCGGCGGGCGGCAGGTAGCCGTAGACCCGTTGCCCCGGCTCGACACCGGCCACTGTGGACGTGACGACCTCGGCGAAGCCCCACAGTGGCGGGAGCCCCCACCCACCGTCGAGCCCACGGGGCTGCGGCGGGAAGAACTCCCAGTAGCGCATCGCCTCGCCGAGCACCGCGTAGGTGACGTTGTTGGCGGTCAGGCCGACGCGGTCCACGCACAGCAGCGCCTCGCCGTCGGCGAGGCCGGGCACGGCGCCGTCGACGAGTGTGGTGCGAGCGAGGTCGTCACGGGCCACAGCGAACGTCCACGAGTCAGCCATGGCCTGACGCTAGGCAGCCGCAAAACTCCAGACAAGTGCACTGGGAGTGCAAAATCCCACTCGGCAGCACCGTTGCGCGCCGGCGGTTCAGAGGTAACGAATACCCGTCAGCTCCGCCGCCGCAGCCCAGAGGCGCTCACCCACGGCCGGGTCGGCGGCCTGCCGGCTCAGCCGCGCCTCGGTCACCGGACCCCACGTCTCGAAGAACCGGGATGGGCCGAAGAACTGGCCGCCGCGTACCTCCGGGTCGGTCGCGGCCCGCAACTGCGGCAGGACGCCCCGCTCGACCGGCTGGGTGGCGAGCAGGCCGAGCCGCCCGATCACCCGTCCCAGCCGGCCACGGTGTGCCCAGGCACGCGGCGTGAGGTTGCTGCGGGTGAGACCGGGATGTGCCAGCGCGCTGACGACCGGCGACCCGGCCGCGCGCAGGCGGCGGTCCAGCTCGACGCCGAAGACGGTGGTGGCGAGCTTCGAGCGGCCGTACGCGGCAGAGGCCCGGTAGTCGCGCTCGGACATCAGGTCGCCGAAGTCGAGGCGCGCGTTGCGGTGGGTGAGGGAGCTGAGGCTCACCACCCGCGCCGCCCGCGCCCCGGCCAGGGCGTCCAGCAGCAGGCCGGTCAGCGCGTAGGGGCCCAGCGTGTTGGTGGCGAACTGGAGCTCGAAGCCGTCGGCGGAGGTACGGCGCGGGCCGAGCAGCACCACACCGGCGTTGTTGACCAGCAGGTCGATCGTCGGATGGTCGGCGGTCAGCTTCGCGGCGAACGCGCGTACCGCATCGAGGCTTGCCAGGTCCAGCTCGCGTACCTCGGTGTCGCCGCCGATGTGGCGGGCGGCCTGCCGGCCGGCGGCGGTGTTCCGCACGGCCAGCACGACGTGGGCGCCGCGGCGGGCCAACTCGGTGGCGGTGACCAGGCCGAGGCCCGAGTTCGCGCCGGTCACGACGGCGACCCGGCCGCGCTGGTCGGGGATGCGGTCGGCGGTCCATCCGGTCATCTGCTGCTCCTCGGGTGCGGGGTTCGCGTCCGGCGATGACGCTAGGAGCGATCCGGCCGGTCTCGGTCGTTCGCGGTTGCCTAGGTCCGCCGGACCTACCCTGGGCGCCCGGCGTCGCGGCAGACTGGCGGCATGAGCAGCCCGCATCCGTACGCCCGCGAGCTGGGCGCCTTCCTCCGCGCCCGGCGCGGCCGACTTCGCCCCCGCGACGTCGGCCTGGAGCCGGGCGGCCGACGCAAGGTGACCGGCCTGCGGCGGGAGGAACTGGCCCTGCTGGCCGGGCTGAGCACCGACTACTACCAGCGGATGGAGCAGGGCCGGGAGGTACGCCCCTCGGACGACGTCCTGGACGCGATCGCCGGCGCCCTCGGTCTGGACGACACCGAACGCCGGCACCTGTTCACGCTGGCCCGGGCCGCCCGGCGGCCGGTGCCCGCGCGCGTCGAGCGCGGCCCGGAGCGGGTGCCGGACAGCACCCGGCGGCTGCTGCGGGTGATGGACACCCCGGCGGTCGTCCTCGGCCGGCATCTCGACCTGCTCGACTGGAATCCGATGGCGCAGGCGCTGCTCGGTGACCCGGCGGACCACCCGCCCGGCCGGCTCAACATGCTCCTGCTGATGTTCGACGACGCGCTGACCGGGGGACGGAACTGCCCGGACTGGGAGCGGCAGGCGCTGGACTACATCGGCATGATGCGCGCCGCCGTCGCCGACGACCCGACCCATCCCCGCGCCACGGCCGTCGTCGGCGAGCTGAGCATCCGTAGCGCGGAGTTCCGGCGGCTCTGGGCACGGTACGACGTCCGCGCCTCGGTGAGCGGCACCAAGACGTTCCGGGTGCCCGGACTGGGGGACATCGTCCTGGACTGGGACACCTATCCGCTGCCGGGCAGTCCCGGCCCGGTCATGCTCGTCTTCACCGCCGAGCCGGGCAGCCCGGACGCCGACCGGCTACGGCTCCTGGCGTCGTGGCGTGCGACCCGCCCGGCGTCCGCCGACGTCCACCCGGCCTGATCCGGTCACCGCCCCCGGTTGAGGCCGACGATCGCGCCGTTGAGGGCGGTGGCGAAGAGGGTCCAGGCGACGTACGGGGCGAGTGCCGCCCCGGCGGGACGGTCGGTGCGCGCCGCGCGGCCCAGCAGCACGACGTTGGACACGTTGAGCGCGGCGATCTCGGCCAGCGCGGCTCCGGGCCTGCGGGCGCCGAAGAACAGGGCGCTCCAGCCGGCGTTGAGCGCCAGGTTGAGCGCGTAGCCGCGCGCGAAGGCGGCGCGCTCGGGCCCCTCGGAGCGGTCCAGCGCGCGGGCGCCGGCCACCGCGATCAACCCGTACAGCGGGGTCCAGACCAGGGGGAACGCGGCCGACGGCGGCTGCCAGGCGGGCTTGCGCAGGCGGCGGTACCAGCGCGACGAGGTGCCGGTGGAGGTGGCGGCGGCGCCCGCGGCGGCGGTCGCGGCGACTGCTGCCGCGGTCTTGACCAGGGTCGGTACTCGCATACCGGGTCAGCTACCCGGCCAGCGGCGGATAAACCCGCACCACCGGAAGATCCACTTCCGGACACCCCCGGTGCACAGATCCTTCATCGAAGGATGCAGAACTCGTAGACAATTTTCATGCCCTTCGATAGCCTCCCCATTCAGTGATGCTTGTCGATAGGAGGCTCCATGCGACGGCTCGTGCTCTCCTTCACGCTGGCGACGATCGGTGCCTGGGCCGTGGTGCCGGCACCGGCCTCGGCCGCACCCCGCCCGGCACCGGCGCCCGTCACCGACGCGGTGACCGCGAAACTCCTCGGCCAGGCCGACGCCGCGACCCGGACCGCCGGGCCGCAGCGGACCCGGGTCACAGTCACCCGCGCCGACGGCCGGTGGGCCTTCGGTACCGCGGTACTGCTGGCCGACCGGTCCGAGGACGCGCACCCCACCGGATCGGTCTTCCTCGCCCGGTCCGACACCAAGGGCTGGACCGTCGCCTTCGACGGCGAGGCGTCGTTCGGCGACCTGGCCGCCGCGTCACCGCTGGTGAGCGAGAACGAGAAGGCCGTGTTCCGCACGCCGGTCGCGCCACTGGCCGCGGGCGGGGACTTCCGCACCGGCATGGCACTGCCGTTCGCGGTCGGGCAGACGTGGACGCTGACCTCCGGGCCGCACGGCTGGGGCGGGGCCGCCGCGCCGTGGAGTTCGGTCGACCTCGCCGGTGGTGACCAGGTGGTTCGCGCCGCGCGGGCCGGAACCGCGTACACGATGTGCACCGGGTGGATCCGGGTCATCCACGACCGGGGCTACTCGACCGACTACTACCACCTGTGGAGCAGCATCTCCGTCAACGGCGCCGCCGTCGCGCAGGGCGCGTACCTCGGCTACACCGGCACCGACGTCACCTGCGGCGGCTCCGCCACCGGCCGGCACGTGCACTTCGGGCTGCGGCAGAACTCGGCGTACGTGCCGATCGCCGGGCACGGCATCGGCAAGTGGGACTTCGTCAGCGGCGCGGCCGCGTACCAGGGCGGTGCCCGGCACGGGTCCGCCTACGTCGGCGGCGGTGGCGGCGTCTACAACTACGGCGCGCTCGGCTTCAACCAGGGAGTCGTCGACGCCAACGGCGGTGGCACGCTGACCCGGCGCTCCGGCCCCGGCACGGGATACGGCGCGGTCGGGTCGATAGCCGACGGCGCCACCGTCACCGTCTCCTGCTCCGCCAACGGCACCTCGCACACCGGCCGGTACGGCACCACGGCACTGTGGGACCGGCTCAGCGACGGCAGCTGGGTGTCCGACGCCTACCTCTCCACCGGGGTCAACGGGCCGATCAACGGCTGGTGCTGACCACGCCGGAAGACACGTGCCGGCGCCGGACACGGCGTCGGCACGCGCGGCGTATGACGCAGCCGGGATGCCCCCATCCATTGCCGTTCATCGATGTCTGCCCATAGGCTCCCTGCCACCGCGAGTGCGGCCCGGCGGGGCGGCACAGCGTCGATGTCTGGAGGGAACCATGGTCCGTTGGCGCAGATTCCTCGGCCGGATGGCGGCCGTTCTGGCAGTGGTCACCGCGGGAGCGGCCACCGCGGTGGCGCCCGCCGCAGCGGCACCCGCCGGGGACATGACGCCGTACGTCGTCGGCGGCACCCGGGCCGCGCAGGGCGAGTTCCCGTTCATGGTCCGGCTCTCGATGGGCTGCGGCGGAGCGCTCTACAGCCCGCGACTGGTCCTCACCGCCGCCCACTGCGTCGGCCGTACCGGCGCCAACACCAGCATCACCGCGACGCTGGGCGTGGTGGACCTCCAGTCCTCCAGCCGAATCCAGGTCCGCTCCAACTACGTCTACCGGGCCCCCGGCTACAACGGCAACGGTGACGACTGGGCGCTGATCCGGCTCGCCACCCCGGTCACCTCGCTCGCCACGCTCAACATCGCCACCAGCACCGCGTACGACAACGGCACGTTCACGGTGGCGGGCTGGGGCGCCGCGCGGGAGGGCGGCGCGCAGCAGCGCTACCTGCTCAAGGCCACGGTGCCGTTCGTCGACGACACCACCTGCAACCGCTACTACGGCGGCGACGTGATCCCCGGCGAGGAGATCTGCGCCGGTTACGCCAGCGGCGGTGTCGACACCTGCCAGGGTGACTCGGGTGGCCCGATGTTCCGCCGGGACGCCGCCGGCGCCTGGATCCAGGTGGGCATCGTGAGCTGGGGCAACGGTTGCGCCCGCCCCAACTACCCCGGTGTCTACACCCAGGTCAGCACGTTCGCCTCGGCGATCCGGTCCGCCGCCGCGAGCCTCGGCGGCTGACAAACGCACGCGCGGTGGCCCGGTCGCGGCGAAGCGGCCGGGCCACCGCCATGTCCGCGCGGATCCGCCGCCCGCTCACGACGGTGACGGCGACTGCTAACTTCCGGACGCATGGACGACTCCCCTCGCTGGTACCGCCCGGCCCCCGACGTGCTGCTCACGGCCGGCAGCGCCACCGCGCTGCTCGGCTACCTGATCCCGTGGTTCCGCGCCAGCCGCCTCCACCAGTGGTCGTACTCGGGCTGGGCCTACCTGGAGACCGAGGGCGGCTGGACCTGGCTGGTCGTGGTGTCCCTGGTGATCGCCGTCCTCGCCGGCCTCTGGGCCGGGCGGAGCGTGGCGTGCGCCAAGCTCGCGGTCGGCGCGGCGGTGGCCGGGATGTTCCTCGCCGGTGCGGTGGTCGCGGTGAGCCTGGGCGCGCTGCCGGAGCGCGACAGCATCAACTGGGTCGGTGAGCTGCCGTTCGAGATGGGGATGCCGCTCATGGCGGTCGGATTCGGGGCGGTCGTCGCCGGGGCGCTGGGCACCGTACGCCGCCCGGCCGAGGAGTGACGCCGGGTCACGCCGCCGGCAGGTCCACCACCCGGGTGGCCCAGCGGGCCATCAGCGCCGGATCGTGGGTGATGACCAGGACCCCGGCGGAGTGCCGGCGCTGGTAGTCGGTGACGACGGCGGCGACGTGCGCCTGGGTGGAGGCGTCGAGCATCG
The DNA here is from genome assembly GCF_049315215.1 of Micromonospora sp. WMMD1219. NCBI lineage: Bacteria > Bacillati > Actinomycetota > Actinomycetes > Micromonosporales > Micromonosporaceae > Micromonospora > Micromonospora sp. WMMD1219. The sequence goes on from NZ_CP186057.1 coordinate 1,113,948, forward strand.
CGGTGGCCTCGTCGCAGAGCAGGTAGTCCGGCCGGTGGACCAGGGCGCGGGCCAGGCAGGCCCGTTGCAGTTGCCCGTCGCTCACCGCGTGCGGGCGGCGGGTCAGCAGGTCGGGGGTCAGGCCGGCCAGGTCGGCCAGTTCCGCCGTACGCGCCGCCGCCTGCTCGCGCGGTGTGCCGGTGGCGCGCAGCGGCTCGGCGATGATGTCGGCGAGGCTGAGCCGCGGGTCGGTGGCGGCGCGCGGGCTCTGGAACAGGATCGCGACGCGGGTGCGCAGTTCCGCCGGCAGGCGGTGGCGGACGCCGCCGAGCGGTCGCCCGTCGATCGTGACGTGACCGCTGTTTGGGGCGTGCAGCAGGGCGAGGACGCGGGCGAGCGTGGACTTGCCGCTGCCCGAGGGGCCGCGCAGCCCGACCGTCTCGCCGGGGGCGACGTGCAGGTCGACCCGGTCGAGGACGCGCTGCCCGCCGTACGCGACGCAGACCTGGTGCGCGGCGAGTCCGCCGGCCGCCGCGTCGCCCGGGGCGGCGGCGTCGGTGGCGCCGGGAACCGTGATCGTCATGCCGGTACCTCCTCGCGCAGCGGGTGGTGACAGGCGACCCGGCCCGCGCCGTCGGCGGCGAGTCGGGGCAGCCTGTCGCAGGTGTCGGTGGCGCGGGCGCAGCGCGGGGCGAAGGCGCAGCCGCCGGGCAGGTCGGTGAGCGTGGGCGGGTGGCCGGGCACCGGCACGAAGGCGCGGTCGGGCAGGGCGTCGAGCAGACCGGCGGTGTACGGGTGGGCCGGGCCGTCGAACAGCGCCTCGGTGGGGCGGTGCTCGACGATCCGGCTGGCGTACATCACGGCGACGGTGTCCGCGACACGGCGTGCGGCGGCCAGGTCGTGCGTGATGAGCAGGACGGCGGCGCCGGCGTCGCAGCGGCGGCGCAGCAGGTCCAGCGTGTGGTCGACGAGCGGCCGGTCGAGGCCGGTGGTGGGTTCGTCGGCGAGCAGCACCGGCGGGTCGGGCGCGAGCGCGAGCGCGGTGGCGAGCCGCTGGGCCATGCCGCCGGACAGCTCGTGCGGGTACCGGTTCAGGTCGGCCGGGTCGAGGCCGACGTCGGCGGCGATCCGGTCGGCGGCGGCGGGCGCCTCGCGGCGGCTGTGCCCGTGGGCGCGCAGCGTCTCCTCCAGCAGCTTCCGCCCGGTACGCACGGGGGTGAGCGCGGTGGCGGGGCTCTGCGGGACGAGTCCGACGCCCCGGCCGCGTACGTGCCGGGCGAGGTGCCGCTCCCCCGCGCCGATCAGGTCGGCCTCGTCGCGGCCCGGCGCGTGCAGGCGGGCCTGCCCGGTGACTGTGGCGTTGCGCGGCAGCAGGCCGAGCAGGGCGTGCGCGAGGACCGACTTGCCGCACCCGGACTCGCCGACCACCGCCAGCAGCTTGCCGGGCCGCAGCGTGAGGCTCAGGTCGGTGACGGCGTGCACGACGGCGTCGCGCAGCCGGAAGCGGACGGTCAGCCCGTCGACGGTCAGCAGCGCCGGGGCGGTCACAGGTGCAGCTCCGCTCGTACGCGCGGGTCGAGGCGGTCACGCCACCGGCCGGTGAGCACGGCCAGCGCCAGCGTGGCCGCCACGAGCAGGAGACCGGGGACGATGCTGGCCCACCAGGCGCCGGTGAGCAGCGATCGCTGCCCGTCGTTGATCATGTTGCCGATCGAGGCGAGGTGCGGGGGCAGGCCGAGGCCGAGGAACGACAGCGCGGTCTCGTGCCAGACGGCGTGCGGCACCATGAGCGTGGTCGCCAGCGCCAGGCGCGGCAGCACGTGCGGCAGCAGGTGCCGGGTGAGCACCCGGACGCGCCCGGCGCCGCCGGAGATCGCGGCGTCGACGAACGGCCGGTTGCGCAGGCTGAGCAGCTCGGAGCGGACGATCCGGGCGGTGGACAGCCAGTGCGTCAGCGCGATGGACGCGATCACCGCGCCGAGGCTGGGCCGCAGCATCGCCACGATGAAGATGCCCAGCAGCAGGTGCGGCAGCGCGGCGACGGTGTCCACGACGCGCATGAGCGTCCGGTCCACCCAGCCGCCGACGCTGCCGGCGACGGCGCCGACCAGGCCGCCGATGACAGCGGCGACGAGCGCGGCGACCGCGCCGACGAGCAGCGAGACGCGCAGGCCGTAGAGGCTGCGCACGGCCACGTCGCGGCCGAGGTCGTCGGTGCCGGCCAGGTGCTCCGGCGAGGGCGCGAGCCGGGTACGGGAGAGGTCGACGGCGCTCTGGTCCAGCGGCCACAGGACCGGGGCGAGCAGCGCGGCGGCGACGACACCGGCGAGCACCACGACGGCGACTGTCGTGCCCACGTTGCCGGGGCGGCGCAGGCGCCGGACGCGCGCGGGAAGGGCGAGGTCAGTCATCGAGGCGTACCCGGGGGTCGGCGGCGGCGTAGGCGAGGTCGGTGAGCAGGTTCGCGGTCAGCACCACGACGGTGGTGACCAGCGTCGTGGCCGCGAGCAGCGGGAAGTCGGCGCCGAGCGCGGCCTCGACGGTGACCGCGCCGAGGCCGGGCAGGGAGAACACGGTCTCCACCAGGACGGCGCCGCCGACGAGTTCGGGCAGGTGCGTGCCGACCAGCGTGAGGAACGGCAGCAGCGCGGTACGCAGCGCGTGTCCGAACAGGACGACCCGGCCGGGGAGCCCGCGGGCGCGGGCCGCCAGGACGTGGTCGTCGCGCAGGCTCTCGGCGACCGCGTCGCGGACGAACAGCACGAACCAGGGCGCCTGGGAGATCGCCAGCACTGTCACCGGGAGCACCAGGTGGCGGGCCACGTCGGCCGGGTCGGTGCCGGTGGCGGTGATGTCGGTGAGCCCGCCGGCGGGCAGCCAGCCGAGGCTGAGGGCGAACACGGCGATCGCCGCGAGGCCGATCCAGAACACCGGCATGGACTGCACGGCGTACGCGACGGCGCGCAGCGCCCGGTCGAACCAGCCACCACGCCGGTACGCGGCCAGCGTGCCCAGCAGCACGCTCGCCACCAGCACCAGGGCGAGCGCGGTGCCGACGAGCAGCAGCGTCCAGCCGGCCCGGGCGGCGAGCACCGAGGTGACCGGCTCGTGCCGGCTCGTCGACCACCCGAGGTCGCCGCGCAGCAGGTTGCCGATCCAGCGGGCGTACTGCACCGGCAGCGGGTCGTCGACACCCCAGTTGGCGCGGATCTGCGCGAGGTTCTCCTCGCTGGTGGTGAACGCCGCCGCGCCCGCGTACTGCTGGGCCGGGTCGATCGGGGAGGCGGCGCCGAGGGCGAACATGCCCATGCTGGTCGCGGCCAGCACCGGTACGGCGACCAGCAGCCGCCGCCGGACCACGGCACCTGCCCCGGCCAGCCGCCGCCGGCCGGTCACGGGTGACGTCACGACGTCTTCGTCCAGGTGTGCACGTTCCACCAGATGCTGTTGGCGACGTCGTGCTCGTGCGGCTCGACCCGCGGCGTCACCCCGGTCACGGCGTCCTTCAGCACGTAGGTGTGCTGGAGGTAGGTGAGGAACACCCACGGCACGTCGGCGGCGAGCTGCTTCTGGAACGTGGCGTACGCGGCCTTGCGGGCGGCCGGGTCGGCGTTGTCGCGGCCGGCCTGCAACGCGGCGTCGGTGACCGTGGACCGGTACGAGCCGGGGTTGAAGAAGCCCTGCCCGGCGAAGGCCGAGTTGAACAGCTTGTAGGAGACGAAGTCCGGGTCGTACGGCGTGCCGTAGCCCATCATCAGCGCGTCGCGGCCCATCCGCGGAGTGATCGCGTCCCAGGTCAGCCCCTCCGGGGTGACAGTGATGCCGACCTTCTTCGCGTCGGCGGTGACGGCCAGGGCCAGTTCCTTGCGCAGGCTGTCGGTGGCCGGGTACAGGAGCGCGAACGCCGCCGTACGCCCGTCCTTGACCCGGATGCCGTCGGGGCCCGGCTTCCACCCGGCGGCGTCCAGCGCGGCGGTCGCCGCGGCGAGGTCGGCGCCGGGCTTGCCCGCGATCGAGGGCTCGGCGTATTCCGACGTCGGCGGCACCGGCCCGAACGCGGGCTCGCCCGCACCGCCGAGCACGCCGGTCACCATGGCCTGCCGGTCCACCGCGACGTTCAGCGCCTTCCGGATCGCCGGGTCGGCGGTGACCGGGTTGCCCATCGGCAGCATGACGCCCCGGTAGTCGGCGGTCGGCACCTTGTGCACCCGGTAGCCGTTGCGGCTCTCGAACCCGGACGCGAGCTTCGGTGCCAGCTCCGCCGCGTCGAACTCGCCGGCCCGCATCCGCTGGGCCCGGACGTTGTCGTCGGCGACGAACGCCACCACGACGCCGGAGTTCGCCGGCTTGCCGCCCCAGTACGTCTCGTTCGCCGCGAGCACGAGCCGGTCACCCGGGGTCCAGGACGTGAACCGGTACGGGCCGGTGCCGACCGGCTTCCGGTTGAAGCCGGCCTTGTTGACGTCCTGCCCGGCGAATGCCTTCGCCGGGACGATCCCCAGCGCCAGCCGTTGCAGGAACGGCGCGTACGCGTACTTCAGGGTGAACACCACAGTCGCCGGGTCGGGCGCGGTGACGGAGGCGAGCATGTCCAGATCGGAGCGCAGCGTGGAGTCGACGGCCGGATCGAGCACCGCCTGGTAGGTGAACACCACGTCCTGCGCGGTCAGCGGGCTGCCGTCGTGGAACAGCACGCCCTCGCGCAGCTTCGCCGTGACGGTCTTCCCGTCCGCCGAGACGGTGGGCAGCTCGCGGGCCAGGGCGGGCACCAGATCGTTGCGGGCGTCCCGGGCGACCAGCCCGTCGAAGATCAGCGACGCGCCGTCGACGCCGTAGTTGAGCACCGGGTTGAGCGTGTCCGGCTCGCCCGCGGTGGCGACCACCAGCGTGCCGGCGCTGCCCGTCCCGCCGGTCGACGCCGTCGGCGACGAGCAGCCGGTGACGGCGAGCAGGGCGGCGGCGAGCGCCACGGCCACGCGTACGGGCTTGGGCTTGATCGCCACCGGCAACCCCTCGAACTCGTCCTCGGCAGCGGGCGGGCGCTCCGGCGAAGATCAGATCACCGCGTGCCCGAGCGCCCGCCCACTTCTGCCACTATTCGGTAGTTGCCAAGCATATGCAATAGGGAACCATCGACGGCGGACGGCCCTCCGGGCTCGGGCGTCCGCTCGTGAGGCGGCCACCCGCCGCGCTGAATATGCTCAGAGCGTGGAGGACAGCGAGCAGGCGGTGCTGGCGGGGATGTTGCAGTCGGCCGAGGACGCCGCCCCGGTGGAGGCGGTCGAGGCCGTCACCGGCGTCATCGCCACGGCGCTGAACGCGCTCGGCGTCTCGCTGCTGATCGCCGACCTCAGCGGCCGTGCGCTGGTCCGGCTGACCCACCAGCCCGCCGGCGATGGTCCCGGCCGGCGCCACGGCGAGGAGGACGCCGAGGTCCTCCCCTTCGACGGCGGGCCCTACGAACAAGCGCTACGCCGGCAGACTCCCCGGGTCGTCCCCGGCGACGGCACGTGGACGGTGCTGGCACCGGTCACCGACCGCGGTGAGGCGATCGGCCTGCTGGAGATCGACCTGCCCGACGAGCCGGACGACGACGCGGTGAACTGGGTCGCCCGCACCGCGCACGCGCTGGCGTTCGTGGTCATCGCCAACCGCAGGCACACCGACCTGTTCGAGTGGGGACAGCGGACCACGCCGTTCACCCTCTCCGCCGAGATCCAGCGCCGCCTGCTGCCCGCCTCGTTCACCTGCGAGGCCGGCGCCTTCGCCCTCTCCGGCTGGCTGGAACCCGCCGCCAGCGTCGGCGGCGACACGTTCGACTACAGCCTCGCCCGGGATCTGCTGCACCTCAGCGTCACCGACGCGATGGGCCACGGCGTGGCGAGCGCGCTCACCGCCACCCTCGGCGTGGGCAGCCTGCGCAACACCAGACGGCGCGGCGCCGGCCTGGTCGCCCAGGCCGAGGAGGCCAACCGGGCCGTCGCGGAGCACGCCAACGTACGCGGCGCGTACGTCACCGCCGTGCTGGGCCGCATCGACCTGACCACCGGGCGCTGCGAGCTGCTGAACGCGGGGCACGTCCCACCGCTGCTGGTCCGGGACGGCCGGGTCGTACCGGTGGAACTACCGGGCAACTTCCCGCTGGGCATGTTCCCCGACGAGAGCTACCGCAGCGCGGAGGTGCCACTGCGGCCCGGCGACCGGCTGGTGGTGGTCACCGACGGCACGCGCGAACGCAACGCGGCCGACCTCGACCTGCCCGCCGCCCTGCCCCGTCTCGCCGACCTGCACCCCCGCGAGGCGGTCCGGGCGTTGTCCGACGCGGTGCTGGAGATCGCCGGGCCGGCTCTGGCCGACGACGCCACCCTGCTCGTCGTCGACTGGTACGGCGACCACGAGCCACGGCGCAGCACCGCCGGCGCCGACCTCACCCGCACCAGCGATCGCCCCGGCGAGGAGCGCTCACGGCACCAGCGGTGACGCGTCCTCCGCCTCCGGCACGGTGTCGAACAGCGGGATCACGCGGTCCACCGAGGTGATCGAGAAGACCCTGCGCACGGACGGGCGAACACCGGCCAGGCCCAGCCAGCCGTCGCGCTCGCGCAGGCTCTTGTAGCCGACCACGAGCGCGCCCAGGCCACTGGAATCCATGAATCCGACGCCGGTCAGGTCGACGACGACGACCCGGGCACCGCCCTCCGTGAGCTCGTGCAGCCGGTCGCGCAACTGCGGAGTGGTGCTCATGTCCAGGTCGCCGACGACTTCGATCACCGGGCCGACACGCCCCTGCCTGCTCGTCGCCGAGAACTCCACCACTCCCCCTCAACCGCGTACCTCGCTACCCGACACCGTGCCAGAAACCGGCCCCTGCCGCCTCCCGTGGGGCGTACGTCGGCTCAGCGGTCTTCCCGGGAAGTGGTGGACGACACCTCGGTGCCGGTCCGCCGCACCGGAGCGGGAATCCGCACGTCGGCGGCGGCCCGGCGGTGCTCGGCGAGGCGTACCGCCGGACGCATGGCCAGGCCCGCGACCACGAACAGCCCGCCGAGCACCAGCCAGCCCGGCGTGCCCCAGCCGAGCAGCAGCGAGGTCAGCAGCACCGGGCCGAGCATCCGGGCGAGCTGCGGCGCCATGCCGAAGAAGCCCTGGTACTGCCCCTGCCGGTCGGGGCGGGCCAGGGTGAAGCCGACCTCCCAGCCGCTGGCCGCCTGCACCATCTCGCCGAACACCTGCACCAGGGCCGCGGCGAGCAGCACCGCCGAGGCCACCCACGCGCCGCCGACCATCCCGGACACCGCGTACGCGCCGCAGGCGACCAGCAGCACCCAGCCGGCGTGCCCGCTGGCCCGGGCCGCCGAGCCCGGATCGGTCACCCGGCGGGCCACCCGGACCTGCCACAGCACCACGCACAGCATGTTGACGGTGAGCACGATCGCGCCCATCGGCGCCGGGGCGTCGGTCCGCTCCGCGATCCACAGTGGCAACGCCAGGCTGAGCAGCGGCATGTTCAGGCACATCACCGCGTTCAGCAGCGTGATCAGCGCGTACGGGCGGTCGCGCAGCACGGCCAGCCGTCCCGGCTCGGGTCCGGCCGGGACCGGCGCCGCCGCCTCGGGCAGCCGGCGCACCAGCAGGGCGGCGGCCAGGAAGCTCGCCGCGTCCAGCGCGAAGGCCGACAGGTACGCCGGGCGGCTGTCCGCCCAGAGCACGAGCGCGCCCAGCCCGGCCCCGGCGGCCAGGCCGGCGTTCGAGACCGACTGCAACCGCGCGCGTACCGCGGTGCGCCGCGCGGGCTCGATCAGCCCGACCAGGAGCGCCTGCCGGCTGGCGGTGAGCCCGGCCTGGCAGGCGGCGTAGCAACAGGCGAGCAGCACGAACAGCGGGAAGGAGCGGATCACGAGGAAGCCGCCGAGCGCGGCGGCGGTGGCGACCGCGAAGACGACTGTCATCCGCCGCGCGCCGTAGCGGTCGGCCAACTGGCCGGCGGGCACCCCGGCGAGGATGCCCGTCGACCAGCCCACGGTGAGGGCGATCCCGACCTGCGCCGGGGACAGCCCGACCACCCGGATGAAGAACAGCGCCGAGCAGGCGTAGAACGCGCCGTCGCCCACCGAGTTCGCGAGCTGGGCCAGGGCCAGCACCCGGACCCGGCGGCCGGTGCCGACATCGGTCATTGCTCGTCCCCCGTTCGCCGTGCTCCCTCCGCCATCCAAGACCCGCGGATTGGCCGCGAGAAGCACCGATTCCCGGCGATCTGATTGGGCCAATGTAGGGTCGGCGCCGTGGACGTACACGTCAGCCTGGCCGGGCCCGGCGACCGCGCCACCCGGATTCACAGGCAGCTGCTGGAGGCGATCCTGGACGGCCGGCTGCGGCCCGGCGAACGGCTGCCACCCACCCGCGAACTGGCCCGGCGGCTCGACGTCTCCCGCAACACGGTCGCCGTCGCCTACGAGCGGCTGACCGCCGAGGGCCTGCTGACCGCCCAGGTCGGCGCGGGGACGTTCGTCGCCGACGAGCCGGTCGCCCGCGCCCGGCCCCGTCCGGCGCCGGCCGGCGGGGTACGCCCCCGCGCGTTCTGGGCGTCCGCCGCACCGGCACCCACCGCCACGCCCCGGCCGGGCCACGACTTCCGGGCCGGCACCCCGGACACCGGGTTGTTCCCGCTGGCCACCTGGCGTCGGCTGGTCGCCGGTGAGCTGCGCACCGCGACGATCCGGGGCGGGTACGCCGACCCGGCCGGGCACCCGGGCCTGCGTGCCGCCGTCGCCCGGTACGTGGGGCTGGCCCGCGCGGTACGGGCCGGGCCGGAGGACGTCGTCGTCACCCAGGGCGCGCAGCAGGCGCTGGACCTGATCGCCCGGGTCGTGCTCGGACCGGGCGACCGGGTGGCCGTCGAGGATCCCGGCTATCCCCCTGCCCGGCGGCTGTTCGCCGGCCACGGCGCGCGGATCGTGCCGGTGCCCGTCGACGACGAGGGCATCGACGTACGCGCGCTGCCCGGCGACGCACGGCTGGTCTACGTCACCCCGTCCCACCAGTTCCCGCTGGGCGTCCGGATGTCGCCGGCCCGCCGGGCGGCGCTGCTGGACTGGGCGGCGGCACGGGACGCGGTGGTCGTCGAGGACGACTACGACACCGAGTTCCGCTTCTCGGCGCGGCCGCTGGACCCGTTGCAGACGCTGGACCGGGCCGGGACGGTGGTCTACGTCGGCACGTTCTCCAAGACCCTGCTGCCCATGCTGCGCCTCGGGTTCCTGGTCGCCCCGGCGTCGCTGCGCCCCGCGCTGCTGGCCGCCCGGCAGCTCACCGACTGGCACGGCGACCACACCACGCAGGCCGCGCTGGCCCGGTTCATCGACTCCGGCGAGCTGCCCCGGCACATCCGCAAGGCGACCCGGGTCTACGCCCAGCGGCGCGAGCTCATCGACGCGGCGCTGCGCTCCGACCTCGCCGACTGGCTCGACCCGGTGCCGTCCACGGCGGGCCTGCACCTGTGTGCGCGGCTGCGCCCGGAGGCCGGCGTCGACCTGCCGGCCGTCGTCGCGCGGGCGGCCGACGTCGGCGTCACGGTACGCGAGATCGCCGGCTACCACGCGGGCCCGCCCGGCCCGGCCGGCCTGGTGCTCGGCTACGGCGCCGTCGCCACCGCCGACGTACCGGAGGGGCTCCGGTTGCTCGCCCGCAGCTTCCGCGGCTGACCGCGCCACGAATTCACTCCGCCCGCCGAGCAACCCCGGGAGCCACACCTGGCGTGACTATCCCGTATCCGATCGGAGGTCCGAATGAGTGATCGCGACACGGCGTTCGCGGAGTACTTCTCCGCGAGGCACCACGCCATGCGCGCCACCGCGTATCTGCTCTGCGGTGACTGGCACCGCGCGGAGGACCTGGTCCAGACCGGGTTCACCAAGCTGTACCTGGTCTGGAACCGGATCGCCCGGCACGAGGTGCTCGACTCCTACCTGCGCCAGATCATCGTCCGGTCCTTCCTCGACGAACGGCGGCGGGGCTGGTGGCGACGCGAACGGGTGGGCACGCCCGACGCCGATCCGCCGATGCCGGCGAGTCCGCACGAGGACCGGCTCGTGCTGCTCCAGGCGCTCGCCGCCGTACCGCCCCGGCAACGGGCCGTCCTGGTCCTGCGCTACTGGGAGGACCTGCCGGTCGACGAGGTGGCGGCGCTGCTGGGCTGCTCGCCGGGAACTGTCAAGAATCGTTAGAAGCTATGGTCGATATTGCCGACACGAACGTCGATCTAGGGGGACGGTTCTGATGGTACGGCGGAAGGCCCGGTCGGGGCACCGGGGCCGGTTCGACAGCAAGGACGCGTTGCTGGCCGGCGGCTCGGATGTACGGGCGTTGCGGTATCAGCGCGCGAGTCAGGACAAGAAGGAGCAGGGCAAGAGCGTCCACGACCAGGGTGTGCTCAACCTGGCGGAGATCACGAAGCGGTCGTGGACCGATGCGGGGTCGTTCACGGACAACCACCGCTCAGCGAGCCGGCGTGCGACGAAGGAGCGGGAGCAGTTCGAGTTGTTGATCGAGCAGATCCGCGCGGGCAAGGGGGACGTGTTGGTGGTCTGGGAGATCTCCCGCAAGGAGCGTGACCTTGCGGTGTTCGTGAAGATCCGGGACATGTGCCACGAGGTCGGTCTCTACTTCTGGCTGGTCGGCGGGGTGCTGTACGACCTGCGGGACAAGAACGACCGGATGATGCTCGGCTTCCAGGCGGTGCAGGCGGAGTGGATGGCCGACTCGATCCGCGACAACGTGCTGCGCGGCATCGTCGGCGCCGCCGAGGCGGGCCGCCCGCACGGAAAGATCACTTACGGGTACCGGCGAATCTACGACCAGCGCACCAAGGCCCTCCTGCGCCAGGAACCCGATACCGAGATCCGCGAGGCAGTGGCTGCGGACGGGACGGTGACGGAGTATTCGCACGCGCAGGTGGTGCGGGACAACTTCCGCAAGATCTCCGAGGGTATGCCGCTGACCGTGCGGGAGGCCGAACTCAACCGACTCGGGATCCCGGCATCGCAGGGTGGGATCTGGCGGCGCGGGATCCTGCGCAAGCAGGTAATGAATCCGGCCTACATCGGCAAACGGGTGCTCCGCGGCGAGATCGTCGGCGACGGGATCTGGCCCGCCCTGGTGGAGGAGGAAACCTACTGGTCGGTGGTGCGGATGCTGGAAGATCCGTCCCGCACTACGACCCGCCCCGCCCGCGCGGTGCACCTGCTGTCGTACATCGTGCGCTGCGGCGTGTGCGACGGGCCGTTGTCGTCGCAGCGGGTGAACCGGCACGGCTGGACCGGGCAGGTGTACTCGTGCCTGCACAAGCGGTGCGCCGCCGTGAAGGCCGAATTTCTCGACGAGTACGTGCAGCGAGCGGTGGTGGCGTGGCTGTCCCGCCCCGATGTCTACGACATCCTCACCGCCGCCAGCGCCACCGACGAGGAAGTCGCCCACGCCCGCGCGGAGGCACAACGGCTGCGGGGAGAGTTGGAGGAGTGGCGCAAGCTCGGCGAGGAGGGCGAGGTCACCGCTATCGCCTACGCCCGCGCCGAGAAAGGCCTGCTGGCACAGATCGCCGAGTACGAGCAACGCGCCGCCGAAGCCGGTATCCCGGCCGTGCTGCGCGGACGGATCGGGGATCAGGCGGTGGCGGCGTGGCAGGAACTCGGCGACGACATCCCGGTCAAGCGGGAGATCATCCGCCTCGTCGCTGACATCAAACTCCTGCGCGCTGGGTTCAAGGGCGAACGCCGCACCTTCGGCCGCCACCGCCTCGACTGGACCTGGAAGTTCGGCCCGCAAGACCAGCAAACGGCCTGAGCTTCGGTATTGCTCGGGGAAGTCACCCGACGACTTGACCTTGAGGAAAAGGTGAGCGTCGATCATGTCCGCCGTCCCGCCTTGATCGGGCGGGCGGCGCGACCCGTCGACGGAAGGTTTATCGCCGTGCCCCGTGAACGACTCAGCGCTCTCGCCGCCTTGCCCGACGACGTGATCGATCCGCTGCTGTGGCGGCTCGCTCTCGACGTCGTCGCCGCCCACCAGCCCGACGAGCGCGGCAACTGCCGCAACCTGCAGTGCGCGGGCCAGCGCGGGATGTGCGCCGCCGCCAGCACCGCCCGTCGCGCCATGGCCCTCGCCCACCGCCCCGGTGCGACCGCCACTTCGGCCGGGTCGAGGCCGGCGCACGGCCGTGCCGCCGCCGCCCGCCGGCCGGCCGCCTTCCGCGGCTGGTTCTCCACCTCTCTTACCCAGCCAGAGGCGGAGCCGCCATCGAGGCAGCCGCCTGCATGGTCTGTCGCCGTGCGTGCGGCATGAGTGGTCGAGGTTGGGTCCGCTGGCCGGAGTGCGTGCCTTGTTGTCGCTGACGGAGGGCGGCAGTGCTGGCATCAGTGAGGACTCCATGGTCGGCGGTCGCGTTTCGACCAGCAGGACCTCGAAAAAGTCTGGGACGTCCGGCGACTGGAGCAGAGGGCCTGTTCAACTGTTATCCACTGTGGTGTGTCACCGTGCAGGCCGTCGTGAAGAATTGCGCCATGCCAACGACGACCGCCTCAGCCGGCGGATCTGACCAGCCGATACCACCGCAAGACGTCGCTGCAGAGCAGGTGGTGTTGGGAATCGTCCTGCTGCGCAGTAAGGCTATGGCGGACGCGTCGGAGATGCTCGAGCCGGAGGATTTCTATCGACCGGTCCACCAGGTCATCTTCGAGACGATGCGCGAGGTGCACGGCCGACAGGAGCCGGTAGACCCGATCACCGTGGCCGCAGCCTTGGCTGACAAGGGTGATCTCGAGCGTTGCGGTGGTGCCCCTTACCTACATTTGTTGGTCAGCGCCGTTCCTGCGGGTGCTTCGCTACGGGCACCCGCCCGTTCGGTGGCCGAAGCGGCGGTTCGTCGCAGGCTGCTCGAGGCTGGACACCGCATCGCCCAGTTGGCGATGCACGACCACTCGGGTGACATCCGCGACATCGTAGACCTTGCTCAACAAGCGATCGCGGACGTGAGCCGTCCCCAGGCCGATGCTGAAGTGGACGTCTTCGCCGACATCCTGCTGCCAGTACTCAACGAGGTTGAGGCCGCCGCGGAGGAACAGAGCGGTCGGCTAACGACCGGCTTTGAGGACCTGGATCGGCTGCTCAACGGACTCCTCCCCGGTCATCTCGTGGTCATTGGCGGGCGCTCCGGCATGGGCAAGTCGACGTTGGCTGCCGACCTGCTCCGTCATGCATCCGTGCGGCTCGGACGTCCGGCAGTGTTGTTCACTAAGGAGATGGACCGGCTCGAAGCCGGTATGCGGATCATCTCAGCGGAGGTGCGGGTGCCGCTGCACGTGCTGCGATCCGGGTACCTGTCCGACGATGACTGGACGACGTTGGCTCGTGCGATGTCGGAGGTTTCCGACGCCCCGCTTTTCATCGACGACCGGGTGTGGACCATCGACGAGGTCCGCGCGAAGTCTCGCCGCCTGCACTCTCGTCACGGTCTGTCCTTGATCGTGGTCGACTACATTCAACAGTTCGCCAAGGGTGTCCACGACCGGTACCGGGAGGTCTCCGACGTCACCCGCGACCTGAAGGAGTTGGCCCGGGAGCTTCAAGTGCCCGTGGTGGCGGTCTCTCAGCTAAACCGCGGTCCCGAACAGCGCACCGACAAGCGACCCCAGCTTGTCGATCTCCGCGACTCCGGCACTGTCGAAGACGACGCCGACGTGGTCATCCTGCTGCACCGCGACGACTACTACGACAAGGAATCGCCACGAGCGGGAGAGGCGGACCTGATCGTCGCCAAGCACCGCCAGGGACCAACCGACGCCATCACGGTCGCCGCCCAACTGCACCTGTCCCGCTTCGTTTCCATCCCGGCCGCACCGGCCGAGGAGACGTCGGATTGACCGTGAACCTCGGCAACCTGCAACCGTCCACCGCTCTGAACGTGGAACTCGGTTCCAGGGTCGGCACGCTGATCGTGTCCGCCGTCCGCTTCTGCCCCGGCTTGAGGTGACGAAGGACCACATACTCGCCCGCTCATGCCGCCGGCCCAGCAATCGAGATGACCGTCTCGCTATGCGGTCGCTCCTGCAGGTTCTTTGCCTGGGGTCGGGTGGACGCAGACGGACTTCCGGCGACCAGGGCGGACTGGATAGCACTCCACCGGACCGGCGTCAAGACTCCGGGACCGATCCTTGCGAAATTGGGGGTTGACTCGACGGGTGTTCCCGGGGCGTACTGGATACACGTTCCCGCACTGTCGGCTGGCGCGATCGGCCAGGAAGAGGCGGGTAGGCACTCCCGGAGCCGGGGTGCCTGCTCTTGTTCGCGTCGATGGTGACGGGATCGTCGAGAGAAGGAGGCCCCACATGAAGGATCGCTCGTCGGCGAGTTGAGCCGCCGCACCACCATGGCACTTGTCGAGCGCTGCCGGTGGCCAGAGTTTTGACCCTGTGGTTCGGCTTGCCGTCCGCCCCCCGTGTCCGCCTGTTGACCGCAACCTGCTGTGCCGGTTGTGGCGACGCCTGCTGCCCTGGCGCCTGCCCCTGCGAGGGGTCCGGCTTGTTCGTTGACTCGACCATAGTGACCTCTCTCGGCCCCCGTATCTACACGATGGGTTCCGCCCGGCCGGGCGTCACCCGGCAGGGTCGCGCCTGCCCATGCCCTGATCTGAGCGGGCAGGCGCGACCCGGACGGCACCCGACAACACCGCATCGTCAACATCTATCAACTGGAGTACGACGTGACCTCAATCCACATCAATCCCACCAAGCCGACTGCCATCTCGGTCCGCCCCCGTACGACGACGCCGGTCAGGACTGCGCCCGTGCTGCCCCACGGGAGGTGGGCCGTTGGCGACATCTGAACAGCGATCCGACGACGTCGCCGCCGATCAGCGGACGGGGCGGGAACGGCTGGAGAACCACATCCAGGTGCTGATCATGTTGTTGATCGGCGGCGCGGCCGGCGCGGCCTCCTTCCGGCACGTCCATGACGTCGCGGCGGCACACGGTCAGCCGGGCTGGCTCGCCTGGGCCGACGCGGTCGTGCTGGAGTTGGCCTCGATCGCCGCCGGTCTGGAACTGCGCCGCAACCGCCGCCTGGGCAAGAGCGTCGCCTTCCCGGCGACCGTCCTGACCGTGGCGGTGATCCTGTCCCTCGCCGCCCAGGTGGTGGAGGCGGAGGCGTCGGCGATCGGCTGGATCGCCGCCGCACTGCCGGCGCTCGGCTTCCTGGCGATGGTGAAGATCGCCCTCGGCCGCGCCGATCTCGCCCCAACCCACCGCACTCCCCGCCGGTCTGGACCGGCCGCGTCCGGACCCGTACGCATAGTTGACGCTTCGGTCCCGGACACCCGCGAGACGGCCCCGACAACACCGCTGCGGGTCCCGGCGAGCGCTACCGCGGTCCGGGACTTGCCCACTGCAGTCTCCGCCCCGGCGGACCAGGACCCGGCGGTCCCGGACCGGCGCGACGACGGTGCCCCGGTCCGGGACCGGGGCCCGGAGGTCAAGGCGCTGGTCCCGGCCGCCCGGACCGCCGCTCGCGTCCTCGCTACCCAGGGGACGCCGCTGTCCCGAAAGGCCCTCGCGCGGCAGTTACGCGCGGAGGGGCATCAACTATCCAACGCGACCGCCTCGGCGCTCGTACGCCTCGTACGCGCCGAGCGGACCTCGCCCGCGCCCGTTCTGTCACAGCAGGAAGCTGCGTGACAGAACCACGACCTGCGATTTCTGTCAGACGGAGCCGTCTGAGTGAGACCAGCGCCTGCCTCTGTCAGGAAGTTCGTCGTCTGACAGAACCTGACCCGACCTGGCAGAGCGAACACCGGCCCGTCCGCCACGGCGGGGCGGCCGGTCTCTTGCGCTGCCTCTGCGCCCGCGTCCCGATCGTCGAAGGAGCAACGAGCATGTTCACCCAGCTCAGCACCCCTCACCTGTACTGGCTGGGTCGTCACCGATCCGCCCGGCAAAGCCTCTCACACGGCCCTGGCGGAACCCGTGTGGATGGCCGTGCTGATGTCGGTGTCGATCTCCGCTGCACCGTCCGTCTTGACACCGACCCCCGGACTGACCCCCCGGTCCCCCTCACAGCCCAGGTCAGGCCGCCTATCACCGACCCTGATCGGCTCCAGACACACCCTCATGTGTGGGGTATCCCCCCAGGGGCCGCCGATGCGTAGACCGCTGCCGGCTCCGGACCCGCTGCTGCGCCTGCAGGCGAGCATCACCGCCCGTGACGACCGTCTCCTCGGCTGGCTCTACGACCACGGAGTGCTGACCACCGACCAGATCGCCAGCGCGCTGTTTCCGTCGTTGGACTTCACCCAACGACGGCTACGCCGCCTCACCGTCCTCCGCGCGACAGACCGATTCCGACCCAACCGAGCCGACGGCGGCTCCTACCCGTACCACTACGTCCTGGACCAACTCGGCTACGACCACGTCCACGCTCAACGAGGACTCGGACCACCGCGCCGGGACCAAGCCCGCCGCCGCAAACAGTCCCTGACCGCGCGGCCCGACCTGCCACACCTGCTCGGCGGCAACCAGGTCTTCATCGACCTCGCCACGCACGCCCGCACCCACCCCCACACCAGCTTGGAACGCTGGCATCCTGCCTCAGCCTTCCACGACCCAGGGGTGTTCTACCGCCAAGGCGGCAACCCGCAGATGATGGTCCATGGACCAAAGGGACTGCCCCGCCCCGACGGCGCCGGGGTGTGGACCGAGCGCGGACGGTCCGTGCCGTTCTTCCTCGAGTACGACACTGGCCGCGAACGCCTCGACATCCTCACCGAGAAAGTCGCCAAGTACGAACGGCTTCATGCCATGAGCAACTGGGCATGGCCGGTCCTGCTCCACCTACCCTCCGCCCGCCGCGAAGCGAACCTGCACCACCGCCTCGCCGGCATCGATTTAGACACCGTCATCGCCACCACTACCACCGAACTGCGTCTCGCACTCGGCGCCAGTCCCGCCGAGCGGGTCTGGCAACTCACCGGCCGCACCGCCGGCCGCCACCGCCTCATCGACCTGCCCTACACCGACACCCACCACGACGACGAGTTCCCGACCCACACCTCGCCACGTGGGAACGAGCGTGCAGCCTGATGACCCAGGCCGGGTGGGACCCCACGCGGCGTGCGAGGCCGACACGCCGCATGACGCGCGCCCGCCCCCGCACCCCTGCGGCCGTCGACCGCCGTACGGCCCTACCGTGCGAAACAACGGCGCGGACGGCACACAGCCAGCGCCAAATGGCGACCACGCCGGTACTCACCGATCTGTCAGCACGGCGCTCCGGTGACAGGCCAGCAACCGAACCGCACACTCACAAACAGCGACCGCGACGCGACAGATCGCGTGAGTGGCGACCCCATTCGCTTTCGCAGCCACTGGAGCTAACCTCTGCGGCCCTCGCCACTGTCGTCGGGGTACATCGCTGTCTGACCGAGCGGCGAGACCCGGCGATGAACTCTGATGCCAGTTCCCACGAGAAGGAGTTGCCGATGACCCGATACCTCGACCTCACGCCACGAGCCGTCCTGGGAGGGACATGGCCATACGCCGTGACCAGCAATCACGCGCGACCACACCACACCCGTCGCCGGCGGCCAACCTCACGAGGACATCCGCCGACGAGTCCCCGACCGCCCACCCCAACACCGAGCCCCTGACCCAGCCAGGGACGCTGTCGATGGCCCACTACCTGACCGACCCGAAGACCGAAGACGAAATCCAAGCCCTCGCCGCCGAAGCCGGCCTACCCGACATCGACCAAGCCGCTAAGCTCGCCCGACTCTTGCGCCTGCACCACCAGCCCGCCGCTCCACCACACGCCGCGTGACCTGCACCCGCCCCACCGGGCGGGCGCAGCCGCTGCTACCGCCGGCCCGAACTCGGCAGGCAGGGCGGACTGAAATCACACCGTCGCCGAGGTCTACTTCGCCGTGCATGTCGCGGTGGTGACGTCCTGCGCGGGCCACTTGACGTTAGGCGCCGATCGATCGCTCATACACGGCGCGGTGCTTCCCCGGCCCCTTGAAGTCGTAGATCACGGACAGGCCTGCCTCTGTGGTGTCGCCCGGAACGTTGCTGAAGCCCAACCCGAGCCACGCACTGTGGGCAGCGTGGTTGTCGGACTCCGAGGTGAGGAACAGGCGCAGGCATCCCCACAGGGAGCCTTGGCGGTGAACTTCTTCCACGAGTGCCCGCGTGACCCCTTGACGGCGGTGGCTGGGGTGCGTCATCACGTCCTGTAGGTAGATCTCTGACGGGTCGACCTGGCTTCGAAAGGCGATTACGCTGCCGGCGACTTGCCCGTTGATGATGGCGAGTGGGCAGGTGTTGGCGAACAGCGTGGCGTACAGCCAGTAGTCCGATGAACCCCGCAACCTGATGTACGGCTCACCCAACGCCAGCAGTTTCTCGAGGTCAGGGATCCGGTCGACCGTGAGCGGGGCGATGATCATGAACGGCTTCCTTCGGTGAGTTCGATCGACGCGGCGAGGTCCCGTGCGGCGACGGCGGGGTCCAGGGAGTCGGTGACTCCGCGACCGACAACGAGGATGTCCCATGAGCGTCGTCGGCTGGCTTCAACGTCGGCGGGTTCGAAGCCGCCGGAGACCGCGACCGCCAGCTTGGTCCACGACCTGATGAGTTGCGCCTGGTCGAGGGGGAAACCGGCTACGCCCAGTCGATGTTCGTGGTGATGGCGAAGCCATCGACTCCCGCGCGTTGCATGTCCTGGCGCCACCAGCACGCCGGTGGCCTGCCTCAGCGCCGTGCACGCACGCGACGGCATTCTGCGGCTGACCAACATCCCGCCCGCAGTCCAGCGGCACCTGTTCGCCGCCGGACTGTTCGGTCTACTCGACGGCAACGGTGGCGGCGAGAAGGCCTCGGCTCAGCCCACTTCTCTGTCACCCGAGCGTGTATGACCACCGGCCGACACGGCAACGGATTGCGCGGGCCAGTATCGGGGTGACATGGCGGACGTAGAACAGGATTCAGGAACCGAGTTCTACCGATGCGTACGGTTCCCACACGTACATGCCCTCGTCCCGATTGAGGACGATGAGCTGGCACGAGGTGATCAGCGCGTCCGCGCTGATCTTCGGTGCCGAGGAAAGGGCCCCAATGAGCGGCGCCGCGGGACCGTCGGTGTTGGTATAGGCCAGGCTGAGGTGAGGGTTATAGGGCTCGGCGGTCTCGGGTACTCGGTTCTGCCCCCAGACGTCGGCGATGGCGGCACGGATGGCGGCGCGGAGTTGCCGCACGGGCTCGATCGGGTCGACGGCGATCTGGATGGACTCGGGATCGACGTGGGGGGTGCCGATGGTGAGCTTGAAGGGTGACAGGCGCGAGCACCGGTCGGTGGCGGCGGCCACGATGGCGTCGACGTCGTCGGTGGCGACGTCTCGAACGAAGCCGATGCCTTGCATGGTGAGGTGAAGCCATCGGTTCGGAATGACGTCGAGGCTGGGCTGCGAGGAAAGTAGGGACCGGTACTGGTCAGCGAGCTTCTCGACTTCAGGTTGCCCGTCGAAGGTGATGTGCCAGGTGTAGAAGCGGGAGCCGATGCCCCAACCCGGTCGCCAGTACCAGTGGTTACGGATATTGGTGACGTGCGGGACTGCCATGGGTTCTCCAGGTTCAGGGAAGTTGCCGGGCGGCGCCGGTGGCGCAGAACTCGGTGATGGCTGCTTGGACAGTGCGAGCCTCGATGCTCGTGCGCAGCGACGGGTTGCCGGCGATGTTGCGCCCGACGCCACGCAGGCGGTGCACCAGCGGCTCGAGCCGCTGCTCGGGTGGCAGGGCGAGCACCGGTGACAGGACTGAGAACGCGCCGTCGAGGCTGCCGGCTTTGAGATGCGCTGCGGCGGCCCAGATGCGGATCTGGGCCAGCGTGCCGTAGGCGACCGTGGGATCCGCGGCGGCTTCCGCAAGGGCGTGCTCGGCGTGCTCGACGGCGTTGGCGGCCTCGCCGATACGGAGCAGCACCGAACCAGCGTAGTTGTGTTGGCGCACCGTGCCGCAAGCGAGAAGGCCGCCCACCGGGTCGCGGCTGGCACGTTGGCGGGCCTCTTCGGCCCGCTGCAGTGCTGCCCGGGCCGGCTCGACGGCGCCGATCTCCGCCCAGGCGTCCGCTTCCTGGCAAGCCAGCATGACCGCCGCGCTGCCCTCGGCGGCGTGGCCGTAGCCGCGCACGGCGGCATTCGCCGCATCTTCGAACCGTCGCTCCCACAGGTGCGTCTTGCTGATCGTGGAGAGGACCCAGGCACGGAGGGTGTTGTCGCCGACGGTCTCGGCGCACATCCAGGCCGTGCGTGCCTGGGACTCGGCTGCGGCGGGGTGACCGAGGTCGCCTGCCATCCAGGCCAGCAGGGTGCAGAGGTAGCCCGCCCAGGTGT
This sequence comes from Micromonospora sp. WMMD1219, assembly GCF_049315215.1. Classification (NCBI taxonomy): domain Bacteria; kingdom Bacillati; phylum Actinomycetota; class Actinomycetes; order Micromonosporales; family Micromonosporaceae; genus Micromonospora; species Micromonospora sp. WMMD1219. Next base: position 1,134,352 of record NZ_CP186057.1, read on the forward strand.
AGAGCTCCCGAGACTGATCAGGGTTCTGACGCCCGGTCTGCAGAAGGCGGAATACGCGATCCGCCAGGAGGCCAGCCCGGGCGTAGACGACAACGGGCGGCTCGGTCAGGTAGTCGACGGCGATCCTGCGGGTGGAGGCGCGGACATCATCAAGGGTAAAGGGCCCGACGTTGGAGGCTTGCGCCCATGCGCCGAAGCTTGCCGTGCGTTCTGCCACCGCTATCACCAGTTCCGTCTCGTCCTGCAGAGCGCCGAGGTCCCACCGCAGAGGCTCAGCCGCCGCGCCAAGCGGCGCTGAGGATGCGACCGATGGCGCAGGCATCAGGACGGCGTTCCTGCCGCTCAGCGCCTCTCGGTCTGCTTCCGGCATAGCGGCCAGGTCATCGAGGTCGACCAGACTGCTCGGTTCGGTTCCGAGGACTTGCGCCAGCGCGTTCAAGGCGGCCAAGGTGGGCCGACGGCCACCGAAGGGCCACCGCTCGTAATCGCTGATCCGCGCCCCGGTGAACGTCGCCGAACCGTTCCCTTTGGCGTTCAGTCTCTCGGCTACCGCATCCTGGGTCCAACCATGGGCCTGGCGAAAGGCATCTCGGGGGCGCAGCCCGAAGCGTCGCTGCAACTCGGCGGCGATGGCCGTCGGCGTCGCTCCGAAACCGGCAAGCGTCTGACGTACGTGATCACGCTGCGCCTTGGTGCCCGTCGTCCTTGCCATCGCGGTCACCTCCTACGTGCTGCCTCCTGTCGCACGGTATCGCCCCTCTCATCGGCATCGGTACGGGGCGCGGCGAGGCCACCGGCCCTGGGGTGGGTAGCTCGCCGCTAATTGATCAAAGTACGTGCAGGTCGCAGGCGTGCGCGGGTGGGGGAAAATCTCACCACCGCTGGGAATCCATTGACGTGGATGCGCTTGGCAAGCTTGCCGAGCCGGATCACCGTCGGTCCGGATGTAGCCACCGCCGGTGACGAATGGAGTGGCTGCTACGGCAACGTCAATCGCGGATACCCGTCGCCGTCAGGTCGTTCACGACCACCCGGCAGGCGTCTCTCCGCGCCCTGCTCGCGCTTCTCATCCTCGTGAGGATTACCGATGACAACCTCGAACGACCTGGCCCGGTACGGCTACCGGCAGGAACTGGCGCGCCAGCTGCGATTCCGGGATCTGCTGGCGTATGGCTTGGTGTACATGGTGCCGATCGCGCCGATGGCGATCTTCGGCAGCGTGTACGCGGGCTCCGGTGGCATGGTGGCTCTGGCCTACGCGGTCGGTGTGGTGGCGTTGGTGTTCACCGCGTTCTCGTACGCGCAGATGGTGAAGGCGTTCCCGATGTCGGGCAGCGTCTACAACTACGCGGGCCGGGGAATCAGCCCGCCGGTCGGGTTCCTCGCCGGCTGGGTCATCCTGCTCGACTACGTGCTCGTGCCCGGCCTGCTGTACCTGGTGGCGTCGGTGGCGATGCACTCCACGGTGCCGGTGGTGCCGGTGTGGCTGTGGCTGCTCGGGTTCGTCGCGGTCAACACGGTCGTCAACTCGGTCGGCATCCGCATGACGGCGGTGGTCACCCGGGTGATGCTCGTCGGTGAGCTGATCGTCCTGGCGTTGTTCCTGGTCGTCGCCGGTTGGGCGCTCGCGTCGGGTAGGGGCCGGTTCAGCTGGGACGCGTTCTACAACTCCGACACCTTCACGTGGTCCCTCGTGGCGGGAGCGGTGTCGATCGCGGTGCTGTCGTTCCTGGGCTTCGACGGCATCTCCATGCTGGCGGAGGAAACCCGCGACGGCGCCCGGCAGATCGGCCGGGCGATGGCGGCCGTGCTCGTCCTGGCGGGGGTGCTGTTCATCGCGCAGACGTGGCTGGCGGCGATGCTCGTGCCCAACCCCGACGCGCTACTGACCGAGGGCGACGTGAACGGCACCGCCTTCTACGACGCCGCCGCGGTGGCCGGCGGAGGCTGGCTGGCGACGGTGTGCGCGGTGGCGACGGCGATCGCGTGGGGCCTGCCCAACTCGATGGTCGCGCAGGTCGCCACGTCCCGGCTGCTCTACGCGATGGCCCGCGACCGGCAGCTCCCCGCGTTTCTGGCGAAGGTGTCGGTGCGCCGCAGCGTGCCGATCAACGCCACGCTGCTCACCGGTGTCGTGTCCCTCGCCCTGGGCTTGTACATGGCCATCCGCTCAGACGGGATCACGCTGCTGTCGTCGCTGATCAACTTCGGGGCGATGGTCGCGTTCCTGGTCCTGCACGTCTCCGTGGTCGTGCACCACCTGATCCGCCGACGTAGCGGCAACTGGTTCGCGCACCTGCTCATGCCCGCCATCGGGTTCGTGATCCTCGCCTACGTCGTGGTCAACGCCAACATCGCCGCCCAGCGCCTCGGCCTGGCATGGCTCGCCCTCGGCATGGTCGTTCTCGCTGGCCTGTACCTGACCGGCCGGCGGCCGGTGCTGTCCGGCCTGGCCCCCACCCAGCCCGTCGGGCGTGACCTGGAGCGGGTGTGATCCCGATGAGCCACCTCACCTACCGGCCCGCCCGCGACGAGCTCGCGTACACCTTCGGTGGACGCCTGCCGGTAGCGCACCTCCGCTCCGGCGACCTGATCACCGTGCACACCGAGGACTGCTTCGGCGGTCTCGTGCGAGGACCGGCGGACCTGCCGTCGCAGGTGTGCCAGATGCCGTACCTAAACCCGGTGTCGGGGCCGTTCTTCGTCGAGGACGCCGAGCCCGGCGACACCCTCGCCGTGCACCTCGTGTCGATCGAACCAGCCCGCGACTGGGGCGTGTCGGCTACCTTCCCGTACTTCGGGGCACTCACGTCGACCTCGCACACCGCCACGTTGCAGCCGCCGCTGGAGGAGCGGGTGTGGGTGTACGGCATCGACCGGCAGGCGGGCGTCGTGCGGTACCGGGCCACCGCCAGTGACCACATGGTCGAACTGCCGCTGGAGCCGATGATCGGCACCATCGGCGTCGCCCTCGGCGGTATGGAGTCCCGGTCCACGATCGTCGGGGACTACTACGGCGGGAACCTCGACACCCCGGAACTGCGCGCCGGCACCACCTTGTATCTCGGGGTGAACGTGCACGGGGCAATGCTCGCCCTCGGCGACGGACACGCCCGCCAAGGCCACGGCGAAGCCTGCGGCGTCGGCGTGGAGATCGCCACCGTCACCACCCTCACCATCGAGGTCATCAAGGGCGCCGACACCGCCTGGCCCCGCCTGGAAACCGACACGACGATCATGTCAGTCGGCTGCGCCCGCCCCCTGGAGGACGCCTATCGCATCGCGCACAAGGACCTCACCGCCTGGACCGTCAACCTGTGCGGCCTACAAGTGCTCGATGCCTATCAGCTCATCTCGCAGGCCGGGCGGGCACCCATCGGCAACGTCTGCGACCCCAACTACACCGTCCTGGCCGCCATCGACAAGGCGCTGCTGCCGCAGCCGCAGCCCGCCTACCGCGATGCGCACGTCCGGCTGCGGGCCCTTGCCGCGGTTCAGGAATAGGGGCCGGGGATGACCGCGTCGATACCCCGGCTGCCGCTGCGTGACGAGCTGTTCCTGCTCGGGCACCACGACGACACCGGCCAGCCGCACCTGCACCGCCAAGCCCTGGCCCTCGGCATGGCCGGCGCAGTGCTGATCGACCTGTTCCTCGCCGGACGGATCACCCTCAACTCCTACGACGAGCACCCGGCGGCGGACCGGTGGCTACGCCTGAACTCCGACCAGCCGGTCGGTGACCTGATCGCCGACACCGCCCTCGCCGCGATCCACCACTCCCGGACCACCCCGACCGTGAAGGCGTTCCTGCGCAGCTTCGCCGACGACCTGTATGAACGCACCCGCGCCGGACTCGTCGCCGCCGGCATCCTGCGCCACACTGCCCGCCGCCGCCTCGGCGGCCTGGTCCGCGCCGACGCCTACCTCGCCACCGACACCAAATGGGCCGTCGTCGCCCGCGCCCGGCTGCGCTACCTCGCCGCCGGCCGCGAACAACCGGACAACCACACCGCCGCCCTCGCCGGACTCGTCGCCGTCCTCGGCCTCACCGAGCACCTCTACCTCGACGACGACACCACCACCCTCACCACCCACCTCAAGACCATCGCCGCCCAGCACCACCGGCCCATCCGGGAGATCACCGCCGCCGTCGACGCCGCGATCGGGGACCTCGCCACCGCCACCTACCGATAGACCGCCGAGGAGATGACAACAGCCGTGGACCCCAGCGTTCGTATCCGTGCCGCCCGCTGGACAGACAGACAGGTCGTCGCCGCGTTGATCGCCGACGCCCTGCACCCCAGCCCGCTCGGTGCCTGGCTGGTGCCGGACGCCGCGCAGCGCCGCCAGGTGCTGACCGACGTCGTCGCGGTGTGGGTGGAACACGCGATGTTCTTCGGCGACGTACACCTCACCGACGACCTCACCGCCGCCACCGTCGGCTTTCACCGCTACCGACCGATCCCACCACCGACCAACTACCCGACCCGCCTCGTGCAGGCCGCCGGAGCACACGCTGAGCGCTTCACCACCCTTGAGGGCCTGATCGCACAGCAGCAGCCCACCGAACCGCACTACCACCTGGCGCTCCTCGCCGTCTCCCCGACCGGGCAGAAGAAAGGTCTCGGCAGCTCCCTGCTTGGTCATCACCGCGCCCGCCTCGACCGCATCGACCTGCCCTCCTGGACCACCGCTCCCGCAGAAACAGAGCGCCTGTACGCCCGCTACGGGTACACGCTCCGCCCGTCCCTCACCGTGCCGAACGGACCGAGCCTGCGCCCCATGCGCCGCAACCCCCGCCACGCCAGCAACCCCATGCCGATCAACCCTGCACGCCCCGTCGGCAACCGCTGGCACGACCAGCACGCCTAACCCGCCCACCCCTCCCACGGACAGATGATGGCCTTCCCCCGCAGATACCCACCCGACCTCGTCGACGCGGTCGTTCAGCGCGTCGCCGACGCCCGCACCATCAAGGCCTACGGCGCCGTCACCACCGTCGCCCGCCAACTGGACCTCGATCCCCGCATCGTGCAGAAATGGGTCACCAGGGCCACAACTCCGCTACCGCGTCAGGCGGACAACGCGGCGGACGGCACTCGACCCTGGGACGTCTACCTAATTCCCGGGCTGCTGCACTGCAAGTTCTGCCACCAACCGATGGCTCAGACCGAACCGGCCGACGCGGCACCGCCGGCGTACCTCTGCGGAAACGACTGTCGGCGCAGGCCACTCCACGCCGTCGTCATCGCCGATCACGTCGGTCGAGCAATCCTGCGACACGCGCCACGGATCATCCCCGCCTCCGCAGCGACACCAACGCCTCCACACCTGGCCGCCATCCACGCTCACCGCGTCCTGGCACACGTCACCGTCGGCGCCACCGCCCGCGACATCACCCTGACCTGGCGCGCGATGCCCGTAGGCAGCCCAGACCCGTGCGAATCCGGACGCGCGCAGCACGCCGCTGCCTGCGACCTGACCCTCAACGATCCGCTACGCGCCCGACACCTCTTGAACAACAGCCTCAGCGGCATTGACCCCGCCACCGCCCCACCTCATCCGATGCACGCCGAAGCCGCCACCATCCTGGCCACACTGCACCTGCGGCTCGGCGAACTCGACGCCGCTACCGCCTGGGCCGGGTACGCCCACCACAGCACCGACCACCTCTACGGCCCCACACACCGGCGCAGCCTGCACACCCTGCACCTGCTCGCCGCAGCCCACCGCACCGCCGGCCACCATCAACGCGCATACCACCTCTACCGGCAGCTCGGCGAACGCTCCACCAGCAGCTGCGGCCCACGCGGCCACCGGACCCTCGCCGTTCACGCCACAACAGCTCTCGTCCTGCACGACCTCGGACACTGCCAAGCCGCCTGCAACCTGCTCGCCGACACCATCGCCACACACCGCCGCGAGCACCCCGGTCACCCCGCCACCGCCCGCATGACCCACCACCTCGCCCGCATTCAACAGGACTGCCTCACCAAGGCTCACCGCCACGAGGACGGTGAGGGCTGACCACCACCCTCGCCGGCATCGGCGTCGACGCCGCCCGTAGCAAGACCTACGAAGGATCAAGGAGGCCCACCCAATGCCCCTCCGTTCCGTCGGTGGCCCACCACTCGCCCCCGACCCGCAGCGCTGTCCACCGCTGCCCAGCTCAGAACTGATCACCAGTACGTTCGGCGGCCCTCCGCGGGTTCTGCCAGAGGTCTGGGCGGTGCCCCTCCACGTGGCGTCCCGGCTCGCCTCGCACCACCGCGAACAATGGGCGGCGGAGACAATCTCCCGCGACCCGGCCGCTGACGACCACGTGGTCGCTGCTGCCAAGAGATCGATCGATCGTCTCAACGCCACTCGCGTCGCTCTCATCGGGGAGATCGACTCTTGGGTTGAGCATGTGATCCGGCCTCCGGACGGGACACCGTTGCATACCGAGACGATCGGCTCCGTGATCGACCGCCTGGCCATCGCGTGGGTTCGGTGGAGGCGATTCTCGGAGACCGCCCAACTGGACCCGAGCGAAGTCAAACCGTCGTTGGCGCTCCAGCAGCTCACCGAACTCACCGAAGCCTTCGACACCCTCGTGCTCGACATCCATGAAGGTCGCCGCCGCATTCCTCAGTGGCGCACACTCAAGAGCTATCGGGAGCCGCGATGAGGATTGCCGTCACCCTCAACGGCGCCGACAACGTTGGCAAGACCACGAACGCCCGTTGGCTGGCGTCGGCGATGCCGGATGTCGAGTTCACCGGGACAGTTGATCGGTGGGACCGGCGATGGGCCGAGGTGTCGCGACGAGACTTCAGTCAGTGGTGGTTCGTCGACAGCACCACCGACGAACACATCGACCTCGTCTTCAGCTCCCACGCCGCGCGGTGTACCGGTGGCGGCCCCTTGGCTTTGGAGGACCGCGGTTGGCCGATGCTGGTGGCAACCTGCGCCGCGACAGCGGCGGTCAAGGACGGCATATCCGCCGCCGAGGCGCTCGCCCACGTTGAGGCCAGAGTACGTCGCTATGCCCCCGCGCCGCGCCGTGAGCTGCACCTGCTGCTGCGCCACAGCGACCAGCCGGTAGCCGAGGCGCACCATGCCGTGGCACGCGAGCCTGTGCCGACCACCGAACGCTACGTCGAGTACCAGCGGCGACTGGCCGAGGCGATCGACCTTCAAGTCGACGGCGGGGAGTACCAGGCCATCGTGGTGCGCGGGCACCGCCCACTCCTCGACGTTCAGCGCGAAATCCGCCAAGTCTTGACGCAACTCGACGTGCCCGTCGTTCCGCTGCCGCCAGACCGGATCCAGCGCCTGTGGGTGCTCGCTGGTATGTCCGAGAGCGGCAAGAGCACGGTCGGCGAGCTGCTCCGCACGGAGCACACAGCCATCCGGCTGAAGATCGGCTACCTCATGCAGCTCGCCGCCGATCGGCTCGGGGTGGCCGATGCGTATCGCGAATGGGACGAGCTGACCCAGGCGCAGATGATCACGGAGGAGATCCTTCGATTCGCCGCGCTGAACCCGGGCTCGCACCGGATCAGCCTGGAGAGCGCGCACCGCTTCGACGCCACAGCACATCTCCGCAGGATCTGGGGGGAGCGCTGCGAAATTGTGTTCCTCCGCCTTCCGGACGGGCTCCGCACGCAGCGCGCCACCGAGGCCATGGAGTCGCTCGCTGCCCGCGACGCGATCAAGCGAAGCCGGGGCGCAGACCGCATCGCGTCGATCGCCGACACGGTCATCGACAACGGACGCAGCCTGGCCGCGCTGAAGAGGGCGGTCACGGAAGTTGTCCACCGCAGGTCCGGGGCCAGGGTTCCACCGCGTGCGGACACGGCCATCCCGGAGGCGCTGCAAGCGGTACTCGCGGACTGCGTCGCCAGGCTGACCGATTCTGAGACCGCGCTCGTCGCCGCCACAGGGAGCCTCGCCCATCAGGGTTGGCAGCCGGGATGGAGCGACCTCGACCTCCTTGTCGTACGCGACACGCTGCCGCTGCACTGGCTCCAGACCAGGCTTGTACCCCAGAGCGGACCGGCGGGGGAGAAGATCGCACTGTCGTCGTTCACCACCCGGGAGATGCTCGCCGGGTTGGTCCCGCCCCGAGTACTGCACGCGGTGCGGCAGATAGCCCGCGATGGCTGCGGCTTGCTTTACCGCCGAAGCGACCTCGTACTCAACGCCTTCGACGCACCAGCCGACGACCGCGCCTCCCGCAGCGAGCTGCCGCTCGTGGCGATGGTGTTGCGGCGACTCGCCGCGAACCCTGAGCCCGATGTCCGCGCTGTCTATAAGCACGTCGTGCTGATCATGAAGATCATTCTGCGGGCCGACGGGGTGGACCTCGACGCCAGCGAGGAGGTCCGTCTCGCCTTCATCACCAGCCATCCGGACGCCGACATCGACCTCCCGGCGGTGGCCGAGGTCAGTGGCGACCGGTGGCGACAGAACGAAACCCTTCCCCATCGGGTCTGCGGAGCTGCCGCCAAGATCCTCGCCTACCACGACGTGCTCGGCTGCTCGGTCGCGTCCAACACGCGCCAGACGGAAGGATCAGATCTTCGATGACCACCGCCTTTGACGAGGTTTTGCACGCCGATCGGGTGACCCGGCTCGGGGTAGGCGATACCACTCGTCCGATCCGCGTCGTCCACGGCCTTGATGGCATCCGCACCGACGTGGCCGCGGAACAGGTCCTGGCGACGGGACGCAGCTTGTGGAAGCGGTGGTGTGAGCACCCGGCGTACCGGCCGCACGATCTTCTCCTGGGCCTGGACGCCGGCGGCATCGTGCCGACGATCGCGGTGGCCTGGGCCAGTGGTAGCCAGTATCGGCTCGCCTGGAAAGTCAACCTCGACCTACCCGGGAAGCTCGTGTTCCACGAGCCGCATGCCCGGCGTCTTGAGGTCTTCGCCTACGGCGACTTCGAAGGGCTGCGCGTCCTCATCGTGGACGACGAGATCACCACCGGACTCACTCTGGCCAATCTCGTCGAGGCGCTTCGCGCGGCCGGCGCCGACATCACCGGCGCGCTCTGCCTCGTCGAAGACACCGCCGGCGAGGGCCGACAGCTACTCGAGCGCAACGGGGTCCCGCTGTGCGTACTGACCACGCTGTGACCCTCGTCGAGGAACCGGTGTGCCACCGCGGCGGACGGTACGTCGTCCGACGTGAACAGGCGCCGCTCGGCCGGCTCCTGTCGTATCGCCGGGCCAACGGAGAGACCCCACCCCGGCGGGCACTCCTCGACGCGGTTCGTGAGACCGGGTGGCGCGTCGACTTCGGCTCTCGCGGACTCGGCGACCTGCTGCTCGGCCTCGCCATGGCACAGGCACTTCACGACGCCACACACGATCAGTTCGGAGCCCTGGAGTACGCCGGCAGCCGAGCGGACCTGATCGCCCGGTGCACCCTTCCAGTCACGGTCACGGGCGGCGACGGGCACCAACTGTGCACGCACGGCAGCGACGACGCCGTGAAATTCGACGCGGTCCCGGAATCGCCTCCAACGCTGCTCGACCTCATCGAAGCCGACATTGTCGAGGTCCATGCTGCGCTGCCGATGCGCTACTACCTCGACGTCGAGCAAGCCCTCGGCGTCAGGCTTCCCGCATCCGCTGACCCGTCCCCCAGGTTCCGGTCGTCGGTCGCAGCGCCGAAGCCACTCCACGTGGTCTTCGTTGCCACGACGAGTCGCCCCGACCGCAAGGACTACGGCATCGACAACTTCGGCGCCATCGCCGAACACCTGTCGGCCCGCTACTCGGGCGCCTGGCGCTTCAGCATGGTGACGTCACCGGGCCACCAGCCTCCGGCATCCGTAGGGCAGATTGAGGTACTTCACGGACTAACGGCGGTCGAGTGCGTTGACCTGTTCGCTGCCGCCGAGCTGGTCATTGGCAACGACACCGGCCTGACCCATCTCGCTGCGCTCACCATCCGAGCGGACGGCACCCAGCCGCATGTGGTCGGCCTCTACGGACGGCACGGCTACGCCAAGTGGATCACCGGATCAGCAGGCCACCACGCGGTGGCCACCCCGTTCTCGCACCTGATGTCGGTCGCCGACGCGTGTCCCGTGCGGGACCGCTACGACGACACCCTCTGGTCCACCGCGAGCGACCTTCGCGCCATCCCCGCCAAGGTCATAGCCGACTTCGCGGGGCAGTGCGCGGGCTGGTGGACTCGATGATCCGCGTCGGCCGCTACCGCCGCTTTACGATGAACCGCACCTTCCACCTCGACATCGGCACACACCGCCTCTTCGCCAAGGTGAACCCGAACCCCGTGGAGGCCGCCGCCGAAGCCGCCGGGTACCAACGCATCCGTCACTACTACCGGCTACCGAGGCTGCATTCCCAGCACCGCGTCGGGCACTGGACCCTCACCCTCTACGACCGCCACCAACCCGATCTTCCGGACACCGGCCTGCTCCTCGACGCTCTCACGTCCACCGGCCCCGGCAGCGCGGCCAACCTCGACCGCGGGCTCGACGCGATCCTCCAGCACTACCGCCGAACCATCGACGCGACCATCTGCCGAGTCCCCGCCTCACGCGCCAACAGCAAGCTCTACCGCCACCGGGCCCAGCCTGGCGGCAGGCTGGACCACTACTACGGCCACAACCCGATCGTGCTCAAACACGCCGACGCCGACGCCGACGGTCTCCGGCCCTCCGACCTGCGGGAGACCACCCTCATGGTCAACGGACAGCCCCGACGGCTCGACCTTCCTGCCCTCGTCAGCGAGCTACGCGACGCCTTCCACCCGGACGAGCAGGTCTGGGCCGCGATGACCCAGGGCGACCCCACCGACTTCAACATCGGCCTCGACGCCGACAACCAGCCCGTCTGGTTCGACTACGACACCGCAGGCCTCAATGCCCTCCCCGGCGAGATCGCCTGCTTCCTCTGGTACCAGAGACTGCACGGCGCCTGGCTCGTCCCGCACTACAACCCCGACGCCTACGCCGATCACAGGAAGGCACTCGCCGACGCTGTCGAACCCGCCGTACGGCTCAAGAGGCTCTCTCACCGAGCCGTCGGCATCGACTACCAGCACCAACCATCGCCGGCCCGGCAGCAAGCCATCACCCGATACCTCACGACGCTCGCCCGGCCGCTCGCACTCTCCGCCGCCACCGACCTACTCACCTGGATACGCCCATACCTCGCCATGCGGATCCTCGCCGTCTACCCACTACAGCTCCTGGAACCCCGCGACGCCGCTCTGTCGCTGGGCCTACTCGCAGACCTCTACGCACCCGACGCCGACCTGGAGCAGATCCTCGGACTCACCACTCAGACGCCAGCGGAGCCGCCCTCATGAGCCGCCCCATCGCCGTCATCACCGGAGCAGGCACCGGCATCGGAGCGGCCATCGCCGCCCGGCTGTCCGCCGACTTCGACCTCGTCCTGACCCACCGTCACGACGACACCAACCTCGCCGCGGTCGTCGAGGCCGCCCGCCGCCACGGCGCACAGACCCACACCGTCACCGGCGACCTGACCGCCGCTGACACCCAGACCGCACTCCGCGCCACCGTCGAGCAACACGCCACCCAACTCGCCGTCCTGATCAGCAACGCCGGCGCGTACCCCCGCATCCCGTGGAGTCGGACAGACCTCAACGTCCTTCGCGACCAGCTCGAACTCAACCTCGTCACGCACGCCGCCTCGATCCGCGCCGCCACACCAGTCTTCATCGCCAACGACTACGGCCGAATCATCGTCGTCTCCTCAGTCATGACCCAGCTCGGACGCGTCGACCTCGCCGGCTACATCGCCGCGAAAAGCGGCCTAGAGGGACTCGTCCGCGCGCTCGCCCGCGAACTCGGCCCCCACAACATCACCGTCAACACCGTGCGGCCCGGCTCGATCGAGGTCCCCGCAGAACACAGCGTCGTACCCGATCACCAAGCCATGGTCCGACGCCAGCTCGACCGACAGTGCATCAAACGACGGGGTCAACCCTCGGACGTCGCCGCCGCCATCGCCTTCCTGGCCACCCCGGAAGCGGGATTCATCACCGGCCAAGCGATCAACGTCGACGGCGGCTGGCACCTGTCATGACGACCCTCTGGGTCCGCCACGGAACCAGCCTCGACGGAATCACCCGCCCCCACGCCCATGCCCGCCCCGACACGCCCCTCAGCGCGCGCGGCGCGGCACAGATCGCCGCCACCGCCCACGCACTTCGTGACCGCGGTGTCCAGCCCGCAATCGTGTTGACCAGCCCGCATCCGCGCGCCGCCACGAGCGCGGAGATCCTGGCTGCGCTGCTCGGCGTGCCGCTCGCCGCTCCCAACCCGCTGTACGCCGAGTGGCGCGCCCCCGACTGCGTCCTCGGCAAAGGACCGGACGACTACCCAGCCGAGTACCGGACCTGGCGCACGGACCGGCTCCGCGACCCGGACTCGGCCCTGGCCGGCGGCGAGAGCCTTACAGCGCTTTACGAACGGGCAACGGCTGCCTCGGCGATCCTCGGACACGCGGGTGAAGGGTCCACAGCATTGATCGTCTCGCACCGAATGCTCATCGGCGCGGTCGCAGCGATCACCGCCGGAGCGAGCCGCCCCCAGGACGTGTTCCAAGCCGCGCGCCGCTTCACGCTCGCACCGGCAGGGATCTGGCCCGCCTTAGCTGAACTCCGATAGCAAGGCATCGGCGTTCGCAAGGATGAACTCCTTCAGGGCCTCAGGCTTCAGGTCCACCTCAGGAAGGCGGTCGACGGCCACCCGGTCCAGGGCATAGCCACCACGGCCCGGATCAGTGAACTCCGCACCCGTACGAGCGCTCTCGTCTACCCGGGTAAGCCGGCAGGAGACAAAGTGCTGTACGGACACTCCCTCGCTCGACGGCGAGCTGAACAAGAACACCTGGCTAAGCCGCTCTGCCTCCGCGCCCAACTCCTCTCGCAGCTCGCGGCGCAGTGCTGCATCGAGGGATGCGTCCGTCGGTTCAAGGCCGCCACCGGGCGCAGTCCAGTAAGGGGCTTGGCCAGGCTTCGTCCTTTTGATCAACACGAGATGGTCACGATCGTCCCACAGGATCGCCCGCACAGACCGACGCACGACCTCACGCATGTCGACCCCAATCAGCAGTTGCCGGAGACGTGGGAAAGTCGAAGTTACACCGTGACATCGTGCGAGCACAAAATGCCTAGTTGCGTTCCGCAAGCGTGACCTGGTCTCGACAGGTGCGGGCCGAGCGGCCCAACTCAGCGAGGGTCGGATAGGTCCCGTGCGATGGCCATGGTTACAGATGGCAGTGCCTCTCGCCAGGTAGTGCACGCCGAACGTCAGCCCATCCACAGCCGGGCGCCGGCACCGAAGAGGTCAGACTTGCGGCGTTCGTAGTCGGGCAAAGCCCGTTCCACCGTCGCCCAGAACGCGGGCGTGTGCTGCGCGTGCGCCACATGCGCGAGCTCGTGCACCAGCACGTAGTCGATTAGCGACGGCGGTAGTTGCAGTGTTGCCCAGTGGATGTTGAGCCGGCCATTGGCGCTTAGGGACCCCCAACGGTAGCCGAGGTCCCGCACGTCGAGCCCGGTCGGGACCAGCCCCATCCGGTCGGTCCACGGGCGGATCCGGCCGGGCAACCAGTGCCGGCCCCGGGCGCGGTACCAGCGGACCAGCCACGCGCCCGGGTCTGGACCGACCGCCGCTGTGCGGGGTAGCAGCAGCCGGCCGCGTTCCATCCGCACCTCGTCGGTGTCGGTGACCAGCAAGCGGTGGCTGCGGCCCAGGTAGGCGAACCCTTCCCCGCTGACGAACTCCTTCGCTGGTCGGGCGGAAAGCAGCAGGTCCTTCTCGGCCAGCTTGCGGTACACCCACATCCGCTTGGAGTACGCCCACGCGGCCAACGCGTCGGGCGGGCACCCGGTAGGGGCCTGCAAATACAGCGACCCGTCCCGATCGACGGTGATGCCGACGGTGGCGCGGCGCGGCGACTCGCGGACCGCGAAGTGGAGGTCACCGATGAGCATTGTGTCGGGTAGCGCCTCGGTAACGCTCACGGCGACGACGCCAGCCGGTGGTGGTTGTGCTTGGCCAGTTCCAGCAGTCGGTCAGCGAGCGGTCGCAGCATGGCGTACTTGAACAGGTCACTGCCGTCCTCCAGCCGGGTGTCGTCCAGTCGCGCGATGATCGCCCGGCGGAGCTGTTCGCGCTTGTGCGGATTGTCCCAGAAGCCGACCAGGCGTATGTCGTCGCGGATGAGGTGTACGACGTCGATGGTGGCCTGCCGCAGCGGTCCGGCCGCCGCAGCGGTGACTGGCCGGCCATGTTCGGCCAGTGCTTCGGCGATGAGGTCGTGGAACGGGGCCTCTGTGCGCGGGTCGAGCCCGTCGGTGTGCTCGGTCCGCCCGGCTGTCACCACCGGCAGGAAGTCGGCCAGCGCCAGCGCGAGCTGCTCCCACTGATCCCGCAGCTCGGTGAGGATCTGCTCCAGGTGTTCGGAAAGCCGCTGGTAGTGGGCCGGGTCGCCGTCCATGTGCTCGCTGATGTGGTGCCGGATGGCATGCTCCATCTCCGATGCCTTGGCGCGCGGGCTGGTCAGCCCGCTGACCTTCTCGGCGTAGTCGGCGGCTGTGATGGAGATCGGCGGAATCTTCTGCTCGATGCCCAGGGCGTGGACATGCGCGTCGATCAGCGCGCGGACCTTCTCCCCGTACACGCGGACGTCGAACAGCGTGTGGTCGCGGTAGCGGCGGCGGGCTAGGTGCGCAATGGCGCCGAATGCCTTGCCGTCCGCTACGTACGGCAGCGCCTTCTCCGACGGCAGCACGATCTCCAGGCTGCGGGTGAACATCTTGAGCGCGGCCTCGAACCGCGCCCGCAGCCGCTCGTCGGCCAACGCCTCTACGCAGGCGTCCTGTGCGGCGACGGTGCTGAAGTCCCGAATGCCCGCGAATAGCTGCCGGACGGCGGCATGTGCGGCGGCCAGCCGCGGCACCTCGTCGTCGAGGCTGGTCAGCGCGCCCTCGATGTCGTCCGGGGCGTAGGCCTCCAGCGCCTGCGCCAGGTGCTGCGCGACGCCGTAGTAGTCCACCACGTACCCGACGCTCTTGCCGGGGGCGGTGCGGTTGACCCGGGCGATGGCCTGGAGCAGGTCGGCCTCGCGAACCGCCTTGTCCAGATAGAGCACCTGCTCGCGGGGCGCGTCGAACCCGGTCAGCAGCATCGCGTTGACGATCAGCATGGCGACCGGGCTGGCCTGCTCGGCCGGCACGCCCGGCATCAGCAGCTTCCTGGCCTTGAAGTCTTCGACGACCTGTTCGTAGCCGCTGGTCCAGGCGGCCAGGTCGGCCGGGTCGTTCTGTCTACCGGAGATCACCGGGATGAAGTCCAGCGCGGCGATGACTTCGCGGTACCGCCACGCCCGTACCAACGTAGCCCGCTTTGCCGGCAGCCGGTCGACCCGGGCCAGTGCCTCGGGCTCCCGCCACACCGGGTCCAGGGTGTCCAGCTCGGCCACCAGCTCGTCGCGGGCGGCCAGCAGCGCGGTGCGGTACCGGACGGTGGCCCGCCGGCTGCTGGCCACGACCTGGGCCTTGAACCCGTTGGGCAGTACGACGTCCACGTAGTGGCGCAGCATGTTGCGCGCCTTGGCGGCGATGAGCTGCTTTGCCTCGTTGACGTGCGCCTTGGTGGCGTACCGCTGCTTGAGCTGCTCGGTCTGCTCAGGGCTGAGCCCATAGAGGTCGATGAACTCGTCGATGTCGTCGGCGTCGGCCACCCCGCCGCGGGTGGTGCGGCCCTCGTACACGATCGGCACCGTGGCACCGTCGGTCTCCGACTGGCGGATGTCGTACCGGTCCAGGTAGTCACCGAAGATCGCGTGGGTTTTCTTCTTGGCGCCCATGATGATCGGTGTGCCGGTGAAGCCGACTCGCGCGGCGTTGGGCAGGGCCGTGCGCAGCGCGGCATGCAGCGCGCTTGCGTGCGACCGGTGGGCCTCGTCCACCAGCACCAGCACCTCGGGCGACGGGTCCAACTCGCCGATGGTCTTCAACGCCGCGTCGTCGTTCTTGCGCGCCTCTGGGTTCCGGTACTTCTGGATCATCACGAAGACCAGCGCCTTCCCCTGAGTAGCAAGGGACTGCTTGGCCTGCGCGACGCTCTTGGCCGTGAGCACCGTCTCGCCGGTCAGCTCGGCCGTGTCCGCGAGCTGCTTCTGCAGGTCGCGCCGGTCGGTGACCACGACGACCTTGAACCCAACCAGCGCCGGCTGCGAGCGCATCGCCCGCACCAGGAACACCATGGTCAAGCTCTTGCCCGAGCCCTGGGTGTGCCAGATGATCCCGCCCCGCCGATCATGCGAGCCGTCCTGGGCCCGGGTCTGCCCGCTGACGAGCCGGTCGATGGTCCCCCGCACGGCCCGATACTGCTGGTATCGCGCGACCACCTTGATCTTCCGGTCCTCCGGCTGCATGAACAGCGTGAAGTGCCGCACCAGATCCAGCAGCCGGGCCGGGTGCAGCATCCCCGCGACCAAACGCTGCTGCGACGACAACCGTGCTACGCCGAGGTCGTCCTGGACGTCTTCTTCGGGTACGGGCGCCGTGGTTTTCCACTCCGCATAGTGCTCGGCTAGCGAGGTGAACGTGCCCACCTTCGCCTCGTCGAAGGAGGTGGCGACGACGAACTGGTTGGTGTGGAACAGCCGTTCGCTGCCTTCCGGCTCTACCGAGCCGCGCTGGTTGGCGTACCGGCGCAGCTGCTCAATGGCCGCGTTGGTGGGTGCCAGCACGGTCGGGGACTTGGCCTCGACCACTACCAGCGGGATGCCGTTGACGAAGAGCACGGCGTCCGGATAGATCGCGGTACGCCCGCCCGGCGGGTCGACCCGGAACTGGTTGACCACCAGGAACTCGTTGCGGGCCAGCGGGTCGGTGCTGCTCCAGTCGATGAAGTGGACCGTGCGGTCCCGGCCGCCGTCCCAGCCCGGCACGCCCTCGACAGTGACGCCGCGCAACAGCTTCTCGGTCAGCTCCTCGTTGATCTCTAGTAGCGAGGTGGCCTGTGGCCGGGTGAGCTGAGAGAGCACCTGGCTGATTCGGCCGTCGTCGAGCCACTCGTTGCCGTCGTCATCCAGGTTGATCCGCCGCAACGCGGCCCGAAGCCGGTCAAGGAGCAGCACGTCCCGGTAGCTCTCCCGCCCGGTCGCACCGGGCGGAAGAGCCTTGCTGCTCTCGATGTGCCGCCAGCCCATCCGGGCGAGCTGTTCGACGAGCGGGCGCTCCACCCGCTCGTACTCCGACTTCAACCCCACCCTGCTACGCCCCCTCCGCGGTTACCCGCACCCGCCCTGTCAACAGGTCTTCCATCAGTCCTTTCTTGAGGCTACGCAGCTTGTCCAACTCCTCGACGAGGCGATGCGTTTGGTTGTCGTGACTATCAAGTGCAGAGATGATGAAATCCTGCACATCCAGAGGGGGTGTGGGGAGGCTGATCTGGCGGTAATCCCGGAGCGTAATCTTTGGACGCGTAACTCCACCGGTGATCGCACCTACTTGTCGCCCAACGAGGTCAGAGTTCAGAATGAGACTCAGCCAGCGAGAACGAACGACCTCCGGATTTGGCCTGATCCGGATTACGTCGGCCGTGATAATCCCGTCAGGCATATCCTCTGGATAGACTGCGGCAACACCGGGAGGAAGGCCCATCTTAGTAGCAACCACATCGCCAGGAATGACAACATGGGGAGCGAGTTCGCGGAACTTTCCGCTCGACAGCCATACGTTGCTGACCCATTTAAAGGCATCGGGCCGAATGTCCCTAACAAAGACCACTGGGGCGCCGCTAGAACGGTAGTCTCGGGCGGTAAGGTTGCTGCCAAAGGGGCCAATTACGGTACTGCCTGGCGCTGGGGACGCGACATCAGCAACAGTGCTGAACTTGCTGCCGCGCACCTTCAGCGTATCGGCGTCCTTGCGGAAGTGGCCGTTAGCCGAATATTGCTCGAACTTTCGGGATTCGCTAGTCCAGCGCGACAGGAAGTCCTGGACTAGGGCAGACTTAACGTTCCTCACCTTATCGATCAGGTGCTCGGTGGAGCGGATTGACCCATCCACAGAGTCCAAGATCTCCGCGATCCGCCGCTGTTCCGCGAGTGAGAACGCGGGAACTCTGAAGTGATCGAAGAACTGCGAAGGAACGCGGCGTTGCCCCGCCGATCCCGTCATCATTGCTTCGGCGCGTTTCCGGAGGCGCGTCGCCTGGCACCACTGTGCGATGAAGCGGGCATCGGTATGTGGGCGGGCTCGGAGGACGTGGAACTCGGTGCTGCCGAAACCAAAGCCTCCGTGGAGGCCGTCGACCAGGGCGCCCTTGCCGTTCTCCATGCATGGTGTGATCTTGGCAAAGAGTACGTCGCCGTCGCGGAAGGTGGTATACCCTGCCGCCTTGGTGGTCGGTCGCGTTGAGGTACGTATCAGCCGCGCGCTTTCGGACACATCTTCCATGCCAACGAACGAGCATTCCGTGGCAGGCGGGAGCGAGGTCCCCGGGTTCACCTCTGCGAGAGCTGAGATCGGGACGTGACGGATATCGTCAGGCATAGCCCAGTTCCTTGAGATAAGTGGTGAGCCGGACGTTGGCGGCGTCGCGTTCGGACTCGATGTAGGCCAGCGAAACGGCGTACTTGTCCCACCAGTTCTCTAGTGCGGCGATCATTTGGCCCCGGTGGGCAGTCACGTAGCCGTCCAGGTGGGCCGCCAGGTCTTCCTGCCAGATGCTCATCACTAGGCCTTGATCCTGCGCGCCACTTAGCGCCGCCCGCGCCCGGTCCAGCGTGGCGATGAACTGGGCCCTTAGCTCCCGCTGCCGCTTGCGGACGTTGGTCAGCTCCGCTTTGAGGCGCTTCAGCTCCGCCGGGCTGACCGCCTCCTCGGCATCCTGATCCGCCGATTCGTCGTCCTCGCTGGCCGGCGCGGTGACCCGCTTGATTCGGGCGTCCAGGTCGGCGCGCTGTGCCTCGACGGCGGCCAGTTCCTCCAGGTACTCGGGCACCAACTTTGGCACCACCCGGTGATCAAGCGGGTCGGTCCTCGACCGCTCGTCTTCCAGTGCGGTACCGATCGTGGTGACCCAACCGTCCACCACACCGCCGAAGCCGTGCGCGGCCAGGGTCTGAAGGTCGTATTGATTGGCATCCCACCAACGCACGACCACCCCGGCTATTTGGAACCTGTCCAGCAGCCCTACCGGTAGCAGAGCGGTGGTGAACGACTCGATCAGCTCCGTACGCACGGCCATCAGCCGCTTCGTGGCCGGTAGGTCGATGACCAGCTTGCGGTGCCCGTCCCACCACTCCCGCTGGGCGGCGGCCAGCGCCGCCTCGCGGTCGCGTACCCCGGCATGGTTATTGACCAGCGCGGCGAGTGCCCTGCGGTCGACGCCCGGGGCGAAGTCGACGTAGGCGTCGCTCCGGTCGACGAACACGGCGTCGGTGGTGAAGCCGTGCGCAGCGAATAGGTCCGCCTTGTCGGCGACCTCGGCCTTCGGCACGCCGCCGTGCAGGTGGGCGCGCACGTCATGCGGCTCCTGCGGCGGGGCGTTGTCGGCGTACCGGCGGATGTTGAGATTGTCGTCGTTCTCCCGCAGCTCCGCGCGGGTCACCACCCGGGCGTAGCCGGCGATGTCCGTGAACGCCTCGTACGCATACAAGATTTTCTCGATGTGCTCGGGCAGCAGGTAGTTCTGTGCGCGGCCCGTGGCGTACTCGTGGTCGGCGTTAATGAACAGCACCCGGCCGACCCGGTCTGGCGGCTTCGAGCCCGGCGCGCGGAGCACCAGCACGCAGGCGGGGATGCCTGTGCCATAAAACAGGTTCGGGGCCAAGCCGATGACGGCCTCGATGATGTCGTCGTTTAGGAGGTTGGTGCGGATGTCCCGCTCGGCGCCGCCGCGGAACAGTACGCCGTGCGGCATGACGGTGGCTGCGACGCCGTTGGCCCTGAGCACGGCGACCATGTGTTGGACGAACATCAGGTCAGCCTTCTTGGCGCCCTCCGGTGCCCAGCCCCAGCGAAAGCGGTTGCTGTGCCGCATGCCGTCGCTGGAGTAGTTTAGCGAGAACGGCGGGTTGGACAGCACCCGGTCGAAAAGGTCGAGTTGGCCGCCGTGGGCGTGGCGCGGGTTAGCCAGCGTGTCGTCGTTCTCGATCTTCGCGTCGGGGATGCCGTGCAACAGCAAATTCATCTTCGAGATCGACCAGACACTGCCCGCATTCTCCTGCCCGGCCAGCAGCAGGTTGCGCGGACTACCGCCGTGCTCCTCGACGAACTCCTTTGCGTGGATCAGCATGCCGCCTGAGCCCGAGCAGGGGTCGTACACGCTCATACCCTCGGCCGGCTTGACCAGCCGGACCATCATCCGGACCACGGCGCGCGGGGTGTAGAACTCGCCGCCCTTCTTCCCGGCCGAGTCCGCGAACTCCTTGATCAGATACTCGTACGCAGCGCCCAGCAGGTCCGGGAACTCGAAGTCTTCGGTGCGCAGCCGGTACTTGCTGAAGTGCGCGATCAGGTCGCGCAACCTTTTGTCCGGAATGCGGGAGTTGCCAACCTGCCGGTTAAAGTCGATGTGCTGGACGACTCCCTCCAGCGAATCCGGGTTAGCGTCCTCAAGGGCAGACAAGGCCTTGTTGATGCCGTCGCCCACGTTGTCGTGCAGCCGCTGGAGGTGGCCCCACCGGCCGTTCTTCGGGACGAAGAATGCCTCCCGGTACGACTCCGGCTGCTCGGCGCGGTGCGCGGCCTCCTGCGAGCCCCGATCGGCGTAGCGGGCCAAGACCCGTTCCCGCTCGGCGTCGAACATGTCCGACGCCCGCTTGAGGAACAGCATCCCGAAGATGTACTCCTTGAACTCCGAGGCATCCATCTTGCCCCGCAGGATGTCCGCCGCCGCGAACAGATGCCGCTCCAACTGCGGCAACGTCAACTTCCGCACCCGCTCCACCCTCTACGCTCGCCCATGGTCGTGCAACCGCCCAGCCTAGGCCCGCGCAAGCCACCTCCCTTAGGCGGATCACCCCGCGTCGCGCGTGTCCTCAGGGCCGATCGTGACAGTTCGTGTGAAATCTGGTGACGCAGGATGCGCCTGGTGACTGGTGCAGGTGCCGGGTCAATCGCAGGGAGCCGGCGACAGGAGACGTCCTTCCTCGCGAAGCGCTGTTACTCCCCTAAGAGGCTCGTTGCCTGGTCTGCGCTTGAGTTTTGCTCGTTTGAAGCCGGCCCGGGTGGTAGGTCCAGGGCTTCGAAAAGCCGCTCGGCGTACGTCTCGGCGGCCTGGCGCACCCACGCGGGACGGATGAAGAAGAGCCAGGCGGCGGCGAGGCTCAAGTGCAGTCCGCCGACCACAACGAGCGGGCTCGTCAGCCCGTCGCGCAAGTAGATGACAGCGTCGGCCGCAGCGGAGGCCGTGAGCACGCCGAGCGCGAGCGGTTTGATGCCAAGCAGATTGCGGGCGAAGCCGTAGGCGGCGTTTTCGTGATCAATGAGGGGAAACTGGCCAGGTCGCGAACGCACATGGGTGATCAGGCAGCGGGTTGCTGCGATGTAGGCTTCGTCTGCCTTTTGGGGGTTGGCGGCTTCTTGCCGACGGGTGGGTAGCGGAGCGCCAAACAGCGCTTCCAAGGCATGTCGACGCCGTTGCAACATGACGCTGTTCTGAGCCGCGCGAAATCGGAGCAGCTTGGTCGTGGGCATGCCGTCCCACTTTACAATCAAGCGTTGCTGCGTGCGTTGGCCGAGTACGCGCACGATGTTGCTGGCGAGGAACAATGTTCCTGCGCTCAACAAGATCGGGCTCAGCGCTACGAGCGGTTTGTTGTTCGTGAGTAGCGCCGAGATCAGTGCGACGGGTAGCACGGCGAGCATCGCTGGATAGATGCGAGCCCGCCGGCTGTAGGAGTCAAAGCCGCTGACCGCCTCACTAAGCTTCATCGTCGTCCTCGACCAGCGCCGGGAGTGGCTGCAAGGTTCCCCAGCCCGGACGCGCCAGCGTTCCCGAATTATGGCAGATGGCTTTCCCCTCGGTGGCTCCCACAAAGCAACCCCGACGCGTCAGGGCGTTGACCACCTTCGGTGAGGGATGCTTTGGAGCCGCCTTGGCGGAGCTGATGAAGGCGATCGTCGAGGACGCGTGCGGCGAGTTCGGCATGCCAAGGACACGGTTCAGGAGGGTCGGCCCCAGGTTGCGCTTGCTGCCATGGTGCGGTGCTTGCATAAAGGACAGTGGGGATGCCGCAAAAGACCCATATGTGTTCTCGTACTGATCGGCGGCGGCCGTCATCGCGGGGATGCCGGCGTCTCCGGTGAACAACATCCGCTGTCCGTCCAGAGTCAGCAACGTGATCACCGAGGAGTTGTTCCGGTGGCTGGTCTCGCCATCGTCGGTCAGCGTCTCCACCGGTAGCCAGTCGACTGCTCGTTCGAGGAGGTTGACCCCTCGCTGCCACCAGCCCCTGGCGGCCGTCGCCGACGCGGCCAAGTGCTTGGCTTCCCACAACTGCTGCGCCAGCAGGTCCTCGTAGTAGCTGGCCGTCGGCCCCAGCACCGTCAGCTGGCCACCGAACCGTGACTCTCCGGTGAAGGGCTCGCTCACCATCACATCGCGAGCTTTGGCCGTGTCGAGGAGTTCGTCCAGGGCCTCGAGGTTGCTGAAGTCAGACACGTCACGGACGTGCGCGCGGGGCTGGTGGACCATCAGCTCCCGCACTTCGAGGGCTTCCACGACGCCTGCCAGCCCATTCAGGTGATCCGCATCAGGATGGGTGGAGATCATCAGGTCCACCACGTTCGTGCGGTAGTACTCCCTGATGTGGCCGACGAGCGAGTCGGCGGTGTCTTTAAAGCCGCCGTCGATCACTACAACGGCCTGCCGCTGCTCGGCGTGCACCGTGAAATTGATCGCGATGGCGTCGCCACTCTTGCCGCCGTCCTGGTCCCGGTTCTCCACCGGCAGAAAGTCCACCTCGAACATTGGTCTCTCCATCACACGAAACGCGTCGTACACATGATCGAACCTCGCTGAACTGTACGCCTCGGCCCTCATGGACGTCGGCCATTGTGAGAGACATCTTCTGCTCGTCACCTGTCAGACCCGTCGCTCGTTGGCCATTGAGGTGGGATCGGCTGGCTTCTTACGCTACTTGACTACGGTGAAGAGCCAGTCCGCCCGCGGTCTGGACACGTTGCGCGGCCTCCTGTCACCCATGCACTCACCGAGCGAGAAGGGGCAACGATGAACGGAGACCAGCTGCGCGAGGCGCTTCGCGACGAGATGCTCAGCGTCACCGCGCCACCGCAACCGAGCACGGACGGCATGCTTCGGACCGCCCGGCGGGCCCGCACCAAGCGCCGAGCCGTCCGGGCCTGCGCCGGATCGGCGACTGCGGTACTCGCCGTCGCGGGCGTCGCGGGTGTCGTGGCGCTCTCCACCCCGGACGGCGGCGACCGGCGCCCCCCGGCCGCGCTGCCCCAGGCCGCCCCGCCGCCGTCGTCGGACGGCAGCGCCGAGCCGATGCCCACCGGGCCCGACGGCCTGCCGCAGGAGGACCGCACCGCGCGGGCGGGCACCCGGTACGACCAGGCCGCACTGCTGCTCGACCGGCTCGTCACAGTGGTGCCCGACGGGTACACCGCCGAGAAGACCGTCTCCACCGGAACCGGAAAGGAGACGCTGGGGACGCACGAGGCGAACTTCAGCGGACGGGCAGACGGCGTCGAGTTGTGGAGCTACATGGCCTCGGTCGACGTGACGAAGGGGACGTGGAAGGGACGCCTGCTCACCGAGGTGCACACACCGGGGAACCTGCTGCCGAGCGAACCGTGCGACCTGGCGCGTGAGTTCTGGGGCATGGGAGGCGAGTGCCAGCCGATGACCGTCGGCGACGCGACTGTGGGTGTGGTGGTCCGGCCCGGCTCGGACGACCGGTTCGACCAGTGGGCCGCCTACCGGCATCCCGACGGCGTGGTCGTCTTCGTCGCGCAGGGCGCGTACGACCGGCAGGCGCCCGCGTCCCCGCTGCCGTTCACCGCGCCCCAACTGGCGGCGCTCGCCGTCGACGAACGGCTGCACCTTCGGTAGCCCCGCCGCGGGCGCGCCTGAACTACCCTCGCCGCCGTGGACACTGTGGAGATCGATGCGCCGGTCGTCGGCGTGACCGTCTACCCGGACCGCGCCCGGGTCACCCGCCGCGGCGGCGTCCGGCTGGCCGCCGGCGACCATCGGGTACGCGTCGCCCCGCTCCCGCTGGGCCTGCGGCGGGACTCGATCCGGGTGGGTGGCCGGGGAGCGGTGACGGTGCTCGGGGTGGACGTGAGCGCGTGGCGGCAGGCCCGTAGCACCGACGCCCAGGTCGTCGAGCTGGAACGGCGGCGCCGCGAGCTGGCTGACGAGCTGGCCGAGGCCGGTGACACCGACGCGGTCGAGGAACAGCGCGGCGAGTTCCTCACCCGGCTGGCCGAGCGCGCCGGTGGCACGTACGCCCGGGCGCTGGCCGCCGGTGACGCGGCCCCGGCCGACGTCGCGGCCTTCACCGACTCGGTGTCCGGTCAGCTCGCCGAGTCCCGGGCCCGGCGGCGCGGGCTGGCCCGGCGGCGCACCGAGCTGGCCGAGGAACTGGCCGCCGTCGACCGGGAGCTGGACGCGGCGCGCGGCAAGCGGGAGCCGGACCGGCTGGCCGCCGAGGTGTCCGTCTCGGTGGACGCCGACGACACCGAGGTGGAGCTGGAGCTGACGTACCTGGTGGACGGCGCCCGCTGGACGCCCTCCTACGACCTGCGGCTGGTCGAGGACACCATGACCGTCACCTGGTTCGGGCTGGTCAGCCAGGGCACCGGGGAGGACTGGCCGGAGTGCGAACTCCAGCTCTCCACCGCCCGTCCGGCGGCGGCGAGCGGCGTACCCGAATTGTCGCCCTGGTACCTCGACCGGTTCCGGCCGGAGCCGCCGACGGCCGTGTCGGCCGCGTCGTTCGGCGGCATGGTGCCGCCCCCGGCGCCCGGCGCGGCGCCGGCGGGCCGTCCCCGGGCGGCGCGGGCCCCGGCACCGGCGGTGCGGGAGAGCGTCGCCGAGGTGGAGCAGGGCATGACGGCGGCTACCTACCGCCCCGCCCGGCCGGTGGCGGTGCCCGCCGACGGCAGCGCGCACCGGGTCACCATCGCGGTGCTGGAGCTGCCGGCCCGGCTGGACCACGTGAGCGTGCCGGTGCGCGCCGCCGAGGCGCACCTGCGGGCCACGGTCCGCAACACGTCGGACCACACACTGCTGCCCGGCCCGGCGTCGGTCTTCCACGGCGCCGACTTCGTGGCGGCGACGCGGCTGAAGACCTGGGCTCCGGGCGAGGAGACGGAGCTGGCGCTCGGGATCGACGACCGGGTACGGGTGGAGCGGAAGCTGTCCCGGCGCACCGAGAGCAAGGCCACGCTCGGGTCGACACGGCGGCGGGAGGTGGAGTACCGGATCACTGTCGCGAACCACACGCCCCGCCCGGCCACCGTCGAGGTGCGGGACCAGCTGCCGGTCTCCCGGGACGAGTCCGTGGTGGTACGCGAGACCGCGCTCACGCCGCCCCCGGCCGAGCGTACGGAGCTGGGCGAGCTGACCTGGCGGTTGTCGCTGGCGCCGGGTGAGAGCGGCGAGATCGCGCTGGGCTTCCGGGTGGAGCTGGCGAAGGGCGTCGAACTGACCGGCTGGCGGGAATGACACGACGGGGCCGCTTCCGCACGTCGCGGAAGCGGCCCCGGCGGGTGCCTCAGACGCGGCGGCGGCCGTAGAGGCCGGCGAAGACGGCGACACCGATGGCGGCGAAGCCCACCTGGAGCGCCAGCTCGATCCAGTCGATGCCGGGGGTGTCGTCGACGCCGAACGCGCCGGCCACCAGCGTGCCGACGAACGCGGCGACCACACCGATGAGCAGGGTCAGCCAGATCGGGATGTTCTGCTTGCCCGGCACCACCAGGCGCCCGAGCGCACCGATGACGAGGCCGATGATGAGCGCGGTGAAGAAGCCCGTGATCTCCACGAGAGGCGTCCCTTCCCTCGGATGTGTTGACGCCTGGCTGGTTGCCCCGATCAACCACTCGGCCAAACCCGGGAACCGCTTTCGTCACGGAACTGTCATGACCGTCCCTGATCAGTGATCCGAGGGCTGCCGGCGGCGCGGCGCGCCGGGCGGCTCCTCCCTGTCGATGCGCAGTTCCCGCTCCAGCTCCGCGATCACCATGCGCAGGTCGTCCAGACGCTGGCTGATCGCGATCCGGTCCAACTCGTCCGGTATCCCGTCCCCGTCGGAGTCGTAGTCGGACGCCAGCCCCTCGGTCATCTCCAGCCGCCGCGCCTCCTCCATGGAGTTGACGATGACGGCGATGAGGATGTTCAGCAGGAGGTTCACCGCGATCATCACGAAGCTGACGTAGTAGAGCAGCGTCCACGGCGACACCTCCAGCCCTTGCTCCAGCAGGTCCGGCAGCGTCTCCAGGGACAGCAGCACGAACAGCGTGACGAGCGAACGGCCGATGTCGCCGTACTGCTCCGGATAGCGGTCGCCGAAGATCAGCCAGCCCGCCATGCCGTACACGTAGAGCGTGACGGCGGCGAGCGCGAGAAAACCCGCGACGCCGGGCAGGCTGCGCCACAGCGCCGCGACGATGGTCCGCAGGCCGGGCGAGAAGCGGACCAGGCGCAGCACCCGGGCGACCCGGATGAACCGCAGCACCGCGGAGTCGCCGTGCAGACCCGGGATGAATATGGCGGCGGTGACCAGCAGGTCGAAGACGTTCCAGCCGTGCCGGAAGAAGTCCTGCGGGCGGCGGCCGTACGCGAGCACCCGGATGGTGATCTCCACGACGAAGACCGCCCGGAACATCCACTCCGTCCACCGCAGCACCGGCCCGGCGGCGCCGAGATCCTGGTACGTCTCGATGCCCAGCACGACCCCGTTGGCCATGATGAGCACCACGATGGCCACCTCGAACGGCCGGGACGCGACGATCCGGGCACAGTGGCCGGCCAGCCCGCGCTTGCCGGTGGCGGTCCGGCGCCCGCCGCGCGGTGCCGGAACCGTGTCCCCGATCAGCGTTCCCCTCCGGAGCGCCGGAACCGGACGACGCGCGCACGACAGGGGGTAGCCACCCGGACACTTTAGTGGATCACCGACGGCGAACTGCTGCCGCCGAGGCGCGCCCGGCCCGGCTCACAACCAGCCGCGGCGCTTGAACAGCAGGTAGAGCGCGCCGCAGACGGCGAGCATCAGGGCCACCGCGAAC
Source organism: Micromonospora sp. WMMD1219 (assembly GCF_049315215.1). Lineage (NCBI taxonomy): Bacteria > Bacillati > Actinomycetota > Actinomycetes > Micromonosporales > Micromonosporaceae > Micromonospora > Micromonospora sp. WMMD1219. The sequence continues at coordinate 1,161,634 of NZ_CP186057.1, forward strand.
AGGTAGCCGTACCGCCAGTCCAGCTCCGGCATGTGGCTGAAGTTCATCCCGTAGACGGTGCCGATCAGGGTGGGCGCGAACAGGATGGCCGCCCACGCGGAGACCCGTTTGATCTCCTCGTTCTGCTCGAAGCTCGCCGCGGTCAGGCTGCGCATCTCCTCGTTCTGTGCCTGCGACACCAGCGTGGCGTTGACGGTGAGGATGTTCTGGAGCAGGTGCCGGAACCCGTCCACCCGCTCCACCACCTGGGTCAGGTGGTCGGCCACGTCGCGCAACCGGCGGCGCAGTTCCTCGTCCGTGCCGTACCTGTCGAAGCCGTGTGTGAGCGCGTCGACCACCTTCAGCAGCGGCCGGGCGGCCCGCTGGAACTGGATCACCTCGCGGCTCAGCTCGTAGATGCGGCGGCTGGCGTTCGGGTCGCCGCCGAACACCTCGGTCTCGATCTCGTCGATGTCGTTCTCCAGCCCGGCGACCACCGGCGCGTAGCCGTCCACCACCCGGTCCAGCACTGCGTAGAGCACGGCTTCCGGGCCGAACGCGAGCACCTCGGGCTCGGCCTCCAGCCGCCGCCGCACCCCGGCCAGGTCGGGTGTGCCGCCGTGCCGGACCGTGATCACGAAACCGGGGCCGAGGAACAGGTGCAGTTCGGCGAACTCGACCGCGTCCCGCTCGTCCAGGTAGCGGGCGGCCCGCAACACCACGAACAGGGTGTCGCCGTAGCGTTCCAGCTTGGGGCGCTGGTGGGCGTTGATCGCGTCCTCGACGGCCAGGTCGGGGAGCTGGAACTCGGCCGCGAGCGAGGCGACCTCCTCCCGGCCGGGCCGGCGCAGCCCGATCCAGGCCATCGCGTCGTCGAGCTGTTGCAGGCAGCGGTACGTGTCGGCCAGGCTCATCGGCGACGCCCGGCGTACGCCGCCGACGTAGACGCCGCTGTCGACCAGACCGTCGGGTCGCTCCGGCTCGGCCGCGCCGGCGTCGATGGCGTGCTCGTCCAGGCGGCGGCCGAACCCCTCCGAGGACCGGTTGTCCGCCATGCCCCTCCCCCGCTGCTCGGCCGGCTCGCCGAGTCCCCCGCCGAGGCTCGCGCAAACGTCAGGGGCGGTAGCGGTAACCCATCCCCGGTTCGGTGATCAGGTGGCGGGGCCGGGCCGGGTCGTCCTCCAGCTTGCGCCGCAACTGGGCCATGTACTGCCGCAGGTAGTTCGTCTCGTGGTGGTACTCCGGCCCCCACACGTCGTGCAGCAACTGGCGCTGGCTGACCAGCTTGCCCGGGTTGCGCAGCAGCTTCTCCAGCATGGCCCACTGGGTGGGGGTGAGCTTGACCTCGACGCCGTCGTCCCGGGTGACGGTCCGGTCGGCCAGGTCGACGGTGTTGCGGCCGATCCGCAGCGCGGGCACGGCGGGCGAGGCGGGGGCGAGGCGCCGGGTCACCGCCCGGATGCGGGCGAGCAGTTCGTCGACCCCGAACGGCTTGGTCACGTAGTCGTCGGCGCCCGCGTCGAGCGCCGCCACCTTGTCCTCGCTGCCGGCCCGGCCGGAGAGCACGATGATCGGCACGGCGGTCCAGCCGCGCAGCCCCCGGATGACCTCGGTGCCGTCCAGGTCGGGCAGGCCGAGGTCGAGCACCACCAGGTCCGGCGGGTGACCGGCGGCGGCCTTGAGCGCGGCGGCGCCGCTGTCGGCCACCTCGACGTCGTAGCCCCGGGCCCGCAGGTTGATCCGCAGCGCGCGCAGGATCTGCGGCTCGTCGTCGACGACCAGGATCCGGGTCATTCCCGCGGCCCTTCCGGCTGGGTGGCGGCCGGCAGCCGCAGCACCATGGTGAGACCGCCACCAGGCGTGGTCTCCGGGGTGATGCTGCCACCCATCGCCTCGGCCAGTCCCCGGGACAGCGCCAGGCCCAGGCCGACACCGGTCTGGTTGTCCCGGTCGCCGAGGCGCTGGAACGGCAGGAAGACGTGCTCCCACTGGTCCGCCGGGATGCCCGGCCCGGTGTCGATCACCCGCAGCTCGACCTGCCCGGCGTGCGCACTGCCGGTGATCGTCGGCGGGTGTCCGGGCGGGCTGTGCCGCAGCGCGTTCGCCACGATGTTGACCAGCACCCGCTCCAGCAGGCCCGGGTCGGCCAGCGCCGCCGGCAGGTCGGCCGGGATGTCGGTGGTCACCTCGGCCGCCGCCGGGCCCAGCTCGTCCAGCGCCAGGGGTACGGCGTCCTCCAGCCCGATCGCGGTGGCGCTCACGCCCAGCGCCCCGGCCTGCAACCGGCTCATGTCGAGCAGGTTCGCCACCAGCCGGCCCAGCCGGTCCAGCGACTCGTCGGCGGTGGCGAGCAGTTCCTCCCGGTCGTCCGCGTCGAACTCGACGTCGTGACTGCGCAGGCTGCTCACCGCCGCCTTGGCGGACGCCAGCGGCGTACGCAGGTCGTGGCTGACCGCCGCGAGCAGCGCGGTCCGCATCCGGTCGGCGGCGGCGAGCGGGCGGGCGGTGGCGGCCTCCTCGGCCAGCCGTTCCTGGCGCAGCGCGACGGCGGCCTGCGCGGCGAACGCCTCGACCACCCGCCGGTCGGCCGCCTCCAGCCGCCGGCCGGCGAGCACCACGCTGAGCCGGTCGTCGACCGGCACCACCGTCTCGCCCGCGCTCGGGCTGCCGGGCGGCCGCTCGCCGACGCTCGCCACCACCCGCCAGGCGTCCGCCTCCCGGGCGCGCGCCGGGCGGCCACCGGCCTCGTCGGTCAGCTCCAGCACGCTCACCGCGCGCAGTCCGAACGTCTCCCGCAGCCGGTCCAGCAGCGCGGGCAGCGGGCGTTCGCCGCGCAGCACGCTGCCCGCGACGGTGGCCAGGGTCTGCGCGTCGGCGGAGGCCCGGGCCGCCTCCCGGGTACGCCGGGCCGCCACGTCGACCACCCAGCTCACCGCGATGGCGACACCGACGAACACGCCCAGGGCGAGCAGGTTGTCCGCCTCGGCGATGGTCAGCGTCCGATACGGCGGGGTGAAGAACCAGTTGAGCAGCAGCGAGCCGCCGAGCGCGGCGACCAGCGCGGGCCACAGCCCGCCGACCAGCGCCACGCCCACCACACCGGCGAGGAACAGCAGGATGTCGTTGGTGAGGGTGAGGTCGGGCAGCGTCCGCAGCACGAGCGTGAGCAGCGGCATGCCGAGCACCGCGAGCGCGTACCCGATCAGCCGTCGCCGCCGGGACAGCGCGGCGGGCACGGCCGTGCCCCGGCGCCCGCGTCCCGCCTGCGGGTGGGTGACCAGGTGCACGTCGATCGGGCCGGACAGCGCGGTGGTGGTCACCCCGACGCCCCGGGCGAACACCTGCGCGAACCGGCCCCGGCGGCTCGCGCCGAGCACGAGCTGGGTGGCGTTGACGCCCCGGGCGAAGTCGAGCAGCGATGCCGGGATGTCGGTGCCGAGCACCTGGTGGTACGTGCCGCCGAGGCTCTCCACCAGCACCCGCTGCCGGGCGAGCTGGGCCGGGTCGGCGCCGGCCAGCCCGTCGCTGCGGGCCACGTGCACGGCGAGCAGGTCGGCGCCCTTGCTGCGGGCGGCGATCCGGGCGGCCCGGCGGATCAGCGTCTCGCCCTCCGGGCCGCCGGTGAGCGCGACGACAACTCGTTCCCGCGCCTCCCAGGTGTCGGAGATGCCCTGCTGGGCCCGGTACGCGTCGAGCTGCTCGTCGACCTTGTCGGCCAGCCAGAGCAGCGCCAGTTCGCGCAGCGCGGTGAGGTTGCCGACCCGGAAGTAGTTGCCGAGCGCGGCGTCGATCTTGTCGGGCCGGTAGATGTTGCCGTGCGCCATCCGGCGGCGCAGCGCCTCCGGCGTCATGTCCACCAGCTCGACCTGCTCGGCGGCCCGGACCACCTGGTCCGGCACGGTCTCCCGCTGGGTGGTGCCGGTGATCTGCGCGACCACGTCGTTGAGCGACTCCAGGTGCTGCACGTTGACGGTGGAGAGCACGCTGATCCCGGCGTCGAGCAGCACCTGCACGTCCTGCCAGCGCTTGTCGTGGCGGGAGCCGGGCACGTTGGTGTGGGCCAGCTCGTCCACCACGACCACCTCGGGCCGCCGGGCCAGCACCGCGTCCAGGTCCATCTCGGTGAACTCGACGCCCCGGTAGGTCATCGAGCGGCGCGGCACCACCTCCAGATCGCCGATCATCTCGGCGGTGTGCCGGCGGCCGTGCGTCTCGACCAGGCCGACCACCACGTCGGTGCCGCGTTCGGCCCGGCGCTGGGCCTCCTCCAGCATGGCGTACGTCTTGCCGACGCCCGGGGCGGCCCCGAGATAGATCCGCAGTTCACCCCTGCCCACAGCGTCCATCCTCCCTGACCGGCCGGGAACGGCCCCGGGTCTTCCCCGGGGCCGCTCCGGTCACTGTCGCGTCAGCGCGCCGGGAACGCCTCGTCCAGCGCGAGGTTGAGTTCCAGCACGTTCACACCGGGCTCACCCATGAAGCCCAGCGCCCGCCCGGTGGTGTGCTCGGCGACCAGCCGCCGTACCGCCGCCGGGTCCGCGGCGCGCTCCCGCGCCACCCGGGCCACCTGAATCTCCGCGTACGCCGGGGAGATGTGCGGGTCGAGGCCGCTGCCGCTGGCGGTGACCGCGTCGGCCGGTACGGCGGGGCGCGCCGGGGCGTCCCCGCGTACCGGGGTGACGATGCCGCCCTCGGCCACGTAGTCGTGGCCGGGCCGGGCCGCCTCCACCGGCACGCCCTGCCAGGTGGTGAGGAACGGCGTCGCGGGCGCGGCCTGGTTGACGCTCACCACGCGGGTGATCGGGCCGGTGAGGCCGTCGGCGCGGAACACGGCCAGCACCGCGCCCACCCCGTCCGGCGTGCAGTACGGGCGCCGCCCGTCCACGCCGTCCAGTTCGCCGACCGCCTTGCTGCGGGCGCAGACCTGGGTGAGCAGGCTCTGCGCCGAGGTCTCCTCGTCGCCGGTGAGCGTGTCCACCACGCTCGCCGGGCCGAGGTTGCTCGCCGCGGTGGCGGTCGGGTCGTAGCCGTCCCCGGCGGCCGACGGGCGGGACTGGAAGTAGCGCGGGACGGGGTTGCCGTCCGCGTCGGTGAACGACTGGCCGATCAGTGAGCTGCCGACGGTCCGGCCGCCGACGGTGAGCAGTGAGCCGTCGGCCCTGCCGTCGAGGCCGGGCAGCCGGCCCACGGCGACCAGGGCGAGCGGGTAGACCAGGCCGAGCAGCACGGTGAAGACGAGCACCGCGCGCAGAGCGGCCAGGTGCTGGGAGAGCCAACTGGGAAGGCGCATCACGAGATCCCCGGGACGAACTGGACGAGCAGGTCGATGAGCTTGATGCCGGCGAACGGCACCACGATGCCGCCGAGGCCGTAGAGCCACAGGTTGCGGCGCAGCAGCGTCGAGGCGCTGGCCGGGCGGTAGCGCACGCCGCGCAGGGCCAGCGGGATCAACGCCACGATGACTATCGCGTTGAAGACGACGGCGGAGAGGATCGCCGACTCGGGACTGGCCAGGCGCATGACGTTGAGCCGGTCCAGCGACGGGTAGATGCCGGCGAACATGGCTGGGATGATCGCGAAGTACTTCGCGATGTCGTTGGCGATGCTGAACGTCGTCAGCGCGCCCCGGGTGATCAGCAACTGCTTGCCGATCTCCACGATCTCGATCAGCTTGGTCGGGTCGGAGTCGAGGTCGACCATGTTGCCGGCCTCCTTCGCGGCCGACGTGCCGGTGTTCATGGCGACGCCGACGTCCGCCTGGGCCAGCGCGGGCGCGTCGTTCGTGCCGTCGCCGGTCATGGCGACGAGCCGGCCGCCCTCCTGCTCCTTCCTGATCAGCGCGAGCTTGTCCTCCGGCGTGGCCTCGGCGAGGAAGTCGTCCACGCCCGCCTCGTCGGCGATCGCCTTCGCGGTACGCGGGTTGTCGCCGGTGATCATCACGGTCCGGATACCCATCCGGCGCATCTCGTCGAAGCGCTCCCGCATCCCGGCCTTCACCACGTCCTTGAGGTGGATGACGCCGAGCGCCCGGGCCGGCTCCCCGGCCACGTGCTCGGCCACCACGAGTGGCGTGCCGCCGGTGCCGCTGATCGCGTCGACCAGTTCACCGACCTGCTCGGTCGGGTGGCCGCCGTTGTCGCGTACCCACTTCATCACCGCGGCGGCGGCTCCCTTGCGGACGTGCCTGATGTCTCCGTCGGCGTCCAGGTCGACGCCGCTCATCCGGGTCTGCGCGGTGAACGGCACGAACGTGGCGTGCGGGATGAGGCCGGGCTCGCGCTCACGCAGCCCGAACTCGTTCTTCGCCAGCACCACCACCGACCGGCCCTCGGGGGTCTCGTCGGCCAGGCTGGACAGTTGTGCCGCGTCGGCGAGCGTGGCCGCGTCCACGCCGGTCACCGGCAGGAACTCGGCGGCCTGCCGGTTGCCGAGCGTGATCGTGCCGGTCTTGTCCAGCAGCAGCGTGTTGACGTCGCCCGCCGCCTCGACCGCCCGGCCACTCATCGCCAGCACGTTGCGCTGCACGAGCCGGTCCATGCCGGCGATGCCGATCGCGGACAGCAGCGCGCCGATGGTGGTCGGGATGAGGCAGACCAGCAGCGACACCAGGACGACGCCGGTGACGCCGGAGTCGGTGATCGCCGCGGTGTCGGGCGCGGCGGCCTGGTAACCCTTGGCGAAGATCGCCATGGGCTGGAGCGTGACGACGGCGAGCAGGAAGATGATCGTCAGCGCGGCCAGCAGGATGTTCAGTGCGATCTCGTTCGGCGTCTTCTGCCGGTTGGCGCCCTCGACCAGCGCGATCATGCGGTCGATGAAGCTCTCGCCGGGTTTCTGCGTGATCCGGACGACGATCCGGTCGGAGAGGACCCGGGTGCCGCCGGTGACCGCGCTGCGGTCGCCGCCGGACTCCCGGATCACCGGGGCGGACTCGCCGGTGATCGCCGACTCGTCGACGCTGGCGATGCCCTCCACCACGTCGCCGTCGCCGGGGATGACCTGTCCGGCCTCGACCAGGACGACGTCACCCTGCCGCAGTTGCGGCGCGGGCACCGCCTCGTCCCGGTACGCGTTCGCGGCGGCACCCGGCGTCCAGCCGACCAGGCGGGTGGCGACGGTGTCCTGCTTGGCCCGGCGCAGCGTGTCGGCCTGCGCCTTGCCGCGTCCCTCGGCGACCGCCTCGGCCAGGTTCGCGAAGATCACGGTGAGCCAGAGCCAGACGGTGATCGCGATCGCGAAGACCGACGGGTCGGCCACCGCGAGCACTGTGGTGAACAGCGCGCCGATCTCCACGATCAGCATCACCGGGTTGCGCCACAGCGTGCGCGGGTCGAGCTTGCGCAGCGCGTCCGGCAACGACCGGAGCAACTGGCGAGGGTCGAGCAGTCCGCCGCCGATCCGGCCGTCGCGGCGGCCCGGCGTGCCGGGAGCCTCGGTGTCGCCGGATACCGGCGCGTCGGCGGTCTGGAGAGGTGCTGTCATGTCCTTGTCTCTCATGGTGGTCACAGCCCTTCGGCCAGCGGGCCGAGCGCGAGTGCGGGAAGGAAGGTGAGCGCGACGAGGACCACGGTGACGCCGACGACCATGCCGACGAACAGCGGCCGGTGGGTCGGCAGGGTGCCCTCGGAGGCGGGTGTGGGTTGCTGGCGGGCCAGCGAGCCGGCCAGGGCGAGCACGAAGATGATCGGCAGGAACCGGCCGAGCAGCATGCAGAGCCCGAGCGCGATGTTCCACCACGGCGTGTTCACCGTGATGCCGGCGAACGCGGAGCCGTTGTTGTTGCTCGCCGAGGTGAACGCGTAGAGCACTTCGGACAGACCGTGCGGCCCGACGTTCAGCGCTGTCGAGGCGTTGCCGGTGGCGAACGCGGCGGCGGTGCCGGCGAGCACCAGCGCCGGGGTGATCAGGAAGTACATCGAGGCGAACTTGATCTCGCGCGCGCCGATCTTCTTGCCCAGGTACTCGGGGGTGCGCCCGACCATCAGGCCGGCCACGAACACCGTGATCACCGCGAGGATCAGCAGCCCGTACAGGCCGGCGCCGACGCCGCCCGGGGCGACCTCGCCGAGCATCATGTTTACCAGCGTCATCATCCCGCCCAGCGCGGTGTACGAGTCGTGGAACGAGTTGACCGCGCCGGTCGAGGTGAGCGTGGTGGCCGCCGCGAACGTGGCCGAGTTCGACACGTCGAAGCGCACCTCCTTGCCCTCCAGCGCGGCGCCGACCGCCTGCGGCACGGTGCCGTCGCCGGTCAGCTCGAAGACGTTGGTGAGAGTGATGCCGGCGACCGCCAGGATCGCCATCACGGCGACGATCGCGTAGCCCTGCCGCTTCTGGCCCACCATCCGGCCGAAGACCCGCGGCAGGCTGAACGGGATCACCAGGATCAGGAAGATCTCCAGCCAGTTCGTCCACGCGGTCGGGTTCTCGAACGGGTGGGCACTGTTGGCGTTGTAGAAGCCGCCGCCGTTGGTGCCCAGCTCCTTGATGACCTCCTGGCTCGCCACCGGCCCGCCGGTGACGGTCCGGGTGCCGCCGGTCAGCGCGGTCACGTCGGTGCCGCCGGACAGGTTCTGCACCACGCCGCCGAGCATCAGCGCGAGCGCGCCGAGCACCGCGATCGGCAGCAGGATCCGCAGCGTGACCCGGGTCAGGTCGACCCAGAAGTTGCCCAGCTCGCCGGTGCGGCTGCGGGCGAAACCCCGGACCAGCGCCACCGCCACCGCGATGCCGACAGCGGCCGAGACGAAGTTCTGCACCGCCAGGCCGGCCATCTGCACCAGATGGCCCATCGTCGACTCACCCGAGTACCACTGCCAGTTCGTGTTGGTCACGAACGACACGGCGGTGTTCCAGGCGCCGTGCGGCACCACCGGGTCGAAGCCCAGCGAGAGCCAGAGGTGGTTCTGCAGGCGCTGGAACGCGTACAGGAACAACAGGGAGACGGCCGAGAAGGCCAGCACCGAGCGGGCGTACACGCCCCAGGTCTGGTCGGCGTCCGGGTTGACCCCGACCAGGCGGTAGATCCCCCGCTCGGCCCGGGACGACCGGGTTCCGGCGACCACGCGGTACATGTGGTCGCCGAACGGCCGGTGCACGGCGACCAGCGCCGCCACCAGCGACAGTACGAAGAGCACGCCGGCTGTGGTCGTGCTCATCAGAAGCGCTCCGGGAACAGCAGGGCGACGACCAGGAACACGCCCAGGCCGATCGCCAGCACCAGGCCGACGGCGTTGACGGCGCTCACAGCTTCTCCACGCCCCTCACCACGAGGGCGAGAGCCGCGAACAGCCCCACCGTCAGCAACACGAACAGCACGTCAGACACGGCTGATCTCTCCTAGCGGAAGATGTCCTCGCGACCGCCTCCCGGCCGCGCCGGGCAATCACAACGCCGGATCCGCCGGACGGACAGGGTTCTTGACGCGACCATCACGCGGGGCCGCGGTTTCTTGACGCGCTTTTCACGCCGCGTCCGTGGCCGGTGATCCGGGTCACCGCACGGGCCTCGGCGCCGATCGACCGGATGTGGCGGTAGCCGGTGCCGAGCACCGCGGCGAACCCGATCGGCACGGCCCGGGACCGGGCGCCGTCCGCCCCGGCCGCTCGCCGGGTGCTACCTCAGCGGACGGCGGCGCGGGCGACGAGCGCCTCGGCCACCTCGCGCAGCTTGCGGTTGGAGTCCTGGGAGAGCTTGGCGAGCAGCGTGAACGCCTCTTCGGCCGAGCAGCGCCGCTGCCCCATGATGATGCCCTTGGCCTGCTCGATCACGGCCCGGCTGCGCATCGCCTCCTGCATCTGCCGGGCCAGCGTCGCGGTGCTCTCGTAGAGGTGCGCGTTGGCGAGCGCCACAGCCGCGTACGCGGCGAACTCCTCCGCCAGCTCGATCGACGCCTTGTCGAACGCGTGTGTCGTGCCCCCGTAGACGTTGAGCGCCCCGGTGACCGCCTCCTGGATCGGCAGCCCGATCGACAGCGAACTCTGCACACCCGCCGCCCGCGCCCGAGCTGCCCAGCCCGGCCAGCGCGGCTCGTCGGCCAGGTCGGGCAGCGAGACGCTCCCCGCGCTGACCGAGGCGTCCAGGCAGGGGCCGTCGTCGTGCGCGTACTGCCACTCGTCGAGGCTGCGCGCCAGGTCGCTGGTGTAGGCGATGGCCCGGTTGGCGCCCGCCTGCACCAGGGAGACCGACACGTGCACGCTGCCCGGGACCGCCCGGTTCGCCAGCTCGGCGACGCGCGCCAGGACGTCGTCGAGCGCCACCTCGTCGAGCCGGATCCGGCTCAACTCGGCGAGGGCGTCGGCGGGATCCATGCGGGCGGCTTCCATCCTCGGGTCCTGTCCTGGCGGGTCATCGGCTTCCGTCGTTCCGATGACGGTACCCGGCGCGGGCGGGTCCGAACGCCTCCCACGCTGCGACGTCCACCCGGTCGACGTATGTTGGGTACGGGTCAAGACATGTGCCCTCCCAGCTCACGGCGAGTCTCGCCGAGGGCTTCCTCAAGCGATGAGGTCGGAGGTGTCATGTCGGACGAACGGCCGGTCTTCGGCTGCCATCGCGTTCCCACGGCGTCCGGGTCGTTCCGCCCGGACGAGCCGATCATGTGGCTGAGCTGCGAGGCGGGCGCGGGCGTCACCCGGATCGCGGTGGCCGGCGAGGTGGATCTCAGCAACGCGCACCTGCTCACCGAACTCGTGGAGACAGCCGTCGCGGCCTCCGCCCCGCTCGTGGTGATCGACCTGTCGGAGGTCGGCTTCTTCGGCGCGTACGGCACCAACGCGCTGGTGCTCGCACAACGGATGCTCGCCCGGCAAGGCCGGCGGCTGATCCTGCACCGGCCCTCCCCGGTGGTCCGGCGCGTCCTCGACGTCACCGGCACGCTCACCGCGTTCGAGGTCGTCGATCGCCCCGCACTACCGGCCGTCGACGACCGGTGGGCACGTCCCGTCGTGCCGACCCGCTCCGGGTCGTAGAGTTGTCCGGGTAGTCGACGTCCCGTCCGGGGCGTCACGAACGAGCGTCAAGAAGCGGCGCCGGTCCCGATCCCTTGCCGGAATCGGGACGCTGGTCCGTCACCACGGGCCGACCCTCGCCACCAGCCGTCGTGCCCCGCCGGGCCGACGGCGTCGCTTCGCACAAGGACGTCACAGCTCATGCCGCAGGCCCACCCCGACCTCGCCGCAGCCCTGATCAGACTCGGTCGGATCAAGTACGACGAGGTCGACCTCGACGTGGTGTTGTCGACCATCGCCCAGGTCGCCAAGGACACCCTGCCCGGGACCGCCGAGGTGTCGGTCACCCTGGTGCAGGGCACGCAGGCGCACACCGCCGCGTACACCGGCGAGCTGGCGCTGACGCTCGACGAGTGGCAGTACGCCCACGGGCGTGGCCCGTGCCTGGACGCCGCCACCACCGGCACCGCCATGCTGGTGCCGGACATGGCGGCGGAGAGCCGCTGGCCGGAGTGGGCGGCCCGGGCGCACGAGGCGGGCGCCGCCAGTTCGCTGTCGATCGGCCTGCCCATCCAGGAGGCCGTGGTCGGCGCGCTGAACATCTACGGCGCGGCACCCGGCGTCCTGGACCGGCAGGTCGAGCTGGCACAGACGCTGGCCGGGTACGCCGCCATCGCGCTCGCGAACGTCCACCTCTACGAGAGCACGGCGACGCTGGCGCAGCAGATGCAGGAGGCGATGCAGAGCCGGGCCGTGATCGAGCAGGCGAAGGGCATCATCATGGGACAGCGGCGCTGCACGGCCGACGAGGCGTTCGCCATTCTGGCCCGGGTGTCCCAGGACTCCAACCGCAAGCTGCGGGAGGTCGCCGAGTCACTCGTCGACCGCGCTGTGCACGGCCCTCGTGACTGAGCGTGCGGTCAGCGCGGCATCTCGCGCCAGCCGGAGCCGCTCGCACGCCACGCGCCGGCCAGGATCGTCGCCGAGCCGCGGCTCGGGCACTGCTGAATCTTCGACCGGCCGCTCGCCCCGCCGATCTGCGCCTGGACCTGCCACTGGCTTCCGTCGGTACGGATGTATACGTCGCGCCGTCCGCGAGGGTTGCTGACGCCGTTCCACCAGTGTTCCTCGACCACCATGCGGTGACCGTACCCCAGGACACCCGGACCGGCCCAGACCGGAATTCCGTTGCTCCGCGTCACCGGGCGGCGGCATCCTCCACGGATGACCTCACCGGACCTGCCGCGCCAGTTCACCATCCGCGAGGGCGAGCTGCGCGTCCTCAACCCGATCGACGAGGTCAAGCTGGCCACACTGGGCCGGGCGATCCGATTGCGCCCCGGCGACGAGCTGCTGGATCTGTGCAGCGGCAAGGGGGAACTGCTCTGCACCTGGGCCCGGGACCACGGGATCACCGGCACCGGGGTCGACCTGAGCACCGTCTTCACCGCCGCCGCCCGGGAACGCGCCGCCGAACTGGGCGTGGCCGACCGGGTACGTTTCGTGCACGGCGACGCCGCGGCGTACACCCCGGAGCGGCCGGTCGACGTGGCCGCCTGCGTCGGCGCGACCTGGATCGGCGGCGGGGTGCCCGGGACGCTGGAACTGCTCGACCGGGCGTTGCGGCCGGGCGGCATGGCGCTCGTCGGAGAGCCCTACTGGCGGCGTGACCCGCCGGACGACGAGGCGGTCACCGGCTCGCACGCCGGGTCGCGCGAGGAGTTCACCGACCTGCCCGGCCTGGTCGAGTCGTTCGGCGACTGCGGCTGGGATCTGGTCGAGATGGTCCTCGCCGACCAGGACAGCTGGGACCGGTACGCCGCCGCGCACTGGCTGAACCTGCGCCGCTGGCTCGACGCCAACCCGGACGACGAACTGGCCCCGGAGCTGCGGCGGGAACTGACCGAGGATCCGGTGCGGTACGTCCGCTTCCAGCGCGAGTATCTGGGGTGGGGCGTGTTCGCGCTGCTGCGGCGCTGACCTGCTTAGCGAACGGCTACGCAGGGTAAAGCCAGATCATGGGACAGTTGCGCACCTCGCCGCCGCCGCCACAGGCCTCGGAGCTGGAGCAGTGGGTGCTGGACAGTCCCGAGGATCTGCGCGGCCTGCGCGCGTCGCTGCGTGAGGCGCTGAACCGGCACGGCCTGGTGCAGGGCGAGGACCTCGACGAGGTGCCGCACCTGGTCGTGCTGGTCGCCACCGAACTGGCGAGCAACGCGCTGCGGCACGGTCGCCCGCCCACCATCATCACGCTGCTCGCCACCGACGACCGGTTCCTGCTCGACGTGGCCGACCACGACGTGAGAACGGTGCCGGAGCTGACCGACATCAGCCCGACGGACTCGGGCGGGCGGGGCCTGTTCCTGGCCCAGTCGGTCTCGCTCGACGTCGGCTGGTACGCCACCGCGAAGACCAAGAACATCTGGGCCTCGTTCTCCCGGTGACGGCCCGGCAGCCGGGCCACGCGTCGGCCCGGCCGCCGGACCGGCTCAGCGGTCGCCGGCCGGGACCGGGTCGTCGTACTGACCCGGCGGCCCGGCCAGCGGTTCCCCGCCCACCAGCGGCCACGGGTTCGGCGTGCAGCCGTGCAGGCCGAGCGTCTGCTGCACCATCACCGGCGCCGGGCCACCGGCGCGGGGGCAGCGCTCGTGGCCGCGGCCCAGCCGGTGACCGACCTCGTGGTTGAGCAGGTACTGCCGGTACCGGGAGAGATCGCTGACGTGCGGCACTCCGTACACCCAGCGGGCCACGTTGATCACCACCCGGTCGCCGTTGCGGCAGGACGTGTAGCGGTCGCTCGGGTCGCCGCACAACCGCCCGCGCGTCACCGGCGTGGTGAGCAGCACCGTGAAGTCGGCCCGGTCGTCGCGGCCCACCCGTTGCAGCCGCCACCGGCCGTCGCCGGTCCAGCCGCGCCGGTCGGCGAGGGTGGCGGCCACGTCCCGGGCGAAGCGTTCCACGTCCACGTTGCGGATGCCGTCCTCGACCGCGACCCGGTAGCGCAGCAGCTCACCGGCGCTACCGGCGACCGCGCCGACCGTGTCGGCGGTCCGGAAGGTGCCGGCGCCCCGGGCCGGATAGCCGACGCCGGGGGCCACCCGGCCGGCCGCCGGGACCGGCGTCGGCGCGGCAGTCGGCGTGGGGCGGGCGCCCGGTGCGGGCGCGCTCGGTGCCGCCGCCGGCACGGTCCGCCGGGCCTCGATGCGGTCCAGCAGGTCCGGATGCCGCGCGGCGTACCCGCCGGCGGCGAGCGCGGCACCGACCAGGACCACCGCCAGGAACCGCCCTGATCGCGACCTCCGCCGTCGCCGGTGCAGCCCCCGGTCATGCCCGCCCACGTCGATCTCCGTCCGTCGCCCCGCCCCGCTCCGGGCAGGAGTACGGACGCCGGGCCCGGACGGTTGAACGGGCGGCCGGGTACCGTCGGTGCCGGGGTGGACGACCTGCCGCCTGTCGGAGCCCAGGGAGAGCCACCCGTGTCACCAGCCGAGCAACTGCTCGACGCCGCCGTCGCGACCGCGCGCGGCACCGACGTACGCGCTGCCGAGCGAGCCCTCGACGGGCTCGTGGTCGCCGACGGCGCAGCAGTGGACGCGGCGCTGCTCGCCCGGCTGACCCGGGACGTGGGCCGGCTCTGGCCGCGTGGCTGGCAGCCCGCCGACCTGGACCGGCTCGCCACCCGGCGGCTCACCCCGCGCGGCGCCCGGCTGCTGCGCGACGCGATGGCCGCGCAGCGGCGCACCCTGCCCGCGCCGGTCCCGGCCTGGTTCGACGAACAGCTCACCGAGACCGGTGCCCGCTGGGACGACGACGCGGGCTGGCTGGACCGGCGGGCCGACGGCGACCGGATCACCACGCTGCGGGACGCGGTCGACGCGGTCGTCCTGGTGGCGGGGCTGCCGCCGGTCGCGGCGCTCCGCCCGCCACCCGGCTCGGCCGGCACCGCGCTTGCCGCCGCGACGCCGAGCGGTTCCCGGATGCTCGACCGGGTACGCGCGCTGCTGGCCAAGGCCGAGTCGACCGGCTACCCGGCCGAGGCGGAGGCGTTCACCGCGAAGGCGCAGGAGCTGATGGCCCGGCACAGCATCGACGCGGCGCTGCTCGACGCAGGGGCCGAGCGGTCCGGCGGCCCGGGCGGCGTGCGGATCGGCGTCGACGCCCCGTACGCGGCGGCGAAGGCGCTGCTGATCCAGGAGGTGGCGGCGGCGAACCGGTGCGAGTCGGTGTGGTCCGACGACCTGGGCTTCGCCACGGTGCTCGGCTTCCCGGCCGACCTGGCGGCGGTCGAGCTGTTGCACACCTCGCTGCTCGTGCAGGCCACCGCCGCGATGCTGCGCGGCCGGGGTGAGCGCGGCCGGGCCGGCGGGCGGCGCACGAAGGGCTACGACGAGTCGTTCCTCAACGCGTTCGCGCTGCGCATCGGCGACCGGCTGCGGGAGGCGAGCGCGGCGGCGGCCGAGGAACTCGACGACGACCGCCTGCTGCCGGTGCTCGCGGCCCGCTCGGACGCCGTCCGGGAACGCGTCGACCAGCTCTTCCCGGGCACCACCCGGCACCGGCTCCAGGTGCGCGACGAGCAGGGCTGGGTCTCGGGCACCAGCGCGGCCGACCGGGCCTCGCTCGACCCGGGCCGACCGGCGCGCCGTCCGCTTCGCGGGGGTCGCTGAACTTCCCGGGGGATGATGTCGGATCGGGCGGACCGGCTCCGACCCGTCTGCGAGGCGCCACCGCCGGTGGCCCGCATCCGAGGAGTGCACCGTGAAGTACATGCTGCTGATCTGGAACCGGCCCGGCTTCGTGGAGGAGCTGACCGAGGCGGAGCGCACCGCCATCTTCGGTGAGGTCGACGAGATCATGAAGGAGCTGACCGAGTCCGGCGAGCTGGTCGGCGGCGAGGCGCTGGCCCACCCCTCGCAGACCCGTACGGCCCGCCCGGCGGCCGGCGGCGTCGAGATCACCGACGGGCCGTTCATGGAGAGCAAGGAGCAGTTCGCCGGCTACCTGACCGTCGACTGCGAGACCCCGGAACGGGCCGCCGAGATCGCCGCGCGCTGGCCGGACGTCCGGCACGGTTTCGGCGTGCTGGAGGTGCGCGCGGTGATGGAGCAGGCCGGGACGGAGATGTGACAGCACCTGTGGTCGAGGACCTGCTGCGCACGCTCGCGCCGCAGGTCCTCGGCATGCTGGTCCGCCGTCACGGCCAGTTCTACGCCTGCGAGGACGCCGTCCAGGAGGCGCTGCTCGCCGCCGCCGTGCAGTGGCCGGAGCAGGGCCTGCCGGACCATCCCCGCTCCTGGCTGGTCACCGTCGCCACGCGCCGGCTCACCGACGAGTGGCGCAGCGAGCACGCCCGCCGGGAACGCGAGGTGGCGGTGGCGGTCCGGCAGCCCGCGTACGCGGCGGTCGCCCCGCCCGCCGACGAGGAGCCGCCCGGCGCCGACGACACGGTGAAGCTGCTGTTCCTCTGCTGTCATCCGGCGTTGCCGGTGAGCGGGCAGGTGGCGCTCACGCTGCGTGCCGTGGGCGGGTTGAGTACGGCCGAGATCGCCCGCGCGTACCTGGTGCCGGAGGCGACGATGAGCCAGCGGATCCGCAGGGCGAAGCAGCGGATCGAGGCGGCCGGCGCGCGTTTCACGCTGCCCTCGCCGGCCGACCGGGACGAGCGGCTGGGCGCGGTGCTGCGCGTCCTCTACCTGATCTTCAACGAGGGCTACACCGCGTCCAGCGGCGAGGCGCTGCACCGGGCCGAGCTGACCGGTGAGGCGATCCGGCTGACCCGGGAGCTGCGCCGGCTGCTGCCGGACGACGGCGAGGTGGCCGGGTTGCTGGCGCTGATGCTGCTCACCGACGCGCACCGGGCCGCCCGTACCGGGCCGGACGGCGAGTTGGTGCCGCTGGCCGAGCAGGACCGCGGGCGGTGGGACCGGGACGCGACCGCCGAGGGGGTGGCGCTGGTGACCGAGGCGCTCACCTGGTCGGCGCCGGGGCCGTACCAGGTGCAGGCGGCGATCGCCGCGGTGCACGCGGAGGCGCCCACCGCCGAGGACACCGACTGGCGGCAGATCGTCGCGCTCTACCGGGTGCTCGCGCGGGTCGCGCCGAACCCGATGGTCACGCTCAACCAGGCCGTCGCGGTGGCCATGGTGGACGGCCCGCGTGCCGGGCTGGCGCTGCTGGCCACGCTCGACGGCGACGACCGGACCGCGGGCCACCACCGGCTCGCCGCCGTCCGCGCGCACCTGCTCGACCTGGCCGGCGACCGTACGGCGGCCCGGGCCGCGTACCTGGCCGCCGCGCGGGCCACCACGAGCCTGCCGGAACGGCGTTACCTGGAGGTACGCGCCGCGCGCCTGGCCGGTGACCGGCCGCGCTGACCCGCGCCTGGACAGCACTCCGGGCCGGCCCGTGGGCCGACCCGGTGGTGTGTGTGCGTCGCGTACTCAGCTCTTGAAGGCGTCCTTGATCTTCTCGCCGGCCTGCTTGAGCTTGGCGCCCGCCTGGTCGTTGCGGCCCTCGGCCTCGAGGCGCTCGTTGTCGGTCGCCCGGCCGACGCCCTCCTTGACCTTGCCCGCGGTGTCCTGGGAAGCGTTGTCGATCTTGTCGTCCAGACCCATGATGACCTCCACTGATGCGGTTGCCTGACGACAACTGGTTACCCCGTCGGCCGTCGGCTCAATCCCCTCACCCGATCGGGCGGAAGCGCCGCAGCCGCAGGCTGTTGCCCACCACGAAGACCGACGATAACGCCATGGCCGCCCCGGCGAGCATCGGGTTGAGCAGCCCGGCCGCCGCCAGCGGCAGCGCCGCGACGTTGTAGGCGAACGCCCAGAACAGGTTGCCCTTGATGATCGCCAGCGTCCGGCGGGAGAGCCGGATGGCGTCCGCCGCGACCATCAGGTCGCCCCGGACCAGCGTCAGGTCGGCGGCCTCGATGGCCGCGTCGGTGCCGGTGCCCATGGCCAGCCCGAGGTCGGCCCGGGCCAGCGCGGCGGCGTCGTTCACCCCGTCGCCGACCATGGCGACCACCCGGCCCTCGCGCTGGAGCCGCTCGACCACGTCGACCTTGTCGGCGGGCAGCACCTCCGCGATCACCTCGTCGATGCCGACCTCGGCCGCCACCGCCTTCGCCACAGTGGTGTTGTCGCCGGTGAGCAGCACCGGCTTCAGGCCCAGCTCACGCAGCCGGGCGACCGCCGCCCGGCTGGTCGGCTTCACCGCGTCGGCCACCGCGAGCACACCGCGGGCCCGCCCGTCCCAGCCGGCCAGGATCGCCGTCCGCCCGGCGGCCTCCGCGCCGGTCGCGGCCCGCACGACCTCCTCGGGTACGTCGAGACCCCGCTCCCGCAGCAGCCGGGCCCGGCCGACCACCACGGTCCGGCCGTCGACGGTGCCGGTCACGCCCAGCCCTTCGGCGTTGGCGAACTCGCCGACCGGCGGCAGTGCCCCGGCCTCGGCCGCAGCCTCGGCGACGGCGCGCGCGATCGGGTGCTCGGAGGCGGCCTCCAGCGCGCCGGCCACCCGGAGCAGCTCGGCGGCGTCCTCTCCGTCGGCCGGCAGCACCTCGGCCAGCGCCATCCGGCCGGTGGTGACGGTGCCGGTCTTGTCCAGCACCACTGTGTCGACCCGGCGGGTGGACTCCAGCACCTCCGGCCCCTTGATCAGCACACCGAGCTGCGCGCCGCGCCCGGTGCCGACGAGCAGCGCGGTCGGCGTGGCCAGGCCGAGCGCGCACGGGCAGGCGATGATCAGGACGGCCACCGCGGCGGTGAACGCGGCGGTCGGCCCGGAGCCGGTGCCGAGCCACCAGCCGAGCGTGCCGGCGGCCAGCGCGATCACGATCGGCACGAACACGCCGGAGATCCGGTCGGCGAGCCGCTGCACCGCCGCCTTGCCGGCCTGCGCCTGCTCCACCAGCCGCGCCATCTGGGCGAGCTGCGTGTCGCCGCCGATCCGGGTGGCCCGGACCACCAGCCGGCCGCCGGCGTTCACAGTCGCGCCGACCACGGCGTCGCCGGGCCCCACCTCGACCGGCACGGACTCGCCGGTGAGCATGCTGGCGTCGACCGCCGACGTGCCCTCCTCGACCACGCCGTCGGTGGCGACCTTCTCGCCGGGCCGGACCACGAACCGGTCGCCGACCGCGAGCCGGCCGACCGGGATCCGGGTCTCCTGCCCGTCGCGCAGCACCGCCACGTCCTTGGCGCCGAGTTCGAGCAGGGCGCGCAGCGCCGACCCGGCGGTGCGCTTGGAGCGGGCCTCGAAGTAGCGCCCGGCCAGGATGAACACGGTCACCCCGGCGGCGGCCTCCAGGTAGATGTTGCCGGCGCCGTCGCCGCGGGTGATGGCGAAGCTGAACGCGTGCGTCATCCCGGGCATGCCGGCGGTGCCGAGGAACAGGGCCCAGAGCGACCAGCCGAACGCGGCCAGCGTGCCGAGCGAGACGAGCGTGTCCATGGTCGCGGCGCCGTGCCGCAGGTTGACCAGCGCGGCGCGGTGGAACGGCAGCCCGCCCCAGACCACCACCGGGGCGGCCAGGGTGAGCGAGGCCCACTGCCAGTAGTCGAACTGCCAGGCCGGAACCATGGCGAGCACGATCACCGGCAGGGTGAGCACGGCGGACACCCAGAGCCGGGTACGCGCGGTGCGCAGCTCGTCCACCGGCTCCCCGGCCGTGGCGGCGTCCGCCTGCTCGGGCGGCGGCGGCACCACTGCGGTGTAGCCGGTCTTCTCGACGGTGGCGATCAGGTCGGCCGGCGCGATGTCGTCGGCGTACCGGACGGTGGCCTTCTCGGTGGCGTAGTTCACGGTCGCCTCGACGCCGTCCATCCGGTTGAGCTTCTTCTCGATCCGGGCGGCGCAGGACGCGCAGGTCATCCCGCCGATCGCCAGTTCGATCAGGTTCGGCGCGGTGGGCAGCGCCTTTCCCGTGGCAGTCATCGCGGCACCTCCGGCGCTCAACTGTGCCCGTGCCCCGGGGTGCCGTGTCCGGCGTCCGGGGTCGGTGCGGTGGTGGATGCCGGCGCGGCGGGCGCGGGCGTGGTCCGGTCGCCGGCCAGGACGGTGAACTCGGCGGTGTGCACCGCGTCGCCGTGCCGGAAGTCCAGGTAGAGACGGTACGCCCCGGCGGAGGGCACCTCGGCCGCGAACGTGATCGCCGGACCGGCGGGGGTGCGCCCGTCGCCGGGCGTCCCCTCCGGGTGCACGTGCAGGTACGCCAGGTCGCCCTGCCGCAGCGCCACCAGGTGCCCGTACGCGCCGAGGTAGGGCTGAAGGTCGGTGACCGGCCGCCCGTCGCGGCTGACGGAGAGCGTGAGCCGGCTGGTGCGGCCCGGCTCCGGCGTTCCGGTCAGCGTGACCGTGTAGCCGTCGACTGTGGTGCTGGTCACCGGCGCCGGCAGCGGCCGGGCGGTCAGTTCGCCGGGGACCGTGACGTCCAGGCCGAGGGTCAGCGGCTCGTCGCCCTCGGGGGTGAAGTCGGCGAAGGCCCGCCAGACGCCGGGGCCTCCGAGCGGCGAGGCGACCCGCCAGGTGCCGTCGCCGGTCATCTCCGGGTGGACGTGCCGGAACCCGGACAGGTCCCGGCGGGCGACGATCAGGTGCATGCGCTTGTCGTGGGCCACCTCGAAGCGGGTGACCGGCGCGCCGTCCGGGCCGGTGATCCGGAAGGCGAACTGCCCGGCCGGGGCGGTGGCGGGCTGGAACGTGTAGCCGCGTTCGGAGACGAGCAGCCCGCCGGGCAGATGCGCGGACGCGCCGCTCTCGTCACCGTGGCCGGTGTCGCCGGCCCCGTGGTCGCTGTCGCTGTCGTCGTGGCGGGTCTCGGCGGCCGGGGCGACGGGATCGGCCAGGTTGCCGATCCCGTACGCCGCGCCGAACACCGCCACGAGGCCGAGGGCGAAGCCGCTGAGCTTCGTCGCCGTGTTCATGGTGTCTCCTCGGTTTCTACGGGTCGTCGGACCCGTCACGCACCGACGAGGTCGTAGCCGGCCTCGTCGACCGCCGCGCGGACCGCGTCCGCGTCCAGCGGGTTCTGACTGGTGACGGTGACCCGGCCGCTGGCCAGGTCGACCTGGACGTCGGTGACGCCCGGCAACGCGCTCAGCTCGGTGCTCACCGAGTTGACGCAGTGCCCGCAGGTCATGCCGCTCACCTGGTAGGTGGTCTCCATCTCGCCCTCCGATCTGATACCCCCTAGGGGTACGTTCGGAACGTTAGCATACCCCCGAGGGGTACGCTATCCTCGGTTTCATGACCGCGCCGTCCAGCCCGACCCGGGGCTACACCGCCAGCAAGGACCAACTCCTCGCCCGGCTCCGCCGGATCGAGGGCCAGGTCCGTGGCATCGAGAAGATGGTCGAGGACGACCGATACTGCATCGACGTGCTGACCCAGATTTCGGCCATCCAGGCGGCGCTGGACAAGGTCGGCCTGGGCCTGCTCGACGGCCACGCCCGGCACTGCATGCACGAGGGCGCCGCCGAGGGCCGGGCCGACGAGATGGCGACCGAGATGATGGCCGCCGTCGGCCGCCTGATGAAGCGCGGCTGAGCGGGACCTCCGACCCTCGGAGCAGGGCACATCGACCCGCGCCGACGCGTCGTGCCGGTCGTACCGTCGAAGTGGCGGGCAGGCCGGCCCGGCGGACCCGCGGCGACGGACGGAGGGCGGCCCGATGATGTGGCAGAGCCCGATGATGGGCTGGATGTGGATCTGGTCCCTGCTGGTGCTCGCGGTGCTGGCGGGCCTCGTCTGGGCGGCCGTGCGGTGGACCGGCCCGCAGTACCTGGGCCCGACGACGGCCCGGCGCATCCTGGACGAGCGGTACGCCCGCGGCGAGATCGACGAGGACGAGTACCGGCGACGCCGGGCCGGCCTGGGCTGATCCGCGCGGAGCGCGCGTCACGGTCACGGTGCCCGGAAGCGCCCGGCCGGGTTGCCTACCATGGCCGGGCGACGACCCGGACGTGGTCGACACGTCCACGCCGGCCGGGTGACCAGACCGGTCCGGCGGACCAGGCGTCGCCGCGACCGTTGGGAGAGACGCCATGGGTGCCGACCACACCCACCCCGCACCCGCCGCGCCGCCGGGCGTACGACGGCTGCTCGTCGCCGTCGTGGTGCCGCTGTTCGTGATCACCGTGATCGCGGCGCTGGTGCTCTGGCCCCGGCAGGACCGGGAGCCGGTCGGCGGCGCGGACGTCCCCCGCTACCACGGCACCGTGACCCGGGTGGTCACCGAACCCTGCCCGCCGACCCCGGAGTCCCCGGACGGCGCAGGTGGCCCCTGCGGCACTGTGACGGTGACCGTCGAGCAGGGCCCGGACGCGGGCCGGCAGGTCGAGACGCCGATCCCGGCCGGGCCGGGCGCGCCCCGGGTCGCGGTCGGCGACGAGGTCGTCCTGGTCGAGCTGACCGACCCGGCCGACCCGGCGGTGAAGTCCTACAACATCGCCGAACACCAGCGCGGCACGCCACTGATCTGGCTGATGGTGCTCTTCGCCGCCGCGATCGTGGCGTTCGGCCGCTGGCGCGGTCTCGCCGCGCTCGGCGGCC
The DNA here is from genome assembly GCF_049315215.1 of Micromonospora sp. WMMD1219. Classification (NCBI taxonomy): domain Bacteria; kingdom Bacillati; phylum Actinomycetota; class Actinomycetes; order Micromonosporales; family Micromonosporaceae; genus Micromonospora; species Micromonospora sp. WMMD1219. Next base: position 1,184,115 of record NZ_CP186057.1, read on the forward strand.
TGGTGGCCAGCTTCGCCATCCTGCTCGGCTTCGTGCTGCCGGGCATCGGCGCCGGTCAGCCTCCGCTGCTGGTGGCGATAGTGGGCGCCGCGTTGATCATGTTCGTGGTGCTCTACCTGACCCACGGCATCACCGCGCAGACGTCCGTGGCGGTGCTCGGCACGCTCGGCAGCCTGGTGGTCACCGGCGTGCTCGGCCTGCTCGCCACGTCCGCCACCCACCTGACCGGATTCGGCAGCGAGGACGCCACCACGCTGTCCATGTTCCAGGGCGACGTGGACCTGCACGGCCTGCTCCTGGCCGGCATCATCATCGGCTCGCTGGGCGTGCTGGACGACGTCACGGTCACCCAGGCGGCCACCGTCACCGAACTGGCGCACGCCAACCCCGGCCTGTCCCGGCGGCAGCTCTACCGGGCGGCGACCCGGGTCGGCCGGGCGCACATCGCGTCCACCGTCAACACCATCGTGCTGGCGTACGCGGGCGCCTCGCTGCCGCTGCTGCTCCTGCTGGTCGCCGACTCCCGCCCGGTGAGCGAGATCCTCACGAGCGAGTTCCTCGCCCAGGAGATCGTCCGCAGCGCGGTGGCCACGCTCGGCCTGATCGCCGCCGTACCGCTGACGACCGGACTGGCCGCGGTCGTGACCACCGCCGGACGGCACTCGCGCGGCGCGGAGCCGGCGCCACCCGCGGCCCGGCCGCCGGCCGGACGGGACGACGCGCTGGAGGCGCTCGGCGGCGGGAAGAGTACGGAGGCCGCATGGTGACACTCCGCAGCGTGACCATCGATTTCAAACGCGACGCTGGTCACGGTGCGCCACGGCGAAATCTCGCTATTGGTCGGCTTCCGGACGTAGATCCTCAGGAGTGCTGTCAGGTAACCTCGCTGCCGGTCACCGCCGAAGGCGCGCACCGGCGCCAGCGGTGCCGCCGCCCAATCGCCCGCGGGCGAGCCGGGGAACCAGGTACATGGGGTGAATCCGCGACAGCGGTAGGGGCCACTTCCGTCCCGAACCCGTCAGCTAACCCGGTCGGCGGCCGACGGAAGGGAACACTGTGACGGCACCCCTGCGCCGCTGGCTGACACCCGTGGTGGCCGTGCTGACCTCGCTGGCAGTGCTGGCCGGGCCGGCCCCGGCGACCGCGGCCCCCACCGCGGCGGCCCCCGGCACCCCCTCGGGACACGAGGAGGACGGCGAACCGCCGCTCATCACCGAGGCGATCGACGCCGCCAACCGGAACTTCCTCCAGGCCAAGGCAAAGCTCGCCAAGTCGCAGGACCGCCAGCGGCGGCTGGCGGCCGAGGTGAAGACGGCACAGACCGAACTCGACGCGCTCAGCCCGCAGGTCAACCAGCTCGCCGCCCAGTCCTACCGGACCGGCCGGATGGGCGCCATGGCGATGCTGCTGGAGAGCAACTCGCCCGACTCGTTCGTCCGCCGGGTCAACGCCCTGGACGAGCTGAACCTCCTCAACGCGCAGCGCCTGGCCGCCATCAACGCGGTCAAGACCCGCGCCGAGCAGGCCAAGATCGCGCTCGACGCCGAGGTGCGCGAGCAGGAGAAGCAGAAGAACGCGATGGAGCGCGAGAAGGTACAGGCCGAGCGCGCGCTGAAGCTCGTCGGCGGTCTCGGCTTCACCGGCGGCCTGGTCTCCGCCACCTCACCGGTCGCCAAGATCGCCCCCGGCCGCACGGCCGACGGCGGCTGGAAGGCCGAGTCGTGCAGCGAGGACGACCCGACCACGTCGGGCTGCGTCACCCCGCGCACGCTGCACGCGTACAAGGAGGTCCGCCGCGCGGGCTTCAAGCGCTTCGTGGGCTGCTACCGGCCTGGCGGGCCGTGGGAGCACCCCAAGGGCAAGGCGTGCGACTGGTCGCTCCAGAACAGCGGCTTCGCGCCCTGGCACAACAACGACACCCGCCGGTACGGCAACGAGGTCGCCGCGTTCCTCATCCGCAACGCCGACCGGCTGGGCATCTACTACGTCATCTGGAACCGGCAGATCTGGTTCCCGGCCACCGGCTGGAGTTCGTACAGCGGACCGTCGAACCACACCGACCACGTCCACATGTCGCTGCTCTGACCCGGACACGGTGAAAGGGGCCGCCCTCGGGCGGCCCCTTTTCGTCTTCCCGACGGCTCAGCCGGCCAGCGCCGGGTCGGCGGGCGCCGCCGGAGCGGGCAGCGGGGCCGGGGACTGCGCCACGGTCCGCACCTCGCCGCCGGCGAGCCGGTACGACATGCCCACCACCGTGCACCGCCCGGCCGCCACCCGCTCAGCCAGCACGGCGGAGCGGGCCAGCAGCGTCTCGACGGTCTGCGCGATGTGCACGTCGATGATGCCGTCGAGGTCGTCGACGCCCTGGCGGGAGGCGCGCAGCAGGCTGGGCGAGACCGCGTCCACCACCGCGCCCAGGTGCCCGACCAGAGCGGACCCGGTCCGGAACCCCTCCCGGGCGGCTTGGACCGCGCCGCACGAGTCGTGCCCGAGCACCACCACGAGCGGCGTGCCGAGCACGGTGACCGCGTACTCGACGCTGCCGAGCACCTCCGGCCCGGCGGTGTGCCCGGCCGTACGCACCACGAAGAGGTCACCGAGACCGCGGTCGAAGATGATCTCGGCGGCGAGCCGTGAGTCGGAGCAGCCGACGATCACCGCGAAGGGATGCTGGCCGTCGGCGACAGCCGCGCGGTGCCCGGCGTCCTGATTCGGATGCTGCGGGGCACCGGTGACGAACCGGTGGTTACCGGCACGCAGTTCGGTCAGTGCCTGCTCCGGGGTGCTCGGCGTCATGTCCCTCACCTCGTCTACCTGGGGAACTACCGGGCCGAACGGCCTCGCGACCCACGGTCACACGCACCTCGGGGCCCGTCAAGATTCGTGATACGCATTTCATACTTTCCCGTTGCCACCCGCCCTCGGCCCGCGCCGATTCGGCCGGTGGCGGCGGTGGCCATAGCATGACCACCATGGCGACCACACCAGTTGAGGACGGGAGCCGCCGTAACTGGACCTTCCTCACCAACCACGGCCACGTGCTGCTCGCGATCGCGCGCAACCCCACCGCCCGGCTGCGCGACGTGGCCGACGAGGTGGGTGTGACCGAACGGGCGGCCCAGGCCATCGTCGCCGACCTGGAAGCAGGGGGTTACCTGCGGCGTACGCGGGTGGGACGGCGCAACAAGTACACGATCAACCCGAAGGGCCGCTTCCGGCACCCGGCCGAGGCCGACCAGCAGGTCGGCGCCCTGCTGGCCCTCTTCGCCGCCGAGCCGGCCGGGGACGCCACCGCCGACAGGTGACCCGGACCGGCACCACGAGTGCCCGCACGGGCGGGCGCGGCGGGTAATCTCACCGCGTGCGCGACAGCTTGCGGCCGGGCGCGACCACGGGACGCGTCCGGGCCGGACACCGGATCAGGTCCGTCCTCTCCGGAGCGACGGTCACCGCCCTGCTCGGCGGCGCGCTGGCGGTGCCCGCGCCCGCGCAGGCCGCCCCGAAGTGCGGCCCGGCCGGCGGCCCCGCACCCACCGAGGTGCCGTGGGCGCTGAGCCGCCTCGACCCGGCCGCGGCGTGGCGGATCGGCAAGGGCGCGGGAACCACCGTGGCGGTGATCGACTCCGGGGTCTCGCCGGCCCACCCCCTGCTGCGCGGGCGGGTGCTGCCGGGTGAGGACTTCAACCAGCTCGTCCGCCTGAAGGGGCAGTGCGACCTGGTCGGCCACGGCACCATGGTCGCGGGCATCATCGCCGGCCGGGAGGGCACCGGCTCGCCGTACACCGGCATCGCGCCGGAGGCGAAGATCCTGCCGCTGCGGGTGCTGGCCGAGAACAAGGAGAACTTCGACCCGGACGTGCCGGCCGAGATCGGCAAGGCGATCCGCTGGGCCGTCGACCACGACGCCGACGTGATCAACCTGTCCCTGGTCACGCTCGACGACCCGGCGCTGAAGTCCGCCGTGCAGTACGCGCTCGCCAAGGACGTGGTGGTCGTCGCCTCCGCCGGCAACCGGCAGGAGAACCGGGAGGACCGGCCGGCCTACCCGGCGGCGTACGACGGTGTCGTGGCCGTCGCCGGAATCGACGAGCAGGGCGGGCACGTCGGCAGCTCGGTCAGCGGGGACTATGTGGACATCGCCGGCCCCGGACTGAACATCGTCGGGCCCGCGCCGCAGGGATCCGGATACCGGGCCGAGCCGCAGGGCGGGACGAGCTTCGCCACCGCGTACGTCTCCGGGGTGGCCGCGCTGGTGCGGGCCGCACACCCGGACATCAGCGCCGACGAGGTCGCCTACCGGCTGACCCGCACCGCCGACAACCCGCCCGACGGGCACAACGCCGAGGTCGGCTTCGGGATGGTCAACCCGTACCGGGCGGTCACCAGCCTGCTGGGCACCCGGAGCGATCCGCCGCTGGGCGCGATGCCGCCACCGGCGCCGCCCACCGATCCGCTGGCCTGGCAGCGCACCGTCGCGATCTGGGTGGCCGTCGTCGGCGCGCTGCTGGCCGGCGTCCTGCTGACGCTGCGCCCCATCGTGGTACGCGGACGCCGGCGCGGGTGGCGGCCCGGCCGGCGCGACGTCCCGCAGGACGCCTGAGAAACACGACGGCTCCGCCCGGCGCGAGCCGGAGCGGAGCCGCTGTGGACCGGTCGGGGGTCAGTTGCCCCAGACCTTGGAGTTGCTCATCTCCGTGGTCATGTAGTTCTCACGCGCGATGCCCACGGCGCCGCCGATCTCGTTCAGGACCTTGTTGATGTCCCGCACGGCGGCGTCCCACTGAGCCTGGTGCTGCTGGTAGGCGGCCCGGTCCTGGCCCTCCCACTCGAGCTTGGTCAGCATCGCCCGCAGCGTGTCCAGCTTCTCGTCGATGGTCCGCGAGATGGCCTGCATCTGCTGGTTGCTGCTCTCCAGAACAGCGTAATCAACCTTGATGCTCATCGATTCCTCCTCTGCCTGTCTTCGCGGATCACGGGTTGAGAGCAGCGTGGAACTTGTCCAGCATCTGCTGCTGCTCTTCGTCGTTGACCTGGTGCGTGGTGCCCGACTTGTCGAGCAGATCCGCGATGTTGTCCATCGCGGTCAGCAGCTTCGTGGTGTCCTCGTTCCAGCGAGTCATCAGGCTCTGGAAGCCCGTGGACGCCTGGCCCTTCCAGGCCATCGCCAGGTCGTCGACCACGTTCCACAGCTTCTTGAGCTCGCCGTCGACATCGCTGCGCGTGGACCGCACGTCACTCGCGGCGGTGTGCAGAGTCGCTGCACTGACCTCGAACGCCATGCTTCACACCCTTCCGTCATCTTGTGGCGGCGGTTCCGCCGCGCCCTCCCCCGCGGCAAGGCGTACACACCCCACCGACGGACACTTCATCCGAACCGTAGCGGACGATGTCCAACCCGCGCAGCCCTGCTGGCCCATCGTCGTATTCCGACATCCCACTGTCGACAGACGCGTTCTCGCACCCTGAGTACGGGTTGGACGGTCGAGCCCGAGGTCAGGACCGTTCGCGTGACGATTTGACGATCATCGACACGCCGAACACCAGCACCGCGACCAGCATCACCACCACGGCCCACAGCATCGGCTTCTCGAACGCCCGCTGGAACGACAGCACCAGAAGCGCCGCGCAGGTGCTCAGCGACACCACCTCGGCGGCCCGCCGCAGCCGCACCGAGCGGGTCAGCGCGGCGAACAGCATCAGGACCACGAAGACCGGGATGGTCAGCAGGACGTACAGCAGCAGCGAGAAGAGCAAAGTGTCCATGCGTCGCTCCCGTCACCCGTAGAACTTGGCGTCCCGCACCCAGTCGATCTTGATGTCCTTGATGTCCGGGTCCGAGCCGGTCGGCGCCCAGCCCGGGCGGGAGTCAGCGGTGAAGGTGAACCGGTTGTCCGTGTGGAAGGCGGCCAGCAGCGCGTGCAGCAGCGCGCTGATCTCGCCGAAGACCAGGACCAGCACGGCGGCGGTGGCGGTCAGGCCGACGATGCCGATGGCCTGGGCCAGTGCGGTGGTGGCGGGGAAGAACTGGAGCGCGATCGAGGCGATCACCGCGACCAGGATCGGCATGAGCGCCTGGGCCAGCCCGGAGATCGCGTCGTTGTACGCGTCCCGGGCGGCGGTGAGCGTGTCCCGGTTGGCGGCGAACGCCTCGGCCAGCGAGTTGATCTCCGCCCCGAGCTTGCGGAGGAACAGGTCGAACGCGTCGCGGTCGTCGAAGTCCCACTCCGCCGCGTCCGGCGGGACCGCCGCCATGGCCGCGCCGAACTGGTCCGCGCCGAGCAGGCGGGCCGCCTCGTCCCACTTCTTGATCGACTCGTTGACCTGCTGGTTGTCGAACGACTCCAGGTAGAGGATCGTGCCGATCAGCGCCGCCGAGGCGACGATCCAGACCACGTTGCCCTTGGCGATGGCCGCCGCCGACCGGACCGGAGCCGTGGTCTCGGCGACCGTCACGGTGCCGGTCACCGTCCCCGAGGCGTTGGCGATGAGGATCTCCGGAGGCATCAGGCGTCCTTCCCGTGGCGGACCCGGCCGGTCACTTGACCACCCAGGGCTGATCCGACCTCTCCCAGTTCTTCGCGCTCTGTTCGAGCTGCGCGGCGGCCTTGCGCAGATGCTCCACGCCGGTGCGGACGTTGTCCAGGTGCCCGTCCACAGCCGCGTTGTGCCGCTCCACCGCGCCGGTGCCGAACCAGCTCAGCGCGCCGCCGGGCAGCTTGACCTCGCCCAGCAACGTCTCGACGTTGCGCAGGTATTGAATCGGGCCGTCCGGGGCGTCGAGCATCCTGCCCGCCTTCCGGATCGCGTCGACGTCGACGGTGTTCGGCATCGCCGGCCTTCCTCTCGTTCAGCGCCGCAGGTTGCGGGTCGGGTCGGACACGTCCACCCCGAACTGACGGAACCAGTCCTCCGGGGTCAGCGTGCCGTCCTGCGCCCGGCGGACCATCTCGGAGTCGCCGAGCATCTCGCCCAGCATCTCGCGCTGGCGCTCCTCGAAGGCCGCGTAGGCGGCGTCGATCGCCGCCTGCATCGCCTCGGCCAGGGAGAAGCTGTCCAGCCGCATCGCCCGCGCGTTGAGCTCGATGTCGCCGACCTTCATGTCGCCGTCCAGCGTCACCCGCACCAGCCCGTCCGGGCTCTCTCCGGTGACCCGCAGTTCGGCACGCTGCCGCTGGAGATCGGCCAGCCGGCGCTGCTGTTCCTGCGCCTGCCGCAGCAGGCCCTCCATGGCCGCACCGAAACCCGACGGGCTGCTCACCTGCGCGCCCCTCTCCACTCGCGACGATCGATCGCGCCGACGCTACCGGACCGGGCCGCCCGGCGTCCGTCCCGTCAGGCCGGTTCCGTCCACGCGGTCTGGATCAGCTGCTGGCCGTCGCGGCGGCGGACGAGCGTGCCCCGGCCCGGCGGCTGCGGGGTCGGCCGCAGGTTGCCGAAGACGGCACCCTCCTCCCGGCTGCCGGACATCAGCAGGCCCGGCGAGTCCAGCTCGCGCAGGCGTTGCAGCACCGGCTCGTACAGCGCCCGGGCCACACCGCCGACCCGGCGCGTGATGATCAGGTGCAGGCCGATGTCCCGCGCCTGCGGCAGCAGTTCGTGCAGCGCGCTCAGCGGGTTGCTGCCACCGGAGGCCACCAGGTCGTAGTCGTCCACCAGGATGTACAGGTCCGGGCCCTTCCACCAGCTCCGGTCGCGAAGCTGCGCGGTGGTCACGTCCGGGCCGGGCAGCCGGTTCTGCAACGCGCTGCGGATCGAGCCGAGGCCCTGGCTGAACACCTGGTTCGACGGCGCGTAGTCGAGCAGGTGGTCACCCTCGACCGCGCCCAGCAGACCGCGCCGGTAGTCGGCGATGACCAGCCGCGCCTGGGCCGGGGTGTACCGCTCGGCGATCCCCCGGGCGATCAGCCGCAGCAGGTTGGTCTTGCCGCACTCGGCGTCGCCGAACACGGTCAGGTGCGGCTCGCCGGCCAGGTCCAGGTAGACCGGGGCGAGCGCGGACTCGTTCACGCCGATCGGGATGCCCGGGGCGGACCGGTCGACCACCTTCGCCAGCTCGGTGACCGCCAGCCTGCGCGGCAGCAGCCGGACCTTCGGTGCCGGCTGCCCCGGCCAGTTCGACGCGACGTGACCCGCGAGCGCCACCGACGCCTCGGTCAGGTCCTCGATGTCGCGCTTGCCGTCGATCCGCGAGATCGCGGTCAGGAAGTGCAACTTGTCCCGGGTCAGGCCGCGGCCGGGCGCGCCCACCGGCACGTTCTGCGCCGCCCGCCGGTCGATCTCCGACTCCGACGGGTCACCGAGCCGCAGCTCCAGCTTGGTGCCGAGCAGATCCCGCATGTTGATCCGGATCTCCGCCCACCGCACCGCCGTGATCACCACGTGGACGCCGAAGCCGAGACCCCGGTTCGCCAGGTTCGTGATCGTCTGCTCCAGCTCCTCGTACTCCTGGCGCAGCGTGTTCCAGCCGTCCACCACGAGGAAGACGTCACCGAACGGGTCGTCGGCGAACTCACCGGCCGCCCGGCGGCGCCGGTAGCTCGCCACCGAGTCGATGCCGTGCTGGGTGAACCGGTTCTCCCGCTCGTCGATCACGGCGACCACCTCGGCCACCGTCCGCCGGACCGCCTCGACGTCGCGCCGGCCCGCGACCCCCGAGGTGTGCGGCAGCCCGTCCAGGCTGCGCAGCGCGCCGCCGCCGAAGTCGAGGCAGAAGAACTGCACCTCGCGCGGCGTGTGGGTGAGCGCCAGCGAGGCCAGCATCGAGCGCAGCATGGTGCTCTTGCCGCTCAGCGACGCCCCGACGATCACCACGTTGCCGCCGGCCCCGGCCAGGTCGACCATCATCGGGTCGCGGCGCTGCTCGTACGGCCGGTCCACGATGCCGACCGGCACGGCGAGCCGGCCGCGGCCCGGCCAGTCGGCGGTGGTCAGGCCGAACGTCGGGTGCACGCTCAGCTTGGGCAGCAGCTCGGCCAGCCCGGACGGCTCGGCCAGCGGCGGCAGCCAGACCTGGTGCGCCGGCTTGCCCCGGCCCTTGAGCTGGTCGATCAGCACGTCCAGCATCGCCACGGCCTTGCCGTCGCCGCTCTGCTCCGGCTCCGGGGCCGCCTCGGCGGGGCTCGGCTGGGCCGGCACCGGCACGTAGTCGATGCCGTACGGGACGATCCGGCGCTGCACCTGCGCCCGGGTGGAGCGCTGCACCTGCCCCGGGGCCCGGTACGGGCCGGACACGTACGCGGCGCGGAACCGCAGCATGGTAGCGGTGTCGGTCTTCAGGTAGCCGTGACCCGGCGCGCTGGGCAGCTCGTACGCGTCCGGCACGCCGAGCACGATCCGGCTCTCCACCGCCGAGAACGTGCGCAGACCGATCCGGTACGACAGGTGCGTGTCCAGGCCGCGCAGCTTGCCCTCCTCCAGCCGCTGCGAGGCGAGCAGCAGGTGCACGCCGAGCGACCGGCCGAGGCGGCCGATCATCACGAACAGGTCGATGAAGTCCGGCTTGGCGGCCAGCAGCTCGGAGAACTCGTCACAGATGATCAGCAGGCTGGGCATCGGCTCCAGCGGCTCACCGGCGGCCCGCGCCTTCTCGTAGTCGTACCGGGAGACGTAGTTGCCCGCCGCCCGCAGCACCTCCTGCCGGCGGTTCATCTCACCGGCCAGCGCGTCCCGCATGCGGTCGACCAGCGGCAGCTCGTCGGAGAGGTTGGTGATCACCGCACTGGTGTGCGGCAACGCGTCCAGCGAGGCGAAGGTGGCGCCACCCTTGAAGTCGACGAGGACGAAGTTCAGCTCCTCCGACGAGTGCGTCACCGCGAGCGCCGCGACCACCGTACGCAGCAGCTCGCTCTTGCCGGAACCGGTCGCGCCGATCACCAGGCCGTGCGGGCCCATGCCCTCGTGCGCGGACTCCTTGAAGTCCAGCTCCACCACGTTGCCGTCCGGTCCCAGGCCGAGCGGGATGCGCAGCCGGTCGCGGTGGCTGCGCGGACGCCAGGTCTGCCGGGTGTCCACTGTGGCGGCGTCGCCGACGCCGAGCAGGTCGGGCAGCTCCATGCTGCGGGCCAGCGGCTCCTCGGTGCTGGCGCCCTGCTGCTGGGAGAGCCGGAACGGGGCGATCTGCCGGGCCAGCCCCTCGGCCGCGCTCAGGGACAGCCGGTCCGGCCGGCCCAGCCGCGAGGTGGCGGTGCCGCGGACCAGGTCGAGCCCGGTGCCGTCCCCGGCGTCCAGGCAGAGCAGCCAGCGCCCGGCGTCGCGCGGGACCGCGCCGGACAGGTCGAACACGGTCGAGCCGAGCAGGCCCGGCCCGGTCAGCGCGCACGTCGCCGAGACCTCGCCGCCGTCCAGCACCACCACCACGTGCGGCGCGGTGGTCAGCGGCTTCGCCTCCGGCGCGAACCGGGGCCGACCGCCCAGATCCTGGGCCAGCGCGGTCTCCGCCTCGTCCAGCGCGGCGAACACCATCCGGCGCGCGCCCGCCGCGTCCGTACGCCCCGGGTGCTGGGCGTGCGGCAGCCACTTCACCCAGTCCCAGGCCGCCTGCCGGTCCGGCGCGGCCACCACGACCACCAGGAGGTCCTCCGGGGCGTGGAACGTGACGAGCTGGCCCAGCGCGGCCCGGGTCAGGTCGAGCACCGGCTCCCGGTCGCCGCGCAACGCGATCCGGCTGAACGCGCGCAGCGACAGCGCGGTCGGCAGGTCCGGCACGCTGGAGTGGGCCCGGACGAACCGGCGCAGCGCGATCGCGCTCATCGGTTCCAGGTCCTCCACCGGCTTGGTCTCCGGCGGCACGATCTCCACCGCCAGCCGCTGCGGGCCGAGCGCGATCCGCACCTCGCCGAAGTCGTCCTCGGTGATCCGCCGCTCCCAGAGCCGGCGGGAGGCGGCGATCGACCAGAGCGCGTCCGGCTCCGGGTGCCGCCAGGTCATCGCGGCGCGCTGCTGCTCGGCCGCCCGCCGGGTGCGCTTGCGCATCTGCGCGAGATAGCGCATGTAGTCGCGCCGCTGCGCGTTCAGCTCGGCCTTGTCGTTGCCGCCGTTGCCGAGCGTGCCGATCGCCATGCCCAACATGGACACACCGAACAGGCCACCCGCGACGTACGTCATCATGCCGCCGCCACGGCCGGCGTAGAGGAACGCCATCGCGCCGACGCCGCAGAGCATCGGCAGGATCATCAGCACCTGGCCCATGCCCTTGGCCTGCGGCTCCGGCAGCTCGGGCGGGGATTCCAGCAGCACCTCGCCGCGCGGCAGCGCGGGCCCCGGTTGACGCGGAAGTCGGCGGAACACCACCGTACTCACGGCTCTCCCCTCCCCAGAAGTGGCCCTGATCGTGGTCTGCCACCGCCGGTGAGCGTCGGGTGGGCAACCTGTGCGACCGCCATCGTAGGTAATCTCCCGGTGGCGTCGTGGACCCGTGGGGGCGACGCCGACGGCCCAGCGGATCGTATGCGAGCACGAGGAGGCCACTGTGGCGACGAAGACGGCGACCGGTGGGCTGAGCCGGATCACCATCGTGGCGCCGCGTACCAGGATGGATCTGGCGCTGCCGTCCGACGTGCCGCTCGCCGACCTGCTTCCCACGCTGCTGCGGTACGCGGGCGAGGACCTGGCCGACGAGGGCGTGCGGCACGGCGGCTGGGCGCTGTCCCGGCTCGGCGGTCAGCCGCTCGACGGCGGCCGGACCGCCGCGCAGCTCGGCGTCCGCGACGGCGAGGTGCTCTACTTCAACCCGCGCGCCGCGACCGCCCCCGAGATCGTCTTCGACGACGTGGTGGACGCGGTCGCCACCTCCACCACCCAGCGGGCGGGCGCCTGGCAGGTCGGCACCACGCGGACGTTCGCGGTCCTGCTGGCCGCCTCGGCGCTCGCCGCGGGCGCGGTGGCGACGCTGCTCACCGGCCCGCCGCAGCTTCCCGGCGCGGCGGCCGCGTTCGTGGTCGCGGTGGCGCTGCTGGTCGGCGCCGCGGTGCTGTCCCGCGCCGCCGGCGACAGCCGCACCGGCGCGGTGCTGGCCCTGGTCGGGATCGGTTACGCGGGCGTCGGCGGCCTGCTGGTGCTGGCCGGGGACCGGACCCTCGGCGAGCTGGCGAGTCCGCACGTCCTGCTCGCCGGCACCGCCGTGGTGGTCTTCGGCGCGGTCGCCGCGCTCGCCGTCGGCGACCGCCTGCCGCTGTTCCTCGGCGCGGTGGGCGTGGGTGCGGCGGTCGGCCTCGGCGCGGTGCTCAGCCTGGCCTTCGACATCGGCGCGGCGGCCTCGGCGGCGGTGGTCGCGACGGTCGCGTTCGGCGCGCTGCCCGCGCTGCCGATGCTCGCCTACCGCCTGGCCCGCCTGCCGGTGCCGTCCATTCCCACCGGCCCGGACGACCTCAAGACCGACACCGAGTCGGTGGACGGGCCGTCGGTGCTGCGCAACAGCGAGCGCGCCGACGCGTTCCTCACCGGCCTGCTCTGGACCGTCTCGCTGCTGGTGCTCGGCGGCGAGGTGGTGCTGGCCGGGAACGGCCGGCTCCCGGCGGTCCTGCTCTGCCTGGTGCTGGCGCTGCTGTCGCTGCTGCGGGCACGCCCGTTCCTCAGCCGCGCCCAGCGCACGCCGGTGCTGCTGTCCGGCACCGTCGGCCTGGGGCTGGTCGCCGCCGCCACGTTCGCCGCCGGCTCGCTGGCGACACGCCTCGGGCTGATCCTGGGCGGCCTGGCCGTGCTGGCCGTGATCAGCCTGGTCTACGGCCTGACCGTGGCCGGCAAGCGGATCTCCCCGGTCTGGGGCCGGACCCTGGACATCGTCGAGATCCTGCTGATCATCGCGCTGGTGCCGCTGGCCGTCTGGGTGTGCGGCGCGTACGGCTGGATCGTCAACCTTCGACCGTGACGGTCCCCATCGCGGTGCCGACCGGCGCGGTGGCGTAGACGCCGGGGCCGTGCTGGCCGTCCAGCGGGCGGGCCGGCACGCCCGCGCGCCGGGCCATCTCCCGGACCGCCTTCACCAGCGCCTCGGCGTGCCCGTCCATGGCTGCCACCCGCAGCAGCGGCGGCACCTGCCGGCCGCCCGGGAGCACCACCGCGGCGACCGTGTGCGAGGGCGCCGAGGTGGCGGTGACGGCGTCCACCAGCGCGCCGAGCGAGCCGTTGGGGCGTACCCGCAGGGCCAGGCAGCGCTGCGTCCAGCCGCCTCCGCGCAGGCTGGTCCACGTCTCCACCGGGGACTCCGGCGCCAGGTCGAGCCCGGCTCCGGACACCACCGCCGCGTGCAGCTCGTTCCGGTCGAGCACCCGGTGACCGAGGCCGGCGGCGTTGAGCGCCTTGCCGAGCCGGCCCACCCCGGCCGCCACCGTGCGGTGCACGCCGCGCAGACCGCCGCCACGGCTCACCGCCTCGGCCCGCGCGTCGGACACCGACAGGCGCAGCGCCACCCACACGGTCCGGTACGCCGACGGCGGCGCGCCGGGCGCCGGGTACCAGACCAGGGTGTGCGAGACGACCTGGGTCTGGGTGACCGGGCCGGAGAAGTCGGCGAGCACCGCCAGGGCGCGGTCCACCACGGCCGCCTCGATCGAGCCGGCGGGCGCGCCGGGACGGCCGGTCAGCGCCAGCGCGGCGAACCAGCCCCGGTCGTCCTGCCCGATGCCGAGCCGGGTGCCGCGCTCGGTCAGCTCCACCACCGTCAGCTCCGGGGCGAGCGCGGCCAGCCTCGGGTCACCACCGGGCGCCGCGCTCCGGGCCCGGTCGCGGCGCCGGCGCAGCCGACGCCGGAGCATCAGATCCTCGTACCACCAGCGGCCGCCCCGGCGCGCGAACGCCGCGACCACCGCCAGCAGCGCCAGGACGGCGACCACCCCGAGCAGCCACGCCGGGCCGGCGGTGGCGAACCAGACCGCGAGCGCGGCGCACTCCACCACCACGAGCTGCCCGACCACGACCGGGCCGAGCCGTCCCCGGCGGCGCTTGTCGGCGGGGGTGACCGGCCGGTCCGGCGGTACGGCGGGAACGGTGGCGGTACGACCGGGTGGCGCCTGGAGCTGCGTCATCGGTGTGCGTCCCTTCTGGACATCCTGGGCATCCGCCGGGCGGGTGCGGTCGTTCGGGCGGCGGACGGGGTCCGGCGCACCCCCGACGGCCCCTTATCGTAGGGAAGCCCGCGGCGCCGTTCGGTCCTGTCGCCGTGGACCCACCCCCGCCGGAGGTTAGTCATGCGGACCCGCCGCGATCAGGTGCAGGCGTACCGGTTCGTCACCCGCCGCATCGTCTCGGCGCTGCTCTCCGGTGATCCGGAGACCAACGACCTGCCGATGCGCCGCCTCGGCATGGCGGTGTTCGGCAGCGTCATCGCGGCGGCCGTGGTGCTCGGCGGCGTGGGCGCGTACGGGCAGCTCACCAGCAACTCCGCGCCGCTGGAGCCGAACACGCTGGTGATCGAGCGGGAGACCGGCGCGACGTACTACTTCGGCGAGGACAAGGTGCTGCGCCCGACGCTCAACTACGCCTCGGCGCGGCTGATCGTCAACGACGCCGCGGCGCAGCCGCGCACCATGTCCCAGGCGTCGATCAAGGACCGTCCACGCGGGCGGCTGGTCGGCATCGTGGGCGCCCCGGACGACCTGCCGGACCGCAAGTCGCTGGTCGGGCTCCCCTGGTCGGTGTGCGACGTGCCGGATCCGAACGACCCGCAGCGCTCCACCACGCACCTGGTGATCGACCGCGCGCTGCCCGGCGGTACGGCGCTCACCGACCGGGCCGTGGTGGTGCGGACCAGCGACGCCCGCTACCTGCTCACCGGCGGTTCCCGGCTGCGGGTCGCCGGTGACGAGCAGGCGCTGGTGGCGTTGAAGATGGCCGGCGCGACGAACCTGACCGTCGGGCAGCAACTGCTGAACGCGGTGCCGGTCGGGCCGGTGCTGCGCAAGCCGACGATTGCCGGGGACGGCAGCGCCAGCGGGCTGACGGTGGCCGACCGGCCGGCCCGGATCGGCCAGGTCTACCAGGCCGCCGGCCAGTACTACGTGCTCACCCGGCAAGGGCTGGCGACCGTCCGCGAGGTGACCGCGCTGCTGCTGCTCGGCGGCGGCGGCGAGGTGACGCAGATCACACCGGACGAGGCGGGCCGGCTCCTCACCGACCAGCGCCTGGACGCGGACGGCCTGCCGGCCCGGCTGCCGACGCTGCACGAGGTCCGTCCGGGACGGACGGTGCTCTGCGCCACCTACCGGCCCGGCCCGGCCGGTCAGCCGCCGGCCACCACGCTGGAGGTCTTCGACTCTCCGCCGGCCGAGCTGACCTCGGCGACCGCGATGCCGGCCCGGCAGGGCGCCCGGGACGCGGTACGCACCGCCGAGAGCGTGCTGCTGCCCGGCGGCAAGGGCGTGCTGGTGCAGGCCACGGCCGGGGAGAGCGGCAAGGCGGCGGCCGGCTCGACGGTCTACCTGATCACCGCCCAGGGCATCCGCTATCCGCTCGGCACCGCCGGGGGCGACGCGAAGAGCGCGCTCGGGTACGGCGACGTGACGCCGCTCGCCGTACCCGCCTCGCTACTGGCGCTGGTGCCGACCGGTCCGACGCTGTCCCGCGAGGACGCGATGACCTACTTCGATGCGTCGACGCCACCGGGGGCCACCGCGACGCCCTCGGCCGGTGGCGCGGCGGCGCAGGTCCAGGGCGGTTGACCGGCCCCGGACCGATACGAAGTGGAGGATCTCCGTCACGGGTCGCCCGGGTTGGCTCGCTTCGACTAACCTGAGTACGGCGAACGGTTATCGACGATGACTACGGGGATGCAGCCATGACGGGGCGCACGACAGTAGACGTACTGTCCTTGGAGGACTTTCACCAGCGGCTCGAGCGGCGCCTGAACGAGGCGGAGTCGGTGTTGCGCAAGCTCAACACCCAGATGCAGTGCCGCCCGCCGGCGCTCGGCACGTTCACCGACGCGACCGACAACGCACGTCGCTACTCCGAGACCCACCAGAGCTACGTCAACCACGTCGACCGGCTGCGCCGGGCGATCCTGGCCGCCCGCGAGGCGACCCACAAGATCATGACGAACTACAAGACCGCCGAGGCCCGCAACGCCGCCGCCGCGGCCGACATCGCCGCCGCCCTCTCCGGGCTGAACGAGGCGATGAAGCAGCCGAAGGAGGACCCGCGTGTCTGAGTACACCCGGCGCTACGAGCACGTCAGTCACGAAGAGCTCTACCAGGGCGTCAACGCCGGCGACCCGAAGCAGATCGAGGCGCTCAGCGCCCAGTGGACCTCCCTGAAGGGCACGCTCGACGATCTCGGCCGCGACCTGACCGCCGACCTGGAGGCGCTGGCGAAGACCTGGACCGGCGACGCCGCGCGCGAGTTCCACCGCCGGCTGGACATGGTCGTCCGCTACTCCGGCAACCTCGCCGAGGGCATGACGGGTATCCGACAGGGCCTCGACATGATGTCCAGCGAGCTGCGGGCCGCCCAGTCCAAGGCGGAGAGCCCGGAGAAGACCGACGACAACGACAAGCTGCTCTCCAGCGCCGGCAAGGGCTTCCTGATCGGTGGCGCCCCCGGCGCGGTGATCGGCGGGATCGTCGGCCACCAGCAGGACAAGGCCGAGCAGGAGAAGGCGCACCAGCGGATGGTGCAGGTCGTGGCGAAGCTCGCCGAGGGCTACGACTTCTCGGCGTACGGCCGGATCGTCGTACCCGACCCGCCGGAGACCGAGCTGCCCGGCCACGCCGGCAACGGTGACCCGACGCTACAGAACGGGCCGTCGGTGAAGACGCCGTCGTCCGGCCCGAGCCTGGGCAGCTTCGGCCCGGGCGCGAGCGCCACCGCCACCACGTCGGGCGTGCACCACACGGCCCCGACCGGCGGCACGCCGGGCGAGGGCACGCCGGGTGCGGGCACCCCTGGTGGCCAGCCCGGCGCCGGTGCTCCGGGTTCGGTGCCGGTCGGCGGCACCGTCGACCCGGGCGGCACCTCGCTCGCCGGCGCCGCTCCGCTGACCAGCACCGTCGGCGGTCCGACGATCGGCGGCGGCCCGGGCTTCGGTCCCGGCGGCGCCGGCCCGACCACGATGACCGCAGGTGGAGGCGGTGGTGCCCTCTACGGCGCCCCCGGCGTGCTGAGCACCGGCTCGCTCGCGGGCACCGGCGCCAACTCGGCGTCGGCGGCTCGTCTCGGCGGCATGCCCGGCGCTGACAACCGCTCCGCCGCCGGCACGGGCCGGCTCACCTCCGGTCGCGGCCTCGTGGTCGACGCCGGGAGCAAGTCCGCCGGGCGCACCGGCGGCGCCACCGGGCGGCCCGCGATGGCCGGTCGCGGCGGCGTGCTGGGCGGGCGCGGCGGCCACGGCGACGACGAGTCCGACGGCCGGCTGACCTGGCTCACCGAGGACGAGATGGTCTGGGGCGACGGTGACGCCGCCCCGCCGCCGGTGCTCGGCGGCAACTGACCCCGGCATCCACGCGACGGCGCGGCACCCCGGCAGGGGCGCCGCGCCGTCGCGCGTCGGGCCCTGCGTGGGCCTCCGTCCACACCGACCCGTGGGGTGGCTCACGTAAACCGCAAGATCCTTGAGCTGCGAGATCCTCCGCCGACCGATAGGTTGAAACGGTGCTGCCCGTAGCGTTCGCCCCGTCCACCTGGACGGCGACGCTGCGCCGAATCGCCCGCACGGCCGTGGCCGGCCTGGTGCTGATCGTCGGCCTCCAGGGCATCGCCGCCGCACCCGCCCACGCCGACGCGGCCTCGCACGCCAGCATCGCCTCGCACGCCGTCGCCACCGAGCACGTCACGGCGATCGAGCACGTCGGGGCGATCAAGCACGTCACCGCCGTCGGGCACGCCGCGACGCGGCAGGCGGTCACGACCGGCGCCGCACGTTCCGCCGAACTCACGGCGACCGACGCCCCGACCGCCGCGCTGCGGACCACCGGTCCCGGCACCGGCCCGGCCGTCACCGGAGCCCCTTCCGCCGACTCCGCCGGGCCCGTTCCCGGCGTCGAGGTGGTCGCCGCCGCCGACCCCGGCCGGGCGGACATCGCCCGTCGCGGTCCGCCGCGCGCCTGACCGGGCGCCTTTCCGGTACGCCCCGGCGCGGTCCCACGGGCCGCACGCCTCGCGCCCTGCGCGCGTCCCGTCGCGTCTGAAGTCACGACGCGCACCCGCCCGGATGTCCGGGCCACAACCGTTGATCGTCCTTCGTTCCACCACGAGGTGCTGGTGATGCAGACCGTCTTCTCCACCGTCCTGCCCGACATGCCCGCGGCCGCCGTGATCTGGCTGGTCCTGCTCGCCGTGGCCGCGACAGTGGTCGCCGCGCTGATCGTCCGCCCGTCCCGGTTCCGTTCCGAACTGGTCGACCGGATCAGTGACGCCGCCCGGCCGAGCAGCATCGAACGCGCCGAGCGGGCCCGCGTACGGGACCAGGAGCGGATCCGCTACGCCGACGAGGTGGCCGTGGCGGCCTCCCGTGCGACGGCGACCGCCGAGCGGAGCCGCGCCGAGTGGCTGACCGCCCAGGAGGAGGCCGAGGCCGCCTGGCACGCGTACCAGGCGGCCGAGGAGGACGTCCGGCGCCTGAGCGCCGCCGCAGCGCTGCCGCTGCCCCGGACCGCCAAGACCCCGGCCGAGTACGCCGACCGGGAGCGCTGGCTGCACCGGGCCGCGATGGACGCCCAGTGGCGCGACGAGATCACGGTGCGGCAGCTCAGCGACATCCTCGGCGGCAACGGCTGGGATCCGAGCCGGCACCCGGTGGAGCAGGAACTGCTGCTGCGCCGGCTGGTCCGGGACAACATGGCGGCACGGCACCGCGCCGCCACGCAGCGGGAGCAGGCCGCCTGGCAGGCAGCCGAGCGGGCCGCGGCGGCGGCGCAGAGCCTGCGCGACGAGGCGTTCGCGGCACTGCACCCGGTCGCCGAGCCGCAGACCGCGCTCTCCATCGTGGGCTTCGCCGGCCCGGAGACCACCCGGGAACTGCCGGCCGGGACGGGCACCGACGTCACCCGCGAGCTGCCGCCGGTGGCGCGCGGCCGGGCTGCCGTGGCGACCTGAGGACGCCGGCAGCGGCCTGGCGGGACGTCGCCCCGGCCGCGACCCGGCCACGGGCGGACGCTCCTCGCGGCGGGGACGACCGCCGGGCGTGGCGGGCCGGGCTCGACTAGCGTGGTGGCGTGTCCCGTGAAACCTGGGTGCTGGTCGTCCTCGCCGCCGTCCTCGCGGCGGCCATGCTGGCCGGGGCGGTGCTGCTCGCCATCCGGGTGGTCCGCACCCGCCGCATGCTCGGCGCGCTCGGCGCCGGCGGCAAGGTCGCGTTCTACGGCGCGCTGATCTACACGATCCTGCCGGTGGACCTGCTGCCCGACCCGATCTACCTGGACGACATGGGCGTGCTGGCCGGCGCGCTGTTCTACCTGGGCCGGCTGGTCGCCAAGCACCGCGCCGAGCAGCGGGCCGCCCAGTCAGCCCCGGCGGTGCCGCTGGCCGCAGCCCCGCCGCGCCCGTCCGACCGTCCCTGACGAGGAGACAGCATGGCTGGGCATCACCGGCTGGACCCGCACGACGAGCGGGTGGCCCGCTTCTTCGCGGACCGGCACCTCGCCACGCTCACCACACCGCGCGCCGACGGCACCCCGCACGTCGTACCCGTGGGAGTGACCTTCGACCCGGCGGCCCGGCTGGCCCGGGTGATCACCTCAGCCGGGTCGGCCAAGGCCCGGCACGTCGCGGCGGCCGGACCGGACGGCGTCCCGGTCGCGGTGTGCCAGGTCGACGGCCGGTGGTGGCTGACGGTGGAGGGCCGGGCGGTGCTGCGCCGCGACCCGGAGTCGGTGGCCGAGGCGGAGCGCCGGTACGCCGAGCGGTATCGCACGCCGCGTCCGAATCCGGAGCGCGTGGTCATCGAGATCGCGGTGACCGGGCTCCTGGGAAGTCTCCCCGGCTGAGGCTTCTGTCCGGTTCCGCGGTGGCCCCGGTCACGCCCGGAAATGGGCTGCCGCGGCAGGGCGGTTGAACTCTCCGTACGCCGAGCGCCACTCCTGGTGCCGCGTCTCCCGCACGGAGCCATCGACCCCCGAATGGAGCCTCGACCATGAACCCGATCATCCGTAAGTGTGTGCTGTCCGTCGCCGGTCTGGCCGCCGCCGGTGGTGCCGTCGCCGGTCCGGCCGCCGCCGCCCACGCCGCCCCGGTCAAGGGCAAGGGCGACCGCACCGCCGACTACGAGTACCAGGCGCAGCCGAACTTCTTCTACTGCGGTCCCGCCTCGACCCGGATCGCGCTGTCGGCCGAGGGCAAGGACGTGAGCCAGGACGAGCTGGCCGCCAAGCTCGGCACCACCGAGAACGGCACCGACTCGGCCATCGACATCACCCGGGTGCTCAACGAGTACACCGGAGGCAAGTACCGGACCACCGAGATCCGCGACGACGTGGCCACCCGGGAGCAGGTCGAACGCCTGCGCGCGGACATCCGTACCGCTGTGGACGACGACCGGCCGGTGGTGGCGAACATCCTGGGCGGCGCCCGGGACATCGACGGGGTGGAGCACAGCTACCCCGGCCACTACGTGACCGTCGTGCGGTACGAGGGCGACGGCGACCGGGTGCTGATCGCCGACCCGGCCCGGCCGGACGAGCCGACGTACTGGATGGACGTGACCGAGCTGGCCAACTGGATCGCCGGCCGCGGTTACAGCTCCTGACCCGCGACGCCTGACGAACGGGCCGGTCTCCGCTGTGGAGGCCGGCCCGACGCCGCGGCGGCCACGCTCCCCTCGGGGGCGTGGCCGCCGTCGTGTTCCGGCCTCTGAGCGGGCGTACGTCAGCGACCGGTGTCGCCTTCGCCGGTGCGCTGCTGCGCGGCGTCGACACCCTTGTCGATCTGGTTGTCGTACTTGCCGCCGGTGCGCTTGTCGGCCGCGTCGCCCGCCTTCTCGATGCCCTGGTCGACCTGCTTGTCGTGCTTGTCCGCGAAGTCCTTGGCCTTGTCCATGAAGTCGCTCATGTCGGATCTCCCTTCGATACGTTGAATGCCTTCCCTAAGGCCGGGGGCACAAACACCGGGTGGGCGGTTGCGGCCCTGGTGTCGGATCGACCCGCGTCGGGTACCAACGGCCACGATCGAGGAGGGCGACGTGGACGACGACGCTGGAATACCCGGGCGGGCACCGGCCGCCGGAGGGCGGCAGACCTGGGCCGGACTGCCCTGGCCGGTACGGACGGCGGTCACCTGGAGCGCCTGCCTGCTGGTGGTGACGGCCGGGCTGTGGCTGCTGGGGCAGATCGCCGTCCTGCTCGCGCCGCTGGCGGTGGCGCTGGCCGGCACGCTCTTCCTCGCCGCGCTGCTCGACCCGGTGCTGGTGCGCCTGCGCCGGCTGCGGGTGCCGGCCGGGCTCGCCGCGCTGCTGAGCATCCTGCTGCTGCTCGGCATCCTGGGCGGCGCGGGCGTCCTGGTCTGGAACCTCACCGCGAGCCAGTTCGGCGAGCTGAGCCAGCAGCTCGACGAGGGGTTGCAGCGCACCCGCGACTTCGTCACGTCCAGCCTGCCGGTCACCGACCAGCAGCTCGACCGGCTCGTGGAGCAGATCCGGCAGGGCCTGAGCAGCGGTGCGCCCGACCCGGTCGCCGGGGCGCGCAAGGTCGCCGAGGTCGCGGGCGCGATGCTGCTCGCCCTGGTGCTGCTGTTCTTCCTGCTCAAGGACGGCCGCTCGATGTGGCACTGGGTGCTGCGCCGGCTGACCGGCCCGCGCCGGGAGCTGACCGCCGAGGCGGGACGGGCGGGCTGGCGGACGCTCGGCGCGTACAGCCGGGGCACGATGATCATCGCGGCCATCGACGCCATCGGCATCGGGCTGGCCCTGGTCGTCCTGCGTGTCCCGCTGGCCCTGCCGCTCGCCCTGATCACGTTCCTCGGCGGGTTCGTGCCGATCATCGGCGCCACGGTGGCCGGTGCGGTGGCGGTGCTCGTCGCGCTGGCCGCGAACGGTCCCACCACCGCCCTGCTGACCCTGGCCGCCGTGATCGCCGTCCAGCAGATCGAGGGCAACCTGCTGGAGCCGCTCGTCATGCGGCGCCAGGTGCAGCTGCACCCGGCGGTCATCCTCGTGGTGGTCACGGCCGGCACGCTGGTCGCCGGGGTAGCCGGCGCGTTCGTGTCGGTGCCGATCGCGGCGGTGCTGTGGCGGGTGCTGGACACCGTGCAGCGGCACCGCGCCGCCGAACGGAGCGGCACCGGCGTTCCCGCACCGACCGCCGACCCGGGCCGCGCCGCCGAGGCAGCGGGCTGACGACCGGCGCGGTCCGACTGCCGGCGCGGTCCGACTGCCGACGCGGTCCGACAGCGCGTGGCGCGGGCTGGCGGCCTCACGAGGTGAGGGCCGCCCGGCCGCCGCGGCCGTTCCATGCGGGCCGGCGCGAGTGCCGGTCAGGCGGGATGCGGCTGGCGCAGGTGCGTGGTGAACCACGTACCTGCCTGGTCGGCCACCTGCTCCAGCGTCCCGGGCTCCTCGAACAGGTGCGTGGCGCCGGGCACGACGCGCAGCTCCGCGACCTCGCCCAGCGCGTCCCGGGCCTGCTCGTTGAGCACGATCACCTGCTCGTCCAGGCCGCCGACGAGCAGGAGCGTCGGTGCGCGTACCGCAGTCAGTGAGCTGCCGGCAAGGTCGGGCCGGCCGCCGCGGGAGACCACAGCGCCCACTCGGTCCGGCCGGGCCGCGGCGGCGACGAGTGCGGCGGCGGCGCCGGTGCTGGCGCCGAACAGCCCGATCGGGAGCCGCCCCAGCTCCGGGTCGGCACCCATCCAGTCGACGATCCCGGCCAGGCGCTCGGCCAGCATCCCGATGTCGAAGCGCAGCTCGGCGGTGACCTCGTCCCGGGCCTCCTCGTCGGCCGTGAGCAGGTCGACGAGCATCGTTGCGAGCCCGCGTTCGTTGAGCGCGCGCCCGACGGCCGTGTTGCGCGGGCTGTGCCGCGAGCTGCCGCTCCCGTGCGCGAACAGCACCACCCCCCGCGCCCCGGCCGGCACCACCACGTCCCCCACGAGCCCGCCGTCCACCACAGTCACCGAGACCTCACGCATCTCCTTCACCCCCCGCTCTCCCCCACCGCATACCCCCCACCCCGACGATCATGAAGTTGACGGCCCAGAAAGCGCTCCCCCACCCCGCCAACTTCATGATCAATGCGACCGGGGAAGACCTCGGGGCAGATCTTGGTACGAAACGGCCCCTGGAGAGGCCATTTCGTACCAAGATCCACAAGGGCAGCGCCCCAACCCCGCACACCGCCCCGGACGGGGTTGATCATGAAGTTGGCGGCGGATTCCGAGATCGAAAACGCCGCCAACTTCATGATCGACGGGGACAGCCCCCGGGGGGAAAGCGCACGCGTGCGGGTTGCGTTGACGTCGGCGGCAAGGTTTAGCGTCGACCTGGCAGTGAGGGACGGGGGCGGCGGATGCGGATCGGGGAGCTGGCGCAGCGGGCCGGTACGAGCACCCGCACCCTGCGCTACTACGAGGCCCACGGGCTGGTCCGGCCGAACCGGTCCGCCAACGGATACCGGGTCTACGACGAGGCGGAACTGCGCGTCGTCCGCGAGATCCGGTCGCTGCTGGCGATCGGCTTCGGCCTGGACGACATCCGCCCGTTCGTCGCCTGCCTGCGCGCCGGAAACGACTCCGGTGACGTCTGCCCCGATTCGGTGGCGGTGCTGCGGCGCAAGCTCGCCGAGGTGGACGACTACCTCGACCGGCTCGGCGACGTCCGCCGCCGGCTGCACGACCAGCTCGCCCACGCGATCGCCCAACGGGAGGAAACATGCCTCAGGACACGGGGACCGGCCGGCTGAACCCGGTCACCGACGACACGTTCGCGGCCACGGTGCTGGCCGCCGACCGGCCGGTGGTGGTGGACTTCTGGGCCGAGTGGTGCCCGCCGTGCCGGGTGGTGTCGAAGCACCTCGCCGAGCTGGCCGAGGAGTTCGGCGACGCGCTGCGCTTCGTCACCCTCAACACCGACGAGAACCCGGCCACCGCACGCGCCCACCGGATCATGTCCGCGCCGACCATGCTGGTGTTCCGCGACGGCGAGGTGGTCGGCTCGATCGTCGGCTCCCGCCCGAAGGACCACCTGCGCCGCAGCTTCGCGCAGCACGTGGACGGCTGAGCCCTCGCCGGGACGGCTGAGCCCTCGCCGGGACGGTTGAGCCGCCGCCGGGCGGGAACGCGCGGGGTGACCACGGACCCCGACCGATCGCGAGGATCGTCATGGCGAAACAGGACAGGTCCAGGGAACAGGAACTCACCGACCAGGAACGCCGCAAGCAGGAGCTGAAGGACTCGCCGGACTGGGCCGACCGCGCCGCCACGGCGCGTACCGCCGACGATCCGCGGGCCACGGCGCCGCGTGACGCCGGCGGGCGTCCGTCCAACGGCCGCCAGTTCTGAGGTACGCGTACCGAGCGGTCCCGCCCTTCGTGGCGGGGCCGCTCAGTCCATGCGTTCCGGCAGGTGCATCAGCGGCGCGCGGCCCTGCGGCTGTTCCGGTTGCGGCCCGCTGGGGTGTGCCGGTGGCACCGCCACGGTGACCGGCTGCGCGGAGGTGACCCGCAGCGGCTCGCCGTGATGCCGCAGCTCCACGACGGTGTCCGGGCCGCCGTTGCGCAGCGAGTACGTCGTCTGGTGCGGCCGGACGTCGACCCGCAGGCGCATCCCTCGCCACTGGAGCGAGAACTCCAGGCGGCTGAGGCGGCTGGAGAGCCGGGGCGCGAAGGAGAGCGTCCCGTCGTGGTCCCGCAGCCCGCCGAACCCGGCGACGAGCGCGATCCAGGCACCGGCCAGGGACGCCATGTGCACGCCGTCGCGGGTGTTCTCGTTGAGGTCGTGCAGGTCCATCAGCGCGGCCTCGCGCAGGTAGCGGTGGGCCAGTTCGAGGTGGCCGACCTCGGCCGCCAGCACCGCCTGGGTGCAGGCGCTCAGCGACGAGTCGCGTACGGTGCGCCGCTCGTAGTAGACGAAGTTGCGCAGCTTCTCGGCGGCGCTGAACGCGTCGCCGCGCCAGTGCATGGCCAGCACCAGGTCGGCCTGCTTGACGACCTGCTTTCGGTAGAGGTCGAAGTACGGGTAGTGCAGCAGCAGCGGGTACTTCTCCGGCGGCGTGTGCTCGAAGTCCCACTCCTGGAAGCGGGTGAAGCCCTCCACCTGCTCGTGCACCTCGGTCTCCGCGTCGTACGGGACGTGCATGTCGTTCGCGGCGTCCCGCCAGGCGGCGGCCTCCTCCTCGGTGACGCCGAGGTCGAGCGCCTGGTCCCGGTAGCGCATCGCGCAGTCCGCTGCGGTACGCAGGTTCCGCTGGGCCATCAGGTTGGTGTAGACGTTGTCGTTCTTCACCGCCGTGTACTCGTCCGGGCCGGTCACGCCGTCGATGTGGAACCGTCCGGCGCGGTCGTGGTGGCCGAGCGAGCGCCACAGCCGGGCGGTCTCGACCAGCAGTTCCAGCCCGATCTCCCGTTCCAGCGCCTCGTCGCCGGTGACCAGCACGTAGCGGCGCAGCGCGTCGGCGACGTCGGCGGCGATGTGGAACGCGGCGGTGCCGGCCGGCCAGTACGCCGACGACTCCGGCCCCTCGATGGTGCGCCACGGGAAGGCAGCGCCTTCGAGGTTCAGCGTGCGGGCGCGTTCCTGCGCCTGGGCCAGCGTGTCGTACCGCCACTGCAACGCGTCCCGGACCGCTCCCGGCTGCGTGTACGTGAGCACCGGCAGCACGAACATCTCGGTGTCCCAGAACGCGTGGCCGTCGTACCCGGGGCCGGTGAGGCCCTTGGCCGAGATCGGCCGCCGTTCCGCGCGGGCGCCGGCCTGGAGGACGTGGAAGAGGCCGAAGCGGACGGCCTGCTGCACCTCGGGGTCGCCTTCGACGCGCACGTCGGCGGCGTCCCAGAACGCGTCCAGGTATTCGCGCTGGGCCCGGCGCAGGCCGTCCCAGCCGTCGAGCCGGGCCGCGGCGAGCGCCGCGCCGACCTGGTCGCGCAGCGCCGGGAGGGACCGGCGACTGGACCAGCCGTACGTCAGGTACTTGACCACTCGCAGCTTCTGGCCGGGCTGGAGCACGCAGCCGATGGTGGTGCGGACCCAGTCCTCGTACCCTTCGCTCTCGATCGTGGTGCGTTCGGGCCCGTCGACGTCGTGGCCCATCGCGGCGGCGACCCGCAGGCCGCTGACCTTGGTCCGGTGGATGAGCTGGCCGCCGTCGTCGGTGGTCAGTTCCTCCTCGGCCTGCAACGGCGACTCCAGGACGGCGGCCACCCGGGGGTCGCGGCTCTGCGGCGGCAGCGACTCGTTGGCGACCAGCTCGGACTGGAGGATCAGGCGCAGCGGCCCGTCGACCGGCTCCACCTCGTAGTGGATGGCGGCCACCGAGCGCTGGGTGAACGACACCAGCCGGGTGGTGCGGACCTTGACCTCGCGGCCGGCCGGCGAGCGCCAGTGCAGGTCCCGGTGGAGCGTGCCGGCGCGCATGTCGAGGACCCGCTCGTGGGCGAGCAGTTCGCCGTAGCGCACGTCGAGCGGCTCGTCGTCCACGAGCAGCCGGATCAGCTTGCCGTTGGTGACGTTGACGATGGTCTGCCCGGACTCGGGGAAACCGAAGCCCGCCTCCGCGTACGGCAGCGGGCGCAGCTCGTAGAAGGAGTTCAGGTAGGTGCCGGGCAGCCCGTGCGGCTCGCCCTCGTCGAGGTTGCCCCGCAGCCCGATGTGGCCGTTCGACAGCGCGAACACCGACTCGGACTGGGCCAGCACGTCCATGTCGAGCTGCATCTCCCGGACGTGCCAGGGCTCGACCGGGTACGCCCGTTCCCGGATCACGCGGCCGGCTCCGGGGCGAGAAGGTCGGCGAGGTCGGTGACCACCACGTCGGCGCCCTGCGCCAGCAGCTCGTCGGCCTGGCCGACCCGGTCGACGCCGATCACGTACCCGAATCCGCCGGCCCGCCCGGCGGCCACCCCGGCGAGGGCGTCCTCGAAGACGGCGGCCTGCGCCGGTTCGACGCCGAGCAGCCGGGCGCCTTCCAGGAACGTGTCGGGGTGCGGTTTGCCGCGCAGCCCGCTCGCGCGGGCGACCACGCCGTCCACCCGCGCCTCCAGCCAGCGGTCCAGCCCGGCGGCGTGCACCACGGCGGCGCAGTTGGCGCTGGCCGAGACGACCGCGCGGCGCAGCCCGGCCGTGGTGGCTGCCTCCAGGTAGCGCACCGAACCCTCGTACACCTCGACGCCGCGCTGCTCGATCTGCTGGAGCAGGACGACGTTCTTGCGGTTGCCGAGGCCGTTGACGGTGTCCGCCTCGGGCGGGTCGTCCGGCGATCCCTCGGGCAGCGTGATGCCGCGCGAGGCCAGGAATGTGCGCACCCCGTCGGCGCGCGGTCTGCCGTCCACGTACCGGTTGTAGTCCGGTCCGGGGTCGAACGGGTGGAACGGCTCGCCGGTTTCGGCCGACCGTCGCCGCAGGTACGCGTCGAACGTCTCCGCCCAGGCGGCGTTGTGCACCTTGGCGGTCTGCGTCAGCACACCGTCCAGATCGAAGAGACAAGCGCGCACGTGCGCGGGGAGGCCCAGCATCGCTTGAATCTAACCAGACCCCGCGCCGGGCAAACCCCGTTCCGGGCTCAGCGGTTCGGGCGGAGCGTCCAGATCACGGTGAGAGCCGAGGTGACGGTACCTTCCTCGGTGCCGATCTCCACCTCGACGGGGAACTCGGGCCGCGTCCCCGCGTCCAGCTCGGCCAGCACGTCGGCGGGCAGACGCCCGAGCCGGGCGGTCGCCAGCACCGGCCCCACCGCCACCTTGAGGTAGCGGATGGTCGCGGTCACGGCCAGGGGTACGGCCCGGTCGAGCACCTGCCCGAACGCGGCCAGCACAACCGCGCCGGAGGCGGTCTCCCCCAGCGTGAACATGGCCCCGGCGTGCGGGCCGCCCACGTGGTTGTGGTGCGCCGGGTCGTCGGGTAGCCGGACCACGGCCCGGACCCCGCCCTCGGCCTCGGGCGCCACCTCGACGAACTCGATTCCGAGCGTGCGGGCGAACGGCACGGCGTCGAGAAGACCGGCCGCCACCTGGCGAGAGTCGATGCTCATGCCCGAACGCTACTCGCCAGTAACTTCCCCGGCAAGGTATCGGGTCACGATGGCCCAATGTCACTAACTAAGTGACATCCGCGCCGACAGGCGCTAGGCTTGTCTCTTATTAAGAGACATTAGGACATGAGATGATCTACGCCACCCCAGAACTCAGCGATCACGACGAAACCGTGCTGGCGGAGGTGCATGACATGCGCCGCACCCTCGCCGATGTCCTGCGCAGTCCTCGCCGGTGGACCGGTGGCCTCCGACGCACGATGTTGGCCCGCGCGATTCTCGGCTCCAACAGCATTGAGGGCTACGTGGTCGCCGAGGACGACGCCGCCGCCGCGCTGGACGACGAGGAACCGCTGAGCGCCGACGACCGGACCTTCGCCGAGATCCGGGGCTATCGGCAGGCTCTGGGATACGTGCTGCAAACCGCCGGGGATCCGCACTTCCGCTTCGAGACGTCGGTGATCCGCAGCATGCACTACATGATGCTCTCGCACGATTTGGGCAAGAGCCCGGGGCAATATCGCAAGGGCCCGATCTATGTACACGATGAGCGGACCGATGAGCGGGTGTACGAGGGCGCGGACGCCGACCACGTACCTCAACTCATGGAGGAACTGACCGAAGATCTACGGTCGGACGTGACCGCCTCCCCGCTCGTCAAAGCAGCCATGGCGCATCTGAACCTGGTGATGATCCATCCGTTCCGCGATGGCAACGGGCGGATGGCACGCGCCCTTCAGACGCTGGTGCTTTCCCGGCGCGCAATCGTTGAGCCGGCCTTCTCCAGCATCGAGGAATGGCTGGGCAGCAACACGGAGGACTACTACCGAGTGCTGGCGGTTACCGGGCGTGGCCGCTGGAACCCCGAGGGTTCGGCGCACCTCTGGGTGTCGTTCAACCTGCGCGCCCATCACATGCAGGCGCAGACCGTGGCGCGCCGCTTCGGTGAGGCGTCTGGCATCTGGTCGGAGTTGGACGCGATCGTTGGCGAGAACAGGCTCCCTGAGCGGGTGACCGATCTGCTCTACGAGGCAGTCCTGGGCTATCGCATCCGCCGCTCCGGGTACGTCAAACTTGCCGATGTCGAGGATCGGACCGCATCTCGTGATCTGGCCAACCTTGTCGAGCACGGGCTGCTGGAAGCACGTGGCGAACGGCGGGGAAGGCACTACGTCGCCGGCCCCACGCTGGTGATGGTGCGGGAACGGGTCCATGCTCAGCGCAAGCCGATCAGCGACCCCTATCCGGCCATGCCGGTCGTTCTCGCGACCGAGGCTGCCAATACGACCGGCTCAGGTGAGCGGTTGTAACCACGGTCCGTTTCACGGCGCTGTCCGGCCCGGTGGATCAGTCCAGCGGCGTTTCGGAGGCTGCCGACTCCGGGTAGCGAGTGGCCCATGAACCGCGATCTCGCGCGCGGCCTGACGGTGGCGTGGGCGCTGCCGGAGTTCCGCGACGGGCTGCGTCACCTCGTCGACCTCGACGAGGTGACGGTGCTGCTGGCTGCGCTGTCCCTGCCGGACCGTGACCGCGAGGTCGAGCGGAGCGCGCTGGGCCTGCTGCGGTCCGGGCTCGACAGCACCGAGGTCCGGGAGGCGGTGTTGCTGCTGCTGGAGCGGGACACCGTACGCCGGCCGCTGGTCTCCGCGGCGGTGGAGCCGCTCGCCGACCGGCCCGGCCTGGTCACCGCCGTCACGTCCGCGGCCGAGGATCCCCGGGTACGCCACGAGGTACGGGCGATGCTGGACAGCGCCGGCGTACGCGAGCTGATCTGGCGGGCGGTCGACGACCAGGTGAGCGACAACCGGTTCGGGCTGATCCGCCGGGCGGCGGTGCTGTTCGTCAGGCACCCCGGCGCACGGCGCCTGGGGTGGGCGCTGCGCCGGCACGGCGTGCTCCGCGAGCTGCGCCACAAGGCGTGATCCGGGGGCCATCGCTGCCGTCACTCGTATCCCATCGCGGGGATGATCTCGCCCAGTTCCCGCTCGACGTACGCGCGGGTGCCGGCGTCGAACTGGTCGTCGCGGTGCGCCAGCTTGTCCGCCTGGAACGTCAACGCGGTGACGGCGTCCTCGACGCCGAGCCGCTCGAACAGGGCCCGCCGCTGCCCGGGCCAGTCCGCCGCCAGGTCTTCCGCCTTCACCTCGACGTATCGCCTGCCCGCCAGATCGGCCGCGTCCTTCCAGGCCAGCCATCGCTGGTAGACCGGCACGAGGTAGGCGAGCACCCCGTCGACAGTGGACGGCGCCCACGGCTGGGCCAGGTGGGAGGCGAACACCGCCACCGGGTGACGCTTGACGTGCACGATCGTCGCCTCGGGGACCAGCTCCCACAGGAAGTCCATGGCGAAGAGGTTGAACGGCGTCTTCTCGCACCAGGTCGGTTTGCCCGCGTCGGCCGCCGCCCCGCCGAACAGGGTCTCGACCAGGCCCCGCAGGACGGCGATCAGTTCGCCCCGGTCGTGGAAGTACCTCGGGACGACCCGCCGTCGGCTGGCCGGCCCGAACGGCCCGGCCGGGCGGTCGCCGTCGCCGAAGCCCTCCGCGGGCACGGGCTCCTCGAAGGCGTGCGCGATCAGCCGGGGCCAGAGCTGGTGTACGGCGTCCCGGTAACGCCGCTCGCCGACCAGCTCGGGCACTGTCTTGCCACGGTCGTCACGCCGGCCGGGCACGCGTACGGTGAGGAAGTCGCTCAGCCGGTGCAGGGCGTCCTCGCCGACGATGGGGTCGTACCGGTCGGTGAGCGCGTCGGCCAGGTCCCGCAGGCCACCGGGTTCGACGAGGAACTTGGTCTCCATCGGGATCCGGTGGATCAGCGGATGCTGGCCGATGATGTCGGCGATCCGCGACGTGCCCGAACGGCCCGTGCCCGCGACGAAGACCGGTGAGGGAGA
This sequence comes from Micromonospora sp. WMMD1219, assembly GCF_049315215.1. Taxonomy (NCBI): domain Bacteria; kingdom Bacillati; phylum Actinomycetota; class Actinomycetes; order Micromonosporales; family Micromonosporaceae; genus Micromonospora; species Micromonospora sp. WMMD1219. Next base: position 1,215,102 of record NZ_CP186057.1, read on the forward strand.
CGGCATGGACGGCAGTCAAACTCCCGGCCCGGCGCGGCGGCAATCCATTTATCCCCGCCGTGATCAGCTGACCGACCTCCTGGCCGACGCGATCGGGTCCGTCACCGTGGCGCACCCGATCCGGGTCGCCGTCGACGGGCCGCCCGCAGCCGGCAAGACCACGCTCGCCGACGAGCTGGCCGACGTCCTGCGCGCCCGCGGCCGGTACGTCATCCGGGCGACAGTCGACGACTTCCTCTTCCCCCGGGCGCGGCGCTATCGACGCGGCGAGTTCTCGGCCGAGGGCTGCTACGTCGACACCCACGACCACGGGGCGCTGAAGCGGGTGCTGCTCGATCCGCTCGGCCCGGGCGGCGATCGACGCTTCCGGCACACGGTCTACGACCACGCCACGGATACGGTGCTGTCCCCGCCGCTCACGACCGCCCCGGCGGACGCCGTGCTGATCGTCGACGGCGTCTTCCTCCTGCGCCCGGAGCTGGTCGACCGGTGGGAGCTTCGCGTCTTCGTCTCGACCGCGCTCGACCGGACCGTGGATCGTGCCGTGATCCGTGAGCGCGAGGTGTCGCCGCGCGCGGACGTCGAACGGCGCTGGCGCGAGCGCTACCTCCCCGCCCAGCGGCTCTACTTCGCCACGGCCCGCCCGGTCGAGCACGCCGACGTCGTCGTGCACAACGACGACCCCGCGCAGCCGATCTGGGAGACCCGGGCACGCTCGGGTGGCAGGCTGGCAACCATGGACCGGAATCGGGTGGCCGCCTGGATCGCGGCGTACGAGCAGGCGTGGCGCACACCGGGGACGGCGGCGCTCGGCACGATGTTCACGTCCGACGCGAGCTACCAGCAGGGGCCGTACCGGGACCCGGTCGTCGGCCTGCCCGCCATCACCCGCATGTGGGACAGCGAGCGCGACGGGCCCGACGAGACCTTCGAGATGACAGCGGAGGTGGTCGCCGTCGACGGCGACACCGCTGTGGCCCGGGTCCAGGTCCGGTACGGCGACCCCGTCGACCAGGAATGGCGCGATCTCTGGATCATGCGGTTCGCCGAGGACGGCCGGTGCCTGTCGTTCGAGGAGTGGCCGTTCGCGCCGGGAGAGCAGGCCGCCGGCGCCGGGTGAGGTCGGCACCGTTGCCTGGTCGTGTCGCCCGCGAGACCTTCGATCCCTACCCTCCGGGAGATGCGATCCAGTGCGGCCAGGGCTGCGGCGATTGTGGTCACCGTGTTGTCGGGGCTGCTCACCCTTGTCGGCTGTCTCAGTTGCCTGCCGTTCCTCGCGCCCACGGCACCGTGCCCGAACGACACGGTCGACTCCTTTCAACAGGCGAGGCTGGTCCTCTTCCTGCTGAGCGTGGTGATGCTGCTGACGGCGGGCCTGTCCGTCGCCCTCGCCTGGGGCAGCAGGTGGAGCCGTGTCCGGAGTCCCTGGCCGTGGCTCGCGGCATCCGTGTTCACGATGGTCGTGAGCGCGAGCCTCACGGTTCCGATCGACCGGATGAGCTCCTGCTGACGTTCGCCGCCTCGACGGCGCCGGCGGCGTATTCGGAGAACATCTCCCCGAGGACACGGTGGGCGTCCGCGGATTCTTCCGTGTCCTCGGGGTCGTCGAAAGAGCGGGAGTAGGTGGAAAGGGTCTTCCAGAGGGCCCAGCCGCGTCCGCGCGCCCACGTCGCGTCATCCACCGACAGCCGCTCGCGGAACGCCTCCCGGCCCTCGGCGGTCAGCAACGTCCAGGCGATCGCCAGGTCGCAGGCCGGGTCACCGACGCCGCATGTCCCGAAGTCGATGACGGCCGCCAGCCGGCCGTGAGCGAGCAGCAGGTTCCCCGGGGCGATGTCCCCGTGGAACCAGCGGTCCACCCCGTCCCCGCGGGAGTCGAGTGCCCGCCCCCAGATCTCGCGGACCAGCTCGCCGTCGACGTGGCCGCCCAGCGCCGCGAGCGCACGCTCGACCTTCTTGTCGTACGTGCGCAGAGTGCCGCCCCGGAACCAGTTGTGGATACCCGGCTGCGGCCCGCCGGTGGCGTCGACGCCGTGCAGGGCCACGAGAAAGTCGGCCAGGTCGAGGGCGAACCGCACCGGGTCGGCGATCCGGTCCACGGCCGCGGTCTCGCCGTCGAGCCAGCGGTAGATCGACCACGGATACGGGTAGCCCGCACCCGGCTCGCCCTTCGCCAGCGGCGCGGGGACGGGTAGCGGCAGCCGAGCGGCGAGGGCCGGGAGCCACAGGTGTTCCTTGTCGACAGCCAGGGCGTACTCGGCAGCGCTGGGCAGACGCACCAGCAGCTCGGGGCCGAGGTGGAAGGTCCAGTTGTCCCAGCCGCCGTTGGCGACCGGCTCGACCCGGAGGCCGGCCAGGTGCGGGAATTGGTCGGCGACCAGGCGACGCACCTGCTCCACGCCGACGGGTGTGCGCCGTGGCGGGGGACCGAGATCCGGTACGGCACTCACGCCCGTTTGGCGTACGCGACGAACGCCGCCCAGCTCGACGGCGTGAACGTCAGCGCCGACCCCTGCCGGTCCTTGCTGTCCCGCACCCCCACCACGCCGGGCAGGTTGTCCGCCACCTCGACACAGTTGCCGCCGTTACCGCTGCTGCGGGTGCTCTTGCGCCAGATCGCGCCGGTCAACTCCATCGCTTTGCCGCCTCCGAGATCGCCGCCAGAGTCGCCCCGTGCGGCATCGCCTCCGCGCGGACGGACTCCCAGGTCTGCCGCAGTGAGTTCACATCCACCGTCCGCTCCACGATTGTGCCGTGCAACTGGTTATCGAGGTAGCCCACGTCGTCGCCGTCGGCGGGGGTGGCGAGCACGAACGCGCCGTTGAGCCCGGGATAGGCACCGACCGTCTCCGGCACCACGTGCAGGTGGACCCGGGGCCGCCGGCCCATCTCGATCAGGTGCTCCAACTGCTCCCGCATCACCTTCGGCCCACCGACCGGGCGAGCCAGCACCGCGTGGTCGAGCACCACCACGAACTGCGGCGGCGTCGGGCCGTCCAGCACCGCCTGCCGGGCCAGCCGGGCGGCCACCTGCTGCTCGACAGCCTCGCCGACGAACTGCGCAGCCCCGTCGTAGAGGGCACGGGCGTACTCCTCGGTCTGCAACAAGCCGGGAACGACCAGCGGCTCGAAGCTACGCAGTGAGGCAGCCTCCTGCTCGATGCTCACCCACTCGCGGAACCACGGCATCAGCGCCTCCTGCATCAGCGCGTCCCGGATCCGCACCAGCAGGCCGCCGCCGTTCAGCACCTCGTCGCAGCGCTCGGTGAACTCGGCGCGCGGCGCACGGCGGCACTGCTCGACGGCCGCCACCAGGGAGGCCGAATAGCTCACCCGCTCGCCCAGCGCCTCCTGGGTCAGCCCGGCATCGGTACGTAACCGGCGCAGCTCACCGGCGAACAGTTCCCACAACGGCACACGGATCATCTGCACACCTCTGCACACGGCTGCACACGGAAAGACGGCCGGTAGGACGGCCAGGAAGGTGGGGGTGGAACGCCTTCCGACCCTAGCGGCGCGGTGACGAGACTGTCACGCAGTGGAGCCGAATTCGTCCGGTTCCCGCTACCGAGAGGAGTTGCGCCGTGCGACTGCGCTGGTTCCGCTGCCGGGGTGCGTCGGCACCGACACTGCCCCACCGGGTACGGGGCGACAACCTGCCGGAGTGGATGCGGCAGCCGACGCGTCCACTGCCGACGATGGGCCCCGGCCGGGTCGGCAACCTCACCCCGGCCCAGCAGTGGCGGGCGAACGGCGGTCGCTGGTCCGTACCGGAGCAGCGCGGGAACGGCGGCGGCCATCGGTCCGCCCCGGAGCAGCGCCCGGGAGACGGCCACCACGAGGAGCGCCGGTGATCAGCCACCAGCTCGGGCAGCCGCCGGACGGGCCCAGGCCGGATCGCCCCCGGCCGTACCCGTTGCACGCCACCCCGCACACGCCGCTGCGTCCGATGTGGTGTTGCCGGGCCTGCGGCCAGCCGTGGCCGTGCCCGATGGCCCGCCTGCTGCTGCGCAGCGAGTACGAGGACAACCGGATCGGGTTGTCCATCTACCTGTGCGGGCTGCTGTACGAGGCCACGCGCGACCTCTACCGGCTGAACCCGAACGACGCGCCGGCCCCGGCCGACATGTTCGCCCGCTTCGTCGGCTGGGGCCCGTACCGCCGTCACCGGCCCGTCCCACCGGGCGGCGACTGTTAATAAGGGGCCCTTCCTCTACCGGAGGCGTTAATAGGGTGCCCCTCCTTTCACCGCCAGCCGACGTCGATGCGGTCGCCTCGCTCGTCGAAGAAGTGCAGCGCGTCCATCCGTACCTGCACCGCGAGCGGGTGCCCGGGCGACACCTGCGGGTACGGCGCGAGCCGTACCGCCAGTTCCGCCGGACGACGGTGGTGGCGGCCCGGGTCGGGCAGCACGCTCGTGCGGTTGCCGCCCCCGCCGGCCTCCGGGGCCGCCGCCGGAGCCTCCGTCGCACGGCCGGTGAGCCGCTGCATCACCTGGTTGAACCGGCGCAGGCCGCGCTGGCCCGGTGCGGCCTGCTCGACCGGTGTGCCCATCTCGTCCACGACGATGGCGGTCGCGCCGATGTCGAGGAACGCGAGCGACTCGTGGCCGTGGTGCTCCAGGTAGCGGATGCGCCCGTGCAGCACGTCACCGGCGGTGTCCGGGGCGACCGGGGTGAGCGCCTCCGCGCGCATGCCGACCACGATCCGCTCGCCGTGGTAGTGCGCCACCGCCCGGCTGCGGATGTCGTCCCAGGGCAGGTAGAGCGACTGCTCGCCGAGGTTCAGCGCGACGTACCGGTCGAGGTGGACGTAGACCGACGCCTCCAGCAGGTTCATCCGCGGGCTGCCCAGGAACGCGGCGACGTAGAGCGTGGCCGGCCGCCCGTACACCTGGGTGGGGGTGCCCACGTCCTGGAGCACGCCCTTGCGCATGATGGCGACCCGGTCGGCCATGGTCAGCGCCTCGGCCTGGTCGTGGGTCACGTAGATGGTGGTGACGCCCAGCTCGCGGGTGAGTCCGGAGATCTCCGCCCGCAGCTCGGCGCGCAACCCGCTGTCCAGGTTGGAAAGTGGCTCGTCCATCAGGAACAGGCCGGGCCGGCGCACTATCGCCCGCCCCATCGCGACCCGCTGCCGCTGGCCGCCGGAGAGCTGGCTGGGCTTGCGCCCGAGCACGTCGCCGATGCCGAGCGCGCTCGCCACGTCCTGGATCCGCTCGCCGCGCGGGGCGGGCTCGACGCCGGAGAGCCGCAGCGGGAAGCCGATGTTGTCGCCGACCGTCATGTGCGGATAGAGCGCGAAGTCCTGGAAGACCATGGCGATCTTCCGGTCGCGCGGCGGCAGGTCGTTCGCCAGCTCACCGCCGAGCATGATGGCGCCGGAGGACGGATCCTCCAGCCCGGCCACCATGCGCAGAACTGTCGATTTCCCGCATCCCGACGGGCCGAGCAGCACCATGAACTCGCCGTCGTTGACGTCCAGATTGATGGTGTCGACCGCGACTGTTCCGTCCGGGAACACCTTGGTGACATCCTTGAGCGCGACGGTCGCCACCGTCACCTCCCCAGTTCCTCGCCCCAAACCCGGGAATGACTGTGACCAGGATCATCTGATTCGCACATCGGGTAAACGTGCCATGTTCGTCTCGTGACAGTCCTATTAAGCGGTATTCGCCGGGCTCCGCAGTTAAGTGACCTGCCGGTAACCACTTTTACGGCGTTTCGCCGAGGAACACGCGGCGCACCACGCGCTCGGCGGCGTGCCCGTCGTCGAGCGCGCAGAACCGCGACCGGAACGCCGTCCGGGCCCGCTCGGCCGCCTCGTCGTCGACCGCGCCGGAACGGAACACGTCGAGCAGCCCGGGGAAGTCCAGCGCGACCGCGCCGGGCGGCTCGGCCAGCAGGTCGAAGTAGACGCCACGGGCCACCCGGTAGGCGTCCCAGTCCGGCGCGTAGACCACTATCGGCCGGTCCAGCACCGCGTAGTCGAACATCGCCGAGGAATAGTCGGTGACCAGCACGTCCGCCGCCAGGTAGAGATCCTCCACCCGGTCGTACGCGCTCACGTCCAGCACGCCGTCCGCCGCCGGTCCCCGGGGGTTCCGCTCCCGGTCGTGGAAGTAGTGGCTGCGCATCAGCAGCCGGCCCCGCGGCCCGAGGACGTCGAGCATCCGGTCCGGGTCGAACGGCGGCCGCCACCCGGGCAGATGCTCCCGGTGCGTGGGCGCGTAGAGCACCACGTACTCGTCGGGTGCGATGCCCAGCGCGGCGCGGACCTGGCCGCGGTCCTCGGCGGTGGCCAGCGCCAGCCGGTCGTTGCGCGGGTAGCCGACCTCCAGCGTGGTGTACTCCGCCGGGTACGCCCGCTCCCACATCTGCGTCGAGAAGCTGTTCGAGGTGATGCTGTAGTCCCAGCGGTCGACGCGGCGCAGCAGGCCGGCGAAGTTCATCCCCACCGCGCCCACCGGGTAGCGCTGCTGGTCCAGCCCCATCACCTTCACCGGCGTGCCGTGGTGGGTCTGCACGTGCACCGAGCCGGGCCGCTTGCGGACGAAGTCCGGGAAGTTGACGTTGTTGACGAGCCAGCGGGCGCGGGCCAGGACGCGGTGGTACTCGCGGGTGCCGGCCACCACGTACTCGACACCCGGCGGCAACGCGGCCACCCGGTCCCGGCGGACGATCCACACGCCGCGCACCTGGGGCGCGAGCCGGCGGGCCGCCTCGTAGATCGCCGCCGGGTTGCACGAGTAGCCCCGGTACCAGTAGGCCGCGTACACGGCGAGCGTCGGGTCGACCGGCCGGTGCAGCTCGGCCCGGTAGTACTCGCCGAGCGCCAGGTCACGGGCCCGCCGGGCGGTACGCCGCACCACCGGCGTCACCCGCCGCCGGGCGCGCCGGGCGGTCCGCCGGGCCGTCTCCCCCGCCTGGTGCGCCTCGCGCAACGCGCTGAACGTCCGCCAGCGCCCGGCCGCCACCAGCCGGTGCTTGAGCCCTTCCGCGCCGGGCGGGACCGGATAACCCTCGGGCGGCAGGAACCGCACGTAGTCGGCGTGCATCTGGGCGAAGAACGGTGCCCGCAGCTCCGGCGCGATCCGGTCGCCGTTGCCGAGCACCGTGAGGTAGTGCCAGATCATCCGCTCGAAGACCGCCGGCCGCAGCCCGGTCACCCTCCAGCGGTCCATCAGCCCGAACACGCGGTGCCACTGCGCGAAGACCTCGAAGTGCCGGTCCCCCCGGGTCTTCGTGATCGCGCCGGTGCGGCGCTGCCGGTAGTTCAGGCAGATCCGGTCGAGTACGCCGATCCGCCCGGCCGCCATCAACGCCGGATAGCTGAACGAGACGTCCTCGTACCAGCCCGGCTCGAAGCGCAGCCCGCGTTCGAGCAGGAACTCCCGGCGCACCACCCGGTTCCACGCGGTGTGCAGCAGCTTCAGCGTCTCCGGCCGGTCCCGCAGCGGGAACGTGGTCGCGCCCGGCGGTTCGGGGAACACGTCGCGCATCGCGCTGCGGGTGCCGATGTTGTTCCAGTGCGCCCGGACGTGGTCCACGATCAGCACGTCCGGCGCGGTGTCGCGCAGCCGGTCCGCGACGTGCGGCAGGCAGCCGGGCACCAGCCAGTCGTCACCGTCGACGAACCACACGTACTCGCCGACGGCCCGGTCCAGCCCGATGTTGCGGGCCGGACCGAGCCCGACGTTCTCGGCGAGGCGCACCGGGCGGACCCGGGGGTCGCGCAGCGCGTACTCGGCCAGGATCTCGCCGCTGTCGTCCGGGGAGGCGTCGTCGACCCCGATCACCTCGATGTCGCCGAACGGCTGGTCGAGGATCGAGTCGAGACATTCCCGCAGGTAGCCCTGCACCTTGAAGGCCGGCACGACGAAGCTGATCAAGGTCACCCCGGCCCGCCCTCCGTCAGCCCGGCGAGCGCACACCCCCACGGGCGCGGGCCGGCAGGACCACCCAGGCGAGGACCACGCTCGCGACAAAAACCACGAGAAGGTACGCACCGAGTGTAGCCAGAGCGATACTCGCATATCCGGCGATCAGCCCGATTGCCAGCAACACAGAACGTGCCGCCCAGCCCAGCGTGGCGGCGTGCAGCGGCGGTGCCACCTGCCGCTTCTCCAGCCGGGCGGTCAGGTCGTAGTGCAGCAGCGTGAGCACCAGGACGTACCCGAAGATCAGCCAGGCCGGCGCCCGGCCCGCCACCCCGACCGCGATGGCGAACAGGTACTCGGCGGCCCGCAACGCGGCCGGCACCAGCCAGTCCAGCGACCCGTCGTGCGGCGCCCGCGAGCCCTGGGCGGCGCCCAGCAGCAGCACCAGCGCGAGCACCGGCACCCAGACCGGCAGGTCCCCGCCGCCGTGCACCGCGAGCAGCGCCCACACCAGCGTCCCCGCCGCGCCCAGCGCACCGAGCACCGCCAGCAGCAACGGCCGCCGCGCGGTCGGCAGCGTCCGGGCCAGCAGGCCGTCGTCGCGGTGCAGACCCGCGTCCACAGTGGTCAGCACCGGCACCCGCATCCACCGCGCCCGCAAGGTCCGCAACCCCCCGGTGTACGCGAACGCCAGCGTCCCCCAGACCAGCACCGCGACCAGCGCCACCAGCGGTCCGAACAGCGCAGCGGCGATCGCGATGAGCGCCCACCGCTCACCGATCGGGAACACCACCGTGCGCTTCAGCCAGTACGACACCGAACCGGTGTCCGCCTGCACCCGGGTCGAGGCGGCGTTCAGCTTCCCGCCGATGCCGCCTGCGTCGGCGCTGACCACCTTCGGCCGCCGGGCCGCCTCGTCGTGCAGCGCGCCGTACCAGGTGTCGGTCATGTGCCGCACGGTCTGCAACGTCATCGCGGCCAGGGCCAGCGCCCAGCCGTACCGGAACCCGGCGTGCGTGGCCCCGAAGCCGAGACCGGCGTAGACCACGTACTCCTTGAACCGGTCGGCCATCGTGTCCAGCCAGCCGCCCCAGGCGCTGAAGTGCCGGGTGTAGCGGGCGAGCTGCCCGTCCACGCAGTCCAGCACGAAACCCAGGTAGAGCAGGATCGCACCGGCCACCAGCGCGGGCCGTCCACCGGCGCCGAACAGCACCGCCGCGGCCACCGCGAACGCCACCGAGACCATGGTGACCCCGGTCGGGCCGATCCCGATCCGGGCCGCCGCCTTCGTGACGTACACCGACCACGTGCTGACGAAGAACGTGGTGAAGAAGTCGTCCCGCTCCTTCACCGACAGCTTCAGCTCGGCCCGGTCCTCGTCGACAGCGGCCACCGCGGCCTCGGCCGCCTCCCGCTGCGCCTCGTCGCCGACCCGGTGCGCCACGAGCAGACGTACCCGCTGGGCGAAGATCAGCGTGCCGCGGGCGGCGAGGCCGGCCACGAGCCGGTCCACCGCGTCGAGCCGCCCGCCCTCGGCGGCGCCGGGCGCGGCCGGCGCGGACGCCACATCGGTCAGGCGCGCGTCCGGCGCGGAGGCCGGATCCGGCGCGGCACCTGCGGCGCGGCGGGCGGACTCGGCGAGCGCCGGCAGGTCGGCCGCGCCCACCCGCAACGCGCCGCCGAACACGCCGCTCGCGTCGGCGGCGTCGACCTCGACCACCTGGCCGCGTTCCTCGCGCACGGTGGCCTGCCCGGCAGCGGGCGGATCGGTGAGCACCAGCGCCACCGTCGGCCCGACCGGGCTGGTCGCGAGATGCTTGAGTACGGCCGTGTGCGCCACCAGATCCGCGCCGCTGACCAGCACCGGGCCGGTCGCGTCGGCGACCAGGTCGGCCAGCTCGGTCAGGTCCGCGGCGACGCGCACGTCGTCCGCCCCGGCCCGGTGCCACTGCGCGGCCAGGCGTTCGGTGAGCCGGCCCGCCGCCGGTTCGGCGGCGAGCACGATCGCGAGCGTCACCGCTTCGCCGCGTCGGCGTAGGCGGCCAGCGCCTCGTCGATCGTCCCGTCGACGATCAGCCGTCCGGCGTCGAGGTAGAGCCCCCGACGGCAGAACCGGGTGAGGTCCTTGTCGTTGTGTGACACCAGCACCAGCGTGCGCCCTTCCGCGAGAAGTCGCTCGATGGTCGCATAGCACTTCGCGCGGAACTCCGCGTCCCCGACCGCTGTCACCTCGTCCACAAGCAGCACCGGATGCGGCAGGTGCGCGATCACCGCGAAGCCCAGCCGCACCTTCATCCCCGACGAGTAGTGGCGCACCGACGTGTCGATCGCGCGTTCCACCTGCTCACCGGCGAACGAGACGATCTCGTCGAAGTGCTCCCGCAGGTACGCCGACGACAGGCCGTGCAGGCCGCCCACCAGGTACAGGTTCTCCCGGCCGGTCAGGTCGCCGGAGAACCCGGCGGACAGTTCGAGCAGCGGCGCCACCCGGCCGTGCACCCGGATCGAGCCCTCGTCCGGGATGAGCACACCGGCGATCAGCCGCAGCAGCGTGCTCTTTCCGGTGCCGTTGCGCCCCACCACGCCCACCGTCTCGCCCGGCTCGATCCGGAACGACAGGTCGCGCAACGGCCAGAACCGGCCCGCGTCCGGATCGCGGGCGCCCCGGTGCACGATCAGCTCCCGCAGCCGCAGTTGGCGGCGCCGGTTGCGGACGAACCGGATGCCGAGCCCGTCCGCCTCGATGATCGGCGCCATTCAGAGTTCCTTCAGCACTGCCGGTTCGAGGCGGTGGAACGCCCACCAGCCGAGCGCCAGCACCAGCACGCTGCCGGACACCGTGATCGTGAGCAGCCGGGCGTCGGGGAACTCGTCCGGATACCAGACCGCGTGGTGGAGCTGGAAGATCCCGACCAGCGGGTTCAGCTCGTACCCGATCTTGAGCCAGCCCGGCATGCCCGACTCCCGCACCAGGTCGAGCGGGTAGATGATCGGCGTCGCGTAGAACAGCAGCCGGATGACCAGCCGCATCGTGCGTTCGATGTCGCGCATCAGCACGTTGCCCGCCGACAGCAGCAGCGCCAGGCCCACCAGCAGTACGAACTGCACCGCCACCGCCAGCGGCAGCGCGAGCAGGCTCCAGCCGGGGCGGATCTTCCCCTGGCTCGCGTAGATCGCCGCGACGGCGGCCAGGATCGGCAACCCGGCCAGGTACTCGGCGAACCGTCCGGCGACCCGCCCGATCGGGAAGATCGGCCGGGGCAGGTTCATCGTGGTGATCAGCCGGGACTGCCCGGTGAGCGCGTTAGCGGCCTCGGTCAGCGCCGAACTCGCCCACATCCAGGCGAAGATCCCGGTGATCAGGAACAGCGGGTACGACCCGGCCGCCTCGCCGAGGTGCCGCCGGGTCGCGCCGGAGTAGAGCACGCCGAAGACGAACCAGTAGATCAGGCCCATGCCGAGCGGCTCGATCAGCGACCAGAAGTAGCCCAGCACCGACTGCTGGTACTTCACCGCGAGATCCCGGCGGACCAGGATGCGCAGCGAGGTGCGGGCGGACCAGAGCGCCGCGACGCCTGACGTCACCGCATCATGGTCGCTTTGTCAGTCGCGCTCCCGGGCCGGGTGCGGGCCGGGGTCACCCCAACGAGGTCAGCACTCGATCACGTTGACGGCGAGCCCGCCCCGCGCGGTCTCCTTGTACTTGACCTTCATGTCCGCGCCGGTCTCCCGCATGGTCTTGATGACCTTGTCCAGCGACACGTGGTGCACCCCGTCGCCGCGCAACGCCAGCCGGGCCGCGGTGATCGCCTTGATGCTCGCCACCGCGTTGCGCTCGATGCACGGAATCTGCACCAGGCCACCCACCGGATCGCAGGTCAGCCCCAGGTTGTGCTCCATGCCGATCTCGGCGGCGTTCTCCACCTGCTCCGGCGTACCGCCAAGCGCCTCGGCCAGCCCGGCCGCCGCCATCGAACACGCCGAACCCACCTCGCCCTGACAGCCGACCTCGGCCCCGGAGATCGACGCGTTCTCCTTGAACAGCACGCCGATCGCGCCCGCCGCGAGCAGGAACCGGACCACGCCCTCCTCGGACGCGCCGGGCACGAACCGGGTGTAGTAGTGCAGCACGGCCGGGATGATCCCGGCGGCGCCGTTCGTCGGCGCGGTGACCACCCGCCCGCCGGCCGCGTTCTCCTCGTTGACCGCCAGCGCGAACAGCGTCACCCAGTCCATCGCGCGCAGCGGATCCTGGCTGCCGGTCTCCGCCTCCAGGCTGCGCCGCATCTCGGCCGCGCGCCGCCGGACCTTCAACCCACCCGGCAGTACGCCGTCACGGGTGCAGCCGTTCTCCACGCACTCGCGCATCACCCGCCAGATCTCCAGCAGCCCCGCCCGTACGTCCGCCTCGCTGCGCCAGGACAGCTCGTTGGCGAGCATCACCTCGCTGATCGACAGCCCGGTGCCGGTGGTGACGGTGAGCAGTTCCGCGCCGGTGAGGAAGGGGTGCTTCACCCGGGTGGTGTCCGCCTTGATCCGGTCCGCCCCGGCCGCCGCCTCGTCCACCACGAACCCGCCGCCGACCGAGTAGTACGTGCGCGACCGCACCTCGTTCCCGGCCGCGTCGTACGCCGCGAACGTCATCCCGTTCGGGTGGTACGGCAGCGAGCGCCGGCGATGCAGCACCAGATCCGCGTCCGGGTCGAAGTCGATCCCCTGGCTGCCGAACAGGTCGAGCCGCCGCTGCGTGCGGATCCGCTCCACACGCGGCCCGACCGAGTCGGTGTCGACGGTCTCCGGAGCCTCGCCCTCCAGCCCCAGCAGCACCGCCCGGTCGCTGCCGTGCCCGTGACCGGTCGCGCCGAGCGAGCCGAACAGCTCCGCCCGTACCCGCGCCACGTCCGCGAGCTGCCCGTCGGCCTTCAGGCCCGCCACGAACGTACGCGCGGCCCGCATCGGCCCGACGGTGTGCGAGCTGGACGGCCCGATACCGACGCTGAAAAGATCGAAAACACTGATCATTGGCTGCTTTCCTCGCCGTCGTCCCCGTTGTGCGGTTCCGAGCCGGTGCGTGGGTGCCGCGCCCGCCGGGCGGGTGGACGGCCGGCGCCCGGGGTGGGGGCGCCCGACCGGCGAGCCTACCTCGCCCCGGTGAATACCCGCCCCCACTCCGCCCCATACCCGACCCGCCGCACACGTGCGCCCTCAGCACGAGCCGCTCCCCCTCCACCGCCCCTGTCGATCCAGCTCCCGGCGCGGCCAGCCCTTCACGATCACCCCCACTCCGCGCCGATCTTGGAGTTGTGGCACCTCGAATGTGCGGTTTGTGGCGTTCGCGAACTGCCACAACTCCAAGATCGACGCATCCATCCCTGCCGCTGGCGGCTCCCGGGGAACGCCCCGCCACCCCACCAATCCCGCGATCTTGCAGTTGTGGTCCCCAGAAAAGGTGTGAATGGGGCAGAACATGGGCGGCAACTGCAAGATCGCGCAAGCGGAGCAGGAAGCGGGGAGCGGGGCGGGGAGCGGGCGAAGGAGTGGGGCGAAGGAGTGGGGGTGCGTCGGTGGGGAGGGTCCGGGGTATGCACCTACGGGTGCCCGGGTCGCCGATCCTCCTCGGGGCTGAGGGCGCGGCGCGTACCCCTTTCTACCGTGGAATCAGCGCGGCGGATCGCCGCAGAAGTGGGAGACGACGATGAGTCGCAAACTGGTCCGGCCCCGCCAGGGGCGCATGATCGCCGGTGTCTGCGCCGGCCTGGGACAGCGGTTCGGCATGTCGGCCGGGATGGTCCGGCTGCTGTTCCTGCTGTCGCTGCTGCTGCCCGGCACGCAGGTGATCATCTACCTGATCCTGTGGATCCTGATGCCGAACGAGGACCGCTACCTCGCCACCCGCTGACGCGACACGAGCCGGACACCGGCACACACGCGACGCGCCCGCACCGGAGCACCGGGGCGGGCGCGCGGCGTACCGAGCGAGGTCAGGGCGCGGTGTAGGTGACGGTCACCTTCTCGTACCCGAGGGAACGCAGCAGCCCTTCGAGCATCTTGCGGGTGTTCTCCTGGGCCCGGGCGGTGAGCCCGCTGTCCCGGGCGGCGGCGGTGATCCGGTCCTCGGCGAGCTTGTAGATCTGCTGCTGCCGGTTGGGATCGCCGGCCACCAGGTCGTTGAGCCGGTTGATCAGGCCGCGCTGCTCGGCGAACACGTAGCTCTTGTCCATGTCCAGGTCGGTCTCGCCGAGCTGCGGCGCGGGCAGCTTGATCTCGGCGGACTTGCCGTCCTCGGAGACCACGACGGCACCGTCGGCGATCTTCGCGAAGTCGACGTACGCCTCGACCCGGCCCGCCCCGACGAACAGCGTGCGCTCGTTGAGCAGGAAGTCGGGCACGTTGCGCCTGTCGTTCTGCACGTCGACCACCACCTGGAAGTTGCCCTCGGCGGCGACGTAGCGGCTCAGGTCACGGATCGACTTGAGCAGCGGCGGCTGGCTGCGGTCGGTCTGCTCCTTGGCGAACGGGTTGCGGAAGTCGGGCAGCAGACCGGTGGCCTGCACGCCGAGCAGTACCACCACCGCCAGCGCCGCCGCGCCGAGCACCCAGAGCAGGCCGCGCACCGGGCCGCCGCCCGACGCCGGGGCACCCGGGGCGTACTCGCGGTCGTGGTCGGGCGAACCCTCCGCCCGGTCGCGAAGGGACTCGCTGGTGGGGTAGTCCGGGAACTCCCGGGTGGGCTCGTTGATGTCACCGTCGCGGGCCATCGCCCTCACCGTCCTCGTCCGACAGAGTCCTCGTCCGACACATCGACTGACAATGACGGTACGGCCACCGTGCGACAGTCGCTCGCCGAGCGACCCGATCGGGTGAAACCGCAGGTCAGGCGAACGCGGACACGCCCGTGAGCCGCTGGCCGATGACGAGCTGGTGGATCTCGGAGGTGCCCTCGTAGGTGAGCACGCTCTCCAGGTTGTTGGCGTGCCGCATCACCGGGTACTCCCCCGAGACGCCGTTGGCGCCGAGGATCGTGCGGCACTGCCGGGCGATGGCGAGCGCCTCGCGGACGTTGTTCAGCTTGCCCACGCTCACCTGGTGGGGCCGCAGCGAGCCGGCGTCGGCGAGGCGGCCCAGGTGCAGCGCGAGCAGCATCCCCTTGTCCCACTCCACCGCCATGTCGGCGAGCTTGGCCTGGGTGAGCTGGAAACCGGCGAGCGGGCGGCCGAACTGGGTGCGGGTGGTCGCGTACTCCAGGGCCGTCTCCAGGCAGTCGCGGGCCGCGCCGAGCGCGCCCCAGACGATGCCGTGCCGGGCCTCGGTCAGGCACCCCAGCGGCGCCTTCAGCCCGATCGCCTCGGGCAGTCGCGCATCAGCCGGCAGCCGGACGTCGTCGAGCGCGATCTCGCCGGTCAGGGACGCGCGCAGCGACATCTTGTGCCGGATCTCGCGCGCCGTCACCCCCGGCGTGTCCATGGGTACGGCGAAGCCGCGCACCCCTTCGTCGGTACGCGCCCAGATCACGCCCACATCGGCGATCGGCGCGTTGGTGATCCACAGTTTGCTGCCGTTGAGGATCCAGTCGTCGCCGTCGCGGCGGGCCCGGGTGGCCATCGACCCGGGATCGGAGCCGTGGTCGGGTTCGGTGAGCCCGAAACAGCCGATCGCCTCGCCGGCCGCCATCGCGGGCAGCCAGCGCTGCTTCTGCTCCTCGCTGCCGAAGCGCCAGATGGCGTACATGGCCAGCGAGCCCTGCACCGACACCAGCGACCGGACGCCGGAGTCGCCGGCCTCCAGTTCCAGGCAGGCCAGCCCGTACGCGACGGCCGAGGAGCCGGCGCAGCCGTACCCGGTCAGGTGCATGCCGAGCAGGCCGAGCTTGCCGAACTCGCGGGCCAGTTCACGGGCCGGCACCTGGCCGTCCTCGTACCATCCGGCGACGTGCGGGCGTACCCGGTCGGTCACGAGCCGGCGCACGACGGCGCGGATCTGCCGCTCCTCCTCGCTGAGCGACGCGTCGATGTCGAGCAGGTCGAGAGGAGTCATGGCGTCACCTTAACCAAGCCTCAGGGAGGCGTCACTCGCCCTGGTCGCCGAGCACGAGCACCCGCGCGTGGATCTGGTTGCGCTGCTGGAGCGCCGCGCGCAGCGCCCGGTGCAGGCCGTCCTCCAGGTAGAGGCCGCCGTTCCACTGGACGACGTGCGGGAAGAGGTCGCCGTAGAAGGTGGAGTCCTCCGCGAGCAGCTTGTCCAGCGCGAGTTCGCGCTTGGTGGTGATGAGCTGGTCAAGCCGCAGCGGGCGCGGCGGAATCTCGGCCCACTGCTTCAGCGTGAGGTTGTGCTCCGGGTAGGGACGCCCGTCCCGGACCGCCCTGAAGATCACGGCGTGCTCTCCTCCCCAGGCCAGGCTGACAATGTGGATGTCAGCCTAACCGCTCAGGTCCACCGTCCCCGCCGCACCACATCCTGCACCGGACGCCGCCCGCGGCGCAGCGACGGTGACCGGTGGTCGACGTCTCGATAACCGACTGTGATCGCACCGATCGGGTGCAGTTCCGGCGGTACCCCGAACGCCTCCCGGTACGCCCCGATGCGCTGCGGCGGAATGCCGAAGAAGCAGGCGCCCAGTCCTTCGTCCACGGCGGTGAGCAGCATCAGCAGGGCCGCGAAACCGGTGTCCACGTACCAGTAGGGCACCGGCCAGCGCTCCTCGGCGCGGTCCGACCAGCCCTTGTCCGCCTCGGCGTAGCGGTCCAGGTAGGCGTCACGGTTGGCGTGCGGCACCACGATCAGCGGCGCCCGGCGCATCCCGGCCAGCCAGCGTTCCCGGCCGCCGCCACCCGGTGTGGTCGCGGCCCAGAACCGTTCCCGGTCCTCGGGTTCCTCCAGCACCAGGAAGCCCCAGCCCTGCGAGAACCCGGCCGACGGGGCCCGGACGGCGTGGTCCAGCAGCCGGTCCACCACCTCCGGCGGCACCGGCCGGTCGGGGTCGTAGTTGCGCACCATCCGGCGGCGCCGGACGACCTCGGCGAACTCCACGCTCAGACCTCCGGGCGGACGCCCCAGGCGCCCCGCCAGGTCTGCCCCGGCTCCAGCATGATCAGATCCTTGCCGGAGCGGAACGCGTCGGGCGGGCAGGTCATCGGCTCCACCGCCACGGACCGGCGGTGCCGTTCCCCGCCGAGCGTGTCGCCGGTGAACACCTGCCACCAGCCGAACTCGCGGTCCGCCCAGATCCGCAGCCCGGACGAGTCGTCCGGCGCGCTGAGCACCACCGCCGAGCCGCCGTCGGCGTCCCGCTCGACGTCACCGAACGCGGTGTCGAGGACCAGGTCGCCGATCGGGCGCGGGCTGGTGAAGTCGAACTCGGAGCCGGTCACCTCCGCGGCGGCGACCGGCAGCAGGCGGCTGTCCACCAGCACCCGGCGCCGGGCCGGCAGGTGCAGCCGCAGCTCGTCCACGCCGACCTTGGGCAGTTGCAGATAGGGGTGGACGGAGAAGCCGAACGGCGCGGGCTCGTCGGACAGGTTCGTCGCCTCGTGCTCGGCCCGCAGGCCGTCCGGGCCGACGCTCCACCGGGCCCGCAGCCGCAGCGCCCACGGGTAGCCGGGGCTCGGCGGCAGGTCGTAGCCGATGGTCACGCTGTCCGCCGACTGCTCGATCGGCTGCCACCGCACCCAGTTCACCAGGCCGTGCAGGGCGTTGTGCCGCTCCGGCTCGGTGAGGTCGAGCTGCAACGACCGCTCCCCGACCGTGTAGACGCCGTCCCGGATGCGGTTCGGCCAGGGCGCCAGCACCTGCCCGGCCGAACCGGGGCAGACCTCGTCCTCGGCGTACCCGTCGAGGTGGTCCACCCCGTCGTAGCGGTAGGCCCGCAGCCCGCCGCCCACCTCGACCACGACGGCCTCGTGGCCGTCGGCCGCGATGGTCCACTGTGTACCGGACGGTGGCTGCACGTCGATCCCCATGTCGGCGACCCTACCGTCAGCGGCGCTCCTCGGCGGGGGTGGTCGAGCGATAGCGCAACAGCGCCGGGAACGCCACCACCAGCACCACCGCGAGCACGGCGGCAGCCAGGCCGCCACCGACCATGGCGAAGCCGGTGCCGAATCCGGCGGCCATCGCACCGGCGCGCAGATCGCCCAGGCGGGGGCCGCCGGCCACCACCACCGTGTTCACGCCCTGGAGACGCCCACGCATCCGGTCCGGCGCGTAGACCAGCAGCATCGACTGGCGCAGCGTGGCGCTGACCAGGTCGGCGGCACCGGCGACGCCCAGCAGCACCACTGCGACCCACAACTGCCCGGCCAGCCCGGCGAGCGCGATCGCCACGCCCCAGCCGACCACCGCCACGGTGAGCGCGAGGCCCTGGCGGCGGACCCGGCCGATCCACCCCGAGGTCAGGCCGCCGAGCATCGCGCCGATGGCGATGGAGCTGTAGAGCCAGCCCACCGCCGAGGCACCGCCGAAGCGTTCCTGCGCCAGCTCCGGGAACAGCGCCCGCGGCATGGCCAGGATCATCGCGATCAGGTCGATGGCGAAGGAGAGCAGCAGCACCCGCGTGGTCGCCAGATAGCGGAAGCCGTCGACGATGCTGGCGAACCCGGCCTTGCGCACGCCGCCGTCCGGGTCCGGCGACGGCGGCATCGCGGGCAGGCGCAGCGTGGCCCAGAGCGACGCGGTGAACAGCAGCGCGTCCGCCGCGTACGCGATGGGCAGCGCCACCCCGACCTGCCAGGCGGCGAAGATCAGCCCGGCGGCGAGCGGGCCGAAGACGGCGGCGGCGGTGAACGTGGTGAAGTTCAGCGTGGTGGCCGCCGGGACCAGCTCGGCCGGCACGAGCCGGGGCAGGATCGCGCTACGGGCCGGCGAGGTGATCGCGAAGGCCGTCGACTGGAGGGCGACCAGCAGCAGGAGCAGCAGCGGGCTGCGCGCGCCGGCCAGCGACTGCACGAGCAGCCCGAGCGTCGAGGCCCAGAGCACGCAGCCGCCGACGAGCAGCACCCGGCGGCGGTCCCGGGCGTCGGCGACCGCGCCGCCCCACAGCCCGAACACCAGCAACGGTACGAAGCCGGCGATGCCGAGCAGGCCGACCCAGAGCGAGCCGCCGGTCAGGTCGAACATCTCCACCGGCACCGCCACGGCGGTGAACTGGAAGCCGAACATGGCGATCGCGTTGCCGGTCCAGACCCGCCGGTACGCGGGCACCCGCAGCGGGCGCAGGTCGATCGCCCAGCGGCTCGCGCCCCGCCGCCGGGCCGACGTGACGTCGGTCACGGTGCGAGCCGCTCGACGACGAAGACAGCGTCCCCGGTACGCCGGAAGCGCAGCCGGTCGTGCAGCCGGCTGGCCCGGCCCTGCCAGAACTCGACGGTCTCCGGCCGGACCCGGAACCCGCCCCAGTACGGCGGCGCGGGGATCGGGTCGACGTCGGCGAACCGCTCGGCCGCCGCCCGGTACGCCGCGTCGAGCGCGGCCCGGTCCGGCACCACCGTCGACTGGGCGCTGGCCCACGCCCCGAGCTGCGAGCCGCGCGGCCGGCCGGCGAAGTACGCCTCGGTCTCGGCGCGGTCCACCTGCTCGACCCGGCCGGTCACGATCACCTGCCGCTGCATCGGGAACCAGGGGAACACCAGGCTGGCCCACGGGTTCCCGGTAACCTCGGTGCCCTTGCGCGAGCCGTGGTTGGTGTAGAAGACGAAGCCCTCCGGGCCGTACCCCTTGAGCAGCACGGTGCGCCCGCTGGGCCGGCCCTCGGCGTCGGCGGTGCCGAGCACCATCGCGTTCGGCTCCGGCAGCGGATGGGCAACCGCGTCGGCGAACCAGCGGGCGAACTGGGTGTGCCAGTCCGGCGCCAGGTCCGTCTCGGTCAGGCCCAGGTCGGCCGCGTACTCGTTACGCATGCCGGCCGGGGCGGGTGTGTCGCCTGTCACTGTGGTAGTCCCTCTCCCGGGCGTACCGGCGTCCCCCGACGCTGGCCAGGCCCCGGTACCCAGTCTTCTCCTTCCCGAACGGGCGTCCACCGGCGGGGATGTCGCGTGGCGCACAGTGGCTGTGGGTCGCGCAGCGCGTTACCCACCGGGCAAGATGTTCCGAACCACATCCCTGAAGGGTCGCCTGAGCTGCGGGGCTCGATCAGCCCGCCCGGGCGCGCCGAGCCGAAGCCAGGAGACGACATGTCCGATTTCAAACCGGGCCTGGAGGGCGTCGTAGCCTTCGAGACCCAGATCGCCGAACCCGACCGCGCGGGGGGATCACTGCGCTACCGGGGCGTGGACATCGAGGACCTGATCGGCCAGGTCTCGTTCGGCAACGTCTGGGCGCTGCTGGTGGACGGCCGGTTCGGCCCGGGCCTGCCGCCGGCCGAGCCGTTCCCGGTGCCGGTGCACTCCGGTGACATCCGCGTCGACGTGCAGTCCGCGGTCGCCATGCTGGCCCCGTACTGGGGGCTCAACCAGCTTCTCGACATCTCCGACGAGCAGGCCCGCGAGGACCTGGCCCGGGTGTCGGTCACCGCGCTGTCCTTCGTCGCCCAGTCGGCACGCGGCCTGGGCCTGCCGGCCGTGCCGCAGAAGGAGATCGACAAGGCGGAGACCATCGTCGAGCGGTTCATGAAGCGCTGGCGGGGTGAGCCCGACCCGCGGCACGTCAAGGCCGTCGACGCGTACTTCATCTCGGCCGCCGAGCACGGCCTGAACGCCTCCACCTTCACCGCCCGGATCGTCGCCTCCACCGGCGCGGACGCCGCGGCCTGCATCTCCTCCGGCATCGGCGCGCTCTCCGGCCCGCTGCACGGCGGCGCCCCGTCCCGGGTGCTCAGCATGCTGGAGGCGGTCGAGCGCAGCGGCGACGCCGACGGGTACGTCAAGGGCGTCCTGGACCGCGGCGAGCGCCTGATGGGCTTCGGCCACCGGGTATACCGGGCCGAGGACCCGCGCGCCCGCGTGCTGCGGCGTACCGCCAAGGAGCTGGGCGCGCCCCGCTTCGAGGTCGCCGAGGCGCTGGAGAAGGCCGCGCTGGCCGAGCTCCAGGCCCGCCGCCCGGACCGCGTCCTCGCCACCAACGTCGAGTTCTGGTCGGCCGTGGTGCTGGACTTCGCCGAGGTGCCGGCGCACATGTTCACCTCGATGTTCACCTGCGCCCGGATGGGCGGCTGGTCGGCGCACATCCTGGAGCAGAAGAAGCTCCAGCGGCTGGTCCGGCCGTCGGCCACGTACGTCGGCCACGGCCCGCGCAAGCCGCAGCAGGTCGAGGGCTGGGACGCCATCCCGCACGGCGTCTGACGTCTCGCCCGGAGCCCCGTTCCCCAGCCGGTGGAGCGGGGCTCCGGCATCTCCGGGACCGGCACGCCGCGCATGTGGCGGACGCCTCACCGACCGGGGTGGGACAGCCCGCCGGACGTGCCCGGGCAGGTGCGAGGATGGCCGTGGCAGTGTCGCCGGAACGGGCTCGGACGCCCGCCGCCACGCGGCAGGACATCGTCCGCGCCCTGCCAGCTCACCTCTCGCCCATGCGGAAGGATCTTCAAGACCGTGGCTGACGCACCGACCATCCGGATTCCCGACGAGATCAGGCCCGCCGACGGACGATTCGGCTGCGGCCCGTCCAAGGTCCGTCCGGCCGCGGTCTCCGCCCTCTCCGACGTCGCCACCAGCTACCTGGGCACGTCGCACCGGCAGAAGACGGTCCGCGACCAGGTGGCCCGGCTGCGCCGCGGCCTGGCCGAGTTCTTCTCCCTCCCCGAGGGGTACGAGGTGGTGCTCGGCAACGGCGGCACCACCGCGTTCTGGGAGGTCGCCACGTTCGGCCTGATCCGCGACCGGGCCCAGTTCGCCAGCTTCGGCGAGTTCGGCGCCAAGTTCGCCAAGTCGGTCTCCGACGCGCCGTTCCTCGGTGAGCCGACCGTCCGCAAGTCCGACGCGGGCAGCGCCCCGGCGCTGGTGGCCGAGGCCGGCGTGGACGTCTACGCCACCCCGCACAACGAGACCTCCACCGGTGTCGCGGTGCCGATCAGCCGGGTCGCGGGCGCCGACGAGGGCTCGCTGCTGCTGGTCGACGCCACCTCCGGCGCGGGCGGGCTGGACGTGGACGTCGCCCAGACCGACGTCTACTACTTCGCCCCGCAGAAGTGCTTCGGCTCCGACGGCGGGCTGTGGCTGGCCCTGATGTCGCCGGCCGCGCTGGCCCGGGCCACCGAGGTCAAGGAGTCGGGCCGCTACATCCCGGCCTTCCTCGACCTGGTCACCGCGATCGACAACTCGCGGCTGGAGCAGACGTACAACACCCCGGCGCTGGCGACCATCTTCCTGGCCGCGGAGCAGACCGACTGGATGAACTCCCAGGGCGGGCTGGCCTGGGCGGCCAAGCGCACCGCCGAGAGCGCCGGCATCGTGTACGGCTGGGCCGAGCGCTCGTCGTTCGCCACGCCGTTCGTGTCGGACCCGGCGCTGCGGTCCAACGTGGTCGCCACCGTCGACTTCGCCGACGGGGTGGACGCGACGGCGATCGCCAAGGCGCTGCGCGCCAACGGCATCGTCGACACCGAGCCGTACCGCAAGCTGGGCCGCAACCAGCTTCGGGTGGCGCTGTTCCCGGCCGTCGAGCCGGCCGACGTCGAGGCGCTCACCGCGTCCATCGACTACGTGGTCGAGCGACTCTGATCACTTGGTCACGGTGCGTGGCCGTCGGGGCTCCGGCGGCCACCCACCGTGATCATTACCGCAGCTCAGTCACGACATGCCGGGGTGTCGCAGTCCCCATCGGCGGGTAGATGAGCGTACGGTGGTGCGAGACGCCCGGGTGGCCGGCTCCCGTGGCGTGACGGCCAGCGAAGCGGGACGGAGGCAAGCCCATGCGCCCAGTACGCTTCGTCGCCCTCTCCGAGGACGGCCAGGCCCTGGTGCTCGCCGACGAGGTGGGGCGCCTGCTGGCGCTGCCCATCGACGAGCGGATCGCGTCGGCGCTGCACGCCGAGCCGGGCGCCCCGCCGCTCGCGGTGGTGCCGAGCGCCACCGACCCGACGCCGTCGCTGTCCCCACGGGACATCCAGGCCCGGATCCGGTCCGGCGAGTCCGCGGAGGACGTCGCCCGCATCGCCGGTGTGCCGGTCGACCGGGTGCTGCGCTACGCCGGCCCGGTGCTCCAGGAGCGGGCCATGCTCGCCCAGCACGCCCGCCGCACCCGGCTCAAGGGCGCGGAGAAGCCGACCCCGCTGGCCGAGGTCGTCAACGGCCGGCTGGCCCAGCACGGCATCGACACCGAGAAGATCTCGTGGGACGCCTACCGCCGCGACGACGGCACCTGGCGGATCATCGCGACCTGGCCGTCCGGCAAGGCCACCGCGCAGGCGGTGTGGGACCTGGACAAGACCCGGCAGAACGTCGCCCCGCACGACGACATGGCGCAATACCTGTGCGCCGAGCGGCCCACGCCGATCCTCGGCCAGGAGCCGGCGCCGGAGCGGGGCGGCCACGCGCTGCCCGGCCCGTCGCGCGGTGAGCCGAGCCGGGGTGGGCACGGCCTGCCGGCCGCCTCCGACCACGCCCGTCCGGGGCGTGACCCGATCCGCGCCGGCCGGGACGCGCTGCTCGCCTCGCTGGACCGGCCGCTCGGCGGCACGTCCGGGCGGGGTCTCGACACCCGATCCCCGGCCGCGCTGGCCGGGCAGGAGGCGCCCCGTCAGCGGGCCGTCGCCGGTGGTGCCGCCGCGCTGCTCGGTGGTGGGCAGGGTTCGGCCTTCGACGACGACTCGGACGCGCCGAAGGAGATCCCCGCCGTACCCTCGCTGGCCGTGCTGCGGCCCCGTCGCACCGGCCCCGCGGCGGCGACCGGCGGTGCGGCCGCCGAGTCCACCGACGCCGGCGGCAAGCCGCGCAAGCGGCTGCCGAGCTGGGACGACGTGCTGTTCGGCACCGGCCCGGCGGCCCGCGAATCGTCCTGATCCATCGCTCCACCCTGGCTCGTCGGCAAGGCACTTGAAGTGCCGGCGTGCCAGGGTGGAGGCATGGAGTACACGAACCTGGGACGCACCGGTCTGTCCGTGAGCCGCCTCTGCCTCGGCACGATGAACTTCGGTCCGCAGACCGACGAGCCGGACAGCTTCGCCATCATGGACCGGGCGCTCGAACACGGGATCAACTTCTTCGACACCGCGAACGTCTACGGCTGGAAGCTCGGTGAGGGCGTCACCGAGCACATCGTCGGCCGCTGGTTCGCGCAGGGCGGCGGGCGCCGCGACAAGGTCGTCCTCGCCACCAAGGTGTACGGCAAGATGGGCGAGTGGCCCAACGAGCAGGGCCTGAGCGCCCGGCACATCATCCGGGCCTGCGAGGACTCGCTGCGCCGGCTCCAGACCGACACGATCGACCTCTACCAGATGCACCACATCTCCCGGACCACGCCGTGGGAGGAGATCTGGCAGGCGATGGAGACGCTCGTCGCCCAGGGCAAGGTGATCTACGTCGGCTCGTCCAACTTCGCCGGCTGGCACATCGCCCAGGCGCAGGCCGCCGCCGGACAGCGCAACTTCCTCGGCCTCGTCTCCGAGCAGTCGATCTACAACCTGCTGACCCGACACGTCGAACTGGAGGTCGTCCCGGCCGCCCAGCACTACGGGCTGGGCATCATCCCCTGGTCGCCGCTGCACGGCGGGCTGCTCTCCGGCATCATCCGCAAGATGGCCGAGGGCAGCGCGGCGCGCGGCACCACCGGCCGCTCGGCCGACGCGCTGGCCGAGCACCGGAACACCATCGAGGCGTACGAGAAGCTCTGTGCCGACCTCGGCCACGACCCGGCCGACGTGGCGCTGGCCTGGCTGCTGTCCCGCCCGGGCGTGACCGCCCCGATCGTCGGCCCGCGCACCATGGACCAGCTCGACCGCAACCTGGGTGCCCTCGACGTCCACCTGGACGAGCCCACCCTCACCCGCCTCGACGAGCTGTTCCCGCCCGTGGGCAACGGCGGCCCCGGCCCCGAGGCCTGGGCCTGGTAAACCCCGGCCCTGCGCCCCTCGCCCTCACCCCTCGCCCTCGCCCCGTTGATCTTGCACTTTGCGCCCCCGCTCGGGGCGGTTCGGGTGTTTTGCCCGGGCACAAACTGCAAGATCGCGGGCGAGGGAGAGGGCGGAGGGAGAGGGCGGGGCGGGGGCGGGCTAGAGGGGCCAGGTGGTGACTCGGGTGTGGCGGGTGGGTGGGCCTGGGTTGCTGTGGACCAGGGTCAGGCGGTCGGCGGGCCAGTCCGGGCCGGAGTAGTCGCCCAGGGTCGCCAGGTCGGCGCGGAGGTCGGACTCGGGCACCCGGTCGCCGGGGCGGGCGACGGTCAGGTGTGGCCGGAACGGCTTGTCGTCGCAGGGCAGCCCGGCCTCGCGCAGCCCGTCGCGGATCGACCGGGCGAGCGCGTCGAGCGCCTCGACCTCGCCGCGCACGTCCACCCAGAGCACAGTGGACCTGCCCGAACCGAAACTGCCGCCACCGGCGAGGCGTAGCCGCGGGGAGCGGCCCGACCGGGCGGCCGAGGCGAGCGCCGACTCCACATCGGGCAGCCGGACGTCCGGCACCTCACCGAGGAAGGCGAGCGTGAGGTGCAGGTTCGCCGGGTCGGCGAGCCGGGCGTGGCGGGCGGACGCGACCCGCAGGCCCTTGATCCGGGCGGTCAGGTCCGCGACCGCCACGGCAGGCGGGTAGATCGCCGCGAAGAGACGCACCCGGTCAGCGGTGCCGCTGGTGGTGCGCGGCGCGGGCGGCCGGCAGGGTCAGCCCGGCGGCGTGCAGCAGCCCTTCGACGCGTACCCGTTCGATCTCCCGGTCGACGCCGTCCAGCTCGGCCAGGTGTTCGGCGATGCCGAGCGCGTGGCAGGCGGCGCGCAGCCGTTCGTCGTACGCCTCGATGACCGCGCCGTGCCACACCACGCTGCGGTCGGCGGCGGCGAGCCGGTGCCCGCCGAGCCGGCGCAGGTCGGTGGCGAGTTGTTCCAGCGGGCGGCGGCCGTCCTTGTCGAACTCGGTGAGGTCGATGTCGCGGGTCAGCGCCTCGGCCTCGATGGCCCGGTCGAGCCGCGCGATGGTGCGGCGTTCCCGTCGCTGCTCCCGCCACTCGGCCCATCCGCAGGCGACCCGATCGATGATCTCGTCGGCGCAGAACAGCAGCGCGAACAGGGCAGGCAGGCAGCAGACGGCGAGGATCGCCAGCGCCAGCAGCAGTCCCTGCCCCACTTCCACACATCGACGCTAAGCCCTGCCGCACCGGCCCGCCACCCGTTTGGGTAATCGGGCCGGTACGACCGGCTATCGGCGTTACTTGGCGCCGGGCGACACCACGTAGAAGCGGGGCATCGGCAGCACCCGCATGCGCAGCCGGGCGCCGGAGCGGCGCAGCTGCCAGGTGAGCGCCAGCAGCGCGGCGGTGAGCGAGATCAGACCGCCGGCCCAGATGCTCGCGCCCGCGCCGTACGTCTCGGCGACCCAGCCGATCAGCGGCGCGCCGACCGGGTTGGTGCCCAGGAACACCAGCACCCACAGGGCCATCACCCGTCCCCGGAAGGCGGCGTCGACACCGAGCTGGACGCGCTGGTTGGCGGCCTGGGCGAAGTAGATCATGAAGAACCCGGCGGGCAGCAGCAGCGTCACGACCAGCCAGTACGCCGGGGCGAGCCCGACGAGCGTGCCGAAGACGGCGCAGCCGATCGCGGCACCGAGCACGAGCCAGACCGAGGGCCGGCTGCGCCGTCCGGTGCCGGCCAGCGCCCCGACCAGCGCACCGGCCGCGAGCGCGGTGCTGAACAGGCCGAACGAGGCGGCGCCGGTGTTGAACACGGTCTTCGCGAGCGCGGCGAGGGTGAGCTGGAAGTTGAACAGGCTCATCCCGATCACCGACATGAGGACCATCGGCAGCAGGATGTCGGGGCGTCGTGCCACGTACCGGAGGCCGTCGACCACCCGGGCCTGGTCCCGCTCGCCGACCGGCGGCAGTTCCTTGCGGTGCAGCTCGTCGGTACGCATCCGGACCACGTTCACCAGCGGGGCGATCGAGCTGAGCGCGGTGACCAGGAAGACCGGGCCGACGTCGACGACGGCGATGGCCAGGCCGGCGACGGCCGGGCCGACGATCCGGGCGGAGTTGAACACGGCCGCGTTGAGCGAGAGCGCGTTCGGCAGCAGCGGCATGCCGACCAGCTCGGAGACGAACGCCTGCCGGACCGGCGTCTCGACCGCGTTGGACACGCCGAGCAGGGCGGCGAACGTGAAGACGTGCCAGAGCTGCACCAGGCCGGTGAGGACCAGGATGCTCATGGCCAGCGCGAGCACGGTCCAGAACGCGTTGGCGACGAAGAGCAGCATCCGCTTGTCGTAGCGGTCGGCGAGCCGGCCGGACAGCAGCGTGAGCAGGAGTACGGGCGTGAACTGCAACGCGGTGACCACGCCGAGCGCGGTCGCGGAGTTGTCGCTGAGCTCGAGGACGAGCCAGTCCTGGGCGATGAACATCATCCAGACGCCGATCAGTTTGATCAGCTGTCCGGTGGCGAAGAGCCGGTAGTTACGGACTCGTAGGGACTGGAACATCGTGCTCAGCTTGGCCTGCACTCTAGGTGCGCCTCCTTGCGTCGGTACGCTTCATCCACAGCTGACGAAGCGAACCGCGGGCGGCGGTGTCAGGCGCGAGCGATGCCCTGGAGGATCTCCGCGGCACGCCGTAGCGTTTCGCGTTCGTCCTCGGTCAGCGCGGCCAGCCGGGTGGCCAGCCACTCGTTGCGGGCCCGCTCGAACTGGTCGAGTACGGCCCGTCCCCCTTCGGTCGCCGCCAGGATGACCTGCCGTCCGTCGGTCGGATGGGGAGTGCGCTGCACGAGGCCGCGCTCCTCCAACTTCGCGACGATCTTCGTCATCGTGGGCGGCTGCACCCGTTCGACATCAGCCAGTTCCCGTGGCGTGAGGGCGCCCGCCAGATTGAGGCTGGTGAGCGCCGACAGCTGGGTGACCGTGAGGTCGCCGACCGGCCGGGCCTGTCGGACCCGCCGGTTGAGCCGGGTGATCGCATCTCGCAGCTGAGGCGCCAGCTGCGCCGGTGGCACGCGTTTCGCCGTCACCGTCCGCTCCGTCACACTCGTTAGCTTAACTAATGAGCCTGGCTAACGACATGCGTTATGACCAGGCTCACCAGCGTCAGAGCAACACGGACTCGACCGGCCCGCGCAGGAAGTACACGATGAACAGCACGGCGACCCCGTACAGGAGCGGGTGGACCTCGCGGGCCTTACCCTTGGCCACCTTCAGCAGCACGAAGCTGATCACGCCGGCCCCGATGCCGTTCGAGATCGAATAGGTGAACGGCATCAGCGCGATGGTGAGGAACGCCGGGATGGCGATCTCGTAGTCGGTCCAGTCGATAGTGCGGACCGCCGTCATCATCAGGAAGCCGACCACCACCAGCGCCGTCGAGGCGGCCTCGAACGGCACGATCAGCGACAGCGGCGCCAGGAACATGGCGAGCAGGAACAACCCGCCGGTGACCAGGTTGGCCACACCGGTCCGGGCACCCTCCGCGACACCTGCGGCGCTCTCGATGTACGAGGTGTTGCTGGACACCGAGGCCGCGCCACCCGCGGCGGCGGCGATCGAGTCGACCAGCAGGATCTCCTTGGCCTTCGGCGGGGTGCCCGTCTCGTCGAGCATGTCCCCTTCCTGGCCGATCGCGACCATCGTGCCCATGGTGTCGAAGAAGTCCGTGATCAGCAGCGTGAAGACGAACATCAGCGGCACCAGCCAGCCGACCCGGCTCCACGAGTTCAGTACGTTGAACTGGCCCAGCAACGACAGGTCGGGCAGGTCCACGATCTGCTTGGGCAACTCGGGCACGTTCAGCGCCCAGCCCTTCGGGTTCGGCTTGCCGTCGACGAAGGACGGGCCGATGTTGGCGATCGCCTCGACCACGATGGCCAGCACGGTGGAGGCCAGGATGCCGATCAGGATCGCGCCCCGGACCCGGCGGACCACCAGGACCAGGGTGACCAGCAGGCCGACCACGAAGACCAGCATCGGCCAGCTCGCGATCTTGCCGCCGATACCCAGCTCGACCGGCACCGTCGTGTCCGCCACGTCCGGAATGCGGCGGACGAAGCCGGCGTCCACGAGGCCGATGATGGTCAGGAACAGACCGATTCCGACGCCGATCGCGGTCTTGATCTGGGTCGGCACCGCGCGGAACACCGCCGTACGCAGGCCGGTGAGCACCAGGATGCCGATCAGGACACCCTCGATGACCACCAGGCCCATCGCGTCCGCCCAGGTCATCAACGGCGCGATTTCCTTGGCGACGAGCACGTTCACGCCCAGGCCGGCGGCGAGCGCGATCGGGAACCGGGCCACCACACCCATCAGGATGGTCATCACACCGGCCACCAGCGCGGTCGCCGCCGCCAGCGCCGGGATGGCCAGGGTGTTGTCGAACTTGTCCTCTGCGCTGCCGAGGATCAGCGGGTTCAACACCACGATGTACGCCATCGTGAAGAACGTGGCGAAGCCGCCTCGCAGCTCCCGGCTCAGCGTCGACCCGCGCGCCGAGATCAGGAAGAAGCGGTCGAAGGCGTTTCGTGGGTGCGCGGGATCGGGCGGCGTGCCGTGATCCGGCGGCGGAGCAATGGACATGGGGTCCTCATCTAGGTCATCGGCCGGGTTTTGTCGCGCGCATCGTCCCAGATCACCTGGCGGACAGGGAAGAACGATCACGTACGCTGGGCCGGTGTCACAGGAGCAACAGCCGCGGCCGGAGCCGCTCGACCCGCCGATGGTGCCGTTCGCCGTCGCCGGGCTGATCGCCTGGGCGGTGGCCGGCCTGGTGCTACTGGTCTTCTTCCGGGACTGGCTCACCGAATCCGGGCGTCAGAACTGGCTCTGGACCTGCCTGGCCGGTTTCCTGTGGGGCTTTCCCGGCCTCGCGGTGATGATGCGGCACGACGCCAACCGGCGTCGCCGGCGCGCGGCTGCCGCGCAGCGACAGCGCTGACCCGTCAGGGGTGGCCGTACGGCTCCGCCGGCTCGGCCGCCTCCACCGAGCCCGGGGCCCGGCTGACGGTCATCGCCTCGACCGCGCTGTCGTCGTAGACGGTGGGCAGTTCGTCGACGGGCGTCTCGGCCGACTCGATCATCGTTTCCGAGTGCGCGCCGCACCCGTGGTCGGCGCTCACCACGCGGCCGTCGTCCGGGGCGTAGAAGTTGCCGCAGGCGCCGAACGCCAGGCGCAGCGAACCGGCGAGCGGCAGGTAGAAGCCGCAGGTGCCACAGCGGGCGGCGGCCGGCGCGGCGACCGAGATCGCGGCGTCCGGGCCGTGGTCGCCGTCGTACCAGCGCTGGGCGGCCTCGGCGCGGCCCTCGCGGGACAGCACCCGGGGCCGGCCCAGGCCCAGCTCCCAGGCGGTCTCCTCCACTGCCGGGTCGTCGGAGAGCAGGTAGCCGGGGGCGAGCCGCTCGTCGTCGGCCGGGGTGGGCAGCAGATCGCCCGGGCCCAGGTCGCCCGGCTTGAGCCGCTCCTGCCAGGGCAGCCAGCCGGGAGCGAGCAGCGCGTCCGGGCCGGGCAGCAGCACCGTCTCGCAGATCGTGACGTGCCGGCTGCGCGGCACCCGGGTCACCGTGACGGCCCAGCGCCAGCCGCGGTAACCGGCCATCCGGCATTCGAAGTAGTGGGTGACGACCCGGTCGCCCTCGGCGACCGCCTGGAGATGATCACCGATGTCGGTGGGCTCCACCTCGGTGATCGCGTCGCGGGCCACCTCGACGGCGGCGGCGCAGACCTGGTCGAGCCGGGGAGCGCGGGCGGAGGCGGGCCTGGTCACCGGACCATTGTTCCCCATGCCCGTCCACGGGCGACAGGCACTCCCCGGAGTCATTCTCTCCGGGTGATGCGGCGCACGTGGAAAGGATGGGCGAGGATGGGACGCATGGCGCTGTCCTCCCGCTCCGGCCGCTCCTTCCTCGGGCGGACCGTCGGCACCGGCATCCGCGCCACCAGGCTGCTGCTGCGGGGCTCGCTGCACGGCGGGCGCTGGATGACCCGGCGGGCCGGCACTGCCCGGGCCCGCAGCGCCGGCAACGAGGTGGGCATGGTCCGCCTGTTCGACCTACACGCGCTCTCCTGCGCCGGTGACACGCTCATCGCGATCGGCCTGGCCGGGACGATCTTCTTCGACGTGCCGCTGGGCGAGGCGCGCAACAAGGTCGCCCTCTACCTGCTGGTGACCATGGTCCCGTTCGCCATGCTCGCCCCGGTGGTCGGCCCGCTGCTCGACCACTTCCGCCACGGCCGGCGGTACGCGCTCGCCACCACCATGCTCGGCCGGGCGTTCCTGGCCTGGCTGATCTCCGACTACATCGGCGGCTTCGGGCTCTACCCGGCGGCGTTCGGCGTGCTCGCGCTCTCCCGGGCGTACGGGGTGGCCCGCTCGGCGGCGGTCCCCCGGCTGCTCCCCGAAGGGCTCGGGCTGTCCCAGGTCGGGGCGCGCGCGAGCGTCTACGGCACGGTGGCCGGGGCGCTCGTCGCGCCGATCGGGCTGGCCGCGTTCTGGTTCGGGCCGCAGTGGCCGCTGCGGGTCGCCTCGGTGATCTTCCTGATCGGCATGGTGATCTCGCTGCGGCTGCCGCCGAAGGCCGACTCCGAGCCGCCGGAGCGGATGCCGCACCCGCTGCGCGCGATGCGCCGCCGCGACGGCGAGCGCCCGCTGGGCCGGGGCCGCCCCAGCGGCCGGCTGGTGATCGCCACGCTGATCGGCGCGGCGGCGCTGCGCGGGCTCTACGGCTTCCTGCTGCTGTTCCTGGCCTTCGCGATCAAGGCCGGTGACCTGACCACCGACTTCTTCGGCCGCGACCTCGGCGCCCAGGGCGCGCTGGGCCTGGTCGGCGGCGCGCTGGCGGTCGGCACGTTCCTGGCCACCGCGATCGGCACCCGTCTGCGCATCCACCGGCCGACAGCGCTCCAGTCCAGCGGCACGATCGTGGTGGCCGGTGTGGCGGTGCTCGCCGCGCTGAAGTTCTCGCTGCCCATGGTGGCGCTGCTCTGCCTGGTGGCCGCGATGATGAGCGGGATCGCCAAGCTCGCCGTGGACGCCTCGATCCAGGAACGCATCCCGGAGCGGCTGCGCGCCAGCTCGTTCGCGCACTCGGAGACCGCGCTGATGCTGGCGTTCGTGGCCGGGGGCGGGCTCGGGCTGGTGCCGTTCACCGGGCTGATCGGCGTGACGGTCGCCGCCGCGGTGGCCGCGCTGGTGGCCGTACGCGGAGTGCTGGTCGCGGGCAAGCTGCGCGGTGAGCACCTGGTCGGCCGTCCGCTCGGCGACCAGGAGCTGGCGGCGGAGCAGGCCACCCGGGCCGAGGAACCGGCCGCCACCTCGTTCGACGATCCGGCGCCCACGTCACCGGCGCCCCAGCGTTCCGGCCCGCCGCCGGACGACGACGGGCTGGCCCCGCCCGGCTTCCACATCTACCGGCCGTCCTCATCGGTGGGCGGGCCCGGCGGCGTCGAGGACACCGAGCGGCGCGATCCCCGGGGGCCGGTGGCGTGACCGGTCTGCTCGTGGTCACGGCCGTACCGGCCGAGGCCGAGGCGATCCGTGCCGGCCTCGCCGCATCGACCGCACCGGCACCGCCGGACGGGACAGTGCCGCCGGACGTGACGGTGCTGCCGGTCGGGGTCGGCCCGGCCGTGGCCGGGGCCGCCACGGCACGGCTGCTGGCGCTGGCCGAGGCGGCCGGGCGGCCGTACCGGGCGGTGGTCAGCGCGGGCATCGCCGGCGGGTTCGCCGGCCGGGTCGCTGTGGGCGGGACGGTGCTCGCCGACCGCAGCGTCGCCGCCGACCTCGGCGCCGAGTCGCCGGCCGGTTTCATCCCGGTGGAGGATCTCGGCATGCCTCTCGAGCTGCTGGGCGGCGGCCGGACCGTGCTCGCCGATCCGGCCCTGCTGGCCCGTCTGCGCGCCGCGCTGCCGGGGGCCACGGTCGGCACGGTGCTCACCGTCAGCACGGTGACCGGCACCGCCGCCAGCACCGCGGCGCTCGCCGAACGGCACCCGGAGGCGGTGGCCGAGGCCATGGAGGGGTACGGCGTGGGGGTCGCCGCCGCCCAGGCCGGTGTGCCCTTCGCCGAGCTGCGGACCGTCTCCAACCCGATCGGCCCCCGCGACCGGAGCGCGTGGCGCATGCGCGAGGCGTTCGCCGCGCTCACCGCCGCCGCTGCCGCCCTCCACTGATCTTGTCCACCTGTGGACAAGCCTGTGGACAACCCGCCGGGCTGGGGACAGCGGAGCCTCAGACCGTGATGACGACCTTGGCGCGCGCGTGCTCGCCTTCGAGGTAGCGGACGGCGTCGGGCACGTCGTGCAGCGGGTAGGTGCGGTCGACGACGGGGGTGAGGCGGCCCGCCTCGGCGTGCTCGCGGAGCGCGTCGAGGTGCGCCCGGCCGGGTGAGGTGGCGAGGACGACGACGCGCTGCCGGACGAACGGCGCCGTCAGCCGTCCGCGGGCCAGCAGCCCGATCGGGCCGAGCAGGCTGCCGCCGCGGTAGACGCCGCCGCCGGAGAGCACGAGCGTCCCGGAAGGCGTCAGTGCCCGCCGCAACGCCGTGAGGGAGCGGTTGCCGACCAGGTCGAACACCACGTCGTGGCGGTCCCCCACGCGGGTGAAGTCGTCGCGGGTGTAGTCGACCACGTGGTCCGCGCCGAGTGAGCGGACCAGCGCGACGTTGCGGGTGCGGCACACGCCGGTCACGGTCGCGCCGAGCGCCTTCGCGAGCTGGACGGCGAGCGTGCCGACGCCGCCCGACGCCCCGTTGATCAGGACGCGGTGACCGGGCCGGACCTGCCCGGCGTCGCGCAGCCCCTGGAGCGCGGTGACGCCTGCCAGCGGCAGGGCCGCCGCCTGCGCCGGCGCCAGGTTCGCCGGCCGCGGCGCGACCAGGTGCTCGGGTACGCGCACGTACTCGGCGAACGCGCCGTCGGCCTCGCCGAGGTCGCCGAAGACGGCGTCGCCGGGGCGTACCTGCCGCACCTGGGTGCCGACGGCCTCGACCCGGCCGGCGAAGTCGCGGCCACGGACGCGGGCCCGGGGCCGCCCGAGGCCGAGCGCCAGCCGCGACAGCCGGGGGTCGCCGCGCATGACGTGCCAGTCGTACGCGTTCACCGCGGCGGCCTCGACCCGGACGAGGACGTCACCGGGGCCGGGCTCGGGCGTCTCGACGTCGGCGAGCGTGAGTGTCTCCGGGGGGCCGTACCGGTCCTGGACGATCGCCTTCATGTCCCGCTCCCTCCCAGGTGTACGGCGTACACCGTGATGGGACCAGGCTAGGTGTACGCCGTATACCCGTCAAGGCGGTTACTGTGTCAACGGCCGCCGGGTGGACTGGGGACGACATGGCTGAGCAGGTGGAGACGGTGCGCCGGGCACCCCTGACCAGGGACCGCGTCCTGCGTGCCGCCGTCGCGCTCGCCGACCAGACCGGGATCGAGTCGCTCAGCATGCGCAACCTCGCGCAGGACCTGGGCGTCGTGCCGATGGCCCTCTACAAGCACGTCGCCAACAAGGACGAACTGCTCGACGGAATGATCGACATCGTCGTCGAGGAGATCGACCCGCCGGCCGCCGGCGACTGGAAGCAGGCGATCCGCCGGCGCGTCCTGTCGGCGCGACAGATGCTGCTCCGCCACCCCTGGGCGTCGCTGGCGATCGAGTCCCGGACCATGGCCACACCGGCCGTGCTCGCGTACCTCGACTCGACGGTCGGCGCGTTGCGGGCGGGCGGGTTCTCCACCGACCTGGCCCACCACGTCATGCACGCGCTGGGCAGCCGGGTGCTGGGCTTCAGCCAGGAACTGTTCGACGCCTCCCGCCAGGCCGGCCGGTCCGGTGCGACGGTGCCCGAGGCGCCGGCCGACCTGCCGCCGGAGGTGGCCGCCCGGTTCCCCAACCTCGCGGCCGTCGCCACCGCGGCGTCCCACGACGGCGACTCGGTCGTCGGGCCGGGCTGCGACGACCAGTACGAGTTCGAGTTCGCGCTGGACCTGCTGCTGGACGGCATCGAGCGGCTGCACCGGGACGGCTGGACGTCACACCGGACGGGGTGACGGGTCAGCCGGACGCCGGGGTTACGGTGGGACCGTGGCGCTCTCCCTGGCGATCTCCCCCTGCCCCAACGACACGTTCGTCTTCGACGCCCTGGTGCACGGGCGGGTGCCGGGCGCACCGGCGGTCGAGGTGACATACGCGGACGTCGACGTCACCAACACCGCCGCCGAGCGGGGGGCGTTCGACCTGGTGAAGGTCAGCTACGCCGCGCTGCCGTGGCTGCTCGACGACTACCACCTGCTGCCCTGCGGCGGCGCGCTCGGCCGCGGCTGCGGCCCGCTGGTGCTGACCCGGGGTGACCGGACCGACCTGTCCGGCGCGACGGTGGCGGTGCCCGGCGAGCGGACCACCGCGTACCTGCTGTTCCGCCTGTGGGCGGCCGACCAGGCCCCGGCGCGCATCGAGGTGGTGCCGTTCCACGAGATCATGCCGGGCGTGGCCGCCGGCCGGTACGACGCGGGTCTGGTCATCCACGAGGCGCGCTTCACCTACCCGCGGCACGGGCTGACCGCGCTGGTCGACCTGGGCGAGTGGTGGGAGGGCGACACCGGGCTGCCGATCCCGCTCGGCGCGATCCTGGCCCGCCGGGGCGCCGTCGACCCGGTCGAGGCCGCCGCCTGGATCCGCGAGTCGGTACGCCAGGCGTGGGCCGACCCGGAGGCCAGCCGGGAGTACGTCCTCGCGCACGCGCAGGAGATGGAGCCCGACGTGGTGGACCGGCACATCGGCCTCTACGTCAACGAGTTCACCGCCGACCTGGGAGAGGCCGGCGTCGCCGCCGTGGAGGCGCTGCTGGGCCGGGCCGCCGACGCCGGGCTCGTCCCTCAGACCTCCAGCTCGCGCGCCACCGCGTGGACCAGCTGAGCGATCTTCTGAGCGGTCTTCCGATCCGGGAAGCGACCCCGGCGCAGGTCCGGCTGGACCTTCGCCTCCAGCACCTTGATCATGTCTTCGACCAGGCCGTGGAGTTCCTCGGCCGGCCGGCGGCGCAGCTCCGCCACCGACGGCGGCGCCTCCAGCAGCTTGACCCCCATCGCCTGGGCGCCCCGCCGGCTGTCGACCACGCTGAAATCGACCCGCTGGCCACCCTTCAGGTCGGCGACACCCGCCGGTAGCGCGCCCTTCGGCAGGAACACGTCGCCACCCTCGTCACTGGTGACGAACCCGTACCCCTTGGCGGCGTCGTACCACTTCACTCGACCCGTCGGCACCTGTTGAACCCCGCTCCACTCGAACCGTCTACCCCTCCAAGGCTAGCCCGATGATCCGGTCCAGCGCCCTCGGGAATTCGACGAGATCATCAAGCACCAGGTACGCCCCGGCCTCGGTCAGTTCGGCGGCCGGGCACGGGCCGGTCGCCACTGCCACGCCCGGGATTCCCGCGGCCCGCGCGGCGGCCATGTCGGCCACGTGGTCACCCACGTAGAGCGTGGCGCCGTGCTCGCGCAACGCGACCGCCTTCTGCTCGGCGAACACGTCCCCGGCCAGCTCGTCCACCAGCAGCCCGAGGTGGTCCAGGTGCAGCTTCGCCAGCCGGCCCATCTTCGCGGTCACCACCATCGTCCGGCCGCCGCGCGCGTGCACCGCGCGCAACGCGGCCTCCGCACCGGGCATCGGCACGGTCGGGGTGATCGCGTACGCCGGATACAGCTCCCGGTAGAGCGTCACCGCCTCCTCCACCCGCTCCGGCGGGAACCAGTGCGCCAGCTCGGTACGCAGCGGCGGGCCCAGCCGGGACACGGCCAGTTCCCCGTCCACGTGCACGCCCGTGCGCGCGGTCAGTGCCCGGAACGCGGCGGCGATCCCGGGCCGGGAGTCGACCAGGGTCATGTCGAGGTCGAAGCCGACCATCAGCGGAGACATGCCGAGAACCTACCCAGCGGGCTAGCGTGGTACGACGATGACCACCTCACTCGCCGACCACCTGCGGGCCCTCCCCGACGAGTCGCTTGCCGCCCTGCTCCAGCTGCGGCCCGACCTCGTCGTGCCGGTGCCGGCCGACGTGTCCGCCCTCGCCCTGCGCGCCCAGTCCCGGGTCTCCGTGGCCCGGGCGCTCGACGGGCTGGACCAGTTCACCCTCCAGATACTCGACGCCGCCCGGCTCACCCGGAGCCCCGAGGGCGCCACCTCCACCGACCAGATCCTGGCCATGGCCACCGCCGGGCCGCAGCCGCCCGCACCGACGGCGGTCCGCGCCGCCGTCGACCGGCTCCGGGCCCGGTTCCTGCTGTACGGCCCCGAGCACGACCTGTGCGTGGCCGGCGGCATCGACGAGGTGTCCCCGTACCCGGCGGGGCTGGGTCGGCCGGCGGCGGAGCTGGACCCGCGCGCGGCGGCGCTCTGCGCGGACCCGGCGAAGCTGCGGCGGACGCTGCTGTCCGCGCCGCCCTCGGCCCGGGCGGTCCTGGACCGGCTCGCCGCCGGGCCGCCGGTCGGGACCGTCGCGCCCGGTGCGCTGGAGGCCCCCGCCACCGGCGCCGAGGACGTGCTGCCACCCGACCTGGTCAACGGCGGAGCGCCGACCGGTTCCCCGATCCGCTGGCTGGTCGAGCACCGGCTCCTGGTCCGGATGTCCGGCGGCCGCAACGGCACCGTCGAGCTGCCCCGCGAGGTGGGGCTGGTGCTGCGCCGCGACGCCGGTCCGCTCGGCCCGCTGCGCACCGGCCCGCCGGTGGTGTCCGGCCCGCCGCGAGAGGTCAAGTCCGTCGACTCGGCCGGGGCCGGGCAGACCATGGAGGTGGTCCGGCACACCGAGGCGATGCTGGAGGCGCTGACCGCGGAACCGGCACCGGTCCTGCGTTCCGGTGGCGTCGGCGTACGCGACCTGCGGCGGCTCGCCCGTGGTCTCGGGCTGGACGAGCCGACTACCGCGCTGCTGTTCGAGGTGGCGTACGCGGCCGGGCTGACCGGCGAGATGGAGCTGACCGGTGCGGCCACCACCCGGTACGGCGGCGACCAGCAGATCCTGCCCACCGGCGGGTACGAGGTGTGGCGTGCGGTGTCGCTGGCCCAACGCTGGGAGCAGCTCGCCCGCGCCTGGATGTCGATGCCCCGCCAGGCCGGCCTGATCGGGCAGCGCGACGACCGGGACCGGCCCATCTCGGTGCTCTCCGCCGAGGCGGAACGGGCCGGCGCGCCGGCCGCCCGGCGCGCGGTGCTGGCCGTGCTGGCCGACCTGCCGCCCGGAACCGCGCCGACCACCGACGAGGTGCTGGAGCTGCTGGACTGGCGCGCGCCCCGGCGGGCCCGGGGGCGTGAGGCGGCGCACCGGGAGGTGCTCGCCGAGGCCGCCACGCTGGGCGTGACCGGGCTCGGCGCACTCACCTCGTACGGGCGGCTGCTGCTCGCCGAGCTGACCGAGGCCGACGAGCGCGGGGACGACCCGCTCGGGCTGCGCTCCGACGCCGAGTCGGGCGACGCGTCGACGACCGTACGGGCGCTGGACGGGCTGCTGCCCGCACCGGTCGACCACGTACTGGTGCAGGCCGACCTGTCGGTGGTGGTGCCCGGCCCGCCCGACCCCGCGCTCGCCGCCGAGCTGGACGTGGTGGCCGAGCACGAGTCGGCGGGCGGAGCCAGCGTGCACCGGGTCACCACGGCGAGCATCCGGCGGGCGCTCGACGCCGGCTACACCGCCGACGACCTGCACGCGCTGTTCCGCCGCCGGTCGCGTACCCCGGTCCCGCAGGGCCTGACCTATCTGGTCGACGACGTGGCCCGCAAGCACGGCGGGCTGCGCGTCGGGTCGGCCGGCGCGTACGTGCGCAGCGACGACGAGGCGCTGCTCACCGAGGTGCAGGCGGACCGGCGACTGGAGCCGCTGGCGTTCCGCCGGCTCGCGCCCACGGTGCTGGTCACCCCGTACCAGGTCAACCGGATGCTCACCGCGCTGCGCGACGCCGGGTACGCCCCGGTGCCCGAGGACGCCAGCGGAACGATGGTGCTGGCGCGGACGAAGACCCGGCGGGCACCGGCCCGTACCGCGATCGGCCGTGCGGTGGATCCGCTCGCCACGCCGAAGCTGCCGATGCCCCGCCTGCTCGGCGTGGTGGAGCAGATCCGCCGGGGCGAGGCGGCGGCCCGGGCGGCACGGCGGGCCCCGGCGGTGGTCCGCGGCGCCCCGGCGACGACGGGTGGTCCCACCCCCGTATCCGGGCACGGCGACGCGCTGGCGGTGCTCCAGCAGGCGGTACGGGACAAGGCGCTGGTCTGGGTGGGCTACGTCGACGCACACGGGGCGACCGCGTCCCGGCTGGTCCGCCCGGTGTCCATCGGCGCCGGCTACCTGCGCGCCGAGGACGACCGGACGGAGATGCTGCACACGTTCGCGCTGCACCGGATCACGGCCGCCGTGCTGGAGGAGTGAGCTACTCCCCGTTGCGGCGCAGCGTGCCGATCACCGACACGGCCAGCAGCAACGCGAACGCGGCACCGGCCGACTCGCCCACCGAGTCGACGAAGCCCTGCTGCTGCACCAGCAGCCCGAACAGGAACCAGCCGAACACCCCCGCGGCGGCGGCCGCGTAGGCGAGCAGGACCGCCGTGGGCACCTCCTGCTGCCGCGTCCGTTCGTCCTCGGGAAGCACGTCCTGGTCAACGGTCATGACAGTCCCTCCCCGTCCCGGCATGGACCCGGCTTCCAGGGTTACACCAACCGGAGCGCGCGGACAGGGGTTAAAACCCTGATCCGGGCGCTCCGGTCACGGGTGGGACGAGTTCCGGCGCGCTCAGGTGCCGGGGCGGCGGCCGATCACGACCACGCGGGTGCCGACCGAGCCCAGCTCCCACAGGCGTACCGCGTCACGGTGCAGCAGGTTCACGCAGCCGTGCGAACCGATCGCGCCGTTGTGCAGGTAGGTGGTGGTCTCGTGGAAGCCGATCCCGCCGTTGAACTGCTGCCAGTACGGCAGCCACACCTCGTACGGGTTGGACCACTCGCGCGGGTTCTTCCGGCCCACCGAGTACGTGCCGGCGGGGGTGGCGTAGCCGGACATGCCGGTGCGGGTGACTGTCGGTCCCATCACCACCTTCCCGCCGCGCGTCGCCCAGACCGTCTGCCGGGTCAGGTCGACGCAGAAGGTGAGCCGGGAACCGGCGTTGCACCGCGCGGTGTCGGTGGCGGCGAGCCGCTTCGCCACGTCGTACGTGGTGGGGCCGGCGCGGCCGGAGGACGGGCTGATCCCGTACCGGATCTGGAACTTCTTGATCGCGGCACAGTCGGCGGGGGACTGCTCGCCGTCCACGGTCAGCGTCCCGAAGCCGCCCAGCCGGGTCAGGTACGTCTCCACGGCCCGCTGGTGCTCCCCCTGCGGGCACCCGGCGGACGCGCTCGGCTTCGGCGCGGGCTTCGTCGTCTTCGTCGCCCCGGGCGACCGGGAGGGTTTCGGCGAGGCCGTCCGGCTCGGCTGCGCCGACGGGGACGTGACCGGCTGTTCCGGCGTGGGCGACGCGCTCGCCCCCGATGCTCCCTCCGTCAGCCCGACCGGGCCGGGGGTGCTCTCCCCGGCGCCTTCCGCCTGCGGATCGAGCGCACAGGCGCCGACACCGACCAGCACGACCAACGCCAGGGCGGTGGCCCGGGCGAGAAACCGGACACGCTGCATGGGCCCTCCCTGGACAGTCGTCCCGCTAGCTAGACGTGTGGGACGAGTATGACGTTGCCTGTCCAGCGAGACTTTTTTGCCGCACCCTCCGGCGTGCAACACTGGATGGTCGGCCCGCGGCAGGTCAGCCCGGGTGGCGACGGGTGCCGGGCCGCGAGGTTCCGGGGTTCCGGGCGATGCGAGAGGACGCTGGCGTGAGCGGTGGACCACTGATCGTGCAGTCGGACAAGACGCTGCTGCTGGAGGTGGATCACCCCGACGCGCAGGCGTGCCGGATGGCGATCGCGCCGTTCGCCGAGCTGGAACGCTCCCCCGAGCACGTGCACACCTACCGGCTCACGCCGCTGGGCCTGTGGAACGCCCGGGCCGCCGGCCACGACGCCGAGGGCGTCGTCGACTCGCTGATCAAGTACTCGCGCTACCCGGTGCCGCACGGCCTGCTCGTCGACGTGGCCGAGACGATGGACCGGTACGGCCGGCTCCAGCTCGCCAACGACCCCGTGCACGGCCTGGTGCTGCGCGCCCTGGACCGGGTGGTGCTGATCGAGGTCGCCAAGAGCAAGAAGCTCGCCGGCATGCTCGGCGCGAAACTCGACGACGACACCGTCGCGGTGCACCCGTCCGAGCGGGGGCGGCTCAAGCAGGCGCTGCTCAAGCTGGGCTGGCCGGCCGAGGACCTCGCCGGGTACGTGGACGGCGAGGCGCACCCGATCGAGCTGGCCGAGTCCGGCTCCGACGGCGGCAAGCCGTGGACGCTGCGGTCGTACCAGCGGGAGGCCGTCGAGGCGTTCTGGGCCGGCGGGTCCGGCGTCGTGGTGCTGCCCTGCGGCGCCGGCAAGACGCTCGTCGGGGCGGCGGCGATGGCCGAGGCGAAGGCGACCACGCTGATCCTGGTCACCAACACGGTGGCGGGACGGCAGTGGAAGCGGGAGCTGATCGCCCGCACGTCGCTGACCGAGGAGGAGATTGGCGAGTACTCGGGCGAGCGCAAGGAGATCCGCCCGGTCACCATCGCCACGTACCAGGTGCTCACCGCGCGGCGCGGCGGCGCGTTCACCCACCTGGACCTGTTCGGCGCCCGCGACTGGGGCCTGGTCGTCTACGACGAGGTGCACCTGCTGCCCGCGCCGATCTTCCGCTTCACGGCGGACCTCCAGGCCCGCCGCCGGCTCGGCCTCACCGCGACTCTGGTACGCGAGGACGGCCGGGAGGGCGACGTGTTCAGCCTGATCGGCCCGAAGCGGTACGACGCGCCGTGGAAGGACATCGAGCAGCAGGGCTGGATCGCCCCGGCGGAGTGCACCGAGGTACGGGTGACGCTCACCGACGCCGAGCGGCTGGCGTACGCGACGGCGGAGGCGGAGGAGCGCTACCGGATGGCGGCCACCGCGCGCACCAAGCTGCCTGTGGTGCGGGCCCTGGTGGACCGGCACCCGTCCGAGCAGGTCCTCGTCATCGGCGGGTTCCTCGACCAGTTGCACCAGCTCGGCGAATACCTGGACGCGCCGATCGTGCAGGGTTCCACCACGAACAAGGAACGCGAGCGGCTGTTCGACGCGTTCCGCTCCGGCGAGATCCGCACCCTGGTCATCTCCAAGGTGGGCAACTTCTCGATCGACCTCCCCGAGGCGGCGGTGGCGATCCAGGTGTCCGGCACGTTCGGCTCCCGGCAGGAGGAGGCGCAACGGCTGGGCCGGGTGCTGCGCCCGAAGGCGGACGGCCGGCAGGCGCACTTCTACACCGTGGTCTCCCGGGACACCATCGACACCGAGTACGCCGCGCACCGGCAGCGGTTCCTGGCCGAGCAGGGGTACGCGTACACCATCGTCGACGCCGACGACGTCCTCGGCCCGAAGCTGCCGACCGTCGACTGACCGGCGTACGCGGCCGGGCAGGCCGCCGTGGTGCGGCCCGCCCGGTCTCGCGATCGTCAGCCCTTGCCGCTGGCGCGGAACGCGACCCAGGCGTCGCTCATCCGGTCGGCCTGGCCCGGCGTGAACATGTTCATGCAGGAGTCCTGCGTGTAGTCCATGAAGTTGTGGATCGGGTCGAGACCCGGCGCGGTGCAGGTGTCCGCCCCGATCGGGCAGTTGAACTGCGGCGCCGCCTCACGCGGCGTGTCCGCCACGAAGTCGCCGGACGCGGAGCAGCCGTGCGCGAACGTGTGCTCCAGCATCAGCCAGTGCCCGACCTCGTGGGTCAGCGTGTCACCGAGCGCGTACTTGCCGGCCGTGCCGCCCGGCATCGACTCGTCGAGCATCACCACGCCGTCGATGTAGTCGCGGCCGTTGTTGTAGCCCTTCGGGAAGTACGCCCAGCCGAGCAGGCCGTCACCGATGTTCGCCGCGTAGACGTTCAGGGTGCGGGAGTCGCCGGTGTAGAGCGCCTTCTTCATGTCCCGCTCGTTCTTGCCCGGCACCACCGTGTACCAGGCACTGTTCACGGTCCAGGTGGTGTCGACGAGCGAGAAGCGGAACGGCGTGTCCGACGCGTCGGCCGCCGTACGACCCGCGAACGAGTCGTTGAGCACCGTCATCTGCGCCGAGATGAGCGTGTTCCAGCGGGCCTTCTCGGCGGCGCTCAGCTCGTGGTCCGAGATCATGTGGAAGATCGTCGGCACGGTGACGCTGCCGTTTGCCAGGCGCGGCGAGTCCTTGATGACGCCGTACGCCTCCGCCTCGTTCGTCGAGTAGAGCGCGGGCTCCTTGGCGGTGGCGCCCTCGCGCACCCGGGCGGCACTGTGGTGGTCGGCGCCGGGCTCGCACCCAGCGGCGGGCGAGGCGGTCACGGGTGCGGCCGTGGCCGCGACGGGGGCTCCGCCGGCGGTCAGGAAGGTGGCGGCGGCAGCGACGAGCACTGCCAGGTGGATCGTCGGTTTCCTGTGCATCGTTGCACCTTTCGAGAGGCATGAAAGGAGTACCGACGCGGGGTTGTCAAAGCTGCGGATCGATGACGTCGTCGTCCCGCCATAAGACCACGTCAATGGGCATCCGCAACAGACCCCGGCGAGTCCGCCACCTTGGGACAGGTCAGGCGGCGCTGAGCTTCCGCAGCACGTACTGGTTGAGGCTCATGCCCTCCTCGGCGGCATGGATGGCCAGTTCGCGGTGCAGGCTCTCGCCGACCCGAAGGTTGAACTTGCCCGAGTAAGTGCGCTCGGACAGCGGCTGGGGGATCTGCTCGCCCTGCTCCGCCATGTCGGCGATCACCTCACGCAGCATCTCTTGGAGCCCTTGCAGCGCCTCGATCTGCGAGGTCGCGAGCCACGACAGAGACGGAAACTCCGCGCAGGTGGCGACGAACTCCTGATCGTCGGCGGACCACGTGACGCGGTAGGTGTAGTGCGAGATTTCGGGACGGAACTCGGACATCACATGGCCTCCTTCTTGTCGATCGCCTTGAGCACCTGACGTACCTGATACCGCAAGCAGTACCACTAGCGCGGGACGCGACGGCGCTACTCGGCCGACGTCATGACGTCGGCGATGGCGCGCGCCACGCACTCGT
This sequence comes from Micromonospora sp. WMMD1219, assembly GCF_049315215.1. Lineage (NCBI taxonomy): Bacteria > Bacillati > Actinomycetota > Actinomycetes > Micromonosporales > Micromonosporaceae > Micromonospora > Micromonospora sp. WMMD1219. The sequence continues at coordinate 1,259,176 of NZ_CP186057.1, forward strand.
AGTCGCGTACCAGCGGCCCGACCAGCGCACGGTCCGGCTCGAACGCGGCGACCAGTCCGCGTACCAGATCCTGGATGCGCTGGTCCGTGCTGAGCCGCCGCCCCCGGTGCCGGCGCGCGACGCTGCGCCAGCGGCGCACGCCCACGTCGGCGAGCCGTTCCTGGTGCTCGGGCGCGGGCACCGGGCAGCCGTTCGCCCACAGGTCGGCGAGTGCCCGCACGATCGCCGCCCGGGTCGGGTCAGGCACGGAGGTAGCGGGCGCGACGGCCGAAGTCGCGGAAGCCGAGCCGCCGGTACAGGCCGGCCGCCGGATTGTCGTCGTTGACGCAGAGCCACGCGGCCTCCGCGCCCGCGTCGGCGAGGCCGCGCAGCACGCGCGCCACCAGGTACGCCCCGACCCGCCGCCCGCGCCACCCGGGCACCACGCCGACCTGGTCGATCCAGTCGTCGAGCACTGTGACGAAGCCGGCCGCCTCACCGTCCGGGCCGCGCGCGAGCAGCGTCAGCTCCGGGCGGAAGTCCTCGTCGTCACGCAGGTCGCCCAGCCACTCGCCGGCCTCGGGCTCGACGAATCCGGGCCGGTCGGCGAACGACGCGCGGTAGGTGGCGAACAGCTCCGGCCCCAGCGTGGCCTGCTCCACAGTCACGCCGTCCGGCGCCGTGACCTCGGGCAGCGCGTCGAGGTCGTGCCGCAGCACCCACTCCAGGAACGTCCGCGTGTAGCCGCGCACCGCGAACAACTCCTCCGCGGCGGCGTTCCACGTCTCCGTGGTGACCAGCAGGCCCGCGTCGCCCGCCTGCCCCTCCGCCCAGTCCAGCAGCGCGCCGCCGAGCCCGCGCCCGCGCCACGCCGGGTGCACCAGGCCGGTGGCGGTGGCCGGCGTCCGCGCCGTGCCGACCCCGACGGCCGCGACCAGGTCGTCGCCCGACCAGGCGCCGTGGGTACGCGTCTGCAGCAGCCGCGCCCGTGCCAACGGGGTACGCCCGAACAGCGGCAACCCGCCGTCAGTGGCGAGACACGCCTGCGCCAGCCCGGTCAACGCGGGCAGGTCGTCCTCGCCGAACTCCCGCCAGACCAGCCCATCGATCCCGCTCACGCCCACTCCCGCCACCGCCGAGCCCGACCCCACGGTCCAGCTCCCCGAGGCAGTAGGCCCCACCCCAACCGTGAAGGTCAACCACATTCCCCACCCTCCCGCCCGACCGCCCCCTCGTCGATCTTGGAGTTGTGGCGCCTCAGATGCCCGCTTAGCGGCTTACACGAGGTGCCACAACTCCAAGATCGACGGGACATGCCGCCGAGGATGGCCCGGCGAACGGGTATGGGCCCCCCAAGGTGCACGCCTGAACGCCGCAACTCGCTCCGCCCCCACCCCCACGCCGTTGATCTTGCGGTTGTGGCCCCGGCAAGAGCCATAAATCCGGCACCGAGAGGGCCGCGACTGCAAGATCAGCGAGACGGCGGCGAGGGGGTAAGGGTGGGGTTGGCGTGGATCAAGATCGTGGCTCCGGCGGACAAGGGGGCCAGGAGCCACTTCAGGGGCTGCTCGTCCTCGGTCGGGTCGATCACCAGGCGGTCGCCCGGGTGCAGGGCGAGCTGGGTGGCGATCTCGGCGGCCAGGCGGCGCCACGCGCCGAAGCTGGTGCCGTCCGGCGTGGCCGGGTCGGACGGGTCGACGGCTGTGTAGTCCGGCGGGTCGGTCGGGTGCCGCAGCACCTCGGCGGACCAGTCCAGCCAGCCCGGCGGCAGCTCGGCGAGCAGGTCCGGCCCGGTGCCCACCAGATAGCGGTGCGTCCCCTCGGGCACATCCTCCAACCAGTCGTCGAGGCGTTCCGGGGTCACGAACACCGCGTCGTACGGCCGGTCCGCGCCCGGTTCCAGCACCGGCAGCCCGGCCAGCGCGCGGGGCCGGAACGAGACCGTCAACCCGACCGACCAGGCCCCGAGCAGCACCGCGGCGGTACGCCAGTGCGGCGGCAGGAGCACCGCCACCCGGTCACCGGGGCGCAGTCCGCATCCGTCGCGCAGCAGTCCGGCGCTGCGGGCGGTCCACTCGCCGAGCTGCGCGGCGGTGAGGTCGGTGCGTTCCCCGGTCGCGTCGTCGTGGTAGCTGAGCAGCGGGTATCCGACCGCGTCGGGCGTGACGGCGACGGTTGCCTGGTGGGCCATGCGCGGGCTCCTGTCTGCCGGTCCGCCCACCCTAACCGTCCGAGCCGCCCGTCCGGCGCAGCCGAAGCAGCCCGGGTCAGCGCGCGGGCAGTTCGGGACCGCCGTCGAGCAGCGGGGCCAGCAGGTCGCCCTGCTTCTCCACCCGCTTGAGCACCTCACCCGCCGTGTACGGCCGCGTCGACGGCCGTTTCCCCGTCGCCCCGGCCTCGACCTCGTCCCAGGTCAGCGGCGTCGACACCGACGGCACCGACTGGGCCCGCAGCGAGTACGGCGCCACTGTCGTCTTCGCCGCATTGTTCTGACTCCAGTCGATGAAGACCTTGCCGGGGCGCAGGTTCTTCGCCATCTTCGACACGATCAGCTTCGGGTGCGCCTGCTCCAGCTCCTGCGCGATCCGCTTGGCGTAGTCGGAGACGATCTCGGCGTCCTGCGTACCGGCGATCGGGCAGCAGAGCTGCATGCCCTTCTTCCCCGACGTCTTGGGGAACGAGGAGATCCCGTCGGAAGCCAGCCGGTCGCGCATCAGCACCGCCACCTGGCAACACTGCTTGAGCGCGGCCGGGGCGCCCGGGTCCAGGTCGACGACCATCATGTCCGGGTGGGCGCCGATTTTCCACTGCGGAGTGTGCAGCTCCAGCGCGGCCAGGTTGGCCAGCCACACGAGCGTCGGGAGTTCGTCGCAGACCACGTAGTCGATGGTCTCCCGCCCCTTCGTCGACCCGGGGGCGGGCAGGTTCTCGGTACGTACCCAACCGGGGGTCGCGGCGGGTGCGTTCTTCTCGAAGAACGAGCCGCCGTCGACGCCGTTGGGGAACCGGATCCGGGTCAGCGCGCGGTCGCGCAGGTGCGGCAGCAGCACCGGGGCGATCCGGGTGTAGTAGTCGATCACCTCGCCCTTGGTGAAGCCGGCCTTCGGGAACAGCACCTTGTCCAGGTTGGACAACTCCAGCGAGCGCCCCTCGACCTCGACCTTGAACCGGTCAGACGGCATCGTCGACCTCCTCGGGCGGCTTGTCCGGGCGCAGGCGCAGGATGCGCGGGAAGCGCAGCCGGCCGTCCGGCGTGCGCTGGCCGTACTTGACCTCCACCACGATCCGGGGAGTTACCCAGATCGCGCCCCGGGCATCCTCGCGCGGCACACCGGCGGCGAACGGCGAGTCGGTGACGCGCAGCGGTTCCAGCTCGCGCAGCAGTTCCCGTTCGATCGCCGCGCCGATCCCGCCACCGACCCGCCCCCGGTAGATCAGCCGACCGTCCGGGCCGGGCACGCCGACCAGCAGGCCGCCGACGCGCCGCGCGCCGGGCCGCCAGCCGCCGACCACGAAGTCGGCGGTGACCTCCAGCTTGACCTTCACCCAGTCCGGCGACCGCACGCCGGGCCGGTAGAGCGAGTCGACCCGTTTGGCCATCACCCCCTCCAGCCCGTGCTCGCCGGCCGCCGCGTAGGTGGCCGGGCCGTCGGCGAAGACCGGCGGCACCGCCCACCGGGCGGCGCCGAGCCCGAGCGACTCCAGCGCCGCCCGCCGCTCCCGCCACGGCCGGGCGGTCAGGTCGACGCCGTCGAGCCGCAACACGTCGAAGATCATGTACGTGACGGGTACCGTCGCCGCCAGCCGCGCCGCCTTGGCCGGGTTGCGCACGTGCATCCGCTCGGCGAGCGCGGTGAACGAGGGCTGCCCGTCGGTGAAGAGGACCACCTCGCCGTCGAGCAGCGCGTCGTCGACCTGCTCGGCCAGGTTGAGCAGTTCCGGGTACGCGGTGGTGATCTCGACGCCGGAGCGGGCGTAGAAGTGCCGGTCGCCGCGGGAGATGTCGGCGAGCGCGCGTACGCCGTCCCACTTGAACTCGTACGACCAGGCGGCGCCGGCCGGGAGCTGCCCGGTCGTCGCGAGCATCGGCTTCAACGGCGCGCCGGGCACCTCCTGACTGTAGTTGCGCACGGAAGCGCGTGCGTCCCGTTCGATCGTTTGCGATTCTGGTGGTCAACCGGGGAGAGGAGCGCGGGAATGCGGGCGATCTGGAAAGGAGCGGTGTCGTTCGGCCTGGTGTCGATCGGGGTGAAGGTCTACTCGGCCACCGAGGAGAAGGACATCCGTTTCCACCAGGTGCACCGTGAGGACGGCGGCCGGATCCGCTACAAGCGCACCTGCTCGGTCTGCGGCGAGGAGGTCACCTACGACGACATCGCCAAGGGATACGACATCGGCGGCGGCGAAATGGTCATCCTCACCGACTCCGACTTCGCCGACCTGCCGTTGAGCACGTCGCACGCGATCGACGTGCTGGAGTTCGTACCGGCCGAGCAGGTCGATCCGATCCTCTACAACAAGGCGTACTTCCTGGAGCCGGAGGGCTCGGCGACGAAGCCGTACGTGCTGCTGCGCGACGCGCTGTCCGACTCGGAGCGGGTGGCGATCGTCAAGGTGGCGCTGCGCCAGCGCGAGCAGCTGGCCACGCTGCGGGTCCGTGAGGGCGTGCTGCTGCTCAACACGATGCTGTGGCCGGACGAGATCCGCCGGCCGGACTTCGGTTTCCTGGACGAGGACCTGAAGGTGCGCCCGCCGGAGCTGGCGATGGCCAGTTCGCTCATCGACTCGATGGCCGGGGAGTTCGAGCCGGACGCGTTCACCGACGACTACCGGGCGGCGTTGCAGGAGGTCATCGACGCGAAGGTCGAGGGCCGCGAGGTGGTGCAGCCGGAGGAGGAAGAGGCCGCGCCCGCCGCCGCGGTGGACCTGATGGCCGCGCTGAAGGCGTCGGTCGAGCGGGCCCGGGCGGCCCGGGGCGAGGCGCCGTCCGGCGGCGGGGCCGAGCCGACCCCGATCTCGTCGGCCCGATCCGCGAAGAAGGCGGCGAAGAAGGTGCCGGCCAGGAAGACCGCGGAGAAGAAGGCCGAACCGGCCAAGAAGACCGCGGCCAAGAAGACGCCCGCGAAGAAGGCGGCGGAGAAGAAGGCCGAACCGGCCAGGAAGACCGCCGCGAAGAAGGCCCCGGCGAAGAAGACGGCCGCGAAGAAGAGCGCCTGACGCGTACGGCGAAGGCCCCGCCCCCGATGGACGACGGGGCCCGCACCGCTCAGCCGCGGCCGAGCTTCTCGGTCGGGGTGACGCGGACGATGACGCGCTCCTCGCCGGGGCGGCGCCAGGGGTAGGTGTCCTGGCCCAGGTACTTCTTCGCCATCCGGTCGATGTGCTCGTCGGCGCCCTCGGTGACGAACTCGACGGTGCCCTTGATCCACAGAGTGCGGTAGTCGTCGGCCTTGTCCGCCACCGACACCGCGACCACCGGGTTACGGGACATGTTCAGGTACTTCTGCCGGCCCTTGGCCGTGTTGAACACGACGTGCTCACCGTCGGTGTCCACCCAGACCGGGGTGACGTGCGGGGTGCCGTCGGCCTCGACCGTCGCCACGTGCGCTAGCTGCGGCTCGCCGAGCAGGGCCAGGTCTTCTTCGTTGAGGATCGCCATGGTCGGAAACTACCCCGCGCGGTGCCCTCGTATCGGGCTTCGTGTCCGGATCGTGGTGGCCGTATGGGCACGCTGGGGCTCCGGGCGGGTACCGTGTGCGCTGGCCTCGGCGGCGGCCCGCCGGGGGCGCACCCACCCACCCTGCAGGGAGTCGACGTGAGCGAGCGTGTGGAGAACCGGTCGGCGGGCCAGGCCCCGGCCACCAAGGCACAGCGGCGGCTGGCCGCCCAGCTGGCCGAGAAGAAGGCAGCCGAGGCGCGTCGCCGACGGCAGTCGATCCTCGGCGCGGCAGTGGGCGTGCTCGCGGTGGTGGCCCTGGTCGGCGGCCTGGTCTGGCTGAACAGCGGGGACGACGACAAGGCGTCCACCGCCGGCTCCTCGGCCAGCCCCACCGCACCGGCCGAGCCCACCGCGCCCGCCCAGGAGCTGCCCGCCGGCATCGACCCGGCGCTGAAGACCAAGCCGACCGTGCAGGCCGGCACCGGTGAGCTGAAGAAGCTCACTGTCACCACGCTCGTCAAGGGCACCGGGCCGGCGGTGAAGGCGGGTCAGAACATCACCACGAACTACGTGGGCGTGTTCTACAAGGACGGCAAGCAGTTCGACGCGTCCTGGGACAACGGCCAGCCGGCCACCTTCCAGATCGGCGTGGGCCAGGTCATCAAGGGCTGGGACCAGGGCCTGGTCGGCGTGCCGGTGGGCAGCCGGGTCCAGCTGGACCTCCCGGCCGAGCTGGCGTACGGCAACGATGCCGCGGGCGGTCGTCCGGCCGGGCCGCTGCGCTTCGTCGTCGACGTGCTCGCTGCGCAGTAGATCACTCCGGGCTTCCGTCCGGTCACCCAGCGGCAGTAGGTTCATGGTCACCACGGGCGGCACGTCCGCCCGTGGTGATCTGCCCACCGACGCGGAGGTGCACGTGGCGGCGCTGGACGAGGCCGGGGTGACCCGGCAGATGTGGACGCTCTACGAGCCGGTCCACGCGGTGACCTACTTTCACCCCCGGGCCCGGGCCGCGTTCGAGGCGGTCGGGCTGCGGGGCTACTGGCGCGGCTACTTCGCCGGCCGGGCCGCGCCGCTCGGGGCGGTCGACGCGCCGGCGGTGACTGCGGCGTTCTTCAGCTTCGCGCCGGCCATGGTGGCCCGCGCCCTGCCGTCGGTGTGGCGTCTGGCCACCCCGGAGGAGGCGCTGCGGGCCCGGCTCACCGGTGGCGTGCAGGCGCTCGCCGAGTTCACCTACGAGCTGCCCGAATCGCACCTGGTCGAGGCCGCCGACCTGCTGGAGGAGGCGGCCGGGCGGGTGGACACGGCCGGGCGGGTGCTCGGCGCGGTGAACGCCGCCCTGCCCCGGGGCGAATACCCGCTTGCCCGGCTCTGGCAGGCCGCCGCGACGCTGCGCGAGCACCGAGGCGACGGGCACGTGGCGGCGCTGGTCACCACCGGGCTGGAACCGGTCGAGGTGGTGGCCTGGCGGTGCCGGGTCGACCAGTCCCGCGAGTTCCACCAGCCGGCCCGGGGCTGGACCGACGAGCAGTGGACCGCCGCCGAGCAGCGCCTGGTGGACAAGGGCTGGCTGACCGCCGACCTGAGCCCCACGCCGTACGCCACGGACACGTTCCGCGTGGTCGAGGAGGCCACCGACCGGGCCGCGTCGGGTCCGTGGCGGGCGCTGGGCGCGGAGCGTACCGCCCGGCTGCGGGAGCTGCTGGAACCGATCGCGACGCGCTGTCGCACGATCATCCCGGCGAAGGCCCCGATCGGCCTTCCGGCGCAGCGTTCGGCCGGAGCGGCGCTGCCGCGGTGAGTCCGGCCGCCGGCTGGGGCAGGATGGCGGCATGGTGGACGCGGTGCTCTTCGACCTGGACGGCGTGATCGTGGACTCCGAGCCGGTCTGGGAGGAGGTCCGGCGGGCGTACGTGGCCGAGCACTGTGGCACCTGGCAGCCGGACACCCAGCGTCGGCTGATGGGCATGAGCACCGCCGAGTGGGCCGGCTACCTGAGCGGTGAGCTGGGCGTGGACAGGTCGGCCGAGCAGGTCGCCACGGAGGTGGTGACCGAGATGGCCCGGCGGTACGCGCAGCGCGTACCGCTGATCGACGGCGCCGACGCGGTCGTGCGCGGCATGGCCGCGCGGTGGCCGCTGGGGCTGGCCAGTTCCTCGCCGACCCGGCTGATCGCGGCGGCGCTGGACGCGACGGGCCTGGCCGGCGCGTTCGGCGCGACGCTGTCGACCGAGGAGACCGCCCGGGGCAAGCCCGCGCCCGACGTGTGGCTCGCCGTGGCGCAGCGGCTGGGCGTCGACCCGGGCCGGTGCGTGGCGGTGGAGGACTCGTCGAACGGGGTCCGCTCGGCGGCCGCCGCCGGGTGCCGGGTGGTGGCGGTGCCGCACGGCTCGTACCCGCTCGATCCGGACGCGGAGGCGCTCGCGGCCGTGCTGCTCCCCTCGATCGGCGCGCTCACGCCCGAGGTGGTCGAGTCACTCGGCGGGCGGCCGGCGGAATGATCGGTAGGCGGCGGGGTAGCGCCATCACGCGACGACGGTGAGGGGACAGCGATGAAGGCGATCGTGTACGAGCGCAGCGGGGACGCCTCGGTGCTCCAGGTGGTCGAACGGCCGGTGCCGGAACCTGGGCCGGGCGAGGTGCTGGTGCGGATGGCCGTGTCGGGGGTGAACCCGACCGACTGGAAGGCCCGCCAGGCGTGGCCGCTGCCGGCCGGCTGGCAGATCCCGCACCAGGACGGCGCCGGGGTGGTCGAGGCGGTCGGCGAGGGCGTGGACCGGACGCTCATCGGTGAGCGGGTCTGGGTGTGGGAGGCGGCGTGGCAGCGCCCGTGGGGTACCGCCGCCGAGTACACGCTGGTCCCGGTCCGGCACGCGGTGCCGCTCGGTCCGGCCTCGTTCGACCTGGGTGCGGCGCTCGGTATCCCGTTCATGACCGCGCACCGCTGCCTGACCGCCGGTGAGTTCATGCCGGACAAGCTGCACGCGGGCGCGTTGAGCGACCACGTGGTGCTGGTGCAGGGCGGCGCGGGCGCGGTGGGCAACGCGGCGATCCAGCTCGCCCGCTGGGCCGACGCGTGTGTGATCACCACTGTGAGCAGCCCGGAGAAGGCGCAGCTCGCGGCGGCGGCCGGGGCCAGCTTCGTGATCAACTATCGCGAGCAGGACGTGGTCGAGGAGGTCCGCAAGGTCGCGCCCGACGGGGTGCACACGATCGTCGAGGTGTCCGCCGCCCGCAACGCCGCCGCCGACGTACGGATGCTGCGCACCGGCGGGGCGGTCTGCGTGTACGCCGACGACGGCGGCGACGAGGTGACGTTGCCGATCCGGCCGCTGATGGTCCCGAACGCGCGCTGGCAGTTCGTGCTGATCTACACCGCGCCGAAGGTGGCGAAGGCGCAGGCGGTCACTGACATCGCGGCGGCGGTGGCGCAGGGCGCGATCCGGGTCGGCGAGGAGGCCGGCCTGCCGCTGCACCGGTATCCGCTGGCGGAGGCCGCCGCCGCACAGCAGGCGGTGCAGGACAGCGTGGTGGGCAAGGTGCTGGTGAGCACCGCCGACGAGTAGGCGACCGGATTTCCCCGACAGCCGGACAGACGCGAACAAGTTTCGCAACAATGACGGTGCGGGTCACCCCGTAACGGACGGGCGGCCCCGGCGCGGTGCGAACGCCGGGGCCGCCCTCTGGGAGGAATGCCCGTTGGAAACATGTTCCTGCCCGTGTAGGCGACGGTACGCCGCGAAACGTTACGACGCGGTCAGTTCCCGCACGTCGAGCCCGCCGTCGGCGTACCGCGAGCGCACCACCTTCTTGTCGAACTTGCCGACGCTGGTCTTCGGCACCGCGTCGATGAACGCCCACCGCTCCGGCAACTGCCAGCGGGCCACCGAGCCGGCGAGGAAGTCCCGCAGTTCCTCCGCGGTGACCGAGGCGCCCTCGCGGACCACCACAGTGGCCAGCGGCCGCTCGTCCCAGCGCTCGTCCGGTACGCCCACCACGCACGCCTCCAGCACCGCCGGGTGGGCCATCAGGGCGTTCTCCAGCTCGACCGAGGAGATCCACTCCCCGCCCGACTTGATCACGTCCTTCGCGCGGTCGGTGAGCGTGATGTAGCCGTCCGGCGAGAGCGTGCCGACGTCACCGGTACGCAGCCAGCCGTCCCGGAACTTCTCCGGATCCGGGGCGTCGTCGCCGATGTACCGGGCGGTCACCCACGGCCCGCGTACCTCCAGCTCACCCACCGACGACCCGTCGGCGGGCAGCGGCTCGCCCAGCGGGCCGACGATCCGCGCGGTCACGCCCGCCGGTACGCGGCCCTGCGTGTAGCGGTAGCGCCACGCGTCGTCGCCGGTGGCACCCGCCGGCGCCCGGGAGACCGAGCCCAGCGGCGACATCTCGGTCATGCCCCAGGCGTGGATGACGTCGATGCCGTAGCGGTCGTGGAACGCGTGCATCAGCGACGGCGGGCAGGCCGAACCACCCACGATGACCTCCTTCAGCGAGGAGAGGTCCACCTCGTGCGCGTCCAGGTAGGCCAGCAGGTCGGTCCAGATGGTCGGCACCGCACCGGCGAGCGTGGGCCGCTCGGCGGCGATCATCGCGGCGATCGGCTCGGCCTGGAGGAACCGGTCCGGCATGATCAGCGAGGCGCCGGAGAGGAACGCCGCGTACGGCAGGCCCCACGACATGGCGTGGAACATCGGCACGATCGCCAACTCGCGGTCGTTCGGGCCGAGCCCGAAGCCCTCCGGCATGCAGACCTGGAGCGAGTGCAGGTAGATCGAGCGGTGCGAGTAGGCGACGCCCTTGGGGTTGCCGGTGGTCCCGGAGGTGTAGCAGAGGGCCGCGGCGTCGCGCTCGTCCACCTCCGGCCAGTCGAAGTGGTCCGGACGGTCGGCCAGCAGCGCGTCCCAGTGGTGCACGGTGATCCGGTCGCCGGCCGCGGCCAGCAGCGGGGCCGGGTCGCCACCGCCGACGACCACCACGTGCGCCACGGTGGTCATCTCGCCGATCACCCGGGCGAGCAGCGGGATGAGCGTGGTGTCGACGAGGACCACCCGGTCCTGCGCGTGGTTGGCGATGTAGGCGACCTGGTCGGGGAAGAGCCGGATGTTGAGCGTGTGCAGCACCGCGCCCATGCTCGGCACGGCGAAGTACGCCACCAGGTGCTCGTTGTTGTTCCACATGAACGTGCCGACCCGCTCGTCGCCGGTCACCCCGCACTCGTCGCGCAGCGCGTGGGCCAGCCGGGCTGCGGCGCGACCGACCTCCGCGTACGTCATCCGGCGGGGTTCGGCACCGGTCCAGGTGACCACCTCCGCCGCACCGTGCACGGTGGAGCCGTGTTCGAGGATCCGGGCGACCTGGAGAGGGGCATCCATCATCGTGCTACGCATGGGTAACAAAGTAGTGGCGGCGGTCACATCTGCGGAACCCCCCGGATTCGCCGAGGTGATCACGGATGATGCGTAGATTGTCCGGGTGAGCATCTCGTGGGCCGACTCGTACGTGGGGCAGCTCCGCGCCCTGGCCGGTGACCGCACCCTGATGTTCGTCGGCGCCCGCGCCGTGGTGCGCGACAACGCCGCCCGGGTGCTGCTGATCCAACGTTCCGACAACGGCCAGTGGGCGTTGCCGGCCGGCGCCATGGAACTCGGCGAGTCGATCGCCGACTGCGCGGTCCGGGAGGTCCGCGAGGAGACCGGGCTGCGCGCGCTGCGGGTCAGCGCGTTCGCGCTCTACACCGGCCCGGACCGCACCCAGACCAACATGTACGGGCACACGTACCAGGTCTTCACCACGGCGTTCCGCGTCGACGAGTGGGACGGCGAACTGGCCCGGTTCACCGACGAGACCACCGACTCCGGCTTCTTCCACCCGGCGGACTTCCCGCACCCGCTGTCGTCGAGCGTGCACGAGACGCTCGCCGACCTCGACGTGTTCGAGCAGACCAACCGGCTGATCCTCAAGTAGTCACAGCATCGTCTGCGACTTCGCCTCCATGTCTGCGGCGGCCTCGTCCTTCGACTCCTTCGTCAGCGGCTTGCCGCCGGGCGCGGGCGCCTTCCCGCCGAGCGGGTCGGCGCCGCCGGTGGCGCCCTGCGGGCCGGTGCCGCGCAACTGGAGGTTCGGCATGGCCAGGGTGACCAGGACGGCGATCACGGCGATCAGCCCGGTGGTCAGGAAGACCAGGTGCAGCGACTCGACGAACGCGGCCTGGACGGCGGCGCGTACCGGGGCGGGCAGCGCGAGGATCGCCGCCGGGTCGTTGATCGAGAAGTCCCCGCCGGCCGTCACCGCGGCCCGCTGCTCCGGCGGGAGCTGCGCCAGCGCGCCGGGCAGCCGCGCGGACATCTCGGCGGTGAGCCGGGACGACAGCACCGCGCCGAGGATGGCCACGCCGAACGAACCGCCGAGCGACCGGAAGAACGTCGCCGACGAGGTGCCCGCGCCCAGGTCGCGGACGCTCACCGCGTTCTGCACGGCCAGGATCAGCGACTGCATGCACAGGCCCAGCCCGACGCCGATCACCACCATGTAGCCGAACGCGGCCCACAGCGTGGTGTCCACCTGGAGCTGCTGGAACAGCAGCATGCCGACCACCAGCACGGCCGCGCCGGCCACCGGGAACCACTTGTACCTGCCGATCCGGCTCATCGCCCGGCCGGTGAGCACCGAGGTGACGATGACGCCGGCCATCATCGGCAGCATCAGCAGACCGCTGCGGGTCGGCGAGGCGCCCTTGACGATCTGGAGGTAGAGCGGGATGAAGATGATCGACCCGAACATCACCAGGCCGAGCACGAAACCCGCGCCGTTGGCGAGCGCGAACGTGGCGCTGCGGAACAGCCGCAGCGGCAGGATCGGCTCCTTGGTCCGGGCCTCCTGGACGACGAACAGCACGCCCAGCACCGCGCCCGCGACGAACAGCCCGACGATCACGCCGGAGCCCCAGGCGTACTCGGCGCCGCCCCAGCTCAGCGCCAGCAGCAGGCAGCTCACGCCGGCGACCAGCAGCGCCGCGCCGATCCAGTCGACTGTGTGCTCCCGGCGCTCGAACGGCACCAGCCGCATCACGTGCCAGCAGACCACGATGGCGAGGATCGCCAGCGGCACGTTGATGTAGAAGATCCACCGCCAGTTGTTCTCCGCGAAGTAGCCGCCGACGAGCGGTCCGGCCACCGACGAGACGCCGAACACCGCGCCGAACAACCCCTGGTAGCGGCCACGCTCCCGGGGCGACACCACGTCCGAGATGATGGTGAACGCCAGCGTCATCAGGCCACCGGCGCCCAGGCCCTGCACACCGCGCGTGACGATCAGCTGGGTCATGTTCTGCGACAGCCCGGCCAGCAGCGAGCCGAGCAGGAACATCCCGATGGAGAACAGGAAGACCGGCCGGCGCCCGTACAGGTCGGCCATCTTGCCGTACAGCGGTGTCGAGGCGGTCGAGGCCAGCAGGTACGCGGTGACCACCCACGAGTAGTGGTTGATGCCGCCCAGCTCGCCGACGATGGTCGGCAGCGCGGTCCCGACGATGGTCTGGTCCAGCGCCGCCAGCAGCATGCCGGTCATCAGACCGAACATCAGCAGGCGGATCTGGCGGGCGGGCAACGCGGGACGGGCGGCCTGGGCGGTCATCCCGCTTCCTATCCCACCGGGGGCGGATCATGCCCCCGGTGGGACTGTGAGTTTTCAGCGGGCGGTGTGCCGCCCCTCGGCGAACTCCTCGACGATCTTGGCGCAGAACGCCGGCAGGTCGTCCGGCTTGCGGCTGCTGACCAGCCCGTTGTCGGTGACGACCTCCTGGTCGACCCAGTTCGCGCCGGCGTTGGTGAGGTCGGTGCGCAGGCTCGGCCAGGAGGTGATGGTGCGGCCCCGCACCACGTCCGCCTCGACGAGCGTCCACGGGCCGTGGCAGATCACGCCCACCGGCTTGCCGGCGTCGAAGAACGCCTTGACGAACCGGACCGCCTCCGGGTCCGTACGCAGGAAGTCGGGGTTCGCCACGCCACCGGGCAGGACCAGGCCGTCGTACGCCCCGGCGTCCGCCTCCTTGGTGGTGACGTCGACCTGGTACTGCTTGCCGTGGTCGAGATGGTTGAAGGCCTGGATCGTGCCGGACTCGATGGAGACCAGCTCGACCTGGGCGCCGGCGTTCTCCACCGCCTCCCGGGGCTTGGTGTACTCGACCTCCTCGACGCCGTCGGCGGCCAGGAAGGCGATGCGCTTGCCCTGAAGTGTCGCTGCCATGCTGCTTCTCCTCTCCGGGGTACGTCTGCACGGTTCCCCCGCCCGATGCCGCGAAACCGGACGCATCGGGTGGCCCGCGTCGCACCATGTTTGGCCAGACGGCCCGGGGGGATCCGCAGAGGCATGGCAGGAGCAGCAGCGGAAGAGCGCCGGCTCGCCACCGTGGTGGCGAGCTGGCAGCAGCGTCCCGTGCTGGTCGTCGGGGACGCCATGCTGGACGAGTGGCGGTTCGCCGAGTCGGAGCGGCTCTGCCGCGAGGCGCCCGCACCGGTCCTCACCCTGCGGCGGCGGATCTCCGCGGCGGGGGGCGCCGCCAACACGGCGGTGAACGTCGCGGCGCTCGGCGGCCGGGCCGCGCTCGTCGCCCCGGTCGGCGCCGACGTGGCCGGCGACGAACTGCACGACTGCCTGGACCGGGCGGCGGTCTGGGACCGTACGGTGAGCCAGCCGGGCCGGCCCACGCCGGTCAAGCGGCGGATGCTCGCCGGCAACCAGATCCTGCTCCGCGAGGACTCCGGCGGCCCGGAGGACGGGCTGGACGCCGACGGGGTGGCCCGCCTGCTGACCGCGCTGCACTGCGCCACCGAGGAGCTGCGCGCGGTGGCCGGCGGTCAGCCGCTCACGCTCGTCGTCTGCGACTACGGCCTGGGCGCGCTGCCCTCGGCGGTACGCGCCTGGCTGGTCGCCAACCGCGACCGGTACGGCACCGTGGCGCTCGACGCGCACGACCTGGCCGACTGGCGCGGACTGAACCCGACAGTGGTGACGCCGAGCTTCGCCGAGGCGACCCGGCTGCTGGCCCGCGCCGCCGCCGGGTTCGCGCACGCCGAACGGGGTGCCGTCCCCGGCGGCGACGACCTGCACCTGAACCACCCGGCGGAGGCCGACGGCCCGTCCGAGCTGATGGTGGGCGCCGCGCCCGGCGGATCCGGTGAGCGCGTACCGGGCAGCCCGCACCCGACCTCCGGTACGCCCGCCGCCGAGGCCCCGACCGGCCCGACCGGCGAGCCGACGCCCGGCGAGGAGCGGGTGGCGCTGACCGGCGACGGGCTGAGCGTCACCGGGACCGGCGTGACGGTGAGCGCGGCGGCCGGCACCGGCGTCGACCGGGCCGTGCTGGCCGAGTCCCGCCTGCCCGAGCTGCGCGAGCACACCGGCGCCGACGTGGTGGCGGTGACCCTGGACACCGAGGGCGCTGTGGTCGGTGGCGCCGAGGGCGAGCCCCGGCGCAGCCACAGCACCCCGGTCCCGGCCAGCCACGCGGTGGGCGCCGGGGACGCGTACCTGGCGGCCATGACGCTGGCGCTCGCCGCCGACGCGGGCCTGCCCACCGCCGCCCAGCTCGCCCAGCTCGCCGCCACCATCACGGTCGCCGACACCGGCACGTGCGTGTGCCGCCGGCAGGATCTGCTGGCCGCGCTCGGCACCGGCGCGGACGAGGGCGGGCATCCGGCGCTGGTCGGCGCCGACGAGCTGGCCGCGCTGGTGGACGAGCACCGGCAGGCCGGGCGGTCGGTGGTGTTCACCAACGGATGCTTCGACGTGCTGCACCCGGGGCACGTCCGCTACCTGACCCAGGCCCGCGCGCTCGGCGACCTGCTGATCGTGGCGGTCAACTCGGACGGCAGCGTACGGCGGCTCAAGGGCCCGGACCGGCCGGTCAACCCGGTCGAGGACCGGATCGCCCTGCTGGCGGCGCTGGCCTGCGTCGACCACGTGGTGGTCTTCGAGGAGGACTCCCCGGCCCGGCTGATCGAGGCGGTCCGCCCCGACGTCTACGTCAAGGGCGGCGACTACCCGCCGGAGATGGTGCCGGAGGCGCCGCTGGTACGGCGGCTGGGCGGGCAGGTGCGCACGCTCGGGTACGTGCCGGACCGCTCCACCTCGGCGATCATCGACCGGATCCGCGCCCAATCGCACAGCATGAGCGAACGCACCGAGCGAAGCGAGGGCCGTGAGGCCATGCCAGACCGGCACAGCATGAGCGAGAGCCGTGAGTCCGTGCCCGACCAGCAGCACAGCCCCGCCGTGGGCGAGGGCAGGCCGGCGTGACCCGTCCGCTCGACCCGGGCACGCCCGGGCGGTTCCGGCAGCACCGGCGGCTCGACGTGCTGATCCCCACCCGCAACCGGCCCGCCGAACTGGCTGTCACGCTGTCCGGGCTGGCCGCCCAGGAGGGCGTACCCGGGTTCGGGGTGGTGGTCAGCGACCAGTCCGACGGCGAGCCCGCGTACGCCCACCCGGCCGCCGCCACCATGGTCCGGGCGTTGCGGCACCGGGGGCACCCGGTGCTGCTGACCCGGCGGCTGCCCCGGCGCGGCCTGGCCGAACACCGGTCCTACCTGCTGGCCCAGTCGGCGGCCGACGCCGTGCTCTGCCTCGACGACGACGTGTGGCTGGAGCCGGGTGCGCTGTCCCGGCTGGTGACCGCGCTGGACGAGCTGGGCTGCGGGTTCGTGGGCAACGCGGTGCACGGGCTCTCCTACGCCGACGACGTCCGCCCGGAGACGCACCAGCACTACGAGGAGTGGACCGGGCCGCCGGTGCCGGAACGCATCCAGCCCGGCACGCCGGAATGGCACCGGGCGTCCATCCACCCGGCGGCGAACCTGCTGCACGTCACCGAGAAGCTGGACCTGGCGGCGGGCGAGTGGCGGGCGTACAAGGTCTCCTGGATCGGCGGGTGCGTGCTCTACGACCGGGCCAAGCTCGTCGACTCCGGCGGCTTCGACTTCTGGGAGCGGCTGCCCGAGCGGCACCAGGGCGAGGACGTCGCCGCGCAACTCGCCGTGCTGGAGCGCCACGGCGGCGCCGGTGTCCTGCCCAGCGGGGCGTACCACCTGGAGTCACCGACCACTGTCACCGAACGCGACGTGGAGGCGTGGGAAGTGGTGCTCAGCGAGTCGCCTGCGGAGGTGTGAGCAGCTCGCGGGCCGCCTCGACCACCTCGGCGGCCGGCACGTCGGCCACGAACGACACGCGGTGCGGGCACTCCCCGTCGCCCGGCCGGTGCGGGTAGATCCCGGGCGTGCAGTCGACGCCGCAGACCGGGCAGAGAGTGGTCCAGGCGGCGATCGGGCGGTGCCGCCCACGCAGCGGCGACGCCCCGTTGATCAGGTTGCCGACCCAGAAGACACCGACCGTCGGCGCGCCCACGGCGGCGGCGAGGTGCAGCGGGCCGGTGTCGTTGGAGACCACGAGCGCGCAGTCCGCGTACGCGGCGGCCAGCGCGCCCAGGCCGAGCGTGCCGACCTGGGGGCGCACCGGCACTCCGGCCGCCGCCACCACCGCGTCGACCGTCTCCTGCTCGGCGGGCGTACCGGTGACCAGCACCTCGTACCCGTCTCCGGTGAGCGCGCGGGCGACCTCGGCGAAGCGTTCCGGCGGCCAGCGGCGCCGCGTGTCGGTGGCGCCCGGGTGCAACGCGACCCGGGGCCGGGTGGGTTCGCCGAGCACGGCGGCGGCCTCCGCCCGGTCGGCGGCGGTGATCGCGAGCGCCGGGGTGATCGTGGTGGCGGGCGCCCCGACCAGCGCGGCCACCTCCAGGTAGCGGATCACCTCGTGCTGGTAGTAGACGTAGCGCAGCCACCGGTCCAGCGGCGGCGCGCCCTCGGCCCGCAGGCCGGCGGTGACCCGGGCGCCCAGCCCGGCGACGAACGGGTTCGAGTTGGCGCCGCCGCCGTGCACCTGCAACGCCAGGTCGAACCGTTCGGCGCGGGCGGCGGCCAGGAACGCCGGCACGTCACCGGGTGACTCGCCGGGCCCCGGGTCGCGGATGCCCGGCGCCGCCGGCACCACCAGCACCCGGTCCACCGGGCCGGGCCGGTCGCGCCAGAGCGCCGCGTGCCACGGCGCGCCGAGCAGCACGATCTCCGCCGACGGATACGCGGACCGCAGCGCGTCGAGCGCCGGCAGCACGAAGATGAAGTCACCGAGCGCGTTGGCGCGCAGCACGGCGATCCGTTCGACGTCCGGAACGCGCTCGCCGACCGGGCCGAGCACCGCTGAGCTGGTCACGCGGCCCCTACGGCCTGTCGATCTCGTCGAGCGCGGTGTCCGGGTGGTGCAGCTCCCGGTCCGCGGCCGGGTCGGCGGGCATCGGCGTACGGTCGGCGCCCGGTCGCGGGCCGGTGCGGCCGACGGTGATGGTGCGCGGCGCGGACCGGGACGCCCGGGGCAGGCGCACCCGGAGCAGGCCGTGGTCCATCACCGCGTCGATCCGGTCCGGGTCCACGCGGGACGGCAGGTCCACGCGGTACTCGAAGCCCCGGGTGGTGAACCCGCCCGGGATGCCGTGGTCGGCGTTCACCTCGGCCTCCGACCGGGCGCGTACGCACAGCTCCCGGTCGTCCAGCTCGACGGCGACCTCCTCCGGCGCGACGCCCGGAAGCCGGACGACCACCTCCCAGCCGTCGGCCGTCTCGGCCAGATCCACGTCCTGGTTGCCGGAGCGTCCGCCGACCAGCCGGCTCAGCTCGGAGCGCAGCGACTGCAGCTCGCCCATCGGATCCCAGCCCTGCTGGCGGCCACGCCAGCCTCGTCCGCCGCTCTGTTCGGTCATCGCACGTCTCCGATCCGCTGGGTCGCCGAGGGGGGTCGCAGCGAGCTGGGCGCGTTCAGGTCGTGCTCCGGGTCGACGCCGACACCGAGCCGGTCCACCAGTTCGCCGCCGAGCCAGGCGCTGACGCCGAGGATCGCCACGGCGACCACCTCGATGGCGATCAGCGCGCCGCCCGCCGCGCGGGAGTCGGCGTTGAGCCGGACCACCCAGACGGCGGCGAACAGCAGGATCACCGCGACGTTGGCGGCGGCGTGGGTGAGCCCGACCCGCTTGGCGCGGGTGCCGGCCGGCAGGGCGAGCAGGTCGAACGCCCCGGCCGCCGCGGCCAGCAGGCCACCGATCAGACCGACTGTGATGTTCCAGTACGCGACCTCGCCGAGGAAGTCCGGCCCGCCCACGGTGTCCACCACGTCGAAGATCACCGCGGTCACGAGGAGCGCCACCGGGAACATCACGAGCATCGGATGCACGGGATGGCCGAGCACCTTCAGTCGGCTCTCCATCTCGGCCTCCATCCGTCGCGTCCGGACGCACGCTGCTATCCGGTCCCTACCCGCCGGCCCCGGGGGCAAACCCGGCGCTCGACGCGCTCTCCTAGGCTGACAGTGGCGGATCACGGCCCGTCGCGGGGCGGAACCGCCGTCAAGGTCAACGGACGGGGGAGGAAGACGTGACGACCCGGGAGATCACCAGCGAGGCCGAACTACGCGAGCTGATCGGCACACCGATGGCGCGGGCGGCCACCAAGGAGCGCCGCAAGCTGCACGAACGCGACCGGGAGTGGCTCGCCGCCTCGCCGTTCTGCCTGATCGCCACCGCCGGCGCGGACGGCACCTGCGACGTCTCCCCCAAGGGCGACCCGCGCGGTTTCGCGCTGGTGCTCGACGACACCACGATCGCGATCCCGGAGCGGCCCGGCAACCGGCGGGCCGACGGCTACCGCAACATCCTGACCAACCCGCACGTCGGGTTGATCTTCCTGATCCCGGGCCGCACCGACACGCTGCGGATCAACGGCCGGGCCCGGCTGATCGCCGACGCGCCGTGGTTCGCCGACATGGAGGTCAAGGGCCACCGGCCGCTGCTGGCCGTCGAGGTCGCGATCGAGGAGATCTTCTACCACTGCGCGAAGGCGTTCCTGCGCTCCGAGCTGTGGCAGCCGGAGACCTGGCAGCCGGACGCGCTGCCGACGCGGGCCCGGCTGATCAAGGAGGTGGAGGCCCCGGCGGAGAGCCTGGCCGACCTGGAACGCCACTACGGCCCGGCGTACCTGGAGACGCTCTACCGCTGACCTCGCTACCCCGCCGGGGTGAAGCGCGTCGGCACGCCCACGTCGGACAGGGCGCGGGCGAGGTGCGGCGCAGTGGTCTTCACGTACGCCGCACCGATGTGCGAGCCACCCCGGTAGATGAGCACGTTGCCGAACACCACCGGGCACCTGTCGGTCGGGCAGACGGCGTCGAACAGGTCGATCATCTTGACCTTCGGCGCGCCCGCGACCGCCTGCCGCTGCATCCGGTACCCCGGGTCCTGGTCGTGCCGCTCCCGGTCGAACGCGCAGGCCGACAGGCGCTTGCGGTTCTTGTCGGCACAGGCCACCGCCGCGCCCGGATGCGGGTTGTTGGCGAGCACGACGACCTTGGTCCCCACCGAGTCGAGCTTCTTCCACGAGGCCCGAACGCCGGACACCATCGCTGCGACAGTGGCGCGCTTGCCCCCGCCGTCCAGAGCCGTCGACGCCGACTGCGAGGTGACCACGTAGTCGGGGCGCTCCCGCATCAGTCGGTCCAGCAGCGCGCGGTTCCATTCGATGCAGTCGGTGTACGGCTTGCCGGACCCGTCACCCTTGAGCACCTGGGCGCTGGTGAAGGCGCATCCCGCCTTCGCCATGATCAGCAGCTTCCAGTCGTTCTGCGTGGCGAGCACCTGGAACGCGGGTAGCCACTGGTCCATCTTCGAGTCGCCGACGAGCGCGACGGTGGTGGACCCGTTCGGCACGCCGTACGTGCAGGACAGCACCTCGGCGCCCTCGACCTGCTGGAAGCACTTGTCCCGGTTGGTGTCGGGCACGTCCATGAAGCCCTGCCGGATCTGCAGCGGGTCCGGCGTGATCGCGTCGAACCGCTCCGGCACCGGACCGATCGGCGCCGTGCCGGGCGCTGTGGACAGCAGCGCGGCGCCCGGGGCGTAACGGCTCTTGGTCGTGGTCGCGGCGGCGGCCCACGCGCCCATCAGCACCAGGACCAGGCCGGCGCAGATGCCGGCGAGCGTGAAGTTGCCACCCAGGCTCAACGCCAGACGCGGCGACGTGGAGATCTTCCGCGAGTAGCGCAGCGGGTTCTCCACCAGCCGGAACGTGAGCCAGGCCGGGATCACCGAGGCGAGCGCCACGACCAGACCCTCGGTCACCGACAGGTCACCGAAGTGCGCGGCGGCCACCACGAGCATCGGCCAGTGCCACAGGTACAGCGAGTACGACAGGTCACCGATCCACTGGAACGGACGCAGGCCGAGCACCATCACCGGCCCCCGGGATCCGGCCGCGCCGCCGGCTGCGATCACCGCCGCCGCGCCGAGCGTGGGCAGCGCCGCCGCGTACCCCGGCCATGCGGTCTTCCCGCTGACCAGCAGCGCCGCCGCCACGATCGCGGCGAGACCGAGCCACCCGAGGACGACCGCCACCGACCGGGGCATCCGCGCGGCGCGGACCGCCAGCAGCGCGACCGCCGCGCCGACCGCCAGCTCCCACAACCGCGTGGTGGAGACGAAGAACGCCCGCTGCGGCGAGTTCGCCGTCTCGACGATCGACCAGACGAACGACGGCACCGCCAGCACCGCGAGACCGACCCACAGGACCGGCCGTACGTTCGCCCGCCGGAGCTTGCGCGCGGCGAGGATGGCCAGCACGATCAACAGCGGCCAGAGCAGGTAGAACTGCTCCTCCACGGCGAGCGACCAGAAGTGCTGGACCGGCGACGGCGCGACGTCCTCGGCCAGGTAGTCGACCGCGCGGTCGGCGAAGCGCCAGTTCACGATGTACGTCGCCGCGGCGGCGATGTCACCGCCGACGACCTGCCACTCACCCCGGGGTACGAACAGCCGGACCGCGACGGCGGTGGCCGCCAGCACCACGGTGGCGGCGGGCAGGATGCGCTTGGCCCGGCGCGCGTAGAAGCCGACGAGCGAGACCCGGCCGCTGCGCTCGATCTCCGAGATGAGCTGCCCGGTGATGAGGAAACCGGAGATCACGAAGAAGACGTCGACGCCGACGAAACCACCGGGGATGAACGGCAGCCCGGCGTGGTAGAGCAGCACCAGCCCCACGGCGACGGCCCGGAGCCCGGCGACGTCGGCCCGGAACCGGCTCGGCGTCGCCTCCTTGCCCGGCTCGCGCGTGGTCGCCGTACCGCCCGGCTCCTCGGAGGGTGAGCCTTCCCGATCGGCAACCTTCGTCAACGGCGGGGAAGTCATCGCGATCCTCAAACTCTGCGGCTGGGGGCGAGGGAACGATAGCGGCTGGTCACTCGGCGGGACAATCGCGCCGCGTCGTACGCCTCACCGCCGCGTGGCCGCCGACCCCGATGCGGTTGAATCGGCTGCGTGGCGAAGACCCTGACGATCACCACCCGCAACGCGAGCTTCCAGCAGTGGCAGGCGCTGCTGACCAACCGCACCAAGCGGCAGCGGTCCGGGGAGTTCCTGGTCCAGGGGGTACGCCCGATCACCGTGGCCCTGGAGCAGGGCTGGGAGATCCGCGCGCTCCTGTACCCGGACCGGCAGCCGCTGTCCCGCTGGTGCCGTGACCTGCTCGACCGCGCCGACGCCCGGCGGGTCGCGCTCGCGCCGGGGCTGATGCGGGAACTGAGCGGCAAGGACGAGGAGTCCCCCGAGTTGCTCGCCGTGGTGGCGCAGCCCACCGACGACCTCGTCCGCATCCCGGTCGGGGCGGCGATGCTCGTGGTGGTCTTCGACCGCCCCAAGACCCCTGGCAACATCGGCACGCTGGTCCGCTCCGCCGACGCCTTCGGCGCGTCCGGCGTGATCATCACGGGCCACGCCGCCGACCCGTACGACCCCAAGGCGGTCCGGGCCAGCACCGGCTCGCTGTTCGCCGTACCGGTGGTGCGCGTCGCCAGTCACCGCGAAGTCCTGGACTGGGTCGCCGCCGTGCGCGCGGACGAACTTCCGCAGGTCCAGATCATCGGTACGGACGAACACGGGGACGTCGACGTCGCCGAGCACGACCTGACCGGCCCCACTCTCCTGCTCATCGGCAACGAGACGCACGGACTCAGCAAGGGCTGGCAGGAGGCGAGCGACCGGATGGTGCGCATCCCGATCGTGGGGGCGGCGAGTTCGCTGAACGCGGCGGCAGCCGGGACGGTGGCGCTGTACGAGGCCGCCCGGCAGCGGGCCGGGCGCCGGTAGCGGGCAGGCCGCCACCGGGCGCCCGGCGCGCTCCGCTATCCGGACGGGCGCGTGGATGCCCGCTCCGCGACCGCCTGCCGGTGGGCCGCGCTGCCCTCTCGGTAGAACAGGTAGCCGCCGTGGTGCAGGACGTCGCCGTCGAAGCGGCCATCGGCGGTGAACCCGCTGTCGTCCCAGTAGTCGATGTGCTCGCCGGTCACCTCGTACCGGCCGGTGTAGGCGCTCGCCCGGTCGCCACGCGCCTCGTCGTACCGGCCGTCGGGCAGCAGCTCCTGCCGGATGTAGCCGTCGGCGGTGACCCACATGCCGACGTACGCATGGACGGTTCCGGAGGCCGGGGGCCGCGCCTGCGTCGCGGACGGCGCGGAGCGCGGCGCGGGCGGTGTCTCCGTGCCGCAGGCGGTGAGCGCCGCCGCCAGGAAGACGGTGGCGGCTTTGCGGTGATGGGTACCTGACATGTCAGCCTCGCTGCCGGGTCGGACGGATGATGATCTCGTTGACGTCCACGTCCGCCGGCTGGTCGACGGCGTACGAGATGGCTCGCGCGATCGCGTCCGGCGAGATCGCATTCCGGCGGTACTCCCGCATCGCCTCCCGGGCCACCGGGTCGGTGATCGACTCGGCCAGCTCGGACTCGACGACACCGGGCGTGATCGTGGTGACCCGCAGGCTCGGGTCGGACTCCAGACGCAGACCCTCGGTGATCGCCCACGCGGCGAACTTCGTCGCCGAGTACACCGCTGAGGTCGGCACCACCTCGTGCGCGCCGACGGACGCGACGGTGATCAGGTGGCCGCCGCCCTGCCGCTGGAAGACCGGCAGGACGGCCGCGATGCCGTGCAGCAGACCCCGGACGTTGACGTCGATCATCCGATCCCACTCGTCTGCTACGGGCTGTTTCGCCGTTGGCAGCGTGCGGAAGGTGGCAGCGGATCGTCACCGGGCTGCGGACCCGCGCCGACTCCGCTGGTCTGATCACCTGGGACGTCAGCGTCGACTCGACCATCGCTCGGGCGCATCAGCACGCTGCCGGTGCCCGCACCCATCCCGAGCTGCAGAAGGAATCACCCGGCGGGGGTCGAGAACGAGCCCGCTGATCACGCCCTGGGCCGGTCGCGAGGCGGCTGGACGACTAAGCTGCACCTGGCCTGCGAGCAGGGCCGAAAGCCGCTGTCGATGCTGCTGACCGCCGGGCAGCGCGGTGACAGCCCGCAGTTCACCCAGGTCCTGGCCCGCATCCGGGTCCCCAGGCAGGACGGCGGCCGACCTCGCACTCGACCCGACCGGGTCCTCGCGGACAAGGCCTACAGCTCCCAGTCCAACCGTGAGTACCTACGCCGACGCGGTATCTCGGCCACGATCCCGATCAAGATCGATCAGGCCGCGAGCGGACGCAAGAGGGGATCCAAGGGCGGCCGACCGCCGACCTTCGACGCCGTGATCTAAAGGCAGCGTCACGCCGTCGAGTGCGGCATCAACCAGCTCAGACGCGATCGAGCCGTGGCCACCAGGTTCGACAAACTCGCCGTCCGCTACCAGGCCACACTTCACGTCGCCGCGATCAACGAACGGCTCTGCCCCGAGCTATGAAACACGGCCTAGGAGGGCGTCGAGCCGGGACAACGGCATCAGGCCCGTGTTGTTGACGAGCACGTCGACCCGTCCGAACTCGACCACCGCACTGTCGACTAACGCCGCGACGTCGTCACGGTCCGTCACGTCGAGCCGCCGTACGTCATGTTGTCGTGCCTTCGGCGAGCGCCGCTGGGGTGCGGCTTTCGATCACCCATGACCGGGCTAACGCCCATCCGCCTTGAGGTCACGGCAGAACTCACACTCAGCCCATCAACCTTCCGCCATCGATAGTGAACCCGCCGTCACAGCCCGGCCAACCGGACCCGTCGAAAGCTCTCAAATGGAGCGATGTCGCCTCCGGAATCACCAGCCACCTCACGTTGACGAGACGTTCCTATGCCTGCACCGGCGGTAGGCGAAACCAGTTGGTTCGCCTACCGCCGGTACACGTATCGATTGCAGATCACCTCAGAGCATCAGGGATGGCCACTCCCCGCACTTTGGCTATCCGGTAGTCGCTCCGGACGAGCAGCGACCTTCTTCCGATGAGGTTTCGTACGAAAAATCTCTAGCAGAACGCGGCTCTTTTGAGCGTACCTATTCCGCTTTCTCAGCTAGCTAACGATCCTTTCGTAGGCGCCCCAACTGTAGCCGAATTCGGCACCGGCGCCGGGCAGGAAGCCTCCGCTGCCGTTGCCGGCGAACAGGTGGAGGTTTTTGGTGGTGGCATTGCGAGCGATGAGGTCGGGCTTGGTATCGCCGTTCCAATCGACTACGGCGACGATGGTGTCGTAGGCGCCCCAACTGTAGCCGAATTCAGCACCAGCGCCGGGCAGGAAGCCTCCGCTGCCGTTGCCGGCGAACAGGTGGAGGTTTTTGGTGGTGGCATTGCGAGCGATGAGGTCGGGCTTGGTATCGCCGTTCCAATCGACTACGGCGACGATGGTGTCGTAGGCGCCCCAACTGTAGCCGAATTCAGCACCAGCGCCGGGCAGGAAGCCTCCGCTGCCGTTGCCGGCGAACAGGTGGAGGTTTTTGGTGGTGGCATTGCGAGCGATGAGGTCGGGCTTGGTATCGCCGTTCCAATCGACTACGGCGACGATGGTGTCGTAGGCGCCCCAACTGTAGCCGAATTCAGCACCAGCGCCGGGCAGGAAGCCTCCGCTGCCGTTGCCGGCGAACAGGTGGAGGTTTTTGGTGGTGGCATTGCGAGCGATGAGGTCGGGCTTGGTATCGCCGTTCCAATCGACTACGGCGACGATGGTGTCGTAGGCGCCCCAACTGTAGCCGAATTCAGCACCAGCGCCGGGCAGGAAGCCTCCGCTGCCGTTGCCGGCGAACAGGTGGAGGTTTTTGGTGGTGGCATTGCGAGCGATGAGGTCGGGCTTGGTATCGCCGTTCCAATCACTACGCACAGATCCCCCCCGTCCAACGATGATGTCGTATCCGAACCAGTTTGGCGTGATGACCGTGCCCGCGGACTTGAATCCGCCACTGCCGTTGCCGGGGAAGAGGTAGAGGTCCTTGCTAGCAGCGTGGCGAGCAATGATGTCTGGCTTAGTGTCACCGTCCCAGTCGCCGGGAGAGAGGATGGTGTCATACCCGAACCAGTTTGGCGTGATGACCGTGCCCGCGGACTTGAATCCGCCACTGCCGTTGCCGGGGAAGAGGTAGAGGTCCTTGCTAGCAGCGTGGCGAGCAATGATGTCTGGCTTAGTGTCACCGTCCCAGTCGCCGGGAGAGAGGATGGTGTCATACCCGAACCAGTTTGGCGTGATGACCGTGCCCGCGGACTTGAATCCGCCACTGCCGTTGCCGGGGAAGAGGTAGAGGTCCTTGCTAGCAGCGTGGCGAGCAATGATGTCTGGCTTAGTGTCACCGTCCCAGTCGCCGGGAGAGAGGATGGTGTCATACCCGAACCAGTTTGGCGTGATGACCGTGCCCGCGGACTTGAATCCGCCACTGCCGTTGCCGGGGAAGAGGTAGAGGTCCTTGCTAGCAGCGTGGCGAGCAATGATGTCTGGCTTAGTGTCACCGTCCCAGTCGCCGGGAGAGAGGATGGTGTCATACCCGAACCAGTTTGGCGTGATGACCGTGCCCGCGGACTTGAATCCGCCACTGCCGTTGCCGGGGAAGAGGTAGAGGTCCTTGCTGGCAGCGTGGCGAGCGATGATGTCTGGCTTAGTGTCACCGTCCCAGTCAGCGTATACCGAAGTATGCCCACTACCAATGGTGTCGTAGCGGCTCCAGTCGTTACTGAACGCAGTGCCAGTACCAGGCTTGAAACCCCCGCTGCCGCTGCCAGAGAAAAGATAAAGATCTTTGCTCACGGCATGGCGAGCGATAATGTCGGATTTCCCGTCGCCGTCGAAATCACCTGGAGAGACGACCGTATCGTAGCGGCTCCAGTCGTTACTGAACGCAGTGCCAGTACCAGGCTTGAAACCCCCGCTGCCGCTGCCAGAGAAAAGATAAAGATCTTTGCTCACGGCATGGCGAGCGATAATGTCGGATTTCCCGTCGCCGTCGAAATCACCTGGAGAGACGACCGTATCGTAGCGGCTCCAGTCGTTACTGAACGCAGTGCCAGTACCAGGCTTGAAACCCCCGCTGCCGCTGCCAGAGAAAAGATAAAGATCTTTGCTCACGGCATGGCGAGCGATAATGTCGGATTTCCCGTCGCCGTCGAAATCACCTGGAGAGACGACCGTGTCGTAGCGGCTCCAGTCGTTACTGAACGCAGTGCCAGTACCAGGCTTGAAACCCCCGCTGCCGAGGCCGGAGAAAAGATAAAGATCTTTGCTCACGGCATGGCGAGCGATAATGTCGGATTTCCCGTCGCCGTCGAAATCACCTGGAGAGACGATGGTGTCGTAGCGGCTCCAGTCGTTGCTGAACGCGGTGCCGGTGCCGGGTTTAAAACCGCCGCTGCCGTTCCCCTGAAACAGGTGAAGGTCTTTCGTCTGGGTGTTGCGGGCAACTATGTCAA
Source organism: Micromonospora sp. WMMD1219 (assembly GCF_049315215.1). Lineage (NCBI taxonomy): Bacteria > Bacillati > Actinomycetota > Actinomycetes > Micromonosporales > Micromonosporaceae > Micromonospora > Micromonospora sp. WMMD1219. The sequence continues at coordinate 1,286,620 of NZ_CP186057.1, forward strand.
CGTTCCTGTCACCGTCAAAGTCATTAGGAACAGGTGGAGGCGTTCCGTCGCCCCCGCCGTCGCCGCCGCCGTCGCCCCCGCCGTCGCCCCCGCCACCTCCACTCGACCCGGATCCGCAAACAGTCCCGGTTGCGCCCGCGTGTTCCCACTCATGGCGGCTGTCCGAACTAGTCCAACCGATTCCAACACTAAAGGGACCGACACTCAGGCTATTAATTCCAGTCGAGGACCAACTGTGACCGTTCTTGACAAATACCTGGGTTTTTGAACAGGAATCGGCAAGTCTCGTGAACGACATTAAAATCATGCCGCCATACATATCGAAGTCAACGTCGAAATCGCAGCTAGCACTTAGAGCCCGAGTATGATCTTGCCTTTGGTACGCGATGCCATACTGATTGGCGATGGTGGTCCCGGATGGGCTGGTGATAGAGCCGATGCCGTAATTGTCCCGCATTCCATTGAGGCCTGGATCGCCCCAATACCAAAGCTGTGACGATCCTGAGTTGATATTATATTCGCCACCGCTCAGCGCCAACCCAATTGCGTCCGGTCCGCCAAGGCTCCTGTTGATGCATCCCCTCCAAGCATCTGCGGCGTAATCGTGGTTCAGCCAGGACCATTCACCTCTGGCGTAGTAACGGCTGGTCGTCGGCTCATACCATAAACTTGTAGACCAGCTAACATCCGTCGCGCCCACTCCGCCCTGATCATCAAGAGCTGCGGCAGATCCTTTGGATGAAGCCGTGGGCTTGCTCACACTTCTGGCAAGCGGGACCAAGCAGAATTCCTCGAGGAAAACCTTATCTGCTGCCGCTTCGCCTTCGCCGCGGGCGAGGAGCAACGACGAGGCGTTCCCGAGCGACTTCTCATTAATGGGTTTGTTGGCATTGGCTCCCGTACGGATACATTTTGTTGGCCCCGCCACCGCTGGTGAGGCATCGATTGCTGCCCCGGCCCCCCATAGGAAGAGTGCACCTGCGATAATGCTTAATGTTGTGCGACGCACGTATTTCCTTCCTCGAATAGATGCCAAGACAGTAGCAGAGGGCGACGCTTGGTGGGGTGCGGCGGAGCATGGCAGGATTTATAAGTAGAAAATGGGACACGCACGAGGAAGGTAGGCTTGCATGCAAGACGAAGAACGTAATCTGAGCTATCCGTTACGCGGGATAGCGATCGGCATGGCACTGCTCGGCGTAATTCTATTTGTTTGTGCGGGCAACTTGGACTACGGGCTTTTAGGTTTGAGGTTCCCGATGCATGCAACCGCCATCGTTCTCATTTCTGGCGCGGTTCTTTTCTGGGCTCTCCATGCCCTGGCTTCCATCCTGCGGGAGAAGTAAAATGATTCTACTTATTTACTCAGAAGCATCAGTCCTCTAGCCGGGCAGCAAGGGCTCGTGTATTAGGCGGGGCGCAGCGATTCCTGCGCCCTTGCATTTCCTACAGTGATTACGACGACCCCCGGTCGTTTATTCCACCGGGGAAGTAAGTGTCGATGACCAAAACTCTGCAGATTCGAGTTTCCTCGTCGAAGCAGGTGCGGCGTTTTGCTTCACACCGAGGAGGTCACTGGTCCGATCCCAGTTTGTCCACGCCGGTCAAAGGCCACTTCCCGGAAACGGGAGGTGGCCTTTCTGCTGTCGTGCAGCAGTAGGCTGCCAAGAACGCCTAGTCTGGCTGGCACTGCTCCCGTAGTGATCACGCAGCCTGCCCAGTCATCGACCCGACCCCATAGGCGACTGGCTTGGGGACAGGGCCAGTCGCACCGTGTCCGCCCCGGAGGCCTCCCGTGCCACGGGCTCGGCGAACCATCGGCCCGCTATGGGCCGCTCAGGGCGGAACCGATCATCGCAACCACGGACGCTCTCTTCAGAGCCGCCGGGCGGCGTGGCTCTCTTGCCATACAGCCCTCAGGCCGAACGAAGGCACCGACCTGCCTAAAGCTTGTCGCTGGTCAGACGACAACAACCTGACCCAAAGGACGCGAAAATTAACCGCGTCGGGCAGTCGAACCTGAAAGGCCCTGACCAGCGCTGATGCTGGTCAGGGCCTCCCCTGGAGCCGCCTGACGGAATCGAACCGTCGACCTACGCATTACGAGTGCGTCGCTCTAGCCGACTGAGCTAAGGCGGCAACGATCGTCAAGTGTACGGCACGCCCCGCCGGAAGCCGAACCGGATCCCCCCGCCCCCGAACCCGGATACCGGACCACATCCGCCCCGCCACGGGAGAGACTTCGCGCCCGGTCCGGACTACCCTGCGGCGGGTGACCGACGAACCGCCGCGACCACCGGCTCCCGAGGCGCATCCCGGCGAGCGGGCCACCCGCCGCCCCCGCGGCATCGACCCCCGGGAGCTGGGTTTCACCCCGCGCCGGCCGGTGCCCTGGCTCGCGCCGCTGCTGCTGATCAGCACCGGCCTGCGGACGTTGCTGGCCATGCTGTTCGGGGCGTACCTGGACAAGCGCGAGTTGCAGAACGCGTTCGGCGACGGCACGTTCCGGCAGGTCGGGCCGGACGGCGGGCTCTGGCTCGACTACGTGGCCGACCTGGGTGACGGCTTCGACGCCACGTACTCGGTGGCGTACCTGCTCGCCCAGCCGGAGTTGACAGTGGACGGGCATCGCCTTCCCCGCGCGCAGACGCTGGTGATGGGCGGCGACCAGGTCTACCCGGCGGCGGGCTACGAGGCGTACGAGGACCGCTGCAAGGGCCCGTACCAGTCGGCGCTGCCTGTCGCCCCGCCGGAGCAGCCGACGCTGTTCGCGGTGCCCGGCAACCACGACTGGTACGACGGGCTGACCGCGTTCCTGCGCCTGTTCGTGCGCACCCGGGACCGGCACTTCGGCGGCTGGGGCACCGGCCAGTCGCGCTCGTACTTCGCTGTCGAGCTGCCGGCCGGCTGGTGGCTGCTCGGCCTCGACGACCAGTCCGGCTCGTACCTGGACGACCCGCAGCTCACCTACTTCGACGAGGTGGCCCGCAAGCTCACCCCGGAGTCCAAGGTGATCCTGGCGGTGCCGGCGCCGACGTGGGTCAAGGCCGTCGACCACCCCAACGCGTACGACTCGATCGACTACTTCATCCGTACCCTCGTCGCACCGACCGGGGCGCAGGTGCGGGTGCTGGTCTCCGGCGACCTGCACCACTACGCCCGCTATGCCGGCACGGACCGGCAGCTCATCACGTGCGGCGGTGGCGGCGCCTACCTCTACCCCACGCACCGGCTGCCGGAGAAGCTGGAGGTGCCGCCGCGTGACACGCTGACCCGCCGGGCCAGCAACACCCAGGAGTACGACCTGGCCGCGCGCTACCCGGACAAGGCGCGCTCCCGCCGGTACGGCTGGGGGATCTTCGCCCGGCTGCCGTTCCGCAACCCGGGTTTCACCACGTTGCTCGGCACCCTGCACACGCTGCTGATGCTGGCGATGGCCGGGGTGGCGGTGCAGCGGGTGGGCACCACCGAGCAGCGCCTGTTCAGCGTGCCGCTGGCGATCATGCTGGTGGTGGCGATGATGGGCGCGGTGTTCTTCGCCAAGCCACCGACGGCGGGCGGGAAACGGCACGCCCGGCACTGGATCCTCGGGGTGGCGCACGGGTTGGCCCAGATCGCCCTCGCCGCCGGGGGCACGTGGGTCTGGTTGCAGCTGCCGTTCTACGACTGGCCGTGGCCGCTGCCGGCGGTCGCCGCGGTGGTGCTCTACGGGCCGGTGAGCGGGCTGGTGGCCAGCCAGCTCGTGGCGCTCTACCTGCTGGTGGCGGGCGCGTTCGGGGTGAATCTGAACGAGTTGTTCGCGGCGCAGGGCATCGAGGACTCGAAGGCGTTCCTGCGGTTCCGGATCGACAGGGACGGCACGTTGACGATCTACCCGATCGCCGTCGACAGGGTGTCGCACGACTGGCAGTTGAACCCCGACCAGTCCCCCACCGCCTCCTGGCTGACCCCGAAGACCCCCCTGACCCCCCGCCTGGCCGAACCCCCCATAGTCATCCGCTGACCCCGCCCGGCCGACTCACCCCGTCGATCATGAAGTTAGCGGCGAAGTCGATCACAATTTCGACCGCCAACTTCATGATCGACGGAGAGGGGGCGGGAGAGGGGCGGGGCGGGTGGGGGTGGGGTGGGGGTTAGGGCTGGGGGTAGTGCTGGTCGTGGGCCTGCCTCGGGCCGCAGACCGACGCGCGGGAGCACATCGAGCGGGAGCCGTCGGCGTCCAGCCGGACCGTGACCGCGTCGCGCGGGACGCTGTGGCCGACCACCTTGCCCTCACCCTGTGGCGTGGACACCCGGCTGCCGACCGCCGGGGCCGACTCCTGGAACTTCTGATACAGCGGATGCTCGTACTTCAGGCAGCACATCAGCCGCCCGCACGCCCCCGAGATGCGCAGCGGGTTGAGCGGCAGATCCTGATCCTTCGCCATCCGGATGGTCACCGGCTCGAAGTCGGTGAGGAACGTGGCGCAGCACAGGTCGCGCCCGCAGGAGCCGATGCCGCCCTGCACGCGGGCGGAGTCGCGGGCGGACAGCTGCCGCAGCTCGACCCGGCAGTGCAGCGTGGCGCCCAGGTCGCGGACCAGCGAGCGGAAGTCGACGCGGTGCGGCGCGGTGAAGTAGATGGTGGTGCGGTCGCTGCCGTTCTCCGGCGTGGCCAGGACGTGGTCGACGGCGACCACCTTCATCGGCAGGCCGTGTTCACGGATCAGCCGCTTGGCGGCCACCTTCGCCTCGGCCTTGCGCCGGCGCAGCATCTCGTCGCGGCGCAGGTCGTCGTCCCCGGCGATCCCGGCGAGTTTCGGGAAGCTGTCGGTGTCCTCACTGACCCACTGCGCGGCCCACACGCACTCGGCCACCTCGGGCCCCTCGTCGGTGGGCACCAGCACCCGGTCGCCCACCTGCGGGCGCCACTCGCCCGGGTCGAGGTAGTAGAGGCGCCCGTACCGGTTGAAGCTGACCGCGCAGAGCATGCCCATACGCCACACCCTACGCGGATCGACGCCCGCCGCACGGCGCACCTGTCGCCGCCCGGTCACCCACCGCAGCAATCACCGTCGACGACCCGGCCGAACCGGCCCCATCGCCTCGCCCGGACGGCTGAATCTCCGGCGGGCCCCTGACAAACACCGCCCGGACGCGTTGAGTGAAGGCATACCTGCGGGGGGTGCAGGGGAAGGCCACGGCGCCGCCGCCGTCACCCGGCCACGGCCGGACCGGCGCGCGGCGCCGTGGACCGTCAGTAGCCGATCCGGGTGGTGCCGCCGTAGCGCGGGGCGGTGGTGGCGCGATCCCGCCACTGTGTCTCGGCCAGGCTCGGCCCCCACTGGCGCAGCAGCGTCTCGGCGCCGTCGTAGGCCACCCCGAGCACACCCAGGACCCTCGTGGCGATCTCCGCCGCGGCCGCCGCCCCGGCCCGTCCGGCCTCGGCGCCGGGCCGGGTCGCCGCGTGCACCGCCACCGCCTCGGCCGAGCCCAGCACCTCGGCCAGCGCCCGGGCCAGCGCGGCCCGGCTGCCCTCCACCCAGCCGGCCAGCGCGTCGGCGTAGCCCGCCGTCGACTCCAGCCGCCCGACCAGGCTCTCCGGGCCTTCGTCCAGGTGCCGCAGCAGGGCGGCACGTGCCTCGTCGTACGCCGACGCGGCGGCGCCGGACCAGGCGACCTGGTCGGCCAGCATGGCGCAGGTGTCGTCGTACCCCCGGACGAGCCGGCGCACCGCGTGGCCGGCGCCGGTCAGCGGCGCGGGATGCAGGTCGAGGAACTCGCGCACAGCCGCGCCGGGAAGCACCTGCATGCGGCGCAGCAGCGGCCAGAGCCGGTGGCCCTCGGGCGCGCCGGCGGCAAGCAGCGTGTCGACGCGGGCGAGCAGGTCGAGGCCCGGCTCGGCGAGGCGGTCGAGCGCGTCCATCAGGCCTCCCGGGCCAGCCGCCGGGCGACCGCGTCGTCGGCGGCGGCGTAGCGGTCTGCGGCACTGCGCAGCGCCGCTGCGGCGGCGGCCATCCGGACGGCGGCGGCCTGCGCCTCGCGTGCCCGGTCGGCGGTGGCGAGGGTCCACTGGCGGTGCAGCGCGCGGCCCACCTCGCCGGGGCGGCCGGTGGCGTGCGCGCCGAACGCGGGATGCGGCGGGTCGGTGGCGGTCACCGTGCGGGACAGGGTGGCGAGGGTCGCGCCGGCCTCGTCGAGACGGGCGGCCAGGGCACGAAGTGTCTCCATGTCAGGCCCCCGCCAGCGGCCGGTAGGCCGCGAACGTCTCGTTGTGCAGCTTCTCCCGCGCCCACTGCGCCGCGTCGGCGGCGGCGGTGACCGCGGCCTGCACCGAGCCGGCCACGTCGCGCGGACTGCGGTGGTGCAGCGGGCCGAGGAAGCGCACGTCGGTGATCCGCCCGCCGGCGGTCACCACCACCTCGACGAGCCCGTCGGGTGAGCGGACGGTGACCTCGACCGTCGCGACCGCCTGGTCGAACTCGGCCTGCAGGTTCTCGATCCGGCGGTAGCGCCGCACCGCCTCCTCGATCCAGGCCTCGTCGATCTCGCCCCGCGGCATCGGCGGACTCCTCCCGGCCGGTCCGGCCTTCACTGAGCGTGCCGCCTCGGTCACCGCGGCATCACCGGACCGTACCGCACGTCAATCGCGCGTGTCGATGCCCTGTGGACAGTGCGGGAGGGCCCGGTTCAGCCGCGCCAGAGGGCCAGCATCATCGCCTCCACGGCGATCCGCGGCTTGACGTTCGCCTCGATCGCCGCGCGGCACTCCAGCACCGCCTCCAGGCGGCGCAGCGAGCCCTCGGCGTCCCACTTCTGCGCGCCCGCCGAGGCGAGCGACGCGGTGTCGGTGTGCACCGGGGCGACAGGCGCCCGCAGCGCCATGATGAGCGCGTCCCGGTAGAACCCGGCCAGGTCGACCAGCGCCCGGTCCAGCGCGTCCCGCTGGGCGCGGGTGGCCCGCGACTTCTGCCGCTTCTCCAGGTCCTTGAGCTGACCGGCCGCGCCGCGCATGGCACCGGCCGCGCCCCGGCCGGTGCCGCCCGCGCCGAGCGCCGTCTGCAACGCCGTACGCTCCGCCTCGTCGATCTCCGCGACGGAGGCGGCGGCCTCCGCCTCGGCGGCCTCGATCAGCGCCGAGGCCGCGTCGAACGCCGCGCCCACGCCGGTCAGCCGGCGCGGCACGGCCAGCACCGCGTCGCGCCGCTGCCGGGCCTCCGGGTCGCGGGCCAGCCGCCGGGCCCGGCCCACGTGCCCCTGCGCCGCCGCGGCGGCCCACTCGGCCACGTCGGGCGCGATGCCGTCGCGGCGGACCAGCACCTCGGCCACCGCGGCCGGCGGCGGCTGCCGCAGCGGTACGACCCGGCAGCGCGACCGGATGGTCACGGAGATGTCGTCCGGGTGGGTGGACGGGGCGCAGAGCAGGAAGACGGTACGCGGCGGCGGTTCCTCGATCGCCTTGAGCAGTGCGTTGCCGGCGGCCTCGGTGAGCCGGTCGGCGTCCTCGATGATCACGATCTGCCACCGGCCGCCGGAGGGCGCGCTGGCCGCTCGCAGCACCAGCGCGCGCATCTCGTTGACGCCGATGGACAGGCCCTCGGGCACCACGAGGCGTACGTCCGCGTGAGTGCCGGTGAGCGTGGTGTGGCAGCCGGGGCAGGTGCCGCACCCGGTGCCGTGCACGCACTCCAGGGCGGCGGCGAACGCGCGGGCGGCCACCGAGCGGCCCGATCCGGGCGGGCCGGTGAAGATCCAGGCGTGGGTCATGCCGGCGCCCGGATCGGCCGGTGCCGGAGCCGGGTCGCCGTCGTACTCCTCGGCGAGCGCGTCGAGGTCGTCGTGCCCGCCCGCGGGGGCCGTCACCGGCGCGCGCAGCAGGGCGGCGGCCGAGGCGGCGGCCCGCCGCAGCATGGCCACCGCCTCGTCCTGCCCGACCAGATCGCCGAAGACGTCGGTCATCGCCGGGGCTGCTCCATCGTCACCAGCTCCGCGTCGGATAACTCGGGCTGGACCGAGGTGTCCGGGCCCTGCGCCGGACGGGGGTGCACGATGCCGCCCGGGTCGGCCAGCAGCTCGCCGACCCGGCGGGCGACCGCGTCGGCGGTCTCCGCGATCGGGCGGGACGCGTCGAGCACCAGGTATCGCTTCGGGTCACCGGCGGCGAGGTCGAGGAAGGCGTACCGGACCCGCTCGTGGAACGTCAGCGACTCGGCCTCCAGCCGGTCGGTGCCCTCGTTGCGGTCCTCGACCCGGCTCAGGCCGGTACGCGGCTCGACGTCGAGCAGAACCACCAGGTCGGGCTTGAGGCCGCCGGTGGCCCAGGACGAGAGCCAGGAGACCTCGTCCACCGGGAGCGTCCGGCCGGCGCCCTGGTAGGCGAGCGACGAGTCGACGTACCGGTCGCTGATCACCACCGCGCCCCGCACCAGCGCCGGGCGGACGACAGTGGCCACGTGGTGCGCCCGGTCGGCGGCGTAGAGCAGCGCCTCGGCGCGCGGCGACGGCGCCTCGTCGGGGGCGGTGCCGAGCACCAGGGATCGGATCCGCTCGCCGACCGGCGTGGCGCCCGGCTCGCGGGTGACCACCACGTCGCGGCCCTGCGCGCGCAGCCGCTCGGCGAGCGCGGCGAGCTGGGTGGACTTGCCGGCGCCCTCGCCGCCCTCGAAGACCACGAACAGGCCGCTGGAGACGAACGGCTCGGCCGGCATCAGCGGGCGGCCCCGGATCGAGCCCCAGAGGTCCGCGAGGACCGGTACGCCCTTCTTGTCGTCCATCTGGCCGAACGCGCTGATTCCGGCGATGATGCCGGCCGCGCCGGCGGCGAGCAGCAGCAGCCGGGTGGAGGAGATGGAGATGCCCAGGTCGGCGATGGTGAGCTGGCGGGAGCCGCCCACGCCGACCAGGAGGCTGCTGAGCGCGATGGCCAGGATCAGCACCAGCCGGGTGCCGATCTGCACCACCGCGAAGACCCGGCCGCGCACCTCGTCGGCCACCTCGCCGCCGAGCAGCGTGGTGCCGGCCAGGAACGCCATGCCGGCGCCCGCGCCGACCAGGATCGCGCCGAGGATGGCCATGGACAGGTGGATGGCGAAGGCGAGCACCAGCACCGAGGCGCTGGCGAGCACGATGCTCATGCCGAACCAGCGGCGGCGGGACATGTCCCGCACGATCATCGGCCCGAGCCCGATGCCGAGCGCCAGGCCGACGAAGATCGCGCCGAAGAGCAGCGAGAACGCGGCGTCACCGGCGCCGAGCGAGTTGGCGAAGAACTTGCCCGTGCCGACCACGATGCCGCCGCCGGCGAACGCGCCGAAGATGCCCAGCACCAGGCCGCGGACGAGCGGGGTCTGGCCGATGTATTTCCAGCCCTCGGAGAACTGCCGGAACATGCTCTGCTCGGTGCGCTCCGCCTCGCCGCGCTGGGCCTCGCTGATCTCCTTGATCCCGAACGCCACCACGAGCGCGGTGGCCAGCCGGGAGAAGGCGTTGAACCAGAGCGCCAGCTGGGCAGGTTCGGCCCAGTTCGGCAGGTCGCCGCCGAACGCGCCGGGCAGGCCGCGGGTCAGCACGGCCAGGGCGACGGCCGCCGCGACCGGCGTCAGGCCGTACGTGGTGATCAGCGTGAGCTGGTTCGCCGCCTCCAGCCGGGTACGCGGGATGAGGTTGGGGACCGCCGCCTCCTTGGCCGGGATCCACAGCAGGGTGATCGACTCGATCAGGAACGTGGCGATCAGCGCCCAGCCGACCACCAGCCCGCCCGCGGCGCCGGTGAGCGCGTACAGCGGGATCGAGGCGAACAGCACGAAGCGCAGCAGGTCGCAGATGACCATCGTCCACCGGCGGTCGAACCGGTCGGCGAACACGCCCGCCACCGGGCCGAGCACCAGCGCCGGGAGCAGCCGGATCGCCGTCACACCGCCGAACGCGGCGCCCTGGGCGGTGCTGCCGGAGACCTGGGAGGCGGCGAACAGCGCGGTGGCGAGCAGGCCGAGCCAGTCGCCGAAGGAGGCGGCGCTGAGCACGATCCACAGCCGGCGGAACGGCCGGATGCGCAGCACCGACCGGATGGCGGCGGCACCGGAGTGGTCGGCGGCTGTCCCGGGCGACGACACGCCGGGCGACTCGCCGTTGTTCTGGCTTTCGATGGCCGTACCTCCACGTGCCGGCCCAGGTCTGGGCATCCCCGGTGGAACACTCTAGTCGCGCAGGAAGGGTCGTCCCCCGCGACATTCACCTGCTCGCCGAGCCTAGGCCGCCGGGACCACCGCCCGCAGCCCGGACAGACGCGAGGGTATTTCGCATTGCCGTCCAGACAGTTAGCGTGCAGACGTGGCCATCGACCGTGACAAACTTCGCGATCGTCTCGACCGGGCGACCGCTCACCTCGACCCGCCGTACGCCGTCGTCGACCTCACCGCGTTCGACACCAACGCCGAGGCGCTCGCCGGCCGGTCCGGCGGCAAGCCGCTGCGCGTGGCGAGCAAGTCGGTACGCGTCCGCGAGTTGCTGACCCGGGCACTCAAGCGGCCCGGGTGGCACGGCGTGATGGCCTTCACGCTCCCCGAGGCGCTGTGGCTGGTCCGCTCCGGGGTCAGCGACGACGTGCTCGTGGCGTACCCGACGGCCCACCGGGGCGGCCTCGCCGAACTGGCCGCCGACCCGGCACTCGCCGACGCGGTGACGCTGATGATCGACGACACCGGGCAGCTCGACCTGATCGACGCGGTGTGCCCGCCCGCGGGCCGCCCCGCGCTGCGGGTCTGCCTCGACCTGGACGCCTCCTGGCGCCCGCTGGGAGGCCGGGTGCACGTCGGCGTGCGCCGCTCCCCGGTGCACAGCGCCACGGCGGCCGGCGCGCTCGCCGCCGCCGTCGCCGGCCGGCCGGGCTTCCGGCTGGTCGGCCTGATGTCGTACGAGGCACAGATCGCCGGCCTGGGCGACGCGCCGCCCGGACAGGCGGTGCTCGGCTCGGCGATCCGGGTCGCGCAGCGCGGGTCGTACCGCGAACTGCTGGCCCGCCGCTCCGCCGCGGTCGGCGCGGTCCGGGAGCACGCCGACCTGGAGTTCGTCAACGGCGGCGGCACCGGCAGCGTGGCCGCCACCAGCGCGGACCCCGCGGTCACCGAGGTCACCGCGGGCTCCGGCCTGTACGGGCCGACGCTGTTCGACGCGTACCGTGCCTGGCAGCCCACCCCGGCGGCGTTCTTCGCCTGCGCGGTGGTCCGCCGCCCGGCGCCCGGGCTGGCGACGGTGCTCGGTGGCGGCTGGATCGCCTCCGGCCAGGCGGCGACCAGCCGGCTGCCCCGGCCGTGGCTGCCGGACGGGCTGAAGCTGCTCGGCGCGGAGGGCGCCGGCGAGGTGCAGACCCCGCTGGCCGGGAAGGCCGCGGACACCCTGCGCGTCGGCGACCGGGTGTGGTTCCGCCACGCCAAGGCGGGCGAGCTGTGCGAGCACGTCAACGAGGTGCACCTGGTCGAGGGGGACGCGGTGGTCGCCACCGTGCCGACCTACCGGGGCGAGGGGCACGCGTTCCTCTGAGCCGCTCGCGGCTCTGCCCCACCACGTGACGACGGCGGGTCCCGACGCACTCTCAGAACCCGCCGTTCAACGTGCCGCTCAGCCCTGGTGGGCGACCTCCGTGGGGGCGTTCACCTGCCGGTGCAGGTACTCCCGGATGAGCGCCTTCGCCTCGACCAGCACCCGCTCGTCGCCGTCGGTGCGGCGGCGGAAGGCCAGCTTGATCAGGGCGTCCGCGGCCTCCACCGCGACCTCCAGGTGGAACCGCAGGTCGGGCACCCCGGCGAGGCCGAAACGCTCGGTGAGTACGCGGGCGAGCTGCTCCGCGATGACCCCGTTGTTGTCCCGCTGGTCGTCCAGCAGGTGCAGGTCGACCACGTCGCCGAAGTGCAGGGTACGGAAGCCTGGAACGGTGCGGTGCATCGAGATGTACTCGTCGATCGCCGCGTCGACCCCGTCCCACCAGTGGGTCAGGTCGTCCGAGGAGAACCGCTCGTCGAGCCGCTGGAGGTAGGACTCCATGGTGCGCAGGGTCAGTGCCTGCACGATCGCCCGCTTGTCCGGAAAGAACTGGTATACCGACCCGATCGCCACCTCGGCACGCTCGGCGAGCAGGGTCGTGGTCAGCCCTTCGTACCCCACCTCGTCGACGAGCTCGGCGCAGGCGTCCAGCATCCGCTGGACCCGCGCGACACTTCGGCCCTGCACCGGTACTCGACGCAGCGGCCCGGTCGTGGCGGCTGGTGTGGACACTCGGCGCCACCCCCCTTCGACGGATGAACATATCTGCACGTCACGAGTCTGTGACTACCGGTACAACGAGCCGGGCTCGATTGCGGTATTTACCAGGCACAACGTTCCTGATATGAATTCAGTTCATATTCATGTCGAGGAGTGGCCGCGATGACCGGTACCACCGCCACCTGGTCCAACTGGGCCGGCAACCAGCACAGCACCGCGCTCCTCACCGTGCGCCCGCGTAGCGTCTCCGACGTCGTCGAGGCGGTCCGCCAGGCCGCCGCGGCGGGCCGGACCGTCCGGGCCACCGGCAGCGGCCACTCGTTCACCGCCACCGCCGTCGCCGACGGGCACCGGATCGACCTCGCCGAGCTGGAGACCGACGTCACAGTCGACGTGGCGCGCCGCCTGGTCACCGTACCGGCCGGGATGACGTTGCACACGCTCAACGATCTGCTCGCCGGGCACGGCCTCGCGATGCCGAACCTCGGCGACATCGACGCCCAGACCATCGCCGGTGCGCTCTCCACCGGCACCCACGGTACCGGGGCGAAGCTGGGCTGCCTGTCCACCTTCGTGGCCGGGCTGACGCTGGTCACCGGCACCGGCGAGGTGCTGCGCTGCTCGGCCGAGGAGAACCGCGACGTCTTCGACGCCGCCCGGGTCGGGCTCGGCGCGGTGGGCGTGCTGGTCGAGGTCACGCTGCGCTGCGTGGACGCCTTCGTGCTGCGCGCGCACGAACGCCCGGCCCCGCTCGCCGAAGTACTCGACGACCTCCCCGGCCTGTACGAGGCGCACGACCACGCTGAGTTCTACTGGTTCCCGTACACCGACCGGGTGCAGGTCAAGACCAACGACCGGGTACCCGCCGACGACCAGCCACTGCCCGGCTGGCGCGGCTGGCTGGACGACGAGTTCCTCTCCAACACCGTCTTCGCCGGCGCCTGCCGCCTCGGCCGGGCCGTACCCGCCCTCGCACCCCGGATCAGCGCCGTCTCCGCCCGCGCGCTCACCGAACGCACCTACACCGGCCGCTCCGACCGCGTGTTCTGCACGCCGCGCCGGGTCCGCTTCGTGGAGATGGAGTACGGGCTGCCGCGCGAGGCACTGCCCACCGCGCTGGCCGAACTGCGCCGGATCGTGGACCGGCTGCCGTTCAAGGTGCTGTTCCCGGTCGAGGTGCGCTTCACCGCCGCCGACGACATCTGGCTGTCCCACTCGTACGGGCGGGACTCCGCGTACATCGCCGTGCACCAGTACGTGGGCATGCCGTACGAGCCGTACTTCCGCGCGTTCGAGCAGGTGGCGACGGAGTTGGGCGGCCGCCCGCACTGGGGCAAGCTGCACTGGCGCGACGCGGAGTCACTGGCCACCGCCTACCCGAGATTCGCGGACTTCCAGTCCGTCCGCTCCCGCCTGGACCCGTCCCGCATCTTCCAGAACCCGTACTTGTCCCAGGTCCTGGGCGCCTGACCCGCCTGGCGGGGATCTTGGTACGGGGCCGCCCCTTGAAGGGCGTTCCCGTACCAAGATCTCGGCGGCTGTCCACAGGGGCAACAGGGACGACGGTACAGCGGGTGGGATTCATGTGTGGAGATGCCGGGGGATGACGCGGACGAGTTGAGCTGGTTGCTGTTCCATCAGGAACGGGTGCTCGAAGCGACGCAGGCTCGACGGTTCCTGTCCGAGAAGGCGATCCGGCACCGGCTGGGCAGCGGGCGCTGGCGGCAGGCGCACCGGCGCGTCTACGTCACCCACAACGGGCCGGTGGGTCCGAAAGAGTGGCGTTGGGTGGCGGTGCTCGCGGCGGGACCGGCAGCGACGCTGGGTGGACTCACCGCGGCCCAGGCATGGGGCCTGCGGCGCTACGAGAGCCGGCTGGTGCATCTGCTGCTGCCGGCCCGGCATCAGACGCGAACCCTGCCCCCGGGTGTGCGGATCCATCGCACCACCGCACTGCCGCTGGAGGACGTGCTGGACGTCGGCAAGCCCCGCCGGACCATGCCGGCCCGCTCGCTCGTCGACGCGGCACAGTGGGCGGCGACCGACGAGGAGGCACGGGCTGTCATCGCGGCAGGCTTCCAGCAACGCCTGGTCTGGGGCGACGACCTGCATCGGGTGCTGGAGCGGCTCCCTCGCGCACGTCGGCGCCGGCTGATCCTGGCGACCGCCACGGACGCGGCCGGCGGCGCTCACTCCCTCGCCGAAATCGACTTCCTCGATCTCGTCCGGCGGGCCGGGTTACCCGAACCGTCCCTCCAGGTCGTCCGGCGTGACGCCACCGGGCGGCGGCGCTACCTGGACGTCTGGTTCGAGCGGTGGCGGGTGCACGTCGAGATCGACGGTGGGCAGCACCTCGACCCGAAGACCGCCTGGGCGGACATCCAGCGGCAGAACGACGTCTGGACCACCGGTGACCGGGTCCTGCGCTTCCCCGCGTGGGCCGTCCGCAACGACCCGACCCGCGTCGTGACCCAGTTGCGCGCCGCCCTGCGATCCTCAGGTTGGCCCGGCTGAGATCTTGGTACGGACCCGCCCTTCCAGGGGCGCCTCCGTACCAAGATCACTCGTTCGGGGTTGAGGTCGCCTTCTTGGGGGCGGCCTTCTTGGCCGTCGTCTTCTTCGCGGCCGTCGTCTTCTTGGCCGCCGTGGTCTTCTTTGCCGCGGTCGTCTTCTTGGCCGGGGCGGCCTTCTTCGCGGCCTTCTTCTTCGGCGCCGGACCCTTCGCGCGCTTCTCGGCCAGCATCTCCGACGCCTGCTCTAGCGTCAGCTCCTCCGGCGTCTGCCCGCGCCGCAGCGACGCGTTGAACTCGCCGTCGGTCACGTACGGCCCGAAGCGCCCGTCCTTGATCACCAGCGGCTTCTCGGTGAGCGGGTCGTTGCCCATCTCCCGCAGCGGCGGTGCGGCGGCCCGGCGCTGGCGCGTCTTCGGGGCGGCCAGCAACGCCAGCGCCTCGTCCAGCGTGACGGTGAACATCTTGTCTTCGGAGTCCAGCGAGCGGAACTCGTCACCGCGCTTGACGTACGGGCCGTAGCGGCCGTTGTTGGCGACCACCTCGGCGCCGTCCGGGGCCACGCCGATCAGCCGGGGCAGGCGCAGCAGCTGCAACGCCTGCTCCAGGGTGAGGCTGTCCGGCGACTGTGAGCGCAGCAGCGAGGACTTGCGCTCGCCGCTTGCCACGTACGGGCCGAACCGGCCGGACTTGAGCACGATCGGCTCGCCGGTCGACGGGTCGTCGCCGAGCTTGCGCTCACCGCCGCCGCCGAGGAACAGCTCGTGCACCTTCTCCGGGGTCAGCTCGTCGGGCGCCAGGCCCTCCGGGATCGGCGCCCGGTCGCCCTGCGAGCCGCCCTCCTCGCCCTCACCCTCACCCGAGGCCGGGGCCGGGGCCGGGCCCGAAACCGCGCCGGGCAGCGCCCGCTGGAGGTACGGCCCGTACCGACCGACCCGGACGACGACCTCGCGGCCCTCGTCGTCGGTGAACAGCGGGATGGAGTTGACGCTGCGCGCGTCGATCTCGCTGAGGTTCTCGGTGACCAGCTTCTTCAGGCCACCGGCGTGCGCGATGGCCTGGTCGCCGGTGCCGTTGGTGCTGCCGAAGTAGAAGGAGGTGAGGAAGTCGACGGCGGCGTGGTCACCACCGGCGATCTCGTCCAGCTCGTTCTCCATGCTGGCGGTGAAGTCGTAGTCGATCAGGCGCGGGTAGTGCCGCTCCATCAGCCCGATCACCGCGAACGCCAGGAACGACGGGATCATCGCCTGGCCGCGCTTCACCACGTACCCGCGGTCCTGGATCGTCTGCATGATCGACGCGTACGTGGAGGGCCGGCCGATGCCCAGCTCTTCGAGCGCCTTGACCAGCGACGCCTCGGTGTAGCGGGAGGGCGGCTGGGTGTGGTGGCCCTGCGCGGCCAGCTCGTCGGCGGTCAGCGGCTGGTCCTTGACCAGCGTGGGCAGCCGCCGCTCGGCGTCCTCGGCCTCGGCGTTCTCGTCGTCGCTGGACTCGACGTACGCGCGCAGGAAGCCCGGGTCGGTGATGGTCTTGCCGGTCGCGCCGAAGTCGGCCTCCTCCTGGGCGGAGGAAACGGCGCGGATGCGCACCGACACGCTGGAGCCGACCGCGTCGGTCATCTGCGAGGCGATGGTGCGCCGCCAGATCAGCTCGTAGAGCTTGAACTCCTCGGCGGACAGCTCCTTGGCCACCTCGCCCGGGGTGCGGAAGTTGTCGCCCGCGGGACGGATCGCCTCGTGCGCCTCCTGCGCGTTCTTCACCTTGCCGGTGTAGCGGCGCGGCTCCGGCGGCACGCTGCGCTCGCCGTACAACTCGACGATCTGCCGGCGGGCGGCCGCGATCGCCGTCTCGGACAGGTTCACCGAGTCGGTACGCATGTAGGTGATGTAGCCGTTCTCGTACAGGCGCTGCGCGGTGCGCATCGTCTGCTGCGACGAGAACCGCAGCTTGCGGGCCGCCTCCTGCTGGAGCGTGGAGGTGATGAACGGCGCGTACGGGCGGCGGCGGTAGGGCTTCTCCTCGACCCGGGTGACTGTGAAGGGCCGGTCGGCCAGGCGGGCGGCGAGCCCTCGGGCCCCGCCCTCGTCGAGGTGGACGACACCCGCACCGGCGCGAACACGACCCGTGGTCGGCTCGAAGTCCTTGCCGGTGGCGATCCGGTCACCGTTCAGCGCGACGAGCGTGGCGTTGAACGTCCGCGGGCCCTCGCCCGGCTTCGCCACGGCGAGCGTGGCCAGGATGTCCCAGTACTCGGCGGTGCGGAACGCCATCCGCTGGCGCTCCCGCTCGACCACGATCCGCGTCGCCACCGACTGCACCCGGCCCGCCGACAGCTTCGGCATGACCTTCTTCCACAGCACCGGCGAGACCTCGTAGCCGTAGAGACGGTCGAGGATGCGCCGCGCCTCCTGGGCGTCGACCAGGTCGCGGTCGATCTCCCGGGGGTTCGCCACGGCGGCCTGGATAGCCGGCTTGGTGATCTCGTGGAAGACCATCCGCTTGACCGGCACCTTGGGCTTGAGCGTCTCCACCAGGTGCCAGGCGATGGCCTCGCCCTCGCGGTCCTCGTCCGTCGCCAGGAAGATCTCGTCGACCTCCTTGGCCAGCTTCACCAGCTTGCTGATCTGCTGCTTACGGTCGGGCGACACCACGTAGAGGGCGTGGAAGCCGTTGTCGACGTCGACGCCGAGGCGCGCCCACGGCTCACCCTTGTACTTCGCCGGGACGTCGGCGGCGTTGCGGGGCAGGTCCCGGACGTGGCCGAAGCTGGCCTCCACGACGTACCCCGGGCCGAGGTAGCCCGAGATCGTCTTGGCCTTCGCCGGTGACTCGACGATGACCAGACGGGTGGTTCCAGCGTTGCTCGGCACGTCTCTCCCCGACCTCACTCCTACGCCATGCCCGCTTCGGGCCGTGTTGCGCCACCCGGACCACAGGCGGTCCGGATGTCCAACGTAACGCGCCGTCCGCGTTCCGGGTTTCGTGGGCGGCAAACGGGCCGCCCTCCCGGCGACCGCCGGCCGCACCCTGCCGGACGGCGTCACGGTACACCGTGGGTAGGGCGACAGGCGGGTCACTGTGACGATCGCGTACCCCTGGCGGAGCCCTCGCCGGGTGTCCGGCTTCGGACAGCGGCGGTCAGCTCCGCGGCCCCGGCCAGTCCGTCACCGGCGCCGCCGCCGGCCGTTCCCCCACCAGCTCCGCGAGCCGCGACATCCGCCGCCCGCCGATCCGGAACGCGGGCCCGCCCTCGTCCGGCTCGACGAACGCGGCCGGCAGGCCCACCGCCGCCAGCGCGGCGCGGACCACCGGCCAGGACTGCTCGTCGGCCGGTCCGAGCCGCAGCCGGAATCCGGCCGGCTCGGCCGTGCCGGCGGCCGCCGCCCAGAGCCGCAGCCGCCGCCCGTCCAGGTGGAAGCGGGCCGGTGGACGCTTCGCCGCGCCGCGCAGCCAGGCCCGCGCGAGCGGCGCCAGCATGCTCGTGTACGCGGTGCGCACCCGGTGCCGCCCGTCCTCGGTCGGCTCCCAGCTCGCCGGCACGCCCCGGGCGCCCAGCTCGGCCACCAGCACGTGCACCCGCCAGGCGGCGTCGACCACCACGGAGATCCGCGCCGTGCCGCCCATCCGCCCCACCTCACCCGGCCCGGCGAGCAGGCCGGCGAGGTCCGCCAGCGAGGGATCGGCCGCCTCGGTGGAGAACAGCGAGGGCTGGCGGGCCGGTTTCGGGGTGGGAGGGGTCAGCGACACTCCGGGACCTCGTCGAAGGCCTCTTTCAGCTCGGTCGAGTTGAGCTTGCTGGTGTCCAGCGCGCTCGCGTCGTACTCCTTGTTGAGCGTGTCCACGGCGGCGCGCACGCCGTCGTAGAACGGACCGGCCTGGGCGGTGTCGAGCCGGTCGACGGTGTCCCGGGCCCGGCCGTACGCGTCGCGCATCTTGCTCAGCGACCCCAGGAACCCGGCGGACACCTCTTCGCCGCGCTCGGCCTCGGGCACGCCCGCCTCCTCGACCTTGCGCCGGGCCGTCTCGCTGGCCTGCTCGGCGCCGGCGAAGAGCCGGACCAGGTTCTCCTTGGCCTGCGGCGGCGTCGTCTGCGCGGTCATCTGCTGCTGGGTGCTGCTGGTCAGCTTCGAGATCTCCGCGCGCCACGGGGTCAGCGCCTGGCACACCGACGCGGCCCAGACCCGAGGGCTGGGACCGCCGCCGCACCCGGTGACGACGAGGACCAGCGTGGCCAGGACCACCGTGAGCTTTCCGGCGGTTGCCGCCCGGCGCGTACGCATGCGAAGCAGCGTACGACCTCCGGGCCGAACCGCCACCGGTCAGGTTTGCCGGGCACGGGGTTCCCGGCCGGCCGGGGCCGGCCGGGAACCATCGCGTGCGATCAGGCGTTCACCGTCTCCGGACGCTGGTCCGGGGTGCCGGCGCCGCTGTCCGAGTCGGACATCGCCACGCCCTTGCGCTTGCTGAACACCACGGCCGCCGCGATGATCAGCGCGGCCACCACGGCGATCGTGATGCGCAGCGGGTTGTTCTTGTCGTCGCCCACGCTCCAGGCCACCACGGCCGGGGCGATCAGCAGCGAGACCAGGTTCATCACCTTGAGCAGCGGGTTGATCGCCGGGCCGGCGGTGTCCTTGAACGGGTCGCCGACTGTGTCGCCGATGACTGTGGCGGCGTGCGCGTCGGAGCCCTTGCCGCCGTACGCGCCGTCCTCCACCAGCTTCTTGCCGTTGTCCCAGGCGCCACCGGAGTTGGCCAGGAACACCGCCATCAGCGTGCCCGCGCCGATCGCGCCGGCCAGGTACGCGGCCAGCGCGCCCGGGCCGAGGCCGAAGCCGACAGCGATCGGGGCCAGGATGGCCAGCAGACCGGGGGTCATCAGCTCGCGCTGCGCGTCCCGGGTGCAGATGTCCACGACCTTGCCGTACTCGGGCCGCTGGGTGCGGTCCATGATGCCCGGCATCTCGCGGAACTGCCGGCGTACCTCCATCACCACGGCGCCGGCCGAGCGGGAGACCGCGTTGATGGCCAGGCCGGAGAAGAGGAACACCACAGCGGCGCCGATGATCAGGCCGACCAGGTTGCGCGGGTTGGACACGTTGAGCGAGTTGAGGATCTCGCTGCCCACGTCGTTCACGCCCGCGTCCTCGTAGGCGGAGCGCAGCGTGTCGGTGTACGAGCCGAACAGCGCGGTGGCGGCGAGCACCGCGGTGGCGATCGCGATGCCCTTGGTGATCGCCTTGGTGGTGTTGCCGACGGCGTCCAGCTCGGTGAGCGTCCGCGCGCCGTGCTCGTCGATGTCGCCGGACATCTCGGCCACGCCCTGCGCGTTGTCGGAGATCGGGCCGAACGTGTCCATCGCGACGATGACGCCGACTGTGGTGAGCAGGCCGGTGCCGGCCAGCGCGACGGCGAACAGCGACAGCGTGATCGAGCTGCCGCCGAGCAGGAACGCGCCGAAGACGCCGGCGCCGATCAGCAGCGCCGAGTAGACGGCCGACTCCAGGCCGACGCTGATGCCGGCGAGGATGACGGTGGCCGCGCCGGTCTGCGAGCTCTTGCCGATGTCCTGCACCGGGCGCCGGTTGGTCTCGGTGAAGTAGCCGGTCAGCGCCTGGATCGCGGCGGCCAGCACGATGCCGATCACCACCGCGCCGATGGCCACCAGCCGCGGGTTGCGGTCGACGTCGGTCAGCCCGCCCTCCAGCTCGGCGAACGTGGCCGGCAGGTACGCGAACGCGGCGATCGCGACGAGCACCGCGGCGAGCAGCGCAGACAGGTAGAAGGCCCGGTTGATCGCGGTCAGGCCGTTGCGGTCGCTGACGCGCAGCCGGGTGATGAAGACGCCGACGATCGCGACCAGCACGCCGATGGTGGAGATGATCAGCGGGAAGACCAGGCCGGTCTCGCCGAACGCGGCCCGGCCCAGGATCAGCGCCGCGACGAGCGTGACCGCGTACGACTCGAACAGGTCGGCGGCCATGCCGGCGCAGTCGCCGACGTTGTCGCCCACGTTGTCGGCGATGGTGGCGGCGTTGCGCGGGTCGTCCTCCGGGATGCCCTGCTCGACCTTGCCGACCAGGTCGGCGCCGACGTCGGCGGCCTTGGTGAAGATGCCGCCGCCGACCCGCATGAACATGGCGAGCAGCGCGGCGCCGAAGCCGAAGCCCTCCAGCACGGTCGGGGCGTCACCCCGGAAGATCAGCACGACCAGCGCCGCGCCGAACAGGCCGAGGCCGACGGTGAGGAAGCCGACCACGCCGCCCGTGCGGAAGGCGATCTTCATGGCGCCCTCACGGCCGCCTTCTCGCTCCCGCGCGGCCGCCGCCACCCGCAGGTTGGCGCGGGTGGCCAGCCACATGCCGGCGCCGCCGATGAACGCGCTGAACAGCGCACCCACCACGAAGAACGCCGAGCGGCCGACCTTCACGAGCGTTTCGTTGCCGTCGGTGTCGTGCACCGGCAGCAGGAAGAGCAGCACGACGGCGACCACCACGAAGATCGCCAGCGTGCGGAACTGTCGCAGCAGGTACGCCGACGCGCCCTCCTGCACCGCGCCGGAGATCTCCTGCATGTTGGTGGTTCCCTTACCGGCCGCCAGGACCGCCCTGGTGAGGGCGGCCGCGAAGACGAGCGCCACCAGCGCGATGACCGCGGCGATGACGACGTACGTCACGTTGGCTCCGGTAAGGGACAGTGCGCCGCCGTCGGCGGCCAAGGTCCCGGACATCTATGTCCTCCTGTACCGAACAACTCGCGCCGGCTCATGGAGACGCACGGGCCGACGCCTGGATGCGGACTCGCAAGCGCGCGCCGACCCACCCCGGCGGACCAGCGATGAACTCCCGTTCCCGCTGGCTACGGGATGGGATCACTTGCTGACAACCCGCGTACTGTAGCCCTCCCGCGTGGCGAGGGTCACACCGAGGGGGCACCGTGTCTCGATGATCTTCGTAACTGTGTTATGCGAAGAAATCTGATATACGGCGCGACCAATACGACGAGGCCGCGCTCCCCCTTCGGGGAACGCGGCCTGCGTGTGCGAATCGGGTCAGGCGCGACCGGCCGGCCAGGACATCCGCACCTCGGTGCCGACGCCGTCGTCGACCGGGCGGACCTGGAGATCCTCCACGAAACCGGCGAGCAGCGCGAAGCCCACCCCGGTGGTGAGCGCGTCCTCGCTGAGCGACTCCTTCGCCAGCTCGTCCGGGCCGAGCGCGGCCAGGCCGAGGCCCGCCTCGATCGGGGCCCGGTCCACCACCCGGACCGTGTAGCCGCCGCCGTCGGACATCTCCACGTACACCGGGTCGGCCAGGCCGTACTGCCGGTGCAGCGCGACCGCCCGGGTGCACGCCTCACCGATGGCCAGGCGCACCTCGTCCAGCAGGTCCTCGCGTACGCCGGCCCGCCGGGCCACCGCGACGCCGACCAGGCGGGCGGTGCGCACGTGCACCGGGGCCGGAGAGAAGGACAGCTTGACGGTGGCCATCACGCGCCGGTGGAGTCGGCGGCGATGGCCGCGTCGACCGTCGGATGCAGCGGGAAGACCTGGTCCAGGGCGGTGATCCGGAAGATCTTGAGCAGCGGCTCCTTGTCGCAGACCAGCGCGAAGGAACCACCGGCCGAGCGCAGGCGCTTGAGCGCGCCCACGAGCACACCCAGCCCGGTCGAGTCGAGGAAGTCCACCCGGCCGAGGTCGACCACCACGTGGCGGGCTCCGCCGTCGATCAGTTCGAGGAGCCGTTCCCGCAGGCGGGGGGCGGTGTAGACATCCACCTCACCACCGACCTCGAGCACCGTGTGCTCCCCCACGGCGCGGGTCGCCAGCGACAGCTCCATCGGCCCCTCCTCGGTAAACTCTCCTGGGCATCTAACCATCTCCCCGTGCGGCCCCCTCGGTCACCGGCCACGCCCTCCCCATACCCCCACCCTGCGGTTCCCAATTCCGAACACCAGTGCGAGAGTGCAGGACGTGACCGACCACAGCCCCGGCCCGCGACGTGCTCCGGGCGAGCTGCTGCGCCGGCTGCGGCTGCGTCACACCACCGACCCGGTCACCCACGTCGAACACGTCCCGGCCCGCGCCGGCGAGCCGGTCGGGTGGCCCGGCTGGACGCCGGAGGACCTGCGGGAGGCGTTCGCGCGGCGCGGCGTCACCGCCCCGTGGCGGCACCAGGCCGAGGCCGCCGAGCTGGCGTACGCGGGCCGGCACGTGGTGGTCGCCACCGGCACGGCGTCCGGCAAGTCCCTGGCGTACCAGCTTCCCGCGCTGAGCACCCTGCTCGCCGACCCGCGCGCCACTGTGCTCTACCTGGCGCCGACCAAGGCGCTCGCCGCCGACCAGCTCCGCGCCGTCGCCGGTCTCGAACTCGACGGGGTACGCCCCGCCACCTACGACGGCGACACGCCGCGCGCCGAGCGGGAGTGGATCCGCCGGCACTCCCGGTTCGTGCTGACCAACCCGGACATGCTGCACCACGGCATCCTGCCCGGGCACGCCCACTGGTCCGGGTTCCTGCGCCGCCTCGCGTACGTGGTGGTCGACGAGTGCCACACCTACCGGGGCGTCTTCGGCTCACACGTCGCGCACGTCCTGCGGCGGTTGCGCCGGCAGTGCGCCCGCTTCGGGCGTACCCCCGTGTTTCTCCTGGCCTCGGCCACGTCGGGTGACCCGGCGACGGCGGCCGGGCGGCTCACCGGCCTGCCCGTCACCGCCGTCACCGAGGACACCTCGCCGCGCGGCGGGGTGACGTTCGCGCTCTGGGAGCCGCCGCTGCTGCCGCCCACCGGCTCGGCTCCCGACGCCGACCTCGTCCAGGTCCGGCGCTCCGCGCTGCGGGAGACCGCGGACCTGCTCGCCGACAGCGTGGTCGAGGGGGTACGCACGCTCGCGTTCGTGCGGTCCCGCCGCGGCGCCGAGGTCGTGGCCGCGAACGCCCGGCGGTCGCTCGACGAGGCGGTGCCCGGGCTCGGCGACCGGGTGGCCGCCTACCGGGCCGGCTACCTGCGCGAGGAGCGCCGCGAGCTGGAACGGGCGCTGCTGCACGGCGACCTGCTCGGGCTGGCCTCCACCAACGCGCTCGAACTCGGCGTCGACCTGGTCGGGCTGGACGCGGTGCTGATCTGCGGCTGGCCCGGCACCCGCGCGTCGCTGTGGCAGCAGGCCGGGCGGGCCGGGCGCTCCGGCGACGAGGCGCTCGCCGTGCTGGTGGCGAGGGACGACCCGCTCGACACCTACCTGGTGCACCACCCGGAGGCGCTGTTCGGGCGGCCGGTCGAGGCCACTGTGCTCGACCCGGCCAACCCGTACGTGCTCGCGCCGCAGCTCGCCTGTGCCGCCCACGAGTCCCCGCTCACCCGGGCCGACCTGGACCTGTTCGGGGAGGGCGCGAAGGAGGCGGTGGACTCGCTGGTCGAGGCGGGGGCGCTGCGGCAGCGGCCCACCGGCTGGTACTGGCGGCACCGGGAACGCCCCGAGGTCGACCTGCGCGGCGAGGGCGGCGCCCCGGTGTGCGTGGTGGAGGAGTCCACCGGCCGGCTGCTCGGCACCGTCGACGGCGGGTCGGCGCACTTCCTGCTGCACACCGGCGCGGTCTACCTGCACCAGGGCGTCTCGTACGTGGTCGACTCCCTCGACCTGGCCGACGGGTGCGCGCTCGTGCACGCCGAGGAGCCGGACTGGTCCACCCACGCCCGCGACGTCACCTCGCTGTCGGTGGTGTCGGTCCGCTCGTACGTGGACGCCGGACCGGTCGGGCTGTTCCTCGGCGAGGTGGACGTGACCAGCCAGGTGGTGTCGTACCAGCGGCGGCGCATCGCCACCGGCGAGGTGATCGACACCCGCCCGCTGGACCTGCCGGCCCGGGAACTGCGCACCGTCGCGGTGTGGTTCACGCTCTCCCCCGAGTCGCTGACCGCCGCCGGTGTCGAGGCGGCGGACGTGCCGGGCGCGCTGCACGCCGCCGAGCACGCCGCGATCGGCCTGCTGCCGCTGATGGCGACCTGCGACAGGTGGGACATCGGCGGACTGTCCACCGCGCTGCACCCGGACACCGAGGCGCCCACCGTCTTCGTCTACGACGGTCACCCCGGCGGTGCGGGTTTCGCCGAGCGGGCGTACGGCACCGCCGCCGCCTGGTTGCACGCCACCCGGGACGCGATCGCCGAGTGCGGGTGCGAGATCGGGTGCCCGTCGTGCGTCCAGTCCCCGAAGTGCGGCAACGGCAACAACCCGCTGGCCAAGGCGGAGGCCGTGAAGGTCCTCGACGTGGTGCTGACCAACCTCGCCACGGTCGGCGGCGAGGCGGCGGGTGCCGGCCCGGAGGCGGGTGCCGGCCCGGACTCGGGCACCGGCCCGGACTCGGGCACCGGCCCGGACTCGGGCGGCCCGGAGCGCGGCGAGGTGTTGCCCCGGCAGGACGACCGGACGGCCCGCCCAGCTCAGGCGGCCGGTGCCCCACCCGCCTGACCGCACCGGGCCGGTTGGGGCTGCCCGCCGCCACTTCGGGGAGGTTGCGGTATCGACAGGTGCTGGACCCCGCCACTTCCCCGAACTGGTGTCGATCAAGCTGGGCCGTGCGGCTCAGCGGGTGCCCAGGTGTCTGGTTGGTGGGACGGGTGCATGAGGGTAGGGCCGTCGGGGCATTGATGTATGGGAGCGCTTCCATGCATCATTTCCGGTAGCGCGCAGGTGACCCGAGACCCGTCCCGCCGGAGGTGCCGCCGTGGCCGACACGATCGCCGAGACCGTCGAGCTGCTCTACACCATCGACCAGGAAAACCTCACGCCCGACCAGCAGATAGCGCTGGGCACCGCGATGGCCACGCTCGCCCAGGCGGAACGGCTGGAGCAGATCAACGAGCGTCTGCGCGGCATCCATCAGGTGCTGAACAGCTGGGCGATGAAGGCCACGGTCGACGGCGGCCGCTGATCTTGCTGACCGTGCGCCTCGCCCGGCGCGCCGACGTCGCGCTGTGCGGGTGCGCTCGGGCGAGCGGTCGTCGGCCCGCTGTGCAAGACTCCGGCGACCCCTCGAAGGAGAGCCCATGTCGCCCGACAATCTGCAGGCCCAGCACCGGTTCATCATCCGTCAGCGACTCCGGATGATGGTCAACCAGTACGAGGTGCACTCGGTGGCGCCCGACGGCTCCGAGGGTGGGCTGCTCGCGTTCGCGCAGCAGAAGCGGCTCGCCTTCAAGGAGCAGGTGACCATCTACACCGACGACTCCAAGCAGTACCCCCTTCTCGGCTTCAAGGCCCGTCAGCGGCTCGACCTCGGCGCCACCTACGACGTGACCGATCACGCGGGCAACCCCATCGGGCTGTTCCGCAAGGACTTCGCCCAGTCGCTGCTGCGCTCGACGTGGCACGTGGAGCAGCCCGGCCTGCCGCCCGCCACCGGGCAGGAGCGCAGCCTGCCGGTCGCGCTGCTGCGCCGGTTCGTCGACTCGCTCTCCTGGCTGCCGTACCACTTCGACTTCATGGCCGGCGGCCAGCCGGTGTTCTCGGTCGACCGGAAGTGGGGTCTGCGGGACCGGTACAACGTGGAGATCCATCACCCGCAGATCGACCGCCGGCTGGTGATCGCCATGGCGGTCGGACTGGACGCCCTCCAGTCCCGCTGACCTGCGGCACTCGGGCCCGGCCCGGCTCTCGGTTCCGGCACTGGCGTCCGCCCGTCAGGACCGGGCCGGGCCGGCCCGGGACGTCGCGACGGCGTCCCGGGTCAGGCCCGGCAGCGGTGCGACACGTACCCGTGCCGTGACGATCAGATCCAGTCCGTCGACCCGACACCCGGTCATCCGGCCGCCGTTGGCCGAGACCAGCTCGGCGGCGCGAGCACAGGCGGCATCGGCGCCGTCGAGCACCTGGGCGGCACCCGCCAGCGCTCCGAAGTCCGCCGCGTTGCGGGCCTGATGCCGCGCGCACCGGGCCGCCCCGAGCGCGGCGCCGAACACCCCGACCAGCACGAACACCAACCCGATCGCGAGCAGGCAGACGGTCGCGCCGCCCCGGTCGCCCTGAGGCGTACCGCCGGCTGGCTTCCTGCTCTCCCCGCTCTCCCCGGGCACGCCGGCTCTCACGGCACCGGCCCTGGCGCGCCGGGTTCCACGGCGGCCACCGCCTCCCCCGACACGACCAGGCGGGGCAGCCGCGCACCGAGCGTCCGGACCGGCGCCCGGACCGTCGCCGTGACCCGATCACCGGTCACCGTCACGGCCACCTCGGCGCCCTCGGGGGCGTACCGGGTTCCGGTGATGGTGCCGGGCTCGCCCCGGGCCGCGGCAAGAGCCGCCTCCCGGGCCGCGTCGACACACGCGACCCGGGTGCCCACCGCGTTCACCGCGGTCAGCCCGGCGACGAGGAGCAGCATGAGCGCCGGCAGGCCGGCCGCCAACTCGGCGGTGAAGGAACCCCGCTCGCACGCGACCCGCGAGCGCCACCGGCGCCACACCGTCCCGGCCCGGGTGCCGGCCGCTCCCAGGATCAGACCGGGCTCGGCCGACACGTCGAACGGGACCGCTGGTTCGTGGAGCCACCGACCACGACGACCGGCCCGCCGGCGCGCGATCACTTCAGGGCCCGGTCGATGACGGCGGTCAGCGCGGACTGCACGTTGCCGGAGGTGAGCACCTTCAGCAGGATCCCGGCGAAGGCGACCGCGGCGAGGGTGCCCACTGCGTACTCGGCGGTGTTCATGCCGGCGTCACCCCGCAGGCGGGTGAGGAGCTTGCGCATTCGTACGTCCCTTCTCGATGGTTCACAGCACGTCGCCGAGAACAGCGACGATCACCGGCACCAGACCGGCGAGAATGAAGGCGGGCAGGAAGCACAGCCCGAGCGGCAGCACGATGAGCACGCCCGCGCGGCGGGCCGCCGCCTCGGCCGCGGTCGACCGCTCGGCCCGCAGGTCGTCGGCCAGCCGGGTCAGCGCGCGAGCCAGTGCGGCACCACTGTTCGACGAGCGGACCGCCGCCGCGACCACGGGTTCGGCCCCGGTGACGCCGTCCAGGTGCGCCCACGCTTCACCGGGGCTGCCACCGAGCCGTAGCGTCCGGCCGACCCGGCCGAGCCGGTCCGCGAGTGGCCCGCCGAGCGCCTCGGCGACGGCGAGCACCGAGCGGTCGACCGGCGCCCCAGCCCGCAGCGCGGCGGCCAGCAGATCCGCTGCCAGCGGCAGGTCGGCGGTCTCCCGCAGCCGCCGTTCCCGGGCTGCGCGCGGCTCGATCCGGCGCAGCAGACGATCGGCGGCGACACCGGCCAGCAGCCCGAGGAATACGCCCGTCACCCCGCCGACGACCACCGCCACCGCGATCCCGGCCAGCGTTGCGCCGAGGCGTACCCGATCCGGGAACCACGCCGGGCGGCCCGGTCGCGGCGCCGGGACGAGACGGCGCAGCCGCCGTGCCGGGCGGACGGCCGGACCGGCGACGACCAGGAGCGACGCGGCGCCGCCGAGACAGACGGCGGCCAGCACCTGCCGTGACATCAGGCGGCCCGCCCGGGCGTGACGCCGAGCCGCTCGGCCCAGAGCAACCCGCCGACCTGCAACACCACAGCCGCCACGGCGCTGCCGGCACCCACCGGCGTGTGCAGGAGCACCTCCACCGGGTCCACCCCGATGCCGTAGCCGAGACCGATCCCGCCGAGCGGCAGCGCGGCGAGCAGCCACGCGGTCGCCCGCGCCCCGGCAGCCTGGGCGGCGGCAGCGGCGAGGCCCCGGTCGGCGGCGCGGGCGTCGGCCTCGATCCGTTCCAGCAGATCGGCCAGCGGCGCACCCGTCTGGTCGGCCAGCTTCCGTGCGGCCCGGGCCAGCCGCGCGACGCGTCCCGGGCCGTCGTCGACACCGTTGCCGGCGGGCAGCCCGGCCCGCAGGTCGGCGGCCACGGCGGCGAGGTGGTCGAGATCGCGGCGGTGCGCGAGGGTGGCCAACCGGTGGGTACGCCGGCGCAGCACCGCCCGGGCCGCGAGCACGGCGTAGGTGGCGAGCACTACGGCTGCCACCGGACCGCCGAGCAGCGCCCCGGTCACCGCACCACACAGCGCCGCCACCGGCAGTACACGCCCGGCGGAGAGCGCCAGCGCGGGAGCCGACGCCGGAGAGGACGTCACCGGCACCGACACGAGGTCCGTCCATCGCCTCACCTGATGCCCGGCACCCGGTCGACGCCGTTCCCTGTCCCGGCCGGGCGGACGGGCGGACGCCCTCGGCCCGGAGTCGAGCGGACGTCGTGGCGGTTCCGGGGGTGCTGGACGCGCACCCGTCACCCGCTCGCCCGGGCTGCCCGCACCACTCAGGACCGCCAGGCGCCGGGCGCGACCGGCCCGGACCGGCCAGGCGACGGCGATCGCCGCGGCGGCCAGGAGCAGGACCGCCGGCCAGAGGTGGCCGGTCACGACGGTGCCGCCGGGGTGGGCCACGCCGCCTGGAGGATCGGCGGCACGGGTGCTCCCCGCTCCCGCAGCAGGCCGGCGAGCAGCTGGGCCGCCGGGGCGAGACCCCGGCCGCGCGCCCAGGCCGGGACCACTGTGACCACCCGGTCGGGTCCGTCGGGCAGCAGCAGGCCGATGGAGTCCAGTACGCGCCCCTCGCCGGTGCGGCGGAGTTGCAGGACGACCTGCAACGCGGCGGCGACCTGCGCGTGCAGTGCGAGCCGGGGCAGGCCGCCGAGCATCCCGAGTGCCTCCAGCCGGGCCGGAACGTCGGCCGGGGCGTTCGCGTGCAGCGTTCCCGCCCCGCCGTCGTGGCCGGTGTTCAACGCCGCGAGCAGGTCGACCACCTCGGCGCCCCGGCACTCACCCACGACCAGCCGGTCCGGCCGCATCCGCAGCGCCTGCCGGACCAGATCGCCGAGCCCGACGGCACCGGCGCCCTCGACGTTCGCCGTCCGCGCCTGCAGGCCGATCACGTGCGGGTGCACCGGACGCAGCTCGGCGGCGTCCTCCACCAGCACGATCCGCTCGGTGCCGGGCACCAGCCCGAGCAGCGTGTTGAGCAGCGTCGTCTTGCCCGAGCCCGTGCCGCCGCTGACCAGGTACGCGAGGCGGGCCGCCACGAGGGCGGCGAGCAGCGGCGCGATCGGCCGGGGCACTGTGCCCCGCTCGACGAGTTCGTCGAGGGTGAACGGCCGCTGCCGGAAGGTACGCAGCGACAGGTAGGGCCCGTCGGTCGCCACCGGAGGCAGCACGGCGTGCAGCCGGGTGCCGTCGGGCAACCGCGCGTCGGCGTACGGCGAGGCGTCGTCGAGCCGGCGACCGGCCGCCGCGGTGAGGCGCTGCGCCAACCGGCGTACGTCGTCGAGCGTGCCCAGCGGCACGGCGACCTGACGTAGTCCCCGCCCCCGGTCGACCCAGACCCGAACGCCGTTCACCAGTACGTCGGTGACCTGCGGGTCGGCGAGCAGAGGAGCCAGTGGACCGGCGCCGACCAGGTCGTCGTGCACCCGGTCGGCGATCCGCAGCAGCGTGGTGTCACCGAGCACCGCCGTCGCCGGTTCGGCGCGTACCGCGGAGACGATCGCCGCCGGTGTGACCGGCGTGGCCTCGGCGGCGAACCGGTGCCGGACCCGGGCGGCCAGCTCCCCCGGGCCGGTCATGCCGCACCCGCGGCCGACGACCCGACCAGCTCGTCCACGATCCGCTGGCACAGCGCGGCGAGCGGCCCCTTCCCGCTCGCGCCCGGTGCCTCGCCCCGCTCCAGTCCGCGGCACAGCCCCGGCTCGGGTCGCAGCGTGCCGGCGAGTGGCAGCCCCAGCGCCCGGGACACCTCGGCCGCCCGCAGCCGGCCGGGCGCGGGACCGCGCACGACGACCGACAGGTCGACGCAGTGCGGCGCGGCCACGGCCGCGACCCGGGCCGCCGCGGCTGCCGCCCTCAGCTCGGCCGGTACGACGAGCAGCGCGCGGTCGGCGGCCTGGAGCGCGACCACCGCGGCGTCGTCGAGGTGCCGGGGCAGGTCGAGTACGACCAGGTCCCGCCCTCGCCGCCCGGCGTCCACTGTGGCGGCCATCGCCTCGGCCGGCAGGTGCCGCAGGTCGCCCCGATCCCAGGAGAGCACCACCAGGTCGCCTCGGCTGGGCAGCGCACGGATCAGCGACGGCGGATCGACGCGCCCGTCCGTGCCGGCCAGCTCCGGCCAGCGCAGCCCGTCGAGCTGCTCCCAGCCGAGCACCAGGTCGAGACCGCCGCCGAGCGGGTCCGCGTCGACCAGGAGCGTCCGCAGCCGGGACCGGGCCGCGCTGACGGCGAGCCCACCGGCCAGCACGCTGGCTCCGGCGCCGCCCCGGCCGCCGAGCACCGCCACCACCCGGCCCTGACCCGGGCCGGCCGGACCGGCCACGCACTCGGCGAACCGGTCGACCAGCCAGGGCTCGGCCGCCGGCAACGTCGCGACGTGCTCCGCGCCGATGAGTTCGGCCAACTCCGTACCCGGATCGAGCTCTCCGGAGCGACCGACCAGGACCGTGCGGGCGCGGCGGGGAAGGCGCGCCCGCAGGCAGGCCGCCGCCTGGTCGGCGCCGATGAGCACCAGCGGCGCCGGTGCCCAGCGGGCCCGGGCGGCGGCCGGATCGGCCGCCAGCTCGACCTCGGTGCCGCCGGCCGCCGCGAGTCGCAACAGCTCGTCGAGCAGGTCGCCGTCGGAGGTGACGAGCAGGGGCAGGCGACGGTACGGCGGGAGCGGGGTGCGGGGCGGCATGGCGGCCTCCATCGGTCGGACTCGGACGTGCCGGGGTGAGCCTGCGCGGCCGGGGGATGCGGAATCGGCGCCCTGTGGACAACGGAGGCCGTTGTGGACAGACCTCGGGGACCCGGTTGATCTGCTATGTGCCGGAGACGGAGCCAACGGGTGGGCAATCGGCCATTGACGACAGGGATGATCGGTAACGGATAATCGGGGCCCTTCGCCGCCCGATGGACGGCACCGGCTTGCGGAATCGAGGCCATGACCGATTCACCGCACCCCCTGGCGATCCGCTCGGATGGACGCCACTCGCGATCCGGCCGGAGGACCGAAGACGGGGTCTGGCTACGCGATCCGTCGCCGACACTGCTCGCCGCGATCGCCGTCGGCCTCGTGGTCGTGGTGCTGGCGAGCATCGTCAGCGTCTTCGCCACGCCACGTCGCCCCGACCTCCCGCCGCCGATCAAGGGCCAGGCGATCCTGGCGTCCCCGACGAGGGCGGAGTTGGTGACGGAGGCACCCGCCGAGTCCTACGCACCGCCGTCGGTGTCGTTCTCCAACCGCGCCGTGGCGCCGACCCGGACCGCAGCACCGACCCGCCGCGCCACCCCGAGCAGCTGGTCGACCTCACCGAAGCCGTCGACCCCCCGGTCCAAGCCGCCTGTGGTCGGACCCGGGGAACTGGCCCCACTGCCGGCCTCGCGCGAATCGCGGCTGCGCTCGCACGGCGGCGGTCCGTCGACGTTCGTCGACTTCGTCAACAACCACGGGTCGACAGTCGTGGTCCACTGGATCAACTACGAGGGCCGGCGGCAGCAGTACGCGGTGCTCCGGCCCGGGCAGTCCTACCGGCAGCAGACGTACGTCGGTCATCCGTGGGTGGTGGCCGACGAGCGGGGCCGCGGACTGGTGTGCTTCGAGCCGGCCCGGCAGACGCTGCGCGCGGTGATCCGGTAACTCCCTTGCCGGGCCCGACCGGCGGCTGCGACGCTCCGTCGGGTGATCGACAAGCCGGACATCGACGAGCGGACGCTGGCGGCCGAGGTTGCCACCGCCTGGTCGGTGGACGTCACCGAGCTGGCGTTCATGCCGGTCGGGCTCGACGGGCACGCGTGGGCGTACCGGGTGGAGACGTCCGACGGCAGGCGCTACTTCCTCAAGGTACGCCGCGGCGACTTCACCCCGGCCGCCGTCCTGCTGCCCCGTTTTCTGCGCGCGCAGGGCCTTCAGCAGGTGGTCGCGCCGCTGGACCTCCGCCTCGCTGGCGGGGTTGCACGTCGGTTCGGGGATTATCGGCTACTGCTCTACCCGTTCCACGACGGCGGCAGCCTGTGGGGTCGCGGCCTCACCGACCGCCAGTGGATCGAGTACGGCGAGTTCCTGGGCCGGCTGCACCGGGTCACGCCGGGCGCCGAGGTCGCCGCCGTCCTGCCGGCCGAGACGTACCGGTCGAGCGCGGGCGAGCGGTTGCGGACCCTCGGCAGGCTGGCCGCGTCGAGCGAGGTTCTGGGCGCCTTCTGGGACCGGTACGGCGCCGCGCTGCACCGGCTGGCGGAGACCGTCGACGAGCTGGCGTCGCGCGTGACGCGGGGGCGGCACGTCATCTGCCACGCCGACATCCATCCGGGCAACCTCATCGCCGACGGCGACGGTCCCCTGCACGTCGTGGACTGGGACGCGCCGATCCTCGCGCCGCGCGAGCGGGACCTGATGTTCGTCTACAGCGCCGACTTCGGGGACCACCCGATCAACGGGCGCCGGGCTGAGCTCTTCCGCGAGGGCTATGGGGCGCTGGAGCCGGACCCGGTCCTGCTGAGTTATTACCGCAGCGAGCGGCATCTCGACGATGTAGCCGTGTTTCTGGGCAGCATCCTCGGTCCGGAGGCCAGTGCGGAGGCTCGGGCCAACGACCTGTACTGGCTCACCCGGATCGCCGAGGCGGTCGCCGACCCCGGATACGCGCCCTGAGCCGGACGCGGAACGCTCGTCCCGGAAAGGGACGACCCCCGTCGGGGGGAGACGGGGGTCGTCTTGTGGTTCGGCTCCGGGGGGGTCGAGCCGAACCGACTCAGCGGTTACGGGGGGTGCAACCGCCGAGGCCCATCGACGCCGGGTATGCGAACTCCCGTCGCGAGGACAAGCATGCCGCAGTCGACCCTTATACGTCGAGTGTTGTTCACTCCACGCAAAGCTAAATTCATCGATAGATACCTGTGACCGCCGTCACTCCACCGGGTGCTCATCGGCTTTCGCTACCCGGGCGGACGCCTCCGCGCCTCTCGTCGGGCTAGACTTTCGCGCCGTGGGCCGCAGCGCCGCTTTCTTCGATCTCGACAAGACCGTCATCGCCAAGTCGAGCGCCCTGGCGTTCGGTCGGCCGTTCTACCGGGACGGGCTGATCACCCGGCGTGACGTGGTCAAGTCGGCGTACGCGCAGTTGATGTTCCGGCTGGGCGGCACCGACGAGCAGACCATGGCCCGCACCCGGGACTACCTGGCCACACTCTGCAAGGGCTGGCCGGTGGAACAGGTCCGCCAGATCGTCGCGGAGACGCTGCACGAACTGATCAACCCCTATGTGTACGCCGAGGCGGCCGCCCTGATCGAGGAGCACCAGGCCGCCGGGCGGGACGTGGTGCTGGTCTCCG
The DNA here is from genome assembly GCF_049315215.1 of Micromonospora sp. WMMD1219. Lineage (NCBI taxonomy): Bacteria > Bacillati > Actinomycetota > Actinomycetes > Micromonosporales > Micromonosporaceae > Micromonospora > Micromonospora sp. WMMD1219. Next base: position 1,320,697 of record NZ_CP186057.1, read on the forward strand.
CGTCCGGTGACGAGATGGTCCGGCCGATCGGTGAGCTGCTCGGGATCACCGACGTGATCGCCACCCGGATGGGCGTGGTGGACGGGCGGTACAGCGGCGAGGTCGAGTTCTACGCGGCCGGTCCGAGCAAGGTCGAGGCGGTCAGCGAACTGGCTCTTGAGCGGGACTACGACCTGGCCGACTCGTACGCGTACTCCGACTCGTACTCCGATCGGCCGCTGCTGGAGTGCGTGGGGCATCCGACGGTGGTCAACCCGGACCGGGCGTTACGCAAGCTGGCGGTGGAGAACGCGTGGCCGGTGCTGGAGTTCCGGCACCCGATCCCGCTGGGCCGCCGGCTGCGCGAGCGGCCGGCGGTGCCGGTCGCTGCGGCGGCGCTCGGCGTGGGCGTCGGCGTGGCCATCGGCATCGCCTGGTACGGCCGGCACCGCCGTACCCGCACCGCCGCACCCACCGCCTGACGGCAGGCACCGCAGCGTCCGGCACGGCCGCCACCAGGCACAGCGCGCAGGCGGGCCCGGCGGCAGCCGGCAACCGTCAGGACGCGGCGAGGATCTCGTCGCCGATCAGCGTGATCTGGTCGGCGCCGACCTCCACCGCGCTCATGTAGTGCCGCAGCCAGGAGCGCAGGCCGTCGGGTGTGCCGGTGGCGAACGCGCCGGCCGCGCCCACGTACTCCGGCTCGCGCTCACGGTGACCGACGTCCACCGCGACGAGCCCGCGGGGGTCGAACCCGGTGGAGATCAGCACCAGCCGGGCGGCGGCGCGGGCCACCACCCCGGACGGGCCGGGGAACGGGCGCAGGTTCAGCAGTTCGCCGTGGACGACGGCGGCCAGCACCAGCGGTGGCACCCTGGTGCCGCCGGCGACCAGGGCGGCCAGGCCGTCGAGGCGGGCCGCGACCACCGGGTCGGCGACCGGCCGGCCCAGTTCCTCCTCGGTCACCACGTCGCGGGCGGCGAGCACGTGCAGCCGGGCCATCACCTGCCGGGGTGCCTTGGGCCAGAGGTCGCTCAGTCCGGGCAGCGCCCCGGCGACCCGGAGCGCGCCCTGGAGCACCGGGTCGGTGACGGTCCCGGCGCGTACCTCCTCGCGGTCGTGGACGCGGCCCTCCAGCGCGGCGCTGGCCACTGCCGAGCGGAGACTGACCTCGGCGGCGACCTGGCCGCCCTGGCGGCGCAGCGCGCGGTGCCGGTGGGCCAGGTCGACCCGCTCGCGGGCCCGCTCGACGGCGGGGGCGACGTCGGCGAGTGCGAGCAGCGGGGCGAGCGGATCGGTGGTCACCCCGTCACGCTAGCGACCGGCGGGCCGGTATCCGCCTCCGCCCGCCGGGAAAGTGACGCCGTCGGCGTCGCGCGGTGCACTCGGCGCGGGGACCGGGCCGCTCGGCGCGCGATGAGGGGGCGGGCGGTCGCGACGGGGGTACGGCGGGACTAACCTTCCCCGGAGTAGGAGACGCAGGTCACGCGACGAAGGAGTCACCGCATGAGCGAGGCATTGGCCAACTTGCTGAACGAGACGCGCCAGTTCCCGCCGCCGGCTGAACTCGCCGCGAACGCCAACGTGACCGCCGAGGCGTACGAGGAGGCGGCCGGGGACCGGCTGGCCTTCTGGGAGCGCCAGGCCGGCCGGCTGGCCTGGGCCCAGCCGTGGGAGCAGGTGCTCGACTGGTCGAACGCCCCGTTCGCGAAGTGGTTCACCGGGGGCCGGCTCAACGTGGCGTACAACTGCCTGGACCGGCACGTCGAGGCGGGCCACGGCGACAAGGTGGCGATCCACTGGGAGGGCGAGCCGGGCGACACCCGTACCGTCACCTACGCCGACCTGCACAAGCTCACCTGTCAGGCGGCGAACGCGCTGACCGAGCTGGGCGTGACCGCCGGTGACCGGGTGGCGATCTACATGCCGATGATCCCGGAGGCGGCGGTGGCGATGCTCGCCTGCGCCCGGATCGGCGCCACGCACAGCGTGGTGTTCGGCGGCTTCTCCGCCGACGCGCTGACCAACCGGATCCAGGACGCCAGCGCCAAGGTGGTGATCACCGCGGACGGCGGCTTCCGCCGGGGCAAGCCGTCGGCGCTCAAGCCGACGGTGGACGAGGCGGTGGCGAAGTGCCCGTCGGTGGAGCACGTGCTGGTGGTCCGCCGTACCGGGGAGGAGGTCGCCTGGTCGGGCAAGGACCACTGGTGGCACGAGACGGTCGAGACCGCGTCGCCGGAGCACGAGGCGCAGGCGTTCGACGCCGAGCACCCGCTGTTCATCCTCTACACCAGCGGCACGACCGCCCGGCCGAAGGGCATCCTGCACACCACCGGCGGCTACCTGACCCAGACGTCGTACACCACGCACGCGGTCTTCGACCTGAAGCCGGAGACGGACGTCTACTGGTGCACCGCCGACATCGGCTGGGTGACCGGGCACTCCTACATCGTGTACGGCCCGCTCTCCAACGGCGCCACACAGGTCATGTACGAGGGCACGCCGGACACCCCGCACAAGGGCCGGTTCTGGGAGGTCGTCGACAAGTACAAGGTGACCATCCTGTACACCGCGCCGACGCTGATCCGCACCATGATGAAGTGGGGCGAGGACATCCCGGCCGGGTACGACCTGTCGTCGCTGCGCCTGCTCGGCAGCGTCGGTGAGCCGATCAACCCGGAGGCGTGGATCTGGTACCGGCAGCACGTCGGCCGCGGCGAGCTGCCGGTGGTGGACACCTGGTGGCAGACCGAGACCGGCGCCATCATGGTCTCGCCCCTGCCCGGCGTGACCGAGGCGAAGCCCGGCTCGGCGATGAGCCCGCTGCCCGGCATCGTCGCCGACGTGGTCGACGACCAGGGCCAGTCGGTGCCCAACGGCGGCGGCGGTTACCTGGTGCTGAAGGAGCCGTGGCCGTCGATGCTGCGGACGATCTGGGGCGACGACAACCGGTTCCTGGAGACGTACTGGTCCCGGTTCGGCGCTGGTGCGAACACCGGCGACGAGTGGGTCTACTTCGCCGGTGACGGCGCGAAGAAGGACGACGACGGGCACATCTGGCTGCTCGGCCGGGTGGACGACGTGATGCTGGTGTCCGGCCACAACATCTCCACCACCGAGGTGGAGTCGGCGCTGGTGAGCCACCCGTCGGTGGCGGAGGCGGCGGTGGTCGGCGCGACCGACCCGACCACCGGCCAGGCGATCGTCGCGTTCGCCATCCCGCGCGGCAGCGCGGACATCTCGGGTGACGCGGGCGAGCAGCTCATCGCCGAGCTGCGCAACCACGTGGCGAAGACGCTCGGCCCGATCGCCAAGCCGCGGCAGATCATGCTGGTGCCGGAGCTGCCGAAGACCCGCTCCGGGAAGATCATGCGCCGGCTGCTGCGGGATGTGGCGGAGAACCGGTCGCTCGGCGACGTGACCACGCTCCAGGACTCCTCGGTCATGGAGTTGATCTCGTCGGGGATGAGCGGCGGGAAGTCCGACGAGGACTGACGTCGACTGATGACGAGGGGCGGGCCGCCGGGCGGTCCGCCCCTTCGTCGTATCCGGGATCCGCGCCGTCGATCGGGGGATCCGGGACTGACCTGATCGGCCAGAGGGCCTGATCACCTCTGTCGATGTCGCTCGTCGTCGGTTACGTTCAGCCCACCGGCGGATTTCGACGAGCGTCACTGAGACGGCCGGTCCCTCACCATTCCCTACGAACGGAGTGGCATGCTCCCCATGTCGCAGCACAGGGCACGGCGACGCTTACTCGTCGCACTGCCCGCCATCGCGCTCGCGGCCACGTCGCTGACCGTGACGGGCAGCGCGGCGGCTCAGCCGGCCCGGTCCGCACCGGTCACGATCGGGGCGGACGAGCACTACATCAACTACGCCGAGCCCGAGGTCCAGCCGGACACCGGCGGCAAGGAGGTCAAGGGCCGCGACGGCATCTTCTCCTCGCCGGCGGACGAGGCCCGCGCCTACGACCGCAAGTACGCCGGGGGCAACCCGATCGCGGCGCGCGAGCTGGCCAAGCTGGAGGCCAAGTCCATCCGGACCGGCCAGAGCCCTCGGAAGATCAAGAAGGCCAAGAGCACGCAGACCGCCAAGCTGCTGACGCTGCTCGTCGAGTTCAACGACAAGGCCAACGACGACTTCACCGACGTGATGGTCCCGAAGACGGTGTTCGAGGACCGCACCTGCGTTCCCGGCACCGTGCAGAACGGGCCGCGGCACAACACGATCCCGAACCCGGCCACGCTGCCGCACAAGGACAACAACTCGATGTGGGTGCCGGACTTCTCCCCGGCCCACTACGACAAGATGCTGTACAGCAAGAAGGGCATCACCGAGCGGGTCCGCAAGGACCTGAAGGGGCCGGACGGCAAGCCGGGCATCAGCCTCGCCGGGCGGACCATGCACAACATGTACCTGGAGATGTCCAAGAACGCGTACACCGTGGACGGGCAGGCCAGCCCGTGGATCACGGTGCCGCACTCGGAGGGCTGGTACGCCGCCTCGCGCTGCTTCCAGGACGAGAACGGCAACTGGGTCGCCGGGCGTGAGCAGTCGATGAACGGCCACCCGGACAACCCGCAGGGCGCCGGCCGGCTCGCCACCGACGCGATCGACGCGCTGGCCGCGGCCGACCCGAACTTCCCGTGGGCCGACTACGACATCGAGGACCAGAGCGACCGCGACGGCGACGGCAACTACCACGAGCCGGACGGCGTGATCGACCACCTGGTGCTGGTGCACGCCAACCAGGGCAAGTCCCGCGGTGGCGGTGACGTCGGGATCTACTCGGTCTGGGCGCACTCCTCGACCGTGACCGGCGGCTACACGATCCCGGGCACCAACCTGAAGGTGTCGAACTACATCGTGCAGCCGGAGGACGCCGGCGTCGGCGTCTTCGCCCACGAGTTCGGGCACGACCTGGGCCTGCCGGACCTGTACGACACCTCCGGCAACGCCGACTCGGACGTGGACTTCTGGGACCTGATGGCGTCCGGCTCGCACTCCGGCGAGATCTTCCAGGCGCTGCCGACCCACATGGGCCTCTGGGACAAGTGGGTGCTGGGCTGGGCCGAGCCGAAGACGTTCGGGCCGGGTGACCGGGCCAAGCTGGTCAAGCTCGGGCAGACCTCGCGTACGCCGGTCGGCACCGAGGACGGCATCAAGATCGACCTGCCGGACAAGGTGATCTCACTGGCCACGCCGCACAGCGGCTCGAACATGTGGTACTCCGGCGCCGACCAGGCCTGGGCGGATATCAAGCTCAGCCGCACGGTGACCGTCCCGAACGCCGCTGATGCGAAGTTCTGGATGTGGAACAACTACGTCATCGAGGCGGACTGGGACTACGGCTTCGTCGAGGTCTCCACCGACGGCGGCGCCACCTGGAGCGAGCAGAAGGTGTACGCCGAGGGCGGTGCGCTGGTCTCCACGAACGACGGCTACGCCGACCCGAACGGCCGCATGGTCGACTTCGGCAACAAGAAGTACGGCCTGACCGGCAGCACCAACGGCTGGCGGCACGACTACGTCGACCTGTCGTCGTACGCCGGGCAGACCGTGCAGGTCCGGCTGCGCTACGCCACCGACGAGGCGTTCCAGGAGCGCGGCTGGTTCGCCGACGACTTCTCGGTGACCGGCGGCGGCGCCACCACCTGGAGCGACGACGTGGAGAGCGGCGCGGCGGGCTGGACCCAGACCGGCGGCACCTTCACCGACACCAGCGGCGCGGGTTGGTTCATCGACTCGGGCACCCAGGTGAAGTCGCACTACTACCTGGCCGAGTGGCGTAACTTCGACGGCTTCGACAAGGGCCTGAAGTACACCTACGACACCGTCTACTCGCACGAGGCCTGGAAGGTCGACCGGATCGCGTACAACGCACCGGGCATGCTGGTCTGGTACCGGGACACCCAGCTCGGCGACGTCAACCACGTCACCGCGCAGATGACCGCGCTGCCCAGCTACGGCGCCAAGGGCGGCCTGCTGATCGTCGACTCGCACAACGACCCGCTGCGCCGCAAGGGCGTCGCGGCCGAGAAGGACCCGTCGGTGCTGAAGAACCTGCCCAGCCGGCCGCAGTCCTCCAACGCCGCGTTCGGCCTGAAGCCGACGTACCCGTTCAAGGAGTGCCTGGAGGCGGCGGACGAGCCGTACAGCGAGTACTGCACGAAGTTCGGCCCGCAGGCTCCGGTGCGTGGCTTCACCGACGCCAAGGGCTGGTACCCGGGCATCGAGATCCGAGACGGCGCCGCGTACTCGCGGGACAACGACGCCTCGGTGGTCATCCCGTCGCGGGGCAACCAGCAGTACACGACCCGGGTGGTGAACCCGGACGGCACCCCGGCGACCGACTACTACGGTTCGACGCTGGGTGGCGGGGCGATCGTGCTCGGCACCGGCAACCCGGGTGACGCGGGCGTCCAGTACGGCGTCTCGATCATCATCAAGCGGGCCGCCAAGGACAACTCGTACGCCCAGGTGTACGTGGTTCCGCCGCGGAGCTGAGCCGTACGTTCAAACCGGAACCGGAATGACCGGAAAATGAGCTGAAGAGGCTCGATGGGGGAAGGGTCGGGAGCGTGAGCGCTCCCGACCCTTCCGCGTAGCCGGTTAATCCATGACTGTCACTGCACCGCGTGATCCATACATCGCCGCTGGTCAACGGCTTGGTTGCCGGCCGACGTGTGACGGTGAAAAGCATTCCCAACAAAAAGTTGCTACAAATCGACGCACACATCTTCCCAGCAGTCGCAGCAGTGTCTATGTTCACCTTTGGTCCCACTAGTGGGACGTTCCACCGGCCCGTACCCCCAGTTGGGCCGGTTCCCTCACACCGGAGGTACCACGTGCGCAAAGTCGCAGTGGGTCTGCTCGGGCTTTCGCTGACCGCGACGGGACTGGTGGCAGGCACGTCCGCCAGCGCCGCGCCGACGCCGAAGCTGCCGGCCGCCGCCCCGTCGGTGGCCGAGCCTGCGCAGGCTGAGCACGACCTGCCCAACCCGCTCGAGGAGAAGCGGCGCGCGCTGCGCCAGGAGGGCCTCAGCGAGGTCCTGTCCGGCAGGGCGAAGGCCCAGAAGATCAACGGCAGCAAGGTCGTCAAGGTCGGCGAGCAGGCTGTCGCCGGTCCCGCGGCGGGCAAGGCAGCCAAGAGCACCAAGGGCGGCAAGGGTCCGACCAAGGACCAGTACGTCGAACTCTCCCGCGAGCGGACCGACAAGATCTTCGTCATCCTCGCGGAGTTCGGCGACGAGCGGCACCCGAACTACCCGGACCAGGACACCGACCCGGACACCCCGGGCCCGACCCGGTTCGACGGCCCGCTCCGCAACCAGATCCCCCAGCCCAACCGGGCGGTGGACAACTCCACCGTGTGGCAGGCCGACTACAGCGCCGACCACTACCGGAAGCTGTACTTCGGCACCGCCCCCGGTGACGAGTCGCTGAAGCAGTACTACGAGGCCCAGTCCTCGGGTCGGTACAGCGTCGACGGCGAGGTCACCAACTGGGTGAAGGTCCGGTACAACGAGGCCCGCTACGGCCGTTCCGACGGCTACCCATGCGCCTCGAACGTCTGCAACAACACCTGGGCGCTGGTCCGCGACGCCGCCAACCAGTGGGTCGCCGACCAGAAGGCGCAGGGCCGCTCCGACGCGGAGATCGCCGCGGACGTCAAGGCGATGGACGAGTGGGACCGGTACGACTTCGACGGCGACGGCGACTTCAACGAGCCGGACGGCTACATCGACCACTTCCAGATCGTCCACGCCGGCGGCGACCAGGCCGACGGTGACCCGTACCAGGGTGAGGACGCCATCTGGAGCCACCGGTGGTACGCCTTCGCCAGCGACCAGGGCAACACCGGCCCGGAGAACTTCCCGGCCGGCGGCACCCAGATCGGCAACACCGGCGTCTGGATCGGTGACTACACGATCCAGCCGGAGAACGGTGGCCGCAGCGTCTTCTACCACGAGTACGGCCACGACCTCGGTCTGCCGGACGACTACAACACCGGCACCAGCGCCGACAACAACAACGAGCACTGGACCCTGATGGCCCAGAGCCGGCTCGGCGCCAAGAACGACGCCGGCATCGGTGACCGCGGTGGCGACCTGGGCGCGTGGAACAAGCTCCAGCTCGGCTGGCTCGACTACGAGGTGGTCGTCGCCGGTCAGAAGCGCACCATGGAGATCGGCCCGCAGGAGTACAACTCCGCCAAGCCCCAGGGCGTCGTGGTGGTGCTGCCGCAGCGGGAGTACACGTTCCAGAACGGCAAGCCGTTCGAGGGTACGAAGCAGTTCTTCTCGGGCAACGCGGACGACCTGAACACCACGATGACGCGGACCGTCGACCTCACCGGGAAGACCAGTGCCGCGCTGTCGATGAAGGGTCGTTACAACATCGAGGCGGACTACGACTACCTCTTCTTCGAGGCGTCCACCGACGGTGGCCAGACCTGGACCTCGCTCCCCGGCACTGCCAACGGCAACGCGCTGAAGGAGATCTCCCCCGGGCGCTACGCCCTGGACGGCTCCAGTGACGACCAGTGGGTCGACATCAACATCCCGATGGACGCGGTCGCCGGCAACGTCGTGCAGTTCCGGCTCCGTTACCAGACGGACGGCGGCGTCTCGGACGGCGGTTTCTACGGTGACGCGATCACCGTGACGGCCGACGGCCAGACGGTGCTCACCGACGGCGCCGAGACCGGTGCCAGCGGCTGGACCCTCAACGGCTGGACCATCGCCGAGGAGACCTACACCCGCAAGTTCGACAACTACTACATCGCCGGCAACCGGTCGTACGTCTCGTACGACAAGTACCTCAAGACCGGCCCGTACTTCTTCGGGTACGCGAACACCCGCCCGGACTACGTGGACCACTACGCGTACCAGGAGGGTCTGCTGATTTCGTACTGGAACCTGCGCTGGGCGGACAACAACACCGCTCCGGCGTCGCCCACCAATCCGAACGGTCACCCGGGTGAGGGGCGGAACCTGTACATCGACGCGCACCCGCGGCCGATCTACAACCTGACCGGCCAGCCCTGGCGGGCCCGTGTCCAGGTGTACGACGCGCCGTTCAGCCTGAAGAAGGCGGACTCGTTCACCCTGCACCTCAACAGCCAGCCGCAGTACATCCGCGGCCAGGCTGCTGCTCCGCTGTTCGACGACAGCAAGCAGTACTGGTTCCCGGAGCTGCCGAACCACGGCGTCAAGGTCCCGAACAACGGGGTCAAGATCCGCGTGGTCGAGCAGAACGGCACCTCGATGAAGATCCGCATCTCCTGATCCACGGATCGACGCACCACGCGATGCCCGGGCGGGCTCACCGCCCGGGCATCGCCCGTTCCGGGGAACCCCCAGGACCCCGCCCGCGTCCCATCCGGGTGACGCCCTGTACCGCCCTGCCGGCTGCCCTCGCCACGGCGCTGCTCGCCACCGCGGGCTGCGCCGGAAACGGAGGATCAGTGCCCGACGAACGCCAGCCGCCCGCCCCGCCCGTCTCTCCCGGCCCTGCCACGCCGCCCGCGTCGGGAGCCGACGCGCCGGCCGCGAGCGGCGCGGGCACGCCGGCCGACCGCCCCACGCCGCTGTCCGCCACCGAACTCCCGACGCTGCGGCGTCCGGCCGGTCCGCCGAAGAAGCCGACCGACAACCGGCCCGGCGGCGTCGTCGGCGGGTGGATCACCCGCGGCGGTTCGGGGCCCTGCTACGGGTTGATGGACGAGAACGGCAAGGAATACGCCGTGTACGGCCCGGACGCCGGTGAGCTGCGCAAGGGCGAGTTCGTCACGCTGCGGCTCACCTCGCGGGACCGTTCGGTCGACTGCGGACCGGGCGTGCCGATGCGGATCATCGACTGAACGTCACCCGGGGTAGCGGCATGCGCACCGAAAGCACACACGCGGCCGGGCGGCAAGGGCGGAACGGCTGATTGACCGCCCCCGGCAAGACAACCATGATCGTGGATGTCTGGTACGGGGGTAACAGACGACCGGCGCGCGTCATGCGCCCGGCGGTCCACCCCCGCCGTCCACGGGGGTGGCGACCATGTCCACGACAGTGCTGGCCGACGACACCGACTATCCGACGACCGGGCGCGCCTCGGAGGCCGACGCCGCAACGACGCGCCCACTCCTCGACGATCTGCGACGATCCATCGCCGCCAGCCAGCAGGACCTGCGGCGGGCCCAACGGCAGCTCACCGAGGCCCACGCCGATCTGGAGGGGTGGACCCACCGGCTCGTCCGCGAGGCCGGCGCCGGCGTCCCGGCCGAAACCGTGCCGGACGCCACGGAGTTCCACCGCCTCTCGGCCCGGCTGTGCGCCCGGGACGGGACGGGCTGCCGCCTCCTGCAGGGCGGGACGACAGGCGCACAGGCACACGAACACCCGGTGCCACGGCCCGGCGACACCGCCCACCGCAGCGTGCTCGCCCGGGCACGACTGGAGCAGCCGGCCTTCCGGCAGGCGGTCGAGGAGGCCGCGCGATCGACCCACCGGCACCGGGTCCTGCCCCACCTGACGATCACCCTGCAGCTCGCCGACGGGGTCACACTGCTCTCCCTGCCACAACCGGACGGACCGTCGGGCCTGCTGCTCCGGCATCCGGAGCTGGTGCGGCTCGCGACCCAGTTCTTCGAGGCGGCCTGGATCGACGGGCTTCCGATGGAGGCTCGGGAGTCCACTGGTGACGACCGCCCGTCGGAGGTCCAGCTCCAGATCCTGCGACTGGCGGCGGTCGGGGCCAAGGACGACTCGATCGCCCGGAGCCTGGGGCGGAGCACCCGCTGGGTCCGGCGGCACTTCGAGCTGCTGGAGGAGCAGCTCGGCGCCACCAACCGGATGAGCCTCGGCATCGCAGCCGTCCGGCGCGGCTGGATCTGATCTTGCAACTTGCGGACAGGGGCAGCTCTGCCCTGCCGCCGGGACACCCCGCCGCCTGATGATCGATGGAGGTTGATGGAAGTTCCATCGATCATCGGGGAAGGATCACCTTGCGAAGGACATCTCTGCGGTGGCTCGCCGCACTCGCGCTCAGCGCCGTGGCGCTCGTCGGCGGGCTGGTGGCCGTCCAGGCCCCGGCCGCCGCCGTGCCGGCCGGGTTCGACCACACGATCTACTGGAACAACGTCCTGTTGAAGACCTACCGGGCGGTGGGTGGTCCGCCGACCGTCCTGTCCCGCGCCGCGGCCATGATGCACCTCGCCATGTACGACGCCTCGGCCTCACTCTCCGGCGGGTCGACCTACCTGGCCAAGGTCGACCGAACCCCGAACTTCAGCTACGACGTTGACATGAACATCGACAGGGCGGCGTTCAAGGTGCTGCAGTCGGTCTTCCCCGGCCGTGACTTCACCGCCGACTACCAGGGCTCACGGGTCTACCCGCCGATCGGCGAGCCGGGGCCCGAGGGCTGGAGCACCAGCGTCGGCGAGGGCACCGCACAGAACATGATCAACGCGCGGGTGAACGACGGTTCGGCGAACAACACCGCGTACACCCCGACCATCGCCGCCGGACAATGGCGTCCGACCGAGGCGGGCACCAGCGCGGCCAGCCCGAACTGGGGTCGGGTGAAGCCGTTCGCGCTGACCTCGTCGTCGCAGTTCCGGCCCTCGCTGCCGGGCGGCTTCCCGGACATCGCCACGATGCTCACCAGCACCGCCTATGCGGCCCAGGTGAACGACGTCCGGCGGCTCGGCGCGGCGACCGGGTCCACCCGCACCGCCGACCAGACCCAGGCGGCCTTCTTCTGGGCCAACGACCTGGACGGCACGTACAAGCCCCCGGGCCAGCTCTTCGCGCACACCCAGATCATCGCGAAGGCCAAGGGCACCACGACCGTCAAGCTCTTCGCCCTGGTCGCCATGGCCATGGCCGACGCCGCCATCGCCGCCTGGGACGCCAAGTACGAGACCGGCATCGACCTGTGGCGCCCCGACACCGCGATCGAGGAACCGCAGACCGACAGCAACTCCGGCACCACCCCCGACCCGTCCTGGCAGCCGCTCTCCACGGCGGCCAACGGAACGCACTTCTCGCCGAACTTCCCGGCGTACGTCTCCGGGCACGCCACGTTCGCCGGGGCCTGGGCGGGCATCATGAAGCGGTTCTACGGCACCGACGCGGTCACCTTCACCGCCACCACCGAGGACCCGAAGGCGGTGGGAGTGCAGCGCACCTTCACCTCCTTCTCCGCCGCGGCCAACGAGAACGCGCTCAGCCGGCTCTGGCTCGGTGTGCACTACCGGTGGGACGCGGACGCCGGGCTCGCCACCGGTGACGCGGTCGCGAACCGGGTGTTCGGCACCTACCTCCGCTGACGGCAGGCACGCGGGCCGGCGAGGATCCTCGCCGGCCCGCGTCGCCCGTCCCGGCCTCCCGGAGAAATCCCTGATCCTGGTCACCTGCGGGGCCGGTGGGTGACCGGCGGCCCTAGGCTGTGCCCCATGACCGACCAGCGCGGCGGACCCGTCGACGAGTCCTGCGTCCTGCCCGAAGGGCCGTGGACGCACCGGTTCGTCGGCGCCAACGGCAGCCGGTTCCACGTCGTCGAGGCGGGCACCGGCCCGATGGTGCTCTTCCTGCACGGCTTCCCCGAATACTGGTACGCCTGGCACGAGATGCTGCCCGCGGTCGCCGACGCGGGCTTCCGCGCGGTCGCGGTCGACCTGCGCGGTTACGGTGCGAGCGACAAGCCACCCCGGGGGTACGACGGCTACACGCTCGCCGCCGACGTCGCCGGCCTGATCCGCGCGCTCGGTGAGCGGTCGGCCACCGTCGTCGGCACCGGCGCGGGCGGGCTCATCGGCTGGACCGCCGCCTCCTTCCACCCGACCCTGGTCCGCCGGCTCGTGGTGCTCGGCGCGCCGCACCCGCTACGGCTGCGGGCGGCCATCTTCGCCGACCCGCGCGGCCAGTTCACCTCGGCCACCGCGACGCTGAAGTTCCAGCTCCCCCGCTACGAGCACGTCCTGGCCCGGGACGACGCCGCCGAGGTGGAGGAGATCCTGCGCCGGTGGGGCGGCCCGCGCTGGGTGTCCGGCCCCGACTTCGCCGACTACGCGCACTGCTGCCGGGTGGCGATGCAGATCCCGCAGGCCGCCTTCTGCGCGATGGAGGGCTACCGCTGGGCGTTCCGCTCGGTGCTGCGGCTGCACGGCTACCGCTTCGTGAAGCTGATGCAGAAGCCACTGGTCACGCCGACCCTGCAACTGCACGGCGCGCTCGACCGGGCCTCGCTCCCCCGTACCGCCCAGGGCTCCGGCCGCTACGTCACCGCCCCGTATGAGTGGCGGCTGCTCGACGACGTGGGCCACTTCCCGCACGTCGAGGCGCGGGACGTGGTGCTCGGCGAGATCCTGCGCTGGGCGAAGTCCTGACTCAGACCCGCTGCTCGCCCAGGTCGGCCACCTCGGCCGCGGGCGCCCAGCCCTGGTAGACGCCGAAGTCGAACGCCTCCAGCCCCATCGCCTCGGCCACCGGCCAGCGCCCACCGGTGTACTCGACCCGCAGCCAGCCCTCGTGCTCGGCCAGCACGATGAACGGCTGCCCCTGCCAGGTGCACGTGGTCCGCACGTACGCCAGATCGTCGACCTCGGCGGCCGGCACCACCCGGACGTACCGGCCGGGGCGTACCTCGGTGAAGCCCTCGCCGGGGCCGGGCTGGTAGAGGCGGATGTCGTCGCCGTCGGGGCTGGCCTGGTATTCCCGGCCCCGCCAGCGGGCCACGTAGCCGTCGCGGCTCACGCCTCGCCCGCCTTCCGCCACAGCAGCTCGTCGGTGTCCAGGACGGCGACCAGCTTGCTGTCGCCGTCCGCGCCGACCCGCCACAGCTCGGCGCCGTGCGGGAGCCGGGCGCTGTCCACCTTGAACTCGGCGATCACGTCGCTGCTCTCCCCCGGCGCGAAGCCGTTGCCGCGGAACGGGGGCCGCTCGATCACCCAGCCCTCCATCGCCCGCATCGCCGCCTCGTTCGGACCGCCGTACGGGATCCGGTAGAGGCTCGGCCGGTAGGCGGGCCAGCGCAGCAGGTAGATCTCCTCGTCGTCCGGGGAGAACGGCGAGCCCGGGTGGCCGAGGCCGAGCGCGCGGTACAGCTCCGCCGGGGTACGCAGATGCGCCAGCTCCCCGGCCCGGTGCACGAATCCGGAGACCCGGTCGTAACCACGCTCCAGGTAGTACGCGAGCTGGCTCGCCGCGATCGCCTTCTGCATGGTCACCGGCCGGTTCGCGGCGATCGTGGGCGCCTCCGGGCGCTGTCGTTCCGCCGGCTGCGGCGCGGCGGCCGGCTCCGGGTCGTCGCCGAGGCCCACCTCGGCCGCCCAGTTGGCGAGCGCGAGGACCTGCTCCCCCGGGTACGTCGCGCCGACCGGGCTGCCCGGGTTGACCCGGAACGACCACGCCACGTCCGGCCACCTGCGGATGAGCTGGACGAACTTGACCCGTACCGTCTCGACCTGGCCCTCGGTGTGCTCGGCCAGGCGTTCCGGCGAGGTGTAGACCGAGACGCACCGCTCGCCGTCGACCTGATCGGCGTGCCAGACGAAGCCGCTGTCACCCGGCCGGCTGCCGGCGGCCGAGTCGGGCGCGACGGGCATCAGCACCCGGGCCAGCAGCAGCGTGGTGAGGAAACCGTCGGTGCTGCCGCTGCCCGCGGCGGCCAGCAGGTCCTCCTCGACGTCGTTCGCCGGTACGAACTCGGCGGGCCGGTCCGCGGTGCTCGATCCGTGACCGGCCGGCGGACCGGCTGTCGTGGCGGGGGTCGCGGTGTCCGGTGCCGGCGTGGACAGCGCCACGGTCGGCTCGCCGGGCGCGAACAGCGGCGCGGTGACCGGTTCGTCGCCGGTCGCCGGCGCGAAGAGGGAGACGGTCGGCTGCTCCGCCGGCACGGAGTCGGACAGCGAGACGGTCGGCTCAGCCGATGCCGGGCTGGTCAGTGGCGCGGTCGGGTCGTCCGGTGCGGAGTTGGACAGCGACGACGTCGACTCGGACGGCACCGGATCGAACAACGAAACGGTCGGCTCAGCCGGTGCCGGATCGAACAGCGAGACAGTCGGCTCGGCCTCGGTCGGGGCGGAGAGCGGCGCGGTCGGCTCGGCTGACGCCGCTGGTGCGAACAGCGAAACCGTCGGCTCGGCCTCGGCTGGCCCGGCGAGCGAAGCGGTCGGCTCGGCCGACATCCGGTCGAACAACGAGACAGTCGGCTCGGCCGAGGCCGACGGCGTGAACAGCGGCGCGGTGGCCTCGCCTGCCGGGGACGGCGACTCGAACAGCGATGTCGTGCGCTCGGACTCCGACGCGAGCGACACCGTCGGCTCGGCCTCACCCGGGCCGGCCGGCGGCACGGTCGGCTCGGCCGGCACCCGGTCGAACAACGAGACAGTCGGCTCGGCCGAGGCCGGCGGCGTGAACGGCGGCGCGGTGGCCTCGCCTGCCGGGGACGGCGACTCGAACGGCGACGTCGTGGGCTCGGACGACGACGCGAACGGCACGGCCGGCTCGTCGCGCGGCGTACTCCGGTCCGTCGTGCCGGTGGTCCCGGTGTGTGCCGGCGTCGGCTCGGCGAGGTTCACCGTGTCGTCGGCGACCGGCGGGTCCGCGGAGAGCGGCATGGTCGGGTCGGTGCCGGCCCACGGCGTGGCCGCGCCCTCGGCCGGTTCCGCGCGCACCGGACCGGTCTGCTGCGCGGACCAGAGCGGTGCGGGCGCGGTCAGGTCGCGGGCCTCGATGACGGTGCCCTCGATGACGATGGGTGTGAAGTCGCGGCGTGCGGCGGGCGGCGCGGAGACCGGTTCGGCGATCGACGGGGGCAGCTCCTCCACCGGCTCGTCGATCGTCTCCCACCGCGTGGTCTCGCCCTCGGTGCCGCCCGGCGCGGCCCCCCATCCGTCGGCAGTGGCCGGTCCGGCGGCGGCAGCGGATCCGGCGTCCGTCGCAGCGGCCGGTCCGGCGTGCCTCCGGGGCAGCGCCTCGGTGGCGTCCTCGGTCGGGCGGGTCGGCCGGAACGCCTGGGTCGTCTCCTCCGACCGAGGCGCTGGCGACGGCTCGCCCGTCCGGCTCGGGAAGGCGTGGGTCCGGCCCTCGCGTACCGGCTCGTTCAGCGGCCGTCGGCGCGGGAACGGCTGCCCGCCGGCGAACCGGGTCGGCGGGGTGGCCCGGTCGCCGGCGCCGCGCGACGGGTCCAGCGGCGACGGGCGCCGGGCCGAGCGGCCACCGGACGAGGGTTCGAAGAAGGAGCGGGACGGCGGTGGGACGGCGGCCGCCGGTGGCTCGTCGGCAGGTGCCGCCGGGGCGGTGGCGAACGGGTCCGGCTCGTCGGGGCGGCGGCGCAGATCGGTGAGCCAGCCGTCGAGGGCGTCCGTGTCCGGCTCGGCGCCGGGGGCGGTCCGGCTCGGGACGTCGCTGTCCGGCGCTCGGCGGCGGGGCGGCACGGTGGGCAGCCGCCGCCCGAGGACCGAGGCGGCCCGCATCGGCACCGTGGGCGGCTCGTCGGTCTTCATCAGCCGCTCGTCCCGGCCGGGCGCGCCGGCGACCGGCGGCACGACCGGAGGCGGCATCGCGGGTGGCGGAACAGCCGGTGGCGGCACCGCGGGTGGCGGCACGACGGGAGGCGGAACCGCGGCCGGCGGGACGGCGGCGTGCGGCACCGGGGCGGGCGTGACAGCGGCCGGCGCTACGGGCACGGCCGGCGGGCGGGGCGCCGCCTCGGGCACCGCGTTCCGGGCTCCCCGGGTGGCGTTCTCCACGCGTTCCAGCCGGGCGCGGGCACCCATGGTGCGGCCGGGCAGCCGGACGTCGCCCCGGGACAGCTGAGCCACGTACCAGGCGGGCAGGTAGCCCTCGATCGGCAGGCCGGGATTGACCGCGAGCCACCACTCGGGGTTGGGCCAGCCGGTGGCCAGATCCGGGTAGGGGACCCGGCGGGTGGGCCCCGCGTTCTCCCCGAGGCTCGCGCGCAGCGCGGCGACGGAGGTGAAGGCCAGCACGTGGGTGCGCCCCCCGGAGGTCCAGGTGCCCCATCCGGCGGTCGGTCCGCTCGCGACCGGAAGCAGGAGATCGACACGGGTCAGCACCCGGAAGTACTGCTGCTGGTCCTGCGCGCGCAGCGCGTCCCGCATCGCCACCTCGGCCTCGGTGGCCGGCTCCCATCCGGTCACGGCCACCTCTCCTTCCGCGAACAGGCCACAGGCATCGCCTACAACCTACAAGGTGGCAACAAGATCAGGACTTCTGGCCATCGACGGTCGGCCTCGACGTCAGGGAGCCGATAACATCCCGTTCCGGAGCCGACACGTTACGGAGGTCGTCGATGTCTCGGCCAGTCGCGTACCCCGCCGTGGCCGCCCTGGCGACGCTCCTCGTCACGGCGGTTCCGGCCGCTCCGGCGGCGGCTCGCGCACCCACCGGCTGCGCCTCACCGCCCGCGCCGGCCCGCCCGGTGGCGGACCAGCCGTGGCCGCAGCAGCGGTACGCCCCGGACCGGCTCACCCCGCTCGCGACGGGCGCCGGGATCGTGGTCGCGGTGGTCGACTCGGGAGTGGACCGGTCCCACCCGCAGCTGGCCGGCCGGGTTCTCGACGGCGCCGACTTCCTCGACCGGGGCGGGGACGGCACCCGGGACTGCGCCGGCCACGGCACCGGGGTGGCGAGCATCATCGCCGCCGCGCCGCAGCCCGGCGTCGCGTTCCGCGGCCTCGCGCCGGACGCGCGCATCCTGCCGGTACGGGTGAGCGAGCAGCAGGTCGTCGAGGGGCGGGAGTCGGGGCGTACGGTCGACGCGGCCGGGTTCGCCCGGGCCATCCGCTGGGCCGTGGACCAGGACGCCGACGTGCTGAACCTCTCGGTGGTGCTGTACGCGGACGACCCGGCCGTGCGCGCCG
Source organism: Micromonospora sp. WMMD1219 (assembly GCF_049315215.1). Taxonomy (NCBI): domain Bacteria; kingdom Bacillati; phylum Actinomycetota; class Actinomycetes; order Micromonosporales; family Micromonosporaceae; genus Micromonospora; species Micromonospora sp. WMMD1219. The sequence goes on from NZ_CP186057.1 coordinate 1,338,566, forward strand.
CCGTCGCCTACGCGGTCCGGCGGGACGTGGTCGTGGTGGCCGCCGCCGGGAACCTGCACGACAACGGTGATCCCCGGCCCTATCCGGCGGCGTACGACGGGGTGCTCGGCGTCGGCGCGATCGGGCGGGACGGGACACGCTCGGCGTTCTCCCAGACCGGCTCGTACGTGGACGTGGTCGCCCCGGGGAGCGAGGTGCTGATGGCGGCACCCCGGTCGGGGCACCAGCGGGCGGAGGGGACCAGCTACGCCACTCCGTTCGTGGCGGGTACGGCGGCGCTGCTGCGCCAGTACCGGCCCCGGCTGCGCGCGGACGAGGTGGCCGGTCGGATCGTGGCCGCCGCCGACCCGGCGCCGGGGCGGGACGCGGGTTACGGCGCGGGGGTGCTCAACCCGTACCGGGCGGTGACCGAGTCGGCCGGCGCGACCGATTCCCGCCCTCGGCCGGGAGTGGCGCTTCCCGCCGACCGGCCCGATCCGGCCGCGCTGGCCCGCCAGTCCCGCCGGGACTCGGCCCGGGACCGGGCGCTGCCGGCCGCCGCCGTCGCGGGCGGGGCGGTGGCACTGGTGGCGGCGCTCGCCCTGGTGCTGCCGCGCGGCGCGCGCAGGCGCTGGCGCGCGGCCGGCCCGGCGGCTCCGAGATGACCGGCGGTCACGTGCGACGCCGCGCGGCCCGGGTCACCTGCCCGGGCCGCGCGGCGTCGGCTCACTGGAACAGGTTGGCGTTGCGCTTCTCGGTGTCGAGGTAGTCGGTCGCGGAGTCCGCCACCGCGAGCTTGATGTCACGCAGCATCGCCTGGAGATCCTGGGAGGCGGCCCGCCACCGGGACTGCCGCACCTCGTACGCCTCGCGGGCCTCGCCGTTCCAGCTCGCCACCAGCGGGGCGGCGTCGCGTTCGAGCTGACCGAGCTGGCTCTCCAGCGTGGACAGCGCCCGTTGGATGTCGGCGCCCGCCTGTTGCAGGGCGGCGAAGTTGACGACCAGCACACCGTGCTCCATGGATTCGATCCTTCCGGTTGTCAGAGCGGCAGCTGGATGCCGCGGTTGGTGCCCGCCACCCGGCCGGCGGCCTCGGTGTCGGAGACGTCGTACTGCCGGCCCGCGGTGCGGATCGCGTTGGCGGTCTCGCGCAGCGCCCGGTGAAGGGCGGCCTGGTCCTGCGCCCACTGCTGCTTGACCTGGGCGAACGAGCGCCCACCGGCACCCCGCCAGGCCTGCTGCAACACCTCCAGCTCGGCCATCAGGCCGCTGAGCATGGTCTGGAGCGACTGGTCGACCTGCTCGAACTTCGCGGCGGTCTGCTGCATCACAGCGGCTTCTGCCTGGGTCTGGGACATCCCGGACGTCACCTCGTCTCCTCGGTCGTGGCTGGTCACCGTGTGACCACCGTGGACTCGTCGGCGGGGGCCCGGGGCCGGTGGAGGGGGAAGCCCGGCGGCGGCGGACACGCAACTCGACGATTTCGTCGCTGACGGTAGCCGTCCGACTTCGGTTCTGCTACCCCTTCGGGCTCCCCTGTGGACAACTCACCCATTACGATGAGCCACGGCAGCGTCACGCGGAGGTCCGGCGAGGAGGTGCGGTGACCGCCAGCACATCCGAGCGGCCCGCGTCCGTCGCGGTCCGCACGCCACAGTGGACGAGCCGTCCGACGGCACGGCTGCGCCCCGGCCAGATCGTCGCGACCCAGATCGCGGCGGCAGTGCTGATCGCGGCCGTCGGGCGGGGTGTCGTGCCGACGGCCGTCGCGCTGCTGTCGGCGGCCCTGCTGCTGCCCGCCGCGTGGGTGCGGGTGCGCGGCCGCTGGCTCCACGAGTGGCTCGCCACCGCCGCCGCGTACCTGACCCGGCGGCGCGCGCTGCCACCGGCGGCCGATCCGGCGGCGCTGCTGGCGCTGCTCCGGCCGGGCGCGGTGGTCGGCGCGACGGAGGCGTCCGGTGGGGCGGCCGTGCTGCACGACGCCGACGGGCTGACCGCGTTGCTGGAGCTGGGCGACCCGGACGACCTGCTCGGCGACCACGCGCACGAGCTGCCCTCGCCGTTCGGCCTGCTTCCACCGGCCGGGCCGGACGCTCCCGCGATCCGGCTGCAACTGGTGTTCTCGTCCTCGCCGGCACCCGCGCCCGCTGTGGCCGGCGGTCCGGCCGGGACGTCGTACCGCCAGCTCACCGACGGGCGGGTGGCCGGGCGGGCGCGCGTGGTGCTGGCCGTCCAGGTGCTGCGCGCCGACGGCTGGCCGGACGAGGACCTGCTGCGGGCGTTGTCCGGCACCCTGCGGCGGCTCGCCCGCCGGCTCGGCCCGCTCAGCGCCCGGCCGCTGGGTGGCGACGCGGCGTCGCGGGTGATCGCCGAACTGGCCCACCACGAGCCCGGCGCCCCGGTGCGGGAGACCTGGCCCCAGCTCACAGTGGGTGGCCTGACGCAGGCCACCTGGCGACTGCGCCGGTGGCCGGATCCGCGCGGCGAGGCGGCGCGACGGCTGGTGGGCCGGTTGCTCGCGCTGCCGGCCACCGCCACCACAGTCGCGCTCACGGTCGGTCCGCGCACCGGCACCGCGCCGGTCCCGGCCGATCTTGCGGTACGGGTGGCGGCCGGGAGCGCGGCCGAACTGTCGACGGCGGAACGCACACTGCGCCGGGTCGCCGGTGACGTCGGCGGCGAGTTGCGCCGGATCGACGGTGAGCACCTGGCCGGGCTGGCCGCCACGCTGCCGTTGGCGGTGACCGGTGGGGCCGCGGCCGGGTCGCCCCCGCCCGCGCTGGACCTGCCCCCGGCCGCCGCGGGCCTGATGGTGGGCGCGAACCGGCACGGCGCCGCGCTCACCGTCCGGCTGTTCCGGCCGGCCACGACGCGGGTGCTGCTCGTCGGCGGCGTGCCCGCGGCCCAACTGCTCGTGCTGCGGGCGCTGGCGCTCGGCGCGCGCGTGGTGGTGCAGACCGGCCGTCCCCGGTTCTGGGAACCGTTCGTGCGGGGTGTCGGGACGGTCGGCGGCGGCGTACCGCTGCTCCCGCCGGGTCGTCCGGTCGGTGGCGCGCCCGGCTCGCCGCTGCATCCGCTGCTGGTGGTGGTGGACGCCGGCCCGGTGCCGCCGGAGGCCGGACCGGCAGCCGCCTGGCAGTCGGTGCTGGTGGTCCGTGACGAGCTGACCCCGGCCGACACTCCCGCGCTGGCCCGCGCCGACCTGGCGATCCTCCAGCCGCTCGACCCGGACGAGGCCGCGCTCGCGGGCGCGGCGCTGGGCCTGGGCGGCTCCGCGGAGTGGCTGACCCGGATCCGCGACGACATGGTGGCGGTGGTCAACCGGCGGGCCCTGCGCTGGGCGCTGCTCTCGCCCACACCTGTCGAGTCGCAACTGGTCGGTCGTCCGGCCCGGCACTGACGGAACGCGCCGCCGGGCGACTTCCCCTGGTGGTACGGCCGTGGCACGATCCCGGCCATGGATTTCCTGAAGGGTCTTCTGATTCGCGTGGGTTCGACGGCGGTGGCGTTCTGGCTCGCCACCCTGCTCATCCCGGGCATCTCGCTCGACTCCGACTCGGCCACCGAGACGGTGATCACGCTGGTGCTCGTCGCGGTCATCTTCGGCGTGGTGAACGCGGTGCTCCAGCCGATCATCAAGACCGTGGGGTGCGGCTTCTACCTGCTGACCCTCGGCCTGATCGCGCTGGTCGTGAACGGCCTGCTCTTCCTGCTCACCAGCTGGATCGCCGGTGAGGCCGGCCTGCCCTTCCACGTGGACGGGTTCTGGCCGGAGGCGGTGCTGGGCGCGCTCTTCGTCGGCATCGTCACCTGGATCCTCGGCGCCGTCCTCGACCGCGACTGACGCCCGGTCCCGGCCGGTCGCCGCGGCGGCCGGCCGGGACCGCCAGGCCAGCAGTAGGGAATTGGCTGGCGGAAGGGCCCGGTGGCGGTACTAGCCTCGGCCGCGTGTTCACAGTGACCCGCGCGGACGGTTACGAGATCAGCACCGACCCGGACCGGATCGACCTGGACCGGGTGCACGTCTGGCTCGCCACCGACGCCTACTGGGCGCTGGGGCGGGAGCGGGAAACGGTGGCGCGCGCCTTCGCCGGCTCGATCGGCTTCGGCGTCTACCGGCCCGGCGACGGACGGCAGGTGGCGGTCGCCCGCGTGGTCACCGACGGGGCCACGTTCGCCTGGCTCTGCGACGTGTACGTGGACCCGGCCGAGCGGGGTCGCGGGCTGGGCACCTGGCTGGCCGGCGCGGTCCGCGACCACCTGAACGAGCTGGGCGTACGCCGCATCCTGCTGGCCACGCTCGATGCGCACGGGGTCTACGCGAAGATCGGTTTCCGGCCGGTCGCGCCGGATCGGTGGATGGAGCTGGACCAGCGGGTGACGCCGGTCACCGATAAGGACCAGTGCAGCGATCCACCACTTACGGTGGAGCGGTGAACCAGCTCCGGCTCGGCTACCTGTACGGCGTCGGCGCGTACCTGATCTGGGGTTTCTTCCCGATCTACCTGAAGCTGCTGCGCCCGGCCGGGCCGGTGGAGATCCTCGCGCACCGGATCCTCTGGTCGGTGGCGTTCGTGGCGTTGCTGCTGGCCGCGACGCGGCACGCCGGCTTCCTGCGCAAGCTGGCCCGGCGGCCGCGGGCGCTCGCCGGCATCGGGCTCGCCGCCGCGCTGATCGCCGTCAACTGGGGCACGTACATCTACGGCGTGAACTCCGACCGGGTGGTGGAGACGGCGCTCGGCTACTTCATCAACCCGCTGGTGTCGGTGCTGTTCGGCGTGCTGGTGCTGCGGGAACGCCTGCGCCGGGCTCAGTGGGCGGCGCTCGGCGTCGGCGCGCTCGCGGTCGCGGTGCTCACCGTCGACTACGGCCGTCTGCCCTGGCTGGCGCTCACGCTGGCGTTCAGCTTCGCCGGGTACGGCCTGGTCAAGAAGCAGCTCGCGCTGCCCGCCACGGAAGGGCTGTTCGTCGAGTCGGCGGTGCTGGCGCTGCCCGCCCTGGCGTACCTGGGGTGGCTGTCGGCACGCGGTGACTCGACGTTCGGGCACGTGTCGGCCGGGCACACCGCGCTGCTGGTGCTCGCCGGCGCCGCCACCGCGATCCCGCTGCTGCTGTTCGCCGGGGCGGCGAACCGGCTGCCGCTGTCCACTGTCGGCATGCTGCAGTACCTCGCGCCGATCCTCCAGCTCGGCTGCGGCGTGCTGATCTTCCACGAGCCGATGCCGCCGGCCCGGCTGGCCGGCTTCGCCCTGGTCTGGCTCGCCCTGGTGGTCTTCACCGCCGACGCCCTGCGCCACTCCCACCGCACCCGCGCAGCCGCCCGCACCCCCACCCCCGTCCCCACCTCCACCCCCACCCCGTCTCGCTGATCTTGCACTTGCTGCCCCGGCGAAAGGGGCGAACCACCCGCGCCGAGGGCCAAAAGTGCAAGATCAACGGGGAGAGCGGGCGGGAGAGTGAGGGCGACGGGCGGGGTCAGCGGAGGTCGTAGGCCAGGACGGGGGCGTTTGTTCCTCGGAGCAGCTCCAGGCGGACCAGTTCGCCCTTGGTGAAGCGGGTGACGCCGGAGAAGCGCAGGTCGTCCCCGGGAGCGGCGAGCCAGGAGCCGATCTGCTCCGTCGCGCCGTCCGGGCCGTGCGCCACCAGCCGGAACGTGTACGCCTCCCGGTGCCCGGCCCGCCTGTCGTACCCGCAGTGCATGGTGACCTCGGTGCCCCACGGCGTCTCGGTCAGCCCCACCTCGGCGTGCACCGGCACCGTCCCGGCCACCGGCCGCATGGAGGCCAGCGCCACCGGCGGCTTGGACGGCTCGGCGGGCGACTGCACGAGCCCCACCCCGACGCCCGCCAGCACGGCGAGCGCGGCGGCGGCGAGCGCTGTCAGTGCGTACCGTCGGCGGGAGCGGGACCGGTCGCGGCGCTTGCGCTCGCGCGCGGCGTCGAGCAGCGCGGGCACCGGCGACGTCTCCGGCCCGACCTCCAGGAACTGTTCCAGCCCGGCCGGGTCGAGCCGGCCCAGCAGGCCGGGCAGCACGGCGATCTCGGCCACCGCCTCCCGGCACTGCGCGCACCCGGCCAGGTGCCGCTCGTAGGCGACCCGGTCCGCCGGTGCGAGGGCACCGAGCACGTACGCCCCGTCGTCGTGCGCGAACTCGCAGCGTGTCACCCGGTCACCCCCATCTCGGCCAGCGCCAACCGTAGTGAGCGCAGCGCGTAGTGGGTGCGCGACTTCACCGTGCCCGGTGGTACGCCCAGCCGCGCCGCCGCCTCCGCCACCGAACGCCCCTGGTAGAAGCACTCCACCAGCACTTCCCGGTGGGTCGGGCTGAGCCGGTTGAGCGCCTCGGCGACCGTCCACGCCTCCACCGCGCGCTCGGTCTCGTCGACCGTCTCGGCGGTCTCGGGCAGTTCGTCCGTGTAGACCTCGCCGACCCGGGCCGAGCGCCGCCGCCAGGCGTCGATGGCGAGGTTCCGCGCGGTGGTGAACAGCCAGGCGCGTACCGAGCCGCGTCGCGGGTCCAGCGACTCGGGGTGCCGCCAGGCGCGCAGCAGCGTCTCCTGTACGAGATCCTCGGCCCGGGGCCGATCGCCGTTGACCAGCCGCAGGGCGTGCGCGTACAGCGCGTCGGCATGCTCGTCGTGCAGCGCGCGCAGCAGTTGGGCGTCGTGGTCACTGATGGCGGTACCTCGCTTCCGGCGGCGGGGAAACCGGCGATGCGTTCGCCCTTCCATACGTGCCGTGACGCCGAACGGTTCATCCGCAGGTCAGCGCGGAGCTGTTCACGTCCGGTTCAGGTCCGGGCCGATCGCCGCTCACCGTGCCCTGGCAGCGTCCGGCGGGTGAGCGCGCGAGCCGATCACCCGCGCGCCTTCCGACGTTGAGATCAGGAGGCTCCACCACATGAGCGACCGGCCTCGCCTGCTTCCGCTGCTCGGTGGCACCCGCCACGGCAGCCGCGACGCGATGACCTGTCTGTACCGGTGCGGCAACGCGTGTGACCACCCGGTGCCGAACCCGACCGACAACCCGTACTTCGGGGACGTGGTCGGCACCGAGATCTCCCGGCGCGGCGTGGTCCGGGCCGGCGCGGTCGGCGCGCTGGTGCTCGGCTTCGGCGGCGCCGCCGCGGGCGCGCTGGCCGGCGCCGCGCCGGCCGCCGCCGCGCCCGCCGCCCCGCCGGTTCCCGGCGGCGGCGAGGTGCCGCCCGCCGGGGCGGGCCGTCCGGGCAGCGGCGCGCTGACGTTCAAGCCGATCCCGCCGAACAAGCTCGACACCCTCGTGGTCCCCAACGGGTACGACCACTCCGTCGTGATCCGCTGGGGTGACGAGGTCGTGCCCGGCGCACCCGCGTTCGACCTGGACCGGCAGACCGCAGTCGCCCAGTCGAAGCAGTTCGGCTACAACAACGACTTCGTCGGCGTGCTGCCGATCGACCGTCGGCGCGCGCTGCTCGTGGTGAACCACGAGTACACCAACGAGGACCTGATGTTCCCCGGCTTCACCGGCCAGGACGCGCTCACGGTCGAGCAGGTGCGGGTGGCGATGGCCGCGCACGGCATGTCAGTGGTGGAGCTGGAGCGGGTGGAGAACACCGGGCAGTGGCGGCCGGTACGGCGTGGCCGGCGCGAGTACAACCGCCGGGTCACCGCGCTGGCCACGAAGTTCGAGCTGACCGGCCCGGCCGCCGGCTCGGCGTGGCTGCGTACCGCCGCCGACCCGAAGGGCCGGACCGTGATCGGCACGCTCAACAACTGTGCCGGTGGCGTCACCCCGTGGGGCACTGTGCTCTCCGGCGAGGAGAACTTCAACCAGTACTTCGTCGGCGGCGACGGCGCGCCGGAGGAGCAGAAGCCGAAGCTGGCCCGGTACGGCATCCCGACCGACGTGCGCCACCCGAGCGGCAGCCGCAAGTGGGAGCGGGCGGACGAGCGCTTCGACCTGGCCCGGCACCCCAACGAGGCGAACCGGTTCGGCTGGGTCGTCGAGATCGACCCGTTCGACCCGCAGGCCAAGCCGCGCAAGCACACCGCGCTGGGCCGGTTCAAGCACGAGGGCGCGAACGTCATCGTGGCGCGCAACGGCCGGGTGGTCGCGTACATGGGCGACGACGAGCGCTTCGACTACCTCTACAAGTTCGTCTCGGACAAGAAGTTCATGCCGGGGAAGTCCTCGGTGGCGCGGCGGCACAACCTGACGCTGCTGGAGTCGGGCACGCTCTACGTCGCGAAGATCGAGGGCGACAGCCCGGCCGCCGAGATCGACGGTTCCGGCACGCTCCCGGCCGACGGCGGCTTCGGTGGCCGCGGCCGCTGGATCAAGCTGGTCAGCGGCAACCGCTCGTACGTCGACGGCATGACCGCCGCGGACGTGCTCACCTTCACCCGGCTGGCCGGGGACAAGGTCGGCGCGACGAAGATGGACCGGCCCGAGGACGTCGAGCCGAGCCTGCTCACCGGCAAGGTCTACGTGGCGCTGACGAACAACAGCGACCGCGGCAAGGCCGGCAAGGCGCCCGCCGACGAGGCGAACCCGCGCAACAGCAACAAGCACGGGCAGATCCTGGAGCTGGTCGAGGACCGCGGCGACAACACCGCCGAGACCTTCGCCTGGTCGCTGCCGATCGTCTGCGGCGACCCGGCCGACGCGTCGACCTACTTCGCCGGGTACGACAAGACGAAGGTCTCCCCGATCTCCTGCCCGGACAACGTCGCCTTCGACGCCACCGGCAACCTGTGGATCTCGACCGACGGCAACGCGCTGGGCAGCAACGACGGCCTGTTCGCCACCGCCGTCGAGGGGCCGGAGCGGGGCCACCTGAAGCAGTTCCTCACCGTGCCGCTCGGCGCGGAGACCTGCGGCCCGTTCATCACCGGTGACAACCGTTCGGTCTTCGTGGCGGTACAGCACCCGGGCGAGGTCACCGGCGCGTCGGTGGAGAACCCGGCCTCCACCTGGCCGGACGGCGACTTCGCCAAGCCCGGCGTGGTGGTCACCTGGCGCCTCGACGGCGGCCCGGTCGGTAGCTGACCCACCCCGGGGGCGGTCCGGCGCTGGACCGCCCCGCGAGGGGCCGCCGACCCACCAGGTCGGCGGCCCTTCGTCAGTTCTCGGAGGCGACCCCGTCCGCGACGGCACGCGGCTCGTCAGTTCTCCGAGGCGATCCCGTCGGCGATGGCCCGCGCGGCGGTGAGCAGCTTGGCGCGGACCACCCGGGCCGAGGTCATCATCTCGCCGGCCGGCAGCGCGCACGCCAGCACGACCCGGCGCTCGATGTCCTTGTCCGGGCTGACGAGCACCGCGGCACACGCCACGCCCTGCCGGAACTGCCCGAGTTCGAGCTGCATGCCGCGACGGTCACCGGCGGCCAGGTCCGCCTCGAACGCCTCGACGGTGGTGAGGGTGGCGGTGGTGAACGGGCGCATGCCGTACTCGCGCAGGTAGCGGAAGCGCTGTTCGGTGGTGAGCGTGGCGAGCAGGCTCTTGCCCAGCGCGGTGGCGTGCGCGCCCTCGTCGAAGCCCGGCACCAGGTCTTCCATGTAGGGCGAGCGCGGCCCTTCGGCGGACGCGGTCACCGCCACCTGTCCGCCGACGAAACGGCCGAGGTAGTGGCTCCAGCCGGTGTCGGTCGCCGCGCGGCGCAGCGCCTCGCCCACCGCCGGCGGCCCCCGGAACGCGGTGACCAGCTCGCGGTAGCGGTCGGCCACCTCCAACCCCACGATGTACGTCCCGTCCTCGCGCCGGATCACGTAGCCCTCGTACGCGAGCGTGCGCACCAGGTGGTAGGTGGTGGCGACGGTCAGCTCGCAGCGCCGGGCGATCTGCTTCACGGTGAGCCCTCTCGGCGCACGGCCGACCGACTCGAGCACTCGAAGCGCGCGGGACACGCTACGGATCAGGTCCGAGGGTTCCGCCAAGGGGTCGCGCACAACCACCTCCGCCGCCGGGGACTTACACCATATGAAAAACCGGCCGAGTGCGAAATGCCTGTTCGGATGGAGGATGCCAGAAGACCGGACACAGACCGTGTGCCGACGGACACGATGAGCAGCCAAAACGTTCCGGCGTAAGGTGTGCTCGCGATGACCGAAACTGTTTCGCGAACCGACCCGCCGAAGGCCCGACACGCCGTCTCCGTGGGCGCGGGCGCCACCCTCACCACGATCGTGTGCGTTCTGCCCGTCTTCCTGGTCGGCGGTCTCGCCGTACAGCTCGCGGACGAACTCCGCTTCAGCCCGGCCGGGCTGGGCCTGGCCGTCTCGATCTACTTCGGCGTGAGCGCGCTCGCCTCGGTGCCCTCCGGCGCCCTGGTCGAGCGCTTCGGCCCGGCCCCGGTCGCCCGGGCCGCCATCCTGCTCTCCGCCGCCTCGCTGCTGGCAGTGGCCGGGCTGGCCCGGTCGTACCCGGTCCTGGTGGCGCTGCTGGCCCTCAGCGCCGCCGCCAACGCCCTCGGGCAGCTCGCCAGCAACGCGGCGCTCGCCGAGCACGTACCCGCCCACCGGCAGGGCCTCTCGTTCGGTGTGAAGCAGGCCGCCGTACCGGCCGCCACGCTGCTGGCCGGTCTGGCGGTCCCCACTGTCGCGCTCACCGCCGGCTGGCGCTGGGCCTTCGTGGCCGCAGCGGTGGCCGCGCTGGCCGTGCTGCCGGCCGTACCCCGGGCCGGGCGGGACCGGCGGGCCCGGACCGCCTCCGGCCGTCGCAACGGTGGCACCGGCCCGCTCGTGGTGATCGGGCTGGCCGCGACGCTCGCGGCGGCCGCGGCGAACGCCCTCGGCACGTTCCTGGTGGACTCGTCGGCGGCGCGCGGCCTCTCCCCCGGCCTGGCCGGCCTGACGCTGACCCTGGGCAGCGTGGTGTGCGTGCTCGCCCGGGTGGGCCTCGGCTGGCTGGCCGACCGGCGCACCAGCGGGCACGTCGGACTGATCGCCGGAATGCTGCTGACCGGCTCGATCGGCCTGATCCTGCTCGCGGTGGCCGGTTCGGCACCGCTGGTCGCGGGCGTGGTGCTCGGCTTCGGTCTCGGCTGGGCCTGGCCGGGGCTGATGAACTTCGCCGTGGTCCGGCTCCACCCGCAGGCACCGGCCGCCGCCACCTCGATCACCCAGACCGGCGTGTACGCGGGCGGCTGCCTGGGACCGCTCGGCCTGGGCGCGCTGGCCGGCGCGGCGGGCTACCCGGCGATGTGGCTGACGGCCGCCGCGGCGATGCTCCTGGCCGCCTTCCTGATGCTGCTCGGCGCCCGCCTCCTACGCCCCACCCCCACCCCCACCTGACCGCCGTCCCGCCCCGCCCCGCCCGACCCCTCCCGTCGATCATGAGGTTGGCGGCGCGACACGCCGTCCCCGAGCCCGTCAACCTCATGATCGACGGGGCGGCCGGGGCGGCAGGCGGTGCGGTGGGGTGGGGTGGGGAGGGGGTCAGCTGGTGCGGTCGGCGATGTAGTCGCAGAGGGACTCCAGCGCGCGACGCGCCGGGCCCTCGGGGAGCGGGGCCAGCCGGGCCCGTGCGTCCTCGGCGTAGCTGCGCACCGTCTCCCGGGCCCGCTTGAGCGCCGGGGACTCCCGCAGCAGGCCCAGCGCCTCGGCGTGCAGCGCGTCGTCCACCAGCGGGCCGGTGGCCAGGATCTCGCGCAGCCGTACGCTCGCCGCGTCCGCGTCGTCGGAGGCCATCGCGTAGAGCACCGGCAGGGTGGGTACGCCCTCGCGCAGGTCGGTGCCGGGCGTCTTGCCGGACTGGACCGACTCGCTGGCGATGTCCAGCAGGTCGTCGGAGAGCTGGAACGCGACGCCGATGATCTCGCCGTACTCGGCCAGGGCCTCGACGTGCTCGGGCGACGCGCCGCCGAACATGCCGCCGAAGCGGGCCGACGTGGCGATCAGCGAGCCGGTCTTCTCGGCGATCACGTGCAGGTAGTGCGCGACCGGGTCGGTGTCGCGCGGGCCGACCGTCTCGGCGATCTGGCCGTGCACCAGGCGGGCGAACGTGCGCGCCTGGAGGCGTACCGCCTCGGGGCCCAGGTCGGCGGCGATGTCCGCGGCCCGGGCGAAGAGGTAGTCGCCGACCAGGATGGCGACCGAGTTGGTCCAGCGGGAGTTGGCGCTCGGGGCGCCACGCCGCACCGCGGCCTCGTCCATCACGTCGTCGTGGTAGAGCGTCGCCAGGTGGGTGAGCTCCATCACCACGGCGGCGGGGACGACCTGGTCGGCATCCGGGTCGCCGAACTGCGCGCCGAGCGCCACCAGAAGCGGACGGAACCGCTTGCCGCCGGCCTCGACCAGGTGCCGGGAAGCCTCGGTCACCAGCGGGTCGGCGCTCGCCACGCTCGCCCGCAGGCTCGCCTCGACCCGGTCGAGCACGCCCAGCACGGAGGCTTCGACGCGCGGGTCGGCGAGGTGCAGGCCGAGCGCGCCGAACTGACCTGAACGCTCGCCAGCCGGGTTCGCCACGTCCTCAACCATGCCACACCCGTTCGACCTGCTCGTCGACGGGGATACGGGCCGGGGGCCGGTACGCCACGGCGTACCGGCCCCCGGTGGGATCACGTCTGTCATCTGACGAATTCGGCGGCACCGGTGGTCAGGTCGAGCAGCGGGCCGGGCACCACGCCGAGGACCAGCGTGGCGAGCACGCCGATGACCAGGGCGGCCGAGGTGAGCGCGCCCGGCACGGTCACCGTCGGGGTGGACTCGCCCGGCTCGGACAGCCACATCATCACCACGACCCGCAGGTACGGGAAGGCCAGCACCATGCTGGTCAGCACGCCGGCGATCACCAGCCACGCCTGGTTCGCCTCCAGGGCCGGGCCGAAGACCGCGAACTTGCTGGTGAAGCCGCTGGTCAGCGGGATACCGGCGAAGGCCAGCAGGATGAACGTGAAGATCGCCGCGAAGAACGGCGAGCGGCGGCCCAGCCCGGCCCAGCGGGACAGGTGGGTGGCCTCCCCGTCGGCGTCGCGAACGAGCGTCACCACGGCGAACGCGGCGAGCACCGAGAAGCCGTACGCGGCCAGGTAGAACATGGTGCCGGAGAGCCCTTCACGGCTCGGCGCCAGCACGCCGACGAGCAGGTAACCGGCGTTCGCGATCGACGAGTACGCCAGTAGGCGCTTGATGTCGGTCTGGGTGACCGCCAGCACCGCGCCGACCAGCATGGTCAGCACCGCGATCGCGCCGAGCACCGGGGTGAAGTCCCAGGACGCCCCGGCGAACGCGACGTGGAAGACGCGCAGCAGCGCACCGAACGCGGCGACCTTGGTGCAGGCCGCCATGAAGCCGGTGACCGGGGTCGGCGCTCCCTGGTAGACGTCCGGCGTCCAGACGTGGAACGGCGCGGCGGCGGCCTTGAACAGCAGGCCGATGGCGAGCAGCGCCATGCCGGCGAACAGCAGCACCGGGCTGGACGGCGACTCGGTGACCGCGGCGTGCACGGTGGCGAAGTCGACGCCGGCCGCGCGGCCCGGGATCCCGGAGGTGAAGCCGTAGATCAGGGCGACACCGAACAGGAAGAACGCCGAGGCGTACGCGCCGAGCATGAAGTACTTCAGCGCCGCCTCCTGGCTCAGCAGACGCCGGCGGCGGGCCAGCGCGCAGAGCAGGTAGAGCGGCAGGGAGAAGACCTCCAGCGCGACGAACATGGTCAGCAGGTCGTTCGCCGCCACGAAGATCAGCATGCCGCCGATCGCGAACGACATCAGCGGGTAGACCTCGGTGGCGCCACCGACACCCTCGGCCTGCCGCCGGTCCTCCGCCGACTCGGCGGTGACAGCGGCGTGCGCCACGAACGCGCCGCCCCGCTCGACAGTGCGCTCGCCGACGAGCAGCAGCGCCATCACGGCGAGCACCAGGATGGCGCCCTGCAGGAACAGCGTCGGGCCGTCGATCGCGATGGCGCCGCCGATGGTGATCAGCCGGTCGTCGGCGTTCAGGATCACCATGACGATCGCGGCGAGCATCGCCACCAGGGCGAGCCCGAGCTGCACCGCGTTGCGCAGGCGGCGCGGTACGAACGCCTCGACCAGGACCCCGAGCAGCGCCGCGCCCAGCATGATCAGGATCGGAGCGAGCGCCCCGTAGTCGATCGACGGCAGCCTCAGTTCACTCACTTCGCAGCCTCCTGGACGCTGCCGACCTCAGGGGCGGGATCGGACTTGCCGACGTCCTGCATGGTCGCCTGGACGGCGGGGTTGATGACATCGGTGACCGGCTTGGGATAGAAGCCGAGCAGCACGATCAGCGCGATCAGCGGCGCGACGACCACCTTCTCGCGCAGGGTGAGGTCGCGGCGCATGCCCTCGACCTCGGTCAGCGCCGGGTTCAGCGTGCCCTGCGTGGTGCGCTGCACCATCCACAGCACGTACGCCGCCGCCAGGATGATGCCGAGCGTGGCGATCACCGCGACCGGCTTGTTGACGGTGAACGTGCCGATCAGCACCAGGAACTCGGAGACGAACGGCGCGGTACCGGGCAGCGCCAGCGAGGCGAGACCGGCGAAGAAGAGCACACCGGCCAGCACCGGCACCAGCTTGCCCGCGCCGCCGAAGTCGCTGATCAGCGCCGAGCCGCGCCGGGCGATCAGCATGCCGACCACCAGGAACAGCAGGCCGGTGGCCAGGCCGTGGTTGAGCATGTAGAGCACCGCGCCGGTGCCGGCCTGGGTGGTGAACGCGAAGATGCCGACGCCGATGAACCCGAAGTGCGCGATCGAGGTGTACGACACCAGCCGCTTCAGGTCGTTCTGGCCGACCGCCAGCAGCGCCGCGTAGATGATGCCGATGACGCCGAGCGCGAGCGCCCACGGCGCGAACCAGCGCGACGCCTCCGGGAACAGCGGGAGGCAGTAGCGCAGGATGCCGAACGTGCCGACCTTGTCCAGCACGCCGACCAGCAGCGCGGCGGCACCGGCCGGGGCCGCGCCACCGGCGTCCGGCAGCCAGGTGTGGAACGGGAAGAACGGCGCCTTGATCGCGAAGGCGACGAAGAAGCCGAGGAACAGCCAGCGGGCCGTGTCGGTGGCGAACTCGGCCTGGCTCAGCGCCTGCCAGTCGAAGGTCTTCCCGCCGACCACCCAGAGGCCGATCACCGCGGCCAGCATGAACAGACCGCCGACCAGCGAGTAGAGGAAGAACTTCACCGCCGCGTACTGCCGCTGGTGGCCGCCGTAGCTGCCGATCAGGAAGTACATCGGCACCAGCATGACCTCGAAGAACACGTAGAACAGGAAGACGTCGGCGGCGGCGAAGACGCCGATCATCGTGCACTCGAGGACGAGCAGCAGCGCGAAGTACGCGGGCACCGAGCGCTTCGACGCCTCGGCGTCGTGCCAGGACGCCAGGATCACCAGCGGCACCAGGATCGCGATCAGCATCAGCATGACCAGCGCGATGCCGTCCACCTCGAAGGTGAAGTTCACGCCCCAGTTCGGGATCCACGGGTACGACTCGCGGAACTGGAACCGGTCACCGCCGGCGGAGAAGGCGAACCACATCACCACCGACAGCACCAGCACCAGCAGCGACCAGCCGAACGCGACCAGCTTGGCCAGGTCCGGGCGGCTGCGGGGCAGCAGTGCCACCACCAGGGCGCCGACCAGCGGCGCCACGGTCAGCACCGAGAGGAACGGGAAGTTGGACATTATTCGGCCTTACCTCCGTCGTGACTGCGTGGCCCGCCGGCGGGGGCGGCCGCGTTGAGGTCGATCACGCCAGCCACCCCGCCTGCACCGCCAGGAACGCCGCCACCACGAGCAGCGCACCGGTCAGGATCGAGGTCGCGTACGACCGCACGAAGCCGGTCTGGAGCCGCCGGAGCCGGCCCGAGCCCCCGCCCACGGCGGCGGCCAGGCCGTTGACCAGCCCGTCGACGCCCCGGTTGTCGAGGAACACCAGCGCCCGGGTGAGGAAGATGCCCGGCTTCTCGAAGACCGCCTCGTTGAAGGCGTCCGTGTAGAGGTTCCGGCGCGCGGCGGTTACCACCACGCCGGCCGGCTGCGGCTCGGTGGCCGTACCGGAGCGGAACAGGAACCAGGCCAGCCCGGCGCCCAGCACGGTGACCAGCAGCGACAGCGCGGTGAGCAGCCAGTGCGCCAGCACCGGCGCGTGCTCCCCGCTCTCGGCGCCGAGCCCGTTGGTGGCGGTGAGCCAGTCCGGCACGGAGGTGGCGAGCAGGAAGCCCGCGCCGACCGAGCCGATCGCCAGCAGGATCAGCGGAATGGTCATCAGCTTCGGCGACTCGTGCGGGTGCTCGATGTCCTCGGTCCAGCGCTTCGGGCCGTGGAACGTGAGCACGAACAGCCGCGTCATGTAGAACGCGGTGAGCCCGGCGCCGAGCAGCGCGGCCATGCCGAACAGCCAGGCCGTCCAGCCCTCCCGCTCGAACGCGGCCACGATGATCGGCTCCTTGGAGAAGTAGCCGGAGAACGGGAACATGCCGATGATGGCGAGCCAGCCCATCATGAACGTCAGCCAGGTGACCTTCATGTACTTGGACAGCCCGCCGAAGCGGCGGATGTCCACCTGGTCGTTCATGCCGTGCATGACCGAGCCGGCGCCGAGGAACATGTTGGCCTTGAAGAAGCCGTGCGCCAGCAGGTGCACGATGGCCAGCGCGTACGCGGCACCGCCGAGGCCGACGCCCAGGAACATGTAGCCGATCTGGCTCACCGTCGACCAGGCCAGCACGCGCTTGATGTCGTCCTTGGCCGCGCCGATGATGCAGCCCATCAGCAGCGTGAGCGCGCCGACGCTGACCACCACGAGCTGGAGCGTCTCGTTGGCCGAGAAGATCGCGTTGGAGCGGGCGATCAGGTAGACGCCCGCGGTGACCATGGTGGCCGCGTGGATGAGCGCGGACACCGGGGTCGGGCCCTCCATCGCGTCCGGCAGCCACGCCTGGAGCGGGAACTGGCCGGACTTGCCGGCCGCGCCGAGCAGGAGCAGCAGGCCGAGCACCAGCACGGTGGTCGAGGTCAGCGAGCCGACCCCGTTGAACACCTCGTCGTACTGGGTGGTGCCGAGCATGGCGAACATGATGAAGATGCCGATGGCCAGGCCGGCGTCGCCGACCCGGTTCATCAGGA
The DNA here is from genome assembly GCF_049315215.1 of Micromonospora sp. WMMD1219. Classification (NCBI taxonomy): domain Bacteria; kingdom Bacillati; phylum Actinomycetota; class Actinomycetes; order Micromonosporales; family Micromonosporaceae; genus Micromonospora; species Micromonospora sp. WMMD1219. The sequence continues at coordinate 1,355,615 of NZ_CP186057.1, forward strand.
ACGCCTTCTTGCCGGCGGTGGCGGCGCTGGGCCGGCCGTACCAGAAGGAGATCAGCAGGTACGACGCCAGGCCGACGCCCTCCCAGCCGAAGTAGAGCATCACGTAGTTGTTGCCGAGCACCAGCAGGAGCATGGCGGCGACGAACAGGTTGAAGTACGCGAAGAACAGCCGCCGGCCCGCGTCGTGCGCCATGTACTCCACGGCGTAGAGGTGGATCAGGAAGCCCACCCCGGTGATCAGCAGGACGAAGACCGCGGCCAGCGGGTCGAAGAGCAGACCGAAGTCCACCTTCAGGTTGCCGACCGCCATGAAGTCCCAGAGGCTCAGCTCGACCTGCTTGTTCTCCAGCCCGCGGAGCTGGAAGAAGTAGGTGAGCCCGAGCACGAAGGCGGCGCCGATGGCGCCCACGCCCAGCCAGTGGCCCCAGCGGTCGGCCCGCTTGCCGAGCAGCAGCAGGATCGCCGCGCTGACCAGCGGGATCGCCACCAGCAGCCAGACACTGCCCAGCATCCCGTCCGCCGTGGCGAAGGTGACGGCTTCGGCTGGCTCAGACTGGGCGATCGTCAGAATCTGTTCCACCACGAGCCCCTCAGTACTTCAGCAGGTTGGCGTCGTCGACGCTGGCCGAGCGCCGGGTCCGGAAGATCGCCATGATGATCGCGAGCCCGACCACGACCTCGGCCGCCGCCACCACCATCACGAAGAACGCCATGATCTGGCCGTTCAGGTCGCCGTTGATCCGGCTGAACGTGACCAGGGTCAGGTTGGCCGCGTTGAGCATCAGCTCGATGCACATGAACAGCACGATCGCGTTGCGCCGGACCAGCACGCCCACGGCGCCGATGGTGAACAGCACCGCCGCGAGGATGAGGTAGTAGTCCGGGGTCACCGTGCCAGCCTTTCGTTCGCGACTGCGGGGCTCCGCTTCGCTGCACTCCTCGCGCTCACGGGTGCCAGCCTTTCGTTCGCGACTGCGGGGCTCCGCTTCGCTGCACTCCTCGCGCTCACGGGTGCCAGCCTTTCGTTCGCGACTGCGGGGCTCCGCTTCGCTGCACTCCTCGCGCTCACCGATCAGTCCCCTTCGGTGCGGTCTCCTCGGCCGTCAGCTCGCGCACCGGCATGATCTCCGGGATGCTGCGGTCGGTCAGCCGGCCGTCGGGCAGACGGGCCGGGGTGGCCACCGAGGAGGACGTGGCGTAGACACCCGGGCCGGGCTTCGGTCCGGGGTAGTTGCCGGGGCGGAACCGCGCCTTCATGGTGGCGATCTGGTCCATCCGGTCCGCCTTGCGCCGCTCCACGTGCGCCAGCACCATCGCGCCGACGGCGGCGGTGATCAGCAGCGCCGAGGTCAGCTCGAAGGCGAAGACGTACTTGGTGAACAGCAGCCGGGCGATGCCCTGGACGTTGCCCTCGCCGTTGGCCTGGTCGAGCCCGACCGCCTGGACGCCGTCGAGCGCGCGGTAGAGGCCGGTGCCCACCAGGCCGGCGAAGCCGAGCCCGAGGACCACGGCGGCGACCCGCTGGCCGCGCAGCGTCTCGATGAGCGAGTCGGACGCGTCCCGGCCGACCAGCATCAGCACGAACAGGAACAGCATCATGATCGCGCCGGTGTAGACGATGATCTGCACCATGCCGATGAACGGCCCGGCCTGGAGCACGTAGAACACGCCCAGGCAGAGCATGGTCAGCACCAGCCAGAGCGCGGAGTGGACCGCGTTGCGGGCCCACACCATGCCGACCGCCCCGAGCAGGGCCAGCGGGGCGAGGATCCAGAAGGTGACCTCCTCACCCCCGGACACCTGTCCCGCCGCGGCGAGCACCGTTGCCGAGGTCATGCCTTGCCTCCCTTGCCCGCCGCGGCGGCGGACCGCTGCTCGGCCTGCTCGGCGCCGGGGAAGGTCACGCCCGGGTGCTCCTCCACGTGGTACCGGCCGGGGCCCATCGGCGAGCGCTCGGCGCCGGCCGAGGTACCCGGGTTGGTGAGCGCGCCGACGTAGTAGTCCTTCTCGCTGTCGCCCAGCCGCATCGGGTGCGGCGGCTGCTCCATGCCTTCGAGCAGCGGCGCGAGCAGCTGCTCCTTGGTGAAGATCAGGTCCTGCCGGTTGTCCCGGGCCAGCTCGTACTCGTTGCTCATGGTGAGCGAACGGGTCGGGCAGGCCTCGATGCAGAGCCCGCAGAAGATGCACCGGGCGTAGTTGATCTGGTAGGTGCTGGCGTACCGCTCACCCGGGGAGAAGCGCTGCTCCTCGGTGTTGTCGCCACCCTCCACGTAGATCGCGTCGGCCGGGCAGGCCCAGGCGCACAGCTCGCAGCCGATGCACTTCTCCAGCCCGTCCGGGTGCCGGTTGAGGATGTGCCGCCCGTGGTAGCGCGGCGCCGAGACCGGCGGCTTGAACGGGTAGTCGGTGGTGACGACCTTCTTGAACATGTGCGAGAAGGTGACACCGAAGCCCTTGAACGTTCCGGTGATCGCGCCCACGTCACACCTCCCTGGAGTCCGGGCCGGCGACGACGTTGGCCGGCTCCCGCTCGGCGAGCACGCGCTTCGTACGCGGGCTCGGCGGAACCTGAAGATCCATCGGCGGCAGCGGGAAGCTGCCGTACGGCCGGGTGTCCGCCTGCTCCTGGAGCGACGGCTTCGGCTCCTTCTTCCGCGACGGCCAGAAGAGCGTGGCCAGCAGCAGCACGCCCGCGCCGACAGCGGTGACGAGCAGCCGGTCCCGGGTCTCCCAGTCCTCGATCGAGCGCAGCCCGGCGAGCACCATGATCCAGACCAGGTTCAGCGGCAGCAGCACCTTCCAGCCGAACCGCATGAACTGGTCGTAGCGGAGCCGGGGCAGCGTGCCGCGCAGCCAGACGAAGACGAACACCAGCATGATGACCTTGCCGAAGAACCACAGCATCGGCCACCAGCCCTCGTTGGCGCCCGACCAGATCGTGATCGGCCACGGGGCGTGCCAGCCGCCGAGGAACAGCGTCACGGTGAACGCCGACATGGTCACCATCGCGACGTACTCGCTGAGCATGAACAGCGCGAACTTCAGCGAGCTGTACTCGGTCTGGAAGCCGGCCACCAGCTCCGACTCCGCCTCGGGCAGGTCGAACGGTGCCCGGTTCGTCTCACCGACGATGGCGATGAAGAACATGATGAAGCTGGGCAGCAGCAGGATCGCGTACCAGCCGGGGGCGGCGAGGTCGAAGCCGCCGATGCTCAGCCGGGTGCCGTCGCCCTGCGCGGCGACGATCCCGCTCGTCGACATGGTGCCCGCGGTCATGAAGACCGCGACCACGCTCAGGCCCATGGTGACCTCGTACGAGACCAGCTGGGCCGCCGAGCGCAGGCCGCCGAGCAGCGGGTAGGTCGAGCCGCTGGCCCAGCCGCCGAGCACGATGCCGTACACGGCGAGCGAGGAGAAGGCCAGCACCACCAGCACCGCCACCGATACGTCGGTGACCTGGAGCGGCGTGCGGTGCCCGAAGATGCTCACCATCGGCCCGAACGGGATCACCGACAGCGCGGTGACCGCGCAGACCACCGAGATCACCGGGGCGAAGAAGTAGACGACCTTGTCGGCCTTGCGCGGGAGGATGTCCTCCTTGAAGGCCAGCTTCACGCCGTCGGCGAGCGTCTGGAGCAGACCGAACGGGCCGGCCTGGTTGGGGCCGGGCCGCACCGCCATGCGGCCGACGACCCGGCGCTCGAACCAGACGCCGAGCAGCGTGGCCGCCACGGCGACGACGAACGCGAACAGGATCTTGCCGAGGACCAGCCACCACGGGTCCTTGCCGAAGTCGGCAAGCGTCGGGTCCTGCGCCGCGAGGATGACGGGGTTCACTGCACCCACCTTTCGTTCCCGACTGCGGAGACGCTCACCACGTCGCCGGACGTCGCGCCGAGGCCGCGCCGCACGGTGGAGCCGGGTGAGTTGGTCGGCAGCCAGACGACGCCGTCGGGCATCTCGGTGATCGCCGCCGGCAGCGTGATCGCGCCGCGGTCGGTGCCCACCGTGACCGGGTCACCGTCGGCGACGCCCAGCGCCTCGGCGGTGCCCTTGCCCAGCCGGACCACCGGCGGGCGGGCGGTGCCGGCGAGGTGCTCGTCGCCGTCGGTGAGGCTGCCCAGGTCGATCAGCTGGTGCCAGGTGGCGAGCACCGCCTCGCCCGGTCCCGGCTGCCGCACGGCGGCCGGCTCGACCGAGGGCGCCGACGGCCGCTCGACCCGGGTGCGCGGCAGCGCGCCCAGCTCGCGGCGGATGGCCGGCACGTCGCCGGTCCCGAGCCGCACGTCGAGCTGCGCGGCGAGCGCGTCGAGGATGCGGGCGTCGGTCATCGCGCCGGTGTCCAGCACCTTCTCGAACGTGCGCAGCCGGCCCTCCCAGTCCAGGAAGCTGCCGGCCTTCTCGACCACCGGCGCGACCGGCAGGACCACGTCGGCGCGGCGGGACACCGCGCTCATCCGCAGTTCCAGGCTGACCAGGAACGGCACCGCGTCCAGTGCGGACTCGGCCAGGCGCGGGTCGGCCAGGTCGGCCGGGTCGACGCCGGCCACCACCAGGGCGCCCAGCTTGCCGTTCGCGGCGGCGGTGAGAATGCCGTCGGTGTCGCGGCCGGCCTGGCTGGGGATCACCCCGGCCGGGATGTCCCACGCCTCGCCCAGCTCCGCGCGCGCGGCCGGCTCGGTGACGACCCGGCCGCCGGGGAGCAGGTTGGGCAGGCAGCCCGCGTCGACGGCGCCGCGGTCACCCGCGCGCCGCGGCACCCAGACCAGCCGGGCACCGGTACGCCGGGCGACGTCCGCCGCCGCCGACAGGCCGCCCGGCACCTCGGCCAGGCGCTCGCCGACGATCAGGATCGCGCCGGGCCGGCCCAGCGCCTCGGCCACCGTGGCGTGCTCGGCCAGCACGCCTGCTTCCTCGCCGGGCACGACCCGGGCGAGCTTCGCCCCGAGCTTCTCCAGGCCGCGGGTCGCGAACGGCGCGATCGCGTACACCGTGAGCTTCTTCTTCAGGTACGCCTTGCGCAGCCGCAGGAAGAGGATCGGGCACTCCTCCTCCGGCTCCAGGCCGACCAGCACCACGGCGGGCGCGTTCTCCACGTCCGTGTAGGTCACGTCGGTGACCCCGGCGACGCTGCTGGCCAGGAAGTCGGCCTCCTCGCGGGAGACCGGGCGGGCCCGGAAGTCGATGTCGTTGGTGTGCAGCGCGATGCGGGCGAACTTCGCGTACGCGTAGGCGTCCTCGACGGTGAGCCGGCCGCCGGTCAGCACCGCCGTGCCGGTCGCGCCGTCGCGGGCCGCGCGCAGCCCCTCGGCGGCCCGGGTGAGCGCCTCGCTCCAGGACGCCTCGCGCAGCTCACCGGTCTTCTCGTCGCGCACCATCGGCGTGCTGATCCGGTCGAACGCGCGGGTGTACTGGAAGCCCCAGCGGCCCTTGTCGCAGTTCCACTCCTCGTTCACGGCCGGGTCGTCGCCGGCCAGCCGGCGCAGGACCTTGCCGCGCCGCCAGTCGGTGCGCTGGGCGCAGCCGGCCGAGCAGTGCTCGCAGACGCTGGGCGTGGAGACCAGGTCGAACGGGCGGGCCCGGAACCGGTACTGGGAACCGGTCAGCGCGCCCACCGGGCAGATCTGCACGGTGTTGCCGGAGAAGTACGAGTTGAACGGGACGTTACCGGCGTCGCCGTCCTCGCCGTACTCCTCGTCCCGGTAGATGTTGATCTCCTCGTGCGAGGAGCGTCCCATCAGGTCGATGAACTTGTCCCCGGCGATCTCCTCGGAGAACCGGGTGCACCGCTGGCAGAGCACGCAACGCTCGCGGTCGAGCAGCACCTGGGTGCTGATCGGCAGCGGCTTCGGGTACTCCCGCTTGTGCTCGTGGAACCGCGAGTCCGTCCGGCCGGTGGACATCGCCTGGTTCTGCAGCGGGCACTCGCCGCCCTTGTCGCACATCGGGCAGTCCAGGGGGTGGTTGAGGAGCAGCAGCTCCATCACCCCCTCCTGGGCCTTCTTGGCGACCGGGGAGGTGAGCTGCGTCCGCACCACCATGCCGTCGGCGACGGTCTGGGTGCAGGAGGCGACCGGCTTGCGCTGGCCCTCCACCTCCACCAGGCACTGCCGGCAGGCGCCGGCCGGGGCCAGCAGCGGGTGGTCGCAGAAGCGCGGGATCTCGGTGCCGAGCTGCTCGGCGACGCGGATCAGCAGCGCGCCCTTGGGCGCGGTGACCTCGACGCCGTCGATGGTCAGCGTGACGGTCTCGGTCTGCTTGGCTACGTCGGTCATCAGCGCCGCCTTCCATTCGCGACTGCGGGACTCGCAAGCTCGTTCCTCGCGCTCATCAGTGAGCTCCCACCAGCTGCTTGTCCGACAGCTTCGGCGCGGTACGTCCCTCGATGTAGTCGAGGTAGTCCTGCTTGAAGTACTTCAGCGACGAGGTCACCGAGCTGGTCGCGCCGTCACCGAGACCGCAGAACGAGCGGCCGAGGATGTTGTCGCAGGTGTCGAGCAGGGTGTCCAGGTCCTCGTGGGTGCCCTGGCCGGCCAGGATGCGCCGGTAGACCCGGACCATCCAGTAGTTGCCCTCCCGGCACGGGGTGCACTTGCCGCACGACTCGTGGTGGTAGAACTCCAGCCACCGGTAGGTCGCGTACACCGGGCAGTCCTGGTCGGAGAAGATCTGCGTGGCGGTGGTGCCCAGGATCGAGCCGGCCGCCGCCACCCCCTCGAAGTCCAGCGGCACGTCCAGGTGCTCGGCGGTCAGCAGCGGCGTCGACGAGCCACCCGGGGTCCAGAACTTCAGGTTGTGCCCGGGCTTCATGCCGCCGGCCAGCTCGATCAGCTCGCGCAGCGTGATGCCCATCGAGCACTCGTACTGGCCCGGGTTGGCGATCCGGCCGGACAGCGAGTAGATCATCGGGCCGGACGACTTCTCCGTGCCCATCGTCTTCCACCAGTCCGCGCCACCGAGCACGATGTACGGCACGCTGGCGATGGTGCCGACGTTGTTGACCACGGTCGGGCTGGCGTACAGGCCGTGGGTCGCCGGGAACGGCGGGCGCAGCCGGGGCTGGCCGCGGAAGCCCTCCAGCGAGTCCAGCAGCGCGGTCTCCTCACCGCAGATGTACGCCCCGGCGCCCGAGTGCACCACCAGGTCCAGGTCGAAGCCCGAACCGAGGACGTTGCGGCCGAGATAACCCTTGGCGTACGCCTCGTCGACAGCGCTGCGCAGCCGCCGGGCGGCGTGCACGGCCTCACCACGGATGTAGATGTACGCCCGGTTGGCCCGGATCGCGTACGAGGCGATGATGACGCCCTCGACCAGCGAGTGCGGGTCGTGGGTCATCAGCGGCAGGTCCTTGCAGGTGCCCGGCTCGCCCTCGTCGGCGTTCACCACCAGGTAGTGCGGCTTGCCGTCGCCCTGCGGGATGAACCCCCACTTGAGACCCGTCGGGAAGCCCGCGCCGCCCCGGCCGCGCAGTCCGGAGTCCTTGATCAGCTGGATCAGGTCGTCCGGGTGCGCCTTGAGCGCCTTGCGCAGGGCGGCGTAGCCGTCCAGCTTCTCGTAGGTGCCGAGCCGCCACGCGTCCGGCGAGAGCCAGCGCTTGGTCAGCACCGGCGTGAGCTTGGCCAGCGTCTCCGGCCGAGGAGTGGTCACTTCCGGACCCCCGTTCCGCTCGCGTCCGCCGGGTCGCCGCCGTCCGCGCCCGTACCGGATTCCGCTTCCTTGAGGTTGCGCTCCTGCGCGCCGGCCGCGTCGCCGGCGGGCTTGCCGTCGCCGGCCGGCGGGTTCGCCGCCGCGCCGGCCGCCTCGGCCGCCCGCGCGTCGCGCGGCGCCGGGGCCGGGCCGTCCACCGGCATCTTCGTGCCGGGCGCGTCGGGCACCGCGGTGCTCGCGTCCGGCTGCCGGGTCTCGGCGGTACGCACCTGCGGCGACTTGGCGTCCGGCGCCTTCACGTCCGGCGCGGTGCTGCCGGTGGCCGCCTCCGGCTTGGCCGGCTCTACTGCCTTGGCCGGCTCGGGTGCGGGGGCCGGCTTCGCGGCCTCGGCCTTCGCCTTCTCCTCGGCGGCGGCCCGGTCGGCCTCGGCCTTGCTGCGGATCGGCGTCTTCGGGTCGAAGCCCGGCACCGAGACGCCGTGCTGCTCGGCCAGGCGCAGGCCGCGCAGGCTGGGCTCGCCCGGCCCGCCGTCGGCCACCGCGCCGTCGCGCTCGTCGGCGAAACCGGCGAGCTGGACCGCCATCTCCTTGAGCGTGCAGAGCCGCGCCCCGCGGGTCGGCATCGGCCGGCCGCCGGCGCGCAGCTCCTCGACCACGTCGAGCGCGGCCTGCGGCTCCACGTTGTCGAAGAAGTCGTAGTTGACGGTCATCACCGGGCCGTAGTCGCACGCCGCCAGGCACTCGGCGTGCTCCAGGGTGATCTTCCCGTCGGCGGTGGTCTCCTCGTGCCCGACGCCGAGGTGCTCGGCGAGGGTGTCGTAGACCTTCTGCCCGCCGAGCACGTCGCACATCGTGTTCGTGCAGACGCTCACCAGGTAGTCACCGGTGGGCTTGCGCTTGTACATGGTGTAGAAGGTGGCGACGGCGCCGACCTGGGCCTTGTTCAGCCCGAGCACCTCGGCGCAGAACTCGACACCGGCCGGGGAGACGTAGCCCTCCTCGGACTGGACCAGGTGCAGCAGCGGCAGCAGCGCCGAGCGGGACCGGTCCGCCGGGTACCGGGCGATGATCTCCCGCGCCCGGACGCGAGTCGTTTCGGAAAAGCTCATCGGTCACAACCACCCATCACGGGGTCCAGCGAGGCGCCGCCGGCGATCACGTCGGCGATCAGGCCGCCCTCGGCCATCGCCGGGAGGGCCTGGAGGTTGACGAAGCTCGGCTCCCGGTAGTGCACCCGGTAGGGCCGGGTGCCGCCGTCGGACACCGCGTGCACGCCCAGCTCGCCGCGGGGCGACTCGATGCCGACGTACACCTGGCCCGGCGGAACCCGGAAGCCCTCGGTGACGAGCTTGAAGTGGTGGATCAGCGACTCCATCGACTGACCCATGATCTTGGCGACGTGCTCCAGCGAGTTGCCCATGCCGTCCACGCCGATGGCGAGCTGCGCCGGCCAGGCGATCTTCTTGTCGGAGACCATCACCGGGCCGGGCTTCAGGCGGTCCAGCGCCTGCTCGATCAGCTTCAGCGACTCGCGGATCTCCGCCACCCGCACCAGGTAGCGGCCCCACACGTCACCGTCGGTGTGCGTCGGCACGTCGAACTCGTACGTCTCGTAACCGCAGTACGGCATCGTCTTGCGCAGGTCCCAGGCGAGGCCCGCGGACCGCAGCACCGGGCCGGTGACGCCGAGCGCCATGCAGGCGGTCACGTCGAGCACCGCCACGTGCTGCGTACGCTCCAGCCAGATCGGCTGGCCGGACAGCAGGTTCTCGTACTCCTTGAGCCGCTTCGGCATCAGCTGGAGGAAGTCGCGGATCTTGCGGATCGCGTCGTCCGGCACGTCCTGCGCCACGCCGCCCGGCCGCACGTACGCGTGGTTCATCCGCAGACCGGTGATGGTCTCGAAGATGTCGAGGACGTACTCCCGCTCGCGGAAGCCGTACAGCATCATGTTGATCGCGCCCAGCTCCATGGCGGTGGTCGCCAGCCAGACCAGGTGCGACGAGACGCGGTTGAGCTCCATCATCAGCACGCGGATGGTGGTGGCCCGCTCGGTGATGTCGTCGGTGATGCCGAGCAGCTTCTCCACCGCGAGCGCGTACGCCGTCTCGTTGAACAGCGGCGAGAGGTAGTCCATCCGGGTCACGAACGTCGAGCCCTGGACCCAGTTGCGGTACTCCAGGTTCTTCTCGATGCCGGTGTGCAGGTAGCCGACGACCGAGCGGGCCTCGCGGACCGTCTCGCCCTCCAGCTCCAGGACCAGCCGGAGCACACCGTGGGTGGACGGGTGCTGCGGACCCATGTTGACGACGATCCGCTCGTCGTTGATCGGGTCCGTGCCGGAGACGACCTCGTCCCAGTCCCCGCCGGTGACGGTGAAGACCTTGCCCTCGGTCGTCTCGCGCTCGGTCGCGTAGTTCGACGTGGTCACAGTGCCAACCCTCCGTTCGCGACTGCGGGGCTCCGCTTCGCTGCACTCCTCGCGCTCACTGGTACGACCGCCGCTTGTCCGGCGGGGGGATCTCCGCACCCTTGTACTCGACGGGGACGCCGCCCAGCGGGTAGTCCTTGCGCTGCGGGTGCCCCTCCCAGTCGTCCGGCATGAGGATCCGGGTCAGGGCGGGGTGGCCGTCGAAGACGACGCCGAACATGTCGTACGTCTCCCGCTCCTGCCAGTCGGCGGTCGGGTAGACGGCGGTGACGCTCGGGACGTGCGGCTCCTCGGCGGAGACCGCCACCTCCAGCCGGACCATGCGCCGGTAGGTCATCGAGGTGAGCTGGTAGACCACGTGCAGGCGACGCTCCGCGCCCAGGTAGTCCACGCCGGACACCGACGAGAGCAGCTCGAAGCGCAGCGCGAGGTCGTCGCGCATCACCTGGCAGACCTCGGCGATCCGCTCCGGGCGGACGTGCAGGGTCAGCTCGCCCCGGTCGACCACGACCTTCTCGATCGCGTCGCCGAAGTCCGGGTACGCCTCCTCCAGCGCGTCCCGCACCTCGTCGAAGTAGCTCCCGTACGGCCGGGCCGCCTCCTCGATCGGCTTGCGCTGGCGGACCAGGCCGCCGTAGCCGGAGACGTCACCGGTGCCCTGGTTGCCGAACATGCCCCGGCCGGCCGGGCTGGCCGGTGGGTACTCCGCCGGGGCGGTGGAGCTGGCACCGGCCGGGGTGGTGGGTACCGGCACCCCGCCGTCGTTGTTCTTGTCGTTCGGTGCGGTCATTTCGGGCCCCTATGCGACGCCTGAAGGTGGTTCTGCGCCTTCATCCAGTTCTCGATCCGAAGCTGCTCCTCGCGCCCCTCGCGGACGGCCTTCGTCCACTCGGCACGGCGGGCCTTGTCGCTGCGGTACGACGAGGGCATCGAGCCGTACGGCACCACCGGCACGTCACCGCGCGCCTGGCGGGCCTCCAGCATCTTGCGGCCGTTCGGGCCCAGCGGCTCGTGCATGATCTTCTCGCGCAGCTTGAGCACCGCGTCGATGAGCATCTCCGGCCGGGGCGGGCAGCCGGGGAGGTACATGTCGACCGGGACGACGTGGTCGACGCCCTGCACGATGGCGTAGTTGTTGAACATGCCGCCGCTGCTGGCGCAGACGCCCATCGAGATGACCCAGCGGGGCTCGGCCATCTGGTCGTAGATCTGGCGCAGGACCGGGGCCATCTTCTGGCTCACCCGGCCGGCCACGATCATCAGGTCCGCCTGGCGGGGCGAGGCGCGGAAGACCTCCATGCCCCAGCGGCCCATGTCGTAGTGCGGGCCGCCCGCCGCCATCATCTCGATGGCGCAGCAGGCCAGCCCGAACGTGGCGCCCCAGACCGAGGTCTTCCGCGTCCAGTTGACCAGCTTCTCGACGCTGGTGAGCAGGACGCCGGAGGGGAGCTTCTCCTCGATGCCCATCTGCTACCTCCTCAGTCCCAGTCCAGGCCGCCGCGCCGCCAGACGTAGGCGTATGCGACGAAGACCGCGACGATGAACAGGACCATCTCCACGAAGCCGAAGATCGGCAGGGCGTCGAAGGAGACCGCCCAGGGGTAGAGGAAGATGATCTCGATGTCGAAGACGATGAAGAGCATCGCCGTCAGGTAGAACTTGATCGGGAACCGGCCGCCGCCGACGGGCTGCGGGCTCGGCTCGATGCCACACTCGTACGCCTCGAGCTTGGCCTTGTTGAGACGCCGCGGGCCGGCGAGTCGGGCAGCGGCCACGGAGAACAGCGCGAACGCCGCAGCGAGGGCGAACAGCCCGATGATGGGTGCGTAAGGAGAGAGCGTCATCGTTGTCCCCTGCTCGTCCTTCCCTGACCTCGGTGGTTGGCCAAAATCACACTATTCACGTCCCTCACGACCTCGGTCGGCGGGGTCGATCCATGTCCGGCTCGTGGGCGTCGGGCCCCGGGCCGGTCGTCTCCTACACGGCCGGGGCCACCTTCGTCATCGCGTTGATGACCCGGTCCATCGCGTCCCCGCCGCGCGGGTCGGTCAGGTTGGCCAGCAGCTTGAGCACGAAGCGCATGAGCATCGGGTGCGGCATGCCGTGCTTGGTCGCCATCCGCATGATCTCGGGCCGGCCGATGAGCTTCACGAAGACGCCGCCGAGCCGGTAGTAGCCGCCGAAGCGGGCCTTCAGCTCCTGCGGGTACGCCATCAGCGCCCGCTCCCGTTCCGCGCCGGCCGGGCGGGCGAGCGCCTGCACCACTACCTCCGCGGCCATCTCGCCGGACTCCATCGCGTACGCGATGCCCTCGCCGTTGAAGGGGTTGACCATGCCGCCGGAGTCGCCCACGAGCAGGACGCCGCGGGTGTAGTGCGGTACCCGGTTGAAGCCCATCGGCAGCGCGGCGCCGAGGATCGGACCCTCCGCGTTGGACTCGTCGGTCATCCCCCAGTCCTCGGGGGTGTTCGCGAGCCAGTCGGTGAGCAGCTTGCGGTAGTTCGTCTTGCCGAACGCCGAGGAGGAGTTGAGCACGCCCAGGCCGACGTTCACCCGGCCGTCGCCGAGGCCGAAGATCCAGCCGTAGCCGGGCAGCAGCGCGTCGTTGCCCTTGGCCCGCAGTTCCAGCCAGGACTCCAGGTAGTCGTCGTCGTGCTTGGCGGCCGAACGGTAGTAGCGGCGGACGGCCACGCCGATCGGGCGGTCCTCCCGCTTGGCCAGCCCGAGGGCGAGCGGGAAGCGGCCGGAGACACCGTCGGCGGCGACCACGAGCGGCGCGTGGAACGTGGCGGGTTCCTTGTCCGGGCCGACCTCGGCCTGCACGCCGATCACCCGGTCGTCGGCGCCGAGCACCGGCCCGAGGACGTTGACGCTGGTCTGGAGCTTCGCCCCGGCGGCGACCGCGCGCTGGGCGAGCAGGTCGTCGAAGTCGAGCCGGGTGCGCACCAGGCCGTAGTTGGGGAAGCTGGCCAGGTCGGGCCAGTCCAGCTCCAGGCGTACTCCGCCGCCGATCACCCGTAGGCCCTTGTTGTGCAGCCAGCCCGCCTCGGGCGAGGTGTCCACGCCCATCCGGATCAGCTGCCGCACGGCGCGGGGCGTGAGCCCGTCACCGCAGACCTTCTCCCGGGGAAATTCCGTCTTCTCCAGCAGCAGCACGCGTACGCCGTGCCGCGCCAGGTGGTACGCCGTGGCCGATCCTCCGGGACCGGCGCCCACGACGATGACGTCGGCGTCGTTCTCCACCGCGGTCATCCGCGCCTCCTCCCGCATGCTCGTGAAATGCTTCACAAGCCGATCCGGTTGGAGTCTATGACCGGCGTTACACCAGTACGCGCTGAGGGGGGCCTAACTTCGCGGAAACGCGCCGGTAAGAGCGTCGAGACCGGTCACGGGCGCGCCTGCGCGGCCGGTCCGAGTCCGGCGTCGAGCCGGATGGTCTCGGGCAGGTGGTCGCGCAACGCGCCGCCGGCGGCCCGGTCCAGCGCGGCGAGCACCTCGGCGACGACCTGCCGGACATCTGCGGGATCCGCGCCGGCCAGCTCGCGGAGCTGCGCGATCAGCTCGGCGGCGTCGTCGTCGGTGGCGGCCTGGTCTGGTCCCGTCATGGGGGCGAGCCTACGGGACAAAGTAGACCAGAATCGGATATTCACGAAATTACCAGCTTGCGCTGGCCGGAGGGTCAGTTTCGGACGGCCCGGTGCAACGCCACCACGCCGCCGGTCAGGTTGCGCCACGCCACCCGTCCCCAGCCGGCCGCGCCGATCCGCGCGGCCAGCGCCGCCTGGTCCGGCCAGGCGCGGATCGACTCCGCCAGGTAGACGTAGGCGTCCGGGTTGCTGGACACCGCGCGGGCCACCGCCGGCAACGACCGCATCAGGTACGACAGGTAGACGGTGCGGAACGCCGGGTTCACCGGAGTGCTGAACTCGCACACCACCAGCCGCCCGCCCGGCCGGGTCACCCGGGCCAGCTCGGCCAGCGCCGCGTCGGTGTCGTTGACGTTGCGCAGCGCGAAGGAGATGGTCACCGCGTCGAAGCTGGCGTCGGCGAACGGCAGTCGCAGCGCGTCCCCGGCCAGCAGCGGCACCGACGGGCGGGTGCGCTTGCCCGCGTACAGCATGCCCAGCGAGAGGTCCGCGCCGACCGCGTACGCCCCGGAGTGGGCCAGTTCCTCGGTCGACACACCGGTGCCGGCGCCCACGTCCAGCACCCGCTCGCCCGGGCGCAGCCCGAGCGCCGCCCGGGTGGCCCGCCGCCACGACCGGTCCTGACCGAACGAGAGCACGGTGTTCGTCAGGTCGTAGCGGGCGGCGACGCCGTCGAACATCGCGGCGACCTCGTGCGGCTGCTTGTCCAGGCTGGCGCGCTGGCCCTGCGGGGTACGGCTCACGCCTCCACTCTGCCAGCCGCGCCGCCCCCGCCTCCCCCCGGGTACGCGGCCGTTGTTCCCATCGATCCCGGCAGACGGCAGGGGCGGGATGGTCACCCATCCCGCCCCTGCCGCGGTGCGTTATGTGAACGGCCCTCATGGGCCGATGGAGGACGACGGTCCGACGGACGCCGCAAGCGTAATGGCGTCGTCGGCTCACCGGGCCGTGCTCGACCGGGTCGCCGCCGACCTGTTACCTGCCTGCTCGCGGCCCGGATCGGTGGTGTCGCGCGGGCAGGCTAGCCGCCGGTGATCACGCAGGTGAAGACCCCTGGCGCAAGCTTCACCGGAAACGGGCGGAGCTCCGGCCGCACGACGAACGCCGACCGGCCGAACGGCGGAACCGGGTCAGTTGACCTCGACCAGCGGCAGCGACTTCCCGGCACCGCCGCCGGGCAGGGCGATCGACGAGAAGTGCGAGACGACGCGGTCGTCGCTCGGGTCGTCGGCGGCCGTGTGGTGCACCGCGAGCCGGTTGTAGAGCGTGTCCCGCTGGGCCGGGATCCGGTCGGCCGACCGGATCATGCCGATCAGCTCGTGCAGGTTGGACCGGTGCCGGGCGCCGGCCGAGGAGATGACGTTCTCCTCCAGCATGATCGAGCCGAGGTCGTCCACGCCCATGTGCAACGCGAGCTGCCCGACGTCCTTGCCGGTGGTCAGCCAGGACGCCTGCAGGTGCGGCACCGTCTCGAAGAACAGCCGGGCCACCGCGACCAGGCGCAGGTACTCCAGCGTGGTCGCCTGGGTGCGGCCCTTGAGGTGGTTGTTCTCCGGCTGGTACGTCCACGGGATGAAGGCCCGGAAGCCACCGGTGCGGTCCTGCACGTCGCGGATCATCCGCAGGTGCTCGATGCGCTCGGCGTTCGTCTCGCCGGTGCCCATCATCATGGTGGCCGTCGACTCCAGGCCCTGCCGGTGCGCCAGCTCCATGACCTCCAGCCAGCGCGCGCCGGACTCCTTCAGCGGCGCGATCGCCTTGCGGGGCCGGTCCGGCAGCATCTCCGCGCCGGCACCGGCGATCGAGTCCAGGCCGGCGGTCTTGATCCGGGCGATGGCCTCGTCCAGGCTCACGCCGGAGACCTTCGCCATGTGCAGGATCTCGCTCGGGCCGATCGAGTGGATGGCGAGCTGCGGGTACGCCTTCTTGACCGAGGAGAACAACTCCTCGTAGTACTCGACGCCGTAGTCCGGGTGGTGCCCGCCCTGGAGCATGACCTGGGTGGCGCCCAGCTCGACCGCCTCGCCGCAGCGGCGCAGGATCTCCTCGGTCGGGTGGGTCCAGCCCTCCTTGTGCTTGGGGGCCCGGTAGAACGCGCAGAACTTGCACGCCGTCACGCAGACGTTCGTGTAGTTGATGTTGCGGTCGATCAGGTACGTGACGATGTTGTCCGGGTAGCGGCGCCGCCGTACCGCGTCGGCCGCCTCGCCCAGCGCGTGGAAGGGCGCGTCGGTGTAGAGCAGCAGCGCCTCCTCGGGCGTGATCCGCCCGCCGTCCGCGCCGCGTTGCAGGATGTCGTCGATCTCCCGGTTCGCCGTCACATCCCCGAGCGTACGTCGCGACCGGTGGATGCCGCCGTACCGGGCCCTCCGGTGTGAGCCGAACCCACTTCTCCGAAAATATTCTCAAGATCGAAATAAAACATCGGTGATTGGTTGACAAGATGTTGAGCATCTCGCATCATCTTGTTCGACATCCATCGACGCCATTGGGGTGGGACGTGAGCGAGACGGACACCGCTCCAGGCATCGCGGCCCGTTGCCGAGCGGACGGAGGACTAACGGAAGCGACCCTCGGCGAGTTGCGGGACGAGTTGGGCTACCGCAAGCTCGGCCGCTGGGTCCTGGCCGAGATCGCCGACACGCTCAGGGCGACCGGCCTCGGTTTCTTCCCTCCCCACCGGCTCGACGCGGCGCTCAACACCGAGCCGCGGCAGTCGCAGACGGTCTGGATCTACGTCCGGGACGGCGGCCCCCGAGCACGTGTGATCGATGCGATCCTTCAGCCGGACGACTGTGACGTCCGAGCGGAGCTGGACGTCATCGGCACCAAGAACCCCGCCGGCCTGACCGCCCGGCAGAAGCTCGACCGCATCAGGGAAATCGTCAACGCCTGACCGGGTCCGAGCAGCGACAGGAGAGCCTCGTCCCATGACCGCGCACGTCTTCGTCGACGAGACCAAGGAGCGAGGGCTACTCGTCGCCGCCGTGGTCATGCACCCGGCCGACCTGAACGCTGCACGGCGGTCGATTCGTGATCTCATCCTGCCCGGCCAACGCCGCATCCACTTCCACAAGGAGAGAGACGACCGGCGCCGTCAGATCATCGACGGGTTTCTCGCGCTCTCCGCGCACGCCGTCATCTTCGACGCGAAGGACCATCGCAACGCCCGGGTCGCTCGCGAAGCCTGCCTCGTCTCTCTGGTGGAGCACACGGCGAAGATCGGGGCTGCCCGCCTCGTCCTGGAACGCGACGACTCGACCTTCCAGGCCGATCAGCGCCTGCTCTTCGAGCAGGTCAGGAAGTGCGGGGTGGACGGGCGGCTGCGGTACGACCAGCTACGCGCCCACGAGGAGTGTCTGCTGGCCGTTCCCGACGCGTTGGCCTGGTGCTGGGCTGGGCCAAAGGCGGGCGCTGGAAGGACTCCATCCGCCGCATGATCAGTGAGTCGCGGCAGGTCTGACGAGGCGCAGACAGCGCGAGACCCGGCTCACCCACCGTCCGGAAGGCTGCCGGGTCCACTTCCACGGGGCTAGTGCCCCTGGCAGTTGAAGGTTACCGCTGTCCGAACCGTTCGGACAAGAAATGGACGTGGCAGGCCGCGTCTACGCTCTCGGCGTGTCAGTCGTATCGCCCCCGCCCACCCCCGTACGCGTGGCCGGCGCCCGCTCCGCCCTCTGGTCCCTCACCATGACCGCCGTGCTCGTCGGCTTCGGCCTCGCCGTGATCGCCGTGACCACGGTGGTCGGCCACCTCACCGTGGGACTGCCGATCGCGGTGCCGATCTGCGTCGGCCTGGTCGGCTGTCTCGCCTTCGCGGTCGGCCTGCGCCTGCTGCACCGGGGCTGGTGGCTGACTCTCCTGTCGGTGGTGCCGGCCCTGTTCGTGCTGGTGGGCGCCGTGCAGCTCGCCCCGGAGTCGGTGCTCCGGGAGCGCGGCGTCGCCCAGCCGGTGACGATCGTCGACGTGCAGACGGTCGGCAAGCGGCACGAGTTCGCCCTCCAGGGCGACGCCGGCCGGCTCGACGAGCCGCTGGTCTACCGGGGCAGCTCCCCCGGCTACCGGGTCGGCCAGCGCCTGACGGTACTCGTCGACCCGCGGGGCGAGGTGGAACTGACCGACGCGCAGGACGTGGACCCGGACGGGAAGCGGGGCATGCTCGTGCTCGGCGCGGCGGGATGGACCCTGTTCGCGCTCGTCGGCGGGTGGCGTGGTCACGTCAGCCGGGCCCGTGGCCGCGCCGCCACGGCACCGCCGGTGGTGATCTGAGCGGCGGCGCCGCTACGCGTCGTAGTCGACTGTCAGCTCGTCGGTGACCGGGCTGGACTGGCAGGTCAGCACGTAACCGGCGGCCACCTCGTCGGGCTCCAGCGCGTAGTTGCGCGCCATCGTCACCTCACCTGAGGTCACCTTGGCCCGGCAGGTCGAACACACGCCGCCCTTGCACGCGTACGGCAACTCGCCGCGCACCCGCAGAGCCGCGTCGAGCACCCGCTCGTCCCGGCCCATCGTGAAACTGGACGAGCGGCCGTCCAGCAGGATCGTCACCTCGGTGCCGGCCCCGGGCCGGTCGGTCTCGCGCCGGACCGGCTCCGGCGGGGCGTCGACGTGGAACAGCTCGGTGTGCACCGCCGCGTCCGGCACGCCGCGACCCGCGAGCACCGCCTTGGCGTCCACCACCATGCCGTACGGGCCGCAGAGGAACCACTCCTCGATCTCGTCACCGGGTACGAGTGTGTCGAGCAGCCGGGTCAGCCGATCGGCGTCGATCCGCCCGGACAGCAGCGCCGACTCGCCCATCTCCCGGGACAGCACGTGCACCAGGTGCAGCCGGGTCG
Source organism: Micromonospora sp. WMMD1219 (assembly GCF_049315215.1). Classification (NCBI taxonomy): domain Bacteria; kingdom Bacillati; phylum Actinomycetota; class Actinomycetes; order Micromonosporales; family Micromonosporaceae; genus Micromonospora; species Micromonospora sp. WMMD1219. Next base: position 1,374,178 of record NZ_CP186057.1, read on the forward strand.
GGTAGCGGTCCTTCAGGTCGGCCAGTTCCTCGGCGAACATCACCGAGTTCGCCGTGCGGTTGCCGTACACGAGCGTGAACGTGCTGCGCGGCTCGGTCGCCAGCGCGGTCGCGGCCAGCCCGAGGACCGGGGTGATGCCGGAACCGGCGACCACCGCGCCGTACCGGCGGGCCCGGTCCGGCGTGAACGCGGAGGTGAAGTGGCCCAGCGGCGGCAGCACCTCGACGGTGTCGCCGCCGCGCAGCGCGCCGCAGGCGTACGCGGAGAACGCCCCACCCGGCACCTCACGCACGCCGACCCGCAACCGGCCGTGCCGGGCCAGCTCCTCGGGGGTGGAGCAGATCGAGTACGACCGCCGCACCTCCTCGCCGTCGCCGTCGGCCGGGCGGCGGACGGTGAGGTGCTGCCCGGCGGAGAACGCGAACGTCTCGCGCAGCTCCTCCGGTACCGCGAACGTGATCGACACCGAGTCGTCGGTGAGCCGGTCCACGGCGGCGACGGGCAGCGGGTGGAAGACCGGCCGGCGGCGCACCGGCCGGGTGATGGTGACAGTCACAGCGCCTTCAGGTGGTCGAAGGGTTCGGAACAGGAGCGGCAGCGCCACAGCGCCTTGCACGCGGTGGAGCCGAAGCGGCTGATCTGTGTGGTCTCCGGCGACCCGCAGCGCGGACAGCGGACGGCCAGGGTCAACGGCACCACCGTGTCGTCGCCGCGCGGCGCGGGCGGGGCGATGCCGGCGGCGGCGAGCTTCGCCCGGCCGGCCTCGGAGATCCAGTCGGTGCTCCACGCCGGGTGGTACACGGTACGGACCTCGGCGTCCGGATGCCCGGCGGCGGCGAGCGCCCGCCGGATGTCCTCCCGGATCACGTCCATCGCCGGGCAGCCCGTGTAGGTGGGGGTGATGGTGACGACGACCCGGCCGGTGTCCGGTTCCTCGTCGACCGCGCGCAGGATGCCCAGCTCGTCGATGGTGATGACCCGGATCTCCGGGTCCACCACCGCCGCCGCGGCCGCCCTGGCATTCACCAGGTGGCTCCGGGGTGGGCGCGGTGCAGCACCTGCATCTCGGCGAGCAGGTAGGAGAGGTGCTCGGTGTGCAGGCCGTCCCGGCCGCCGCCGGGCGCCCAGCCGGCCTCCGGACGGGTCAGCGTGGCCTCGTCCAGCACGGCGGACACGGTGGCGTCGAAGTCGGCCCGAAGGGTGGACGGGTCGACCGGCGCCGCCGGATCAGGGGCGAACAGCTCGTGGACGTACGGCCACACCTGGTCGACGGCGTCCTGCATGCGGCGGTGCGACTCCTCGGTGCCGTCGCCGAGCCGCTTCACCCACAGCGCGGCGTGGTCCAGGTGGTACGCCGACTCCTTGCGCGCCTTCGCGCCGACCGCCGCCAGCCGTTCGTCGGCGCAGCCGGCCAGCGCCGTGTAGAGCGGCGACTGGTACGCGGCCAGGAAGAACAGCTTCGCCATGGTCACGCCGAAGTCGCCGTTGGGCAGCTCGACCAGCAGGCAGTTGCGGAACTCGCGGTCGTCGCGCAGGTAGGCCAGGTCGTCCTCGTCGCGGCCCGCGCCCTCCAGCTCGCCCGCGTACGTGAGCAGCAGCCGGGCCGCGCCGAGCTGGTCGAGGGCGATGTTGGCGAGCGCGATGTCCTCCTCCATCTCGGGCGCGCGGGAGGTCCACTCGCCGAGGCGCTGCGCCGCGACGAGCGCGTCGTCGCCGACGGCGAGCGTGAAGTCGAACAACGGCACAGAGCCGCCTTCCGTTCGCGACTGCGGGGCTCGCAAAACCGGCTCACTCCTCGCGCTCACAGGTGCGCAGCCCCTTCGGGGACCTCGTAGAAGGTGGGGTGGCGGTAGACCTTGTCGGCAGCCGGGTCGAAGAACGCGTCCTTCTCGTCCGGGCTGGACGCGGTGATCGCGCTCGCCGGCACCACCCAGATGGAGACGCCCTCCTGGCGGCGGGTGTAGAGGTCGCGGGCGTTGCGCAGGGCCAGCTCGGCGTCGGGGGCGTGCAGGCTGCCGACGTGGGTGTGCGAGAGGCCACGGCGGGCCCGCACGAAGACCTCCCACAGGGGAGAGGACGCGCTGTTCATGCCGCTACCGCCTTTCGTTCCGCCCGCTTCGCGGCGTACGCCGCGGCGGCCTCCCGTACCCACGCGCCGTCGGCGTGTGCCTTGCGCCGGTGCGCCATGCGCTCCCGGTTGCACGGCCCGTTGCCCTTGATCACCCGCATCAGCTCGTCGTAGTCGGGCTGGGTGTAGTCGTACGCCTGCCGTTCGTCGTTCCAGCGCAGGTCCGGGTCGGGGAGGGTGAGGCCGAGCACCTCCGCCTGGCCGACGCACATGTCGACGAAGCGCTGGCGCAGCTCGTCGTTGGAGAAGCGCTTGATCTTCCAGGCCATGGACTGGGCGCTGTGCGTCGAGTCGCCGTCCGGCGGGCCGAACATGGCCAGTGACGGGTACCACCAGCGGTCCACCGCGTCCTGGGCCATCGCCTTCTGCGCCGGGGTGCCGTGCGCCAGCGTGTGCAGGATCTCGTAGCCCTGCCGCTGGTGGAACGACTCCTCCTTGCAGACCCGGATCATCGCCCGCGCGTACGGACCGTACGAGCAGCGGCACAGCGGCACCTGGTTGACGATCGCCGCGCCGTCCACGAGCCAGCCGATCGCGCCCACGTCGGCCCAGGTGAGGGTCGGGTAGTTGAAGATCGAGCTGTACTTCTGCCGTCCGTCGAGCAGCAGGTCCACCAGCTCGTCGCGGCTGATCCCGAGCGTCTCGGCGGCCGCGTAGAGGTAGAGGCCGTGACCGGCCTCGTCCTGCACCTTGGCGAGCAGGATCGCCTTGCGCTTGAGCGAGGGCGCCCGGCTGATCCAGTTGCCCTCCGGCTGCATGCCGATGATCTCGGAGTGGGCGTGCTGGGCGATCTGCCGGATCAGCGTCCGGCGGTACGCGTCGGGCATCCAGTCGCGGGGCTCGATCTTCTGGTCCGCGTTGATGACGTCGGCGAAGTACGCCTCGACGTCCTCGTCCGGGGCCGCGCCGCCACGCCGGGCCCGCGCCGCCGCCTCGCGCAGCGCGGCCTCCGCCGCCTCCACCTCGCCGAGCAGGCCGCCGCCCGGAGCGTCCTCCGGCGGGGCGAAGTCGTTGCCATACATGCAGCCAGTGTTACAGCTCGCCACGAATGACACCAGAGGGTGTAACAGGTTTCGGGTACCACCTCGCGTCACCGGCCATGCGCACGCCGCCATCGGCCCTGGTGGCTGTGATGTCGATCACTTCGAATAGAAGAAATCCCCCAATGATGGCAAAGCGCCTCAATATCCCGCCCACCCGGCAAAGTCACGGGTGTCGAGACCTGGCATCAGAGCTGTCCGGAAGTAGACTTCCGACCGGCAAACCGTTCGGCTTCATGATCGTCACCGTTCAGGCCACCGTCCCCCGGCCTAGTGGCAACCGAGTCGAACCCATGCGGAAGCGCCGGTCCCCCCGGCCAGACATCTGGAGCTCACCACTCATGCGACCTCGCGTGACCTTGGTGCTCGCCATCGTGGCGGTCCTCATCGGCGGCGTCATGCTGGTGCCGGCCGCGTACGCGAAGTTCTCCGACGGAGACGGCGTGGGCGGCATCGGCGGCGGCGAGCAGGTCCCGGCGCCGGCACCGACCGCGCCGGCGGCCCCGACGCTCGCCGACGCCCCGGTGTCGGTGAACTTCAAGGGCGAGTTCTTCTCCTGGGCCCTGATGGACCGCGAGACCGGCACGGTCACCGGCGCGGAGAACATGAACCAGACCAGCTCCACCGAGTCGATGCTCAAGGCCTGGATCGTCGCGGACTACCTTCGCCAGCTCGGCGACAAGCAGCCGAGTGCCGGGCTCAAGAAGGCGGCGATCCTCGCGATCCGGGACAGCGACGACGACGGCGCGAACGCGGTCTACCGGGCGGCGGGCGGCTCCTACCGGCCCCAGCCCGGCGGCAAGCCGGACCCGGTCATCGCGCGCGCGATCCAGATCTGCGGTCTGACCGACACCAAGCCCGGCGACGTGCCCGACTACAAGGGCTGGTGGAGCTTCACCGAGATGTCCCCGCGGGACGCGGCCCGCCTCGGCGACTGCATCGCCGACGGCCGCGCCGCCGGGCCCAAGTGGACCAAGTGGCTGCTCAGCGAGATGACCAAGGTGGCCGGCAGCGTCAACAAGCAGGGCGCGCGGTCCGGCGGCGGCCGGTGGGGCATCATCGACGGCCTGCCGGCGACGATCAAGTCGCAGGGCCCGGTGCACATGAAGAACGGCTGGACCCAGCTCGCCTACGACGGCAACTGGCACGTCAGCTGCCTGGCGTTCACCGACAAGTGGAGTCTCGCCGTGATGATGCGGTACCCGGGCCGCTCCGGTCTGCCGTACGGTGCGAAGATGTGCGCCGCCGTCGCCACCCAGCTCGTGACGCCGCTGCCCGGCGCCGCGCTCAAGGTGCCGCAGCAGCCGGTCGGGAAGCTCTGATGGCCGGTGCCCGGCGTCGGCCCGGCAGCTATCGGCGCCCGCTCGCGTTCAGCGCCCTCGCTGCGGTCCTCGTCGGCCTGCTCGGCCTCTCCCTGCGCGTGATCCCCGGCTCGCCGCTGGAGGCCACCGCGAACTCGCATCCCGGGCCGACGAGCGAGCGGTCGGCGCAGCAGACTGTCGACCGCAACGCGAAACCGCGGGTCGCCCCCTCACGGTCCCTCGACCCTCTGCCGTTTGAGGCGAAGAACCTGGACAACCTCAAGATCAAGGGCTGGTACGGCTGGTCCGTGCTGGACAAGCGCACCGGGAAGATCATCGGCTCGTCGAACATGGGCGAGACGAGCACCACCGCGTCCCTGATCAAGTCCTGGGTGGTGGCCGACTACCTGCGCCTGAGCGCCGAGGACGGCAAGACGCCGAGCGACGCGAAGCTGGCCGACGCCACGAAGATCATCCGGGACAGCGACAACACCAGGGCGCAGGAGTTCTACGAGAACGTCGGCGGCTCGGACTCGATCGAGCGGCTGATCTCGATCTGCAAGCTGACCGACAGCGAGGTCGCCTCCGACGGCGGCTGGAGCCGTACCGAGCTGTCCCCCCGGGACACCGCCCGCCTCGGTCAGTGCATCGACGACGGCCGCGCGGCCGGGCCGAAGTGGACCAAGTGGCTGCTCAACGAGATGCGCCTGGTACGCGCTCCCGGCGACTTCGGCATCCGCAAGGCGTTCCCGGCGGCCCAGCAGAAGAAGATCGCCATCAAGAACGGGTGGATCGACCGGGACAAGGAAGAGGAGTACCACGTCAACTGCCTGGCCATCGGTGACACCTGGACGATGGGCGTGATGCTGCGCACCCCGTTCGGCGTCGAGGGCGGCTGGGAGTACGGCATGGACGCCTGCGAACGGATCACCAAGGCGCTGCTGCGCCCGGCACCCTGAGCCGCCGGGCACCCTGAGCCGCGCGGCGCGCGGTCAGCCCTGGAAGAACTCCGGGCCGTCGGCCGGCAGCGCCGGCACCTCCCCGTACGCGGCCGCCCGGCGGGCGAACTCGCGCAGCCCGGCCACCTGCCGCTCGCCCAGCGAGAAGTCGAGCGCCCGGAAGTACGTGGCGAGCGTGGCCGCGTCGAACGTCTCCCAGCGGGCCGCCGCCTCCGCCACCTGGTCCAGCTCGGCCAGGCACAGGTCGCGCGAGCGCAGGAACGCCTCGTGCACCTCCTTGACCAGGCCCGGGTGGGCGGCGGCGAACTCGCGGCGTACCGCCCAGACGGCGAACACCATCGGCAGCCCGGTCCAGTCGTGCCACGCCTGCCCCAGGTCGGTCACTTCGAGGCCCTTGGCCGGCGCCTCGTAGAGCGCGCGCAGCGCCACGTCACCGATGAGCACCCCGGCGTCGGCCTCCAGCAGCATCTGGGTCAGGTCCGGCGGGCAGCGGAAGTACTCCGGCCGCACCCCGTGCCGCTCGGCGAGCAGCAGCTGGGCCAGCAGCACCCCGGTACGCGAGGTGGAACCGAGCGCCACCCGGGCGCCGTCCAGCTCGCCCAGCGGGCGGGTGGACACCACGTTCACCGAGAGCACCGGCCCGTCGCTGCCCACCGCCAGGTCGGGCAGGAGCAGCAGTTCGTCGGCGTGCTTGAGGAACTCCACCAGCGTGATCGGCCCGATGTCCAGGTCACCGGCGACCAGGTCGGCGCTCAGCCGGTCCGGCGAGTCCTTGTGCAGGTCGACGTCGATGAGCGCGCCGGACCGCATCAGCCCCCAGTAGATGGGCAGGCAGTTGAGGAACTGGATGTGCCCCACGCGGGGGCGGGCGATGCGGTCGGCCATGACCCGACCGTATCGCCGTGGCTCCGGCCTCGCCGCCGGGGGATCCGATCGAGTGGTGAAGTCCGCACCTAACCGCCTGGCACGGCGACGGCGGCGGGCGTGGCCGCGCGGGCGACGGCGGCCCGCTCGGCGCGTACCGCCAGGCGCACCGGCCAGGCCAGCGCCACGACCACGAGCAGGCCAGCCACGCCGCAGCCGGCGACGAGCCCGCGCGGGCCGGCCACCTCCAGCAGCAGGCCGCCCACCAGGTAGCCGCCCATCGCGGCGCCCTGAGCGGCCGCCCCGAAGACCGCGAACGCCCGGCCCCGGGCGGCCTCCGGCACCCGTCGCGCCAGCAGCAACTGGTCGAAGACGTTGTTGCCTCCGTTGGCCACGCCGCCCAGCAGCCAGATCGGCACGAGCAGCCAGGCCGACGGCACCGCCGCCGAGACCAGCACCGCCAGGCAGCAGCCACCGAGCAGCACCAGCCCGGCGCCGAGCAGCGCGCCGTCGTCGGCGAGCCGGCGGGCGACCCGGGCGAACAGCCACGCGCCGAGCACGATGCCGAGCGTCCAGGAGCCGGTGACCAGGCCGTACACGGTGGTGCTGCTGCCGAGCGTCTCCCGGATGAAGAAGACCTCGATCACGTTCACCGCGCCGACCGCGCCGACCACCGCCGCCACGCTGGCGACCATCATCGTCAGCAGCGGGTCGCGGCGCAGCCGCCACGGTGGCGCGACCGCCGCCGCGACGCCGGCCGGCGTCCGGCGCCCTCCCCTGCGGGTACGGATGAGCAGCCCGGCCGCCACCAGCGCGAGGTAACTGAACGCGTCGACGAGCAGCGGCACCCGGGTGCCGAACTGCCCGACCAGCAGCCCGGCCAGCGCCGGGCCGGCGAGCGCGCCGAGCGTCCCGGCGGTCTGGTTGAGCGCGCCCGCCCGGGGCAGGTCCTCGGGCCGGACCATCACCGGCACCAGCGCGGCGATGGCCGGCTGGGTGACCGCGAGCCCGGCCGCGAGCAGCGCCACGAGCGCGATCACCAGGACCGGGTCCCGGGCGTACGCGAGCGCCAGGCAGACCGCGGCCTGGACGAGACCGGCGGCGACGAGCAGCACCCGGCTGTCCACCCGGTCGGCGAGCCGGCCGGTCAGCGGCGCGAGCACCACGAGCGGCAACGTCGCGGCGAGCAGCAGCCCGGAGACGGCGAGTCCGCCGGCGCCGGCGGACTGGAGCGCGAGCGTGAGCGTGGCGGCGGCGAGGAAGTCTCCGCAGCTGGAGATGCCGCGCGCGGTGGCCGCGAGCCAGACGTCCGGCCAGCGCGACTCACCAGTTGTGAAAGACATACTTCGAAAGTAATCCTTCACAACTGGTGTGCGCAACCCGTCAGTCGAGAGGCATCGCCCGGTACTGCGTCGCCACCGGCCGGGCCCCGGCGGGCGGATCGGTCCGGGTCCGCCGCCGGTACGGCTCCATCAGCGCCTGGACCGCCTGGTTCAGCTCGGTCAGCTCCTCGGCGGTCATGAGCAGCACGCTGTCGCTGAACCAGGTCGCCGCGTACCACTCCGGCGACTCGTCCGGCGCGCGGCGCAACCACTCCCGGACCCGCTGGGCGTCTCGGACCATGTGCGCCTCGACCAGGGCCGCCTCGGCGGCACGCGCCTCCGGGTCGGCGTCCGGCCCCACCTCGACGTGGTACGACGGGTTCACCGCCTGCCACACCCGCTCCCGGGCGTCACCCCGGCCCGGCGCCTGCCGGACCAGCCCGAACTTCGCCAGCTCGCGCAGGTGGTAGCTGGTAGCGCTCGGCGACAGCCCGGCGATCTCGGCGCACTCGGTGGCCGTCGCACCGCCCTCCAGCGTGCCGAGATGTTCCATGATCGCCATGCGGGCCGGGTGAGCGAGCGCCCGCATCACCTGCGGATCACTGATCGTCACCCGGCTCCTGCCGGGAAGCGCCTCGGTCATACCTCAATGATCCCGCGTCCGCGGACGCGGGGATCCAGCGGTGGAACCCATCGGATCAGGCGACCTTGAGCTGCTCGTCGCCGAAGTCGGCGATCAGTTTGAGGGTGCCACCGAGCGCGCCGATGTAGCGCGCGAGCACCTCCTGGGTCGCGACGTTGCCCGCCTCGATCTGTGAGACCCGGGCGACCGAGACACCCATCCTCGACGCCACCTGCTCCTGGGTCATCTCCCGCCGCTTGCGCAGCTCGGCGAGCCGCCACCCGCGAGCATGATCGAGCATCTCCCCGACCTCGGCCTCGAACGCGCGCGGTCCGCCGGCCGTGTCGATCGCGCGGTCCAGGTGCGTGGTGTCCCGCCAGCGCTTGACGCCGCTCATCGGCTCTCCTCCTGCCGTTCCTTCAGGTACGTGTCGTACAGCTGCTCCGCCTCCGGTATGGCCTCCCGGTACCAGCGTGCCCACTGCCCCGACTTGTCACCGGCGACCAGCAGCACCGCCGAACGCCAAGGATCGAAGACGAACAGAATCCTGATCTCGGTGCGCCCCGCTGACGGGGGCCGCAGCTCCTTGAGATTGCTGAGACGCGAGGCGGTGATGCTGTCGACGAGGGGCCGCCCCTCGGCGGGCCCGTTGCGTTCCAGCACCAGGATGGCCTGGTTGACGAGGCGATGGGAGTCGCGGTCGAGGACGTAGAGCTGGTCGAGGAACTCCTCCACCTGCCCGGTCATCAGGATCTCCCACTCCATCCCCCACCTCCGGACTTAATAATATTCTTAAGGCGGAGGTGGGTCGAGCGAATCGCCTGCCACCACGAAATTCGTTGGCGCGACCTGCCGGTGCTCCCGTAGCGTGGAGGACCGCCCGACGGCCGCGGTGAGCATGCACCGCAGCGGACGTCCCCGCGCCGGGAGCAGGCCAACCGCCCCGGACACGCGAGCGAGCCTCAGTTGAGCCATCGGAGTTCATCGTGCCCGCAACCGATCTTGACGCCACACCCGGCCTCGACGCCGAGCTGGCCGCCGAGCGCGCCCACCTCGACGCCTCCCGCGCCGCGCTGACCCGGATGCGGGAACGCGCCCAGGCGCTCTTCGCCACCGGCGACAAGGTGGCCGGTGACTCGTACACCGCCGAGCAGCTCGGCCGGCACATGGCCCGGCGGGTCAAGGAGCTGGCCGACGACCCGACCACCCCGCTGTTCTTCGGCCGGCTCGACTTCGGGGAGGCGGACCCGGACCACGCCGGGCGGGAGTACCACGTCGGGCGGCGGCACGTCACCGACGAGCTGGGCGAACCGCTGGTGCTGGACTGGCGCGCACCGGTCTCGCGGTCGTTCTACCGGGCCAGCGCGCGCGACCCGCAGGGCGTCGCCGTACGCCGCCGGTTCGGGTTCAGCGCCGGGACGCTGACCAGCTTCGAGGACGAGCACCTCGACCGGGGCGAGGAACTCGGCACCGCCAGCCGCATCCTCACCGCCGAGATCGAGCGCCCCCGCGTCGGCCCGATGCGCGACATCGTCGCCACCATCCAGCCGGAGCAGGACGAACTGGTCCGGGCCGACCTGGCCGACTCGATCTGCGTGCAGGGCGCGCCGGGCACCGGAAAGACGGCGGTCGGGCTGCACCGCGCCGCGTACCTGCTCTATCTGCACCGGGAACGGCTGCGCCGCTCGGGCGTGCTGATCGTCGGGCCGAACCGGGCGTTCCTGTCCTACATCGCGGCGGTGCTGCCCGCGCTCGGCGAGGTCGAGGTCGAGCAGGCCACAGTGGAGGACCTGGTCGCGCGCGTGCCGGTCCGCGCGGCCGACGACCCGGCCGCCGCCGCGCTCAAGCACGACGTCCGGATGGCCGAGGTGCTGCGCCGGGCCGTCGACGCCCACATCGGTACGCCGACCGAGCCGATCATGGTGTCGGACGGCTCGTACCGGTGGCGGATCGGGCTCGACCCGCTGCACCGGCTGGTCACCGAGACCCGCCAGGAGGGGCTGCCCTACGCGACCGGCCGGGAGCGGGTCCGGGCACGGGTGGTGGGACTGCTGCAACGCCAGGCCGAGGCCCGCCGGGCGGAGTCGCCGAGCGACGCCTGGCTGCGCCGGATGAGCCGGATCAAGCCGGTCACCGACCTGCTCGACGCGGTCTGGCCGGCGCTCACGCCCGACGGGCTGCTGCACCGGCTGCGTACCGACGCGGACGCGCTGGCCGCCGCCGCGGACGGCCTGCTCACGCCCGAGGAGCAGGAGTTGTTCCGGTCCGGCAGGACCGCCCGCACCGCGAAGGCGACCCGGTGGACCGCCGCCGACGCGGTGCTCATCGACGAGGTGGCCGGGCTGCTGGAACGGCCCGCCGGCTTCGGGCACGTGGTGGTCGACGAGGCGCAGGACCTCTCCCCGATGCAGTGCCGTGCCATCGCCCGCCGCAGCGAGCACGGCTCGATCACGCTGCTCGGCGACCTGGCCCAGGGCACCGCGCCCTGGGCGGCGACCGACTGGCGGGAGTCCCTGGCCCACCTGGGCAAGCCGGACGCCGCTGTGGTGCCGCTGAGCGTGGGCTTCCGGGTGCCCGCCGCGGTGGTGGCGTTCGCGAACCGGCTGCTGCCGGCGCTCGCCGTCGACGTACCCCCGGCCCGGTCGCTGCGCAACGACGGCGCGCTGGACGTGCGTACCGCCGACGACCTGACGGCCGCGACGGTGGCCGAGGTGCGGGCGGCGCTCGCGCACGACGGCTCGGTCGGTGTGATCGCCGCCGACGACGCGGTCGACCGGCTCCGCGCGGCGCTCGCCGACGCGGGCGTCGAGACCGCGACCGCCGACGACGTCGAGGCCGCGGCGCGCGTCACAGTGGTCCCGGCGACGCTGGTCAAGGGCCTGGAGTACGACCACGTGGTGGTCGTCGAGCCGGCCGCGATCGTGGCCGCCGAGCCGCGCGGGCTGCACCGCCTCTACGTGGTGCTGACCCGGGCGGTCTCCCGCCTGGCCGTGCTGCACCGCGAGCCGCTGCCCGCGCCACTGACGGCCTGACGCGGGCGGGCGGCTGCGGCCGGCCGCGGCCCGGGCGGGCGGATCCGTCAGGCGGACAACGCGGCGGCGACCTCGCGCAGCGGCCGGCCGGACTCGGCGATCGGCACGGTGAACGACAGCCAGGAACCGTCGGTGAAGTCGATCCGCAGCCGCTTCGGGTTGAGCCGGTGCCAGCCCACCCGCGCGGAGGCGATCTCCGCCCGGGTGGCCGACCACGCCACCGAGGTCTCGGCCAGCGCGCGTTCCTCGGCCTCGCGCCCGGCCAGCAGCTTGACCCCGCCGGTACGGCAGACCACCAGCCGCCGGTCGGTGACCGCGAGCAGCGTCTCCCGGACCTGGAGGTCGGGCCGGGGCGGACGGAGCGCGCGGTGCAGGCGGGAGGCGGCCGAGCCGGGGGCGCCGCGCCCGGCGATCCCCCAGCCGATCGCGTCGACCAGGCGATCGCCACGGTCCCAGGTGGCCAGTGGCAGCAGCACGTTGAGCAGCACCGAGCCGACCGTCCGCCGGCCCGGCGCGACTGTGGACTCCGGCTCGGGCGGTGGCGCCGGAGCGAGCCCCTGGCCGACGTCCGCCTTGGCGTGGGCCAGCACGCGCTCGCCCGGCTCGACGAGCCGGTCGATCGGGTCGCGGTATCTGGTCTCGTCCATCGGCTCAGTATCGGTCGTGGCCGTAGCCGTCGTCGGCGCGGCGCTCCGCGGCCGGGGCGTCGCCCATCACCTCGCCGACGATCTCGCGTACGCGGGCGGCGGCGGCCTCCTGCGCCCGGTTCGCCGCCGAGGTGATCTCCTCGGCGAGCGTGTACGAGTCGAAGCGCATGGCACGCGCGTTGATGTCGGTGGAGAGGATCTTGCCGTCGGCGGCGGCCACGACGGTGACCAGGCCGGAGTCGCTCACCCCCTGGGCGCTGCTCTGCTCCAGCTCGGCCATCCGCGCGCCGAGTTCGCGCTGCCACCCGTCCAGGTTGCGGGCCAGCGCCTCGATCCGGTCCAGGGCCGGGAACGTCATTGCTGCCTCTCAGTTCACGATCGAGTCGAACACGTTCTGCACGCCCTTGGTGTACGGGCCCAGATCCTCGCGGTACGTGCCGTCCACCAGGTAGTTGCGGTCCTTGCGCCCGTCGGAGACGTCGTGCAGGCCCATCCCGGTGTCGAGCAGGGCGCCGCCGATGCCGGGGATGTTCACCGGGGACGCCTGGTTGATGGCGAACTTGCCGGGGAAGAGGATCGCAGCGCGTTTGATCTTGAACGCGAACGCCTCCTTGGTGTAGCCGGACTTGTTCCACGCCCGGTACGCCTTCTTGGCCTGCCGCAGCTCCAGCACCACCCGGCGGTAGCGCATGAGCAACTCGGCGACCTTCTCCAGCTTGGCGACCAGCTTGGTGAGGATCTCCGCGAACCGGGCCACGATCTTGACCATGCGGCCGACGGTGGTGGCCAGCCGGGCCAGCACGCGCACCACTGTGGCCGCCAGTGTCACACCGGCGCTCAGCACAGCCGCCACCGCGGCGATGATGACCTCGGTCAGGAACCAGAGCAGGAACTCCAGAATCAGCTCCACCAGCAGGTTGAAGGCGTCCACAGCGGCGTTCGCCGCGTCGACCAGCACCTCCTTGGTGCCGTCCAGCCCTTTCGCCAGCTCCTCGATCGCCTCCTCGACCGACTCCATCGAGGCGTGGAACTTGTCCGCCGCGTCGCCGTCCCAGGCGCCACGCAGCCGGGCCCGGTCGGCGACCTGGTCCCCCGCGATCCGCCGGACCGCCTCGCCCGTGGTCAGCGCGAGCTGGGCCGCCCGCATCAGGTCGTCCGGCTCACCGGCGACCAGCTCCAGGAGCTGCTCGAACGGCCACAGCACCGCGTTCGACAGCGGCTTGAACGGGTCGGGCGTGCCCGACACGATCTGCTCGAAGTAGGTCTTGTTGCGCTGGAGCGCCTCGGTGCTCATCCCGCCCCCTCAGACGCCCGGCTTGAACATGTCGGTGTTCGCCACGTCCGTACCGGTGTAGGCGTCCGCGGTGTCGTCGAGCCCCTCGGCGATGTCGGCCATCACCTCGGCGCCGTCCGCCAGCCCTTCCAGGCACGCCTCGAACTGTTGCTCGTACGCGGCGGCGAGGCTGAACGACGCGGGCATCACGCCGAAGGAGTGCCGGGCCACGTGGCCGTCGCGGAACGCCCGGTGCAGCTCACGGAACCGGCCGGCCCGGTCCCGGGAGGCGGCGGCGAACGCCGTCAACGCCTCCGGCTGGACGTCGAGATTCCTGCTCGGACTGGTCACGGACCCTCCCCAGTGTCCGGTTGGAACTTCCACCGTCGTCGACGGCGCCACCAGACTAGGGGATACGAGCACCCGGTCAGGGGACACCGCGGCCGGCGCACGCACGGTAGACAGGGGATGCACCGTCCCCCGCCGGAGGAGATCGCCGATGATCCTGGCCCGCGCCGAACAGGTCAGCCGCCGCTACGGCGAGGTGCTGGCACTGGACCGGGTCGACCTGACCGTCCGGTCCGGGGAGCTGGTCGGCCTGCTCGGCCCGAACGGCGCCGGCAAGAGCACGCTGATCAACCTGCTGGTCGGGCTGCGCCGCCCCACCGCCGGCCGGGTCGAGCTGTGCGGCGGCGACCCGCGCGACCCGGCGAGCCGGCGGCAGCTCGGCGTCACCCCGCAGGAGACCGGCCTGCCCGGCACGCTGCGGGTCGGCGAGGTGGTCGACTTCGTCTCCGCGCACTTCCCCGACCCGGTGCCGCGGGGCGAGCTGCTCGACCGGTTCGGCCTCGCCGACCAGGTACGTCGGCAGACCGGTGGTCTCTCCGGCGGGCAGCGTCGCCGGCTCGCCGTGGCGCTGGCGTTCGTCGGCCGTCCCCGGCTGGTGGTGCTCGACGAGCCGACCACCGGCCTCGACGTGGAGGCGCGACACGCGCTCTGGGACGCGATCCGCGGCTTCCACGCCGACGGCGGCACCGTGCTGCTGAGCAGCCACTACCTGGAGGAGGTGGAGGCGCTCGCGCAGCGGGTGGTGGTGATCGGCCACGGGCGGGTGCTCGCCGACGACTCGGTGGCGGCGATCCGCGGGATCGTCGGCGTACGCCGGGTCAGCCTGGTCGCCGACGACCTGCCGGCGCTGCCGGGAGTGGTCGCCACCGAACGCGCCGACGGGCGGGTGCACCTGCTCACCACCGACGCCGACCAGCTCGTCCGCGACCTGGTCACCGCCGGGGTGGCGTTCCGCGACCTGGAGGTCCGGCCCACCTCGCTGGAGGAGGCGTTCCTCGCCATCACGGCCGACGACCGGCCCGCGCCCACCCCCGTCTAGGAGACCGCCGTGCCGCTCGCCCTCGTCCACGCCCGCTACCAGCTCCTGGAGATCATCCGGATCCCGGTGGCTGTGGTCGGCAGCGCGTTCTTCCCCGCCGCCGCCATGCTGTTCTTCGTGGTGCCGTTCGCCGGCGACGACCCGACCGGCGCCACCTACGCCACCGCCGCCATGGTGACCTTCGCGGTGATGAGCGCCAACATCTTCCAGTACGGCGTGGGCGTCGCCGAGGACCGCGACCAGCCCTGGAACCCGTACACCCGGACCCTGCCGGCCGGACCGGCGCCGCGGCTGGCCGGGCGGATCCTGGCCGGGCTGGTGCTGACGTACGTGTCGATGATCCCGGTGGTGGTGATCGCGGCGGTCGCCACCGAGGCGCGGGTCGGCGCGCTCCAGTTCCTGCTCGGGCTCGGCGCGGTCGCCGTGATCTCGGTGCCGTTCACGCTGCTCGGCCTGACGATCGGCTACTCGCTGCCGAGCAAGGCCGCGATCGTGGTGGCGCAGGTGATCTTCTTCCCGCTCGCGTTCGGCGGCGGCCTGCTCTCCGGGCCGGACGACGCGCCCGGCTTCATCAAGGCGATCGCCCCCTACCTGCCGACCCGGGGCGCCGTGGAACTGCTCTGGGCGGCGGTCACCGACTTCCGGCCGGACACCCGCGCGCTGGTGATGCTCGCGGTCTGGGTGCTCGTGCTCGCCGCGGCGGCCGGCTGGGCGTACCGGCGGGACGAGGGCCGCCGCTTCAGCTGACCTTTTGTCCGGTTCCGGCCCGGCGGCCGACCCGGCGGTGCCACGATGCCGACAGGGCGGGCGAGCGGAGCCGCCCCCGGCGAGAGGGGTCACCGTGAACGGCGTCGAGCCCGGCACGCCCTGCTGGACCGACCTGGCCACGCCCGGTCTGGACGACGCACGACGGTTCTACCCCGAGCTGTTCGGCTGGACCGGGGAGATCTCCCCCGAACCGGACGCCGGCGGCTACACCGTCTTCCGCAAGGACGGCAAGGCGGTCGCCGGGGCCGGGCCACCCGGCACGCCGGACCAGGTGCCGGTCTGGTCAACGTACGTGGCGACCGACGACGCCGACCTGGTCGCCACCCGGGTCGAGGCGGCCGGCGGGCAGGTCGTCGTCTCTCCGTTCGACGTCGCCCAGCAGGGCCGGATGGCGGTGCTCGCCGACCCGGCCGGCGCGGTGTTCAGCGTGTGGCAGCCGATGGCGATGCGCGGGGCCGAGCTGTACAACGCACCGGGCGCGATGTGTTGGAACGAGCTGGTCACCCCCGACCCCGACAGTGCGAAGGAGTTCTACGCGCTGGTCTTCGGCTGGCATCCGGAGGAGCGTCCGGCCGGACCGGTCGCGTACACCGGGTGGCGCTGCGGGGCCCGGATCGTCGCCGGGATGCTGCCCCGGGCCGAGCCGATGCCGGCGGATCTGCCCGCGTACTGGGCGGTCTACTTCGCGGTGGAGGACGCCGACGCCACCGCCGCCCGGGTCGCCGAGCTGGGCGGCACCATCCTCGTCCCGCCGCGCGACAACCCGGCCGGCCGCAGCGCCGCCCTACGCGACCCGTCCGGCGCCCTCTTCTCCATCTCCACCCTCCGCTGACCCCGCCCCCTCCGCCCCCGCCTCGCCCGCCGATCTTGCAGCTGCGGCCCTCATGGTGGGGCATACGCACCTTTTACCCGGGCCGAAAGTCCAAGATCGACGCGGCGAGGCGGGGACGGTCGAGATCTTGGTACGGGACGGCCCCCAGGGGCAGGTTCAACCGGTGGTTGCAACACCTAGGAGCTGGGCCATCTTCTCACCGGGGGTGGCCCAGCCCAGGGTCATTCGGGGGCGGTCGTTGAGTTCGTCGGCGACGGTGTTGAGGCCGGCTTGGTCGATGGTGGTGAAGTCGAAGCGGCCTTTGGGGAAGTACTGACGCAGCAGACCGTTGGTGTTCTCGTTGCTGCCGCGTTGCCAAGGGCTGTGCGGGTCGCAGAAGTAGACCGGGCAGTCGGTGGCGATGGTGAAGTCGCGGTGGCGTGCCAGTTCGGGGCCCTGGTCCCAGGTCAGCGAGGCCCGTAGCCGCTGGGGAAGCCACGTCATCGCGGCGGCCAGCTGCGACACAACGTGTGCGGACACTTTGCCCTCGGGCAGTTCGACCAGGATCACGAAGCGGGTGGCGCGTTCCACCAGGGTGGCGATCGCGGAACCACCGTGTGTTCCCCGACGGGTGCCTTCGAGCAGGTCACCTTCCCAATGCCCGGGCACCGCCCGGTCAGCGACCTCGGCAGGGCGGGCGCTGATGTTCAACCCGAGCCACGGCCGACTCGAGCGCACCGCCGCCGCGGCAACCGGCCGGCGCCGACGCGCCGCCCGCCCGCAACGCAGGGCCACCTGACGAGTCAGCTCAGCACGCAGATTTCCCCGCGCCTGCAGGTAGATCGCCTGATAGATCGTCTCGTGCGACACATGCATCTCCGGCTGCAACGGGTACTCCAGCCGCAGCCGAGCGGCGATCTGCTGCGGTGAGCGACGTCGACGCAGCATATCCAGCACCACCTGACGCAACGGCCCGTCACCAGCCAACCGAGGCACCCGCCGAGCACGGTTGTGCCGCAGAAACGACGCCCACTGCGCCACCGACGGCTGATACCGCTGCCCGTAACGCTCGAACCGACCCACCTCCCGCGAAACCGTCGACGCCGACCGCCCCAACCTGCATGCGACCGACCGCAACGACTCACCCGCAGCCCGACCCAACCCGATCTCTTCCCGCTCCAGCGGGCTCAACCTCGACGCCACAACCACCCCAACGAAGATCACCGAAGGGTGTTGCAACCACCGGTTGAACCCGCCAGGAGGGCCATTTCGTACCAAGATCTACCTGCCACCCCGGCAGCCGGACCCCTCCGCCGATCTTGCAGGTGCGGCCCTTCAGGCGTGGGTTATGCGCCTCTTGCCGGGGCGGAAAGTGCAAGATCGACGGGGAGAAGGGGGGGACGGGGGCGAGGGCGGGCGGGGGGTCAGGTTGGGCGGACGGGGACTACCAAAGGGCCGTGGTCGCCGGGGATGACCCGGATGTGGGCTCGGTAGTGGCGGGCCAGCAGCTCCTCGGTCAGCACGTCCTCGGGCGGGCCGGCGGCTGCGACCCGGCCGTCGGCGAGCAGGACCAGGCGGTCGGCGTACTCGCCGGCGATGGAGAGGTCGTGCATGGTGGCGAGCACCGTCAGGCCGTGCGCGCGACGGAGCTGGTCGACCAGTTCCAGCACCTCCTGCTGGTGCCCGATGTCCAGCGCGCTCGTCGGCTCGTCGAGCAGCAGCAGGGTGGCGCCCTGGGCCAGCGCCCGGGCCA
The DNA here is from genome assembly GCF_049315215.1 of Micromonospora sp. WMMD1219. NCBI lineage: Bacteria > Bacillati > Actinomycetota > Actinomycetes > Micromonosporales > Micromonosporaceae > Micromonospora > Micromonospora sp. WMMD1219. Next base: position 1,392,085 of record NZ_CP186057.1, read on the forward strand.
GGAAGACGCGCTGCCGTTCGCCGCCGGAGAGCGTGGCCAGCTCGCGGTGGGCGAACGGGCCGAGGTCGAGCCGGTCCAGCACCTCGTGCACGGCGGCCAGGTCGGCGGCGGACTCGCGGCCCAGCGGCGGGATGTACGGCGTGCGTCCGAGCAGCGCGTAGTCGAACACCGACATGCCGGTCGGTACGACCGGGGACTGCGCCACGGTGGCCACGATCCGGGCGCGGTCGCGTCGGCGCAGCGCGCCGATCGGCGTACCGAAGAGGGCAACCTCGCCCGGGCCGGTGAGCAGGCCGCCGACGGCGCGCAACAGGGTGGACTTGCCGGCGCCGTTGGGTCCGATCACGGTGACCCACTCGCCGGCGGCGACCGTGAGGTCGACGCCCGCCAGGATCGGGGTGCCGCCGAGCGCGACCCGCAGGTCGTGGACGCGCACCGCGGGGGCGTTCACATCGCCACCCGGCGGGCGGTACGCAGGACCAGCACGAAGAACGGGCCGCCGAGCAGCGCGGTGACCACGCCGATCGGGATCTCGGCGGGTGCGGCGGCGGTCCGGGCGACCACGTCGGTCAGGGCCAGGAACGCGCCGCCGAACAGCATCGACAGCGGCAGGATCACGCGGTGGCTGGAACCGGCGAGCAGCCGCATGGTGTGCGGCACGATGATGCCGACGAAGCCGATCAGCCCGGACGCGGACACGGCGGCGGCGGTGCCCAGCGACGCGGCGGCGATCAGCAGGTAGCGGGAGCGCTGCGGGTGCAGGCCGAGACCGGCGGCCTCGTCGTCGCCGACGGAGAGCACGTCCAGCTCGCGCCGGTGCAGCAGCACCACCACGGAGGTGAGCACGAAGTACGGCAGGACCAGCCACACGTCGTGCCAGCCGGCGGTGGCGAGCCGCCCGAGCAGCCAGGAGTAGACCTGCTGGATGTTGTCGGAGTGCTGTTGCAGCAGGTACGTCTGCCCGGCGGCGAAGAACGCGGAGACCGCCACGCCGGCCAGGATCAGTGTGGCGGGTGATCGGTCCCGCCCGCCGGCCGCGCCGAGGAGGTACGTCAGCAGGACCGCGCCGAGCGACCCGACGAACGCGGCGAGCGGAATGGTGACGGGCAGCCCGGTCAGCGCGCCGCCCGCACCGGCGCCGAGGACGATCGCCGCGGTGACCGCGAATCCGGCTCCGGCCGCCACTCCCAGCAGGTACGGGTCGGCCAGCGGGTTGCGGAAGACGCCCTGGTAGCAGCCGCCGGCCAGGGCGAGGAGCGCGCCGACGAGCAGGCCGAGCACGACCCGGGGCAGCCGCAGCTCGGTGATGATCGCGACTTCCCGCTCGGTGAGCCCGCTGTCCAGGTGCACGCCGGGCAGCAGATTGAGCAGTTCGGCCGCGACGCTGCCGGGCGGCAGGCTGACCGGGCCGAGGGAGACGCCCGCGACCAGCGCGACGAGCACCGCCACGACACCGGCGAGCAGCCAGCGCTTGCGCAGCCCGGCGGGCCGGATCGGGGTGCCGGCCGCGTCGCGCGCCCCACGCCGCAGGGGCCGGGGCAGCCGGGCACCCGGCCGGGACGTCTGGGACGTCCCGGCCGGGCGAGGGGCGGAGTCCGCCTGTCGTACGGCCACGGTCAGGCCGGGACCTTGGCGGTGGCGTCGACGATCACCTTGAGCAGGTCGACCACGCGCGGGCCCCAGCGGGAGGCGATGTCGTCGTCCAGTTCCACGATCTGGTTGTTCTTCACGGCGGTGACGCCGGACCACCCGCTGCGCGCCTTCACCGTGTCGGCGCTCTGCTTGCAGCACTTGGTGTCGGAGAGGAAGACGAAGTCGGGGTTCGCCTTGACGATGACCTCCTGGGAGAGCTGCGGGTAGCCGCCGTTTTTCCCGTCGGCGTCGGACGCGTCGGCGATGTTCTCCAGGCCGGCGAGCGCGTAGATGGTGCCGATGAACGTCTTGCTGGTCGCCGTGTACAGCTCCGGGCCCAGCTCGTGGTAGTAGGTCGGCTTCTCCGTACGCTTCGGCAGGTCCTTGGTCAGCGCGGTGATGTCGTCCTTCATCTTCTGCACCACGGCGTCCGCCTCGGACCGGTGGCCGGTGAGTGTGCCCAGGTCGGTGAGCTGCCGGTACGTGTCGTCGAGCGTGGCCGCGGCGGGGATCTGGAGGACCGGGATCTTCAGCGCGACGAGCTGGTCGGCGATCTTGTTGAGGTTGTCCGAGATCACCACCAGGTCGGGGTTCCGGGAGGCGACCGCCTCGGCGTTCGGCTGGTAGCCGGACAGGTCGGTGCGGGGCGCCTCGGCCGGGTAGTTCGACTGGTCGTCGACGGCGGTGACCTGCTTGCCCGCGCCGATGGCGAAGAGCATCTCGGTGGAGGTCGGCGAGAGCGAGACGATCTTCTCGGGCCGCTTCTCCAGCGTCAGCTTGCCGACGGTGGCCGGGAACGCGCCGCCGGAGCCGCCGGCGGCGGGGGTGTCGGTCGAGGTCTTCTCGGCGCAGCCGCCGAGAAGCAGCACGCCGGCCGCGAGCGCGGTGGCGAAGAGCCGGGGGGTACGTCTGGACATGGGGCCTCCTGTCGGTCGAGGAGTGTGGTGCTTCGCCGACAGGGGAAAGGCCCGTCCGCGAGGCGCCCTTCCTCGAGAGCGCGTGTCGCGACCGGGCCTCAGGCGACCTGGCTCGTCCCACGTCCGTCGGCGCCGGCGGAAGGCCGGCGCCGCGCGTACGGGGCATCACAGTTGCGGGACAGCGCCGGTTTCACACCGGCTTCGCTGTGGCACGGTCGGTGCCACGGTAGCGCACGACCAGCGGAGATCGTCCGGACGGTGGGGGTGGGTGGGAACCCCGGCGGGGGTGGAACCGGGGTTCCCACCCGGTGGTGAGGTCAGCAGTACTGGCTCTGCTTTCCGATCGCCCGGTACGGGCAGTCGGCGTACTCGGACAGGATCAGCACGGCCTCCCGGTTGCGTGAGGTCTGCGCCGGGATCACCTCGTCCGGCGGGTAGAAGCCGCCGCCGGAGGCCGAGCCGGGGTACATCTCGAAGGTGTACGCCCAGATCTTGTGGGCGCCCCACATCCAGTCGATGCTGGTGCCGTCGGCGATGTAGAGGTCGCTCGACTGTTCCGGGGTGTAGTTGTTCGTCGCCGCCATCTGCCTCCCGATGGTGGCGAAGGTGTTGTACTGGTCGGCGTTCATCCCGGTGGCGGTGTTGTTGTACGTGTATCCGTACGGCCAGAGCACCAGTTGCGAGTAGGTGTGGAAGTCGATGTTGGCCTTGATCTGCTGCACGCCGCCGACGACCCGGCTGTTGACGAAGTTGCGCAGCGCCGCGGTCTCCGGGGCGGAGAAGGCGGACGGACCGCGGTAGGTGTCCGACGACTTGGTGCCGGACGAGCCGCCGCAGCAGCCCCACTGGTAGGCCCAGTTGCGGTTCAGGTCGGTGCCGATGGCTGTCGAACCGCTGTTGGGCTGCCGGTTCTTGCGCCAGGAGCGGTAGGAGCCGGTGGCGATGTCGTACTCGCTGCCGTCCGGGTTGACGGTGGGGACGATCCAGATCTCCCGGGAGTTGACGATGCCGGTGATCCGGGAGTCGCTGCCGTAGTTGTCGGTGAAGAGGTTGAGCAGGTAGATCGCCATCTCCACGGTCAGGTGCTCACGGGCGTGCTGCTGGGCGTTGAACAGGATCTCCGGCTCGGCCTCGTCGGTGGCGACGTTGTCGGAGATCTTCACCGCCATCAGGTCCCGGCCCTGGTACGACGTGCCGATGCTGAGCTTGCGGGCGATCGTCGGGTGGTCGGCGACCACCTTGTTCACCACGGCGGTCAGCTCGGCGTAGTCGTGGTAGTTCGAGTCGGCCGGCGGGAACGCGTTCGCGGTCATGCCCCCGTCGGCGTGCCCCGGGTCCGGCGCGACGTCCTTCTCGAGCCGGAATCCGAGCCGGGTGATCGCGTTCGCCTCGGCCTTGGTCGCCGTGACGTGCAGCACGCCGTGCTCGGAGTAGTCGATCGCGGCGCCGGTGGAGGCGACGGCGGTGCGGTCGGCCGCCGTACGCGGGCCGAGCACCCGGTAGGCGACGGTGGCCGGCTCACCGGAGCCTTCCGGCGCGGGCCGGGCCACGGCGGGCGCGGCGGCCGCGGTGAGGACGATGGTCAGGCCGACGGCGGCGGCGAGCGCCAGCCGGCGGCGGAGCGGAGAGGTGCGGAAGGCCATGGACAACCTCCTGGGGGTACGGGAGATCCCGTTGTCCGCACACTCCACCAGGAGACACATGGTCATATCAATATCTGTCTCTCTCTTTAGCCATCCCGACCTGATCGTCACTTCGGCAATGATTTTCTATGCCTGAACATCTGGCGAAACTTCCCGCCAAGCGCGACAGTGAACGGCAACGATGCCGTCTCCCTGTGGAGCTGCCATGTTCGGACGACCCATGCGCGCGGCCGCCCTCGCCGGCCTCACCGCGCTCACCCTCCTCGCCACGAGCGCACCGGTCCAGGCGCAAGCCGCGCGACCGGGCGTCACACACGACGAACAGATCACCTTTCAGGAGTTCTCCCGCTTCCCCGACTGGCGTACCGGCACCCACCAGGGCACCCGCGCCGTACCGGGCCGCCACCCGGCGCTGACCATCGACCGCCCGGCGGGCACCACCGAGTTCACCGACGAGCACACCGGCACGACCCGCACCTGGGAGTACGCCACCTGGACCTCGCCCGAGCGGCGGATCGGCTTCGACGCCACCGAGATGGTCGCGTCGTGGAACGCCGCCACCCCGGCCGGCACCTGGATCCAGGTCGAGCTGCACGGCACGTACAACACCGGGGCGCAGACCCCGTGGTACGTCATGGGCCGCTGGGCCTCCGGCGACCAGGACATCAAGCGCTCCACGCTGGACGGCCAGGGCGACCCGTGGTCGAGCATCTGGACCGACACGTTCTCGATCGACGACGCCGACGCCGGGGTGCTGCTGCGCTCGTACCAGTTGCGGCTGACGCTCTACCGCGCGCCCGGTCAGGCCGCCGCGCCGCAGGTCCGGATGGTCGGCGCGATGGCGTCGAACGTGCCGGACCGGTTCACCGTCACCCCGAGCCGGGGCGGCATCGCCTGGGGCACCGAGCTGGCCGTGCCGCGCTACTCGCAGAACATCCACATCGGCGAGTACCCCGAGTACGACGGCGGCGGTGAGGCGTGGTGCTCGCCCACCTCGACGGAGATGGTGGTCGAGTACTGGGGTCGCAAGCCCTCGGCCGAGGACACCTCCTGGGTCGACCCCTCCTACCCCGACCCCACTGTCGACCACGCCGCCCGGATGACCTACGACTACGAGTACGAGGGCGCCGGCAACTGGCCGTTCAACACCGCGTACGCGTCGAGCTTCCCCGGCCTGGAGGCGCGGGTCACCCGGCTGCACTCGCTGGACGAGGCGGAACGCTTCATCAGGGCGGGCATCCCGGTGGTGACCTCGCAGTCGTTCCTCGCCAGCGAGCTGGACGGGGCCAACTACGGCACCTCCGGGCACCTGTTCGTGATCGTCGGCTTCACCGCCGACGGCGACGTGATCGTCAACGACCCGGCGTCCTCGTCCAACGACGCGGTCCGCAACGTCTACAAGCGGGAGCAGTTCGAGCAGATCTGGCTGCGCACCAAGCGCTACCGGGCCAACGGCACCGTGGCCTCCGGCTCCGGCGGCATCGCGTACCTGATCAAGCCGGCCGACCGGCCGTGGCCGGTCGTCCCGGGCTCGACCAACTGGTGAGCGGCTCGGCCGACCGATGAACGGCGAGGGGCCCGGCGCCATCTCCGGCGCCGGGCCCTCTCGTTCGTCCGCTCAGCCGTCGCGGCGCTCGGCGTCCGGCTCGTCCTCGCCCGCGAGCGCGGTACGCAGCCGGTCCTTCTCGGCGCGACGCCGCTCCGACGCCTCCGCCATCTCCCCGGCCATCTCGTCCCGCCAGTTGCGCAGCAGGAAGAACGACAGCGCGGCCGAGGAGATCAGCGCCACCATCAGCCGCAGGAACATGTTCATCTCGACGAACCAGAGGGCTGCCAGCACGGCGACGAACAGCCCGACCCGGCCCAGCGTGTACTTGACCGCCGCGCTCATTCCCGCATTCCCACTCTCTCCGTGCCTCAGCCCGTACGCCGGGCCAGCCAGTGCACGCCATGAAACCAGATGACGGCGTAGACCACGGTGAACACCGCCGCGGCCGACGCGCCGGTGACTAGTGCGGGCAGCCCGGAGGCCAGGCCCGCGACCAGCAGACCGGCGACGACGCCGAGCCCGAGCCCGGCCAGCGCGGCCACCACCCGGGCAGCCCCGAACTCCCAGGCCCGGAACTCGTCCCAGAACAGCCAGAGCGGCAGGATCACCGCGAGCCAGCCGTTCGTACCCCCGAAGCCGCTGTCGCCCACCGTGGCGAACGCGAACTCGAAGACCAGCAGCGCCAGCACCCCGATGACCAGGCCGGCGAGGCTCACCCCGAGCAGGTCGCCGAGGGTGAGGATGCGCCCCTCGGCGTCGCGCCGGGGAAAGCCGCGCTGCTGTTCCTCGTCGCTCATCGCCAGGTCAGGCCCAGACCTGCTGCGGCTCGGACCGACGCTCCGCCAGCGACGGCGGACCGTCGTACTCGCGGACGATCTCGTAGCGGGTGTTCCGCTCGACCGGACGGAATCCGGCGTCCCAGATCATGTGCAGCAGGTCGTCGCGGTGCATGGTGTTCGGCGTGCCGTACGAGTCGGCGTCGTGGGTGATCTTGTATTCCACGACCGAGCCGTCCAGGTCGTCGACGCCGAAGTTCAGCGAGAGCTGCGCGACCGACAGCCCGTGCATGACCCAGAAGCACTTGACGTGCGGCACGTTGTCGAACAGCAGCCGGGAGACCGCGAACGTCTTGAGCGACTCGGCCGGCGAGGCCATCGTGGTCCGGGCCTGGATCCGGTTACGGATCTTGCCGTCCGCCGAGTCGACGAAGTCGTGCTGGTAGCGCAGCGGGATGAAGACCTGGAAACCGCCGGTCTCGTCCTGCAGCTCACGCAGCCGCAGCACGTGGTCGACCCGGTGCCGGGGCTCCTCGATGTGGCCGTAGAGCATGGTCGACGGCGTCTTCATGCCCTTCGAGTGGGCCAGCCGGTGGATGCGCGACCAGTCCTCCCAGTGGCAGTTGTGGTCGACGATGTGCTGCCGGACCTCCCAGTCGAAGATCTCCGCGCCACCGCCGGTGAGCGACTCCAGGCCGGCGTCCATCAGCTCGTCGAGGATCGCGTCGGCGCTGAGCCCGCTGATCTTCTCGAACCACTGCACCTCGGTCGCGGTGAACGCCTTGAGGTTGACCTTCGGCAGCGCCGCCTTCAGCTCGCGCAGCACCTTCGGGTAGTAGCGCCAGGGCAGCGTCGGGTGCAGGCCGTTGACGATGTGCAGCTCGGTGAGCTGCTCGTCCTCCATCTCCTTGGCCTTGCGGACCGCCTCGTCGATACGCATCGTGTAGGCGTCCTTCTCGCCCGGCTTGCGCTGGAACGAGCAGTACGCGCACGACGCCGAGCAGACGTTCGTCAGGTTCAGGTGCCGGTTGACGTTGAACATCACCCGGTCGCCGTTGAGCTCCGTACGCCTGTGGTGGGCCAGCCGGCCCAGCCAGGTCAGGTCGTCGCTGGCGTAGAGGGCGATGCCGTCCTCGCGGGTCAGCCGCTCCCCCGCGTACACCTTCGCCTCGAGTTCGCGCTTGAGTCCGGCGTCCATCCGAAAGCCACGTCCTTCCACCTGGGTTCCCGATCGAGCGTACGTCGCGGGCCCGACCGGCCGCCGACGTGGTCGCGCCGGTTCACCGGTCGTCACGCTCCGCACATCGACATCGTCGCAACGGTGAGGTAAGACAGGGTGGGGCGGAACACACACCAGGGCCGTCCTGTCCCGACACGCCCCAAGCACGCGTGACGGACCCCAGACCGGACGGGGAGCGGTATGGCTCACAGCACCAAGGCCCGACGGCGACGAGGACGGCAGCCGGTGATCTCACCGATCCTGCGCCCGGCGCTCTGGTCCGCCCTCCTGGGGGCGGTCGCGGCCGCGGCGCTCGCCACACCCGCATGGGCCGACCCGCTGCCCGACGTCGTGCCCGACACCGGCTCCCGGCCCCAGGTCACCGGCCCCCTGCAACTGCCCGGTTCGTCCGGCGGCGTCCGTGGCGTGCCCGGCACCGTTCCCGGCGCGCCGGGAACCGTCCCCGGCCTCCCCGGCACCGTCCCGGGTCTGCCCGGTGTCACCGTCCCGGGCCTGCCCGGCGCGGGTGCCACCACCGGCGTGACCAACCCGGCCGACGGCCCACTGATCGCCCAGATCAACCAGCTCGACGCCCGGGTCACCCTGCTGGGCGAGGAACTGCTCCGGATCAAGACCGAGCGGGACGCCGCACAGACCGAGCTGACCCAGTCCGCCGCCCGGCTCACCGAGGCGGTGGACGCGCTCCGCCGCGCCCAGGACAACGCCAAGAGCGCCGCCGCCGACGCGGTCAAGGCCGACGCGGCGCTGCCGCCGGGCGAGTTCGGCGCCAGCCTGCGGGAGTTCGCCAACCTCCAGCGCATCACCCGGGGCGACAAGGCCGAGGGCGCCACCACGTCGGTGACCGGCGAACTCCTCCGTGCCACGAGCGCCGAGCAGATCGCGCGGGAGGCGCACGAGTCGGCCCAGCGGCGGGCGACCGAGAAGGCCGCCGAGTTCACCCGCGCCGAGGCCGACCTGCGCAAGCAGGAGACCGCGCTCGTCGCGCTGCGCAAGGAGAACGCGGCCAAGCTCCTGGAGATCGAGCGCCTGGCCGACGCCGCCGAGCAGCGGCTCGGCACCTCGTACGTGGTCGACCAGGGCATCGACGGCCTGGTGGCGGACCCGCGGGCGCTCGCCGCCGTGCGCTACGCCCTCGCCCAGCTCGGTGACCCCTACCTGTGGGCCGCCGAGGGCCCGGACCGGTTCGACTGCTCCGGCCTGATGCTCGCCTCCTACCAGGCGGCCGGCTACCGGGGCCTGCCCCGCGTCGCCAAGGACCAGTACTTCGCCACCCGTTCCCGCACCGTCTCGCCGAACGCCCTGCTCCCCGGTGACCTGCTGTTCTTCGCCTCGGGCAGCAGCTGGACCAGCGTCCACCACGTCGCCATGTACATCGGCAACGGCAAGATGGTGGAGGCGCCGCGGACCGGCGACGTCGTCAAGATCTCGGTGGTCCGCTGGTCCCGGCTCTACGCCGCGACCCGGGTGATCGGCGCCGTACCCGCCCCGGCCACCCCGGCGCCGCCGCCGACCGTGCCGGCCACCCCGCCGAAGCCGTCGACGACCCCCAAGCCGACGCCCACCACGCCGAAGCCGTCGACCACGCCCAAGCCGACGCCGACCACGCCGAAGCCCACCACGCCGACGCCGAAGCCGACGACGTCCAGCCCCGCGCCCAGCACGCCGCCGCCGAGCCCGACCGACTCGCCCGACCCGACGCCGAGCCAGAGCGCCAGCGCCGAGCCGGACACCAGCAGCGCCGCGCCGAGCAGCAGCAGCGCCGCCCCGTCGAGCAGCACGGCCGGCAGCGGCTCCGCCAGCCCGAGCAGCAGCGCGGACTGACCCAACCGCCACTCCGGCTGTGCTCCCGGGCCGGAATATGGCACGGTGAGATCCAGGCACTTCCGGTCGGCGCCACGGCTGGAGGCGAGCGTGGGTGCGGAGGGGCGAGATGGGCGAGCAGGACGTTCCGGCGGAGAAGGTCCACCCGGGACCGACGCCCGGCCCCGCCGACCCGGCCGGCGACGACGACCGCGGTTCGGCCTCACCCGGGCCGGTCGCCGTCGCCCGGGCGCGCGTGTCGGTCGCCGGTTCGGCAGTGCCGCCGCCCGCCGGTGACGAGCAGCCGCTTCCGCAGGCCGGTCCCACGACGTACCGGGCGGGCACCCCGGCGGACACCCCACCGCCGCTGGACCGGCGCCTGCCCGGCGCCACGGTGCCGCCGTCCAGCTGGTCCGCCTTCGCCGTGGCCGACCGCCCGGCGACACCCCAGCCCGCCGCCGCGCCGGCGGCGGACGGCGACGCCTCCCCGGGTACGCCCGGCAGCGCTCCGGCGGCCATCCCGGCTCCCCGCGTCTCCGGGTCCGCACGCGTGCCCGTACCTGCTCCTTCCGCCCCAGCCGTGGACCCGGCGGCAGCGGACGCCGCAGTGCCCGCCGACGCCGCCGGCCCGGCGGACCGCGACGCCGCGCCGGCCCGGCAGGCGGACGCCGCCTCCGAGCCGCACGACGGCTCCGGAGCCTCCTCCGCCGCCGAGAGCTCGGCAGCCGGTTCCGGCGAGTCTTTGCCGCCCGTCACCGCAGCGTCGGCCGGGTCCGCAGGCGCGCCGCCGGTCACGTCCGGCGACGTACCGCCGGTCGGGTCCGCCGACTCCCTGCCGCACGGGTCCGCCGGCTCGGCACCTGTCTCCGCCGACCGCCCCGCCCCGCTCACCGGCGCTTCCCCGCCCGCCGAGCAGGCCGGACCCGTACCCGCCCGGGCCAGCGCGTCGGTGCCCGGCCTGAGCCGTGTCTCCGCGGAGGAGGTCGCCGCCTCCGTGGTGGCCGCGCCGCCCGCCGCCGCCACTGTCTACCGGGCCGGACCGGTGAACCCGGAACCGCCGGAGCCGGTCCAGCCGCCGGAGCCCGCGCAGCCCCCGGCGCCGAACGGCCCGGAGCCCGAGCCGGCGCCGACCCCGGTGCCCGGTCCGACGCCGCCGTCGCCCGCGCCGCCGGTGCCCGAGCCGGAGCCCCCGCTCCGGCCCACGCCACCCCTGCCGACGCCGCCCGCACCCACCCCGCCGACGCCCACGCCCACGCCCGGGCCGGTGCCACCGGTCCCCGGGCCGCCCGTGCCGCCGCCGGGTCCGCCCGTACCCCCGCCGCCGCCCCCGCCGGGTCCGATGCCCGCACCGCCGTTCCCGCCGCCACCGGCGATGACCGGCGGGCCGGGCCCACTGCCCGCGCCGCTGTTCCCCGCCCCGGCGACCGGCCCGTCGTTCCCGCCCGCGCGGGCCGCCGTACCGGGCCCGCCGGCCGCGCCGCTGTCGCCGCCGGCCGCGCCCGTCGCGCCGCCGGTCACGCCCCTGTCGCCACCGGCCGGCCCGCCGGACGGTGCGCTGCCGTCGTGGGCCGCCGCGCCCGTGTCGGCACCACCGCCGCCCGTGGTGCCGGCCCCGGCGCTGCCGACCTGGCCGCCGCCGGCCACGCCCGGCCGCGACGCCGACAAGACCCGTCCGGTACGCCCGCAGCCCGCCGATCCGGATCTCGCCACCGCCGCGTACGGCGGGACCGACGGGCCGGGTTTCGCCACCGTGTCGTTCCCGCAGGGCAACCCGCTGGAGAACTCCGGATCGCTGACCGGGCACATCCTGGCCCAGGGCTGGTCCGAGGAGAGCCCGGCGGCCCGGGGCGGCAACACCAAGGTGGTCATCGTGCTGGCGGTCGCGCTGATCATGCTCATCGCGATCAGCCTGCTCGTGGTCTTCCTGGCCAACGACGCGCTGAGCGGCCTGACCGGGACCATGCTCATCGAGTGACAGGGGTGAGCCCGCCCACTACGGTCTCGCGTTGCCGTGGCGGAGTCGTCGATGCGCCGTACACTTGTCTCTGATCATTGACCCGGCGCGCCCGACTGCGCGCGCCCATGGGCGATCTTGCGGGCGATTCGGCGGCGTGACAGGCCGCGGCGGGCCATCGCGAAGATGCGCCCCGCTCGAGAGGTATTTCTTGACCACGTTCGCTGAATCCAGCACGTCCCCGTCCATCGACCCGACGCCCGAGACCGTCGACTTCGCCTCGCTCGGCCTGCCCCGGCAGCTCGTCGAGACGCTCGCCCGGCAGGGCATCACCACCGCGTTCGAGATCCAGCGGGCCACGCTGCCCGACTCGCTGGCGGGCCGCGACGTCCTCGGCCGGGGCCAGACCGGCTCGGGCAAGACGCTCGCCTTCGGCCTGCCGGTCATCGCCCGGGTCGCCGACCGCAACCGGGCCCGGCCGCTGTACCCGCGCGCCCTGGTCCTGGTCCCCACCCGTGAACTTGCCATGCAGGTCAACGACGCCCTCGTGCCGCTCGGCAAGTCGGTGGGCGTGTTCCTGAAGACCGCCGTCGGCGGTGTGCCGTACGACCGGCAGATCGACGCGCTGCGCCGCGGCGTGGAGATCATCGTGGCCACCCCGGGACGGCTCGGCGACCTGATCGAGCGCGGCGTGTGCCGGCTCGACGACGTCGAGATCACCGTGCTGGACGAGGCCGACCAGATGGCCGACATGGGCTTCCTGCCCGAGGTCACCCGGCTGCTGGCGAAGACCCCGGCGGACGCGCAGCGGCTGCTGTTCTCGGCCACTCTGGACAACGACGTCGACACGCTCGTCAAGCGGTTCATGACCGACCCGGTCACCCACTCGACCGCACCGGCCACCGCGGCCGTGTCCACCATGGATCACCACCTGCTGCTGATCCCGCCGCACGACAAGTTCGCGGTCGCGGCGTCCATCGCCGCCCGTGAGGGCCGCACCATGCTGTTCGCCCGTACGCAGCTCGGCGTGGACCGGCTCGTCGAGCAGCTCGCGGCCGTCGGTGTGCGGGCCGGTGGGCTGCACGGCGGCAAGACCCAGCGCATGCGCACCAAGACGCTCGCCGAGTTCCGTGAGGGCCGGACGCCCGTGCTGGTCGCGACCGACGTGGCCGCCCGGGGCATCCACGTCGACGGCGTCTCGCTGGTGCTGCACGTGGACCCGCCGAAGGACCCCAAGGACTACCTGCACCGGGCCGGCCGTACGGCCCGGGCCGGCGAGTCGGGCGCGGTGGCGACGCTGGTGCTGCCGAAGCAGCGCCGCACCACGCTGGCCATGATGGAGAAGGCGGGCGTCGAGCCGGCCGAGACCCGGGTCCGGGCGGGCGACGAGGCGCTGGCCGAGCTGACCGGCGCCCGCGAGCCCAGCGGCGTACCGGTCCGGGAAGAGCCGGAGCCGCGGCGCGGCGGCGGCTCGCGCCGCTTCGGCGACCGGGACGGCCGGGGCTTCGACCGTGGCGGCCGGAGCTTCTCCGACCGTGGCGAGCGCCGGTTCGGCGACCGCGACGGCCGGGGCGAGCGCCGCTTCGGCGACCGGCCCGCGGGCGAGCAGTCGAGTGACCGGTTCGCGGATCGGGGCGGTGACCGCCGGTTCGGCGACCGGCCGGCGGGCGAGCGCTACTCGGGCGAGCGGTCCGGCGGCGGTGAGCGCCGCTTCGGGCGGCCGGAGCGTCGCGACGAGCGCAGCTTCGGCGACCGGCGGTTCGACGGCCGGAGCGTCGGCGAGCAGCGGTCCGACGACCGCGGCCCGCGCGGCGACGACCGGCGCTTCGGCGAGCGGTCCGAGCGGCCGTACGGGGACCGGCAGCGGCCGGCGACCGGACGCGGGTACGACCGCGACGAGCGGCGGTACGACGACCGGCCGAGCGGCTCGCGCGGCTTCGGCGACCGGCGCCAGGACGACCGCCCGCACGCCGAGCGGCGTTTCGGTGACCGGGGCGACGCGCGTCCGGCTGAGCGCCGAAGCGGCGGTTTCCGGGCCGAGGGGCGGGGCCGGGACGACAGGCGCGGCTTCGGCGGGCGCCCGCCGGCACGTACCCACTGATCTGAGCGCACCCACTGCCGCCGCCGAGCATCCGCTCGGCGGCGGCGGTGCGTCCGGGGTGATGTCGGCTCCCGTTCCAGCTGCGCGGTGTGAGGACGGGATATCGCCGGGTCGGCTCATTCCACAGCGACAGGCGATGACGAGGCCGCCAGTCGGGCGGTGGCGTCGGGGTGGCCTTGTCGATGGTCTGCCGGAGGCTGCGCCGAGCGGACCGGCCCCACGACCAGGCGACCCAGCAGCCGAACGCCTGGGCGATGACGGCGGCCAGGAGCAGCCCGGTGCCGATCGGGTCAGACATTGCGCACCGACCGCAGCCAGCCCAGGAACCGGATGTGCATCTCGGCGGGGTCCGGCGGCTCGGAGTAGAGCCTGGTCAGGTCATCGGTTGCCTGCCGCATCAGGGCGGCCAGATCGACGGCGAGGTGGCGTCGGTCGTGCTCGTAGTCAGCCACCAACTCGGCCTTGGCGTTCTCGCACGGCCAGTTGAGCAGGTCTGCCGTACAGACCCAGAGGGGTTTCAGCGGAGCGTGGCGCTGGGTCACTCGGGGCCTCCTGCAAGGTTCTGCGTCCAGGTGGCACCCCCGTCCGCCGCGAAACTCGCCACCGGGCGGGGGGCCTGATCCCATCGCACCCCAGCTCGCATGGGGTTGTCAATCTGTAAGTGACAAATGACCACTGCGTGTCGTGCCTACTTTCGGCGGATGAGACGACCACGCCTGTACGGGCCCGGCGAGCTGGCCGCCCTGTTCGGCGTATCGCGTCAGCGGGTCCTGCAGATCACCCGCCGCCCCGGGTTCCCCGAGCCGCTCGCCCGACTGATCGGCATGAACGTCTGGGACGCGGACGAGGTGGACGAGTGGGCCCGTCACAACCGGCCGCCCCGCCCCACAGAGGGCGACGAGCAGGGGTAACCAGTAGCGCTGGCCTGACGCCCGGGAGCAGCGGGACATCCCGCTCGGCGGCGGCGTTCGCGCATCCGCTGCCGCCGACGGCCGGGTCGCGTAACGTCCGGACCATGCCGAAGTCGCTCTTCTGGGCCCGGACCGACACCGCCGGCTCCGAGCACGTCGTGCTCGACGACGGTCAGGGGCTGACCGCGCAGGGTGTGGCGCTCGCCGTGGATCCGATCCCGTACACGTGCCGGTACCGCCTGACCGTCGGCCCGGACTGGTCGACGAACCGGCTGGAGGTCGAGTCCGAGGGTGCCGGCTGGTCGCGGAGCGTACGCCTGGAGCGGGGCCGGGACGGGTGGCGCGTGCGTACCGGCGAGGAGGGTGACCTGGACGCGGCGCTGAGCGCGGCGGGCCACCCACCGGCGGGCCTGCCGGGCACCGACGACCCGAGCCGGCTGGCCGAGGCGCTCGACGTGGATCTGGGCGGTTCCCCGCTGACGAACACGCTGCCGATCCGCCGGATCGGGCTGGGCCGGCTGCCCGCCGACCTGGCCACCGCCGTGACGGTGGCCTGGGTGCTGCTGCCCGGCCTGGCCGTGGTGCCCGCCGAGCAGGTCTACACCTCGCTGGGCCCGGGCCGGGTCCGGTATTCCAGTGACACGTTCGCCGCCGACCTGGAGGTCGACCCGGACGGTTTCGTGGTGCGCTACCCGGGGCTGGCCGAGCGGGTCGACCCGCGCTGACCGTCCGGGGTCCGGTTCAGGCCGCCGGCCAGGTGCCGTCGGTCAGGAACCGGTCGATGGTGGCGAGGTGCGGGGCGAGGTCGAGGCCCTGCGCGGCCACCCACTCGTCGGAGTAGTAGGTGTCGCCGTACCGGTCGCCCGGGTCGCAGATCAGCGTGACCACCGAGCCGGTACGCCCGGCCGCGCGCATCTGCGCGATCAGCCCGAACGCGCCCCACAGGTTGGTGCCGGTGGAGCCGCCCACGAGGCGGCCGAGCACCGCCGAGCCGGCCCGCATCGCGGCGAGCGACGCGGCGTCCGGCACCTGCACCATCCGGTCCACCACGCTGGGCAGGAAGGACGCCTCGACGGTGGGCCGCCCGATGCCCTCGATCCGTGAGCCGCGGTCGGTGCGCACCGACCAGTCGCCGGCCTGCCAGGCGGGGTAGAAGGCGGAGTTCTCCGGGTCCACCACGCAGAGCTTGGTGGGCAGCCGCCGGTACCGGGCGTACCGGCCGATGGTGGCGCTGGTGCCGCCGGTGCCGGCGCCGACCACGATCCAGGCGGGCACCGGGTGCCGTTCCAGCGCGAGCTGGGCGTAGATCGACTCGGCGATGTTGTTGTTGCCCCGCCAGTCGGTGGCCCGCTCGGCGTAGGTGAACTGGTCCATGAACCGGCCGCCGCTGTCCTCGGCGAGCCAGCGCGCCTCCACCACGACCTTGGACGGGTCGTCCACCAGGTGGCAGCGCCCGCCCTGGAACTCGATCTGGGCGATCTTCTCCGGCGACGTGGAGGCGGGCATGACCGCGATGAACGGCAGCCCGAGCATCCGGGCGAAGTACGCCTCGGAGACGGCCGTCGAGCCGGACGACGCCTCGACGATCGTGGTGTCCGGGCCGATCCAGCCGTTGCAGAGCCCGTAGAGGAACAGCGAGCGGGCCAGCCGGTGCTTCAGCGAGCCGGTGGGGTGCACCGACTCGTCCTTGAGGTAGAGGTCGATCCCCCACTCGCGGGGCAGCGGGAACGGCAGCAGGTGGGTGTCGGCGGAGCGGTTGGCGTCCGCCTCGACAGTGGCGATCGCCTCGGTCACCCAGCGCCGGCTGGCCTCGTCGCACCGGTCGAAGTGAGTCACGTCGGCAACGTTACAAGCGAGGTGGGCTCGGGTTTTCCCGGACCCGGCGGGCCTGCCGCCGCTGACCGGCCCGTCCGGTGGCCCGGATCACCGGCGTGAGGGCCAGGGCGAGCCGGGGGAAGGCGTCCAGGAGCCGCACCTGGGCGCCGCGCCAGCGCGGCAGGCTGACCACCGGCCGGGGCCGGCGGGCCAGCCGGACGGCCCGCGCGGCCACCCGCTCCGGCGTGAGCAACGCGCCGGTGAAGGACGCCAGCGCTCCCGGGTCGTCCAGCTTGTCGTGCAGCATCGGCGTCCAGATCCCGTCCGGGCACAGGCACGACACGTGTACGCCCCGGACGCCGGCCATCCGCAGGTCGCTCAGGGTGCCGAGGCTGAACGCGAGCAGGGCGTGCTTGCTGGCCGCGTACACCGTCTCGCCGGGCGCGGCGATCAGCCCGGCCAGCGAGACGACGTTGAGCACGTGGCCGCGGCCCTGTTCGCGCATCACCGCGACGGCGGCGAGCGTGCCGTTCATCGCGCCGAGCGCGTTCACCTCGACCACCGCGCGGCGGGTCGGGGCGTCGTGCGACCAGGACGGGCCGGTGGCCAGGATGCCCGCGTTGTTCACCCAGAGCCCGAGGCCGCCGGGGGTGGCCGCCGCCTCGGCGGCGACCTCCGCGCAGGCGGACTCGTCGCGTACATCGAGCGGGCGGGACCAGCCGCCCAGCGACGCGGCGGCGGCCGACGCGGCCCCGGCGTCGGTGTCGGTGAGCAGCACGTTCCAGCCGTCGGCGTGCAGCGCGGCGGCGATGGCCCGCCCCAGCCCGCCGGCCGCTCCGGTCACCACTGCGGCACCGCGTCCCGAGCTCGTCATCGGCGCACGTTAACCGCAACCGGCGGCCCGGGGCCAGAGGCGTCAGGCGGTGGGCGCTTCCAGCGGCTGCGGGCGGTTCTCCCACTTGGTCGACAGGGCGATGCTGGTGCGGGTGGACGCCACACCCGCCGTCCGGTTCAGCCGGACGATCAACTGCTCCAGCTCGGCGATCGTTCCGACCCGCGCCTTCAGCAGGAAGGACTCGACGCCGGCCATGAAGTAGCAGGACTCGATCTCGGGGATGCGGCGGAACGACTCCAGCACGTCGTCGGTGTCCGCGTCGGAGTCCTCGATGATGCCGATGAGCGCTGTCACGCCGAGCCCGATCGACTCCGGCTCGACCTCGGCCCGGTACGCCCGGATCACGCCGCTGGACTCCAGCTTGCCGACCCGCTCGTGCACGGCCGGGGCGGAGAGGCCGACCTGACGGGCCAGCTCGGCGTACGACAGACGGGCGTTGCCCCGCAACAGCTCCACGAGGCTCAGGTCGATCGTGTCCACGGAGAGTGACCCTATCCGTTCGGCGACCACGGAACACTGTCGGTACCCGTGGATCAACCCTTCACAAACGTACGATGACGGGGGTTCTCCGCCGGTACCATTTCCTATCCTTCCCAGTGTGTGCGTTTTTCGCGTTTGGCGGACACGTCCGGTAGCCGGTGCTGTAATTGCCATACGTCCCTCATGACGGCTCTGGGCTCGCACCGGCCGGGGGCAGTGTGTTCAGCCGGGGGCTTCGTCGACGCGAGGAGGGGGCTGTGGACACTGGAGATCGCCTGCTGACACCGGGTGAGGTCGCTGCGCTGTTTCGGGTGGACCCGAAGACCGTGACCAGATGGGCAGCGGCCGGCCGGATCGGCAGTATCCGGACTCCAGGAGGGCACCGCCGGTTTCGGGAATCCGAGGTGCGGGCCCTGCTCGAGGGGGAGGGCATGCTGGACGAGGCGGAGGACATGGGCAAGGCCCGCAACATGGGCCCGACCGCTTCCACCGGCCCCGGACCGGCGAACGCCGGCATGTACTGAACGTACGGGGCGCGGTCCGGCCGAGGGCCGCGCCCCGTACGTCGCAGCCGGGCCGGTCAGTCCGGATCCGCCTCACGGCGACCGGCGGCCAGCTCGCCGGACCACCGCCGGAACAGCGTGTGCTCGACACCGAGCGCGTCGAGCACCTTCCCGGCCACGAAGTCCACGAGCTGCCCGGCGGACGCCGCCGCGCCGGCGCCGTAGAAGCCCGGACTGGCCGGCAGCACCACCGCGCCGGCGTCGTGCAGCGCGATGAGATGTTCCAGGTGACTGCGGGTAACCGGCGTCTCCCGGGGCACCACGACGACCGGGCGGCGTTCCTTGAGGTTCACCTCGGCGGCGCGCTGGAGCAGATCCTTGGACAGCCCGATCGCGATGCCCGCGCACGCGGCGGTACTCGCGGGCACCACCGCCATGCCGCGTACCGGGTAGGAGCCGCTGCTCGGGCCCGCCGCCAGGTCACCGGCGGGCCAGTGCCGCAGG
Source organism: Micromonospora sp. WMMD1219 (assembly GCF_049315215.1). Taxonomy (NCBI): domain Bacteria; kingdom Bacillati; phylum Actinomycetota; class Actinomycetes; order Micromonosporales; family Micromonosporaceae; genus Micromonospora; species Micromonospora sp. WMMD1219. The sequence continues at coordinate 1,410,805 of NZ_CP186057.1, forward strand.
TCCGCGCCGGTGAGGTCGCGGTCGAGCCAGGCGGCCAGGTCCTCGGCCCAGTGCGCGTCCCGGAAGGGCCGGCCGGTCTCGTCCAGCACCGTCAGCCGGGCCGCCCGGGAGACGATCAGGTCCACCGCCTGGCCGGCGTCTAGCAGGCCCCGGACGACAGCCGCCGCGTACGGTGTCCCGGACGCGCCGGAGACACCCACCACCCATGGTTCGCGCATGCCTCAAGCGTGCCTGGTCGCCGCGGGCGGCGGGCGGCGACCCCCTTTCGGTCGGCCCGCCCGGGATGTCCAGAGGGTTCACGGAACGTCCCGCGACATGAAATTCTTCGACCGGCGATCCACTTCCACGGAGGGGCCGGTGATGACGGCGGCGGTGCTGCGGGCGCTCCGCTCCGACTGCCCGATCCCGCCCCGCCTCTCCCCGTACGCCGACGACGTGCAGGGCTGGCTGGTGGAACTCGTCGACCGGCTCGGCCTGCCGGCTGACCCGGACACCCGCCGACGGCTGGCGCGGGCCGGCTTCGCCCGGTACGCCGGCCGGCTCTACCCGGACGCCACCGAGCCCGACCTGCGGGTGCTGACCGCGGTGTTCACCTGGTTCTTCCTCGTCGACGACGCCTGCGACGGGCGGGACGGGCTGACCCCGCCGCAGATCCGGGCGCTGCGTGACGGCGCGCTCGCGTTGCTGCGCGAGGGCCCGCGCGCCCGCCATCCGGGCTTCTCCGGCCCGCTGCGGCGTCTGCTGGTGCAGGCGTGGCGGGAGCCGCGCCGCCGGATGCCGGCCCGGTGGCGGCTGCGTTTCGCCGACGCGGTCGCCGACCACCTCGACGGGGTGTACCGGGAGGCCACCGCCACCACGTCCGGCCGTCCACCGGGCGTCGCCGAGTACGTGCGGCTGCGCCGGGCCACGTCGGCGGCGTACGTGTCGTACCCGCTGATCGAGTTCGCGTCCGGGCGTCCGCTGCCCGACGCGGTCTACCACCATCCGGCGCTGCGGCGGCTCGCCGGCCTCGCCAACGACCTGCTGTCCTGGTTCAACGACATCGCCTCGCTGGAGCGCGACCGGGCCACCGGCGGCGGGCACAACCTGGTGCTGGCGACGGCCGCCGAGCGGGGCGTGCCGGTGCCGGCGGCGGTCGACCTGGTGGCCGCGCACTGGCGGGCCGAGATGGACCGGTTCGCGGCGCTCCTGGCGGCGGCGCCGTCGTTCGGTCCGACGCTCGACGACGCGGTCGCCATCCATCTCGACGGGCTGGCCGCCGCCGTGCGCGGCACTGTCGACTGGACGCTGGAGAGCGCCCGCTACCCGGTCGCCGCGGCGTCCTGACCGGGGTGCGGCGGCCCGGTCGTCGCCGTTACGGCCGCAGGCCGAGCCGGATCACCAGGTCGAGCAGCGCGAGGACGAACAACGCGATGCCGACGAACCCGTTGGCGGTGAAGAACGCCCGGTTGACCTTGCTCAGGTCGGTGGGGCTGACCACCATGTGCTGGTAGGTGAAGGCGACAGCGGTCAGCGCCAGCCCGATCCACCACAGCCAGCCGAAGCCGACCCAGGCACCGAACCAGATGAACAGGGCGAACGTCACCACGTGCGCGACAGTGGAGGCGTGCAGCGCGAAGCGCAGCCCGTACCGGGCGGGGACGCTGTGCACGCCGATCTCCCGGTCCACGTCGGCGTCCTGGCAGGCGTAGATCAGGTCGAAGCCGCCGATCCAGAGGCCGACCGCGGCGCCGAGCAGCCAGGCCGGGCCGGAGCCGTCGAGCGTGCCGGTGACCGCCAGCCAGGCGCCGACCGGGCCGACCGCCTGGGCCAGCCCGAGGATGGCGTGCGGCCAGTTCGTGAACCGTTTGGCGTACGGGTAGACCACGAGCGGCACCACGGCGAGCGGCGCGAGCACCAGGCAGAGCGGGTTGAGCAGGGCGGCGGCGGCCAGGAACACCACGAGCGCGACGGCCGCGCCGGTCCAGGCCGTCCGCACGCTCACCGCGCCGGTGACAAGTTCCCGGTTCGCGGTACGCGGGTTCCGCGCGTCGATCCGCCGGTCGAGGATCCGGTTCGCGGCCATGGCGAACGTCCGCGCGCCGACCATCGCCACGGTGATCAGCAGCAGGTCTCCCCAGCGCACCCGGCCGCCGTTGAGCTGCATGGCGGTCAGCGCCGACAGGTACGCGAACGGCAGCGCGAAGACCGAGTGCTCGATGGCGACGAGCTTGAGGAAGGACGAGACCCGGCCGGGCCGTTCCTGGACTGCCGCCGTCATCAGATCCCGTATTCCTTCCAGCGCTTGTCGACGAGCGAGACGACCTCGGGCGACATGCGCATCTCCTCCGGCCAGCCCCGGCTGTAGCCCTCCTCGGGCAGCTTGCGGGTCGCGTCGATGCCCGCCTTGCCACCCCAGAACTGCTGGTACGACGCGTGGTCGAGGTGGTCGACCGGGCCTTCGGTGACCATCAGGTCGCGGGCGTAGTCGACGTTGCCGAAGGCGCGGAACGCGACCTCGTTGTAGTCGTGCACGTCGCAGTCCTCGTCCACGATCACGATCAGCTTGGTCAGCGACATCATGTGCGCGCCCCAGATCGCGTTCATGACCTTCTGCGCGTGCTTGGGGTAGCGCTTGCGGATCGACACGATCGCGCAGTTGTGGAAGACGCCGGCGGCGGGCAGGTCGTAGTCGACGATGTCCGGGATGAGGAAGCGCAGCAGCGGCGCGAAGATCCGCTCGGTGGCCTTGCCGAGGCCGTGGTCCTCCTGCGGCGGCTGGGACGTGACGATCGAGTGGTAGACCGGGTCGCGCTGCATGGTCATGCACTCGATGTGCATCACCGGGAACGGCTCGACCGGCGTGTAGAAGCCGGTGTGGTCGCCGAACGGCCCTTCGGGCAGGCGCTCGCCCGGCTCGATGTAGCCCTCCAGCACGATCTGCGCGTGCGCCGGCACCTGCAACGGGACGGTCAGGCAGTCCACCATCTCGACCCGCTCACCGGCGAGGAACCCGGCGAACAGGTACTCGTCGATGTCGGCCGGCAGCGGCGCGCTGGCCGAGTACGCCACCACCGGGTCCGCGCCGATCGCGATCGCCACCGGCAGCCGCTGGCCGAGCCGCTCGGCGACCGCGTGGTGCGCGGTGGAGTTCTTGTGGATCTGCCAGTGCATGCCGATCGTGTTGTGGCTGTGCTGCTGGAGCCGGTAGAGCCCGAGGTTGCGCTTGCCGGTCTCCGGGTGCTTGGTGTGGGTCAGCCCGAAGTTGTGGAAGATCCCGCCGTCGCCGGGCCACACCTGCAGGCCGGGCAGCCGGTTCAGGTCGACGTCGTCGCCCCGGTAGACCACCTGCTGGCAGGGGGCGGTCTTGACCTTCTTCGGCGGCATCGACTTGAGCTGCATGACCTTGCCCAGGCCGCCCATCATCCCGGAGAAGCCCTGCGGCAGCTCCGGCTTGAGCATGTCGCCGATGCGCTCGCCGATCTCGTCGAGGTGCTCCACCCCGAGCGCCATCGCCATCCGCTTCTCGGTGCCGAACAGGTTGATCGCCACCGGCATCTCACCCCGGGTGGGGCGCTCGAACAGCAGCGCGGGCCCGCCGGCCCGGACGGTGCGGGTGACGATCTCGCTGATCTCCAGCGTGGGGTCGACCGGCGCGCTCACCCGCCGCAGCTCGCCCGCACGCTCCAGCGCCGCGAGGAAGTCCTTCAGATCGGTGTACGGGAAGCGAGCCGCCATGCCCCCATCCTCCCGTACCGCCTTCCTCGGGCCGGGCGCGCCCCCGGTCAACAGGGGGCGGGCGTCCAGGCGTACGCGGCCAGCGGCTCGTCGAGCGGCGCCTCGGTGAGCCGGTTGGCGAACGTGGAGATCGTGTACGTGCCGACGCCGAGCACCACGTCCAGCGCGTGCCGGGGCTGCCATCCGGCGGCGAGCAGCGCGTCCAGGTCGGCGTCGGGGACCGCGCCCCGGTGGTCGAGGACCGCGACGGTGAAGCGGCGCAGCGCCTCCAGCCGGGGGTCGGGCAGCGCCGCACCGGCACGCAGCGCCTCGATCAGCTCGGGCACGGCGGCGTGCCGGACGAGCGTCGCGGTGTGCATGGCCACGCAGAGGTGGCAGCCGTTGCGGGTGGCGACCGTCAGCACGACCACCTCGCGGGCGACCGGGTCGAGGTCGGTGGCCTCGAACGCGGCGTTCGCGGCGAGGAAGCCCTTGAGCAGTTCGGGCGAGCCGGCCATCAGGCCGACGGCGGCGGGCAGGTGGCCCAGTGTGCGGCGTACCCCGGCCATGACCGGGCGGGCGGCGGCGGGCGCGGTCTCCGGCTCGTACGTGGTGAAGCGGGACATCACAGGGCCCCTCTCGTAAGATAGTCAACGTGGTTGACGAAATAGTAAACGTGGTTGTCGAACATGGCAACGCCTGACCGCCCCGGCTTCGCGCTGCCGCTGCTCCTGCTCGCCGGCTTCCGTGCGCTGATCGACGACCTGCACGCCGAGCTGGCCCGCCAGGGGCACCCCGAGCTGCGCCCCGCCCACGGCTTCGTCCTCCAGGCCGTCGGCCCCTCCGGCACCACCGCCTCCGACCTCGGGCAACGCCTCGGCGTCTCCAAGCAGGCAGCGGGCAAGACGGTGGACCGGCTGGTCGCGCTCGGCTACCTGGACCGCGTGGACGACCCCGCCGACGCCCGCCGCAAACTGGTCCGGATGACCGCGAAGGGCCACGACGGGCTGCACCGCTCGGCGGTCGTCTTCGACGAACTACGCGACCGCTGGGCGGCCACGCTCGGCGCGGACCGGGTCGACGCCATCGAGGACGACCTGCGCCGGATGGTCCCCGCCGACGTGTTCCGCCTCGACGTCCCCGGCTGGCTCGGCGGATGACTTCGTCACTGACAGCTTCGCCGTCGGCGGTTCATCATCGGCGGATGGATGACGCATACGTGGTGGGTGACCCCGACGGCCTCAGCCCGCTCCAGGCCGAGATCCGCGACGCGGTGGCCCGCGAGCTGCACGCCCAGTTCGCGCTCCGGGCGGACCGCCTCGAACTGGCCGACCTGCCCGAGGTGGCCTACCAGATCACGCGCCGGGTGGACGAGGTGCTGACCGCGCGCCCGGCCACTACACCCCGGCGTACGAGTGCAGACCGGTGAAGAAGAAGTTCACGCCGAACAGGTTCATCATCACGGTCAGGAAGCCCACGATGGAGATCCAGGTGGCCACGTTGCGCTTCACGCTCGGCGTGGCCCGGGCGTGCAGGTAGCCCGCGTACACCACCCAGGAGATGAACGCCCAGGTCTCCTTCGGGTCCCAGCCCCAGGCACGACCCCAGGCCGCCTCGGCCCAGATCGCCCCCGCGATCACCGCGAAGGTGAAGATCGGGAACGAGAAGGCGTGCAGCATGAAGGTCAGCCGCTCCAGCCCGGCCGCCTCCGGGAGGCGGCGGGCCAGGGTGTACGGGAAGCTGCGCCGCCCCTGCTCCCAGCCGGACCGCATCAGGTACGCGGCGGCGGGCACCACGCCCAGCAGGAAGATGCCCGAGGCGAAGATGATCGTCGAGACGTGGATGATGAACCACCACGACTGCAGCGCCGGCATCAGCGGCTCGATCGGCACGTAGAGCTTCAGCTCGGCGAAGGCCAGCAGCAGCACCATGACCAGCGTCAGGAACAGCCCGAGCCGGCGCAGCCACGGCTGCTTCCAGAGCACCACGAGCCAGGCCGCCACACCGATCCAGGTGCCGGTCAGCACGAACTCGTACATGTTGCCCCAGGGCATCCGGTCGGCGGCGAGGCCCCGGGTGACCACGGCGCCCAGGTGCACGGCGGCTGCCAGCACGGCGAGCCAGGCGGCGATCCGGCCGGCCAGCACGGCCCGCGCGCCGGTGCGGTCCGGGCGCGGCGGCGTCGCCGCGACGGCCGGCTCGTCGAGCGTGCCGCCGGCTCCGCCGACACCCGCGCCGACCAGCTCCCGCGCCGGCGCGGCCGCGGACACCTTCCGCGCGTTGCCCAGCGCGAACTCCACCGCGTGGCTGATCATCGCGATCAGGTACGCCAGGATCGCGAACGCGACCAGCTGGTCGGAGAGTGCGGACATCAGTCGTCTCCTTCTCGCGCCCGCCGCGCGTCCGGCGCGTCGCCGCTCACCGCGGCGACGAGCTGCGCGAACTCGTCGGCGAACCCAGGGTGCTCGGTGCGCGGCAGCCCACCGGCCTCCACCAAACTACTACCGCTCGTCGGAGATCCGCCCTCGGGGGGCGAAACCCGGAACCAGACCCGGCGCCGCCGGGCGAACAGCGAGCCCATCAGGCCCAGCAGCAGCGTGCCGCTCGCCACCAGCAGCAACGTCTGCCCGGGCGCATGCCGGACCGCAAGCGTGATGTACGGCTTGGTGCCGACGAACTCCAGCGTGCTGCCGTCGTCCAGGGTCCACTTCTCCCCCGGCCGCAGCAGCTTGGTGCCGATCTCCTTGAGCTTGCCGTCGTCGATCTGCCGCCGGTCCAGCGCGTAGACCGAGCCGGGGATGCCGGCGTCCAGCCCGAGGTTGCCCCGGTACGCGGTCAGGTTCACCGCCGGGTTCCGCTCGGCCGGGTACTGCGACGAGACGTACGGCGCGCTCTCCGGCGCGGTCGGCAGATAGAGCCCGTCGAAGGCGATCTGCTGGTCCGGGGCCCGCGCGCCGGTCTTCGGGTCGACGTTGGCGTCCGGGAAGATCGCCACGCCCTCCTCGGTCGCGTTGGAGTCGCCGGTGCGCAGGAACGGTGCCTCGCTGGTCTGGCTGCGGCCGTACTTGTCGGTGTACTTCAGCAGCGGCGCGTAGCCGTTGCCGAGCAGGTAGACGTTCGCCGAGCCGAGCCGCAGCGGCGAGTTGACCGAGAACCCGGCGGTCCGTTCCGCGCCGCCCGGCTCGTCCACTGTCACCGTGGCCCAGTAGCGGGAGGCCAGCCCGGACGGCAGGTAGTCGGCCTCGAACTTCTCCAGCGTCAGGCAGAACGGCGGCAGGTCGGAGCTGTCCACGCGCGGGCCGAGCGACGCCTCGGCGTACTGCTGGCGGGTGTTGCAGAAGGCGTTGTCCTCGCCGGCCACCAGGATGCGGTTGCCGTGCCATCCGTACCAGGAACCGAGCGCCACCCCGAGCAGGACGGCTACCAGCGACACGTGGAAGAGCAGGTTGCCGGTCTCCTTGAGGTAGCCCTTCTCGGCGGAGACCTCGTTGCCGCGCACGGTGACCCGCCACCGGCGGCGGCGCAGCACCGCCGCGATCGCCTCGGGGTCGGCGGCGGCGGGGGCCTCCAGCACCGCGTGCTGCGGCAGCCGGTCGAACCGCTTCGGCGCGGCCGGTGGCCTCATCCGCAGCGCGCGGACGTGGTCGCGGGCGCGGGGCAGGATGCAGCCGATCAACGAGGTGAACAGCAGCAGGTAGATCGCGGAGAACCAGACCGAGCCGAAGACCTCGAACGCGCCGATCTGGTTCAGCCGGGGCGCGAGGTCGGGGTGGTCGACGAACCACTGGTTGACGCGTTCCGGGTTGACGCCGCGCTGGGGCAGCACCGAGCCCGGGATGGCCGCGATGGCGAGCAGGAACAGCAGGATCAGCGCCGTCCGCATGCTGGTGAGCTGCCGCCACGAGTTGCGCAGCAGGGCCAGCACCGGGTTGACCCGCCGCCGGGGCGCCTGCGCGGGGGTCGACGGCCGGTCGTCGACGGTCGTCATCAGATGCTCACCTCGCCCACGCCCACGTTCGTCTGCAACCAGATCACCACGTTCACCCAGCCGCCGGTGATCAGCGCCAGGCCGATCGCGATCAGCAGCGCGCCGCCGATCCGGGTCACCCAGCGGCTGTTGCGCCGGACGGCGCGGAACACCCCGAGCAGGCGCTGGAAGCCCAGCCCGAAGACGACGAACGGTATCCCCAGCCCGAGGCAGTACGCCACGGCGAGCACCACGGCCCGGTCGGTCCCGCCCTCGGTGGCCGCCATGCCGAGCACCGCGCCGAGCGTCGGGCCGGTGCAGGGCAGCCAGCTCAGCGCGAAGACCGCGCCGAGCACCGGTGCGCCGAGCAGCCCGGCGGAGGGCAGCCAGCGGATGCGGAACTCCCGCTGCATCCCGGGGATCACCCCGAGGTAGCCGAGCCCGAGCACCACCACGAGCGCGCCGATGACGATCTCCAGCGTGCGCTCGTACCGGAAGAAGAGCTTGCCGACGCCGGAGAAGAGGATCGCGGTGGCGACGAACACGACGGTGAAGCCCGCGATGAACAGCAGCGTGCCGGCGAGCACCCGGCCCTTGACGGCGGCGGTGGTCCGGGCCTGCGTCCGTTCCGCCACGGCGACGCCGCCCCCGGTCGGCGTTGGGTCCGGCGACTGCGGCGGGGCCGGGCGGCGGCCCTCCAGGTCGGTGCCGGCCAGGCCGGTCACGTACGACAGGTAACCGGGCATCAGCGGGAGCACGCACGGCGACAGGAAGCTGACCAGTCCGGCCAGGGCGGCCGCGCCGACCGCGAGCAGCAGCGGGCCGGACTCGGCGAGCTGGCGGAACGTCTCGCCCATCAGCGGGAGCCGTTCGGCGGCGGCGACTCGGCGGCGATGTCCTCGACGATCGGCCGCAGCTCGTCCCGGGTGACGGCCCGGCGGATCACCACGGCGATCCGGCCCTCGCGGTCGAGCACGACGGTGGCCGGGGTGGTGTTCGGCGGGATGTCGAAGTTCAGCGCCTGCCGGCTGGCCGGGTCGAAGATGCTCGGGTACGTGACCCGGCCCTCCTCGAAGGCGATCGCCTTGTCCTTGCTGTCCTGCACGTTGATGCCGAGGAACGTCACGCCGGAGCCCTTGGTGGCCTGGTAGGTGGCCTCCAGGTCGTCCGCCTCGGCCCGGCAGGGCGCGCACCAGGAACCCCAGAAGTTGACCACGACGACCTGCCCGCGGTCGCGGGAGATGTCGTAGCTGCCGCCGGTGAGCAGCTCACCGCTCACCTTCGGCGTCTTGGACCGCTGGTCGGGGGCGCAGGTGACGGTGGAGCCGTCGGCCGCGCACCGGCTCTCCTGGCTGCCGGAGGAGCAGCCGACCAGCGCCGTACCGGCGGTCACGGCGGCGAGCAGGGCGGCGGCGAGCCTCCGGGTGAGCATCAGGCCCCCTTGGCCGTCCGGGCGGTCGGCGAGATCGACACGAGGTGGGCCGCCGGCTCGGAGTACCCGATGCCGACGATCTTGGCGCCGTCGAAGTGGAACGAGGTGAGGCTGGCCAGGCCGCACTGGCGGCGGCGCGGGTCGTGCCAGAGGCGCTTGCGCTCGACGTGCCGGCGCAGCGTCCAGATCGGGAGCTGGTGCGACACGAGCACCGCCTCCCGCCCCTCGGCGGCGACCCGGGCGGCGTGCAGCGCGGCGAACATGCGCTCGGCGATGGCCCGGTACGCCTCGCCCCAGGACGGGGTCACCGGGTCGCGCAGCACCCACCAGTTGCGCGGGTCGCGGAACGATCCGTCACCCGGCGAGACCTTCTTGCCCTCGAACCAGTTCGCGCTCTCGATCAGGCGCTCGTCGACGCCGACGGAGAGGCCGAACTGCGCCGCGATCGGCTCGGCGGTCTGCTGGGCGCGCTCCAGCGGGCTGGCCACCACGTGCACGACGGTCCGGTCGGCGAGCGCCTGCGCCGCCGCCTTGGCCATCTGCACGCCCAGCTCGGAGAGGCGGAACCCGGGCAGGCGGCCGTAGAGGATGCCGTCCGGGTTGTGCACCTCGCCGTGCCGCAGCACGTGCACCACGGTCTCCGCCATTTGGTTACCCCCCGTGTCCTGCCGCTGCCGCCGCCCGCGCCGCGACCGGAAGGGCGGCGGCGATCTGCTCCCACGCGGTGTCGTCGATCGCGGTCGAGACGAACCACGACTCGAACGCGCTCGGCGGCAGGTAGACGCCGGCGGCGAGCATCGCGTGGAAGAACGCCTTGAACGCCGGCACCACCTGGGTGCGGGCGCTGTCGTAGTCGTGCACGTCCGCGTCGGTGAAGAAGACCGAGAACATGTTGCCCGCGGTGGAGAGGCGGTGCGGCACGCCGGCCGCGGACAGCGCCTCGGTGGTGAGCTTGCCCAGCGCGGCGGCGGTCTCGTCGAGCCGCCGGTAGAGCGCGTCGTCGGCCAGCCGCAGCGTGGCCAGCCCGGCCGCGCAGGCCAGCGGGTTACCGGAGAGCGTGCCGGCCTGGTAGACCGGGCCGGCCGGGGCGAGCTTCGCCATGATCTCCGCGCGCCCGCCGAACGCCGCGGCGGGCAGGCCGCCACCCATGACCTTCCCGTACGTCCACAGGTCCGCGTCCGAGGGGTCGAGGCCGTGCCATCCGGCGCGGGACACCCGGAACCCGGTCATCACCTCGTCGACGATGAGCAGCGCGCCGTTCGCGTGGGCGATCCGGGCCAGCTCGGAGTTGAAGCCGTCGCGGGGCGCGATCACGCCCATGTTGCCGGCTGCGGCCTCGGTGATGATCGCGGCGATGTGCTGCCCCTCGGCGGCGAACGCCTCCTCGACCGCGCGCAGGTCGTTGTACGGCAGCACGATCGTGTCGCCGGCCGCCGCGCCGGTCACGCCGGGCGAGTCGGGCAGGCCGAACGTGGCCACGCCGGAGCCGGCGGCGGCGAGCAGCGCGTCCGAGTGGCCGTGGTAGCAGCCGGAGAACTTGATGATCTTGGAGCGGCCGGTGAAGCCGCGGGCCAGCCGGATCGCCGACATGGTCGCCTCGGTGCCGGAGTTGACCAGGCGGACCTGCTCCACCGGCGTCCGCGCGATGATCTCCTCGGCCAGGTCGACCTCACCCGGCGTCGGCGTGCCGAAGCTGGTGCCGAGCGCCGCCGCCTCACGCAGCGCCTCCACCACCGCCGGGTGCGCGTGGCCGAGGATCAGCGGGCCCCAGGAGCAGACCAGGTCGACGTAGCGACGACCGTCGGCGTCGAAGAGCCACGGACCCTCCCCCCGGACCATGAAGCGCGGGGTGCCGCCGACGGCACGGAACGCGCGCACGGGAGAGTTGACCCCGCCGGGCACGACGGCCTTGGCGCGGTCGAACAGGGCCTCGGAGGCCGGAGCGTCGGCCGGGTAGCGGCCGGATCCGGCGGAATGCGTCTCGGTCACGATGGGGCCATTGTGTCAGCGCCGGAGTGCTGCCTGGCAGGCACCCCGCGACGGGGGTAACCAGGCTCACCCGCGTGAGCGGCGCGACGGCCGACGGCGATCCGCTCGACAGGCCCGTCGGTCGAGATCGCGATAGGCTGACCGGGTGGATCGTGCCGAACTGTCCATCACCGTACACCGGACGGGTGACGAAGCCGTGCTTCGCCTGGCCGGTGAGATCGACATGCTCACGGCCGCCCAGCTCTCGACGGTGGTCAACGAGGTGCTGGCGGATCCGCCCCCGCGCATCGTGCTCGACCTGGCCGGGGTCACGTTCTGCGACTCGCAGGGCCTCGGCACGCTCGTGGTGCTCAGCCGCAAGGCCAGTCACACCCAGTGCCTGCTGATGCTCACCAACGTCGGTGACTTCCTGATCCGCGTCCTGGACATCACCGGCCTCCGCAGCGCCCTGATGATCCGCAACGAAGCCACCCCCTGACCTCGGCCCCCTCCCCCGCGATCTTGCACTAGCGGCCCTCGACTGGGGTGATTCACCCCTTTCGCCGGGGCCACAAGTGCAAGATCAACGCTGTTAGAGGACGGGGATGTCGCGGCGGCGGAACGTCAGCAGGCCGGCTGTGGCCAGGGTCACCGCCAGGGCCGTCAGCACGTAGAGCGGGGTGGGGGTCCAGGCGTCGCGCAGCACCTGCGGGGTGTGCGTGAACGGGGACACGTCCAGCAGCCACTGGTCCAGCTCCAGCACGGCGCCGAGCTGCCCGAGCAGCACGCAGACCGCCAGCACCACCCAAGCGGCGGACGCGAGCCGGGGCAGCAGGCCGTAGAGCAGCACGGCGAGCCCGGCCAGCACCCACGCGGCCGGCACCTGGGCCAGGCCGGCGGCGAACATCCGGCCCAGTTGGCGGGGCACGTCACCGGTGCTCAACCCGTACGTCAGGCCGGTCGTCAGCCCGGTCACCGCGAGCACCACCACCGGGCCGAGCAGCGCGAACGCCACGTGCGACAGCAGCCAGGTCGAGCGCCGCGTCCCGGTGGCGAGCACCGGTTCGGCGTGCCCGGCCGACTCCTCGGCGCGCATCCGCAGCGCGGCCTGGATGCCGTACCCGGCGGCGGCCAGACCGGCCAGGCTCAGCGTGACCCCCAGGTACGCGTCGGCCATCCCGGACGCCCCGCCGAGCCGGGCCACGATCTCCTCCATCCGCGGACTCCCCTCGACCGACCGGCCGGCCGCCTCGGCCGCACCACCGAGGATCAGCCCGAGCAGGCCGAACCCGACCGACCACCAGAGGATCTGCCCCCGGTGCAGCCGCCAGGCCAGCCCGAACGGACCGGACAGGGCGCCGCCCGCAGTGGCCGGGCCGAGCCGGGGCGGCAGCACGCCCGCGCCCAGGTCGCGGCGGACCGAGATCGGGTACGCGAGCGCGGCGAGCAGCACCGTGGCGGCAAGCGGCAGCAGCAGCACCCACCACCGCTCCCCCTCGTACGGCCGGACGCGGGCGCCCCAGCCCAGCGGGGACAGCCAGCTCGGCCAGTCGTTGCCGGCGGTGTCCCCGGCCAGGCGCAGCCCGAACGCGGCGCCGAGACCGGCGAGGCCGATTCCCCGCGCCCCGCCGGCGGTCTCGGTGAGCTGGGCGGCCAGCCCGCCGAGCGTCGCGAAGACCACGCCGGTCAGCACGGTGACCAGCCCGTACGCGACCGATCCGCCCACCGGCAGCCCGGTCGAGACCAGGCCGGCGGCGGTGAGCAACCCGAGCACCAGCCCGGCCGCGTACGTGACGAGCAGCGCGGCGGTCAGCCCGGCGTGCCGCCCGAGCACGCTGCCGCCGAGCAGTTCTCGCCGCCCGGCCTCCTCCTCGGTGCGGGTGTGCCGGATGACCGTGAGCAGGCTCGCCAGCGCGACGATGAGCAGCAGGAAGCCGCTGCGCTGGGCGGTCAGCCCGCCGATGCTGTCGCCGTACGCCGGGCCGAGCAGCGCGACGATCGACGGGTTGCGGGCGGTGCCCTCCAGGTACGCGGCCCGCTCGGCGGCGGTCGGGAACAGCCCGGCGAAGCTGGCCGCGTACGTCATCGGCAGCACCGCGAGGATCAGCACCCACAGCGGCAGCAGGAGGCGGTCCCGGCGCAGGATCAGCCGGACCAGGTGACGGGTGCCGGTGAGCGCACTCATGACCGGTCCGCCGTCTCGGAACGCGCCACGTCGGAGGAGGGCGCCGTCTCGTAGTGCCGCAGGAACAGTTCCTCCAGCGTGGGCGGCGTGCTGACCAAACTGCGTACCCCCAGCTCGGTGAGCCGGCGCAGCGCGGCGTCGAGCGACGCGGTGTCCACGTCGAAGCGGACCCGCTGCCCGTCCACCCGCAGGTCGTGCACGCCGGGCAGGTCGGCCAGGCCGTCCAGCGGCGCGGCGACCTCGGCGTCGATCGCGGTGCGGTGCAGGTGGCGCAGGTCGCCGAGCGTGCCGGACTCCACCGTCCGGCCGGCCCGGATGATCGTCACCCGGTCGCAGAGCGCCTCCACCTCGGCAAGGATGTGGCTGGACAGCAGCACCGTGCGCCCGTCCTGCCGGGCCCGGCGGACCCAGTGCTGGAAGACCTCCTCCATCAGCGGGTCGAGCCCGGAGGTCGGCTCGTCGAGGATGAGCAACTCGACGTCGGAGGCGAGCGCGGCGACCAGGCCGACCTTCTGCCGGTTGCCCTTGGAGTAGGTGCGCCCCTTCTTGCGCGGGTCCAGCTCGAACGACTCCAGCAGCTCGGCACGGCGGGTCGGGTCGAGCCCGCCGCGCAGCCGGCCGAGCAGGTCGATCACCTCGCCGCCGCTGAGGTTGGGCCAGAGCGTGACGTCGCCGGGGACATAAGCGAGGCGGCGGTGCAGCGCCACCGCGTCGCGCCAGGGGTCGCCGCCCAGCAGCCGGACGGCCCCCGCGTCCGCCCGCAGCAGGCCGAGCAGCACCCGGATGGTGGTCGACTTGCCGGAGCCGTTCGGGCCCAGGAAGCCGTGCACCTCTCCGGTGCGGACGGTCAGGTCGAGCCCGTCGAGAGCCCGTGTGCGGCCGAAGGTCTTCACCAGGCCGGACACATCGATTGCCGTTTCCATACTTCAGAAGCTACGCTCGTTTCACAAACTTGTGAAGACTGTAGGGTCACGGGGTGAGCGTCGAGGAGCCGACCATGAACGTGCCGCCCCACCACGACGAGGAAGAGGTCCACCTCTTCGTCGAGCGGATGGCGATGGCCTTCGCCGACGTGGGCTTCCCCCGGATGGCCGCCCGGGTCCTGTTCACCGTCATGAGCGCCGACGACCCGCTCACCGCGGGTGAGATCGCCGAGCGGCTCGGCGTCAGCGCGGCGGCCGTCAGCGGCGCGGTGCGCTACCTGACCCAGTTCGCCATGCTGGTCCGCGAGCCGGTCAAGGGCTCCCGGCGCGACCGCTACCGGATGCCCGACAACCCGTGGTACGAGGCGACGATCACCAAGACCACGATCTACAAGAACTTCATCGACATCGCCGCCGGCGGGGTCGACGCACTGCGCGGCCGGAGCACCCCGGCCGGCGAGCGGGTCACCGAGATGCGCGACTTCTTCCTCTTCGTACAGGAGGAACTGGAATCGCTCGGCGACCGCTGGCGGGCCCGGCGGGCCGCGACCGGGCACGGCGGCCCGGCCGGCGGCTGAACCGTCAGCGGGTGTTGCCCCAGCGCGCCTGCTCCAGCAGCTCCACCGCGCGGTCCCGGGCCGACGGGTCGTCGTCGGCGCGCAGCAGCGCTGTCGCCTCGTCCACCGCGTCGGTCAGGTGCCGCCACTGGAGATCCCGCTCCCGCACCAGGTCCGACTGGGCGGCGAGCTGCCGCGTCTTCACCCACAGGTCGACGAAGACGGTCACCTTCGCCCGCAGCACCCACGGATCGAACGGCTTGGTCAGGTAGTCGACCGCGCCGGCCGCGTAGCCGCGCAGCGCGAGCTGCGCGTCCTTGTCCGCGGCGGTCAGGAAGATGATCGGTACGTGCCGGGTGCGCTCACGCCGCTTGATGTGGGTGGCCGTCTCGAAGCCGTCCATGTCCGGCATCTGGGCGTCCAGCAGGATCACCGCGAAGTCGTCCACCAGGAGCTGTTTGAGCGCCGCCTCGCCGCTCTCCACCGCGACCGACTGCACCGGGAGACCCTGGAGGATCGCCTCCAGCGCCATCAGGTTCTCCCGCCGGTCGTCCACCAGCAGGGCCTTGGCCGTCTGCGTCACGCGTTCTCCTCGCCTCGGCTCCGGCCGATCCAGGACGCCATCAGTTCGATCAGCTCGTCCAGGTCCACCGGCTTGGTGATGTAGTCGCTGCCGCCGGCGCCGAGCGCCGACTCCCGGTCACCGGGCATCGCCTTCGCGGTCAGGAAGACGATCGGCAGGTCCGCGAACCGGTGGTTGCGGCGGATCTGCGCGGTCGTCTCGTACCCGTCCTGGTCCGGCATCATGGCGTCCATCAGGACGATGTCCACCTCCGGGTGCTCGGCGAGCTGGCGGACGCCGTCCGCCCCGTTGTCCGAGTACAACACGGTCATCCCGTGCAGTTCCAACGCGGACGTCAGCGCGAACACGTTCCGCACGTCGTCGTCGATGATCAGCACTGTCACGCCGTCCAGGCGCCGGGTCGCGGGCGTCTCCTGCGGCTGCGGCAGCTCCATCGGCATGAGCAGCGAAGACGGCAGGCCCGCGCGGCTCGGCGACGGTGGCGCCGGCGCCACCACCGCGTCCGGCGCCAGCACATCGGGTACGAAGAGAGTGAACGTCGAACCCTGACCGGGCGCGGACGAGACGGTGATCGTGCCACCGAGCAGGCGGGCCAGATCCCGGCTGATGGACAGCCCGAGGCCGGTGCCGCCGTAGCGGCGGCTGGTGGTGCCGTCCGCCTGCTGGAACGCCTCGAAGATCAGCGACAGCTTGTCGTCGGAGATCCCGATGCCGGTGTCGATCACGGTGAACGCGATCACCCGCTGCGCGTTCGTCAGCGCCGGCACGTCGAAGACGGCGTTCTCGGCCGCCGGGCCGATCCGCAGCGTCACGGCGCCGTTGTCGGTGAACTTCACCGCGTTGGACAGCAGGTTGCGCAGGATCTGCTGCAACCGCTGGGCGTCGGTGACCAGCGCGGGCGGCAGGTCTTGGCTCACCCGTACCTGGAAGTCCAGGCCCTTCTCCTCGGCCTGCGGCGCGAACGCCTGCTCCACGTAACCGCGGATCTCGGCGAACTGGATCTCGGTGGGCTCCACGTCCATCCGGCCCGCCTCGATCTTGGACAGGTCGAGGATGTCGTCGATCAGCGACAGCAGGTCGGACCCGGCCCCGTGGATGGTCCGGGCGAACTCGATCTGCTTCGCGCTGAGGTTGCGCTCCGGGTTCTCGGCGAGCAGCCGAGCCAGCAGGAGCAGCGAGTTCAGCGGCGTACGCAGCTCGTGGCTCATGTTCGCCAGGAACTCCGACTTGTACGCCGACGCGCGGGTGAGCTGCTGCGCCTTCTCCTCCAGGCCGAGGCGGGCCAGCTCGATCTCCCGGTTCTGCGTCTCGATGTTGGCCTTCTGCTCGGACAGGAGCTTCGCCTTGTCCTCCAGCTCCGCGTTGGTGCGCTGCAACTCGGCCGACTGGTCCTGCATCTCGTGCGCCAGCCGCTGCGACTGCGCCAGCAGCTCCTCCGTACGCCGGTTGGCCTGGATGGTGTTGACCGCGACGCCGATGGTGAGCACCAGCCGCTCCAGGAACGCCAGGTGCAGCTCGGAGAACGTGGCCACGCCGGCGAACTCGATCACACCGAGCAGCTCGCCCTCGAACTGGACCGGCAGCACCACCAGGTCGGCCGGGGGCGTGTCGGCCAGCCCGGACCGTACGACGAGGCGCCCGTCCGGCTGCGCCTTGACCCGGATCGTCCGGCGCGACAGGGCGGCCTGCCCGACCAGCCCCTCACCCGGGCCGAACGTGACGTCGTGGCCGCGTGCCACGTACCCGTAGGAGGCGGTGAGCCGCAGCCGCATGCTGCCCTCGGAGCTGTCCGCCAGGAAGAACGCGCCGAGTTGCGCGTCCACCAGCGGGGTCACCTCCTGCATGATCATGCGGCAGACCTCGCCCAGGTCGCGCTGGCCCTGGAGCAGACCGCCGATCCGGGCCAGGTTCGAGTCCAGCCAGCCCTGCTCGGCGTTCTTCTTGGTCGTCTCCCGGAGGGTGACGATCATCTGGTTGATGTTGTCCTTCAGCTCGGCGACCTCGCCCTGCGCCTTCACGTTGATCCGCTGGGTCAGGTCGCCGCGGGTCACCGACGTGGAGACCTGCGCGATGGCGCGCAACTGCGTGGTCAGGGTGGAGGCGAGCTGGTTGACGTTCTCGGTGAGGTCGCGCCACGTACCGGAGACGCCCTTGACCTGGGCCTGACCGCCCAGCTTGCCCTCGGTGCCCACCTCACGGGCCACGCGGGTGACCTCGTCGGCGAACGAGGAGAGCTGGTCGACCATCGTGTTGACTGTGTTCTTCAGCTCCAGGATCTCGCCCTGCGCGTCGACTGTGATCTTCTGGCCCAGGTCGCCGTTCGCCACGGCGGTGGTGACCGACGCGATGTTCCGCACCTGGCTGGTCAGGTTCGACGCCATCGAGTTCACGTTGTCGGTCAGGTCACGCCACGTACCCGAGACGCCCTTGACCTGGGCCTGACCACCCAGCTTGCCCTCGGTACCCACCTCACGGGCCACGCGCGTGACCTCGTCGGCGAACGACGACAACTGGTCGACCATCGTGTTGACGGTGGACTTCAGCTCCAGGATCTCGCCCCGGGCGTCCACTGTGATCTTCTGCGACAGGTCACCCTTGGCGACGGCGGTCGACACCTGCGCGATGTTTCGCACCTGCGCGGTCAGGTTCGACGCCATCGAGTTCACGTTGTCGGTCAGGTCGCGCCAGGTGCCGGCGACACCGCGCACCTGCGCCTGGCCGCCCAGCTTGCCCTCGGTGCCCACCTCGCGGGCCACGCGCGTGACCTCGTCGGCGAACGACGAGAGCTGGTCCACCATCGTGTTGACAGTGGACTTCAGCTCCAGGATCTCGCCCCGGGCGTCCACAGTGATCTTCTGCGACAGGTCACCCTTCGCCACAGCGGTGGTGACCGACGCGATGTTCCGCACCTGGCTGGTCAGGTTCGACGCCATCGAGTTCACGTTGTCGGTCAGGTCACGCCACGTACCCGAGACGCCCTTGACCTGGGCCTGACCACCCAGCTTGCCCTCGGTACCCACCTCACGCGCCACCCGCGTGACCTCGTCGGCGAACGACGAGAGCTGGTCCACCATCGTGTTTACGGTGTTCTTCAGCTCCAGGATCTCGCCCTGCGCGTCCACGGTGATCTTCTGACCCAGGTCGCCCTTGGCGACAGCCGTGGAGACCTGGGAGATGTTGCGGACCTGGCTGGTCAGGTTGCCGGCGAGCTGGTTGACGTTCTCGGTGAGGTCGCGCCAGGTGCCGGAGACGCCGCGCACCTGCGCCTGGCCACCCAGCTTGCCCTCGATGCCCACCTCACGGGCCACCCGCGTCACCTCGTCGGCGAACGACGAGAGCTGGTCCACCATCGTGTTCACGGTGTCCTTCAGCTCCAGGATCTCGCCCTGGGCGGCCACCGTGATCTTCTGCGACAGGTCACCCTTGGCGACAGCGGTCGACACCTGGGCGATGTTGCGCACCTGCGCGGTCAGGTTCGACGCCATCGAGTTGACGTTGTCGGTCAGGTCCTTCCAGGTGCCCGCCACGCCCGGCACCTCGGCCTGGCCGCCCAGCTTGCCCTCGGTGCCCACCTCGCGGGCCACCCGGGTCACCTGCTCGGCGAACAGCCGCAGCGTGTCGGTGAGCGAGTTCATCGTGTCGGCCAGCTCGGCCACCTCGCCGCGCGCCCCGACCGTGATCTTCTGCGACAGGTCGCCCTTCGCGACGGCCGTCGCCACCTGGGAGATCGACCGCACCTGCCCGGTGAGGTTCGACGCCATGGTGTTCACCGAGTCGGTGAGGTCCTTCCAGGTGCCGGCCACCCCGCGCACGTCGGCCTGGCCGCCCAGCTTGCCCTCGGTGCCCACCTCGCGGGCCACCCGGGTCACCTCGTCGGCGAACGACGAGAGCTGGTCCACCATCGTGTTCACGGTCCGGCCGATGCGCAGGTACTCACCGCGCAGCGGACGACCGTCGATCTCCAGCGCCATGTGCTGGGACAGGTCGCCGTCGGCCACCGCCACGATGACCCGGGCGATCTCGGTCGTCGGGCGGCCCAGGTCGTCGATGAGCGAGTTGACCGCCCGCTGCCCCTCCGCCCACGAGCCGTCCAGGCCCTCGTCGTCCAGGCGTTCGGTGAGCCGCCCGTCGCGGCCGACGATCCGGCTGATCCGCCGCAGGTCCAGGTGCTGCCGTTCCTGCAACGACACCACGTCGTTGAAGGCGTCGGCGACCTCACCGGGCAGACCAGCCCGCCGGGGCAGGCGCACCCGGAGATCACCGCGCCCCACCCGGCGCAACGCCTCGACCAGTTCACCGAGGAGCACCTCGTGGTCGGACGCGGACGGGTCCGCGGTCAGCGACTGATTCACCGTGGCCATCGTTCCTCGCTCCGCTCGGGCTCGTGCGGTCACACGGGCCATCCCATCATTGTGCCGCGCGATCCGTCGAGGTCACCGCGTGTGATCGCGCGTCACGTGCGGTATCGACCCGGGTGGTGGGTTCGCCGGGACGCTTGGCACCCGGGGTGGGCGCGGTGGAGGATACGAAGGTGTCAGCGGAGGCAGGGCCGGCCAGCGGCGGCGCGGACGAGCGCGTCCGCCGGGTCCGCCTCCCCGCCGACCGCCGCACCCCCGCCGCGGCCCGCGCGCTGGTGCGCACCATGCTGCTCGAAGCGCGGCTGCCCGAACTGCTGAACGAGGCGCTGCTGCTCACCACCGAGCTGACCACCAACGCCGTCGAACACGCGCGTACCGAACTGGACATCGAGGTCGACACCGACCGCAACGGCCTCACCGTGACCGTCACCGACTTCGCCTCCGGCCCGGTCGACGAGCTGATCGTGGGCGTGCGCAACACCACGTCCGACATCACCGAGGTCGCCGCCCGAGGGCGCGGCCTGCTGCTCGTCGACCACTTCTCCAGCCGGTGGGGCACCACGTACCTGCCCACCGGCAAGGGCGTCTGGTTCCGCCTCGACCGGCCCGGCCCCGGCGGGTCCGCCCGGCCGTCGGCCGGCCCGCTGCGCGTCGCCGAACCGGACCGGAACGGCGACGGTACGCCGAGCGCCGCGGCCATGAGCGAGTTGATGCAGCTCACCCCCGACTCGTACGCCGACGAGCCACTGCCCGAGTTCGCCACCGGACTGCTGACCCGGGTCGCCGAGATGGTCGGCGCCGCCGGTGGCACGGTCCGGCTCGACCGGGGCGACGGACTCGGCACCCAGGTCTTCGCCCGGTACGGCCGCCCGCCGCGCGAGGGCAACGAGCTGCTGCGCGTACCGCTGGCGGTGCACCGCCCGTACTCCGGCGAGCTGGAGCTGGACGCGGCGCCCTCGGCGTACGCCCGGCCGCTCGCCGTACTGGCCGCCGAACGGCTGTCGCTGCACCTGGAGAACGACCGGCTGCGCCGCGCCGACGTACGCCGCTCCACCTGGCTGACGTTCCTGGCCGAGGCCAGTGAACTGCTCGCCCAGTCGCTCGACGTCGAACTGACCATGGCGCTCGTCCCGCAGCTCGTGGTGCCCCGGCTCGGCCAGTGGTGCGCCGTGCACACCACCGACGAGTGGGGCCGGCTGCGCCTCGCCGCGTCCAGCCACGCCGACGAGGCGATGCTGCCGCAACTGCACCGGATCCTCCAGGAGACCGGCCCCGACTCGATCCAGTCCCGGCTGCGCGAGGCGTCCCGCAACGCCGCCCAGGTGCCGCTCGGCGGGCCGATGGAGGGCTTCGCCGTACCGTTGATCGCCCGTGGCCAGCGGCTCGGCACCCTGGCCGTGGGCCGGCACCAGCGGCAGCGGCACGACCCGGACGAGGTGTCGGTGCTGGAGGACGTGGCCCGCCGCGCCGCCCTCGCCATCGAGAACGCCCGCATCCACGCCGAGCGCCGCCGGGTCGCCCAGACGCTCCAGCAGTCGCTGCTGCCGCCGGTGCTCCCGGTGGTCGAGGGCATCGGCTTCGCCGCCGAGTACGTCCCGACCGGCGACGACGCGGAAGTCGGCGGCGACTTCTACGACGTGCTCCCGCTGCCGGACGGCCGCTGGCTCGTGGTGGTCGGCGACGTATCCGGCAAGGGCGTGCAGGCCGCCGCCGTGACCGGGCTGGTCCGGGACGTGATCCGGGTGCTCGTCGGCGACGGCAAACCGCTGCCCGAGGTGCTCGGCCGGCTCAACGAGACGCTCGTCGAGCGCGGCGGCGGGCGCTACTGCACGCTGGCGCTGGCGGCTGTCGCACCCGGCGACGGCGACCAGCTCGACGTCTCGCTGCACCTGGCCGGCCACGACCGCCCGGTGCTGCTGCACGGCGGTGGCGGCGCGACGTTCGTCGGGGCCGGCGGTACGGCGCTGGGCCTGCTCGACACGATCACCACGCCGACCGCCGAGCTGACGCTCAAGCCCGGCGACGCGCTGATCTTCTACACCGACGGGGTCACCGAGCGGCGGCGCGGACGGGAGCTGTTCGGCACCGACCGGCTGCGCGAGTCGGCGGCGCCGCTGGCCGGGTACTCGGCCGACGTGGTGGCCGCCCGGCTGCGCGCCGCCACCATCGCCTTCTCGGTCGAGCCCCCACGCGACGACATAGCCATCCTGGTCCTCCGAAACGACACGCCCTGACCCCCGCCCTCCCGGGCCCGGGCGGGGCGCCCCGCGCCCGGGCAGGGCACCCCGCGCCCGGGCGGGCACCCCGTCGATCATGAAGTTGGCCGCTCAATTCGCCCGTTTCCTCCCCGTCAACTTCATGGTCAACCCACTCCGGCACGCCAGGGGGCCTCGGGTGCCCGTCGTCGCGCTTCAGGTCGCTCTCGTCGCGCTTCAGGTCGCCCTCGGCGGTGATCAAGGAGTTTGTGTTCTCCGGGGGCGCGAAATCTGACGCAAAGTCCTTGATCACCGGGGCGAGGCAGGGCGGGGACGGAGGCGGGGACGCGGGTGGCATCGGGGCTGGGGGCGGGCCGGGGCGCCGGGCGGGCGAGGGCGTCCAGACAGGCGAGGGCGCCGGACAGGCGAGGGCGTCCGGCGGGCACCCCGTCGAGCAGGGCACCGGAACGGCGGGAGACGGACGTCGGCAGGCTGGTTCCCGGGTAGGGCGAGGGCTGGTCAGAGGCCTCCGGGGAGGCGGCCGGGGGCCAGGCGGTGGTGCGGGTCCAGGTGGGCCTTGGCGCTGCGCAGGCGCGGCAACGTGGGCAGCTCGCCCCAGAGGTCGACGGCACGGCGTACCGCCGCGGGCGCGGCCACCACGACACACCGGCCCCGCCGGGCGATCAGCACACTGCGGACCGCGGTGAGGATCGAGGCGACCCGCTCGGGCGGCAGCGCGCCGGACAGGGCGGCGTGGACGGTGCCCGAGCCGGCCGAGCCGCGTACCGGCACCGGGCTGCCGGTGGCGTCGCGCAACGCGTAGACGGCGGCGTGCAGGTCGTTGATCGGCACCTCGATGCGCAGCGCGGTGTCGCCGGGCGCGAACGGGTAACGCCCCCACCATTCCGGCGCGTGGTGGCTGATCATCGCCTCGGCGCCGAGGACGGCGGCGAGACGTTCGGCCCGCTCGGTCACGTCGGCCGGGCCGCCTTCCAGCAGCACCACCAGGCTGCCCGCCGCGGGTCGCCCGGTCACGGCGGGATGGTCGGGACGGTTGATCACCGACGGATGCGTAGCCGGGATACGACGCCGGGGCAGCGGCACCGGCACCGGCAGGTCCAGTTCGACGGCGGCCGGATCGACGCCTGCGGCCAGTACGGCCCGGACCAGGTCGTGCACCTCCAGCGGCGTCCAGACCGGACGGGACACCCAGAGCCGGCCGGCAGGCACAGCGTGCACTCGCATGGTCGCCGAGACCAGCACGCCGAGCCCGCCCTGCGAGCCGCAGAGCAGCCGGGCCACGTCGAGCCCGGGCACCTCGCCCCGACCGAGGATCGCGTCCCCGCCACCCGGACCGTCGCCGAACGCACCACCGGCACCCCAGCCGGGGCCGTCCGCCGGACCACCAGGCCCGAAGACGCCCGCCGGACCGCCGGCACCCCGCCCGGCGGAACCGGCAGCACCGGCAGCACCGCCATCGCCCGCCGGACCCCGTTCACTCGCACGACCACCCCCGCTGCCCGGGGTGGCCCGGCCGAGCGCCTCCGTGCCGGACTCGCCGACGCTCACCAACTCGCCGTCGGCATCGAGGTAGCGCACCCCGACGAGCTGGGCGCACGGGCTGCCGTGCCGGTGACGCAGCGGACCGGACTCGTCGGCGGCGAGCACCCCGCCGAGCGTCGCGCCCGGCGAGGGCGCGTCGACCGGCAGCCGCCGGTTGGTGCGCCCGAGCGTGGCCTGGACCGCGCGCAGTGGCGTGCCGGCGCCGATCTCGGCCACCGCCGCGTCGCGCGGCTCGTGCCAGACCCCGGCGAGGCGGCCGGTGTCGAGCATGATGTCCACCTGCGCGGGGGCGGCACCCCAGTCGATCTTCGTGCCGGCGCCCCGGGGCACCACTGTCAGGTCGTGCGCGGCGGCCAGCCGCAACACCTCCGCCGCGGCGTGCGGGCCGCCCGGCACGGCCACCCATCGGGCGGTACGGCCGGCCACCTCGTCGGCCGGGCCGGCGAAGCGGGCGAACGGGTCACCGCAGATCGCGGCCAGCTTCCGGGTGATGTCGAGGGCTTCGAGTCGGTCGGTGGAACGTGCCGCATCCGCCATGGCGGTTATCGTACACATGTTCGAAAGACCTGGCGGCGAGTCGCGGGATTCGGTCGGCGGGCGAGCCCGGCGGCGGCCCGGCGACCGGTAACGTGGCGCCGTGACCGAAACCCCACCGCCCGTCGCCAAGCGCGTCCCGACCGAGCGCGTCCATCACGGTGACACTGTCCTCGACGAGTACGCCTGGCTCGCCGCCAAGGACGACCCGGACACGATCGCGTACCTGGACGCCGAGAACGCGTACACCGAGGCGCGCACCGCCCACCTGGCCGGGCTGCGCGCGGAGCTGTTCGAGGAGACGCGCCGGCGCACCCAGGAGACCGACCTGTCGGTGCCGACCCGCAAGGACGGCTACTGGTACTACACCCGCACGGTCGAGGGTCAGCAGTACGGCGTGCACTGCCGGCGCGCGGTCCGGCCGGGCGAGACGGCGCCCCCGGTCAGCGCGGACGGCGCCCCGCTCGACGGCGAGGAGGTGCTGCTCGACGGCAACCAGCTCGCCGAGGGGCACGACTTCTTCTCGCTCGGCGCGTTCGACGTCAGCCCGGACGGGCGCTGGCTGGCCTACTCCACCGACTTCTCCGGCGACGAGCGGTTCACGCTGCGGATCAAGGATCTGACCACCGGCGAGTCGCTGCCGGACGAGGTGCCGGACACGTTCTACGGCACGGCCTGGTCCAGCGACGCGTCCACGCTGTTCTACGTGACAGTGGACGAGGCGTGGCGGCCGAACCGCGTCTGGCGGCACGCCGTCGGCACCGCGTCCACCGAGGACGTGGTGGTCTACCAGGAGGACGACGAGCGGTTCTGGGTCGGCGTCGAGCTGACCCGCTCCGAGCGCTTCGTGGTCATCGACATCCACAGCAAGATCACCAGCGAGGTCCGGGTGATCCCGGCCGCCAACCCGACCGGCGAGCCCGCCGTCGTGGCCCCGCGGCGTCAGGGCATCGAGTACGCGGTGGAGCACCACGGCCACCGCTTCCTGATCCTGCACAACGACGGCGCGGAGGACTTCGCGCTGGCGTACACCTCGGCGGACGCGCCGGGCGAGTGGGAGCCGCTGATCCCGCACACCCCGGGCACCCGGCTGGAGGCGGTCGACGCGTTCGAGAACCACCTCGTGGTGTCGCTGCGCGCCAACGGCCTGACCGGCCTGCGGGTGCTGCCGGTGGGCAGTGACGACAGCTGGGACATCGACTTCCCCGAGCCGATCTACAGCGTGGGGCTGGACGCGAACCCGGAGTACCGCACGAACGAGGTCCGGCTGCGCTACACCTCGCTCGTCACCCCGGACTCGGTCTACGACTACGACCTGGTGACCCGCGAGCTGACGCTGCGCCGGCAGAAGCCGGTCCGTCCCGGGCCGGACGGGCGCGCTTACGACCCGGCCGACTACGAGCAGCACCGGGACTGGGCGCTCGCCGACGACGGCACCCGCGTACCGATCTCGCTCGTCTGCCGCCGCGACACCCCGCGCGACGGTTCGGCGCCCGCCGTCATCTACGGCTACGGCTCGTACGAGGCGAGCATGGACCCGTGGTTCTCGATCGCCCGGCTGAGCCTGCTCGACCGCGGCGTGATCTTCGCGGTGGCGCACATCCGGGGCGGCGGTGAGCTGGGCCGTCGCTGGTACGACGAGGGCAAGCTGCTGGCCAAGAAGAACACGTTCACCGACTTCGTGGCCTGCGCCCGGCACCTGGTGAAGGCGGGCTGGACGGCGAGCGACCGGCTGGTGGCCCGGGGCGCCTCGGCCGGCGGCCTGCTGATGGGCGCGGTGGCGAATCTCGCCCCGGACGCGTTCGCCGGGATCGTCGCGCAGGTGCCGTTCGTGGACGCGCTCACCTCGATCCTCGACCCGTCGCTGCCGTTGACGGTCACCGAGTGGGAGGAGTGGGGCAACCCGCTCGACGACCCCGAGGTCTACGCGTACATGAAGTCGTACACGCCGTACGAGAACGTCACCGCCGCCGACTACCCGGCGATCCTGGCGGTGACCAGCCTCAACGACACCCGCGTGCTCTACCACGAGCCGGCCAAGTGGATCGCCCGGCTGCGGTCGCTCGCACCGGCCGGCGACTACCTGCTCAAGACCGAGATGGGCGCGGGCCACGGCGGCCCGAGCGGCCGGTACGACTCCTGGCGCGAGGAGGCGTTCGTCAACGCCTGGATCCTCGACCGCGTCGGCCGGGTCTGACCCGTTCCGGAGCAGATGAGCGACGAGGAGCAGCCGGGCCGGCGTGCGCCGGCCTGGCTGCTCCTCGTGGTGGTCGCCGGCGCGCTCGTGGTCTGCTGCTGCTCGACGGTGATCGGGCTGGCCGTCGCCGGCTCCGCCGGACTGCTCGGCCGCTGACCGGTCAGGTGCTGCGCAGTTCCTCCACCGAGGTCGCGGCGCGCAGGAACAGCAGGCCGGCCACGACCGTGCACAGCACCGCCGCCAGCCCGCCCACCGCGAGCCAGGCCAGCTGATCCCACGGTACGTCCGGCGGGACAGTCGTCTTCGGCACCCATTCGGTACGGGTGTACCGCGCCGCCGTGGCCGGGTCGCCGCACAGCTCCGTACCGGCGTCGCAGATCGTCTGCGCGAAGCCACCGTTGCTCGGTGCCGGCATGACGCCCCGGACCAGCAGGTAGCCGACCGTCAGCGCGAGCCCGATCGCGGGTACGGCGGGGGCGAGCGCGGCCCAGAGCAGCGACCGGCCGATGGTGGCGCGTGGCACGCCGGTCGCCACCTGCGCCGCGTACGCCCGTCGCCGGCTGGTGATCCCCTCGACCACGGCCACGAGCAGCCCACCGCCGGCGATCGCCATCGCCACCACGACCGCGAGGTCGACCAGGTCCATCGCGCCGAGGAAGAAGTCCGGGTCGGCCAGTCCGGAGCCGGTGCGACGGGTCACCTCGGCCTGGGCCCGGAAGTCGGCGCGCAGCGCCGCGGCGCCGGCGCCGAAGATCAGCGCGGCCAGCAACGCGGCGAAGGTGCGGCTGCCGGCCCACGGGTCGGCGGCCAGCCGGCGGGCGGCGAGCAGGGCGGCCGGGCCGCGTCCGTGCCGGTGCAGCAGCCGCCCGGTCTGGTACGAGATCCAGCCGGTGCCCGAGACGACGCCGATCATCGCGGTCAGCCCGCCGACGACCAGCAGCGTCGGCACCAGCCAGTCGGGTGCCACGGCGCCACGCCGCTCGTACCAGAGCAGGAGCGGGCGGATCGCGGCGAACATCGCCAGCGCGGCGAGGATGAGCACGCCCGGCCACGGCCAGGGCGCCCGGGTGCGGACCCTGCGCACGACGCCGAACGGGGTGGTGGCGACCCGCCGCAGCAGCAACGCGCTCACCAGCGCGGCGGCCAGCGGCAGGCCGAGCACGACGGCGGCCACCGCCACCGGGGCCGGATGCACGTCGGTGGGCAGCGGCAGCCGCCCGTCCGCGTCGGGCCGGTGCAGCAGCCGGCGTCCGGCCAGGAAGACGGCCAGACCGATGAGGGTGCCGATCAGGCTCGCCACGCCGGTCTCGGCGACCGCGACCCGGGTGACCTGCCCCGGGGTGGCACCGGCCAGCCGGAGCGCGGCCAGCCGCCGGTCCCGGCCGGGCGCGCCGAGGCGGGCGCACTGCCCGGCCAGCCCCAGCACCGGTACGCAGAGCAGCAGCAACGCGAGCGCGACGCCGGGGCGCAGGCCGGGTTCCCGGAGCAGGGCGTTGGTGTACTGCTCGGACTGCGTCCAGGCATGGCCGGGCGGCTTGACCACCGACAGCACCGTCAGCGCGGCCAGCCCGGCCAGTGTCGCGAGCGCGGCGCTCACCGCCGTCAGCACCACCCGTGCGACGTCCGTGCGGGTGCCCGCCAGCACGAGACGCAGCAGCGTCCCCGGCCTCACCGTGACCCGCCCGGCAGCGCCGGGTCGAGCCCGAGCCCGGTGTGGTCGACCATGCCGTCGCGCAGGGTCACCTCCCGGTCCGCGTACGCGGCGATGCGCGGCTCGTGCGTCACCAGCACGACTGTGGTGCGCTGCTCGCGGGCCAGCCGGACCAGTTGGGTGAGCACCTGCTCGCCGGCCAGCGTGTCGAGCGCGCCGGTCGGCTCGTCGGCGAAGATCACCCGTGGTTCGGTGACGAGCGCCCGGGACATCGCGCAGCGTTGCTGCTGCCCGCCGGACATCTCACCGGGCCGGGCGTCGGCGACGTCGGCCACGCCGAGCCGGTCCAGCCAGGCCAGCGCCGCGGTCCGTGCCGCTCGCCGCCCCGTGCCGGCGAGCAACAGCGGAAGTGCGACGTTCTCCGCGGCGGTCAGCTCGGCGACGAGCTGACCGAACTGGAACAGCACCCCGAATTCGGTACGGCGCAGCCGCGAGCGGGCTGCCTCCGACCACGTGTCGATCCGTTCCCCGCGCCAGGTCACCTGACCGGCGTCGGGACGCAGGATGCCGGCGAGGCAGTGCAGCAGCGTGGACTTGCCGCAGCCGCTCGGGCCGGTGACCGCGAGGATCTCGCCTTCGGCCACGTCGAGCGTCACACCGCGCAGCGCGGGTGTGTGACCGTATGCGCGGACGACTCCGCGCGCTTGCAGGAACGTCACGAGCGCACCTCCCGGTGCCAGTCGGCGACCCGGTCCAGGGTGGTGTGCAGCCACCGGAGATCGGCGTCGAGGTGGGCGATGGCGAAGTCGGCGGCGACCACCTCGTCGAGGCGGGCACCGGGGGCCGTCTTGAGCGCGGTCAGTTCGCGCAGCCGTTGCGTGTGCGCCTGCCGCTGCGCGATCAGGTAGGCGCGGGCCTGGTCGACGTCGGCCACCAGGAGCGCGACCACCACCTTCGCGAACAGCGTGCTGGCCACGTACGGCATCGGCGGTTCGACGGTGCCGAGCCAGTGGTCCAGCGCCGCCCGCCCGTCGTCGGTGAGCGCGTACGAGGTGCGGTCGGGGCCGCCCTCGCGGGTCTGGCCGGCCGTGGCCACGAGGCCGTCGCGGCACAGACGCGCCAGTGTCGCGTAGACCTGCCCGAAGGCGAGCGGACGGGCGCGGGGCAGCCGCTCGTCGTGCGCGCGCTTCAGCTCGTAGCCGTGGCGTGGGCCGGCGGCGAGCAGCCCGAGCAGGACGTGCGATGTGGACACGGCCCTACTATTCGCTGAGCGAATAGCGATGTCAAGAACGGCCCGCGCGGCGTACCACGCGGGCCGTCCGGATTCAGCGGGTCCAGGCCGGGTCTCGCCCGGCCCGGCCGAGCAGCGCGTCCATGCTGTCCGGTGCCGCGTCGGTGGGCACCGGCGGGCCGAACGCGCCCATCTTCTGCCCCGTGTCGCCCATCCGGTCCATGAACTCGTGCCCCGCCGCCACCACCGCGGGGTCCACGGTCAGATCCTGGCCGGTGGCCCGCGCCAGATCCCATCCGTGGATGGTGAGGTCGATCAGGGCCATCAGGCCGACCGTCTCCTGCGGCAGTCCCATGCCCGGCGAGACACCCTCCTGCGTGGACGGGTCGGACCACGCCTCGGTCAGCCGGGCCGCCTCGGTCGCGAACCGGTCCCGCCAGCCGTCGGTCAGGTGATCGGTCTTGCCGGACCAGTCGACCTCCTCCCGGCGGGCCAGCGCCTGGAAGTTGACCACAACGTCGAACAGGTGACCCAGCAGGTCGCGCACTGTGTAGTCGGGACAGGGGGTGGGCAGGACGAGCTGGTCGTCGGAGACGCCGCGCACCATCGCGGCCGTACGCGGCGCCGCGACGGCGAGCAGTTCACTGGTCTTCGTAGTCATCGGGCCAGCCTATGAGGACTGTCGCGAGGAAACGGGACACGAACCGGCAGGGTCCGGTTCCGGCACCGGCCGCCGCGGCGACCGCGCCGGTCGCTCAGCGACGGCGGACCGCTACCACCGCGACGTCGTCGTGGATCTCCGGCGGCGCCAGCTCGACGAGCAGCCGCCGGCAGAAGTCGTCCAGGTCGTCGTCGACCCGGGTGGCGGCCACCCCGAGCGCCGCCATGCCGTCGTCGATCGTGGCGTCCCGCCGCTCGATCAGCCCGTCGGTGTAGAGCACGAGGGTCGCCCCGGCCGGCAGCACGAACTCCAGGTCCGGCGGGCGCGGCGCGCGCACGCCGAGCAGCGGCGCGGACTGCGTCACGAACTCGACCCGCCCGTCCCGGCTCAGCAACGCCGGCAGGTGCCCGGCGCTGGCCAACCGCACCAGCCCGGTCGGCGGGTGGAGCAGCAGCACGCAGATGGTGGCCAGCTCGGTCGGCAGCAGGGTGCGCATCAGTTCGTTGACCCGGTCCAGGATCACGCCCGGCTGGTGCCCCTCGACCGCGTACGCCCGCACCGCGTGCCGCAGCTCGGCCATCACCGTGGCGGCGTGCAGCGAGTGCCCGGCCACGTCACCGATCGCCACCAGCAGGTGCCCGTCGAGCATCACCAGCTCGTAGAAGTCGCCGCCCACCTCGGTCTGTGCGCTCGCCGGCTCGTACCGGACGGCCAGGTCCAGGCCGTTCACGTCGGGCAGCCGCTGCGGCAGCAGGCTGCGCTGCAACGTCACCGCGATCCGGTGCTCCTCGTCGAAGGACCGCTGCGCCTCCACCGCCGAGGCGACCGCCTGGGCGAGCTGCACCAGCACCGGCGTGCGTACGGTCTGGGTGGCGGTCGGCACCACCACGTAGAGCGGGGCCCGGTCCTCGCGCAGCCGGGACGCGGCCACCGTCACGGTGTCGCCGTCCGGCCAGCCCGCCACCGCCCAGTTGGCCGGCTCGTCGACGCGTACCCGGGTGCCGATCGGCACTCCGGTGTCGTCCACCACCCACGGCACGATCCGGGCCGGCGTGTGCGGGTCGATCGCCACCCCGGCCAGGCAGTCCCCGTCGAACGTCTCCGCGACCACAGCCGCGGGGGCGTTGAAGATCCGTGCCGCGCCGCTCGCGGCGGCCTCCAGCAGCCGGACGAAGTTCGGTGACGCGTGCATCTCCACAGTGGCGTCGGCCAGCGCGGCAAGACGTTCGGCGAGCTGCTCGGCCCGTCGCCGGGCCTGGTAGTAGCGCAGCACCGCGTGGGCGGTGGCGACCAGTTCCTCCGGCTCGATCGGCTCGGCCAGGTAGGCGTCCGCGCCCCGGGTGAGACCCTGCGCCCGGTCGACCACGTCGACCGCGTGCGCGGAGACGTGGATGACCGGGATGTACGGGTACTCCTCCTTGATCCGCTCGCACACCTCGAAGCCGCTCATGTCGGGCAGCCGCACGTCGAGCACCACGAGGTCGACGTGCTCCCGGGCCACCCGGTCCAGCGCCGCCGTGCCGTTCTCGGCCTCGACGGTGACGAAGCCGGCCCGGGTAAGCCAGTTGACCAGCAGGTATCGCTTGGGGCCGCTGTCGTCGACCACAAGCACGGTCACCGGCCCGCTGTCCACCGTCACGCTCCGCCCGCGGGGAGGACCACTGTGAACGTGCTGCCCCGGCCGGGTTCGCTGGTCAGCTCCAGCGTCCCGCCGAGCAGCGTGATCAGCCGCCGCGCGTACGGCAGGCCGAGCCCGGTGCCACCGACCCGGGTCGTGCCGGGCACCTGGTAGAACTCCTCGAAGACCCGTTCGTGCAGCTCCGGCGGGATGCCCACGCCGGTGTCGGTGACCGACATCGTCCACTGCTCGCCGCGACGCTCGGCGCGCAGGCGGACCTCGCCGCGCTCGGTGAACTTCAGGCCGTTGTGCAGCAGGTTGCGCAGCACCTGGGCGAGCAGCACCTCGTCCGAGCGGAGCGTCGCCGGGGCCGGCGGCTCCTCGACCACCAGCTCCACCTCGGAGCGCGTGGTGAGCGCCCGCAGCGTGCCGCGCAGCTGCCCGAACACCGCGCGCAGGTCGACCTCGGACCAGTCCGGCTCGATCCGCCCCGACTCCGCCTTCGCCAGGTCGAGCAGCTCGTTGACCAGCCCCAGCAGGTCGCCCGCCGAGGAGCGGATCAGCCCCACCTGGCGGGCCTGCTCGCTGGTGAGCGGGTCGGAGGCGGAGTCGGCCAGCAGCCGGGCCAGACCGATGATCGCGGTCACCGGCGCGCGCAGCTCGTGGCTGACGTTGGCCAGGAACCGGCTCTTCGACTCGCTCGCGGCGCGAAGCTGGGCGGACTTCTCCTCCAGCTCGGCGTAGAGCGCCACCACACCCCGGTTGGTCTCCTCCAGCTCCTCGGTGAGCTGGTTGTAGAGCGCCATCACGCCCTGGTTGGTCTCCTGGAGCTCCGAGTTGAGCACGGCCAGTTCGTCGCGCTGACTGCGCACCTCGTCGAGGGCGGCGACGAGCTGGGAGTTCTGTGCCGCCAGCTCGTCCAGCGCGGAGCCCGGAGCGCGCTCGGCCAGCTCGGCACGGAGCCGGCCGGCGCGTTCCGGCGTCAGCTCCTCGGCGTGGTCGGGCACCCGTCTGGACATCCTCACGACGGTATCGCCCTCGACGGCCACGACCCGCAACGTGTCCACCAGACGCGCGACGGCGCCGGACTGCGGCTCGTACCGGCCGCCGGGCAGCGGGCGCAGCGGTGACAGGTCGACCTGGAGCACCCGGCGGCCCACGGCGTCCCGGTCGAGGGCGAACGTCACGTCCGCGCCGTCGACCCCGCGCAACAGCTCCCGGGCCACCTCGCTCAGCGCGGTGGCGATCCGTACCTGGTCCTGGTGTTCCAGCCCGACCGCCGCGGCCACCTCCCGGCCACGCTGCCGGACCAGGAAGATGTCCTGCTCGACCCGGAGCGCGAGGTGCAGGAGCGGCTCACTCATGCCGCCTCCCGGGCCACCAGGACGCAGGCGTCGTCGCGGCGGGTGCCGGCGTCGCGCAGCAGCGTCGCGGCGGCCAGCAACGGGTTGCGCCCGGCCAGCCCGGGATAGTCGTCGAGATCCCAGCGATCCACCACCCCGTCACTGTGCATGACCAGGGTGGCGTCGCGCGAGAAGGGGTAGTCGTACCCGCGGATCACCGGACGCTGGTGCCCGGCGATGCCCGGCAGCGAGACCAGCCCGCGCCGCCGCTCGCCCGGCGCGACGATCATCGCGGCGATGTTGCCGAGCCCTGCGTAGCGGAGCATTCCGGCGGCCGGATCCGGCTCCGCCACCGCGAGCGCGGCGCCCCGGGTGTGCGAGATGGCGGCGTGCAGGTGCCGCACCACGACGTCCGGCGGCCCGTCCGGCGCGGAGCGGAACGCGGACACGGCGGCACCGGTCGCGGCGGCGGCGAGCGGTCCGTGGCCCAGCCCGTCGGAGACCAGCACCTGCCGCCGGCCGCCGAGCCGGCGGACCGCGTACCCGTCGCCGCTGCTCTGCTCGCCGGTGATCGGCCGGGCCAGTCCGGCCGCCCAGTCCGGCTCCGGCGCTGCGGCGTCCCAGACCTGGACGACGAGGACCGTGCCGCGGCCGGGCGCCGAGTAGCCGTCGAACCGGCTCGACTGCCGGGCGATCGCGCCGAGCCCGATGCCGAGCGTGCCGGCGGTGGAGTGGCCGTCGACGGAGGAGAGCGTGAGGTCGGCCATGCCGGGGCCGGAGTCGATCGCCACCAGCTCCACCCCGGCCTGGCCGCCCCGGCGCGCCGGGCGCATCAGGAGCGTGCCCTCGCGGGCGTGCTTGACCAGGTTGCTGGTGATCTCGGCGGTGACGATCGCCAGGTCCGCGACGCGCGACGCGCTCAGTTCGAGCTGCCGGCCGAGACGCTCGGCCGCCCGGCGTACGCTGCCGGCGGTCGCACCGGTGTCGACCCGGAACCAGATGCCGTGGTCGGGCACCACGTCGGCGGTCATCGCGACCACTTGGTGACGGTGATCCGCGTCCCCTCGCCGACAACCGTCCGGATGTCGAAGTCGTCGACGAGTCGGCGGGCGCCGCTCAGCCCCAGGCCCAGCCCGCCACCGGTGGTGTAGCCGTCGGTCAGCGCCAGGTCGAGGTCGGGGATGCCCGGTCCCTCGTCGGCGAAGACGATCCGCACGCCGCGGCGGCGGCCGTCGGACACGGTGCTCACCTCGGCGCTGCCCCCACCGCCGTAGATCAGCGTGTTGCGGGCCAGCTCGCTGGCGGCGGTGACGAGCTTCGTCTGGTCGACCAGGGAGAGCCGGACCGCGACGGCCGTGGTACGCACCAACTGCCGGACCCGCACCACGTCCTCGTCGCTGCGGATCGCCTGGGTCGCCGGCACACCCAGGTCGACGCCCGTGGTCATACCGTCGCCGTCGTCTCGGTGTCCCCGTCGTCGGCCGTCTCGTCCCACTCGTCGGCGCGGCTGGCCGCGATCAGCTCCATGCCGCGCTCGACGTTCAGCGCGGTACGGATGCCGTTGAGCGACAGCCCCAGCTCGACCAGCGTGATGGCGACGGCCGGGCGCATGCCGACCACCACCGTCTCGGCGTCCAGCACCTTCGAGATGGACGCGATGGTGGACAGCATCCGGCCGACGAAGGAGTCGACGATGTCCAGCGCCGTGATGTCGATGATCACGCCGTGGCAGCCGGTGGCGACGATCCGCTCGGCCAGGTCCTCCTGCAACTGGATCGCCGTCTGGTCGGACATGTCGACCTGGATGGAGACCAGCAGGATGTCGCCGATCTTGAGGATCGGCACCCGTTCCATCAGGACTCCCGGCGCGGGCGGCGAGCGGTGGTCTCGACGCCGGTCAGGCGCAGCACGTGGCGCAGCGCGTCGGCGAGGCTCGCCTTGGTGGCGATGTCACCGAACTCGATGCCGAGGGCCACGATCGTCTGGGCGATCTGCGGGCGGATGCCGGAGATGATGCAGTCGGCGCCCATCAGCCGGGCGGCCACCACGGTCTTGAGGATGTGCTGCGCGACCTGCGTGTCCACCGCCGGCACGCCGGTGATGTCGATGATCGCGTACGGCGAGCCGGTGTCGACGAGCGTCTGGAGCAGCCGCTCCATCACCACCTGGGCGCGGGCCGAGTCCAGCGTCCCGACCAGCGGGACGGCGACCACGCCCTCCCAGAGCTTGACCACCGGGGTGGAGAGTTCCAGCAGCTGCTCCGCCTGGTCGGCGATCAGGCTCTCGCGGGCCCGGACGAACGTCTCGAAGGTGAACAGGCCCATCTGGTCGATGAGCGCGGAGTAGGCGACGAAGTCACGCAGAGTGTCGTCACCCTTCTCCTCCTCCATCAGCTCCAGCAGGGCTTCCTTCAACGCGAAGACGCTGATCGCGGTCTCGGTCGCGGAGAACCCCTGGCGGGCCCGGTTCGTGGACAGCTCGGACAGCACGGCACGCAGCTCACCGCCGTGCTCGCCGGCCAGGTCGGAGACGCCGTGCCGGCCGGCATCGACCAGCGCGCGGTGCAGCTCCTGCATCTGGCGAGCCAGCTCGGCGCGGCTCAGACGACCACGCAGCGAAGCGGCGACGATCTCGGTCCAGCGACTGGTCAACCGCTCCGCGTGCTCGGTGAGCAGGTGGGCGAGCCGATCACCCTGTTCGGCGCTCAACGCCATGGTTGACCTCCCTGATTTGGACGGGCGGACTCTATCACCGGAGGCTGACGCGGTACTTGTCGCGGAGCAAAGAATGATCGGCCGCACCCGTGACCGCTCCCGTTCTGCGCGGCGCGCCCGTCGTGGGATACCGTTTCCCCGAACACAGGAGGTCGACGTATGTCCTTGACGGTGCACACGGAACAGCGCGGCGACGTGGTCGTCGTGTCGGTCGCGGGCGAGCTGGACATGGCCACGGCACCGCAGCTGCAGGACCAGATCACGGATCTGCTGGACAAGGGGCGCAACCGCCTCGTCTTCGACCTGGCCGAGGTGTCGTTCTGCGACTCCACCGGTCTGTCCGTGTTCGTCCGGGCGAAGAACAACTGCGACGAGGCCGGCGGCGTCGTCCGGCTGGCCGCCCCGCAGCGCGGCGTGCTGCGCATCCTCGAGGTCAGCGGGCTCGTCGAGGTGCTGCACACGTACCCGACCGTGGAGCAGGCCGTCGCGGGCGACCCCACCCCGGCCTCCTCCTGACCGATCCGGCTCAGCGCTCGTCCTCGATGTAGCGGGGACGAGCGATCACCATGCCCGCCGCCGTCTGCACGGCCAGCGCCACCAGCAGGAAACCGATCGGGGCGGTCCAGCCGCCGGTCGCCTCGTAGAGGATGCCCACCAGCAGCGGTCCGAGCGCCGCGATCACGTACCCGGTGCTCTGCGCGAACGCGGACAGCGCCACGGTGCCCTCGGCGGTCCGGGCACGTAGCCCGATCGTGGTCAGGATGAGCGGGAACGCGCCCTGGCCGAGCGCGAGCAGCAGCACCCACAGCGGCGCCAGGCCCCGCGGAGCCAGCGCCAGACCGGTGTACGCGGCGGCGGAGAACACGGTCAGTGACAGCACCAGCGGCCGGAGCGTGGCCAGCCGGCCGGCGAGCGCCGGCATCATCAGCGCCACCGGAACGCCCAGCGCGGTCACGCCGGCGAGCAGCAGCCCGGCCGCCTCCGGCCGGTATCCGGCGTCCCGGAAGAGCTGGGCCAGCCAGCCCATGATCGCGTACCCGCTGAGCGACTGCGCCCCGAAGTAGACCGCCATGGCCCAGCCGAGCCGGGTCCGGGCCGGTTGCACCCGGGTCCGGGCGGCGACCGCCACCGTGGGGGGCGCGGCCCGTCGCGCGGCGCGGGCCCGCAGCGCCAGCGGCACCCACGGGAGTACGGCCAGCGCGGCCAGCCCGGCCCAGACGCCGAGTCCGGCCCGCCACGAGCCGAACGCGTGCGCCACCGGCACGGCGGCCGCCGCGGCCACCGTCGTGCCCACCGTCAGGGCCATCGTGTACGCCCCGGTGACCAGTCCGGTGCGGTGCGGGAAGTGCTGCTTGACGAGCATCGGCAGCAGGATGTTCGCCACCGCGATGCCGGCGAGCGCGAGCGCGCTGGTGAGCACGAAGATCGCCGCCGAGCCGGTGACCGCGCGCAGCACCTGCCCGACGGTGAGCGCCAGCATGGCCAGCACCAGCACCCGAGGTGCGGCCCAGCGGCGGACCAGCCACGGGGTGAGCGCGCCCAGCCCGGCGAACGCGATCGTGGGCAGCGTGGTGACCAGGCCGGCCATCGCGCCGGAGAGGCCCAGCCCGACCCGGATCTCGTCGAGCAGCGCGCCGAGGCTGGTCACCGCGGCCCGCAGGTTCAGCGCGACGAGCAGCATCCCGGCCAGGACGAGCAGGCCGCCCCGGACCGGGCCGGCGGCCGGGGCGGGCCCGGCCGCGGGGGTGACGCCCGGTGCGGGCACTGTCGCGGCGGGCGCAGGTGGCGGAGTCATGACCTCGAACCTACAATCATGGGATGAATTTCGGCACGAGGTGTAACCGGTGACACCCGCCCGGGATTCCGTCGCCGCGCCTCCGCGCGGTCACCGGGTCCGGCAGACGATCGAGCAGCTCCGGGAACGGATCCTCGGCGGCGAGTGGCCGGTGGGCGGGCGCATCCCCACCGAACCGCAACTGGTCGCCGCGCTCGGCGTGGGGCGGAACACGGTCCGCGAGGCGGTCCGGGCGCTCGCGCACGCCGGAGTGCTGGAGTGCCGGCAGGGCTCCGGCACCTACGTGGTGTCGACCGACGAGCTGGCGCCGGTGGTGGCCCGCCGGCTCACCGACGACCGGATGACCGAGGTGATCGAGGTCCGGCGCGCGTTCGAGGTCGAGGCCGCCCGGCTCGCCGCGCTGAGGCGTACCCCCGAGGATCTGGCGGCGCTCGACGGCGCGCTCGCGGCCCGCGAGGCCGCGTGGCGCGGCGGCCGGGTGGACGAGTTCGTCGAGGCGGACGCCGCGCTGCACACGGCCGTGGTGGCCGCCGCGCACAACGCCATGCTCGCCGAGCTGTACGCCTCGGTCGGCGCCGCGCTGCGCAGCACGGTGGCCCAGGCGATGGGCGAGGCGCTGACCCCCGAGCGGTACGTGGATCACAGTCGGCTGGTCGAGGCGATCCGGGCCGGCGACCCGCAGCGGGCGGCGATCGAGGCCGGTGCTTTTCTCGAAGGGCCCGCCGGGGGCAGCGGCTGCTGACGCACGCAAAATGTCACTGGCACCCGCTAGCTTCCTGACATGACGGGAGACCCGAAGGAGCAGGTAGTGGCCACGGCATCCTGGCCGGCGCCGTCACCTCCCGATGGTTCCGCGTGAAGACGATCCAGGCGTACCGATACGCCCTCGATCTCACCCCGACGCAGGAACGCGCAGCACTTGCGCACGCCGGAGCCGCCCGCGTGGCGCACAATTGGGCGCTCGCACGAGTCAGAGCAGTGATGTGTCAACGGGCCGCGGAGCGCACCTACGGCATCCCGGATAATCAACTCACCCCGGCGCTGTCGTGGTCGCTTCCAGGGCTGCGCAAGGAATGGAACGCCGCTAAGCGGCAGGTCGCCCCATGGTGGACGGAGTGCTCCAAAGAAGCGTTCAATACGGGTCTCGACGCACTCGCCCGAGCACTGAGGAACTGGACCCGTTCCCGCAGCGGGCACCGGGCCGGCCGACCCGCCGGTTTCCCCCGGTTCAAGTCCCGCCGACGCACTGCGCCGAGCGTTCGCTTCACCACTGGCACGATCCGGGTGGAGTTGGACCGGAAGCATATAGTGCTTCCACGGCTAGGCCGGCTGAAGCTACACGAGTCCGCCCGTAAGCTCGCCCGCCGCATCGACAGCGGGACCGCCCGAATCATGTCCGCCACCGTGCGCCGTGACGGCGGCCGGTGGCACGTGGCCTTCACCTGCGAGGTCGAGCGAACCGATCGCCGCCCGACCCAACCCCTGTCGGTGGTCGGTGTCGACCTTGGCATCAAGCATCTCGCGGTGCTCTCGACCGGTGAGAAGGCACCAAACCCCCAGCACCTGATTGGTGCACAGGCGCGGTTGCGGCGTTTCAGCCGGGCGCTGGCCCGAAAGGCCGGACCGGATCGGTGCGCCAGCCGCCACCCGTCCGGCCGGTGGGAACGGGCATCCGCCCGCCTCAGCCGGGCTCACGCACGGGTGAGAAACCTGCGTCGCGACGGGTTGCACAAGCTCACCACCCGCCTCGCCCGAGAACACGGCACGATCGTGCTAGAAGACCTCAACGTCGCCGGAATGCTGCGCAATCGACGGCTGGCGCGGCATATCGCCGATGCCGGTTTTGCCGAACTGCGCCGGCAACTGGCATACAAAGCTGAGTGGTACGGCGGCCAAATGATTCTGGCCGACCGCTGGTATCCCTCCTCGAAAACCTGCTCGGGTTGCGGTACGGCGAAAGCCAAGCTGGCCCTAGCCGAGCGGATCTACATCTGCACAAAGTGCGGCCTGGTGCTTGATAGAGATCTCAACGCTGCCCGCAATCTGGCCGCCCTAGTCGCGAGTCACACCACCGGGAGTGGTCCGGTGGCTGGACGTGGAGCCGACCGTAAGACCCAGCATGCTGGGCTGGTGGCAGTGAAGCGTCAACCCGGCGCCGCCTCAGCGGGTCAGACCGGGACCGTCCCGCCGCAAGGCAGGACTACCGATCGCGAGCTCACTAGAGCCGGCGATGGGTAACGGCATAGGTTGTCCCCGACGCAGACTCATCAGGGCACGGGAGTACGGATGCTCAAGGGCTTCAAAGACTTCATCATGCGCGGCAACGTCGTCGACCTGGCGGTCGGTGTCGTCATCGGCGCCGCGTTCACCGGCGTGGTGACCCAGCTCACCAAGTCGTTCCTGGAACCGCTGGTACGCGTGTTCATCGCGCTGATCACCGGCAGCGAGGACGGCCTCAGCGGCTCGACGCCGAAGTTCCGGGGCATCCCGTTCGACTGGGTGGCCTTCGTCAACGCGGCGATCACGTTCGTGCTCACCGCGGCGGCGCTGTACTTCCTCGTCGTCTACCCGATGAACAAGCTCGCCGAGCGGCGCAAGCGCGGCGAGGAGCCGCCGCCCTCGGCCCCGAGCGAGGAGGTCAAGCTGCTCACCGAGATCCGCGACGCGTTGCTCGCCGGCAACCACGGCACGCCCGGCCAGCGCAGCGCCCTGGACGACGTGCTCGGCCGCCGGCAGGAGCCGCCCGCGCCGCGCTGAACGCCATAGCCGATCGGCCCCCGCGACGATCTCGCGGGGGCCGACGTGTATCGAACACATGTTCGATAGAGTCCGGGCATGGAGCAGCGTAGGCACTGGTGGAACGGGAAATGGGGACGGCTCGCCCGGCGTGACGTCTTCCTCCGGGTGGACGGCGACCGCTGGCACGTGGAGCAGCGGGCCGGCGGCGCCGAGGGGGTCTCCCGGTTCTACGAGCACGCCAGCGTCGAGGAGGCCGAGGAGACGATCCGGGCGCTGCTGGACGGCACCGACACCTGGCGCGAGCTGTCCCCCCGCCCGCCGGGCGGCTGGGCCCCCTCCGTTTAGCGCCCGCGCGCCCCGGGAACCGCTGCTGCATGAGCCAGCAGCAGGACACCGTCTCCCGGGTCACCACCGGCATGCGTGTGGTCGACTCCGCGGGCGTCGAGGTGGGCACAGTCGATCTCGTGCAGCGCGGCGACCCGGCCGCGGTGACCGTGCAGGCGCCCGCCCCTGTCGACCCGGGCAGCAGCCTGGACGAGCTGATCGAGTCGGCCGCGGCCGAGGAGCCGGACGTTCCGGCCGACCTGGCGGCCCGGCTGCTGCGCGACGGCTACCTCAAGGTCTCCACCGAGCTGGTCCGCACCGGCGCGGTCTACGTGCCGGCCGGCCGGATCGCCGCGGTGAGCGACGGCGCGGTACGCCTCACCGTCCCGGTCACGGAGCTACCCGCCGAGGAGTGACGCCCAGGGTCGAATGCGCCGTTTGGGCGGTCCTGCGCGTCGAGGCGGCCGCGCTCGGGAAGCGGCCTACGCTCGTCGGGTGCTCCTGACCTATGTGGACGAGTCGTACACCGATCGCTGGTACTGGATCGGCGCGCTTCTGGTCCCGGAGGCTGTGGCCATCCCGCTCAGCACCGCGCTCGACGAGGTGATGACGGACGCGGCCAAGGCATACGGCATCGACCGAGCCGCCGAACTCCACGGGTACGACCTGTTCCAGGGGCGGATGTCCTGGGCGGGCGTGCCGCCACGCGCCCGGATCGCCGTCTACAACGCGGCGCTCAAGGCGATCGGCACGTACGACGTCACTGTCATCCTGCGCGGTGTCGACCGGCACGGCCTCGCCCGGCGCTACGGGCTCACCCGACCCGCTCACGAGGTGGTGCTGTCACACCTGCTGGAACGGGTGGACGGGTACGCGGCGATGCGGGACGAACTGGCCCTGGTGATCGCGGACGAGGTCGACAACCCCGCCATTCACCGCTCGGACCTGACCCGTTACCGGGTCGACGGAACCGGGGGCTACCGTTCGCGGCGGCTCAGCCGGATCGTGGACACCCTGCACTTCGCCCCGTCGCACGCATCCCGGCTGGTGCAGGCCGTCGACCTGGTCACCTTCCTGTTCCGCAGGATGGCGAGCGGGGCGGGCGCGGATCCTCGGGAGGCGACGACAAACACGCGGTTGTGGTCCTGGGTCGAGCCGCGCCGGTACCACTCCTGGTGCTGGCATCCGACCGGACGGCCGACGCACGAAGGGCCCGCTTGAAAGCGGGCCCTAAGGCGGTTGCGGGAACCCTCACGGGCCTCCTGCGCACTCCAGGTTAACAGTTCGTCACCCGGTCCGGCCGGAAAGCGACGGGGCGGATTCGGTCTGGGGCGGCTCGACCGGCGGGGGTGCGGCCCGGCGGCGGAACAGCAGCAGCATCAGCCAGCCCGCGACCAGTCCCCAGAACGCGCCGCCCACCCCGAGCAGGTTCACCCCGGAGGCGGTGACCACGAACGTCACCACCGCTGCTTCCCGCGCGTCCGGCTGGGCGACCGCCGCCGTGACGGCTCCGGCGAGCGCGCCGAGCAGGGCGAGCCCGGCGACGGCCTCGACCAGCACCGGTGGGGAGAGCAGCACCAGGGCGGTGGCCACGCCGGCGCCCAGGCCGAGCAGGGCCAGGCCGATCCCGGCGGTGACCGAGGCGATCCAGCGCCGTTCCGGGTCCGGGTGGGCGTCCGGGCCGGCGGCCAGGGCGGCGGTGATCGCGGCCAGGTTCACCGCGTGCCCGCCCGCCGGGGCGCCGAGCGCGGTGGCGAGCCCGGTCACCCGCAGCGCCGAGCCGAGCGGGGCCCGGTAGCCGTACCCGGCGAGCACCGCGGTGCCGGGCACGTTCTGCGCGGCCATGGTGACCAGGAACAGCGGCAGCGCGAGCCCGACGACGGCGGGCAGCGTCCAGGCCGGCGCGGTGAACGCGACGACCGGTGCGGCGTCCAGCCGGGCCGGCCCGGAGGTCGTCAGCGCGATCGCGACCACCGCCACGGCGAGCGCGCCAGGCACCGCCCACCGGCGGGCGAACCGGTGCAGCAGCAGCCAGACCAGCACCACCGGCCCGGCCAGCAAGGGCACCTCGACCAGGGCGCGTACCGGCGCCGTACACAGCGGCAGCAGCACCCCGGCGAGCATGGCGGAGGCGATCGGGGTGGGGATGGCGGCGACCGCGCGGCCGAGCGCGGGGATCAGCCCGGCCGCGATGATCAGCAGCCCGGCGAGCAGGAAGGCGCCGACCGCCGCGGCCCAGCCGCCGGCGACCGGCCCGGTGGCCACCAGCAGCGCCGCGCCCGGCGTGGACCAGGCGATCGACAGCGGCAGCCGGTGCCGCAGGCCGAGCCAGACCGCGCAGGCGCCGCTGGCGACGCAGAGCGCGAGCAGGCCGGAGGCGGCCTGCTCCGGTTCGGCGCCGACCGCGCGCAGCCCGGCCAGGACGACTGTGAACGAGCTGGCGAAGCCGACCAGGGCGGTCACCACGCCGGCCAGGACGGGTTGGAGCCGACCGCCCATGCTCTCCTCCTCCGACCGTTCCGTTTACGGAACGGCACGGTGTAGCACGATAGCCCTCATGACAGCCGCCGCACCAGCCGATGACCGGGGCGCCCGGGAGGTCGGCCGGCGCATCCGCTCGCTCCGTACCGAGCGGGGCATCTCCCTGTCCGAGCTGGCCCGCCTCGCGGGCGTCGGCAAGGCCACGCTCTCCGGCCTGGAGAACGGCGTGCGCAACCCCCGGCTGGAGACCCTGTACGCGATCACCGCGCAGCTCGGCGTACCGCTGACCGCCGTGCTCGCCACGCCCGACCAGGCGCCGACCCTGCGCGGGGCCGCGGTGGGAGGCACGCTGCTGGAGGTGTTCAGCGACCGGGAGGCGACCTACGAGCTGTACCGGATGTGGGTCACCCCGGGTCCGGCGCAGCTCTCCCCCGCCCACTCCAGCGGTGTGACCGAGCACGTGACGGTCTTCTCCGGCGTGCTCCGTGCCGGGCCGGTCGACGCCCCGCTGACCGCCGGTCCCGGGGGCTACCTGCGGTGGACCTCCGACGTGCCGCACACCTACGCGGCGGTGGGCGAGGAGGAGGTCCACGCGAGCCTCCTGCTGCGCTATCCTCGTCCATCCACACTGGACAGTTGACGCATACCCAGGATGCAAGCTGATGACATTTCTTTCAGCAGACCCGCCAGCGCGTGCAGACGCGGAGCCGTTCTTCTTGGCAAGCTTGTCGTCATGACGCTCATCCTCCGCTCGGCCATCCTCAACGACGTCGGCCTCGTCCGGACCAACAACGAGGACTCCGCCCTCGCCGGTGACCGCCTCGTGGCGGTGGCCGACGGCATGGGCGGGCTCCCCGC
This sequence comes from Micromonospora sp. WMMD1219, assembly GCF_049315215.1. Taxonomy (NCBI): domain Bacteria; kingdom Bacillati; phylum Actinomycetota; class Actinomycetes; order Micromonosporales; family Micromonosporaceae; genus Micromonospora; species Micromonospora sp. WMMD1219. The sequence continues at coordinate 1,454,378 of NZ_CP186057.1, forward strand.
CGGCGAGGTGGCCAGCGAGATCGTCATCCGGATCCTGGACGAGCTGACGCCGCCCACCGGCGCCGACGAGGCCGCCGACGCGCTGCGCGCCGTCGTGAGCACCGCGAACCAGCGCATCCGCGCGGCCATCACGGTGGACCCGGCCCGCGACGGCATGGGTACGACGCTCACCGCCGCCCTGCTCGCCGGCGACACCCTGGTCCTGGCCCAGGTCGGCGACTCCCGCTGCTACCTGCTGCGCGACCACGAGCTGACCCAGCTCACCCGCGACGACACGTTCGTCCAGGCGCTGGTCGACCAGGGCGCGCTCTCCCGCGACCAGGCCCGGCACCACCCGCAGCGCTCGCTCGTCACCCGCGCGGTGCAGGGCTCCGACGCGCCACCCGCCGTCGGCGCGCTCACCGTGTTCGCCGGCGACCGGCTGCTGCTGTGCAGCGACGGCCTCTCCGACTACGTGGAGGACGCCGCCATCGCCGCGGCGCTCGCCACCTACGGGGACCGCCAGCAGTGCGGCGAGCAACTGGTGAAACTGGCCCACCAGGCCGGCGCGCCGGACAACGTGACTGTGGTCATCTCGGACGTCACCGAGGCGTGAGCGGGCGCCCTTTCCGGTTGCGGACCGCGCCGGGTGCGGTTGGGATGAACGGATGCACATCCGCCGGCTGGCCGCCGATGAACGACTGACCACCAGCTTCCCGCTCCAGGCGTACGCGTTCGAGGCCTCGCCGATGGGCGCCTCCCGGACCGACCAGTTCCGCGCGTACCTGCCGTACAACGCGGGGAACACGACGCTCGTGGCCGAGGAGAACGGGGTCACCGCGGCGGCCGCGTCGGCGATCCCGATGCGGCAGAACCTGCGCGGCGCGGTGCTGCCGATGGCCGGTGTCGCGGGCGTGGCCACCCATCCGCTGGCCCGCCGGCGCGGCCACGTGCGGACGCTGATGCAGCAGCTCCTCGACGGCATGCGCGACGAGGGGCACCAGCTCACCGCGCTGCACCCGTTCCGCGCCTCGTTCTACGAGCGCTTCGGCTACATCGGGCTGCCCCGGCGCCGTACCGCGATCTTCGACCCGGCGGACCTGGCGCCGCTGCTGCGGGCCGAACTGCCCGACGAGCTGGTCTGGGAGCGGATCGGCGCGGGCTACCCGAGGTGGCGCGCGTACACGGAGCGGTGCCTGCGCGAGCGGCACGGCTTCGCGGTCTTCCCGGACTTCCGGGCGGTCGGCCTGCGCGACCGGGACGACCGCTGGCTGGTCAGCGTGGTGCGCGGTGGCGAGACGGTCGGCGCGGTGACCTACCGGATCGACGACCACGCCGGCACGCTGTTCGCCGACGACCTGCTGGTCGACGACGCGTACGCCCGCGCGTCGGTGCTCCAGTTCTTCGCCCGGCACGTCGACCAGGTGGCCCGGATCAGCGTCCAGGTGACCCCCGACGAACTGCCCGAGCTGTGGCTCACTGACCTCGACGTGCAGGTGGAGGCGCGGGTGGCCCGGCCCGACCCGACCGCGCCGATGGCCCGGCTGCTCAGCCTGGACGCGCTCGCCGAGCAGCCGGTCGGGGTCGGCCGGGTGCTGATCGAGCTGGTCGGCGACCGCTGGCTCGCCGGCCGGCACCTGCTCGACGGCACCACGGGCAAGCTGGCGGTGCTGCCGGCGCAGACCGCCGCCGAGGGCAGCGTGCCGACCGCGCGGCTCACCGCAGCCGGGCTGTCCGCCCTGGCGTACGGGGTGCTCGACCCGGCCGAGGTGGTCGTACGCGGGCTGGGTGAGGTGCCGGTGGACGCGGCCGGTGAGCTGCGCCGTCTCTTCCCCCATGAACTGCCGCACCTGTTCGCCGACTTCTGACCCGGTTGACGGCGCCGCGCCGGGGGTAGGGTCCAGCGCGTGCCGGAGTGGCTGGAAGCGGGATTCTGGGGCCTGCTCGCCGGGTCGGCCCTGCTGATCGGGGCGGCCGTCGGGTTCTTCGCGCGCGTACCGCGCCGGGTCACCGCCTCGGTGATGGCGTTCGGGGCGGGCGTGCTGCTGTCCGCCGTCTCGTTCGAGCTGATCGACGAGGCGCACGAGCAGGGCGGCCTGCTGCCGGTGGCGATCGGCGCGGCGGCCGGCGCGCTGGCGTACACCGGGGCGAACGTGCTGCTGGCCCGGCACGGCGCGCGGCACCGCAAGCGCTCCGGCGACGAGCAGCCCTCCGAGCGGGAACAGCCCGGCTCGGGTACGGCGATCGCGGTCGGCGCGCTGCTCGACGGCGTACCCGAATCGGTGGTGATCGGCGCGAGCCTGCTGGCCGGCGGTCCGGTCAGCCTGGTCACTGTCATCGCGGTGTTCCTCAGCAACGTGCCGGAAGGGCTCTCCAGCGCGGCCGGCATGCGGCAGGCCGGACGCACCCGGCGTTACGTGTTCGGGCTGTGGACGGCCATCGCGTTGATCTCCGGGGCGGCGTCGCTGGCCGGGTACACGCTGCTCGGCGACGCGCCACCCGAGGTACTGGCGACGATCACCGCGCTCGCCGCCGGCGCGATCCTCGCGATGATCACCGACACCATGGTCCCGGAAGCGTTCGCGGACGCGCACCTGCTGGTCGGGCTGATCACCGTGCTCGGCTTCCTGGTCGCGTTCGCGCTGTCGCACGCCTGACCGTCGCACGCGGTGCCCGGGGCGCTGCCTGCTGCCACGCGGTCGCGGGCTCAGGTGCCGGCGGCTTAGCGGCGGGTTAAGGATCGGCTGTGGGGTCGTGTCGGGGCGGACGGTCCTCCTAGCATCGGGCGGTGCGCGTGAAGTCGGCTGTCACTCTGCTCGTCCTCGCCCTCGCGACGGCGACGCTGCCCGCCTGTGGCGACGATCCGGCCCCCGCGCCCGCCGGCGACGCCGCCGGCTCGTCGGCCGGTCCGGCAGCCACGCCGTCGCCCACCCCGAATGGGCGTTCCGGACTGGGTAGCGCCCGGCCGAGCCCCACCCCCGCCACCGTGGCGTTCCGCGCCGGCAACCCCGCCGGCCGGGCGAGCGTGCCCGCCGAGGCGCGTCCGGTGGACACCTCGCGCCCGACCCGCACCGTCGGCAGCGGCACCCCGGCGAGCTGCACCTCGGAGGCGGTCGTGAAGGCCGTCGCGGCCGGTGGTGTGATCACGTTCGACTGCGGGCCCGCGCCGGTGACCATCACGATGAAGGCCACCGCGAAGGTGGTGAACTCGCACGGCCCGCGCGTCGTACTGGACGGCGGCGGCAAGGTCACGCTCAGCGGCGGCGGCAAGCGGCGCATCCTCTACATGAACACGTGCGACCAGGCGCAGGGCTTCACCACCTCGCACTGCCAGAACCAGGACCACCCGCGGCTCACCGTGCAGAACCTGACGTTCGCCGACGGCGACGCCACCGGCGAGCGGACCGAGGGCGGTGGGGGCGGCGCGATCTTCGTACGCGGCGGGCGATTCGCCGTGATCAACTCACGGTTCGTCGACAACCGCTGCGACCGTACCGGCCCGGATCTCGGCGGCGCCGCGCTGCGCGTGCTCAGCCAGTTCGAGAACAAGCCGGTGTACGTGGTGAGCAGCACCGTCACCGGCGGGGTGTGCGCCAACGGCGGGGCGTTGAGCAGCATCGGCGTCTCCTGGACGGTGCTGAACAGCGTCTTCCGCGACAACCGCGCGGTCGGCACCGGCGCGAACCCGGCCCGGGGCGGAACGCCGGGCGGCGGTAGTGGCGGCGCGATCTACTGCGACGGCAACGAGTTCGCGGTGCGGATCGCCGGCACGGTGATCGAGGACAACAGCGCGAACGAGGGCGGCGGCACGATCTTCTTCGTCAGCAACAACCGCACCGGCACCCTGAAGATCGACAGCAGCACCCTGCGGCGCAACACCAGCCGAGGCTTCGAGACAAAGGGCCACCCCGGCATCTTCTTCCTGGGCGCCCAGATCTCCTGACCACCCGGCCTCGTCCTGCCCCGCCCCGCGCTGCCCCGCCCCGTCCCGTCGATCATGAAGTTGGCGGCCTCCCCGTCGGCGTGTCGCGCCGTCAACCTCATGATCACCAGTCAGGTCCCGACCCGACGGCGCCCGCCCCGCCCGCCTCACCTCGCGCGTGACCCCTTGACTCAGTGATCAAGGAGTTTGCGTCCTAGTCGATCGCTGGGAGGGACACAAACTCCTTGATCAACAGGGCGGGGAGGGGCAGGGCGGGGGAGGGGAGGGGCGGGGCGGGGTCAGTAGGGGTTGGGGTGGCCGGGGAGGTGGCCTCGGGTCAGGGCTGCCGGGCGGCCGGGGAGGGTCGGGTCCGGGGACAGCGGCGGGGAGTCGGTGCCCGCTCTCGTGGCCATGCCGGCGAACAGCTCCTTCAGGGCTGTGACCGTGTCGACGGCCGGCGTCCAGCCGAGTTCGGTCTCCGCGCGGTGGCTCGACATCAGCGGCACGTTCAGCGCCAGGTCGACCCAGCCGGTGTCGACCGGTTGCAGCCGCGCCCGCCAGGTCACCGCCGCCGCGGCGCGCAGCACCGGAGTCGCCACCGGCACCGTCCAGCCGTGGAAGTGCCGGGCCACCAGTTCCGGCGTCAGCACGGGGTCGGCCGCCACGTTGAAGGCGCCGCTAGCGTCCCCCACGACCGCCCGGGCGTACGCGTCAGCCACGTCGTCGGCGTGCACCGCCTGCATCCGGAGTCGCTTGTTCGACGGCACCAGCGGAATCCGGCCGTACCGCAGCAGGCGCACGGGCACCAGCGGGCCGAGGAAGTAGCGGCTGATCTCCGTACCGGCCTCGCGCTGGAAGATCAGTCCCGGCCGTAGCCGTACCACGCGCAGATTGGGGTGCTCCCGCTGCACGCCGTCGAGCAGCGCCTCCACCTCCGCCTTGTCCCGGCTGTACGACGACGTCTCCACCCCGGTCGCCGGCCAGTTCTCGCTGACCGGATGGTTCTTCGGGCCGGGCGCGTAGGTGCCGACCGATGAGGCGTACACCAGGGCCGGAACGCCGACCCGGACGGCGGCCTCGATCACCGCGCGGCTGCCGCCGACGTTGGTCCGGTAGAGCGTGCGCCGGTCGTGGCTGGGCTGGATCTGCCAGGCCAGGTGCACTACCGCCCGCGCCCCGGCGAAGATCCGCACCAGCTGGTCGGCGGCGCCCGGCGCGCCGATGTCGCAGGAGTGCCACTCCACGTCGTCGTACGGCTCACCGGCGTCCGGCCCGGGCAGCCGGCGGGCCACGCCGACCAGCTCGGTGCCCGCCTCCCGCCGCAGCCGGCGCAGCACCGCCGTCCCCACGTTGCCGGTCGCCCCCACGATCACGATGCGCATGGTCGTGCCGTACCCGCTGAACCGGGCAGCAACCGCTCACGGACGGGGGTTCGTGCGCACCCAGCCCTTCTCCCGTTCGCGGCGACCGGCGGTGGCGGCCAGGCAGCGCGGGCAGAGCCAGCTCTCCGGGTCGGCCTCGGTGAGCACGTCGGTACCGGAGTAGTCGAACGGCACGTGCGGGAAGCGGCGCAGCCGGGTCCGGCTCAGCGGCAGCCCGCACAGCGTCTGGTTCTGCCCCGGCAGCCAGGCGTGCACCTCACCGCCGGGCCGGCGTACGCCGTCGTCGCCCGGCACCTCGCGGGACGCCGCCACGGCGGCGGTGGTCGTGACTCGCATGGTCGCCCAGGTTCCCCGGCCGCCGCCGTTCACGCCTGGCGGCGACAACCCCTGGGGTACGCGGGCGGAGCGCGTACTCCCGTGGTGGTAGCCCGATCGACGACTCCGGGGCGACGACCGGCGGCGATGCGCGTCCATACGCTGCCGCCGTCACCACTTGCCGCGACCCGAGGGAGTCCCAGAATGTCCATCCGTCACCTGCTCGCCACCACTGTCGTCGGAGAGTTCGCCCCGGCCGCGCACGCCTCGCTCGCCGCCGGGGGCATCGGCGGCTCCGGCCGGGCGGGCGCCACAGTCATCGCCGTGGTGGGCCTGGCGAGCGTGGTCGTCGGCGGGCTGGCACTCAGCCGCTCCCGCCGCGGGCCGGGCGAGGGGCGGGTCCAGGCCCTCGTGGCGGCCGCGGCCGGCCTGGTCAGCCTGGTCCTCAGCGCGTGGCATCTGGCGCTGACCACCGAGGGTCTCGGCAGCGGTCAGGGACGCGCAGGTGCGGTCGCCGGGGTGGCGTTCGGGCTGATCGGGGCGGTGCTGGGCGGGCTGGCGCTGGCCCGTTCCCGGCGTACCGCCTGACCCGGTCGCTCGTCCTGTCCCGGCGCGCTGGTTCCGCCGGCCGCTCGTTTCGTCCCGGCGGCTCGGTCAGGAGGCGGTGAGCCAGCCCGGCACGGTGAGCCCCGACTCGTACGCGAGCACCACAAGCTGGGCCCGGTCCCGTACCCGCGTCTTGGTCATGATCCGGCTGACGTGCGTCTTCGCGGTGGCCGGGCTCAGCACCAGCCGGGCCGCGATCTCGTCGTTGGACAGGCCGGCGGCGACCAGGGCGAGCACCTCCCGTTCCCGCTCGGTCAGCGCGCTCAGACGGGGACCCGGGTCCGGGTGCCGGGTCCGGGCGGCGAACTCGGCGATCAGCCGGCGCGTGACGGCCGGGGCGATCAACGCGTCGCCCCGCGCCACCACCCGTACGCCGTGGATCAGCTCCGCCGGCTCGGTGTCCTTGACCAGGAAGCCGCTCGCGCCGGCCCGCAACGCGCCGTAGACGTAGTCGTCCAGGTCGAAGGTGGTCAGGATGATCACCCGGGCGTCGGTGCCGGCGACGATGTCCCGGGTGGCGGCCAGGCCGTCCAGCAGCGGCATCCGGATGTCCATGAGGACGACGTCCGGCCGCAGTTCCCGTGCCAGCCGTACCGCACCGGCGCCGTCGGCGGCCTCGCCGACCACCTCGATGCCGTCCTCGCCGTCGAGGATGGAGCGGAAGCCCGCGCGTACCAAAGTCTGGTCGTCGGCGAGCAGCAACCGGATCACGTCGTCTCCCCCCGTTCCGTGCGTGGCGCGGGGACCGGTAGCGGTGCGGGCCGCAGCGGGAGGCGGGCCCGCACCAGGAACCCGCCGTCCGGCCCGGGCCCGGTGGTGAGCGAGCCACCCAGCGCGCGGGCCCGCTCGCCCATGCCGAGGATCCCGTTCCCGGGCGGACCCGTGGGACCGGCGCCGTCGTCGGCCACCTCCACGAGCACCTCGTCGCCGTCCGGCACGACCCGGACCACCGCCGTGCTCGCGCCCGCGTGACGGCTCACGTTGGTGAGCGCCTCCTGGACGATCCGGTACGCGGACAGGTCCACCTCCGGCGGGAGCGGCCCGGTCTCCGTCACCTCGGTACGCACAGTCAGCCCGCGCCGCCCGGCCGTCGTGACCAGCTCGTCGAGGCGGTCCAGACCGGGTGCGGGGTGGCTCGGCGTCGTACCCTCCTGCCGGAGCACGCCGAGCGCCGCCCGCAACTCCCGCAGCGTCTCCCGGCTCGTCTGCTTGATCACGGTGAGTGCCTCCGCCGACCGCTCCGGATCGGGCCGGTGCAACGCGGCGCTCGCCTGCACACTGATCAGCGAGAGATGGTGGCCGAGCAGGTCGTGCAACTCGCGGGCGATCCGCAGCCGCTCCTCGGTGGCCCGGTGGCGGGCCTCCTCCTCCTTGCGCTGCTCCGCGGCCAGCACCCGGGCCTGCACCTCGGCGAGATAGGCCCGCCGGTTACGGGTCACGCCGACGATGACCGCGACCAGCCAGCCGGCGTGCAGCAGCGTCGCGCCGTTGCCACTGACACCGGTCCGGGTGTAGCTGTCGGCGACGGCGAAGGAGACGACAGAGGCCAGGCCGAGCCCCACCGCGACCGCGAGGTGCCCCTCGTCGACGACCGTGTACAGCGCCACGACGAACACCAGCATGATCGGCCCGGGCCGGTGCAGCAGAGCGCCGTACGCGGCGACCGCGGCGAGCGCCACCAGGCCCACCGCCACCGGGTATCGCCGGCGCAGGTAGAGCGCGGCGGACGACGCCAGGACGACGAGCAGCGCGACCAGTTCGGCGGTGGTGTCGATGCCGTCCGACTGCACGATCAGGCCGAGGAGGGCCACCAGGGCGACGGCAGGCACCACTGCCGCTTCCGCCTTGAGGCCGTGTCGGCGCCAGCTCGACATTGCCGAAGCGTAGCGGTCCGCGGACGCAGCGGAGGGCCCCGAAGCGGCGTCGTGTGGTGTCGGAGCGTGGTCCGGAGGGTCGGTGCGCGACGCACGCCGGGCTGATCGGGTTCGGGTAACCTGTGCCGTGCGGGCCGCTAGCTCAATGGCAGAGCTGTGGACTTTTAATCCATAGGTTCAGGGTTCGAGTCCCTGGCGGCCCACTCAACAGTGCACCTGAGCTGCGGGAACGTCGGCCGAAGATCATCGGGCACAACCAGGGCACAACTCAGTTCTGATCTTGGTCGGTGGGGCGTTCAGATGACTTGCCGTCTGCCTGCCGCAGGAGGCTGCCGACCAGGCCGCGTGGGCGGTCCTTCTTCGGCAGCCAGTGCACGTAGGTCTCTAACGTGATCCGCAGGTTGGCGTGCCTCAGCGCCTTCTGCACTTCCTGGGGCTCGACACCGTTACTCATGAGCGTGGTGGCGAAGAAGTGGCGCAGGGAGTGGAAGGTGCCTTCCTTCGGCCATCCGGCGGCCTGCCGCCAGTCCGCCCACAGCTCGGACCAGTAGGTGTCCGTCAGCAGCTTTCCGCGTGCGGAGGTGAACAGGACCGCCACCGGTCGGATCAGGCGCTCTCCGGTGGTGATGTCGGGCAGCTCGAACTCGACAGGACCGACCTCGTTGAGATGGGCGGCCAGTTCCTCCGCGACCACCGCGTCAAGGTCGACGGTCCCGGCGGACCCGCTCTTAGGTGACGAGAGGTAGAAGCCGCCGAAGTGCTCCGGCGAGTGCCGTAGTTGCTGCACCACGTGCAGCTCGCCGTGCTCGAAGTCAGCACAGCGTGAACCGGCTTCCATTCCCAAGACCTCACCGAGGCGAAGCCCCTCCCCCGCTCCCAGCCAGATAGCCGCCCGGAATCGCCGGGGTACCACCTCAACGAGCTTGAGCACCTGGTCCCCGGTGGGAACCCATTTCGGTGCCCGCGACAGACCGCGCAGGATCTGGGCGAGCTTCACGCCGTTGCAAGGGTTGTCCGGGATCGCCTTGTCGACGACGGCCGCGTTCATGATGGTCTTGAACAGCCCGAAGTACAGGCTCACCGAGGACTTCGGCGTCTGCTTGTCGAGCAGCCGGCCGAGCCAGGACAGCACGTCCGTCAGGGTGATCGACCGAATTGCCTCCTCGCCGAACGCGGGCAGGAGGTGCTTTCGCAGGTTCTGCGGTATCCGCCGCCGGGTCTCCGTCGACCACCCGGATTCGCGGGCCTCTCGCCACCGCTGCGCGTACTCACCGAAGGTCAGTTCGGCTTCCGCCCGCTTGACCAGGACCTCTGGCGCTACACCGGAGCGGCACGCCAGGTCGAAGGTTTCCGCGTCGCGCTTGAGATCGAACAGCCGTTCCCGGTCGTTGTTATCGGCATCGGCGTAGCGGACTCGCCAGCGCTTACCCCGGCCGTACCGCTTGGACGGGAGCGGCTTCTTCGTGTCGGGATCGCGCTTCTTGAGGTACCACAGATCATCGATCGGCATGTCAGGCCGCCTGCTCTTCCAGCCAGGCCCGAACATCGGCGGGGTTGTAGCGCAGATGCCGACCGACCTTGGAAGCGCGGGGGCCGGTCCGGCGGTGCCGCCACTGGTAGAGCGTGCCGACGGGAACACGGAGGAACGCGGCCGTGTCCTGAATCGACCACAGTTCCGGCAGCGGGGTCGGGGTGGGTGCGGTCATTGTGGCTCCTTCCTGGTGATGGTGATGTAGGCGCGGCTTTCGCCGCTGTAGTCGGCGGTGCGGGTGCTGGTGCGGCAGGTGACGCGGTCGCGCCCGCCGTGGTGGGCGACGAGCTGGGCCGCGATGGTGGCGGCGTGGGTGGTGACGGTGGCGGTCGGGCCGATGAGCCGGACCGCGACCAGGGGGCGTGGGCGTGTGGGCATGGGTGCTCCTTCCGGGCCGGGTGGTTGGGGGTGTTGCGTGCGCTGTGGAGTTGTCAAGGAACGGCTACACAAGGCGTTGACACGTACGTGTCAAGCGGCCAGGGGTCGGACCGCACGAGCGGCGGCGAGTTCGTCGGCGAGGGCGTCGAGTCCGGCTTGGTGTCGGGCGCGGGCTTGGGCGGCGGCGGTGTTGGCGAGTAGGGCGTCGCCGGTGCTGATCCAGCCGGTGGCGTGGTAGCCGAGTTCGTAGATGACCTGCTCGGCTTGTTCGTCGTCCCAGGTGTGGGGGTGGCCTTCGGTGCGTCGCCAGATGGTGCGCTGCATGCGGATGAAGCCGAGGGTGGCGGAGAAGGCGCGGCTTTTGGTGGTGATGTGGCCGCCGTAGCCGAACTGGTGCGCCCAGCGGCGAAGGCGGGTGTAGTCGGGGTGTTCGCCGATGTCCCAGCAGGCGCGGATGAGGCGGCCGAGGTGGGTTGCCGGGTCGCCGTGGACGTCGACGGTGAGGTCGTCGACGCGGCGCAGCGTCAGGCCGGTTACCTCGGTGCTCTTGGTGACGTACTTGGCGATGTAGCCGGTGATCTGGGCGAGGTTGACCTCACCGCCGGGGGCGTTGACGTGCTTGACGTCGAGGCCCTTGTCGCCCCAGGCGATGTGCCATCCCTGGCCGCCGTTGGCGGGGTGGCCGGCGGAGGTGTAGGAAGTCTTGACGAACGCCGCCCGGGCCGCCTGTTCGAACATGTCCCGGGTGATCTGGCGGGGTGGCGGGACGATCGCGCCGGGGCAGTCGGGGTTGTGGCCGTCGAGGCGGATCAGCGCGTGGTAGTGGACCACGCCGCGTACCTGGAACTCGTAGACCTTGATGTAGCGGCGGCGCAGCTCGACACCGTGAGCGCGGCCGAGGCGGCGTAGCACCCGGTCGACCTGTTGGATGGTGCGGCGCCACAGTTCGGGGGCTTCGTGGTTCCAGACGACTTGGGCGGTGTGGTCGTAGCAGTCCAGGCACAGCGGCTGCCCGAGCTGCCCGTCACCGGCCTTGTGCCGGACACCGCAGCGCAGCTCCTGGCCGTGGGGGCAGGTTCGGCCGAAGGGGTGGCAGACGGAGGCGCGGCAGGTGCAGCCGTCCTTCTTGCGGCAGTCCGCGGCGTGGACCTTCACCACCCGGTGGTGCACCGGTCCGAACGACGGGGCGGTGGCGGTGAGGAAGATGGCGATGTGTTCGTGCAGTGGCGGCAGTCCCCACCGGTCGCCCTGTAGTCCGGCTTTGATGAGGTGGTAGGTGTCGCGGCGGTAGACCTCGGCGCAGGACGGGCAGACGGCGGCGCGGCGGTTGCCGCAGGGGGTGTAGATCGCGCCGTCGGGCATGGTGTCGGTGTCGATGGTGACCATGCGGTTGCCGTCACGGTCGTTGACGTGGACCTGCCCCGCCAGGCGGATCGGGTGCTTGCAGGCTGAGGCGGCGCGGACGTGGCCGAGCCAGTCGGCGTAGTCCGGGTCCTGTGCGCGGGCGCGGCCGGAGGCGACGGTGCGGGGGTCGTGGCCGCGTACCCAGCCGTCATCGGCGGGGCGGGTGGAGGTGGGGGAAGCCCAGGGCCAGTAACCGGCGGGCTCGGCGGAGGCTCCCGTACCCGGGACCGTGGTGGTCCCGGGTGCGAGAGGCAGCGTCGAGGAGGTCACGCGGTGGCTCCCACGGCAGTGCCGTTGTGGGTCTTGTCGTTGATGGTCGGTGGGGTGTTGAGGGCCGTCAGGAGGTCGGCGGCCGTGTGAGTGGGCACGCGCAGTCGCACGGCGAGCTGGCCCGGGTTGATCGGTTCACCGTGGGCCTTTTCGTGCGCGGCGGCGACGAGCCGGGCGTTGGACAGCAGCGCCGGGGGCGGGCCGGTGGTGACCGGTGCCGCAGGTGCCGGGATCGGGTCCGTGGCGGTGTCCGGGGTGGGCTCGACCGTCGTCGGGGTGTCGGTGTCCTCGGTTGGGGTGGGCGGGTTGACGGGTTCGATGGGACGCGGATCGGTGTCGGGAATCGGGTTGGTGGCCGGGGTCGCGGCGGCCGGGCGGACCAGCGGCGAGGCGGGGATGTCGGATGACGGGGCCTCGGCGGTGGTGGCCGGCGCAGGTGCCGGGACGAGATCAGTGGGCCGGGTGGTGCGGTTTCCGGTGGCGAGTAGCGCGGCGGTGGCCATGAGCATCAGGCCATCCACGGCGAGGGGACCGAACCAGACGACGAGGGTTTCCTCGTTGTAGTGGTCGAGCAGTCCGGACAGGTGCCGGTAGGACACGAACGCGGCGACCAGGGCCACGGGCGGCAGCCCGACCCAGCGCAGCACGTTCCAGCCCCAGCCGGTCGGCCAGGGCGTACGAGCAAGGATTTCGATGGCGATGAACAGGAACAGCGGCCACACGACCGCAGAGACCACCGCGCCGGGTTCCGGCGACCAGTCGGCCGGAGCGTTGTCCGGGGCGATGAACGAGTGAGCGATGTTCGCGGCGACGGAGACGAGTCCGCCGGAGAACGCGCCGATGTAGGCGTAGACGCGGCCGTTCTTCTTGGTGCTCATGACGCCGCCTGAGGGCTGGGGGCGGGGTCGGTGAAGAGGGAGAAGCCGAGCACGACGGCGTTGACGAAGCCCTCCGTGCGGAGGTCGTTGACGATGCGGTTGACGTCATCCATGGAGCGGAGGGGCCGCTTGCAGGGCAGCTCGAAGCTGGCGAAGCCGATACCGGTCGGCGCTTCGTAGTTGAACGAGATCATGTAGCGGTACATGGCATGTCCTTTCGGTTAGGCCACGAGGCGGTAGTTGGACCGGCGGGGGTCGGTGTCCGGTGTGGTGGTCTTGGTGGGGGCGGGGGTTTCGAGGCGGGCGCGCTGGGTGGCGGCGCGGCGCGTGAGGCGAAGACGAACCATGAGTTCGCCGATGCGCTTGTCAAGCGGGTTCATCGGGTGCCCTCCGTGCAGTCGAGGCAGGTGCCGGTTCGGCGGGGGATGTAGTAGGGCTTGACCTGGCCGCAGTCGGGGCAGGTGCGCCGGGCGGTGAGCGCCTTGTCGATGGCCGCCAGTTGGGCGGCGGTGGCGGTGCGCTTGGGTTGGGCGAGGTCGAGGCGGTAGAGGTAGGCGACGCGCTTACCGCGACGCCAGAGGATCTGCGCGGCGGGATCCTGCCCGCCGGGGCGAAGGTCGCGGGCGCGGAGCTGACGGCGGGTCAGCAAGTCGCCGGGAGCGAGCTTGAACGGGTAGGTGGGCAGGCCGTAGCGCTCGCCGGTCGGGTCGTAGAAGACCATCGGGTCGTCGTCCTCCTGGTCGTCGTCGGCCTGGCCGCCAGCCGGGGTGCCGGTGGCGAAGGTGGGGTGTTCGTAGGTGTCCCGGTCGACGTCCTCGGGCAGGAACGCCGCCGCGCAGACGGCGCAGACGATCGGCCCTTCCTCGAAGGCCGTGACAGCGATGCGCAGCTTGCGGGGGCACTCGCATTCACACGAGACGCCGTTGTTGTTGTTCGTGCGCTGCTTGCCTTCCCCGGTGGGTTCGGGGTGGCGGTAGAAGCGCAGCGCCTCGGTGAGGTCGGTGATGACGGCCCGGTAGCGGGCGCGGGTGAGGTCGGTGAGGGTGCAGGGGGAGTAGCCGAGCTTGTCGTCCTTGGTGGTGGACATGCCGAGTTCGGCGGCCAGGGTGGCGAAGCGCTTGTTGTGCCAGCGGCCCTGCCGGGAGGTGTCCTGGATGCCCCGGACGTCGGCCAGGGCGTGGGTGGCTTCGTGCAGGAGGGTGGTGAACACGGCTTCCGGTTCGCGGGACAGCCCTTCACCGGAGATGAGGATTTCGGGGAGTTGGATGTCGCCGTGCTGCCAGCGCAGAGCGGCGAAGTGGCCCCACTTCATGCCCTGGTTGGGCTTGGTCGGGGAGCCGGAGCCGACGACGAGAACGACGGCCGGGATCTCGGTGTGCTGGGCGCGGATCGCGGCCCACGCCGATTCGAGCGCGCCGACGAGCGCGGCGGTGGAGACGGGGTTTTGACACGTACGTGTCAGGTCGACGGTGTGGGCGGCGGTGCTCATGCGGCCCTCCGGATGGTGTGCGTGCGGTAGGCGATGGCGGCGGCGCACAGCGCCTGCGTGACGTGGGCCGGGGTGCGGCCGGGGGTGGTCTCCCAGGCGAAGACCGGGGCGTGCTGGCCGTCGTGGCCGACGGCGATGAGGTAGGTGTTGAACCACTCGACTGCGGCGCTGTAGGCGTGCTGTTCGGCGTCGGTGATGCCGGTGAGGTACCAGCGGGGCTGGCCGAACACGGCCGCCCGGATCGCGCCGAGGATCGACGCCGGGTACAGGCCGGTGCGGTGACAGGCGCACTTCGCGCGGCACCCGTCATGGGCGTCGTAGAGGCCGGTCGAGGTCCAGCCGTGCCGGTCCAGGTAGAGGGCGGCGCGGTCGAGGACGGCGTGGACGTTGCCGGTCGGCAGCGCGGTGACGGTGCTCATCGGGCGCAGTCGTAGTTGTCGGCGGCGGCGCGCAGGGTGGTGATGACCTGCTCGGCGGTCTGGTCGTCGCGGTCGTTCCACTCGATCGCGTCCGTAGGAGCGGTGTTCCAGTCGTCGCCGTAGGCGATGATGCCGAGGTCGGTCAGGTAGTCGGTGAGGTAGTCGACGGCGCGGGTGCAGTCGCGGGCGCCGCGCCCGTGGGTGGCGGGGACGGTGATGAGGCGGCCGTGGGCGGCCATGCCGATCGCGCCGACGGCGCAGGCGGGCGGGAAGGTCCCGCCCTGGTTGCTGTAGTAGGTGCCCTGGGTCCAGCCGTGGATTTCCAGGTAGCGGGCGGCGCAGCGCAGGGTGTCGGCCGGGGTCAGGTCGGCCAGCGCGCCGGGGGTGGTGGTCGGTTCTTGGGTAGGGTTCATGGCGGCCACGTCCTTTCGTGGGCGGTGGTTGGGTCGGCGGTCCGGGTTCGCTTTCTCAGGGCTCGATCCGGGCCGTCGGCCGCTTCTATCGGTGGTGCAGGTGGAGCCGGAGGAACACCCGCTGCCGGTCGTCATGAGGGCCAGCGGCGGTGGGTGCGGAGCGGAAGACAAGTACGCCCGCATTGCGGGTGATCGCGGTCAGCGCGGCGACGTCCTCACCGGTGCCGACGAGCACCAGGTCCACCACGCGGGTCGGGACAGCGGTCCGGCCGTTCATGCCACCGCTCCGATCTCGGAGCTGTCGTGGCGGCGGGTCCAGGCGGCGTAATCGGCCACGCGGATGATGTCGGTGTCGCTCATGTAGGCGGCCTTGACGCGGTTCGGGATGCCGCCTTCGGCGATGAGGAAGCCCTCGCCCTGGTTGTTCGGGTCGATGGTGTTGGAGGAGAAGCCGCGGGCGTACCAGCCGTGGCCGAGGATGATGTCGCTGGACACGTCGTTGGTGCAGCGGCCGGCGAACCGCCACGCGAACAAGTCCCGCAGCGACGGCGGGATGATGTCCGAGGACGGGCGCTGCGTCGCGGCGGCGACGATGATCCCGACGGCGCGGCCCCGGGCCACGATGTCGCGCAGCAGCGCGGCGAACAGTTCCTGGGTCTTCTTGTCCCCGGCGGTGGCGGAGAAGTAGGCGATCTCGTCGCAGGCGACGAGGATCTGACCGAACACGTCGTTGCGGCCGATCTTGCGGCGGCGGCGCGACATCAGGAACGAGTAGCGGTTGTCCATCACCGTCTGCACCCGCCGCAGGGTCCGGATGGCGTGCTCGATGTCCGGGCCGACGAACACGTCGGCGGCGTCCTGCCACAGACCGAGTTCGACCTGCTTGCCGTCGAGCAGGCACAACCGCACATCCGGGCACAGCGCCGCGTGGCCGACGATGGTGTTCAACAGCGAGGACTTGCCCGCGCCGGGCTCACCGCCGATGAGGATGTTCCGGTAGATCATCGGCAGGTAGACGGCCTGGCCGAACTCGTCGATGCCGAGGAACACCGGGTCGAAGATGGACAAGCCCGCGCCGACCGGCACCGTGTCGGCCGACGTAGCGGGTAGTTCGATGGTGTCGGTGAGATCCATGACGGGCTCCCGGTAGGTCGGTTGACACGTACGTGTCAAAGGCGGGTGAGGGTGGGAAGGGCGCGGACGCTCGACCCGGTAGGGGTGCGTGGTCCGCGCCGTCCCGGCGGTCAGGCGTAGTCGGAGGGGTCGAACCCGTTCGGGCTCGCCTCGGTGGTGGGTTGGTTGCGCGGCTTGCGCGGCCGAGGAGTCTCGGCGGTGAGGGTGGCCGGGGTGTCCGGCACGTCGGGCAGGTCCAGGCCGACAGGCGGCATGCCCGGGGAGGTGGGGGCGTTGGCGGGCATGTCCGTGGGGACGTGGTCCGGCAGCGGGGACACGATGGTTGCCGCGAGGGGTTCGCGGCGGGTGATGTCCAGGCGGATCAAAGCGGCGTAGCGGCGGGAGGCGCGCATGACGCGGACCTCGTTGGCCCAGCAGGCGACGGCGAGCTTCTGCACCTGGCCGTCCTGCTCCAGGTCGCGCAGCGACAGGCCGGGGCGCAGCCACACCCACACCCGCTCACCGGCCGGGGTCGGCTTCGCGGGCAGGATCAGCGGCAGCGAGCCGTGCCGGTTGGTGGCGATGAACGCGGCGAAGCACAGCCGCAGCCGATGCCGCACCACCAGACACCACACGAGCGCCATGACGCGGCGGCGGACCGGGCCGATCGCGGCCGGCACGCCGACGACCAGGGCGACGACGAGCAGCGACCCCCACAGCGGGGTCGACTGCATCAGCGCGGTCCAGCCGTAGACGGCGGCCAGGCCAAGCCCGATTTCCGGCAGCCAGTGCCAGAAGACGCGCAGGACCGGCCACGCCACGATCAGCGCGAACACCACCGCGCCGAGCACAGCGCCGATGACACCGCCGAGCAGGGCGCCCACGATCGGGTGCAGGTAGTGCGAGGCGACGGTGGCGGCCAGGAGGCCGACGACGCCGAGAACGACCCAGAAGGCGATGGTGGCCCGGCGACGGTAGGAGCGAGCGATCGGAGCTTCGATGACGGTGACGTTGCCCCCACGGTTCGACCAGCCGAACGGGGACCGCGACGTAGACTTGGACACGACAAGTCCTCCCAACATGGGACCGGAGTTGTTGACAGGACGCGGGCTCGCAGACGACGCCAATCAACGGCGAGCCCGTGTCCACCACTACTTCTGTTGGAGCAGATGACACGCCCGCTGCTACGCGGCGGCGGTGTCCAGCGGCGTAAGGCCCGAGGCCCGGAACGCCACACCCGAACGGACCTTGCCGTCCCGGTCGTTGACCCAGGGCAGCGCCTCCAGGTCCACCGGAACCACCGGCTGACGAACGGTCACCGGCGGCATCACCGGGTTCACGACCGTCACGTTGATGACCTCCGCCGCACCCTCCGACAGGGCGTAGAGGTGCACGGTCCACATCGGGTTCTTCGTCTCCCGGTCGAACTTCTGCTGGCCGTTCTGGTCCAGCTTCGGCACCGGGTTCACCGACACCTCGTACGACACCCGCGAGGTGTCCAGCAGCAGACGTCCCATGACTGACTCCTTCTCTTGCGAGCTGAGCCCGTATCGCCGGGCCAAGTGCGTCCTCCTTGGACGGCAGCTCTTCTGCAATCAGGGTGCGTCGATCGGTAGTGACGAGTTCACCACGAGACATGGACGCCTAGGGACGTCCTTGGTACGGTAAGTCGTCCCTAGAGTCGTCCCACGGTTCACGAGCCAGGAGCCTCCATGCCGAACGACCGTCTACGCAGCAGGATGCTGACGAAAGGGCTGACGCCTGGGGCACTCGCGGAAAGGCTTGGTGTCGACCCGAAGACCGTCGAGCGGTGGATCACCCAGGACCGGAACCCGTACCCGCGCTATCGCCACACGATCGCTGAGCTGCTGGACGAGAGCGAGTCCTACCTCTGGCCGGACGCTCTGCCGGCGCAGCGAGCAGCGCAGGTCAGCCAGTCCGAGGTGGTCCACATCTACCCTCGCCGCGGAGCAGTCCCGACCGACCTCTGGCAGCAGCTCCTGGAGAAAGCCACCCGGCAGGTCGGCGTCCTGGTCTACGGCGGGCTGTTTCTGCCCGAGTTCAATCACCGATGGGTGCCGACGCTCCGCGAAAAGGCCCTCGCAGGCGCCCAGGTGGAGCTGCTATTCGGTGATCCCGACGGCAAGCACATCGCCGAGCGGGGGGACGACGAGGGCATCGGTGCTGCCATGTCGAGCAAGATTCTGAACGCGCTGGCCTTCTACAAGGACCTACGAGACCTCGACAACGTCGGGATCTACTACCACGACACGATCCTCTACAACTCCATCTACCGCTTCGATGACGAGATGCTGGTCAACACCCACCTCTACGGCACACCGGCCGCCTACGCCCCGGTGTTACATCTCCGACGCATCGGCGGAGCGGAGCTGTTCGACAACTATGTCGCCAGCTTCAAGCAGGTACTCGGAAAGAAGCGGGCCGTCTGGCCGGAGCATTGAGCCACCAGCGGTGAGAGGCTAGGACTATGGCCCGAACCGAGCACTTCAACGACCCGAACGCCCCGAAGCCGAACAGCATCGTTGTCGCGGTCACCGTCTTCGTGCAGGACGAGCTGGGCCGGGTACTCCTCATCCAGCGAACCGACAACGGCCTCTGGGCGCTGCCCGGCGGCGCCCAGGATTTCGGGGAGTACATCGCGGAGACGGCCGTCCGTGAAACGCGCGAGGAGGCCGGCGTGGAGGTCGAGGTGACAGGTGTCGTCGGGATCTACACCAACCCAAATCATGTGGTCGAGTACAGCGATGGCGAAGTGAGGCAGCAGTTCTCGATCTGCTTCCGAGGGCGCTACCTCTCAGGTCGGCCGACCCCGAGCGATGAGTCCTCGGAGGTGCGGTGGGTCGCACGCGACGAGCTGGATGACCTCTCGATCCACCCGTCAATGCGGCTACGGATTAACCACGGCTTCGACAACCGGCAGCAGCCGTACATCGGCTAGGCCGTCAGCCGTTCTTCCGTTCGCCGGACAACTTCACGCAGCGGCGCTTCCGCTTTTATCCAAAAGCGCGTCACTAGGTCATCCGGGCCGTATCGCTCACGGATCTCTGCCAGCCGCTCATCCACGGTCAGGTCTTGACCGTCAGGCCCGGTAGTCATGTCGGCGAACCAGAGAGCGTCGGAGGTCGGCGACTGTTCGAGTGGGAACTCCGTCATGAGAGCAGGCTTCAATCCCCGTTCCTCAGCTTCGTACGAGGCGCACGAGTGATGGGCGACCAGGCTTGCCAGACGTGGTTGGAAACCCTGTCTGAGCAACCATCGAGCACCATCCAGCGCATGAAAGCCGGTGTCAACGATGTCAGGGGCGTAGCCGATGTCATGCAGCCAGGCTGCGGCTTCGAGCACGTCCCCATCGGCCCCCACCAAGTGCTTGAGTGCCCTTGCCTTGGCAGCAACCGCCTGGACATGGCACCAGCGTCGGGGGAGAGCCTCTGCGAGGTGGTGCTTCGCGATGACAGTTGCGCGGCTAGGAAGACTCACTCAGTAATCCTAGGGCTGATGGCTACCCGTAGCTAGGCTCTGGCCTCTTGATCTCCAGCCGCATAGACCCTGGGGCAGTCACGCTTGGCGTTTCGTAGAAACTGTTGGTATCGCTCAAATCGTTCGAAGGCGGGCTTCAGGATTTCGACCGGAACATTTAGTTCCATAAGTAGGCGAGCGGTTATTAGCCATCGAATAGACTTTGCAAGGGTTAGGTGAGAGAATAGCGTGTCATCTGACTCCTCGCCTCGCAAGGAGTGGGCGAAACCGTTTCTGGCATCGCTAATTGCGCGATACCATCGGTTCGTTCGCCCAGTAATTCCAGGGGCGACTAGCGAAACGTCTTCGGCAAGGCGCTGGAGACGCTTGGGAAAGCTCGGCTCGAACAGGTATATCCGCAAGGCGCCTAGGACCAAGCGCTTAGCTTCCTCGTTAATTGGGCTATCTAGAACGGCTTCAAGTGCCTGACTCGTCTCTCCGGGTGTCAGTTGACGTTCATCAGGATAAAGGCGTCTATGCAGCCCTTCGGCGGCCGTGGCCAACTCTAGTAGTTGGTTCTGCACCGTGCGACCACCGTGTTCGACGGTCCCTGCCGCAAGGTGCGGTAGGGGCCTAAGCGCCTCGATCAGCTCAAACCACCTAGCAAATCGGTCTAGTCCGAGCTGCTGCCGACTGATCAGGCTCGGGTCGTCAATCTTTGCTGACCTAAGATCCAGTGGGTCATCCTTCAGGCCGGGAAGAACGACGTCGCACCAAAGGCCGTCCTCCGGCGACTTGATCTGAAACGCAACGGGCGGGCAGTCCCGGTCGTTGAGAAGTGTAAGTAAAACACTCGACCCGAGTACGTATCGCCGCCAAGCTTCACGAATGGATATTCCAGCATCAATCGAAACGCGCAACCAAGTCTTTGTCTCGATAAATGACCCCGCGATCCGTGGAAAGCAAAAAGTGGCCGAAGCGTCCATGGATAACACGCCGACCGTATCGGTCAGCGTCGCCGACAGAGAGTCGGGTTCGGCATAGCTTATTCGTATGCCCTCCGCGTCACGCTCCATTGATAGGCCAACGTGGTGACACCAGGCATCCTGCCCGGCAATTCTGAACCGTACTTGCTGAACCCGCGTACCAAGTCCTTCGATGTGAGCACCAACTACTGCGTACGCCCCCTCTATCACTTCCTGCTGGAGTCCTGAGTTCGGCTCGTCGAAACTAAGCGTGAATCCCTTTACGGTGTGTTTTACCTGGTAGGCGTTGCAGAGCGTGACAACAGTTCTGCTTCCCATCAGCGCGCCGTGAATGGTGCGGGGCGCTGATGGGTCCGCTGGTTCGTAGGTCCTAGTTCCAGGAGCCGAACTGGGCACCTCTTGGACGAAGGACGACAGTGCTCCCAGCAGCTCAACTCTAGGTCGTCTGCCGGTAAGGTCGAGCGTTCCTGGCACGATGAGGTCCGGGTTGTCCGCAAACCAGAAGCGCCCGGATACTCGAAGTTCCGCTTCGCCTGTCATGCCAGCCTCCCCAGCGTCCCGATACATGATCTCAGCAAGGGCTGAGTCTCACAAGGCGACCTAGTCCTGCCGACGATTTACTCGATTTACTCGTTGTGGTGTGAGAACTTTCTGTACGGGATCAAGGCGGCCCGCTTCGCAGGCCGCTCGCGCCGCCGAACCTGGGCCGGGCCGATGGCCCGCCGCCGCGCCTCTGGCCTTCGGCCGCCAGCGCGACGGTCGGAGCCCGCCGGCGGCGCGACATGCGAAGAAGCCCCGGGCCGCCATGATCGATGGCAGTTCCGGGGCTTCGAGTTGGTCGAGACACAGGCAGTGCCTCCGGCGGGGCGCTCGGGCGCTCTGGGATGGTGGCGCCATCCCGGCAACCTTCGTCCGGGCGGAGCCGAGCAGGTGGGGCCTGCCCGGTCAAGGTCGTTCAGACGGTGGTGTGCTCCACCTTGACCGGGCAGGCCCCACCTGCTCCACGATGTGCGGACGAAGGCCGACGGGATGGCCGGGAGGGTCGCGCTCGCAGAAGCGACATTCGCGAGACCGCAAGAACTCGGTCAAAGTACGGCGGAGGAACGAGCAGCGCGTTTTCCAATCGCGTTCCCGGCAACATACGTGCCGGCGGTCAGGCCCGTTCCAGCCCCAAACATGGCCAAACCGGGGGCGACGTTTCCTGTGTCAGCGTAGTGCCATGCCACAAAAGCCAACGCGATCACATTGATGAAGCCGATTGAGACCGTGGCGATCTGTGTCAACCACAATCTCTTATCCATCATGCGGTCATGCGCCGCTTTTTCTAGCTCCATTTGCCACTGATGCTCGGCATGGCGCTTGGCAAGCTCAACAACCTGATCAGCGATTTGTGGTGCAGCATCCTGCCATTGCGCAGCCTTCTCCCAAGGCGTCAACGTTTCCCAGCCGGTGCGCGACCGGCCAGCACTCGCGCTCATGACACGCCAACCGGGAGACGTGGTTTGACCTGCGAGGTTCCCCTCGTTCCTTCAGGAGGCGGACCCATGAGGTCAAGCACATAGTTCATATCTAGGGATGCCTCATCGATCTTCTCAATAGGATCAGTCTTTTCGGGGGGGCCGCCAGATCGCCTCGGCCTGAACCAGAGTCGGCGAAGCTTTTTTTGCCATCTCTCCTTGCGTGTTACTTCCTCGGCGGGCGTCGCTATTCGCGGCGGTTTGGGGTCTTGCGAATACTTACCGTAAGCAAAGCGGATGAGTGAAGAGTCGCTAGACCAGAACCGGCTCTTTGCGTCCCCCCTCATGGTGCCAATCAACCTATTTAAAACGCTCGGTGGCATGGGGGGGAGGTTCGCTGCAAGCGCTGCCTCAATCTTCGCCCCGAAGGCAGGATGCAACTTCCAACTTCTGTCGAGATAGCCGTCGTATATCCACAGTGCCGACCGACGCTTGCTGTGGAAAATTTGAAAATACGAGTTGTCTGAACTTAGGCCTGAAAAATCTCGATTATGCAGAGCGAGAAGAAAGGTGGCGGCGTCGTAAACGTCCTTCCACTCAAGGATGCCGGGTTGCTTAGAGTAGAAGGACAAAGGAACAACCTGCACTAAACGAGCCGCCACTCTTAGAGAGAGATGTGGCTCCCCCACAAGACCCGGAGGAAGGGGGCGGCGCTGTCGCTTGCCCATGCGTGAATGATTCTTTGTGGACTGAGGTTAAGTCAATGCCTGCCGCTATCGCAGTATGTCAAATATTTGACTGATCGGTAAGTCTTTCCAAGCCGATCTTGCAGCTCAGGCGGGTAGGGCAGGCCCGATGATCGTTGGGTGCGACGCTCCAGTAGGACAGTTGTCGACCAAGAGAGGTGGAGCAGGGTCGGCTCGCACAAGACCAATGGGCATAGATCCGGCGCAACTGGAGCTAGAAAGCGCTGTCAGGCGCTGTGAGGCTACGAACGAGGTCGGCAGGCCAGAGCCCCATTTGCCCCCTTCGACATGGTCTCGGGACAAGCGAGGGATTCAGGTTCGAGGGCCTGGTGAGCTGGGAGCGAAGGTCAAGATCATGCCGTACCCAGGCCGTCGGAGGAGAACCGACAGCTACCAATGTTGACCAACCACCACGGTCCTGGCCGCAGGTCAGGGTTAGTCCTGCACCCTTTGATCGACTACGCTCCTGGCCGAGATCAATACCGCTGGAAGTGGTCTCGTCGGAAGACCGACAGCCCAGAAACCTTCACGTTGTGCACTCGCGTCCGTACCGTACGCACTCATGGCGTCGCGTGGAAGATCGAAGTTGTGGCAGTACTGGGGCTACGCGGTTTTGGCGCTGCTCTTTCTATCCCTGGGCAACAACACGATCGGGCCGGGCGTCTACGCCGTTCTCGTCGGCCTCCTGATCGTCTTCGTCCTCTTCCAAGCACCGGTGTACTGCGGCGCGATCAACCGCAAGCGCGGCGGCGTGGTCGAGTTCTGCCGCAACAACTCGACGGGGCTGATCCTGGGATGCCACCTCAGACAGCACAAGTGGCAGAAGTTCGGGCGTGACTGGTGGTCTCTCGGCTGGCGGGAGAAGACCAAGGGCATCTGGACCGGCGCGTCAGCGAAGCTTGCAACAGTCAGCGGCATCGTCGGCACGGTCACGGGGATCATCGGCGTCTTCAAGTAGCCCTGCGACCGGGCACGCCCACCTCCGCTTGCGACAAGATCAACGGGCACAACTCCGGCACAACAGAGGGCGACAAGGGCTGTCAAACGTTGTCAGGCACCGTGAACTGACGCCCTGCTCAGCAGCCCGATCTGTCCGGTCGCGGCGGATAGTCATGAAGCCTGCCGGATTCAGGGTTCGAGTCCCTGGCGGCCCACCTTGTTGATCTTCCATGCGAACCGGCCGGCCGCGACGCTTCGCGACGGCCTGCGTGGCTGCTCGTTGCGGGCTGCGGCTGGCCACGGATCCGCCTCGGTGTGTACTAGCGTCAGGGGGGGTGAGGAACCGCGCTGCGAGGTACGAGCCACTGACGGTGGCGCGCCTGGGTGCTCTGCTCGTTGGATCCGACGAAACGCGACGGTGGCGGCTGGTGGCGGAGTTCCTTGAGGAGTACCGCTGGGAACCGGCCGAGGTGCGCGCCGGTCTGTTGGACCAGGAACCAGCTTCTACCGGTGACGAGCGCTGGGATGTGTTCCTCGCGGCATTGACGGAGCACCTGGCCGCCAAGGACGGGCGTGGTGCGCCGCCGTGGGTCGAGACGCGGTCGCTCCGGCGGTTCTGGTTTCCCTTCAACACCCGTGCCGCCCGGGTCGACGCGGTGGTACACGCGCCAGCAGCATTCCGTCGTCGAGGCGTGTACGTGTCGGCGCAGGAGTTGAACGTCGCGTGAGCCTCGATGATTCACTGTTGGACCGCCCCGCGATCGAAGACGCCTTCCGCCGGCTCGGGGACCGGCTGGCGAGGCGAGGTGTGGTCGCGGACCTCTACATCTTCGGCGGGGCGGCCATGGCTCTGGCCTACGACGCGCGACTCGGGACATCGACGCGGTGTTCCAACCCCATGGCGTCGTGCTCGACGAGGCTCGTGCGGTAGCGGATGAACTCGGGCGTCCTCGCCCGAGCGTGGATCCGCGTGATCTGGCGCTGCTGGCAAGACCGTGTCGCCTACGACCCGGCCCGGCACGGCAACGCAGTACGTCTCAATCAACCCGAACAAAACGATTTGCTCGCTGCCTGAGGTTGACACAGGGGGTGTCATCGGTCGAGCGCATTGCCGAGCCGCTTGAGAGCGTCAACGCCAAGTGATCGTCGCGGGTTGGCCCGTCAGTGGTGGAACCGCCAGCGGGTCGCGGTCAGTCCGTCCGAGCCGTAGCCGAAGGCCCGGACCAGAGAGATCTCGTAGAAGGCGTACCGGGGTGATCCGGGCAGACTCTCGTCGTGGGCTCGACCGTCGCGGATGTCGAATGCCCAGCCGTACTTCGTGGCGAAGGCGGCAGCCACCCCGCGCAGCGCGGCATCGCCTGCGACCTGGTGGGCCTTGCCCTCCACCACCAGGTCGAGGTCTTCGCCGCCGACGGTGAGGACGGTGTGCGGGTTGCGGGCCAGGTTCCGGCCCTTGCGGGAGGCCGGGCGGCTCGCGACGCACGGCGCGCCGTCCACCAGTACCAGCATCACCGGGGCGGCATGCGGGCGACCGTCCGGCCGCACCGTCGACAGCCAGCCCCGGTGCGCCGATCGGAGGCATGACAACGCCTGGCTCCAGGGCTTGATGGTTGCCACGTCGGTGTCGAACGGTGTCGCGTCCTTCGGCCGGAAGAGCAGCTCGGCGATCGGCGTACTGACGGTCATGACGGATCCGTGGAGTCGTCGTACTCGTCGTGCAGCTGCCACCACTGGTAGGGCTGGGTCTGCGGCCAGCCCTCGGGTGAGTCTTCCCAGGTCTCCTGCCGGCCGTACGGCGTCAGGTCGAGGAAGGTCCAGTTGCTGCCGAGCCGTTCCACGCCGCGGGCGGTGGTGGAGTAGGTACGAAAGATCCGGTCGTCGGCGCGGAGGAAGACGTTCAGCGCGAACCCGTCGCCGGCTCCCATGTCGGCGTTGAAGCTGTTGTGCAGCGACGAGTACCAGGGCAGGGTCCAGCCCATCCGGTGCCGTAGCGCCATGAGGTCGGCAAGTGGGCCACCGGAGATCAGCGCGAGGGTGACGTCGCGGGCGTTGAGGTGGGCCGGGTGGCCGACGTTGTCGGTGAACATCGAGCAGCCCGAGCAGATGTCATCGGCCCCGTGCCACATGAAGGTGTACACGATGAGCTGGCGGCGGCCCTGGAACAGGTCGGCCAGACCGACCGGCCCGTCCGGGCCCTCGAACACGTACTCCTGCTCGACCAGCGTCATCGGCAGCCGGCGACGCGCCGCGGCAAGCGCGTCGAGCTGGCGGGTGAGCATCTTCTCGCGGCTGCGCAGGGTGTCCAGCGCGGTCTGCCAGTCCTCGGTCGGCACGATCGGTGGATGGTTCATGCGGCCTCTTCCCCGTCTCGTCAGCGGTATCAGGTCTGCCCGTTCCCTTAAGGAACGATGCCGATGTGACGTTAACAGAGTCCGTTCCCTGAAGGAACCATCATGAGTATCGTGGGGCCATGCAGCGAACGCAGTTCGGCGCGATGGCGTGCTCGATCGCCCGCACCCTCGACGTCATCGGTGAACCGTGGTCGCCGCTGATCCTGCGCGACGTCTACGCCGGCACACACCGCTTCGAGCAACTCCAGCGGGGCCTCGGCGTGTCCCGCAAGGTGCTCGCCGAGCGCCTGAACTGGCTGGTCACCCAGGGCGTGCTGACCCGGCGTGAGTACTCCACCCGGCCGGTCCGCCACGAATACCTGCTCACCGACAAGGGCATGGAGCTGTGCGATCTACTCCTGGTCATGGTGCGGTGGGGCGACCGGTGGACGGCGGGCGAAGCCGGCCCGCCGGTGCTCTACCGCCACCACGCCTGCGGCCGGACCAGCCAGGTGGAACTGCGGTGCTCGGCGTGCGGACAACCCATGCACGCCACGGACATCAACCTACTACCCGGCCCCGGCGCAGACTCGCGCGACGAAGATGGACTACCCGACCGAGACGAACGCCGGCAGCCCGGATGAGCGCCTGTCTCCGCGAGGCCACGCCGGAAGCCGGCCGAGCTTCGTCACCCGGTCGACCATCGACCGCACTCAGCGGTCGTCGCATCGAAAACGGTGCCCCCACATAAACGCTCGTTAGGCCTAAGGTCAGCGGCTATGGTGAATACGAGTCGCAACCTGGGACTGGGGCACGGCAGCGCGTTCGGCGAGCGTGGGGTGGCGAAGCGGCTGGGCACATTGAGCCGGCACACATCACTGACCGGCCGGCGATTACTGGAGATCGGCTGCGGAGACGGCACGTACACGATGCGGCTGGTCGGCGCGTTCGAGCAGATCGAGGCCGTGGACATCCAGCAGGATCGGTTGGCGCTGTTCCGGAAGCGGCTGGCCGAGGACCCGGCGGCGGCCCGGAAGATCAACGTGCGGGAGTTGTCCGCTACCGAGCTGGACTATCCGGACGAGAGCTTCGACCTGGTCACCGCCATCGAGGTGGTGGAGCACATCGACGACCTCGATGCCGCCCTGCGGCAGGTCCATCGCGTGCTCGTTCCCGGCGGCTGCTTCGCCCTGACGACGCCCAACCGGTGGTTCCCGTTCGAGACTCATGGGTTCCTGATCCGCGGGAAGCGGTACCGGCCCGCGCGGGGTCCGTTCCTGCCGTGGATCGTGCCGCTGCACCGGCGGCTGGCAGATGCCCGTTGCTTCACCGCCCGCGGCTTGTCCGCGCAGCTCCGGCGGGCCGGGCTGGAGCCGGTAGCGGTGGACTACATCATGCCGCCGTTCGACCGGTCCGGCTTCGGGCGTCGTATCCGGCCGGTGACCGACGCGGTCGAGCGATCGCCGTTGAAGTTCTTCGGCATGGCCCTGGCGGTGGTCGCCCGCCGACCGGCATGACGGTCCACCAAGGCACCCAGGTTTAGCGGCTTTCCGGATGGCTATGAGGGGTATCGATCCGCAGACCCCATGAGCAGACCCGCGAGCGAGGAGAGCCGATGGCCAGCGCTGCGATCCCGTCCGACGATCCGACCCGCACCCTCGTCCACGCCCGTCCCGACGACCCCGCCCTCACGCACCTCGCCATCGCGGGCGGCACCTACACGATCCTGGTCACCGGCGAGCAGACGGCCGGCCGGTACTGCCTGATCGACATGCGCGTTCCGCCGGGCGGTGGGCCGCCTCCGCACCGGCACGACTTCGAGGAGATGTTCACGGTGCTCGACGGGGCGGTGGAGTTCACGTTCCGGGGCGAGCAGACCGTCGCGCGGGCCGGGGAGACGATCAACATCCCGGCGAACGCGCCGCACTTCTTCCGCAACTCGTTCGACCAGCCCGCGCGGCTGCTGTGCATGTGCACCCCTGCCGGGCAGGACGAGTATTTCCTGCGCGTGGGCGATCGGGTGGACGGTCCCACCTCGCCGCCGCCGGCTCTCACCGACGAGGAGCAGGCCGAGCGCCGGAACCGGGCCGCCGCGCTGGCCTCCGAATACCGCTCGGAGTTGCTTGTCCCTTGACCTGGCGGGCACGAATCAGGCGTGCCGGGCGGCGATCTCTCGCAGGCCTTCGTAGAACGTGACCAGCTCGGTGTCGCTCTGGTCGATGGTCCGCAGGCGGCGGGCCGCGCCCTCGGTGAGCGCGGCCGCAATTCGCTCGGCTCGGTCCGGTTCCATGCCCGGCAGCCTCAGCAGGCCCATCGCCCGGGCAGGCCACATGTGCAGCTCCAAGTCGTCGTCCTGGAGCATCCCGGCCGGCACCGACTCGATGATGTTCGCGTAGACGCGGCCCTGGATGTACCACTCCCGGTCGGCGTCGAAGACCACGATGACCACTGCCGCCTCCGCTCCCCTCGCGCGCGGCCGCCGCACACACTCCGAGCCAGGCTAATGCTCAGAGACGCGACGGGCGGACCCGATCGTGTTCAGACCGGGCCCGCCCGTCGCGCGCCTTCCGTACGAGGGGGTCAGCTCGCCGCGACGAGCTGGAACCGCTGGTTGGCCTGGCTGTTGCAGTCGTAGATCTGCACCTGCTGGCCGTTACCGGTGCCCCAGACGTCGAGGCAGCGGCCGGACTGGACTCCGCTGATGGTGCCGTTGGAGTTGACGTTCCACTGCTGGTTCGTCTGGCCGTTGCAGCTGTAGATCTGGACGGCCGAGCCGTTGCCGGAGCCGGCGGCGTCCAGGCACATCGAGCCGTACACGGTCAGCTGCCGGCTGGAGGTGTAGGTCCACCGCTGGTTGGTCTGGCCGTGGCAGTCGTAGAGCTGCACCCGGGTGCCGTTGCTCTGCGAGGAGTTCGGCACGTCGATGCACCGGCCGGACTGGCTGCCGACGATCCGGCTGGCGCCGCTGGTCGGCGGCGGCGTGGTCGGTCCGCCGGTCGGGGTCACGGTCGGCGTCACGGTCGGGGTGGGGTTGGGCTTCGCGGCGTTGAGGGCGTTGAGGACCGAGTTGTACGCGGCCTTCTTGTTGCCGCTGCCGTCGAAGAGCAGCGGGTTCTCGTTGGAGCGCCACGAGTCGCTGTCGCGGACGCCCCACACGGTGATGCCGATGCAGCGCGGCACGTTCAGGCACGCCTGGGTCAGCCCGGCGTACTGGCTGGTGGACGAGTTGGTGACGTCGACCTCGGTCAGCGCCACGTCGACGCCGAGGGCGGCGAAGTTCTGCAGCGTGGTCTGGAAGTTGCCGGGCAGCGAGCTGCCGCCGGTGAAGTGGGTCTGCAGGCCCACGCAGTCGATCGGGACGCCGCGGGACTTGAAGTCCCGGATCATGTTGTAGACGCCCTGCGTCTTGCCGTACGACCAGTTCTCGATGTTGTAGTCGTTGTAGCAGAGCTTGGTCGACGGGTCGGCCGCCCGGGCGGTGCGGAACGCGACCTCGATCCAGTCGTTGCCGGTGCCCTGGAGGTTGGAGCTGCGGCGGCTGCCGTCCTCGTTGAACGCCTCGTTGACCACGTCCCACGCGGCGAGCTTGCCCCGGTAGTGGGCCA
Organism: Micromonospora sp. WMMD1219; assembly: GCF_049315215.1. NCBI lineage: Bacteria > Bacillati > Actinomycetota > Actinomycetes > Micromonosporales > Micromonosporaceae > Micromonospora > Micromonospora sp. WMMD1219. The sequence continues at coordinate 1,483,891 of NZ_CP186057.1, forward strand.
TCACGCCGTTGATGTGGTCGATCATGGCCTGACGAAGGTTACTGCCGTTCAGGCTCTGCATCCAGCCGGGCTGCTGCGCGTGCCAGGCCAGCGTGTGGCCGCGGACCTGGAGACCGCGCTGGGTCGCCCAGTTGTAGATCTGGTCGCCGGAGGAGAAGTTGAACTGGCCCCGGTTGGGCTGCAGCGCTTCCGGCTTCATCTCGTTCTCGGCCGTGATCATGTTGAACTCACGCGCCGCGATGGTGCTGTACGTGGAGTCGCCCAGCCGGTTCGCCGCGATGGCGGTGCCGAAGTAGCGGCCCGACTGTGCCGCGGCGGCACCGAGCGTGCTCGCCGCCGCCTGGGCCAGGCTGGGCACCACGAGCGCGGCACCGGCAAGTGCGAGCGCGCTGGTGACGGCGGCCAGCACCACGCGGTGGCTGCGCCTCGGTAGATGTTTCATGACACTCCTCTGCATATCGGACGATGATGCGCTGGCGATGCCCGGCTGGACGCGGGTGGGAGCCGGCGGTGCGCCCACCCCCGCGTCACTGCCCTGAAACTTTTCGAAGATGTACCGGTAACTTCCCTGGGAAGATATCCGCGACGGCACGATCGGTCAATGTCGATGTCAACGCGAACATGGACTCAACCGGCTGATCAGCGCGGGAGTCCACAGATGTCCGTGAGAACGAAGCGCGACGAGAGCCGCGGCGAGGACCGAAAGTTTCGGAAAATCCTGGCGCGACCGGTCAGCGATCGACCGCGGCGTCGTAGCGCTCGCGGTTGGCGTGCACCTCGTCCATGTGCGCCTCGGCCCACACCTTGATGCCGTACGTCAGCCGGTGCAGCGACAGACCCAGGTCGGTCAGTTCGTAGGTGACGGTCACCGGCACGCTCGGCGTCACGGTGCGGGTGACCAGGCCATCGCGTTCCAGTGAGCGCAACGTCTGGGTGAGCATCTTCTGGCTGACCCCGGCCAGCCGGCGGGACAGCTCGGAGTAGCGCATGGCCCGCGGCTCGGCGTTGCGGTCCGGGCCGTCACGACCGAGCGCGGCCAGGATCAGCGCCACCCACTTGTCGGAGATCCGGTCCAGGAGTTGCCGGCTCGGGCAGCCGGCGAGGAACGCGTCGTACTCGGCCCGCGCCTGCGCCCGCTTCTGCGCCGCCGTCTGCGTCGGCATCGTCCGCGCCTCCCACCCCGAGGTACCCAACGCACTCCGAAGTGCGTACTTCCCGAAAGAAAGTTACCCCTCCATCGTGGAGCAGGTCACCCCTCAAGAACAAAGGAGACCCGACCATGGGTACGCGTACCTTCCGCACCGCCGTCGTCCGCACCCCGGGCGGACCCGGCGCGATCGAGATCGTCGACGTCCCGGAGCGCGAGCCGGGGCCCGGCGAGGTCCGGGTGGCCGTCGCCGCGGCGGCGGTCAACCCCGTCGACCTCGGAGTGGCGGGCGGCTTCTTCCACTCGCTGGGGCTGATCGACCAGCCGCACCACACCGGCCTCGGCTGGGACTTCGCCGGCACCGTCGACGCCGCCGGCCCGGGCGTCGACCTGACCGCCGGCACCCGGGTCGCCGGTCTGGTGGTCGGGTTCGACCGCGACTACGGCACGTACGCCGAACAGCTCGTCGTGCCCGCGGCCGACCTCGCCGTCGTACCCGATGATCTGGACCTGGTGGCGGCGGCGACAGTGCCGCTCAACGGCCTGGCCGCGGCGCAGGTCGTCGATCTGCTCGGCGAGCCGCCCGCCGGCGGCCGGCTGCTGGTCACCGGCGCGGCCGGCGCGGTCGGCGGCTACGTCCTCGCGCTCGCCCCGGCCCGGGGATGGCGGGTGACCGGCCTGGCGCGGGCCGCGGACGAGAAGTTCGTCCGCAGCCTCGGCGCCGACTTCACCACCGCCGCCGAACCGGGCTGGGACGCGGTCGCCGACGCGGCCGCCTGGCAGGAGCGGGCGCTCGCCCTGGTCCGCGACGGCGGCGCGTTCGTCGGCGTGCGGCCCAACGCGCAGCCGGCCGCCGAGCGCGGCGTCACCGTCCGCGTGATCGAGACCCGCGCCGACGGGGTACGCCTCGCCGACCTGCTCGCCCGCACCGCGGCCGGTGAACTGCCGGCCCGGGTGCACGCGGTCCTGCCGCTGGACCGGGCCGCGGACGCGCACCGGGCGATGGCCGCGGGCGGGGTACGCGGGCGCTACGTGCTGCGCCCCTGAGCGCCGCGCGCCCGGTCCAGCACCTCCTCGACGGTGAGCGGGCTGCGCGGATGGTGGGTGAGCGACAGCGGGGTGCGGATCTTGCGGGGCGCGGCGCCCTCGGCTGCGAGGTAGAACTCGCCCACCGTCAGGCGGGAGATGTCCGGCACGTCGCCGCCCTTCGCCCGGGCCATCTCGCGGGCCGCCTCGATCTGGATCGGGCTGTTCATCAGACCGTAGAGCTGGGTCGCCGCGTTGCCGGGGATGCGGTTGTGCAGCCCTTTCGGCGCCTGGGTGGCGAAGATCAGCCCGAGTCCGTACTTGCGGGCCTGGGCGGCGAGCGCCAGCGTGCTCTGGGTGCACGCGGTCATCGCTCCGGACGGGGCGAACGTCTGCGCCTCGTCCATGATGAGCAGCCCGAGCAGCGGGCGGTCACCGGCCGGGTTCTTCTTGATCCAGGCGAACAACGCCATCTGGAGCTGGTTGACGAAGCTCTGCCGTACGTCGTCGGACGGCAGGCCCACCAGGCTGACCACGGAGACGCGGGCCCGCTTGCCGGGTGCGGGGGTGAGGAGCACGCCGGGGTCCATCGGTGTGCCCTCACCGCCGAACAGCGGGTCGTTCACCATGGCGGCGGTCAGGGTCTGCGCCAGGCTGAGGCCGATCTTGTCGGCGTCGTCCAGGTCGATGATCCCGTCCGGCAGGTCGGCGAGCGTGTCGACGACGCCCTGCAACCGCGAGCCGCCGCGCCGGCCGTAGTGCTCGACGGCCTTGCGCAGCACGGCCAGCCCGAGGTGCGCCCGGGTGGCCCGGCCGGTCACCATGGCGCGCGGCGCGAGCGACGCGACGGCCGCCTCGACGGCCTCGGCGAACTCGTCCGGATCGTCGCGTACGCCGGTGAAGTCGGGCAGCGGCTGGAAGCTCAGCGGACGGCCCGAGTTGCGGCGCGGCGTCCAGACGACGACGTCGGTGTGCGCGAGGTAGTCCCGGGCCCGGTCCGCGTCGCCCGGTCGCCACTGCGCTGGCGGCTCGGGCCATCCCTCCCCGAGGCGGGCGAGGTCGTTGTTGGGGTCGAGCACGATGGCCGAGACGCCCGCCAGCGCGCACTCCTCGACGATGCGGCGGATGAGGACGGTCTTGCCGGAGCCGGACCCGGCGAAGATCGTGGTGTGCTTGCGCAGCGCCTCCAGCGCCAGCGGCACCGGTTCCCCGTCGTCGTACCCGTGGCCGACAACGAAGGAGGGATCGGCCGGGCCGGTGGCAGCGTTGGCGGGCGGTGCCGGCTCGGCGGGTTCCGGCGGCGGTCCGGCGTCGGTGGTCCAGCGGTCCACATCGGCCAGCGCGTGCTGGAGGAACTTCAGCTCCCGGGTCGGCCGACGCTCGGCCAGCCAGCCCTGAAGGTCCATGGTGGCCTCGGCGAGCATGACCCGCAGCGCGGACAGGATGCGCACATCCTCGTCGTCGAGGCCGAGCGTCTGACCGCCCGCCTCGGTGAACGCGCCGACCGCCTTGCGGGTGGCCGCGCTCGCCGACCAGGCGCGGTTGCGCAGCAGGAACAGCTTCCGTCGGCCCGATCCGGTGTCGAGGGCGGCGGCCACGCTCGCCTTGCGGAGCCGGGCCAGCGCCGCGTTGCCGTGGTGGTCGTCGCCGATCGCCCGGAAACACCAGTGCACCTGGTCCTCGGTGCGCTCGTCGAGCGTGAGCCGCAGCCGGGCGTGCAGCGGCGGGTCGGTGCTCGGCGGCGGATCGACACTGAACGCCTCGCCCGCGTCGCCCCGCTCCAGGATCCAGGCGGTGAGCCCGGCGGCGAGCAGCGGCGGCATCGCCTCGTCCTCGGACGCGCGCCGGAGCGGGCCGGTGACGTCGGCGGCCTCCCGCAGCTCGGCGAACCGGGCGTCGTACCGGTCCATCTCCTCGCCGGTGGCGCTCACCGGGGCGGGCCGCGGCGCGCGCGGCTCCGCCGTGGGCGGCTCGCCGAGCGTGGTCATCTCGCGGACCTGGTCGTCGGCGATGCACTCGCGGATGTGCCGGTCGATCTCGATGAGCAGTTGGCGCGGCGTGAAGGCACCGGCCTCGGCGAAGGCACGCGGGGACACCGGCCACGACGGGTACGGCGGCACGAAACCCGCCTCCCGGTAGCGGAGGGTGAACCGCTTCTCGATGATCGCCCGGGCCAGGTCGGCGTCGTCGATCCGGCGCAGAGGCGAGGCTTCGCGGAACCGGTCGGCCACCGTGTCGGCCGCGGCGGACTTGATGACGGTCCACGAGTTCGGAATGCAGGCGAGCACGGTGAGCGTGCGCCGCGTCGTCTGCCGCAACGCCATCAGGCCGTCCGCCATCCGGGCCAGCATCAGCGCCTGCTCGGGACTCATGGCGGCGGCACCGGCCAGGGCGGGATCGCTCTGGATCGCCAACTGGGCGATGAGCGTGTCGATCTGGTCGATCGCCACGACCGACGGACCGGTGAGGGCGAGCAGCCAGGACAGGTCCTGCACGATCTGCTGGGCCGGGCGCGGACCCCGGCGCATGCCCCAGGCCGCGCGTTCCCCGGCGACCATCTCCTCACCGGAGAGGAAGTAGTTCTCCGCCACGTCGCGGTGGGAGATGTCCTCGGAGGCGCTGAGCGCGAGCGCGCGCGCCGTCTCCTGGCAGGTGCGGGCCGCGTGCCTGTCGAAGTCCCCGAGCCCTTCCAGGAAGGCGTCGAGCGCCGCCCTGGTCAGTTCGGTGTCGCCCATGACGGCCCGGCGCGCCGTGCGTGGTGCCCCCACCATCGCGGACAGCCGCCGCAGCAGCAGTTTGAGCTGCGTCTCGCGACTGCCGGGCACCGGACGGGACAGGCCGTCGAGCATCGCGGCGAGCACGCCGTCCCAGAAGCCACCGGCGTCGAGCAGGCCGACCAGGAAGAAGTAGCCGCCGCGCTCCTGCACCTGCTGGCGGACGACGCCCAGCAGGTGGGTCTTGCCGGATCCGCGCTGGCCCTGGACGACGAGGCCGAGCGGGCTGCCGTGCGGGTTCGACGCGGCCTCGTCCACCCCGGCGAGGACGTCCCGGACGACGGGTACGTGCAGGCCGTCGACGTGGAAGGGCAGCGGGCGCCACACGTCGTCGGGCACCGGCGCCCAGTCGAACCGCAGGGCTGCCAGCGCGTTCCGTTCCGCTTCGTTCATCACACGCCGATCGCCAGCAGGTGGTTCTCCTGCCCGCCGAGGCGGAGCGCGGCAGCGGTGTCCGCCTCGGTGAGCGTCTTCTGGTTCGACTCCGGCGCGATGGTGACGCCCTCGGACCGGCTGAGCTGCCGCAGCGCCTCGTCCAGGTCGTCGCGGGGCACGTCGGCGAAGAACGGTCGCAGGCGCCGCAGGCTCACCCAGGCGCCGGGCTCGTCGGCGAGCGCCCGGTACGCGGCGACCACACGCGCCTCCAGCGACCCGGCCGGCTCGGCGGCGGGCGCGCGCACGTCGGTGAGCGCGAACAGTTCGGCGAGCGTCGCGCACCCGCTGCGCGCCAGGACACGGTCACGCAGGCTCACCTGCAAAGCGGTGAGCGCGGCACCGAGCGCACTCGCGCCCCGCAGCGCGAAGTCCAGGTCGCTCTGCATCCGTACCCAGCCCTTGTCGTCCAATTGCAGGGCGTACGTCGGCCCGCTCTTGCGGCTGGCGACGTAGTGCAGGCGGGTGAGCTTGTCGCGCTGCGGCTTGCGTACGACCAGGCCGTAGCGGTCCCGCAGTTCGGTGCTCAGCACCTCCCGCGCCTCGGCCATGAGCACGACGAGGATCGCGCTCTCGGATGCGGTCAGGTCATCGCCGGCCATGGTGCCGTCCTTCCGCCAGGTCTCGGCGACGTGCCCGCAGATAGGTGCCGATCTGCGTGACCACGGTGCCGACGTCGTGGATTACTCGGGCGTTGGTGAAACGCAGGACGGCGTAGCCGTCCAGTTGCAGCTGGACGTCACGTTGCCGGTCGGCCTCGAAGCGGACCGGGCGGCAGTGCTCCGGGCCGTCGATCTCCACCACGCACCGCTCGTCCGGCCACACTAGATCCAGGCGTACCGGCGCGGAAAGGCGGTGCGACTGGTAGTTCTGGTTCCATCTGCGCCCGGCCGACCAGCTCTGCGCGGCCAGCGCCGCCTCCAGGCGCTTCTCGGCGTCGCTGCCCGGATGCGGCCGGCCCGCCACCGGCGCGTACCCGGCGGGTCCGGCCGGCGGCGCGACGGGGAACGCCGAAAGCCCCTCCAGCCCGGCCGCGCCGGCTCCGGTCAGCCAGACCGGCGGGCCGCCGTGCTGCACGAGCCACGCGCCCCCGGCCGCCACCACCGCGGCGTCGCCGTGGACCGGCTCGACGACCAGCACCACCTTCCGCCGCCCGAACGCGTCGGCCACGAGACGCGCCAGCGCGGCGGCCCCGGCGCGCAACGGGAGCGTCGTGACACTCGGCCGTCGCCCGGTCACCGCGAAGACGGCCAGGTCGGTCAGGAACGAGCCGGGGTAGCGGTCCCGGCGCGAGCGCGCGCCGGCCGCGGCCCGCACGGCGGCGAGTCCGGAGGTGTCCGGGCGGACGTCGTGCGCGGCCTCGGGCAGCCAGGCCGGCAGCAGCTCGACGGCGACCTGTTCGAGCCGGTCCAGCGCGGCATGCACGAAGTCCGCGGGCATGGCGTACGCCGAGGCCGGGCGGTGCACGACGGCGGCCAACTCCGCGTGGTCGCGGGCGATCGTCATGGCGACCGCGTCGGTGTCCGCGCCGGGCAGGGCGACGACGCGGTCGGTCGGCAGACCGGCGAGGACCGGGTCCATGCAGCGTCGACCCTCCCCCACCGTCGCCCCTGAGCGTCGGAGGACCAGAGTACGAATCGTCTTCGGCCGGCGCCAGCCCTGATACGCCGGACGGCGACGAAGCGGCGACGCTCAGGTGATGTCGCGGCGCATCGGCACGACCACGGCGATCGCGGCGGCGGCGACCGCGTACCCGGTCAGCAGCAGGGCGCCGGCCGCCGGTGGCAGGAGGGCGACGGCGTCGCTTCCGAGCTGCGCGGACATCGCGTCGGCGACGTAGGTGAAGTCGGTGAGCGCGGCGGTGGCTCCGCCGGGCAGGAGCGGGTAGATCGCGTTGACGCCGGGGATCATCATCAGGACGGGCTCGGCCAGGTACAGGTAGCCGACGACCACGCACACGGCCGCGATCTGGTTGCGGAGCAGGGCACCCACGCCGGTGCCGACGAGCAGGTAGACCGCCATCGCGACGCCGATGCGGGCGAGTAGCGCCAGCACCGTGGGAGCGGGCAGGCCCAGCGACACGCCACGCACGGCGGCGACCGCGAACAGGGCCACCGCGGCGGAGCCGGCCAGCGCGATCCCGTAGCCGAGGCCGACGATCGCGTGGGTGGCGAGTTTGGCGGCGAGCACCCGCCCTCGGCGCGGCGCGAACAGGAACGTGACGGCGGCGGTGCCGTGCCGGTATTCGGACGTGGCCGCGAGGGCGCCGGCGGCGGCCGGAACGAAGGCGGTGAAGCCGAGGATGCCGAGGATCGACCGCAGGCCCTCCTCGGTGTGCAGTCCGGGCATCGGCGGGTCGAAGTTCTCCGGCCCGACGAGCGCCATCAGCCCGACCAGGCCACCGCCGAGCGCGACGGCGGTGAGCAGCAGCCCGCCCCACATCCGGGTCGCCAGCACCCGGCGTAGTTCCGCTCTGAGCAGGTTCATCGGGCCTCCGCCGGGTCGGTGGTCAGGTCGAGGAAGAGCTGTTCGAGGCTTGTGGTCTCGGTGACCAGCTCGTGGATCCGCAGACGGTGGTCCGCGGCGAGGTCGGCGACGCGTGGCGCGTCCAGTCTGCGTACCCGCAGGCGGCCGGGCCCGGCGGCCTCGACGGACCCGGCGGCGGCCGTCAGCGCGGTGGCCAGGGCGTCCGCGTCCGGCGAGGTGACGAGCACCGTCGGCGGGCCGGTGAGCCGGGACCACGGCCCGGCGGCGACGAGTTCGCCGCGCCGGATCACCACCACGTCGTCCACCACCTGCTGGACCTCGTGCAGGACGTGGCTGGAGACCAGCACGGTGCGGCCCTCGTCGGCGAGCCGGCGCAGCAGGCCGCGCAGCCACGACATGCCTTCCGGGTCCAGGCCGTTCGACGGTTCGTCGAGCAGCAGGACGCGAGGATCGCCGAGCAGCGCCGTGGCGAGGCTGAGCCGTTGGCGCATGCCGGTGGAGAACCCCCGGGTACGACGGTCGGCGGCGTGCGCGAGGCCGAGCAGGTCCAGCAGCTCCGCGACGCGGCTGTCCGGGCAGCCGGCCATCGCGGCGTAGAGGCGCAGGTGGTCACGGGCGGTGTGGCCGGGGTGGAACGCGTTGCCGTCGAACACCGCGCCGACGGTCCGCGACGGCTGGGTCAGCCGGCCGTAGGGCTGTCCGCCGATCGTGGCGGTGCCGCTGGTCGGCGTCACCAGTCCGGTCAGCATGCGCAGCGTGGTGGTCTTGCCGGCGCCGTTCGGGCCGAGGAAGCCGGTGACCGCGCCGGGCCGCACGGTGAAGGTCAGATCGTGTACGGCGGTGACGTCGCCGTAGCGTTTGGTCAGGCCCGACGCCTCGATCGACAGGTGGTCGCCGGTCACGGCCGGCTCCTCGTCGCACGCCCGATCGTCTCGGCAAGGCCTGCCGCGGCCGGGTCGGAGACGACGACCTCGTCGAACTCTCCGCCGGCCGCCGCGCGGTCCAGCACCAGGTGCAGGCCGGGCTGACCCCGCCGGGCCGCCACGAGCTGCCGGGGGCCGCCGAAGATGCCCCAGACGCCGATCTTGGCGAAGCCGGACACCGCGTACCCGCGCCGGGCGCCACGGGCCAGCCGGATCGGCTCGTCCACCGGTGCGGCGTGCCGCACGGCGGCCAGGCGTAGCGCGAACCGCTCCCGCCCGATCCACATCCGTTCCCATCCGGTGAACCGGATGTCGATCACATCGCCGTCGAGGATCACGGAGGCCATCAGTCGTCGCCCTTCGTCGTGTCGGAGTCGTGCGCTGATGTGTGCGTGTCGCCGGGGGCCGCCTGGCGGTCGGCGGGCATCAGGATGGTCGCCAGCAGCCGGGGGATCCGTCCGTCGCCGGGCCCTCTGGCGAGCAACGGGCCGACCAGCGCGTTGAGCCCGGCCGCGAACTCGTGCAGCTCGGCGTCGGTCAGGTGCAGTACGAGCTGCTGGTATCCGACGCCGTCGGCGACGAAGTCGACGGAGTCCCGCGCCAGGTAGCGGGAGAACTCGGACAGCAGGCTCGACACGAACGCGGTGAAGTAGCGCGCGTGGTCCTCCGGCGTCGCCGCCGCCAGGGCCGCCGGGTCCAGCGCCGCGCCGTGCGCGGGCAGCGCGTACACCCGCTCGACGGCGCCGCGGACCTTGCGCTCCTCCACCACGTCGAGCATCCCGGTCTTCACGAGCGTCGCCAGGTGCCGGTAGAGCGTGGCCTGCGGGACGTCGGGCAGCAGCTCGACCAGGTCGTGAGTGGTAACCCGGGCACCCGCGGCCGCGCGCAGGATGCGGATCCGCACCGGGTGCAGTGCGGTCTCCGCCCACCGCTCCATCGACGTCGTCACGCCCTAGACGTTATCACTATCGAGAACGATAATGGTAGGGCGTGGGCAAGAACCGCGGCGGAACGCGGCGGTCAGGCGGGCGGGCGGGTGTGGTGGGCCAGCACTCGCGACAGGAGCCGGGTCAGGTCCGCGCGCTCGTCCGGCGACAGCGGCGCGAGCAGGTCGTCCTGGACGGCGGCGAGCCGCTTCTCCAGCCGCCGCAACTGCCGCCGCCCGGCCGCGGTGATGGTGACGACGTTGCGCCGCCGGTCGGCCGGGTCCGGGCTGCGGGTGACGAACTCCCGCTCGGCGAGTTCGTTGAGCGCCGCCACCACGTCACTGACGTGGATGCCGCTGCGCCGGCCGAGCGCCGCCTGACTGGCCGGCCCGAACTCGTCGAGCGTGGCGAGCAGCCGGAAGTGGTAACCCCGCGCGTCGACAGCGGCGAGGCCGTCGGCGACCAACCGGCCGGCGCGTACGGCGGTCTGGGTGATCAGCCAGCTCGGCAGGCCGGCCAGACGGGTCGGTACGAGGTCCGGCTCCGGGTTCTCCACGTGCCCAGCCTAGCCGTAAAACGTTGGCGTCCCCAACGATCTGCGTTATCGTTGGTCGCGCCAACGTTAGTGGCACCAACGATCGGAGCTACCGTGATCGAGCCGTTCCGCGTCCACGTCCCCCAGGCCGACCTCGACGACCTGGCCGACCGCCTGGCCCGCACCCGCTGGCCCGACGAACTGCCCGGCGCCGGGTGGGACTACGGCATCCCGCTGGCCCGGGTACGGGAGCTGGCCGAGCACTGGCACACCGCGTACGACTGGCGGGAGGCCGAGGCCGAGCTGAACCGGTATCCGCAGTTCACCACCACCATCGACGGGCAGAACATCCACTTCCTGCACGTACGCTCCGCCGACCCGGACGCGCTGCCGCTGATCCTCACCCACGGCTGGCCCGGCTCGGTCGTGGAGTTCCTCGACGTGCTCGGCCCGCTGTCCGAACAGTTCCACCTGGTCGTACCGTCGATCCCGGGGTTCGGTTTCTCCGGCCCGACCCGGGAACGCGGCTGGGACGTCGACCGGGTCGCCCGCGCCTGGGCCGAGCTGATGCGGCGGCTCGGCTACCGGCGGTACGGCGCACAGGGCGGCGACTGGGGTTCGGTCATCTCCACCCGGCTCGGCGGCATCGACCCGGAGCACGTCGTCGGCGTGCACCTCAACTACCTGCCGACGCCCCCGCCACCGGGCTGGACCGGGGAGGCCGGCCTGTCCGACGGGGACCGGGACCGGCTCGCCCGGATCATGCGGCTCAAGACGCAGCGGCACCCCCACCAGGTGCTCTACGCCAGCCGGCCGCAGACCGTGTCGTACGCGCTCAACGACTCCCCCGTCGGGCAGCTGGCGTGGATCGCCGAGAAGTTCACCGAGTGGGCCGACCCGCGATCGGCGGTCGGCGTCGACCGCGTCCTCACCGACGTCTCGGTCTACTGGTTCACCCGCACGGCCGCCTCGTCCGCCCGGCTGGTGCGGGAGAGCGCGTTCGGTGGCCCGCCCGCGCCCTGCCCGCCCCCGCTCGGCGTCGCCGTGTTCGCGCACGACATCACCCGGGCCGTACGGCCGATCGCCGAGCTGACGTACACGATCCGGCAGTGGAGCGAGTTCGACCGGGGTGGTCACTTCGCCGCCCTGGAGGTGCCGGAGCTGTTCGCCGACGACGTCCGGTCGTTCTTCCGGAACCTGCGATGACGGCGGTGCTCAGCCCATGGCCGCCGCGAACATGCCCGGCTCGTACGAGCCGCCGCGCTGGTGCACGAGCACCGCGAACCGGTTCGCCGCGTTGATCAGCCCGAGCAGGCAGACCAGCGCGGCGACCTGGTCGTCGTCGTAGTGCTTGCGCACCTGCTCCCACGTCTCGTCGGACACGCCCTGATGGGCGTCGGCGAGCCGGGTGCCCTCCTCGGCGAACGCCAGCGCCGCGCACTCGGCCTCGGTGAACACTGTCGACTCGCGCCAGGCGGCGACCAGGTTCAGCCGGACCGCGCTCTCGCCCCCGGCCACCGCCTCCTTGGTGTGCATGTCGATGCACCAGCCGCAGCCGTTGATCTGGCTGGCCCGCAGCGACACCAGCTCCTGCACGGCGCGGGGCAGCGACGACTGGTGGATCATCAGGCCCGCACCGGCGAAGCGCTTCATGAACATCGCCGAGACCGGGTTCTCGAACAGGTTGAATCGGGTCTGCATGGTTGCGCCCTCTCTGCTGGGGTGGGTGTGGGACGAACACGAGATGCCGGGGACGCGTCCGGCGTGACGACGACGCCGGGTGAGGACCGCCACAGCGACCGGATGTCACACGGCAGCGGTGGCCGGCGTCTGGTGGGGAACGCAGCCGAGCAGCGAAGGAGCCAGCCATGGCGGACCCGGCCACCGAGGACTTCCTGGCGCACCGGAACCTGCTCTTCACAGTCGCGTACGAGATGCTCGGCTCCGCCGCCGACGCGGAGGACGTGGTGCAGGAGACCTGGCTGCGCTGGGCCGGCGTGGACCTCGACGAGATTCGGGACCGCCGCGCCTACCTGGTCCGGATCACCACCCGGCAGGCGCTGTCCCGGCTGCGCACGCTGGGCCGGCGCAAGGAGTCGTACGTCGGCTCGTGGCTGCCCGAGCCGCTGCTCACCGCGCCCGACGTGGCCGACGACGTGGCGCTCGCGGAGAGCGTGTCGATGGCGATGCTGCTGGTGCTGGAGACGCTCACGCCGACCGAGCGGGCCGTGTTCGTGCTGCGGGAGGTGTTCGACGTCGGCTACGACGAGATCGCCGAGACGGTCGAGCGGAGTCCCGTCGCCGTACGGCAGATCGCGCACCGGGCGCGGGCCCACGTCGCGGCGCGCCGCCCTCGGCGTACCGTCCCGGCGGCCGAGGCCCGCGACGCCCTGGACGCGTTCCGGCGGGCGGTCGAGACCGGCGACCTGGACGGGCTGCTCCGCGTCCTGTCGGCGGACGCGGTGCTCGTCGGCGACGGCGGCGGGATCAAGCAGGCGATCGCCCGGCCGGTCACCGGCGGAGACAAGGTGGCCCGGCTGCTCGCGGGCGGCTGGCGCCGGGTCGCCGCCGTGGCGTCAATCGAGCCGGCGCAGGTCAACGGCTACCCGGCGCTGCTGGTACGCCTCGACGGCGAGCTGGACACCGTCGTCGCGGTACGCCTCGACGACGGCCTGATCAGCGGGCTCTACGCGGTGCGCAACCCGGAGAAGCTGTCCCACATGACCCGGGAGACCACGCTGCGCCGGTGAGCAAGCGATCGTGCGACCATCGCCGGATGAGCAGCCCCGACTCCCCCGACGTGAGCGCCCTCGCCATCAACGTGACGGTGCCGGAGGAGTTGCGCTGGACCGACACCCGGCGCGGCGAGGAGTTCACGCTGACCACGCTCAACATCCGGCTGCTGCCGGACGGGCGCCTCGCCGCGAAGGCGTACGGCCGGCCCACGGCGGGCGGACGCGGCGCGTACGTGTCGTTCCGGGTACCCGACCGGCCGGAGCTGGCCGCGCTCGTGGCGGCGGCGGCCGACCGGGCCGCCGCGCTGTGGGCCGCGCACGGCGGCCTGGACTGACGACGACGGGTCAGCGGCGGACGCCCACCCCGCCGTACCCGTGCGACACCGCGGCCTGCGGTTCCCCGTCGGGCCGCCAGTCCGCCACCCTGACCAGGCCCGGTTCGACCAGCTCGTACCCGTCGAAGAAGCGGGCCACCTCGTCGCGGCTGCGGGGCACCAGCGGGGAGCTGCTGCGGCGGTAGATCGCCGTGCCCTGCTCGGTGGGCAGCGTCGGCAGGCCGTCCAGGGTGAGGTGGGACAGCGCGAGCACGCTGCCCGGCACCGTGGCGTCACGCAGCTTCGCCACCGCCGCGTACGGGTCGTCGGCGTCCGGCACGAAGTGCAGCACCGCGAGCAGCAGCACCGCGACCGGCTCGCTCAGGTCGATGGTGGCCCGCAGCGTCGGGTCGGCCAGCAGCTCGCCGGGACGCCGAAGGTCGCCCTGGAGCACCACGGTGCGGCCGTCGGTGGGCAGCAACCGCCGGGCGTACGCGACCGCGACCTCGTCGTGGTCGGCGTAGACCACCCGGGCGTCGGGGCGGATCGCGCGGACCACCTCGTGCACGTTGCCCTGGGTCGGCAGGCCGGCGCCGATGTCGAGGAACTGGCGTACGCCCTGCTCGGCCGCCCAGCGCACGACCCGGCGCAGGAACGCGCGGTTGCTCTGCGCGGCGACGCCGGTGTCCGGGAAGATCTTCAGGATCTCCTCGGCGGCGGCCCGGTCGGCGGCGAAGTTGTGGCAGCCGCCGAGGTAGTAGTCGTACATGCGGGCGACATTGGGTCGGTTCTCAGCCTCCGTCACCCCTCGATGTCTAGCACTCTGGGCGACACACCGCTGACCCGTCGTGTCGACGATCCGGCCGATCCCGGTCTTCACCTGGTACGACGGTGGGACACGCCGGCGCGAGGAGGTACGGATGACAGGTGGACGGGAGACCGTGGAGGTCGAGCCGGTGGTGTTCCGCGCCGTCTACGACTCGCCCGCGTCACTGCCCGGGCGGCACCGGTGGACCACCCCGGAGGCGGACGTGCGACGGCTGGAGAAGCTGCTGAACATGCCGGCGCGCAGCATCGGCGCGCCGCTGTGGGTCAGCGGCGACGAGCCGGACTGCCCGAAGTGCGGGCGGCGGGTCACCTGGTACGACATCGTCGCGTCCGCGCTGCACGGCGTGCACGACCACACGATGATCGCGCGGGTGATCCTCGGCGAACGCAAGTACGTGAACACCGAGGTGCCGGACGCGATCCCCGGTGTCCACTGTGCCGACTGCCGCACCCCGATCACCGGGCTGCGCAGCTTCAAGTGCCACAACTGGGCGTACGCGTTCGAGGCGCTGGAGGAGGTCGTCGCCCGGATGTCCGGCCTGCCGGTTCAGTCGTCGCCGGCTGTTTCCTGAGCGCGCCGTTCCGGACGGCGGCCGGGTGGGGCCTGCGGCTCGGGGCCGGGATCGGGCACCGGCGGCATCGGCCGGGTGACCGGCTCGTCGCCGGTGACCCGGAGCTGTTCGCCGTGGTGCCACAGCTCCACCGCGTCGCCCGGCCCCGCGTCCGTCAGCTCGTAGCGGGCCTCCCGCGGCGTGAGCGTGACCCGTAGCCGGTGCCCCTGCCGGCGCAGGTGGAACACGAGCCGGGTGATCGGCCGGGGCAGGCGCGGCTCGAACGCGAGCACGCCCCGGTCGTCGCGCAGCCCGCCGAAACCCTGCGCCACCACCAGCCAGGCGCCGGCCAGGGACGCCAGGTGCAGCCCGTCGGCGGTCTTGTCGCCGAGGTCCGCGAGGTCCTGGAGCGCCGTCTCGGCGAACAGGTCGTACGCCAGGTCGAGGTGCCCGACCTCGGCGGCGAGGATCGCCTGCGCGGACGCCGACAGCGACGAGTCCCGGACGGTCCGCGCCTCGTAGTAGGCGACGTTGCGCGTCTTCTCCTCGGCGGTGAACTCCACCGGGCAGCGCAGCATGGCCAGCACCAGGTCGGCCTGCTTGACCACCTGCTTGCGGTACAGCTCCTGGTAGGGGAAGTGCAGCAGCAGCGGGTAGTCGTCCTCGCCGGTGCCGGCGAAGTCCCACTCCGGCTGCGCGGTGAAACCGGCCGACTGCTCGTGCACGCCGCGCTTGCCGTCGTACGGGACGAACATCGCGTCGGCGGCGGCCCGCCAGCCGGCCACCTCGGCGGCGTCGACGCCGAGCCGCGCGGCCACCTCCGGGCACTGTTCCGCGGCGTCGGCGGCGCCGCGCAGGTTGCGCCGGGCCATCAGGTTGGTGAAGACGTTGTCGTCGACCAGCGCGGAATACTCGTCCGGGCCGGTGACGCCGGTCAGGTGGAACGCGCCGCCGTCGTCGAAGTGGCCGTATCCGTGCCAGAGCCGGGCGGTCTCGATCAGCACTTCCGCGCCGCACTCGGCGAGGAACGCGGTGTCGCCGGTGGTCGCCACGTACCGGAGCACCGCGTCGGCGATGTCCGCGTTGACGTGCAGGCCCGCGCTGCCCGCAGGCCAGTAGCCGGAGCACTCCCGGCCGCTGAGCGTCCGCCACGGGTAGGTGGCGCCGGTCAGGCGCAGCTCGGCCGCCCGCTCGCGGGCCTCGGGCAGGTGGGCGTGCCGCCAGCGCAGCGCCGAGCGGGCCAGCTCCGGCGCCAGGTACGTCAGCACCGGCAGCACGTAGCCCTCGGTGTCCCAGAGCACGTGCCCGTCGTAGCCGTTGCCGGTCAGTCCCTTGGCGGGGATGGTCCGGTCGCCGTCGGCGCGGCCGGACTGGAGCAGGTGGAACACCGAGAACCGGACCGCGAGCTGCAGTTCCGGGTCGCCGTCCAGCTCGACGTCGGCGGTGGCCCACGCCGCGTCGAGCGCGGCGCGCTGCTCGGTGAGCAGGGCGTCGAACCCGTCGTTCCGGGCCGTGTCCGCCTCCGCGACGACCAGGTCGGCCAGCTCACCGGCCGGGGTGCCGTCGGCGTCGGCGCACTCGTACGCGGCGAACCGGGTGACCCGGATGCGCTCGCCCTGGCGTACCGGACCGGACAGCGCCAGCCGGAACCGGTCGGCGGTCAGCTCGGTGTCGGTGGCGATCTCGTCGGGCGCCTCGACCCGGTGCGCGACGGCGACGGCGACCCGCTGGCCGCTGCGCCCGGTGCGGTGCACGAGCACGCCGTCGAGGCCGTCGTCGCGGCGGATCTCGCCGGTGAGCGGGTCGTGGATCACCGAGGCGGCCCGGGGGTCGTCGGCGCGTTCCGGCACCCGCTGGTTGGCGAGCAGGTCGGCGCCGATCCGCAGCCGGACCGGCTCGTCCAGCGGCTCGACCACCCAGTCGACGGCGGCGACCGGACGGCGGGTCAGCGAGACCAGGCGGGTGCTGCGGATGCGGACGCCCCGGCCGCCGGGCGAGACCCATTCGGTCTCCCGGCGGACCACCCCGGCGCGCAGGTCCAGTTCCTGGTGGTGCCGCCGGATCGTGCCGGTCCGCAGGTCCAGCGGCTCGTCGTCGACCCAGAGCCGGATCAGGGCGGCGTTCGGCGCGCTGATCACGGTGTCGCTGCGTTCCGGGAACGCGTACCCGCTCTCCGGGTAGGTCAGGTCGTGCTGCTCGTGGAACCCGTTGAGGTAGCTGCCCGGCATCCCGCAGGGCTCGCCCTCGTCGAGCGTCCCGCGCCAGCCCACCCAGCCGTTGGCGAGCGCGAAGACGGACTCGGTCTCGCCCAGCCGGTCCAGGTCCGCGCTCGTGCGCCGGATCCGCCAACCGTCGTCGCCGTGCGGCACGTGCCCTCCCGAGTCCGAAGCCTGGACCGCCACCGAACCAGACCCGGCTGGGAGGTGGCTGGGACTCCGATACCCGTGGCGACGCCCACCCGCACCTGCGGGTGGCGGATCACACGGTGACGAGCACCAGCGCGGCGGCGGTGCCGAGCACCAGGAACGGCCCGAACGGCAGATGCCCGGACCAGCGGACCCGTCGGGCGGCGAGCAGCACCACCCCGGCCAGCCCGGCGAGGACGAGCGCGAGCACCAGCCCGGCCACCAGCACCGGCCATCCGTACCAGCCGAGCAGCGCGCCCGCCCCCAGCCCCAGCTTGGCGTCGCCGAGGCCGAAGCCCCGCCGCCCGAGCAGCAGCGTGGTGGCGGCGAACCCGCCGCCGAGCACCAGCCCGGCCAGGACCGCGCGGATCCACGGGTCCGCGCCCGGACCGGTCAGTGCGGCCACCCCGAGCAGCACCCAGGCGCCGGCCGCCGCCGGCCAGGTGAGCCGGTCGGGCAGCCGGTGCGCCATCGCGTCCACGATCGTCATCGGCACCGCCCAGACCAGCCACCAGGCCAGTGCCAGGCGCGCGGCGGGCGCGCCGCCGGCGAGCACCGGCACCGCCACCGCGAGCAGCAGTGCCACCTCCACCACTGCGGGTGCCGCGCCGACCCGGGCCCGGCAGGCCGGGCAGCGGGCGGCGGGGCCGAGCGCCGGCAGCGGCCGGTCCAGCCCGATCGGGGCGCCGCAGCCGCCGCACCCCGTCCGGTCCGGAGACCCCGGGGGTACGGCGTAGCGCGCCACCGCCAGCCGGAGCAGGGGTACGACCGTCAGGGCGGCGATCAGCCGGGCGTTCGGACGGCGGGCATCGGTCACCCGTCCGGTGCGCCGTACCCGTTCAGCCGTCATGCCGGCTCCCCCGTCCGGTGGCCGTGCGTTCCATCGTGGAGCACGCAGAGTGATTTCTCGCTCGCGCGGATGTGACGGCTGAGGCGTACCGGGGCGTCTGATGCGACGCGGCGGCGGCCGGGGCGGGTCGTGGCGTGACCCTCGGCGAACCGGCGGGACGGATCGGACGAGCGGCATGCTCCCCACCCATACCGGCGGCGCTCCGACGGCTCGTCACCGCCGTCGCGGCGCGTGCGGGTGAGCACACGCCCGCCGGCCCGGAGCCGCGCGGAAGCCCGCTCGTCATCGTGACGACACACACCGGCCACCACCTCCCGTCTTCACTCACCGTGTTCACGTGAATTACCTCTGTTGCATCGGCGGACGTGAGCCTATGCTCGCCCCTTGGGTACGACGCAACCCCCGATCAATGGGCGTCGGAGGCACCAGGCACAGAATCCGCAGCGATCAGTACAGGTCAATACAAGTGGCGGCGACGGGGGCCCGGAGTGACAGTTCCGGGCGCGCTTCCGCATGCCCGGAGCGGGTCGGCGTGATCGCCCCGGGCCGGCACCGAGGAGGGATCGGCGTTGCGCACACGGCAATCCCGCCGATGGGAAATCTTCCTGCTCAGCGTTGTGCTGGTGGTCGGCTCGGCCGGCTGCGGCACCGAGCCGGAGGCGGCCACCCGTCCGCTGACCGGCCGCGCCGCCGCACCCGCAGCCCATTCCAGCGCCGAGGAGGACGCCGCCGGAAAAGCGGCCCTGGCCGCCTATTCCGGCTATCTCGACGCGTCCCGGGCAGCCAGTGCGCGCAGCGATCCGTCCCATCCCGCTCTGACCCGTTTTCTGGCTGATCCGTTGCTGACTCGGGTGCGAATGGCGATTCTCGACGCGAAGGAGCACGGCGCGATGCGTACCGGGAAACTGCTCTCCGACCCCGAGGTCGTGTCGGTCGACCTGACCGCCCGCCCGCCCACTGTCGAGATCCAGGACTGCCTGGACGCGAGCGGCTACCGGCTCGTCTACGCCAAGAACCGCAAGGCCGTGCCCGGCACCCGCAGCGGACGCTACCTGGCCACCGCCACAGCGGTCCGTTTCCCGGACGGCCGGTGGCTGGTCAACGGCGGCACCGCACACCAGGACCAGCCGTGCTGACCTGGGGAGGAAGGGGTGTCCCGGCCCGCCCGACCCGGGCCGGGACGCCCCGCCGGCTGCTGCTCGCCGCCGGCCTGGCCGCGCTGCTGACGCTCACCGGCGCACCCGCACGCGCCGCCGACCCGGGCGGCTCCTGCCCGCCGGAGCAGACCGACTGCGACGTCTGGGACGACGACCCCGGCACCCCCGGCGGACCGGGTGGGCCGGGTGGGCCGGGTGGCGGCGGGGACAACGGCGGCGGGGGCGGCAGCACCCCGAAGTGCCAGTGGAACGGCCGGGCCATCCCCTGCTACCACCCGGTTCTCGGCTGGTTCAACAACGCCGACGGCTGCTACTACAAGCTCGAAGAGCCGCAGGGCGAGGCGCCTCCCGGCCAGCAGTGGTACCAGCTCACCTGCAACGGCGGCGACATCGGCAGCCTGCGGCGGGCGCTTCTCGACGCCCCGCCGCCCGGCTACGGCGCGCCGCCGGACCCGGAGGAACTGGCCCGCCGCGCGCTGGCCTCGATCTCACTGCTCCCGCCCCGCGCGTCGGTGGCGCCCCGGCGCAGCCAGGGCCCCGGCCTGGTCGGGCTGCCCGTCTGGATGTGGGCCAGCCCGGGCGCCTCGTACTTCGGTCCGCTGTCCGCGTCCGCCTCGGACCGAGGGCTGACCGTGGAGATCACCGCGAAGGTGGACCGGATCGTCTGGCACATGTCCGACGACATCGACGTCACCTGCGACGGGCCGGGCACGCCGTACCGGGCGAACGGGCCGAGGGCCGGGTCCACCTCGCCCGACTGCGGCCTCGACCAGGGCTATCCGGAGGCCGGCACCTACCAGGTGAGCGCCACGACGTTCTGGACCGTCGAGTGGTCCGGCGGCGGGGAGAGCGGCGTGATCGCCCAGAGCCGGTCCAGCGGCGTCATCTCGGTACAGATCAACGAGCTTCAGGTGGTGACCCGATGAGTGTCGTGGCAGCCCGCAACGGAACCCCGGTGGAGGCACCCGTCGCACCGCCGAAGGTGGTCCGGCAACGACGCGTCCGCCCCGGCCTGCTCGGCCTGGCGGTCCTGCTGATCGCGCTCGGCGGGCTGGGCGCGGCGTTCGCTGTCACGTCGGTCCGCTCCACCGGCACGTACCTGGCCGTGGCCCGGCCCGTCGACGTGGGACAGCAGCTCACCGCCGGCGATCTGGTGCCGGTACGCGTATCCGGCGGACGGGAACTCCAGCCGGTGTCCGCCGACCGGATGGACGAAGTGCTCGGGCTGCGGGCGGCCGTCCGGCTCACCCCGGGCACGCTGCTGACCCCGGCGCAGCTCACCGAGGCCCCGCTGCTCGGCGCCGGTCAGCAGCAGATCGCGCTGGGGCTGGAGCCCGAGCAGGTGCCGGCCCGCAAGCTGCACCCCGGCGACAAGGTGCTGCTGGTCAGCACGCCCTCGAACGCGACCGGCGGCGGCTCCGACGCGTCCCGTGGCGGCGGCACCCGATTCGAGGGGACCGTGATCGACACCGCCACGCCGCAGAACGGTGACGTGGTGGTCTACCTGGCACTGGCCGTACGGGACGTGCCGGCGGTCGTGGCGCTCGCCGCCGACGACCGGATCGCGCTCGTGCTCACCGAGGCGGCCTGATGGCGATCATCGCCCTGGTCTCGGCGAAGGGGTCGCCGGGCGTCACCACCGCCGCGCTCGCCGCCGCGCTGAGCTGGCACCGGCGGCTGGTGCTGGCCGAGTGCGACCCGGCGGGCGGCTCGATCCTCGCCGGTTACCTCGGCGGGGCGCTGGACGGCCCGCGCGGCATCGGTGAGCTGGCCGTGGGTGAGCTGCGGGACGGCAGCCTGGAACACGCGTTCTGGTCCCAGCTGGTCGACCTGGACGCGCCCCGCCGCGAACGGCTGCTGCTGCCCGGTGTGGTGGACCCGGCCCAGGCCGGCAGCGTGATCCCGCTCTGGCAGCGCTTCGCCGACTACTTCACCGGGCTGGAACGGGGCGAACCGCCGTACGACGTGCTCGTCGACTGCGGACGGCTGGCGGTCGGCGGTCCACCGTGGCCACTGCTGCGGGCCGCCGCTGTGGTGCTGCTGGTCACGCGCGCGCACCTGCCCGACCTCTCCGCCACCCGGGCCACCGCCCGCGCGATCGAGCGGGATCTCACCGAGCACCGCGTACCGCCGGGCACGCTGCGACTGCTGGTGGTCGGGGACGGGCACGGCACCAGCGAGATCAGCAAGGCGCTGCGGCTGCCGGTGATCGCCCGCCTGCCGCACGACCCGCGTACCGCCGAGGTGCTCGCCCACGGCGGCACCGTACGCGCGAACCGGCCGCTGATGCGCGCGGCCGGCGCCCTGGAGGTGCCGGTCCGGGCGCTGCTGGACCGGCGGCGCGCCCGGCTGGCCTGGCCCGGGACGACCGCACCGCGCGCGGTGACCGCGCCGAGCGTGCCGGGGGTGTCCGGTGCGGTTTGAGCCGGTCTCGCACGACCCACGCGGGCAGCAGCCGGGCGTCGTCTCCACCGTGCCGCCGCTCGCCCCGCCGAACGGGCGGCACCACGTCCCCGGACCCGTGCCCGCCGCGCCCCCGCCACCGCCGCGCCCCCGGGTCGACTTCGCGGTGGTCCGCGAGCTGCGCCGGGAGCTGAGCGAACGGCTCACCCAGTGGCAGCGCGGACGCGAGTTCGACGCCGACGCCGAGGAGGTCGAGCGCGCCCGGCTGGCGGTCGCCGTGGTGTCCGCGTACGCCGACTCGGTACGTCGGGCCGGCACGCCGATGGCCGCCGACTCGGAACGGGTGCTGCTCGACCAGGTCACCGCCGAACTCGTCGGGCTGGGCCGCCTCCAGACGCTGCTCGTCGACGACAGCATCGAGGAGGTGCACATCCTCGGCTGCGACCAGGTGCGCATCACCCGGCACGGCGGCGGCGTCGACTGGGCCGAGCCGATCGCCGAGACCGACGACGAACTGGTGGAGATCCTCCAGGCGGCGGCCCGCCGGGCCGGTGCCACCGAACGCTCGCTGTCCACGTCGAAGCCCACGCTCGACCTGCAACTTCCCGACGGCAGCCGTCTCGCCGCCGTGTTCCTGGTCAGCCACCGCCCGTACGCGGTGATCCGCAAGCACAACACGCTCGAGGTGAGCCTGGAGGACATCGCGGGCGGCCGGCCCGACCTGGACGAGATGATCGACCCGCTGCTGCGCGACTTCCTCCGCGCGTCCATGCGGGCCGGGCTGAACATCATGGTCGCCGGGCTCGCCGGGGCCGGGAAGACCACTGTGATCCGCGCGCTGATGGACGAGATCCCGGCCGACGAGCCGTACGTGCTGCTGGAGGAGAGCCGGGAACTGCTGCCGGCCCGGCGCGGACACAAGCACCGCGCGGTGATGAGCTTCGAGTCCCGGGAGGGGCACGGCGAGCGCGGCGCGGACGGGCGGCCGGCGGGTGAGGTCAGCATCGCCGACCTGATCCCGGTGTCGCTGCGCATGGGCGTGCTGCGGATCATCGTCGGTGAGGTGCGGTCCCGGGAGATCGTGCCGATGCTCCAGGCGATGACCACGAGCCGCGGGTCGATGTGCACCATCCACGCCCGTACCCCCTCGGGGGTGAGCGAGCGCATCATCGAGCTGGCGCTGTCGCACGGCCGGGAGATGACAGTCGACCAGGCCCGCCGGATGGCCGGCAACGCGCTCGACCTGATCGTCTACGTCACGGTCGAGGACGAGACAGCGATCGGCGGACGCAAGCACCGGTTCGTCTCGCACGTCGAGGAGGTCATCGGCGTCGGCGAGGGCAACCGGATCACCACGACGACCGTCTTCGGCCCCGGGCCGGACGGCCGCGCGGTCCCCCGCCACCTGCCCGAACGCATCCGTGACCAGCTGCTGCGCGTCGGCTACGACGCCCGCCTGCTCACCCGGTTCGTCGAGGCCGGTGTGGGCGCGTGGCGGCGCCCCCGGCACACCCGCCTCGGGGCGCGGCCGAGCGGAGGCCCGGCGTGACGCAGATCGAACTGATCGCCCTGGTCTCCGGCGCGGCCTGCGTGGCCGGGCTGGTGCTGACCGTCGTCGCGCTCGTCGGCACCCGCCGCCCGCCCGGTCCGGCGCCCGGTGCCGGTCCGAGCCTGAGCCGGCTCTGGACCGGTTCCGGCGCGAGCCGCGCCGACCAGCGCCGCTACCAGCTCCTGCTCGGCGCCGCGGTGGTCGCCGGTGCGGTGGCGTTCCTGCTCAGCGGGCTGCCGGTGGTCGGCCTGCTGGTGGCGCTCGCGGTGCCGGGCGTGCCGTGGCTGTTCGCGGTCGGCCGGGCCGAGCAGCGGGCCATCGCCCGGGTCGAAGCCGTAGGCGAGTGGACCCGCCGGCTCAAGGACATCTCGGCCACGGGCCAGGGACTCCAGCAGGCGATCATCGGCACCATCGCCACCGCGCCGGAGGAGATCCAGGAGGAGGTACGCACGCTCGCCGCCCGCCTCCAGGCCGGCTGGCTGGCCCGATCCGCGCTGCTCGCCTTCGCCGACGAGATCGCCGACCCGGTCGCCGACCAGGTGGTGGCCGCGCTGATCCTGCACCTCACCGACCGGGGTGAGCGCCTCGGCGACGTGCTCGGGTCGATCGCCACCGCCGCCTCGGCCGAGGTGGCGACCCGGCGTGAGGTCGAGGCGAAGCGCACCCAGCCCCGGTTCGCGGTCCGCTTCCTCACCGGCATGACGCTGGCGACGCTCGCGTACGGGCTGGTGAACAGCGAATACATCCGTCCGTACGGGACGGTGACGGGTCAGCTCGTGATGGCGGTGCTCGGTGCCGCGTTCGTCGGGCTGCTGGTCTGGGTGCGCTCGATGAGCCAGCCGCCCCGGCCCGCGCGGTTCCTGCCGGCGCCCGACCCGGAGGAGGCGATCGCGTGAGCGCGAGGAGTGAGCTTGCGAGCCCCGCAGTCGCGAACGAAAGGCGGGCTCGATGATCCTCAACTGGCAGATGGCGATCGGGGTGCTCGGCGGGTGCGCGGTCGGGCTCGGGCTGTTCCTGGTCGTGCGCGAGGCGCTGCCGGCCACCCCGGCGCTCGGCCCGGCGCTGCGCCGGCTGCACCAGCCACCCGGCCAGGCCCCGGCCGCCGGCGCCGGACCGGACTGGCTCGGCGGGTTCGCCCGCTGGCTGCGCCCGCCGCACCGGCAGCTCGCGCTGCTCGACCGCACGCCCGAGCAGTACGCCCTGTCCGTGCTGCTGTCGGCGCTCGTCGGGTTCGCCACCCCGGCGGTCGCCTCGGCGGTGCTCTTCGTCGGCGGGGTGGCGCTGCCGGTGGCCGTACCGGTGGTGGCCAGCCTGGGCCTGGCGCTCGGCGCCGGACTGCTCGCGCACCGCGCGGTGCTCGCCAAGGCGGACGCCGCCCGGGACGAGTTCCGGCAGGCGGTCTGCACCTACCTCGACCTGGTGGCGTTGCAGCTCTCCGCCGCGCACGGCCCGGTGCAGTCGCTGGAGCGCGCGGCGGCGGTCTGCGACGGCTGGGTCTTCGACCGGATCCGGGAGGCGCTGCGGCTCGCCCAGCTCCAGATGCACTCGCCCTGGGACGAGTTGCAGGAGCTGGCCGAGCGGATCGGCATCCCGGAGCTGGGCGACGTGGGCGCCATCATGCGCTCCTCCGGCAGCGAGGGCGCCCAGGTGCACGAGACGTTGCGGTCCCGCGCCGACTCGCTGCGCGACCAGATCCGTACCGACAACCTGGCCCGGGCCGAGGGGGTCACCAGCAAGTTGGACATCCCCGGCTCGCTGCTGGTGTTCGTCCTGCTCGGCTTCGCCGTCTATCCGTTCCTCGCCCGCCTGTGAACCCACCCGAGAAGGAGACGACCATGCACCTCTACGCCTACCTGTACGTGGCGGTGAGCACCCGCCTCGCCGAGCTGCGCCGGGACTCCGAGCGCGGCGACAGCCCGGTGCCGACCGCGGTGATCATCTTCGGCCTGGTCGCGGTGGCCATGGCGGTCACCGGGCTCGCCCTGGCCAAGGCGAACAACTGGATGAACGCCATCCCGAACAACACGGCGCCGCAGGCCCCGTGATGCCCAGCCCCGCCCGTACGGTCCGGAGCCGGCCGGCGTCTGCCGGCCGGCCCGCCGGCCCGCCCGGTCCGGGGCGGTTCGCCGCTGCCCTGCGCGCCCGCCTGGCCGAGGGTGAGCGGGGCGCCAACCCGGTCGAGCTGGCCGTGGTGATGCCGGTGATCCTGGTGATGCTGTTCGGGTCGATCCAGGTTGCCGTCTGGTTCGTGGCCCGGTCCACCGCGCTGAACGCCGCGCAGACCGCTGTGAACGCCCAGCGCACGATCGACGCCGGGCCGGACGCCGGACGGCAGCGGGCGATCAGCTTCCTGCAACAGTCCGGGGACTGGCTGGTCGGCTGGGAGCAGACCGGCCCGACCTGCGTCGAGACGGCCACCGGCGTCACCTGCACGGTGCAGGGACGCTCCCTGTCGGTCATCCCGGGCGTCTCGTTCGAGGTCACGCAGACCGCGCACGGCCCGGCCGAACGCTGGACCACCGGATGAGCGCCGGGCCGCGACGGGACCGGGGTTCCGTCTCGATCGAGGTGGCGGTGCTCGCGCCCGCCTTCATCGGGCTGATGGTGCTGGCTGGCGTGGCCGGGCGGACCGCGGTCGCGGACGAGGCGGTGGAGTCGGCCGCCCACGACGCCGCCCGGGCCGCCTCGCTGGCCCGCAACGCCGACGACGGTGCGGAGGCCGCCGAGGCGGCGGCCCAGGACCAGCTCGGCTGGGCGGGGCTGAACTGCACCGGCCCACCCCGGATCGATCTCGCGGGCTCGGTGTCCGGGACGACGACGAGCTTCGCCGCCGCGTACCAGAGCGCCGCAGGCGTGCCGGCGACCGTGACGGTCACGGTGACCTGCACCGTCTCCTTCGACGACCTGAGCGCGCCCGGCCTGCCCGGCGTGCCGGGCGGCAAGACCGTCTCGGCGAGGTTCACCTCGCCGCTGGACACCTACCGGAGTCGCGGATGACCGGGCGGCGCGAGGCGGAGAGCGGCCGGGTGAGCCTGTTCCTGGCCGTGGCGATGACCGGCGTACTGGCGATCATCGGCCTGGCCTACGACGGCGCCGGTCAACTGCGCACACTCCAGCGCGCGGACAACCTGGCCGCCGAGGCGGCCCGCGCCGGCGGCCAGATGATCGACCGCGCGCGGGCCATCGAGGGCGGCCCGAAGCGGATCGACCAGGTCGCCGCCCGCGCCGCGGTCGCCGCCTACCTCGGCGCCGCGGGCGGCGTCCAGGACCACGAGGTCGACTTCCCCGTGGTCGGCACCGAGACCCAGATCCGGGTACGCGTGCAGATCACCTACAGCCGGGACCTGCTGAGTCTGTTCGGCGCACAGAAGACCGCCACCGTCACCGGTGAGGCCACCGCTCGGGCACTCACCGGCCCACCGTAGGAAGGAAGGCCGCCATGGGCGCACCCCGACGCTCCCCCGTCCGCCGCGCCGGCCAGGTTCTCACCGGCCTCGGCGCCCTCGTCGTGCTCGTCGGCGTGCTGGCCGGCGGGCCGGTCGCGTTGCTGGCGTTCGCCGGCAACCCGCTGCCGGATCATCTGCCCACGCTGGCCGAGGTCGGTACGGCGTTGACCAGCCGCGACGACGGTCAACTGTTCCTGCGCGCACTGGCGGTGGTCGGCTGGTTCGGCTGGGCCACGTTCGCGTTCTCCGTCGTGGTGGAGCTGCTCGCGGCGGCGGTACGCCGGCCGGCACCGAAGCTGCCCGGCATGCACCGCCAGCAGAAGGCGGCCGCCGCGCTCGTCGGTTCGGTCGCGCTGATCCTGGTCGCGAGCCCGGCCGCGGCGAGCGCCGCCGCACTGACCGCCCCGCAACCGGTGGTCGCCGCCGTCACCTCGCCGACCGTGACCGCGAGCCAGGTCACCCCGTCGACCCCGGTCGCGGCGGAGACGAGCGAACCGGCCGTGTACCGGGTGGCCAAGGGCGACTACCTGGGCGAGGTGGCCGACCGCTACCTGGACGACTTCGACAGATACAAGGAGCTGGCCCGGCTGAACCGGCTCGCCGACCCGGACCGGATCCGCCCGGGTCAGCTCATCACGCTGCCGGACGGCGCGACGGACTCGGGTGCCCGACGGCACGCCACCGGACGGATCGTGGTCACCGAGCCGGCCGAGACGGCACCCGTCAAGCCCGGTGGCGGCGGCGCCTCCTCGACCACACCGAAGGCGAAGCCCAAGCCCACGCCGCGCGACGCGACGCCAACCGTGGAGGCGCCTGTCGGTCAGCCGCCGGCCATGTCGGCGGGCGCGTCCCGGGCCACCGCCGAGGAGGGCATCAACCGTCCGCTCGCCATCTCGGCGGTGCTGGCCGTGGCGAGCATCGTGGGTGCGCAGATCGGCGCGCTGCTCGGGTTGCGCAAGCGGCCGGTGCCCGCCCGCGCGCTGTCGAGCGGACGGCACCGGCGGGACTGACTCAGGGCAGCCGGGCCTCGACCTGGCCGGACACCACGCGGCTGGGCAGCACGATCTGGTCGTTGGCGGCCGGACCGTGCACCACCTCGCCGCCGTCGAGCCGGAACGCGCTGCCGTGCCAGGGGCAGACCACGCAGGCGTGGCCGTCGATCTGCTCCACCTTGCCCTCGCCGAGCGGGCCGCTCTGGTGCGGGCAGCGCTCCAGCATCACGCTGACGTCGTCGCCGTCCCGGTAGAGGATCACCGGGACGTCGTCGATCTTCTTGGTGACCAGCTCGTGCCGGGGCAGGCTGCCCAGGTCGCCGACCCGGTGCCACCCGTCGCTGATCAGGTGCATCTCGGAGACGCTCTGGCTGGCCTGGGCGCCCTGCTTGTACGCGAGGTGCCCGCCCAGGTACGCCCCACCGCTCGCGGCGGACAGCCCCAGATAGGACAGCGTCCGGCCGAGTCCGTGGCGCCCCTTGAGCCGGGCCGCCAGCGAGCCGGCGTACAGCGCCAGGCCGACGGTGTTGGCGGCGGCGTGCACCAGCCCGATCCGGCGCTGGTCGCGGGTGAGCGTGGCCCAGTCGTTGAGCCCGGCGACCGCCGCGGGCACCGCGCTGACCGTACCGAGACCCACCAGCGCGGTGGCGGCCCGGCGCTGGCCGGGCAGCAGGTCCACCACGGCGGCGGAGATCCAGGCGCCGACCGGCACCTGCACCATCGCGGGGTGCAGCGGATGGCCGAGCCACACCCCGTGCAGCGCGTCGCGCACCCGTTGCGAGCGCAGCGTGCCCTGGACGGCGCGCTGCAACCGGTCACCCACCCGGTCGAGACCGGTGGCCTGTTCGATCTTCGTCAGTAGTTCGCGCACCTGTTCCGACTTCCCGGCAGGAGAGCCCCCAAACCGGACGCCCCGGAATTCCCTCGCACGGAACCCCGCTGGATATACTCAGACGGCCGACCGTATATAGGGAGCTGCGATGACCAAGATCCTGGTGGACGTCGACGACGAGGCGCTGGCGGATGCCGCCGAAGCGTTCGGCACGAAGACCAAGAAGGACACGGTGAACGTCGCGCTCCGCGAGGGCGCGGCGAGACTGCGCCGCGCCCGCGCGCTGGCGGCACTGGCCGAGCGCGGGCAGGCCGGTGACTTCGACGAACTGCTCGACAAGGGCGCCTACCGCTCGTGAAGCTGGCCGACTACCTGATCGACACGAGTGCCCTCGTCCGGCTCCTGCGTGATCCGGACGTGCTGGCGCGCTGGGAGCAGCAGGTGACAGCGGGCCTGCTCGCCGTGTGCCCCCTGGTCGAGCTGGAGTTCCTCTACACCGCCCGGTCCGTCGCCGACCGGACGCGCCTGGCGGAGCAGCTCCGGGCCGCCTTCGGCTGGGTGGTGATGCCGGACCGGGTCTACGAGCGCGCGGCCGAGATCCAGGGCGAGCTGACCGCGCGGGGCACACACCGCTCGGCGGGCGCCGTCGACCTGCTCATCGCCGCCACCGCCGAATACCACGGGCTTTCGCTGCTGCACTACGACCGGGACTTCGACCAGGTCGGAGCCGTCACCGGCCAGCCGATGCGCTGGCTGACCCGGCCCGGCACGATCAAATAGGCCGTAGCCACGACGGTGCCGTCGCGGGCATGCTGAGCCCATGGGGGTACGCGTCGAGCACGCCGGTGCCGTGACCACTGTGATCCTGGACCGGCCCGAGGCACGTCACGCCGTGGACGGGCCGACCGCGCGAGCGCTGGCCGACGCGTTCCGCGCGTTCGACGCCGACCTGGACGCGGCGGTCGCCGTGCTCTGGGGCGCGGGCGGCACGTTCTGCTCCGGTGCCGACCTCAAGGCCGTCGGCACTCCGCGCGGCAACCGGGTCGAGCCCGACGGCGACGGGCCGATGGGTCCGACCCGGATGCGACTGTCCAAGCCGGTGATCGCCGCGATCTCCGGATACGCGGTGGCGGGCGGACTGGAGCTGGCGCTCTGGTGCGATCTGCGGGTCGCCGAGTCGGACGCGACGCTCGGCGTGTTCTGCCGACGCTGGGGCGTACCGCTGATCGACGGCGGGACGGTCCGGCTGCCCCGGCTGATCGGCGAGAGCCGCGCGATGGACCTGATCCTCACCGGCCGTCCGGTGCGCGCCGACGAGGCGTACGCGATGGGTCTGGTCAACCGGCTGGTCGCGCCGGGGGAGGCTCGCGCGGCGGCCGAGGAACTGGCCGCCGGGATCGCCCGGTCCCCGCAGACGTGCCTGCGCAACGACCGGGCGGCGGTGCTGGCCGGCGCGGGGCTGCCGGAGCCGGAGGCGATGGCGGCCGAGCTGACCTACGGCCTGGAGTCGCTCGCGGTGGACGGGGTGCGCGGCGCCGGCCGGTTCGCCGACGGCGCCGGCCGGCACGGCGCGCCGGCCGGCTGAGGCGTCACTTCAGCGCGCGCAGCGCGTCCTCGATGGCCCTGTGGAACGTCGGGTACGCGTAGATCATGTGCCGGAGCTGACTGATCGGCACCGCCGCGTGCACCGCCACGACGAGCGCGGAGAGCACCTCGCCACCGGCCGGTCCGGCCGACGTGGCGCCGACGAGGACGCCCTGGTCGGCGTCGGCGATCAGCTTGATGAACCCGGCGTTGCCGGTCTTGTGGATCCAGCCCCGGGCCGACGAGGTGAGGTCGGCGTACCCGACCTGGACGTTGACGCCGCGCTCGCGGGCCTGCTGCTCGGTGAGGCCGACCGCGCCGACCTCCGGGTCGGTGAACGTGACCCGGGGCAGCGCCCGGTAGTCGGCGACCGGGACGCTGCCCGGCGCGGCAGTCGATCCGCCCGCGCTCATCGCGCCACCGACCGCGCTGACCACCCCGGCCGCGCCGCCGACCACACTCGCGGTGCCGCTGGCGTCCGGGCCTCCCTTGGTACGCCGCATGTGGTCGAGCACGTCCGCCACCACGATGCCGGCCTGGTACATGGCGATGTGGGTGAACGCGCCCTCGCCGGTGAGGTCGCCGACGGCCCAGATCCCGTCGGTGACGTGCATCCGGTCGTTCACCGGCAGGTAGCGCTGCCCGGCGTCCACCCCGACGGTGTCCAGGCCCAGCTCCTCCAGGTGCGCCTTGCGGCCGGTCACCACGAGCAGCTTCTCGCCGGTGAACTCGGCGTCGTCGGCGTGCACGGTGAACGTGTCGCCGTCGTGGCCGACCTGGCCGGCCTTGACCCCGGTGTGGATCTCCACCCCGTCGGCGCGCAGCGCGTCGGCGGCCAGCGCGGACGCCTCCGGCTCCTCGACGGCCAGCACCCGGTCGGCCGCCTCGATCACCGTCACCCGGACGCCGAACCGCGCGAAGACCTGGGCGAGTTCCAGCCCGATCGCGCCGCCGCCGAGCACCAGCAGCGAGCCGGGCAGTTCCTCCACCTCGATGGCCTGGTGGTTCGTCCAGTACGGCGTGTCGGCCAGCCCGTCGATCGGCGGGACCGAGGGCCGGGTGCCGGTGCCGAGGACCACGCCGTAGCGGGCCTGGAACACCTGGTCGCCGACGCGTACGCGGTTCGGGCCGTCGAGCCGCCCGCTGCCCCGGACGAACCGGCCGCCCTTGCCGGTGAACCGCTCCACCGCCACCTTGTCGTCCCAGGTGTCGGTGGCCTCGGCCCGGATCCGCTTCGCCACCGGCGCCCAGTCGGGCCGCACCTGGGCGGACCCGGCCAGCTCGTTGACCCGGTGCGCCTCGGCCAGCGCGTTCGCCGCCCGGATCATCATCTTGCTCGGCACGCACCCCCAGTAGGGGCACTCGCCGCCGACCAGGTCCCGTTCGATGCCGACCACGGTGAGGCCGGCCTCGGCGAGCCGCCCGGCCACCTCCTCGCCGCCGACGCCGAGCCCGACCACGACCACATCCACCAGTTCCGGCTCCGCCATTCCGCAAGCATTCCGCACCTGCGGGGCACCGGCCACCGCACCGGCCCGGAATTCCCGCGCCGGTAACGAACGCGACCACCTACCGTGGCCGCATGCACGCGCGCTTCGCCCCGGTCCGGGACTGCTTCCACGACCTGTTCTCGACCGGCCGCGAGACCGGCGCGTCGCTGTCGGTGTGGCACGACGGTGTACCGGTGATCGAACTGGTGGGTGGCACCACCGCCGCGGTGCCGCCCGGCACTGTCGTACCGGCCGCCGGGGCAGATTGTCCGTGGCGGCCGGACACGCTCGTCGACGTCTACTCGGTCGGCAAGCCGGTGGTCGCGCTCTGCCTGCTTCTGCTCGTCGACCGGGGCCGGGTCGACCTGGACGCGCGGGTGTCGGCGTACTGGCCGGGGTTCCGTGCCCCGGCCACCGTGCGGCAGGTGCTCGCCCACACCGCCGGGCTGCCCGCCTTCCCGGTGCCCCGGCCCGCCACCGCGATCGCCGACTGGGACCTGCTCTGCGCCGACCTGGCCGCCGCCGACCCCGAGTGGACGCCGGGCGCCGTCGCGGGCGAGCACGCCTGGACGTACGGGCACCTGGTGGGCGAACTGGTCCGCCGGGTGGACGGGCGGCCCGTGGGCCGGTTCCTGGCCGAGGAGATCGCCGGTCCGTGGCGTCTGGACCTGGCCTTCGGGCTGGACGAGGCGGACCGGCGGCGGTGCGCCGACCTGTCGTACGCCGATCCGGCCTGGCCGGACGCGATGCGCGGCGAGCCGGGCTCGTTGCGGGCGCGGGCGCTGGACAACCCGCCGGGCGGCCTCGATGTCGCGATGGTGAACAGCGACCTGTGGCGGGCCGCCGAGATCCCGGCGGTGAACCTGCACGCCACCGCCGCCGGGCTCGCCCGGCTGTACGCGGGCCTGCTCGCCGGCGGCACCCTGGACGGGGTACGGCTGTTCAGCCCGGAGCTGGTCGCGGAGGCGACGCGGGTGCAGTACGCCGGCCCGGACCTGCTGCTGGACCGGCCGGTGGACTGGACGCTCGGCATGCAGTGGGAGCCGGACGGTAGTTGGGGCATGGGCGGGATCGGCGGCAGCAGCGCCTGGGCCGACCCGGAGCGCGGCTACACCTTCGCGTACGCGACAGCCCGGCTGGCCGACCACGACCGGGTGGAGGAGCTGGTGGAGGCGTTGCACTCCTGCCTCTGATCTCCCGTCACGTTCGGTGATCCGGGGCGTCGTCACGCAGCGCATTCGGCCGGCCGAGTGCCGGTGTCTTCCCTTTTCCGCCTTTGCTCTGCAGCCATCGGCGCAGCACGGCACTGAGCAGGGGTTTCCTCGCAGGTCCGAAAACCGCCAAAGGCCGAGACGGTCACTTTCCGCAACCGATGCGGATATGGCTGCAGAGCAAAGGGGACGAGAGGCAGCAGGCCGCGGCGGGCAGGGAATCACTGAGCGTTACCCCGGCGGGCCGCGACCAGCGGGCGGGCGGGCGGCGGGCAGCGGGCAGCGAGCGGCGAGCGACGGGCAGCGAGCGGCGAGCGGCGAGCGGCGAGCGGTGAGCGGTGAGCGGTGAGCGGCAGCGGCAGCGTCAGCGGAGCCAGACCGGGTCGGTGTCGGGCACCTCCAACGGCGGCGGGTAGTAGATCGTGCGGCGCACCCCGTCGGGCAGCCGCCACGGCTGGTGTACCGCCTTGCCCGCCACCGACGCAAGCTCCGGCACCCAGCGCCGTACGTACGCGCCGTCGGGGTCGTAGCGCTCGGCCTGCCGTACCGGGTTGAAGCCCCGGTACGGCCGGGTGTCGTTGCCGGTGCCGGCCACCCACTGCCAGTTGCCCGAGTTGTTGACCCGGTCGCCGTCGAGCAGCCACCGGAAGAAGACCTCCAGGCCGGGCCGCCAGTCCAGCCCGAGGTGCTTGGTCAGGTAGCCGGCGGTGATCAGGCGGGCCCGGTTGTGCATCCAGCCCTCGGCGCGCAACTGGCGCATGCCGGCGTCCACGATCGGCATGCCGGTCCGCCCCTCGGCCCAGGCGTCGAGCGCGTGCGGGTCGTCGCGCCAGTCCTCGCGCGCACCGCGCCGGTAGGCGACCGTGGACAGGTCGGGGAAACCGGCGACCACCTGGTGGTAGAAGTCGCGCCAGCAGAGCTGCCGGACGAAGGGTCCGTCCCGGTCACCCGCCCGGTTCGCCACCGCCAGCGGCGACACGCACCCGAAGCGCAGATACGGGCTGAGCCGCGAGGTCTCGTCGCCGGCCATGTCGTCGTGGATGTCGTCGTACCGATGGAGGGTGGGCAGCCAGGCGGTGAGCCGGCGCCCGGCGACGGTCTCGCCACCGACGGCGGCATCCGGGCTGTCGCCCCTCGGCGGGTCGGGCAGCCGCCCCGGGTCGACGCCGTCGGGCAGCCGGACCCGCTTCGGCGCGGCCAGTTCGTCGCGCCACCGCACGCCCTGCCAGGCCCGGAAGTAGGGGCTGAAGACGCGGTAGTGGTTGCCGCCACCGGGGCGCAGCGCACCGGGCTCGACGATCGTGAGGCCGGGGAACAGGCGCAGGAACATCCGGTGCCGCTCGCACTCGGCACGCAGACGGCGTTCCCGGCGGTGGGCGTAGCGGCTCACGTCGGCGGAGAGCCCGATGCCCTCGGCGCCCACCTTCCGCGCCAGCGCGACCGTCTCGGCCACCGGATCGCCGCGCCTGATCACCAGGTCGCCGCCGCGCCTGCGCAGCGCCTCGCGCAGGTCGGCCAGGCTCTGGTGCAGGAACCGGGTGCGGTTGGGCGAGAGCTTCTGCAACGCCGGGTCGAGCACGTAGAGCGGCACCACCCGGTCGAACGCGGAGCAGGCGGCGGCGAGCGCCGGATGGTCGTGCACCCGCAGGTCGCGGGTGAACAGCACCACCGCCGTCCGGCCGGTCATCCGGCCAGGGCCGGTTCCAGTGCCGGGCCGGGCACCCGCACCGGCGTGCCCGACGGGGTGAGCAGCGCCCGCGCGGCCACCGCGATCCGGCGCCGCCGCGGCACCAGGGCACGGCGGACGAAGACGTCGTAGTCCTGCGCGGCCACCTCGTCGAGGATGCCGCCGTAGAGCGCGTACGCGGTGCGCATGCACGCCTGCGAGGCGGGATCGAGCAGCGGGATGCCCGGCGCGGCGGCGACGTAGTGGGCCTGGGCGCGGGTCACCTCGTACTCGATCAGCTCGCGGATGCGCGGCGTGGTGCGGCCGGCGGCCTTGGCGGCGAGCAGGTCGTCACGGGTCAGGTCGAACTTGGCCATGTCCTCGTCGGGCAGGTAGGTCCGGCCCCGGTCCAGGTCCTCGGAGACGTCCCGGATGAAGTTGGTGAGCTGGAACGCGAAGCCGAGCTGACGGGCGGGCTCGCGGGCGGCGGCCGGGTCGGAGCTGCCGAGGATCGGCAGCATCATGGTGCCGATGACCGCGGCCGAGCCCTCCATGTAGTCGAGCAGGTCGTCGTAGGTCGGGTACGACATGACCGTCAGGTCCATCGCCATGCTGCGCAGGAACGACGCGAAGTCGTCGCGGTCCAGGTCGAACACGGCGATGGTGTGCAGCACGGCCGGGAGCAGCGGGTCGTCGACCGACGCACCGTGCAGCCCGGCGACGAATCGATCCGACCACTCGCGCAGCCGGGCGGCTCGCTCGGCCGGCGGCAGGTCCTCGGTGCGGTCGACGATCTCGTCCGCGTAGCGGGTGAATCCATACAAGGCGTGCACATGCCGCCGTTTCCAGGCGGGAAGCAGCCGGGTGGCGAGATAGTAGGTACGGCCGTGACGCCGGTGCAGCTCGCGGCAGCGGTCATAGGCAGCGGTCAGATCCGTGTCCATCGGCCCTCCTCAGTTTCGACGCAGCAATCGACGCAACTCGTAACCCTAGGGTACGCTCGCCCACATGGCCAACGACGCAGTTGCGGGTAATGCGCTCCGCGTCGCGCCGGCTCAGCCCGGGGCGACGGACGATCCGGTCCGCGGCGTACTGGCCGCGTTCACGAAAGACCTGATCAAAGGGGTCGATGAGACGCTCGCGGCGTTCCTGGCCGCGGAAGTCGAATCGCTCACCGAGATCGACGCAGCGATGGGTGGTTTCGCCGCGACGGCGCGCGACTGCGTGCTGGCCGGCGGCAAGCGGGTCCGCCCCACGTTCGCGTACTGGGGATGGCGGGGCGTGGTCGGCGGGGAGGAACCGCTGTGCTCGGTGCTCCCGGCCCTGTCCGCGCTCGAACTGCTGCACACGTTCGCGCTGGTGCACGACGACGTGATGGACGCCTCCGACACCCGGCGAGGACTGCCCACCGCGCACCGGGCCGCCGCCGCCCGGCACCGGGCCGCCGGACACACGGGCGACCCCGACCGGTACGGCGAAGCCGTCGCCGTCCTCATCGGCGACCTCTGCATGGTGTGGGCCGACCGGCTGATGGCGCACGCGGCGGTCCCGGCGGACCGGCTGCTCGACGTGCGCCGCTGCTACGACCAGATGCGGGTCGAGACGGTCGCCGGGCAGTTCCTGGACGTGCTCGGCGAGAACGACTCGGCGAACTGGACCGTCGACCGGGCGCTGCGGGTGGCGCGGTACAAGACCGCCAGCTACACCGTCCAGCGTCCGCTGCTGTTCGGCGCCTGCCTGGCCGGCGCCGACGCGGACGACCCGCTCATCGCCGCGTACACCCGGTACGGGCTGGCCGTCGGCGAGGCGTTCCAGCTCCGCGACGACCTGCTGGGCGTCTACGGCGACCCGCAGACCACCGGCAAGCCGGCCGGGGACGACCTGCGTACCGGCAAGCCGACCGCGCTGCTGATGCTGGCCCGGCAGCTCGCCGACCCGGCGCAGCGCCGCGCCCTGGAGCGGGCCGGCTCGGTCACCTCGGCACGCGAGGTGGACCGGCTGGCCGACGTGGTCCGCGACACCGGGGCCATGGCCCGGGTGGAGCGGATGATCTCCGACCGGGTGACCGAGGCGCTCGCCGCGCTCGGCACCGCACCGATCGACGAGACGGCGCGCACCGCGCTGACCGGCCTCGCCACCGCCGCCACGGCGCGGCGGGCATGATGAGCAACTTCGTGAGCAAGGGGGCCGGAATGCGTACCGTCAAGGGACGGACCGACCGGGTGGTAGTGGTCGGCGCCGGGCTGGGTGGGCTGGCCTGCGCGCTGCACCTGGCCGGCAGCGGCCGGCAGGTGACGGTGCTGGAACGCGAGCCGGTGCCGGGCGGGCGCGCCGGGCGGCTGAGCGTCGACGGGTACGAGTTCGACACCGGCCCGACCGTCCTCACCATGCCCGACCTGATCGCCGAGGCGCTCGGCGCGGTGGGCGAGGAGCTGACCGACTGGCTCGACCTGAGCCCGCTCGACCCGGCGTACCGCGCCTACTACCCGGACGGGTCGACGCTCGACGTCATCACCGACACCACCCGGATGGCCGCCGAGATCGCCCGCGTCTGCGGCCCCCGGGAGGCCGACGGCTACCTGCGTTTCGTCGACTACGCGCGCAACCTGTGGCAGTGGGAACGGGCCGACTTCATCGAGCGCAACCTCGACGCGCCGACCGACCTGCTCACCGGCAACCTGCTGAAGCTGTTCGCCAATGGCGCCTTCCGGCGACTCCAGACGAAGATCAACCAGTTCTTCCGCGACCCTCGTACCCAGCGGATCTTCTCCTTCCAGGCCATGTACGCGGGCCTGTCGCCGCACGACGCGCTGGCGATCTACACGGTCATCGCGTACCTCGACTCGGTGGCCGGGGTGTGCTTCCCGCGCGGCGGCATCCACGCGGTCTCGCGTGGGATGGCCGGCGCGGCGGAGAAGCACGGCGTGCAGATCCGGTACGGCACCACGGTGACCCGGGTGGAGACCGCCAACGGCCGCGCCACCGGCGTCGTCACCGCGGACGGCGACTTCATCCCCGCCGACACGGTCGTGCTCAACCCCGACCTGCCGGTCGCCTACCAGGATCTGCTGCCGCCCAGCCGGCAGCGCAAGCTCACCTACTCGCCGTCCTGCGTGG
Organism: Micromonospora sp. WMMD1219; assembly: GCF_049315215.1. NCBI lineage: Bacteria > Bacillati > Actinomycetota > Actinomycetes > Micromonosporales > Micromonosporaceae > Micromonospora > Micromonospora sp. WMMD1219. Next base: position 1,521,271 of record NZ_CP186057.1, read on the forward strand.
TGCTGCACATCGGTTCGACGCAGGGCTATGGCAAGATCGCCCACCACAACATTCACTTCGGGCGGTCCTGGAAGGGCACGTTCGACGAGGTGATCCGCCGAGGCGAGCTGATGACCGACCCGTCGCTGCTGGTGACGAACCCGAGCCGCACCGACCCGTCGGTGGCGCCGGCCGGGAAGCACACCTACTACGTGCTCGCACCGGTGCCGAACCTCGAACGCGCGCCGTTCGACTGGACGGGTGACCTGACGCAGCGGTACGCCGAGCAGCTCGTGACCACGCTCGAGGAGCGCGGCTACGTCGGCTTCGGCGACGGCATCGAGGTGATGGAGGCCGTCACCCCGGCCGACTGGGCGGCGCAGGGCATGGCCGCCGGCACCCCGTTCGCCGCCGCGCACAGCCTCTTCCAGACCGGCCCGTTCCGCCCCTCCAACCTGCACCGCACGCTGGACAACGTGGTGTTCGTCGGCTCCGGCACCCAGCCGGGCGTCGGCGTGCCGATGGTGCTGATCAGCGGCAAGCTCGCCGCCGCCCGGATCACCGGGACGATGTCGTGAGCGAACGGGAGACCCACCTGGTCGAGCTGGTCGACGACGACGGCCGGGTGGTCGGCGAGACCACCGTGGCGACCGCCCACCAGCCACCCGGACGGCTGCACCGCGCCTTCTCGGTGCTCCTCGTCGACCCCGAGGGGCGGGTGCTGTTGCAGCAGCGGGCCGCGGTCAAGACGCGGTTCCCGCTGCGCTGGGCGAACTCCTGCTGCGGCCATCCGCTGCCCGCCCAGTCGCCGGCCGAGGCCGCCAACCGGCGGCTCGCCGAGGAACTCGGCGTCGACCCGGTCGACCTCACCGAGGTCGGCGTCTACCTCTACTACGCGGAGGACCCGGCGACCGGACGCGTCGAGTTCGAGTACGACCACGTGCTGCGCGCCGACGTACCGGCCGACCTGGTCACGCGGCCCGACCCGGACGAGGTGGCCGACCTGCGCTGGGTCGACCCCGGCGCGGTGGTGGCCGACCTGGACGCCCACCCCCGCGAGTACGCCCCGTGGCTCGGCGGCGTGGTCAACCGGCTGCTGCACCCGACCGACGCGTCCCGGCCGGGCGTACCGGCCACCGAGGCACCGGAGCGGTCGGGTGGCCGATGAGGCGCTGAGCGCGGGGGCCGTCGCACGCCGACTGGGCGTGGCGGTCACCACGCTGCGTACCTGGCACCAGCGCTACGGTCTCGGCCCCAGCGAGCACGTGCCGGGCCACCACCGGCGCTACACGCCGGCCGACCTCGCCCGGCTGGAGATCATGCGCCGGCTGACCGCCGAGGGGGTGGCGCCCGCCGAGGCCGCCCGCTGGGCCCGGCAGGCGCCGGCCGTGCTGCCTCCGGAGCGGCTCGGCCTCAAGGCGAGGGCCTCGACGGTACGCGACGGCGGCGGCACCACCATCCCGGTCGGGCGGGCTGGTCCGGCGGCGCGCGGGCTGGCCCGTGCCGCCATGCGACTGGACTCGGTGACCATCGGCCGGACCATCGCCGACGCGCTGGCCGCCGACGGGGTGGTGGCGACCTGGGAGGGGCTGCTGCGGCCGGTGCTCGCCGGCATCGGGGAGCGGCACGCCGCCACCTCCGCGCTGATCGAGGTGGAACACCTCATGTCCCGGTGCGTCTCGGTGGCGTTCGCCACTGTGGCCCGGGCCCACCCGACCACGGGGCCGCCCCGGATCCTGCTCTCCTGCGCCGACGAGGAGCAGCACTCGCTGCCGCTGGAGGCGCTCGCCGCCGCACTGGCCGAGGCCGGTGTGAGTTATCGCATGCTCGGTGCCCGGGTGCCGGTACCCGCCCTGGTGGAGGCGGTCAACCGGACCGGCCCGGCAGCCGTGGTGCTCTGGTCGCACACCCGCGCGACGGCCGACCCGTGCCAGCTCACCGCGCTGCTGACCGTCCCGCGCCGGCCGCTGCTGGTGCTCGCCGCCGGGCCCGGCTGGCGGGCCGACTCGCTGCCGGCCGGGGTGGTCCGGCCGGTGGACCTGGCCGAGGCGTTGTCGCTGGCCGTGGCGGTACGGGACTCGCTGGACCAGTCGACGACGAGCTGAGCCCCTCTCCCGTTCCGGGTCGGCGTCCACTACGGTCGGAAAGTCCGTCTGACCCCGACCCCTCCGGGAGCGACGAATGCGTCCACGCGCCCTGTCGGCGCTCGCCCTGGGCCTGGTGCTCCTCGTCACCGGCTGCGGCGAAGCCGGCAAGTCACCCGAAAAGGCCGCCGCACCGCCGTCGGCCTCGGCGTCGCCGTCACCGACGCCGGTGACGAAGCCCTCACCGACCCACACCACTCCCGCGAAGCCGAAGCTGCGCCCGGTGCCGAAGAAGCTGCCGGCGGGCCTGCACCGGGCCAGCGGGAGCAACGGCGTGGCGCTCACCTTCGACGACGGGCCGGATCCCCGCTACACCCCGCAGATCCTGGCGCAGCTCCGGGCAGCCCGCGTGAAGGCCACCTTCTGCGTCGTCGGGCAGCAGGCCAAGCGCTACCCGGAGCTGGTCGCCCGGATCGTCCGCGAGGGGCACCAGCTCTGCAACCACAGCTGGCACCACGACGTGAACCTGGGCCGGCGCTCCGCCGCCGAGATCCGGGCCGACCTGGAACGGACGAACGAGGCCATCCACGCCGCCGCGCCCAAGGCGCCGATCACCTGGTTCCGCCAGCCCGGCGGCCGCTGGACGGCCGAGGAGGTCACGATTGCCAAGCAGATGGGCCTGCGCCCGCTGCACTGGAGCGTGGACCCGCAGGACTGGGACCACCCACCGGCGAAGACGATCATCAAGCGGGTGAAGGGTGCCACCCGGCACGGCTCGGTCGTGCTGATGCACGACGCGGGCGGCGACCGGGCCCAGACGATGGCCGCCTGCCGGCACCTGATTCCGGACCTGAAGCGGAGATTCGGCATCGCCCTACCGCGCTGACCTGCGGTTTTACCCGGCTCCACGGCCAGGCCCATACCGGTTTGGTCGTCCGCGCAGGCATGACATATGCTTCTCCTGCCTCCGGCGGGGCCGGATGGGAGCAAGTCCGCTTGAAGTTGCGAGTGTGCAATGATGGCGGGGCCGCCCTCATCGTCTAGCGGCCCAGGACGCCGCCCTTTCAAGGCGGTAGCACGGGTTCGAATCCCGTTGGGGGCACGGTCCGGCTCGCGCCGGATGCAACACCAGCCAGGTCCTGTGGAGCAGTTGGAGTGCTCGCCGCCCTGTCAAGGCGGAGGTCGCGGGTTCAAGTCCCGTCAGGACCGCAAGCGCTGACGCCGCGCAGCTCGATGCGCGGCGTTCTGCGTATCGGCCCGTGCGGTAGCATGTGCCGAGCACCACGGCCAGGTAGCTCAGTTGGTACGAGCGTCCGACTGAAAATCGGAAGGTCGGCGGTTCGACCCCGCCCCTGGCCACATAGCCTTTCGCCGGGCTACAGGAACGCCGATCAGCGGAGACGCAGGTCGGCGTTCTGCTTTTCAGCCCAGGTGGGCCGCCTCCGCCCGCAGATGCTCGAGAAAGTGCGTGACGGCCGGCGACGGCGTCCTGCCCCGCACGGTCGCCGCGAATACCTGCCGTACCGACTCGTCGTCCGGATGCAGGCGTAGCAGGGCGATGTCCGGCGGGGTTCCGCGTACCGCCAGGGCCGGGACCAGAGCCACCCCCAGCCCGGCGGCGACGCATCCCAGCTTGCCGGTCCACTCGGCCGCGACGATGTCGATGCGCGGCGAGAAACCGCTGGGCAGGCTTGCCCGGAGCAGGCTGTTCTCCGCGGTGGCCGAGCCCACGACGAACGCGTCCTGGGCGAGGTCCGCCAGGCGCACCGAGCGGCGGCGCGCGAGCCGGTGGTCGCGCGCGACCGCGACCAGGAGCCGCTCGTCGAGCAGATGTCGCAGGTCGAATCGTTCGCGATCCAGCTCGCCTGCGGGCGAGGTGCTGACCACTGCCACATCCGCCTCGTCCGCGAGCAGGCGCTCCAGCAGCCGCGGCGTCACGCCCTCGACCAGCGACAGCGAGATCTCCGGGTAGGACGAGCGGAACGACGCCATCGCCCGGGGTACGAGAGCCGCGACAGCGGTCGGGAAGGCACCCACACGCAGCCGCCCTCGGCCGAGCCCGCGCAGGTCGTCGAGGTCACGCCGGGCTGCGTCGAGCCGGTCGAGGACCGCCTCGGCGTGCGGGAGCAACTCTCGCCCCTCCTCGGTGAGGGCGACGCCGCGGGGCAGCCGGTCGAAGAGCCGAGCGCCGATGTCGGCCTCGAGCGCGGCGATCTGCCGGGAGACAGCCGACTGGGTGAAGCTGAGGGCGCGCGCGGCGGTCGTGATCGAGCCGTGCCGCGCGACGGTGCGGAACACCTCCAGCAGCTGAGTCTCCATGGCAGGCATGGTAATCACGCATGGCAGGCATGCGAGACATTCGTTGGTCGCATTGCTCCCCCCGGCCTAGCGTTACGGCGTGAAGATCATCGCGGTCCTCGGGACAGGACACATGGGTACGCCGATAGCGCGCCGCCTCCTGGCCGGCGGCAACCGGGTCAGAGTGTGGAACCGCAGCCCGGAGCGTTCGGAGCCGCTGGGCGCGGCCGGCGCGACGGTGGCCGCGAGCCCGTCCGCCGCGGTCGACGGAGCCGACGTCGTCGTCGTCATGCTCGCCGACGCCGGCGCGGTCGAGACGGTGCTGTTCGGGCCGGACGGCGCCGCCGCCGCGCTCCGGCCCGGAACGGTCGTGGTGCAGATGTCGACGATCGGGCCGGACGAAGTCCGAGCAGTGGCCGGCCGGCTTCCGGCGGGCGTCTCACTCCTCGACGCCCCCGTCGGCGGCAGCGTCGACGCCGCCCGGGCCGGCACGCTGACGATCTTCGTGGGCGGCCCCGCCGATGCCGTGGAGAGGGCGGCTTCGGTGCTGGAACAACTCGGTTCGGTCCGTCACTGCGGGCCGATCGGCGCAGGCGCCGCCGTCAAACTCGTCGCGAACACGGGTCTGGTGACGGCTGTCGCCGCGCTGCACGACGCGCTGGCTGTCGCCGCAGCGCTCGGTGTCGACAGGCAGACCGCCCTCGACGTGCTCGGCCGAGGGGCCCTCGGCGGCGCGGTCGGGCGGGTCACCGCGCCGGGTGCCTCGTTCGCAGTCGCGTTGGCGGCGAAGGATGCGCGGCTGGCGCTGCGCCGCCCGGTGCCGGCTTCCGTGCTGGAGGCCGCCCTCGACCTGATGCGGGCCGCGCCGGACCAGGACGCGGATCTCTCCTGCCTCGTCTCAGCCGACTTCCTGAAGGGATGCTGATGCACCTCACCCTGGACAACCCCGCATCCGTCGCGGCTCCGTTCGGCGACCGCTTCGCGCACGTCGCCCGGATCGATGTCGGCGGCGGCGCGCTGCTGATGCTCGCCGGACAGGTCGCCGTCGACGACGACGGCGAGGTGGTGGCCCCCGGAGACCCTGGCGCCCAGGCCGAACGGATCTTCGAGATCGTGGGCGGCGTGCTCGCGGCGCACGGCGCGAGCTTCGACGACGTGCTGCACATCCGCACGTTCATGACGGACCTGGCTGACCTTCCGGCGTACGCGGCCGTCCGGCGCCGTCTCTTCCCGGGGACACCGCCGCCGGCGAGCACGACTGTCGAGATCAGCAGACTCTTCCTGCCGGGCGCTGTGCTCGAGGTCGAGGTGACGGCCGTGGTCCGGTCCCGCTAGGGGTCGCGACGGTAGCGCTTCCCGGTCGACGGGCCGGATCCACGGCCGGCACGGGTCGCTGCGCCGGAGTCCCTGCCGGGTGTACGGTACGCACCCCGGCAACGGCGGCGGCGCCTATGGTTAGCCCGCTGAGCGACTGACGGAATGAGGCAGGTGGGCACCGGAAGGTCGCATGTGCGGACGCTGCGTACGGCTCTGACGCCGGTCCTCGTACTGGCCGTGATCCTGCTCGGCGGGTGTGGCCGGGTCACAGGGCTCCTGGACCGTGTCTCCCTGTTCCATCCGGTCTGGGCCGCCGACGGCTGGGTCTACTACCTGCGGGAGGTGACCTCGACCTCGGGCTCGGGAGTAGCCGAGGTGTGGCGGCAGCGACCCGACGGGAGCGCCGAGGAACCCGTTCTCACGCGCGCGCCGGCGGTATCCACCTGCGAAGCGGGCTTGTTCAGCTTCCTGTTCGCGGGCCCCGGCGGCGACCTCGGGGTGGGCCTCGAATGCGGCTGGGACGGCACCGAGCTGCTCAGCTACTCGCCCGCCGACAAGACGTTCGAGCCGCTGGCGTCGACACGCTTCCTCGTCGACGCCGCACTCGTGCACGGTGCCGACCGGGGATTTGTGCAGGCACCCCGGGAGTGCGGTCCGGGAGGAATCCAGCTGCTCGCTGACGGGAAGGCGTACGAGTTCGGCTCTCCGGTGACGGTGGGCGGGGCGACCTTCAACCTCAGTGGCGGTGACACGGATTGCGAGTCGACGGTGCTGGCACGGTCGCCCGCGGCGCTGGGTGACCGGCTGTTCTTCATCACCGCACCCGACTCCCTCGGCAGGTTGCCGCTGCCGCCGGAGGTGAGTCCGGACGATCTCACCTGGCACCTGACCGGGTGGGACGTCGGATCGGCCACGGCCAGGTTCGTCACGGAGCTTCCCGGCCTCGCCGACCTGGCGGTGTCGCCGGACGGCCGGTCGGTGATCGCCGCCGTCTCGTCGGACCACGTGGGCGGGGTCTGGTCGGTCGACGTCGGCACCGGGAAGAAGACCAGGATCGCCGACGGCGCCCGCGCGCACGACCCGAGCTTCTCTCCGGACGGCAAGCGGTTCGTCTACGTCGAGGGCTTCAAACGGCTGAGGTTCGCCAAAGCGCGATAGTCGACGTGCGCGGTGGGCACGCTGAGGCGGCTCAACGACGACGGAGGTCCCCACCGGCAGACGAGCCGGTGGGGACCTCGCGGTATGCGGCTCAGACAGCGGCGGGCTGCGCCGCCGTGTCCGAGGCGCAGCAGGCGCTCTCGGTCACCTTCTCCAGCTGCGGCGAGTCGGCCTTGACCGTGTAGACCTCCCACGGCTCGTCGCCGGGGCCGCGCACCCAGACCTTGTCCTGGAGCGCGTAGCAGCACTCGGTGTCGTTCTCCTCCAGGGTGATCAGGCCGGACTCGGTGAGCCGGCTGGTCGCGGCGTTGACCTCCTCGGTGGTGGACACCTCCACCCCGAGGTGGTCCATCACCGTCGGCAGGCCGGGCTCACCTTCGAGGAGTACGAGCTTCAGCGGCGGGTTCTGCACCGCGAAGTTGGCGTAGCCGGGGCGGCGCTTGGCCGGCTCGACGCCGAACAGCTTGCTGTAGAAGGCCACGGAGCCTTCGAGGTCGGACACGCGCAGGGCGAGCTGAACGCGGGACATGTGAACTCCCTGTCTAGATGTTTATCGAAGCAGGACCAACCTTGCCTCCTGTTTTGACGCCTGTCAACCTAGAGGAACGTCGAAACAAGCGCTGCCGCGACTGAAGCCCTCCCCTGCCTGACCCTGACCCCGACGCTGATCAAGGAGTTTGTGTCATCCGGAGCCGGTGAACCGGACACAAACTCCTTGATCAACGGAGTGCGGGTGGCAGGGCGAGGGCCGGGGCGGGGCGGGGTGAGCGGTCAGGGTTTGGGAGGGCGGCGGTTCTGGCCGGGACTGCCCTGGATCGCCTCCCAGACGCTTCGGCCTGCCTGCCGGAGTGCCTGTCCGGCCTGTCCCGCCAGCTGTGCCGCCTCGGCGGCGGCGCTCGCCGGCTGGCCGGTTCGCTCCGAGCCGCGCTTCTTCTCCCCGGACCGGTCGGCCGACGAGCCCTCACCGGCGTCCGGCCGCGATCCGGCGGCACGCTCGGACTGCGCCTTCCCCTCCCGCCCGGCGCCGGACGACGGTGACGGCTCCGCCCGCCCGGCACTGGGCGGCTCGGTCCGCCCGGCACCGGGCGCCGGTGACGGCTTCGGCCGATCGCCGGACGGCGGTGGCGGTTCCGGGCGCCGGGCGCCGGCTGCCGGCGAGGGCTTCTCGCGATCACCACCGGCCGCCGGTGGCGACTCCGTCCGGGCCGGGCGCTGGGGCGGTTCGGGTGCCTCGATCGGGCCGGACACCGCAGGGCCGGCCCGGTCGACCACCTCACCGGCCGCCGGCGCCGCCCGGTCGACCACCGCCGGAGCGGTGCGCCCGACCACCTCGCCGGCCGCGGCCACCGTACGTCCGGTCTGGTCCACCACCGGCGCGGCGACACGGTGCACGTCCTCCAGGGCGACCCCGGCCGAGCGGGCCAGCGCGTCGATCAGCTGGGGGTTGCGGTCGATGGTGGTCAGCGCCCGGTCCAGGATCTGCACCAGCTTCTCCAGCCGTACCTTGAGCAGCGCCTCGGCGCGCACCCCGGTGATGTCCAGCTCGACGCCCTCCAGATGCACCCGGACTCCGGCGTCGAGCTGGAGCAGGTTGGCCAGCCGGGCGCGCAGCGACAGGTCGGCGTCGAGCCCGTCGACCGTGAGCCGGATCTCGTCGACGGTCAGCTCCGGCACGTCCAGCAGGACGTCCGGCTCCGGCTCCGCGCCGGCCGGCGAGGTGGGCCGCTCGTAGCCGGGGTCCGGCACTGGTTCGGTCGCTCGGCTGTCGCTCATGCTCCCCGCTCTCCCATCGGTCCGGTCGGCGGCGCTTACCCGCTTTCCGGTACGGCATCCGTCGCGCCCCGGCCATCGACGACGCCCGCTCCGGCCGCGCCCGCACGGAAGCGCCGCCGTCACCTCACAGAAGCCCTCTCAGCGCCGCGCGGATGCGCCGAACGGTGCCTCCCGTGGGCCGCCGATCCCGCCGGATGCCGCTGTCGGGAACCGGAGTTCCCGGTGTCCGGAAGCGGGCGGTACGGAAGCTGCACACCGAGACATGAGCCGGTATGGTCCGGACCTATGGGACAGGAGATGGCCGATCCGGATGAGGTCCGGCAGGAATCCGACCGCTTCTCCCTCCGCAGCAACCTGCTCGTCCCGGCGTCCGCCGAGCGGGCGTACGCCGTCTTCACCGGCGCGCTCGCCGACTGGTGGGTGCGTGAATACACCTGGTCCGGCCCGGATGCGCTCGCCGCGATCGGCATCGAGCCGCGGGCCGGCGGCATGCTCTACGAGATCGGCCCGTACGGCTTCCGCAACGACTGGGGCCGCGTGCTGACCTGGGATCCGCCTCGGCGCCTGGTCTTCACCTGGCAGATCGGCCCGGACCGGGTGCCGGTGCCGGATCCGGCGCGGGCCAGCGAGGTGGAGGTCCTGTTCCACGCCGACGGTCCGGAGCGGACCCGGGTGGACGTCGAGCACCGCTACTTCGACCGGCACGGCAGTGCGGCCGAGGGCTACCGCGAGGCGCTCACCGCGGGCTGGCACGAACTGCTCTGCCGCTATCTGGCGACGGTCGCCCGCACCGCCTGAGATCGGTCAGCCGGCGATACCGGGCGCCGTGCCGGCTCCTCCCACGCCGGTGCCGCCCAGGTCGGCCCGGCGGCCGGCATCCGCGCCGGAACCGAAGCCACCGCCCGCCAGCCGCCGTCGCGGGGCGGTGCGCAACCGGGGGTACGCCTCGGCGACCCGCCGCTGGACGCGATCGGAGCGGTCGGCGAGCACCAGTGCCGTCGAGGGTCCACCCGCCTCCGCCACCGCCTTGCTCTCGGCCGCGCGCAGCCGTTCCGCGACGACGTACGCGAACCCGGCCAGCCAGGTACGCCGGAACGCCGCCGGGTGGTCCCCGGCCGGTACGACGGCACCCGCCAGCCCGTGTGCGGCCTGCACCAGCAGCGAGGTGAACAGCAGCTCGACCCGTTCCAGGTCGCTGGCGAAGCCGAACAGGTGCATGACGAAGCCGTTGCCCTGCCGGCGGCGTACGCATCGGCAGCGCAGCGGTTCGGCGACCGCCGCGAGCAGGCCGGCCTTGTCCCGGGCGTACGGCGCGACCACCTCGACGGTCCGGTCACCGACCGGGTCGACGGCCGGGTCGCGGGCGGCGAGCAGCGCCCGGTCGACGCCGTAGCGGGCGATCAGCTCGGTGGCCTTGGCCATGAAGGCGGCCGACTCGGCGGGCGTGCACGCCGGGTCCTCTGCTTGGGCGAGCAGCTTGCGCACCTTGCTGAGCATCGCCTCGGACATGCACCCAGAGCTACCACAGCCGGGGCGCGGGGCCGCGCGCCGGGCTCAGTCCGACCGGCTGCGCAGCGTGGCGATGGTCGAGCCGGCGAGGGTGAGCAGGCAGTCGGGCAGCAGCCCGTCGGCCGCGGCCGCCCCGAACAGGGCCTCGCCGGTGTCCGCGTCGTCGTTGGCGCAGGCGCTGACGAAGCGGGCCACCCAGCGGGTGTCGTAGTCGGCCTGGTCGATGCCGGGGAAGTCGAGGGCGGCGCCGCCGCCCGGGGTGTCGTCGCCGAGCATGGTGGCGGCGAGGCACCACGCCACTCCGTACGCCCCGGCGAGGCCGGAGCGGTCCACCACCGCGTCGAACGTGCCCACCACGCCGGCACCGTCACCGGCGAGGGCGGAACGGAGCACGGCGGTCGCGTCGTCGAGCGTCTGCTGTGCTTCGTCGTTCACCCGCGGAACAGTATCGCCGGGGGTCAAGCGGTGACCAGGAAACGGCCCGTCGACCACGCAGAGTGATACCCGCAGTCGGGGTGCCGACGGAGGCGACTCCACAGTCCCGCACGCTGCGCGAGCACGCTAAGGTGCGCAGCGGACCTTCGCCGGAGGAAGGACGACCATGCTGAGAACACGCACGTCGCGCGCGGCCCTGTCCATGGCCTGCGCGGCGCTCCTGCTCGCCACGAGCGCCTGCGGGAGCGACGAGCCGGAGGAAACGCCTGCCACCCAGGTACGCCTCTACGGCACCGACGGCAACATGCTCAATTCGTACCCCGCGGAGCTCAAGGACCGGGCGGACCTGGTGAACGGGATGAAGGGCACCACGCCCCTTACTCCGCTGGCCGAGAGCTTCAAGGAACGACTACTCGCCGTAGACCCGAAGCTGGGTGACTTCCTCTACTCCGCCGAGTCGTACGACGCGGTCGTGATCAGCGCGCTGGCCGCCCAGCTCGCCGGGTCCACGGCGCCGGCCGAGATCGCCGAGCAGATCGTCGGGGTGACCACCGGCGGCGAGCGCTGCGACGAGGTGGCTGCCTGCCTCCAGCTCGCCCGCGCCGGCCGGGACATCGAGTACCGGGGTGTGTCGCTGACCCGCGCCGGGTTCACCGACAACGGCGAGCCGGCGACCGCGAGCTACGGCACCATGCACTTCGACAACCAGAAGATCGACGACAGCAAGACCGAGTTCGTCGGCGCCGGTGAGGAGTCGGGGGCGAGCACCAAGACGCCGCCGCGTGGCCGCAAGCTGCGGGACGGGAAGGCGAAGGACGCCCCGCTGGTCCTCGGTGGCCTGCTGCCGAAGACCGGTGACCTGGCGCTGGCGTACCCGCCGCTGGCCGCCGGTGCCGCGCTGGCGCTCCGCGAGGTCAACGCCGCCGGTGGGGTGCTCGGCGAGCCGGTGAAGTGGATCGAGGGCGACGACGGCACCAACCCGGAGGTCGCCAAGGCCACGGTCGCCTCGCACGTCACCAAGGGCGTCCAGGTCTTCATCGGCGCGGGCGGCTCCGGCATCTCGCGCGCGGTGCTGCCGGACGTGGTGGCCGCCGGCCGGATCCTGTTCTCCCCGTCGAACACCGACGCGGGGCTGAGCGCTGTGGACGACAAGGGCCTGTACTTCCGTACCGCCCCGCCGGACAGCCTCCAGGGTCGCGCGCTGGCCGACGTGATGCTCCGGGACGGGCCGCGCAAGATCGCGATCCTGGCCCGCAAGGACTCCTACGGCGAGGGCCTCCAGGAGAACGTCCGCTCGGAGCTGGAGAAGGCCGGGATCGGCGCGGACCGGATCAAGCTGCTCACCTACGATCCGCCGGCCGACCCGAAGACGCCTGTCGACTTCACCGGCACCGCCAAGGAGATCAAGGCGTTCGGACCGGAGGCGCTGCTGCTCATCGGCTTCGCCGAGTCCGCGCCGGCGATCACCGCGCTGGACGACGCGGGAGTCGACATCAAGCACTGAGCCGCACCGACGCGAAGGGCCGCACCGGAGGACACCGGTGCGGCCCTCGTCGTTCGGCTCAGCGTGCCCGGCGCCGGTCCAGGAACTCGGTCATCCGCCGGTGCTTCTCCTCGTCCTCGAAGAGCACCGCCTGGCTGAGCAGGTCGAGCTGCGGGTGCGCGGCCGCCGGGGCGTCCACCGCCATCTTGGTCAACCGCAGCGCCAGCGCGGAGCCCTTGGCCATCTCGTCGAGCAGGCCGTGCGCGGTGGGCAGCAGTTCGTCCGGGTCGGCCACCACCCGGTTCACCAGCCCGATCCGCAGCGCCTCCTCGGCGTCCACCCGCCGGCCGGTGAACAGCAGTTCCTTGGCCCGGGCCTCACCGATCAGCGCCGGCAGCCGGTAGGTCGCGCCGGCGCCGGCCAGGATGCCCAGCCGCACCTCGGGCTGGCCGAACACCGCGCGGTCCGTGCACACCCGGAGATCGCAGGCGTACGCCAGCTCGGCGCCGCCGCCCAGCGCCGGCCCGTCGACGGCGGCCACAGTGGGCATCGGCAGCGCCCGGATGCGGGCGAAGACGCCCTGGTTGATGGCGGCCAGCGCGTCCAGCCGGCCGCGTTCGCGGAGCTGGGCGATGTCGGCGCCGCCGGCGAAGATGCCCGCCGTCCCGCCGGTGAGCAGCAGCAGCCGGGGACGCGCCTCCAGGTCGGCGCAGACCGCGTGCAGCTCGCCCACCAGGTCGGCGTCGATGGCGTTGCGCTTCTCCGGCCGGTCCAGCGTCACCACGAGCCGGTCCGGCAGTTCCTCGATCCGCAGCCCGCTCATTTCTTCTGGCCGTCCTTCCACGTGTAGAAGCCCTGACCCGACTTCTTGCCCAGCTTCCCGGCGGCGACCATCTCGACGAGCAGCGGCGGCGGCGCGAAGCGGTCCCCGTACGCGGCCTGGAGCGTGCGCGCGATGTCGAGCCGCACGTCCAGCCCGACGAGGTCGGTCAGCTCCAGCGGGCCGATCGGGTGCCGGTAGCCGAGCACCATCGCCTTGTCGATGTCGGCCGGGCTCGCGACCTCGTCGGCCACCATCCGGATCGCCTCCAGGCCGAGCGTGACGCCGAGTCGGGAGGTGGCGAAGCCGGGCATGTCGCGTACGACGACGGGGTCCTTGCCCAGCCGGGCGGCGAGCGCGACGGCCGCCTCGGTGGTCGGCGGCGCGGTGGCCGGGCCGACCACGACCTCGAGCAGCGCCATCGCCCACACCGGATTGAAGAAGTGCAACCCGACGAAGTCGGCGGGACGTTCCAGCCCGGCGGCCAGTTCGGCGATCGGGATGCTGGACGTGTTGCTGCCCAGCAGCGCCGGCCGGCGGCTCTCCGCCTCGCGCAGCACGGCGCGCTTGAGGTCGAGCCGCTCGGGCACCGCCTCCACGATCACGTCGGCGCCCTCGGCCACCTCGGCGAGCCCGGCCCGGAGCGTGACGCGCTCACGGTTGGCGGTGGCGGCCTCCTCGGTCAGCTTGCCGCGCTGCACGCCCCGGTCCCACAGCTCGCCGAGCCGGCGCACGGCCTCGGCGCCCCGGGCGGGGTCGACCTCGACCAGTTCGACCGCGTACCCGGCGCCGGCCGCCACGTACGCGATGCCGAGGCCCATGGTGCCGGCCCCGACGACCACAAAACGACCACTCATCGACGTCCCCTCGCCGCGGCGGGGGCGCGCGGGGTGTCCGCCGCCGGGCCCGTCCGCTCGCTCGTTCCTGCATGCGACCCTATGCATGGCCGGGCCGCCGGGGATGCGTGGGGGCGGAGCGGACGGGGTAAGGACGGCCGTCAACGCCGAAGGAAGGAACGAGATGAGCCAGGCACCGGAGAGCGCGGAGAGCACCGAGACGGTCGAGACCCGCGGCGACGAGCGGGTGGACCTGCTCCGTGCGGACACCAACAACGACGGCAAGACCGACGTCTGGGTGGTGGACACCGACGGCGACGGCAAGGCCGACCTGTTCCAGTTCGACACCGACGGTGACGGCAAGGTGGACATCACCATGGTGGACATCGACGAGGACGGCACGCCGGACGAGGTGGTCGACGGCGACGGCGGGCTGCCCCCGGAGCAGACCACCCCCACCGTCCAGGTCTGAGTGGTGCGCCGGAGCCGCCGGGGAGCCCGGCGGCTCCGCCGCTCACCGCAGGGTCAGCGTGGCGAGGTAGTAGGGATGGTCGGCGTCGTCCACGTCGGTCAGTCGCCACGGTGAGCCGTGGACCAGCTCGGCGAACTCGTCGGGCGAGCAGACCAGGTAGTCGAACCACTCGGTGCCGAGCAGCCGGTAGCGCAGCCGCAGCCGCAGTTGCCCGCCGATCCGGCCCCGCCGGCGGTTGCGCTCGTGGTACGCGGTGTGCACCGGGTCGGTGGTGCCGTACGGGTCGGTGCCGTGGGCGATCACCCGGGCGCCGGGTCGGGCCAGCGCGGCGAGCGCGGCCAGCATCGCCGGGGCACGTTCCCGCCCCTCGAACAGCCCGAGATTGTTGCCCAGCAGCAGGAAAGTGTCGTAGCGCGGCCCGTTGGCGGCGTGCTCGTCGACGGTGCCGTGCACCAGGTCGCGTACGCCCCGGTGGCGGCTGACCCGCAGCGCGCCGAGCGAGGTGTCCAGCCCGGTGACCGGCACGCCGCGTTCCTGGAGGTGCAGCGCGATCCGGCCGGCGCCGACGCCGACGTCGAGCACGTGCCCGCGTACCCGGTCCACGGCCCGGTGGTCGTGCGGCTGCCACCGCTGCGGCGGGTCCAGGTAGTGCCCGGCGGGCGCGCCGTTGACGAGCCCGTCGTCGCGCTCGATGATCTCGATGACCGGGCGGGGCAGACGGCCGCCGGCCATCGGGCGCGGTCCGATCCCGGTGGCGACCGCGTACGCGTCGCGGATCATCTCGCCGAACACGTCGCCGATCTCGGGTTCCCCGGTCATGCCCGCAACGCTATCCGGGGGTCGGCGGCGCCGTCGCCGCCGTATCCTTGGCGGCGTGACCGACCTGGACCGCCTGGCGGCGGAGAAGTACGTCCTGCTCACCACGTTCCGCAAGGACGGCCGGGCGGTGCCGACTCCGGTGTGGGCGGTGCGCGACGGTGACGGGCTGGCGGTGTGGACGGTGGCCGACTCCGGCAAGGTGAAGCGCATCCGGCGCGACGGTCGTGTGACCGTGGCGCCGTGCGACGTGCGCGGCCGGCCGCACGGTGAGGCGGTGCCGGGCCACGCGACGATCGCCGACCCGGAGAGCACGAACCGGGTCCGGGGGCTGCTCAAGCAGAAGTACCGGCTGATCGGGCGGCTGAGCCTGCTGGGCAGCCGGCTGCGCCGGGGTGAGCGCGGCACTGTGGGGCTGCGGATCGTGCTGGACGGCCCCGGCCCCGGACGCGATTAAGGGCGGCGCCGCGACGGCACCGCCCCTGATCGGAACGCCGGAGAACGCCGGTTCGTCAGTCTCCCTGGCGCTGCTGGGGGATCTGCCCCTGCAGCAGGGCCCGAACCTCCGACTCGCGGTAGCGGCGGTGGCCGCCGAGGGTCCGGATGGCACTGAGCTTGCCAGCCTTCGCCCACCGGGTCACCGTCTTCGGGTCGACACGGAACATCGACGCCACCTCGGCCGGTGTGAGTAGCGGCTCAGGTTCGTGCGTTCGCGATGCCATCGGGGTCACTCCTCCACATGTATAGACATCGGCCGGGGTCCCGCCGGCCGACGCGTCTCCCATGGTCCGGCTAGTCCCCGATGTCCGACATGGGCCGAACGGCTGAAGGTCGCTAGACGGACGGATGAACCATGCCCGATTTTTACGACTTTTATGCCGCAGAAAGTACCTTATTCGGACTCATGATCACGGTTCGTGACGCATCAGCTACGAGACACTCTCGTGTCCAAGGCCACTTAGCGGGGCAAACCGGGCGTCAGTTGCAGCGCTCCAGCAGCTGCACCGCGCGCCAGCGGGCGACCAGCTTGTCGTACGCGGCGGACGCCTCCTCGGCCTCGCCCCGGCCCAGTCCGGACAGTCCGGTGGCCACCAGCTCGGTCGAGTCGTCGGCTTCGAGCGTCTCGTCCGGCAGCAGTTGCACCAGGCCGCCGTAGTCCAGCTCGACCACCGAGCGCGGGTGGAACTCCTCCAGCCACCGGGCCGCCTCCTCGACCGCCTCGGTGATGGGCGCCTCGCCGATCGACTTGCGCAGCACCGACAGCGCCCGCGACGCCCGGCGGCGCGCCTTGGAGATCTCGGTGCGGTAGCGCAGCGCCCGCCGCGCGGGCTCGGTCACCAGGTGCCGCTCGCCGGCCTCGAACAGCACGAACCAGCGCAGCGGCACGCCCCAGGTGGCGATCTGCTCGTGCACCCTGGGCACCCCGTGCTCCAGCACCCGGGCGCCGCTGCGCCAGTCCTCCACCACGGCCTTGGCCTGCCCGGCGAGCACCGGCGGCACGAACGCGTCGGCCAGCACCGAGGGCACGCCGTCGCGGGCGCTCAGCGCCGCCTCGGCGACCCGGATACGCAGGTTCCACGGGCAGACCAGCAGCGCGTCGTCGGACTCCAGGACGTACGCCTCGTCGGGCAAATCGGGCAGCCGGGTCCAGCCGGCCCCGAGCGCCTCGATCACCGCGGTCCGCTGCCGTACCGGCCCCTCCAGCGGAGCGATGGCGCGGCCCTCGCTGACGTACCGGCGCCAGTACGACTGCCGGTCCCGGTCGAAGGCGGTGAGCGGCTCGTACACGCGCAGGTATGAAGCGAAGAGCGACGGCACGGCGCGATCCTCCCACGAGACGGGACCGCCCGTCGCCGCCCTCGGGCCCGTGGCGTGACATGCGCGACAGTACGGTTCGGGCCGATATTAGGCTCAACGACACCGGCAGCATCCCGCCGGCGTGCCACCAGGTTCCGCGCCCCACAAGGGCGCACACCGACACAGGAGTCAGCCATGGGCGTATTCGCCAGTACCGACGACCCCGTCTCCACAGGGCATGAGCAGGTCGTGTTCTGCCAGGACAAGCAGTCCGGCCTGAAGGCGATCATCGGGATCTACTCCACCGCGCTGGGCCCCGCGCTCGGCGGCACCCGGTTCTACCCGTACGCCAGCGAGGCCGAGGCGCTCGCCGACGTGCTCGACCTCTCGCGCGGCATGGCCTACAAGAACGCCCTGGCGAACCTCGACCTCGGTGGCGGCAAGGCGGTCATCTGGGGTGACCCCGAGCAGATCAAGAGCGAGGCGCTGCTGCGCGCGTACGGTCGCTTCGTCGAGTCGCTGAACGGCCGCTACTACACCGCCTGCGACGTGGGCACCTACGTGGCGGACATGGACGTGATCGCCCGGGAGACCCGCTACGTGACCGGCCGCAGCGTGGAGCACGGCGGCGCGGGCGACTCCTCGATCCTCACCGCCTGGGGCGTGTTCCAGGGCATGCGGGCCGCCGCCGAGCACGTCTGGGGCAGCCCGACGCTGGCCGGCCGCCGGGTCGGCGTGGCCGGGCTGGGCAAGGTCGGCAAGTACCTGACCGCCCACCTGCTCGACGACGGCGCCGAGGTCGTGGCGACCGACGTCAACCCGCGCGCCCAGGAGTGGGCGCGCACCACCCACCCGCAGGTCACCCTGGTCGACGACACCGAGGCGCTGGTGGCCTCCGACATCGACGTGTACGCCCCGTGCGCGCTCGGCGGCGCGCTGAACGACGACACCGTGCCGGTGCTGCGGGCGAAGGTGGTCACCGGAGCGGCGAACAACCAGCTCGCCCACCCGGGCATCGAGAAGGTGCTCGCGGACCGGGGCATCCTCTACACGCCGGACTACGTGGTGAACGCCGGTGGCGTGATCCAGGTGGCCGACGAGATCGAGGGCTTCAACTTCGACCGCGCCAAGCTGCGCGCCACCCGGATCTTCGACACCACCCGGCAGATCCTCCAGCTCGCCGACGACGAGGGGGTGCCGCCGGCGGTCGCCGCGGACCGGCTCGCCGAGCGCCGGATGGCCGAGGTCGGCCGGCTGCGCACGATCCATCTGCGGTGAGGCTCACCTCCGGGGGCGGGGCGGTGCTCCACCCCCGGAGGCGGCGCGCGTTAAGCTGATTCTCGGGCTTGTTCGTACCGGTATGTCCGGTGTCACGGCCAGCCCCGGGGCTCACCCCTTACCCGGTACACTTTGTGACGGCTGGACCACTGCGACGCGCAGGTCCGGTCGACGGTGACCCGAGGTGCCGAACGATGGCATCCCCATGTACCGTAAGAGCCACGAGAGATGCCTGACGTCATCGGGGCCCGCCTTCGGGCTGCCCCGCATTCTGTGCGAGGGGGTCGAGCCATGGGGCGCGGCCGTGCTAAGGCCAAGCAGACGAAGGTGGCCCGGGAGTTGAAGTACCACTCCCCGAACACCGACCTAACCGCCTTGCAGCGCGAACTGGCGGGTAGTGGAAAGTCTGAGCACAACTTCGACGACGACTACAAAGAGTATGTCGACGACGATGACGAGGACCACGCGGACGACGACCCGGACACCTGGGCTCGTCCGACCCGCTGACCTCCGGTCACATCTGAGCACGCGGTAACCCCCGCGTGCTCACGCATGTGCTCTGCTGAGCCGGCGTACGACCGACGATCAGGGACCTGCCGCCCCGGGGCGCACGCTCCGACGCGCCGGCAGGTCCTTGATCGCGGAACCGTCCCTCAGCGCGGCCGGTTGTTCCAGTTGTAGAACGTCGGGATGTTCTCGAAGTGGTTCCACGCGCAGACCGCGTGGGCGCCGTCCCCGCCCGACACCTCCGCCCGCAGCAGCCGCGCTGCCTCCGCCTCGTGGAGCAGAGCGGTAAGCCCCGCAGCGGCGTCCCGCACCCGGTCGGCGACCGCCTCCCGGTCGGTGTCACTGATGGTCTCGGGCATGCTCCAACACTCCCTCCAGTAGGCGGATCTTGCTGTTACGGCAGTGCTCGGTCTCCGTACCGTCGAAACGCCCCAGCTCGAAGTAACGGTTGGCGGCGTGCCCACCGCCGCAGAACCCGAAGTACGGGCAGGACGCCCGG
Organism: Micromonospora sp. WMMD1219; assembly: GCF_049315215.1. NCBI lineage: Bacteria > Bacillati > Actinomycetota > Actinomycetes > Micromonosporales > Micromonosporaceae > Micromonospora > Micromonospora sp. WMMD1219. Next base: position 1,540,332 of record NZ_CP186057.1, read on the forward strand.
CACGCCTCAACGCCGGCGAGGAACTCGCCCACCCACGGTGTACCGGCCGCGCCGGCGAGGATGTCCCCCAGCGGCGTGGTGAGCACGTTCCCGCTGGCGAAGTCGCCGTACCGGGGGTCGGTGAAGCCGGCCAGCTCCGGTGAGAGCACCACCACCGAGCCGTCGTGCCCGACCGTCGGGATCGGGTCGAGGCTGCGGGGCAGCAGGTCGTCGGCGGTGCCGGCCAGGACCGCGCCCGCGTACCGCAGCGACCACTCCACCTCACGCAGGTGGATCCGGGGATCCCGGCGCCAGGCCGCCACCAGCTCGGCCCAGAACCCGGTGACCGCGCCCTCGTCGCGCGCGTTCGTCCGGGTGTTGACGCCCTCGGTCTCCTCGATGTTGACGCCGAGCACGTCGCAGCCCAGATCGAGGAAGTAGTCGTACAGCTCGGCCGCCAGTCCCGGCTCCGGCCGGGAGACCACAGCGAGCGCCGAGAACGGCAGGCCGTGACGGCGCAGCGCCGCCACGCCCGCCACGATCCGGTCGTACGCGGGCCGCCCGCCTCGGGTGACCCGCTCGCCGTTGCGCGCCCGCGGCCCGTCCACGCTGACACTGACCCGCACCCGGTGCTCGGCGAAGAACGCGCACCAGGCGTCGTCGATCAGCGTGGCGTTGGTCTGCACGTGGTGCTCGACGTCGGGCCCGAACGGCTCCAGCAGCGCGGCCAGGTGCTCCCGGCCGGCCGCGAGCGGCTCCCCGCCGTGCCAGACCACGGAGAACCGGCCGCCCGCCGCCCACGGGTTCACCGACGCCGCCACCGCCTCGGCGACGGCCACCGGCATCCGCCTGTCGGCCGCCCGGAAGGGGAGGTAGCAGTAGGCGCAGTCGAGGTTGCACAGCGTCGTCGGCTGCATCACCACGTACGACGGGACGGCGGCGATGCCCCGCATCCCTTCGGGCGTGCGCGCAGCCATCAGCACCTCCCCCGCCTGCCTGAAAACCGAACCTCCAGGCTAGGCCGCGGCGACCGCTCGGGTGAACCCCCGATCACGTGCCCGGCCGATCGGCGCAGGGTGATCAGCCTCGGGTGTGCTGCCCGACCATCTGCACGTTGCCGGACCCCTCGATGATCTCGCCGGCCTGCCAGGCGTCCACGCCCCGGCCGGTCAGGGTGGCCAGCGCGCGGTCGGCGTCCTCGGCGGAGACGATCGCGAACATGCCGACGCCCATGTTGAACGTCGCCTCCATCTCCGGGTCCTCGATCCGGCCCTTGGACTGGATCAGGTCGAAGATCGGCTGCGGCTTCCAGGTGGAGCGGTTCACCACGGCGTCGACGTTCTCGGGCAGCACCCGGACCAGGTTGCCGGGGATGCCGCCGCCGGTGACGTGGGCCAGCGCCCGCACCTCGGCCTCGGCGATCAGCTTCAGGCAGTCCTGCGCGTAGATCTTGGTCGGGGTGAGCAGCTCCTCGCCGAGCGTCCGCTGGCGGCCGAAGTCGTCGATCACCACGTCCAGACGCATCCGGCCGGCGCCCAGCAGCACGTGCCGGACCAGCGAGTAGCCGTTCGAGTGCAGGCCGGACGAGCGCATCGCGATCACCACGTCGCCCACCTCGACCCGCTCCGGGCTGAGGATCTCGCTCTCCTCCACCACACCGACGCCGGTGGCGGAGATGTCGTACTCGTCCGGGCGCAGCACGCCCGGGTGCTCGGCGGTCTCGCCACCCAGCAGCGCGCAGCCGGCGTACCGGCAGCCGTCCGCGATGCCCGCGCCGATCTCGGCGACCTTGTCCGGCACGACCTCGCCGGTGGCGATGTAGTCGAGCAGGAACAGCGGCTCGGCCCCGCAGGCCACCAGGTCGTCGACGACCATGGCGACCAGGTCGATGCCGACCGTGTCGTGGATGTCGAGCTGCTGGGCGATCACCAGCTTGGTGCCCACACCGTCGGTCGAGGAGGCCAGGATCGGGTTCTTGTACTTCTTCGTGTCCAGCCGGAACAGGCCGGCGAAGCCGCCCAGGTCACCCATGACCTCGGGGCGCCGGGTCTCCTTGACCTTGGACTTGAGCAGCTCGACCGCGCGGTCGCCCGCCTCGATCGACACCCCGGCGTCGGCGTACGAGACCGAGCGTTTGCGCTGCGTCCGGCCGGACCCCGCCGACCAGGGCTGGCGGTCGCCGCCGGCGCCCGTCGGGCTGGATCCTGCGCCGCTGCGCTCGGACACGTGCGTCACGGTTCTCCCCTTTGTGGTTCCCGCGGGCCCGGAGCGGCCGGACCCGCGTCGGTGGTGCTACGGGTGGTGGGTCGGTGTGGCGACGAGCGGACCGGTCGGCCCGGCCGCCTCGGCGGCGACCCGGCGTCCCACTCCTTCGAGCACGTGCTTGCCGATCAGGTTCCCGGCCGGCAGTTCGATCGGGTACTCCCCATCGAAGCACGCCCGGCAGAGCCGGCTCTTCGGCTGCTCGGTCGCGGCGATGAGGCCGGGCAGCGATACGTAACCGAGCGAGTCGGCGCCGATCGAGCGCCGGATGCCCTCGTTGTCCAGCCCGTTCGCGAGCAGCTCGGCGCGGGTGGCGAAGTCGATGCCGTAGAAGCAGGGCCAGCTCACCGGCGGCGAGGAGATCCGGACGTGGACCTCCAGCGCGCCCGCCTCGCGCAGCAGCCGGACGATCGCCCGCTGGGTGGTGCCCCGCACGATCGAGTCGTCCACCACCACCAGGCGCTTGCCGCGGACGTTCTGCCGCAGCGGGTTCAGCTTCAGCCGGACACCGAGCGCACGCAGCGTCTGCGAGGGCTGGATGAACGTGCGCCCGACGTACGGGTTCTTCATCAGGCCCTGGCCGTAGGTGATGCCGGATTCCTCGGCGTAGCCGATCGCGGCCGGCGTGCCGGACTCCGGCACCGGGATCACCAGGTCGGCCTCGACCGGGTGCTCCTTGGCGAGCTGGCGGCCGATCTGCACCCGCGCGGCGTGCACGTTGCGGCCGGCGATGGTGGCGTCCGGCCGGGCGATGTACACGTACTCGAAGAGGCAGCCCTTGGGCTCGGGCGAGGCGAACCGGCTGGACCGCAGGCCGTTCTCGTCGATGGCGATCAGCTCGCCCGGCTCGACCTCGCGGACCACGCTCGCGCCGACGATGTCCAGCGCGGCGGTCTCGCTCGCCACCACCCAGCCGCGTTCGAGCCGGCCGAGCACCAGCGGGCGTACGCCGTGCGCGTCACGCGCCGCGTAGAGCGTCGACTCGTCCATGAAGACGAAGCTGAACGCGCCGCGCAGCTGCGGCAGCACCTCCAGCGCGGCCGCCTCGACCGACAGGTCGGGCCGGCTGGCCAGCAGCATGGTCACCAGCGAGGTGTCGTTGGTCGAGCCGTCGGAGTCGAGCCCCCGCACGGCCGCCTCGCGCTGCAGCTCGGCGGTGTTGACCAGGTTGCCGTTGTGCGCCAGCGCGATTGTGGTGCCGGCGCTCGTGGCCCGGATGGTCGGCTGGGCGTTCTCCCAGGTCGAACCGCCGGTGGTGGAGTAGCGCGCGTGCCCGATGGCGACGTGCCCGCGCAGGCTCGCCAGCGTCGGCTCGTCGAACACCTGGGCGACCAGGCCAAGATCCTTGTAGACCACGACACCGGAGCCGTCGCTCACCGCGATGCCCGCGGCCTCCTGACCGCGGTGCTGGAGGGCGTAGAGCCCGAAGTAGGTGAGGTTGGCGACCTCTTCACCCGGCGCCCAGACGCCGAAGACGCCGCACGCGTCCTGCGGGCCGGGTCGCTGGGGGTCAAGGTCGTGGCTCAGCCGGCCATCGCCTCGGGGCACCTGCCGCTCCCTCGCAGTGGGGTCTGGACTGGCCTGGCGGAGTCGGGGGGTCAGCTCCGCACGCATGGGCCGGGACCGTCGTCGGGTCTCAGTGTACGCGACCAGCAGTCGATACCGACAGTCACGAAGCGTCCGCTCAGCGTGAGCAGAGTTTGCGCTGCTTGAGGCCTAAATAGGGAGGTACGGGGAGAGGTCAGCCCGATTTCCGGACACCCGGACGCGACCCTCAGTGACCGTTTCCGCCCATCCCCGGCGCCCGGTGGCGACCGCCAGCCAGGTGGCCGGATCCATCTCCACCACGTTCGGCGGCGTACCGCGGGTGTGTCGTGGACCACTCACGCACTGGACCGCACCGTAGGGTGGTACGCGCACCTCCACCGATCGGCCGGGGGCGCGATCCGCGAGGGCAGCCAAGAGGGTCCGGACCGCCTCCCGGAGCACCGGCCGTTCGGGCGTACGCCCCTCGTCCAGCGCCGCCAGGGCGGCGAGTACCGCTTCGGAATAAGCGTGCGGAGAGGACACGACGGGACGATACGACCCGGCAGAAGGCCGCCCGACGGCGGCCCTGGGTAGAGATGATCCGGTCAGACAAGGCATAGTTGCCGACGGCGTTATTCGTACCGTGAGTGATCAACCTCGGCCGAGCGGCCGGCGGGGAGATCAGACCCGGAAGGCGGTGGACGTGTCAACACACCGACGTGCCTGGAAGCAGCGGGCCGGTGTGGTCGTAGCGCTGGTCTTCGGCGCCCTGCTCACCGTCCCCGCAGCTCCCGCCTTCGCAGCCAGCGTCAACGTCTCGCCGGGATCGGTAACGGTCAACGCCGGCAGCGACGCCACCGTCACCGTCACCGTCAACCCCGAGGGCAGCGACACCAACGGCGACATCAGCCTGAGCGGCCTGCCGTCCGGCGTCAGTTGCACCAGCGGTTGCGGCGGCATCGAGTTCAACCCGCCGGGCACTCCCAAGGTCCAGATCCTCACCCTGCGCGCGAACGACAACGCGGGTGACGCCAACTCCTCCGTGACGGTCCGGATCCAAGGTGTCGGGCGGCCGGACACCGCGAACTTCAACCTCACGGTCAAGGGCAAGGCGGCCCCGCCCACGCCTGACCAACCGCAGACCGTCAAGACGGTGTCCGGCAAGGTGGTCAACGCCGACGGCGATCCGATCGAGGGCGCCCTGGTCATGCTCCGCGACAGCGCGGGCAAGGAACGCCGCACCAACACCAGCGGCAACGGCAACTTCAGCTTCAGCGGCTCCGAGTCCAACCCGATCGCGCCCGGCCGGATCGACCTCGGCGCCTCCACCGACGGTGCCTCACCCGTCGCCCGGTCGATCAACGCGAACGCCGGCCAGTCGGTGACCGGCGTCCGGCTCAGCATCCAGCTGAAGGCGTCGGCGAGCCCGAGCGCCAGCCCGTCGGCGAGTGAGTCCGCCCCGCCGTCCGAGGAGCCGCTCGACGAGGAGGCGACCGACACCCCGTCGGCCGAGGCGCCCGCCGCGCAGCAGCCGGCCGCCAACGAGGACTCCGGCGGCTTCGGCTCCTGGCTTCTCATCCTGCTCGGCGGCCTGTTCGTCGCCGTCGGCGTGGGCACCATCGTGCTGCTCTACATGCGCCGCAAGAACGAGGGCGACGACGGTGACGGCGACGGCCCGGGTGGCCCGACCGGTCCGGGTGGTCCCGGCGCGGGCGGTGCGATCCCGGGCGCCCGGGGCGCCTACCACGGGACCGACGACCAGACCCGGGTCGTCAACGGCATGGGCGCCGGGCCGTCCCCGACGATGGTCGGCGGCCCCTCGATCAGCGACGCCCCCACCATGCTCCAGCGGCCGGTCGTGGACGACGTCCCGCCGGACCCGTACGGCGCACCTCCCGGCCCGGCTTACGGCGCCGGTGGCCAGGGCGGCTACGGCTACGGCGACGACGCACCGGGCCAGGGCGGTTACGGCGGCGCGGGCGGCTATGGCAACGCGCCCTCCTCGGGCGGCGGCTACGGCAACGGCCCCTCCTCCGGTGCCGGCTACGGCAGCCCGGACTACGCGGCAGGTGCCGCGGCCGGCGCGGCCGGTTACGCGGCCCAGGGCGCCGGCTACGGCAACGAGCGCTTCGACGAGCCCACCGGCCGCTACACCGGTGACAGCACGCAGTACGCGCCGGCCGCCGACCCGTACCCGACCGGCACCTACCAGCCGGAGCAGGACCGCGGCGGTTACGACCAGGCCGGCGCGGCCCCGTACGGCCGTGGCCCGGAGCAGGGCGACGCTTACGGCGCGGCCGGTGGCTACGGCGGCGCCGCGTCGGGCGGCTACGACAGCGGCGCGACCGGCGGCTACGACAGCACCCGTCAGCAGGGCGGGTACGGCGAGCCCACCGGCGCCTACGGCAACGCCGCGGGCGGTGGCTACGGCGACAACCCGACCGGCGGATACGGCGACGCCCCGGCCTACGGCGGCGGTCGCGCGGCGGGCGGCGGGTACGGCGACGGCGCGACCGGCGGCTACGACAGCGCCCCCACGGGTGGCTACGGCGACGCCCCGGCCGGCGGCTACGACACTGGCCGTCAGCAGGGCGGATACGGCGACGCCCCCGCGGGTGGCTACGACAAGGGCGCCGGCGGCTACGACAGCGGCGCGACCGGCGGGTACGACAGTGGCCGCCAGCCGGGCGGTTACGGCGACCCGGCCGGCGGCTACGGCAACGCCGGTGGCGGTTACGACGGCGGCCACCAGTCCGGTGGCTACGGTCAGCAGGGCGGCGGGTACGGCGACGGCTACGGCCAGGCCCCGCAGGGCGGTTACGGCCAGCAGGGCGGCTACGGCCAGGAGCCGCCGCCGCAGCAGCGCGGGGGCGGCTACGACAACGCCTACCCGAACGACCCGGCGCAGGCGGGTCGCGCGCGCCCGGACGGGCAGGCGGACCGTGGCGGACGACGCCTCGACTGGCTGGACGACTGACAGCCACCAGATGTGAGAACTGTGGCCGCCCGCGAACAGCGGGCGGCCACAGTCGTCAGCGAACCCCGCAGGACGGGAGCGGAAGCGGCGCTCAGGCGGGGGCGAAGTAGCCCTGGCGGAGCACCGGCACCACGTCGGAGACACCGACCTCGGTCGCGACCGCGACGTCCTCGGCGAAGCCGCCCTCGGCGAGTTCCCGCCCGGAGACGCATCCCCGGACGGCCGCCGGCACGTCCGGCGTGCTCGCCAGCGCGGCGAGCGCCATCGCGGCCTCCACCGAGAGCCCGCCGGGCACCCCGGCGAGCGCGTCTAGCACGCACGCCGCACCGAGCTGGTCCTCCACGCACGGCCGGAGTGACCCGTCGGGCCAGCGCTCCCCGGCCGCCACCACGCCCACCGGCGCGTCCTTCGAGCCGTACCCCTCGGCGCGCAGCCAGCGCCCGACGGCGGGTGCGTTACGCAGGCACGCCGCGACCACCGGCAGTCCGGTGGCGCTCGCGGCGGCGCTGATCGCCGAACCGTTCGGTGACGGCAGCACCAGGTCGGCGACGACCGGCGCGGCCCGCAGCGCCGCCGGGGACAGCGACCACTGGTGCTCCGCCGTCGTCTTCCGGCGGCCCACAGCGGCCACGGCACCCACCCGGCGGGCGTAGTCGGCGGCCTGCTCGCCCCACGGGAACGGGTGCACCCGCATGCCACGGCTCACCGCCACCTCCACGGCGGTGGTGAACGACAGCACGTCCACCACCACCAGGGCGGCACAGACCCGGCCGAGTTCCGCCGCCCCGGTCAGTCCCCAGTCGAACCGGGCACCGGAGCCGGGTTGGGTGAAGACGGCCAAGGCCAGCGCCTCAGCGCTGACCCGGCGCCGGCTCACCGGAAGCCGGACCGTCGGACCCGTCGGCAGCCGCCGACTCGTCCTGGGCCGGGGTTCCGTCGACTGCCGCCGTACCGTCGGCCGGCGTCCCCTCGTCGGACGCCGCAGCGGGCGACTCGGGCTCCGCCGCGGCGACGGGCGCGGACGACTCGGCGTCGGCCGGCGGGGTGTCCCGGCCGGCCTTGGCGATCGGCTCGGCGTCGACAGCGGCCGGGTCCACGCCGACCGGCTGCTCGGCCGTGGCCGGAAGCACAGTGGTCGTCCCGGTACGGGTCGCCTCGACCTCCACCCGGGCCGCCTCGGCCGCGCCGAACAGGCGCGGGAGCGTACCGGTGTGCGCCTCGCGCAGCTCGTCCAGGCCGATCCGGAACTGGCCGTGCACCTCCAGCGCGCCGGAGGCCGGGTCGGTGACGCCGATGAACTCCCACGGCACGCCGCGCTCGGCGCAGAGGGCGGTGAACGCCTTCTCGTGGCCGCGCGGCACCGACACCAGCACGCGGCCGGCGGACTCGCTGAACAGGAAGACGAACGGCATCGAGCCACCGGCGAAGTGCTCCGGAACCACGACCCGGGCGCCCACGCCGCGGCGCAGGGCCGACTCGACCAGGCTCTGCGCCAGGCCGCCGTCGGACAGGTCGTGCGCGGAGCTGAGGTGCCCGACCCGGGCCGCCTCGGCCAGCAGCTCGGCGAGCTGCCGCTCGCGGGCCAGGTCGACCTGCGGCGGGATGCCGCCCAGGTGCTCGTGCGTCACCCAGGCCCACTCCGAGCCGGACAGCTCGACGTGCGTCTCGCCCAGCAGGAACAGCTGGTCGTGGTCGCCGGCCGGACGCGGCACGAAGCCCATCGGCACCCGGTCGGCGACGTCGTCCAGCACGCCCAGCACGCCGACCACCGGGGTGGGGTGGATGGCTGCGGCGCCGGTCTGGTTGTAGAAACTGACGTTGCCGCCGGTCACCGGGATGCCCAGCTCCAGGCAGCCGTCCGCCAGGCCGCGCACGGCCTCGGCGAACTGCCACATCACGCCCGGGTCCTCCGGCGAGCCGAAGTTCAGGCAGTTGGTCACCGCGATCGGCTTCGCACCGGTCACCGCCACGTTCCGGTACGCCTCGGCCAGCGCCAGCTTCGTCCCGTGGTACGGGTCGAGGCGGGCGTACCGGCCGTTGCCGTCGACGGAGAGCGCGACACCGAGGCCGCTGCGCTCGTCGATCCGGATCACGCCGGAGTCCTCCGGCTGGGCGAGCACGGTGTTGCCGAGCACGTACCTGTCGTACTGCTCGGTGACCCAGGTCTTGTCGGCCAGGTTCGGCGACGCGATCATGCGCAGCACGGTCTCCCGGAGCGCCTCCGGGGTGCTCGGCCGGGGCAGCGTCTCGGCGCGGTCGGCCTGGAGCAGGATCAGGTCGGCCGGCTCGCGCATCGGCCGGGCGTACACCGGGCCGTCGTCGACCAGCGAGCCCGGCGGCACGTCCACCACGAGCTGGTCGCGCCAGGTGATGACCAGCCGGCCCGGCTGGCCGTCCGCCGACGGCGCGGTGACCTCGCCGATGGCGGTGGCCCAGACGCCCCACTTCTCGGCGGTCTTGAGCACCGCGTCGAGCTTGTCCGGCGAGACGACGAGCAGCATCCGCTCCTGGGACTCGCTGGCCAGGATCTCGTGCGGCTCCATCGACGGCTCGCGCAGCGGCACCCGCTCCAGCCAGACCCGCATGCCGGTGCCGGCGGAGGCGGCGGTCTCGGTGAGCGCGCAGGTCAGGCCGGCGCCGCCGAGGTCCTGGATGCCGACGACCAGTTCGGCGTCGTACAGCTCCAGACACGCCTCGATGAGCAGCTTCTCCATGAAGGGGTCGCCCACCTGCACGGACGGGCGGCGCTGCTCGCTGCCCTCGTCGAAGGTGGCGCTGGCGAGCACCGACACGCCGCCGATGCCGTCGCGGCCGGTCTTGGCGCCCATCAGCACCACGATGTTGCCGGGGCCGGTGGCGTCTTTCTTCTGGAGCCGGTCGACCGGCAGCACGCCCAGGCAGAGCGCGTTGACCAGCGGGTTGCCCTGGTAGCAGGGGTCGAAGACGACCTCGCCGCCGATGTTGGGCAGGCCCAGGCAGTTGCCGTAGCCGCCGACGCCGGCGACCACGCCGGGCAGCACCCGGGCGGTGTCCGGGTGGTCGGCCGCGCCGAAGCGCAGCGGGTCCATCACGGCGACCGGGCGGGCGCCCATGGCGAGGATGTCGCGGACGATGCCGCCGACGCCGGTCGCCGCGCCCTGGTACGGCTCGACGAAGCTCGGGTGGTTGTGCGACTCGACCTTGAAGGTCACCGCCAGATCGTCGGAGACCCGGACCACGCCGGCGTTCTCGCCGATGCCGGCGAGCAGCCGGTCACTCGGGGGCGCCTTCTCGCCGAACTGGCGCAGGTGCACCTTGCTCGACTTGTAGGAGCAGTGCTCGCTCCACATGATCGAGTACATGGCCAGCTCGGCCTGGGTGGGCCGGCGGCCGAGGATGTGCCGGATCCGGTCGTACTCGTCGTCGCGGAGGCCCAGCTCGGCGTACGGCTGAAGCTCCTCCGGCGAGTCGGCGGCCCGGGGAACGGTGTCCACGCCCAGCGCCCAGTCGTCGGTCGGGCCGGCCTGCGGCACCACGCCCTGCGGCTCGCGCAGGGCCGGGTCCGGATGGGTGGTCATGACGTCTCCTTGCTGCGCTCGCCGCCGGTGCGGCGGGTGGGCCGACCGATGTTCCCGGCCACCATCACGCCGGCGCTCCCACCAGATGCTTGAGCACCGAGGTGAAGAAGCCGAGGCCGTCCAGGGAGGGGCCGGTGAGCGCCTCCACCGCGTGCTCGGGGTGCGGCATGATGCCGACGACGTTGCCGGCCTCGTTGGTGATCGCGGCGATGTCGCGCTGCGATCCGTTGGGGTTGCCGCCGACGTAGCGGGCGACGACGCGGCCCTCGCCCTCCAGCCGATCGAGCGTCGCGGTGTCGGCGACGTAGCAGCCCTCGCCGTTCTTGACCGGGACGAGCACCTCCTGACCCGGCTGGAACGCGTTCGTCCAGGCGGTGCCGGTGCTCTCGATCCGCAGGACCTGGTCCCGGTTGCGGAAGTGCAGGTGCTGGTTGCGGGTGAGCGCGCCGGGCAGCAGGTGCGCCTCGCAGAGGATCTGGAAGCCGTTGCAGATGCCCAGCACCGGCAGGCCACCATGCGCGGCCTGGACGATCGTCTCCATCACCGGGGCGAACCGGGCGATGGCGCCGCAACGCAGGTAGTCGCCGTAGGAGAAGCCACCGGGCAGGACGACCGCGTCCACCCCGTGCAGGTCCGGGTCGCCGTGCCAGAGCCGGACCGCCTCGGCGCCGGCGATCCGTACGGCCCGGGCCGCGTCCCCGTCGTCGAGGGAGCCGGGGAAGGTGACCACACCGACCCGGGCGGTCACGACTGCGCGCCCGCGGTCTCGTCGGCGGTGACCACGCGGACGGTGAAGTCCTCGATGACCGGGTTGGCCAGCAGCTTGTCGGCAATCTCCCGGGCCCGGTCCAGGTCCGGTTCGCCGGTGAACTCGATCTCGATCCGCCTGCCGATCCGAACCGAGGCGACGTCACTGACACCGAGGCGGGGCAGCGCGTTTGCGACGGCCTGGCCCTGCGGATCGAGGATCTCGGGCTTGAGCATGACGTCGACTACGACGCGAGGCACTGGGCACTCCTGACTGTGTACGCAGTTGGGTGCCGGCCCAACAATCGGGCGAGCGCAGCCAGCCTACCTGGCAGATACCGCCCGGCCCGCACCGGCCGGGGGCAGTTCCGGCACCGATCGGCCCCGCCGGCGGCGCCGGACGGACACCGTTGCCCGTTCGTTGCGGCGTCGATGCGAATTCGTTGCGCTCCGTGCTCGCGGGCACCCCTCAGCAACACCTCCCAGCAGGCATTCTGCCGCGAAACACCCCACCTTGGACCGGTATCCGACAGCGGGCCCGCGAGGCACGCGGCGCGCGTCACGCCATCGGCCTGATTCGATCCGCACCTTGTGACAGAGGGCAGCGCGGCCGTAGCATGCATCGTCAGACGTCGATGAGTTAGATCGACGTCCCTCGCCGGCCCACCCCATCCGGCGGGTGTCACCCCCCGCCCGGCACCCCCGGGCGTCCGCGCAGAAGGAGCCCCGACATGCGCCTCCGTCCCCTGCTCGCCGTGCTGACCACCGCGCTGGCCGGCGTCCTGGCCACCGCCTCCGGCGCCACCGCCGCGCCGGCCGGCCCGCAGCCGATCATCGGTGGCGGCACCGTCTCGTCCGCCCCGTGGGCCGCCGCCGTGTTCAGCAACGGCTCGTTCACCTGCTCCGGCAGCGTGATCGCGCCCCAGTGGGTGCTCACCGCCCGGCACTGCGTCAGCGGCACCATGTCGGTCCGGGTCGGCAGCGTCTACCGCGCCTCCGGCGGCGTCACCCGCACCGTGAGCGCCTCCTACACCCGCTACGACCTGGCCCTGCTGCGCCTGTCCAGCACGGTCAGCACCTCCGCCGTGTCGCTGGCGAGCAGCAACCCGCCGGTCGGCTCGACGAACACCATCTACGGCTGGGGCATGACCTGCTACAGCGGCTGCAGCGCGTCGTCGCAGCTCAAGACCGCCAGCGTCCAGGTGACCAGCAACAGCGCCACCGACGCGTACGGCGGCCAGGCGATCCGGAGCACCCGGATCAACGGCAACGCGTGGCGGGGCGACTCGGGCGGCCCGCAGTTCTACAACGGCCGGCAGGTCGGCGTCGCCTCCACCGCCGACGGCCAGAGCATCCAGAACTACGGCAGTGTCGCGTACAACCGGTCCTGGATCACCTCGACGGCCGGTGTCTGACGGTTGATGCCGATGCGGCGCGGATCGGCCGGGTGCGACCCGGCCGTCCGCGCCGCGCCGTTTTTCAGCATCCGGTCAGCTGAACACGGCTCGCGAACCACCCGGCCGGGGACTGACAGCATCGGAAGCGTGCTGGTCGTGACGACGGATCAACTGCCCGGCTACGAGATCCGCCAGATCCTCGGCGAAGTGGTCTCCTCGATGGCGAGGACCCGCAACCCGTACCGCGAGGGGGTCAAGAACCTGCGCGGTGGCGCCTACGACCCGTTGGCGCCGGACAACCTGACGCGGTGGCGTACCGACTCGGTGGCGCGCCTCGGCGAGGAGGCGCGCCGCCTGGGCGCGAACGCGGTGATCGGCATGCGCTTCGACAGCCGCGACTGCGGCGAGATGTGGATGGAGATCTGCGCGTACGGCACGGCGGTGATCGTCGCGCCGAAGATGCCGGACGTCATGCCGCCGGACCAGCCGGCGATCGCGGCCGAGACCGCCCACGACCCGGAGATCGCCTCCGCCCCGGGCGGCATCGCCGAACCGGCCAGCGCCCCCAACCTGAGCTCCGCAGCCGAAACCCCCACCGGCCCCTGACCAACGCTGCCTGCCGCCTTCACCGGGTCGATCATGAAGTTGACGGCAGGAACGATCTCCCTGAGTGCCGCCAACCTCATGATCGACCAGAACAGGTCAGAGGATGGGGGGTGGGGAGTAGGCGGCGGCCTGGGGGTGGGACTCGACGACCTTGGTGATTCTTGCGGTCACCCGGGCGACCTGGTCGGTGGCGGCGCCGGCGAAGGCGTTGCGGTCGGCCACCAGGGTGTCGATCTCGGCCCGGGTCAGACCCAGCCGGCCGTCGGCGGCCAGCCGGTCGAACAGGTCGTTCTCGGGCGCGCCCTTCTCCCGCATGGCCAGCGCCACGGCGACCGCGTGCTCCTTGATCACCTCGTGCGCGACCTCCCGGCCCACACCCCGGCGTACGGCGGCCACCAGGATCTTCGTGGTGGCGAGGAACGGCAGGAAGCGCTCCAGCTCCCGGTTGATCACCGCCGGGTACGGGCCGAACTCGTCCAGCACGGTGAGGAACGTCTGGAACAGGCCGTCGGCGGCGAAGAACGCGTCGGGCAGCGCGACCCGGCGCACCACCGAGCAGGAGACGTCGCCCTCGTTCCACTGGTCACCGGCCAGCTCGCCGACCATCGACAGGTAACCCCTGATGATCACCGCGAAGCCGTTCACCCGCTCCGACGAGCGCGTGTTCATCTTGTGCGGCATCGCGCTGGAACCGACCTGGCCCGGCTTGAAGCCCTCGGTGACCAGCTCCTGGCCCACCATCAGCCGGATCGTGGTGGCCAGCGACGACGGCGCGGCGGCCACCTGGGCCAGCGCGGAGAGCACGTCGAAGTCCAGCGAGCGCGGGTAGACCTGGCCGACGCTGTCCAGCACCCGGCTGAAGCCCAGGTGCCCGGCCACCCGCTGCTCCAGCTCGGCCACCTTGCCGGCGTCGCCGTCGAACAGGTCGAGCTGGTCGGCGGCGGTGCCCACCGGACCCTTGATCCCGCGCAGCGGGTAGCGGCCGATCAGGTCCTCCAGCCGCTCGTACGCGATCAGCAGCTCCTCCGCCGCCGACGCGAAGCGCTTGCCCAGCGTGGTGGCCTGCGCGGCGACGTTGTGCGACCGGCCGGTCATCACCAGCGCCGAGTACTCACCCGCGTGCCAGCCCAGCCGGGCCAGCGTGGCGACCACCCGGTCCCGGATCAGCTCCAGCGAGGCGCGGATCTGGAGCTGCTCGACGTTCTCGGTGAGGTCGCGGGAGGTCATCCCCTTGTGCACGTGCTCGTGCCCGGCGAGCGCGCTGAACTCCTCGATCCGGGCCTTCACGTCGTGCCGGGTGACCCGCTCCCGGGCCGCGATCGAGGCCAGGTCGACCTGGTCGACCACCCGCTCGTACGCCTCGACCACCCCGTCCGGCACCGGCACGCCGAGATCACGCTGGGCCTTGAGCACCGCCAGCCAGAGCCGGCGCTCCATCCGGACCTTCTCCTCCGGCGACCAGAGAGCGACCAGTTCGGGCGAGGCGTACCGGTTGGCGAGCACGTTCGGGATCGTCGTCACGTACCTCAGTCTTTCACGACGCCCGGGCCGGCCCGGCGACGTCGGTCCCCGGTCCGGCCTGTGGGCAGGCCGGACCGGGGGCGCCGTCAGCCCAGCCGGATCTCCGGGTCCAGCGCGACCGCGGCCATCTCCTCGGCCGTCAGCAGGTGCCGGTCGCTCGACGAGTGCGCCTGCACTGTCACCTGGGTGCCGTCGGTCCGTTCGACGTGCGCGTACCGGACGGCGACCCGCTGCCGTGGCGACGCGGGTGGCGCACGGTAGCCCTCCACGTCGTACGTCAGCACCCGCTCGCCGTTGGGCCCGGTGAAGGACCGGCAATCAATCATGCCCTCCCTGCACTCGTCCGGGCCGATCGCCTGACCCGGAAGCGGCCGCCCGACGTTGACCGCCAGGTAGGACCGAACGGTGCCCCGGGCAGCGACACCCACCCCGAACCAGCCGGTCATGGACTCCCACCGGAACGGTTTCACCGACCACTGAGGGTCGTCGGTGAGCGGGCCGTTCCAGGTCTTGTGGTCGGTGACCGGATCGGCGCCCCGTACCCACCGCAGGTCCGCGGCCTCCCGGTCGAGCGCGGCCAGCATCGCCGACCGCAGGCGCTCCGGCTGGGTCCGGGCGGTGGCGGACGCGGCCGAGTAGGCGGGCGCCGGACCACCTGAAGCACCCGGCTGCACGACCACGCCGGCGCCGAGTGCCAGTGCCAGCACCGCCGTCGCCGAGGCGTACGCGCCCATCCGTCGCCGCCGACGCCGGCCCTCCCGCGCCACCAGGCCGTCCACGTCCACCGCCGTCGGCGGCGCGTCACCGATCGCCTCGTCGAAGATCTGCCGGTACGTCATCTCTGCCTCCCGCTCTCCACTGCCGAATGGTGCGAGGCGAGCAGCCGCAGCGTCTCCAGCGCACGGGCGGCCTGACTCTTCACGGTGCCGGTGCTGACGCCCAGGATCTGCGCGGTCTCCTCGACCGACAGGTCGCAGTAGAAGCGGAGCACCACGACCGCCCGTCGCCGCGGCGCGAGCCGGCCCAGCATCTCCAGCAGCATCTCCCGCTCACCGACCGCCGGCTCCCCGGCTGTCAGGTCCACCCGGTCCGGCACCTCGTCGGTGCTGCGCTCCCGCCGCCACGGCCGGCGCCGCTCGTCCAGCCACGCGTTGGTGAGCATCCCCCGGACGTACGCGTCGAGGTTGTCCGCGTCGAGCGCCCGCCGCCAGTTGCGGTAGAGCTTGCTCAACGTGATCGACACCAGGTCGTCCGCCGTGTGCCAGTCCCGGCAGAGCAGGTACGCCGTTCGGCGCAGCGGCTCCAGCCGGGCGGTCACGTAGTCGCGGAACTCCTCGTCACGCCCGGTCACGGAGTGCCGCCCCTCGTTCGCCTCATACCCAGGGGACGGAACGGAGCACCGGTTGGGTTGCCGGCGACCGTCACCGATCTCCGCCGCTGATCGTGATCCGGCCGTTCCGACATGTCGGGCGGGACAGCCGCGCCGGGCGGCTCAAGCGAGGATCGTCCGGTCCGGATCGATCCGGACCGTTCTCTTCTTCATGGGGGATCCAGATGCGCAGACCGTCCCTGGCCGGGCTGACCGTAGCCGCACTGGCCGGCGGCTCCCTGCTGCCCCTGGCCACACCGGCCCAGGCAGCCGACGCGACGACGCTCTACGTCCGGCAGAACTCGGCCGCGTGCTCCGACACCGGGCCCGGCACCCAGGCCGCTCCGTTCTGCTCGATCGGTCCGGCGGTGGCCCGGGTCGAGGCCGGGCAGACAGTCGACATCGGCGCGGGCACGTACGCGGAGCGCGTGACGCTCGCCCGCTCCGGCACGCCCGACCAGCCGATCACCATCCGGAACACCGCCGGCAGCAACGGCCGCATCAGCGGGCCGGAGGCCGGGGTGCTGGTCGACGGGCAGCACGACGTCGTGCTCCGCGACCTGTGGATGACCGCACTCGCCGACGTGCCCGGCCTCGATCTGCGGGACTCCAGCGGAATCACTGTGCAGGGCGGGTGGTACGCCATGTCGGGCAGGTCCGCCACGCCCGTCGTCCGGTTCGCCGGGGTCACCCGGTCGACCCTGTCGCAGACGACGATCACCACACCGGGCAACGGCATCGTCCTCGACGCCGCGACGACCGGCGTCGCCCTCCGGTCCCTGGTGCTGTCCGGGGGCAGGCTCGGCGCCGACGTCGGGCCCGGCACGGGTGCCCGGGTCGACGGGCCGGGAAACCAGGTGTCGAGCAGCACCATCTCGGGCTTCGACGGCGCGGCCGTCCTGGTCGGTCCAGACGCCACCGACACCGAGGTCGTCAACAACCAGGTGTCCGAAGGTGACGGCATCGGGATCCACAACAACGGGGCGGCCCGGACGGCGATCAGCAACAACGAGGTCCAGGGCCGCTGTTCGGGGGCCGTCCGCGTCGACGGCTCGTCGGCGGGCGCGTCGGTGCAGAACAACGTCCTGGTCAGCAACGTCGCTACGACCTGCTCCGACAAGCCGGTGCTGGAGCTGTACGACGATTCCGGCAAGCGGGTGACCGTGGACTACAACAACACCGCTCAGACATTCGTCCCGAGCGCGTCGAGCTACTCCTGGAACGGCACCACGATGGATCTGGCCCGCTTCCGGACGGTGTCCGGGCAGGCCGCTCACGACAGGGAGGGCAGCGGGGCCGCTGTCCGGGAGGACTCAGCGAACTCGGCCGCGCCCGGCTACCCGGCCACGGACCGCACCGGAGCGGGCCGGGCGGACAACCCGGCGGTGCCGAACACCGGCGCGGGCCCGGTCCCGTGGGCCGACCGGGGACCGACCGAACTCCTCGGCACTCCGCAGGCCGTCCTCGACATCAGGTACGACCCGGACACCTCCTCGGTCACGCTCGACGCGTCCGCGTCGACTCCCGGTTACGTCCCCCTGACCACGTACGTGTTCGACTTCGGTGACGGCACCGTGGTGACCCAGGACAGGCCGGTCGCCTCCCGCACCTACACGCGGACCGGCACGTTCACCGTCTCGGTGAAGGTCTCCGGCAGCGACGGCCGCGTCGGCGCCTCGCTCGGCCTGCTGGTCAGCGTGCTGCCGCGTACCGGGTCGATCGGTCTGCTGTCGCTGCACAACCTGCGCTTCGCGAACGCGCCCACCGCCGGATCCGACGTGCAGGCCGACCAGGCCACGATGGGTGCGGGCGGCCAGTTCGACCTGATGGACGCGGGCAACGGGCGGATCGCCCTCTTCTCCCGTGCCACCGGCAAATATCTGAGCAACAACGGCGACGCGATCAAGCCGCTCTTCCCCACGGTGGCCTCGAACTCGACGTTCGAGCTGCTCCGCAACGCCGACGGCACGGTCAGTCTGCGGGGGGAGAACGGCGGCTACGTCGGTGTCTCGTCGAGCACCGCACTCACCGCTGTCGCCTCCACCATCAACACCCGGGAGAAGTTCTACCGGGTGAACGTCGCCGACTCGAACCGCACGCTCAAGGCCGCCGTCAACGGCAAGTACGTCAGCGCGGAGAGCGCCGGCGCGAAGCCGCTGATCGCCAACCGCGACGCCGCCGGCCCGTGGGAGACGTTCGACCTCGCGGATCTCGGTTCCGGGCAGGTGGGTGTCTTCTCGCACGCCAACAGCCGCTTCGTCTGCGCGGACAACGTCGGCCTCAACCCGCTCATCGCCAACCGCACGAGCGCCGGCGCGTGGGAGAAGTTCACGGTGACCCGCAACGCGGACGGCACCACCAGCCTCAAGGCGACGATCAACAGCAAGTACGTCAGCGCCGACAACGTCGGCACCAACCCGCTCATCGCCAACCGGACCACCATCGGTCTCTGGGAGAAGTTCACGGTCGGCGGCTGAGCCGTCCTCGACACCCGACGCCCGCCCGGCTGCTCGCCGGGCGGGCGTCGCCCGTCAGCGCTCCAGGATCGCGGTCACGCCCTGCCCGCCGGCCGCGCAGATGGAGATCAGGCCGCGCCCGCTCCCCTTCTGATCCAGCAGCTTGGCCAGCGTGGCGACGATCCGGCCGCCGGTGGCGGCGAACGGGTGCCCGGCCGCCAGCGACGAGCCGTTGACGTTGAGCTTGTCCCGGTCGATCGAGCCGAGCGGGGCGTCCAGGCCGAGGCGCTCCTTGCAGAACTCCGGCGACTCCCAGGCGGCGAGAGTGGCCAGCACCTGCGAGGCGAACGCCTCGTGGATCTCGTAGAAGTCGAAGTCCTGGAGGCTCAGCCCGGCCCGGGCCAGCATCCGGGGCACGGCGTACGCGGGGGCCATCAGCAGGCCCTCGTCGCCGTGCACGAAGTCGACGGCGGCGGCCTCGGACCAGGAGAACCACGCCAGCACCGGCAGGTTGTGCGCCTTGGCCCACTCCTCGGAGGCGAGCAGCACCGTCGAGGCGCCGTCGGTGAGCGGCGAGGAGTTGCCGGCGGTCATGGTGGCCCGCTCGGCGTCCGCGCCGGAGGCGCCGAAGACCGGCTTGAGCGAGCCGAGCTTCTCCAGGCTGGTGTCCGGCCGCAGGTTCTGGTCGCGGGTGAGCCCCAGGTAGGGGGTCATCAGGTCGTCGAAGAACCCCTTGTCGTACGCGGCGGCGAGCCGCTGGTGCGAGCGCAGCGCCAGTTCGTCCTGCGCGGTGCGGTCGACGTTCCAGCGCAGCGCGGTCCGGGCCGCGTGCTCACCCATCGACAGCCCGGTACGGGGTTCGGCGTTGCGCGGGATGTCCGGCTTGAACGGCTGGTGCGGGCGCAGCTTCGCGGCGATCTTGAGCCGTTCGCCGAGCGTGCGGGCCGAGTTGAGCTGGATCAGGGTGCGCCGCATGTCCTCGTTGACGGCGAGCGGCGCGTCCGAGGTGGTGTCGACGCCACCGGCGATGCCGACCTCGATCTGCCCGAGGGCGATCTTGTTGGCGACCAGGATGGCTGCCTCCAGCCCGGTGCCGCAGGCCTGCTGGATGTCGTACGCGGGGGTGTGCGGGTCGAGCCGGGAGCCGAGCACCACCTCGCGGGTGAGGTTGAAGTCGCGGGAGTGCTTGAGCACCGCGCCGGCCACGACCTCGCCGACCCGCTCGCCGGCCAGCCCGAACCGGGCGACCAGCCCGTCGAGCGCCGCACCGAGCATGTCGGCGTTCGACGCGTGCGCGTAGCGCGAGTTGGACCGGGCGAAGGGGATGCGGTTGCCCCCGATGACCGCGACCCGCCGGACACTCTGCACGATCGGCCTCCCTCGAAACTGTTGCCCGAACCCTACTCGCCAGTAGGCTACGCCTATGACCGACAGGTACGCGAGCTTCGTCCAGACGGGGGCCGGTCGCGCGCTGGTCAAGCGCCTCGGGCTGCCCGACCCGCCCCGACTGCGCCGGCACACGCCCGGTGACCCGCTCGTTCCCGGGCCGGTCCTGCTCGGCGCCTCGGCCGGCGGCCGGATCGCCGAGCCGGCCGGCAAGATCCTGACCGCCGCCGGGGTCGAGCTGGCCGATCCGGTCGCCGCGCACGACGCCGACCGCCGCTTCGCGGCCCTGGTGTACGACGCCAGCGGGATCACCGACTCCGCCGGGCTGCGCCAGCTCTACGACTTCTTCCACCCGCAGGCCCGGTCGCTGCTGCCCAGCGGCCGGGTGATCGTGCTGGGCACCCCGCCGGCCGAGTGCGGCTCTCCCCGGGAGGCTACCGCCCAGCGCGCGCTGGAGGGCCTGACCCGCAGCATCGGCAAGGAGTTCGGCCGGGGCGTGACCGCCCAGCTCGTCTACGTGACCCGCGAGGGTGACGCCGGCACGCCGGTGAGCCTGGAGGCCACGCTCCGGTTCCTGCTCTCCGGCCGCTCCGCGTACGTCTCGGGCCAGGTCGTACGCGTGGGCACCGGCACCGCGGTCGTGCCGGCCGACTGGGACCGGCCGTTGGACGGGCAGGTGGTGCTGGTGACCGGCGCGGCCCGGGGCATCGGCGCGGCGCTGGCGAAGGTGCTGGCCCGCGACGGCGCCCAGGTGGTGGCGCTGGACATCCCGGCGGCCGGGGACGAGCTGGCCGCTGTCGCCAACGAGATCGGCGGCAGCGCGGTGCAGCTCGACCTGACCGCGCCTGATGCGCCGACCCGGCTGGCGGAGCATCTGGCGTCCCGGCACGGCCGGGTCGACGTCGTGGTGCACAACGCGGGCATCACCCGGGACAAGACGCTGGGCCGGATGGACGCCGACCGGTGGGACTCGGTGATCGATGTGAACCTGTCCAGCCAGGAGCGGATCAACGACGTCCTGCTGGAGCGCGACCTGATCCCGGCCGGCGGCCGGATCGTGTCGGTCTCGTCGATCGCCGGGATCGCCGGCAACCGGGGGCAGACCAACTACGCGACGAGCAAGGCCGGCGTGATCGGCCTGGTCGACTCGCTCTCCCCGGTGCTGCGCGAGCGCGGGATCAGCCTGAACGCTGTCGCGCCGGGCTTCATCGAGACGCGGCTGACCGCGCGTATCCCGCTGACCATCCGCGAGGCGGGACGGCGGATGAACAGCATGGCGCAGGGCGGCCTGCCGGTGGACGTGGCCGAGACGATCGGCTGGCTCTCCTGGCCGGCGAGCGGCGCGGTGAGCGGCAACGTGGTCCGGGTCTGCGGCCAGAGTCTGCTGGGGGCGTGATGGCGAAGGACCACGAGGAGGACCTGACCCTGCACGACCTGATCGAGGGCCCCACCCGCGACCTGACCTCAGCCCGAGCCGCCGCCCTCGCCCAGACCAACGCCCGCCCGACCTCCGACGATCATGAGGTTGACGGCACTTCTGGAGATCCACAAGGCAGCCAACTTCATGATCGACCGAGCGAAGGGGCGGCGGGGCGGCGGCGGGTGGAGCTGGACGGGCTGCCTGCCAGTGGGGGGCTCTACCGGCGGGCGCTTCTGAGGGCGGTGCCCGGGGTCGGGGGGCGGCGCGGGACGGACGTGCCGGCGCTGGAACTCGCCGTCGGTGGGGTCGCGGTGGACCACGGGCATCTGGCGGACTACGACCGGGTGTGCGGGTTCCGGCTGACCGACCGGCTGCCGGCGACGTACCTGCACGTGCTCGGGTTCCCGCTGTCGCTGCGGCTGATGACGGGTCCGGGCTTCCCGATCCCGCTGACCGGCGTGGTGCACGTCGCCAACCGGATCACCGTGCACCGGCCGGTCGAGGTCGGCGAGCGCGTCGACTTCCACACGTACGCGGAGAACCTGCGCCCGCACGAGCGGGGCCGCCAGCTCGACGTGGTGCTGATCGGGTCGATCGGCGGCGAGGAGGTGTGGCGCGGCGTGTCCACGTACCTCGGGAAGGAGCGCGCCACGGGCGGCGGCCCGCGGCGCGACCGGGGTGACCGCCCGGCGCCGCCGGACTCCTCGGCGCGGTGGCGGGTGACGCCCCGGGTGGGTACGGACTACGCGCGCGTCTCCGGCGACCACAACCCGATCCACACCTCGAAGCTGGGCGCGCGGCTGTTCGGTTTCCCGCGCCCGATCGCGCACGGCATGTGGAGCAAGGCCCGCTGCCTGGCCGCGCTGGAGCCCCGGCTGCCCGAGGCGTACACCGTGGACGTGTCGTTCAAGCTGCCGGTGCCGCTGCCGTCGACTGTGGCGTTCAGCGCCTCGGCGGCGGGCGCGGGCTGGGACTTCGCGCTGCACAGCGCCCGGGACGGAAGGCCGCATCTGGCCGGCTCCGTGCGCTGAGTGAAAGAGGGGACTTGCCGTCCCCTCTTTTCGGCGCTAAGTTGTTCTCAGATTGAGTTGTTCTCAACCTGAGAGAGTGAGTGACCGTGAACGAGCAGGACTTCCTCGCCGAGTACGACCCCCGGGACTACCCGGCGGTCGCGGTCACCGTCGACGTGGTCGCGCTGACCATCCGCGAGGGCGCGCTGCACCTGCTGCTGATCCGGCGCGGCGCGCCGCCCTACGCGGGGCACTGGGCGCTGCCCGGCGGCTTCGTCCAGCCGGACGAGGACCTGGCCGCTGGCGCCCGGCGCGAGCTGGCCGAGGAGACCGGCCTCGGCGGCGAGCGGCTGCGCCGGGTGCACCTCGAACAGCTCGGCAGCTACGGCGCGCCCGACCGCGACCCGCGCATGCGGGTGGTCTCGGTCGCGCACCTGGCGTTCGCCCCCGACCTGCCCGACCCGGTCGCCGACACCGACGCCGACGAGGCGATCTGGCTGCCGGTCACCGCGCTCACCAGCCGGCAGCTCGCCTTCGACCACGGCCGGATCATCGACGACGGCCTGGAGCGCGCCCGCTCCAAGCTGGAGTACACGCCGCTGGCCACCCGGTTCCTCGCCCCCGAGTTCACGATCACCGAGCTGCGGGAGGTCTACGAGACGGTCTGGGGCCACCCGCTGCACGCCGGCAACTTCCACCGCAAGGTGCTCTCCGTGCCCGGCTTCGTGGAGAGCACCGGCGCCAGCACCGAACGCGGCGGCGCGCGCGGCGGCCCCCGGGCCAAGCTCTACCGCGCCGGAGACGCCCGGCTGCTGCACCCGGCGCTGCTGCGCCCCGCCCGGGAGGAGACGGTGCGGTGAGGACCGAGGAGGCGATCCGGCTGGTCACCGCCGCGCGCACCGACGCCGACCTGTTCGGCACGCAGGAGCCGGCCCGCCGCTACCGCGAGCTGGTCGGCGCGCTGCACCCCGACCGGCTGGGCGCGGCCGACCCGGGGGTACGCGCCGCCGCCGCCGACGCTCTCGTCACCGTCACCACCCGGTGGCGCACCCCCGCCCCGATGTACGCGGGCGACGTCGCCGACCTGCACGACCACGGGGACGGGCGGCTGCTCAAGGTGGCCCGGCACCCGGGCGACAACGACCTGATGGCCCGCGAGGCGCGCGCGTTGCGCCGGATCGCCGAGCACGGCGACGCCCGGCACCTCGCGTACGTGCCCCGGCTCGTCGACTCCTACCCGGCGCGTGACCCGTCGACCGGCGTGCAACGGCAGGTCAACGAGCTGGTGACGGTACCCGGGCTGCACAGCCTCGACGACGTGCGTCGCGCGTACCCGGACGGGCTGGACCCGCGCGACGCGGCCTGGATGTGGCGGCGGCTGCTGGTGGCGCTCGGCCTGGCCCACCGGGCCGGCGTGGTGCACGGCGCGGTGCTGCCCCGGCACGTGCTGATCGAGCCGGACGCGCACGGCGTGGTGCTCGTCGACTGGTGCTTCTCGGCCGAGCCGGGCGGGCTCGTGCCGGCGCTGGTGCCCGGCCACGAGGACTGGTATCCGCCGGAGGTCGCCGCGAAGCGGCAGTGCGGCCCGGGCACCGACATCGCGATGGCCGCCCGCTGCATGACCTGGCTGATGGGCGACCGCGCGCCGCGCGAGCTGCGCGCCTTCGCCGACGGCTGCCGGGGCACCGCGCTCGCCACCCGGCCGGACGACGCCTGGCGGCTGCTGCGCGAACTGGACGAGGTGCTGCACCGGCTGTACGGGCCGCGCACCTTCCGACCCTTCACCCTCAACCCGTAGGGAGGCTGCCATGGGCAGTGGAATCTGGTCCACCGACGTGTACGACGCCGCCGACCGTTACCGGCGCCGCACCGGCAAGAGCGCGTTCTCGTACAGCGACAGCGGCGCACGGAAGGTGCACCCGGCGCTCGACCCACGCGACGCGCTGCGGGAGAGCCGCGACTCCGCCGAGCACCCGCAGTCGACGCCGATCGCCGTGCTGTTCGACGTCACCGGCTCGATGGGGCACGTGCCCCGGGTGCTGCAGAGCAAGCTGCCGCAGCTGCTGGGCCTGCTGCTGCGCCAGGGGTACGCGAAGGACCCGCAGGTCATGTTCGGCGCGATCGGCGACGCCACCTGCGACCGGGTGCCGTTGCAGGTCGGGCAGTTCGAGTCCGACAACCGGATGGACGACGACCTCGGCCGGATCGTGCTGGAGGGCGGCGGTGGCGGCCAGATGATGGAGTCGTACGAGCTGGCGCTGTACTTCATGGCCCGGCACACGGCCACCGACAGCTGGGACAAGCGCGGCCGGCGCGGCTACCTGTTCATCATCGGCGACGAGCTGGCGTACCCGGCGGTGAAGACCGCGGAGGTGACCCGGCTGATCGGCGACGACCTGCGCGAGGACGTGCCGGTCCGGCAGATCGTGGACGAGGTGACCGCGCGCTGGGACACCTACTACCTGCTGCCCGCCGGCAGCCACTACGCGGGCAACCGCAAGGTGCTCGACTTCTGGCGCGGTCTGCTCGGGCAGAACGCGGTCGAGCTGGACGACCTGGACGCGGTCTGCGAGACGATCGCGCTCACCGTCGGCCTGGGCGAGCAGGCCATCGACCTGGACGCCGGGCTGCGCGACCTGGACCGGGCCGGCTCCACCGCCACCCGGACGGTGTCGAAGGCGCTGGCCCGGCTCGGCTCCGGCCGGCGCGCGGTGGCGACGCTGCCGTTCAGCCCGGCCGGCGGCGGAAGCGGGGTCACCCGGCTGTGAACCACGTGATGGTGGTCGACCTCGGCTACGGCGACGCCGGCAAGGGCACAGTGGTGGACCTGCTCTGCGCCACCCGGCAGGTCCACACGGTGGTCCGGTTCAACGGGGGCGCGCAGGCGGCGCACAACGTCGTCCTGCGCGACGGGAGGCACCACACGTTCGCGCAGTTCGGCGCCGGGACGTTCCGTCCGGGCGTACGGACGCACCTGGCGCGGCACGTGGTGGTGGACCCGCTGGCGCTGGCCGCCGAGGCCGACCACCTCGCGTCGGTCGGCGTGCCCGACGCGCTCGACCGTCTGACAGTGGACGGGGAGGCGCTGCTCGCCACCCCGTACCACCGGGCCGCCAACCGCGCCCGGGAGATCGCCCGGGGAGCCGACCGGCACGGCTCCTGCGGGCTCGGGGTGGGCGAGGCGGTCGCGTACGGCCTCGCCCACCCCGACGAGGCACCCCGGGTGGCGGACTGCCGCCGCCCGGCGGTGCTTCGCCGGCGGCTGACCGCGCTGCGCGACCGGCTCACCGCCGAGCTGGGACCACTGGACGCGCCGCCGGTGGAGGACTGCCTGCCCGCGTACGCGTCCTTCGCGCGCCGGGTGGCGATCGTCGACCGGACCTGGCTCGCGGGCGCGCTGCGCGAGGGCACCTGCGTGTTCGAGGGCGCGCAGGGGGTGCTGCTGGACGAGTGGCACGGCTTCCACCCGTACACGACGTGGAGCACCACGACGTTCGCCAACGCCGAGACGCTGCTCGCCGAGGCGGGCATGGCCGGGACCGCGCAGCGGCTCGGCGTGCTGCGGACGACCACCACCCGGCACGGTCCCGGGCCGCTGGTCACCGAGGACGCGGCGCTGCCGTTCACCGACCGGCACAACTCGGCGAATCCCTGGCAGGGCCGGTTCCGGTTCGGGCACTTCGACGCGGTCGCCCACCGGTACGCGCTGGAGGTGGCGGGCGGCGTGGACGGGCTGGCGCTCACCCACCTCGACCTGGCCGGTCCCGAGCTGCGGATCTGCCGCCGGTACGAGGACACCGACCGGCTCGTCCCCGGCCCGGCCGGTGACCTGGACCGGCAGGCCGCGCTCACCCGGCGGCTGCTGCGCGCCCGGCCGGTGCTGGACGAGGCGCCGGACGACTGGCCGGCCGCCGTCTCGGAGGCGCTGGGGGCGCCCGTGGTGCTCACCTCGCGCGGCCCCACGGCCGAGGCGAAGGAAGGGCCCCTGCTCGACGCCTTTTGCCTGAGAAGCGCCCCTGCCTGACACCGCACCACCGAGCATGGGTGCATGGGGGACGTGCTCGACCTGCTGCACCACACGGTGACGTCGCCGTGGGTGTATCTGCTGATCATCGCGGTCACCGCAGTCGACGCGTTCTTCCCGGCGGTACCGGGCGAGACGGTGGTGATCACGGCCGGCGTCTTCGCGGCGGGCGGCGAGCCGAACCTGGTGCTGGTGATCGTGACCGCCGCGTTCGGCGCGCTCCTCGGCGACCACATCTCGTATGCGATCGGGCGCGGCGGCGGCGCGCACCGGCTGGCCCGGTTCCCGGCGGACAGCAGGCGGCGGGCCAGCTCGGAGTGGGCCCGCCGGGCGGTCGACAGGCGCGGCGGGATGATCCTGACCACCGCCCGGTACGTCCCCGGCGGCCGGACCGCCGTCACGCTGACCATGGGTGCGGTCCGCTACCCGGCGCGCACGTTCCTGCTCTACGACGGCCTGGCGTGTACCACCTGGGGGATCTACTGCGGGCTGCTCGGCTACTTCGGCGGCTTGGCGTTCGAGCACAACCCGCTGTCCGGGCTGCTCGCCGGCGTCGCCATCTCGCTGGCCGTCACCGGCCTGTTCGAGGCCGTCCGCTGGGGCCGTCGGCGGGCCCGCCGGCGGGCCGCCGCCCGCCGCTGACCGGCGTCACGCCACCGGCGGATGCCAGCTCACGCCGCGCAGCAACTGGTCGGCGCCGAGCCAGGCCACGTTCATCATCCGGGTCGCGGTCTTGCCGGCGTCGGCCTCCGGGTGGTCGGCGAGCCAGTCGGCGAGCGACTCGCTGGCGCCGACGAGCGCGTACGAGACCACCTCCAGGTCGGTGGCGCCGACCTCGCGGCCGGAGGCGCGCAGCGCGTGGTCGAGCATCCCGGCGACCACCTCGACCAGCCGGCCCCGCATGGCGGCCAGTTCGGCGGCGAACGGCTGGGAGCCGCGGGCCTGCCGGTAGAGCACCGCCCAGCCGTCCCGGTGTGCGCCGACGAAGCCGAAGAACGCGCGCAGCCCGCGCCAGAGCCGCTCGTCGGCGGGCAGGTCGGGGGCGGCGGCGCCGGCGATCGCCTCCATCATCCGGGTGCTCTCCCGGTGCAGGCAGGCGATGAAGAGTTCCTCCTTGGTGCCGAGGTAGGCGTACACCATGGGCTTGGAGATGCCGGCGTCGTCGGCGATCTCGTCCATGCTGGCGGCGTGGAAGCCGCGGCGGGAGAACACCTTCACCGCCGCGTCGAGCATCTGCTGCTCGCGTACGGCTCGAGGGAGGCGCTTGAAGGTCGGCGTGCTGGACACCCTTGCGAGCATACCTACCCGTGCGTAAGGTTACGCCAGAGTAACCAAAGTCGGCTCCGCCCGAGAGGTGCAATCCCCCATGACTGACTTCGACCCGGCCAACTTCGCGAACGTGGGCCCGAAGGAGTTCGCGCAGCTGGTCAAGACCACGCCGGACGCCAAGATCGCCGAGATCATGTCGGGCGAGGCGCGCGGCAAGATCCTCAGCGAGGTCTTCAACCGGATGCCCACGCTGTTCCGCGCCGACCGCGCCGGCTCCACCAACGCGGTCATCCACTGGAACATCACCGGCCGCCCGGACGGTGGCACCGACACCTACGAGATCGTCATCGAGAACGGCACCTGCACCGCCTCGGAGACCGCGACCCGCGACCCGAAGCTGAGCCTCACCATGGGCCCGGTCGAGTTCCTGAAGATCGTCTCGGGTGGCGCCAACCCGGTGATGATGTTCATGACCGGCAAGCTGAAGGCCAAGGGCGACCTGGGTCTGGCCGCCAACATCGCCAACCTGTTCGACATCCCCAAGGCCTGACATGACCGAGTTCTCGCTAGACCTGAACGAGGAACAGCGGGACCTTCGCGACTGGGTGCACGGCTTCGCAGCCGAGGTCGTGCGCCCGGCCGCGGCCGAGTGGGACGCCCGGGAGGAGACTCCCTGGCCGATCATCCAGGAGGCCGCGAAGGTCGGCCTGTACGGGTTCGAGTTCCTCGCCACCTGCTGGGCCGACCCCACCGGCCTCTCCCTGCCGATCGCCAGCGAGGAACTCTTCTGGGGTGACGCCGGCATCGGCCTGAGCATCTTCGGCACCTCCCTCGCGGTCGCCGCGATCTACGGTGCCGGCACCCCCGACCAGCTCGTCGAGTGGGTGCCGCAGTGCTTCGGCGACGTCGACTCCCCGGCCGTCGCCGCGTTCTGCACGAGCGAGCCGGAAGCCGGCTCCGACGTCGGCTCGATGCGTACCCGCGCCGTCTACGACGAGGCCACCGACGAGTGGGTGCTCAACGGGCAGAAGGCGTACGCCACCAACGGCGGCATCGCCGGGGTGCACGTGGTCACCGCCTCGATCGAGCCCGAACTGGGCTCACGCGGGCAGGCCGCGTTCGTCGTACCCCCGGGCACGCCCGGCCTGACCGCCACCCGCAAGCTGCGCAAGCTCGGGCTGCGGGCCTCGCACACCGCCGACGTCTTCCTCGACGACGTCCGGGTGCCGGGCCGCTGCCTGCTCGGCGGCAAGGACGCGCTCGACGAGCGGCTGGCCCGCGCCCGGTCCGGGCAGCGCGCCTCCGGCCAGGCGGCGATGCGGACGTTCGAGCTGTCCCGCCCGACGGTCGGCGCGCAGGCGCTCGGCGTGGCCCGCGCCGCCTACGAGTACGCCCTGGACTACGCCAAGGAGCGGGTCCAGTTCGGACGGCCGATCATCTCCAACCAGGCGGTCGCGTTCGCGCTCGCCGACATGAAGATGGAGATCGACGCGGCCCGGCTGCTGGTCTGGCGCGCCTCCTGGATGGGCCGCAACAACCGGCCGTTCACCGCCGGCGAGGGCTCGATGTCCAAGCTCAAGGCCGGTGAGGTGGCCGTCGCGGTGACCGACAAGGCGGTCCAGCTCCTCGGCGGCGCCGGCTTCCTGCGCGACCACCCGGTCGAGCGGTGGTACCGCGACGCCAAGATCTACACCATCTTCGAGGGCACCTCCGAGATCCAGCGGCTGGTCATCTCCCGGGCCATCTCCGGGATGCAGATCCGCTGACCGCCGGCGGGCCGCGGCCCGACCCGTGACGACGCCTCGCGCCGTCGCGGGCCGGGCCGCCGCTCCCGGGCCGACCCGAACCGCGATCGGGCACAAGATCATGCCGAACCGGACGGCCGACCGTCCGGAGCCTGGTCGACGAACCACGAACGCGAAGGAGTTGCGCCTTGGACCTGCCGTTCATCGCCGCCACGCTGACCCGACGTGGACTGCTCACCCCGGGCGGACCGATCCGCGTGGTCTCCCAGCTCAACGCGCTGCGCCGGTGGGGCTGGAGCCTCGCCGGGGAGCTGCGCCAGGCCGCCGCCCGCGACCCCGGCCGCATCGCCGTCGTCGACGAGCGCGGCGCAACCATGACGTACCAGGAACTGCTCGACCGCTCCGAGCGGCTGGCCCGGTCGCTGCGGTCCCACCTCGGCGTGCAGACCGGCGACCGGGTGGGTGTGCTCTGCCGCAACCACCACGGCCTGATCGAGGCGATAGTGGCCGCGATGCTGCTCGGCGCGGACGCCGTCCTGGTCAACACCGGGCTGTCCGCCGCGCAACTGGTGACGGTGGCCGAGGAACAGGGCCTGCGCGCCCTCGTGCACGACGGCGAGTTCACCGAGCGCGTCCTCGGTCTCCCGGCCGAGCTGCACCGGGTCGACGAGCGGCGACAGGAGGAGCTGATCGCCGCCGCCGTCCCGGGCGAGAACCTCCAGCCCCCGGAGCGCGACGGGCGCACCATAGTGCTCACCTCCGGCACCACCGGCGCGCCCAAGGGCGCCCGCCGGCCCACCCCGCACGGCTTCGGCCCGCTGGTGTCCATCATCGACCGCATCCCGCTGCACGCGAAGAACACCGTGATGATCGCCGCGCCGATCTTCCACACCTGGGGGTACGCCGCGCTCCAGGTCTCGTTCGCGCTGCGCGCCACAGTCGTACTGCACCGGCGCTTCGACCCGGCCGCCACGCTCGCCGCACTCGTCGACCAGCGGTGCGACGCGATGTTCGCCGTACCGGTGATGCTGCAACGGCTGATGGAGGTGGCGCCGCCGCAGCCCCTGCCGCCGCTCAAGGTTGTCGCGGTCAGCGGATCCGCGCTGCCCGGCAACCTGGCCGTCGCCTTCATGGACCGCTACGGCGACGTGCTCTACAACCTGTACGGCTCGACCGAGGTCTCCTGGGCCTCCATCGCCGGCCCACGTGAGCTGCGCGCCGCGCCCACCACCGCCGGCCGGCCGCCGCACGGCACCCGGCTGGCCATCCTCGACGAGAACGGCCGGCCGGTCCGCGACGGTGAGGTCGGGCGGATCTTCGTGGGCAACGAGATGCTGTTCGAGGGCTACACCTCGGGCGCCGGCCGGGAGAGCCGCGACGGTCTGCTGGACACCGGCGACCTGGGCCGGCTCAACGCCGACGGTCTGCTCTTCGTCGACGGCCGCGCCGACGACATGATCGTTTCCGGTGGCGAGAACGTCTTCCCGTCCGAGGTCGAGGACCTGATCGCCCGGCTGCCGCAGGTCCGCGAGGTCGCCGTGATCGGTGTGCCGGACCCCGACTACGGCCAGCGGCTGGCCGCGTTCCTGGCGCTGCGCACCGGCGAGACGCTCGACCCGGAGGCGGTCCGCGAGTACGTCCGGCGCTACCTGGCCCGCTTCTCCGTGCCCCGCGACGTGGTGTTCGTCAAGTACCTGCCGCGCAACGCCACCGGCAAGGTACTCAGCCGGGAGCTGCGCCGCTACTTCGACTGATCCACATCGGTCAGACAGCTCGGGCCTCCCGGTGCTACCGTCTCCCCCGATCGAACGGGGAGACGGGGAGCACCACAATGGACCGACTTCGGCGGCGTACCGCGCTCGGCCTCCTCGTCGGCGGCGCGTCCGCCGCCGCCCTCGGCCCGCTCGACCCGGTCTTCGGCGGCCGGCCCGGCGACTCACCCAACCGGTTGCCGATCCCGCCGATCCCGCCGGTCTCGCCGGTCGAGCGGGAGAACCGCGCCCCCGGTGAGCCGTGGTGGCCGGAAGACGACGGCCGGGCCGCCGACGACCGGCGGCGCCAGATCCAGGGGTACGCGTCGACGACGAGCGTCGCCCCCGGCGAGGAGATCGAGTTCCACGTCGCGGTCAACCCGGCCGGACGGTTCCGGATCAGCGTGCACCGCCTCGGCTGGTACGGCGGCGCGGGCGCCCGCACGATGCTGACCAGCCCCGAGCTGCGCGGCGTGCCGCATCCGGTGCCGATCGCCGACCCCGACACCGGCGTCCTCGACTGCCGGTGGCCGGTGTCCTGGCGGCTGCCCGTCCCGCACGGCTGGCCCTCCGGCCTCTACCAGGCGGTCTTCACCTCGGCCGACGGCTGGCGGGCCTGCACGCCGTTCGTGGTGCGCGACGACCGGCGCCCGGCCGCGCTGTGCGTGGTGCTGCCGGTGACCACCTGGCAGGCGTACAACCAGTGGCCGCGCGACCGGCGGGTCGGCAAGAGCCTGTACGGCGGCTACCGGCCCGACGGGCGGCGCGACCCCGAGCTGAGGGCCCGCGCTGTCACGTTCGACCGTCCCTACTCCGGTGCCGGCCGGCCCTTCCACTTCGACCGCGACGAGGCCGCGATCCGGTGGCTGGAACGCAACCTGTACGACGTCAGCTACGCCACCAGCTTCGACCTGCACTCCGGCCGGCTCGATCCGGCCCGGTACCGGGGCCTGGTCTTCTGCGGGCACGACGAGTACTGGTCGGCCGAGATGCGCCGGGCCACCGAGGTCGGGCTGGCCGGGGGCACCAGCCTGGCGTTCCTCGGCGCTAACAGCGTCTACTGGCACGCCCGCATCCACCCCGCCGCCGACGGCCGCCCCGAGCGGGTCGTCGAGTGCGCCAAGACCGATCCCAGCCGGGGTGCCGACGGCAGCGACCCGACGTTGACCTGGCGCAGCCTCGACCAGCCGGAACAGGCGCTGCTCGGCGTGCAGTACAACGGCATCGTGCTGACCCCGCAGCCGCTCGTGGTGCGCGCCGCCGACCATTGGGTGTGGGCCGGCACCGGCGTCGCCGACGGCGACCGCATCCCGGGGGTGATCGCGGGCGAGGCGGACGGGGTGCACGCCGCCCTACCCCGGCCCGCCGGGACCACGCTCAGCTCGTCGCCGTACCCGGCCCAGCAGGGCGGGCGGCGGGTCCAGAACAGCCACGTCCACGAGACGGCACGCGGCGCTGTGGTCTTCGCCAGCGGCACGCTCGGCTGGACCCTGGCACTGGACCGGCAGGGGCACCGTGACCCGCGCATCGAGCGGGCCACGGCGAACGTGCTCAACCGGATGGCCGGCCGCCGCCCCGGCTCGGTCAGCCCGGGATCGTGACCCGGCCGTCCACCGCCGCCGAAGCGATGTCGGTGCGGTGGTGGGAACCGACCAGCTCGACCTCGCGTACCAGCTCGTAGGCGGCGTCGCGCGCGGCGGCCAGGTCCGGCCCGGTCGCCGTACCGCAGAGGACCCGGCCACCGGCGGACCGCAACGTGCCGTCGGCGTCCCGGCGCGTGCCGGCGTGGATGATCCCGGCGCGGTCCGCGCCGGTGATCACGTCACCGGTACGCGGGCCCGCCGGGTAGCCCTCGGCCGCCACCACGACTGTGACCGCCGCGCCGTCGCGCCAGCGCAGCGGCGGGTGCGCGCCCAGCGTGCCGGTGGCGGCGGCGTGCAGCAGCCCGCCCAGCGGCGTCTCCAGCAGGGCGAGCACGACCTGCGTCTCCGGGTCGCCGAAGCGCGCGTTGAACTCGATCACGCGCGGGCCGGACGGGGTGATCGCCAGGCCCACGTAGAGCAGGCCGGCGAACGGGGTGCCCCGGCGGCGCAGCTCCGCCAGCGTCGGGTGCACCACGTCGCGCATCACGTCGTCCACCAGGCCGGGCGGGGCCCACGGCAGCGGCGTGTACGCGCCCATCCCGCCGGTGTTCGGCCCGGTGTCGCCGTCACCGATGCGCTTGAAGTCCTGCGCGGGCAGCAGCGGCACGGCCGCCTCGCCGTCGGTGACCACGAACAGGGAGACCTCGGGGCCGGACAGGTACTCCTCGATCACCACCCGGCCGCACTCCGCGGCGTGCCGCTCGGCCTCGGCCCGGTCGTCGGTGACCACCACACCCTTGCCGGCGGCGAGCCCGTCGTCCTTCACCACGTACGGCGCGCCGAACTCGTCGAGCGCGCGCGCCACCGCAGCCGCGTCCTCGCAGGTGTACGCGCGGGCGGTCGGCACCGCCGCGGCGGTCATCACGTCCTTCGCGAACGTCTTCGAGCCCTCCAGCCGGGCCGCCTCCGCGCTCGGGCCGAACACCGCGATGCCCTTGGCGCGTACCGCGTCGGCGACGCCCGCCACCAGCGGCGCCTCCGGCCCGATGACCACCAGGTCGGCCGCGACCTCGACGGCGAGGGCCGCCACGGCTGCCGGGTCGGTGGGTGTCACCTCCCGCAGCTGCGCCACCGCCGCGATCCCCGGATTCCCCGGAGCCGCGAACAGCGCCTCGACGGCCGGATCCCCGGCGAGTCCGAGCGCGAGAGCGTGCTCCCGCCCACCACCACCCACAAGAAGTACGCGCACGACCGGCATCCTACTGACCACCCCACCCCACCCCGTCGATCAAGGAGTTTGCGTCTCAGATTGAGGGGGGTCGGGTCCGCAAACTCCTTGATCACCGGCGCATCAGGGCGTGTTTGACCGTCTGGGGGATGTAATCGGGGCGCACCGTGTCGGACCAGGTGAAGCGGAGGATCCGCCAGCCCGCGTTGACCAGGCGGTTCTGCCGGAAGCGGTCCGCGTAGACGGCCTGGGGCGTCAGGTGCGGGGCCCGGCCGTCCGCCTCCGCGATCAGGCGCGCGCCCCGCCAGGCCAGATCCCCGATGCCGAGCAGGTAACCGTCCTCGTCCCGTACCGGCAGTTGCAGAACGTCCGGCGGCACGCCACCGTCGACGCACCGGAGCCGGGCGCGGGTCTCCAGGGGCGACTGGGCTCGGCCGTCGGCCTCGGCCAGGTATCCCCGTGCGGCGACTGCCCCGCGGCGTCCGGTGAGGTACGCGAGCACCAGGGACAGGTCACTCTCGGCCAGGATCCCCTGGTTGAGCGCGGAGTCGAGGACACACACCGCCGGGTAGCGCCGGGCGCGTAGCAACACGTCGGCGACGGTGCGCGCCGGTGTGGTGACCGGTACATCGCCGGCCCGGCACACGTCCGCGTCGGCGAGCGTCAACTGGTGCACCGTCAGGCCCGGCTCCGCTCGGCGCTGCACGTGCGGTCGATCCGGCGGCACCGAGACGTGGATCGCCGCCGTCGATGGAAGGCCGGCGATGCCGTGCAGTTCCGCGGCGGTACCCAGCACGGCGACCGCGCCCTGCCCGAGGCTCGCGATCGTGGCGCGGATGATGGCACGTCGCAGCGCTACCGGCGCGGGCCCGGCCGGGGAGGGCAGGTAGCAGCCGCGCGAGACGCGGGTCCATCGCCCGGACCGGACGAGATACCGGATCTGCTCCCGGCCGAGGCCCAGGCGCAACGCCTGCCCCGCCGTCACGAACCCGCCCTGCGTGGCGGCCAGCCACTTCAGCTCGTCGAATTCACCCACACGCGCAGGCTCCCCCGCGCCGCCCCACAGCCGACACCCCTGTGGACAACCCTGTGGACAACCACCCTCCACAGCCCGTCCCGCCTCCACCCGCCCCGGCGCCCGCCCCGGCGCTCGCCCCGGTGCCCGCCCCGGTGATCAAGGAGTTTGTGTCCGGATCCGACGCCGAACTGGACACAAACTCCTTGATCACCGGAGTGGGAGCCGGAGGGGCGGGGGGGGTCCCTATGGGTTTCGTCAAGCGGGGACGGGGCTGGTGGGGCGGGGTTGGTAGGGGATCTTGTCGCGGAGCATGGCGAACAGGACGTCGCAGCGGCGGCGGGCGAGGCAGATGAGGGCGGCGTTGTGGCGTTTGCCTTCGGCTCGTTTGCGGTCGTAGTAGGCGCGGCTGGTGGGGTCGGCGAGGGCGGCGAACGCGGCGAGGAAGAAGGCGCGTTTGAGGTTCTTGTTGCCGCCGCGGGGTGGGTGTTCGCCGCGGATGCTGCTGCCGGATCGTCGGGTGACGGGGGCGAGGCCGGCGTAGGCGGCGAGGTGGCCGGGGGTGGGGAAGGCGGTGCCGTCGCCGACTTCGAGCAGGATCCGGGCTGCGGTCCTGACGCCGATGCCGGGCATCGAGGTCAGGACCGGGGCGAGAGGGTGCGCATCAAGCATCCTCTCGACCTCGCCGGCGGTCTGGTCGCGTTGTCGCAGGACATCGCGGAGGCTGTCAGCCAGGCGGGGCAGGATCGTCTCCGCAGCCTGGGTGCCCGGGACGGTGACGGTCTGCTCGTCGAGGGCGGTCAGGATCTGCTCGACCAGGCGTTCGCCCATGCGGGGTGCGTGGACGGCGGCGATCGAGACAAGTTTGCGGCGACCGGCCTTGCGCAGTCCGACGGGGCCGCCGCAGCGCGACAGCAGCTCCAGGACCGCCTTGTGGTGAATCTTAGGGCCGAGGACCCGTTCCAGA
Organism: Micromonospora sp. WMMD1219; assembly: GCF_049315215.1. Lineage (NCBI taxonomy): Bacteria > Bacillati > Actinomycetota > Actinomycetes > Micromonosporales > Micromonosporaceae > Micromonospora > Micromonospora sp. WMMD1219. The sequence goes on from NZ_CP186057.1 coordinate 1,576,128, forward strand.
GCGGGATGGATCTGGGTGAGCAGCCCACGGATCCGGTTGGACACGCGGGTGGCTTCGCCGGCGAGATCGTCATCGAACCCGACCAGCACCTCCAGCTCCGCGAGGGCTTCATCGCCGACGTCGACCCGCCGCAGCGTGTGGGGCAGGGTGCGGGCCGCGTCAGCGATGACGTAGGCGTCACGGGCGTCTGTCTTCGCGGTGCCGGGATGCAGGTCGGCGATGCGGCGCATGGCCAGGCCGGGCAGGTAGGCCACCTGATGCCCACACGCCCGAGCCACCGCCACGGGCAGGGCGCCGATCGAGGCGGGCTGGTCGACCACCACCAGCACCCGACCGTGGCGGGCGAGCTTGCCGAATAGCTGCCTCAGCCGGACCTCGGTGTTCGGCAACGCCGCGTCATGCAGCCGCTTGCCATCGGGCGCCAACCCGACCGCATGGTGATCGCCCTTACCGACGTCCAAGCCGAGGTAGACGCCGTATCCGTCGTGCACCAGACCCGCCTCCACGCATCGTCCGTGGCCTCGGCCGCTGATCCAGGCGTCGGACTGCCGGCAGCCACGTTACGAAGAGACCTACCCCAACACGGGTGGCCGTGTCCCTATCAGCGGTCCACCGACGCCACCCGACCCGGCGACAACACCCCCCGGATCATCCGAACGACAGGGGCAGGAAGTCATACCGGGCCGGGCGACCGAGGAGTCCCCGGCTGGGGACGATCAAAAAGGTAACGGGGAGGGGGTACCGCGCGGGGGGTTAGGGGAGGAGGGGGTGGCGGAGGACGTTTTCTTCTCGGCCTGGGCCTACGCCTACCACGCTCACCCGGGTGCCGGTCAGCTCCTCGATGCGGGCGATGTAGCGGCGGGCGTTCTCCGGGAGCTCGTCCTCGGTCCGCGCCTTGGTGATGTCCTCCCACCAGCCGTCGAGCTCTTCGTAGATCGGCGTGGCGTGGTGGAAGTCGGTCTGCGTCATCGGCATGTCGTCGAAGCGCTCGCCGTTGATCTCGTACCCGACGCAGATCGGCACCTTGGCCAGGCCGGTCAGCACGTCCAGCTTGGTGACCACCAGGTCGGTGACGCCGTTGAGGCGGCACGCGTACCGGGCCACCACGGCGTCGAACCAGCCGCAGCGGCGCTCCCGGCCGGTGGTGGTGCCGTACTCGTGGCCGACCTTGCGCAGGTGCTGCCCGTTGTCGTCGAACAGCTCGGTGGGGAACGGGCCGGAGCCCACCCGCGTCGTGTACGCCTTGCTCACCGCGATGACCTTGGTGATCGCGGTCGGCGGGATGCCCGCGCCCACGCACGCCCCGCCGGCCGTCGGGTTCGACGAGGTCACGAACGGGTAGGTGCCGTGGTCCATGTCGAGCATGGTGGCCTGGGCGCCCTCCAGCAGCACGGTCTCGCCGCGGTCGAGCGCGTCCCAGAGCATCACCCGCGTCTCGGCGATGTACGGGCGCAGCCGCTCGGCGTACTGGAGGTACTCCTCGACGGTCTCCTCGACGTCGATCGCCTTGCGGTTGTAGATCTTGAACAGCAGCTGGTTCTTCTCGCGGAGCGCCAGTTCCAGCTTCTTGCGCAGGATGCCCGGGTCGAGCAGGTCCTGGAGCCGGATGCCCATCCGGGCGACCTTGTCGCCGTACGCGGGGCCGATGCCCCGGCCGGTGGTGCCGATCCGGGAGCTGCCCAGGTAGCGCTCGACCACCCGGTCCAGCGCCCGGTGGTGCGGCATGATCAGGTGCGCGTCGCCGGAGATGCGCAGGCGGGACACGTCCACGCCGCGCTCGGCGAGCCCGTCGATCTCCTGGAGCAGCACCTTCGGGTCGACCACCACGCCGTTGCCGATCACGATCATCGCGCTCGGTGACAGCGCCCCGGACGGCATGAGGTGCAGCGCGTACTTCTGGCCGTCCGGCGTGATCACCGTGTGGCCTGCGTTGTTGCCGCCGGAGTAGCGCACGACGTAGTCGACCCGCTCACCCAGCAGGTCGGTAACCTTGCCCTTGCCCTCGTCGCCCCACTGGGCGCCGAGCAGCACGATCGCTGGCATCTTCTCGCCTCCAGAAGGCTCGGGTGCCAGGTGGCGACCGGTCAGCGAGCCCGGGGTGTCAGGCTAACAAGTAGTGACGGCGGGACCAGCAGGGGTTGGTCGGAAAGCGGGAGGCTCCTTCGTGTACGACGTGGTGCTGCTCACCCTCGGCTCGGAGCGGGACGCTCCCGGTGGTGGCTGCGGCAGCGGCGGCGCCTGCTGCGGCGGCGCGGAAGACACCTCCGCGGGGACCGGCGAGGAGCGCTGCGAGACGCCGCGCGTACCGGTGCTGGCCTGCGCGGACGAGCTGACCGCCCGGGGTGCCCGGGTGACCACCGTGACCGCCCGGTCGGACTCCGAGATCGACGAGGTGCTGGCCCGCCTCGACGGTCCGCCGCGCGCCGACGGCCTCACCTGGCCGGACTCCGACGGCAAGACCCGGCTGATCGTCGCCACTGCCAGTGACGGTCAGTTGCGCGCCGTCCTGCGCCGGCTGGTCCGCCGGTACGCTCCGCCGCCGAGTCGCCGCCCCGCGGACCTGGCCGACAACCGCACGGTGCCCGATCTGCCCCCGGTCGGCGTACTCCCGCTCGATCCGGCCCGGTCCGGGACGGCGCGGGACCTGGCCGCGCAGCTCGGGCTGCCCCGGGATCCGGCGGGCGTGGCCGCCGCGGTGCTCGACGGCACCGCCCGGCGGCTGGACCTGCTGCGCAACGACGGCGGCTCGGTGACGCTCGACGGGGCGCTGCTCGGCGCCGCCGACGACGCCGGCCGACCGCTGCACTGGCGGGCCCGGGTCGAGGTCGACGGCACGGTGCTCAGCGACGGCTCCGAGCCGATCACCGCGTGCGCGATCGGCAACGCGGGCGGGTACGCGCGCCTGGGCGAGGTCGACCTGCTGGGCGGTCCGGATCCGGCCGACGGGCGGGTGACGGTGGGCGTCGCCGTACCGGTGGTGACCCGGTCGGCGTTGGGCCGGAAGAAGGTCCGGCTGGAGGTGCGCCGGGCGCGGGGCCGCGCGGTGGCCGTGGTGCCCCGCGACGAGAAGGTGCCCTTCCTCGACGACGGCGTCGAGGGCGAGCTGAACCGCAAGCGCTCCTGGTGGACCGAGCCGGGCGCCTGGGCGGTCTGGACGGGCTGACCTCGGTCGATTCCCACCCGGCTCGCGGCGCTGGCCCGACCGCCTATCCTCGGCGGAAGGAATGGGGAGGAACCGTGGTGCACGAGAACGACGACCGGGCCCACGTACCGGGCCGACCGCAGGTGCCGCAGCGGGACGTCGAGCCGCTCTGGCCGCCGGAGGAGACCGACTCGGCGGCCACGATCCCGCCGTGGGCGTCGGTGCCCTGGCCGCTCCCGCCGGCCGAGGCCCCCACACCCGCGGCGACGGACGTCCCGGCGCCCCAGGCGCCGGCTGTCGATCTGGACCTGCCGTTCACGCTCGACCAGGCGACGTCCGGCCCGGCACCGGCCCCGCCGGGGCCCGTGGCGTCCGGCTCACCGGTGGTGACCGGTGCGCCGACGACCCCTGATGTACCGGCGACGGCGGGCTCGCCGGCCACGGCGCCGGTGAGCCCGCCGCCGCAGGCGGCTCCCGCACCGACGACAACGCCCGCCACCGGCTCGGGTTCTACCGGCTCGGGCTCTGCCGGCGAGGCCGCCGGGAACGGACGGACCACCTCGCCGTGGGCACAGCCGCCGCAGCGGGCCGGGTCGGACCCCGCCACCACGCCGGACCCCACCGACGGCACGGCTCCGCCGTCCGACGTAGCGGAGACCGACGGCACCGTCGCCGGCCACGCCACCGTGGCACCGCCCTTGCCGTCCGACGCCCTCCCCACCGACGGCACCGCATCCGGCCGCGCCGCCGTGGCACCGCCCCTGCCGTCCGACGCCCTTCCCACCGACGGCATCGCCGCGGGCCGGGCCACCGTCGCGGGGATGCCGGCCCAGCCGTCGCCGGAATCCGGCACCGGACCGGCCGGGCCGGGCGAGCCCGCGCCGGAGCCGCCGCCCCGCCTCGGGCCGTTCCCGCCGTCGCCGGGCGTGCCGGCGCAGCCGTCCCCGTACGGCAACGGCTACCCGCCGCCCGGCTACCAGGCGCAACCCGGTCAGCCCGGGTACCAGCCGCAACCCGGTCAGCCCGGCTGGTACCCGCCGCCCGGCTGGACGCCCCAGACCGGCATGCCACAGCCGGGCGGTCCGGTGCCCCCGCAGGCGCCGGTGTCCGGCCCGGTGGCATCCCCACCGGCGCACCAGCCCTCGGCCCAGCCGGAGCAGGGCTGGACGCAGCAGCAGGCGGTGCCCCCGACCGCCGAGGACTTCGCCCGCCGCCGCCAGGCCCGGCCGGTCGACCCGGTGGCCACCATGGGCGTACGCGCGGTGGTCAACAAGATCGGGCTGGTCCGGCTCGCGCCCGGGCGGCACGAGCAGGAGATGAAGCGCGACATCGAGATGGTCCGCCGCAACTTCGGCGGCCTGCGCCAGGTGACGGTGGTCAACCCGAAGGGCGGCGCCGGCAAGACGGTGGCGATCCTGCTGCTCGCCATGACGTTCGGCCAGAAGCGCGGCGGATACGTGCTGGCCTGGGACAACAACGAGACCCAGGGCACCCTCGGCATGCGGGCGCAGCAGGACTTCCACGCCCGCACGGTGCGGGACATGCTGCGCGACCTGGCCCAGTTCCAGGGGCCGCACGGCCGGGTGGGTGACCTGTCGCAGTACGTCCGCTCGCAGGGCGAGGGCATGTTCGACGTGCTCGCCTCGGACGAGTCCGCGACCGGCGGCGAGATGCTCACCGCCGCCGCGTTCGCGGAGATCCGTGAGGTGGTCAGCCGGTTCTACAAGCTGATCTTCGTGGACACGGGGAACAACGTCCGGGCGCAGAACTGGCAGGCCGCGATGGACGCCACCGATCAGCTCGTGGTCACCATGTCGGCCCGTAACGACTCGGCCGAGACCGCCGCCCGGATGCTCGACCACCTGGAGCAGAGCGGCCGGCAGCGGCTGGTCCGGCAGGCGGTCACGGTGGTCTCGATGCCACCGTCACGCAAGGAGATCGACCTGCCCGCGATCCAGGCCCACTTCGCGGCGCGGACCCGGGCGGTGCTGCTGGCGCCGTACGAGCGGCTCATCGACACCGGCGAGCCGCTGCGGTACGGGCAGCTCTCCTCCGCCACCCGGGACGCCTGGCTGAAGATCGCCGCGTCGGTGGCGGAGGGGCTGTAGGACGGGCGCGACGGCCGACCCCCGAGAGGGCCGGCCGTCGCGGTAGTGGTCAGTCGCCGGACAGCGCGTCGCCGGCGGCCGGGTCGCAGTCGCGGAGGAACTGGGCGCACCGGGCCGCCTCGTCCGCCTCGCCGATCTCCCCCGCCGCGCGGGACAGCACGTAAAGGCAGCGGAGGAAGCCCCGGTTGGGCTTGTGCGACCACGGCACCGGGCCGTGGCCCTTCCAGCCGCTGCGGCGCAGCTGGTCGAGGCCCCGGTGGTAGCCGGTGCGGGCGTACGCGTACGCCGTGACGACCTGATCCGCGGCGAGCGCGCGGCCGGCCAGCGCGGCCCAGGCCGCGCTGTAGGTCGGGAAACGGGCCGCGACCTCGGCGTACGCCTCGTCGGTGCCCTGCTCGGCCGCCGCCGCCAGCGCGGCGTCGGCCTCCTCGTGGGTCGGGAGCAGGGTGGCCGGTGGCTCAGGCAACAGGTTCTGCATCGCCCCATTCAACCCGCTTCGCCCTCGGGTACGCGAGGGGCCTCGCCCGTACGGTTGGCTGAACGGCTGAGGGTTTCGTCACGCCTGCGGCGGGAGCGGACGTACCCGCGGCCCATGCCGCCGCCGTGGTTCTTGCACTACAAATACAGATCCGGAGCCTCCCCAGGACCCGGTTACGCAGGAGCCCGGCGGCGTGCCCGCCGGGCTCCTGTCGTTCGCGCCCCCGGTTTCGGCACTTGCCGTGCGGGGGCAGGATGGCCTGGTGCCGACCCCACCACCCGCGGACGTCATCGAGCCGCACGCGCCCCACGTCAACGAGATCGAGACCCGCACCGCGTTCGAGCAGCGGCTGGCCGGGGGCACCCTGGCCGGGCTGACCGTGCAGGGCCTGCGCCTCGACCTCGACCCGGTCCCCGACCTGCGCGACGTCGACGTCACCGGCACGCTCTTCGTGGGCTGCCGCTTCGCCGGTCGCGAGGTGGGCGCGGACCTGGTCCGCCGGGGCGCCAACGTGGTCCCGCCGTTCTCCGGGCTGCCCTACCCGACCCAGCCGTCGCACCTCTACACCGCCGACGAGCTGGCCGCCGGGTTCGCCGAGGGCGGGTTCGCCGAGATGTACGACACCCGGGTGTACGCGCACTTCCGGGCGCACGGCGGCGCGCTGCCGGACGTACGCGAGGCGCTCGGTCAGCGACTGCACGACCACGGCGTGGACAACGCGCTGGCCGACGCCACCCGGTCGTGGCTGGCCGCGCACGGCCCGCAGTCGGTGGTGGGCGTGATGGGCGGGCACGCCGTGCCGCGCGGCAGCGTCGCGTACCGGATGGCCGCCGTGCTGGGCTGGGAGCTGGCGCGGGCCGACCGCCTGGTGGTCACCGGCGGCGGTCCGGGCGTGATGGAGGCGGCGAACCTCGGCGCGTTCCTCGCGGCCTGGCCGGCCGAGGAGCTGACCGCCGCGATCGACGTGCTCGCCGTCGCGCCGGACTTCACCGACCACGACCGGTACACGGCGGCGGCGCTGGCGGTGCGCAAGCGGTACGCGGACGGCCCGTCGCTGCCGTCGCCCCGCCCGTCGGCACCCGGCACCGAGTGGGCCCGGTCCGGCGGGCTGGCCATCCCCACCTGGCTGTACGGCCACGAGCCGGCGAACCTGTTCGCGGGCCGGATCGCGAAGTACTTCTCCAACGCCATCCGGGAGGACACGATCCTGCGGCTGGCCCGGGGCGGGATCGTGTTCGCGCCCGGCAAGGCCGGCACCGTGCAGGAGGTGTTCCAGGCGGCCACCAAGACGTTCTACGGCACCGACGGGGCGAGCGGGGCGTACGTCTTCCTGGACCGCACGTACTGGACCACGGAGCTGCCGGTGGAGTCGCTGCTGCGGCCGCTGTTCGCGGCGTCCCCGTTCGGCGACCTGTCGCACACGATCCATCTGACCGACGACGTCCGCGACGCCGTCCGGGTGCTGACCGCCGGGTGACACACGGAAGGCCGGCCCCGTCCGGGTGCCGGCCTTCCGTTCACGCGCGAGGCGTCACTTCATGGTGGTGCCGGTGGAGCGCAGGTGCTCGCAGGCCTCGACCACGCGGGCGGCCATGCCGGCCTCGGCGGCCTTGCCCCAGACGCGCGGGTCGTACATCTTCTTGTTGCCGACCTCGCCGTCGACCTTCAGCACGCCGTCGTAGTTGCGGAGCATGTGGTCCGCGACCGGGCGGGTGAAGGTGTACTGGGTGTCGGTGTCGATGTTCATCTTCACCACGCCGTAGTCCAGCGCCTCCCGGATCTCCGACAGCAGCGAGCCGGAGCCGCCGTGGAAGACCAGGCTGAGCGGCTTGTCCTTGCCGTACTTGGCGCCCACCGCCACCTGGATGTCGTGCAGCACCGAGGGGCGCAGCTTGACGTTGCCCGGCTTGTAGACGCCGTGCACGTTGCCGAAGGTCAGCGCCGCCATGTAGCGGCCCTTCTCGCCCAGGCCGAGCGCGTCGACCATGGCCAGGCCGTCCTCGACGGTGGTGTAGAGCTTGTCGTTGATGGCGTTCTCGACGCCGTCCTCCTCGCCGCCGACGACGCCGACCTCGATCTCCAGGACGATCTTGCCCTTGGCGGCCTCGGTGAGGAGCTGCTCGGCGATCTCCAGGTTCTCCGCCACCGGCACGGCCGAGCCGTCCCACATGTGCGACTGGAACAGCGGCTCCTGGCCGGCCTTGACGCGCTCCTGCGAGATGGCCATCAGCGGCCGGACGAACTTGTCCAGCTTGTCCTTCGGGCAGTGGTCGGTGTGCAGCGCGATGTTCACCGGGTACTTCTTGGCGACCTCGTGCGCGTACGCGGCGAACGCCACCGCGCCGGTCACCATGTCCTTCACGGACGGGCCGGACAGGTACTCCGCGCCGCCGGTGGAGACCTGGATGATGCCGTCGCTCTCCGCGTCGGCGAAGCCCTTGAGCGCCGCGTTCAGCGTCTGCGAGGAGGTCACGTTGATCGCGGGGTACGCGTACCGGCCGGCCTTGGCCCGGTCCAGCATCTCCGCGTAAGCCTCGGGGGAAGCGATGGGCATGTCGAACGCTCCTTACTTACCGCTCTCGGCCGTGCAGGCCGCTGTCTTCCATGGGCGCGACCGTTCCGGTCGCTCACGTCCACGGTTGCGCCGGACCGCGCTGTCCACCGCGGGCAGTATCCCGTAGGAGCGCGAGAGGGGCACAACCGGCCCGGACGCCACTCACCGATTCTCCAGCCGGTCCGGTACGACGACGCTGATCAGCCAGCTCACCACCGCGACCACGATGGCGCCCCAGAAGGCGGCCCAGAAGCCGTCCACGTGGAACGGGAGCTTCAGCACCCCGGCGATCCAGTCGGTCAGCAGGAACAGCAGCGCGTTCACCACGAGCGCGAACAGACCGAGTGTGAGCAGGTAGAACACGCAGCCGAACACCTTGATGAGCGGCTTGAGCACCGCGTTGACCACACCGAAGACCAGTGCCACCACGATCAGGGTGAGCACGTTGTTGCCGGTGTTACGGCCGCTCACCTCCACTCCGGGCACGATCAGCGTCGCGATCCACAACGCGACCGCGGTGATCGCCAGTCGGATCAGGAAGCCCATGCCTCCCATCCTGGCACCGGCCGCGCGCCGGGAGCGGGACAATCGCCGACTCCGCCGTTCCGCCCGCCACCCAGCGGCGGCCCGGAGCAGCCCGTACGGTGGTGGGGACGATGCCCGCACGGAGAACAGGGAGGGACGATGGGTCAGCCCGACGAGGACTTCGCCCCCAGTGACCACCTCGCCCCGGAGGAGCGGGATCTGGAGGCCGAGCCGGCCGACGCGGTCGAGCAGGCCACCACGGTGACCGACGAGACAGACGGTGAGCCGCACCGGGGCATGGAGGTCGACGACTGGGACGCCATGGAGCAGGCCCGCGTCGTCACCGCCGACGAGGACGACTACCGCTGATCCGGCGCCCGGTCACCGCGGGCGGTTCGGCCGGAAACCCCCGCGACAGGAACCAGGCGATCACGAGATCATCGATGGGTGCTGCTGACCCTGACCACGACCCATCGCCCGGCGACCGACCTCGGACACCTCCTGGTGAAGCATCCGGACCGCGTGCAGAGCTTCGACCTGCCCGCCGGTGCCGCGCATGTGTTCTACCCGGAGGCGGACGAGGCGCGCTGCACCGCGGCGCTGCTGGTCGAGGTCGATCCGCTCAAGCTGGGCGGCGGCCGGAAGAACCGGGCGCCGGAGGGCTTCGCGCTCGGGCAGTACGTCAACGACCGCCCGTACGCGGCGTCGAGCCTGCTCTCGTCGGCGCTGGCGAAGGTGTTCCGCTCCGCCCTGCGGGGCGAGTCGCGCGACCGTCCCGAGCTGGCCGCGAGCGCGATCCCGCTCGCCGTACGGGTGCCGGTGCTGCGCTGCCGGGGCGGCGCCGACCTGGCGGTACGGATCTTCGCGCCGCTGGGCTGGACCGTGACGGCCACCCCGATCCCGCTCGACGAGACGTACCCGGAGTGGGGTGACAGCCGCTACGTCGACCTGACGCTGACCGGCACGCTGCGACTCGCGGACGCTCTCAACCACCTGTACGTGCTGCTGCCTGTGCTCGACGACGCCAAGCACTACTGGGTGGCGCCGGACGAGGTGGACAAGCTGCTGCGCGCTGGCGCCGGCTGGCTGGCCGGTCACCCGGAGCGGGGCCTGATCACGCGCCGCTACCTGGCGCACCGGCGCGCGCTCGCGGGCGAGGCGATGGCCCGGCTGACCGAGCTGCGGCTGGCCGACGAGCCGCCCGCCGACGACAGCATCGAGCCCGCCACCGGAGAAGTCGCGGCGGTGGAGGACGTCCGCCGCGCCTCGCTTGCGGTACGGCGGCGGGAGGCGGTGCTCACCGCGCTGCGGGACAGCGGCGCGAGCCGGGTGCTGGACCTGGGTTGCGGTGGCGGCGCGCTGCTCACCGCGCTCGTCGCCGACCGGCGGTTCACCGAGGTGGTGGGCGTCGACGTGTCGGACCGGTCGCTCGGCCTGGCCGCCCGGCGGCTGCGCCTGGACCGTCTGCCGGAGCGGCAGCGGGACCGGATCCGGCTGTGGCAGTCCGCGCTGACCTACCGGGACGACCGGCTCCGGGGGTACGACGCGGCGGTGCTGATGGAGGTCGTCGAGCACCTCGACCCGCCGCGCCTGCCGGCGTTGGAGGACGCCGTGTTCGGTCACGCCCGGCCCGGCACGGTCGTGGTGACCACCCCGAACGTCGAGTACAACGTGCGCTACGAGGGGCTGGGGCCGGACCGGTTCCGGCACGCGGACCACCGGTTCGAGTGGACCCGGGCGGAGTTCGCCGCCTGGGTGGACCGGGTGGCGGCGGCGCACGGCTACACGGCGGTGCTCGGCGGCGTCGGCGACGACGATCCGGAGGTGGGCACGCCGACCCAGATGGCGGTGCTCACCCGCGCCGACCGCGACGAACGGCCCGGTCGCGACGAGCGCGCCGGCCGCGACGAACGGCGCGACCGGAACGACAGCAACGACCGGAAGGAGGCGACGAACCGATGACCGTCCTGGACATCCCCGAGCTGGCACTGGTGGCGCTCGTCGGCGTCTCCGGCTCCGGCAAGTCCACGTTCGCCCGGCGGCACTTCGCGCCCAGCCAGGTGCTCTCCTCGGACACGTTCCGCGGCCTGGTGGCCGACGACGAGAACGACCAGTCCGCGTCCGCCGACGCGTTCGACGCGCTGCACCACGTCGCCGCCATCCGGCTGCGGCGGGGACTGCTGACTGTGGTCGACGCGACCAATCTCCAGCCGCACGCCCGCGCCGGGCTGATCCGGGTGGCCCGGGAGCACGACGTGCTGCCGGTGGCGATCGTGCTGGACGTGCCGGAGGCGGTGGCCTGGGAGCGTACGGAGGCGCGCGCCGACCGCACGCACGGTCGCCAGGTGCTCAACCGGATGCGCCGTGACCTGCGGCAGTCGTACGGGCGGCTGGCCCGCGAGGGCTTCCGCAAGGTGCACGTGCTGCGCGGGGTGGAGGAGATCGACGCCGCGGAGATCCGCTACGAGAAGCTGTTCAACGACCGGCGCGAGCTGACCGGTCCGTTCGACGTGGTCGGGGACGTGCACGGCTGCCGTACCGAACTGGAGGCGCTGCTGTCCCGGCTCGGCTACGTGCTGCGGCGCGACGACGCGGGCCGCCCGGTGGACGCGGCGCACCCGTCGGGGCGTACCGCGGTGTTCGTCGGTGACCTGGTGGACCGCGGCCCGGACTCGCCCGGCGTGCTGCGCCTGGTGATGGGCATGGTGGCCGCCGGCCACGCGATCTGCGTGCCGGGCAACCACGAGCAGAAGCTGCTGCGCAAGCTGCGCGGCCGGGACGTCCGGCTCACCCACGGCCTGGCCGAGACGATGGAGCAGCTCGCCGCCGAGCCGCCGGAGTTCGTCGCCGGGGTGGAGACGTTCATCGACGGCCTGGTCAGCCACTACGTGCTCGACGGCGGGCGGCTGGTGGTGGCGCACGCCGGGCTGAAGGAGGCGTACCAGGGGCGGGCGTCCGGCCGGGTGCGGTCGTTCGCGCTCTACGGCGAGACCACCGGCGAAACCGACGAGTACGGCCTGCCGGTGCGCTACCCGTGGGCGCGGGACTACCGGGGTTCGGCGATGGTCGTGTACGGGCACACGCCGACGCCCGAGCCGGAGTGGGTGAACAACACCATCTGCCTGGACACCGGTTGCGTGTTCGGCGGGCAGCTCACCGCGCTGCGCTACCCGGAGAAGGAGCTGGTGGCCGTCCCGGCGGTGAAGGAGTGGTACGCCCCGGCCCGTCCGCTGTTCCCGGTCGCGCCCGCGCGTCCGGACACCGTGCTGGACCTGGCCGACGTGACCGGGCGGCGGCACCTCACCCACGCGTACGGGTCGCTGACCGTGCCGGCCGAGAACGCCGCCGCCGCGCTGGAGGTGATGAGCCGCTTCGCGGTCGATCCGGGCCGGCTGGTGTGGCTGCCGCCGACCATGGCGCCCTGCTCGACGTCGACAGTCGACGGGTTCCTGGAGCACCCGGCCGAGGCGTTCGCCGAGTACCGCGCGGCCGGCGTCGACCGGGTGGTCTGCGAGGAGAAGCACATGGGCTCGCGGGCGGTGGTGCTCGTGGAGCGGGAGCCGGGCCGCTTCGGCGGCGGCGTGGTGCACACCCGTACCGGAAGGCCGTTCTTCGGCCCGCCGCTCGACGACGAGCTGCTGGCCCGGGTGCGCGCGGCGGTCACCGCCGCCGGCCTCTGGGCCGAGCTGGACACCGACTGGCTGCTGCTCGACGCCGAGCTGCTGCCCTGGTCGGCGAAGGCGGGCGGGCTGATCCGCGAGCAGTACGCCGGGGTCGGCGCGGCCGGGCGGGCCGCCCTGCCGGCCGTGCTCGCCGCGCTGGGCACCGCCGCCGGACGCGGGCTGCCGGTGGACGCGCTGCGCGACCGGATGGCCGGGCGGGCCGCCGAGGTCACCGCATACTCGGCGGCCTACCGGGCGTACGTCCGGCCGACCGACGGGCTGCGCGGGGTGACGCTGGCGCCGTTCGCGGTGCTGGCCGGGGCCGGGGTGAGCTACGCCGACCGCGACCACGGCTGGCACCTGGCGCTGGCCGACCGGCTCTGCGCCGCCGACCCGGAGTTCTTCACCCCGACCCGGCGGCGGGTGGTGGACCTGGCCGACGAGTCGGCGGTGGCCGACGCCACGCAGTGGTGGCTGACGCTCACCGCGGCCGGCGGCGAGGGCATGGTGGTCAAGCCGTACGCGGGCCTGGCCGCCCGGTCACCGAAGGGCTCGCTGCTCCAGCCGGGCATCAAGTGCCGGGGGCGGGAGTACCTGCGGATCATCTACGGTCCCGGGTACACCGAAGCGGCGCAGCTCGCCGCGTTGCGCCGCCGTTCGCTGGGACGCAAGCGCGGGCTCGCCCTGCGGGAGCACGGCCTGGGCCTGGCCGCCCTGGACGCGCTGGCCGAGGACGCTCCGCTCTGGCGCCGCCACGAGCTGGTGTTCGCGATCCTCGCCTGCGAGTCCGAGCCGGTCGACCCCCGCCTCTGACGAGGACGCCCGGTCCGGCCGAAATGCCGGACCGGGCCGGGGTACCCTGTGTGGCCGTGGACACAGCAGAGAAGACCCGGATGTTCTCCGAGAGCGTGGCGCTGAACCCGCTCGATCCGAAGGACCTCATCCACACCTTCGGCATGATCGGCGTCTGGGTGATCCTCTTCGCCGAGACCGGGTTGCTCGTCGGCTTCTTCTTCCCCGGCGACTCGCTGCTGTTCCTGGCCGGGGTGGCCGCCTCCCCGGTGGCCGACGCCATCTTCGGCGACGGCACCCGCCTGTCCCTGGCCGGGCTGATGATCGGCGGTCCGCTCTGCGCGATCGCCGGCGCCCAGCTCGGGCACTGGCTCGGTGCCCGGTACGGCCGCCGGATGTTCGAGAAGCCCAACTCCCGGCTGTTCAAGCGGGAGTACGTGGAGAAGGCGGAGTACTACTTCCAGAAGTTCGGCCCGGCGAAGGCCGTGGTGCTGGCCCGGTTCATCCCGATCGTGCGGACGTTCCTCAACCCGGTGGCCGGGGTGCTCGGCATGTCGGCCCGCCAGTTCTTCGTGTGGAACGTGGTGGGCGCGATCCTCTGGGTGGACGGCATCCTGCTGATCGGCTACCTGCTGGCCCGCCAGATCTACGACGCCATCGGCGACAAGATCGACAGGTACATCCTGCCGGTGGTCGCGCTGATCATCGTGATCTCGGTGCTGCCGATCTTCTTCGAGTTCCTCCGCGACCGGCGGGCGCGCAAGCGCGGCGAGGCGGTCGCCGTCATCACCGCGGCGACGGTGGCCGGCACTGTGGAGGCAGCCCGGGAAGGCATCGAGGAGCACCGGCCCGGGCACGGAGACGGCGGGCAGCACCGCCGCTGAGCGCGTACGGACGCCGAAGGCCGGCCCTCGGACGAGGACCGGCCTTCGACATCACTGATCTCGCCGGGTCACACGGACGACGACAGCCGTCACCGTGCGCTGATGGCGCCACCCCTCGCACGCCACCGGTCACCCGGTCGAGACGACCCTCGCTCGGGCCGGCCCGAAGGTTTCAGCGAGCCTTCTTGGTGGCCCGCTTCCGCGGCGGGGTGAGCAGATCCGCGATCGTGGCGATCGCGGACGGCACCAGCCGGTAGTACGCCCAGACCCCGCGCTTCTCCCGCTCCAGCAAGCCGGCCTCGGTGAGGATTCGCAGGTGGTGGCTGACCGTCGGCTGCGAGAGGCCGAGCGGCGCGGTGAGGTCACACACGCACGCCTCCCCCTCGGGAGCCGACTGGATCAGGCTGAGCAGCCGCAGCCGGGCGGGGTCAGCGAGGGCCTTGAGGACCCCCGCAAGCCGCTCGGCGTCGGCGCGTTCGATCGGCTCGCCGGCAAGCGGCGAGATCTGAGGCATGGTCATTTCAGCCAACGCAGTTCCCACGTATTCCATCCTTCCACCAGCAGCATCGATCCGCCTGCATATCAGCAGATCCGAATCGGCAAACTTTTACGCCACAAGGCCGAGGTCAGCCAACGTATAGGCCGCCCGATAGGGCAATCCGGCGGCTCGCACCGTGTCGCCGGCACCTCGATCAACAATAACCGCCACACCCACCACCTCGGCCCCCGCCTCACGCAATGCTTCGACCGCCGTCAACACACTTCCACCGGTGGTGGAGGTGTCCTCGACCGCGAGCACCCGCCGCCCGGAGACGTCCGGCCCCTCGATCCGGCGTTGGAGACCGTGGGCCTTGCCCTCCTTGCGGACCACGAAGGCGTCGACAGCGCGACCGGTGCCCGCCGAGGCGTGCAGCATGGCGGCGGCCACCGGATCGGCCCCCAGGGTCAGCCCACCGACCGCGTCGTACGCCCAGTCGGCGGTGAGGTCACGCATGACCCGGCCGATCAACGGAGCCGCTTCGTGATGGAGCGTGACGCGACGCAGATCCACGTACCAGTCCGCCTCGCGGCCCGACGAGAGCACCACCCGGCCGTGCACCACAGCTAGGTCAGTGATGAATTTGCGCAGGTCGTCGTGGTCGCCCATGGCCCAAGAGCGTACTTCGCAAGTCTGAGCGCCGTGTTTCGGGTCTGCCCTGGTCAACCCTGCGGGCGACGGGCGGGTGGCGAGGAGCGGCTACGCTGTGCGACCGTCCATCCCGGCCGGCCGCCGTACCGGCCCGCGTACGGGTGGCCGCCGGTCAGCCGCCCTGCCGGCCGACCGCACCCCGGCTGTCCCGCCGGAAGCCGCGCAGCAGGCGCTTCGGCGCGTACCGCAGCCCGGCCACCGCCACCTTGTACTTCCAGTCCGGGACACTCACGAACTTACCTTTATGCAGGTCAAGCAGCCCTTCGGCAACCACATCGTCGGCCCGCAGCCAGGCCCAGGCGGGTAGGCGGGACATGTCGATGCCCGCCCGTTCGTGATTTCCGGTTCGGGTGTAGCCGGGGCAGAGCGCCATCACGCGCACGCCGAGCGGCGCGACGGACTGGCCGATCGATTCACTGAAATTCGTCACCCACGCCTTGCTGGCCGAGTACGTGGATCCCGGCATGGGGACACCGAAGCCGGCAACGGAAGAGACATTTATCACTGCCCCGCGGCCCCGCTCGATCATCGAACCGAGGGCGGCATGGGTCAGACGCAGCACCGCGAGCACGTTGAGCCGGACCAGCCGCGCCTCGTCCGCCACCGACGAGCGGACGAACGACGTGTTCAGACTGATGCCGGCGTTGTTGACGAGCAGCTCGATCGGCGTACCGGCGGTGAGCCGTCGTTCGACCGCCGCACATCCGTCCTCGGTGGACAGATCCGCGGCGATCGTCTCGGCGTCGCCGCCGCGCCGGCCGGTCAGCTCGGCCGCCAGCGCGTCCAGCCGGGCGGCGTCCCGGGCCACCAGGACGAGGTCCCAGCCGTCGGCGGCGAGCCGGCGGGCGAACGCCTCGCCGATGCCCAGGCTGGCGCCGGTGACCAGGGCACGGCGCCGGGAGGGGTCGGTGTCACCTGTCATCGGCGGTCCTCGGGAGGCGGCGGGAACCCACCCGGCGGCGGCGCGGGCGGTGCGGGCGCGGGCGGTGCGGACGGGGGCGGTGCAGGCCGCTCGTACGGCGACGGACCGGAGACGGGCGGCGCGGAGGCCGGTGGGGCGGAGGCGGGCGGGTTCAGGCCGGGCGGCGGTCCCCAGGGCGTCGGACCGGGGGCGGCCGCGCCGGACACGGTCGAGCCGTAGCCGGACAGCCTCAGCGGCGCGGTGCGGCGGCGCAGGAACGCGCCGGACGACGGCAGCGCGAGCAGCACGGCGACCACCAGGTAGCCGAGGATCTGCGCCACCGACACCGTCGCGTTCACCGGGATCCACCACGACGGGTAGGCGTCTCCGACGAGCCCCAGCAGGTCGGCGGTGATCCGGTCGTCCGCGCCGAGCCGCAGCGGGGCGGCTCGCTGGCCGACCAGCACCGCCAGCCCGCAGCAACCGCAGAGCAGGCCCGTCCCGGCGACCACCCAGGTCGCCGTGCGGGCGCCGGAACGACCGGCGAGCAGGCCGAGCGCGAGCCCGACGAGCAGCAGCGCGGCGAGCACACCGAGCACGGCGGCCAGCACTGTGGAGCCGCGCAGCAGGCCGGCCACCTGGTCGATGTCGCCACCGCTCGCGCCGGTCCGTTCCGCCGCCGCGTCCCGGAACCGGTCCACCGTGCCACCGCCGACGGCCAGGTTGGCCACCGCGTACGCCACGGCGCCGACCGCCATCGCCAGCAGCAGCGCCGCCGCGGCGAGGACAGTGCCCGGCCGGCGGGGTGCGGCCCGATCGGGGTACGACACGACTGATCCCTCCGGTAGGCGTCGGCTTGCAACCTACTCGGAGGGATCGTCGGCGTCGCTGTAATCCGGACGTCAACTTCCGGATGGCGGCTCCGGGTCGCGGCGCTCACCCGGCTGACCGCCGGGCGCGGACGGCGGCTGACCACCCGGCGCGGACGGCGGCTGACCGCCGGGCGTCGACGGCGGCGTGCCGGGAGCCGGCGGGTACGACGGGTACGCCGGATCCCCCGGCTGGCCCGGGTGCGACGGGTACGCCGGGTAGGCGCCACCGGGCACCGGCGGCTCCCAGCCGGCCTTGGGCTTGCGGAAGAACTCGTTCGCCTTCGGCAGCGCCAGCAGGATCAGCGCGGCCAGCAGGGCGAGCAGCGCGACCAGGCCCAGCAGCAGGTTGACCGGGGTGTACCAGGACGGAAGCGCGTCCTCCAGCCGGCGCTGGATCTCCTCCGAGCTGGGCACGTCACCGGTGGTGCCGCTGCCCGTCATGCCGCCGGTGAGACCGGTCAGCAGGCCGCCGCCGGTGCAGCAGAACAGGATGCCGCCCAGCACCCAGGTGGTGATCCGGGAGCCGTTCTTGCCCCGGTTGTTCAACAGCGCGAGGACGACGAGCCCGGCCGCGATCAGCAGCGACACGACCGCCGTGATGATGCTGAACGCGTACGCGATGTCGGCGGCACCTTCGGCCGAGGTGCCCGCGTACGCGTCGGTGAGAACGTCGCGGATCTTGCCGACGACGCTCAGTGCCACGATCAGGTTCAGCACCTGGATCGCGGCGACGAGGATGAGCAGCCAACTGGAGAGCGACACCACGCCGGGACGCGTGCGGGGCGGGGTGCCCGGAGCATCGACCATGATTCTCCCTTCCTGGATGAGAAGCCCACCGTAGCGATCTTCGACCAGCTCAGCACGCCGGAACGGGTCACCTCTCGGCGGCGCGCCGCAACCGGCGGTGCTCGGCGGTGACCACGCCGAGCAGCGCGAGATCGAGCGCGACGGCGGAGACCGCCCCGAACTGGTTCACAGTGAAGTTGAAGACCTGCCCGAACAGCAGGTCGACCAGCAGCGCCAGCTTGAACAGGCGGAACGCCTCGGTCCGGTTGCGGCGCAGCAGCCAGGCGGCCCACAGGCCGAGCACGGCGGTGATCAGCGCGGTGGCGCTGACGCCGAGCACCGCGCCCCACTCCCGTTCCTGGTCCAGCTTCCCGGTCACGCCGTCGACGAACACCGCCACCACCGTGAGCACCGGCTCCACCACCAAATAGACCACCACCGGCCAGACCAGCCAGCGGCGTCCGGCCGCCCAGACGGCGAGACGCCGGGCCCGGTCCGCCGCCCGCTGCCAGAGCGGCACCGGCGGCGGTTCCCGATGGGGTACGGCGTCCAGCAGTTGCGCCATCGCCGTCTCGGTGGCCGGCCCGGTGCCCTGTACGAGCCGCAGCACGGCGATGCGACGGCGATCGGTCAGCCCGCCCGGCAGGCCGCTGAGCACCATGTCCAGCGCGTTCGCGGTGCGCTCGGCCGGGGTCAGCCGGGACCGGCCGGTGCGTCCACGTACCGCCTGGGTGAGCAGGACCAGCAGCGCGAACGCGACGTAGATGATGGCGGCGGCGGGGGCGTAGAAGTAGTCGGTGCCGGTGGTGACGAACTTGCCCACCTCGTCGATGAACAGCCCGAACCCGATGCCGCCGATCACCGCGCCGCCGGTGCGGGCGCCGCCGCCGAGGAAGACGAGCGGGACGCCCAGGCCGACGGCGAGCAGCAGGCCGCCCCAGAGGACGTGTGCGATGTGCAGCCCGCCGCCACCGAGCTGCGGATAGTCGGTGGCCTTCAGGTACGCGCGCACGGCCAGCACGGTGACCACGCCGGAGAGCACGAACGCCTGGAGGTAGGACGCCGCCTCGACCGCCCGGGTCGGCAGCCGGCGGACCAGCCAGCCGATGCCCGGTCGGTGGCGCGGCGATTCGGGTGGCATGTCCCGAAACCTAGTAGCCCCGCCACTCCTCGCGGGCGTAGTCCAGCACCCTCGGCCGCAACAGCGTGGAGGCCGGCACGTCCAGCCGGGCCCGGTCGGCGGGGAACGTGCCGGCGGCGGCCAGCACCTCCGGGGTGAGGAACCGCAGCGGCGGCGGGTCGGCCGGCAGCGCCAGCTCCGGCGCGACATCACCCGGCGCGGCGAGCACGAACCCCCAGTCGCCGAAGCTCGGCACGTCGACGTGGTACGGCACGGTGGCGAAGCCCGCCTCGCGCACCGACCGCTCGATCGACCAGTACGACCGGGGCGCGAAGTAGGGCGACCCGGACTGCACGACGAGCCGCCCGCCGGGGGCCAGCACCGGCCGGACCAGCGTGTAGAACTCGATCGTGTAGAGCTTCGCGGTGGCCGTCTCGTCCGGGTCGGGCAGGTCGGCGATCACCACGTCGAAGCGGTCGGTGGCGGTACGCAGCCAGGCGAACGCGTCCAGGTTGAGCACGCGTACCCGGGGGTCGGTTAGCGACTCCCGGTTCAGCTCGCGCAGCTGCGGCTCGCGGCGGGCCAGCTCGACCACTGCCGGGTCGAGGTCGACGAGCGTCACCGAGCGCACGTCCGGGTACTTGAGGATCTCCCGCGCGGCCAGCCCGTCCCCGGCGCCGAGCACCAGCACGTCGCCGTGCGCCCCGCGCATCGCCGGGTGCACGAGCGCCTCGTGGTAGCGGTACTCGTCGATCGAGCTGAACTGCAGGTCGCCGTTGAGGAACAGCCGCAGGTCGGTGTCGGAGTGGCCGGGTTCGCGCACCGAGCGGGTCAGCACGATCTCCTGGTATCGGCTGCGCTCGGCGTGCACCACCGGGTCGCGGTAGAGCTGCTGGCGGGTGGTCACCTCGAAGTCGTGGGCGGTCACCCACGCGTACCCGAGAAGCAGGCCGACCACGACGGTGGCCGCGCCCAGCGCGGCCCGCGCCCGGCGGCTGAGTTCGGCGCGGAACACGGTGAAGACGAGCACCACACCGGCGACCGCGTTCACCGCGCCCACCACGAGCGCGCCCTTGAGCTGGCCGAAGACCGGGATCAGCAGGAACGGGAAGGCCAGCCCGCCGAGCAGTGCGCCCACGTAGTCGGCGGCGAACAGGTCGGCCACCGCGCTGCCCGCGGACTGCTCCCGGATGCGTTGCAGCATCACCATGAGCAGCGGGATCTCCGCGCCGATCAGCAGGCCGAGCACGAACGCGGTGCCGACGAGCGCCGGGCCGTACAGGTCGAGCCAGGCGAACGCGGCGTAGAGCCCGAGCACTGAGAGGCCGCCGAGCAGCGCCAGCGTCAGCTCGATCACCGCGAACGACACCACCGCCCGGGACTGCAACGGCTTCGCCACCAGCGCGCCGACGCCCATCGCGAAGACCATCACGCCGAGCACGATCGACGCCTGGCCGACCGTGTCGCCGATCAGGTAGCTGCCGAGCGCGACCAGCGCCAGCTCGTACACCAGGCCGCAGGCCGCGCACACGAAGACCGCGAGCAGGACCGCCGCGCGGGCCAGGCGCCACCGCGGCCGTGCGGCCACGTCGGCGGTCACCGTCTGCTCCGGGTACGTCCGGCGGCTCCCGCCCCGGCGCGCTGCGCGGGCACCCGTACCCGGTGGTTGCGGCGCTGTCGCACGCCCACGGCGAGGAACAGCGCGGCGAGCAGGAACAGGCCGACCGAGCTGAGCACGTAGATCCAGCGGTCCCGCCAGAAGTCGTTGCCGGCGTCCGGCAGCGGGGCGGCGGCTGTCGACGGCGCGGCGGTGGGCGTCGCGGCCGGCTCGGCGAGCCCGCGCTCGGCGGCGAGCAACGGCAGGATCGTGGCGGCCCGGGTGACGGCCCAACCCGGGTCGTCGACGAACGCGTCCTCGTCCAGCCCGAAGCGGCCCAGCCGGGTCTCGATCGCGGCGAGGTCGACGAACTCGATGTCGTCCGAGCCCTTGATCCGGATCGTGGCGGAGTCCTCCGACTCGCTGCTCGACGAGGTGTACCTGACGTTGGCGGAGACCGCGAGCCAGCGCGTGCAGCCGGGCGCGTCGACGACTGTGGTGCCGTCGCCGAGGTTGGAGCCGACGCTCACCTCGTCGTACACGTCGAGCAGTTCCCAGCCGTAGCAGATGCCCTGGCTGTCGGCGGCGGCGCGGAGGATCGGCACGGTGCCGGAGCGCTCGTCGGCCGCCGGTGCGGGGACGGAGGTGTCCGAGTCGCCGCTGAACGCGCCGATGGCGCAGACGACCACCACGACCCCCACCACCACGGACCAGATCACCGTCTGGGTGCGCTTGTCCTTCCCCACCTGGTGCTTGGCGGGCTTGCCGCTCATCAGATGATCGCGGCCGCGATGATCGCGCCGGTGGCGAGGTGCACGGTGGCGGAGACCCACACCGCCGGGTGCGGCTCCGGGTCCACGAGCAGCTCACCGAGCTTGCCCGGGGTGGCCACGTCGAGCAGCACGAACGCCGCCGCCATGATCACCAGACCGAGGATGCCGTACGCGGCGGCGCCGACCAGCCCCAGCGTGAAGTCGTCGTCGCTGGCCACGATCGCGGCGACCACGATCGTGCCCACCCCGAGCAGGTTGGACGAGAGCAGCAGCGCCGCGTTGCGGTTGCGCTCGGTCCAGATCAGCTCGTGGAGCTTGCCGGGGGTGGCCAGGTCGACCAGGACGTAGCCGATCGCCATCAGGACGACGCCGACCGCGCCGTAGGCCAGGGTGACCAGCAGGTCGGTGACGAGATGCTGCACAGGAGACTCCAGGGTGAGGGGGTCGGAGGGGCTACTTGCCGGAACCGGGGCCGCCGCCCCGGACCGTGCTGCCTCGGCCCCAGCCCCAGCTGTTGCCGACGACGCTGTGGTACCGGGGGTAGGCGGTGGTCATCTTCTCCAGCAGGATCACCGAGCCGACGGCGAGCGGGAGGATGACCACCGAGTCGTCGTCGTAGCGCAGGTAGACGCCGCTGCCGTCGACGTACTGGTCGGCCGGCTTCCAGGCGTCGGTGATCTGCTTGGACACGTCGCTCGGCGCCTTGTTCGAGGTGTACGCGATCGCGTTCGAGCCGATGTCCCGCCCGGTGGCGCGGGAGAAGTTGTCCTCCACGTAGCCCCGGGGCGAGAAGTTGCCGTAGAAGATCGTGAAGGCGGCGATGAGCGCGCCGATGACGGCGACCGCCACGCCCACCACGAACCACCGTCGGTACGTCACAGCTCCTCCACCACGGTCTCGGTCAGGACCAGCTCGTTTGTCTGCGGGTAGGCGTGCCAGGTGCGCCAGGCGAGCGCGCCGTCCGGCGGGCGGGGCCGGACGGAGAGCGCGGTGACCGCGTCCTCGTCGCCGGGGAAGACGCCGATCAGCGCGTACGGGTCCTCGGCCAGTTCGGCGCGCAGCGCCGCGACCCGGGTGCGCAGGCCGTCGCCCTCCGGCCGGAGCACTGTGGCGAGGAACCGGTAGCCGGCCGTCTCGTCGTGCAGCGTGCCGGGCAGGTGCGGCGGGCGGCCGCGCAGGCAGGCGACCGTCTCGGTGAGCGTGCCGAGCACGACCTGGTGGGAGGCGCCGAGCAGGCGCAGCCGCAGTCGGGGCAGGCCGGGCAGGTCGATGTCGCGTACGGCGAGCGCCGGCAGTTCCGGGCCGCCCAGGGCCAGGCTCAGATCGGCGGCGCTGGTGTCGACGTAGGGCGCGTCCAGACAGACGAGCACGTCAGCGCACCGTGTCCGGGCCGCCCTGCGGGTAGATCATCACCTCGGCGCGGCGCAGCTCCTCGCCGAGGTTGACCTCCCAGCCGGCCTCCCCGTACGCCTCGAACGACAGCCGCGCGCCACCGGGCGCCTGGTAGTCGTAGTAGCGCATGGTGCCGCTCGGGTCGAGGCCGGTGCCCTCGGTCGCGGTGTACCGGGCCTGGCCCGACTCGTCCCAGTTGTAGCGGCGGCCGGCGATCTCCAGCGTCGGGGCGCCCGGCGTGACGGTGGCCCCCGGCTCGCTGGTCCAGAGCACCATCTCCAGGTCCGGGTCGCTCTCGACGGAGAGCCAGCGCTTCACGCCGCCCGCGTCGTCGAGCAGGTGCTCCGCCCAGCTCCAGCCGCCCTCGACCAGGTGCACCGAGCCGCGCACGGTGTACGGCACCGTGCGGATCTCGACGATGTCGCCCGGCTTGAGCGCGCGCGGGTCACCACGCAGCGCGTCGGCGTCCCGGTCCCGGAACGGGTCACCCGGAGCCGCCTTCGTCTTCGGGCGGGACGCCGACCGGGACTTCCGTACCGCGATCACGGCGATCACCACACCGGCCACCCCGACCAGGCACCCCAGCGTGGTCACCACGTACGCCAACGAACCGTTCACGACCGCCTCCCCCAACGTGCTCGGCGGGAACGGTAACAACCGCACGCACGCCTTCTGAAGTCCTGTTCGCTGAGTGTGCGCTCAGTTACCGCGCGCCGCCGGCGAGCCGGTCGGCGGCGTATTCGCCCAGCGTGGCGCGGCCCATGAGGCAGCCGGAGAACGTGGTGAACTCACCGTCGTCGCCGCGCAGCCGCGCCCAGGCGTCCCGCCCGGCGGCCGGGTCGACAGCCTCCAGCAACGTGGCCGCGTACGCCCGGCCGGCCGGCGAGCCCTTGCGGAGCAACCTGTCGACCCGCTTACGGGCCGCCTCCGGGTGCTCCCGCAGCCCCTGTTCCAGCGTCCGGTACGCCTCGGTCGCGGGCAGGATCTGCCCCGCGAGCCCCACCCCGCCGAAGGCGAGGGTGTCCGCACCGTCGAGTTCCCGCGCAGCCTCGTCCAGTTCCCGTTCCCAGCTCCCGCTCATGCCCCACTATGTGCCCACCCCACCACCCCCTCACCCCTGCCGCCCGCCCCGGTTCTCCCCTCGGCTCTCCCCTCGGCTCTCCCCTCGCTCTCCCCTCGCTCTCCCCGTTGATCAAGGAGTTTGTGTCCCCGCCGGCGCCTCCACAGGACACAAACTCCTTGATCAACGCAGGTGGAGGTTGAGGCGACCCCGGCGGGTGGGGCGGCGGCAGGCGGAGTGCGGTGGGACGGCGAAGGCCCGGCCGGAGGCCGGGCCTCCGCAAGGGTGGTGCGGGTCAGGCGGCGGTCACCGCCAGGGACTCCTTGGAGTCGGACAGGTCGACGCGGACCGTGTCGCCGTCGCGGATCTCACCGGCCAGCAGCGCCTTGGCGAGCTGGTCGCCGATCGCCGACTGCACCAGCCGGCGCAGCGGGCGGGCACCGTAGATCGGGTCGTACCCGTGCTCGGCCAGCCACGTCCGGGCCGCCTCGGTGATCTCCAGGCCCAACCGGCGGTCCGCAAGACGGGTTCGCATCCGGTCGAGCTGGATGTCCACGATCGACCGCAGGTCTTCGCCCTGGAGCGCGGCGAACACCACGATGTCGTCGAGCCGGTTGAGGAACTCCGGCTTGAAGTGCGACCGGACCACCGCGAGCACGCCCTCCCGGCGCTCGTTCTCGGTGAGCGTCAGGTCGCTGATCACCGACGAGCCCAGGTTCGAGGTGAGGATCAGGATCGCGTTGCGGAAGTCCACGGTACGGCCCTGACCGTCGGTGAGCCGGCCGTCGTCGAGCACCTGGAGCAGCACGTCGAAGACGTCCGGGTGGGCCTTCTCCACCTCGTCCAGCAGGATCACCGAGTACGGCCGGCGGCGCACCGCCTCGGTGAGCTGGCCGCCCTCCTCGTAGCCGACGTACCCGGGCGGGGCACCGACCAGGCGGGCCACCGAGTGCTTCTCGCCGTACTCGCTCATGTCGATGCGGACCATGGCCCGCTCGTCGTCGAAGAGGAACTCGGCGAGCGCCTTGGCGAGCTCGGTCTTGCCGACGCCGGTCGGGCCGAGGAACAGGAAGCTGCCGGTGGGGCGGTCCGGGTCGGCGACGCCGGCCCGGGCGCGGCGGACCGCGTCGGAGACCGCGCCGACCGCCTCGGCCTGGCCGACCACGCGGCCGCGCAGCGACTCCTCCATCCGCAGCAGCTTGGCGGTCTCGCCTTCGAGCAGCCGACCGGCGGGGATGCCGGTCCAGGAGGCGACCACTGCGGCGATGTCGTCCGCGCCGACCTCCTCCTTGAGCATCGCGCCGTCGGCCTGGAGCCGGGCCAGCTCCTCCTCGGCCTGCTTCAGCTCGGTCCGCAGCGCGGGGATCCGGCCGTACCGCAGCTCGGCGGCGCGTTCCAGCTCGCCGTCGCGCTCGGCCCGCTCGGCCTCGCCGCCGAGGCGCTCCAGCTCCTCCTTGGCGGTGGAGAGCTTGGTGATGTGGCTCTTCTCGGTCTGCCAGCGCTCGGAGAGCGCGGTGAGCTGCTCGCGCTTGTCGGCCAGCTCCTTGCGCAGCCGTTCCAGGCGCTCGGCGGACGCGGCGTCCGGCTCCTTCGCCAGCGCCATCTCCTCGATCTCCAGCCGGCGTACCGCCCGCTCGATCTCGTCCACCTCGACCGGGCGCGAGTCGATCTCCATCCGCAGCCGGGACGCGGACTCGTCGACCAGGTCGATCGCCTTGTCCGGCAGGAACCGGTCGGTGATGTAGCGGTCGGAGAGCGCGGCGGCGGCGACCAGCGCGGCGTCGGTGATCCGTACGCCGTGGTGCACCTCGTAGCGCTCCTTGAGCCCGCGCAGGATGCCGATGGTGTCCTCGATGGTCGGCTCGCCGACCAGCACCGGCTGGAAGCGGCGCTCCAGGGCCGGGTCCTTCTCGATGTGCTCGCGGTACTCGTCGAGCGTGGTCGCGCCGACCATCCGCAGCTCACCGCGCGCCAGCATCGGCTTGAGCATGTTGCCGGCGTCCATCGAGCCCTCGCCCTTGCCGGCGCCGACCACGGTGTGCAGCTCGTCGAGGAACGTGATGACCTGGCCGTCGGAGTTCTTGATCTCCTCCAGCACGGACTTCAGCCGCTCCTCGAACTGACCCCGGTACGACGCGCCGGCCACCATCGCACCGAGGTCGAGCGAGACCAGCTTCTTGTCCCGCAGCGACTCCGGCACGTCGCCGGCCACGATCCGCTGGGCCAGGCCCTCCACGATCGCGGTCTTGCCGACGCCCGGCTCGCCGATCAGGACCGGGTTGTTCTTCGTACGCCGGGACAGCACCTGGATCACCCGGCGGATCTCCGAGTCCCGGCCGATCACCGGGTCGATCTTGCCATCGCGGGCGCTGGCGGTGAGGTCGACGCCGTACTTGGACAGGGCCTGGTAGGTCTGCTCCGGGTCGGCGGTGGTGACCCGGCGGTCCCCGCCGCGGACGGTCGGGAACGCGGCGACCAGGTTCTCCTCGGTGGCGCCGGAGTTCTTCAGCGCGACCGAGACCGCGCCGCCAACCCGGGCCAGCCCGGCCAGCAGGTGCTCGGTGGAGGTGTACTCGTCGCCCAGCGGCCGGGCGATCTGCTCGGCGGCGCCGATGGCGTTGACGAACTCGCGCGCCAGCGTCGGCTCGGCGATGCTCGACCCGCGTGCGGCGGGCAGCGCGTCGACCGAGCGCTGGGCGACGCGGCGCAGCTCGGCGGGGTCGGCCCCGACGGCGCGCAGCAGGCCCGCGGCGGTCGAGCCCTCGGTGTCCAGCAGTGACAGCAGCAGGTGCCAGGGCTCCACGGTGGCGTGACCGCGCTGGTTCGCCAGCGCGACGGCACCGGTGATGGCCTCGCGGCTCTTGGTGGTGAGACGTTCCGTGTTCATGGGCTCCCCCGGATCGGCGTGTCCACTGGACATGACACAACCAGAGTTGAGTCTATTCCGCTCAACTCCACCCCTGTGACCTGAGTCACCGCCCATCGGTCTCGCCGGAGAGATCTTGGTATGAAACGGCCCCTCCGAGGGCCCTTTCGTACCAAGATCTCAGCGACGCGGGAGGCGCGCGCGGCACGGGGTCTCGTGGTCGGCGCGCAGCACGCAACGCCGGCCGCCGTCCAGCTTGCGGTCACAGAACACCCAATGGCGTACGGCCTGGTCGTCCTCGACCGAGACGGTGATGCCACCCAGCTCCACCACCGCGAGGAACGCCAACGACCGTCCGGCCGTGCGACCGAGCATCTTCGCCCGAGCCAGATCGGCCGCACGCACCGGCAGGTGGATCACGTAACGCCCGGTCACGGCCGCCCGGCCAGGTCACGCATCGACGGAGCCTGCCGGGACTGCCACTCGCGTAACGCAACCTTGATCCGGGCCGTCTCATCCCGGCTCCGGGCGACTTCGGCGTACGCGGCGGCGAGGTCCCCGGCGACGCGATCGAGGAACGCGGCGACCTCGGCGGGATCCAGCCCTCGACGGCACGTCGGGAAGCGGCGGCCCCGCACCTGCCAGGGCCGGAGCGGAAGGTACGACGCGGAGCGGTAGGCGCCGACCGGTGCGGAGTTGGGCGGGCCCGCGTCCCGCCGCTTCGGACGTATTCGCAGGAGATTGCGCACGACACTGTCCCTTCTCGCGAGGACGGGGGTCGGGACGAGCCACGGGGGATGCCCGCCCCGACCCGGGAAAGCTCCAGGTGCCATCCGGGAGCGTTCGTCAGCAACCTACAATCGGTACCAGTCGTAGGTCAACGACCGACCCACAATTGCTTGAGGTTGGAGGTGGTTGCATGGTCGAATGGGCGTGCCATCCGGGGAGTGTGTATGCCCAAGCAGCAGTACCAAGTGCTCGCAGACGAGCTGAAGAGCAAGATCGATTCGGGCGAGTGGCCACCCGGCACCAAGCTGCCGAGCCGCGCCCAACTGTGCAAGGAATACGGCGTCTCCGACACCGTCGTCGGCAAGGCGATGATGATCCTGCGCGCGACCGGCCTCACCGAGACGCTCGAAGGCGTCGGCGTGTTCGTAGCCGAACGGGACTAGACGAGCCGCCCGAGCCGCATCGACCAGTCTGTGGTTCGGCCCCGGAAACAGCACGTGCGCGCCCGGAGTAGCCTCACCCGCGTGCGAGTACGTGTCGAACAGACCGCCCTGCCCGGGATCGGCGTACGTCATGATCTGATGACGGAGTCCGGCCGCCGGCTCGGCGTGGTCTCCCACCGCAATGGCCGTCGCGACCTGGTCCTCTACGACCCGGACGATCCCGACTCCTGCCAACACGACATACCCCTGACCGACGACGAGGCGGAGGCGCTGGCCGACATCCTCGGCGCGTCGCTGATGCTGGGTCAGCTCTCCGGGCTGCGCGAGCAGGCCGCCGGGCTGCTGACCGAGCAGATCGCCATCCCGGCGGGGTCGAAGTACGTCGGCAAGCGGCTCGCGGACACCAAGGCACGCACCCGGACCAGCGCGTCCATCGTGGCCGTGCTGCGTCAGGGCGCCGTGAACGTCTCGCCCGATCCCACCTTCCGGTTCGAGGCCGGCGATGTGGTCGTCGTGGTCGGTACCCGTCAGGGGCTCGACGGCGTGACCGCGATCCTCGCCGAGACCGATCCGGACGGCTGACGCGTATGCACG
Source organism: Micromonospora sp. WMMD1219 (assembly GCF_049315215.1). NCBI lineage: Bacteria > Bacillati > Actinomycetota > Actinomycetes > Micromonosporales > Micromonosporaceae > Micromonospora > Micromonospora sp. WMMD1219. Next base: position 1,604,595 of record NZ_CP186057.1, read on the forward strand.
AAACCACAATCCTGCTCATCGAGGTCGGTGCGCTGCTGCTCCTGCTCGGCCTGCTCGGCCGGCTGAGCCGCCGCTTCGGCGTGTCGCCCATCCCGCTGTACCTGCTCGCCGGCCTGGCGTTCGGGCACGGCGGGCTGCTGCCGCTCAACGCCAGCGAGGAGTTCTTCGCGGTCGGCGCGGAGATCGGCGTGATCCTGCTGCTGGTCATGCTCGGCCTGGAGTACAGCGCCAACGAGCTGGTGGGCAACCTCCGGTCCGCTGCGCCGGCCGGCCTGATCGACGCGGTGTTCAACGCGCTGCCCGGGTTCGCCTTCGCGCTCCTGCTCGGCTGGGGCTGGGTGGCGGCGGTGGTGCTCGCGGGCGTCACGTGGGTGTCGTCGTCCGGCGTGATCGCGAAGGTGCTCGGCGACCTGGGCCGGGTCGGTAACCGGGAGACCCCGGTGATCCTGTCCGTCCTGGTGATCGAGGACCTGGCGATGGCCCTCTACCTGCCGCTGGTCACCGCGCTGCTCGCCGGGGTCGGCCTGATGAAGGGCGGCATCGCGCTCGCCATCGCGGTGTTCACCGTCGTCGTGGTGCTGGCCGTGGCGATCCGGTACGGCCATCTGATCTCCGCCGCGCTCTCCGCCAAGGATCCGGAGGCGCTGCTGCTCGGGGTGCTCGGCCTGACCCTGCTGGTCGCCGGTGTCGCGGCCAAGCTCCAGGTGTCGGCGGCGGTCGGCGCGTTCCTGGTGGGCATCGCGCTGTCCGGGCCGGTGGCGCACCACGCCACCGAGCTGCTCTCCCCGCTGCGTGACCTGTTCGCCGCGGTCTTCTTCGTGTTCTTCGGGCTGGTCACCAACCCGCTGGACATGCCGCCGGTACTGCTGCCCGCGCTGCTGCTCGCAGTGGTGACCATGGCGACGAAGGTGGCTACCGGCTACCTGGCCGCCCGCCGGGCCGGGATCGCCGAGCCCGGCCGCTGGCGGGCCGGCCTGGCGCTGACCCCGCGCGGCGAGTTCTCCATCGTCATCGCCGGGCTGGCCGTCGCGGCCGTCTACCCGGTGGAGCCGAAGCTCGCCGCGCTCGCCACCGCGTACGTGTTGATCACGGTGGTGACCGGGCCGCTGCTCGCCCGCCTGCCGGACAGCCCGTGGTTCAAGCAGTGGCTGCGCACCCGCGCCGCCGCCGCACGGCCGCCCGCGCCGCTGCCCCTGGGCTCCGGCGACTGACCCGGCCGGGCCGGATCAGCCGAGGGCAGATCCGGCCCGGCGTTGTCAAATTGATCCCGGGAAGGTCTACCCCTGCTCCGTCCAACCGCGTTAACGTTTCGGCCCAGCAGCCAGGGTCCGCGGGTGGCCTGCGCCCCCGCCAGCGCAAGCGGAAGGTCGGCCGGTGAGCGTGCAGGAAGAGACGTTCCACGGCTTCGCCAACCCGGTCGATCCCTCGCCCGCCGAGCTTCGGTCGTGGGCGTATCAGCCGGATTCGGTGCCGCTGACCTCGATGCCGCCCGACTGGGACCTGCTGGTCGCCGGTGACCACCTGGTGCAGACGCTGTTCGATCTGGCGATGGACCAGGGCTGCCCGGCGCGGCGGTTCACGCTGCACTGCCTCTACATCTACGCCGCCGACGGCATCCGGACGAACTTCCGCGCCCACCCCAAGCGCCGGTTCCGCAAGCTGGTCGAGCAGGCCGAGAAGTCCGGCGACGACCTGATGCGCAACTGGGCGCACAACAGCCGGGTGCTGCTCGCCCGGCCGGACCTCTTCGTCTACCGGGACTGGTGCGAGGGCGGCCTGGTCCGCGAGAACCGCCGCCTCTGACGGCCCGCCCTGAAAAGCCTCGGCACGGCGAACGGGCCGGGATCCCCCGTGGATCCCGGCCCGCACGTCGGCGGATCGTCAGGTCGACCCGCCCTGCTTCTTGCGCCGCTCGTCGTCCCGCGCCCGGTCCACGCCGTGGTCCGTCTGGTCGGCGAAGCGCCCTTCCTTGACCTTGTCGCTGAAGCGTCCCTCGGTGACCCGGTCGAACCGCTCGCGGACGTTCTCGGCCACCTTCACCAGCCGTTCCTCCGCGCGCTCGGCCACCTTCTTCGCCGGTTCCGTCATGACTCCCCCCGCCAGCCCGGAATCCGCTTTGGGGCTTTTGCCCCTGCGGAAAAGCGTAGTTGACCCCACCCTGCCGTACGCCGCTTTCCCCTGACCCGGCCCGGAACCGCCCGGGGGACGACGAAGGCCGGCGCGGCCCCGGGGGAGCGGGGCGCGCCGGCCTTCAGGTACGAGGTCAGCGGTCGGGAGCGCGGCGCGGACGCCAGACGACGAGCGCGGTGGAGGTGCGGTTGGTGGGCACGAGGTCGCCACGGGGGAAGCCGCCGAGCGACTCCAGCTCGGCGATCCGCCGGTACGCGGCGTCGAGTTCCGCCTCCAGCCGGGCCACCCGCTGCTGCGCCTCTTCGAGCAGCCGCTCCAGCGCGATGATCCGCTTGACCCCCGCCAGGTTGATCCCATCGTCCTGGCTGAGCCGCTGCACCTCGCGGAGCAGCACCACGTCCCGGACGCTGTACCGGCGACCGCCACCGGACGCCCGGCCGGCCTGCACCAGGCCCAGCCGGTCGTACTGGCGCAGCGTCTGGGGGTGCATCCCCGCCATCCGCGCGGCCACCGAGATCATCAAGACCTTGGCCTCGTAGGCCGGGTCACCCGAGCCGACGTACTCCTCCGACATGCCCGCTCACCTCCGCTGCCGACCTCAACTGAATCGACGTACCCGCGCGTCGAGATGTTCCCGCGCGGCGGGCGGAGTCTGCGCCGCGAAGGTCTCCAGCGCCGCCCGCGCCTCGTCCGACACCTTCGCCGGGACCACCACGTCGAGCGTGACCAGCAGGTCACCGGCGCGGCCGTCCTTGCGTACGACGCCCTTGCCGCGGGCGCGCAGCACCCGCCCGCTGGGCGTACCCGGTGGCACCCGCAGGGTCACCGTCCCGTCCAGGGTCGGTACGCGCAGGTCCGTGCCGAGAACCGCCTCGGCGTACGTGATCGGGACGGTCAGGGTCAGGTCGTCCCCGGTACGCCCGAACAGCTCGTCCGGGCGGACCTTCACCTGTACGAACAGGTCACCCGCCGCACCGCCCCGCTCGCCGGGCTCACCCCGGCCGGCCAGGCGGATCCGCTGCCCGTCGGCCACACCGGCCGGGAAGCGCACGTTCAGCGTGCGGGTCTTGGTGACCCCGCCGGTGCCGTGGCACTCCGGGCACTTCTCCTCGACGATCGTGCCGACGCCCTGGCAGTTGCGGCACGGCTCGGAGAAGCTGAACGACCCCTGGTTGCGGGTGGTCACCCCGGCGCCGTGGCAGACCGGGCAGGCCACCGGCTGGGTGCCGGGCTTCGCGCCGTTGCCGTGGCAGGTGTCGCAGACCCCGGGAGCGCGCAGCGTCAGCGGCAGCGTGACGCCGCGTACCGCGTCTTCGAAGTCGAGCGCCACCTCGGTCTCGACGTCCCGGCCACGCGCCGGGCCGCGCGGCCGCGCCGGACCGCCGCCGCCTCCGCCACCGGAGAAGATCGAGCTGAACAGGTCGGTGAAGCCGCCGCCGCTGAACCGGTTGTCGCCGGCGCCCGCGCCGCCGAACAGGTCGGAGACGTCGAACGGCATGCCGCCCGGCTGGCCCGCGCCGCGGGCGCTGCGCCGGAAGGCGCCGGAGCCGAACAGCGAGCGCATCTCGTCGTACTCGCGGCGCTTCTTCTCGTCACCGAGCACCGCGTACGCCTCGGAGACGGTCTTGAACCGCTCCTCCGCGCCGGTGTCGCCGGGGTTGTGGTCCGGGTGCGACTCCCGGGCCAACTTGCGGTACGCCTTCTTGATCTCGTCCGAGGAGGCGGACTTGTCCACGCCCAACGCGGCGTAGTAGTCCTTCTCGATCCAGTCCTTGGAGCTCACCGGTCCACCCCCTTCCACGGGTCGAATCCCGGTCGTCCCGCCCGCCCGGTGCGGGCGGGCGGGACGTCACGGGTCGGCACTACTCCGGGTCCGCGACCGCGACCATGGCGGGCCGCAGCAGCCGCTCGCCGAGCTGGTAGCCGCGCCGCATGACCTGCACGCAGGTCGGCTCCGTCACGTCGGCGGAGGTCTGGTGCGCCACCGCCTCGTGCCGGGTCGGGTCGAACGGGTCACCCTTCTCGCCGAACGCGGTCAGGCCGAACTTCGTGAGCGCGCCGGTGAGCTGCTCGGCCACGCTGCCGAACGGGCCCACCAGGTCGCCGTGCTCGCGGGCCCGGTCCAGGTCGTCGAGGATCGGCAGCAGCGCGGTGAGCACCGCCCCGGTGGCCTGCTCCTGGACCAGGTTGCGGTCCCGGTCGACCCGCTTGCGGTAGTTGGCGTACTCCGCGGTCACCCGCTGGAGGTCGCGGGTGCGCTCCTCCAGGTCGGTGCGGAGCGACTCCAGCTCGGCACCGAGCGGCGCGTCCGTGCCGGTCCCGCCCTTCGGCTCGGCGGGCGAGTCGACCACGGTCGGACCGCCGACCTCGGCCTCGCCGCCGATCTCGTCGACCACGACCTCGGCCTCCTCGACCAGCCCTTCGGCGGGCGCGTCGGCGGCCGCGTCGGCCGCCGAGGCGTCGTTCGCCGGCTGCTCGGTCACCTTGCCGAGCTTGCGCTTGTCGCGGATGACGACCCGGGGTTCGTCGCCGGTGTCCTTGCCGGCGCCCGGCGCCGACCCGGTGGCACCCGGGTCGGCCGCTCGTGGCTTGTCCGTCATGCGGTTACCTCATCCCTCTGCCGTGCGAATCGTGTCCGGGACCGGAAGTCACTTCTTGTCCTCGTCCACGATCTCCGCGTCGACCACGTCGTCGTCGCCACCGGCCTTCGGGCCACCGGCCGCACCCGCGCCGGCACCCGGCCCGGCCGCGCCCGGGGCGGCCTGCTCGCCCTCCTGCTGCTGGGCGTAGAGCAGCGAGCCCGCCTGCTGGGAGACCTGCGCCAGCTTCTCGTGGGCGGACTTGATCTTCTCGATGTCCTGCCCGCCGAGGGCGCTGCGCAGCTCGCCGAGCGCCTCGTTGAGCTGGTCACGGTTCTCGCTGGGCAGCTTGTCGCCGCTCTCGGCGAGGAACTTCTCGGTCTGCCACTGGAGCGCCTCGGCCACGTTGCGGGTCTCGGCCTCCTCACGGCGACGCTTGTCCTCGTCGGCGTGCTCCTCGGCGTCCCGGCGCATCCGCTCGATGTCGTCCTTCGGCAGCGAGGAGCCGCCGGTGATCGTCATCTTCTGCTCCTTGCCGGTGCCCAGGTCCTTGGCGTGCACGTTCACGATGCCGTTGGCGTCGATGTCGAACGTGACCTCGATCTGGGGCACGCCGCGCGGGGCCGGCGGGAGACCGGTCAGCTCGAAGGTGCCGAGCTTCTTGTTGTAGGCGGCGATGTCCCGCTCGCCCTGGAACACCTGGATCAGCACCGACGGCTGGTTGTCGTCGGCGGTGGTGAACACCTCGGAGCGCTTGGTCGGGATGGTGGTGTTGCGCTCGATGAGCTTGGTGAAGATGCCGCCCTTGGTCTCGATGCCCAGGCTCAGCGGGGTCACGTCGAGCAGCAGGACGTCCTTGACCTCGCCCTTGAGCACACCGGCCTGGAGGGCGGCGCCGACGGCGACGACCTCGTCCGGGTTGACGCCCTTGTTCGGGTCGCGGCCGGTGAGCTGCTTGACCAGGTCGGTCACGGCCGGCATACGGGTCGAGCCGCCGACCAGGATGACGTGGTCGACGTCCGAGATCTTGATGCCGGCGTCCTTGACGGCCTGCTCGAACGGGCCCTTGCAGCGGTCCAGCAGGTCCTGCGTCATGCGCTGGAACTCGGCGCGGCTGAGCGTCACGTCCAGGTGCAGCGGGCCGGCCGAACCGGCGGTGATGTACGGCAGGTTGATGTTGCTGGTGGTGGCGGCGGACAGCTCGATCTTGGCCTTCTCGGCCGCCTCCTTGAGCCGCTGCATGGCCATCTTGTCCTGCGAGAGGTCGATGCCGTGCTCGCCGCGGAACGTCTTCACCAGGTGGTCGATGATGCGCTGGTCCCAGTCGTCACCACCGAGCTGGTTGTCACCGCTGGTGGACTTGACCTCCACCACGCCCTCGGCCAGCTCCAGCAGCGACACGTCGAAGGTGCCGCCACCGAGGTCGAAGACCAGGACGGTCTGCTCCTTGGAGCCCTTGTCCAGGCCGTACGCCAGGGCCGCCGCGGTCGGCTCGTTCACGATCCGCAGCACGTTGAAGCCGGCGATCTCACCGGCCTCCTTGGTGGCCTGGCGCTGCCCGTCGTTGAAGTAGGCCGGGACGGTGATCACCGCGTCGGTGATCTGCTCGCCCAGGTACGCCTCGGCGTCCCGCTTGAGCTTCATCAGCGTGCGCGCCGAGATCTCCTGCGGGGTGTACTTCTTGCCGTCGATGTCGACGGTCCAGTTGGTGCCGATCTCACGCTTGACCGACCGGATGGTCCGGTCGGGGTTGGTCACCGCCTGGCGCTTGGCGACCTCACCGACGAGCACCTCGCCGTTGCGGGCGAACGCGACGATCGAGGGAGTCGTACGCGAGCCCTCGGCGTTGGCGATGACGGTGGGCTCACCGCCCTCGAGAACGCTGACGCAGGAGTTCGTCGTGCCGAGGTCGATGCCGACCGCACGTGCCATGTTCGCTTCCTCGCTTCGTAACGGGTGAGCAGGTCAGACGGCCTGCCCGGCGGGTCGCCCGGAAGCGACCGCACCACAAGTTGAGTGAACTTGACTCAATAGTGCCACGCGATCGCCAATCCGCAAGTCGAGGTTGAGCCGACCCGGCGCAACCCGACCGTTACTACTGTCTGGTTGTCTTACCTTGCGTCGGTCGGGCACGCTTTAGCGGTGACGACGCATGGCGATTCCGCCACCCGTGCCGGCGCGCCCGCCGTCGCAGCCCGCACCGGAGCCACCACGGGCGACGACCAGCCTGCTCACGCCGCCGACGGCCTGCCCGCCGCGCTCACCGGCCTGCGCGCGGCGATCAGTGCGGCCCGCTTCCCGCTGACCCTGCCCTCGGCCGAGCCGGCCCGGCACGCCGCCGCGAGCCTCACCGACCAGCTCGACGACTACCTGCTGCCCCGGCTGGCCCGGCTCGACGCGCCGCTCCTGGTGGTCGTCGGCGGCTCCACCGGCGCCGGCAAGTCGACGCTCGTCAACAGCCTGGTCAAGGCGCGGGTCAGCGCGGCGGGCGTGCTCCGCCCCACCACCCGCTCGCCGGTGCTGGTGTGCAGCCCGACCGACGCGGCCTGGTTCCGGCAGGGCGAGCTGCTGCCCGGCCTGACCCGGACCACCGAGCCCAGCGAGCAGCCGGGCACCCTGCACCTGGTCACCGCACCGGCGCTGCCGCCCGGCCTGGCGTTCCTCGACGCGCCCGACATCGACTCGGTGGTCGACGCCAACCGGGCGCTCGCCGGTCAGCTGCTCGCCGCCGCCGACCTCTGGCTGTTCGTCACCACCGCCGCCCGGTACGCCGACGCCGTCCCCTGGGAGCTGCTCCGCAGCGCCCGCGCCCGGGGCACCGCAGTGGCGATGGTGCTGGACCGGGTTCCCCCGGAGGCCGCCGACGAGATCGCCACCCACCTGTCCGAGATGCTCGCCGAGCAGGAGCTGGGCGCCTCGCCGCTGTTCGTGCTCCCGGAGACCTGGGTGGACGGGCAGGGGCTGCTGCCGGACCGGATCACCGCGCCGCTGAGCGACTGGTTCGCCCGGCTCGCCGCCGACGCCGACGCCCGCGCCACTGTGGTCCGGCAGACGCTCGACGGCGCGCTGGCCGCGCTGCACCCGGTCGTCGAGGCGCTGGCCGAGGCCGCCGACGAGCAGGTCACCGCCGCCGACGCGCTGGACGAGCGGGTCCAGGCCGCGTACCGGAGCGCGGAGCGGAGCGTCGACCAGGGGCTCAAGGACGGCCGGCTGCTGCGCGGCGAGGTACTGGCCCGGTGGCAGGAGTTCATCGGCACCGGCGACTTCTTCCGTGGGCTGGAGGCCCGCATCGGGCGGCTGCGCGACCGGGTGGTCGCGGCGGTCACCGGGCGGCCCGCTCCCGCCTCGGAACTGCGTACCGCGATCGAGTCCCAGCTCGTCACGCTGCTGCGCGGGGTGGCCGCCGAGGCGGCGGAGAACGCGTACACCGGCTGGAAGGCGCACCCGGCGGGCGCGGCGCTGCTGGAGCCGGACCTGGCCCACCCCTCGGCCGACCTGCCGCAGCGGGCCGAGCAGCTGGTCCGCGACTGGCAGCGCGGCGTGCTGGAGCTGGTCCGGGTCGAGGGCGGCGACCGGCGGTTCGTGGCCCGCACGGCCGCGTACGCGGTGAACGCCACCGGCCTCGCGGTCATGATCGGCGTGTTCGCCTCCACCGCGTTCATCCCCACCGGGCTGGAGGTCGCCGCAGGCACCGGCACGGCGGTGGCCGGGCAGACCGTGCTCCAGGCGATCTTCGGCGACCAGGCGGTCCGCAACCTGGCCCGCAAGGCCCGCGTCGACCTGCTCGACCGGGTCGGCAAGCTGCTGGCCGAGGAGGCCGCGCGCTACCTGAGCCGCACCGAGGCCGAGCGTCCGGCCGCCAACGCCGGTGCGGCGCTGCGCTGGGCCGCCGTAGAGGTCGAGCGGGCCCGGCACCGCAGCGGCCTGTTCCCGGGCCCCGGACAGGACGGTCGCCCGTGAGCGCGAGGAGTGAGCCGGTTCTGCGAGCCCCGCAGTCGCGAACAGAAACCGGCCCCGTGAGCGCGAGGAGTGAGCCGGGTTTGCGAGCCCCGCAGTCGCGAGCAAGGAAGGCACCGTGAGCGCGAGGAGTGAGCCGGGTCTGCGAGCCCCGCAGTCGCGAGCAAGGAAGGCACCGTGAGCAACATCGTGGGACGGATGCGCGAGGCGATGCGGGGTGAGCAACGGGTCGACCCGGACACCCTGATCGAACGGCTGACCGCGATCCAGCGGTTCCTCGCGGCGGTGGACGGCGACGTGCCCGACGCCCAGCTCGTCGCCGCGCACACGGTGGTCGAGCGCGCCGGTGACCGGCTCGCGCTCTCCGGCCGGCACACGGTGGTAGCGCTGGCCGGTGCGACCGGCAGCGGCAAGTCGAGCCTGTTCAACTCGCTGGCGCGGCTCGACCTCTCGCCGGTGGGCGTACGCCGGCCGACGACAGGCGTCGCGCACGCCTGCGTGTGGGGCCCGCTCGACGGTGCGGTCCGGCTGCTCGACTGGGTCGGGGTGCTGCCCCGGCACCGATTCGTCCGGGAGAGCCCGCTGGACGCCGACGACGAGTCGAACCTGCACGGCCTCGTCCTGCTCGACCTGCCCGACTTCGACTCGGTGCAGCACGGCCACCGGCTGGAGGTCGACCGCCTGCTCGGACTGGTCGACCTCGTGGTGTGGGTGGTCGACCCGCAGAAGTACGCCGACCGCGTGATCCACACCAGCTACCTGCGCGAGTTCCACAGGCACAAGGACGTCACGGTCGTGGTGCTCAACCAGGCCGACCGGCTGCACCCGACCGAGCTGCCGAAGGTCCTCGACGACCTGCGCCGGCTGCTCGACGCCGACGGGCTGGGCGGGGTGCCGCTGCTGCCGACCGTCGCGGTGGACCCGAACGGGCTGGACGGGCTGCGGGCCGAGCTGGAGCGTACGGTCGCCGAACGGCAGGCCGCGCTGCGCCGGCTCTCCGGCGACGTGGACGCCGTGGTGGCCGATCTCGAACCGCTCGTGGGGCCGGAGCCGCCGCGCACCCGGCCCGGTGACGCGTCCGCACAGGAGCTGACCCGGGCCCTCGCCGGGGCGGCCGGGGTGCCGACGGTGGCGGCGGCGGTCGAGGGCGCGTACCGGCACCGGGCGGTCGGCAACACCGGCTGGCCGATGCTGCGGAGCTGGCGCAAGCTGCGGCCGGATCCGCTGCGCCGGTTGCACCTCTCCGGGCGGGACCCGGACGCGCCGGCGGAGAGCCTGGTCGCGGCGACCTCCGTACCCGATCCGACAGCCGCGCAGCGCTCGGCGCTGACGCTGGCGATCCGCGCGGTGGCCGACCGGTCCGGCGCCGGTCTGCCGGCGCCGTGGCCGGCCGCGGTGACCGCCGCGGCCCGGGCCCGGCAGGCCGACCTGCCGGGCGCGCTCGACCACGCGGTCGCCGCGACCGACCTGGGCATGGACCGGCGGCCCGCCTGGTGGCGAGTGGTGGGCGTGATCCAGTGGGTGGTCACCCTCGCCGCGCTGGCCGGCCTGGCCTGGCTGGTCCTGGGGTACGCGCTGCGCCTGCTCGGCCTGCCGGAGCTGGAACACCCGACGCTCGGCGTGGTGCCCTGGCCCACCGTCCTGCTGCTCGGTGGCCTGCTGGCCGGGCTGCTCGTCGCGGCGGTCACCCGGCCGGTGGTGGGGTGGGCCGCGCGGCGGGCCCGGCGGCGGGCCGAGGAGCGCCTGCTCACCTCGGTGGGCAGCGTCGGGGAGAAGTACGTGCTGGACCCGGTCTGGGCGGTGCTGGCACGCTACGGCACGGCCCGGGAGGCGCTGCGCGAGGCGGGACCGCGCTGAACCCGGCGTGCTGACCGGTGTGGGGGCGGCCGGTGCGGCGTAGGGTCGATGCATGGCCACGCCACAGACCCCCTACGACGCGGTGCTGCACGCCGCGCGCGACGTGACGAGGCTCGACTCGGCCCTGGACGCGGAGATGCTCGGCGCCGCGTTGCTGGGCAGCGTCTACGCCGTCGCGGAGCACGACCGGGAGCAGGCCGTCCGCGAGTTCGTCACCGGCTTCCTCGCCGCCACGTCCCGGCGCCGCAGCGCCGCCGCGACCACACTGCGGGCCGTCTTCGCCGCCCTGGTGCCCGACGCCGAGGGCGCCGCCCGGGTCCGGCCCGGCGCGTACGCCCCGTCGTGGGCCGGCCAGCTCGGCCGGGTGCGCGTCACCGGCGCCTGGGCCTACGGCGACGTGTACGGCGACCAGACCTCCTACCTCGCCACGTTCGCGTACGACGACGAGGAGGAGGGCGGCCCGGAGCACGCCCTGGTGGCCCTCGTCGACCACAACATCGGCATCACCAAGGACGTCTTCGTCGGCGGCCCGGCCGGACGGATCGTCGAGCAGGCCCGGGAGATCTGCACCGAGGACGAGTTCACCTGGTTCCGCACCGAGGACCCGGCGCGGATGCACGCCGAGGTGAGCCGCCACCTGGCGGTCACCGACGACCTCGCCGAGCTGCCCGCGCAGGGCTCGCTCGCCACCGACCGGGCGCTCGTGGGCGCCCGCCTCGCCGCACTGCCCGGGCCGACCCCGCCGGCCGGTCCGGCGGTCGTGCCGCCGCCCACCGACGAGGAGCGCACCCGCCTGGTCCGCGCCTTCCTCGACTCGCCCGAGGCGACCCGGTTCGGCCTGCCCGAGGTGGCCGACGGCGAGCTGGCCTCGCTGCACTTCTGCCTCGGCCTGCTGCTCGACCACGCGGCCAGCTTCCCGGACGCCGACCCGATGCGGTGGAGCCCGATGGTCGCCGAGCTGTTCCTGCTCGACTGGGTGCACCGCCGGGCCGTGCTGGACATGGACGACGCGGCGATGCTGCCCCGGGTGCTGCGCGCCTGGGCGGCGTACGCGGCCCGGCAGCGCGGGCTGTCGCAGTCGGCGGCCGCCCGGACGGACGAGGCGATCACCGAGATGGTCCCGGAGTTCGCGCGGCTCTACAGCACCGGCGAGCGGCGCAGCCCGGCCACCGCGGCGGTGGCCCAGCTCATGGCGGACGGGGTGGACCCGGACGACCCGGAGGCGCTGAACGCCTGGATCGAGGCGAACCGCCACCGCCTCACCGACGACCCGGCCTAGGCATTCGCGCCCGCATGATCGGCACCACCTCGGCGAGGTGGCGGCATCAGCCCGACCGGAACCACACCACCACGCCGTAATGGTGTCGATCATGCGCCCTGCCAATCCCCTGGCCACCTCACGCCCTCGTTGATCCACACCAGCTCGGCGAAGTGGCCGCATCGGGCCGGTCGGAACCACACCACCACGGCGAAGTGGTGTCGATCATGAGGTGGGGGAAACCGACCGGCTGGCCGGGCCGGACGGATCGGCGGAGCTCGACGGGTCGGCGGGACCGGACGGGTCGGCGGGACCGGACGGGTCGGCGGGACCGGACGGATCCGGTGGACCGGACGTACCCGATGGGCCGGAGGGCTCGGACGTCGGTTCCGACGAGGGCTCGGAGGTGGCCGTCGGCTCGGCGGTCGTGACGGACGGCTCCGGGCTCGGGCTCGGGCTCGGCGTACCCGGATCCGACGGCGACGGCGTCGGCGACGGCGAGGGCACCGGGGACGGACGCGGCGGGCGCACCGGGGTGGGCCGGACCGGCGTGGACGGCGGTGGCGGCGCGGCGACCGGGCGGGACCGGTGCCGGGAGCCGAGGTCGCTGTCGTCGGGCAGGGCCGGCGCCGCCGGGAGCACCGGCCGGGCCGGGGGCACCGAGGTCACGTCGACGGCGGGCGTGGGCGTGGACGGCGCCGGGGCCTGGGTGCCCCGGGGCATCGGGATGACCACCGGGCCGACCGAGGGGGTCGGCAGGAACGGGGTGCTGGTGTCGGGGAGGGCGCTGTTGCCGACGCTGGCCGATCCGGTGCTGATCGCGGCGAGGATCGGCATCGAAGCGGTGCCGGCGAGCAACGCCACGGTGAGCAGGTAGCCGCGGCTGGGGCCGCCTGTTCCGGGGGCGCGGTGCGCGCCCACGACCCGGCGGTACGGGGAGGCGGGCAGCGCCCGGTGCCGGCCGAGGAAGGGCGTACCGGGCGGACCCTCTGGTTCGGACACCGGCACACTCCTCACGACGGACGGGACGGAAGAGCACGCGCGGATATTAGGACAAATGCCGCGCGGAGGCTCATTGCCAGCTTGACCCAGTGACGCTCAGTCCACCAGCCGCAACCGCGTGTCGACACACATTTTGTACGTCGGCCGCACCCGCCACTGCGGACAAAAGCGCTTATCCGTCATGAACCCGATGGAACCTCACCGGCGAGGGAGGCCATACTGTGGGCCCGCTCACCTCCTCTGCAATCATTCAGACACGACGGCAACGCAGCCGCCACCTCCGCGTACCCCGCGGCTGGTGCGGAACGGCGCCGGCGCTCCCGGGCCTGGGTCTGTCACCGACCGACTCCGGCTCACGCCGCGCGGCAACCCCTACCGGGGTCAGGCGCGGTCGCCAGGGACCGACCCGGCACCAGCCGGGCGGGCGCACGAGGTGCTCGGCTCGGGTAACCCCCGGCGCCGGCGCAGACAGACAGGGAGAGACGGATGGCAAAGGGCGACCCCGGGGCCGCCACCCGCAGCAAGCGGGCCGCACCCCGCACCAGACGCGCCGCCGCGACCGGTGAACCGGAACTCGTACAGCTGCTGACCCCCGAGGGTGAGCGGATCGAGAGCGCGCTCGGCCCGGACGGGACCGAGTACCGCGTCGACTTCACCGACGAGGAGTACCGCGGGCTCTACCGCGACCTCGTGCTGGTCCGCAAGCTGGACGCCGAGGCCACCGCCCTGCAGCGCCAGGGCGAGCTGGGCCTGTGGGCCAGCCTGCTGGGCCAGGAGGCCGCGCAGGTCGGCTCCGGCCGGGCACTGCGTACCCAGGACATGGCCTTCCCGACCTACCGCGAGCACGGCGTGCTCTACTGCCGCGGCATCGACCCGATCATGCCGCTGGGCCTGTTCCGCGGCGTCGACCAGGGCGGCTGGGACCCGAACGAGTTCAAGTTCAACATGTACACGATCGTCATCGGGGCGCAGACCCTGCACGCGACCGGGTACGCCATGGGTGTCGCCATGGACGGCAAGACCGGCGGCGAGGACGGCGAGGCGGTCATCGCCTACTTCGGCGACGGCGCCACCAGCCAGGGCGACGTCAACGAGTCGTTCGTCTGGGCCAGCGTCTTCAACGCCCCGCTGGTGTTCTTCTGCCAGAACAACCAGTACGCCATCTCCGAGCCGCTGGAGCGGCAGACCCGCGTGCCGCTGTACCGGCGGGCCGGCGGGTTCGGCTTCCCCGGCGTCCGGGTGGACGGCAACGACGTGCTCGCGTCGTACGCGGTGACCCGGCACGCGCTGGACAACGCGCGCAACGGCCAGGGCCCGAGCCTGATCGAGGCGTACACCTACCGGATGGGCGCGCACACCACCTCCGACGACCCGACCCGCTACCGCATCGCCAGCGAGGTCGAGGCGTGGCAGGCCAAGGACCCGATCGCCCGGATGAAGGCGTTCCTCACCAAGCAGAAGATCGCCGACGAGTCGTTCTTCACCGAGGTCGACGGGCAGGCCCGCACCGAGTCGGTGCACCTGCGCGAGCGGGTGCTCGCCATGCCCGACCCGCAGCCGGTGACCATGTTCGACCACGTCTACCCCAACGGCTCTCCCGAACTGGACGAGCAGCGGGCCCGGTTCACGCAGTACATGGAGTCCTTCGAGGGGAGCGCGCACTGATGGCCACGGAGACGCTCACCCTCGGCAAGGCGCTCAACACCGGCCTGCGGCGGGCCCTGGAGAACGACCCCAAGGTCGTCATCATGGGCGAGGACGTCGGCAAGCTCGGCGGCGTGTTCCGGATCACCGACGGCCTCCAGAAGGACTTCGGCGACCAGCGCGTGATCGACACCCCGCTGGCCGAGTCCGGCATCATCGGCACCGCCGTCGGCCTGGCCATCCGCGGCTTCCGGCCGGTCTGCGAGATCCAGTTCGACGGCTTCGTCTACCCCGCGTACGACCAGATCGTGTCGCAGGTGGCGAAGATGCACTACCGCTCGCAGGGCAAGGTGCGGATCCCGATGGTCATCCGCATCCCGTTCGGCGGCGGCATCGGCGCGGTCGAGCACCACTCCGAGTCGCCCGAGGCGTACTTCGCGCACACCGCCGGTCTCAAGGTGGTGAGCTGCGCGAACCCGCAGGACGCGTACGTGATGATCCAGCAGGCGATCGCGTCGGACGACCCGATCGTGTTCCTGGAGCCGAAGCGGCGCTACTGGGAGAAGGGTCCGGTGGACCTGGACGCGCCGATCGCCGACGCGTACCCGCTGCACTCGGCCCGGGTCGCGCGGCCCGGCACCGACGCGACGGTGCTGGCGTACGGCCCGATGGTGCGCACCGCGCTCGACGCGGCCACCGCCGCCGCCGAGGACGGCCGTGAGCTGGAGGTCATCGACCTGCGCACGATCTCGCCGCTGGACCTGACCGCCGCGTACGAGTCGGTGCGGCGCACCGGCCGCTGCGTGGTCGTGCACGAGGCCCCTGGGAACCTGGGCCTCGGGTCGGAGATCGCGGCCCGGATCACCGAGGAGTGCTTCTACTCCCTGGAGTCCCCGGTGCTGCGGGTGACCGGCTTCGACACCCCCTACCCGGCCGCCCGGGTGGAGGAGGAGTACCTGCCCGACCTGGACCGGGTGCTCGACGCCGTCGACCGCACGTTCGGCTGGTGAGCGGCATGTCCCGGATCAAGGAGTTCAACCTTCCCGACCTGGGCGAGGGCCTGACCGAGGGCGAGATCCTCGCCTGGCTGGTCAAGGTCGGCGACGACATCGAGCTGAACCAGCCGATCGTCGAGGTCGAGACCGCCAAGGCGGCGGTCGAGATCCCGGCGAAGTGGGCCGGACGGGTGCAGGCGATCTTCCACCCGGAGGGGTCCACTGTCGAGGTCGGCGTGCCGATCATCGCGATCGACACCGACCCGGGCGCCGGGCCGATCGAGGAGTCGACCACCGCGACTCCCGCGTCGGACCTGCCGGCTCCGTCGGCCGCGTCGCTCGCCGCGGTCCAGGTCGCCCCTGCCGAGGGCATGGTCGAGCCGGGCCTGATCGGCGGTGTGGCCCCGGGTGGGCGTACCGCGGTGCTGGTCGGCTACGGCCCGCGCAACGCCCCGGCCAAGCGCCGCCCGCGCAAGGGCGACGCGCCGGCACCGGCTCAGGCCGCCACCCCGGTGGCACCCGCGCCTGTCGCTCCCGCCCCGGTGGCGCCCGCCCCCGCGCCGGCGGTCAACGGCAACGGCCGGGTCTCCGGCCCGGTGCTGGCCAAGCCGCCGGTCCGCAAGCTGGCGAAGGATCTCGGCATCGACCTGGCCACGCTCACCGGCTCGGGTCCGCTCGGCTCGATCACCCGTGAGGACGTACAGCGGGCGGCGACCGCGGCCCCGGCGGCGGCCGAGCCGCTGACGGTCGCGGCACCGGCCGCGTCGGCCGCGAGCTTCGGCGCGGACCGCGAGCAGCGCATCCCGGTCAAGGGGGTACGCAAGCTCACCGCGGAGAACATGGCCCGCTCGGCGTTCACCGCCCCGCACGTGACGGAGTTCCTGACCGTCGACGTGACCCGGGCGATGAAGGCGCTGGACCGGCTCCGCGACCGGCGCGAGTGGCGGGACGTGCGGGTCTCGCCGCTGCTGCTGGTCGCCAAGGCGGTGCTGTTGGCGGTCAAGCGGCACCCGATGGTCAACTCGACCTGGGCCGGCGACGAGATCGTGGTGAAGGAGTACGTCAACCTCGGCATCGCGGCGGCCACCGAGCGTGGCCTGATCGTGCCGAACATCAAGGACGCCGGGCGGCTCTCGCTGCGCGAGCTGGCGGACGCGATGACGGATCTGGTGCAGACCGCGAAGTCGGGGAAGACGTCCCCGGCGGACATGTCCGGCGGCACGCTCACCATCACCAACGTCGGCGTCTTCGGCGTGGACACCGGTACGCCGATCCTGCCCCCGGGCGAGTCGGCGATCCTCGCCTTCGGCGCGGTACGGGAGCAGCCGTGGGTACACAAGGGCAAGGTGAAGCCGCGCCTGGTGACCACGCTGGGCCTGTCCTTCGACCACCGGATCATCGACGGTGAGCTGGGCTCGAAGTTCCTCCGCGACATCGGCGACTTCCTGGCCGACCCGGAGGCGGCGCTGCTCGCCTGGACCTGACGCACCACGCTCCGGTCACGGCCGGTGTGCCAAGGGTGAACGCCCGGCACACCGGCCGTGACTTTTTGGGAACGGATTCGTCGGATCTGAGGGTGTGAACACCTACGATCCGTAGGTACGTGGTTCAACTCACCTAATAATCGATGGCGATGGGCGGCCCAGTGCGCTTAAATAGAGACATCAAGGGGCTGACAACCGAATAGCCAGGAGGAGAGACCCAAGATGAGCATGATCGAGCGAATCCGCACCCGCCGCGACGCCAACCGCCGCGCCCGCGCCATCGAGCACGCGCTGCGCTCCGCCAACTCGCCCGCGGTCCGCGAGGAGCTTCTCGCCATCGCCCAGCGTCACATGAGCTGACGCCACAGACCTTTCTCACCTCCTCCAGTCCGAAGACCCGCCCGGCACCGGGCGGGTCTTCGGCGTATCGGCATCGGTCGGCACCGGGATTCCACCTCGCTCCACCGCCCGGTACGGTTGGCACGGTCGCCAACCGGTTGGTTCCGGGCCGACGCGGGCAAGTGAAACCCATCGACGTCGTCCGGTGACCGACGGTGACGGCTGATGCTCCCCCGGGCGGCTCCGGGCGACCACCGGATACGGTGCGGGGAGCCCGCACGGCCGGTACCCGCCGGCGACGCCGGTAGCCATGCCGACGGTTCCCCGACCGGCATCGGCGGCCGACCTGTGATGGAGGAGGCGCACCCATGACGTCCGAGGCTCCGCACCGCCCCGGCCAGGAGCCGGGCGAGGTGTCGCCGGGCACCGGCGGACCGGTGCCGTACGGCGATCAGCCGGCGCAGCAGGACAACGGGTACAACGGCGCGCCCGACCTCGGCTGGGCACCGCCCCCGCCGGCCGGTCGGCCCGCGCAGCCGGCCCCGGCCTGGGCCGCGAACGACGACCAGCCGCCCGCGTGGGCCCCGCCCGCGGGCCAGCCGGTGACCGGGCGGGCAACCGCCCAGGTCCCGCAGCCCGCCTGGGGCGGCACCGACCAGGGCAGTCCCGCCTGGGCCGGTTCCGGTGGCCCCGCCTGGGGCAACCAGGAGCAGTCCGGCCCGGACCGCGGCGCCGAGCAGGCTCCGCCCGCCTGGGCCGCCACGCCGCCGGGCAGCCCGGCCGAGCCGTCGCAGGCCCCCTGGGCCGCCGAGCAGAACCGTCCCGGATGGAACTCCGGCGAACAGCAGCAGGGCTGGTCTCCGTCCGGTGACCCGGCCGCCCGCGGCACCGGATACGTGCCCGCCCCGGCCACCGTGCCGAACGAGACCTGGGTCACGCCGGCCCCCGCGGACGACCCGCACCGCTCCGGCGGCTTCGCGCCCACCGGCGGGCAGCACGAGGACGCCTCCGGTCGCGCCGGTGGCTGGTCCGCCGCCCCGCCGCCGGACGACCCGAACCGCTCCGGTGGCTGGACCCCGCGCGACGAGCAGCCCGCCGCGCCCGACGACCCGAACCGCTCGGGCGGCTGGACCCCACGCGAGAGCCAGCCGGCCTGGGCGCCGGGTCAGCAGACCGGCGCCACCTGGCCGCCGGCCGACCCGCCCGCCCGCGCCGCCGCCGCGGTCTCGGTGCCCGGCACCGCCCGGCCGGACAACGCCTGGTCCACTCCGGAGCAGTCCGATCAGGACAACCGCTCCGCCGAGGACAGCGGTGGCTGGCGGGCGACCGCTGGGCCGCAGCACGACGAGGGACAGCGTTCCGGCGGCTGGCCCGCACCGCAGGCCGAGAACCGGTCCGGCGGCTGGGACGAGCCGGCCCGCACCGAGGACCCGGACCGCTCCGGCGGCTGGGCCGCCGGGCGCGCCGCGAACCCCGCCGAGCCGGCACAGCCGGGCGGCTGGGAGCCGAACCGGCAGTCCGGCGGCTGGGGCGACGGCGCCGCCGTGCCGCAGCAGCGTGACTCCGGCGAGCAGGCCGGCGCCTGGAGCGGCGCGGCCTCCGTACCGCAGCAGCACGAGCCCGGGCGGCCGTCGGACGAGCCGGCGCAACCCGCCTGGGGCGCCGCCGCGCCGGCCGAGGCCCGCGCGAGCGTGTCCGTGCCGTCGACCGACGCACCCGCCGGCTGGGGCGGCAACCAGGACGAGCGTGCCCCCGAGCCGTGGTCGCCGGCCGAGGCGTGGGGCCGGTCCGAGGACTCCGCCCCGGCCTACCAGCCCGCCCCCGCGCCGGGCATCTCTCCCGGCAACGCCGTGCCGCTTCCGGCGCAGCAGCAGCGGGTGCCGGGCGCCGCGCTCGCCGCGTCGCCGCCCACCGACCACCCGGGCACCGAACCCCAGGGGTACGAGCAGGAGCGCGGCGACGGTGCCTGGGGCGCGTCCCGTGTCGAGGAGCCGCAGTCGCCCGCCGTTCCCGGGCCGCGTACCTCCCCGGAGGGCGGCCCGGTCTCGGCGAGCGCGTCGGTCCCGGTGGCCAGCCGGGTCACCCCGCCGTCCGACCAGCCGCTGCCGACCAGCGGCCCCACGCCGCAGCCCCGGGTGTACGGCCGGCCCGCCCGCCCGGAGCCCGAGGACGCCCCCGAGCAGGACGAGCCCGGGTTCCCCGGCCAGGACGGGCCGCCCGGCAACGGCTTCCCCGGTCCGCAGTCGCGCTCCGAGGACGCCGACGGCCCGCACGGGTACGCCGGCGCGCCCTCCTCGCCCGCCGCGCCGCCGTCGTTCCCGGTCGGGGTGCCGTCCTTCGTGGACCCGCCCGGCAACACCCGTCCCGCCAACGGCGTGCACCCGGGCGGCGAGCAGCCCGACGCCGGCCGTGACCCGTTCGGCGGCCAGCAGAGCCCGTACGGCGCTCCCGGCGGCCAGGACCCGTTCGGCGGCCCGGGTGGCCGGCCGGACCCGTTCGGCGCGCCGGGCGGCCAGCCCGAGCCGTTCGGCGGCCCCGGCGGCCAGCAGGACGCGTTCGGCGGCCCGGGCGGGCAGCAGGCGCCGTTCGGCAGCCCGGCCGGCCGGCCGGAGCCGTTCGGCGAGCCGGACCGGTTCGGCCCGTCGGCCGGTGGACGTGCCTCGGTCGCGGTGCCCGGCCAGGGTCCGGCGGGTGGCGCGAACGCCTTCCCGCCGCCGCCCCAGCAGGCGCCGCCGGCCTGGTCGCAGGACGGACCCGGCGCCGAGCCGGAGCAGGGCCGCTTCGACGCGTTCAAGCCGGATGCCACCGAGTCGCAGACCGAGGCGCCCCCGCCGAAGGTGCGCAACGGCCGGGTGCTCGCCGCCGTGCTGGTCGCGGCGGTACTCATCCTCGCCGTGCCGCTCGGTCTGCTGACGCTGCTCGGCAAGGTCGGCGACGACAAGCCGGCCGGTTTCGACCCGGCGGTCGGCTCCTGCGTGAAGCAGTCCGGCACGAGCGCGGTGGCCGCCGACTGCGGTGAGCCGGGCGCGTTCAGCGTGGTGTCGAAGGTGGACAACAAGGACAAGTGCGCCGATCTGTCGCAGCCCTCGGTCTCGGTCGAGGGCGGCGGGACCACCCGGGTGCTCTGCCTGAAGCCCGCCGGCCAGTAGCCACACGGACGCGGAGCGCCCATCCCTCACGGGGTGGGCGCTCCGCGCCGTTCCGGTGTGCGTCTGTTCACCAGGGGATCGCCGGGAGCGCGCCCGGCCGGTGCGGCACGATGGGGGCATGAGCGCACGCGTACGGGCACCGGAACTGCGGGGTCGGGCCTGGCTGAACACCGGCGGCAGGGCCGTCACACTGGCCGACCTGCGGGGCAAGATCGTTCTGCTCGACTTCTGGACGTTCTGCTGCATCAACTGCCTGCACGTGCTCGACGAGCTGCGCCCGCTCGAAGACAAGTACGGCGACGTCCTGGTCGTGATCGGCGTGCACTCGCCGAAGTTCGAGCACGAGAAGGACCCGGCGGCGCTGGCCGCGGCCGTCGAGCGGTACGGCGTGCACCACCCGGTGCTCGACGACGCCGAGATGGACATGTGGCAGCAGTACGCGGCCAAGGCGTGGCCGACGCTCGCCGTGGTGGACCCCGAGGGGTACGTGGTCGCCACCATGGCCGGCGAGGGGCACGCCGAAGGGCTCGCCCGGCTGATCGACGAGCTGATCTCCACCCACGAGGCGAAGGGCACGCTGCACCGGGGCGAGGGCCCGTACGTGCCGCCGGCCGAGCCGGACACCGTCCTGCGCTTCCCCGGCAAGGCGCTGCCGCTCGACGGCGGGAACCTGCTGGTCAGCGACTCGGCCCGGCACTCTCTGGTCGAGCTGGCCGCCGACGGCGAGACGGTGGTCCGGCGCATCGGCGCCGGTTCCCGGGGCCGGACGGACGGCCCGGCCTCCGCCGCCACGTTCGCCGAGCCGCAGGGGCTCTGCCTGCTGCCGCCGCACGTGGCCGAGGTGGCCGGTTACGACGTGGTCGTTGCGGACACGGTCAACCACCTGCTGCGCGGCGTGCGGCTGTCCTCCGGCGAGGTGGTCACCGTGGCCGGCACCGGTCGGCAGTGGCGTTCGACTGTCGACGACCACGCGCACGACGCCCGCGCGGTCGACCTGTCGTCCCCGTGGGACGTGGCCTGGTACGACGACCGGGTGGTCGTGGCGATGGCCGGCATCCACCAGCTCTGGTGGTTCGACCCGATCAAGCGGACCACCGGCATGTACGCCGGGACGACTGTCGAGGCGCTGCGCGACGGCCCGCTGCCGGACGTGTGGATGGCCCAGCCGTCCGGGTTGTCCGTGTCGGCCGACGGCGCCCGCCTCTGGGTCGCCGACAGCGAGACCAGCGCGGTCCGCTGGGTCTCCGACGGCGTGATGCACACCGCCGTCGGTCAGGGCCTGTTCGACTTCGGGCACGTCGACGGCCCGGCCGACCAGGCGTTGCTCCAGCACCCGCTGGGCGTGTGCGCGCTGCCCGACGGCTCGGTCCTGATCGCCGACACGTACAACGGTGCGGTGCGCCGCTTCGACCCGGAGACCGGGCAGGTGGGCACCGTGGCGGACGGGCTGGCCGAGCCGAGCGATCTGGTGCTCACCGGTGAGGGCGACGTCCTGGTGGTCGAGTCGGCCGCGCACCGGCTGACCCGGCTGGCACCGGGCGCGCTGACGTCGGCCGGGGCGAACACGGTGGACGGCCCCCGGCACCGGCTGGAGCGCAAGCCGACCGACGTGGCGGCCGGTGAGCTGACGCTCGACGTGATCTTCACGCCGGCGCCGGGGCAGAAGCTCGACGAGACGTACGGGCCGTCGACCCGGCTCGTGGTCTCCGCGTCCCCGCCGGAGCTGCTGGTCGAGGGCGCGGGCACGACCACCGACCTGTCCCGCAAGCTGGTGGTCAGCGGCGACGTGGCGCAGGGGGTGCTCCAGGTGACCGCCCAGGCGGCGACCTGCGACGCCGACGTGGAGCACGCGGCCTGCCACCTGACCCGGCAGGACTGGGGCGTCCCGGTGCGGGTGGTCAGCGGCGGCGCGACCCGCGTGCCGCTGGTCCTGCGCGGCATGGACGGCTCCTGACCGTCCCGTTCAGGCGAACGGGGTGGGGGTCACCCCGGCGTCGATGAGCGCGGCGCGGACCAGTTCCGCGCAGCGCACCGCGCCGGGGCTGTCGCCATGCAGGCAGATCGACTCGACCGGGGCGGGGACGACCGTCCCGTCCACGGCGACGAGCGTGCGCTCGACTGCCATCCGTACCGCCCGGACGGCCACCTGCTCCGGGTCGGTCACCAGCGCGTCCGGTGAGCTGCGCGGCACCAGCGTGCCGTTGGGCAGGTAGTTGCGGTCGGCGAAGCCCTCGGCCACCACCCGCAGGCCGGCACCGGCCGCGAGCTGGGCCAGCACGGTGCCGGGCTGGCAGAGCACCGGCAGCTCGTGGTCGTACCCGCTGATCGCCGCCACCAGCGCGGCGGCCTGCGATTCGTCGCGGGCCGCCGCGTGGTAGAGCGCACCGTGGGGTTTGAGGTAGCGGACCCGGGTGCGGTACAGGCGGCAGAAGGCGTCGAGCGCCCCGAGCTGGTAGATCGTCTCGTCGCGCAGCTCGGCGAAGTCGTACGCGATGTGCCGCCGGCCGAAGCCGGCGAGGTCGCGGTAGCCGACCTGCGCGCCCACCGCGACGCCGCGTTCGGCGGCGCCGGCGCAGACCCGGTGCATGGTGGCCGCGTCACCGGCGTGGAAGCCGCAGGCGACGTTCGCGGAGCTGATCAGGTCGAGCAGTGCGTGATCGTCGCCCAGCCGCCAGCTTCCGAATCCCTCGCCCAGGTCAGCGTTGAGGTCCATGAAACGTCACCGTAGTGCCTGGCCGGGCCTGGGCGAGCGGGGTCACGTCGTCCACCACCCCGATGACCGGGTACCCGCCGGTGGTCGGGTGGTCGGCCAGGAAGACGAGCGGTTGGCCCGACGGCGGTACCTGCACCGCGCCGAGCACCAGGCCCTCGCTGGGCAGTTCGCCGGCGACCGCGCGGGGCAGGGCCGCGCCGGCCAGCCGCGCGCCGACCCGGTTGCTGTCCGGGCTCACCGTGTACGCGTCGCGGCACAGCAGCTCCAGCGCCTCGGGGGTGAACCAGTCCTGCCGGGGGCCGGGACGCACGGTGAGCCGCAGTTCGTCTGGGACGGGCCGCGTGACGGCGAGGTCGACGGGTGCGGGTGGACCGGCCGGGGTGCCGAGGGGCAGCCGGTCCCCGTCGCGCAGCGGCGGCGGCCCCAGGCCGGAGAGCGTGTCGGTGGCGCGGCTGCCGAGCACCGGCTCGACCGCGATCCCGCCGCTGACGGCCAGCCAGGTGCGTACCCCGGCGCGGGCCGGTCCGACGCGCAGCACCGCCCCGGCGGGCAGCGCGAGCGGCCGTCCCACGTCCGCCGGGCGCCGCCGTGCGGCTCCGGCCGGCCACTCGACGACCACGTCGGCCGGGGCCCCGGTGAGGGCGGCAGCCACCGCCCGGGTGACGCGCAGCGCGCAGCCGGTCAGGGTGATCTCCAGCCCGGCGGCGTGCTCGTCGTTGCCGACGAGCCGGTTGGCCAGGCGCAGGGCGGCCGGGTCGAGCGCGCCGGAGCGGGGTACGCCGAGGTGCGCCCACCCGTGCCGGCCCTGGTCCTGGACGGTGGTGAGCGCGCCGGCCCGCAGCACCTCGATCACAGTGCGTCGGCCAGCCGGACGCGGGTGCCCGGGGTGAGCCGGGCCGGCGGGTCGGCGTGCACGTCGAACAGCGGCAGGTCGGTGCGGCCGACGAGCAGCCAGCCGCCCGGTGACGCGGCGGGGTAGATGCCCGCGTACGGGCCGGCGAGCGCGACCGAGCCGGCCGGCACCCGGGTACGCGGTGTGGCGAGCCGGGGCACGGCCAGCTCGGGCGGCAGCCCGGTCAGGTACGCGAACCCGGGGGCGAACCCGCAGAACGCGACCCGGAACTCGGTGCGCCGCAGCCGGTCGACGACTGCTGGCACGTCCACCTGCCAGTGGTCGGCGACGCGTGGGAGGTCTTCGCCGTCGTACACGACCGGCACCCGGACCTCGGTGGTGGCCGCGCCGGAGGCCGCGGTCCGGGGCCGCCAGCCGGTGATCCGCGCGGCGGCCGCCTCGGGGTCCGGTACGCCGTCGAGCAGCACGGTGACCGCGCCGGGGACGATCTCGGTGGCGGTCAGCTCGCCGGCCTCGCGGCGGTGCCACAGCTCGGCCTGCCACGCCTGCGCCTGCTCCGCGTCGTCGCAGTCGAGGAGCAGGGCGTACGCCCCGGCCGGCCGGATCCGCATCCGGTCATCCTCCCGTCGGCTGACGTGACGGTCCACACTACTTGCAAGTAACCTACGCCGTCGTAACCTATTGAGGTGACGACCTCCGCACCGTTCCGGCTCCGGCCGGCCGACATCGGGAAGCCGCGCATGCGCGGCTGGCTGCACGCATACGCGTTCTTCGCCGCTCTCGTCTGCGGCATCGTGCTGTGTTCGATCGCCGCCGGCCGTCCCGGCTGGGCGCCGCTGGTGAGCTGCCTGATCTACAGCTTCACCGTGTGCGGGCTGTTCGGCACCAGCGCGCTCTACCACCGGCGGGTCTGGTCCGAACGCGGCTACCAGATCATGCGCCGGATGGACCACTCGATGATCTTCGTGTTCATCGCCGGCACCTACACACCGTTCTGCGCGCTGCTGCTGGACAACCGGCAGGCCACGATCATGCTGAGCCTGGTCTGGGGCGGCGCGATCGCGGGCGTCGCGGTGAAGCTGATCTGGCCGCACGCGCCGCGCTGGGTCTCCGCCCCGCTCTACCTGGCGCTCGGCTGGGTGGCGGTGGCCATGCTGCCGCAGATCCTGCATGCCGGTGGCGTCACCGCGCTGGTGCTGCTGAGCGTGGGCGGCGCGATCTACAGCGTGGGCGCGGTGTTCTACGCGCTGCGCCGGCCGAACCCGTGGCCCACCGTCTTCGGGCACCACGAGTTCTTCCACGCCTGCACACTCGTCGCCGCGATCTGCCACCACATCGCGATCTACTTCGCGTTGTTCGCCTGAGCCGGACCGCGCCGCGCCGGCACCGCACCTCGGGCCGGACCGGGCCGCGCCGGACTCCGGACATGCGCGAGGGCCCCGCGCCGTTGCGGGGCCCTCGGGTTCCGGGGGGATCAGGCCGGGTAGCCCGAGCCCGGGCGGCGCACCTCGCGGTACTCCTCGCGCACGACGCGGTCGTCACGCACCGGCACCACCGGCTCGGCGACAACCTGCTCGCGTACCGGGGCGGCCACGACCCGGCGGCGGCTGTTCCAGAAGTAGAGCGTGGTGAGCAGGCCGGCGACGCCGGCGAGCATGAGCACCCAGCCCACCACGTTGAGGTTCAGCCATCCCAGATTGGCGTCGATGGCGAACGCGAAGATCGCGCCGAGCGCGATGAGGAAGATGCTGGCACCGATGCCCATGACTTCGCCTCCTTGGCGTCCTGCTGGCGTTTCCTGCCCGCCGCGGCCATGGATGAGGTAGCGGCACACATCGACATACCCAGGCGCTTTGATCGTCAATCAGGCAAGCTGGGCGATATGACGGACGGCAGGAACGGGCAGCGGACGCTGGTGCTGCTGCGGCACGCCAAGGCCGAGCAGTCCGGTGACCTCCCGGACACGGACCGGTCGCTCACCGCGCGCGGGCACGCCGACGCCGCCACCGCGGGCGCCTGGCTGGCCCGGCACGGGCTGCTCCCCGACGTGGTCCTCTGCTCGCCCGCCCGGCGCACCCGGCAGACCTGGCACGACGTGGCGATGGGCATGAGCGGTTCCCCGCCGGAGGGCGGTCCCGCGGGCTCGGCTCCCGCGGTGCGCTACGAGCCGACCGCGTACGACGCGCTTCCGGATCAGCTGCTGGAGCTGCTGTGGACGGTCGAGCCGACCGCCGGGACGGTGCTGCTCGTCGCCCACAACCCGGGGATCTCTCTGCTGTCGGCGCTGCTCGACCCGCAGCGGGCCGACCCGGACGGGCTACGGACCACCGATCTGGTGGTGCACCGGCCGACGACCCGCTGGGCCGACCTCGCGCCGGGAAACGCGCCGATCACCGGCCGCCACACCGCCCGCGCCTGAGCGGACGGCTCAGACCCGGCTGTCGTAGGTCGCCCGGTTGGCGAGCACGTCGTCCATGTGCGTCTCGGCCCAGGTCTTCAGGCCCCGGATCATCTCGTGCAGGGAGTACCCGAGGTCGGTCAGCTCGTAGGTGACAGTCACCGGCACCGTCGGCTCCACGGTGCGGGTGATCATTCCGTCGCGCTCCAGGGCGCGCAGCGTCTGGGTGAGCATCTTCTGGCTGACCCCGGGCAGCGTGCGGAACAGCTCGGAGTATCGCCTCGGTCGCGGCTCACCGGCGCAGTCCGCTCCGAACCGGTGCGAGCCGTCGGTGCGCAACGCGGCCAGCACCAGCGTGACCCACTTGTCGGTGATCCGGTCGAGCAGTTGCCGGCTGGGGCACTGGGCCAGGAACGCGTCGTACTCGGCCTTGCTCATGCTCTGCTCCTGCCACGCCGGTGAGCTACGCACTTTGAGGTGCCTACTTCCCCCCGGAAAGTTACACGCCGATAGTGGAGGCCGGGCGCTGTGATCCGGCGGCGCCCGTGACGGACGACGAGAGCCAAGAGGTACACGCATGGCCCGCACCACCCTTCCCGGCGGCACCTGGACGCTGGGCGACCTGACCGTCACCCGGTTCGGCTACGGCGCGATGCAGCTCGCCGGCCCCTGGGTCATGGGACCGCCCGCCGACCACGACGGCGCCCTGGCGGTGCTGCGCGAGGCGGTCGCGCTCGGCATCACCCACATCGACACCAGTGCGGCGTACGGGCCGTTCGTCACCAACCGGCTGATCCGGGAGGCGCTGCACCCGTACCCGGATTCGCTGCACGTCGTCACCAAGGTCGGCGCGGACCGGGACGAGCAGGGTGGGTGGCCCACCGCACGGGATCCGGAGAGCCTGCGCCGGCAGGTCCGGGAGAACCTGGAGACGCTCGGCGTGGACGCGCTCGGCCTGGTGAACCTGCGGCTGGGCGACGCCACGGGGCCGCAGCCCGGATCGCTCGCCGAGGCGCTGGACACGCTCGCCACGCTCCAGCAGGAGGGTCTGATCCGCCACCTGGGCCTGAGCAACGTGACGCCGGAACAGGTGGCCGAGGCGCGGTCGATCGCGCCGATCGTCTGCGTGCAGAACCTGTACAACCTGGCCCACCGCCAGGACGACGACCTGATCGACGAGCTGGCCCGGCAGGGCGTCGCCTACGTGCCGTTCTTCCCGCTCGGCGGGTTCACCCCGTTGCAGTCCTCGGCGTTGTCGGCGGTGGCCGAACGCCTGGGGGCGACGCCGATGGGCGTCGCCCTGGCGTGGCTGCTGCGGCGTTCGCCGAACATCCTGCTGATCCCCGGCACCAAGTCCGTCGCGCACCTGCGCGAGAACGTCGCCGGAGCCGGGCTGACCCTCTCCGGCGACGACCTCGCCGAGCTGGACCGGATCGGCCGCTGAGACGCGGCGTCAGGACGGCGGGGCCGTCGGCGGCGGCGGGTCGGGCGGCGGCGGCATCATCGCCGTCGGATGCGAGAGCCGGTTCTCCTCCACGATGAGCGTGCGGGCCCGCTTGCGACGGTCCTGCCAGAACCACAGCGTGGTCAGCAGGACGCCCAGCCCGGCCAGGATGAACACCCAGCCGACCGCGCGCAGGTCGATCCACCAGACGTTGGCCCGGATGGCGAAGGTCATGATCGCGCCGAGCGCGATGAGAAAGATGGCGCTACCAATGCCCATGTGCGCTGCACTCCCCCGTGCGATGGCCTTGGGCGTACTCCGGTCGTGGTCCGCGACGGTTACCCGCCACCGGGCCGCCTATCCACCCCTGACACACGCACGACGACGGCCGGCGGGCTGGTGCCCGCCGGCCGTCGTCATGAGGGGGAGAGTGACGTTTCAGGGGTGAAAGCCCCCGAAAGGGCTCAGAAGACCTCCTCCGGGAGGTCCATGATCTCCAGGTCGGTGCCCTCGATGATCCGGCGGTCGGCGCCGATGCGGGGCAGCACCTCGCGGGCGAAGAACCGGGCCGCGGCGACCTTGCCGGTGTAGAAGGACTTGTCGGCCGCCGAGACCTCGCCGGCCAGCGCCTTCAGCGCCACGTCCGCCTGCTTCTGCAGCAGCCAGCCGACCACCAGGTCGCCGATCGCCAGCAGGAACCGGCGGCTGCTCAGACCCACCTTGTAGAGCGCGCGGGTGTCGCCGCCCTGGGCCTCGCCCAGCCAGCCGGTCATCACGCCGAGGATGTTCTGGATCTCGGCGAGCGCCTTGCCGAGCGCCTGACGCTCCTCCTTGAGCTGGCCGTTGCCGGCCTCGGAGGCGATGTGCTCCTGGATCTCGGCGGCGACCGCCATCAGGGCCTTGCCGTTGTCCCGGACGATCTTCCGGAAGATCAGGTCGAGGCTCTGGATCGCGGTGGTGCCCTCGTACAGGGTGTCGATCTTGGCGTCCCGGACGTACTGCTCCAGCGGGTAGTCCTGGAGGAAGCCGGAACCGCCGTAGGTCTGGAGCGCCTCGTGACCGAGCAGCTCGTACGCCCGCTCCGAGCCGACGCCCTTGACCAGCGGCAGGAGCAGGTCGTTGACCCGCTTCGCCAGCTTGGTGGCCTTCTCGTCACCGGCCGCCTCGGCGATCGTGACCTTGTCCTGCCAGGTCGCGGTGTAGCAGACCAGCGCGCGCAGGCCCTCGGCGTAAGACTTCTGCAGCAGCAGCGAGCGGCGCACGTCCGGGTGGTTGGTGATGGTCACCCGCGGGGCGGTCTTGTCGGCCATCTGGGTCAGGTCCGCGCCCTGCACCCGGTTCTTGGCGTACTCCAGCGCGTTCAGGTAGCCGGTGGAGAGCGTGGCGATCGCCTTGGTGCCGACGAGCATCCGGGCGTACTCGATGATCATGAACATCTGGCGGATGCCGTCGTGCTTCTCGCCCAGCAGCCAGCCCTTTGCCGGTACGCCGTGCTCGCCGAAGGTCACCTCGCAGGTGTTCGAGACCTTCAGGCCCATCTTGTGCTCGACGTTCGTCGCGTAGACGCCGTTGCGCTCGCCCAGCTCGCCGGTCTCGGCGTCGAAGTGGTACTTCGGCACGACGAACAGCGACAGGCCCTTGGTGCCCGGGCCGCCGACGCCCTCGACGCCGACCGGACGGGCCAGCACGTAGTGGACGATGTTGTCGCTCAGGTCGTGCTCACCGGAGGTGATGAACCGCTTCACGCCCTCGATGTGCCACGAGCCGTCCGGCTGCTGGATCGCGCGGGTACGGCCGGCGCCCACGTCCGAGCCGGCGTCCGGCTCGGTGAGGACCATGGTCGAGCCCCACTGCTTGTCGATGAACAGCCGGGCCCACTTCTTCTGCTCCTCGGTGCCCTCGACGTGCAGCACGTGGGCGAAGGACGGGCCGGAGGCGTACATCCAGATCGGGGCGTTGGCGCCGAGCACCAGCTCGGCGAGCGACCACCAGAGGGCGCGCGGGGCGTTGGTGCCGCCCAGGGACTCCGGCAGGTCCAGGCGCCAGAACTCGGAGTCCATGAACGCCTTGTACGACTTCTTGAACGACTCCGGCAGCGGCGCGGTGAACGTCGCCGGGTCGAAGACCGGCGGATTGCGGTCGCTGTCCGAGTAGCTGGCGGCCAGATCCTCGCGGGCGAGGCGGTCGACCTCGCCGAGGAAGCTGCGGGCGGTGTCGACGTCCAGGTCCGTGAACGGCGCCTGGCCGAGCGTCCGGTCCGCCCCGAATACCTCGAACAGGTTGAACTCGAGGTCCCGCACATTGCTCTTGTAGTGGGTCATGCTCGCTGGCCCCGCTTCCGGACAGGTGTTACCGATCAGTAACTCCAGACTGTATTACTCGCCGGTAGGCAACGACAAGCGGATCTCGGAAGTGACAGCGATTACACACTTCCCGTTCATCCGTCGGCGGCGCCGACCTCCCAGCTCGGTACCGGGGATGCGGTGGTGCTGCGCGGGCCGACGTACTCCATCAGGACCAGCGCGATGTCGTCGTCGAGCCGGCCGTGCACCCACTCGACCAGGGCGGTCTCCAGCGAGGCCAGTCCGTCCGCGACGGTGCCGTGGCCGAGCAGCCGCCAGGCTCGGTCGGCGGTGGGGAAGAACTCGCCGTCCCGGCGCGCCTCGCCCAGCCCGTCGGTGAACAGCAGCAGCCGGTCACCCGGCTCCAGCCGCTCCACCCGAGGGCGGACCACTGGCATGAAGCCGAGCGGCGGCGCGGGCGCGGGCGGCTCCAGCGGGATCACCGCGCCCCGGCGCAGCAGCAGCGGCGGCGGGTGCCCGCAGTTGACGATGGTGAGCGTGCCGCCGCGCTCCTCGACCAGGGCCGCGGTGACGAAGTCCTCGTCGCCGACGTTGCGGGCCACCGCGCGGTCCAGGTCGGTCACCACCGCGCGCAGGTCGGCCCGCTCGTACGCGACGTGCCGGTAGGAGCCGAGGACGATGCTGGCCAGGCGGACCGCGTCCAGCCCCTTGCCCCGTACGTCGCCGATGATCATGCGCACGCCGTACGGGGTGTCCATCACCTCGTACAGGTCGCCGCCGATCTCCGCAGTGGCGGTGGACGAGATGTACCGGGCGGCCACCGCAAGCGTGCCGACCTGCGGGCCGAGCGGCCGCAGCACCGCCTGCTGGGCGACCGAGGCGAGCCGGGACAGCTCCGCGATCCGGTCCGCCTGGCGCTGGCGTATCGCCGCCGTGGCGGCCGCGATCGCGGTGGCCGCCCCGACAGCCGTCACGTTGACCACTGTCACCAGCGGGCTACCCCGTTCGGCGACGGCGAAGCCGACACCGATGGCGGTGGCCAGGCCACCGACCACGAGCACCACCCGCCAGGACGCCAGCGCCGCCGCGAGGAACGGCGCGACGACCATCAGCGCGAGGTAGTGCGCCGGTCGGCCGTCCGCCAGTTCCACGGCGACCACGATCGCGAGCAGCGCGAGGGCCGCGCCGAGGCCGGCGCGGGATCCGGGACTCAGCGGGCCTCGGCCCGGCTGGAAGGGTTGCGTGCGTACATCGGACAGCATGCCTGATGGACGTGAACGGGAGAATGAACCTGGCCCGTCGGTCGTGGAAGTTCTGCCCGAGTGGCCGGTCAGCCGAGCACCTCGTACCGGACGTTCACGTGGCCGAGGCCGGTGGCGGCGATGGTCGCGAACGCGGCGCGGGACAGGTCCAGGCACCGGCCCTCGATGAACGGGCCACGGTCGTTGATCCGCACCACCACCGACTTGCCGTTGGCCGGGTTGGTGACCCGGACCTTGGTGTCGAACGGCAGCGTCTTGTGCGCCGCGGTGAGCGCGTTCGGGTTGAACGTCTCGCCGTTCGCCGTCATCTGGCCCTCGGCGTAGAAGGAGGCGCCGCAGGAGCCGCTGTCCACGACCTTCGGGCTGCTCGTCTTCTTCGCCGTCGGCGACGGGGAGGCGGTCCGGGCCTTGCTGCGGGAGGCCGCCTGGGTGCGGCTCGCCTTCGGACTCGGGGTGGCCTTCGGCGACGGGCTGAGGCTCGCGCTCGGCGAGGCGGACGCGCTCGGCGAGGGGGCGGCCGACGTGGGGGCGGGCGTGCTGGGCAGCGTCTCGACCACGGCCGGCTCGGCGGGCGGCTCGGCGGAGGTGAGCCGCACGGCGCCGACGGTACCGCCGACCGCGAGCGCCACGCCGACCGCCGCGGTCGCGGCGATGGCGGCGGGCGAGGAGAACTTGCGGGTACGAAGGTGCCTAGCAGCCACCGGCCCGGTCCTTTCGTCAACTGAACAAACCGGCCCGGACCGTAACGAGAGAAGCACTTCCGAAGTCAACGTGATCATGGTGCTATGCCCGCATTTACCCTGGTACGTGTAGCCGATCACGCCACAGTCGATCGGCCGAACGGCCCACCGATCCGCCAGGATGGAAACCGTGCTGAGTCGTCGCCTGATCGAGCTGTTCGGATGGATCGACCCCGGCCCGGGCAGCACCCACCTGATCAGCGACATCTCCGGCTGGTGGCGCGACCCCGACGTGCTGGCCCAGGTCGGCCCGGCACTGGCCGGGCTGTTCCCCGCGGACCGCCCGACCGTCGTGATCGCCCCCGAGGTGACCGGGCTGCTGCTCGGCCCGCTCGTCGCGGTCGCCGCCGGAGCCGGTTTCCTGCCCGCGTACAAGGACGGCGGCGAGCGGCGCCGGGTCGGACCGACGCGCTGGGCGCAGACACCCCCGGACTACCGGGGACGGCGGCTGCGGGTCGGCGTGGACGGCCGGCGGCTGAACCCCGGCGACCGGGTGCTGCTGATCGACGACTGGGTCGACACCGGCGCGCAACTGGACGCGCTGGGCCGGGTCGTCCGGGACGCCGGGGCCGGCCTGATCGGTGCCGCCGCGCTCGTCGCGACCTGCCCGCCCGCGGTCGCCGAGCGGCTGAGGCTGCGCGCCCTGGTCACCGGCGACGAGTTGCCGTGAGACGCCGGCAAACCGGATGAGCGACGGCGGTACGGTGCCGTAGCGTCGACAGCATGTGGCCCCGCATCGGTGGATTGCGCGCACTCGCCCTCGGCACGCCCGGCGAGCTGCGCACCCGGCTCAACACCCTCGTGCTCTCCGGCGTGAAGACCGCCACCGCCGGGCTCGTCCAGGAGTATGACGACGAGAACGAGGAACTGGAGTACGTCGGCGAGCGACTGGTCCTGGTCGACGACAACGACGCGCTCGTCGGCGTCGTGGAGGTCACCGGCGTCGAGGTGGTGCGCTTCGCCGACGTGCCGTGGGACTTCGCCCGCGCCGAGGGCGAGGGCGACCGGTCGATCGAGGAGTGGCGCGAGGGCCACGGCGCCTACTGGGCCCGGCAGGGCACACCGGTCACCGACGACACCCGGATCGTCTGCCTCCGGTTCCGGCTGGTCTCCACCGAGGGCAGCGTCGGCACCTAGCCGGCCCGGCGCAGCTCCGGCAGCAGCGCCGCCGCCTCCACCAGCACGGCCTCGTCGCCCGCGTACCAGCTGCTGGCCCGGGGCCAGTGCGTCACCACGTCGGTGAAGCCCAGCCGGGCCGCCCGGACCACCTGCTCGGCGAGGAAGTCGGCGCTGGTGAGCGAGAACACCGGCGCGGAGTCGAGCGACAGGTAGCGGTCGAGCGTCGCCGGGTCACGGCCGGCCTGCTCCAGCGTCCGGGTCATCCGGTCGGACAGCTCCGCCACCGTGCCCCACCACGCCTCGATGTCGTCGCCGCCGAGCCCGGTGGTGACCCAGCCCTGCCCGAACCGGGCGACCAGCCGCATCGAGCGGGGACCGTTCGCGGCCAGCACGAACGGCACCCGGGGCTGCTGGACGCAACCCGGGTTGTTGCGCGCGTCCACGGCGGTGAACCACTCCCCGCGCCAGGTCGTGCCGTCCTCCCGCAGAATCAGGTCGAGCAGCTCGGTGAACTCGGCGAACCGGTCCACGCGCTGCCGGGGCGGCAGCGTCTCGCCGCCGAGCACCGCCGAGTCGAAGCCGATGCCGCCCGCACCCAGGCCGAGCAGCACCCGGCCGTCCGACACGTCGTCGAGCGCGGTCACCTGCCTGGCGAACGCCGCCGGGTGCCGGAAGTTCGGCGACGCCACGAGCGTCCCGAGCTTCACCCGGGACGTCACGCCGGCCGCCGCGGTGAGCGTCGCCCACGAGTCGAACCACGGCCCGTCGACCAGGTCACGCCAGCCCAGGTGGTCGTAGGTCCAGGCGTGGTCGAAGCCCCACTCGTCCACCTGGGCCCACCGCCGACGCGCTTCCGACCAACGCTGGTCGGGCAGGATCACGATGCCGATTCGCATGATCGCCAGGGTACGACCCGGGCCGGACATCCCGGCCCGGGTCGCGGGGGATCACGCCGCCAGGTCGGCCACCACGCAGGCGATGTTGTCCGGCGCGCCGGCCGCGTACGCCTGCTCGACCAGGCGCTCGACGGCGCTCTCCGGATCGTCCGCCTCGGCCAGCGCGGCGTGCAGCGCGCCCGGGTCCACCACTGCGGAGAGGCCGTCGGAGCAGAGCAGGTAGCGGTCGCCGGGCAGCGCGGTACGCAGCGCCAGGTCCGCCTCCACCTCCGCGCCCGCGCCGAGTGCCCGGGCCAGCAGCGCGCGCTGCGGATGCGCCAGGGCCTCGGCCGGGGTAAGCCGCCCCTGGTCGACGAGCGTCTGCACGTACGTGTGGTCCTGGGTGAGCCGGGACAGCTCGCCGCCGCGCAGCAGGTACGCCCGGCTGTCCCCGACGTGCACCAGCGCGAGCCGGGTGCCACGTCGCACGAGCGCGGTGAGCGTGGTGGCGGGCTGGTCGGCGTCGGTGGCGTGCGCGCGTACCGCCCGGTCGGCCCGGGTCACCGCGTCGGCAAGCGCGGCGAGCAGATCGGCCCCCGGCGCGTCCGCCTGCTCCAACGGCCGCAGCGCGTCCACGGCCGCCGCGCCGGCAGTGGCCCCGGCGGGACCGCGTACGCCGTCGGCGACCGCGAGCAGCGCCGCGCTCGCGTACGCGGTGTCCTCGTTGGAGTCGCGGACCGTGCCGGTCTCGCAGCGCGTCGCGTACCGGAAGGTGGTCTCGGACATGGTGGTGCCCCTCTCGCTGAGCCTGTCGACGAGGAGCGCGACGGCCCGGCCGCGCGCCGCGGTGTCCGCGCTGACCCGCCGCCACCAGGCGTCGAGCGCCTCGGCGGCGGCAGCGGGCGGCAGGCCGCAGACGGTACGGATCTCGGCCAGCGGCATCCCGGCCCGGCGCAGCCCGGCGATCAGCCGTGCGCGGTCCGCCTGCTCCGGCGCGTAGTAGCGGTAGCCCGAGTGCGGGTCCACAGCAGCAGGGGGCAGCAGCCCGCAGTCGTCGTAGATGCGCAGCGCCTTGGCGCTCAGGCCGGTCGCGCGGGCGAACGCGCCGATGGTCAGCAGTCGCACCGTGCCTCCCTCGCGCTCCTCGTGCCGGTCACCGCGACCGGCACCGGTCACGCTGGGCCTTGCCGCAGGGGACGGGTCAAGGCGTCGTTGTCGCCAGTTTGGCCAGCATCCGGCCCAGATGCGGCTCGATCGTGCCGGTCGGCGCCTCGTTCACCTCGGCCGGCGTCCACCAGCGGATGCCCGCTAACTCCACCGGATCGGGCGTGAACCGCTGGTCACGGTCGGCGGACAGCACGTACCAGAGGCTCACGTCGGTGTGCCGGTGCTCGGGCGGGCCGACCGTCTCAGTGACGGTGAGGAACGCCGGGCGCTCGCCGAACGGCGGCGCGAAGACCGCCGCCACGCCCAGTTCCTCCCGCAGTTCGCGGCGCACCGTGTCGGCCGGGTGCTCACCGGGCTCGACGTGACCGCCGCTGGGCAGCCACATCCCCGCGAGGCGGTGGTCGACAAGCAGCACCGCGCCGTCGGCCGGGTCGCGGAGCAGGAAGTACGCGACCAGGTGCGGCGACGGCGTACGCGGCTTGACCCGGCGGAAGATGTCATCCGTGCCGGCCAGCCAGGCCAGCGCCGCCTCCCGGTGCCGTGCCTCCAGCTCGTCACCCGGTGGCAGTTCCTCGACCAGTGCCCGGATCTCGTCCCGCATCCCGCCGATGCTGCCAGCCGGGTACGACGGTCAGTCCGGCGGCAGCGGGTTGGCGTCAGCAGCCGCGCGGACGAACTCACGTACCCGGGAAGTGGTGTTCCCGGCCGACCACACCGGACCGCGACAGATCGGCGGCGCGTCGTGGATCGGCACGTAGGCCACGTCCGGGCGGGCGTAGAACTGCCGGGCCTGCTCGCCCACCGGCAGCACCCCGCGCCCCATCGCGACGAGCGCCAGCATCTCCGAGAAGCTGCCGCCCACCGGGCCCTTCGGCACCGGGCGGCCGGACGGGGTGCGGTCCGGCGTGCGGTCCTGCTTGAACGCGGCCGACGTCACCGCCGGGTACTGCACCACCGGATGGTCGCCCAGCACCTCCAGCGACACCGACTCCTCGGCCGCCAGCGGATGATCAGCGGCCACCGCGAGCACCCGGCGCTCGCGCAGCAGCACCGGGCCGTTCGCCATGCCGTCGAAGGGATACGAGGCGATCAGCACGTCGATCGTGCCGTCCAGCAGGCTCGACCGGGTGCTGGCCAGCGGCGCCTCGTGCACGTGCACCTCGCAGTCCGGGTGGCGCTCGGTGAACCGGGCCACCGCGCGCAGCAGCACCGGAGCTGTCGACTCACCCACGTACGCCACCCGCAGCTCACCGGTGAGCCCGCGCCCGGCGTCGACGGCCCGCTGCACAGCCGCCTCGATGCCGGCCACCAACGGGCGCATCTCCTCGGCCAGGCGGGCGCCGATCGGGGTGAGCCGGACGACCCGGCTGGTCCGCTCGAACAGCGGCGCGCCGATGCGGCGTTCCAGCTTGCGCACCACGTGGCTGACCCGGCCGGTGCTCACCCGCAGCCGCTCGGCGGTCCGCCCGAAATGCAGTTCCTCGGCCAGGGTCAGGAACGTCTCGACCTCGTACCGCTCCAGCACCGGAGCACCTCCGTCGTTGCCTGCGGGTCAACGATCGTAGTCCGGATCGGGGTTGGTCCGGACGGCGCGCCGGACCAGGGTTGACGGCATGCACAACCATCTCGTGACGGTGACCGGTTTCGACCACCTCGTCCTCTCGGTGAGCGACGTCGAGCGTTCCCTCGACTTCTACTGCGGCACGCTCGGCCTGGCCCCGGTGCGGGTCGACAGGTGGCGGGCCGGTGAGGTGCCGTTCCCCTCCGTACGCGTCGACGCCGGCACCATCATCGACCTGATCGAGGGCGACCCGACCGGGTCCAACGTGGACCACTTCTGCCTCGTGGTGGAGCCGGTCGACTGGCAGCGGGTGGTCGACTCCGGCGTCTTCACCGTGCTGACCGGCCCGGTACCGCGCTTCGGGGCGCGCGGCACCGCCACCTCGATCTACGTCAGCGACCCGGACGGCAACACAATCGAACTGCGCTGCTACCCGGCCGACGCCTAACCTGTTCCGATGCCGGAGCTGGAACGACTCGCCGCCCACCACGCACCCGCCGTGCTGCGGTTCGAGCGGGAGAACCGGGCCTACTTCGCCCGGTACGTCCCCGACCGGGGCGACGACTTCTTCACCGGGTACGCCGCCCGGCACGCGGCCCTGCTGGACGAGCAGGAACGCGGCACCTGCCACTTCCACGTGCTGGTCGGCGACCACGGCGCCGTGCTGGGGCGGTTCAACCTGGTCGACGTCGCAGGCGGCAGCGCCGAACTGGGCTACCGGGTGGCCGAGCGCGCCGCCGGGCGCGGGCTCGCGAGTGAGGGCGTGCGGCGCGTCTGCGAACTGGCCCGCACGGAGTACGGGCTACGCCGGCTGGTCGCCTCGGCGGCCCTGGCGAACCCGGCCTCGCTGGCGGTGCTCCGGCGTGCCGGTTT
Organism: Micromonospora sp. WMMD1219; assembly: GCF_049315215.1. Lineage (NCBI taxonomy): Bacteria > Bacillati > Actinomycetota > Actinomycetes > Micromonosporales > Micromonosporaceae > Micromonospora > Micromonospora sp. WMMD1219. Next base: position 1,642,297 of record NZ_CP186057.1, read on the forward strand.
CGTGCCGGACGGCTCGGTACCCGGCTGCGCGGTGGATCTGGACGGGGAGCCCGGCCTGCGGCACACGCTCGACCTCCGCGCTCCCTACGCGGCCGCGTCCCCGTAGGCGGGCGCTCCGGCCGGCTCGTACGTCAGTTGTAGCGTGCCGTGGTCGTGGGTGACCGACTCGGTGAGCCGCAACGCGCTCGGCACCGTCCCCTCGCCGAACAGGCGCTTGCCGGTGCCGAGCACCACCGGGTACACCCACAGGTTGAGCCGGTCGACCAGGCCCAGGCGCAGCAGCGACTGCACCAGGTCCAGGCTGCCGATCACGTGGACCTCGTCGTGGCGGGCCTTCATCTCGGTGACTCGCTCGGCCAGGTCACCCTGCACCAGCGACGAGTTCGCCCAGGTCAGCGGTTCGGCGAGCGTACGGCTGGCCACGTACTTGGGCACGCCGTTCAGCAGCCCGGTGAAGGGGATGTCCGCTGGTGCCTTCGGCCAGTAGCCGGCGAAGATGTCGTACGTCTTGCGGCCCAGCAGGAGCGCGTCCATGCTGCTCGCCTGCTGGAACATCACCGCGCCGGACTTCTCGTCGAGCAGCGGCATCTGCCAGCCGCCGTGGCTGAAGCCGCCCTCGCGGTCCTCGTCGGGTTCGCCGGGAGCCTGCGCCACGCCGTCGAGGGTCAGGAACTCGGTCACGATCAACTTGCCCATGGGTCCGCTCCTCCGGTTTCCGATCCGTCAGCCGTCAGACCTCTCAACGACCGGCAACTCATCGCCGCCGGAATTGCCTGTGCCCGTGTCGCCTCCCACGTAAGATCATTCTCTTCGGCAGGCGTACGCCTTCCGGAGTCCTCGAAGGCGGATTTCGCCATGATCCCCGATCGGACTGAGACAAGCGTCCTCCTGGACGAGGCACTGGCGGGTGTGGCCGTCGCGTTCCAGGGCATGACGGCCCACGAGCAGGAGTCCAACTGCGAGTGCCACTGGGGCAGCGCGGAGGAACTGGCACTGCTGAAGACGCCGGACGTGCCGCTCGACGATGACCTGTTTCGTCGCACGTACTGGACCATGGACTGGCACTATCCCGGTCTGCTGCTGCGCCGGATCCTGCCCCAGGTGACCCAGCACCTCGTGACCGGCCGAATCGTGCTGATGGACGGGCTGGGCAGTTTGGCGAACTTCTTCGCCGTCTCCCCCTGGCACGAGTGGCCGAGAGAGCAACAGGCTGCCCTGCGGAAGTTCCTGAACGTGTGGTGGGTGCACGTCCTGGTCGAGCCCGACGCGAAGGTGCCCGCACACGCGGCCCTGTCGTTCCTCGCCGAGGCCACCACAGAGCTCACCCCGTGGCTGGCCGACTGGGCGGAGGCGCTGGCCGACGAGCCGGCCCGGCGACACCTGGTCCAGGCCATCGATGAGTGGATGTACGACCTGCGGGGCGATGCGCTGCCGTGGCCGAGCTGGCACGACATCGACGCGTGGGCCCCCGCGCTGCAACTGTGGGTGATCCGACACGCGCCCACCGTCCTGCGCGAGTACGACGCGTCGGCCGAACTGCTCGAGGACATCCGCCGGTTCAGCCTTCCCGACTCCGAGCGGTACGACAAACCGCTCTCGCGGTGGCGCTCCAGGCGCCCGTGGCCTGAGTGACGTCGAAAGCCCTGGCGGGACTCACGTCCTGGCCAGGGCCTTCACTGCGGTCACGCCCCCTGTCGCCCGCGCCGGCCAGCTCTCGAACGGCGATCAGCCCAAGTAGCGCTGCCCTCGATCAGCAGCCTCACCGCGCGAACATCCGGCACCACCAGGTGCCACAGAAGTTTCTTCGACTCCAGCCAGCCCAGGCCGCGCTCGCGCATCAGAGCGATGGCTGCATCTACCGGCATCCCGTCAGCGAGCCGGCTCCGCACTTCTTCGAACTGCTCAGGCCAGTCCGATCGCAGCCCGGCACAGGCACCGAATCGCTCGAAGTTCTCCCGCGCCTCGGCCAGGGTCAGCCCGTTCGGCCCACTCAACTCGTCGGCGCTGAGGTCGTCTGTCCCGTCATCCTGCCAGAAACACACCAGGCAGATCCCGTGCATGCCACGCTCGTCGAGCGTGAGGCACTGGCAGCACGGACACGCATACGGCCCACCCTCCGGCCCACGACGCACATATCTCGACGCTCGATCAGCCACGCCTTGAATCCTGTCGAACCGGAGACAACCGGTCTGGGGGCACCGGATGAAGACGGCTGCGCATGAAGGCGACCATCTCGCGGCGCGCCGGCCGGGCGGCCGGCACCAGACCGGGAGTGCTCAGGAAGGTGTGGGTGGCTCTCGGGTAGCAGGTCAGGCGGGCGTCGGTGCCGTCCTCGCGAAGTCGTTCGACGTAGCGGCTTCCGTGGTCGGCCAGCGGATCCAGTGCGGCGGTGATCACCAGTGTCGGCGGCAGTCCGCTGAGGTCGTCGAACATGAGGGGTGACACGCTGCGCGGGTCGAGCGTGGGCGGCAGGCTCACCTTGCGGGCCGCGCGCAGCCGGGACACCGACAGCGTGGGGTTGTCGGCGTTCTCCGTGATCGAGGGGTACTCGGTCATGCTCTCCGTCCAGTCCGTGCCCGGGTAGAGCAGCGCCTGGGCGCTCAGCGGTGGGCCGTCCTTGCGGGCGCGCAGGGCGATGAGTCCGGCGATCGTGCCACCGGCGCTCTCGCCCATGACCGCGACGGCTGCGGGATCGACGCCCCACTGGGCGGCATCTTCGACGAGCCGGACGACGGTGTCGTAGCCGTCGTCGATCGGCTGGGGCAGCGGGTGCTCCGGCGCGAGGCGGTATTCCACCGAGACGACCACCGCCGGGCACCGGACCGCGAGGTGGCTGTTGAGCCAGTCGTGCTGGGCAGCGGTACCCGCGAAGAAGCCTCCGCCGTGGAACGAGACGACCAGAGGCAGCTTCCGGCCGGTGTCCTTCGGTCGGTGTACGCGCAGGCCCAGGCGTCGACCAGGCAGATCGATGGAGGCTGCCTCGATGCGTGCGCGGCGGTCCGGGAAGCCGGTGATGATCCGTGCGACACGAGACGATGCCACGCGGTTGGCCTTCTCGCGCGTGGCGATCACCTGCTCGTCGGTCAGAGCCTCCCAGTCCAGGGTGTCCCTCAGGAGCCGGGTGCCCAGTGGGGCCTTACCTCTCATGGTGTCCTCCGGGGTGCAGACGCTGTGGGCTCACTGTCACAGCCGGTGCATGCCGGTGGATTGAACGAATGTCAGGACGGACTCCCCACCCCTCCGGCGTCAGGGCCGGGCGGGCCAGGCGACGTCGTCGACGGCGAGGAACGGTGCGTTCGCCACGGTCGTGGGCGTCGCTCCGGTGAAGGTCATGACGTCTCGGTGGAGGTGCGACTGGTCGGCGTAACCGCTGTCTGCCGCCGCCGCTGCGGCGCTGTGACCCGCGGCGAGGCGATGGGCTGCACGATCGAACCGGATGAGCTGGGCGGCGCGCTTGGGGGTGAGTCCGATCTGGGACCGGAATCGGGCCCACAGCCGTTTGCGGCTCCATCCGACCTCGGCCGCCAACCGCTCGACCCGCACCTGTCCCCCGCCGGCCACCATCCGCCTCCAGCAGTAGGCGACTTCCGCATCGACCGCGCGGCCCACGTCCTGACGCCGGGCCAGCGCCACCTCGGCCATCGCGAACCGGTCGTCCCAGGATCGGGCGGCGCGCAGTTGCTCCTGGATTCGCGCGGCGTCGCGCCCCCAGAGGTCGTCGAGGGCTGTCACGGTCCCGCTCAGTTCCGATGCGGCACCCAGGACCGCGTGCGCGATCACAGGCGACAGCCGCACCTGAAGGCACGCGAAGCTTCCGGCCTGTCCTCGTCCTTGCGCGCCAGGGGGTGACGCGAGTCCGGCGGTGACGCAGCCTCGCTGTTGCCGTCCAGCACCGTCGTCGACGACGATCGGCTGATCGCCGAGGTCGAAGATCACCATGACGGCGGGATGCGGCACGACCTCGACCTCGACCGGGGCGTCAGCCCGATCGCTGAAACCCGCCATGGTGACCCCCGCCAACCGGCCCGGTCGTTGCGGAACCGCGATATCCCAGGCGGGCGAACCGGAGCGCACCGGCTCGGTAGGTCGCACACCACGATGGTACGTGTCACCTCAACCGACTCCGGAGATCCGCCTTGGCCCAGGCGGCGTCCCGGGACACGTGAGCGACCCAGGCGGCGAGCTGATCAGCCCTAGCGGGCTCCGCCCGGTGCGAACACCGCGTAGAAGTACCGGAGGCTGTCCTCCGGACCGTTCTCCAGTCGTTTGAAGGCCTTCGCAATCGGATTGCACCAGCGCTGCCCGCCGAGCTCCACCACCATGGGCCACCCGACGACGGCCAGTTCGTCTGCCGCCGTTGCGCGCCACCGTCCACCGGCATGGCGGGTCAGCACCTCGCCGACATAGCAACCGAAGCCGAAGAGAGTCTCCGCCACCTGTCCAGCCGCGAGGCCCTCGGCCCGAAAGCCGTCGAGGATGGCGTCCACGGATGCCAGGCTGTCCGGCGTGTAGTCCAGGTGCACGCCGCTGACCTGGGCCGCTGACACCACGATGTCGCCCGCGAACCGGGCTGCGTTCTCCGGGACGGGCGCGTACTTCAGGCGCAGTTGCACGGTTCTCTCCGTTGATCAACAAATGGGGATCGCGCGATCGTACCGACGACGGCCGACAGGCAGCGGCCTCGCGACCGGCTCGCAGGGCACCGGACGAGCACGACGCCGTGGCCTGGTCGCGACGTCCGCCCTCGCCGGCCTGCGTCTCGCCCATGAACCGCTTCTCCCGATGCTCACCGCCCCAGTCACCGGCGTCAGCAGCCCTACCTCGTCCGCACGTCAGGTGCGAACCGGCGGCTCGCCGAATCTGCCACCACGGACGACGGAATCGGTCTCGACTTCGTGGGCCGTCCAGACGTGACCGACGAAGTCGTCCACCGCGACACCACCGCGTCCGAGCAGCGTCCGGATCGCTGCCACTGCCTCCTGCCGCCGCGACAACCGGTAGTTCACCTGGACCGCCCACGCCGGCCGCTCGCCGACAGCGCGCTCCAACTCCGCCACCATCTCGGGCTCCCAGTCCAGGTACAGGTCACGGTGTTCCTCCACCAGCCAGAGGAAGACCGAGCCCGGCGCGACCCACTGATCCGGCTGGGTCTCACCGAGGGCACCCAGGAGCCGCAACACGTCCGCCCTGGACACGGCCGGGAAGACGAACGCATTCTCACTCACGCGCAGAACCATAGGCGCCGGCAAGAAGCCGCGGTCATCGTCCCGTGCAGGCTGGTGACCCTGGAACATCGAAGGCCCTGACCGGGACTGTCGTCCTGATCAGGGCCTTCACGTTGGAGCGGGTGACGGGAATCGAACCCGCACTGTCAGCTTGGGAAGCTGATGTTCTGCCATTGAACTACACCCGCAGGCGGCACCACTCTACCTGAAGGCCCCCACCCTCGTGCATCCAGGTGCCCGCGCCACTTCGGCGAGGTGGCTACATCGGCGAGCGGTTGAGCCCGCCACCTCCCCGAGCTGGAGTGGATCAAGCACCCACCGGAGCCGGCCGGCGCGAAGTTGCACGTCGGCAACATATGGGCGTTCTCAAATCTGTCGATGAGATGTAACGTCTGCCCCACGTTTCCGAACCGGCGTGACACACCCCCTGGCACGCCGTCAGAAAGAGGTGGGCCCATGGGACTCCGTCCCAACCTGCTGACCCGGCGTACCGCCGGTGTCGCGACGTCGACCCTCGCGCTGCTGCTCAGCACCGCCGCCGTCGGCGTCGTCCCCGCTGCTTCGGCCTTCTCGGCCGCCCCGGCCGGCGTCTGCGCCGAGCCGGCCGACGCCCACGCCGACGAGCACGCGAACGCTCGCGTCGCGAAGGGTGGCAACGCCAAGCTGGACCCCAACCACCTGACCGCCAAGCAGGTCCGTGACCGTGAGGCCGACCTCGCCGCCGCGCAGCGCGAGCGGGCCAACTTCCGGACCGGCGCCGTCGCGCCGCTGGCCACCGTAACCATCCCGGTCGTCGTGCACGTCATCCAGGAGAACAGCACCCGGGCCGGCGGCAACATCACCGACTCGATGATCAACCAGCAGATCACCGTGCTGAACCAGGCGTACGCGGGCTCGACCGGCGGCGCCGCCACCGCGTTCGGGTTCCAGCTCACGAAGATCAACCGGGTGACCAACCCGTCGTGGTACCCGATCGTGCAGGGCTCCTCCGCCGAGCGCTCGATGAAGACCTCGCTGCGTGAGGGCGGCAAGAACACGCTGAACATCTACCTCGGCGAGCTGAGCGACAGCCTGCTGGGCTGGGCCACGTTCCCGAAGCGGACGCTGGACAAGATGGACGGCGTGGTCGTGCTCAACGAGTCGCTGCCCGGCGGCACCGCGACCAACTACAACCAGGGTGACACCGGCACCCACGAGGTCGGCCACTGGCTGAACCTCTACCACACCTTCCAGGGCGGCTGCTCCGGCTCGGGCGACAGCGTCTCCGACACCCCGGCCGAGGCGTCCCCGGCGTACCAGTGCCCGACCGGGCGGGACACCTGCTCGACCGCGGGCAAGGACCCGATCACCAACTTCATGGACTACACGTACGACTCCTGCATGTACCAGTTCACCGCCGGTCAGGCGAGCCGCATGCTCACCGCGTGGAACGCCTACCGCGCGGCCTGACCCTCGCACCACGTACCGGTGCCGGCCCTGTCCTCGGACGGGGCCGGCACCGTTTCGTTCCGGGTCGGGTCAGGCGGCCGGGCGGCGGGTGTCGAAGCCGTGCCGGCCGCGCCGGGCCTCCGCGCCCACCGGCTCCCGCCGGGCCGGTTCGGCTCCGCGCGGGTCGAGCCAGACCTGCACCTGCGGCGGGGCGGCGCCGGGCTGGGCCACCGGGTCGCGCCGGGTCAGCATCGCCGCCTCGACCGTGAACTCGAACAGCCGCCAGTCGCCCTGCGGCGACGCGCGGGCGATCCGGGCCAGCCGGGCCACGGTGGCCGGGTCGGTCACCGGCCGGGCGCGGCCCGCGACGTACGCCTCGTCGTCGCTCTCCTCCGGCGGGAACGAGTGCAGCGCGTAGCGGCCGTCGCGTTCGAGGTCGCGGCGCTTCGGCGAGTCGATGACGAAGCACCAGAGGCCGTCGTCGGTGATCACCGGGGAGACGGGATGGACCCGGGGGCCGCCGTCGGCGCGGACCGTGGCGAGGTAGCCGAAGCCCGGCCCGTACTGCTGCATCAGGAGGCGGATCTCGTCGGCGAGGCGGGGCTCGTCGGCGGCGAATTCGGACCAGGAAGCCATGTGGACACTCTATCGAACACGTGTACGAAGATGTAGTGCGACACGCTGGTCACCCGCACCGGTCGCTATGGTGTTCCGATGCTGCTCTCCGACCGCGACCTGGTCTCCGAGATCAAGGCCGGCACGCTCGCGCTGGAGCCCTTCGAGCCCACGCTGGTGCAGCCGTCGAGCATCGACGTACGCCTGGACCGGCTGTTCCGGGTCTTCAACAACCACCTCTACACGCACATCGACCCGTCGATCCAGCAGGACGACCTGACCTCGATGGTGGAGGTGCCGGAGGGGCAGCCGTTCGTGCTGCACCCGGGCGAGTTCGTGCTCGCTTCCACGCTTGAGGTGATCTCGCTGGGTGACCAGCTCGCCGGGCGGCTGGAGGGCAAGTCGAGCCTGGGGCGGCTGGGGTTGCTGACCCACTCGACGGCCGGCTTCATCGACCCGGGGTTCTCCGGCCACGTCACGCTGGAGCTGTCGAACGTGGCGAATCTGCCGATCACGCTCTGGCCGGGCATGAAGATCGGCCAGCTCTGCATCTTCCGGCTCTCCTCGCCGGCCGAGCACCCGTACGGCTCGGCCGTCTACGGCTCGCGTTACCAGGGGCAGCGCGGCCCGACGCCGAGCCGGTCCTGGCAGAGCTGGCGCACCTGGCCGACCCGCTGACGGCACCCGCAGTTGTTAATAGGGGCCCCCTCCTCTACCGGAGGCGTTAAGAGGGGGCCCTTCCTTACACCTCAGCCGGGACGGCCGTAGCTGTTGATGTCGCCGTCGTCGACCCGCTTCATGGTGATGGGCTTGCCGGACTGGGAGGCGTGCACCACCCAGCCGTCGCCCACGTACATCGCCACGTGGTGCAGGTCGCTGTAGTAGAAGACGAGGTCACCGGCGCGCAGCTCGGCCCGGCTGATCCGCTTCGTCACGCCGTGCTGCTGGCGTGCGCTGTGCGGCAGTGAGACGCCGCCCTTGGCCCAGGCCGCCATCGTGAGGCCCGAGCAGTCGAAGTGGTCCGGTCCGGCCGCGCCCCAGACGTAGATCTTGCCGATCTGGGCGCAGGCGAACTTGACCGCCGCACCGGCCGGGCCGCCGGGGTAGCCGGCCGGGCACGGCGCCGGGCGCAGCGGGCCGCCGCCACCCTTGCCGTACACCTTGAGCCGCAGCTTCTCCAGCTTGGCGATCTCGGCGTCGATCTGCTTCTTCTTCGCCGCGAGCTGGGCCTCGGTACGCGCCAGACCGGCGATCATCTCGTCCAGCGGCTTCTTCTTCGCCGCCAGTTCGTCGCGCAGCGCGGCGACGGAGCGCACCTGTTCGTGCTGGCGGTGCGCGAAGCGGTCGAGCAGTTCCAGGCCGTTCACCAGGTCACCGGGCGAACGGCTGCCCAGCAGCGCGTTCACGGTGGAGAGGTTGTCGCCCTTGTAGGCGTCGGCGGCGAGCCCGCCGACCTGGCCGAGTGCGGCGTCCACCCGGGCCTGGAGGGGTGCGATCTGCCGGCCGAGCGCGTCGGCCTGCTTGCGCCGCGCGGCGAGCTGCCCGCGTACGGCGTTGACCTGTTCGATGACCGGTTCGAGCTTGTTCCAGTCGCGGTCGATCTGGGCCTCGATCTCGGCGACCGAGGGTTCGGCGTGTGCCGCCGTGGCGCCGCCGGTCAGGACGACGGCGGTGCCGACCAGTGCGGCGAGGGCGGTGGTGAAGCGGGACCAGCGGGAACGCGGCGCGACGAAGGACCGGTCGACCGACCGGTTCGACGACGGCCGCGGGGCATGGAGTGCCACCGGGCGTCCGTACTCCTTCTTCCGTACCGCCTACCGGGTTAGCTGACGGATTCGGGCGGGAAGGGAGCCGCCCTACCGCATCGCTGCGGATTCACCCCAGGTACCTGGTTCCCCGGCTCGCCCGGAGGCGACTCGGCGGTGTCGGACCGTCACCGACCGGGTTGGACGGTGAGACGTGCGGCCGACGATTCACCAGAGTAGGGACCACCGTTATCGATCCGCAACTTCCAGCGCCGTGACACTCCGTACGCGATCCGGCGCCGCACCCCGTGCGGAGGTGAAATTTTCTTTCAAGGCTGATTACCCACTGGAAAGGTATTGACCCTCACGGGTGTGCGGAGTGAGGGTGGAAACGCAGTGACCCCCATCCCTGTCCAGGAGGTTCGATGCACCTCTCCGCCCCGCCGTCGGGCAGACGGATACTGCTCGCCGCCGCCGTGGCGACAGCCACCGCGCTGGCGACGACCGGCCCGGTGACCGCCGCGCCGGACACGTCCGCGCCCGCGAGCGACAGGCAACAACAATACGCCGCCGCCGCGGCCGAGTACGGCGTGCCGCAGAACGTGCTGCTCGGCGTCTCCTATCTGGAGTCCCGCTGGGACACCCACCCCGGGCAGCCGAGCACCAGCGGCGGCTACGGCCCGATGCACCTGACCGACGCCGCGCACATCCTCGCCATGCCGGGCAGCGCCCACGTCGACGAGGACGAGGACCCGCGCGGCGACGACTCCCGGCCGCTGAAGCTCGACCCGGCCACCGCCGCCGCGCCGGAGCGGGAGACCCCGCTGCCGCCCGCCTCGCTCCAGACGCTCGACGCCGCCGCCGCGCTCACCGGGCTCGACGCGGGCACGCTGCGCACCGACCCGGCCGCGAACATCCGCGGTGGCGCGGCGCTGCTGGCGTCGTACCAGAAGGCTCTGGGCGGGCCGGTCGGCGCCGGCACCGACCCGGCGGCCTGGTACGCCGCGGTGGCCCGGTACTCCGGCGCGGACACCTCGGACGCCGCGGCGGCCTTCGCCGACGAGGTCTACGACCAGCTCGGCCAGGGCGCCAGCCGGACCACCGACGACGGCCAGCGGGTCACGCTCGCCGCCACCGCCGCGACGCCGGACCGTTCCCGGCTGGCCCGCCTCGGCCTGCGCAACGCCGAGCGGCCGGACGGGCTGGAGTGCCCGGTGCGGCTGGCCTGCGAGTGGATCCCGGCGCCGTACGAGCAGCTCAGCAACGACCCGGGCGACTACGGCAACCACGACCTGGGCGACCGGCCGAAGCAGCAGAAGATCGAGTACATCGTCATCCACGACACCGAGGGCTACTTCGGCCCGAGCGTCGACCTGGTGAAGCGGGCCGACTACCTGGGCTGGCACTACACGCTGCGCTCGGTGGACGGCTACATCGCCCAGCACATCAAGACCAAGGACGTCGGCTGGCACGCCGGCAACTGGTACGTCAACGCCAAGTCCATCGGCCTGGAGCACGAGGGCTTCGCCGGTCAGGGCACCTGGTACACCGAGGCGATGTACCGCACCTCCGCCAAGCTGGTGCGGCACCTCGCGCTGAAGCTCGGCATCCCGATGGACCGGCAGCACATCATCGGTCACGACAACGTGCCCGGCATCACCGCCGCCAACGTGGGCGGCATGCACTGGGACCCGGGACCGTACTGGGACTGGTCGCACTACTTCGACCTGATGAAGGCGCCGTTCCGCAGCACCGGCACGCCCCGTACCGGCCTGGTCACCATCGACCCGGACTTCGCCACCAACCGGCCGGCGTTCACCGGCTGCAACCAGCAGCCGCCCGGTGTCCCGACGCCCCGGCCGCCGGCCGAGCCGTGCCCGTCGCGGGGTTCCTCCGCGGTGATCCTGCGGACCGCGCCGAGCCCGGACGCCCCGCTCGTCAACGACCTCGGGCTGCGCCCGGACGGTACGCCGGACACCATGTACATCTCCGACCACGGCGCCCGCGCCTCCGCCGGCCAGACGTACGCGCTCGCCGGCCGCCAGGGTGACTGGACGGCGATCTGGTACCTCGGCCAGAAGGCGTGGTTCCTCAACCCGGCCTCCGCGCCGACCGCCAAGTGGGCCACCGGCTTCGTGGTGACCCCGCGGCCCGGCAAGGCCACCATCCCGGTGTACGGGCGGGCCTACCCGGAGCAGGCCGCCTACCCGGACACCATCCCGTACCAGGCCATCTCGCCGCTGCAGTACACGTTCGCCGCCGGCCAGCGGTACGCGGTCGGCGGGGTGCTGCCGGGCGAGTACTACCGGGCGGTCTCGTTCGACGGTTCCGCACCGGGTGACCGGACCGTGGTCCGCGGCGAGAACCGCTACGTGCAGGTCCAGTTCGGTCACCGGATCATGTTCGTGAACCTGGACGACGTGCTGATCCTGCCGTCCCCGGTCGGCGCGCCGCGCTGACCCGTCACCGCACACGAGAAGGCCCCCGGTCCGTGCGGACCGGGGGCCTTCCCGCTGTCAGGGGTTGCGGGTCAGCTGACCCGGACGAAGCCGGCGAGCGGCTGGGTGTTGATGCTCGACACCTGGACCGGTTTGCCGGTACGTGGCGCGTGCACCATCACCCCGTTGCCGAGATAGAGCCCGACGTGATGCAGGTCGGAGCCGAAGAACACCAGGTCACCGGGGCGGGCCTCGGAGCGGGAGACCCTGCGGCCCTCGTTCCACTGGGCACCGGTGAAGTGGGTCAGCGAGATGCCCGCCGCCTTGTACGCGTACTGGGTGAGACCGGAGCAGTCGAACGAGTTCGGGCCGGTGGCGCCCCACACGTACGGGTCACCGACCTGGGCGCACGCCGTCTTGATGGCGGTCCGCGCGGCGCTGCTCACCACGCCGTCGATCTTGGGGCAGCCCGCCGGGCGGATCGAGGTCACCGGGAGCATGGCGGTCAGCCGCTTGATCTCCGAGTCGATCTGCTTCTTCTTCGCCGCGAGGTCGTTCTGCTGCTTGATCTCCAGCGCGATCAGCGCGTCGAGCTTCTCCTTCTGCCTGTTGTACTCGTCGCGCACCTTGAGCACACCGGCGATCTGGCGGCGCTGGTCGTCGGCGATCCGGTCCAGCATGACCAGCTGCTCGGCCAGCGCGCCCGGCTTGCTGTTCACCAGCAGCGCGCCCAGCTCCTGCGACGGGCCCTGGATGTAGTACCGGGCCGCGATGTCGCCGACCTTGTTCATGGCGAGCGTGGAGGCCAGCTCCAGCGGCACCATCTTGTCCTTCAGCGCCTTGGACTTCTTCTGGTTGGTCCGAAGCTGCGAGCGGACCTTGTTGAACTGCTCGATGGTGGGTTCGAGCTGCTCCCACTGCTTGTCGATCTGCGCGTCGATCTCGTCGACCGACGGTGCCGCGTGCGCCGGGGCGGTCAGCATCCCGGCGCCGACCGCGGCGGCCGCGACCAGGGTGACCAGACGGCGTACCACCCGTTGGAACCCGGCCCGCCGGCCGGGTGGAGCGCTCGGGGCGTGACGTTGAGGGGGCGTGGTTGCCACCGGCACGGACTCCTTTGCAACCGACCGCCGGGCGCCTCGCGAGAGGGAAGTTCGAGGCAGACGACCCACAGCGGTCGGTGCCCCACATTAGGGAAGGCGTCCGATGGAATCAAGGCGACCGTTTGTTCAATCACGTATCCGCAATCGATTGCACACCAAGGGTATTCATTTCATCTCCCGACGATGGCTGTCAATACGTCGTCGAGCGTCACCACACCCATCGGCCGGCGTCCGTCGCTGACCAGCACCATGTGGCGGCGTTCGCGGCGCATCGCGAGCAGCAGATCGGCGAGCGTACGGTCCGGCGGCACCACAGCCAGCGGCCGGTAGACGGCGGCCGGCACCGGCGCCCGGCGGCTCGCCCCGGCGTACCCGAGCACGTCCTTGACGTGCACGAAACCGAGCACCCGGCGGGTGGACCGCTGCACCACCGGGAAGCGGGAGCGGCCGGTACGGGTCGCCAGCACCTCCAGCGACGCCGGTGAGACGTCCTCGGCCACGGTCGTCACGGTGGACCAGGGTTGCAGCGCGTCCGCAGCGGTACGGCTGTGCAGGGCCAGCGCGCCGGTGATCCGGGCGTGCTCCTCGGCGTCCAGCAGTCCCTCGGTACGCGCCTGGGAGACCAGCCCGGCCAGTTCCTCCGCCGTGAACACGGTCTTCACCGCGTCGGTGGCCTCCACCCGCCACCACCGCAGCACCTGCCGGGACGCCCACTTCATCGCCAGCAGCAGCGGCTTTGTGGCCAGGCAGAACGCCAGCATCGCCGGGCCGAGCCAGAGCGCCGACGGCTCCGGGCCGGCCAGCGTGATGTTCTTCGGCACCATCTCGCCGACCACCGTGTGCAGGAACACCACCACCGCCAGCGCGATGACGAACGACACCGGGTGCACCGCCGAGGCGGGCAGCCCCAGCGCGGCGAACGGCGGCTCCAGCAGGTGCGCCAGCGCCGGCTCGGCGATCGCGCCGAGACCGAGCGAGCAGACCGTGATGCCGAGCTGCGCCCCGGCGATCATCAGCGGGATCTGGTTCATCGCCGCCAGCGCCAGCCGGGCCCGCTTCGACGTCGCCGCCAGCGGTTCGATCACCGTACGGCGGGAGGCGATCAGCGCGAACTCGCTGCCCACGAAGAACGCGTTGCCGAGCAGCAACGCCACCGCCACGAGTAGTTCAGGCACCGTCGTCGGGCTCCTCGGGGCGCACCACCCGCACCTGCTCGATCCGGTGCCGGTCGACCTCCACCACAGTGAACTCGTACCCGGCCTCGTCGACCGTCTCGCCCGGCACCGGGATGTGGCCGAGCCGCGCCATGAGGAACCCGCCGAGCGTCTCGTACGGCCCGTCGGGCAACCGGAACCCGGTCTGCTCGACCAGCTCGTCGGCGCGCAGCACACCGTCGGTCAGGACGGTCCGCTCCCCGCCGGGCACTGTCAGCTCCACCGGACCGAAGCCGTCCACCGCGTCCGGGTCGAACTCGTCGGCGATCTCCCCGACCAGCTCCTCGACGAGATCCTCCACTGTCACCACGCCGTCGGTGCCCCCGTACTCGTCCACCACGATCGCCAGGTCCGCCCCGGCGGCCTTGAGCGCGGCCAGCACCCCGTTCAGGTTGAGGCTCTCCGGGACGTACACCGGTTCCCGGGCGACGGCGGCGACAGTGGTGGCGGCCCGGCGGGCCAGCGGCACACCCAGCGCGTCGGGCACCCCGGCGACGCCGGTGACCAGGTCGAGCGTCTCCTCGTACACCGGGAACCGGGTCCGGCCGGTGCGCCGGGACGCCTCCAGCAACTCGGCCACCGTCGTGGTGGCGTGCAACGCGGTCACGTCCACCCGGGGCGTCATCGCCTCGGCGGCCCGCTTGTCGCCGAAGCGGATGGTGCGGCGCAGCAGCATCGCGGTGTCCGGCGGCAGCGCGCCGGCCCGGGCCGAGATGGCGGCGAGCAGACCCAGCTCCTCCGGGGAGCGGGCGCTCGCCAGTTCCTCCTGCGGCTCCACGCCGAGGCGGCGCACCAGCCGGTTCGCGGACTCGTTGAGCAGCCGGATCAGCCAGCCGAAGGTGCGGGAGAAGGCCCGCATCGGCGCGGCGGTGGCGAGCGCCGCCGGCATCGGACGGGCCAGCGCCAGGTTCTTCGGCACCAGCTCGCCGAACAGCATCGAGATGAGCGTGGCCAGGGCCAGCGCGAGCAGGCCGGAGAAGCGTTCCGCACCGCCGAGCGGGTGCAGCAGCGGCGTGAAGAGCCGGGCCAGCGCGGGCTCGGCCAGGTAGCCGGTGAGCAACGCGGTGAGCGTGATGCCGAGCTGCGCGCCGGAGAGCTGGAACGACAGCTCGCGCAGCGCGCGGCGTACCGTGACGGCCCGGCCGTCCCCCTCGCCGGCCCGCCTGTCGATCTCCGCCCGGTCGACCGTGACCAGGGCGAACTCGGCCGCGACGAAGAACGCGTTGCCGGCGGTCAGCAGCACGAAACCGACCAGGGGCAACAGCGTCAGAAGCAGAAGGCCGTCGATGCGCGTGATTGTGGCACGCGCGCGCCGATGGCGGGCCCCCCGTAGCGTGGACGCATGGACGGCCTGCTGCTCACCGACGAACTGGTCCTGCTCGCGTACGACGACGACGGTGCGAACCGGCTCGGCAGTCCGCACCTCGGCTACGGCCTCGCCGGTGCGGTGCTGCTGGAACTGGCCCTGGCCGGCCGGGTGGAGGTGGCGGACAAGCGTCTCGTGGTCACCGATCCCACGCCGACCGGCGTACCGCTGCTGGACGAGGCACTGGCGACTGTGGGGTCCGGCCGGCCGCGCAAGCCGAAGGACTGGATCGGCAAGCTCGCCAAGGGCCTGCCGGACCGGGTGCTCGGCGGGCTCGTCGACGCCGGGGTGCTGCGCCGGGAGTCCGACCGGGTGCTGCTGGTCTTCCCGCGTACCCGCTATCCCTCGCCGACCGGCGCGGAGCCGGCGGTGGAGACCGCGGCCCGGCAACGGATGACGACGGCGCTCACCACCGACGGCCCGGTCGACGCCCGGACCGCCGCGCTGCTCACGCTGACCCGCGCGGTCGGCCTGGACCGCAAGATCTTCCGCGAGCTGCCCAAGGAGCGGGTCAAGGCGCGCATCGAGGAGATCGCGGCCGGTGACTGGGCGTCGGCCGCCGTCAAGAAGGCGATCGAGGAGATGCAGGCCGCGCTGATGGTCGCGATGACGGCCGGGACGAGCGCCGCCATCATGACCACCACGACCAGCTGAACGCGACGGCGGCGGCACCGCTCGGGTGCCGCCGCCGTCGTGGTCCGGCTCCTGCCGGTGTACGCCTCAGCTCGCGGCCGGCGCGACCTCCGGCTCACCGGCCGGGGCCTCCGGCTTGACCGAGCGCAGCAGCACGCTGGCCACGTCGACCACCTCGACGTCCTCGCCCGCGCCCTTGCCGTTCACGCCGTCGTTGAGCATCGTCGAGCAGAACGGGCAGCCGACCGCGATGGTCTTCGCGCCGGTGGACATGGCCTCCTCGACCCGGTCCACGTTGATCCGCTTGCCGATCTTCTCCTCCATCCACATCCGGGCGCCGCCGGCGCCGCAGCAGAAGGAGCGCTCGCTGTTGCGCGGCATCTCGGTCAGCTCGCCCTGGATCGAATCGCCGAGCACCTCACGCGGCGCGGCGAAGATCCGGTTGTGGCGGCCCAGGTAGCACGGGTCGTGGTAGGTCACGCCGCCGTCGACCGGCTGCACCGGGGTGAGCTTGCCGGCGCTGACCAGGTGGGCCAGCAGCTGGGTGTGGTGGACCACCTCGAACTCGCCACCGAGCTGGCCGTACTCGTTGCCCAGGGTGTTGAAGCAGTGCGGGCAGGTGGCGACGATCTTGCGCTTGCTCTTCTCCCGGCCCTCGAACGCCTCGTTCAGCGTCTCGACGTTCTGCTGGGCCAGCATCTGGAAGACGAACTCGTTGCCGATGCGGCGGGCCGGGTCACCGGAGCAGGTCTCGCCCTCGCCCAGGATGGCGAACTTGACGCCCGCCTCGTTGAGCAGCGTGGCGACAGCGCGGGTGGTCTTCTTGGCCCGGTCCTCGAACGCGCCGGCGCAGCCGACCCAGAACAGGTACTCGAAGTCGTCGACCTCGCCGACCCGCGGCACCTCGAACCCGAGGCCCTTGGTCCAGTCCTCGCGGGTGTTCTGCGGGGCGCCCCACGGGTTGCCCTTGTTCTCCAGGTTGCGCAGCATGACGCCGGCCTCGGAGGGGAAGCTCGACTCGATCAGCACCTGGTAGCGGCGCATGTCGACGATGTGGTCCACGTGCTCGATGTCCACCGGGCACTGCTCGACGCAGGCGCCGCAGGTGGTGCAGGACCAGAGCACGTCCGGGTCGATGACGCCGCCCTCTTCGGCGGTGCCGATCAGCGGCCGGTCGGCCTCGGCCAGGGCCAGCACGTCCATGTGGGCGAGCTGCGCCTGCGTGGCCTTCTCCTCGCCGGTCAGGTCCTTGCCGCCACCGGCCAGCAGGTACGGCGCCTTGGCGTACGCGTGGTCGCGCAGGCTCAGCACCAGCAGCTTCGGCGACAGCGGCTTGCCGGTGTTCCAGGCGGGGCACTGCGACTGGCAGCGACCGCACTCGGTGCAGGTGCTGAAGTCGAGCAGGCCCTTCCAGGTGAACTGCTCGACGTGGGCGACACCGAACTGGTCCTTCTCCGGGTCGGCCTCCTCGAAGTCCAGCGGCTTGCCCTCGCTGGTCATCGGGCGCAGCGGGCCGAGGCCGGAGCCGGCCGGCTTCTCCGGGTCGCGCTTGAAGAAGATGTTCGGGAACGCCAGGAAGCGGTGCCAGGCCACGCCCATGGTGACGTTCAGCGAGATCACGATGAGCCAGGTCATCGAGATGGCGATCTTGATGAGCGCGGCGACGCTGACGCCCGCCTCCCAGTTGGGGAGGACCGAGCCGACGGCGTGGCTGAGCGGGGCGGCCCAGACCGGGTACTCGAAGTGGTCGGTGGCGACCTTGAAGCCCCGGATCACGAAACCGAAGATCAGGACCAGCAGGACGACCCACTCGACGAAGTAGCCCTGCCACATGGTCGAGCCGGTGAACCGGGAGCGGTTCTCCGCGCGGCCGGGCCGGTTGCGCAGCCGGATCGCCATCAGCACCAGGATGCCGACCAGGCCGAGGATGCCGATCCACTCGGTGACCAGACCGAAGATCGTCCAGTGCCCGATGATCGGCAGCCCGCCGCCGGTCGAGACCACCTCGAAGTAGGCCTCCAGCACCAGCAGCGACAGCACGATGAAGCCGACCATCACGAACCAGTGGGCGGCGCCGACCACGCTCCACTTCAGCATGCGGGTGTGACCGGCGGTCTCCACCAGCATCTTCTTGGTGCGCGCGCCCTTGTCGCCGAACCGCTCCGGCGCGGGCTGGCCGAGCCGGATGACGGCTGTCATCTTCATGACCGCGCGCACCGCAAGCCACACCGCCACGGCGGTGATGGCGGCCGCGAGGATCGTGGTGACGATCTGGACGCTGCCCATCGAGTTGGCCTCCCGGTCTGCTGCTTGTCCGTGCAGCCTACGCGCAAGGTTACCCAGCAGTAACGTGAGTCTTCTCGCACCAGGCCACGCCGCCCTGCGCACACCTTAGGTGGAGCGGCGTCGAAGCGCCGGGCAGGGGCGGCGTGGCGTGACCTACGCCGGGGTGGGGCAGCGCCGGATCAGCGCCAGCGGGAGAGCAGGATCAGCGACGAGACCATCGCGCCGAAGCCGACGGCGAGGTTCCAGTAGCCCCAGCTGGCGACCGGGTACGCCTGCTCGGACAGGTAGTAGAGGACCAGCCAGCCGATGCCCACCACGATCAGCGTGACCGCCGTGACCGGCAGCCAGATGGGGCTAGGCTTGCGCGTCGACGCCGTCGCCGTCGGACGCACGTCCGTCGGCGGGGTGTACACCTTCTTCTTGCGGACCTGAGACTTGGGCACGACGCTCTCCAGAGGGGGGTACGACCTCGTCCGGCCTGACAACCGGGCGCGAGGGCGACGGTCCATGGCCAATAATGTTCGACAGCTAGCGTAGTCCCGACGGACCGTCCAGGCCACGAATGGGGCCAGGCCGGTGCACTCAGTAACCGGAAAGAGCGGACTTTCCGGGTCGAGCAGGTCGGCTCGCACCGGCGCGGGCCGGAACGAGACGACGGGAAAGGGAACGCCCGGTGGAGTACACGTCCGGCGCCGCCTCCTGGCAGAAGGTCCTCCGCCGCGCGGCAGCCGCCCTGCTGCCCCGGCGCGCCCGCCAGCGCCGCCCCGGCTGGTCCATCGGCGTACCTTTGATCGCCGCCGCGGCGGGCCTGCTCTTCACCACCACCGCCACCACCGCGGGCGGCACGCCCCTGCGCGAGGACCGCCGGCCCCAGCTCACCCAGCTCATCGAGGACCGCCGCGAGGAGGTCGCCGCCAGCGAGGCGAAGGCCGCCCGGCTCCGCGCCGAGGTGGAGGAGCAGACCGAGGCGCTGGCCGGCGCCGACGGGCCGATCAAGACCGAGCGGGACCGGGCCGCCGCCAGCCGGCAGGCCGCCGGATTCACCGCGCTCACCGGCAGCGGCGTGACGGTCGAGCTGAACGACGCCGACCGCCGGCCGGACCAGCCGCTGCCGAAGGGCGCCAGCAACGACGACCTGGTGGTGCACCAGGGCGACGTCCAGGCGGTCGTCAACGCGCTCTGGGCCGGCGGCGCGGAGGCCATGTCAATCATGAACGTCCGCGTGCTGAGCACCAGCGCGGTACGCTGCGTCGGTAACACCCTGCTGCTGCACGGCCGGGTGTACTCCCCTCCTTTCAAGATCGTGGCAATCGGCGATCCCGCGGAACTCCAGCGGGCGCTCGCCGCCTCTGAGGGAGTGCGGGTGTTCAAGGAAGTGGCCGACCACTACCAACTCGGGTACGTCGAGCGCGTCTCCACGGTCACCGTGCCGGCGTTCGAGGACTCCACCGCGTTGCAATCGGCGACGGTGCCCCGGTGACCGGCGGCGACCCCCGGGAACGCGCCGGCCACGACCGCCGGGAGGAGCCGACATCGTTCCTCCCCCGGGTCGAGCGTCCGGCCCCGGCGTCGCCACCCCCGCTCGACCTGCCCTGGCCCGACGCCGGCCCGGCCCACACCGCCCCGGCGCGGCGCGGCCCGGACCCCCGGCCGCCCGTCCCGCCGCCTCCCGCCCCGCCCCGGACGGTCCCGCCGCCGTCCGCTTCGCCCCGGACCGCCCCGCCGACCGCTCCGCCGCCGCCGTGGCCGGGCGCTCAGGCGCACCAGCCGCCGGGCTCCTCCCGCGCCGAGGCCGACCCCCGGTTCCGCCCCTCGGCGAGCGAGCCTCCCCCCAGGGGTACGCCCCACCCGGCCGGCCCCGCGCACCACAGCCCCGGACACCACGGCCCCGCACGCCACGGGCCGGCGCAGAACGGCCCCGCAAACCACGGGCCGGCGCAGAACGGCCCTCCGCAGAACGGCCCGGCGCCCCGGGGTGGTCCCGCCCCCGGGATGCGCCCCGCCGCGCCCGGCGACGTCACACACCGGCCGGGTGAGCACCCCTCACGACCGGAGGGGTACGGACCGGCAGGGCAGCAGAACGCCGTCCGCCACTCCACCGGTGGGGCGGTCCCGCCCGAGCGCGGTGGCCGCGGCGGACAGCCACCGCAGGCGGGCACCCGCCCGTGGGAGGCCGGCGGACGCCCGCCGGAGGACGCTCGCCGACCGCCGGGGGGTGGTGAACGGCCGCCCGGCGTACCCCCTCTCGGCGGGCCGACCGGCGCGGACCGGAACCCTCCGGCCGACACCGGGGCGACGACGGTGCTGCCCGCCGTCACCCGCCCACCCGCGAACCCCCACCTGGACGCCACCGGGCTGATGGGCGCGGTGCCCCCGGCGCCGGACACCGGCGGCGGCGAGCCGCCCGCCGAGCCACCCCGCCCCCGGCGCGGCGAGCGGGTGGTGCAGCTGCGGCCCGAGCAGACCGGCGACGGATACCGCAGCGTCTACTCCGAGCTGACCCGCCCCACAGTCGGCTCCCGGCTGCGCACCGTCGTCCGGGGCACCGGCGAGCTGCTGATCACGTTCGGGCTGGTGGTGCTCCTCTTCGCCGGGTACGAGATCTGGGGCAAGGCGGTCATCGTCGAGGCCCACCAGAGCGACCTGAACAGCCAACTCGCCCAGGAGTGGGGTGCCACCGCGGACCCGACCGTCGGCCCGACCACCGGTCCCACGGTGAAGCCGAAGCCGCCGGCCAAGGGGAAGCCGGTCGCCGGCCTCTACATCCCCAGGTTCGACAAGCACTGGGTCGTGGTCGAGGGGGTCAGCCCGGAGGACATCCGGTACGCCCCGGGCCACTACCCGGACAGCGCCATGCCCGGCGAGGTGGGCAACTTCTCCGTCGCCGGTCACCGCATCCGCTCCACGTTCTGGCGGCTGGACGAGCTGAGGACCGGCGACGCCATAGTGGTCGAGACCAGGACCGACTGGCTCGTCTACCGGGTCTACCAGCAGCGGATCGTCAAGCCGTCCCAGGTGGAGGTGGTCGCGCCGGTGCCGGGCAAGCCGGACGCGAAGGCCAGCGAGAAGCTGCTCACGCTCACGACCTGCAACCCGAAGTTCGACAACTACCAGCGGTTGATCATCCACGCCCGGCTGGACCACACGCAGGCCAAGTCGGCGGGCCGCCCGGCCGAGTTGGAGGCGTGAGCCGTGTACTCGTGGATCTGGCGCAAACTGCCGTTCGGGCTGCCCGGCAAGCTGATCGGCTCGCTGGTGCTGGCCACCGCCACCGTCGCGCTGCTCTGGTTCGTGGTCTTCCCGTGGGCCGAACCGCTGCTGCCCTTCGACGACGTGCAGGTCACCCAGGAATCCGGCGTACCGGGTGACGGTGGGATCACCGAACCCACCGGGCTGCCCGGCGAGGAGGAGCTGCCGTACAGCACCGAGACGAACAACGCCCCACCCTCCACCCCGAACAGGTGACAGCGATGCGCGTACTGGTGATCGACAACTACGACTCGTTCGTCTTCAACCTCGTGCAGTACCTCGGCCAGCTCGGCGCCGACTGCGAGGTGCGGCGCAACGACGAGATCGACGTCGCCGAGGTGGGCCGCGCCGGCGCCGCCGGTGTCCTGCTGTCACCCGGTCCGGGCAGCCCGGACCGGGCCGGCATCTGCCTGGACGTGATCCGCGAGTACGCCGGCAAGCTCCCGATCTTCGGCGTCTGCCTCGGTCACCAGGCGATCGGCGAGGCGTTCGGCGCGACTGTGGCCCGCGCGCCGGAACTGCTGCACGGCAAGACCTCGGAGGTACGCCACGACGGCGTGGGTGTGCTCGCCGGGCTGCCCGACCCGTTCACCGCCACCCGCTACCACTCGCTGGCCGTACTGCCCGAGACGCTTCCCGACGAGCTGGAGGTCACCGGCCGGACCGCCTCCGGCGTGGTGATGGCGATGCGGCACCGCACGCTGCCGATCGAGGGCGTGCAGTTCCACCCGGAGTCGGTGCTGACCGAGGGCGGTCACCTGATGCTGGCGAACTGGCTCGCCGCCTGCGGCTTCCCGGCCGCGCTGGAGCGCGCCCCGGAGCTGGCCGCCGAGGTCGACGCCCGCCGCCGCGCCGCCTTCTCCCCAGCCTGACGCCCCCGCGCGGTCCCGCCCCTCCCCCGCGCGGTCCCGCCCGCCTCCCTCCCGGTCGATCATGAAGTTGACGGGGACAAATCGGGCGCTTAGTGCCGCTAACTTCATGATCGACGCGGAAATGGGGGCGGCGGCGGCCCCGGGGATCGGGGACGCCGCCGCGGCGGTCGGTCAGGTGGTGGTCAGCGGTCGGTACGTGTCGGCGCGATGGTCGGGAACGGGAAGCCGCTGCCGCCGCCGTTGCCGCCACCACCGTTGCCCGGCGTGCTCGGCGACGTGCTGGGGCTGCCACTCGGCGTCGGGCTGGTGGGCTCCTCCTCGCGCGGCACGTCGACCTTGATCGTCACCCGCTCGCCCTTGGCCAGGCTGGTCCCGGCGGCCGGCGACTGGCTGCTGACCTTGCCCGCCTCGGCCGGGTCGACCTCGTCGCCCTCCTGGACCCGGGCCACGTAGCCGGCCTCCTTGAGCCGCTGCTTCGCCTGGTCCTCGGTGTAGCCGCGGACGTTCGGCACCTCGCTGACGTTGCCCCGGGAGACCTTGAGCGTCACCTTGCTGCCCTCGGCGACCGCACTGCCTTCCTTCGGCGAGACGTCGACGACCTGACCTTCCGGCGCGCTGCCGTTGACGTTCTCGCGCACCGGAATCAGCTTGAGTTCGGTCAGGCGGTCGCTCGCGGCGTCGTACGTGCCGCCCGTCAGGTTGGTGGGGACGTTGACCTGGCCGGGGCCGGTGCAGACGTTGACGGTGACCTCGGTGTCCTTCTCCACCCGCTGGCCGAACGACGGGCTCTGGTCGACCACCGAGCCCTTCTCGCAGGTGGTGTTCTGCACCGGGTCGCCCGCGGTGAACCGCAGCCCCGCCTGGGTGAGCGCCGCCTGCGCCTCGGCCTGCGAACGGCCCACCAACTGCGGCACCGACACCTTCTCGTTGCCGGCCTGGTTGAGCCAGAGCGCGGTGCCGAGCGCGATCACCGCGAGCACGCCGAGCGCGGCGAACGCGGCGATCACCCAGGACGAGCTCTTGCGCTTGCCCGGGTCGCCGACCCGCGCCACCGGCTGCTGGCGGGTCTGCGGGCCCATCATCTGGGTCTGCTGCGCCTGGTGGTATCCGCCGCCCGCGGCCGCGCCCATCGGCATGGTCTCGTCGGCCGGCATCACCGGGGTGGCGAGCACCGGCCGGCCGGCGGCGGCGCGGAGCAGGTCCGCCCGCATCTCGCCGGCGCTCTGGTAGCGGTTGAGCGGGTTCTTCGACAGCGCCTTGAGCACGATGGCGTCGACAGCGGGGTTGACGTCCGGGTTGATCGTGCTCGGCGTCGGCGGCTGCTCCCGTACGTGCTGGTACGCGACGCTGACCGGGCTGTCCCCGACGAACGGCGGGTGGCCGCAGAGCAGCTCGAACAGCACGCAGCCGGCCGCGTAGACGTCGGAGCGGGCGTCGACCGCCTCGCCGCGCGCCTGCTCGGGGGAGAGGTACTGCGCGGTGCCGATGACCGCGCTGGTCTGCGTCATCGTGGTGGCGCCGCTGGCCAGCGCCCGGGCGATGCCGAAGTCCATCACCTTGACCTGGCCGGTCTGGGTGAGCATCACGTTCCCGGGCTTGATGTCCCGGTGGATGATCCCGTGCCGGTGGCTGAACTCCAGCGCGGCGCACATGTCGGCGCAGATCTCCAGCGCCCGGCGCGGCTGGAGCCGCCCCTCGACGCCGAGGACCTCCTTGAGGGTCCGGCCGTTGACGAACTCCATCACGATGAACGGCAGGGTCTCGCCCGTGGGGCCGGTCTCCTCGCCGGTGTCGTAGACGGCGACGATGGCCGGGTGGTTGAGCGAGGCGGCGTTCTGCGCTTCGCGGCGGAACCGCATCTGGAAGGTGGCATCCCGGGCCAGGTCGGCACGGAGCATCTTGATCGCGACATCCCGCCCGAGCCGGAGGTCACGGCCGCGGTGCACCTCGGCCATGCCGCCGTAGCCCAGCAGCTCGCCGACCTGATACCTGCCACCGAGCAGGCGGGCCTGCGCTGTCATCGCGTCTCTCGTCCTTCGCTCGTCGTCGTACCGCCGCCGGCCGGCAGGAGGCGTACCTCACGACGGTACGACGTGCGGACCGGATAGTCGCCTCCGTACGGCTGCACCGCGCCGGAGGTCACGCTCACACTCGCCGGAGCGGATGCGGTAGCACCGTATTTCCGGTACAGGAACGAAATCACGCCCGAGCAGAGGATGACCAGTACGGCCACCACGATCGCGGTCGTCCACAGGCCGGACCGGGAGCGCCGGGGCGGAGCGGCGGCGGGCGGTCGCGCGTACCCCAGGGGGTTGTGCTGGGGAACGGGGCGTGGCTGCGGCACGGGGGCCGCGCCGCGCGGCGCCACCGGCGGGCGGGGCTGCGGGGCGGGGTGCGCGACCACTGCCGGGCGCGGCGCGGCGAGCGGCGGGTGGGCCGGGGACACGGGCGGCCGGGGTTGCGGACGCGGGGCGGCGGCCGGCGGCTGCGGACGCGGCATGGCGGTCGGCACCTGCGCCCGCGCGACGGGCGCGGCCGGCGAGGCGGGTACGCCGGAGATCGGGTGCCCGGCGCGTGCCGCCTGGGAGAGCGCGAGCTTGGCCTGCCGGGCGATGCTCGCCAGCGCGGCGGCGCTCGGCCAGCGCGCGGCCGGGTCCTTCGCCATGGCCCGCTCCACGATCGCGCGAACCTGTGGTGGGATGTCGGGCGGAAGCGCCCGCGGAGCGTCCCGCACGTGCTTCATAGCGATTTCGAGGGGGTTGTCCCCCTCGAACGGGCGGCGGCCGGCCAGGCACTGGTACGCGACCACGCCCAGCGCGTAGACGTCCGAGGCGGGGGTGGCGACAGCGCCGGTGGCCTGCTCCGGCGAGATGTACGAGGCGGTACCGAGCACCGAGCCGGCGGCGGTGAGCTGGCCGACCAGGTCCGAGCGGGCGATGCCGAAGTCGGTGAGCACGAGCGTGCCGTTCGGCCGGACCAGCAGGTTGCCGGGCTTCACGTCGCGGTGCACGATGCCCTTCTCGTGCGCCGCGTGCAACGCGTCGGCGGCCTGCGCCAGCAGCGCCATCGTGCGGGCCGGGGTCAGCCGGCCGACGCGGCTGAGCGTGGCGGAGAGCGCATCGCCCTCGACGTACTCCATCACCAGGAACGCGATGTGCTGGTCGCTGCCGAAGTCGTAGACGTCGACCACGCCGGGGTGGTTGATGGTGGCCATGGTCCGGGCCTCGCCGCGGAACCGCTCGGCGAAGCCCGGTTCGTCCAGCAGCGCCGGGAGCAGGCTCTTGACGGCGACGGTACGGCCCAGCACCTGGTCGGTGCCGCGCCACACGTCGCCCATGCCACCGCTGGCGATCCGCTCGTCGAGGCGGTAGCGGTTGCCGAGCTTGACTCCCGGACCGAGCACGTCAGCGCCTCCCGGAGTCGGCGATCGCCGCCGCCATGATCCGGCCGGCGATGCGGGCTGCCTCGGCGCTGCCGCCGCTGCCCGCCTGCTCCAGCTCGACGCAGACCGCGGAGAGCGGCGTGCCGTCCTTGTCCAGCGCGAAGCCGATGAACCAGCCGTGGTCCGGGGTGTTCGGGCCGGACTGGGCGGTGCCGGTCTTGCCGCCGACCACGAAGCCGTCGATGGCAGCCCGGCGGCCGGTGCCCTCCTTCACCACGTTCTGCATCATGTCGCGCAGGTCGGCGGCGACCTGGCCGCTGATCGGGCGGCGCAGCTCGCGCGGCTGGGCGGCGTCGTAGACGGTGGTGCGGTCCGGCCCGAGCAGCTGCTTGACGAGGTAGGGACGCATCTGCTTGCCGTCCTTGTTGGCCACCGCGGCGGCGATCATCGCGCCCTGCAACGGGGTCATCCGCACGTTGTTCTGGCCGATCGACGACTGCGCCAGCGCGGCCTGGTCGGTGCTGCCGTCCGGGTTCTGCATGTCGCCGGTGCGGCTGGCGGCCACCGGCAGGCCGCCCTCACCGAGCTGGCCGACGGTGAGGTCCTCCTGCTCGAAGCCGAACTGCTTCGCCTTCTCCTTGACCTTGTCGGAGCCGAGGCGTACGCCGAGCTGGGCGAAGCCGGTGTTGCAGGACTCGGTCACCGCCTCGCGCAGCGTCACCTGCGACTCGGGGCAGATCGACGGCGCGGCGTTGCGGATCGGCTGACCGGCGCCGGGCGCGGTGTAGCTGGAACCGGCCGGGATGCGGGTCTGCTGCCCGACGCCGTTCTCCAGCGCCGCCGCGGCCATGATGATCTTGAAGGTGGAGCCCGGCGGCAGCGTCTCGGACAGCGCCCGGTTCGCCAGCGGCCGGTCCTTGTCCTTCTCCAGCGCGTTGTACGCCCGGTCCGCCTCGGTGCTGTCGTGACTCGCCAGCGGGTTCGGGTCGAAGCTCGGCATGGAGACCAGCGCCTGCACCGCGCCGGTACGCGGGTCGATCGCGATGGCCGCGCCCTTGGTCGCGCCGACCTGGTTGTCGTTGAGCTGCTTGTACGCCGTCTGCTGGGCACCCTTGGAGAGCGTAAGCAGCACGTTGCCGCCGCCGGTCTCGTCACCGGTGAACATGTCCTTGATCCGGCTGGCGATGAGCGCGTCGCTGGTGCCGGCCAGGAAGTCGTTCTCCACCCGCTCGATGCCGCTCGCGCCGCCGTTGACCGGCTTCCAGCCGAGCACGTGCGCGTACATCGCCCCGCCCGGGTAGGTGCGCTGGTACTTCAGCTCACCGCCGGTCTCCTTGCTGACCGCGTACGCGGTGCCGCCGACCTCGATGTTGCCGCGCTTGCGGTCGTACTCGGCGACCTGGACCCGGCCGTTGTAGTCGCTGTTGCGGTACTCGTCGGCCTTGTAGGCCTGGATCCAGTTCAGGTTCGCGAACAGCAGCCCGAACAGGACGATCACGACAACGCCGACGCGGCGCAGGGGGGCGTTCACGGCCGGATCACCTCCGTCGGGGCGCCGTGCAACTGCTCGGGCGGGCCACCTGCCGGCCGGGCGGCCGGGCCACCGCCGCCGGTCACCGGGCGACGGGCGCCGTCGGAGACCCGCAGCAGCAGGGCGATCAGCAGCCAGTTCGCCATCAGCGACGAGCCACCGGCGGACAGGAACGGGGTGGTCTGACCGGTCAGCGGGATGAGCTTGCTGATGCCGCCGACGATGACGAAGACCTGGAGGCCCAGCGTGAACGCCAGACCACCGGCGAGCAGCTTGCCGAACGAGTCCCGTACCGCCAACGCGGCGCGCAGGCCCCGCTCCACGATCAGCAGGTAGATCACCAGCAGCGCGGAGAGACCGAACAGGCCGATCTCCTCACCGATGCCGGCGAAGATGAAGTCGGTCTGCACCTCGGGCAGCAGCGCCGGCTGGCCGCCGCCCGGCCCGGCACCGAACAGACCGCCGGTGCCGAGCGTGAGCAGGCCCTGCACCAGCTGGTAACCCCTGTCGTACGGCTCGGCGAACGGGTCCAGCCAGATCTGCGCCCGGTCGTAGAAGTTCGCGAACGGGCCGCCGACGGTGCTGCCCAGCAGGTACGCCAGGTAGGCGCCGCCGAAGAACAGGATCAGGCCGATGAGCAGCCAGCTCACCCGCTCGGTGGCGATGTAGAGCGTCACCACGAACATGCCGAAGTAGAGCAGCGAGGTGCCCAGGTCCTTCTCGAAGATCAGGACCAGGAGGCTGATCAGCCAGACCACGAGCACCGGGCCGAGGTCACGCCCGCGCGGGAAGTCGATGCCGAGCACCCGCCGGCTGGCGAGCGAGAGCACCTCGCGCTTGCGCACCAGGTAGTAGGCGAAGAACGTGAGCAGGGCCAGCTTGGCGAACTCACCCGGCTGGATGGAGAAGAACGAGCCGAACTTGATCCACAGCTTGGCGCCGTTGATCTCGGAGAACCGGCTCGGCAGCACCGCCGGGATCATCACCAGCACGATGCCGGCCAGGCCCAGCGTGTACGCGTACCGGGACAGCGAGCGGTGGTCGCGCAGGATCGCCAGCAGCCCGGCGGCCAGCATCACCGCGAGCAGCGTCCAGGCGAGCTGCCGGCCGCCGGTGCCGGCGAAGACGGCCAGGTCCTCCCGCTCGGCGGGCGTGGCCTTGGCCAGGTCGTACCGCCGCAGGAAGCCGACCCCGATGCCGTTGAGCAGCGCCACCGCGGGCAGGAGCGCCGGATCGGCGTACGGCGCCAGCCAGCGGATCACCAGGTGCAGGCCGAGGAAGACCAGCCCCAGTGCGGCGGCCGGGATCCAGAAGTCGGGCGTGATCGTGTCCAGCGCCTTCGCCTCGACCATCGCCGCGTACGCCGCCACGAGCACCATGGCGAGCAGGAGCAGGGACAGCTCGGCGTTACGCCGGGACCGGGCCAGGCGTACGCCGGACTGCTCGCCCGTCGAAGCGGGCGAGGCGGCCGGTACGGCGGCTGCGGTCACGGATACGTCCTCGGGATCGAGCCGGCACTCACTCCGGCGACCGGCAACCCGCCGGGTCGGCCGGCGGAACGGTGTCGGAGGGTACGGCGTCGGGCGTGATGGTCGACGTCGGCGACGGTGCGCCGGAGGTCGGTGAGCCGGCAGGCGGCGCGGACGGTGTGGGGCTGCCGCTGGCCTGCGGGTTCAGCGCGCCCGTCGTCGTCACCGGGGTCGGGCTGGTCACACCGGGCGACGGGTCGGGCGGGCAGAGCGGCTTGAGGTTCGGGTTCGCCGGGTCCTCGCTCGTCAGCTCCGCCAGCCGGCGCTCCGCGTCCGGCTCGTTGCGGGCCTGGATGCCCTGCTTCACCCGTTCCTGGGCGGCCAGGGTGAGGTCGTCGAGCCGGGCCTCGCTGCGCTCGTGCACGTTCGACAGGTCCAGCCCGGCGACCTGGCCGGGCACCCCACGGAAGACCGCGAGCTGGCCGTCGTCGGTGGCGCCGACGTAGTACTGCCGCTGGGTGTACGTCCACCCGCCGAACGCGCCACCGCCGACGATCACCGCGAGCGCCAGCACCATGGCGGCGGTACGCAGCGGTCGGTGGCGACGCCGCTCGGGCTCGTCGTCGCGGTTGTCCACCGGCTCCTCGGGCGCGGGCGGCCGGGGGGCGGACAGCGCCGAGGCGCGGGCCGCCGGGGTGGAGTCGTCGGCCGAGGTCGCCATGCCCCGGTCGCGGGCGGCGGCGCCGCCGACGATCGGGGACGCCTCGACGATGTCCTGGTCGGTGGCGTCGGCGATGATCACGGTGATGTTGTCCGGGCCGCCGCCGCGCAGCGCGAGCTGCACCAGGCGTTCCACGCACCGCTGCGGGTCGGGGTACTCCCGCATGGTGTCGGCGATGGTCTCCGCGCTGACCACGCCGGAGAGCCCGTCGGAGCAGATCAGGTAGCGGTCGCCGGGCAGCACCTGGCGGACGCTGTACTCCGGGTCGATGTCGCGGCCGTCGAGCGCCCGGGTGAGCAGCGAGCGCTGGGGGTGGCTGCTCGCCTCCTCCGCGCTGATCCGGCCCTCGTCGACGAGCATCTGGACGTACGTGTCGTCCTTGGTGATCTGCGCGAACTCGCCGTTGCGCAGGAGATAGGCCCGCGAGTCACCGATGTGGACCATGCCGAGCTTGCTGCCGGAGAAGAGGGTCGCGGTGAGCGTCGTGCCCATCCCCTCCAGCTGCGGGTTGGCGTCCACGGTGTCGCGGAGCTGCTGGTTGGCGGTGCCCACGGCGGAGCGGAGCGCGTCGACCAGGGCGTCACCGGGGACGTCCTCGTCGAGTGGCGCCATGGCACCGATGACGATGTTGCTGGCGACGTCACCGGCGGCCATGCCGCCCATGCCGTCGGCCACGGCGAGCAGCCGCGGTCCGGCGTAGACGGAATCCTGGTTGCCGTCTCGGATCAGACCGCGGTCGCTGTGGGCCGCGTAGCGCAGGGTCAGAGTCATGGCCGTAATTCGAGGGAAGTGCGGCCGATCCGGATCGGCACGCCGAGGGGGACGGGGGTTGGTCCGGTGACCTTAGCGCGATCGAGATAGGTGCCGTTAGTCGATCCGAGGTCCTCGACGTACCACTGCCCGTCGCGGGGCACCAGCCGGGCGTGTCTCGCCGAGGCGTAGTCGTCGGTGATCACCAGGGTCGAGTCCTCCGCGCGGCCGATGGTGATCTGGGCCTCCCCGAGCGTGATCCGGGTGCCGGCGAGCTGACCGGCGGTGACCACCAGCTGGTGGGCGGCCCGGCCGCGCTTGGCCTTCGCCGGCTTCCCCGGCTGCCCGGTCGACGCGCCGATCCCCCGCGGCGCGGCCACGAGCCGGCCCGACCGGGCGCCGGCGAAGAGGTCCCGGCGGATCACGCCGACCACCGTGAACACGAAGATCCACAGCAGGATCAGGAACCCGAACCGGGCGACGGTGATGACGAGTTCCGGCAACGCGGATCAGCCGTCCACGCGGAAGGTCAGGGTCGTGGTGCCGAGCTGGATCATGTCGCCGGGGTTGAGGGCTACCGCCGAGACCCGCTGGCCGTTGACCATCGTGCCGTTGGTGGAGCCCAGGTCGGTCAGCACCACCTGGCCGCCGTCGAAGTCCAGCCGGGCGTGGCGCCGGGAGATGCCGACGTCGGGCAGGCGCAGGTTGGCCTGGTCGCCGCGGCCGATCACGGTCGAGCCCATCTGGAGCGGGTAGGTGCGGCCGTCGCCGGAGACCAGGCGGACGTTGCGGCCGCCGCCGTGACCGGGCGGAGGGCCGTAGCCGCCACCCTGGTCGTACGCCGGGTACGCCGGGCCGGCGTCGTAGCCGCCGGGCGCGGAGACCGGGGCGACGTCCCCACCGGTGTAGACCTCGGCGGTGACCCGGAACATGCCGGTGTCCAGGCCCTCACCGCGTTCGACCTCGACGATCACGTCGCCGTAGACCGTCCACGCCTGCTCGCCGATGAACTCGGCCTGCGACTGGGCCAGCTCCTGGGCCAGCGCCGCAGCGTACGGCGCCAGCCGACTGTGGTCGTAGGGCGAGAGATCGATCACGTAGCGGTTGGGCACAAGGGTGCGCCCACCGGCCAGGATCGCCTTGTGCGCCTCGGCCTCCCGCTGCATGGCGTTGAGGATCTCCACGGGGTGGACCACCCCTTTGAAGACCTTGGCGAAGGCCCCCTCGACCAGGCCTTCCAGACGCTTCTCGAAGCGTTGCAGCACGCTCACCGGCTCCTCCTCGGGTCCCGAGGCAATGATGGTATCCGGACACCGCCTCCGCAGCTCACACGCCGCTCGGCCGGCTGCCGTCGGCCCGTTCGTGACCAGGCCCGCGGACGTGCTAAAGTTTCGCCCGCCACGAGCGGTGATCGTTCGTGGCGTGACCAGTGGACAGCGTAATATGTCCCGGCACCCGCCGCAGATGGCGGGCGCGGGATGCGATATGGTGTTCCGGGTCGTGCCACGGGGATGTGGCGGAATGGCAGACGCGCACGGTTCAGGTCCGTGTGTCCGAAAGGACGTGGGGGTTCAACTCCCCCCATCCCCACCAGAACAAGGGCTCCGCACATCGCGGGGCCCTTGCTTCGTATCGGGGCGTTCCGGACGTCACGCTATGCTCCGATGGTTTCCCTGCCTCCCACGGACCAGGAGTGGCGTGTGACTGTCGCGTTGGTGACCGGTTCCGGCGGTCTGATCGGCTCCGAGGCGGCCCGGCACTTCGCCGGACTGGGTCTCGACGTGGTCGGCATCGACAACGACATGCGGCGGTACTTCTTCGGCGAGGACGGCTCCACAGCCTGGAGCCTGGACCGGCTCGCCGCCGACCTCGGCTCCGCGTACACCCACCACGCCGTCGACATCCGCGACCGCGACGGGCTGGAGCAGGTCTTCAAGCGGTACGGCAAGGACATCGCCGTGGTGATCCACAGCGCCGCCCAGCCGAGCCACGACTGGGCCGCCAAGGAGCCGTTCACCGACTTCGACGTGAACGCCGGCGGCACGCTCAACGTGCTGGAGAACACCCGCCGGCACGCGATCGACGCGCCGTTCATCCACTGTTCCACCAACAAGGTGTACGGCGACCGGCCCAACTCGCTCCCGCTGATCGAGCTGGAGACCCGCTACGAGCTGCCCGAGGACCACCGCTGGTACGACGGCATCACCGAGGACATGTCGATCGACGAGTCGCTGCACTCGATCTTCGGCGCCTCGAAGGTCGCCTCCGACGTGATGGTCCAGGAGTACGGCCGCTACTTCGACATGAGGACCGCCTGCTTCCGGGGCGGGACACTCACCGGGCCGGCGCACTCCGCCGCCGAGCTGCACGGTTTCCTGGCGTACCTGATGCGGTGCGTGATGGAGGGCCGGACGTACAACCTCTTTGGCTACAAGGGGAAGATGGTCCGGGACGCGATCCACTCGCACGACGTGCTGACCGCGTTCGAGGCGTTCTTCCGCGAGCCGCGCTCCGCCCAGGTCTACAACCTCGGCGGCGGCCGGCACTCGAACACCTCGCACATCGAGGCGTTCCGGATCGCCCAGGAGATCACCGGCCGTGAGGCCCGGATCAACTACGTCGAGCAGGCCCGCACCGGCGACCACCAGTGGTACGTCAGCAGCATGGCCCGGTTCGAGGAGCACTACCCCTCCTGGAAGATCACGTACGACGTGCCGATGATCCTGCGCGAGATCTACGAGGCCAACGTCGACAAGTGGGTGCCGAAGGCATGACCACCGGGACCAAGCGCAACGTGCTCGGCGTCGGGGTCGACGCCACCGACTACGCCCGGGCCACCGAGGCCGTGGTGGCGGCCGCGCACGAGCGCCGCCCGCTGGCGCTCACCGCCCTCGCCGTGCACGGCGTGATGACCGGCGTGCTCGACCCGGCGCACAACGCCCGGCTCAACTCGTTCGACGTGGTCACCCCGGACGGGCAGCCGGTGCGCTGGGCGCTCAACCTGCTGCACGGCGCCGGGCTCACCGACCGTGTCTACGGGCCGGAGCTGACCCTGCGGGTGCTCGCCCGGTTCGCCGAGGAGGGGCTGCCCGTCTACCTCTACGGCTCCACCGAGGAGACGCTGTCCCGGCTCGTCCCGGCGCTGGAGCGCAAGTTCCCCGCGCTGAAGATCGCCGGAGTCGAGCCGTCCAAGTTCCGTGCCGTCGCGCCGGGCGAGGACGCCGAGATCGCCGACCGGATCCGGGCCAGCGGCGCCCGCCTCGTCCTGGTCGGGCTGGGCTGCCCGCGCCAGGAGGTCTTCGCGTACGCCATGCGCCCGCTGCTGGACATGCCGCTGATGGCTGTCGGCGCGGCCTTCGACTACCACGCCGGCCTGCTGCGCAACCCGCCATCGTGGATGCAGCGCGCCGGGCTGGAGTGGTTCTGGCGGCTCGGCCTGGAACCCAAGCGTCTGTGGCGCCGGTACGTCATCCTCAACCCGGCCTACCTGGCCCGGCTCGCCGCCCAGAAGACCGGCCTGTGGAAGGCCACCCCGCCGGCGCCGGCCACCGGGCGTCCCGCCACGTTCGACGTCTGAGCCGCCCCTACCCCTACGGGCCCGGGTACGGGGCGAACCGGGGTGCCGTCCCGGATTCGCCGAACGTCGAAACGGGCAAGGCTAGGGGGCATGGATGACCGTCTCGCCGTACTGCTTCCTGTCGCCGCCGTCTGGCTCGCCGCCGGACTGGTCGCGGAGGGCCTGCCCGGGCTCGACCGCGCCCGCGCGCTGCGCCGGCGTACCGGATGGTTGTCCGCCCTGGTGCTGACCGGCCTCGCGCTCACCGCGGCGGTCCTCGCCGCGGGCCTGCAGAGCGCCGGCGACACCACTGTGGACCGGGCCGCCGCCGCACTCGGTCTCGCGGCCGTACCGGCAGCGGTGGTGGCGGTCTGCACGGTACGGCGGGTCCGGCGGCTGCGGTCCGGTGCGGGCGCGTTCGCGGCGGCGCCGGGCACCCCCGCCCCGCACGGGCTGCGCGCGGCGGCGGCGCACCCGCTGATCGCGCTGCCGCTCCAGGCGACGGCGATCGCGGCGCTGGTGGCGGTGCTGCCGGCGGCCGGGGTCGACCTGTTCGCCGCGCCGGGCGTCGCCGGCCCGGCGATCACCGTCGGGGTGCTCGGCGTGTGCGCGATCGGAGTACGCCACGCGCTGCGGCACAACCGGCTCGCCGAGCGGGCGACGCCGGCCGCCGAGGCGGTGTCAGCGCGACCGGCTCGCGCCCTGCACGTATAGCAGCTCCAGGATCGCGCGGGTCGCCTCGAACCAGCGGTCCAGCCAGCCGGGCGGAGGCACGCTGCCCTTCGGGGGCAGCTCCATCAGCAGGCCGCGCAGCAGCGGGTGGTCCACCAGGGACTCCTGCTGCTCGACCGGCCAGCCGCTCGGCGGGAAGGACGGCTCGGTCAGCGGGTTGGGGTCCAGCGACGGCAGGGACAGCGGCGCCGCGGCCTGCTCGGGGACGCCACCCTCGCGGGCGTCGTCGCCGTCACCGGAGACCACCTCGGTGAGGACGGTGTCCCGGCGGGCACCCCGGTACTTGCCACCGAACCGCTCGGGCTTGCCCGGGCCGCTGGTGAGGTTCTCTGAACCGATCGTCGTCATCCGTCTCGCCTGCCTTGTTCGGTTGCCGATCCGTGCGGTTCAACGAGGCGGATCGGAACTGGCGACGGGTGGCCGCCGCGGCGCGGGTACGCGGACACGAATGGTCCCGCCCGGCGGCGCTGCCGGGCGGGACCACATCTCGGTGCCGGTCAGCTCCGGCCGAACACGCCGTTCCGGGCGCGGGCGACGAAGGCGTGCCAGTCACCCGGAGCGAAGACCAGGGCCGGGCCGGTCTTGTCCTTCGAGTCCCGCACTCCGACCGCCCCGGTCACGTACGCGACCTCGACGCAGTTGTCGCAGTTCGGCCCGCTCTTCGAGCTCTTGAACCACGTCGCCTGCGTCAGGTCCACGGGGAACTCCTTGGTCGCCATTTCCACAGTGGCTCCTCTGCCAGTTTCGCGATGTGTGCGACGGACTCCTCCGGGCGCATGGCCGCTGCTCGAATGTGATCGAAGATGAAGCTGTACTTCTGCAGTTCGTCACTCTTCTCCAGGAAGAGTCCACCCGTGGCGTTCTCCGCGTACACGACATCGGGATCACTCGGCTCGGGGAAGCTGAGGATCGTGAAGGTCCCGTCCATGCCGGCGTGCGCTCCCACCTCGAAGGGCAGGACCTGCACTGTCACGTTCGGCAGTTCGGCCACCTCCACCAACCGCTTGAGCTGACCACGCATCACCGCGTCGCCGCCAACCGGCCGGCTCAGCACCGCCTCATCGAGCACCACCCACAGATCGACCGGATCGTCCTGCGTCAACAACGACTGACGGCCCAGACGGACACGCACCCGCGTGTCGACCTGTTCGTCGGTGAAGTCCGGCCGGGCCGCCCGGATCATCGCGCTCGCGTACTCCTCGGTCTCCAGCAGGCCCGGCACCACCTGCTGCTCGTACGCCCGGATGGAGCTGGCCGCCGCCTCCAGGCCGACGTACGCGCCGACGAGCACCGTGCTGTACGGATGCCACCAGCCCTTCTGCCGGGCCTCCCGGGCGATCTGCACCAGCTCGTCGCTCTCCGCGCCGACGACGCCGTAGATGCGGAGCATGTCGCGGACGTCGCGCGGGGTCGCCGTGGTGTGGCCGGTCTCGATCCGGGAGATCTTCGACGCGGAGCACTCCAGCTGCTCGGCGACGACTTCGATGGTGATGCCCGCCGCCTCCCGCTGCCGGCGGAGTTCCGCACCCAGCCGGCGCCGCCGGATGGTGGGGCTGCGCCTTTCCGTCACGGAGTCTCCTCGGCTCGCGACTGCGGGGCTCGCAGGACCGGCTCACTCCTCGCGCTCACGGTGCCGTCCATCGGATTGCGGGACCACGCTTCACAGTCACCCGGCTACCTCCGGTCGGTCGCGCCCCGGTGCGGCTCCCACCGCGGGCGCGACCGGCGAGCGGCGGGTGTCGTTCGCGGCAGGGGTGGTGCCGGTCGTCGACCGGCCGCGACGGGCGAAACCGGCGTCCAGTGTGCCGCTCCGATACCTGACGCTTCAAGTATCGCCGTTTGCGTGTCCGACTCACCTATCAGCAAAACTCGACGTGCAACTTGCATGTCGCACGCCCCTGATGCAGTCTGTCCGTATGGCACGGGTTACTCACCGTCTTCGCTTGATCTCCGGGCGTGGTGACACCACGGTCCGTGGGACGGCCGGAGGGGAGCCGTCCCGCGCCGTGCGACCTGCCCCGGAATGAAGACCCCGTCGCTGCACGCCAGTTTGGCTGCGGCGGCGGGAGCGGTAACCGGGAGCAGCCGGGTGATGGTCGGGTGGCGGTCCGCCACCGTGGGTACGGCCCGACCAGCACCGACCCACCGACCGCCGGTCCACGAGGCAGACCCCCCGTCACCGGACCGCACCCGACCCCGTTCAGCCTCGCCGGCCCCGCCGGCCGACCCTCCCAGGAGCCCATGTGCTTCCCCGCTCCGGTGACGTACTGCACGTGACTCGCGCGGCGAGTGTCCAGTTCCTCCGACCGATCATGTTCCGGGTGATCCGGGTGCTCGACTGGCCGACCTACGACGGTTGGCTCTGGCTCGACGGCTACGAGTTGAACGCGGCGGGGGACGCGGTCAACCGGAGGTCGATCTTCGTACTCCAGGAGGGGTTGCGGCAGCTCCAGGCCGCGCCGGCTCCGCGTCAGCACACCGTGCGGACGGCCCGCCGCCCGGTGGTCCGGACCCCGGTCCGGGTCGGCTGACCTCACGATTCCCGGTCGGGAGGGCGTGCCGTCGCCATAGAATCGGTACGCCCACCCCGGCATGTTCCACCCCGCGCGCCATGGACCCTGAACCTGGGATGGTCATGGTCAACTTGCCCGCCGCGCGCCGGCACCACCGGTCCCGTATCGGCTATGCCCTCGGGCTCTTCCTCTTCCTCGTCACCGCGACCGCCCTCGCGCTCGCGGTACGTCATCCCGCCTTCTCCGCCACCCAGCAGCTCGCCGAGCCCGTACCGGCCCCGGAGATCACCGTGGCCGGCGAGGAAGGCCGGTCGGGGTCCGACGCGGCCGGGTCCGACAACGCCGGGTCCGGTCCGGCCGACTCCGATGCCGCCGACTCCGATGCCACCGACTCCGACGAGCCGGACGACGAGGGCGGCTGGGCCGACGCCGACCCGGCGGAGGACGAGGACGAACCGGCCTCGGGTGCCGGGGGCGGCGAGGGCGCGCTCGCCGAACGGCCCACCGACCCGACCGACAACCTCAGCCGGTCGCTGTTCTACTCCGGGCTGCTCGGGCTCGCCATCTCGCTGGCCGGCCTGGGTCTGGTCGGCACCCGCAGACGCCAGTGGTGAGTCAGGGGCGCGTCAGGGCGTGGTGGTCGTCGCCGGAGCCGATCCGGGAGTGCTCGGCCCGCTCGTCGGCGGCGCGGGTACGGCCACCACGATGGTGACCCGGTCGTCCTCGCCCACCGGGTAACCGGCCTCCGGATCGGTGGAGATCACCGTGCCGGCGGGGCGGTCCGACGCCCGCCGCTGCACCCGGTAGTCCAGGTCCAGCCGGTCGAGCGCCGCCCGGGCAGCCGCCTCCGGCAGCCCCACCAGCGGCGGCATCGGCACCTCGACCGGTGCGGTCGTGGCCGGGGGCGTACTCGGCGGTGAGCTACTCGGCGCGGCACTGGTCGGCGCGGCGGTCGTCGGGGCGGCGCTCGTCTGCGCCGAGATGCTCGGTACCGCCGGGC
Source organism: Micromonospora sp. WMMD1219 (assembly GCF_049315215.1). NCBI lineage: Bacteria > Bacillati > Actinomycetota > Actinomycetes > Micromonosporales > Micromonosporaceae > Micromonospora > Micromonospora sp. WMMD1219. The sequence goes on from NZ_CP186057.1 coordinate 1,680,125, forward strand.
CCGGATCGGAGTTCCGGTCGGCGGCACGCAGCGCCAGCCACACCCCCACCCCGATCAACCCGAGCAGGAGCAGTGCCAGGATGCCGAGCAGGATCGGCATCCACCAGCGGCGCCCGGCCTGCTCGTCGCCGTACCACTCGGCCCCGGGCTCGGGATAGCCCGCCGGCCGTGGTGGCGGCACCCCGGCCCGGCCGGACCAGGCGCCCACCGGTTCCTGCGGGGCGGTGGCGTCGAGCGGACGGCGCGGACCGCCCTGCCCGGCGGGGCCGCCCGGTCCTGCCGCCCCGCCCGGTCCTGCCGGTGCGCCGGGCAACGGGCGGGTGGCGTCGCCCGCGTTCCGTGGCATGGCGCGGGTCGCCTCCACGTCTTCCCCGGCTGCATTCCGCGGCATCGCCCGCGTGGCGTCCACGTCCTCGCCGGCTGCGCCCCGGGGCATGGCGCGGGTGGCGTCCGCGTCCTCCCCGGCCGCGTTCCGCGGCATCGCCCGGGTGGCGTCCGCGTCCGGCTCGGGAGGCGACGCTCGGGACGGGTCGGCGTCTGCACCGGCCGCGTCGCGAGGCATCGCGCGGGTCGCGTCCGCGTCCGGGGGCAGCGCCCGGGTCGCGTCCGCGTCGCCGGCGGGTGGTTCCTGACGGTCGTCGCTCATGGCACGTCCTTTCCCCACCGGGACGGGGCGCACGGCCCTCGATCGTCCACCGTAACGGTCCCCGGCGACACCGGCTGGGATCAGCGCGCCGCGCCCGTCAGGGAGTCGGCGACGGGGAGACAGTCGGCGGCGTGGACGCCTTGTCGCCGCAGGTGAGCGTCACCTGGTCGTTCCACCGGGCGGTGCCACCGGCCGCCGGCTCCTGCGCCGTGACCGGACCCTGGCGTCCGGTGGCGTACCGGGGATAGAGCCCCGCCTCCACCAGGTCGTCGGCCGCGTCGGAGCAGGACAGCGTGCTCACGTCGGGCACGGTGACGGCCGGCGCCGGCCCGGAGACCCACACGGTGACAGTGGTGCCGCGCTTCACCGGGGTGCCGGGAGCCGGTGAGGTGCGCTCCACGGTGCGTCCGGCGCCCGTACCGAACACCAGGCGCCAGCCGAGCCGGCGCTCGCGCAGGTCGCGGCGGGCCTGCTCGAAGTCCACGCCCACCACCTCGGGCACCGTGAGCCCGGCCGGGGCGCTGCTGCGCGTACCGGTCGGCCGGGCGGTGGCGGTCGGCGGCGCTGTGGTCGCCGAGGCCGATGTGGACGGGGCGCCGACCGGTGCGGTGTCGCCGGGTGCGGCCGGGCGCTCCGGCTCACCGGCGAGGATCCACCCGACGCTGGCACCGATCACCGCCAGCAGGATCACGGCCACGCCACCGCCGAGGAGCATCCTGCCCCGCCCCGGTCCGCCGCCGTCGGCTGCCGGTTCCCGCTCGTCCGTCATGCTCCCCGCCCCGATCATCGACGACCGTATCCGTTGCTGCGGAACGGTCACGGCCTGTCGTCACGACTCGCCGCGCCGACCTCGGGACGTTACGCTCCCCGGCATGGTCAGACGGGGCTGGGGAGGATCGACAGCCGCCGCGCTCGGCGTCGCCGCCGGCGCGGGCGCCGCGCAGCTCGGTTTCGGGTACGGGCTGGGCATCATCAACTGGGCGCCGGCCGGCGCGGTACGGGCCGAGGCGGCCTGGGTGGCGAGCCTCGCCTGGGCGACCTGGATCGCGGCGACATCGGTCATCGTCGGTGCGGTCTGCGCCCAGCGCCTGCGCGGGAGCGACGACGAGCCGCGGGGCACACTGCCCCGGCTCGGCCTGGCGCTCGCCGCGGGTGCCGGCGCGATCGTCACCGTGCTGCTGGTGGCGGTTCCGGCGCGGGCGGCACGGGTGCCGGACGTCGCCGCCCCGCAGGTCGTCGCCGCCGCGTACGCGGGTGCGGGGCTGCTGCTCGGTGTGCTGCTCGCCGTCTGGGCGCTGCACACCCGGGCCGCCGCCACGAACCTGATCGCCACCACCGGCTGGCTCTGGCTGCTCGCCGTGGTGTCGGTGGTCGACGGGGTGGTCGCCGGCCGTGGCCTGACCACCGCCCAGCTCGGCATCTGGCAGATCAGCGCGGACCGTGGCGCGTTCTGGATCCGCGACTACTTCTACTGGCCCGGTGCGCTCCTGTCGGTGCTCTCCGCCCTGGTGATCGGCCTGGTGGCGGCCCGCCGAGCCGCCCGTGCACCCGAGATCCGCGTCGGCGCGGCGGCCTCCGGGGCGGCCGGGCCGCTGCTCGTCGCGCTGGCGTACCTGCTGGCCGTGCCGCGCCTCGCCGGGATCGCCGCGGAACAGTTGTCGGCCCATCTGATCGCCCCGTACGCGGTGATCGCCGGTGTCGGCGGTTCGATGGTGATGGCCGCGCTGGCCCAACGTGCCGAGCGCCGGAGCGCCGAGCGGGTGACACTGCCACGGCAGCGCACCGGCGAGCCGGACGAGATCAGCGGGGATGCCGACCCGGCCCCCGCAGACCCGACCGAGGCGGACCCGCAGTCGCCGTCGGGCACCTCGAAGTCGGACACGAAGGCTGCGACCCGGTCAGGCACGTCGCCGTCGGACACCTCGAAGTCGGGCACCTCGAAGTCGGGCACGTCGGCTGCGGGCCGGTCGGACAAGTCGGCGGCGAGCGGATCGGCTTCGGGCCTGTCAGACACCTCGGCGTCGGGCCGGTCCGTGCCGGATGGCTCCGCGTCGAGCCCGTCGGCGTCGGGCCTCGCCGACCAGGCGACCGCGCCGGACAAGGCACCGGACACGTCGGTCGGGCCGAGCCGGAACACCGGGGTGGAGGACGGACCGGGCACGGCATCCGGCCGGACGGAGACCGAGCGGGGTCGTGCCACCCGGTCCGCCACCGGCCGCCGGGGCCGGGCCATCCCACCGCAGCGGCAACCCGAGGCATCCGAGCAGGCCGTCCCCGCAGGACCACACGACGGAACGAACCCGCAGGACGCCCTCCCGTCCCCGGGCAAGCCCTCCCCAACCGACCCGCCGACCACCGACACCACCCGCCGCCGAGGCCGCTGAGCCCTCCCCACACCCACCCAGCCGCGCCGATCTTGCAGTAGTGGCCCCTCGAATCTCCCGAATGGGAGGTTTGTCGGGGCGACAAGTGCAAGATCGACGAGGCGGAGGGAGGGCGGACGGCGGGCGGCCGGGGGGTCAGTCGACGGGCCAGGTGTGGACGGGCTCGTTGCCGCGTTGCAGCTCGGCGTACCGCTGGACCATGTGGTGCAGCGCGGCTTCCCGGTCCAGGCCCCGGGTCCGCTCGGCCGTCCACACCGTCTCGGTCTGCCAGACCGCACCGTTGCGGCCGGTACGGCAGCGGCCCTCGATCACGCCGAGCAGGCGGTCCCGCTCGGCCGGGGCGACGCCGAACCGGTCCAGCCCCTGCGCGGCCACCGGCAGCAGCGTGTCGAGGACGAGCTTGGTGACCGGCACATCGCCGAGCCGGGGCCAGTGCAGGACCGCCTCGATGCCGCGCCGGGCGGCGGCGTGGAAGTTCTCCTCCGCGGAGCTGAACGTCAGCTGGCTCCAGATGGGACGGTCCGCCTCGGCGAGGCCGCGGGCCAGCCCGAAGTAGAACGCCGCGTTGGCGAGCATGTCCACCACTGTCGGGCCGGCGGGCAGCACCCGGTTCTCCACCCGCAGGTGCGGGCGGTCGTTCATGATGTCGTAGACCGGCCGGTTCCAGCGGTAGACGGTGCCGTTGTGCAGTCGCAGCTCACCGAGCTGGGGCACGCCACCGGCGTGCAGCACCTCGACCGGGTCCTCCTCCTCGCAGATGGGCAGCAGCGGCGGGAAGTAGCGGACGTTCTCCTCGAACAGGTCGAAGATCGAGGTGATCCAGCGCTCGCCGAACCACACCCGGGGGCGTACGCCCTGGGCCTTCAGCTCGTCGGGCCGGGTGTCGGTGGCCTGCTGGAACAGCGCGATCCGGGTCTCCGCCCAGAGCTGCCGGCCGTAGAGGAACGGCGAGTTGGCGCCGACGGCGACCTGTACGCCGGCGATCGCCTGGGAGGCGTTCCAGTAGTCGGCGAAGCTGTCCGGCGCGACCTGGAGGTGGAACTGGAGGCTGGTGCAGGCGGCCTCCGGCGCGATCGAGTCGGTGTGCGTACGCAGCCGCTCGACGCCGTTGATGTCCAGTTCGATGTCCTCGCCGCGGGCGCCCACGATCTGGTCGTTGAGGACGCGGTACCGCTCGTTCGTGGAGAGGTTGTCGGCGACCAGGTGGCGTTCGGTGAGCGTGGGCAGGATGCCGACCATCATGATCGTCGCGTCGGACTTGGCGGCCCGCTCGTCGGCGCGGCTGAGGCTGCTGCGCAGGTCCTGCTCGTAGTCGGCGAAGCCGCCGCCCTCGATCAGCCGGGGCGAGGCGTTCAGTTCGAGGTTGAACTGCCCCAGTTCGGTCTGGAACAGCGGGTCGGCGATGTCGGCCAGGATCTGGTCGTTGCGCATCGCCGGTTCGGCGGCCGCGTCGATCAGGTTCAGCTCGATCTCCAGCCCGGTCATCGGGCGGTCGGCGTCGAAGCCGAAGTCGTCGAGCATCAGCGCGAACACGTCCAGACATCGCCGGACCTTCTGCCGGTAGCGGACCCGATCCTCCCGGGAGAAGGCGCCCTGCTCGACGTCTCTGCCCATGTGTCCTCCCGGCGCCGGTGCGACGGAACCGTACCGTTCCGCAACGCATTGTGAACCATTCGCGTGGTGGGCGTAAGTGCGCCCACCCCGCCGCCCGGCTGGACGGGCGACAGGTCTGCACCTGTACCCCGTCACCGCCGCCACCAGCGCGTCCGTGGCGGAGAACTTCACGTGACGATTCGCACCGCCGGGGCGTACGCGAGAAGGGCCCGCACCGTCGGCGGACGGTGCGGGCCCTGCGGGCCGGTGCCGGGCTCAGCCCTGGCGGATGGCCTCACCCTCGATCTCGATCTTGACCTTGCGGCCGACCAGGACGCCGCCGGTCTCCAGCGCCACGTTCCAGGTCAGGCCGAAGTCCTCGCGGTCGATCTCGGTGGAGGCGGAGAAGCCGAAGATGTCCTGCCCGAACGGGCTGCGGCCGACGCCCTCGAACTCCACCTCGAGCTCGACCTGACGGGTCACGCCCTTGATGGTCAGCTCGCCGACGAGCACGAACTCGTTGCCGTCGCGGGACTTCACCTCGGTGCTGCGGAACTCCAGCGTCGGGAACTGCTCCGCGTCGAGGAACTCCGGGCTGCGCAGGTGCGCGTCGCGGTCGGCCTGGGCGGTGTTGATGCTGGCCGCCTGGATGCTGGCGGTCACCGTGGACTGCATCGGGTCGTCGGTGACGGTGATGGTGGCGGTGGCGTCCGCGAACTCACCGCGTACCTTGCTGACCATCATGTGCCGCGCGACGAAGCCGACACGCTTGTGCGCGGCGTCCAGCACGTAGGTGCCGGGGGTGGGGATGGTGAGACCCTCCCAGTCGCGGGTAGTCGCCTCGGTGCTGCTGGTCATGATGCTCTCCTCCGGAGAAGAATGTTTAGGAGCCCAACGACTGACTGAGCAACTATAGTTGAGACAATATTCCCCGTGTCAAGTGTTGCTAGGATGGTGGCGTGGACCAGAACGTGTTCGACGACCCCCGGATCACTGCCGTCGGCCTGCTCGTCGAGGCGCATGCCGGGCTCGCCGCCCGGTTCGCCGCCCAGTTCGAGGAGCACGGCCTCTCCCCGGTCGAGTTCGAGGTGCTGACCCGGCTCGCCCGCTCACCCAACAACCAGCTGCGGATGACCGATCTGGCCGCACAGACCTCGCTCTCCACCAGCGGCGTGACCCGCGTGGTGGACCGGATGGAGCGGGACGGGCTGATCTGCCGGCGCGCCTGCCCGTCCGACCGGCGCAGCTCCTTCGCGGTGGTGACCACCGCCGGCCTGAGCCGGCTGGACGACGTCCTTCCCGGCCATCTGCGGATCATCGAGCAGTGGTTCACCAGCCAGCTCGACCCGGCGCAGCTCGACGGGCTGCTGGACGGGCTGCGCCGGGTGCGCGACGCGGTCCATCCGGGCGCCACCGCCGGCAGCACCGAGCTGGCCGAGGACGCCGCCTGACGGTCCGCGACTCACCGGCAGAATGACCGGCAGAACCGCCAGGGCAGCCGGACAAAGCGGTCCGTATATTCGCGAATCGGTCGTCACGCCTCGGTAGTCTTCCGGCAGCGGGGGGCACCGGGGGGTGCTGGCGCGAGCGTGGAGCGAGGGGCAGCACCAGGGGGCTACTTCGCTCGCGCCACCCCCGCGCCCTCCGCCTCCCCGTGCCCGGCCGACGCGACCCGCCGTCCACCGGCGCTCATCGCCCGCGCCGGGCCGACAGGGAGAACAGCAACTCCTCCTCCTGCGGTAGCAGGCTGACGCCGGTGACCTGCCGCGCCGCGTCCAGCCGGTCCAGCACACGCGGGTCAGCGGTACTGACCGCCAGCCCCACGAGCGCCTCGACCAGATCCCGCCGGTCGGCGACTCCCTCCGCCGCTTCCGCAGCCGCGGCGAACCACTCCGCCGCCAGCTCCCGGTCTCCCCGGTGCAGCGCCACGTGGCCCTCGATCAACCCGCGCAGCGCGTCCTCGGTGCGGGCGTCCCCGCCCGCGCCGGGCGGGTCGAGCATCTCCACCGCTGGTGGACGGCGCCGGCCCGGCACCGCGCCCGACGGCCACAGCTCGGCGACGGTGGCCAGCGCCTCGTCGGTGCGCCCGGCGTGGGCGAGCGCCAACCCGACCGCCCCGACCGTCCGGCGCCGCCGCCCGGGATCGCCCAGCTCCGCGAGCGCGGCGGCCACCCGGCGCCCCTGCTCGACCGCCTCGGCGAACCGGCCCTCCAGGCGGGTCAGCTCGGCCTGATCGGCCCGCGCCAGCACACGCAGGCGCTGGTCACCGCACTGTGCCGCCAGCCGGTCGACGGTGGCCAGCCGCCGCCGGGCGCCGGCCAGCCGCCCTTCGCGTACGTCGTGCCAGGTCAGGTGCGCCTGGGCGACGGCCATCTCGCGTACCCGGTGGTGCCGGGTGGCCGCCGCCAGCGCGGCCTCGGCCTGCTCGCGGGCCTCGTCGTGCGCGCCGAGCCCGAGCAGCAGCGCGCAGAGCACCGAGCGGGCGGACAGCTCGCCGGTCACGTCGCCCGCCTCGGCGAAGACGACCAGGGCGGCCCGGGCCGCCGGCAGTTCCTCCGCGCCCGCGCCGTGCTCGGCGGCCAGCCGGGCCGCGCCGAGCATGGCCCAGGCCCGCAGCGTGGGCCGGGCACCCGCGGTACGCGGATCGGCGAGCAGCCGACGCAGCCGACGGCGGCCGGAGACGTCCCGCCCGCGCAGCCGCCACCATCGCGGCAGAGAGGCGGCGAGCAGGAGCGCGGTCTCCGGCGCGTGCTCGGCGGCGTACGTCAGCGCGGCGGTGATGTCGCTCGTCGCCTCGTCGAGCGCGCGCACCGCGCCGGACATCTGTGCGCCCACCAGCCCCGGCGCGGTGCGGTGGACCAGACCGGCGATCACCGCCGCGTGCCGCATCCGGATCCGGGCGGTCTCGCCGTCGGCGTCGGCCTGCTCCGCGGCGAAGTCACGGACCGCGTCCAGCAGGCGGAACCGGAACGGGCCGGTGCCCCGGACGCTGAGCAGGCCCAGCTCGCGCAGCCGGTCCAGCAACGGCGCGGCGTCCCACCGCCGGCCGCCGTCGGCGAGCAGTTCCTCGGCCAGCTCGACCGACCAGCGGTTACGGAACGCGGACAGCCGCCGCAGCGCCGCCCGGTCGGCGGTGGCGAGCAGGTGATAGCTGCTCGCCACCGCGTCGCGCAGCGTCACAGTGCCGGCGGACGGGTCGGCGGGCTCCCAGCCGGGGCGTACGCCGGTCAGGTCCAGGACGCGGTCGCCGTAGCGGTCGAGCAGTTCGGTGACGTCGAGGATGCGTCCCCGTGCCGCCATCAGCTCGATGGCGAGCGGCAGTCCGCCGAGCCGGCGTACGAGCGCGGCCAGCGCCGGCAGCTCGGCGGGGGTGGGCGGTTCCCGGCGGGCCTGGGCGAAGCGGGCGGCGAACAGCGCCGCCGCCGGCCAGCGGTCCAGGTCGGCCCGGTCGGCGGGCTCGACGCCGGCCGGTGGCACGTCGAGCGGCGCGACCGGCCGGACCAGCTCGCCGGGCAGGCCCGCCGGGCGGCGGCCGGTCACCAGCACCCGCAGCGTCGGCACGGCGGCGGTCAGGACGCGCAGCGCCTCGGCCACCGCGTCCGGCGCCCGGTCGACGGCGTCGACGAGCAGCAGCGCCCGCCGGTCGCCGATCCGGCAGGACAGGTCGGCCAGCCGGTTCACGCCGAACATCGACACCGACGCGGCGAGCACGTCGGGGGTGTCCGAGCCCTCGCCCACGAGCACCCCGGCCACGCCCGCCGGGTGGCGGGCCGCCACCGCGTGCGCGACTGTGACGGCCAGCGCCGTCTTGCCCACCCCGGCGAGCCCCACCAGGCTCACCACCGGGTACGCGTCGAGCAGGCCGGACACCTCCGCCACGTCCCGTTCGCGGCCGAACAGCGGTACGGGCTGGGGCAGCGCCACCTGCGGATCGTCGGCGGCGGCGCCGGCGGCGGGAAGACGGGATGCCGGGGGCCGGGCGGTGTCGACGAACTCGCGCCGCTCGTCACCGCTCAGGCCGAGCGCGTCGGCCAGCAGGTCGACGGTGGTGCGCTGGGGCCGGGTGGCCCGCCCCCGTTCCAGATCGCGGACCGTCCGTACGCCCACGCCGGCCCGGTCCGCCAGCTCGGCCTGGGTCAGGCCGACGGCGAGCCGGTGCCCGCGCAGCAGATCGGACAGACCGGTACGACCGCCCGGGCCCCGCGCACGGTCATGATCCGGAGTCATGGGCACGAAGATTACGGATGGACTCCGACGCTCCACAGCCCATCGTCAACCACCCGACCGTCCACTGCCGATATCCGACAGGGCGCGGTTTCGGGCGTCCTCACATGCCGAGGTCGCGCGCGATGATCATGCGCTGCACCTCGCTGGTGCCCTCGCCGATCTCCAGGATCTTGGAGTCGCGCCAGAAGCGGGCCACCGGGTACTCGTTCATGAAGCCGTACCCGCCGTGGATCTGCGTCGCCTCGCGGGCGTTGTCCACGGCGACGGTGGAGGCGTGCAGCTTGGCGATGGCCGCCTGGCGCTTGAACGGCGCACCGGCGAGCATCCGGGCGGCCGCGTCGTAGTAGGCCAGCCGGGCCGTGTGCGCCTTCATCTCCATGTCCGCGATCTTGAACTGGATCGCCTGGTAGTTGCCGATCGGCTGGCCGAACGCCTGGCGCTCCTTCGCGTACTTGATCGACTCGTCCACGCAGCCCTGGGCCAGGCCGACGGCGAGCGCCGCGATGGCGATCCGGCCCTCGTCCAGGATGCGCAGGAACTGCGCGAAGCCCCGGCCGCGCTCGCCGAGCAGGTTCGCCGCCGGCACCCGGCAGTCGTCGAACGTCAGCTCGTGCGTGTCCGACGCGGTCCAGCCGACCTTGGAGTAGCCGGGCGCGACGGTGAAACCGGGCGTGCCCGACGGCACGATGATCGTGGACAGCTCCTTGCCGCCGTCCGGCCGCGTACCGGTGACGGCGGTGACGGTGACCAGCGCGGTGATGTCGGTGCCGGAGTTGGTGATGAACGCCTTCGAGCCGTTGATCACCCACTCGTCGCCGTCCAGGACGGCCCGCGTCCGGGTGCCGGCCGCGTCCGACCCGGTGCCCGGCTCGGTGAGCCCGAACCCGGCCAGCGCCTCACCGCTGAGCAGCTTCGGCAGCCACTGCGCCTTCTGCTCCTCGGTGCCGAACCGGTAGATCGGCATCGCGCCGAGCGACACCGCCGCCTCCAGCGTGATCGCCACGCTGGAATCGACCCGGGCCAGCTCCTCCAGCGCCAGGCAGAGCGCGAAGTAGTCGCCGCCCATGCCACCGTGCTCCTCCGCGAAGGGCAGCCCGAACAGGCCCATCTTGCCCATCTGACGGACGATCTCGTACGGGAAGGTGTGCTGCTCGTAGTGCTCGGCGATGGTGGGTGCGACCACCTCGCGGGCGAACTCCCGCACGCTGGAGCGCAGCGCCTCCTGTTCGTCGCTGAGCCGGAAGTCCATCTGATCCTCCTGGTGGGACGCGGTACGGACGGGCCGGGCGCTCGTGACGCCGGGGCGTGGGTGGGTCGAACCGGGTGCGTGGGCCGGTCAGACGGGGGTGACGCCGTGCCGGCGCCGGGAGAAGTGCCGCTCCTTGCCGCGCGCGGCGGCGAACCGGCGGACCAGCTCGGCGCGCAGCTCGTGCGGCTCGACGATCGCGTCCACCACCAGCTCGCTGGCGAGGCGGACCACGTCGATGTCGCGCTCGTACTCCTCGCGCTTCGCGGCCACGAACGCGGCCCGCTCGGCCTCGTCGGAGATGGCGGCGATCTTGTTGGCGTAGACCGCGTTCACCGCGGCCTCCGCGCCCATCACCGCGATCTTCGCGGTGGGCAGCGCGATCGTGGCGTCCGGCTCGAAGCCGGGACCGGCCATCGCGTACAGACCCGCGCCGTACGCCTTGCGGACCACCACACAGATCTTGGGTACGGTCGCCTCGGAGATCGCCGTGATCATCTTCGCGCCGTGCCGGATGATGCCCTGCTTCTCCACCGCGCTGCCGACCATGAACCCGGGCACGTCGCTGAGGAACAGCAGCGGCACGTTGAACGCGTCGCAGAGCTGCACGAACCGGGTCGCCTTGTCGGCCGAGTCGACGAAGAGCACGCCGCCCTTGAACATCGAGTTGTTGCCGACCACGCCGACGACCTGGCCGTTCAGCCGGCCGAACCCGATGGTCAGCTCCTTGGCCCACAGCGCCTGGATCTCGAAGAAGCTGCCGGAGTCGAGCAGACCCTTGACGTACCGGCGCATGTCGAACGCCTGCCGCTCGCTGGCCGGGACCAGCGCGGCCAGGTCGGCCTTCTCCGGCGCGTCCACGGCCTCGGCGGCCGGCGGGTCCTGCTTCCAGTTCGAGGGCAGGTACGACAGGTACGTCCGCACCACGTCGAGCGCGTCGTTCTCGGTCTTGCAGAGGAAGTGACCCACGCCGGACTCGGCGCAGTGCACCTTGGCGCCGCCCATCGCCTCCAGCGTGGTCTTCTCGCCGGTGACCATCTCGACCATGCGGTCGGAGCCGAGGTACATGCTGGCGTTGCCGTCCACCATGGCGACCACGTCGCAGAACGCCGGGATGTAGGCCCCGCCCGCCGCGCTCGGCCCGAACAGCGCGCAGACCTGCGGGATCGAGCCGGAGGCGCGGACCTGGTTCCAGAAGATCTTGCCGGCGCCGCGCCGGCCGGGGAACAGGTCGACCTGGTCGGTGATCCGGGCGCCGGCCGAGTCGACCAGGTAGACCATCGGGACGCCGGTCGCGTAGGCCCGCTCGATGATCCGGATGATCTTCTCGACGGTACGCGCGCCCCAGCTGCCGGCCTTGACCGTGGAGTCGTTGGCCATCAGGCAGACCTGGCGGCCGTCGATCGTGGCGGTGCCGGTGACCACGCCGTCGGCGGGCAGACCGTCGGCCATGGCGTTGGCGTAGAGCCCGTCCTCGACGAAGGAGCCCTCGTCGACCAGGTACGCCACGCGCTCGCGGGCGAACAGCTTCCCCTTCGCGGCGTTGGCCGCGTGGTACTTGTCCGCTCCGCCGGCGCGGGCGCGCTTGCGTAGCTGCTCCAGAGCCTCACCGTCGAGCGTCACGCCGACTCCCGTTCCCACGGCCCCCGCACAGGGCGCCCACCGACCTGAACGATCGTTAGGCTACCCCACCCGCGCCTCCCCCGGCACCCCGCCACACCCCCGCGCCCCGTCCACCCCCGCTCATTTCGTCGATCAAGGAGTTCGTGTCCTCATCCGGGCACCCGGAGGACACAAACCCCTTGATCAACGCCAGATAGGACGGGTCACGAGGGGAGGGGGTCAGGAGGGAAGGGGGGTCAGGCGGGTTCGGGGGCCGGCGCGGAGGACTCCGGAGGGCAGCTTCTTGCCCACCAGGGTTTCGGCCAGTTCGGCGGCCTCGATCAGGGCGTCCAGGTCGATGCCGGTGTCGATGCCCATGTCGTGCAGCATGTGCACCGCCTCCTCGGTGGCCAGATTGCCGCTGGCACCCGGGGCGTACGGGCAGCCGCCGAGGCCGCCGACGCTGGCGTCGAACTCGGTGATGCCCAACTCCATCGCCGTGAGCATGTTCGCCAGGGCGGTACCCCGGGTGTTGTGGAAGTGCAGCAGCACCGGCAGGTGGGCGTTGCGGTCCCGTACCGCCGTCACCAGTTCGCGGACGCGCCGGGGCGTACCCATGCCCGTGGTGTCGCCGAAGGCGACCCGGTCCGCGCCGTCGCGGGCGACGCGGTCGACGATCGCGGCGACCCGGCGGGGGTCCACGTCGCCCTCGTAGGGGCAGCCGAAGCTGGTCGCCACGATCACCTCGGCGGTGGCGCCCGCGCCGTGCAGCAGGTCGATCAGCTCGGCGATGTCGTCGAGCGACTCGTCCGTGGAGCGGTTGACGTTGCGGCGGTTGTGCGTGTCGCTGGCCGAGACCACCACCTCGATCTCGGTGAAGCCGGCCGCCAGCGCCCGCTGCGCGCCACGGGTGTTCGGCACCAGGGCCGAGTAGCGCACCCCGTCGACCTTCTCCGCCCGCTGCCACACCTCGTCGGCGTCGGCCATCTGCGGGATCGCCTTCGGGTGGACGAAGGAGACGGCCTCGATGCGGCGTACCCCGGTGCGGGACAGCGCGTCGAGCAGCCGCACCTTGGCGTCGGTGGGGATGGGCTCCTCGTTCTGGAGGCCGTCGCGGGGACCGACCTCACGGATGCTCACGGATTCCGGAAGTTGCGCCATCAGGTTCACCTCACTTGAGTCGAGCATGACACCGGGTGGCGTCAGCGCATCCGGGAGACGATGCCGGTGTCGTAGTCGCCGGAGAGGAACTCCTCGTTCTCCAGCAGCTCGGCGAAGAACGGCAGGTTGCACTTCGGGCCGGCGATCTCGAACTGGGTCACAGCCGCCCGCGCCCGCTGGACCGCCTCCTCGCGGGTGTCCCCGGTGAGGATCAGCTTGGCCATCAGGCTGTCGTAGAACGGCGTGACGGTGTTGCCGGCGACGTAGCCGGAGTCGACGCGCACGCCGGCGCCGGACGGCTCGTTCCAGGTGGTGATCGCGCCCGGACCGGGCAGGAAGCGCTTCGGGTCCTCGGCGTTGATCCGCAGCTCGATCGCGTGGCCGCGCGGGGTGAGCGCGTCCGGGTCGAACGTCGGCGCCAGGCCGGCGGCCACCCGCAACTGCTCCTCGACCAGGTCGACGCCGTAGACGTACTCGGTGACCGGGTGCTCGACCTGCAGCCGCGTGTTCATCTCCAGGAAGAAGAACTCCTGCGTCGCTGGATCGAGCAGGCACTCGACAGTACCCGCGTTGCGGTAGTTCACCGCCTCGCCCGCTCGTACCGCCGCGGCCAGGAACCGCTCGCGCAGCTCGGGCGAGACCGCCGGGGACGGCGACTCCTCGACCAGCTTCTGGTTGCGCCGCTGCACCGAGCACTCCCGCTCGCCGAGGGCCACCACCCGGCCGTCGGCCAGGCCGAGGATCTGCACCTCGACGTGGCGCACCCGGGGGAAGTACCGCTCGATCAGCACCGACCCGTCGCCGAACATCCGCTCGGCGAACGCGCGGACCTTGTCGTACTCGGTGCGCAGCGCCGCCTCGTCGGCGGCCACGCCCATGCCCATGCCGCCGCCACCCGCCGCGGCCTTGACCATCACCGGGTAGCCGATCCCCGCGGCGGCCGCGACCGCCGCGTCCAGGTCGCTCGCCGGCTCGGTGGTGCCGGGCGCGATCGGCACGCCGGCCGCCGCCATCAGGTTCCGAGCGTTGATCTTGTCGCCCATCGCGGTGATCGCGTCGGCGCCGGGCCCGACCCAGATCAGGCCAGCCCCTTCGACGGTACGGGCGAAGTCCGCGTTCTCGGACAGGAAGCCGTAGCCGGGGTGGATCGCCTGGGCGCCGGTGCTACGGGCGGCGTCGAGGATCGCGTCGGCGTTCCGGTAGCTCTGCGCCGGGTTCGCCGGGCCGACGCAGACCGCCTCGTCGGCCTCGGTCACGAACGGCAGCCCGCCGTCGGCCTCCGAGTGCACCGCGATCGTCCGGATCCCGAGCCGCCTGCCGGTACGGATGATCCGCCGCGCGATCTCCCCCCGATTCGCGACCAACAACGATTCGATCATCTTCTGCACGGACGTGACCCCTTCTCGACGCAAAGCCGGGGTCTCTTCTTAACACGCGTTAAGGTGAGCGCGGCGTGTCAGGTCGGGTCGGTGGGCGCGAGCAGGGCCGCGAGGGTCGCGCCGCGCAACAGCTCGGCCCGGCGCCGGCGGTCCACCTCGCCGCCGAGGAACGGGGTCGAGTTCATCAGGCCGAACGCCGCGTGGGCGAGCACCCGGGCCTCGCCGTCGGGCAGGCCGGGGTGCAGCGCGGTCAGCACGGTGACCCATTCCTCGACGTACATCCGCTGGAGCCGGCGGATCCGGCGGCGCGGCTCGTCCGGGAGGCGGTCCAGCTCGTGCAGGTGCAACGCGATCACCGCCGGGTTGGCCAGCGCGAAGTCGACGTGGAAGTCGATCAGCGACTCCAGCGCCGCACGCGGGTCGCCCGGGTGACCGGCGGCACGTTCCCGCCCGCCCGCGAGCAACCCCTCGCTCACCGGGATCAGCGCGGCGACGAGCATCGCCTCCTTGCCGGCGAAGTGGTGGTAGAGCGCCGGACCGGTGACCCCGGCCGCCGCGCCGATGTCGTCCATCGACACACCGTGGTAGCCGCGCGCCGCGAAGAGGCCGACCGCGATCTCCAGGATCTCGTCCCGCCGGGACCGGCGCCGGGCCGCGCCCGCCGCCCCCCGTGCCTGCTGTTCCACCGCCACCGGACCAGCCTAGACCTCGCGTTCGAGCTGGGGCAGCCGCGGTTACCCAACGGTTGCCCCAGCCCGTCGCGTCAGTCCTCCTCGATGCCGTGGTCGGCGCGGACCTTCGCCGCATCGGCCTCCCGGCCCTGCTCGTCGAGCGCGCGGGCCAGCAGCCAGGCGGCCTGCGTGGCCGGGCGGGAACCGGTGGGCAGCCCGCCGAGGACCGGGCGCAGCAGCCCCTCGGCCTGCTCCGGCCGGCCGTCACGCAGCAGCAGCTCGCCGGTCAGCACCTCGACCTGGGCGGCCTCGCCGAACGCCTCGATCGACCGCAGGCGCTCCGGCACGCCGTCCACCCGGTCCAGCGCGGCGGTGAGCCGGTCCTCGCCGATCAGCACCCGGGCCACCGCGTCGGCGGCCATCGCCCGCTCGTACGTGACCACCGGCGGCTCGTCGGCGCCGACCGGCAGCGCGGCCGCTGCCTCGTCCACCCGCTCGATCGCGGCCACCGCGGCCGGCAGGTCACCGGACCAGTGCAGGGCGAGCAGCTCCCGCCGCCGGGCCCGCAACTCGTCCACCTGGTAGCCGGCGAGCCGCCAGGCGGTCGCCGCCGCCGCGAACCGCTGCGCGGCCAGGGCGTCCCGGTCGGCGTCGTAGAGCAGGCCACCGGACTCCTCCAGCACCTGCGCCCGGTGGGGGAGATTGTCCGGCCCGTCCAGGTTCTCGGCCAGCGTGTCGAGCACCGCGAGCGCCAGATCCGTCTCGCCGAGCCCCGCGTAGATGCCCGACAGCAGGTGCCGGCACCGGTCCGCCTCGGCCTGCGCACCGGCCCGGTCGAGCCCGAGCACCGCCTCCTCGGCCACCTCGGCGGCCTCGGCCAGCCGCCCGGCCATCCGGTACGCCTCGGCCAGCTCCCAGCGCAGCAGCGCGTCGCCCTCCAGCCCCTGCTCGACGCAGAGGGTGACCGCCTCGGCCAGATCCTCCACCGCCTCGCCGGCCCGGTCGGCGGCCATCAGCGCCCGGCCCCGGGTCACCCGCAGCGGCAGGTGCGCACCGGCCGGTGCCACGGACAGCGCCTCCTCACAGGCGGCCACCGCGTCGGCCGGGTCGTCGGTGGCGCGGGCGTACGCCAGGCAGGCGCCGGTGAGCATCTCGGCGTCGCCCAGCTCGCCCGCCAGCCGACGGGACCGCGCCGCCGCGTCCCGGAACTCCTCGGTCCGTTCCAGCTGCTCCAGCACGTGCGTGCGGTGCAGCGCGACCCGCCCGGCCAGCCACGGATCGGCGTCCGCCTCCGCCGCGGCCCGGTCGAGCGCGTCGAGCGCCTCCGCCCACCGCTCGCCGTGCACGTGGGCCAGGGCGAGGCGGTCCCAGCCGGCGGCCCGGTCACGCGGCCCGCCGTGCTCGGTTAGGTAGTCGGCCGACTCCCGGGCCAGGGCCAGGCCCTCGTCCGCGCTCTCCTCGGCCATGCTGAGCAGCACACCGAGCCGCCCGGCCACCACCTGGGCGCGCAGCGGGTCCGGCACCTCCCGCCACGCGGCCAGCGCCTCCCGGTTGACCTCGATCGCCACCGGTACGCCGTCGTCGTCCTGGGACAGCTCACCGGCCCGCAGCTCCAGCCGCCAGGCCCGGGTGGTCGCGGGCACGTCGGCGTCGCCGAACCGCTCGTCGTACGCGCGCAACGCGGCGACCAGACCGTCCCGGTGGTTGGTGCGCCAGCACTCCTCGGCCAGCGCGAGCAGCTCGTCGGCACCGGCGTCGGCCGGCACGGTGACCGGCTGCGCGGAGGCAACCGGAGCGTCCGGGCCGGTACGCGGCGCGGGCACCGCCGGGCGGCGCAGGCTCGCGGACAGGGGCAGATGCTCACCGACCGGCCCGGCCGCCAGCTTGCGGGCGATCAACCCGGACTGGTGCGTGGTGCCGTTGCGCGCGTCGAAGCGCTCGGCCAGCGCGGTCGCCGTACCGGCCAGCTCGTCGGCGAGCGCGCCCGCCGGCACGTCCGCGGCCGGCCGCTCGCCGGAGGCGCGGCGGTGCACCGTCAGCTCGGCCGGCACCTGACGCAGCGCCGCCGAGGCGGCGGCCGCGAAGTGCATCGCGGCAGCCGGGGTGGGCGCCCGGTCCAGCCAGTCCAGGTGCCGCTCGACCAGCTCCAGCGCGCGGGCCTCGTTGCCGGTCACGGTGCAGAACTCGACGTGGTCGGCGATGTCCCACAGGTCGGCCAGGTTGCCGCGCACCCGCCGGTACGCCTCCCGGTGCGCGTCCCGCGCGGCGTCGCCCCGGCCGGTCTCCCGGTAGGGCGTGAGCAGCGCGGTGAGGATCCCCTGCGGCTGCTCGCTACAGGTCAGCCGCCCGGCGAGCACCGGCTCGGCCAGCGCCACCGCCTCCTCGTGCCGGCCGTGCCGCACCAGGTGCGCGACCTGCGTGGTCGGATCGCAGCCGGCGCAGTCGGACAGCGCGTCGCGGGGAGTGGTCATCCACTTGCGGTACCACTGCTCCGCCGCCTCGTCGTCGCCCAGGTGCGCGGCCACCAGGTAGCGGTGCTTGTAGACCGCCTGGAGCGAGTGCCCGGAGTCGCGGTAGCGCCGTTCCATGTCGTCGAGCACCGCGTACGTCCGGTCCAGCGGCAGCTCCGGGAACTTCACCATGGCGTTGACCATGTACTTGAAGAACCAGAGCAGCTGGTGCGTGTAGCGCTGGTGGTAGGGCTGCGGGTCCTTGTCGTACTCGGCCAGGCACCAGGAGAACGTGACGAAGGACTTCGCCGGTTCGCCGCCGTAGACGTACGCGGTGGTGCCGGTGACCCGGGCGGCGAAGGTGAGGTGCCGGTCGTCGCCCGCGTCGGCGCGGCGCAGCAACTGTTCCAGTGCGGCGATCTGCCCCGGCCCGTACGGCATGGATTCGATCTCGTGGTGCATCCGCCAGAGGTCGTCGTCAGTCACGGGTCTCTCCCGGTACGGCCCGGCCGAGCAGGCCGAGGAAGGAACTGTTCAGCAGTGCGGCGTCGGCCGCCCGGATCGGGTGGTGCCCGAGCAGCAGGGCCTGCCCGTAGAGCGCCTCGACGGCCAGCCCGACCAGCTCCGGGTCGGCGAGCGTGGTGACCCGGCGGACCAGCGGGTTGCGGTGGTTGAGCACCAGTTGCGGGCGGTCCGGCGGGGCGGAGGCGGCGAGCGCGTCGAGCACGCCGCCCCACAGCTCGTCGGCCTTGTCCCGGCTGGCGGCGAGCTGGTCGTGGAACGCGGCGGAGCGGGACACCAGGTAGAGCGCCGGCAGCGACACCGGGTCGTACGCCCGGATCACGACCTCGCAGCCGAGCCGTTCCAGGGCCCGCTGCGCGGCGGTGAGGAACGGCCGCAGGGCCAGCTCGGTCGCCGGGTCGAGGATCTCGAACCGGGTGGTGAGGTCGCTCGGCTCCAGCCGCTCGATCAGCACCGACCGGTCCACAGTGGGCAGCCGTTCGATCAGCTCGGTGTCGTACGTGTAGCCGCCGTTGACCACTGCCAGATCCTGCGCGGCGGCCACGGCGGCGAGCTGACGGAACTCGTCCAGGCTGGCGGCGTACCGGAGCACGCCGTGCCGCTGCCGGAACTCGGCGAGCGTGAGCGTGCCGACGTTGGTGTCCATCGGCCACCACTGGTCGACCAGCCGCAGCATCTCGTCGTCGTGCATCGCGAGCGCCTTGACCCCGAGGTGGTGCACCTGGAGGAACTCGCCGAGCCGGCGCGGGTCGTGCTTGGCGAGCCGGACCAGCCAGCCGCGGATCTGGTCGCCGAGCGCCTCCCGGACGGAGGTGAGCAGCGTGTCCTCGTAGAGCGCCTCGCGGCTGGCGGTGGGGCGCAGCTCGCTGGCGTCGACCACGCAGTGGGCGAAGAAGGCCCACTCGGGCAGCAGCCCGTCGGCGTGCTCGCTGAGCAGCATCCGCTTGAGGTAGACCCGGTGCCCGGCCCGGGCGGCCGGGTTCACCGCCGCGGGCAGGATGAACGCCACGCCGGTCAGGCCGGCCTCGGGCACCGACAGCGGCACCACGTCGAACGGGACGAACCCGAGCAGCTCCTGCGCGTACCGCTGGAGCGCGGCCCGGTCCACCGGTGCTCCGGGCGTGGTCGGCCACGGCGGCGGGCCGGAGGTGGTCGGCGTGTCACCGACCCGGACGTCGACCGGCAGCAGGCCGCCGTAGAGGCGGGCCAGCTCGGTGACGGTGGGCACGCCGAGCCACTGGTCGGCGTCGCGCCGGGGCACCAGCGTGACCGTGGTGCCGGGCTCGTCCCGGGCCTGCTCCGGCTCGGCGAGCCGCACCGCGTACCGCCCGTCGGACCAGCCCGTCCAGAGCACTGTGGGCTCGTCGGCGTGCCGGGTGACCACCCGGATCTCGTCCGCCACCAGGAAGCAGGAGAGCAGGCCGATGCCGAACTGGCCGAGGAACTCGTGCCGGGAGAAGCCCAGCTCGTCGCGCTTGGAGCTGCGGCCGATGGTGGCGAGCAGCTCGTGCACCTGCGCCTCGGTCAGGCCGATGCCGGTGTCGTGCACGCGCAGCGTCCCGTCGCCGGTCAGTTCCGGCGGCTCGATGCGGACCCGCGCCGGGGCTTCCGGCTCGGCGGACCGCCGTGCGGTGATCGCGTCGACGGCGTTCTGGAGCAGCTCGCGCACGTACACCCGCGGACTGCCGTAGAGGTGATGACTGAGCAGGTCGACCACGCCACGGAGGTCCACCTGGAAGGTGCGGTCCAATCGCGCTCCCGGTTCGGATTTTCGGCGCTCACCGTACCGGTCAGCGCCGACAGTGTCCGTCCCGTTTCACCCCTCCCCTCCCGCCCACCTCCTCACCGATCTTGCAGTTTCTGCCCAGGCGAACATGCACAAAAAGGACCAGACAGGGGCCGCAACTGCAAGATCAACGGGGTGAGGGTTCGAAGCCGGCGAGGCGAGTGGCGATTCGGTTCCGGGCCGGGGGCACTGTGGAGACGAGGCGGAGCAGCAGGTTGCGTAGCGGGCGGAGTGGCGGCGGGGCGGCGGCGAGCCGGGTCAGGCCGGCGGCGAAGCCGAGCACCTCCTCGGCGAGGGGGCGGCGGTCGGCGGCGTACCCGTCGAGGGCCTGCGGCCCGGCGGCGAGCGCGTCGCCGAGGGCGACCGCGTCCCGCAGGCCGAGGTTCATCCCCTGCCCACCGGCGGGGCTGTGCACGTGCGCCGCGTCCCCGGCGAGCAGCACCGGGCCGGAGCGGTACGTGCTCGCGATCCGGTGGTGGATCCGGAACCGGGACGACCACGCCATGCCGGTGACCCGGTCCGGCCGGCGCGCCGGACCGCGCTCGTCGAGCAGCGCCTGGAAGTGGTGCGCCTGCGGGTCGCGCGGCGCGGCGTCCACCGTGGCGACCAGCCGGACCGTGCCGTCGGGCAGCGGCGCCCAGACCAGTGGGCCCTGCCGGGACAGGAAGAGGCTCACCTGGTCGCGCGGCAGCGTGCTGTCCACGTGGACGTCGGCGAGCAGGAACGACTCCCCGGGGTCGGCCGGGCCGCCGAAGCCGATGCCGGCGAGTTCGCGGACCCGGCTGTGCATCCCGTCCGCACCGACGACCCAGCGCGCGCGGACCGCGCGGCCGCCGTCGAAGCGCGCGACGGCGCCGTCGCCGTCGAGGTCCAGCCCGGTCATCTCGTACGGCCGCAGCACGCGCCCGCCGAGCGCGGTGAGCCGGTCGGCGAGCACCGCCTCGGTCTCGGCCTGCGAGATCAGCAGCGCGTACGGGTAGCGCGACGGCAACCGGTCGAAGGGGACGGTGACCAGCACCCGGTCCCGGTCGCGGACGCTGAACCGGGCCGAGCGCAGCCCTCGGGCGGCGAGCGGCGCGGCGATCCCGATCCGGTCCAGCACCTCCAGGGTGCCGGCGTGCACGACCGCGGCGCGCGAGGTGACCGGCGGTTCGGCGAGCCGGTCGACGACTGTCGCGGTCACGCCGTGCCCGGCCAGCGTCACCGCCACGGCCAGGCCGGTCGGCCCGGCTCCCACCACGAGGACGTCAGTGCGTTCGGGCAGCATCGTTCCACCTCCGGGTCGGGTCAACAACTGTTTGCCAACGCTTGTTGGCTTCACTGTAGAGCCGATGTCAACACGTGTTGGCATACAGTCGTGGACGTGACCGAACCCGCCACCCGCGCCCGCCGCTCGGACGCCACCCGGGCGGCCATCCTGCGCGCCGCCCGGGAACGCTTCGCCACCGACGGCTACGACCGGGCCACCATCCGGGCCATCGCCGCCGACGCCCGCATCGACCCCTCGATGGTGATGCGCTACTACGGCAGCAAGGAGGGACTCTTCGCCGCGGCGGCCGAGTTCGACCTGCGCCTGCCCGACCTGGCCGAGGTGCCGCCGGACCGGCTCGGCGAGACACTGACCCGGCACTTCGTGCGCCGCTGGGAGGCGGACGGGACACTCGTCGCCCTGCTCCGGGCCGCCGCCACCAACCCCGGCGCGGCCGAACGGATGCGCGGCGTCTTCGCCGGCCAGCTCGCCACAGCGGTGGCCAGTTGCGTTGCCGACCCGGCGACCGCCGCCCGCCGGGCCGGCCTGGTGGCCAGCCAGATCCTCGGTCTCGCGCTCACCCGGTACGTCGTCCGGCTGCCACCGGTGGTGGACCTCGACCCGGAGGAACTGGCCACCTGGGTCGGCCCGACGATTCAGCGCTACCTGACCCAACCTTTGCCCCCGTCCCGCGCGTCTGGCGGGTGACGGAGGGAGGAGCCGGATGGGGCGCGACGCGGACGACGGGCGGGCGGACTACCTCGCCTTCGTCGAGGCGCACCAGCACCGGCTGCTGCGCGCCGCGTACCTGATCTGCGGGAACCGCCACCAGGCCGAGGACCTGCTCCAGGACGCGCTGCTCAAGCTGGCGCTGCGCTGGTCGTCGGTGCGCGACGGCGACCCGGCCGCGTACGTGCGCGCCATCCTCTACCGCGACGCCGTCTCCTGGTGGCGACGCCGGCGGCGGGAGTGGCTCAGCGCGTACCCGCCGGACCGGCCGGGTGCCGACGCCGACGCCGCGCTGCGGCTCACCGTGCGCGCGGCGCTGGACCGGCTGCCGCCACGCCAGCGGGCCGTCGTGGTGCTGCGCTACTTCGAGGATCTGACCGAGGTCGCCACCGCCGAGGCGCTCGGCGTCACAGTCGGCACGGTCAAGAGCCAGTGCCACGACGCGTTGCGCCGGCTGCGCGACGTCGTACCCGCCCCCGGCACGTCCGGAGACGACCTGGTGACCGGGATGGAGGCGAGCCCGTGAACGAGCCCGAGCTGACCCGGCTGCTGACCCGGGCCGCCGAGGAGATCCGGCCGACCCGGCCGGCCGAGACGGGATGGGACCGGGCCGGTCGGGTCCGCCGCGCCCGCCGGGCCGCCGGCGCCGCGGCCGTCGCCGTGGTCCTGCTCGGCGGCGGTACGACGGCACTGCTGCACCGCGCCGGCCCGCCCCCCGCCGCACCGCCCCGCCCGACTGTGACCTCGGCACCGAGCGCGCCGGTGGTGCAGCGGCCCCCGGACCGGCTCGGACAGGCGGGCGACCCGCTGGGCCGGCTCGGCGACCGGGTCGCCTACGGCCTGTCCGACCGCCCGGTGCGCCGGGCGCTGGCGCTGTATCAGCCGATCGACCCGGAGACCGGCGAGGCCGGCCCGGTCCGGGTGCTGGGTGACGACGGCATGGTCCGGGAACTCGACGTGGTGACGCTCGCGCCCACCCGCGACGCCGGGGGCAACGAGGCCGCTCCGCTCAAGCCGGGCAGCCTGTCGCCGGACGGCCGGACCGCCGCGTTCGCGCAGACCGGCGAGGTCGTCGTGGTCGGCCTGACCGACGGCGCGGTCCGCCGCTACCCGCTCGCCGGCTACCTGGAACACGTGGTCTGGGCCGGGGACCGGCTGGTGGTCGGGGACAACGACACCGCGTACGAGCTGGACCGGCGCACCGGATCGGCGCGGAAGCTCCCGGTCGACCCGTGGACGCTCGTCGTGCCCGAGCCGGCCCGGTCCGGTGACCTGTTCACAGTGGGCGGCTGGGCCGGGGACGGTGGCCTGGCCGTACGCCGGTTCCCCGCCTCCGGTGGCGCGCCGGAGCGGCGGCCGGTGACCGCCGGGGAGCTTCCCCCCGGTTACCAGGTGAACGAGGTCTACGGGCGGGGCTGGCAGCGCGGCGACCGGATCGGCCAGGCCGGGTGGACCACCACCGCGGGCGCCGCCGGCACGATGAGCGGTGCCGAGGGCGTGGCGGTGCTCGACGCCCGTACCGGGGCGGTGACCCGCCTGCTCGACCTGGGCCGCGAGGACCGGGCGAAGGGGTGCTGCGAGGTGTACGGCTGGACCGCCGACGGCGCGTTGCTGCTCCGCTACGACGCCGGGCTGGCCCGGTGGCGGCCGGAGACCGGTGCCGTCGACTGGGTGGCGAGCAACGTCCCCGGCCGGCTGTCGATCGCCGCCGGCTGACCGGTCCCGGCCGGTCCCGCCGAGCGGAGCCGAGCGGAACGCGACCGGTCCCGCCGCGCGGTGACGGCGGGACCGGCCGGGACGCTCAGCGGGTCAGGCCGCCGGGCTGGTCGCCCTTCACGACGGGCGCCCGGACCAGGTTGCCCCACTCGGTCCACGAGCCGTCGTAGTTGCGCACCTGCGGGAACCCGAGCAGGTGGTGCAGCACGAACCAGGTGTGGCTGGACCGCTCACCGATCCGGCAGTACGCCACCACGTCGTCGGACGGGCTCAGCCCGAGCTGGTCGGCGTAGATGGCGCGCAGCTCGTCGGCGGACTTGAACGTCCCGTCGTCGTTCGCGGCGGACTTCCACGGCTTGCTCACCGCGCCCGGGATGTGCCCGCCGCGCAGCGCGCCCTCCTGCGGGTAGTCCGGCATGTGCAGCATCTCGCCGGTGTACTCGCCGGGCGACCGCACGTCCACGAGCGGCCGGCCGGCCGCCACGTGCGCCATGACCTGTTCCCGGTACGCGCGGATCGGCGCGTCGTTGCGCTCCGGCACCGGGTACGAGGCGCGGGGCCGGCTCACCTTGTCCCGGGTCAGCTCCCGCCCCTCGGCGATCCACTTCTGCCGGCCGCCGTCGAGCAGCCGCACGTCAGCGTGACCGAAGAGGGAGAAGACCCAGAGGGCGTACGCGGCCCACCAGTTGAAGTTGTCGCCGTAGAAGACGACCGTGTCGTCCCGCCCGATGCCCTTGGCCGCGCACAGCTCGGCGAAGCTCGCGGCGTCCAGGTAGTCGCGGGTGACCTGGTCGTTGAGTTCGGTGTGCCAGTCGACCTTGACGGCGCCGGGGATGTGGCCGGTGTCGTAGAGGAGCACGTCCTCGTCGGACTCGACCACCACGAGCCCTTCGTCGCCCAGGTGCTCGGCCAGCCACTCGGTGGTGACGAGGCGCTGCGGGTCGGCGTACGACTGGAGGTGGGGATGCGGATCGCTCGGCACAGGCATGATCCCCAAGGTACGCCGGATCAGCGGAGTGCGGTGCCGGTCAGGCGCGGCGGTGGACCAGCCGGCCCGCGACCACGGTGGCCAGGCAGGAGCCGTCCGGGCCGAACACGGCGAGGTCGGCCCGCCCGCCGGTCACCAGCGCGGGCGGCCGGGCGACCGGCAGCACCGCCACGTCGTTACGGGCCGCGGCGGACCGCAGTGCGGGATCGGTGACATGGTCGTCGAGCACCGCGGCGGCGCCGAGCCGGAACAACGCGTGCACCCGCTCGCGGGGCGTGGGCGCCGGAGGCAGCGGGCCGTCGTGCACGAGCGCCGGCCCGAGCGTTCCGGCCCACCGCCGCACCCGCACTCCGGGGTACGCGCCGGACAGCTCGGCCGCCGGCACGATCGCCTCGACCCGGTCACCGGCGACCACGACCGCCAGCCCGGGGCGGGACGGGTCGTCGACGGTGAGCCGCAGCAGGTCGGCGGCGTGGACCGTACGCACGCTCAGTCGGCCTCGACCGGCCCGAGCACCGGCCGTTTCGCGGTGATGAAGTCGCCGGAGGACCGCCCGGTCAGCCGGCGCTTGATCCACGGCGCCAGGTGCTTGCCGGCCCACCGCAGGTCGGCGGCGCGCGCGGCGAGCCACGGGCTGGGCGCCGGGTGCGGCGGCACCAGCAGCCACTCCTCCTCGCAGCCGACGCCGAGCGCGGTGAGCACCTGCGCGGCGACCCGGCGGTGGCCCTCCGCGGACAGGTGAATCCGGTCGGTGCTCCAGAGCAGCGGGTTGAGGTAGGTGTCGTCGGCGTACAGGTCGACCAGGATCGCGCCGTGCCGCTCGGCCACCTCGCCGACCACCCGGTTGAGCAGCGCCACGCGCGGGGCCATCATGCGCTGGCCGGGCAGCCGGGACATCACGTCGGCGAACCGGAACAGCACCACGTCGCTGCCGCCGGACCGCAGCCGCTGCACGACCGCGTCGAAGCGGGGGACGAACGCGTCCGCGTCGAAGCTGCGGCGCAGCACGTCGTTGCCGCCGGCCGCGAAGCTGATCAGATCGGGCTTCATCGCCAGCGCTGCGGGCACCTGCTCGGCCACCACGTTCGGGAACAGCCGGCCCCGGATGGCCAGGTTGGCGTACCCGAAGTCGGGACCGGCCTCGGCGGCGAGGCGGGTGGCGACCAGATCGGCCCAGCCCCGGTAGCTGCCGTCCGGATATGCGTCGTCCATGCCCTCGGTGAAGCTGTCGCCCACCGCCACGTAGCTGCGCCAGCGCACGGCGCCTCCCTCAGACGTCCCGGCAGAAGTGCGTCGCACAGTCTGTCACCGCGCGGGCCGGTCCCGCTGGCCCTGGACGCCGGACGTGGCGGATGTCTCGACGTCCTGTTCACGAGCGCCACCCGGCGGGACAAATCCGTCCGACACGTCCGGCGGGGCAGAATCCGTCGCCCGGACCGGGGATGATGTCTGCCGTCATCCGGCTGTGCGAAAACCGTCCGGCCGGTCCCGCACCCGGCACGAGCGAGGAACCACATGACGCAGGGGCACCCACCGGCGGCGGGCTGGCCACCGCCCGGCAACGCCGACCCCCGGTACGGCGCGGCACCGCCGCCCGCGCAGCCGGGGCCGTGGGGGCCGCCGCCCCCGGCACCGAAGTCCCGCCGTGGGCTCTGGATCGGGCTCGCTGCGGGCGCGCTCGCGCTGGCGGTCTGCGCCGGCACGGCGGTCGGCGTCGGGCTGGGCATGCGCGGCGACGACGAGGACGGCCCGGCGCCGAAGGCGGCGGCCGGCGCGAACGGCGTCACCGTCACGGACGCCGAGCTGACCGCACTGCTCGACCGGCACAGCACGGCGCTGGCGGCGAAGGACCTGGACGGCTACCTGGCCGCGTTCGACCCGGCCCGTAAGGAGCTGGTCACCGGGCAGGCCCAGCTGTTCCGCAACCTGGCGAAGCTGCCGCTGTCGGTGGCCCGCTACGAGATGATCGAGAAGCAGGGCCGCGTGAGCGACACCTTCGGGCAGGGCATCACGTTCCAGCTCGACGTCTCCTTCGTGCACCAGCTGGACGGCTTCGACCTGGCACCGGTCGCCGAGTGGTACCGCTGGACGATCGTCCGCGCCGGCAAGGACGCGCCCATCCAGGTCACCGCGGTGACCGGCGCGCCGGCCGGCGGCAACGGCGACTCGAAGACCGTCTACTACCCCGGGCCGTGGGACAAGTGGCAGGAGATCCACGTCGAGCGGACCCCGTTCGCCCTGATCATCACCGACGCGGCCCGGGCCGGCGTGGCGAGGCGGTACGCCCCGGCCGTCGACAAGGCGGTGACGAGCAACCTGGCCGTGTGGCGGGCCAACGCGCCGCCCGAGCCGCTGTCGGACAAGTTCGTCGTCACGCTCGCCGACGGCAAGGACGAGATGACCTCGCTCTACCGGATCGGCACCGAGAAGGCCACCGAGGCGGGCTACTCGGTGGGCATGGTCGCCGCCGAACGCAAGGACGGCAAGGACACGATCGGCGGCACCCGCGTCGTGGTGGACACCAGCGATCGTTACTTCACCCGCTCCGGCGGCGACAACGACGCCCACATGGTGTTGCGGCACGAAATCGCGCACTCCCTGATGACACTCCGCACCGACCTGGCCGCCGTGGACGAGTTCAGCAAGCTCGACGAGTGGGTGGTGGAGGGCTTCGCCGAGTACATCGCCTTCCACGGCCGCCCTCTGGCCGCCAGCGACCGTACCGCGCCGTCCCGGCAGATGGTCCGCAACGGCTGGAACGGCGCGCTGCCCGGCAACAGCGACTGGGACAACCCCGGGATGCTGACCTTCCACTACTGGCTCGGGCACACCGCGATGAACCACCTCGCCGAGAAGCACGGCGAGCCGAAGCTGTTCCGCTTCGTCGAGGCGGTCTACGCCGGCACCCCTACCGACCGCGCCGCCCGGGACGTGCTCGGCGTGTCGCTCGACGAGTTCCGGGCCGGCTGGGCCGACTACGTCCGCGAACTGGACGGCTGACGGAAACGGGAGACGACCGATGACCTATCAGCACCAGCAGTACCCGCCGCCCGCGTACCCGCCGGTGGGCCGGCCGGGTCCGGCCGGTGCGCCGCCGTCGGCGCCGAAGCGGCGCGGGCGCGTGGCGTTGCTCGTCGCCGGTGGCCTGGTGGCGGTGCTCGCGGTCGCGGGCGGCACCGCCTACGGCGTGTCCCGGCTGGTCGGCGGCGGTGACGACGACGGGAAGAAGCTGCGCACCGCGTGGGTGCTGGACTTCCCGGAGCGGCAGCGCAACGGGCTGAAGACGTACGACGGGCAGGACATGTTCGGCGCCTGGCTGGTCGGTGACGCCGTGGTCCGGGCCCAGCCGGACGGGATCATCGCCTACCGGCTCGGCGACGGCGCCCAGGCGTGGGGCGTGCCCGCGCCGCAGGCGTCCTCGCTGTGCGCGGCCGCCCAGACGCTGGCCGAGGGGCGGGGTGTGGTGGCGCTCGGTTCCGCCGACTCCTGCGACACGCTCGTCGGTTTCGACGCGGCCGGCGGCACGCAGACGTGGCGGGCGACGTTCCCGGTCGAACGCCGGACGGGCCGGTCCGAGATCGCCGCCCCGGACCTGTCCGTGGCCGCCGGGCAGGTCGTCGTGCGCAGCGGCGAGAGCGTTCTCGGCTACTCGCTGGCCGACGGCAAGCGGCTGTGGCAGACCGACGCCGACCGGCTGCTGCCCGGTCGCGACTGCCGTCTGACCCAGGCGCAGGCCGCCGGGGACCAGGCGGTGGTCACCGCGCGCTGTGACGGCGACCAGGGCGCGCTGCTCGGCCTGGACCCGGCCACCGGCAAGCCGCGCTGGCAGCAGAAACTGCCCGCCGCGCAGCAGAGCGCCGGGGTGCTGAGCGTCGACCCGCTGGTCAGCCTGCCCGGCCTGGTCAGCGAGACGTTCGTCGCGCGCGACGCCGCCGGCAAGGCGCGGGCCACGTTCGGCAACCCCGTCGACGGTACGCGGTTCAGCGACCTTCCGATCAACCGCTCCAACACGGTCAGCGGGCCGGAGATCCGGCCGTACCTGGCCGACGCGGACACGCTCTACCTGCCCACCGAGGCGACGAACGTCGGCGGCAAGATACGCCAGGCCAACCAGGTGGTGGCGATCGACCTGGCAACCGGCAAGCGGCGCTGGGTGTCGGCCGGGCACACCGACGGCGAGGTGGAACTCATCCGCCTCGACGAGCAGGGCGTGCTGGCGTGGGAGGTGGGCGACCGGCGGGATCTCGCCCCGCGGCTGGTCCGCATCGACCCGGTCACCGGCGCGGTGAGCGTGCTGGCCGAGGCGCCGCTGTCGGCCGGCACCGAGGGCAGCGACGCGAAGGTGCTGGAGCGCGACGGCACGGTGGTGCTGGTGCCGTGGAAGCACGTCACCGCGGACGCGGCGATCACCGTCCTGCGCTGAGTACGACGCGGGGCGGGCCACCCGTCGGTGACCCGCCCCGCGTCGCCTGTCGTCAGGCAGGCACGTAAGCCAGCAGCGGCGCCCCGCTCAGCCCGGCCGGCTCGGTCACCGTCCCGACCGGCTGGAAACGCTTGTCCAGCACGCTGATGCCGTTGTCGCGCCGGACCAGCACCGTGCCGTCGGTGCTGAACAGGATGCTCCGTACCTCGCCCGTGCCGGGCAGGTCGACCACCTTGCTGGTCCTGGTGTCGACCACCGCGAAGCTCCCGTCGTTGCGGGTCTCGTCCTTGTTGATCCAACCGACGGCCACGTACCGGCCGTCCGCCGAGACGCTGCGGACCCGCCAGCCGTCGTAGCGGGCCGCCTGGGCCGCCGGCGGCGTGTAGCGGTAGAACGTCACCTTCGGGTCGGTCGTCGCGTACGGCCGGCCCTCGGAGACGGCGGCCCAGTTGCGGCCGTCCGGCGTCCACCACTTCAGAGTCTCGTTGCCGGCGTCGCCGTCGGCGGGCTTGCGGCTGCTCAGGTCGATGAGCGCCATGTGGCCGTCCTGCTGCACCAGCACCCGGTCGTTGGTGTTCCACACGAGCGGGTCGCCGCCGTCGCAGGGCGCCTTGCCGGAGAAGGGCGGCTCCGCCGCGATGGTGGCCCGGTCGCTGCCGTCGATCCGGGTGGTCACGAGCTTGCCGGCCTCCGCTCCGGCCGCTCCCTCCACCCAGGCCAGCCGCTCGCCGTACGGCGAGATCGTGATGGTGTTCCGGACGCAGTCGCCGCCGCCGTACGGGACGCTGGCGCTCACCCGGTCGGTACCGCCCTTGACGACGTGCACCTCCGCGGCCTGCTCGCCGAACGACAGGTAGTACCGGGTGCCGGGCAGTGCGGCGGAGGAGGCGTCCGACGGGCTCGGGGCGGCGGACGACGGTGCGGCGGCGGACGACTGCCCGGCTGCGGGGGCGGACGGCGTGGACCCGCCGTCGCCGCAGGCGCTCACGCCCACGGCGACGAACGCGGCGGCGGCGAGGGCGGCGACGGTACGTAGTCCGCGGGCGCTGGTGACGATGACGTTCACGAATCGATCCTCGGGGGTTGGTTGGTGCGCGTCTCTGATGCACTCCCAGACGTCGGTTTCGATCTGCATGGTTGCCGCTTGATCGAAAGAACTTCGGCCCGGGTCGGCGGACGCGGACAGGCCCCCGGCGCACGAAGCGCCAGGGGCCTGTAGGGGTTGTCTGAGGCGGCTCAGGGCACGTACGCCAGCAGTGCCCGGCTCCGGGTCGGGGCCGGCTCGGTCACCGTGCCGAGTGGCTTGAACTCACGGTCGAGGACCGTGATGCCGGTACCGCGCCGCAGCAACACCGTGCCGTCGGCGCTGAACAGGATGCTCCGTACCTCGCCCGTGCCGGGCAGGTCGACCACCTTGCTGGTCCTGGTGTCGACCACCGCGAAGCTGCCGTCCCGGCGGGACGGGTCGGTGCCGATCCAGCCCACTGCCACGTAGCGGCCGTCGGTGGACACGCTGCGGGCCTCCCAGCCGCCCCACTTCGCGGCCTCCTGCGCGGGTGGGGTGTAGGTGTACTGCCGCAGGTCGGTGGTGTCCGAGACGTAGGGCTTGCCGTCCGACTCGGCGGCCAGCCAGGTGCCGTCGGCGGACCAGCAGCGTTTGGTCTCCTGGCCCGGGTCGCCGACGACCTGCTTGTTGGCCGTCACGTCGTAGAGCACGGACTGGCGGTTCTTCCGCTGCACCATCAACAGGTCGTCGCCCTTCCACCGCAGCGGCCGGGCACCGAGGCAACTGATCCCCTCCGCGAGGGTCGTCGCCCCCTTCTCTCCGACGGTGGCGATCAGCAGCACCCCGTTCGCGTTGTCGGTGCTGTCCTGCACCCACACCACCCGCTTGCCGTCCGGCGAGATGCTGACGGTGTTGGCCTCGCAGCGAGAGGCGGCCTCGTGGACGACCTCGTGAACCACCCGGTCCTGCGTGCCGCGGACCTCGTGGATCCGCGACCGGGTGGACGTCTGCTGCAGGTAGTAGCGGGTACCGGCCAGCGACGACTGCGCCTGGCCCGTGGCGGTGCTCGCGTCGGCGGACGACGTGCGGGACGGATCGGTGGAGGGCGTACGGGACGGCTCGACCGGCGGGGCGGTGACTGTGACCGACGGGCCGGCCGGTGCGGGCGCCTGGCTGTTCGGCCGGATCGCCAGTGCCGTCCCGGTCGCGGCGGCCAGCACCACGAGCGCGGCGGCGGAGGTGGCGACGGCCCGCTGGATGCCCAGCCGCCGCGAGGTACGCAGCGCCCGGTCACGCAGGTCGACCGGGGTGACCTCCTCGGCCAGGTCGGCCAGGTCGAAACGCAGTCGGTCCTGGTTCATCGGGCGGTTCCTTCCGTGACGTACAGCTCGGCGAGCTCCGGGGCCACGCTGCGCAGCTTCGCCAGCGCCTTGGAGGTCTGGCTCTTGACGGTGCCGACGGTCACGCCGAGCAGTTCGGCGGCCTCGGATTCGGTGCGGTCCTCGAAGAACCGCAGGACCAGCACGGCCCGTTGCTTGGCGGACAGCCGGGCCAGCGCGGACCGGAGGGTCAGCCGGAGCGTGGTCTGCTGGGCGTGGTCGGGGGTCGAGTCGCCTCCGCGCGGCTCGGGCATGTCGCCCGGCATCGACTCGGCCACCCGGCGGCGCCGCCACCAGGAGACCTGCAGGTGGTACATGATCTTCCGGGTGTACGCCTCCGCGTTGCCGGTCTCGTGCAACCGGTTCCAGGCACGGTGGGTACGGGCGAGCGCGGACTGGACGAGATCCTCGGCCAGGTGCTGGTCGCCGGTCAGCAGGTAGGCGGATCGCAGTAACGCGGGGGTGCGAGTTCGGACGAACAGGTCGAACTCATTCAGGAGAGGGTCCACACGAGCCGGTCCTTGGGGTCAGGTGGTGCATCAGCGTGATGCCTTCCGAGACGCCAGTTGTCCACGCCATGGTTGCCGCCGCCGGTGACTCCTTCTCGACCGGCACCGCCGGCGTCAGCAGTCGAAGACAGACCAGCAGATGTCGTTGCGCAGGCGCTGGTCGTCCAGGACCAGGTCGCGGATCTCCGCCGGGAGCTGGTCGCGCTGCCATCGGCACTCGTCGCGCCCGGCCGCCTCGCCGAGACCGGCGGGCGCCGCCGCGCGTACGGCCTTGATCGCGTACGCGGCGGCGCCGAGTTCGTGGGCGGCCACGTGCGCCACGACGGCGGCCTGACCGGCGGCGTACGCGGCGTTGCGTGCCGCCCCGCGCAGGTCCCGGGCCGCGCCCATGGCGTGCCCGCCGGCCGCGCGCGCCTGCATCATCCTGACCTCGCCCCGCACCCAGGCCCGTGCGTGCTCGATCGCCTCCCGCGGACGCGGATCGTCCGGCCGGACCGCCTCGAACAGCCCGAGGACGTGCTCGGCGCACGTGGCCGCCCAGAGCGCCAGCAGGTGGTGGTGCTCGTCGGTGAGCGTGCCGCCCCGGCGGATCGTGGTGAACCGGGGATCGCGGATCTTCGGCAGGATCACGGCGCGACCTCCGCCCCGGCGTCACCCTGGCGCAGGTCGTGGTCGAGGCTGCTCATCAGCCGGGCGACCCGGCTGCCGCCGCCGGTCACCGGTGGGTAGCGGCGGAGCACGTCGACGAGCACGGGTGTGGCGAGCCGCCGGGATCGTTCCAGCAGCGCCTCGCCGGTGGTCACGTCGCCGCCCGCCTCCAGTTCGGCGACGCGCGCGGCGTTGGCGGCGGCCCGCAGGATGTGGCCGACCTGGGTGGCCTTCGCGATCGGGTGCAGGTACGCGGCCGCCGCGGCGTCACCGGCGGCCCGGGCGGCCAGGCGCGCGGCCTCGGTGGGCGCGGACCGGGCGGCCCGGTGCGCGTCGAGGGACGTGACCCGCTGGAGCTTCGTCCGGGCGGCGCCGCGCGCGAACGTCCAGGCCGCGTCGACAGCCGCACGGGGACGTGGGTCACCGGGAACCGCCCGCTCGTAGACCGGGAGGACGTCCTCCGCGTGCCGGACCGCGTACCGCGCCACCTCGCGCAGCTCGTCCGTCGTCAGGTCGAAGTCCCCGGGCGCTGTCATGTCGCGGGCATCGTATCGGTGATGCTCCGCCGGTACGGGCCCCAGCCGACGAACCTCTCGAACAGCTCGCGCGGGGTCGGCCCGTCGTGTGGATTGAGGCGGAACAGGTCGTGGGTGGCCTCGTGGTAGAGCCCGGACAGGTAGACCGCCAGGTCGACGGGGTGGTCCGCGTACTCGACCTTGAGCAGCAGGCGGGCCTGCGCGCAGGGCCACGGTCCGCCGCAGGCGCGGCAGAGCCAGAGCGGCCGGATCGGCAGGTGGGCCGGGTGGTCCGGCGGGTAGGGGCGGGGCCGATCGGGGTACGGCCCGAGCCGCGGTACGGGAAGGTTCATGCGTGACAGTCTGCTGACGACACCACTACGCTCGGAAGCCGTCGCGGCCGGTCCGGGGAGAGGCCGGGAGACCGGCGGCGGACTGAGGAGGGCGTGTGGAGAACGAGCCGACCGCCGAGCTGATCCGCGCGCAACTGCGGCGACTGCGGCTGCGGGCCGAGCTGAGCCAGGAGGAGTTCGGGAGGCTCGTGCACTTCTCCGGCTCCCAGGTGTCGGCGGTCGAGCTGGGCCACCGGCCGCTCGACCGGTTCTTCCTCGCCCGGGCCGACGAGGTGCTCGGCACCGGCGGGCTGTTGACGTCGCTGCTCAAGCTCGCCGAGCGCGACGGCCAGCCGAGCTGGTTCCGCCCCTGGCTCGAAGCCGAACGCCAGGCGCAGCAGTTGCGCACCTACCAACCGACCCTGGTGCCCGGACTGCTCCAGACCGAGAACTACGCCCGGGCGATGATCCGCACGGACGATCTGATCACGGATGACGAGGTGGAACGGCGGCTCGGGGTGCGGCTGGACCGGCAGTCCATCCTGTCCGACCCGGGTCGCCCGAAGTACATCGCCGTCATCGAGGAGTCCGTCCTGCGCCGCGCCGACGAGGGCTACCGCGGACTCATGGCCGAGCAGATCGCACACCTGGTCGAGTGCGCCGAGCGCCCGCACGTCGACATCCACATCGTGCCGGCCTCGGTCACGATGCACGTCGGCCTGGTCGGACCGTTCGCGCTGGCCCGGGGAACAGACGGCGGCTGGGTCGGCCACCTGGAGAACCAACTCGGCGGCGTCGTGGTCGACAAGGACGAGGACGTGGCTATCCTGCTGTCCAGATGGGAGAGTGTCCGCAGCGAGGCACTACCGCGCCGACAGTCGGTCGAGCTGATGAAGGACGTGATGACCTCGTGGAGCTGACCGGAGCGATCTGGCGGAAGTCCAGCCGCAGCGGCACCCAGGGCGACTGTGTCGAGGTGGCGGACAATCTGGCCGGTGTGGTCGGGGTGCGGGACAGCAAAGACCCGGCCGGACCCGTGCTCACCTTCACGCCCGACGCCTGGCGTGCCTTCGTCCGGGTCAGCGGGAGCCGCGCTCCGCGCTGATCAGCACCGTGTGCTTGCGTACCCGGAAGGCGCCTTCGGCGTCGATGCGGGCCTGGATCGCGGCGCGGGCGGCCGCCTCCTGCGCGGCGGTGAGCGGCCCGATCATGCTGGCGACGTACGCCAGGATCGGCTCCGCGGCGGGCACCACCAGCTCGTCCGGGTAGCGCTCGACCGTCACGTCGTCGAAGTGGGCGGCGACCCGGGCCGGTGTCGCCTCGGCGGTCACGTCGTTCCGGTCGTGGAACCGGACGGCCAGGTCCGGGCGGCCGATCACCGGGCCGAGCGTGTTCAGCTCGGCCATGTGGTCGCGGCCGTTCACGGCGACGGCCAGCCGCCCGCCGGGGCGCAGCACCCGGGCGAACTCGCGCAGCGCGGCGTCCGGGTCGTCCAGGTGGTAGAGCATGCTGTTGGCGATCACCGCGTCGGCGACGCCGGCTCGGAACGGCAGGTACGTGGCGTCGCAGCGCAGCACCCGGGCGTCGGGCACCTCGCGCAGCCGCGCGCACATGGCGGGTGAGAAGTCGGTGAGGGTGAGCCGGCCGCGACGGCCGACCCGGCGCCACAGCTCGCCGGTGCCGGCGCCCACCTCCAGCACGTCCCCGGTCAGCGGCAGCCGTTCGCCCAGCCAGGCGAACCAGCCCTGCGGGTTCGTGCCGTACGAGTGCAGTGCGATGCGGGCGGTCAGGTTGCCGGTGGTCGTCGCGTACTGGCTCACGGCGCGAGCCGACGGAGTGGTGGTCATCCGCCGAATGTAGAGGAAGCCGTTCTCCGGGATCCCCGGTATTAAGCGTTGCTAGCTACCGGTACCTAGTGTTACCTTCTACTGGTACTCAGCGACGCTTAATAGCGAGGGAACGAGGACATGGCCAACCAGATGACGGAGATGCTGAAGGGCACCCTCGAAGGCATCGTCCTGGCGATCCTGGCCCGCCGATCCGCGTACGGCTACGAGATCACCGCCTGGCTGCGCGGCCGCGGATTCTCGGACATCGCGGAAGGCACCATCTACGCGCTGCTCGTCCGCGTCGAGCAACGCGGTTTCGTGGACGTGGAGAAGGTTCCCTCCGAGAAGGGGCCCCCGCGGAAGGTGTATTCGATCAACGCGAAGGGGCGGGAGCAGCTCGCCGAGTTCTGGCGGACGTGGAGCGTCCTCGCGGAACGCATCGACCACCTTCGTGACAACGACGACCGGCACGACGAAGGAGCATGAGCATGGCCGCGAAGTGGATCGAGACGCTCGTCGGATCGCTCGACCAGAAGAAGCAGTACAAGCGGCACATGGCCCGCATGGAGGCCCTGCCGGAACCCCATCGCAGCGCGGCCAAGGCGCTCCAGCGGTACTTCATGTACCAGGGCGGGATCGTCGACGGGAACACACTCGTCGCGATGCTCGGCGACTCCGTGGACCTCTGGGAGCGCGCGGTCGCCGACGACACGCCCGTCCGCGCGATCGTCGGCGACGACCCGGTCGAGTTCGCCGAGACGTTCGTGCAGGCGTACTCCGGGAGGCAGTGGATCGACAAGGAGCGCGAGCGCCTCCGGAAGGCGATCGACGCCGCCGGCGGCCACAGCGGGGAGGAACACTCATGACCACCGCGACGCGCGAACCCGCCATCCGGGCTCGGGGCATCACCAAGTCCTACAAGGACCTGCACGTGCTGCGCGGCGTCGACTTCGAGGTGACGGCCGGGAGCATCTTCGCTCTGCTCGGCTCGAACGGCGCCGGAAAGACCACGCTCGTGCGGATCCTGTCGACGCTGCTCAAGGCGGACACCGGCACCGCGACCGTCCACGGCTTCGACGTCGCTTCGGCTCCCGCCGAGGTACGCAAGTCGATCAGCCTGACCGGCCAGTTCGCCGCCGTCGACGAAGTGCTCACCGGCCGGGAGAACCTGGTCCTGGTCGCGAAGCTCCGCCACCTGAGGAATCCGGGTGCGGTCGCCGACGACATGCTGGCCCGTTTCTCGCTCACCGACGCCGGGAACCGCCGGACGGGGACGTACTCGGGCGGCATGCGCCGGCGGCTGGACATCGCGATGAGTCTCGTCGGCAACCCGCCGGTCGTGTTCCTCGACGAGCCGACCACCGGCCTCGACCCGCAGGCCCGCATCGAGGTCTGGCGGACCGTGCGGCAGCTCGCCGAGGACGGCACCACCATCCTGCTCACCACCCAGTACCTCGACGAGGCCGAGCAACTGGCCGACCGGATCGCGATCCTGCACGAGGGAACGATCATCCAAAACGGCACTCTCGCCGAACTGAAGCGGCTCCTCCCGACCGCGAAGGTCGAGTACGTCGAGAAGCAGCCGACCCTTGAGGACGTCTTCCTCGCCCTCGTGGGCCACACCGCCGAGGCCGCCGACAAGGCAGCCGTGCCCGCAGGAGAGGAATCCCGATGACCACCCACGTCCTCAGCGACACCGGAACCCTCACCGGCCGCTCCCTGCGGCACATCCTCCGCAGCCCGGACACCATCATCACCACGGCGGTCACCCCCGTCGCGCTGATGCTGCTCTTCGTGTACGTGCTCGGTGGAGCCATCAACACCGGATCCGGCGAGTCGTACATCAACTACATGCTGCCGGGCATCCTCCTCATCACGATCGCGTCCGGCATCGCCTACACGGCGTACCGCCTGTTCCTCGACATGCAGGGCGGCATCTTCGAGCGCTTCCAGTCGATGCCGATCCCGCGGCCCTCAGTTCTCTGGGCGCATGTCCTGACCTCGCTCGTCGCCAACCTGGCCTCGCTCGTGATCGTCACGGGCGTCGCCCTGATCATGGGATTCCGGACGGGCGCATCGGTGGTCGGCTGGCTCGCCGCAGCCGGCATCCTGATCCTGTTCACCCTCGCCCTGACCTGGGTCGCCGTCATCGCGGGCCTGTCCGCCAAGACCGTCGACGGCGCGAGCGCCTTCAGCTACCCGCTGATCTTCCTGCCCTTCATCAGCTCGGCGTTCGTCCCCACCGACTCGATGCCCGGCCCGGTCGCCTGGTTCGCCGACAACCAGCCGGTGACATCGATCGTGAACACCCTCCGCGCGCTCTTCGCTCAGCAACCCGTCGGCAACGACGTCTGGATCGCGCTCGCCTGGTGCGCCGGCCTGCTCCTGGCCGCCTACGCCGCCGCGACGGCGATCTACCGCACCAAGGTCAGCTAGCCGGCCGTGGGAGCCGGTCACCCGTCACAGGTAGAGGCAGAACGGGTGACCGGCCGGGTCGAGGTGCACCCGGACGTCGTCCTGCGGCTGGAAGTCGGCCACCGTCGCGCCCACCGACACCGCGTACGCCGAGGCGGCCTCCAGGTCGTCGACCTTGATGTCCAGGTGGGTCATCATCGGCGGGTCGCCGGGCCCGGCGGGCCAAACGGGGCGCACGTAGGCCGGCTCGTCCTGGAAGGCCAGCCAGGTGCCGCCGGCCGGCGGGGCCAGCACCACCCAGTCGGGCTCGTCCTCGCGGCGGGACCAGCCGAGCAGCCGCTCGTAGAACGCGGCCAGGTCCTGTGCGGACGGTGCGTCGAGCACGAAACTGCTCAGTTCCAACGTCGGTCGATCCACCATGCCGCCCTTCCTACCCCGACCCTGCGACAACCTCACCCGGCACGGCGCGGAAAGGGATCGCCCGGTCGTCCGCTCGCGCCATAGGCTGCGGCAATGCTGCTGCGCATGTCGACCCTGCTGCTCCGGACCCTGCGCGAGGACCCGGCCGACGCGGAGGTGCCGAGCCACCGGCTGCTGCTGCGCGCCGGTTACGTCCGCCGGGCCGCGCCGGGCGGCTACACCTGGCTGCCGCTGGGCAAGCTCGTCCTGGACCGGATCACCGCGATCGTGCGGGACGAGATGACCGCGATCGGCGACCAGGAGGTGCACTTCCCGGCGCTGCTCCCGGCCGAGCCGTACCGGACCAGCGGGCGGTGGACCGAGTACGGGGACGACATCTTCACGCTCGCCGACCGCAAGGGCGCCGAGCACCTGCTCGCGCCGACCCACGAGGAACTGGCCGCGCTGCTGGTGAAGGACCTGTTCACCTCGTACCGGGACTTCCCGGTGACGCTGTTCCAGATCCAGACCAAGTTCCGCGACGAGGCGCGGCCCCGGGCCGGTCTGCTGCGCGGGCGCGAGTTCCTGATGAAGGACGCCTACTCGTTCGACCTGGACGAGGCCGGGCTCCAGGCGGCGTACGACCGGCACCGGGCGGCCTACGCGCGCGTCTTCACCCGGCTCGGGCTGGACTTCACCACCGTCCACGCGATGTCCGGCGCGATGGGTGGGTCCGCGTCGGAGGAGTTCCTGGCCGCCACGCCCGTCGGCGAGGACACGTTCGTCGGCTGCACCGCCTGCGACTACGCGGCGAACACCGAGGCGGTGGTGACCCGCGCCCCGGCCGCCGGTGACCCGGACGCGCACCCGTCCGCCGAGGTGCACGACACCCCGGAGACGCCGACCATCGCCGCCCTGGTCGAGCTGGCCGAGGCCCGGAAACTGGGCGGGCGCACCGGCTGGACCGCCGCCGACACGTTGAAGAACGTGGTCCTCACCGTCCGCCGGCCCGGCGTCGAACAGGGCGAGCCGCTGGTGATCGGCCTGCCCGGCGACCGCGAGGTGGACCTCAAGCGGGTCGAGGCGGTGCTGGCCCCGGCCACGGTGGCGGTCTTCGAGGACTGGGACGCCCACCCGGAACTGGTCCGCGGCTACATCGGGCCGCAGATCCTGGCCAAGCACGGCATCCGCTACCTGGTCGACCCGCGCGTGGTGCCCGGCACCGCGTGGCTGACCGGGGCGAACGAGCCGGGCCGGCACGCCACCGACGTGGTGTGCGGGCGCGACTTCGTCCCGGACGGCACGATCGAGGCCGCCGAGGTGCGGCCCGGCGACCCCTGCCCGGCCTGCGCCGACGGCGAGCTGACGATCCGGCGGGGCATCGAGGTCGGGCACATCTTCCAACTCGGACGCCGGTACGCCGACGCCTTCGCGGTCGACGTGCTCGGCCCCCAGGGCAAGCCGGTCCGGCCCACCATGGGCTGCTACGGCATCGGTGTGTCCCGGGCGGTCGCCGCCGTGGCCGAACAGCACCACGACGACCATGGGCTGGTCTGGCCGGCCGCTGTCGCGCCGTGTGACGTACACCTGATCGCCGCCGGGAAGGGGCCGCAGCTCGACGCGGCGCTCGACCTCGGCGGGCGCCTCGCCGCCGGCGGCCTGCGGGTGCTGGTCGACGACCGCACGCACGTGTCGGCCGGGGTGAAGTTCACCGACGCCGAGCTGATCGGCATCCCGCGCGCCGTCGTGGTCGGCCGCCGCCTGGCCGAGGGGTACGTGGAACTGCGCGACCGGGCCACCGGCGAGCGCATTGAACTGCCGGTGGAGGCCATCGTGGATCGCCTGCGCGACGAGGTGGACGCGACGCGCCGCGACGGGGTGTAGCGAGCGCGCCACCGGGTACCGCAGACGGATCGACCGAAGCTTTCGGAGGCTCTCATGTT
The DNA here is from genome assembly GCF_049315215.1 of Micromonospora sp. WMMD1219. Classification (NCBI taxonomy): domain Bacteria; kingdom Bacillati; phylum Actinomycetota; class Actinomycetes; order Micromonosporales; family Micromonosporaceae; genus Micromonospora; species Micromonospora sp. WMMD1219. The sequence continues at coordinate 1,719,872 of NZ_CP186057.1, forward strand.
CCGCGTCAGTGACGTGATGACCAGGCAGGTGGTCTACCTCTCGGCGGAGACCCCGTTGGACGAGGCGGCCCGCGTGATGAAGGAGTCGGACATCGGCGACGTGGTGGTGACCGACGGCGCCACGCTCGCCGGCATGCTGACCGACCGCGACATCGTGGTCCGGGCGGTCGCCGAGCGCGCCGACCCCGGCACCACCACGATCGGCTCGATCATCACCCGCGAGGTGGTGATGATCGAGCAGCACTGCACGGCGAACGAGGCGGCGGCGCTGATGCGCGAGCGCAACATCCGCCGGGTGCTCGTGTGCGACAGCGACCGCAAGCTCGTCGGCATCGTCTCCCTCGGCGACCTCGCCATGCAGCTCGACCCCCAGTCGGCGCTCAGCGACATCAGCGAGGCCGCACCGAACGCGTGAGGGCGGGGCCCCGCACGTACGGTGGGGCCCCGACCGGCACCGCCGGGTGGCGACGCGCGGCGGCGGATAGCCTCGACCCATGCCCGAGATGCCGACCAAGCTGGCCGAGATCGTCGACGAGTTCGCCGCCGCGCCCCGCGACGTCGTCCTGGAGATGCTGCTGGAGTTCGCCGACGTGATCCCGCCCCTGCCCGAGGGCGTGAACCGGGAGGAGCTGGAGCAGGTCCCCGAGTGCCAGACCGCGTTCTTCCTGCGTGCCGAGGTGAACGCGGACAAGACCGTGAGCACCGTCTTCGACTGCCCGCCGGAGGCGCCCACCACCCGGGCGTTCGCCGGCATCCTCGCCGAAGGGCTGGCCGGGGCGAGCGCCGAGGAGGTGCTGGCCGTACCGGACGACCTCTACCAGCGGATGGGCCTGGCCCAGGCGATCAGCCCGCTGCGGGTGCGCGGCGGCACCGCCATCCTGGCCCGGCTCAAGCGGCAGGTCCGGGAACAGATCTCCTGACCCGCGGGTTGTCGCTGGTCATGGACATCGAGATCTACGCCGACGTGGTCTGCCCCTGGTGCTGGATCGGCAAGCGCCGGCTGGAACAGGCCCTGGAGTCGTACGACGGCGAGGTGACCGTCCGGTTCCGGCCGTTCCAGCTGGACCCGACGCCGGTCACCGAGCCGAAGCCGCTGCTGGAGGCGCTCGGCGACAAGTTCGGCGGACGGGACAAGGCCGAGGGCATGGCCGCGCACGTGACGGGCGTCGCCGCGGGCGCGGGCCTCGACCTGCGGTTCGACCGCGCGGTGGCCGCGAACACGTTCGACGCGCACCGGCTGGTGCGGTTCGCCACCGAGCACGGGCGCTCCGCCGAGATGGTCGAGCGGCTCTACCGGGCGCACTTCCACGACGGCGTCGACGTCGGCTCGATCGACGCGCTCGTCACGCTGGCCGGTGAGGCCGGGCTGGACGAGACCGAGGCGCGGCAGTACCTGGAGTCGAACCTGGGCCGCCGGGAGGTCGCCGCCGACCTGAGCACCGCCCACCAGCTCGGCGTCTCCAGCGTGCCGACGTTCGTGCTGGCCGGGAAGTACGCGGTCACCGGCGCCCAGGAGCCGGAGACGCTGCTCGCCGCGCTGCGCGAGGTGGAGCAGCGCGAAGCGGCAGCCTGATGTTTCACGTGGAACAAGATCGATGCGGATGAGGACCTAGGCCGGTTTGGCCAGGTCCTCCACCACCCTCGCCCCGGGCAGCGCACCCAGCGCCGGCCCGGGCAGGGCGATCTTGCTGTGCCGTACGCCCGACCCGATGATCACGTGCGGCGTGGCGATCACCCGGGAGTCGACGAGGATCGGCCAGTCCGCCGGCAGGCCGATCGGCGTGATCCCGCCGTACTCCATGCCGCTCAACTCGACCGCCTCGGCCATCGGCGCGAAGCTCGCCTTGCGCACGTCGAGCAGCTTGCGGACCACGCCGTTCACGTCGGCGCGGGTGGTGGCGAGCACGACGCAGGCGGCGTACCGGGTCTCGCCGCTGCGCTTACCGGCGACCACCACGCAGTTGGCCGACTCCTCCAGCCCCACCTCGTACGCCTCGCAGAAGGCAGCGGTGTCGGCCAGGTCGGCGTCGATCGGGGCGACCAGCACGTCGTCCACGTCCACCGGGGCCTCGCCCGGCCACGCCTGCACCACGGCGGCGACCGGCGGGGCCAGCAGGTCGAGCCGTGTCCGGGCCGGCTCCGTCTTCAGCGTCCCCATCATGCCGCGATCCTCGCACCCGCCCGGCGGATCGACCCGCCGGACCCCGCCCGCGCCCTTCAGTTGGGATTGCTGAGGAAGGCGTTCTCCTGGGCGAAGTCCCGGTTCTCGGTGGTGGTGAGCTGCCGGCGGCGCAGCACCTCGGGACGGTTCGCCTCGGCGTCCTCGATGCCGTGCCGGACGCCGACCCGGATCACGCCGTAGAGGAAGACGAAACCGAAGACGTACAGGACCACTGTGGCGACGAAGACCAGCATGCGGTCACCGTAGGCCGGTGCGGACCCGACCGGTTCTCACCTTCCGCCGGTTCCCCCGTACGTGTCCGCGAGGTAGTCGGCCCAGGTCCGGGTGCCGGTCGGCGTGGCGGTCGTGGTGAGACCACCCGCGCGCAGCTCCCGCCCGAGCCGGCCGGGAATCCGGACCGGCAGCAGCGGACGGCGTACCCGCCGGGCCGCGAGCCAGGTACGCGCCGCCTCGTCGAAGCGCAGCACCTCCGGTCCGCCGAAGTCCTCCACCCGGTTCGACGGTCCGGCCAGCAGCAGGACCGCGAGCCGGTCCGCCACCTCACCGGGGTCGACCGGCTGGGCGAGCACCGCCCGGTCCCCGATCACCGGGCCGAGGCGGCTCGCGCCGCTCAGCAGCCCGGCCAGGAACTCCGGGAACTGGGTCGCCCGCAGCACGCTCCACGGCACCGGCCCGGCGGCCACCACCTGCTCGGCCGCGAGCTTGTGCCGGTAGTAGCCGAGCGGCACCCGGTCGACGCCGACGATCGACACGAAGACCAGGTGACGCACCCCGGCGTGACCGGCGGCCACGGCGAGCCGGCGGGTGCCGAGCACGTCGATGTCGTGGGTGCGCCGCTGCGGCGACGAGGCCAGGTGCAGCACCGCGTCCACTCCGGCGACCGCCTCCGCCAGCCCTGCGCCGGTGGCCAGGTCGGCGGTGACCCACTCGACCCCGTCTCCGGTACGCGGCCGGCGACTGGCCGCCCGGAGCGTGAAGCCCTCGTCCCGCAGCCGCGGTACCGCCACCCGCCCGAGCCGCCCGGTCGCCCCGGTCACCAGCACCCGCATCGCCACTCCTCCCGCTCACGCGCAGCCGCCACACCGCGGCTCCCCGGTGGGACGGAACGCCGACCCGGATCGTGACAGCCGCCCGCTCGGCAGCCCTCCACCCGATCCTGCGCCATCCGACGGCCCGCCCGGCCCGGATCACCCCACCTCAGCCCGCACCCCACCCCCTCGGCCCCTCCGCTCCCCTCGCCCTCCCGGTTGATCAAGGAGTTTGTGTCGGACGGCGGCCCGGAATCTCACCCGAACTCCTTGATCAACCGGGAGGGCGGGACAGGGAGCAGGGGTAACGGGTGGGCCGGTCGGGCTCCGGGCGGTCAGGTGGCCGGGGGGCGGGGCGGTTACATGGCGGGGCGGGGGGAGACTCGACCGGCCAGAACCAGGCCGAGCAGGGCGCAGGCGGCTGCGACGCCCAGCGTGGTGGCGTAGCCGGCCGGGCCGGGGGACGAACCGGCGGCCAGGACCGCGCCGGTGAGCGCCAGCACCGTGGCGGCGGCGAGCGAGTCGCCCAGTTGCAGCGCGGAACTGTTGCGGCCCTGCTCGGCCGGGGCGGACTGCTCCAGGGTGAGCACCGACAGCGACGGATAGAGCAGGCCCATGCCCAGCCCGGCCACCGACCAGCTCAGCACGGCCGGCAGCACCGGCAGTCCGGGCACCAGCGCAGACGCCACGCCCGCCGTACCGATGGTGATGCAGGCCAGCCCGGCCCGGGGCAGCGTCGCCGCCGAACGGGGTGAGCCGATCCGGCCCTGGATCCACGAGCCCACCGACCAGGACAGCGCACCGACGGTCAGCACCAGGCCGGCGCCGGTGGGCGAGAAACCACGCTCCCGGGACAGCATCAGCGGGATCACCACCTCGGCGGCCACGAACGCCGCCGACGCCAGCGCGCGCAGCCCGATCACCGTCGGCAGTCCCCGTGCCGCGCGCAGGAAACCGGCCGGCAGCAGGTGCGGCACGCAGACGAACAGCCCGGCCAGCGCCCCGGCGATCAGTGCGGCGGCGAGCACGCCGCGCTGCTGCCCCCCGTAGTGCAGCAGTGCGGCGCTCGCCCCCGCCCCGCAGGCCCAGCCGATCCGGGCCAGGGCACCCGCCGGCGGCCGGGTCGCCACGGTGGCGGTCAGCGCCCGCAGACCCGGCTGGACCAGCAGCGCCGCCGGGATCGCCACCGCCGGCACCGCGAGGAACACCCACCGCCAGCCCAGATGTTCCACGATCAGCCCGGCCAGTGCCGGACCGACGAGCGACGGCACCACCCACGCCGCGGCGAACGCGGCGAAGATCCGACGCCGCAACTGCTCCGGGTACGCCTGGCCGACGACCACGTAGAGCGCCACCGAGACCAGTCCGGAGCCGAAGCCCTGCACCACCCGCCCGACGACCAGCACCTCCATCGTCGTGGCGGCACCGGCCACCACCAGGCCGGCGACGAACCAGACGACCCCGTGCCACATGGCCGGGCGTGGCCCGCGCGCGTCGCACCAGATACCGGAGGCGACCATCGCCACCACGCCGGAGGCGAACGAGCCGCCGAACGCCAGCGCGTACAGGCCGAGCCCGTCGAGGCTGCGCGCCACTGTCGGCATGGCGGTGCCCACCGCCAGCGCCTCGAACGCGAGCAGGGACACCAGGGCGACGCTGCCCACCGTCATCGCCCGCAGGCGCGGCGACCACAGGTCGACGGGTGGATCAGCCGGTACGGCGGTGGTGCTGGTCATGGCGTTCAGCCTCGGACCTCACCCCCGGTTGAGGTCAACTGTGTCGCGCGTCTCGTCCCGCGCGGCAACGGCGGGCCGACGCCGGAAACTTCTGCCGTCGGGGTGGCATAACGGACGCCGCGCCGGGAAGTCGGGCCGCCGGGACGAGACCGGGAGGCGAGATGGCGTACGGCTGCGACACCTTCAACCGACTGCCCGGCCGTACGACTCGATGACCTCGCTGGGACGCTTCGCCGGCCTCCTGCTGTCGCCGACGGTCGTACCGGAGGCCGCCGCGCGCGTCGCGCGTACCGTCGGGTCGGCCCTGCCCACGGACGCCGTGCCGGCCCGGGTCACCGAGGTCGCGGGCAGCGTCGGTACGGCCGCGGCCCGGCTGGCCCGCCTCACCGGGCTGACCAGCCGCCGGGTGTGGTCGCAGGACGGCCGCCACCACATCGAGGTGCACGGCGTCTGCCAGGACGGCGGTGACCGGCTGGCCCGTCAGGTCGAGGCGGCGCTGGAGTCGATGCCGGGTGTGACCTGGGCGCGGGTGAACGCGCCGTCCGGCCGGGTAGTGGTGGCCACCGGGGATCCGGCGCCGAAGCTGCGCGACCTGATCGCCACGGTGGCCCGCGTCGAGCGGACCTGCCCGTACGAGCCGGACCCGGAGATCGAACCGCCGCAGCCGCCCGAGGACGGCCCGCGTACCGCGCGGACGTTCGGCGCGCTGCTGTCCGACGTGCTCGGGCTGGGTATCTCCGCCGCCACCCGCGTGCTGCCGCTGACCCCGATTCCGGCCGAGGTGGCCGGTCTGCTGGGCGCTGTCGACCTGCACCCGAAGCTGCACGCGCTGGCCGGCCTGGGCATCCGCGCCGACCCGCGCGCCGAAGTGCTGTTCCCGCTGGCCGAGGCCGTGGTGCAGGGCCTCACCGGCGGGTGGGCCGGGATCGTGCTCGACGGCGCGCAGCGCGTCGTGCAGTGGGGTGAGGCGGGTGCCCAACTGGCCGCGTGGAGCCGGGCCGAACCGCGCCTGACCGGCGACCCGGAGCACGCGGTAGCCCGGGTGCCCGACGGCGAGCGGCCCTGCCCGGTGCCGGACGGGCAGCCCGAGCGGTACGCCAAGCGGGTGCTCCCGGCCGGCGCGGTTGCCGGGGCGGCGGCGCTGCCGGTGCTGGGACCGAAGCGGGCCGCCGCGCTGGCGCTGTCCTCGCTGCCGAAGGCACCCGGCTCCGGCCGCGAGGGGTACGGCGCCCAGCTCGGCCGGATGCTCGCCCGGCGCGGTGTGATCGCGATGGACCGCAGCGTGCTGCGAGAGCTGGACCGGATCGACACGGTGGTGCTGGACGCCGCGGTGCTCGGCTCGGACCGGGGCGTCCTGGCCGACCTCGCGCCGCTGGCCGACGCCGACACCGGGCGGGTCTCCGCCCGGGCGTTCGCGTTGTTCGACCCGGACGAGCCGGACGCGGTACGCGCCGACGGCGGCTGGCGGATCGGCCCGCTGGACCGCCTCGGCGCCGACGATCCCGGGGACACCCCGGACAGCGCCCGGCTGCGCGCCGACGGTGGACGGCTGCTCGGGCTGGCCGAGAACGGCCGGCTCGCCGCCGTACTGCGGGTCGAGCCGGAGCCCGCGCCCGGCGTGGACGCGCTGGCGTCGGCCGCCCGCCAGGCGGGCCTGCGGCTCGTGGTCGGCGGCCCGGACGACGGCCGGTACGACTTCGCGGACCTGCTCGTGCCCGGCGGCCCCGGGCTCGCCGACTCGGTGCACGACCTGCAACGCGAGGGCGCTGTGGTGATGGTCGTCTCCGGTGAGCGGTCGGCGCTCGCCGCGTCCGACTGCGGCCTCGGCGTGTACGGCCCGGACGACCTGCCGCCGTGGGGCGCGCACCTGCTCGTCGGCGACGACCTGCGCGTGCCGGCCCTGCTGATCGACGCCGCCGGGGTGGCCCGCCGGATGACCGAGCAGAACATCCGGATCGCCATGGCCGGCAGCGGGCTCGGTGCGCTCGGCGCGTTCACCGCCGACCGGCGGCGCCTGCCCCGACCGGCCCTGGCGGCGGTGAACGGCGCGGCGGCGCTCGCGTTCGCGCACGGCGTGTTCCGGGCGCACCGGCTGCCGGACCGTACCGGCGCCCCGATGCCCGCGCTCACCGCCTGGCATCTCATGCCGGCGCAGACCGTCCTGGACCAGCTCGACACCGGCCCGTCCGGGCTGACCGACGAGGAGGCGGCCCGCCGCCGGCGCGTCGAGGTCGGGGACGAGCACGGCCCGGCCGGGCTGCTCCGCTCGTTCGTCGAGGAGCTGTCCAACCCGCTCACCCCGGTGCTGGCCGCCGGCGCGGTGCTCTCCGCCGCGTTCGGCTCCCTCGTCGACGCCGCACTGGTCGGCGGCGTGGTGGGCGGTTCGGCGCTGGTCGGCGCCGTGCACCAGCGCAACACCGAACGGTCCCTGGCCGAGTTGCTGTCCCGCTCGGCGGTCACCGCCCGGGTGGTGCGCGACGGCGAGGAGCGGGTGGTGCCCGCCGAGGAGCTGGTACGCGGCGACGTGATCACCGTCAGCTCCGGGGACGCCGTACCGGCCGACTGCCGGGTGCTGACCAGCGACGGGCTGGAGGCGGACGAGTCGTCGTTGACCGGCGAGTCGCTGCCGGTGGCGAAGAGCCCGGATCCGGTGGTGGCGGCGGCCATCGCCGAACGGCACTCGATGCTGTTCGAGGGCACCACTGTCGCCGCCGGCCACGGCACCGCGGTGGTGGTGGCCACCGGCGCGGAGACCGAGGCCGGGCGGAGCCTCGCCATGGCCCGGGAGGCCCCGCCCGCCAGTGGCGTGGAGGCGCGACTCGGCAAGCTGACCAGCAGCGCCGTACCCCTGGCGGCCGCCTCGGCGATCGCTGTGGCCGGGGCGGGACTGCTTCGGGGCGTACCCCTTGCCGAGACGGCGGCGACCGCCGCGAACCTGGCCGTGGCGTCGGTGCCGGAGGGGCTGCCGTTCCTGGTCAGCGCCGCGCAGCTGGCGGCGGCGCGGCGGCTGGCCGAGCACGGCGCCCTGGTCCGCAACCCCCGGACGATCGAGGCGCTGGGCCGGGTCGACGTGCTCTGTTTCGACAAGACCGGCACGCTCACCGAGGGGAAGCTGCTGCTGGCCGGGGTGGGTACTGGCGACGGCCGGTACGCCGCGTTGGACGACCTGGACGAGCCGCTGCGGTCGACGCTGGCCGCCGCGGTGCGGGCCACCCCGTCCGCCGCCGACCCGGACGAGTTGCCGCAGCAGACCGACCGGACGGTACGCCACGGCGCGGACGCCGCCGGGGTGGACGAGCGGACCGGAGCGGCGGACTGGACCGCCACGGCCGGGCTGCCGTTCGAGCCGTCCCGCGGCTACAGCGCCGCTGTCGGCCGTGCCGCCGGCGGGCTGCTGCTGAGCGTGAAGGGCGCCCCCGAGTCGGTGCTGCCGCGCTGCGCGTCCCGCCGAACCGCCGAGGGGGACCGGCCGCTCGACGCGGCCGGACGCGAGGAGGTGCAGGCCATGCTGGCCGGGCGGGCCGGCGCCGGGCACCGCATCCTCGCCGTGGCCGAGTGCCCGGTCTCCACCGAGCAGGTGAGCGACGAGCAGGTCGACGGCCTGGTCTTCGTGGGTTTCCTGACGCTCGCCGACGGGGTCCGGGAGAGCGCCCGGCCGGCGGTGGCCCGGATCCGGGCCGCGGGCGTGCACACCGTCATGATCACCGGCGACCATCCGGCCACCGCCGAGGCGATCGCCGCCGCGATCAGCCCGGACGACGGCGGGCAGCGCGTCGTCACGGCCAGCGACCTGGACCGGCTGGACGACGCCACGCTCGCCGAGCGCCTGATGGCGACCGACGTGGTGGCACGCTGCACGCCCGCCCACAAGGTACGGATCATCCAGGCGTTGCAGCGCCAGGACCGCACCGTCGCGATGACGGGTGACGGCGCCAACGACGCCCCGGCGATCCGGCTCGCCGACGTCGGTATCGCTCTCGGTCAACGGGGCACTCCCGCCGCCCGCGCCGCCGCCGACCTGGTGGTCACCGACGACCGGCTGGAGACGATCATCGCCACACTCGTCGAGGGACGGGCCATGTGGTCGTCGGTCCGGCACGCGCTGAGCATCCTGGTCGGCGGCAACCTCGGCGAGATCGCGTTCAGCGTGCTGACCGCCGCCGCGACCGGCCGGTCCGCGCTGAACGGCCGGCAACTCCTGCTGGTCAACCTGCTCACCGACCTGGCGCCCGCGCTCGCCATCGCGGTCCGCCCGCCCGCCGACGACAGCGCCGACCACCTGCTGCGGGAGGGGCCGGACTCCTCACTCGGCGTCACCATGACCCGGGAGATCGGCCTGCGCGCGGCGTCGACCACGCTGGGCGCGACCGCCGGCTGGACGATCGCCAGGTGGACCGGCACCCAGCGGCGGGCCAGCACCGTCGCACTGGCCTCGCTGATCGGCACACAGCTCGGGCAGACGGTGCTGGCCGGCGGCACCAGCCCCAGCGTGCTCGCCGCCACCGCCGCGTCGGTGGGTGTGCTCGTGGCGGTGGTCCAGACGCCCGGTGTCAGCCAGTTCTTCGGCTGCACGCCGCTCGGCCCGGTGGGCTGGACCATCGCGACCGGCTCGGCGCTCGGCGCGACGTTCGCCAACGGCACGCTGACCAAGCTGGTCGACCGCCTGCCGCAGCCCGGCTCGCATGGGCGTCCCGATCAGGGGTACGGCGAAGGACATGACGCCTGAGGTGACGTTCGTCGGTACGGCCACCACTGTGCTGCGGATCGGCGGCTTCACGCTGCTCACCGACCCGAACTTCCTGCACCGGGGGCAGCGGGCGTACCTGGGCCGGGGCCTGTGGTCGAAGCGGAGCACCGACCCGGCGCTGACCGTCCCCGAGCTGCCCCCGCTGGACGCGGTGGTCCTGTCCCACCTGCACGGCGACCACTTCGACCGGGTCGCCCGGCGTGGCCTGGACCGGTCGCTGCCGATCCTCACCACGCCGCAGGCGGAACGGAAGCTGCGCCGCTGGGGCTTCGGCGCGGCGGAAGGGCTGCCCACCTGGCGGGCGTACGAGCTGCACCGGGGCGACGAGACGCTGCGCCTGACCGCGCTGCCCGGCCAGCACGGGCCGGGCCTGCTCGACCGCGCGCTCCCCGACGTGATGGGCAGCCTGATCGACCTGGAACAGGGCGGCGAGCGGCGCTTCCGCCTCTACGTCACCGGGGACACGCTGCGCCGACCGCAGCTCGCCGAGATCCCCGCCCGCTTCCCGGACATCGACGCCATGCTGATCCACCTCGGCGGCACCCGCATCGCCGGCATCCTGCTCACGATGGACGCCCGGCAGGGCGCCGACGTGGTGGAGCTGATCCGGCCACGGCTCACCGTGCCGATCCACTACGACGACTACCCGGTGTTCCGGTCGCCGTTGCGGCACTTCGTCGAGGAGGCGAGGCGGCGCGGCTTCGCCGGCCAGATTCGTACCGTTCTTCGTGGCGAAACGGTTCCGCTGACACCTTGACCGGCGGGTCGCGGGCGGCCGCTCCGCGGCTGACCGCCGCTCAGTGCCAGGTGGCGGCGGCGCGGCGCAGCCGGTCGTTGATCGCCCGGCCCACGCCGCTGTCCGGTACCGGCTCGGCGACGATCTCGGTCACCCCGGCCGCGTCGAGCCGGTGCAGCGCGTCGAACAGCCGCGCCGCCGCCGCCGTCACGTCGCCGTCGGCCGACAGCACCTCCACCGCGGCCCAGTCGCCGTCCGCCGGTGGTTCCCGGAAGGCCAGGAATCCCTGCCGGCCGCCGCCGGGCTCGGCCGCCGCGCCCAACCGCAACGGGGTACGCGGGGCGTAGTGCGCGGCCAGCGTCCCGGGCGCGACGGGCTGGCCGGAGCTGCCCTGGCGTACCTCGACCGGGCCGACCGCCTCGACCAGCGCCTCGACCGGCAGCGCGCCCAGCCGCAGCACCACCGGCCGGTCACCCCGGGCGTCCACGATCGTCGACTCGATCCCGCACCGGGTGGGCCCGCCGTCGAGCACCACGTCCACCGCGCCGCCCAGCCCGGCCACCACGTGTTCGGCCCGGGTCGGGCTGAGCTGGCCGAACCGGTTCGCGCTCGGCGCGGCCACCGGCACACCGGCCGCCGCGATCAGTGCCCGCGCGGACGGCTCGTCCGGTACGCGTACCGCCATGGTGTCCAGGCCGGAGGTGACGATCGGCGGGATGATCTCCGGCCGGTCCACGATCAGGGTGAGCGGGCCGGGCCAGAACCGCTTGGCCAGCTCGGCCACCGCCGTGGGCACCTCGCCCACCAGCGCGGCCAGGTCGGCGGCGTCGGCCAGGTGGCTGATCAGCGGGTCGAAGCTGGGCCGGGCCTTCGCCTCGAAGATCCGCGCCGCGGCCCGGGCGTCGAGCGCGTTGGCGCCCAGCCCGTAGACCGTCTCGGTGGGGAAGGCGACCAGCCCGCCGGCGCGCAGGACGGCGGCTGCCTCGTCGATGCCGCTCTCGGCCGGCAGGACGCGCGGGGATCCGGTGCTCACGCTTCCGACGCTAGCCTGCCCGGATCGCCGCCCCGGCAAGACCCCGCCGTCGCGTGGTGGGGCGGTCAGCCGCGTGGGTCGGTGGCGGGGTCCGTGTCGGGGAGCGTGGGCGCGTCGGTCGGGTAGAGGCCGGCGGCGAAGCCGTACACCTGGTCGCCGGCCCGGGGGATCTGCGCGAACCGCCGGGCCAGCGCCTGCACCTCCGCCCAGAACTCGCGGACGTCCTCGATCGGGATGCGCGCGTGCACGAGCGTGCACCGCAACTCGTCGGCGGCGTGCGCGGCCGCCGCTTCGGCGGCTGCCTCGGCGAGCCCGTTCATCCGGGACACCACCTGCTTGTCCTCCGCCCGGCTGAGCGCCCCGACGTAGTAGGTGCGCGCCACCCGCCCGTAGAACCGCTCCTCGATGGCGCGTACCCGCCGGGTCCGCACCACGCGCAGCAGACCGGCGTCCACCAGCTGGTTCACGTGGTACGCCACGCTGCTCTTGGGCCGGTCGACGGCGCGGGCCATCTCGTTGACAGTGGCGGCGCGCTCCAGGAGCAGTTCGAGCAGCGTGCTCCGCAACGGGTCGGCGAGCGCACGCAGCTGCTCCGGAGCGGTGACCACGAGCAGGTCGTCGAGGTCGTAGTCCGGGATCCGCTGATTGACCGACATTTCTCGACCGTTCTAAGATTCTGGTTCGTTCGATAACTCTGGTCTGACAACTCAGGAGTGTAGTGATGGCCGAGATCGTGCTCTTCCACCACATTCAAGGGCTCACGGACGGGGTTCGCGCGCTCGCCGACTCCCTGCGCTCCGGCGGGCACACCGTGCACGCCCCCGACCTCTTCGACGGCGAACTGCCCGCCACCATCTCCGACGGCGCCGCGCTGACCAAGCGGATCGGCGGCGACGTCCTGGACCAGCGCGCCGACGCGCTCGTCGCCGACCTGCCGGCCGGCCTGGTCTACGCGGGCGTCTCCTGGGGGGCCGCCATCGCCCAGCGGCTCGCCCAGACCCGGGCCGGCGCCCGGGCCGCCCTCCTCTACGAGGCCTGCCTGCCGGTGACCGGCGAGTGGGCGATCGGTCCCTGGCCCGACGGCGTGGCGGTGCAGGTGCACGGCATGGAGCACGATCCGTTCTTCGGGCTGGAAGGGGACGTGGACGCCGCCCGCGAGCTGGTGTCGATCGTCGGCCCCGAGCGCGGCGAGCTGTACGTCTACCCCGGCGACCGGCACCTGTTCACCGACAGTTCGCTGCCCTCGTACGACGCGGAGGCGACCGCGCTGGTGGTGAGCCGCAGCCGCGAACTGCTCGACCGGCTCGGCTGACGCCTACCCGTCACCGCGCAGCCGCGCCAACGCCGCCGCGTACTCGGCGTCGGTCAGCACCCCACGCTCGTACTGCCTGGTCAGCGCGTGGATGTCGCGCCGCCGGGCGGCGTTCGGAGCCGGCCGCCGGACCTGCTCCGGCGGGTCCGGCCGGTCGGCGCGGGCCGGGTCCGGTGCCGGGCTCGCCGGCGCGCGCTGCTCCGGGGGACGGGCGTTGCGGTGGCACTCCCGCAGGTTCGCGAGAATCTCGTCGTAGTGCTCCGGCCAGGTGACCAGGCGGGTCAGCTCCAGGCGGAACGGCCGGACGACGGCGCCGGACTGGATCGGCGTCTGCACCGGCTCGCCGTCGGTCCGCTCGATGACGATCGCGTCGCGTCCCATGTCCAGACCCGCTATCGAACCCGCACCGCTGCGGATCTCCACGACCGACGCCCACGGCACCGTGGTCGTGCGGAGCAGCAAGCGCGCGCGCACGCCAACGGGGCTCACCCAGACGCCGAGCATCGCGCGGCGAACCGCGACGGCGAGGCCGACGGCGTTCCACACTCCGAGGAACAGCGCCTCCGGTCCCAGCAGCCCGCCGCTGCGGACCTCGAACACGAGGAGCACGAAGAAGCCGACCGCCAGCACCGCCACGACCATGAAGTCGGCGGTGGTCAGGTCCAGCGAGTACGGACGCCGCCACACCGTCATGCCGCCAGCGTGACCGATCGTGTCCAGCGGTTCCGCGTGGAGTCAGCGCCCGGCTACCGGTACTGTGCGATCTGGATCAGGTTGCCGCAGGTGTCGTCGAACACCGCTGTGGTCACCGGGCCCATGTCGACCGGCTCCTGGGTGAACAGCACGCCGAGGCCCCGCAGCCGGTCGTGCTCGGCGGCCACGTCGTCCACCGCGAACTGCGTCAGCGGGATGCCGTCGCCCGCGAGCGCCTCCTTGAACGCCTTGGCGGCCGGGTGCGCGTCGGGCTCCAGCAGCAGTTCCACGCCGTTCGGGGCGTCCGGCGAGACCACTGTCAGCCAGCGGTACTCCCCGGTCGGCACGTCGGTCTTCTTCACGAAGCCGAGCACCTCGGTGTAGAAGCGCAGCGCCTTGGCCTGGTCGTCGACGTACACGCTGGTGAGGTTGATTCTCATGGGTTCTCCTGGGTGGGTTCGGCGGACCTGAGCCATCGCTCGGTGATGGACCGCAGCGGCCGGGTGTCGAGGTGGTGGAACTTGTAGCGCCCCTGCCGCCGCGTGACGATCAGGCCGGCGGCCTCCAGGACGTCGAGGTGCTGGGAGATCGCCTGCCGGGACGAGCCGACCTGGTGCTTCGTGGCCAGCCGGCCGCAGATCTCGAACAGCGTCTGACCGTCGCGCTCGGTCAGCTCGTCGAGGATCAGGCGGCGGGTGGGATCGGCCAGCGCCTGGTACAGATCGCCCACGTCACCCACCATATGCAAGTAGTGGCTTGCCTATCAAGAGGCTGCCCGCCATCGGAGGACGTCATGCCCGGATACATCCTCACCGGCGCTCCCGGCTCCGGTAAGACAGCGATCCTCCGGCACCTGGAGATCGACGGATACCCCGTCGTGGAGGAGGCCGCGACCGACGTGATCGCGCTTCAGCAGGCGCTCGGGCGGCCGGAGCCGTGGCGGGAGCCGGGCTTCGCCGACCGGGTGCTGGATCTCCAGCGGAGGCGTCGGCGCCGGGCCGAGATGTTCGGCGACGACGTGGTGTTCCACGACCGCTCACCCGTGTGCACGCTCGCGTTGTGCCGCCACCTCGGCATGACACCGCCGTCCGCCCTGCTCGACGAGATCGAGGGCATGACCGCGGAACGGACCGTCTTCTTCGTCCGGAATCAGGGCTTCGTCGAGGCGACCGCGGCCCGGCGGATCAGCTTCGAGGAGTCGATCGTCTTCGAGCGGGTCCACGAACTGACGTACCGCGAGGCGGGATTCGACCTCGTCGACGTGCCGGCGGGACCGCTCGCGACCCGGGTGACGGCGATCAAAGAGGCAGTTGATCGACCGTGCCCTTAGCGCACTCTGTGCAGCGTCGGCCACATCAATGCCCTTGCTCTGGGGACCGATACCGCTAACATCTCCATGTTTTGATTTCCACGGGGAGGAAAGTCCACATGCAATGGAAGGTTCCGGCCGGTGCCCTGGTGGCGCTGGCCTTCTTGATTCCGGCGGCCCCTGCGGCGGCGCAAGCCGCATCGCCCGGGCTGAACGAGTCCTGCCAGACGGTCGAACGCAAGGTGTACAAGGACTTCCGCGAACTTGTCACCATCGACCTGGACACCGCCACCGTTTCCGAGCTTCGGCTGCTGGCGTACCGGCTGCTGGCCGAGGCGCAGGCCGAATCGTTGCCGGTTCTGCCGGGCGAGATCGAGGAGCGGCTCAAGGGCACCTCGGACGACCTTCGCGCATACCTCAAGAACGTGCAGGATCGCTGGGCGATCGCTCTGCGCGTCAGGATCGGCCAGACGATGACGGGCGCCGGCCCCAACGTGCGGGCCGCCGCGCAGAAGGTGCTCGACGACCCGTCCGTCGAGGCCTACCTCGCCTACCTGAACAACGGCCTGTACGAGGCTCGTGCGCTCGACTGCGCGTCCCAGACGCCGACGCCGACTCCGACGCCGTCTCAGCCCACGACCACGCCGACCGCGACGCCCAGCGCCACGTCGACAGTCGTACCGCCCGTCACCCCCTCCGCCGGCGTGGGTGCGCCCGGCGGCGACGGTGGTGGCGAGGGCGGCGGGCTGCCCGTGACCGGCGCCGACACCGCGACCGTGGCCGGCATCGGTGGGGCACTCCTGCTCATCGGCGGCGCCAGCTACGTCATCGGACGCCGGCGTCGTTCCCGCTTCGTCGCGTAGTTCCCTGCGCGCGCCCAGCTCGATTGCGTCATCGGGCTGGGCGCGCCGCGTTTTCCGGATTCCCCCGTCAGCCGGCGAGCTGCCGCCGCACCGAGTCGGTGTCCATCAGGTACGACATGTACTTGAACTTGCCGTCCTGCACCCGGTAGAAGGCGGTCTCGGTGAACGACACCGACTTGCCGGTGGGCGTCAGGCCGTTCCACTCCTTGACCGGGGTGCCCGTGTCGACGAGCCGGGCGGCGATCGTGTCGCCCTCGACGACGAGGTCCTGGATCTCCCAGTGGAGGTCTGGCACCGCCTCCACGTGCTTGTAGAACTCGGCCACCATGTCCGCCATCTTGACCGGGGTGCCGTTCATGACGACCTCCTCGTGGGCGAAGTCGGCCATGCGGGCGAACTCCCGCTTGTTCGCCAGCTCGACGTACCGCAGGTAGAAGTCCCGCAGTTCCTGGGTGGACATGGCTGGCTGGGTTACGACGAAGCTCATGATCGTTTTCCCTCATCTGTGTGCGTCGACCCGCATCACCGGACCGGCCGTCGGAGCGAGCGAGATTTTGTACCGCTCGGTTCTGACACGACCGTAACAGGATTCTGTACCGATCGGTCCCTGATCCGGGTCACGTTCTGTACCGATCAGTACGTGGTCCCTGGGTCCGAACAGCCTCGCCGATCTGCCCGCCGCTCGGGTGCTTGCCGGCAGTCTGCTCCACCCCCGCCCGTCTCACCGAGTTGCTACACGGAGAAATCCGTTGTCGTCGTAGTGCCGTCCGCCCACCATGGCCACTGTGAGCCGAAGCCTCCGCACGGACCCCCGATCCCGCCAGGCGCTTCGACGCGCGCCCGTCGGCTGGCTTGGCTGTACCGATGGCTGTACCGCCAAGCGCTCTCGCGCCTTGCGTCCGCCCCCGCTCGGCTTCATGATCCGCTCACCGGGAACGTGAAGGAGGAGCACATGGGCGCCTGGGACGACGGCCCGTTCGACAACGACAGCGCCGCCGACTGGTGCGGTGATCTCCACGATGCCGATCCGCCTGCCCGGCCGGCAATGGTTCGTGCTGCTCTGACAACGGCAGCGCTCAACACCGGGTACCTCGACCATGACGACGCCGCCTCGGCCATCGCCGCAGCGGCCATCGTGGCGTCTCAGATGCCCGGCGGAGAACCGATAACCTCGCCGTACGCGCCGGACTTCCTGCTTGCTGGTGAATCCCTTGACTTGGACGATGACCTGCCACAGCTGGCGGTCGAAGCACTCGACCGGGTCCTCGGCGACGACTCGGAGTGGCGGAGCCTATGGGGCGAGGCGGGAGCGATCGAGTTCCCGCGGATCACCAGGCTCCGCGCAGTGCTGTCCGGTCCTACCGAACTGCCCGGCCAGATCGCGATGCTTTAGGACCGCGCGTCCGCGTGGCGCGGATTTGCCCGTCATCCCGAGTCATCGATGCCACCCATGCTGCGGTCCTCTTCGTCCGGCGACGCTGCGATCACCTGGTCCCACGGGTTGACAATGACTGCGGCCTGCCTCTCGCTACAGGCCAAGCCGCTGAGCAGGACGTTGTTCTGATAGTCGAGGATCTCAAAGCGCCATCGATCGAGTTCCGGCAGGCGTTTCACTGTTGCCCAGAAGTGGCCGGAAAGATCGCTGGGGAACACCTCGTCCGGCAATACCGCTCCTCTGCCTCAAAGCCCACCTCCGTGAACCCAGCCGGCGACCAAACTCCGCGACCGCGTCGTGCCAGCGTCAGACAACGGGCAAGAAGTGGCCCTCGGTCGAGTCCATGCCGGCAAGACCGTCACCGTCGACGTCACCGAGCTGGCCATCACCTGCAACGACGGCATACGCACCACCCCCCAGCCCGTCCGCAACATCAAGCCAGCCGCCCCGAAAGACCGACTCCCCCTCCAGAACGGGCACGATGACCCGATGAGCAGCGCACACGATACCGGCAGGTTCGCCAACATCCGCGCCGACGACGTCGACCACGTCACCACGAACACCGATGCGGCCGAGATCGTCGCGCGGATGCTCACCGACCTGCGCGCGCCCCCACCGAGTGGGAGAACCACACCCTCGAACGTTCCCTGGACGCACTCAAATCCTCGCTCAAAGCCCTTCCATGGCTCTATCGCAACCGCGCGGGGACGACTTCCCCGACCAACCGACCTGGAAGCAGTTCACCTAAGCCCTCGTCATGGCCACCGGCCGCGAGTAGCCCTCGCCTAAAGCAGGCGCACTAAACCAACCGTCAAGCATCAGCAGGGACGGAACCGGTTTCCCGGAACGGCCGACCGAACGGCCGGGGTGGGCGCGATGCTGGAACCGAACGGCAGTCGATCGGCTGACACGTGCGGAGGTGGCAACGCATGCCCGACGATCCCCGATACCAGCAGGCCCTCGACACCGCGGAGCGCCTCCTCGGCCAACCGTTGACCCTGCCGCTGGCCGACGGGGAACCCGCGGTCGGTCAGGACTTCCGGCGGCTGGCGACCGAACACACCTTCGGCGACTCGTGGCCGCGACCAGGCCTGGACCTGCGGAGCCGCTGCCTGATCTCGGTGGCCGTCGCGGCGGCGCTGGGCACCCACGAGCCGCTGCGGGGGCAGTTGCGCATCGCGCTGACGTCCGGCGTGACCAAGGAGGAGATCGTCGAGCTCTTCATCCACCTAGAGGCGTACGCCGGGGCGGCCCGGGCGTTCGACAGCTACCAGGTGGCCGCGGCGGTCTTCGGCGAGCACCGCTGACGACGCTGCCAGCACCCGTCGACTCTAGTTGTCGAGCGGGTCGTCATCGAGGTCGACGGCCACCTGTTCGACAAGCCGTACCCGAAGTCAGCCAAGAGTCAGGGGAGGAGAGAACAGGCCGTGACCTGGCCGGATGATGTGGTGGAGCCCAGGGGACTCGAACCCCTAACCCCTGCCTTGCAAAGATCAAGACTTCTGTCGACCAGCGTCGGCCACTGCCGCTGACCTGCTCGGCTTGTCGGCTGCTGTCGCTCGTCACCCATACCCGTCGACCGGCTTGGCTGTACGGATGGCTGTACAGCCACACGGGTTAGGAAGTGTGGACACGGCCGGAACTCGCACACCTCGTCGGGTTAGTTCAGAGTTGGCGGCTGTTCTGCCTTGACCTCAGATCTTCCAGGGCGTCATGTCCAGGTTCGGGTAACGCTGGGCAACTCCTGTGACGGTTTCGGCGGTCCAGTAGGGGTGGCCCGGTGGCGGGAAGCCGAAGAGCGAAAGCTGCTGTGGAGTTGCTTGGCCTACGAACCGGTACCAGGCGGGCTCGTGGCTTCGGTCGGCCCAGGCATAGCGAGTACCCCACTCCACGGAGGCTGGCCGGTAATTGAGATGCATGCTGTAGCGCGCACCCCGTGGCGTGGTCATGCCTGTGCCTCGATGGAACGTGCCCGGTTGGAATGCGACCACCGTGCCGGCTGGACCGGCACCGGACACTTCCGCCTCATAGAGGTGCGGGCTTCCGGTAGGCGAAACGAACTCGCTGACCTCCCCGCCCACGTCTGCACGCGGGTACCAGTTCGGCTTGGCAGAGAAGTCCCGGGTGCGTTGGGTGGAAAGCATGTGCGGCGGACCGAGGCCCTCGGGCACGTCGACGAGGTAGACGAACATCTCCACCTGTTGGTAGTCGGTCGCGTCCGTGGGCACGAGCAGAGTGTGGTTGAGGTAGTCGCGGTGCAGTGCTTGGTCGTAGTCAGCCGCTCCGGTGAACTTCGCCCATGCCTCGGCGGAGTAGATCCTGAGATCCTCGTCGGAGAGCAGCTCGCGCGCCAGGCCGACCAAGCGATCACTCACCGCCAGCAAGCTGAGCTCGACGCTCTCGAAGGGGAAGGCCTCAATGCCGGCGAACTCGTCTCCGATGTATCGGTCTCGCCGTGGGTCGGTCCCGTCATGGAAGCCTTCAGGTGAGGGAAACATGGTGTCTAACTCACCAAGTGCCGGTGCTAGGTCCGCTGGCGGGATGTAGCCGGGCAGGATGACAAATCCATGGGTCTGCCACTCATCCCTGATGGCCTCAAAATCCATCCGGGCAGTATGCCGATGCATCCATGGGTACGCATCTGCTTTTGGGGCTCATGCCGGCTGCGGAAGTGGCGGATCTCCTCGTCGGGCAGTCGTAGACCGTCCAGCCTCCCCGGACGGGGTCCAGGTGGAGCGCCCCACCGGACGAACGACCTGGACCCCGTCCGGGGAGGCTGGTAGCCCTCGTGGTGCCCGGCGAGGGGATCCGCGGCTGATCTCCGAGGAGGGTCGGGGTTCGGGGCGGAGCCCCGAGGTCTTCAAGGACCTGTCGTCTCGAAGCGTGGCCGGCCGGCCCGGCCGATGCCGGCCGGAGGTCGCCAGCAGGCCGGGGCCGGGCCGGCGCGGCCCGCTTGCGGGCCGCCTTGATCTGATAGAGCGGAATTCGGCAACGCAGACCGCAAGGGTTAGCCGAGCGGCATCCGCGCGACGAGTTGCCATTCGTACATGCGCCGGTCTCGGTGCATCTCGATCAGATCGACGTGGTTGATCGAGACGGTGGCGGGCTCGGGAGCCACGGATTGCACCGCCTGGACGTAGGGCTCGGATGGGCCATCGGTGGTCAGGTAGGCGACGCTGACGTGAGGCCGGTATCGGCTGGGGTCCTCGGGGACCTGGTCCTCACCGACGACGTGCCCGATGGCGGTCCGCGTCGCGGCTCGTAGTCGTTGGAGAGGCTCGACGGGCAGCGCGGGCATGACGATGGCCTCGTCAGCCACAACAACCTCCCCGAACTCGACAAACACTGCGGGCAGTTGCGTGAGCTGCTTGCCCGCTTCCTCGATGACTGCGGCCAGTGTCGCCTCGCTGGTTTCGTCGGTGAAGCCGATGCCCTGCATCGTGAGGTGTAGCCACTCATCCGGAATCAGCGTCGAGGGCGGAGCAGCGGCCAGAGCTGACCGGTAGGAGTCGGCAAGGCGGTAGAGCTCGGGTTGGTCCTCGAAGGTCACGTGGAAGGCGTAGAAGCGGCGCCCGACGCGCCACCCGGGCCGCCACCACCAGTGGTCACGGACGCGGTCGGCGTGCTGCCCCGGTGCGAGGTCTGCGAGTGACACGGCTTCTCCTGTCAGACTTCGGAGGGTGCTTCGGGCTCGATGGCCCCTGGTTCTACTTGGTAGTCGTCGATGACCATGATTCGGTCGGCGGGCCATACCGACTCTGACACTTCGAGGATGCTGCCGTCTTCGGCTCGGGCCGTGTGGATGACGTGCATGACTGGGGCACCCAGAGGTAGCGCGAGGGCTGCCGCTTCGTCGGCGGTGGGAAGGCGGGCTACCCATTGGTCCCGTGCCGTTGTGTAGCGCTTGCCGCTGAGGTCTTCCACGCAGAGGAACAGGCCCTTCGGGACGACTGTGGGTTCCTCCAGGTAGGTGCCAGCAGCGATCTCGGCGGGGATGTAGCTGGCCCCGATCTCCTCGGGCTTGCCCGTTTCCCGGTCGTAGAGGTTGCGGCGGCGAACCACGATTTCCGTGCCTGGTTCGATGCCCATGACTTCGGCGATGTGCGCGGGTACGTGGGCGCGTCCGGCAAAGACGATCTCGTGCCGGAGGTGTGAGGTCAGCAGCCGCTGATCCTTGCGCGCTCGCCCGTAGCGGTCGCGGGACCGACGGTGCAGCCGACGGCTTTCACGCACGAACGTGCCTACGCCGTGACGGGACTCGATCAGTCCTTCGGCCCGAAGCACGCCAATGGCGTTCCTGAGAGTGATTGGGCTGACTCGGAAGCGCTTTGCGAGAGCTGTCTCAGCGGGAAGCCGGTTGTCCGGCTTGAACTTGCCCTCGCGGACTTCCCTGCGTAGCTGGGCCGCGATCTGCAAGTACTTGGGTGCTTTGGCACCAAGGTCGTCGGTCATGTCTGCCCCATCCTGGGCCGGTCCTATGGAGGTCTACCCCTCTTGACCACGGTAGCGCCGATGAGGCCCGCACCTATCGGCAACATTGGTCCTATAGAGGTCTTGATGACTGGCAGCCAACCACCTACAGTCCTCTATAGGTCTTCGGACCCGCCAAGACCGGCAGAGGGCCGGCGGCGACATGAAGGAGTGCCGAGATGGCTGTCCCGAACTCGATCAAGGTTCCGGTTCCGTTCGACTACGTCTTCCCGGCGGGCGCGCTGTGCCTGGGTGTGGAGCCGGTGACGGACTTCGACAAGCGCGGCCAGGGTGACGACCAGGCGCGCGACAAGGACACGGGCGAGCGCCTGTGGGTGGTCAAGGTTCTGGACCTGGACCCGGAGGCGGGGAAGTTCGGCGGGTCGAAGGAGGTCAAGGTGAAGATCGCCGCCCCTCAGCAGCCGGTCCCGCCCGCGTCGAAGATCCCGGGCTACCCGCCGGCGGTGACGTTCTCCGACGTGACGCTGACGCCGTACGTCGACTCGCAGCGGTGCAAGGGCTCGGGGAAGTGCCGGGCGCGTCAGGCGTGGTCGATCCGCGCGGGCGCCATGACCGAGCCGACCGCCGCCGTGTCGAAGCAGGCGGCCTGACCAGAACTGCACGCGCGGGGCGGGCTCACCGACCAAGACGATTCCCGCCCCGCGCTCTGACCCTCATCTCCTTGGAAGGAGTTGGGCTGATGCCCACGCTAGCTGACGCTGCCCGCATCGTCGGGAACCCGCGCCCCGCCCCACGCCGCACGACGCACCGCCGGACCGTGATGCGGCTGGCCGGTCCCGGGATCCGGGCCGCCCGCGAGGTCTATACCACCGTCCCGTCCGACGCGGTCCGCGTGGCGGCGCTGGTGGAGATCTCCGCTGCTGCCGCTGCCCTCGCTCGGACGGTGGTGAAGCTGCGCCGCCTCGACCCGGACCTGATCGCCCCGCACGTGTCCGACCGGGTCGACCTCCGTGCCGTCCTGGGCCGGGGCCGGTGGCTGCCCACCATGACCCGCCACGTCCCGGCTCCGCTGACCGGCCCGGTCGACCTGGCGGCTCTCGGCCCGTCCCGGATCCCGGTGCGCCGCCGGGTGGTTCGCCGCCGTCCCGGTGCGCCGGGTCAGGCCGTCCTGTTCGCCGCTGCGGGTGGGGAGGGCTGAGTCGTGCCGCTGGTCAACGTGATCCGGGGTGAGCGCATCGACTCCGCCCCGCTCAACGTCCGGACGCCGTTCGTGCGTATCCCGATGTGGCTGGCCCTGTCCTGGTGGACGCTCAAGGGCCTCGCCCGGCTGGCTGCGGTCCTGGTCCGCTTCTGGTACGTGACCGCCCCGGTGCTGTTCTTCTGCTGGCTGTACTTGCGCTTCGGCTGGGTCGGTCCGGTCGGTGTCGTGGTCCTGGTCGCCGCCGTCGCGGCCGGTTGGGGTTTGGGGCATCGGTCGTCGTGGCTGCGGTTCGGGTGGTGGCCGGTCCTGGCCCGGTTCCGGCGGTGGCTGTACCGGCGCAACTGGCACGCCGCGATGGTCACCGCGAAGCTCGCCGTCTCCTTCGACTCCCACACCGTGTTGCCGGTGCTGCGGAAGGTCCAGTGCGCGGGCGGGGTCGACGTGGTGACGGTGCGGATGGTCACCGGCCAGATCCCCGACGACTTCGCCAAGGTCGCCGAACGCCTCGCCCACACCTTCGGCGTCCGCCAGGTCAAGGCGATCCCAGGGGCGCGGCCGGATGTGGTGCTGCTGCACCTGTTCCGTGGGGACCCCCTCGCCAAACTGGTGCGCCCGCTGCCGGTGCCGGCGGTCCCCGAGTTCACCGCCCTGCCGGTCGGCCGTCGTGAGGACGGCGAGGGCTATGACCTTCGGCTGTTCGGCACGCAGGTTCTCGTCGTCGGGGCGACGGGTGCGGGGAAGGGCTCGGTCATCTGGTCGCTGGTCCGCTCCCTCGCCAACGGGGTCACCTCCGGCCTGGTGCAGTTGTGGGGCCTGGACCCCAAGGGCGGCATGGAGTTGGGGATGGGCGCGCCGATGTTCGCCCGCTTCGCCCGCAAGGACTACCCGGCCATGGTGGAGCTGATCGAGGAAGCCGCCACCGTCGCCAAAGACCGCGCCGGCAAGCTCTACGGCCGCACCCGACAGCACACCCCGACGCCGGATGAGCCGCTGATCGTCGTCGTCATTGACGAGCTGGCGAACCTCACCGCCTATCTGACCGACCGGCAGTTGAAGGACCGCGTCAAGGCCGCCCTGTCGATCCTGCTCTCGCAAGGCCGCGCCGTCGGTGTGCACGTTGTCGCGGCGATTCAGGACCCGCGTAAGGAGGTGCTGCCGTTCCGGGACCTGTTCCCCACCCGCATCGGCCTGCGGCTGGCCGAAGCCGCCCAGGTGGACCTGGTGCTGGGTGAGGGGATGCGGGACCGGGGCGCGTTGTGTGACCGCATCCCACAGTCACTGCCGGGGGTGGCGTTCGTGGTCATCGACGGCGACCCCACCCCGATGCGGGTCCGGTTCTCCTACCTGACCGATGACGAGATCCGCGACATGGCCCACACCTACGGCCGTCTCCGCGTCATCGACGGCGAAGTCCTCGGAGGTGCCGCGTGAAGCCTCACCCCACCACCACCCGCACCGAGCGCGTTGAGGGCCTGGTCCTCGTCGTCATCCTCCTCCTGGTGGCCGGGTTCGCGGGCGCAGCGTCGTTCACCCACGTCAAGGAATGGACCCTCGACAACTCCCCGCCTGGGACCGGGGCGTGGTTCGGCTGGGCCAACGCCGTCATCAGCGAGTTGGTGCCCGTGGCTGCGCTGCTGACCATCCGCCGCCGACGCCGCGCCCGCCAGCCGGTCGGCTACCCGATGTTCCTGCTCGTCGCCGCCGTCGCCCTGTCCCTGGCCGCGCAGCTCGCCGTCGCCAAGCCCGGCCTGTCCGGCTGGCTGCTGTCGGCTGTCCCCGCGCTGGCGTTCATGGGCCTGTCCAAACTCGTCGTCACCACCACCCCCACCCCGGCCCCCGTCCCGGCTCCGGCTCCGGCTCCGGCCACGGCTCCTGTCTCTGCTGCTGTCTTGGCTCCTCCGGTGCCGCCGTCTGCTCCCGTCCCGGCTGCGTCCCGCCCGGTCGCGCCGCCCGCCCCGGCTGCGGCTCCTGTCCCGCCTGCTCGTCCGGTTGCGGTGGCTCCGGTGCCGCCGGCCGCGTTCACCCGCCGCAACGGCGTCCCCCTGCTCGGAGAGGTGACCCGATGACCGACCACCTGCTCACCGGCCTGCTCCTCATCGCCGCCCTCGCCGTGTTCTGCTGGGATCAGTACCGGCTCTACGCCGTGCGCTACGAGCTGGCCGCGCTGCACCGCTCGACCCTGCGTGATCCGCTGACCGGCCTGGCGAACCGCGCCGGACTCGCTCAGTCGTGGGAGCAGCTCGCCGCGTTGCGGCCGTGGGTGGTGGTGGTCGACCTGGATGGCTTCAAGCCGGTCAACGACACTCACGGCCACGCCGCCGGAGATGTCGTCCTGACCGCCGTCGCCTCCCGCCTGCGTGCCGTGCATGGCGTCGCGGCCCGCCTCGGCGGGGACGAGTTCGCCGCGCTGCTCCTGGACACCAACCCCGCCACGGCGGCCCGCCGCCTGGCCGCTGCGATCGCCGCGCCGGTCCGGCTGCCGTCCGGGGTGGCGGTGTCGGTGACCGCCAGCATCGGCCTCGCACCCGCCAGCCCGGCGGGGCTCGCCGCCGCCCTCGCCGACGCGGACGCGGCCATGTACCGGGCCAAGACCACCCGCGCCGGAGTGGCCGCGTTCGACCCGCTGCGGGACGACCACGCCACCGCCGACCCCCGGCCCCTGGTCCGCACCCGGGAACTGGCCCCGACCAAGGGGGTGAGCCGATGACCCTGTCTCCGACGCTGCCCGGCCTCGAACCCGCCACCTCGGCGAAGGCTCCGAGGCCGGGCTCCCGGGCCGCCCGGATGCTCATGCCTCGCTCCGTCGACGTCGTGGCCGACCTTGCCGCCGACTACGGCGTCTGCACCCGCCCCGTGTCCCTGCGCCGCACTGACCTCGACTCCGGGCAGACCGAGGTCATCGACATGCCCTGCGGCGCCACCCAGGAAGCCAAGTGCCCAGCCTGCGCCAAGCGGGCGCGCCGCCTGCGGCAGCAGCAGATCCGCGAGGGCTGGCATCGTGACGACGAACCCGACCCCGGTCCCCGCCCGGCGACCGAGGCGCAACAGGCGCTCATCGTCGCCCGCGCTCACCTGGAATTCGCCCGCGACGAAGCCGCCCGCACCTCACAGTGGGACCAGGTCGCGGACCTGGACGACGCCATCGCGGAACTGGAAGCCGAGATCACCACCGAAGGCATGCGCGGCCGACCCGCCCCACCCCACGCCACCGACGACGACCAGGACGGCGACGGCAAGCGACGGGTCCGCTCCACCAAACGTCGCCAGGACGCCCCGGACCTGCCCCGGCTGCCGGTGGAGAACCGCACGATCGGGCGGACGTTCGAGGGCCACGGCGGGCAGGTGTTCCGGCCGTCGATGTTCCTGACCCTCACCCTCGGCTCCTACGGCCGAGTCCACTCCGACGGCACCCCCGTCGACCCGGACGCCTACGACTACCGCCGCGCCGCCTGGGACGCCGTGCACTTCCCCCGACTCCTGGACCGCTTCTGGCAGAACCTGCGCCGCGCAGTCGGCTGGAACGTCCAATACGCGGGCGCGGTCGAGCCGCAACGCCGCCTCGCCCCGCACGCGCACTTCGCCATGCGCGGCACCATCCCCCGCGCCCTCGTCCGCCAGGTCGCCGCCGCCACCTACCACCAAGTCTGGTGGCCGCCCGCCACCGAGGTGGTCTACGAACCGGGGAGGGCGCCGCGATGGGACGCCGACGCCGCCGGCTACACCGACCCCGATACCGGGCGGCTGCTGCCGTCCTGGGATGACGCCCTGGACCTGGTCGACGCCGACCCCGACGCCACCCCGGTGCACGTCGTCCGCTTCGGCGTTCAGGTTGACGCCAAAGGCGTGCTCGCCGGGACCAAGGACGCGGATCGGTGCGTCGGCTACATCACCAAGTACCTGACCAAGCAAGCCGCCGACTGCCACGACATCACCACCGGCCGCCAACGGGCGCACCTGGAACGGCTCTGGGCCGAGCTGCGGCACACGCCGTGCTCCGAGCGGTGCGCTAACTGGCTGCTCTACGGCATCCAGCCGAAGAAGGCGCGGCCCGGGTTGAAGCCCGGCAACTGCAAGAACAAGGTCCACAAGCGGGAAACGCTCGGCATCGGTGGGCGGCGGGTGCTGATCTCCCGGCAGTGGTCCGGCAAGACGCTCACTGATCACCGGGCCGACCGCCGCGACTGGGTTAAGGCCCTGCTCGGCGTCACCACCGACGCCAACACCGCCCCGGCCGGTGGCGAGCAACGGCATGCCTGGGAACTGGCCAAGCCCACCGATCCCGACGTTCCGCCGATCGGACACCGGGTGCTACGGGCCATCTCCGAACGCATCCAATGGCGCGCCCAACTCGACGCCGCCAGACGAGCAGCCGCCGACCCGCCCGACGTTTCGGCAACCACCTCACGTCAGTCCGCAGAGCAGGAAGGGACCGCAGCATGAGCGAGAAGAAGAGCGTCCGCCCGGCTGAGGCTGCGGCCCTGCTCGGCGTCTGTCGAGACACCGTTTACGTCCTCATGCGATCCGGTCGCCTGCGGTCGATCAAAGCGGGCCGTGCTCGGCTGATACCGGTCGCGGCAATCGACCAGTTCCTGTCGGCCGATGAGGAGTTCGCGGCATGACCGGCCGGCGGCGTCGTGCTCATGGTGAGGGCTCGGTGTACGAGCAGCGGCCGGGCGTGTGGGCTGCGGTGGTCGACCTCGGGTGGATCGACGGGAAGCGTAAGCGGAAGTACGTCTACGCCAAGAGCGAGGCTGAGGCGGTCCGGAAGCGGGACGATCTGCGTCGTCAACTTCAGCTCGGGGTCGACCTCACTGCGCGGCCTCGGACGCTGGAAGCCTGGTTGACCGAGTGGCTGCGGGACGTGAAGGCGCACGATGGTACCCGGCCGTCAACGCTGGTGCGTTACCGCCTGGCCGTGAGCAAGCACCTGGTGCCGGGCCTGGGTCGGGTGAAGCTCGATCGGCTGACGCCTCGGGATGTGCAGCGGTTCCTCTCCGGTCTACGGGGCAAGCTCGCGCCGGCCAGCATCATCAAGGTGCACGCGGTGCTGCGGGTCGCCTTGGCCGACGCTGAGCGGATGGACCTGGTGCCGCGCAACGTCGCCAAGGCCGCCAAGCCGCCGGCTCTCGGCCGGACCGAGCGACGTGCCCTGACGCCGGAGGAAGCCAAGACGCTGCTGTCGGCGCTGACCGGGGACCGGCTGGAATCGCTGTTCGTCCTGGCGCTGGCGACCGGACTGCGGCGGGCTGAGCTGTTGGGCCTGCGCTGGTCGGATGTCGACTTGCCGGGGCGGGCGCTGTTCGTTCGGCAGACGCTGCAGCGCACGGATCGCGGGCTGGAGCTCGTGCCACCGAAGACGCACCGGTCGAGCCGTCCGCTGCCGCTGTCGTCCCTTGCGGTACGGGCGTTGGAGTCGCAGCGGGTTCGCCAGGCCAAGGAACGGCTCGCGGCCGGAGAGCTGTGGTCGGATCTGGGCCTGGTCTTCGCCAGCACTATCGGGACCGCGATGGAGCCGCGGAACGTCAACCGGCGCTTTGACCAGCTCCGCGCGGCGGCAGGTCTGGACTGGCTGCACCTGCACGACCTGCGCCATGCATTCGCCACGTTCCTGCTCGACCAGGGCGAGGAGCTGCGCACGGTGATGGAGCTGCTCGGGCACTCCACGATCCGGATGACGGCCGACACCTATGGGCACGTCCTGCCGGCGCGGGCTCGTCAGGCTGCCTCGGCCATTGACCGGGTCCTCGGCGAGGAAGATATGGCGTGACCGCTTGGCTGTACGAATGGCTGTACTCGGACCCGAGATCAACCGGGGAAAGTGCTGGTGGAGCCCAGGGGACTCGAACCCCTAACCCCTGCCTTGCAAAGGCAGTGCTCTGCCAGTTGAGCTAGGGCCCCGTGTCGGCGTTCAGCGCAGGTCGGGCGCCGTGGTCGCCTCGTGCCACAGGGCGCGCTCGTCGTTCGAGGCCTTGACCTTCTTGGCCACGACGGCGGCCACACCGACGATGCCGGCCAGGATCAGGAGCTTCTTGAACATGTGCTTGACCCCTCGCGCTCGACTGTCGTCGGACGATGTGCGGTGGGGCTAGCTGGAATCGAACCAGCGACCTCAGAGTTATCAGCTCTGCGCTCTAACCGACTGAGCTATAGCCCCGCGTAGCGACGAGCTAGGTTAACCCATCGCCTCCACCGCGCCCAAATCGGGGGTCTGTGGTGGAAGCACCCGCGCCACCTCGAACCTACCCGGACGCACGACGCCGGGGCGACCGCTTTACGCGGTGCCCCGGCGTCGGTCGATCAGTCCCGCTCGGCGAGCGTCAGCTCGATCCCGCCGACCAGGTCGGCGCAGACGTTGTAGACGAACGCGCTGAGCGTGGCCAGCGCGGTGAACAGCACGACGTTCACCAGGCCGATCAGCGCCGACGTCAGGATCACGCCCTTGGCGGTGATCCGGAAGCCGCCGCCACCCTGGCCGCCGCCGGCGTTCACCAGGTCGGTGAGGCTGTCGTTGACGCTCTTGAACACACCCATGGCGTCCAGCGCCAGGTAGAGCACCGACGTCGCCACGACGACCACGATGAAGAGCACCACGGACACCGCGAAGGCGAACTTCATCACCGACCACGGGTCGATCCGCTTCAGATTCAGCCGGGCCCGTCGCGGTCCGCGCGACGCGGCCGAGCTGACCGAGGTACGCGCGGCGCGTACCGCCTCACCCACGCGCGCGGCGCCGACGGCCGCCGCGCCGCTGATGCCCGGCGGCAGGCCGCCACCGTTGGCGGGCCGCGCCTGGGCGCTCGCGGCGCCGCTCGGGCGCGAGCCGTCGGGCGACGCCTTCGGGGCGGTGCCCAGGCCGGCGCCGATCCGCGGCTGCGTGCCGGTCGTCCCGGTGGAGGCCCGGCCGGCGGCCGACGGGGTGATCGGCTGGGTGTTCGTGGCGTTCGCGGGCTTGGCTGCCGGAGCGGCCAGACCGTCGGCCGACGTCGGAGCGTCGACCTTGGTCTCGGCCGAGTCCCGGGAGCCGGAGTCCTCTCCCGGCATGTCCGGAGGCGGGGCCATGCCGGGAGCCCGGGTGAACTTCGGGGCAGGCGCGTCGGCGGGAACCGTGGCCCGGCCCACAGCCGCGCGGCCGGTCGCTGGTGTGCCGCCCTGCGCGGCCTCCTCCTCGACCGGAGTGGCCGAGGTCCCCTTGTTCCCCGACTTCGCCTGTGTCTCCGTCATCAACTAGTCCTGTTCGTCAGGCTCGTCGGCATTGCGAGCAATCGCCACGATAGTCACGCCGTCCGGGAGGTCCATCAGCTTGACCCCCATTGTGTTCCGGTCACGCGTACGGCGTACAGGCTTCACCGGAGTCCGGATGACGCCGCCGTTGCTCGTGATGGCGAACAGCTCGTCCTCCGGATCGATCACGACCGCGCCGACCAGGCCACCGCGTCGCTCGGTGATCTTCGCGGTCAGCACGCCCTTACCTCCCCGGCCCTGGACCGGGTATTCCTCGATCGGGGTACGTTTCGCGTAACCCCCGTTCGTCGCGACCAGAACGTCCAGACCCTCTCGCACCACCTCGACGGCGAGCAACTCGTCCTCGCCGCTGAAGCGCATGCCGATCACCCCGGAAGTGGCCCGGCCCATCGGGCGCAGCGCCTCGTCGGTGGCGTTGAAGCGGATCGCCTGGGCGTTCTTCGACACGAGCAGCAGGTCGTCCTCCGGAGCGACCAGGACCGCACCGACCAGTTCGTCCTCATCGCGCAGGTTGACCGCGATGATGCCGCCGGAACGGTTGGAGTCGAACTCCTCGAGCCGCGTCTTCTTCACCAGGCCGTTCTTCGTGGCCAGTACCAGGTAGGGGGCCACCTGGTAGTTCGGGATTTCAATGATCTGCGCGATCTGCTCGTCGGGCTGGAACGCGAGCAGGTTGGCCACGTGCTGGCCCTTGGCCACCCTACTGGCCTCGGGAAGCTCGTACGCCTTCGCCCGGTAGACCCGACCCTTGTTCGTGAAGAACAGGATCCAGTCGTGGGTAGAGCATACGAAGAAGTGGCTGACGATGTCGTCCTGGCGGAGCGTCGCCCCGCTGACGCCCTTCCCGCCGCGCCGCTGCGACCGGTAGAGGTCGACCTTGGTCCGCTTCGCGTACCCGGTGCGGGTGATCGTCACCACCACGTCCTCGCGGGCGATGAGGTCCTCCATCGAGACCTCGCCGTCGAACGGGACGATCTTCGTGCGCCGCTCGTCGCCCCACTTCGCGACGATCTCGCCCAGCTCCTCCGAGACGATCTGCCGCTGCCGCTCCGGCTTGGCCAGGATGTCCTTGAGGTCGGCGATCTCCAGTTCGAGCTTCGCCAGGTCGTCCAGGATCCGCTGCCGCTCCAGGGCGGCGAGCCGGCGCAGCTGCATGTCCAGGATCGCGGTCGCCTGGACCTCGTCGATATCCAGCAGCCGGATCAGGCCCTGCCGGGCGTCCTCCACCGTGGGCGAGCGACGGATCAGGGCGATCACCTCGTCCAGCGCGTCCAGTGCCTTGGACAGACCGCGCAGGATGTGCGCCCGCTCCTCGGCCTTGCGCAGCCGGAACGCGGTCCGCCGCCGGATCACCTCGATCTGGTGCTCGACGTAGTAGCGGATGAACTGGGCCAGGTTGAGCGTGCGCGGCACACCGTCGACCAGCGCCAGCATGTTGGCGCCGAACGTCTCCTGGAGCTGGGTGTGCTTGTAGAGGTTGTTCAGCACCACCTTGGCGACCGCGTCGCGCTTGAGCACGAGCACGATCCGCATGCCGGTACGGCCGGAGGACTCGTCGCGGATGTCGGCGATGCCGGCGAGCTTGCCCTCCTTGATCAGCTCGGCGATGCGCTCGGCGAGGTTGTCCGGGTTGACCTGGTAGGGCAGCTCGCTGACCACGAGCGCCGGCCGGCCCCGCTTGTCCTCCTCCACCTCGACCACGGCGCGCATCCGGATCGAGCCACGCCCGGTCCGGTACGCGTCCTGGATGGCCGCCTGGCCGACGATCAGGCCGTAGGTCGGGAAGTCCGGGCCCTTGACGATCTCCAGCAGGGCTTCCAGCGTGGTGGCCTCGTCGGCCTCCGGGTGCTCCAGGCACCACTGCACGGCCGCGCCGATCTCGCGCAGGTTGTGCGGCGGGATCTTGGTGGCCATGCCGACCGCGATGCCCTCGGAGCCGTTGATCAGCAGGTTCGGGATCCGCGACGGCAGGATGGTGGGCTCCTTGGCCCGGCCGTCGTAGTTGTCCTGCAGGTCGACGGTGTCCTCGTCGATGTCCCGCAGCATCTCCATCGCCAGCGGGTCGAGCTTGCATTCGGTGTTGTGGCTGACGAAGCCGTCGGAGACGAACGAGTGGTCCTCGGTGTCCACCCGGATGCTGTAGACCGGCCGCACACCGGCGTCGGTGATCTCGGTCACCTCGGCGTAGTAGAAGCGCCCGTCGACGAGCGGCTCGACCACGTCGAGGATGCCCGGCTCGGTGATCCGGGCCGCGATCTCGTCGCGGTCCCGCTCCCAGCGCTCGATCCGGTCCACGTTGTGCCGGCGCAGCCAGTCGCGCTCGGTCCAGCGGCTCGCGCCGTGCTCACGGACGAAGTCGCCGACGAACGGCACGTGGTCGCCGGAGAGCGCGGTGCTGCTCGCCGGCACCTGGGACAGCTCGGATTCCAGCTTCGCCTGCTTGCGGCCGAGGAAGCCGATGTGGGCGGCGAAGATCCGGGCGTTCCGCCGGTTGGTGACGACGACCTTGATCTCGCCGTTGTCGTACCGGCACTGCCGGCTGACCACGCCGAACTCCAGCAGCAGCTGCTGGACCTCGCGGGCCAGCCGCGCGCTGCGGGTCGAGTAGGAGACCTGGATCGTGTGGCGGGGCAGCAGCGACGACGAACCGTCACCCTCGAACAGCGCCTGGAGGAAGGCCCGCTTGACCGCGGCCGGCCCGCGCCAGACGAACTCCGGCACGAACTTGTCGGCGCTCCGCGCTCCCACCATCTCGCCCAGCACGCTGGCCCGGAGTGCGGAGAGATCCTGTACGTCGAGCTCGTGCAGCGTGCTGCCGGAGGCGATGACCCGCTCGGCGACGTACCGGGGACCGCCGACCGCGAGGTCGTAGGCGGTAAGGACCCGGACGAAGAACTCCCGGTCCACGTTGTTGAAGCCGGCCCGCTGCTCGGACACCCACCCCTCGGACACGAACGCGCCCGCCAGCACGGCGGCCTCGACGTGCTCCAGCATCGGGTAGCCGATCTCGTCCGGCACGGTGCGTTGGAGGACCACCCGGTCGCCCGGGGAGATCTCGGCGAGCAGCTTCCACAGCAGGGTCGGCACGCCGGCCACGTTCACCAGGCAGAGCACCGGGTGGTTGTGGGTGCCGGTCAGCTCGTACCCCTCGCGGGTGCGCAGCCGCAGCGTGGGGTGCTCGCCGGAGTGGAAGAACTTGGAGGCGCGGACCAGGTCACCGTTGCGGTCACGGACCTTCAGGTCGACATCGGTCTCGCTGCTCGGTGCGGCGTCCGGCACGACGTCGGCGATCCTCACGGACCCCTCAGCGGTACGAATCCGGGCGTCGCCGACGAGGCAGTAACGCATGGCGGCGGCCGGGTCGTTTCCGGGCGAGCCGAAGTTGCCGTTGCCGTCGACCAGCGGGTAGCGCAGCGACCACGGCTGCGCCATCCGGACCAGCGCGTCGTAGATGGCCGAGTCGCCGTGCGGGTGGAACTGGCCCATCACGTCACCGACGACGCGGGAGCACTTCACGTACCCGCGGTCCGGCCGGTAGCCGGAGTCGAACATGGCGTAGAGGATCTTGCGGTGGACCGGCTTGAGCCCGTCCCGGACGTCCGGCAGGGCCCGCCCGACGATGACGCTCATGGCGTAGTCGAGGTACGAGCGCTGCATCTCGACCTCGAGGCCGACCGGCTCGATCCGGTCGTGCTGGACGACCGCCGCCAGTGTCTCCGGGGTCTCCGGCTCGTTCGGGGTGGACTCGGGAGTATCGGTCACTGTTAACCCTTATCAGACTCTTCAGTCGTGGTCTCGCTGTGGATAACGGCTGTGGAAAGCGTTCAGGCTGTGGATAACTCTGTGGACTGCCGGGCCGGCCGGTGGATGTCCGGCCGGCCCGGGCGCGTCCGTCAGATGTCCAGGAACCGCACGTCCTTGGCGTTGCGCTGGATGAACGACCGGCGAGCCTCGACGTCCTCACCCATCAGGACGCTGAACAGCTCGTCCGCGGTGGCGGCGTCGTCGAGCGTGACCTGGCGCAACGTACGCGTGGCCGGGTTCATCGTGGTCTCCCACAGCTCGGGGTAGTTCATCTCGCCGAGACCCTTGAACCGCTGGATGTCGTCCGGGCGGGCGTTGGGCTTCTTCTGCTGGCGCAGGGCGATCAGCCCGTCGCGCTCGCGGTCCGAGTACGCGTACTGGGCGTCGTCGCCCTTCTTGTTCCACTTGATCTTGTAGAGCGGCGGGGCGGCCAGGTAGACGTGGCCCAGCTCGACCAGCGGCCGCATGAAGCGGAACAGCAGGGTGAGCAGCAGCGTCTGGATGTGCTGGCCGTCCACGTCGGCGTCGGCCATCAGCACGATCTTGTGGTAGCGCAGCTTCTCGATGTCGAAGTCGTCGTGGATGCCGGTGCCGAGCGCGGTGATCAGCGCCTGCACCTCGTTGTTCTTCAGCACCCGGTCGATCCGGGCCTTCTCGACGTTGAGGATCTTGCCGCGGATCGGCAGGATCGCCTGGACGCGCGGGTCGCGGCCCTGCTTGGCCGAGCCGCCGGCCGAGTCGCCCTCGACGATGAAGACCTCGGACTCGCGCGGGTCGGTGGACTGGCAGTCGGCCAGCTTGCCGGGCATCGAGCCGGACTCCAGCAGCGACTTGCGCCGGGCGAGCTTGCGCGCCTGCTGCGCGGCGATCCGGGCGCGCGCCGCCTGGGACGCCTTCTGGATGATGATCTTCGCCTCGGCCGGGTTGCGGTCGAACCAGTCGACGAGCGACTCGTTGCAGACCCGCTGCACGAAGCCCTTCACCGGGGTGTTGCCCAGCTTGGTCTTGGTCTGACCCTCGAACTGCGGGTCGGTGAGCTTGACCGAGATGATCGCGGCCAGGCCCTCGCGGATGTCCTCACCCGAGAGGCGCTCGTCGCCCTTGAGCAGCTTCTTCTCGGCGCCGTAGCGGTTGACGACGCTCGTCAGCGCGGCCCGGAAGCCCTCCTCGTGGGTGCCGCCCTCGTGGGTGTTGATGTTGTTGGCGAAGGTGTAGACCGACTCGCCGTACGACTCGTTCCACTGCATGGCGATCTCGACCGACATGCCCGTCTCCTCGGCCCCGAACTCGACCACCGTCTTGTGGATCGGGCTCTTGGAGGCGTTGAGGTGCCGGACGAAGTCGGCGATGCCGCCCTCGTAGTGGAAGGTGACCTCGCGGGTCTTGCCGTCCTCGTCCTCCGGGACCCGCTCGTCGAGCAGGTGGATGGTGAGACCCCGGGTGAGGAAGGCCATCTCCTGGAGGCGCCGGTAGATGGTGTGGAAGTCGAAGTCGACGGTCTCGAAGACGTCCGGGTCGGGCCAGAAGGAGACGGCCGAACCGGTGCGGTCGGTCTCCTCGCCCTTCTCCAGCGGCGTCGGCTTGGAGTGGTCGTACTGCTGGCGCCAGACGAAGCCGTCCTTGTGGATCTCCACGGCCATCCGGGTGGACAGCGCGTTCACCACGGAGACGCCGACGCCGTGCAGGCCGCCGGAGACGGCGTACGCCTTGCCGTCGAACTTGCCGCCCGCGTGCAGCACGGTCAGGGCGACCTCGACACCCGGCTTCTTCAGCTTCGGGTGCAGGTCGACCGGGAAGCCACGGCCGTTGTCGGTCACCCGGACACCGCCGTCGGCCAGCAGCACCACGTCGATGGTGTCGCAGTGCCCGGCCAGCGCCTCGTCCACCGCGTTGTCGACGACCTCCCACACCAGGTGGTGCAGACCGCGCTCGCCGGTGGACCCGATGTACATACCGGGCCGCTTCCGGACCGCTTCCAGGCCCTCGAGAACGGTGATGGACTCGGCGCCGTACTTCTTGTTGTCCTCCGCTGCCACCCTCGGCCACTTTCTCGCACCGGCCGCGCGTGGGCGCGGGGGCGCGGGTTCGGCGGACAGGACGCGACGTCGGCGCGCATGGTCCGCCCCTGGGATCGCCAGGTCGGATCATGTGCGCCGGGCGCCGCGGTTGCCCGCGGATCGCGATCGGCTCGGACCCGATGCGGGACTATGATCGAGGGCCCACCGGGCCCCAGTCCGTCGCTCCGTCTCGGGTCTTTCGTCTCGCCCCCAATCTTACTGTGCGGAGCCGACCAAACCGCCACTCGGCACCCTCTCCGAGGCGGCTGAGAATGCCGTAGCCGGACGAACCGCGCCGCCCACGACTCCCCCTACACGCCATTGGGGCGGCGCCGCGCCACCGGCCACCGTGAGCCGTGACGGTCATCCGACCGGGGGTCGCGGCCGGGCCCGGCGTGCCGTAGCTTTTGCGGCGCCGCCGTTGCGGTCTTGATCTTTTGCGCCCGGAACCGGGACGATCGTCGGAGACGGTCCGAAAACGCTTGGTGAGAGGTGACGCCAGATGGGGCTGGACAACGTCGCGGTGCACTGGCCGCGGACCGGCCGCTTCTACGACCCGGTCGCGCCGGCTGAGTTCGTGGACTTCGGCGAGATCGTGGACATGCCCCGGATCTCCGCGCCGACCGCGGCGCTCGCCGAGCTGATCGCGAAGACCGGCACGGTACGCGCGACCGCGTACACCGAGTTGGTCGACCTGATCCTCGGGCTGGAAAATGTGCTCTACGCCACGGAGAACGCGGTCGAGGACGAGGACCCGGTGATCGACCCGGACGGCTGCTCCTGGATCGCCGAGGGCGTGGAGAAGTTCGTCGCGCGGCACCGGCCGTACGGCGAGCCGGTCACGTTCGAGTCGGTGAGCGAGGTGCTGCGCGCGCTGCTCGGTGACGGGCGGCTGGCCGAGCAGCAGCTCCGCTGGCTGGACAGCCGGCTGGACCGGCTGCGGGACGAGAACGGCGACCCGCCGCAGTGGAACTTCACCTGCGCCGAGCTGAGCGTGCTGGCGGCCTTCTACCGGCGCTGCGCGGAGCGGGGCTTCGCGGTCTACGCCGACGCCTGACCGGGCGCCGCAGCGCCGGGAGAAGACGTTGCCCGGTTGGCGGCCGCGATCACCTCGGTCAGCGCCGAGTGCAGGTGCCGCAGGTCGGCCGGCGGCAGGCCCAGGCGCTGCACGATGGCGGGCGGGATTTGCTCGGCCCGCGCTCGCAGCGCCTGCCCCTCGGGGGTGAGCGAGACGGCCAGGCTGCGCTCGTCGGCGGCGTCGCGTTCCCGCCGGATGTATCCGGCCGCCTCCAGCCGCTTGAGCAGCGGCGACAGCGTGCCCGGGTCGAGCTGGAGCAGCCGGCTCAGATCCCGCCCCGACAGCGGCGCGTGCTGCCAGAGCGCCAGCATGACCAGATATTGCGGATGGGTGAGCCCCATCGGTTCCAGCAGCGGGCGGTAGACCGCGACGACGCTGCGGGCGGCGACTGAGAGCGCGAAGCAGACCTGCTGCTCCAACGCCAGGGGGTCCTCCTCGATGCCGTCGGTCACCCTCGTCCTCCTCGTCGTCGTTGCGATCCTAGCAACGATTGGTGTACCAATGGTTTGCACACAAAACAGCGAGAGGGCGGCGGGATGAGCGACGACGAGCAGGTGGGCGACGCCTCCGGCAAGGGTGGCCGCCTGTTGGGCTGGGTGTTCCGCAACCTCGCCGGCCCGTCCCAGGTGCAGGGCGCGGTGCAGGGCGGCTCGAAGCTGGCCCGCGACGCGTGGAAGGAAGACCTGGAGCGCCGCAAGCAGTGGAGCCGTGAGCAGCGCGAACTCAAGCGCGCCCGGCGTGAGGCGCGGCGTTCCGGCGGCGTCGGTCAGCCGTAGGTGTCGCGCGGGCCGCGCCCGCGTACCCGACGAGGGCCGCGCGACCACGACGGCGCCGCCGGCCCGTGGATGTGCAGCTTGCGCACCACGTTGTGGCCCACCTCGCGGGCGATCTGCTGCAACAGCGAGCCCGCCAGCAGGCGCAACTGCGTCGCCCAGGCCGTCGACCGGGCCTCCACTGTCAGCTCGCCGTCCTCCAGCTTGACCGGTCGGCTGTGCTGCGCGACCTCCTGGCCGACCACCTTCTCCCACGCGCCGAACACCGTCGCCTCGGCCGCCGGTTGCTGCCAGCCACGCGCCTTCATCAGCTTGTCCAGCACCGCACCGAGCGGCTGCGGGTCGCGCGGGTCCGGCCCCGGACCGGAGTAGCCACGCAGCCGCTTCTCCCCGTCGCCGCGGACCGCGCCGCGCCGTCGCGGCGCCGCCGCCTGCCGCCGGGCCTTCGCCGCGTCGAGCACCGCCCGGGCCAGTTCCGGCCCGGTCGAGCCCTCCGGCAGGTTCGCGGCCGGCTCACCCTCCGCGGGCTTTCCGGGGGTACGCGCGTCGCGTCCCGGCCCGAGCCGTGCGGGCGGGAGCTGCACCTCGTCATCCGGCACGTCGCACCGTCCCCTCGCCCACCGCGTACCGGGTGCCGCGCAGCGTCGCCGGCACGTCGTCGTCCACGGCACAGGTGACCAGGAGCTGGCTCGCGCCGCCGACCAGTTCGGCCAGCCGTTCCCGCCGGCCGGTGTCCAGCTCGGCGAAGACGTCGTCGAGCACCAGCACCGGCTCGATCCCGTCGGCGCGCAGCAGGTCGTACCCGGCAAGCCGCAACGCCAGCGCGTACGACCAGGACTCGCCGTGGCTCGCGTACCCCTTGGCGGGCAGCGGGCCGAGCGTCAGCGCCAGGTCGTCGCGGTGCGGGCCGACGAGCGTGGTGCCGCGCTCGATCTCGGCGGCCCGGTTCGCGGTCAGCGCGGCGGCGAGTGCCTCCGCCAGCGCCGCGCGGTCGGCGCCGGGTTCGGGCAGCTCCACCGAGGGCCGGTACGCGATGCCCGCCGCGCCGCGGCCGGCGGCCACCGCGTCGTACGCCTTCGCGACGTGCGGGGTGAGCGCGGCGACCAGCTCCAGGCGGCCCGCGAGCAGGTCCGCGCCGTGCTGCGCCAGATGCGCGTCCCACACGGCCAGCGTCGACAGATCGCCGCCGCGTGTGCCACCGGTCTTGCGAGCGAGGTACGAGGTACGCAGCAGCGCGTTGCGTTGCTTGACCACGCGCTCGTAGTCGGCGCGGACACCCGCGTAGCGGGGCTGGCGGGTGACCAGCAGGTCGTCCAGGTAGCGGCGGCGTTCGGCCGGGTCGCCGCGGACCAGTTCCAGGTCCTCCGGCGCGAACAGCACCAGGCGCAGCGCGCCGAGGACGTCCCGGGCGCGCCGGGCCGGGGACCGGCCGAGCCGGGCCCGGTTGGCCTTGCCCGGGACGATCTCCAGCTCGACCAGCAGCTCCCGGCCCTCGTGCACCACCGCGCAGCGGATCACCGCCGAGGTGGCGCCCATCCGCACCAGCGGGGCATCCGTGGCGACCCGGTGCGAGTCCAGGGTCGCCACGTAGCCGAGCGCCTCGACCAGGTTGGTCTTGCCGACGCCGTTGGCACCGACGAGCACGTTCGGACCCGGCTCCAGGTCGACGCCGACCCGCTCGTAGGAGCGGAAGTCGACCAGTTCGAGCCGGCGGACGTACACAGCCTGTGGATACCGGTCAGCGCTTGTGGACGGCGTGGCCGCCGAACTGCTGGCGCAGCGCGGCGACGGCCTTCATCGCGGGCGAGTCGTCCTGCCGGGAGGCGAACCGGGCGAAGAGCGACGCGGTGATGACGTTGAGCGGCACGGCGAGCCGGACCGCCTCGTCCACCGTCCAGCGGCCCTCGCCGGTGTCCTCGGTGTAGCCGCTCAGCTCGGCCAGTTCCGGGTCCTCGTCGAGCGCCCGGTCCAGCAGGTCGAGCAGCCAGGACCGGACCACGGTGCCCTCGCGCCACGACTTGAACACGCCGGGGACGTTCGTCACCAGCTCGGAGGCGGCCAGCAGCTCGTAGCCCTCGGCGTAGGCGTGCATCAGGCCGTACTCGATGCCGTTGTGCACCATCTTGGCGTAGTGGCCGGCGCCGACCGGGCCGGCGTGCACGAAGCCGAACTCGCCCTCGGGCTTGAGCGCCTCGAAGATCGGCATCAGGCGCTCGACGTGCTCCTGCGCACCGCCGACCATCAGCGCGTACCCGTTCTGCCGGCCCCAGACGCCGCCGGAGACGCCGACGTCGATGTAGCCGATGCCCTGCTCGTTGAGCCGCTCGGCACGCGGGGCGTCGTCGCTGAACCGGGAGTTGCCGCCGTCGATGATGATGTCGCCCTCGCCGAGCACACCGGCGAGCTCGTCGATGGTGGCGTCGGTGACGCCGGCCGGAACCATGACCCAGACCGCGCGGGGCGACTGGAGCTTCTCGGCAAGCTCGGCCAGGCTCGCGGCGTCGCTGATCTCCGGGTTGCGGTCGTAGCCGACCACCTCGTGCCCGGCGGCGCGCAACCGCTCCCGCATGTTGCCGCCCATGCGGCCGAGTCCTACCAGGCCGAGCTGCATCTGCTCCTACCTCCGTACGTCAGGGTCGTGCTGCCTGCGATCAGCGGGACACGCGGATCGGCATGATGAGGTACCGGTACCCCGGGATGACCTCGCCATCCTCGCCGGCCGGGGAGATGACCGCGGGCTTGAACGCGTCGACGAACCGGAGCAGGGCGTGCTGCGCGCCCAGGTTGGCCAGACCGTCGATGAGGTACTGCGGGTTGAACCCGATGGTCAGCGGCTCGCCGCTGAAGGTGGCCTCCATGGCCTCGCTGGCCCGGGCCTCCTCGGTGCCGCCCGCCTCGACCACGAGACCGTCGGCGCTGAAGCTGAGCAGGACCGGGGTGGTGCGCTCGGCGACCAGCGCGACGCGCTTGACCACCTCGATGAGCGCGGCGACGGCGACGCGGGCCTCGGCGTTGTGGTCGGCCGGGAACAGCGAGCGCACCGGCGGGTAGTTGGCGCCGTCGAGCAGCCGGCTGGTGGTCCGGCGGGTGCCGCCGGAGAAGCCGATCATGCCCTCGCCGGCCTTGCTGGACGACAGGGCCATGGTGACGTGGCCGCCGAGCGGGCCCAGCGCCTTCGCGGTGTCGTGCAGCGTACGGGCCGGCACCAGCGCATTGAGGCTGATCTCCGGGTCGTCCGGGTTCCACTCCATCTCGCGCAGCGCGAGACGGTAGCGGTCGGTCGCCAGCATGGCGATGGTGCTGCCGCTCAGCTCGATCCGGACGCCGGTCATCATCGGCAGCGTCTCGTCGCGGCCGGCGGCGACTGCCACCTGGGCCACGGCGGAGGCGAACGCGGCGGCGTCGACGGTGCCGGCGCTCTCCGGCATCTCCGGCAGCGTCGGGTAGTCCTCCACCGGCATGGTGGGCAGCGTGAACCGGGCGCTGCCGCAGACGAGTTCGAGGTGGGCGCCGACGGCGGCGATGTCCACCGGCTTGGCCGGCAGGGCCTTGGTGATCTCGGCGAGCAGGCGGCCGGAGACCAGGGCGGCGCCGTCAGCGTCACCCTGCACCTCGACGGTCACCTGGCTGGAGACCTCGTAGTCGAAGCCGGAGACCTGGAGGTTGCCGTCGGTGACCCGGAGCATCACCCCGGCCAGCACCGGTACGGAGGGTCGGTTGGGCAGGCTCTTGGCGGTCCACGCGACCGCCTCGGCGAGCGCGTCGCGCTCCACTCGGAACTTCATCAATGCCTCCGCGTCGACGTCAGCGACAACTCTCTCATGCCGACCGCTGCCACCCGTCCCGCCCGACCGTGCGGGTACCCATCGCACCTTAAGGCGCTGGGGCATCGGCTGTGCGCCCGACCCCGTGGATCCAGGTGCCGGGGCGACTGCCGACGGCAGTGCTTCGGCCCGATCCACAGGAAGTCCAACGGTGATGATTGGTTTTTGTTGTTTAGAAGAGATAACTCATCGTCTTCATCGCACCTGTGCAAACTGTGGAGAACCGGCGTCCGCGCAGGTCAGACACGTTATCCACCGGTGGTTTGGCTGTGGAGAACCAGGGGTAAAACTCGTGTCCCGGTCCACAGCCCTCGCCGGCCGCCGGGTTTTCCACGGCTGTCCACCGGTTGTCCACCGGTAATCCACCGGTTTTCTCCCCAGCGCTGTGGACAGCGCCGGCCGGGTCCACAGCCGTCATCCCCAGAACCTTCAACAGCCCGCCCACAGGCGCACCGCTGTCTGGGGACAACGTGATGGTCATCCCCAGGCATCCACAGCGTCGTCC
Organism: Micromonospora sp. WMMD1219; assembly: GCF_049315215.1. Taxonomy (NCBI): domain Bacteria; kingdom Bacillati; phylum Actinomycetota; class Actinomycetes; order Micromonosporales; family Micromonosporaceae; genus Micromonospora; species Micromonospora sp. WMMD1219. Next base: position 1,761,861 of record NZ_CP186057.1, read on the forward strand.
CCAGGAGTTGTCCACAGTCTGTGGGTAACCGGCCGGGTGCGAAGCGTGGTTGTCCACCGCCTGTGACACAGGGGCTGTGGACAACGGGTACAAGCTGTGGACGAACACACCCCCGATCCTGGGCCCTCCACCGGGTCGAGGGTCAACCCGTCCCCCTGTCGGCAACTTCCCACCCCGCCGCACCCTCTCGCCGCCCGCCCCTGCTCGCGTCGATCATGAAGTTGACGGCAAGTGGCGCCCGATTTGTCACCGCCAACCTCATGATCGACGGGGAGGGCCGGCGGGTGAGGGGCGGGGGCGTGGCCCTCGGCTCAACCGCGGCTCGTGGGCGGGAGGCGGATGAAGTGAGCGAGCGCACGTCCACCGGGTCGATCGTGGAGTTGACGGTCCAGCGGGACACGGCCACTTCCCCGCTCGGCGGCGTCCGCGCGCTTGCCGCGCCCTGTTGACCAAGGAGTTTGGGGCGGGAATGACGTCTCTCCCGGACACGAACTCCTTGATCACCGCCGGAGCGGCGCCAGGGAGGCGGGGCGGAGGGAAAGTCAGGTGTTCTGCTTGATGCGGTTCGTCAGCTCGGCGATCTGGTTGTAGAGCGAGCGCCGCTCCGCCATCTGCTGACGGATCTTGCGGTCCGCGTGCATCACAGTGGTGTGGTCCCGGCCGCCGAACGCCTGCCCGATCCGGGGCAGCGACAGATCGGTCAGCTCGCGGCACAGATACATGGCCACCTGACGCGCGTTCACCAGCACCCGGGAGCGGGAGTGGCCGCGCAGGTCCTCCAGGCTCACGCCGAAGTAGTCGGCGGTCGACACCATGATCTGGTCCGCAGTGATCTCCGGGCCGGCGCCGTCCGGGATGAAGTCCCGCAGCACCTCCTCGGCCAGCGACAGCTCGACCGAGGACCGGGTGAGGCTGGCGAAGGCGGTGACGCGGATCAGCGCCCCCTCCAGTTCGCGGATCGAGTTCGACACCCGGGACGCGATGAACTCCAGGACGTCCGGCGGTGCGAACAGCCGTTCCTGCGCCGCCTTCTTCTGGAGGATCGCGATCCGCGTCTCCAGGTCCGGCGGCTGGATGTCGGCCAGCAGGCCCCACTCGAAGCGCGTACGCAGCCGGTCCTCCAGCGTCGCCAGCTGCTTCGGCGAGCGGTCGGACGTGATCACGATCTGCTTGTTGGCGTTGTGGAGCGTGTTGAACGTGTGGAAGAACTCCTCCTGCGTCCGCTCCCGGTTCTCCAGGAACTGGATGTCGTCGATCAGGAGGATGTCCACGTCCCGGTAGCGGCGCTGGAACGCGCTCGTCTTGTCGTCACGCAGCGAGTTGATGAAGTCGTTCGTGAATTCCTCGGTCGAGACGTACCGGACCGAGCGCGCGTTGCCGAGCGTCGTGGCGTAGTGCCCGATGGCGTGCAGCAGGTGGGTCTTGCCCAGCCCGGAGCTGCCGTAGATGAACAGCGGGTTGTACGCCTTGGCCGGCGACTCGGCCACCGCCACGCTCGCGGCGTGCGCGAACCGGTTCGACGAGCCGATGACGAACGTCTCGAACATGTACTTCGGGTTGAGCCGGTTGCCGCCGCTCTCCGTACCGCCGGGAAGCCTGCGGTCGGCCTGGCCGCCGCCGGGGCGGTGGTGGTCGGCGCCACCGCGGCCGGGGCCGTTGTCGGTGGCGCCGTCGCGGGGCAGGCCGCGCATCGGCGCGGGGCCGGCGGCCGGGCTCTCCCGGTAGCGGGGCTCGTAGCCGCCGGTGTCGGGCATCGGCGGTTCGACCCGGGTGGGCTCGTCGAAGCCGCGGCGTTCGGGCGCGGTGCGCACCGGCTCGGCGAACGCGGCGCTGAAGAGCGTGTCCTGGGCGTCGCGGCCGGCCGGGATCAGGTGCGGGCGGCCGCCGTCGGCGCTCCGCTGGCGCGGCGCCGGCTCGTCGAGCGGCTGCTCCGGGCGCGGTTCGGCGTATCCGGGCTCCGGACGGGAGTCGGCGTAACCGGACTCCGGGCGGGAGTCGGCGTAACCGGGCTCGGAGCGGGCGCCGGCGTAACCGGACTCCGAGCGGGAGTCGGCGTACCCGGATTCCGGGCGCGGCGACGGGAAAGCCGGGGCGGACGCGTGCGGGCCGGGCTGGTCGAAGCCGGGCAGCGGGGCGGCGCCGTCGTGCTCGGGCAGCGGCTCCGGACTGCTGCGGTAGACGGTGCCGGCCGGACGGGCATTCGGGTCGTCGGCGACCCGTACGGTGACCGCCACCTGGATCGGCCGGCCGAGCCGGCGGCTCAACGCCTCGGTGATGGCCGGGCGGAGCCGGGACTCGATCACGTCCCGGGTGAAGGCGTCCGGCACCGAGAGCAGCGCGGTGTCCTCGACGATCGCCCGCAGCCGGGTGAGCCGGAGGTACGCCCGTTGCTGCGCGGAGATGATCTCGTCGGCGAGTTCGTCGGTGGTCGCCGTCCACACCGCGGCAAGGTCGGTCGCTCCGGTCACCGTCGTGCCACCCCCTCGCCTGCTCCTTCTCACGCCCGCCCGGACGGCTGACCGGTCGTCATCCACAAGTTATCCACAGCCTGTGTACCGACCGATTGTGGCCGCCCACCGGACGCGGGTCGGACCTGCCCCCCTCGATCCACGGAGGCGTTGAAGCGGGTTCACCGTGCCGAACGATTCAACAGCGTGTCCGGTCTTGCCGATCGGCGACAAACCCCGGACCCCCGACGCCGACCGCAATCGCGCACGCTAACAGCGCGGACCCCACAGCATCAACCGGCGACACCCTGACGACCTTGGCAACATCAGTGAAAACCGCCCCTTCGGTCGCGCTTGCCCGCAGGTCGGACGCCCGAGTGTGACGTTTGACGGTCATTGCGCCCCTGCGTAGGCTGGAGCGGCTGCTCTCTCGCCCTCTGCTAGGGTGATTGATGCTTGCTGTCCGTGGCTGTCACCTCGCATCGCCGGGGAGCGTGTCACGGCAGCGCCGATCGGAGGTCACCGACAGGTGATCTGGACCAGCACACGACCCCGGGCGATCCGCCGCGCGGGGCGTACGACAACGGAGAGCCTGACGTGAGCAAGCGCACCTACCAGCCGAACAACCGCCGGCGCGCGAAGACCCACGGCTTCCGGCTGCGCATGCGCACCCGTGCCGGCCGCGCCATCATCTCGACCCGTCGCTCCAAGGGCCGCGCCCGCCTGTCGGCCTGACGCCGACAGGTCCGGTCCGGGGACGTGGGCAGTCGTGCTGGCCGCCGCGCAACGACTGCGGCGCAGTAACGACTTCGCCGCAGCGGTTCGCGGTGGCCGACGCGTCGGCCGTGGCGCCGTCGTGGTCCACCTGACCCTCCCCGAGCCGATCGGCACCACCGCGACACTCTCGCCGGAGCCGGCGCGACGCAGCGGTGCGGAGACCTCCGCACCGAGCCGCGCCGGCTTCGTCGTGTCCAAGGCCGTCGGCGGCGCGGTGCTCCGCAACAAGGTCCGCCGCCGGCTCCGGCACCTGGTCCGCGAGCGGCTGGCCGAGCTGCCCGCCGGCACCACCCTCGTGGTACGCGCGCTGCCAGCGGCAGCCGACGCGACGTACACCCGGCTCGGGGCCGACTTGGACGCCGCTCTCGCCGCCGCGCGGACCCCCCGGGGACGGCGGTCGCGGTGACCGGCCCGCCGACGGCGACTCCGTCGCCCACAACCGGTGCCCGCATGCTGCTGGCGCCCATCATCGCGTACCGTCGGTGGATAAGTCCGGCACTGCCGGCCCGCTGCCGGTTCTACCCGTCGTGCAGTGCCTACGCCGTCGAGGCGGTGTCCCGGCACGGTGCGCTGCGGGGAGCCTGGCTGACGGTCCGTCGGCTGTCGCGCTGCCACCCCTTCCACCCTGGTGGACACGACCCGGTTCCGGAGCCGGGCGACCGCCGCCGTTCCGACGTGACTGGAGCCTGAGTGTTTAGTCTCGACTGGATCTACTACGCGATCTCGTGGATCCTGCTGGCCTGGCACTCGGCCTGGGACGCCATCGGAGTGCCGGTCGGGGCCGTGATCGGTACGAACTGGGCCTGGATCCTCGCCATCATCTTCCTGGTGGTGACGGTCCGGGTGATCCTGTTCCCGGTCTTCGTCAAGCAGATCAAGTCGCAGCGTGCCATGCAGGCGCTCCAGCCCAAGGTGAAGGAGCTCCAGGAGAAGCACAAGGGTGACCGGGAGACGCTCCAGAAGGAGATGATGGAGCTCTATCGGAAGGAAAAGGCCAACCCGCTCATGGGCTGCCTTCCGATGTTCCTCCAGATCCCGGTCTTCCTGGGCCTGTTCCACACGCTGCGGCGGCTCAACCCCGACAACCAGGGCAAGACCCTGTACGGCTGGACCGTCGACCAGTTCAACAGCGCCTCCAACGCGAAGCTGTTCACCGCGCCGATCTCCGGCAAGTTCGGCTCCACCGCCGACGAACTGAGCCGGCTCGGCGCGAGCACCGGCACGGTCAAGGTGGTCGCCGGCATCCTGGTGCTCATCATGATCGCCACCACCTACCTGACCAGCCGTCAGATGATCCTCAAGACCGGCTGGGCCGAGGACCCGCAGCAGCGCATGGTGCAGCGGCTGATGCTCTACGGCATCCCGCTGTCGCTGCTGATCTCGGGTGCGATCTTCCCGATCGGTGTGATCATCTACTGGGTCACCAACAACCTCTTCACGCTCGGCCAGCAGCAGTGGGTGCTGCGGAAGTTCCCGCCGCCGCCGACCGCGAAGAGCGCCACCGCCGGCAAGAGCACTTCCGGCAAGGGCCCGGTGCAGCCGGCCAAGGCCGGTGGCCTGTTCGGCCGCAAGACGACCCCGCCGGCGGCGAAGGCTCCGGCCGCGGCGCCGAAGGTGGCCGGTCCGAAGCCGGGCGCCAAGCCGGTCAACCCGAAGAAGGGCGGCAACAAGCCCGCCAAGCGACAGGGCTGAGCCCACAGGGCCACCGCCGCGACGCCGGCGGTGGCCCGTTCCGGCCGCGTGCTGCCATCCGAGGAGTCGGCGCCGGGCCGGAATCGCCGCGCGGAGCGCGGACACGGGCGAAACTGGCCCGTACAGACGTGCCCGAGGGCACCCGGCGAACCTCCCGCCGGCCCCGGGAGACCAGCGGACCCCCGACGGTCCGGCCGAGCGAGTACGGAGATGAGACCCGTGACCGAGACCAGCATCCCCAGCGCCGACCAGTCCCTGGACGAGGAGACCCCCGTTACCGCCGCCACCGAGACCGAGGACGCCGCGGGCGAGGCCCGGGAGAAGAAGGCCCCGGCCGAGAGCGACCTGTTCCGGCAGAGCGAGATCGCCGCCGACTACGTCGAGGGTCTGCTGGACATCCTCGACTACGACGGCGACATCGACGAGCTGGTGTCCGGTGGCCGCCCGGTCGTCGAGGTGGTCGGCGGGCGGCTCCAGAACCTGGTCGGCCAGCGCGGCGCGACCCTGGAGGCGCTCCAGGAACTGACCCGGCTGGCCGTGTTCCGTCAGACCGGCACCCCGAGCCGGCTGCTGCTCGACGTCGGCGGCTACCGGGCCACCCGGCGCAAGGAGCTGGCCGCCGTGGCGAAGAACGCGGTCGAGAAGGTCAAGGAGCACGGTGAGCCGGTGCGCCTGGAGCCGATGTCCGCGTTCGAGCGCAAGTGCGTGCACGACGTGGTGAACGCGATGAGCGGGGTGGAGAGCGAGTCCGAGGGCGTCGAGCCCAACCGCCGCATCGTCGTCCGCCCGGTGACGGACTGAGGTCCGTGATCTCCGACGAGACGACGGCAGGAGCCGTGACCGGCCCGGGCGGTACGCCGCCCGGGCCGTCGGCTGTGCGCCCCGACAACACTGTCGACCCGGTCTTCTCCGACGACGACGGGCCGGCCGACCCGGCGTACCCGGGAAGGGCGGTGACCGACCCCGGCGAGCCCGCCTTCTCCGCGGAGCCGGCGGTGGTGACCGGGATCGAGCCCGCCGACCCGGCGGTGGACGTGACACCCGCCTTCTCCGGTGAGCAGGCGGCGGACGTGACGCCGGCCGACCCGGCCGCCGTGGCCGACCCGGTCTTCGCGGAGCCGTCGGAGGACGAACCGTCCCTCGTGGACAGTGATGCCGCACCCGATCCGGCGTCGGCGACGCTGCCACCCGAACTGGCGGAGGCCGCCCGCGCGTTGTTCGGCGACCGGCTCGACCTGGCCGCCGCGTACGCCGAACTGCTCGCCACCGACGGCGTGGTCCGCGGCCTCATCGGCCCCCGCGAGACGCCGCGGCTCTGGGAGCGGCACCTCCTCAACTGTGCGGTGGTGGCGGAACGGATCCCGGAGGGTGCCAGCGTGATCGACGTCGGCTCCGGCGCCGGGCTGCCGGGCCTGGTGCTGGCGATCGCGCGTCCCGACCTCACCGTGACGCTCGTCGAGCCGCTGGCTCGACGGACCGCCTTCCTGATCGAGGCGGTACAGCGGCTCGGCCTGACCCGGGACGTCCGTGTGTTCCGTGGACGGGCCGAGGAGGCGGCGGCCGGCTCGCGTGACCGGGAACCGCTGAGCGCCGACATCGTAACGGCCCGCGCGGTGGCGCCGCTGGACCGGCTCGCCTCCTGGTGCCTGCCGCTCGTGGCCCCCGGCGGCCGGCTCGTCGCGCTCAAGGGCGCATCGGCGGCCGACGAGATCACCGAACACACCGAGGCCGTGACCCGCCTCGGCGGTGGGACGCCGGAACTGCATCGCTGCGGCGAAGGGGTGATCGACCCACCGGCGACGGTGGTCGAGGTGGTCCGGGAGCGCGTGGTCAACCCGCGCCGTCCGAAGAAGCCGAAGCGGTCGCGTGGCGGTCGCCGTCGCGGCGACCGCTGAGCGGGTACGCCATTCCGCACGCCCGATCCGGTCGTTGGACCGGTGGGCGTGACGTGATCGATCACAACCCGACATGGACCCACCGCGCCCGTCGGCCGTAGGCTGACCGCGCGTCGATAGTGTGGAACGGCGGTGCCGGGCGGCACCCGAACCCGATGGTTCCCGCCGATCCGACGGCACGGTGCGAGGCGCGGACGCGATTCGACGGGTGCGGACCGACCATCCGGAGCGGGTAGGGATGACAGGTGCATGACGACGGCAGGTACGACGATCCACGGTTGACCGGACCAGGAGGCCAGCCCTCCGCCGACCCCGTTTCACGTGAAACCAACGACCAGGAGTGGGCGGTGAACGAGTCCGGCGAACCGTCCTCCCCGTACCCGGCTCAGCCGTCCAGGCGACGGGAGCCGTCGGCCGGCGGGCCCGTACGTCCTGTCTCGTCGGTGCCGGCGAACGTACCGCCGGCCCGCGACCCGCTCGACCCGGCCGACGGCCCGGTGAACGCACCGACCCCGCGCCCGCCCGCGGTGCGGGCGAACGCCGCGGTGCCCACTCGCTACGAACCCCAGCCGCCCGTCTCGGCCGTTCCGCATCAGGCCGCCCCCGAGGTCACCGCGGCGCCGTCCGACACGCCACAGGCAGATGGGTACGGGGACGAGGTAGATGCCAGCACGTACGTTTCACGTGAAACCCCGACGCGCGAAGAGGATGATCCACCGTTGGCTATGGAGGCGATGCGCGCCGTGCAGATCCTGAATCCCAGTGGCGAGGTCACCATGCCGCGCCCCGACCGGACCCGGGTGATGTGCGTCGCCAACCAGAAGGGCGGCGTGGGTAAGACGACCACCACCGTGAACCTGGCCGTGGCGCTCGCGCTGCACGGCAACCGGGTGCTCGTGGTCGACCTTGACCCCCAGGGCAACGCCTCCACCGGTCTGAACGTGCCGCACCACACGGGCGTGCCCGACGTGTACGACTGCCTGATCGACAGCGTGCCGCTGGAGGAGGTGGCCCAGGCCGTCGAGGGCATCCCGAACCTCTGGTGCGTACCGGCCACGATCGACCTGGCCGGCGCCGAGATCGAGCTGGTCTCCGTGGTGGCCCGGGAGTCGCGCCTGGCGCGGGCCATCGCCGCGTATCCGGGGCACTTCGACTACGTCTTCATAGACTGCCCGCCGTCGCTCGGCCTGCTCACCGTCAACGCGCTCGTGGCCGCGCAGGAGGTGCTGATCCCGATCCAGTGCGAGTACTACGCGCTGGAGGGCCTCAACCAGTTGATCAACAACATCAACCTGGTACGTCAGCACCTCAACCCGAAGCTTGAGGTCTCCACGATCCTGCTCACCATGTACGACCGGCGTACCCGGCTGGCCGACGCGGTGGAGCAGGACGTCCGGAACCACTTCGGCGAAAAGGTGCTCCAGGCCGTCATCCCCCGCAACGTGCGTGTCTCCGAGGCACCGAGCTACGGCCAGTCGGTGATGACCTACGATCCCGGTTCGCGGGGAGCCACGAGTTACTTCGAGGCCGCCCAGGAGATCGCGGAGCGAGGCGTCAAGGAGCCGGTGAGCCGGAATGCGTAGTGCGGAGATGTCGCTGGGAGGCGTCGCATGAAGAACCGTCCCCGCGGCGGACTGGGCCGAGGGCTCGGTGCCCTCATCCCCACCGGACCGGTACCGGGCGCCGAACCGGCTGCCGTCGAGCCGGAGTCGTCGACCGCTGCCGCGTCGCCGTCGGCTCCGGTAGCCGGTGCGACCGCCGCCATCACCGGCGGCGTCGGAAGCACCCCGTCTCCGGCCGTCGAGCCCGAGCCTCAGCTGAGCCCGGTGCCCGGCGCCCGCTTCGCGGAGATCCCGGTCGACGCGATCGTCCCGAACCCGAAGCAGCCCCGGCACGTCTTCGACGAGGAGGCGCTGGAGGAGCTGAAGACCTCGATCCAGGAGGTGGGTTTCCTCCAGCCGATCGTGGTCCGCCAGCTCGACCCCGAGAAGTTCGAACTCGTGATGGGCGAGCGGCGCTGGCGTGCCGCCCAGGCGGTCGGCCGGGAGACCATCCCCGCCATCGTCCGGGACACGAAGGACGACGCGATGCTCCGGGACGCGCTCCTGGAGAACATCCACCGCGCCAACCTCAACCCGCTGGAAGAGGCGGCGGCGTACCAGCAACTGCTGGAGGAGTTCGGCGCCACGCACGAGGAACTGGCCCGGCGGATCGGCCGCAGCCGGCCGCAGATCTCCAACACCATCCGGCTGATGAACCTGCCGCCCGCCGTGCAGCGCCGGGTCGCCGCCGGCGTCCTGTCCGCCGGCCACGCCCGGGCTCTGCTCAGTCTGGACAACGCCGAGGCGCAGGAGGCACTCGCGGAGCGGATCGTCCGCGAGGGCATCACGGTTCGTGGCGCCGAGGAACTGGTGCACCTGGCCCTCGCCGAGGAGCCGGCGAAGTCAGCCGCCGCCAAGCGCCGGCCGAAGCCGCACGCCCCGGCCCTCACCGATCTCGCGGACCGGCTCTCCGACCGGTTCGACACTCGGGTGAAGGTCGACATCGGCCGTAGCAAGGGCAAGATCACGATCGAGTTCGCCACCGTCGACGACCTGGAGCGGATCGTCGGCATCATCGGTGTCGGCGAGGACGGACAGCCCCAGGAGTAGCCCGGCACCTCCGGTCGTCGATCCGGCCGCACCCCCTCGTCGGGCGGTGCGGCCGGATCTGTGTTTGCGGGCCGCTGTCGGCGTCGACCTCATCGTGCTGGTGGCTCCGCGGTGGGTCGCCGGATGGTCCGCGTCGCACCTGGATGATCGAGGCGGGCGGCTCGCTTCCTGATCGCGTCGGTTGGTCGGCTGCCGAATGTCACCCCCGGTTTCACGTGAAACGGGTAGCGCGGCCGAGGCGTGCGGCGCTCGCGGCGCCCGCGCAGACCGGGCTGAGACCGGCGCACGCGCAGACCGGGCTGAGACCGGTCGAGCGGCCGAGCACTCTGAGGGCTTTCTTCGATAACAGGCGAGCCGGCACCGGTCGGCCCGTAGCGACGGGATGGCGGTTCCGGGTCGTCCGTGATGGGAGTCGGTACCGCCCGGTTGGTAGGGCGGGTGGGGAGTCGGTGCCGCCGAGCGGGTAGGCGATGGAGGTCGGCATCGGCGGGCGGGGGCGATGGGAGCCGGCAGCGATGGGAGACCGGGCAGGCTTCGACGGTTGAGGAATCCGTCCCTTGACGGCTGGCTCGCCTGCCGGATCCCACCGCTTCGTTGCCGGCCTGGGACCGCCCACCGCCCAACCGATCGGACGCGAACCAAGCGTGGGCCGCGTGACGGCCCAGGCGTCGAATCGCTCCTTCGCTCAGCACGCCTAGCTCATTCCTCCGAGCCACACCTGCCACGCCGGCTCGGGTCAGTTCACTGGGGTGAGCGTCGGGGTCCGACGGCTCAGGCTCGGCGCGCTGGCTCGGGTTGCAGTGCCGAACGTCCAGGCTCGACGGCTCAAGGTCGGATGACGCCGCGTTCCTGTTCAGGACGAACTTCGGCGCCTGGCCGAATCGCCAGTGCGGGCCGGGATCGGGCTGCGCCCAGAGCTGCACTCCCGACCTCGCTCTGTTCTGTCCTGTCGGAAGGAGACGAGGGATCTCAGCCCGTTGGATGAACCGGAGAGCGGCGCCGGGTGTGGGGAGCCCGACTCACACGGTGCGTCGAGCCCTGACCCACACGGTGGGTCGAGCAGTGCGGGCGGACCAGTGCAGCCGGGCAGCCAACCAGCCCGCCCGCCCTCGGATCGACCCGGCTGGTCCGGCCGGCGCGAGGCCGGACTATCGGGCGTGGGTGCCGGGATCAATCACTCGGCCCACATCGCGGTGCGGGTCCGCCTCCCCGGGCGTGGTGAGCCGGAGGAGCGGGCGCCTGCCGGCGAACCCCCAGCATCGGGCCGCACGACGATTCCCCTCCATCGGGCCGCGCATGACAAGCCCGATCCGCAGAGAGTCCGTGCAACGATGAGCCCCATCCTTCGGGCTGCGGCGCATGGCAAGCCCGAACTCTCGACTCCCGCGAGTGGTTCCACCCCACGCGGTGACGCGCCTCGCCCGCAGCCTCATTGCGCAGGCGAGCCCTGGTTGGACGACGACCCGTTTCACGTGAAACGGATCGCGCAGCGAGCCACCGCCCCCCGGGTAGGACTGCGCCGGGTGCAAGCGATGCCGCTCGCTCGCTCGGCATGAGCAGAGCGGCAGCGTCGCCCGGCTCATCGCGGCCAAGCCCCGAACAACGCCACCGCCTTCGGACGGCGGCCGCTTCGCGGCACCCCAGCCGGCGGCCTCCCGATCACTCGCTCGTCCGGCGCCAGGCTCGAAAAAGCAGTCGAGCTCTCGGAACACACCCGACCGGCGTGGCGAGCCGGACGTCCCACCACTTCGGGGAAGTGGTGTGGTGAGGATGGCCGTGATGTAGCCGTTTCCCCGATCTGCTCCACGTCCCCGCCACTTCGGCGAACTGGCGGCTGCCGGCACCGGCTGGGGAGCAGCGCGCGCCCGCGGTTTCACGTGAAACACGCACGAGAAGAAGCCGACGGCACCCGGTGCGGATCGGCCGCCGGATCGTTGGAAGAACGGACCCGGAACCACCCCCAAAGTTATCCACAGCAGTTGTCCACAGGCGCGCCCCGTTTCACGTGAAACAAAGCGATGAAACCCTTGCTGAGCAGTGCATGACGCGCTGTGCTGGTGATCTCGGCAGCCTGTGGACAACACGGTGGACAACCGGTGGACGGCCAGTGGAACGGGTAGGGACAGGCGTCGCCAACTCGGTTAGGGTCAGCGTCGTGCCGGACACCCCTCCCTCAGTTCCCGACTTCACCCAGTGGCCGTCCTTCCCCTTCGAGGGCGATCTCCGCGTCAAGCAGCTCGATGAGCCCGTACCGTTCGAACCTCCCCGCCGCGGCGAGGCGGACCGGGAGTGCACCGCCTGCAACGCGCCCGACGAGGCGTACATCTGGGTCGGTGAGCGGTGGCGCGTCCGCGCCATGGACCGGCCCACCGGCCTGCCGATGGTCCTGATCCTGGAGTCCCGCTCCCACCTGGATCTGGGCGACCTGCCGAACCTGCTCGCCGCCGAACTGGGCGTGATGACCGTCCGCTTGGAGCGGGCCGTCCGTTCGCTCGACGGGGTGGCCCGGGTTCACGTGAACCGGTGGGGCGACGGCTCGGCGCACCTGCACCTGTGGTTCCTGGCCCGGCCGTACGGGCGGCTGCAGCTGCGGGGCACGTTCCTGTCGCTGTGGGACTCGATCCTGCCGCCGATCTCCGAGGACCAGTGGCGGGAGAACCTCGCCATGGTGGCCGCGTGGCTCGCCGAGTTCGGTGGCCGCCCGTTGGCCGAGCCGCCGCGCATCCAGTGGCAGGCGCCGTCGAGTCTCTCCCCGACCTCCCCCGCGAACGCCGTTGAGGAGCCCGAGGAGGAGTCCGCGTCCGTGATCGAGGCTGCGGACGAGATCCCGGAGTCCGACGCGGCAGCGGACCTCTCAGACCCCTCGGCGGACCCGCTGGAGCCCCACCCGGCACCGCAGACCGGCCCGGCACCGGGCAGCGCACCGGACAACGCACCGGACAACGCACCGGACAACGCGCCGGACAACGCGCCGGACAGCTCGCCGAGCGGCGCCCAGAACAGCGCCGGCGAGAGCGAAGAAGCGGACGAGGTCGAGCCGCAGAAGGCCCCGGACGATCAGCAGGGCGCGACGCGTACTCCGCAGAGCTGAGGTCAGCGGCGGGCGGCGGCCCGGGTCACGAGCGTGCCGAGGACCCGGCCGAAGTCCAGCCCGGCCGCCTGGATCGCCAGCGGCAGCAGCGACGTCTCGGTCATGCCCGGGGAGACGTTGACCTCCAGCACGTGCGGGTCGCCTCCGCCGTCGACGATCAGGTCGACCCGGGACACGTCGCGCAGTCCGAGCGCGGTGTGCGCGGCGAGCGCCACCTCGGTCACCCGGGCCGTGGTCGCGGCGTCGAGCCGGGCGGGCGCGTGCCAGGTGGTACGCCCGGCGGTGTAGCGGGCCGCGTAGTCGTAGACGCCGTTGCGCGGCACGATCTCGACCGGGGGCAGGGCCTGCGGCCCCTTGCCGAGGTCGAGCACGGAGACCGCCACGTCCATCCCGGGGACGTAGCGCTCCACGAGCGCGGTCTGGTCGTACGCGAAACAACCCACCATCGCGGCCGGCAGCGACGCCGCCTCCCGGACCACGGCGGCGCCCAGTCCGGAACCGCCCTGCGCGGGCTTGACCATCAGCGGCAGCCCGAGGCGGTCGACGATCCGGTCCAGTACGGCCACCGCGCCCAGCTCGGAGAAGCGGTCGTGCGGCAGCGCCACCCAGTCGGGCGTCGGGATGCCCGCCTCGCGCAGCACCGCCTTGGCGGACGGCTTGTCCCAGGCGAGGCGGGACGACCGGGCGTCGCAGCCGACGTAGGGCACGTCCCAGAGGTCGAGTACGCCGCGCAGCGAGCCGTCCTCGCCGGTGGCGCCGTGCAGGGCGATCACCACGGCGTCCGGCGGGTCGGCGGTCAGCGCGGGCAGCAACGCCACGTCGGCGTCGCGCAGTTCCGCGTCGACACCGACGGCGCGCAGCGCGTCGAGCACTCGGCGACCCGACCGCAGTGAGACGTCCCGCTCGTAGGAGAGGCCGCCCGCGAGCACGAGTACGTGCAGCTCGTCGGTGGCGGATCCGGTCACGGGAAGCGGTGCGGCGGGGCTGTCGGACATGCGGGCATCATGCCAAGTCGGGACCGGGCGCGTCCGAGCCGCCCTGGCGACGGCGGGGTCCGGCACCGCCGACCGCGCCGAAGACCTTGCGCATGGCGATCTCCTGCTCCATCACCCCGGCCAGCCGGCGTACGCCCTCGCGGATCCGCTCCGGCGTCGGGAAGGAGAAGTTCAGCCGCATGTTGCCGGTGCCGGTGCCGTCGGCGTAGAAGCCGGTCCCCGGCACGTACGCGACGCGGGCGGCCACGGCGCGGGGCATCATCGCCTTGGAGTCGAGCCCGTCGGGCAGCGTCGCCCAGACGAACAGGCCGCCGGCGGGCGTGGTCCAGGTGGTGCCCTCCGGCATCAGGTCGGTCATCGCGTCGAGCAGCGCGTCCCGGCGCTCCCGGTAGACCTCGCGGTAGACCTTGAGCTGCTGCCGCCACGGCATGGTGCCCAGGTATGTGGAGACGGCCGACTGCGCGTAGGCGCTGGGGCAGAGGATCTGCGCCTCGCTGGCGATGACCAGCTTGTCGCGGACCGCGTGCGGGGCCAGGATCCAGCCCACCCGCAGGCCCGGCGCGAACGTCTTGGAGAACGTGCTCAGGTAGAAGACCCCGTCGCGCCGCCGGGCCCGCAACGGCCGGGGCGCCTCACCTTCGAAACCGAGCTGACCGTACGGGTCGTCCTCCACCACGAGCAGCCCGGCGCGCTCACAGATGTCGAGCACCCGTTCGCGCCGCTCCTCGCTCAGCGTCACGCCGGCGGGGTTCTGGTAGGTGGGGATGGTGTAGAGGAACTTCACCCGCCGGCCGGCGCGTGCCAGGTCGGCGATGGCCACCTCCAGCGCCTCCGGGATGAGCCCCTCGTCGTCCATCGGCACGTGGGCGACCTGGGCCTGGGCGGCCTGGAACACCCCGAGCGCGCCGACGTACGTCGGGCCCTCGGCGAGCACCACGTCACCCGGGTCCAGGAACAGGCGGGCCACCAGGTCGAGGGCCTGCTGGCCGCCGACGGTCACCACCACGTCCTCGGGGGAGGCGCCGCAGGAGGCGTCGATCCCGGACAGGGACATCACCTCGCAGATCCGCTCGCGCAGCTCCGGGGTGCCCTGGCCGATGCCGTACTGGAGAGTGGTGGCGCCGTGCTCGGAGCCGAGCCGGCCGAGCATCTCGCCGACCGCGTCCAGCGGCAGCGCCGCGATGTAGGGAGCCCCACCGGCGAGCGAGACGACCTCCGGCCGGCTGGCCACCGCGAAGAGTGCCCGGATCTCCGAGGCGGTCATCCCGCGGACGCGCCGGGCGTACCGGTCGGTGTAGTCGTCGAGCGTCGTGCCGGTCATGGACATCACCTCGATCGGGTGTCGGCGGGGCTGCCGCCCGGTGTGGTACCCGCGATGCCGACATCCATTGGCGGCGGGGGCCGGTTGGTCGATCGTAGTCCCCGGTGACGGTCGCGGCACCGGCCGTGTGGACACGTCCACATCCCGGACCCGCCGTCGGCCGTCCGGGCGGGGGTTCGCGCGTTCCCTCCCGTACCGCCGGACAGGGGCGTACGATCGCTCGTCGGGAGCAGGAGGGCGCGGGACTCACCGGCGCTCCGAGCCTATTGGTGGGGTGCGCTCATGTCGCGACGTCTGGTCAGCCTGACCTTGGACACGCTGGAGGACCTGCCTCGATCCTGCCGGCAATGCGTCTACTGGGAGCTGGATCCGGTCTCCGCCGAGCGGGCCTGCGCGGCCGGCGACCCGGGCCTGGAGAAGGAGGCGTGGGTCTCCCAGACGCTGCTGGAGTGGGGCTCCTGCGGCAAGCTCGTCTACGTCGACGGCATGCCGGCCGGTTTCGTCATGTACGCCCCGCCGGCGTACGTCCCGCGTTCGATGGCGTTCCCCACCTCGCCGGTCTCGGCGGACGCGGCGCTGCTGATGACGGCGCACGTGGTGCCCGCCTTCGCCGACGGCGGCCTGGGCCGGATGCTCGTGCAGGGCGTGGCCCGCGACCTGACCAAGCGCGGCATCAAGGCGATCGAGGCGTTCGGCGACGCGAAGTTCGGCGACGACGCGGACGACCCGGCCCGCGCCTGTGTGGCGCCCGCCGACTTCTTCCTCTCGGTGGGCTTCAAGACGGTCCGGCCGCACCCGCGCTACCCCCGCCTGCGGCTGGAGTTGCGGACGGCGCTGAGCTGGAAGTCGGACGTCGAGTACGCGCTGGAGAAGCTGCTCGGCTCGATGAGCCCGGAGACGCTGCTGCGGCCGGTCCGCCCGGCGCCCGCCACCCGCTCGACGAGCTGAGTCGCGGGTCAGTCGACGACGGTGCCGGCGGCGACGATCGCCCGCAGTTCGCTCACGTCGATCGAGCCGGTCGGCACGTCCCGCTCGATCGGCAGGTACATCCGCTGCACGCCGGCCACGATGGCCTCGACCACCCGGTCCCGGAAGCGCGGGTCGACGAGCCGCGCCCGGTCGTCCGGTGAGGTGAGGTAGCCGACCTCGACGCGTACCGCGGGCATCCGGGTGAGCCGCAGCAGCTCCCACGCCTTGGCGTGGGTACGGCAGTCGCGCAGCCCGGTGCGGGCCACGATCTCCCGCTGCACGAGCCCGGCCAGGCGTTCGCCGGTCGCCGACGTGACGCCGTTGTCGGTGCCGTAGTGGTAGGTGGCCACGCCCTCGGCCTCCGGGTTGGCGTGCCCGTCGGTGTGCAGGGAGATGAACACGTCGGCGCCGAGGGAGTTGGCGAGCTGGGCCCGGTCCGCGTCCGGCAGGCAGTCGCCGGGTGACGGGCCCCGGGTGAGCTGCACCCGTACGCCGGCGGCGGCGAGCCGCCCCTCCAGCCGGCTGGCGAGGTCGTGTACGAGGTCCGCCTCGCTCCAGCGCAGCGTGCCGTCGGGCACCACCACACCCGGGTCGGTGCCCCCGTGACCCGGGTCGATCACCACGGTCCGCCCGACGAGCGTCGGCCCGGCCTGCCGGATGGCGTCGGACTCGCGCAGCCACTGCGGGCGCCCGCCCACCACCTTGCGGCCGAGGCGGCGCAGGGCGTTGACGGTGTGTGGTCCGCACGACCCGTCCGGTTTCAGGCCCATCTCCCGCTGGAACTGCGCCACCGCGCGGGAGGTGCGGATGCCGTAGATGGCGTCGGCGCGGCCCACGTCGTACCCCATCTCCAGCAGGCGTTCCTGGAGCGAGCGGACGTCCTCGCCGGTCAGCGGCTCGGGTACGGCGTGGTACAGCGCGCGGGCGCCGAACCGCCAGCGGGCCGCGTCGAGCGCCCGCCAGGTCTCGGCGCCGACGCGCCCGTCGACGCTGAGGCCGCGGGACTGCTGGAAGGCCCGGACCGCGCGTTCCGTCTGGGCGTCGTAGTCGTCGCCTCCGGCCTCGGCGGGAAGAAGTTCCAGGCCGGCGAGGACGGTACGGATCTCGGCCACCGCCGGTCCCTGGTCACCGGGTCGGATCGGACGCACGACGACCCCCTCTGCACGGACGTTGGCGGACCGGAACTCCGACGGATGCTTACGGAGCGTACCGTGGCCGATACCCGACGGGTTCGCGTTCATGCAGGTCAGGCAAGCCGGAACCCCCGTCACCGGGCGCGGTGACGGGGGTTCCGGAGGTGTCGGTACGGCTCAGAGCGCCGACTCGATGAGCTTCACCAGCTCACCCTTCGGCTTGGCGCCGGCGATCGACTGCACCGGCTGGCCGTTCTTGAAGATGGTCAGCGTCGGCACCGACATCACCCGGTAGGCGCGCGCCGTCTCCGGGTTCTCGTCGATGTTGAGCTTGACGATGGTGACCTGGTCCTTCATCTCGCCCGCGATCTCCTCCAGCAGCGGCGAGACCTTGCGGCAGGGGCCGCACCACTCCGCCCAGAAGTCGACCAGAACCGGCTTGTCGGACTGCAGCACGTCGCTGACGAAGCTCGCGTCCGTGACCGCCTTGGTTGCTCCCACTATGAACTCTCCTCCTCCGAACCTTGCTCGTGGAACTCTCAGCCCTGGATGGTGGCGATGAACCGCTCTGCGTCCAGCGCGGCGGCGCAGCCGGTGCCGGCCGCCGTGATGGCCTGCCGGTAGGTGTGGTCGACGAGGTCACCCGCCGCGAACACACCGGGCACGCTGGTACGAGTGCTGGGGGCCTGCACCTTCACGTAGCCCTCGTCGTCCAGTTCCACCTGACCGCGGAACAGCTCGCTGCGCGGGTCGTGACCGATCGCCACGAACACGCCCGTGACGTCGAGCACCTTGCTCTCGCCGGTGTGCACGTTGCGCACCCGTACGCCGTTGACCTTGCCGTCGTCGCCGAGGATCTCCTCGACGACGGTGTTCCACTCGACCTTGATCTTCTCGTTGCCCAGCGCGCGATCGGCCATGATCTTGCTGGCGCGGAACGAGTCGCGGCGGTGGAGGATGGTCACCGACTCGGCGAAACGGGTGAGGAAGCTGGCCTCCTCCATCGCCGAGTCGCCGCCGCCGACCACCACGATGTGCTGGTTGCGGAAGAAGAAGCCGTCACAGGTGGCGCAGGACGACACACCGTGGCCGAGGTATTCCTGCTCGCCCGGCACACCCAGCGGACGCCAGGCCGAACCGGTGGAGAGGATGACGGCGCGGGCGCGGTACGCGGTCTCGCCCACCCACACGGTGCTCACCGCGTCGGAGCCGATCTCGCCGGTGTCCTTCAGTTCGACCCGCGTCACGTCGTCGGTGAGGAACTCGGCGCCGAAGCGCTCGGCCTGCTTGCGCATGTTGTCCATCAGCTCGGGGCCGAGGATGCCGTCGGCGAAGCCGGGGAAGTTCTCCACCTCGGTGGTGGTCATCAGCGCGCCACCCGACTGCACGCCCTCGATCACCAGCGGCTTCAGGTTGGCGCGGGCGGCGTAGACCGCCGCCGTGTAGCCGGCCGGACCGGAGCCGATGATGATCAGGTTGCGGACCTCGTCCACTGCCGTCTCCCGATGTGTGTGTTCGTCACCGGCCGCACCGATGTCGATCCCGAGTGCCGACGGCTCTAGGGGCGCCGGCGCCTGACTTGCAGAACGTCATCGTACGAAGCGGGGATTCCCGAGCCGGTCATCCGGTGGGTCAGGTCACGTGGCGGGACAAGCGTCGTGACCGCGTTTTCACCCTACCCGCGTCCGGAACCGCGTGTCCGCGCCGGACCCGGGTACCCCGCACTCCGGCCCGCTCACCCAGCCCCAGCGGGCGCCGCCCGCGTCCGCGAACGTCACCACGAGCGCCGGGGCACCCTGGAACCGGGCGTAGTCGACCATGTTCACGGTGAGCGGCCCGGCGGCGTGCTCGACCCCGATCGCGGTGAGGCAAGCGGCGAGCGTCTCCGGCCGGGTCAGCCGGTCCAGCCCGCCGAGGGCGCTGAGGCGGTCAGGCGCGCCGGGCAGGGGCGTCTCCGCGCCGTCCTTCGCCGCGCCGGACGCCGCGGCCATGTCCCCCGGATTCGACTTCGTCCCGGCGAACGCCCCGCTTGCGGCGAGGCGTTCCGGTGTCCAGTCGGTGCCGCTGCGCACTGCCGGTCCGGTGGTCCGGTACGGCGCGCCGACCATCGGCGCCGCCTCCCGGGCCGCCTGGTCGGCCGTACCGCTGTCGCCCGGGTCGGCCAGCCGGCCGACACCGAGCCCCACCGCGGCGACCGAGGCGGCGGCCAGGGCCACCGGCCCGGCGATGCGGGCCCAGCGCCGGGGACGACGGCCGGGGCCGCTGTGCCGGTCGGTACGGGGGGCCGTGCCGGGTGGTCGGCTCGCGCCGCCGGACTGCGCCGGGACGACCGGCGTGCCGTCGCGCAGCGCGGGTCCGGCCCCGGCGAGCGCCGCGGTGATCCGGTCGGCCACCACCTGGGGCATCTCCGGCGCGGGGGCCGCGGCCCAGCCGGCCAGGTCGGCGCCGACCAGGTCGACCGCGTCGGCGAGATTCTCGTACGCGGCACGCCACGCCGGGTCCTGCTCGACCAGCCGGGCCACTGTCGCCTGCTCGGGGGTGCCGTCCAGCGCCCCGCCGAGGTAGTCGGCGAGCAGGTCGTGGTCGACCTCGCTGAACTCCCGGGAAGTCACGGCTCCTCCTGGCTGACGGCCTGACGGGACGCTCCCGACGAGGATCCGACGCCCTCGGGGCGCCTGCGGTTCCCGGAGGTGAGCCGCGGCACGTCGGCGGCCGGTGCGTCGGTGCCGGTACGCAGGTGCCCGAGCAGCACGGCGAGGCGGGCCCGGCCGCGGGCGCACCGGCTCTTCACGGTGCCCTCGGCGACGCCGAGCATGGCGGCGACCTCGGCCACCGGGTAGCCCTGCACGTCGACCAGCACCAGCGCGGCCCGCTGTTCGGCGGGCAGTGCCGCGAGCGCCTGCCGGACCACGAGCGCGGTGTCGTGGTCGTGGGCCGGCGCGGCCGGTTCCGGGCCGCCGGTGTGCCGGCCCGGTTCGCCGTCGGTGTGCACGCCGTCGGGCAGCGGGACGGTGGCGTGGGTCTGGCGCCGCCGGATCCGGTCCAGGCAGGCGTTCACCACGATGCGGTGCAGCCAGGTGGTGACCGCCGAGTCGCCCCGGAACCGGGCCGCCGCGCGGTGCGCCGACAGCATGGCGTCCTGGAGGGCGTCGGCGGCCTCCTCGCGGTCGCCGATCGTCCGCAGCGCGACCGCCCAGAGGCGGTCCC
The DNA here is from genome assembly GCF_049315215.1 of Micromonospora sp. WMMD1219. Classification (NCBI taxonomy): domain Bacteria; kingdom Bacillati; phylum Actinomycetota; class Actinomycetes; order Micromonosporales; family Micromonosporaceae; genus Micromonospora; species Micromonospora sp. WMMD1219. The sequence goes on from NZ_CP186057.1 coordinate 1,782,039, forward strand.
GGTGCCGCTGGAACAGCTCGGTGAAGGCGTCCCGGTCACCCGCCGCGTGCGCCCGGAGCAGCTCCAGGTCGGAGCGGCCGGGCTGCGCGCCGTCGCGTTCCGCCATCACCACATCCGGAGGAGGTGGCGCGGCGGGGACGGCGGCCGGGTCACGAGCCCTGGACCACGATCTCCTGGACGCCGAGCTTCCAGCCGCTGCCGCTGTCCTTCGCCGGCAGCTTGGTGATCCAGAACAGCAGGTACTGGTACTTCTGGTCCGGCTCGAAGGCGTTGAAGATCATCTTGGTGCCGCCGTCCTCGTTCGGCGGCCCGATCAACGTCGAGTAGGCGTTGACCAGCTGCTTGTCGCCGGCGGAGGTGGACGGGAAGTCGCCGCGAGCGCCGGTGCGCAGCTCGACGGTGGCGCCGGTGGCCGACAGCGTGGCCTCCAGCTGCTTGACCGAGTGCGGGGCGCCCAGGTCGATCCAGACGCCCATGCCCTTCTTGATCCCGCCGAACTTGCCGTTGTTGCGGTAGCTGTTGGTCTCCCAGCCCTCGTCGTCGTTCCCGTCGATCACCTTCTCGGCGTTGCGCACCTCGGCGCGGTCGCCGTCCGGGTCGATGATCCGTACGGCCTCGATGGTGAGCTTGCGGACCTGCGCGGCGGGCTCGTCCCCGCCCCCGGTGGCCGGCGCGCTGTTCGACGGCTGGGCGACCGGCTCCTTGCCGCCGTCGTCGCCACCACCGAGCGCGTTGATGCCGATGAGCAGCCCGACCAGGGCCACAGCCAGCAGACCGGCGATGCCGATGGCGACCTTGCGACCGCCGGCCGCGGCCAGCGGGGAGGGCTCCTCGCCGGGCTCGGCGGTGAAACGCAGCGGGCCGGCCTGCTCCAGGAACTGCTCGTCGGCCGGGATGTCGAGCCGGCTCAGCTCGGCGGCCAGCACGTCCGACGACGGCGGCGCGATCTCCGGGTCGAGCAGGTCCATGGTGAGGTCGTCGAGGTAGGCGGGCACACCGGCGCGCATCTGCCGGGGCGCGGCGATCGCGCCACCGGCGTCGCGGACGGCGTCCGGCAGGGCGGCGCGGCCGTGCCCGGCGGTGGCGCCGTGCAGCGGGGCCTCGCCGTGCGGCCAGTGCCCGGTCAGGGCGAAGTAGAGCACCCCGCCGACCGCGCGCAGGTCGTTCTCCTGGCTGTCCGCACCGTCGGTACGCGCGTCGGCGAGCACCACCCGGCCGTCGTCGCTGATCATGACGGTGCCGGGGTGAAGGTTGCCGTGCACCATGCCGGTGGCGTGCACGGCGGCGAGGGCACTGGCGACGGCGTTGCCGATAGCGGTGGCCCGGGCCGGGTCCAGTGGCCCGTCGGCGGCGACCATCTCGCGCAGCGACTGCCCGTCGACCCACTCGCGGACCACGTAGGCCCGGTCGTCCTCGTCGATCGCGTCGTAGACGCCGACCAGATTGGGGTGGATGACGCGGCTCGCGGCGACCGCGGCCTGAAGCATCTCGGTGGCGGAGTCGCCACCCGGGTAGCGGAGGACCACGGCGACGGGACGGCGGAGCACCACGTCGACACCGCGCCAGACCAGCCGGCCCGCGCTGTCGTTGTTGATGTGCTCGACCAGTTCGTATCGCTCCGCGAGCAGCTCACCGACCGTGGGAGCACCGAAGGTCACGACCGCAGGAGAGGTCTCCTCCGCTTCCTGACCCTCGCCGACCTGGGTCACCCGTCCTCCCTCGGTGATCGCGTCGATCGATGGACCCGTGCTGCTGGGCATGTGGCTTCCCGCTCTACCTTCGGTGGAACGGCCGCGGTGTCGACACCCGCGTCGATCCCGGTCGTACCCGTCGAGAGCGACCTTACCCGGGATGCCCGGTTCTCCGACATGTCATCTTCCCGCTGTGACCGGCCGGAAGGCCAGTCGCCACGGGCCCCGGCCGGGTCGCCCGCCCACCCGGCGGGCGAGCCGGACACGCACCGCCAATCTAAAGGTTGACGGCAAGGAAGCGGCACAGGGGCGTACCGGTGCGGCGGCGGGAAGGTTTTCCCCGCCCCGGCCTGCGCTCCCTCATCCGTACGGTTGGTTGTCCACAGGCCGAGAGGCCCATTGGACGGCGGAATTCCAAGTTATCCACAGCCGTATCCCCAGCCTGGTGATCCTCGTTCACCGTCGGTCACCGAGGGGGTCAACGCCCGAGGCGCCGCCGGACCATCCCGACCACCTCGGTGATCTCGCCGATCCGCAGCACCATGGCGAGCCCGAGGTAGGTCGCGCCGATCGCCGCGCCGCCGATCACCAACTGGACCGCCGCGGCGAGCCAGCTCAGGCTCGCCGGGTCGCCGGGGAGCACCGCGACCACGAGTACGCCGACGAGCGCGGCGCCGAGCGCCGCCACGACCACCCGCCCGAGCGTCCGCATGATCCCGCCCAGCCCGATCCGGCCCACCCGGGGCCGCAGCAGCATCGCCGAGATGATCGCTGCCGCCAGGTACGACACCGCGTTGCCGAGCATCATCCCGGCCGCCGCGAACGTGTTCGAGAAGAGCAGGAACAGGCCCACCTGGAGCAGGACGCGCAGCGCCACCACCGGAATGTTGATCAGAGCCGGGGTGCGGGTGTCCGGCAGCGCGTAGAACGCGAACGTGAAGAGCTGGCTCACCGCGAACGGCACCAGGCCGAGCGCCGCCACCAGCAGCACGGTCGAGGTGGCCACCGCGTTGTCGCCGGTGAACGCGCCGTACCGGAACACCACCACCGAGATCGGGGCGGCCAGCACCGCGTAGCAGACCGCGATGGGTGCGAGCACCGCGGTGACCATCCGGGTGCCCCGGGACAGGTCGGCGGTGACGTCGTGGAACCGGTTCTCGGCCGCGGCCGCGCTCATCCGGGGCATCAGCGCGGTGATGATCGAGACGGCGATGATGCCGTGCGCCATCATCAGCAGCAGGAACACGTTGTTGTAGATCAGCAGGCCGGCGTTCTCGCCGTCCCCGCCGGTGGCCCGGTTGAGCAGGTTGACCACCACGAAGAGGCCGAGCTGGTTGACCGCGACGTAGCAGAACATCCAGGCGCCGAGCCGGGCCAGCTCGCGCAGCCCCAGCTCGCGGAAGTCGAACCGCGCCTTCCACCGGAAGCCGACCTTGCGCAGCGCGGGCAGCAGTCCGATCGCCTGCACCGCCACGCCCAGCAGCGTGCCGCCGCCGACCAGCAGGATCCGGTCCCAGCCCACCTCGTCGGGCCGGAGGCCGGTCGCGCCGAAGACGACGATGTACAGGCCGAACGTGCCGATCGAGACGAGGTTGTTGAGGATCGGCGCCCACATCGGGGCGGCGAAGTGCCCGCGCGTGTTCAGCACCGCGGCGATCAAAGCGCTGATGCCGGTGAAGAACAGCATCGGCAGCATCAGGTACGACAGCCGGGTGACGAGCGTGGTGTACGCCGGGTCGTCGCCACCGGCCGCGTACACGGCGGTCAGCACCGGGGCCAGCAGCACCGCGATCAGCGCGGTCGCGGCGAGCGCCAGCACCGCGAGGGTCAGCAGGCGCTGTGCGTACGCCTCGCCCCGGTCCGCGTCGATCTTGCGGCGGCGGACCAGCACCGGAACCAGGACGCTCGTCAGCACGCCGCCGAGCAGGAACTCGTACACCTGGTTGGGCAGGAACTGGGCGGTGGTGAACGCGTCACCGACCATGGTGCCGAGCGCGGCACCGATCATCAGGTTGCGGATGAAGCCCGTACCCCGGCTCACCAGGCTGCCGATGGCCATCACCGCGCTGTTCGCCGCGGCGCTGGTCTCGGCGACCACCTCCTGCGGCGGCGCGACGGCCTCGACGCCGGGCTGGTTCAGCGGCTCGGCGGAGATGAAGGTGGCGCCGTCGTCCGGCGGCAGGCCGCCGCCGTGCGCGTTCGCGCTGCGGTAGAGCCCGCCGCTCATCTGCCAGCCTCCAGGGGGTACGTGGCGACCGGGCCCGGCCGGCCCCGCCCAACCGGAACCTTAGTCAACCCGGGCCCGTTACCCGCGCCCGGCGCGGTCGATCCACCTCCGGCCCGATAGGCTGGCGATCCCATGTCCGAAGCCTCCGCCTCCCACGCCGCCGACCGCCGCGAACTGACCGCCGCGCAGCGCAACGCCGTCGCCGAACTGCTCCGAGTCTCACCGGTCGCCGACGAGCTGGGCCGGCGCTTCGCCCAGGCCGGTCACGAACTGCACCTGGTGGGCGGATCCGTCCGCGACGCGCTGCTCGGCCGGCTCGGCAACGACCTCGACTTCTGCACCGACGCCCACCCGGACGAGACCATCAAGGTCATCCGCGGCTGGGCCGAGTCGATCTGGGAGACCGGACGCGAGTTCGGCACCATCGCCTGCCAGCGCGACGGCCTCAACCTGGAGATCACCACGTTCCGCGCGGAGGTCTACGACCAGGTCAGCCGCAACCCGGTGGTGCAGTACGGCACCAGCCTGACCGAAGACCTCAAGCGCCGCGACTTCACAGTCAACGCGATGGCGGTCAGCCTGCCCGACCACCGGTTCACCGACCCGTACGGCGGGCTGGCCGACCTCGCCGCCAAGATCATTCGTACCCCCGGGACGCCGCAGGAGTCGTTCCGCGACGACCCCCTGCGGATGCTGCGCGCGGCCCGGTTCGCCGCCCAGCTCCGCTTCGCCGTCCACCCGGACGTCCGTGCGGCGATGACCGAGATGGCCGCGGACCTGGACCGGATCACCGCCGAGCGGATCCGGGACGAGTTCACCAAGCTGCTCTGCGGCGCCGACCCGATCACCGGGCTGCGCCTGCTGGTCGACACCGGGCTGGCCGAGCGCTTCCTGCCCGAGCTGACCGGCCTCAAGCTCACCATCGACGAGCACGCCCAGCACAAGGACGTCTACGAGCACACGCTCACAGTGGTCAGTAACGCCATGTCGATGGAGTCCGACGGCTGCGACTTCGTGCTGCGCATGGCCGCGCTGATGCACGACGTCGGCAAGCCCGCCACCAAGGCGGTCGGCACGGACGGCCGGGTCAGCTTCCACCACCACGAGGTGGTCGGCGCCCGGCTGACCAAGAACCGGATGAAGGCGCTGCGCTACTCCAAGGAGATCACCTCCCAGGTGGTCAAGCTGGTCGGGCTGCACCTGCGCTTCTACGGGTACGGCCGCGGCGAGTGGACCGACTCGGCGGTGCGCCGGTACGTCACCGACGCCGGTGACCTGCTGTCCCGCCTGCACAAGCTGACCCGCTCCGACTGCACGACCCGCAACCGGCGCAAGGCGGCCCAGCTCGCGGCCGACTACGACGCGCTGGAGGAGCGGATCTCCCGGATCGCCGCCGAGGAGGACCTGGCCCGGGTCCGGCCCGACCTGGACGGCAACGCGATCATGGAGCTGCTCGGCGTACCGCCGGGGCCGGTGGTCGGTCGCGCCTGGCAGTACCTCAAGGAGCTGCGCCTGGAGCGGGGCCCGCTGGACCGCGACGAGGCCGAGGCGGAGCTGCTGCGCTGGGCGCGCGACGAGGGCATCACCGGCTGAGACCGGCGTCCGTGATCTGACGACGATACGGCGGCGTGTCGACCGATCGGTTGACCCGTTCCGGTCGATGTCTCCCGCATGATGAGTCATCGGCAGCCGCCGAATCGACAGATGTGGCTGTCCGATCTCATCCGCCCGTCCGCTCCGGACGGTCGCTGGACACGGGGAGTCAATTCATGACACGTCACGGCGGCCTGCGCCGCTCCGCGCTCGTGGGGCTCGCCCTCACCAGCGCCACCTCCATACTCTGCGCCACAGTCGCCGGCCCGGCCCTGGCCGACCCGAAGCGACCGTCGGTCCGCGGCGCCGGCACGGCCGAGGCGGTGCCCGGCCGCTACATCGTGGTCCTCAAGAAGGGCAAGACCACCCCGGCCAAGGTGAAGTCCGCCGCGTCCGCGCTGGCCGGCGAGCACGGCGGCACCGTCCGCCGGGTCTTCGGCAAGGCGCTGAACGGCTACTCCGCCACGATGGACGTCCGGCAGGCCGCGCGGCTCGCCGCCGACCCGGACGTCGAGTACGTCCAGCAGGTCCAGCGCTGGAGCACCGCCGGCACCCAGACCACCCCGCCGTGGGGCCTGGACCGCATCGACCAGCTCAAGACCCGGACCGACGGGAAGTACACCTATCCGGCGACCGGCGCCGGGGTGACCGCCTATGTGATCGACACCGGCATCGACATCGACCACCAGGACTTCGACGGGCGGGCCGGCAACGGCTACGACGCCGTCGAGCAGGACAACGTCGCCCAGGACTGCCACGGGCACGGCACCCACGTGGCAGGCACGATCGGCGGTACGACGTACGGCGTCGCGAAGGCCGTCGAGCTGGTCGCCGTCCGGGTCCTCAACTGCGACGGCGAGGGCGACAGCGAGCAGGTGATCGCCGGCATCGAATGGGTCACCACCAACGCCACCGGGCCGTCCGTCGCGAACATGAGCCTCGGCGTCGGCCGCGTCGACCAGGCCGTGAACGACGCGGTCGCCCGCTCGATCGCTTCCGGCATCACGTACGCGGTCGCCGCCGGCAACATCATGGCGAACGCCTGCGAGTCCTCGCCGGCGAGCGTGCCCGCCGCCATCACCGTCGGCGCCACCGACCGGGTGGACATGCGTGCCTGGTTCTCCAACTACGGCCGCTGCCTGGACCTCTTCGCCCCGGGCACCGGCGTCGTCTCGGCCAAGGCCGGCACCAGCGCCGGCTCGGAGTCGATGAGCGGCACCTCGATGGCCTCCCCGCACGTGGCGGGCGCCGCCGCGCTGCTGCTGGAGGAGCACCCGGACTGGTCGCCGCAGCAGGTGCGGGACTCGGTCGTGACCACCGGCATCGGCGGGGCGGTGCACGACACGATGGGCTCCACGGACCGGCTGCTGCACATCGGCGCGGCGGCGACGGCCCGCGGTTCGTACGGGCTCAAGGCGCGTGGCAACGGCCGGTACGTCACCGCGGAGAGCGCCGGGGCGAAGCCGCTGATCGCCCGCGGCACCACCATCGGGGCCTGGGAGAAGTACGACGTGGTCGACGCCGGCGGGGGCCTGTTCGGCCTGCGGGCGCGGGTCACGAACAAGTTCGTCACGGCGGAGAGCGCCGGGGCCAAGCCGCTGATCGCCCGCTCGGCCACCATCGGCGCCTGGGAGAAGTTCCAGATCGTCGACAACACCGACGGCACGATCAGCCTGAAGGCGGCGATCAACGGCAGGTACGTCACCGCGCCCAGCGCCACCTCGCCGCTGATCGCGAGCAAGACCGCGATCGGCACCGCCGAGAAGTTCGACTTCGACGCCCCGGCGCCGCTCGTGAGCATCAAGTCGGTGGTCAGCGGCAAGTTCGTGACGGCGGAGAGTGCCGGGGCGAAGCCGCTGATCGCCCGCTCCGCGACCGTCGGCGCCTGGGAGAAGTACGAGCTGGTGAACGTCGGTGACGGCTTCGGCACCTTCGGCCTGAAGGCCCAGATCAACGGCAAGTTCGTGACGGCGGAGAGCGCCGGGGCGAAGCCGCTGATCGCCCGGGGTGCCTCGATCGGCGCGTGGGAGGGGCTGTCGCTCCTGCACTACAACGCCGACGGCTCGGTCTACCTGTACGCGAACGTCAACGAGAAGGCGGTCACCGCCGGCAGCGCCGGTACCAGCCAGCTCATCGCCAGCCGGACCATCGACTGGGGCGGCCCGCCCTTCGATCTGGGCGAGGGCGAGAAGTTCGTCATCGCCGTGCTCTGATCCGTACCACCGCACGACGCCCGCCGGCTCCCCGAGGGGAACCGGCGGGCGTCCGTCGTCACTGGGTGACTGTGGTGCCGTCCACGGTGTTCTTGCCGTTGTTCTGCGCGCTGCTGCCCAGCCGGGCCAGCAGGCCGGCCAGGTCGATGCCGGTCAGGTCGCTGCCGAGCTGCAGGCCCTGGGCGACGTTTCCGGCCACCGACTTGGTCAGCGACGACGCGCCGTCGGTGGAGATCACAGTCATCTTGTCGATCGCGCCGATCGGGGCGCTGGCCGCGCCGACCACCTCGGGCAGCACCTTGACCAGCAGGTCCAGGACGGCCGCCTCGCCGTACGCGGCGAACGCCTCGGCCTTGCGGGCCATCGCGTCGGCCTCGGCCTGACCCTTGGCGAGGATGGCCGCGGCCTCGGCCTGGCCCTCGCGCTCGACCGCCTCGGCGATCGCGGAACGGCGGCGCTGCTCGGCCTCGCCCTCCTTGGCGCCCTCGATCGCGTTCGCCTCGGCCAGCGCGGCCCGGCGGGCCCGCTCGCCCTCACCGGTGAGGCGGGCCTGCTCGGCGGAGGCCTGCGCGGCGGCGATGGTGGCCTGCCGCTGCGCGTCGGCGTTGAGCACCGCCGCGTTGCGGGCCGCCTCGGCCTCCTGCTCGACCTTGTACCGGGCCGCGTCGGCCGGCTTGCGCACCTCGGTGTCGAGCTGGCGCTGCTTCAGCTCGGCGTTGCGCTCGGCCACCTTCTGCTGCTCGGAGAGGATCGCCTGGTCCCGCTCGGCCTGGGCGAGCGGACCGGCCGCGGCCGACTTCGCCTTCGCCGCGTCGATCTCGGCCTGGATGCCGGCCTGCTTGAGCGCCAGGTTCCGGTTCGCCTCGGCGATCGCCTCCTCGGCGAGCAGCCGCTCCTGCTCGGCCTGCTGCCGGGCCCGCGCCTCGGCGATGGCCGCGTCCTTGAGCACCCGGGCCGCCTCGGGCCGCCCCAGGTCCTGGAGGTAGGAGCCCTCGGCCGAGATGTCCTGGAGCTGGAACGTGTCCAGCACCAGGCCCTGGTTGGTCATCGAGTGCTCGGCCTCCTCGGCGACCGCGCTGGCGAACGCCGCCCGGTCCCGGATGATCTCCTCGACGGTGAGCCGCCCGACGATCGAGCGCAGCGCGCCGGCGAGCACCTCGCGGGTGAAGTTGTCGATCTCCTCCTGCTGGTTCAGGAAGCGCTGGGCGGCGGCGCGGATCGCGTCCTCGGTGCCGCCGACCTTCACGATCGCCACGCCGTGCAGCTCGGTGCGGATGCCCTGCTTGCTCACCGCGCCGCGGATGCTGACGTCGATCCGGCGGCTGGACAGGTCGAGCGACTGGAGCTTCTGCACCACCGGCAGCACGAAGACCGAGGCGCCGAGCACGACCTTCTGCCCGGACATGTCGGTGGAGCGGGCTCCGTCGGCGGACTGGGTGGTGCGGCCCTTGCGGCCGGTGACGATGAACGCCTGGTTCGGCCCGGCCACCTTGATCCGGGACAACACGAAGAGGACGAGGACGACGGCGAGGAGGACCGCGCCGCCGATGGCGACGAGCAGGGGCATGGGCGTTCCCGTCTGTGTGGTGGTGTGTCAGTAGGTCTCGACGTGCACGCTGGTCTCGCTCAGTGCTTCGACCACGAAGATCCGGGTGCCGACCGGCATCGGCCCGTCGGCGCGGGCGTTGAGCTTCACCGGCTGGCCGGCGAGGCGTACCCGCACCTCGCCGTAGCCGCCGCTGGGGATCGGCGTCACCACCAGGCCGATCGCGCCGGCCAGGTGGTCGCGGGTGGGTGTGGCGTCGGTGCGCATGTTGCGGGCCGCGCGGCTCAGCCGCGCCGCCAGCCAGCCGGTGGGCACGGCCGCGAGCGCGCCGCCGGCCACCGCCGCCGCGATCATTCCGGGGGTACGGCCCCCGAGCAGCTCGTTGACGATCGCGCCGCCGAAACCGAACGCCCCGGTGAACCCGGCGGCCGCCTCCAGCGACACCGGCCCGTCGACGTCCGGCTGGCCGAGGTGGAGCACTCCCGAGCCGAGCAGGGCGAGCGTCAGCACGCCGACACCGACCCCGCCGATGATCAGGAAGATGAGCGTCCCGGTGGCCATGACCTGCACGGTATCGACGCCGTGCAACATCGACTTCGCTCAGCGGTCGTCCAGCCCGCCCTCAGCGAGGCAATGCCGGCGGGCGCGCGACAATGGGTGCCATGCGCTGGACCGTGCTCGACTCGCCGATCGGGGAGTTCTCCGTCGGCACCGACGACGACGCGGTGCGCGGCGCGCACTTCGGCCGGGTGGACGGGGCGGCCGACGAACCCGGTGACGTGGTGGCCCGGCTGGCGGTGGCGGAGCTGCGGGCGTACTTCGCCGGTGAGCTGACCGAGTTCACGGTGCCGGTGTCGGCGCCCCGGGGCTCGGAGTTCGAGCGCGCGGTGTGGCGGGAGATGACCCGCATCCCGTACGGGGAGACGAAGACCTACGGCGAGGTGGCGAAGGCGGTCGGAGATCCCGGCGGCGCCCGGGCGGTCGGGGTGGCCTGCAACCGCAATCCGGTGCCGGTGATCGTGCCCTGTCACCGGATCGTCGGTGCGGGCGGCAAGCTGGTCGGCTTCGGCGGCGGGCTGCCGCGCAAGGTGACGCTGCTGGAGCTGGAGGCGTCGGTGGCGCTGCGGCGAGCCTGGTCCTGACGTACGCGAAGAAAGAAGGCCGGGTCCGCGCGGACCCGGCCTTCTTTCTTCGTGCTCGTGAGACGTGTCAGCGCTCAATCTCGCCGGCGATGAACGCCTCGACGGCGGCGTGCGCGTCGTGGTCGGCGTACTGCTCCGGCGGGGACTTCATGAAGTACGAGGAGGCGGAGAGGATCGGGCCACCGATCTTCCGGTCCAGCGCGATCTTCGCGGCGCGGACGGCGTCGATGATGACACCGGCCGAGTTCGGCGAGTCCCACACCTCGAGCTTCAGCTCCGCGTTGAGCGGGGTGTCACCGAAGGAGCGGCCCTCCAGGCGGATGTACGCCCACTTGCGGTCGTCCAGCCAGGGCACGTGGTCGGACGGGCCGATGTGCACGTCGCTCTTGCTCATCTCGTGCGGGATCTGGGAGGTCACCGACTGGGTCTTCGAGATCTTCTTCGAGACCAGGCGGTTGCGCTCCAGCATGTTCATGAAGTCCATGTTGCCGCCGAAGTTGAGCTGGTACGTGCGCAGCAGCTCGACCCCGCGGTCCTCGAAGAGCTTCGCCAGGGCGCGGTGCACGATGGTGGCACCGACCTGGCTCTTGATGTCGTCGCCGACGATCGGCAGACCGGCGTCGGTGAACTTCTTCGCCCACTCCGGGTCGGAGGCGATGAAGACCGGCAGGGCGTTCACGAACGCGCAGCCGGCGTCGATCGCGGCCTGGGCGTAGAACTTGTCGGCCTCCTCGGAGCCCACCGGGAGGTAGGAGACGACCACGTCGACCTGCGCGTCGCGCAGCGCCTGCGCCACGTCGACCGGCTTGGCGTCCGACTCCTCGACGATCTCGCGGTAGTACTGGCCGAGACCGTCGAAGGTCGGGCCGCGCTGCACGGTGACGCCGGTCGGCGGCACGTCGCACAGCTTGATCGTGTTGTTCTCGCTGGCGACGATCGCCTCCGCGAGGTCCATGCCCACCTTCTTGGCGTCCACGTCGAACGCCGCGACGAACTTCACGTCCGAGACGTGGTAGTCGCCGAAGGTGACGTGCATGAGACCCGGGACGCGGTCGTTCGGGTCGGCGTTCCGGTAGTACTCCACGCCCTGTACGAGGGACGAGGCGCAGTTACCCACACCGACGATGGCGACGCGGACGGAGCCCATAGCGTCTGCCTCCTTCTTCTTCATCACGGCCGCTCTGTCCTGGACGTTCCAGGCGTGGGCGGGCTGTCGTTGTCTCCTCGGCCACCGGCCGTCCCGGGTCGCGGGTCGGCCGGGGCCCGGCCGGAGCGCTCGTTGGCGATGAGCTCCTCCAGCCAGCGGACCTCGCGCTCACAGGCGTCGAGCCCGTGGCGTTGCAGTTCCAGGGTGTACGCGTCGAGGCGCTCGGCTGCCCGGCCGAGCACGTCACGAAGACCTTCGCGACGTTCCTCGATCTTGCGGCGACGACCTTCCAGGATCCGGAGCCGGGTGGCCTGGTCGGTCCGGGCGAAGAACGCGAAGTGCACGCCGAAGCCCGTGTCGTCGTACGTCTCGGGTCCAGCCTGCGCTATGAGCTGGGCGAAGCGTTCCTTGCCCTCCGCGGTAATGGTGTAGACCACCCGACCGCGTCGGCTGGTCAGCGCGGGTACCTCCTCGGCGGTCGCGGGTGTCTCGGCGGCTTCGGCGATCCATCCCGCCGCCTGCAGCCGACGCAGCGTCGGGTAGAGCGAGCCGTAGCTGATCGCCGCCCGGATGGCACCGAGCTTGGCGGTCAGCTCCTTGCGCAGCTCGTAGCCGTGCATCGGTGCCTCCTGCAGGAGGCCGAGGATGGCAAGCTCGAGCACGGGCCATCCCCTCTTTCCCCCTGCGCGGAGCACTAACCACCGCGATGTATCGGACCGATACATCGCACGTTAGCGGAGAGGTGAGGGTGGGGCAAACCCCTGCTTACGCGACGCGGTCCTCACGCATCGTGACCATGGTCGCCTGGGTTCGCCGGAGCGCGTACCCTTTGCCGCATGCGTACGCAGCGCCAGGTCGTCGACTACTCGCTTCAGAAGCGGGCTGTGCTGCGTGAACTGCTCGCCGGGCGGGTCGGCACGTACGACGTCTGCGACGCTTCGCCGTACCTGAAGAACGCTGCTCGTTTCCATGGCGAGCCGACCGACCACCGCTGCCCGATCTGCCGCAGCGAGAACCTGATCCACGTCCACTACATTTACGGTGACGAACTCAAGCAGTCGGCCGGCCAGGCGCGTACCCGGGCCGAGTTGCCCGTCCTGGCCATGACGCTGCGTGAGTTCCAGGTGTTCGTGGTGGAGGTCTGCCCCGGCTGCGACTGGAACCATCTCGTCGAGCAGTTCCTGCTCGGCCGGGACGGCCTCGCGGGCGAGGCGGAGGACGCGGACGAGTCGGTCGCGGCCAACGGCTCCACCCCTCGGCGAAGGCGAGAGGCGCAACGGTGAACGCGGCTGTCCCGATCACTGCCGGCCCATTCCCCGGGTGGCAGGATCGACAGCCCTTACGCGTAATTGGTCCGAATAGATCGGATTTGACGGGCGATCGCTGGCACGGCCGGCGGGTAACGTCCCGTGTTCCAGCTCACGGCAACCCGGTGGCGGCGCCCCCGCGCCCCACCGCGACCGGCAGGGTGTGAGGAATGAACTACGGCGATCCCAGTTCTTCGCGTGGGCGGGCCCAGATCCCGGGCCCGAACGGCGACCCCGGTTCCGAAGGGAGCCGGGGCGGGAGCGGTTGGTCCGGCGCGGCTGAGGGCGGCGCCTCGGCGCGCGCCTCCGCGACACCGTACGGCGCGGGCGGCCGGGCCTCGGTCGGCGGCGCCGCTCCGGCGCCGCGTGGGGCGGCAGGCTCGGCCTCGGTCGGCCGGGCCGGCGCGGGCCGCGCCTCGGTGCCCGTCTCGCCGGCGCCCGGCGTCTCCGGACGCGCCGGCGCCGGCCGGGCGTCGGTGCCGGTCTCCCCGGCCGCTCCGGCCGGACGCGCCTCGGTGGGCTCGGCGAGCGTCGGCGCGGCCGGCGTCGGCGGGCGTGCGAGCGTGGGCGCACGCGCGAGCGTCGGCGCGGCGGCTGTCGGTGGCCGGGCCCGGGTGCCCGGCGCCTCCGGCGGTGGCCCCGGTGGTCCCGGCGGTCCGGCCGGCCCCGGCCGGCGTGGCCGCGGCGAGGACCCGGCGCGGGCGAAGAAGCGCCGCCGGATCAACATGCTGATCGCCGGCTTCGCCGTGTTCATCATGCTCGCCGGCATCGGCGTGGTGAGCTTCACCTGGTACTCCACCAAGGTGGTGCTCCCGGAGGACACCATCCCGCCGCTGTCCACCACCATCTACGACTCGACCGGCAAGACCGCCATCGCCCGGATCGGCGACCAGAACCGCCAGCTGGTCACCATCGACCAGATCCCGGAGCACGTCCAGCACGCGGTCGCCGCGGCGGAGGACCGGAACTTCTACAAGCACTCCGGTGTGGACTACAAGGGCATCGCCCGGGCCGCGTGGAACAACCTCACCGGCGGCGACAAGCAGGGCGCCTCGACCATCACCCAGCAGTACGCGCGCAACGCGTTCGAGAACCTGAACCAGGACACGTACGGCCGCAAGGTGAAGGAGGCGATCCTCGCCTCCAAGCTGAACGACAAGTACGACAAGCGCGCGATCATGCAGCACTACCTGAACGTCATCTACTTCGGCCGGGGCGCGTACGGCATCCAGGCGGCGGCGCGGACCTACTTCGGCAAGGACGTCAAGAGCCTCACAGTGGCCGAGGCCGCGGTGCTCGCCGCGCTGATCAAGCAGCCGGAGCCGAGCGCCACCCACCAGGGCTACGACCCGGCGATCAACCCGACGGCCGCGCTGGACCGGTGGAACTACGTGATCAACGGCATGATCACGGAGAAGTGGCTTGATGCGCCGAACATGCCGGTGCACCCCACCGAGTACCCGACGAACATCGCGAAGCCGACGAAGAACAGCGGCGGCGGCTTCGGCATCGACACCGCGTACGGCAACATCGTCAACTACGTCTCGCAGGAACTGCGCGAGATGAAGCTCTGCACCGACAACGAGGCCGAGGCGACCGAGAAGAAGCCGCTCTGCGCCAAGGCGCTCAGCCGCGGCGGCTACAAGATCACAACCACCATCAGCCAGAAGATGCAGGAGGCGGCGCTCGCCGCGGCCCAGCGGGCCAAGAAGGGCTCCGAACTCGCCGGCCAGCCGCCGAACCTGATGGCCGCCGTGGTGGCCATCGACCCGAAGACCGGCCGGGTGCTGGCCTACTACGGCGGCGACAACGGCACCGGCACCGACTACGCCGGGAAGAACGTCGACAACGGCGTGGTGAGCGGCGGTCACTCGCCGGGTTCGAGCTTCAAGATCTACACGCTTGCCGCGGCGCTCAAGGAAGGCATCTCCCTCAAGTCCCGGTGGAAGGGGTCGGCGTTCACGCCGAAGGGCACCAAGTTCAAGGTCAGCAACGCCGGCGCGGACCGTGTCACATGCGGTGACTCCTGCACGCTCGAACTGTCGACGCTGAAGTCGCTGAACGTGCCGTTCTACTACATCACCGAGAAGATCGGCCCGGACAAGGTGCTCGACATGGCCAAGCAGGCCGGCGTCACCACCATGTGGCAGACCGACACCAACCCGGCCAAGGCGCACGACCTGACCAAGGCCGACCCGAAGGACCTGGCTCCGTCGCCGTTCTTCCACGTCCTCGGCTACGGCCAGTACCCGATCACGGTGCTCGACCACGCCAACGGCGTCGCCACCTTCGCCAACCAGGGCGTCTACCACAAGGCGCACTTCATCCGGAAGGTGGAGAAGCAGAACCCGGACACCGGTAAGTGGGACCTGGTCGGCTCGGAGAAGCTCAAGGGGCAGCAGCGGATCGACAAGGACATCGCGGCCGATGTCACCTCCGTGCTGAAGCAGTACCCGGGCCAGATCAACAAGAAGCTCGAGGACGGCCGGCAGGTCGCCGAGAAGACTGGCACCTGGGAACTCAACGACAAGACCACCGACAACGGCGACGCCTGGATGATCGGCTACACGCCGCAGCTCGCCACCGCGGTCTGGGTCGGCAACAAGGGCGACCGCAAGGCGATCAAGTACAAGGGCGGCGAGAGCATCAGCGGCGCCAAGATGCCCGGTGACATCTTCCAGCGCTTCATGAACGAGGCGCTCAAGGGCAAGGACAAGGAGGAGTTCCCCCCAGCGGCGAACGTCGGCGAGGACGACACCGGCAACGGCGAGGCCCCGCCGCCGACGAACGAGCCCGGCCAGCCGGGCGGCCCGAACTGCGACCCGCTGGGCCTGTTCTGCCCCGGCGGCACGCCCGGTGGCGGCACCCCCGGTGGCGGCGGCGACCAGGGTGGAACGCCCGGCGGGGGCGGGCTCCCCGGAGGCGGCGGACGCCCCGGTGGCGGCGGTGGCGGCGGTGGGCTGCTACCGAGCACACCACCGACACGACAGAACTGACGCGTACCACCTGACGGCGGCGGCCGGACCTCGGGTCCGGCCGCCGCCGCGTTTCGCGTACCGGAATTTCTCCGCGCGCGACGGGACGGCGACCCCCGGTGTACGGCAGGATGCCTCTCCATGAGCACCCAGTCGCCCGCAGGCATCGATGAGCCCGGCGCGTCCGAGGCGGCGCCACGATCCGCAGAGACGGTGGACCACCCGTCCCGCTCCGACTGGTTCGTCCGGGGCGCCTCCGGTCTGATCGGCGGGCCGCTCGGCGACCACGCCGCCGCCCTGGACCGGCCCGCCGACCGGGAGAGCCGCTTCTGGACCGCCGGCCGGATCGTCCTGGCGCTCGTCTGCCTCACGCTGGCCCTGCACTGGGTGCAGAAGTCGCCCTGCCAGGACGGCGCCTGGCAGAACAACATCCAGTACACCCGGATGTGCTACACCGACGTGCTCGCGCTCTACTACGCCGAAGGGCTCAACGAGGGCAAGGTGCCCTACGCCGACCACCCGGTGGAGTACCCGGTGCTGACCGGCTACTTCATGGGCGCTCTCGGCCTGCCGGTGCACGCCCTCGGCGCCGACAACCCCGCCATCAACCAGGGCCAGTGGTTCTACAACCTGAACGCGCTGGTACTCGGCGCGCTCGCCGTCGCCACCGTCGCGGTGATCCTCAGCCTGCGCCGGCGACGACCCTGGGACGCCGCGTTGTTCGCGCTCTCCCCGGCGCTCGTGCTCACCGCCACCGTCAACTGGGACCTGCTCGCCATCGGCCTGGCCGCGTTCGGCCTGCTGGCCTGGGCGCGCGCCCGCCCCGGCCGGTACGCGCTGCTGCTGCCCGGAGTAGCGGGCGTCCTCATCGGACTCGGCGGCGCGGCCAAGATGTGGCCGCTGTTCCTCCTCGGCCCGATCCTGGTCCTCGCGTTGCGCGCCGGCAAGATGCTGGCCGGGCTCGTCGCCACGGCGACCGCGCTGGTGACGCTCGTGGCCGTGAACCTGCCGGTGGCGATCCCCTACCGGGAGAACTGGGAACGCTTCTTCGACCTGAACACCACACGCCCCATCGACTGGGGCACTCTCTGGTACATCGGCCGCTACCTGGACGGCCGGATCAGCCCGTCCTCACCCGGCGAACTCGGGCCCTTCGAGTGGCTCAACGCGAACATCCCCACCCTCAACTGGCTGTCGTACCTCCTCTTCGGCCTGGCCTGCCTCGGCGTGGCCGGACTGGCGCTGCTCGCGCCACGCCGCCCCCGGCTGGCCCAGCTCGCCTTCCTGGTGGTCGCCGCGTTCCTCATCTTCAGCAAGGTGTGGTCCCAGCAGTTCGTGCTCTGGCTGCTGCCGCTCGCGGTGCTCGCCCGGCCGCGCTGGGGCGCGTTCCTGGCCTGGCAGGTCGCCGAGGTCTGCTACTTCGCCGCGTTCTACGGCGAACTGCTCGGCACGGCCATGTCCCGGCCGGTCTTCCCCGAAGGCGTCTTCGTGCTGGCGTCGAGCCTGCGCCTGATCACCGTGGCGGTCCTCTGCGGGTTCGTCATCCGGGACATCATGCGGCCCGAACTGGACGTCGTCCGGCACACCTACCCCGACGACCCGGACGGCGGAGTGCTCGACGGCGCGCCCGACGCGCCCTGGCATCAGCGCTGGCGGGCTCGCGCCGCCGAACGGCCCGCCGAACCCGTTCCGGTGTGACCGAGACGGTCGTGTTCCGGTCTACAGCCGGAACACGACCGCCTCGCCGACCTGCTCCCGGGTCACTCCCGGCGTGTCGACCGGCCGGTCGAGCATCCCCTCCCACGGGGTGCCCTCCAGCTCGTCGCGCAACACGACCACGTTCTTCACGCCGATCTGCCGCAGGTAGTCGACGCTCGCGTAGTCCGGGAAACTCACTGTCGCCTCGCGGATCTGAGCCTGCGAACGCGGCGTGAAACCGCTGCCGCCGTTGACCATCGGCTGGAACCGGTCGGTGGACCAGAGCATCACCGGCTGGTCCAGGTTCTGGCTGCTCGGCAGCACCAGCATCGGGCCGTCGACGGTCCGCATCGCCGCCGGCTGCCGCGGCACCACCGGCTGCGGCGTGGCGTTCAGCCCCTCCACGAGCACCAGCGCCAACGGCAGCAGCGTGGCCAGCCGCAGCCACGGGCCCGGCCACGGCGGCACCCGTTCGGCGGCCAGCTCGCGTACGCGCATGCAGAGCGCGGTGACCGCGCCGGCCGCGAGCAGGCCCAGCAGCAGCGTGGTCCAGAGCATCATCCGGCCCGGCGTGCGCAGCCCGCTCCAGCCCGGCAGGTAGTCGAACAACGGCACGTAGGTGAACCGGCCGCCGAAGAACCGGGTGCCCATCGCCAGCGCCATCGTCACGAGCACCCCGGCCAGCAGGAAGATCCGGTGCCGGACCCGCCAGACCGAGAAGAACAGGCCACCGGCGGCGAGCGCGTAGAGCGCGAAGCCCGGCAGCAGCGTCATCTCCGGATGCCAGGGCAGCACGGCGCGGGCGCCCTCGTGCAGCCCGCCCCAGACCCGGGACTCGGCCGGCGCGGTGAAGAACCCGCTCGCCGGCGGCGAGTAGAGCCCGATGTCACCGAGCGTCCGCTCCGCGTTCGGGTGCAGCTCGGCGACCTTGAAGTACGGCACCGCCAGCGCCGCGCCCACCGCGGCGAACGCGAGCCCGCCGAACACGTCGGCCAGGAACAGCCGCCGCCCGAACGGACGCTTCACCCGGCGCCGCCGCACGAACCACAGCACCACCGAGACCACGCCGGTCCCGGCCAGCATGTACGCGAACGGCAGCCCGATGCCGAACCCCAGGCTGAGCTGCCACGCGGCCACCAGCCACCCGGCGAACGCCCAGCCCGCGTGCCGGCGGCGCGGCCGGTAGCCGTACCGCAGCGACCAGCCGTGCCCCCGGGCCAGCATGGCCAGCGCCAGCGGGATGCCGCCGTTGGAGAGGATGTGCAGGTGCCCCGCCTGGGCCAGCAGCCACGGCGCGTAGGCGAAGCTCGCCCCGGCCACCGCGCCGCCGATGCGGCCCGCGCCGAGCTGCCGGGCCAGCACGTACGCGCCGAACGCGGCGAGCGCGTGCGCCAGCACGAACATGATGTTGTAGCGCAGGACGGCGTGCTCCGGGCCGACCCCGATCAGGCCGGCCGGGGCGTACCCGAGGAGCGTGTCGGAGAACGCGAAGCTCCAGTTCTCCGGATAGAACGTGTTCGCGTGCCACAGCATCGCCGGGTCGGTCCGCAGGATGTGCCCGGACCAGGCCATCTGCCACGCCTGCAGGCTCGGATCCCAGTAGTCCTGCGGCAGCGTGTGCCGCGGATAGCGCAACGTGGGCCAGGTCATCGCCGCGGCCAGCGCCAGCGCGGCGACGGCGGCGAGCGTCCACTCGTGCACCAGGAACCGGCCGACCGCGCGTACGGCCCGGCGGGCCCGGCCGAGCACCGGCTCCGGCGCGGGCCCGAACGCGGACCAGGGGTCGGCGGGCTTCTCGTCGGCCGTACCCGTTGCGCTCTTGTCCCGGCCCTCGGCCTTCGTGCCGGCGGCGTCTCCGGCGTCGCCGCCCTTCGCCGGCCCGTCGTGGGCGCCGCCCTTGCCGGCGGCGGCATCGTCCCGGGCCTCGGCCTTCTCCTCGGCGGCGGCCTCGTCCGCGGTGCCGGCACCGGGCCCGGTGCCCGCCTTGCCGGCGGTGGCGTCCACGCCGGATCCGCCCTCGGCGGTCCCACCCTCGCCGGTCGGGGTCGCCTCGGCCCTCTCGTCCGGCCGGTTCCGCGCGCCCGTCCCGTCCGGCCGGGGCTCGGCGCCGGACCGGCGGCCGGTCGTGCCGGACTGCTCGGTCGTCACGCCGCCGCGCCCAGCTGCCCGCGCAGGAACGCGATGTCGGCGGCCTGGCCCTCGACGCCACCGGGGGTCTCCACGATCACCGGCGCGCCCGCCGCGCGGATCACCGCCACCAGCAGCTCCGGGTCGATGGTGCCGCCGGTCAGGTTGTCGTGCCGGTCCTGGCCGGAGTTGAACGCGCCCTTGGAGTTGTTGGCGTGGATCAGGTCGATCCGGCCGGTGATCGCCTTCACCCGGTCGACCAGGCCCAGCAGTTCCTCGCCACCCGCGTACGCGTGGCAGGTGTCCAGGCAGAAGCCGACCTCGTGGTCGCCGAGCGCGTCCCAGAGCCGGGCCAGTGAGTCGAGGTGCCGGGCGCAGGCGTTGTCGCCGCCGGCGGTGTTCTCGATCAGCACCGGCAGCGGGAAGCCGCCCGAGTCCGCCGCGTACGCGAAGGTCTTGCGCCAGTTGTCGAAGCCGACGGCGACGTCGTGGCCGGCGTTGACGTGGCCGCCGTGCACGATCAGCCCCTTGGCTCCGACGTCCGCCGCGGCGGTGGCGTGGGCGAGCAGCAGCTTACGGCTGGGAATGCGGATCCGGTTGTTGAGCGTGGCCACGTTGATCACGTACGGCGCGTGCACGTAGAGGTCGACGTCGGCGGAACGCAGGCGCTCGGCGTCCTCGCGCGGCTTCGGGGCCTTCCAGCCCTGCGGGTCGGCCAGGAAGAACTGGACCGCCTCGGCCTGCCGGGCGGCCGCCTCGGCCAGCGGGTCGGTCGGATCGACGTGGGCTCCGATTCGCATGCAGGGCAGCCTACGTCGCGCCTGCGACGGTCGGCGCGCTCGCGGGAGGCGCCCGGCGGGTCGAACGCGTCACCACCCGGCCCGGCGGTCGTTGTCCGAGGTGGGATCGATGGTCGACGCTCCGCCCGAACGTGGTCCACAGCACGGACGGGCGAGGGTGGACCCCCGGAAACGGGACGCCCCGCCGTGCGGCCCGGCACGACGGGGCGGGATCCGCTCGTCATCCCGGTACGGGAGGCCAGCAGTAGGACCAATTCCTCCATTTACCCCAAGTGGTGACGAGAGCCATTGTATGGTCAGACCAGGTGACAACACGATAAAGCTCCGCGGGGCGTCTTCGATCCAACCTCATCGGTGTGGTCGTTCCTCCCCAGGTCCCACCCAAGGAATGCGGACGGGACGCCCCGCGGTCCCGTGGACAGGGGTCCACCTGCCGGCTCGCCGGAGGTGGGCCCCTGTCGCCGCACCCGGGACACCGGGGCCACCGGCCCGGCCATGATCGTCCGGACCGGCTATCCTGGTCCGGTTGTCCGCGTGTCCGACCGGGTTCCCCCGGCACCGGCGCGGGCAGCGACGCACGACCTCCTGCCACGGAAGGACCGTGGCCGCTTAGCCCACAGGAGGTGAGCACGTCTTGCGTCACTACGAAGTCATGGTGATCCTCGACCCCAGCCTCGAGGAGCGCACCGTCGCCCCGTCGCTCGACACGTACCTGAACGTGATCCGGACCGCGGGTGGCTCGGTGGAGAAGACCGACGTGTGGGGCCGCCGGCGCCTCGCGTACGAGATCAACAAGAAGGCCGAGGGCATCTACGCCGTCATCGACCTCCAGGCGACGCCGGAGGCCGTTGGCGAGCTGGACCGTCAGCTCCGACTCAACGAGTCGGTGCTGCGCACCAAGGTCATCCGACCGGAGATGCGCTGAGCATCCAGACCCGGCACGTCCGGATCACAAGCCTCATCCACGCTGTCGTACGGCTCTGAGAGCCTGAACGGCACAAAGATGAGTGCGCGAGGAGATGGTCATGGCAGGAGACACCACCATCACGGTCATCGGCAACCTGACCGATGATCCCGAGTTGCGATTCACCCCCTCCGGCGCGGCGGTCGCCAAGTTCCGGGTCGCTTCGACGCCCCGCTTCATGGACAAGGCCTCCGGCGAGTGGAAGGACGGCGAACCGCTGTTCCTCTCGTGCACGGTCTGGCGCCAGGCCGCCGAGAACGTCGCCGAGTCGCTGCAGCGCGGCGCTCGCGTGATCGTGTCCGGCCGACTGCGCCAGCGGTCGTACGAGACCCGTGAGGGTGAGAAGCGCACCGTCATCGAGCTGGAGGTCGACGAGATCGGCCCGTCGCTGCGCTACGCCACGGCGAAGGTGCAGAAGATGTCCCGCTCCGGTGGCGGTGGCGGCGGCTTCGGTGGTGGTGGCGGCCAGGGCGGCGGCGGAGGCAACTTCGACGACCCCTGGGCCTCTGCTGCCCCCGCCCCCTCCCGCGGTGGTTCGGGCGGAAACTTCGACGAGGAGCCTCCGTTCTAATGGCGCCGAGCGCCCGCGATCGCAAACCAGGAGCACGAGCAATGGCTAAGGCTGCGGCACTTCGCAAGCCGAAGAAGAAGGTGAACCCGCTCGACAAGGACGGGATCACCTACATCGATTACAAGGACACCGCGCTGCTGCGCAAGTTCATCTCCGACCGCGGCAAGATCCGCGCTCGACGGGTGACCGGCGTGACCTCGCAGCAGCAGCGGCAGATCGCCCGTGCGGTCAAGAACGCCCGCGAGATGGCGCTCCTGCCGTACACGGCCACGACCCGCTGAGAGGAGGCACGGACATGAAGATCATCCTGACTCAGGAGGTGTCCGGCCTCGGCTCTCCGGGCGACATCGTCGAGGTGAAGGACGGCTTCGGCCGTAACTACCTGCTGCCGCAGGGCTTCGCGATCGCCTGGACCAAGGGCGCGGAGAAGCAGGTCACGGTCATCAAGCGGGCCCGCTCGGCCCGCGAGATCCGCGACCTGGGCCACGCCACCGAGGTCAAGACCCAGGTCGAGGGCCTGAAGGTCAACCTGAAGGCCCGCGCCGGCGACGGCGGGCGGCTCTTCGGCTCGGTCACCCCGGCCGAGATCGTCGACGCCGTCAAGGCCGCCGGCGGCCCGACCCTGGACCGCCGCCGGCTGGAGCTGCCCGGCCACATCAAGGCGCTCGGCTCCTACCCGGTCAGCATCCGGCTGCACCCCGAGGTGACCGCCAAGTTCGACCTGAACGTGGTCAAGGGCTGACACCCGAAGCACGACGCGAAAGGCCCGCACCGGTCGCCGGTGCGGGCCTTTCCACATCCTCACCGCTCAACCGAGCGGCTTGCCCGTCACCGCGCTGATCACCACCGTGGACAGGCCACCACCCACCACCGCGGCCGCCAGCGCCACTGTCGCCGACCGCCACGTCGTCCCGACCTGCCGCAGCAGCACCGCCACCACCAGGCTGCTCACCATCGCCAACCCGAACCGCGGCGCCGCCGACACCAGCGACTCCAGCGCATGCGCACGCGGCGAGTCACACCCACCGCCGGTGATGTCCGTGACGCACCCCGCCGGAGGCTGACCGCTCAGGAACAGCAGACCGATCACCAGCAGCACCGCCGGAACCAGATAGCAGGCCGCCGTGTAGACCAACGGCCGCAACGGACCACCCGGGTCCGGATCCAGCAGGTCGTCCTCCAGCCGCCGGCCCCACGAACCACCGCCGATCGTCTCCACCCGGCGCCGCAACGTCGAAGGCGCCGGCTCCACCGGGCCACGGCGAGGCACGGTACGCGGGCGCGGCGCCGAGTACGCCACCGCAGGCGAGCGGGGCGCCGTCAACGGGGTCTCCATCCACCGGGGATCGTCACCGGAGAGCCGGGTACCCGACCAGAACGCCTCGGCCCGCTCCGGCGACGCCCAGCCCTCCCGCACCGGCGGCGCCGACCGGTCCCACGGATCGGCCGGCGCGTACCGGTCGCCCGCGTCCCGCACCGGCTCCAGGAAACCGGTGTCGGTGAACCGGTCCCACTCACCCGTGTGCTCCGTACGGTCCCACCGGTTCTCCGCCCGCTCCCAGCGGCTCGCGGGCACCGGCCGGTCCCAGGCGTGCACCCCGGACGCGTCCCACGGATCGACAGCGGGCGGCTGCACCGGCTCACGCTCGACGCTCCGGCGGCGCTGCCACGGATCCGCCGCCGGTTGCGGCCGCGCCGACTCCGGCTCCGCCCGCGACCAGGCCGACTCCGACTCCGCCGCCCTCGCCGCCGTCTGTCCCCAGCTCGGCTCCGGCTCCGCGGCCCTCGCCGCCGACCGGCCCGCATCCGACGCCGTTGGCCAGTCGGCATCCGTCCCCGAGCGGGGCCACGCGCCGTCCGGGGCCGCCGGCCGCGACCAGCCGGAATCCGACCCCGCCGGCGGCGGCCAGGAGGAACCCGACGCCGACCGGCGACGGCGGCCCGCCGGCCGTTCACCGTCCGATCCCGCCGGCCCCTCGCTCGAACCCGCCGACTCCGGCAGCCCGGACCAGGTCACCTGCGGCCGACGTGTCGCCGCCCGACGCGGACGACTCCGGGGCACCGCCCCCGACACCGGCTCGTCGCCCTCGTCCGCCCGCCGGTTGCCCACGTACCCCCGCTCCTGCGGGGCGTCCATCGTCCACTCGGCGGTGTGATCCGACAACGGACCCGCACCGATCGCGCGCAGATCGCGACGCGGCCCGGCGTCCACCCGCCGACCACCGCCGGAGGACGGCGTCTCCACCTCGTCGTCCGGCGCGGCATGCCGCCCGCCACCGTCCGCGCGACTCACCCCGGACTCCAGAGCCCAACGGGGAAGGTACGTCTCGACCGGCTCGTCCTGGCCACGCTCGATCGCGCGCCGCCGGCTCGCCGTGCGGTAGCCCTCCGGCGCGTACGAGTCGACCCGGCGCGGCCCGGCGGGCTCATCCCAGGAACCGCTCGGCCGTCGCTCGCGCGGGCTGTCCTCCCCGCGTCCCCAGTCCCGGTGTCTCACGGCCGGAGCGTGACCTCTCTCAACCCGAAAGTAAACCCGCTGTCCCAGGTGTCGCCGTTCGCAGCGATAGTACGGGACGAACGACGACAAAGCTCGGCCGGAAATCTTCCGTCCACAGGGTGGGGATAGGAAAAGCCCAGGTCAGAGGCGATAAGCCCGGAATTCCCCATCACTTTTCCACACCCCTGTGCACACCCTGCGCACATGCCTGTCCCCAGGCGTCCACAGGTTGTCCCGAGGCTCATCCACCGGCCTTGTTGAGCGGTTGACCTCGGGTTCCGTATCGTGGTCCACCGACCGCCGGGCGATGACCCCCGATCGACCGGAGGGTCGGCGGAGAGTTGTCATACCCCGGCGATACAGCTGGACTCGATCCGACGCAGCGAGGGGGGAACCCGTGTCGGTCACCGACGAGACGCGTGCGGAACGGACCGGGGGGCAACCGCCCGAGCCGCCACCGCGCGATGCGGCGTTCGAAAAGACACCACCCCAGGACGTCGCCGCCGAGCAGTGCGTACTCGGCGGCATGCTGCTCTCCAAGGACGCCATCGCGGACGTCGTGGAGATCCTGAAGACCAACGACTTCTACCGCCCGGTCCACGCCACCATCTTCGACGCGATCCTGGACATCTACGGACGCGGCGAACCCGCCGACCCGATCACCGTGGCGGCAGCGCTCGCCGACTCCGGCGACCTCGCCCGCATCGGCGGCGCCCCATACCTGCACACGCTGATCGCCAGCGTGCCCACCGCCGCGAACGCCGCGTACTACGCCCGCATCGTCGGCGAACGAGCGGTGCTCCGCCGGCTGGTCGAGGCCGGCACCCGGATCGTGCAGCTCGGCTACGGCACCGGCCCGAGCGGCAGCCGCGACGTCGACGACATCGTCGACCTCGCCCAGCAGGCCGTCTACGAGATCACCGAGAAGCGCGTCAGCGAGGACTTCGCCGTCCTGGCCGACATGCTCCAGCCGACGCTCGACGAGATCGAGGCGGTCGGCGCCCAGGGCGGGGTGATGACGGGTGTGCCGACCGGCTTCACCGACCTCGACCGCCTGCTCAACGGCCTGCACGCCGGCCAACTCATCATCGTGGCCGGCCGGCCCGGTCTCGGTAAGGCGCTCGCACTCGACACCCCGCTGCCCACCCCGCAGGGCTGGACCACCATGGGTGAGGTGCGCGTCGGCGAGCAGCTCCTCGCCGCGGACGGCACTCCGACGACGATCACCAACGTCTTCGACGTGATGTACGACCGCCCCTGCTACGAGGTCGAGTTCTCCGACGGAAGCGTCATCGTGGCGGACGCCGAGCACCTGTGGAAGACCACCACCCGGGCCAGCCGGCGCCAGCCGGAGGCACGCCGGCGGCACCACTGGGCCGAGCCGGCGCTGGCGAAGGTACGGGCGGCCGAGGCGGCCGCATCCACCGAACCGCACCGGCTGGTCACTCTCGCGGAGACCCTGGATCAGGTCGGCCCGGAATTCCGCAACGTGCTCCACGCGGTGGCGCAGACGGTGGGTTCCAACGGCCGGGTCGCCCGACCGGTGACCCGGGCCGGCAAGACACGCAACTGGACGGCACCCGGCTACCCGGTGGGCGCGTTGATCTCCGGCCTCCGTGCACGCGCGGAACGACCGGTGAACGCCGGCAGCCGCGCCGAGCACGACGGGATCGTCACGACGGCGCAGATCGCGGCCACGCTGCGTACCGAGACGGCCGACCGCCGTCTCAACCACGCCGTGCGGAACTGCGCGCCGCTCCGGCTTCCGGAACGCGATCTGGTCGTCCCCCCGTACACCCTCGGGGTGTGGCTCGGCGACGGGCACACCGGGGCAAGCCGCTTCACCACCGCGGACGCGGAGATGCTCGACCTCGTGGCCCAGGACGGCTTCCTGGTACGCCCGAGCGGCCCCATGGTCTACAGCGTGCATCTGCCCGCGCCGGCCAGGACGCCGGACCGCACCTGCGTCGACTGCGGCGGCTCCACTCGTGCCCTGCGGGAGAACCCCGAAACCCGCCGCTGCGCCGAGTGCCACGAGCGGAACGGCTCCTTCCTGGCCCTGCTCCGGCGAGTCGGGGTGGCCTACGACAAGCACATTCCGCGGGACTACCTCCGCGCCTCCGAAACACAGCGCCGGGCGTTGCTCGCCGGTCTCATGGACACCGACGGCACGGTGGCGCCGACCGGGAACCTGCAGTACACATCCACCTCGAGGCGCCTGATCGACGGCGTTCGGGAACTCGTCGTCAGCCTGGGACATCGGTGCACCATGACCGAGCGCAAGGTGCGCGGCCGGACCGAGGAATCGTCGATCGCGTACACGCTGAACTTCTCCACCCCGGACACGGTCTTCCGGCTGGACCGGAAGCGCACCGCTCATGCGGCCCGACGCCGGACGTCCTCGGACGTCCGCTCCCACTCGCGGTTCATCGTGGACGTCCGTCCGGTGCCGAGCGTTCCGGTGCGTTGTGTGACTGTCGACAATCCCGACCACCTGTATCTGGCGGGCCGCTCGATGATCCCGACGCACAACAGCACGGCGAGCATGGACTTCGCCCGAAATGCAGCGATCCGCGCCAACCAGGCGTCGGCGATCTTCTCGCTGGAAATGAGCAAGGTCGAGATCGTCATGCGACTCCTCTCGGCCGAGGCGCGCGTGCCGCTGCACGTGTTGCGCAGCGGGCAGCTCTCCGACGACGACTGGACCAAGCTGGCCCGCTGCATGGGCGAGATCAGCGAGGCGCCGCTCTTCGTCGACGACACGCCGAGCATGAACCTGATGGAGATCCGGGCGAAGGCGCGGCGGCTCAAGCAGAAGCACGACCTGAAGCTGATCGTCGTCGACTATCTCCAGCTGATGACTTCACCGAAACGCACCGAGAGTCGGCAGCAGGAGGTCGCGGACCTGTCCCGTGGCCTGAAGCTGCTGGCCAAGGAGGTCGAGTGCCCGGTGATCGCGGTGAGCCAGCTGAACCGTGGCCCCGAGCAGCGCACCGATAAGCGTCCGCAATTGTCCGACCTGCGTGAATCCGGCTGCCTGACGGCCGACACCAGGCTCGTACGAGCCGATGACAACTCGGAGATCACTCTCGGGGCGCTCCTTGCCGGGAACGTCAGGGACGTTCCTGTGTGGGCCCTCGATGAAGGTCTCCGCTACACCCCCCGAACGCTCACCCACGCGTTTCCCAGTGGAACGCGCGAGGTGTTCCGGATGACCCTGGCATCCGGGAAGCAGGTGGAAGCGACCGCTAACCACCCATTTCTCACCTTCGGTGGTTGGCTGCCGCTGGGAGAACTCACGGTGGGAACTCGGCTTGCCGCGCCTCGGCACATTCCGCCACCGCTGAACATTCAGCCATGGGCTGAGCCGGAGGTGGTGATGCTGGCTCACCTCCTCGGGGACGGCTCGTTCGTCCGCCGGCAGCCGATCCGCTACGCCAGTTGTGACGAGGCCAATCTGACAGCCGTGTCGGAGGCGGCCATGCACTTCGGGATCACGGCTGTGCGAGACGACTACCCGGCTGCGCGGGTGACGACGCTCCGACTACCGGCACCGTTCCGGCTCGCCCGCGGGCGACGGAACCCGATCGCCGAGTGGTTGGACGGGTTGGGGCTGTTCGGGCTGCGGTCCCACGAGAAGTTCGTACCGCCAGCGGTGTTCGGCCTGCCTAAGGAACAGATCACGCTCTTCCTGCGACACATCTGGGCGACGGACGGGTCCGTAACTGTCAACAAGTCCGGTCGAGGCGGACGGATCTACTTCTCCTCGACATCGCCGCGCATGCTGGAGGACATCTCACGCCTGCTGCTTCGCTACGGAATCTCGGCTCGGTTGCGACAGGTGCCGGTCGCTGGACATCGGCCGCAGTACACCCTGGACATCTCCGGTCGCGACGACCAGCTTCGCTTCCTCCGGGAGATCGGTGTGCACGGCGAGCGCGCCAACGGCTGCGCGGCGCTGCTTGTGATTCTCGAATCCGTCGTCAGCAATCCGAACGTGGATACCGTGCCCAAGGAGGTGTGGTCCAGGGTTCGCGAAATCTTGGCGGAGCGCAAGATGAGCCACCGAGAGTTCGCCGCGGCCGTCGGTACCCAGTTCTCCGGCAGCGCAATGTGGAAGCGTGCACCCAGCCGGTCAAGACTCGCCAAGGTGGCCGCGGTGCTGGACTCTGCGGATCTTGATCTGCACGCGACGAACGACGTCTTCTGGGACGAGATCGTCTCGATCGAGTCAGTCGGCGAGAAGGACGTCTACGACGCCACGGTGCTCGGCACACACAACTTCATCGCCAACGGCATCGCCGCGCACAACTCGATCGAGCAAGATGCGGACGTTGTCATCCTTCTGCACCGCGACGACTACTACGACAAGGAGTCACCGCGAGCGGGCGAGGCGGACTTTATTGTTGCCAAGCACAGGAATGGGCCGACCGACACGGTGACGGTGGCGGCCCAGTTGCACCTGTCGCGCTTCGTGGACATGGCGATCGTCTGAGCGGCGTCAGCCGAGCAGCGGGAACCATCCGGCTGCCTCGCCCAGCTCCAGCCGGTCCCGGTCGGTGAGCGGCACCCGCCCGGCGGCCTTCAGCAGGTAGTCGTGGTCGTCCCAGCCGGCTGGCCGTACCGCGTCGTCGCTGAGCAGGCCGTCCATCGTGGTCACCGCGACCCGCGTCGGGTCCGCCGCCGGTCGCGGCGCGTCCGGCAGGTCCACCACCAGGTCCAGGTGGTGGATGACCGCCTCGGTGGTCAGGGTGGCGAGCAGATGGGGTACGCGCAGCACGTGACCCTGCGTGGTCACGTACCCGTCGGGGTCGGCTGCGGTGGCCGCGCGGACGGCGGCGGGCGCGGTGTCGGTCCAGAGGCGGACCACTCCGGTGGGCCGGTCGAAGGCGGCGGCGGATCGGCGGGCCCACCAGGCGTGCCCGGCGACCGCGTCGTCGTCGCCGGGCGTGAACGCGCGCCAGTAGCTGACGTCGTCCACGTCCGCCGGTCCGGGTGCGGGGCTGGCCAGGGCGACGAGCGCGCGCTGGGCGTCGCAGAGCACGTGGAAGAGCAGGTCGGCGACGAGCCAGCCGCGGCACCGGGTGGGCCGTTGCAGGGCGGCGTCGTCGAGCGGGGTGACCACGGCGGTGATGCCGTCGTACGCCTGGGCCAGCGCCTTGTGCTGCCGGATCGGGCTCATGCCGAGCAGCCTGCCACGGTGTGGCAGGTGCGGCACGCCGACGAGCGCGCCGGGTCGATGCGGTGCACCGGCCCGGCGTGCGTGTTGTCGGCGGTCAGTCGAACAGTTCGCCGAGGAAGCCGTGCTTCTTCTTCCGGCGGTAGTGGCCGTGGTAGCCGTAGTGCTGCTGCTGGCTGTGGCCGTACGCGGGCTGCGCGTAGCCGTGGCCGGGCGGCGGCGGAGGGGGCGGGGGGACGGCGCCGTAGCCGGGCTGGTGCGGCGCGGCGGGCGGGGGCGGCGGGGGTGGCGGGTAGCCGGCACCGGCCGGCGCGGCCTGCTGCGGGGCGCCGCCGTGCTGCCGGTTCCAGTTGGCCTCGGCCTCGAACAGCTTCTCGAGCTCACCGCGGTCGAGGAAGATGCCCCGGCATTCGCCGCACTGGTCGATGACTACTCCGCTGCGCTCGTACTGGCGCATCTCTCCGCGGCATTTAGGACAGGTCATCTGCATGACAACGACGGTACCGGGTGTTTTCACGCGACGGCGGTCAGCGCCTGCGTCACCTCGTCGTCGGAGACCTCGTGGAAGTCCTCGTAGTACGCGCCGACGGCGGCGAAGTCGTGCGGGAGTTGGCAGCTCACGACCGTGTCGGCGTCGGCGGCGAGCATGTCGTACGCCTGCTCGGAGCCGACCGGGACGGCGACCAGGACGCGGGCGGCGCCGAGGTGGCGGGCGACCTGGACGGCGGCGCGGGCGGTGGCGCCGGTGGCGAGTCCGTCGTCCACGATGACGGCGGTGCGGCCGGTGAGGTCCAGCGGTGGGCGGCCGCCGCGGTAGCGCTGTTCGCGGCGTTCCAGTTCAGCCTGTTCGCGGCGGCGGACCTGGGCGCGGTCGTTCTCGCTGATCCGGCCGGCGACCATCTCGTTGAGGACCTGGACGCCGCCGGGGCCGAGTGCGCCGTACGCGACCTCGGGTGCCCAGGGCACGCCGAGTTTGCGGACGACGAGCACGTCCAGTGGTGCGCCGAGCCGGTCGGCGACCA
The DNA here is from genome assembly GCF_049315215.1 of Micromonospora sp. WMMD1219. Taxonomy (NCBI): domain Bacteria; kingdom Bacillati; phylum Actinomycetota; class Actinomycetes; order Micromonosporales; family Micromonosporaceae; genus Micromonospora; species Micromonospora sp. WMMD1219. Next base: position 1,812,738 of record NZ_CP186057.1, read on the forward strand.
CCCGGGCGACGGGTACGCCGCCGCGGACCAGGCCGAGCACGATGACGTCGGGCCGGCCGGCGAGGTCGGTGAGTCGTTCGGCGAGTTCGCGTCCCGCCTCGGCCCGGTCGCGGTAGGTGGTCATCCCTCAGGTGTACGCCTTCCGGCGGGATCGCGCGGGGCGGTTGCCGGGAATGTCGCCGGGTCGTCCGGTCGGGTGAGCGCCAGCGCGGGGGCGAGGACGAGCAGGGCGGCCGGGTAGAGCAGGTACCCGAAGCGGGTGGAGGGCATCAGCAGGATCGCGGCGAGCAGCCCGTACCCGCAGATGAGGGCCGTGGCGGCGGCGGTGCGGGGCGGGCGGCGCAGCAGCCGGACGGCGATGGCTCCTCCGGCGGCGACGAGCAGCGCGGCGGCGACGGCCCGGCCGGCCGGGAGTGTCTCGGCGATCAGATGGCCGGGGAACGGTGACTGGGCGGGGCTGGTGACGAGGCCGTGGCCGAGTGGGAAGCGCAGGACGTTCTCGACGAGGGCGTCGCGGTCGACGAGCAGCACCGGGACCAGCGCGAGGACGGGCAGGCCGATGGCGCCGAGGGCGGTGCGGAGTGCGGCCCGGCGGGTGGCGGCCCAGAAGATCAGGACGACGGCGACCGGCCAGGCGAAGAGTTTGAGGGCGCCGGCGGCGCCGATCGCGAGGCCGGCCCGGCCGGGTCGTCCGGCGGCGGCGAGCGCGAGGGCGAGCAGGCAGAGCGCGAGTACGGGCAGGTCGTCGCCGCCGGTGGCGAGGGTGAGCGCGCAGACGGGCAGGACGGTGGCGGCCTGGAAGGCGCGCAGTACGGCGGCGTCGCGGCGGGGCGCGGACGGGCTGCCGCTTGCGCGCAGGGTGGCGACGAGGGCGACGAGGGTGAGCGCGGTGACCAGGGCGAACCAGACGCGGGAGTCGGTCCACCAGGCGTCGACGGCGGCTCGGGGCAGCCCGAACAGCGCCATGCCGGGCTGGTAGGGGGTGTAGCCGAGGAGTTGTTCGCCGGGGGGCAGGGCGGCGATGGCGTCGGGTCCGAGGTAGGGGGTGCCGTGCTCGGCGAGGCGGGCGCCGGCGTGTTCGACCACGATCACCTCCTCCTGGGCGCGGTCGGTGCGTCCGCCGGCGCGTTCGACGCTCTGCGTGACGATCGGCAGCAGCGCGGTGGCGGCCCAGGTGAGACCGGCGACGGTCCACCGTGCGGGCAGGCCGGCCAGGGGTGTGCCGGGGTGGCGGCGGCGGGCGAGCAGCTGGGTGGTCGCGGCGAGCGTGGCGAGCGCGTACCCGATGGTGGCGACGGTGCCCCAGGCGCGGTGCGGCGGGAGTGTGGAGGTGGCGGCGGTGATCGCGGCGAAGGCGGTGGCGGCGGCGTAGAGGCCCAGGTCGAGGGCGAGGCCGCCGGCGGCGGTGTCGAGTGCCGACCAGCGGCGGGAGACGGGGGTTGCCGGGTCGGCGTGGGCGGTCACGCGGGCCAGTGTGGCAGACCGGCGGGGTGGCCCGGCCGGGTCAGGGTTGCCGGGCGTCGGTGGCGGCGGGGGGCGCCGGGCGGGTGCGTCCGGTGCGGCGGCCGGGGAGGCGGATGACGGCGCCGGCGTCGTGCAGCGCGGGTGCGAGCGCGCCGGTCCGGCCGCCGTGGCCGCGATGGAGGGCGGCGAGCAGCGCGGCCGCGGGCAGCGGGCGGGCGAACAGGTGGCCCTGCCCGGCGGCGCAGCCGAGTTCCCAGAGCGCGCGGCGTTGCGGTTCGCTCTCCACGCCCTCGGCGACCACCGTGAGGTCGAGGCTGCGGCCGAGGTCGAGGGTGGAGCGGATCACGGCGGCGGCTTCGGGTGCGGTCTCCATGGCGCCGACGAAGCTGCGGTCGATCTTCAGTTCGTGCACGGGGATGCGGGAGAGCAGGGAGAGCGACGAGTAGCCGGTGCCGAAGTCGTCGAGTGCCAGCCGGACGCCGGAGTCACGCAGGCGGCTGAGTACGCGGTCGACCACGTCGAGCTGGCTGAGCGTGAGCGTCTCGGTCAGTTCCAGCACGAGCCGGTCCGGCGGGAGGTCGTGGGCGCGCAGCCGGGCCAGTACCGCGCCGGGGAAGCGGGCGTCGAGCAGGCTGCGTGGGGACACGTTGACCGAGACGGGCAGGTCGAAGCCGGCGTCGCGCCAAGAGCCGGCGGCGATGAGCGCCTGGTCGAGGATCGCCTCGGCGAACGCGGGGAGCAGCCCGGAGCGTTCCACCGCTTCGAGGAAGCGCAGCGGGTCGATGAGCCCGTGGGTGGGGTGGTGCCAGCGGGCCAGGGCTTCGGCGCCGATCACCTCGCCGCCGGCCAGGTCGACGATGGGCTGGAAGTTGACCGTGAACTCGTGGTCGGCGACGGCGCGGGGCAGTTCGCCACCGAGGGTGAGCCGGCTCAGGTCGGCGGTGTCGCGGGCCGGCGCGTACGTGGCGACGCGTTGGCCGGCACGTTTGGCCTGGTACATGGCCACGTCGGCGCGGCGCAGCAGTTCCGCCATGCCGCCGGTGGCGGGGGCGACCGCGATGCCGCCGCTGGCCTCCACGCTGATCCGCATGCCGTCGAGGTCCAGCGGGTCGTGCAGCGCGGCGAGCAGGGCCTCGGCGCGGTGGGCGGCGACGGCCGGGGCGGGCAGGCCGCGCAGGAGTACGGCGAACTCGTCGCCGCCGAGCCGGGCGACCAGGTCGTCGGGGCGGGCCGCGTCGCGCAGCCGTTCGGCGACCTGGATCAGCACCCGGTCACCGGCGCCGTGCCCGAGGGTGTCGTTGACCTCCTTGAAGTGGTTGAGGTCGATCAGCACCAGCGCGGTGACGCCGTCGGCGTGCCGGGTGGTGAGCTGGGCGCTGCCCTCGTCGAGCAGGTGTCGCCGGTTGGACAGGCCGGTGAGGGCGTCGTGGGTGGCGGCGTAGGCGTGGTCCTCGGCGATGCGGGCGAGTTCGGCGTACGCCTGGGCGTTGCGGACCGCCGTGCAGAGGGCGGAGGCGAAGGTACGCAGGGTGTACTGCTCGCGTTCGGAGAGTTCGACCGGGCCGGCGAACCGGAGCCGCAGCACGCCGACGTCGTCGGTGCGGTTGTGGCCCTCCAACGGGACCGGCATGACCTGACCGTCGACGGCGCTGGGCTGCGGGGCTGTTCCGTCGTACGCGATGTCGGTGCCGTTGCCCCGGACGGTGCGTCCGCCGTCGCGCAGCTCGATCTCGACCTCGTCGGCGGAGAAGAGTTCGCTGGCCTCGGTGACCGCGGTGGTGAGCACCTGGTCGAGGTCGACCACGTTGAGGGCGTCGGTGGCGCGGGCCAGGCGTTGCCATGCCTGCTGCTCGGTGCGGGTGCGGATCCGGGCGGAGTAGGCCAGGTGCAGGCTGAGGACGAGCGGTGGCACGGCGAGCAGCAATCGGGGGTCGGCTCGCAGGATGAGTACCGTGCACGCGGCGACGAGGAAGCGGACCGCGAAGCCGGCGACCCGCAGGTCGAGGTCGGTGCGGAACTGCCGGACGACGGGCGTCCCGGACGCGAGCGCGATGACCGGCATGGCCAGGAGATCATCGAGGAGCGCCGCTACCAGGTAGACGATGGCCAGGGTGCCTATGAGGCCACCTATCGACGGCGACTCACCCGGCCAGTCGAGGAGCGACGCGACGGCAACCGTGCCGCCTGCGATCAGCACGTTCTTGCCGATTCCGAAGGCTGACTTGATTGCCGGCAGACGAAGGATGATCGAGGACGCGGCGACACCCAGGACGGTGCTGGCGACGACCCAGGAGGCCGGCGCGATCGCTACACCCAACACCACAGCTGTTTCGACCCAGGCGATGGAGTGCGTGGTGGAGCGGATCCGGATCGACGCCTTGACGACACCGCCCAGCGTGATCATGAAGATGAGCGTGGCGAAGGTTCCGATGTCCCGGACCGAATCGGGAAGAGTTCGGGGCAGGGAGGCGATGGCGCCGACCACCACGCCTGACGCGAGAACGACGATGAGACCGACGAGCGTCAGCAGACGTCGATCGGTCCCAGCATCGCGTCGTCCGGCGGTGCGACTCATGCAGCTCCCAGGGCTGAGAGGCTGACGCACGTCGCTGGTGGGTTGCCAGCGGCGTGACCAAGAGCTTACCGCGAGGAGTTTCTCGGCGAGAAGTGCCGCATTTCAGTGCCACTCGCTACCGCGCATCTCCGAACTCCTTTCCTGCTCTTTTCGAAGCCTTTACGGCGGGGCAAAACCTCGAAAGGAGCTTAGGAGAGGAAAGGTCCTGGTTAGAAGACATAAATGTCGCTATGCGCAATATCAGCTAAGTCTGTGCTAATTAATGACGTTCTGTCCATCGTGGTGATGCAGAGCGAAGTCGCAAGTATCCTGCCGGTGCTTGCCCGGTTGCGGATTGCAACCAGGGTCAGCCGCACCTCGCGTGATGCTGTCAGCCTGGGTGACCCTTAGGCGGGAATACAACCGTCGGGCGGCGCAGCTTTCATGCCTCAATGGCCGCATCGGTGGCGCCCCTGCTCCTCGGTAGCCGGTCAGCGACGGCCCGCAGTGAAGACTAGGATTCAACTAGCGTAATTGAGTTCGCGAAATCCGGAGTCGGACGGCGTGAAGATTCGGGTTCTCGGCGGCCTGGCGGCGTACCACGAGGGCGGGTCGGTGCACCTCGGCACCCCGAAGCAGCAGCTTGTCCTGGGGATGCTCGCCGTACACGCGGGTCGGCTCGTGACCCTCGACAAGCTGGTGGACGAACTGTGGCCAGACTCGCCTCCTCGCTCGGCCGTACCTAACGTCCGCACATATGCGGCCAACCTCAGGCGGACGTTCGTCGATGCCGACGGAGAAGCGGTGGTCGTTCGCCAGCCGGGCGGATACCAACTGTTGATCGGTCCGGATGCGGTCGACCTGGCCCGGATCGAGCGCCAGGTCGCCCACGGGCGTGCCATGGTCGACGCAGGCCAGGCAAGCGCCGCAATCCGTGTGCTCACCGATGCTGTCGACGACTGGTCGGGTCTACTTCTTCCCGGGCTGCCACTGGGGCCGGTGTTGTCCGCCCGCCGCGAAGTGGCCGAACGGGAACACGAGGCTGCGTTGGTGCTCCTGGCCGGCTTACACCTGGGCTCTGGGCGGCCGGAGGAGGCCATCCGGCTTCTTCGACCCCATGCCGCCCGTCAACCCACCCGGGAACGGCTTCAGACGGTTCTCATGGAAGCTCTGATTGCTGGTGGGGACTCGGCCGGAGCGTCCGCCGTCTACCGGTCCACTCGGGCGGCGCTAAATGAAGAATTGGGCGTGCGGCCGGGTTCGCGGCTGGACGAGCTGCATCGAAAGGCACTTGAGGCCGGCCGGCGGCTGCCGAACTCGCCTGACCGGTCGGCGTCCCCTGAGGGGGCGCCTTCCGTAAGTTGGCTTCCTCGGCCGACAACCGACTTCGTCGGTCGACAGGACGTGCTGGACCGGCTGCTGCGCGAAATCAGGAGACGTTCGGAGCAGGCGGCCGTCATCCAGGTGATCGACGGGATGGCGGGCTGCGGCAAGACGACTCTCGCAGTCCGGCTGGCCGAGCTGTTGCGAACGCGGCATCCGGACGGCCAGCTGTTCGTCGATCTGCGAGGCCATGGAGAAACCGCCGCTCTGGAACCGCAGGCGGTCCTGTTGACACTGCTTCGACAGTTGGGCGTGCCTCCAGGGCGGGTGCCGACCGACTTCGAGGATCGAGCCGATCTCTGGCGCCGTGAGCTGGCACAACGCAGGACGGTGCTGGTCTTGGACAACGCGGCGAGCGTTGAGCAGGTGCTCCCGCTGTTGCCCGAAGGCGTGGGAACCGTAGTGCTGATAACCACGCGGTCGAGGCTGCTCGCAACCGAACTTGGAGTTCCGGAGTCCCTGGGAGTCCTGACCTCTGCCGAGGCCGTCGCCCTGCTCGCCTCCACCGCTGGTGCAGATCGGGTGCGAGCGGAGGCGGAGGCGGCAGACGAGGTGGTACGCCGCTGCGGCTGTCTTCCCCTGGCCATACGGCTTGCAGGAGCACGGTTGGCGCACCGCCCGAGTTGGCTGGTTGCGGATCTGGCGGCTCGACTCGCCGACGAACGCGGTCGGCTAGGCCAGATCGCAGTAGGTGACCGGACGTTGGTGGACGCGTTCTCGACCTCCTATGAACCGCTCGATGAGCGAAGTCGGCAGGTGTTCCGGCTTCTCGCGCTTCATCCCGGCGACGATCTCAGTTCACCGATGGCGGCGGCATTGGCCGATCTCCCGCTTCCCGAGACCGAGCGGGTTCTTGACGAACTGGTGGATCGCCATCTGCTCGAGGAGAAGACGAGCGGGCGCTATCGGTTGCACGACCTGGTTCGCGAGTACGCCAGTGGGCTCTCGCGGCGCATCGATCCGCCGCGGGTTCTACGGGAGGCGACAGACCGGCTTCTCGAGCTGTGTCTTCACGCTGCACTGTCCGTGGCGCTGGAGCTGGAGCCGCGCCTGAAGGCAAGCGAGCTGGTCGCCGAGCCGCCTTCCCGCCCGGATCTGGTTGCGGCGATCAGCCCGGACATAGAATGGCTGGAACGCGAACGGAATACCCTCACTGCTCTCGTGGTTTACGCCACACAAATGGGTCATGACCAATTCTCCTGGCGGCTGGCGCGCTCGCTCTGGCGCTTTTTCTACATGAGAACGTATTTCGACGACATGCTGTCGACCCACCGGTGTGGCTTGCGCTCCGCCCAGCGTCTCGGCGATCGAAAGGCGACCGCCCAGATGCAGAACTACCTCGCCTCCGCCTACGTGCGAACCGGTGACTATCCCGCAGCGACCAAACTGGTGGAGTCAGCGGTTGAAATTTACGAGGAGTTGGGCGACACGCGTAATGCGGCTCGGTACCGTGCCAATCTTACGGTCGTCTACTGGTTGACGGGGCAACTCGAGGCGGCGGCGCATTTGGGCGCGTATCTACGACGGGAGGTGTTGCTGGGCCGCCATGCCTGGATCGATCTCGTGCTACCGAATCACGGCATCGCGCTGGCAGCGATCGGTAGGTACCAGGAGGCGTTGCAACTTCATCGATTACACCTGTTCCTGGCGAGATCTGCATCAGACCAATTTCAATTGCTCAATGCTCTGGGGCACATCGGCATGGTCAGGTCGAGGATGGGGGACTTCGAACCTGCTGTTCGGATCATGGAAGCTTCGCTGCGGCTACGGGATCGGACGGGCCACCGCTACGGCGAGCCGGAGCTTCGGGTGGATCTCGGCATCGCCCTACGTGAGCTCAACCGGTTGGACGAAGCTCGTCATCAGCACGAAACAGCCTTGCGGTTGGCGCTCGACAATGGTGAACGCCACGCTCAGTGCGCCGCCTTTAACGAACTCGGTACGACCGCCGGAGCCCAGGGATACCCGCAGGAAGCGATTCGCCTGCATGAACAGGCTCTGAAGCTGGCCAGCCGTATCGCACACCCTCAGGAACAAGGCCGTGCTCTGACTCGGCTCGGTAGTCTCCTGTCGGACAAGGATCCGGACGAAGCGCGCCGGCTGTGGCGGAGGGCGCTGGCCATCTTCGAGCGAATCGGTGGACCGGAACAGCAGCGAGTCCGCGCTCTGCTCCTCGGCGTGAGCCACTGAACCGGCTTATCGATTTCTTATCGCGGCGTTCGTTAGCGTCCCCGGCATCGGCCACGGGGTGGGTCCACCGTCCGAGCGGACCCGGCCGAACGAGGCCCCCACCGTCAGTTCTCCCCAGCGAATCGGCGGTGGGCAGGTGAGGGAGGAGCGTCGTGCACCGGCACCCGACACGACGCTCCTCCCCGCCGCAGGCCGGGGCACCCGCGGCGTCGTACCCGGCGGATAGGGTCGGGCCGTGACCGAACCCGCGCAGCTCACCCACGTCGACCCGGCCGGTGCGGCCCGGATGGTCGACGTCTCCGCCAAGCCGGTCTCGGGCCGGCTCGCGGTCGCCGCCGGCCGCCTCCGCACCACCGCCGAGGTGGTGGACCTGCTGCGTCGCGACGGCCTGCCCAAGGGCGACGCGCTGGCCGTCGGCCGGCTCGCCGGCATCATGGGGGCCAAGCGCACGCCCGACCTGATCCCGCTGTGCCACCCGATCGCGTTGCACGGCGTCACCGTCGACCTGGAGCTCACCGCCGACACGGTGGAGATCACGGCTACGGCGAAGACGGCCGACCGCACGGGCGTCGAGATGGAGGCGCTGACCGCGGTGGCGGTCGCCGGGCTCGCCCTGGTCGACATGGTGAAGGCGGTCGACCCGGCCGCGTCGGTGGACGCCGTGCGGGTGCTCCGCAAGGAGGGCGGCAAGACCGGCGAGTGGGTCCGGCCGGAGGACCGGCCGTGATCCGGGCCCGGGTGATCGTGGCGTCCAACCGGGCCGCCGCGGGGGTGTACGAGGACACCAGCGGCCCGCTGCTCGTGACCGGGCTGCGCGAGCTGGGGTGCGAGGTCGACGCGCCGGTGGTCGTGCCGGACGGCGAACCGGTCGGTGACGCCCTGCGCGCGGCCCGCGCCGACGGCGTCGACGTGGTACTGACCAGCGGTGGCACCGGCATCACCCCGACCGATCGCACGCCCGACGTGACGCGCGCGCTGCTCGACTACGAGATCCCCGGCATCGCCGAGGCGATCCGCGCGCACAGCCGCGACACCGTGCCGACGGCGGCGTTGTCCCGAGGGCTGGCCGGGGTGACCGGCCGGACGCTCGTGGTCAACCTGCCCGGCTCGCGGGGTGGTGCCCGGGACGGCCTGGCCGTGCTCGGGCCGATCCTGCGGCACGCCGTCGACCAGCTTCGCGGCGGCGACCACTGAACCCGCGCGACACGTGCCCCGGCGCTAGGCTCGCCGGATGAGCACGGAAACCGAAGCCGCCACGGCCGAGGCGGGCACGCCACCCCCGGCCGGGTGGGAGGAGGCCCGCTCCCGGGTGTACGCGGTGGGCCTGTCCGCCGCGCTTCCCGCGGTCGCCCGTCCGCTGGCCGAGGCCGACGGGCACACCCTGGCCGAGCCGCTGACCACGCGTACCGACCTGCCCGCGTTCCCGACCTCCAGCGTGGACGGCTGGGCGGTGCGCGGCCCGGGGCCGTGGCGGGTTGTCGGGCGGGTGCTCGCCGGGCACACCGCGCCTCCGTTGGAGGCCGACGGCAGCACGGTGGAGATCGCCACCGGCGCGATGGTTCCCGAGGGCACGACGGCGATCCTGCGGATCGAGGAGTCGACGCGTACGGCGGACGGCCTGGTGTCCGGCACGCCCCGCACGGCGCCGGAGTGGCGGGAGCCGGGCGAGGAGGCGTGCCTCGGGGAGGAACTGCTGCCGGCCGGCACCCCCGTGGACCCGGCGGTGATGGGCCTGGCCGCCTCCTGCGGGCTCGACACGCTGCGGGTCCGCCGCCCACCCCGGGCCGCGCTGCTGGTCTTCGGCGACGAACTGCTCACCTCCGGTCCGCCCGGTGCGGGCCGGGTCCGTGACGCGCTCGGTCCGTCGGTGCCGGCCTGGCTGCGCCGCTACGGCTGCCAGGTGCGTGCGGCCGACGTGGTCGGCCCGGTCGCCGACACGCTGCCCGCGCACGTGGCGGCGCTGCGGGGCGCGCTCGCCAACGCCGACCTGGTCTGCACCACCGGCGGCACCATGCACGGCCCGGTCGACCACCTGCACCCGACGCTGGAGGCGCTCGGCGCCGACTACGTGGTGAACACCGTGGCGGTGCGTCCCGGTTTCCCGATGCTGCTCGCCCGGCTGGTGGACGGCGACGGGCGGGTGCGGTTCGTGGCCGGCCTGCCCGGCAACCCGCAGTCAGCGGTGGTGGCGCTCGTGTCGCTCGTCGCTCCCCTGCTCGCCGGTCTCACCGGACGGCCGATGCCGGTGCTGCCGCACGTGACGCTCGCCGAGCCGATTCCCGGGCGTGGCGACTACACCCATCTGGCGCTGGCCCGCTGGGACCGCGTCGCCGGCACCGCGTACCCGGTGCGGCACGTCGGCTCGGCGATGCTGCGAGGGCTGGCCGGCGCGGACGGGTTCGCGGTCATCCGGCCCGGCACCAGCGGCGCGGCCGGCGACCGGGTGCCGCTCGTGCCGCTGCCACTGACCCCCGGGGAGCGATTCGGGTGAGCGCGACGAACGAGCCGACGGGAGACGTCGTGACAGTGGAAGCAGGCGTGGTGCTCGGCGCGGTGACCGACCGGCCGCTCGACCTGGCCGCGCACGAGGTGGCGGTCGCCGACCGCCGGGCCGGCGCGGTGGTGTCCTTCCAGGGCGTGGTCCGCGACCACGACCACGGGCGGGGGGTCACCCGGCTGGAGTACGAGGGCCACCCCACCGCCGAGGCGGTGCTGCGCGAGGTGGCGGCCGAGGTCGCGGCCGACCCGCAGGTGTACGCGGTGGCGGTGTCGCACCGGATCGGCCCGCTGGAGATCGGGGACGTGGCACTGGTGGCGGCCGTCAGCACGGCGCACCGGGCGGCCGCGTTCGCCGCCTGCGCACGCCTGGTCGACGAGGTGAAGGCGCGGCTGCCGATCTGGAAGCGCCAGGTCTTCGACGACGGCACCGAGGAGTGGGTGAACTGCCCCTGAACGCTCAGCGCCGGGCGGCGAGCGCGGCGGTGCGGCCCAGCCGTTCGTGGTAGAACGCCGGTTCGGCGCCGGGGCGCCACGGCAGCGCCGCGACGAGCACGATCAGCGCGATGGCCAGGGAGTTCTCCATCAACGCGCCGAACAGGCCGTCCTGGTAGTGGGACACCTCGGGGAGCTGGTGCTCGTACGGCCAGATCGGTGAGATCAGGAACAGCAGGTAGAGCCCGAGCGCGCCGACGCCGTGGCGGAGCCCGGTGAGCGTCGGGTACCAGATCGGCGGGCGCAGTGTCGGCACGCCGTTGGCCGACGGTCCGCCGGTGCCGCGTGGCGGCAGGCCGCGGCTGGCTTCGCGGCGGCGTACCGCGGCGTCGGCCAGCACGATGATCGCCGGGATGACCCAGATCAGGTGGTGCGACCAGGAGATCGGGCTGATCACGTTGGCGGTGAGCCCGACCAGCGTGAACGCGGTCAGCTCGTCGCCGTCGGCGCGGGCGCTCATCGCCCGGGACAGGCCCAGCGCGAGGATCAGCACCGAGAACGCCAGCCAGAGCAGGCCGGGCGTCTCGATCGAGTCGTAGAGCCGCGCCAGCAGACCGGCGAGGGACTGGTTGGCGGTCATGTCCGCCGCACCGACCCGCTCGGTCTGCCACAGCACGCCGGTGAAGTACGCGCGGGACTCCTCACCGAGTACGCCGAACGTCGCGATGGTCACGCCGACAGCGGTGCCGACGGCGGTGAGCGCGGCCCGCCACTGCCGGGTGAGCATCAGGTAGGCCACGAACAACGCCGGGGTGAGCTTGACCGCTGTGGCGAGCCCGATGCCCACACCGGCCCAGGTACCGCTGTAGACGAACCGGGCCAGCGGCGAGTCGGCCGTCTCGTAGTGGGTGCCCCGCTTGGCCCGCCAGCGCAGGCCCACCATGTCCGCCATGATCAGCACGAAGAGCAGCAGGTTGACCTGCCCGTAGCCGAGCGTCTCCCGGGACGGCTCGATGGCGACCGCGAGCGGGGTGGCGATGCCGACGGTGAACCAGAGCGGCCAGCCGAGCCGGTCCACGATGGGGCGCAGCAGCGCGGCGAGGACGACAGCGAGCGCGCCGATGCTGGCGAGCGCGTTGACGAAACCGGCACCGTCGACCGGCAGCCAGGACATCGGCAGCATGACCAGGGCGGCGAACGGCGGGTAGGTGAAACCCAGCGTGGTCGAGGGCGCGACGAAGTCGTACAGCTCGTTGCCGCCGGCCCACCACAGCACGGCGCCGTGGTAGATCTTCATGTCGAAGAAGTTGTACGGCCGTCCGAAGGCTCCGATGGCGAGCCACGCGGCGTACGACACGGCGGCGACGACGCCGAGACGCATGACGATCCGGCGGTCGACGCGGGAGGTCGGGGCGAGGCGGTTGGTCCGTCTACCGACTGTCGTCGGCATGGCGTGGCCACCCCCGTACCAAGGTCGTCGTACCCGTCCAGGTCCAGAACGGAGCCTAGAACGGCGCCTCACGTTGCTGCCTCCCGCGTTACGCGACCGTGTCCGATCCCACACGTGTTTTTGACATTTCCACCGCGTTAACGGGTCTCGGACGGTTCAGGTGATTGGTGGCCTTGCGGGGGGTGGCGGCCGTACGAAAACGCTTGTCAGCCGGGCATGCGGCGGGCGGTCGACGCGGAGCGTACGGCGATCTTCGCCTCGCGTCGCGCGGTGCGGACCGCACGCTTGACCGACCGGCGCGAGTGGTCGATCCGGTGTCCGGCGCGCCAGCGCAGGCCCGGCTTGCCCTCGGTGTCGGCGGCGGCGAGGAGGAGGCCGCCGAGCAGGCCGAGGTTCTTCAGGAAGTGGATCTGGTTGTTGTTGCGGGCGGCCGGGTCGTCGTTGTTCCAGAAGGCGTGACCGGCGGCGGTGGTCGGGATCAGCGTGGCCGCGAGCACCAGCGCGGCCGGACGGGTGAACCGGCCGGTGGCGAACATCAGGCCGCCGACGAGCTGGGTGGCGGCGTTGGCCCGGATCAGCGAGACCGTGTCGGTGGGGATGCGGGGGTGCACGTTCTGGATCAGCGGGGCGACCTTCCCGGTGACCGGTTCCGCGGCCTGCACCAGGCGTTCCGGGTTGCGCAGGTTGCGGGCGCCGCTGACCACGAAGATGCCGCTCAACATGACTCGGGCGAGGGAGCGCACGGGCTTCATGGCTCAGTCTTACCCCGTCGGGGACGTCGTCATCCCCGCAACACACGAAAGGTATCGGCCGACGTGGACGTCCGATCGGTATCGATTTCAGCGACCGTCGCGGATGGACCGGTCGCGTTCGGTAAGGTCGCGCGGGTGACGACGCTGCGACTGCGCCCGGAGGGCCCCGCCGACGAGGCGCCGGTGGCCCGGGTGCTGGCCGCCGCCTTCGCCCGTCCCGACGTGGCCACCCCACCGGAGGTCGGCCTGGTCGAGGAGTTGCGGCACAGCCCGGCGTGGATTCCGGAGCTAGCCATGGTCGCCGAGTACGGCGGCGAGGTGGTGGCGTACGCGCTGCTCACGCGCGTCGGCGTACGCACCGAACGCGGCACCTGGCCGGCGCTGGCCCTGGGTCCGGTGGCGGTGGCCCGGCACCGGCAGCGGCTGGGGCACGGCACGGCGGCGGTGCAGGCGGCGCTGGACGCCGCGACCGAGCTGGGCGAACGGCTGGTGGTGGTGCTGGGCGATCCGGCCTACTACCGGCGGTTCGGGTTCGGCCCGGCCGACCGGCTGGGCCTGACCAGTCCCTGGTCCGGGCTGGGGGAGCCGTGGCAGGCGCTGGTGCTGCCGCCGTCGGCGAGCGGAGAGCCGCCACCGCCGGCCGGCGAGGTGGTCTTCCCGCCGCCGTGGTCGCGGGTCTGAGGCCGTTTTAAAAGCAGCGGTCAGGCGGGCTGGGTGCGCAGGTAGCGGCCGAAGTGCGGCACTGTGAACGCCACGGTTCCCCGCTCGCCGGAGTAGATCAGCCCCTTCTTGATCAGTGCGTCCCGGGCCGGGGAGAGACTGGCCGGCTTGCGGCCGAGCGCGCGGGCGATCTCGGCGGTGGGCACCGCCGCGTCCATGTCGTCCCGGCCGCCCTCCTCGCCGTCCACCAGCGCCAGCGTGGCCATCGCGCGCATGTACTCGCGTTCGGCGGGGGTGGCCCGCTCGAACCGGGAGCCGAAGAACCCCACCGCCAGCTCGGCCTCCGCCTCCGGCGCGGCGACCCGGACGTCCGCAGCGGTGATCGGTGAGCGGGGCGCGTGGTCCCAGGTGGCCTTGCCGTACGCCTGGACGAAGTAGGGATAGCCGCCGGACTTCTCGTAGAGCAGGTCGAGGGCCTTCTGCTCGTACTCGACCTCCTCCCGCTCGGCCGGCGCGCAGAGCGCCTGGTCGGCGGCGATCCGGTCGAGCCGGTCGATGCGCTGGTAGCGGTAGAGCCGCTCCGAGTAGGACTTGGCGGCGCTGAGGACTGCGGGCAGGTGCGGCAGTCCCGCGCCCACGACGATGAGCGGCGCGCCGAGCTGGGACAGCTCGTGGCAGGCGGCGCAGAGCGCGGAGACGTCCTCGGCGCCGACGTCCTGCATCTCGTCGATGAAGACGGCGATGCCGGTGCCGACGTCGGTGGCGACCGCCGCCGCGTCGCTGAGCAGCTCGACCAGGTCGATCTCGATGTCGCCGGAGTCGGCGCGTCCGCTGCTGGCCGGCACGTCGATGCCGGGCTGCCAGCGGTCGCGCAGCTTGGGCGCCGCGCCGCCGCGCCCGGTGGGAGCGGAGCGTTGCGCGAACGCCTTGAGTACGCCGAGGAACGCGTCGATCCGGTCCGGGGCGCGGTGCCGGGGCGCCAGTTCGCGGACCGCCATGTGCAGCGCGGCGGCGATCGGCCGGCGCAGCGACTGGTCCGGCCGGGCCTCGATCTTGCCGGTGCCCCAGAGGTGGTTGATCGCCTCGGAGCGCAGCGTGTTGAGCAGGACCGTCTTGCCCACTCCCCGCAGGCCGGTGAGCATCAGGCTGCGTTCGGGGCGACCGCGCGCGATCCGTTCCAGCACCACGTCGAAGACGTCCAGTTCCCGCCCCCGCCCGGCGAGTTCGGGCGGGCGCTGGCCGGCGCCCGGTGCGTACGGGTTGCGGACCGGATCCACGAATCGCACAGTATCGGGTTCTCTAGGGACCAGGCTAGATGCGCGTAGAGGCGGCTACCGCGTGTCGGCCTCGACATAAAACTAGGGCTGTCTAGCGTGGATGCTAGACAGCCCTAGTTTTGGCTACCGGCGCTGATCCGTGGCGCGCCCGGCGAGGCTGTCGGCGCTCAGCGGCGCTTCAGGCAGAGCACGAAGTCGAGCGTGTCCAGCTCGCTGTCGAAGAAGTACCAGTCGGTGTAGCCGGCCACCTTCCCGCACTTCGCCTCCGCGTCCTTCTTGCCGCTCGTCGCGCCGTCGATGCGGCGCAGCACCTCGTACGTCTTCGGGGCGCAGTCGGCGATCACCAGCTTCGGCTGGCCGCCGCCACCCTCGTTGGCGACGCACTGGCCCGCCTTGACGAAGCGCGGATCGGTGGAGGAGGCCGGGGCCGCCGTCGTGGGCGTCGTGTCGGCCGGATCGCTCGGCGGCGCCTCGCTCGAATCCGCAGCCGGCGGGGTGGCAGCGGTCGTACCGCCGGTCGGGGTCTGCTCGTCCCGGCCCACCATCCAGTACGCCCCGGCGCCGCCCAGCAGCAGCACGGCCAGCACGATCACGACCACCAGCAGCGGACCCTTCCCGCGCTTCGGCGGCGTCGGCTCGGCGTACGGCGGCTGGCCACCGCCGTACTGCGGCCCGGCGTAGGGGTCGCCCGGGTGGCCCTGCTGCGGCGGCCCGGGGGACCAGGCCGGACCGGGCTCGTAGCGCTGCGCCGGCGGCCCGTACCGGTCGGCGGGCCCGTACTGCTGCGTGGGCGGCCCGTACTGGTCGGCGGGCGGTCCGTACTGATCGGCCGGCGGACCGTACGGCCGCGCGCCCGGCGGCGGGCCGTACTGCGGGTCGGGTTGCGGGGCGTAACGCGGGTCGCCCTGCGGCGCGTAGCGGGGATCGGGCTGCGGGGCGTAGCCGTCGTCGGGCCGCCCCCAGGGCTCGGGAGAGCCGCCGCCCGGTGGACCGAAGTTCGACATGAACGCCTCCTGCGTACGCCAGTGCTGAGAGGCCGGCCACCAA
The DNA here is from genome assembly GCF_049315215.1 of Micromonospora sp. WMMD1219. Classification (NCBI taxonomy): domain Bacteria; kingdom Bacillati; phylum Actinomycetota; class Actinomycetes; order Micromonosporales; family Micromonosporaceae; genus Micromonospora; species Micromonospora sp. WMMD1219. The sequence continues at coordinate 1,828,446 of NZ_CP186057.1, forward strand.
CTGGGGACGCCGACGCCGTGGTCACCGTAGCGTGGTCCCACGATGAGCTCACGCCCCACGAGTGCGACGAACGTCGTCGATTCCGCGACGCCGCCGGCCCGCACCGCGCTGATCTGGACCGCCCTCGTGCTGGTCTACCTGCTCTGGGGCTCGACCTACCTGGGCATCCGGGTCGCGGTCGAGTCCCTGCCGCCACTCATCTCCGCGGCGATGCGGTTCGCCGCCGCCGCGGTGGTGCTCGCCGTGGTGCTGCGCCTGCGGCGCGGACCGGGCGCTCTGCGGGTGCCCGCGCGCCGCGTCGGCTCCGCCGCGCTCGTCGGCGTGCTGCTGCTGGCCGGCGGCAACGGTCTGGTGGTGCTCGCCGAGTCCGGGCCGCCCGGCACCGCCGTACCCTCCGGTGTCGCCGCGCTGCTCGTCGCCACGGTGCCGCTGCTCGTGGTGCTGCTGCGCACGGCAGGCGGGGACCGGCCGCGACCGTGGACGTTCCTCGGGGTGGCGCTCGGCTTCGCCGGCCTGGTCCTGCTCGTGCTGCCCCGGGACGGGGTGGACGGCGTGCCCGTGGCCGGAGCGCTGACAGTGGTGGCAGCGGCGGCGAGCTGGTCGGTCGGCTCGTACCTGTCCGGGAAGATCCTGATGCCCGCCGACCCGTTCGTGGCCACCGTCTACGAGATGGTGGCCGGCGCGGCGGTGCTCGCGCTCGTCGGCGTGGCCCGGGGCGAGCTGCGCGGCTTCTCCTTCGCCGACGTGACCGGACGGTCCTGGGCGGCGATGGCCTACCTGATGGTGGCCGGATCGCTCGTCGCGTTCACCGCGTACGTCTGGCTGCTCGCCCACGCGCCGATCTCCCTGGTCTCCACGTACGCGTACGTGAACCCGGTGGTCGCGGTGGCGCTCGGCGCGTTGTTCGTCGCGGAACCGATCACCTCGCAGGTGCTGATGGGCGGCGCGGTCATCGTGGTCGGCGTGGCGGTGGTGGTGAGCACCGAGCGACCCCGCCGGTCCCCGCCACCAGCCGTCGACGGGGCAGCCGGAGAACCTGCCCGGCGGTAGCGTCCCGGTCCGTGTCGGCGCTGCTGGTGACGGGGGTCGCGCTGCTCGGCGCGGTGGTCGGGTGGGCGGCCGTACCGGTCGGCCGGTCGTTCGTCACCGTTTCCGCCGGCGGCGCTCCGCGCCGGGGAGCGTTCGCCTTGGCCGGTGCCGTGGTGTTCGGCGGGCTCGCCGCCGCCCGGGGCGGCGAGCCAGCGCTACCCGCGTTGCTGCTGGTCGCCGCCGCCGGGCTGGTCCTCGCGGTCACCGACGTGTCCGCGCTGCGGCTGCCCGACCCGCTCGTCGGCGTGGTCGCGCTCGGCGGCGGGCTCGGCCTGACCGCTGCCACGGCGACCGCCGGTGAACCGCGCCGCCTGGCCGTCGCGGTGGCCGGGGCCGCGCTCTCCTTCACCGGGTACGCGCTGCTGGCGCTGCTGCCCCGCGCCCGACTCGGCTTCGGCGACGTGAAGCTCGCCGCCGCGCTCGGGCTGCCGCTGGGCTGGCTCGGCTGGCCGGCGCTGCGCCTCGGGCTGCTCCTGCCGCACGTGCTCGCCGGTACGGCGGTGCTCGTCCTGCTCGCCACCGGCCGGGTACGCCGGGACACCCCGGTGCCGTTCGGCCCGGCGCTGCTCGGCGGCGCGTGGCTCGCCGCCGTCCTCACCTGAGAGGTGCCGTCAGATCAGCCGGAGCTGGTGGTCCTTCGGGCGGCGGGGTTCGGTCGCGTCCAGGCGCTCGAACAGCGCCGGGTCGATCACGTCGAGGAACGGCGACGGGCGGGAGTCGCGTTCCGCGCCGTGCCGGGCGCGCCGGCCCGCGTGGCTGACGTAGAGCCGGTCCTGCGCCCGGGTCAGCCCGACGAAGAACAGCCGCCGCTCCTCGGCCACCGCGTCGTCGTCCGGCTCGGAGCCGGGCCAGCGCAGCGGCAGCAGACCGTCCTCGGCGCCGACCAGGAACACCACCGGGAACTCCAGGCCCTTCGCGGCGTGCAGCGTGAGCAGCGTGACGGCCTCGGCACGAGGGTCGAGCGCGTCCACCTCCGCGCCGGTGGCGAGCTGGTTGAGGAACAGCTCCAGGTCGTCGCCGCAGCGCCGGGCCAGCGGGGTGAGCAGGTCCACCGCCGTGCGGACGTCCTCGGGGCGTACCGCGCCGGAGCCGTCCAGCGTGGGCACCGCGAAGCGCTCGGCCAGGATCTGCCCGGCCTGGCGTACCCGGGCGGCGAGCGAGCCGTCGAGACCGGCGTGGCGCAGCTCGCGGGCGATGGCCGGCACGCCGGGACGGTCGCGCAGCCGGTCGTGCGAGCGCTTCTGCACCGGGATGTTCGCCCGGGCCAGCGCGTCCACGATCGGCGCGGCCTGGGCGTCGGTGCGGTACAGCACCGCGATGTCGGAGAAGGACAGCGAGGTGGCCCGCCCGTCGATCCGCCCCGAGTCGAGCGAGCGGTGGGACAGGCCGCCGACCAGCTCGTCCACGGTACGGACCACGAAGTCGGCCTCGTCATAGGCGGAACTCGCCGCGTACCGGCCGACGAGCGGCGCCTCCGGGTCGAGCCGGGCCGGGTCGAGACGCCGGCCGCGCACCAGCGACGACGGCGCGATGGCCTGCACGGCGGCGGCCAGGATCGGCGCCGAGGAGCGGTAGTTGCGGTTCAGCCGGACCAGCCGCGCGTCGGTGAAGTCCTGCGAGAACCGCAGGAAGTAGCCCACGTCGGCGCCCCGGAACGAGTAGATCGCCTGGTCCGGGTCACCGATCGCGCACAGGTTGCCGTCCGGCGGGCTGAGCAGCCGCAGCAGCTCGTACTGCACCGCGTCGACGTCCTGGTACTCGTCGACGAAGATCCACTTCCACCGCTCGCGGTACTCCCGGACCAGCTTCCGGTCGCCCTTCAACAGTGCCACCGGCAGCGTCAGCAGCTCGTCCAGGTCGACCAGATCCCGCTTGCGCAGCAGCGCCGTGTACCGCTCGTCGTCGTCACCGGCCTCGGCGCGCGCCGCCGCCCGGTCCGCGTCGTCGGCGATCCGGAAGTCCGCCGGCAGCCCGGCCGCCGCCGCGTTCTCCCGCAGCACGGTCAGGCCGAGCGAGTGGAACGTGCCCACAGTGACGTCCTCGGCGACCGGGCCGAGCAGCCCGTCCAGCCGGTGCCGCAGCTCCTCGGCCGCCCGCCGGGTGAACGTGATCGCCAGGCACTGGTCCGGGAAGACGTTCAGCTCCGCGCACAGGTACGCGATCCGGTGGGTGAGCGTCCGGGTCTTGCCGGTGCCCGGACCGGCCACGATCAGCAGCGGGCCACCCGGCGCCGACGCGGCCACCCGCTGCATCGCGTCCAGCCGGTCCAGCAGGCCGGTGCCGACCTCCTCCATGCCGGCGAGCATCGGCTCGAACGGCTCGTGCGGGGACGGCGGCGGCGCGATCGGGGGCGCGGGCGGCGGCGTCCGCTTCGGCTCGGGCCGGGCCGCCGCCGGGCGCTTGGCCTTCGGCTTCGGCGCCGGCTCCGCGGGCCGCCGCTGCGCGGGCACCGGTACGTCGAACAGCGTCTCCTGCCCGGCCCGGGCACCCGAGGCGCCCAGTTCCGCCGGGTCGAACAGCGTGATCACGCCGTACTCGCCGTCGTAGCCCGGCACCCGGCGTACCTCGCCGCGGCGCAGCCGGCCGATGCCCTCCGCGAGCAGCTCGCCGCCGACGCGGCCGATCTCCTCGATCGGCGTACGCGTCAGGATCTCCAGCTCCGGGCCGAGCGCGGCGATCAGCTCGTTGAGCTTGCCCTCGACCTTCTTCGACCGCGCGCCGACCCGGTTCAGCTCGCTAAGGATCTCGGCCAGCGGCACCAGATGGGTCACCTCGCGGGCGTGCGCCGGACGGTGCCCGGCCGGCCGGTCCGCCAGCTCCTCGATCCGGCTGAGTACGCCCACGGTCAGCGGCTTGCCGCACTCCGGGCAGCGTCCGCCCGCCTCGCGGGTCCGTTCCGGCGACCAGTTCACGCCGCACAGGCGGTGCCCGTCGGCGTGGTACTTGCCCTCCTCCGGGAAGAATTCCACGGTGCCCGCGAGCCCGTCGCCGGTACGCAGCGCCTCGCGGATGGCGAAGTAGTCGCGGGCCGCGGTGAGGACGGTTGCCTCCCGGGCCAGCGCGGGCGGCGAGTGCGCGTCCGAGTTCGACACCAGCTGGTAGCGGTCCAGGCTGCCGACCCGCCAGTTCATCTCCGGGTCGGACGACAGGCCGGTCTCCACCGCGAAGATGTGCTCGGCCAGGTCGGCGTAACAGTCGGCGATCGCGTCGAAGCCGGACTTCGAGCCGAGCGCGGAGAACCAGGGCGTCCAGATGTGCGCGGGCACCAGGAAGCCGTCCGGGCTCGCCTCCAGCGTGATCTCCAGCAGGTCGCGGGAGTCCAGCCCGAGGATCGGCCGGCCGTCCGAGCCGAGGTTGCCGATCCGGCCCAGCGCGGTGTTGAACCGGGCCACCGCGTCCAGGTCCGGCAGGTAGATCAGGTGGTGCACCTTGCGCGTACGGTCGTCGCGCTTGTAGATCGTGGAGATCTCCACGCTCAGCATGTACCGGACCGGGTCCGCCTCCGCCTCACTGGCGAGCCGGGGCGGCAGTCGCCGGGCGACGTCCCGCTCCGCCTCGGGCGAGAGCCGGTACAGGCCCGGCTCGGCCGGGTGCAGTGTCTCGCGCAGGTGGTCGTACCAGGCGGGATGGGTGAAGTCGCCGGTGCCGAGCACGCCGATGCCCTTACGCCGGGCCCACCAGGCCAGGTTCGGCAGGGTCAGGTCGCGGCTGCACGCGCGGGAGTACTTCGAGTGGATGTGCAGATCCGCGACGTACGGCGGGAGGCCACCGGGGGGTGCGGCGCTGAACGGAGGCACGCCGCATCCTGTCACGTCCGGTCCCCCGCCCGCCCGTCGCCACGCGTACGGGTGACCTGAGCAATGCGGTGCTGGACTCGGCGGCCCATGCACGCTATTGAGCGCGCAGCTCGACGAGCGTCACCTGGGGAGGCGCGCCCACCCGCACCGGCGGGCCCCAGAAACCGGCGCCGTTCGTGACGTAGACCTTCGTGCCGTCGACCTCGCCGAGACCGGAGACCACCGGCTGTTCGAGCTTCACCGCCAGGTTGAACGGCACCATCTGGCCGCCGTGCGTGTGTCCGGAGAGTTGGAGGTCGACGCCGAACTTCGCGGCCTCCTGCGCGGCCACCGGCTGGTGCGCCATCAGCACCACCGGCCGGCTCGGGTCACGGTCGCCGAGGGCGGCGGCGTAGTCGGCGGGTGCGGCCACCCCGGTGCCGGCGGCGCTCACGTCGTTCACCCCGGCGAGGTCCAGCACGCCGCCCCGGGCCTGGATCTCCAGCCGCTCGTTCTGGAGCACGCGCAGGCCGAGCCGGTCCACCTCGCGGACCCACTCCTCCACGCCGGAGTAGTACTCGTGGTTGCCGGTGACGAAGAAGCTGCCGTACCGGGACTGCAGGTCACGCAGCGGCTCGGCGGCCTCGCCCAGCTCGGCCACCGTGCCGTCGACCAGGTCACCGACCACAGCGACCAGGTCGGCGTCCATCCGGTTGATCATCGCGACGATCCGCTCGGTGTGCGCCCGGCCGCGCAACGGCCCGAGGTGGATGTCGGAGACCGTGGCGATACGCAGGCCGTCCATGCTCCGGGGCAGCTTCGCCAGCGGGATCTGCACCCGGTCGAGCTGCGGCGGACCCATCGCGGTGCGGACGCCGTACCCGGTGACGCCGGCGGCGGTGAGCCCGGCGAAGATCGCCGCTCCGCGGGCGAGCAGCAGTCGCCGGGAGGGGTCGTGGTCCGGCGCGTGGGTACCGGCCGGCGGCGCGTCGGCGGGGTCGACCGGCGGCGGCGTCGCGCCCTCCGCCGTCGCCGCGCCCACGAGTGCGGGCTCGGGCTCCGGGCCGGCGGCGACCGCCGAGCGGGCCCGGCGGCGCAGCACCAGCCGGACCACCGCGGTCGGCACCTCCAGCACCAGCAGCAGCACCAGCAGGTAGAACATCAGCGCGACCCAGAGGTAGCCGGGCCAGGCCAGCCAGTACCAGCCGTTGCGGGTGCCGGCCATGGTCACCGGTACGAGCACCGCCAGCGCCGCGATCGCCACGCCACCGGCCCGGCGCCACCGCCCGGGGCGCGTGGTGTCCCGGACCAGCCGCTTCCACAGGTAGAAGTGGATCAGGCCGATCACGAGCACGACGAAGCCCAGGAATGTCGCCATGGCCAGCACGTGTGTCCCCCTCAGCCGCCTGCGAAGGGCGGCAGCACGTCCACCGTCACCCCGGCCGGCAACAGTGCCCGTCGATCATGACAGGCCACGCCGTCGACCAGGAAACTCGCCGCCTTCAGCACCACCGCGAGGCGTTCGCCGTGCCGGGCGGCCAGGTCATCGAGGAGTTCGTCCAGGGACCGGCCGGCGGATGCGGTCTCCTCGGATCGTCCGGCGGCCGCGCGGGCGCCGGCGAAGTAGCGGACCGTGAGTTCCATCCTCAGCCTCCGATCGCCGACATCGAGCGCGCGGGCTGGAGGAACGCCGGGTCGTCGATGCCGTGCCCGGCCCGCTTGGCCCACATCGCGGCACGCCAGCGGCGGGCCAGTTCCTCGTCGTCGGCGCCGTCGCGCAACGCGCCGCGCAGGTCCGACTCCTCGGTGGCGAACAGGCAGTTGCGTACCTGGCCGTCGGCGGTGAGCCGGGTGCGGTCGCAGTCGCCGCAGAACGGCCGGGTCACGCTGGCGATCACCCCGACGCGGGCCGGCCCGCCGTCCACCAGCCACGTCTCGGCCGGTGCCGCGCCCCGCTCGGACGGGTCCGGCGTCAGCGCGAACGCGGCGTGCAGCGAGGCCAGGATCTCGTCGGCGGTGACCATGGTCGAGCGGTCCCAGCCGTGCTGGGCGTCGAGCGGCATCTGCTCGATGAACCGCAGCTCGTAGCCGTGCGCGAGCGCGAACCGCAGCAGCTCCGGCGCCTCGTCGTCGTTCGTGCCGCGCATGAGCACCGAGTTGATCTTCACCGGGGTCAGCCCGGCCTCCGCCGCGCCGGCCAGCCCGGCGAGCACGTCGGTGAGCCGGTCACGGCGGGTCAGCGCGGTGAACCGGTCGCGGTCCAGCGTGTCCAGCGAGACATTGACGCGGTCCAGCCCGGCCGCGCGCAGCGCCGGCGCCATCCGGGCCAGGCCGATGCCGTTGGTGGTCAGCGAGATGCGCGGCCGGGGCGTGAGCGCGGCGACCGCCGCAACGATGCCGGGCAGGCCCGGGCGGATGAGCGGCTCGCCGCCGGTGAAGCGCACCTCGGTGATGCCGAGCCGCGACACCGCGACACCCACCAGCCGGATGATCTCGTCGTCGGTGAGCAGTTGCGGACCGGCCAGCCAGGGCAGACCCTCGGCCGGCATGCAGTAGGTGCAGCGCAGGTTGCACTTGTCGGTCAGCGAGACCCGCAGGTCCCGCGCGACACGGCCGTACCGGTCGGCGAGGACGCCGTCGCTCGTCCCGGGGGCGCTCATCTGTCGACCGTAGCGCGGTCGGGCCCACGGAGGGCGGCACGGGCGGTCGAGCGCACCGCGTCCGCGTACGCCGCGCCGAAGATCGCGGTGTGCACGAGCAGCAGATGCAACTGGTGCAGCGGCACCCGTTCCCGCCATCCGTCAGCCGGCGGCCACGCCTCCCGGTAGGCGGCCGTGATCCGGTCCAGGTGCGGCGGGCCGCCGAACAGGGCGAGCTGCGCCAGGTCGGTCTCGCGGTGGCCGCCGTGCGCGGCCGGGTCGACCAGCCAGACCCGGCCGTCGGCGCCCCAGAGCAGGTTGCCGGGCCAGAGATCACCGTGCAGCCGGGCCGGCGGCTCGTCACCGCCGAACTCGCCGATCCGGTCGACGACCTGCTCGACGAGCGCCGCCCCGGCGTCGTCGAGCGCGCCGCCGTCGACCGACATGCGCAGGTAGGGCAGGAGCCGGTGCCGGGCGAACCAGTCCGGCCAGGGACCGGGGCCGGGCGTGTTGTCCTGCGGCAGCGCGCCGATGAACCCGGGCCAGTCCGCGCCGAACGCGGGTGCCCCGGCCCGATGCAGCCCGGCCAGGTCGCGGCCGAACACCTCCGCGGCCTCCGGCGTCGGTTCGCCGGGCTCCACCCAGTCGAGCGCCAGCAGGTCGGGCAGGGCGACGAGCACATCCGGTACGGGCACCGAGCCGGCCTCGCGCAGCCAGCGCAGACCGGCCGCCTCGGCGGCGAAGAAGCCCTCCGGCAGCGCACGCGCGGCCCGTTCCGGCCAGGTCTTGGCGAACACCGAGTGCCCGTCGTCGAGCGTCAGCCGGGAGGCCGCGCAGATGTCACCGCCGGAGACCGGGGTCTCCCGGATCCGCTGGTGGGTCAGGAAGGTCGGCAGGTGCTCCGGGTGTGCCCGCAGGTATGCCAGGTCCATGAGCGCAAGGTAGCGGTTACCCCGGACATCCGTGTGCCGAGAAGCGCCGTCGATCACCGCTGACCTGGACCGATACGCTCCGTATCTGTGGACGGACCGCGTGTCGTCCACAGGGGCGGACGCGGTGACCCGCGACCGCCCACGCTCCCGGCATGAACTCCACCGAGCCAGCGCGCCTCTCCGTCCGCTCGCCGGCCGACATGGTCGCGGCCGTGCCCTACCTGCTCGGCTTCCATCCCGCCGACAGCGTCGTGGTGGTCGCCGTACGCGGCCGGCGCGTCGTCTTCGCCGCCCGCGGCGACCTGCCCGCGCCCGGAGCCGACCCCGGCCCGGCAGCCCGGCACCTGGCGCACGTGGTGGCCCGGCAGGACGCCGACGCCGCCACTGTCGTCGGCTACGGTCCGGCCGCCCGGGTGACAGGCGTCGTGGACGCGATCGGCGACGCGCTGACCGCCACCGGGGTGGTGGTGCTCGACGCGCTGCGGGTCACCGAGGGCCGCTGGTTCTCGTACCTGTGCGCCGAGCCGTCCTGCTGCCCGCCCGAGGGCACCCTGTACGACCCGGCCGCCAGCCAGGTCAGCGCGGCGGCGGTGTTCGCCGGTCAGGTGGCCCTGCCCGACCGGGCCGCGCTCGCGGCGCAGGTGTCCCCGCTCGACGGGCCGGTCCGGCTCGCCATGCGCCGGGCCACCGGGCGGGCACGCCTCCGCCTGGCCGCGCTCACCGGACGGCCGTCCTCATCGTCGGCGGAAAGCCCGCTCAGCGGAGCACCGGCCGACGGCTCCGGGCCGTACGTGAAGTCCCCGGTTCCGGGCGACGGCTCCGGGCTGGGCGAGGCCGTCCCGGTTTCGGCCGACGGTCCCGGGCTGAGCGGGGAGCCGCTGGTCCCGGCGGAGGGTCCCGGCCTGGGCGGGGAGCCGCTTGTCCCGGCAGACGGTCCCGGGTCGGGCGGGGAGCAGCTGGTCCTGGCCGACGGTCCCGGGTCGGATGGGCGGTCGCCGGTCGCGGACGGCGGTGCCGGATCGGGTGGGGAGCCGCGGGCCGTGCGGACGGCGGGCACGGCGGCCGTGCGAGCCGCCTTCCGGCGGCAGCGGCGCGGCGAGCGGCTGGACGACGACGAGGTGGCCTGGCTGACGGTGCTCCTCACCCACGTCGAGGTACGCGACCACGCCTGGTCCCGCACCGACGGCCGGGACGAGGACATCAGCCTCTGGACCGACGTGCTGCGACGCGCCGAGCCGGACCTGATCGCCGCGCCGGGATGCCTGCTCGCGTTCGCCGCCTGGCGCTCGGGGCACGGGGCACTGGCGGCTGTCGCCCTGGAACGGGTGCTGTCCGCCCACCCCGGCTACTCGCTCGCGGTGCTGCTCGACGAGGCGCTCCGGCGCGGAGTCGCCCCGTCCGCGCTGGACGGGTGGCCCGGTTCCGGCGACGGCGCGGTGCTGCGGCGCCGCCGACGCCGGCCACGCCGGTGAGCCGTCAGCCACCCGGTGGTCAGCCGCCCACCGGGCCGCCGACGCCCGTCCCGCCGATGTCCGGTGCTGCCTGGCCGTCAGCCGCCGACGCGCGCCGCCCCGGTGTAGACGTTCATGGTCGGCCCGCGCAGGAAGCCGACCAGCGTCATCCCCGCCTCCTCGGCCAGCTCGACCGCGAGCGTGCTCGGTGCGGACACCGCCGCGAGCAGCGGCACGCCCGCCATCCACGCCTTCTGGGTGAGTTCGAAGCTGGCCCGTCCGGAGACCAGCAGCACGTGCCCGGCCAGCGGCAGCCGCCCTTCCCGGGTGGCCCAGCCGAGCACCTTGTCCACCGCGTTGTGCCGCCCGACGTCCTCGCGCAGCACGACCAGTTCCCCGTCGGGGGTGAAGAGGCCGGCGGCGTGCAGGCCGCCGGTGCGGTCGAAGGCGCGCTGCGCGACGCGCAGCCGGTCCGGCAGCCCCGCGAGCAGGTCGGCGGTGACCACCAACGGGTCGTCCTGCACCGCGAACTGCGAGCGGGTCCGCACCGACTCGATGCTCGCCTTGCCGCACACGCCGCACGAGCTGGTGGTGTAGAAGTTGCGCGAAGGGTCGGTGACGGGTTCCGGCACTCCGGGCGAGAGCACCACGTCGACCACGTTGTAGGTGTTCGGGGTCTCCGCCCCGGCGCAGAGCTGCGCGGTGTGCACGTCCTCCGCCGACCGGATCAGCCCTTCGGTGAGCAGGAAGCCGATGGCCAGGTCCAGGTCGTCGCCGGGCGTACGCATAGTCACCGCCAGCGGCCGGCGTCGGCCGGGGCCGGCCGCGCCGACGCGGATCTCCAGCGGCTCCTCCACGGCCAGGGTGTCCTGCCGCCGGATCCGCCCCCGGCCGTCCCCGGCCGCGTCGAGGTCGATCCGCAGCACACCACGCCGATCCGTCGCCCGTCCCATGCCGCCATCCTCCCCGGCCACCCCGCCGCCCGCACCTCGCCCCAGGCCTTCCCACCCTCACCCACCCCACCCCACCCCACCCCGGCCCCCGGCCGGCCCGCCCGGCCGGCCGACCCAACCCCGATGATCGACACGAGTTCGGCGAAGTGGCGGTGTCGGAGGCCAATGGATGCCACCACTCCGGCGAAAAGCAGTGGATCAACGTCGGAAAACCGCCGAACAACGCCGGGCGCCGACCCGAGCCGGGAGGCGGCGGTCGTGGCTGTGGCTACTGTGAGGCGGTGACGGGGTACGCGGCGATCCTGCTCGCCGGTGGCGCGGCCCGGCGGATGGGCGGGGTGGACAAGCCGGCCCGGGCGGTCGGCGGCCGGCCGATGCTGCACCGGGTGCTGGACGCGGTGGCCGACGCGGACCAGCGGATCGTGGTCGGCTCGTCCGGCCCGCTGCCCAAGGGAGTCCGGACGGCCCGGGAAGAGCCGCCCGGGGGCGGTCCGGTGGCCGCTACGGCAGCCGGGCTGGCGTGGCTCGACCCCGGTACGACGACAGTCGCCGTGCTCGCCGCCGACCTGCCGCTACTCACCGCGGCAGCGGTGGCCGAGCTGCGACGCGCGCTCGCCGCCCGTCAGTCCCGCGACGACCCGCCTGCGCTCGCCGCCTGTCAGTCCCGCGACGACCCGCCTGCGCTCGCCGCCTGTCAGTCCCGCGACGACCCGCCTGCGCTCGCCGCCTGTCAGTCCCGCGACGACCCGCCCGCGCTCGCCGCCGCAGCCGCCGGGCCGGAAGACGCACCGGCCGCCGCCCGGCGGGAGACCCTGGGCGGTCCATACGCCGCGCTCGCCTGTTACGTGGACGGCGACGGCCGCCGCCAGTACCTCTGCGCGGTCTGGCGGGTGCCGGCCCTGCGGGCCGCCCTCGACCGGCTCGCCGCGACGCGGGGCGGCTCGCTCGACGGGGCGCCGGTACGCGGGCTGCTGGCCGGTGTCGCCGTACGCGAGGTGTCCTGGTCCGGCTCGGGGCCGCCGCCGTGGTTCGACTGCGACACTGACGAGGACGTACGCCGGGCGGAGGAGTGGACGAGATGACGGTGCTGGACGACTGGGTCACGGCGGTTTGCGCCGAACTGGACCTGGACCCGGCGGGGGTGCCCGTGCCGACAGTGCTCGACGTGGCCCGGGACGTGGCCCACCAGGTGGTCCGGCCGGGAGCGCCGGTCACCGCGTACCTGCTGGGGCTGGCGGTGGGGCGCGGCGCGGACCCGGCCGCGGCGGCCGAGCGGCTCAGTGCGCTGGCCGGTTCCTGGCCGGTGGACCTGGGTGGTTCCACGCCTGAGGATTAGCGCCTCGCGCGGGATTCGGTCCCCTTCGCGCCTGGGTAGGGTGGCGGGAACGGACGGAGGCGATCATGACGGCAGACCACCCCTCGGAGCCGGTCGACGAGCCTGCCGGCGGCGCGCCGGAGCACCACGCCACCGGCGCCGCGTCGGCGCATCAGGCCACCGGCGGCGCGCCGGAGCAGCACCACGAGTCGATCCTGCTCGACGAGCCGACCACTGCTGATCTGCGGGCCAAGGTCACCGAGGCCTGGCGGGAGTTCGCCCGGGCGCTCGCCGACCGGCTGCGCGGGCTGCCCGCCGGTGGGCACCTGGAGGTCACGCTCGACCCGACCGCCTCGGGGACCGGCGACGCCGTCTACTCGGTGAGCGTGGACGCGGGCGAGGAGGGGCGTCTGTCGGCCCGCGCGGTCGGAAACGCCACGCTGCCGCAGGGCTACCGGCTGGACCGGGCCGCGGTGGCCGACATGGTGGCGCTCGGCTGGTCGCCGCCGGGTGTGGTGCCGGGCTCCGGGGAGCAGTTCGGGCTGGACTGCGGCGTCGACGAGGCGACCCGGCTGGCCGCCGTGCTGTCCCGGACGCTGCGGGACGTCTACGGCGCCCCGCATCCGGCCTTCCTCGTCTACCTGGTGCACGACGCCGAGGGCGAGGCGCTGCCGGTGGAACCGCTCGGTACCGCCCGCAGCGAGTTCGGCCCGGACCGCGACGTCGAGGCCGACCTGGACGAGGCGCTGGCCGCGGCGGCCGCCGCGCAGTCCGGTGAGAACGACGTGCTGGCGCTGGAGGAGCGGGTCCGCACCGTCGTGTCGACCATGCTGAAGTCGGCGTCCGACCAGCTCCAGGTCGACTCCGACGGCGACATCAACATCCGGGCCGGCTCGGCCATGGTCTTCGTCCGGGTACGCGACAACCCGCCGCTGGTGGACGTGTTCTCGCCGGTGCTGACCGAGGTCGAACCGACCGAGCGCCTGTACGTGAAGCTCTCCGAGCTGACCAACCGGATGCCGATCGGCCGGCTGTACTGCGCGGACGACACGGTGTGGGCGTCGATCCCGGTGTTCGGCCGCAACTTCCAGCCCACTCACCTGATGCTCGCGGTGCAGGTGATGACCGGTCTCGCGGACGAGCTGGACGACCGCCTGCACGGCGAGTTCGGCGGCAAGCGCTTCTTCGGTGAGGGCGACAAGCCGGCCCGGGCCGAGGAGCACCGCACCGGCATGTACCTCTGAGCCCGGTCACCGTACGTCGAGCAGCGTCTTGCCCACCGTCTCCCGGGCCTCGATCGCGGCGTGCGCGGCGGCGGCCCGTTCCAGCGGAAAGCGCTGCCCGATCAGCGGCCGCAGCCGCCCGGCCGCGCCCTCGCCGAGTGCCGCCTCGGTGAGGGCGCGCAGTTCGTCCGGGCTGGGCCGGGGGCTCAGCAGCGTCACTCCGCGTGCGGCGGCGGACTCGGCCGGGATGTCCGCCCAGGCGCCGCCGGCCAGCCCGAAGCTGAGCATCCGTCCGCCGGGGTCCAGCAGGTCGAACGCCTCCCGGGCGAGCGGCCCGCCCACGCCGTCGAACACCACGTCGACGGCGCCGACGGCGTCCCGGACCCGGCCGGTCCAGCCGGCCCGCCGGTAGTCGACGACCACGTCGAGGCCGGCGGCGCGCAGCACGTCCACCTTGCGGTCGCCGCCGGCGGCGCCCACCACAGTGGCGCCGGCCGCCGCCGCCAGCTGTGTGAGCAGCGATCCGACGCCACCGGCCGCCGCCTCGACCAGGACCCGGTCGCCCGGCCGCAGCCCGGCCGCGCGGGCCAGCATCAGGGCGGTCCGGCCGTCGGCCATCAGCGCCACCGCCGCGTCGAGCGCCAAACCCGGGGGTACGGGGACAGGCGCGCCCTGGCCGACCACGACGCGCTCGGCGTACGCGCCGGTGCCGCCGGTGGCGGTGACCACGACGCGGCCGGCGAGCGCCGGGTCGACGTCCGGTCCCAGTGCGGTGATCGTGCCGCCGACCCCGTTACCGGGGATCACCGGGAGTTCGGCGCCGAACGGCCCGAAGCCGCTGGCCCGGAACATGGTCTCGACGAACGTGATGTTCGCGTGTGCCACGTCGACGAGCACCTGGCCCGGTCCGGGTGCCGGGTCGGGTGCCGTCCCGGGCACGAGCATCTCCGGTCCGCCGAACTCCCGCAGCCACACCGCACGCATACCGCCCCCTCGCTTCGAGCCGGTCACCAGTGCACGACATGAAGCGAGGTTGAGGTCAAGGCGTCGACGGTCCGACGCCGGGGGACTCGACCAGCCGGGAGAGCACGATGGTGCTGCGGGACGAGGTGACGAACGATTCGGCGCGCAGCCGTTCCAGCGCCTCCTCCAGGTGGGAGATGTCCGCGGCGCGTAGGTGCACGAGCGCGTCCGCCTCGCCGGAGACGGTGTACGCGCCGACCACCTCGGGGTGCCGGCGGGCGGCGGCGCCGATCTGCGCCGGGGTGGTCCGGCCGGCGCAGAACAGCTCGACGAACGCCTCGGTGGTCCAGCCGACGGCGGCCGGGTCGACGACGGCGGTGAACCCGCGGATCACCCCGGCGGATCGGAGTCGGTCGACCCGTCGTTTGACGGCGGGGGCGGAGAGTGACACCCGGTTGCCGATGTCCGCGTACGAGGCGCGAGCATCCGCGACGAGTAACGCAATGATTCGCTGGTCGACCGTGTCTATCTGCAACGTTCTGCTCCTGGGAAGCAATGCTTGTGGCTGTTACCAAATTTGTACCGTACCTACTCTTGGTGACCGTGAACCAGCAGCGAGTCTCGCGAAAGCGGACATATCTCATGTGCTCGCCCGAGCACTTCACGGTCGAGTACGCGATCAACCCGTGGATGGACGTGACCACGCCGGTCGACGCCGACCTGGCGGTCAAGCAGTGGGACCGGCTGCGCGAGACGCTCGTCGGGCTGGGCCACGAGGTGCACCTGCTGACTCCCGAGGCGGGCCTGCCGGACATGGTCTACGCGGCCAACGGCGCGTTCGTGGTCGGCGGCACCGTCTACGGCGCCCGGTTCAAGCACGAGCAGCGGTCCGCCGAGGCCGCCGCGCACCGGGCGTTCTACGAGCAGCACGGCTGGCGGTTCATCGCGCCGAGCGAGACCAACGAGGGTGAGGGTGACTTCGCGTACCTGCCGGAGGCGCACGGCGGCCTGGTCCTCGCCGGGTACGGCTTCCGGACCGAGCCGGCCGCGCACGCCGAGGCGCAGGAGGCGCTCGGGCGGCCGGTGGTCTCGCTGCACCTGGTCGACCCGCGCTTCTACCACCTGGACGTCGCGCTGGCCTCGATCGACGACGAGAACATCGTCTACTACCCGGGGGCCTTCTCCGCCGCCAGTCAGAAGGTGCTGGCCCAGCTGTTCCCGGACGGGATCGTCGCGGACGACGAGGACGCGCTGGCGTTCGGCCTGAACCTGGTCAGCGACGGGCTCAACGTGGTGCTGAACAACGAGGCGACCCGGCTCGCCGGCAAGCTGAAGGCCGCCGGCTACCACCCGGTCCCGGTGGAGCTGGCCGAGCTGAAGAAGGGCGGTGGCAGCGTGAAGTGCTGCATCGCCGAGCTGCGGCACTGAGCCACGCCTCGACGCGAAGGGCGGCCTCCCGGTGGGAGACCGCCCTTGCGCGTGTACGGGGGCCGGTCAGCCCAGCGTCGCCAGCTCGTTGATCACGACGTTGGAGAGCAGCCGGCCGTCGGTCTGCACCCGGCGGAGGTACCACTTCTGCTGCGGCGTACGGGTCTGGTTGAACTGCCAGGTGCCGCGCGGGCTGTCCACCTGGCCGACCTTGCCGAGCGCCAGGTTGACCTGCTGCGGCGAGGGGTTCCCGCCGGCCAGCCGGATCGCCTTGTCCAGCACCAGCGCGGCGTCGTAGGAGGCCATCGCGTACGTGGTGGGCGCCGAGTTGAACGTCTTCCGGTAGGCCGAGGCGAAGATCCGGTTCGCGGTGTTGTTGAGGTCGGCCGAGTAGTTCAGCGCGGTCTCGATGCCGTACGACTCGATGAGCTTGCGCTCGCGGCCCTTCTCCCCGTCGTCGAGCTGGTCGAGCGCGGTGCCCTCGGTGAGGAAGCCGGGGGCGTAGATCGGCCCCCGGTAGCCCTGGGCGTAGAGCTGCTTGACGAACTGCACCGCCTGGGCGCCGGAGTAGTGGCAGAACACCGCGTCCGGCTTGCGCCCGAGCGCCTTGCGGATCGGCCCGGAGTAGAGCGACCGGGAGGGGTTGGGGTCGTCCTCGGTGAAGATCGGGTCCTCGGTGAGCCGGCGGCCCCGCTCGTACGCGCGCCGCAGCCCTTCGATGACGTCCTGGCTGCCGGGGCCGCGGGTGCCGAAGATGGCGATCCGGCTGGAGGCGTCCAGCTTCTGGCGCAGGTACTCGCCGAGCGCCTCGCCGGGCTCGGTCAGCACGTACGACGTGCGCCAGATGTAGACGACGCCCTGGAGCGTCGACGGGGAGGCGTTGGAGCCCAGCAGGGGCACCCGGGCCTCCTCGACCGCGTCCTTGATGCCGGTCATCACGGTCGGGCTGACCACGCCGGTGAGCGCGAGCACGCCCTCGGAGAGCAGCCGGTCGACGGCGGCCTTGCCGGTGGCGGCGGTGTCGCCCTCCTCGGCGGTCACGAGCGTGACCGGGTGGCCGGCGATCTGCTGACCGCGCATGCTGAGGAAGAGCTGGAAGCCGTTGGTGATCTCGTCGCCGATGGCCTTGTTCGCCCCGCTCCCGGGCACGATCAGTCCGACTTTGATCGGGCTGCCGGATCCGGCCTGTTCCCCGGAGTCGTCTCCGGAGCCGCACCCCGCCGCCAGTCCGGTGGTGCCCAGCGCGGCCAGCAGTTGCAGGGCCCGCCTGCGGTTCATCTGTGCCACCGACTTCCTTCCCGACGGGGCGGCCATGGTGCACACCCCTTCGGCGTTCTACCTGGTCGACGACGCTGCGTCAATGCCCGGAAGATCATCGTGAAGCGACCGCAACGCCTCGGCGACCCGGGGCCATGCGGTGGAGCCCGGTGCGATCAGCCCGAAATGCTCACATTCGGGCAGCTCAACGAGCGTGGCCGAGCCTCCGGCGGCCTGATCTGCGGCTATCCAGGACCGGCTGATCGCGATCGGAACCTGCATATCTTGATCACCGTGAATGACTACTGTGCGTGTTTGGATGGGTACCAATACCGATGGATCGGCCGCCGCGTACCGGTCCGGCACTTCCTCCGGGCCGCCGCCGAGCAGCGCGGCCACCGCCCCCTCGTCCAGGTCCAGCCGGTACGCCTGCGCGAGGTCGGCCACCGGTGCCAGCGCGAGCACCCCACCGACCGTCTCCGGGGCGTGCGCGGCCACGTACAGGGCCAGGTGCCCGCCCGCGGAGTGACCGACCAGGATCGGCGGCACGGGCGCCACCCGGCCGGGCAGCGCGGCGGCGGCGAGTTCCGGCAGCGCGGCGATCCCGGCGCGGACGTCGGTGAGCGTGTGCGGCCACCCTCCGCCCGGCCGGCCGGTCCGCCGGTACTCGATCTGCGCGACCGGGTGGCCGAGCGCCGCGAGCGCCGCCGCCATCGGGCCGGTGTGGGTCCGGTCGTACTCCGCCCGCCAGAAGCCGCCGTGCACCACGACCACGAGCGGCCGGGGCGGCCCGTCGCCCGCCGGGAGGCGCAGGTCGGCACACTGGTCCGGGTGGTCGCCGTAGGAGACGGTGGCATCCGGGGGCGGGGACGGGCGGGTCAGCACCTCGCGCGGGTCGGAGAGCATGCGGCGACGGTAGCGTCCACCGGTCCGGCCGCGTGCACATGGTCGGCGTGGGTAAAGATGGGTGCCATGACCGAAGCGCACTCCGCCGGACACGACGACGAACAGGGCAACGATGGCATCCCCGGCACCGTGGTGGTGGTCGGGCCGGACGGCCGCCCGGTCGGCACGGTGCAGACCGACGAGGGCAAGGGCGAGGACCCGACCCGTCTGGTCGAGCAGCCGGCCAAGGTGATGCGGATCGGCAGCATGATCAAGCAGCTGCTGGAGGAGGTGAAGGCGGCGCCGCTCGACGACGCGAGCCGGCACCGGATGCGGGAGATCCACGAGCGCTCGATCGTCGAGCTGAAGGAGGGCCTCGCCCCCGAGCTGCGCGAGGAACTGGAGCGGATCTCGCTGCCGTTCACCGAGCAGCAGGCGCCGAGCGAGGGTGAGCTGCGCATCGCGCACGCCCAGCTGGTGGGCTGGCTGGAGGGGCTGTTCCACGGCATCCAGGCCGCGCTGGTGGCCCAGCAGATGGCCGCCCGCGTCCAGCTGGAGCAGATGCGCTCCGGCCGCCAGGCGCTGCCGAGCGGCCCGGGCGGCGTGATTCCGGGCATGCCGGGGATGCCCGGCGGCGAGGGCCACGCGCCCGGCCAGTACCTGTGACCCGTCGGCCGGGGCGCGTCACGCGCCCCGGCCGCTCAGTCCACCCCGAAGACCTTCTCCAGGTACGCCGCGACGCCGTCCTCGGTGTTGGGCCCGGTGACCTCGTGTGCGATCTCGCGTACGGCCGGGTGGGCGTTGGCGACGGCCACCGCCCGTCCCGCCCAGGCCAGCATCGGCACGTCGTTGGGCATGTCGCCGAAGGCCAGCACGTCCCGCTCGCCGATGCCGAGACGCTCCGCGTACCAGGCCAGACCGGCCGCCTTGGTGACGCCGGCCGCCGAGATCTCGATCAGCCCGCTGTACGACGAGTGGGTCGCCTCGGCCAGCCCCTCCAGCGCGCCCGCCACCACCCGCACGAAGACGTCCGGGTCCTGCTCACCGGCCCGGGCCAGCAGCTTCACCGCGGGCGCGGACAGCAGCTCCTCGGGCGACTCGACGGCCCGGATCGCGTCGAGGTCGGCGTCCCAGCGCAGCGGGTAGTGCGCCTCGTGCCGCATCTGCCGGCTGTCCACGATCTCCACCGCGAAGCTCACCCCGGGCACCTCGGCGCGCAGGCGCCGGGCCACCTCCGCCAGCAGCTCCGGGGCGAGCGGGTCGGCCCGCAGCACCTGGTCGGTGACCGGGTCGTACACCACCGCGCCGTTGGCGCAGATCGCCGGCAGCGGCTCGGCGAGCTGCTCGTACACCATCTGGAGCCAGCGGATCGGACGGCCGGTGACCAGGACGACCGGCGTGCCGGCGGCGTTGATGCGGGCCAGCACCGCGGCGGTACGCGCGCTGAGCGTCCGGTCGTCGCGCAGCAGCGTGCCGTCGATGTCGGAGGCGACGAGGCGAGGTGGATCTTCCATCACCGGGAGAGTAGCCGGTCCAGGTAGACCGCGACCCCGTCGTCGTCGTTGCGCAAGGTGATCTCGTCCGCCGCGGCGCGCACCTCCGGGTGGGCGTTCGCCACCGCCACCCGGGCCCAGCCGGCCCAGTCGAACATCGGCAGGTCGTTCGGCTGGTCGCCGAAGACCAGCACGTCGGCCGGGTCCACGCCGAGCCGCTCGGCGATGACACTCAGCCCGCTGGCCTTGTCGGTGCGGGGCGGGCAGATCTCGACGAAGTCGAGCCCGGCCTGGGTGAGCGTGGCCACGTCCGGTGGCACGATCGCCCGCGCCGCGGCCAGCAGCTCGTCCACGTGGTGGTCGGCGGTACGCGCGAACGCCTTGATCACGTCGCAGGACAGGCACTCGACCCGGCTGCGGGCCTCGAACCGGTCCGGGTAGGGCCAGCTCGGGTGGTAGTCGCCCCAGAGCGGCGCGTCGTGCTCGTCCGACGCCTCCACCATCACCGTCAGCGGGCCGACCGCAGCCTCCAGGTCGGTGAGGATCCGGGCCAGCACCTCGCCGGGCAGCCGCTCGTCCCGCAGCACCAGGGGCCCCTCCGGGTCGCTCTGGTCCACCACCCGGCCGCCGCCGGCCATCACCAGGAAGTCGGCGGCCCGGATGTCGTTGCGGGTGAGTTCGGTCAGACGCGGTCCGCGGCCGGTCGCGCCGACCACCGGGATCCCGGCGGACCGCACCCGGTCCAGCACCCGATGGGTGTACGCGGAGACGGTCTCGTCGCTGCGCACGAGCGTGCCGTCGAGGTCGGTGGCGATCAGCTTGGGCAGTCCCGGGCGGGTCATGGTTCCTCCTTCGCCCGCCGCCGTCACGCCGGCCGACCAGGTCCTCGGTGCCGCGACCATGGGACGGCGGGCAGCAACCGTATCTCGCGGAAGGGGCGGCAACCACGGCTTTCCGGCGAATCGGCGGCGAAGCTCCGGTGGCCGCCGGACGCGTCGGCGGACCCGGTTCAGTACGCCCGTTCGGGGCCGGCGAACGGCACCGTGGGCTGCACCGTCAGATCCGCCGGGGCCGGTGGCACGTCGTCCTCGTCCGTCCGGCGGCGGCGGTCGGGCCGGTCGTCGTCCGGCTCCCCGTCGGCGGGCGTCCCGCCGGCCGCCCGGCCGGCCAGGTGCAGCGCGGCCGCCAGCAGCGCGACGGCGACGAACGCGCTGACCAGACCGCGTCCGTGCTCGGCCTCCAGCTGCTGCTCGCCGACGAAGAACAGGATGCGCCGGGCCAGTTGTTCGAGGGAGCCGGCGGTCGCGACCAGCACTCCGAGCAAGCCCGCCGCGAGACCCAGCCCGGCCAGCCGGGCGTGCTGCCGTACCGCGGGGGCACCGCGCAGCGCCAGCCCCACCGCGACCGACAGCCCGAGAAGGCCCACGAGGTACGCCGTACCGAACCCGCCGATCTCGGAGATGCCGCCGGTCAGCCGGGCGGGCGCGTCGTCGCCCCGGGCCTCGGCCGGCACCGTGATCGCCAGCCACTCGCCGAGCAGCGAGGCGATCGCGGCCACCGCGCCGAGCCCGGTGAGCACGGGCGGCAGGCGGCGGTCCCGGCCCAGCGCGGCGAGCGAGCGCGCGGCCCGGCCGGACGACTCCGGCTCGGCGTCGCCCCACTCGACGATCGTGGTGTCGTCGGACCGGCTGTCCTGCAGGGGGATTCGCTTGTCCTGCCGGGGAACGGGGAGATCCTGCGACATGGCCACCCTTCCCGTACGCGGGCCTGCGTCGAATCATGGCACAGCCCGCTCCCGGCGGCCGGGATCGCGACCCCGAGGTCCGGTGCGGGGCGGCCCGCTTTCGGTTAGCGTCGGTGCCATGCCTATCCGTACCGCATCCGCTCGCTGGCAGGGCAACCTCACCGAGGGGTCCGGCACCGTCCGCACCGGCAAGGGCGGCCTGTCCGGCAACTACTCCTTCAAGTCGCGCTTCGAGGAGGGCGAGGGCACCAACCCCGAGGAGCTGATCGGCGCCGCACACGCCGGCTGCTTCTCGATGGCTCTCTCCAAGCAGCTCGCCGACGCCGGCGCCCAGGAGACGGCGGTGGAGACCACCGCCAAGGTGCACTTCGACAAGACCGACGCCGGCATGACGGTGACCCGCATCGACCTGGAGACAGTGGGCCAGGTTCCGGGCATCGACCAGGCCGAGTTCACCAAGCTCGCCGAGGCGGCCAAGGAGAACTGCCCGATCTCCCGGCTGCTGTCGCCGGGCGCGCAGATCACGCTGAACGCCCGTCTGGCCTGACATCGCGTACGGCACGGCGGGGGTGTCCTGCGGGGCGCCCTCGCCGTGCGGTGTGCCCGATCCGGAGGGAGTGACCGGGCCGCGTGGCCGTGGAGATGAGCCGGGACCGGTTCGAGGAACTGGTCGGCGAGGCGCTCGACGAGGTGCCCGAGGAACTGCTCGGGTTGATGAGCAACGTGGTCATCCTGGTGGAGGACGACCCGCCGCCGGGCGAGGACCTGCTCGGCCTGTACGAGGGGCATTCCCTCACCTCTCGTGGCTGGGACTACTCCGGCGTGCTGCCCGACCGCATCCTGATCTACCGCAACCCGATCCTGGCGATCTGCGACACCGACGACGACGTCGTCGACGAGGTGGCGATCACCGTGGTGCACGAGATCGCCCACCACTTCGGCATCGACGACGAGCGCCTGCACGCCCTGGGCTGGGGCTGACCGGCCTCCGGCGCGTCCCCGCCCGGCTGATTCCGGCGGTTGCGCCGGTCCCCTAACCTGCGGATCAGGCAGATCCTGATGCAGGAGGAAAACCCATGCGCAGCGCGCTGTTCTCCGCGGAGAACCTTGAGAAGGAGTCCCAGCAGCCGGGCATGCGGTTGCAGAACTCCAAGATGCTGAAGATCGAGCTGAACGGCGAGGCGATGGCCCGGGTCGGGTCGATGGTCGCCTACCAGGGGCAGGTGCAGTTCCAGGCGCTCGGCTCCGGCGGCATCGGCAAGTTCATCAAGCAGCGGCTCACCGGCGAGGGCGTGCCGCTGATGAAGGTCTCCGGGCGCGGCGACGTCTTCCTCGCCGACTTCGCCAAGGACGTGCACGTCATCGACCTGGAGCCGGGCGACGCGCTGTCCATCAACGGCTCCAGCGTGCTGGCGTTCGACTCGACGCTCCAGTACGACATCAAGATGGTCGGCGGCGCCGGTTTCGCGTCCTCGTCCGGCCTGTTCAACTGCGTCTTCACCGGCCACGGCCGGATCGCCGTCACCACCAAGGGCACCCCGGTGGTGCTCAACGTGGACGCGCCGACGTACGTGGACCCGCAGGCGGCGGTCTGCTGGTCGGCGAACCTCCAGACCGGCTACCACCGCGCCGAGCAGCTCGGGCTCGGCACGCTGCTCGGCCGCAGCACCGGTGAGGCGTTCACGATGAGCTTCGCCGGTCAGGGCTTCGTCGTGGTCCAGCCCTCGGAGGAGCCTCCGGTGGCCGGCAGCGGCTCCCAGCAGCAGGGCGGCGTGCTCGGCGGCCTGCTGCAGTGACCCTCCGGTGCCCGGGGCGTCCGCCGAGGTCGCCCCGGGCCGGTCAGCTCAGCTCGCCGGCCCGCAGCCGGGCCACCCAGGCCGCCGCGTCGGCGTAGTCGGCGTCGGTGAGCCCGGGCGGCACCGGCGTCTGCTGGTCACCCGCCGCCGTGCTCCAGCGGTGCCGGGGGTACGACCCCAGGAACCGCACGTCGGCGCAGACCCGGCGCAGCCCCTGCAACGCCTCGCCGAGGCGTACGTCGGCGACGTGTCCGGCGCAGTCCAGGAAGAACACGTAGCGGCCGAGCGCCTCGCCGGTCGGGCGGGACTCGATCCGGGTCATGTTCACGCCGCGCACCGCCAGTTCCATCAGCACCGCCAGCAGCGCGCCCACCCGGTCGTGGGCCAGGCACACCGCGAGTGAGGTGAGGTCGTCGCCGGTGGGCGGCGGGGGCGGCCCGGGGCGGGACACGAGCGCGAACCGGGTCACCGCGTCCGGGTGGTCGGCGATCTTGTCGGCCAGCACCGCGAGCCGGTGCCGGGTCGCGCCGATCGGGGCACAGATGGCGGCGTCGTACTCGCCGCTCGCCGCACCGGCCGCGGCGGCGCCGTTGGAGAGCACGTCGACCACTGTGGCGTCGGGCAGGTGCTCCCGCAGCCAGCCCCGGCACTGGGTGGACGCCTGCGGGTGGGCCGCGACGGAGCGGACGTCGGACAGTGTGGTGCCGGCGCGGGCGGCCAGCACGAACTCCACCGGCAGGACGACCTCGCGGGTGATCACCAGCGGGTCACCCTCGACCAGTTCGTCGAGCGTCACCCCGACCGCGCCGCCGATGGAGTTCTCCAGCGGCACCAGCGCCGCGTCCGCCTCCCCGGCGCGTACCGCGTCGAGCGCCTCACCGACGCTGCGGGCCGGCGTGCGGTCCCCGCGCTCGGCGGCGGGCACCGTACGCAGGGCCTGTTCGGCGAAGGTGCCCTCGGGGCCCAGGTAGACGAAGCGGGTCGGCGGTGTTCCCGGCATGCCGACCAGCCTACGCACCCGGCGTGCCGTCGCAGGCCAGGGTACGGATGCCGGCTGGCGCCACGGTCCGTACCTCGACGCCGCACACGTCCGTGCCGGCGGTGACCAGCCTCGGCGTACCGGTCTCGCCGCGCGTGACCACCTGCAACTCCTCGTGCCCGGTGACGGTCAGCACGGTGTACTGCCAGCCCTCGGCGCAGAGCGGACCGGTCGCCACCGTCACCTTGACGTCGCGGGGCAGCACGCCTGCCGAGCCGCGCAGCAGCGCGACGATCCGGTCGCCGGACGGCCGCCCCCGGCAGGGCGCCGCCGAGGACGGCGCGGACGGCGGGGGCGTGGGCGGGAGGACCGGCGCCGATGGGGCCGGGGTGGCGCTCGGGCTGGGCGTGGCGGACGCGGACGGGACCGGGACGGGTGTGGCGGCGGCGGGTGGCGTGCGCAGCTCCGGCGGGGTGCCGCAGGCGGCGAGGGCGAGCAGCGTCAGCAGCGCCAGTGGGCGGTGGCGGCGTCGGGGGTGTGGGGTGCGGGGCACGGGGGCGTCCTCGGGCATCGAGGGATGTCGTCGTGTGGTGGGACCGAGGCCATCGTAGGAGCAGGACCGTCCCGGGGTGAAGCGTGCCGGTCGGACCGCGAGGGGGTCAGACCGCGGAGAGGAAGGTGAGCGAGCCGGCCACCGCGCCGTCGGTCAGCACCGGCGTGGAGATGGCGTCGACCGTGCGGCCCGCGTCGGAGCCGGGCCCCTGCACCCGCAGCAGGCCGCGGGCGAGCCGCCCGGAGTGCAGCGCGAGCAGCGGCGGGATCTTGTCGGTCTCCTGCTCGGTCAGCTCGCTCGGGCTCGCGGTGAAGTCGACCAGGCGCAGGCCGCCCTCCAGCAGCGGCAGGCCGATCACGTCCTCCGGGGCGCCCAGGCAGAGCAGGTCACAGCCGGACGAGGAGATCGCCACGACGGTGGTGCCCTCGTCGATCAGCAGGCACGGTTCGGCGGCCCGGGAGACCATGCCGGACCACTGCCCGAAGTTGTCGGACTCCTGCTCGGTGGATGCCGCGGGCGCGAACACTTCCGAGAGTGAGAGTTCGACGTGGGCCACCGCGCCTCCTATGTACACCGACGGTCTGTCCACGCTAGCCGGTCGGTGCGGCGGAAGCATCGGCTGCCGGGCGGCCGGCGACGGCGCGGACCGACGGAACCAGTCGGGGGCGGTGCCGTGGGCCGCGTGGCGTCGCCGGAGACGTTACCGGTGGGCGGCTCGCTTGTCAGCGGCCGTTCGGCCCTCGTCATACCACCGGTAGTCGGCGGTTGGACGGTACGTGCCGTTGAACCACGTGGCCGGCGCCTGCGCGACGCGGGAGAGCTTCTCGGCGGTGGCCGGACTGATCCGGTTCCCGCCGGCCACGAGCAGGCGGTCCAGCTCGCGGTGGGTGGCCATGAGGCAGTCCTTCGGCAGGCCGTAGACGCTGATCACCCCGGAGCCGACGAACGTCAGCACCGGGGTCACCGGGATCGGCAGGCCGACCGCGTCGGAGAGGGCCTTGCTGGCCCGCTTGGCGTCCCGGCGCGCCTCCGCCACGTACGGCGGGCGCTTGCCGTTGATCTGGACCACGTCTCCGGCCACGAGCACCCGGGCCCGGCCGTGGTCGGCGATGGTGACCGCGAACAGACCGCTCGGGCCGATGGCCAGGAACCCGGCCCGGTCGTCGCGGCCGCGGTCGAGCAGCATGTCCGCCGGGTCCGTCCGGGGCCACTCGATGACGTGCCAGGCGGGACCGAGGTGGTCGAGCTGGCCCAGGGCGCGGGCCCCTGCCGCTTCCAACCGGCGGGCCCCCCGCTCCGCCCGGCGACGCCGGGCCCACTCCAGCGGAGTCGGTCGGGCCGGCTCGAGCACCGAGGTGGGCTCGACCCGGGAGTGCGGCACCGTGCGGGGCGGCAGTGCCCTGCTCGGTACGGCTCGACGAGCGGGAAAGACAGTCATCGCGACCTCCGGCAAAAGGTCTCTCGAAGTTATGTCTCCACTACCCTACGTTGCGCCCCCGGGGGCTCGGCAAGTTGGACCGCCGGAGTGAGTGTGGATGAATGCCATATTCATTCACACTTCTTTTCCGGATGGTGCGCAAGCCTGCCCTAGGCTGCGGGAGTGACCCACTATGTGGACAGCGAAGTCGCCCGGCTCGGGACGGTGCTGCTGCACCGCCCGGGACCGGAACTGGCCCGCCTCACCCCGCGGAACAACGACAGTCTCCTGTTCGACGCTATCCCATGGGTGGGACGCGCGCAGGAGGAGCACGACGCGTTCGCGGCGGCGCTGCGGTCCCGCGGAGTCGAGGTGCTCTACCTGGCCGACCTGCTGGTCGAGACGCTCGCCGTGGCGGACGCCCGGGCCGAGCTGACCGACCAGGTGCTGCGGTCCCGCCGGCTCGGCCACACCCTGCGGCGCCGGGTCGCCGACCATCTGGCGTACCTCGACCCGGCCGGGCTGGCCGACGTGCTCACCGCCGGGCTCGCCCACGAGGAACTGCGGATCGGCGCCGACCGCCCCGGCGGTCTGGTCTGGACGCTCATGGACCGGCACGACTTCGTCATCGACCCGCTGCCCAACCTGCTGTTCACCCGCGACTCGTCGGTCTGGATCGGTGACCGGGTCGGAGTGACCAGCCTGGCCATGCCGGCCCGGCGGCGGGAGACCACGCTCACCGACGCGATCTACCGCTTCCACCCGCGCTTCGTCGGCACCGAGTTCGTCTACCACCCCCGGCTGGAGCACCTGGAGGGCGGCGACGTGCTGCTGCTCGCGCCCGGGGTGCTCGCCGTCGGCGTCGGCGAGCGCACCACCCCGGCCGGCGCGGAACGGCTGGCCCGGCAGGTGTTCGCCGCCGGGCTGGCGCACACCATCCTGGTGGTGCCGATCGCCCAGGAGCGCGCCACCATGCACCTGGACACGATCTGCACCATGGTCGACGTCGACGCCGTCCTGATGTACGCGAACGTCGCCGACCAGCTGTCCGCGTACACGGTCATCGCCGGCGCGGACGGCGACGACCTGCGGGTCGACGGCCCGGCGCCGTTCCTGCGGGCCGCCGCCGACGCGATGGACCTCGACCAGCTCCGGGTGATCGACACCGGCCTCGACCCGGTCACCGCCGAACGCGAGCAGTGGGACGACGGCAACAACACGCTCGCCCTCGCGCCCCGGCTCTGCGTCGGGTACGAGCGCAACGTGGAGACCAACGCGCAACTGGAACGAGCCGGCATCGAGGTGATCGCCATCGCCGGGTCGGAGCTGGGCTCCGGGCGGGGCGGCCCGCGCTGCATGTCCTGCCCGCTGGTGCGGGAGAAGGGCGGGGCCGCCTGACCCGGAGACGTCAGCGCAGCGTCAGCTGGCGGCCGAGCAGGCCCTGGCGGGCCCGGCGGCCGGCCGCGTCGAGCGGCTCCCGCTCCGCGACCGCCTCGGCGTAGCGCTTGGCGAACTCCGCCACCGGCGCCTCCCACTCGGCGGCCGGGGTGTCCTCCGGCAGGTCCCACACCGGCGCGAGGCGCCCGTGGGCCCGGAACATGCCCGCGAACTTCGTGTCGTCGCCGAGCGTCAGCGCGCCCGCGGCGGCGAGCCGGGACAGCGCGTCCAGCGCGGTGTCCTCGTCCTCCGGCAGGACCAGGCGCACGTGGGCCTTCTCCGGCACCTGGCACCAGTAGGCGGCCCGCGCCGCGGCCAGCTTCACCGTCGGGTAGATCGCCGAGTTGGCCCGCTCCAGGGACGCCTGGACGTTCGGGTCGTCGGCGGCGCCCGGGTCGAGCCAGAAGTCGAACCCCTCGTGCATGCTGATCTCCAGCGGGCCGTCCACCAGGATGTCCTGGAGGCGGGGACCCGGCCCGGGCAGCGGCGGCACGTTCACCTGGCCGCCCGGCTCGGTCCGCAACGCGGAGATCAGCGCGTCGGCCAGGTCACGGGAGACGTCGCCGGACTGCTGGTGCCGTTGCAGGCCGATGAAGACCCGCCCGTCCGGCTTGGTCATCGCCGGGGCGGCCATCGGCAGCACGGTGGCCAGCGTGACCGGCCGGTCGCCGTACTCCTCGATCAGTTCCGGGGTCAGCCGCAGCGGCGCGGAGGCGGCCGGGACCAGCTCGCGCAGGGCGATCCACTCCGGCTCGTCGGCGAGGCCCTCGAACGGCCGGGGCACGAAGACGTCGCGCACCTTCTCCCGCTTCGGGGTGGCCTCGCCGGCCCACTGGTTCTTCCGACGCTTGCTCATGCGCCCGCTCCGCTCCGCTCGCCCATGGCGAGACAGCCTAGATGCCGGGTCTCGGCGGTGGGTGCCGGACCCGCCCGCCGCGTCGGTCAGCCGGCGGCGACCAGATCCGTCCGCTGCACCGGCACCGGGTCGAACCGGGCCCACACACTCTGGCCCAGGCCGTCGCGCTCCACGCCCCAGCCGCTGGCCAGCCCGGCGACGATGTGCAGCCCTCGCCCGTCCGCCGCGTCCGGCGAGGCGGTACGCATGCACGGGCCGGCGCCGGCGCCGCCGTCGGTGACCCGGAGCTCGACACTCGGCCCCTGCTCGGTCGTCCGTAGCCGCCAGGCGACCCGGACGACGCCGCCGGGCAGCGCGTCGGCGTGCCGGACCGCGTTGCCGACCAGTTCGGCGAGGACCGCGACCAGGTCGGCCACGAGGACCGGGGGTACGACACCGGTCAGCTCGTCGGCGAGCCGGTGCCGGGCCAGGCGCGCGCCGGTGGCGTCGTGGGGCACCACCACGCACCACGACCGTTCGGCCGGACCAGTCGACACGTCGTTCCTTCCCCGCCCGTGAGCGCCCCGGTCAACCCCGGGGCAGCCGCACCTCTGCGACCGTACCGCCACCGGCTCTGGGCCGGAGGGATACCCATCCATTCTGCTGTTCAACGATCTGGCGGACGAGATAGAGACCGAGCCCCGCGCCGGGATACCGGCGGCGGTCGCCGGACTCGCCCTGCCAGAACCGGTCGAAGGCCCGCTCCACGTGCTCCGGCCGGATGCCGATGCCCCGGTCGGCCACCCGGAACGAGACGGTCCGCTCGTTCGCCTCGGCGGTGATCTCGATCGGCGTGTCCGGCAGCGAGTACTTCCCGGCGTTGGTGCCCAGCTCGGTGAGCACCGTGGCGAGGCTGTGCCGGTCGCCGAGCGCCTTGGGCAGGTCGGCGGGCAGGTCGAGCACGACCCGGTGCCGGACGTCGGCCGGCAGGTCGGCCACCGCCGACCGCAGCGCGTCGACCAGGTCGAACGGCGCGGCCGGCTCACCGCCGGGGCGGTTCTCCGTGGCGGCGGTCAGCAGCCGGTCCACCAGGCGGGCCAGTTCGTTGGCGCGCTGGCCGATGATCCGGGCGGCCTGCCTCCGGTCGCCGTCGCTCAGCGAGTCCCAGTGGTCGGTGAGCGTGTCCGCGTACCCCTTGATCACGGTGACCGGGGTACGCAGCTCGTGGCTGGTCACCGCGACGAACAGGTCCCGGTCGTGGTCGCGCCGCTGCTGGTCGGTGGTGTCGCGGAAGCTGACCACCCGCAGCGCGTTCGGGCCGGGCAGCTCGCCGGAGGTGATCCGCAGCCAGCGGCCGTCCGGCAGCCGGTGGTCGAGCACCTGGCCGGGCGGCGGCAGCGGGAACGGCAGCGGACGGCTCAGCGCCTCCTCCGCCGGCCGGCCGGTCACCTCGACCGCGGCCGGGTTCCAGAGCCGGACCCGTCCGTCCCGGTCCACCACCGCGAGGCCGTCGGCGAGCGCCGCCACGACCGGGCCGTCCCCGTGTACGGGCAGGCCGGTCTGGTCGCCGTACATGTGGGCGATGCAGGCGGCGATGTAGCCGATGACGGCGCGTTGCGAGGGTTGCAGCGGTTCGCCCAGCGGGTAGAGCGCGTGCAGGCTGCCGATGGTGAGCCCGCCGATCTCGGCGCGCGCCACGATCATCCGGCAGAGGCCCCGGCCGGCGACCTCGTCGGCGAGCGCACCGGGGATCGCGTCGACCCGGACCTCCCGTACCGGCGGGCCGGCGAGCAGGCAGACGGTGGCCGGGTCGGTGGCGGGCAGCGGGCGGCCGAGGACGAACTCGGCGCTGCCGGTCGCCGCTATCACCCGGCCCCCGGCCGGGGTGAACTCCACAAAGACCAGGCCGGCCGCGCCGACCGACGGTTCGGCCTCGCGGAGCAGACGGGTGAGCACGGCGAGACCGGACTCGCCCGAGTTGATCATGTTGATCACTGCGGTGTGGCCGGCGATGAAGGCGGGGTAGTCGGTTCGCTCCGGCATGTCCCGAGTGTGCCGCGCCGTCCGCGTCCGTGACACCCCCGGCCGGTCGACCGTCGCCGGTACCGATCGACGGGACTCACCGGCCCAACCGGGCCAGCGCGCGGGCCGGCCGGTCCGTGATCACCCCGTCCACGCCCGCTTCCAGCACGAGTTCCAGGTCCTCCGGTTCGTTGACGGTCCAGACGTACACCGCGTTGCCTGCGGCGCGCAGCGCGGGAACCAGCCGCGGGCGGGTCCGGACGAGGTCCACACCAGGGCCGGCGATCCGGGCGCCGAACGGCAGCCGGCCCAGCGGCAGCAGACGCGGCAGCACCTCCAGCAGCAGCACCGTGGGCAGCGCCGGGGCGAGTTCCCGGACCCGGCGTACGGCGAGCGGCGAGAACGACATCACAGTCACCTGGACGAGATGGCCCGGGCGGGGCTCGGCCAGCCCGTACCGGCGCAGCATCTCGACCAGGCGGCGCTCGACCTCGCCCCGGTAGCGGGACGGGTGCTTGGTCTCGATCAGCAGCCGGACCGGGCGCCCGGCGGCCAGCACCGCGTCGAGCAGCCGCTCCAGCGTGAGCAGCCGGGTGTGCGACTCGTCGAGCGGCGCGTCGTCCTCGGCGAGCGTCGCGGCCCGGTGCCAGGAGCCGAAGTCGAGCGCCTCCAGCTCGGCGAGCGTCCGCGCGCTGACCAGCCCACGGCCGTTGCTGGTGCGATCCAGCCGGCGGTCGTGCACGCAGACCAGGTGCCCGTCGCGGGTCAGCCGGACGTCGCACTCCAGCCCGTCCGCGCCCTCGTCGAGAGCGCGCAGGTAGGCGGCGAGCGTGTGCTCCGGCAGGTCGTACGAGGCGCCGCGATGGGCGAAGACCAGGGGGACGGTCATGGCCGCGTCACCGACTCAGGCGACCCGGCCCGGCTGCCCGTCGTCGGTGACCACCGGACGGCCGGCGGCGGCCCAGTCGCCCATCCCGCCGTCGACGTTGCGCACCTGGTCCCAGCCGTTGCGCATGAGGTAACCGACCACCTGGGCGGAACGTCCGCCCGAGCGGCAGATCACCGCGACGTCGCGGTCCTGCGGGATCTCGGCGAGCCGGGCGGGCAGCTCGGTCATCGGCAGGTGATGGGCGGCCGGCGCGTGACCGGCGGCCCACTCGTCGTCCTCGCGGACGTCGAGCAGGTAGACGTCGTCGGGCACGGCCGACGCGGGGACGCTGGGTAGTGAGGCTCCGAACACGGTCACCAAGCCTAGTCGCCCTCGTCGCTCAGAGCCGGTTGACCCAGCGCGGGTTGGCGCCGGCCCATTCCGGCACGCGCGTGTCGCGCAGCGCGGTGAACAGCCCGCCGCCGCCGTTGTCCAGCACCACGTACGAGACGCCGTCGATGGTCTGCGGGTAGGAGGGCACCTGGACCCCGCGCAGGGCGTCCGCGGGCAGGCCGCGCAGCGCGAACAACAGCTCGTCCAGGGGTACGCCGTTGGTGTCGACGGTCAGCGCCCCGCCGGCCGCGCGGAGCACCCGGTCCAGCTTGACCGGGTCGCTGCGCAGCCGCGTCTCGCCCGCCCGGTCGAGCACCGCCCGCAGCATCTGCTGCTGGTGCCGCTGCCGGTCGTAGTCGCCGCCGGGCAGGTCGTAGCGCTGCCGCACGTAGTCGAGCGTCCGCGCGCCGTCCATCTGCTGGCAGCCGGCGTCGAACTGGTGCCGGGTGTGGATCGAGCGCACCGGCGTGTCCACGCACATCCGGATGCCGCCGAGCTGGTCGATCACCTGCTTGAAGCCGGAGAAGTCGACGAGTGCCGCCCCGTCGAAGCGGATCCCGGTGAGCCGGCTCAGGGTGGTGCTGAGCAGCCGGGCACCGCCCTCACCGCCGCCGCCGTGCTCGTACGCGGCGTTGACCTTGTCCTGGCCGCCGGGGAAGCCGGGCGCCGCGGGGAGCGCCACCAGCAGGTCGCGCGGCACGGAGATCAGGTACGCCTGCCGCATCCCGGCCGGCACGTGCACGATCAGGATGCTGTCGGAGCGCTGGTCCTCCGGGTTCGCGCCGGGCCGGTGGTCCGAGCCGATCAGCAGGTAGTTGAGCGCGCCGTCCAGGTCGGTCCGCTTGTTCCGGGCGGCCGGGTCGAGCAGTTGCTCCTTGGCCACGGTGCGGTCGTAGCGCGAGGTGAGCCAGTGCAGCCCGGCGACGCCGAGCGTGGCGAGCAGGACCAGCACGAGCCCGGTGCCGAGCAGGAACCGGGCCCAGCGGGCGGGTCCACCCCGCCCGCGTCGGTTCCGTGCTGGCCTGGACGTGACGATCCCCCCGTAGCCGCGACATGAGACACGCTCACGTCAGGCTACGGGGGGATCGGCCGACCGGTATCGCTTTCGCGCAGGTCAGCGGGTCATTTCCGGGTGGAGAGGACGTCCGGGTTGTTCACCACGAACTCGGCCAGCTTGTCGTTCTTGACCGCCCTGAACATGTCCATGCTGACCTCGTTGAGGATCTCCCGGTTGCCGTTGCCGTTGAAGGTGCCGCCGTTGGTGCGGAGCATGACCAAATCGTTGCCGGTCACACCCTTCATGGTGAAGATGAAGTCCTCGATCGACACACCGCCAGTGTCCAGGACGAACGCCTTGCCGGCCGCCTTGATCAGCGCGTTCAGCTTGATCGGGTTGGTCAACGTCCCGCTCTGGCTCGCCTTCTTCGCCATCGCCTTGATCAGTTGCTGCTGATTCTGCTGCCGGTCGTAGTCGCCGTTGCGGAGTGTCTTGCGCTGCCGGGAGTAATCCAGCGCCTGCCACCCCTCCATCTCCTGGCAACCCTTCTTGTAGCTCACCGGCTTCATCCTCTTGCCGGTCTTCTTGGCGTCCGCGTTCCACATCGGCTTGCCGTCGACGTACGACATGTGCAGCGAAGAGACGTCCTGGGTCACACAGATGTTGACTGTGCCGATCGCGTCGATGACGTTCTTGAAGCCGCCGAAGTTGATGATCGCGGCGCCGTCGAAGCTGATGCCGGTCATGCCCTTGATCGTCTTGGCCATTAGCTGGGCACCGCCCTCCCAGCCACCGCCGTTCTGCGCGCCGTGGAAGAAGGCAGCGTTGATCTTGTCGACGCCACCTCGGTAGCCGCTCTTCTCATACGCCGGGATGCGGGCTTCGGTGTCCCGAGGGATCGAGATCAGGTAGGCCTGGTCGTGGCTGGCCGGGATGTGCAACACGATGATCGTGTCCGACCGGACGTCGTCGGCGGCCCAGCGGGCCCGCGCGTCCACGCCGAGCAGCAGCATGTCGATCGGGCCTTCGAGGCTGTTGCCGCCCTCAGCCTCGGTCTTGCCCGCTTCGCCGAGAAGATTGCGCTGGGCGATGTTGCTGGTGGCCTGGCCGATGACCGCCTTGCTGCCGACGATCGCGACACCACTGGTCACCATCAGCACGGCGCCGAGCACCAGCGTGAGCTTCGCCCAGAGCGGGTCCTTGCGCTTGGTGCGCTTCTTCTTGCCACCGCCGGGACCGCGACCGCCGGAACCGGGCTGTGTGGGGATGACCGGAGGGACCCGCCCGGATGATCCGGGTGCCGGTGACTGCGGGCGACGGCTGGTCTGGACCGACATGCGTGCTCCAGCTCGGTGATCGGGGGCGGGACCACTTTACGTATCTGTTCCCGTTCTCGCGACCTCGTAGGGGCGCAATTCCCGTCAATACCGGCCAACACCTTTGGGTTGTGGCCGAACGGGCAGGGGTAAGGAGCCGGTCGGCGGTTGGCCTCCGTGGTGGCGAGACCCTAGCGCTCGTTACCGGTCATGTCGTGCCGGCGTCAGCCGCCCGCGTTGTCGCCCGAACCCTTCTGGTTGGCCTGCATCCACTCGGCCATCCGGTCCGCGGCGATGGCCTTGTACATCGCCAGCGCCTTCTCCCGGTCGGAGACCACCACGGACTGGCCGTCGATGGTCTGGCCGCCCAGGTGCGGGCTGGTGACGAACGTCAGGTTCTCGCCCCGCAGGCTGCGGAACTGCACTGCCATGTCGGTCAACGAGAATCCCTGGTCGACCGTGACGGCGGCGGTCACCGCCTTGAGGAAGTCGTTCAGCTTCTTCGGGTTGGTGAGCGTCCCGGTGCTCGCCGCCTTGTCCATCAGCGCCTTCAGGAACTCCTGCTGGTGCCGCATCCGGGCGAAGTCGCCGTCCGGGAACTGCTTGCGCTGCCGGACCCAGTCCAGCGCCTCTGCGCCGTTCATGTGGTTCACGCCCTTGGTGAACGTCCGGTACGGCTTGTGGATCGAGGTGATGGTCCGCTCCACCTTGAGGTCCACCCCGCCCAGCGCGTCGGTGACCTCCTTGAAGCCGCCGAAGTCGATGGCCATGACGTGGTCGATCCGTACGTCGGTGAAGCACTCCACGGTCTTCACCGCGAGCGGCAGGCCGCCGAACGCGAACGCCGCGTTGATCTTGTTGCGCGAGCCGGAGTCGCACGACGCGCCCGCGCTCTCCGGGATCGGCACGTACAGGTCACGCGGCACCGAGACCAGGTAGGCGCTCTTGTGGTCGGCCGGGATGTGCATGACGATCACGGTGTCCGCGCGCCACTTGCCGCTCCCGTCGACCGGGGCGTCCGGATCCCGCGAGTCACTGCCCACGAGCAGGATGTTGAACGCGCCCTCGACCTGCTTGGCCGGCCGCCCCCCGGTGATCCCGGCGAACGGGTCGGTGCGGGCCAGGTCATCGTCCAGGTTGCGGGCGTAGAACCATGCGCCGAGGCCGCCGAGCAGCGCCAGCACCAGTACCGCCACGCCGGCCACCAGGCCGATGCGTCCCCAGCGCGGCCGGGGGCCACGCCGCCCGGACCCGCCCGGACCGCCGCCGCCCGGACCACCGGGACCGGTCGGCCCCACCGGGCCGCCGGGACCGCCCGAGCGGGGCGCCTCGTCGTGTGCGGGGTACCACCTGGTTTCCGAGGGCCGGGCGCGCCCGGTGGCGGCCCGGTCCGAGCCGGGAACCTGGGCGCGGCCCGCGCCCCGGCTCAGGTGGCGGGGGATCGGGGCGCCGGCAGACGAGGTCGCTGACATGTAACCGAGGGTAGGTCGGCCGGGCCACCGTCGCCCTCGTACGCGCGCCGGTGTCAGCCGCGTTCCCGTCGGGTTCAGTACCCGAGCCGCCCGCGGAAGTACTCGATCGTGCGTCGGAGGCCGTCTTCGGGCGTGACGCTCGGCTCGTATCCGAGCAGTTCGCGGGCGAGGGTCAGGTCCGGGCGGCGCATCTCCGGGTCGTCGGAGGCGCGAGTGATGTAGCTCACCTCGGACGTGCTTCCGGTGAGTGACACGATCGTCTCGGCGAGTTGCCGCATCGACATCTCATGCTCGGTGCCGCAGTTGATCGGGCCGGTCTCAGTCGAGTCGAGCAGCAGCAGGATGCCGCGCACCAGGTCGTCGACGTAGCAGATCGAGCGGGTCTGGTTGCCGGTGCCGTGCACCGTGATCGGCTCGCCGCGCAGCGCCTGGGAGATGAACGTCGGGATGGCCCGGCCGTCGTCCGGGCGCATCCGCGGACCGTACGTGTTGAAGATCCGTACGATCGCGGTGTCGGTGCCCCGGCTCCGGTGGTAGGCCATGGTGGCCGCCTCGGAGAAGCGCTTCGCCTCGTCGTAGACGCTGCGGATGCCGATCGGGTTGACGTTGCCCCAGTACGTCTCGCGCTGCGGGTGCTCCTTCGGGTCGCCGTACGCCTCCGAGGTGGAGGCCATCAGGAACCGGGCGCTGTCGTCGGTGGCCCGCTCCAGCAGCGCCAGCGTGGCCACCGAGCCGACCCGGAGGATCTCCACCGGCAGCTTCTCGAAGTCGGTGGGGCTGGCCGGGGACGCCATGTGCAGGATCGCGTCGAACCGCTCGGTCATCGCCGGGTGGTTCGGCAGGCCGTCGGAGATGTCCGCCTCGACGAGCGTGAAGGTCGGCTTGTCCAGCAGGTGGGCCACGTTGTCCTTGGACCCGGTGACGAAGTTGTCCAGCACCACGACGTCGCAGCCGCGCTCGACGAGCCGGTCGACCAGGTGGGACGGGACGAAACCGGCGCCGCCGGTGACGAGGATGCGGTGTCCGGTACCGAAGCGGGGAGCGACCTTCATGGCGGCCAGCCTATACACGCGAGGCGGGGCCCCCGCGTAAGGCAGGGGCCCCGCTCGACGGTGGTGCTCAGTGGGCGCCGGCTCCGGTGAGCGAGCGCACCTCCAGCTCCGCGTACTTCTCCTCGTCGCTCTCCTTGGACAGGATCGTGCCGAGCCAGCCGCACAGGAAGCCGAACGGGATCGAGATGATGCCCGGGTTCGACAGCGGGAACCACTGCCAGTCGTGGTCGGGGAACATCGCCGTCGGCGCGCCGGAGACGACCGGCGAGAAGAAGACGAGCACCACGGCGGCGAGCAGGCCGCCGTAGATGGCCCAGACCGCGCCCGAGGTGTTGAACCGCTTCCAGAACAGGCTGTAGAGGATCGCCGGCAGGTTGCCGGATGCGGCGACCGCGAACGCCAGCGCGACCAGGAACGCCACGTTGAGGTTCTGCGCGTAGATCGACAGGACGATCGACACCGCGCCGATCACCAGCGCGGAGATCCGGGCGACGTTCACCTCCTGCCGTTCCGACGCCTGCCCGTTCTTCATCACGTTGGCGTAGAAGTCGTGCGCCAGGCTGGACGACGACGCCAGGGTGAGGCCGGCGACCACGGCGAGGATCGTGGCGAACGCGACCGCTGCGATGATCGCCAGCAGTGTCGCGCCGCCCAGGTCCCCGCCGAGGAAGTCAATCCCCAGCTTCTCGGCGAGCTGTGGTGCCGCGGTGTTGCCCGCCTTGTCCTGCGCGGTGATCTCCGACCCGCCGACGATCGCCGCAGCGCCGAAGCCGAGCGCCAGGGTGAGCAGGTAGAACGTGCCGATGATGCCGATCGCCCAGAGCACGCTCTTACGGGCCGCCCGTGCGGTCGGCACGGTGTAGAAGCGGATCAGGATGTGCGGCAGGCCGGCCGTGCCGAGGACCAGCGCGATGCCCAGCGAGAGCAGGTCCATCTTGCTGTAGAACGTCTTCAGCGCGTCCCCGGGTGTCTCCACGCCGTAGCGCAGCCCGGGTTCGAGGAACGCCGCTCCCTTGCCGGAGGCGCTTGCCGCGTCGCCGAGCAGCGAGGACAGGTTGAACTTGTACTTGGCGAGCACCAGCAGCGTCATCGCCAGCGCGCCGCCCATCAGCAGGAACGCCTTGACGATCTGGACGTACGTGGTGCCCTTCATGCCGCCGACCGTCACGTAGATGATCATCAGGGCGCCGACCATGATGATGGTGGCGACCTTGGCGGTGTCGGCGTCCATGCCGAGGAACGTGGTGCCCGGCTTGATGCCGAGCAGCAGGGCCACGAGCGCGCCCGCGCCGACCATCTGGGCCAGCAGGTAGAAGATCGACACGGTGATGGTGGAGACCGCCGCCGCGGTCCGGACCGGCCGCTGCCGCATCCGGAACGCCAGGACGTCCGCCATCGTGTACCGGCCGGAGTTGCGCAGCAGTTCGGCCACCAGCAGCAGCGCCACCAGCCAGGCGACCAGGAAGCCGATCGAGTAGAGGAAGCCGTCGTAGCCGTAGAGCGCGATGATCCCGGCAATGCCCAGGAAGGACGCCGCCGACATGTAGTCGCCGCCGATCGCCATGCCGTTCTGGAAGCCGGAGAAGGACCGGCCGCCGGCGTAGAAGTCGGTGGCGGTCTTTGTCTGCCGGCTGGCCCAGACGGTGATCGCCAGCGTGATCGCCACGAAGACCAGGAACAGCGTGATGGTGAGGTTCCGGGCGGTGGTGCTGCCCGCCTCAGCCGCGAGGACCGTGTTCATGGGTCACCTCCCCCATCTCGTCGCGGATCCGGTCGGCGACCGGGTCGATCCGGCGGCTGGCGAACCGCGAGTAGAACCAGGCGATGAGGAACGTGGAGACGAACTGGAGCAGGCCGAAGACCAGGGCGACGTTGATGTTGCCGATCAGCTTCGTGCCCATGAATCCCCGCGCGTACGCGGAGAGGATGACGTAGAGCGCGTACCACAGGAAGAACGCGACGGTCATCGGGAAGACGAAGCCGCGCAGCGCGCGACGCAACCCGGCGAACTCGTCCGACCGCTGGACGGCTAGGTACCGTTCCGCCGCCGACTCGGCGGGTGCGGACGCGGGTGTGTCCGTGGACATCTGTGGATCACCACCTTCGCAGGCGTGGGGGAGTTTCGCGCACGGTAGAGAGCGCGCTCCCGACCCGGGAAGGCTCCGCCGCCGGGCGGCGGACGGCTGCGCCGAACGGCGCCCCCACTGCGCCCAGTGACCCACATCACTCCGCTAACCGGTCACCCCGACCCCGTCGATCATGAGGTTGACGGCGACAAATCGGACGCCGAACGCGGCCAACTTCATGATCGTCGGCGCGAGGGGTCAGCCGGGGAGGTCGTGGTAGCGGCCCCGGTAGTGCAGCAACGGGGGTGTGTCCCGGGGGAGGTCCACCGACTCGATGGTGGCCTCGACCAGCAGACCCCAGCCGTACTCGCGGGCGGTGTCCAGGCGGCAGCCCGCCCAGCCGCCGGCGTCCGCGGGCACCGGGCCGTACGGCGTCTCGGTCCAGGCGTCCAGCGCGAACAGGCCGCCGGGCGACGGAAACAGGCCGGCGAAGCGGTCGGCGAGCTGCCGGTGCTGCGGGCCCAGCGGGGCCACCGCGAACCGTCCCGCCTCCTCGACGGCCGCCCACAGGTCCGAATCCGGGTCGATCAGGCCCAGCAGGCGGTCCGGCTCGCCCTCGGCCACGAGCGTGGAGGAGACGGTCAGCCCGGCCGGACCGGGCGCGGTCCAGAGCGTCACCGGGGCGGCCAGCCGTCCGCGCAGCCGGCGTACCGGCGAGCGTTGCGCGGCCGGCGCCGCGAACGGATCGGTGGAGTGGATCTGCGCGCCCGGCTCTGGATTCACGTGAAACATTGTGCCGCCCGTCCCCGCGCGAGGTTCGACGGAACGCCCTACCCTGCCGGGCATGGCTCTCATTCCCCCGCAGCAGCTCGCCCAGGAACGGGTCGTCGCCGCCGACGCCATCCTCGGCGGCCAGGTCGACCTGCGTGCCTATCCCCACCGGCACCTGCTGGTCAGGGCGAACAACACCTGGGGCCGCAGGGCGTTCCAGCCGCTGATGGAAGCGGTGGAGCACCTGTCGAACTACGGCTGGGAGCTGGTCACCATGACCAGTGTCGGCGACGGCCACCACGTCTACGCGGCGATGCGCCGCACCGCCTGACGGCAGCCCGGGACGCGCGGCTCAGTCGTCGGCGAGCAACCGGCGGGCGGCGGCCAGCACCTCCGGATCGGCGCAGCCGGCCGCGTACCCGGCGATCCGGCGGCGGATGTCGCGCCCGAGCAACCACTCACCGATCCGCTCGGCGACCGGGCGCAGGAACGCCGGCCGGCAGCGGAAGTTGTACCGCCACGTCGCGATCGTGGTGTCCGGCTCCGGACCGGGCGCGAAGCGCCAGCCGCCGCCGAACCGCTCGAAGAACCACGGTCCGCGCACCATCTTCATGCCGACGTTGGTCGGCGGTGACCAGGAGACGTACTCGCTGACCATGACCAAGCCGTGCCGGGACCGGGTGTACGTGCGCACGCCCCGGCCGGGCCGCGTCGCGCCGTCGACGAAGTGCTGCTCGCGGACGAACGGATCCCAGCGGTACCGCACCGGGGCGGTGGTCTGGGAGACGGCGAACGCCAGCTCCGGCGGGACCGGGACCGTGGTGACCGCTTCGACGACAGGCATCAGCGCCTCGGCGTGACAGCGGCCAGCAGCTCCGGCTGCCGGTGGTCGAGCGTGTCCCCCGCCATGTACGCGCCGAGCAGTGCCGCGCCTCCGCCGTACGCCAGGCCGACCGGCAGCGCCAGCCAGAGCCACACGTCGCCGAGCAGCGCGGCGGCCACCACGAACGGCACCGCAACCACCGCCGAGCCGACCATGGAGACCAGGGTGAGCAGGCCCTTGGTGAATCCGGCGCCGCTGTTCATGGCGAACGGGTTGCTCGACTCGGGCAGCGAGTACGCGCCGAGCACGGAGACGAACGCGTTGATCGCCAGCCCGCAGCCGTACGCGGCGAACAACGCGCCGCCCATGACGCCGAGCCATTCGGGCCGGCCGAGGACGATCGCCAGCGCGACCGCGATCACGACGAGCATCGGCACCACGTAGACCGAGAACGCGACCATCCGGGCCCGCAGCTCCACCCGCCCGGGCACACCGGCGACCAGGTTCGCAGCGTACGAGCTGCCGTCGAAGCCGAACTGGTTGGCGAGCGTCAACGACGCCAGCGCCCCGACGAAGACCATGGTGAGGCTGACCATCGCCGGCGACGAGTCGGCGGTGGCCTGGTCGAACGCGGCGCCGCCCTCGGACAGGAACGCGGGGCCACCGAGGTTGACCATCAGCGGCACGAACACGCCGACCACGGCGACGGTGATCAGGTTGGCCCGGCGACGGGCGTCCCGCCACCAGTAGCGGCACTCGCGGGCGACGAGCGCGCCGAACCGGTCCCGCCGGGTCCAGCCCACCGCGCGGGGGAAGAGCTGCGCGACCGCGCCGCCGGCCACGCCGCGCGGCGTCCGTGCGGGGCCGCTGCTCGCGGTGCCCACCATCGCCGACTCCAGCGACCGCGACCACCAGACCAGGAGTACGCCCAGCGTCGCGACCGCGATCAGCAGCTTCACCACGGCAGCGCCGGCGCGGCCCTCCGCCACGTCGACACCGGCGGTCCACGGTGCGCCGAACGGCGTCCAGCCGACCACCCGGGCCACCCCGTCCAGCCGGTCCCAGTCGGTCCGCCGCACCGCGGCGAGCACCAGCAACTGCAACGGCCCGAGCAGGGCGGCCAGCACCGCGAGCAGCACGGCGGCCAGGTCGCGTACCCGGCGGGAGCGCAGCATCGTCGCGAACGCGCTCGTGATCGCGCGGGCGCCGGCCAGGCAGACGAGCAGCCCGAGGACCACGCCCAGCGCGCCGGCCAGGGCGGCGGCCCAGCCGCCGAGCGCGCCGGCGGTGACCACCAGCCCGGCCGCCGTGATCGCCGTCGCCAGGGCCGGCACGCTGACCAGGGCGGCGGCCAGCAGGCCGGTGACCAGGGTGCGGCGGGACAGCGGCAGCAGCGCGAACCGGGCCGGGTCGAGCGTCTCGTCCACGCCGAAGAAGACGAGCGGCAGGAGCAGCCAGCCGAGCGTCAGCAGCCCACCGCCGAAAGCGGCGATCATCAGCGCGTACCGGGACTCGCCGGCCAGCCCCGGCGCGGCCAGCAGGAAGAACCCGACGGCGGCGAACCAGAGCCCGAACAGCAGGCCGAGGACGAACAGCGCGACCCGCCAGGTCTGCCCCCGGAAGTTGTTGCCGAGCACCCGCAGCTTGAGCCGGACGAAGTGCCAGGGCGACACGCGCCGGGCCGGACGCTCGGGGACGGTCACCGGGACAGCCACGACAGCTCCTCGCCGGTCGCGGTCCGGCCGCCGACCACCTCCACGAAGACGTCCTCCAGCGACCGTTCGCCGCGCACCTCGGCCAGCGTGCCGACCCGCTTGATCCGGCCCTCGGCCAGGATCGCCACGTGGGAGCAGAGCCGCTCGACCACCTCCATCACGTGGCTGGAGAAGATCACCGTGCCGCCGCCGCCGACGTACCGGTGCAGGATGTCGCGGATCAGCGCCGCCGAGACCGGGTCGACCGCCTCGAACGGCTCGTCCAGCACCAGCAGGCGCGGACCGTGCAGCAGCGCGCAGGCCAGCCCGATCTTCTTCTTCATGCCCGCCGAGTAGTCGACCACCAGCGTGCGGCCGGCGTCGGAGAGCGCCAGCACGTCCAGCAGCTCCGCGGCCCGCTGGTCGACCACCGCCGGGTCCATGCCGCGCAGCAGACCGTGGTACGCCAGCAGCTCCGCCCCGCTCAGCCGGTCGAAGAGGCGTACGCCGTCCGGCATCACGCCGAGCAGGCTCTTGGCGCGGACCGGGTCGGCCCACACGTCGTACCCGAGCACCCGGGCCTCACCGGCGTCGGGCCGCAGCAGGCCGACGGCCATGGAGAGGGTGGTGGTCTTGCCCGCTCCGTTCGGTCCGAGCAGGCCGTAGAACGAGCCGGTCGGCACGGCGAGGTCGACGCCAGCGACCGCGACCTTGGTGTCGAAGCGCTTGGCCAGACCACGGAGGGACAGCGCCGGGTGCTGATCGGTCATGGTCCGACCGTATCGGGCTCCGGCCAGCGGCTGCTCGGACGCCAGGATGATCTCGCGTCATCCCTGAGAGGTACGAACGCCTGGTGGTCGGGCGAGTGATGGTCGCCGATCTGGTGACCATAGATGCCTCGTGTCACCATGAGGTAACCTTGCGTTTTGGGAGGGCGTGTGAAGTCCAAACGGGGTTGCAGCGACCAGAGCGGCGAAGAGGACAGGGCCGACGACGACGGGGGGGACGGTGGGAACCCATCCCTGTTCGCCGCCACCCCGACGGATGCGACTTCGGATACAACGGGAGAGGGAGCTGAGCGGACGAGCGACGCCTCGGAGCATGTCCGGGGCGGCGGCCCCGGCCGTGGCGAGGCGTCAGAACGACCGACTCCTAGATTCCTCCGGTCGGACACGCACCCCACCATCCTCCAGACCGATGCCGGGACCTTGCGACTCTGGCCCCGATGGGCGGCGGTCGACCTGACTGTTACGGCGGCCTCGCACGTCAGGGTGCGGTTGGCGGGCGCGACGCGCTGGTTTCGGGCGGGAATGGTGCATCTGGAGCGATCAACCGGCGTCGTCGGGAGCAATTGCCTGCTTCGGCAGGAGGAACACTTCCACCTTCATCACCTCGAGGTCTCCTTCGATCTTCTGGTCGAATCTCAGGCGGTGATGGAGAGTCTCCGAAAGGCGATCGCCGAGCCGCGCCACAGTTGGCGCGTCCAGCAGTTCCAGCGCGTGGTGAGCAGGACCCTCGGTGCCGAGCGGCCGTCAGACGTCGTCGACCAAGTGAAGATGCGAGTCCGGGAGCCCTGTTCCGTGACCGCTCGGGCCTCGACCCTTGTCCTCGGGGACAGCAAGAAGGTGACCCGCGAGGTGAGGTTCATCAGCGAGTTGACCACCATCAATGCGGCCGTGCTGCTCGCCGCCGACTTCGAGCTGGCGGCCGCCTTCATCAGCCGCCTTGCGTCGGGTGAGGGCGCTTCTCGCGAGGAACTGACGACTCTTTTCGCCGATGCCGCCGGCCACGTTGGAGACTTGGATCTGATCCGGGGAGCCACGGACCTGCGTGACCCAGAAACGAGCGTATTCCGGGCGCAGGGCCAGGAGATGGTCGATAACGCGGTCGGCGTGCTGATCGGTAGTGGCAACCAGTTGGATCGGAGCGTGACGGTACGGCGTCCCGACGGAACTCTCCGGCTGTTTCCTGGTTTCGAAGAAGTGTTCGAGTTGGCAGCACAAGTGCGGCGACGCGAACTCGAACAGCGGGAAGCCATCCTGACAGCGCGGGAGCGGGCGATGAAAGCGAGTTTCCTGCTCGCCAATCGGCAGCGAGGGCTGGATGCACGCGAGCGTGGACTGGGTGCACGCGAGCGTGGACTGGACGTACGGGAGAGGGAGCTGGACACACGCGAGCGGAGACTGGATGCACGCGAGAGGGAGTTGGCTGCACGGGAGAGAGAACTGGACACGAGTAA
The DNA here is from genome assembly GCF_049315215.1 of Micromonospora sp. WMMD1219. Taxonomy (NCBI): domain Bacteria; kingdom Bacillati; phylum Actinomycetota; class Actinomycetes; order Micromonosporales; family Micromonosporaceae; genus Micromonospora; species Micromonospora sp. WMMD1219. The sequence continues at coordinate 1,872,324 of NZ_CP186057.1, forward strand.
ATCGCGGATTGCCGGCCAGGAGCGCTCGCCGGGTGAGAGGCGACGTGGGCCGGAGAACCGACTGGATGGGTGGCCGAAGGATCTCGGTGACCGGGACGACGGCTATGGCTTTGGTTTCTGACGCCGAGCCGGCGCGGAGGAGAGGCAACATGACAAAGTGGCTGCTGCCGCTGACCATGGGGATGGCGCTGGTGGGCATCCTCGTATTCCTGTCGAGTCATCAGTTGGGAGCCGCCAGCCAATACGCCGCAATCGGCAGTTTCGTCGTGGCCTTCGCCGGGCTCGGTCTGAGCCTTTGGAGCCTGCGACGGAAAGCACGCGGTGGCGAGACAGGAGAGGCGTCACGTCCTGATCCGGTCGCTGGCTCGGCAGTACCGTTGGCGGCACCAGCTGCCAGCACCACGTGGAACGTGACTGGCATTGACAGCAATATGGTCAATAACCCTCAAAAAGAGGTCTACATCGGCTCGGAGTACGGACCTAAACCTCGGAAGAAGCGCAAGCGCTAGAGGCGCAGCGCCTCCGGGGTGTGCAGGCGGAGCATTGTGGCGCCGACGTCGCGGGGCAGCCGCCGCCGGCTCGCCATCGACACCACCACCATGACGGTGAACGCCAGCGGCACCGTCCACGCCGCGGGCTGGGTGGTGAGCGTCGCCGGCCACCCGGTCAGCGGCGGGCCGAGCACGGTGAGCAGCACCGCGCCGACCGCCGCGCCGCCGCCGACCAGCACCCCGGCGGCGGCGCCCAGGTCGGTCAGGCCGCGCCACCAGATGCCGAGCACCAGCAGCGGGCAGAAGCTGGACGCGGCCACCGCGAACGCCAGCCCCACGACCTGCGACACGTCCAGCCCGGACACGTTCAGGGAGAGCACCGCCGGCACCCCGCCGGCGATCACCGTGGCGATCCGGAAGCCGCGTACCGAGCCGCGGCCCAGCACGTCGGTGGAGATCACCCCGGCCACGCTCGTGAGCAGGCCGGACGAGGTGGACAGGAACGCCGCGAACGCGCCGGCGGCGACGAGCGCGGCGAGCAGCCGGCCGGTGGTGCCGTCGCCGAGCGCCGCGCCGGGCAGCAGCACCACCACCGCGTCGGTCTGGCCGCTGACGAGCAGTTGCGGGGTGTAGATGCGGCCCAGCACGCCGTAGACGGTGGGCAGCAGGTAGAAGACGCCGACGAGCGCCAGCACCACGAGCGTGGTGCGGCGGGCCGCGGCGCCGTCGGGATTGGTGTAGAAGCGGACCAGCACGTGCGGCAGGCCCATCGTGCCGAGGAACGTGGCCAGGATCAGCGAGTACGTGGCGAACAGTCCCCGGTCGTCCTCGCCCGCCGTGTCCGGCAGCAGCCATTCGGTGGCGCCGGTCGCCGCGCCGGACACCTCCGGCACCGGGTCACCGGCGGCGAACTCCAGGCGGTCGCCGGGGCGTACCTCCCGGATGTCGCCGTCGGGCAGGGTGAGCGTCGCGCGGTGCTCGACCACGACAGTGGTCGCGGTCCGGAACGTCGGGCCGTCGGGCGGGGTCACCGCCGGGCGGGCGTCGGCCTGCCACTGCAACGCCAGGAAGATCGCGGGTACGGCGAGAGCGGTGAGCTTCAGCCAGTACTGGAACGCCTGCACGAAGGTGATCGCCCGCATGCCGCCCAGCGCCACGTTCGCGGTCACCACCACGGCGACCAGCAGCGCGCCGAGCGGGTACGGCGAGCCGGTGAGCGTGGCCAGCGTCAGCCCGGCGCCCTGCAACTGCGGCACCAGGTAGAGCCAGCCGATGAAGATCACGAACACGGTGGCGAGCGTCCGCAGCCGGCGCGAGCCGAGCCGCACCTCGCAGAAGTCGGGCAGCGTGAACGCGCCGGAGCGGCGCAGCGGCGCGGCCACGAACAGCAGCAGCGCGAGGTATCCGGCGGCGAAGCCGACCGGGTACCAGAGCACGTCCACGCCGTACTTGAGGATCAGTCCGGCGACGCCGAGGAAGCTCGCCGCCGACAGGTACTCCCCGCCGATCGCGGCGGCGTTCCAGGTGGGGCTGACCGCCCGGGACGCGACCAGGAAGTCCGAGGTGGTCCGCGCCAGCCGCAGCCCGTAGAACCCGATGCCGACGGTGACCAGGGTGACGGCGACGATCGCCGGGACCACGTAACCGTTGGACATCAGTGTTCCGGCCGTCGGATCAGGTCGACGAAGTCCTGCTCGTTGCGTTCGGCCAGCCGCACGTACGCCCAGCCGACCACGATCAGGAACGGGAAGGACACCACGCCGAGCAGCAGCCACGGCAGGTTGACCCCGAGCACTGTGACCCGGCCGACGGTGGGCGCGATGGCGAACAGCCAGGGCAGGCCGCCGAGGCCGATCAGCACCAGCAGGCTGAGCCGCAGGGCGAGGGAGAGCTGGGCGCGCATCAGCCCCTGCACGAGCGTCTCGCCGACCGGTGTCTGCTGGGTCAGCTCGGATCGGGTGCGATCGGCCGGGTCGCCCGTCCGGGAGACCTCGGCCAGCACGATCCGGGTCCGCTTCGGCGCGGCGGCCGGCGCCGACGGGTTTCCCGGCTCGGCGGTGGGTGGGGACGCGCGCGGGCCGGGAACCGGGGCGGCCCCGACGGGCCGCCCCGAAGGTTGCTGTTCCTCGGCTCCGGTCACCCCCGGCAGTCTCGCCCGCTCAGCGGGATTGTCAAGAGCACGGTTCCGAGCCCTGTGCACAACCTGTGGATAACGCTTCACGGTTGTGGATAACCCGGTGGATGGCGTGGAGTCATTGTGGACAGCGTCAGTCCAGCCCCACCCGTACCGGGTTCGCGGTCGCCGAGCCGAGCCATGTGTGCGGGTTGCCGAACCAGCACCAGCCGAGCTTCGGCGCGCCCTGGCTGATCCAGAGCGCCGGCACCCGCCGGTCGCCGCAGCGCGACCCGACGAGCGAGAAGCACCTGTTGCTCGCCAGCGCCTGCGGGTGCAGCGTGACGAACGCCAGCCCTTCGTCGATGGTGATCGGCAGCCGGTCCTTCGCGGTCATGTCCTCCAGCGCGGCCGACGGCGGCAGGTTGCGGTACTCCTCGCCCCGGTCCACGTCGAAGAGCAGGTACGCGGGCCTGGGCGGCACCTCCAGTTCCTTGATCGGGTCGAAGGTGGGCAGGTCGTCGGCGGGGAAGTTTCGGTCGAGGACGCCGGTCTTGCGCTTGCCGGCGAGCGTGGTGAGCGCGATCCGTTCCGGCACCGGCACCAGCTCCCGCGTGGTCACCAGCAGGAACGGCACCCGCGCGTCGGTGGGGCCGGCCAGGTCGGCGGCACCGGTCACGGCCGCGTCGCGCAGTGGGGTGAGCAGCGTCCGGAACTCCTCCTCGGTCTGTCCGGCCAGCGCCGGGTAGCCGAGTTGGACGAGCCGGTCGAGCTGGCGGTCGAATTCGGTAGCGGCGTCGAAGCGGTCGTCGGACATGCGGTCCTCCACCCTGTCGTACGGTCTGCCGTACATTGTACGTCAGCGTCGACGGTGACCCCGCCCCTCAGCGACTCCAGTCCTGTTTCGCGGCGCGGACCAGCTTGTCCTTCAGCTCCCGGGTGTGCCGCCGGCTCACCGGCAGCTCGGATCCGTCGATCACCACCACGTAGCCGGAGTTGACCAGCCGCAGCTCGGCGATGAGCCGCAGCTGCACCAAATAGGAGCGGTGGATCCGGACGAACCCGGCGTCGGCCCAGCGCTCGGCCAGCGTCGCCAGCGAGACCCGGACCAGGTGCGACCCCTCCGCCGTGTGCAGCCGCGCGTAGTCGCCCTGTGCCTCCACCCACCGCACCGCCGAGCGGGGCAGCATCCGGGTGGTACCGGCCAGCTCGATCGGGATGGTCGGATCCTCCTCCGCCCGGGCCAGCGCGGCCGGATGCGACGGCACCACCCGGGAGCCGATCACCCGGCGCAGCGACTCGGCCAGCCGCTCGGCGCGTACCGGCTTGCGCACGTAGTCGGTGGCGCCCAGGTCGAACGCGTCCACCGCGCCGTCGTCGTACGCGGTGACGAACACGATCGCCGGCGGGCGGGCGAACCGGCGCAGCACCCGGGCCAGCTCCATGCCGTCCAGCCCCGGCATCCGGATGTCGAGGAACACCACGTCCACGTCGTCGTCGCGCAGCACCCGCAGCGCCTCGGTCGCGTCCCCGGCCGTGTGCAGCCGGGCCACCCGGGGATCGGCGCGCAGGTGGTACGCCAGCTCGTCGAGCGCGGGCGGCTCGTCGTCCACCGCCAGCACCCGGAGGAATCCGGTGCCGGTGACGGTCATGACGACGCCCGGACGCCGGGGTGGAACTTCGGTACGCGCATGCTGACCTTCGTACCCGAACCCAGGCCGGTCTCCACGACCAGGCCGAACCCGTCGCCGAAGACCGACCGGAGCCGTTCGTCGACGTTCGAGAGGCCGACGTGCTGCCCCGGGTCGTCGGCCGGGTCGCCGGCCGCACCCGACACCTCCGCGATGCCGGCGGTCAGCGTCGTCGGATCCATCCCCACCCCGTCGTCCTCCACCGTGATGTGACACTCCGCGCCCGCGTCCCGGGCCTCGATGCTCACCATGCCGGTGCCCGGCTTGCGGGACAACCCGTGGCGGACCGCGTTCTCCACCAGCGGCTGGAGGCAGAGGAACGGCAGCGTCACCGGCAGCACCTCCGGCGCGATCTGCAGGCGCACCTGGAGCCGCTCGCCGAAACGCGCCCGCTCGATGGTCAGGTAGCGGTCGATCGAGCGCAGCTCCTCGGCGAGCGTGGTGAACTCGCCGTGTGCCCGGAACGAGTAGCGGGTGAACTCGGCGAACTCCAGGATCAGCTCCCGCGCCCGCTCCGGGTCGGTGCGCACGAACGAGCCGATCGCGGTGAGCGCGTTGTAGATGAAGTGCGGGCTGATCTGGGCGCGCAGCGCGCGCACCTCGGCCCGCGCCAGCCGCTCCCGCGACGACTCCAGCTCGGCCAGCGCGAGCTGGTCACCCGCCCAGTGCGCGGTCTCCAGCGTCGCCTGCACCAGACCCGGGGCCGGGCGCTCGTCGGCCACCGCCACCAGCGCCCCGACCACCCGCCCGTCCGCGCGCAGCGGCGCCACCACCGCGCCGCGTACCGGGCAGTCGACCAGGTCGCAGTGCAGCTCCGACTCGCCCAGCACCGTCGAGCGCCCGCTGTCGGCCGCCCGCCGGGCCGCCGCGACCAGCTGGTCGCCGTGGTGCGCGCCCTGCCCGTCGACCGCGAGCAACGCGTCCCGGTCGGTCAGCGCCAGCCCGGCCGCGCCCACGAGGGCCCGCAGATGGCGTACGGCCTTCGCCGCGTCCCCCGCGGTCAGGCCGGCGCGCAGCGGCTCGGCGGCGAGCCCTGCCGTGTGCAGCACCTCGTACGTGGCCCGCTGCGTGGCGGTGGCGATGCCCCGCCGGCCGCGCAGCCGCAGCACCGCCCAGAGCGCCGCGGCCAACGCGGTGATCAGCGAGACGACGGCGAAGACGGCGGAGAGGTTGCCACCCACGCAGCGATCCTGCCGGGTGCCGGCCCGGTAGCGCTAGTACGCGCCCTTGCGAGCAAGCACCACGCCCACGGTCCGCCACAGGATGCTCAGGTCGTACGCCAGCGACCAGTTGTCGACGTAGTAGAGGTCGAGCCGGACCGCCTCGTCCCAGGACAGGTCGGAGCGGCCGGAGACCTGCCACAGACCGGTCATGCCCGGCCGGACCAGCAGCCGGCGCCGCACGTCGCCGAGGAAGTCGCCGTCGTCGGCGGGCAGCGGGCGCGGGCCGACGAGCGACATCTCGCCCCAGAGCACGTTGATCAGCTGGGGCAGCTCGTCCAGCGACGTGGCACGCAGGAAGCGGCCCACCGGGAAGACCCGGGGGTCCTGCTTCATCTTGAACAGCATGCCGTCGGTCTCGTTCCGGTCGACCAGGCCGGCCAGCCGCTCCTCGGCGTCCACGTACATGGTCCGGAACTTCCAGACCCGGAACGTCCGCCCCTCGTGGCCCACGCGGGGCTGGCGGAAGAAGACCGGCCCGGGGTCGGAGATCCGGATCGCGACGGCGATGGCGAGGAAGAGCGGGACCAGCAGCAGCAGGCCCAGCCCGGCGGCGACCCGGTCCATCAGGTTCTTGGCCAGCAGCGCCGGCCCGGACAGGGTCGGCTCCTCGACGTGCAGCAGCGGCAGGCCCTCGATCGGGCGGATGTGCACCCGGGGGCCGGCGATGTCGGTGAGCTGGGGCGCAACCACCAGGTCGACGCCGGAGCCCTCCAGCTGCCAGGCCAGCCGGCGCAGCTCGCCCGGCTCGGCGCTGGCCGAGCCGCAGACCGCGATCGTGTCGCCGCCGACCTCACGTACCAGGGCCAGGACGTCGCGGCCCGCGTACACCGGCACCGGGGTCTCCAGGCCGCGCGCGGCGGCGTACCCGTCGGTGAGGTGGATGGCCACCGGCACCAGGCCGACGGACGGGTTCCGGGTGACCGTGGTGTAGACCTCCAGGCACTCCGGAAGCGTGCCGACGAGCACCATCCGGTGCCCTGCGTGGCCGGCGCGGCGGCGCAGCGCGTGCAGGCAGGCCCGGGCGATCATGCGGCCGAGCACGATCAGCAACATCGCGCCGAGCAGCGCGAAGCCGACCGTCCATCGGGACAGGGAGTAGGTCTTCGTGGCGAAGGCGATGAACGAGACCGCCGCCGCGACCGCGACGCCCGCCCGGATCACCCGCTTGAACTCGTCCGGGCCGAGACCCAGGTAGCGCCGGTCGTAGGCCCGGTTGCCCCAGAGGAAGAGCAGCCAGCCGAGCGGCAGGAGCACGAACGCCACGGTGTAGAACCAGGCTTGCGGCGAGTTGCGGAAGCCGGAGTCGGCCTGCTCGAAGATCTGCACGGCCAGGAAGCTGGCCAGGGCGGCCGCGCCGAAGTCGAGCAGCAGCAGGAACCCGATGTAGGGCCGGTGCCACCGGGACACCCGGCGCCGGGCGCGGGCCCACGCCGACCGGGGTACGCCGTTGTGCGACGGCGGAGTCGGCGGCTGGATCTCAAAGCTGTCGACGTGCCGCACGCTCTTGCTCCGGCCTCTGTCGGTTACCGGGCGCTGGAGGCTTGTCGTCACCTCAACCCATGTCCTCCCGCATGACCCGCGTCCTCACTCGGCGTGAGGGCCCGGGTCGCTCACCGTCCCAGTCTCCCACGCGGGCCCGGCCCGGACCGGCCCCCGCGAGGAAGCCGTTCCGCTGGTGCTCGGTGAGATCTGGCCGGCTCCGAATCAGTTGTGAAGCCGGGGACCGAGCCACTATACCGATGGATGACGGCTCGGGTAGAGGGGCGGACCGGACCTTCGGTGATCGCGGGTCGATTCCGCTCGGTAACCGGCGAATGCCATTACTCACCGTACGAGGCGGGACAACCTTCGGTCAGCCAGCGGCTTCCCGCCGGTCTGACAGGTGGGGCAGTACTGGAGGCTCGAATCGGCGAACGAGACCTCCCGCACGGTGTCGCCACAGACCGGACACGGCAGTCCCTTGCGGGCGTGCACCTTCAGGCCCGAACGCTTCTCGCCCTTCAGCTCCGCGGCCCGCTGCCCCATCGATCGGCGTACCGCGTCGCCGAGGACCGTGCGTGTCGCCGCGTGCAGACCGGCGAGCTGGTCGTCGGTGAGCCGGTCGGTGATCGCGAACGGCGAGAGCCGCGCCGCGTGCAGGATCTCGTCCGAGTACGCGTTCCCCACCCCGGCGAGCACCGCCTGGTCGGTCAGCACGCCCTTCACCTGACCCCGGCGGCTGCGCAGCCGCTCGGCGAATGTGGGCAGGTCCGCCTCCAGCGCGTCCGGCCCGAGCTTCGCCACGCCCGGCACCTGCGCCGGGTCGGTGACCAGGTAGGCGGCCAGCTTCTTCTGGGTGCCGGCCTCGGTCAGGTCGAAGCCGGAGCCGTCGTCGAGGCGTACCCGCACCGCGATCGGGCCCTTGCCGGGCCGCAGCGGGGTCGCCGACGGGAACGCCTCCCGGTAGTGCAGCCAGCCCGCCCGGGCCAGGTGGACCACCAGGTGCAGTCCCTCGTCGAACCGTACGTCCAGGAACTTGCCGTACCGGCCGGCGCCGGTGACCGCACGGCCGGCGACCGCGCTCGGCGGCGGATCGTACGTCTTCAGCGCGCTGATCGCGGCGACCTCGAACCGCTCGACGCGGCGGCCCACCGCACGCTCGCGCAGGTAACCGGCGAGCGCTTCCACCTCCGGAAGTTCGGGCACGGTACAACGGTAGCCTTCTTTCCCGTGAGAATCGTGGTGGCGCACAACCGGTACCGGGAAGCCCAGCCCTCCGGCGAGAACACGATCGTCGACGCGGAGATCGCCCAGCTCACCGCCGCCGGCGTGGAGGTGCTGCCGTTCCTGCGCAGCTCGGACGAGATCCCGGCGATGTCCAAGCCGGCCAAGGCGCTGCTGCCGATCTCGCCGATCTGGGCCCCGAAGGCCCAGCACGACCTCGACCGCCTGCTCACCGAGCACCGGCCGGACGTGTTGCACCTGCACAACCCGTACCCCCTGCTCTCGCCCTGGGTGGTGCGGACCGCGCACAAGCGCGGTGTGCCGGTGGTGCAGACCGTGCACAACTACCGGCAGGTCTGCTCCTCGGGCCTCTACTTCCGAGACGGCGTGATCTGCCAGGACTGCCGGGGGCGGACGCTGGGCGTACCGGCGATCGTGCACCGCTGCTACCGCAACTCCCGGGCGCAGAGCGCGCTGATGGCGACCACGCTCGCCGTGCACCGCCCCACCTGGAAGTCGGTGGACCGGTACATCGCGCTCACCACGGCTGTGGCTGATCATCTGCGTGACTACGGCATCCCGGACGAGCGGATCGTGGTCAAGCCGAACGCGGTACCCGACCCGGGCACCCCGGCGCCGGCCGGGAACGGCTTCCTCTTCATGGGCCGGCTCAGCCCCGAGAAGGGCCTGGACCTGCTGCTCTCGGCGTGGCGGCGGCACCCGGTGGGCGCGCTCGGCCCGCTGCGAATCGCCGGTGACGGCGAGCTGCGTCCGCTCGCCGAGGCGGCCGCCGCGGAGCGACCCGACGTGCTCTACCTGGGCCAGCTCGACCGTCCCGGGGTACGCGCGGCGCTGGCCGACAGCTCCGTGGTGCTGGCCACCTCCACCTGGCACGACGTGCTGCCCACGGTGATCATCGAGGCGCTGGCGGCCGGGCGGCCGGTGCTCGGGACCGCACTCGGCGGCATCCCGTACCTGGTGGGCGCGGACGGCCCGCGTGAGCCCGCCGGCACCGGGCCGGCCGAGGTGGCCACCGCGGTGCCGGGCGACGGGCGGGTCGCGTTGCCCTCCGGCGTGCGGCGCGGCGAGGCCGGCTGGGTGGTGGCGCCGGAGGCCGACGCGCTGGCGGCGGCACTGCCGCTGGCCGCCGCCGAGGCGACCGCGCTGGCCCCGGCGGCCCGAAGCCGCTACGAGCGCACCTTCCACCCCGACGTGATCACCAAGCGCCTGATCGACATCTACGCCTCGCTCACCTGACCCCCCAACCGCGTCGATCTTGCAGTTGCGGCCCCGACAAAAGAGGCGAATTGCCCTCCGGAGGGGCGGCAACTGCAAGATCGACGGGGACGGCGGGGGCGGGAGAGGGCGGGAGGGGTTCAGCGCAGGGAAGCGCGGGCGGAGAACGCGATGCTCGCCAGCAGGAAGCCGCCGTTGACGATCGTGAACGCGACCATCAGCCAGAGCGCCAGCGCGGGCGCGAACGCCAGCACCAGGCCGGCCACGAAGATCACCGCGCCGTAATCGCGCACCAGCTTGACCAGGCGCACCGGGAGCGAGGTCGAGGTGACCATGCTCGCCGCGTTCGGCCCGGACTGCATCACCGAGGTCACCAGGTTGACCATCCAGGTGCCGGCGAACACCGCCACCAGCCAGACCGGCGTGGACGGGCGCTGCGCCACGGCCGTCGCGCCGATGGCGGCCACCAGCGCGATCTGGGCGGCCACGTCGCAGAGCACGTCGATCCGGGCGCCGGCCGCGCTGCCCTGACCGGTCACCCGGGCGAGCTGCCCGTCGGCGCAGTCCAGCGCATACGCGATCTGCCAGGCGACCAGGGCGACCAGCCCGACCACCCAGGCCGGGACGGTGCCGGCGGCCACGTCGTCGGCGAGCGCCACCACTGTGACCGAGGCGGCCAGCCCCAGCACCAGGTTGGTCAGCGTCAGCGCGGTCGGGCGCAGCCCCAGGCGCTGGGCCGCAAGCGCGAAGGCCGCCCCGATCCACTGGCTGATCGACTCGCTGAACAGGCCACCTCCCCGGTTGACCCGGTGGAAGTCGGCGACGGTGGGACGGGGCTCAGCCAATGTGGTCGCGGAGGGCACCGGCGTAGTCTGCCAGCCGCTCCCGCGTCTCGGTAGCCGACATCGCGAGGTGTTCGAGGATGGTGTAGCGGTCCGGCCGGGTGGCCGGCGCGAACTGCACCGCCTCGACGAACTGGTCGTCGGTCAGCTCGACCTCGGCGGGCAGCCGGGGCAGCCCGTGCCGGGTCAGGCAGGCCGTCATCTCGGCGAACCGGCGCTCGTCGCCGCGCAGGTACGTGCAGAACAGCGCGCCGAGCCCGGCCAACTCGCCGTGCGAGGCGGTGCCGGGGAACAGCGCGTCGATCGCGTGCATGATCTCGTGGCAGCCGCCGCTGCACGGCCGGCTGGTGCCCTCGATCGCCATCGCCAGGCCGCTGGAGATCAGCGCGTCGGCGAGCACCGTGACGAAGCCGTCGTCGCTCATGTCGCCCGGGTGGTTGAGCACCGCCTCCGCGCCCGCCCGTGACAGCGAGGCGGCCAGCCCGTCGACCCGCTCACCGCGTACCCGCCGGGCCAGTTCCCAGTCCGCCAGCGCGCTGATGTTGCTGACCACGTCCCCGACGCCGGCCCGGTTGTGCCGCTCCGGCCCGGCCTCCACGAAGTCCAGGTCCACGATCACCGCGATCGGGATGTGCACGCCGTAGGAGCCTTTCAGGCCCTCGGTGATCAGGCTGGCGACCGGGGAGGCGATGCCGTCGTTGGCGAGGCTCGTCGCCACCGACACCATCGGCAGGCCGCGCCGGGTCGCCGCGTACTTGGCCACGTCGATCGTCTTGCCGCCGCCGATGCCGACCACCGCGTCGTACGACCGGGTGCGCAACTTCGCCCCCAGGTCGTCGGCGGCGTCGAGCGTCCCGCCGGCCACCGTGAACACGTCGGCCGAGCGCAGCGACGGCCGGATCAGTTCGGCGATCCGCTCGCCCTGCCCCGGCCCGACCACCACGGCGACGTCGCCACCGGCGGAGATCCGCCCGTCGGAGAGGATCGCCGCCAGGTCGGCCACCGCGCCCCGCCGCACGTCGATGTGCAGCGGGGTGAGGACGCTGCGGGCTAGTAGCGGCACGCGATCTCCCGCGCCCGGGCCAGATCGGCGTGGTTGTCGACCTCGACCCAGGAGACGTCACCGATCGGGGCCGCCCGCACCTCGCCACCGCGCTCGGCGAACTCCTGGTAGCCGTCCTCGTAGTAGAGGTTCGGGTCACGCCGCCAGGTCGTCTCCAGCGCGTCGGCCAGCGCGTCGGCCACCTGCGGCTCGATCAGCGTCGCGCCGATGTACTCGCCGTACGCCTCGCCCGGGTCCATCAGCTTGGTGATCCGGGTGAGCTGGCCGGCGGCGTCGAAGGTGGTCTTCATCTCCTCCTCGGCCAGCGGCTTGAGCGTGTCGACGGCGAGCAGGATGCCGGGGCCACGCTCGGCCAGCAGCGTCTTCTCCACGCTCACCGGGTGCACGGTGTCGCCGTTGACGAGCAGCACGCCCCGGGAGAAGTGCTCACGCGCCAGCCAGAGCGAGTACGCGTTGTTCCACTCCTCGGCCTTGTCGTTGTGGACAAGGGTGAGCGTGACGCCGTACTTCTCCTCCAGGGCGGCCTGGCGCTGCCGTACCGCGTCGGCCGCGTAGCCGACCACGATCACGACCTCGTTCAGCCCCACCTCGGCGAGGTTGCGCAGCGCGATGTCGAGGATGGTGGTCTCCCCGTCGACCGGCACCAGGGCCTTGGGCAGGGTGTCGGTGTACGGCCGCAGCCGGCGCCCCGCTCCCGCGGCGAGCACCATCCCGATCATGCCGACACGCTCCTCTTCTCGACCCGATTCCACCCGGCGAGGATATCGCCGGGCACCGAGCCCCAGTGGTTCAGCCCGTCAGCCCGATCGAGCGCAGCGCGGCGAAGCCGTCCTCAGCGATCCGCCGGATCAGCCCGTCGTTGACGTCCCGGTGCTCGTCGAGCAGCGCGATGTCACGTTCGGCCAGCCAGCGGAACTCGGTGTGCTTGCCGGCTTCCAGCCGGGGCCGGCTCAGGTCGCCGTCCACCCGGATCAGGAAGTCGGTCTCCACCCGGGTCAGCCCGTCGTCGGCGGTGTACCGGTATTCGCCGACCAGGCCGAGCACGTGCGACACGGCCCAGCCGGTCTCCTCGGTGACCTCCCGGCGCAGCGCGTCGTCGATCTCCTCGCCCGGTTCGAGGTGGCCGCCGACGATGTCCCAGCAGTTCGGGAAGAGACGGCGGTCGGGGGATCGGCGTTGGATGAAGATGCGGCCGTCGTCGTCGACGATCAGCGCGCCGGCGCAGCGGAGGGGCTCGGTGGGCACCCTCCGACAGTAGCCATCCGGGCCGTCTCCGGCGATGCCCGTTCTTGTCCCGGTACGCATCGATGGCCCACCATGTCCGTACTCAGTCGCCGTCCCACAGGGGTGATGTGTGATGCAGGTACGGGAAGCGATGTCCAGCGAGGTACTCGTGGTCGGGCCGGAGCACACGCTCCGGCAGGCGGCCCGGATGATGTCGGCCCGCGGTGTCGGGTCGGCGGTCGTGATCGACCCGGACTCCGAGGGGGTCGGGATCATGACCGAACGCGATGTGCTGAAGGCGATCGGAGCCGGGCTCGACCCGGATGTCGAGCGCACCGGAGCGCACCTGACCTGGGACGTCGTCTACGCCGGCCCGGACTGGACGGTCGAGGAGGCGGCCGCGGCGATGGCCCGCGGCGGGTTCCGTCACCTGGTCGTGCTCGACGGCCGGGAGGTGGCGGGAGTGATCTCGGTACGGGACCTGATGCGGGTCTGGGCGGGAGAGCACGCGCCGACCCGTACCTGACCGGCCCCGGCGCGACCGGCGCCGGGAAAGGGCGATGGCCCGGCCGATATCGGCCGGGCCATCGTCGTCATGCGTTCCGTTTCGGTCGTGCCCGCCCGTCAGGGGCCGACGAAGACCGAGGTGCCGCGCCAGTCCACGTCGTCGACGCCCGGACCGCTGAGCACCGTGGCGGAGCCGGTCGGCACGCCGTCCGACCAAGCCATCGAGGACAGGTTGCCGGTGCTCCGGGAGACGACGTAGAGCTTGTCGCCGTCCAGGAACAGGCCGCCCGCGTCGGCGAAGGCGGTGGTGCCGGTGACCGTGTTGCGCTCGGCGCCGACGGTGCCGGTGTCCGGCGCGAACCCGCGCCAGAACAGCGTGCTCTGACCGGCCAGCGAGTAGTAGATCCGGCCGCTCTTGTAGAACATCGCGGTCACGTTCGGCAGTTCCGCGGCGAAGTTGCCGGTCATGCCGGCGTACGTGGAGCCCTCCGGCGCGGAGCCGGTGACGACCGTGTCCCACTTGGCGTCGTGGTACGGGTCGAGCTTCTTGGCGGTGCCGAACTCGCTGCCGTCGAACGACCGCTTGTAGAGGTCGCCGCCGACGCCGTAGAACAGGTCACCACCGACCCAGAACGCGCCCTTGATCTTCGACCAGCCGGTGTTGTCGCCGTTCGACACCGACATCGCGTTGCCGACCGAGGTCGCACCGTCGTACGTGCGCTTGGTGATGCTGTCGACGGTGGTGGCCGGCGGCACCGGGGGCAGCTTGACGATCTCGATGCCCTGCACCAGCGGGTTCTCCAGGACGCGACCGAAGTCGATGTCGATGTTGCCGTCACTGGTGATCGGGAACGCGCGCATGGTGCCCCGGTTGGTGGCGCCGATCGCGGCGATCGGGTCGAAGTTGCTCAACTTGACCACGCCGTCGATGGTCACGTTGAACTTGCGCTTGCCGGCGGTGGCGGTGCCGGCCCAGCGGTTCGCCAGGTAGAGACGCACCTGCACCGGCGTGCCGGCCGGGACCGGGAAGTCCCACTGCATGTCCGGCGCGGGCGACTCGTCCCACCGCTCCGCGTTGAACAGCTCGACCGGCGTGCCCGACGGCACCGTGCCGTCGACCGAGGCGTTCGTGGTGTAGCTGGTCACCTGGTTGCCGGCGTTGTGGTAGGTGCTCGGCGCGGCGGCGGTGTCCGCGGCCCAGGCCGGGCCGCTCGGCGCCGCCAGCTGGTCGCCACCCGCGTTGACCCGGTAGAGCACGTCCGAGGCGTCCGGCGTGGGCGCGGTCTTGACGATCTCGATGCCGTGCAGCAGCGGGTTCTGGAGCACCCGGCCGAAGTCGATGTCGACCACGCCGTCGCTGACCACCGAGATGGACTGCATGGTGCCGCGGTCGGTCCCGCCGGCCGCGACGACCGGGTCGAAGTCGTTCAGCTTGAGCACACCGTCGACGCTGACGTCGAACTTGCGGGCGCCCGGCTTGCTCGTGCCGGACCAGCGGTTGCCCATGTAGATCCGGACATCGACCCGGGTGCCGGCCGCGACCGGGATGTCCCACTGCATGTCCGGCGCGGTCGCCTCGTCCCACCGCTCCGTGTTGAACAGCGTGGCCGGCGTGCTCGCCGGCACGGTGGCGTCGAACGTCGCGTTCGTGGTGTAGCTGGTGACCTGGTTGCCCGTGTTGTGGTACGGGCTGGGCTCGGTGGCGCTGTCGGCGGCCCAGTCCGGCCCGCCGTCGGTGGCCGGGATGGCCGGACCACCGGCGTTGACCCGGTAGAGCACCTCGGTCTGCGCCGCGCGGCCGGCCTGGTAGACGTTGCCCGGCAGACCCTTCGTGCTGGTCGAGTGCGGGGCGTTGCCGCCGTCCAGCGGGAAGAAGGCGAGCCGCTTGCGCTGGTAGTCGAAGTTGCCGATGTATTCCTGGTCGCTGCCCATCCAGAGGCCCTCCGGGGTCACCAGCATCTCGGTGACGCCGTAGCCGCGCGGGTGGCGGCCCGGGTTCCAGGACAGCGGCAGGCCGCTCACCGGGTCGAGCGCCGCGATGCTGGCCCGCGGCACCGCGCCCGGTCCGGCCTTGTCGCGGGCGAGCGGGTTGTTCGACCAGCGGAAGTGACCGCCGACGTAGATGGCCTTCTCGCTGATGCCGACGGAGAGGAAGGTGTCGCCGCCGGAGAAGTTCGTCCAGGTCGGCTTCTGGCCGTCGCCGGTGGCGTCGGTCTCCCAGCGGGCCGCGGAGTCGCAGAGCGTGCCGGGGTACGACGCGCCGGTGGTGACCACCACGAAGTATTTGCTGTCCGGGGAGAACTGGATGTCGCGCACCCACGAGTCGAACGCGGCGTACTTGCAGGCCGCGGAGTAGCCGTCGGTGTTCCAGTCGGCGATCGTGGCCGAGCTGGCGCCCAGGTTGATCCGCACGATCTGGTCGTGCACCACGTCGTCGGCCTTCTTGAAGTTGCCGATCACGACGAGGTGCTTGCCGTCCGGCGAGACGGTGAACTTCTCCACGCCGACACCGGCCGAGGCCCCGTTGTTGGTCGGGGTCCAGTTGTGGTGCTCGGTGAGCGACACGGTGAGGTAGTTGTCCACCGCGCCGGTGGTCGGGTTCAGCGAGGCCAGCCCGTTGCGGTTGGTCGTCGCGGTGACAGTGGTGAAGATGCCGCCGACCAGCAGGTGGCCGTCGACGAGCGCGATGTCGTTCACGGTGCCGTTGAACGCCGGGCCCTTGAACCCGTCGACGGGGGTGCCGTCCGCGACGTTCAGCAGCGCCAGCTTGCGGAAGTTCTTGTCGCCGACCTTGTTGAACTTGCCGGCGACGTAGACCGTGCCCGGGGTCGGGCCGGCGATGATCGCGGTGACGTCACCGTCGAGCACCGGCGCGAACGCGTTGTCGATCTTGCCGGTCGCCTTGTCGAAGGCGAGCAGTCCGCGGCGGTCGACCGGGGTGGGTGAGGAACCCCGGTTCTGCGCGTTGGTGAACGAGCCGCCGACGATCACCTTGCTGCCGGCGTCGTGGATGGCCACGACGTTGCCGTCGTTGATGTTCGGCGTCTTGTCCGAGGGCACCTCGCCGACCATCGTGCTGTGGTCGGGCGCGGGGGCCGTGGCCGGCGCGGCGAGCGCCGGCACCGGTGTGAACAAGGTGGCGATGCCGAGCACGGCAGCGCCGAAGGCGGACACCGAGCGGTGTCTCAGGATCGAGGAAGCCACAGGCTACTCCGGGGGGAAACGTCGGAGGCGCTGCGATCGTGGTCGGTGCCGACATGAGGCGGGGCGTCACTCGACCGACCGCAGACGTGAGAGCAATACCTTCTCGCATTCGGCCGTCGCCCGTCCACCCGGGTTCGGCCTTTTTGGCCGAGGAAACGCCCCGGGTCACACGAAAAGACGAGCGACGATCACCTGGTGGATACGGAGGGTGGTGCTCAGGGAACACTCAGGTCCGGCATCGGCGGTTGGAAGTACGGATCGGTCGCCATCTCCCGGAAGACCTGCTCGCTCTCCGGGTCGTTGCCGAACGTGCTGTCGTAGATGGGTTTCGCCGTCTGCCGGGCGGCGAAGTAGACAGCCGCCTTGATCTGCGGGTGCTTCTTCAGGTACGGCCCGACCTCGCGCATCCAGTCGGCCCGCTGCCCCGGCCGCCCGTCCTGGGTCAGGCCGTACTCGCCGATGATGACCGGCCGCGGATGCTTCTTGGCGAACGCCATGAAGTGGTCCATCCGGTTGGAGAAGCTGTTCCACTCCGGGCTGGGGTAGACGTCGGCGCAGAGCCAGTCGACCTGGTCGTCGCCGGGATAGTAGGCGGCGGCCCGCCGCTCCGGCTCGGCGAACCCGTCGGCGTGCGGGCACCACACCCAGCCCGCGTTGGTGACGCCCATCTCGGTGAAGATGCCGCGGACGTGCTTCCACGCGGCGACGTAGTCCTCCGGCGAGTGCATGCTCGCGGCCAGGTTGGGCCGGTCCATCTCCCACCGGTAGCGCAGCAGCACCGGGACGCCGAACTCCTTGACGTCCTTCGCGCGCTCCCGGATCAGCGAGTCGTAGACGCCGCTGACGGTGGACCGGGTGTCGGTGCCCTGCCACGAGATCATCTGGAGCTTGCCCTGTGCCTGGAACGCCCGCTCGGTGGCACCCGGGAACGGCTCGTTCCACTCGTGGAACATGTGCGCGATGGCGAGCTGGCCGCCGGCCGCCCGGTTGAAGTCGTCGAACGCCTTCGCCCGCCCGCTGGCGTTGTGGAACTGCGGCTTGACCCAGGTGCCGAGCCAGGCCCCCTTCTCGGGCGGCTCCGGCCCGCGTCCGGTGGTGCGGACCGGAGCGGTCCGCGGTGTCACAGTCGGCGGAGGCGGCGCGGACGCCGTGCTCGCCTCGTCGGACCGCTCGGAGCCGATGTCACAGGCCGCCACCGCCGGTGCCAGCAAGGCCAGGCCCAGCACGGCAGCCATCGTCAGTCGTAACCGTCGTACCACCGCAACCTCTCCCCAGGACGGTCGCCGGCCACGGTATGGGGGCCCTGACGAATCCGCGTGGGCGGAGAGGCACGCCGGGCCTGGCGGGCGACCCCTGGCACTCTACCTGTGACGCGCCGCTCAGGCGGGGTAGCCGAGTTGCGTCAGCAGCGGCCCGGCCTGAGCCATCACGTCGGCCAGATCCTTTTCGGTCAGTCGCTGCCGCCAGCGCCCCACCGAACCCGGCCGCGCCTTGGCGAAGCGGGCGTGCAGCGCCTCCCGCCCGGCCGGGTCACGGACCTCCAGGAAGTCGGCCACCACGTCGGCCGCCTCGGCCGGGCGGGTGACGACGTCCTCGTAGCGCAGGTGCCGCACCCGCTCCGCGGGCAGCTCGGCGAGCTGGGTGAGCGCGCTGCTGGTGAACCGCCGCCACATCCAGGCCGACCGGCCCAGGTCGGAGACCTGCGTGAACTCGTCGCGCCGCTCCGGCTCCACCCAGAACCGGGGCGCGGCGCCCCACGGCGTACCGCCCCGGCCACTGCGGCCGCTACCAGTGGACGCCGCGTTCAGCCAGGGCTGCTCGGCGTGCGACACCGCCACGTCCCGCCCGTCCCGGTAGACGTGCAGGAAGACCGCGTCCGGGAAGACCTCGGTCAGGAACGGCACGATGAAGCAGTTCTCCGGGTCCTTCTCGGCGAAACGCAGGCCGCCGTGCCCGGACGCGGCGAGCAGCGCCCCGTAGTAGCCCCGGAAGTAGCGGGCGGCCCGCTGCGGCGTCCAGCTTCCCTCGTAGACACAGCGGGCGACGGCCTTGGTCAGGCGCGGTTCGAAGTGGTACGACACGTCCGGCAGCGCGCCGACGCAACTGCCGAGGAACGTGGTGCCGGAGCGCGGGGCGCCGAGGATGAAGATCGGCCGCTCCACCTTCAGGGTGAGCCGGCGGCTGCCCCCCTCCACCGGCCGTTCCAGCTCGCGGCGTTCCTTGCGGTCCGCCAGCAGGCCGACCGCGGCGAGCTTCGCGGCCTTCACGGTGGACAGGCCGGAGTGCGGGGCGAGGGGGGAGTCGCTTGTCATCGAAGGTCCCATCGGTGCGCAGGATCGGTCAGGACTGGGCGGCCGGGTCCGCCCCGGCCCGGTTGCGGCCGCGGCGCAGGGCGCGCAGCGCGTCGAGGTGCAGGGTGCGCCGCCAGCGCCAGACACCCGCCGCGTACGCGGCCAGCCCGGCGGCGGTCACCAGTGCGAGCACCAGCGGACCGGCGCCGAGCAGGGTCGCCGCGCCGAGCGGCAGGCCCAGCGCGACCACCGCCAGCGCCATCGCGGCCCGGGTGCCGGCGCCGAACGGGTGCAGCCGCATCGACCACCAGAGCTGGGTCAGCGGCACCAGGTTGGTGACCAGGATGGAGACGGTCCAGGCCAGGGCCGCGCCGAGGATGCCGTAACGCGGGATGAGCACCAGGTTGCCGACCACGTTGAGCACGGTGCCGGTCATCGCGTTGTAGAACGTCCACGCGGTGCGCCCGGCCATGTTGAGCACCATGTCGACCATGCCGCAGCCGGTGGCCAGCAGCATGGTCAGCGCCAGCAGCACCACGACCCGGCGGCCGTCGCCGTACCCGGATCCGAACAGCGCCAGCATCGGCGTGGCGAACGCCGCGAAGATCAGGTACGCGGGCCAGGAGAGCAGCACGAGCCAGCCGGTGGCGGCCTGGTAGAGCTGGCGCGCCTCGGCCCGGTCGTCGCGGGCGAACGCGGCGGCCAGCCGGTGCTGCACCGAGCTGGACAGCGCGACGCTGGAGAGCTGACCCAGCGCCAGGAACCGGGTCGCGGCCGTGTAGATCGCCGCGTCCGCCGGCCCGCGCAACGCGCTGAGCAGCACGATGTCCAGCCGCTGCACCACGATCGCGGCCAGGCTGCTGACCGCGCGCGGCCCGGTGAACCGCCAGAACGGCCCGGCCAGCTCGCGCGCCGGCACCGGCCGGGTCACCTGCCGCCCGGCCCGGCCGACGAGCCGGCTCAGCCAGAACAGCGCGACCACCGCGGCGATCAGGTACGGCACCACCCAGGCCAGCGGCAACGCGACGGTGGCGGACAGGCCGAGCCAGGCGGCGACCGCCACGCCCAGGAACTGCACGAGCGTGCGGCCGAGCCGCTCCACTGTTAGCAGCGGGCGCATCTGGCCGAAGCCGCGGCAGGCGGCGAGCGCGTAGTCGTTGAGCGCGGCCAGCGGCACGAACGCGAGCAGGATGCGCAGCGCGGTGACCGCCTCCGGCCCGGCCTCCGGCATGGTGGCCCGGGCCAATGCCGGTGCGGCCAGCCAGCCGGCCAGCCCGAGCAGCGTGCCGACCACCAGCACCGGCAGCAACCCGACCAGGATCGTGCCCCGGATCTGGTCGCGGCGGTCGAGCGTGCGCTGGCGGCTGACGGAGTAGACGGTGCCGACGTCGGTGCCGAGCCGCGCCGCCGACGCGGCGATCATGAACGCGCTGGTGGCCGCGAAGAACATGCCCGCCTCGCGGACCGACCAGCCCCGGGCGATGACGATGTTCAGGCCGAAGCCGGCCACCGCGGCCAGCCCGACCCCGACCAGGTTGGCGAAGCCCTGCCGGGCCGCGCCGCCCAGCCCCGCGCTCGGCCCGGGGGGCGGTGCGGTGAGCGTCGGGGTGCCGCCGGCGTCCGGCCGGGTCACCGCCGCCACGACGGCACGCGTCCCCACCACGTCGCCAGCCGCTCGTCGTACGGGGCGAAGTGGTCCTCCAGCCGGGTGCGCAGCTCCGCCGACATGGGCGAACGGGAGCGCGAGTTGTGCTTGCCGAAGGCGATGTCCGCCCAGCGGGGCAGCCCGAGGAAGTCGCAGACCGCGTCGAAGGAGGGACGCGGGTCGGCGAAGAAGTCGTCGCTGTCGATGACGTGCATGCGGTCCCGGCCGACGAGCGCCTCCAGGCGCTCCAGCTGCTCGATGTAACGGCCCCGGGCCAGGTACGCGTTGTGCTGGAGGTGCTCACTGGCGTACGACGCGGAGCTGATCATCCGCTCCCGTTCGCCCGCCGTCCGGGACTCCTCCAGCGCGAGCGCCCGCTCGAAGTCCGTCTCGGTCTCGTAGCCGCGGGCCAGCTCGTGCGAGTGCGCGGAGTAGGCCCGCTCCACCGGGTCGCGCAGCAGCACCAGCAGCTTCACCGAGGGCAGGTCACGGGCGATCCGCTGCCCGGCCAGCGGGTGGAACATGTAGTACGGGCTGGACTCGCCGGTGATGCCGCGTACTCCGATCTGGGCCTTCACCGCCTCGGCCTTGCCGGTGGTGGGGAAGTGCCCGAGGTACCAGCTCATTCCCCGGTGGTAGTCCATGTCGAAGTAGTGCACGCCCTTGTGGTACGCGGGCGGCAGCACACCGGGATGCTGCGAGAGCGTCTTGAACAGCGAGGTGGTGCCGCAGCGCTGCGCCCCCACGATCAGGAATCCCGGCACCATCCGCGAACCGGCGGTCAAGCGGCCGACCGTCCGGCTCACCGACTTCACCGCGCGGAGCGCCTGCTCCTTGGCCAGCGTCACGTCCCCACTCCTCACTTTCACCCGGCCCGGCGGGCCAGGTGTTCCTCGACGGCGGGCAGCAGCCAGGTGTCGACGTGCCCCAGTCGCGCACCCGCCTCCGCCTGCCGGTCCCGCAGGTAGCGCGCCGCCAGCTCCACCAGGTAGAGCACGGCGACCAGATCGGCGCCCCCGCCGGTCTGGTCGAACGGCGCCAGGGTGGCCCCGGCGCCGGCGATCAGCGCCCGGGCCGCCTCGACCGGTTCCACCCCGTCGTGGCTCATCGCGCTCTGCACCGCCAGGTGCAGCGCGTCGTAGCCGGCCGGCACGTCCGCCTCGAACCGCTCCCAGTCCCAGACCAGCACCCGGCCGTCGGCCAGCACCGCGCTGTTGCCGCCGTTCCAGTCCCCGTGCCAGGCGCCGAATGCGACCACCGGGTCGGCGTCCGCGACGGACTTCAGCGCCGCGCGCAGCCGTCCGGCCTCCGGCCGGGGCCCGAGGGCGTCCACCGCGGCGGTGAGCCGGGCCGCGTGTCCGCTGCCCGCCCACGACTGCCGGCGTACGCCGAGACAGCCGGCGACCGCCACCATGGCCGCGCGCTCGGCCGCCTGGGCCGCGGCCGGGGTGGCCCGGGGCAGCCGCACCGGCAGCGCCTCCTGCACCAGCAGCGCGTGGCCGTGCCAGTCGCCGTGATGGCGGACCCCGGCCAGGACCACCGGGCCGAGCGGCACCTCGGCGAGGCGGCGCAGCGCGTCCGCCTCCGCGTGCACCAGCGCGCGGGTCAGCGGGTCGACGCCGAGCTTGGCGTACCCGAGGGCGCGGCCGTCCGGCGCGAGCAGTTGCAGCACCGGCTTGCGGTTCGCCCGGGCCGGCCCGATGTGCAGGCTCACCAGCGCCGGCTCACCGAGCACCTCGGTCAGGTACGCGTTCAGCCCGCCGCCGTCGGCCACCAGCCGGTCGCGGAACACCAGCGGACCCAGCCCGAGCCGGAACGCGGTGGACAGCCCCTGCCGGACCAGCTTGGCCTTGCGGCCGACCGCCTCCGTGGAGTGCCGGACCGCGCTCGCCGCCGCCCGGCCGGAGCCGGTCGGCACGAGCAGCCGGGGGCGGGACGCCGAGGGCACCACCACCCAGCCGGCGCCGCCGCGCCGCAGGCTGGGCTCGGCGGGCGCGGGCCAGATCAGCCCGGCCAGTTCACCGAGGTACGCGGCACGGCCGTCGCCGTCCGGGGGTACGCGGAACACCATCAGTGGTCACCGGTCTTTTCCAGTCGGGCCCGGAGCCCGGCGATCGTGCCCTCGGGTGGCGCCGGTCCGAGCGACCGGCGGATCCGGTCGTTGCGGGCCAGCAGGGCGACCGTGATCAGGGCGTAGGCGAGTGTCGCTTCCATCGCACCGTAGGTGAACTGGAAGAACAGCATGAGGATGAGCACGAGCGTGCCGGCGATCCCGATCGCGCTGTGGTCGCGCCGGTAGCGCCAGATGCAGTAGACGAAGAACGCGTTGTAGCAGATGGCGCCGACCCAGCCCTGCCCGACGAGCAGCGCCCAGACCTGGCCGTTGCTGCCCAGTTCCCGGTTGCCGCACTGCTTGCAGTCCTCGGACTTGCCGATGGCGATGGACCGGTTGCTGCCGATCAGCGCCCGGTTGCCGCCGTACCCGAGGATCGGCGAGTGGTTGGCCGCGGTGACCGCGCCCTGGGACAGCGTGGTCCGGATGTCGTCGCTGTGCCCGTTCTGGAGGCGTTCGTCGAAGGTGCGGCCGAGCGGTGTGGCGACGATCAGCACCCCGATCAGCCCGACCGCGAGGGCGAGCCCGCCGAGCACCACCATCCGGCCGCGCAGCGCGAGCCGCAGCGCGACGTACGCGGCGGCGATGCCGAGACCGATCCAGAGGCCGCGGTTCAGCGAGTAGACGATCGGGAAGATCGCCGCCAGGGCGATGGCCACGCCGGCGGTACGGCGCAGCGGCTTGCCCAGCACGACCCAGCCGACGATCAGCCAGACCAGCAGGATCGCGGTGTTCTGGCCCCACGAGTTCGTGTAGGTGAACGGCGCGGACGGGCGGGGCGAACTGGCCTCCCCCTCGATCACCTGCTGCACCTGGGCGAACTTGATCTCCATGAGGGAGGTGACGTACGGGTGACCGGCGATCGACTGGGGCAGGACGAAGCGCAGCGGCGCCACGAACTTGAGGTTCGGGAAGAGCGAGCCGATCCAGCCGCCGAGGACCACGACCACGCCCATGAACCCGAACAGCCGGACCATCCGGCGCTGGGACAGCTCGCGGTCGCGGAGGTTGTAGACGTAGAGCATCGTCACGGTCATCGCGAGGTAGTTGGCGAGCCGGATGCCCCAGCCGATGTACTTGCCGCTGCCGCCCGGCGGCAGCGTGTTCGGCGCGGTGAGGTCGAGGGTGAGCACGGACAGGAACACCCAGAGCAGCAGGACCATCCAGATCCCGAAGCCGGGCGGCACCCGCACCGGGCCGCGCTTGCGCATCTGCCAGATCATCGGCACCGCGAAGATGACGAAGACGAAGCTCGACACCCCGAGCACCCACCACAGCGGGTACAGCAGGAAGACCCCGATCAGCGGCCATGCCGTCGGCAGCCGCCACGACCAGCCCTCCGGCCGTACCGTCACCGGCCGGAGACGGTTCCCGTCCGGCGGCGACACCGCCCCGACCGGGACCGTCCCGCGCGCGGTGCGGGGCGGGGTGGCGGTGCTCATTTCACGGAGACCTTGGCGGTGGTCGGGGCGTAGATCACCCAGGCGTTGCCGGGCTGGGGATGCAGGAGGTCGCCGCCGGTGTCGGCGAGCGTGCAGACCATGCCCAGGCCGGGCTTGCGCCACCGGCCCTTCGCGCTGTTCGGCCCGGACACCGCGACGACCGCGCCCTCGCCGAAGACGTTCGCCGACGGCAGTGAGCGCGGGGACGGCTTGCGCACGTCCAGCGTGCGGTATTCCATCGTCAGCACGATGACGGAGGCGGCGGTCACGGTGACCTTGCCGACCTTGCCGGCCCAGAGGGACTTCGCCTGGTCGTACCGCCAGACCATCGGCGGCCCGCCGGCCACTGTGACGGAGAGTTCGGTGGCGGGGGTGAGGTCGCGGGCGGCGAGCGCGTCGCCCTCGCCGGCGTGGTCGATCGGCGGGGAGGGCGGCTGCCCGCCCTTCGGGGCGGCCTTGAGCAGCGCGGCGGTCGAGGTGTAGTCGCCGGAGAAGACCTTGCCGCCGTCGTCCGGCGTGACGCCGTCGAGGTCGGAGTTCTCGAACTGGGACAGGAAGCCGGTGGGGCCGCCGGCGTAGCCGACGAACGGGCGCAGCACCGCGAGCGACCGGATGTCGACCGGCCGGATCTCGGTGACCGGGCCGATCTTGGCGGAGTCCTTGGAGTGGAACACCGCGGTCAGGTGCAGCGTGTCGGACTCGGCGAACTCGGCGTAGACCAGGTCGGCGGCGTCCAGGCCGGCCGGGGTGGTCGCGGGGCTGACCCGCAGCGGCACCGCGACCGCCTGGCGGGTGGCCGCCGCCGGGGTGCCGATCGGCGCGCCGGTCAGCGGGCCGGTGGGCAGGTTCTGCGTCGGGGCCGCCGAGGACGGCGAGGCGGTGACGTCGCCCGGGTCCGCCACCTGGATCTTTCCGGGCTTGGGCTCGGGTTCGCTGCATCCCGTCCCGACGCCGAGGACGACGGCGGGAGCGAGCGCGGCACGGAGCATCTGCCGGCGGTTCACCCCAGGTCCTCGCCGGAGTCGAGGGCGTAGCTGCGGCCGTCGCCGTCACCGCGGGAGCGGTACGTGCCGCCGGTGCCGTTGAGCGGCGCCGGCTTGCCCGGCATGCTCTGGTTGCCCGGGTTCGGCGGCGGGGTGGCCTTGCCCGGTGCCGGCTTCGCCGGGCCGGGGCGGGACGACTGCATGCGCGGCAGCACCATCGTCGACTCGGCGGACGGGCCGGGGCTCGGCCGGGGCTTGGGTCGGTTGGCCGGAGCCACCGGTGCGCTCGACCCGCCCGAGTTGCCCGAACCGCCCGACGCCGCCGGGCGGCTGGCGCCACCGGCCGGGACGGGCAGGCGCGGGGCCAGCACCGCACCGATCACCGGCGCGTTCACCTGCTCGAACTGCTGCAGGGCGGCGGTGATCTCGCCGCTGCGGGTCTTTCCCGCCTCGGCCACCATGATCACCGCGTCGACGTACCGGCCCAGGGCCTGGGCCTCCACGGCGAACGTGGGCTGTGCGGTCTCGATGATCACGTGGTCGAAGCGCGCGGACAGCTCGTGCATGATCTCCAGCAGACCGGCGACCGGCAGCTCGACCTCCGCGTCCAGGTCGCCCGGCACCAGCACGCGGAGCTGGCCCAGCCCCGGCACCGGCGCGAGCGCCTTGAGCGGGGGCACGTCGCGGCGGAGCACCGAGGCGAGGCTGTGCCGCCCCTCGGCCACACCGGTGATGGCGCCCAGCGCCGAGTCGGGCTTGGTGGTGATCAGCGCGACCTGCTGGCCGGTACGGGCGTACGCGGCGGCGAGGTTGGCGGCGACGAACCCGGCCGCGGTGCCGGCCGAGGCGTCGCAGAGCAGCAACTGGCGGCCACGGCCGCCCTGTGCCGGCTCGGGCACGGCGGACAGCAGCACGTTGCGCAGCCGGCCCAGTTCGCGGGAGACCCGGTGCGTGGCCGGCAGGACGGCGAGCGAGGGCGCACGCACCGGCAGTTCCAGCAGCAGCGGCAGGCCGACCCGGTCGGAGATGTCGCGGCCGCGCCGGATCCGGGTGTCGAGCCGGTCCAGCACCAGCGCCAGCACGATGCCGAGCAGCAGGCCCGCGCCCATGCCGCTGGCGAGGTTGAGCGTGCGGTTCGGCGAGCTGGGCGACTCCGGCAGACGGGCGTCGGAGATGATCTCGCCGGGGTCGGAGCCGGCCGAGACCAGCGGGCTGAGCCGGTTGTTCAGGCCGGTGATCTGGCTGGTGAGCAGGCTCCGTTCGGCCTCGGCCCGCTCCCGCTCGGGCGAGTTCGACGGCGCTGCCGCGATCCGCCCGGCGACCGCGCTGAGCTGCTTCTGCAGCTCGGCGATCTGCTGCTTGAGCGCGTTGGTCTCGTTCTCCAGCGCCTTCTGCGCGGTGGCCTTGCGCAGGTCCAGGTACGCCTGGGCGAACGCGTGCGAGCCCGACTGGGCGCCCTCGGGGCTGTTCGCCTCGTACGCCACCTGGAGGATCTGGCTGTTCGGCGGCACCTTGACGGTCACCGACTTGACGAGCTGGTCGGCGCCGGTGTCGACCTTCATCAGCGCCTTGGCCCGCTCGGCCACCACCAGGGAGCGGACCACCTGGGCCTCGGTGTCGAGGTTGACCTTGGCGTTGGGGTTGTTCTCCGCGCCCGTGCCGAGCGGGCGCACCAGCAGCGAGGTGGTCGAGGTGTAGCGCGCCTCCTGGATCTGGTTCAGCGCGAGCCCACCGCCCAGGCCGAGGGCCGCGGCGAGCAGCAGGATCCACCAGCGGCGGCGCAGCCAGCCCAGGTATGCCATCAGGGCAAGACCGTCGGCGTCGCTCTCGGCCAAATGGGGTGAGGGCATCAGATTCTGTCGCTCCCTTTCGACCGAGCCGGGCAGTCCACGGCACAGCTGGACCTGACCGTGGCCTTGAGTGTCCCCGATCCGAACGACGAGGGAAAGTCTGCTCACGTTCCGGTAAGCCTGCCCGGGTGTGGGCAGCCCGCGTAGAAATGGCCGATCGGCGCTGACCATTCGGCGGGTTTCCCGGTGTTGGGCCTGACCTGCCCCCGGATAAGCCGACGTCGCCGGCGGCTCTCGTGCGGAGCGGTGACGGAATCCTGACACATCTCACTTTCTCCCGGTGTCCCGGCCCGGCCGCCGGGGCGCACCGGGCTGACCTGGCCGGTGACCGGCCGGTGCACATCCCAGTGGCGGGAATCGAGAGGTGAGCCGACCGGCGAGCCAGGATCCGTCCAATGGCCCCTTCAGTTGCCCAGGGGCGCGCCAGTAGGTTGTCAGGACGCGTCCGAGGGGCATTCACAAAAATCCGGACGCGTCATCCGCGTACGGGAGGACTTTTGTGGTGAGCGGGTCAACCGAGGACTCGGGGCAGGTCCTGCTGGTGGGTTCCAGTGGCGGGCACCTGGCCCAGCTCCTGGCCCTGGAACCGTGGTACCGGGATCGGCGCCGCGCATGGGTAACCTTCGACACCCCGGACGCGCGCTCGCTGCTCGCCGGTGAGGACGTGGTCTGGGCGCACCACCCCACCACACGCAACGTCAAGAACCTGGTACGCAACGCGTTCCTCGCGCTGAAGGTGATCCGTCGGCGGCAGGTCGACGCCGTGGTCACCACCGGCGCCGGGGTCGCCCTGCCGTTCGTGGTGGCGGCCCGGATGCGCAAGATCCCGACGGTCTACATCGAGGTGTACGACCGGATCGACAGCGCGACGCTCACCGCCCGGCTCTGCCGACCCTTCCTCTCCGCGATGCTCGTGCAGTGGGACGAGCAGCGCCGGATGTACCCGGAGGCCACCGTCGTGGGGAATCTGCTCTGATGGCGCACATTCCGCAGCAGCGGGACCGGCGTTCCGCGGCACCGTACGTGCTGGTCGTGGTCGGCACCGACGTGCACCGCTTCGACCGGCTGGTCGGCTGGCTGGAGCGCTGGCACGCGACCCGGCCCGAGGTCCGGCTGGTCCTCCAGTACGGCCACAGCCGCACCCCGGCCCTGCCCGGGGCCACCCCGTTCCTCGGCCACGAGGAACTCCAGCGGGCGATGGCGGAGTCGACGCTCGTGGTCAGCCACGGCGGCCCGGCCACCATCACCGAGGCCCGGCGCAACGGCCACCTGCCGATCGTGGTGCCCCGCGACCCGTCGCACGACGAGCACGTCGACAACCACCAGCAGCTGTTCTCCCGCCGTCTGGGCGCGGCCGGCATGGTGCGGCTGTGCGAGTCCGAGGCCGAGCTGCTCGCCGCGCTGGACGAAGGGCTCGCCGACCCGAGCCGGTTCGTCCTGGCCGCCGACCCGGGCCGCCCGGACCCCCGCGCCGAGGCGGTCGCCCGCGTCGGCGCGGTGATCGACGAACTGGTGGCCCGCCGGGTACGGCAACGAGCCGTCGGGCGTCGCGGATGAGCGCCCCCGATCCGGCGCCGCCGCGGGTCCTCTTCGTCGGCGGCCTCGGCCGCAGCGGTTCCACGCTGCTGGAACTGCTGCTGGCGCAGAGCGCCGACGTGTGTGCCGTCGGTGAGGTGGTGCACCTCTGGGAGCGGGCGCTCGGCGCCGACGAGCGCTGCGGCTGCGGTGAGCGGTTCACCGCCTGCCCGTTCTGGCGGCAGGTCGGTGACCAGGCGTTCGGCGGCTGGGCCGCTGTGGACCGGGACGACGTGCTGGCGCTCAAGGACCGGGTCGACCGGACCCGGCACATCCCCCGGCTCGCGAAGGACGCGCTCCCGCCGGAGCAGCTGACCGACGTACGCCGCTACGCCGACCTGTACACCCGGATCTACCGGGCCGCGCTGTCGGTGACCGGCGCCCGGGTGGTGGTGGACTCCAGCAAGCACGCCTCGCTCGCCTTCGCGCTGCGCTGGGCCGAAGGGCTGGACCTGCGGGTGCTGCACCTGGTCCGGGACAGCCGGGCGGTGGCGTACTCGTGGGGCAAGCAGGTGCGCCGTCCCGAGGTGGTCGACGGCGAGGACTTCATGCCGACCTTCTCGCCGTTCGAGGTGAGCAAGCTGTGGACCGCGCAGAACGCCGCGTTCCACCTGCTCGCCTCCCGGGCGAAGGTGCTGCGGCTGCGGTACGAGGACTTCACCGCCGACCCGGCCGGGACGGTACGCCGGGTGCGGGACTTCGCCGGCCTGCCGGACGACCCGGCCGCGCTGCGCATCCTGTCCGGAGCCGACGAGACGGGCGCGGCGCCCGAGCCGGCCGCGCCGTTCCGGGCGCACAGCGTCGCCGGCAACCCGCTGCGGTTCAGCGGCGGGCCGTTGACGGTGCGCCGGGACGAGGCGTGGCGGGACCGCCTGCCGCGCCGCAGCCGTGCCGTGGTCAGCCTGGCCACGCTTCCCCTGCGGGTCCGCTACGGCTATCTGGGCCAGCGGGGATCCGACGAGTCCGTGGAGAGAGCATGAGTGGGCCGAGCATCTCGGTCGTCGTACCGACGCGGGACCGTCCGGAGCTGCTGCGTGCGGCGCTCGACGCGATCCTCAGCCAGGCGCACCCGGGCCTGATCGAGGCGATCGTGGTCTACGACCAGTCCGAACCGGACCGGTCCCTGGAGACCGACCGGGGTGACCGCCGGATCCGGGTGATCACGAATACCCGTACCGCCGGGCTGGCCGGCGCGCGCAACACCGGCATCGAGGCGGCCACCGGCGACTGGGTGGCGTTCTGCGACGACGACGACGAGTGGCTGCCCGGCAAGCTGGCCGCCCAGTTCGGGGCGCTCGACGCGCACCCGGACGGAGCGCTGGTGAGCTGCGGCATCCGGGTCAGCTACGACGACCGTACGGTGGACCGTTCGCTGGACCGCGCCCGGATCTCGCTGGAGGCGCTGCTGCGCGACCGGCTCACCGAGCTGCACCCGTCCACGTTCCTGATCCGCCGGGCCGCGCTGCTCGACGCGATCGGGCTGGTGGACGAGCAGATCCCGGGCAGCTACGCGGAGGACTACGAGTTCCTGCTCCGCGCCGCCCGCTACGCCCCGCTGGTGAACGTGGAGAGCCCGTACGTGCTGGTCCGCTGGCACAAGCGGTCCTACTTCGCGCAGCGCTGGGAGACCATCTCGACCGCGTTGCAGTGGCTGCTGCGTCGCTACCCGGAGTTCGCCACCGTGCCGCACGGCGAGGCGCGGGTGGCCGGGCAGATCGCCTTCGCGCAGGCGGCCATGGGCAACCGGCGCGACGCGGTCCGCTGGGCCCGGCGCACGCTGGCCCGCAACCCGAAGGAACCGCGCGCCTACCTGGCGCTGGCGGTGGCGAGCCGGGCGGTGCAGGCCGACCGGGTGCTGCGCACGCTGCACAAGCGCGGCCGGGGCATCTGAGCCGTACGCGAAACGGGCGGGCGACCGAGGTCGCCCGCCCGTTGCCGTTCCGTCGCCGGGGTCAGGCCGTGCAGAAGGACTTCCACGCCTGGATGCTCGGCTGGTCGAGCAGCCGGAAGTCGCCCTGGCTGACCGTCTGGTTGTAGTACGCCACGAACTCCGGCCGCTGGCCGTTGAGGAAGCCGGTCATCGACCGGATCCAGGCCGCCCGGCCGGTGCCCGAGTCACCCGGGACCAGGTCGCTGCCGGTCTCCGCGACGCCCCACGGCTTGCCGAGCGCCTTGGACTTGCTGATCATCGCGCCGTAGATCTCCTGCGGCGGGGCGTACCGCTTCCACTTGGCGCCCCAGTTGTAGCAGTCCCAGCCGAGCGCCTCGATCACGTCGCCGCCGGGGTAGAACGCGTCGAAGCTGCGCCCGGACTTCGGGTCGAGCGTCCAGCACATCAGGATCAGCGTGTTGATCAGCTTGGGGTTGCCGGTCCGGTCAGCCAGGCCGGCGATCCGCTTCCACGCGGTCCGGTACGCCGCCGTGCTGAACGCACCGCGCTCGACGTCGTCCTCCGGCTCGTGGAAGTACGACCAGTAGACGTTTTGCTCGCGCGGGATCGAGGCGAACCAGGAGGTCAGGCGGGAGTCGAACTTGCCGGTGTTGACCTCCTGCGGCGACGCCTTGAACGACACCACCACGGTCCGGTCCACCACGTCGGCCCGGCTGCCGGACCAGGCCGGCGGCAGGCCGGGGAAGAAGATCCGGGCCATCCGCAGCTTGCCGAAGGTCCGGTCGGACCGGGCCAGCGCCTGGCCGAAGGTCTCCCCGTTCTGCACGCCGATCGAGGCGCCGGGCAGCGTCAGTCGCGTACCGGTGAAGCCCGGTCCGGCGGCCGCGGAGGCCGACGGACGCGCCGAAGGCTTGCCACCGAGGCCCTGGTCGGCGCCCGGGGCCGCGCCGGTGGTGGCCGGCGTGCCCGGGCCCATCGAGGTCGCGGGCCCGACCGAGCCCGGCGTCCCGCTCGCCTGCCGGTCCGTCGAGTCGGGTCGCAGCGCGGCCACCGCGACCCCGCTGCCGGTCACCGCCACGGCCACGGCCGCGGCGACGGCGACGCGCCAGCGCCGCCATGAGCCGCCGGACGACGGCGCGCGCGCAGGGGCGAGCGGCGGCGCGGGCGGCCGGCCGGGCCCGTCGGCGGCCGGTCCGTGTGAAACGTCCACCGGGGGCGGTCCGGTCAGGGTGGCGGTCGCCGTGGTGCCCGCACCCCAGCCCGCCTCGCCCGACGGTCCGGGCCCGCCGGGCCCGTCGTGCGGCGTCCAGCCGGTGTGGCCGTTCGCCGCCGGGCCGGCCTGCGTGGCCCAGTCGTCGTGCGGCTCACCCTGCGGCGGCCAGGCCGCGTCGCCGTGGCCCGCCGGCCCGTGCTGCGGCGCCCAGCCGTTCGTTGTGCCCGGCGCGTCGTGCCAGCCGGCCCGGTCGTGCCCTGGCCCGTCGTGGCGACCGGCGTCGTGCCGGTCGTGCTCGGGCCAGGGCAGGTCACCCCCCGGTCCGGCCGGTGGTGGTGGCGGCGTGCTCTCCGCCTCCGGCCAGGGCAGCGACGGGCTGCCCACCTGGCGCGGAATGTCCTGACCCGGCCACAGGCCGGTCGGCTGCCCGAAGGCGTTGTGCGACTCTCGGTCGGCCGGCATGACCCTCCCTGGCTGTCGGCGGCCCGCGGTCGGGGCTCAGATCGCCACGCATTGCTTCCTGACGATAACCCTCATCCACCTGGCCGTACGTACCGTGACACTCAGCCGAACGCCCCACCCCGGTTGTCGGTGACGGCCGAAGCGGGCATCTCGACCCCGGTCCGGGCGATCGCGTCGAGCAACTGGTCGGCCAGCTCGGGCCGGCAGACCAGCAGATCCGGCAGGCGCGGGTCGGCGCGGTTGTAGCGCAGCGGCGAACCGTCGATCCGGGACGCGTGCATGCCGGCGCCCAGCGCCACGGCGACCGGGGCGGCACTGTCCCACTCGTACTGACCGCCCGCGTGGACGTACGCGTCGACCTCGCCGGTCACCACCGCGCAGACCTTCACACCGGCCGAGCCCATCGGCACCGCCGTGGCGCCGAGCATCTCGACCAGCTCGCCCACGAACGCGGGCGGGCGGCTGCGGCTCACCGCGATCCGGATCGGCCCGTCCGACGGCTTCGGCTGCGGGCAGGTGGTGCCGAGCACGAGCGGCGTACCGTCCACGGTGGTCCGGGCCGGCATGCCGACCGCGCCGGCGACCAGGGCGCCGTCGGGGGCGGCGGAGCGCTGCCAGAGCGCCACGTGCACCGCCCAGTCGTCCCGCCCCTCCTCGGAGAACTCGCGCGTGCCGTCCAGCGGGTCGATGATCCAGACCCGGTCCGCCTCGTGCCGGGGTGCGCGCTCGCCGTCCGCCCACGCGCGGCGCGAGTCGGCCTCCTCCTCGGAGAGCACCGCGTCGGCCGGCCGCAGCCGGGCCAGCGCCGCCGTCATCAGCTCGTGCGACGCGCGGTCGCCGGCGTCCTTGAGCGCCTTCGGGTCGGCGAAGCCCTGCCGGTCCCGCAGCGCGGTGAGCGCCCTGCCGGCCTCGGTCGCCAGCCACTGCGCGAACCGCTGGTCGTCGAGCCGTCCCGCCTCGTCCTCGGTCACGAGCCCCATCCCTTGTTCTCCGGGTCTGCCGCGACCCGTCATCCTTCGGCGTCCGGTCGGACCGGCGCCAGCGTCCGTCGGATCGTAGACAGTCGCGAGGCGGTCTCGGATCCCCCGGACGCACCGGTGACCCGGCCGGCCGCCCGCATGTTGAACTTCGCGTGTATCGCGGTCGGACCCGCCGGGCCAGGCCCTAGGCTCTGCGCATGACCGCCGAGCAGCTGATCTCGTTCGCCCGTGGCGCGCCTTCGCTGGACATCGTCGATGTCGAGGGGCTCAAGGCCGCCGCCGTCCGCGCCTTCGACGCCGACCCCGCCGGGGTCACCGCGTACGGCACCTCCGTCGGCTACCCGCCCTTGCGGAAGTGGATCGCCGAGAAGCACGGCGTCGAGGCCGACCAGGTGCTGATCACCAACGGCTCGTTGCAGGCCGACGCGTTCCTCTTCGACCACCTGGTCCGCCGGGGCGACGCGGTGGTGGTCGAGCGCCCGACGTACGACCGCACGCTGCTCAACCTGAAGCAGATGGGCGGCGAGGTGCACGGCGTGACGATCCAGCCGGACGGTCTGGACACCGCCGAGCTGCGCAAGCTGCTGGAGTCCGGGGTGCGGCCGCGGCTGGCCCACGTGATCCCGAACTACCAGAACCCGGCCGGCGTGACGCTCTCCCTGGAGAAGCGCCGTGAGCTGCTGGACCTGGCCGCCGAGTACGACTTCACGATCTTCGAGGACGACCCGTACGCGGACATCCGGTTCCGGGGCGAGCCGCTGCCCTCGATGCTGTCGATGGACACCCGGGGCGTGGTAGTGCACGCCTCCAGCTTCACCAAGACGGTCTGCCCGGGCGTACGGGTCGGCTACCTGGTCGGCCCGGCCGAGCTGATCGCGGCGATCGCGAAGCGGGCCACCAACCTCTACATCTCGCCCGGCATGGTGGCCCAGGCGATCGTGCACCAGTTCTGCGTCTCCGGCGCGATCGAGGAGTCGATCCGGACGGTCCGTTCGGCGCTCGGCGAGCGGTCGGCGGTGCTGGCCGAGTCGCTGCGCCGACACATTCCGGAGGCCCGGTTCGTGGAGCCGGACGGCGGCTACTTCCTCTGGGTGGAGCTGCCGGAGGACGTCGAGGTCGACCGGCTCGCCCCGGCCGCCGCCGAGCGTGGCGTGGCGGTGGTGAAGGGCAGCGACTTCATGGTCGACGGCGGCCGGCACGCGCTGCGCCTGGCGTACTCGGCGGTGACCGCGGACCGGATCGACGAGGGTGTGCGGCGTCTCGCCGAGGCGATGGCCGCCGTGCGCGGCTGATTTTCTGTCGGGTTTCTGACAAAAAGGCCCCGCTGGCCGGTTCGGCTCTCCCGCTGAACCGGCCGGCAGCCCACAATGCTGCGAGTGCCGCTCACCTTCTGCCGGTGACCAGCCCGCACGCCGGACGACCGGCCGGGCCGGCGGCACGCCCAGCATCACTCCCGCCCCCAAGGGGTGCCGGGTGGGCCGTGTCGCCCCTCACCCCCCTGACGCGGCCCGGCCCGCCCGGCGCCGCCGCGTGACGCCCGTCGCAACCACCAGTACCCCGCACCCGCGCCCGCGCTGCGCTTCCCGCCGGTCGGCGTAACCTGCAAGCCGCAGCTCTAGGGGAAGGGGGCGAGAGATGACGGACCGGGTGGCACGCGACCGAACCGCCGGTACCGACGGCAGCCGGGCACTGCGCCCCCGCGCCTGGTCGGCCCCGGTACGCGCGATGTCGCGCATCCTCAACGCCGACGGCTCCCCGCGTACGGCCCAGCCGGCCGGCCCGGAGCGCAGCGGGATCGTCGACTGCGGGCTGTACGTCGACGGCGAGCGCCGCCCCGGCCACCCCCAGTACGCCGAGGCCCTGGCCGCTGCCCGGCAGGAGCGGGACGGCTTCGTCTGGCTCGGCCTGCACGAGCCGGACCTGGCCGAGATGACCGAGATCGCCGCAACGTTCGGCCTGCACGAGCTCGCCGTGGAGGACGCGGTCAAGGCCCAGCAGCGCCCGAAGCTGGAGCACTTCGGCGAGATCGTCTTCCTGGTGCTGCGCACGGCCCGCTACTGCGAGCACGCCGAGCTGACCGAGAACTCCGAGGTGGTGGAGACCGGCCAGGTGATGCTGTTCATCGGGCCGCACTTCGTGATCAGCGTCCGGCACGGTGACGCCTGCCGGCTGGCGCCGGTGCGCGCCGACCTGGAGGCGAAGCGGGACCTGCTGCGACACGGCCCCTGGGCGGTCGCGTACGCGATCACCGACCGCGTGGTGGACCTCTACCTGGAGGTGGCCGACCGGCTGGAGGACGACCTCGACGTGCTGGAGGCGGACGTCTTCGACCGGCAGAGCAGCGGCCGGATCCAGCGGATCTACCAGATGAAGCGGGAGCTGGTCGAGTTCAAGCGGGCGGTGGCGCCGTTGCAGCGCCCGCTGATGACGCTCACCTCGCAGGTCAACCGCGCGGTCCCGCAGGAGGTGCGGCGCTACTTCCGCGACGTGCAGGACCACCTCAGCCGCACGGTCGAGCAGGTGAACTCCTACGACGACCTGCTCAACTCGATCCTCCAGGCCCGGCTGGCCCAGGTCACCGTCGACCAGAACAACGACATGCGCAAGATCGCCGCCTGGGCCGCGATCGGTGCGGTGTGGACGGCGATCGCCGGCATCTACGGCATGAACTTCGACAACATGCCCGAGCTGAAGTGGACGTACGGCTATCCGGGCGTCTGGGCGCTGATGCTCGCGGCGTCCTTCACGCTCTACCGTCTGTTCCGCCGCAACGGCTGGCTGTGACCACCGCGCCACTGCGGGTCGCCGACGGACCGGCCGCCCCGTACACGCGGAAGCGCCGGCCACGCGGGGTGTCCCGCGTGCCGGCGCTGATCCGACGGTACGAGGTCAGCGGCGACCGCCGGCCTTCGCGGCGTTCTTGCCGGCCTGCACGGCCTTGGTGATGTCGTCGGCCGGACGGCCGGAGACGTCCCGGGCGCCCTCGGCGACGGAGGGGACCTGGTCGTTCGGGTGGATCACCGGCTGGCTGCCGGCGGCGGCGGTCGACGCGCTGCTGCCCTTGGCCACCGCCGAGGAACCGGCGCCGGTCGGGCCGGCCTGCGTCACCTTCGCGCTCGCGTCCGGGGTCTCCACCACGATCGTGTCCACGTCCTCCCGCATCGGCTCCAGCTTGTCGGCACCGGTCGTGCCGAGCGTGCCCGTCGCGCCGAGCGTGCCGGTCGGGTCGTACTCGGCCCACTCCTGCTGCTCGCGGCGGCGGCGCACGGCCATCGCACCGGCCAGGCCGGCGACGGTGCCGGCCACCAGCAGGCCCGCGGTCATGCCCCGCGACCTGCGCTGCTTCTTCTTTCCGGCCTTCATGTCCTTCGCCTTCTTCGTCATCGCGGACTGCTTCGCGGCCATCACCTTGCGGCCGCTCGACGCCTTGCCGGCGGCCTCGACCCGGGCGTTGCGCACGGCCAGCAGCACCGGCGCGAGCGCCGCGGCGGTCGACGCGAACCCGCTGGAGGCGCGGTCCCGGACCAGGACCGCGGTCGGCGCGACGGCGACCCGGGCTGCCTGGACCCGCGGGCCGACAGTGGCGCCGGCACCCTTCGCCGCGTGCGTGGCGGCCTGCCTCAGGTGACCGATGCCCTGGTTCAGCTCGACCTTGGCGAGCTGGCCCTGGGTCTTTCGCCGCCCGATTCCAAACACTGTCCCACCTCCTGGGAGTTGTTCCTTCGTCATCCTCCACCTTCGAATGCCTCCGCATGGCCAGATCGGGCACATGGGAGGATCCGCAAGGAACTGAACTACGAGTGAGGAGTACCCGTGGCCGAGGCTGTCTACGCCACCTTGCACACCAACGCCGGCCCGATCCGGCTGGAGCTCTTTCCGAACCACGCGCCGAAGACCGTCCGCAACTTCGTGGAGCTGGCCGAGGGCACCCGGGAGTACATCGACCCGCGTACCGGTCAGCCGGGCAACGGGCCGTACTACGACGGCACCGTCTCGCACCGGGTGATCAGCGGTTTCATGATTCAGATGGGCGACCCGACCGGCACCGGCCGCGGTGGCCCGGGCTACAAGTTCGCCGACGAGTTCCACCCGGAGCTGCGCTTCGACCGGCCGTACCTGCTGGCGATGGCGAACGCCGGGCCGGGCACGAACGGCTCGCAGTTCTTCATCACGGTGTCGCCCACGCCACACCTGAACAACCGGCACACCATCTTCGGTCAGGTGGCCGACGAGGAGTCGGTGAAGGTGGTCGACTCGATCGCCAACACCCCGACCGGTCCGAGCGACCGGCCGATCCAGGACGTGGTGATCGAGCGGGTCGAGATCGAGCACAAGCAGTCCTGAGCGGCACGCGGGTACCTTTGCTCGCATGACTGAGCGCTCCGGCCAGCCAGGCGACGCCACCGGGGGTCCGGTGCCGACCACCCCGGTCTGCTACCGGCACCCCGGCCGGGAGACCTACATCCGGTGCAGTCGATGCGATCGGCCGATCTGCACCGAGTGCATGCGGGACGCCTCCGTCGGCCACCAGTGCCCGGAGTGCGTCGCCGAGGGCCGCCGCAGCGTGCGGCCGGCGCGTACCGCCTTCGGTGGCGGTGCCGCCGGCCGCCAGGGCAACGTCACGAAGGCGCTGATCGCGCTGAACGTGGTGATGATGCTGCTGTCCATCCTCTCGGCGCGCAGCGGGACCGCCGTGGCCGGCGGTGGCCTGGGCGGCCTGATGGGCAACGGCACGCCGCTCACCGAGTGGGGGGCGGTGCTCGGCCTGGCGCGCTTCCCCGACGGGCACGTCGGCGGGGTGGCCGACGGCGAGTGGTACCGGCTCGTCACCGCCATGTTCCTGCACTACGGCGTGCTGCACCTGCTGCTGAACATGTGGGCGCTGTGGGTGCTCGGCCGGACGCTGGAGGCGGTGCTCGGGCCGCTGCGCTTCCTGGCGCTCTACCTGCTCGCCGGGCTCGGCGGCAACGTCGCCGCGTACGTCTTCACCGAGCCGAACCGGTTCACGGCCGGCGCCTCGACCGCCGTCTTCGGCCTGTTCGCCGCCGTCTTCGTGATCATGCGGCGGCTCGGCCGGGACACCTCGGCGATCGTGCCGATCCTGGTGATCAACCTGATCTTCACGTTCACCGTGCCGAGCATCTCGGTGGCCGGGCACCTCGGCGGGCTGGTCGCCGGCGCGCTGGTGGCGCTGGTCCTGGCGTACGCCCCCCGGTCACGGCGGACCGTGTTCCAGGTGGCGGGCTGCGCGATCGTGCTGGTCGCGCTGATCGGCCTGACGCTCGTCCGGACCGCCGCCCTGCTCGGCTGAGCCTCAGCGCGCGGGGCGGGCCTCGGTCAGCGCCGCGGCCACCTCGTCCAGCGGGGCGTCCAGGTCGCGGCGGCCGAACAGGTGCAGCGACTCCCCGGCGTCGATCTCCAGCGTCTCGGCGGTGATCCCGCGCCGGCTGCGCCGGTCGAGGCGGATCGCCTCCACCGCGTCCCAGGGCAGCCGGTGCCGCCCGGCGAACCCCCGCAGCACGGTGAGCCCGTCCGGGTCGACGGCGAGGCGGACCGGCGCGAGCACGTCGCGCAGCGCCCAGCCGAGCAGACCGGCGGCGGCCAGCCCGGCGAGCGCCGGACGGACCGGGTCCCCGCCTGCGAAGACCAGCCCCAGGGCGACGAGCGCGAGCGCGCCGACCGCCTTGATCACCGGCACCTCCCGCGGCACCCGCCACTGCCGGACCGGCGGCGACTGTGGATCCATCCGCCCAGCATGCCAGCCGTACCTGCCGAACGCCGGGGGAGGACGACCGGTCCGGTCAGCACGTAGGATCGGGGCAAGCGAGGTTACCGGGGAGTAGACATGAGTGACGCGGTCATCGTCGGCGCGGTACGGACCCCGGTCGGGCGGCGCAAGGGCAGCCTCGCCGGAGTGCACCCGGTCGACCTCTCGGCACACGTGCTGCGCGCGCTCGCCGAGCGCACCGGCATCGACCCGGGCCAGGTCGACGACGTGGTGTGGGGCTGTGTGTCGCAGGTCGGCGAGCAGTCCTGGAACGTGGCCCGCAACGCCGTGCTCGCCGCCGGCTGGCCGGAGTCGGTCCCCGGCACCACGCTCGACCGCCAGTGCGGGTCGAGCCAGCAGGCGCTGCACTTCGCCGCCGCGACGGTCCTCTCCGGCCAGGCCGACCTGGTCGTGGCCGGTGGGGTCGAGTCGATGACCCGGGTGCCGATGGGTTCAAGCGTCGCCGGTGGCATGCCGTTCAGCGCGGCGATCCTGGAGCGCTACCGCGGCGTCGAGGGCGTCGCCGAGGACTCGCCACTGCCGTTCAACCAGGGCGTCGGGGCCGAGCTGATCGCGCAGCGGTGGCGCTTCTCGCGTACCCAGCTCGACGAGTTCGCGCTGGCCAGCCACGAGAAGGCGGCCGCCGCGCAGGACGCGGGCGCGTTCGAGGCCGAGCTGGCGCCGGTGGCGCTCGCCGACGGCGGCAAGTTCTCCGCCGACGAGGGCATCCGCCGCGACACCTCGCTGGCCAAGCTCGGCGAGCTGGCCACCCCGTTCCGCGCCGACGGCGTGGTCACCGCCGGGTCCGCGTCGCAGATCTCCGACGGCGCCGCCGCGCTCGCGGTCACCACCGCCGAGTGGGCCAGCCGGCACGGCCTGCGCCCGCTGGCCCGGGTGCACACCGCGGTGGTCGCCGCCGACGACCCGGTCACCATGCTCACCGCGCCGATCCCGGCCACCGCGAAGGCGCTGCGCCGCGCGGGGCTGGGCATCGAGGAGATCGGGGTGTACGAGGTGAACGAGGCGTTCGCCCCGGTGCCGCTGGCGTGGCTGGCCGAGACCGAGGCGGACCCGGAGCGGCTCAACCCCCGGGGCGGGGCGATCGCGCTCGGTCACCCGCTCGGCGGGTCCGGCGCGCGGATCATGACCACGATGCTCCAGCACATGCGGGACAACGGCATCCGCTACGGCCTCC
The DNA here is from genome assembly GCF_049315215.1 of Micromonospora sp. WMMD1219. Lineage (NCBI taxonomy): Bacteria > Bacillati > Actinomycetota > Actinomycetes > Micromonosporales > Micromonosporaceae > Micromonospora > Micromonospora sp. WMMD1219. The sequence goes on from NZ_CP186057.1 coordinate 1,912,028, forward strand.
AGACCATGTGCGAGGGCGGCGGCATGGCCAACGCCACGATCGTCGAGCTGCTCTGACCCGACCGGCCGCCGGTGTCGCACCGCTGGTGCGACTTGCACGTGTGGAAGTTCCAGAAATCGGGCGCGACCCATATCACCCCTGGTCATCGGCTCGTTGGACCGGGCATGGACGTGTTCTCGCGAACGTTCCTTCCGGCCGCCGCCGAGACCGGCCTGGCGACCCAGACCGTCACCCGGCACATGCCGGTGTTCCGCCGGTGCGTCGGCTCCGGCGACGCGACCATCCTGGTCACCCGGTGCAGCCGCCCGGACGACCCGGTGGGCGGCGACTACCTGATGCTCCTCACCCACCGGCGGCTGGTGGTCACCCGGCAGACCCGGGTGCTGCACCGGCTGCGCCTGCACCTCAACACCGAACTGCGCGAGCTGAGCAACGTGACGTGGAGCCCCGATCCCCGCGCGCACAGCGTGGTGCTGGCGGCGACCGCGATCGACGGGGTGCGCGAGCGCTTCGTCCTGCGTACCCACCACCCGAAGCAGGTGTGGCAGCTCGACGCGCTGCTCAACCACGCCTTCCGGACCCGCCTGCGTACGCCCGCCGAGCGGGTGGTGGCGACCATCGGCGAGTCGCCGGCGGCCGTCCGCCCGACGGTGCTGCGGCCCGCCCCGGCCCGCTGACGTCCTCCTTACCTGATCCGAACATTCCCTGACCGGCTCGGCGGTCGCCGGTCGGTCATCATGAGCCGGTGACCACCGCCGCCCCGCCCGGGCTCGTCCTCGTCGTGGAGGACGAGCCGGCCATCGCCGACCTGGTCCGGCTCTACCTGACCCGGGACGGGTTCGGCGTACACCTGGAACGTGACGGCGAGGCCGGGCTGGCCGCCGCGCGGCGGCTGCGCCCGGTGGCCTGCGTGCTCGACATCGCGCTGCCCGGCCTGGCCGGCACCGAGATCTGCCGCCGGCTACGCGCGGCCGGAGACTGGACGCCGGTCATCTTCCTCACCGCCCGCGACGACGAGGTGGACCGCGTCGTCGGCCTGGAACTCGGTGCCGACGACTACGTCACCAAGCCGTTCAGCCCGCGCGAGCTGCTCGCCCGGCTGCGGGCGGTGCTGCGCCGCACCGCCGGCACGCCCGCCGAGCAGCCCCGCACGCTCGGCGCCGTCACACTCGACCCGGCCCGCCGGACGGTGACCGCCGGCGGCACGCCGGTGCAGCTCACCTCCACCGAGTTCGACCTGCTCGCCCACCTGATGGCCCGGCCCGGCCGGGTGTTCACCCGGGAGGAGCTGCTGGCGGGCGTGTGGGGGTACGCGGCGCACGCCGGCACCCGGACCGTCGACGTGCACGTGGCGCAGGTGCGGGCCAAGCTCGGCCCGGACAGCGTGATCCGCACCCACCGTGGCGTCGGGTACGCCGCCGATGCCTGACCGGCCGCCCGGACCGATGCCGCGCCGGCCCGGGCGGACACTCACCGCCCGCGCCGTGCTCGCCACCTGCGCGGTGGCGCTGGTGTCGGTGCTCGTCACCGCGCTGGTCGCGGTGCCCCTGGCGGTCCGCGGTGCGGAGCGCCGGGACCAGGAGGCGCTCGCCGCCCAGGCCCGGCTCGCCGCCGACGTGCTCCGGGTGCGGCCGGCACGCCAGCGCGACGGCGCCGGGGACCGGCTCATCCGGCAACTGCGCCAGCAGCAGATCGACGTGTACGTGATCCGGGACGGCCGGGCCGACCGGCCGGGCCTGCCCCGGCCGCTGGTGACGCGGGTGGCCGGCGGCGAGAACGTCTCCGGCCGGCGACTGGTCGAGGGGCAACGCCGGCTGGTCGAGGCGCGGTCGCTGCCCGGCGGGGACGGGGTGGTGCTGACCCGGGCCCGTAGCGCCGCGCCCTGGCGGCAGGTGCTGCGCGGACTCTGGCTGCCGCTGCTCGCCGGACTCGCCGCCGGGGCGGCCGCCGGACTGCTGCTCGCCCGCCGGCTGGCCCGGCCGATCCGTACCGCCGCGACCGCCGCCGCCCGGCTGCGTGCCGGGGACCGGGCGGTCCGGGTGCCGGTCGAGCCGCCCGACGAGGTGGCCGACCTGGCGCACGCGCTCAACGGCCTGGCCGCCGCGCTCGCCACGAGCGAGGGACGGCAGCGCGAGTTCCTGCTCTCCGTCTCGCACGAGCTGCGGACCCCGCTCACCGCGATCCGCGGCTACGCCGAGGCGCTGGCCGACGGCGTGATCGAGGCCGACGCGGTGCCGGCGACCGGCCGGACCGTGCTCGCCGAAGCCGAACACCTGGACCGGCTGGTCCGTGACCTGCTGGCGCTGGCCCGGCTGGAGGCGGTCGACTTCCCCCTGGAACCGGTGCCGGTCGACCTGACCGGGCTGGCCGCCGACGCGGAGCGCAGCTGGTCCGGCCGGTGCGCGGCGCTCGGGGTGCCGTTCCGGCTGGAGACGCCGGGTGCGCCGGTGCCGGCGTACACCGATCCGGGCCGGATCCGGCAGGTCCTGGACGGGCTGCTGGAGAACGCGTTGCGGGTCGTACCGCCGGGGGCGCCGGTGGTGCTCGCGGTCCGGGCCGACGGCCCGGCGGGCGGCGGGGTGCTGGAGGTCCGGGACGGCGGACCCGGCTTCACCGACGACGACCTGCGGGTGGCGTTCGAACGGGGCGCGCTGCACGAGCGGTACCGGGGGGTGCGCAAGGTGGGCAGCGGGCTGGGCCTGGCGCTCGCCGCCGGGCTGGTCCGCCGGCTCGGCGGGGACATCGCCGCCGGGCACGCCCCGGAGGGCGGCGCCGCCTTCACTGTCCGGGTGCCGGCGGATCCTTACCCGGCTCGAACATCGGCTTGACCGTTCCCTCGCGTCGGTGCGGAACGCTCGGCTCGTCACCGTGAGGAGAGGAAGAGGACCACAGATGAGACGTCAGCGAATCGTCACCGGGGCCACCGCACTGCTCGCCGCCGCGTCGCTCGCGCTCGCCGGGTGCGGCGCGACCCGGTCCGGCGCGGCGCCGGACGACGGGGTCGAGGTGAGCGCCGCCCTGGGTGCGGACGGCCAGGCGCTCGCCGCGCTCGGCGTCGACGCCGGGGAACTGGACGTGGATCCGGTCGCCGCGCCGGCGCCCTCCGGTACGCCGCAGGCCGGGCCGGACGGCAAGGGCGAGCGGGCGAAGGAGGGACAACGGCGTCACCGGGCCCGGGTGCTGCTGCGGCGCAACACGCTGCACGGCGAGGCGGTGGTCAAGACCAGGGACGGCGGTACGAAGACCGTCGCGGTCCAGCGCGGCGAGGTGACCGCGATCGACGACAGGTCGATGACTGTGAAGTCCACCGACGGTTTCACTGTGACGTGGACGTTCGGTGAGAAGCTGCGGGTCGTCGAGCGGCGGACCACGATCCGATCGACCGACATCAAGATCGGTACGACGGTCGGAGTGGCCGGCGCGAAGGACGGCGACCGCAGCGTGGCCCGGCTCGTCGTGGTACCACTTCGTCAGGAATAGGGTGCCTGGGCTGTCGTGACCTGAGCAATGTGCCAGGCTACGCTATGCCCCGACCTGCCATCGCCTCCGTGGAGATTCCGTGAAGCTCTCGATCCTCATGCCGGTCTACAACGAGGAAGAACGAATCGCGGATGCCCTCAAGCAGGCATTGGCGGTCGACTACCCCTGCGAGATCGAGCTCGTCGTCGTGGACGACGGCAGCCGGGACGGCACCGGTGAGATCCTCGGCCGCGTGGACGACGCCCGCCTGCGGGTGATCACCCACCAGCGCAACGCCGGTAAGGGCGCGGCCATCAAGACGGCTGTCGACAGCGCCGAGGGCGAGTACATGGTCATCCTCGACGCCGACCTGGAGTACGACCCGCAGGACATCCCGCGCCTGCTGGAGCCGGTGCTCGACGGCCGGGCCACAGTCGTCTACGGCAACCGGACCTTCGGCAGCCACAGCTCGTACAGCTTCTGGTACGTGATGGGCAACAAGGGCGTCACGCTGGCCGCGAACGTGCTCTACAACTCCTACATCGGCGACCTGGAGACCTGCTTCAAGCTGATGCCGCTGGAGCTGTACCGCTCGCTGCAGGTCCGCTCCCGTGGCTTCGGCATGGAGGCCGAGGTCACCGGCAAGCTGCTGCGCCGCCGCATCCGCCCCTACGAGGTGCCGATCAGCTACCGCGCGCGGGGCCGCGAGGAGGGCAAGAAGATCACCTGGAAGGACGGCGTCGAGGCGATCTGGATCCTGGCCCGCGAGCGCGCCCGCCGCCGCCCGGCCAATCCCGCCGCCGCGCACTGAGCCCGTACCGACTGAACCCCGCGCCCCTGCACCAGCCGAGGTCGCGGGGTTCCGTCGTGTCCGGGACGCTCAGGTGAGGAACGCGTCGACCGAGCGGCGCAGCCCGGCGGCGTCCAGGCCGTGCCAGCGTTCGTGGTCCTCGGCGCTGCCGTAGCGGCGCAGGTCCCTGCGGCCCACCCCGAGCGCCAGCAGCCGGTGCGGCCGGTCGGCCAGCGCCTTCGACACCATCCGCGCCGAGGTGCCCGCCAGGTACGGCTCGACCAGGATCACCTCGGTCCCGGCGAGCGCCCGCAGCCCGGCCGTGTCGAACGGTCGCGGCCGGTGGGTGTAGGCCACTGTGACCGGCCGGTCGGCCGTCGCCGCCACCGCCGCGTCCAGCACCGGGCCGACCGCGACCAGCAGCGGCGCGCCCGGCCCGGCGTCCCGGACCACATGCAGGTCACCCGCCTGCGGATACGCGGCGGTGTTGCTCCGGATCGACAACCGCAGGTACGCCGAGTCCTGCCCGCACACGACGTCGCGCAGCAGCGGCCGGACCTCGTCCGGGTGCCCCGGCACGTGCACGGTCCAGCCGTCCAGTGTGTCCAGCAGCGCCACGTCCGCCGGCCCGAGGTGGGTGCGTCCGGCCGACGCCCGGTCGTACGAGCCGCCGATGCCGACGAGCACCGCGCCGGCGTCCTGGTGGTCGAGGTCCAGCTTGATCTGCTCGTACGCCCGCTCGACCAGGAACGGGGCGTAGCTGTGCACGATCGGCCGCTGCCCGGTCAGCGCCAGCCCTCCGGCCACCCCGATCATCAACTGCTCCCGGATGCCCACGTTGATCACCCGGTCCGGGTACCGGGCGGCGGCCGGCTCGAACGCGGCTGCGGAGATGTCGGCGAGCACGACTGTCGTACGCGGATCGGCGAGCACCTCCTCGGTGCTGGTGACGAACGCGTCCCGCATGGTGCTGCTCATCGTCCCTCCCCGTCCGTGACGACCGCGACGACGACGTGCGGCCGGTGATCGTCGTGCCCGGTGAGGGCGGCGTGCAGGGCGTCGTGGTCGCGTCCGTCGACCGTGGCGGCGCTCCACCCGTTCACCGTGAACCGGCTCGCCGCGCCGCCCGGCCAGCCGTACGTGGCGGACCGGTTGTCCAGCACGATCGCGGTCAGGTTGCCCAGCCCGGTCGCGCCCGCGTACGCGATCGCCTCGTGGTTGGAGCCCTCGTCCAGTTCGGCGTCGCCGAGCAGCACGTACACCCGGGGTCCGGTGCGGCCCTGGGCCCGCAGCCCGAGCGCGGTGCCCACGCCCAGCCCGAGCCCGTGGCCCAGCGAACCGGAACCGATCTCCACGCCCGGCACCAGCGTGCGGTCCGGGTGGTCGCCGAGCCGGCTCGCCGGGCCGCCCTGGTCGTCCAGCCACTCGGCGGGCAGGAAGCCGCGGGCGGCGAGCAGTGCGTAGTACCCGGCGACCGCGTGGCCCTTGGAGAGCAGGAAGCGGTCCCGGTCCGGGTCGGCCACGGTGGCCGGGGTGATCCGGAGCACCCGGTCGTAGAGCACCTGGAGCACGTCGAGCGTCGAGTACACGTTGGCGCCGAACTCGCGGCCGGCGCGCACCCGGTCCAGGAGCGCGTCCAGGTCGGTGGCGGTGGTCGTCGTCATACCGATAGCCTCGGACTTGAAGCGAACTTCAACTCAAGGCCGTGTGATGCACGAAGCAACACTGACCATCGGGCAGCTCGCCGACCGCAGTGGCGTCGCCCCCTCGGCGCTGCGCTACTACGAGCGGCTCGGCCTGATCCACGCCGCCCGCACCGGCGGGAACCAGCGCCGCTACGCCCGCACCGAGCTGCGCCGGGTCGCCTTCATCCGGATCTCCCAGCAGGTCGGTGTCTCGCTGGAGGAGATCCGCGAGGCGCTCGACTCGCTGCCGTCGGGGCGTACCCCCACGCCCGACGACTGGGCCGCGCTGTCCCGCGCCTGGCGGGACCGGCTGGACGAACGCATCCGGCTGCTCGGCAAGCTCCGCGACGACCTGGATGGCTGCATCGGCTGCGGCTGCCTGTCGTTGCAGCGCTGCACGCTCTACAACCCGGAGGACTCGCTCGCCGCCGAGGGCCCCGGCCCGCGCCTCATGCTCCCGCGCCCCGGCCAGGGCTGACCCTCACCGGACCAGCAGCACCTTGCCCAGGTGGTCGTTGGTCTCGACCAGGCGGTGCGCGGCGGCGGCGTCGGCCATGTCCACCCGGGCGTGCACCACCGGCCGGACCCGGCCCGCCTCCACCAGGGGCCACACCTGCTCGCGTACGCCCCGGACGATCGCCGCCTTGTCGTCCACCGGGCGGGACCGCAACGCTGTCGCGTGCACCGCGGCCCGCTTCGCCAGCAGCATCCCCAGGTCGAGTTCGCCCTTGCGGCCGCCCTGCATGCCGATCACCACGAGCCGCCCGCCGGTCGCCAGCGCGGCCACGTTCCGGGCCAGGTAGGACGCGCCCATGATGTCGAGGATCACGTCCGCGCCCCGGCCGTCGGTGACCCGGCGTACCTCGTCGACGAAGTCCTGCTCGCGGTAGTCGATCGTGTGCGCGGCGCCCAGCTCGCGCAGCCGCTCGTGCTTCGCCGAGCGGGCAGTCACCACCACCGTCGCGCCGAGCGCCACGCCGAGCTGGATCGCGAACGTGCCGATCCCGCTGCCGCCGCCGTGCACCAGCAGCGTGTCCCCCTCGGCCAGCCGGGCCAGGTCCACCACGTTCGACCAGACAGTGCAGGCCACCTCCGGCAGCGCCGCCGCGTCGACCAGGTCGACGCCGGCCGGCACCGGCAGCAACTGCCCGGCCGGCACCGCGACCTGCTCGGCGTAGCCGCCGCCGGCCAGCAGCGCGCAGACCTCCTGGCCCACCGACCAGCCGGTCACGCCGGGACCGAGCGCACGCACCGTCCCCGAACACTCCAGACCGGGGTACGCGGACGCGCCCGGCGGCGGCGGGTAGTGCCCCTGCCGCTGCAACAGGTCGGCCCGGTTCACCGCGCTGGCCCGCACCTCGACGACCACCTCACCGGGGCCGGGCTCGGGATCGGGCACATGAGCCCAGACGAGCGCCTCGGGGCCGCCGGGTTCCGTGATCGTGATCGCGCGCATGGTTCAGTCTTACCCGATCTGCCCGTCGCCGCGCAGGCGCACCGCCCGGGACGGCCGCCGCGCCGGCCCTTCGGCCACTGTGGACTTGCCGGCGGCCATGATTCCGCTGATCAGCACCACCGCTGGGCTCTCCCACGCGCACACGTTCTCGCAGCGAGGGTGGGACGGCGGCTTGCCCGGTACGGGGTTCGTGGCAGACTGGTCCCGGTCGCGCACCCCTCGGGGGCGTGCCGGGAGGGTTCGCCTAGTGGCCGATGGCGCTGGTCTTGAAAACCGGTAAGGCAGCGATGTCTTCGTGGGTTCGAATCCCACACCCTCCGCCAGTAGTCGAGCACCCTTCACGCAGCTCAACCCATGCCCAGCGCGGAAGTAGCCGGCTTGTGGGGCGTGCGTGGGGGCCGCGTTCCGCCGCTCACCTCGGCCAGCGGTAGCGGAGTGTGGGGCCCGTCGGGCGTGTCGGCTGCAGAGGAAGTCATTACCTCGACGGCTTATGCCTCTCAGGCATAAATATGACCGAGAGGCATAAGCCTTAACAGGAGACGTTCTTCTCCCGGGGCGCCGAGCATCGATCCGAGCGTCAGCCCGGCATCGCGACCAGCGCGACGGATCTGGGATGCCGTGATGTGGCGCCTGCACGGCACGGCAGGGCGGCCGAGTGAGGAACGGCGGGGCGGCGGAACAGCGGGAGCCTCGGGCCGGTCGTAGGCTGCGTGACGCGGCGACGACGGGAGGCCGGGATGGCGGAGACGACGACTGTGGCCGGGGTGACGGCCGAGCTGGCCGCGCTCGACGACCCGAAGATCCGCGCGGTCAACGAGCGGCACGGCGACGACCACGGGGTCAACCTGGGCAAGCTGCGGGGGATCGCGAAGCGGCTGAAGACGCAGCAGGAGCTGGCCCGCGAGCTGTGGGCGACCGGGGACAGCGCGGCCCGGCTGCTGGCGCTGTTGATCTGCCGGCCGAAGGCGTACGGGCGGGACGAGCTGGACGCCATGCTGCGCGAGGCGCGCACGCCGAAGGTGCACGACTGGCTCGTCAACTACGTGGTGAAGAAGAGCCCGCACGCGGAGCCGCTGCGCCTGGCCTGGTCGGCCGACAGGGATCCGGTGGTGGCGAGCGCCGGCTGGGCGCTCACCACCGAGCGGGTGGCGCGGAACCCGGACGGGCTGGACCTGGCCGCCCTGCTCGACGTCGTCGAGGCGGAGATGGCGGACGCGCCGGAGCGCCTCCAGTGGGCGATGAACCACTGCCTCGCGCAGATCGGGATCGAGCACCCGGCGTACCGGGAGCGCGCGATCGGGATCGGCGAGCGCCTCGGCGTGCTCAAGGACTATCCGACGCCACCGGGCTGCACGTCGCCGTACGCGCCGATCTGGATCAACGAGATGGTGCGCCGGCAGCACGGCGGCGCGGACAACGGGGTATGAAGAGGGCGCAGGACATTCGCGTACCCGGAAGGACCGTTTCGATGACCCTGGAACGACCGATCGCCCCGGACCCGTACGAGCTGCTGCCGACGGTGCCGTCGTTCGACCTGACCAGCGACGACGTGCACAACGGCGAGCCGATGGACGCGCGGTACGCGCACGGGAGCACCGGCGGCGAGAACGTCTCACCGCAGCTGTCCTGGTCGGGCTTCCCGGCCGAGACCAGGAGCTTCGTGGTCACCTGCTTCGACCCGGACGCCCCGACCGGCAGCGGCTTCTGGCACTGGGTGCTGGTGAACGTTCCCGCATCCGTCACCGAGCTGCCCACCGGCGTGCGTGAGGCCGACCTCGGCGGCGCGTTCAGCGTCCGCAACGACTACGGCGACACCGGCTACGGGGGCGCCGCGCCGCCGGCCGGGGACCGCCCGCACCGGTACGTGTTCGCGGTGCACGCGGTGGACGTGGACCGCCTCGACATCCCCGCCGGGGCCAGCCCGGCCTTCGTCGGCTTCAACCTGGCGTTCCACACCCTGGCCCGGGCGGTCATCCGCCCGACGTACCAGATCAAGGAGTGACCGGCGGCCGGGGGCCGTCGCGGCCCCCGGCCCTCAGGCCGGTACGCGGGCGACAGCGAAGACGGACTGGCCGAACGGCGGCCGGACGCGCTGCTCGGCGGCCTTGGTGACGGGCAGGACGAGGGTGTCGTAGACCTTGACCATCGGGCCCTCCTTCGGCATCAGCCGGAAGACCTTGGTGGCCATGAAGTAGCCGATCAGGCCGAGCGCGTTGGCGTAGTGGATCCGCTCGACGGTGAGGCCCGCCTCGGTCATCGCCGCGGCGAGCGTCTTCTTCGTGTAGCGGCGGACGTGGCCGGTGGCGATGTCGGCGGGGCTCATGGCGAACTGGAACGCCGGCACGATGATGACCACGGCGCCGCCGGGGCGGACCAGGTCACGCATGCTGCGCAGCGCGCCGACGTGATCGTCGATGTGCTCCAGCACGTTGTAGGAGACGGCCGCGCTGTAGTCGCCGCGCTCGTGGTGCGGGAGGAGCATCTGCCGGACCTCGACGCCCGGGTGGTCGGACAGCCGCTCCTTGAGCTGGATCAGCCGGTCCGGGTCGGCCTCGGTGGCGGTGATCCGGGGTGCGTGGGCGGCCCAGGCCGAGGCGTAGTCGCCCAGGCCACTGCCGATCTCGATCGGGTTGTCACCGAGGTAGGGCACCGCCAGCTCGACGAACCACTGCCGGTGGTTGACAGCCGTCGCCAGGCCTTCGAGCACCTCGGACTGGACGCGCTGATCCCCAGTGATTTCTGCCATGCGTCGATTCCTCACGATATGACTGACCCGCGCCTGGACCGTCAGAGTCAACCATCTGGATGGCTGATGGGGAAATCGGGGGACGGAGGGGGGCCGAATTGTGATCCGGAGGGGTGCCCGCTCGGCGATCGGCGAACTCGGCACATAGTACGTGATTCCCCGGAACATTGCACGTGCCCGTCATACCCTGACTACGCTCTGAAATGTCATGACTACTCCGGAAAGCGACGCAAGCGCGGCGAAATCGGGGCAGGGTAGGCGGATCGACGCGCTCGCCGTGCTCAGCTTCGTGCTGCTCGCGTTCTGGGTGACCGCCCGGCTCTGGGCCGATCCGCGCAATGGAGTCCGCGACAATCGTACCGATCAGGCGCAGTTCGAATGGATGATGGCGCACGGTGCGCGGGTCGTCACCGATTTCGCCTATCCGTTCACCTCGGACCGGATGAATGTGCCGGACGTCGTCAATCTTATGGCGAATACGTCCGTATTATCCGTATCCATACCGCTGACCCCGATAACGCTCTGGGCCGGTCCCCGCTGGTCATTCCTGCTCTTCCTCACGCTCGGGCTCGCCGCGACCGGAGCGTCCTGGTATTTCCTTCTCTCCCGGGTGGTCATCGGCGCCCGTGGCCCGGCCTGGCTCGGCGCGGCGTTCTGCGCGTTCGCGCCCGCGATGATCTCGCACGCCAACTCGCACCCCAACATCGTCAGCCAGTACGTGGTGCCGCTGATCATCTGGCGGACACTTCGCCTGGCCGAACCCGGGCGCTGGCTGCGCAACGGCGTCCTGCTCGGCCTGGTGATCGTCTGGCAGGCGTTCCTCAACCTGGAGATCCTGCTGATGACCGCCATCGGGCTCGGCGTGGTGGTGCTCGCGCTGGCGCTCGGGCGGCCCGCCCTCCGGTCGGCGGCCCGCCCGTTCGCCGCCGGGCTCGGGGTGGCCGCTGTGGTCGCCGGCGCGCTGCTCGCGTACCCGCTCTGGGTCCAGTTCTTCGGCCCGGGCGCGTACAGCGGGCTCTCCACGCTGATCCGGGGCTACTCCACCGACCTCGCCGCGTACGTGGCCTGGTCGCGCGAGTCGCTCGCGGGCGACGCCCGGGGCAGCGAACCGCTCGTCAAGAACGCCACCGAGGAGAACGCGTTCTTCGGCTGGCCGCTGGTGATCCTGGTGGTCGCGCTGGTCTGGTGGCTGCGCCGCAACGCCGTGGTGCTCGGGCTCGCGGCGGTCGGGCTCGTGTTCGCGCTCTTCTCGCTCGGCCGGGAGATCCGCTACGACGGGCGGGACACCGGCATCCCCGGCCCCTGGGCCGCGCTGGAGAACCTGCCGGTCCTGCACTCGGTGGTGCCCACCCGCTGGTCGCTCGCGCTCACCCCGATCATCGGCGTGCTGCTCGCGTTCGGCGCCGACCGGGTCCGGCGGCTCGCCGTGCGGCACCCGGACGCGCGCGATCGGATCCGGTTCGCCACGGTCACTGTGCTCGCCATGGCGCTGGTGCCGATCCTGCCCACCCCGCTGCCCGCGAAGCGCCTCGACCCGACTCCGGCGTTCGTCACCTCCGGCGCCTGGCGTCCCTACGTCGCCGACGGGCGGAGCATCGTCACGCTGCCGCTGCCCGACACCACGTACGCGGTCCCGCTGCGCTGGTCCGCCGAGACCCGGCTGGACATGCCGCTGGCCCGCGGCTACTTCCTCTATCCGGACACCCGCCCCGGCGGGGACCGGATCGCCCTCTTCACCGCGCCGCCGCGCCCCACCAGCACGTTCTTCGAGACGGTACGGCGCACCGACGCGGTCCCGCCGATCACCCCGCAGGACCGGGTGGCCGCCGTGGACGACCTGCGCTACTGGCGGGCCGGCGCGGTGATCCTCGACCCCCGGCTGCCGCAGGCCGAGGCGCTGCGCCGGGCGATGACCGAGCTGAGCGGGATCACGCCGAGGCGTACCGGCGGGGTGTGGTTGTGGGACGTCCGGCCGCTGGCCGAGTGAGCGGTCAGCCCTGGCGGACGCAGCAGCCCTGGCACACCTTGGGCCGGGGGAGCGTGAACGCCAGGCAGCAGGTACGCCGCTGCACGGTCGGCTCGCCGCCCGGGCCGGGCACCAGCTCGACCAGGTCGCTCAGGTCGAGCGCGTCCAGCACCGTGCCGACGGCCGCCGCGGCCGAGCCGGGCAGCGCGTCCGAGGCGCGCAGGATGCCGTGCGCGATGCCGGAGGCCACCGAGCCGAGCAGCGTACGGGTGCCGATCCGGACCTCGCCCTGGATGGCGCCGATCAGCGGGGCGAAGTGGGCGCCGAGCAGGGACGCGCGCAGCGCACCGAGCAGCGCCGCCTCGTCCGGCACCACCCGCACGCCCGGTGCGCCGGCCAGCGCCAGCGGGTCGCTCGGCAGCACCGCCACCGGGGTGGAGGCGCGCAGCCCCAGCGTGAGGAGCTGGTGGTGGTCCTCGAAGTGCACGAGCACGTCGACCGCGTCGAGCAGCGGCACCCGGCGGGCCGACGCCCACCCGAGCACCGCGGGCAGCGCGGTCCAGTAGCTGTAGGACTTCCAGGCCAGCGCGGCACAGGCGTGCGGGGTGCCGCCCCAGCGGCGGCCGGCGGCGGTCAGGAACTCGGTCAGCAGCGTGCCGTCGATCAGGCGGGTGGCCGGGGACCAGCGGTCCAGCTCGTCGTGGACGAGCAGGCCGGGTGCGAGCCCGGGCAGGTCGTCGGTGCCGAACATGGCGCGCAGCGTCGCGGTCACCGGGGCGAGCGGGGTGGCGGCGTCGCGCCCCGGCATCACCGCAGTCACCTGGCCGTCCCCTGTCCTGTCGCCCTGCGGTCGGCGCCTGCCGTCGACCCAAGCTAAGGCTAGCCTAACCACCCTCCCGGCGGGAGGGGAAGAGGTACCGCGGCGTCGCGGGGAGGCCCCCGTCACTCCACGGCCGTGGCGTACTACCCGGCCTCGGAGACGGAAAACGCCGCCGGAGAGCCGGCGGCGGACGGCGTAAGGATCGACGTACGCCGCTGAAAAGTCAAGGTGAGTGTCGAATACGAGGCAGTTTCCGTACACGTTCGGCCACCCAACGTGAAAATGGTCTTCCCGCGTACGAGGAAGCTGATGACGACCTCACCGATCGAGCGTGCCGCCGACTCGTTCGCGGCCGAACTCGCCCGGCACCGGACCGGCCGAGGGCTGTCCAAGAAGCAACTGGCCACGATGATGGGCTTCGACCCGTCCTACGTCAGCCACGTCGAAGGGCGCCGGCACCGGCCCACCGAGGACTTCGCCCGCCGGGCCGAGGCCGTCCTGGAGGCCAGCGGCGCGATCTGGCAGCGCTTCCGGGAGTACGACGAACTGCGGCACGGCCGGACCGGCACCGCGCACCGCGATCCACCCGTCCCCGGTCAGTGGCTTCCCCCCGGCACCGGCCTCGTGGTGGAACGGGAGGTGGCCACGCTCACCCACACCGGTGACGGCTACCACTGCGCGATCCGGCGGGAGCTGTACAACGCCGGCACCGAACCGGTCACCCGCTACCTGGTCCGGGTCGCCGTCGACCGCTACCCCAACGACCCGGGCCGCTCCAACCGGCACCACCGGGAACACCCGCTCACCTTCGCCGAGCTGCAACTCAACGCCTACCGGGACGACGGCAGCGGACGCGAGCCGATGCACTGGCGGGCCAAGCACGACCGGGACGCGTTCAAGGAGATCTGGCTGCTGTTCGAGAACGACGAGGGACGCTTCCCGCTCTACCCCGGCGACCGGGTCACCATCGAGTACGCGTACCGCGTTGGCCGGGACAAGTGGGGCCCCTGGTTCCAGCGGGCCGTGCGCCTGCCCACCCGGCACCTGGCGGTGCGGCTCGACCTGCCCGCGGACCTCGACCCCAAGGTGTGGGGCGCGGAGACCTCGCTGTCGGCGGAGGAGGGGCCGCTGCGTACCCCGATCCAGCGTTCGGTGGACGGCGGCCGGGTGGTCTTCGACTGGGGGACCGACGACCCGCCGCTGAACGCCCGCTACCGGATGCAGTGGCGGTTCCGCAGCCCCGAGCCGGACGCCGAACCGGACAGCGCGCCCAACGGCGGCGGCCGGGTGCGGGCCAGCGACCGGATGCGGGCCGTGGGCATCGTGCAGCGCGGCGACGACCTGCTGCGGCAGCGGGCCCGCCAGTTCGACCTGCCGGCCGACGAACAGCACGCCCGGGAGGTGATCGACCGGCTCGCCGGGATGCTGGTCCGCCTGGACGAGCTGCACCCGTTCAGCAAGGGCGTCGGCCTCGCCGCGCCCCAGCTCGGCATCGGCTGGTCCGCGGCGCTCGTGCGCCCGGCCGACCGGGCCGCCGACCCGGTGGTGCTGCTCAACCCCCGGGTGGTGGACGCCGCGACCGAGACCGACGAGCAGTACGAGGGGTGCCTCTCCTTCTTCGACCACCGCGGCCTGGTGCCCCGGCCGCTGCGGATCGACGTGGAACACGCCCTGTGGGACGGCAGCCGGGTGATCACGTCCTACGAGTACGCGATGGCGCGGCTGGTCGCGCACGAGATCGACCACCTGGAGGGGCGGCTCTACGTCGACCGGATGGCACCCGGCGTCCCACTGGTGCCGGTGGAGGAATACCGCGAGACCGGAACCCCCTGGCGTTACTGAGAAACGGGGGGCCGGGTCGCGTGCCCCAGGGGGCGGGGGCACGCGACCCGGCTCGGGGGGAGCAAGGTTCAGAGGTTGCCGAACGTGTCGTACCGGATGTGGTCCGGCGGGACGTCGTCGGCGGCGAGCGCCCGCAGGGTGGCCCGGACCATCGCGGCCGAGCCGGAGACGTAGCAGTCGTGCGTGGTCCACGGTCCGTACCGGGTGACCACCTCGGAGACGTCACCGAGTTCGCCGCCGAAGTCCGGGTCCTCGCTGCACGCCGACGTCACCGACAACCACGGGTGGGCGGCCACCAGTTCCTCCAGTCCGGGCAGCCCGTACAGCTCGTCCGGGCGGCGGGCGCCGTAGAAGACGTGCACCCAGCGGGTCCGGTTGACCCGGGTCAGCTCCTCCACCAGCGCCTTGATCGGCGCCAGGCCGACGCCGCCGGCCACGCAGAGCACGTCCCGGGTGGACTCCGGGTCCAACGTCATCGAGCCCATCGGCGCTGCCACCCGCAGCAGGTCACCCGGCTTGGTGCGGCGCACCAGCGCGCCGGACACCCAACCGGCCGCGCCCGGCGGCGTCCGGACGTGGAACTCCAGCACGTTCTCCTCGTTCGGAGCGTTCGCCACCGAGTACGTCCGCCACACCCGCGGGTGGTAGCGGGGCACCTCCACGCTCACGTACTGCCCGGCCCGCCAGGGCAGCGGATCCTGGAGCGCGCGTACGGTCAGCACCGCCGTGTCCGGGCCGTGCCGCTCGTGCGTCAGCACCTCGGCGTGCCAGAACGGCGGGTTCCCGTCGGATTCCGCACCGGCCAGCATCCGCGCGCTGATGCTCGCGTACGCCTCCCGCCACGCCTGGTCGTACTCCAGGTTCCAGCCGTCCCCGGCGGTGCTGCGCAGCGCGTCGAGCAGCGCGACGCCCATCGTCGCGTAGTGCTCGGCCGCCACGTGGTACTTGCGGTGGTCCCGGCCCAGCGCCCGCAGGTACTCGTCGAAGCTCTCCGGGTCGCCCACCGTCTGGGTGGCGGTGACGATCGCCTCCAGGATGCGGTCGCCCTGGCCGTTCATCTGCACCGGGAAGAGCTTGCGCAGCTCCGGGTCGAGGAGGAACAACCGGGCGTAGAAGTGACCGCTGAGCCGCTCCCGGTGCTCCTCGACCAGGGTCCAGCTCTCCTTCAGCAGCCGCGCGAAGTTCTCCACAGGGGCACGCTCCTTCTCCGTACGGGCGGATCGGCCCCCATAGAATGTCCACGGAGCGTGTACGCCGGTCGCACAGACTGTGCGACCGTCCGGCCCGGTCGCCGAAGTGCTTTCATGGTCCGGTGACGGTTGACGAGCTGGCCCGCCCGGTCTCCCGCCGGATGCTGGGCACCGAGACGCTGCTCGTGCTCGGTCTGTCCCTCGGCCAGTCGGCCGTGTACGCACTCGTCTCGCTGATCGCGAAGCTGACCGCGACCGGTGGACTGTCCAAGCAGACCGCCGCCCTGAACACCTCCGCGTCGGCCCGCCCGTACCTCGACCTCACGTACCAGCTGCTCGGCATCGTCTTCGCGCTGCTGCCGGTGCTGCTCGCCGTACACCTGCTGGCGCGTGACCCCGGCGACCCGGCACGGACGCTCGGCGTCGACTTCCGCCGGCCCGCCTCCGACCTGGCCCGCGGCGCGGGCCTGACCGCGCTCATCGGCCTGCCCGGGCTGGCGCTGTTCTGGGTGGCGGCGCAGCTCGGCCTCAACGCCACGCTGGTCCCGGCCGCGCTGCCGGACCTCTGGTGGACGGTGCCGGTGCTGATCCTCGCCGCCGTGCAGAACGCCGTGCTGGAGGAGGTGATCGTGGTCGGCTACCTGATCACCCGGCTGCGGCAGCTCAACTGGCGGATCGGCGCCGTGCTCGCCACGAGCGCCCTGCTGCGCGGCTCGTACCACCTCTACCAGGGCTTCGGCGCGTTCGTCGGCAACGCCGTCATGGGCGTGATCTTCGGGCTGTTCTACCTGCGCACCCGCCGGGTGGCCCCGCTGATCGTCGCGCACACGCTGCTCGACATCTTCGCGTTCGTCGGCTACGCGATGCTGCCGAAGTCCTGGTTCGACTGGCTCTGACCGCGGCTGCCGGCATGCCCGGCCTGGTGGCCTCGTGGGCCCGGCACGATCGTCGGCTTGCGCCGGATCGGCGAGGTGGCGGTATCGCGGCCTGAGGAACCCCGCCACCTCGCCGAACGTGTGTCGATCAGGCGCGGCGTGGCCGGTACCGGGCGACCGCCCGCGCGGCCACCCGCTCCGCAGTCGCCGTACCGCCCGTCGCGGCCGCCAGCGCCGCCGCCCCCGGCAGCAACCGCGCGGCCAACCGCAGCCCGAGCCAGCCGCCCGCCTGCGCTGCCACCGGCGTGGCCAGCCGCCAGGCCGCCTCCGCCACCCGACCCCACGGACCCTCCGCCGGAGAGTCGGCCGCCCGAGCCGCCGCCAGCGCCGCCCGCGCGGTGCCGTCGTCCGGGTGCACCAACGTGAGCACCAGCAGCTCGGCCGCCCGATCCGGATGCGCCGGATCCCGCCCGTACGCCGCCGCCAGATGCAGCACCAGATTCGCCTGCGTCCACAGCACCGCCGCCAGCTCCGCGACCGGCGCGAACAGCCCGGCACCCGCCGCCAGCGCCCCACCCGCACCGGCCGTCCGGACGAACCGCCGGGTCGCCAGCCGGGCCACCCCGTCGGCGTCCGCCTCCGGGTAGGCCCGCCGGACCTGATCCACCCAGTCCCGGGCGCGCGGCCCGAGCACGTCGACCGCCGCCAGGGCCAGCAGCTCCGGCGCGAACCCGGGGTGGTCGCGCAGCTGCGGCCCCACCGCCCGCCAGCCCTCCATCGGGGTACGCGCGAAGCCGGGCTGTCCGGGCTTCTGCTCGAGGACGGCCGGCTCTGCCTGGGGTGTCCGATCGACGGTGGCTGGCTCTGTCTCGGGGGTCCGCTCGATGACGGCCGGCTCTGTCTCGGGCGCTTGGTCGGCGGCCGGGGGCTCGGATGCGGAAGCGGCAGGCTCCGGGGCGGCGGGCGCGGTCGCCGAGACGGTGGTGGTCTCGGAGGCCGGCGCGGCGGCGGCCGGTGCTGCGCGCTTCGCACGCTTCGCCGGGCTCGCCTTCTCCGCCGCGGGCGCGGCCTTGACGGGCCGGCGGGTCCGGCCGGGTCGAGGCGCGGTGGCCGGTTTCTCCGCCGCGATCGGCTCGGTGCCGTCGGGCTCCCGCTCGCCGGCTCGCGGCCCCGGTGCGGTGAACGTGGGTTCGACCGGCGCCTCCGGCTCGGGAGACGGTGCCTCCGGCTTGGGGGACGACGCCTTCCGAGCGGTCTTCTTGGCGGCCGGAGCTGCCTCCTTCGCGCCCGGGGCGGCCTTCTTGGCCGCAGGTGCGCGGCGCGTCCGCTTCGGCGTCACCTCCCCGGCCGATGGTGCGTCTGAACCGGTCGGCGGCTCGGTGACCGACGGCCCTCCAACTGGACGCCGCTCCGCTGTGGCGGACACCTCATCCGCCGTCGATGCGGCCTCCCCGCCTCCTGCCCGACGTGTCGCCGCTGCGGGGTCGCGTTCTCCGGCCCTCGGAGCGGGCTCCCCTGGTACCGGCGGCGGCTCAGTCGTGCCCGGGTCACCCGATCGGGTGCCGGGCGTGGCAGGTCCCGCCGCCTTCTGCTCTGCGGCAGACGTACCCGGATCGGTTGTGGAAGAGGTGGGGGTGACTTGCGCTGCGGGCGGCGTACCGGGACCGGTTGCCGAGGGATCGGCGGCCGGACGCGGGCGCGGGGCCGGCGCTGCGGCGTCGGCCGGCGTCGGCGGCTGGAAGACGACTGTGGGCGCCGACCGGCGCGGACGCCGGGGCGCCGGCGTGTTGCTCGTCGCGTTCTCCGCGGCGGGATCCGGCGTCGGTGGGTTGAACGTCGGTCGTGGGGAGCGGCTCCGCCGGGCCTTGGCTGCGGGCTCGCGACGGGGCGGATCGCTCGGCGGCTGCTCCTGCATATCGATGGAGCGTAGCCGTGGACGTGATCTGGCACACGACGGAAACGCGGTGGCGAGGGCCGGTCCCGGTATCCGCTTTGCCCCGGGAGGGTGCGGGCCTGTATCCTCGGGCGCGGTGACCTCAGGGTCACCAGGGAGACTTCGCCTAGTCTGGTCTATGGCGCCGCACTGCTAATGCGGTTGGGGTCTTAAAGCCCCTCCCGGGTTCGAATCCCGGAGTCTCCGCGCGAAAGCCGGTTGTGTAGACTGGCCGAGCACCAGGCGCCCGTAGCTCAACGGATAGAGCATCTGACTACGGATCAGAAGGTTAGGGGTTCGAGTCCCTTCGGGCGCACCAAAGATCAAGGCCGTGACCTGCGGAAACAAGGGTCACGGCCTTCTTCTTTTCCCCTTTTCGCCTCCGCGTACGGACCACTACGCGCTACGACCGTGCCCGCCGGAACCTCGATCGGCACCCTGACCGACGACCTCTGCACCCCGTCTGCGAAGAGCCGCACTACCGCAACCTGGCGTCGTCCATCCCGATCTGGATGCCGCTCGCGACGAACCTGCCGTGCGGGCGGCCGGCTGCGGACCTCAGGTGAGTAGGCGGCGACGGTAGCCCTCGGCGACCGCCGACGCTCGATCACGTACCCCGAGCTTGTCGTAGATGTGTTGGAGATGGGTCTTGATGCTTGCTTCGCCGATGAACAACGCCTTGGCGGCGTCGCGATTCGAGTTGCCGTTCGCGACCAGTTGCAGCACCTGCTTCTCCCGATCGGTCAGTGTGCTGGCGCTGGGCCGCCGTATCTGCCCCATGAGGTGCTGCGTCACCGACGGCGCGAGCACCGACTCGCCGCGCGCGGCCGCCCGGACCGCCCGCATCAGCTCGTCCGGCAGAGCGTCCTTCAGGAGATAGCCGATCGCGCCCGCCTCGATCGCCGGCAGGACGTCGCTTTCGCTGTCGAAAGTCGTCAGGACCAACACCCGGACGTCCGGGGTCCGCTCGCGCAGGGTAGCGGTCGCGGCGACGCCGTCCAGCACGGGCATCCGCAGGTCCATGAGCACGACATCGGGCACCAGCGCCGTCGCCCGCTCGATACCCTCGGCGCCGTCGCCGGCCTCGCCTACCACGACGATGTCCTCGGCGTACGCGAAGGTGTCGCGCAGGCCGCCCCGCACGATCGGATGGTCGTCGACGATCAACAGCCGGATCATCGGTCGGTCTCCTCCTTCGATGCGGCACCCCCGGGGGTGATCGCCGGAACGCGCGCACTGACGGATGTCCCTTCACCCGGTGCGCTCTGTACCTCCACGTGGCCGCCGACGCCCCTGATGCGCTGCCGCATGCTGGTCAGGCCGAATCCGGTGCCGGTCGCTGTCGTGAACCCGCGTCCGTCGTCACGCACGTCGAGCAGCACCTCGGTGCCCGTGTAGGACAGCGTGACGCCGACGCGGGAGGCCGCGGCGTGCTTCGCCACGTTGGTCAGGGATTCCTGCGCGACGCGGAAGAGTGACACCTCGATGGCGGGGCTCAGCGGCTCGCTGTCGCCGGTGACCTCCAGATGTGCTCGCATCCCCTCGTCCCGTGACCAGCGCTCGGTGAGTGTGCGGAGCGCGTCGGGCAGGTGAGCCCGGGCGAGATCCTGTGGAGCGAGCGCCCGCACGGACCGCCGGGCCTCGGTGAGGCTGCTGCGCGCGAGCTGGAGCGCGCGGGTGACGTGCTCCTGCGTCTCGCCCCGCACACTCGCGGACCGCTGGGCGGCCTGCAGTTGAGTGATGATGCCGGCGAGGCCCTGCGCCAGCGTGTCGTGGATCTCACCGGCCAGTCGCTGCCGTTCGTCCTGGGCGCCGGACTCCCGGGCCTGGGCGACCAGTTGCGCGTGGAGCCCGGCGTTCTCGTGCAGCGCCGCCTCGAGTCGCTCGACGAGTCTCTCCCGCTTGCGTTCCTCCGGCTCGCTGCGCGCGGTGAGCAGGATGCCCGCCCCGATCGCCGCGGTCTGCACGGCGACGATCAGGATGAACTGCGCGAGAGCCTCCGGGGCGGGGTCCGCCCACACTCCCATCGCCGAGCCGTTGAGGGCAACGGAGGTGGCCAGGACTCCGAGCACCCCCACCGGCCACGGCTTGAGCAGGTAGGCGTGGAAGAAGCCCGCGATGGTGAAGACGAGGAAGATGTCGGAGTACGTCATGAGGGTGACGCACAGAGCGAGCAGTCCGACGACGTAGACGGCCATCGGCATCCGCCGCAGCGTTCTCCTCCTGATGGGCAGTGTGTGCCCGAACAGCACCCACGGCACCGCGACCATGACCAGTGCGAGCACGGACGCCCCCGCCGGCCAGAAACGTTCACCGGAGGTCGGCAGCACCCACGCGAAGTAGATCGCCGTCGAGATCGTCAACAGCAGCCACGGTGTGAACAGATGCAGCAGGTCCCAGACCCGCAGCTGCTCCTCTTTCCAGGCCAACCGGGAGCGATTCGCGATCTCTGCCTCTTCCGCGACGGCGGAGGGATGCGTAGGGGAGCCGGCCCCGGCAACTCGGGTCATCGTCACCTATTCCCAGCGGAAGAGCTTCGCGGCGACCGAGCTCAGGATCACTGCGATGCCCGCCATTATGGCAATCTGCAGCCAGAAGGGCTGCCCACCGGCGGTGGCGGTGATCTCGCCCGCTTCGGCGGACCACGCCGTGGTGAGAGCCTGCAGACCGGGCGGGACGAACTCGCCGGCCTCGCGCAGCAGGTCGGGCATGAGGGTCCGGGGCAGGAAGGCCCCGCCGAAGAACATCAGCGCCACGAACAGCAGGGTGCCGATCTGGTTTGCGGCACTGCTCGTGCGGACCACCGCCGCGGAGATCATGCCGAGCCCGAGCAGAGCCGCATACCCGACGAGGACGGCGACCGCGAGCTCCACGGGCCGCGCGGGCGGCGCGATATCCAGCACCGCCCACCCGGCGAAGATCATGAGTGCCGCGGAGACGACCACGGAGGCGAACGCGACGATCATCTGCGCGAGCAGGATGGTGCGTGGATGCGCGGGAGTGGTCGACACCCGGCGCAGGATGCCGCGCTCCCGATACGTCGTGATCACCGCCGGGACGTGCTGCACGGCGATCATCACCATCGCGAACACCAGTGCGGTCGGCGCCCAGATGTCGATGGGCCGGAGCCCGCCGGTCTCCGGGGACGACTCCCGCAGCGCCGGGATGGCACCCAGCCCGAGCAGCAACCCGGTCGGGAACAGCACCCCGAAGAGGACGGTGGCGGAGTCACGCAGCAGGAGTTTCGCCTCAATTTTGATCATGTTCGTGAGAGCAGGCATGAGTCAGCCCTCCTTCCGGAACGGTTCTGGAGATTGCGGGGCGCGACCGGTGAAGGCCACGAACGCGTCGTCGAGGTTGCGCCGGTCGAGGCGCAGGTCCTCCGCCACGACCTGCGCCCGGGCCAGAGCCCCTGCGACGCTGCTCAGCAGCTGTCCACTGCCGGTGACCAGCCAACGGTCATCGGTGATCGCGACATCGGTCACGTCGCGAAGCTCGGTCAGGACCCTCTTGTCGAGCGGCTGCCGCACCCGGAACCGCACCTGCTGCACCGTGCTCGCCTGCGCTATCAGTCCGGCCGGCGTATCCACCGCGGCAACCCGGCCACCGTGAATGACGGCGATCCGGTCGCTGAGGCGCTCCGCCTCGTCCATGAAGTGCGTGACGAGAAGGATCGTGACGCCCGTGTCTCGAACCCGCTCGATGAGGCTCCAGGTGTCGCGCCTGGCCTGCGGGTCCAGTCCCGTCGTGAGCTCGTCGAGAATCGCGACCTTCGGGTTGCCGACCAGCGCAAGCGCGATCGAAAGCCGCTGCTTCTGCCCGCCCGAGAGCGCCTTGTACCGCGTGTGGCGCTTCTCGGTGAGACCTAGGAGCTCCATGAGCTCGCGCCAGTCGGCGGGTTTGCGGTAGAAGGAGCTGTAGAGTTCCAGCGCTTCGGCGACCTTGATCGCGTCGGGGAAGCTGCTCTCCTGCAGCTGCACGCCGAGTCGTTCACGTACCTGCGCCCGGTCCTCGATCGGGTCGAGACCCAGCACAGAGATCGTTCCCGAGTCGGGTGTTCGCAAACCGGCGATGCACTCGACGGTTGTCGTCTTGCCGGCGCCGTTGGATCCGATGATGCCGAAGATCTCCCCCTCTTCAACGGCGAAGGAGACGTCGTTGACGGCAACCTGCTGGCCGTAGCGTTTGTGCAGGTGTCGTACCTCTAGCGCGGTCATGCCGCGAAGTTACGGCCGCACGGCACCCGCCACGTCGACCGTCGCGTCGAAGCTCGGGTTGATTCCCGCCTCCACCGATTGGTGGATCTACCGCACCTTCGTCGGGTGATCACGAGGATGAATGCTCAACGGCGGTCACATTTCCGGCGACAGCCCAGGTGGCGGTTGGCGTGTCTCTGCGTTCCCGCCTCTCCGTCCGTGGCGCTCATCTCCCGGCGGATCGGGCAGACGCACGAGCCCGCCCGGTGCCACATGGATTCGCCGTACCGATGCGGAGGCCCCCGCCCGCTCGCGCCACCGTCGATCGTGGGTGACGGTAAGGACAGCGCCGGTGTAGTCGGGCAACGCGTTCTCCAATTGTTCGAGGAGTTCCGGAGCCAGGTGGTTGGTGGGTTCGTCGAGCAGGAGAACGTCGCTGGGACGGGTGACGGCCAACGCGAGTTCAAGGCGCCGGCGTTGCCCGACCGAGAGGTGTGCCACTTGCCGATGCAGGTCGTCGGGGTGAAACAGGCCGATCCGCAGCAGTTCGTCGGCGGCGTGGTCCCGGTATGTGCCCGTGCCGGCGGCGAAGGCGTCGAGGAGCGTCGCTCGCGAACCGTGGGTGATGGCCTGCCGCAGCCAGGCGATGCGTAGGCCGGATCGGTGCCGGACGGTTCCCTGCGACAGTGCGAGTTCGCCCGCCAGCACCTGCAGCAGGGTCGTCTTCCCGGCGCCGTTGGGTCCGGAGATCAGCAGCCGGTCGCCGGCCGACACGTCCAAGGCATCGAGCCGCAGACTCGGCCCGTCACCGTTCAGCCGGACACCCTCCGCACGGATCAGGACGGCCTTCTCGTCGGCGGCCGCCGGCTCGGCGAAGGAGGGTGCGAACCGGAGCGGATCGGCGGGTCGCGGTGCAGGGTCCGCGCGCAGCCGGTCGATCCGACTCTTCGCCATCCGGATACGGCCCATCGAACCGTGGTCGCGGCCACGAGCCCGGAACGCGGCATGGCCGAACAACGCACGCCCCATCTTCCGCGGTATCGCATCGAGCCGGAAGGCGTTGGCGGTGACGAGGGCTTCCTGACGGGCGAGGTCGTGTCGCCACGCCTCGTACTCGTGCAGCAGCCGGCGCTGCTCGCTCGCGCGCGCGGTCAGGTATCCGGCGTAACCGTCTCCGTATCGGCGCAAAGCGCCGCGTTCGATGTGCACGATGTCCGTGGCGAGACGGTCCAGGAGCACGCGATCGTGGGTCACCACCACCAGCGCGCCGCGGTGCGTGGCCAGGCGGTCCTCCAGCCAGGCGATGCCGGTGTCGTCGAGATCGTTGGTTGGCTCGTCGAGCAGCAGCAACTCCGCCTCGGACGCCAGGGCCGCGGCGAGCGCCAGCCGCGCCCGCTCGCCGCCCGAGAGAGTGAGTACGGGCCGGGACCGATCGAGATTGCCCAGTCCGAGCCGGTCGAGGTCGGAGGCCAGCTTCTGGTCGAGCTGATATCCGTCGCGGGCCTCGAATCGGTCCATGGCCGCGCCGAGCTCGGCGGACAGTGCGTCTCGCTCGTCGGAGCCCGCCTGCGCCAACTGCTCCGCGGCCCGCAGGACCTCGGCCTCGAGCTCACGGATGTCGGCAAGCAGGTCGTCGAGTGCGTCCGCAACGGTCGCGCCGGGCCGGAACCGGGGTTGCTGTTCGGCGAACGCAACGCCGCCGGGAAGTTCGACCATCCGTTCACCGGCGGTCAGCCGCAGCGTGCCGGCAAGTGCGCCCAGCAGCGTCGACTTGCCGGCGCCGTTGTCGCCGATCACCGCGATCCGTTCGGCCGGGCCGACCACAAGATCCACGTCGGCCAGGACCACCCGCTCGGCGAACCGGACGGTTGCGCCGCGAATCGCACAAACCCGATGCGGCCGGGACGGTGGAGGTTGAATGTGGGTCACGAGAGCTCCTTCCCGCGACACGCAGCCGAGGAAGCCTGCCGTCGCGGAAGACGCGCTTGTCAAGCGCATGGATGTACGGGAACCTCGCGCGACCAGCGAATCAGCCGAGCAGCGCGCGTAGGACCCACCGCGGAGAAAAACTCGACGCGGCGTCCCGTACTAGCGAATCAGCGTGCCCACGATCAACACCGTAGCAGAACGGGTGCTGAGGGAGACACCGCCGCAGCACGTCGAGTACGCGTTGACCGCCCTCGGTTCGGCGTCGCAGGAACCGTCGACCAGCGACCACCCGACCAGCCGGTCTTCCGGAAAACTTCCGGAAAATCGTTGACGTGTTCGAAACGCCGCTGCAATACTCCGAACGCGTCGACATCAATCCTGGTCGATTGAACCCATGCGTCGTCAGGTGTCACCCGTCCCAAGGAGGACCTGCGCATGTACGCCAGCACCGGCGGCTCCCGCCGCCCGTCCGCCCCCCGAACATCGCGTCTCACCCGGTTGGCCGTGCTCGCCTCCACCGTGGCGCTGAGTGCCGCCGGTCTCGCGGTCGCCGCCACTCCGTCCAGCGCCGCCACCTGCAACGGGTACGTCGGCCTCACCTTCGACGACGGGCCGACCGGCAGCACCAGCGCACTGCTGTCCGTGCTGCGTGCCAACGGCGTACGGGCGACCATGTTCAACGTCGGGCAGAACGTGCAGAGCAACCAGTCCGCCGCGCGGGCCCAGGTCGACGCGGGCATGTGGGTGGCCAACCACAGTTGGAACCACGCGCACATGACCTCGATGAGCCAGAGCCAGATGCAGTCGGACCTCTCCCAGACCAACTCGGCGATCCAGGCGGCGACCGGCGTCCGGCCGCAGTTGTTCCGCCCGCCCTACGGGGAGACCAACTCGACCCTCCAGTCGGTCGCCACGTCGCTCGGCCTGCGCCAGGTGATCTGGGACGTCGACTCCCAGGACTGGAACGGCGCCAGCGTCAGCCAGATCGTCTCCAACGCCAGCCGCCTCCAGGCCGGCCAGGTGATCCTGATGCACGACGGCATTCAGAACACCCGCGACGCGATTCCCCAGATCATGGCCAACCTGAGCAGCCGCAACCTCTGTCCGGGCATGATCTCACCGAGCACCGGCCGAGCGGTGGCCCCGGACGGCACTGCGCCGCCGACCACTCCGCCGCCGACCGGCACGCCGACCACTCCGCCGCCGACCACTCCGCCTCCCACCGGCGGGTGCACGGCGACGGCGACGACCCCCAACGTCTGGGGTGACCGGTACAACACCTCGGTGACGGTTCAGGGAGCCAGCAACTGGACCGTGGTCGTGGCTCTGACCCCGCCGCAGCGGGTCTCCACCACCTGGAACGGCTCCCCCAGTTGGGACAGCACCGGTTACGTGATGACGATGCGGTCCAACGGCAGCGGCAACACCTTCGGCTTCACCACGATGATGAACGGCAACAGCAGCGCCAGAGCCCAGATCCGATCCTGCACCGCGGGCTGATCCCGGTGGCCCGCCCAGGTCACCAAGAACGGGCTCAGGTGGGTGTGGTCGACCAGGTGGCCCTACGGTGAACGGCACAGCACGTCCTGTGTGGCCGATCGGCGCCCCGACCAGTAGGTACTCAGCCGCTTGTCAGGCACGCGGAAGCACTCAGCGACACGTGCGAAGGGATGATTGAACAGCGTAGAGACAAGGGTTCGAAGCGCCTTCGGCGCACTCACATGATCAAGGCCTCTGACCAGCGTATCCACTGGTCAGAGGCCTTGATCTTTTCTGCGGCCTGGGACAGCGCCGACCGCCGGTCGGATCAGACCGATACGCCAGGACGTCGTCGACGAACCTGGCCTCTGACGAACTCCAGTCGGTCGCACGTCCTCTCCAGGACGGTCGCCCTGGCCTCCGCGTCGTCCTCGCTGAAGGAGCGTTCACGCCCGAAGGCCAGGACCATGTCGAGGCACCGGTAGGTCGTCTCACCCGATGTGGCAACGGCGGCCGGGATCAGGAAGTGTGCGTCCGCCAAGTCGTCCAGCAGGTAACCGGCGTCCGTGGTGGAAGTTCCCTCCAGCGCGGCGGCCGTTTCGGCGGTGAGTTCCGCGCAGCCGAGTAGGCCGATCTTGCGCAGGAGTCCTCGCGGCCCGGCACCCAGCGCACGGTAGCCACGCTCAAGAACCGCCCGCACCGTACGGTCGCCGATGGTGAGTTCGTGGAGCAACCGGTCGCGGTCGGCGAGCCGTTCGGCGACTCGCCTGATCGAGCCCTGCCCGTTGATGATCCGGGCGGCCACGATCTCCAGCGCGAGCGGGAGACCGCCGCAGCGGTCGAGCACCTCGCGGGTGGCCCAGGGCTGGGCTTCGAGAAGGTCCCTGCCCACACCTCGTTCCAGCAGGCTGCGCGCATCTGCGGGGGCCAGCGGCGTGAGCTTGATCGACTCCCAGCCGGGCTGGCTGACATCCCAGGACGAAGTGGTGATGATGAGCGCGCATCCGTCGCCGGCCGGCACCAGCGGCTGGACCTGCCGAAGGGAGCCGGCATCGTCCAGGACGACCAGGATCCGCTTGCCTGCGGTCAGGGTGCGGAAGCGGCCGGCCCGCTCCTCCAAGCCGGGCGGCAGGTCCATGTCGCGTAGCCCGAGCGCACGCAGGAACATGCCGAGCACGTCCTCCGGGTGGGCCGGGTGGCCGTGCTCGCCCGTCAGCTTCGCGAACAGCTGACCGTCGGGGTAGGAGTCCGCTATGCCGTGTGCGGCGTGAACGGCGAGCGCGGTCTTGCCGATGCCGCCGAAGCCTGCGAGCACCGCGACCGGGGAACGGTCCTCGGTAAGGGCACGACGAATCCTGCGGAGTTCGGCCTCTCGGCCGTTCAGCACGGTCGTCCGTGGCGGCAGCTGCCGGGGCACGACCGCGTCCTGCAGTCCCGCCGTGCGGCTGTGATGGAGTGTCGGATCCTGGGCGAGGATCCGCCGGTGAAGCCTCTCGAGGTCTTTGGCCGGCTCGACTCCGAGCTCCTCACCGAGCCGGTGACGCAGACTCCGGAAGACCTCCAGGGCCTCGCTCTGTCGTCCTTCCCGGTAGAGCGCCAGCATGATCTGGCCGTGATAGCGCTCACGCAACGGGTTGTCCACGATCGCCTTGCTCAGGTCCGGGATGACCACGTGGGACCGGCCCAGTTCCAGCTGGACCTCGACGTGCTCGGCGAGCGCCGCCAGACGTAGCTCCTCCAGTTCCGCCGCAGCCTCCCGGAAGTACGGGGTGTCGAAACCGGCCAACGCCTCTCCCCGCCACAGTGCGAAGCCGGACGTGAAGTGTGTCGCCGCTTCCTCCAGAAGGTCTTCCCGCACGGCGGTCCGCGCCTGCTGCACGTGGAGTTGAAAGGAGTCCGAGTCGACGTCGTTCTCGGTGACAGCGAGGGAGTAGCCGCCGCTCTCGTCCCGCGTGACCGGGACGCCGATCTTGCGGAGGTGGTGAATCGCCTGCTGGATCTGGTTGCGCGCGCTGCGGGGGGAGTGGTCGCCGTACACCGCGTCGATCAACGCGTCGTCGGGAATCGTGTGTCCGCGCCTCAGTAGTAGGCAGGCAAGAACTGCCCGGGGTCGCCTGCCCGTGATCGCGACAGGTCCATCTTCGTGGCTTACGAGCAGCGGGCCGAGAATACCGAAGCGCATGGAGGCTGTTTGTCGGATGTCAATGTCAGCACGCAATGTCGCGTTCCCTCCGGTGGGCAAGGCTTGCGGCCGATTCGCCGTACTGGACGTGCGAGTTAGCGCGGGCTACCAGGGAGAGGAGAGCGGAGCGGTCAGAACCTGCCCAGGCTGAAGTGTGCCGTTGCCGGCAGGGCACTCAGGAGGCAGGGAAGATCGTCACCACTGCCGAGCGGCGTCTGTGTACTGCCGTCGGCGCCGACTGCGGTGCGACACGCTGAGACACACCCGTGCTTTGGAGCATCGGATGTCAGATGGAACGCTTATTCGTCTGGAAATGGTCACCAGAAATCCCTCCCCCGTTTCAACGACTTTAACATCGGCTCGCCGGCCGTGCGACCCGGTTCGGGCCGGCGCGAACAGGCATTGGCTCACGCCGAATGGTGTGTGAGCAGCCGGGCGGCGGGGACGGCCTGGTTCGGCGACCGCCGGGATTCCCACCTCACGTGGCATGGCCCGGGCAGCCGCTTCTTCGCTTGAAAAAGCGCCGCGAAGCGGCCACAAAGCTCGCCTACCTAGGCTCATGTCCGAGAGTTGCGATGGCTCGTCAGTGATGCGGCAGGCCGCCTGCAGCTCTCTGGGACTGTCCAATCTAGCAGGTGGGGAGGTGTTCTGACATGAGCGAGGTCTACTTCAGCGAGGTCTACTGAGTCGCCGCAAGACCTGACTCAGGTTGAGGCGGGAGAAGCCCTTCGGAAGGGCTTCTCCCGCTTCGCCCCTCTTCTCACGCCCGCTCTCAGAGGACGACCGATGTCGAACCTGCACACCTACCCCCGCCACGACGACATCGCGTGGACTGACCTGGACTTCCCGCCCCCGGTCGAGCTGGACACCGTACGACTGCAGCGGGTCTGGAGCGCCTGGTTCACTCTGACGCCGACGGTCGGAGGGCCGCTGTGCGCGGAGAGCACGCCCCTGCTGCTGGCCCTGCTGCGCGACCAGACGCGTGAGGTCCTGCCGTACTGCTCACTGATCCTCCAAGGCGATGCGCGCTCGTGGCTGGTCCGGCAGGCGAGGAACGACGCGTTCCTCGGCCAGTCTCCTGCGCAGGTGGCCGAGCAGACCGGGCTGGAGGCATGGCGGTTCCTGAGCGACCAGGTCGCGGCCTGGGCGGACCAGTCCGTACCGCGGCGTGCCGTGCTTCTCCGGCTGCTCACCCAGCTCGGCTTCTACAACCTGGCGTGCGAGCTCGCCGAGAAGGAGCCAGGGCTGGCGGATCCCGCCCGTGACCACCTGGACTACGAGATCGCCCGGGCTCTCCGGCAACACCTGCGTGGCAGCGAGACGCCGGCCGACACCTTTGCCCGGGTGGCTACCGGCGGACGAGTTCCGTCCCTGCGAGTGCTGGCGAGCACCCAGCTCATCTCGATCCTGCTGCGGGATCGTGACGGCGAGCGTGGCAGTGGCTACTGGACCTCGTACGGCGAGGCACTGCTGCCCCTCCTGTCCGAGGAGGAGCCGTGGGTGCGGGCGCTGACCCTCAGCCGATACTGGCGTGCCGCGGCGTTCCACCAGATCGCCGGCAAGGACGTCGAAGCTGCCCGGGCGGCGATGGAAGCTGCCGTCACGGCGGGCGACGAGGCGGAGAGCCTGGCCGCCACGTCGCAACAGTGGCACGCCGCCGTCGAGAACACCCGGTTGCTCATGGACGTGACGGTGAAGGCGGGTCCGGCGGTCTTCACCACCGGCCGATTGGGCGCGGCTGCCCGTCGGTTGCTCGACCTGGACGGTAACGAACCGTCGGCCCGTTTCTTCGTCGCGGCCTGGAGACAGCGCCAGGGTGATCTCCAAGGCGCCGCTGCGGAGTTCGAGCGGGGCGCCCAACTCGGCGCGTTGCGGGGTCCGGGCTGCGCCTACCGTGCGGTGCAGTGCCACCAGGAACTCGGTGACGAGGAGGCCGCCGACCGCGCCACCCGGTTGCTGCTGGAGCTCGACCCGGCGGCAGAGGTGCCGAAGAGGGCGGCCCGATGACGACGGCACAGAAGGCGCAGCCGACGAACGTCCGGCTGGGGCGCAATTTCTGGCTCCTGTGGAGCGGGTGGTCGATCTCGAGTGTGGGTAACGGCCTGACTGTAACGGCACTCCCCCTGCTGGCCGCCGACCTGACGAGTGATCCCTCCACGCTGTCTCTGGTCGGCATCGCGGACAAGCTGCCCTGGCTGCTGCTCGCGCTGCTCGGCGGCGTCTTCGCCGACCGTTGGGACCGCCGTAGGGCCATGTGGCTGTCGGATGCGCTGCGGTGCCTGCTGCTGAGCCTGCTGGTCGTTGCCGTGCTCGGAGACTGGGTCTCCATTCCACTGCTCATGGTGGTGGCCTTCACCGTCACGGCCATCGAGACGGTCTACGACAGCTCGCGGGCGGCGATCCTGCCGATGGCTGTGTCGCGGGACCGGGCCACACTGGAGCTTGCCAACGGCAGGCTGATGACGGCCAACACGACCGCGCTGAAGTTCGTCGGGCCGGCGCTGGGCGGGTGGCTGTATTCCCTGGCTCGAGCCTTCCCGATCGTCATCGACGCGATCAGCTTCGCGCTCAGTGCGATCTTCAGCTTCCTGATGCGTGGTGACTTCCGCGCGGGTGACAACCAGACGACCAGAGGTCCGCGGCGGGGAGCGATGCGGGCCGAGATCGCGCAGGGGGTCCGCTGGCTGGCCAGGCACCGAGTCCTGCGCACGTACACGCTCGTCGCCGGATTGACGAACATGTGCACGGTCGGTCAGCTGGCCATGCTGGTGCTCTATGCGCGGCAGGTCATGCATCTCGACGACGCGGCCTACGGCCTGCTCCTTGCGTCCGTGGCCGTCGGCAGCGTGACCGCCGGCTTCACCTGCCGGATGTTCACCAGCCGGCTGGGCCCCGCGCGCTCGGCCTTCGGCGGGACGTTGATGGGTGCCCTCGGGTTCACCATCCTGGGATTCACCAGCGAGATCCCGCTCGTCGCGCTGGGGCTGGCCATCACCGGCTATACGGCGATGACCTGGAACGTGACCACGGTCTCCATCCGGCAGGCCATCGTGCCCCAGGAGTTGACGGGCCGGGTGAGCAGCGTCAACCGGCTCGTCGCATTCGGTCTGATGCCGGTCGGCATCTTCCTGGCCGGTCAGATCGCGTCGCACTTCGACCTCGACACGGTCTACCGAGCAGGCGGAATCTTCGCCGCAGGTGTCTCCCTGATTGCTCTGTTCAAGATCTCGAACGCACAAGTGGAAGAGGCCGTGAGAACGGCCACCGACGGCAACTAGCCCTCGGATGACAGATGCGGAGATGGCAATGCTGAACACCTCGACGGAACGTGAGATCAAGGTGGGTCGGGACCGGGTCTGGGCTGCGTGGAACGACCCGAAGGAGGTCAGGGCTTGGCTCAATCTCATTGACGGCGAGATCCCGAGCCGGCCGGGTGAGGCCCTGCGATGGCAGTTCAACCGAGGAGGCCGGGTCGACCTCGTGTTCACGGCCACCCTGCGCGAGGTGGTGCCTCAGGAATCCTGCGTCTACGACTGGGACGTGCCGGGCAACGACGAACCGACCCGGGTGGTGGTCACGTTCGTGCGGGTGGACGAGGACCGCACCAAGGTACGGCTCACTCACTCGGGCTTCAACGAGTCACTGCGATCCCGGC
The DNA here is from genome assembly GCF_049315215.1 of Micromonospora sp. WMMD1219. NCBI lineage: Bacteria > Bacillati > Actinomycetota > Actinomycetes > Micromonosporales > Micromonosporaceae > Micromonospora > Micromonospora sp. WMMD1219. The sequence continues at coordinate 1,944,231 of NZ_CP186057.1, forward strand.
TGGAGTTCGACGCGTACGACCACCACTGGTGGCACTACCTGGAGCGGCTCGCCGCATACCTTGAGCACCGGCCGTTCCAGTTCCACAAGACGATCACGCCGCCGAAGACCGGGATCATCCCCCTCGGGGTGGCTCCGGAGACCGGGATGGTCGTCGCGGACGTGGCCATCAATTCGGCAGCCGAGTTCGTCGGCATCGGGCCCGGCGACGAGATCCGGGCCATCGACGGCATCGAGCTGAAGGAGATGGAGGACTTCCACCGCTGGCTGGACGACGCCGAGGCAGGGCAGACCGCGACCTTCACCCTCAAGGACCGGACGGTCGAGTTGGTCCTCCGGCCGTTCACCTCCTGACAGAGCCGAGATGGTCTCGGCGGCGGAGTTCCGGACCGCGCTCGCGCGGTTTCCCAGCGGCGTAACGCTGATCACGACGCGAGGAGGCCGTGAAGGCGCTCGCGGGCTCACCGTGAGCGCCTTCTGCTCCGTGTCCCTGGAGCCCTCTCTCGTCCTCGCCTGTGTGGCGCGGTCGGCACGGACCTTGCCCGTTCTGCTCCGGGCAGGGCGTTTCGGGGTGAGCCTCCTCGGTGCGCGACATCGCGGTCTGGCGCATCTGTTCGCCTCGACAGCCACCGACAAGTTTCAGGGTGCCTGGACAACGCTGGTGCCGGACGGCTGTCCCGTCCTGCCGGACGCCGTGTTCGCGATGGAGTGCCTCGTCCACAGTACGTTCACGGCCGGTGACCATGAGGTGATCATCGGGGCGGTCGAGGCGGTCGCCATCGGTGATGAAGAGGCCATAGTGTTCCACAACAGAGCAATGCGCCACCTCGGTGAACCGATGTCGGCAGAGCCGGTGGCGGTGCGTCCCTGAACCCACGAGAGGCTGGACAGATCCATGGAGCATCGTCGGCTCGGTCGTAGCGGCTTGATGGTCAGCGAGATCACCTATGGCAACTGGCTGACTCACGGCGAACTGGCCGGTCGTGAGGAGGCGCTGGCCTGCATCCGGGCGGCGCTCGACGCGGGGATCACGACCTTCGACACCGCCGACGTGTACGCCCAGGGGGCCGCTGAGGAGGTGCTCGCGGAGGGTCTGCGCGGGGCGAGGAGGAGCTCCCTGGTGATCACGAGCAAGGTCTGCCTGCCCACCGGCGACGGGCCGAACGACAAGGGGTTGTCCCGCAAGCACGTCATGGAGTCCTGCGAGGCGTCCCTGCGGCGGCTCGACACCGACTACCTCGACGTCTACCAGGCCCACCGCTTCGACGAGGGCACCCCGCTCGACGAGACCCTGATCGCCTTCGACGACCTGGTACGCCAGGGCAAGGTGCTGTACCTGGGTGTCTCCGAGTGGACCGCGCCGCAGATCGAGGCTGCTTTCACCATGGCGGGGGAACTCGGGCTGCGGAGCCGGATCGTGTCCAACCAGCCGCAATACAACATGCTCTGGCGGGTCATCGAGCCGGAGGTTCTTCCGCTCTGCGTGCGCCAGGGTGTCGGCCAACTCGCTTTTCAGCCGCTGGCTCAGGGTGTGCTCACCGGAAAGTACCGGCCCGGTCAGGCCTGGCCCGAGGGTTCGCGGGCGGCGTCGGGCGGTCGAGCTCCCCGGTTCATCAACCGGGTCCTGGGCGAGAAGGTGCTCCTCGCCGTCGAGGAGTTGCGTCCGGTCGCCGAGGCGTCCGGGCTGTCCCTCGCACAGCTCGCCATCGCCTGGGTGCTGAGTAGGCCCGGAGTCGCCTCCGTCGTCATGGGGGCCACCAGGCCGGAGCAGATCAGGGAGAACGTGACGGCCGCGGGGAAGCCGCTCGATGAGGGCGCGCTGAGTCGGATCGACGAGGTGCTCGGCGGTCTGGTCGATCGTGATCCGACGAAGACGGCCCAGATGATGGCGGTGAAGCCGGACTGGGCCGGATCAGCTGCCTGACCCCGGCGCGAGCGGGTATGGCTCATGCAGTCCACCGGTGGTTGGCCGGCCGCAAAGGGCCGGCCAACCACCGGCAGTGCACCCGATGAGTCGACGGCAACACGGCTCGGTGCCATCGCCGCGACCATCTGGATCGGGAGGGCGCGCTCAGTGCGCGATCGCGGTCGTCTCCAGTTCCACCAGCACGTCGGGCTCGAAGAGGTGGTCGACCCCGATCAGCGAGGCCGGCGGAAGCGGCCACGGCAGGCCGAGTTCCTCGGCGACCGACTCGATGCCGGCCATGAACGGCCCGATCTTCTCGGGCGTCCAGTCGGTGACGTAGAAGGTCAGCCGGACCACGTCCTCGAACGAGGCGTCCGCGCCGGCGAGCGCCCGGCCGGTGTTGCGCAGCACCTGCGCGACCTGCCCGGCCAGGTCACCGGGCGCGACGGGTGAGCCGTCGCCCAGTCGCGCGACCTGGCCGCTGACGTGGATGTGGCGCGCTCCGGTGGCGACCGCCACGTGGTGGTACGGCGTGTTCGGCTGAAGACCGTCGGGGCTGAAGCGGGTGACGGGCATCGTTTCTCCTTCGCAGGGCAACTTAGGTTTAACATTGATACCTAGTTGACGAAGGACACTTCAAGGAGACCTGGTTTCATGAGCGATACCGCGAGCCGAGGTGCCGCCGAGCTGCGCATCGACGCGCCGCACCGCGAGCTGCTCGATCAGGTGCTGGACAAGTGGTCGCTGAGCGTCCTCAACGAGCTGTGCGAACGCCCTTGCCGCTTCAACGAGCTGCGCCGCGCGATCCCGGCGGTGACGCAGAAGTCCCTGACGGCGACCCTGCGGCGACTCGAACGCAACGGCATCGTCGAACGGCACGTCGTGGCGACGCGCCCGGTCGCGGTCGAGTACCGGATCACCCCGCTGGGCAAGACCCTGCGTGCGCCGGTCGACGTCCTGCTCGAATGGGCCGACGCGCACATGGGGCAGATCGAGCGCGCCCGCAGAGCGTTCGACGACGAGCTGGAGTGACGACCGGGGCGGCACCGTACGGTCCGCCCCGGCGCCGGGTGTCACTCGCAGACCGTGCCGTCGTTGTCCCGGTCGATGTACCAGTAGTACTCGGGATCCTTGCCCTGCCGGTACGGGCCGTAGCCGTTGGCGTTCGCCTCCTTGCAGGTGCCGAAGCGCGGGTCGTTGCCGCCGCCGCCCGAACTGCCACCACCGCCCGTGCTGCCGCCACCGCCCGTGCTGCCGCCGCCGGAGTCGCCGTTGCCGCCGCCCGGCTCACATGCCTCGCCGTCGAGGTCGCGATCCAGCCCGGTCCGGTACCCCGGCTCGCCGCGCCGCAGCGGCGCCTTGCCGGCTGCGCGTACGGCGTCGCAGTTCTTGTAGTAGACGGCGGGCGCAGTGGTCTTGCGCGGGCTCGGCTTCGCCGCGGGCTTCGCGGTGGTCGGCGCCGCCGTGGCCGGTGACGGCGACGGCTCCGGCGAGGCGGTGCTGACATCGGGCGTGGGGGCCGCGGTGGTGGGCGCCGCCACGGTCGGCACCTCCTGGGCCACCGCCTTCTCCGATGCCTTGTCCGGTTCGGTGGCCGGGCCGGCGGCGATGCCGATGCCGAGCAGCCCGCCGCAGCAGGTGAGGACCGCGACGGCGCTGACGACGAGCACCTTGATCGCGGCCGGCTGTCGGCGCCACCACGACGGTCGCGGTGACGCGAACGGCATGCCGGGCTGGTACGGCGGCGGAGCCTGGCCGTGCCACTGGTTCTGGGGAGGGAGTTCGGTCACAGCGGGCAGTCTGGGGCGACGTGCCCGGCCCGGAGTGTCGCTCAGCCGACAGACCAGCCGTTACCGGTGCGATGAGCGACGAAACGGCTGGCAGCGGCCGGAGCATCGGCATCGATGCCGCGGATGATCGGATCCGGAGCCTCGCCGAACGGCCTAAGGCGAGAGGCGCAACGGATCAGGCGTACGGCCGGGCCGTGAGCCGTCCGGCCGCCGCCAGCCGCTCGACCGCCGCCCGATGGGGAACCGCGTGACTGGTACGACCGCCCACGCCGGTCGTGGTGACGGCGGTGAACAGCGAGTTGAGCAGCGCCTCCTCCACCGCGTCCAGCACGGCGGCGAACACCGGATCGATCGCGGCGTCCGGGATCGGCGGCTGAGCCGACGTGGTGAACGCGATCGCGTAGTCTCCGCTGGTGTTGCTGAAGGACGCACCCACCCGGGCCATGGCGAACACCGCCCGGCGGGCGAGCCGCCGGAGCTGTCGCGCGTCCAGCGGTACGTCGGTCGCCACCACGATCATGCACGAGTTGCCCGGCGGCTCGGTCCGGTCGGCGGCCGGGACCAGCTCGTCCACCGGTAGCGGTACGCCGAGCGCGGTGAGGACGCCGCCGAAGTTGGACTGGACCAGCGCGCCAACAGTGTGGGTGCGGCCGGCGGTCCGGACCGTGCGGGACGAGGTGCCGATGCCCGCCTTGTAGCCCAGAGCTGTGGTGCCGGCGCCGGCCCCGACGCAGCCCTCGGCGGGGAGTCCGCCGGTCGCTCCCGCGACGGCGGCCAGCACGTGGGCCTCGGTGATCGGGCGGCGGCGGATGTCCGACAGGTGCCCGTCGTTCGTCTCGCCGACCAGGGGGTTGAACGACAGCCCGTCCGGCCGGCGCTCCATCAGGTGCCCGAGCAGCGCGTCCGCCGCCCGGAACACCGACAGTGTGGCGGTCAGCACGACCGGGGATTCGAGTACGCCGAGCTCGTCCACCTGGGTCGAGCCGACGAGCTTCCCGTGGCCGTTGCCGGCGTACACCGCGGCGGGCAGCGTCCACCGTCCGGGGCCGAGCTGTTCCGGCACGATCGCGGTGACGCCGGTGTGCAGGTCGGCGCCGTCGTCGATGGTGGTGTGGCCCACCAGGACGCCGGGGACGTCGGTCATCGCGTTGTGCGGCCCGGTGGGCAGCGACCCGACGACGATCCCGAGGTCGCGGGAGCGGCGGCCGGCCTGGGTCACGCGTCTGGCAGCGACGCCCGGATCGCCTGCACGAGGCCGGTCGGGGAGTAGTTGTCGGGGACGCCCTCGACCAGGATGATGTCGCCCTCGATGTGCCGCGAGCGCAGCGGCGCGATCTCCTGGTAGGCGGGCGAGTCCCACCAGGCCCGCGCCTCGGCGGTCCCCGGGAAGCCGAGCATCACGACGGCGCCGGGCCATCTGCCCTCCTTCACCTCGTGCGGCGTGGCGTGCACGAGGAAGCGGCCGCCGTACGGAGCGAAGGTGGCCGGAAGCCGCTCGACGTACTCGGCGATGTCCCGGTGCGGGGCGGCGTCCTGGAGGTGGGCGATGACGTACGCAGGCATTGTGTCCTTCCGGCCGTCGGGCTCCGAAGGTTGATCTTCGCACGGCGGTGACCGTCCGCGCTCGCCCGGAACGGCCGGCGGGTCAACCGCCGGCCGCGACGGCCGCGACGGCGGCGTGCGGGCGGTGGGCGTCGTCGAGGCGCGTCAGGCGCTCGACCTCGGCGAACCCGGCCTGCCGCAGCCGCGCGGAGAACTCGTCCACCGGCCAGCGGTACGCGGTGGCGACCTTGTGGTCGAAGGCGCCCACCTCGTCACCGACGAAGATGCCGGCCACGAGCCGTCCACCCGGGACGATCGCGCGGCGGAACCCGGCCAGCACCGCGTCGAGATCCGGCGGCGGGAGGTGGATCAGCGAGTACCAGGCGAGGATGCCGGCGACGGAGTGGTCGGGGACGGCGAGGTCGTCCAGCGACCCGAGCCGGTAGACGCCGCCCGGATGCGTCGTCCGCGCGTGCGCGACGAACTCGGGAACCATGTCGATCCCGGTGGCGTCGACGCCCAGCGAACGGAGGTGGTCGGTGAGGTGGCCCGGTCCGCATCCGAGGTCGAGCACCGGGCCGGTCCGGACGGTCAGGTGGCGGTCGATGAGGGCGAGGTCGTCCGCGTGGACGTGGCCGGTGGTGCCGAACAGTTCGATGTAGAGCGGCGCGACCGCGCCGTACGCCTGCCGTACCCGTGCGTTGTCCACCCGTCGACCATAGCGGCCGGGGCGCCTTGGCCGCATTTACCGGGTGAATGAGATGAATGAATGGAAAAGTCGTCGCAAAGCTTCCGCCCGGTGAGGAATCGATAGCTTTCCGTCACTGAAGTTTCTATCCTTGAAGAATCCCGATCGCCAGCAGCGGAAGGGGCGGCATGCCGCGCCGTTCGAGCCTCAGCTATCGAGATGCGTTACGACTGCTGGCCCCGGGCAGCGCGCGCATCACCGAGACCGACAAGGTCGTCAGCGCGGGGATCCTGGGCGCCGGCGCCCTCTCCAAGGGCACGGCCCTCGCGCTGCTCGGCCCGAAGAACGCGCTCATGCAGCTCGTCCGGGACGCCACCGGAAACCAGGCCGGCCGCATCCGGACAACCGGCGGGAAGTCGTATTACGAACTGCTGGAGGCCAGCCACACCGTGCTGGCGCTGTCCGCGTTCTTCGACGGTTTCCGCGACGAGGTCGGGCCGGGTTTCGACCGGCTGGAACTGACCGACGAGGAGAAGGTCGGCATGGTGCCGGCCGAGCGGCGCCACCACACGCTTCCGCAGGAGATCGACGGCGGCTACTTCCCGCTGCCCTCGTCCGTGCACGGCATGGACGACACCCGCCGGGACGTCGAGGCCGCCTACGTCAAGCTGTACGACGCGACGATCGCGTTCTGCGAGGGCCTGGCCGCCTGGCCGTCGGTGCGACGCGGGCTCGACCTCACGTCGATGCGCTCCCGCGTGGTGGGCCGGGCCATGTGGCACTACGAGGACCGCTTCGACCGGCTCGCCGCTGACCTCCCCGAGTTCGGGTTCCGGATGATCCGGCAGGCGATCGAGCACAACCTGATCGACAACCGGACGCTGACCACCGAGGTCTCGGCCCGGCTGGACGCGCTGGCGCAGCTCTACCGCAACCTCGCCGAGCTGTCCGGCCCGGTGGCCGCCGACCGGCCCGACCTGCTCCGCGAATCACTGGACCGGCTCACCGGCTCGCTCGCGGCGGTGTTCCGGCAGCCGCTGCTGCGGATCAAGGACGTCGACTTCCACCTGCGGCTGCCGAATGTGGACAGCGGCTTCATCAGCCCCGACTTCCGGGCCGCCGAGTACGGCAAGCACACGTCACCGGAGCGGGAGCGCTGGTGGGATGACCAGCCGCGCCGGGGTGACCTCGTCGGGTTCCTCTCCGAGTACCTGACCGATCCGGCGAGCCTGCACCGTCCGCTGCTGCTGCTCGGCCAGCCGGGCGCCGGCAAGACGTTGCTGACCCGGGTGATCGCGGCCCGGCTGCCGGCGAGCCGGTTCACCGCGATAGTGGTGCCGCTGCGGCGGATGTCCGGGGACTCGTCGCCGACCGAGCAGATCGAGGCGGCGATCGAGCAGGTGATGGACGAGCGCATCCGCTGGGCGGACCTGCGCCGGGCCACCCAGCACACCACGGTCGTGGTGATCTTCGACGGGTTCGACGAACTCGTGCAGGTCACCGGCACGGCCCACTCGCAGTACATCGACCGGGTGGCCGAGTTCCAGGAGGCCCAGTGGGATCTGGGCTACTCGGTCATCCCGATCATCACGTCCCGGATCCTGGTGATGGACCGCGCCAGCGTGCCGCAGGGCACCGTGCTGGTCCGGCTGGAGGACCTGACCGACGCCCAGGTGACGGCCTGGCTGGCCGCCGTCAACGCGGCGAACGAGGACCGCCCCGGCTACCGCCGGCTGTCCGCCCGGGAACTGCTGTCGCACGGCGAGCTGGCCCGCCAGCCGCTGCTGCTCACGCTGCTGGCGATCTACTACAACGAGCACTGGGCCGACCGCCGTCCCGGCGTCACCATCTCCCGGTCCGACCTGTTCACCGGCCTGCTCACCGCGTTCATCAGGCGGCAGGTGAGCGAGAAGGCGCCGACCGCCCTTCCGCCCCACGAGCGGGAGGCCCGCGAGCACCAGCTCCGGCGCGACCTCGCGATCACCGCGTTCGCCATGTTCAACCGCAACCGGGAACTGGTGAACCGGGCCGCGCTCCGCCTCGACCTGGACTGCTTCGGCTCCGGGCCCGGAGACGGCTCACGGTTCGAACTCGGCGACGTGCTCGGCCCGGAACAACTGGTCACCGCCGCGTTCTTCGTGGTGTACGGCCCGGACGACGTGCAGGGCGAGGACGCACGGCGCACGTACGAGTTCCTGCACACCACGATCGGCGACTTCCTGATCGCCGAGTACGTCATCGGAGCGCTGCGGAGCCTGGCCGAGCTGCGGCGGCACACCCGCAGCCCGGCCGGCTTCGGCTACCAGCTGGACACCGGCCAGTTCCGCGCGCTGCTCTCCCACCAGCCGCTGGTGAAGCGGGAGGCGGTGGTCGGCTTCGCCCGTGAGCTCAGTTCCCGCCACCCCGAGGAGCGGGACGGGATCGTGGAGACCATCGCCGGCCTGCTGGCCGAGGCCCGGCAGCGGACCAACCTGGCCGGCGTGGACGGCTACCGGCCCGCGCCGTACGACCCGGTGCGGCTGCTCGCCGCGTACACCGCGAACCTGGTCGCGCTCGCCGCGCTGGTGTCGCCGGACGGCGTACGCCACACCGACCTGATGGACGAGGCGACCTGGGTGTCGACGGTCCGTCTGTGGCGGGCGGGACTGGACGAGAAGGGCCAGCTCGCGATGATCAGCTGGCTCGGCCGGGACGCCGACGGCCGGATCATCGCCGAGCGGCGGCGCGAAGGCCGGGGCGAGACGGTGAACGTGGCCGCCGAGGAGGCGCGGCTGCTCGGCGACATCACCACCTACGGCCAGTTGCAGGCGGGCGCGCGGACGTGGCGCGGCCAGCAGCCGGACAGCTTCGAGGCCGGCCGGTTCCACGCCGACCTCGTGTCGCTCGCCACCCGCCGCTGGCCGGTGCCGTCCCTGCACCAGCTCATCCTGTACGACGAGCGCAGCTACCGGCGACTGTGGGCGCGTGCCGTCGAGTCACCGGAGGCGGTGTCCAGCACGAGCGCCACGGTCCTGCTGGAGTGCCTCGCCGAGGACGGCGCGCAGTTGCCCCGCGAGGTGGTGTGCGGGCTGACCCGGGTGGCGCTGAGCCGCCTGCCCGACTCGCCGACCGCGCCGCCCGAGCTGATCATCTCGTGCCCGTACCTGATCGACGAGTTCCCGGAACTGGTCGACTCGCTCGGTACGACCGACGACCACGCGGTGCTGCACGCGCTGATCCTGCGGCACGGGCTCCACCGGCTGCCGCAGCGGTACGTGCCCCGGGTCCGCCGGGTGCTCGCCGACATCGAGGACCGGCTCGCGGAGCTGCCGCTGGAGGACGGCGTGGTGTCGGCCGAGATGGCCGAGCAGTTCGCCGCCGCCCGGGTCGACAACCGCACCGCGCTGTGGCTGCTGATGGCGTTGAGCGAGTACGCCGAACTGGCCTGGCCGAAGATCCCGCCGAGGACGATGCACGCCCTGCTCGCGCACCGGCTGCCGGACGAGTTCCTCGACGAGGCGAGCCTGTGCCGGCTGCTCCTGGACTACCTGCGGGCCTACGACCGGGTGCCGGCCGAGGTCTCGCTGGCGTCCGCCCTCGACACGCTGCGCGTCCTCGCCGCGTCCGACCCGTCCGCCGGCCGGTCCAACCGAACCGGTCAGGCCGGCCCGTCCGATCACACCGGCCAGATCCCGGCCGCCGAGGCGGTCTGACCACGCCACCCGTACCGCCACCACCCGTTCGGAGGCCCCGATTGGCACACTCGCCCCGGCACCGAGAGCACATCGTCCGAACGGGAAGGAGGAACCTGGCGGTCGACATCGCCGGGGCGGAACGCGGCTGGCCGGTCTTCCTGATGCACGGCACACCCGGCAGCCGCAACGGTCCACGGCCACGGTCCATCGTGCTGCACCGGCTGGGCGTACGGCTGATCTCGTACGACCGGCCGGGTTACGGCGGTTCCAGCCGGCTGCCCGGCCGCCGGGTCGCGGACGCCGCCGCGGACGTCGCGGCCATCGCTGACGACCTGGGCCTGGACGGGTTCTCTGTGGTCGGGCGCTCCGGCGGTGGCCCGCACGCCCTGGCCTGCGCCGCGCTGCTGCCGGATCGGGTCCGGCGGACCGCCGTCCTGGTCGGTCTCGCCCCGGCCGGTGCCGCCGGGCTGGACTGGTTCGGCGGCATGACCGACGCCAACGTGCGGGACTACGGCGCCGCCGAGCGCGACGTGCCGGTGCTCGCCGAGCAGTTGCGGCTGCGGGCCGAGCGGACCATGGACGACCCGGGCTCGCTGCTCGCGCTGCTGGTCGAGCAGATGACCGAGGCCGACCGCCGGGTGGTGGCCGGCGTGCCGATCCGCCGGCAGCTCACCGACGCCTACGCCGAGGCGCTGCGCCAGGGGCCGCACGGCTGGATCGACGACGTGCTCGCGCTGCGCGCCGACTGGGGCATCACGCTCACGGACATCCGGATGCCGGTCCGGCTGTGGCACGGCGCCGACGACAACTTCGCCCCGGCCAGCCACACCCGCTGGCTGGCCGAGCAGATCCCCGGCGCGCAACTGCACGTCCAGCCGCGCAGCGCGCACTTCGGCGCGGTGGAGGTGCTGCCGGAGATCCTCGCCTGGCTGGCCGACCCGCTGGAACGGACCGCTGTCAGATCGGATGCGGGTCGATGATGCGCCGCTGCAACCGGCTCTCCCGGGCGGCCTCCACGGCCGGGTGGTTCTCGCCCAGCCGGTAGGTCAGCTCACGGGTGACCGCCTCCAGCTCCGCGCGCCGGCCGCTCTCCACCCGCTCCTGCATCACCACCAGGTTCGCCCGGCAGCGCAGCGTGTTCGTGTGGTCGCGACCGAGGATCCGGACCAGCCCGTCGTGCGCACGCCGCAGCAGGCTCAGCGCCTCCACGTCCGCGGCCTCCCGGCCCTCCGGCGGGTCGGGCTGTTCGGCGATGCAGATGCCCTGGTTCATCCAGCCGGAGAGCGGGTACGGGTGCCCGCTGCCCAGCACGCCAGCGAGCGAGTCGGCGGACCGGCCGGCGAGCTGCCGGGCCTCGGCGAAGTCCCCGGCGCGGCGGGCCACCATGGCGAGGTTGACCATGCAGACCAGCGTCAGCGGGTGCGCCGGGCCGAGGTTGCGCTGGTAGATGCGGTGCACCTCGGTGAGTTCCCGGCTGGCGCGCTGGAACAGGTCGACGGTGAGCAGGTTGATCGACAGGCTCAGCCGGCAGGTGAGCGTCTCCGGGTTGTCCGGCCCGAACCGCTCGTTCAGCAGCTCGTAGGCGGCTTCGAGGAGCTTGCCCGCCTCGACCGCGTGCCCGGCCGCGCGCAACGACACCGCCAGGTTCGTCTGCGTCCGCAGGGTGATCAGGTGTTCGGCCCCGGCCGTGTGCAGCAGGTCCCGGTGGACGCTGCGCAGCCGGGTGACCGACTGCTCGAAGTCGCCCGCGTCGCGCATGTCGATGCCGACGTACGCGGAGGAGGCGAGCGTGTCCGGGTGGTTCTCCCCGAGGATCGCGCGGCGCCCGGCCAGCACCATCTCGTCGTTCTTGCGGGCCTCCCGGAAGTCGCCCATCAGGCGCTGCGTGCTGGCGAGGTTGTTGAGCGCGGCGAGGGTACGCGGGTGCTCCTCGGTGAAGTTCCGCTTCCACGCGTTGAACGTGATCTCGTCCAGGCGCAGCGCCTCGCTGTACATGCCCATGCCGCGCAGGTCGCGGGCGAGCCCGCCGGCGGTCATCAGCGTGTGCGGGTGGTCCTCGCCGAGCAGGTCCCGCTGGGCCGCCAGCACCTCCTCGTCCAGCGCCCGGGACTCGGTGAACTGCCCGAGGAAGGCGAGGATGTTGGCGAGGTTGAACTGGAGGTGCAGCAACTGCCGGCGCAGGTCGTCGCGCGCCCGCGGGTCGGTCTCCTCCGCCAGCATCTGCTCCCAGGTCTGCGCGACCTCCTGCCCGAGCCGCCGGCCGGTCTCCAGGTCGCCGCGCAACTGGAGGTAGCGGACCCGGTCGATCATCAGCGCCCGCACCTCCACCTTGCGGCTCAGCGGCGCCTTGGACGCCTCCAGGTGCGGCCAGATGACGCGGAACCGTGGCCAGCCGTCGGGGTCGTCGACCTCGCCCTCGGGCCGGGCGGCGGCGAGCACCAGGTGGACCTGCTGGCGTGCCTCGTCGAGTTCCGCCTCCGTCATCCGGGACCGGACGGCGTGCTGGAGCAGGCGGTGCATGAGCACCAGGCCGCCCCGGCCCCGCTCGCCGCCGGCCGGGTTCTCGGCCCGCAGGTCGACCCGCACCAGGGCGAGCCGGTTGGCCTGCTGCACCAGTTGCTGGCGGACCAGCCGCTCCTTGGCCTGTGGGTGGAACGGCACCAGCGCCTCGGCGAACTCGTCGCTGTAGACCAGGTCGGCGGAGATCTCCGGCGCGAACACCGAGCAGAGTTGCAGCACCCGGTACGCCGCCGGATTGCGGGTCCGCAGGTGGTTGAGCGACAGCTCCCAGGTCGCCTCCACCGAGACGTTGCTGTTCGGCTCCATCACCGCACCCGGACCGAACTTGGCGATCTCGGTGAGGTAGCTGTCGACGGAGTGGCCGGTGTCGGCGAGCCAGGCCGCGGCGGCGGTGACGGCGATCGGCAGGTCGCCGAGCAGGGCGGCGATCCGGTCGGCCTGGTCGACGCGCATGTTCGGCACGCGCTCGGTGAGGTGCTGGATGCTCTCCGCGCGCTTGAACACGTCGACCTGGACGGTGGTGGCCCGCTCGACCCACTGGAGGTTCCGGGACGTGATCAGGACGTGGCCCTTGCCGTCCGGCACGTACGGCAGCACGCCCTCGATCTCGTCCGCGTTGTCCATGATCAGCAGCCAGCGGAGGTCGGTGCGGCGCAGCGCCTGGAGCACCAGCCGGGCGTTCTCCCGGTTCGACTCTGACGACGGAACGCCCAGGTAGGGCGCGAGGTCACCGATCGCCGACTCGATGAACGGCACCTGGTCGGCGTCGATCCACCACACCATGTCGTACGCGGCGCGGTAGCGGTGCGCGTACTCCAGCGCGAGCTGGCTCTTGCCGATGCCGCCCATGCCCTGCAACGCCACCGGCCCGGTGCCGGAGAGCACCACCTTCGGGCTGCTGCGCAGCAGCGTCCGCAGCTCGCGCAGGTCCGCCTCCCGGCCGGTGAAGCGCTTGTTGCGGCCCGGCACCTCGAACACCGTGTTGTCGCGGCCGGGGAACCGGGGGCCGGTCGGCAGTTCCAGATCGGCGGGCACGCCCTCGCGGCCGACCAGGCGCAGGATCCGCGCGGCGGCGGTCCGCGCCTCCAGGCCGGCCACCGAGACGGTGTGCGCGGCGGGCACGTTCGCCAGGCGCCGCACGTCCGCGACGTAGACGACGAGCGGCACCTGGTCGGGCGAGCGGTCCGGCGCCGCGAGCACCGCCTCCTCGTTGGCGTTGGACTCGGAGACGATGATCAGCTCCCGGGCCGTCCGGGGCGCCTCGTCGTCGGTGAACCACGGGTCGGTCACCCGGACGTCGGCCGAGACCAGCAGGTGACCGATCCACTCCGCCCACACCCGGTCGTACGGGGCGTGCCGGAGCAGGATCTCGTTCTCCACCGAGTTGGAGGTACGGGTGAACCGGGCGTTGACCCGCTCGCGTACCGCGCTGCTCATCGGCGGCAGCGACTCCACCTCGCCCCGGGTGATCTCCCGGGCCAGCACCTCGTACGCGGACAGCAGCGACCCGTTGACGCCGGGCTGGTCGGCGAACGTGGCGAGCAGTTCCTCGTACGCGTAGAACGCCTGGTAGGGCACCTGCATCCGGGCCCAGTACCGGTCCCGGTCGGCCTCGCTCATCCCGCTCGGCAGGCCGCTGAAGCGTTGCCGGGCCACCGCCCGACCGGTGTCCGCCTTGACCTTCTCCGCCGGGTCGATGCGCATCGGCACGGGCAGCACCCGGATCCGCCGCGACCCGTAGCGGTGCTCGACCAGCCGAGCCACCTTGGCCGCGCCGGTGATGCCCTGCTCGCTGAGGGTGAAGCAGGTGACCAGCACGTCCGGCAGCTGGATGGTGCAGATGTCGGCGACGTCGGAGAACCCGGTGCGGCTGTCGATCAGCACGTAGTCGTAGTTGCGCTTCATGTCGGCGCGCAGCGCGTCGAAGAAGTAGCCGCCGCCCTGCCGCTCGTAGAACTCGTCCCAGTTCATCCCGGCGAGCGCGCCGGCGTAGTCGTTGTTCTGCTGGCCGGCGCCGAGGAAGTCGAGCGTCCCGTCACCGGGGAAGTTGGACCAGTTCAGCGAGAACGAGTACTTGTGCACGCGGGCGTACTGCTCGTGCCAGCGGTCGTCGCCCTTGTCCTGCTTGGTGGTGGTCGCCCACTCGTACTCCCGGATCAGGTCGATCACCCCGCCGGTGCTCTCCAGCGCGTCCCGGTCGATGAACGGCGCGAAGAAGCGCGACAGGCCGGGGGATTCCAGGTCCCAGTCGACGGCGAGCACCCGCTTGCCGTTGGCGGCGAGGATCCAGGCGACGTTCGCCAGCGCCATCGTCCGGCCGGTGCCGCCCTTGTAGGAGTAGAAGGTGACGACCTGTCCCTCGCGTCGGGTCATGTGTCCACTCCCTCGTCGGGCGGCGGGTTCTCCCAGAGCCGGGGTTTGCTGATCGGCCGTCCCGGCGGCGGGTAGGCCGGTCTCGCCTCCAGGTAGCGGCGGCGCATCCGGTCGACCAGGCCGTGGATCCCGGCCCGCCAGTCGTCGTACGTGGTGATCGCCAGCGGGCGTGCCGCGGCCGGGAAGATCGCGATGGCCCGGTCGAGCAGCACCGCCGCGTGGGAGCGGCGGCCGGGTGCCGAGTCCTCGATGATCACCACGACGCCCACCCAGCGGTGCAGCCAGGCCGCGGCCGCGCGGACGGCCTCCGCACCGTCCGGCGTCTCGACCACCCGAGGATCGATCATGAGTACGCCCGGGCAGCCCCGGAACAGCCCGGCATCGGGTACGAAGTCGCGGACGTCGATCGGCATCCGTAGCCGCTGCACCGCGTCGGTCACGTCGTCGACCACCGGCGGCCGGTCACGGAACGGGCGCCACCGGCCGGCGTGCGTGTCGGACCGTCCGTTGAGCCGGCCCGCCTCCGCCGGTTCCTCGGGCGCGATCACCACCGCCCGGAACGGCACCTCGCTGGTCGGCGACGACGGCAGGTCGGTCGGGCCGGTCGGCGGCTCGGCCGGTTGCAGCGGGGTCTGCTCGGCGGTGTCGACGATGTGCTGGGCGAGCCGGCCCAGCACCTCCTTGTAGGCGTGCTGGAACTTCTGGAGCCGGCAGAGCGCGCTCATCCCGTTCGCGGCGTACGCGTCCACGTCGGCGGCCATCGCCACCGCCCGGGCCTGGTCCGGCGCGTGCACGGCGGCGGGCGACGGGATCCACAGGACCGGCAGGATGTTGTCGCCGTCGGGCGGGCGGCCGGCCCGGATCAGCCGTTGCCGGAACCACTCCCGCTCCCGGCGTGAGTCGTCCCGGTTGAGGTAGTCCGGTGAGTACAGCGGCACGAACACCTCGGCCTCGGCCAGTGCGGTGCGTTTTCGTTCCGTCCGGTCGTCCGGCGGCCGCACCATGAAGTCGGCGAAACCCTGCCGGCGTAACCGGTCGCCGGGCCGGCCGTCGATCGCCAGGTTGAGATCGTGGTAGAAGCGGCGGACCCAGTGGTCGCCCGGGGTGCGGTCGTTGTGCGTCGGCGGGGGGACGTAGCTGAGGAAGAAGTAGGGCGGGCCCGGCAGCGCGGGCCGCTCAGAGGTCACGGCGACACGACCGTTCCACGGGAAGTGCGCCTGACCCCCAACCGCCAATGATCACGCGCTGCTCCCCGGTCGACACGATACGGCGTCTATCGATCAGGGTAGAGAGGTTGCGCTCGGGTTACCAGGCCCTCACCGTCCGATGTGGGCGTCCATCCACGCCACGGCGGCGCCCACCGCGCCGGATATCGGCAGCAGCCGGGCCGGCGCGTCGCCGACCGTCCCGTGCCGGGTGAACGCCGCCCGGTCCAGTTCCGCGCCGATCTCGCTGAACAGGGCCGCGTCGAGGTGCGGCGCCTCGAAGTCGAGCCGTTCCCGGCGGCCGTCGCGCACCACGTAGCAGCGGTACGGACGCCGCTGCGGCGGGCGGCGCAACCGGTACTCGGCGAGGTGCAGCGCGGTGCATGTCGCATAACCGACACCGAGCAGCAGCGTCCACGCGCCGGCCGCCTCCAGGGCGGCCAGCGGGGACCGCTCCCCGAGGTGGGAGTCCAGGTCGTGGACGCGCATCAGATCCTCCGCCCGGGGCCCCCACGCGCTGAACGACGTCTGCGGGTGCCGGCTGCGGACCGCGCCGGGCAGCCGGCGTACGTGCTCGGCGAACGCGCCGACCCCGAACGACGGTGTGACGGCCGGGTCGAAGCCGGGCATCCGGTCCTCGTACGCCAGGCGTTCCTCTTCGGTGAGCCCGGCGGTCGCGGCGCGGTACGCGGCGCTGCTCACCGAGTTGTCCGGGGTCTGCGCCGGGACCACGACGGTGCCGGCCGGGCCCACGGCCGTGCGCAGCGCCGCGGCCAGGGCGTCCGCGCCACCGTCGACCGGTCCGAGCGCGCGCAGGGAACAGTGCACGAGCACCACGGCGCCGGGGCCGAGCCCGAGCGCGCGCAGGTCGGCGGCGAGGGTGCCGGCCCGGTACGCGGTCCGGGCGGCGGTCACGACGGCCACCCGGACATCGAGCGGGCGACCTGCCGGACCAGCCGCGATCCCGCCGGGGTGAGCGCGTCCGCCCGTTGCAGCGCGCCGATCGCCTCGGCCGTCCAGTCGCGGTACCGGCGGTAGACCGCCTGCGCGCCGTCGACCTGGCGGCCGGCCCGGATCCGCCAGATGTCGGCCACCGCCGCGTGCGCGTAGATGCCGTGCAGGACGGCCTCCGCGGGCCGGGGGTCGGGCCGCCAGCCCACTGTGATGTCGATCGGCCGGGTGCCGTCGACCAGGTCGCAGATGTCCAGCAGGGCGTTCATCTTGCTGTGCTGGAACTCGTGCACGAGCAGCACCGCGAGCGATCCGGCGTCGGTCTCCGTGGCCGCGACACCGCCGAACGCCTGCCGCGCGGTCGACGCCTCGCTGACGCCGGTGCCGCTGCGCCGCAGCGGCACCACGGCCCGCAGCCCGGCGCGCAGCTCCTCGGCGTGGCCCGGCACCTCGTCCCGGATCACCCGCCACGCAGCCGCGAACGTCTCGGCCCAGCGCGCGGCGCCGGCGTCGTCGAGCCGGTCACCGGCGGGCAGCCGGTGGCAGTCGCGGTGCGGGTCGCCGTCCTCCAGCAGGACGCTCACGTCCGGCGCGGTGAGCACGCGGGCCGGCCACCACCTCGGCGCGTCCCCGGGCGTCCCGGGCCGGACCGTGACCGTCACGTCCCCGGCGCTCACCCGCAGCGAATTCGCGCCGGTCTCGACCCGTGCGGCGCCGTCGCCCACCTCGGGCAACAGGACCGTGCCCACCGTCGGCAGGTGCAGACGGCCGGATCGCACCGGTACGTCGAGGCGTACCGGCGTGCCGGCGTCGAGCGCGGCGGCGACGGCGAGCGCGGTCAGGTAGTCCGGTCCCTGCCGGGCGCCGGTGCCGGTGCCGGCGAGGCAGTCGACAGCCCACGCCCGCACGTAGGGATGGGCCGCGATCCGGGCGACGGATTCCGGTGCGCTGCGGTCGAGGGCGGTCAGCGCCTCCCAGCCGTCGGCTCCGGCCCCGCCGGCCGGCAGCCGGTCGGCCACCTCGGCGAGCAGCGCGCGGACGATGGCGATCTGCGCCTCGACGAGCCGGCCGATGGCGACCCGGTCGCCGGTCAGCGCCGCGAGGCGGTCGATGAAGTCGTCGGGCAGGCCGGCGTCGAGCCGGACGGGTGCTGGTGGGTTCTCGTTCACGTGCACGATCAGCTCTTTCAGATCGGCGCAGTAGACACTCGGATGGTCGAAGTGCCCGGCGCCGTACCGGTGGGCGAAGAGTCCGCCGCCGCACTGGTCGACCACCGGGCACCGCCGGCACTCGTCGCTGAGCCCGGCCCGGCCGGAGCGGCGGCGGGCCAGGAGCGGGTCGGCCGCCACGTCGTCGGCCGCGTGCGAGAAGACGGTCATGCCGGTGGACGGCGCGCCGTCGTACGCGGTCTTGAGCGAGTCCGCCTGTTCCCACTCGCCGTCCGTCTCGATCACCGCCAGGTCGACCGGGTCGAGACCGAGCCACTCGGTGCCGCTGGGCCCGCCCGCGGCGGTGGACAGCAGCGAGTCGAAGAGGCGGACGGAGACCGGCCGGCCGTCGGCCCGCCAGCGGTCGTAGACGGCACGCAGCCAGTCCGCGTACGCGGTGCCGTCGCCCGCCGGCCGCCACGGCGGGTCGTCCCAGGTGGCGTGCGGGAGCAGGAAGTCGATCCGCGGAGGCTCCTGGGCGAGCAGTGACTCGTACACCGCGATCGGGTCGTTGCGCACGTCCACGGTGCACAGCAGGCCGGAGTAGATCCGCCGGTACGCCGGGCGGCGCAGCAGGGCGAGCGCGCGGAGCACCTGGTCGTAGCTGCCGGCACCGGACCGGAAGCGCCGGTGCCTGTCGTTGGCGGCCCGGTCGCCGTCGAGCGATACGCCGACCGCCACGTCGTGTTCGGCGAGCACGTCGCAGAGCCGCTCGGAGAGCAGGACGCCGTTGGTCTGCATGCCGAGCCGGAGCCGGGTGACCGGGCCGACGACTCGCCGGAGGTCCGCGAGCACCTCGCCCAGCCGCTCGGCGCCGAGCAGCAGCGGCTCCCCGCCGTGCAGGATGACAGTGACGTCCGGCAGGGCGTGGGCCGCGGCGTGTTCGGCGATCCGCCCGGCCGCGGCCCGGAGCACCTCCGGCGTCATCCGTACCGGTCGGCGGCGCCAGCTCTGGTCGGCGTGTTCGTAGACGTAGCAGTGGTCGCACGCCAGGTCACACCTGGCGTGCACCTTGAGGACGAACTCGGTGAGCGCCGCGCGGGCGGGCCCCGGGGCCATCGGGGATCAGATGAACGACGAGAACTTCGCCGCCGGGATCCGGGTCTGATCGAGGTGAGCCGCCATCACCCGGCGCACGATGGGGGAGATGTCCGCGGCGGAGAGCCGGTCGAGCGGCTCCGCGCGGACCCTGCCCAGCGAGACCGGGGGCTCATCCTGGCGCAAGGGTGCGGTTGTCATGAGTCTTCCTTAGGTTCGTGTACGCCGGCCGAGCACAGCGGCGACGGCCAACCTAGTGCCTCTGGGGGATCCAGCACCATCGACCCACCGGTGGGGAGACGGTTCTTTTTGGACGGTTCGCCGGCCGGCGCCGTCGTCGCCAGGGGGAGCGACCGTAAGGGATCAATTATGCGCCTTTTTGCCCATCTGGACCACGAATCGAAAGTTCAGACTTTGCCAGAAATCGTCCACCCCGATCCCCTGGTCAGGCGAGGGATCGGGGTGGACGAGCGGCTCAGACGGCCGGGCCGCTCCCGGATGGTGCGCCGAGGTGGATGCCGACGTCGGCCGGCTCGGTCATCTGGTCGTACGCCCTGGTCCGGAGCCGGTTGGTCTGCACCTCGCCGTCGAGCAGCGCCGCCCGCAACGCCTCCGCGTCGCTGATCTCCTTGGCGGTCACCGCGTCGGCTGCTGTCGTGGCCCCCTGCACCACCTCCAGATGGGTGCCGTCGGTGGGCATCAACTCGGTCCACTTCGCCAGGCAGTACACCCGCTCCGGCACGTCCTGGCACTCGGTGGTCAGCTCGGGCATCTCGTCGCCGCTGCCGAGGTGGCCGGTCCGGTACGTCGTCAGCTCGTCCACGAACGCCGTCAGCTCGCGCTCCACCTGCGGCGCCAGGCTGGTCGCCACCACCTTGCCGAAGATCCACCGCAGCGCGGTCAGCTCCATACCGGCCCGCACCGGCAGGTAGAGCTTCGCCCAGCTCGCGTTGACGAAGTCGCCGGGGTCGCGCTCCGGGGCGCGGGCGTCGCCGCCGGACCACCAGCCGGGGTACGCCACGAACGACGCGCGCTCCCAGTCGAAGACGCGGTGCCAGAAGTCGATCTCCCACGCCTCGTCCCGCACGCTGGCCGGGAAGTGTGCCTCCACGATCTGCGAGACCATCTCGTTCACCGGGGAGAAGCCGGCCCGCAACCGCGCCTCGAACTCGTCCCCGGCCGTCTCCGCAGCCGCCAGTGCCTCGTCGCGCCGGTCCTGCCACTCCTGGAGATCGGTCAGGTAGCCCGCGACGAGCGCGTTGTACGCCGCGTCGTCGGCGGTCTGGTCCACCACCGTCGGGGTACGCCGGAACCCGGCGGCGAGCTGCACGTCCGCGCCCGGACCGGCCAGCCAGCTCCGGGCGCCGACGTGCACGCGTACGCGCAGCACCGGCCGGCCGTCCGCCTCGGTGACCACCGGCACGCCCACCACCCGGGCGGCGATCGCCTCGGGCGGGCGGCGGGTGATCAGCGTGAGGTTCTGCCGGATCGTGTCGATGTCGCCGTCCCACTCCCAGCCGGCGTCGAACGCGACGTCGACGTCGTAGTCGGCGCTCATGTCACCGGTGAGTCCCCACTTGTCGAGCGTGACCACGGGGGAGTACACGACGCGCGTCTCCACCGCTGCGGGCGCGCCACGCGGCGGGCGCTCCGGCTTCACCGGCATCGGGGGCAGCGCGGCGACCGCGTTGTCGCGGATCCGCTTCCGCCCGTCGACGATCTTCTGGGCGAAGGCGAACGCCGGATCCTTGATCGTGGGGGCCCAGCAGACCCGTGCCCCGTACCGCTCGTGGGCCAGCTCCAGCCGTTGCAGCACCTTGAAGTAGTGCAGTGTGATCGGCGTGGCCCGGTTCGGGTTGCGGACGGTGCGCTTCGAGGAGGACTCCGTACCGGTCTCGCTGACCAGCTTGAAGTCGGTCTTGTGCTGGGTGCGGTAGCGCGCCGCGACCTTCGAGGTGGCGGTCCGGCTGTCCTTGACCGCGCGGCGGCTCGTCTCCTGGCTCGCCGCGGTGACGCTGGTGGCGAAGCCGATGGTGTGGCTGGCGTTGAAGGTGCCCCAGATGCCGGTCGGGCTGGTGTACTGGCCGGTGTGGCTCGCGTTGAGCCCCCAGGTGTCGGTGAGCGACTTCTGCCGCTCGAAGCCCTCCTGGAGTTCGGTGGTGAGCGCGCTGGTCAACTCGACGTCGGTCTGCTGTTCCGACTCGTTCTGCTCCTCCAGGGTCAGCTCGCGCTTGGTGTAGGTGCGCTGCTACAGCACCGCCTCCTCACCGGGGGCGAGCGCCAGCGCGTAGACGTGCTCGCCGAGCGCGAAACCCACCGGCCGGATCCGGGTGCGGTCGAGGAACGCGATGCCCACGTCGGACTGGAGCAGCCCGGCGAGGAACTCCGCCTGCTGGTCGCCGAGCAGCGTCTGGCGTCGCGCCGGCGGCTCCCGGTACGACATGCCCGAGTCGGCGCCGGGCAGCGCCTCGGTGGCGGCGTCCATCTCGTTGGCCTTCCACAGGTCGGCCAGGCCGAGTTCCTTGAGCAGGTGCGGCAGCCGGTCGCCGTCGAGCCCGCCGTAGCGGATCGCCTCGATCAGCGCCTGCTTGACGTAGAACGGCAGGATGGGCGTCTCGCCACCGCCGAAGGTGAGCCGGACCGGTACGAAGTAGTTGGAGTAGACGTACCGGTCGGAATGCGCGGTGCTGAAACCAAGCGTCGCCGGATCGGCGTCGGCGACGACGACTCTGCCCATCGGTGCTCCTCTACAGCGGCAGTTCGAACAGGGCGTGCAGCCCCCGGTACGTCATCTCGTGCGAGGTGACGAAGAATCCGGGGAACAACTGGCTGAGGGCGGCCTGGCGGACGACCGTCTCGCGTACGGCGTGCGCGGTCAGTTCTTCGAGACCGGCGACGACCTCGGCCGGCACACCGCCCTTCACGGCTCGCTGGTACGCCTCCGCGATCGCCTCCCAGCGACCGTCGAACGTCTCCCCGAGGTCGTCGGCGACGGTTCCCCAGGTCTTCTCGAAGCGCTCCAGCTTGGTCGAGGACGTCCAGTCGACGTTCGTGACGCGGGCCGCCTCGGGGTCGACGAGCAGCAGGTCGGAGCGGAGGTCCCCGACAGTGGTCGACGCCTTCCACCGGAACCGTTCGGCGAGGTGGCCGGCGAGCGCCTTCTCCGCTCCGGTCGCGGCCGGGTTGCCGGTGAACCCGACGAGCCGCAGCAGCAGATCCCGGTCCGGGTGGCCCAGCAGCATCTGGGCGACGGTCTGCCGTAGCACCGCCTCGGAGCCGCGCAGCGCGGGCGCCAGCTCCGGGTGGGCCGCGCGGACCGCCTCGACCACTGTCGCCAGCGACTTCTCCGCGAACGCCTCCAGGCCCGGCGACCGGCCGACGAGCTGTGCGACCTCGGCCGCCATCCGCCGGTGCACCTGCTGACCGAGCCGCCACGGTTGCGCCTGCCCGGCCTTGCGCAACGCGCGGAACTCCTCGTACGCGACGGTCTGGAGCGACCGGTTGAACGCGGTGGTCAGTCGCTGCTCGAGTTGCCGGGCGACGGCTGCGCGCACGACGGCTGCCTGGATGTCCCGGGGTGTCTTCGGCGGCTTCAGCTCGCGCAGGTTCTCGACCCGCTTGATGATCTCGTCGAGCGCCTCGTTCAGCTCGGCCCGGGTCGCCGCCCGGCCGGCCGACGACACCGTCTCCGACATGCTCGCCATCAGCACGGGCCGGCCGTCGAGGCTGACCAGCGCGCCGAGCCGGGTGCCCGCACCGGCGCCCGCGAACGCCTCGGCGTGCGCCGCCTGGTTGAACACAGTCAGGGTCAGTTCGGCGTCGACGAGCAGCGCCCGGCCCTGCCGGAACAGCGCGTCGAGCACCTTCGGCGGAAAGAGTGTCCGCAGCACCGCCAGGCCCACCTGGGGCGTGGCGACGATCGCCGCCCGGCCGATCGCCACCAGCAGCGCGGCCGTCTGGGCGGTCAGCAGGCGCGCCTCCCGGGCGCCGGCGAGCAGCAGCGGCACGTACCGGACGGCGGCGCGCACCGCGACGCCGCCGAGCAGCCGGGCGAGCTGCACCAGGCCGGTGAGCACCTGGTACAGGTCGCCGGCGACGCGCCCGAGCAGCCGGCCGGCGGCGAACGGGTCGAGGTCGTCCAGGTGGCGGGCGAACTCGGCCGCCCACCCGCGCCACAGCGCCAGCAACCGATCCGGCACTGTGGTGGGGTCCAGCGCGGCCACGATCCCGGCCAGCGCCTGGCGTACGACTGTGGCCTGGTCGGCGAGGCGCTGGACACCGGCGCGCGGGTCGACCGTGAGCACGATGAGCGTGGTGAACTGCTCCTGCTGGAGCCGGCCGATCAGCTGCACGAGCTTGCCGAGGTCGACCACCACCGTCGCGACTGACTCCCCGACGCCGACGGCGAATCCGTCCAGGAACAGCTTCGGGTTGATGCCGTTCCAGGCCGCGTAGTGCCGCATCGCGTCGAGCAGTGCGGGATCGAGACCGAGCAGGTAGCGGCGGAACGCGCCGTCGGTGTCGACGTCGGAGGCGGCCAGGTCGAAGAACGCCTCGGCCAGCCGTAGTCGCGCGAGCATCGAGACCAGGTCCCAGACGTTGTCCGGGGTGATGCGGCCGGTCATCGCGGCCAGCACCCGCTCGCGGGTCATCGACCTGGTGGCGTGGGCGTCCAGCCAGTACTTGACGGTCAGCGCGACGAACTCCACGCGCGGATCCTGGGTGCGTACGCCGAAGACCGCGGCCCGGTCCTCGGCGGACACCCGCGGCACGCCGAACCAGTCCCGGATCATGACGGATTCGTCCGTCGGCTGCCCCAACTCCCCCACCACCCCTCCAGCCGTGTGCACTGTCGGGCCGTGGTGCGGGCGGCGGTAGTGCTGGGTCGAGAAGCTGACATGGCCCGGTGACGTCACGCGCCCACCAGCCATCGACTGTTACGACTTGACGAACGACGTGTTATCGCTCACAGTCGATGGCACAGGGCGGCGGCTTGGGCGGCTCACCGGGCGGGCGCCGCTGGGCGCGTGGCAGGCCGGGTGTGGGATCAGTGCGCTTCGACGGATTGTTAGCGCTCACAACATGTCTGATCTGAGGGAGGAACATGTTTGCTTTCGGTAGGTCCCCATCGACTGTGTCGCCGCCACGACGGCGCGGATGGCTGCCGCGCGTCGTCGCCACCGGCGCGGCAGCGCTACTCGTCGGCGCCGGCGCCGTGGCGGTCGTGTCCGCGCCCGCCGCCGCCGCGAGCGTCGACACGAGCGCCTGGTACGTCCTGGTCAACCGCAACAGCGGCAAGGCGCTCGACGTCTACAACCTGGCCACCAACGACGGCGCGCGGATCACCCAGTGGACGCGCAACAACGGCAACCAGCAGCAGTGGCAGTTCGTCGACTCCGGCGGCGGCTACTACCGGCTGAAGTCACGGCTGTCCGGCAAGGTGCTCGACGTCTACAACTGGTCGACCGCCAACGGTGGAAGCATCGTGCAGTGGTCCGACACCAACGGGACCAACCAGCAGTTCCGGCTGGCCGACTCCGACAGCGGCTACGTCCGCCTGATCAACCGCAACAGCAACAAGGTGGTGGAGGTCCAGGGCGCCTCGACCGCCGACGGCGGAAACATCGTCCAGTACGACGACTGGAACGGCGCCAACCAGCAGTGGCAGCTCGTCCGGGTGGACGGCGGCGGCAACCCCACCACGCCGGCGCCGACCACGCCGCCTCCGGGTGGCACGTGCAACCTGCCGTCGACGTACCGGTGGTCGTCGACTGGGGCGTTGGCGCAGCCGCGCTCGGGCTGGGTGTCGCTGAAGGACTTCACAGTGGTGCCCTACAACGGGCAGCACCTGGTGTACGCGACCACGCACGACACCGGGTCGTCGTGGGGGTCGATGAACTTCGGGTTGTTCTCGAACTGGTCGCAGATGGCTTCGGCGTCGCAGAACGCGATGTCGTCGGGGACTGTGGCGCCGACGTTGTTCTACTTCGCGCCGCGCAACATCTGGGTGCTGGCCTACCAGTGGGGGCCGACCGCGTTCTCGTACCGGACCTCGACGAATCCGACGAATCCGAACGGGTGGTCGTCGGCGCAGCCGCTGTTCACCGGCAGCATCTCCGGTTCCGGTACCGGCCCGATCGATCAGACGCTGATCGCCGACGACCAGAACATGTACCTGTTCTTCGCCGGTGACAACGGCAAGATCTACCGCTCCAGCATGCCGATCGGGAACTTCCCCGGCAGCTTCGGCTCCAACTACACGACCATCATGTCGGATTCGACGAACAACCTGTTCGAAGCCGTGCAGGTCTACAAGCTGCAGGGCCAGACCCGCTACCTGATGATCGTCGAGGCCATCGGCTCGCAGGGCCGCTACTTCCGGTCCTTCACCGCCACCAGCCTGGGCGGCTCGTGGACCCCGCAGGCCGCCACCGAGTCCAACCCGTTCGCGGGCAAGGTCAACAGCGGCGCGACCTGGACCAACGACATCAGCCACGGCGAACTGATCCGCACCACCGCTGACCAGACCTTCACCGTCGATCCCTGCAACCTCCAACTGCTCTACCAGGGCCGCTCGCCCAACTCCGGCGGCGACTACGGCCTCCTGCCCTACCGGCCCGGGCTGCTCACGCTCCAGCGCTGAGCGCGTACCCCGAGATCTGGAGAGCCCCGCCCGCGTGATCGCGGGCCGGGCTCTCCGGCGTCTCGCCCGGCGATCGTTGACCCGGAGGCAACGACGGTGGCCCGGTCCGTCGTTGATCGGAGCCGCGCCGCCCGGGAGGGTGGAGTTGTCACCACCTCCCGGACGAAGGGTTGAGCAGATGTCCTTCCAGGCGTACCTCGACGCGATCGAGGACAAGACCGGCAAGACCCCGCGCGTCCTGGTCGACGAGGCCAAGGAGCGCGGCTACGACACCGCCGACGTCAAGGCCGGCGTGATCGTGGGCTGGCTCAAGGACGAGTACGGCCTCGGCCGGGGACACGCGATGGCCCTGGTCCACGTGATCAAGAACGGGCCGAAGATCAGCGCCAAGCACGTCGGCTCCACCGGCTCCCACCGCGACGACAGCGACACGCTGTGGTTGGACGGCAAGGCTGCCCGAGCCTCCGCGTAGCGGGGCGTGGACAGCGACGCCTATCGTTCGCCCCATGGGAGCGATCAAGCCGTGGCACATGTCCGTCCTGGCGCTCTGCTGCCTGCTGCCGCTCATCGCGGCAGTGGTGGCGGTGATGTGGACGCGGCGGAGTCGCCGCTGACCGTCAGCGGCCGGCGACGAACTCCTCCACCGCGGTGCAGACCCGCCCGAGCGCCTCGGCCGAGGCCGCCAACGGTCCGGGCACCATCATCGAGTGGTCGGCGTCGGCGACCTCCACCACGTACGGGGTGAGCCGGCGCGCCACCGCACCGTCCCAGACCCGGTCGGCGGTGCCGCCGGCCAGCAGGAACGGCGCGGTGGCCCGGCCCAGCGGCTCCCGTACCGCGGGGTCGGTCAGCAGCGGCGTCAGCCAGACCGCCGGGATGCCCCGATCGGCGGCGAGCGGGGCGGCGAAACTGCCGAGCGACTTGCCCACGAGCAGGTCCACCCCGGCGTCGAGGACCGGATCCAGCTGCTCGGCGACCCACTCCGGCGCGCTGTCGAGGCGCAGATCCCCGATCGACCGCCACGTCACCTCGTGCACGTCGAAGCCGAGCCGGCGCAACGCCTCACCGATGTAGACGAAGAGCGGACCCCGGGTGTCGTAGCCCCGTCCCGGAGCGAGTACCGCGCGTCGATCCGCCATGGTCGCCACCCTCTCGTTCGATCGATGCGTCACGCTAGCCGCCGCGCGGGCTTCCCGTGACCCCTCGGCCTCACAACCGTTCCGGGGTACGGATGCCGAGCAGGTCCAGGCCCTGCCGCAGCACCCGCCCGGTCAGCTCGCACAACATCAGCCGGCTCTCCCGGATCGGCCCCTCGGCCCGCAGCACCGGGCAGCGCTCGTAGAACGCGCTGAACGCGACCGCCAGCCGGTGCAGGTACGCGGTCAGCCGGTGGAACTCCAGGCTGCCCGCCACCTCGTCGACCACCGCGGCGAAGCCGACCAGTTCCATGGCGAGCGCCCGCTCGGCCGGCTCGGCCAGCGAGACCTCCGCGTCCGGGCGCGCCGCCGCGCCGGCCCGCCGGAGGATCGACCGGACCCGGGAGTACGCGTACTGCAGATACGGCGCGGTGTTCCCGTCCAGCGACAGCATCCGTTCCCAGTCCAGCACGTAGTCCTTCTGCCGGTCGCCGGACAGGTCGGCGTACTTGATCGCGCCGACGCCGACCGCGCGCCCCACCTCGGCGGCCTCCGCCTCGCCCAGCTCCGGATTGCGCTCCCGGGCCAGCGTGGTGGCCCGCTGGACCGCCTCGGTGAGCAGCCCGGCCAGCTTCACCGACCCGCCGGCCCGGCTGCGCAGCATCCGTCCGTCAGAGCCGAGGATCGAGCCGAACCCGACGTGCTCGGCCCGCACCGGCGCGGCCAGCCATCCGGCCTGCGCGGCGACCGCGAACACCATCTCGAAGTGCCGCCGCTGCGGCAGCCCGACCACGTAGAGCAGCCGGGTCGCGCCGAGCGCGCCGGTCCGGTGCCGCAGCGCGGCCAGATCGGTGGCCGGGTAGCCGTACCCGCCGTCGGACTTGCGCACGATCAGCGGCAGCGGCTCGCCGTCACGGCCCACCGAGCCGGGCGGGAACACGCAGTCCGCGCCGTCGCTGCGCCGCAGCAGCCCGAGCCGGTCCAGCTCCCCGACAGTCGGGGCGAGCTGGTCGTGGTAGCTGCTCTCGCCCCGGAAGTCGTCGCCGGTCAGCGTCACGTCGAGCAGGTCGTACACCGTCAGGAAGTAGCTCTCCGACTGCGTCACCAGCAGCCGCCACAGCCGCAACGTCGCCGGGTCGCCGCCCTGCAACGCCACCACCCGCTGCCGCGACCGCTCCCGGAACGCCTCGTCGTCGTCGAACTTCGCCCGCGCCGCCTTGTAGAACCCGTCCAGGTCACCCATGGACAGCTCCTGCGCCGCCCCGGCCTCGCCCAGGTCGAGCAGGTGCTCGATCAGCATGCCGAACGGTGTGCCCCAGTCGCCGAGGTGGTTGGCGCGCAGCACCCGGTGCCCGAGCCACTCCAGCGTCCGCGCCGCCGCGTCCCCGATCACCGTCGACCGCAGGTGCCCGACGTGCATCTCCTTCGCCACGTTCGGCCCCGAGTAGTCGACCACCACCGTCTCCGGCTCGGCCACGGGCGGCACGCCGAGCCGCGAGTCGGCGGCCATCACGGACACCAGCCCGCCGAGCGCGTGCCCGGCCACCGTCAGGTTCAGGAAACCCGGACCGGACACCTCGACCGCCGCGCATACGTCGGCCAGCGCCGCGCGCTCCCGTACCTCCGCGGCGATCTCCCGCGGCGGCCGGCCGAGCCGCCGGGCCAGCCCCAGCGCCGCGTCGGACTGGAAGTCCGCGTGCTGCGAACGCCGCACGGCCGGGTCCACCGGCCCGCCGGCCACCGCCGCGAACGCAGGCGCCAGCCGGTCGGTGAGCAATCTTTCAAGATCCATGAGTACGCCGATCTCGCTGTGGATCCGCCGCGCGGATCACCTGACGGGAACGCGACGGCGGAGCGAGGACGATCGATGACGACCGGCGGCTCGATCCGCCGGTCGCAGGAGGGGAAGGCTCAGCGCAGGCGGTCGCGGGACCGCCGGCGTCGCAGCGCGCCGAGCCGGACGTCGGAGGACGTCATCGGGTACGCGTGCGAGCTGGCCATGTCGGCAGCGTAACCGGCCGGTCCGGGGTCGGCGCAACCGCGTACCCCGGACCGGCTCGTGGTCAGGCCGAGGTCGCGACGGCCTTGCGGTAGCGCTCGGCCCGGCGCCGCACCTGGGTGTACGCGCTGCTCAGGCCCATCGCCCGGCGGACCTCGACGAGCGTGCGACGCACCTGTTCACGGGTCCGCTCGGTGCCGGTGACGATCAGCTCGTCGACCAGGCCGGGCTGCGCCTCGAAGCGGGTCCGGCGCTCCCGGATGGGGTCCAGGAACCGGTTGAGCGCCGTCGCCAGCGCCTCCTTGACCTCCACGTCACCGACCCGGCCGGCCCGGTAGCGGGCCTTGAGGTCCGCCACCTGAGCCCGGTCCGGGTTGAAGATGTCGTGGTACTCGAAGACCGGGTTCCCCTCGACCGTGCCGGGCACGTCGGCGCGGACCCGGTTCGGGTCGGTGTACATCCCCATCACCTTGCGGCGCACCGTCGTCGCGTCGTCGGAGAGCGCGATCGCGTTCCCCTTGCTCTTGCTCATCTTCCCGGCGCCGTCGGTGCCGACGAGCGTGGGCGTGTCCGACATGATCATGTCGGGGACCGGGAAGACCTCGCCGTAGAGGTGGTTGAACCGCCGGGCGATCTCCCGGGTCACCTCGACGTGCGCGGCGTTGTCCTTCCCGACCGGCACGACCTGTCCCTTCACGCAGAGGATGTCGGCGGCCTGGAGGACCGGATAACCGAGCAGGCCGTACGGCATCTCGTCCTTGCCGGCGTCCCGGGTCATCTCCTTCAGCGACGGCACCCGTTCCAGCCGGGGCACCGTGATGAGGTTCTGGAACAGCGTGTTCAGGTCGCCGACCTCGGGGATCGCGGACTGGAGGTAGAACGTCGCCCGTTCCGGCTCCACCCCGGCGGCCAGGATGTCGGTGACCATCTCGCGGGCGTTGTGGGCGACCTGCTCGATGTCCGCGCGGCTGTTGCGCGTGGTGAGCATGTGCAGGTCGGCGATGATGAAGAAGCTCTCGTAGCGCTGGTGCAGCCGCACCCGGTTGGCGATGCTGCCCACGTAGTGGCCGAGGTGCAGTCGCCCGGTCGGGCGGTCGCCGGTGAGCATGCGTGCAGAGGACATGGTCGTACGCCTTTCGTGCCGTTCGCTGGCGGGGAAACGACCCGGGTCGACCGGGTCGGTGGAGCGGGCTCGTCAGAACGAGCGCCGCCATCGCCCGCCGGCGCGGAAACGGAGTCCGCCGGCACGGAGTACGTCGAGGATCTGCTCCCGGCCGTCGACAGCGTGGCCCGGGAGACCGCTGCGGGTCTCCGGGAGGCAGCTGCGCGGCCGGACCATGACTGACACGGTATCCGCTCACCGGCCTGCGCCGCTGCCTCCCGCAGTGCTCCTGCCGGGCTTACTGCTGTCGATAGCTCTCGGTGTAGTAGCTGCCGACCCGCTCCCGGTAGTCGGGGTGCGCGAAGTGGTCGCTGTCGAACGCGGGGGACTCCTTCACCTGCTCCCGGGTGCGGTCCACGTGCACGACGCGGTCCAGGTGGTCGACCTGGGCCACCGTCCCGGCCGGCAGCAGCACCTTCTTGCCGAAGATCCACGGGCCGGTGTCCACCACCAGGTACCGCGCGTCGGCGTCGTCGCTCGCCTCGTCGATGGAGCCGATCCGGCCGTCCGTCGCCTCCACCCGGTAGCCGGTGAGGTCGATCGGCGTACCCGGGCCGGGGGCGTCCGGGCCGTCGTCCGCCTCGCCGGTGCGCTGTTCCGGCACGTCGCCCGGCCGGGTCTGGTCGTACCCACCGGCCAGGGCGGACGGATCCCGCCAGGTCCACGGGTTGAACGGCTGCATCGGTGGCACCTCCGTCGAATCGGCTCGACAGAACAGTGCCCCGGGGGCGGGAACGGAAACGCACGCTGCGCCGGCCGCGGGCCTGACCTGGGCGGACGGCCCCGCTGGCATACTGGCCGACCATGGTCCTGTCACGTGGTTGGTCGCTGTTCCTGGTCGCCGTCGGCGTCTGGACGTGGGCGATCTGGCCGAGGTTCGCGGTCGCCATCTGGAACGACGAGCGCGCCTGGTCGGCCGGTGCCGTCGGCGAGGGC
>NZ_CP186057.1:1977500-3172500 GCF_049315215.1 Micromonospora sp. WMMD1219
TCCTCTAGTACAGCCACCTGCGGGTGGTGGGAACGAGAACCTGGTGCGGCTGGCGCGGGATGTAAGCACCCTGTTGGGTCCTGAAAGAACAACCCGAGTGGTTGTTGTTTCAGAGCCTTGAGATGCCCCTGTGGACTGTGTTTCCGGGGGCGGAAGGCGCCAGGCATGGCCTGGTCTCGCAAACCGTAATCACGTGGTGGTTGTAGGTGTGGGGCTGTGGGTTGTGGGTTGGTTGTTTGTTGAGAATTGCACAGTGGACGCGAGCATCTTTGTGGTCAAGTTGTCAAGGGCGAACGGTGGATGCCTTGGCACCAGGAGCCGATGAAGGACGTGGGAGGCCGCGATAGGCCTGGGGGAGCTGTCAACCAAGCTGTGATCCCAGGGTGTCCGAATGGGGAAACCCGGCATCAGTCATGTGATGTCACCCGCACCTGAACACATAGGGTGTGTGGGGGGAACGCGGGGAAGTGAAACATCTCAGTACCCGTAGGAAGAGAAAACAAATTAGTGATTCCGTGAGTAGTGGCGAGCGAAAGCGGATTGAGGCTAAACCGGCGGCGTGTGATACCTGTCAGGGGTTGCGTGGTCGGGGTTGTGGGACCCTGCTGGACAAGCTGACACTTGTTCGAGGAGTTACAAAGCCAGTGGTTAGTCGAACAGTCTGGAATGGCTGACCGTAGACGGTGATAGTCCGGTAGGTGAAAGCTGCTGGTCTTCTGTGGGTGTTCCCGAGTAGCGGCGGACTCCTGAAATCTGCCGTGAATCTGCCAGGACCACCTGGTAAGCCTAAATACTTCCTGGTGACCGATAGCGGACGAGTACCGTGAGGGAATGGTGAAAAGTACCCCGGGAGGGGAGTGAAATAGTACCTGAAACCGTTCGCCTACAATCCGTCGGAGCCTTGCGGGGTGACGGCGTGCCTTTTGAAGAATGAGCCTGCGAGTTAGTGGCATGTGGCGAGGTTAACCCGTGTGGGGGAGCCGTAGCGAAAGCGAGTCTGAATAGGGCGTTTTTAGTCGCATGCTCTAGACCCGAAGCGGAGTGATCTAGCCATGGGCAGGCTGAAGCGCGGGTAAGACCGCGTGGAGGGCCGAACCCACCAACGTTGAAAAGTTGGGGGATGACCTGTGGTTAGGGGTGAAAGGCCAATCAAACTCCGTGATAGCTGGTTCTCCCCGAAATGCATTTAGGTGCAGCGTCGCGTGTTTCTTGCCGGAGGTAGAGCACTGGATGGTCTAGGGGGCCCACAAGCTTACCGAAATCAGCCAAACTCCGAATGCCGGTAAGTGAGAGCGCGGCAGTGAGACTGCGGGGGATAAGCTTCGTAGTCGAGAGGGAAACAGCCCAGATCACCAGCTAAGGCCCCTAAGCGTGTGCTAAGTGGAAAAGGATGTGGGGTCGCATAGACAACCAGGAGGTTGGCTTAGAAGCAGCCACCCTTTAAAGAGTGCGTAATAGCTCACTGGTCAAGTGGTTCCGCGCCGACAATGTAGCGGGGCTCAAGCACACCGCCGAAGCTGTGGCATTCACATAATAACTTCGTATCTCCTTGATGGGATATGCAGGTGTGTGGATGGGTAGGGGAGCGTCGTGCCGGGGGTGAAGCAGCGGGGTGACCCAGTTGTGGACGCGGCACGAGTGAGAATGCAGGCATGAGTAGCGAAAGAAGGGTGAGAAACCCTTCCGCCGGATGACCAAGGGTTCCAGGGCCAGGCTAATCCGCCCTGGGTGAGTCGGGACCTAAGGCGAGGCCGAGAGGCGTAGTCGATGGACAACGGGTTGATATTCCCGTACCCGCGAAAGAGCGACCCTGACGAACCTCGTTGTGCTAACCACCCGAGCTGCCGGCGGTCTTCGGACCAATGGTGGGGAGCGTGGGAACCTGGCGGGTAGTAGTCAAGCGATGGGGTGACGCAGGAAGGTAGCTGAGCCCGGCCGGTGGTTGTGCCGGGGTAAGCGTGTAGGCCGGTGTGTAGGCAAATCCGCACACCATGAGGCTGAGACGTGATGCCGAGCCGATTCAGGTGAAGTCAGTGATCCTATGCTGCCGAGAAAAGCCTCTAGCGAGTTCTTAGCGGCCCGTACCCCAAACCGACACAGGTGGTCAGGTAGAGAATACCGAGGCGATCGGGCGAACTGTGGTTAAGGAACTCGGCAAATTGCCCCCGTAACTTAGGGAGAAGGGGGGCCGGAGACGTGAAGCCCCGCGCGGGTGGAGCGTTGTATGGCCGCAGAGAGCAGGGGGAAGCGACTGTTTACTAAAAACACA
The DNA here is from genome assembly GCF_049315215.1 of Micromonospora sp. WMMD1219. Lineage (NCBI taxonomy): Bacteria > Bacillati > Actinomycetota > Actinomycetes > Micromonosporales > Micromonosporaceae > Micromonospora > Micromonospora sp. WMMD1219. The sequence continues at coordinate 1,979,770 of NZ_CP186057.1, forward strand.
GGTCCATGCGAAGAAGTAATTCGATGTATATGGACTGACGCCTGCCCGGTGCTGGAACGTTAAGGGGACCTGTTAGCTCTTCGGGGCGAAGCGGAGAACTTAAGCGCCAGTAAACGGCGGTGGTAACTATAACCATCCTAAGGTAGCGAAATTCCTTGTCGGGTAAGTTCCGACCTGCACGAATGGCGTAACGACTTCCCCACTGTCTCAACCACAGGCCCGGCGAAATTGCATTACGAGTAAAGATGCTCGTTACGCGCGGCAGGACGGAAAGACCCCGGGACCTTTACTATAGCTTGACATTGGTATCTGAATTAGCTTGTGTAGGATAGGTGGGAGCCGGTGAAGTCCATACGCCAGTATGGGTGGAGGCAATCTTGAAATACCACTCTGGTTGATTTGGGTATCTAACTTCGGACCGTTATCCGGTTCAGGGACAGTGTCTGGTGGGTAGTTTAACTGGGGCGGTTGCCTCCTAAAGGGTAACGGAGGCGCCCAAAGGTTCCCTCAGCCTGGTTGGCAATCAGGTGTTGAGTGCAAGTGCACAAGGGAGCTTGACTGTGAGACTGACAGGTCGAGCAGGGACGAAAGTCGGGACTAGTGATCCGGCACTGGCATGTGGAAGCGGTGTCGCTCAACGGATAAAAGGTACCCCGGGGATAACAGGCTGATCTTCCCCAAGAGTCCATATCGACGGGATGGTTTGGCACCTCGATGTCGGCTCGTCGCATCCTGGGGCTGTAGCAGGTCCCAAGGGTTGGGCTGTTCGCCCATTAAAGCGGTACGCGAGCTGGGTTTAGAACGTCGTGAGACAGTTCGGTCCCTATCCGCCGTGCGCGTAGGATACTTGAGAAGGGCTGTCCCTAGTACGAGAGGACCGGGACGGACGAACCTCTGGTGTGCCAGTTGTCCCGCCAGGGGCACGGCTGGTTAGCTACGTTCGGAAGGGATAACCGCTGAAAGCATCTAAGCGGGAAGCTCGCTTCAAGATGAGGTATCCCACCCACATTGTGGGGTAAGGCCCCCAGCTAGACGACTGGGTTGATAGGCCGGAAATGTAAGCCCGGTAACGGGTTCAGTTGACCGGTACTAATAGGCCGAGGACTTGACTACCAAGCTGCTACGCGTCCACTGTGCAACTCTGAACAAACCACCACCCATCTGGGTTGGTTGACATGTTCATAGAGTTACGGCGGTCATGGCGGAGGGGAAACGCCCGGCAACATTCCGAACCCGGAAGCTAAGCCCTCCAGCGCCGATGGTACTGCACTCGGGAGGGTGTGGGAGAGTAGGACACCGCCGGACAATCTTCCAATTCAGGGCCACCCCTACACGGGGTGGCCCTGAATTGCGTCCTCCCCGGGCCCGGACGCGTGTGAGTGATGGCTGGCCCACCATTTCCCCGAAGTGGCGGCAACGAAGTACCCCGGACCCAGCCACTTCCCCGAACTGGCGAACCGGCCCACCACTTCCCCCCAATTGCGTTCCCCCCGGAAAACACCACGACGGGCCGCCTCGGTCTCGTACCGTCGAGCCGGGACCGTCGACGCACGCTCGCCCGCCGGCTCGCCGGCGCGAAACGTGACGTGTCGTACGCCGGGACCGTGATCGGGTCCGACCGCACGGGGTACAGGAGTGGGCATGGAGATCGGAATCATCGGGTCGGGGCACATCGGGGGCACCCTCACCCGTCGTCTGCGTTCACTCGGTCACGACGTCGCGGTGGCCAACTCCCGCGGGCCGGAGAGCCTGGCCGACCTGGCCGCCGAGACCGGCGCCCGGGCCGTTTCGGTGGAGGATGCCGTTCAGGGTGCCGAGCTGGTGGTGATCGCGATCCCGCTGAAGGCGGTGCCGCAGCTCCCGGCGGCGCTCTTCGACGGCAAGCTCGTGGTCGACGCCAACAACTACTACTCCCAGCGGGACGGCGACATCCCCGAGCTGCTGGACCGCAGCCTCAGCTCCAGCCGCTGGACCGCTGACCACCTCAAGGGCGCGCGGGTGGTGAAGGTCTTCAACAACATCCAGGCCGCGCACCTGATGGACGAGGGCAAGCCGGCGGGCACCTCCGGCCGGATCGCGCTGCCGGTGGCCGCCGACGACGCGGACGCCAAGCGGACCGTCATGGGCCTGGTGGACGAGCTGGGCTTCGACCCGGTCGACGCGGGCACCCTGGACGAGAGCTGGCGGCAGCAGCCGGACACGCCCGTCTACGGCACCGATCTGGACGCCGACGGCGTACGCGAAGGGCTGGCCGCGGCACGGCCGTGACAAGCATGGGAAAGGCCCCGCCGGATCCGGCGGGGCCTTCTCGCGTTCGGTGGATCAGTCGTCGCCGCCCGGCTTCGGGGCGCAGATGAAGCGCGGCTCGGCGTCGTAGCGCCAGCTGAACTTCTCCCGCTTGAACACCTTGCCGTCCTTCTTGATGACCCGGTACGCGTCCTGGGCGAACCCGACCGCGCCGGCGGCGGCGATGCAGGTCGGCCCCGGCGTCAGGTAGACCGTCTTCGGCTGGGTGATGTTGCGGCGCGGGCCGTACTCGGTCTTCACGCTGTCGTAGATCTTGGTGCTCCAGATCGACACGGTGATCGAGCTGGACGTGTACGACGTGTCGATCAGTACGCCGTAGGGCGTGTTGTTGCGGAACTTGAAGTCGAGCTGCGGCCAGTAGATGGTCGACTCGATCACCGCCGGGTAGCGGCTGAAGTAGAACGAGTGCGGCTTGTGCTCGACGTCCTCCAGCCCGGCGTAGTAGGTGGCGTTGAACAGCGTGGTGGTGAACTGCGAGACGCCACCGCCGACGCCCGGCACCAGCTTGCCGCCGACGATCGTCGGGGCGTCCTTGTAGCCCTGGTCGTAGCCGCGTTCGCCGGTGTGCCCGTTGAGCGAGAACGTCTCGCCGGGCTTCACCAGCGCGCCGTCCACGTCCTTCGCCGCCCGGACGATGTTCTGGCTGCGCGGCGACGACAGGCCACCGGTGAAGTGGGTGGTGAATGTCGACACCCGCTCCTTGATGCCGAGCTTCGCCAGCTCCGCCTCGGTCAGCTCGGGGGCGGCCGGCTTCAGCTCGGCGGTCACCGTACGGCCCTCGGTCTTCGGCAGCACCGCGAGCAGGGCCGGGCCGAGCGCGGCGGCGTCGACCTGGCGCCCGGCCTTGCTGGGCAGCACCTTCGGCTTGCCGCCGCTGATGGTCAGCCCGGCGTCCCGCGGCTCGACCTCGAGCTTGGTCAGCTTGTCGCCGAGCGCGGTACGCAGCCGCTTGACGTCGACCTTCGGGGTGAGCGTGCCGGCGTCGTCGGCGGAGAAGCGCAGCGACCGGGCGATGGCGGCGGGCGGGACGGTGACCGAGCCTCCGTCGGTGGTGAGCGTGACCGGTGCGGCCACCGCGGGCCGGGCCAGTTCGGCGATGATCCGGTCCACCTCCTCGCGGGTGGTGGCCGGCCACTTCTCGACGAGCGGCACGGTGACCGGCTCGGCGGCCAGCCAGCCGGCCTTGACCACGGCGGCGGCGCCGTCGGTGTCGATCGTCAGCGCCGGCTTCGGGTAGACGGGCTTCGGTGTGGTCCCGGTCCAGATGATCGCCGGCATGGTCATCTCACGCCCCTGCGCGCCCATCACCTTGCGCAGGGCCGCCCCCAGCTTGGCCTGGTCGACGGTGACCACCGGCTCGACCGACCGGGAGCCGACGAGTCGGCTCACCGCGTGCGCGTCCGCCTCGGCGGCCGCCGCCACAGTCGCCTCCACGTCGATCGCGAGCCCCACGTCGGACGGCTTCAGCTCGGCCTTGTTCCCACCGACTGTGACCGCGAGCGGGGTGTTCAACGTGTCAGCCCGGCGTTCCAGCTCGGCGCGGAGCGCCTGGGCCGCTTCGGCCTTGCTCCGCCCGCCCAGCTCGGTGCCGAGCACCGTGGTGCCGCGGGGCACGTCACCGGCGTACGCGTAGGCACCCAGGCCGACGCCGCCGGCGAGCACGGCCGCGACGATCCCGCCGGCCAGCAGCAGCCGGGCCCGTCGCGAGCGTGCCGGCTTGCCGCCGCCCCCCGGTGGTGTGGCGACCGGCTCCATCTCGACGCCGGGCCAGCTCACCGCCGCCACCTTGATGGTGGGCCGGTCGTCGGCAGCCGGCATCTTCTCGCCGTACATCGTCACTGCAACCTCGATCGGAAGTACACGCGGGGACCGCTTCCCCCGCGGGAGACACCTACGGTAACCAACGCTCGGGCCCGCCGGGAGTGTCCGGTCCGGCGGTCGTGTCGGCGGACCGCCGGTGTCGCACCGATCACCCGTTTCGGGGCCGTGCCGGGGCGTGGATCGTGACACGGTGAGCTGGTGCGGACACAGGATCGGGTGCCGGCGTACGGCGGCGGGTGGCTGGACCGGGCTGCGGCGCGGCGCGCCGACGCGGACTGGCTGGCCGAACGGCTGGCCGATCCGGCGAGCGTCGTGCTGCCGCTGTGGCGGGACCGCTGCCTGGTCGACGACGACGGCCCGGTCCGGCTCACCGGGGAGCGCGCGTCGGCGGTCCGGGCCGCCGCGGGCGAGACCGTCTTCCTCGGGGTCGACGGCGACGCGGCGGTGTTCGCCGTGGATCTCTCCGCGCTGGGCGAGCGGGCCGCAGTGGAGGCGGCCTCCGCGACGAAGGCTCTCGACCTGCGGGCGCTGGCCGGCCGGCTCGACCCGGCCGGTGCGGCCGTGCAGGCGTACGCCCGGGGGTTGCTGTTGTGGCACCGGCAGCAGCGCTACTGCGGTGCGTGCGGCGCGGCGGCGGTGGCCGGTGGTGGCGGGCACGTCCGGGCCTGCGCCGGCGCGGAGTGCGGGCGGCTGCTGTTCCCCCGGATCGAGCCGGCCGTCATCGTGCTCGTCGAGGCGCCCGGCCCGCCGGGGCGCTGCCTGCTGGCCCGGCACGCGGGCGCGGCCGAGGGGGCCTGGTCGACGCTCGCCGGTTTCGTCGAGGTCGGCGAGAGCCTGGAGGACGCGGTCCGCCGGGAGCTTCAGGAAGAGGCGGGCGTGACCGTCACCGACGTGACCTACCAGGGGTCGCAGGCGTGGCCGTTCCCCGCCGGCCTGATGGTGGGTTTCCGGGCCGTCGCCGCCTCCGAGGAGGTCCGCGTCGACGGCGTGGAGCTGCTGGACGCGCGCTGGTTCACGCGGGCGGAGCTGCGGGAGCGGATCGCGTCCGGCCGGTCGCTGGGCCGGGTGGACTCGATCGATCATCTGTTGCTGGGTGACTGGCTGTCCGCCGATGCGCCGGCACGGCCATCAGCAGTGTCGTGACCACGGCCGTCGCGAGGGCCGCGGCGACGAGACCGCCGACGGTACGCGGGCGCACGATCGCGGCGACCGTCACCAGCGCCGCGGTGCCCAGCCACAGCGGTGCCGCCGCCCACCTGACGCCCCCGGCTAGCCGGTCGTTGAGCAGCACGAACGTCATCGCGTAGAGCGCGCCGACGGCGGCGAACAGCGGCGCGTACCGGCCGAGCGCCGTGTAGTCGGGTCCGCCGACGAGCCGGAAGGCCAACCCGCCCGCGACCGCCGACGCGCCGACCAGGACCAGACCGCACGCACCCGTCACCGCGAGCGCGACGGTGCGGCTGCGGCGGTCCCCGCGGGCCAGGCGCGGCAGGGCGAGGACGGCGGCGACCTGCGGCGCCCAGAGCGCGCCCTTGGTCAGGACGGTCCCCACCGAGTACGCCCCGGAGCCCGACGGTGGCAGCAGTTGCCGGGCCAGGAGCAGGTCGGCGTAGGAGACGACGAGCATCGCCAGCGTCGCCCCGCATCCGGCGGTCACCTGGGCGACGGTCAGGCGCGGGGCGGCCGACGGACGCCGGGGCGTACCGGTGAGCCAGGCCAGCGCCGGTGGCGCAAGCGCGGCGGTGAGCGCACCGATCCCCAGCGCGCCGGTCAGGCCCGCGCCGAGCAGCAGCCCCACGATCACCCCGCCGTAGCGGGCGGCGGCGAGCAGCGCCATCGCGGTGGCGAGCCGCAGGAAGCGCTGACCGCCCTGCAGTTCGCCGAGCGAGCGCGACGAGAGCACCACCGAGGCGGTGGTGACCGCCAGCAGCGCGGGCACCACCGCCGGCAGGTCCAGCGCGGCGACCAGCACCGGCGTCGCCACCAGCAGCGCCCCCGCGCACACGGCGGCGGTCAGCACGGTGAGCCGCCGGGTGTCGGACGGGCCGTGCCGGGCGTGGTGCACGGCGACCGCCAGTTGCAGGCCCAGCCCCGGCACACCGGCGATGGCCACCAGGCCGAGGGCGGTGGCGAGCGCGCCGAGGTCGTCCGCGTCGAGCTTCCGGGCGGCGAGCACCGGCACCAGGTAGGCCAGGCCGTTGACCAGGACACCGGCGAGCGTGACCGCGACGCCCGCCGCGCCCAGCCCGGTTCTCCGGCCGTCCGCCGCCTCCGGCTCGGGGCCCGGCCGGCCCTCGCTCACGTGATCTCCGAGACGCGGGACACCGGGCCGCCGTCCGAGCCGGGGCCGCCCTCCGAGCCCGGCACGCCGTCCGAGCCCGGGATGGCGTCCGAGCCCGGCACGCCGTCCGAGCCCGGGACGGCGTCCGGGCCCGGCCGCCCGTCGGGACCCGGCACGGCGCGACCGTCCAGGTCCGGACCCGGCTCGGCGTCGTGGTCCGGGCCTCGGTCCGCGCCCGGCTCGACGTCGCGGCCCGCGCCCGGCTCGGCCCCACGGTCCGTCCGCGGGGCCGCGTCAGGCTCGGCATCGCGGCTCCCGCCCGTACCGGTCTCGTGGTCCGGTCCCAGGCCCGCAACCGGACCCGGACCGATGGGTGCGGCGGCAGGAACGGCGACTGTGGCCGGAGCGGCGACGGCAGCGGCGGCGAGGGCGGGGACGGGCGTCGGCTGCCCGGCCGGCTCCGGCGCCCGGAGGGCCGGCACGGCCGGGGCCGCCGCCGAGGTCGGCCTGATCCGGCGCACGGGCCGTCGGCGGGCGGTCGTGGGAAGCCAGAGCGCGCCCAGGGCGGCGACCGTCAGGAGCTGCGGCAGCGCGTCGGTGTGCTGGTCGGCCGATTCCAGGTAGACCCACCCGGCCAGCGCCACGAGCGCGCCGGGAAGCCACGTCTCGGCCGCCCGGGCGATCCTCCTGACCCGCCGGGGGTCACCGGTCCAGGGCAGGCGGCGCGGCCCGGGTACGGCGAGCATGAAGCCCGCCGCGACCAGCAGGGCGCCGAGCAGACCGCTGTGGAGCACGAGCGCGGCGGCGCCGACCGCGAGCAGCGGCAGCGAGCGGGTGAGCCGTCGCCGGGCCGCCGGTACGGCGACGACCGCGCGATTCCCGGCCGGCCGGCGGTCCGGCAGCACCGCGAGCAGGACCACCACCGCCAGCAGGACGCCGCCGAGCAGCAGACCCATCCGGTACGGGGTGTCCGGCGTGAAGCGCAGCACCACGTCCCCGGAGACACCGGCGGGAAGGATCCAGCCCTGCTGCCAGCCGTCCACCACGAGCGGGGTGAGCGTCTTCCCGCCGACGGTCGCCTGCCAGCCGGTGTTGGTGTTCTCCCGGACCGCGAGCACCCGGTCGACGGGGTGCTCGGACACGCGTACCCGACGCTCGGTGGCCGACCAGGAACCCACCTGGATGTCGCCGGCGGTGGCCGCCGCGGCGGGCGTGGCGGTACGCGGCGCCAGCGCGACCCGGGTGGCGGCGGCGAGCGTGCTCGCCGTGGTGACGACGCGGTGCTCGCCGCTGCCCAGGTCGAGCTGCTTCGGCGTGTTGCGGCCACAGGCGGTGACCGGCATCTCGCGCATCTCCAGCAGGTCGCGCACGGTGCCGGTGAGCGTGGTGGTGACCCGGGACGAGCCGACCTGGAGCGTCGGGCCCGATCCGCAGGCCAGCTTCAGCGGCGTCTCCGGGCGGGGCGCGACAGTGGTGCCGAGGGGCAGCACCGTCACCTCGCCGACCGCGACGGGCAGCGGCTCGGGCAGGCGCAGGCCGTACGGGTCGATGCTGGTGGCGGACGGCTTGTCGAGGAACTGGATGGTGATCGAGTCGGTTCGCATCGGCGGGTCGAGCGTGAGCACACCGTCGTTGGTGAGCAGGTTGCTGCGGAACCCGTCGTTGCCGACCACCCGGACGCTGCCGAGCCGGGTGGCGGCGGTCCCGTCCTCGACGGTGAACCGGATCCGGCTGATGACCTGCGGTTCGAGCCAGGTGAGACGGAGGATCGGCGCCTCGTCGTTCAGCGCCGGTGACCAGCTCGTGGCCGGGTCGCCGTCGAGGACCGCGCCGGGCCGGCCGGCCGGGTCGGGCACCGCCGTCGAGGACGCGGTGACCTGCGGCGCGAGGCGCAACGGCTGGGCGTCGGCGACCAGCTTGTCCAGGGCGGCGTTCAGCTCCGGGCCGGGCGTCGGCCGCGCCCACATCCTCGCGTCGTACGTCCCGGCCACCGGCAGCGTGAAGGTGCGGTCGATGGTGGAGGCGTCCTCCGAGCCGCGGATCGCGTCGGTGGAGCAGCGCGGGCGGCCGTCGACGGTGAAGCAGGCGGGCGTGGACGGCGCCGCCGACACGACGACGCCGGCCGGCTGGTCGGTGGCGGGGGCGGCGGGCAACTGGAGCGTCCGGCCGGTCTCGACGCCGGGAATCTTGATCTCGGTGATGCCGACCGACTTGTCGCCGAACGGGCGCAGGTCGAACGCGGCGTCGACGGAGACCTCGACCTTGCGGGTGGCGTGGACGCCCTGCAGCTCGAAGACCATGTGGTCGCCGAACTGCTCGACGGTGCGGCTCTCGTACCCGGCGGTCACGGTGACCGTGGTGGGCAGGGCGTCGGCCTTCAGGTCGAACCACACCTCCACCCGGGTGACCCGGGTCGGGTTCGCCAGGTTCACCTCGATCCACTGCCTGTCGCTGCGCGAGTGCGGCGCCGAGCGCCAGGACGTGGCGGTGTCGCCGTCCATCGCCGCGTACGGCTGGTACTCCGGCCGGGCACCGCCGGTGGCGTCGATCTGGGAGCGGGCGGTCGAGGCGCGGATGCCGCTGATGCCCTCGAAGCGGGCGACTGTCGACCACTCCGGCCCCCAGTCGGGCAGGTAGTCGTGCGCGGGCGCGGTCACCGCGAAGGTGTCGTCGGCGGTGAGCGTCTGGGAGGAGTTGTCGCGCAGCCGGCCGAACGAGACGTCGCGCCGGCGCAGCCCGTCGGTCAGCACGACCGGCCCGGTGGTCTCGCCGGCCTTCGCGTCGCCGGCCAGGACCGTGGGCGCGGCGCCGAGCTGGCCCGAGGCGGCCAGGTCGAGCAGCGACTCGGGACCGCCGACGACTGTGGTCACGTCGTCGCGGTCGTACGCGACCACCGGCTGGACGGGCCGGTCCACCCGGTACACCTCAAGTGCGCGTCCGGGCACGTCGAGGCCCTGGTCGCGGAACTCGTCCGGGGAGTCGGAGCCGCCGCGTACCGGGCCGAAGGACACGACGCGGGTCAGCCCGGGCGAGCGTTCCAGCGCCTGCCGGACGACCGCCGGGCGGGCCGTGTCCGAGCGGCCGTGGTCGAGGTCGGCGCGGAACAGGACGTGGCTGATCCCGGAGCGGGCGAGCAGGTCGGCCAGGCCGGCCGAGCCGGCGCCGGTGGCGAGCGTCGACTCGATCGCGTCGAGCAGCCGGATCGTGGCGGGCGGGGTGAACGGGATGGCGTTGCGGACCGCCCACCGGCTGTCCAGCAGCGGCTGGGCGATCTCGTCGGTGGTGCTGCCCCAGTCGTACGCGGGGAAGCGCGCGCCGGGGACGACGAGCACGCGCCCGCGTCCGGTGTTCGCGTCCAGCCAGTCGGTGGCCTCGTGCCAGTAGCCGGGCACGTCCTTGACCGCGCCCGGGGTGGCCAGGCCACCGGCGAGCGCCGGTGAGGCGACGCCCGCGACCGCGACCATCGCGGTGCCGGCGGTGAGCCAGGCCCGGGCCGTGGCGCGGCCGCGGTGCTGCCCGGGTGCGGTCCGGGCGGCGCGTACGGCGAGGCTGACCAGGTGCGCCAGGCCGAGCGCCAGCGGCAGGCGGAGCAGCACGTCGAACTTGTGCACGTTGCGCAGCGGGGCGCCGATGCCGTCGAGGAACTGCTGCTGCGGCCCGGCGAGGATGTTGGGCAGGTCGCCGGTGTGCCCGAGCCCGACGAGCGCGACGCCGAGCAGCAGGCCGGTGATGAGGAACCGCCGGTGCGGCATCCCCCGCCGGGACAGGCCGAGCACGCCGAGCGCGGCGACCGCCAGGGTGGCCACGACGAGCAGCGTGTCGTTGGCCAGCCGCGCGCCGGCCGGGATGGTCGCGCCGAACGGGGACGCCAGGTAGGCGACCCAGTAGGAGGCGCCGCGCAGCGTCGTCACCGCGTCGGTGACGCTCGTGGTGTTGCGGGCGGTCTCGATGTAGTCGAGGAACGGCGGGCTGTACCGGCCGAGGACCAGCAGCGGGATCAGCCACCACGCGGTGGCCAGGGCGACCGCGCCGCACCAGGCCGCGAGGGCGGTGACGCGGCGGCGCAGCGGCCGGAGCGTGGCGAGCCAGAGCAGGGCGAGCGGCACCACGGCGGCGACGGCTGTGGCGTTGACGCCGCCCGCGCAGGCGACGGCGATAGCCGACCCGGCGACCGCGCGGCGCAGCCGGGCGCCCCGGGCGAGTCCGACGAGCGGGATGAGCACCCACGGCGCGACGGCGCTGGGCCAGGACTCCACCGACGACCAGCCGAGCTGGGTCAGGATGCGCGGGGACAGCGCGAACGCGACGCCGGCGATCATCCGGCCGGCGGGGCTGCCGATGCCGAGCCGGCCCGCCAGCCGCACCACACCGAGGTACGCGACGCAGAACAGCAGCGCCCACCACAGCCGCTGGACGATCCACGGCGCGATGCCCAGTTCCGTCCCGAGCAGGAAGAACGGACCCATCGGCCAGAGATACCCGTACGCCTGGTTCTGGAGCTGGCCGAACGTGCCGGTGGGGTCCCAGAGGTGCAGCGAGCGCAGTAGCCACCCGGCCGGATTGACGTTCAGGTCGACCTTGGTGTCCGGGACGACCTGCCCGGGCGCCTGCTGGAAGGCGAGTGCGGTGAGCGCGAGACAGATCGTCAGGTGCCGGAACCGTCGCGCCGTCTGCCGGGCCCGGCCGGTCTCCCGGGCGGGGAGGTCCGTCCCCGTCGGCGACGTTGTCGTCCCGTCCGCACGCATTTTCGGCTCCTGTCTCGCCGGCCGTACGCGCACCTGCAACATGACGCGTGTCGCGCGACGTTATCCGGACCGGACGCGCAGCGGCGACCTGGGGGCGTTGCGGGGCGTTATCAGGAGAACGGCCGTCCCCACGGCGTGTAAGCGTGTGGCAGGCTGCCGACCATGTCAATGCCACAAGCAGCGGCCGAGACGCATCCGGCAGCCGTCGGCGCGGAGGACGACGGACCCGGACCGCTCGGTCGCTGGATAGCCGCCGACCGCGTCCGCGCGGTCGCGATCGCGATCATCATCGTGTCCGTCGCGTCGCGCGCCGGGCTGGCCGCCCGTGGCTGGTTCTCGCAGGACGAGTTCGTCATCGCCGCGCAGGTGCTCGACACCCGGCTGGACCCGGACTACCTGCTGGGCACGTTCAACAACCACCTCATGCCGGGCGGGCTGGCGGTCGCCTGGCTGATGGTCCGGGCGGCCGGTTTCGCCGGCTGGCCGTGGATCCTGCTGCTGGCGGCCGGGCAGGCGGCGGTGGGGATCGCCCTCTACCGGCTGCTCCGTGACCTGCTGCGGCCCGGCTGGGGGCTGCTCGTCCCGCTGAGCCTGTTCCTGTTCAGCCCGCTGACGCTCGAGGTGTCGTCGCTGTGGCTGGTCGGCCTGCTGGTGCTGCCGCCGCAACTCGCCCTGGTCCTCGCCGTGGCGGCCCAGGTCCGGTACGTGCGCACCGGCCGGAGGCGGCACCTCGTCCTGGTCGCGTTCTGGCTGGTGTTCGGCCTGCTCTTCGACACCAAGGCGCTGCTGATCGTGCCGCTGCTGTTCCTGCTGACCGCGTTCCTGTTCACCAAGGGCCGCGCGTGGCGCAGCCTGGTGACCACCGTCGTGCGGTTCTGGCCGGCGTGGCTGATGCTCACCGTGCTGTCCGGGGCTTACCTGGCGTACTACCTGACCCGCCCGGCCCGTGGGCTGGACGAGCCCACCTCGGTCGGGCAGGTCTTCACCTTCCTGGGCGACCTGATCGGCGACACGGTGGTGCCGGGCCTGCTCGGCGGGCCGTGGCGCTGGACGTACGCCGGTGACGGGCCGCCGCTGTCCGACCCGTACGACATCGCGAAGTGGCTGTCCTGGGCGGTGCTCGCGGCGCTGATCGTGGTCACCGTGCGGCGGCGGCCGACCGCCGGGCGGGCCTGGCTGCTGCTCGCCTGCTACCTCGGCCTGGTCGCAGCGCTGTTCGCGGTGACCCGGCTCGGCGGACCGTTGGGGCCGCTGGTCGGCGTCGTCCCCCGGTACGTCGCGGACGTGGTGCTGGTGGCCGCGATCTGCGTCGGGGTGGCGCTGCTCGGGATGAAGGACAGCGACGAGGACGACGTCTCCGCGTGGCCGCTGCCGACCGTGCTGCGGGAGCCGGGCGCGTTCGCGGTCGGCCTGGTCTCGATGGTCGTGCTGCTGGCCACCATCGGGGTGGGCACGCTGTGGAGCACCGCGCGGTTCGGCGACAACTGGAGCACCAAGCACGGGCGGGACTACCTGGCCACGACGCAGGCCGAGTTGGCCGCCGCGCCGCCCGGCACCGTCTTCTTCGACACGACCGTCCCGGACCGGGTCGTGGCCGGGTACTTCTGGCCGGACAACCTCCAGTCCCACTTCTTCCGTCCGGCCCAGCGCCGGCCGACGTTCGTGACGATGAGCGAGAAGCCGTCGACGTTCGACGAGAACGGCCGGATCCGGCCGGTCGTGGTCGAGGGGCGCAAGGTCGCGCCCGGCACCGTGGAGGGCTGCGGGCACCTGGCCGAGGGCGGCCGGACCGTCCGCATCCCGATGGACGGCTACCTGGTGGAGTGGCCGTACGTGGTGCACTTCGGCTACGTCAGCTCCGGTGACTCGACGGCGGTGTTCAAGCTCGGCGACGCCACCCGCGAGATCACGCTGAAGAGCGGGCTGAACGACGTGTTCTTCATGCTGGAGGGCGCCGGGTCCGCCGTCGAACTGACCGTGAACACGCCCGGAGTCCGGTTGTGCACCAACCTGGTCACCATCGGCCGGGCGGTGCCGAAGCCGTAATGACCGGACGTCCCGCCGAGGGCGGCGGCCCCGCGGTCCGGCGGTGGCGGGAGTCGCTGCCGCTGTACCTCGTGGCGGTCGTCGCCACCGTGTTGATCCTGGCGCCGCTCGCGGCGCCGGGCTACGCGCTGCGGTACGACATGGTGTTCGTTCCCCGGCAGCCGCTGAGCTGGGATCTGGTGGCCCCGGCGCAGAGCCTGCCCCGGGCGGTGCCGATGGACGCGCTGGTCTCGCTGGTGACCCAGCTCGTGCCGGGCTGGGTGGTGCAGCGGGTGGCGCTGGCCGGGGCGGTCCTGTTCGCCGCCGTGGGAGCCGGACGGCTGGTGCCGACCGAGCGACGTGCGGTGCAACTCGTCGCCGCGGTGGCGTACGCGTGGACGCCGTACCTGGCCGAGCGGTTGCTGATCGGGCAGTGGGGGCTGCTGCTGGCGTACGCCGCACTGCCCTGGCTGGTGCGGGCGGCGCTGGACCTGCGGGCGGGCCGCGACGGTGCGCTCGCCCGGGTGGTGCTGTTCGCCGCGCCCGCCGCGATCACCCCGACCGGCGGCCTGATCGCGCTGGCGACGGTGCTGGTGCTGGCGGCGGACCGGGCCCGGCTGCGGCTGTCCGCGGTCGCGGTGGGCGGTGTCGCGCTGCTCAACGCCCCGTGGATCGTGGCGGCCCTGGTCACCGGCGCGGGCGGCACGTCCGACCCGGCCGGCGTGGCGGCGTTCGCGGCGCGCGCCGAGAACTGGGCGGGCCCGCTGGTGGCGCTCGCGGGCACCGGCGGCATCTGGAACGTGCAGGCCACCCCGGCCAGCCGGTCCGCCACGCTGGCCCCGCTGGCGACACTGGTCCTCGTGGTGCTGGCCGCTGTCGGCGCCGGTCTGCTACGGCGGCGGCTGCCGGCGGGCGCGGCGGTACGGCTGGGCGTGCTGGCCGGCGGCGCGTACCTGCTGGCCGCGCTCGCCGTGCTGCCCGGCGGGCAGGCGGCGCTGAGCTGGGCGGTGGCGCACGTGCCGGGGGCGGGACTGCTCCGCGACGGGCAGAAGTTCCTCGCGCCGTACGCCCTCGTGCTGGTGGTGTGCGCGGCGCTGGGCGCCGAACGGCTGGTGGCCCGGATCGACCGCGAGGTCGCCGGGATCGTGCTGGCCGGGCTGCTGCTCCTGCCGGTGGCCGTGATGCCCGACCTGGCGTTCGGCGGGGCCGGCCGGATCAGCCCGGTGCGCTACCCGGCGGACTGGCGGGCGGTCGCCGAGCGCCTGCCCGACGACCCCGGTGAGATCCTCGCCCTGCCGCTGACCACCTACCGGGCCTATCCGTGGAACCCGGGCCGGGTGGTGCTGGACCCGGCGCCCCGCTACCTGCCGGGAACCGTGCTCACCGACGACACGCTCGTGGTCGACGACGTCGCGGTGGCCGGGGAGAATCCGCGCCTGCGCGAGGTGCGCCGGGTGCTCGCCGAGGGGCGGCCGGTCTCGGCCACCGGCGTGGGCTGGGTGGTGGTGCAGCACGGTACGCCGAGCACAGTGGACCCGGCCGTCCTGGCCGGTCTCGACCTCCGGTACGAGGGGGAGTCGCTGAGCCTCTACCGGAACCCGGCCGCCTCGGGTCCGCCGCCGCGGGCCGGAGCGAGCCGCTGGCTGGTCGTGCTCGCGTGCGGAACTGCCGTTCTGGCGGTCATGGCTGCCGCCTTTTCGACCCTACGCCGGCGAGCTACTGCGTGGTAACGTCCGCTCGCACGTCTCACCATCGGAGGAATGGCATGCGTAGAGCTTTGACCCTTGTCGTGTCCGGCCTGGTGGCGGCGTTGCTCGGGGTCCTGGCCCTCGGCGGGCTCTCGGCCGCCGCGACCGCCACGGCCGAGGAGGCCGCGACCGAGGCGCGTAACGCCACGGAGGCGGCCAAGCGGGCCGGGAAGCAGGACCCGTACGCCCCCGAGGTCTACGGCAACAGGTAGGACGGGTCGCCCCGCCGCTGGACCGGGCGGGGCGAGTCCGCAGTCTCCAGCAGGGTCGCGAAGCGTTCCCCCGCCACCGGCCAGGTGAAGTTCGCCGCGTGCCGCCGGGCCTGAGCGCCCATCTCCTGACGCATCTCGTCGTCGTGCAGCAGCGCGCGCACCTTCGCCAGGTAGTCGTCGATGTCGTCGGCCAGCAGGCCGGTACGCCCGTCGACCACCGCCTCCGCGACGCCGCCCGCCTCCCGGAACGCCACTGTCGGCGTACCCGCCGCGCCGGCCTCCACGATCGTCAGCCCCCAGCCCTCCTTGAGCGACGGCGTCAGGGCGACCCAGGCCGAGGCGAGCAGCGCGGCCTTCTCCTCCTCCGTCACGAAGCCCCGGAAGTCCACCCGGTCGGTGATGGCCAGCTCGTCGGCGACCTCGCGCAGGTGCGACTCCCACCAGCCCTGCCCCGCGACCACCAGCCGGAGCTGGGGCAGCTCGTCGGCGAGCGCCGCGACAGCGCGCAGCGCCACCTCCACCCGCTTGTGCGGCACAAGGCGGTTGAGCGTCACGAGCAGCGGGAACGGGGCGCGTTCGACGTCGGTGCGGGGCAGCTCCGGCGTGCCGTTGTAGACCACCGAGACCTGCTCCGGCGGTACGCCGAGGGTGGCGAGTTCGCGCCGGGTCGCCTCGGACACGGTGACGTACCGGCACCGCCGGTAGACGCGTACCGCCAGCGACGACTCGACCCACCAGCCGAACCGGGCGGCCCACTGCGGCAGGACCACCGGCCACTGCTCGCGGTGCACGTGGTGGATCAGCTTGACCACCGGGCGGCGGGCCCAGAGCGGGGAGAGGAACGGCAGGCCGTTGCAGACGTCGACGAGGATGTCCGGCCGGCCGCCGCGGCGCGCGGCGAGCGGGCCGAGGCCGAACGCCCCGGCCAGGTAGCAGAGCGCGGCCCAGAGGTAGACGGTGTGCCGGCCACCGCGCCGGACGAACCGGATGCCCTCGTCGTTGACCTCGTCGGCGGGGGCCTCGCGGTGCGCGGCGCAGAACAGGGTGGCGCGGAATCCGCGCGCCACCAGCTCGGCGGCGATCCGTTCCACGTACACCTCGGAACCGCCGCCCTCGGGGTTGCGAGTGTCTCGCCAGTTGAGGAACAGCACGTGTCCGGGCATGCCGAAGCGACGCTCCACGCGAACCCTACTCTCAAGTAATTTAGCGGTGCGCGTCACATTAAGGGCTGGGCCTGCGCCCGGCAATGCCCCGACCGGCGGCGTCGGGCCGCCGGCCGCCGCCGGGTCACTGAAGGTGAGCGATGCGTGACAGCTAGGCGGGTGCCGCGACGTCCGGTGTGGTGGCCGGGACGGCGGACGTCCCCGATGCCGGTCCGCGCCCGGTCGGCCGGCGGCGGCTCTGCGTGCCGAGCGTCTGGAGCGGGCGCTCGACGCCGTAGTAGCTGACCGCGGCGTACGCCAGGCCGAAGACCATGGTCAGGGCGAAGACGTCGACGAACTGGCCGGTGAACAGCGGCCGGTCCTCGATCAGGTAGATCAGCTCGATGACCAGCGGGTGCCACAGGAACAGGCCGTACGACACGTGCCCCATCCACCGTGCCCACCCGCTGCTGAAGGCCTCCTTCGCCCGGGTTCGCCCGCCGAACGCCACCGGGATCGTGATCAGGACGGCGATCAGGAGGTAGAGCGCCAGCTTGGTGCCGAACTCGGTGGCGGTCGGGCTGGTCAGGTCGCGCGGGCCGGCGATCGGCGTCGTCGCGATCGCCATCACCGCGACCGCTGCCGCCCAGCAGGCGAGCGGTGCGGAGGCGAGGTCGTCGAGCACGCGGAAGGCGGCCGGCGCCGTGCCGGTACGCAGGGCCACGTGCGCCGCGGCCAGCGCCATGCCACCGCCGAACCAGGCGCCGTACGAGGGGAACCACATCGTGTGCAGCGCGCCGTCGAGCCAGCCGGCGCCCATCATGGCGACCCACGCGAGCGTCAGCAGCGCCCCGGAGGAGGCGAGCAGCACGGTGCGGACGGGACGCCAGGTCCGGCCCACGGCGAGCACGGCGAGCAGCGGCAGGAGCAGGTAGAAGACGACCTCGGTGGCGAGGCTCCAGGTCTGGCTGAGCCCGTGCCCGAGCTGCCCGGCCTCGTAGATCTGGGTGAGCGTGAGGTGGCGCAGCCAGTCACCTGCCGACGCCGGGTGGTTGCCGGGCAGGACGACGAAACAGACCACCACCGCCAGCCAGTACGCGGGCAGGATCCGCAGCGCCCGGCGCCAGAAGTACCGCTCGGTGCGGGGCCGCGGCCGTCCGGTCGCGACGCTGAGCGCCCACGGGCGGAACAGCAGGAAGCCGGAGAGCACGAAGAAGATCGCCACGCCCACGTCCAGGCGCGCCAACCAGCCGCCCCACGTGGCGTTCATGGTGACGGCGGTCTGGAAGCCGACGTGGTGACCGACGACCGCCACCGCGCCGATCGCTCGCAGCGCGTCGAGGGCGGGAAGACGGCCCGTTACCGATGGCTCCGGGACTGTTGGCGTGGTGGCTGTGGACATCTGGACATCCAGGGGGTCGCTTTTGCAGGTGACTGGGGAGTAACCTCCCGCCAATGCTAAGGATCGGGTGCCCCGGACGACAGACCGTAGGGCGGCAGGTTACAGGAGGATGAGTGAAGCTTCGCGTGGGCGCCGCGCTCTTCGGGCTAGGTGTCTTGTTGCTGGTCTTCGCGGCCGGGCTGCCGTTCTACGTGGCCCCCGCCGTGACCAAGCTGCCCTATGACCTGGAACCAACGACGTCCGTCGCGGAGGCGAAGGGCGCGAAGTTCCTACAGATCAAGTCCGAAGCCGGCGCGGTGAGCATCGAGGTGCCGCAGGCCGATCTCGTGTCCAGCATCGAGGTCATCCCGCAGCCGGAGGACACCAAGGACCGCGTGCCCAAGGAGCTGAAGGGCGACGCGGTCATCTGGAACGTCTTCCAGACGGTCAAGCGCAGCGACAACCAGGATGTGATCAGCCAGTACAGCACCGAGCTGGCGCTCTACCGGATCTCCGGCGCGGCGGCGCCGTGGGACGAGCAGTGGCTCAACGAGTCCGGCGCGGAGCAGACCCCGGTCGGGAACGTGCGCTACTCCGGCCAGATCTACAAGTTCCCGTTCGGCACCGGCAAGCGTGACTACCAGGTGTTCGACCGCGACCTGAAGAAGACCTTCCCGGCGCGGTTCACCGGCACCGAGAAGATCAAGGGCGTCGAGACTTACCGCTTCGAGCAGCGGATCGAGAACGAGCCGCTGAACACCCCGGCGGACAGCGTCAAGACGCTGCTGGGCAAGTTCGCGCCGACCGCGACCAGCGGTCAGGTCGTCTACAGCAACACCCGTACGCTCTGGGTCGACCCGGTGACCGGCGCCTACATCAAGGTGCGCGAGCAGCAGTACAAGGAGCTGCGTCCGGACACCGGCGCCCCGACCGTGCTGCTGGATGCGGACTTCAACTACAACGACGACACGATCAGCCGCAGCGTCGAGACGGTGAAGGACAACCGTTTCAAGATCGGCATGATCAGTGTCTGGGGCCCGATCATCGCCGGTGTGCTGGGCCTGATCGCCCTGATCGCGGGCGTGTGGCTGGTGACCCGGCCCAAGGGCGACGGCAACGCCCGGCATCGCGCGGACGCGCCGACCTCCGACCCGACGCCCACCCGCGTCGACCAGGAGCCCGTCGGTGGTCCGCTCGACGACGAGATCCCGCCGGCGTCGACGAACTGGCGGTCCGACGATCCGTCGGTGCCGGCCCAGCGCTCGGGCGCCGGTGAGGTGGAACGCCGCTGACCGGTACGCCGGAAGCACGACGGAGGGGTGGGCCGCAGTGCGGTCCACCCCTCCGTCGTGCAGGTCTCCCATGCGGGCGACCGTACTTTACATTCGTTACTCGATTGTAACGGCGAGATATCCGGTAACTTTCCGTCGCGCTCATCGCCATCGATGCCCGGTTTGGCGCGACATTTCGCCCTCATCTCCCTGCGTGGCCTGGGATTTCGTGACGCCCGGTCACCTGCCCGTATCCCCCCGGTGTTACCGCCGGGTAATCAGGGGGTTGTGAGCCACACCGCATCGGGTGCACGATCAGGCTCGATCGTTACCCGTCGGTAACAGAAGGACGGGCCCGGCGCGGGCCGCCGGTTCGCAACCGGCCGCCGCGCACATTCGTTCGAGGAGGAACTCCGTGCAGAATCGGCTCGACAACCAGGGTCGTACCCGGTGGCGGCGGTTCGCCGCCATGATCGTGCCCACCACGGCCGCCGCCGGTGCCATCCTGTTCGGCATGTCGACCGGCGCCATCGCCTCCGACATCACCGTGTCCGGGCAGACGTTCAAGATCGGCGCCGAGCGCCTGGAGGGCGAGGGCTTCAAGCAGTACGGCGGCATCGTCCGCGAGAAGGGCGAGGACGGCAAGGCCGGCGCCACGCGCCCGGTCGCGATGGCCGAGATCAGCAGCGCCGAGCTGTACAAGCTCTGCCAGTCCGTCCGCGCCGACCTGCCCGGCCTGCCGGTGGTCCTCACCATCAACGCCGGTGAGGGCAAGGACCCCGCCCGGGCCAAGGACCTCGTCATCGCGATGGACTCGCTCGAGGGCAACGCCACCTTCACCAACATCCAGATCGGCCGCGACGCCAGCGACCTCAACCCGACGGCGCAGCGGGGCTCGTTCGGCCAGAACTCCGACCGGGTGACCATCCGTGATCTGAAGCAGGTGTCCCGCTACACCACTTCCTCGACGTTCAACCTGGTCGGGCTCCGGCTCAAGGTCAACGTGGGCGACGACGCCAAGGGCAAGGAGTGCTTCTGAGCTGAGCACGGCCCGCGGTGGCCGACCACCGCGGGCCCGCCCCACCGTCCCCGTCCCCGCTCCGCCAGGAGGAGTACGTGACAACCGTCGAACCGTCCCACGCCCGGCTCGGCACCGCGGCCCGGGCTTGGCGGACCTTCCGCCGCTGGCAGCGGACCCGGCCGTTCTGGGGCGGCCTGTTCATCATCCTGGCCGGGGTGGAGATGCTCGCCTCCACCCGGTTGACCCTCAACGGCCTGAGCTTCAGCAGCGGCGCCACCGGCCTGCTCTCCCTGCTGATCCCGGGCATCCTGGTGACCTGCGGGGTGCTGCTCTGGCTCAGTCCGGCGCAGCGGCTGTTCTACTCGATCGTCGCGGCGATCACCGCCGTCTACTCCCTGATCGGGCTCAACCTCGGCGGCTTCTTCCTCGGCCTGCTGCTCGGCATCGTGGGCAGCGCGCTCGCGTTCGCCTGGGTGCCGACCCTGCCGGCCGGTCCCGCCGGTGCCGAAGCGGCCGAGGCCGGGCGCGACACCGACGAGCCCGGCACCACTGTGGACGACGAGCCCGAGACCGCCGTGGACGCACAGCCTGTGAACGCGCAGACCGCGGACGAGCGGCCGACCGTCGAGGTGCCGGTCGGCGTCCGGCCGGCCGTCGAGCAGCCGACTGCCGAGCGGCCGGGCGGGGAGCGGCCGGTCCCTCGGCAGTCGGCGAACGGGCAGGCGGCCGGATCCGACGGCGGCCCGCCGGAGTGGGCGGGACGTTCGGCGGACCCGCGCACCTTCGGCATCGTCCTCGTGGTGCTCGGCCTCGCCGCCGCCGGCCTGGCCGTACAGCCGCAGGCGGTGCAGGCCGCCCCGAGCAAGCCCGCCGCGAGCGCCTGCCCGTCGAAGCCCGCCACGCCGTCGTCCGGCGCGAGCGCACCCTCCGCGACGCCCACCCCGACGCCGAGCGCGAGCCCGACGCGGGAAGGCAACATCATCACCGACTTCTTCGACGGGATCGGCGACCTGTTCAAGGGCGGCAGCGACAAGAGCGCGACGCCCTCGCCCACACCGACCGCGAGCGGGTCGGCGACCCCGACGAGCAAGCCGACGACCCGTCCCGGCCCGACCGACTGCCCGGCGCCGGGCAAGCCGGGCAAGGAGGAACCGGCGAAGCCCGGCAAGGTGGAACCGGGCAAGCCGCTGCCGCGTATCGCCGCCGACCCGAGCCTGCCGAAGGTGGGCCAGCAGCCGTCGAAGCTCACCGGCTCCAAGGTGACCATGACCGGGCTGCGGTTCGAGGGGATCACCGACCTGCAGACCGAGCAGGGCGTGCTCAAGGTGCTGAAGTTCAGCATGAAGGAGGCGGTGACCGACGACTTCCTGCTGGTCGCCGACGGTCCCCGGGGCCGCACCCAGCGGTACGCGACCGACCGCCTCACGGTCCGCGACGACGTCGCGTTCTACTGCACCCGGTTCGTCGGCAAGCTCGCCGGCATCAAGCTGACGCTGACCCCGGACCTGCCGTTCCCGGACGGCCTGCCGGTCACGCTGCCCATCCCGGTGACGTTCACCGACCCGGTCATCGACCTGGCGTACGTCACCAGCAACACGCTCACCGGCCGGCCGACGCTGCGGCTGACGCTCGGCGCCTGACGCGTGCGGGTGCCGGCGGGACTCACCGCCGGCACCCGGCACCGGCTCAGATCCGGGCCAGCGCCTTGCGCAGCGGGTCGAGCCCCAGCGAACCCAGGTCGAGCGCCTGGCGGTGGAACTCCTTGAGGTCGAAGTCGGCGCCCTTGCGGGCCTTCGCGTCCTCCCGGGCCTGCAACCAGATCCGCTCGCCCACCTTGTACGACGGCGCCTGCCCGGGCCAGCCCAGGTAGCGGTTCAGCTCGAAGCGCAGGTTCTCGTCCGGCACCCGGCAGTGCGCCCGCATGAACTCCCAGCCCAGCTCCGGCGTCCACCGCTCGCCCGGGTGGAAGCCGAACGGGTTGTCCTTCGGGATCTCCAGCTCCAGGTGCATGCCGATGTCCACGATGACCCGGGCCGCGCGCAGCGCCTGCCCGTCGAGCATGCCGAGCCGGTCACCCGGGTCGTCGAGGTAGCCCAGCTCGTCCATCAGCCGCTCCGAGTAGAGCGCCCAGCCCTCGCCGTGCCCGGAGACCCAGCACAGCAGCCGCTGCCAGCGGTTGAGCAGGTCGGCCCGGACGGCGGTCTGGGCGACCTGGAGGTGGTGACCCGGCACGCCCTCGTGGTAGACGGTGGTCACCTCGCGCCAGGTGGAGAAGTCGGTGATGCCCTGCGGCACCGCCCACCACATCCGTCCGGGCCGGGAGAAGTCCTCGCTCGGGCCGGTGTAGTAGATGGCGCCGTCGCTCGTCGGCGCGAGGCAGCACTCGATCCGGCGCACCTGCTCGGGGATGTCGAAGTGGGTGCCGTTCAGCTCGGTGACCGCCCTGTCGGCGAGCGCCTGCATCCAGTCCCGGAACGCCTCCTTGCCGCGTACCGTCCGCGCCGGGTCGGCGTCGAGCGCGCGTACCGCGTCGTCGACCGAGGCGCCGCGCCCGGCGATCCGCGCGGCCACCGCCCGCATCTCGGCCTCCAGCCGGGCCAGCTCCGCGAAACCCCAGGCGTACGTCTCGTCCAGGTCGACCTTCGCGCCGAGGAAGTACTGCGAGGCCAGCTCGTAGCGCTCCCGCCCGGCGGCCTGCTTCTCCCGGCCCACCGGCGCCAGCTCGGTGCGCAGGAACTGCCCGAACTCGGCGGTCGCGGCGGTCGCGGCGGCGGCGCCCTTGCGCAGCTCCGCGCCGAGTGCGCCGTCGGCGTCGATCCGCTCGACCATCCCGTGGAAGAAGTTGTCGCCCTCCGGGTCGACCCAGACGTCGCACTGCTTGGCGACCTCGACGAGCTGCACCCGCGAGCTGACCCGTCCCGCCGCGGCGGCCTCGCGCAGCGTGCGCTTGTAGCCGTCCAGCGCGGACGCGAAACGGTTGAGCCGGGCGGCCACGTTCGCCCGGGCTTCCTCGCCGTCGGTCGGCATGAGGTCGAAGACCATCCGGATCTCGTGCAGCCCGCTCGCGATCACGTTGACCTCGCTGCCGGTCTCGCCCGCGTCGTGGCGGGCCAGCTCCAGGCCGAGGCGTTCCTGCATGGCCTCCTTGGCGGTCCGCTCCGCCTCGGTCTCCGGCTCGGTCACGTCGAGTTCGCCGAGCGTGCGACGGGCCAGTTCGGCGCGGGCGGCGTAACCCTCGGGCGACAGGTCGTCGAGCTGGTCGTCGTAGCCGGCGATGCCGACGTAGGTGGCGCCGGTCGGGCTCAGCGGAGCCCACTCGGCCACGTACCGGTTGGCGAGGTCATCGATTCGTCCCACCAGGCGACCCTACGTGACGCCGCATCCGGAATACCGCGCGACTTCGTCGTACCTCTGCGGCAGAGTGTCAGGGGTGAACGTCGAGATCACTCCTGACCGCGCGCCGGTGCGGAGCTGGCTGCCCGGGTTCGTCGCGCTCGCCGCCATCTGGGGTTCCAGCTTCCTGTTCATCAAGGTCGGCGTGACCGAGCTGCACCCCGTGCACCTCACGCTCTACCGGGTGGCCACCGGCGCGCTGACGCTGCTCGTGGTGCTCGCGGTGCTGCGCGACCGGCTGCCCCGCGACCTGCGGGTGTGGGCGCACATGCTCGTGGTGGCCGCGTTCGGCGTCGCCGTGCCGTTCACGCTGTTCGGCTACGGCGAGCAGCGGGTCGAGTCGATGCTCGCCGGCATCTGGAACGCCACCACGCCGCTGATCGTGCTGCCGCTGGCGGTGCTGGTGTTCCGCACCGAGCGGCTGACCGCCCGCCGTGCCGTCGGGCTGGGGCTGGGCTTCGTCGGCGTGCTCGTGGTGCTCGGCGTCTGGGAGGGCGTGGGCGGCGCCCACTTCGTCGGCCAGCTCATGTGCTTCGGCGCGGCGGCCTGCTACGGGCTGGCGATCCCGTACCAGAAGAAGTTCGTCGCGGGCAGCGCGTACTCCGGCCTGTCGCTGTCGGCGGCCCAGCTGCTGGTGGCGACCGCGCAGCTCGCGCTGGTCGCGCCGTTCGTCGGTACGCCGCCGTCGCCGATCGGCCTCTCCCCGCGCGTGGCGGCGAGCGTGCTGGCGCTCGGCGCGCTCGGCACCGGGCTCGCCTTCGTGATCAACATGCGCAACATCCGGCTGGCCGGGGCCAGTACGGCGTCCACAGTGACGTACCTGATCCCGGTGTTCGCGGTGCTCGTCGGCGCGGTGGTGCTGGGCGAGCGGATGAACTGGCACCAGCCCGTCGGCGCGTTCGTGGTGCTCGTCGGCGTGGCGGTCGCCCAGGGCCTGTTCGGGCGGCGCCGTCCACGCCCGGAGGCGGTGACGCCCACCGCCCGCACGGCCGAACCGGCCACGCGCGGCTGACCGTCAGCCGCGGCCGGCCGTCCACTTCACCAGGCGGTCGGCCGTCCAGGTGTTCACCACCCGCTTCGCCGGTACGCCGCACAGCGCGGCCCGCTCGCAGCCGAAGCGCTGCCAGTCGAGCTGGCCGGGCGCGTGCGCGTCGGTGTCGATCGCGAACCGGCACCCGGCCTCCAGCGCGAGGCGGATCAGCCGCTTCGGCGGGTCCTGCCGCTCCGGCCGGGAGTTGATCTCGACGGCCACGTCGTGCTCGGCGCAGGCGGCGAAGACGGCGTCCGCGTCGAACTCGCTCTCCTTGCGGGTACGCGCCCGGTGCCCCCGGTCGCCGGGCCCGGTCACCCCGGCGGGCCGGGAGGAGACCATCCGGCCGGTGCAGTGGCCGAGGATGTCCAGGTGCGGGTTCGCGATCGCGGTCAGCATCCGGCGGGTCATCTTCGCCCGGTCGTCGTTCAGGCCGCTGTGCACCGAGCCGACCACCACGTCCAGGCGGGCCAGCAGCTTCTCGTCCTGGTCGAGCGAGCCGTCGGCGAGGATGTCGACCTCGATGCCGGTGAGGATGCGGAAACCCTTCGGCAGCGCCTCGTTGACCGCGGCGACGTGGTCGAGCTGCTTGCGCAGCCGCTCCGCGGTCAGACCCCGGGCCACTGTGAGCCGCGGCGAGTGGTCGGTGAGCACCAGGTACTCGTGACCCAGCTCGACCGCCGCCAGCGCCATCTCCTCGATCGGTGAGCCGCCGTCGGACCAGTCCGAGTGGGTGTGGCAGTCACCGCGCAGCGCGTCCCGCAGCTTCGCCGCCGCCTCGTCCAGGTCGGTGCCCTCGGTCGCCAGCAGCCGGCGTAGGTAGACCGGTTCCTCGCCGGCCAGCGACTCGGCCACGCAGCGGGCGGTCACGTCACCGACGCCGGACAGCTCGGTCAGCTTGCCGGTGCGGGCCCGCTCGGCCACCTCGGCGGCGGGCAGCGCCCCGAGCGTCTTCGCCGCCGACCGGAACGCCCGGACCCGGTACGTGGCCTCGTTCGCCCGTTCCAGCAGGAACGCGATCCGGCGCAGGTCGGCGAGGGGATCCCGGGCACTCATGTCCTGGAACCTACGCGCATCCGCCGTCCGCCGCGTGTCCCCGCGGCGCGAGTCGGTCAGCCGCTGCGGGTGGACCGGCCGGGCGAGGCCGGGCAGCCGTGCTTGCGCTGCCAGGCGGTGACCTCGGTGACCGGCGAGCGGTTGCCGCCCTTGCGCCAGGAGTTCAGGTACGGCGCCGGCCAGACCACGCCCCGGCGGATCCACCAGTCGTCGGCGCCGGTGCACTTCGGCGACAGGCCGAAGTGCAGGTGGCAGACGTTGTTGGCGTTGCCGGTACGGCCCACCTTGCCGAGCTGCTGCCCGGCACGCACCCGTACCCCGGCGTCGACGCCGGCTGCGATCGCGCTCAGGTGGGAGCCGTAGTAGCGCACCCCGTCGTCGCCGAGCAGCGAGACGGAGAGCCCGCCGTTGTTCGGGCCCAGCGGCCCGCGCCTGTCGAACCGGTCGACGCGGCTCACCTCCAGCACCACACCGTCGGTGACCGCGACCACCGGTTCCCCGCAGTCGGCGAACACGTCGGTGCCCGGGTAGCCGCCGTGCGTCGGGTGGTAGTCGACGTTGCCGGCCCGCACCGGGAAGACCCGCTTCACGTCGGTGCGCGTCGGTGACGGCGGGGAGGCGGCCGGCGGTACCGGGCTGGCCGGGTCGGCGGGCTGCGCGGCCGTCGCCATCGGGCTCGGTTCCTGCCACCTGTCGGCGCGCCCGGTGGGGGAGCCGCACCCGGCGGCGAGCGCCGCGACGAGCAGCAGGACCGGGTACGCCGGCAGCGTGCGGCGACCGATCGATGGCGAGCGCATCCGGTCATCCTGACAGACCACTACCGTAGGGACGAAAGCCGAACGCGGTACGGACGGTCCGGGAAAGGGGGCGGCGGTGACGCACGGGTGGCACGGCGGACCCGAGGGGACCGGTCCGGGGGCGTTCCCACCGCCGCCGCGTACGCCGTCGGGGCTGTTCCCGTCGAGCACGTCGATGCGGCCCAGCTACCGCGAGCCGTACCCGGTCACCGGCGCCGGCGTCGCGGTCGGCGCGCTCGTCGCGTTCGCCTGGTTGCTGTTGTTCGGGCTGCTCGGCGGTGGCGTCGCCGGCTACGTCTGGTGGACGCTGCTGGCCGGCGGCCTGGCGTGGCTGGCCACCGCGGTGCTGGTCCGCCACGGCGACCGGGGGGTGGCGACGGGCGTGGCGATCGTCACCGCGGGTGGCTGGAGCATCGCCGCCGCGATCGTCGCGACGCGGTGGGCGCAGACCGGAGACTGGCCGCTCTGGTGACCTTCGGTGCCGGTCTCGCTGCGTAGCGAAGGCCACCTTGACGTACGCCTGAGGACGGTCCACGCTCGCGGTATGGCCTGGACCACACCGCCGCGGCTCGACCCCGATCGGAGCCGCCGTCGCCTGCAACTCCTCGCCGAGTTGGCCGGTGCCCGTGCGGTACAGCAGCGCCAGCGGCCGCAGCGGGCCCGCACCGAGCGGCTGCGCCAACTCATCGCCACCCGCCGGCGCGTCGTCGGCTGACCGGCTTTCTCTGAAGGATCGGCCGGCCCATACGGGGCGTTGACCGCTCGCCTGCCGACCCGACCGGTTAACGTGCATCGCGTGACGTGTCGGCGTGCTGCCGAGGCTGATTTGGGGGGACCGTGTCGTACTTCGCTGCTGCCGTGGCGCGCGTCGACGGCGGCTGGACCGCCGGTGAGGTGAGCCTGCGTGGCGTCACCGACATCGAGGAGGTGGCCGACCGGCTGCGCGACGTCGAGCCGGACGCCGACCTCTCGCTGCTGTTCGTCGAGGCCGACGACACGTACCTGGTCGTCCTGCGCCTGGACGAGGGGGAGGATCTGCGGATCTTCGGCTCGGACTCGGCGTACGCGGAGGAGTCCCGGCTGGGCGCGCTGCTCGTCGGTGACCTGAAGACCTCGGTGACCGGCCTGGAGGACGTCGACGAGCCGCGCGCCTCCGGCGGCGACGACGACACCGAGCAGCCCGCCGTGGACCCGGAGGCCGACCCGGTCGGCGACGCGGACCTCCTCGCCGACCTGGGCATCCCGGCGCAGAAGCTGCTGGCGCTCTGCGCGCACGAGGGCTCCATGCCGGCCGACGTGACCGCCGAGATCTGCCAGGTGCTCGGCTGCGCGGACGAGGTCGAGGAGCTGCGTGAGGTCTGAGCCCGGGGAGTCCCTGACGCCCGGCGCCGCCGAACCGGCCGACGCGACGGATCCGGCGCTGGAGACCGTACGCCCGGGGCAGCCCACCCCCGGCCGGGCCGCGCGCGTCGGTCCCGGCGCCGACGAGGCGCTCGCCGACCCGGGCGCGGTGGGCCGCCGGCAGCGGCACGAGCTGTGGATGCGCCGGGCCCTGGAGGTCGCGGTGACCGGCCCCGACGAGGCGGCCCCCGACGCCGACGACGTGCCGGTCGGCGCGGTGCTCTACGGCCCCGACGGCACCGAACTGGCGATCGGACGCAACGAGCGGGAGCTGACCGGCGACCCGACCGCGCACGCCGAGGTGCTGGCGTTGCGCCGGGCCGCGCAGCGGCTGGGCCGCTGGCGGCTGGACGACTGCACGCTGGTGGTGACGCTGGAACCGTGCACCATGTGCGCCGGTGCGATCGCGCTGGCCCGCGTCTCGACTGTGGTGTTCGGCGCCTGGGAACCGAAGACCGGCGCCGTCGGGTCGCTCTGGGACGTGCTGCGCGACCGCCGCGTCACGCACCGCCCCGAGGTGTACGGCGGCGTGCTGGAGCGCGAGAGCGCGGCGGTGCTGCGCGCCTTCTTTCGCTGACCGTCCCGACTCAGGCGTGCGTCGTCGTCGGACGCAGCAGCGTCGCGGCGATCGCGCGGCCGACCTCGGTCCAGGCGGTCGGGCGCAGGGTGGCCGGGTCCAGCCGGACGATGGACCGGGTGCCGGTGGCGTGCACGGTGTCGCCGTCGGTCGAGCGGAACTCGAAGGCGTAGCGGGCGCTGCTGGTGCCGAAGTGCTCCAGCCAGAAGTGCACCGCCACCGTGCCGACGCCGATGACCGGCGCCTGGTAGGTGATGGTGAACTCGCGGACCGCGTGGAACACGTCGGGGGCGGCGTGCACGTCGCCCCGGAAGGCGACGCCGCGCTCGGCCCAGTAGGGCGTCAAAGCGCGTTCCAGCAGCACCGCGTAGCGGGCGTTGTGCAGGATGCCCATGGCGTCGAGGTCGTCGAAGTGCACGGGCACGTGCTCGACGTGCCCGAACTCGGCGACCGGCCGGTCGACTGCGGCGTGGCTCATGACTGGCCTTCCGGTAGCAGGGTCGGATCCGGGCAGAGCGCCCGCAGCCGGGTCAGCAGGCCCTGGCGGGCATGCCGGTAGGTGGCGTCCGGGTCGAGCAGCCGGGACCGCATCACCGCGCTGATCCCCAGCGCGTCGATCTCGTACGCCAGCAGCGGCACGTCCAGGTCGGCGGGCAGTTCGCCGAGGTCGACGGCCTCTTGGACGAGGCGTTCGAGGAGCGCGGTCCAGCGGGCGAACGCCTCGGCTAGCCGGTCCCGGACCGGGCCGGGACGGGCGTTGTACTCGAACTCGGTGTTGGCGAAGAAACAGCCGCCGGGCAGCACCCGGGCGGCGTAGAAGTCGATCCGGGCGTCGTGCAGCGCGCGCAGCCGGCGTACGCCCCGTGGGGCGTGCAGGGCTGGGGCGACGATCCGCTCCTGCCACTGCGCGACCGCCCGCTCGACGGTGGCGAGTTGCAGCGCCTCCTTGGATCGCCAGTGCGCGAAGAGGCCGGACTTGCTCACCTCCAGCCGGTCGGCGAGCTGGGCCAGGGAGAGGCCGTGCAGGCCGACCTCGGTCGCCAGCGCCACGGCGGTGTCCAGCACCGCGGTGCGGGTGCGGTCGCCACGGGCGACGCGGCCGTCGGAGGTCATGCGGTCAGCGTAGAGGAAACAAGCACGACCGGTCGTATTCATTTCTGTGACCCGGGTAACGCGAACCGCCCCGCCACCTTGCGGCGACGAGGCGGTCCAGGGTCGATCGGTCAGGCGATGATGGTGTCCAGCGCGATCTCGACCATCTGGCCGAACGTCTGCTCGCGCTCCTGCGACGTGGTCTTCTCGCCGGTCTTGATGTGGTCGCTGACGGTCAGGATGGTCAGGGCGCGGGCCTTGAAGCGCGCCGCGATCGTGTAGAGCGCCGCCGACTCCATCTCCACCGCCAGCACGCCGTAGTCGGCGAGCCGGTCGTACAGGTCCGGCCGGTCCGTGTAGAAGGCGTCCGCCGCCAGGATCGGCCCCACCCGCATGCTGATGGCGCGCCGCTCGGCCACCTCGACCGAGGTACGCAGCAGCCCGAAGTCGGCCACCGGGGCGTAGTCGATCAGCCCGTCGAAGCGCATCCGGTTCATGTTCGAGTCGGTGGACGACCCGATCGCCGCCACCACGTCCCGCAGCTGCAGATCCTCGGTCAGGGCCCCGCAGGAGCCGACCCGGATCAGCGACTTCACGCCGTACTCGTTGACCAATTCGTGGGCGTAGATCGAGGCGGACGGCATGCCCATGCCGGAGCCCTGGACGGACACGTCGACACCGTTCCACTTCCCGGTGAAGCCCAGCATGCCGCGCACCGTCGTGTAGCAGCGGGCCCCCTCCAGGTAGGTCTCCGCGATCCACTTGGCCCGCAGCGGGTCACCCGGCATCAGGACCCGCTCGGCGATCTCTCCCGGCTCAGCGCCGATGTGCGTACTCATGGCAAAGATCCTGCCAGGCCGGGCCGAGGGATACCGGTTCGGCGTCCAAGCCGGCGGTCCTGTACCCTCGTCGGCGGTGGCGTGTCCGAGTGGCCTAAGGAGCACGCCTCGAAAGCGTGTGAGGGTTTACGCCCTCCGCGGGTTCAAATCCCGCCGCCACCGCCATATCGATCAAGCGCCCGGGTTGTCCCGGGCGCTTTGTCGTCAGCAGGGGCCGTAGCCCTCGTCGAAGAGGCGGCGGGCCCAGTCCGCGTACCCGGCGATGATCTCCCGGACGGTGACCCCGTCGTGCAGGAAGAGGTACGCGCGGTCGCCGTCGCGGGCGAGCAGCCCGGCGAAGCGGTGACTGCCCGGCGGCGCGGGCAGGTCGACGGCGCCGGGATACGCGGCGCGGACCTCGCCGACCGGCGTGCCGGCGCTGATGCCCTCGGGTGTGCTCATCGGGTCGTCGAGCCAGAGCAGGACGAGGCGGTCGTCGACGAAGATCGGGCTGACCGATCCGTGCCCGACGAGCGCGGGCCCGCATGCCTCCTCGTCGGCGCGCAGCAGGCCGCGCCGGGTCAGGTCCGCCTCGGTGTCGCCGAACTCCGCGTTGCGCAGGCCCTCCAGACTGACCACCTGAGCGGCGCCAACCGGACGGGTGGGCCACTGTGGATGAACGCCGCTGCCGGCTGCGGACGCGGCAGCAAGCAGTGCGGCAATAAAGCCGAATTGTCGTAGTTTCATGCAATCCCCCAGTCACCAACGGGACCGGGGCGATGAGGTTGCTGTTGTTGGTCGGATTGGCGTAGTTCCCACTCCTCGGCCAGCTCGTCCCAGTAGTCGGCGGACAGTCCGCGCCGGCCGTGCGCCAGCCAGCCGTCCGTGTCGCGCTCCAGGTGCAGGCCCAGCTCGGCGAACGGGTCGATCCACGCGCCCGGCTCCGCGCCGAGCCGGGCGAGCGCGGTGTTGATCGGCCACTCGGTCCGCGGCCGGTCCAGCGCGGCGTCGTACCGCGGGCCCCAGCTCACCTCGCCGCCGAGCCAGACCACGGCCGACTGGTGGCCCAGGCCGCCCGCGAAATCCGCTTCCAGGTACGCCACCGGGCCGCTCCTCGACCAACGGGCCAGCACCTCCGCCAGCGGCGGTGACAGCACCAGCCGGAACGGGCGCTCGGCGCGCGGCTCCTCGGTGGCGTAGTCCGGCAGGCCGCCGGTCAGTTCCTGCACGAGCTGCGGGGTGACCGGCAGCAGCGCGAAGTCCTGGCGGAGCGCGGCGAGCACCGCGTGGTCCAGGTCTGCGGTCTGCTCACGAAGCAACTCGACGTCGGCGACCACGGCGCTGAGCTGGTAACTCATCCGGTCCTCTCGGCGTCCACAGGCTGTGGATGGAACATGTGTACGACGGATTATGGGGCCTCTCGGCGCGCTCGACGAGTGACGCGACCGATGCCCAACGTACGGGCGGAGCAGCGCTCGCGCATCATCGCGCCCGATACTCGCACTGCACGGTTGTCGGATCAGGGCGGTGGCGTTCGTAGCCGGGGTGACGGCGGCCCGGCCGGCGGCCGGCGAGAGCGAAAGAGGAGCCGATGGCGCAGTACCTGATCTCCGTACTCGACGACACGACCGGCTCGGCCACCGACGCGGAGATGGCCGCGATCGGTGAGTTCAACGAGCGGTTGCGAGCCGACGGCCACTGGGTCTTCGCCGGTGGGCTCGCGGCGCCGGAGACGGCCACAGTCGTGGACGCGCGGGACGGGAACCCGCTGCTCACCGACGGGCCCTACCTGGAGACGAAGGAGTACGTCGGCGGGTTCTGGATCATCGAGGCGCCGGACTTCGACGTGGCGCTGCCACTCGCCGCGCTGGCGTCGCAGCGGTGCAACAGGCGGGTCGAGCTGCGGCCGTTCCTGGTCGCGTGACAGACGTCGGCGAGGCGCTCACCCGGGTCCACCGCGAGGAGTGGGCCCGGGTCGTCGCCACGCTCGCCCGGCGCATCGGCGACCTCGACGTCGCGGAGGAAATGACAGCCGAGGCCTTCGCCGCAGCAGTCGAGCGGTGGTCGGCCGACGGCGTACCGCCGAACCCCGGCGCGTGGCTCACCACCACCGCGTACCGGCGGGCCGTCGACCGGATCCGGCGCGAGAGCCGGCGGGAGGACAAGCACCGGGAGGCGCTGATGCTGGCCGACGCCCCGGAACCGCTCGGTGTGATCGACGACGACCGGCTCCGTCTGATCTTCACCTGCTGCCACCCGGCGCTGGCCATGGAGGCGCGAGTGGCGTTGACGCTGCGCCTGGTCGGCGGCCTCACCGTGCCGGAGATCGCCCGCGCGTACCTGGTCCAGGAGCCCGCTATGGGCAGGCGGATAACTCGGGCCAAGACGAAGATCAAGGCGGCCGGGATCCCGTACCGGGTGCCGTCCCGCGACGACCTGCCGTCCCGGGTCAGCGGCGTGCTCGCCGTTCTGTACCTGATCTTCAACGAGGGCTACCTCGCCTCCGATCCCGGCAAGGAGGCGGTCCGCGCCGACCTCACCGCCGAGGCGATCCGGCTCACCCGGCTGGTCCGTACGCTGATGCCCGACGACCACGAAGCTGCCGGCCTCCTGGCGCTGATGCTGCTCACCGAGGCCCGCCGGCCCGCCCGGGTGTCCGCGACAGGCGAACTCGTCGTCCTCGCCGAGCAGGACCGCAGCGCGTGGGACCGCGACCTCATCGCCGAGGGCCACGCCCTGGTCCGCGCGTGCATCGCCGCCGGCCGACCGCCGGGCCGCTACCAGATCCTCGCCGCGATCAACGCCGTCCACACCGACGCCCGCGACGCGCGGGACACCGACTGGGCACAGGTCGCCGCGCTCTACGACCATCTGGTACGTGTCGACCCGTCACCGATCGTGCGGCTCAACCGGGCCGTGGCGGTCGCCGAGCTGGACGGGCCGCAGGTGGCGCTGGCCGCGGTGGACGGGTTGCCGCTGGAGGGTTACCACGCGTACCACGCGACGCGCGCCGAGCTGTTGCGCCGGATGGGGCGCGGTGGGGAGGCGCGGGCGGCGTACGACCGGGCGATCACGTTGGCCGGGAACAGCGCGGAGACGGCGTACCTGAAGCGGCGGCGGGACCAGTTGGGTGGCCGGTGAGACCTGCTGGCTGTCTGGATGGCAGGAACGCCAGAAGCCAATCATCGGTTTCCACGAAGGCACCTCTACCCCCGCTAATTCCGCCGAGGCATATCCTCGCGAGGAGTCAATGTGATGAATCCGATTCGGGACTGGGGCGGCATGGCTGATGACGGCGTGCAGTACGAGTTCAAGTCTGTCCAGGCGATCCGTGGCATCGAGGACAGGTCGATCGCGAAGTGGCAGAAGGCTGGTTGGGAACTCGTCGACCGGAACCAGGGGACGTTGCGGACGACGCTGAACTTCCGCCGCCCGAAGCCGAGGATCCCGTGGGTACTTGTTGCCGTGGCCGCCGGTGTCGTCCTCCTTCTGGCCATCGTTGGTGGAATCGTCGGTGCGCTCCAGGGTGGAGACGATACGGACCGCACGGCTAAGTCGCCGAGCGACGTGACGGGCGTGGCTGGCGGAAAGCCCTCGGAGACGCCGAAGCCTGACGGATCGGCTTCAAGTGGGTCCGACGCGGAGCAGGTCATGACGGTGGAGAACAGCAAGGATCTCGTGGCGCTCTTGGCGGTGCGGGACTACTGCGACGAGAAGGTCGGAACGTTCGCGGCCAAGTACGCGGGCAGGACCGTCGAGTTCGATGGCTCCATCACATCGATGCAGAATCACGGCGACTACGACACTCGCTACGACATCCTCGTCGCTCCTGGGGATAAGGGCCCGAAATCTGTGGTTGGGCCCGGGTTCAAGTTCGAGGACGTCAGCGTCTCTGACCTGCATCTCACTGGCGCGAACATCCCGAATTCCATTGGTGTCGGCGACCTTCTGCACGTGGTTGCTCGGGTTGGCGCGTATAGCCAGAACCAGTGCCTGTTCTTCATCGAGCCAGTGTCTACGACAATTCGGTAGCCGACGTGATGTTGATCGTCAGGGACCGGCAGCGATCAGGCGACCGACTACGACGGTTGGGAGACGGCTGTTCAAGATCATTGGGCTGCGCGGCGCCCGGAAGGCGGCCGCTGCCGTGCTCCTAGCTCGGTGCCTCCGCCCGCCCCACCGTGATGGGTGCCATGGGCTTCGTCCAACTGGGCGACGGTGGTCCGATACCAGCAGATGACCGATCAGGTGCGCCGAAGTGAAACGACAACCGAGACGAGAGCGACCATAGAGACGATTCAGGGCCGGTCCCAGTGGGGCCGGCCCTGACGTTCGTGCTGCTCAGGCGAGCGGAGGATACGAGATTCGAACTCGTGAGGGTGTAAACCCAACACGCTTTCCAAGCGTGCGCCCTAGGCCTCTAGGCGAATCCTCCGCGAGCCAGGATACAGGTCTCCCGACGGCGGGCCACCCCACCCTCCCGGAAGATCCACAACCCTTCGGGTAGGCTTGGCGTCACCTCCCGTGCGGCGGTACCTCGTGAACCTCCCCAGGGCCGGAAGGCAGCAAGGATAAGCGAGCTCTGCCGGGTGCACGGGAGGCCTTTCTGTCTCCCGGGCCGGGTAACGTCGCTGCGGGTCGGGTCACGGGGTGGTGGGTGGTCACCCGGGGCCGACCGGCGCAGAATGGCTCGGTCGAGAGGAGGCGGGACGGGTGGCACTGGCCCTTTACCGCAAGTACCGGCCGCGGACGTTCGCCGAGATGATCGGCCAGGAGCAGGTAACCGAGCCGCTGTCGCAGGCGCTGCGCAGCGGGCGGCTCAACCACGCCTACCTCTTCTCCGGTCCGCGGGGCTGCGGCAAGACCTCCAGCGCCCGGATCCTGGCCCGCTCCCTCAACTGCGAGCAGGGCCCCACCCCCGAGCCGTGCGGGCAGTGTGACTCGTGCCGCGGGCTGGCTCCCGACGGCGGCGGCTCGATCGACGTCATCGAGATCGACGCGGCCAGCCACGGTGGTGTCGACGACGCCCGTGAGCTGCGCGAGAAGGCATTCTTCGCCCCGGCCCGCAGCCGCTTCAAGATCTACATCATCGACGAGGCGCACATGGTCTCGTCGGCCGGCTTCAACGCGCTGCTCAAGCTGGTCGAGGAGCCCCCGGAGTACGTCAAGTTCATCTTCGCCACCACCGAACCGGAGAAGGTCCTCGGCACGATCAAGTCGCGGACCCACCACTACCCGTTCCGGTTGTTCCCGCCGAAGGTGGTCCGCCCCTACCTCGAGCAGCTCTGCGAGGCGGAGGGCGTCAAGGTCGAGCCGGCGGTCTTCCCGCTGGTGGTGCGCGCCGGCGGGGGCAGCATGCGCGACAGCCTCTCCGTGCTCGACCAGCTCATCGCGGGCGCCGGCCCGGAGGGCGTCGACTACGCCCGGGCCGCCGCGCTGCTCGGTGTCACCGACGCCGCGCTGATCGACGAGATGTGCGACGCGCTCGCCGCCGGTGACGGCGCCGCCGCGTACGCCACCGTCGACCGGGTCGCGGAGGCCGGGCACGACTCGCGCCGCTTCGCCTCCGACCTGCTCGAACGCCTCCGTGACCTGATCGTCCTGCAGCAGGTGCCCGATGCCGCCGCCAGGGGCCTCATCGACGGCCCGGCCGACCAGATCGAGCGGATGGCCGCCCAGGCCCACCGCCTCGGCCCGGCCACGCTGTCCCGCTGCGCCGACATCGTGCACAACGGCCTGGTCGAGATGCGCGGCACCACAGCGCCCCGGCTGCTGCTGGAGCTGATCTGCGCGCGCATGCTCCTGCCCGGCGCGGACGACTCCTCGGCCGGCCTGCTTCAGCGCCTGGAGCGGATGGAGCGCCGGCTGACGCTCGGGGGCGCCGAGCTGCCGCCGGCCGCCGCCGACTCCGCGCACCCAACCCAGACCCAGGGGGTACGCCCGGCGGCTCCCGCCCCGGGCGCGGCTGCCGCCGCGGTCCACCCGGATACCGCCGGCACGCCGGCGGCTGCCGGCGCCCCGACCGGTGCCGCCGCCGCACGTGCCGCTGCCGCCGCTGCGGCGGGTACCCGGAACGCCGCACCCGGTTCCCGTCCGGCCCCGAACGGTGCGGGCGCCGATTCCCGTCCCGTGCCGGCCGGTGCGGTTGCCGAGTCCGGTCCGGCGTCTGCCGAGTCCGGCCCGCGTACAGCGCCGATGGCGACCGAAGCGGCCGCGGCTGCCGGGGTCCACACCGACACGGACGCCGGGTTCCCTGCGCCGGCCGCCGCCGAGCGAGCCGCCGCCGGCTCGACGACGTCCGGGCAGGCCGCTGCCCGACGCCCGGTACCGCCGTCCGCGGTGATGCCGGACCCGGCCACGCCCGAGCCGCCCCGCCCCGGAGCGGGCAACCCGGGCGCGCTCGACGCTGTGGCGGTGCGCCGGGTCTGGCCCGAGGTGGTCGGCAAGGTCAACCGCAGCAACAAGCGGATCGCCGCGTTGATGCGGGACGCGGTGGTACGCGACCTGGACGGCGACACGCTGGTGCTGACCGTGAAGTCCACGGTGCTGGCGAAGATGATGGCCGACCATGCGGCCGTGCTGACCGACGCGCTCTACGAGGAGCTGGGCGGTCGCTGGCAGATCCGCTGCGAGGTGGCGGGCGAGCGCGGCGCTGCCTCGCTCGGTGGCCCGTCCCGCCCGTCCGGTGCGAGCCGCGCGCAGGCCGACGCCGCACCGGGCCGCAACGCACCCGACAGCGCCCCGGTCCGCCCGGCGGCCGCCCCGTCCGGCCCGGCGTCCGACACCGGGTCCGGTCGCCCGGACGCCGACGCGGGACCGAACCGTCCCGGCTCCGACGCGGGACCGGGCCGCCCGGGTTCGGCCCACTCCGGTCCGGGCCGTCCGGATTCCGCTGCCGTCGGGCACCCGGCGTCCGGCGGCGCCCCGGGACGGCCGGTGTCCGGCTCGGGCAGCCGAGCCACTGGTAACCAGGCCACCGGTAGCCAGGCCGGGGGACCGGCGGGCCGGGCCGGCGCGGGTTCGCCCGACGCCTCGCACCGTTCGGCGGCGACCGCTGCGGCAGACCAGGCCGGCGAGGAGGACTGGCCGGAGCCGGCCCGGCCCGGTGGCGCGGCCTCTGCCACCGGCACCGCCTCGGCCGCGAGCACCGGCGACGGGGAGGACTGGCCGGCGGCGGCCCGTCCGGGCGGGGGCACGGCGACCGCTACCGCGCCTGTCGTCGTACCCAAGCCTGCGGCACCCGCGGCGGCGCCGGCGCCTGCCGGTGGGGCGAGGCCTGCGGGGGCGAAGAACAGCGCGATCGCGGCGGCGCGTGCGGCCGCGGCGGCCGCCGCTGCGGGCGGTGGTCCCGGCAAGGGGCCGCGCGCGGCGCAGCCGGCGCGGAAGACGGCCGATGCCGAGTGGGCGGGCGAGCCGCCCTACGACCCGGACTTCGACGGCCCGGTGCGGGGCGGGGGCGCGCCGGCGGCGGCGCCCGCCTACGAGGGGTTCGATCCGGGCGACGAGCCGCTCGACGACGTGATCGACGAGCGGACCGCCCGGCAGTCGAGCGAGGAGCAGGCGGTGCAGCTGCTGCGCGAGACGTTCGGGGCGGAGAAGATCGACGAGGTGGACGCGCGCTGAGCGCGCGCCGACCGCGATTCAGCGGTGCCGTGGCCCGACTAGGCTGGGCGCGGCCGACCAGACGAGTGGAAGAAGGAGCGGTCCGTGCGCCCAGGTGGACAGCCGAACATGCAGCAGATGCTGAAGCAGGCGCAGAAGATGCAGCAGCAGATCGCCAAGGCCCAGGCCGAGCTGGCCGAGGCGGAGCTGACCGGCACCGCCGGCGGTGGCCTGGTCACCGCGACCGTCGCCGGTACCGGTGAGCTGAAGGCGATCAAGATCGACCCGAAGGCGGTCGACCCGGAGGACGTCGAGACGCTCGAGGACCTGGTCGTCGCGGCCGTGCACAACGCCGCCGAGGCGGCCCGCGAGCTGACCGAGAAGAAGATGGGCCCGCTCGCGGGCGGCATGGGCGGCCTCGGCCTGCCCGGGTTCTGAGCCGGCAGATGTACGAGGGTGCCATCCAGGATCTGATCGACGAGCTGGGCCGGTTGCCGGGCGTGGGCCCGAAGAGTGCCCAGCGGATCGCGTTCCACGTGCTGTCGGCGGATCCGGCCGACGTCAACCGGCTGGCCGGCGCGCTGCGCAAGGTCAAGGACCTGGTCCGGTTCTGCACGACCTGCTACAACGTGGCCGAGTCGGAGCAGTGCCGGATCTGCCGCGACCCACGGCGCACCGACGAGGTGCTCTGTGTGGTCGAGGAGCCGAAGGACGTGGTGGCGATCGAGCGGACCGGCGAGTTCCGCGGGCGTTACCACGTGCTCGGCGGCGCGATCAATCCGCTGGAGGGCATCGGCCCGGACAACCTGCGGATCCGTGAGCTGATGACCCGACTCGGCGGCGGCGAGGTCCGCGAGCTGATCCTCGCCACCGACCCGAACACCGAGGGCGAGGCGACCGCCACCTACCTGGCGCTGATGGTCAAGCCGATGGGGATCGCGGTGACCCGGCTCGCGAGTGGACTGCCGGTCGGCGGCGACCTGGAGTACGCCGACGAGATCACGCTGGGCCGGGCCTTCGAGGGCCGACGGGCCGTCTGAATCCAGTCGTACCGCCTCCGGCGGGTGCCCTGCGGGGTGCCCGCCGGACGTGTCTCCGGGCCGTACCGGCATGTCGGTCGATCTAACAGGAACGTGCGTCCGGGACCGGATCGACGTAATAAATTCGCCCTTCAAACCGACGAAAGTTCGGCGAGGTAAGGGATTCCCCTTCGATTCGTATGCCTCGTTGCGGAACAGACACGATTCGATACCAACCCGCCCCCCGCCCGTTTCCGCGCCGTCCACCCGAGGGCTAAGGTCTGCGCACATCGGTGACCCTGTCACCACGTTGTCCGTACCCCCAAGGACGAGGTGAAGCACCATGCGTGCATCCAGGCCGAAGGTCGCAATCGCGGCCGTCGCGGTCGCGGCCCTCGCGGTTGCAGGCTGCGCCGAGAGCGACCGTGAGAGTGGCTCCGGAGATAGCAAGAAGGACACCCTCGTCTTCGGCGTCGCCGGAGACCCGAAGGTGCTCGACCCCAGCTTCGCCAGCGACGGTGAGTCGCTGCGCGTGGCGCGCCAGGTCTTCGAGACCCTGGTCCGTCCGGAGGAGGGCGGCACCAAGGTGACGCCGGGCCTCGCCGAGTCCTGGACGCCGGATGCGGCGGGCACGACCTGGACGTTCAAGCTCCGCTCGGGTGTCAAGTTCCACGACGGCACCGACTTCAACGCCGAGGCCGTCTGCGTCAACTTCAACCGCTGGTACAACGCCAAGGGCCTCATGCAGAGCCCGGACGTGACCGCGTACTGGCAGGACGTCATGGGCGGGTTCGCCAAGAACGAGAACCCGGACCTGCCGCCGAGCCTCTTCAAGTCCTGCACCGCCAAGGACGCCACCACTGTGGACCTGGCGTTCACCCGGGTCTCCAGCAAGATCCCGGCCGCGCTCATGCTGCCGTCGTTCTCGATCCAGAGCCCGAAGGCGATGGAGCAGTACGACGCCAGCAACGTGACCGGCACCGCCGAGGACATCAAGTACCCGGCGTACGCGATGGAGCACCCGACCGGCACCGGCCCGTTCAAGTTCAAGGCGTGGGACGTCGCGAACAAGTCGCTCACCATCGAGCGCAACGACGACTACTACGGCGACAAGGCCAAGCTGAAGACCATCATCTTCAAGACGATCTCGGACGAGAACGCCCGCAAGCAGGCGCTCCGCTCGGGTGACATCCAGGGCTACGACCTGGTCGGCCCGGCCGACGTCGAGCCGCTGAAGAAGGAGGGCTTCAACGTCCTCACCCGGCCCGCCTTCAACATCCTCTACCTGGCGATCAACCAGAAGGGGAACCCGAAGCTGGCCGACCTGAAGGTCCGGCAGGCCATCGCGCACGCGCTGAACCGGCAGGCCCTGGTCGACTCGAAGCTGCCCCCGGGCGCCAAGGTCGCGATGAACTTCTTCCCGGACACCGTCGAGGGCTGGAACGGCGACGTCACCAAGTACGACTACAACCCGGAGAAGGCCAAGCAGCTGCTGGCCGAGGCCGGCGCGTCGAACCTGACGCTGAAGTTCCACTACCCGACCGAGGTCACCCGGCCGTACATGCCGAACCCGAAGGACATCTTCGAGCTGCTCTCGGCGGACCTCAAGGCGGTCGGCATCAACGTCCAGGCCATCCCGCTGAAGTGGAGCCCGGACTACCTCAACGCCACCACCTCCGGGAACAAGCACGACCTGCACTTCCTCGGCTGGACCGGTGACTACGGCGACGCGTACAACTTCATCGGCACCTTCTTCGACCGTCCGAAGGACGAGTGGGGCTTCAACAACCCCGCACTCTTCGCGCAGTTCAAGGACGCCGACACCACCGCCGACGCGGCGGCCCGGACGGAGAAGTACAAGGCACTGAACAAGTCGATCATGGACTTCCTGCCGGGTGTGCCGATCTCGCACTCCCCGCCGGCGATCGTGTTCGGCAAGGACGTGACCGGGATCAAGGCGAGCCCGCTCACCGACGAGCGGTACGCGACCGCAGAGTTCAAGTGATCTGAAGGCACCGTACGCGGGCGGGCGCTGTGACCACAGCGCCCGCCCGCACCCCTCCGCACACCCTCCGAGGCGCCCGTGTTCCGGTTCATCATCAGACGCCTGCTACAGCTGATACCAACGCTGTTCGGGCTCTCCGTCCTGCTGTTCATCTGGCTCCACCGACTTCCCGGCGGGCCCGAGACCGCGATCCTCGGTGAACGGGGCACGCCCGAGACGCGCGCCGCCATCCGGCGCAACCTCGGCCTCGACGAGCCGATCCTGGTCCAGTACGCCCGCTTCCTGCGGCGGATGATCCGGCTCGACCTGGGCACCTCGACCGGTACGAAGCGGGCCGTCACCACGGAGTTCGTGGAGCGGTTCCCCGGCACCGTCGAGCTGACCGTCATGGCCATGATCCTCGCGGTCGGCATCGGCATCCCGCTCGGCTACCTGGCCGCCCGCCGCCGCGGCCGGTTCCTCGACCACGCCTCGGTCGGCGGATCGCTCATCGGCATCTGCATCCCGGTCTTCTTCCTGGCGTACGTGCTCAAGGCGATCTTCGCGGAGAACCTGGGCTGGTTCCCCTCCAGCGGCCGGCAGGACCCGACCATCGGGGCGACCCGGGTCACCAACTTCTTCGTCCTCGACGGGCTCATGACCCGCGAGTGGGACGCCGCCGCCGACGCGCTCTGGCACCTCGTGCTGCCGGGCATTGCGCTCGCCAGCATCCCGCTCGCGATCATCGTCCGGATCACCCGGGCCAGCGTGCTGGAGGTGCTCAACGAGGACTTCGTCCGCACCGCCGAGGCCAAGGGCCTGACCGAGCGGACCGTCCGCCGCCGGCACGTGCTGCGCAACGCCATGCTGCCGGTGGCCACCTCGATCGGTCTCCAGACCGGTCTCCTGCTCTCCGGCGCGGTGCTGACCGAGACCGTGTTCGCGTTCAGCGGCATCGGCGCGTTCGTCGCCGAGTCGATCAGCCAACGCGACTACCCGGTGCTGATGGGCTTCATCATGATCATTGCGGTGGTGTACGTGCTGGTGAATCTCCTGGTCGACCTCTCCTACAGCGTGATCGACCCGAGGGTGAGGGTGCGATGACCATCACCACTGGCAAGAAGCGCGAGAAGATCGACCGGCTCGCCGAGCTGGCCGCCCGCGACGACGAGCAGGGGGTGAGCCTCTGGAAGGAGGCGTTCCGCCGGCTGCGGCGCAACCCGGCGGCCGTCATCGGCGTGGTCATCCTGGCGGTCTTCGTCCTGGTCGCGGTCATCGGGCCGTTCCTCGTCCCGTACAGCCCGACGGACTCCATCGGCATCCGCGAGGGCCTGGTCAAGTCCGGCCAGGGCATCATCCCGGGCATCTCCGCCGACCACTGGCTCGGCTTCGACCACCAGGGCCGGGACGAGTTCAGCCGGCTCATCGTCGGCGCCCGGCAGACGCTGCTCGTCGGCGTCGTCTCCACCCTGATCGGTCTCGCGGTCGGCGCGCTGATCGGCGGCGTCGCCGGTGCCGCGGCCGGCCTCGGCGGGCGCTGGGGCCGCTGGATCGACACCACCCTGATGCGCTTCATCGACATGCTGCTGGCCATGCCGAGCCTGCTGCTCGCGGTGAGCATCGCGGCGCTGCTCGGCGCCAGCCTCACCACCGTGATGATCGCCGTCGGTGTGGTGTCGGTGCCGATCTTCGCCCGGCTGCTGCGCGGCTCGATGATCGCGCAGGCCAACAGCGACTACGTGCTGGCCGCGACGTCGCTCGGCGTGAAGCGGTCCAAGATCGCCCTCACCCACGTGGTGCCGAACTCGATCGCCCCGGTCATCGTGCAGGCCACGCTGACGCTGGCGACCGCGATCATCGAGGCGGCCGCGCTGTCCTTCCTCGGCCTCGGCAACCCCGACTCGGCCATCCCGGAGTGGGGCGTCATGCTCGCCGACGCGCAGCCGTACCTGGGCATCCGGCCGGGCCTGGCGATCTATCCGGCGCTCGGCATCATCATCACCGCGCTGGGATTCACCCTGCTCGGTGAGGCGATGCGCGAGGCTCTCGATCCGAAGCTGCGGAAGTAGGTCAGTCAGTCATGGCACTGCTCGAAGTGGACGACCTCTCCGTCACGTTCGCCCGTCGTGGGCAGCGCACCGTGCACGCGGTGGACGGGGTGTCCTTCTCGGTCGACGCCGGCGAGGTGGTCGGCCTGGTCGGCGAGTCCGGCTGCGGCAAGAGCGTCACGTCGCTGGCCATCATGGGCCTGCTGCCCAAGCAGCCGGGCCTGCGGGTCGGCGGCAAGGCGGTCTTCGACGGCACCGACCTGCTCCAGCTCGACGACCGCTCTCGTCGCGACATCCGCGGCCGGGACGTCGCGATGATCTTCCAGGACCCGCTGTCCTCGCTGAACCCGGTCATCCCGATCGGGCTCCAGGTGACCGAGGTGCTGGCCCGGCACCGGGGCATGAAGGGCGAGGCGGCCGCCAAGGAGGCCGCCGACCTGCTCGACCGGGTGGGCATCCCGGACCCGCGGCGGCGGCTCAAGGAGTACCCGCACCAGCTTTCCGGCGGCATGCGGCAGCGGGCGCTGATCGCCATGGCTGTCGCCTGCCAGCCCCGGCTGCTGATCGCCGACGAGCCGACCACCGCGCTCGACGTCACCATCCAGGCGCAGATCCTGGAACTGCTGAAGGACCTGGTCCGGGACTCCGGCACCGCACTGGTCATGATCACGCACGACCTCGGCGTGGTGGCCGGCATGTGCGACACCGTCAACGTGCTCTACG
This sequence comes from Micromonospora sp. WMMD1219, assembly GCF_049315215.1. Lineage (NCBI taxonomy): Bacteria > Bacillati > Actinomycetota > Actinomycetes > Micromonosporales > Micromonosporaceae > Micromonospora > Micromonospora sp. WMMD1219. The sequence goes on from NZ_CP186057.1 coordinate 2,023,264, forward strand.
CCGGCCGGGTGGTGGAGACGGCCACCCGCCGTCCGCTGTTCCGCCAGCCCCGGCACCCGTACACCGAGGGTCTGCTCGCCTCGGTGCCGCGCCTCGACGCCGGCCGTGGCGAACGGCTGAACCCGATCCCCGGCTCGGTGCGCGACGTGCTGCCCTGGCCGGACGGCTGCGCGTTCGCCCCGCGCTGCGCCCGCCGGGTCGACGAGTGCGTGGGCGAGCCGCCGGAGCTGGTGCTGACCCACGACGCGCGCAGCTACCGCTGCGTCAATCCGGTGCCGATCCCCGGCCTGACCCCGGAGGCGGACGCCCGGGCGACCGCGCCGACGACCACCGAACCGGGTGCCGTGCCGGCCCAGGCCGAACCGGCCGACCCGCCCGCCGTCCCCGGCTTCGGACCGGCTCCGCGCGAGGAGGAGACCCCATGAGCGACGACGACATCCTCGTCGAGGTCCGCGACCTGAAGGTGCACTTCCCGATCCGCCGGGGCGTGATCTTCGACCGGACCGTCGGGCACGTCAAGGCGGTCGACGGGGTCGACCTGAGCATCCCGCGCGGCAAGACGTACGGGCTGGTGGGCGAGTCCGGTTGCGGCAAGTCCACGCTCGGCCGGGCGCTGCTCCAGCTCACCCCGCCGACCGGCGGCGAGGTGACGTTCGACGGCGTCGAGCTGACCACGCTGCCCGCCGGCAAGCTGCGCTCGATGCGCCGCCGGATGCAGATGATCTTCCAGGACCCGATGTCCAGCCTGGACCCCCGGCAGAACGTCGAGTCGATCCTGACCGAGGGCCTCCAGACCCACGGCATCGGCGCGAACCGGGACGACCGGCGGCGGATCATCGGCGAGACGCTCGACGCGGTGGGCCTGCCGAAATGGGCGCTGTCCCGCTACCCGCACGAGTTCTCCGGCGGCCAGCGCCAGCGCATCGGCATCGCCCGCGCCCTGGTCCTCGGCCCGGAGCTGATCGTCGCCGACGAGCCGGTCTCCGCGCTGGACGTGTCGATCCAGGCGCAGGTGGTGAACCTGCTCGACGAACTCCAGGACAGCCTCGGCCTGACCTACCTGGTCATCGCGCACGACCTGGCCGTGGTGCGGCACATCTCCGACATCGTCGGCGTGATGTACCTGGGCGCGCTGGTGGAGGAGGCGCCGAGCGAGCGGCTCTACACCGAGCCGCTGCACCCGTACACCCGGGCGCTGATGTCGGCGGTGCCGGTGCCGGACCCGGACGTCGAGGACCGGCGCGAGCGCATCCTGCTCGCCGGTGACCTGCCGTCGCCCGCCAACCCGCCGTCGGGCTGCCGGTTCCACACCCGCTGCCCGTGGGCGCAGCCGACCCGTTGCGCCGACGAGCGGCCGGAGCTGCGCCAGATCGGCGCCAGCCGGGTCGCCTGCCACTGGGCCGAGCAGATCGCCGCCGGTGAGCTGCGCCCGCACGAGGTGACCGCGAAGATCACCCGGCCGGAGGGCGAGGGCGAGGAGCCGGGCGTGGTCTCCGCGCCCAGCGAGCCCGGATCGTACGTCTGACACGACGAAGCGCGTCCCCACCCCGGCCCGGGGCGGGGACGCGCTCGTTCGTCGGTCAGCCCTCGGGGCGGTTGAGCAGACCCACCGCGATCGTGTGCACGGCGTCCAGCGCGGCCGGGTCGGCCAGCGGCGCGGAACCACCGGTGACCGCGTACCACTCGTCGGCGTCCTTGTACTGCACCCGCAGCGTCACCCGGCCGTCGGCGTGCTCGGTGCGCAACGTCAACTCGCCGGTCACCACGCCCACCTCGTCCGTCATGACCCCGCCCGGCCCGGCGGTGATGTCAGCGGTCCGGTCCGCCGGTCCACCCGGCGCGCCGCCGGCCGGCGCACCCGGCACCGCGTCGGCGGTCATGCCCGCCCCGGCGACGTCGGCGGACGCCGGCTGCCGGCCGTCCGCCGTCATCCCGGCCGAGGCCGGACCGGCCGGTGCGGACTCCGGGGCCGGTGCGCCGCCTGCCTCCGGGGCCGGTGTGGCGCCCGGCCCGGTCACGGTTTGCTCGCCCATGTGCAGCCCTCCAGCATGTCGGTGAGAGCGGCCTTCTCGGCACTTGTCACAGTCAGCCGCCAGTAGTGCTTGACCGTCACCCAGTCCGCCGCGTACTGACACCAGGACGACCGGTTCGGCGGCTTCCACTGGGACGGATCCTGGTCACCCTTTGCCCGGTTGGACCGCGCCGAAACCGCGATGAGCTGCGGCCGGGTCAGGTCGTTGGCGAAGTCGCCGCGCTTCGAGTCGTCCCACTCGTCCGCGCCCGACCGCCACGCGGCGGCCAGCGGCACCGTGTGGTCGATGTCCACGCCCGACGGATCGTTGAGCACCACGCCGTCGTAGACGCTCTCCCACCGGCCGCCCACCACGTTGCAGCCGGACAGCTTGATGCCCTCGCCGTCGCGCTGTAGCACGCTGTCGCGCACGTCGCAGTTCTTGCCGGTGTCGCGCCAGTGCGGGAAACGGGAGCGGCTGTAGCCCTTCATCGACCCGGCGGTGGCCACTGTGAGCTCACCGAGCTGCTTGTTGACGTTCCCGGAGGCGCTCGGCGGCGCCTCCGGCTCGGTGACCGACACGTCGCAGCCGGCCACGCCGAGGGCGAGCACCGCGCTCAGCGCGGCCGCCAGCCCGGCACGGGCTCCTGATCTCGTACGCACAGACGACACCTCTCCAGCTTGCGTGCTCCGGGCGAGTCCGCACAGTACCCGGCGGCGGTTTCCGCGATTCGTGGCGTCGACGGTGGGCGGCGGGCAGAGTGGTGAGACGTGACCGCACCCGCTCCCGCGCTGCGTACCGGCTCCGCCGCCGGACGCGGCACGCTGCTCGCCGCGATCCTCGCCTCCGGCATGGTGTTCCTGGACAGCACGGTCGTCAACGTCGCGCTGCCGCGCCTCGGCGCCGAACTGGACGCCACCGTCGCCGGTCTGCAGTGGACGGTGAACGGCTACCTGCTCATGCTCGCCGCGTTCGTGCTGCTCGGCGGCGCACTCGGGGACCGGTTCGGGCGGCGGCGCGTCTTCCTGCTCGGCGTGGTCTGGTTCGCGGTGGCGTCGGTGCTCTGCGGGCTGGCCCAGGACACCGGATGGCTCGTCGCCGCCCGGTTCCTCCAGGGCGCCGGCGGGGCGCTGCTCACCCCCGGCTCGCTGTCGGTGCTCCAGGCCAGCTTCCACCCGGACGACCGGGGCCGGGCCATCGGCACCTGGTCCGGGCTGTCCGGGGTGTCCACAGCGCTCGGTCCGCTGCTCGGCGGCTGGCTCATCGACACGCTCTCCTGGCGGTGGATCTTCTTCGTCAACCTGCCGCTGGCCGTCGGCGTGGTCCTCGCCGCGCTGCGCTGGGTGCCGGAGAGCCGGGACGAGGAGGCGTCGCGTACCGGGGAGGGGCGTCGGTTCGACGTGGCTGGTGCGCTGCTCGGCGCGCTCGCGCTCGGCGGGATCACGTACGCGCTGATCGACGCGCCGGCGCGCGGCCTGGATTCCCCGGCGGTGCTGGTCACGGCGGTGCTCGGGGTGGCCGCCGTGGTGGTGTTCGTGCTGGTCGAGCGGCGGCGCGGCGACACCGCGATGCTGCCCACCGGGCTGTTCTCCAGCCGGCTGTTCTCTGTGCTGAACGTCTTCACGGTGGTGGTGTACGCGGCGCTCGGCGGGTTCACCTTCTTCCTCGCCGTCTACCTGCAGAACGTGGTCGGCTGGTCGGCGCTGCTCACCGGCCTGGCCACGGTGCCGATGACGGTGCTGCTGCTGGTCGGCTCGCCGCGCGCGGGCGCGCTGTCGGCCCGCATCGGCCCCCGGCTGCCGCTCACCGTCGGCCCGGTGATCGCCGCGGCGGGTCTGCTGCTGTTGCGCCGGGTCGGGCCGGGCGCGTCGTACTGGGTGGACGTGCTGCCGGGCGTGACGCTGTTCGGCGCCGGGCTCACGCTCGTGGTGGCGCCGCTGACCACGTCGGTGCTCGGCGCGGTCTCGGACCGCTTCGCCGGGGTGGCGAGCGGCTTCAACAACGCCGCCTCCCGGGCCGGCGGCCTGCTCGCGGTGGCCGCGCTGCCGCTGCTGGTCGGGCTCTCCGGCACCGGGTACGAGCAGAAGGGCGCACTGGCCGACGCGTACCGGGGGGCGTTGGCGTGGTGCGCCGGGCTGCTGCTCGCCGGCGCGGTGCTCGCCGCCGTGCTGATCCACCGCCCGCCGAAGCAGAGCGGGGGTCCGGCCTGAGGCCGGACCCCCGCGTCGCCGGGATCAGGCGCGGGTGCGGTTCACCGCGCTCGTGACCGCCTTGATCGAGGCGGTGACGATGTTGGCGTCCACCCCGACGCCCCACACCGTGCGGCCGTCCACCTCGCACTCCACGTACGCGGCGGCGTGTGCGTCCCCGCCGGAGGACAGCGCGTGCTCGTGGTAGTCGAGCACCCGTACCGCCACGCCCAGGGACTGCAACGCGTTGACGTACGCGTCGATCGGGCCGTTGCCGACAGCGGTGAGCGCGCGGGTGTCGCCGCCGAAGCCGACGCGGGCGTCGATCTCGACCTTGCCGTCGACGGTGCCGATCGTGTAGTCGGCCAGCTTGACGGCCGGGTCGACCTGGTGGTCGACCAGGTAGTTGCGGGCGAAGATCTCCCACATGGCGCCCGGCTCGACCTCGCCGCCGTCGTGGTCGGTGACCTGCTGCACCACGCCGGAGAACTCGATCTGGAGGCGGCGCGGCAGGTCGAGCTGGTGCTCGGTCTTCATGATGTACGCGACGCCGCCCTTGCCGGACTGCGAGTTGACCCGGATGACCGCCTCGTAGGTGCGGCCCAGGTCCTTCGGGTCGATCGGCAGGTAGGGCACCGCCCAGGTGAAGTCGTCGACCGGCACCCCGGCCGCCGTGGCGGCGGCGTTCAGCGCGGCGAAGCCCTTGTTGATCGCGTCCTGGTGCGAGCCGGAGAACGCGGTGTAGACCAGGTCGCCCGCGTACGGGTGGCGCTCGTGCACCGGCAGCTGGTTGCAGTACTCGACGGCGCGCTTGATCTCGTCGATGTTCGAGAAGTCGATCATCGGGTCGATGCCCTGGGAGAACATGTTCAGGCCCAGCGTCACCAGGTCCACGTTGCCGGTGCGCTCGCCGTTGCCGAACAGGCAGCCCTCGATCCGGTCGGCGCCGGCCAGCAGGCCCAGCTCGGCGGCGGCCACGCCGGTGCCCCGGTCGTTGTGCGGGTGCAGACTCAGCACCAGGCTGTCCCGCCGGGGCAGGCGCCGGTGCATCCACTCGATCGAGTCGGCGTAGACGTTCGGCATCGCCATCTCGACGGTGGCCGGCAGGTTGATGATCAGCTTCCGGTCCGGCGTCGGGTCGATCACGTCGATGACCGCCGAGCAGACCTCCAGCGCGTACTCCAGCTCGGTGCCCGTGTACGACTCCGGCGAGTACTCGTAGTGGATGTCGGTGTCCGGGGTGTGGATCTCCGCGTACTTCTGGCACAGCCGCGCGCCCTGCGTGGCGATGTCGGTGATGCCGTCGCGGTCCAGGCCGAAGACCACCCGGCGCTGCAGCGTCGAGGTGGAGTTGTAGAAGTGCACGATGGCCCGGCGGGCGCCGCGCAGCGACTCGAAGGTCCGCTCGATCAGGTGCTCCCGGCACTGGGTCAGCACCTGGATGGTGACGTCCTCGGGAATCAGGTCCTGCTCGATCAGCTGCCGTACGAAGTCGTAGTCGGTCTGGCTCGCCGACGGGAAGCCGACCTCGATCTCCTTGTAGCCCATCTGCACCAGGAGCTGGAACATCCGGCGCTTGCGCTCGGGCGACATCGGGTCGATCAGGGCCTGGTTGCCGTCGCGGAGGTCGACTGCGCACCAGCGGGGCGCGGCCTCGACGCGGCGGGTCGGCCAGGCGCGGTCCGGCAGGTCGACGCCGAACTCACGGTCGTACGGAACGTAGCGGTGGACCGGCATCCGGCTGGGGCGCTGGCTGGCGAACGGATCGGTCTCGGTGACAGGTTGAGCCATCTCGGAGTGCTCCCTGGAACATGTGGCGTCAGCAGATCGGAAAGGTGTCGGCGAGATGCCGGGCGACGGTGCGCGGCGGTGCCGAGAAGAAGATCGGATGTGCTGGACGGCGCGTTTCTACTCCGCGACGAGGTGCCGGCCGGTCAGGCCTCGTCGCGGCAGCCAAGGAGAAGGTACGCGCGCCACATGACAAGGTCACCCTACGTGGTGGGACGTGCGGTGGGAAGGCTGGTCCGGACTATGGGATCGGAGTCACCGGATCGGCTACGGCGCTCCCGGGCTCGGGGCGTCCCGGCTGACCGGCTCGCCGTCGGTCACCGCGCCGGCCAGTTCGACGGTGCCCGGCGCGGCGCCGGGCTCGCCGGTCAGCGTCAGGGTGCCGAATCCGGCCTTTACCGCCGCCGGTGTGCCGTCCTCCCGGAAGCAGTAGATGCCCACGTCCAGCGGCGCGTTCAGCGACGCCGAGGTGCTGTCGACCGTGTAGCACGGGCCGTCGGCGCCGGGCAGCGGCTCGGCGGGGGAGACCGCGAGCGGCGCGCGCCGGTCGGTCAGCACCTCCAGCCAGTCGGTGAACGGGTGCTGCACCCGGGGGTCGAGCCGGCGCGGCACCGCGTCGTCGGCGTCGCCGAGGCGCACGCAGGTCGCCGCCTGGGCCCAGCCGGCCGAGGGCAGCGCGCACTGGAACAGCCCGTCGGAGGTGCCGGCGAGCGAGACGTCCACGGTGCCGGCGTGCCCCCAGCCGGGCACGTCGACCCGCCAGCTGCCGTCGTTGGCGCTGGTGAAGGACACCGTGCGGGGGGAGCCCTCGGCGGGCGCGAACGCGTACGTGGCGGTGAGGTGCCGGTCCTGCGCCGCGGCGGCCAGCCCGGCCAGTTCCTCGCGGGCGGCGTCGACCTGCACCGGGACCGGGTCGGCGGTGCCGGTGGGCGCCGCCTCGGGAGTGCCGCCGTCGCAGGCGGCCAGCAGTACCGGCAGGGTGAGTGCGACCACGCCGGTCAGGCGGGCCGCACGTCGATGAGCGTGCACCGGCTCATTCTGCGTCGTGGACACGGTCCCGGTCATCCCACCGTACGGCTGTACCGCTTGGCGTGTCGCGTCCTCCCGGGCTGGTGAGCCGCCCCACGCCGGGGCCGGATGGTGGGATCACCCGGCCCGGCGTCGCGGCCCGCCCGATAGGCTGAGGCGGTCTGACACGCGCCGCCGGACCGAGAGACCCGGCGGCGTCGGCACGCTCAGGGTCGTCGCTGGGAGGGAGTGCACCGTCGTGGCACTCGTGGTGCAGAAGTACGGCGGGTCCTCCGTCGCCAACGCCGAGCGGATCAAGCGGGTGGCCGAGCGCATCGTGGCCGCGCGCAAGGCCGGCGACGACGTGGTGGTGGTGGTGTCCGCCATGGGCGACACCACCGACGAGCTGCTCGACCTGGCCAACCAGGTCAGCCCGCTGCCGCCGGGCCGTGAGCTGGACATGCTGCTCACCGCCGGGGAGCGGATCTCCATGGCGCTGCTCGCCATGGCCATCCACAACCTGGGGTACGAGGCCCGCTCGTTCACCGGTTCCCAGGCCGGCGTGATCACCACCTCGGTGCACGGCCGGGCCCGGATCATCGACGTGACCCCGGGGCGGCTCAAGGGCGCGCTGGACGAGGGCGCGGTGGTCATCGTGGCCGGCTTCCAGGGCGTCTCGCAGGACACCAAGGACGTGACCACGCTCGGGCGGGGCGGCTCGGACACCACAGCCGTGGCGCTCGCCGCCGCGCTGGAGGCGGACGTCTGCGAGATCTACACCGACGTGGACGGCATCTTCACCGCCGACCCGCGCATCGTGCCGAACGCCCGGCACATCAAGCAGATCACCTACGAGGAGATGCTGGAGCTGGCCGCCTGCGGCGCGAAGGTGCTGCACCTGCGCAGCGTCGAGTACGCGCGGCGCGCGGGCTTGCCGATCCACGTCCGTTCGTCATACTCGACCAACACCGGCACGATGGTCACCGGATCGATGGAGGACCTTCCTGTGGAACAGGCACTGATCACCGGGGTCGCCCACGACCGCAGCGAAGCGAAGATCACGATCGTGGGCGTGCCCGACGAGCCGGGTGCCGCCGCGGCGATCTTCGACACCGTGGCCGGCGCGGAGATCAACATCGACATGATCGTGCAGAACGTGTCCACCGAGGGCACCGGCCGCACGGACATCTCGTTCACGCTCCCCAAGGCCGACGGCCCGACCGCGATGACCGCGCTCAGCAAGATCCAGGAGTCGGTCAAGTTCAAGGGCCTGCTGTACGACGACCACGTCGGCAAGGTCTCGCTGATCGGCGCGGGCATGCGTTCGCACCCGGGCGTGGCCGCCGGCTTCTTCGCCGCCCTCGGCGCGGCCGGCGTGAACATCGAGATGATCTCCACGTCGGAGATCCGGGTCTCCGTGGTCTGCCGCGACACCGACCTCGACAAGGCGGTCCGGGCCATCCACGACGCCTTCGAGCTGGGTGGTGACACCGAAGCCGTCGTCTACGCCGGCACCGGGCGGTAACGCGCCATGCCGTCGCTGCCCACCCTCGCCGTGGTCGGGGCGACAGGTGCCGTCGGTACGGTGATGTGTCAGATCCTCTCCTCCCGGCGCAACGTGTGGGGCGAGATCCGGCTGCTCGCCTCCGAGCGGTCGGCGGGCCGGCGCGTGCAGTGCCGGGGCGAGGAGCTGACCGTCCAGACGCTCACCGCCGACGCGCTCGACGGCGTCGACGTGGCGATGTTCGACGTGCCGGACGACGTCTCCGCGCAGTGGGCCCCGGTCGCCGCCGCGCGTGGCGCGGTGGTGGTGGACAACTCCGGCGCGTTCCGGATGGACCGCGACGTGCCGCTCGTCGTCCCTGAGATCAACCCCGAGCAGGTACGCAACCGGCCCAAGGGGATCATCGCCAACGCCAACTGCACCACGCTGGCGATGATCGTGGCGGTCGCGCCGCTGCACCGCGAGTACGGCCTGCGCGAGCTGGTGCTCGCCTCGTACCAGGCGGTCTCCGGGGCGGGGCAGGCCGGCGTGGACGCGCTGCACCTCCAGCTCGGCAAGATCGCCGGCGACCGGGTGCTCGGCTCCCGCGCCGGTGACGTGCGACAGGCCGTCGGCGACGAGCTGGGTCCGTTCCCGGCGCCGCTGGCGCTCAACGTCGTACCGTGGGCGGGCTCGCTCGCCGACGGCGGCTGGTCCTCCGAGGAGATGAAGCTGCGCAACGAGTCGCGCAAGATCCTCGGGCTGCCCGACCTCAAGGTGTCCGCCACCTGCGTACGGGTGCCAGTGGTGACCGGTCACTCGGTCGCCGTGCACGCGGTCTTCGCCACCGAGGTGGACGCCGAGGGCGCCCGCGAGGCGCTGCGCAACGCCCCGGGCGTGATCCTGGTCGACGACCCGGCGGCCGGGGAGTTCCCGATGCCGATCGACGCGGTCGGCACCGACCCGTCCTGGGTGGGCCGCATCCGGCGAGCGGTCGACGACCCCCGCGCCCTGGACCTCTTCGTGACCGGTGACAACCTCCGCAAGGGCGCCGCCCTCAACACGGCCCAGATCGCCGAACTCCTGGCCAAGGACCTGACCCGCCCGTAACGCGGCCGCCCTCCCGCCGCCGCCTCGTCCGGCGTTGATCTTGCACTTCCCGCCCTGATTGTGGGGCATATGCGGCATTTGCCAGGGCCTAAAGTGCAAGATCGCGGGGGAGAGGGGTGACGGGAGCGGGGGCGGTCAGGCGGCGGAGAGGTGGACTCCGTCTCGGCCGTGGCGCTTGACCGCGTACAGGGCCTGGTCGGCTCGGTGCAGGGTGCGTTCGGGGGACTCGCCGGGTCTCGGCAGGGCGACGCCGACGCTGATCGTCCGGCCGGTACGGCGGGCCGCCTCGGTGAGCCGTTCGGCGATCCGGACCGCCTCCTCCGGGCGGCTCACCTCGATCACCGCCACGAACTCGTCGCCACCGGTCCGGTACAGCTCGTCGCCCTGACGCAACGCGCCCTCCAGGGCCCGGGCCAGACCCACCAGCAGCCGGTCGCCGGCCTGGTGGCCGTACGTGTCGTTGACGTCCTTGAACCCGTCCACGTCGATCGCCAGCAGCGCGGTACGCCCCGGCGTGGCGGTGGCGATCCGCTGCCCGAAGGGGCCGGTGTGCCGCAGCCCGGTGAGCGGGTCCGAGCTGGCCTGCTCGCGGAGCCGGGCGAGCGTCCGCAGCCGGTCCAGGCAGGTCCACGCCTGCCCGGCGAGCAGCTCGATCAGGTTGACTGTGGTCGGATCGGGGCGCAGGCGCTGCTCGTCGGCGACGAGCAGCACGCCACCGGAGGCCGGTGTGCCGACCGGCACCGCCACCAGCGTGCGCGCGCCGGCGCGGGTCAGCGGCAGGTACTCGTCGGTGGGCGGGTGGCCGGCCTCGCCCAGCGTGTATGCCGAGCCGTACCGGTGGGCCCGGTCGATCATGCGGTCCAGCCCGGCTGGTCCGGCCTCGTCCAGCTCGGCCCGGATCCGCGCCTCCAGGTCACCCGGGGTGCCGGTGGGCGCGCCGAGGCGCGGGCCGCGCCGGCCGGTGAGCACCAGCACGGCGGCGGCGAGCGCCGACACGTCCCGGGCCGCGGCGAGCGCGGCGGTCATCAGATCCCAGTCGGTCGGCGCGGCGGTGAAGGCGGCGGCGTGCCGGAGCAGCTTCTCGCTGCGGCTCTCGGCCGGCGGCCCGCCGAGCGCGGCGATCCGGCCGCCGAGGCGGTCGGCCACCAGTTCGGCGGTCTCCCGCCACGCCGCGAGCACGACCGGCTCGCTCCACTGCAGGTCGAGCACGCCGATCGGACGGCCGTCCGGGTCGCGTACCGGCACACAGAGTTCGGCTGTGACGTCCGGGCGGACCTCCAGGTAGTCGGGGTCGGCGCTGACGTCGGGCACGGCGGCGGTGATCCCGGAGGCGTAGACCCGCCGCACCACCGAGGGTTCGGGCCGGTGCCGGCCCGGCGGGGCGCCGTCGGCGGTGGCCGGCACGTGCGAGAACACCTGCCAGGCGCCGGTCGCGGCGACGCAGCGCAGACGGTCGTGGACGCGGAGCAGGACGGTGGCGGTCGCCGGGGTGTGCCGGGCGAGCGCGGCGACGGTCCACTGGCACGCCTCCGGGACGGTGGACGCCGTGGGAAGGCGCACCGTGACGTCGCGGAGGACTCGCTCGTGATCCACGTCGTTCCTGCTCGGAGGGGGTCGGGTCGCGATCAAGGGTACTCAGCGCAGCCGCCGCCGACCTTCGTACACATGTGCTATCCACAGGCTGTGGACGCAGCCTGTGGGCAGGATCGGGCCTGCGCGGGGAGGCCGCGCGGCGATAGCGTGAAGGCCCGGGCACCCGAGGAGGCGGCCGATGCTCATCGCCCAGCTCAGCGACCCGCACGTGACCACCGGCCCGCTCGCGGCCGACCCGGCGTCCGGATTGCACCGGGCGCTCGGCATGGTGCTCGCGCTGCGTCCCCGGCCCGACTGCGTGGTGATCACCGGCGACCTCACCGCCAACGGCCGGCCGGACGAATACCTCGCCCTGCGCGAGATCGTCGGCGCGTTCCCGCTGCCGGTGCACCTGGTCACCGGCAACCACGACGACCGCGAGTCGCTGCTCGACACGTTCGGCGGCACCCCCTACCTGGCCGGTGGCTTCTCGGCGCACTACCACGTCGACCTGCCGGACGCGACGCTCGTCGTGCTCGACTCGCTCACCCCGGGCAGCCCCGGCGGTCGGCTCGGCGACGAGCAGCTCGCCTGGCTGGACGGGGTGCTCGGCGGGCGTACCGACGCGCCCGCCGTCGTGTGCCTGCACCATCCGCCGGTCGCGGTGGGCGTGCCGGGCATGGACGCGATGGGTCTCGACGACGCCGACGCGCTCGCCGCCGTGGTCGGCCGTCACCCCCATGTCGTACGCGTCGCCGCGGGTCACCTGCACCGCCAGGTGACGAGCGCGTTCGCCGGTACGGTGCTGACCACCGCGCCGAGCACCTGGATCCAGGTGAGCCTGACCATGACCGACGAGGAGGAGCCGGGTTTCGTCGCCGAGCCGACCGCCTTTCTGCTGCACCGCGTCGCCGACGGCGGCTGTGTGACGCACACCGTCCAGGTCAGTCACGCCGCCGGTCGCACCTGCTGGTTCTGAGCCGCGCCGCCGATGCTCTGGTACGTCGCGTACGGCTCGAATCTGCACGCCGCACGGCTCGACTGGTACCTGCGTGGCGGGTGTCCACCCGGCGGGCTGCGCACGTACCCCGGCTGCCGGGACCGCCGGCCACCGCGCCGGACGGTTCCGGTGCTGATCGACGGCGGCGTCTACTTCGCCGGGGAGTCGCGGGCCTGGACCGGCGGCATGGCGTTCTACGACCCGCTGCTGCCCGGCCTGGCGGCGGCGCGCGGCTACCTGGTGACGGTCGAGCAGTTCGCGGACATCGCGGCGCAGGAGATGTACCGGCCGCCCGGCGCCGACCTGGCCGGGATCCGCGCGGCGGTCGAGACCGGACGGGCGAGGCTCGGGCCGGGCCGCTACGAGACGCTGCTGCGCGTCGGCGTCCACGAGGGTCTGCCGATGCTCACGTTCACCGCGCCGCACCGGGCGGTGGAGGTGCGGTGGACCCGGCCCGCCCCGGTCTATCTCGGGATGCTGGCGCGCGGGCTGCGCGAGGCGCACGGCTGGGACGCCGCGCGGACCGTCGGCTACCTGGCGGGCCGCCCGGGGGTCGCCGGGCGGTGGACGCGGCCGGCGTTGCGCAGGCTCGTCGGCACCGCCCACAGCGGACCTCCGACCGGCCCTCCGGAGCGTCAGTCGAGTTCGGACAGTTTGCTCGAAATGCCGGGCCGGCGGACATGAACGACCGTTCGGTTCGCGATGGGTGTCCGGCAGGAGGTGATTCCGGCAAGGACGGTTGCCAGCGCAAGGAATTCCGCGTGACATGAGCGTCGGCGCCGGCTCCCTGTCCCTGGGAGCCGGCGCCTTCGACGACGGGCGGCATCGACAGCGTGCGCCGCGCGGAATTTCACCTGACCGTCATGTCCGACTCGTCCGGCAGACCGGTACGGGCCGCGCGAGGCAACGACCATTCCTGATGCCGCCCCGTTCGACCTGGCGGCCGGTGGATGAGAAGCTACCCCGGCGGGGCGGCGTTCCCCCGAGTACCGCCCTCCGCGATCGACACCTGTCACGGCACGGATCAGGGTCGCCGGGCGAACCATCGCCCGGACGCCACATACCGGCACCTCACGAGGAGTTCCATGTCCGTCACCGGGATGCGACGCCGGGCCGCCGTCGGCCTGGCCGCACTCGCCGCGACCGCGTTCACCGCGGTCGCCGTCACCCCCGACCAGGCCGAGGCCCGCCCGAAGCCGGTCGACGTCCAGTTGCTCGCGATCAACGACTTCCACGGCAACCTGGAGCCGCCGACCGGTTCCAGCGGCAGCATCGACGGCCAGCCCGCCGGTGGCGCGGAATACCTGGCCAGCCACCTGAAGTCGATGCGCGCCGCCGCGAAGCAGCAGGGCAAGGGCACCGTCACGGTCGCCGCCGGCGACCTGATCGGCGCCTCGCCGCTGCTCTCCGCCGCGTTCCACGACGAGCCGACCATCGAGGAGATGAACCTCGCCGGGCTGGAGTTCGCGAGCGTCGGCAACCACGAGTTCGACGAGGGCGCGGCCGAGCTGCTGCGCATGCAGCGCGGCGGCTGCCACCCGGTGGACGGCTGCGCCGACGGCACCCCGTTCGGTGGCGCCAAGTTCACCTACCTCTCGGCGAACGCCTTCAAGACCTCCACCGGCCTGCCGCTGATGCAGCCGTTCGGCATCAAGATCGTCAAGGGCGTCCCGATCGGCTTCATCGGGATGACCCTGGAGGGCACCCCGAACATCGTCAGCCAGCAGGGCGTCGCCGGCCTGCGGTTCACCGACGAGGCCGACACCGCCAACAAGTACGCCAAGATCCTGCGCCTGCTCGGAGTCAAGAGCATCGTCGTGCTGCTGCACGAGGGCGGCGTGCAGAACGGCGGCGGCATCAACGACTGCACCGGGTTCAGCGGCCCGATCGTCGACATCGCCAACCGGATGGACCCGTCCATCGACGTGATCGTCAGCGGGCACACCCACGCCGCGTACAACTGCAACATCAACGGCAAGCTGGTCACCAGCGCCAGCTCGTTCGGCCGCCTGGTCACCCAGATCGACCTGAAGATCGACCCGCGTACCCGCGACGTGGTGAGCGCGTCCGCGAACAACGTGGTGGTCACCCGGGACGTGAAGCCGGACCAGCCCTCGACCGACCTGATCAACCGGTACAAGACCGCGCTCGGCCCGGTGGCCGACCGCGTGGTCGGCGAGACCACCGCCGCGATCACCAAGACCCAGGAGAACCTGTACCAGACCGGGGTCGACGTCAACGGCAAGCCGACGTACCAGACCGGTGAGTCGCCGCTGGGCAACGTGATCGCCGACGCGCAGCTCGCCGCGACGGACACCGAGCAGAACGCGGTCGCCGCGTTCATGAACCCCGGTGGCGTCCGCGCCGACCTCGACGCCGGCCCGGTCACCTACGCCGAGGCGTTCACCGTGCAGCCGTTCGCCAACAACCTGGTGACGCTGGACCTGACCGGTGCGCAGCTCTACTGCATGCTGGAGCAGCAGTTCACAGTGGCGCGCGTGCTCTACGCGTCCTCGACGGTCAACTACGTCGTGGACGTCAACGGCACCACCGCACCGGCCGGCACGCCGTGCGCCGGCACCCGGGTGGTCCGCGGCAGCCTGACCATCAACGGCACCCCGGTGACCGACACCGCCACCTACCGGGTCACCGTGAACAACTTCCTCGCCGGTGGCGGCGACGGCTTCAGCGTCCTGACCGGTGGCACCAACGCGGTGACCGGCCAGATCGACCTGGACGCCTTCACCGCGTACCTGACCGAGAAGTCGCCGGTCTCCCCGCCGGCGCTGGACCGGATCCGCACGACCACCGAGGTCGCCGCCGGCTGACGGCCGACCGCACCACCGAACGGGCCCCGGAGCGACGCTCCGGGGCCCGTTCGTGTCCGGCTGCACGCTTCGCCGCAGGCCGCCGGCTTCGTGTCAGGTCGCCCGCGCGGGCTCGGGCTCCGGCGTCGCGGCCGCCGTCGGACGGCCGTCCTGCGCGGCGGTGAGCAGCGGACGCAGCGACAGCGCGAGCACCGAGGCGGCCAGGCAGCCGCCCACCACGACGGCGACCCACACCCGGCCGTTCGCCGCGGCGATCAGCGGGCCGGCGGTGACCGGGCCGACCACCCCGCTGATCCCGAAGATCATCGAGCTCATCGCGTTGTACCGGCCGCGCAGCTCGTCGGTGGCGAGCGCGTTGGTCAGGGCGGGCATGACCGGCGACAGCATCGTCTCGCCGAACCCGAAGATCGCCGAGCAGGCCACCACGCCGAGCGCCGCGAGCACCGCGTTGCCGCTGCCCACCACGCCGGCCGCGCCGAGCACCAGCCAGGCGCCGGCGAAGACCGCGCCTACGGTGGCGAGTGCACGGGTACGGCTGCGCCCCTCCAGCCGCCGGATCACCAGCAGCTGCGAGAGCACGATCATCACGGTGTTCGCGGCCAGCGCCCACGCCACCACCCGGGGCGTCACCTCGACCACCCGCACCGAGTACGCCGCGAAGCCCACCTCGATCTGCGCGTACCCGCAGGTGGTGAGCACCAGGCCGAAGACGACCAGGCGGCGGAACGGCCGGTCCCGCAGCACCGTGAGGTAGCCGCCGGTGCTCCGGCCGTCGGCCTTCGCGCCCGTGGCCACGGCCGGCCGGCGCCCGACGTGCGGCAGGCTCAGCAGGATCAGGGCCGGCGTCAGGTAGCTCACCGCGTCCAGCAGGTAGATCACCTCGAAGGTGATCGGACGAGCCACGTCGACCACCGCGCCGGAGATCAGGCCGCCGGTGCCGATACCGAGATTGAGCAGCGCGAAGTTGAGCCCGAAGACGCGCTGCCGCTCGCCGTCGCCGGTCAGCGACGCGAGGATCGTGTTCTGCCCGGCCCAGATCGCCGAACTGCCGACGGCGACGAGCGTCATCACGCCGAACGCCGAGGCCGTCGAGTCGACCAGCGCCAGCGAGCCGGTGCCGATCGCCTCGATCACCAGGCAGGGCAACACCACCCGGCGCGCGCCGAACCGGTCGATGAACGTGCCGGCCAGCGGCGACAGAGCCAGCGTGACCGCGCCGAACCAGCCGATCACCAGCCCGGCCCGGGTGTCGGTCAGACCGCGCACGTCGGTGAGGTAGATGAACAGGAACGGCAGGGTGAGGCCGCGCCCGACGGCGGAGAACAGCGTGCCCAGGAGGATCCGGCGGGCTTCGGGACGGGCGGGCAGGGCGCGGCGCAGCATGCTGGGATTCTGTTCGGCGGGTACGACGACCGCGACCCGTTTACCCCTTACACACGCGGTCGCCGGGCCGGAAGGTGAGCGATCACACGTGCTCTGCCATGCTGACCCGGTGACGACGACCTGGCGGCACCTGCCCGCACCGGCCCGCGAGATCGCCGAGACGGCCACCGACGCGGTGACCGCCGCGCGTGAGCGCGACGCAGAGGCGTACGCCCCGGCCGTCGAGCGGCTGGCCGCCGCCGACCGGGCCGGGCTGGTGCTCGGCGGCGTGGTCCGGCTGCTGCTGGAGGAGGGGCACCCGGACGGGCTGGACGGCGACGACGTACGGCAGGTGCTGGAACGGTGCGTGCGGTCGGCGGCGCCCTGGTGGCCCGACGTCGACCCGCACGTGCTGCTGGTGCTGCTGGCCGGCGCGCTCGGCGTCTACGACCCGGGCGACGACGAGAATCCGCCCGATCCGGCGGCGATCGCCCGGCACGCGCCGCTGCTGGTGGCCGACCTGCTGGCGGTCACGGGGCGCCCGTTCGCCGAGTACCTGACCGCCGCGTTCGCCGAGGTGGCGCGGACGGAGATGCACGACTGACGGGTCTTGTTGTCCGGCGGCCTACGGCCCGGCTGCGGGCGTGCCTGCTCAGGGGCTGGCGGCCAGGAAGACGAACGCGGCGAGCAGCACCAGGTGCACGCCGCCCTGGAGCACAGTCGCCCGGCCCGGCACCACGGTGAGCACAGCCGTCACCGCGGTCAGCGCCAGCAGCGTCATCTGGGTGCCGCCCAGACCCAGCACCAGCGGCCCGTCCAGCCAGATCGAGGCGATCGCGATGGCCGGGATGGTCAGGCCGATGCTGGCCATTGCCGAGCCGAGCGCGAGATTGAGGCTGATCTGCACGCGGTCCCGCCGTGCCGCCCGGGCGGCGGCGAGCGTCTCCGGCAGCAGCACCAGCAGCGCGATGACCACACCGACGAAGGCCTGCGGCAGGTTGGCGGCGCCGACCGCCGTCTCGATCGCCGGGGAGATCGTCTTCGCGTCGCCCACCACCGCGACGAGCGCCACCACGAGCAGGGCCAGGCTGGCCAACGCGGTACGCGTGGACGGCGGCTCGGCGTGCCCGTCACCGTTCTTGTCCTCGGCGAGGATGCTGCCCTCCTGCGTGACCGGGAGGAAGTAGTCGCGGTGCCGGCCGGTCTGCACCATGACGAACAGCAGGTAGAGCGCCAGCGAGGCGACGGCCGCGAAGGCGAGCTGCGCGGGGGAGAACTCCGGCCCCGGCCGGCTCGTGGTGAACGTCGGCACCACCATGCTGAGCGTGGCGAGCGTGGCCACCGTGGCGAGCGCCCCGCCGGTGCCCTCCGGATTGAACACCGCCACCTGCCGGCGCAGTGCGCCGAGCAGCAGCGACAGGCCGAGGATGCCGTTGCAGGTGATCATGACGGCGGCGAAGACCGTGTCCCGGGCCAGCGCCTGCGTCTTGTCGCCACCGCTGATCATCAGCGTGACGATCAGACCGACTTCGATCACGGTGACCGCCACCGCGAGCACGAGTGACCCGTACGGTTCGCCGACCTTGTGCGCGACCACCTCGGCGTGGTGCACCGCTGCCAGTACGGCCACCGCGAGCAGGGCCGCCACCACGAAGATGAGCGGGCCGGGCAACTCCCGTCCCCAGGTCATCACGAGCACGAGCACAGCGACCAGGGGCGCGACGGTGGTCCAATCGGTCAGACGGGATCGGATCGTCGGCGGCATGCGCATACTTTGCCAGGGGGCAGAGTTGACCGCGCGTGGCGGGGTGGCTCCGGGCAGTCCTGTCGATCTATTCGATCGAGGCCGGTTGCTCCACGTGGGTGAGCACCTCGCGGAGGTTCCCGATCACGATTCCGATCCAGCCCGGATCGGTGTCCTGGTGTTCGGTCGTCCGGAGCACCGTCATGCCGACCGCCGCCGCACCGGCCAGCTCACCGTCCGCGCCGTCGCCCACGTATACGCAGTCGCCCGGCGTGACGCCCAGCCGCTGCGCGGCCGCGCGGTAGATCGCCGGGTCCGGCTTGGCCAGCCCGACCTCGCAGGAGAACACCGTGACGTCGAAGCGCCGGGCGAGCGGCCCGCCCGCCCACGCCTCGGCCGTCTCGGAGGTGGCGTTGCTGATCAGAGCCAGCCGGTGCCCGCGTTCGCGCAGCGCGTCGAGCACGTCCAGCGTGGCGGGCGAGACGCGACCCAGCACCCGGTGGGCGAGGGTCAGCCGGTGCGCGGCGGCGCGGGCCGCCTGCTCATCGGTCGGCGAGCCGCCGAGTCGGGTGGCGAGGATGCGGACGGTCTCCTCCGCGTTCCACCGGACGAGCCGGTCCCGCCAGGTGGCGTGGTACGCGTCGACGAGCGCCGCCGGATCGACCCCGACCATGAGCGCCATCTCGCCTACCACGCGGTCCCGCTCGTCGTCGGCGCCGTGGACCAGGGTGTGGAAGAGGTCGAAGACGACCGGCCGTGGCATGGCGGGATCCTACTGCGACGGTGAGCGGGGCCGGGGAAACGCAGAGGGCACATCCGATCTCGGATGTGCCCTCTTACCTCTGGTCGGGGTGGCCGGATTCGAACCGACGACCTCTTCGTCCCGAACGAAGCGCGCTACCAAGCTGCGCCACACCCCGAGGCGTGCCGACAAATAGTAGCCCACCCGCCCCCACGGTCAAACTCGGTACCCCCGCCCCCCGCCCCGCGCCCCCGGCAGATCTTGGTACGGATCAGCCCTCCGAGGGGCGGGCGCGTACCAAGATCTGCCGGGCAGGCCGGGAAGCGGGGTGGTCAGCGGGAGATCAGCGTCAGGATGCTGGCCTCGGGTGGGCAGGCGAAGCGGATCGGGGCGGTGGGGTGGGTGCCGAGGCCGGCGGAGACGTGCAGCCAGGAGTCGGAGCCGGGCCAGCGGTGCAGCCCGCGCGCCATCGAGCGGGGCAGTCCGCAGTTGGTCACCAGCGCGCCGTACCCGGGCACGCAGACCTGGCCGCCGTGGGTGTGCCCGGCCAGCAGCAGGCCGAAGCCGTCGGCCGCCATCCGGTCCAGCAGGACCGGCTCCGGGGAGTGCGACAGCGCGATGGACAGCGCCGCGTCGCGGCTGACCGGGCCGGCCACGGCGTCGTAGTCGTCCCGTTCGATGTGGGGGTCGTCGACGCCTGCCAGCTCGATCTCCCGCCCGCCGGCCTTGAGCGTGGTGCGGGCGTTGTTCAGGTCGGCCCAGCCGGCGCCGGTGAGGATGTCGCGCAGTTCCTCGTACGGCAGCGGCACACCCTCGGTGTACTCCCGGTCGGGCAGGAAGTAGGTGAAGGGGTTCTTCAGGACCGGCCCGGTGTAGTCGTTGGAGCCGAAGACGAACGCGCCGGGCAGGTCGAGCAGCGGTTGCAGGGCGCGCAGCACGCCCGGCACCGACTCGGGGTGCGCCATGTTGTCGCCGGTGACCACGACCAGGTCCGGGTCGAGTGCGGCCAGGGAGGCCACCCAGTCCTGCTTGCGTCGCTGGCCGGGCATCATGTGCAGGTCGGAGAGGTGCAGCACCCGCAGCGGTTCGGCGTCGGTCGGGAGCACCGGCACGTCGTACCGGCGGAGGGTGAACATGTTGCGCTCGACGAGCGACGCGTACGCCAGGGTGGCCGCGCCGGCGGCGACGGTTCCGGCCGCGAGCCGGAATAGTGTGCGCTTTCGCATGGCGTTCAGGGTAGTTTCACCGTCCATGAGCACGCTGAAGGACCGTCTCACCGCCGACATGCGCGCCGCTCTCAAGGCGCGCGACGAGCTGACCACCTCCACGCTGCGGATGGCCCTGGCCGCCGTGGGCAACGCCGAGGTCGCCGGCCGGGAAAAGCGCGAGCTCAGCGACGACGAGGTGCTCGCCGTGCTGACCAAGGAGGCGAAGAAGCGCCGCGAGGCGGCGGTGGCGTTCGCCGACGCGGGGCGCGCCGAGCAGGCCGGCAAGGAGACCGCCGAGGGCGAGGTGCTGGAGCGCTACCTGCCCAAGCAGCTCTCCGACGAGGAGCTGGCCGAGCTGGTCTCGGGGGCGCTCGCCGCGGGCGGCTTCACCGGTAAGGCGCAGATGGGCCCGGCCATGAAGGCGGCCCAGGCCGCGGTGGCCGGCCGGGCCGAGGGTGGTCGGGTGGCCGCCGAGGTACGCCGCCAGCTCGGTCTCTGACCCGGCGCTTCCGTAGCGCGGAAACGACGACGGCCACCTCCCGGAGGAGGTGGCCGTCGCTGTCTGCTGTCCGGGATCAGTTCCCGGGTCGTCCCGGTCTGCCGTTACCCGGTCCGCCCGGGCCACCCGGCCGGTCCGGTGTCGCGGTGCCGCCCTGCTCCGGGGTGCCGCCCTGGCCGGAGCTGACCTCGATCATCACCACGCCGCCCTTGATGGTGCGCCCGTCGGGGCTGGTGCCGGCCGCGGTGCCGGCCGGGCACTCCGACGGCACCTTGTTGCTGGAGACCACCGGCTCGAAGCCGGCACCCTTCAGCCGGGACTTCGCGGTCTCGATCGACTCGCACTTCACGCCCGGGATGGAGCGCTGGTCGCCCAGGACGATCTTGCCGCTGGGCGGGGTGAAGTTCTTCCGCTCCTTGCCCTTCATGGCGTCACGCAGCGTCTGGTAGACCGCCGGGTTGATGCCCTGTGGCGTCTCGTCGTGGCCCATCTTCTGGTTGGTCTGCGGCCAGTCCGGGTCGGCCATGATGCCGGCCACCGCGTACTGCTTGGTCATCGCGACCAGGGCCGAGGTGCGGTCGGAGTCGGTGGTGCCGGACTTGCCGGCCACCGGCGCGTCGACGATGTTGCGGACGTTGCCGGCGGTGGCGGGGCCGCACTTGGTGGTGGAGGAGCGGTCACCGACCGGGCAGCGCGCGGCGTCGACGGCGGCGCGGGCCACCTCGGTGCTGACCCGCTGCTCGCAGCGGGGGTTGGCGACGTCCAGCTTCTCGCCGTCCGGACCGCGGATCTCCTGCACCGGGATCGGCTCGCAGTACTTGCCGTCGGCGGCGAGCGTGGCGTACGCGTTCGCCAGCTCCAGCGGCGTGGTCTGGGAGACGCCGAGGCTGAACGCGCCCCACTGGTGCGGGTTGGCGGCGAGCTGCGCGTCGCTCGACGAGCGGAACGTGATGCCGAGCTTCTGCGCGGCCTTCACCACGTTCTCCGCGCCGACCCGCTGCTGCAGGTCGATGAAGAACGTGTTCACCGAGAAGCCGAAGCCGCTCCACATGTTGTGCATGCCGGCCATCGCGGGGTTGGCGTTCTTCGGGCAGTACTTGCTGGTGCCCGGGCAGGCGGCGGGGGAGTTGAACTCGACCGGGTAGTCCGACTTGAACACCGGCTGCGCGTTGATGGGGTAGCTGAGCGGGTAGCCCTTCTCCAGCGCGGCCACCAGCGTGAAGATCTTGAAGGTCGAGCCGGCCTGGTAGCCGGCGATGCCGGGACCACCGGTGACCAGCGGGTTCACCGTGTTGGGGTAGTTGCCCCGGATCTTCTTCTTGGCCTTCTTCGGGTCGCTGGAAATCTTGTTCTGCGGGTCGGCCGGGTCGTCGAGCTTGAAGTTCCGGTTCACCGCCACGGCACGGACCCGGCCGGTGCCCGGTTCGACGGCGGCCACCATCCGGGCCGCCTTGCTGCTCTCGCCGAGCTTGTTGCGGACGGCCTTGTCGGCGCCCTTCTGCGCCTGGACGTCCAGCGTGGAGATGATCGTGTAGCCGCCGCTCTTGAGCCGCCGCTCCCGGTCGTACGAGGTGGCGCCGAACGTCTCCTGCTGGAGCCACCAGCGGTAGAGGTAGTCGCAGAAGAAGCCCCAGGAGCGGGTGGTGGTCTGGGTGCAGCCGTTCGGGGTGCGCTTGCCCCTGACCTCGAGCTTGATCTTCTTGGCGGCGTCCGCCTCCTGCTGGTTGATCGCGCCGATCTGCACCATGTTCTGGATGACGTAGTCGCGCCGGCCGACCGCCTCGGGGTAGCCCGACTTGGTGGTCGGGTCGAACGAGGTGGGGGCCTTCACCATGCCGGCGAGCATCGCCGACTCCTGGATGTCGAGCTTGCTCGGCGGCTTGTTGAAGTAGACCTGGCTGGCCGCCCAGATGCCGTACGCGCCGTTGCCGAACGCGGCGATGTTCAGGTAGCGCCGGAGGATCTCGTCCTTGGAGAGTTCCTTGTCGACCTGGAGCGCCAGGCTCATCTCGCGCAGCTTGCGACCGCTGGTGTCCTCGGTCGCGGCGACGACGTCGGCCGGGTGGGTGGCCGAGTAGGAGATGGCCAGCCGGACGTACTGCATGGTGAGCGTCGACGCGCCCTGCCGGGAGGAGCCGGCGGCCTGGTTGTTGACGAAGGCCCGCGCCACACCGTTGATGTCCACGCCGTTGTGCTTGTAGAAGTCGTGGTCCTCGGCCGCGATGATGGCCTTCTGCATGTACGGCGAGATGTCCTTGAGCTGGACGTCCTTGCGGTTCTCGTCGTACATCGTGGCCAGCACGGTCTTGCCGTCGGCCGCGAGCAGCTTGGTGATCTGGGGTGCCCGGGCGACTGTCAGCTCCTTGGGCAGCGCCTCGAACGTCTCCGCTCCGGCCTTGGCGGCCAGTCCGGACATCGCTGCCACGGGGAAGGCCGCCGCGGCGACCACCACTCCGGCCAAGAGGCCGCAGATCAGCAGCGATGCGGCGTTGGTCAGCACGTTGTGGTCACGTTTCCGCATCCAGGTCACCTCGACAGGGTACGCGAGTAGGAATCGGCGGGCGCGTGGGGAAGTTTCCCCATTTCCTGCATGCGCCGGCCTCGTTGTGCTAAACGCACGAGCCCTGGTCCGGGGTTGCGTGAGATCCGGCGGAAGTCTCTGCCGAAGTCCGGCAGTGGCGCAGCGTTTTCACGTACTCGGGCGGGGTAGTCGCGGGGCGAAAGCCCGGGAAGCCGGGAGTGTCCGGAATGATGGATTTCGCCGACAACGTTGCGTAATCGGGCGACTACACAGCATGATGGTGGCGGCGACCGCAGCCATGAGTCGTTTGTGCCGCCCTGGGGAGGCCGGCGCGAACGACCGGGGGGAGTACGAGGGCTGCTCGCGCGAAGTCGGTAGGTACTGCAAGGGGGGACGTGTACAGATGGGCATGATCACTGACTGGCCGTCACTGGCGGCGTGTCAGAACGGAGACCCGGACGCGTTGTTCGTACAGGGCGCCGAACAGAACGTGGCGAAGAGGATCTGCCGGAGCTGCCCAGTTCGGTACGAGTGCCTGGCCGACGCGCTCGACAACCGGATCGAGTTCGGGGTGTGGGGTGGCATGACCGAGCGCGAACGCCGGGCGTTGCTGCGCCGCCACCCGCAGGTCACCAGCTGGCGCAAGATGTTCGAGGCGGCCATGAAGAAGAACGCCAAGGAGAAGGCCGGCAAGGACAAGATCCTGGTCACCACGGCCAACTGACCGGACCGGTCAGCTCCGGCTGATCGCCTCGCCGATCGTCCGCAGCCCGTCGACGTCGTGCACGTCGGCGGGCTGCGCCGTCACCGACACCGCCGGCACCGCCGGGAACGCCTCGGTGAACCGGGCCGCCACCTGCTCCTCGCGTACCGCCTGCTGGGCCAGCGCGGCGTGCGCGCGCAACACCTCGACGGTGCCCTCGTGCCCAACCACGCCGGCCAGCCGCTCCGCGGCGGCCAGGCTCTCCGCGGCGGACAGGTCCGCCGCCGGCCGGTGCACCCGGTTGAGCACCAGCCCGGCCAACGGCATCCGCTCCTCCCGCAGACGCCCGGCGAAGTAGGCGGCCTCCCGGACCGCGTCCGGCTCCGGTGCTGCGACCAGCAGGAACGCCGTCTCCCGGGCCTGGAGGATCCGGTACGTCTGTTCGGCGCGCTGCCGGAACCCGCCGAACATCGAGTCGAGGGCGGCCACGAAGCCGGACAGGTCGGTGAGCAGCTGGGCGCCGATCACCTTCTGCACCACCTTCGAGAACATCCCGAAGCTCGCCGTGACCAGGCTGAACATGCTCCGCCCGCCGCTGCGCGCCGGGGCCAGCAGCAGCCGCAGCATCCGGCCGTCGAGGAACCGGGACAGCCGGGCCGGCGCGTCCAGGAAGTCGAGCGCGGAGCGCGACGGCGGCGTGTCCACCACGATCAGGTCCCACTCGCCCCGGGCGTGCAACTGGCCCAGCTTCTCCATCGCCATGTATTCCTGCGTGCCGGCGAAGGTGGAACTCATGGCCTGGTAGAAGGGGTTGGCGAAGATCTCCGCCGCCTTCGCCGGGTCGGTGTGCTGGAGCACCACGTCGTCGAACGTGCGCTTCATGTCGAGCATCATGGCGTGCAGTTCACCGCCGCCGGCCTCGACGTCGATGCCCTTGACCTGCCGGGGTGTGTTGTCCAGCTCGGTCAGGCCGAGCGACTGGGCCAGCCGGCGCGCCGGGTCGATGGTGAGCACCACCGTCCGCCGGCCGTGCCGCTCGGCCGCGCGCAGCGCCAGCGCCGCCGCCGTGGTCGTCTTGCCCACGCCGCCCGCCCCGCAGCAGACCACGATCCGTACGCCGTCGTCGGCGAGGATCTGGTCGACGTCAAGCGGAGGCGCCGCGTCTTCGGAAGGCACCAATCGAGCGTATCGGTCCCGAGGGGCACTCTGCTCCGTGCCGGCCGCAGGTGTGAGTCAATCCGCCCGGACGAGGGCCTCGGCGAGCGTCTCCAGCCCGGCCCGGTCGACCCCCTCGGGCAGCAGCGGCAACTCGACCAGGGGCAGGCCGAGATCCACCAGGTCACCCCGGAGGGAGTCCTCCAGCTCACGGCGTACCTGCTGGTCACGGGCCTCCTCGACGAGCCCGGCCACGGTCGGGCCGTCGGTCGGCAGGCCGGCGGCGGCCAGCCCGCGCTTCAGTTCGGCCGCGGTGACCGCCCGCCCGGCCGGCACCGGCGGGCGGACGCCGTTGACGATCACGCGGCCGACCGGGAAACCGAGCTGGGTCAGCTCCGCGACCGCGTCGAGCGTCTCCTGGACCGGCATCTCCTCCAGCAGCGTGACCACGTGCACAGCGGTCATCGGCGACCGGAGCAGCGCGGAGACGCCCTCGCTCTGGGTCTTGATCGGGCCGACCTTCGCCAGCCGGGCCGTCTCCGCCGTCACGTTCAGGAAGCGGCCGATCCGCCCGGTCGGCGGCGCGTCCAGCACCACCGCGTCGTACGTCCGGCGTGACCCGTTCGTCCGGGTGGTCGCCTCCTTGACCTTGCCGGTGAGCAGCACGTCGCGCAGGCCCGGCGCGATCGTGGTGGCGAAG
The DNA here is from genome assembly GCF_049315215.1 of Micromonospora sp. WMMD1219. Taxonomy (NCBI): domain Bacteria; kingdom Bacillati; phylum Actinomycetota; class Actinomycetes; order Micromonosporales; family Micromonosporaceae; genus Micromonospora; species Micromonospora sp. WMMD1219. The sequence continues at coordinate 2,048,888 of NZ_CP186057.1, forward strand.
TCGATCGCGCCGAGCTTGCGCAGCGCCCGGCCGGCGGCGCCGAGCTTGTAGAACATGTCCAGGTATTCGAGGAGCGCCTCCTCGGCGTCGACCGCCAGCGCCCGCACCTCACCGCCGCCGGGCGCGTCGGCGAGGTGCCGCTCCTCGTACGGCAGCGGATCGGTGCCGAAGAGCTGGGCGATGCCCTGCCGGCCCTCCACCTCGACCAGCAGGGTGCGCCGGCCCTCGGCGGCCAGGCCGAGGGCCAGCGCGGCGGCCACGCTCGTTTTTCCCGTGCCGCCCTTGCCGGTCACCACGTGCAGGCGGGCCGGCCATCTGCCGGCGGGCTCGGCCGGCTGCTCACTCGCTGCCATCCGTCGAGCCTAACCAGCCGTTGGGACCAGCTCTGTCCGGCCGGTGGGATCAGCCGACCTCGCAGACCCACCAACCCGTCTTCCGCACCACAGTGAAACGCAGCGCCTGCTCGGCGACCTTCTCGTCGGCGGTGGTCATGGTCACCCGGGCGGAGACGGTGGCCCGGTCCCCGGTCTGGTTGTCGACGGTCGGGGTGGGCCAGCGGAACCGGGGGTTCTGGTACTGCGCGACGTACTTCTGCACCTCGGCGACCTTGGTGGCGATCTTCTCGTCGTCGCGGGCCGCGGAGCAGACGAACGTGGCCGCCTTGTCGGCGTCGCGTTCCTGGTAGACGGCCTTGAGGAAGCCGTCCACCGCGACCTGCGGCTCCTTTGCGCCCTGGCCGTCCTCGCTGTCGCGCAGCGCGAGGAACGCGGCAGTGCCCCCGCCGCCGCAGAGCAGGACCGCGGCGGCCAGCACCAGCGAGACGATCAGCACCGCCGGTCGCTTGCGCGGCTGCGGATACGGCGGTGTGCCGGACGGGTAGGCCGGCGGGCCGGCTGTGGGTGCGGATCCCGGCGGTGCGCCGCCGGTGGGCGGCGGTTGCGGATTCGGGTCGCCGGGCGTGCCGGTGTCGCCACCGGCGGGCGGTTGGGTCATCTGTCTCCCCCGGGTTGCGGCTCCCGTCGCCGCCCCAGGCGACGGGCACGGGTCGAGGTGTGCGGGCGCGCGTCGGCGCGCGTCCAGTCCGGAAGGGTATCGGTCGGCGGGGCGCTTGCCAGCCCCGCGTACGCGCCCCGCCGGACGGAGTCGGCTACCGCGTTCCCGACCAGCCTTGTGTCGCAAATGTGACTGGAGGTGACGAGGCGTGCGCGTCCCGTTGCCGGGACTTGTCGCAGGATCTACGTTCGTCCCCGACGCGGAGAGCCGGGCCGGGGACGGCTCCGAGCCGGATGGCGGTGTTGGTTGAACAGGTACGACGCCCGGAGGCGAAGGATGCGCGAAGCGGAGAACAGTCCCCGAGGTCAGTTCCCGGGTGACCGGGCCGGACGGCCGGGCGATGCCGAGGGGCCGGCCGCGCCGTTCAACGAGCGCTCCTACGGCTCGGCAGCCGACGGGATCCGGACGCTTCCCCGTTCCGGCGGGAAGGGGCGGGACGAGGACGAGCCCGGCTACGTCATCCACCTCCAGGTCCGGGTGCCCGACCTGGCGGCGGCCACCGCGCTCGCCGGCACGGTGGCCACCTCGCTGGGCTTCCTGGTGGAGCTGGACGCGGGCGAGACCACCGTCTCCACCGCCGACGACCAGAACAACAGGCACCGGGTCTTCTGCGACCTGCTGCTGCCCGACCGCAGCCGGTGCCCGCAGCGCTTCGAGCACGAGGGCCCGTGCGGCGAGCCGCCGCCGGCGCCGGAGCCGCGTCCCGCGTCCTGGTGACCGCGGCGGACCGTAGGCTGTGCCTGACCGAAGTCCAAGTCAGGCAAGGGAGCCCTCCTCCGATGCAGAAGTGGGAATACGCCACGGTGCCGCTGCTGGTCCACGCGACCAAGCAGATCCTCGACAACTGGGGCGAGGACGGCTGGGAACTGGTCTCCGTGGTCCCCGGCCCGAACCCGGAGCAGCTCGTCGCGTACCTGAAGCGTCCGAAGGGCTGACCTCCATGAGCAACGGACCTCACGCGAAGCTCGCCGAGCTCGGCCTCGCGCTGCCCGAGGTGGTGCCGCCGGTGGCCAGCTACGTGCCGGCCGTCCAGTCCGGGCAGCACGTCTACGTGTCCGGCCAGCTCCCGATGGCCGAGGGCAAGCTGCTCGCCACCGGGAAGGTCGGCAACGGCGTCTCGGCCGAGCAGGCGAAGGACCTGGCGGAGCGGTGCGCGCTGAACGCGCTCGCCGCGATCGACGCGCTGGTCGGGCTGGAGAACGTGGTCAAGGTCGTGAAGCTGACCGGCTTCGTGGCCAGCGCACCCGGCTTCACCGGCCAGCCCGGCGTGATCAACGGCGCCTCCGACCTGTTCGGCGCCGTGTTCGGCGAGGCCGGCCGCCACGCCCGCAGCGCCGTAGGCGTGGCGGAGCTTCCCCTGGACGCCCCGGTAGAGGTTGAGGTCATCGTCGAGGTCGCGTGACCCTCGCCCGCCACTGAAGCCCGCGATCTTGCGGTTGTGGCCCCGGCAGAAGCCCCACACGGGGACAAAGCTCGGGCCGGAACTGCAAGATCGCGGGGAGTGGCGGGCGGAGTCGTACGATCGCACCCATGGGTGGGCGTATGGCCGGTGCGGCGGGGGCGCTTGCGGACGGGCTGCCGGGGTGGGTGACGTTGCTGCGTGCGCCGAACCCGGGGCCGATGACGCTCGACGGGACGAACACGTGGGTGCTGCGAGCCGGGCCGGACGCGCCCGCCGTCGTGGTCGACCCGGGGCCGGCCGACGAGGGGCACCTGGCCGCCATCGCGGCGCACGGGCCGGTCGGGCTCGTGCTGATCACGCACGGACACGCGGACCACACCGAGGGCGCGCCCCGGCTCAGCGAGCTGCTCGGCGGCGTGCACGTGCTCGCCGCCGACCCGGCGCACACCATCGGCGGTGAGCCGCTGACCGAGCCGGGCGAGGACTTCGGCGGGTTCGGCCTGGAGATCCGGCTACTGCCCACCCCCGGGCACACCGCCGACTCGGTCTGCCTCGTCGCCGCGCACGACGGCGAGCGCGTCGTGCTGACCGGTGACACCATCCTCGGCCGGGGCACCACAGTGGTCGCCCACCCGGACGGGCACCTCGGCGACTACCTGTCGAGCCTGGAACTGCTCTCCGCGTACCGGGGGATCCCGGCGCTGCCGGGCCACGGCCCGGCGCTGGCCGACTGCGGTGTGGCGGCCGACTTCTACCTGGCCCACCGGCGGGCCCGGCTGGACCAGGTGCGCGCCGCCGTCGCCGCGGGCGCCACCACCGCCGCCGAGGTGGTCGCCGTGGTCTACGCCGACGTCGACAGGTCGCTGTGGTGGGCCGCCGAGTGGTCGGTCCGGGCCCAGCTCGAACACCTCGGGGTGGAGCAGCCGTGACCTGCCCGGTGTGCGGAACCGTAGCCGTGCCCGGGGCGCGGTTCTGCCACAACTGCGGGGCGGCGCTGCCGGCTGCCGCCACGCTGCCCGCCGCCGAGCGCCGCGTGGTGACCGTGCTCTTCGGCGACCTGTCGGACTTCACCTCCTGGTCGGAGGACCTGGACCCGGAACGGGTCGGCGCGGTCACCGACCGGGTGCTCGCCGCCCTCGCGGGCGCGGTCAAGACGTTCGGCGGGCACGTCGACAAGCTCACCGGCGACGGGATCATGGCGGTCTTCGGCGCGCCGGTCGCGCACGAGGACGACGCCGAGCGGGCCGTCCGCGCGGCGCTGTCCATGCAGCGCGCGGTGCGGCGGGTGCTCGACGACGAGCGCGGCGGTGGCGCGCCGCTGGGCCTGCGCGTCGGCCTCAACACCGGCGACGTGATCGCCGGCATCCAGGCGGCGATCGAGTACACGGTCATCGGCGACACGGTGAACACCGCCGCCCGGCTGGCCGACGCCGCAGCGGTCGGCGCGGTCTACGCCGGGGCGCGCACCTCCGCCGCGACCCGGCACGTCGCCTCCTGGCGTGCCCTGCGCCCGCTGCGGCTCAAGGGCAAGCGGGAGCCGGTCGAGGCGTACGAGCTGCTGGGCCTGCTCGACGCGCCCGGCACCCGGTCCGGCCTGGGCGACGAGGCGCCGTTCGTGGGCCGGGAGACCGAGATCGGCCGGGTGGCCGGCCGACTCGCCGAGGTGATCGACCGGGGTGAGCCCCGGGTGCTGCTGATGACCGCCGAGGCGGGGATCGGCAAGTCCCGGTTCGCGGCCGAGGTGGAACGCCTCGCGGCCGGCTACGACGTCGGCGCCGGGCGGTACGCGGCGCACACCGGCGCCCGGGTGCTCTCGGTGCGGTGCGCGGCGTTCGGCGAGCGTCGCCGGCTGGCGCCGCTGGCCGACCTGGTCCGGGCTGCCGTCGGCCTGCCCGGCGACGCGGCCACCGCCGTCACCCGGCCCGCCGTCGAGGAGCGGCTGCGCCGCCTCGGCCAGCGCCTGTCCCGGCTGCCCGGCGACCCGCCGCCGATCGCCGTGGACCAGCTCCTGGCCCTGCTCGGGTACGCCGAACTCCCGCCCGCCACGGAGAACGGCGAGTGGAACGCGGCCGGGCCGCCGCCGGACGACGAGGCGGTGCCGACGGCTGTCGCGGACCTGCTCAGCGCGCTCGCCGTGGAGGCGCCGCTGGTGATCGTGGTGGACGACCTGCACGACGCGACCGCCGAGACGCTCAAGGCGCTGGCGCTGACCCTCAACCGGCTCAGCGGGCCGGTGCTGGTGATGCTGCTCGGCCGTCCCGAGCTGGTACGCACCGCCGGTGCGCTGACCCGCGTCGCGGACGCCGAGGTGCACGCGCTGCCGCCGCTGCGCGGCGCGGACGCGTCCCGGCTGCTCACCAGCTACCTGTCCGGCGGCCGCATGCCCCAGGCCGACGCGGACCGGCTGCTCGCCACCGCGCAGGGCAACCCGTTCTACCTGGCCGAGCTGGTCACGCTGCTGATGGAGCGCGGAGCGCTCACCGCCGGCCCGGGCCGGGGCGCCGACGTCGGCTGGCGGCTCGCCCCCGGCTCGCTGGGCAGCCGGCTGCTCTCCCGGGACCTGGCCGCGGTGCTCGCGGCGCGTATCGACGCGCTGCCGCCCAACGCCCGCTCGGCGCTGCGCGACGCCGCTGTGGTGGGCGACACCGTACCGGCGGGCGCGCTGGAGGCGCTTCGGGAGCAGCGGGTCGGACGGGACGGGCGGCCCGCCGCGGTGGCCGCCGTCGAGCTGGACCGGGCCGTTGAGGAACTGCTGCAACGGCGCATGCTGCACCGGACCCGCAGCGGGTTCGCCTTCGCCACCCCGCTGATGCGGGAGGCCGCGTACGCCGGGGTGAGCAAGGCCGAGCTGGCCGAGCGGCACGCGGCGCTGGCCCGCTGGGCCGCGCCGGAGAGCGTCGACGAGACCGGCGCCGCACCGGGCGGCGCGTTCACCGAGTCCGCCCGGGACGACTTCGTCGCGGAGCACGTCGAGCGGGCCACAGCGCTCGCCGACGCGGTCAAGCTGCGCCCGGACGCGCCGGCCCGGGCGGTCACCCCGCTGGGCGTGGCCGCGCTGGGCCGGGCCGCCCGCCGGTCGCTGCGCTCGGGGGAGCCGGCGCTCGCGGTCGAGTACGCCGAGCGCGCGGCCGAACTGGCCCGCGACGGGGTGCCACCGGCCGACCGGGTGGTGCACGCCCGGGCGCTGCTCCAGGTCGGCCGCCCGGCCGACGCGCTCGCGTTCGCCGAGAAGATCGCCGCGAACACCGGCGACCCGGCCACCCGTACCGCCGCGCTGCTGCTCGCCGGTCAGGCCCAGCAGACCCTCGGCGACGCCGGGCGGGCCGAGTGCAACTGGCAGGAGGCGTTGCAGGTGGCCACCGACGCCGACCTGCCCACCCTGCGGGCCTCGGCGATGCGGCGGCTCGGCATGGCCGACTTCATCGCCGGCCGGCTCGGACAGGCGAGCAGCCGGCTGGCCGCGTCCTACCAGGTCAGCCTCGCCGCACGGGATCCCCGCGGGCAGGCCTGGTCGTTGCAGAACCTGGCCTGGGTGACCACCACCCGGGGCGACTTCGCCGGCACCGACGCGGTGCTCGGCCGGGCCGCCCGGCTCTTCGCCGAGCTGAAGGACCCGTACGGGCGGGCCTGGCTGCGCGGCACCACCGCGTTCGCCCGGCTGCTGGCCGGACGGCTGCGGGAGGCGTGCCGGATGGCCCGGGTGTTCCTGCCGTTCGGGGAGCGGGTCGGCGAGGCGTGGGCGGTGGGGACGCTGCGCGCGGTCGAGGCGTACGCCACCGCCGAACTGGGCGACCTGGCCGAGGCGGACCGGGCGGCGCGGCGCGCGTACCGGGACTTCGCCGAGGTGGGCGACGACTGGGGGCAGGGCTTCGCGCTGGTGGTGCGCGGGGTGGTGGCGCGCGGGCTGGGCGAGCCGGAACACGCGGCCGACCTGTTCACCGACGCGCTGGAGTACGCCGACCGCACCACCCACCCGCTGCTCACCGGCATGGCCGGGACGCTGCGCGGCTTCGTGGCGCTGGACATGGGCGACCACGAGACCGCCGAGCGGGAGGCGCGGTCGGTGCTGACCCGGGTGGAGCCGCACAACCCGCAGGCGCCGGCCCAGGTCGCGCCGCGGGTGCTGCTCGCCATGGCCCGCCTCGCGGCGGGTGATCCGGGCACCGCGGTGGGGCTGCTCGCCCCGGTGGCCACCGGCGCGGCGAACGCGCCCTCGCTGCTGTTCTCGCGGCGGCAGACGATGGCCCGGTACGCCGCCGCGCTGCTCGCCCACGGCCAGCGCGAGCAGGCGCTCGACTGGGCGCAGCGGTCGATCACCGCTCCGGCCGAGGACGTGCGCAGCCAGGTGGTGGCGCTGCTGGTGCTGGCCGAGGCGCTCGACGCCTGCGGTCGCCGGGCCGAGGCGCTGACGAACGCGGAGGAGGCGGTACGCCTCGCGTACGCCACCGAGCAGCGCAGTGAGCGGATGGTCGCGGACGCGTTGCGGGTCCGCCTCTCCGGCGGCTGATCGTCCTTGTTCTGACGGTTCCGGGGATGTGCTCGTCGGTGGGGCCGGTTAGCGTGGGGCGGCGACAGCCGTGGATCGGCTGTCGCCTCCCGGTGCGCGCGCCTGCGTCACCGGCAGACCATGCTGGGGAGGAACGATGAGGCTGCCGCGCTCGGTCGCCGGCTGGACGATCGCGGTCTTCGGGCTCCTCGCGCTGCTGCTCGGTGCGCTCGGTCTGATCTGGCCGGAGACGCAGCTACGCCTGCTCGGCTTCGAGGTGCCGGCCGAGCGCGCTCCGGGCGACTACACCGGCACGTTCCTCACCGCGTCCTCGATGGCCTCGTTCAACATGGGGGTCTACTACCTGCTCGCCGTCGCCACCGAGTGGCGGCCGTTCTACCGGTTCACCGTGTGGTTCCGCCTGGTCACCTTCACCGTGTTCACCATCGCGGTGCTCTCCGACGTGGCGCCGGACCGCTTCTTCGCGGTCGCCGCGTGGGAGGGCCTGGGCGCGCTCGCCACGGCGGCCGGCCTGTGGTGGGACGCCCGCCGGGCGGCTCCCGCCACTGCCGTGTCCGCGCCGGAGCCGGCGCCGGCCACCGACGCGGCGCGCTGACGGGTCCGGATCGTTGGGTATTTTCGAGCCGTGACCGAGACCCCGCCCGGCGCCCTGCGGCTGCCCATCGTGCCCGGTCTGACCGATCTGCAGGTGTTCGCCCGGGGCGGCTACGCCACCATCTACCGGGCCACGCAGATCTCCGTGGGCCGCGAGGTCGCGGTCAAGATCGAGAACCGCACACTGGACAGCGAGCGCGACCAGGCCCGCTTCCTGCGCGAGGCCCGTGCCGCCGGGCGGATGTCGTCGCACCCGCACGTGGTGGACCTGTTCGACGTGGGTGTCACAGTCGACCAGCACCCCTACCTCATCATGGAGCTGTGCGACGGCTCGTACGCCGAACGGATGCGCACCTCGCCGCTGGGCCCGGCGGAGACCCGCGACCTCGGCGTGAAGATCGCCGACGCGCTGGCCCACTCGCACGCGGCGGGCGTCCTGCACCGCGACGTCAAGCCGGCGAACATCCTGCACTCCGAGTTCAACTCGGCCGTCCTGGCCGACTTCGGCTTGGCGGTGCTCGCCGAGTTCCGCGACTCCTCGGTGATGCTGGAGGCGCTCACCCCGGCGTACGCGCCACCGGAGACGTTCAACCACAGCCCGCCCACGCCCGCCGTCGACGTCTACTCGCTGTGCGCCACGCTCTATGCGGTGATGCACGGCCGTCCGCCGCGCTGGCACTCCGAACGCAACCCGAGCCTGGTCACCGTGCTGGAGATGTTCCAGCAGCCGATCCCGGGCCTGCCCGGCGTGCCCGGCGAGCTGATCGACGTACTCCGGTTGGGCATGTCGAACGACCCGGGCGCGCGGCCCTCCGCGGTCGAGCTGCGTGGCCTGCTCGCCTCGCTGCCGCTGGACGGCGCCCCGGCGACCGGCGGTCTGTACGACGGCGCCACCGGCGACCGGTTCCACCGCACCGGCGGGCCGAATCCGCGACCGCCGGCCGACGACGACCACCCGACGGTGGCCTCGCGCGCCCGGCGCTGGCCCAAGCGCTGGTTCCTCGGCGGCGCCGGGGTGCTGGCGCTGGCCGCCTCGGCCGGCGGCGGCTGGGTCGCGGGCGGCCACGCGCCGCCCGTCGCGCCGACGCCGGCGCCCAGCGGCGTGGCCGGTGCCGCGCCGGTGCCCGGCTGCGCGTCCGCCGACGTGCGGCTGCCCGCGGGGGCACGCTGCGCGACGGAGCTGGAGTGCTTCGGTCCGGTACGGCTGCGCCGTGATCGGGCCGAGGCGAGCCGGGTGCCGTGCGACGGCCAGCACACCTGGGAGACCTACGCCGCCGGTGACCTGCCGGCTGGTCTCGCCGGGGCCCGGCACGAGACGGTCGCGGCCGACCCGGTTGTCGGCAAGGTGTGCAACGCCGCCACGTTCCGGCTGGTCAGCGGCGGCAAGTCGGCGAGCGGGTGGAACCTGGAGGTGCTGCCGCCGGAGGCCGCGGCGGACCGCACCTACCGCTGTCTGGCCGGCCGGGGCGTCAACGCGCTCGCCGGCCCCACGCTCACCGGTCGCTGAGGCCGTTCACGGTCCGGCTCTGCCGCACCGACCGCGGGTCGAGCGTCTCCAGCGTGTCGGCGTCCACCGCCGTCGGCGCCCGCATGCCGCGTACCACCCGCGGGTCCAGCGTCTCCAGCGTGTCCGCGTCGATCGGCTGGCCCGCCGGGGTGCGCAGGTTCCGCACCGCGCGCGGATCGATGGCCTCCAGCGTGTCGGCGTCCACTCCGTACCCCTGGTGGGGGACCGGCCAGTTCTCGGCCTGCGGGGCGGGCCCGCCGGTGCCGCCGGGCTGGCGCGCGGCGGTGATCGTCACTCCCGTGATCATGGCGAGCAGGACGCAGACCAGGGCCAGCACGACCGACAGGATGCCGGGCGGACGCCACACGGCGAGGGTCACCACCGCCGTCACCGTCGCCATGGACGCGACGACGGCCTTCGCCCGCGCATCGGGCTTCGGGAACGATCTCACCCGACAAGCATGGCCCAGCGCGTCCACCTGTCAACCGGCGGGATGAGACGGCTTCCCGTCACCCAGGCTCCACTTCGGAGTCGCAGGTAGCGACGATCGAGAAAAAATCGTTACATCATCTGGTTGTTTGCCGTATCGATCCAGGTTTGGGGGCCACCAACGTGGGCGTCGATCCCTAAAGTGACGGGGGTCGAGGTCTCCTCGACGGATTCGTTCCCCGACGGAAGGCAGCTCCATGCCCCGTTCAATCCGATCCCTGGCCGCAACCGGGATCGCCGGCGTCCTCCTCGCCGGACCGGCCGTCGCGCCCGCCGCGGCGGCGACTCCGCAACCACCCGCGCACGACCGCACCAGCGCCGCCGAGGCGCGCCGGGTGGACCGCGTGCCGACGCCGAAGCTCGACTGGTACGCCTGCTACGACTACGCCGAGTGCGCCACGGTCCGGCTGCCGCTGGACTACGACAACCCGAAGGGCGCCACCACCGAGGTCGCGTTGCTGCGGGTCAAGGCCCGCGACCAGCAGCGCAAGGTCGGCAGCCTGTTCCTCAACCCGGGTGGCCCAGGTGGCTCCGGCACGAGCATCGCGCTCGCCGCGCCCTACTTCCTCGGCGACGACCTGCTCGACCGCTTCGACATCGTCGGCGTCGACCCGCGCGGCGTCGAGGCCAGCGAGAACATCAAGTGCTTCCGCTCGGTGAAGGACCAGACCCGGGCGTACGCCGGGCTGAACGTCGCGTTCCCGTGGACCAGGGCGGAGGAGAAGGCGTACGTCGCCGCGTCGAAGGCGGTCGGGAAGGCGTGCTCCACCACCGGCAAGCCGCTGACCGGCGCGGCGTCCACCGCCGAGGTGGCCCGCGACATGGACGTGCTGCGCCGGGCCGTCGGCGACAAGTTGCTCAGCTACCTCGGGTTCAGCTACGGCACCGCGCTGGGCCAGTACTACGCCAACATGTTCCCGGACCGCTTCCGCGCGCTCGTCGTCGACGGTGTGCTCGACCCGAACGCCTGGGTCGGCCAGGGCAGTGCCCGCAACCAGCTCCAGGAGACGCGGCTGCGCAGCGCCGACGGGGCGTACCGGGCACTGCGGGAGATCCTGACCCGGTGCGGCAGGACCGGCGCCGAGCAGTGCGCGCTGGCCGCCACCGGCGATCCGCTCGCCGCGTACGACACGGTGGCCAAGCGGCTGCGCAAGAAGCCGGTGGTGATCGAGGACCCGGACTTCGGCTCCTTCACGGTCAGCTACGCCGACTTCGTCGGCGCCACGCTCAGCGCGCTCTACGACCCGTACGGCTGGCAGTCGGTCGTCGACATCACCGTGCAGCTTCTGGCCGCGACCGACCCCGCCGCCGGCAGGGCCGCCACCGCGTCGGCCCGGAAGGCGCTCGCCGCCCGCGCCGCGCAGGCGCGCCAGCAGCGCGGGTACGACTTCCCGTACGACAACGGGCTGGAGACGTTCCTGACCGTCGACTGCACCGACGCGTACCACCCGAAGAGCGCCGACGCCTGGCCGGCGCTGTCGGCGAAGGAGGACAAGCGGGCGCCCTACTTCGGGCGGGCGTGGGCCTGGGGCACCGCGCCCTGTGCCCGCAACACCTGGACGGTGCGGGACGAGGACGCCTGGACCGGGCCGTTCAACCGGGTCACCGCAGCCCCGGTGCTCGTGGTCGGCAACTACTGGGACCCGGCGACCAACTACCAGGGCGCGGTCAGCTCGGCGAAGCTGCTGCCGAACAGCCGCCTGCTGAGCAGCGACAGCTGGGGTCACACCGCGTACGGCACCTCGGCGTGCGCGACCGGCCGGATCGACGCGTACCTGCTGACCGGCAAGCTGCCGGCCAAGGGCACGCTCTGCGTCGGTGACGCGCAGCCGTTCCAGGAGGACGCGGCGGCAAGCCGGGCGGACGCGTCGAAGAGCGCGCTGGCCCGGGCGGGCGAGCCCGGCCGGGGCGAGCCGAAGCGGCTGCCGCCGGTGGCGACGCCGCGCCCGGCGGTCGGCACGCTGACCGTCCGCTGACGGACCCCCGGGGTACGGCGGGTGATCGGGCATCCGCCGTACCCCGGGCCCACCCCGCGCTCGGGCGAGGCGGGCGTTAGCCGCCCGGGTGGAAACCGCGGGTCAGTAGGACTTGTCCTGGCCGAGGACGTGCTGGGCGACGAAGTTGAGGATCATCTCCCGGCTGACCGGGGCGATCCGGCCCGCGCGTACCGCGCCGAGCAGCGTGGCCACGCCGTACTCGGTGGTCATGCCGGCCCCGCCGAGCGCCTGGACGGCGGTGTCGACGGCGAGCGCGGCGGCCTCGCCCGCCGCGTACTTGGCCATGTTGCCGGAGATGCCGGCTTCCAGGTCGCGGCCCGCGTCGTAGAGCGTCGCCGCCTTGTGGATCATCAGACGGGCCAGCTCGACCTGCACTGCCGCGTGCGCCAGCGGGTGCGCCACACCCTGGTGCGAGCCGATCGAGCGCCCGCCCCACACCTTGCGGGTGGACGTGTAGTCGCTTGCCTTCTCGATCGCGTACCGGCCGGTGCCGGCACCCATCGCGGCCACGGTGATGCGCTCCGGGTTGAGCCCGGCGAACAGCGCGGGCAACCCGGCGTCGAGCGACTCGCCGACGAGCGCGTCGGCGGGGAGCCGGACGTCGTCGAGGAACAGCAGGAACTGGTTCTCCGGCGACAGGATCTCCATGTCCAGCTTGGATTTCTCCAGGCCGGGCGCGTCGGTCGGCACGATGAACAACGCCGGCTTCAGCTTCCCGGTGGACGCGTCCTCGGTGCGGGCGACCACGAGCACGTGGCCGGCCTCGTCCACCCCGGAGATGTAGATCTTCCGGCCGCTGAGCAGCCAGTCGTCGCCGTCGCGCCGGGCCACAGTGGCGAGGCGGTGGAAGTTCGATCCGGCGTCCGGCTCGGTGATCGCGAAGACGATCTTCTGGGAGCCGTCGGCGAGGCCGGGGAGGTGCTTCTTGCGCTGCTCCTCGGTGCCGTGCTTGTTGATGATCGTGGCGGCGATGGCGGGGGAGACCACGAGCAGCAGCAGCGGGCAGCCCGTCGCGGCCAGTTCCTCGCACACCAGCGCCAGCTCGGTGATGCCGCCGCCCCCGCCGCCGTACTCGGTGGGGATGTTCACGCCCAGGTAGCCCAGCCGGCCGGCCTCGTGCCACAGCTCGGTGGTGTGCTCACCGGACTTGGCCTTCTCGACGAAGTAGGAGTGGCCGTACTTGCGGCCCAACGCCCGTACGGCGTCGCGGAGCTGGTCCTGCTCGGGGGTCAGGTCGAAGTTCACTGCGGGTCCTCCTCGGGGTCCACCACGGCAAGTACGGCACCCGTCTCGACCTGGCCGCCGGCCGGCACCGGCAGCTCGGTCACCACGCCGTCGGCGGGGGCGAGCACGGGATGTTCGAGCTTCATCGCTTCCAGCGTCAGCAGCAGGTCACCGGCGGCGACCCGCTGGCCGACCTCCACGTGCACCCGGGTCACCGCGCCGGGCAGCGGCGCGAGCAGCGACCCGGCCGCCAGCTCCGCGGTGGGCAGTGGGAGGCGGGGCAGCTCGGTGAGGCTCGCCGCCCCGTCCGGGCCGTCCACGAAGACCGACGACCCCACCCGGTGTACGCGGAAAGCCCGCCGCACCCCGTCCACGTCGAGCAGCACCCGGTCCGGGGCGGTGTCCACGACCGTCACGGCCGGCGTGGCGTCGGACGGGGACACCGACCATTCGGCGAGCCCGCCGGTGCGGTCGAGCCGGTACCGGACCTCGATCTCCTCGTCGCCCGGCCCGGTGAACCGGGTGACCTGCGGGAAGGCGGGCACGTTGCGCCAGCCCGACGGCAACCCGGCCAGTACCGGTGCGGCGGCCCGGCGCGCGGCGGCCCCCGACAGCGCCGCCGCCAGTGCCGCCACCGGAAGCTGCTCGGCCGGCAGCAGCGGCTCGAACACCTCCGGGTGCCGGTCCAGGAAGCCGGTGTCCACGTCCACGGCCGCGAACTCCGGGCTGCGCAGCACGCGGACCAGCAGATCCCGGTTGGTCGCCACGCCGTGCAGTTCGGCGCGGGCGAGCGCACCTGCGAGCGCGCGGGCCGCCTCGGTGCGGGTGGGCGCCCAGGCGACCAGCTTCGCCAGCATCGAGTCGTAGTGCACGCTCACCGCCGAGCCGTCCACCACACCGGAGTCCAGGCGCAGCCCACGGGCCGGACCGAACTCGGCGGCCACCCCGGGAATCGCGAACCGGTGCAGCGTGCCGGTGGCCGGGCGGAAACCCTGAGCCGGGTCCTCGGCGCACAGCCGTACCTCGATGGCGTGACCGTCGGCGGGCGGCGTGGCGGTGACCGGCAGCGGCTCGCCCTCGGCGACGAGCAGTTGCAGCCGGACCAGGTCCAGCCCGGTGGTCAGCTCGGTGACCGGATGTTCCACCTGGAGGCGGGTGTTCATCTCCAGGAAGTGCACCTGCCCGTCCGGCGCGAGCAGGAACTCCACGGTTCCCGCGCCGACGTAGTCGACGGCCCGCCCGGCCGCCACCGCCGCCTCGTGCAGCGCCGCGCGCACGTCGTCGGGCAGCACACCGGGCGCCTCCTCGACGATCTTCTGGTGGCGGCGCTGGATCGAGCAGTCGCGTACCCCGAGGGCCACGACGGTGCCGTGGGTGTCGCCGAAGATCTGCACCTCGACGTGGCGGCCGCGTTCCACGTACCGCTCGATGAAGACGGTGCCGTCGCCGAACGCCGCAGCCGCCTCGCGGCGCGCGCCCGCGACGGCCTCGGCCAGCCCGGCGGCGTCGTGGACGATCCGCATGCCCCGGCCACCGCCGCCCGCCGATGCCTTGACCAGCACCGGGAAGGCGGTGACCTCGGCCGGGTCGGTCCAGGTGGGCAGCATCGGCACGCCCGCGTCGGCGAGCAGCGCCTTGGCGGCCATCTTGTCGCCCATTGCGGCGATGGCCTTGGCCGACGGCCCGACCCAGGTCAGGCCGGCGTCGGTCACCGCCGCCGCGAACTCGGCGTTCTCGGCCAGGAACCCGTAGCCGGGGTGGACGGCGTCCGCGCCGGAGCGCCGGGCCGCGTCCAGGACGGCGTCGATGCGCAGGTACGTCTCGGCCGGCGTGTTACCTGGTAGCCGTACGGCCTGGTCGGCGTCGGCGACGAACGGCGCGTCGGCGTCCGCGTCGGAGTGCACGGCGACGGTGGCCACACCGAGGGCGCGGCAGGTGGCGAAGACCCGGCGGGCGATCTCGCCCCGGTTGGCGACCAGAAGCTTCGTAATCAATTTGCGTACGCCCCCTACATCCGGAAGACGCCGAAACCGTCGGCGCCCTTCACCGGTCCGTTGTGGATCGCCGACAGGCAGAGCCCGAGGACGGTACGGGTGTCCCGGGGGTCGATCACCCCGTCGTCGTAGAGCCGCCCGGACAGGAACAGCGCGCCGGACTGCGACTCGATCTGCTGCTCGACCATCATCCGCATGGCGGCGTCGGTGTCCTCGTCGTACTCGCGGCCCCGGGCGGCGGCGGCCTGCCGGGCCACGATGGACAGCACCCCGGCGAGCTGCGCCGGGCCCATCACCGCCGACTTCGCGTTCGGCCAGGTGAACAGGAACCGCGGCTCGTACGCCCGGCCGCACATGCCGTAGTTGCCGGCGCCGTAGGAGGCGCCCAGGTTGACGGTCAGATGCGGCACCTTCGAGTTCGACACCGCGTTGATCATGAAGGCGCCGTGCTTGATGATGCCGCGCTGCTCGTACTCGGTGCCGACCATGTAGCCGGTGGTGTTCTGGAGGAAGACCAGCGGCGTGTCCGCCGCGTTGGCGAGCTGGATGAACTGGGCCGCCTTCTGCGCCTCCTCGCTGAACAGCACGCCCCGGGCATTCGCCAGCACGCCGACCGGGTAGCCGTGCAGCTCACCCCAGCCGGTGACCAGCGCGGTGCCGTAGCCGGGCTTGAACTCGTCGAACGCGCTGTCGTCGAGCACCCGGGCCAGCACCTCGCGCGGGTCGAACGGCACCTTCAGGTCGGCGCTGGCGATGCCGAGCAGCTCCTCCGGGTCGTACCGGGGTGGCAGCGGGTGCGGGTTGCGCGGCGGCGGGCCGTGCTTGCGCCAGTTGAGCCGGCGGACGCACTGCCGGGCCAGCCGGATGCCGTCGCGCTCGTCCTCGGCGAGGAAGTCGGCCAGGCCGGACGTGGTGGCGTGCATCGACGCGCCGCCCAGTGACTCGTCGTCGGTGACCTCGCCGGTGGCCATCTTCACCAGCGGCGGCCCGGCCAGGTAGACCTGCGACCGGTCGCGGATCATGATGGTGAAGTCCGACATGCCGGGCACGTACGCGCCGCCGGCTGTGGCGTTGCCGAAGACCACGCTCACGGTCGGGATCCGCTGCGCGGACAGGCGCGTCAGGTCGCGGAACACCCGGCCGCCGGGAATGAAGATCTCCGCCTGGGTGGGCAGGTCCGCGCCGGCCGACTCGACCAGGTTCACCATCGGCAGCCGGTTGGCCGCCGCGATCTCACCCGCCCGCCGGGTCTTCGCCAGCGACCACGGGTTGATCGCGCCGCCGCGTACCGTCGGGTCGTTCGCCACGATCAGGCACTCGACGCCCTCGACCACGCCGATGCCGGTCACGGTGCTGGCGCCGACCGGGAAGTCCGTGCCGTACGCGGCCACCGACGACAGCTCCAGGAACGGGCTGTCCGGGTCGAGCAGCAGCTCGATGCGTTCCCGGGGGAGCAGCTTGCCGCGACCGTGGTGGCGGGTCACGTACTTCTCGCCGCCACCGCCCCGGGCCTGGTCGAGCGCCTCCTCCAGCTCGGCCAGGCGCTCCAGCAGCGCCTCCCGGTTGGCGGTGAAGGCGGGTGCGGACGGGTCGATCGTGCTCTGCAGGACTGTCGTACTCACAGGCCCATGCCCTTCGCGATGATCTCGTTCATGATCTCGGTGGTGCCGCCGCCGATGCCGAGCAGACGGGCGTCGCGGTAGTGCCGCTCCACCTCGGCGTCACGCATGTAGCCGAAGCCACCGTGCAGTTGCAGCGCCGCGTCGACCACGAAGTCGCACGCGGACACCGCCACGTTCTTCGCGATCGCCACCTCGGTCACCACCGGCTGCCCGGCGGCCACCCGCTCGGCGACGTCGTGCACGTACGCCCGCGCCGCGTCGGTGCGGCTGTGCATCTCGGCCAGCTTGTGCCGGACGACCTGGCGCCCGACGAGCGGCCGGCCGAACGTCCGGCGGTCCCGGCACCACTGCACCGCCAGGTCCACGCAGCGCTGCGCGGTCGCGTACGCCTGCGTGGCGAGTGACAGCCGCTCGTTGGCGAACTGCTGCATGATGGCGAGGAAACCGGTGTCCTCCGGGCCGACCCGGTTCGTCACCGGCACCCGGACGTCGACGAAGGACAGTTCGGCGGTGTCCGAGCAGTGCCAGCCCAGCTTCTCCAGCCGCCGCCCCACCGTGAACCCGGGCGAGCCCTTGTCGATCACGAGCAGGCTGACCGAGCCCGAACCGGGGAAGTCGGTGCAGACCGCGGTGGTGACGAAGTCGGCGCGGGCCCCGCTGGTGATGTACGTCTTGGAGCCGTTGACGACGTAGTGGTCGCCGTCGCGTACCGCGCAGGTGCGGATGCCCGCCACGTCCGAGCCGCCGTCCGGCTCGGTGATCGCCAACGCGCCGATCATCGTCCCGGCCAGCGCCGGCCGGACGTACCTCTCGATCAGCCCTTCGTCCTGGGTCTCGACCATGTGCGGCAGCGCGATCCCGTGCGTGAACAACGCGGCGACCAGGCCGGACGACCCGCCCGAGCGGATGATCTCCTCGGTGACGACCATCGAGTCGAGCAGGTCGCCGCCGCTGCCGCCGACCGACTCCGGGAAGCCGATGCCGAGCAGGCCGATCTTCGCGGCGGTCTCGTGCAGCGAGCGGGGCACCTCGCCCGCCCGTTCCCAGTCGGACAGGTGCGGCATCACCTCCCGGGTGACGAACGAGCGGGTCAGCTCGCGCAGTTGCCGGCGTTCCGGCGTGTCCACGATGGTCATGCCGGAACCTCCGTCGGTAGGTCGACCACTCGCGAGCGCAGCAGCTCGCCGAGCGCCTTGGCCTGTGGGTCGAACCGGGTGGACGCGGCCACGCCCTGCCCGAGCAGCCCTCGGATCACGAAGTTGACCGCGCGCAGGTTCGGCAGCTCGTACCGCTCGACTGTGAGCGCCGCGGTCTCCGGCAGCAGCTCGGCCAGCCGCTCCACCGTCAGCCAGTCGCGCAGCCAGGGCCAGGTCGCGTCGGTGCGGGCCCAGACGCCCAGGTTGGCGTCGCCGCCCTTGTCGCCGGACCGCGCGCCGACCAGCTCACCGAGCGGCCCGCGCCGGGTGGCGGCCGGAGCCGGTACGGCGGTGACCTCCCGTGCCGGTGCTCCGGCCGGTGTCGCCGTGACGACCGGCGCCGGGATCGGTACCCGCTCGCCGGACGGCAGCACCGCGACGTGTTCGACCTCGTCCTGCGCGATCGTGTCGGCGGTGAACACCCCGTACGGCGTGGCGTCACCGGGCAGCGTGGTGAGCGTGCAGCCCGGGTACGAGGCCAGCGCCAGCTCCACCGCCGCCGCCGAGAACGCCCGCCCGGCCCGCGACTTGTCGCCGTCGCGCAGGTGTACGTGCAGCAGCGCGCTCGCCGCCTCGGTGTCGCCGGTGTCCGGGTGGTCGGTACGGGCCAGCGTGAACTCCAGCCCCTCCGTGCCGACCGACTCCTCGATCTGGGCGCGGACCAGTGCCGCCTTGGCCGGGATGTCCAGCCCGCACAGCACGAACGTCATCGCGTTGCGGAAGCCGCCCAGGTTGTTGACGCCCACCTTGAGCGTGTCCGGCGGTGGTGTGCCCCGCACCCCGGACACGCGTACCCGGTCCGGGCCCTCCTGCTCCAGCCGCACGGTGTCCAGCCGGGTCACCACGTCCGGCCCGAGGTAGTCCGGCCCGCCCACCTCGTACAGCAGTTGGGCGGTGACCGTCTCGACGGTGACCGCGCCGCCGGTGCCGGAATGCTTGGTGAGCACCGACGAGCCGTCCGGGTGCAGCTCGGCGATCGGGAAGCCGGGCCGGTGCCCGCCGTCCGGCAGCTCGGTGAAGAAGCTGAAGTTGCCGCCGGTGACCTGCGCGCCGCACTCGATCAGGTGCCCGGCCACAGTCGCCCCGGCCAGCGCGTCGAGGTCGTCGCGGGTCCACCCGAAGCGGGCGACGGCCGGGCCGACCGCCAGCGAGGCGTCGGTGACCCGCCCGGTGACCACCACGTCCGCGCCCGCGTCGAGGCAGGCCGCGATCCCGAACGCGCCCAGGTAGGCGTTCGCGGTCAGCGCGTCCGGCCGCTGGAGCGCGTCGCCCTCGACGTACCCGACCCGCACCTGGAGGCCGAGCCGGTCGCCGAGCGACCGGATCGCGTCGGCCAGCCCGGCCGGGTTGAGGCCGCCCGCGTTGGTGACCAGCGTGACGCCGCGGTCCAGCGCGGTGCCGAGCACGCCCTCCGCCTGGCGCAGGAACGTCTTGGCGTAGCCGAGCGACGGGTCGCGCATCCGGTCGCGGCCGAGGATGAGCATGGTCAGCTCGGCCAGGTAGTCGCCGGTCAGCACGTCCAGCTCGCCGCCGTCGAGCATCTCCCGCCAGGCGGTGAAGCGGTCGCCGTAGAAGCCGGACGCGTTCCCGACCCGCAGCACGCTCACGAGGAGGCTCCGTCCGGCTCACGCTTGCCGCCGGGCGGGCCGGCGAACGCCTGGGCCACGTCCAGCCACTCGTCGGCGACCGGTCCGGTGGCGGTCAGGGCCAGGTCCGAGCGGTGCCGTCGCTGCGTGACGAGCAGGCAGAAGTCGAGCGCCGGGCCGGTCACCCGGTCGGCCGCGTCGGCCGGCCCGAACTCCCACACGTCGCCGCCCGCGGGCGCGGTCAGCTCGACCCGCACCGGCGCCGTGGGCACCTCGCGGCCGTGGGCTGCGAAGCCGTGCCCGAGGGTACGGAAGCCGAGGTGCGCGATGTGCCGCAGACGCTCGGTCGGGGTGCGGCTGACGCCCAGTGCGTCGGCCACGTCCTCGCCGTGCGCCCACGTCTCCATCAGCCGGGCGGTCACCATCGACGTGGGTGACATGCTGGTGCCGTACCAGGGGATCTTCTGCCCGGCCGGGACGGCGGTGAGCGCCCCGGCGAGCGCCGACCGGCCGGCGCGCCAGCGGGCCAGCAGCGCGGGCGGTGGCGCGAGGAACGACTCGGCGCCGTCCTCGACCAGGCGCGACGGGTCCGGCGCGGCCATGACCGAGGCGAAGAACGCCGACTCGTCGGTGGCCGCCAGGTAGGCGACGTGGTCGGTCCAGGCCAGGTGCGCGACCTGGTGCGCGACGGTCCAGCCCGGGGCCGGTGTCGGCTGCTCCCATCCCTCCGGCGGCAGTTCCGCGACGAGCGCGTCGAGCTGTTCGGACTCGGCGGCCAGATCCGCGAGCAGGGCTGTCAGGTCGACCATTGTGCCTCCGGCGGGGATGGGCGTCAGGGGATCAGTGCCGCCCGCTCTCGGGGGTGAGCAGCGTGGCGAGCTGGCGTTTCCAGGTGTGCAGCAGGGCGGCGCGGCGGGGCGAGTCGTCGCTGAGCAGGTTGGCCACGCCGAGACCGCGGAGGAGGTCGAGGGTGGCCTGCACCGACTCGCGTACGCCCGGCTTGCGCTCGTCCACGCCGAGCAGCTCGACGGTGAGCCGGTGCATCTCGCGGCCGATCCGCGCCTCCAGCGGCACCAGCGCGGCGCGCAGCTCGGCGTCGGTCCGGGCGGCCACCCACAGCTCCAGCGCGGCCACGAACAGGGGGCCGGTGAAGGAGGCGGCGAGCAGGTCGACCACCCCGTCGAGCCGCTGCGGCCCGGACGGCAGGGCTGCGGCCTCGGCGCGCAGCTCGGCCGCCCGGCGCTCGGTCAGGTGCGTGACGGCGGCGGTCACCAGCGCGGTCCGGGTGGGGTAGTGGTGCAGCTGGGCGCCCCGGGAGACACCCGCGTGGGCGGCCACCACGGTCGTCGTGGTGCCGGACCAGCCGTGCTCCACCAGGCACTCGACTGTCGCTTCCAGCAGCCGGGCCTGGGTGGCGCGGCTGCGCTCCTGCTGCGGGACTCGGCTCGACACGCAGACAGCGTGCCCCGCCCAAAACAAACAGTCAAGCCTGACTTTTTTTGGGGTGTCGCCGACGCGGCCCCGACCGCTATCCGACACCTCCACGCGGCCGTTTTCCGCGATATCGTGCGGGCTCACGGGGAGGCACAACATGAATGACTTTGTGCTCGTCGGAGGGGCAGGCTTTCTGGGCACGGCGACCGCCGGGGCGCTGCTGGCCGCCGGCGCGCGGGTCACCGCAGTGGACCGTCATCCGCCCGCCGAGGCGAACACCGCCGCCGGCCTCGACTGGATCAGGGCGGACCTGCTCACCGCCGACCCACCCGAGCTGCCGCCCGGCATCGTCGTGGTGCTGCTCGGCGCGAGCCACCCCCGGCCCCGCCACCCGTGGACGCTGCCGCTGGACAACGCCGTCAGCACTGCCCGGCTCCTGCCCCGCCTGGCCGGACGCCAGGTGGTGCTCACCTCATCCGTCGAGGTCTACGGCGCCGCGCCCGGCCCGCTCACCGAGGACACCACGCCCGACCTGCCGTGGTCCGCCGGAGAACTCGACAGCTGGTGCGCACTCGTGCGCGACCTCGCCCGGGAACCCTGCCCGCCGTGGCGGGCCGCCCCACTCGCCCGGGCGATGGCCGACGCCGACCCCACCCACCGGTGGACGTACGCGATGGCGAAGCTCGCACAGGAACGACTCGTCGCGGACGCGATCCCGCCCGACCGGCTGACCGTGCTCCGGCTCGCGAACGTCTTCGGCGCGGGTCAGCACCGCGTGGCCACCCGGCTGGTCCGCCGGGCCCGCCAGGGACTGCCACTGCCGGTCACCGCGGACACCGTACGCAGCTTCCTGCCCGCGGACACCCTCGCACGGATCCTCCTGCGCGGAATCGGCCCCGGCGTGTGGAACGTGGGCGGGGAACCGGTGCCGCTGACCGACCTCGCGACCTGGATCCGCGACCTGTGCGGCTCGTCGGCGCCGCTGCTCACCATGCCGCGCCCGGCATCGGACAGCTCCGGCCTGGTGGTCACCGACAAGCTGACCGCCGCCGGTCACCGGGTCGAGCCGCTCCGCCCGGCCCTGGCGAAGCTGGTGGCCGAGGTCGGCGACGACAGGGCTCCCCTGTTCCGGCCGCCGCTGCCGGTCGTCGTGCCGCCCCCGCCGGCCCGCCCCGAGACGGTCGTCGCCCGCCAGCAGGAGGCGCTCGTCAGCGGGGAGGTCAAGCACGGCAACCGGTGGACGCGCGAGCTGACCGAACGCCTCGGCAAGGAGTTGCAACTCGACGACGACCACCGGGTGCTGGTCACCGCCTCGGGGACCGCCGCCCTGCGGATCATGGTGGCCGCCACCGTCGGGCCGGCCCGCCCCGGCGACGTGGCGGTGCTGCCGTCCTACACGTTCCCCGCGACCGCCGAGATCCTGGTCCAACTCGGGTACACGCTGCGTTTCGTCGACGTGGACGCCGCGACCTGGACGATCGACCCCGTGGCTGTCGCCGCCGCGATCGAGCGGGGCGGCGTACGACTGGTGCTCTGCGTCGACACCTTCGGCAACCCGTGCGACTATCCGGCCCTGCGGGCGGTCTGCGACCCCGCCGGGGTGGCCCTGCTGGCCGACTCCGCCGCCGCCCTCGGCAGCCTGCACCAGGGGCGTCCGGTGGCACAGCAGGCGTTGTCGCACTCGTACTCGATGAGCTTCGCCAAGGTCGTGTCGGCCGGTGGCGCCGGCGGCGCGCTGGTGCTGCCCGCCGACGCCGCCGAGGCGGTCCTCGCCGCACCCGCCGGCTGGACCCGCTCCGAGCTGATGAACGAACTGCACGCCGTCGTCGCGGTCGACCAGCTCGCGGAGCTGGACACGCTGGTCCGGTGCCGGGCAGAGGTGGCCGAGGTCTACGCCGCCGCCGCGTCCGCTCTGCCGGTGGAGGTCCAGCAGGTCCGTCCCGGGGACCGGCACTGCTGGGTGCACTGGGTGGCGCGCTTCGCCCGGCGCGACCGCGTGGCGACGCGGCTGGCCGCCCTCGGCGTACAGACCAAGCCCTACTTCGCGGCGATCCACACCGGCCCGCTCGGCGGCGGTGGACGCCTACCGGTGACCGAACGGCTGGACGCCGAGGCGCTGGCCCTGCCGATGTCCTCGGAGATCACAGTGGAACAGGCGGAACGGGTCGTCGCGGCGCTCCGCCGCTGCCTGGACTGAACCGGGCCGGGCGGTCAACCCGGAGGGCGGCGGCCGGTCACCAGCAGTTGCTTGCCGGCGTCGGCGAGGACCGGGTCGTCGCCCAGCCGTCGCTCCAGCGCCAGCAGCGCGTCCCGGTCGGCGGACAGCCGCCCGGCCAGCCCGGCCCGCCCCACCGCGGCGGCGCTGACCAGCAGCCCGGCGCTGCGGATCTCGACCAGGCCGGCGGCGCGGAACGCGGCCTCCAACCGGGCCCGGTCCAGCAGGTGCAGGTCGGCGGCGTGCCCCTCGGCACGCCAGACACCCCGACGGCGGGTCAGCCGGTCCACCGCCTCGTCGTCCCGGCCCGCACCGACCAGTTCGAGGACCAGGCCCACCAGTGAGTCGACCAGCACGGCCAGCACGCCACCCGGGCGCAACCACCCGGCCAGGTGCCGGACCGCCTGCTCGGGATCGGCTGTGTACTGCAGGGAACCCATCGCCAGCACCGCGCCGGCCGTAGCCGGCAGTGTCACCTCCGTCATCGAGCCCTCGACCAGCGTGAAGCCGGGACCGGGCGGATGACGGCGCAGTTCGGCGACCATGCCCGGCGCCTGCTCGACGCCGGTCACCGGATGGCCGAGGTCGAGCAGCCGCCGGGCCCACCGGCCCACGCCGCAACCGGCGTCCACCACCGGGGCGCCCGGCGGCAAGAACGCCTCGACCCGCTCCCACGCCAGGTCGTCGTAGGCACGCCGGTGCGGCACCGCGAAATGCTCCTCGTAGCCGGACGCCAGCGCGTCGTACAGCGGCTGGCTCGGGCGCATCGGCTCAGACAAGACGGCGCCGCCCCCGCAGCCACTGCCGGTCGGCCAGGTAGGTGCCCGGCCGCCAGCGCAGGTTGAGGCTGTAGTTGCTGCCGCAGCCGACACACTCCTTGCGGAACAGCCGCGCGTGCTCGTCCCGGTATTCCGGCGCGTCGACGATCTCGGCGATCGGGCGCTGCCGGACCGAGGCGGTCGGGTCGTGCGCCCAGCAGCCGCCGATCTCCCCCCGGGAGTGCACCATCAACTTGAGCTGTGACTCGGCGCACGGCAGGTCGCGCTGGACGAGATCGTCGAAGTGCCCACGCAGGTAACGCAGCTCCGAGTAACGCGGCAACCACCGCCGGTCGGCCCGGGCCATCGTCTCCAGCTCGGCCAGCGCCGCGTCGAGCCGGTCGCCGGCCACGTCGGTCTGGTCGGTGACCGCGTCGGTGCGGAACAGGAACGTCCGGTCGGTGACCAGGTTGAGATAGAGCGCCACGCCCAGCTCCTGGGCCAGCGCCGCGATGCCGGGCAGGCTGTCCACGTTGTCCCGCATGACGGTGAAGTTCATCCGTACCTTCAGACCGAGCCGGTCCCGGGCGGCGATCAGGTTCCGCAGGTGCCGGGTCGTCGTCTCGAAGGCCCCGAGTCGCCCGCGGATCCGGTCGTGCACCAGCGCCGTCGGGCCGTCGACGGAGACGTTGAAGCTGCGTACGCCCGCGGCGAGCACCTCGTCCAGAACGGGCGGGGTGAGGCGGATGCCGTTGGTGTTCAGGTGCAGGTGGCGTACCCCCACCTCGCGGGCGTACGACATCAGGGCCAGCGCGTCCGGCCGGATCAGCGGCTCGCCGCCGGTGAAGTTCACCTTGTGGATGCGCAGCGCGACGAGCTGACGCAGGACGTCGCGCCACTCGTCGGTGGAGAGTTCACCCTTGGTGTTCGTGGTCCAGCAGCCGCAGCTCGTGCAGCGCAGGTTGCAGTTGTCGGTGAGGAACAGCTCGGCGACCAGCGGCCGTACGTGCAGCCGGGGCGCGATGCGTTCCTTGACGGCGAGCCGGCCGAAGAACCAGGCGAGGCGGGCGGTGTCGGCGACGGTCACGGCAGTCTCCGGGCGGTGACGAAGAGGTTGGCCGAGCGGAACAGCCGGCCGTCGAGATGGATGCCGCGCTCCAGCAGGCGGCGCACCGGGCCGCCGGTGAGCAGCGCCGGGATCTGCAACCACCGCCAGAAGAGGTTGGCGCCGGTCACCGTGGCCGGGGTGAAGCCCGCCGTGCGCAGCAGCCGGAGCAGGTCTTCGGTGCGGTAGTTGGTGTGCCGGTCCCGGCCGACCGACATGTCGCCCCGCAGGTTGTCGGAGAGGTCGGCGAACCGGCTGTGCCACACCTGCGACCCGAACCGCCACGAGTAGATCCGGCGGTGCAGCCGGGGGAAGTCGAACTTGGCATTGTCCGGATCGAGGAAGGTGAAGACGTGCCGCCGGGGCACGGTGAGCACCAGCAGCCCGCCGGGGGCGAGCACCCGGTGCGTCTCGGTCAGCAGCGCGATCTCGTCGGGTACGTGTTCCAGCACGTCGAGCAGGCTCACCGAGTCGAAGTGGCGGTCGGCGAACGGCAGCGGCTCGCCGACCCCGAGCCGGTGCAGCGGCAGATCCGGGTGGCGGGCCGCCAGCTCGGCGAGGTAGCCCGGGTGCGGGTCGGCGCCCTCGCAGGCCACGGTGCCGTGTTCGTGCAGCACGGCGAGGAAGTCTCCAGTGCCGCAGCCCAGGTCGAGGTGCCGGCCGGTGCGGCCGGACAGTGCGGCCCAGGCGAACGCGTACCGGCGTAGCGGGTGGGTGGCGAAGGGCTGCACATCCGCC
The DNA here is from genome assembly GCF_049315215.1 of Micromonospora sp. WMMD1219. Taxonomy (NCBI): domain Bacteria; kingdom Bacillati; phylum Actinomycetota; class Actinomycetes; order Micromonosporales; family Micromonosporaceae; genus Micromonospora; species Micromonospora sp. WMMD1219. Next base: position 2,074,309 of record NZ_CP186057.1, read on the forward strand.
CGGGGTGCCGCCTCGTCGGCCCGGCTCATCGGACCAGCCGGGCGCAGAGCGCGTCCATTGTGGCGGCGAGGCGTTCGCCGTCGACCGGGCCGGGCAACGGGCGTTCCGCGAGCAGCCGGTGTTGCCGCTGCGGGTGCGCGGCCACCACGGCCGGCAGCTCGGCCACGTCCCACACCGCGACCACCCGGCCCGAGCGTTCCTCCTCGCGCAGGTATTCGACCTGGTGGTCGTTGCCCATCTCGCCCCGTGCCGCCTCCCGGGCCACCGCGACCGGCACCCGGCCGAGCCGCTGGACCAGCCGCACCGTGTTCCCGGCGTGGGTGATCACCACGTCGGCGGCGGCCAGCCGCCTTCGCAGGTCGTCCAGGGGCAGGAACGGGGCGTGCGGGCACGGCGGGGTCACCGCCGACGTGCCGGTCTGCACGAACACCTCGTGCGCGGCACACAGCGGCGCGACACCCTCGATCAGGCGGTCGAACGGCCACGGGCCCATACCGACGGTGACCAGGAGGCGGGCCATGGCTAGTAGAGCTCTCCGATGAGGACCGCGCGAGGGCGGGACGCCAGCAGGGCGGGTCGCTGCACCAGCACGGCGGCGGCGAGGCGGGAGCAGAGCCGGGCGGCGGCTCCGGCGGGCCCGGTCATGTTGAACGTCTCCAGCCACAGCGACGGCACCCGGAGCAGGCGGGCGGCGAGGAAGACGCCCACGGCCACGCCGGTGCCGGCCGAGACCACCACGTCGGGTCGCTCCCGGCGCAGCAGCAGCAGGGCCCGCCAGGCCGCCGGCAGCACCCGCCACCGGGTGCGCGTCGACAGCTCGGGCTGCCAGTGCACCCGCTGCCCGGTCAGCGCCACCTCGGTGTCGGGGGCGCGGACCGCCACCCACACCGGGTCGTGCCGCTCCCACCACGGTCGGAGCGCGAGCAGGTCGAGCAGGACGCCGCCGCTGCTGGAGACGAGGAGGATCCGATACCGCCGGTCCGTCACTACTTCACGCTAGCCCAGCGTCGCGGATCGCGATGCCCCGCTCCAGGCTGGACGGACGCCTCCCGGAGGGCTCGGGTCAGCGGCCGTCCCGCGGGGCGAAGACCGTGAGGGCGTCGGCGTCGGAGTGGCGGGAGCGGACGTACTCGTCGGCCCAGGCCGCCGCGTCCGGAAACGCCGACTCGGCGGCGACCCGGGCGCAGGCGGCGTCCACGTCGAAGCGGGTCCGGCGCAACTGCACACCCGGGCCGAGCAGCGCCCACCAGGAACCCGCGCCCCCGTACGGCATGCCGACGCTGCCCGGGTTCACCACCAGGCGGCGGTCGACCAGCCGGGTGAACGGCATGTGCGTGTGCCCGCAGACCACGGTGCCGACCCCGGCCGGCAGGCCGGCGAAGACCTCGGCCCAGCGGTCGAGCCGCGAGTCGACGAGCACGACCTCCTCGTCGTCGCGTGGGGTCGCGTGGCAGAACAGCACCTCGCCCAGGCCGGTGACCGGCAGCGTGACGGACGGCGGCAGCGCGGCCAGCCGGGCCACCTGGTCGTCGCGGAGCTGCCCGGCGGCCCAGTTCGAGACCTCGATCGGGGAAGCCACCCCGGCCCGCGCCTGCACCAGCTCCCGGTCGGCGTTCCCGCCGACCCAGCAGGCCCGGTCACCGAGTTCGGCCAACCGGTCCAGCACCTCGACCGGCTGCGGACCGGCCGCCAGGTCACCGGTGAGGACGATCAGGTCGGCGGCGGCCACGTCCGGCTCGGCCAGGACGGCCTCCAGCGCGGGCAGCACACCGTGGATGTCGGAGAGGACGGCGACACGATCAGGCATCGTCCCAGCCTGGCGACACCGGACCGGGAGGACCAAGCGATTCTGCGGCGGGCAGAGACGGCGCCGGCCCGGCTCGCACGGAGGCGGGCCGGGCCGGGAAGCCGGTACGGAGGTCAGACCCGCGCGCGGCGGGCCAGGCGCTCCGGGTCGAGGATGATGATGCTCTTGCCGTCCAGCCGCAGCCAGCCGCGCGAGGCGAAGTCGGCCAGCGCCTTGTTGACGGTCTCCCGGGAGGCGCCGACGAGCTGGGCGATCTCCTCCTGGGTGAGGTCGTGCGTCACGCGCAGCACGCCGCCGTCGCGGGTGCCGAAGCGGCCGGCCATCTGGAGCAGGTTCTTGGCGACCCGGCCCGGCACGTCCGTGAAGATCAGGTCGGCGAGCGAGTCGTTGGTCCGGCGCAGCCGGCGGGCCAGCACCCGCAGCAGCTGCTCGGCGATCTCGGGCCGGTTGTTCAGCCACGGCCGCAGCGCCTGCTTGCGCAGCCGGACCAGCCGGGTGTCGGTGACCGCCGTCGCGGTCGCCGTACGCGGACCCGGGTCGAAGAGCGACAGCTCACCGACCATGTCCGACGGGCCCATCACGGCGATCAGGTTCTGCCGGCCGTCCGCCGCGCGGCGACCCACCTTGATCTTGCCGGACAGGAGGATGTAGAGACTGTCACCGGGTTCGCCCTCGTTGAACACGATCTCGCCCTTGCGGACCTCGATCGTCTCCATCTCCTTGGCGAGCGCCTCGGCAGCCTCCGGGTCGACACCCTGGAAGATCCCGCTGCGGGCCAGTACCTCGTCCATCGCGCACCTCCGCCTGCGCGTGCCGTCCGTCGGCCGGGTCCGCCGTCCGCTGATCCCTCGCGCGCCGCCAGTCTAGGCGCACATGAGTAGGAATCAGAGGTGCACCCCTGGAATCTTGATCGTTGGGCGTAACCCGCCCGACCCGGTGAGCAGCTAAGATCCCGCCTCCGGTCCGGGCCGGCGCCACCCGTTCCCTCCTGTGATCGTAGGGTGACCGGCGTGCTGTGTGAGCCGTTCCTGACCAGCCGGTCCGAATCCGGGTCGGACATCCCCGTGCTGGCCTGGCGGGCCGAGGCGCCGCTGCTGGCGGTCGGCTCCGCGCCGCTCGGCGGGGGGATCGGCGTCCGCGGGTGGGTGCTGAACGCGACGGTGCCGATGTCGTACGACCGGGACGACCCCGCCGCGCACCTGGCCGAGCTGGCCCACGGCCTCGACCTCGACGGCCCCGGGGTCGGGCTGCTGACCGGCGTGGACGTGACCGAGGTGGTCCGCCGCACCGACGGCGGCGTCCGGGTCTGGGCGACTGTGGGCCTGGGCACGCCGGTCTGGGCCGCCGCGCCCGATCCGGCGTCGCCCGCCGCGAGCGAGCCGGTCCGGCCCGCGCAGCGCGTCGGCACGGTCAACATCGTCGCGTACGTGCCGGTGCGGCTCGGCGACGCCGCCCTGGTCAACGCCGTGGCCACCGCCACCGAGGCGAAGGCGCAGGCGATCTGGGAACTGGGACTGCCCGCCACCGGCACCCCCACCGACGCGGTGACGGTCCTCTGCCCGGCCGAGGGCGACCCGGCCCCGTACGGCGGTCCGCGGTCGGCCTGGGGCGCGCCGCTGGCCCGGGCCGTGCACGCAGCCGTCCGCTCCGGCGGCGCCGGGACCGTCGTGCCCTGGTCCGACCGGCGGGCGGGCTGACGTGCGCCCGTCACATGCGACACGCCGGGTTTTCCGACCGATCGGCCCTCGTCGCGGCGTTCCGGGGACGGTAGCGTCGCCGACGATGTACGCTTCCGCCCGCTCTGTGCCCCGTACCCTCCGCGCCGCCGTCGCCGGGTCGCCGGCCGCCGTTCCCGCACCGCGTCGCGCCGTGCCCGGCCGGTGCCTGGCCGCGTTCGCCGCGCTCGTCGCCGTCCTCTTCGTCGCCGGCTGCGGCGGCGACGCCGGCGGGTCCGGCGGCGACCCACGGTGGCAGGCGGGGCAGGGCGGCGGATCGACCGGCTCGGCCGGGCCCCAGACGGGTGACCAGCCGGCGGCGCCCGACGCGTCCAAGGAGCCGTCGATCTCGCTCACCGCCACCGGTGACGTGATCATGGGCAACGCGCCGGACCGGCTGCCGCCCAACGGCGGCAAGGGCTTCTTCGACGACGTGAAGTCGGCGCTCAAGGGCGACCTCGTGATGGGCAACCTGGAGGAACCGCTCACCGACGACACCGGCGCCGGCAAGTGCGGCCCGGAGCCGAAGAACTGCTACCAGTTCCGCGCGCCGCCCGGCTACGCCGCGCACCTGCGGTCGGCCGGGTTCCAACTGCTCAACCAGGCCAACAACCACGGCTACGACTACGGCCGCCAGGGCTACGAGAACACCCAGTCGGCGCTGGAGGCGCACGGCCTCAAGCACACCGGCGCGCCGGGCGAGATCACCGTGGTGGACGTCAAGGGCATCAAGGTCGCCGTGGTGGGCTTCTCGTCGTACCCCTGGTCCAACAGCCTGGTCGACCTGAACGCCGCCAAGCAGGTGATCGAGATGGCCAAGGAGCAGGCCCAGATCGTGGTGGTGCAGGTGCACATGGGCGCCGAGGGAGCGGACAAGACCCGGGTGAAGCCCGGTACCGAGATGTTCTTCGGCGAGAACCGCGGCGACCCGATCCGCTTCTCCCGGACCGTCATCGACGCCGGCGCCGACCTGGTCATCGGGCACGGCCCGCACGTGCTGCGCGGGATGGAGTTCTACAAGGGCCGGCTGATCGCGTACAGCCTCGGCAACTTCGCCGGTGGCGGCAAGTCGCTGAACAGCTCGGGCCGGCTCGGCTGGGGCGGCGTGCTCAAGGTGTCGCTCACCGCCGAGGGGAAGTTCGCCGGCGGCACGTTCACCTCGACCGTGATGAACGGCGTGGGCCGTCCGTCGGTGGACCGGCAGGACCGCGGCCTCGGACTGGTCCGCGAGCTGAACCGGGCCGACTTCCCGGACACCGGCGCGAAGCTCGACGGGACCGGCAAGATCACCGCACCGGCGGGTGGCTGAGCGCACCCCGGCCGCGCCGAGCCGCCGGAGCGTCGGCCCCGCGACGTAGGCTGGCCGACGTGACCACGCGCTCCCCCGAGACCGACCTCGGCCGTACGCGCCGCGCCCGGCGCATCGGCCGCGTGCTGACCGAGACGCACCCCGACGCGCACTGTGAACTCGACCACTCCAACGCGCTGGAGCTGGCAGTGGCGACGATCCTGTCCGCCCAGTGCACCGACAAGAAGGTCAACGAGGTCACGCCGAAGCTGTTCGCCCGCTACCGCACCGCCGCCGACTACGCCGGGGCGGACCGCGCCGAGCTGGAGGAGATGATCCGGCCCACCGGGTTCTACCGCAACAAGACCAGCTCCCTGATCAACCTCGGGCGCGCGCTCTGCGAGCGGTACGACGGCGAGGTGCCCGGCCGGCTGGCCGACCTGGTGACCCTGCCGGGCATCGGCCGCAAGACCGCCAACGTCATCCTCGGCAACGCGTTCGGCGTCCCCGGCATCACCGTCGACACGCATTTCCAGCGGCTGGTGCAGCGGTGGCAGCTCACCACCGAGACCGACCCGGTCAAGATCGAGCACGCGATCGGCGCGCTCTACCCCAAGCGCGACTGGACGATGCTGTCGCACCGGGTGATCTTCCACGGCCGCCGGGTCTGCCACGCCCGCAAGCCCGCCTGCGGCGCGTGCACGTTGGCGAAGCTGTGCCCCGCGTACGGCACCGGGCCGACCGAGCCGGCCGCCGCGGCGAAGCTGCTCAAGGGCCCCCGGGCCCGTGACCTGGCGGTGGCCGTCGGCCTCGACCCCGACCTGGTGCCGCAGCAGGCCGCCGCGGCGGACGTGCCGTGATGCGCCGGATCGCCTACCTTCTCGCCCCGCTGCTGCTCGCGGCCGCGGGCTGCACCGCCACGACCGAGCAGCCGGAACGTCCCGCACCGGCGACCCGGGCCGAGCGTCCCTCGCCGTTCGCCGACTGCACCCCGCTGACCGTCGCGCCCGCCGCCGCGTCCCCGACGTCCCCCGGAAAGGCCGTGTCCCCGACGTCCCCCGGAAAGGCCGTGTCCCCGACGCTTGCAGGGAAGGCCGGGGACCAGCTCCCCGACCTGACGCTCAACTGCTTCACCGGCGGCACGCCGGTGAGCCTGCGTGACGTCAAGGGTCCGGCGGTGATCAACGTGTGGGCGTCCTGGTGCCCGCCGTGCCGCAAGGAGCTGCCCGCGTTCCAGCGGCTCAGCGAGCGGGCCGACGGCCGGTTCCAGGTCATCGGCGTGAACAGCCGGGACAGCCGCGGCGGCGCGCAGTCCATCGGCGAGGACTACGGCGTCGACTTCCCGATGCTGCTCGACCAGGGCGACGCGTTCCAGCGCGCGCTCGGACGCAACGCGTTCCCGCTGACGGTGCTCGTCGACGCCGACGGGCGGATCCGGCACACCGACGCGACCGGCGCGCTCGACGACGCCCGCCTCGCCGCGCTGCTCCAGCGTCATCTCGGGGTGCGGGTATGACCCGACGGCCGCCCCCAGGGTGGTTCGACCCGCTGCTGGGCCGACTCGGCACCGCACGGGCGGAGGACTTCACCCGCATCGTCACGCCGGAAAGCGGCGGCCGGGAGAGCGCCGTGCTGGTGCTGCTCGGCGAGGAGCCCGGCGCCGGGCCGGACGTGCTGGTCCTCCAGCGCGCCGCGACGCTGCGCAACCACGCCGGGCAGCCGGCTTTCCCGGGTGGTGCGGCCGACCCGGAGGACGCCGACGCCCGCGCCACCGCGCTGCGCGAGGCGAACGAGGAGGTCGGCCTCGACCCGGGCAGCGTCACGGTGCTGGCCGAGCTGCCCCGGCTCTGGATCCCGGTCAGCGACTTCGTGGTCACCCCGGTGCTCGCCTGGTGGCACGACCCGCACCCGGTGCACCCGCGCGAGCCGGCCGAGGTCGCGCACGTCGCCCGGCTGCCGGTCACCGAGCTGGTCGACCCGGACAACCGCATGCGGGTACGCCACCCGAGCGGCTGGATCGGTCCCGCCTTCTCGGTGCGCGGCATGCTCGTCTGGGGCTTCACCGCAGGCGTGATCGACCGGCTGCTGGAGATGGGCGGCTGGTCCCGGCCCTGGCCGCACTCGCGCGTGGTGGAGCTGCCGCCCGTCGACGCCACGCCCGCTCCGTCGGCGGGCACCGAGCCGGCCGACGAGAGCCCGGTGCGGTGATCACCCGTACGCATCCCCGGGTCACGTTCCGCGAGCGCTGAGCCGAGCGCGGGCCAGGTGCCCGTACCCTTGGGGCGTGTCCGCCGTGGATCTCGTCCTCCTTCTGCTCATGCTCGTGTTCGCGATCAGCGGATACCGTCAGGGCTTCGTCATCGGGGCCCTGTCGTTCTCCGGCTTCTTCCTGGGCGCGCTGCTCGGCCTCCAGGTGGGGCCGCTGATCGCGCAGCAGTTCGCGACGAGCGGCACACGCGTGCTGATCTCCCTGGTGGCGATCTTCGGGCTCGCGGTGCTGGGGCAGGCGCTGGCCGGCTGGCTCGGCTCCAACCTGCGGGCCGCCATCACCGGGCCGGCCGGGCGGAAGATCGACGACGTCGGCGGCGCGTTCATCTCGGTCATCGCGGTCATGCTCGTGGCGTGGCTGGTCGCCGTGCCGCTCGGCTCCTCCTCGGTGCCGTGGCTGGCCTCCTCGGTGCGCAACAGCGCGCTGCTCACCGTCGTCGACCAGGTGCTGCCGGACAAGGCGCAGGACCTGTCCACCGCGCTGCGCGACACGGTCGACACCAACGGCTTCCCGGACGTGTTCGGCGACCTCGCGCCGACCCGGGCCCGACAGGTCGCCCCGCCCGACCCGGCGCTTGCCAACTCCCAGGTGGTGCAGAACAGCAGGCGGTCGGTGGTGAAGGTGCTCGGCTCCGCGCCGAGCTGCTCGCGCCGCATCGAGGGCTCCGGCTTCGTGTACGCCGACGACCGGGTGATGACCAACGCGCACGTGGTCGCCGGCACCCGCTCGGTGGCTGTGGAACTGCGCGGCGAGCGGTACGACGGCGAGGTCGTCGTCTACGACCCGGACCGGGACCTGGCCGTGCTCTACGTACCGGGGCTGCCCGGGCCGTCGCTGCGCTTCGCCGCCGGCCCGGCCGCCACCGGCGCCGACGCGATCGTGCTCGGCTTCCCGCTCGACGGCCCGTACGACGCCCGCCCGGCCCGGATCCGGGACGTCGACCGGATCACCGGCCCGGACATCTACTCGGCCGGTGACGTCAACCGGGAGATCTACACGATCCGGGCGCTGGTGCGCAGCGGCAACTCCGGCGGCCCGCTGGTCTCCTCGAACGGCCTGGTGCTCGGCGTGATCTTCGCGGCGGCTGCGGACGACCCGAACACCGGCTTCGCGGTGACCGCCGCCGAGGCGCGACCGGTGGCGCTGGCGGGCGCGGAGCGTACCCGGGGAGTGGCCACCGGCGACTGCACCTGAGCCGGCCGGCGGCGCTCAGCCACCCGCCGGTGCTCCCGCCGGTGTCGACTCGTCGCCGGAGCGGGACAGCGGCAGCCGGGCGCGGCCCCAGGTGAGCGTGCGGTCGAGTACCGCCCGCGCCATGATCGCCACGCAGGCGCCGCCGTTGAGGAACGAGGCGACCACGTCGCTGGGGTGGTGCATGCCCCGGTACATCCGGGTGAGCGCCACGCCGATCGGCACCAGCACCAGCAGCGTCCACCAGCCGACCTTGGCCGGGGTGCTGCGTGCCCGCAGCGCCAGCAGCACCGCGAGACCGACGTAGAGCGCGGTCGCCGCCGAGGTGTGCCCGGACGGGAAGCTGGACGTGGGCGGGGAGGCGTCCATGTGCGCGACGGCCGGGCGGTTCCGGTCGATGGCCATCGTGGTGAACAGGAAGATCAGCGCCTGCGCGGTCACCGCCGCGCACAGGAACAGCGGCTCCCGCCAGCGGTGCAGCGCCAGCCGCAGCACCAGCGCCGCCAGCACCGTCACCACGACGATCATCTGGGTGCTGGCGAGCGTGCTGAACACCAGCGAGACGTCGTTCCACCCCGGCGTCCGGTCGCCGGCCAGCTCACGGTTGACGGTGTCCTCCACGGTGAACGGCCAGGTGCGGGCCAGCACCCGGGTCACCAGCAGGCCCAGGCCCACCATCAGCGCGAACAGCAGGGCCAGCGGCAGCAGGACACGCCGGGTGACTCGGATCACGACGTCGGACATGGGCTCGCCTGTACCCCGGCGGGGGTCCGGCTACGCCCGGCCGCCCTCCGGCCGCCGGTCGGCCAGTTCCGGCTCGACCCCCTCGCGCAGCGGACGGGCGGACGGCCGCCCGGATCCGCCGCGCCAGGTGGCGAACGCGGCCGAGGTCGCGGCCACCACCGCCACCCCGAGCACCCAGCCGCCCACCACGTCACTGGTCCAGTGCACGCCGAGCGTGATCCGGCTGAGCCCGGTCACCACCATGACCAGCAGGGCGGCGGTCCACAACGCGACCCGGCCCCGGCGGCTGTCGCGCACGAACGGCAGGAACACCAGCAGCAGCACACCCGCCGCCAGCGTGGCGTTGAGCGCGTGACCGGACGGGAAGGAGTAGCCGGCGGCCCGGGCCACCGGGTCCAGCAGATCCGGCCGGTCCCGGCCCACGAGCAGCTTGAGCAGCGCGCCGAGCAGCCCGCCCGCGACCATGGTGACCACCACCCAGACCGCGAGGCGGGGCGCGCCGCGCCGGACCAGCCACACCACCACCACGACCGCTGCCACCCGCAGCGGGCCGGGCCCGAACACGTGCGTCCAGACCGTCATCACACCGGCCCAGGCGGGATGGGCCTGCGCGTACCCGTGGAACGCGTCGGTGATCGAGGCGTCCAGCCGCAGCAGGGGCGGCCAGGCGCCGAGCACCAGCAATGCGAGCAGGGCGAACGGCACCAGCACCAGGAACGCCGCGGCCACGGTCAGGGTGAGCCGCAGGCCCAGCGAGTGCTCGGGGTCGAGGCGGCGGCTCCGCCACGACCGGTGCGTGACCGTCGCCCCGGTGGTCTCCATGGGCTTCCCCTACCCACCCGGGGACGGGATCAGACCGGTTCAGCGACGGGTCTGCCGGAACCGGCGAACCATCAACGCGGTGCCGGTGACGAGCGCGACGAACAGGGCCAGGCCGGTCCAGAGCCGCTCCGGCGCGGAGACGTCCGTCTGGCCCGCCGGCCGCGCGTTCCAGCTCTCCGCCGTACGCCCGAGCGGGTCGCCGCCCCGGCCCGCCGCGGCGGCCCGGGTGTCCCGCTCGTCGCCGGGCGCCGGCCCGAAGCCCACCACGCCGGGGGAGTCGTTGTCGTCGAGCGGGTTGTGACCCACCGGCGGCACGTCGGCGGTGAGCGCGGCCACCGGGTCGACCAGGCCGTAGCCGAACCGGTCGTCCCGGCCGGTCGGACCGAGATCCCGGGCGGTGGCGATCAGCCGGTTGACCACGTCCCCGGCCGACATCTTCGGATAGCGTGCGCGGACCAGGGCAGCCGTCGCGGCGACGAGCGGCGCGGCGAAGCTCGTCCCCTGCACCCGCCAGTAGCCCTCCGGCCGGGCGCCGTAGAGCCCGGTGGCCGGGGCACTGAGCACCGTCTCGTGACCCGTGATCGAGCCGGACCAGAGGTTCTCGCTGGTCCGCTCCAGCCCGGCGACGGCGAGCACACCCGGCTCCCGGGCCGGGTACCAGACCTCGGTGGTCGTCGAGGTGGCCAGGTTGCCGGTGCAGGCGACCACCACCACGTTCCGGGCGAACGCGTAGTCGAGCGCCGCGGCCAGGGCCGGGTTGTCGCTGCTGCCGCCGAGCGACAGGTTGACCACCTGGGCGCCGTTGTCGACCGCCCAGCGCACCGCCTTGGCGATGATCAGCGCGTCGTCGTAGCGGTTCTCGGCGTCGAGGACCCGGACCGGAAGGATCTTGGCGTCCGGCGCCAGCCCCAGCACGCCCCGGTCGTCGTCGGCCCGCCCGGCGATCAGCCCGGCGACAGTGGTGCCGTGCCCCACCGGGTCCGGGCCGTCCGAGCCGTCCGGCGTCACCAGGTCCAAGCCGGGCAGCACCTGACCGGCCAGGTCGGGATGGGTGCCGTCCACACCGGAGTCGATCACCGCGACCACCACGCCGCGCCCGGTCGAGGTGCGCCACGCGGTCCTCGCCCGCAACTCCTCCAGCTGCCACTGCTCGTCGCGTACCTGGTCGGTGCGCAGCAGGAGGTCGGGGCTCACCCAGGGGCGCACCACAGTGGCCGGGGCGGCGGGTGCGGCATGGGCCGGCGGCGCCAGCGGACCGGCCACGGTGACCAGCGCCGACACGGCGGCGAGCAGCGCGCGTCCGGCGCGACGCCGGGGCAGCCCACCGGGCGGTCCCTGCCGATCCCCTGTCACATTCCCCAGCCGTTCGGTCGCCTCAGACACATGCTGCACGGAGATTACCGGTTGTCCCGACCGTGACGGGGCAACTCGGCCAGCCCGATCACCCGGGCGGGAGATGCGCCAGCTGCACCAGGCGCACCCCCTCCCGACGGGTGACCAGACGCGCCCGGCCCGGGGGCAGCGGACCGGCCTTCACCTGACCGACGAGCGCACCCTCCTCCGGGCCGCCCGACATCACCAGCCCGGCCGTGGACAGCTCGCGCAGCCGCTGCACGATCGGCTCGTACGCGGTCCGCCCGGCACCGCCGGTACGCCGCGCCAGCACCAGGTGCAGCCCGACGTCCCGGGCGTGCGGCAGGTGGTCCTCCAGCGCCCGCAGCGGGTTCGTCGGCCCGCCGGCCACCAGGTCGTAGTCGTCCACGAGCACGAACAGCTCCGGCCCCTTCCACCACGACCGGCTGCGCAGCTGCGCCGGGGTCACCTCCGGCCCCGGCTGCCGCCCCTGGAGATAGCCGGCGGCCGACTCGATCAGCTCGGCGGTGTGCGGCGCGGCAGTGCCGTACCCGATCAGGTGCGGGGTCTCGATCACGCCCATCAGGCTGCGCCGGTAGTCCACAAGCATCACCCGGGCCTGCTCCGGGGTGAACCGGTTGACGATCGAGGTGGCGAGCGCGCGCAGGAACGACGACTTGCCGCACTCGGCGTCGCCGAAGACCACGAAGTTCGGCTCGGTGGCGAAGTCCAGCACCACCTGGGACAGGTCCGCCTCGGCCACGCCGATCGGGAACGCCAGCCCGCTCGTCGCGCTCTGGTCCAGCTCGGCGTACGGCAGCACCGGTGGAAGCAACCGCACCCGGGGCGCGGACGGACCGGTCCACGCGCCGGCCACCGCCTTGACCAGGTCGGCGGTCTCCGCGCCGAGCGCCTCGACACGGGGCTCGGCGGTGAGGAAGTGCAGCCCGCCCGCCGTGATGCCGCGACCCGGACGCTCCTCCGGCACGGTGGCCGCCAGCGCCCGCTTGACCACCACCGAGTCGGCCGGGTCGCCGAGACGCAACTCCAGCCGGGAGCCGAACAGGTCGCGGATCGCCGGGCGGAAGTCCGACCAGCGCAGGGCGCTCGCCACCACGTGCACCCCGTACGCCAGGCCCCGCGTGGCAAGTTCGGTGACCAGCGGTTCCAGGTCCTCGTACTCGCCGCGCAACGTGTTCCACCCGTCCACCACCAGGAACACGTCCCCGAACGGGTCCGGCGCGCCCGCCGCCCGCCGCCGTCGCCACGCGGCCATCGACTCCACACCGGTCTCGGCGAAACGCCGTTCCCGCTCGGCCAGCAGGCCGGCGACCTCGCCCACGGTACGGCGCACGGCGGTGCCGTCGGTCCGCCCGCTGACGCCGCCCACATGGGGCAGGTCGCGCAGCGTGCCGAGCGTCCCGCTGCCGAAGTCGAGGCAGTAGACCTGCACCTCGGCCGGGGTGTGGGTGAGCGCGAGCGCGCAGACCAGCGTGCGCAGCAGGCCGGACCGGCCGCTGCGGGTGGTGCCGACCACCGCGAGGTGCCCGGCCGCGCCGTCCAGCGCCAGCCAGAGCAGGTCACGCCGCTGCTCGAACGGCTTGTCCACCACCGCCACCGGCACCTGCAGCGACCCGTGCAGCTCCGGATTGGCGACCGTCAGCCCGCGTACTGGGTCGGTGCCGACCGGGCCGAGCAGCTCGTCCAGGTCGGGGGAGGCATCCAGCGGCGGCAGCCACACCTGGTGCGCCGGCGGGCCCTGCCCGGCCAGCCGGTCCACGAGCAGGTCGAGGAGCGTCTCGCCGCCGTCGTCCTCGGCGGGCAGGGCGACGGGCGCGGGCGGCTCAGGCACGGGGACCAGGTGGGTGGAGAACGCGAGCACGCGCGCCTCACCGGCGCCGGACGCGCCCGCCGCACCGCCGCGGCGGCGGACCGCGCCGGAGACGTACGCGGCCCGGAACCGGACCAGCGGGTCGGTGCCCGAGCGCAGGTAACCGTGCCCCGGGCTGCGCGGCAACTCGTGCGCGTCCGGCACGCCCAGCACCGTCCGGGACTCCAGTGCCGAGAACGTCCGCAACCCGATCCGGTACGACAGGTGCGTGTCCAGCCCGCGCAGCCGCCCCTCCTCCAGCCGCTGGCTCGCCAGCAGCAGGTGCACCCCGAGCGACCGGCCCAGCCGCCCGATCTGCACGAACAGGTCGATGAAGTCGGGCTTGGCCGACAGCAGCTCGGAGAACTCGTCGCAGATCAGCAGCAGCGACGGCAGCGGGGCCAGCGGCGAGCCGGCCGCCCGGGCCCGCTCGTAGTCGCGCACGCTCGCGAAGTTGCCGGCCCGGCGCAGCAGCTCCTGCCGGCGCATCAGCTCACCGTTTATCGCGTCCACCATCCGGTCCACCAGCGGCAGCGCGTCGGCCAGGTTGGTGATCACGGCGGCGGTGTGCGGCAGCCGCTCGAACGGCGCGAACGTGGCGCCGCCCTTGAAGTCGACGAGCACGAAGTTGAGCTGCTCCGAGCTGTGCGTGGCGGCCAGCCCGAGCACCAGCGTGCGCAGCAGCTCCGACTTGCCGGAGCCGGTCGCGCCGATCAGCAGGCCGTGCGGGCCCATGCCGTCCTGCGCCGACTCCTTCAGGTCGAGGTCGATCGCCCCGCCGTCGGCGCCCACCCCGATCGGCACCCGCAGCCGGTCCCGCGCGGCCCGGGGCGCCCAGCCCTGCTCGGCGGTGAAGCCCTCCGGGTCGCCGAGACCCAGCAGCTCGGGCAGGCCCAGCTCGGCGCCGGGCGGCGCGTCCGGTCCGCGTACCGTGCCGGCCAGCCGCAGCGGCGCGAGCCGCCGGGCCACCGCCTCGGCGTCGGCGGGCGCCAGCGCGTCGGCGGCGCCCACCTCGGCGTGCCCCTGGACGGAGTGCGAGTGCAGCCGGCCGTCGACCAGGTCGAGCAGGAGCGCGTACCGGTCGAGCAGCCGGGGCGGCGGGGTGTCCAGGTCGAGCACGGTGACCGCGTCGATGCCGCCGTCACCGGCCAGGTCGGTCGCGCCGGTCAGGTCGCCGCCGTCGAGCACCACCACGACGTGCGGCCCGTCGGTCGCGGTGCCGTGCGGGCTGAACCGGGACCGGGCGCCGAGCACGTCGTCGAGCAGCCGCTCCAGGTCGGCGGCGGAACTGGTGACCAGCCGCACCGGGCCCAGCGCGTCGGCACGCGCCGGATGGTGCGCGTGCGGCAGCCACTTCACCCACTCCCAGGCACTTCGGCGTTCCGGCCCGGCGCAGACCGCGATCAGCAGCTCGTCCGGCGCGTGGAAGACGGCGAGCTGGGTGAGCACCGCCCGGGCCAGCGCCTGCGCGGCGGGCGATCCGGCGCCGCGTACCGGGCCGGCCGGGCCGCGTACGAAGACCCGGGCGAAGCTGCGCAGCGACAGCGCCACCGGCAGGTCCGGCACCACCGAGTACGCGTCCAGGAAGCGCCGCAGCGCCCCGGCCGTCATCGGTTCCAGCTCCTCCAGCGGGCGGGTGACCGGCGGGACCAGCGGGGTGGCCAGCGTCTGCGGCCCCACACCGACCCGGACCACGGCGAAGTCCGGGTCACCCGGACGGCGTTCCCAGACCCGGTGACTGTCGACAGTCGACCAGAGTCGCCCCGGTTCGGGATGGCGGTAGGACAGCCCGGCCCGCTGGGCCCCCGCGGTCTCCCGCACCCGGCGCCGGAGCGTGGCCAGGTGGCGCAGGTACTCCCGGCGGGCGGCCATCAGCTCGGACTTCTTCGGCCCGGCGCTGCCCCAGGTGGTCACCAGCATCGCCAGCGAGGAGAGGCCGAACATGCCGCCCACCACGTACGAGTAGGCCCCGCCGCCGCGGCCGAACATCATCGCCATGGCCACCGTCCCGCCGAGCATCGGCAGCACCATCAGCGCCTGCTGCCAGCGCCCGCCCGCAGCGGCGGGGATCTCCGGCGGGGCCTCGACGGGCAGCTCACCGACCGGGATCTCCGGGGCCGGGCGGCGTGGTGGCCGCTTGATGACGACAGTGGACACTCACCCTCCCCGAAAGTGGCTCTGGGTAACCCGAGCCTGGCTCATCGTAGGTAAAGTCCTCTCGTCCGTCAGCCCACCCCCTCCGCCCGATATGGAGATGCCTCGATGACAAGCGGGCTCGCCCGGGTCACGATCAGCGCGCCCAGGCGGCGGGTCGACGTGGCCCTACCGGAGCAGGTGCCCCTGGCCGAGCTGCTGCCCGAGGTGCTCCGGCACGCCGGTGAGGGACTGGCCGACGACGGGGAACGGCACGGCGGATGGGTGCTGCGCCGCACCGACGGCGCGGTGCTGGCCACCGCCCAGGCGTTGCTGCCGCAGGGCGTCCGCGACGGTGAGGTGCTGCACCTGGTGCCGGCCCGCGTCCAGTGGCCAGAGTTGGAGTACGACGACGTGGTCGAGGCGATCGTGGACGGCGCCCGGCGCCAGGGCGCCGCCTGGTCGGGCCGGGCCACCCGGGCCGCCGCGCTCGCCGGTGCCGCCGTACCCCTCGCGGTCGGGCTGGTCGCCGTGGTCGCCGCCGGTCCGGGCGCGCGCGGCTGGCCGGTCGCCGCGGCGGTCGCCCTGATCCTGGTGCTCACCGCCACCGCCGCGTCCCGGGCGTACGGGGACGGCCCGGTCGGCGCCACGCTCGGCGGGTACGCGCTGCCCTGGGCCGCGGTGGCCGGTGCGCTGGCCGTCGCCTCGGGCGATCCGGTCGGCCCGATCCCCGGCCTGCGCTGGGTGGGCGCCCCCGAACTGCTGGTGGGCTCGGTGGCGCTGCTGCTGGTGGCGGTGCTCGGCCTGCTCGGCGTGGCCAGCCGGTCCCGCGTCTTCGTGGCCGGGGTGACTGTCGGCGTGGCCGGCGTGGCGGCAGCGCTCGGTGGGCTGCTGCTCGACCCGGACGGCACCGCCGCGGTCCTGCTCGCCGTGCTGGTGTTCGCGCTCGGCGGGCTGCCGCTGCTGGCCATCCGGGTCGGCAAGCTGCCGCTGCCGCCGCTCACCCTGCCCAGCCCGGCCGGCACCCGCGACCTGCCGGACCGGGGCCGGGTGCACGCGGCGGTGGCCCGCGCCGAGGAGGTGCTCACCGGGATGCTGCTCGGCCATGCGGTGCTGGCCGTCGGCGCGGTCGCGGTGCTCGTCTCCGTCGGCCGGACCGCCGGGCTGCTGCTCGCCGCCGTGGCCTGCGGGGTGCTGCTGCTGCGCTCCCGCCTGTTCGTGGCGGTACGGCACCGGGTGCCCGCGATCGTCGCCGGGCTGGCCGGGTTCGCCCTGCTCGGCGTGGTGCTGGCCGACCGGGCCGGTCCGGGTGGCCGGCTCGCGCTGACTGTGGGCGGGCTGGCCCTGGCCCTGACGGCGGTCACCGCCGGGGCCACGTACGCCCGGCGCCCGGTCTCCCCGTACCTCGGCCGGCTGGCCGACCTGACCGACACCGCGCTCGTGGTCGCTGTCGTGCCGGTGGCCTGTGCGGTGCTCGGCCTCTACGACCGGGCCCGCGACCTGCTCGCCTGAACACGCGGAGGCCCGGGTCGCGAAGCGCGACCCGGGCCCCCGGCAGGCGTGATCGTCAGTGCAGCGTCTCGCCGCGCTCCTCGGCCTCCTTGGCGCGCCGGTACGAGGCGGCGATCTCCGCCTCGGCCTCGACCCGGCCCACCCAGGTCGCGCCCTCGACCGACTTGCCCGGCTCCAGGTCCTTGTAGACCTCGAAGAAGTGCTGGATCTCCAGCCGGTCGAACTCGCCCAGGTGGTGGATGTCGCGCAGGTGCTCCTGACGCGGGTCCTCGTAGGGCACGCAGAGGACCTTGTCGTCGCCGCCCTTCTCGTCCGTCATCCGGAACATGCCGATGGTGCGGCAGCGGATCAGGCAGCCCGGGAACGTGGGCTCGGGCACCAGCACCAGCGCGTCCAGCGGGTCGCCGTCCTCGCCCAGGGTGCCCTCGATGAACCCGTAGTCGGCCGGGTACTGCGTGGAGGTGAAGAGGGTGCGGTCCAGCCGGATGCGGCCGGTCGCGTGGTCTACCTCGTACTTGTTGCGGTGACCCTTGGGGATCTCAACCGTGACGTCGAAATCCATCTTCCACGCTCCCTCGTTTGCCCACGCTGGCTAACGGAAACCAGCGGCTCACCCCCGGCGCGGGGTGAACGCCCCCCGTCGGCTCCGGCCGCCGCATAGTGTTCGGACCGAAGTAGTGTCGCCCAAGGCGATTTCGAGCGGGGAGGAGGGGGCCGTGGGGAGGGAAGATTCACACTACCGCCCCGAGAGGGTTGACGGGCGCGGGTCCGCCGGTTCCGGTTCCGGCGGCGCCACCGGACGGGTGTCCGTCCCGGGGGCGAACGTCCCTCATCGTCCCTCTCCGGCCACCGGGTCCGCCCGCGTCGGCCCGCCGTACCCCGGTTCCGGCCCGGCGCACCACGGTTCCGGCCCGGCGAGCGGCTCGGCCCGCGTCGGGCCGCCGCACGACCCGGCGGCGCCGCTGAACTGGCCCGGCGCGCCGGCATCGATCCCGGTCAGCCCGCCGGTCCCGCCGGTCGGCGCCGCGCCGCCCGTACCCTCCGGGCCGCCCCCGGCTCGACCGCGACGCCGCCTGCGGCTCGTCGCGGCGCTCGCCTGCGTGCTGGTGCTGGCCCTGGCGGTGGCCGGGCTCGCCGTGCTGCGCCCCGGCCCGGTCGCCGGGTGGCTGGGCGACGACGACAGCACGGGTACGGCGGTCGCCGCGCCGCCCGAGCCCTCCCCGCAGGCCGTGCTGGCCGGGCCGGACGGCAACGCCCCGCTGCCCACCGAGGCCGGCATCCGCTCCGCCCTGGACCCGCTGGTCCGCGCCGCCGCGCTCGGCGACCGGGTGCACGTGTCGGTGGCCGACGTGAGCACGGGCCAGGCGCTCTACGGCAGCGGCCAGGACACGCCCACCGTGCCCGCCTCGGTGACCAAGCTGGCGACCGGCGTGGCGGTGCTCGCCGCGCGTGGCCCGGCCTACCGGATCCCGACCCGCGCGGTGGCCGGGGCGAACCCGGGCGAGGTGGTCCTGGTGGGCGGCGGTGACCCCACGCTCGCCGTGGACAAGAACGGCTTCTACCCGGGCGCGGCCCGGCTGGACGACCTCGCCGCCCAGGTGCGCGACGCGCTCGGCGGCACCGCCCCGACCAAGGTGATCGTCGACTCGTCGCTGTTCAGCGGCCCGGTCTTCGAGCCCGGCTGGGACGCCGACATCCCCACCGGCGGCTTCGGCGCGGCGATCACCGCGTTGATGACCGACGGCGCCCGGAAGAACCCGGCGGAGGCGCGGCGCACCGCCGAGCAGACCAACCACGCCGCCGAGCGGGTGCCGCAGCCCGACCTGACCGCCGGCCGGCAGTTCGCCAAGCTGCTCGGCCTGACCGGCGGCGCCGCCCAGGTCACCCGGGGCACCGCGCCGGCCGCGGCCGGGGCCACGGGCACCGCCGCCGGCGCCGAACTCGGCACTGTCGAGTCCCTGCCGATGATCCGGCTGGTCGACATCATGATCAGCGACAGCGACAACGTGATCGCCGAGGCGATGGCCCGCCAGGTGGCGCTCGCCAAGGGCAAGCCCGGCTCGTTCGTCGGCGGTGCGGCGGCCACCGACCAGGTGCTCGGTGAGCTGGGCCTGCCCGCCGGCGAGATCAGCCTGGCCGACGGCAGCGGGCTGTCCCGCACCAACCGGATCAGCCCCTCGCTGCTCACCGACCTGATCACGCTCGCCGGCAACGGCAGCCACCCCGAACTGGCGGCGATCTTCGGCGGTCTGCCCGTCGGTGGCTGGTCCGGCACGCTCGACGAGCGCTACCGGGCGGCGGCGACCCGCGCCGGAGCGGGCGTCGTCCGAGCCAAGACCGGCACGCTGAGCGGCGTCAACGCGATCGCCGGCACGGTGACCACAGCCGACGGCCGGCTGCTCACGTTCGCCGTGCTCACCGACCGCACACAGGGCTCGCTGGACGAGACCCGGGCGGCGCTGGACCGGATCAGCTCCGCGCTGGCCGGGTGCGGCTGCCGCTGACCGACGGGCGTCGATCGGCCGGCGCGAGCCCGGGTGGGGGTGTTCCGGCGCGGGTACGGTGGGTTCATGGCGCAGTTCGTGGACTGGGATCTGGCCGCCGCTACCGCGGGGGCGCTGAGCAAGTCGGGCCCTCGGGTGTCGTACGCCGAGGCCACCGACGTGGTCGGCGACCTGCGCCGGCTGACCGACGAGGCGGCCGGTCACGTCGCCGACTACACCGGCCTGCGGGCGCAGGTCGCGCACCCGCCGGTGCGCGTGGTCGACCGCCGGGACTGGGCGGCGGCGAACATCGCCGGGCTGCGTGAGGTGGTCTCCCCGCTGGTCGAACGCCTCTCCGGCGACAAGCGGCCCGGCGCGCTCACCGAGGCGATCGGCTCCCGGGTCACAGGTGTGCAGGCCGGCACCGTGCTGGCGTACCTCTCCGGCCGTGTGCTCGGCCAGTACGAGGTCTTCGCCGGCGACCCCGGCCAGCTGCTGCTGGTGGCGCCGAACATCCTCGAGGTCGAACGGAAGCTCGGCGCCGACTCGCGCGACTTCCGGCTCTGGGTGTGCCTGCACGAGGTCACCCACCGCACCCAGTTCACCGCCGTGCCGTGGATGCGCGCGTACTTCCTCGGCGAGGTGCAGGCGTTCGTGGACGCCTCCCAGGGCGGCGAGCACCTGCTGGAACGGCTGCGCCGCGGCGTCGCCACGCTCTCCGACGCGGTGAAGGACCCGGAGAGCCGGGCCAGCGTGCTGGACATCGTGCAGACCCCGGCCCAGCGCGCCGTGCTGGACCGGCTGACCGCGCTGATGACGCTGCTGGAGGGCCACGCCGAGTTCGTGATGGACGGCGTGGGTCCGCAGGTCATCCCCAGCGTCGAGTCGATCCGGGCGGCGTTCAACCGGCGCCGCGAGTCCGGCAACCCGCTGGAGAAGGCGATCCGGCGGCTGCTCGGCATCGAGGTCAAGATGCGCCAGTACGCCGAGGGCCGCAAGTTCGTGCACGGCGTGGTCGACCGGGTGGGGATGCAGGGCTTCAACAAGATCTTCTCGTCCCCGCTGACGCTGCCCCGCCTGGACGAGCTGGGCGACCCGGACGCCTGGGTGTCCCGCGTACACGGGCCCGCCGGTGCCACCCCGCCCGTCGGCTGATCCGCCCGGCCCGGCTGGTTCCGGCGGCCCGGCTGGTTCCGGCGGCTCGGCTGGTTCGGGGGCTCGGTCGCGTCGCTCTCCGTCGCCCGCTCCCGCCGTCGCCGCCGTGCGGCTCGCCGTCCGCCGGATGCTGACCGGCCTGCCCGGCGCCGGCCCGGTGCTGGTGGCCTGCTCCGGTGGGGCCGACTCGCTCGCGCTCGCCGCCGCCACCGCGTTCGTGGCCCCCCGGCTCGGGCGCCCGGCCGGGCTGGTGACGGTCGACCACGGCCTGCAGGCCGGATCCGCCGAACGGGCCGAGGCGGTCGCCGGCTGGGCCCGCGCCGAAGGGCTCGACCCGGTCGAGGTGCTTCCGGTACGCGTGGACGGCCGGCCCGGCGGCCCGGAGGCGGCCGCCCGCGAGGCCCGGTACGAGGCGCTGAGCGCCGCCGCCCACCGCTGCGAGGCAGCCGGGGTGCTGCTCGGGCACACGCGCGACGACCAGGCCGAGACCGTCCTGCTGGCGCTGGCCCGGGGCGCCGGACCGCGCGGGCTGTCCGGGATGCCGGAGCGGCGCGACGTCGGCGGGGTGCCCCTGTTGCGGCCACTGCTCGACATTCCGCGCGCCGACACCCGGGCCGCCTGCGCCGCGCTCGGACTCGACCCGTGGGCGGACCCGCACAACGCCGACCCCGCGTACGCCCGGGCGCGGGTCCGGGCCGACGCGCTGCCGGCGCTCGTCGACGCGCTGGGGCCGGGGGTGGTGGCGAACCTCGCCCGTACCGCCGGGCTGCTCGCGGCCGACAACGCCGCGCTCGACGCGCTCGCCGACGCCGCGCTCGCCGACGTCCGCACCGCTGACGGCGGGCTCTGTGTCGCCGGGCTCGCCGAGTTGCCGGCCGCCGTCCGTACCCGGGTGCTGCACACCTGGGCCCGCGAGCTGGGCGCGACGCCGGGCGCGCTGTCCCACAGTCACGTGGCGGCACTGGACGCCCTGGTCACGGGTTGGCACGGACAGGGCCCGGTGCACCTGCCCGGCAACCACCAGGTACGCCGCCAAGCCGGCCACCTCCTGCCCTGACCCGGTGGGGGCTGGCCCCCCGCCCTCGCCCGGTGATCAAGGACTTCGGGTCACGTTCCGGCCCTCCCCAGCCCTCAAACTCCTTGATCACCGCCGTGAGGGCGGGGTGGGGCGGGGCGGGGGTGGGGGCGGGGCGGGACTGGAGCAGGGGCGGGGGTGTCAGGTGGATTGGCGGTCTCGGAAAGTGGTGCGGTAGGCCAGGGGGGTGGTGCCGACCCGGCGGGTGAAGTGGTGCCGCAAGGCCGCCGAGTCACCGAAGCCGGCCTGCTCGGCGACGCTCTCCACGCTCAGTGAGGTGTCCTCCAGCAGGTGCCGGGCCAGCAGCACCCGCTGGTTGGTCACCCAGTCGTGCGGGGTCGTTCCGGTCTCCGCGCGGAACCGGCGCGCGAACGTGCGCGGCGCCATCCCGGCGCGTGCCGCCAGCTCGTCCACTGTCACCTGTCGGCGCAGGTGTCCCATCAGCCATTCCAGCACCGGTTCCAGGGTGGGCGCCTCCGGCGCCTTGGGGATCGGCGCCTCGACGTACTGCGACTGGCCGCCGTCGCGGTGCGGCGGCACGACCATCCGGCGGGCCAGCCGGGTCGCCACCGCCGAGCCGTGCTCCTGGCGTACCAGATGCAGGCAGGCGTCGATGCCGGCGGCGGTGCCGGCGCTGGTGAGCAGCCGGTCGTCCTGGACGTAGAGCGAGTCGCACTGGACCCGGGCGGCCGGGAAGCGCTGCTGGAGTTCGTCGGTGTACCGCCAGTGGGTGGTGCAGTCGCGCCCGTCGAGCACGCCCGCCTCACCGAGGACGAAGGCGCCGGCGCAGACGCTCAGCAGCCAGGCGCCCCGGTCGGCGGCGCGGCGCAGCGCGGCGAGCACCGGCTCGGGGAGCGGGGTGCCGTCGGCGTGCGCGGGCACCGCCACCAGGTCGGCGTCCTCGACCGGGCCCAGGTCGGCGGTGGGGGTGAGCAGGAACCCGGAGCGGCTGCGGACCGGGCCGCCGTCGGCGGTGCAGACGTCGAACCGGTAGCCGGGGAAGCCGTCGGCGGTGCGGTCGGTGCCGAAGACCTCGGCGAGCACGCCGAGTTCGAACGCGGCGACCTGGTCCATGGCGATGACGGCGACCGAGCGGAGCATGTGACGAGGGTAACCCGACAGGTGGCAGTAAATCGATGCCCAATGACATTCCTGCCACTGTCCGGATCGGTCGGTGGCCCGCAGAATCAATGGTGTCCGGTGCGCACCGGCGGCGAAAACAGTCTCAACCACCTGAAAGTGAGCGCCGCCATGACCGTTCTGCTGCTCCTGCTCTTCCTGCTCCTCCTCGTCGGCGCCAGCGCCTTCGGGTTCACCGCCGACACCCGCGACTCGGCCGACTGGAAGCCGAGCGACGACGGGCAGCGCTGGCACTCCCGTACCTGCTGAGGTGATTTATTCAGTTCGCGCCGAAAATCCTCGGCGGGACCGCGCCAAAAGGGGCGGCCCCGCCGACGGCGGCGCCGGGGCGTACGGCAGGCTAGGAGCATGGCTGACGGCTCCTGGTACGACGCCGACATCGACCACGTGATCATCTCGGAGGCGCAGATCCGCGACAAGACCGCGGAGCTGGCCAAGCAGGTCTCGGCGGACTACGCCCACGTCGAGGACGGCCTGCTGCTCGTGTGCGTGCTCAAGGGAGCGGTCATGTTCATGGCCGACTTCGCCCGCGCGCTGGGCCGCCAGGGCCCGCCCGCCGAGCTGGAGTTCATGGCCGTCTCGTCCTACGGCCAGGGCACCACCTCGTCCGGCGTGGTCCGCATCCTCAAGGACCTGGACCGGGACATCGCCGGCCGTCACGTGGTGGTCGTCGAGGACATCGTCGACTCCGGCCTGACGCTGTCCTGGCTGCTGCGCTACCTGGAGTCGCGCTCCGCGGCGAGCGTCGAGGTGGTCGCGCTGTTCCGCAAGCCGGACGCGGTCAAGGTGCAGGTCCCGGTCAAGTACGTCGGGTTCGACATCCCCACCGAGTTCGTCGTCGGCTACGGGC
The DNA here is from genome assembly GCF_049315215.1 of Micromonospora sp. WMMD1219. Classification (NCBI taxonomy): domain Bacteria; kingdom Bacillati; phylum Actinomycetota; class Actinomycetes; order Micromonosporales; family Micromonosporaceae; genus Micromonospora; species Micromonospora sp. WMMD1219. The sequence goes on from NZ_CP186057.1 coordinate 2,097,716, forward strand.
TCGACTTCGGCGAGCGGTACCGCGAGGTGCCCTACGTCGGGGTGCTCAAGCCCGAGGTGTACGCGCGGGCCTGAGGATTCGCCGAGCCCTTCGTCAGCTGACATTCAGCGGGCTCTCAGTCTTCCGGTCTACGGTAGGGACCGGTGACGTGGAGGCACTCTCCACGCCCGGCCCCTCGAACCGCGTGACCGTGCGGTGTGGGCGGGCTGGGTGGGAGCTCCCCGCCACGCCGGCTCCAAACCCGGGTTCGCCCTACGCGTAAGTGCCGGGCTCGCAAGCTCACGCGTCGCCCGAACGGTGTACCGTCGAATGACCGTGGTGCGGCAGTTTGCGTGCCTCGGGGGTCGGGCCGGCCCGCACGGCGGCCCCGGCCGCCGCTCAGGGCGGCGACACCATTCAGACGGTCAGGACGTCGATCAGGAGGATGCGGGCGCCTCGGCACCCGACTACAGCATGGAACGTACGCGTTTCTTCCGCCGACCGGTGGTCTGGATCATCCTGGTCATCCTCGGCGCCGTTGTGCTCAGTCAACTGTTCACCGCTGGTCCCAGCTACCACCGGGTGGACACGTCCGTCGCGCTCGACCAGCTCAACAAGGGCGGCATCGAGAAGGTCGTCTTCCAGGACAAGGAGCAGACGCTCCAGCTCGACCTGAAGGACAAGGCCAAGTTCGACGGCGACACCACCACTGACAAGATCGAGGCGCAGTTCCCGTACGAGGTCGGCGGCCAGGTCTGGAACCAGGTACGCGAGGCCGAGGCGGCGGACCGGATCACCGGCCCGGTCGACACGAAGGTGTCGTCGGACAGCATCTGGGTCAGCCTGCTGGTCAACCTGCTTCCCATCGCGCTGCTCGTGCTCCTGCTGCTGTTCTTCATGTCGCAGATGCAGGGCGGCGGCTCCCGGGTGCTCAACTTCGGCAAGTCCAAGGCGAAGATGATCACCAAGGACACGCCGAAGACCACCTTCGCTGACGTCGCGGGTGCGGACGAGGCCGTCGAGGAACTGCACGAGATCAAGGACTTCCTGCAGAACCCGGCGAAATACCAGGCCCTGGGCGCCAAGATCCCGAAGGGCGTGCTGCTGTTCGGCCCGCCCGGTACCGGTAAGACGCTGCTGGCCCGCGCGGTCGCCGGCGAGGCCGGGGTGCCCTTCTACTCCATCTCCGGCTCCGACTTCGTCGAGATGTTCGTCGGTGTCGGCGCCAGCCGTGTCCGCGACCTGTTCGAGCAGGCCAAGTCGAACGCCCCGGCGATCGTCTTCGTCGACGAGATCGACGCGGTCGGCCGGCACCGTGGCGCCGGCATGGGCGGCGGTCACGACGAGCGGGAGCAGACGCTCAACCAGCTGCTGGTCGAGATGGACGGCTTCGACACCAAGGGCGGCGTCATCCTGATCGCCGCCACCAACCGGCCGGACATCCTCGACCCGGCGCTGCTGCGCCCGGGCCGGTTCGACAGGCAGATCCCGGTCGACGCCCCCGACATGGAGGGCCGCAAGGCCATCCTGCGGGTGCACGCCAAGGGCAAGCCGTTCACGCCCGACGTCGACCTCGACGCGGTCGCCCGGCGTACCCCGGGCTTCAGCGGCGCCGACCTGGCCAACGTGATCAACGAGGCCGCGCTGCTCACCGCTCGCAAGGAGCAGCGGGCGATCACCAACGACTCCCTGGAGGAGTCGATCGACCGGGTGATCGCCGGCCCGCAGCGCCGGACCCGGGTGATGAGCGACCAGGAGAAGAAGATCACCGCGTACCACGAGGGTGGGCACGCGCTGGTCGCCTGGGCGCTGCCGCACGCCGCGCCGGTGCACAAGGTGACCATCCTGTCCCGGGGTCGCTCGCTGGGTCACACGCTCGTCCTCCCGACGGAGGACAAGTACACCCAGACCCGGGCCGAGATGATCGACACCCTGGCGTACGCGCTGGGTGGCCGGGCGGCCGAGGAACTCGTCTTCCACGAGCCGACCACCGGCGCCGGCAACGACATCGAGAAGGCCACCCAGCTGGCCCGCGCGATGATCACGCAGTACGGCATGAGCTCCAAGCTCGGTGCGATCAAGTACGGCACCAGCGGCGACGAGCCGTTCCTCGGCCGCAACATGGGCCACGAGCGGGACTACTCCGACGCGGTGGCCGCCGAGATCGACGGCGAGATGCGCGCGCTGATCGAGCTGGCCCACGACGAGGCCTGGGAGATCCTGGTGGAATACCGGGACGTCCTGGACAACATGGTCCTGGAGCTGATGGAGAAGGAGACGCTCTCCACCGCCGACATGGCCCGGATCTGCGCGCGCGTGGTCAAGCGCCCGCCGATGGCGCCGTACCACGGCTTCGGCAAGCGTCAGCCCTCCACCGAGCCGCCGGTGCTCACGCCGGCCGAGAAGGAGGCGCTGGCGGCGCAGTCCCGCGCCGACGCCGCTGCCTCGATCGGTGGTTCCAGCAACAACTCGGACGGTACGCACTGAACAGCGATCCGACGACGGCCGGCTCCCCGCACAGGGAGTCGGCCGTCTCCGCAACCGAGCCCGACGGCGACGACGCGCTCGACTACGTGGCCGCGCGCCTGATCAGCGGCAAGCTCACCGGTGGCCCGGTGGAGGACAGCGTCGACCTCGCCCGGATCGAGAAGGCGGTCCGCGAGATCCTCATCGCGGTCGGCGAGGACCCGGACCGCGACGGCCTCCAGCAGACGCCGGCCCGGGTCGCCCGCGCGTACGCCGAACTCTTCGCCGGCCTGCGCGTCGACCCGGCGCAGGTGCTCCGCACCACGTTCGAGGCCAACCACGAGGAACTGGTGCTCGTCCGGGACATCGACGTGATGAGCCTCTGCGAGCACCACCTGCTGCCGTTCCGGGGCAGCGCGCACATCGGCTACATCCCCGGCCCGGACGGCCGGATCACCGGCCTGTCCAAGCTGGCCCGCCTGGTCGAGGTGTTCGCCCGCCGGCCGCAGGTGCAGGAGCGGCTCACCTCGCAGATCGCCGACCTGCTGATGTCCAGCCTCGCGCCGCGCGGGGTGATCGTGGTGCTGGAGTGCGAGCACATGTGCATGGCGATGCGCGGCATCCAGAAGTCGGGCGCGAAGACCATCACGTCGGCCGTGCGCGGCGGCCTCCAGAACGACGCGAAGTCGCGGGCCGAGGCGATGGCGCTGATCATGGCCCGCTGACCCTCGACCGGCACCGACGGCCGCGTACTCCCGCCCGGGAGGGCGCGGCCGTCGTCAGTCGGGCAGCATGGCCAGCAGCAGACCGGCGGCGGTGAGCACCGCCGGGACCAGGCAGACCAGGGCGCCGAAGCGGGGCGTCCGGTCCACCCGGTCGGTGGGCCGCGGGCGGAAGACGCGCCCCACCGCGAGCCAGCCCAGCATGAACGCCACAGCCGGCAGCGGCAGCCCCACGAGCAGCGCCAGCACCGTCACCGGCCCCGGACCGGCGACCGCGTACAGCACGAGCTGGAGCAGCGGCACCACGAGCGCCAGCGGCCCGTACACCAGCAGGTTGCGGGGCCGGGACGGCCATCGGGCCAGCCGCGGCAGGCCACGCGCGCTCAGCGTGTCGTCCGCGGCGTCCGCCCAGTCCCCGGCCGCGCGCAGCGCCGCCAGCACCGCCGACGGCCCGCCCGCCATCGACCGGGCCGCCTCGGTCACCTCCGGTGGCGTCGGGACCAGCGACATCGCCGGTACGCCCAGATCACGCAGCCGGGACTGCTGCGGCGCCAGCCGTTCGCGTACCGCGGTCAGCTCCTCGCGGGCCGCGGCCACGGACCGCGCCTGCTCCCCGGCGGCGGTGGCCGCCGCCCGGCGTACGCCGTCGAGCGCCCGCGCGGCCGCGACGTACTCCGCCCAGGCCGACTCGGCGGGGTCCGCCACAGTGGTCGGCCCACCCGAGCGGGGCCCCGGTACGGCCGTGCCGATCTCACTCATGCCGCCCCTCCCTGGCGCGGTCCGTCACCTGCGGGCCCGGCTCGACCCGCGCGGTCGCCACCTCGGCCGTGCCGAACGGCACGAAGACGGTGCCCTGCTCGTCCGGGCCGTCCCAGAGCACCGCGCGACCCGGCCGGGGCCGCCACCAGACCGGGCGGTCGAAGAGCTGCTCCAGCCGGCCGCCCGGCACGTCGGTGACCGCCACGGCGGTGAGCTTGTCCACCTCGCCCTCCGGGCCGAGCAGCCCGGCCAGCGGAGCCGGTGTCCGCCACCACCCGAGCAGGTGCCGGCCGGCCGGCGGTCCCTCCAGCAGCAGCGTCCGCAGCAGGTCGGGCGGCAGCTCGCCGGCGTCCGGCACGTCCAGCCCGAACACCACCAGGTAGCCCGGCTCGTCCGACTCCATGGCGGTCCGCAGCCCGGCCACGTCGACGGTCTCCACCCGGTGGCGTCCGGCCAGTTCGGCGGCGAGCACCCCGGCCGGCTCGGCGGACCCGTTCGCCAGCGGCGCCAGCACGAACCGGGCCGCGCCCGGATGCGCCGCCGCGGCGCTGCGTACCGCCGTGACCAGCAGGCGCTCGGCCTCCTCGTCCCGCCCCAGGACGGCCAGGTTCCGCCCCGCGCCCGGCCCCAGCGGCACCGTGACGGTGGACCGCCGCACGTCGACCGCCCGGCCGAGCAACGCGGCGGGCGCGTGGGCCCGGCCGGCGAGCGCGGCCCGGTGCCGCGGATCGTTGGCGAGCAGCGGACGGGCGAACCCGGCGAAGACCACCGGCGGCGTCGCGGACTCGCCCCGCCCCTCCCAGAGCCGCCGCCGCAGGCCGCTCAGAACCTCGGGATCCTCGTACGGGTCAGGGAAGCGGATCATCCGCTCGTGTCCCCGGGTCGCGCCGCGCGGACCGCCCAGACCACCCGCCGTGTTCACCACCGCGCTGCCCACCGGCAGCCCGGCCGCCGAGTCGTTCGCCGGCTCCAGCACCGCTGAGCCGCCGGGCAGCGCCACCCGCACCGGGAACTGGCCGAGCAGCGGGTCGCGCGGACCGCCGATGCCCAGGTCGCCCTCGCCGGCCAGCACCAGGTGGATCCCGTACGACCGGCCGGCGCGGGCGAGCGCGTCCAGCCGGGCCAGCAGGTCGGCGGCGAGCCGGTCCCGCTCGCGCAGCGCCAGCGGGAAGTTGTCGACCACGCAGACGATCCGGGGCAGCGGCTGGTGCTCCCGCAGCTCGGCGTAACGCTGCCCACCGGCCCGCCGGGACGCCTCCTCGCGGCGGCGCAGCTCCGCCTCCAGCTCGCCGAACAGGTCGGCCAGGTACTCCCGGTCGGCCGCCATCCCGGCGGCACGCACCTGCGGCACCCAGGAGCGGTCCCGTTCGGTCTGGAGGAACTCCACGAAGGACTCGCCGTCGGCCAGGTCGGCCAGGTAGAGCGCCAGCTCGTCCGGGCCGTACCGGGCGGCGAGGCCGAACAACGCGTCGGTCAGGAACGCCGACCGGCCCGCCTGACCTCGGCCGCTGACCAGCCAGTGCGGGGTCAGCTCGGTGAAACCGAGACTGACCGGGCGCCCGGCGGCGTCACCGACTGTGGTGCTCAGCCCGTCGGCCGAGCCGGCCGTCCAGAGACCGTCCGCCGGCAGCAGGTCCCGCAGGGAAAGCCGGGAGCCGTCCTCGATCTGCCGGGCCAGCCGCGCGCACATGGCGGCGACCAGGTCGGCGGGCGGATCGTCGTCGAGGAACACGGGCGAGTTCAACCCGCCCGGCGGCTCGGCGCCGGGACTGCTGAGGCCGGCGCCGGGCGGGTCACCGACCAGCGCGTACGCGGTGCGAACAGTGACCGCTGTGGCGCGCGGCAGCGGGCTGCCGTCCGGCCAGCCGGCGAGCACCAGATGCAGCCCGGCGCGCGGCCCGCCCTCGGCCAGCCCGGCGAGCCGGTCCAGGTCGGCGGTTGTCGTACCGTCGGGCAGCGCCGCGACCACGAGCAGCAGCGTCCGGTCGTGCCCGCGCTGCCGGGCCGTCCCGGCCGCCACCCACTGCTCCGCCTCGGCCAGCACCGCGCGCATCCCGGCGAGGTCGGTGGCGGGCGGCGGCAGCAGACCGGCATCGGCGAGCGGCGCGTACCCGGCGAATGTCTCACCGGACCCGCCGTCGACCGCACGTGCCAGCAGCGCACCCGCCGGAGTGGCGGCGAACACGCGCAGCAGCAGCGCGCGGAGCAGCCCGGCCACCCGGGCGTCCGAGGCGTCGGCGTCGAGGCTCAGGTGCCCGCTGCCGAGCAACGGCACCAGCGCGGGGAAGCGGGCGTCGTCGAGCGGCGCCGCGGTGCCCACCCGGACCAGCGGCGGCAGGCCGTCACCGGGAGGGGTCGCCGCGGTCAGCGTCTCCAGCGGACCGCCGGCCCAACCGGGCGCCGCCAGCTCGGCCGCCGCGCGCAGGCGCTCGGCCAGCTCGTACTGCCGGTGGTGGTCGGCCGGTGCGGGCCGGATCTCGTCGAGGATGCCCGCCGCCGCCGTCGCGGCGGCCTCGGCCCGGCGGTGCAGCGCGGCGGCCCGGCCGGCGCGCGCCTTCGGAGTCGCCACCGCGTCCACCTCTCTTTCCGAGGCCGACATGTCCTCCCCGAGGTGTGACGGTAACCCAGTCGGGGGCCGTCCACCGGGATGTCGGTCGGCGCGGTGAGCTGGTCGGCGGTGAGCAGCCTCACCCCGCCCCCGGGCAGGGTCCGCCCGGCGGTTCGCCACGATCCGCCCGTTCCAGCCATTGGGTACGCGAGGCGCAGCCGATAGCCTCAGGAGGTGGAATCAGTGCAGCCCCCCGCCGGTTCCCAGGTGTCCCGAGTACCGGCGCAGCGGACCCCGCCGGAGCAGTTGGCGCCCCCCGCGCCCGCTCCCGCCCCGGTACGCCCCAAGCGCCCGGTGCGCACCGTGCTCGCGGTCGTCGCAGGGGTGGTGGCGGTGCTGTGCACTGTCGGCGGGGTGGTCGGGTTCGTGCTGTACGACCGCGCCACCGCCCCGGACCGAAGCGCCCCCGACGTCGTGGTGGACAACTATCTCCGAGCGTTCCTCGCGGACCGCAACGACACGAAAGCCGAGGAATTCGACTGCGATGGAAGGACGGACGCGGACGCATTGCGAGCGCTTCGCGACGACCTCGTAGCCCGGGAGCAGCGTTTCAGCACGACGATCTCGGTGAGCTGGGGACCGCTGGCCGTCCAGCAGTCCGGCGAGTCCGCAGTGGTCGAGGTCGAACTCATCATCTCCGCCTCCGTCGAGGGCATCTCGCAGAGCGACCGACAGAGGTGGCGTTTCGAGACGAGACGCGAGGACGGGTGGGGCGTCTGCTCGGCGCAGCGCGCCGACTGACTGCGGGGCTACTCCAGCCAGAGCAGGTGAACCGGCACCTCCAACGTGGTCGGTGCCTGCCCGCGCCAGGCCCACCGGTACCACTCCAGCTCCAGGGCCACCCGTACGCAGATGTCCCCGTCCGCGCCGGAGTAGGTCTCGGTGACGGCACGCAGGTCGCGCCGTTCCACGCCGTTGTCCACGTGCACCACGCGCCGCCCGGTCACCGCGTCGGCCTCGAACACCGGCGTCGGCGGCCGGCGTTCGGGCACGTCCAGCGAGACGAGCCGGAGTCCCGGGGCGGTCGCCCCGGTGGCCGTGTGCCGTTCGCCGATGGTCTCCACCCAGACCCGTTCCACAGGCACCAGCGGGGCGAACACCTCCACCTGCTCGGCCTCGGCCCGGTACCACTCGTGTTCCGGGATCACCGGCACGTAGGTGCGGCTGCCCTGGACGACCCGCTCGTCGGCCCGCAGGTCGCCGCGCCAGCCGAGACCGGGCAGGCCGACGAGCACGCGGCGGCCGCGCAGCTCGGCCCCGCCGGTGGCGGGGACGGTCTCCACCGGCCGGGGTGGCAGCGGCGCCCAGTCCGGCCGGTCGGCGAACGGGTCGGGCAGGGGATTGCTCATCCGCCCGGCCTCACCCGGTCTCGCCGAGGGGCGCGCCCCGCTTGCGCATGAAGGGCACCGGGTTGTCCGCGCCGTTGCTGGACCGGTCGCCGTTGCGGTGCACCTCGAAGTGCAGGTGCGGGCCGGACGAGTTTCCGCTGCTGCCGGAGAGCCCGATGACCTCCCCCGCCGCGACCGACTGACCCGGCACCACCCTCGGTCGCTCGACCATGTGGCAGTAACGGGTGATGAACCCGCCGGCGTGCAGGATGTCCACGAACCATCCGCAGCCACCCTTGTTCGGCCAGCCGTCCCGGTCGCAGTCCCGCCGTCCGGAGCGGTCGGGATCGCAGCGGGCCACCAGCACCCGGCCCGCCGAGGCGGCGTGGATCGGCGTGCCCTTCGAGGCGGCCAGGTCCACACCGTGGTGGCTGGGACGGGCCGTGGTGCGGAAGCCGGAGACCACACCGCCGGGCAGCGGCGCGGTCCAGCCGGAGGCGGCGATCCGGTCTCCGGCGGCGGCGTCGCACACGGCCTTGCCGGCGATCTCCACGGTCCGGGCGGCACCGCCGGCGAGCGCGTCGACGATGCGTCCGGCCAGTTCCTCGTGCTTGGCGTAGGCGTCGGGGTAGGCGCTGACCTGGACCCGCTGGGCCACGACGGTGAGCGGGCGCTGCTGCCAGTTCGGCACCTTCTCCATCTTCTGGTAGAACTTGCGAGCCGCGTACGAGGGCGTCATCCGCTGCTCGACGCTGCCCCACCCGGGCCGCTGCTGGAACAGACCGAGCGAGTCGTGGTCGGCGCCCACTCCCTCGTGCGGCAGCGCGAGCGACGCCGGGACGGTGCTGTTGGCGAGGTTGCGCAGCGCTGATTCCTGCATCGCGGTGGCCAGCGCGATCACCCACCCGCGGGCGGGGAGCTTCATGTCCTGGCCGACCTTGATGATGACCGCGGCGTTGCGCAGCTGGCCCTCGCCGTACTCGGCGAAGCGCGGCATGTCCCCGGTCAGGTTCACCTGGTAGGCCGGGTCGCAGTTCAGAGCCGCGAGCTTCGGGTCGTCCTCGTCGCCGCCCAGTTCGGTGAGGAGGAAGGCGCCCGCGCCGCCGACGCAGCAGAGCAGGGCGAGCACGCTCGTGACGGCGGTGGCGACCACGCCCAGGCGTAGCTTCCGGCGGACCTGTCCGGCGACGGCCGGGCCGGCGGTCACGACCGCTCCCAGTCGATCGCGTCCACCAGCCAGGGTCCGTCCGGTGCGACGAGTTCGAGCCGGAGTGTGCCGTTGTCCAGCGGAACCAGCGCCTCCACGAAGGACTCGGTGCGGGGCCGGAGCGTCGGTGCACCAGTCGTCCTCCGGGCGGGCACGGTCTCCGGGTCGGCACCAGTCATCTTCTCCGCCAGCGCGGGGGTGGAGAGCGGTCGGAGCCGGGCCTGCCAGGCGTCGCCGGTGCTGCCCGGACCGCTCAGCCACGCGGTGGTGAATCGCCCGGCGACCTGCTCCGGCGTGGCCTCGCCCGGCCGGGTCTTCGGTGCGACAGCGGTCGGCGGGCTGGCCAGCACACCGTCGTCACCGGCCTCCGGGTCCGCGGTGCTGATCGGCTGGCTGGGCCGGCCGGTCAGGCCGAGGCCCGAGTCACCGGGCCCGCCGACCAGGCGGGCCGCGCCGATGACACCGAAGACCAGCACGGCGATCACCAGGGCGACGCCGATCCGGGACCGGAGGATCCGGGTGAAGAGGAATTCCAGCGCGCGCCGCACCGGACTCACCGGGCCTCGGAGCGGATGCGCGGTGCGGGCCGGGCCGGGGCGGTGCCGCGGCCCGCCGAGTCCGGCCGGTAGACGGCGTAGGAGGGTGCCTCCTCCGGCACGTCCGGCTCGGTCCAGGTCGACGGCGCGCGCCGGGGCCGGGGTGTGGCGGCCGGCCGGCCGCCGGCTGGTGCCTCCTCGGGCCCTTGCCGCCCGTCCGGCCGCTCCCGTTCGGCGGGTTTGGCGCCGTGCGCCGGATCCTCGTGCCGGGCCTCCGGCCGGAGGCTGCGCTGGTCGGCCGTGACAGCGCGACGCTTGCCGATCGCCGGCTCGTTGGTGCCGCCGGGCTCCGTCACGTCCAGCCGGGCCGCGATCCGCATGTCCCGGAAGAACCGCCGGTGCCAGGAGCCGGCCGAGCTGACCGCCTCGCTGCTGTCCTTGCCGCCGAGCTGGGTGATCCGGCGGTACGGCCGCAGCAGCAACCAGCCGACCACCCCGCAGAGCCAGACCAGCACCACCTGGAGCCAGCCGGGCAGCGTGGCGGTGTTCATGATCAGGTCGACGGCGAAGAGGTAGATGGCCGCGCCGGTGCCGAAGATGGCGATGTTGAAGACCGCGGCGACCACCGCGTTCGCCAGCCGCCGGAGGCCGGCGCTGGCCGGGCGCATCAGGCCGACGGTGCCGAGGATCGGCGCGGCGATCACCGCCCAGCGGAAGATCAGGAAGCCGAGCAGCACCAGCAGCGACGCCGTGAGGTCGAACATGGCGAACAGCACCGAGGCCAGCACCGCGATGAACCCGGCACCGATCCGGTCCATGTCCTTGGTGCCCTTGAGGTACTCGTACGCCTCCGGATCCTCAGTCTCGATCTGCTGGGCGACGCGCGCCCACTGCTGTTGCTTGGCCTTGATCGTGCCCTCGCGCGTAGCCGGGTTCTGTCGGAGTTTCTCCGACTCCTCCCAGGTCAAGGACTTCGCGTCGTAGAGCGCCTCGCCGTACTTCTTCGCTGTCTCGCTGTCCGCCGAACCGAGCACGCCGCGCAGCCAGTTCCGGTAGAGCATCGTCTCGGTCGCCGTGTCGCTCGCGCGCACGGCGGGTGGCCGCTTGTCGACGCAGGCGCTCGGGTTCGGCAGCGCGCACTTGTCCGGCGGGACGGTCTTGGAGGAGGGACCGACCGCGTCGTGCACCACGCCCAGCGTGCTGATCAGCGTGTTGTCGGCGATGTTCGCGGACTTGACCGGCCAGGCGGCCAGCGCGGTCACCGCCACCATCACCAGCAGCGCCCAGCCGGCAGTGGTCATCGCGTTGCTCATGTCCGACTGGCGGGACCGCCAGAGCAGGTAGAGGCCGACCACGCAGACGGTGATGATGCCGAAGACGCTGAACACCTTCTGGTAGACGGCCTTCGTGGCCTGCTCCACCAGCGGGTCGGCCCAGCTCCACATCGTCCGCGGATCCCAGGCCCGCTCGCGCAGCGCGTTCGAGGCACCGATCACGGCGTTGGCGAACATGAACTCGCCGTTGGCGACCATCGTGGTGAACCGGTAGTCCGGGTGCAGCACCGACGAGGCGCAGCCGCCGTCGATGTCGTACGTGTTGTAGCTGTACCCGGCGTACCCGTAGTCGCTGTAGAGGCCCTTCGGGCCGGGCTCCTTCGCCGAGTGGGGCCGGGACGCGAACCAGCCGGCCAGGCCCGAGTCCGGCGCGGCGGGCACCGGCGCGTTGCGGCACTCGACCTGGTCCTCGCTGACGGCCTTGAGCTTGCCGACGCAGGACCGGAAGTCGGCCTGCCACTCCTTGGTGCTGCACAGCTCGGCGCGCGCCTGGGTGACCGGCGCGGCCGCGTACGCGGGTGTGGCCGCCCCGATCACCGGCCAGGAGATCGTGGCCCCGGCGAGTACGCCGAGCGCGAGGAGGAGCGCCGCGATCCGTGCCCGGGCCCTCACCATGTCACGCCTCCAGGTCAGCCAGGACGGTCGGCAGTATCCCGGCGGCCTGGGCGACCGCGGCGGGGGTGGTGTCCAGGTGCTCCAGCAGCCCGTCGACGTACGACACGTCGACCCGGACCTTCTGCACGCGCCCGTCGACGTCGCGCATGACGAACTCGCGGAAGCCGAGCCGGTTGGCCGATCCGCTGTCGGCCTGGGAGAGCGAGGCGAGTGTCGCCTCGTACCCGTCGTCGACAGGCACCCGCAGCAGGCGCAGTGCCTCGGAGGCGATCTCGCTGTCCTCGGCGATCCGGCCGACGAAGACGGTGGAGACGAGGTTCTGCACGTCGAGGCCGAGGATGTCCTTCGGGTTCTGCGAGGCGACGAGCGCGGCGAGGTTCCACTTGCGGGAGTCGCGGGCGAGCCGGACCAGGAACGACCGCCCGGACCGCCAGCCCTCCATGAAGTGCGCCTCGTCGAGGCCGACCAGTTTCCGGGAGGACATCGACCCGCCGTAGCAGCGGCGTACGGCGAGCCGGTGCGCGGTGTGCAGCATCGGCAGCGCGAGCGCCTCCTCGGCCGACCAGTACTCCCGCTCGATCTTGAGGTCGGGGAGCCGCAGACCGGCCATGGTGATGACGGTGAGCGCGGCGTCGGCGCCGAGCAGCCCTTCCGGCGGCCGGCCGAAGAAGAGCATGGCCAGCGGCATCTCGGCGGTGTCGAGCAGCAGGTGGGCCAGCTCGCGGCCGGCGTCGTCGTCGAGCCCCTGGAGGCAGGTGACCACGTCGTCGAGCGTGGAGGTCTCCTCGGCGGGCACCTGGCGTACCGCGTGCCGGAACAGCGTGGCGGTGGACGCCTCGCGGGCCACCTGCGGCGGCACCAGCATCATGCAGATGTCCTGCACCAGCATCCGGCGCTCGGCGCGGGCGTTGGACACGGCGATCTCGAACTCGCGGTCGCCCGCCGCCCCGGCGCCGAACTCGCTGCGCAGCGGCGTCGGGATCAGCGCGTACGGCGCGAGCGTGCCCTGCTCGGAGCCGGTCAGGTTGAGCACCCGGGAGTACGGGGCGAGTTCGGGCATGGCGCAGAGCCGGGCCAGCGGGCCGGACGGGTCGAGCAGCGTCACCTGCACGCCGCGGCGGGCGGCCAGGTAGCCGAGCGCGCCGAGCAGCGTCGACTTGCCACCGCCGGGCTCGGCGACGAAGACGGCGAGGCCGGAGCGCTCGCGTACCTCCATCGGGAAGTGCAGGTCGAGGAAGACCGGCCGGCGGCAGGTGCCGGCGGTCCGCCCGATCAGGTCGCCGCGCCGGTCGCCGACCGTGGACGCGGCCTGGGGCAGCGCGGCGGCGAGCAGGTTGACCGGCATCCGCCGGACGTAGCCGGTGTTGGCGATCGGCTCGCCGGGGATGAACTCGCGGGCCAGCCAGTCCTGGTTCTTCGGGTGCTGGAGCGAGATGCGCAGCTCCCGGGAGTAGAGCTGGATGAGCCGCCGGGCCCGCTCCAGGCACTCCTCCCGGGTACGGCCGCCGACCGCGATCCGGTGCCAGCCGTGTGCCCGGGCCGAGTCGACGGGAAGGCCGGTGGTCATCTCGTCACCGATCACCAGCGCCCGCTTGGCCAGCCGTTCCAGCTCCGGCGGCGCATCGATGCCGTGCTCGGCGTAGTCGAGCTGCTGGGAGCGGATCATCCGGAGCCGGTGTTCGAGGTTCCGGAAGGAGTCGTTGGGGCCGAGGATGTCGACCCGGGTGGACAGCTCCATGGGCCACGGCAGCCGCTCGTGGAAGTGCAGCCAGGGCTCGTGACGCTCGGGGATCTCCAGCGGCTCCATCCGGCCGACCGCGAGCACGGCGACGTGGCGTTCCTCGCCGGTCATCCGGTTGACCAGCTTCACCGTCGAGCCGTACGGGGTGCGGTAGCGCTCGACCTGCTCGGTGAGGGCCAGCAGGTCGCCGCGTTCCCACCGGCCGTTGGTGATCGGGGACAGGACGCCGGGCGGCGCCATGCACAGCGCAACCGACCGGTAGAGCAGCCACTCCAGTTCGGGCGCGGTGACCCGGCGCCCGCGCATGCCGAACGCGCCGAGGACCTCGTCGAACTGCTCGACGGTACGGCTCAGCCGGCGCCGCTCGCCGTCGGCGGTGCCCCGCCCGAACGTGCGCAGCAGGCGTTCGGTGAGCGAGTCGCCGAGTGACCGGCGGGCGAACGTGACACCGAGGTAGGTCTGGCCCTCGGCGTGGTTGACCGCCATCAGGTGCCGCTGGGCGGCGACCAGGTGGTCGGCCCAGCCGGTGGTGCCCGGTACGTCGGGCAGCGGCGCGGCGGTGTGCGCGTCGATGGTGCGGGCCCACTCGTCAGCCGGGAAGGGCCGGGTGGTGCGGCGCAGGTGCAGCCGGAACCCGGCGAGTCCGGCGTACTGCTCGGAGATCGCGGAGAGCAGGGCCTCGCGTTCGGCGTCCGGCCGGAACGCCCACCGCACCTCGGGCAGCCAGTACCAGGCGGTGACCGTGTTGGGGGTGAAGGTGAGGTGGCCGGCGATCTCGGTGATGGCCAGCTCGACGGACGGGTCCCGGTCGCCGAACTTGATCTTCGGGGCGCGGACCCGGACCGGCTTCGTCGGCCGGTTCCGGCGTTCCGGCGTGCGCTGCCGGGGTGGCGCCACCTCGCGGTGCGCCGGGCGGCCGACCTCCCGCGAGGGTGCCGCAGCGGCGGTGAGCGGGTCGGCCGGAGTGAGATCCGGCTCCCGGTAGTCGGCGGGGACGGGCGCGGGTGCGGGGGCGTGGATCTGCGGGGGCGGCGGGAGCGCCGGCTCGGGCTCGGCCGGGGGCCGGAGCGCGGGCAGCCGGTCACCGGCCTGCTGCGGCACCCGGCTACGCGACGGCGGCGGCGGGGCGAGCGCGGCCGGCGGGTCGGGCAGGGAGGGCTCGACCGGCGGCGGTGCGGCGTGTGCGGGTTCGGGCCGGGGGCGCCCGACCGCGCGTACCCCAGGGGTCTGCTCGCGGGCCGGTGGCTCCGGTTCGGCCCGGGGCGCCGGCTCGATCGGCACGGCGGGCTGGTGCGGGATCGGCAGGGGCTCGCGGCCGACGCCGCGGCGGGGCGGCGCCACCACCGGCTCGACCGGTGCGGGCGGCGTGGACGCGGCGGGCCGCCGCCGGGGCTGCGCGCCGCCGAACAGGTCGAGGAACGGGGAGTCGATGTCGCCGTCGGGGCGTACCGGCTCGCGCGGGGTGAGCGGTCGCGGCGGCTGGAAGACGCCGACGCGGCCGTGCCCGGGGCTGGTGACGAGCGCGCTGTCGAGGACGACCTCGTCCAGATCCTCGTCCGGCGGGTAGTCGAACGATCGCGCACGGTTACCGTTGGGCCTGGCCGGGCGCCCGGCCGGGGAACCCGGCGTGGAAGAGCGACTCATGCGACCGCCTCACCCGCGTCGTTCGTCTGCACGGTTGTCGTACGCCCGGTCATGCCAGTTCCTCCCGGATCCTGATCCGGCTCGCGACGAGCCGCGGATCCCGCTGCTCGGTGGCCGGTTCCCGGGTGCGTCGCCAGTCGGTCAGCGCGGTCCGGATGACCATGCGCGCGGGCCGGTCCGGGTCGACGTACCGGAAGATGAACGAGGTCGTCACGATCGCCAGCGAGATCTCCCAGGCGGGGAACAGCTCGACCTGGAGCGTGAACAACCAGTGGATGAACATGTAGAGGGGTACGAGCAGCATGAACAGGCCGTACTGGGCGTACGGCAGGTGGACGGGAAGGGTGTACCCGGGCGGCCCCAGGTAGACGAGGCGTGCCCGGTAGATGTCGTCGTCGGTGCGCAGCCGCATCGTCGCCCAGCGCCCTACTCGAAGATCAGGTTGATCAGGTAGTCGCCGACGAAGAAGAGTGTGGCCGCTCCGGCGATGAAGGCCAGGCCGATGATGGCGATGGCCGAGCTGGTCAGCACCTTCGAGATCTCACCCCGGCTGGCCCGGCCGATGAAGATCACCCCGAGGACCGCGAGCAGGATCGGCGCGATCTTGCTGGCGAAGAAGGTGACGACGTTGTCGGTGTCGATGCCCTTCGGGGCCGGCTCGGCGAGTGGAGTCGACGCCAGGGTGTGGAGCGCGTGGTCCACGGCACTGGACGCCGTTGCCATGAGCTCGATGGCGATCACTGGAAACCTCCCCAAGGTCGCGGCCGGCGGCGCCGCGTTGGTGCAAGTAGGCAAGCCTGGCGGGATGGTGCTCGTCAGAGACAGCGCCGTCAACGCTGAGTCCGTCACCCACCACGCAGAGTGGTGAGTTTTGGGGGGATTCTTCCCGCTTCGGCCCTCCCTCCAGGCTTCGCCATCTCGATGCTGGGCAATTCCAAAGCGTACGGCCCGGCCACCTTTGCGACAAGCCGTGAAGAGTCGACCTCCGACGGCCCGGATGACCGATCGTACACCTGTTCCAATGCGCACGTCAGGGGTGCCGCGTCGGGCGCTCGCCCGGTGGCCGGAAGCCCTGCCGGCGAACGGTACTGTCGGGTCCGTGACCGATCTGGTACGGGCGGAGACCCCGGTGGTGATGGGCGTCCTCAACGTCACGCCCGACTCCTTCTCCGACGGCGGCAGATACGCCGATCTGGACGCGGCCGTCGCACACGGGGTGCGACTGCGCTCCGACGGCGCCGACCTGATCGACGTGGGTGGCGAGTCCACCCGGCCCGGCGCCGACCGGGTCGACGCGGAGACGGAGACCGCCCGGGTGCTGCCGGTGGTCCGCGAGCTGAGCGCCGCCGGCATCCGGGTCAGCATCGACACCAGCCGCGCCCGGGTCGCCGAGGCAGTCCTCGCCGCTGGCGCGTACGTGGTCAACGACGTCTCCGGCGGCCTCGCCGACCCGGACATGGCCCGGGTGGTCCGCGACGCCGGCTGCCCCTGGGTGCTCATGCACTGGCGGGGGCACTCCCGGGGGATGCGCGAGCTGGCCACGTACACCGACGTGGTGGCCGAGGTCCGGGACGAGCTGAGCCGGCGCGTCGACGCCGCGCTCGCCGCCGGGGTGGCCGCCGACCGGATCATCGTCGACCCGGGCCTGGGTTTCGCGAAGACCGCCGCGCACAACTGGGCGCTGAGCGCCCGCCTGCCCGAGCTGGTCGACCTGGGCTTCCCGGTGCTGTTCGGGGCCAGCCGCAAGTCCTACCTCGGACGGCTTCTCGCCGACCCGGCCGGCGAACCCCGGCCCACCGCGGGCCGGGAGGCCGCGACCGTCGCGACGAGCGTGCTCGCCGTCGCGGCCGGCGCCTGGGGGGTACGCGTGCACGACGTCCGCGGCACCGCCGACGCGCTCGCCGTCTGGCGCGCCACCGGCAGCCCTCGGCTGGCCGGCGCGACCGGCGCACGGCGTACGCGCACGTCGTCGGCGGAACCGGCCACCGGCGGCACCCGGCCGGCGCAAGCGGCCACCGGCACGAGCGGAGGCGACCGATGACCGACCGGATCGAGCTGACCGGCCTGCGTGCGCACGGCCGCCACGGGGTCTACGACTTCGAGCGCGCACAGGGGCAGGAGTTCGTGGTCGACGCGGTGCTCGAACTGGACCTGGGCCCGGCCGCGCGCTCGGACGAGGTGACCGACACCGTGCACTACGGCGAGCTGGCCGAACGCCTGGTCGCGGTGATCACCGGCGAGCCGGTGAACCTGATCGAGACGCTCGCCGACCGGCTGCTCGCGGTCTGCCTGGCCGAGCGGCTGGTGGCCGCCGCGACGGTGACCGTGCACAAGCCGGAGGCCCCGATCCCGCACGCCTTCCGGGACGTCGCGGTCACGATGCGGCGTACCCGATGACCCGGGCCGTGCTGTCGATCGGCAGCAACCTCGGCGACCGCCTCGGCCACCTGCGCGGCGCGGTGGCCGCGTTCGGCGACCGGGTGCTGGTGGTCTCCGGTGTCTACGAGACTCCACCGTGGGGGGACGCCGACCAGCCCGCGTACCTGAACGCGGCGGTGATGGTCGCGGACCCGGCGGCGGCGCCGGAGGACTGGCTGGCCCGCGCCCGGGCCGCGGAGGCGGCCGCCGGGCGCGCCCGCGACCCGGGGCGGCGGTACGGGCCGCGCACGCTGGACGTGGACGTGATCGCGGTCTGGGACGACGCCGGTGAGCCGGTGCTCCGCGACGATCCCGAGCTGATCCTGCCGCACCCGCGGGCCCACCTGCGCGCCTTCGTGCTGCGCCCGTGGATCGACATCGAGCCGCACGGCCGGCTGCCCGGGCACGGCTGGCTGACCGACCTGCTCAACGCCGAGCCGCTGGCCGGGGACGCCCTGGAACTGAGCCCGCGACCCGATCTGACGCTAGAGTCGGACACATGACCCGGTGGATCGTGGCCCGGCAGTGGCGAGCTGAGGAGGTGCGGTGAGCACCGACCGCTCCCCGCAGGGGCCCGACCGCTTCCGGATGGGTCCGACCCGGGCCTCCACGCTGGTGGTGGCCGGCCTGGCCGCCGCTGCGGTGGCCTGGCTGCTGATCAGCGGCTTCTACTACGACTTCGCGCCCGACCTGCCCTGGCTGCCGGTGATCACGCTGGCCGGGCTGGCCGTGCTGGAGGGCTACGCGGCGGTCAACACCAGGGGCCGGATCGAGCGGCGGCCCGGCCGGGAACCGGTGAACCCGCTGCTGGTCGCCCGGTTCGTGGTGCTGGCCAAGGCGTCCGCGCTGGCCGGGGCCATCTTCGCCGGTTTCTACGCCGGGCTGACCGGCTGGCTCTTCGTGGAACGCACGAACGCGGCGGTGGGCGATCGCCCCGCCGCGCTCGGCGGCCTGATCGCCGCGCTGGCGCTGGTCGCGGCCGCGCTCTGGCTGGAACGCTCCTGCCGCGTCCCGGAGCAGGAGGACGACGAGGACCGCGAGCCGGGTGACCGGGAGACGCCCCGCGGGCGTCTCTGAGGGTTCCCCACACCCCGGCCCGGCGGTACCGTCCCTGGCGACCGGAGAGCGACGGCCGCCACCGGTCCGCCCGCCCGTGGGCCGGACGCGGCCACCTGGGGAGGCGCGAGCCAATGGCGTACGACGATGCGGGCCGGACAGCGCCGCCGGAGACGTCGTCCGGTGTGCCCGCTGCCGTACTGGAGAACGTCTTCGACGACCCGGCGCACGGCGAACCGGGCCGGGACCGGATCGCGGTGCACGTGCTCTGGGAGTTCGTGCTGCTCGCCGGCCTGGTCGCGATGGCCTGGCTGCTCTGGCGGGAGGACGCGGACGCGCTGCGCGGCGGCGCCCTGAAGACGCTGCTCGTCGACGTCGCGGCGCTCGGCCTGCTCACCCTCGCCGCCGGCCTGAGCCTGCGGGCCGGCGCGGTGAACCTGGCGATCGGCCCGGTCGCGCTGGCCGCCGCGCTGCACTTCGCCGAGCAGAGCGACCGGGGCATGCGGGAGGCGCTGCTGCCGGCGCTGGCGATCGCGGCGGCGGCCGGACTGGCGCTCGCCCTGGCCGTGGTGGTGCTGCACGTGCCCGGATGGGCGGCGAGCCTGGCCGGGGCGGCCGGCGTGATCGTCTACCTGGAACGGCGGACCGGCCCGGTGGCGGTGCAGGGTGACTACGACCCCCGCCGCAGCGCGCTCTACTTCTTCGTCGGCTTCGCCGCCGTGGCCGTCCTCGGTGGCCTGTTCGCCGCGATGAAACCCGTACGCCGTCTCATCGGCCGGTTCCGTCCGGTCGCCGACCCGGCCCGGCGGCGCGGCGCGGTGGCCGCCACGGTGACCGCACTGGCGCTCGTCGGGTCCACGGTGCTGGCGATGCTCGGCGGCGTGCTGATCGCGGCGAACGGGGACGGTCAGGTCGCGCCCGGCACCGGACTGGACTGGACCGTGCTGGCGGTCGGCACGGTGATGCTCGCCGGCACGAGCGCGTACGGGCGCCGCGGCGGCATCTTCGGCACGCTGTTCGCGGTCTGCCTGGTGGTGGTGTTCCTCGCCTGGACCGTGCCGTACGGCTGGACGGTCAGCCGGTGGGCGCTCGGCGCCGCCGTGCTCGGCGTGGGCCTGCTCGTCACCCGGCTGGTCGAGACGTTCGGCCGGCCGCGCCCGGCGGCGACGGTCGGGACCGGCCCGGTCCGCCCGCCCCGGGACGGCGCGTTGAGCGGCGGCTGGACGATGACCCCGGCGCCCGAGCCGGCCGACACCTGGCCGTCGGTGCTTCCGGTACGCCAGCACGACACCCCGGTGGAGGCATGGGAGGCGCCGCGCTGGGACAACGAGCCCCGGCGCTGGGACGCCGACGACCGCTGACCGGAGGCCGCCGTGCGTCCGGCGCGCCCGGACTGATCTCTCCGGTTAGGCTCGGCGGCATGACCGAAACTCCCGCCCCCGGCGGCCGCACCTTCGACGAGCTCGACAAGCTCTCCACCGAGGAGCTGCGCGAGCAGGCGTTCCACCTGGCGCGCGAGCGCCGCGACGTGGGGTTCTTCTGGTCGGTCCTGCGGCACCTGCCGAACGCGGACGAGGCCGCCGCGCTGGACGGCGCGCCGAACTCGGTCGGCCCGACCATCGACGAGGCGAACGCGCTCTGGCGTGAGCTGACCGGGCACGGCTACGAGGAGTCCGCGCCGCTGCTGCGCGCCGCCTTCATCGACTACCTGATGAAGCACTGAGGTCGATGACGGCACGCCGGCCGACGGCGGCCGACCGGTTACGCAGGTTTGCCCGGCGGGACCGGACGGGAACTGACCGCCGCATGGCTCTGAGCAACCGCCCCCGCACCGTCTCCCGGTACGGCTCGGCCGCCGGCACCGGCACGCTCGCCGCGTTCCTGCTCGTCGCCGTCGGCGGCAGCCCGATGTACGTGGACTGGGCGCAGCGCGGCACCGACCCGACCGGGGCCGGTGGCTGGTTCCTGCGGCTGCTCGCCTGGCCGTCCTGGCGGTGGCACGCCGACGAGGGCGTGTTCGCCACCAACCTGCGGGCGATCCTGCTGATCGTGCTGGCCGCGGCGCTGCTGTACCTGCTGCCCGGCCCGCAGACCGACCGGGTCACGTCCTCGGGCAGCCAGTTCCTCTCCGGCTGGGGCGCGTACGCGCTCGCGGGCGGGCTCAGTGCCCTGCTCGCCACGCTCCTCGGGCCGCACGGCTCGCTGTTCGCCGCGTTCCAGGCGGCCAGCACGGGCGTCACGTACGGCTTCTTCGCGGGCTGGATCGTCGGACTGGCCAGCCTCGGCGGCCGGGCCTGAGCTCAGTCCACGGCGCCCAGCGTCAGCAGCCGGGTCCGGGCGAGCAGCCCCACCGCCCGGCCCTCCTCGGTGACCACCGCGTGCTCGGCGCCGGCGGTGAGCAGCGCGCCGAGCGCGTCGTACGCCGAGTCGCCGAGCGCCACAGTGGGCAGGCCGGTGCCGCCGTCGGCCGGGAGCGGGTCGAGCACCGCGCGGGTCACCGGGGTGACAGCGAGCCGCCGGATGCCCCGGTCGGCGCCGACGAACTCGCGGACGAAGTCCGAGGCGGGCGAGCCGAGCAGCACTGCGGGTGTGTCGTACTGCTCCAGCCGGCCGCCCTCGGACAGCACCGCGATCCGGTCGCCCAGCCGGACCGCCTCGTCGAGGTCGTGGGTGACCAGCACGATCGTCTTGCGTACCTCGGCCTGCAAGCGCAGGAACTCCTCCTGAAGGCGGGTCCGGACGATCGGGTCCACGGCCGAGAACGGCTCGTCCATCAGCAGCACCACCGGATCGGCGGCCAGCGCCCGGGCCACGCCCACCCGCTGCCGCTGCCCGCCGGACAGTTCGTGCGGGTACCGCCGGCCGAACTGCGCCGGGTCCAGACCGACGAGTTCCAGCAGCTCACCGACCCGGTCCCGGGTCCGCTGCTTCGGCCAGCCCAGCAGCCCCGGCACGGTCGCCACGTTCGCGGCGACGGTCTGGTGCGGGAACAGGCCGACGTTCTGGATGACGTAGCCGATGCGGCGGCGCAACGCCACCGGGTCGACCCGGGTGACGTCGTCGTCGCCGAGCAGGATCCGCCCGTCGGTCGGCTCGATCAGCCGGTTGATCATCCGCAGTACCGTCGACTTGCCGCAGCCGGACGGGCCGATCAGCACCACCAGTTCGCCGGCCGCGACCTCCAGGCTCAGCTCGCGTACCGCCTCGGTGCCGTCCGGGTACCGCTTGCGGATGCGCTCCAGCGTGATCGACGCCGCGCCGCCTCCGGCGGTGCCTCCCGGGGTACCGTCCACGTGTGTCCCTCCACCTGAGCTACCGGGCCGACCCGGGTAATCCGTGGTTCTCCTGGCAGTACGTGCGGGACAACTCTGACACGATCCTCGCCGCGCTGCGGGAGCACACCTCGCTGACCGCCCGGGCCGTGGTGATCGCCGCGCTGGTGGCGCTGCCGCTCGCGGTGCTCGCGTACTGGTTCCGGTCGCTGTCGGCCCCCATCCTGGCGGTGACCGGGGTGCTCTACACCGTCCCGTCGCTGGCGCTGTTCGCGTTCCTGGCGCCGTACCTGGGCATCGGCGCGATCACCGTGCTCACCGTGGTCGCGCTGTACGCGTTGCTGGTCATCGTCCGCAACGCGCTGGCCGGGCTGACCCAGGTGCCACCGGAGGTGCGCGAGGCCGCCGAGGGCATGGGGTACGGCAGGTGGGGCCGGTTGTTCCGGATCGAGCTGCCGCTGGCGTTACCCGGCATCCTCACCGGCGTGCGGCTGGCGACCGTGTCCACCGTCGCGCTCGTCACAGTCGGGGTGGTGGTCGGCCGGGGTGGGCTCGGCCAGCTCATCTTCGCGGGCTTCCAGAACAACTTCTACAAGGCGCAGATCATGACCGGCACGGTGCTGTGCGTGCTGCTGGCGCTGGTGCTCGACCTGGTGCTCGCGGGCGTGGGCCGCCTGCTCACCCCCTGGCTGCGCGGGAGGTCCGCCCGGTGAACCCCGTCGAGCAGGCAGTGGTCTGGCTGAACGACCCGCTGAACTGGACCAACCCCGGCGGCGTGCTGGACCGCCTCGGTGAGCACCTGAGCATGTCCGCGCTGGCGGTGCTGCTGGGCTGCCTGGTGGCCTGGCCGATCGGGCTCTGGCTCGGGCACAGCGGCCGGGGCGGCGGGCTGGTCCTGCTGGTCTCCAACGTCACGCTGGCGATTCCGACGCTGGCGCTGCTGACCATCCTGCCGCTGACGTTCCTCGGTTTCGGCCGCCCGGCCGTGGTGGTGGCGCTCGCGGTCTTCGCGGTGCCGCCGCTGCTGGCCAACGCGTACACCGGGGTGCGGCAGGCCGACCCGGAGGCCCGGGACGCGGCCCGGGGGATGGGCCTGTCCGGCGGGCAGGTGCTGCGCCGGGTGGAGCTGCCGCTCGCGGTGCCCTACCTGGCGGCCGGCTTCCGTACCGCGGCGGTGCAGGTGGTGGCCACGGCCGCGCTCGCCTCCTTCGTCAACGGCGGTGGGCTGGGCCAGATCATCCGGGCCGGGTTCGGGCTCGACATCGCCGCCGGCGGCGGGCAGATCATCGCCGGCGGGGTGCTGGTGGCCGGGTTGGCCCTGCTCGTCGAGGGGGTGCTCGCGCTGGTGGAGCGGTTGGTCACGCCCCGCCCGCTGCGCCGCGTACGCCGGCGGGCGAGCCGCCGCGCGACGGCGGCGACGGCCGGCGGCTGAGCCGTCGGTGACGATCAGGTGACGAAAACCGCTCCGAGTTTGTCGGTCGGGTCCGGAAGATATTGGCTGGAGTCGCGGGTGGCCGTCCGGATCGCCCGTCGGACACGCGGCCGGCCCGGCAGGGTCGCGCCGGGACACGGAAGGCGGGCACTGATGCGCGCGCGTACGACACTGGCCGCGGGGGCGCTCGGCGCACTCACCGCGGCTGTTCTCCTCACCGGCTGCGGCGACGCCGGCTCGTCCGGCACCGACGCGCCCGAGCAGGGCGCCTCGGGGGCGGGCTGTGCGCCGGTGGCGGGTGACCAGCTCGTCGTCCTGACCGACGACAAGAAGCTCCAGAACACCGACAACGTCATCCCCGCGATCAACGCGAAGGCGGCCACGCCGCAGCTCGTCGCCGCGCTGGACAAGGTCTCCGCGAAGCTCGACACCCCGAAGCTGATCCAGCTCAACCGGGCGGTCGACGTCGACCGCAAGACGCCCCAGGTCGCGGCGCAGGAGTTCGCCTCCGCCAACGGCGTGACCGACGGGATCGAGAAGGGCCCGGGCGGCCAGATCACCGTCGGCGCCGGCAACTTCAGCGAGAGCCAGACCATCGCCGAGCTCTACAAGATCGCGCTCACCGCGGCCGGCTACCAGGTCAAGGTGCAGACCATCGGCAACCGGGAGCTCTACGAGCCGGCCCTGGAGAAGGGGCAGATCCAGGTCGTCCCGGAGTACGCCGCCACCATGGCGGAGTTCCTCAACACCAAGGCCAACGGCAAGGACGCCCAGCCCGTCTCCTCGCCGGAGCTGGACAAGACGGTCGCGGCGCTGACGACCGAGGGCGAAAAGGCGGGCCTGGCCTTCGGTCAGCCGTCCCAGGCGCAGGACCAGAACGCGTTCGCGGTCACCAAGGCGTTCGCCGACAAGTACGGCGTCTCCACGCTCTCCGAGCTGGCCGCCAAGTGCTCCGGGCAGGCCACCGTGCTGGCCGGGCCGCCGGAGTGCCCGCAGCGGCCCAAGTGCCAGGCCGGTCTGGTCGAGGTCTACGACTTCAAGGCCGGCTCGTTCAGCTCGCTGGACGCGGGCGGCCCGCAGACCAAGAACGCGCTGAAGACCGGCTCGGCGAGCGTCGGCCTGGTCTTCTCCTCCGACGCGGCGCTGGCCGCGAGCTGACGCACCACCGCCGGCCGGCGCCACGCGTGCCGGCCGGCGGCACGGCGGCCCTGTTCGACGGGCCGCCCATCGAGTGGTGCCGACCCGTTCCCCTCCGGTGGAACTCTCGGTAGTCTGCTCAGCCATGCCCGCCTCGGTCGCGCCCGCCGACAAGAGCACGCCCACCCTGCTCACCGTCCTGTTCTGGGTCGGTGTGGGGCTGGCGCCCCTGGCCGCGCTCATCCTGCTGATCGCCGACGGCAACGGCTCCCTCCGGTTCGGCGCCGTCCTGGCGATCCTCGCCGTCGTGCTGATCGGTCTGTCCATCGCGCTGCGACCGGAGGGCGGTTCCGGGGGCGCGGCCGCCGAGGAGATGCGCGAGGAGTTGGCGCAGCTCCGGCGGGAGCTGCGGGCCGAGATCGTGGCGGCCGCCCAGCGCGGCAACCAGGCGCTCGACCAGGCACGCCGGGCCGAGGAGGTGGCCGGCGCGGTACGGCACCGGCTCGACGCGGCCGCCGCCGGACTGGCCTCCGCACCCGCGTCCGCCTCCGTCTCCGTGGCCCCCTCCGCGTCGGCGCCGGAGCGCCCGAGCGGCGCGGCCCGGGTGCCGGTCACCGGCACGCCCGACGTCGGCCGGGCGCATCCGGCCGGCCGGGACGACGACGAACCGGCCCGGTCGGCGTACTCCGGCGGCCGCTACGGAACCGACCACGACGCGGACCCGCCTCGGACCGGCCACCACGACGCCGACCCGCCTGCGGTTTCCCGCTACGACGCCGACTCGCCTGGGGGCGGCCGTTACGACGTCGAACCGCCTCGGGCAGGCCGCTACGACGCCGAGCCGCCCCGGACCGGCCGCTATGACGCCGAGCCGCCGTCGCGTGCGGGCCACTACGAGACCGAGCACCCCCGGGCCGGCCGCTACGACTCCGAACCGGCGCGGGCCGGTCGGCACGACGCCGGACCGTCGCGGGCCTCAGCGCGTCCCGACCAGCCGGCGAGCGGGGTGTACGGCGCGGCGCGGGTGTCCGACCCGGTCGTCCGCCCGGAGACCCGCCCGGTCGGCGTGGTCCACCACACCGAGACGGTGCACGTCACCACGCGGCACACGATCGTCGGCGGTGGTGAGTCGTCCGGCACCCGGTACGGCGGATTCCCCGGCGGCTGGCCGGACGAGGAACGGTCCCGGGGCACGGACCCGGCCGACCACTGGCGCGCGGGACAGCGCGACCCGGGCGACCGGTCAGGCCACCGCGCCGGGTCCGACGACGGTGGCCGCCGCGCCGGGCCGGACGACGGCGGCTGGGGCGGCGGGGCCGGCGACGACGGGCACTCGTGGACCGACCCCGGGCGTCCTGCTGCCGAGCATCCGTGGGCGGGTGTCGGCCGAGCCGCCGCCGCGGAACAGGGCTGGTCCGGGCGTACCGCAGGGGAACAGGGCTGGTCGGGGCGTACCTCCGGGGGCGGCTGGTCGGGCGACCAGGGCCGGACGGCGGCCGACGAGCAGCGACCCTGGTCCGGCGGCGGTGACGACCGGGCCGGGCGAGCGGCGAGCGCCTGGCCGACGGGCGCGGCAGACGTACCGGAGGCCCAGGCCGGGGACCAGTGGTCCGAGATGCGTGCCGGCAACCGGTGGGCCGCGGTCCGCGACGACGGTGCGGGCCGGGAGATCCGGCTCGGGGAACGGCGGGCCGCCGTGCACGCCGACGGTGGCGGCACGGAGTACCGGGTCGAGGACCGGTGGGCGTCGGTACGCGGCAGCGGACCGGACGCGAGCGCGCCGGATGCACCGGACGCCCGATGGTCCGGGGAGAGCCACCCGGCGCTGCCGGCCGGCGGGGTGCCGGTGCCGGACGAGTGGCGGCCGCCGACGCAGCGCAGCGGCCAGCCGGAATGGCGCCAGCCACCCCCGGAGTGGCGTCAGCCCGAACCGGAATGGCGCCAGCCGGAACCGGAGCAGTGGCGCCGGCCCGAGCCGGAACGGCGTCAGCCCGAACCGGAGCAGTGGCGTCGGCCCGAGCCGGAATGGCGGCCGGCGGAACCGGAGTGGCGCAGCCCGGAGCACGGTGGGCACGGCCGGCCGCACCGGGACGACGCCGACCGCTGGCGCTGACCGCAGGCGATCACTTGTCGATGTCGCCCA
Source organism: Micromonospora sp. WMMD1219 (assembly GCF_049315215.1). Classification (NCBI taxonomy): domain Bacteria; kingdom Bacillati; phylum Actinomycetota; class Actinomycetes; order Micromonosporales; family Micromonosporaceae; genus Micromonospora; species Micromonospora sp. WMMD1219. The sequence continues at coordinate 2,124,113 of NZ_CP186057.1, forward strand.
CCACGAAGAACATCGAGCCGAGGATGGCGATCAGGTCCGGCACCAGGCAGCCGGGCAGCAGCGACGACAGCGCCTGCACGTTCGCGTACGAGGCGGTGCGCAACTTCATCCGCCACGGCGTCTTCTCGCCCCGGGACACCAGGTAGTAGCCGTTGATGCCGAGCGGGTTCTCGGTCCAGGCGTACGTGTGCCCCTCGGGTGCCTTCAGCACCTTGGGCAGCCGCGTGTTCACCGGCCCGCTGATCCGGTCCACCCGGTCCAGGCACTGCTCGGCGAGGTCGAGTGAGACGTACACCTGGTCGAGCAGCACCTCGAAGCGGGCGTGGCAGTCACCGGCGGTCTTCGTCACCACCGGCACGTCGAGCTGGTCGTAGGCCAGGTACGGCTCGTCGCGGCGCAGGTCGAGGTCGAGCCCGGACGCCCGGGCGACCGGCCCGGACGCGCCGAACGCGGCGGCGTCGGCGGCGGACAGCACACCGACCCCGACGGTACGGGCCAGGAAGATCTCGTTGCGCCGGATCAGGTTGTCCAGGTCGGGCATGCGGCGGCGTACCTCGGCGATGGCGGCGCGGGCGCGCCCGGTCCAGCCCGCAGGCACCTCCTCCTTCAGGCCGCCGACCCGGTTGAACATGTAGTGGATCCGGCCACCGGAGACCTCCTCCATCACCGCCTGGATGGTCTCCCGTTCCCGGAACGCGTAGAACATCGGCGTGATCGCGCCGATCTCCAGCGGGTACGAGCCGAGGAACATCAGGTGGTTGAGCACCCGGTTCAGCTCGGCCAGCGCCATCCGCAGCCAGGTGGCGCGCTCCGGCACCTCCATGCCCATCAGCCGTTCGACGGCGAGCACCACGCCCAGCTCGTTGGAGAACGCCGACAACCAGTCGTGCCGGTTCGCCAGCACGATGATCTGCCGGTAGTCGCGTACCTCGAAGAGTTTCTCCGCGCCCCGGTGCATGTAGCCGACGATCGGCTCGGCGGCGACCACCCGCTCCCCGTCGAGCACCAGCTTCAGCCGCAGCACGCCGTGCGTCGAGGGGTGCTGCGGCCCGATGTTGAGCACCATGTCGGTGCCGAGCTGCTCACCGCCGGCGCCGGTGCCGACTGTGAGCTCGCGGAGGTCGGCGGCGTCCGTGGTCATGCCCGTCATCGTGCCACGACCGCGTCGAGCGCGACGCCGACCGGCTGGCGCAGCCACAGGTGCCCGCCGAGCCCGGCCGGGTCGGTCAGCTCGGCCGCCGCGGACGCCGTGGCCAGCGCCCGCAGGTAGCCGGCCGGGTCGCGGGAGGCCAGGCTCAGCGGCGGTCGCCCGCCGTCGGCCCCGAGCGCCCGCAGCGCCTCCCGCTGCGAGATCAGGGAGTACGCGCACCGCGCGACCCGCTCACCGGCGGAGGCGACCGCGTCCATGGCGACGTGCGCCGTCACGTCGCAGGACCCGTCCGGAACCGGCGGCACCTGCCGCCCACCCCGGTACCCGGTGAGCGTCCCGTCGAGGGGCCGCGACTCCCGCAGATGCCCGTAGTCCACCGCGAGCGCCAGCCCGCGCGCCACCCGCCCGACGGCCTCCGCCCAGGCCAGATCCCGTCCCACCCCGATCTCCGCCCGCCCACCGGCCGCGCCCGCGCCCCCGACCTCGCCGACGGCGTTGATCAAGGAGTTTGTGTCCTGATCCGGGCCCTCCGCCGCCACAAACTCCTTGATCACCGGGGTGGGGGCCGGGGTGGGGGTGGGGGGCCACCAGTGGGTGAGCCAGGTGGTGTCGGTGGGGGAGGGGGGCGGGCCCACCGTCTCCTGGCCGGTTTTCGGGTCCACCAGGAGGACGCGCCAGCCTGCGGGGGTGTGGACCGCCACGTCCACGGGGACGTTGTCCAGCCATTCCGTGGCCAGGAGCAGGCCGGTGATGCCGTCGGGGATGTCGGGCCGCCAGTCGATCTCCGAGGGCAGGTCCGGCGGGCGGGTGGCTCGTTCCACGGCTACCGGCCTGATCCGGGCGGCCAGCTCGGGTGCGGCCTGGGCCAGCAGCGCCCGGAGCAGTTCGCCCCGGCCCGCACCCACGTCCACCACGTCCAGCCGGGCCGGGTGCCCCAGCGCCGCGTCCACCATCTCGAGCTGCCGCACCAGGCAGGCGGCGAAGACGGGCGAGGCGTGCACGCTCGTGCGGAAGTGCGCGGCGGGCCCGGCGCCGGAGACGAAGAAGCCGTCCGGCCCGTACAGCGCCCGCTCCATCGCGTCGCGCCAGCGCAGCGGGGAGGTCACGTGCCGACCCTACGGGACGTACCCGAACGGGCGGTTTGCCCGCCACCGGAGCGGCCGCTTCGGGCGGTCGGTGAAGGTTTTCACACCTTCTTGTTTCGGGTCTGTCACCCGGGCGCATACTTGCCATCGACCGGTACCCCCTTCGAGGACTGGATCGCTGCCATGAGCGCACCGCTGCGCCCCCGGGCCACCGCTGCCCCGCTCGTCTTCCCGCGTACCCTCACCGTCGGCGTCCTCGGCGCCGGCCGGGTCGGCGCCGTGCTGGGCGCGGCCCTCACCGCCGCCGGCCACCGGGTGGCCGCCGCGTCCGGCGCCTCGGGCGCGACAGGGGCCCGGCTGGCGCTGCTGCTGCCGCAGACCCCGCACCGCGCCGCGTCCGAGGTGGCGCGCGCCGCCACCGACCTGCTGATCGTCGCCGTTCCGGACGACGCGCTCGCGGGCGTGGTCGCGGACCTGGCCGCGAGCGGCGCGCTGCGCCCCGGCCAGGTGGTGGCGCACACGTCCGGCGCGCACGGGCTCGCCGCGCTGGCCCCGGCCGTCGAGGCGGGCGCCCGGCCGCTCGCGCTGCATCCGGCGATGACCTTCACCGGTACGCCGGACGACCTGTCCCGGCTGCCGGGCATCTCCTACGGGGTGACCGCCCCGGCCGAGCTGCGCCCGTTCGCGGCCCGGCTGGTGGCCGACCTGGGCGGCGTGCCGGAGTGGGTCGGTGAGCACGACCGCCCGCTCTACCACGCGGCGCTCGCACACGGCGCGAACCACCTGGTGACGCTCGTCAACGAGGCCGCCGACCGGCTGCGCGACGCCGGGGTGGAGCGGCCGGAGAAGGTGCTCGCCCCGCTGCTGCGGGCCGCGCTGGAGAACGCGCTGCGGCTGGGCGACGACGCGCTGACCGGCCCGGTGTCGCGGGGCGACGCGGGCACCGTACGCCGGCATCTGGACCGGCTGGCGCGGACCGCGCCGGAATCCGTACCCGCGTATCTGGCGTTGGCACGACGGACGGCGGACCGTGCCGTCGCGGTCGGCCGCCTCCGCCCGGCGGACGCGGCCGCGCTGCGGAACGTGCTCGACGGAATCGAGGTGGCGGCCTGATGGCCGAGGTGCTGCACACGCGCAAGGAACTGGCGGCGGCCCGTGAGGCGATGGCCGGCCCGGTCGGCGTGGTGATGACCATGGGCGCGCTGCACGCCGGGCACGAGGCGCTGCTGCGGGCCGCCCGCGAGCGCGCCGGCCACGTGATCGTCACGATCTTCGTGAACCCGCTGCAGTTCGGCCCGAACGAGGACTTCGACCGCTACCCGCGCACGCTCGACTCGGACCTGGAGATCTGCCGCCGGGCCGGCGTGGACATGGTGTTCGCGCCCTCGGTGACCGAGATGTACCCGGAGGGCCGGCCCACCGTGCGGCTCGACCCGGGTCCGCTCGGCGAGGACCTGGAGGGCCTGAGCCGTCCCGGCTTCTTCCACGGCGTGCTCACCGTGGTCATGAAGCTGCTCCAGCTCACCCGCCCCGACCTGGCGTTCTTCGGCGAGAAGGACTACCAGCAGCTCACCCTGGTCCGCCGGATGGTCCGCGACCTCGACGTGCCGGCCGAGATCGTCGGCGTGCCGACCGTACGGGAGCCGGACGGGCTGGCCATGTCGAGCCGCAACCGGTACCTGTCGGCGGAGGAGCGGCAGACCGCGCTGAGCCTGTCCGCCGCGTTGCGGGCCGGTGCGGCGGCGGCCGAGCGGGGCGAGGACGCGGGTGCGGTGCTGGCCGCCGCACACCGGGCCTTCGACGCGCCGGACGCCCGCCTGGACTACCTGGTGCTCACCGACACCGAGCTGGAACCCGGCCCGGTCAGCGGTCCGGCCCGGCTGCTGATCGCGGCCTGGGTCGGCGCCACCCGCCTGATCGACAACACGGCGATCCACCTCGCGCCGCGTCCCTGAACCCCACCACGAATGCGGAAAGGCACCCCGATGTTCCGGACCATGCTCAAGTCGAAGATCCACCGCGCCACCGTGACCCAGGCCGACCTGCACTACGTCGGCTCGGTCACCGTGGACGAGGATCTGCTCGACGCGGCGGACCTGCTACCCGGCGAGCAGGTCGCGATCGTGGACATCACCAACGGCGCCCGGCTGGAGACGTACGTGATCCCGGGCCGGCGGGGCAGCGGCGTGATCGGCATCAACGGCGCCGCCGCGCACCTGGTGCACCCCGGTGACCTGGTCATCCTGATCTCGTACGGGCAGATGGACGACGCCGAGGCCCGCACGTACCGCCCGAAGGTGGTCCACGTGGACGCCGACAACAAGGTCGTCGACCTCTCGACGGACCCGACGACGGCAGCCCCCGGCACCGCCGGAGCCCCCATCCCCAACCCTCTCGCCGCCGCCGCGCGCTGACCCCCTTCGCCGCCTCGCGCCGTTGATCTTGAAGTTGAGGCCCCTCTGTCACCCTTTTTTGGGCGCTTTGCCGGGGCGGCTAGTGCAAGATCGACGGGGCGGACGGGCGGGAAACGCGGTCTGTCACCGGAAGGTCATTTTCGGCTACCCTGGGCGGACCGTCGGGGATCGACGGTCGTCGGCTGGGGGAGGCCGCGATGCGCCGTGCGATGAGCTTCCTGGTCGCCGCGATGGTCGCGAGCGCCGCCCTGACCGGCTGCGCGGGCGCGGGCGGGCTGGACGCCGACCTCACCGACGACTGGGCCCCGATGGCCGCCCCCGGACCGTTCACCCCGGCCGCGGGGGTCTGCCAGGTCGCCGACTTCACAGCGAGCGTCGGCCTGGCCGCGTACGCGCCGGTCGGCTGCGAGCTGCCGCACCGGGTGGAGACGGTGCACGTCGGTGCGTTCACCGCCGACCGGCCCGACCCGCCGCCGCTCACCTCACCCGAGCTGCGTACCGCGTTCGCCGACTGCGACAAGCGGGCCGCCGGGTACGTGGGTGACGACTGGCGTGCCGGGCGGCTCCGGCTGGCGGTGGCGGTGCCGACGGGCATTGGCTGGACGGCGGGCTCCCGCTGGTACCGGTGCGACCTGACCGAGCTGACCACGGTCGAGGCGGCGGCCACCGTGGTCACCCGTACCGGCAGCCTGCGCGACGCGCTCAAGACGCCCTCCCCGCTGCGGCTGGGCTGCCAGCGCACCATCCGGGAGACGGGCCGGGTGCAGCGGCTCACCCCGGTCGACTGCGCCGTCGCGCACGACGCCGAGTTCGTCGGCGTGTGGGCCGCGCCGGACCGCCCGTACCCGAAGAAGCCGGAGGATTGGGTCCCGCTCTACGACGGCTGCTTCGGCGTGATCGCCCGCTACACCGGGGTGCCCGCCGACGCGTTCCTGCGCTACCGCAGCGACGTGGTGGTCCGTCCGCCCGCAGCCGGGCGCTGGGCGGTCGGGGACCGGGGCGTGCGCTGCTACCTGTGGCTCAGCGACCGTACGGTGACCACCTCCCTGAAGGGCGCCGGACCGGCCGCACTCCCGCGCCGGACGAGGTAGCCGAGCGCACTCGTCACGCCCCCGGCGCCCGAGCCGAGTTCGCTTCGGGTTGACTGTGCTCATGGACGTACCCACCGTCGACCTGCCGGCGCTGCCCCGGCTGCTCGCCGCGCCCGCCCCCGGCTGGGTGGAGACGACAGACGTGATCGTGGTCGGCTCCGGCGTGGCCGGGCTGACCGCCGCGCTGCACCTGCGCGAGGCCGGGCTGCACGTCACGGTGGTCACCAAGGTCGACATGGACGAGGGCTCGACCCGCTGGGCGCAGGGCGGGATCGCCGCCGTACTGGATCCGGCGGACACGCCGGACGCGCACGCGTACGACACGGAGGTGGCCGGGGTCGGCCTCTGCGACCCGGCGGCGGTCCGCGCGCTCGTGGCCGAGGGCCCGACCCGGCTGCGTGAGCTGATGCGGATCGGGGCGGAGTTCGACCGCAACCCGGACGGCTCGCTGATGCTGACCCGGGAGGGCGGCCACCGGGCCGACCGGATCGTGCACGCCGGCGGCGACGCCACCGGCGCGGAGGTGCAGCGGGCGCTGCACGACGCGGTCCGCCGCGACCCGTGGATCCGGCTGGTGGAGCACGCCCTGGTGCTGGACCTGCTGCGCGCTCCCGGCGACGGGCCGGGCGGGCTCGGCCCGGCCTGCGGCATCACGCTGCACGTACTCGGCGAGGGCAGCGAGGACGGCGTCGGCGCGATCCTCGGCCGCGCCGTGGTGCTGGCCACCGGCGGGATGGGGCAGATCTTCGCCGCCACCACCAACCCGGCGGTCTCCACCGGGGACGGGGTGGCGCTGGCGTTGCGGGCGGGCGCGGCGGTCACCGACGTGGAGTTCGTCCAGTTCCACCCGACCGCGCTGATCGTGCCGGCCGGCGGGCCGGGCGCGGGGCTGGCCCAGCAGCCGCTGGTCTCCGAGGCGCTGCGCGGCGAGGGCGCCCACCTGGTCGACGGCGACGGCAAGCGCTTCATGGTCGGCCAGCACGAGCTGGCCGAGCTGGCTCCCCGGGACGTGGTCGCCAAGGGCATCCACCGGGTGCTGCTCGCGTCCGGCGCCGACCACGTGTTCCTGGACGCCCGGCACCTCGGCGGCGACTTCCTGGCCCGGCGGTTCCCCACCATCGTGGCGTCCTGCCTGGCCATCGGCGTGGACCCGGCGACCGACCTGATCCCGGTCGCGCCGGCCGCGCACTACGCCTCCGGCGGCGTCCGGACCGACCTGCGCGGCCGCACCTCCATCCCCGGCCTGTACGCCTGCGGCGAGGTCGCCTGCACCGGCGTGCACGGCGCCAACCGGCTCGCCAGCAACTCGCTGCTGGAAGGGCTGGTCTTCTCCCGCCGGATCGCCGAGGACATCGCCGCCGGGCTGCCCGAGCAGGCCCGCCCGGCGGAGACCGGCGCCTGGGTGGGCGGGCCGGGCGCGCTGGTGCCGGCGGCCGGCACGGCGGAGCTGCAACGGGCGATGACCCGGGGCGCGGGCGTGCTCCGGTCGGCGCGGACGCTGGAAGCCACCGCCGCCACGCTCACGGAGCTGGGCGCGGGCCGGGGCGTGCCGCGTACCGCCGACTGGGAGGCGACGAACCTGCTCACGGTGGCGTCGACGCTGGTCGCGGCCGCGTACGCGCGCCAGGAGACGCGGGGCTGCCACTGGCGGGAGGACTTCCCGACCGCCGACGAGCGGTGGCTGGGTCACCTGGTGGCCGAGGTGGGCACGGACGGCCGGGTGGCCGAGCGCTGGGAGGAGATCAACCGATGAGGGAGTCGACGGAGTGGGCGCTGCGGGACGGCGGCCTGGACCCGGAGCGGGTCCGGCACGTCATCGTCGACACGCTGCACGAGGACCTCGGACCCGAATTCCTCGACGTCACGAGCGTGGCCACCATCCCGGACGAGCAGCACGACACGGCCGATCTGGTGGCGCGCGCCGACGGCGTGGTGGCCGGGCTGCCCGTCGCCGCCGCCGTGTTCGAGCTGGTCGGCGAGGTGACCGGCGCGGGCCGTACGGTCGAGGTCTCGCTTGTGGCGCACGACGGGCAGCGGGTGGCGCGCGGCGACGTGCTGGCCACCGTGTCCGGCCCGACCCGGCTGCTGCTGACCGCCGAGCGGACGGCGCTGAACCTGCTGTCCCGCATGTCCGGGGTGGCGACGCACACCCGGGCCTGGGCCGACGCGCTGGCCGGAACGAAGGCGACGGTGCTGGACACCCGCAAGACCACGCCGGGCCTGCGGGCGCTGGAGAAGTACGCGGTCCGGGCCGGTGGCGGCACCAACAAGCGGATGGGCCTGTACGACGTCGCCATGATCAAGGACAACCACAAGGTCGCGGCGGGCGGGATCGCTGCCGCCTTCCGCCGGGTGCGGGAGGCGTTCCCCGACGTCGCGGTGCAGGTCGAGGTGGACACGCCGGCCGAGGCGGTGGAGGCGGTCGAGGCGGGCGCCCGCTTCCTGCTGCTGGACAACATGACCCCGGCGCAGCTGCGCGAGGTGGTGGCGTCGGTGGGCGACCGGGCGGAACTGGAGGCCACCGGCGGGCTGACGCTGCCGATGGCGGCCGAGTACGGCGCGACCGGCGTCGACTTCCTCTCCGTCGGCGCGCTCACACACTCCTCGCCGATCCTGGACATCGCCCTCGACCTGCGTGACGTCTAGGCTGCCGCTGTGCTGCTCTGCATCGACATCGGAAACACGAACACCGTGCTGGCGACCTTCGACGGCGACAAGCTGGTGCATTCGTGGCGGATCAAGACCGACGCCCGTTCCACGGCGGACGAGCTGGGCCTGATGTTCCGCGGACTGCTCGCCGGGGACGCCGTGGAGATCACCGGCGTGGCCGCCTGCTCGACCGTGCCGGCCGCGCTGCGCTCGCTGCGCACCATGCTCGACCGGTACTACGCCGACCTGCCCAGTGTGATCGTCGAGCCGGGTGTCCGGACCGGCGTGCAGCTCGCCATCGACAACCCGAAGGAGGTGGGCGCGGACCGGGTGGTCAACACGCTGGCCGCGTACACGCTCTACGGCGGGCCGTCGATCGTCGTGGACTTCGGCACCACCACCAACTTCGACCTGGTCAGCAGCCGGGGCGAGTTCCTCGGCGGTGCGTTCGCCCCCGGCATCGAGATCTCCTTCGACGCGCTGGCCGCCCGCGCCGCCCAGCTGCGCAAGGTGGAGGCGACCCGCCCGCGGTCGGTGATCGGCAAGAACACCGTCGAGTGCCTCCAGGCCGGGCTCTACTTCGGCTTCGCCGGCCAGGTGGACCGGATCGTCGAGCGGATGTCCGAGGAGCTGGGCGGCGTGAAGGCGGTCATCGCCACCGGCGGCCTGGCGTCGCTGGTGCTCGGCGAGTGCCACACCATCACCCACCACGAGCCGATGATCACGCTGATCGGCCTGCGGATGGTCTACGACCGCAACGTCTGAGGTCAGCGGCGGCGGGCCCGCAGCACGAACGTCCGGTATGGCAGCTCGACCGTCTCCCGGCCGGTCAGGTCCGGGTGGGAGGCGAACAGCTCCGTCAGCTCCGTGTCGACCCGCCGCCGCTCGTCCGCGTCGGCCGTCAGCCAGTACGAGCGGGTGTGCAGCATGCCCACCACCTCGTCCGGCGTGAGTGTGGTGGCGTGCGGGAACTCGCCGACCTCGACGTCGGTGAAGGCGGGGCCGAAGTCCGCGTACCGCTGCGTCACGTCGCCCGCGTTGTCGCCGAGGTGGGCGATCCGGCTCAGCTCCGCGACCCAGCCCACCCGCTCGTCGCGGATGTTCCAGACCGGCGCGAACGTGCCGCCCGGGCGCAGCACGCGGGCCACCTCGGCGTGCGCCGGCTCCCGGTCGAACCAGTGGTAGGCCTGCCCGACCAGCACCGCGTCCGCCGACCCGTCCGGCAGCGGCACCGCCTCGGCGCTGCCGGCGAGCGCCGTCGTACCGGGCGTGGCGGCGGCCAGTTGCGCCCGCATCCCCGGATCCGGTTCCACGGGTACGACCTGCGCCACCGGCCCGGTCAGCGCCAGGAGCCCGCGGGTGAGGATGCCGGTGCCCGCGCCGAGATCGACCACCCGGGCGTCGTGCAGCCCGTCCAGCGCCCAGCGCAGCGCCGCCTCCGGATAGCGGGGACGGAACCGGTCGTAGTCGGCCGCGGCCGCGCCGAACGAGAGCGCCGCAGTGGGGTCGGTCATGGCGGGCAGGTTATCCCGTAACGGCCGCCACGGCGCTTGAGTACGCTCATGTGCTGACCCCGCCGATGTTCCCAAGGCTTGAGGAAGCGTGCCGTGACCGAGCAGAACGCCCTGCCAACAGACCCCGCCGACGACCTTCCCGAGCAGATGAAGGTCCGCCGGGAGAAGCGGGACCGGATGCTCGCCGAGGGCGTCGAGCCGTACCCGGTCGGTTTCCCGCGGACCACCACGCTCGCGCGGCTGCGGGAGCGCTACGCCGACCTGCCCACCGACACCGCCACCGGCGACCGGGTCTCGGTCACCGGCCGGGTGATCTTCATTCGCAACACCGGCAAGCTCTGCTTCGCGACGCTCCGGGACGGTGACGGCACCGAGGTCCAGGCGATGCTCTCGCTGGACCGGGTCGGCGCCGAGCGGCTGGCCGACTGGAAGCGCCTGGTCGATCTGGGTGACCACGTCGGCGTGACCGGCGAGGTGATCACCAGCCGCCGTGGCGAGCTGTCCGTTCTCGCCGAGGAGTGGGCGGTCACCGCCAAGGCGCTGCGCCCGCTGCCGGTGGCGCACAAGCCGCTGAGCGAGGAGTCCCGGGTCCGCCAGCGCTACGTGGACCTGGTGGTCCGCCCGCAGGCCCGGCAGATGGTCCGCACCCGGGCCACCGCCGTCCGCAGTCTGCGCGAAACCCTGCACGGGCAGGACTTCGTCGAGGTCGAGACCCCGATGCTGCAACTGCTGCACGGCGGGGCGGCGGCACGCCCATTCGTGACCCACAGCAATGCGCTCGACACGGATCTGTATCTGCGAATCGCGCCGGAACTGTTTCTCAAGCGTGCGGTCGTCGGTGGCGTGGACCGCGTCTTCGAGATCAACCGCAACTTCCGTAATGAGGGCATCGACTCTTCGCACTCGCCGGAGTTCGCGATGCTCGAGGCGTACCAGGCGTACGGCGACTACCACACGATGGCCGAGCTGACCCGAAATCTCGTACAGCAGGCCGCGGTGGCGGTCGCCGGCTCGACGGTGGTGACCCACGCCGACGGCCGCGAGTTCGATCTGGGCGGCGAGTGGCGGTCGGTGACGCTGTTCGGTGTTCTTTCCGAAGCGCTCGGTGAGGAGGTCACCGTCCGCACCGAAAGGGCGCGCCTGGTCGAGTACGCGGACAAGGTCGGTCTCTCCGTCGACCCGAAGTGGGGACCGGGCAAGCTGGCCGAGGAGTTGTTCGAGGAACTGGTCGTGCCGTCCCTTCAGGCGCCGACGTTCGTCATGGACTACCCGGAGGAGACCAGCCCGCTGACCCGGGCCCACCGCAGCGAGCCGGGCCTGGCCGAGAAGTGGGACCTCTACGTGCTCGGATTCGAGCTGGGCACCGCGTACTCGGAGCTGGTCGACCCGGTCGTGCAGCGGGAGCGCCTGGTGGCCCAGGCGCAGCTCGCGGCGCGCGGCGACGACGAGGCGATGCGGCTGGACGAGGACTTTCTCCGAGCGATGGAGTATGGAATGCCGCCGTCCGGCGGCATGGGAATGGGAATCGACCGGCTGCTGATGGCGCTGACGGGACTCGGAATTCGGGAAACGATCCTGTTCCCGTTGGTCCGGCCCGAGTAGGCGCTCCCCGCAAGCCTTCTCCGGCTCGTTACCCCGTCCTATTGACGGAACAAGCGCCGGACGGGTTATTGTGCTCGGTGTATTGCAGGAGTACAACCCTGCTCGAAAGGAATGTGGGACGTGGCCAAGCAGATCATTCACAAGCTGGTCGATGACCTGGACGGCGGGGACGCTGACGAGACCGTCAAGTTCGCGCTCGACGGCGTGCAGTACGAGATCGACCTCTCCGCTTCCAACGCCGGGAAATTGCGCGACGTATTCGCGCCGTACATCGCGAACGGAACGAAGGTCGGTCGCGGGGGCGTGGTCGTGGGTGGCCGGGCCGCTCGAGGCCGGGGCGGCGCGACCGCCGACCGCGAGCAGAACCGGGCCATCCGCGAGTGGGCCAAGAAGGCCGGCAAGGACATCTCCGACCGGGGCCGTATCCCGCAGGAGATCGTGGACGAGTACCACGCGAAGGCGGGGCACTGACCCCACCCTCGTCACGGGCGACGCCGACGCCGGACCGGAGTACGACTCCGGGCCGGCGTCGCCGTTTCCGTACCGGGGTCACCGTTGCGCCCCGAGTCCCCGACGGTGCCGGATGTCCGGTCCGGCCCACCCGGCGCGGGTGGCGGCGCCGCCGGGAAGAAATCCCCGCCCGGGGTGGTTGTCCACAGGCGGTGGAGAGTTCATCCACAGGCTGTGGACGACCCGGCGGACGCCTCGGTGCCGCCTCCGGTCCACTCGACCGGCCGTTCGGGTGCCGGTCGAATTTCGCTCTGCGCGTACAGGCAGGGGCCCCGGAACACCTCCTGAGCGTGGACGGTTGTCAGAAACGACGTCGGAACGGTCATTCGCGGGGGCACACGACCTCAGCGGAGACGGTCCGCGGCGATAGAGTAAGGAGGCACGGACGCCCGTCCCGGACGTCCGCGCACCGGCCCCGCCGAGATCTGACCATCAAGGCGCACGGCACGTGAGGAGCACGAGGGCATGTTCGAGCGGTTCACCGACCGAGCGCGACGGGTTGTCGTCCTGGCCCAAGAAGAGGCCCGGATGCTCAACCACAACTACATCGGTACGGAACACATCCTGCTGGGCCTGATCCACGAGGGTGAGGGTGTCGCGGCAAAGGCCCTGGAGAGCCTCGGCATCTCCCTGGAGGGCGTGCGTCAGCAGGTCGAGGAGATCATCGGCCAGGGCCAGCAGGCGCCGAGCGGGCACATCCCGTTCACGCCGCGGGCCAAGAAGGTGCTGGAGCTGTCGCTGCGCGAGGCGCTGCAGCTCGGCCACAACTACATCGGCACCGAGCACATCCTGCTCGGCCTGATCCGCGAGGGCGAGGGCGTCGCCGCCCAGGTCCTGGTGAAGCTGGGCGCGGACCTGAACCGGGTGCGCCAGCAGGTCATCCAGCTGCTCTCCGGCTACCAGGGCAAGGAGCCGGCCGCCGCCGGTGCCGCCCCGGGTGAGGCCGCGCCGTCGACCAGCCTCGTGCTGGACCAGTTCGGCCGCAACCTGACCCAGGCCGCCCGCGAGGGCAAGCTCGACCCGGTCATCGGGCGCGAGAAGGAGATCGAGCGGGTCATGCAGGTGCTGTCCCGCCGCACCAAGAACAACCCGGTGCTGATCGGCGAGCCCGGCGTCGGCAAGACCGCCGTGGTGGAGGGCCTGTCCCAGAAGATCATCAAGGGCGAGGTGCCCGAGACGCTGAAGGACAAGCAGCTCTACACGCTCGACCTCGGTGCCCTGGTCGCCGGTTCTCGCTACCGCGGTGACTTCGAGGAGCGCCTGAAGAAGGTGCTCAAGGAGATCCGCACCCGCGGCGACATCATCCTGTTCATCGACGAGATCCACACCCTCGTCGGCGCGGGCGCGGCCGAGGGCGCGATCGACGCCGCCAGCATCCTCAAGCCGATGCTGGCCCGTGGTGAGCTGCAGACCATCGGCGCCACCACGCTCGACGAGTACCGCAAGCACCTGGAGAAGGACGCCGCTCTGGAGCGTCGTTTCCAGCCGATCCAGGTGGGTGAGCCGTCGCTGGCCCACACCATCGAGATCCTCAAGGGCCTGCGGGACCGCTACGAGGCCCACCACCGCGTCTCCATCACCGACGCCGCGCTGGTCGCCGCCGCGACGCTGGCCGACCGGTACATCTCCGACCGGTTCCTGCCGGACAAGGCGATCGACCTGATCGACGAGGCCGGCGCCCGGATGCGGATCCGCCGGATGACCGCGCCGCCGGACCTGCGCGACTTCGACGAGCGCATCGCCCAGGTGCGCCGCGACAAGGAGTCCGCGATCGACGCGCAGGACTTCGAGCGGGCCGCCCAGCTGCGCGACACCGAGAAGCAGCTGCTGGGTCAGAAGGCGCAGCGGGAGAAGGAGTGGAAGGCCGGTGACCTGGACGTCGTCAGCGAGGTCGACGACGAGCAGATCGCCGAGGTGCTCGGCAACTGGACCGGCATCCCGGTCTACAAGCTGACCGAGGAGGAGACCTCGCGCCTGCTGCGCATGGAGGACGAGCTGCACAAGCGCGTCATCGGCCAGGAGGACGCGGTCAAGGCGGTCTCGAAGGCGATCCGGCGTACCCGGGCCGGCCTGAAGGACCCGAAGCGCCCCTCCGGCTCGTTCATCTTCGCCGGCCCGTCCGGCGTCGGTAAGACCGAGCTGTCCAAGGCGCTCGCCGAGTTCCTGTTCGGCAGCGAGGACGCCCTCATCCAGCTCGACATGTCGGAGTTCCACGACCGGTACACGGTGTCCCGGCTCGTCGGTGCCCCTCCCGGCTACGTCGGCTACGACGAGGGCGGGCAGCTGACCGAGAAGGTGCGTCGCCGGCCGTTCTCGGTGGTCCTCTTCGACGAGATCGAGAAGGCCCACCCGGACGTGTTCAACACGCTCCTCCAGATCCTGGAGGACGGGCGCCTCACCGACGGCCAGGGCCGGATCGTGGACTTCAAGAACACGGTCATCATCCTGACCACCAACCTCGGTACGCGTGACGTCGCCAAGGCGGTGTCGCTGGGCTTCCAGGCCTCTGAGGACTCCGAGTCGAACTACGACCGGATGAAGCAGAAGGTCAACGACGAGCTCAAGCAGCACTTCCGGCCCGAGTTCCTGAACCGGATCGACGACACCATCGTCTTCCACCAGCTGCGTCAGAACGAGATCCTGTCGATCGTCGACATCATGATCGCCCGGATCGAGTCCCAGCTGCGGAACAAGGACATGGGTCTGGAGCTGACCGACAACGCGAAGAAGTACCTCGCGAAGAAGGGCTTCGACCCGGTGCTGGGCGCGCGGCCGCTGCGTCGCACGATCCAGCGCGACATCGAGGACAACCTGTCCGAGCGGATCCTGTTCAACGAGCTGACCCCGGGTCAGATCGTGGTCGTGGACTGCGAGGGCGACCCGGAGGACATCGACAAGTCCAAGCTCGTCTTCCGGGGCGCGGACCGGCCGGACGCCGTGCCGGACGCGGTCCCGGCGGACCTCGGCGGCACCGCCGCCACCGGCGCGGACGACGCCGCATAAGGTTCCGCACAGTTCGAGGGCGACGGCCCCGGTAGGCGAAAGCCACCGGGGCCGTCCCCTTTCCATCCCCCCGCCCGCCCGCCCGCCCCACCCACCCCGCTGCCCGGTCTCGCCCGACCCCGTCGATCATGAAGTTGACCGCACTCGGCGCCCCATTTGTCCCCGCTAACTTCATGATCAACGGGGTGGGCGGGGGTGGGTGCGGGTGGGAGGGGGAGAGGGTTAGGGGAGGGGGACGGCTGGGCCGTCGCCGGCCAGGCGGAACGACTCCTCGCCCACCGGTTCGACCAGGCCGTCGGTGACCAGGCCGGCCAGCGCACGGGCCCGCTGGACGTCGTCGTGCCACACCTGGTCCAGCCGCTGGTGCGGCACCGGGCCGGTGGACTCCCGCAGCACCGCGAGCAGCAGTCCGCGTACCTGCCGGTCGGTGCCGGCGTAGCGCTGCGGGCGGCGGGTCGGTCCCGTGGGTGCGGCCTGCCCGGAGGCCCGCCAGGCGCAGCTCGACTCGACCGGGCAGATCGCGCAGCGCGGGGCGCGGGCGGTGCAGACGACAGCGCCGAGTTCCATGAACGCGGCGCTGGCCAGCGCGGCGGCGGCCGGTTCGACAGGCAGCAGTTCCTCGGTGGCGACCAGGTCGGCCGGGCGGGTGGTGGGACCGGCGTCGGGCTCACCGGCGATCGCCCGGCACACCACGCGCCGGACGTTCGTGTCCACCACCGGGTGCCGCTGCCCGTACGCGAACGCGGCGACCGCGCGGGCCGTGTACGTGCCGACACCCGGCAGCGCCAGCAACTGGTCGAGCCGGTCCGGCACCACGCCGCCGTGCCGCTCCACGATCGCCACCGCGCACTCGCGCAGGCGTACCGCCCGGCGGGGGTAGCCGAGCCGCCCCCACATCCGGATCGCCTCGGCCGGGGTGTCCTCGGCGAGCGCGCGCGGCTCGGGCCAGCGGGCCAGCCACGCCTCCCAGGAAGGCACCACCCGGACCACGGGGGTCTGCTGGAGCATGACCTCGGAGACCAGGATCGCCCAGGCACCGATGCCGGGCTTGCGCCAGGGCAGGTCGCGGGCGTTGCGCTCGTACCACCGGCTGACCTGGGTGGCGAATGTGGGATCGGACATCGCGCCGCCGATCATGTCACGGCGGTCTTTCCCGCAGGTTGGGCGGGCGGGGTGGCCGGGCGCGATCGATCATGGACGACGGGGCAGAATGTCCGAATGAACGAGCTCGCGATCACCGTCATCGGCCGGGACCGGCCGGGCATCGTGGCCGACGTCGCGGAGGTCCTCGCCCGGCTCGGCGCGAACCTCACCGACTCGACGATGACCCGGCTGCGTGGACACTTCGCGATGACGCTGATCTGCGTGGGCCCGGCCGCCGCCGACGTCGAGGCCGCGCTGGCCCCGCTCGCCGCCGACGGGCACCTGCTGGCGACCGTACGCGCGGTCACGCCGGACGCCGGCAGCGAGCCCACCGGGGAGCCGTACGTGCTGGCGGTGCACGGCGCCGACCGGATGGGCATCGTCGCGGCGATGACCCGGGTGCTGACCGACGCGGGCGGGAACGTGACCGACCTGAGCACCCGGCTGACCGGTTCGCTCTACGTGGTGGTCGCCGAGGTCGAGTTGCCGCCCGGTGTGTCGGACGAGGTGGCCGGCCGGCTCACCCGCGTGGCCGCGGAGCTGGGCGTGGGGGTCAGCCTCCGCCCGGCGGACACGGATCTGCTGTGACCGGGCCGGAGTACGCGGGCCTGGGCGGCTGGACACCGGAGAAGCTCGGCGTTCCCGGTGCGGTACGGCCGGTGGTCACCGCGCCGGAGCCGGTGCTGAGCCGACCCGGCCCGGAGGTCGACCCGACGTCGGCGGAGGTGGTGCGCCTCGCCGCCGATCTGGTGGCGACGATGCGCGTCTCGCCCGGTTGCGTGGGCTTGGCGGCGCCGCAGGTCGGGGTGAGCGCGCAGGTGTTCGCCGTGGACGTGACCGGGCATCCGAAGGCGGTCACCGTGCACGGCACGTTCGTGCTCTGCAACGCGCGCGTGGTGGAGGCGTCCCGGTGGAAGGCCGGGCGGGAGGGCTGCATGTCGGTGCCGGACCTGACCGGCGACGTGAAGCGGGCCAGCCGCCTGGTGGTCGAGGGCGCGCTTCCGGGCAGCGGCGAGCCGGTGCGGCTGGTGACGGACGGCTTCGAGGCGCGGGCGCTCCAGCACGAGATCGACCACTGCGCCGGGCTGCTGTTCCTCGACCGGGTGGCCGGCGCGCACGCGATCTACCAGCGCAAGGTCTACCTCTGACGGTGGCGCTCGGAATCCTGTGTGGACGGGTGCGGCCGTACGGCGGCGGGTTCCCGGCGCGTCGGACCACCGAGCCGTGCGCCGCGCGGCTACGGTAGGCGCATCATGCGTCTGACGGTCGGCCCTCTGCCCCCTGCCGTGTACTGGCGGCGTCGTGCCGTCGTGCTCGGAGCAGGGCTGCTCTTCCTGATTGTCCTGTTGTATTCCTGCACCGGTACGGACCGCAACACCGGCGCGCCGGGTACGGACCCATCCCCGACCGGCTCGGCCGGGGCTCAGCCCGACCCGTCCGGTTCGGTGCTGACCCCGCAGTCGGGCAGCCCGTCACCGACAGCGGGTGACGCCGGCGGCGGTGGCGCGAACAACGGCGGCGGGAACACCGGTGGCGGCACCACCGGCGACGGCGGGAACACCGGCGGGGGCGCGAACAACGGGGGCGGCAACGGCGGCGCGACCGGTCAGCCGGTTTCCGACGACGGCACCTGCACCGACTCCGAGCTGCTGGTGACGCCGGTGGCGGTGCCTCCGACCGCCCAGCGGGGCACGGTGGTCACGCTGCGCCTCAAGGTCAAGAACGTGTCGAACCGTACGTGCAGCCGGGACGTCGGCGCCGACCTCCAGGAGCTGTACGTCAAGTCGGGCGCGGAGAAGATCTGGTCGTCTGACACCTGCGGCACCGGCAAGGGCTCGGACGTGCAGTCGTTCACGCCGAACTTCGAGCGCTCCTACGAGCTGGGCTGGAACGGCAAGCTGGACAACAAGTGCGCGAACGGGCTGGCGAACGGCGACTTCGCGGCGATCGGCGCGTACCAGGTGTTCGCGCGCGTCGGCACCAAGATCAGCGAGCCGGTGAAACTGACCGTCACCGGCTGAGCGGTCGGTCAGACGTACCGTTCGAGGATGCTCGCCTCGGCGAGCCGGGACAGGCCCTCGCGGACGCCACGGGCGCGGGCGTCGCCCACCCCCTCGACCGCCTGGAGGTCTTCCACTGTCGCGCCGAGCAGCCGCTGGAGGCTGCCGAAGTGCACCACCAGCCGGTCGACCACGGCGACCGGCAGCCGGGGCACCTTCGCCAGCAGGCGGAACCCGCGCGGGCTGACCGCCGCGTCGAGCGCGTCGGAGGCGGACGGGTAGCCGATCGCCTTGGCCACGGCCACGAGGTCGATGAGTTCGGTGGCGCTGAGCAGGTCGAGTTCGACGAGCGCCTCGTCGAGGGTGCGCGACTTGCGGCCGGTCGGCAGGTAGTCGCGGATGACCAGGGTGCGGTCGGCGTCCACGCCGGCCATCAGCTCGTCGAGCTGAAGGGCCAGCAGGCGACCGTCGGTGCCCAGCTCCACCACGTACCCGGCGATCTCGTCGGCGATCCGCCGGACCATCTCCAGCCGCTGCACCACCGCCACCGCGTCTCGGACGGTGACCAGATCCTCGATCTCCAGCGCGGAGAGCGTGCCGGAGACCTCGTCCAGCCGGAGCTTGTAGCGCTCCAGCGTGGCGAGCGCCTGGTTGGCGCGGGACAGGATGGCCGCCGAGTCGTCGAGCACGTGCCGCTGGCCGTTGACGTAGAGGCTGATGATCCGCATCGACTGGCTGACCGAGATGACCGGGTAGCCGGTCTGCCGGGCCACCCGCTCGGCGGTGCGGTGCCGGGTGCCGGACTCCTCGGTGGGGATGGACGGGTCGGGCATCAGGTGCGCGCCGGCCTGCACGATCCGGGTGCCGTCGCTGGAGAGCACCACGGCGCCGTCCATCTTGCACAGCTCACGGACCCGGGTGGCGGAGAACTCCACGTCCATCGGGAAGCCGCCGGTGCAGATCTGCTCGACCACCTTGTCGTAGCCGAGCACGATCAGCGCGCCGGTGCGGCCGCGCAGGATCCGCTCCAGGCCGTCCCGCAGGGCGGTGCCGGGAGCCATCAGGGCGAGGTTGGCGCGCAGCGGATCGGCGCCGGCCCCGCCGCCGACGCTTCCGTTGACGCTCACGCTGATGGCACGAGCGGGGTTGCCGCTCACGGCGCCGGTACGGGCGTGCGGCGTCGCCGTTGCGGGCTTGGTGGCATCGCGGTCGATCGGCACGGGCACAGTCTACGGACTGCCATGCGGTGGGTGCTCTCGTGGTTACTGTGATGTGTCACGATGCCCGGCTCGGGCGGGTCGTCGCGGGCTGCGTGGCCTGCCGGGAAACGCCCGGCGGATCCCACCGTGTCACTCCGCCGACGCGCGCGCGGCCGCCTGGAGGGCGGATCGCACGTCAGTGACCTCGATCACCCGCATGTTCTCCGGCCCGGCGCCGCTGCTCTCCGGCCCGCACCCGGGCGGCACGAGGGCCAGCCGGAAGCCGAGCCGGGCGGCCTCGGCCAGCCGGCGGGGCACCGCGCCGACGCGGCGGACCTCGCCGGTGAGCCCGACCTCGCCGATGGCAACCAGATGCGGGTTGAGCGCCAGGTTGAGCCCGCCGGAGGCGACAGCGAGCGCCACGGCCAGGTCGGCCGCCGGCTCGACCACCCGGATGCCGCCGACGGTGGCGGCGAAGACCTCCCGGTCGTGCAGGGTGAGCCGCTCGGTGCGGCGCTGGAGCACCGCGAGGACCATGGCCAGCCGGGCGCTGTCGAGGCCGGAGACGGTACGCCGGGGGGAACCGGCCACCGTCGCCCCGATCAGCGCCTGCACCTCGGTCACCAGCGCCCGGCGCCCTTCCATCGCCACCGTCACGCACGTGCCCGGCACCGGCTCGGAGTAGCGGGTCAGGAACAGGCCGGACGGGTCGGCCAGGCTGCTGATGCCGCCCTCGTGCATCTCGAAGCAGCCCACCTCGTCGGCCGCGCCGAAGCGGTTCTTCACGCCGCGCACCATGCGCAGCGAGGAGTGCTTGTCGCCCTCGAAGTGCAGCACCACGTCGACCAGGTGCTCCAGCACCCGGGGGCCGGCCACCTGGCCGTCCTTGGTGACGTGCCCGACCAGCACGGTGGCGATGCCGCGCTCCTTGGCCACCGCGACCAGGGCGGCGGTTACCGCGCGGACCTGGGTGACACCGCCCGGCACGCCCTCGGTGCCGGTGGTCGAGATGGTCTGCACCGAGTCGAGCACCAGCAGCCCCGGCTTGACCGCGTCGAGGTGGCCGAGCACCGCCGACAGGTCGCTCTCGGCGGCCAGGTAGAGCTGGTCGTGCAGGGCGCCCATCCGCTCGGCGCGCAACCGCACCTGGCTGACCGACTCCTCACCGCTGACCACCAGCGACGGGCTGCCGGCCCCGGCCGCCCACTGCTGGGCCACGTCGAGCAGCAGCGTCGACTTGCCCACGCCGGGCTCACCGGCGAGCAGCACCACCGCGCCGGGGACCAGCCCGCCGCCGAGCACCCGGTCGAGCTCGCTGACACCGGTGGGACGGGCCCGGGCGGGCGCGGCGCTGATCGTGGCGATCGGCCGGGCCGGCTCGGCCGGCATCCGTGAGCTGACCACCCGGCCGGAGACCATCGGGCCGGTGACGGTGCACTCGACCACCGAACCCCACTCGCCGCACTCGGGGCACCGGCCCACCCACTTCGGGGGCTGGTGGCCGCAGGCGTCGCACTCGTAGGCCGGGCGGGGTTCGCGGGTGGAGGCGCGACCGCGGCCGGCGCCGGCACGGGAGGGGGTCGATCGGGGCGTGGTCACCACCGGACGCTAACCGGCCCGTACGACGAAAGCCCACCCGGAACGGCGACACCGCCGGCGTGGCGCTGGCCACGACGGCGGTGCCGACGGAAGAAGGGGAGAGGTCAGTGGCCGCCCTCGACGCCGCTGTCCTCACCAACGTGCCGCGGCTCCACGATCTTCGACGGCGTGGCCTCCGGGGTCAGCGGGATGCCGATCGGCGCCGGGGTCTTGATGACCTTGCCGTTGCCGAAGTCGAAGGTCAGGTTGACCTGCTGGCCCACGAGCAGCTTCTGGTTCAGGCCGATGAGCTGCAGGAACCTCGGGTTACCGGCGTTGAGCTGCGCGTAGCTGAGCGCCGGGATCTCGATCCGGGCCGGCTGGCCGGCGGGCGCGGACTCGCTCGGCGACGGGCTGGCCGACGGCGACTCGGACGTCTCCAGCGACTGGCTCGGCGACGCGCTCGGGTCGGTGGCGGTCGGCGAGGCGGTGGCCGGCTCGGTGGGCGAACCGGTCGGGGTGGCCGCGCCGCTCTCGCCCGCGCCGGAACCGGTGAGCACGATCTCCCGGGCGCTGTCGGTGGTGACCGTCACGGTCACCGGCTTCTCGCTGTCGTTGTAGATCACCACGTTGACCGGCGCGTTCGACCCGGCCTCGTAGCCCTTCGGGCCCGGGAACTGCACGTAGAGCCCGCGCACCTTGTACAGGTTGTCGGAGGTCTGGACGTTGACGCCCTGTACCGACGGGATCTTGTTGGCGGTCTCGGAAATCTGCCCGGCGCCGCACCCGGACAGCAGCAGGCTCGCCGCCGCCGTGCCGGCCAGCAGCAGGGCCGGCCCCCGGGAACCCCTGATCGAGCGCGTCACGTCGGTCCTCCTCGTCACGATCCCCGCCCGGTCGACCCCCGGGCACGGGGTGGCCATACCCGCGCAGACCGCGCTCCAGGGTAGTTGGAGCTGATCGAGGCCCGCACGCGGACCCGGCAATGCCACCTCGGAGGGGACTCCTCAGACCAGCCGGCCGCTCGTCACCAGCAGCACCACATCGATGAGCGCCACCACCAGCACCGCCCGGAAGGCGGTCGCCGAGCGTCCGGCGGTCGCGCGTCCCGCGTACCAGCCGACCGCCGGCACGGCGACGGCGGCGGCGACCGCCGACAGGCCGGTCCACGACGGCGGCCCGGGCGGGCCGAGGACCAGCGCGACGGTGGCCGCGAGCAGCAGCCCGGCGGCGGCCAGCCGGCTGCCCACCGGCCCGAACCGGTGCGGCAGGCCGCGCACCCCGGTCCGGGCGTCGTCGGCCAGGTCCGGCAGCACGTTGGCGAAGTGCGCCCCGGCACCGAGCAGCGCGGCGGCGGCCACCAGCCAGGCCGGGGGCACCGGAGAGCCGGGCAGCGCGAGCACCACGAACGCGGGCAGCGCGCCGAACGAGACCGCGTAGGGCAGCACCGACACCGGCGTCGACTTCAGCGGCCGGTTGTAGAGCAGCGCGGAGACCAGGCCCAGCGTGGCGCAGGCCGCCGCGGCCGGGCCGCCGGCCAGCGCCAGCACCGGCACGGCGACGGCGGCCACCGCGGTGGCCCGGGCCAGCGTCGGCCGGGTGACCTCGCCGGTGGTCGCCGGTTTGTCGGTACGCCCCACCGCCGCGTCCCGGTCGGCGTCGATCAGGTCGTTGCTCCACCCGACCGCGAGCTGGCTGGCCAGCACCGTCAGCGCCACCGCCACCACGCCTGCCGCGGAGTGCCCGACGCCGGCGGCGAGCAGCGCGGCGACGACTGTGACCGCCGCCGCGGGTTCCGGATGGCTCGCCCTGACCAGCCCTAACACCCGTGTCGACATAAGGGAAGTCTGGTCGTTACCGGGCAGTCGTGCCACGCTCGACGCATGCCCGACGCGTCGCCGGTGTCCACTCCGTACCGGGTGCTGCCGCCGAACGACCCGCGGCAGTACGACGACCTGGCCGGTGAGTGGTGGCGGCCGGACGGCGCGTTCGCGATGCTGCACTGGCTGGCCCGGGCCCGGGCGGCGCTGGTGCCGGCGGCGTCCACGCCGGACGATCTGCTCGTCGACCTGGGCTGCGGCGCCGGTCTGCTGGCGCCGCACCTGGCCGGCAAGGGCTACCGCCACGTCGGGGTGGATCTGACCCGCTCCGCGCTCGACCAGGCCGCCGCGCACGGCGTGACTGTGGTCCAGGCCGACGCGACGGCGGTGCCGCTGGCCGACGGCTGCGCGGCGGTGGTCTCCGCCGGTGAGCTGCTGGAACACGTGCCGGACTGGCGGCGGGCGGTCGCCGAGGCGTGCCGGCTGCTGCGCCCGGGCGGCCTGCTGGTGCTGGACACGCTCAACGACACGCTGTTGGCCCGGCTGGTCGCGGTGGAGCTGGGCGAACGGCTGCCCACAGTGCCGCGCGGCATCCACGATCCGCGGTTGTTCGTCGACGCCCGCGCGCTGGTCGCCGAGTGCGCCCGGCACGGCGTGTCGCTGACGGTGCGCGGGGTCCGCCCGGAGCTGGGCGGCACGCTGGCCTGGCTGCTGCGCCGCGTGCGCGGCGGCGCCGACCGTCCGGACCGGACCGAACCCCGCATCGTGCCGACCCGGTCGACTGCGGTGCTGTACCAGGGCTGGGGGCGCCGGGGCGGGTAGCCGGGGCCGCCCGGGGTAAAGGACGCGAGGAGGGGGCGACATGACTGTGCACGCGCTGGAGGCGGCCCGCCGGTTGGCGCCGCGACTGGCCGCCCGCGCGGCCGAGCACGACCGGGACGGCTCGTTCCCTGTGGACGACTTCGCGGATCTGCGGGCGGCCGGGCTGTTCGGCCTGATGGTGCCGCCCGAGCTGGGCGGTACGGGTGCGAGCTTCGCGGAGTACGCCGCGGTCGCCACCGAACTGGCCCGGGGCAACGGCGCGACCGCGCTGGTGTTCAACATGCACGCCTCGGTCACCGGCGCGCTGGGCGCGGTCAACGAGGAACTGGCCGAGGCGCTCGGCGTACCGGACGAGGCGCTCGCGGCGCGCGACCGGCTGCTGCGCGCGGCGGCCGACGGCGCCTGGTACGCGGTCGCGATGAGCGAACGCGGCGCCGGCGCCCGGCTGTCCCAGCTCAGCACCGTCTACGAGCCGGTCGAGGGCGGCTGGCACATCAAGGGCAGCAAGACGTTCTGCTCCGGCGCCGGCCACCCGGACGGCTACCTGGTGGCCGCCCGCAGCGCCGCCGACCAGTCGGTGGTGTCGCAGTTCCTGGTGCCGGCCGGGGACGGGATCACGGTCGAGTCGACCTGGGACTCGCTCGGCATGCGGGCCACCTCCTCGCACGACGTGCACCTGGACGTGACGGTCCCGGCCGACCGGCTGCTCGGCGGCGTCGAGGGGCTGGCCCTGGTCGTCGCCCAGCTCATGCCGCACTGGCTGGTGGCGAGCTACGCGGCGGTCTACGTCGGCGTGGCCCGGGCCGCCATCGACGCCGCGGCCGAGCACCTCAACGCGCGCAACCTCGCCGGCCTGCCCGCCGTACGGGCGCGCCTGGGCCGGGCCGACGCGGCCACCGCCGCCGCCGAACTGGTGGTCGCCGAGGCGGCCCGCCGGGTCGACGAGGCGCCCGGCGACGCGGAGACGAACCGTTGGGTGTGGCGGGCCAAGCTGCTGGCCGGTACGACCGCCGCGGAGGTGGCGGCATCGATGCTGGAGGCGGCGGGCACGTCGGCGACCCGGCGCGGGCATCCGCTGGAGCGGCTCTACCGGGACGCCCGCTGCGGCTCGCTGCATCCGGCCACGTCCGACGTGTGCGCCGACTGGCTCGGCATCGCCGCACTCGGCGGCGACCCGGACCGGGACAGCGCGCTCCCTCGTTGGTGAGCGCGAGGAGTGAGCCGGGTTTGCGAGCCCCGCAGTCGCGAACGAAGGGCGGCACGGTGAGCGCGAGGAGTGAGCCGGGTTTGCGAGCCCCGCAGTCGCGAACGAAAGGCGGCGCTGTGACCAAATTGGGCGCGAGGAGTGAGTGAAGGGCGAGGGGTGGGGGACGTGGGCATACCGGTGATCGCGGGTCTGGGTACGGCGCAACCGCCGGCCGCGATGCAGGACGAGCTGTGGACGGGCTTCTTCGCGGGGCACTTCCAGGGGAACACCCGGGCGCTGGCCGAGCGGATCTTCGCGAACTCGGGCGTGACCCGGCGGCAGGCGGCGGTGAATCCGCTGCTGGAGGACGTCTCGGAGTGGCCGACCGAGCGCCGCATGCGCCGCTACCAGGTCGAGGCGCTGCCGCTGGGCAAGGAGGCGGTCAGCCGGGCACTCACCGCCGCCGGCCTGGACGCCGCCGACGTCGGGCTGTTCATCGTCTGCTCGTGCACCGGGTACGCCACCCCCGGGCTGGACATCCTGCTCGCCCGGGACCTGGGCATGTCCCCGAGTACCCAGCGCATGTTCGTCGGGCACATGGGCTGCTACGCGGCCCTGCCCGGGCTGGGCGCGGCGAGCGACTTCGTCACCGCCCGGGGCCGGCCCGCGCTGCTGCTCTGCGCGGAGCTGACCAGCCTGCACATCCAGCCGCCGGGTGCCCGGGTGGACACCCAGCAGATCGTCTCCCACGCGCTGTTCTCGGACGCCGCGGTCGCCGCCGTGGTCGTCCCCGGCGGCCGGGGGTACGCGCTGCGCGAGGTCACCTCGGTCACCGACACGTCCACCGCCGACCACATGACCTGGGACGTCACCGACACCGGGTTCCGGATGGGGCTGTCGCCGAAGGTGCCGCAGGTCCTCTCCCGGCACGTGCAGGATCTGGTCGACGACCTGTTGGCCCGGCACGGGTGTGAGCGCTCCGACGTGGACGGCTGGGCGGTGCACCCGGGCGGGCCGCGGATCCTCAACGTGGTGGAGCGTGAGCTGGCGCTGCCGCCGGACGGGCTCGCCGCGTCCCGGGGGACGCTCGCCGAGCACGGAAACTGCTCGTCGCCGACGGTGCTGCTGATCCTGGACCGGCTGTGGCGTACGGAGCCGTCACCGCCGCGCTGGGTGGTGATGCTCGCGTTCGGCCCGGGCCTGACGCTCTACGCGGTGCTGCTGGAACGGGTGGGTTGACGGCTCGCCCCGCCCGGGCCGCGCGGATACGCTGCCGTCATGGCCTCCGAGGAGCGGGACGGGCGGGTGCTGCTGGCCGTCCTGACCGTTCTGGCGCTGGCGGCCGGCGCGGCCTGGTGGCGGTCGGCGGCACCGGAGCCGGGTGCGGTCACGGCAGTGCCGGCGCCGCCCCGGAGCGCCGAACCCATCGCCCGCACCTGGCGGGTCGACCCGTCGACAGGCGACGCCTGGCCGGCACGACCGGGGCGCGACCCGACGGCCCGGGCACTCCGTGCGCCGGCCACGGCACCGGACCGGTCGGTGGTGATCCGGGTCGAGGACGACGGCACCTCGCATGTGCTCCAGGTGTCGCACGTGGTGTGGCGGGAGACGTCCGCGTTGACGCCGGACGGGCCGCCCGTCGTACGGCAGGTGAACCCCTCGCGGGGCGACGACTATCGGCTGACGGTGAGCTGCTCCGGGGACGGGGCGGTCGCCGTGCAGCTCTCCGGTGCCGGGTCCGGCGACGCACGTCGGTTCCTCCGGTGCGGCGGGCGACTGGAGCTGCCCTTGCTGGGTGGCACGGGCGCACCGGTGCTGGTGCGGTTCACCGCTGTACGCGGCCGGGCCGAGCTGGACGCCCGGCTCGAAGCGCTCTACTGACCGCTGTGGCGCGCCCCGCGTCGGCGGCTCGGCCGCCCCGCTCGCGTCCTCGCCCCCGGCGGCTCAGCCACCCAGCCGGGCCAGGTCGGCGCCGTAGTCCGACAGCGGGCCCAGTTCCGGCACCACCCGGACCAGTGAGCCCTGCCGGTCCACGAGCAGCGCGGCGGCGGTGCCGGGGTGGGGCGACAGGTGCAGGTAGGAGCGCAGCCCGCCGGCCGGGTCGCCGAGCGGGCGTACCCCGGGGACGCTCGCCGGTCCGGCGCTGCGGCCCTCGGTCACGGTGACCACCGTGACGCCGGGCGGGGCGGCGCGTGCCGCGGTGCCGACCTGCTCGGCGCAGGCGCAGGCGTCGACCAGGATGATCATGGAGGGCAGCAGGCTGCGCAGCGGTACCGGCGTGTCGTCCGCGCCGACCAGGTCCAGCGCGGGCAGCGGGCCGACCGGTTGCGGCGCGGTGGTGGAGCGGGGGAGCACCGTCGGCGCGCCGGACCGCGCGCCGGCACGTGGCCAGGTGACGGCGGCCAGCCCGGCGAGCGTGACCAGCACCGACACGAGCAGGATCAGCGCGGGCAGCCCGAGTCGGGCCGGACCGGTACGCCGGCCGGAGCCCTGCCGCGCGCGGCGCAGCTCCCGGCGGACCTGCCGGGCCTCGTCGGCGAGCGCCGAGGCGTCGTCCGGTACGACCACCCGGCCCCACTCCGGGGGCAGGCCGGGCAGCCCGTCCGGCGGCCCCTGGCCGTCAGCGTCAGGCACGCCCATCGGACCCCCAGGAACGTCTCGGTGAGCGGACGTCACGTCCCTCACCAGCGTCCCGCACCGGCCGCCGTAACGCCACACCTGGGCGCGGACCGAGTTGCGGAGCTACCATGGAAGGAGCGCATTGCCCTAGATCTGGACGCTCCCGTCACCCGTTACCGGGTTGTCACGTGTTCCTCACGGAGCGTGTCGAAAGCATCGGTTTGACCGCCTGTCAAGCTGAAGAAATACCTCTCACAGGGCCCCTGAGCTGCGCCAACGGTCAGGACAGCGGTGAGACATCGGTGCCTGAGCGTGTTACCCTAGACACAGCGAAAGGGGTTTCGAACCTATGGTTTTCAGTGTCGGCGAGACCGTTGTTTACCCCCACCACGGGGCCGCACTCATCGAGGCAATCGAGACTCGGGTCATCAAGGGCGAGCCCAGGGAATACCTCGTCCTGAGGGTCGCACAGGGTGACCTGACGGTCCGGGTGCCCGCCGAGAACGCCGAGATCGTGGGTGTGCGCGAAGTGGTTGGCGAAGAGGGCCTGGGCAAGGTCTTCGACGTGCTCCGTGCACCGCACACCGAGGAGCCGACCAACTGGTCGCGGCGTTACAAGGCGAATCTGGAGAAGCTGGCCTCCGGTAACCCGCTGAAGGTGGCCGAGGTCGTCCGCGACCTGTGGCGCCGGGAGCGGGAGCGGGGCCTGTCGGCGGGCGAGAAGCGGATGCTCGCCAAGGCTCGTGACATCCTCGTCGGCGAGGTCGCGCTGGCGGAGAAGAGCACCAAGGACGAGGCCGAGACGCTGCTCGACAAGGTGCTGACCGAGGCCTGATCCACGCCTCTGCCTCTACCCACCCCGCAGCGAACGAATCCGAGGACCGCGACGTGACCGCGCAGCTCAATCCGCGCGGTGACGTCGCGGTCCTCGTTCCTGCGGCCGGTGCCGGGGTACGCCTCGGACCCGGCGCCCCGAAGGCACTCCGGTTGCTCGCCGGCGAGCCGCTGCTGGTGCACGCGGTCCGCCGGATCGCCGCCGCCCCCTCCGTGCACACGATCGTGGTGGCCGCGCCGGCGACCGAGGTCGAGGCGGTACGCGCGATGCTGGCCCCCGTCGCCCCGGTGACAGTGGTGCCCGGCGGTGCCGAACGCCAGGCGTCGGTGGCGGCGGCCCTCGCGGCCGTACCCGCCGGTCCGGAGATCGTCCTGGTGCACGACGCGGCCCGCGCGCTCACCCCGCCCCACCTGGTCGAGTCGGTGGCCGCGGCGGTCCGCGACGGGCACGACGCGGTGATCCCGGTGCTGCCGGTGGTCGACACGATCAAGGAGGTCGACGCGACCGAGCGGGTGCTCGGCACCGTCGACAGGTCAGCGCTGCGCGCGGTGCAGACGCCGCAGGGCTTCCGCCGGTCGGTGCTGGTCGCCGCCCACCGGTCGGCGGGTGACGCGCTGACCGACGACGCCGGGCTGGTCGAGAAGCAGGGGGGCGCGGTGACCTGCGTACCCGGCTCCGAGATGGCCCTGAAGATCACCCGCCCGTTCGACCTGGCCCTGGCCGAACACCTGCTGGCCACAGGCGCCTGACGCGCCGCCTCACAGGTCGGCGGTGGATCTGGCCCGGCGGAGGCGGTCTCGGACGACATACCGCTGGCCTTGTGTGAAGGCGCTACCCCTGCCTCGGCCGTGGTGCGGGATCGGCGTCGGCAGCGTCAGGTGGCCGGCCGATCCCGGCGCCGTGAGTCCGAACACCTGATAACGCCCCTCGGTCCACCCGTGCTTCCGGCTGACCTCGATGATGTCGGCGACGAGTGCGTCGCGCCGTTCGCCCGTCGCTCGGAGCCGGTTCACCTCGCCGACCGTCCAATCGACGTTGTCGAGCCGAAAGAGGATCTTGGGCACCTCCGGAAGGATCTGGCGCTGCGAGTAGAAGGCCAGATGATCCACAGATTGAAATGACCTGCCCGCCTGGCAGACGTACGCGCGCGCCGACTGGTAGAGCCCCCATGCGTTCTTGGCGGGGACCACGACCGTGTCGTTGCGGGCGGCTGGGCGCAGTCGGTGTACGTCGGTCACCCGCTCGATCATCCTGAGCCAGCGGGCGGCATCCGGGTCGGCCCACCCGACGACGTCGATCATCTGACTGAGGCGGAACGGCACGTCGGTGGCGAGGAGCGAATCATGATGGGCAAGCCGGTTGCGGAACACCCGGAGAGCGTTCATCGCGCTGGCGACGTCGTGGCGCTTGCCAGACGAGTATGGGAAGGCAAGGTGCAGGGCATCCCGCCACAGTTGCTCGTGCTCCGAGCCCAACATCGAGACCCAGAAGCCGAAACTCAAGCTCGCGATGATTTGGTCGCGGGTTTCTTTCCGGGAATGGTCTCGACGCAAGCGCGCGCGGACCTCGGCGACGTTCCGGTCGATCCCGTCCTGCACGTGGCGCTTACCGCTGACCTCGAGGAGGAACCACGGGATGCCGCGGTCCGGCTCGTTGAGGTGGGCTCTCATCTCCCGATCAATCGCGTTGCGGGTGACGACCTCGACGTAGTGGAACGCCTCGAACGACGCGCCTGTCAGCGCGACGCTCCACTCGTACAACTCGCAGGCTTTGCTTTCGTCGCCACCGGCGGCAGCCAGATAGGGGTGGAACCTGCCGGGCGAGATCCAGTGGTGCACCGTTCGAGCATGGGGGTGCTGCGTCACGGGATGGATGCTAAGCGTGACGAGCGCACGGCATCGTCCGCCGCGCCGACGGCAAAGAAAGAGCCCCAGGCGCTTGCACGAGGCAGAGGCGACACTGGGGCGTACAACAACCAAAGCTAACCACAGCCCGGGCCGCCGTCAAGGCGCGACGCGTACCCTCTGGTCATGATCGTTCCTCGGGTGGCTGTCGGCACCGACGTGCACGCGTTCGCGGCCGGGCGGCCCTGCTGGGTCGCGGGCCTGCACTGGCCGGACCAGGACGGCCTGGCCGGTCACTCCGACGCCGACGTGGCAGCGCACGCCGCCTGCAACGCCCTGCTCTCCGCCGCCGGTCTCGGTGACCTGGGCGCGAACTTCGGGGTGGACCAGCCCGAGTGGGCGGGCGCGTCCGGGGTGGCGCTGCTGACCGAGAGCGCGCGCCGGGTACGGGCGGCCGGCTTCCAGATCGGCAACGTGTCGGTGCAGGTGGTCGGCAGTCGCCCCAAGATCGGGCCGCGCCGGGAGGAGGCGCAGCGGGTGCTCTCCGAGGCGGTCGGCGCGCCGGTGACCGTCTCCGCGGCCACCACCGACGGCCTGGGCTTCACCGGCCGTGGGGAGGGACTGGCCGGTATCGCGGTGGCCCTGGTCTACGAGGCGCCGGCCGGCTGACGCGGTGACCGGCGACGCCGGCCACCGCGTCCGGCGGATCAGTCGACGTCGGTGCAGACGTCGTGGGTCGTGCCGTGGAGCATCGTGATCGTCTTGTCGTAGGTGGGGGAGAACTCCACCCGGAACCGGCCGTCGACGATCCACAGCCCCTTCGGCAGCGTGCCCGCGTTCTCCCGGAAGCCGAGCAGCACCGGCCCGGTCACGTACCAGGTCATCGAGCCGTCGGTGCGGTAGACGACGAGGGAGGTGCCGCTCGCGTCCGCCGTGGACGTGGCGCCGGTCTCCAGGTTCGTCACCCGGTTGATCAGTGCGCCGGTGAACAGCTCCCGCTTCGGCGTACCGTCCGGGTAGGTCTCGATCGTGAGCTTCCGCACCTCGTCCACGATCGGCTCGACCCGTACCGCGAACTCGCATCGCGCGCCGGCGGGCATCTCGAACGCGGCCTGGGGCGCCGGCTCCCAGGCGCCCGGGGCGGGATGCCGCTCCGGCGCGGCGGACGCCGAGCCGGGCAGGGCCGCGACCACCGCCGCCACGACGCTCGCCACCGCGATACTCATCCTGAACCGCATGTTCCACTCCATCCGTCGCTGGTCCGGACCGCGAGCATCACCGGGGCGGATCACCACCGGCTCACCGCGCCGGGTGGCCCCCGTCGAGCGGGCGGACCCGGCCGGGCGCGATCCTCACCACGCGATCACCGCCGGGCGACAACCCCCGGCCCAGGCCGGATCGTCCTGTTCGGTATGGAGTTCCGCCTGCTCGGGCCGTTCGAGGCCCGCCACGACGGCCGGCCGGTCGAGGTCGGCAGCCGGCGCCAGGAGCGTTGCCTGCTCGGGGTGCTGCTGCTCGACGTGGGCCGGGTCGTGCCGACCGACCGCCTCATCGACCTGCTCTGGAACGGCCGGCCGCCGGCCACGGCCCGGAGCGCGGTGCAGACGTACATCGGGCGGCTGCGGGGCTCGCTCAACCCGTACGGGGTGCGGATCAGCACCCGGGGCGAGGGCTACGTGGTCGAGGAGGACGGGCACCGGGTCGACGTCGACGAGTTCGCCGACCTGGTCCGGGCGGCCGGGAGAGCCGCCGATCCCGCCGAGCGGGTGCGCTCGCTCGACCGAGGGCTCGCCCTCTGGCGCGGGCCGTTGCTCGCCGACGCGGCGGACGACGAGTTGCGGGACCGGCTGCACGGCACGGTCGAGGAGCTGCGCCTGGTCGCCGTGGAACTGCGGGCCGAGGCGCAGCTCGCGCTGGGGCAGCACGCGCGGGCGATCACCGAACTGATGCCGCTGGCCGCCCGGCACCCGACCCGGGAACACCTCGTGGCGGTCCTCATGACCGCCCTGTACCGGGGTGACCGGCGGGCCGACGCGCTGCGCCTCTACCGCGCCACCCGGGACCTGCTCGTGGCCGACTTCGGTGTCGAGCCGGGGCCCCGGCTCCGGGAGGTGCAGCGCCGGGTGCTCGCGGGCGACGACCGGCTGGACCGGGCCGGCCGGCCGATGCACGAGATCCGGGTCGGCGACGAGAGCCTGCCGTGGAGCGTGGGCGGCCACCCGGCCCTGGACTTCTGCAACACGTTCGCCGGCTGGGGGCACGAGCCTCCGTTGCCCGGCGCCGAGTGGCTGCGCGGCTTCCGGACCCTCGCCGTCTGGGCCGGTCACGTCGGGCTGGTGGACGAGGTCTCGACGAACCGCCTGCTGCACCTCGCCCGCCGCGACCCGAAAACGGCGGAGGCGGTGCTCGGCGAGGCCCGTACGCTCCGCGCAGCGCTCTACGCCAGTTTGGTCGACCCGGACGACGGCCCGGCCTTCGAGACTGTCGCGCGGGCCGCCGAGGCCGCCGCCCGTACGCTCGTCTTCCGGCGTGAGGCCGACGGACGCGGCCGCTGGTGGCCGGACCTGGCGGCCGGCTTGCGGCTGCCGGTGCACGCCGCCGCGTTCAGCGGCGCGCAGCTGCTCGCCGATCCGGCCCGGTTCACGGTGCGGGTCTGCCCGGACCGGCGGTGCGGGTGGTTGTTCCTGGACGAGAGCGGGCTGCGCCGGTGGTGCAGCCTGGGGACGTGCGGCGGCCGGGCGGGCGCGTCCTGCCGGAGTGCCTGACGCCGGGCACCCTCGGCGCGCGGTGGGGCCGGGCGGATACGCTCGCCGGGATGCCGAGTGACGCCGCCCCCGACCAGTCCGCCGCCGACGGCTACCTGCAACGCGCCCACCTGCTCGCCGAGCTGGGGCGCTACGACGAGGGGATCGGCGAACTCACCGCGCTGATCGCGGCCGAGCCGGCGCACCTGCCCGCGTTGACCATGCTGGCCCGGATGCACCTGGCCGCCGACCGGCCGGCCGAGGCGCTCGCCGCCGCCGAGACCGCGGTGGTCGCCGCCGGTGGCACGTCCGAGCGTGAGTCGCCCGCCTCTGAGCCGCCCGCCTTCGGGACGCTCGCCGCGGAGACGACCACCCGCGACGTGCCCGGCGCCGTGCCGCCTGGTGCCGGGGCCGCTGCCGACGAGACGCCCGCCCAGGAGGCGGCCGGCGCGGAGACGCCCGCCGCCGGGGAGGTCGTGCCGGCGCTCGTGGCGCGCGGGTTCGCGCTGCTCGACCTCGAACGCTGGAAGCCCGCCGCCGCGACCGCCGACGAGATCCTGGCGCGCGCGCCGGGCGACGCGTACGCGCAACGCAGTGCCGCCGCCCTGCTCTCCGCGTCGCGCAACGGGCAGGCGGCGCTGGACGCGGCGTGGCGCGGGGTGGAGCTGTCGCCGGACGAGCCGGAGGCGCACCTGGTGCTCGGCCTGGTCGCGGTGCGGCTGCAACTGTTCGACCTGGCCGAGCGGGCCTACCGGGAGGCGCTGCGGCTGGACCCGGAGCTGGGCGAGGCGGGGCAGGACGTGGGCGTGGCCCGGCTGGAACGGCGCCGGTACGCCGAGACGCTGGAACACCTGACCGCGATGGCCGACCTGCCGGTGGCCCGTCCCGACCCGGTCCGGACCGTGGACGACGGCATCCGGCGCCTCCTGCTGTCGGTGGCCGGGTTGTCCCTGTTCGGGAGCGTGCTGGTAGCCGCGCTGGCCCCGGCCTCGCCGGGCGCGTCCCGGCTGTTCGCGGTGCTGGCGGTGGCCGGGGTGGCGGTGCTGCTGCGGCGCCCGGCGACGTGGCGGCCGGGCCTGCGGGAGGCGATGTCGCGCGGCCTGGTCGTGCCGGTCTACGCGGCCGCCGCCGCTGTGGTGCTGCTGCTGGCGTACGCGCTGGTCGGCGGCCCGTGGCCGCTGGTCGGGGCGATCACCGCGTCGGTGGTGGCCGGATTCACCGCGTTCGCTCGCCGGTGAGAGGGTAGGAGGACCGGAAACACCGGCTGAAGGAAGCGGGAATCAGTGCTCACCGTCAACGCCTACGCGGCGACGTCCGCGACCGAACCGCTCGCCCCGACCACCATCGAGCGGCGGGATCTCGGACCGGACGACGTTCTCATCGACATCAGGTTCTCCGGCATCTGCCACTCCGACATCCACACCGCGCGCAGCGAGTGGGGCCCGGCGCGCTACCCGATCGTGGTGGGTCACGAGATCGCGGGCGTGGTGCGCGAGGTCGGCTCCGCGGTCACGAAGTTCGCCGTCGGCGACCGGGTCGGCGTCGGCTGCCTGGTCGACTCCTGCCGGGAGTGCGACAACTGCCGCAAGGGCCTGGAGCAGTACTGCCGCAACGGCAGCACCGGCACGTACGGCGGGGTGGGCCGGGACGGCGAGCCGACCCAGGGCGGCTACTCGCAGGCCATCGTGGTCACCGAGGACTTCGTGCTGCGCATCCCGGACGGCATCGAGCTGGACGCCGCCGCGCCGCTGCTCTGCGCCGGCATCACCACGTACTCGCCGCTGCGGCACTGGAACGCCGGGCCGGGCCGCCGGGTCGCGGTGATCGGCATGGGCGGTCTCGGCCACATGGCGGTGAAGCTGGCCCACGCGATGGGCGCCGAGGTGACTGTGCTGTCCCAGTCGCTGAAGAAGCGGGAGGACGGGCTGCGGCTCGGCGCCGACCACTACTACGCGACCTCCGACGAGGACACGTTCACCACGCTGGCCGGCTCTTTCGACCTGATCATCAACACGGTCAGCGCGACGCTCGACATGGACGCGTACCTGCGGCTGCTGGCGGTGGACGGGACGCTCGTCAACGTGGGCGCGCCGGAGAAGCCGCTGTCGGTGCACGCGTTCTCGCTGATCCCGGCCCGGCGGTCGTTCGCCGGCTCGAACATCGGCGGCATCGCGGAGACCCAGGAGATGCTCGACTTCTGCGCCGAGCACGGGCTGGGTGCCGAGATCGAGGTCATTCCGGCCGAGAAGATCAACGAGGCGTACGAGCGGGTGCTCGCCTCCGACGTGCGCTACCGCTTCGTCATCGACGCGTCCACGTTCTGACGACCGCGTGCGAAGGGGCCGCGTCCGTGCCGGGCGCGGCCCCTTCTCGCGTACGTCAGGACTTGCGCGCCCAGGTCCAGGCGTAGCCGTCGTCCTCGCAGGCGGCGGCCGCGTCGCAGAGGTCGAGCGGGCGGAACGTGTCCACCATGACCGCCAGCTCGTCGAAGAACTCCGCACCGATCGACCGCTCGGCCGCGCCCGGCTGCGGGCCGTGTGTGAAGCCGGACGGGTGCAGCGAGATCGAGCCCTGCTCGATGCCGGAGCCGCGCCGGGCCTCGTAGTTGCCGCCGGTGTAGAACAGCATCTCGTCGGAGTCGACGTTGTGGTGGTTGTACGGCACCGGGATGGCGGCCGGGTGGTAGTCCACCTTGCGCGGCACGAACGAGCAGATCACGAAGTTCGGACCCTGGAACGTCTGGTGGACCGGCGGCGGCTGGTGGATCCGCCCGGTGATCGGCTCGAAGTCGTGGATGGAGAACGCCCACGGGTACATGTGCCCGTCCCAGCCGACCACGTCGAACGGGTGGTTGGCGTAGACGTACCTCGTCCATCCGCGGCGGTGCCTGACCAGCACCTCGACCTCCTCGCCGTCGACCAGCAGCGGGGTGTCCGGTCCCCGGACGTCGCGCTCGCAGTAGGGCGCGTGCTCCAGGAACTGCCCGCGTACGGAGAGGTAGCGCTTGGGCGGCCCGATGTGGCCGGACGCCTCGACGGCGAGCAGCCGGGTCGGCTCGTCGCCGGTGGGCACCAGGCGGTGGATGGTCGAGGTGGGGATGACGACGTAGTCGCCGGCGACCGCGTCGAGCACGCCGAACGGCGACTCGACCCGCATCGACCCGGCCTCCAGGTAGAGGCAGTGGTCGCCGGTGGCGTCGCGGAACAGCGGCGACGGCCGGTCGGCGAGCACGTACGCGATGCGTACGTCGTCGTTGGCGAGCAGGTACTGCCGGCCGAGCACCGGGTCCGCGCCGGTGCCGTCGAGCTTGTGCGTGCGCAGGTGGCGCGGCTTGAGCGGCAGGTTCGGCACGCGGGTGACTGTGGGCGGGGCGTACTCCTCGGCGCCGAGGATCGCGGTCGGCGCGTGCCGGTGGTAGAGCAGCGACGAATCGGAGGAGAAGCCCTCCTGGCCGACCAGTTCCTCCGCGTAGAGCGTGCCGTCGGGCTGGCGGAACTGGGTGTGGCGCTTGCGCGGCACGTCGCCGACGCTGCGGTAGTACGGCATCTCACCTCCCGATATGTCCCGTTCTCCGGCCGGTGGCGTCCGATAATCGGACGCTGTTGTCCGTTCCTCGTAGCGTCCCGTACATTCTTGTCTCGTGTCAACGCAGGTGCCCCGCCTCCTCTCCGGCCTGGTGGACGACGCCGCGGTCTTCCCGCCCGGCAACGCCGCGCTGCCCGACGCGGTGACCGCGCACCGCACCCACCGCACGGCCTGGTACGCCGACATGGTCGGCCCACTGCTGCTGCCCGCCTCGGAGATCCAGCGCGGGTCGCTGAACGGCCTGGTGGACCCGGCCGAGGGCCTGGTGATCGGGCTGATCGGCGACACCGGCCTGGACCAGCTCCCGCAGGCGCTGGAAGCGCTCGCGCCCGACGGGGTGACCGCCCGGCAGATCGAGGCGCCGGTCGCCAAGCGCGGCGAGGACCCGCAACCCGGGCTGTCCGAGCTGCTCGCGCTCGCCGACCGGCTCGACGGCGCGGCCGTGTACGCGGAGATCCCGCTGACCTTCGGGCTCATGGGCGCGCTCGACACGCTCGCCGAGGCGCGCGCCGGCGGGCTGCCGGTGGCGGCCAAGTTCCGTACCGGCGGGCTCGCCGCCGAGCTGTTCCCCACCCCGGTCGAGCTGGCCGCGGTGATCTGCGCGTGCCGGGACCGTAAGCTGCCGTTCAAGCTCACCGCCGGGCTGCACCACGCGATCCGGCACCGCGACCCGGAGACCGGCTTCAACCACCACGGTTTCGTCAACGTGCTGGGCGCCACGCTGGCCGCCGTCGGGGGCGCCGAGGTGGACGGCGTGGCCGAGCTGCTCGCCGCCACCGACCCGGTACGCGTGGTCGAGCCGGCCCGGGCACACCGCGACGCCGAGCGCCCGCTCTGGGTCGGGTACGGCTCGTGCAGCATCGCCGAACCACTGACCGATCTGATCCGGCTGGGGCTGGTGAACGGAGGCTACGAGGCATGAGCGAACGCACCGAGCGGAGCGAGGGCCGTGAGGGCATGCCCAGTCGGCACGGCATGAGCTGGGTACCTGGTGTGGCGGGGTCGCCGTACGGGGTGACTAACCTGCCGTACGGCGTGTTCCGGCACGGCGAGGGCGAGCCGCGCGTCGGCGTCCGCATCGGTGACTTCGCGCTGGACCTCGCCGGTGCGGAGGCGGCCGGTCTGGTGCTGGCCGGCGGCGCGCTCGGTGAGCCGGCGCTCAACGCCTTCATGGCGCTCGGCCGCCCGCAGTGGACGGCGGTCCGGCAGCGGATCGTCGAGCTGCTCACCGAGCCGGAGCACCGGGCGGCTGTCGAACCGCTGCTCGTGCCGCTGCGTGAGGTCGAGATGGCGCTGCCGTTCGAGGTGGCCGACTACGTCGACTTCTACTCCTCCGAGCACCACGCCTCGAACGTCGGGCAGATCTTCCGGCCCGGGCAGCCGCCGCTGCTGCCGAACTGGAAGCACGTGCCGATCGGCTACCACGGCCGGGCCGGCACGGTGGTCGTCTCCGGCACCCCGGTGATCCGCCCGACCGGCCAGCGGGCCAGCGCGCAGGGCCCCACCACCGGCGCCTCGGTCCGGCTGGACATCGAGGCCGAGGTGGGCTTCGTGGTGGGCGTGCCGAGCCGGCTCGGCGAGCGGGTGCCGGTGGCCGACTTCGCCGACCACGTCTTCGGCGTGGTGCTCGTCAACGACTGGTCGGCCCGGGACATCCAGGCGTGGGAGTACCAGCCGCTCGGACCGTTCCTCGGCAAGTCGTTCGCCACCTCCGTCTCGGCCTGGGTGACGCCGCTGGAGGCGCTGGCCGACGCGTTCGTGCCCGCGCCGGACCAGGACCCGCCGGTGCAGGACTACCTGCGCGGCACCCCGCACGTCGGGCTGGACCTGACGCTGTCGGTCGAGTGGAACGGCGAGCGGGTGGCCGAGCCGCCGTTCGCCGGCATGTACTGGACCCCGGCCCAGCAGCTCGCGCACCTCACCGTCAACGGCGCGTCGCTGCGTACCGGCGACCTCTACGCCTCCGGCACCGTCTCCGGTCCGGAGCGCGGCCAGGTCGGATCGTTCCTGGAGCTGACCTGGGGCGGGTCCGAGCCGGTCAAGTTCGCCGACGGCAGCGAGCGGACGTTCCTGGAGGACGGCGACACGGTGACGATCACCGCCACCGCGCCCGGACCGGACGGCACCACTGTCGCGCTGGGCGAGGTCACCGGGACGATCCTTCCGGCCCGCTGAATTCCGACCTTCCGAACCGGCCCCGGTCGCACCCGATGTGCGACCGGGGCCGTTTCCTTCGGCGTTGATCGCTCGGATCACGTACGCCCCGGACGGCGGCTCCCGGTCGAACCGGAGCCGCGGGTGGTGCCGGGTCGGGGGGCGTACCCGCGGAAGCCGAAACAGGAAGGACCGAGCATGACCGAGTTGACCGGTGCCGTCTGGCGCACCAGCAGCCGCTCGAACGATCAGGGCCTCTGCGTCGAGGTGGCGACGAACGTGGTCGCCGCGCACGGCGTGGTGGGCGTACGCGACTCGAAGGACCCGGACGGTCCGGCGCTCGCGGTGAGCCCGCCGGGCTGGGCCGCGTTCGTCACCGCGCTGCGGGGCGGCTCGTTCGGCGGCTGACCACTCGCGAACCACACCGGTGCCCCGGCCGGGGCACCGGTGATGGAAATGTCACCGGGAGGCTCCCCGTTTCCGGTCACGGCCCGTACCGTGTACGACACGGGAGGTGCCATGTCGACGGTGACGGTTTCCGCATTCATCGAAGCGCAGGACGCCGACCTCTGGCGGCTGCTCACCGACCTCCCGGCCCGCGCCGACTGGCTGTCGGCGGTGGACGCGGTCGAGGTCCTCGGCGCCGGCGGGTTCGGACCGGGCACCATATGGCGGGAGACCCGTGCCCGGCCGGACGGCGGCACCGAACCGGAGGAGTTCGAGGTGATCGAGGCGGTCGCGCCCGGCCGCCTCGTGCTCGGCTCGCGCGGCGCCGGCGCGGACTAC
Source organism: Micromonospora sp. WMMD1219 (assembly GCF_049315215.1). Classification (NCBI taxonomy): domain Bacteria; kingdom Bacillati; phylum Actinomycetota; class Actinomycetes; order Micromonosporales; family Micromonosporaceae; genus Micromonospora; species Micromonospora sp. WMMD1219. The sequence continues at coordinate 2,163,446 of NZ_CP186057.1, forward strand.
CGGATCACCTGGACGCTGCGCACCGTCGAGCGCCGGCGGCGCGGCTGCACCGAGGTCACCGTCGAGCAGGAGGCGGTGCCGACCCGGGCGTACGGGCGGGTGCTGGCCCTGATCCTCGGCGGCCTGGCCGCCCGCGCGGTCGAGAGCGCGCTCCGGCGTGACCTGGCCGACCTGGCCCTGGCCGCCGGTCCCGCCCGATCCACCGAGGCCGCCTGAGCCGACCCGGCCGCTCCCCGTACCCGGCACGCACCCGGCCGGTAGGGTGCCGGGGCGGAGGTGACGGATGGCGAAGGCCCCGAGGCGGCGGGTCGTGGTGGCGCTGGTGGCGGTGCTCGCCGTCGCGGCGTCGGTCGCCGTGGTCGTCCGGGTGCTGGCGCCCGCCGAGGTCGACACCGCAGCCCGGAAGCCCTACCCGGCGGCGCCCGCGCCGACCGCCGGGGTGCTCGCGCGGCTGCCGGTGGCGCCGCTGGTCGTGGACGGCCGGCTCCGCGTCTACGCGGGCACCCGTCAGGTGTACGCGGACCAGCCGGTCACCGGGCGGCACCGGGTCACCCCGTTCTGGTCCTTCCGTCGCTGGCCGGCGACGCTGGTCGGAGTGCTCGCCGAGGGGACCACGGTGGTCAGCCGCTGGTCCGACGGGAAGCTGGTGGCGCTCGACGCGCGTACCGGCCGGGTGGCCTGGCGGGCCGACGGCCCGCATCCGGGGTCGGTGCCGGAGCCGCGACGCACCTTCGCCGCCACCGTCTGGGATCCGGCCGGTCTGCACGTGGCGCGTACGGCCGAGGGGCGGACCGTGCTGCTCGCGACCGGTCCGGGCGGGCTCGGCGGCTACGACCTCACCGACGGCCGCCGGCTCTGGCGCGCCGACGTGGCCCGGGGCTGCCGGTCCGACGTGGGCACGACCGCCAGCGGTGAGCTGGTCGGCGTGGACCGCTGTGACGGCCCGGCCGCGGTCGAGCTGCGGGACGCGGCGACCGGTACGGTGCGGACCCGCTGGCGGCCGCCGGACGCGCCGGAGCAACTCGTCCTAACGCCGGTGGGCTGCCCACACGGGCACTCCGGGTGTCGTGGGCTACGTACCGCTGGGCCGGACGGCGCGGGCAGCCGGGGCTGGCTGGTGACCGACCCGGGCGAGCCGGCCGCCGCGCCGGGCCTGGACCACCCGGACACGGTGCTGGACGGCGAGCGGGCGGTGGACACGTCCGGCCCGGTGGTGGTCGGGCGCTCGGCGCGTACGGGCGAGGAGCTGTGGCGCCGGGCGGACATCCATCCGGCCCGGGTGCTCGCGACCGAGCCGGGGCGGGTGCACCTGCTGACCGACCGGCGGGAACTGGTCACCGTCGACCCGCTCACCGGGACGACCCGGTCGATCTTCGTGCTCGACCTGGGGCGGGACGGGATCGGCTGGCGGCCGGGCCGGGCGTACGCGGTGGACGGCTACGTCGCGGTGGAGCGGCTGCGGGAGAGCGCCGCTCCGGAGGACGACGACCAGGGCTACTTCCTGATGGCCGAGCCGGTGCTGCTCGCCGTGACCTGATCCGGACGCCCGGCGCCGGTCCGTAGGGGGTTGACGGACCGGCGCCGGGCGCGTCCGGTCAGGCCAGCGCGGCCTCGGCGGCGGCCAGGAACGCGTCGTTCTCGGCCGGGGTGCCGATGGTGACCCGCACCCCGTCGCCCGGGAACGGCCGGACGATCACGCCACGCGCCTCGCACGCCCGGCCGAACTCCACCGCCCGCTCGCCCAGCGGCAGCCAGACGAAGTTGGCCTGGCTCTCCGGCACGTCCGGCACGAACTTGCGCAGCGCCTCGGTGACCCGGTCCCGCTCGGCCACGACCAGCGCGCACCGCCGCTCCACCTCGTCGGCCTGCGCCAGCGCGGCCAGCGCGCCGGCCTGGGCGGCCATGCTGGTGGAGAACGGCGTGACCACCTTGCGGACGGCGGCGGCCACCTCCGGCGCCGCGACCAGCCAGCCGATCCGCAGGCCGGCCAGGCCCCACGCCTTGGACAGCGTGCGCAGCACCGCCACGTTCGGCCGGTCCAGGTAGGTCAGGCCGTCCGGCACGTCGGGGTCGGTGACGAACTCCCGGTACGCCTCGTCGATCACCACGAGCACGTCGTCCGGCACCGCGTCGAGGAAGCGGTCCAGCTCGGCCCGGCGCACAGCCGTACCGGTCGGGTTGTTCGGGTTGCAGACCAGGACCATCCGGGTCCGGTCGGTCACCGCCGCCGCCATCGCGTCGAGGTCGTGGCCGTGGCCGGCGTCGTTCGGCACCCGCACGCTCGTCGCGCCGCTGGTCGCCGCGATGATCGGGTACGCCTCGAAGGAGCGCCACGAGTAGAGCAGCTCATCACCGGGCAGGCAGGTGGCGCGCACCAGGTGCTCGGCCAGCGCCACCGAACCGCAGCCGGTGGCGATCCGGTCGGCGTCCACGCCGTACCGCTCGGCGAGCGTCTGGCGCAGCACCACCACGCCCATGTCCGGGTAGCGGTGCGAACCGGCCACCGCCTCGGCGACCGCCTCCACCACGCCCGGCAGCGGGCCGTACGGCACCTCGTTGCTGGCCAGCTTGATCGCCTCGGCCAGGCCCAGCTCGCGGGCCAGGTCGGCCGGGCTGCGGCCGGGCACGTAGTTCGGCAGCGCGTCCAGGTCGGCGCGGGTGAGCCGCAGCGAGGGCTGGTGGCGTCCGGTCTCGGTCATGGGGTGTCTCCCGGGGTGTCGGCGCTCTCGGGCGGGGCGGTACTGGTGTCACGCTTGCGGGGGAGCTGGACCACCACCGTCTGCGCCCGCTTGTCGTGCAGGGCCTGGCGCAGCGGGTGGTCGAACAGGGGCGATACCGCGTCGATGAGCTGGAGCAGCAGGCCCAGGCCGCAGCAGTACCAGAGCAGCGTCGGCAGGCCGAGCGTGCTCCAGCGCCGGGTGGCCCGGCCGAAGCCGAGCGGCTGGTCCGCCTCGACCGGCAGCGCGCGTACGCCCATCAGCCGCTTGCCGAAGGTCTGACCGCGCGCCGCCATCGACGGCACCTCGTACGCGTACCAGAGCGCGGTGGCGATCACGAGGATGGCGATCTGGAGGCCGCCGGCCTGGTCGTCGATCTGGGGCAGCCCCTCGGTGGACGTGTCGCCGTTGAGCGCCCGGCGTACCGATTCACGCAGGTACGGGGAGACCGCCTCGACGTAACGCCAGACGAACCAGCCGTTGACCACGGCGTTGAGCAGGAACACGATGCCCAGGTCGATCAGGCGCGCGACCAGCCGGGCGCCGTACGAGGCCAGCGGCAGTCCGTGCGGGCGCGGGACCGGCTGCGCGCCGGGCCAGTGCGGGTACGGCCAGCCCGGCGGCGGTCCCTGCATGCCCGGCTGACCCGGCTGTCCGGGCTGGCCCGGCCAGGGGTTCGGCTGACCCGGCTGTCCCGGCTGCCCGGGCCACGGCCCGGCCTGGCCGGACTGACCCGGCTGACCCGGCTGGCCCGGCCACGGGCCCGGCCGGCCGGGGGTGCCGGACGTCGGGGTCGCGTCGGTGCGGCTGCCCGGACCGGAGGCCGGCTTGTCGGCGGCGGGCGTCGGGGTGGCCGGCGCGGGCTCGGGCTCGGGGGGCGGCGGGCCGTCGGGCGGGGTGACGTCGACCGGGATCGGCGCGCCGATCCAGCCCTCGCCGTCCCACCACCTGCGGGTCTCCGTGTCGGCGGGGTCGACGTACCAGCCGGGTTCCAAACTCACGGGCCAACCTTAACGACGACGGTTCCGGCGAACTTGTCGTGGAGGCACTGCTGCCAGGGCTTGTCCCACAGTTGCCAGAAACCGTCGAGGTAGTTGAGGAACGGCACGAACATGCCGCCGGCGAACTCGACGAGCCAGCGCTTGCCGAGCATGCCCCGGGTCAGCGCGGCGTCCGGCTGCACCGGGACGATCCGCAGCTTCATCACCTTCTTGCCGAGCGTCTGCCCGGTCCGGCGGGCGTACTCGACGTGGTAGACCCAGTAGAAGGCGAGCATCAGCAGCAGGACCCCGAGCTCGGCGGCGAGCAGCGGCAGGAACACGCTGGTCCAGACCTCGACCGGGTCGGGGCCGTTCGGGCCGGCCTGCTCCATCTCGTCGATCATCCGGAAGAAGACGAGGAAGAAGACCGGCACGAACAGCGCCATCATCACCGCCATGGCGACGGCGGTGTCGATCAGGTAGGCGAGCAGCCGGTCGCCGAAGCCCGCCAGCGGCTGCCCGTTCGGCGCCACCGGGGGCGGCACGGGCGCCGGGGCGTACCCGGGTGGGGGGTAACCGGGCGGCGGGTAGCCGGGCGGGCCGGCGTACCCCGGAGGCACGTGTTGTGCGGGCACCGCCGGTCCGCCGGGCGGCGCGAAGCCGCCGCCCGCGGGTGGATGTCCGGCGGGCGGCGGCGTCGGGTTCGGAGGAGGCTGGGTCACGCGGACAGTGTTACAGGTTCCCGCGCTTCTCCTGCTCGCGCTCGATCGCCTCGAACAGGGCCTTGAAGTTGCCCTTGCCGAAGCCGAGCGAGCCGTGCCGCTCGATCAGCTCGAAGAAGACGGTGGGGCGGTCCTGCACCGGCTTGGTGAAGATCTGGAGCAGGTAGCCGTCCTCGTCCCGGTCGACCAGGATCTTGCGGGACTGAAGCTCCTCGATCGGCACCCGGACGTTGCCGATGCGGGCGCGCAGCTCCGGGTCCTCGTAGTACGAGTCCGGGGTGTCCAGGAACTCGACGCCCGCGGCGCGCATGGCGTCCACGCTGGCCAGGATGTCGTTCGTGGCCACGGCGATGTGCTGGGCCCCGGGGCCCTGGTAGAACTCCAGGTACTCGTCGATCTGCGACTTCTTGCGGGCCACGGCCGGCTCGTTGAGCGGGAACTTCACCTTGCGGGTGCCGTTGGCGACGACCTTGCTCATCAGCGCCGAGTAGTCGGTGGCGATGTCGTCGCCGATGAACTCCGCCATGTTCGAGAAGCCCATGACGCGCTTGTAGAACTCGACCCACTCGTCCATCCGGCCCAGCTCCACGTTGCCGACCACGTGGTCGACCGCCTGGAAGAACCGCTTCGGCTGGATGCCGGCGTCGATCATCGGCTGCCGGTCCACGATCGGGCCGCGGGCCACGAACCCGGGCAGGAACGGGCCGGTGTAGCGGGACCGGTCGACCAGGCTGTGCCGGGTGTCGCCGTACGCGGCGATGGACGCCATCCGGACGGTGCCGTGCTCGTCGCTGACGTCGTGCGGCTCGACCAGGCCGGTCGCGCCCTGCGCCACGGCGTGCGCGTACGCGGCGTCCACGTCCGGCACCTCCAGCGCGATGTCGGAGACGCCGTCGCTGTGCTTCGCCACGTGCTCGGCGCCGTCGGCGTCCGGGCGTACCGCGCCGGTCAGCACGAAGCGGGCCGAACCGCTGGTCAGCACGTACTGCGCGTGGTCCCGGTAGCCCTGCTCCGGCCCCCGGTACGCCACGCAGGTCATGCCGAACGCGGTGGAGTAGTAGTGCGCGGCCTGCTTGGCGTTGCCCACCAGGAAGTGGACGTGGTCCATGCCCTTGACCGGGAACGGGTCGCGGGTGATGTCGTGGTCGACTGCGCCGACGAGAGCGTCGACGTCGACCTCCTCGGTCGACTGGGGTCGGTCGATCGCCTGGGTCATGGTGGCCTCCCTCGCGTACCGGCCGGCCTCGCGGGCCGCCGTGGATGTGCTCTTCCGGCGAGGATCTACGGGCCACGGTGAGTTGGGCAACAGTTGACGTTATTCCTGGTCAGGTTGTGCATTCGGTACGGTTGGGCACCATGAACACTGGTCAGGATGTACAGCTCGACGAGCTGGACGCCCGCTTGATCGAACTGCTCGCCGAGGAGCCCCGGATCGGTGTGCTGGAGTGCTCCCGGCGGCTCGGCGTGGCCCGCGGCACGGTCCAGGCCCGGCTCGACAAGCTCGTCGGCCGGGGCGTCGTCACCGGGTTCGGGCCGGACATCACCCCCGCCGCGATCGGCTTCGGGGTGACCAGCTTCGTCACCCTGGAGATCAGTCAGCGGCACGGCCACGACCAGGTCACCGCGCACCTCGCCGCGATCCCCGAGGTGCTGGAGGCGCACACCATCACCGGCTCCAGCGACCTGCTCTGCCGGATCGTCGCCCGGTCCAACACCGACCTCCAGCGGGTCATCGACCAGATCGTCGCCTCGGAGGGCATCCGGCGCGCCTCCACCATCATCGCGCTGGCCGAGCAGATCCCGTACCGGACGCTGCCGCTCGTCCGCTCCGCCGCCCGCGGCGGCCCTTAACACCCCGGGCCACCCAAGAAGGGCCGCGACACGCCCCGCACGCGGCCCGGGGGACCGGTGATCGTCGCTACCGTGTGCGGTGTGAAGGGCCTAGGGGTACGCGGCTGGTTGCTGCTCGGGCTCGTCACCGTGGTCGTCCTCGCCGCGACCGGCGTCTGGAACCCGTTCCCGGCGCTCTGGGACTGGGTCGACCGCAGCAAGCCGATCTCCGAGCCGGACGTGGTCTGGCAGCAGCGCGTCGGCGGCACGCCGCGCAGCGTCACCATCGCCGGCGACACCGTGATCGTGGAGCAGCGCACCCGCATCGAGGCGCGCAACCTCGCCGACGGCGGCCAGCTCTGGGAGCGCAAGGCCGACTGGTCGGCGGTCGCGGGCAGCGGCCGGGAGTCCGTCGTCGCCGTGGGCAAGCTGCTCGACAAGGGGTACGAGGTGCTCGACCCGGTCAGCGGCGTGACCCGCCGCCGCGACGACCGCGCGATCGCCGTCTGGACGTACCGGAACCTGCTGCTGGACGCGTACTGCGTGCAGGCCACCGACTGCACGCTGCGTGCCTGGGAGCCGCGCGGCACCGCTCCGCTGTGGAGCGCGTTCCTGCCCGGCGTGCACAGCGGCGTGCTCGCCGACAACCCGGAACTGCTCGGCACCCGGCGGCTCGGCGCCACCCGGATCGACGGCGGGGTGGCCGGGCCGGAGTCCGTACCGCCGCTGCTCGGCTTCCCGGTCGACGGCCGGGTGCACGTGGTGGACACCGCCACCGGCCGGGTGCTCCAGAACGTCCAGCCCGGCCGGGAGGAGCGGCTCGCAGTGGTCGGCGGCCGGCTGCTGCGGATCGCGGCCACCTCCCGCGACGGGAGCTGCTACTACACGGTGACCGCCGTGGACCCGGCCACCGGTCAGCAGGTGTGGCGGCGTACCGGGATCAACCTGCGCACCGCCGACTACGCCGGTTGCGTGCAGCGGGAGGATCCGCAGGGCGGACGCAACGTGATCATCGGGGTCGCCCCGGACGGCCGGGAGACCGTGCTCGACGGGTACGACGGCCGGCTGCTCCAGGTCGGCGCGGACGGCGAGAAGCTGCTCGCCGTGGACGACCGCTACACAGTGGTGCGCAGCGCCGACAAGGGCTCGCTGCTCGGTCGGGAGCTGTCGGCCGACCGGACCCGCTGGACCCGGCCGGCGGGCGGCAGGAGCGGTGCCGCGCTCACCCCGTACGCGGCGGTGATCAGCGAGGAGAAGCCGTCCCGGCTGATCGCTGTCGAGCCGCGGGAGGGCCGGGTGCTGGTCGAGCTGCGCACCTCGGCGAACGCGCTGGCGGTCGGCCCGAACGGCATGATCATCGGCGAGGGGCGGGAGATCGGGTACGTCCGCTGGGGCGCCGGCACGGGCGAGACGCCGGGGCCGGGCCAGGACGGCGCGCCGGTGGCGCCGGACCCGGGAGGCAGCTGGCGCCCGCCGAGCGACCAGGGAAGCTGCGGGCCGAAGAACGAACTCTGCGCGGGCGGCAAGTGACAGCGGGTGAGAGCGTCGTCCCACGACCCACCTGCGGGTGCCACCGATCGACAGCTCTGCCCTAGGCTTTTCGGTCATGAGCAGTGCCGCCGCCTTCTCGTACGCACCCCTGCTGCCGACCGGTCCCGACCAGACCGAATACCGCCTGGTCACCGACGAGGGCGTGGACGTCGTCAACGGCCCCGGAGGCCGCCGGTTCCTCACCGTGGATCCGGGCGCGCTGACCGCGCTGACGGCCGAGGCGATGCACGACATCGCCCACTTCCTGCGCCCGGCCCACCTGGCTCAGCTCCGGTCGATCATCGATGACCCGGCGGCCTCGCCGAACGACCGCTTCGTCGCGCTCGACCTGCTGCGCAACGCCAACATCGCGGCCGGCGGCGTGCTGCCGATGTGCCAGGACACCGGCACCGCGATCGTGATGGGCAAGCGCGGCCGGCACGTGCTCACCGACGGCACCGACGCCGAGGCGATCTCGCGCGGCGTCTACCAGGCGTACACCCGGCTCAACCTGCGCTACTCCCAGCTCGCCCCGCTGACCATGTGGGACGAGCGGAACACCGGCAGCAACCTGCCCGCCCAGGTGGAGCTGTACGCCGAGGACCCGGACGGCCACGCCGACGCGTACAAGTTCCTGTTCATGGCCAAGGGCGGCGGCTCGGCCAACAAGTCCTACCTCTACCAGGAGACCAAGGCGCTGCTGAACCCCACGCGGATGATGCAGTTCCTGGAGGAGAAGCTGAGGCTCATCGGCACCGCGGCCTGCCCGCCCTACCACCTGGCGATCGTCATCGGCGGCACCTCCGCCGAGTACGCGCTCAAGACCGCCAAGTACGCCTCCGCGAAGTACCTCGACGCGCTGCCCACCGAGGGCTCGATGAGCGCGCACGGCTTCCGTGACCTGGAGCTGGAGGCCGAGGTGCTGGAGCTGACCCGCAACTTCGGCATCGGCGCGCAGTTCGGCGGGCGCTACTTCTGCCACGACGTACGGGTGGTCCGGCTGCCCCGGCACGGCGCCTCCTGCCCGGTGGCGATCGCGGTCTCCTGCTCGGCCGACCGGCAGGCGGTGGCGAAGATCACCCCGTCGGGCGTCTGGCTGGAGCGACTCGAAACCGACCCGGCGCGGTTCCTGCCCGACGTGACCGACGAGACGCTGGAGACCGAGGAGGTCGTCCGGGTCGACCTGAACCGGCCGATGGACGAGATCCGGGCCGAGCTGTCGAAGTACCCGGTGAAGACCCGGCTGTCCCTGACCGGCCCGCTCGTCGTCGCCCGGGACATCGCGCACGCGAAGATCGCCGAGCGGCTGGACGCGGGCGAGCCGATGCCGCAGTACCTGCGTGACCACGCGGTCTACTACGCCGGCCCGGCGAAGACCCCCGAGGGCTACGCCTCCGGCTCGTTCGGTCCCACCACCGCCGGCCGGATGGACGCGTACGTGGAGAAGTTCCAGGCGGCCGGCGGCTCGATGGTGATGCTGGCCAAGGGCAACCGGTCCGCCCAGGTCACCCGCTCCTGCCAGGCGCACGGCGGCTTCTACCTCGGCTCGATCGGCGGTCCGGCCGCCCGCCTGGCGCAGGACTGCATCAAGCACGTCGAGGTGCTCGAATACGCCGAGCTGGGCATGGAGGCGGTCTGGAAGATCGAGGTGGAGGACTTCCCGGCCTTCATCGTCGTCGACGACAAGGGCAACGACTTCTTCGCCGAGGTCACCAAGCCGGTGCTCACCGTCGGCCGGCGCTGACGTCAGACGTACGCGAGGGGCGCCCGGGAATGTCCCGGGCGCCCCTCGGTGTGTCCGTCGTGCATCGACATCGGTGCGCCTGCCCGGCCACTCGGCCGGGCAGGCGCACCGCCCCCGTCGGATGCCGTCACCGACAACCCGTGTCGAGTCTGGGTGCCGTCGCTATCGGATCGCTATCGCCTCGTCGCGCCGCTCGGTGACCGCCGGGCTACGCTGCTGGAAGTTGCATGGCGGCAGGCGGGGGCGCGGATGCGATTCGGGATCTTGGGGCCCTTGCGGGTCGGTGGCGGCGAAGCCACCGTCACCGCGGGCCGGGATCGCACCGTGCTCGCCATGCTGTTGCTGCGCCCCGGCCGCGTGGTGCCGGTGGAGGATCTGGTCGACGCCGTCTGGGAGGACCGTCCCCCGGCGACCGCGCGGACCCAGCTCCAGATCTGCGTGTCGAGACTGCGGCAGCGGTTCGCTGCGCTCGGGCTGCCGGCCGACACGATCGTCACCGACCCGGCGGGCTACGGCATCCGGATCGAGCCGGACGACCTCGATGCCGACATGTTCGCCCGTGCCGTGGAGACGGCCCGCGCCGAGGCGGCCGCCGGCCGGCCGGCCGAGGCCCGCCGCCACTACCGGGCCGCCCTGGCGCTGTGGCGCGGTCCGGCGCTCGCCGGCATCCCGGCCCGGCTGGTGCGGCTGCGGGCCCAGGCGCTCGACGAGCAACGGCTCGCGGTGCTGGAGGACTGCGTCGACGTCGAGCTGCGGCTGAGCCGGGGGACCGAACTGGTCGACGAGCTCACCGAGGCGGTCGAGAACAACCCGCTGCGGGAACGGCTGCGGGGGCAGCTGATGCTGGCCCTCGCGGCGGTCGGCCGGCAGGCGGACGCACTGGCCGTCTACCGGGACGGCCGCCGGATCTACGCCGAGGAACTGGGCATCGAGCCCGGCACGGCGTTGCAGGAACTGCACCAGCGCGTACTGGCCGGTGACGAGGCGGCCGGTCCGCGCCCCGCGGCGCCCGTACGCACGCTGCCCCGGGCCATCCGGGACTTCACCGGCCGTCAGCAGACCATGGCGCGGCTGGTCAAGGACATCGTCGAGGAGGGGACGCGGCTGTACCTGATCGACGGCATGGCCGGCAGCGGCAAGACCACCCTCGCCGTCCAGGTCGCGACCGCGTTGCGCGAGCGGTTCCCCGACGCGGAACTCTTCATCGACCTGCACGGCTACAGCGAGCGCAGCCCACTGACCCCCGCGGCGGCCGCGGCCACCCTGCTGCGACAGCTCGGCGTGCCCGCCGAACGGGTGCCGGTCGACGCGGAGGACCGGCTGGCGATGTGGCGCTCCGAGCTGGCCGACCGGCGGGCCGTGGTGGTGCTCGACAACGCGGCGAGCGCCGCCCAGGCCGCGGCGCTGCTGCCCAGCGGTCCGGACAATCTCGTGCTGGTGACCAGCCGTCGCCGACTGGCCGGCCTCGACGAGGGGCGTCCACACTCGCTGCCCGTCCTGGACCCGGACGAGGCCGTCGAACTGCTCGGCCGGATCGTCGGCGCCGACCGGGTCGGCGCCGAGCCGGTGGCCGCCGCCGAGGTTGCCCGGCGGTGCGGTCACCTGCCGCTCGCCATCCGGCTGGCCGGTTCCCGGCTCGCGCACCGCCCGCACTGGCGGGTCGCCGACCTGGCGCGGCGGCTGGCCGAGGCGCAGGACTCACTGGCCGAGCTGGCGGTCGGCGAACGCTCCGTCGGGCACGCCTTCACGCTCTCGTACGCGCAGGTCTCGGCGCCGGCCCGGCGGCTGTTCCGGCTGCTCGGGCTCCACCCCGGCGTACGGTTCGACAACCGGGTGGCGGCGGCGCTCGCCGACGTGCCACTGCCGGAGGCGCAGGACCTGCTGGACGAGCTGGTGGACGTGCACCTGGCCGAGGAGACCGCGCCGGGCCGGTACCGCCTCCACGACCTGCTCCGGGAGTACGCGCGCCGGTTGCTGACCGAGACCGAGCGTCCGGCCGAGCGCCGGACGGCGGTGGCCCACCTGCTCGACCATCACCTTCAGGTGGCGGTCGGCCTGGCGATCGTCGCCGAGACGAAGCAGGGCGCGCTGAGCCAGGTCGCCTTCCCGCCGCCACGGCGTCCCGACCTGCTGCCGGTCCAGGACAGGCCGGGTCAGTCCTGGTTCGACGAGAACCGGGCGGCTCTCGTCGGACTGGTGCACCTGGCCGAGTCGGAGGGCCTCCCGGCGTACTGCTGGCAGCTGACCCGGGCGTGCTGGTGGTCCAATTTCGTCGGTGGCCACCTCGACGAACTGGTCGAGACGCATGAGGTGGCGCTGCGCGTCGCCACCGGGTCGGGGGACGAGGAAGCAGTGGCCATCACCATGAACTACCTCGCCTCGGCGAAGTTCCGGCTGGGGGACTTTCCGGAGGCGATCCGGTTCCTGGAGGCGGGCGTCGACAGGTACCGCCGGCTCGGTCTGCGCCGGGAGCAGGTCCAGGCGCTCGCCAACCTCGCCGCGGTGTGTTTCGGGACCGACGACGCGGAGCGCTGCGTCAGGTACGTCGACGAGGCGCTACGGATCAGCCGCTACCCGGACGACGCGGCGACCATATCCAGCCTCTTCAACATGCTGTCCGTCGCCGAGCTGTTCCGTGGCCGGTACGACCTGGCCCTCCGGGCGGCCCGCCGGCACATCGTCCTGGCGAGGGAGGCGGGCGATCCACGGCACACGTCGAACGCGCTCGGCCACCTCGGCATGATCCGGCACCGCCTGGGCCACACCGGGCCGGCCCGCCGGTTGCTCCGGGCGGCACTGCACCTCAAGCGGACCACCGCGAACCGGTTCGGGGAGGGGGAGATCCTCAACGAGATCGGCATGATGGAGCGTGAGGCGGGCCGCCCGGCCGAGGCCGCCGCCCGGCACCGGGCCGCCCTGATCGCGATGACCGACGCGGGGGACCGGATCGGGCAGTGCGCCTCCCGGAACCTCCTCGCCCGCGCCCTGCACGATCTGGGCGATGTCGACGCCGCGATCGACCTGCACCGCCGGGTGCTGGACGACGCCACGCGACTGAGCCTGCGCTACGAGCAGGCCCGGGCCCTGGACGGCCTCGCCCGGTGCCTGCGCCACGCCGACTCCGACGAGGCCCGCCGGTACGCCGCGCGGGCGCTGGCGCTGTTCCGCCAGGTCGAGTCGCCGGATCGGCGGGAGACCGAGAGGCTGCTCGCCGAGCTGGGCTGAGGGCCACGCCACTTTCCCTGCACACCGCCCGGATGCGCGGCAGGATGGAACGCGTGACGACTCCAGAGGCGACCGGCTACCGGATCGAACGCGACTCGATGGGCGAGGTGGAGGTGCCCGCCGAGGCACTGTGGCGGGCGCAGACCCAGCGCGCGGTGCAGAACTTCCCGATCTCCGGGCGCGGGCTGGAACCGGCCCAGATCAAGGCCCTGGCGCAGATCAAGGGGGCGGCGGCCCTGGTCAACGGTGAGCTCGGGGTGATCGACGCGGACGTGGCGCAGGCGATCGCCACCGCCGCCGCGCACGTGGCCGAGGGCGGCTACGACGACCAGTTCCCGGTGGACGTGTTCCAGACCGGCTCCGGCACGTCGTCCAACATGAACACCAACGAGGTGATCGCCACGCTCGCCGGCCGGGAGCTGGGCCGCGACGTGCACCCGAACGACCACGTCAACGCGTCGCAGTCCAGCAACGACGTGTTCCCCACCTCGATCCACCTGGCCGCCACCCAGTTCGTGGTGGAGGATCTGATCCCGTCGCTGAAGCAGCTCGCGGACGCGCTGGAGGAGAAGGCGGCCGAGTTCGAGACGGTGGTCAAGGCGGGGCGTACCCACCTGATGGACGCCACGCCGGTCACGCTCGGGCAGGAGTTCGGCGGCTACGCCGCGCAGGTGCGTTACGGCGTCGAGCGGCTGGAGTCGGTGCTGCCCCGGCTGGCCGAGCTGCCGCTGGGCGGCACCGCTGTGGGCACCGGCATCAACACGCCGCTGGGCTTCGCCGACCGGGTGATCGGCAAGCTGCGGGAGTCGACCGGCCTGCCGCTGACCGAGGCGCGCAACCACTTCGAGGCGCAGGGCGCCCGGGACGCGCTGGTGGAGACGTCCGGGCAGCTCCGTACCGTCGCGGTCGGCCTCTACAAGATCGCCAACGACGTGCGCTGGATGGGCTCCGGCCCGCGTGCCGGGCTGCGTGAGCTGCGCATCCCCGACCTCCAGCCGGGGTCGTCGATCATGCCGGGCAAGGTGAACCCGGTGGTGGCCGAGGCGATGCGGCAGGTCTGCGCCCAGGTGATCGGCAACGACGCGGCGGTGGCGTTCGCCGGCTCGCAGGGCGACTTCGAGCTGAACGTGATGCTCCCGGTGATGGGCCGCAACCTGCTGGAGTCGATCAAGCTGATCGCCGCGTCCAGCCGGCTGTTCGCCGAGCGGCTGGTGGCCGGCCTGGTCGCGGACGCCGAGGTCTGCCTGGCGTACGCGGAGGGCTCGCCGTCGATCGTCACCCCGCTCAACCGCCACCTCGGGTACGACGAGGCCGCCTCGATCGCCAAGGAGGCGCTGGCCAAGCAGGTGTCCATCCGCGAGGTGGTGATCTCCCGGGGCCACGTGGACTCGGGCACGCTCACCGAGACCCAGCTGGACGAGGCACTGGACCTGCTGCGGATGACCCACCCCTGAGGGCGGCGCCGGTAATTGCCTCGACCCGTCACCGTGGGCGCGGCATGATCCGACGGTGCGTGACGACGGCGGTGTGTTGCTGGAGACCGCGCGGCTGACGCTGCGCCGGTTCACGACTGACGACGTGGACCGGCTGGTGGCGCTGGACGCCGACCCGGAGGTCATGCGCTTCCTGACGGGCGGTGTGCCGACCCCGCCCGGGACGTACCGGGACGAGGTGCTGCCCCGGGTGCTCGCGCAGTACGCCCGGCACCCCGGGCTCGGCCGCTGGGCGACGCTCGACCGGTTCACCGGCGAGTTCCTCGGCTGGCACTCGCTCGACCCGTCCGACGACGGCGCCGAGGCGGAGCTGGGCTACCGGCTGCGCCGCGCGACCTGGGGGCACGGGCTGGCGACCGAGGGCGCGCGGGCGCTGGTGCGGCACGCGTTCGACACGGCCGGCGTCCGCCGGGTGTGGGCCCAGACGATGGCGGTGAACGACCGATCCCGCGCGGTCATGGCCCGCGCGGGGTTGCGCTACGTCCGCACGTTCCACCTGGCCTTCGACGACCCGATCCCGGGTACGGAACACGGCGAGGTCGAGTACGAGCTGACCCGCGACGCCTGGCCCGCGACCCGTCAGGAGTGGGACGCCGCGGCCCTGCGGGCACGGTAGGCGCTCACCGCGGCCCGGTTGCCGCACCCGGCGTCACAGAACCGGCGGGACCGGTTCCGGGACAGGTCGACCAGCACGTTGTCGCAGTCGGGGTGGTCGCAGTGCCGCAGCCGGCTCAGCTCGCCCATCCGGACCAGGTCGGCCATCGCCATCGCGGCCTCGACCGCCATCCGGGTCGCCAGCGGCGCGTCCCGCGGCACGGCGTGCACGTGGTACGGCTCGTCGTCGTGCCGGACGAGCTGCGGCAGCGCGTGCGACTCGCGCAGCAGCCCGTTGACGATCGCCACCACCTCGTCGGTGTCGGCGTACCAGATGCGGCGCAGCCGGGGCCGCAGCGCGCGGACCTGGCGCAGTTCGGCGTCGGTGTGCTCGTGCCGGCCGCTCCACCCGTGGGTGGTGAAGAAGGCGTCCAGAGCGGCCACGTCGGGCAGCCCGTCCGGGTCGCCGGCGGTGTTCACCAGCGCGGCGGCTGCGACCAGCGCGCATTCGGTGTCATGGGCGAAAAGCAACTTGACTCCTGTCGGAGGCTGCGCCTAGCGTCATCAGCATAACCTCCCTTCACTCATGACCAGGAGTTCCCGATGCGTGAACGGTCCGGCGCCGGGCTCGGTCTGGCACTGCTCTCCGCGATCACGTTCGCCACCTCGGGCACCTTCGCCCGACCGCTGATCACCGGCGAGTGGTCGGCTGTCGCCGTGGTGATCGCCCGGGTCGGCATCGCCGCGCTGGTGCTCGCCGTCCCCGCCGTGCTGGCGCTGCGCGGCCGGTGGGCGGTGCTGCGCCGCAACGCGGTGAGCGTCGTGCTGTTCGGGCTGCTCGGCGTGGCCACCGCGCAGGCGTGCTTCTTCAACGCGGTCCGCTACCTCCCGGTCGGCGTGGCGCTCCTGCTGGAATACCTCGGCATCGTGCTCGTGGTCGGATGGATGTGGCTGGTCCACGGGCAGCGCCCCCGGCTGCTCACGGTGGCCGGCTCGGTCACCGCCCTGTGCGGGCTGGTGCTCGTCCTCGACCTCACCGGCGCAGGGCGGCTCGACCCGGTGGGCGTGCTCTGGGGGCTCGGCGCGGGCGTCGGGCTGGCCGGATACTTCGTCATCGCCGGCCGGATCGACGCGGGCCTGCCCTCGGTGGTGATGGCCAGCGGCGGCATGGCCGTCGGCGCGCTGGCGCTGCTGCTGCTCGGCGGCATCGGAGCGCTGCCGCTCGCCGCCGGCACCGCCGACGTGAGCTTCGGCGGGCATCGGGTGAGCTGGCTGGTGCCGATCGCCGGGCTGTCGCTGATCGCCGCCGTGGTCGCGTACCTGGCCGGTGTCGCGGGCACCCGGCTGCTCGGGGCGCGGCTGTCCTCCTTCGTGGGGCTGACCGAGGTCATGTTCGCGGTGCTGATCGCCTGGCTGGTGCTCGACGAACTGCCCAGCCTGATCCAGTTGGCCGGCGGTGTGCTCATCCTCGGCGGCGTCGCCCTGGTCCGGGCGGACGAACTGCGGGGCACACCGTCGGCGTCCGCGCCGGCCGAACCGGTGCTGGCCGGCGACCGATGAGCGGGCCGCTCGGCGCCGTCGTCTTCGACGCCGACGAGACGCTCGTCGACCTGCGCCCGGCGGTCACCGGCGCGCTCGTCGCCGTACTCGACGAGATGCGGCGGCGGACCCCGGCGGCGGCCGGAGTGGTGCTCGCGGACCTGGAGGGGGACTGGGGTGCGGTCTTCGGCGCGCTCAGCGCCGCCCCGGTGCAGGAGATCCGGCGGGCCGCACTGACCCGTTCGCTGGCCCGGGCCGGGCTGGAGGCGGACCTGGACGAGTTCGCGGCGTTGTTCTTCGCCCGCCGGTACGCGCTGAGCCGCCCCTTCCCGGACGTGCTGCCCGCGCTGGCGGCGCTGCGCCCGCACCACGTGCTGGGCTTCGCCACGAACGGCAACAGCCGCGCCGAACGCTGCGGCCTCGCCGGGCAGTTCGCCTTCGAGTTGTACGCGCACGAGGGCGGCCTGCCCAAGAAACCGGCGCCGGAGTTCTATGCGGCGGTGGTGGCGGCGACCGGGCTGCCCGCCGCGCGCATCGTGCACGTGGGTGACTCGCCCGAGCACGACGTGGTCGCCGCCCAGCAGGCCGGACTGCGCGCGGTCTGGCTCAACCGGGCCGGGCTGCCCCGCCCGCGGGGCCTCGAACCGGACGCCGAGGTGTCCACCCTCGCCGGACTGTCCACGGTGCTCACCACCTTGACGAACGCGAATGCCTAGTTGCCGCCGATAACGGACGTCGATCTGGCGGAACCCGCTCCCGTGATGTGGGATGACACCACGTCCCTCAACGAGAGGATCTGATGTGGTGAGCAAGCGCTTCACCGCCGGCGCGGTCGCGGCTGCGGCCTCGCTGGCACTCACGGTGACCGGCCTGAGCATCCCGGCGAACGCCGCGCCGTCGGAGTTCCGGACCTTCACCGTGCTGGCCGAGAGCGGTGTCTCCGGCGACGCGGCGGTCGCCGCGATCACCGCCGCCGGTGGCAAGGTCGTCGCCCGCACCGACGACGTCGGCCTGTTCCAGGTCACCAGCGACCGGGCGGACTTCGCCAGCCGGGCCACCGCGGCCGGCGCGCTGGTCGGCGCCGCCGAGGAGAAGGCGATCGGCCGCAAGCCGAAGCTGGACCGGGTCGAGCAGGAGCACCTGCTGGCCGCCGCGGCGACCAAGGGCAAGGCCGCCAGGAACAACGGCAAGAAGATGGACCCGCTGGACGACAAGCTCTGGGGTCTGGACATGATCCGGGCCGACAAGGCCCGCAAGATCGAGCCGGGCGACCGCCGGGTCACGGTCGGCGTCCTGGACACCGGTGTCGACGCCAGCCAGCCCGACCTGGCGCCGAACTTCAACTGGGCGCTGTCGCGCAACTTCGCCCCGGACATCCCCGAGGTCGACGGCCCGTGCGAGGTGGCGAGCTGCCTCGACCCGGTCGGCACCGACGACGGCGGGCACGGCACGCACGTGGCCGGCACCATCGGCGCCGCCGCGAACGGCTTCGGCCTCTCCGGCGTGGCCCCGAACGTATCCCTGGTCGAGCTGAAGGGTGGCCAGGACAGCGGCTACTTCTTCCTCAACCCGGTGGTGAACGCCCTGGTGCACGCGGGCCGCTCCGGGCTGGACGTGGTCAACATGTCCTTCTACGTCGACCCGTGGCTCTACAACTGCACCGCCAACCCGGCCGACTCGCCGGAGGCGCAGGCCGAGCAGCGCACCGTCATCGAGGCGATGAAGCGGGCGCTGAACTTCGCCCACCGCAAGGGCGTCACGCTCGTCGGGTCGCTCGGCAACAACCACGAGGACCTGGGCGCGCCGCGCACCGACGTGAGCAGCCCGGACTACGGCGCGGACCCGTACCCGCGGCCGATCGACAACGCGACCTGCTGGGACCTGCCGGTCGAGGGGCCGCACGTGATCGGCGTGTCGGCGGTCGGCCCGTCCGGCAAGAAGTCGGACTACTCGAACTACGGCACCGAGCAGATCTCGGTGGCGGCGCCGGGTGGCTGGTTCCGGGACGGCTTCGGCACCGACACGTACCGCACCGACGCCAACATGATCCTCTCCACGTACCCGAAGAAGGTGCTCCAGGAGGAGGGGTCGGTCGACGAGAACGGCGACATCGTCGCCGGCTTCGAGAACTCGGTGTTCAAGCAGTGCACCGCCAAGGGTGAGTGTGGCTACTACACCTACCTCCAGGGCACCTCGATGGCGTCCCCGCACGTCTCGGGCGTGGCGGCGCTGATCGTCAGCAAGCACGGCAAGAAGGAGGGCCGCAACGGCTACGGCATGGCGCCGAACCTGGTCGAGCAGCACCTCTACCGGACGGCGGCCGAGCACGCCTGCCCGGAGCCGCGGCTGCAGAGCTACACCAACGAGGGCCGGGACGCCGAGTTCGACGCGTACTGCGCGGGCTCGCTGAACTTCAACGGCTTCTACGGCTACGGCATCGTCGACGCCTACGCCGCCGTGAAGACCCCGGTCAAGCCGAACGTGCGACCGTAACGACTGTTTCCCCGAGGTGGCGGTGTCCGGAGTTCCCGGACGCCGCCACCTCGGCGTTCCGGCCCGTGTCACGGCCGCCATCCCCGGGCCACCAGTGCGGCGCGGATCTCCCGGACCAGGGCGGAGAACTCCTTGCGCAGACGGCGGCCGGTCACGTGCAGCACCAGCCAGCCGGCCGCGACGAGCTGGTTGAGCCGCCGCCGGTCGAGATGCATCCGGTCCGCTTCGGAGTGCCACTGACCGTCGTACTCGACGGCGACCCGGAACTCCGGCCAGGCCAGGTCGGGGTGCAGGATCAGGCCGGTCGGCACCCGCACCGGATATTGGGCCACCGGACGGGGCAGGCCGGCGAGGACGAGACGGACCCGCAGGTGGGACTCGGGCGGGGACTGGGCCAGCCCGTCGGTCAGGCCGAACACCCACGCCGCCCGCCGCCCGCCGGGGCGACAGGCGTTCCGGGCGGCCTCGCTCGCCAGTGCCGACCGGTTCACCGAACCGGTACGCAGCAGCCCGTCGACGATGCCGACCGCCTCCACCGGATCGGCCCAGACCGCCGTCTCCCAGGCGCAGGCGGCCGGCTCGGTGCGGGGCGGAGGCCCGGCCAGGATCATCACCGCGCCGGGGGACCCGGTGCCTGCGGGTGGGCTCGAACCGGCGGGCGACCTCGTGCCGGCGGGCGACCTCGTGCCGGCGGGCGACCTCGTGCCGGTGGGCGACCTCGTGCCGGCGGGCGACCTCGTGCCGACGGGTGAGCTGGTTCGCGCGGGTGCGGCGCTGCCCACGGGGACCAGGAGGCCGCTGCGGGTGCTCGACATCGGGGCGTGGTGCACCCGGACCCCCGGCTGGGAGTCGGCCCGGACCGTGGCCGGCAGCAGGACGTGCACGTCGTCGGTGAAGTCGGCGGCGTGCTCGACCCCGTGCAGGTAGGCGGCCGAAGGACCGGCTATCGCCGCGCCCGGTGGCATGCGCAGCAGCGCCGCGCGGCAGGCCAGTGCGTGGTCGCGGTCGAGCCGCGCGTCGGCGTAGACGTCCTGCCGGAGCCGGATCCAGGACGAGCCGCGCAGGTGATGCCGGGACAACAGCCCGCGCCGGATCGCTTCCGAGCCCCGGAAGACCTGCCAGGCCAACTCCGGTGGTCGATGAGGATGAGGTGGCATGTGACGAGCGTGGCGGCGTGCAGGTCGAGATCGGTACCCCTGTGGACAGCCGCAGCCGCGCCGCCCACCGCACCCTGTGGACAACCCCCACCCGGCCCTGTCCATGTGCTAAGGCCCTCGACTTGCGCATGATCGACTCCACTTCGGGGAGGTGGCGGTATCCGGGCCGCTTGATGCAACCGTTTCGCCGAGCTGGCGTGAGGGCATGCGGGGGTCAGGAGAGGGCGGCGGCGACCGCCTCGGCGGCGGCGGTGACCTGGGCGCCGACGTCGGCCACGTCGAGCGGGGTCAGCGACACCACCCCGACGCTGCCCTCCAGGCCCGGCACACCGAGCACCGGCGCGGCCACCCCGTACGCGCCTGATTGAAGTTCGCCGCTGGTGCTCACCGGCCCCGGATCGCCGGCCCGCCCGGCCAGCACCGCCCGGCCGGCGGCGCCCCGCTCCAGCGGATGCCGGGTGCCGGTCCGGTACGCCACGTGGAACGACGTCCAGCTCGGCTCGACCACCGCGAGCGCGACCCCCTCACCGCCCTCGACCACTGTCAGGTGGGCGGTCGCCCCGGTGCCCTCGGCGAGCCGGCGCAGCGCGGGCAGCGCGCCCTCGGCCAGCAGCGGCTGGGCACGGCGGGCCAGGTGCAGCACGCCCACGCCGATCCGCAGGCGGCCCTCGCCGTCGCGCCGGAGCATCCCGTGGCCGGTCAGCGCGCCGACCAGCCGGTAGACGGCCGCCCGGCCGATGCCCAGCCGGTGCGCCGCCTCGGTGACCGTCAGCCCGCCCGGCGCGTCCGCGACCAGGTGCAGCAGCCGCAGACCCCGGTCCAGGGTCTGTGCCGTCTCTCCCGTGCGCGCCGCCGTGTCCACAGCACGCAGCGTACGACCCGGCTCCGGCCAACCCGGAAATGTGCGGACGGCTACCCTTGTGAGGTGACGCTACGCCTGTATGACACCGCCACCCGATCGGTGCGGGACTTCGTCCCGCGGGAAGCCGGCAAGGTGGGGGTCTACCTGTGTGGTCTCACGCTCCAGGCCCCGCCGCACATCGGCCACCTTCGCTCCGGCGTCAACTACGACGTGCTGCGCCGCTGGCTGGTGAGCAAGGGCTTCGAGGTCACCTTCATCCGCAACCTGACCGACATCGACGACAAGGTCCTGGCCAAGGCGATGGAGCAGGACCGGCCGTTCTGGTCGATCGCGTACGCGAACGAGCAGATCCTCACCGCCTCCTACCGGGCGCTCAACGTGCTCCCGCCCACGTACGAGCCGCGGGCCACCGGGCACATCCCGGAGATGCACGAGCTGATCGCCCGGCTGATCGAGACCGGCCACGCCTACCCGGCCACCGACGGCTCCGGCGACGTCTACTTCGACGTGGCCTCCTGGCCCGCGTACGGTTCGCTGTCCGGCCAGTCACCGGCGGACATGCAGCCCGCCGGTGACGCCCCCGACCGCGGCAAGCGCGACCCGCGTGACTTCGCGCTCTGGAAGGGCGCCAAGCCGGGCGAGCCGGCCGACGCCTACTGGCCGTCGCCGTGGGGCCGCGGCCGGCCCGGCTGGCACATCGAGTGCTCGGCCATGTGCTGGCGCTACCTGGGCCCCGAGTTCGACATCCACGGCGGCGGCCTCGACCTGACGTTCCCGCACCACGAGAACGAGATCGCCCAGTCGCAGGCCGCCGACCTGCCGTTCGCCCGCTACTGGGTGCACCACGGCCTGCTCGGCATCGGCGGCACGAAGATGGGCAAGTCGCTCGGCAACACGCTCGACCTCGACTACGTGGCCTCGCTCGGGGTCCGCCCGGTGGAGCTGCGCTACTACTACGTGGCCGCGCACTACCGGTCCCGCATCGACTACTCCGAGGACGCGTTGCGCGAGGCCGCCGTGGCGTACCGGCGGATCGAGGGCTTCGTGCAGCGGGCGACCGAGCGGGTCGGCCCTGGCCGGCCCGGCGACCTGCCGGCCGGTTTCGTGGCCGCGATGGACGACGACCTCAACACGTCGGCGGCGCTGGCGGCGCTGCACGAGGTGGTCCGGGACGGCAACACCGCGCTCACCGCCGGCGACGATGTGACCGTCCGCACGACGCTGGCCGCCACCCGGGCGATGCTGGATATCCTCGGCGTCGACCCCCTGGACCCGGCCTGGACCGGCGGCGGCCGCACGGACGACCTGCGCGGCGTGGTGGACTCCCTGATCGCGCTGGCTCTGGAGCAGCGCGCGCAGGCCCGCGGCCGCAAGGACTGGGCTGCCGCCGACGCCGTACGCGACCAGCTCAAGCAGGCAGGCGTGGTCGTCGAGGACACCCCCCAGGGCCCGCGTTGGACTATTGGAGAGCAGGACTGATGGCCGGCAACTCGCAGCGCCGTGGCCGGCGACTGACGCCGAAGGCGGGCGCCCCCAAGGGCACCGGTGGCAAGAACAAGGACTCGCTCGCCGGGCGGGGCCGCACGCTGCCCGCCGACGAGCGGCCCTGGCACAAGGCGTACTCGGGCACCGAGAAGCTGCCCCAGCGCACCGCCTGGAAGCAGGACAAGGAGCGCCGCGCCGCCGCCGAGGAGGGCCGCGCGCCCAAGATCGGTCAGCCCGGCACCAAGGACACCACCTGGGGCAAGGGCGGTGGCCGGGGCACGCCCACGACCAAGGGCCGGGGCGGCAAGCCGGCCGGCGGCCGGGGCGGTCCCCGGGTCGCGCCGGGCCGCAAGGCCAACCCGGCGAAGGACAGCCCGGAACTGCTGGTCGGGCGCAACCCGGTGCTGGAGTCGTTGCGCACCCAGGTGCCCGCGACCGCGCTCTACACCGCGCAGGGCATCGACATCGACGACCGGGTCAAGGAGATCGTCCGCACCGCCGCCGACCGCGGCATCGCGATCCTGGAGGTCAGCCGCGCCGAGCTGGACCGGATGACCGGCGGCGTGCTGCACCAGGGCGTCGGCCTCCAGGTGCCGCCGTTCGCCTACGAGCCGTTCGACGACCTGGTCGCCGCCGCGCTGGAGCAGGCCGCCCCGCTGCTCGTCGCGCTGGACGGCGTCACCGACCCGCGCAACCTCGGCGCGGTCATCCGGTCGGCTGCCGCGTTCGGCGCGCAGGGTGTCTTCGTACCCGAACGGCGTGCCGCCGGGATCACCGCGACCGCCTGGCGGACCAGCGCCGGCGCGGCCGCGCGCGTGCCCGTCGCCCAGGTCACCAACCTGACCCGGTCGCTCAAGGCCTGCAAGGACGCCGGCTTCGTCGTGGTCGGCCTCGACGCCGACGGGCAGACCGACCTGTACGACCTGGAGGCCGCCGTCGGCCCGCTCGTCGTGGTGGTCGGCTCGGAGGGGCGCGGGCTGTCCCGCCTGGTGGGGGAGACCTGCGACCTGACCGTCAGCATCCCGATGGTCTCCGACGTGGAGTCGCTCAACGCCAGCGTCGCCGCCGCGGTCACGCTGGCCGAGGTCGCCCGCCGCCGGTCCGTCGAGGTCTGATCGAGAGTACGAAGAAGGGGCGGTCCGCCGTGGCGGGCCGCCCCTTCTCGCGTACGTAGGTCAGATCCGCTGGCCGGTGGTGGCGTGGAAGACGTGGCTGCGGCCGGTACGCGGCTTGACGAACACGGTGTCACCCATGTTCGGCATGCTGCGGCGGTCGGTGCGGACCACGAACCGCTCGTTGTGGCCCTCCAGCGCGGCGTGGCCGTAGACGTTGGCGTCGGAGCCGAGGTCCTCGACCAGCTCGACCACGACCGGCATGCCGCCCTCGGACGGGCTGACCAGGTCGCAGTCCTCCGGACGGAAGCCGACGGTGACCTTGCCGTCGCCGCCCTCGGAGCGGGCCGCCTCGACCTGCTCGCGGGTCAGCGGCACGATCATCTCGGCGAACGCGCCGCCCTGGTCGGTCAGCTTCACCGTCTTGATGTTCATGGCCGGGGAGCCCATGAAGCCGGCGACGAAGACGTTGGCCGGGGTGTCGTAGAGCGCCCGCGGGGTGTCCACCTGCTGGAGCACGCCGTCCAGCATGACCGCCACCCGGTGACCCATGGTCATGGCCTCGACCTGGTCGTGGGTGACGTAGACAGTGGTGACGCCCAGCTTCGCCTGCAGCGAGGCGATCTGCGTACGGGTCTGGACGCGCAGCTTGGCGTCGAGGTTCGACAGCGGCTCGTCCATGAGGAAGACCTGCGGCTCGCGGACGATCGCGCGGCCCATGGCGACACGCTGGCGCTGACCGCCGGAGAGCGCCTTCGGCTTGCGGCTGAGGAACTCCTCCAGCTGGAGCAGCCCGGCCGCCTCCTTGACCCGCCGGTCGATCTCCGACTTCGAGGTCTTGCGCAGCTTGAGCGCGAACGCCATGTTCTCGTACACCGTCATGTGCGGGTAGAGGGCGTAGTTCTGGAAGACCATCGCGATGTCGCGGGCCTTCGGCGGGAGGTGCGTGACGTCGCGGTCGTCGATGTAGATCGCGCCGTCGTCGACGTCCTCCAGGCCGGCGAGCATCCGGAGGCTGGTGGACTTGCCGCAGCCGGACGGGCCGACCAGGACGAGGAACTCCCCGTCACCGATCTGGAGGTCGAGCTGGTTGACGGCGGGGCGCTCGGTGCCCGGATAGATCCGGGATGCCTTCGCGTAGGTGACCGTAGCCATGATGGAGCGCTTCCTTTCACCGGCAGGAACGTGCCGGACGATCCGAGTGAAGGAGCGACCGGTGCCCAAGGCACCGGCCAACGGGGTCGTCGCTCAGGCAGCCGAGGCCGGCCGGAGTGTCGTCCGCGTCACTGCACGGTAAACGGCTTTCGCGATCGTGCCAAGACGTGGCGCGTCGGATGGGACGGACGGCATACGCATAACGGTCAGGAAGGCACTGCGAGGCATCAATCTCCCGGCTCGTGAGCGTTGCCGGGCGATGATCCATCGGCCGTACCGGTCGGGATACCGACGTTTTCCGTGCTCGGGAGCCCTGCGAGGCGGGATTTCCGGGGCTCAGTCGCTATGCTGAGCCCGACGCACGCGCCCCTGTAGCTCAGCTGGCCAGAGCACTCGCCTTGTAAGCGAGATGTCGCCGGTTCGATCCCGGCCGGGGGCTCCAATTCCACAAGGCGTTCCGGTCCGATGCCGCGGGACGCCTTGCTCCGTCTGCAGCCACATGACGGTGCACGCGCGAGGGGTCAGGCGGGCCCACGGGCGTCGGCCCCCGCGGGCTGCCAGAGCTGGACCATGTTGCCCTCTGGATCTCTGAGGTTCGCGAACCTGCCGTTCGGATACTCCTCGGGGTCCACCTCGACGTCGATGCCCGCATCGCGCAGTTGGTCGACCATCGCGTCCAGGTCGACGACGCGGAAGTTGAGCGACCAGGAGTGCTCGGGACCGCCGAAGTGCTCGGAGTCCGCCGGCATGGCCGCCAGGACGGTAGGACCGGGTTTCTGCCACCAGGAGGACACGTCGTAGGACTCCGGTGCCAGTTCGACACCGAGGTGGGTGGCGTACCAGCGGTTGATCCGGTCGGGGTCGTGGGCGCGGAAGAAGACGCCGCCGATGCCCGTCACGCGTTCCACGATGTCTTCTCCCCGCTAGGCGCTGTCCGTACCCTCGTCGACGTGGCTGAGCCCTGCCGGCTTCAGGGTAGAGAGGACGCCGCATTCTGACGAGCAGCCGGGCCGGAGAGCAGGCACCGGGTTTGGGCCGCCGGGGGTTGTGCAGGTCCGGCCACCGACTCGCCGTCGCCGGATATCGATTGTCTGCTCGGGGTGCCTGCGGAACCCTCTCCGCATGATCGAGACACGCGTCCTCGGCGAGGACGACTGGAAGGTGTGGCGGGAGCTGCGGCTCGCCGCGCTCGCCGAGGCCGGGTACGCCTTCGGCGCCCGCCTGGCGGACTGGCAGGGCGACGGCGACCGCGAGGAACGCTGGCGCGGGCGGCTGGCCGTCCCCGGGTCGTACAACGTCGTGGTGCTGCTCGACGGGCAACCGGTCGGGATGGCGAGCGGGATGCCGACCGACCACGACGGGGTCGTCGAGCTGATCTCGATGTACGTGGCACCCGGGGGACGCGGCCGGGGCGTGGGCGACCACCTCGTGCGGGCGGTCGAGCAGTGGGCCCGGCGGGCGGGAGCGCGGACGGTGCGGCTCGCCGTGGCGGAGGGCAACCCGAACGCGTGGGCCCTGTACCTGCGCACCGGCTTCCGGGAAACGGGCGAGGTCGGCGGCCTGATGCCCGACGACGTGCGCCGCGAGCACATCATGACCAGGAGCCTCGTGGACGAGTCGTAGGGACGCGAGGCGCTAGGCTGACCAGCGATGAGTCGCGCGGTCGAGGAGTCCAACCGGGCGATGCTGCGCGCCCGGGACGCGATGGACCGGGCGTACGCGCAGCCGCTCGACATCCCCGCGCTGGCCCGGATCGCGCACGTCTCGGAGGCGCACTTCATCCGTACCTTCCGGGCCACCTTCGGCGAGACGCCGCACCGCTACCTGCAACGCCGCCGGGTGGAACGCGCCATGTACCTGCTGGTGCGCACCGACGAACCGGTCACCGAGATCTGCCATCTGGTCGGATTCGGCAGCCTCGGCACGTTCAGCCGGACGTTCCACGGCATCGTCGGTGAGTCACCTTCGGCCTACCGGCGCCGCAAGGCCACGCCGGCCGACGTCCCGAGCTGTTTCACCAAGGCCTGGATGCGCCCGAGCGCCACCGCGGGACTGCGCACTTTTGGATAAGCAGCAGGCCGGGACGCTGCTCTAGCGTCGTGGGCATGACGATGACTTCGACTTCCCGCTCCCAGATCTACGTGCTCGACCAGGACGAGGCGCTCGACTTCTACGTGGGCAAGCTCGGCCTGGAGGTCAGCACCGACCAGGATCTCGGCTTCATGCGCTGGCTCACCGTGAACGTGCCGGGCGACCCGGGCCGGGAGATCCTGCTGGAGAAGCCGGGCCCGCCGGCGCTGGACCCGAAGACGGCCGAGCAGGTCCGGGAGCTGCTCACCAAGGGCGCTGCCGGGGGTTTCCTGTTCTTCACCACCGACGACGCGCACAAGACGTACGCGGACCTGGTCGCGAAGGGCGTCGAGGTGACCGACGAGCCGACCGACCGGCCGTACGGGATCGACTTCGGCATCCGCGACCCGTTCGGCAACCGGATCCGGATCGGCCAGATGCACCAGGGCCGGTGAACGGCGCGGCGGCGGGCTAGTCTCGCGGTCCCCGACCGTGGAGGTGCCGATGCCCAGCCGCCTGCTCTACCTGGTCCGTCACGGCGAGCAGGACCGGCCGGAGGAGGAGGCGGACACCGGCCTGTCGGAGCGGGGCCGGCGGCAGGCGACGCTGCTGGGCGAGCGGCTGCGCGGGGCCGGGCTCACCGCCGTACACCATGGGCCGGCCCGCCGGGCCGCGGAGACCGCCGCGCTGGTCGCGGCGTCGCTGCCGGGTGTTCCGGTACGCGAGGACGACCGGGCCGGCGACCACATGCCGCACGACACCGACCCGGCCGGCATGCCCGAGCGGTACGCGGAGTTCCTGGCCGCGTTCACCGAGCGGGAGCGGCGCGACGGGCCGCGCGTGACAGCGGAGGCGGTGGCCCGGTTCGCCGCCGCCCCCGCAGAGGGTGACGTACGCGAGCTGGTCGTCACCCACAACTTCCTGGTCGCCTGGCTGGTGCTGCACGCGCTGGAGGCGCCGCCGCACCGGTGGATCGGGCTCAACCAGCAGAACTGCGGGCTCACCGTGATCCGCTACAGCTCGGGCGGCCCGCCGACGCTCGTCGCGCTCAACGACGTCGCCCACCTGCCGCCCGAGCTGCGGGCCACCGGTCTGCCCGACGACTACCGGTTCTGACCGGCGCTCAGGGGATCAGCTTCACCACGGCGTCGGCGACGGCGCGGGCGGACTGCGGGTTCTGGCCGGTGACCAGGCGTCCGTCGACGACCACGTGCTCGGTGAAGTCAGGCGCCGGCACGTGCTGCGCGCCCGCCTCGGTGAGCTTGTCGGCGAGCAGGAACGGCACCTCGTCGGTGAGGCCGACGGCCGCCTCCTCGCTGTTGGTGAACCCGGCCACCCGCTTGCCGGCGATCAACCGGGAGCCGTCGGTGAGGGTGAGGTTCACCAGCGCCGACGGGCCGTGGCAGACGGCGGCCACCACGCCGCCGCGCTCGTAGACCGAGCGGGCGATCCGGGCCAGGTCGGGGTCGTCGGGAAAGTCCCACATGGTGCCGTGGCCGCCGGCGAAGAGGATCACGTCGTACCGCTCCGGGTCGACGTCGGCGGCCTTCGGGGTGTCGGTGACGCCGGCGGTGGCGAGGAAGTCGTTCTGGGTGGTGTCGTTCTCGTCCCGCCCGTCGACGGGCGGTTCGCCGCCGGCCACCGACGCCAGGTCGACGTCGTACCCGGCGGCGCGGAACACCTCCCACGGCTCGGCGGCCTCGCCGACGTAGTAGCCGGTCGAGCGGCCGGTTCGGCCCAGCTCGGAGTGACTGGTCAGGGCGATGAGTGCGCGAGTCATGCCTTCCATGCTGGCCCGGTCGCCGGTCCACCGGCCATAGGCCGATGTCACAGCGACAGCGGGTTTGAGAGCCGGGTCAGCCGGTGGCGCGGGTGAGCAGCTCGACCACCTCGGCGGTGACGGCCGGCGGCCGGGCGGCGGGCCCGCAGTCCACGTACCCGCTCTCGGCCGGGCCGACGGTGAGCCGGTAGGTGAACCCGTCGGCGCAGTTGTCCGGGCCCTTGGTCTCGGTGGCCTCGGTGGCCAGCCGGGGGTCGGTGGCGAGCTGTCGCAGCCGGGCGAGGTCCGTCTCGGCGAGCCTGCCCTCCTGGGAGGCGCCGGTCCGGTCGGTCCTCGTCCAGTGGCCGTCCGGCCGCACGGTGACGGTGTCCTTCACCCCGGCGATGCCGCCCGACTTCTCGAGCACGACCTCGGTGGCGGGCAGCGGCGAGGGCCCGTCCGTGATGACGGGTGGCGCGTCGGCGCGGGCGCAGCCGGCGAGCGGGAGGAGAAGGGCGGCGACGGCCGCCGCGGCGGAGGCAGCTCTCATACCCGATCGGACGCGCGACGGGACCACCCGGTTCCGGCCCACCGGTCCTCCTCATCCGTTCGGTCAATGTCTCCGGCGAGATCTCGCCAGCCTCTTTCACGTTCTTCGATGTATCGCTATATCTACATCAGTGACTACCCCCGTCACAACTTCGCCTTCCAGGAGGGCCCGTGAAAAGATCCGTCGCCGCCGTCAGCGCAGCGCTGCTCACCAGCGGCGTGCTGGCCTGCGTCACCACCTCGGCGCAAGCGGCAGCGCCAAGCGCCTCCAGCCCCGAGACCTCGGCCGCAGCCAAGGCCGCGAGCCTGCTGCGCGCCAACCCCGGCGTCGTCCAGGGCGCCGGCGGTGAGGCCTATCAGGCCGTCCGCACCAAGGTCGACCCCTCCGGGGCCGCGCACACCCGGTACAGCCGGACCTACCAGGGTCTCCGCGTGTACGGCGGTGACTTCGTCATCCACACCGCCCCGAACGGCACCATGACCAGCGCATCGGTCAGCCTCTCCGCCCCGCTGACCCTGGGCACCACCGCCAAGGTCGGTGCGGACGCGGCCAAGGCCAGCGCCCGCAAGACGTTCTCCGGGTCGCTCACCTCGGTCGGCGCGCCGGAGCTGTTCGTCGACGCCAGCAGCGGCAAGGGCCGGCTCGCCTGGGAGACCGTCGCGACGGGCTGGAAGGCGGACAAGCAGACGCCGTCGAAGCTGCACGTCATCACCGACGCCACCACCGGCAAGGTGATCGGCTCGTACGACGAGATCGAGACGGTGGCCGGCACCGGCCAGGGCATCTACACCGGCTCGGTCACCATCGACACGACGCTGAGCGGCAGCACGTACCAGATGATCGACCCGGTACGCGGCAACGGCCGTACCTGCGACATGAACAACGGGACCTCCACCTGCACCACGTTCACCGACGCGGACAACGCGTGGGGCAACGGCGCCACCTCGAACCGGCAGTCGGCCGCGGTGGACGCGCACTTCGGCGCCGCCAAGACGTTCGACTACTTCAAGAACGTGCACGGCCGCAACGGCATCTTCGGCAACGGCCAGGGTGTGCCGAGCCGGGTGCACTACGGCAACAACTACGTCAACGCGTTCTGGGACGGCTCCCAGATGACCTACGGCGACGGCTCGGGCAACTCCCGCCCGCTGGTCTCGCTGGATGTGGCCGGGCACGAGATGAGCCACGGCGTCACCGAGGCGCTGGCCGGGCTGGTCTACTCCGGTGAGTCCGGTGGCCTCAACGAGTCCACCAGCGACATCTTCGGCAACATGGTGGAGTTCTACGCCGCCGCGCCGAGCGACCCGGGCGACTACCAGGTCGGTGAGAAGATCAACATCAACGGCAACGGTACGCCGCTGCGCTACATGTACAACCCGTCGCTGGACGGCTCGTCCGACTCCTGCTGGTCCACCAGCACGAAGAACAAGGACGTGCACTACTCCTCCGGTGTCGGCAACCACTTCTTCTTCAACCTCGCCGAGGGCACCGGCGCCACCGCGTACGGCACCTCGCCGGTCTGCGGCTCGGCCCCGGCGGTGACCGGCATCGGTCGCGCCAAGGCGGAGAAGATCTGGTACCGGGCGCTCGACGTGTACTTCACCTCGAACACCTCGTACGTCAACACCAGCAACCCGGCCAACACCGCCCGCGCGTACACCCTGCGGGCCGCGACCGACCTGTACGGCAACTGCTCCACCGAGTACAAGACCGTCCAGGCGGCGTGGACCGCGGTGAACGTGGCCGGCAACGACGCGCCGTGCAGCTCCACCGGCAACGACTTCTCCGTCTCGCTCTCGCCGACCTCCGGGTCGGTCACCGCGGGTGGATCCGCCTCCGCCACCGTCGCCACGTCCACCACCAGCGGCACCGCGCAGACCGTGACGTTCTCCGCGTCCGGCCTGCCGACCGGCGCCACCGCGTCGTTCAGCCCCGCCTCGGTGACCTCGGGCGGCTCGTCCACGCTCACCGTCTCCACCAGCTCCAGCACCCCGGCCGGCACCTACTCGGTGACGGTCACCGGCAGCGCTGCGTCGGGCACGAAGTCCGCCACGTACTCGCTGACCGTGAGCAGCGTCGGCGGCGGCTGCACCGGCGCGGGTCAGAAGCT
Organism: Micromonospora sp. WMMD1219; assembly: GCF_049315215.1. Taxonomy (NCBI): domain Bacteria; kingdom Bacillati; phylum Actinomycetota; class Actinomycetes; order Micromonosporales; family Micromonosporaceae; genus Micromonospora; species Micromonospora sp. WMMD1219. The sequence continues at coordinate 2,194,573 of NZ_CP186057.1, forward strand.
CGGCAACCCCGGCTTCGAGTCCGGCAACACGGTCTGGGCCACCACCTCCGGCGTCATCGGCCAGTACGGCTCGCAGGGCCAGCCGACCCGCACCGGTACGTGGAACGCGTGGCTGAACGGCTACGGCAGCACCCGCACCGACACGCTGTCGCAGTCGGTGAGCCTGCCGAGCGGCTGCTCCGCGTACTCCCTCTCGTTCTGGCTGCACATCGACTCGGCCGAGAGCACCACCAGCGTCCAGTACGACAAGCTGAACGTGCAGGTGCTCAACTCGTCCGGCTCGGTGCTGGCCACGCTGGCGACCTACTCGAACCTGAACAAGGCCAGCGGCTACAGCCAGAAGTCGTTCTCCCTGGCGGCGTACGCCGGGCAGACCGTCACGCTGAAGTTCACCGGCACCGAGGACAGCTCGCTGCAGACCTCGTTCGTGATCGACGACACCGCGCTCAACGTCTCCTGACCTGACCGCCGATCCCGGGGCCCGGCGACCACCCACTCGGGTGGTAGGCGGGCCCCGCCCGTTACGGTCGGACCCATGTCCGACGCGGAACTGACCGTCACCCTGGACGGCCCGGTGGCAACCGTGGTCATCCACAACCCGGCCCGGCGCAACGCCATGACCCCGGCCATGTGGCGGCAGCTCCCGGTGCTGCTCGACGGCCTGGAGGCGGACCCGGCGGTACGGGTGCTGGTGCTCACCGGCGCGGGCGGCACGTTCTGCGCCGGCGCCGACCTGGGCGACCTGGACGAGCTGCTGGCGGCCGGTGACGGCAGCATCGCGGTGGCCGCCGAGGAACGGCTCGCCGCGTTCGGCCGCCCCACGGTCGCCGCGATCGAGGGCGCCTGCGTGGGCGGCGGCTGCCAGCTCGCCGTCGCCTGCGACCTGCGGCTGGCCGCGGCCGACGCCCGGTTCGGCGTACCCCCGGCCCGGCTCGGCCTGGTCTACCCGGCGCCGACCACGCGGCGGCTGGCCGCGCTGGTCGGCCCGTCCGCGGCCAAGCACCTGCTGTTCACCAGCGAGCTGGTGGACGCCGAGCGGGCGCTGCGGATCGGCCTGGTCGACGAGGTGCTGCCGGCCGGGGAACTGGCCGGGCGGGTGGCGGCGCTGACCGCCACCGTCGCCGAGCGGTCCCGGCTCACCGTGACCGCCGCCAAGGAGATCGTCGACGGCCGCGCCGACGCCGAGCGACTGGCCTGGTGGCACGCCCAGGTGCGGGGCAGCGGCGAGGCCCGCGAGGGGGTGGCGGCGATCAACGAGCGCCGCCCGCCGCGCTTCGGCTGGACCCCGCCCGCCACGCGCTGACCGCCGTTTGACCGGCATTCCCCGATGGGTACGTTCCGGCCGTCGAGCGGGGGCCATCGTGGACGGTGATTCGGAACGTCGGGAGATCAAGCGGGGACGCCGCCGTGTCCGGCTGCTGCTGGTCGGCACGGTGTTGACGTTCGCGCTGGCGTCGGTGCTGGTCGGACTGATGGCGGACGGTGCGTTCCCGAGCAGCTGGCTGGAACGCGGTGACCCGCCCGACTGGGTGGAGGTGACCGGTCTGGTTCTCGTGGTGCTGGGTCTGGGGCTGGAAATCGTCGCGCTGGTCCGCATGGTCCGCAGCGGCAGCCACCGGGCCGACCGCGAGTCGCGGCTGTGGGCGGTCAGCTTCCGCCGTCGCCGGGAACTGGTCCGGGCCGTCCGGCGGGGCGTGGTGGACTCCCCGGACGACCTGCCCTGGCTGCGCACCACCGCCGAGCAGTTGATCCGGCAGCGGAGATTCGTGCCGTTGCTCGGCGGTCTGGTGACGATGAACCTCGGCCAGTTGCTGCTCAGCCTGGCGCCGATCTGGTTCGTCCTGTTCGGCGTCACGGTGGTGATGTTCGCGCTCGCCTGCGGGCAGATCCTCCGGGACGCGCCCCGGGCCGAGGCGTTCCTGCGGGAACACCCCGGCGATCCGGCGGTCAGCGTGCCGACCGGCTCCCGCTGACCTGGGCCAGCAGTTCGTCCACCGACCACTGGTCGGAGGCGTGTTCGCCGTGCTTCGCGGCGAGCACCCGCCCGTCGGGGGCGATCAGGAAGTCGGCCGGCAGCCCGAGCCGGCCGCCGTGCGGCGTGCGGGACGGCAGTCGCTCCCGGCCGCGCAGGACGTGCCAGGTGCCGGTCACCACGGCACGCAGGATCGGCAGCCAGGCGCGCGGGTCGAGCAGCGACCGTCGCGCCGACTCCACCCCGAACTCCCGGTAGAGCCGCCGGTCCGGATCGGCCACCACGGCGAACGGCAGATCGGCGACGTGCTCGCGCAACTCGTCGGCGGGGGAGTGGAAGAGCACCACCTCGCGTACGCCGGCCGCCTCGATCTCGGCGTGCCGGCGGACGATCGAGCGCAGGTGGAGGTTGCAGACCGGGCAGCCGGCGAAGCGGCGGAACTGGAGGTGGACCAGGCGGTCCGGGTCCGGCAGGGCGACCTGGGCGCCGGTCACGCTGGTGAGGTGGCGAGGGGTGACGACGTCCATGCGCGCTCCCGTTGTAGGCGTACGACGTACTCCTACAACCGTAGGCGTATCTTGTACGCTGTCAAGGCCATGCCCCGTCCCCGTTCCCTGACCCACGCCCAGCTCGCCGACGCGGCGCTCGCGGTGCTCGACCGGGACGGCCTCGCCGGCCTCACCATGCGCGCGGTCGGCGCGCAGCTCGGCACCAGCACGATGGGCCTCTACCGCTACGTCGCCGACCGCGACGAACTGGAGGCGCTCGTCGTCGAGCGGGTCCTCGACCGGGTGGACACCCGCCCGCCGCTCGACGCCCCGTGGCCGGACGGCATCCGGGAGCTGTCCGGCCGGGTACGCCGGGCGGTCGGCACCCATCCGGCCGTCGTCCCGTTGCTGCCCGCGCACCGGCACCGCTCACCGGCGATCCTGCGCTGGGGCGAAGCGGTGCTCGCGGTGCTGACCCGGGCCGGCTTCACCGGCACCGGGCGGGTGATCGCGTTCCGCGCCCTGCTCGGCTACGTGATCGGCGCGATCCAGATGGAACACCTCGGCGCGCTGGCCGGGCCCGGCACGGCCGTCATCGCGGCGTTGCCCCGCGACGAGTTCCCCCTGCTCGCCGAGACCGCACGGGCGGCCGGTGCGGTCGCACCGGAGGACGAGTTCGGTGGCGGGCTGGACCTCCTGCTCGACGGGCTGGCCCGGCGTCTCGGCACCTAGGGCATGGTGGGACCGGCGGGCGCGGCGCCGGGGCGTACCCCCGACACCGCCCCCTGTGCCCGCCGGCCGTCCGTCACCGCGCCAGCGCGGCCCAGCTCGGCGTCACCGGCTCCCGCCGCAGCGGCATGCCCGCCTCGGCCGGGGTCCGGTCACCCTTGCGCTGGTTGCACGCGTAGCAGGCGGCGGTGGTGTTCCCCCAGGTGTTCCGGCCACCGCGCGAGCGGGGCAGGATGTGGTCGATCGTGCTGGCCGCGCCGTCGCAGTACGCGCACTTCCGCCGGTCGCGCGCCAGCACCCCGGCCCGGGACCAGGCCGGGCCGGCGCTGAACCGCCAGCGGGTCACCACGTACCGGACGAGGCGGACCACCCGCGGCAGCGGGAAGACGCCGATCACCCGGTCGGGCTCGGCCTCGTGGATCTCGGCGACCCGGCGGCAGAGCATCCGGATCGCGTGCTTGACGGTGACCCGGTGCAGCGGGCCGAGGTCGGCGTTGATGACGAGGACGGCGTCCACCGGGCTCTCCCTTCACGATCGGCGGTACGGCGACGAAAAAGCCGCCCGGTCCACAAGACCGGGCGGCGACGACGGGGACGCGAGACGCGTCAGTCGTGGCCTCCGGGCCAGGGACCGTGTTCCCGGCAGCCGTCGCCGAGCAGCCACGACGTCTTCGTGGTGGCGTATCGCAGCGACATCGACGGCTCCCGGAACGGTGGCTGACCTTGCGCGCTCACGGTAGATCGATTCGGGAATCACGGGCAACGTATTTCGATCCGTCGTCGGCGGGCCGCCGCTGCCGTCCGGCCCGCCCGGCCCGCCGGGCGGCGGTGAGCGGCCTGTCGATCCGGGCGGTCATCTGCACCACCAGCTCGCTGTCCAGCAGCGGGCGGTTCACCTCGGCCGCCACCGACAGCGTGGGTGTGGAGATCGACCGCCAGATCGCGGTCAGCCCGGCGCCGAGGCCGACGAGCGCCACCGCCGCCCGGGTGGTGGGGGAGCCGGCCGCGGCGGCGGCACTGACCCCGACGACCGCGAGCAGCACCACGAGCAGGGGCGCCAGCACCGGCCAGAAGATGCCCCGGGCCGCCTGCGCCACCAGCTTCCGGTCCCGGATGACGACGTTGCGGGCGATCACCGCCCAGTTCTCCTCGTCCAGCAGGTCGCGCGGGTGCAGGCCGCCGGTCAGGACGTCCTGCCACAGGTCGCCCTGGTTGCGCAGCTCGCGGGCCAGCTCGGCGAGCCCGGCCTCGCCCGGATCGCCCACTGTGGCCCGGCCGACAGCGGTGGCCCAGGCGGCGAGCGAGCGGCGCACCACGGCGGCCGAGTACGGCGGCAGCACGCTCGCCAGCTCGTCCAGCCACCTGCTGATCTGGAGGTGCCGGCCGCCGAAGCGCGCGGCGAGCTGGTCGGCGTCGCCGCGCCGGACGGTGTCGGCGAGCGAGCGCCCGAGCCGGTACGCCACCCCGACCCGGTGGTTCGTCGCCATCGTCCACCGCAGCACGTCGATGTTGAGGTCGTCGAGCGCCCGCAGCAGCGGTTCCCGGTCGGCCCCGGTGGCACCACGGGCGGCGGCGGCGGACGGCACCGTACGGCCGGGCGGGGTCAGCGGCGCGATCTGGGCCAGCGCCACGTCCACGCCGTCGAGGTACATGCCGAGCCGGTGCCGCCCGGCCAGCTCGGTCAGGTTCGACAGCTTCGGCGGCGCCGGCGTCTGCCGGTGCCCGTCCCCGGTCAGGTCGGCGGTCTGCGCGTGGTGGTAGGCGTCCGCCATCGACCAGCCGAGCCGCAGCGCGGTGACCACCGCGGTCCGTTCGTCCCGTGGCGTGCCGTGCTCCTCGTCGCGCCGATCCCGCGTCGCGGTGCTCACCGCCCGACCTCCCGTGTCACCGGATCAGTCGAGCGTAGAGGCGTTTTTGGCCGCTTATGACCGTTTCGGTGCGGCCCGCCCGGCCAGCAGCCCGCGCGGCCGGATCGAGCGGACCGGCTCGGTCGCCGCCCCCTCGACCCGCAGGATGTGGTTCGCGGCGATGATCCCGGTGGCCGCCGACCGTTCCATCAGCGCGCTCGGGAACTCGGTGCGGATGCCGTCCCCGGCCAGGTAGAGGCCGGGCGCGTCGGTCTCCACCCCGGGACGCCACGCGTGGCTGCCGGGCGTGAACGCGGGCGCCTGCGCCTCGACCCGGGCGCGCAGCTCGCGTACCCGCAGGCCGGCCACCTCCGGCCAGAGCGCGGTCAGCTCCCGCAGCATCCGGGCGGCCAGCTCGTCGGCCGGCACCTCCGGCTCGCAGGCGTACGCGTGCAGCTCCACCACCGAGCCGCCGGTCCGCTCGGCCCAGCGGCGGGGCTCGTCCTCCAGCCGGTGGTAGAGCGTCACCGAGTCCAGCGTGGGCTGTCGGGAGACGCCGCTGAACACCGCGCGGTCGGCCCGGACGTCCCCGTCCATCCAGTAGCGCGCCACCGCGTACGGCGGGCCGGGCCGGCCGAACGCGGGCATCCGCGCCACCAGCTCGGGCGCTGCCCCGGCCAGGCCGGGGGAGGCGTCGACGAGCGCTGCGAGCGCGGGCGGGTCCACCGCGAGCACCACGTGCGGCGCCTCCCAGGCGTCGCCGTCGGCGCCGGTGACCCGCCAGCCGTCCGGGGTACGGTCCAGCCGGGCGGCCGCCGCGCCGGTCAGCACCCGGCCGCCGTGCTTCTCCACGTACCGGGTCAGCGGCTCCCAGATCGCCGTGCCGTAGTCCCGGTCCGGGCAGTCGAAGGCCAGCCCTTCCGGGTTGCCGAGCAGGTAGAAGTGGAACTGCGCGATCATCTCGGCGGCCGACATCTCCGCCTCGTGGTTGAAGAACGAGTGCGAGAAGACCTCGAACAGCATGGCCCGCGCCCGGTCCGGCAGCCGCAGCGAGGTGAGCAGTTCGTCGGCGGTCCGCTCGTCGAACTCCTCGTAGGTGCGTACCGGGTCGTAGGTGAGCAGCGGCAGCGCCGCGTCCCGGTCCATCGACCGCAGGTCCGCCAGGCGCAGGCTGGGGCTGCGCAGCAGCAGCGCCAGCAGGTTCGCCGGGGGCGCGGGCGGCAGCTTGCCGAACTCCTCGGTCGGCCACTGCTCGGACAGGATCGGATAGCCCGGGATCGGCTTGAGGAAGCCCAGCTCCGGATCGACCCGACGCAGGATCGACCGCCAGTTCCAGTACTGCCGGAAGAACGCGTGGAAGCCGTGCTCGTTGCGCTGGACGCCGTCGGGCAACTCCTCCGGCCAGGCGCCGAGCCGTCCGCCGAGGTGCGGCGCCGCCTCCAGCACCGTCACGGCCACCCCGCGCTCGGCCAGCACCACAGCCGCCGACATGCCGGCGATGCCGCCGCCGACCACGAGCGCCGCGACGGGTCGCGGCACGCGGTCGGGGCCACCGCCGCCCGGGTCCACCACGTGCTCGCGTACGCCGATCAGGCGACCTACCACTTGCGACAGACCCACGGGGCATCCTCCAGTCGGCGGTGCTCACAGTCTGCCGGTCGGGGCGGCAACCCGCTGGGTACGCGTCGGCGGGGCGTTCACGGCAGGCAGCGGCGCGGGCGGTCCGACGGCGGCCAGACGTACTCCAGGTCGGGGGAGACGTCGCCGAACAGCGGCGCATAGTGGACCGGGTCCTTGCGCAGCAGCGACGACCGGTGGCTGCGGTGCAGGTCGTCGCGGCCCAGCCAGGGCGGCAGCTCACCGGCGGCGGCCAGTTCGTCCTGGGTGCGGATCACCGAGATGCCGCAGGCAGTCGCGAGATCGGTGGCGAGCGTGCCGGCGCAGGTGTCGGCCCGGCCCGGCTCGCACCACACCGCGCACATGTCCAGTCCGTACCGGGTCAGCGCCTCCTCGTACCCGGCCCACATCTTCACCGCGGGGTGGTTGCGCCAGCCGTAGTCCGGCCGGGTCAGCCCGCGCAGCACCTGGATCGCCTCCACGCGCTGCTTGCCCAGCCGCTTCTGGTCCAGCGTGCGCGCGCTGGCCAGGAAGTCCGGATACGGCAGGAACGTCTGCATGCCGGTGCTCTACCCGGACCCGGGCCCGCCATGCGTTCATGATCGCCGGGGCTGCGCACATCGCGAGCGGCTGACTACGATCCGGACATGGCCGAGCCACTGCGCGACCGCGCGCGCCGCGCGACCGGCTGGCGGCTCCGGATGAACGGTGACGAACGCCCCCACTACGTGGTCTGCGGCTCCGATCCGCTCGCCTACTGGGTGGTCCGGTCGCTGCTCGCCACCGACAGCGCCGACGGCCAGGTGCGGGTCACGCTCGTGGTGCCGGGCCGCCGCCGGTCCGAGGGCCCCGACGGGCGGGACGTGCCGGGGGTACGGGTGGTCACGGCGGAGCGGCTGGACGAGGCCGCGTTCCGCCGGGCCGGGCTGGCCGGGGCGGCCGGGCTGGCGCTGCTGCACCAGGACGACGTGGGCAACATGCACGCCGCGCTGTGCGCCCAGGAGGTCGAGTCGCGGCTGCGCCTGGTGGTGCGGATGTTCAACACCAACCTGGCGGACGGGCTGCGGCAGCTCTTCCCCGACTCGGCGGTGCTCTCCGACGCCTCGATGGCCGCGCCCGCCTTCGTGGCCGCCGCGCTTGGCGAGGTGGCGCCGACCCACTTCCGGCACGCCGGGCGCACGCTCTACGTGGCCCGCCGAGACGACGTACGCCCGCAGGACGTGGTCTGCGGCCTGGCCGTCACCACGGATCCGGACCTGGTCCGGGTGCTGCCCGCCGACGAGGCGGCGGCCGACGTGGTGCTGGCCGAGGCGACCGGGCGGCCGGCGGGCACCGAGGTCGCCGCGCGGCGGCTGGTACGGGCGCGGCGGCGCCGGCAGCCGGTCGCCGTCCTGCTGCGCGCGGTCCGCCACTTCGCCACCCGCAAGATCGGCATCGCGGTGCTGGTGCTGCTCGGGGTGATCGCGGCGCTGGGCTGGCTCAACGCCCGGGCGGCCGACGTGAGCTGGAGCGAGGCGGTCTACCTGACGCTGGTCACCACGCTGACCGGCCAGGACCCGGACGTCAACAAGCCGGTCGCCGCCCAGGTGATGCAGGTGGTGCTCAACCTGGCCGGGCTGGCGCTGATCCCGCTGATCACGGCCGCGGTGGTCGACGGCATCGTCAACGCCCGGCTGGCCCTGCACGCGGGCCGGGTCCAGCCGGACCGCTCGGGGCACGTGGTGATGGTCGGGCTGGGCAACATCGGCACCCGGGTGATGGCCCAGTTGCACGACTTCGGCGTCGAGGTGGTGGCGATCGACAAGAACCCGGACGCGCGCGGCGCCGCGCTGGCGCACCGGCTGGGCGTGCCGCTGATCGTGGGCGACGCGGGCCGGGAGGAGACGCTCCGGTCCGCCTCGGTGGACACCTGCCAGGCGCTCGTGGTGGTCTCCACCGACGACGGGACGAACCTGCGGGCCGCGCTGATCGCCCGGTCCCTCGACCCGGACCTGCGCGTGGTGCTGCGGCTGTTCGACGGCGACTTCGCCGAGCGGATCCAGCAGGCGTTCGGCATCGGCATCTCGCGCAGCGTGTCCTATCTGGCCGCGCCGGCGTTCGCGGCGGCGCTGCTCGACCGCGCGGTGATCGCCACCATCCCGGTCGACCGGCACGCGCTGCTGGTCACCGAGGTGCCGGTGGTGGCCGGTTCGCCGCTGGACGGGAGTCCGCTGAGCGCGGTGGCCCGGCCCGGCGAGGTACGCCTGCTCGCGTACACCCGCCCGAACCAGAAGGCCGACTGGTCGGCCGACCCGCGCATGGTGATCCAGGCCGGTGACCGGCTGACGGTGGTGGCCCGGCGGGCCGGGCTGACCGCGCTGCTCCGGGAGACCACGCCCGCGCCGCCGCCGGCACCCACCGGCCCGCCCGCCGCGCGCCGCCCGCAGGAGTGACCGGGCGCGTCGGATCGGTCAGGCCGGCCGACGCCTGCGGACGGCGTACCCGAGCGCGCCGAGGGCGAGCACGCCGAACCCGGCGAGCACGCTCGGCAGCGGCAGGTTGACCGCGAGCACCAGGCAGCCGACCAGGCCCAGCGCGGCGAGCAGCCGTACCGGGACGTGCCGGTCCGGGTCCGGGCCGAGCGTGAGCGCCGACGCGTTGGTGATCGCGTAGTAGACCAGCACCGTGCAGCTGGAGAAGCCGATCGCGCCCCGGATGTCGCCCACCGTCACCACGGCGATCACCACGACGGCCACCGCCAGTTCGGCGCGGTGCGGCACCCGGTGGCGCGGGTGGACCGCTGCCAGCGCGCCCGGCAGGTCCCGGCGGCGGGCCATCGCCAGCGTGGTCCGGCCGACGCCCGCCACCAGCGAGAGCAGTACCCCGGTCACCGCGACTGCCGCACCGGCCCGGACCAGCCAGGCCAGCCCCGGGTGCCCGGCGGCGGTCACCACCTCGACCAGCGGCGCGTCCGTGGACGCCAGCCGGTCGGCGCCGAGCACGCCGAGCGCGACCACCGCCAGCGTCAGGTAGATCGCCAGCACCGCGCCGAGCGCCAGCGGCACCGCCCGGGGGACGGTGCGCTCCGGGTCGCGTACCTCCTCGCCCAGCGTGGCGATCCGCGCGTACCCGGCGAAGGCGAAGAACAGCAGGCCGGCGGCGGTCAGCACGCCGCCCGCGCCGATCCCCGCCGGTGCGGTGAGCCGGTCGGCGGCGACCTGCGGCGCGCCGGTCACCGCGACCACGGCGAGCACCGTGAGCACCACCGCGACGAGGACCCGGGTGGCGGTGGCGGTCTTGCCGATCCCGCGCAGGTTCACCGCCGTCACCGCCACCACGGCGAGGACCGCGACGAGCCGCGCCCGCCCCGGCCACAGGTACGCACCGACGGTCAGCGCCATGGCCGCGCAGCTCGCGGTCTTGCCGACCACGAACCCCCAGCCGGCCAGGAAACCGGCGAACGGGTGCAGGCGTTCCCGGCCGTAGACGTAGGTGCCGCCGGACTCGGGGTAGCGGGCGGCGAGCCGGGCCGAGCTGGTGGCGTTGCAGTAGGCGATGAAACCGGCCACCGCCAGCGCGACGAGCAGGCCGGTGCCGCCGGCCGCCGCCGCGGCCGGGGCGAAGACCACGAAGACGCCCGCGCCGAGCATCGAGCCGAGACCGATGACGACCGCGTCGGGTACGCCGAGTCGCCGTGCCAGCTGTTCCACACCGGCAGCCTAAAGCGCTCGGGTGAACGGCAGGTGCCCGCGGGCGGCAAATTGACGAAAATGATTTGCATAAATAATCCGCGCTCAGCGGTGGTCGATTGTCGACGCCATCGGTAGAGTCGTTTACGCAGGTCAGACGCGGTTTGCAAATGCTTCCGTGCCGATTGTCCGATGGCGATGATCAGATTTTTTCCGCGTCGATCGGGCAAAGGTGCCCTCGAATCGGCTCCGGCAGTTCCGGGAACCACTTCACCGCGATCGCGGGAGGTACCGCACATGACGCTGTTCGGCTGGGACGCGAGCGACTACGACGTCGACCGGGGGTTGACCGCCGACCGGATCCGGGACGCCCGGGCCGCGGGCATCGACTTCATGACCTACAAGGGCACGGAACAGTCGCGCGACGGCACGTTCCACAGCCAGTACTACGGGGTGATGCTCACCGCGGCCAAGGACGCGGGCATCCCGTTCCTGGGCATGTACGTGGTGGTGCACTCCGACGTCTCCATCGAGGACCAGGCCGCCACCGCCGTCGACTACGCCGACAAGCACACCCCCTGGTGGCGCACGTACGACGGGTTCTTCTGGCAGATCGACCTGGAGCGCTGGCCGACCGACGACGTGCCCCCGCACATCGGCGTCGACGTGGGCCGGGAACTGGAGGAACGCACCGGCAAGGTGGCGGTGATGTACGCCTCGCGCGGCCAGTACGGCGACGACGACCTGGGCGACCTCCCGCGCTGGAACGCCGACTACCCGTACCGGGTGGCCGAGGACTTCAAGGCCGCGTACGCGCGGGCCGGCGGGGACTCCGGCCCGGGCTGGACCCGATACGGCAAGCCGGCGGAGACGCCGCGCATCTGGCAGTTCACCGATTCGGCGATCATCGGCCGCCAGCACACCTGTGACGCGGACGCGTTCCGTGGCACCGCCGGCGACTTCGCGACGATGATCGGCGAGAAGACGTCCACGACCACGAAACGGGACGTGATCGCCACCTTCCACAGCACCGCGCACGCGGGCGACACGCTCGACACCACCGACCGGTTCCACGCCATCCGCTGGGCCACCGGCCTGTACCACTGGACCGTGCCGGAGACCGGGCTGGTCAGCGTCCAGGCGACAGTCGACCTGCGCGGTCTGCGGCGCGACGACCTGGTCCGGATACGCGCCGAGTACACCCGGCCCGGGGACGCGGAGAACGACACCCCGTTGCTGCGGCAGGAGCGCGTGTCGATCGACCCGGAGACCACCGGCGGGGTGTTCGTGGTGAGTACGCCGGACGAACGGGTCGAGCTGCCGAAGGGCACCCAGATCCGCATCCAGGTGGCGGTGCGGCCCGAGGACGACGACCACCGCCGCCGGCTGACCTACAGCACCCGGACCCGGATCAGCATCGTGGAGATCCGCCCGGCCGGCTGAGCGCCGTGCCGGCCTTCCACACCGGCGTCCCAGGTGCCCGGGGTGAACGGCCGGTGCCGCCGGCAGGAATCTGCCGGCGGCACCGGGATCGGGTTCAGCAGGGCCCGTTGTCGGTCCACACGCCCTGGCTGTTGGTCCCCGGCACGTCTCCCTGGGTCCACCACCGGGAGGTCCACCGGTATCCGCCGTAGGACACCACAGCGCCTCCGGGGTACGCGGTGCCCGCGGCCCAGGCCGGCGCGGCGCACGCACCACCGGTGGGTGACGGCGAGCCGGTGGGCGTCGGGGAGGCGGTCGGCGTCGGGGAGCCCGTGCAGGCGCCCTGGTCGGCCCAGACCGCGGCGCTGCCCGGCGTCTCGCCCTGGGTCCACCACTTCGCGCTCCAGGTCCGTCCGGCGTGCGAGACGGTTGCACCGCCGGAGTACGCGGTGGCCGCCGACCAGGCCGGCGCGGTGCAGGTGCCCCCGCCGGGCGGGGCGGAACCGCTCGGGCCGGGCGACGGCGTGACCACCTCGCCACCACGTGCCCAGTCCCCGGCCAGCGCGTACGTCTGGCCGCCGAAGGCGAGCGTGAAGTTGGCCGGACCGGAGATCGGGAGCTGATAGTTGAGCGTCACCTCGGCGTACGAGCCGGGCGCTATCGCGGTCGGTACGGTGAGGCGTACCCGGTTGTGGTCGCCCTTCAGGCCGCCCACGTTGCTGCCGGTGTGGCCGGTCGTGACAGTGGTGAGCGCCCAGCCGGACTGCTGGCTGAGCGTGGCCGGGGTGGTGGTGGGATAGTCGAACTCCAGGTGCGCGCCGGCCGGGATCGGCGCGCCGGTGTTGTTGGTCAGCCGCAGCTCGGGGTTGATCGGGTAGTTGTTGTCGCCGAGCGCGAAGCCGCCCATGCCGACCGCCACGTCCAGCGTCCGGGTGGGCATGGTGATGCCCGCCTTGCGGGCGCCGTACGCCGGTGCGGCCTTCAGCCGGTCGTAGAGCAGCGTGGTCAGCGTGTCGCCCATGCCGTACTGGCCCTTGGCGGAGTCGTAGGCGTAGTCGCCGGCGAGTTCCCAGATCATCACGCCGCCGAGGCCCTTGGTCGCGACGTAGTCGGCCTTGGCAGCCAGCGACTGGTCGTCCTCGGTGGAGAGGAAGACCTTCTTCTCCGCGTTCCACAGCCAGGGCGCGACCAGCGCGGCCGAGTAGTTACGGGCGTAGCTGCCGCTGATCCGGTCGGCCGGGTCGGTGGCCGGGGTGAGGCCGTATCCGGCCAGGTAGTCGCCGGTGATGCCGGCCTGGAGGTTCTTCGCGTGCCACATCGGGTTGGCGCCGCCGGGCACCTCGTTGCCGGCGGCGTCGAGGTCGTGCCAGAGGTTGTCGATGCCGACCGCGCCGTTGCCGCATGGGGTGGTGGAGCCGATCGAGCCGCCGGTGCCGGCCGGACACTTGGTCTGGTCGGGCAGCGCCGCCCGTCCCCACAGGCCGTTGGTGCCGCCGGTGACGCCCTGCCAGCCCCGGGTGTAGTAGGGGACGCCGATGTTCACCCGGCCGCTGGGCAGCGCACCCCGGAAGTAGTGGTACGCCCAGTCGGTGTTCAGGTAGCCGATGCCGGAGTACGCGCCGTACACGCCGCCGGCGGCCAGCTCGGCGTCGTCGCCGTTGTCGTAGAGCGCCGCGTTCGGCCCGACGAAGTGGTTCCACGCGCCGTGCAGGTCGTAGGACATCGCGTTGACGTAGTCGAGGTACTGCAACGCCTGGTAGGACTCCATCCCGCGCAGCAGCCAGCCGGACGCGGGCGCGGCCACGGTGAGCAGGTAGTGCCTGCCGTCGGTGGCGGCGGCCCGGTCGAGCTTCTCCCGCAGCGTGCGCATCAGGACCTGGTACGAGGCGTTGAGACCGGCCCGCTTGGCGTCGGCCTGGGCGAAGTCGAGCGGGTTGCCGGCCTTGTTGTTGGAGGTGGGGTACTCGTAGTCGATGTCCACCCCGTCGAAGCCGTACGTGCGCAGGAACGTCACCACCGAGTCGGCGAACGTGTCGATGCCGGCGGTGTTCACCGTGTTGGTGCCGGTGGTGGTCATCCGGTAGAAGCCGCCGGAGTCGATGCGGTTGCCGCTGTCGTCGATGAAGCCGCCGGTCTCGGCCCAGCCGCCGACGCTGATCAGCGTACGGACTCCGGGGTTCTGCTTCTTGTACTTGTTGAGCAGGTTGAAGTGCCCGGTGTACGGCAGGGCCGGGTCCATCTCGGCACCGGCCACGCCGGGCCAGGTCATGTTCGTGGCCGGGTTGTTCGGGGCGGCCGGGTTGCCGACGGAGATCTTGTTGTTGCCGTCGACGTGCGCGAACGCGTAGTTGATGTGGGTGACCTTCTGCCACGGGATCTGGTTGACCAGGTAGGCGGGAGCGCCGTTGCGGCCGGTCCGCCAACTGGTGAAGTAGCCGATGATCCGGCGGGTGTGGTCGGCGCCCATCTTCTCCCGGCCGGCGGTGTCGTAGACGGTGCAGTAGGGCACCGACACTCCCGTCGTGCGGTGGAGCCCGTCGGGCCGGCACGCCTCGTCGTCGGCGGCGGCCGAACGGGCGTCCGGGGCGGCCACGACCACCGCCATCATCGCGGGCAGCAGACCGGCGGCGCCGGCCGACAGCCAGCGGCTGATTCGTCTCGCCAGCACGCGCACCTCCTACATTTAACAAACTTAACTATTAAGGTTGCTAAATGTATACCGGCGTGGATGCGCCGAGACAAGAGGCTGACTGCTAGCCGAGATGCTCCGCCGGCCGGGCCCAGCCGCCCAGCCGCGCCGGCAGCGGCAGGTTGTTCCAGGGCACCCGGCGCAGCAGGCGGTCCAGCAGCAGGCCGAGCAGCAACCCGGCGACCGAGTCGGTCAGCCAGTGCCAGCCCAGGTAGACGGTGGTGCAGAAGACCACCGCCGGGGGCACCACCCGGACCACTGTGACCAGCCGGGGCGGCACGGTCCGGCCGAACGTGCGCACGAGCGGGGCCAGCAGCAGCGCCAGCACGCCGTACCAGACGATCGCGTTGGCGACGTGCCCGGACGGGTACGACTGCGCGAACCGTACCGGCAGGTCGTGCTGGAACAGCGGCAGCGTCTGCTCGGGCGACAGGAACGGCTCCTTGACCGAGGCGCTCGGCGCCGGGCGGGCCGTCCACACCTTCAGCGGGCCGATCGTGAAGAACGTGAGCACGAACCCGGCCACCGGCGGCAGCAGCGGCCGCACCGATCGCAGCCGCAGCGCCAGCAGCACGCCCAGCCCGGCCGCGAGCAGCGTCAGCGGGGTGCCCTGGCCGAGCAGGTTCAGTGTCATCGCCACCCAGCGGGCGGCCGTCGGGCGGTTGTCGTCGGACCAGTCGGCGACCGCCCGGTCGAGGCCGAACAGGTGACCGGAGGCGAGCGCGACGGTCAGCGCCACCACTGCCGCGAGCAGCAGCCCGTCGAACCACCACCCGGCCGGCCGGACCGGCCGCAGCCGCAGGTCACCGCGTACCCCCGAGGTCTGACGCACGCGACCACGCTACCGGCCGCGGGCGGCGGCCGGGCGGCGCGGGCATCGGCGGCTGTGTGCCCAGCCACGAAGGGAAGCGCGGCGCGGGGGTCAGCGGTCACACTGGTTGCCGTGCGGATCACCTCGGCCCTCGTCGACCCGGCGCTGCTCGACCTCCCCTGGTCGACCCCGCTGGAGCAGTGGCCTGCCGAGCACCTGGTGGCGCTGCCGCAGGGCATCTCCCGGCACATCGTGCGGTTCGTCCGGCTCGGCGGGTACGTCTACGCGGTGAAGGAGACCGGCGAGCGGGTCGCCGAGCGCGAGTACGACCTGCTGCGGGCGCTGGAGCGGATCGACTTCCCGTCGGTCGAGGCCATCGCGATCGTGGCCGACCGGCAGACCGACGACGGCGAGCCGCTGGACCCGGTGCTGATCACCCGGCACCTCCAGTTCTCGCTGCCCTACCGGGCGCTGTTCTCCAACACGCTGCGCCCGGAGACGATGAACCGGCTGCTGGACGCGCTGGCCGCGCTGATCGTGCGGATGCACCTGACCGGATTCTTCTGGGGCGACTGCTCGCTGTCGAACACGCTGTTCCGGCGGGACGCGGGCGCGTTCGCCGCCTACCTGGTCGACGCCGAGACCGGGGCGCTGTACCCGTCGCTGTCCAACGGCCAGCGCGGCGAGGACCTGGAGATCGCCCGGGTCAACATCTTCGGCGAGGCGCTCGACCTCCAGGCCGCCGGCCTGCTGCACGAGTCGATCGACCCGGAGGTGGTCTGCGAGGAGGTCGTGCGGCGCTACGAGCGGCTCTGGCACGAGATCACCTACGAGCAGCAGGTCGAGCGCGCCGCCCGGCACGACATCGAGCGCCGCATCCGCCGCCTCAACGAGCTGGGCTTCGACGTGGCCGAGGTGGCCATGTCGACAGTCGACAACGGGCGCTACCTGGTCCGGCCGAAGGTGGTCGACGCCGGCTACCACACCCGGCGGCTGCTGCGCCTGACCGGCCTGGACGCGGAGGAGAACCAGGCCCGCAAGCTCCTCAACGATCTGGACGCCTACCGACTGGAGAGCGACCTGACCGACGAGCAGCAGGCGGCGCACCGCTGGCTGACCGAGGTCTTCGAGCCGGTGGTCCGGGCGGTGCCCGCGCACCTGCGCCGCAAGCTGGAGCCGCAGGAGCTGTTCGCCCAGATCATCGAGCACAAGTGGCTGCTCTCCGAGCAGGCCGGGCGGGACGTCGGAATGCGCCGGGCGGTGCAGTCGTACCTGGCCGACGTGCTGGTGCACCGCCCGGACGAGCAGGCGGTGCTCGGCGTCGAGGTGCCAACGGTCTGACCCCCGGGCGGATCACTCCACCCAGTCGCCGCCGCGCATCACCCGTACCACGTTCAGGTCGTCGTCCAGCATCACCAGGTCGGCGCGCAGCCCGGCGATGAGCGCGCCCACCCGGTCGCCCAGACCGATCGCGCGGGCCGGGGTGGTGGCGACCATCCGGCAGGCGTCCGGCAGGGCCACGCCCGCGCCGACCGCGTGGCGCAGCGCCGCGTCCATGGTGAGCGTGCTGCCGGCGATCGCGCCGTTGTGGCTGAGCCGGGCCTCCCCGTCGGACACGGTGACCGCCTGGCCGCCCAGCTCGTACTCGCCGTCGGGCATCCCGGCGGCGGCCATCGCGTCGGTGATCAGCGCGGTCCGCTCCGGGCCGGCCACCGAGGTGGCGAAGCCGAGCATGCCGTCGTGCAGGTGCACCCCGTCGGCGACCAGCTCGCACACCACGTTCGGGGCCTCCAGCAGCGCCACCACCGGGCCGGGCTCGCGGTGGTGCACCGGGCGCATCCCGTTGAACAGGTGGGTGCCGACGCTCGCGCCCGCGGCCACCGCCGCCCGGGTCTGCTCCCAGGTGGCGTCGGTGTGCCCGACCGCCGCGACCACGCCGTGCGACACCAGCAGCTCGATCGCCTTGGTGGCGCCGTCCCGCTCGGGAGCGATGGTGACCATGCGGACGGCGCCGCCGCCCAGCTCGATCAGCTCGGTCAGCTCGGCGGTCGACGGGTCGCGCAGGAACTCCGGATTCTGCGCGCCGCAGCGGTCGGCGGACAGGTACGGGCCCTCGAAGTGGACGCCGGCGAGCACTCCGGACTCCACCAGCGGGCGGTAGGCGGCGGTGGCGTCGCGCATCAGCTCGAACGGGGAACTCACCAGACTCGCCAGCAGCGTGGTGGTGCCGTGCCCGGTGTGGAACGCGGCGGCCTGCCGCGCCGACTCCGGGTCGCCCGTGGTGAACGTGTGCCCGCCGCCGCCGTGGGTGTGCATGTCCACGAAGCCCGGCACGATCCAGTGCCCGTCACGCACCGACGGATACTCGGCGACAGCGGTGATCCGCCCGTCCGCGATCTCCACGCAACCCTGCCGGATGACGCCGGTCGGGGTCACCACCTTGCCGGTCACGCGCCGGGTCATCGACTCTCCTTCGCCAGGGTGTCCAGGGCCAGCAGGGCGGCGCCCAGGCAGCCGGCCTCGTCACCGAGGTCGGCCGCGACCAGGCGCGGCTCGCGGTGGAACGTCAGCCGCTCGCGCAACGCCGTCCGCAGCGGGTCGAACAGCCGGGGACCGGCCTGGGCCAGCCCGCCGCCGAGCACCACCGTCGACACATCGTAGAGCGCCTGCCCGGTGGCGAGTCCGTCGGCGAGCGCCTCGACCGCCTCCTGCCACACCTCCACGGCGAGCGGTTCACCGGCGGCCGCCCGGTCGGCCACCTCGGCGGCTGTGGTGGGCGCGCCGGACAGCTCCGCGTACCGGCGCCCGATCGCCGAGGCCGACGACACCGCCTCCAGGCAGCCGGTCCGCCCGCACCCGCAGCGCGGGCCGCCGGGACGTACCAGGATGTGGCCGATCTCCCCGGCGGCGCCGTGCGCGCCGGTGGCGGCCGACCCGTCGACCACGTGTGAGGCGGCGATGCCGGTGCCGATCGCGACGAACAGGACGTGGCCGGCGTCCCGCCCGGCCCCGAGCCGCGCCTCGGCCAGGCCGCCGGCACGCACGTCGTGCCCGAGCGCCGCGGGCAGTCCCAGCCGCGTGCCCGCCAGCTCCCGCAGGGGTACGTCCCGGAAGCCCACGTTCGCCGACCAGACCGCCACGCCGCGCGCCTCGTCGACCACACCGGGAACGGCGATGCCGCAGGCCACCGGCGTACGGCCGTCGGCGCGGGCCTTGCCGGCCAGCCCTTCGGCCACGTCGAGGATCGTGCCTACCACTGCCTCCGGGCCGCGCTGCGCGCCGGTGGCGTGCCGTTCGGTGTGCACTGTCGTGCCGTCCGGCCGGACCAGGGCGCACTTCATCCCGGTGCCGCCCACGTCCAGCGCGACGACGACCTCGTCGCCGCGGCTCACGCCAGTACCACGGACCGAGTCAGGTGCCGGGGCGCGTCCGGGTCGAGGCCGCGGCTCGTGGCGAGCGCGACCGCGAAGCGCTGGGCCAGGATCAGGTCGGCCATCGGGTCGACCGGGTTGCGGCCGGCCGACCAGCTCGTCAGCACCGTGCGCCAGCCGTGCGTGCGGCTGTGCAAGAACGCGGCGCCGGTCGCGGCCACGTCCTCGGGCAGGCCGTCCGGGATCTCGCCGAGCGCCCAGACCAGCCGGCCGGGCGCGGCGACCGAGATCGGGCCGTGCCGGTAGTCCATGGCCGGGTACGCCTCGGCCCAGAACGTGGCCGCCTCGCGGCACTTCAGCGCGGCCTCCTGGGCCAGCCCGACGGTCCAGCCGCGGCCGAGGAAGGTGACCTGCTCGATGCCGGCCGGGTCGATCGGCAGCGGGGCGCGTACGGCCACCTCAGCGTCGGCGGCCAGGCGGCCGAGGTCCTCGCCGAGGTGGGCACGCAGCAGCGCGAGCGCGGTGGTGGCGAAGCGGGTCTGCACCACCGACCGCTCGTCGGCGAAGGGCAGCGCGACTGTGGCGTCGGCGAGCGTGACGGCGGCCGAGTCCGGGTCGCCGACCAGGACCGTGGTGGGGATCCGCCCGCGCAGCGCGCTGAGCAGGTCGAGCACCTCGGTGGTGGTGCCGGAGCGGGTGATCGCGATGAGCCGGTCGTACCGGCGGCCGGCCGGGAACTCGCTGGCCTGGAACGCGTCGGTCTCGCCCTGGCCGGCGGCCTCGCGCAGCCCGGCGTACGCCGTGACCATGAACCACGACGTGCCGCAACCGACCACGGCGACCCGCTCGCCGGGGCGCGGCAGGTGCGCGGCGACGGTCGGGGCGAGTCGCGCCGCCTCCCGCCAGCAGTCGGGCTGGCTCGCGATCTCCGCGTGCACGTACGCCATGACAACTCCTCGCCGGGGAGACCTTGCGCAATACGGCGCGATACGGCCGCCTTTCGCGCGTCATTCTGCGCGAAGTGGGGTGGTCGTGGCAACCGTCTCCCAGTTCGCGCAGCGCAGGGTTTTGCGCGGACCCAGTTTCGCGCACTAGTGTGCACGCAACCGATCACCGTTCACGCACAGTCTGGGGAGGGCCCCGCGGTGGACCGCTACGCGCGCTGGAACGCGCTGCTGGAGATGCTGACCGACAGCGGGCGGGTCACCGTCGAGGAGGCGGCCGAGCGGCTCGACGTCTCCCAGGCCACCATCCGCCGCGACTTCGACCAGCTGGCCCAGCAGCAGATGATCACCCGTACCCGGGGTGGCGCGGTCGCCAACGGCGTCTCCTACGACCTGCCGCTGCGCTACAAGACCGCGAAGCACTCGGCCGAGAAGCAGCGGATCGGCGCGGCGGCCGCCGCGCTCGTGTCGCCGGGCACCGTCGTCGGTCTCAACGGCGGCACCACGAGCACCGAGGTGGCGCGGGCGCTCGCGGTCCGCCCCGATCTCAACACGAGCGCCGAGGGCGCCCAGCTCACGGTGGTCACCAACGCGCTGAACATCGCCAACGAGCTGCTGGTGCGCTCGCGGATGAAGGTGGTGGTGGCCGGCGGCGTGGTCCGGCCGAAGTCGTTCGAGCTGGTCGGCCCGCTCGGCGGGGCGCTGCTGCGCGAGGTCACGCTGGACGTCGCGCTGCTCGGCGTGGACGCGATCGACCCGCAGCTCGGCGCCGCCGCCCACCACGAGGGCGAGGCGGCCATGAACAGCCTCATGGTCGCGCGGGCCAAGCGGGTCGTCG
This sequence comes from Micromonospora sp. WMMD1219, assembly GCF_049315215.1. Lineage (NCBI taxonomy): Bacteria > Bacillati > Actinomycetota > Actinomycetes > Micromonosporales > Micromonosporaceae > Micromonospora > Micromonospora sp. WMMD1219. The sequence continues at coordinate 2,214,969 of NZ_CP186057.1, forward strand.
TGATAGCTGACTCCTCCAAGCTCGGCGGGCACGCGTTCGCCCGGATCTGCCCGGTGGACCGGGTCAAGACGCTGGTGACCGACTCCGGCGCGTCCCCCGACGTGGTGGCGGCGTTCCGCGACGCGGGCGTGCACGTCGTCTGCGCCTGACCTAACCCGACACGCCGACACTGCATACCGGGTATTGCCTTCGGGTGCATACCGCGTATGGTGTCGCTGACGCCTACTTATCGGGGGAGGTCAGCTGTGTCGGCTGTCCTGGAGATCGAAGGTCTCCGCAAGACGTACCGGAGCCGGAAACGCGGGGTCCGCCACGCGCTCGACGGCTTCGACATGCGAGTCGAGGCCGGCCAGGTGCACGGCTTCCTCGGCCCGAACGGCTCGGGCAAGACCACCACGCTGCGTACGCTGCTCGGCCTGATCCGGCCCAACGGCGGCCGGATGGCCATCCTCGGCCAGGAGCTGCCGCACGCCCTGCCGGCGGTCGCCGGGCAGGTCGGCGCCATCGTGGAGAGTCCGCAGTTCTTCCCGCACTTCTCCGCGCGGGACACGCTGGGCCTGCTGGCCCAGGCCGGTGAGCTGCCCAAGCAGCGCGTGGACGAGGTGCTGGAGCTGGTCGGGCTGCGCGACCGGGCCGGCGAGCGGGTGAAGACCTACTCGCTCGGCATGAAGCAGCGCCTCGCTGTGGCCTCCGCGCTGCTCAAGAACCCCAAGCTGCTGATCCTCGACGAGCCGGCGAACGGCCTCGACCCGGGCGGCATCCGGGAGATGCGCGGGCTGATGCGGGACCTGTCCGAGAACGGCATGACAGTGGTGCTCTCCAGCCACATCCTGGGCGAGATCCAGCTCATCTGCGACTCGGTCACCATCATCTCGCTCGGCCGCCGGGTCGCGTTCGGGCCGGTCGAGCAGGTGCTCGCGGCCCACTCCCAGGCCTCCGTGCGGGTCCGCCTGGAGGCGGTCAGCGACCTGCCCCAGGCCGCCGACGCGCTCACCCGCGCCGGGGTCCGTGTCGCCACCGAGCCCGACCACCTGGTGCTGTCCGGTGTGGACAAACCGGCCACCGTCAGCCGGCTCCTCGCCGAGCAGGGCCTCTACGTCAGCGAGCTCACCCCGGTCGCGGTCGACCTGGAGAGCGTCTTCCTCGAACTGACCGCCACCGCGCCGGTCCCCGGCCAGCACCGTCAGGTCGATCAGTCCGCCAAGGTCGACCAGACCGGCACCGCAGGAGGTTGGGGCGCATGAGCCTGTTCGTCACCGAGCTGCGCCGGCTCGGCAAGCGCCGGGTGACCCGGCTGATGCTCGTGCTGCTGGTGGTCGGCCTGGCCACAGTCGCGACCGCGTTCAGCTTCTCCAGCGAGAAGCTGTCGCCCGCCGCGGTGGCCGAGGCCGAGGCCAAGGCGAACAACGACTACCAGACCGCGATGACGGAGTGGAAGCGCACCATCGCCGAGTGTGAGGCGGCCCAGGCGCGCGGCGAGAAGACCGAGGAACGGTACGGCCCGAACTGCGGCAAGGACTACCAGCCGCAGCCCGACATGTTCGAGGCGAAGTGGTACCTGCCGTACCAGTTCGACTTCCGGGCCGAGTTCCCCCTGTTCATCGCCGTGTTCGCCGCCTCCGTGGCGTTGTTCGGCTTCATCGTCGGCGCCTCCTTCGTGGGCGCCGAGTGGAACACCGGCGGGATGATGAACCTGCTGCTCTGGCGGCCGAAACGGCTCACCGTGCTGGGTACGAAGCTGGCCGCCCTGCTCACCACGGTTTTTGGCCTGACCGTGGTGCTCGGCGCCCTCTGGACGGCGGCGTTCTGGCTGATCGCCAGCCAGCGCGGCAGCACCGCGAAGATGACCGCCGGAGTGTGGCAGTCGATCGGGCTGGACGGGCTGCGCGCGCTGGGCATGACGCTGCTCGTGGCGGCGATCGGGTTCGCGCTGGCCTCGCTGGGCCGGCACACGGCGATGGCCCTCGGCGCGGCGGTGGGGATCTTCGCGGTGAGCGAGATCGGCATCCGGATCGCGGTAGCCGTGCTCGGCGTCCAGTTCGGTGACCGGTACGTGCTCTCCACGTACGCCCAGTCGTGGTTCCTGAAGCAGGCGGAGCTGTTCGACTACGACACCTGCCAGTTCTCCCAGGGCGCCTGCGAGCCGGCCACGTACATGGTCACCTGGCAGCAGTCGGCGGTGGTGTTCGGCGTGGCCCTGGTGGGTGCGCTCGTGGCCGCGTTCTGGACGATGCGGCGGCGGGACATCGCCTGACCTGGTCCGCGCCGCCGGCTCCCCCCGGCGGTGCGGACCCCGCGTCCGATGCGGCCGGGGGCGGCCCTGGTTACGCTGGGGCTCCCCCGGCCGGCGCGCTCCGCGTGCCGGTCACCCGCCGTCGGAGAGGAGCGCCATGTCCGCCGACGCCTCGCAGCGGGCCGCCGTCGACCGGCCCGACCCGCCGGGGCCGACAGCGGGCACGCGCCAGGCGGGTGCCGTCCCGCCGCCACGCACCGCGCCCCCGGTCGAGTCCACGCCGCCGGACCGGTCCGCGCCCGTCGACGACAGCACGTCCCTCGACGACGTCGCCCCGTCCGGTGGTACGGCGTCCGCCCCGGCGCCGTCCGGCGCGCCGGACGACGGCCTCACCGAGCGGGAGCGGCGGATCCTCGCGTTCGAGGCGCAGTGGTGGAAGCACGCCGGCGCCAAGGAGCAGGCCATCCGGGACACGTTCGGGCTCTCCGCCACCCGCTACTACCAGCTGCTCAACGCCCTGCTCGACCAGCCGGCCGCACTCGCCGCCGAGCCGGTGCTGATCGGCCGGCTGCGCCGGCTGCGCTCGTCGCGTGCCCGTAACCGGCGCCGCTGACCGGCGTCACCTCTCGTACGTGCGCAGCCCGTTGCCGATGGCGAAGAACGTCGGCGCCCACTCGCCGATGAAGATGCCCCAGCGGTCCGCCCGCGCCACCCCGGCGCGCTCCATGTGCTTGGAGAGGAACCAGCTGGTGACCGAGAGGCCGATGCTGACGAACCCGGCGAGGTAGGCGTGCTCCGCCCGGATGCCGCCTTCGTGCAACCGCTCCAACATCTCGAACCCCCTGTCGCCGGGACCGACCCGGTCGCGTCCGACGCTACCGAAGGTCCGGAGAAGATGACGCACGGTTACCTCGATCGGGTCGGCCGCGGATGACCGGGCGCGGGCCGGGTAGGCGGCCGGCGACGACGAACGGAGGCCGACGATGGGGGCACCAGACCGCCGGTACGCGATCGGCAGCAGGCCGGCCCGTCCGGTCGCGGAGGCGCCGGTGATGCGGGTGCGTTCCGCCTCCGACCCGGCGCCCGAGCGGTCGGAGAACGAGGACGTGGTCTTCCGGTTCGGCCCGCTCGTCGGCGTCCTCGACGGCGCGACGGTGCCCGACGGCTTCGACACCGGCTGCACCCACGGTCCCGCCTGGTACGTCCGGCACCTGGCCGCCCGGATCGGCCTGGCGATCGCGGCCCGCCCCGCGGCCACGCTGATGAGCAGCCTCGCGGCGGCCGTCCTCGCGGTACGGGCCGACCACGGCGGGACGTGCGACCTCGACCATCCCGGCACCCCGTCGTCCACGGTCTGCCTGCTGCGGCACAGCGGTGACCGGGTCGACTACCTGGTGCTCTGCGACAGCCCGCTGGTGCTCGACACCGACCGCGGGATGGAGGTGGTGACCGACGACCGGCTGGCGGACGCGGTGGCGGACCTGCGCCGCAGCGCCGCAGCGCTGCCGGACGGCGAGACCGACCCGGTGACCCGGTTCCGGCGCGCGACGACTGTGCAGCGGACCCGGATGAACCGCACTCACGGCTACTGGGCGGCGGCGAGCGACCCGGACGCGGCGTACCACGCGCTGACCGGGACGCTTCCGCTGCGCGGTCCGGGGGCGCTGCGCCGGGCCGCGCTGCTCAGCGACGGCGCCTCCTGCGCGGTCGACCAGTTCGGCCTGTTCGACTGGGCCGGGCTGCTGGAGGTGCTGTCCGTGGAGGGCCCGGAAGGGCTGATCGGCCGGGTCCGCGCGGCCGAGCGGGACCACCCGGACCGGCTGCGGCGGCACAAGCGCACCGACGACGCCTCAGCCGTGCTCTGCGAGTTCGACCCCTCGGCGTGACCACGCTCACGCCGGAACGACCGGTCGGATGACAACGCAGCGTGAGGCGGGAACACCCCGGGGGTACGACCGGACGAGGCGGTCGGCCATAGCGGCAATCCCTCCCCAAAGGGGTGGACGACCCGGACCACGCGCGGCAGACTGCGCGACGTGACGGGTGCTGTACGGCTGGAGCCGGTGGACGAACGGAACCTGGAACCGTTGCTCTCCGTAGCGGCGGCCGAGGCGGAGCCGGAGGACGTGATGCCTCCGGTGGACGCCCCCGCGGGCTGGTCGCTGGCCCGCCGCGACGCGTTCCGCGAGTTCCACCGCGCCAGCCTCGGCGGGCTGAACGGCCCGACCCGCACGGCCATGTACGCGATCGTCTCCGGCGGTGAGGTGGTCGGCATGGTGCGGATGACCCGCCGGGACGAGCCGGGGACGGTGGAGACCGGCATGTGGCTGGGCCGGTCGGCGCGGGGCCGGGGCCTGGGCGCCGCCGCGCTGCGGCAGTTGCTGAACGCCGCCGCGGCGGCCGGGATGCACACAGTGGTCGCGAAAACCACTCCGGACAATGCGGGTGCGATCTCGGTGCTGCGTAAATGCGGTGCGGAATTGCGTGAGGAAGACGGAAGCCTGCACGCCCGGATGAGCCTGGATTCGGCACTTCCGATCCGCTGAGGCTCCTCGCTCACCGTTTACGTTTCTCCTGCTCAGTGCCGCCTTGATGGGTGGTTTCGCGCTCCTGCGGAAATGTTTTGCCGATGGGGTGACGGGTACTGCCCGCCTCTCCGGGACGCGATGTCCGCCTCCCGGAGGGCGCGAAGGAGAGCGGATGAAAAGCGGATCACGGGTGGCGTTGGCAGTCGGTTTCGGCTATCTGCTGGGTCGCCGGAAGAAGATGCGTACCGCGCTGACGCTCGCCGCGGCGGTCGCCGCCGGGCGGGCCAGCCGGCGCCCGGGCGGTCTGAAGCAGCTCGGCGTGGACCTGATGGCCGCGAACCCGCAGCTGCGCAACCTCGGTGGGCTGGGCCCGCCGCTGGTGGCGGCCGGGCGGGCGGCCGCGACCGCAGCCGCCGGCAACGGCATCGACGCCATCGGCGGACGACTGCGCGGCGGTGCCGACGCGTTGCGCCGCAGGAGTGGCGCGGGCCGGCCGGATGCCGAGCGCTCCGCGCCGGACGGGTCGCGCTCCGCGCCGAAGGCCGAGCGCTCCGCGCCCGACGAGGAGCAGGAGCTGGACGACCAGCCCGGCGCGCCGGTGCCGGCCCGAGCCGATCGGGGGCGGTGAGCCGTGGCGACGAGCAGCCTGGCCGACCGAGCCCGCGACCAGATCGGTGGCGAGCTGCGCAATCTCGCCTCCGCGATCGGGGAGCGGGCCGTGGAGGCGGTCACCGAGCGGGTCACCGGCGCCACCGGTCGGCTCAGTGAGTACGCCAAGCAGGGCGGCGGGCCCGGCCTGGTCGCCGCGGCCACCGGGGCGCAGAAGCTCGCGGACGGCGACTCCCCGCTGAAGGCGATGTTCCATGCCGGCCTCGCCGGCGGTAAGGAGAAGGTGATGTCGGTGTTCGGCGGCGGCAAGGGCGGCAAGGGCGGGGGCAAGAAGCTCAAGGTCACCAACATCGTCGAGACCATCGAGGTCGGCGTGCCGGTCCGGGTCGCCTACAACCAGTGGACGACGTTCGGTGACTTCCCGAGCTTCATGAAGAAGGTCGAGCAGGCCGACTGCGACGCCGACGAGAAGATGACCTGGAAGGCGCAGGTCCTCTGGTCGCACCGCACCTGGGAGTCGACGATCGTCCGGCAGATGCCGGACCGGCTGATCCACTGGCGGTCCAAGGGCGAGAAGGGCTCCGTCGACGGCACGGTCAGCTTCCACGAGGTCGGCCCGGAACTGACGAAGATCCTGGTGGTGCTGGAGTACCACCCGCAGGGCTTCTTCGAGCACACCGGCAACCTGTGGCGGGCCCAGGGCCGCCGCGTGCGGTTGGAGCTGAAGCACTTCGTCCGGCACGTGATGACCGAGACCGTGCTCGACCCGGACTCCGTCGAGGGCTGGCGCGGCGAGATCGAAGACTCCCAGGTCGTCAAGGACCACGAGACCGCGCTCCGGGAGGAGCGGGGCGACGCCGGGCCGGAGGACGACGAGTACGCCGCCTACGACGAGGGCGAGGACTTCGACGACGACGAGTACGCCGACGAGCCGGTCCTGACCGCGCCGGAGCGCTCCCGCCGTCCGGCACGCGGGCAGCGCGAACCCGAGCGGCGCCGCCGCGTCCCGGAGCGTCCCCGCCGCCCGGCCGCCCGCCGCCGCGGCGAGAGCTGACCGGAGGCGGGCCGGTTCGTCAGGGCCGGCCGGTGGCGTACGACTCCAGGTGCGCGAGCTGCACCGGGTCCAGGGAGGGACGGACGCGGGTGCGGGCCGCCTCGACGTGCGCGGCGGTCACGGTGCTCGCCTCCAGCGACTCCCGCATGGTGGCCAGCGCCGCCTCCCGGATCAGCGCGGCGCAGTCGGCGGCGGAGAAGCCGTCCAGCTCGGCGCCGAGCGCGTCGAGGTCCACGTCCGGCGCGAGCGGGACGTCCCGGGCGGACGCGCGGAGGATCTCCGCGCGGGCCGGACCGTCCGGCGGCGGCACGTAGACCAGCCGTTCCAGCCGGCCGGGACGCAGCAGCGCCGGGTCGACCAACTCGGGACGGTTGGTCGCGCCGACCACCACCACGTTGCGCAGCGCCTCCACGCCGTCCAGCTCGGTCAGCAGCGCCGCCACCACCCGGTCGGTGGTACCGCCGTCGGTGGCCTGCCCGCGTACCGGGGCCAGCGCGTCCACCTCGTCCAGGAAGACGAGCGTGGGCGCGGCCTGGCGGGCGCGGCGGAACAGCTCCCGGACCGCCCGCTCGCTCTCACCCACCCACTTCGAGAGCAGCTCCGCGCCCTTCACCGACAGCACGTTCGCCCGCCCGGTACCGGCCAGCGCGGTCACCAGGTAGGTCTTGCCGCAGCCGGGCGGACCGTAGAGCAGCACGCCGCGCGGCGGTGTCACGCCCAGCCGGGCGAACGTGTCCGGATAGGTGAGCGGCCAGAGCACCGACTCGGTGAGCGTCTGCTTGACCTCGTGCAGCCCGCCCACGTCGTCCAGCGTCACCGACGCCAGCTCCAGCGTGGACGCGGACATCGTGGTCGGCCGGACCACCTCCAGCGCGGCGGTGAAGTCGGCCATCGCCACCGTCGGCGTCTCCACCGTCTTCTGCCGCAGCGCCGCGCGCACCCCGGCCTCGCGTACCAGCGCCGCCAGGTCCGCCGCGACGAACCCGGGGGTACGGGCGGCCACCTCGTCCAGCCGGACGTCACCTGCGAGCGGCACCTCGCGGGTCAGCACCGTCAACTGCTCCCGGCGCAGCGCCGCGTCGGGCAGCGGCACGGTGATCCGCAGCGCGAGCAGGTCCGGGCCGCGCAGCGCCGGGTCGACCGCCTCGGGGCGCCCGCTGGTGCACACCACAGCGGCGCCTGCTCGCAGCGTCTCGGCGACCACCTGCCGGAACACGGTGGCCAGCGGGCCCGGCTCGTCGGCCGGGGCGATCGACTCCACGTCGGTGACCAGCAGCACGGCGGGACCACCGGCGCGTACCGCCGAGGCCGCCTCGCGCAGCCGGCGGGCCGCCGCGTCGTTGCTGAGCGCGGCCAGTTCCGGTGCCCACAGCGGCCGGACGCCCGCGCCGACCCGGGCGGCCACGGCACGCACCAGCGCGGACTTGCCCGAGCCGGCCGGACCCTCCACCAGCACGCCGAGCGAGACGGTGGTGCCGAGCCGGCCCAGCACCTCGCGGTGGTGGAAGCCCAGGTCAAGCAGTTCGGTCAGCTCCTCGGCCTGGGCGCGCAGGCCGGGCAGTTCGTCCACGTCGGGCGCGTCCTCCGGGCCGAGCAGGTCCGCGTCGGGTTCCGTCCCGGCCGGGGCGGCGGGGGCGGAGACCCGCGCGGTGGAGGCCGAGGACGCCGGGCCGGAGCCGCGGGTGGCGGCGCCGTGTTCCCAGCCCACGACCGTGTCCATGGTGACGAGCGCGCCGACCGCCGGTTCGGTCGACACGACGGTGAGCAGCGTGCTCGTCCAGGCGTACCCGACGGAACTGGCCAGGCTGCGCCGCGCGGCCTCGATCAGGCCGCGCACGGCGGCGTCCGGCAGCACGTCCTGCGGCAGCAGCGAGACGTCGTCCCCGGCGGTGACCACCTTGCCCAGCAGCGCGAGCCGCAGCATCTCCGGCGGGACCGCGGCGACCACTGCGGCCGGGCCGGACAGGGTGAGCCGGCGTGCCGGGGTCGCGGGCAGCGGGCTCACCGTGACCTGGCCGCCGGCCCGCAGGCCGAGGTTGCCCAGCAGCAGGTCGTCGGCGTGCAGCAGGGCGCCGCTGGTGCTCGGCTCGGCGGCGGCCGCGATGCCGGCGGTGACCCGGCGGCCGGTCAGGCGTACCGGGTCGCCGGGGCGCAGCGCCAACGCGGTGAGCACCTCGGGATGCAGGCGCACCACGCCGCGCCGGGCGTCGAGCGCGGCCGGCCGCAGCGTCGCGGTCAGGGTCAGGTCGGGTTCGGCCACCCGCCGACAGTAGCCGCCCCGATCATCGGGTGGCGGGTCAGCGCGGACCCGGGTCGTCCAGCAGCGAGGGGTCGCGCCGGATCATCTCGGCCAGCCGGGCCGCCGGGTCGGACTCCAGCGGGTCGTGGCCGGGCGCGGGCACCGTCTTCACCGACATGGGCCACGCCGGCGGCGGCGCGGGCGGCGCCGCCGGGCCCACCGTCACCGCCGTGCCGGACCAGGAGACCCGCAGCGGGTACGCCTGCTCGCCCAGTTCCACGCGCAGCGTCACGGCCAGCCCGGGGTGCTCGGCCACCACCCGCCGGACCGCCTCGGCGACCTCCTCGACCGGGTCACGCCGCACCGGCGCCTCGCCACCGCGCAGCCGGTACGCGCCGTGCCCCGCCCGCCCGTCGCCCGGCTCGTCCGCCGCCTCCTCGGGTACGTCCCGCCCGGTCGCCCCGGCCGGCTCCCCGGGCATCGGCGCCCGGCGGCGCAGCGCCTCCTCGCGCCGCGCCATCCGGGCCAGTGTCTCGTCCAGATCACCCCTCATGGCGTCCACCCCTTCGCCGGACAACGGATCGAAACGACTGCCGGTTCAGCCTGCCCGGGATCGGGTGGCCCGGTCCAGCGCGCGGTCCAGGACGACGAGCAGGGCGTCCCGTACCGAGAGGCGGTCCCGGGCGTCGAACTGCACCAGCGGCACGTGCTCACCGATCGCCAGTGCCCAGCGGATCGACGGCAGGTCCAGGGCCAGCCGGCCGTCGAAGGCGTTGACGCCCACCGCAAACGGCAGCCCGGACCGCTCGAAGAAGTCGATCGCCGGGTAGCAGTCGTCGAGCCGGGCGCTGTCCACCACCACGAGCGCGCCGAGCGCGCCCCGGGCCAGGTCGTCCCACATGAACCCGAAGCGCGCCTGTCCGGGCGTACCGAAGAGGTAGAGCTTCAGGCTGCGGTCGATGGTCACGCAGCCGAAGTCCATGGCGACGGTGGTGGTGGTCTTGCCGGCGACCCCGCCCGGGTCGTCGATGCCGATGCCGGCGGTGGTCATCTCCGCCTCGGTGGTCAGCGGAGCGATCTCGGAGATCGCGCCGACGGTGGTGGTCTTGCCGACCCCGAACCCGCCGGCGATGAGGATCTTGACCGGGATCGGCGGCCGGGGCGCCGGCACCCGGCTGACGATCGGGGCCGGTTCGGCCGGCGGCACACCGGGCGGCAGGTACGGCAGCGGCGGGGTGGGCGGGGGCGGCGTGGCCCGGCCGATCAGCGGCGCCGGGCCGCCGTAGCGGCTCGGGGCGCTGTTGGCGGACGGCCCGCCCGTGGCGGCCGCCGGCCATTCAGGAGATCGCACGAAGTCCATCAATCACTCGCAGGATGATGTCGGGATCGAGGGCGTCGTCGACGTCCGCGACGTGCACGTCGAGATGGCCGGCGGCCCGCAGGTCGCCGACCAGCACCCGGGTCACCCCGAAGTGCATCCGGGTCCGGGCGGAGATCTCGGCCACCGAGACGGGCTCGGCGCAGATCGCGACGATCGCCGCCAGCTCCGGGGCCAACCGGGCGGTCACCGCCCACGAGGTGCTGCCCGGACGAGCGGTTACCTGGGTCTCCAGGCCGATCGCCGGGTCGCCGTCCACCCGTCCGGACGTCAGCACGAAGGGGCGTGGGCCGGTCGGCTCCCCGTCGCCCGCGTCCGGCTCCGGCACCGGAGCGGACGCGTGCAGGAAGGGGCGGATCCGGAAGCCGGGTTCCGGCTCCGGGTCCGCGCCGGCGGCCCCTGGGCTCATTGCTGTACGGCGTTCTTCAGCTCGGCGATCAGGCGCGGACTCAGGGCACCGCCGGCGCGGCCGGCGAACAGCGTCATCTCGTACGCCACGGTGCCCAGGTTGGCCGTGCGGTCGGCGACGACGCCGAGCACCGAGCCGCTGCTGATCGCGCTGATCAGCAGGTAGCCCTCGGCCATGTCGACGATCACCCGGTTGAGCGCGCCGAGCGCGTACCAGCTCGCCGCGCCCCCGGCGAGGCTGGTCATGCCGGAGACCACGGCGGCGAGCCGTTCCGCGTTGGACCGGTCCTTGATCGCGGACATGGCCATCAGCAGCCCGTCCGAGGAGACCGCGATCGCCTCCATCACCCCGGCGGTGCTGGAGGTGAACGAGTCGAGCAGCCAGTTGAAGGTGCGTGCCTCGGGACTGAGGTCGCCGGTGGTGCTCTGTTCGACGTTCTCGTGGAGGAAGGGGCTGGTCACCGTGATGGGTCCTCTTCGTAGCGGCGGTCGGTACTGACTTCGCGCAGAGCACGGGCGACGCCCGCCTCGAACTCGCTGATCCGGTTGCGGACCTCGACGGGATCGCCGGGGTCGGAGCTGGTGGGCGGCACGGACTGCGCCGGGGCGACGGACAGGTTCGCGCCGGGCACCCGGCGGCTGAGCCGGGGCCGTTCCGCCGCCGACGGCGTGGGATCGACCGCGCCCTCGGCTCGCCGTACCCCGTCCTGGAACGCCTCGACCAGGGCCCGGACGCTCGACGGGTCCGCCGGCACGCCGATCAGCGGCCCGCCGGTGGCCGGTCCGGCCGGTCCGGCCGGTGGTGCCGGCGGCGCGGCCGGCAGGTTCGCGCCGGGCACCCGCTGCCGGATCGGCGACCGGGTACCGGGCCGCCCGGCGGGCGGGCCGATCGGGTTGGGTCCGGTCGGCGCCGCCACGGCCGGGGGCGGCCCGGCCGGCGCCGGCGGGCGGGTGCCACCGCGCTGCGGCGCGACTGCCGGCCCGTGCTGCGGCGCGATCGCCGGGCGGTGCTGCGGCGCGAGCCCGGGACCGTGCTGCGGGGCGACGGCCGGGCCGGCGGGCGGCGGTGCGAGCGCCGGGCCGGTGGACGGCGCCAGGGCCGGGCGGGTGGCCGGCGGCGCCAGGGTCGGGCCGGTCGCCGGCCCGGCGGCCGGGGGAGCGGCCGGGGCCGGGCCGACGACCGGTGTCGGCGGGGTGACGTGCCCGGGACGTGCCGCCGGTCCGGACGGCCGGGTCGCCGGCGGCCAGACCGGCGGCGGACCGCCGGCGGCCGGATCGTCGTCCTCGTCCGTCTCCGCGGTGCCGGCCTGGCTGCCGAAGGCGTTCCACGGGTCGCCGCTGGACATGCTGCGCGTGGCCCGGGTCAGCAACTCGGCGTCGAAGCCGGCCGGCGCGTCGACGGCCGGTGGCTCCGGCTCGTGGGTGCCGGGCACCGCGGCGCGGCCGGCGCTGACGCCGACCGGCTCGGGACGGCGGATCACGAGCGAGGCGCCCGGGATCTCCAGGGCGGCGGTGACGCCGCCGCCGGGGGTGTGGCTCAGCCGGACGCTCCAGCCGTGCCGGCGGGCCAGCCGGCCGACCACGAACAGGCCGAGCACCTCGGTCGGGGCGAGGTCGAGGCGTTCCCGCCGGGTGAACCGGGCGTTCTCCTCGGCCATCCGGTCCTCGGTCAGGCCGATGCCGTGGTCGACCACGACCAGCCGTGCGCCGCCGTCGGTCAGCTCACCGGTCACCACCACCCGCGTGTGCGGCGGCGAGAACGAGGTGGCGTTCTCCATCAGCTCGGCGAGCGTCAGCACCAGGTCGCCGGCGATGGCGGGGGACGCCGCCACGCCGGGCGGGACCTCCACGTCGACGCGGGTGTAGTCCTCGATCTCGCCGAGCGCGAGCCGGACCACGTCGGCCAGCGGGACCGGCGCCACGTGACCGTCCGAGCCGGTGGCGCCGGAGAGCACCACCAGGCTGCCCGCGTTGCGGCGCAACCGGCTGGAGATGTGGTCCAGCCGGTAGAGGTGTTCCAGGCGGCCCGGGTCGGTCTCCTGCCGTTCCAGCCGGTCGATGAGCGCGATCTGGCGGCCGACCAGGTTCTGCGTACGGCGGCCGACGTGGCCGAACATCTGCGCCACGTTGCGCCGCCCGGCGACCTGCCGCTCGACCAGCCGGGCGGCGGTGTGCTGCACCCGGTCGAACGCGCGGGCCAGGTCGCCGATCTCGTCCCGGGCGCTGATCTCCACCGGGTCGAGGCGTACCGGGGGGACGGTCTCGGACTCGTCGTCGGCGACCCGGGTCAGCTCGGCCTCGGTGACCCGGGCGACGCGCTCGGCGGAGCGGGTGAGCCGGCTCAGCGGCCGGGCCACCGTACGCGCCACGGTCATGCTCAGCAGCACCACGACGAGCAGGATCGCCGTCGCCGCGAGGCTGACCAGCCAGGCCGCGGTCAGGGCCTCCCGTTCCCGGGCGCGGGTCTCCGCGATGACGTCCGCGACGACCTTCTTCTCCACGAACTGGCCCAGCGTGATCATCGACCGGGCCGAGGGGAACAGCACGTCCAGCGGCACCGGCGCGATCGCGCCGACCGGGTCCCGGAGGCTGTCCACCAGGAACGTCGGGCTGGTCCGGGCGGCCACCGCCGCGTCGTCCAGCTCGGCCACCTTCAGCTGCTCGGGCGTGATCAGCTTGCGGAACCGCCGGTTGTCGACGTTGAGCCCCGCCATGCACGCCACGAACGACCGGGCCACCAGCGGATCGCCTGTCGCCTTGACCAGCACGATCTGGGTGGTGCACGAGCTCAGTGCCTCGTCGACGCGCAGCAGCGCGTCCAGGGCGAGCACCTGCCGTCCGGCCGCGGTGTCGGTGTCCACCTGGAAGGGCAGCCGCAACGCGTCGATCAGGGCGGTGTCGACCTCGCCGAACACGGTCAGGATCTGCTGCGGCGTGGCCCGGCCGGCGAGCGTGGCGTTGCGGACGTCCTCCAGCCGCCGTACCCCGTCGAGGCTCTCGCGGACCGCCGACGGCAGCGGCTCGGCGCGCAGGTCGGCGACCCGGTCGTCGACGGTGGCCGACTTCTGGATCAGCTCGGTACGGCTCACCCGCCCGAGCAGCAGCCCGACCGAGAGCAGGCGTTCCTGCTGGAGGTCCTGGACCAGGCTGCCGACCCGGCTGGCGACGCGGACGGTCTCGGCGGTGTCGGCGGCCCGCTGGGCGGTGGTCACCCGGTCGATGACGACCGGTACGGCCAGTCCGACCATGCTGAGCAGCGGAATGATCACCAGCAGGGCGAGCTTGCCCCGGATGCGTAATTTACCGAGCAGCATCGAACGGCCTCCACCGGTCGGCGTCGCCACCGTGCCCCACAGCGACCGGCTGGCGGTCGGCGCCGGGCGCGGTGAGCGGTGGTTCCGGGTGGACAGTGGGCGCCGGTGCGGCCTCGGCCGGTTCCCGGCGTGCCGGGGTGGCCCGGGACCGGTCCCGGCGCAGCGCGGCGACGTGCAGCGCGACGATTCCGGCGATCAGCAGAACCGCCGCCCCGGCGGCGATCCGGCCCAGCAGCCGGTCCCGCTCCAGGGCGTCGAGGCGTTCCACGAGCAGCGCGTCGAGCTGGTCGAGGATGACCGTGCGGAGCTCCTTGGCGGCGTTCTGCGCGCTGATCCCGGCGCGGGTGAGCTGGTCGGTGCCCGGCGCGGCCCGGCCGGCGCCGGGTGCCGAGTAGGTCGCGAACGTCTCCAGTGAACGCTGGTACGTGTCCAGCGGGGTGAGCACGTTGGCGCCCAGGTCGGTGCTCTCCGAGCTGTCGACCGCCGAGCGCAGGTCGGCGACCAGGTCGGTGGCGGGACCGAGCGCGGAGACGCGCAGCTCGGCCAGCTCCGCGCCCACCCGCGCGCGCTCGGCGGCGGGGCGCTTGGCGGACAGCCGGGCCAGGTCGACGAGGCGTCCGGCCAGCACCGTCGCGGTGGGCAGGTCGCCGCCGATGCCGTCCTGGAGGAAGAACGAGTCGGAGCGCGGGTCGCGGATCAGGCCGGAGCTCTCCCGTACCTTGCGGTAGAGGGCCAGGAGCAGGTCGGACGCCTCGCCGTAGGCCCGGTACGCGGCCTCGGGGTCACCGATTCCGCGGTCCGGCAGCGACTCCAGCTTGGCCCGCAGCCCGGCCCAGCGTTCGTGGGTGCGCAACTCGTCTCCGACGGCGTTGTCCACCTCCGCGACGCCCTCGATGGCGGCGGCGAGCGAGGCCCGGGACACGGCTCCCTCGGCGACGGCGATGGCCTGGGCCTCCACCAGCGTGTCGGTGACCGGCCCGAGGGCGCGCAGGTAGCGGACGCCGAGCCGTTCCCGGGTCGCCAGGTCGTGGTCGTCGGCGAAGTCGCGTTCGGCCTGGACGAAGATCAGCCCGAGCGGGGCCAGCAGCGCCAGCACCAGAACCAGGGCGAGCGTACGGCCCGGTACGGCGGGCCGCCGACGGACCCGCGACGCGGGGACTGTCATGGTGTGTCTCCTCCGGCGACGGCGGGGCGATCGGTGCCCCGGGAGGTCGCCGTACGCAGTCCCGTGCACCGGACCGGAAAAGTAGCCGAACCGGACGCGGGTGGGACCTCGGCCGATGAGTCGGCTTCACGTCAGTCCACTTTGGGTGACCCTGTGTCAGGGCGAATGGTACGTAGCGTGCGATCGTGTAGCCGAGAAGTGACATCGACGGTGGTTTGCGCCCGTAGATGTGAATTCACATGATCCGAATTCGTCCCGCTGGGATGCTCTGGACCTTTGGCGGATGACGGACGCTACGCGACGATCGGTGCAACCGGACAGACGTACGGCGGATCTCAGCGAATGCTCAGCCGTCGGCCCGTACCGTGTGGCGCATGAGATCAACCGCCGCGCGGCTCCGGCGCGCCCTGGCCGGCCGTCCGCGCCGCACCGTCGCCGCAGTGGTGGTGGTCGTCCTCGTCGCCGCCGCGCTGGTCTGGGTGGCCCGGCCGGGCGGCACGGACTTCCGGACCGAGCCGGAGACGGTGACGGTACGCTCCGGGCCCTCCGGCGACGAGCCGGTCGACCTGGACACCACGCTCTACCTGCCGGAGGACGCCTCCTCGTCCAACCGGGTACCGGCGGTGCTGCTGGCGCACGGCTTCGGCGGGACCAAGGACTCGGTCCGCTCCGACGCCGAGGACCTGGTCGCCCGCGGGTACGCGGTGCTCACCTGGACCGCCCGCGGGTTCGGGCGCAGCGGCGGCCAGATCCACCTGGACAACCCCGACTACGAGGTGCGGGACGCGCAGCGGCTGCTCGACCGGCTCGCCCAGCGGCCGGACATCCGCCTCGACGCGGCCGGCGACCCCCGGGTGGGTGTGGTCGGCGGCTCGTACGGCGGCGGCCTGGCCCTGCTGCTGGCCGCGCAGGACCAGCGGATCGATGCGATCGTCCCGATGATCACCTGGAACGACCTGTCCCGGGCCTTCCTGCCGGAGAGCAGCGGCCGGCAGCCCACCGACGGTGTGTTCAAGAAGGGCTGGGCGGGCATCTTCTTCGGCGGCGGCGGGAACGCCGGATCCGGCCCGGCCGGTCTCTCCGGGGCCACCGCCGCCGCACCGGAGGGCGCACCCGAGTCCGCCGGCCCGCCGAGCCCGCAGCCGGGCGCCGGGCCGGGCAGCGGTCCCGGTCGCGCGCCGGCCGGCGCCGCCGACCCGTCCTGCGGGCGCTTCGCGGCCGACGTCTGCGCCGCGTACCTGCGCATCGCCACCACCGGCCGGGCCGACGCGGCGGCGGTCGAGCTGCTGCGCCGGTCGTCGCCGGCCGGCGTGCTGGACCGGATCAAGTCGCCGACGCTGCTGGTGCAGGGCGAGGCGGACACGCTCTTCCCGCTGGCCGAGGCGGACGCCAACGCCCGGGGCATCGCCGCGGCCGGCACACCGGTGCGGGTCGCCTGGTTCACCGGCGGCCACGACGGCGGCTCCGGGCCCACCTCCGACTCCGACCGGGTGAAGTTCCTGACCGCGCAGTGGCTCGACCACTACGTCAAGGGGGACGGGTCGGCCCCCGGCGACACGTTCACGTTCTCCCGGATCGCCGGGTTCGACGCGCTCGACCGGGGCCTGGTGGCGACCGGCTTCCGCATCGCCGACTATCCGGGCCTGACCGGTGAGGGTCGCCGCGAGGTGACCCTCGCCGGTCCGCCGCAGCCGGTCGCCGTGCCGCCCAACGGCAACCCGGCGGCCATCTCCTCGGTGCCGTTCGCGGGCGCGCTCGGCTCGCTGCTGGACGGCGTCGCCGGTGACATCCCCGGCCAGCACGCCCGCTTCGAGTCGGCGCCGCTGGACGAGCCGGTCGACGTGGTGGGCGCGCCCACGGTGCGGATCAGGGCCGCCTCACCGACCGGCGAGGCGGTGCTGTTCGTGAAGCTCTACGACGTCGACCCGCAGGGCGCGGCCACGCTGCCGTCCGGCCTGGTCGCGCCGGTGCGCCTGACCGGCCTGCCGGCCACCGTCGACGCGGCCACGCCGGTCACCGTGACGCTGCCGGGGATCGTCCGGCGGGTCGAGGCCGGGCACCGGCTGCGGCTCGTCGTGGCGACGTCGGACCAGGCGTACGCCTCGCCGGCCGAACCGGCCGTGCACACGGTGGCGCTCGCGGACGGGCCGCTGACGCTGCCCACCGTCGACGCCACGCCGATCCCCACCACCGCCACGATCTGGCGCTGGGCGCTGGCCGGACTGCTCGCCGCGATCGTGGCCGGGCTCGTCGTGGTCGTGCTGCTCACCCGTCGCCGGCACCGTCGCCAGGACGACTCCGTGCACCCGGAGTACGCGGGCGTCCCGCTCGCCGTGCGCAACCTGCGCAAGGAGTACGCGGACGGTTTCGTCGCGGTGTCCGACGTCGACTTCGAGGTGCACCCCGGCCAGGTGGTCGGCCTGCTCGGGCCCAACGGCGCGGGCAAGACCACGACGCTGCGGGTGCTGATGGGGCTGACCCAGCCCACCGCCGGTGAGATCTACGTCTTCGGTCACCGGCTGGTGCCGGGCTCGCCGGTGCTGTCCCGGATCGGCGCGCTGGTCGAGGGACCGGGCTTCCTGCCGCACCTGTCCGGCCTGGACAACCTCAAGGCGTACTGGCGGGCGACCGGCCGGCCGTGGGAGGACGCGCACTTCGACGAGGCGCTGGAGATCGCCGGCCTGGGCGACTCGGTGCACCGGCGGACGAAGAAGTACAGCCACGGCATGCGTCAGCGGCTGGCCATCGCCCAGGCCATGCTCGGCCTGCCCGAGCTGCTGGTGCTGGACGAGCCGACGGACGGGCTGGACCCGCCGCAGATCGCCGAGATGCGCCGGGTGCTCCAGCGCTACGCCACCGACGGCCGGGCGGTGCTGGTCTCCAGCCACCTGCTGGCCGAGGTGGAGCAGACCTGCACGCACGCGGTGGTGGTGAACAAGGGCCGGATCGTGGCGTCCGGCCCGGTGGAGGAGATCGTCGGCGAGTCGCCGAGCGTGCTGTTCGAGGTGAGCGACCCGGACGCGGCGCGTACGGTGCTCGACCGGCTCGGCGGCGTACGGGTGCTGCCCGACGTCGACGGTGGGCTGGTGGTCGACACCAACGGCACCGCCCGCAGCGAGGTGGTGGCGGAACTGGTCCGCGCCGGCATCGGGGTGGACCGGGTGGTGCCCCGGCGCCGCCTGGAGGACGCGTTCCTCGCCCTGGTGGGCGAGAACTCTCGGGGAAGCGGGGACCGGTGATGGCGGGTTCGTCTGTGGCATCGTCGCCTGGTGGCGGCACGTCCGGTACGGCGGCGCCGGGCGCGGGCGGGGCGGCGGCCGGTTACCGGCCCTCGGCCACGCTCCCGTTCGCGGCGGAGTTCCGGCGGCAGGCGTCGCGCCGGCGTACCCAGCTCGCGCTGGGGTTCATGGTGCTGCTGCCGCTGATCATCCTGGTGGCGTTCCAGTTCGACGCCGGGGACGACGACGGCGGCGGGCGGGGCGAGTTCTCCAGCCTGGCCGACCTGGCCACCTCGGGCGGGCTCAACTTCACCCTGTTCTCGATCCTGGTGTCCGCGTCGTTCCTGCTGGTCGTGGTGGTGGCGCTGTTCTGCGGCGACACGGTGGCGAGCGAGGCGAGCTGGGGCAGCCTGCGTTACCTGCTGGCGGTGCCGGTGCCCCGGGCCCGGCTGCTGGCGGTGAAGCTGGTCGTCGCGCTCGCGTACTCCGGGCTGGCCCTGCTGTTGCTGGCCGGCACCGCGCTGCTCGCCGGCACGCTCCGGTACGGCTGGAAGCCGCTGAGCAGCCAGGTCTCGGCCGAGCTGGCCCCGGCTGACGGGTTGCTGCGGCTGCTCGGCGTGCTCGGCTATCTGGCGGTCGTGCTGCTGGTGGTGGCCGGGCTGGCGTTCCTGCTGTCGGTGACCACCGATGCCGCGCTGGGCGCGGTCGGCGGGGCGGTGCTGCTGTGGATCCTGTCCAGCATCCTGGACCAGATCACCGCGCTGGGCGGGCTGCGGAACCTGCTGCCGACCCACTACAGCAGCGCCTGGCTGGGTTTGCTGTCGACGCCGATGCAGACCGACGACGTGGTCAAGGGCGCGTTCTCGGCGGTCGTCTACGCCACGCTGTTCTGGGGTCTGGCGTTCTGGCGCTTCACCCGCAAGGACGTCACGAGCTGAGGTGAGGCGGACGGGGTCGCCACGGGCGTGGTCCGGCCCATATCATGGGAGCGTTCCCACAGGATTGTCCCGCCTGCAAGGAAATCGATTAACATCAATCAATAGTCCCGCCATCCTGGACGGCGTCCGGCACCCGTACCAGGAGGTTTCCCATGATCCCGGCGCAGCTGAAAGCCCCCGTGCTGTCCCTGTTCCGCATCGTCACCGGCGCGCTCTTCCTCTGCCACGGCACCGCCTCGATCTTCGGCGTCTTCGGCGGCAACCCGGCCACCGGCGGGGCCGTCCCGTTCGGCACCTGGCCCGGCTGGTGGGCGGCACTGATCCAACTCGTGTGCGGCGCGCTGGTGCTCGTCGGCCTGTTCACCCGGCCGGCCGCGCTGCTCGCCTCCGGCTCGATGGCGTACGCGTACTTCGTGGTGCACCAGCCGGACCACCTGATGCCGATGCAGAACGGCGGCGAGCTGGCCGCGCTCTTCTGCTGGTCGTTCCTGCTGGTCGCGGTGCTCGGCCCGGGAAACTGGGCGCTCGACACGCTGCTGGCCCGCCGCCGGTCCATCGCGACCGAGCCCACCGCGGCCCCGGCCTCGGTCCCGGCCTGAGTCCGCGGCGGCGAACCAGAACCCGGTCGGGGTGATCCCTGCCGGGCTCTGGTTCTACAGCGGATTGACCGGCGCAGTCGTGGGCGGCGGCGGGACGGCCGGCGTGGGTGTGCCGGCCGGGTCGGGCTTCCGGCGCTCCCACGCGCTGACGCCGAGCCGGCCGGTGTTGCCGAGGTCGATCGGCCCGTCCAGGGCGACCGGGTGCGCCGGCCGGCCGGCCACCGGCGCGACGTCGAGTTCCCTGCCGTCGGTCGCCACCACCGTCGGGTCGGTGACCAGGTTCCGCCAGATCAGCGCCGCGCCGGCCCGCTCGCCGGGGGCCAGCACGATCCGGGTGGGCGGGTGGTCGAAGCCGGAGGTGATCGGCTTGGCGCCCGGGATGATCCGCACCTCGATCGGGTCGCCGTCGGCGTCCCGGAGCGTGACCGCCGGATAGCCGCGCAGCTCGTACGGCCGGTCGCCGCAGTTGAGCAGTTCCAGGCCCATCGCCCGCAGGCCCATCGCGGCGCTCACCCCGAGCCCGGTGATCGCGATGCCCTCCGGGGAGCAGGTGGCGGCGGGCGTGGGGTCGGCGGTGGGAGCGCCCGGTCGCGGCGGCGGGTCGGACAGTCCGTCCGCGGGCCCCCGGGCCGGGGTGCAGGCGGCCATCAGCGTCACGCCGGTGAGGACGCCGATCAGGCGCGCCGGTCTCCGCATCCGGCGATCATGCCACTCCGCCGCGCTCGGCGAGGACCGCGTCGAGCAGGCCCGGGTAGAGACGGTCCAGTTCCTCGCGGCGCAGCCGCACGTAGCGGGTGGTGCCGGCGACCCGGGTGCGGGTCAGGCCGGCCTCCCGCAGCACTTTGAGGTGGTGGCTGCGGGTGGCCTTGGAGACGCCGAACTCGAACGAGCCGCAGGCGTGTTCCCCGCCCGGCGCGAGCGCCCGCACGATCTGGAGCCGGACGTCGTCGGCCAGCGCCGCGAGCACGGCCGTGACCGGTACTGCGCGCAGCTCGGGTTCGTGCAGCTCCATGTGACTACGATAACCTATGTTCGACAACCGTCGAACAAGCTCCTAGAGTCGTGCCGTTGGTTCGACGGTATTCGAACATAGGAGCTGCGATGCGTTCCCGTCACGCCACCCTCCCGATCTTCGCCGCGGTCAGCTGGGGCGTCATGTTCCCCGTGCTCGCCAGCGCGCTCACCCGCGTGGACGCGCTCAACCTGACCACCGCCCGCTACGTGCTCGCCACCGCCGTGCTGCTCGCCCTGCTGCTGGCCCGCGAGGGGGTCGCCGCCCTGGCCACCCAGCGGCGCGGCGTCGAGGTGGTGCTCCTCGGCGCGCTCGGCTTCGCCGGGTTCAACACGCTGATGAACCTCGCCCTCGGCCACGCCGCACCGCAGCAGATCGCGCTGTTCGCGGCCACCGTGCCGCTGGTCACCCAGTTCGTCCGCTGGGCGCGCGACGGCGTCCGCCCGCGTCCGGCGCTGCTCGGCATCTCGCTCGTCGCCCTGGCCGGCGTCGGTCTGGTGATCACCCGCGGCCGGCTCGACGGACTGGGCCAGTTCGGCTGGGGCGGGCTGCTCATGATCGGCGCCGTGCTCGGCTGGGCGTTCTACACCCACGGCGCGAGCCGGTTCCCGGAGTGGTCCGCGCTGCGCTACACCACGCTGACCGCCGTCGCGGGCATGCTCGCCATGCTCGCCGCCAGCGCCGTCGCCGACCTCACCGGGCTCCAGCACGCCCCGGCCGCCGCCGACCTCGTCGCGATCGCTCCCCAGCTCGCGTACGCGGTGCTGGTCGCCGCCGTCCTCGCGGTGCTGGCGTGGAACACCGGCGTACGGCGGCTCGGCCCGGCCGACGCCGCGCTGTTCATGAACCTGGTGCCGGTGGCCACGTTCGCGGTGCAGATCCTGCGCGGCTACCGCCCGGTCGCGCTGGAGCTGGTGGGCGCCGGGCTGACCATCGCCGCCCTGGTGGCCGCGAACCTCGTCACCCGTACCCGGTCGGCAGCGCCGGCCACGACGGCGCCGGAGCCGGTCGCGGTGGTGGACCGGCCCGCGGTGGTGGACCCGGTCGCGGTGGTCGGACGCTGAGCCGGCCCACAGCGTGGGATCCCGGGGTGGCGCGGCCGTGAGCAGCGCCTAGACTCGGCGGCACAACTGAATACCTCATCCAGAGGGGCTGAGGGATACGGCCCGACGACGCCCCGGCAACCACCCGCACGCTCGACGACGAGCGACGGCGGGCAGGTGCCAATTCCGTCCCCGCCGCACCCGGCGATGCGGGGAAAGATGAGAGGAAATCCTCGACATGACGTCGACGCTTCCCGTCGCCACCGGTATCGACACCACCCTCAGCCCGGCCCGCGCCCTGGTCTGCCGCGCCTGTTCGGCGCGGTACCCGCTCGCCGCCCAGCACGCCTGTTACGAGTGTTTCGGGCCGCTGGAGGTCGACTACGACACCGCCGCGCTGGCCACCGTCACCCGCGAGCGGATCGAGGCCGGTCCGGACAACATCTGGCGGTACGCGGCGCTGCTGCCGGCCGGTCAGGACCCGGCCATCCGGGTCACGCTCGACCCGGGGCTGACCCCGCTCGTCGCCGCTCCGCACCTCGCCGCCGAGCTGGGGCTCACCGCGCCGCTCTGGGTCAAGGACGACAGCGCGAACCCCACCCACTCGTTCAAGGACCGGGTCGTCTCGGTGGCGCTCACCGCGGCCCGGGCGCTCGGCTTCTCCCGTTACGCCTGCGCGTCCACCGGCAACCTCGCCAACTCCGTCGCCGCGCACGCGGCCCGGGCCGGCGTGCCGTCGATCGTCTTCATCCCCGGCGACCTGGAGCAGGGCAAGGTCGTCACCACCGCTGTCTACGGCGGCGACCTGGTCGCCATCGACGGCTCGTACGACGACGTGAACCGGCTCTGCGGCGAGCTGGTGGAGACCGACGAGTTCGAGGACACCGCGTTCGTCAACGTGAACGTGCGCCCCTACTACGCGGAGGGCTCCAAGACGCTCGGCTACGAGGTGGCCGAGCAGCTCGGCTGGCGGATCCCGGCCCAGGTGGTCATCCCGATGGCCAGCGGCGAGCTGCTCACCAAGATCGACAAGGCGTTCACCGAGCTGGTCGAGATCGGGCTGGTCGAGGCGCCGGCCGGCGGCTGGAAGGTGTTCGGCGCGCAGTCGGCCGGCTGCAACCCGATCGCCACCGCGCTGCACGGCGACACCGACACGATCACACCGGTCAAGCCGGCCGGCATCGCCAAGTCGCTGAACATCGGCGACCCGGCCGCCGGGCTGTACGCGCTGGAGGCGGTCCGCCGTACCGGCGGCTGGATGGACTACGCCGACGACGACGAGATCCGCGCCGGCATCCGGCTGCTCGCCCGTACCACCGGGGTGTTCGCCGAGACGGCGGGCGGCGTGACGGTCGCGGTGCTGCGCAAGCTGGTCGAGTCCGGCCGGCTCGACCCGGCCGCCGAGACGGTCGTGTTCAACACCGGCGAGGGCCTGAAGACGCTCGACGCGGTGGCCGCCCAGGTCGGCCCCACCCACCGCATCAAGCCCAGCCTGCGCGCCGCCCGCGACGCCGGCCTCCTCGCCTGACCCGGAGCCGGCCTCGGCCGGGTGGGGGAGGTGGGCTCGCCCGGGTGGGGGATCGGGTGAGACCGGTGGGTAACCGGTGATGTGCGGTGAGTGCCAGAAAACCGCCCTCAAGGACTTGACGGCAGGAACCGGACGGCGCAAGATGCTTCGTGCGGGAGGGCATCCGCCGGAGACTTTTCAAGTTCTTGCGACCCAACGCCGGAGGCGTTGTGCGGACGTCCCTCCCGACCAACGTCCGAAGGGGCCGGCGGAAAACCGCTGGCCCCTTCGCTGTGTCCGGCACACCCTTGGTGGCATGACGCTCACCGTGACGCCCCTGGACCCGGCCGACCGGCAGACGCTCGACGCGGTCTACCGGATCGCGTGCGCCGCGCAGGCCGTCGACGAGCCGGACCTGCCCGACCCCTGCCGGCGGCGGTTCGAGGCGCCGCTGTCGCATCCGATGCCCGGCATCGACACGCGCTGGCTGGTGGCCCGCCTCGGCGGGTCGCCGGTCGGCTGGCTGCGGCTCTACCTGCACACGATCGACAACACCGAGAACGCGAGCGTCGAACTGACAGTGGACCCGGCGTACCGGCGGCGGGGGATCGGGCGCGCGCTGCACGAGCACGGGGTGCGGCTGCTGCGGGAGCACGGGGGCAAGCGGCTCGTCGGCGCGACGGTCGCCGCGCTGCCCGGCGAGGAGGACCGGGTGTTCCCCGGTGCCGCGTTCGCCGCCGCCATGGGCGCCAAACCGGCGCTGGCCGACGTCCGCCGCCGCCTCGACGTGGCCGGGCTCGACCGCGACCGGCTGTCCGCGCTGCTGGCCGAGGCCCGCGCCGCGGCGACCGGATACCGGCCGGTGCGGTGGCGCGACCACACCCCTGAGGAGTACGTCGCGGACGTCGCCTACCTCCAGGGCCGGCTGCTGGTCGACGCGCCGATGGGTGAGCTGGACTGGGAGCCGGAGCAGATGGACGCGGCGCGGGTGCGGGACGCGGAGCGGGCGCTGGACGCCCGGGGCGTACGCCGGTACAACACCGGCGTGGTGCACGAGGCGTCCGGCAGGCTGGTCGGCTGGACCCAGCTCGGCCTGGACGCGGGCAGCACCGGTCACGCCTGGCAGGAGATCACCATCGTCGACCCCGACCACCGCGGCCACCGGCTCGGCCTGCTCTGCAAGGCCGGAAACCTGGCGTACGCGCTGGCGCACGAACCGGCGTTGCGGGTCGTCGACACCTGGAACGCGGCGGCGAACCGCCACATGATCGGGATCAACGAACAGCTCGGCTTCCGCCCCGCCGCCGGTTCCGTCGACTGGCAGTTGACGATCTGAGTTGTGACACGCCCCTACTGATCTGGTGCCTTCCTGTTGCATGATGGCGGGCATGACGGAGACCCCGCACCCCCTGTACGACAGGCACCGCGAGACCCTCGACCGGGCGCTGACCGCCATCGCGGAGCGCGGGTACTGGTCGGCCTACCCCGAGTCGCCCAGCCCCCGGGTGTACGGCGAGACCGCCGCCGCCGACGGGAAGGCCGCCTTCGAGGCGTACCTGGGCGAGGACTTCCCGCTCGACCAGGCCGGTGACGGCACCACAGTGGCCACCGAGGTCAGCCCGTTCGGGGTGGCGCTGGACGTGCGCTACCCGCACGCGGGCGCCGACCAGCTGGTGTCCGCCGCGAACGCCGCGCTGCCCGCCTGGCGCGACGCGGGCCCGCAGGCCCGGGCCGGTGTCTGCCTGGAGATCCTGAACCGGCTGCACCGCAACGTGTTCGAGCTGGCGAACGCGGTGCAGTTCACCAGCGGCCAGGCGTTCGTGATGGCGTTCCAGGCCGGTGGCGCGCACGCGCTGGACCGGGCGCTGGAGGCGGTCGCCTACGCGTACGCGGAGATGACCCGCCACCCGGGGACGGCCGGCTGGGAGAAGGCCGCCGGCAAGGGCGACCCGCTGCGGATGACCAAGACGTTCCACGTGGTGCCGCGCGGGGTCGCGCTGGTCATCGGCTGCAACACGTTCCCGACCTGGAACTCGTACCCCGGTCTGTTCGCCTCGCTCGCCACCGGCAACCCGGTGGTGGTGAAGCCGCACCCGCGCGCGGTGCTGCCGCTGGCGATCACCGTCAGGTACGCCCGCCAGGTGCTCGCCGAGGCCGGCTTCGACCCGAACCTGGTGCAGCTCGCCCCCGAGACCGACGGCGAGAAGCTCGCCACCACGCTGGCCCTGCACCCGGCCGTCAAGATCGTCGACTTCACCGGCTCCACCGAGTACGGCGACTGGCTGGAGGCGAACGCCCGGCAGGCCGCCGTCTACACCGAGAAGGCCGGCCTGAACACGGTGGTGATCGACTCCACCGACGACTTCGCCGGGCTCTGCCGCAACCTGGGCTTCACGCTGACGCTGTACAGCGGCCAGATGTGCACCACCTCGCAGAACCTGCTGATCCCGCGCGACGGTATCGAAACCGACCAGGGGCACAAGAGCTTCGACGAGGTGGCCGCCGGGATCGCCGGCGCGGTCGCCAAGTTGACCGCCGACCCGGCCCGGGGCGTCGAGCTGACCGGCGCGATCGTCAACGACGGCGTGCTGGAGCGGCTGGAGGAGGTCACCAAGGTCGGCGAGCCGGTGCTGGAGTCGCGCACCGTCGAGCACCCGTCCTTCCCCGGCGCGGTGGTGCGTACGCCGACTGTGGTGAAGCTGGACGCGTCCGACACCGCGACCTACTCGCGGGAGTGGTTCGGGCCGATCTCGTTCGCGATCGCCACCGACTCCACCGAGCACAGCCTGCGCATCCTGCGCGAGACGGTGGGAGAGAAGGGTGCGCTCACAGCGGGCGTCTACTCCACCGACGAGGCGGTGCTGGACGAGGCCGAGAAGGCGGCGATCGACGCCGGGGTGCACCTGTCCTGCAACCTGACCGGCGGGGTGTTCGTCAACCAGTCGGCGGCGTTCTCCGACTTCCACGGCTCGGGCGCGAACGCGGCGGCCAACTCGGCGCTGACCGACGGCGCGTACGTCGCCAACCGGTTCCGCATCGTGCAGAGCCGCCGGCACGTCTGAGTCACCGCATCCCGGGTGCGTCGGTCGTCGCGGTGACGACCGGCGCACCCGGCGGCGTCCTCAGGCCGGGCGGCGCATCTGGAGTTCGTGCAGGCCGGTGATCCGGGGGTGCGGCACCCGTACCCCCGTGTCCACGAAGCCCAGCTTCTGATAGGCCCGGTAGGCGCGGTCGTTGCCGACCACCACCTCCATCATCAGCTCGGGCCGTCCGCAGGCGCGCGACCAGGCCGCCACCTCGTCGACGAGCGCCGCCAGCAGGCCGCTGCCCCGCCGGGCCGGCGTCACGTAGACCGCGTAGACGAGCGTCAGGCCCGGCTCGTCCGGCGCGGCGATGCCGCCGGCGTGGCCGACCAGACGGCCGCCCGGGTCGGCCACGAACTGCGCGGTGTGGTCGCCCCGGGAGACGGCCGCGACCCGGGCCGCGAACTCCGCGTGCGGCCGGGCGGCGGCCTCGGCCACCGTCTCCAGGAAGGCCAGCGGGGAGTCGGCCAGCATCTCCAGCCGGAGCGCCCGCATCCGGGCGGCGTCGGTCGGCCGGACCCGGCGGACGGTGGTCGTGGTGGTCGCGCTGGTCATGCCGCATGCATACCGGACGGTTCGCGGTGGGTGTGCGACAGGCCCGCGTACGCCCCGGAATATGCCCGATTTGTGGTCGTGCGCCGTCGTCACGCCTCGTGTAGCGTGCGATTTCGGTCACTGAATTCAGCATCACCGATCGCTGAATCGGTGCGCCGCCGGTGCCGGTCCGCCGGTCTCCGGGTGTTGGAACGCCGCGCAGAGTGAGGAAGTGCACCGTGGCACAGGGCACCGTGAAGTGGTTCAACGCCGAAAAGGGCTACGGCTTCATCGCCGTCGACGGCGGGCAGGACGTCTTCGTCCACTTCTCCGCGATCGAGATGGACGGCTACAAGGCGCTCGACGACGGTCAGCGGGTCGAGTTCGAGATCGCGCAGGGGCAGAAGGGTCCGCAGGCCGAGCGGGTCCGCGTCATCGCCTGAACCGCGGCGGGCGGTGCTCCCGCAATCGGACCCCGGACCGGGGGCTGCGTTGCGGCCGGCCACCATGGAAGATCATGAGCCGTTCCAGCCGTAGTCGCTGAGGAGGGCCCATGTCCGATCTGCCCCCGTCGGGTTCCACCGAGCCGGCGGCGTCCGGCCCTCCGGCCGACCCGACCGCGCCCCCACCTCCTGCTGCCGATCCGGCACCGGGACCGTCTGGGGCCACCGGAGGGGCCACGCCCGGCTCCGGCGCGTCCGGGGCCGACCCGTGGGCCGGTCATACCGGCCCCGTGCCGATCGTGCCCGACCAGCCGGGGTACGACAGCCCGCAGCCCGGCGTCCCGAACCCGGCCGGCCAACCCGCCTGGGGCGCCCCGCCGGGCTGGACCGCGCCGGGCGACGTCCCACCCGGCCACACCCCGCAGGGCTGGACCGCGCCGGGCACCTCGCCGCACGGCTGGACCGCGCCGGGCACTCCACCCCAGGGCTGGACCGCTCCGCCGGGTACTCCGCCGCCGGGCTGGGGCGGCGGCCCCGCGTACCCGGGCTATCCGATGCCCGGCGCGGCCTACCCGGTCCCCGGTGCGGCGTACCCGGTGCCGGCCGGTCCCGGGGCGTACGCCGGTTGGTATCCCGGCATCGACCCGCAGGATCCGCTCGTCAACCCGCCGCACGCGGGCATCGGTCCCTGGTTCGCCCGCTGCACCGCGGCGCTGCGGCGCGGCTGGCGGCAACTGCTGCCGATCGTGCTGCTCACCCAGGTGGTCCCGGCGGCGGTGATCGGCGTCCTCACGCTCGTCTTCAGTCCGGAGGGCGAGCTGGCGACCGCCCCGGACGGCGCGCCGGTGCTGCCGGCCGGTTTCTGGGGGCAGATGTTCGCCTTCTACGGCGTGCTCCTGGCCGCCGGCTTGGTCTTCGGCCTGCTCCAGGCGACGGGCTGGGCCGCCGGCACCTGGGTGGTCGCCCGCCAGGCGGCCGGCGAACCGACCGGACTCGGCGCCGCCTTCCGGTACGGGCTGCGCCGTGCCCTCGGCCTGTGGGGCTGGACCCTCCTGGTCTCGCTGCTGGTCATGATCGGCAGTTGCTTCTGCCTGCTGCCCGGCCTCTACGCCGCGTTCGCGCTGGCCCTGTTCGGCCCGGTCTACCTGTTCGAGCGGCGGGAGCCGATCGGGCGGGCGTGGCGGATGTTCCACAACCGGTTCGGCATGGTGCTGGGCCGGGTCGCGCTGGTGATCGCGGTACTCCTCGCGGCAACGGTGCTCGACGCCGTGGTGGGCGGGATCAGCGGGGCGGCGTTCGGTGTCGAGCCGATGAACGCCGTCGGCACCGCGATCGGCGCCGTGGCGCTGGCCGTATTCGGCGCCCTGCTGGCTGCCCCGGCGTACCTGGCGCAGCAGGTCGGGCTGGTCGTCACGTACGCCGAACAGCGGGCTCAGGAAGGCCCGGTGAACGCGGCCCGGCTGGCGGCGGAACTCGGCTGAGCGGGGCTGTCGTGCTTGCACTCGGCTAGGGAGAGTGCTAAACAAGTCATTGGCACTCGCGTACGGTGAGTGCCAGAAGGTCGGGGCGGTAGGGCCACGGCCGCGCCGGTGTCCGAAGGGGCGCCGGAGCGGTACGAGGCCGGTCGTCGCGGGCTGTCCGGCCCGACCGAGGAGACGTCGTCGTCGCCAGGTGGCGACGTCCCCAAGGTGCGTACACCAGACGGCCCATCCGGGCATCCGGGTGGCCCGTGAGTGTCCAGGAGGACAACGCCGTATGGCCAAGATGATCGCGTTCGACGAAGAGGCGCGCCGCGGCCTCGAGCGGGGCATGAACCAGCTCGCCGACGCCGTGAAGGTGACCCTCGGCCCCAAGGGCCGCAACGTCGTGCTCGAGAAGAAGTGGGGTGCCCCCACCATCACCAACGATGGTGTGAGCATCGCCAAGGAGATCGAGCTCGAGGACCCGTACGAGAAGATCGGCGCCGAGCTGGTCAAGGAGGTCGCGAAGAAGACCGACGACGTCGCCGGTGACGGCACGACGACGGCGACCGTCCTGGCCCAGGCCCTGGTCCGTGAGGGTCTGCGCAACGTGGCCGCCGGCGCCAACCCGATGGCCCTGAAGCGGGGCATCGAGGCGGCCGTGGCCAACGTCTCGGAGGAGCTGCTCAAGCTCGCCAAGGACGTGGAGACCAAGGAGCAGATCGCCTCCACCGCCTCCATCTCCGCCGCCGACCCCAGCGTCGGCGAGATCATCGCCGAGGCGATGGACAAGGTGGGCAAGGAAGGTGTCATCACCGTCGAGGAGAGCAACACCTTCGGCCTGGAGCTCGAGCTCACCGAGGGCATGCGCTTCGACAAGGGCTACATCTCCGCCTACTTCATGACCGACCCGGAGCGTATGGAGGCCGTCTTCGACGACCCGTACATCCTGATCGTCAACAGCAAGATCTCGTCGGTGAAGGACCTGCTCCCGATCCTGGAGAAGGTCATGCAGTCGGGCAAGCCGCTGCTGATCATCGCCGAGGACCTGGAGGGCGAGGCCCTCGCCACCCTGGTGGTCAACAAGGTCCGTGGCACCTTCAAGTCGGTCGCCGTCAAGGCGCCGGGCTTCGGTGACCGCCGCAAGGCCATGCTGACCGACATCGCCATCCTCACCGGTGGCCAGGTCATCAGCGAGGAGGTCGGCCTCAAGCTGGACGCGACCGGCCTCGAGATGCTGGGCCGCGCCCGCAAGGTCGTGGTGACCAAGGACGAGACCACCATCGTCGACGGTGCCGGCGACGCCGAGCAGATCCAGGGCCGGGTGAACCAGATCCGGGCCGAGATCGACAAGAGCGACTCCGACTACGACCGGGAGAAGCTGCAGGAGCGTCTGGCCAAGCTGGCCGGCGGTGTTGCGGTGATCAAGGTCGGCGCGGCCACCGAGGTCGAGCTGAAGGAGCGCAAGCACCGCATCGAGGACGCCGTTCGCAACGCGAAGGCCGCCGTCGAGGAGGGCATCGTCCCGGGTGGCGGCGTCGCGCTGGTGCAGGCCGGCAAGACCGCCTTCGACAAGCTGGACCTGGCCGGCGACGAGGCCACCGGCGCGCAGATCGTCAAGATCGCGCTGGACGCCCCGCTGCGGCAGATCGCCGTCAACGCCGGCATGGAGGGTGGCGTCGTCGTCGAGCGCGTCCGCAACCTCGACCCGGGTCACGGCCTCAACGCCGCGACCGGCGAGTACGTGGACCTGCTGGCCGCGGGCATCATCGACCCGGCCAAGGTGACCCGTTCCGCGCTGCAGAACGCCGCCTCGATCGCCGCGCTGTTCCTCACCACCGAGGCCGTCGTGGCGGACAAGCCGGAGAAGACCCCGGCCGCCCCGGCCGGTCCGGGTGGCGGGGAGATGGACTTCTGAGTCCAGCTCCACCCAGTTACGCCGAAGGGGGCGGGCCGCGTCAGCGGTCCGCCCCCTTTCGCGTACCCGGCTCAGGTGGGCAGCGGGCGCTGGTTGCGCCGCTTGTGCGCCCTGTCGTACGGCGGTGGCGGCCGCCTCGGCTCGTCCACCGGCTGCCGTTGCTCCTCCACCGGTGGCCCGTCGGTGCCGGTGAGCTCGGCGAGCTGCTCGGCGTCGCCGACGTCGAGCCGGTCGAACGGGAGCTGGCCGGGAAGCTCGTCGGCCGGGCGCCGGGCCGCCGCCGGATCCTCGGCCCGTTCGTCATTCGTGGTCATGCACCGCCTCCTCTGCTCCGACCGTAGAGCCCGGTCGATGGCGAAGGAGGCCGAATGGCGCTATTGACGTCTATGCCCCTTTGATGGCTTTCCGGTAGAGGAAGAACACCCGCTCGATCCGGGCCCCGGCCGCGTTCGAGTAGAACGGCACCGGTCCGACCCAGCCGATCTGCGCCGCGGTGATCCCGGCGGCCGCCTGGTCGCGCAGGCAGCGGCGCAACAGCACGCCACCGATCCCGGATCCCTCCGCCGCCGGTGCGGTGCCCATCGGCCCGAACCAGCTCGGCCGCGCCGACCCGTACGCGGCGAACCCGAGGATCTCGCCGTCCCGCTCGGCGAGGTGCACTCCCGCGTCCGGCCGCCCCAGCGAACCGGCCAGCTCACCGTCCCAGGCGCCGCCGAACGTGGACCGGGCGAACGCGGCGAGCGCCGGCAGGTCGTCGGCGCCGGCCCGGCGTACCGTCACGCCCCGCCCGGCCAGCCGCTGCTCGGCGGCCCCGGTCGGACGCAGCGCCGCCGACCCCTCGGACAGGTCGGCGGTCATGTTCCAGGCGGTACGGTCCTGCCGGTAGCCGAGCCGCTGCGCGGCGCAGACCGCCGGCGTGTAGCGCACGTCGATGCCCGGCCAGGCGTAGTGCGGCGGGTTGCCGGCGAGCAGCACCTCGGCCGCCCCGAGCGCGCCGAGCCGGCTCTCCGCCTCGGCCAGCAGCGCCCCGCCCACACCCTGGCGGCGGTCCGTCGGCGCCACCGCGACCAGGTCGACGTGGCCCAGGCGCGGATCGGCCGCCGACAGCGACCCGACGAGTACGCCCACCAGCGCGCCGTCGCGTACCGCGCCGAGGCGCAGCACCGGACGGTCGGCCTCGGCCCGCTCCGCCACGGTGAGCACCACCGCTGACGCCTCGGCCGCGTCCTCCGGCAGGTCGAACGACAGCCGGCACAGCTCGACCACCTCGGGCAGCCGGTCCCGGCCCAGCTCGATGATCTCCACGTCCATGGACGCCGACCCTAGAACATCGGCAGGCCAATGGACAGGGTTGTTAACCGGTCGCCGCGGACCGGGCCGCGCGCACCGCCGCGTACGCGTCCACCAGCCCGGCGCCGGAGACGTCCTGCGGTCCGCCGCAGGCGTCCGCCCCGGCGGGCTGGGCGACCGGCTGCGCGGTGTCGCGCAGGATCGCCCGGGTCCGTTCCAGGTCCCCGACCAGCGCCGGATTCGCCGACCACATCAGCGCCACCACGCCCGCGACCTGCGGCGTGGCCATCGAGGTGCCGTCCAGGGTGGCGTACCCGCCGCCCGGCATCGCGGAGAGCACCGCGGCACCGGGGGCGACCAGGTCCGGCTTGGCCCGGCCGTCCGGCGCCGGGCCGCGGCTGGAGAACTCGGTGACGCGCCGCTGCCGGTCCACCGCCCCGACGGTCAGCACGTCCGGGTACGGCGCGGGCGCGTCCGCGATCGAGCCGCACGACGGGCCGGTGTTCCCCGCCGCGGCCACCACGAGGATGCCCGCCGCGGTCAGCGCGGCGGTCGCCGGTCGCAGCGCACCCGGGTCGCACCCCTCCACCGGCGGGCAGCCCCACGAGTTGGTGAGCACGTCCGGGGCGCGGGAGGGACGGCCGTCGGTGAGCGGGTCCCCGCCGTCCGGGAACGGGGCCAGCATGAACTGGAGGCAGTCGAGGTAGCGGGCCGGGCTGCCCATGTTGCGGTCCAGGTTGACGCAGCCGACCCAGCTCGCGCCCGGCGCCACGCCGATCCCGTCCCGGCCCACCGCGCTGCCGAGCGTGTGGGTGCCGTGGCCACCCCGGTCGGCCGGGGAGCGGCGGCCCTCCCACGGGTCGTACCACGAGTCGTCGCCGCCCCGGAAGCCGTCCGCGAGCGCCGGGTGCCGGCCGTCCACCCCGGAGTCGGAGCTGCCCACCACCACGCCGGACCCGGTGACGCCCAGCTCGGACCAGACCCGGTCCGCGCCGATCAGCGAGACGTTCCAGGCCGGGCCGGCCGGTGCCGGCGCGTCGCCGCGCGCCTGCGGGGCCGGCGCGGGCAGCGGGCGCAGCCGCTGGCTGACCAGCACCCGGGCCACCTCGGGACGGCTGGACAGCCAGGCCCGTACCGCCGGGCCGCCGTCCGTCTCGATCGCGTTCACCAGGTAGTACGGCGTCGGGTTCAGCCGCATCCCGGTCAGCTTGCGGCGCAGGTCGCCCTGCGTGCGGTCGGCGGTGGCCACCAGCCGCCGGTAGACCTCGGTCGCCCGGGCGTCCCGCCCGGCCCGGCCCGGCGTCCCGGCCGGCAGGCCGGTCAGGTCGGCCTGCTCGCGCAGCACCACGAGCAGCCGCTCGCCGTACAGTCCCGGCCGGCCGGGAACGACGTACACCACGGCGACGGCGGCGAGCAGCGCGGCGGCTGCGAGCGCGGCCGGACCGCGCCGGGGCGCGCGGGCGCGGGACCGGGCGAGCAGCACGCCGTACCCGACGGCCAGGACGACCGCGACGGCGAACGCCACGCCGGTGCCGACCGCGACCCAGAACGGCGTGTCGCGGGTCGCGGAGAGCAGGAGGCTGACCTCCTCCGGGTCGGTGAAGGCGAGCGGGCCGAGCAGGGCGAGCCCGACCAGCCGGCGCGCCGGCGCGGAGCCGGCCGGGCGGCCCGCGTGGCGGGCCGCCGCCTCCAGCGCGGCCAGCACGAAACCGAGCGGCGGCAGCAGGAGCAGCGCCGGCAACTGCATGCCCGACTGCCCGGCACCGGCGGCGAGCGGCGTCAGCGCCACGCCCGCGACCAGACCGCCGACCAGCACCAGCCGGGCCGGACCCGGCCCGAACGCGGCCCAGAAGCCGGCGCCGAGAAGCGCCCCGGCGAGCGCGCCCAGCGCGGCGGCGGCCAGGCCGGCGAGCAGCGTCTCCAGCGCACCGCCCAGCGCGCCCACCCAGGCCCAGGGCAGCAGCACGGCCAGACCGGCCGCGATCGCCAGCAGCGACACCGGCCCGAACCGGCCCTCCGGGACCGCGTCCACCACGACCGGCGGCCGGACGCGGCCGAGCCGGACGGCGGCGAGCGCGAGCGCCGCGGCGGTCACCGCGAGCGCGGCCAGGTACGCCTCGTGGTGCACCGGCGGCACCGTCCGCAGCAGCGTGGTCGCGCCGAGCGCGACCACGGCAGCGGTCCAGGCCCGGCCGGTCGCCCGCAGCGCGGGGGAGCGGGGCGCGAGCGCGAGCGCCAGCGCCGGGGCGCCGGCCAGCAGCACTGTGGCCACCGCGACCACCGGCCAGCCCGCCACCGGCCGGTCCGCGCCGATCACCAGCGCCACCTGGTCGACCAGCCAGCCGGTGATCTGGCCCGGCACGGTGACCAGCACGATCCACACCCCGGTCGCCACCGCCGCGACGACCGGCCACGGACCGGTCTCGCGCGGTGGCGGCGGCGGTACGGGGGCGGGCGGCGGGCCGGTCAGCATGGTCATCACGGTACGGCCGGGACGTGTCGCGGCGCGCCCGGGACGGTTACGGTTGACTGGTGCGTGACCCGAGTGTGTCCCGATCCACGGCCGGCCGGCTCTCCGCCGAGCGCCGCGCCGACGACCTGCGCCGGCTCCGGGCCGAGCGGTTCGACGTGCTGGTCATCGGCGGCGGCGTGACCGGAGCGGGCGCCGCGCTCGACGCCGCGTCCCGAGGGCTGAAGGTCGCCCTGGTGGAGGCGCGCGACTACGCCGCCGGCACGTCCAGCCGGTCCAGCAAGCTGATCCACGGCGGCCTGCGCTACCTGGAGCAGCTGGAGTTCCACCTGGTCCACGAGGCGCTGACCGAGCGCGGCCTGCTCGCCACGCGGCTCGCGCCGCACCTGGTCCGGCCGGTGCCGATCCTGGTGCCGCTCCCGGCCGAGGGCGGCGCGCGTGACCTGCCCCGGCGCTTCTTCCGCCGCTCCTACTACGGCCTCGGCGTGGCCGCGTACGACGCGTTCGCCGGGGTGTTCGGCGGCGGGCGCGGCATGCCGCTGCACCGGCACCTCACCCGCGAGGGCACCCGCCGGATCTTCCCCAGCCTGCGCCCGGACAAGCTGGCCGGCGCGATCCGCTACTACGACGGCCAGGTCGACGACGCCCGCCTGGTGGTGACGCTGGCGCGCACCGCGGCCAGCCTCGGCGCGACAGTGGTGACGAGCGCCCGCGCGGTCGGCCTGATCCGCCAGGCCCGGGAGGTCACCGGCGTGCGGGTCCGCGACCTGGAGGCGCCCGCCGGTTCGCCGGACGCCGAGTTCGAGGTACGCGCCCGCACCGTGATCGCCGCCACCGGCGTGTGGAGCGACGACATGTCGCGGATGCTCAACGACGTCGGGCTGCGCCCGAAGCTGCGGGTCCGGGCGTCGAAGGGGGTGCACCTCGTGGTGCCCCGCTCGGCGATCGTCGGCGAGACGGGCCTGATCCTGCGTACCGCGACGAGCGTGTTGTTCGTGATCCCCTGGGGCGGGCACTGGATCATCGGCACCACCGACACGGACTGGCAACTCGACCGGTCCCACCCGGCCGCGACCGCGAGCGACATCGACTACCTGTTGTCGCAGGTCAACGAGGTGCTGGACCGGCCGCTGACCACCGCCGACATCGAGGGCGTCTACGCCGGGCTGCGCCCGCTGCTGGCCGGCGAGGCGGACTCCACCTCCAAGCTCTCCCGCGAGCACGCGGTGGTGGAGCCGATGCTCGGCCTGCTGCTGGTCGCCGGCGGCAAGTACACCACCTACCGGGTGATGGCCTCCGACGTGGTCGACCGCGCGATGCACCGGCTCGGCCGGACCCGCCCCTCGCGTACCGCCGACCTGCCGCTGCTCGGCGCCGACGGGTACGCGGCCATGTGGCGGGACCGGGCCGACCTGGCCCGCCGGCACGGGGTGGCGGTCGGCGTGGTCGAGCACCTGCTGGAGCGCTACGGCACCCTCACGCTCGACCTGCTCGCCCTGGTCGACGCCGATCCGCTGCTCGGCTCGCCGCTGGCCGGCGCACCGGAATACCTGGCCGCCGAGGTGACGTACGCCGCCCGCGCCGAGGGCGCGCTGCACCTGGAGGACGTGCTCACCCGGCGTACCCGGATCTCGATCGAGACCAGCCACCGCGGCCTGGAGTCGGCGGAGCACGCCGCGGAGCTGATGGGCGCGGTGCTCGGCTGGGACGCGGCGACCCGGGACCGGGAGGTCGCCCACTACCGGGCGCGGGTGCTGGCCGAGCGGGAGTCGCAGCTCATGACGGACGACATCGCGGCCGACGCGGCCCGCCTCGGCGCGCCCGACGTGCGCGGGTTCGCGGCCGACCGGGGCACCGACGGCCCGGGCGTTGAACTTCCGGCCTCCCCCAGGTAGGGGATCCCCGACCCGGGCCGCTCGGCCGGTAGTGCGCGCTACCTACGGAAGTGTAGGTTTCCCGGCGTGGTTCGCCCATCCTGGTTGCGCGTCCCCGCCCTGTGCGTCGTGGTCCTGCTGGCTCTGACCGGCTGCTCCTTCGGCCGGGCGGAGGGCGCCACCACACCCGGGGCGGCGGGCACGGCCAGTCCGACACCGGACGGCAGGCGCGTCTCCCTGGTGCAGCGGCTCGGCGACGGCCCGGTCCGCAACCTGGAGGTCGACCCGTCGGGTCGCTGGCAGTGCCGCGACTGCGCCGGTGACGGCGTGGACGCCACCGGCACGCTGAGCCCGGAGCAGACCAAGCGGCTCCAGCGGATGCTCGCGGACCCGGCGATCGCAAAGGAGACCGACCAGGCCCGCGGCTACAAGCAGGGCTGCATCGGCGTGCTGACCTCGACGCTGCTCGTGCCGCCGGACCTGACCGTCACCATCCAGGACTGCCCGGGCGAGCCGAAGCCGAAGGTGGCCTACGACGTGCTGCTGCTCGTCACCCAGGCCACACCGGCCGAGGACAAGGGCTAGAACACCTTGCCGGGGTTGAGCAGCCCCGCCGGATCCAGCGCCGCCTTGATCGCCTGGTGCACGCGTACGCCCACCGGGCCGATCTCGCGGGCCAGCCAGTCCCGCTTCAGCAGGCCGACGCCGTGCTCACCGGTGCAGGTGCCGCCCAGTTCCAGCCCCAGCCGCATGATCTCGTCGAAGGCCCGCCGCCCCCGGGCCAGGCTCGCCGGATCGGCCCGGTCGACCACGATGTTGGGGTGCATGTTGCCGTCGCCCGCGTGGCCGACCACCCCGATCGGCACCTGGCACGCCTCCGCGATCCGGGCCATCCCGTCCAGCAGCTCCGCCAGCCGGCCGCGCGGCACCGCCACGTCGTCGATGACCAGGCCGCCGTTGCCGCCCGGGAACGTCTCGGCCGCGAATCGCTCCATCGCCGGGTGGGCCAGTCGCCGCGCCTGGAGCAGGGCCGCGGCCTCGGTCGCGTCGGTGGCCGCGTAGACCTCGTCGGCGCCCGCCGCCGTGCACACCTCGGCCAGCCGGGCCAGGTCGTCGGCGGCCCGCACGCCGGTGTCCACCGCCGCGAGCAGCAGCGCCTCGGCGTCGGTGCGCAGACCCATCGGCCGGTACGCCTCGATCGCCCGCAGATGCGTCCGGTCCAGCAGTTCCAGCAGGCTCGGGGTGAGCCCGCGCTCGGCGATCCCGGCGACCGCGCCGCCGGCCGTCGCCACGGTGGGGAAGACCGCGACCAGGGTCAGTGACTCCTCCGGGGCCGGGCGCAACGCCACAGTCACCTCGGTGATCACGCCGAGCGTGCCCTCCGAACCCACGAACAGGCGGGTCAGGTCGTACCCGGCGACCCCCTTGGCGGTACGCCGTCCGGTGCGCAGCACCTCGCCGGAGGCGAGCACCACCTCCAGGCCCAGCACGTACTCGCTGGTCACGCCGTACTTCACGCAGCACATGCCGCCGGCGTTGGTGGCCACGTTGCCGCCGATGGTGGACGACTCCCAGGAGCCGGGATCCGGCGGATACCAGAGGCCGTGCTCCCGTACCGCGCGGGCCAGCGCCGCGTTCACCACGCCCGGCTGCACCACAGCGATCCGGCCGACCGGGTCGATCTCCCGCACCGCGTCCATCGCCACGGTGCTCACCACCACCGCGCCAGCGACCGCGTTCGCCGCGCCGGCCAGCCCGGTCCGCGCACCCTGCGGCACCACCGGTACGCCGTGCCGCCCGGCCGCCCGGACCACCGCCACCACCTCGTCGGTGTCACGGGGACGCACCACCACCAGCGGCGTGCCCGAGTCGCACAGGTCGGCCTCGTCGCGCTCGTGCCCGGCCAGCAGGTCCGGGTCGGTCAGCACGGCGGCGTCGCCGAGCGCGGCCCGCAGGTCGTCGAGGAGGGGATGGGCGGCCATGCCGGGAAGGCTACCGGCGTACCGTCTGTTGCCGTGCTCTACCTGGACCCGCCCGCCGTGCCCTGGCGCGGCCGGCTCTGGTCGCACCTGATCAGCGACGTCTCGTACGCCGAGCTGCACGCGTTCGCCGAGATGCTCGGTGTGCCCCGGCGCGGCTTCGACCGGGACCACTACGACGTGCCCGCCGAGCGGTTCCGGGCGGCGGTGTGGCTCGGCGCCACGGTCGTGCCCTCGCGGGAGATCGTCCGGCTGCTGCGTGACGCCGGCCTGCGCCGACCGAAGCACCGCGTCTCAGGCGAGCGCGGCCAGCTCCCGGGACAGGTTGACCCGCGCCCGGGCCTCCCAGCGGGCGTGCGGCTCGGGTAGGCGGTACAGCGCCGGCAGGGCGAGCAGGTGCCGCAGCACCGCGGCCCGGCCGGTGCGGAAGTCCGGTTCGGGCACGTGCGCGTACTCGGCGCGGATCGCGGCGGCGTACCTGTCGTACCGCTCCGCCGGGGCGGCGAGCACCGCCAGGTCCGCGTCGCAGAGCAACGCGCCGTCCGGGTCGTCCGGCCCGACCACGTGGCCGGCGGTGAGCAGCACCAGGCGGCGTACCCCGGTCACCGTCGCGGCCGGGAGCCCGGCGGCGGCCAGCAGCTCGCCGGCTAGGTCGGCGCTGGCCCTCTCGTTGGCGTCGCCCGCCGCGCGCGGGTCGTAGACCGCGTCGTGGC
This sequence comes from Micromonospora sp. WMMD1219, assembly GCF_049315215.1. Lineage (NCBI taxonomy): Bacteria > Bacillati > Actinomycetota > Actinomycetes > Micromonosporales > Micromonosporaceae > Micromonospora > Micromonospora sp. WMMD1219. Next base: position 2,253,978 of record NZ_CP186057.1, read on the forward strand.
ACCACGCCGCCAGCCGGACCACGTCGGGGTGGCGGGCCAGACCGGCGTACGCGTCGACCACGTCGAGCACCGCCCGCAGGTGCGCCTCGTCGTGGTAGCGCCGGTGCGGCTCCCGCCAGCCCGCCAGCAGCCGGGCACCGGCCCGGTCGACTCCCGCCGGATCGGTCGCGCCCGCAGCCCGTGCCGTCTCCCGCCACCGTGCCGTCAGATCGTCCACCGGGTGCAGTCTGCCCCACTCCGCGACCGGACCGGGGATTCAGCGGGTACGTCGCGGGTAGTACCCGCCATGGCCCGGGACCGACGACTGCCGTTCCTTCGTCGCGGCGATCAGCATGACGGCCCGGGCGACCGTGACGGCCAGCGGATCGCCTCCGCGATGGAGGAACTGCGGCACCGCAGCAAGGCCACACTGCACGACCGGCTGCACCGGGTCCGTACCGCGTTCGGCCTGGCGGTGCAGGCGGGGCTCGCCGCCGGCCTGGCGTACCTGATCGCGCACCGGGTGCTGAAGAACCCCCAGCCGGTCTTCGCCCCGATCTCCGCTGTCGGCACGCTCGCCGCCTCGGTCGGGCAGCGGTTCCGGCGCACCGTCGAACTGATCGTCGGGGTGGCAGTGGGCGTGCTCGTCGGCGACGCGCTCATCTACTTCGTCGGCACCGGCGCGTGGCAGCTCGCGCTGGTGGTGACCTCGGCGATCCTGCTGAGCATCTTCGCCGGGGCGAGCGTCGCGATCGTCATCCAGGCCGCCGCCACCGCGGTGCTGATCGTGACGCTCAGCCCGTCCACGGAGAACCTGGAGTTCCCCCGCTTCATCGACGCGTTCCTCGGCGGCGGCATCGCGCTGCTGGTCACCGCCATCCTGCTGCCGCTCAACCCGCTGCGGGTGATCAACCGGGCCGCCCGGCCGGCGCTGGACCTGCTCGCCGACCAGCTCGACGCCTGCGCCGGCGCGGCACGCGACCGGGACCGGGAGGCGGCCCAGCGGGCGCTGTTCCGGCTGCGCGAGAACAAGGAGGAACTGGCCGCGCTCTCCGAGGCGATCGAGGGCGCCAAGGAGACGAGCACGCTGTCACCCGCTCGCTGGCACCGGCGCAGCGAGCTGACCCACTACGCCGAGGCGGCCGAACCGATCGACCGGGCCATGCGCAACAGCGGCACGCTGATCCGCCGCGCCGTCACCATGATCGAGGACGCCGAGCCGGTCCCCGAGCCGATGCCGGACGCGATCGGTCACCTGGCCGAGTCGGTACGCCTGCTCCGGCAGGAGTTCGCCGCCGGACAGGAGCCGGAGGAGGCCCGCGAACGGTCGCTGCGCGCGGTGAGCGAGGCCGGCCGGGCGTACGCGGAGGGGGTCGGCTTCTCCGGCAGCGTGGTGATCGCCCAGGTGCGTACCACGGCGAGCGACCTGTTGGTGGCCTCCGGGATCGAGCAGGATGAGGCGAACCGGCTGGTACGGCAGGCGTTCGGCGAGAACCGCCAGGGCGAACCCGCAGCCCGCAACCCCGCCGCCCACCCGCCCACAGCCCCACCCGTCGGCTGACCCGTTCCGCCCCTGGGCTCCTGCGCGGTGATCATGAAGTTGACGGGAGGGAGAGCGCTTTCCGAGACGGTCAACTTCATGATCGACGGGGTGGGGCGCGGCTGGTGGGTGGGAGGGGCTAGGGGAGGTGGGTCAGGGCGGTCAGGAGGGTGTCCACCTGCGCCTGCGTGGTGCCGAGGCCGAGGCTGGCTCGTAGGGCGGTCGGGGGTAGGTCGGTGCGGCCGGTACGGGCGGCGGCCTCGGCCAGCAGGCGCCGGGTCAGCGGGTGCGCACAGAACAGGCCGTCGCGTACCCCGATCCGGTGCCGGCTCGCCAGATGGGCGGCCACCTCGGCGGAGTCCCGCCCGGCGACCACGAAGCTGACGATGCCCACCCGGGGCGCTTCGGGGGAGAACACGCGCAGCTCCACCACGTCCGGCAGCGCGGCCAGCCCGGTACGCAGCCGGGCCAGCAGCGCCTGTTCCCGGGCGTGCAGCGCGTCCCGGTCGGCCGCGCCGAGCGCCTCACACACGGCGGCGAGCGCCACCGCGCCGAGCAGGTTCGGCGTGCCGGCCTCGTGCCGGGCCGGGCCGGTCGTCCAGCGCACCTCGTGCGTCGCGGCGCCGACGTGGCTGGTGGCGCCGCCTCCGGCCAGGTACGGCGGCGCCGCGTCCAGCCAGTCCGCGCGCCCGGCCAGCACGCCCGCGCCGAACGGGGCGTACAGCTTGTGCCCGGACAGGGCCACGTAGTCCACGTCGAGCGCGGTCAGGTCTACCGGGGCGTGCGGGGCGAGCTGCGCGGCGTCGACCAGGATGCGGGCGCCGTACCGGTGCGCCACCCGGGCCAGCTCGGCGACCGGCCAGCACTCGCCGGTGACGTTGCCGGCGCCGGTGACCGCGACCAGCACGGGCAGGCCGGGCCGGGCGTCGCGGGCGAGTTCGCCGAGCGCCGCCGCGAGGGAGCGGACCGCGCCGGCCGGGCTGTCCGGCACCGGCAGCCGTACCGAGCCGCGCGGCCAGGGCAGCAGGTTGGCGTGGTGCTCGCCACCGAACGTGATCACGGTGGTGCCGGCGGGCAGCGCCCGGGCCAGCAGGTTCAGCGCGTCGGTGGTGTTCCGCGTGAAGATCACGTGATCGTCGGGGCGGGTGCCCAGGAAGTCGCCGACCGTCTGCCGGGCCCGCTCGTAGGCGAGCGTGCAGCGCCGCGACAGCGCGCCCGCGCCGCGGTGCACACTCGCGTACCAGGGCAGAAGCTCGGCCACCGCGTCGGCCGCGGCCCGCGCGCACGGCGCGCTGGCGGCGTGGTCCAGGTTGATCTCCCCCGGTACGCCGAGCACGCCGAGCGGGTCGGGCCGGACCGGCGCGGGCAGCACGGGCAGCGAGGGTACGAGGGTGACGGTCATGCCGGAGCCTCCCGGGTCACAGGGACCCCAGGGGTGCCGGGACGGGGTCCGCGCTTGCCCGGCGCGCGGAGCGGCACCGGGCCCGGTCATCACCCGGGGCACCCCACCGCGAACCTCGACGAGGGTTGCCGGCCAGCAAGCCGGGGCTTGACGCTGGCGCTCGTGACCTGTCCGGGAGCATAGCCCTCACGATGCGACCGGACCAGTGGGTCGTGGGTGACTACGCTGACCGCATGGCCGACACCCCGCCCGGCGCAGCTCCGCCGCCACCGCACGCGCCCGCCGCCCCGCCGGGGGCGCCGGCGCCCCGGATGCCGCTGCGCCGGCTCGGCTGGCGGCGCTTCCTGGTGCTGGCCGGCGTGGTGCTGCTGATCGCGGCCGGTGCGCTGTTCATGGTGTTCACGCTCGGCGAGAGCCTGGGCGCCGAGGCGCTGCTGATCGGCGTGATCGCGGCGATCCTGCCGGTGCCGGTGCTGGTCTTCTGCTTCCTCTGGCTCGACCGTTACGAGCCGGAGCCGCTCAAGTACCTGATCTTCTGCTTCGCCTGGGGCGCCTTCGTCTCCACCGCCATCTCGCTGCTGGTGAACACGGCCAGCGCGGGGCTGTTCGAAGACCGGGGGCTGCCGGTCGCGCTGACCGCGGTGCTGGTCGCGCCGTTCATCGAGGAGCTGACCAAGGCGGCCGGTCCGCTCCTGGTGCTGATCTTCCGGCGGCGGGAGTTCTCCGGCATCACCGACGGCCTGGTCTACTGCGGGCTCTCCGCGGTCGGCTTCGCCATGGTGGAGAACATCCTCTATCTGGGCGGGCACGGCTACCGCGCGGGCGCCGACGAGTACGGTCCGGCCACCGGCGCGCAGCAGGTGATCGCGATCTTCATCGTCCGGATCCTGCTGTTCGGCTTCGCCCACCCGCTGTTCACGTCGATGACCGGCGTCGGGCTGGGTGTCGCCGCGCGTACCGCCGACCGGCGGGTGCGGGTGCTCGCGCCGCTCGCCGGGCTGCTGCTGGCGATGATCCTGCACGGCACCTGGAACCTGCTGCCCTCGCTGGCCCAGGCCACCGGCGAGACCGTGATCGTGCTCTACGGCTACATCGGTGTGATGGTGCCGATCTTCTTCGCGATGGTCGGGCTGGCGGTCTGGCTGCGCGCCTGGGAGGGCCGGCTGACCGAGCGCACGTTGCCGGACTACGTCCGCGCGGGCTGGCTCACTCCGCCCGAGGTGGCGGCGCTGGGCAGCCTGGGCCGCCGGCACGCGGCGCGTACGTGGGCGCGCCGGGTCGCCGGTGACGGCGGGGTACGCGCGATGCGCGGCTACCAGTTCGCCGCGACCCGCCTGGCGCTGCTGCGCGACGGGATGCGCCGAGGGCTGGACCGCAAGCCGGAGGAGCGGGAGCGGACGGCGCGGGAGGAACGGGAGCTGCTGGACGCGATCACCGCGTACCGGTCGTTCTTCGTCGGTCGTGACCCGCAGGCGCCGGTCGGGGTCTGGGACGGTCAGCGCTACCACCTGCGGTTCCCGGACGGTTCGCAGCGCCCGGTGGAGGCGCCGGACGACCCGGTGGTGCCGATCCCGGTGGTGCTGGCCCAGCCGCCCGCCTTCCCGCACGGCGGCTACGGCCCCAGCGGCTACGGCCCGGGCTGGCACGGCCCGGCCGCCGGGCACGGTCCGGCTTCCGGTCACGGCTACGGCCCGGGTGCCGGCCACGGACCGGGCGGCCGGCACGACCCGGGCGCGCCCTGGCATCCCGGGCGCTGAGAGGCCGTTCGGCCCGTCGGCGGCGCCGGTCAGCTCATCAGGCCGGTCAGGAAGTCGCCGAGCCCCTGGGCGATGGCCATCAGCGCGCCGCCGATGCCCTTGAACACCTGCGCCGCCCCGTCCGGCCGGAACGCCATGAAGTAGATCAGGAACGCGAGGAATCCCCAGGCGAGGATCTTCTTGATCACTACCGGCATGGTGTCCCTCCCCAGGGCGCGCTGAGGTGCCTGGGCTTCCCGCCGGGCAGCGCCGCAAACAGCACCGCCGCGCAGCGAGCGGCGTCGGAGGGGGAGAGCTACAGGTAGAGGCCGGTGGAGCCGGCGGCGGTGGTCTCCACCCGCTCGGCCGCCACGGCGTGCACGTCCCGCTCGCGCAGCAGCACGTACGCCCGCCCGTGCAACTCGACCTCGGAGCGGTCGTCCGGGTCGAACAGCACCCGGTCGCCGGCCACTATCGCGCGGACGTTCGGCCCGACGCCGACCGCTGTGGCCCAGGCCAGCCGCTTGCCCACGGCTGCCGTCGCGGGGATCACGATGCCGGCGGTGGAGCGGCGTTCCCCCTCGCCACCCTCGGTACGCACCAGCACGCGGTCGTGCAGCAGACGGATCGGCAGCCCGGCGTCGAGACTCTGGTCGGCGGTCACGCGAAGACGCTACCGCGTGGCCGTCGGTCGATTCCGGTGTGGTTGGCGAGTGCGCAGGGCGGGCAATGTGTGGCCGAGTCGCCCTAGGGTGGGGCGTACGGACGTATCCTGTGCCCCCTGCGATCTGGTGGGGCTGATTTTGCCGGAGGTGCGCTTGAGCCGCTTCGAGCGGATGCGCGGGCGGCTCCGCCGCGCGTACGAGTCGGGCCGGGAGACGGCCCGGACCCGGCGGGCCACCGCGGAGGCGGAGGACGCGGGAGTGGCCTCGCCCGCCACGCCGGGGCCGACCGCCCCGCCGGAGGCGATGGTCGTGGGCGCCGGGTCGCCGGCCGCGTTGCACTCCTCGACTGTGAGCCGGGACGACACGGAGGTGCCGCACGCGCTGCGGATCACCGCCGCGTGGTGCTGGCGGCTGATCGTGATCGGCATCGTGACCTGGGCGCTCATCAAGATCATCGGCACGATCAGCATCGTGATCATCCCGCTGACCGTCGCGCTCCTGCTCTCCGCGCTGCTCGCCCCGGCGGTCGGCTGGCTGCTCCGGGCCCGCCTGCCCCGCTCGCTCGCCACCGGTGTGGTGCTCGTCGGCGGCCTGGCCGCAGTGGTCGGCACGCTGACGCTGGTGGTCAACGAGTTCATCAAGGGCGTACCGGAGCTGAGCGAGAAGTCCTCGGAGGGCATCCGGCAGATCCAGGACTGGTTCAAGACCGGCCCGCTGCACCTGTCCGACAGCCAGCTCGACCGCTACATCAACGAGGCGCAGAACTGGATCAACGGCAACACCGAGCGGTTCACCAGCGGTGCGCTCAGCACCGCCGCCACGCTCGCCGAGGTGCTCACCGGCACCGTGCTCGTGCTGTTCGCCACGTTCTTCTTCCTGCGCGACGGCAACTCCATCTGGCGGTTCCTGGTCCGGCTGCTGCCGGTCGCGGCCCGCTGGAAGGTCGACGACGCCGGTCGCGCGTCCTGGGCGACCCTCGGCGCGTACGTGCGGGCCACCGTCCTCGTCGCCTTCATCGACGCGGTCGGCATCGGCATCTTCCTGGTGCTGTTCGACATCCCGTTCGCGTTCCCGCTGGCCGCGCTGGTCTTCCTGGGCGCGTTCATCCCGATCGTCGGTGCGTTCCTGTCCGGCGTGGTGGCCGTGCTGGTCGCGCTCGTCGACAGCGGCCCGGTGACCGCCCTGATCATCCTCGGTGCGGTGGTCGGCGTGCAGCAGGTCGAGGGCCACGTGCTCCAGCCGCTGATCATGGGCCGCGCGGTGGCCATCCACCCGCTCGCCGTGATCATCGGCATCGCCGCCGGCGTGGTGCTCGCCGGCATCGCCGGCGCGCTCGTCGCGGTGCCGCTGATCGCCGTGGTCAACACCGCGGTCCGGCGGCTCGCCGCGCGTACCGTGCCGGACACCCCACCGGACGCGGTGGTGGTCGCCTCCCAGGCGCCCTGACCGGCGACAGATCCACCGACGCCCGCGTCACCCCGGCCGGGGAGGCGCGGGCGTCAGCTCTTGGCGAGCCGTTCCAGCGCGCCCCGGGCCACCTCCGGGCGGGTGGTGTACCAGAACGGCGGCAGCGAACGGCGCAGGAACGGGCCGTACCCGCGGGCCGTCTCCAGCCGCGAGTCGAGCACCGCGACCACGCCCCGGTCGCCGGTGGCCCGGATCAGCCGGCCGACGCCCTGGGCCAGCCGGACCGCGGCGATCGGCACGCTCACCGCCGCGAAACCCGAGCCGCCGCCGGCATCCACCGCCGCCGCCCGCGCCGCCGCGAGCGGCTCGTCCGGGCGGGGGAAGGGCAACCTGTCGATCACCACGAGCTGGCAGGCGTCGCCCGGCACGTCCACCCCCTGCCAGAGCGACATCACCCCGAACAGGCAGCTCTCCCGTACCTCGCGGAACCGGCGCACCAGCAGCGGCAGCGCCTCCTCGCCCTGGAGCAGCACCGGCAGGTCGGTCCGCGCGCGGACCAGCTCCGCCGCCTGCTGCGCGGCCCGTCGCGACGAGAAGAGCCCGAGGGTACGACCACCGAGCGCCTCGACCAGCGCCAGCAGTTCCTCACCGGCCGGCCCGGGCAGCCCGGAGACGCTGGGACGGGGCAGGTGCGCGGCCACGTACAGGATGCCCTGCCGGGCGTAGTCGAACGGCGAGCCGACGTCGAGCGAGCTCCAGCCCGGCCCCTCGGTCGCCGGTACGGTGCCGATCGCCGCCCGGCTGCCCTCGGTGGCGGCCACCGGCGTGACCGGGGAGCGGCCCGCGGCGGCAGCGGTGGCGATCGCCGCGGCGGCCGGGGACGGCGGGGCGGGCGGCGGCGCGTCCAGCCCCAGTGCCCGGGCCACCGTGTCGAAGCGGCCGCCCAGCGCCAGCGTGGCCGAGGTGGCGACCACCGTGCGCTCGTCGTACAGGTGGGTGGCGAGCGTGCCCGCCACGGACAGCGGCGCCACCACGAGCGCCCGGCGACTGCCGTTGTCCGGCTTCTCGACCCAGGCGACGTCGTGGTCGGCCTCCTCCAGCAGCCGCTGGGCGGTGGTGGACAGCTCGTCCAGCACCGCCTTGGCCTGCTGCTTGCGTACCGGGTCGGGGTCGTCGGCCTTCACGTCGCCGATCGCCTCCAGGGCGGCCCGGGTCGCCGAGTCCAGCAGCGTGCACGCCTCGCGCAGCGCGGGCGGCAGACCGGCGGTGAGCCGCCCGGCCGGCGCCTCGGCCAGCCCCACGGCGAGCGCGTCACCGGCCTCGGTGAGCCGCTCGGCCACGTCGGGGCGCAGCAGCGGCCGGGCCCGCCGGGTGGACCTGTCGATCAGCTCCGGCACCAGTTCCGCCTGGGCGGCCGACGAGACGCGGTCGGCCAGCTCGTGTGCCTCGTCCACCACGAGCAGCTTGTGCGGCGGCACGATGTGCCGCCCGGCGAGCATGTCGACTGCGAGCAGGCTGTGGTTGGTGACCACGATGTCGGCCTCGCGGGCGCGGGCCCGGGACGCCTCCGCGAAGCACTCCTGGCCGAACGGGCAGCGGCTCGCGCCGACACACTCCCGGGCTGGCATCGAGACGCTGCGCCACACCTGCTCGTCCACGCCCGGATCCAGCTCGTCCCGGTCGCCGGTGGCGGTCTCCTCGGCCCAGTCGCGCAGCCGCTGCACCTGCTTGCCCAGGCGGCCCGCCTCGCCGAGCCATTTGGTGCCCCCGTTGCCGGAGCGGGGCGCGTCGAACAGCGCGTCGTCCGGCTCGTCCTCGACCGAGCTGTCCAGCCGGGCCAGGCAGAGATAGTGGTGGCGGCCCTTCAGTACGGCGAAGGTGGGACGGCGGCCCAGCACCGGCTCGACCGCGTCGGCCAGCCTCGGCAGGTCGTGCTCGACGAGCTGGGACTGCAACGCCAGCGTGGCGGTGGACACCACCACCGGCCCGTCCACTGTGAGCGCCGGAGCGAGGTAGGCCAGGGACTTGCCGGTGCCGGTGCCGGCCTGCACCAGCAGGTGCTCGCCGGAGCCGATGCTGCGCTCGATCGCCTCGGCCATCTGCTGCTGACCCGGCCGGGCCGCGCCGCCGGGAACCGCGCCCACCGCGGCGGTCAGCAACTCCCCGGCACCGGGTCGGTTGCTCCGGCGCTTCTTCGGGACGGCCGGGCCGGTGGCGGTGCGGGACGGGGTCACCGTGCGACCGTACCCGCCGGCACCGACGGGGGTCCGGCCACTCCGGCGGCGTGGCGGGACGGCGGGTCGCGTCCGGTTACCTCCCGATCGCGTGGCGTGGCCGGAATCGGTTAGGGTGCCAGGCATGCCGAGCGACGTGGTCCGCGTGATCTACCGCAAGTACGACGGCAGCGCCCACCGCGACTACCCGGCCCGCCGGCTCGCCGAGGACGACCTCGGCGTCTGGCTCGGCGTGCCCGCCGGCACCGAATCCGTCTACCACGGCCGCCCGTCCGTCGAGCAGATCCCGTTCGTCCTGCTGGTGCCGCACCACGGCTGGTGGACCGGCATGTTCAACCCGCCGCCGCGCACCAGCGAGGTCTACTGCGACATCGCCACCCCGGCCCGCTGGGAGGGCGAGGAGACGGTCCACCTGATCGACCTCGACCTGGACGTGGTGCGCCGCCGCGAGACCGGCCTGGTCGAGCTGCGCGACGAGGACGAGTTCGCCGTGCACCGGGCCCGCTGGGGCTACCCGGACGACGTGGTCACCGAGGCCGAGGCCGCGTCCCGCTGGCTGCTCGGCGCGCTCGGCGACGGCACCGAGCCGTTCGCCACGTCGTACCGGAAGTGGCTGGCGCTGGTGGTCTGAGCCGGCTCACCAGCGCGGCGGCCAGACGGCGTCCGGCCCCAGCGGCGGCAGGTCGCTCACCTTGGCCGGATTGAGCTGGTTGAACACGCCGGTGACCCGCCCCTCGTGGACCGCGAACGAGGTGACCATGCGGATGGGCCGACCGTCGCGGTGGAAGAACTCCGACTGCCATCCCAGCGTCCCGTCCACCAGCACCGGCCGGCCGCGCAGGCCACCCCGCTGCCGGGCCTGGCCGTACAGGCCGAGGAGCAGGCGGGCGACCGAGTCGACGCCCACCACCGGCCGACGTCCGGCCGGGAAGTGACCGCCGGCGTCGCCGATCGACACCACGTCCGGGGCGAGCACGCGGACCAGCTGCTCCAGCTCACCCGACTCCACCGCGGCGGCGAACGCGGCGAGCACCCGCCGCTGCTCGGCGAGGTCGGCGCTGTGCCGTGGCGCGTCCGGCCCGTGCACCGCCCGGCGGGCGCGTGACGCCAGCTGACGCGCCGCCTCCGGCGTCACCGCGAGCACGTCCGCCACGTCGGAGAACGGCACCGCGAACACGTCGTGCAGCACGAACGCGACCCGCTGCTCGGGCGTCAGCCGTTCCAGCACCACCAGCAGCGCGGTGCCGAGCTGGTCGGCCCGTACCGCCCGCTCGGCCGGGTCGGGGGCGAACCCGTCCGCCGCCGGCACCGCTGTCACCATCGGCTCGGGGAGCCACTGACCGGGGTACGCCTCCCGGCGCACCCGGGCGGAGCGGAGCACGTCCAGGCAGATCCGGGAGCAGGTGGTGATGAGCCAGCCCCGCACATCGCGTACGCGGGCGCGCTCCTCCGGGTCGCTCAGCGCGCCGGAGAAACGCAGCCAGGTCTCCTGCACCGCGTCCTCGGCCTCGCTGCGGCTGCCGAGCATCCGCTGCGCGACGGCCAGGAGACGTCCTCGTTCCGCCTCGAACTCCCCCGCAAGCTCCTCCACCCACCCATTCTCCCGCCCCACCCCCCACCCCACCGCCCCGCCCGCCGCGCGCCCCCACCCGGGCTCGCTGATCTTGCACTTGCCGCCCCGGCAAAAGGTGCTTTCCGCGCGTGCCGGAGGCCGCAACTGCAAGATCGGCGGGCCGAGGCGGGGTCGCGGAGCGAGCGGGGAAGGGCTCTGGGGGTGAGGATCGGGGGATGAGTGAGGTGGTGGGGCCCGAGGGCGGGCGTATGCGGGAACTGCTTCGGGTGGGGCCGGGGGCGGTGGATCTGGCGGCGATCGACCCCCGGTCGACGCCCGGGCTGCCGGCGGCGGCCGGGCGCGGGCCGACGCGCAAGGAGTGGGCGCGGGCCCAGGTCGAGCTGATCGGCGCGGAACTGGGGCGGCAGCAGGAGATGCTGTACGCCTCGGCGCAGAGCGCCGCCGGACCGGGCGGCGCCACCAGCGCGCCCGCCCAGGCGGACGCCGGGCTGGACGGGAACCGGCCGCGCCGGGTGCTGCTGGTGCTCCAGGCGATGGACTGCGGCGGCAAGGACGGCACGGTCAAGCGGGTGGCGGGCGCGATGAACCCGCTCGGGCTGCACATCCGCTCGTTCGGACCGCCCACCGAGGAGGAGTTGCGGCACGACTTCCTGTGGCGGGTACGCCGGGCGCTGCCGCCACCCGGGTACGTGGGCGTGTTCAACCGCTCGCACTACGAGGACGTGCTCATCGCCCGCGTCGAAGGGCTGGTCGACGAGGCGACCTGGCGATCCCGGTACGCGATCATCAACGACTTCGAGCGGGAACTGGCCGAGCAGGCGGTCACAGTGGTGAAGGTCATGCTGCACATCTCGTACGACGAGCAGGGCGAGCGGCTGATGGAGCGGCTCACCGACCCGGCGAAGTTCTGGAAGTACAACCCGAGCGATCTGGACACCCGGGCACGTTGGGACGACTATCAGGCCGCGTACGCCGAGGCCTTCGAGCGTTGTGGCACGGACGCCGCGCCCTGGTTCGCGGTGCCGGCGGACCGCAAGTGGTACCGGGACTGGGCGGTCGCCCACCTGCTGCGGGAGACGTTCGACGGGTTGGATCTGGGGTATCCGCCTGCCGATTTCGACGTCGAACGGGAGCGTGACCGGTTACGGAGCCAGCGCCGTGAGTGATCAGGTGAACGGAAGGTGAACGAGCGGTGAATCGGGCCTGACCAGGGGTGGGCCGATCGAAAGTAGGTTCGGCGCGGTCCCTAGCATGCGCAGAGCAGACGCCCGGGGGGCGACGGCCACCCTTCCACCGACACGACGAGGTCCGTGCTGTGAAGTTTTCCTTCCGTCCCACCGAGGGCGCCTTCTACGAGCTCTTCACCAGGGCTGCGCAGAACCTGGTGAAGGGGACCGACCTGCTCAACGAGCTGGGTCTGCCCGGCGCCGACGTGCAGTCGATCAGCGAGCGGCTGACCGACATCGAGCACGACAGCGACCAGATCACGCACGAGCTGTACAAGAAGATCAACTCCACGTTCATCACGCCGTTCGACCGGGAGGACATCTACCGGCTGGGCTCGCTGCTCGACGACGTGATGGACCACCTGGAGGCGGTCGGCAACCTGCTCTACCTGTACGGCCTGACCAAGCTCCCGTCGCTGCCGCGCGAGCTGCACGAGCTGGTGAACGTGCTCGACCTGCAGGCCAAGCTCACCGCCGAGGCGATGCCCCGGCTGAAGTCGATGAAGGATCTCGAGGACTACTGGATCGAGTGCAACCGGCTCGAGAACGACGGCGACCAGGCGTACCGGATGCTGCTGGTACGCCTCTTCTCCGGTGAGTACGACGCGCTCACGGTGCTGAAGATGAAGGAGGTGGCCGACGAACTGGAGGCCGCCTGCGACGCCTTCGAGCACGTCGCCAACACCGTCGAGACCATCGCGGTCAAGGAGTCCTGATCCAGTGAGTCCCGAACTCATCGCCGTGCTGGCGGTGATCGCGGTCGCCATGGCGTTCGACTACACGAACGGCTTCCATGACGCGGCAAACGCGATCGCCACCAGCATCTCGACCCGGGCGCTGACCCCCCGGATCGCGCTCGCGCTGGCCGCCGTCGGCAACTTCGTCGGCGCGCACTTCGGCGCCGGGGTGGCCAAGACGGTCGGCGACGGGCTGGTGACGTTGCCGACCGGGGTGGAGAGCCTCGGCGTGGTCTTCGCCGGCGTGCTTGGCGCGATCATCTGGAACCTGATCACCTGGTACTTCGGCCTGCCGTCCTCGTCCTCGCACGCCCTCTTCGGCGGCCTGGTCGGCGCGACCCTGTTCGCCGCCGACGGCATCGTCCAGTGGGGCACCATCATCGAGAAGGTCCTCGTCCCGATGGTGCTCTCGCCGGTGGTCGGCCTGATCCTCGGCTTCCTGGTGATGCTGGCGATCATGTGGCTGTTCCGGAAGGGCCAGCCCGGCAAGCTCAGCCGCGGCTTCCGGTGGGCGCAGACCGCGTCCGCCGCCGCCATGTCGGTCGGCCACGGCATGCAGGACGCCGCCAAGACCATGGGCATCATCGTGCTCGCGCTCTACACCGGCGGCTTCCAGGAGAGCAAGACGCACATCCCGGGCTGGGTCTTCTGGACCTCCGCCGCGATGCTGGCGGCCGGCACGTACGCGGGCGGTTGGCGGATCATCCGGACGCTCGGCCGGAAGATCATCGACCTCGGCCCGGCGGAGGGCTTCGCGGCCGAGACCGTGGCCAGCGCGGTGCTCTACTTCAACGCGCTGGTGCTGAAGGCACCGATCTCCACCACGCACACGATCACCTCGGCGATCATGGGTGTGGGCGCGACGAAACGGCTCTCCGCGGTGCGCTGGAACGTGGCGGGCAACATCGTGATCGCCTGGATCATCACGTTCCCGGCCGCCGCCGCGATCGCCTGCCTCGCGTACCTGCTGGTCCGGCCCCTGTTCTGATCTCCGCGCGCTGACGTCGAGGGGTTCCCCGCCGTGGCGGGGGACCCCTCACGCGTAGGAGACGCCGATCCGGGCCTTGATGTCGTCGATCAGGCCCATCACCTCAAGCGTGGCGGCGTGCGGCACCATCGGGCTCTCGGTCAGCCCGGCCGCCAGGCAGCGCTGCACCTCGATCGCCTCGTACTGGTAGCCGCCGCCGGTCAGGTCCGCCGGGATCGTCTCCGGCTCGGCGCCGGCCCGGTGCAGCACCACGTGCGCGGGCCGGAAGAACAGCTCGGGCAGGTCGATCCGACCCGTCGTACCGGTGATCGACGCGGTGATCGCTGTCGCGCCGACCATGCCGCAGCTGAGCGTCGCCACCGCGCCGGAGTCCCATCCGAGCACCATGCCGGTGTTCTCGTCCACCGCCTCCGGGGTCAGCTTCGCCCACGCCTGCACGTGCTGCGGCGCGCCGAGCACCAGGTGGGCCAGGCTCAGCGGGTAGACGCCGAGGTCGAGCAGCGCGCCGCCGCCGAGCGTGCGAGCGCGCATCCGGTGCTCCGGCGGGAACGGGCCGGCCACGCCGAAGTCCGCCCGTACGTGCGTCACCTCACCGATCGCGCCGTCCCGGATCAGCTCCAGCACGCGCAGGATCAGCGGATTGGTCCGCATCCACATGGCCTCCATGAGGAACAGGCCCCGGGCGCGGGCCGTCTCCACCAGCTCGGTGGTGGTCGGCAGATCCAGCGTGCACGGCTTCTCCACCAGCACGGCCTTGCCGCCGGCCAGGCAGGCGAGCGCCGCCTCGTGGTGCGCGGCGTGCGGGGTGGCCACGTAGATCGCGTCCAGGTCCGGGTCCGCGGCCAGTTCCGTCCACGAGGCGTACGCCCGCGGCACGTCGTGCCGGCGCGCGAACAGTTCGGCGCTCTCCCGGGTACGCGAGCCGACCGCGACCAGTTCGGCGTCCGGCACCAGCCGCAGATCCTCGGCGAAGCGGGCGGCGATGTTTCCGGTGGCCAGGATTCCCCAACGCGTCATGCCCGGCACGCTATCCCTTCCCGCTCCGGGGCCGGCAGGGTGATCCACCCGTCGGGACGTCAGGCGGTGGCGGGGGCCGTGCGCCCGGTCCGCGGTGTTTCGGCATGCGGCTTGACCATCAACCGTTGGGTGGCCAGGGCCGGGCGGCCGTTCATCGTCTCCACTTCGACCTCGCGCCCGGTGACGAGGGCGAAATCGCCGAAGAGTTGGTCCAGCCAGTCGGTGGTGTGGTGTCGGCACACCACCCCGTCGCCGGTCTCGAAGATCCCGTAGGTGCCGTACTTCGCTGCGAACTGTTGGTACCGGGAACGGTTGCGGTGATCCTCTTGCAGGCACAGGTCACTGACATAGAGCAGCCCACCCGGCCGTAGCACCCGACGCAGCTCCGTCACCAGTTCCCGCTGCCCGGTGTCGCCGGGTATGCACGTCAACACCGCGAACAGCAGCACCAGGTCGACGCTGTCCTCCTGCTGGTCGAGGTGCGGACGGTTGGTGAGAACCGTGAATCGCGCGCCGGGTTGCTCGTTCTTCGCGCGGCTGACGAGACGGGGCGCGACATCCACCCCCTCGACATTCTCGAAGCCCTGCCGCACGAGCAGCCCGACCAGCCGACCGTAACCGCACCCGTAGTCGAGAACCCGTGCCCGCCGGTCGATGCCGTCCAGCCACGGAAGTGCGACCGGGTGGCCGAAAGTCTTGGTGGCACCCGTGGAGTTCCAGTACCCCGCCTGGTTGTCGAGATCCGTCACCCAACGAGCATCGCCGCAAACGGAGGAGGACGCCATCGGGCGGCGGGGCGGCGTCGCGCCTTGCGGCACCGCTCCCGCACAGCGCGAGGGCTGACGTTGCTCGATGGGGAACACGCAGCGTGAAGATTGCTCAGCGTGATGGCTTCCGCCTGCCCTGTCGCCGAATGCTGGCACCCAAAGGCACCCAACCGGACATAAGGCAGCACTTTCGCGGGCCGGGCTGACTGCCTCTCGCCGACTTTGCTCTGCAGCCTCATGCGCACCGCTCACGGAAGGTTGCAGATGCGGATCTGGCTGCAGAGCAAAGTCGACGGAGGGGTGTCTGCTGCTCGGGGCCGAAAACTACGCATCGTGACCAGGTGGTCTGATCGGGGAGGGCGGGTGAGGTGAGGCGCCGTGTGCCCGCGCCCGGCCGCCCCCCGGCCGGGCCGCCCCCGGCCGGGCCGCCCGGGCGGGAACTAGGCTCGGCGCATGACGATCGACGGCTTCGCCGCACCCCCCGCCCTGGTGGAGCATGCCCGCCGATTCCGGGCCGAGGGCGCCGTACCGGCCGTGCCCCGCGTCGCCGCCACAGTGCTGCTGCTCCGCCCGGTAGGCGACGGGTTCGAGGTCTACATGATCCGCCGGGTGGCGGCCATGACGTTCGGCGGCATGTACGCCTTCCCCGGCGGCGGGGTGGACCGCTCCGACTCGGAGGCGCACCTCGGCTGGGCCGGCCCGGACCCGGCGGCGTGGGGGGAACGGCTCCAGCTCGACCCGGCCGCCGCGCAGGCGGTGGTGTGCGCCGCCGCCCGCGAGGTCTTCGAGGAGGCGGGCGTGCTGCTCGCCGGGCCGGACCCCGACACGGTCGTCGGCGACGTGAGCGGCGACGACTGGGAGGCGGCCCGGCAGGACCTGGAGGGACGGCGGGTCGGCTTCGCGGACCTGCTGGCCGGGAAGGGCCTGACGCTCCGCTCCGACCTGCTGCTGCCGTGGAGCCGGTGGATCACGCCGGAGTTCGAGCCGCGCCGCTTCGACACGTACTTCTTCGTCGCCCTGCTGCCCGAGGGACAGCGGACCCGGGACGTCTCCGGCGAGGCCGACCACACGCTGTGGCTGCGCCCGGCGGACGCCCTGGCCCGGGCGGAGGCCGGCGAGCTGACCATGCTGCCGCCCACGATGGTCACACTTGCCGAGGTGGCCGCGGCGGGCGACCTCCCGGGCGTGGCCCGAGCCGCGGCCGACCGAGACCCGGGTACGCCGATCACGCCCCACCTGGACCTCTCCGACCCCGCCGCCCCCCGCTTCCACCTCCACTGACGCCCTACCCCCGCGCCGATCTTGCACTCAGCGCCCTGACATAAGGGGCGATCCGCCCGGCACGAGGGCCGAAAGTGCAAGATCGCGCGGAAGAGAGAGCGGGAGAGAAAGGGGTCAGCCGAAGCGGCCGGTGATGTAGTCCTCGGTCTTCTTCTGGGCCGGGTTGCTGAAGATCTTCTGGGTGTTGTCGTACTCGATCAGACGGCCCGGGTCGCCGGTCTTCTCGATCGAGAAGAAGGCGGTCCGGTCCGACACCCGGGCGGCCTGCTGCATGTTGTGCGTGACGATGATGATCGTGAACTTGTCCTTGAGCTGGAACATCAGGTCCTCGATGGCCAGCGTCGAGATCGGGTCCAGCGCCGAGCAGGGCTCGTCCATCAGCACGACCTGCGGCTCGACGGCGATGGTGCGGGCGATGCAGAGGCGCTGCTGCTGACCTCCGGACAGGCCCGCGCCGGGCTTGGCCAGGCGGTCCTTCACCTCGTCCCACAGGTTCGCCGAGCGCAGCGCCCGCTCGGCCGCCTCCTCCAGGATCGACTTGCGCCGGACGCCGTTGAGCCGCAGCCCCGCCACCACGTTCTCGAAGATGCTCATGGTGGGGAACGGGTTCGGCCGCTGGAAGACCATGCCGATCATGCGGCGGACCGCCGTGACGTCCACGTCGCGGTCGTAGATGTCCTGGTCGTCGATGGTCAGGCTGCCCTCGACCCGGGCGCCCGGCAGCACCTCGTGCATCCGGTTGATCGACCGCAGGAAGGTGGACTTGCCGCAGCCGGACGGCCCGATCAGGGCGGTGACCGTCTTCGGCTCGACGGTCAGGTTGATGTTCTCGATCGCCTTGAACCCGCCGTAGTAGGCGGTCACGTTCGTGGCTTCGATGCGCTTGGCCATGGTGGCGGTACCTCCGGGGTTCATCGGCCGAGCCGGTTGCGGCGGGACAGCAGCTTCGCCGCCACGGTGAGGACGAGGACGAGAGCGACCAGGGTCAGCGCCGCGGTCCACGCCCGTGCCGGCGAGTACTTCGACGCCTCTCCGGCCTGCTGGTAGACGAAGAGGGCCAGCGACGACTGGTTGTTCTCGAACGGGTTGAAGTTGATCGCCGCGCCGCCGCCGGCGACGAGCAGCACCGGCGCGGTCTCGCCGGCGGCCCGCGCGATGGCGAGCATGATGCCGGTGACGATGCCGGGCAGCGCGGTCGGCAGCACGACCCGCAGGATGGTCTTCCACTTCGGTACGCCCAGGGCGTACGCGCCCTCGCGCAGCGGCGCGGGCACCAGGCGGAGCATCTCCTCGGTGGAGCGGACCACTGTGGGCAGCATCAGCACGCTCAGCGCCAGCGCGGCGGCGAAGCCGGAGAAGCCGGGCCGCCCGTCGTTGAACCACGGCGAGACGATCAGCACCCAGAAGGCCAGCACGAACAGGCCGGTGACGATCGACGGGATGCCGGTCATGACGTCCACGAAGAAGCGGATGGTGAACGCGAACCGGCCCCGGCCGTACTCGACGATGTAGATCGCGCAGAGCACGCCGAGCGGCACCGTGATCAGCGTGGCGATGCCGACCTGCTGCAACGTGCCGACGATCGCGTGGTACGCGCCGCCGTTGGCGTCCCGCGACCCGATGTTGTTCATCGAGGTGCCGAAGAAGTTCGCGTCCAGCCGCTCGGAGCCCTTGCTGACGAGCGTCCAGACCACCGACGCGAGCGGCAGCACGGCGAGCACGAACGCGGAGTGGATCAGCGCGCTCCAGGTCCGGTTGCGGGCCGACCGGCGGCCCTCCACTGCGTTCGCCGCGACGAAGAGACCGGCCAGGTAGAGCAACGCGCCGACCACCACGACCAGGACCGGGCCGCCGACGCCGGCGCCGTACACCAGGGCCGCCGCGAGCAGCAGCGCCGCGACGGCGATGACCGGAGCGGCGTACGCGGGAAGTCGCCTCGCCCGCAGCGTGGCCGGCTGGGCCGGCGGGCGCGGGCGGCGGGGGGTGAGGGTGGTGGTCATGCGGCCGACTCCGTGAACTCGCGCCGCCGGTAGATGATCGCCCGCGCGGTGATGTTGACGATCAGCGTGATCGCGAACAGCACCAGGCCGGAGGCGATGAGTGCGCCCCGGCCGGTGTCGTTCGCCTCGGCGAACCGGTTGGCGATGTTGGCGGCGATCGAGTTACCGCCGCTCTGCAGGATGTTGAACGAGATGGCGTACGTCGAGCCGAGCGTGAGCGCCAGCGCGATGGTCTCGCCCAGTGCCCGGCCCAGGCCGAGCATCACCGCGGCGATGACTCCCGGCCGCCCGTACGGCAGGACCGCGGTGCGGATCATCTCCCAGCGGGTGGCGCCGAGCGCGAGCGCGGCTTCCTCGTTCGCGGTCGGGGTCTGCCGGAACACCTCGCGGGACAGCGAGGTGACGATCGGCAGCACCATGATGGCGAGCACCACCGAGCCGAGCAGGATCGAGTTGCCGTACGGGCCGTCGCCGAAGATCGGGATCCAGCCGAAGTACCTGTTCAGCCAGGCGGACAGGTCGGCGACCGGCTGGGCGAAGTAGTCGCGGCCCCAGAGGCCGAAGACCACGCTCGGCACGGCGGCGAGCAGGTCGATCAGGAAGCCCAGGGCGTTGCCGAGCCGCCGGGGCGCGTAGTGCGACAGGTACAGGGCGATGCCCAGCGCGACCGGCACCGCCATGAGCAGCGCCAGCAGCGAGCTCAGGACGGTGCCGAAGGCGAGCGCGCCGATGCCGAACTGCGGCGGGTCGTCGTTCGGGAACCAGCCCTCGAACGTCCAGAACGACTCGGTGTTCGCCCGCAGCGCCGGGACGGCCTTGGCGACCAGGAAGATCGCGATGGCCGCGATGACCACCAGGACCGTGGTGCCGGCGGCCAGGGTCAGACCGCGGAACGCCCGTTCCGCGCCGAAGGCGCGGGCCCGGGGGAGGGCACCGCCGCCGCCGAGGCCACCGTCGGGGCGGCCCGGGTTGCCGGGGCGCTCGGCCACACGCGCCGAGGCACCGGCGGGTCGCTCGTGGCTCGTGGCCACGGGGTTCCCGCCGGTGCCGGCGTGGGCCGAGCGGTGAGGGGTGTCACCCATCTGCTCGCTCGCTTCGTGTTGAGGAGGTGTCGGTCGGAGCGTCAGGAGAGGCTCTCGACCGCGGCCTCGACCTTGGTGCGGACGGTCTCGGGCAGCGGCGCGTAGCCCAGCTCGACGAGCTCCTTCTGCCCCTCGGCGCTGGCGGCGTGGCCGAGCAGGCCCTTGACCAGCGGCAGCTTGTCGGCGGCGAGGCCCTTGCTGCAGACGATCTCGTAGGTCGCCAGGACGATCGGGTACGCCCCGGCCTCCTTGGTGTTGTAGTCGATCGACATCTTCAGGTCGTTGCCCTGGCCCTCGAACTTGGCGCCCGCGATGGTCTTGCCGGCCGAGTCGCCGGTCAGCTCGACGAACTCGCCGTTGCCGTTCTTGATCTTGGCCATCTTCAGGTCGGAGTTCTCGGCGTACGACCACTCGACGTAGCTGATGGTGCCGTCGGTGCTCTTGACCTTGCTGGCCACGCCGTCGGACTTGGCCGCGCCGACGCCGCCCGGGGCCTTCCACGCCTTGGAGTTGCCGAGCGTCCAGTCCGCCTCGGCGGTCTTGGAGAGGTACTTGGTGAAGTTGTCGGTGGTGCCCGACTCGTCGGAGCGGTGCACCGCCTGGATCGCGGTCGACGGCAGCTTGGCGTCCGGGTTGTCGGCCTTGATCGCCGGGTCGTCCCACTTGGTCACCTTGCCGGCGAAGATCTTCGCCAGGGTGGCCGGGCTGAACTGGAGGTTGTCCGCGCCGTTGACGTTGTAGACGACAGCGACCGGGCCGATGACCATGGGCAGGTTGAGCGCCTGGCCGCCGGTGCACTTGGCGTCGGCCTGCGGCTGCTCCTCCGGCTTGAGGGCGGAGTCCGAGCCGGCGAAGTCCGCGGTGCCGGCGATGAACGCCTGGATGCCGGCGCCCGAGCCGCTGGGCTCGTAGTTGATCGTGGTGCCGGCGCACTTCTGCTGGTACGCCTTGATCCACTCGGCCATGGCGTTCTTCTGGGCGGAGGAGCCCTGCGCGTTCAGCGTGCCCGTCGCGCAGTCCACCGCGGCGGTGGAACCGGAGGCGCTCGCCGGCTCGTTGTTGTCCGAGCCGCAGGCGCTGAGACCGAGAACCGCGGTAAGAGCGAGACAGGCGATGGCGCCGTGCCGCTGGAGCTTCACTTCAGGGGTTTCCCTTCACGTCTTTGGTCAGGTCGCCCGGAGTGCCGGGGGCCGGCGCTGACCGGCTGACATGAAGGTAGGAGGGCCAGGTGGACGGTTCGCCGGACGCAAGTGAACGCGCGGTGAACACGTTCAGCCGACGAGGTGGCCGTACGCTGAGGAAGGGTTGTCCATTTCGTGAACTAGCGGCCCGGCATCGCCTTTGTGGCGATTTTCCCGGGTAGGCGAGCGCTCAGCCGAGCTGGTAGTTGACGTGCGCGGACCAGCGCGCGAAGCCCAGCCGCTCGTAGAGCGCGACCGCGGCGGTGTTGCTCTCGTCCACGTAGAGCATCACCCGGTCCAGCCCGCGCTCGTCGCGCAGGTGGGTCAGGCCGGCGGCGGTGAGCACCCGGCCGAGGCCGCCCCGGTGCGCGGACGGGTCGACGCCGAGCACGTAGACCTCGCCGATCCGGGCCGACCCCGGCCGCTCGTGCACCTTGGTCCAGTGGAAGCCGAGCAGCCGCCCGGTGGCGGAGTCGACGGCGAGCAGGAAACCGGCCGGGTCGAACCACGGCTCGGCGATGCGGACGCGCAGGTCGTCGAGCGTCCACTTCCCCTGCTCGGGGTGCTGGGCGAAGGCGGCGTTGTTCACCGCCAGCCAGGCCTCGTCGTCCTCGCCGGGCCGGAACACGCGCAGCGTCACGCCGTCCGGCACTACCGGCGCCGGCAGTTCGGCGGTGAGTGGGCGGCGCATCTGCCAGAGCACCCGTGCCCGGGAGAAGCCCAGGTCGACGGCGAGCGCGGCGGCCGACGGGTGGTCGCCGTGCGCCCAGGCACGCAGCGGTCCGGGCGCGTCGGACACCACGCCACGGGCCAGCGCGCGGCCGGAACCCCGCCGCCGGTACGCCGGGTGCACGACCATCTCCACGCCGACGCCCTCGGCCGGGGCGGTGGTGTCGAGGTGCGCGTACCCGGTGAGGGTGCCCTCGGTGGTCCGGGCGGTGAGGTGCACGGCGGGCGCCTCGGGGTCGCGCAGCCGCAGCAGCACGTGCTCGTCGAGCGGGTCGGCGCCGTCGGCGTCACCGGCGGCGCGGGCCAGCGCCAGCACCTCGGTGACCTCGTCCGGTGTCAGCCGGTCCGCCCGGTCGATCCGGTCGGTCGCGGGACCACTCGTCGGCTCGGTGCTGCTCATCTGAGTCACGGTAACGGCCGGCGGGCCGCGGTTCGCGCCGGACGGCGACGGCGATCGGTGGCGCTCGTCACGGGGTGCCGACGGGCAGCGGCTCCAACTCGAACCGGGTCAGCAGTTCGGGCAGGAGTTGCTGCAACGCGCTGACGGTGCCGGAACGGTCCCCGCCCGCGTCGTGCATGAGCACGATCGCCCCGGGCCCCATCTGGGAGCGGACCATCGCCTCGATGGTGGTGGCGCCCGGCGCCTTCCAGTCCGACGGGTCCACGCTCCAGTGCAGCGGGGTGAGGCCCAGGTCGGCGCAGGCCGACATGATGGACGGCGTCCAGGCCCCGCCGGGCTGGCGGTAGTACGCGATCCGCGCGTCGGGCGCGGCGGCCAGGATCGCGTCGTTGGTGCGCAGCACGTCGGCCCGGATCGTCGCCGGGGATCGCTTGCCCAGGTTGACGTCGTGGTTCCAGGAGTGGTTGCACAGCGTGTGGCCCTCGGCCACGATCGACCGGACCAGGTCCGGGTGGGCCTCGACGTTCTCGCCGACGACGCAGAACGTCGCCCGCACGCCGTACTGGGCCAGCAGCGCGAGCACCTGCGGGGTCCAGCGGGGATCGGGGCCGTCGTCGAAGGTCAGCGCGACCCGGGACGAGCCGGTGGCGACCAGGGAGCCGTACGGGCCGTCGCCGTCGGGCTCGACCGGGGCGGCGTCCGGCGCGGCGTCGGGGCTCGGCCGGGCGCTGGCCGTGCCGCCCGGGAAGTCGGTGCTGGGTGGCTGATCGCCGTACCGCGGCCCGTTGAGCGTGGTGGCGACTCCGGCGGCCGACGGATGCGGGTCGGGCACCAGGCTGCGGCCCAGCGCGAACGCCGAACCGAGCAGGCCGGCCAGCACGACGGTCACGAGGCCGGCGGCGCGCAGCGTCGGGCCCCGCATCAGCGGTACCGGCCGTTCGTCGCCCCCGTGTTCACCGCACGCACCGTCGCCCCCTTAGCCCGACAATTCCGGCAGCCAGGATATGGCTGACTGATCGGGCAAAAAGGGCATACGAGAAAAGTGCCCTCTAGCGGGGTGGAGCGTGGGCGGTCAGACCGGCAGCGGGGCGGGCTCCGACTCCGGCAGCGAGCGCGACGGCGGGACGACGAACTTGTAGCCCACCTGGCGCACCGTGCCGATCATCGACTCGTACTCCGAGCCGAGCTTGGCGCGCAGCCGCCGCACGTGCACGTCCACCGTCCGGGTGCCGCCGAAGTAGTCGTAGCCCCAGACCTCGCGCAGCAACTGGTCCCGGGTGAACACCCGCCCCGGGTGCTGGGCCAGGAACTTCAACAGCTCGAACTCCTTGTACGTGAGGTCGAGCGGCCGGCCCTTCAGCTTGGCGGCGTACGTGTCCGGGTCGATGTTCAGCTCACCGGCCCGGATCGAGCCGCCGGCGCCGGCGGTGGCGTTGCTGAGCCGGCCCACAGCGAGCCGCAGGCGGGCCTCCACCTCGGCCGGCCCGGCACCGGCCAGGATCACGTCGTCGACGCCCCAGTCCGCGTTGAGCGCGATCAGCCCGGCCTCGGTGACGACCGCGACGAGCGGCACGCCGAGCCCGGTGGCGTGCAGCATCCGGCAGGTGGCGCGCGCCTCGCTCAGCTCGGAGCGGGCGTCCACCAGGACGGCGTCCGGTGTCGGGCCGGAGACCAGCGTGCGGACGTCACGGGGTGCGGTGCGAACCGAGTGCGGCAGCAGGTCGAGTGCCGGCAGCACCGCCGACGGCTCACCGGCCCGCGCGGTCACGAGCAGCAGGAGCTCCACGATCACCTCCGTCCCGGCGGCCTTCCGGCCGCGCGCGACCAGCGACACGCCCGGTGGGGCGGCACTGTGAACTTGCGTGGGTCCCGGCGTCGTCGACGGGCGGGTAACGGCCTGAGCGTAACCGATGGACCGGCCGTCACCTTCGCGCGATTTACCGTTTGCCCTTTCTGCCCTCGATCGCGGCGCAGGTTTTAACGTCACCGAAACCGGGACCTCCGCCGAGCCGCCCGGGTCTGGCACGATCGGGGCGTGTTTCCCTCCACCTCGCGCGACACCGGTCGTGAACCGTGGGCCGACGACCCGTCCGCCGGGCCGTCCGGCCCCGCCCGTGGCTACCCGCCCGCCCCGCGTACCGGCCCCGCCGACGAGGGCGACCGGCCGGAACGCAAGGGCCCGCGCCGGCTGCGCAAGGGCGGCCCCGGCCGGCGTCCCGACGACGAGTCCGACGAGGAGCCCGAGGAGGAGGTGCCGCCGGTCCCGGTGCGCCGCCCTCTGGCGCTCACCGTCGCCGGCTTCGCGGCGCTGCTCGGCGTCGGCCTGGTGCTGGGCGCGCAGACCTCGGGCCCGGGGCACCGGCTGCCGTTCGCCGCGATCATCTTCGGCGTACAACTGCTGTTCGTGCTGGCCTGGACGATGGCCATGCGGCCGCCCGCGCTGCTCGTCGTCGCGCTCGTCAGCGCCGCGACGGCGGTGATCGCCGACGTCGCCGCCGTGCAGTCGGACATCGCCGGCCTGGCCCCGCTCGGCTACGCCGCCGCGGCCGGGTTCCTGCTCGCCGTGCTGGGACAGCTCGTACGGCGGGTGGACCGGGTCCGGGTGACCGACTCGCTCGGCGGCACCCTGCTCATCGTGGTGGGTGTGGTCGCCTTCGCCACGCTCGTCGTGCTCAGCCGGATCCCCAAGGGCACCCAGGCGATCACCGTCTGCCTCACCGCCGCCGGGGTGGCGTTGCTCGTCGCCCGGCTCACCGACGCGATCGCGCCGTGGCCCCGGCTCGCCCCGCAGGTGCCGCGCGGCGCGGCGGGCGTGGTCGCCGGCGCCATGCTCGGCACGCTCACCAGCGCCGTGCTCGGCAGCTACCTGGTCGGTTTCACCCCGACCAGCGCCGCCCTGGTCGGGGTGGTCAGCGCGGCCACCGCCGTCCTGGCCGACCTCGCCGTCGGGTACGCCGAGGCGGGCCGGCTGATGGCCGGTGAACCGCCGACGATGTGGGTGGCCCGGCACATGCAGGGGCCGCTGGGCGGGTTCGCGCTGGCCGCGCCCGCCGCGTACGCCATGTGCGTGCTGTTCCTCTGACGCGGTTGGGGAGGATTCGCCTCGGGTAAGTACGGTTGCGCCGCGAGGCGCGGTGACGGCGGCGAGGACGGGAGACGGCGTGGCAGAGGCGTATCCGGCGGAGAGCCGACCCCGGCGACGGGGCCGGAAGGTGCTGATCGGCTTCATCGTCCTGCTGCTGGTGCTGGCCGGTCTGCTCGTCGTCGCCGACCGGGTCGCCGCCGGGGTGGCCGAGCGCGCCATCGCCGACCAGGTCCGGCAGGAGATCGCCAAGCAGGACGCGCAGTCCGCCGCGCCGCAGGTCGAGGTGGGTGGCTTCCCGTTCCTCACCCAGGTGCTCGACGGCCGGTACGAGCGCATCTCGATCCAGCTCACCGACGTGCGCGGCGACGTGCAGGGCGACGCGGTCGAGGTGCCGAAACTCGACGTGGACGCGCGCAACGTGACCGCCTCGCTGGACACGCTGCGCTCGGGCCGGGGCGACGTGGTGGCCGAGAGCGTGGACGGGCGGGGCACCGTCACCTACGAGAGCCTGGCCAAGCTGCTGGACCGCCCCGGGCTGACGCTGGGCGAGCGCAACGGCAAGCTCGCGGTCACCGCCCCGGTGGACGTCCTCGGCATCAAGCTCACCGTCAACGGCACCGCCGACGTCACGGTGGCCGGCAACAAGGTGGCGCTGCGCTTCAACGACCTCACCGCCGACGGCCTGCCGAACGTGCCGCTGGCCCGGGCCGCGCTGACCCGGTACGCGCAGGGCATCTCGATCGACGTGCCGCTGCCGGAGCTGCCGTTCCAGCTCAACCTGCGCAAGGTGGAGCCGAAGCCGGAGGGCCTGGTGGTCACGGCGGACGCGGCGAACGTGCCCATCAACTCCGCCGGCTGAAAGCCGGCCTGCCATCAACTCCGCCGGCTGAAAGCCGGCCTGCCGTCAACTCCGCCGGCTGAAAGCCCGTCCCTGTCCCGGATGCTGGTCGGCCTGGTGGCAGCTGTCGCCCCGGCTGGTAATCTCCCTGCCCATGGGGACCCACCTCACCAAACGGCGCGCGGTCGACCTGTGCCGCGTGGCCACCTGCCTGTGTCGCCCCGTCATCTGACGGCGGGGCTGTCTCCGGCCGCCTGAACGGCGGCCACCAGGGTCCACGAACCTTCCCCGGTTCCCCCTCCCCAACGCCCGGCAGCGGCGCCGTCGCACGTACCCGTGATCCGTTCCTAGCTCAGGGTCCGCGTGTGGTGCGACAACCATCGGCATCGATCTCCACGCGCAGACTCACCAAACCATCCTCACCAGGGAGTGATCTGATGAGTCGCGACACCGCACTCGTCTCGGCCGAGTGGGCCGAGAAGAACCTCGGCGCCCCGGGCGTCGTCTTCGTCGAGGTCGACGAGGACACCTCGGCCTACGAGACCGGGCACATCGCCGGCGCCGTCAAGCTGGACTGGCGCACCGACCTCCAGGACCAGGTCCGCCGGGACTTCGTCAACAAGAGCCAGTTCGAGGCGCTGCTGTCCGACCGGGGCATCGCCAACGACGACACCGTGATCCTGTACGGCGGCAACAACAACTGGTTCGCCGCGTACGCGTACTGGTACTTCAAGCTCTACGGCCACGGCGACGTGAAGCTGCTCGACGGCGGCCGCAAGAAGTGGGAGCTGGACGCCCGTCCGCTCGTCACCGACGTGGCGGAGCGGCCGAAGACGCAGTACGTCGCGCAGGAGCCGGACACCTCGATCCGCGCGTTCCGCGACGAGGTGGTCGCCGCCATCGGCACCAAGAACCTGGTCGACGTGCGCAGCCCCGACGAGTTCGCCGGCCGGCTGCTCGCCCCCGCCCACCTGCCGCAGGAGCAGGCGCAGCGGGCCGGCCACATCCCGACCGCGATCAGCGTCCCGTGGTCGAAGGCGGCCAACGAGGACGGCACGTTCAAGTCCGACGACGAGCTGCGCAAGATCTATGCCGACGCCGGGCTGGACGACAGCAAGGAGACGATCGCGTACTGCCGGATCGGCGAGCGCTCCTCGCACAGCTGGTTCGTGCTCCAGGAGCTGCTCGGGCACCGCAACGTGAAGAACTACGACGGTTCCTGGACCGAGTACGGCTCGCTCGTCGGGGTGCCGGTGGCGCTCGGCGACGAGCCGGGGGAGGCCTGATGACCGCCGCCTCCGCCGCCTCGACGGCTGCCGCCGGCTGCGCCGCGCCGGACCAGTCCGCCCCCCTCCCGGCGAGCCTGGACCTGGAGAAGGAGACCGTGATCACCGGCCGCGTGCTGGCCGAGTCCGGTGAGGTCGTGCCGGGCGCGTACGTGCGCCTGCTCGACTCGACCGGTGAGTTCACCGCCGAGGTGGTGACCTCGGCGGCCGGGCAGTTCCGGTTCTTCGCCGCGCCGGGCTCCTGGACGCTGCGCGCGCTGTCGCGCCACGGCAACGGCGACACCGCCGTGTCCGCGGCCCGCGGGATCAACGAGGTGACCGTCTCGGTCGCCGCCTGACCCACGCTGTAGATCGTGGCCCGCCGCCCACCCGGGTGGCGGGCCACGAGCCGGTCCGGCGACTGTGCGCCTCGGCAGTGGCTGGCAGGCTGGACGGCGGTGCGTCCCGGACGCGCCGGAGGGGGATCAGGTGCCCGACGACGCCGCTGCCCACGCCCGCCGCTATCTGATCGACTTCATCGACGGCAACCGGGGCGAGACGATCGTCCGCGAACTCCAGCGCGCCGACGGGTCCGGCCGCGCGCGCCCGTTCGACGTCTCGGTCGCCAGCCTCGACACCGACCTGTCGTTCCTCACCAAGCGGGCCACGCTCGTCACGGCCAAGCTGGTCCTGTCCCAGCCGGGCGGCGAGCACCGCTATCTGGTCAACCGGGAGATCTGCAAGAGGTGCGGCGAGGACCCGGACCACTGCGGGCCGCGCTGCCGGTACGAGGACATCCGGATCGACGAGCTCTTCGCCGAGTGCGACGACCTGGACCGCCTCGGCGCGTACCTGCGGGACTGCGCGCCGCTGCTGGAGCTGGGGCAGCTCGTCTACTTCCCGCAGACCTTCCGCCGCAGCCACCTGGAGTCGCGCGCGCCGGACGCCCAGTCCACCTCGTCGCCGTTCAACAGCGTCGGCCAGATCGAGCTGGGCGACAACCCGGACCGCACGCTCGACCTGATCGTCAAGGGGCACCGGGTCGTCGACGTGCCGAGCGGGGATCCGGTGAAGGCGCGGCTGGTCACCCCGCTGCTCCAGCTCGACCTGCCGATGCTGGAGGGAACCTCGCTGCGGGACTACTGCGCCATCCTGACCCAGGAGGGTGACGCGCTCGCCGCGACCCAGGCGTACCTGCGGGGCCGGATGCTGGAGGTCGACACCGATCCGGACCGGGCGCTCGTGCAGCTCGCGAAGCTCGACGCGGAGATCCAGGAGGGGGTACGGGCGGCCCGGGCCGAGGTCGCCCGGGTGTCCCGGCGCTCGGCCGTACAGGCCGCCGGCGCGGCGGTGGCGACTGTCGCGGCGACCCTGGTGGCGGTCGAGGGCACGCAACTGGCGCCGGTGCTCGGCATGCTGGGCGCGGGCGGCTTCTTCTCCGCCGTGCTCGCCGCCGACCAGTACGCCGACCGTCGCGGCGAGCTGCGGCAGCGCCCCTTCTACCTGCTGTGGCTGCTGTCCCGCCGGTCGGTGCCGGTCTGAGCGAGGGTGCCGAGGCGCGGCCGGGCAGCTCGCCGACGCGTGACACCATGGCGGGGTGACTGCCGTCGAGACGGGTTACGCCCCGCCCACCCCGCCCGGCCGGCCCGGCCCCGGCGGCCGACGCCGGCTGCGCTGGCTGACGGTCGCCACCGTCGCGTGGGCCGTGCTGCTCGCGGGTCTGACCTGGTGGTCGGTGCGCACTGATGCGCCGACGGTCAAGGAGCAGCGGTCGCTGGACCAGGCCGGCCCGGTGGTGGACCGGGCGATCGGTGCGCTGACCGCCGCGGTCGGCACCGCGGGCGTACCGGCGCTCCTGCCCGACCGGCTGGAGCGCGGCTGCCGGATCACGCCGATGGACGACGGCGCCACGCTGGAACGCGGCGTCGAGGTGGCGATCGGCGGCGACGTACGCGAGGTGCTGCGCGGCATCGCCGACCGGCTGCCGTCGGGCTGGCGGGCCGGCGTGTCGACGCTCGACGGCGAGCCGCTGCTGCGCGCCGACGCGGGCGAGTTCGTCACGGTCGAGGGCCGCTCCGGTGGCCCGGGCCGGGTGCTGCTCACCGCGGCCACCGGCTGCCGCCCGCTGGGTTCCGGCTACCGGGCCCCGTCCGCCGACGCCGCCGCCGAGTCGGCGGTGCTGGCGTCGGCGCTGGGCCGCTGGGGCGGCGCGACCGGGCCGGTCCAGGTGCTCGCCGCGCCCTGCCCGGGCGGCGGGACGGCCCGCACCGCCCGGTCCGAGGCGGCCGCGCCGGCCGATCAGCCGCTTGCCGCCGCGTTCGCCGGGGGCGCCGCGCCGGTGGTGGACTCGGCAGACGCGTACGCGCGCCCGGGCGACCCGGCGGTGCTGGCGCAGCGGGGCGGGGAGCGGGTCCGGGTCGCGGTGACCACGGCCTGCCCTGCCTGACGTCAGCCGCCGGGCAGGACGAGCGCCGGTGGCGACGGCTGTTCCTCGTGCGGCTCCCGGCTGCGGCCCAGCGCGTCCACCCGGCCCCAGCGGCCCGGGATGTCGAGCAGTTCCACCCGGCCCATCCCGGGCGGCACGGCCGGGTCGATGATCAGGTGATCGCCCTGCGGTTCCAGGCCCAGGATCACCCGTAGCAGCAGCAGCGGTGTGCCGGCGGACCACGCCTGCGGGCTGCACGCGGTGGGGTACTCCACCGGGTAGTCGGTGAGGGCGCGTTCGTAGCCGGCGAACACCTCGGGCAGCCGACCGTCGAAGTAGTGCGACGCGCTGAGCAGGGCGTCGCAGATCCGGCCGGCCTCCTGCCGGAAGCCGTACCGCCACAGCCCCCAGGCGATGATCGAGTTGTCGAACGGCCACACCGTGCCGACGTGGTAGCCGACCGGGTTGTACCGGCCCTGGTCGTCGGCGAGCGTCCGCACGCCCCACCCGGAGAACAGGCGCGGGCCGAGCAGGTGGGCGGCGACGGCGGGGGCGCGGTCCTCGTCGACGATGCCGCTCCACAGCAGGTGGCCGATGTTGGAGGTGAGCGCGTCCACCTGCCGGCCCCGCGGGTCGAGCGCCAGCGCGTAGTACTCCCGGTCCGGGATCCAGAAGTCGCGGTTGAACCGCTCCTTCAGCGCCGCGGCCTCGTGTTCCAGGCGGTCGGCGTACGTCGGGTCGTTCCAGTAGGTGCGGGCCAGCCGGGCGCCGCGCAGCTTCGCGTCGTACGCGTACCCCTGGAGTTCGCACGTGGCGCGGGGGAACTCGGGCATCCGCCCGTCGGCGTAGGAGATGGCGTCCGGCGAGTCCTTCCAGCACTGGTTCGGCAGGCCGGTCTCCGGGTTGCGGGACATGTACCAGACGTACCCGGTGCCGAGCAGGTCGCCGTACGTGTCCAGCCAGGTGAGCGCTGCCCGGGTCTCGTGTTCCAGCTTGCGGACCAGGTCGGCGTCACCGGTCCACCTCTCGTACTCGTCGAGCAGGATCACGAACAGCGGTGTGGTGTCGGCCGCGCCGTAGTACGGCGAGTGCGGCTGCTCCTCGAACCCGGCGCTCTCGCCGTAGCGCAGCTCGTGCAGGATCTTCCCGGGTTCCTCGTCCCGGAAGTCGTCGACCCGGCTGCCCTGGAGGCCGGCGAGCATGACGATAGTGGGCTTGACCAGCTCGGGCAGGAACGGCAGCACCTGGAGCGAGGTGAAGATGCTGTCCCGGCCGAACAGTGTCATGAACCAGGGCAGGCCGGCGGCGAGCAGCCGGACGCCGAGCGTGATCGACTCGTACCGGAGGGCGGCCAGGTCGTTGAGGCTGCGCCGGTACGCCCCGGCCAGCGGCTCGCAGTCGCAGCCCAGCTTCGGCGCGCGGCTGATCAGCTCGCTCTGCTCCGCCTCGATGTCGGCCGCCGTGCGCTGGCCGCCCAGCGGCAGGATGGCCCGGATGTCCTCGCCCCGGGCGCCGTAGATGACCGTGTCGACGTGCAGCCGGTTGGTCCACTCGCCGTGCGGGCCGACCCGGACCCGGAACGTCATCCCGCTCTCGTCGACCTCGGCCGGCGCGCTGCTGGTCACCAGCGTCTCGCGGTGGAACGCCTGCCGGCGGTAGGTCAGCCGCAGCGCGTTCGTCTCCACCGTGGGCAGCGTGTGTCCCTTCTTGTCGCGCTGGTTCTTGATCTCCAGGAGGTCGGCGAAGTCGGACCCGATCTCCAGCCGGAGCCGGAACTCCGTCTCCTGCTCGGAGTGGTTGAGCAGGGTCAGTTCCTCGTCCAGGCTGCCGCCGATCGCGCGGCTGCGGATGACCGAGACCTTCGCGTCCAGGTAGTGCGTCGGCTCGCCGGGGACCAGGAAGAACCGCGTCTTGTACGACAGCGAGTCGTCGATGGAGAGCGCGTGCAGGGGTTCCCCGTCGAGGGTGAGGATCCAGGTGGACAGGAACCGGGTGTCGAAGGAGAACAGACCGGTGGGGAAGTCGTACGACGGCTGGATGTTGCCGCGATCGTCGCTGACCAGGAACGTGTTGCCGTCGAGGATGCTGACCCGGTCCTTCACGCCAGCCGCCGGACGTGTTCGCGGGCGGCGTCCCGCGGATCCCGTACGTCGGGCCGGGCCGGCAGGAACCGGCGGAACGCCAGGAACAGCACGACGTGCCCGCTGAACGTGGCCTCGTTGCGCAGCACCGCGGCCATGCCGGCCTCCCGGCCGGTGACCAGTTTCTCGAACAGTTCGCTGGAGAGCGTGAGCACGCCGTCGGCCTGCCGCTGCTCCTCCTGGCTCACCTGGGCCGATCCGGGGGCCAGCGTCACGTACCAGTGTTCGGTGCGGTTGCCGTCGGCCAGGTCGATCTGGAGCGTGCCGCCGATCGGGCTGTTCAGCACCGACGCGGCGCGCGCCGGCAGCGACGCGAAGAACTGTCGGATGGCCTCACTCACGTTCACATCGTAGGCGCAATCCGGACATGTCGGGCCAGGATCGGCGCACCGGGCAGAGTGGACAGCCCGGCGGGTTGCTCAGTAGACCAACGCCTGCGCGCCCTCGGCCATCGCTTCCTCGACGAACACCGCCGCGCCCGCGATGCGTACGCCGGGGATGACGTCGCCCGGGCCGATGTCCCGCCGGGCCGCGCACTGGGTGCAGGCGGTCACCCGGCCCGTGGTCAGGACCACGTGCAGCAGTTCGCCGAGCGGCGCGGAGTGCGGCAGCTCGAACGTCTCCGCCCGCCCGGGGAGGGCGAACCAGGTGGACTCGCCGGTGAGCCAGAGCGAGACGTCCACCCCGGCCGCGGCTGCGGTCGAGGCGACTGTGAACGCCTGGGCGCAGCGTTCCGGGGAGTCCGCGCCGGCGGTGGCCTTGACGACGAGAGTGCGCGCCATGACGCCAGCATAGGATGGTCCGGATGGTTACCGAGATCGGGTTCGTCAGCCTGCTGGTCGCCGGCCTGGGCGCGCTCGCCGGTGGCCTGGTCTATGTCGCAGTGCGAATCGCTAGAGGTAAATGGTGAGCGCGAGGAGTGAGCCGGTTTTGCGAGCCCCGCAGTCGCGAACGAAGGTGGCCCTGGTGAGCGCGAGGAGTGAGCCGGTTTTGCGAGCCCCGCAGTCGCGAACGAAGGTGAATCTGTGAGTGAGAATCCGCTTCAGCCGCCGTGGTTGAACGCGCCGCCGGTCGACCCGTACCCGTACGAGGAGAGCCACGACCTGCGCGTCGGCCCGAAGCTGCACCCGAGCCTGGACGGCCTGCTGCCGTACGTCGGGGTGTGGCGTGGCCGGGGCCGGGGTGGGTTCCCGACGATCGAGGACTTCGACTACGCGCAGGAGATCCGGATCAGCCACGACGGCCGGCCGTTCCTGTTCTACGAGTCGCGGGCCTGGATCCTGGACGAGCAGAGCCACCCGGTCCGCCCCGCCGGCCGTGAGGTGGGCTGGTGGCGCCCGGTGCTCGACGGTGAGCGGGTGACCGACGAGCTGGAGGCGCTGATGACCACGCCGACCGGCGTGATGGAGCTGCACATCGGCAAGCGCAAGGGCACCCAGATCGAGTTCGCCACCGACGCGGTCGTGCGTACCGCGACGGCGAAGGAGGTCACCGCCGGCGCCCGGCTGTTCGGCATCGTCGAGGGCGCCCTGCTGTACGCCCAGGAGATGGCCGCCGTGGGCCAGCCCCTGAGCCCGCACCTCTCCGCCCGCCTCACCCGCGTAGCCGGCTGACCCCCCTTTTGCCTCGTCGATCATGAAGTTGGCGGCGACAAATCGGTCACCCGACGCCGCCAACTTCATGGTCAACGGGGTGGGGGTGGGGGTGGGGGAAGTTCAGGAGGGCCTGGATGTGGGGGGTCAGGGGGGAACCGGGACGAGGGGTTCCGTTCAGGGCCGTGATCTCGGCTACGCCGCGTAGGGAGCTGGTCAGCCAGATCGCCTCGGCCTCGTGCAGGTCGGTCACGGTGGGCAGGTGTTCGGCGGGGGTCAGGCCGAGCTCTGCTGCCCGTTCCAGCAGGTGGTTCGCGGTCACGCCGGGCAGGATGCCGGTCTGGGCCGCCGGGACCGTGGCGAGCGTCCCGCCGCTCAGCCACACCACGTTGGCGGTGGGCCCCTCCAGCACGTAGCCGTCGGTCGAGACCCAGAGCACGTCGTCCACGCCGGTCCGCTGCGCCCACCGCCGGGCGGCGGTGCTCAGCGCGTACGAGGTGGACTTCACACCGCTCGGCAGCCACCCCAGCTCGGGGCGGGACCGGGCGGCCACCCCGAGCGGCAGCGTGGCCACGGTCACCCCGTCCCGCCGGGCCAGGCGGGCGGCCGCGGGCACCTCGCCGAGTGTGGCGTACACCGTGGGCGGCCCACCGCCCTCCGGCCCTCGGGTGCAGACCAGCCGCAGCGCCCCCTCGGTCTGCGCGGGCCAGCCGGCGCAGACCGCGTCCAGCAGTTCGACGAGCGCGGCGTGCGGCGGCAACGGCAGGTCGATCGCCGCCGCACCGGCCCGCAACCGGGCCAGGTGGGCCTCGCGCAGCCAGGGGCGGCCGTCGCGCAGATGCATGGTCTCGAACAGGCCGTCGCCGTGCAGGACGCCCCTGTCGTCGCCGCGCAGCACCGGCTCACCGGCCGGTACGAGGCCCCGGCCGAGCACCGCCACCCGTGTCGTACCCATTGGCGCAGCGTAGTGGCGTACCCCCGGCGGCGGACCGGCCGGCGCGGCGGCCGAACTATGATCGAAGGGTGTCCGAATCCTCCCTCGCGGAAATGCTCCGCTCGCGCGGGCTGCGGCTGACGGCGCAGCGGCAGCTGGTGCTCCAGGCCGTCCTGGATCTGGGGCACGCCACCCCGGAGCAGGTGCACACCGCGGTCCGCGAGGTGGCGGCCGGAGTCAACATCACCACCATCTACCGCACGCTGGAGCTGCTGGAACGGCTCGGCCTGGTGACGCACACGCACCTGTCGCACGGTTCGCCGACCTACCACGCGGCCGGTGAGCACCAGCACGTCCACCTGGTGTGCCGGGAGTGCGGGGCGATCGACGAGATCGCCCCGGAGATGCTTCGCCCGCTCGCCGACCAACTGGACGAGCAGCGCGGGTTCAAGGTCGACATCGGGCATGTCGCGCTCTTCGGGGTCTGCGGCCGCTGCGCACAGAACGGGGAACCCACATGATCGACATCGCGGGCGCGGTGACCACCGACGCCATCGACGAGCAGACCCGGGACCAGCCGGAGCCGGCCCACCGGGCGGCCGGCGTCGGCCCGGTGGCCGCCCACTACGGCGACCCGATGCGCGAGCAGCGGCTCCTGGCCACCGGCGTGGGCCTGGTCGACCGGTCGCACCGGGGCGTGGTCGCGGTGCCCGGCGAGGAGCGGATCGGCTGGCTGCACACGCTCACCAGCCAGCACCTGGCCGCGCTGGCGCCGTGGCAGGGCACCGAGCTGCTGGTGCTCTCCCCGCACGGGCACGTCGAGCAGCACGCGATGGTCGCCGACGACGGCGAGACCACCTGGCTGGACACCGAGCCGGGGATGACCGAGGGCCTGCTGTCATACCTGGAGAAGATGCGGTTCTTCAGCAAGGTCGACCCGCGCGACGCCACCGCCGACCACGCGCTGCTGTCGCTGGTCGGGCCGGAGGCGGCCGGCGCGCTGGACACGCTCGGCGTCACCGGGCTGGCCGCTCCCGACGTGGTCGCGGTGCCGGGTCCGAAGTTCCGTTCCGGCGAGATGCCCGCGCGGCCCTCGGTGGTGTACGACGTCAAGCCGCTGCCGGTCGGCGGCTGGGCCCGGCGGGTGGCGCTCGGCGTCGACCTGCTCGTGCCCCGGGCGGCCATGGCCGAGGTGGTGGCGGAGCTGCGCGGCGCCGGTGTGCCGGTGGCCGGGCTGTGGGCGTACGAGGCGATCCGGGTGGCCGCCAAGCGGGTCCGGGCCGGCGTGGACACCGACCACCGGACGATCCCGGCCGAGGTGGACCTGATCGCCCCGGCTGTGCACCTGGACAAGGGCTGCTACCGGGGGCAGGAGACGGTGGCCCGGGTGCACAACCTGGGCAAGCCGCCCCGCCGGCTCGTCCTGCTGCACCTCGACGGCGTGGCGAGCGACCAGCCGCCCGTCGCCGGTACGCCGGTGACGCTCGACGGCCGGACCGTCGGCTTCGTCGGCACCGCCGTGCAGCACTACGAGCTGGGTCAGGTGGCGCTCGCCGTCCTGAAGCGCAACACGCCCGACGACGCCCGCCTGCTCGTCGGCGACAGCGCCGCCGCGATCGACGCCTAAGGAAGGGAACCTCCCGGACGCCCTCGGTGGCGGAAGGATCCCTTCCTGATACCGCTCGCACCGGAAATCCTCCGGTCGACCCGGTGCCGGGCACCGGTCTAGGATCCGGGGCATGACGACAGGGACGTTGATCACGGTTGCCCCCACCGGCGCGGAGTCGGCGAAGGCGGAGGTGCCGGCGCTGCCGGTGACGCTCGACGAGCTGCTGCTGACCGCCAAGGAGTGCGAGGCGCTCGGCGCCGCCGTGATCCACGTCCACATCCGCGACGACGACGCGCGGCCCACGCTCGACCAGGGGCGGCTGCGCGACACGGTGGCCGCGCTGCGGGAGAACACCGACCTGATCGTGCAGCTCTCCTCCGGCGGCGCGGTGACCGACCCGGAGTCCGCCCGGCTGGCGGTGCTCGACGCCGCGCCGGACATGGCCTCCTGCACCATGGGCACCGTCAACTTCGGCGACGACGTGTTCCTCAACCGGTGGGAGTTCATCGTCGACCTGCACACCCGGATGCAGGAGCGGGGCGTCGTCCCCGAGTACGAGATCTTCGACCTGGGTCACCTCACCGCGTTGCAGCGGCTGCTCGGCAAGTACGGCCTGCCGCACGGCGGGCACGTGCACGTCGACTTCGTGATGGGCGTGCCGGGCGGCATGCCGGGCACCACGGCCACGCTCGTGGCGGCCCAGCAGATGGTGCGCGACCTGCCCGAGGGCACAACGTTCTCGGCCACCGGCATCGGGCGCAGCACCATCCCGGTGATGCTGGCCTCGCTGTCGGCCGGCGGTCACCTGCGCGTCGGGATGGAGGACACGGTCACGTACGCCAAGGGGCGCCCGGTGGAGTCCAACATGCAGCTCGTCGCGCGGGCGGTCGGCTTCGCCCAGCTCGCCCAGCGTCCTCCGCTGACCACCGCCGAGGCCCGTACGCTGCTCGGCGTACCGGCCGCCGCCCGGTAAGCGGCACACCCGGCCACGACCCCGTACCGCCCCGGTCGACGTCGCAGGTCACCCCGCCGCCGACCGGGTCCGTCCCCTCGGTACGGTCCATACCGTGGGAAAAACGTACGAGGGCGGCGTGCCGCTCGCCGAGGTGGTCCGGTCCGGTTTCGTGGAGGGCGTCCACCGGGGGTCCGTGGTGGTGCTCGACGCCGCCGGTGAGCCGGTCGACGGAGCCGGTGACGTCACCTCGCCGATCTTCCCCCGCTCGTCGAACAAGCCGATGCAGGCGATCGGGATGTTCCGGGCCGGGCTGCCGCTCACCGACCCGGCCGACGTGGCGCTGGTCGCGGCCAGCCACGCGGGCGAGGAGTTCCACGTCGAGCGGGTCACCGCGCTGCTGCGCGACGCCGGCCTGACCGAGGACGCGTTGCACTGCCCGCCGGACCTGCCGTTCGGCGAGGCCGCCCGGGAGGCGGTGCTGCGGGCCGGCGGCGGACCGGCCCGGGTGCTGATGAACTGCTCCGGCAAGCACGCCGGCATGGTGCGCACCTGTCTGGCCGCGGGCTGGCCGCTGGACGGCTACTGGCACCCGGAGCACCCGCTCCAGCAGTGCCTGACCGCCACGATCGAGGAGTTCACCGGCGAGCGGGCGGCGGCCGTCGGGGTGGACGGCTGCGGCGCGCCGGTGCTCGCCGTCTCGCTGACCGGGCTGGCCCGGGCGTTCCTGCGGATGGTCAGCGCCGAGCCGGGCACCGTCGAGCGGACGGTGGCGGACGCGATGCGGGCGTACCCGGAACTGGTCGGCGGCACCCAGGCGGAGGACACGCGGCTGATGCGCGGCGTACCCGGTCTGCTCGCCAAGATCGGCGCGGAGGGCGTGATCGCGGCGGCGATCCCGGAGGTCGGCGCCGTGGCCCTGAAGATCGACGACGGCGCCGCCAGAGCCCGCACACCCGTCCTGACCTCAGCCCTGGCGCGCCTGAACGTGCGCGCCCCCATCCTCACCGAGTACGCCGAGCCACCCCTGCTGGGCGGCGGCCTCCCGGTAGGCGCCATCCACCCCACCTGGTAACCCCCGCCACACCCCCCCCGGCGATCTTGCACTTACCGCCCCGGCAAAGCGCGTATTCCAGGCGTGCCGAGGGCCGCAACTGCAAGATCGCCGAGCAGGGGGCGCGGGGAGGGCGGGTCAGGGGAGGAAGGACAGGAGGGCGGTGTTGGTCTCGGTGGGGCGCTCCAGGGGGAGCAGGTGGGCCGCATCGGGGACGTCGGGGAGGCGTACGCCGTTCGGGGCCTCGTCGGCGATGCGGTCGGCCAGGCGGCGGATGTCGGCCAGGTCGTCGGCGCCGGTGCCGACGAGCACCGGTACGCGCAGCTCGCCCAGCCGGTCGATCGCCGGCGGGTCCAGCTCACCCACCTCGATCGCGCTCAGCGCCTGCTCGGCGGCGAGCGCCCGGCGGTCCATCTCCTCGGCGAACCGGATCAGCTCCGGGTCGACGTCCTCCGGGCGGCGGGTCGGGCCGACCACCCAGAACCGCACCTCGCCGGCGGCGGTGGCGGCGAAGTCCTCCGGGTCCACGTCACCGACCAGCTCGTCCCAGAGCTGCTCGGTCTCCTCGGACCACTCGTTGCCGGAGACGGGCGCGCCGAACAGCGCCAGCGCCGAGACCCGCTCCGGGTGGGCGAGCGCGGTGTCCACGGCGACCCGGCCGCCGAACGAGCAGCCGACGAGCGCGGCCCGCTCGATGCCCAGCGCGTCGAGCAGCCCGATCACGTCGTCGTGGTGGGCGAACGGCGCGGGCGGCAGCTCCGAGTCGCCGTAGCCGCGCAGGTCCAGCGCGATCACCCGGTGTCGCTGCGCGAGTGCCGGGATCTGCCCGCGCCACATCCGCCGGTCGGCGATGCCGGCGTGCAGCAACACCACGGCGGTTCCGGTGCCGCTCTCGTCGTACGCGAGCTGGGCGCCGTTGATATCGATCTTGGTCACGGGGGAGAACGGTACGGACCGGACATGGGCTCCGCAACCCACCTTCAGTGACCCTGCTAACTCTGGCTAGCGTTTTGCTTGCAGGAGTTAGCGGCCCGAGCTAGCGTTGAGTCATGGCCACCAGCAAGGACCTTCCCGATGTCGGCGGGTTCATTCGCGACCTGCGGCGCAACGCGAAGATCTCACTGCGCCAGCTCGCCGAGCAGGCGGGCGTCAGCAATCCCTACCTGAGCCAGATCGAGCGCGGGCTGCGCAAGCCGAGCGCCGAGGTGCTCCAGCAGCTCGCCAGCGCGCTGCGCGTCTCCACCCCGGCGATGTACCTGCGTGCCGGGCTGCTGGACGACAAGGAGGGTCAGGGCGTGCTCGCGGCGATCGCCGTCGACCCCGAGCTGACCATGGCCCAGAAGCAGTCGCTCACCCAGATCTACGAGACGTTCCGGCGCGAGAACGCCCGCCTGGCCGAGGCGACCGAGGCCGCCACCACGACGGAAGCGGCCACCACGGCCGAGACGGCCACCGCTCCGGAGGCCCCGGCCACCGTCGCGCCGGCCGCCACCGGTCCGGTGACGCCGGACGGCACCCCGACCGAGGCGGTCCTCGAATCCGTAGCCGTCACCGAAGCGGGCGGCGCGCCCGCGCCGACCACCGCCGCCCCTGAGCAGACGGCCGCCCGCCGGGCGGCCCGGAAGGCCGCCGGTGCGGCCGAGGAGGAGCAGTCATGACCACCCAGCCGAAGACCAACCGCATCCCCGCACCCCTCTACGCCGCCGCCGGCGCCGGTGAGCTGGCCCTGGAGCAGCTGCGCAAGCTGCCGACCGTCGTGACCGACCTCGGCGGCAAGGCCGTCGTCACCGGCTTCGAGCTGCGCCAGAAGGCCACCGAGACGCTGAAGACCGCCAACCAGACCGCCACCGGGCTGCGCGAGCGGGCCGTCGCCACCGACCTCGACCAGCTCCGCGAGGCCGCCAACCTGGAGAAGCTGCGCGAGGCGGCGAACCTGGACAAGCTCCGGGACGCCGCGAACCTGGACAAGCTCCGCGAGGCAGCCACCCGCAACGCCGCCGTCGTGGTGGCCGGTGCGTACGCCGCGCAGGAGCGCGCGCTGGCCGCGTACGCCGAGCTGGTCGCCCGCGGTGAGCGCGTGGTCGGCGCCGGCGTGCTGGAGGCCGCCGACACGGTGAACGCCGACATCGAGGCCACCGCGGCGACCGGCACCGAGGTCGCCTCGAAGACCGAGATCACCCCGAAGCCGGAGACCGCGCCGAAGGCCGCCGCGACGGCCGAGGTGCCCACCCCGGCCGAGGTGGCCGAGGCGGTGGCCGCCAAGCCGGCCGCGGTGAAGCGGACCCGCGCCACCAAGGCGACCGCCACCAAGGCCGCCACGAAGACGGCCGCCGCCAAGCCGGCCACCCCGTCGGCGAAGCTGCCGAAGACCACGAAGCGGACCCGCCCGGCCGCCGAGTGACCCGAAGCTCCACCGGGACCCCGGACAACGTCTTGTCGGACGTTTCCGGGGTCTCGGCATAAGCTTGCCCCCATGGCCATCGCCGCGCCGATCTTCGCGTTCGCAGTCCAAGACGTGATCCAGCTGATCCTGCTCGTCTTCGCCCTGGTCGTACAGGGAGTGGCGCTGGTGCACGCGGTCACCCAGCGCGGCGACGGTTTCGCCGCGCTCGGCACGCTGCCCAAGGGCGGCTGGGTCGCCATCCTGGCGGTCTGCCTGCTGCTGACCCTGCTCGGCTTCGGCCCGATCAGCCTGTTCGGACTGATCGGCATCGCGGCCGGTCTCATCTACCTGCTCGACGTGCGGCCCGGCCTGCGGGACCTGCACGACGGCCGAGGGTCCTGGTGAGAGGTTTCCGCTGGCCTCCGCCACCGGACGGCGGTCCCCGCACCTGGGGGCCCGGCCCCGGCGCGCCCCGCACCGGGCGTCCCGCGTTGCCCGAGCCGGAGACGGAGCTGGTCGCCACCCCGCACGGGGTGAGCCTGGAACGGCTGGTCACCGGCACCGGTGACCCGGTCACCGTGTTCGCGCACGGGCTCGGGAGCGGCATCGCCACCACCCGCCCGTTCGGCAGCGGCGTCACCGGGCGGCGCGTCTTCTTCCAGTTCCGCGGGCACGGCCGCTCCGACTCCCCGCCCGGGCCGTGGAGCTACCTGGACCTCGCCCGTGACCTGCGCGCGATGGCGGACCTGAGCGGCGCGACCCGGGCGTTCGGCGCCAGCCTCGGCGCGGGCGCGCTCTGCCGGCTGCTCGCGGAGAGCCCGGAACGCTTCGAGAAACTCGTCTTCTTCCTGCCCGCCGTGCTGGACGCGCCGCGCGGCGAGGCGGCGCGCGCCCGGCTCACCGGCCTGCTCGACGCGGTGGCCGAGGGCGACGCGTCGGCGCTGGCCGACGCGGTGTCGCTGGAGCTGCCGCCGTCGGTGCGCAACACCCCGGCCGGCTGGGCGTACCTGCGGCAGCGGCTCGACCAGCTGCTGCGCGACGGGCTCGCGCCGGGGCTGGCCGACCTGCCCGCCCAGGCCCCGCTCGACGACGCCGGGTCGCTCGCCGCGGTCACCGCGCCGGCGCTGGTCATCGCCGCCGCCGAGGACGACCTGCACCCGGTCGCCGTCGCCGAACGGCTCGCCGCCGCGCTCCCGAACGCCACACTTCACGTGTACGACCGGCCCGGCGTGCTCTGGACCGAGCGCGCCGACCTGCGGGAGCGCGTCTCGGAGTTCCTGAACGGGTAACGTCGCCGTCCATGGGCGTCACACACCACGGCCGTACGCACCGGCTCGACCTCGCCGACCCGACCCTGCGCGAGTGGACCTGCCGGGTGCTGGCGGCCGATGCCGAGCAGGGCATCGTGCTGGACCGGTCCGCGTTCTACCCCGGTGGCGGCGGGCAGCCGCCGGATCACGGGGTGCTGCTCTGGCAGGGCGTACAGACCCGGATCGTCGGCACCCGCAAGGGCGACGACCTGTGGCTGATCCCGGCCGAGGGCGACCCGGTGCCGCCGGTCGGCACCGAGGTGGTCGGCGCGGTGGAGGACGCCCGCCGGACCATGCTGATGCGTACCCACTCCGGGCTGCACGTGCTCTGCGGCGTGGTGTTCCGCGACTTCGGCGCGCTCGTCACCGGCGGCAACATGGAGCCGGGTGAGGCGCGGATGGACTTCAACCTCCCCGAGGTGCCGCCGGACTTCAAGGCCCGCATCGAGGAGCTGGTGAACGCCGAGGTGGCCGCCGACCGGTCGGTGGCCGTACGGGTGCTGCCGCGCGCCGAGGCGCTCGCCCTGCCGGACATCATCCGTACCCAGTCGAACCTGATCCCGCCGGAGGAGCAGGAGGTGCGGATCGTCGACATCGTGGGGCTGGACGTGCAGGCCGACGGCGGCACGCACGTCGCGTCCACCGCCCAGATCGGCAAGGTCCAGGTGGTCAAGGTGGAGAGCAAGGGCCGGGCCAACCGCCGGGTACGCGTGCGCCTGGCGGACTGATTCACCCGGGCGCGCGCCGGGACCGCAGCGCGCGTGCCTTCTGCCGGTTGCCGCAGCGTTCCATCGCGCACCAGCGGCGCTGCCCCGGCCGCGACGTGTCCACGAAGACCAGTTGGCAGTCGTGTGCGCCGCACTCCCGGATCCGGGCCGCGTAGGGGCCGGTGAGCAGGTCGACCGCGTCCCGGGCGAACGTCGCGACCACCTGCGCGCCGGTCAGCGGCGTACGCCAGGACCGGCCGCCGTCGGGGCCGGCCTGCGGGATCAGCGGCAGCCCGGCCGCGGCGTCGTTCACCACCGCCAGGTCCGCGGCCGGTGGGGTCTCGTCGCGGGTACGCGCCTGCGCCACCCGCCAGAGCGCGTCGCGCAGTCGACGGGCGGCGGCCAGGTCGTCCGCGTCGACGGTGACGGCGGCGGGGTCCAGCCGCAGCCGGGACGCGGCCAGCCAGCCCGCGAGGTCGTCCGGGCGGTGCAGCACCTCGTAGCGGGCGAACGCGCCCGGACCGCCGGTGGTCAGCAGTTCCAGGCAGAGCGCGCCCGGGTCGAAGCGGTACCGGGTGCCTTCGGGACTGATCAGGGTGAGTCCGCTTGCGCCGTTCGTCACGTAACCACTATAACTGGTTACACCAACCGACCACGGAGGACAC
The DNA here is from genome assembly GCF_049315215.1 of Micromonospora sp. WMMD1219. Taxonomy (NCBI): domain Bacteria; kingdom Bacillati; phylum Actinomycetota; class Actinomycetes; order Micromonosporales; family Micromonosporaceae; genus Micromonospora; species Micromonospora sp. WMMD1219. Next base: position 2,296,882 of record NZ_CP186057.1, read on the forward strand.
ATGGCCCGGGAGTGGAAACTCGTCATCGACTGTGCCGACCCGATCGGGCTGGCCCGCTTCTGGGCCGAGGCGCTCGGCTACCAGGTCGAGGACAACAGCGTGCTGATCGAGCGGCTGGCCGCCGCCGGTGCGGTGCCGCCGGAGGCGTACGTCGAGGTGGACGGCCGCAAGGCGTGGCGCGAACTGGCGGCGGTACGCCACCCGGACGACCCGGTCGACCCGGCCAGCGGCACCGGGCTGGGCCGGCGGTTCCTGTTCCAGGCCGTTCCCGAGCCCAAGCGGGTCAAGAACCGCCTCCACGTCGACCTGCACGTCGGCCCGGAGGGGCGGGCGGCCGAGGTGAAGCGGCTGACCGCGCTCGGCGCCACGGTGCTGGCCGAGGTCGCCGACCGGGGCAGCGAGCACACCACGATGGCCGACCCGGAGGGCAACGAGTTCGACGTGCAGTGACCCCGCTCAGCGCGGCAGGTGGGCCGCCCGGACGGCGAGCAGCCAGCGTTCCACGGTCTCCTCGTCCGGGCGTTCCGGCAGCGGCGAGCGGGTCCGGTCGAACTCCGCCTCGGCGGTCGCCACCAGGGCCTGCGCCTCGTCCAGCGCGCCACCGGCGACCCGCTCGCCGAACGCGTGGAACCACTCCGGGTCGGCGAGGCGGATCTCCAGTACGCCCGTCGCGTACAGCATCCGGCCCTGGTGCAGCAGCCGGGCCAGGTGCCGGGCGTGCTTCGCCGAGCGTCGCCGCCCGCCGACATCGGCGCTCCGGCTGGCGAGCTTGCGGAACTGCTGCGAGGCGTACCCGAGGTACGCGTCGCGGACCCGCGGCGCGCTGAGGAACGCCGACCGGACGGCGATCAGCTCCTCGCCGAACCCGGTGCGGGTCTCGTAGCAGTCGTCGGGCAGCCACATCAGCTCGGTGGCGGTCGGGTTGCCGCTGAGCGCCAGCAGCGCGTACTTGCGCGCCTCGTGCAGCGTGACGTCCGGCTCGGTGGTCACGACCGACTCGCGGGGCGGGCGCAGGCCGTGGAAGGCGACTGTGGGCGCGGCGAACACGCCGATCCGGTCGGTGTCCGAGCCGGGTCCGGCCAGCCCGTACGCGACCGAGCCGACGATCCCGGACAGCAGCAGGTGCATACCGGTGATGATCGCCCATCCGGGTCTGGAGGAAAACCGGACTTCCGCTGGCAGGTATCGGTGACACGGTGATCCCATGAACTCACCACTGACCGGAACTGTCGCGCTCGTCGCGGGCGCGACCCGGGGCGCCGGCCGGCAGATCGCCGTGCAGCTCGGCGCCGCCGGGGCCACCGTCTACGCCACCGGCCGCACCACCCGCGAGCGCCGCTCCGAGATGGACCGGCCGGAGACCATCGAGGAGACCGCCGAGCTGGTCACCGCCGCCGGGGGCACCGGCATCGCCGTCGCTGTCGACCACCTCGACCCCGAGCAGGTACGCGGCCTGGTCGAGCGGATCGACGCCGAGCAGGGCCGCCTCGACGTGCTGGTGAACGACGTCTGGGGCGGCGATCCGCTGATCACCTGGGAGAAGCCGGTCTGGGAGCAGCCGCTCGACGCCGGTTTCCGCATGCTGCGGCTCGCGGTCGACACGCACATCATCACCAGCCACTTCGCGTTGCCGCTGCTGATCCGCAACCCGGGCGGCCTGGTCGTCGAGATCGGCGACGGCACCAAGGAGCACAACGACAGCGAGTACCGCCTGTCGGTTTTCTACGACCTGGCGAAGGTGTCGGTGAACCGGCTCGGCTTCAGCCAGGCGCACGAGCTGGCCCCGCACGGCTGCACCGCCGTCTCGCTCACGCCCGGCTGGCTGCGCTCGGAGGCGATGCTCGAACACTACGGCGTCACCGAGGCCACCTGGCGTGACGCCGCGAAGACCGAGCCGCACTTCGTCATGTCGGAGACGCCGGCGCTCGTCGGGCGCGCGGTGGCAGCCCTGGCCGCCGACCCGGACCGGGCCCGCTGGAACGGGCAGTCCCTCGACAGCGGCGGCCTGGCCCAGGTGTACGGCTTCACCGACGTCGACGGCAGCCGCCCGCACTGGGCCCGCTACTACGAGGAGGTGGTCAAGCCGGGCAAGCCGGCCGACCCCGACGGCTACCGCTGACCCGACGGCGGATCGGTGTAGAGCGCCGCCGCCCTGCGGGTCGCCTCGGCGAAGCGGGCCCGCAGTTGCGGCGGCGCCAGCACCTCCACCTCCGGGCCGAGCGCCAGCAACTGGGTGTACGCGACGTCCACCGACTCGACCGGCAGCCGCAGCACCAGCCGGCCCTGCTCGTCCGGCGGCCCGGCCGAGTCCACCGCCTCGGTGTGGACGAACGGCGCGTCCACCAGGTGCCGCAGCGTCCGCAGCCCGGCCGGGCTCAGTCGCACGGTGACCCGCTCCCGCAGCAGTTCGCGCAGGAACGCGCCGGCCTGCTCCCGCCAGTACGCCCCGAGGTCGAAGTCCTCGTCCCGGTCGAAGCCGTCGGCGCCCACCTCGACCGCCATCACCCGGTCCACCCGGTACGTCCGCCAGGCGTCGCCGACCCGGCCGACCAGATACCAGACCCCGTTCTTCAGCACCAGCCCGTACGGCGCCAGCGTGCGGGTCACCTCGCGGTCCCCGCGCCGGTAGCGCAGCTCCACCATCAGGTCCCGCCAGACCGCCCGGGCCAGCTCGGCGAGCGTCGGCGGCGCCGGGGTCTCCCGGAACCAGCCGGGCACGTCCAGGTGGAACCGCTGCCCGGTACGCGCGGGCGCGTCCCGCAGGCTCGGCGGCAGCGCGGCGAGCACCTTCAGCTCGGCGGCGGCCACCGAGTCGGCCAGTCCCATGTCCCCGGCCGGCCCGGGCAGCCCGGCCAGGAACAGCGCCTCGGCCTCGTCCCGGCTCAACCCGGTCAAGCGGGTCCGGTAGCCGCCGAGCAGCCGGTAGCCGCCGGCCCGGCCCCGGTCCGCGTACACCGGGACACCGGCGGCGGAGAGCGCCAGCACGTCCCGGTAGACGGTCCGCTCGGACACCTCCAGCTCGCGGGCCAGCTCGGCGGCGGTCATCGTCTCCCGGGACTGGAGCAGCAGCACAAGCGAGATCAGCCGGGACGCACGCACAGACCCATTGTGGTGCACCGGGAGATTAGGCTGTGCCGTCGTGAACGCCTCCCGTACCGTCGCGCCGGTCACCGGCGCGGCCACCCGCTTCCTCGGCGGCGCCGGACTGCTGCTGCGCGGCTTCGGCATGTACGTCCGCAGCCCCAAGCTGATGCTGCTCGGCGTGATCCCGGCGCTGATCACCGGCGCGCTCTACGTGGCCCTGTTCGCCACGCTGCTCTACTTCGTGGACGACCTGGCGGGCTGGCTCACCCCGTTCGCCGACGACTGGTCGTCGCCCTGGCGCGGGCTGCTGCGGGTCGCCGCCGGGCTGGCGGTGGTGGGGGTCGCCGGGCTGGTCGGTGTGCTCACGTTCACCGCCGTCACGCTGGTCATCGGTGACCCGTTCTACGAGGCGATCTCCGAGCGGGTCGAGAACCGGCTCGGCGGCACCCCCGGCGCGGTCGACGTGCCGTTCTGGTCCTCGCTTCGGCGCAGCCTCGCCGACTCGCTGCGCCTGGTGGCGCTGTCCGCGCTGATCGGCGTACCCCTGTTCGCGGCCGGTTTCATCCCGGTGGTGGGGCAGACGGTGGTCCCGGTGGTCGGTGCCCTGGTGGGTGGCTGGTTCCTGGCGCTGGAGCTGGTCGGCGCGCCGTTCTACCGGCGGGGGATGCGGCTGCCGGACCGGCGGGCCCGGCTGCGGACCGACCGCCCGACGGCGCTCGGTTTCGGGGTGGCGGTCTTCCTGTGCTTCCTGATCCCGCTCGGCGCGGTGCTGGTCATGCCGGCCGCCGTCGCCGGGGCCGCGCTGCTGGCCCGCCGGTCGCTGGGCCAGCCCATCGAGGAGGGCTGAGATGGACACCGTCCTGATCGAGGGGGACATCACCGCGCAACAGGTCGACGCCATAGTCAACGCCGCCAACTCGTCGCTGCTCGGCGGCGGGGGAGTGGACGGCGCGATCCACCGGCGCGGCGGCCCGGCGATCCTGGAGGAGTGCCGGGCGCTGCGCGCCTCCCGGTACGGGCGCGGGCTGCCCACCGGCCAGGCCGTCGCCACCACCGCCGGCAACCTGCCCGCCCGCTGGGCGGTGCACACCGTCGGGCCGGTCTTCTCGCCGCGCGAGGACCGCTCGGCGCTGCTGCGCGACTGCTACGCCAACAGCCTGCGGGTCGCCGACGGGCTGGGCGCGACCCGGATCGCGTTCCCGCTGATCTCCGCCGGGATCTACGGCTGGCCGGTCGAGGACGCGGTGGCGCAGGCGCTGACAGTGCTGCACGCGGCCACCCCGGCGCACGTCACCGAGGCCCGGCTGGTGCTGTTCGGCGCGGACACGTACGCCACCGCGGTGCGGGTGGCAGCCGGGCTCACGTGAGTTTGCGCCGGCACGACCACTGGCTGTCCACCGGCCGGTAGCCGAGCCGCTCGTTCACCGCCAGCATCGGCGCGTTCGCCTCGTCGTTCGAGGTGTACGCGGTGCGTACCCCGCGCGCGGCGGCGGCGTGCAGGGCGGCCTGCTTGGCCAGCCGGGCCAGCCCTCGCCCCCGGTACGCGGGCAGCGTGCCGGTGAAGTCCGACCACATCCGGTCGCCGTCGCGCTTGACCAGGCTGAGCGCGACCAGTTCGCCGTCCACCTCGGCGAGCGTGCTGGCCTCTCGGTCCAGCCCTGGGTTGTCCCAGCACTCGTGGAGCCACAGGTCGAAGCCGAGCGAGTCCGTGGGCACGTCGCCCGGCTCGTCCCGGGACGCCTCGGCGTCGACCCGGTGCACCAGGCGCGGGTCGAGCCCGGCGGCGGACACCAGCCGTACGCCCGGCGGCGCCTGCGGCATCGGCGGAGGCGTGCTCAGGTCCAGTGCCGAGTAACGCACCTCCCGGCTGGGCGTGAAGCCGTGCCGCTGCGCGAACGGCAGCGACTCGGTACGCGCATGGGTGAGCACCCGGGTGGACCCGAGCGCCCGCAGGTGACCGAACGCGGCGTCGAACAGCGCGGTGCCGGTGCCCCGGCCGCGGTGTTCGGGGTGCACGTGCAGCAGGGCGATCTCGCCCACGCCGGGCGTCGAGGTCTGCGTGTTGCGGTACGCCGACACCCAGCCGATCACCTGCCCGTCCGCCTCGGCGACCCAGGCCGCCCAGTCCTCGCCGGCCGGCGGGTCGGCGATCATGCGGCGGGTCGACTCGACGCCGCGCACCAGGTACGGGTAGACGAGCGCGCGCAACGCCACCACGGCGGGCGCGTCGTCGGCGCGGGCGGGACGGATCTCGGCTCCACTCATTCGGCGGACCCTAGACCCGTCGCCGCCCGCGCCGCGACCGGATAACCAGCGCGACCGGATGATCAGGCGGACTCGCGCAGCACCAGCTCGGTCGGCAGCACCAGCGCCTGCTCGACCTGCTCGCCCGCGGCGATCCGCAGCAGTTGCCGGGTCATCGACCGGCCCAGCTCCACTATCGGCTGCCGCACCGTGGTCAGCGGCGGCTCGGTGTACGCGGCCGTCTCGATGTCGTCGAACCCGATCACCGCCACGTCCTCGGGCACCCGCCGCCCCTCCTCGCGCAGGGCGCGCAGCGCGGCGTGCGCCATCAGGTCGGAGGCGGCGAACACGGCGTCCAGTTCCGGGTCGGCGGCGAGCAGCTCGCGCATCGCGGCGGTGCCGGACTCCCGGGTGAAGTCGCCGTACGCGACCAGCTCCGGCAGCCCGGCGTCGGTGATCGCGCTGCGGTAGCCGATCAGCCGCTCGATCCCGGCGACCATGTCCTGCGGCCCGGCGATGGTGGCGATCCGCCGCCGCCCGCTCGCGATCAGGTGTTGGACGGCTGTGCTCACGCCGCCTTCGTGGTCGACGTCCACGTACGGCACGTCGGCGCCGTCGAGCGGCCGCCCGCTGCACACCACCGGGATGCCGAGGCGGGCCAGCCGGCCGGGCAGCGGGTCCTCGCCGTGCAGCGAGGCGAACAGCACCCCGTCGACGTGCCGGCCGGTGGTGTACCGCTCGACCCGTTCGTGCCCGGCCGGCGAACCGGCGAGCATCAGCACGAGCTGCTTGTCCGCCGCCTCCAGCTCCTGCGCCGCGCCCCGGATGATGCCCGGGAAGACCTGGTCGTCGGAGAAGACCCGGGTGGCCGCCTCGGGCAGCACCAGCGCGACCGAGTCGGTCCGCTGGGTGACCAGGCTGCGGGCGGCGAGGTTCGGGACGTACCCGAGTTCCTCGACCGCCCGGCGTACCGCCTGCCGGATCGGCTCCGCGACTGTGGTCGAGCCGTTCACCACCCGGGAGACGGTGGCCCGGGACACGCCGGCCAGCCGGGCCACCGCCTCCAGGGTCGGTCGCTGTGCCGTCGTCATCCCCGTAACCACCACCTCGTCACAGCCCGTTCCGGGCGATCACCTCCTGGTACCAGCGGGCGCTGCGCTTTGGTGTGCGCCGCTGGGTCAGGTAGTCGACGTGGACGATCCCGAACCGCTTCCGGTAACCCTCGGCCCATTCGAAGTTGTCCAGCACCGACCATACGAGATAACCGCGCAGGTCCACGCCGCGGGCGATCGCTTCGTGCGCGGCGCGCAGGTGCCCGTCGAGGTAGGCGACCCGGTCGGCGTCGGCCACCTCACCCCGCTCGTCGAGCCCGGTGTCCGGGAACGCCCCGCCGTTCTCGGTGATCATCAACGGCAGCCCGGGGTGGTCGGCCGCCACGCGTTCGAGCAGCCGGGTCAGCCCGGCCGGCTCGATCGACCAGCCCATGTCGGTCAGCGGCCCGGCCGGCGGCAGGAACTCGACCGCCCCGGCGGTGCCCGGGTACGCGCCGCCTCCCGCGCCGTCGGCCCGCCCGGCCACGTAGGTGGGCGCGTAGTAGTTCAGGCCGAGCAGGTCCAGCGGCGCGGCGATCAGCTTCTCGTCCCCGTCCCTGACGAAGTCCGGCGTGACGATCCGGCTGACGTGGGCCAGCACGTCCGCCGGGTAGCCGCCGCCGGTCAGCGGGTCCAGGAAGATCCGGTTGTGCAGGCCGTCGACGAGCCGGACCGCCTCGGCGTCGGCGGCGCTGCCCGCGTCCGCCGGCTGCACGTCGGCCAGGTTGAGCGTGATCCCGAGCGTCTCCACGCCGGCCGCGCGCAACGCCCGCGCCGCCAGGCCGTGGCCGAGCAGCAGATGGTGTACGGCCCGGAACGCGTCACCGGAGTCACGGCGCCCCGGCGCGTGCACGCCGGAGCCGTACCCGAGGTAGGCCGAGCACCACGGTTCGTTGAGCGTGGTCCAGGTGCGGACCCGGTCGCCGAGGCGGCGGTGCACGGCGAGCGCGTACTCGGCGAAGTGCTCGGCGGTCTCCCGGACCGTCCACCCGCCCCGGTCCTCCAGCGCCTGCGGCAGGTCCCAGTGGTAGAGCGTGACGATCGGGTCGATGCCGGCGGCCAGCAGCGCGTCGGTCAGCCGGTCGTAGAAGTCCAGGCCGCGCGGCTCGACCGGCCCGGTGCCGTCCGGCCGCACCCGGGGCCAGGACACCGAGAACCGGTACGCCCGCAGCCCCAGCTCCGCCATCAGCGCGACGTCCTGCGCGTACCGGTGGTAGTGGTCGCAGGCCACGTCGCCGGTGTGTCCCTGGAACACCGCGCCGGGCGTACGGCTGAAGGTGTCCCAGATCGACGGACCGCGACCGTCCTCGCGGGCGGCGCCCTCGATCTGGTACGCGGCGGTGGCCCCGCCCCAGACGAAGCCCTCCGGGAATCGGACGTTGCTCATGCCTTGACCGCACCTTCCATGATGCCGCCGATGATCTGGCGGCCGAAGACGACGAACACCAGCAGCAGCGGCAACGTGGCGATGGCCGTGCCGGTGAACACTTGCGACATGTCCTGGTAGTACCCGTCGGAGAGGGCCCGCAGCGACAGCTGCACCGTCGGGTTCTCCGGGTCGTTCAGCACCGCGTACGGCCACAGGAAGTCGTTCCAGGTGGTCATGAACGTGAGCAGGCCGAGGACGGCGGCGGCCGGGCGCAGCGCGGGCAGCACCACGTTCCAGTAGATCCGCGCGGTGTTGCAGCCGTCCATCCGGGCCGCCTCGATCAGCTCGGTGCTCACCGCCTGGCCCGCGTACTGGCGCATCATGAACACGCCGAAGCCGGTGACCAGCGCCGGCACGATCACGGCGGGCAGCCGGTCGTTCCAGTTCAGCTTCGTCATCAGCAGGTAGAGCGGGATCACGCCGAGCTGGGTGGGGACCATCATGGTGGCGACGATGACCAGCAGCAGCGCGTTGCGCCCGCGGAAGCGCAGCTTGGCGAACGCGAACCCGGCCAGCGTGGAGAAGAACACCACCGAGATCGTCACCGTGGTGGCCACGATGGCCGAGTTGATCAGGCCGGTCAGGAAGTACGCGTCGGTGTTGTCGAACAGCCGGGCGATGTTGGCGCCGAGGTTGCCGCCGGGGGTGAGCGGCGGCGGGACCTGGCCCATCGTGTCGCTGGTCCGGCTGGCCACCACGAACATCCAGTAGATCGGGAAGATCGACAGGACGGCCGAGAGCGTCAGCGCCAGGTAGGTGAGCCGGCTTGCCGACCAGAGGCGGGTCATCGGGAGACCTCCTTGCGGGAGCCGCCGCCGAGCCGGCGCAGGAGCAGGACGTTGATCGCCGCGACCACGGCGATGAGCGCGAACAGCAGCCAGGCGACCGCCGAGCCGTAGCCGAAGTTGTAGTGCGGCGCGAAGGCGTTCTCGAACATGTACATGGTCACCGTCTGCGACTCCCGCAGCGGCCCGCCGCGGATCGCGTTGGTGCCGGAGTTGAACATCCGCGGCTCGGTGAAGAGCTGGAGACCGCCGATGGTGGAGATGATGACCGCGAAGATGATCGTCGGCTTGAGCAGCGGCACCGTGATGGACCAGAACTGCCGGGCCCGGCCGGCGCCGTCGATCGCCGCCGACTCGTACAGGTCGCGGGGGATGGCCTGCATGGCGGCCAGGAAGATCAGCGCGTTGTAACCGGTCCAGCGCCAGTCGACCATGGTGGAGATGGCGACCCAGGCGGCGAACCGGTTCGCCTTCCAGTCGATCGCGCTGATCCCGACGTGGTCGAGCAGCCAGTTGATCATGCCGAACTCGCGGCCGAACAGCACCGCGAACACGATCGCCACGGCGGCGGTCGAGGTGACGTTCGGGATCAGCACCGCCATCCGCCAGGTGGTACGGGCGCGAAGCTGCCGGTTCAGCAGGTTGGCCAGCCAGAGCGCGGCCAGCAACTGGGGGACCGTGGAGATCACGAAGATGCCCAGCGTGTTGACCACCGAGTGCCAGAAATCGGAGTCGGCGAGCAGCTGGGTGTAGTTGTCGAAGCCGATGAACGGGTGCTCGGCGCCGAGCAGGTCCCAGTCGTGCAGCGAGACCCAGAACGTGTACGCCAGCGGGTACGCCCCGAAGACGCCGAACAGCAGGAAGAACGGGGCGATGAACAGGTACGGCGAGTACCTGGTGTCGATCCGGCTGAGCCGGTTGCCCAGGCCGGGACGGGTGGGACGGGGCGCCGGTGCGACCGGCGGGCGGGCGTCGAGCTGGACGGCCATGACCCGGGACTCCTTTCCGCCGTGCGGGCGGCCCCCGTGGCCGGGTGGCCGCCCGCACGCGCTGCTCGGGTTACTTGGCGGCGGCCTTCTCGGCGTTGGCGACCGCGTCGGTCCAGCCCTGCTCCGGTGAGCGCTTGCCCAGCTCCACCGAGCGGACGGCGTTCTCGACCTCGGTGCGTACGGCCTGGTTCTTCGGTCCCATGTAGACCGGCTTCAGGCTCTTGGCGCCCTCGGCGAAGATCTTCCCGACCGGCGCCTCGGAGAAGTAGGCGTTCTTCGAGTCGATGATCGCCGGGTCCTCCAGCGCCTGCGGCGAAGAGGGCAGGGGGCCCTTCGCCTTGAACGCGCCGATCTGACCCTTGGCGCTGGTCAGGAACTTGGCCAGCTCGATCGCCTCGGCCTGGTGCTTGCTCTGCTTCGGCACGGCGAGGAACGAGCCGCCCCAGTTGCCGCCGTTGCCGGGGATCTGGGCGATGTCCCACTTGCCCTTGGCGCCGGCGCCCGCGTTGCCCTCGATCACGCCGGTCATCCAGGCCGGGCAGGCGATGGTGGCGAACTTCGACTGCTTGAACGCCGACACCCACTCCTCGGACCAGGAGCCGTACTTGCCGGACAGCCCCGAGTCGATGATGTCCATCGTGGTGTCGTACGCCTGCTTCACCGCCGGGTTGCTGCCCACGACCAGGTTGTTGCCGGTGTCGTAGTAGCTGTAGCCGCTGCTGTTGCCGGCGGTCTGGAGCAGGATCGTGTTGAAGGTGTTCGTCGCCGCGTCCAGGAACGAGGCGCCGGTCTTCTTCGCGGTGAACTGCTCGCCGACCTTGATGTAGTCCTGCCAGGTGGGCCAGAGCTTGGACACGGCCTCCCGGTCGGTGGGCAGACCGGCCTTGGCGAACAGGTCGGTCCGGTAGCACATCGCCATGCCGCCCACGTCCGTGCCGAGGCCGATGAGCTGCTTGCCGTCGGCGGTGAGCCCCTGGTTCCACTTCCAGTCGAGGAAGTTGCCCTTCAGGTCGGCCGCGCCGTGGTCGAGCAGGTTGACGAAGTTCTGCGGGTTGGCCTTGTACTCGACGAGCAGGCCCTCCTCGATGGCGACCACGTCACCGGCGCCCTTGCCCGCGGCGAGCCACTGGGTGAGCTTCGGGGAGTACTCGTCGAGGTTGCCGCCGGTGCCGCGCTCGACGATCTTCACGCCGGGGTGGCTGGCCATGTACTCCTGGTAGAGATCGGCGTAACCGAACTGGCCGAAGACGTCGACGGTGAGCGTTATCGGCCCGTCGGCGGCGGCATCGTCGCCGCCGCCGCAGGCGGTGGTGCCGAGCAGCGCGGTGGCGGCGACCACTGCAACCGCCGCCAGGCGGCGGCGCGTGAAGGTGAGCATGCTGTCCTGACCTCTCGGGGTCGTCGAAACGGGTGGTGGAAGGCGGTTCCGGAACTAAGAGAGCGCTCTCACGACAGCGTGGGGGAGGGGCGTGGACCTTGTCAAGAGAGCGCTCTCAGAGGTGTCCGAAAAGAAGGAGAGGGGCGGTGGCCGCCCCTCTCCGCGTGGTGCCGTCCGTCAGCCGACCCGCAGGCCGCCCAGCAGGGAACGGTCGCCCGCCACGTCCAGCGCGTCGAAGCTGATCCGGCCCATCAGCGCCAGCAGCAGATCGCTCGCCGTGCCCGCCACCTGCGCCCGCGCGCGGTGGTCGTCGTGGTCGAGGATCGTGGCGGTGTCCAGCAGCGCGACCCCCTCACCCCGCAACCGCAGGTACCACTCCTGCGCCGCGTCGGTCGCGTTCAGCTGCACCACGCCGCGCCACTGCCCGGGATGCACCCGCCGTCCCGCCGGCAGCCAGGTGTCCAGCACCTCGCTCACCCCGTCGGCCGCGAGCTTCGCCTCGATCGGATCACCCGCACCGATCGCGAGCTGGGCGTCCCAGCGGTGCACGGCCGTCTCGTGCGCGAGCCGGCGCGGCCAGAAGGCCGCCTTCTTCGGCTGGGGCGCGAAGTTCCAGGCCGGCGCCTCCGGGTCCGTCGACTCCAGCAGCGCGCTGATCCGCTCGTACTCCTGCGTGTACCACTGCGCCGCGGTCAGGCCCGCGGGCGGCTCCGGGTCGTGCCGCTCCGGGCGGGTCGGCACGCCGGCGGTCAGCACGGTGCCCGCCCAGGCGTACGTGCGGGTCAGGTGATGAGCGAGATCGGTCACCGTCCAGCCGGGACAGGACAGCACGGGTGTCTCGGGTGGCGCCTCCGCCACCGCCGCGGCGAAGGCCGGGCCCTCCGTGCGCAGCGCGCCGATCCAGAAGTCCTTCGTGTGGTGCAGTCTGCTCATCGCCATCCTCCCGGGGGTGACCGGGCCACCAGTGGGTGCTCCGGCTACCCCTCAGCCTAGGGTGAAAGGCGTGTCAGACGTCTACGCCGAACCGGCTACTGCCGGTGACCCGACCGATCCGGCCACCCTGGCGCGCTACACCACGCTCCGGCTCGGTGGCCCCGCCGGGCGGCTGGAGATCGCCGGGGACGCCGCCCAGATCGTACTAAAAGTGCAGGAAGCGGAGGCCCGGGAGCAGGCGGTACTGGTGCTGGCGGGCGGCAGCAACGTCGTGATCGGCGATCAGGGCTTCCCCGGCACCGTCGTGCTCGTCCGCTCCCGGGGGTTCCAGGTCGTCGCCGAGGACGGCGACACCGTCACGGTACGTGTCGAAGCCGGCGAGCCGTGGGACGACCTCGTCGCCGCCACCGTCGAGCGCGGCTGGTCCGGGCTGGAGTGCCTGTCCGGCATCCCCGGGTCGGCCGGCGCGACCCCGATCCAGAACGTCGGCGCGTACGGCCAGGAGGTGTCCGAGACGATCGTCGCCGTCGAGGCGTACGACCGGACGGAGCGCCGGGTGGTGCGGATCGCGGCGGCCGACTGCGGCTTCGTCTACCGGGGCAGCATCTTCAAGTACAGCGACCGCTGGGTGGTGCTCACCGTCGACTTCCGGCTCACCCGGTCCCCGCTGTCCGGCCCGGTCCGCTACGCCGAACTGGCCCGGGCGCTCGGCGTCGAGGTGGGCGACCGGGTGCCGCTCGCCGACGCCCGCGCCACGGTGCGCAAGCTGCGCGCCGGCAAGGGCATGGTGCTGGACGCGGCCGACCCGGACACCTGGTCGGTGGGCTCGTTCTTCACCAACCCGGTGCTTCCGGGCGACGTGTTCGAGCAGGTGCGGGAACGCGCCGCCGACCTGGGACAGCCGCCGAACTGGCCGGGCGCCGACGGCACGGTGAAGGTCAGCGCGGCGTGGCTGATCGACAAGGCCGGGTTCGGCAAGGGGTACGCGGGCCCGGAGGGTGTCGCCATCTCCAGCAAGCACACGCTGGCGCTGACGAACCGCTCCGGCACGGCGAGTGCGGCCGCGCTGGTGGCGCTGGCCCGCGAGATCCGCGACGGCGTGCAGTCCCGCTTCGGCGTAACCCTGCACCCCGAGCCAGTCCTCATCAACTGCACCATCTGACCCCCGCACCCCACCCCCCTTGCCCCCCGGGACCCCTCGCCCGCCGATCTTGCACTTTCGGCCCCGGGAATGTCCGACTCACACGCTTTGCCGGGGCAGCAACTGCAAGATCAACGAAAGTGCTCGTCGAGATCCCCGGGGACGTCCGTTTCGCCGATCCCACCTCGCGGAACGCCAGTCTCGCGACATGGGCGGCGCTCGACGCAGCAACAGCTGAACGAGGAACTCCCGCCCGCGCCGCCCTGGAACCTCTGCGATCTTGGAGTTGTGGCGCCTGATAAGTCGGGCTAACCGGGCATCCGAGGCGCCATAACTCCAAGATCGGCGGGCGAGGCGGCGGGGCGGCGCGGGGGCGGGCGGGGCGGTGGGTCAGCGGGGGGCTATGGCGGGCCAGGGGAGCGTCAGGTAGCCGTGGCGCCATGTGCGGGGGGTGTCCTGGATCGGCCAGCCTGACTCCTTCACCGCCCCGACCGTCCGCAGCCAGCGCTGCCGAGGGCCGAACGGGGCGTAACCGGCGGCCGAGCGCCACGCGTGCTCCAGCGCGTCGATCAGGTCGTGGACGCGTTCGCCCGGCACGTTGCGGTGGATCAGCGCCTTCGGCAGCCGCTCGGCGAGCGTCGCCGGGGTCTCCAGCGTGACCAGCTTCGCCGACAGGGTGAGCGTGCGCGGGCCGGTGGCGTCGAGCAGCACCCAGGAGCCCAGCCGGCCCAGCTCGTCGCAGGTGCCCTCGACCAGCAGCCCGCCCGGCGCGAGCCGCCCGGTGACGGTACCCCAGGCGTCGGCCACCTCGCTCTCGTCGTACTGACGAAGCACGTTGAACGCCCGGACCAGCGCGGGACGCAGCCCGGCCAGCTCGAAGCCGCCCCGGGCGAACGTCAGTCCGGGCGGGTCGGCGGCGGGCAGGGCGGCGGCGACGCGTACCGGATCGATCTCCAGGCCGACCACCCGCACGTCGGCGCGGACCCCGGAGGTCAGCCGGGCGCGCAGCTCGACGGGGGTGACCGGGGTGGCGCCGTAGCCGAGGTCGACCACGAGCGGGTCGGCGGCGGCGCGCAGCGCGTCGCCGCAGGTCTCGACGATCCAGTTGTCCACCCGCCGGAGCCGGTTGGGGTTGGTGGTGCCCCGGGTGGCCACGCCGAGCGGACGCTCCATTAGGACGTCCGGTGCACCTTGTGCTGCGCGGCCTGGGCCAGCGGGCGGACCACGAGCCGGTCGACGTTGACGTGGTGCGGGCGGGTCGCGCACCAGGCGACGCAGTCGGCCACGTCGTCGGCGACGAGCGGTTCGGCGACTCCGGCGTAGACCGCCTCGGCCCGGTCGGCGTCACCGTCGAAGCGGACCAGGCCGAACTCCTCGGTCTTCACCATGCCGGGGTCGATCTCGATCACCCGCACCGGTCGGCCGCACAGTTCGAGCCGCAGCGTGCCGGCGACCGCGGTCTGCGCGTGCTTGGCGGCCGTGTAGCCGCCGCCGCCCTCGTAGACCACGTGCCCGGCGGTGGAGCTGACGATCACGATCGTGCCGGCGCCGGAGCGCTCCAGCGCCGGGAGCAGCGCCTTGGTGACGCGCAGCGTGCCGAGCACGTTCACGTCGTACATCCACTGCCAGTCGCCCACGTCGGCCGTCTCGACCGGGTCGAGGCCGCGGGCGCCGCCGGCGTTGTTCACCAGCAGCGTGACCGGCCCGGGTGCGGCCTCGGCGGCGGCGGCCAGGCCGGCCACCGACTCGTCCGAGGTCACGTCGCAGGCCACCGCTGTCGCGGTGCCGCCGGCCGCCTCGATCTGGGCGACCAGCGCGGCCAGCCGGTCGGTACGCCGGGCGGCGGCCAGCACGTGGAACCCCTCGGCGGCGAGCCGGCGGGCGGTGGCCGCGCCGATCCCGCTGGACGCCCCGGTGACGATGGCGACTGAAGTCATCCGGTCATTGTCTCCCGTCGCCGGGCCGGGCGGCGGGATGAGGTCCGTCACGCCCGGGACCCGGCGCAAAGCATTTCCGTACCCCGATGGGGAAGATGACATCCGGCACACGGGTTGACCGAGAAGCGCCGGTCGTGCGGGACGGCATCAACCGTGACAGAGGGAGCGGACGTGGCGGATTTGCACACCGGTGTCGGTCGTCAGCGAGGTGCCCTTCCGTGGCCGCGGCCCCGCCGTATCGCCACCCTGTCGGTGCACACGTCCCCGCTGCACCAGCCCGGTACGGGTGACGCGGGCGGCATGAACGTCTACATCCTGGAGGTGGCCCGGCGGCTGGCCGAGGCCGACGTCGAGGTGGAGATCTTCACCCGGGCCACCGCCGGTGACCTGCCCCCGGTGGTCGAGGTGGCGCCCGGGGTGTCCGTCCGGCACGTCACCGCGGGGCCGCTGGAAGGGCTGACCAAGGAGGAACTGCCGGGTCAACTCTGCGCCTTCACCGCCGGGGTGCTGCGGGCCGAGGCGGCCCGCCCGCCGGGCCACTACGACCTGATCCACTCGCACTACTGGCTCTCCGGCCAGGTCGGCTGGCTGGCCAAGGAGCGCTGGGGCGTACCGCTGGTGCACACCGCGCACACGCTCGCCAAGGTCAAGAACGCCCGCCTCGCCGCCGGGGACCGGCCCGAGCCGAAGGCACGCGTGATCGGCGAGGAGCAGGTGGTCACCGAGGCGGACCGGCTGGTCGCCAACACCCGGGTCGAGGCCCGCGACCTGCTCGACCGGTACGCGGCCGTCCCGGACCGGGTGGCGGTCGTGGAACCCGGCGTCGACCTGGACCGGTTCCGTCCCGCCGCGGGCGACCGGGACGTGGCGACCCGGGCCGCGCGCCGCCGGCTCGGCCTGCCGGCTGACGGGTACGTGGTCGCGTTCGTCGGCCGGATCCAGCCGCTCAAGGCGCCGGACGTGCTGGTCCGCGCCGCCGCCGCGCTGCGTGAGCGGGATCCGGCGCTGGCCGACGAGCTGACCGTGGTGATCTGCGGCGGGCCGAGCGGCACCGGCCTGGACCGGCCCACCGCGCTGATCGAACTCGCGCACGCGCTCGGCATCGCCGACCGGGTGCGTTTCCTCCCGCCGCAGACCGGCGCGGACCTGCCCGCCCTCTACCGCGCCGCCGACCTGGTCGCGGTGCCGTCGCACAACGAGTCGTTCGGGCTGGTCGCGCTGGAGGCCCAGGCGTGCGGCACGCCGGTGCTGGCCGCCGCCGTGGGCGGCCTGGTCACCGCGGTACGCGACGGCGTCAGCGGCATGCTCATCGACGGGCACGACCCGGTCGACTGGGCCCGCGCGATGGCCCGGCTGCTGCCCGACCGGGTACGCCGTGCCGCGCTGGGCCGGGGCGCCGAGCGGCACGCCCGGGACTTCTCCTGGCACCGCACCGCCTCCGGCCTGCTCGCGGTCTACGGGGAGGCGATCACCGAGCACCGGGCCCGGCTGGCGCGGCGGCTCGGCGAACCGGCCGCGCTGTGCTCCTGGTGATCTCCACCGGCCACCGGGCGGCCCCGGTACGCCGGTCGTAGAGTGGGTGCGATGAGCCGCAGGAGTGAGGTCGCCGCGCTGATCGAGTCCGTCTGCGCGGAGCGTGAGCTGGAGTGGGAGTCGACCGGCGAGGCGTCGTACGCGGTGACGCTGCCCGGCACGCACAAGCTCAAGACGATCTGCAACCTGATCGTGGGTGAGCACGCGCTGCGGGTCGAGGCTTTCGTGATGCGCCAGCCCGACGAGCGCCGCGAGGAGCTGTGGGCGTGGTTGCTCCAGCGCAACGCCCGCATGTACGGCGTCTCGTTCTCCATCGACTCGGTCGGCGACGTCTACCTGACCGGGCGGGTCAACCTGGCCGGGATCGACGCCGACGAGCTGGACCGGCTGCTCGGTTCCGTGCTGACGTACGCCGACGAGTCGTTCGACAGCATGCTGGAGATCGGGTTCGGCACCGCGATCCGCCGGGAGTGGGAGTGGCGGGTCAAGCGCGGTGAGTCGACAGCCAATCTGGCCGCGTTCGCGCACCTCTTCGAGCCGTCCGCGACTGCCGGATCGTCCGCCGGAGGTTCGGAGCCCTCCTGACGGGTATGCCGCCCCGCGCGGTGCGGAGCACTGGGACCCACCGCGGGCCGAGGACGGACTGTCGAGGAGCGTTTCCCATGGCTCAGCGCAACAGCTCAGGTCGCGGCACGACTGCGACTCGGACCAAGCGGCAAACCGGCAACCAGACGCCGAACACCCCGGGGGTGTCGGAGTCGGCGATCTCCCGGATGAAGGTCGACGACATCCGCAGCCAGCTCCGGCGGCGCGGGGTCTCGGGGATCTCCGCGCTGCGGAAGCCGGAACTGGTGAAGACCCTGGCGCGAAGCATGCGCGGGGAGGGCGGCGCCGCCCGGCGGAGCACCGGCCCGGCCGGTCGGCCGTCGGCGACCCGCAAGAGCACCGCCGCCAAGAAGACCACGGCGGCGAAGCGGACCACGTCGGCCCGCCGGGGCGCCACGTCGCCGGCCAAGGCCGCGCCGGCCGCACGCGCCACCGGTGCCAGGGCCAAGGCGACGGGTACGCGCAAGGCGGCCCCGTCGCGCGCCAAGGCGACCTCGTCGCGGGCGAAGGCGACGTCGTCCCGCGCGAAGGCTGCCTCGTCCCGCGCGAAGGCCGCGCCCGCTCGGGCGAAGGCGGCCCCGTCGAGGGCGAAGGCCGCTCCGTCGCGGGCCAAGGCAGCCCCGTCACGGGCGAAGGCCGCCCCCTCGCGGGCCAAGGCGGCTCCGTCACGGGCCAAGGCGGCGCAGTCACGGGCCAAGGCGCCGAGCGCGCAGACGGCGCCGACCCGTGGGCCGGCGTCCAGCCGGTCGATCGGATCGTCGCAGCTCATCACGTCGCTCGCGGACCGGCCGGAGCGTCCGGGCCGGAGCCTGGTCACCCGTAACCACGAGGTGATCCAGCGCTGGGCGCGGGCGCGGGGCGCGAAGCCCGCCACCATCGCCGGCACCGAGCGCGAGGGCCGGCCCGGGGTGCTGACGTTCAACATCCCCGGGTACCGGGAGAGCAGCCGGATTCGCGAGATCACCTGGGACGACTGGTTCCGCACGTTCGACCTGCGACGGCTGAACCTGATCTACCAGGAGCAGATGCGGGACGGCCGGCAGAGCAACTTCTTCCGGACCGAGAACCCGAATCGCGAGGACGGCTGAGGTTTGCGGGAATGGCCGACGGGAACCCCGTGTTTGCCATTCCAGGGACGACAGCACGGACAGCCGGGTTTGCGACGCGGGTGCTGTGACGGGCAAGACAGCGTTCTGGGTTGAATCCGGAATCCGGGCGAACTAACTTTATTGCACCGCGTCACGCTTGTTTCCGTTCGGGGGAGCGGTGGATCGATCAGATCCGCGCAGGCGAGATGCGAAGATCGGGTGGAGCACACCGTTGGGGGACGGTGCCGCCCGTGGAACCGGCGGCGCGAGCGGGCGACGCTTACGGGGGTGAGTGTCGCCCGCCGCCGCCGGGCGTACGGTACGAGCGCCCATCTCGACGGGGGTCGGGGTGGGCGCTCTGCCGTTGTCCGATCCCGTCAGCGGGTGGACCCGACGGTCCCGGGCCGCTGCGCCGCGGTCCGCAGCGCGGCCACCCGCCGCTCCCGGCGCGGCCCGGCGAGCAGGTGCCCGGCGGCGGCCAGCAGTCCGAGCGCGCCCACCACCAGCCAGTGCCGTTCGCCCAGGTGTTCCAGGCTGAGCCCGCCGAGCGCCGGCGCCACGAACGACGCGGCCGGGAACGTCAGGTAGAACACCGACTGGTAGCGGGCGCGCAGTTCGGGCGGCGCGAGGTCCGCGTTGATCTGCGCGTTCGGCGGCGCGGCGAGCATCTGCCCGACCGTCCAGACCACCGCCGCGCCCAGGTAGAGCGGCAGCCCGTCGGCCAGCGTGAGCGCGCCGAACCCGAGTGCCATCAGGCCGGTGGAGACGGCCAGCACGCTCGACTTCCGGTACGGCTCGATGAGCCGGGGCACGAACAGTTGCCCGACCACGATCAGCGCCCCGCCGAGCGCCACCACCAGCCCGTACGCCGACGGGCGCAGACCGTCCTCGCGCATCGCCAGCGGCATGATCGTGGACGTCTGCATGGTCAGCACGGCCAGCAGGAACGTCAGCCCGACGAACACCAGGAAGGTGCGGTCGGTCAGCGCGGTGTGCAGACCGGGACGGCGTCCCGCCACCGCCCGTGGCGTGGGCGCCGGCCGCCGGGTGAGCGTCTCCGGCACCTTCAGCGCGATCACCACCGCCGCCGCCAGCGTGGCACCGGCGTCGACCAGGAACAGCGCCGTGAAGCTCGCCTCGGCGAGGATGCCAGCCAGCAGCGAGGCCACCGCCATGCCCAGGTTGAACGCCCAGAACTGGAGGTTGAACGCGCGGGAGCGGCGCGCCTCGGGCACCACGTCCACGATGGCGGCCACGAACGCCGGGCTGGGCATCGAGTGCGCCACCCCGACCAGCGTGGCGAGTACGGCGATCACCGCCAGGTGCGTGGTGAACGCCAGCGCCGCCATCAGCCCGGCGGCGGCGACGTGGGCGGCGAGCAGCGTGGCCCGGCGGCCCCACCGGTCGGCCAGCACACCGCCGAGCAGCGTCCCGGCCGCGCCGCCGATCCCGTACGCGCCGACCACCAGCCCGGCCAGCGACGGCGGGGCGCCCCGCGCGGCGGTCAGGTAGAGCGACAGGAACAGCAGCGCGAACGCGCCGGCCCGGTTGATCAGCAGGCCGGACCAGAGGTACCAGAACGTGGCTGGCAGTCCGCCGGCCGTGTCGTCCCACCAGCGCCGCAGGCCGCGCACACGTCCTCCAGGAAGGTTTCCTTACCGATTCCGTTCCGTACCGTATCCATCCGCCTCGGTGCGGTCGCGCCGGGGCGTACTCAGGAACCGGACCGGACCGGGGCGGCGGGTGCGGTGGCCGCGGCCTCGCCCGCCTCGGGCGCCGGGGATGCGGTGGCGGTGACCGGCGTGACGGGCGTGCCCACGGCGCGCAGCTCGACCGCGCGGCGCTCCCGGGCCGGGCCGGAGATCAGGTGGGCGACCGCCGCCACGACGCCGATGCCCGCGCAGCCGAGCCAGAGCGCGCTGTTGCCGGCGTGCTCGCGGACCAGGCCGCCGAGGATCGGCGCGGCGGCACCGGCGAGCTGCCAGGACAGCGAGAAGACGCCCTGGTAGCGGCCGCGCAGCGCGGCCGGCGACAGCTCCGCGATCAGGGTTGCGTTGGACGGGGAGTTGAGCATCTCGCCGAGGGTCCAGATCAGCACGGTCAGGCCGTAGAGCCAGACCGTGTCGGCGAGCGCGGTGAGCCCGAACCCGGCGCCCATCACCAGCGACGCGAGCGCCAGCACGTGCGAGCGGCTGCGGCCCTTGATGAGCCGGGGTACGAAGAGCTGGCCGAACACGATGAGCACGCCGTTCAGTGCGATCACCGAGCCGTAGGTGGCCGGGCTGAGCCCGGAGTCGCCCATGGCGATCGGCAGCATCGAGATGTGCTGGAGGAACACCAGCGCGGCGAGCAGGTTGAGCGCGACGAAACCGAGGAACACGCGGTCGGCGAGGATGGTGCGCAGCGCGCCGGCCGGCGCCGGCATCCCCTTGACCGGGAGCGCGGTGACCGGGCCGCGGGTCTCGCCGACCTTGGCGAAGATGATCAGTGCGGTCACCAGCGTGGTGGTCGCGTTCACCAGGAACAGCAGCAGGTAGCTGCCCTGGGCGGCGAAGCCGGCGAGCACGGCGGCGCAGGCGAACCCGAGGTTGATGGCCCAGTAGTTCAACGAGAAGGCGCGCAGCCGGTCCTTGTCCGGCACCACGTCGACCATCATCGCGCCGAAGGCCGGGCGGGCCGCCTCGGCGAACGCGCCGAGCAGCAGCGCGCCCACCGCCACCGCCCACAGCGGACGGGCGAGGCCCAGCGCGATCATCATGCCCGCCGCGCCGACGTGCGCGGTGAGCAGCGTGGGCCGCCGTCCCCAGCGGTCGGTCAGGGTGCCGCCGATGGTGGTGCCGACCGCGCCGCCGGCGCCCCAGAGGCCGATCACCAGACCGGCCTGGGAGGCGGAGAAGCCGCGTTCCTGGGTCAGGTAGATGGCCAGGAAGATCAGGACGAACGAGCCGAGCCGGTTGATCAGCGTGCCGGCCCAGAGGTACCAGAACGTCCGTGGCAGGCCACCCGCCGTGTCCTGGAACCAGCCCCGTACCGTCCGCATCCCGACGCCCCCCGCATGGTAATGACCGACCTGATCAGAACGCCTTACAACCTAGTGCCGGGCCGGAGCCGTGGTCATCAGGATTTCCACGTGGTGGTCGTCACCACAGGTCGCCGCGTGTCCGCCCGGCCGGTACGGCAGGATGATCGGCATGACTGCGAGCGAGGGGCCCACCGTCGGGACGCTGGTCCTGCTGCGGCACGGCGAGAGCGACTGGAACGCCAAGAACCTCTTCACCGGCTGGGTCGACGTCGACCTGACCGCCAAGGGGGAGACCGAGGCGCGGCGCGGCGGCGAACTGCTGCGCGAGCACGACCTGCTGCCGGACGTGGTGCACACGAGCCTGATGCGCCGGGCCATCCGCACCGCCGAGCTGGCGCTGAACGCCGCCGACCGGCACTGGATCGCGGTGCGCCGGTCGTGGCGGCTCAACGAGCGCCACTACGGCGCCCTGCAGGGCAAGGACAAGAAGCAGACCCTCGACGAGTACGGCGAGGAGCAGTTCATGCTCTGGCGTCGCTCGTACGACACGCCGCCGCCTCCGATCGACGACGCGGACGAGTGGTCGCAGGTCGGCGACCCCCGGTACGCGCTGCTGCCGACCGAGCTGATGCCGCGCACCGAGTGCCTGAAGGACGTCGTCGAACGGATGCTGCCCTACTGGTACGACTCGATCGTGCCGGACATCCTGGCCGGCCGGACGGTGCTCGTGGCCGCGCACGGCAACTCGCTGCGCGCCCTGGTCAAGCACCTCGACCAGATCTCCGACGACGCGATCGCCAAGCTGAACATCCCCACCGGCATCCCGCTGCGCTACGACCTGGACGCCGACCTGCGTCCGCACGTGCTCGGCGGGACGTACCTGGACCCGGAGGCGGCGAAGGCCGCCGCCGCCGCGGTCGCCAACCAGGGCCGCTGAGACGGCGTGGGCGGGGCCTCCCCCGAGGCGGCCCCGCCCACGGTCCTCAGCCGGACGTCGAACCGGTGATCAGGTAGACCACGTGCTCACCCGCGTTCACCGCGTGGTCGGCGAAACGCTCGTAGAAGCGGCCCAGCAGCGTCGCGTCGATCGCCGTCTCCACCCCGTACGGCCAGTCGTCGCCGAGCAGCACGCCGAACAGGCTCTTGTGCAGGTCGTCCATCGCGTCGTCGTCGCCGTCCAGCTCGGCGGCCACGGCGGCGTCCGGCTCGGCCAGCACCGAGCCGATCTTCTCGGCCATCCGGTCGGCGATCCCGGCCATGTCGGTGAAGACCGGCCGCAGCTCCGCCGGCACCGCCGGGGACGGGTGCCGGCGCAGGGCCGTCTTCGCCACGTGGTCGGCCAGGTCGCCCATCCGCTCCAGATCGGCTGCCACGTGCAACGCGGTGATCATCGCCCGCAGGTCGGAGGCCACCGGCGCCTGCCGGGCCAGCAGGTCACAGACCCGCTCCTCCACGTGCCGGTAGAGGTCGTCGATCTCGGCGTCCCGCGCGATCACCGTCTCGGCGGCCGTCCGGTCGGCGGTGAGCAGCGCCTTGGTGGCCTGCCGCATGGCCGCGCGTACCGCCTCGGCCATGTCCACCAGCAACTGGCTGACAATCTGCAGGTCGGCCCGGAACTCGTCGCGCATCGTCACTTCCTGGGGGTCGGTGGCCGCCACCCCGACGGGGTACGGCAGGAGCAGGTGCGCGCCCCACGCTAGGCCGGACGGTCGGCACCAGGGTGAACGTGGATGAACGACGCGGGGCCCGCAGGTGAACTTTGCCGAAAGCGAGAGTGGTTCGTCCCTTTGTGCCCGATCCCCGGGTTAACAATGACCCTACGATCGCCGGGTGGAATGGGCGGTGGCGGTCGTGGTGGCCGGAGCGCTGGTGACCGGGCTGGTCGCCGGGGCGCTGCTGTCCGGGCCCGTTGACGAATGGCGGCGCCGCCGGGCGTCGCGGGGCGGCGGGATCCTCCGTCGTGACGCAGGGAGGACGACGATTCCGGACGACCAGCAGGGGGGCCTATCCGGGCTCGGCCGCAAGACGATCGACTCGTTGCGCGCAGGCGTGGTGGTGCTCGGCCCGGACGACGTGCCGGTGCTGGTGAACCCGGCCGCCCGGGCGATGGGTCTGCTCCGTACCGGGGCGACACCCGGCTCGATCGCGGCGCACCCGTTGATCCGTACCCTCGCCGGGCAGGTCCGCCGCACGGGCGTGCGTCGCGAGATAGAGCTGGACCTGCCCCGGGGCCGCGACGGCGGCGGGGACAACCCGCTCGGCGTGCACCTGCGGGCGATGGGACTGGGCTCCGGCTACATCTCGATCGAGGCGGTCGACGTCACCGAGTCGCACCGTCTCGCGCGGGTACGCCGGGACTTCGTCGCGAACGTCAGCCACGAGCTGAAGACGCCGATCGGCGCGCTGCAACTGCTCGCCGAGGCGCTCGTCGACGCCACCGAACCGGCCGCCGGCGGCGCGCCCGACCTGTCCGAGGACCTGGTCGCCGCGCGGCGGTTCGCCGAGCGGATCCAGCACGAGTCGACCCGGCTCGGCCGCCTGGTGCAGGAACTGCTGGAACTGACCCGCCTCCAGGGCGCCGAACCGCAGCCCGCCCCCGAGCCGGTCTCGGTCGACTGGGTGCTCGCCGAGGTCGTCGACCGCACCCGCACCGCCGCCACCGCCCGCCGGGTGGAGATCGCCGTCGGCGGGCAGCGGGGCCTCACCGTGTACGGCAGCGACAGCCAACTCGCCACCGCGGTGGCGAACCTGGTGGAGAACGCGATCACCTACTCCGGCGAGGACACCACGGTCCGGGTGACTGTCACCGGCACCGAGGAACACGTCGAGATCGCCGTGGCCGACCAGGGCATCGGCATCGCCCCGAACGAGGTCGACCGGATCTTCGAGCGGTTCTACCGGGCCGATCAGGCCCGCTCCCGGGCGACCGGCGGCACCGGCCTGGGCCTGGCCATCGTCAAGCACATCGCCAGCAACCATGGCGGCCGGGTGGAGGTGTCGAGCACCCTTGGTGGGGGATCGACGTTCACCCTCCGGCTGCCCGCACGCCCCCCGGACGACCTGGAGGCGACACTCGCCTCCGCTGGGATCGAGGCCGGCCCGGCCGAGCTCCGGCAGGCCTGACCACAGGAAAGGAAACACCCGTTGAGCCGCGTACTGGTGGTCGAGGACGAGGAGTCGTTCTCCGACGCCCTGTCCTACATGCTCCGCAAGGAGGGTTTCGAGGTCTCCGTCGCCGCGACGGGCCCCGCCGCCCTCACCGAGTTCGACCGGACCGGCGCCGACATCGTGCTGCTCGACCTGATGCTGCCGGAGATGTCCGGCACCGAGGTCTGCCGGCAGCTCCGCCAGCGCTCGCACGTGCCGATCATCATGGTCACCGCGCGGGACAGCGAGATCGACAAGGTGGTCGGCCTGGAGATCGGCGCCGACGACTACGTGACCAAGCCGTACTCGCCGCGTGAACTGGTCGCCCGCATCCGGGCGGTGCTGCGGCGGCAGAGCGCGGAGTCGAACGAGACGGGCGCGCCGACGCTCGCCGCCGGCCCGGTCCGGATGGACATCGAACGGCACGTGGTGACCGTCGGCGGCGCCGGCGTGCAGCTCCCGCTCAAGGAGTTCGAGCTGCTGGAGCTGCTGCTGCGCAACGCCGGGCGGGTGCTCACCCGGGGCCAGTTGATCGACCGGGTCTGGGGCGCCGACTACGTGGGCGACACGAAGACGCTGGACGTGCACGTGAAGCGGCTGCGCTCCAAGATCGAGCCGGAGCCGTCCGCACCGCGCTACATCGTCACGGTCCGAGGCCTGGGCTACAAGTTCGAGCCCTGATCCCCCTCCGCGCCGCTCTCGGCCGCCCCGCCCGCCGCCCCGCCCGCGTCGATCTTGGAGTTGTGGCGCCACGACATGCCCGACTTGGGTACTTTCGCAAGCTGCCACAACTCCAAGATCGCCGCGACGGACCTCGGATCTCGGCCCGCCCCGGCCGCCCATCCCTCCGGCCACCCGACCCACCGTCCCGGCCCGTCCCCTCGACGAGTCCTCTCGGCTGCGCCCCTCCAGGCCCCGTCCCACTCGGTTGATCAAGGAGTTAGCGGACTCCTTGCGCCTCCTACTGGCCGCAAACTCCTTGATCACCGCAGCGGGAGGTGGGCAGATCCCGCCGCCGCCCGTCGGGCAGGAGCGGCCACCATCCCCTCCCTCCTCGCCGATCTTGCACTTCGGTGCCCTGCAAAACGCGCGAATGGCACATCCGGGAGGCTCGAACTGCAAGATCGCGGAGCGGTCGCGCGGCGCCCCGCTGCTCCCGCCCCGCTCGGCCCGCCCGGCTGCGTCGATCATGAGGTTAGCGGCGTCGGGTGTCCGTTTTGTCCCCGCTTACCTCATGATCGACCGTGCGGGAGTGGGTGGCCCGTGTGGGTGAGGCTGTCCGGTTTGAGGGGTGCCCCGAGGTCGGGGACATCGATCGTTGGCGGGCTGTGTGGGCGGGGGTGTCCGGTTCGGGGGTGGTGGGCGGCACTCTGGGGGTGGAATGGCTGGCGGGTGGGTGGCGTTGTAACCCGGTGAGCGACCGAGTACCAGCCGCGCCCCGAGAAGGGGCCGCTGGCTGCGGGAACAGTCTTGGGCTGTCGGTCGTTGAGTTCGGTTCTGGCGACGTGAGCCGCGGGGAATGATCCTGGCGGGCTGGTCGTTGAACACGGTTCCGACGACGTGAACCCCCGCCCTCCGGTGGCGTGCACCGCCTCGGGAATGACGGCGGGTGGCGGGTCGTTGGACATGGTTCCGGCGCCGCGCAGAGGCACCCCCCGGTGCCCCGTGAGCAGCCGAATCCCCCTTGAAGACTTTCTTGAGTGCCTGACGGTGCTCGCACCCGCGCCGGCCCCCGTCGGTGTGGGCGTCGATCCCCCGAATGGAGCCCCCTCATGAACACGATCCTGCGGAAGAGCATCCTGGGTATTGCTGGTCTGGCCTTCACCGGTGGCGTCTTCGCCGGCCCGGTGGCCGCCCACGCGGCGGACACCACCCACGCGGCGAAGCCGGTGAGCGTGAGCGTGCAGGGTGACAAGCTGATCCCGCACGGCGTGCAGGGCGCCCAGTCCCGTATCGACCTGAACGACGAGCAGACCAAGAACGTGAAGGCGATCATCGCCGCGACGAAGAAGGCCGGCATGGACGAGCGCGCCGCCGTCGTCTCCATCGCCACCGCGTTGCAGGAGTCGAAGCTGGAGAACCTCGGCCACCTCGGTGACCGTAACGACCACGACTCGCAGGGCCTGTTCCAGCAGCGCCCGTCCTCCGGCTGGGGCACGGTCGAGCAGATCACCGACCCCGAATACTCCACCACGGCGTTCCTGAAGGGTCTGAAGCAGGTCGACGGCTGGCAGGACATGCCCCTGACCAAGGCCGCCCAGACCGTCCAGGTGTCCGCCTACCCCGACCACTACGCCCAGTGGGAGCAGCAGGCCGCCGACCTGGTCGCCGAGCACTGGAACAAGTAAGACACACGAGAAGGCCGGCACCCCGAACCAACGGGGTGCCGGCCTTCACTCGCTTGCGGGGTGCGGGGCGACCTGACCCTGGCGCTGCCGGGCGGCGCAGAGTTCGGCCAGCTTCGCGTACGCGGGCGCGCCGATCAGCGCGGTCAGCTCCGGCCCGTACGAGACGTACATCGGCTCGGCGCCGACGTGCGCGTCGGTGGAGGACGTGCACCACCAGTCGAGGTCGTGCCCGCCGGCACCCCAGCCGCGCCTGTCGAACTCGGCCAGCGTGGAGATCAGCACCTTGGTGTTGTCCGGCCGCTTGTGCCATTCCTGGTCGCGGCGTACCGGCAGCTGCCAGCAGACGTCCGGCTTGTATTCCAGCGGGTGCACCCCGTCGCGCAGAGCCTGGGCGTGCAGCGCGCAGCCGCCCCCGCCGGGGAAGTCGGCGTCGTTGAGGAACACGCACGGGGCGTCGACGTCGCGGGTGGCGGTACGCCGGGCCGGGGTCTTGCCGTCGACTGTGTCGTTCTCGGTCCAGTTCTTGAACCCGCGCCGGAAGTGCTGCCACGTCTCCGGCGTCAGCCGCTTCACCGCCGCCCGGACGCGCTTCTCGTCGTCGGAGTCGGTGAAGAACGCGCCGTGCGAGCAGCACCCGTCGGCGGCGCGCCCGGCGATGATGCCGTGGCAGCCCTGGCCGAAGATGCACGTCCAGCGGGACAGCAGCCAGGTCAGGTCGGCGCGGACGACGTGCTTCGCGTCGGCCGGGTCGACGAACTCGATCCACTCCCGTGGGAAGTCCAGCCCGACCTCGCGGCTGCGCGGGTCCTCGGGGTCGTCCACCAGCACGTGAAGCTCGATCTGCCCTGTCACTCGGACCAGCGTACGCGCGGTGACCCCGCCCGGCCGCCGAGCCGACGAAACGTGTTGGCCCTAGGGTCTCTCCCATGCGACTGGGTGTCCTCGACGTCGGTTCCAACACGGTGCACCTGCTGGTGGTCGACGCCCACCACGGCGCGCATCCCTGGCCGGCGCACTCGGAGAAGGTGGTGCTGCGGCTGGCCGAGCAGATCGGGCCGGACGGCGCGCTCACCGAGGGCGGCGCGGACGGCCTGGTCAAGGCGGTCGGCATGGCGCGGGCGGCGGCCGACGGGCTGGGCGCCGAGGATCTGCTGGCGTTCGCCACGAGCGCGGTCCGCGACGCCACGAACGCCGCCGACGTGCTGGCCCGCGTCCGCGACGAGACGGGCGTACGCCTGGAGGTGCTCTCCGGCGCGGACGAGGCGCGGATGACGTTCCTGGCGGTGCGGCGGTGGTTCGGCTGGTCCGCGGGCCGGCTGCTGGCGATGGACATCGGCGGCGGCTCGCTGGAGCTGGCCGCGGGGATCGACGAGCACCCGGACGTGGCGATCTCGCTGCCGCTCGGCGCGGGGCGGCTCAGCCGGGAGCGGCTCGCGGTGGATCCGGCCGGCACGGCGCCGCCGTCGGCCGAGGCCGTGGAGGAACTGCGGGCGTACGTGGACGCGCAGCTCGACCCGGTGGTGGAGCAGTTGAGCGCGGTGGGCTGGGAGCGTCCGGTCGCCACCTCGAAGACGTTCCGCATGCTGGCCCGGCTGGCCGGCGCCGCGCCCTCCGGGGCGGGGCTGTGGGCGCGCCGCAGCCTGACCCGTACCGGGCTGCGGCAGGTGCTCGGGTTCATCAGGCACATCCCGCCGGCCCAGTTGCCCGAGCTGGAGGGGGTCAGCGCGCAGCGGGCGCACCAGCTCCTCGCGGGTGCGGTGGTGGCCGAGGCGGTGATGCGGCGCCTCGACGTGGACTGCGTGGACATCTGCCCGTGGGCGTTGCGGGAGGGTGTCATCCTGCGCCGGCTGGATCAGCTCGCGCCGATGTGACCGTACGAGCGCTCTGGGTTGCTTTGCGGTTGCTCGTCCCGATGCTCGCTGGCGGTTGGGGCTACCCTCGAAGGCGTGACCTACCGCGTTCCGGTGCTCCTGTCCACGTCCTCGGTCTTCCCCGAACGGACCGCGGCGGCGTTCCAGCTCGCCGCCGAGCTCGGCTACGACGGCATCGAGGTGATGGTCTGGACCGACCCGGTCAGCCAGGACGCGGGCGCGCTGCGCGGCCTCGCCGAGCACTACGGCGTGCCGGTGCTGTCGGTGCACGCCCCCTGCCTGCTCGTCACCCAGCGGGTGTGGAGCCCCGACCCGTGGGAGCGGCTGCGCAGGGCCGCCGAGCTGGCCGACACGCTGGAGGCGCCGACCGTCGTCGTGCACCCGCCGTTCACCTGGCAGCGTGACTACGCGCGCACCTTCGCCGACGGGCTCGACACGATCGCCGGGCAGTTCGGCGGCCTGCACTTCGGGGTGGAGAACATGTACCCGGTGCGGATGGCCGGGCGGCAGTTCGTCCCGTACGCGCCGGGCTGGGATCCGACCGAGATCGGCTACGCCTCGTACACGCTGGATCTGTCGCACTGCGCGGCCTCGCACACGGACGCGTTGGCGATGGCCGACCGGATGGGTTCCGGGCTGGCGCACGTGCACCTGGGCGACGGCACCGGCGAGGGGCGCGACGAGCACCTGGTGCCCGGTCGCGGCGGTCAGCCCTGCGCGGAGATGCTCCGCTCGCTGGCCGGACGGGGGTTCACCGGCTCGGTGGCGGTGGAGGTGACCACCCGGGGCGCGAAGAGCCGCGCGGTTCGCGAGGCGGACCTGCGGGAGTCGCTGGAGTTCGCCCGGGCGAACCTGACCGCGCCCTCCCCGGTCGACGTCTGACCGGCACGGGCCACCCCGGCCGCTCGCACGCGGCCGGGGCGTACGCCGGAGGTCAGCTCACCGGGGACAGCGGCTGCGCCGGGACGGCCTGCTCGCCGACCGCTGCGCGCTTGCGGGCCCGGTGCGCGGCCACGTGGGAGCGGGTGGCGCAGCGCTCGGAGCAGAACCGCCGGCAGCAGTTGGACGAGGTGTCCAGGTAGACGTTGCCGCAGCGGTCGTCGGCGCAGACCCCGAAGCGGGCGCTGCCGTACTCGCACAGCCACACCGACAGGCCCCAGACCGCGCCGGCCAGGTATTCCGAGGAGACCGACGCGCCCCGGCTGGTCACGTGCATGTGCCAGTCGGAGGAGTCGTGGCCGGAGATCCGCGGCTGCACCGGGAACGCCTCCAGCAGCGCGTTCAGCTCCGCCACCGCTTCGTTGTCCCGGCCGGAGGTGCCGTACTCGAAGACGTCCCGGAGGCGCTTCTGCGCCCGCCGGAAGATCGCCAGGTCCCGTTCCGCGACCTCGTCGCGCATCCAGCCCTGCTCGTCCGAGAAGACGGCCCGCAGGCCGTCCAGGTCGTCCAGCCGGGCGTTGACGAGCTCGACCCCGGTCCGGGCGTACGCGTCGAAGTTCACGACACCAACGGTAGACGACTCAGAGCACACGCGGTGCGTCGATGTAGTGGGGCAGGAACCGCGCGTAACCGTCAGTAATGAGGCTCTCGCTCTCGCGTACGCCGGCGCCGGCCGACTCGCCGTCCACGATCCAGCTCCCGAGCACCGTCCGGTTGCCCTCGAACTCGGGCAACGCGCGGAACTCCTGGAAGCAGAAGCCCTCGTCGCCGTAGATCCCCGGGTTGGTGATCTCCGTGTCGCCGGTCACGATGCGTACCGAGCCGCCCTCGCGGCCGAGCAGCGGCTTGGCCACGTACTCGGTCATGCCGCGCGGCGAGTCCAGGTACGCGGGCAGCAGGTAGTCGTGCCCCGGATACATCTCCCAGAGCACCGCCAGCAGCGCCTTGTTCGACAGCAGCAGCTTCCAGGCCGGTTCGATCCAGGTGGTGGGCGTGCCCGGGTCCAGCGCCGGCCGCCCGTACGGCTCGGCCAGCATCCACTCCCAGGGGTAGAGCTTGAAGCAGGTGGTGATCGGCCGGTCGTCGGCGTCGACGAAGCGCCGCCCGTCCCAGCCGACCCGCTGGATCGGCATGAGCGTCACGTCCAGCCCGGCCTGGCGGGCCGTCTCGGCCAGGTAGCCGGCGGTGATCTGGTCCTCGCCCGACTCCTCCTCGGAGGACCACAGCACGTGCGCCCGCGGCTCGTGCAGCCCGGCGCCGATCTTGGCCCAGGCGCCGACCAGGCGTTCGTGCAGGCTGTTCCACTGGTCCGCGTCCGGGCGGGTGTGTTCCAGCCAGTACCACTGCACGATGCTCGCCTCGACCAGCGCGGTCGGGGTGTCGGCGTTGTACTCCAGCATCTTCGGCGGGCCGCTGCCGTCGTACCAGAGGTCGAAGCGGCCGTAGAGCGTCGGCGGGTTCTCCCGCAGCGAGCGGGCGACCGCCTCGGCGGCCCACTCGGGGATGCCGAACTCGGCGTACCGGCGGCGGGCCACCACGTGCTCGGCGGCGGCCACCGACATCCGGTGCAGCTCCTCCGTGGCCTCCTCCAGCCGGAGCACCTCGTCCAGCGTGAACGAGTACGCCGCCGTCTCGTCCCAGTACGACATGATCTCGCCGTCGGGCAGCTCGGTGTCGACGTACACCAGGCCCTGGGCCCGGATGGTCTCGTCCCAGCCGGGGCGCGGCGTGCTCGCCTCGCGGCGCACGTCAGCCGCCGCAGGAGGCGAGGTGGGTGCCGAAGCCGCCGCGCTCGGGCAGGGCGGTGGTCGGGGCCGGCTCGCCGCGAGCGGCCGTGACCGGCGCGGGCACGTGCAGGGCCACGGCGACGATGTCGCCGCCCCCGCCGGCCGGGCCGAGTGCGCAGTCGTCATCGTCGTCGTCGTAACCGTTGTTGCAGCCGGAGAGCGCGAGGGCCAGCGCGGTCAGCGCGCCGAGCTGCACGGAGGCCGAGCGGAGCCGGCGCCGGGGGTGTCGTCGATCCACGTGAACGTTGTAGCCGATCCCCGCCAGCCGGGGGTGCCCGGCCCGGGCCGGAGGGCGGGAGCGGGCGAGAGGGGCGGGCCTCGGACGCACCCGGCGGGGGCCCGGTGGTGAGCGTTACGCTCGGCTCATGCTCCGTTCCGTCATCCTCGCCGCCTCCCGGTCTTCCCAGGTGGAGCGGCTCGTCGCGACGGCCCCGTTCACCCGGGACGTCGTCCGCCGGTTCGTCGCCGGCGCCGCTACCGACGACGCGCTGCGCGCCACCCGCGAGCTGGTCGCCGACGGCCAAGCGGTCACCCTCGACTACCTGGGCGAGGACACCACCACCCCGGAGCAGGCGAACGCCACCCGGGACGAGTACCTCACGCTGCTGAGCCGCCTCGGCGCCGCCGGGCTCACCCCGGCCGCCGAGGTCAGCGTGAAGCTGTCCGCGCTGGGCCAGATGTTCGACGAGCAGCTCGCGTACGACAACGCGCGGGCGATCTGCGCGGCGGCCGACGCGGCGGGCACCACCGTCACGCTGGACATGGAGGACCACACCACCACCGACTCGACCCTGGACATCCTGGCGAAGCTGCGCAAGGACCACCCGTCGACCGGCGCGGTGCTCCAGGCGTACCTGCGGCGGACCGAGTCGGACTGCCGGGAGCTGGCGTCGGCGGGGTCGCGGGTGCGGCTGTGCAAGGGCGCGTACAAGGAGCCGGAGTCGGTGGCGTACCAGTCCGCCCGCGAGGTGGACAAGTCGTACGTGCGCTGCATGAACGTGCTGATGTCCGGCGACGGCTACCCGATGCTCGCCACGCACGACCCGCGGCTGATCGCGATCGGCGAGGACCGGGCGCGCTGGTTCGACCGCGACCCGGGCCGGTTCGAGTTCCAGATGCTCTACGGCATCCGCCCGGAGGAGCAGCAGCGCCTGGTCGGCGAGGGCTACACGGTGCGGACGTACGTCCCCTACGGCGACCAGTGGTACGGCTACCTGATGCGCCGGCTTGCGGAGCGCCCGGCCAACCTGGCGTTCTTCGGCCGCGCGGTGCTGTCGAAGAAGTGAGTCAGTCGTTCGACCAGGCCCGGGTGCACAGCACGAGGCGGTAGCCGTCCGGGTCGGTCAACGTGACACCCCACCTGTCCCAGTACGGGCCGGCGGAGACCCTGGTCCCGCCGGCCCGTTCCAGTCTCGGGACCAGTTCGTCGTCGGCCGGGCCGTCGAGGTAGAGCACGAGCAGGTCCTCCCCGGTGGGGCGCGGCTCGACCGCGAGCGTCGGACCGCCGACCAGCTCCAGGTGCCAGCCGGCTCCGGGGAGGCCGAGCATCACCAGGTCGTGCTCGTCCGCGTGACCGCCCTCGCTCCGGTAGAGCACGTCCAGGCCCAGCCCTTGCGTCCAGAACCGCTCGGCGGCGGCGAGGTCGCGGCTCGGGCGGGCGAGGCGTACGTGGGTGTCGGCGGTGATCGGCATGCCCGGGATCGTGCGACCTCACCTCGGGTTGAGTTCAAGCTTGACGAGGTTGGCTAATGACATTAGCTTTATGGCTATGACAGTTAGCCAGATGGCGCGGGACGGCGGCACGATCGCGTACGAGGTGCACGGATCGGGACCGCTCGTGGTCCTCGCGCACGGCATGGGGGAGAACCGGGCCGCCTTCCGGCACCTGACGCCCCGGCTGGTCGCGGCCGGCTACCGGGTCGCCTCGGTCGACGTCCGCGGGCACGGCGACTCCAGCCCGCACTGGCCCACGTACGCCCCCGAGCACGTCGGCGGCGACCTGCTCGCCGTGGTGCGGGCGCTCGGCGGCGAGCCCGCCACCCTGGTCGGCAGCTCGTCCAGCGCCGCCGCAGTGGTCTTCGCCGCCGCCGAGGCGCCGGAACTGGTCAGCGGCATCGTGCAGATCGGCGCGTTCGTCGGCACGCCGAAGCCGAACCCGCTGATGCGGGTCGCGCAGGCCGCCGTACTCCGTAGCCCTCGCCTGTTCGGGCTGTTCCACCGCACGCTGTTCCCGTGCGGGCGCCCGGCGGACGACGTCGCGTACCGCAAGGAGCTGGTCGCCAAGCTGCGCGGGCGGATGGCCGCGGTGCGCGGCGTGATCGCGCCGGCCGACCCGCACTGGACCGCGCGGGCGCCCGAGGTGCGCCGCCCGGTGCTGGTGCTGATGGGCACGAAGGACCCGGACTTCCCCGACCCGGGCGCCGAGGCGCGGGCCGCGCGCCGGCTGTTCGCCGTCGCCGAGGCCCGGATGATCGCCGACTCCGGGCACTACCCGCACGCCGACCAGCCCGACGCCACCGCCGCCGACCTGGTCGAGTTCCTGGCGGCGACCGCACGTGCCTAGGGCCGGCCTGACCCCGGCGACCGTCGTGCGGGAGGCCGCCGCGCTCGCCGACGAGGTCGGCTACGAGAAGCTGACGCTGGCCGCGCTCGCCGCCCGCCTCGGCGTCGCGCTGCCGAGCCTCTACAAGCACGTGCGGGGTGTGGACGCGCTGCACCAGAAGCTCGCCGTGCTCGCCACCGCCGAGATCGCCGACGTGCTCACGGCCGCCGCCGCGGGCCGGGCCGGTGGCGACGCGTTGCGCGCCGTCGCCGCCGCCTACCGGGCGTACGCGCGGCAGCACCCCGGCCGCTACCCGGCCGCCCAGCGGGCGCCCGACCCGGCCGACCCCGACCACCTGGCCGCCGGAGAACGCGCGGTC
Source organism: Micromonospora sp. WMMD1219 (assembly GCF_049315215.1). Classification (NCBI taxonomy): domain Bacteria; kingdom Bacillati; phylum Actinomycetota; class Actinomycetes; order Micromonosporales; family Micromonosporaceae; genus Micromonospora; species Micromonospora sp. WMMD1219. The sequence continues at coordinate 2,331,155 of NZ_CP186057.1, forward strand.
GGCGCGGTCCGGGCCATCCTGCTCGGGTACGGCCTCGACGGCGACGCCGCGACCGACGCCATCCGGATGTTCCGGGCCGCCGTGCACGGCTTCGTCGCGCTGGAGGCGGCGGGCGGATTCGGGCTGCCCCGCGACACCGACCGCTCCTTCGACCAGATGATCGCGGGTCTGGACCGCGCCTACCGTTCCTGGGAGGACCGATGACCGCGCTGCGGCTGGGCGTGATCTTCCTGCTGGAGCTGGCCGTGCTGGGCTCGGCCGGGTACTGGGGCTTCACGCTCGACGCCGGCTGGCCGCTGCGCCTGCTCGCCGGACTCGGCGCGCCGCTGGTGATCGCCGTGGTGTGGGGACTGTTCTGCTCACCGCGTGCCACGGTGACGCTGCCCGACCCGGCCAAGCTCGCCGTCCAGGCTGCCTGCTTCCTGACCGGCGGCGTGCTGCTCGCCCTGGCCGGCCACGCCGCCCCCGGCGTCGCGCTGGTGGCCCTCTGGGCAGCCGACAAGACGGCGTTGACGCTGACCGGCACCCCGGTCTGAGAGATCTTGGTACGAACCGGCCCCTATCAGGGCGCTTTCGTACCAAGATCTCGAGGCGAGGCGGAACACGGCGGGACTCTTTCCCGGAACGCCCGATTGGTCGTACCCTTCGCCGGTGACCGACGGCGACGAGCAGCCTCCCGGCCGGACGACGGACGGCGACGAGCCTCGTCCCACCGTCGACGCCGCCGACAAGGCGAGCGCCGCCGACACGAGCACCGTCCACGTCAGCGCCAGCGCCGACCACGCGGCCGACGCGAGCACCGCTGACGTCAGCGCCGCCGAAACCACCGCCGACGCCGACCGCGCCGACGCCGCCCGCGCCGCCGACGCCGCCCGCGCCGCCGACGCCCGCGCTGACGACACCCACGCCGAAACCGCCGCCACCTCCGCCGGCGTGGACGCCGCCGTCGACACCATCGCACCGGCACCGGCACCGGCACCGGCACCGGCACCGGCACCGGACGCGGCGTCGTTGCCGCACTTCGCCGCTGGTCCGGCGCCGTGCCCCGTACCCCTGGCGAAGCCGGACCCGGCGCGGACGGTGCGGCAACGGCGGCGGTGGCCGCTCTGGACCGCGCTCGGACTCGCGCTCGGCCTGGTGGCGGGCGCGGTGCCCGGCGTACTCCTGCGGGGGTCGGCGCCGGACGCGGCCGGGCGGTCGGCCGCGAAGCACGACCCGGGCACGGCGGCGCAGCGGCGGCTCGGCGAGCGGATGCTCGCGCTGCTGGACCGGCAGGCCGCCGCGCTCGTCGGCGCCGACCGGGCCGGTTTCCTCGCGATCGCCGAGCCGGCGGCCCGGCCCGCGCTGAGCCGCCGGTACGCGGCGCTGCGGGCACTGCGGGTCACGACCTGGCGGTCGGCTGCGGACGGGGTACCGGCGGCGGTCGACGGGAAGCCGGGGGAGTGGCGGTTCGCGGTGACCGTCGGCTACTGCTTCGTGGTGCCGGAGTGCGCGCCGAGCACAGTGGAGCTGGGCACGCGCTGGCGGCTGGCGGGGGAGGAGCCCCGGTTGACCGCCGTGGACCCGTCGTCGACGGACCCGGCGGGCGTGCGCCCGTGGCAGGTGAACGACCTGGCGGTGGCGGTCGGCAAGCGGGTGGTGGTGGCCACCACGCCGGCCCAGCGCAGCCAGCTGCCCGGTCTGCTCGCACAGGCCGAGACCGCCGCCCGGGCCGCGGACCGGTACGCGATCGGCGGCCGGCCGCCGGACCGGTACCTCGTCTACTACGCCGGGAAGGGCGAGTGGCAGCGCTGGTACGGCGGCGGGCGGCCGAAGTGGACCGCCGGCTACGCGGTGGGTGTCGGGGGTGGACGCCACGACGTGGTGCTCAACGCCCAGATCGTCACCCCGGCCGGCCTCGACGACCTGCTCCGGCACGAGCTGACCCACGCCGCCTCGCTGCCCGACCGGGGCTACGCCGACCGCGCGGACTGGTGGCTGGTGGAGGGGCTGGCCGAGTACGCCGGTGCCGACGGGCAGCCTGTGCACCGCTACGACGGTCTGACCGAGGTGCGGGACCTGCTGCGCGGCGGGTGGTCGGGGCGGCTGGACGCGGTGGCGCCCGCCGACGACGCGAGCGACGACCGGGTCGGCGGCGCGTACGGCGTCGGCTACCTGGCCGTGCGGCATCTGGTCGACAGGTACGGCGAGCAGCGGATGCTGGACTTCTACCGGGCCGTGGTGCACCAGGGCCGGACCCCGGAGCAGGCCGCCGACGAGGTGTTCGGCGACCCGTGGTCGATGCTGCACGACGACTGCGTCACCTACGTCCGGGCCGTCGTCGGCTGACACGTCGACGCCTGTCGACGGGTCGTAGCATGGGCCGGGTGGCCCGCACTCCCTCGCCGCGGCTGCCCGCGGCCCGCCGCCCCCGTCTCGTCACCGTCGTGCTCGCCGTCGTCGCGCTGACCGGCACGACCGCCGCGTCCTGCGGCGACGACGCACCGGCGGTCACCGTCGCCGAGGTGGGGCGCGCGCCGGTCAGCGAGGTGATCGACGCCCCGGCCACGGTGACCGCGCGGGCCGCGGCAACGCTCACCGCACCGGCCGACGGCACGCTGGCCCGCCTGCGGGTCCAGCCGGGACAGCGGGTGACCCGGGGGCAGGTGCTCGCGGTGATCGACTCGCCGTCGGCCCGGGACCGCCTGGCGAAGGCGCGGGACGCGCTGCGTGCGGCGAAGCGGGCCGGGCGGGGCGCCGGCACGGGCGACCTGGGCGGCAGCCGGCGCGGCACCGACCGGGCCGCCGACGAGGCGTTCGCCGCCGCCCGCGTCGCCGCCGGCAAGGTCGGCGACCCGCAGGTACGCGCCGCGCTGCTGCTCCAGGTCTCCTCGGCGCAGCGGCAGTACGAGTCCGCCGCCCGCGCCGCCGACCGGGCGGTCGCCCAGGTGCAGCGCGGCGTCGCGGGCCTGAACAGCGCCGTCGGCGCGCTGTCGGCCGCGCAACGACTCCAGGCCCAGCAGGCGTACGACCTGGCGAAGGCGACTGTGGACGCGCTGACGTTGCGCGCGCCGATCGCCGGTGTGGTGCAGCCGGGCGGCACCCGGTCGGCGGCGCCGGCCGACCTGGCCGGGCTGCTCGGTGCGGCCGGTGGCGCGGCGGTGCCCGGTCTCGACCCGTCGGCGCTGGGCACGGGCGGGCAGGGCGGCCCGCCGCCGGGCGTGGACGACGCGATCCCGGCCGGTGGCCGGGTCACCGCCGGCACGCCGGTGCTCACGGTGGTGGACATCGGCCGGCTCGGCCTGCTCGCCGAGGTGGACGAGACCGACGTGCTGCTGGTCCGGGCCGGGGTGCCCGCGTCGGTCGAGCTGGACGCGGTGACCGGCGCGACGTACGACGCGACTGTGCGCTCGGTGGACGTGCTGCCCACCAGCTCGGCGCGGGGCGGTGTGACCTACCGGGTCCGGCTCGACCTCGGTGCCGGACGCCTCGGTGAGGCCGAGGCGGCACCGGCGCCCCGGCCCGGCATGAACGCGGTGGTGCGGCTGCGGGTGCGGGAGGCCGCCGACGCGGTGGCGGTGCCGGCGTCGGCCGTGTTCTCCGCCGACGGCCGGGACGCGGTCTGGGTGCTGCGCGACGGCCGGGCCGGCCGGGTGCCGGTGACGGTGGGCGTGCAGGGGCAGGACCTGGTGCAGATCGTCGACGGCGTACGGGCCGGTGACCGGGTGGTCGTGCGCGGGGCCGACCAGGTGCGCGACGGCCAGGAACTGCCGTGACCGTACCGGCGGTCGAGGCGGTCGACGTCTGGCGCACGTACGAGCTGGACGGGGTGTCGGTGTCCGCGCTGCGCGGGGTGTCGCTCACCATCGACCAGGGCGAGTACGTGGCGGTGATCGGGCCGTCCGGCTCGGGCAAGTCGACGCTGATGCACCTGCTCGGCGGGCTGGACCGGCCCAGCGGCGGCCGGCTGGTGATCGGCGGGCGGGACGTGACCACGCTCACCGCCCCGGAACTGGCGACGCTGCGCAACGAGACCATCGGCTTCGTGTTCCAGGCGTTCCACCTGCTGGCCCGTACGTCGGCTGTGGACAACGTAGCGTTGCCGCTGGTCTACCGGGGTGTCGGGGCGCGGCAGCGGCGGGAGCGGGCGGCGGCGATGCTGGGCCGGGTGGGGCTCGGCCACCGGCTGCACCACCGGCCCAACCAGCTCTCCGGCGGCGAGCAGCAGCGGGTGGCGATCGCCCGGGCGCTGGTCACCGAGCCGGCGGTGCTGCTCGCCGACGAGCCGACCGGCAACCTGGACAGCGCCACCGGCGAGGCGGTGCTGGAGCTGCTGGAACGGCTGAACGCCGAGTCCGGGGTGGCGTTGGTGATGGTGACCCACGACCAGGAGGTGGCCGCCCGGGCGCACCGGCGCATCGCGGTACGGGACGGGCTGATCCGGTCCGACAGCCTTCATGATCGACCGCCGTCGGACGGCTCCGGCGTACCTGCGACACTGGACCCCGCTCCCAGCGCGGAGCCCCGGTCCGCGTCCGGAAGCGGTCCGGGGCACCCGCCCGGTGGCCCCGGTGGCGCCACCGGAGCCACCGGGCGCCTTCCGCGGGACGAGGAGCGCCTTCCCCGGTCGGACGGCCGCCTCCCGCGAGGCGAGGGCGACGCCGGATGAGGCTGGCCGAGGCGTGGCGGGTGGCGTCGGACGCGCTGCGGGCCAACCGGATGCGCAGCCTGCTGACCATGCTCGGGGTGATCATCGGGGTGGCCTCGGTGGTGATCCTGGTGGCCATCGGCACCGGCACGAAACAGCAGGTCGAGCAGCAGGTCGAAGGGCTCGGCTCGAACCTGCTGCTGGTGGTGCCGGGCCGGATCGAGGTGGGCAACGCGCCGGTGGTCTCGCCGCTGGACCTCAGCGACGCCGACGCGGTCTCCCGGGTGGTCGGCGACCCCGGCCGGGTCGCCGTCACGGTGGCCTCCGGCGCGACCGCGCGGGCCGGCAACCGCTCCGACTTCACCACCGTGCAGGGCGTCCTGGAGACCACCCCGTCGGTGTTCACCCGGTCGCTGTCGCGGGGCCGCTACCTCACCGGGGCGGACGTGGACACCAGCCGCCGGGTGGCGGTGCTCGGCGACTCGGTGGCCCGGTCGCTGTTCCCCGACCGTGACCCGCTCGGCCAGCAGGTCACGCTGGCCGGCGTGCGGTTCCGGGTGATCGGCGTCTTCGCCCCGCTCGGGCAGAGCCTCGGCGTGGACCGGGACGACGAGGTGCACGTACCGGTGACGGCGGCGCAACGGCTGTGGGGCACGCAGCGCATCGACGGCATCGCGGTGAACGCGCCGGACCGGGAGCGGATCGACGAACTCGGTGACCGGATCGTGGCGGAGCTGTCCCGCCGGCACCCGGACACCGAGTTCAGCGCCGTCACCCAGCGGCAGATCCTCGGCGTGCTCGGCGACATCCTGGGCGTACTGACCGGTGTGCTGGCGGCCATCGCGGGCATCTCGCTGCTGGTCGGCGGCGTCGGTGTCTCCAACATCATGCTGGTCTCGGTACGCGAGCGGACCCGCGAGATCGGGCTGCGCAAGGCGGTGGGCGCCCGCCCCCGCGACATCGGCGTGCAGTTCCTGCTGGAGGCGGTGCTGCTCACCTCGGTGGGCGGCCTGACCGGGATGGCGCTGGGCGTGGGCACCGCGCTGCTCGTGGACGCGTTCTCGCCGATCCCGGCGGCGATCACCTGGTGGTCGCTGGCGCTGGCGTTCGGCGTCTCCGCGGCGGTCGGCATCGTCTTCGGCGTGGTGCCGGCGCAGCGGGCCGGGCGGCTCGACCCGGTGGTGGCGCTGCGCGCCGAGTAGCCGGATCGGACGAGACACCCGTCCGGGCGAAAAAGCCCTGGTGGACATCGGGTGAACGGCTGTCTCGCCATGATCAAAGGGTGGAAGGGATCGCGCAGGTCACAGCCGTCCCGCTACCGTACTGGTTACACGCGCGTCGCTCGTCGAGGCGGGAACACCTGCCCGGTGACACGCGCCGGGCACGGGAATGGGTCGGTGAGCCATGGCCGGGTCGCAGTCCGACGCACGGCTGTCGGATGTCAGGTTCCTGACCGTCGCCGAGGTGGCGACGGTCATGCGGGTCTCCAAGATGACCGTCTACCGCCTCGTGCACAGCGGTGAGCTGACCGCCGTGCGGGTCGGCCGGTCGTTCCGGGTGCCCGAGCACGCCGTGCACGAATACCTCCGGGGCGCCTTCCAGGAGTCCGCCTGAGCTCTCGCCGCGCCGGTCCGCCGAGTACGACGAAAAGGGGCATCGACGGGGGCGCGTTGGTCCTGCTGACGCACTCCGGTTAGGCTGGGCCACGACCGTGACCGCTCTCTGGTGTGCCCTGCCCACCACGCTGGTCCGGTCCGTTGTCCGCAAGCGGTCACGGCGCCACCCGTGGTGGTGCCGTCCGGTCCGCCCCGCACGTTGCATCGAAAGGCTGTCGTATGGGCTCGGTGGTCAAGAAGCGCCGCAAGCGCATGGCTAAGAAGAAGCACCGCAAGCTGCTGCGCAAGACCCGCGTCCAGCGTCGCCGTCTCGGCAAGTGACCGGGGCCGGGCACTGGCCCGGCACCCGGCACCACTTGCCAACTGTCGACCCTCGGAGGCTCAGGTGATCAGGCCGTGGACGTCCCGGCTCGATCCCGCCTGCCGCGCTAGGCGCACGACATGACCCCCGGTGACACCTCCGGTGCCCCGGGGGTCGTCGTCGTCACCGGGGTCGGTCGCTGGCTCGGCGCCCACGTGGCCGCCCGGCTCGCCGCCGACGAGCGCATCGAGCGCGTCATCGGGGTCGACCCGGCGCCACCCAACCCCGAACTGACCGACCTGCTCTCCGACGTCGAACGGATCCGCCTGGACCTCGACTCGCTCGGCGGCCTCCTGCTCGACCTCGACGTCGACACGGTGGTGCACCTGGCGCTCGTCACCGCCCCCGACCCGCAGCAGGGCGGCCGGGCGGGGATGAAGGAACAGAACGTCATCGGCACCATGCAGTTGCTCGCCGCCGCGCAACGCGCGCCCCGGCTGCGCAAGCTGGTGGTCCGCTCGTCCACCGCCGCGTACGGGGTGTCGTTCCGCGATCCGGCCGTCTTCACCGAGGAGACCGAGCCGCGGGAGGTGCCGCGCGGCGGTTTCGGCCGCGACATCCTCGACATCGAGGGGTACGTCCGCGGGTTCCGCCGCCGCCGGCCCGACGTCACCGCGACGGTGCTGCGCTTCGCGCCGTTCATCGGGTACGCCGCCGACACCACGCTCACCCGCTACTTCTCCCAGCCGGTGGTGCCCACCGTCTTCGGCCGCGACCCGCGCCTGCAGTTCGTGCACTTCGACGACGCGCTGGAGGTGCTGCACCGGTCCGTCGCCGAGGACCACCCGGGCACGTACAACGTCGCCGGGCCGGGAGTGCTGTCGCTGTCGCAGGCGATCCGCCGGGCCGGCCGGGTGGCGGTGCCGGTGCTGGAACCGGGCCTGGCCGGGGTCGCCGCCATCGCCCGCAGTCTGGGCTTCGGCGGGTACGGCTTGGACCAGGTGGACCTCTTCGTGCACGGTCGGGTGGTGGACACCAGCCGACTGGAGCGGGAGTACGGCTTCACGCCCCGCTCGACCGCCGCCGCGTTCGACGACTTCATCCGCGCCCACCACGGCGGCGTCGTGGTCACCCGGGACCAGCTCGCCGCCGCCGAGCAGTTGGTGCTGGAGAGCATCCGGCAGGTCCGCTCGTCGGTGCGGGAGCGCTCGTGAGCAGCCCCGACGAGCGGCGTGACGCGCGCTACGACGTACCGCTGGGTGTGCCGGATCCGGGCGCGGAGCCGGCGCGGCGCAACGGGCACCGCCGGGTGACCGCACCGTCCGCCCGCCCGGCCGCGCCGGCGATGGACGACGAGCCGGACACCTCCACCGACGAGCCGGGCGCCGCCGACGCGGGCGTTCCGAGCCCGGCCACGCCGCAGCAGCCGGCGAAGAAGACGGTGGCCAAGAAGGCCGTGGCGAAGAAGGCCGTCGCCAAGAAGACCGCCGCCAAAAAGGCCGTCGCGCGGCAGGCGCCCGCGGACGCGGCGCCGACCGGGAACGCGCCGGCCGGTGACACGCCGCCGGGCCCGGCCGTGGCCGACCGGCCGGGGGACCACTGGGACCGCAAGGTGGCGCAGGGGCTGGCGTTCCTGCGGCGGCGGCTCGCCGGCGACTACGAGGTCGACGAGTTCGGCTTCGACCCCGACCTGACCGACGCGGTGGTCCACCCGCTGGTCCGGCTGCTCTACCGGGACTGGTTCCGCACTGAGGTCACCGGCATCGAGCACGTGCCCGCCGAGGGCGCCGGCCTGGTCGTCGGCAACCACTCCGGCACTGTGGCGCTCGACGCGCTGATCCTCTCCACCGCGCTGCACGACCGGCACCCGGCGCACCGCTACCTGCGGCTGCTCGGCGCCGACCTGGTGTTCCGGATGCCCGTCGTCTCCGAGATAGCGCGCAAGACCGGCGGCACCGTCGCGTGCAACCCGGACGCGGAGCGGCTGCTCGGCAACGGGGAACTGGTGGGCGTGTTCCCGGAGGGCTTCAAGGGCGTCGGCAAGCTCTACGCCGACCGCTACAAGCTCCAGCGCTTCGGGCGGGGCGGGTTCGTCTCGGCCGCGCTGCGGACCGGGACGCCGATCGTCCCGGTGGCGATCGTCGGCGGCGAGGAGATCTACCCGATGCTCGCCGACATCAAGCCGCTGGCCCGGCTGCTCAAACTGCCGTACTTCCCGGTCACGCCGACGTTCCCCTGGCTGGGGCCGCTGGGCATGGTCCCGCTGCCGAGCAAGTGGCTGATCGAGTTCTGCCCGCCGATCCCGACCGCGCACCTGCGCGACGCGGCGGACGACCCGCTCGTGGTGTTCAACCTCGCCGACCAGGTGCGGGAGACGATCCAGCAGACGCTGCACAAGCTGCTCGAACGCCGGCCGGACCCGTTCGGCCCCTGAGCCGGGCCGCGCCGGTTCAGGCGTCGCGGTGGCGGCGCCGGTGCAGCGCCAGGCCGGCCGTGACCGCGCCGGCGAGCAGCCCGGCCGCCGCGGTGGAGGGCACGGCGATGCGTACGGCCCGGCGCCCGGTGCGGAAGTCGCGCACGTCCCAGCCCTGCTCGCGGGCCTGCCGCAGCAGCGCCGGATCGGGGTTGACCGCCACCGCACGGCCGACCGCGCGGAGCATCGGCAGGTCGTTCGCCGAGTCGCTGTAGGCCGCGCACCGGGCCAGGTCCAGCCCTTCCACGGCGGCGAGCTGGGTGACCGCCTCGGCCTTCGCCGGCCCGTGCATCAGGTCACCGACCAGCCGCCCGGTGTACGCGCCGTCGACCACCTCGGCCACCGTGCCGATCGCGCCGGTCAGGCCGAGCCGGGCCGCGATCACCCGGCCGATCTCCACCGGGGCGGCGCTGACCAGCCAGACCCGCTCACCCGCGTCGAGGTGACGCTGGGCCAGGCGACGGGTGCCGGCCCAGATGCGCGGCGCCATCAGCTCGTCGAAGATCTCGTCGGCGAGGCGTTCCATGTCGTCGACCCGCCAGCCCTCGACGAAGGCGAGCGCGGCCTCCTTGGCCTGCGACATGTCGCCCGCGTGCTCGGTGGCGAGCAGCCGGAACCGGGCCTGCTGCCAGGCGAACCGGGCCAGGTCACCGGTGGTGAAGTACTTCCGGGCGGCCAGCCCGCGGGCGAACCAGTAGATCGACGCGCCCTGCATCATCGTGTTGTCCACGTCGAAGAACGCGGCGGCCGTGGGGTCGGGCGTGACTGTGGTCGCCGGTGCCGACGGGGCCTCCGACCAGCCCGCGGTGTGCCCGTGCGCGTCGGTGCTGACGGTCACCTTCCGGCTTCCGGCCACGGCGACCTCCCTGCCTCGACGACCGCGTACGCCCTCCGCGTCGAGCGTATCCGGCACGATGTGACGGCCGGGTGTCCGCCGGGAGAAGTGTGGCGCGGTAGGCGTCCGCCGCTCAGCGGTCGGCCGGGCAGGTGGCCGGAGCGGGCCCGAGCATGTCGCTGGCCTGCGGCGCGGGCAGCCCGCAGGCGATCGCCTCGCGGAGCGCGTCGGCGCGCTTGCCCGCCGCGTCGAGCAGGGACAGCGAGCGGCGGGTGCGGTCCCGGTCGGCGTGGTCGGGCCGGTCGAGCAGGCCGCTGACCACCCGGCGCTGGCCGGCCAGGAACGTGTCCACCGCGTCCAGCGCCGCCGGGTCGGAGCGCTGCGCGGCGACGGTGGTCAGCAGGCGTACGCCCTGGCGGGTGTCCGCGTCCATGTCGTCGAGGACGGCGCTGAAGCCGAGCCGGTCGTCGCGGACCGAGGCGGCCTCGTCGAGCCGGGTGCGGGCGAAGTCGAGGAAGAGCTGCCCGCGGCTGATGTCCGAGCTGGCGAGCGCGAGCTGGGCGCGCTCGGTGGAGCGCTTCATGCCGTACAGGGCGTCACCGGGCAGCGCGTTCTCGCTGGCGGCTGAGATGCCGGACAGGGCGACCGCCCCGGCGGCCACGCCGACCAGGATCGCGCCCCGGGCCCGCGCCCGGCGGCCGGTGATGGCGGGCAGCAGCGCGCCGCGTACCCCGCTCGTGGTGGTGGTCCTGGCCGGCGTCCCGATGCCCTCGCGTTCGGCGGTGGCCACGAGCATCGCCCGCAGGCCGGTACGGAACTCGGCGTCCACCTCGACGTCGGGCCGCTCGGTGGTGAGCCGGCGGCTCACCTCGACGAGTGCGGTGAGTTCACCGTCCGCCTTGGACCGGACGTGGTGCCGGCGTCCGCCGTTGGCCTCGTCGAGGAGTTGCGCGAAGCGCTCGGCCCGCCGACGGGAGAAGAGGTCGCTGTCCACCGCGGCACCCCCTCTCGCTGGTCACGGCCGGGCGGCCGTCGTCGTCACCAGCGACCGGTGGCAGCGTGTGGCGCAGAGCCGACCGGGACGGCCGACCTGACCCGCCGGACCGGGTGGCCCGGGGGACGCCGGGACAACCACTGGTCGCACCCGGAGAAACGGACCGCGCCGGTCGCCGGTTACGGCTGGGACGGCGGCGAAATCACCAAGAGTGATCGGCTCGCCTAAGGCGTCGGGCACACGACAGCGCCCGGCGTCTGCGCCGGTGGAGAAGGACGGGTGTGTCTGCCGCTCAGGAGTGGAAGCCGTCGGGCAGCAGCCGGGCCAGCGCCCGGACCGCCCGGTATTGCAAAGCCTTGATGGCGCCCTCGTTCTTGCCCATGGCCCGGGCCGTCTCGGCCACCGAGAAGCCCTGGAGGAACCGCAGCACGATGCACTCCTGCTGCTCCGGGTTGAGCTGCTTGACGGCGGTCAGCAGGGCGACGTTCGTGATGTGCTCCACCACCGCCGCCTCCGGGCTGCCCTCGGGCCCGCGGTCCTCCCGGTCGGCGTCCAGGACGTCACCGGTGGTGACCTCCAGGCGGTAGCGCCCGGACTTGAAGTGGTCGGCGACCAGGTTGCGGGCGATGGTGACCAGCCAGGCGCCGAGGTCGCGCCCCTGCCAGGTGAAGCTGCCGATCCGCTTGAGTGCCCGCAGGAACGTGTCGGAGGTGAGGTCCTCGGCGAGCTGACGGTTGCCGACCCGGAAGTAGACGAACCGGAAGACGGTGTCGACGTACCGGTCGTAGATCAGCCCGAACGCCTCGGACTCGCCGGCCTGCGCGCGCTCGACCAGCGTCCACACCTCCGTGGCCGGGTCGGACGGGTCGGGGCGGCTGGGGAAGCCGGTGGCGGGCGCGGCGGCCGGCACGGCGGGCAGGACGGCGGTGTCGCCGGTGGTCACCGCCGGCAGGACAGCGGTCTCGGCGGCGGACGGCTCGGCCCCGGTCGCCGCGTCGCCGCGCCGCGCCTGGGCCGGCATGGTCGGGCGGGTCGGGCTGCCCAGGCGGCCGGTCGCGGGCTTCGCGTTGCCGCCCGGGGTCGCGGGGCGGGGCGGCGCCTCGTTCGTGTGGTGCGCGCGGCTGCGTACCCGCCGCCCGTCGCCGCGTACCGCGAGCTGTCCGTCGGCGCCCCGTGGGCCGGGGGGGTCCGCGCGCTCGTTGAGCGGGTTGCGCTGCGTCGGGCCGGTGACGCCGGCCGGTCGTTCGGCGTAACCGAAGGTGGTCACCGCGCCTCCCCAGGCTGAGCGGACAGGGACCGCGCCGGAGGACCGGGTGTCACCCGGTCGGGCACGGCCGGGTCGGGACGTGCCGGCGGGCGGCAGATCCCCTTGAGGTGCTGGTCCAATGCGCTCACGGGCACGGGGGCCTCCTCGGGCTGAGGGGTGTCGACTCACGGCAAATGGGGTGAGCCGACCCGAGTGATGATAGGGCCAACGTCACCCACGCGTGGCAAGTCCGTTACACAGAGCGGAAGTATTTCCCGCCAGGTCGCACACATGGCGGACCCGTTGTCCGTCGTGTGTGGTTGACTTTCGCGCCGGAACCTGGTCCGGAGTGGAAAGTCCTGGTCGGAGCCGATTTTCTTTTCGCTCGGCGTGTCGCGGGAGGGGTGCGGCCGGGTCGACTCCGGCTGCCCGCCCCGGCATCGGTGGAGATCCTCATCCCGTGGTCAGGAATCCCACCGTACGGCAATTGCAGTCCCGTGCGGCGGACCCCACGCGGTGTTCGGGCATGGCCCGGCGGACCCGGCTGTGCCAGACTCAGCCACCGTGCAGGACGCCGCCGAAAGCTCCGCGCCGAACCTCGCCGACCGGCTTTGCGACGCCGCCGCGCGGCGGGGCGACCGGGCCGCGCTGCACTGGCGCGACCGGACGCTGACCTGGTCCGAGCTGGACGACGCGGTCACCGCCACCGCCCGAGCGCTGCTCGCCGACGCGCCACCGGCCGACGCCACCGGCCACCCGCCCCGGGCGGCGATCGCGTTCGGCAACACACCGGACTTCGTCGTCACGTACCTCGCCGCGCTCCGGGCCGGACTGGTGGCCGTACCGGTCAACCCCACGCTCACCGCACGCGAGCTGCGGCACGTGCTCGCCGACTCCGGCGCCGCCGTGCTGGTCGGCGCGCCCGAGGTGGCCGCGCGGGTGGACGCCGCCGAGCTGCCCGCCCTGCGCGCCGTGCACACCGCGCCGCCGGTCGCCGGCGACGACCCACCGTCTCGGTTCCCGGCCCGCTCCGGTGACGACCTGGCCGTCCTGCTCTACACCTCCGGCACCGAGGGCCGGCCCAAGGGCGCGATGCTGTCGCACCGGGCGCTCGCCGCCAACCACGACCAGGTCGACCGCATCGAACCACCTGTGGTCGGCCCCGGCGACGTCGTGCTGCTCGCCCTTCCGCTGTTCCACGCGTACGGGCTGAACTCCGTGCTCGGCGCCGTCGTGCGGCACGGCGCGACAGGCGTGCTCGTCGACGAGCCCGGCCCGGCCGGTGCGCTGGACGAGATCGCCCGGCACCGGGTCACGGTGCTCGTCGGCGTACCGTCGATGTTCCTGACCTGGGCCGAGGCGGCGCGTGACCCGGCCGCGGCGCTCGCCTCCGTGCGCGTCGCGGTGTGCGGCGCGGCGCCGCTGCCGCTCGCGGCCGGCGCGCGTTTCACCGAGCTGACCGGGCACCCGGTGCACGTCGGCTACGGGCTCACCGAGACCGCGCCGGTGCTCACCTCGACGCTCGTCGGCGGCGAGCCGAAACCGGGCTCGATCGGCCGCCCGCTGCCCGGCGTCGGGCTGCGCCTGACCGGGTCCGACGGCACCGAGCTGTGGCGCGACGGGGTGCCCGCCGACGCCCCGGACGAGGACGAGATGGACCTGTCCGACGAGCCGGGCGGCACCGACCCCGGGCAGATCGTGGTGCGCGGACCGAACCTGTTCGCCGGTTACTGGCCGGACGGGCGGGGCGGGCCGGACCCGGACGGCTGGTGGGCCACCGGTGACGTGGCGTACGCCGACGGCGACGGCGACCTGTTCCTGGTCGACCGGCTCGGCGAGCTGATCCTGGTCAACGGCTTCAACGTCTACCCGCACGAGGTGGAGCTGGTGCTCCAGGCGCACCCCGGGGTGGCCGAGTCGGCCGTCCTGGGCGTGCCGCACCCGCGGACCGGCGAGACTGTGCGGGCGTACGTGGTCCGGGCGGCCGGCCCGCCGGTGACGGCGGAGGAACTGCTCGCCCACTGCGCGCGTAACCTGGCCCGGTTCAAGTGCCCGACCGCCGTCGAGTTCGTCGACAGCCTGCCGTACTCGGCGATCGGGAAGGTACGCAAGACGGAACTGCGCCCGGCGCCCGCGGTGCCGTCGCCGGCGTCGCCGACCGAGATCCGCACGGAGGTATCCGATGTCCAGTGACCCGAGGCTCATTCTGATCACCCGGCCCGGCTGCCACCTGTGCGACGACGCGAAGGCCGCGCTCGACCGGGTGGTGGCGGTCACCGGCGACCGCTGGGTCGAGCGGGACGTGACCGGGGACCTGGAGATGGAGCGCGACTACGGCGACCGGCTGCCGGTGGTGCTGCTCGACGGCAAGGAGCACGGCTACTGGCGGGTCGAGGAGGACCGGCTGCTGCGCGATCTGACCACGCCGCAGCTCTAGCACTATGGTGCTCGGGTGACGGGTATGCGACGCCACCTCGTGTGGGACTGGAACGGAACGCTCCTCGACGACCTCGACCTGGTGGTCCAGGCCACGAACGTCGCCTTCGCCAGCGCCGGCGGGCCGGCGGTCACCGCGGCCGAGCACCGGGTGCGGTTCCGGCGGCCGATCGCCGACTACTACGCCGAGATGCTCGGCCGGGCCGTGGACGCCGAGGCGTTCGGGACGCTGGACCGGGTGTTCCACGACGCGTACCGGGCCGGGCTGACCACCTGCGCCCTGGCCGCCGACGCCACCGCCGCGATCGAGTCCTGGGAGGGCAGCCAGTCGCTGCTGTCCATGTGGTTCCACGACGAGCTGGTGCCGACCGTGCACACGTACGGGCTGACGCCGCACTTCCGCCGGGTGGACGGGCTGCGCGCCACAGTCGGCGGCGGGCGCAAGGCCGAGTGGCTGGAGAAGCACCTGGCCGAGCTGGGGCTGGGCGGGTACGAGGTGGTGCTGATCGGCGACTCGCTCGACGACGCCGAGGCGGCCGCCTCGGTCGGTGCCCGCTGCGTCCTCTACACCGGTGGCCTGTCCGACCCGGACCGGCTGCGCGGCAGCGGCCACCCGGCCGCCGACACGCTCACCGAGGCGGTGACACTGGCCCGCACGCTCGCCTGACCCGCCCGGTCAGGCGCGCAGGTGGGCCAGGACGGCCAGGACGCGGCGGTGGTGGGTGGTCGCGTCCGGGGGCAGGTCGAGCTTGGTGAAGATGTTGCGGACGTGCTTCTCGACCGCGCCGTCGCTGACCACGAGCGTCCGGGCGATGGCGGTGTTCGAGCGGCCCTCGGCCATCAGCGCCAGCACCTCGCGCTCGCGCGGCGTCAGCGACGCCAGCGGGTCGTCGCGCCGCCGCCGGACCAGCAACTGGCTGATCACCTCCGGGTCGAGCACGGTGCCGCCGGCCGCCACCCGGGCCAGGCCGTCCAGGAACTCGTCGATCGCGGCGACCCGGTCCTTGAGCAGGTAGCCGATCCCGCCGCCGGCTCCGCCCGCGGTGTCCAGCAGGTCGTCGGCGTACGACACCTCGACGTACTGGGACAGCACCAGGATCGGCGTACCGGGCACCCGGCGGCGGGCCTCCACCGAGGCGCGCAGTCCTTCGTCGGTGTGCGACGGCGGCATCCGCACGTCCACCACCGAGACGTCGGGCCGGTGCGCCACCACCGCCTCGACCAGCGCGTCACCGTCACCGACGGCCGCCACCACCTCGTGCCCGTACTCGGTCAGCAGCCGGACCAGCCCCTCCCGGAGCAGTACGGCGTCGTCCGCGATCACCACCCGCATGGGTCCGGTGTCTATCACGCCCGGACCCCGTGCCGGCCCGGCGGCCCGGATCCCGGGCGCGCCACGCCACCGCGCGACGGCCCGGAGTCCGGGCGAACCGGGTCACCTCGGCAGCTCGGCGTGGATCCGGGTCGGCCCGCCGGCCGGGCTGTCCACCTCCAGGGTGCCGCCCGCCGCCCGGACCCGGTCGGCGATGCCGCTGAGGCCGTGCCCCTTGGCCAGGTGCGCCCCGCCGGCCCCGTCGTCGGTGACGGTGATCTCCAGCCGGCCCACCTTCCGGGTGACCTCCACCCGGCAGGCGGTGGCCCGGCTGTGCTTCGACACGTTCGTCAGGGCCTCGGCCACCACGAAGTACGCGGTGCTCTCCAGCCCCGGGTCGAGCCGCCCGGCGGCGGTGCCCAGGTCGTCGTCCACGGCCAGCTCGGTGGGTACCAGGGCGCGGGCGGCGAGCGCGGCGAGCGCGCTGGGCAGGCCCCGGTCGACCAGGATCGGCGGCGCGATGCCCCGGGACAGGGCACGCAGCTCGTCCAGCGTCTCCCGGGTCTGCGCGACCGCCTCGTCGAGCGTCTGCCGGGCCGCCTCCGGGTCGGCGGCGAGCTGGTGGCGGGCCCGGCCGAGGTCCATGGCGAGCCGGACCAGCCGCTGCTGCGGACCGTCGTGGATGTCGCGCTCCAGCCGGCGCAGCGCGACCGCCTCGGCCGAGGCGGCGGCCCGCTTCTGCTCCTCCAGCGTGACGATCCGCTGCCGCATCTCGGCCACGCCGGTGAGCAGCGAGTACGCCAGCCCGGCCTGGAGCCGGGCGCAGCCGCGCGCCACCAGCGGGAGGGTGAACAGGGCGAACAGCCCGATCGCGGTGTTCAGGGTGATCCGCGCGCCGGCGCCGTCGCCCATCCCGAGGAGCTGGCTCAGATCCTGCTCGCCCGGCCCGCGCGGGATGGCCCAGTCGTAGGTGATGTAGAGCGTGCCGCCCAGGGCCAGCACCCACCAGACCACCAGCAGCACGAACGTGGGCACCGCCACGAGCAGCCGGACGAAGGCGTGCAGCAGGTCGAGCCACGACTGCGCGTCCCGGATCGGGGTGAACACCCGGCGCCAGAACCCGGCGCCCGGCTCCGGCCTGCGGTAGACGGGGCGTACCCGGGGCCGGTCCAGCACCCCGGCGAGCCGGAGCCGCTCGATGTCGGCCAGTCCGCGGGCCGCGTAGAGGAAGCCGGCGAGGATCGGCAGGCCGAGCGTGATCACCAGTAGCCCGGCGCTGAGTGAGATCCCCACCACTGCCAGCACGAAGCTGACGAGCGCCAGCGGGAAGCCCACCAGTACGTAGGTGGTGTCGCGGCCGAGGCGGCGCAGGAGGCCCCGGACGGGAGACAGCGGAGTGGGCGCGGTGGCGAGTGGTACGGCGGTCATGGTTCGAGGCTATGGGCGCGCGGCCCGCCCACCCATCCCGCACGCTGGCCTTTCGGGGGTGGGGTTGTCCCTACTGAAAACGTGAGACTCGCCTCGCCACGCCGGTCACGGAGCGCTACGGGCCCCGCGCGATTGGTCAGGGAAGTCTGGATTGAGCAATAATCGCCACGCGCCGCCGAGAGACGCGGTTGATCGATCTTGCGGGAATGGAGGGGCAGGTGAAGGCGCGTCGCGAGCTTTCAAGATCGCGATTTGTGCACCCCTTCACAAACACCTACTCTGTAGTTCCGACGCGCCCTGCTAGCACAGCCGGCAATCTCGGTCGCCAGCGGGAGTCCCGAAACGACCGGCCCCCGTCGCTGGTCGAGGATCGCACCGCACGGAGTCTCATGAGCCAGCACCGTCAACCAGGCGCGCCCGGTCGCACCGGTGCCGTACCGGCGCTTCCGGACCTGCCCGAGGCGACCGTGTCGCGGCTCCCGGAATACCTGCGTGCGCTGCACGCGCTCGCCGACGCCGGGCACGAGACGGTGTCCAGCGAGGGCCTGGCCAACGCCGCCGGCGTCAACTCCGCGAAGCTCCGCAAGGACCTGTCCCACCTCGGCTCGTACGGCACTCGGGGCGTCGGCTACGACGTGGCGCTGCTGGTCGACCAGATCTCCGAGGTGCTCGGGCTCACCCAGTGCCGGACCGTCGCGCTCGTCGGCGTGGGTAATCTCGGTCACGCCCTGGCCGGCTACGACGGCTTCGCCAACCGCGGATTCCGCATCGCCGCGCTGCTCGACGCCGACCGGTCCCGCGTCGGCGAACAGATCAACGGCCTGGTCGTACGGCACGTCGACGAGCTGCCGCAGATCGTCGCCGAGGAGTCGATCTCGATCGGCGTCATCGCCACCCCCGCCCCGGCCGCCCAGGCGGTCGCCGACCTGTTGGTCGCCGTCGGCGTGACGAGCATCCTCAACTTCGCGCCGTGCGTACTCTCGGTTCCGGACGGGGTCGACGTGCGCAAGGTCGACCTCGCCATCGAGCTGCAGATCCTGTCCTTCCACGAGCACCGCAAGGCATCGCTGACCGCGCTCCCCGCCACCGGCGGGTCCGCCCTCACCGCCCTGCCCGGCGGACTCGCGGCCACCGACACCCAGGAGGCGATCGGCACGTGAAACTGCTCGTCGTCGGCGCGTCCTACCGCACCGCCCCGGTCGCCACCCTGGAACAGCTGGCCGTCCCGCCCGCCGACCTCACCCGCACGCTGGACCGCCTGATCGCCCAGCCGTACGTCGCCGAGGCCGTCCTGGTCTCCACCTGCAACCGGGTGGAGGTCTACGCCGCCGTCTCCGGGTTCCACGGCGGACTCGGCGACATCTGCGCGGTCCTGGCCGACCAGGCCGGCTGCCAGCCGGCGGCGCTCGCGCCGCACCTCTACGTGCACTACGACGCCGCCGCCGTGGACCACGTCTTCCGGGTGGCCGCCGGGCTCGACTCGATGGTGGTGGGCGAGGCGCAGATCCTCGGCCAGCTCCGCGACGCCTACCACTCCGCCGGTGGCGCCGACTCGGCCGGCCGGCTGCTGCACGAGCTCATGCAGCAGGCGCTGCGGGTCGGCAAGCGCGCGCACGCCGAGACCAACATCGACCGGGCCGGGCAGAGCGTCGTCACCGCCGCCCTCGACCTCGCCGCCGAGCTGCTCGACGGTGACCTCGCCGGTCGGCCCGCGATGGTGGTCGGCGCGGGCGCGATGGGCTCGCTGGGCGTGGCCACGCTGTCCCGGCTGGGCGCCGGCCCGCTCACCGTGACCAACCGGGGCGCCGCCCGTGCCGTCCGGCTCGCCGAGTCGTACGGCGCGTCGGCCGTGCCGATGGCCGAGCTGATCACCGCGCTCGCCGAGGTCGACGTCGTGGTCGCCGCCACCGCCGCCACCGAGCCGGTGCTCACCCGTGACGTCGTGACCCGGGCGCTGGCCCGCCGGGACGCCGGCCGCGGCCCGCTGGTCCTGCTCGACCTGGCCGTCCCGCGCGACGTCGAGCCCGGCGTCGCCGAGCTGCCCGGCGTCGAGGTGATCGACATCGACCGGATGGCCGCCGTCCTCGCCGACGGACCGGCCGCGGCCGACGCCGCCGAGGTGGCCCGGATCGTGGCCGGCGAGGTCGAGGCGTTCCTGAGCTGGCTGCGCGGCGCCGACGTCGCGCCGACGGTGGCCGCCCTGCGTGGCCGGGCCGAGGACGTCGTCAGCGCCGAGCTGCGCCGGCTCGGCCAGCGCCGGCCCGACCTCAGCGACGACCAGCGCGCCGAGGTCGCCCGCACCGTGCACCGGGTCGTGCAGCGGCTGCTGCACCAGCCGACCGTACGGGTCCGCCAGCTCGCCGCCGAGCCCGGCGGCGACCAGTACGCGGCGCTGCTGCGCGAACTGTTCGACCTGGACGTTCCGCAGACGTCCCCGGTCGACACCGTTCCCGACGTGGTCGCCACCGACTCCGACGGCCGGTCGTCGTTCGACGCCGCCGACGTCCCGCCCACCGGAGGTGCGCGATGACCGCCCCCCTTCGCCTCGGTACCCGGGGCAGCGCCCTGGCGATGGCCCAGTCCGGCCACGTCGCCGAGGCCCTCACCGCGGCCACCGGCCGACCGGTCGAGCTGGTCGAGGTGGTGACCGCCGGCGACAGGTCCACCGCCCCGGTGCAGCGGCTCGGCGTCGGTGTGTTCGTCTCCGCGCTGCGCGACGCGCTGACCGCCGGCGAGATCGACTTCGCCGTCCACTCGTACAAGGACCTGCCCACCGCGGCGGCGCCCGGCCTGCACGTCGCGGCCGTACCGCCGCGGCAGGACCCGCGTGACGCGCTGGTGGCCACGAACGGCCGTACGCTCGCCGAGCTGCCGCCCGGCGCCCGCGTCGGCACCGGCGCGCTGCGCCGGATCGCCCAGCTGCACGCGCTGGGCATGCAGTTGGAGGTCACCCCGATCCGGGGCAACGTCGACACCCGGCTCGGCCGGGTGCTCGGCCCGGACGCCGACCTCGACGCCGTCGTGCTGGCCCGCGCCGGGCTCAACCGGATCGGCCGCGCCGACGTCATCACCGAGACGCTCGACCCGATGCTCATGCTGCCCGCGCCCGCTCAGGGTGCGCTGGCCGTCGAGTGCCGGGCCGACGACCAGGACGTGATCGAGCTGCTCGCGCTGCTCGACCACGCACCGTCCCGTGCCGCGATCATCGCGGAACGGGCGCTGCTGGCCACCCTGGAGGCAGGATGCAGCGCACCCGTGGCCGCGTACGCCGTCCTCGCCGAAGGCGAGCCCACCGACGAGGGCGACGTCAATCAGGAGATCTACCTGCGCGGTGCAGTGATCAGCCCGGACGGTTCGCGTGACCTCCGGCTGTCCCGCACCGGAACGCCCGCCGACGCGGCGGAGATCGGCAAGGCACTCGCCGCCGAACTCCTCGAACTCGGCGCCGACTCGATCCTCGGCCAGGACGCACAGGCCGGCCCGGGGACCCAGCAACTTGGGAGCACAGAATGACCCGCACCCGTAAGCCCGTAGGCCAGATCGCATTCGTCGGGGCCGGTCCCGGCGACCCGGGCCTGCTGACCCGCCGGGCGCTGGACGCCCTGGTCGACGCCGACCAGGTGGTCTACGACCGGGGCGTACCCGAGTCGCTCCTGGCGCACGTCCGCGCCCAGGCCCGGCCCGACGCCGAGTTCAGCCCCGCCGAGGGCGTGCCGGGGGACGTGGCGAAGGTGCTGATCTCCGCGGCCCGGGCCGGGCAGAACGCCGTGCACCTGGTCGCCGGCGACCCGTTCGGCCACGACTCGGTGGTCAAGGAGGTGCAGGCGGTCGCGCGTACCGCCGCGCACTTCGAGGTGGTGCCGGGCGTCGGCCAGGCCGAGGGCGTCGCCACCTATGCGGGTGTCCCGCTGCCGGGCGTACGCACCGCCGCCGACGTCGAGGACGTCACCGCGCTGGACTTCGAGGCGCTCGCCACGGCCGTGGGCCGGGGTTCGCTGGCGCTCGCCGTGGACGCCGGTGACCTGGCCGCCGTCCGGGACGGCCTGCTGGCCGCCGGGGTCGACGGCACCACAGCGGTCGGGGTGACCGGCGACGGCACCGGCGAGACGCAGTACACCACCACGTCGAGCGTGGACTCGTTCGTCGCGGCGGCGCTCGGCTTCACCGGCCGGGTGGTGCTCACCGTCGGCGCGGCCGTCACCGACCGCGACAAGCTGAGCTGGTGGGAGAACCGCCCGCTGTACGGCTGGAAGGTGCTGGTGCCCCGCACCAAGGAGCAGGCGGGCGTGATGAGCGCACGGCTGCGCGCCTACGGGGCGATCCCGTGCGAGGTGCCGACCATCGCGGTCGAGCCGCCGCGCACCCCGGCGCAGATGGAGCGGGCGGTCAAGGGCCTGGTCGACGGCCGGTACGCCTGGGTCATCTTCACCTCGGTGAACGCGGTCCGGGCGGTGTGGGAGAAGTTCGCCGAGCACGGCCTCGACGCCCGCCACTTCGGCGGCGTGAAGATCGCCTGCATCGGTGACGCCACCGCCGAGGCGGTCCGCGCCTTCGGCATCCAGCCCGAGCTGATCCCGTCCGGGGAGCAGTCCTCCGAGGGCCTGCTGGCCGAGTTCTCGCCGCACGACGAGATCCTCGACCCGGTCGGCCGGGTGCTGCTGCCGCGCGCCGACATTGCCACCGAGACCTTGGCCGCCGGCCTGACCGAGCGGGGCTGGGAGGTCGACGACGTGACCGCGTACCGGACCGTGCGCGCGGCGCCGCCGCCCGCCGAGATCCGCGACGCGATCAAGTCGGGCGGGTTCGACGCGGTGCTGTTCACCTCGTCGTCCACGGTGCGGAACCTCGTCGGTATCGCCGGGAAGCCGCACGCGCGGACCGTTGTTGCAGTGATCGGGCCCAAGACGGCGGAGACCGCGACCGAGTTCGGCCTGCGCGTCGACGTGCAGCCGCCGCACGCCTCGGTCCCCGACCTGGTGGAGGCGCTCGCCGCCTACGCCGTCGAGCTGCGGGAGAAGCTCGCCGCCATGCCGGCGAAGCAGCGCCGGGGCTCGAAGGTGCAGGGCCCGACCGCCCTGCGGTTCCGCTGACAGGAGGCCCGTCATGCCGTACCCCGAGATCCGGCCCCGCCGGCTGCGTAGCAACGCGGCCGTGCGGCGGCTGGTCTCCGAGACCCGCGTCGACCCGGCCGAACTGGTCGTGCCGATGTTCGTCAAGGAGGGGCTGACCGAGCCGCGGGCCATCGCGTCGCTCCCGGGGGTGCTCCAGCACTCCCGGGACTCGCTGCGCAAGGCCGCCGCGGAGGCGGTCCAGGCCGGGGTCGGCGGGATCATGCTGTTCGGGGTGCCGGCGACGCGGGACGAGACCGGCTCCGGTGGCGTCGACCCGGCCGGCGTGCTCAACACGGCGATCCGGGACGTGATCGCCGAGGTCGGCGACTCGACTGTGGTGATGAGCGACCTGTGCCTGGACGAGTTCACCTCGCACGGGCACTGCGGCCTGCTCACCCCGGACGGCGGGGTCGACAACGACGCCACACTCGCCGCGTACGCCGACATGGCGGTGGCCCAGGCCGCCGCCGGGGTCCACGTGGTCGGGCCGTCCGGGATGATGGACGGCCAGGTCGGCGTGGTCCGCAAGGCGCTCGACACCGCCGGGCACCAGGACGTCTCGGTGCTCGCGTACGCCGTGAAGTACGCCTCCGCCTTCTACGGCCCGTTCCGCGACGCGGTGGAGTCGGCGCTGGAGGGGGACCGGCGCACCTACCAGCAGGACCCGGCGAACCTGCGCGAGTCGCTGCGCGAGGTCGAGCTGGACGTGGCCGAGGGCGCCGACATGGTGATGGTCAAGCCGGCGCTGCCCTACCTCGACGTGGTGTCGGCGGTCCGGGCCGCGGTGAACGTCCCGGTCGCCGCCTACCAGGTCTCCGGCGAGTACGCGATGGTCGAGGCCGCCGCCGCGAACGGCTGGATCGACCGCGAGCGCGTGATGCTGGAGACGCTCACCTCGATCCGCCGGGCCGGCGCCCAGATCATCCTCACCTACTGGGCCGTCGAGGCCGCCCAGCTGCTGCGCGAGCGCTACTGACCGACGCGCGCCCGACGTCGCTCGCGCTGCCGGCACGTCGCCAGCGGGCTCGCCTCGCGCTGGTTCGTGCAGCCGACGACGGTTGTCCACAGCCAGGCCGGTCACTCAGCGCAACCTTCCGGCCTGCGGGCTGCTTCACCTCTGGCCCACTTTGCTCTGCAGCCATGGGCGCAACTGTCACGAAGCGTGAGTGCCGCCTCGATGGCTGCAGAGCAAAGTCTGCCGAGGTGGTTCCTGCTGCCGCCGCGATCTCGGGGATTGTATCCGCTTACGTCCTATTTGTTGATCGCGTTTGGCTGCCGGCTTCCGCGCGATACCTAACGCTGAGTGAAGATCACGCTCTGTGTGTGTCGGCGGCTGGCGCAGAGCCGGGTTGGGCGCCGTCTGCCAGGTTTTCCACAGGAGCCGGGCGCGGGGTTGCCGGGCCAGGGCGGACGGCGGGACCGTGGGCGGCGTGACAGACATCGCCGACACCGGGCCGGAAGCCGCTCCCGCCAACGGCACCGCACGCGCGGTGTCCGCCGATCCAGGCGCCGAGGCCGGGGCTACCGCCGCGGCGGCGGCAGACGGCGGGCCGGCACTGCTCACCGAGCCGTTCGACGTGCCGTTCCCGGCGCCGGGGATCGTCCGGGCGGTGCGTCGCCGGGCCGACACCAGCCAACGTGAGCTGGCCCGGTTCGCCCGGGTGCATCCGAGCACGATCGGGCGGATCGAGGCGGGCAGCCTGACGCCGAGCCTGGCCATGCTGTCCCGCATCGTCGGCACGGCCGGCTTCCGGCTCGTGGTCGTCGACGAGGCCGGCCGGGTGCTCAAGCCGATGCGGGACCGGGCCGACCTGCGCGACGGCGCGGAGCGGCGGTACCCGTCCCACCTCGACATCGTCACCGACCCGGAGCCCGGGGAGTGGTGGGCCGACCGGTACGGGCTGGCCCGCCCGCCGGAGACCTTCTACCGCAATCGGGAGGTCCGGGACTGGCTGCGCCGCCGCAGCCAGTGGGAGGTGCGGGTGGCCAAGTACCGGAGCGTGCCGCCCCCGCCCGACCCGCAGCGGTGCGGATACCGCGGCGGCCCGCCGATCCGCCCATGAGCGAATCGACGGGCCGCCGCGCGGAACGCCGCTCAGTCGTCGTTCAGGATCGTCCCGACGCCGGACGGGTCGGCGAGCCGCAGGCCCGGCACACCCGCCACGTACAGCGTGAGCTTCTCGTCCGCCTCGCGCTTGCGGTCACCGCGCACGGTGACCGGGAACGTCAGCGAGGTCCGGCCCGCGGCCAGCACCCGGCAGCCCACGTACGGGTCGTAGTCCGACCCGGCCTGAGCTGTGGTGCCGTACGTGGTCGCGCAGATCAGGGCCGGCTCGGAGAGCGGGCGGGACACGGTGACGGTGAACGTCATCGCGCTGGTGCCCTTGTCGCCCTCGGCGACCGAGGTGTCCGCGACCCGCAGCGAGGCGCGCGACCGGAACCGGGCCACCTGCGGGTCGTGGTCGCTGGCGCCCCGGTCGCCCAACTCCGGCGCGTCGGTGGGGTAGTCGGCGTTGATGTGCGCCGTCCGCACCTGCACCAGGTCGTCGTGCATCGGGTCGTTGACGAAGAGGTTGTCCAGCGTCTGCGCCTGACCGCTGAAGGTGTACGAGTACGCCGACGCGGGCGCGTCCGCCACCAGGTCGTCCCAGAGGTTGTGCAGCCCGGCCTCGTACAGCGGGGCGAGCTGGTCCGACGGGGTCGGGTTCTGGGCGGTGGCGATCGGGTCGTCCGGGCGGGGGAAGACGTTCAGGTCACCGCCGTACACCACGCGGGCGTTCGGGTCGCTCGTCTCGACCGCCTGGACGATCGCCGCCCCGTACGCGGCCTGCTCGCGGCGCTGCCCGACCCGGCTGTCCGGCCCGGACGAGAAGTGGTTGGCGACCGCCCAGAGCGTGAACCGCTCGGTCGATCCAGGGCCGGCCTTCACGGTGAACCGGGCCACCTGCGCCGCGCGGGTGTAGACGTTGCTACCGTCCACCCCGGTCGACCGGTCCACGTCGGCCGGCAGCACCGCGTTGAACGCCTTCGGGTTCTGCACGTCGGTGTTGGACGGCAGCGCCGCCGAGCGGTACTGGACCGTCGGGGCGGAGCCCAGCAGCGGGTCCGCGGCGGTCGCCTCGGCGAGCGTGAGCCGGTCGGTCCGGTAGAGGAACGCCGAGGCGATGCCCCGGGCGTCCGCGCCGGTCCGGTCGTACGCGGCGGCGTACGCCGGGCCGCCGTTCGCCGCGATGGTCAGCGCCAGCTCCTGCACGGTGTCCGGCGCGCCGTCGGCGTTGTTGGTGTCACCGCAGGCCAGAGCGCCGTCGACCACCGAGCAGATGTCCTGGTCCTCGGCCTCCTGCACCAGGATCAGATCCGGGCTGTGCAGCGAGTCGACGATCTGACGGGCCTGCACGGCCAGCCGGGCGGCGTACGCCTCGGGGCTCGCCGGCACGTAGTCGAACGGCGGGCTGACCCCGGGGCACCCGGTGTTGCCGGCGAAGTCACAGCCGTCGAACGGGTCGTCCCGGTAGTCGTACAGGTTCTCCACGTTGTACGTGGCGATCGCGACCTCGCTGCCGCGGTCGGCGGGCAGCGGCGGGTGGTTCGCGGCCGGGTCGGCGCCGCCGGTCAGGGTGAGCTGCTCGGGCTGCACGCTGTACTTGCTGAACGCGTACGAGACGGAGCCGTAGGCGTCCTCGGTGAGCGTGTCGAACGTGCGCGCCTCGGGCAGCAGCGCCCGGGAGTCACCGGCGGTCGCCTTCACGCCGCCGGCACCCAGCAGGATGCGCTGGTTGTTGCCGTTGTCGAACAGCGTGCCGGGGATGTCGTCGAGCGGGTGCGCGTCCCGGAACACCCGCCGGGCGTACGGGTCGGACCGCTTCATCACCGGGTCCTCGCGGTCCAGCACGTAGATCTCGGAGTCGGCGGTGGAGGAGTAGATGTGCCGGGGCGCCGAGACGCCGCTGCCGGCGCGTACCCGCATCCGCTCGCCCTCGTGCCGCTCCCAGAACAGGTCGGCGGCGGCCGCCTCGGCCGGCGGGACCGCGTCGTCGACCCGGACCGCGGTGTCCACGTCGAGGCCGGAGTCCAGCTTGCGGACCAGCGAGGCACCGGAGAGCTGGGTCTGGTTGAAGTACTCGGAGACCCGGCCGCGCAGCACGACCTCGTCGCCGACGGTCGGGGCGTACCCGCCGATCAGCGTGGTGAACGAGCCCATGAAGACGAACAGCCCGTCGGAGGTCAGCGGATCGCCGTCCTCGGTGCCGAGCCGGCTCTGGAGGTAGAAGCCCCACTGGACGGCCCCGGCCGAGCTGCGGGTCAGCGACATGCCGGTGATGACGCCGCGCACGTCGTACAGCGTGGAGCTGGTGCCGTTGCCGCTGGCCGGTGCGAGCGGCGACCGGTCGGTGCGGCCGTCCTCGTCGCCGGCGGTGCGGCCCTGCACCTCGCCGATCGACAGCACGCTGGTGGCCTGCACGGTGAGCGTGCAGGTGGCGGTGCCGCCCTCGGCGTCGGTGGAGGTCACGGTGACCGCGTAGCTGCCGGCCGGCAGGCCGGTGGCGGTGACCGTCGCGGTGGCCGTGCCACCGTTCCCGGCCGCCGGGGTGAACGCGGTACGGCTGATCGAGCCGTTCGCCGGCACCGGCACCACCGAGGTGACCGCCAGGTCGGTGACCGTGTCGTCGGCGTCGGTCGCGGTGACCTCGCGGGTCGCCGTGGCGCCCGCCGACAGCGTCAGCGCCCCGCCGCAGGCCAGGGTGGGCGGCTGGTCGACCGGGCCGCCTCCGCCGACGGTGTGGCTGCCCAGCCCGTCGAACGTGTCGGTGGCGAAGCCGGCCCACTGCGCGGCCGGGTCGAACGCGTCCGCCGGGTCGGTGTCGCCGGCGGTCACCGAGGGCAGCCGGCGCAGCGTGTTGTCCGCAGTGCTGGTGAGCCCGCTGCCCCACTCGCTGCCCGGGTCGACGCCGACCTGGCCGAGGGAGTCGACCACCGCGTCGCCCTTGCGCAGCACGATCGCGTCGTCGCCGTTGAACAGCGAGCCGGAGTACGTCTGGTCGGCCTGGGCGAGGATCGCCGGCGCGGCCGCCGCGGCGGCGAGGACGAACACGTCACCGGCCGCGACGGTCCCGGTCAGGGCCACGTTCGTCGAGGTGGTGGCACCGTTGAAGAAGAGCTGGAGCTGGTAGCCGCCGGCCGCCAGGTCGATCGGGGCACCGGTGCCGTTGTACAGCTCGACGGCCTTGTTGTTGGACGACCCCTCGACGTATTCGGAGATGAACAGGTCGGTGGGCGCGGCGCTGGCCGCGGTGGGTGCGACAGCGATCACCGTGAGGGTGACGGCGGCGGTGGTCGCGAGCGCGGCGAGGGTGCGGCGCGGGCGCATGGGGCCTCCACGATGGGTGGACAGGAACTAACGAACGTTAAGGCTCTGGTGGGTGCACCGTCCAGCCCCTTCGATGGCCGGCCGGTGAACGCTCAGCGGTGACTGTCCAGCCGGTGCACCAGCTCGGCCACGTCCACACCGTATTCGCACCAGTCGCGGTCGGGGCGGTAGCCCAGCTCGGCGTTGACCTTCAGCATCGACTCGTTGTCCTGCGCGTTCCAGGTCTGCACCTCGGCCACCTCCGGCTCGGCCGAGCGAAGCTCCAGCAGCATCCGCGCCTTGATGGCCCGGTCGATGCCGTAGCCGCGGTGGTCGTGGACGACGATCGTGTCGTACTGGTCGGCCCGGGTCGGGTGCTGCGCCGGCACCACCACCTCGGTCAACCCGGCCACCTCGCCGGTCTGCTCGTGCAGTGCCAGCACGATGTACGGCTTCATGCCGCGCCGGTGCAGCGTGGCGAGGCTGTCGCGCAGCCGGTCCGGGTCGTAGGAGCTGGGCCGCAGCTCCACGTCGTCGGAGTCGCGCACCTCGGCCTTGGCCCGCGCGTACGCCTCGATGAGCTCGTCCGGCGGGCCACCCGGCCAGAACTCCACGCGGTAGCCCGCGCCGACCTCGGCGGCCATCTCGGTGAGCGCCGGCCAGTCCACCGTGCGCAGGTCGAGCACGCTGCGGGTCTCCACGTAGTCGCGGGTGAAGCCCAGCGACTCGTAGAACCCCACGGCCGGGGTGTCGCCGACCACCTCCACGCCGATCGACTGGAAGCCCTCGTCCCAGACCCGGCGGGCGGCCACCCGCACCAGCTCACGGCCGATGCCGCTGCGCCGGATCGACGGGTGCACCAGCACCTCGAGCACGCCGATTCCGCCGAGCAGCAGCACGTGCACATGCCCGAGGATCGCACCGGGCGTGCCGTCCGGGGCGTCGTCGTCCTGCGCGACCCACGAGATCCGCCGCTCGCCGGGCATGACCTCGGACAGATACTCCCGCATGGAGCTCTCCCGCCATGGCGGATCCTGCGGCAGATCGGCCGCCAGGACCGCGTTCAGCGTGTCCAGCAGGGACGCGATCTCGGCGGACGACGCGGTCCTGGGATCCCACTCGCGCACCATCACCCGTCTAGCTTGCCGTCAACGGCAGCCGGGGGGAAGGGTTCAGTCCGCGAATGTACGCGAGCCGTCACCTCACGTTGCGGCTGAGCCTGCCGTACTCGTCGGCCTTGTCGAAGACGTCCTGGGCGTACCGACGCACATCGTTGTAGGAGAGGATGGCGCCCCACCAGTCGCCCGGGATGGTCATGTTCCGGCCGCCCTTGCACAGGTAGAGCCCGGCGGCCAGCGCCGCGTCGTCGATGTCGTGCGGGTTCTTCACGCCGTCGCCGTCGGCGTCCGCGCCGATCTCCTGCCAGGTGGTCGGGATGAACTGCATCGGGCCGAGCGCCCGGTCGTGGACCCGGTCGCCGTCGAGCGTTCCCTGGTCGGTGTCGAGGATGCGGGACCGGCCACCCTGCCCGTCGAGCGGCTGCCCCTTGATCTCCGGCAGGGCCCGGCCGTCGGCTTGCAGCGTGGCGCCGTTGGCCGCGCCGTGACGCGACTCGACGTACCCGATCGCGGCCAGCGTGGTCCAGCTCAACTGGCAGGCGCGGTTGGTCTGGGCGAGCACCAGCTCGGCGTAGGCGTACGCCTGGAGCGCCACCGCGGGGATGCCGGTCACCGCGCCGACCCGCTGCGCCCAGCCGGCGAGCGCGTCGGCGGGGCGTCCGGCGGGCAGCACCGGGGCGGTGGTCGCGCCGGGCAGCGGTGTGCCGGTCGGTGCGGCGGTGCCGGGCAGGCCGGTCAGCTCCGGCAGCGGGGGCGTGGCGGGCGCCGCGGCGGTCTGCGGCACGCTCTGCGACGGCGTGGCGTCGGCGACCGGTTCCGGCCGGCCGACCGCCGCCGGCACGATCACCGCACCGGCCGTTGCGGCGGCGGCGACCAGGGCGAGCAGGAACAGCGCGGGCAGCGTGGTGCGCCCGCCGGGCCGCCGGGACCAGGCGCGGGTGGCCCGGGCCGCGCCGACGGCGAGCTGCCTGGGGCGCGCCCGGACGGCGTGCGCGAACGGCATCCGCCGACGCCGCCCGCCGACGGCCGCCGCCTCGGCCTTCGCCTCCGGGCCGGAGTCAGTCTGCTGGGGCCCGCTCGCCCCGGACTCACCGTCCGGCTTCGCACCTGGCTCGGGCTGCGGCTTCGTGCCGGGCTCGGCGCCCGCGTCGTGTCGGGCATCCGGCTCCGGCGGCGGCTTCTCACCCGGCTCGGGGCCCGCGCCGGCAGCCGCACCCGCATCGCGGGCCGGGTCGGCGGGCGGCTTCGGGGGGAGCGCGTCGCGCTCGCGCCGGGGACGCGGGACGGGCGGGGCGCCGTCGTCGGGCGGCGGCGCGGCGGGTCGCAGGGGCCGGGCCGTCGCTCGCCGTTCGCCGTCCACCACCCGTCGAGTATCACCCATCCGGGTGACGACGTCAGGCCCGGCCGTACGCTTGGGACATGCCCCGGTACGAGTTCCGTTGCCGCGCCTGCGGCGACACCTTCGAGGTCAACCGCCCGATGGCCGAGGCCGGACGGCCGGCCACCTGCCCGCAGGGCCACGCCGACACGGTGAAACTGCTGTCCACGGTGGCCGTCACCGGCCGGGGCGGCTCCGCTCCGAGCGGTGGGATTCCCAGCGGTGGCGGTTGCTGCGGCGGCTCCTGCGGCTGCTGACTTTCCGCCGCCCGTCCCGCGGGTCGATCGGGGTCTTGCCGCCGCTGTGATCTTTTGGCACCTTGGGGCGGAATCTGCCCAGCCGTTCTCACGATGCGTGACGGCACGACCATAGGGCAGCATGAACCCGACGTCACCGGGCGGAGGTTCGACGTATGTCGCAAGGACACCACCTCCCCAGCGGGTGGGTGACCTTCGTGTTCACCGACATCGAGGGTTCGACGCGGCTGGCCCGGATGCTCGGCCCGGTCTACCGCCCGGTCCTGCACGAGCACCGGCGGCTGCTGCGCGACACCCTGGCCGGCACCGACGGCGCGGAGCTGCTGACCGAGGGCGACTCGTTCTTCCTCGCGTTCCCGGACGCCGCCGCCGCGGTCCGCGCCTGCCTTACCGCGCAGCGCGCGCTCGCCGGCCACGACTGGCCCAACCCGGACGCCACCCCCCGGGTGCGGATGGGGCTGCACACCGGCTACGCCGAGCCCCGCGACGGCGAGTACGCCAGCCCCGAGGTGCACCGGGCCGCCCGGGTGGCCGCCGCGGCGCACGGCGGGCAGGTGCTCTGCTCGGCCGCCACCGCCCAGCACGCCGACCCGCTGCCGGACGGGGTGTCCCTGCTGGACCTCGGGCTGCACCGGCTGCGCGGCTTCGACGACCGGGAGCGGTTGTTCCAGCTCGTCGCACCCGGGCTGGAGCGGCGGTTCCCGCGTCCGCGTACCGCCGACGCGACAGCGCACAACCTGCCCACCCAGGTCACCTCGTTCGTCGGCCGGCAGGCCGAGCGGGCCGAGCTGGGGCGGCTGGTCGAGGCGTACCGCCTGGTGACGGTGCTCGGCGCGGGCGGCGCCGGCAAGACCCGGCTGGCGGTGGAGCTGGCCTCCGGGATCGTCGAGGACTACCCGGACGGCGTCTGGTTCGTCGACATCGCCGCGGTGACCGACCCGGGGCTGGTGGCGTTCGAGATCGCCGCCGTGCTCGGCCTCCGTCCCGAGCCGGGCCGGCCGATGCTCGACACCCTCGTCGAGTACGCGGCGCCGCGCCGGATGCTCGTGCTGCTCGACACCTGCGACGCCCAGACCGCCGCGTCGGCCGAGGTGATCAGCCGGTTGCTGGCCGGTGGCCGAGGCGTGCGGGTGCTGGCGACCAGCCGGGAGTCGTTCGGCGTACCCGGCGAGGTGGTGTGGCGGATCCCGCCGCTGTCGGTGGACGAGGGGCCCGACGGCGGGGGCAGCGACGCGGTGGCGCTGCTGCTGGACCGTACCGCCGTGGCCCGGGGCGGCCGTGCGCCGGAGCCCGCCGAGCAGGCCGACCTGCACCGGGTGGTACGCCGCCTGGACGGGTTGCCGCTGGCCATCGAGCTGGCCGCGGCCCGGCTGCGGGTGCTCTCGGCCGGCCAACTTGCCGAGCGGCTGGACGACATGCTGGGCACGCTCGACGCCGGCCGGGAGACCGCGGAGCCGCCGCCGGTGGAGGCGGGCTGGAGCGGCAACCAGCAGGACACGGTGGACCTGGTGGCCGCCGCGACCGGCGCCGCCCCGCCCACCCCGGCGACCCGGGCGGTGCAGCGTTCGGCCAGCGAGCGGCACCTGACCATCCAGGCCACCGTGACGTGGTCGTACCGGACGCTGGGCGCGCGCTCGGCCCGGCTGCTGCGCTGGATGGCGGTGTTCGCCGGCCCGGTGGACCTGCCGACGGTGCAGTGGCTGCTCGACGAGGACCCGCTCGACCCGCTGTCGGTGCTGGTGGACAAGTCGATGGTGCTGGCCGAGCCGCACGCCTCCGGCAGCACCTACCGGATGCTCGACCCGATCCGCGCGTACGCGGCCCGGCGGCTGGTCGAGGCGGGCGAGGAGCAGAGCGCCCGGGACCGGCACGTCGCCTGGTGCCGGCACGCGCTGGACCGGGCACACCTGGGAGCGGACGGCCGCCCGGTGACGCTGTCCCTGTACGCGCTCGACCCGCTGGCGAACGAGCTGCGGGCCGCGTTGCGCTGGTGCGCCACCGGCGGCAGCGCCCGGTCGGGGCTGTCGCTGGCGGGCGACCTGGACCAGTGGTGGCGGGAGCGCGGGCTGGCCCGGGAGGGGCGGCTCTGGCTGTTCCGGCTCTACGGCCGGCTCGCCGAGACCGGCGAGGTGATGCCGGACGCCGAGCTGGCCGCCGCGTACCACATGCACTCGCTGCACGCGGGCGCGGACGGCGAGTTCGGCGAGGAGCTGCGGTACTCGCAGCGGGCCGAGGCGGCGGCCCGGCAGTCCGGCGACCGGGGGCTGCTAGCCCGGGTGCTGGCCGGACGCGCCGCGCCGCTGGTCGACATGGGGCAGTTCGCCGAGGCGGAGCGGGTCTGCCGTGAGGTGATCGACTGGGCGTTCGCGCAGGACGTGGTGGGGGACGCGCTGCTGGCCGTCTACAACCTCGCCGAGCTGCTCTGGCGCCGGGGCGCGCTGGACGAGGCGGCCGACCTGCTCGCCGCGGCCCGCCCGGTCGAGGCGGCCCGGCCGGCCGAGCGGGGCGGCCGATCGGTGGACATGCTGCTCGGCATGGTGGCCCTGGCCCGGGGCGATCTGGTCGCCGCGCACGAGCATCTGCTGGTGGCGTTGCGGTCCCGGATGAGCCACGGCTACCTGGGCCGGGCCTGCGACACGATCAACGCGATAGCGGTGCGTTGCGCGCTCGCCGGGGACGCGCTCTCCGCGGCCCGGCTGTTCGGGGCGGCGCAGGCCACCCGGGCGAACCTGCGGGCCACGCCGGGGATATACGGCCCGTACTGGTCGGCCCGGCAGAAGGAGCTGCGCCGGGTGCTCGGCGACGAGGCGTTCGACGCCGCCTACGGCGCCGGGTCGGGGCTGCGGCTGGACGAAGTGGCGGCGCTGGCGCTGCACGTCGAGCATCCGGACCTGGCCGCCGACTCGCCCCGGTTCGGCGTGCGGCCGCCGGGTTCCTGGCCGGCGTTCGAGCCACGCAGCACGGCCGGCTGAGCGCGTCGGGGAGCCCGCCGGGCGGCGGACTCCCCGTGCGGTGGGTCAGGCGCGCGCGGCGGCGCGACGTTCGGCGTCGGCCTTCATCCGGGCGGCGCGGTCGAGGTCGGCCTGCGACACGGCGGCGACCGAGCCGAAGACGCTCACCGCCTGGTAGTACGTCCAGGCGAGGCTGTAGCAGGCGGGCCGGACCACCGCGTTGTACGTGGCGCAGACCCGCTTCAGGTCGGCGTAGAAGGCGCTGTCCAGGCGGGACTTGGCGGCCGAGAAGACGCCCATCGCCTTGTGGTTGCGGTAGCCGAAGTCGTGGCGGTAGCAGGAGAGCTTGAAGTTGAACCCGATCGGGTTGTCCGGGCTGGACGAGCAGTAGTCGGTGGACCAGTCGAAGCCGTACTCGGTCCAGGGCGCCCGGTTCTGCCGGGCGCTGTTCCAGGCGTTGTAGCTGGACGCGCTGGTCTGCGTCCAGCTGGTCAGGACGGACAGCTTCTGCTGGGTGCTCACCGCGGCGGCGGCCGGTGTGGCCAGACCGAGCAGGGTGAGCAGGGCGAGCGCGCCGGCGGCGAGGGTGGTGGCGAGGCGACGGGACACGGGAACCTCCGCGGGTGGTGGCCGG
This sequence comes from Micromonospora sp. WMMD1219, assembly GCF_049315215.1. Classification (NCBI taxonomy): domain Bacteria; kingdom Bacillati; phylum Actinomycetota; class Actinomycetes; order Micromonosporales; family Micromonosporaceae; genus Micromonospora; species Micromonospora sp. WMMD1219. The sequence goes on from NZ_CP186057.1 coordinate 2,365,219, forward strand.
GATCTCCGGATGTCGACAAGTGTCGATCAAATGGGTGAGCTGGGGCGATGCCCCGGAGAACGGCTCGCTGACATCCGCCTGAACAGACGAATGCCCCCGGGTCGCGCGAGGCGGCCCGGGGGCATCCGGTGGGGGTCAGCGCACGAAGCGCGGCGGGCTCGCCGGGCTCTCGTTCGCCAGCCGGTCCAGCGCGGTCACGTAGTAGGTGTACCGGGCGCCGTCGGCCGCCGTGGCGTCCACCCAGGACTGCACGGCGCCGTCGGTGGCCCGAACGGTGCCGACCAGGTGCGAGGCGTCGGCGAAGTCGCAGCGCCCGGCCAGGCCGTGCCCGTCGAACCGGTAGATCGCGTACGACGCGGCGGTGCCGAGCGGGCCCTTGCCGTCGGCCGGCTGACGCCAGCTCAGGCGTACCCCGTCCGCCTCGCGCTGGGCCTTGGTGACCACCGGGAACAGCAGCGGCTTGCGCGGCAGGTGCGTCATGGTGGGCACCAGCGCCGGGCGGGAGTAGTGCTCGGCGGCGTAGATGTCGGTGGCGCCGAGCCGGTTGGCCCGCACCTGCACCGCGGAGAAGTGCACGTTGCCGAGCACCTCCGGGTACGACCGGTTGAGCGTCAGGTGGTTCGACAGCTCCTGCGGGTTCATCCAGAACGACCCGTACGCCGGGTCACCGCTCTTGTAGTCGGCCTGGCCGATGTAGAGCTGCACCCGCGTGCCGCGCACCTGCTCGGCCCACCACGGCACCAGCCGGGCGTAGTCGGCCGCCGGGTACTGGCCGATGTACCAGTAGAGCTGCGGCACGATGTAGTCGATCCACTCCTCCTTGACCCACTTGCGGGAGTCGGCGGAGATGATGTCGTACGACTGCGAGCCGGTGGTGTCCGAGCCGTTCGGGTCGGCCGACGCGTTGCGCCAGATGCCGAACGGGCTGACGCCGAACTTCACATACGGCTTGACCGCCTTGATCTTGGCGTTCATCTCCTGGATCAGCAGGTTGATGTTGTCCCGCCGCCAGTCGGCCTTGTCGGTGAAGCCCCGGTTGTACGCCGCGAACGTGGCGTCGTCGGGCACCTGGTGGGTGCCGCTCGGGTACGGGTAGAAGTAGTCGTCGAAGTGCACGCCGTCGATGTCGTACCGCTTGACCGCGTCCATCATCGCGGTCTGGACGAACTCGCGGACCTCGGGGACGCCGGGGTTGTAGTAGAGCCGGCTGCCGGCGACGCCGGCGGGCGGGTAGGCGAAGACCCAGTCGGGGTGCTGGCGGGCCGGGCTGTCCGGGGCCAGCTGCGACAGGTCGGCGCCGGCGCCGCCGGGCGCGGGCATCGACACGCGGTACGGGTTGAACCAGGCGTGGAACTCCAGGTTGCGCTTGTGCGACTCGGCGACCAGGAAGTCCAGCGGGTCCCAGCCGGGGTTCTTGCCGCGTACGCCGGTCAGGTACTCCGACCAGGGCTCGTACGGCGAGGGCCAGAACGCGTCGGCGGTCGGGCGGACCTGGACCACGACGGCGTTGTGGTTGAGCTTCTGGGCCAGGTCGAGCCAGGCCAGGTATTCGGCCTTCTGCTTGGCCACCTGGTCCGGTGCGGTCCAGGAGTCCTTGCTGGGCCAGTCGATGTTCGTCACCGAGGCGATCCACATGGCCCGGAACTGGCGCTTGGGGGTGGCCGGGTCGGTGACGCAGTCGGTGGAGGGGGAAGTGGCGGTGCCGGTGTCGCCGGGGGCGGCCTGCGCCGGCGTGCCGGCGACCAGCGTGCCGAGCAGCGCCGCGGCCAGCGCGGCGGCTCCGAGCCGAGTTGCCTTCATGCGGTGCGGTCCCTTCGTCGGGTCCGGGGGGACGGTCGGCGGCGGGGTGTGGCGGCAAGATTCGCCGCGCTACCCATACCTCCGGTAGAAAACTTTCATCTATCCGTGCCCGGCGCAAGACCCTGACGGCCGATCGATGTCCCGTGTCGTCCGATCGGCCGGATCGTGACGATTCCGAGACACGCGGTGCGGGATTGGAGCGGAAAACGGCTGGGTAGCTTGCCGGTCGCAGACCGCCACCGTGGCGGCCACACGGCGGGGGAGGTGATCAGATGTCGGTCCTGCGTACCAAGCCGATCCGGGACGTGCTCGCCCAGGGCGACGCCGACGGCGAGGACGGCAAACCGGGCCTGCGGCGCCGGCTCGGCGCGGTCGACCTGATGGGCTTCGGCATCGGCATCGTGATCGGCACCGGCATCTTCACGCTCACCGGCGTCGAGGCGCGCAACAGCGCCGGGCCGGGCGTGGTGATCTCGTTCGGCATCGCCGGCCTGGTCGCGCTGCTCGCCGCGCTCTGCTACGCCGAACTGGCCAGCAGCGTGCCGACCGCCGGCAGCGCCTACACGTATGCGTACGCGACGATGGGCGAGATCGTCGCCTGGATCATCGGCTGGGACCTGCTGCTGGAGTTCGCGCTCGGCGCGGCGGTGGTGGCCCGCGGCTGGTCCGGCTACCTCGCCGACCTGTTCGGCCTGCCCAGCGCCTGGTTCGCCGAGGAGGGCAGCGTCGTCAACCTCGGCGCGATCGGCATCGTGCTGGTGCTCGGCGTGGTCGCCATCGTCGGCATCCGCGAGTCGGCCCGGGTCACCAACCTGCTCGTGCTGGTCAAGGTGGCGATCTGTGCCTTCGTCATCATCGCCGGGCTGTTCTTCGTCAAGGCGGCCAACCTCAGCCCGTTCATCCCGTCCGCGGAGCCGGCCGGCGCCGGGGACGACGGCATCAAGCAACCGGTCACCCAGGCGCTCTTCGGGTTGGAACCCTCCGTCTTCGGCTTCGTCGGGGTGCTCACCGCCGCCGCCGTCGTGTTCTTCGCGTACACCGGATTCGAGGCCGTGGCGAACCTGGGTGAGGAGACCCGCAAGCCCAAGCGGGACCTGCCGCTGGGCCTTCTCGGCACGCTCGTGATCTCCACGGTGCTCTACATCGGCGTCTCGCTGGTCGTCGTCGGCATGGTCAAGTACACCGAGATCGACGAGGGCGCGCCGATCGCGTCCGCGTTCCGGGCCGTCGGCGCGGGCTGGGCCGCGGTGCTCGTCTCCATCGCCGCCGTCGCCGGGCTCACCAGCGTGATCCTGGTCGACCTGGTGGCCATGGGCCGGATCGGCTTCGCCATCGCCCGGGACGGGCTCATCCCGCCCGCCATCGCCAAGGTGCACCCGCGCTGGGGCACCCCGTACCGGATCGCCGGGATCATGACGATCGCGGTGGCGCTGCTGGCCGGTTTCCTGCCGCTGTCGGCGCTCGCCGACCTGGTCAGCATCGGCGCGCTCTGCGCGTTCACGCTGGTCGCCATCGCGGTGCCGATCCTGCGCAAGCGCCGCCCCGACCTGGAGCGGCCGTTCAAGGTGCCGTTCTCGCCGGTGCTGCCGATCCTCACCGCCGTGGCGTGCCTCTACCTGAGCCTGAACCTGTCGGTGGAGACCTGGCTGCGGTTCCTCGCCTGGATGCTGATCGGCGCGGTCATCTACTTCGGGTACGGCCACCGCAAGAACCGGCTGGCCCGGCGCGAGCACTCGGACACCCCCGAGCCCGCCCCCACCCCCTGAGGCGGGCACCTGAAGGGCCCCCTTCTCGACGCCGGCGCGCGTCGAGAAGGGGGCCGTTCCCTATCCGCTCACCCCTTCAGGCCGCTGCGGGAGACGCCCTGGATGATGTGCCGCTGGGCCAGCACGAACAGGATCAGCACCGGTACGCTCGCCAGCACCGCGCCCGCCATGATCACCGGATAGTCGGTGACGTACGCGCCCTGGAGCAGGCCCAGACCCGCCGGCAGGGTGAGCCGTTCGGGGCTGAACAGCACGTACACCGGCCACAGGAAGTCGTTCCAGTTGGTCAGGAACGACAGCACCGCCAGCGTCGCCAGGGCCGGCTTCGACAGCGGCAGCAGCACCCGGCGGAAGACCTGCCAGTGGTTCGCGCCGTCCAGCACCGCCGCCTCCTCCAGCTCGGCCGGGATGGACAGGAAGAACTGGCGCAGGAAGAACACCCCGAACGCGCTGGCCGCGCCCGGCACGATCACCACTGTCAGCGTGTCGATCCAGTTCAGCCGCTCGGCGATGATGAAGTTCGGGATGATCAGCGAGGTGGGCGGCAGGAACAGCGTGCCCACGATCAGCGCGAACAGCACCTTGCGGCCGCGGAACCGCATCCGGGCCAGCGCGTACGCGGCCATCGACGCGGTCACCAGCACCAGCAGCGTGTGCAGCGTGGCCGCCGCCATGCTGTTGACGAACCAGCGCAGCACCGGGTTCGCCGCGTTGTCGACGATCTGCCCGTAGCCGTAGGTGGAGAACGGGTCCGGCAGCCAGCCGGGCGGCACCCGCTGCGCGTCGTCGTACGTCTTCACCGAGGTCAGCAGCATCCAGACCAGGGGGGTCACGAAGATCGCGGTGATCAGCAGCAGGACGCCGTACCGCGCCACCGCGCGCATGTTCCTCATGTCGTAGCCCTCAGTCTTCCCGGTAGCGGAACAGCCGGAAGTTGACGACGCTCACCACTGCCAGCAACAGCGCGAAGAACACGCTCATCGCGGCGGCCCGGCCGGCGTCGTAGTCCCGCAGCCCCTCGTCGACGATCCGCCAGACCACGGTCCGGGTCTGCTCGCCCGGCGCGCCCTGGGTGATCAGGAACGCCTGCCCGAACACGTTCGCCGAGGCGAGGATCGTGGTGGTGAAGACGAACAGCATCACCGGGCGCAGCCCGGGGATCGTGACGTGGCGGAACCGGTCCCAGGCGCCCGCGCCGTCCACCTTGGCCGCCTCGTACAGCTCGGCCGGGATGTCCTGGAGGCCGGCCAGGTAGATCACCGCGTTGAATCCGCAGGTCCACCACACGGTCACGCCGACCAGCGACACCCAGGCCCACGGCACGTCGGTCACCCACGGGGTGTCCGAGGGTAGCCCGGCCACGCCGAGCAGCCGGTTGACCAGGCCCAGGTTGGCGTCCAGCAGGAACCGCCAGAGCAGACCGATCACCGCCACGCCCAGCACGTACGGCGCGAAGAAGGCGGCCCGGAAGAACGTCCGGCCGGGGAACGAGCGGTTGAGCAGCAGCGCCAGCCCGAGCGGGATCACCACCAGCAGCGGTACGGAGAACAGCGTGAAGATCCCGGTGGCCCGGACGCTCGACCACCAGTCCCCGTAGATCGCCGACTCGCTGGAGAACAGGTCCCGGTAGTTGCCGAGCCCGACGAACGGCCGGTTGGGCAGTTGCAGGTCCCACTGGTGCAGGCTGATCCAGAGCCCGAACAGGATCGGCGCCAGGCCGAAGACGCCGAACAGGATCAGGTACGGCGCGAGGAAGAGGTACGGGGTTGCGCGGTTGCCGCGTTCCGTCGCGCCCCGGCGGCGGGTGGGCGCCGCCGGGGGCGGCGCGTTCTCACGCACCGCCCCGGCCTCGATCACGTCCGCCACGGCGGATCAGTTCCCGTACTTCTTGCGGTTGTCCTCGAGCTGCTTGTTCGCCTTGGCCACGCCGTCGTCGAGCGCCTGCTTCGGCGACTTCTTGCCCAGCGCCGCCTCGTTGAACGCGCTGTAGAACGTCAGCATGACCTCACCCAGACCCGGCGCGGCGGGCGGGAAGGCGGCGTACTCCAGCTCCGGGGCGAGCGCGTTGACCTCGGTGAGGCCCTTGAAGTCGCCGCTCTCGCGGACCGCCTTGCGGGCCGGCACCTGGCCGCCCTTGGCCCAGTCGAGCGAGTGCTGGCTCAGCCAGTTGATGAACACCTTCGCCCCGGCGGTCTTGTTCGCGTTCGCGGAGCGCTGCTTGACGATGGTGAAGTTGTGCGAGTTCGCCCAGGCGGCCTTCTGGCTGCCGATCTGCGGCAGCGGCGCCACGCCCCACTGCACGTTCGGGCTCTTCTTCAGATCGTTGATCTGCCAGATGCCGTTCCAGGTGAAGGCGTTCTTGCCGTTCTTGAACGCCAGGTAGTCGGCGTCCTGGCCGACGTTCGCCGGGGAGTGGCCCTGCTTGATCATGTCGACCAGCCAGGTGCACGCCTCGACCGCCGGGTCGGAGTTGAACGTCGCCTTCGCCACCTCGGCGTCGAAGAGCGTGCCGCCCCACTGGTGCAGCAGGCTGTAGAAGGTCATGCCGCCGGTGAACTGGAACGGGCTGACCCAGAAGCCCTGCACGCCGGACTTCTTCAGCTCGGTGAGCGCCGCGGTGTACTCGTCCCGGGTCGTCGGCGGCTTCTCCGGGTCCAGGCCGGCCTTCTGCATGACGGCCTTGTTGTAGTAGAAGCCCAGCGGGTGCATGTCGAGCGGGATGCCGTACCGCTTGTCGTTGTAGAGGCCGCCCTTCCAGACCGTCGGGGCGAAGTCGCCCTCGCTCAGCTCCAGGGCCTTGGCCACGTCGTCCAGTTCGCTGATCGTGCCGCGGGCGGCGAACGTGGCGAGCTGGTCCATGTGCATGACCGCGATGTCCGGGCCGTTGCCGCTGGAGACCGCGCCGGGGAGCTTGCTGTAGTAGTCCTGCCACTCGTAGGTGATCACGCTGACCGCGATGTTCTGGTGCTCGCCGTTGAACTGCTGGACGAGCGCCTTGAAGATCTCGCCGTCGCCGCCGGTGAAGCCGTTCCACAGCTTCAGGTCCACCTTGGGGCCGGTGTAGTCCTTGCCGCCGTTGCCGGACGCGCCGGAGCTGTCGGAGCTGCTGCCGCCGCCGCAGCCGCTGAGGGTCAGCGTGGCCGCCGCGCCGAGCCCGAGGCCGAGGCCGAGCAGGCGCCGCCGGCTCATCTCGTTCTGGATCATGGGTACTCCTTGGGGGACGGGATGGAGTATTGCCTGGTCACAGCGCCGGCACGAAGCGCAGCAGGTTCCAGGAGGTGGCCGGCAGCAGCACGGAGGCCCGGCCGCCGTCGACAGTGGGAGTGGTGAGGTCCCGGGGCGTGACCCGCTCCGGGGCCGCTTCGGTGTTCGTGGCGTCCGGGTCGGTTCCGGCCGCCACCGTGGTGTGCGCCTCGGCCCGCAGGCCGGGCAGGCCGCGCAGGTCCAGGTCGAGCGGGACGTCCTGCGAGCTGCGGTTCACCGCGAAGACGGCCAGCCCGCCGGTCTCCTCGTCGTGCACGGCGACGGTGTCCAGCGCGGGCACGTCGCCGTACCGCCGGGTCTCGTAGGCCGGGCCGGTGGGTTCGGTCCGCAGCACGGTGCCGCGGGCGTACCGGGCGGTCAGCGCGAACGGGTGGAAGATGCTCTGCCGCCAGGCCGGGCCGCCGTTGCGGGTACGGATCGGGGCGATCACGTTGGCGAGCTGCGCCTGGCAGGCCACGCCGATGCGGTCGGCGTGCCGGAGCAGGGTGATCAGCAGGTCGCCCACCACCACCGCGTCGACGGCCGTGTAGTCGTCCTCGATCAGCGCGGGCGCCTCGACCCAGCCGCGCCGGTCCAGGTCGGACTGGAGGCGGGACTGGTACCAGACGTTCCACTCGTCGAACGAGATCTTCAGCTTGCGCTTCTGCCGCAGCTTGGCGCCCACGTGGTCGGCGGTGGCGACGACCTCGCTGATGAAGGCGTCCATGTCGACGGCGGAGGCGAGCAGGCTGGCCCGGTCACCGTCGGAGGGGTCGTAGTAGGTGTGGGCGGAGATGAAGTCGACGTGCTCGTAGGTGTGTTCCAGCACTGTCGCCTCCCACGCGGCGAACGTGGGCATCCCCCGGCCGGAGCTGCCGCAGGCGACCAGGCTGATCGAGGGGTCGATCATCTTCATCGCGCGGGCGGTCTCGGCGGCGAGGCGGCCGTACTCGTCGGCGGTCTTGTGCCCGACCTGCCACGGCCCGTCCATCTCGTTGCCGAGGCACCACAGCCGCACCCCGTACGGCTGCTCGGCGCCGTGCTTGCGGCGCAGGTCGGACAGTTGGGTGCCGCCCGGGTGGTTGGTGTACTCCAGCAGGTCGAGCGCCTCGGTGACGCCGCGGGTGCCGAGGTTGACGGCCATCATCGGCTCGATACCGGCCTCCGCCGCCCAGGTCATGAACTCGTCCAGCCCGAACTCGTTGGTCTCGATCGTCTTCCAGGCCAGGTCGAGCCGGCGCGGCCGGTCGCCGACCGGGCCGACGCCGTCCTCCCAGCGGTAGCTGGAGACGAAGTTGCCGCCCGGGTACCGGACCACCGACACGCCCAGCTCGCGGGTCAGGTCCAGCACGTCGCGCCGCAGACCCCGCCGGTCGGCGCTCGGATGTCCCGGTTCGTACACCCCGCCGTAGACGCAGCGCCCCATGTGCTCGACGAAGGAACCGAAGATCCGGCGGTCCGCCGGCGCGATCCGGAACGCCGGATCGATCGTGAGCTGCGCGTTCGGCACGATGCCAACCTCTTTCTCGCTGCTGTTGCGGGTGACCGCGGTCACTCCGCTTTCAGTGGTTTCTACAACGTTGTAAGCGCCCGTGTAAAGAGGCAGTCGCGTCGTCGTGGCGCGGTACAGTGCGGCCAGCGTTCACCGGAAGGAAGTGCAGTGCGGCACAGGCTCAAGGACGTCGCGGAGCGGGCCGGAGTGTCGGTGAAGACCGTCTCCAACGTCGTGAACGGCTACCAGCACGTGCGCGCCGACACCCGGGCCCGGGTCGAGGAGGCCATCGCCGCACTCAACTACCGGCCCAACCTGTCGGCCCGCAACCTGCGCAAGGGCCGTACCGGCGTGATCGCGCTGGCCGTACCCGAGCTGGACATCCCCTACTTCGCCGAGCTGGCCCGGCACGTCGTCACCGCCGTCGCCGACCAGGGCTGGACCGTGCTCATCGACCAGACCGGCGGCGGCTCCGAACAGGAACGCAAGGCCGCCAGCGGCATCGGCGACCACATGATCGACGGACTGATCCTGAGCCCGCTCGCACTCACCGCCGACGACCTCGCCGCGCTGGCCGGCCTGCCCATGGTGCTGCTCGGCGAGCGCGTCGACCACGGCCCCGCCGACCACGTCATGATCGACAACGTGGCCGCCGCCCGCGAGATCACCGCCCACCTGATCGGGCTCGGCCGCCGCCGGATCGCCGCGATCGGCTCCCAGCGCACCCCCGAAGGCGCCAGCGCCCGGCTCCGCCTGGCCGGCTACACCGCCGCGCTGGCCGAGGCCGGCATCGCGTACGACGCCCGCCTGGTGGCGCCCGCGCCGGCCTGGCACCGCGCGGACGGCGCCGCCGCCATGCGGCACCTGCTCACCACGGGGGTACGCCCCGACGCCGTCTTCTGCTTCAACGACACGCTCGCGCTCGGCGCGTTGCGCGCCCTGCACGAGATGGGCCTGCGCGTGCCCGAGGACGTCGCAGTGGCCGGCTTCGACGACATCGAGGACGGCCGCTTCTCGATCCCGACGCTGACCACTGTCGCCCCCGACAAGGAACGCATCGCCCGCCTCGCGGTCGAGCTGCTCGCCGGCCGCCTGGGCCCCGACCGCGACTCCCCACCGCGTGAGCTGGTAGCCCCCCACCACCTGGCCCTGCGCGAATCCGCCTAGCCCTGTTCTTGCCGTCGATCATGAGGTTGACGGCGAAGTCGATCTCCTTGAGTGCCGTCAACTTCATGATCGACGGTCTCTGGGGCGTCTCTGGGGCGGGGTGGGGTCAGTCGAAGAAGCGGGCCAGGTGGGAGGCAGGCGGGGCGGGGGCGTCTGCGGGCAGCGGGGTCAGGTCGGCGAAGATCGAGGCGCCGTCGCAGCCGACGTGCAGCGGATACCAGCGCGGCGTACCCGGTGGGCGCTGACCGCAGATGCCCTTGAACGTCTGCACGTCCAGCAGGCGTACGTGGGTCGGGTCAGCCACCGCGTTGACGTGCCGCCACCAGGGACTCATCACGTGCAGCACCCCGCCCGGCCGCAGCACCCGGTGGCACTCGTCGAACAGCGGCAGGAAGTCGATCAGGTGCTCGACGATGTGCACCGCGAAGAACACGTCCACCGAGTCGTCGCGCAGCGGCAGCGAGCCGGCCAGGTTGGCGACCGCGTTCACCCCCGGCGCCGGATAGATGTCCAGTCCCAGGTTGCCCGGCCACTGTTTGGTCGCACCGCAGCCCAGGTCCACCACCACCGGCGCCCGCCCGGCCACTGTGACCCGGCACCAGACCCCGAGTACGCCGGACAGCCGGCCGATCAGCTCCCGTACCAGCCGTAGCTGTTCCGGGTCGGCGACCTCGCCGGTCAGATGCGCGACCCCCCGGTCGAAGCGCACCTCGACGGCCGTGCCGCGCAGCCGCTCGTCGTGCCGGACCATGTCGGCCCACGCCTCGGCGAGGAAGCCGTCGGTCTGCCGGAGTCGCTCACCCGAGAGAGCGGTCTGCCCCATCGCCACCATGCGCCACCTCCGGCGGCCCGTTACCCCCTTTTCACCCCCATATGCCCCACCCATCCGTCGTCCTCCCGCCCCGGGCTGCCGCCCAACCGCCCCTCCGCCCTCGTCCCTCCGCCCGAGCCGCGCCCCGCGCCCGGCCGCGCCCGCCCGGCCGCACCCAGCCCGTCCGTCAGCCCCGTCCGACCCGCCCTCGCCCTTCGTCGGCCCGGCCGCCCCGCCTGTCGCCCGTGATCAAGGAGTTCGTGTCAGCAGAAGACGCCCTCGGAGACCCAAACTCCTTGATCACCGAAGCGCGCCCGAGATCTTGGAAGATTCCGGCCCTCATAGGGGCACTTCCTTCCAAGATCTCCCACGACCCGGACCGACCCCGTTGATCAAGGAGTTTGTGTCCTGGATCGAGGGCGAAGCCGACGCGAACTCCTTGATCGACCCTGCAGGGCGGGGTTGTGCGGGGAGGCGGGGCAGGGTCGCGGGTCGGCCTTCGCCGATCTTGGAGTTGTGGCCCGGACCAAGCTCGCAAAGAGGACATGCGAGAGGCTGCAACTGCAAGATCAACGGGGAGAGCGGGGAGGGCGGGGAGGGCGGGGAGGGCGGGAGGGGAGCAGGGGGTCAGGGGGAGAGGGTTCGGCGGACTGTGCGGGAGCCTCGCATGCGCTGGCGGGGCTGGGCAGCCGCTGCCTTCGGGCGCTTGAGGTGGTAGCGGTGCAGCTCGTTGTTGCCCGGCAGCGACGGATCCTCGCTCATCGCGACCAGTTCCCAGCCCTGGTCGCCGGCCCGGTTCAGGTGGGCCAGCGCGGTGTCGCCGTACGGCGTCACGTCGATCATGGAGCCGTCCGGGCCGTACCAGATGAAGACGACCTCCCACCCGGCGTCGGTGGCGGCGGCCTGGCGGCGGCGGACCAGCAGCGCGTACTCCCACTTGAGCATGCGCTCATTGTGGACCCGCGCGGGCGACTCGGCACGGATCAGTGTTCGGCGATCCGTCCGTCCGCGACGCGCAGCCGCCGGTTCACGCTCACCGCGTCGAGCATCCGCCGGTCGTGGGTCACCAGCAGCAGCGTTCCCGGGTAGCTGGCCAGCGCCGATTCGAGCTGCTCGATCGCCGCCAGGTCGAGGTGGTTCGTCGGCTCGTCGAGCACCAGCAGGTTCACGCCCCGGCCCTGGAGCAGGGCCAGCGCGGCCCGGGTCCGCTCGCCGGGCGACAGCGTCGCCGCCGGCCGCAGCACGTGGTCGGCGCGCAGCCCGAACTTCGCCAGCAGCGTGCGCACGTCGGCCGGGGCCAGATCCGGTACGGCGGCACCGAACGCGTCGAGCAGCGGCTGGTCGCCGAGGAACAGCCCTCGGGCCTGGTCGACCTCGCCGACCACCACACCCGGGCCGAGCGCGGCGTGGCCCTCGTCCAGCGGGAGCCGGCCGAGCAGCGCGGCGAGCAGGGTGCTCTTGCCGGAGCCGTTCGCCCCGGTGATCGCCACCCGGTCGGCCCAGTCGATCTGCAGGTCCACCGGGCCGAGCGTGAAGCCGCCTCGGCGTACCACTGCTCCTCGGAGCGAGGCCACGACGGCGCCGGCGCGGGGCGCGGCGGCGATCTCCATCCGCAGCTCCCACTCCTTGCGCGGCTCCTCGACCACCTCCAGCCGCTCGATCAGCCGGGCGGTCTGCTTGGCCTTCGCGGCCTGCTTCTCGGTCGACTCGGCGCGGTACTTGCGGCCGATCTTGTCGTTGTCGGTGGCCTTGCGCCGGGCGTTCTTGACGCCCTTCTCCATCCACGCCCGCTGGGTGCGGGCGCGCGCCTCCAGGTCGCTCTTCGTGTCGGCGTACTCCTCGTACTCCTCGCGGGCGTGCCGGCGCGCCACCTCCCGCTCCTCCAGGTAGGCCGCGTAGCCACCGCCGTAGTGGTTGACCTGCCGCTGGTGCAGGTCCAGCTCGACGATCCGGGTGACCGTGCGGGTGAGGAACTCGCGGTCGTGGCTGACCACGACGGTCCCGGCACGCAGGCCGGTGACGAAGCGTTCCAGCCGGTCCAGCCCGGCCAGGTCGAGGTCGTTGGTGGGCTCGTCGAGCAGGAAGACGTCGTACCGGCTGAGCAGCAGCGACGCGAGCCCAGCGCGACCGGCCTGCCCGCCGGACAGGCCGGTCATCGGGTGGTCCAGGCCGACGTCGAGACCCAGCTCCGCGGCGACCTGCGCGGCCCGTTCGTCCAGGTCCGCGCCGCCGAGGTCGAGCCAGCGTTCCAGAGCGTTCGCGTACGCGTCGTCGGCGCCCGCCGCCCCGGCGGTGAGCGCCTCGGTGGCGGCGTCCAGCGCGGCCTGCGCGGCGGTCACCCCGGTCCGTCGGGCCAGGAACTCGCGGACCGTCTCGCCGGGCCGGCGCTCCGGCTCCTGCGGCAGGTAGCCGACGGTCGCCGTGGGCGGGCTCAGCGAGACAGAGCCCTGCTCGCGGGGGAGCAGACCGGCGAGGGTACGCAGCAGCGTGGACTTCCCCGCGCCGTTGACCCCGACCAGCCCCACCACGTCGCCGGGCGCGACGACCAGGTCGAGGTCTTCGAAGAGGAGGCGGTCACCGTGGCCGGCGGTGAGGTCCTTGGCGATCAACGTGGCGCTCATCAGGTGGTCGAGCCTACCGGCGGGCGCATCCGGATTACCGTGACCCGCGCTCGCGGCGGCACCGGTGTGAGGGAGACTCACAGCCGTGGTGACCACACTGGCGATCGACTGCGGTGGCGGCGGGATCAAGGCCTCCGTGCTGGACGCCGCCGGGACCATGCGCGCCCGGCCGCTGCGCGTGCCCACGCCGTACCCGTTGCCGCCCGGCCTGTTCGTCAAGACGCTGCTGGATCTCGGCGCCCGCCTGCCCACGGCGGACCGGCTCACCGTGGGCATGCCCGGCATGATCCGGCACGGCGTGGTGGTGGCGACGCCGCACTACGTGACCCGTTCCGGGCCGCGCAGCCGCGTCGACCCGGAGCTGGTAGCCGAGTGGTCCGGGTACGACGCGCGCACCGCGCTGGCCGAGGCGTTCGGCGTGCCGGCGCTGGTGCTCAACGACGCCGAGGTGCACGGCGCGGGCGTGGTCGCCGGGACCGGCTGCGAGCTGGTGCTGACGCTCGGCACCGGGCTGGGCAGCGCGTTGTTCGACGGCGGGACGCTGGCACCCCACCTGGAGTTGTCGCACGCGCCGGTGCGGTGGAACACCACGTACGACACGTACGTGGGGGAGCCGGAACGACGGCGGCTCGGCGACGCGTTCTGGTCGCGGCGGATCCGGCAGGTGGTGGACGGCCTGCGGCCGGTGTTCCGCTGGGACCGGCTGTACCTCGGCGGCGGCAACTCCCGGCTGATCCGGCCCGAGCAGGTGGCCCGGATGGGCGACGACGTGGTGATCGTCCCGAACACGGCCGGAATCGTCGGTGGTGTCCGGGCCTGGGACCTGATCGGCGGCCGGTACGACCCGACCACCTGATCTTCGACCGCAGGAACACTCGCGGTTCCGTCGGTGTTGTGCCAGCGTCGGACCTAGGGCCTGGCGCGACACGAGGAGGTGGGTCGAGTGGATCTTCTGGCGGAGTACCGGCGGGCGACCATGTTCTTCGAAGCGGGTGACCCGACCGGAGCGGCCCGGCTGCTCGAACCGATCATCGAGGCGGAGCCGGACAACTCATCGGTCCGGCAGCTGCTGGCCCGCGCGTACTTCCAGTCGGCCCAGCTCAACCGGGCTGAGGAGCAGTTGCGCGCGCTGGTCGACCGCGACCCGAGCGACCACTACGCGCACCACGTGCTCGGCCGCACGCTGGAGCGGATGAACCGGCCGGCGGACGCGCTGCGGCACCTGCGCATCGCGGCCGCGATGTACTCGACGAACACCGACTACGCCACCGCCCTGCGCCGGGTGGAGGGCAAGGTCGGTCGTTGACCGATGACGCGGAAGGGCAGCCCGGGCGGGCTGCCCTTCCGCGTACCTAGGATGGGACCGTGAAGCTCAAGCTCGACCTCCACGACATCTACAACAAGGGCCACGACATCGATCGCGCGCTGCGCGGGATCATGGACGAGGCGGTGGCGAAGAAGGCCACGCTCGTGGAGATCATCCCGGGCAAGGGCTCCGGCGCGCTGAAGAAGAAGGTGCTGCGCTTCCTCGACCAGAAGGACGTGAAGCAGCTCTACCACCGGGTCGAGAAGGACTCGAAGAACTTCGGTCGCTTGTTCGTGCACTTCCGCTGGAAGTAGCCGTGCCCGATTCACCCGATGACACCGAAGCGGCGGCCGTGCAGGTGCTGCGTCCGGTCATCGGCCGGGATCTCGTCGCGGTCACCGAGGCCCGCCACTGGTTCGGCGGCCGGCGTGGCGGCGACACGGAGAGCCTCTTGCACTTCTGGCTGCACTTCTCGGGCACGCCACCGCTCATGGCCCATGGATCCGGCGAAGCGTTGCGTCTTCGGTTCGCCGAGCCGTACGCGGCGTACGACATGGGGGAGGACGGTGAGACGCGCGTCGGACCGGCACAACGGCCCGATCTGCTGGCGCTGCTACCCGGGAATCGGCTGCTGAACGCCGCACCGATCCGGGGCGTATCGGCCCAGCCGACCGGTGTCCTGCTGCGGTTCGATCACTGCGACCTGGTCGTCGCGTCTCTGGCTGACGAGTGGGTGCTGCGGCAGGGACAGGTACCGTCCGAACTGCGGATCGGTGGCTGGCTGGGAGATCACGAGTAGCCGGTTACGCCGGACGGCCGCCGAACACCCAGTTGTGCACCTCGACGTCGGCGTACCGGTCGGCGGCCAGCACCGCCCGTGCCTCGTCCGGGTCGGCCGCCCGTACCAGCGCCGCCGTGCCGAGCCACGTTGCCCCGTTGTCGGACAGCAGCGGCCCGTACGCGATCAGCTCGTCCTGCCGCTGCGGCAACACCGGGCCGGCGCTCTGCTCCGGACCGAGGCCGAGCACCAGGTAGCGGTTGCCGCCGGTCCGGCCGCCGGGGAAGTCCCACATGGTGCGGCCCAGCATGTTCCGCCACCGCCGCAGCATCACGTCCCGGTACGCGCCGGCCTGGTAGTTGGGCTCGTCGAAGGCGAACGCCCGCGCGGCGGCGGGGTCGGGCAGGCTCAGGATGTGCACGCTGCCGGTCGGCGAGCCGTCGTCGGCGAGGGTCGGGCCGCGCGCGATCATCTGCTCCGCGTGCCGGTCCATGTAGGACCAGTGCTCCTCGACCAGTTCCTGGCGCAGAGACGCCGAGCCGAGCCGATCGCGGTGGTAGCAGAGGAATTCCATGACCCGAGTCTCGCTGTCGATCAGCAGACGTAGCCACTTTTTTGTGGGTACTTGTCGCCGTGCGCGACCGCGACGAACCTGGTTGTGGGCAGAGGCGGAAAAGAACAGGTCAGGAGGCGGTACGGGCTTCGGCGAGTTTGTCCAGGCGGCGGTGGCCCCAGTCGGAGAGGGGAGCCAGCGCCTCGGCCAGTTCGCGGCCGAAAGTGGTGAGCGAGTACTCGGTCTTCAACGGCAGCACCTCGTACGCCTCCCGGTGCACCAGTCCGTCGCCCTCCATCTCGCGTAACGCCTGAGTCAGCACCTTCTCGGTGAGTCCCGGAAGCTGCCGGCGCAGCTCTCCGGGGCGGCGCGGGCCGGATTCCAGCAGCCAGAGCAGGGCTGTCTTCCACTTGCCGTCGATCACGGCGATCGCGGCCGTCACTCCACAGACGTTCAGATCCTGGGCCCGGCTGCGCGTCATCTGCGTCCCGTTCGACAAGAGGAGTCTGCGTGAACACCAACCCCGACAAGTCTGTCACGGTGCTCGGTCTGGGACCGATGGGTCGTGCGCTGGCCGGCGCCTTCCTGAGCGCCGGAGTGCCCACGACGGTCTGGAATCGCACGCCCGGCAAGGACCGTGAGCTGGTCGAGCGGGGTGCGACGAGCGCACGGACCGCCGAGGAGGCGGTCGCCGCGAGCGGGCTGACTGTGGTCTGCGTGGTGAACTACGACGCGTCGGACGCGATCCTGCGACGCGATGCGGTGGCCGCCGCGCTCACGGGTCGCACGGTCGCCAGCCTGACGGCCGACACCCCGGACCGGGCCAGGGACACCGCAGGATGGGCGGCCGGCCACGGCATCCGGTATCTGGACGGCGCGATCATGACGCCGACCACCACCATCGGCACCGCGGGCGCGGTGCTCATCTACAGCGGTCCGGCCGGCCTCTACCGGGAGCACCAGCCGGTGCTCGACGCGCTGGGCGGCACCCACACGCACCTCGGCGAGGAGATCGGGCGCGCGGCGGCGTACGACATCGCGCTGCTCGACATCTTCTGGACCGCGATGGCGGGGTACGCGCACGCGCTGGCGGTGGCCAGGGCGGAGGGCGTGACGGCTCGGGAACTCGCGCCGTTCGCCGCCGGCATCGCCGCGATCCTGCCGCCGATCTTCGAGGAGGGCGCGGTGGAGATGGACACGGGCACCTTCCCCGGAGACGGCAACCCGATCACCTCCGCCGTGTCGTCCATGGCGCACATCGTCCACACGTCCGAGGCGCACGGCATCGACGCCGGGGTGATGCGGGCGGCCGAGGGCATGGCCCGCCGGGCCGTCGGTCTGGGCCACGGCGCGGACGGTTTCCTGCGGGTCGCCGAGGTGCTGGGGCGGCGCTGACCCACAGCCAGTACGCCGAAGTGGCGGTATCCCGGCGCGCGGATACCGCCACTCCGGCGAGGTGGTGTCGATCAGGCAGACCGCTCAGAGCGGGTACGTGCGGGCCACCGCCAGCATCTCCGAGCTGTGCGAGCCGACCACGCCCACACCCTCCGGCCGGGGCCGGAACCCGGGCACCCCGGACAGCCCGTCACTGGCGTCCATGGCCCGCACCGAAACGGCACCGCCCCGGGGCACGAGCGTCAGCGTGAACTCGACACCCTCCGGCGGCGGGGCGTGGAACACGACCCCGAATCCCCACTTGCCGTCGCCCGGCTCGACCGGCACGTCCCGCCCGGCCACCGAGGCGGACCGCACGGTGGCCGTGCCGGTGTCGACGTGCAGCGTGAGCAGGCGTACCTGCCGCTGCGGCACCACCCGTACCCGCAGCACGCGCTGGTCGCCCGAGCGGCTGTCGGACAACAACTCCAGCTTCGGGGCGGGCAGGGGCGCCGCGGTGGCCGGTCCGCCGCGCAGCTCGGTGGTGCCCAGCCCGGGGAAGTCGTCGGCGATCGAGACCGTGCCGTCGACGTAGCCGTCGGTCCAGGGCTGCGGCTTCTCCTCGCGAGTGAGCCACGCGGCCTTCCCGGTGCCCGCGTCCAGCGCGTACATCAGGTGGGTCGGCACGGGATGCGCGGCGTCGAAGCGGTCCACGGCGAGGCCGACCCCGGCGAGCACCACCGCGGCCAGCGCGGCGGCCGCGGCGGGCAGCGCGCCGAGCCGGCGTGCGCGCAGCGCCAGCAGACCGCGCTGGCCGCCGGCCCGGGGGTGCAGCAGGTCCACCACCGGGAGTACGGCGAGGCCGAGCAGCACCGCGACGAGCGCGGCTACCGCGCCCATGCCCATGCCGAGCGCCGGGAACAGCAGCACCACCGGAGGCAGCAGGATCACCACCGCCACCGCGGCGGCGAGCGTCACCGCGACCACCGGCCACGGGCCGTCGCGCCGGGTGGCGAGCGCCGCGAACCCGGCGAGCGCGCCGGCCAGCGCCGGCAGTGTCGTCAGGTACGCCCCGCCGGGCACCGCCACGGCGAGCAGCACACCGAAGACTCCCAGCCAGGCCAGCCCGCCGAACGCCAGCGCGGCCGGGCCCACCCGGCGGCGCAGCAGCGCGTACCAGCAGAACAGCACCGCGGCGGAGAGCGCCACCACGGCGAGCCGGTACGCCACCGGGCGGTACGGGTCGAGCAGTTCGGCGTACCCGGGCCGGATCGTGGTGATCGCGGTCCAGAGCAGCCACGCGCCGAGCGGGGCCACGACGACGGGCACCAGGGTGAGGCCGAAGCCGGCGGCGAGCGTGCCGGCGGTGGCCCGGCCGCGGCGGCGCAGGAGCCAGCCGAGCGCGCCGACGGCGAGCAGCGCGGCCACGGCGAGCGGCACTGTCAGCCAGCCGGGGTAGCGGACCAGGCCGCCGAGCACGGGGAAGTAGGTGTCGTCGTGACCGGCACGCAGGTCGCCCAGGTCGGTGCGGCCGAACTCGCGGGCCAGGCCGAGCGCGTTGTCACCGTGCATCTGGAGGCTGCCCCGGTCCATCCGGGCCGGCACGTCCAGCGGGGTGTGGTAGATCGCGCCGCCGTCGATGTACGCGGAGTTGAGGCCCACGAACCTGCGGTCGAGGAACGCGGTGAAGTCGGTATCGTTCGGCAGCGCCCGGTAGATCTCCACCGCGAACGAGGTGCCCACCGGGTGCGGCGCGGCCCTGCCGAAGATCTCCACCAGCTTCGCGTTGTTCCGGGACGTCTCGAACATGATCACCGGACCGGTGGAGCCGCGCGCCTCCAGGTTGAGCACCACCCCGCCGTCGCGCGCGAGCGGGTGGTCGGCGGCGAATCCGGCGGCCCCGCACAGGCACGCCTCCTCCGCGTCGGTCAGCACGAAGACGATGTCGTTGCGGGGGCGCGGGCCGGTGCTCAGCGCCCGGGCCACCTCCAGGATCGCGGAGGTGCCGGCGCCGTCGTCGTTGCCGCCCGGCCCGGTCTGCACCGAGTCGTAGTGGGAGACCAGGAACACCTTCCCGGTCGGGTCGGTGCCGGGGAGCCGGGCCACCACGTTGCGGACCCGGGCCAGCGTCGCCCCGCCCGCCGCGCCGGACAGTTGCCCGGCCTCGGGCGCGACCGCGTCCTGCACCTCGGTCTGAAGGCCCAGCCCGCGCAGCGTGCCCACCAGGTGTTCGCGTACCCGGTCGTTGGCGGCGCTGCCGGCCACGTGCGGCTCGGCGGCGATCACCTCGACGTTCCGGAACGCCCGGCCGGCGCTGAACTCGCCCTCCGGCGCGTCCGCCGGACGCGGC
Organism: Micromonospora sp. WMMD1219; assembly: GCF_049315215.1. Classification (NCBI taxonomy): domain Bacteria; kingdom Bacillati; phylum Actinomycetota; class Actinomycetes; order Micromonosporales; family Micromonosporaceae; genus Micromonospora; species Micromonospora sp. WMMD1219. Next base: position 2,384,480 of record NZ_CP186057.1, read on the forward strand.
GCCGGGGTGGAGAGGCCGACCAGGACGCCCGCCCCGACGGCGAGCAGCGCCACAGTCGCGGCGACGGCGGCGATCGGCCTCCGGCGGGGCCTGGCGAACGCGCGGTCGGCGGGGCGGGTGGGGGGTACGCCCACGGGGGACTCCTCGGGGTGGATCTACGGGGTGGGGATCATCCTGCACCCCCGGGGCCTGCGGCGGCAGTCCCCGGTCGGTGCGCTGCGGGCGTGACAGCGCTCCCGGCGTAACATCGTGGGTCGACCGTGCCGCTGTCCGGATGGACGTGTCACACGCTCCGCCGCACCGGCGACGGTCGCGCGGTGTGCGACTGTTGTCTGAGTCAGGATCAGCAGGGCATTCGGAAGGAGCCCGACATCACCAGCGAACTCCCGCGACTCGCGGCGGTTACCCGACCGCAGCGGGGTTCCGGCGCGTCGGGTGCCGTCTACGTGCCGTCGGCCGGGGCGGGGCTGCACGGCGGCGTCCCGCCGGGCGAGCGGCTGCGGGTGCTGCTGGTCGAGGACGACGAGGGCGACGCCTTCCTGGTCGGCGAGCTGCTCGCCGAGACCAACTCGATGATCGACCTGCTGGTCGCCACGAGCCTCAGCGAGGCCCGGCAGCGGGTGATGGGCGTGGACTGCGTCCTGCTCGACCTGGGCCTGCCCGACGCGCAGGGCCTGGACGGGCTGCGCCGGGTGCTGGAGATGGCCAGCGGCGCCGCGGTCTGCGTGCTGACCGGCCGCTCGGACGAGCACCTGGGCATCGTCGCGGTCGCCGAGGGGGCGCAGGACTACCTGGTCAAGGGCCAGGTCGACGGCGTCCTGCTGACCCGGGCGCTGCGGTACGCGGTCGAGCGCAAGCGGGCCGACGAGAACGCCCGCCGGCTGCGCGAGGTGGAGCTGCGCCAGGCCGAGTCCGCCCGCCTGGAGCGTGGCCTGCTGCCGCAGCCGCTGATGACCACCGACGAGGTGTCGGTGCACACGTTCTACCGGCCCGGCCGGCACGCCGCGCTGATCGGCGGTGACTTCTACGACGTGGTGCAGACCCAGCCGGACCGGATCGACCTGATCGTCGGCGACGTCTGCGGGCACGGCGTGGACGAGGCCGCGCTCGGCGTCGAACTGCGCGTGGCCTGGCGGGCGCTGGTGCTGGCCGGGGTGCCGGACGACGAGGTGCTGCCCGCGCTGGAGCAGGTGCTGATGAGTGAGCGCCGCCTCCAGGAGATCTTCGCGACGGTGGCCACCGCCCGGCTCGATCTGGCGTCGGCGCGGGCCACCGTACGCCTCGCCGGTCACCCCCCGCCGCTGCTGCTCAGCGGCGGCAAGGTCGCGCCGGTGCCGGCCAAGGGCGGGTTGCTGCTGGGCGTACGCCCGCGCCGCCCGGTCGCCTTCGACCTGGAGTTCGACACCGACGACTGGTCCCTGCTGATGTACACCGACGGCCTCATCGAGGGCCGGGTGGACGGCGGGGACGAACGCCTCGACGTGCCGGGCCTGACCGGGCTGCTCGCCGAACCGGCGAACCGGGCGGTGCCGCTGTCCGAACTGCCCGCGTGGCTGGTCGGGCGGGCCGAGCAGATCAACGGTGGTCCGTTGGCCGACGACGTGGCGATGTTGCTGGTGACCCGGGGCACCGGCCGGTGAGCGAACAGCGAACCGGTCCGGCAAGTCCCGCAGTGCCGAACGGAGAAGAACCTGTGAAGGCGTACCAGCAGGGTTGGACCCTGCGGCGGCGGGTGGCCGCGCTGCTCGGCGTGGTGGTGGTGCTGCTGCTCGGCTTGGCCGCCGCAGAGGCGGCGGTCGCCGCGAAGAACCGGCAGAACATCGACGCGGTGCTGCTCAAGACCGGTCCGCTGCGTGTCCAGGCGCAGGAGCTGATGAGCGTCCTGCTCGACCAGGAGACCTCGGTGCGCGGGTACGCGGTGAACGGTGACCGCGGTGACCTGGAGCCCTACCGCGAGGGCGTGAAGCGGGAGCAGGACCTGGTCGCCTCGATCCGCGACCTCTCCGCCGACTACCCGGACGTGCGCCGGTCGCTGGACGTGGTGGAGCAGGAGACCGCGCAGTGGCGGACCCAGGTGGCCGAGCCGGTCATCACCACGGTCGAGCGGAACGGCCCGGAGGCCGGCCAGGCGCTGATCACCGACGCGACCCGCCAGCAGTTCGACGGCATCCGCACGGCGGTGAACACGCTTCAGGAGGAGATCCTCACGGTCCGGCAGGAGACCGCCGACCGGGTCAACGCGACGAGCAACACGCTCGTCGTACTGCTGATCATCGCCGCGCTGGTGGTGACGACGGCCGGCGTGGTCATGCTGCTCTCGCTGGACCGGATCCTGATCCGCCCGCTGGCCGACCTGGTCGGTCAGGTGCGTGAGGTGGCCGACGGCGACTACCGGCACCGCATCGAGGGGTCCGGGCCGCCGGAGTTCCGCCGGCTCGCCGACGACATCGACCAGATGCGGATGAAGATCGCCCGGGAGCTGGACGAGGTACGCGAGGCCCGGGAGCGCATCGAGTGGGTCAACAGCCAGTTGCAGAAGCAGGCCGAGGAGCTGACCCGGTCCAACCGTGACCTGGAGCAGTTCGCGTACGTCGCCTCGCACGACCTCCAGGAGCCGCTGCGCAAGGTGGCGAGCTTCTGCCAGCTCCTGCAGCGGCGGTACGCCGGGCAGCTCGACGAGCGGGCCGACCAGTACATCGCCTTCGCGGTCGACGGCGCGCAGCGCATGCAGCGGCTGATCAACGACCTGCTGGCGTTCTCCCGGATCGGGCGGTTGACCACCGGTTTCACCGAGGTCGACCTGAACAAGGTGATGGGCGACGTGGCGGGGCAGACCGAGGCGGCGTTGCAGTACTCCGACGCGGAGCTGACCTGGGGCGAGATGCCCACCATCCGCGGCGAGGAGCCGCTGCTGACCAACCTGCTGGTCAACCTGGTCAGCAACTCGGTGAAGTTCCGCCGGCCCGACGTGCCGCCGAAGGTGCACGTGTCGGCGCGGCTGGTGGACGGCGAGTGGGAGATCAGCTGCCGGGACAACGGCATCGGGATCGAACCGGAGTTCGCCGACAAGATCTTCGTGATCTTCCAGCGGCTGCACTCGAAGGACGCGTACCCGGGCACCGGCATCGGACTGGCCATCGTCAAGAAGATCGTGGAGTATCACGGCGGCCGGGTCTGGGTGGACACCGACGCCGACGAGGGCACCACGATCCGGTTCACGCTGCCCGCGCTGGAGGCCGACATCGAGGCCGCCAAGGCGGCGGAGACCGCGGCGGACGACGACACGACGGACGCGCAGGACGCCGCGGAGCCGGCCGAGGCGCCGGCCGCCGAGGGCGCCGACGGTGACCCGGCGGACGTCGGGCGGCAGCCGGACGGCGAGGCACGCGAAGAGCCGCCCGCGGAGGCGGACCGACACGGTACAAACGGTGGCATGAAGGAGACGGTGGGATGACCGCGCCCGCGGACGGCAAGAGCCCGATCGAGGTCCTGCTCGTCGAGGACGACCCCGGCGACGTGCTGATGACCCAGGAGGCGTTCGAGGAGCACAAGCTCCGCAACCGCCTCACCGTCGTCTCCGACGGCGCCGAGGCGCTCGCCTACCTGCGCCGCGAGGGCCAGTACGCGGACGCGGTGACGCCCGACCTGGTCCTGCTCGACCTGAACCTGCCCCGCCGGGACGGCCGGGAGGTGCTGGAGGAGATCAAGAAGGACGAGGAACTGCGCCGGATCCCGGTCGTGGTGCTCACCACCTCGCAGGCCGACGAGGACATCCTGCGCAGCTACCAGCTGCACGCCAACGCCTACGTGACCAAGCCGGTGGACTTCGAGCGCTTCATCTCGGTGGTCCGCCAGATCGACGAGTTCTTCGTCAGCGTGGTCAAGCTGCCGCCGCGTGGCTGACCCGCTGCTGGACGACGTCGGCGCGCTGCTGAAGGAGGCGGCGGCCAAGGTCGTCGTGCCGTTGTTCCGCCGGCTCGACGCGTCCGACATCTCCGAGAAGGCACCCGGCGAGGTGGTCACCGTCGCCGACCGCGAGGCCGAGGTGCTCATCTCCGAGGGCCTGCGGCGGCTGCGTCCCGGCTCGGTGGTGGTCGGCGAGGAGGCCGTCGCCGAGGACCCGGACCTGCTGCGGCACCTGCGCGGCAGCGGCGACGTGTGGCTCGTCGACCCGGTCGACGGCACCTCCAACTTCGCCGCCGGTCGCCGGCCGTTCGCGCTGATGGCGGCGCTGCTCACCGACGGCGTACCGGTGGCCTCCTGGGTGTACGACCCGCTCGACGGCACGATGGCGGCGTGCCGGCTCGGTGCCGGCACCGAGCTGGACGGGGCGTCGCTGAGCGCGCCGCCGGCCGAGCCGCGGGTGGGCGCGCTGCGCGGCACCGCGGCGACGAAGTTCCTGCCGCCGGACTTCCGCCGCCGGGTGGAGGAGGGCGGACGCCGCATCGGTGAGCTGCTGCCCGGCCAGCACTGCGCCGGCCGGGAATACCTGGACGTGCTCACCGGCGAGCAGCAGTTCGTGCTGTTCTGGCGCACCCTGCCGTGGGACCACACACCCGGCACGTTGCTGGTGCGCGAGGCCGGTGGCGTGGCCCGCCGGTTCGACGGCGCCGACTACCACCCGGCCGACGACGGCCGGGGACTGCTCGTGGCGTCGAGCCCGGAGATCTGGGACGAGGTGAGCGCCGCCCTGCTGGGCGGTTGAGCGGCGTTGTGCGACGGGCACGGCACGCTGCGTCGACGTCGGACGCCGTACGCCGTCGCCGGCCTGGCGCGTCGCGCGTGGTCCGGTATCGTGACCGGCGGTCTCCGCCAGCAGGCCGCCGTCCGGCGCCGGCGGAGACGCCGCTCGGTGTGCGGGGGCCGGCGGTCGACGGAAGGACCAACACGTGCCCAGGACCAGCCCTACCGGCCGGCGCGTCCGGCGGTCGCTGCTCGCCGCGCTCGCCGCGGTGGCCGTGCTGCTCGGCTCCGGCGTGGCCGCCGGCCCGGCCGCCGCCGTACCCAGCCCGAACGCCCCGAACGAGGGCGGCAGCAAGCAGCTGCGGGCCGCGTTGGAGGCGGCGGCGAAGGGCCACATCGAGGCCCAGAACAAGCTGGAGAACTCCAAGCGCCGGCAGAAGGCGCTCGCCGCCCAGCTCAGCGACATCGAGGTACGCCTCGTCGGGCTCAGCGCGCAGGCCGGTGAGGTCGCCGCGCAGTCGTACCGGATGGGCCGGCTGACCGCGACGTCGATGCTGCTGGCCAGCGCCGACCCGAACGACTTCCTCAAGCGCGCGGCCGAGCTGGACGTGATGGCCCAGCGGGACAGCAAGCGGCTGCGGGAACTGGCCGACGCGAAGGCGCAGGCGGCCGAGGCGAAGCTCGCCATCGACGCCGAGGTGCGCGAGCAGGCCAAGCAGGTCGCGGTGCAGGCCCGCAAGAAGAAGGACGCCGAGGTGGCGCTGGCGAAGGTCAGCTCCGGCGCCGGGTCCGGGTTCAACGGCACGTCCTCGTCGGCGAAGCCCGCGCCGCGCAACTCGGACGGCTCGTGGCCGTCGGAGTCCTGCTCGGTGGACGACCCGACGCCCGCGTCCGGCTGCATCACGCCGCGCACGCTGCACATGCTCCAGCAGGCCAAGGGGGCCGGTTACAAGCGCTACGCCTCGTGTCACCGCAGCGGTGGCGGCGGCGAGCACCCCAAGGGCCGGGCCTGCGACTTCTCCGCCGCCAGCGGCGGGTTCGAGGACAAGACCGCCACCGGCGGCGACAAGGCGTACGGCGACAGCCTCGCCGCCTGGGCGAAGAACAACGCGAACCGCCTCGGCATCATGTACGTCATCTGGTATCGGCAGATCTGGATGCCGAACACCGGCTGGCGCGCGTACAGCGGCGGCGGCAGCCCGGCGGCGGACCACACAAACCATGTTCACATCTCGATGTATTGACCCGGTCCGCCGCGAGCGCTGCGTAGCATCGCCACGGTGAGCAGCACATCGTCCGACGTCATCGCGGAACCGGCGGCCGGCGCCCCGGTTCCGCCCCGGGCCCTGCCCAACGGGCTCGCCGCGTTCCTCGTCTTCCTCTCCAGCGGGGCCGTGCTGGTGCTGGAGACCGTGTCGTTGCGCCTGGTCGGCCCGTACGTCGGGGTGACCCTCCAGGTGACCAGCTCGGTGATCGGCATGGCGCTGGCCGCCATCGCGTACGGGGCGTGGTTCGGCGGGTGGCTCGCCGACCGGCGTGACCCGCGCACCCTGCTCGCCCCGGCGCTGGTGCTGGCCGGCATCGCCACCGCGGTCACGCTGCCGATCGTCAGGTACGCCGGTGAGGCGCTGCGCGGCGGCGCGGCGAGCGCGGTGCTCCTGCTGACCGCGCTGACCGTGCTGCTGCCCGCCGCGCTGCTGGCCGGGATCACCCCGCTCGTGGTGAAGCTCCAGCTCGCCGACCTGCGTCGGACCGGGCAGGTGGTGGGCAAGCTGTCCGGCATCGGCACGCTCGGCGGCATCACCGCCACGCTCGGCACCGGCTTCGTGCTGGTGGCGACGCTGTCCAGCACCGTCATCGTGCTGGGGCTGGCCGCCGTGCTCGGCGTGACCGGGCTGGCGCTCGGCTTCTGGCTGCGCCGGCAGGCCGGCCCGAGCGGGCTGTCCGCGCCGGGCCGGGTCAAGGCCGCGCTGGCGCTGCTCGGTCTGGCCGCCGCCGGGCTCACCGCGGCGGCGCCGAACCCGTGCGACGTGGAGACCGCGTACCACTGCGCCCGGGTCGAGGTTGACCCGTCGTGGCCGCAGGGACGCACGCTCTACCTCAACTCGGCCGAGCACTCGTACGTCGACCTGGGCGAGCCGACCCACCTGAAGTACGCGTACACGCAGTGGATCGGCCTGGTCGCGGACGTGGCGCGGCCGGCGAAGCAGCCGATGGACGCGCTGCACCTGGGCGGCGGCGGTTTCACCGTGCCGCACTACCTGGCCGCGACCCGGCCCGGCACCGACAACCTGGTGTTCGAACTCGACGGCGGGCTGGTCGAGCTGGACCGGCGGGAGCTGGGCCTGCGTACCGGCCCGCAGATGCGGGCCGAGGTGGGCGACGCGCGGGTGCTGCTGCGCGGCGAGCCGACCGACAGCCGCGACTTCATCGTGGGCGACGCGTTCGGCCACCTCGTGGTGCCGTGGCACCTGGCGACCCGGGAGATGGCCGCCGACATCCGCCGGGTGCTGCGCCCGGACGGGATCTACGTGCAGAACGTCATCGACTACCCGCCGGGCCGGTTCATCCGGGCCGAGCTGGCCACCGTGAAGGCCGAGTTCGCGCACGTCGCGCTCATCGCACCGCCCGGCGCGATCGACGGGCAGCAGGGCGCCAACTTCGTGATCGTCGCCTCGGACGCGCCATTGCCGCTCGCCGCGATCCCGCCCGGGCTGAAGCTGCTGCCCGAACGGGCCGAGCTGATGGACGAGGCGGCGGTGACCGGGTGGGTGGGCGACGCGATGGTGCTCACCGACGACTACGCGCCGGTGGACCAACTGCTGGCGACCGCCTGAACGGGTGACTTTCCTGACCGATTCCGACCGCTGAGGTGTACCGGGGTCGACTTCGGGCAACAGGACCGACCATGGGTGGACCGGTCAGGAACGGCGTGCAACTGCTCGGCGAGCGATACCGGTTGGTCGAGCAGCTGGGTGCGGGCGGCATGTCGGTCGTCTGGCGCGGCTACGACGAGGTGCTGGGCCGGCAGGTGGCGGTCAAGGTGCTGGCGTCGCGGCTGGCCAGCGACAAGGCGTTCCGGCACCGGATCCGGGTGGAGGCGCAGGCCGCCGCGCGGCTGTGCCACCCCAACATCACCAACGTGTACGACTACGGCGAGTCCGTGCAGGTCGGCTTGACCGTGCCGTACGTGGTCATGGAGCTGGTCGACGGCGGTCCGCTCAGCGGGCGGCTCGGCCGCGACGGGCAGCTTCCCTGGCGGGAGGCCATGACCATCGGCGCGGAGGTCGCCTCGGCGCTGGCCGCCGCGCACGCCCGTGGCGTGGTGCACCGGGACGTGACGCCGGGCAACGTCATGCTGACCCCGACCGGGGTGAAGGTCGTCGACTTCGGCATCTCGGCGCTGGTGGGGGAGAGCGACAAGGGGCCGGACGGCGCGCTGCTCGGCACGCCCGCGTACCTGGCGCCGGAGCGGCTGGACAACGGTCACGTCTCGCCGGCCACCGACGTGTACGCGGTCGGGCTGCTGCTCTACCGGATGCTGACCGGCCGCCTGCCGTGGCAGGCCAGCACCACCACCCAGATGCTGCGCGCGCACATGTACCGCGACCCGGACCCGATGCCCGCGGTGCCGGGCCTGCCCGAGCCGGTCGCCGCGCTGGTGCAGCGGTGCCTGGCGAAGCGCCCCGAGGACCGCCCGGCCACCGCCGAGGTGGCCCGTACGCTCGCCGAGGCGGCCGGTATCGCGGCGATCGTGCCGGTGTCGCCGGCGTTCGGCCGGATGGACCCGGGGCTCGCCGAGAACGCCGGAACCACGATCCTGCCGTGGTCGGCGGAGACCGACGCGCTGCCGTTCTCGGCGGTCCGTACCCGAACGCGGCGGGCGGTGGCGCGGCGGCGCAAGGTGGAGGCCGGCGTGGCCGCCGTCGGACTGGTCGCGGTGACCGCCACGCTGTGGGGTCTCACGTCGCGCAGCCCGGCCAGCGGCGGGGTGGAGCCGACCGAGGCGCGGATGAGCCTGCCCGAGGCGGTCCCCTGCGCTGTCGACTACTCGCTGCGCCGCGACACCGGCAAGGAGTTCTCCGCCGAGCTGACGCTCACCAACACCAGCGACCGGGAACTGCGCGGCTGGACCATGAACTTCACGTTCCCCGGCAAGCAGACCGTCACCACGTCCCAGCCCACGGCGCGTCAGGCGGGGCGTACCGTCTCGATCGCCGCGCCGGCGACGGACCCGGCGCTGGCGCCCGGCGCGTCGACGAAGCTGACGCTCGCCGGTCGCTACACCGGGAGCAACACGCTGCCGGTCGAGTTCACGCTCGGCGACAGCACCTGCGGCGTGCAGGTCTCCGGCATCGCCGGCTCGGCACCGACCACCGCGCCGCCGGTGAAGACGCCGGTCAAGCCGGCCACCAAGAGCACCGCGAAGACCACCACCAAGAGCGGGCCGGCGGCGAAGGCCAAGCCGGCGAAGCCCAAGGCCGCGCCGAAGCCGCCCAAGGGCAAGGAGGGCCCGAAGGGAAAAGCAAAGTAGACCGGCCGAAGGGGGGTGAGCACGGCAAGGGCAAGGGTCCGAAGAAGGGCTGACGGTCAGGTCGGCGTGGCGGTCAGGTCAGCGCGGAGAAGCGCTGCACCTGGGAGATGCCGCCCTCCACGATGAGCACGCTGTCCGCCCCCAGCACCGTCTCCGGCCCGGCGTAGCGGAACGGTTCCCCGGGCTGCTTCTCGCCCACCACCATCACGCCGTACCGGTCCTGCGGTGCGATGTCGCGCAGCGACCGTCCGACCAGCGGCGCCGGCACCTTGATCTTGGCGATGGCGAAGTCGTCGTCGAACTCGATGAAGTCGAGCATCCGGCTGACGATCAGGTGCGCCACCCGCTCGCCGGTCTCCGCCTCGGGGAAGACCACGTGGTGCGCGCCCACCGAGTGCAGGATCTTCGCGTGCTTCTCCGAGGTGGCCCGCGCCCAGATCTGCTCGATCCCCAGCTCGGCCAGCGCCAGTACGGTGAGCACGCTCGCCTCCAGCGACGCGCCGATCGCGACCACGACCCGGCGGAAGTCCGCGAGCCCGAGCTGGCGCAGCACCACCTCCTCGGTGCTGTCGGCCTGCACCACCCGGTCGAGGTCGGACGACCAGTGCTGGACCCGGTTCGGGTCGTGGTCGATCGCGAGCACCTCGTGACCGAGCCGGGACAGGGACTCCGCCAGGCGCGCGCCGAACCGGCCCAGGCCGATCACCGCGATGCCGGTCTCCTCCGGATGTCTAGCCGACAATGGGTTGCTCCTCCGGGTAGCGGTACAGCCGTCGACGGGTGTTCAACGCGATGGCCGAGCCGAGCGTGAGCGGCCCGATCCGGCCGATGTACATGAGCGCGGTCAGCACGTACTGGCCCGGCGGGGAGAGCTGACCGGACACCCCGACGGTCAGGCCGGTGGTGCTGAACGCGGAGGTGACCTCGAACAACGCGGCCGAGAACGATATGTGCGAGGTCAGCGCGATCAGGCCGACCGTCCCGCCGGCCACGAGCGCCACGCTCAGCAGCGCCACGGTCAGCGCCTGCCGCTGGCTCGCCGCCGCCACCCGCCGCCGCCCGACAGTGGTGTCCGGCTCGCCCCGCAGCTCGGCCCAGATGGCGAAGCCGAGCAGGAAGAACGTGGAGACCTTGATGCCGCCCGCGGTGCTCGCGCTGCCGCCGCCGATGAACATCAGGCCGATCAACATGGGGTAGCTCTCGTCGGTGAGCCGCCCGACGTTCACCACGTCGAAGCCGCCCGTACGGCTCAACGCGATCTGGGTGAACGACGCCAGCACCTTGCCCGGCACGTCGAAGGTGCCGATCGTGAACGGGTTGCCCCACTCGGCCAGCAGCAGGTAGGCGACGCCGAAGACGGTCAGCACCACGCTGCCCCAGACGGTCAGTTTCGTGGCGACCGCCCAGCGCTCGGGCTGCCGCCACTCGCGTACCGCCTCGAACAGCGCCGGGAAACCGAGCCCGCCGATGATCGCGCCGATGCTGAGCGGCAGCGCGACCCAGCCGTCGCGGGAGAACGCGACCAGACCGTCGGAGTAGAGCGCGAACCCGCCGTTGTTGAACGCCTGGACCGAGTGGAACACCGCCGACCACAGCGCCCGGCCCGGCCGGTAGTCGTACGCCAGGAACAGGCGCGCGGCGATCACCGCCGTCATCAGGGCCTCGGTGACGAAGACGGTGGCCGCGATGCGCAGCAGCAACCGGCGTACGTCGCCGAGGCCGAACTCGGCGGTCTCCGCCTGCACGAGCAGCCGGTTACGCAGGCCGAGCTGACGGGAGACGGCCAGGATCACCAGCGACGCCCCGGTCAGGATGCCCAGACCGCCGAGCTGCGTCAGCACGGTGATCATCACGAGGCCGAAGCCGTTCCAGTAGTTCGGCGTGTCGGTGATCGCCATCCCGGTCACCGACACCGCCGACGTGGACGTGAACAGCGCGGTGACGAACGGGGTGTACCGCTGCTCGCTGGTGGCCCAGGGCAGCATGAGCAGGCCGGTGCCGACCAGGATCACCGCCAGGAACCCCAACGGCACCAGCCGTACGGGCTTCCGGAGCAGGCGGCGCATCCCGTCATCTTCCGTCCGGAGATTCACCGGCAGGTCAGGAACCGACCAACTGGCGGTCAACCACGCCCGGTCTGCTGTGCGTACCCCATCGACGAACAGGAGACGGCGTTGCGACGTACCCTTTCCGCCCTCGGCGTGGCCGGCGCGCTGCTCGCGGCGGCCGCTGTGGTGGTGCCGGCAGTGGCCGCCCAGGCCGGCCCCGACCACCGCGCCGCCGAGCAGGCCCGCCCGGCTCAGCGGCCGATCGTGATCGGCCACCGGGGCGCGAGCGGCTACCGCCCGGAGCACACCCTTGAGGCCTACCGGCTCGCCATCCGCCAGGGCGCCGACTTCATCGAACCGGACCTGGTCTCGACGAAGGACGGCGTCCTGGTCGCGCGGCACGAGAACGAGATCTCCGGTACGACCGACGTGGCCGCCCGCCCCGAGTTCGCCGCCCGTAAGGCGACGAAGACCATCGACGGGGTCACCGTCACCGGCTGGTTCACCGAGGACTTCACGCTGGCCGAGCTGAAGACGCTGCGGGCCAAGGAGCGGCTGCCCCAGGTGCGGGTCGCCAACACCGCGTTCGACGGCAGGTTCGAGATCCCGACGTTCCAGGAGGTCATCGACCTGGCGCGGGCCGAGTCGAAGTCCCGGGGCCGGACCATCGGCGTCTACCCGGAGACCAAGCACCCGACCTACTTCGCGTCGATCGGGCGCGCGCTGGAGGAGCCGCTGGTGGCGGTGCTGCGCCGCAACCGGCTCACCCACCGGAACGACCCGGTGTTCGTCCAGAGCTTCGAGACCGCCAACCTGCGCAAGCTCGACAAGATGATCGACGTACGGCTGGTGCAGCTCATGGACGCGTCCGGCGCGCCCTACGACTTCGTCGCGGGCGGCGACAAGCGGACCTACGCGGACCTGGCCACGCCCGCGGGCCTGGCCTGGATCTCCCGGTACGCCGACGGCGTGGGCCTGAACAAGAACCTGATCGTGCCCCGGGACGCCGCCGGACGGCTGCTCGCGCCCACCTCGGTGATCCGCGACGCGCACCGGCAGAAGCTGGTGGTGCACGCGTGGACGTTCCGGGCCGAGAACCAGTTCCTGCCGGTGGACTTCCGCATCGGCACCGACCCGAACGCGCGTGGTGACATCACGTCCGAGTACGAGTTGTTCCTCGACCTGGGCCTGGACGGCGTGTTCAGCGACCACCCCGACACGGCGGTTGCCGCCCGAGCCGGCCGCTGACCCTGCACTCTTTCCGGGGTGCCCGCCGTCCCGGCGGGCACCCCGTCCGCGCGTTTCTGGGCCGTCGCGCTCGGCTGCTCCGGAGATCTTGGTACGAAACGGCCCTTCTGAGGGCCGGCTCGTACCAAGATCGCACTCGTGGAGGGGCTTCCTCGTCGATCTTGGACTTGTGGTGCCTCGCGTAAGCCGCGAAGCGGGCATCTGAGGCGCCGCAACTCCAAGATCGGCGGGGCGGGTGGGGCGGCGACGGGCGGGGTGAGGGGTGCGATCGGCGGGGCGCGGCGGGGGCGGGCGCCGCTTCGGGGAGGTGGCTGCTTCCGGGCGGGATGCCGCCACCTCGGCGTAGTGGAGTTGATCAGGCCGGTGGTTCGGCTACGTAGGTGCCTCGGCCGGGCTGGCCGGTGATCAGTTCGCGATCGTGCAGCAGCGACATCGCGCGGTAGGCCGTGTTCATGTGGACGCCGTAGGTCTCGGCCAACTCGCGGGTTGAGGGCAGCCTGTCGCCCGGCTTCAGCTCGCCACTCTTGATCTTTGCGGCGATGTCGTTGGCGATACGGCGGAACGGTGCTTCTGCTGTGGGCATGGTGGGGACTCCGGTTGGTTCGGCGAATCCGATCCTGCCCTACCTGCACAAGTAACTGCAACAAGTTGCCCAGCACGTCGAGAGTGGAGGCTCGCGCATAACCAGATACTGGTGTAGGTTGGGTCGCGTCCGGCTCCGGTTGGTTCGGCAAACCTCGGGAGTCGGACCCGGATTGGGCTCCGGGGTCGTACCGCCGAACGGGCTGCGGTCTCGGGGTCGGCGGCCCGCCCGCGTCCCCTGTCTGCGGGCGGGTCGCCTCCACGGCTCGGTGAGGAGGATCGGCGTGCGTAACGTGCTCAACCTGTTCCAGTCGGCGCGGCGTAACCGGACCCGGAGGCCGCCGAACCAGGGCTGGTACCGCTCGGAGTCGTGCCGGCCGCTGAGCGTCGGGCAGATCCGCGAGCGGAGGTTCCGCACCGTTCGGCACGGGCTCGACCCGGCGGAGGTGCACGCCTTCCTCTACCGGGTAGCGGGTGACCTGGCGCTGGCCCGGCGAGACGCGTCCCGGTACGCCGAGGAGAACACGCGCATCAAGGCGGCGCTCAAGAGCTGGCAGTCCCGGTTCACGCCGGGCGCGCAACGGTGAGCCGGGAGCGGTTCGTCGTACACCTGCCGGTTGTCGCGGCTGACCTCGACGGCGCGCGGGGGTTCGCGCGTGCCATCTGCCGGGCGCTCGGGTTCCTGGCCGACGTGGAGCGCGCCGGGACCACCGTGTCACGGGAGGACGAGCAGTCCGTACGCCACTGGGTCTGGTGCGACCGGCCTCGCGAGGGTGGCCGACGGTGCGCACGGTCGGCCGACCACGACGGGGACTGCGGCGGGCGGTGACCGGCGCGCGATGGCGTGGGGCGACATTCCCGGCGAGGTGTGCGTGGCGGGTGTGGCCATCCCGGGTCGGTGCCGTTACGTGGTGATGTCCGCGTTTGTAACGTGCGGCCACCCCGTCACGGGTACTTGTGTGCGCCGACCACATAGCCCGTGGGTGACGTCACTTCTAGCGTGAGCCGACAACTGACATTCCCCCTGTCCTCACCTGGAGTCGCAATGACGATCCGGCACACGCGACGGGTGTTCCTTACCGCCGCCACCTCGGTGGCGGTCGCTCTGGCCGCCACGGCCTGTGGCAGCCCGCAGGACACCGCACTCGGCGGCGGCGACGCCGCCCCGGTCAAGGTCGGTCTGGTCTACTCCCAGTCCGGGCCGCTCGCCAGCTACGGCAAGCAGTACATCGAGGGTTTCAAGGCGGGCCTCGACTTCGCCACCAAGGGCACCGGCAAGGTCGGTGACCGCACGATCGAGGTCACCGAGGCCGACGACGCGGGCGACCCGGCCAAGGCCGTGTCCGCCGCGAAGGACCTGATCGGCAAGGGTACGAAGATCATCGCCGGGTCCACCTCCTCCGGGGTGGCGCTCCAGGTCGCGCCGATCGCCGCGCAGAACAAGGTGCTGTTCATCTCCGGCCCGGCCGCCACGGACGCGGTGACCGGCGCGAACAAGTACACGTTCCGGTCCGGCCGGCAGTCGTGGCAGGACGTCGTGACCGCCCGGTCGTTCATCGGCGACGCGGCCGGCAAGAAGGTCGTGGTGTTCGCGCAGGACGGCGCGTTCGGCGACGCCAACGAGGCCGCCGTGAAGGCCGTGATCGGCGGCGCCGGCGCGAACGTGAGCAGCGTCCGGGCCCCGGCCAGCGCCACCGAGTTCACGCCGTTCGCCAGCCAGATCAAGGCCGCCAAGCCGGACCTGCTCTTCGTCGCCTGGGCCGGCACCACCGCCGGCGCCATGTGGCAGACGCTCGACCAGCAGGGCGTTCTCGCCTCCACCACCGTCGTCACCGGCCTGGACATCCGTGCCTCGTGGCCGACGTTCGGCGCGGCCGGCAGCAAGATCTCGTTCCTGTCGCACTACTTCGACGGGGCCAGCGACACCGAGGCCGCCAAGGCCGCGAAGGCGAAGGTGCCGGGCGGCACGCTCGACCTGTTCCACCCGGACGGGTTCGCCGCCGCGCAGATGGTCGTCCGTGCCGTGCAGGAGGGCGGCGACGACGTGGAGAAGATGGTCAAGGCGCTGGAGGGCTGGGAGTTCGAGGGCGTCAAGGGCACCATGAAGATCCGCGCCGAGGACCACGCCCTGCTCCAGCCGATGTACCAGGCCAAGCTCTCCGGCAGCGGCACCGCCTTCACCGCGACCGCGCAGAAGTCGCTCACCGGTGACGAGAGCGCGCCGCCGGTCGCGCAGATGAAGGGCTGACCCGTGCTCGCCACCCGCGGTCTGACCTGGCGGATCGGTGAGGTCGCCATCGTCGACTCCGTCTACCTCGATCTGGCGCCGGGGGAGTTCCTCGGCGTGATCGGGCCCAACGGCGCCGGCAAGACCTCCCTGTTCAACCTGATCACCGGCCTGCGCCGGCCCACCGAGGGCACGGTCCTGCTGGACGGCGCGGACATCACCGCGCTTCCGCCGCACCGGCGTGCCCGGCTCGGCCTGGGGCGTACCTTTCAGGCGTCCTCGGTCTTCGGCTCGCTGAGCGTGCGGGAGAACGTCCGGCTCGCCGTACAGGCACACCGGGGTGGCTCGATGAAGCTGTGGCGGCGGGCGGCGGCCGACCGGGAGGTGGCCGCCGCCGCCGACGCGGCGCTCGACCGCGTCGGCCTGCACCACAGGGGTACGGCGCTGGCCGGCACCCTGGCCCACGGCGAGAAGCGCAAGCTGGAGATCGCGCTGCTGCTCGCCGGTGAACCCCGGGTGATGCTGCTGGACGAGCCGATGGCCGGGGTGAGCGCCGAGGACGTGCCTGAGCTGGTCAGCGTGATCAAGTCGTTGACCGGGGACAGCGGCCGGGCGGTGCTCATGGTGGAACACCACATGGACGTGATCCTGGAGCTGGCCGACCGGATCGCCGTGATGCACCACGGCGCGCTACTGGCGTGCGACACCCCGGACACGGTGATGGCGAACGCCACCGTGCAGGAGGCGTACCTGGGGGAGGCGCTCTAAATGACCGAACCTGTCCTGTCCGTGGCGGACCTGTCCGTGCGGATCGCCGGGCTGCACATCCTCCAGGGGGTGTCGTTCGAGGTCGCGCCGACCGGCGTCACGGTGCTGCTCGGGCGCAACGGCGTCGGCAAGACCACCACGTTGCGCGCGATCGTCGGGCTGACGCCGCGCGGCGGTGAGGTGCGCGGCAGCGTACGCATGGGGGCGCGCAGCCTGCTCGCCCGACCCACCCACCGGCTGGTCCGCGACGGCCTCGGCTACGTGCCGGAGGACCGCTGCGTCTTCGCCGCGCTCACCGTGGCGGAGAACCTGCGGCTGGCCGAACGGCGGGGCGTCACGCCCGCGTACGACAAGGTCTTCGCTCTCTTCCCCGAGCTGGAGCGGCGCGGACGGCAACGGGCCGGCTCGCTGTCCGGCGGGCAGCAGCAGATGCTCGCGATCGGCCGGGTGCTGCTGAACGACAACCGGCTGCTGCTGGTCGACGAGCCGACGAAGGGGTTGGCGCCGAAGGTGGTGACCGAGGTGGCCGAGGTGCTGGAGCGGGTGGCGGAATCCGTGCCGGTGCTGCTGGTCGAGCAGAACCTGGCGGTGGTACGGCGGCTGGCGACCGACGCGGTGGTGCTCTCCGCCGGGAAGGTCGCCTGGACCGGCGACGCCCAGGAGTTGCTGCTGGAGACCGCGCTGACGAAGTCGCTGCTCGGTGTGGGTTCTGGCTCCGGGGAGGTGCACGCGTGAACACGGTGGTCCTGCTGACGCTGACCGGGCTGGGCCTGGCGGCGCTGTACTTCCTCGTGGCCTCCGGCCTCTCCCTGGTCTTCGGCCTCGCCGACGTGCTCAACTTCGCGCACGGGCTGTTCCTCGGCGTCGGCGCGTACGCGACGTGGTGGGCGGCCGGCAACCTGCCCGGCGCCGGGCCGGACGGGTTCGGCTTCGTGCTCGCAGTCGTCTTCGGCGTGCTGGCCGGGTCGCTCGTCGCGGTGCTCGTGGAGCTGGTGCTGATCCGGCCGCTGTACTCCCGCACCATCGAACAGGTGCTGGTCACCGTCGGCCTGTCGCTGGCCGGGGTGGCGCTGCTCCAGGCCACCTGGGGCGCGGACCCGCGTCCGTTCCCGCGGCCGGACTGGAGCCGGGGCGTGACAGGGGTGTTCGGCGCCCAGGTGCCGAACGCCGGGCTGCTGCTGATCGTCGCCGCCGCTGTGGTGCTCGGCGCGCTGCTGGCGTTCCTGCGCTGGACCCGGTACGGCCTGATCATCCGGGCCGGCGTGGAGAACCGGGAGATGGTGACAGCGCTCGGCATCGACGTGCGCAAGGCGTTCACGCTGGTCTTCGCCATCGGCGGGGCCGCCGCCGCGCTGGCCGGCGCGCTCGGCGGCGTCTACTTCGGCACCGTCTCGCCGGGGCAGGGCGGCTCGCTGCTGATCTTCGCGTTCATCGTGGTGGTGATCGGCGGGATGGGCTCGGTGGTCGGGTCCGCGTACGCGGCGGTCGCGGTGGGGCTGCTGCAACAGTTCGTCAACTACTACGGCACGTCCGGGCTGGGCGACCTGTGCGTGGTCGGCCTGCTCGCCGTGGTGCTGCTGCTGCGTCCGCAGGGCCTGGCCGGAAAGGTGGCTCACGCATGACCAACTCGGTGGTCGACGCGCCTCCGGCGCAGGTGCCCGACGAACTGACCCCCGGGCGTTCCCGCTGGCACGGACTGCGCCCGTACCTGCCGTTGGTGGCTCTGGTGGTGGCGGCTGTGCTGCCGTACTCCACACTGAACCTGCCCGGCATCTTCGAGGGGCCGCTGAACTCGCCGGGCACGCTGCAACTGCTCGCCATCTGCCTGGTGTTCGGCGGGCTCGCGGCCGGCTACGACCTGCTGTTCGGGCGTACCGGGATGCTTTCCTTCGGCCACGCCCTCTACTTCGCCGCCGGGGTCTACGGCACCGACATCCTGATCACCAAGGCCGGGCTGCCGCTGTGGCAGGCCGCCGTGCTCACGGTGATCGGCGGCACGACGCTCGCGGCGCTGCTCGGGGCGGTCGCCCTGCGGACCGTGGGCATCGCGTTCGCCATGGTGACGCTGGCGTTCGCGCAGGTCGGGGCGATCCTCGTGGCCCGCGACTTCGGCGGCCTCACCGGCGGCGAGGAGGGGCTGCCGCTCGACGTCTCCGGGCTGCCGGCGGCGCTCGTCGGTGTCACCAACACGGTGAACCTCTACTGGCTGGCGCTGGCGTACCTGGCGATCGTCGTCCTGGTCGTGCACCGGGTCAGCGCCTCGCCGACCGGGCGGGTGCTGGCCGGCCTGCGCGACGACGAGCGGCGGATCGGGGTGCTCGGGCTCGACCCGTACCGGTTCAAGCTCGTCGCGTTCACGCTCGCCGGTGGCCTCGCGTCGGCGGGTGGGGTGGTCTACGTACTGATCGTCGGCGGTGCCAGCCCGCACATCACCTCGTCGGAGCTGACGCTGTCGCTGCTGGTCATGGTGGTGCTCGGCGGCCCCGGTACGCGGTGGGGGCCGGTGCTGGGCGGCATCCTCTACATGTATCTGGACCACCGGCTCACCGCGTTCGGCAGCAGCGACGCGGTGAACAGCCTGCCGGCGTTCCTCAGCCACCCGCTGAGCCAGCCCCTGTTCGTCCTGGGCACTGTCTTCATCCTGGCCGTCTACTTCTTCCCCGGCGGCCTGGCCAGCCTGCGAACCCGCCTGGCCCCCGTCCTGACCGCCTTCCGCCGCCCCCGCTGACCCGC
The DNA here is from genome assembly GCF_049315215.1 of Micromonospora sp. WMMD1219. Lineage (NCBI taxonomy): Bacteria > Bacillati > Actinomycetota > Actinomycetes > Micromonosporales > Micromonosporaceae > Micromonospora > Micromonospora sp. WMMD1219. Next base: position 2,403,303 of record NZ_CP186057.1, read on the forward strand.
CCCCGCCGACCCGCCCCACCCCTGCCCCGGCGATCATGAAGTTAACGCCGCGACACGCCGGTCCGATGGCGCTAACTTCATGATCGCCCGGGACAGGGCCGGGGTGGGGACGCGGGAACGGGATGCGGGAACGGGATGCGGGGAGGGAGACGTCATGGGGGAGCTGCGGCGGCTTGCGGTTGTCAGTGGGGGTGGGACCGGGATCGGGGCTGCGGTGGCGCGCGGGCTCGTCACCGACGGGTTCGACGTTCTCGTGGTCGGGCGGCGGGGTGACGTGCTCGAAGCCGCCGCGCGGCGGATCGGTGCCGACAGCGGGCGGAACGGGGCAGTCACGGCCGTCGCCGCCGACCTGACCGATCCGGGGCAGGTCGGGGCGGTGGTGGACGCCGTCGGGGAACGAGCCGTGGACGCCGTGGTCAACAACGCCGGCGGCTACCTCGGCGGGTCGACCGACTCGCTCGGCGGGGTGGCGGACTGGTGGCGGGCCAACCTGGACGCGAACGTGCTGACCGCCGTCCTGCTCACCGAGGCGCTCCTGCCCGCCCTGCGCCGTCCCGGCGGCCGGGTGGTCCTGCTCAGCTCGATCGCCGCGCAGCGCGGTGGCGCCGGGCCGTACTCGGCCGCGAAGGCCGCGTTGCACGGCTGGGCGTACGACCTGGCCGCCCAGCTCGGTCCGGAACAGATCACCGTGAACGTGGTCAGCCCCGGCTACGTCGCCGAGACCGAGTTCTTCGGCGACCGGATGACGCCGGAGGGGCATGCCAAGCGGGTCGCCGCCACGCTCGTCGGCCGGGCCGGTGTGCCGGACGACATCGCGGCCGCCGTGCGCTACCTGGTCGGCCCGTCCGCCGGGTACGTCACCGGGCAGGTGCTCGGCGTCAACGGTGGCTCCGTGCTCGGCCGCTGACACGCGGAAGGGCGGTGGCCCCCCGTGCGGCCACCGCCCCTCGCGCGTACGTCGTGGTCAGCCGTTGAGCATCTCGTACGCCGACGCCGGCGCCTTCTGCACCTGCGCGCCCGTCGGCACGGTGAGCTTCGGCGCCTTGCCGAAGTCGTAGTACTTGGCGACCACCTTCATGGCCTTCTGCTTGCCCGCGGCCGGCAGCTCCAGGGTCAGCGAGGTGAGGTTCCCGTCCGGCCCGACCACAGCGGTGAACGGCACCTTCTTCGCCGCGTCACCGAGCGCGGCCACGTCCACTGTGGTGAAGCTCTCGCGGATGTCGGCGTTCGCGGTCAGGTCGGCGAAGCCGGCGTACGTGCCGTCGCCCCGGTCCTCGACCGTCTCCGCGGTCCGGATGACGGCGGCCATGTTGGCCGGATCGGCGTTCTGGTAGACCGGCACGTCGGAGGCGTCGTCGAGCTTGGTGCGGTCCAGGAGCATCCAACGCTTGGGCAGCTTCATCATGTCCTGCAGGCCGGCCATGCCGGTGATCTTGACCCGCATCCAGATGTCCTCCTCGATCACGCGGAAGGTCATCCCCATGGTGAACTCCGGGTCCTTGCTCTTCTCCGACATGGACAGCTCGAGGCCGCGCGCCGCCGGGTCGACCACCCCGTCGAACTTGTCCGCGCCCTCGATCGTGGTGAACCGGAAGGCCGGGTCCTTCTCGTCCGGCACGGCGGCCAGCAGCGCGACCTTCGGGTCGGCCGACGGGCTGGGCGCGGGCCCGGTGCCCTCGGTGGCGTCCCCGGTCCCGCACCCCGCGGACAGGACAGCGGTGGCCAGCACAGCCGTCGCGAGGGCCGCGGTCCGCCGGAGGCTCACGACGGATCCGAATCGCTGCGTCATGGTGTTCGACTCACTTTCCCAGGTGATTGTTGCCGGGTAAGTATCGGCAGCCGTCACGGCGGCCTCGCTGCCGATATGCTGCCGTCCGACTGCCGTCGGCCACGGTGGGCGAAGGCAGTCGGTACGGGGGCGGAAACTCGCATGTCAGAGGCGCTGCGCTTCGAACTCCTCGGCCCGCAGCGGGCCTGGTACGCCGGCCGACCACTCGATCTGGGCCCGGCCAAGCAGCGGGCCGTGCTGGCCGTGCTGCTGCTCGCCGTGGGCCGTCCCGTGCCGACCGGGCAGATCGTCGAGGCGGTCTGGCCGGACGAGGCGCCGGTGAACGGCCTCAACGTGGTGCAGAAGCACGTGGCCGGTCTGCGCCGGATGCTGGAACCCGACCGGTCACCGCGTACGCCGGCCCGGGTGCTCACCCTCACCGACGCCGGATACCTGCTGCGCGTGCCGCCGGAGGCGGTGGACGTGGCGCGCTTCGAGCGCGGTGTGCAGCGGGCGCGGGCGGCGCAGGCGGCCGGGCGTACGGCGGAGGCGCTGGCCGAGGTGAGCGCCGCGCTGGAGCTGTGGCAGGGGGAGCCGTTCACCGGGTTCGCCGGCGCGTACTTCGACACGGCCCGGCACCGGCTGGTGGAGCTGCGCGCGGTCGCGCTGGAGACGCGTACCGAACTGGAGCTGGCCGACGGCCGGCACGGCGAGCTGGTCGGCCGGCTGGTCGAGCTGGTCGCCGAGTTCCCGGTCCGGGAACGGCTGCGTCACCAGCTCATGCTGGCGCTGCATCGCAGTGGACGGCAGGCCGAGGCGCTGGCCGCCTACCGTGACTACGCGGGGCTGCTCCGCGACGAGTACGGCATCGAGCCGGGCGGGGCGCTCCAGGATCTGCACCGGCGGATCCTGCGCGCCGATCCGGACCTCCTGCCGCAGGCACGTCCGGAACGGGCCGGGGCGGGCGGGAGGTGGGCGGGCGACCCGGAGCCGATTCCGGCCGCCGTCGAATCCCCTGCCGAAGCGCCGGCCCAGCCGCCGCCCACGAACCCGGCCGAGGCATCGGCCCGGCCGCTGCCCGTGAAGCCGGCGACTGCCCCGCCTCCGCCCACCGCCCCATCTGGAGTCTCGGCCCAGCTCACCGTTCCGGTCCAGTTCACCGTCTCGGCGCAGCCGGGCAGTCCGTTCCCGCTGCCGGCCGGTCCGGGTGAGCCGCCGGCGGGCCTGCCGCCCTGGGTGTCGCCCCCGGTCGCGCCGCTGATCGGCGCCGTGCCGCCGTCCAGGCGTCCGTCCGGTGTGCCCGGCTGGTTGAGCGTCGTCGCGACGGTGGGCGGCGCGCTCGTCGCCCTGTTCTCGTTCGGCATGCTCACCTGGCTGGTGGTGCTGCTCTACGGGGTCTGGCGCCGGGGCTGGGGGAGCGTCCTCGCCGCGGTCTACTACCTGACCGTGGCCGCGACGTTCGTGGTGGTCATCGGCAGCAGCGAGACCGAGGAGGTCAGCGCGCCCGAGGCCACCCTGATGGTGATCTGGCTGACCACCTGGGCGGCGGGCGTCCCGCACGTGGTGCTGCTCAACGGCCGGCTGCTCACCTGGCTGCGGGGCCTGTGGCGTGGGCGGCCGTACGCCGACCGCAACCGGCTGCGCCGGGAGTACGCCCGTTACCTGCTCTACCAGTACCCGTCGGCGCGGGACGACCTGCGCATCGGGCGACCCGATCTGCCCCGGGCGTACGACGACGGCGGACTGGTGGACGTCAACTCGGTGCCGGACCACGTGATCGCCGGGCTGCCCGGACTGACCCGGTCGCAGGCGCAGCACGTGGTGGTCGACCGGCGGATGCGCGGCTCGTACACGTCGATGGAGGAACTGGCCTCGCGGTGCCTGCTACCGGCGGCGGCGACGGACTCGTTGCGCGAGCTGTTGATCTTCCTGCCGCCCGCCCCGGCGCCCGGACCGCCGCCCGCCCCGGCGCCCGGACCGCCGCCCACCTCGCCGCCCGGACCGCCGCCCACCTCGCCGCCCGGACCGCCGCCCACCTCGCCGCCCGGTCCGCCGGCGGCGTCGGCCGTCCCTGGTAGAAATGCCGGATGAGCCAGGATCGGACGGCCGTGCGGGAACGCGCCGAGGCGGTGCTGCGGCGGCTGGCGGGTGACCACGCCCGGCTGCGCGAGGACCAGTGGCGGGCCATCGAGGCGCTCGTGGTCGACCGGCGGCGGGTGCTCTGCGTGCAGCGCACCGGCTGGGGCAAGTCGGCCGTCTACTTCGTGGCCACCGCGCTGCTGCGCGAGGGAAACCAGCACGGGCCGACGGTGATCGTCTCGCCGCTGCTGGCGCTGATGCGCAACCAGGTCGAGTCCGCCGCCCGCGCCGGCATCCGGGCGCGCACGATCAACTCGGCGAACCTGGACGAGTGGGACGAGATCACCGCCGAGATCCACGCCGGTGCGGTCGACGTGCTGCTGATCAGCCCGGAGCGCCTGAACAACCCCGACTTCCGCGACGGGGTGCTGCCGAAGCTCGCCGCCACCACCGGGCTGCTCGTGGTGGACGAGGCGCACTGCGTCTCCGACTGGGGGCACGACTTCCGCCCCGACTACCGGCGGCTGCGCACGTTCCTGGCCAACCTGCCCGAGCGCACGCCGGTGCTGGCCACCACCGCCACCGCCAACGCCCGGGTCACCCAGGACGTGGCGGAGCAGCTCGGTGACGCGCTGGTGCTGCGCGGCACGCTGGACCGCGAGTCGCTGCGCCTCGGCGTACTCGATCTGCCGAGCCCGGCCCACCGCCTGGCCTGGCTGGCCGACCACCTGGACCGGCTCCCCGGCTCGGGGATCGTCTACACGCTCACCGTCGCGGCGGCCACCGAGACGGCCGACTTCCTGCGCGGCCGGGGCTGGTCGGTCGCCTCCTACACCGGGCAGGCCGAGGACGCCGACCGGCGGGCCGCCGAGCAGGACCTGCTGGACAACAAGATCAAGGCCCTGGTCGCCACCAGCGCCCTCGGCATGGGCTTCGACAAGCCCGACCTCGGCTTCGTCGTGCACCTGGGCGCGCCGCCCTCGCCGATCGCCTACTACCAGCAGGTCGGCCGCGCGGGCCGGGCCGTCGAGCACGCCGAGGTGCTGCTGCTGCCCGGCGTCGAGGACGCGGCCATCTGGCGGTACATCGCCTCGCTCGCCTTCCCGCCCGAGGAGCAGGTCCGCGCCGTGCTCGCCGCGCTGGACACCGAACGGCCGATCTCCACCCAGGCCCTGGAGCCGGTGGTCGACCTGCGCCGCGCCCGGCTGGAGCTGATGCTCAAGGTGCTGGACGTGGACGGCGCGGTCCGCCGGGTGCGCGGCGGCTGGCTCGCCACCGGCGAGCCCTGGATCTACGACGAGGCCCGGTTGCGGCGCGTCGCCGACGCGCGCGCCGCCGAGCAGCGGGCCATGCGGGAGTACGCCTCGACGTCCGCCTGCCGGATGCGCTACCTGCGGGAAGGGCTGGACGACAGCGGGGCGGCCGACTGCGGCCGGTGCGACAACTGCGCCGGCCCGCTGTTCGCCGCCGGCGTCTCCGAGGCGGCGCTGACCGCCGCGCAGACGTTCCTCGGGCGCCCCGGCGTGCCGATCCCGCCCAAGAAGCTCTGGCCCACCGGGTTGGAGGCGGTGGGCGTACCCCTGAAGGGCCGCATCCCCCCGGCGGAGCAGACGCTGCCCGGCCGGGCCGTGGGACGCCTGTCCGACCTGGGGTGGGGCGGGCGGCTGCGCGGGCTGGTCGGGCCGGAGGCGCCGGACGGCCCGGTGCCCGACGACGTGGTGGCCGCCGTGGTCGAGGTGCTGAAGGCGTGGGCGCACGGCGACGACCCGTGGCCCCGGCGGCCGGTGGGCGTGGTGGCGGTCGGCTCCCGGACGCGACCGCTGCTCGTCGGCTCGCTGGCCGAGCGGATCGCCGCCGTGGGCCGGCTGCCGCTGCTCGGCCGGGTCGACCCCACCGGCCCGGCCGGGGCCGGCGGACCGCGGGGCAACAGCGCCCAGCGGGTACGCGCGCTGCACGACGCCTTCCGCGTGCCCGACGACCTGGCCGGCGCGCTGCCGGGGCTGGACGGGCCGGTGCTGCTGGTGGACGACCTGGTCGACTCGGGCTGGACGATGGCCATGGTGGCGCGGCTGCTGCGCCGGGCCGGCGCGCCGGACGTGCTGCCGCTGGCGCTCGCGGTGGCCGGCTGACCCGTCCCCCGGCCTGCGCGGAAAGTTCCCGGGCCGGGCGGAATGCGAGCGTCACCACCGTCGGCGGACCGTCGTCTGGCCCGCGCCCGGGCGGCGGTACCGTGGGGCCATGACCGAGCAGCGACCCGTCGTCCAGACGTACACCGTGACCGGGATGACCTGCGAACACTGCGTCAAGGCGGTGACCGAGGAGCTGTCCGCGCTGCCCGGTGTCGACGAGGTCCGGATCGATCTGACCAGCGGCACCGCCACTGTCACCAGCGCGGCGCCGCTGTCCGACGAGTCCGTGCGTGCCGCCGTGGACGAGGCGGGTTACGAGCTGGTCGGCGGCGGTGCCTGAGTCGTCGTCGGTCACGTCCGGCACCGGCGTCGTCCCCGACGACTCCGAGGCCGGCTCCGACGCCCTCGCGACGGGGTCCGGGGACGGCGCGGGTGGCTCGGCCGGGGCGGCTGCGGCCGGTCCCGCCGTGGTGGACCGGGAGACGTTGCGGCTGGCCCTGGTGGTGGGCGGCCTGGTGCTCGCCGTCCTGCTCGGCTTCGGCCTCGGGCGGATGAACGCGCCGGCCGACCCGGCCCGGCCCGGCAGCGCGACGGCCGGCGGGGTCGCCACGGGCGGCGCCGACGGTGGCGCGCACGCCCACTCACCCGGGACCGGCGCGCACACGCACGACGGCGCCACGGTCACCCAGGGCGGCGGCGACGGCGCGACCGGACTGTCGATCACCTCGGCCGGCTACACGCTCGTGCCGTCGACCGAGCTGGTCGCGGGCCGCGCCGGTGAGCTGCGCTTCCAGATCCGCGACGACCAGCGCCGGGCGGTCACCCGGTTCGCCGTCGTGCACGACAAGCCGATGCACGTGATCATGGTTCGGCGTGACCTCAGCGGCTACCGGCACCTGCACCCGACGATGGCCGCCGACGGCACCTGGTCGGTGCCGATCACGGCGCCGGAGGCCGGCCCCTGGCGGATGTACGCGGACTTCACGGCGGTGGCCGACGACGGGCGCCAGGTCGCCGTGGTGCTCGGCGCCGACCTGACCGCGTCCGGCGCGTACCGGCCCCGGCCGCTGCCCGCCGCCGCCACGTCGGCCACTGTCGACGGGTTCACCGTCGGGTACGCCGGCACGCCGGAGGTGGGGAAGTCGGTGCCGCTGCGGTTCCGGGTCACCGGCGCGGACGGCGCGGCGGCGGCGCTGGAGCCGTACCTCGGGGCGTACGGGCATCTGGTGGCGTTGCGTGAGGGCGACCTCGGCTACCTGCACGTGCACCCGGAGCCCGTACGCGACGGCGACGACGTGACGTTCTGGCTGACCGCGCCGGGGCCGGGCAGCTACCGGATGTTCCTGGACTTCCAGGTCGGCGGCGTGGTGCGGACCGCCGAGTTCACGCTGACCGTGGCCTGAGTCGCGGGCGTCGCCGGCCGGGAGGTCAGCCGGCCCGGCGGACCGGGCGGCGGGCCAGGTAGCGGAGCAAGTCGCGGATGTGGTGCTTCTCCTCGGCGGGCACGTTCGGGTCGGCGAGCCGATCCAGGATGACCCGCACGTCGGCCTCCACCGGGCCGTCCTCGGCGCCCCGGCGGCGGGGCACCGGCCCGGCGTCGGGCAGGCCCAGCGCGCGGAACGCGGCCGCCACGGGCAGGTCGAGGGCGGCGCAGAAGCCGCGGACCTTCGCGAGTTCGGGATAGTCCTGCCAGTCCCCGGCCAGCCAGCGGAACACCGTGGAGCGGCCGACACCGGTGTGGGTGGCGAGGTCGGTCACCGTCCAGCCGCGCTCCTCGCGCGCGGCGTCGATGGCCCGGCGTACGAAGCGCGCGAAGGCCATCTGTGGCGAAACGTCTGCGGAACCCATCCCTGGTGGATCTGTCCCCTTCCTCCGGTGGCCCGGCTCGCGCACCGAGCCTAGTACGCCGGACCGGAGAAGTAACTGACTGATCGGTCCGGAGGTCCCGTCGGCGAGACCCGACAACTACGGAAGTGTGCTTCGGGCAATGCGCTTCGGGTAATAGGCTGAGTGAACCCTGGGAGTCGATGGAGGAACAGCATGGCCGAGCCGGACCGTCCCGTACCGCATCGCCCCGGGGCGGTGAGCCTCTTCTTCGTAGCCAAGGCCGCGGTGTTCGCGCTCGGCTTCTGGATCTGGCTGCTGGTGCTGGCGGTACGCGGTGGCGATGCGACCGGCGTACACCTGATCGCCGCGACCGGCGCGATCTGCACGACGCTGGCCTCGGTGGTGCTGGGAGCCCGGATGGCGGTGCAGCGCAACGCCGCGGTTCGGCACGCCGAGCTGAAGCGGATGCTCGTGGACATCTCGTGGAACGCCTTCGCCGCCGCCGGGAACGCCGAGCAGTCCGGGAAGGTGGTGCCGTTCCCGAGCGCGTCGCACGACGGCGAGTGGCCGCCGCACCGGAGCGCCGGTGAGCGGGTGTCGGTGCTGGACCGGGGCGACCGCAACCGGGGCGACCGGGGGCGGTAGGACCGCCGCGGCTCAGCCCGCCTCGGCCAGCAGCGTCTCCAGCCGGGGCGTGACACCCCACTGGCCGACCAGCTCGCGATACTCCGCGCGCTGCCCGTCGGTCGGCGCACCGGCCGTCCGCCGCGCCCGGATCAGCAGGTTGCGCGGCGTGTGCTGGGAGTCGACGAACTCCACCACCTCGGCGCGGTAGCCGTGCAGGCGCAGCAGCGCGGCCCGAAGCGAGTCGGTGAGCACGTCGGCGAACCGCTCCCGCAGGATGCCCTGCCGCGTCAGCAGCTCGTACGGCGCGGGCGCCTGACCGGCCCGGAGCTGGGCGGCCAGGTCGTGGTGGCAGCAGGGCGCGGCGAGCACCCAGCGGGCGCCCCAGCGCACCGCCCGGGCCAGCGCCTCGTCGGTCGCGGTGTCGCAGGCGTGCAGCGCCAGCACCAGGTCGGGCGCCGGTTCGACGGGCGCCTCGGCGATGGTGCCGGCCACGAACCCGACCCGGTCGGCCCAGCCCAGCCGCTCGGCCAGCTCGGTGTTGCGGCGGCGCTGGTCCTCGCGGACGTCGACCCCGACGAGCGTCACGTCCAAGCCGCGCTGGACCAGGTAGCGGTAGGCGGCGAAGGTCAGGTACGCGTTGCCGCAGCCCAGGTCCACCACCCGCAGCGGGCCGGTGAGGTCGTCGGGCAGCGTGGCCGCGAGCGCCCGCAGGAACGCGTCGACCTGCCGGCGCTTGGCCGCCGAGCCGCCGATCTCCCGGAACAGGGGATCGCCGGGGTCGAGCAGCCACTCCTTGGACCGGTCGTGCCCGCCCGGCTCGGCGGCCGGACGGCTGGCGGCCGCGCGGTGCACCTGCGCCTCGCCGGACTTGGTGACCCGGAGCTGGAGCGTGGCGTCGGCGGTCTCGACGTGCCAGTTGCCGAACGGCTCGGCGAGCAGTTCGTCGACCGCGGCGCCGGCCTCCATACCCGGTGCCACGTTGCGGGTGTGCGGCCGTGATCCGTCCGAGACGGCGATCTGCAACCGGGGACCGGCCTTCAGCGTGACCGGGCGCAGCTCCGCGCGTACCACCGAGGGACGCTGCCCACGGCGGCGCCCGGCGGCGACCGCGCGGGTCAGGCCCGGTGCGAGCAGCAACGCCCGCACCTCGGCCAGCGCCGAGTCCAACGCTTCCGGCATCAGTACCTACCTCTCCTGCTCTCCCCGCGCTCCCACTCGCCCGCCCTCAGCCCCTACCCCGTCGATCATGAAGTTGGCGGCACCCGGACACGGCGTGTCGCGCCGTCAACTTCATGATCGTCGCGATGAGGGCAGGGGCGGGCGTGGGGGCGGGGATGGGGACGGCCTCCGGGACCGGGGGTCCGGGAGGCCGTTTCCGTTGGTGTGGGTCAGTCGGCGTTGGTGGCCTCGGCGGGTGCGCCGGTGCTGCCGCTGCGGCGACGGCGACGACGGCGGGGCTTGGTGCTCGCGGCCTCGCCCTCCGTGGGCTGCGGTGCGGCGGCGGTCTCGGCCGCGCCCTCGGTACCGATCACCGCGGTCGGCTCACCGGCCACCGTCTCACCGGCCCGGCGACGACGCCGGCGACGCGGCGTACGCGGGGTCTCGTCGTCCCCGGCGTCGGCCTGCGCGGCGGGCGAACCGGCGGACGAACCGCCGTCGCCACCCCGGCCCCGACCGCGGTCGCGGTCGCGGTCGCCACGCTCGCGGCCCCGGCTGTCACCGCGCCGCGCACCCCGGCGCGACCGGCCGCCGCCGCCCAGGTCCTCCTCGACCTCGGCGGACAGACCGGCGCGGGTGCGCTCGGCGGTCGGCAGCGTGCCGCTGACGTCCGTCGGGATGGCCAGGTCCGTGTAGAGGTGCGCGGAGGTGTGGTACGTCTCCGGCGGCTCGGGCATGTCCAGCCCGAGCGTCTTGTCGATGATCCGCCAGCGGGGCATGTCGTCCCAGTCGACGAACGTCACCGCGGAACCAGTGGCCCCGGCCCGGCCGGTACGGCCGATGCGGTGGGTGTAGGTGTCCTGGTCCTCGGGGCAGTCGTAGTTGATCACGTGCGTGACGCCCGTGACGTCGATGCCCCGCGCCGCCACGTCGGTGGCGACCAGCGTGTCGATCTTGCCGGCGCGGAACGCCCGCAGCGCCCGCTCGCGCGCGCCCTGACCGAGGTCGCCGTGCACGGCGGCGACGGCGAAGCCGCGGAAGTCGAGATCCTCGGCGACCCGGTCGGCGGCCCGCTTGGTACGGGTGAAGATCATGGTCAGCCCGCGGCCCTCGGCCTGGAGGATGCGCGCCACGATCTCGACCTTGTTCAGCGAGTGCGTGCGGTACGCGAGCTGCTTGGTCTGCGGCGACGGACCGGTCTCGGCGGTGTGCCCGGCGTGGATCGTCACCGGGCGGCGCAGGAAGCGCCGGGACAGCGCGACGATCGGGTCCGGCATGGTGGCCGAGAACAGCATGGTCTGCCGGTCCTCCGGCAGCATCGCCAGGATCTTCTCGACGTCGTCCAGGAAGCCCAGGTCGAGCATGCGGTCGGCCTCGTCGAGGACGAGCGCGCGGACCCGGTCGAGCCGCAGGTGCTTCTGCTTCTGCAGGTCCAGCAGGCGGCCCGGGGTGCCGACCAGGATCTCGACGCCCTTGCGCAGCGCCTCGATCTGCGGCTCGTAGGCCACGCCGCCGTAGATCGGCAGCACCCGGACGCCCCGGGTGCGGCCCGCGGCGTCGAGGTCCTTGGCGACCTGGATGCCCAGCTCACGGGTGGGTACGACGACGAGCGCCTGCGGGACGCCGTCGCTGCCCTCGGACGGGGCGAACACCCGCTCCAGCAGCGGGATGCCGAAGCCGAGCGTCTTGCCGGTGCCGGTCGGCGCCTGCCCGATCAGGTCGACGCCGCGCAGCGCGATCGGCAGCGCGTACTCCTGGATGGCGAAGGCGCGGGTGATGCCGGCGGCGGCCAGCGCCTCGACGGTTTCCTGCCGCGCGCCGAGCGCGGCGAACGTGGGTGCCTCCGGGGGGACCGGAGCGGTGGGGGCCAGTGGCTGGCCGGAAATCTGCTCGCTCATATGGATTTGGGGGTGCCCTCTCGTGGTGCGCCCCTCAGGTCCTCAGGGCGCGATCGGTGTGGCGCGGGCCACGCGGTCAGGGGCGATTTCGCCGAGCCGGACCGGGCCGCACGCGCGTCGGGGACCGGCGTTGATCAGCAAGTGACCGATTCGGTGCCCACGGCAACTGTCTCATCCTACCTGAACGGCCCCTGAGGCGTCCCGATTCCCAGGTGGTGGCCGTGCACGCGGGGCGGTTCGTTGTGACTTGAGTCATAGGGGTGGCGCCGGTAGCCTGCGCTCGTGTCCGCCCCCGACCCCGCCGTCCCCGACCCCGCCGTCCCCGACCCTGCCGCGACCGATCTGTTCGGGCTCGTCGCCTACGGCGAACTGCTCGCGTTCGACCGCCTCGCCGCCGACGCGCGCCTCGCACCCGACCTGCGCCGCCGCGCCGCGCTCAGCGAGATGGCCGCCGCCGAGATCGCGCACTACCGATGGCTCACCGACCGGCTCGCCGCCCGGGGCGTCACACCGGAGGAGGCGATGGCCCCGTACGTCGAGGCGCTGCGGGCCTACCACGACTCGACCGAGCCGCGGGACTGGGCGGAGGCGGTGACGAAGGCGTACGTGGGGGACGCGATCACCGACGACTTCCTGCGCGGGATCGCCGACGGCCTGGCCGGCCCCGACCGGACACTGCTGCTCGACGTGCTGCACGACTCCCGGTACGCCGAGTTCGCCGGCGCCGAGATCCGGGCCGCGATCGAGGCCGATCCCCGGGCCGCCGGGCGGCTGTCGATGTGGGCGCGGCGGCTGCTCGGGGAGGCGCTGTCCCAGGCGGGCCGGGTGGCCGCCGCCGACCGGGGCGCGCTCGTCGCGTTGATCGGGCGGACCGGCGGGGACGTGCCGGGGCTGCTGCGCCGGCTGACCGAGGCGCACGCCGCGCGCATGACGGCTGTCGGGTTGAACAACTGAGCCGCCGTGGCGGGAGGCCCGCCACGGCGGCCGGTGCCGCGGGAATCAGCGAACGGTGAACCCGACCGCGCGAGGCGACGCCTCGGCGATCTCGACGTAGGCGACCTTGCCGACCGGCACGATCACGCGCCGGCCCTTCTCGTCGGTCAGGGAGAGGGTGCCCTCACTCTTGGCGAAGGCGTCGGTCACGATCTGCTCGATCTCGGCCGGCGACTGCGCGCTCTCCAGGACCAGCTCCCGCGGCGCGTACTGCACGCCGATCTTGACCTCCACTGTGCCTCCTCAACTGGGGCGAAAAAGCCACCGTGGGAAGGCTATCCGATCCGGCGGCCCGATGTTCAGGCTGACTCACCTTGCAGCGGGAAGCTGGCGATGCCGCGCCAGGACAGGGCCGCGACCAGCGCTTCGGCCTCCGCCTTGGGCACCTGGCGGCCGCCGGCGAGCCAGAACTGGGCGGCGGTCTCGGCGGCGCCGACCAGACCCGAGGCGAGCAGTTCGGCGTGCGAGCGGCTGACCCCGGTGTCCGAGATGATCGTGTCGGTGATGGCCGCGATGCAGCCCTGCTCGACCCGCTCCACCCGCTGCCGCACCGCCGGGTCGTTGCGCAGGTCCGACTCGAAGACCAGCCGGAACGCCTCGCTCTCGTGGTCGACGAAGTCGAAGTACGCGCGCACCGCGGCGCCGACGCGCTCCTTGTTGTCGTTGGTGCCGCTCATCGCGTCCTGCACGTTGGCCACTATCGCGTCACAGTGCGTGTCCAGCAGCGCGAGGTAGAGCTCCATCTTCCCGGGGAAGTGCTGGTAGAGCACCGGCTTCGAGACACCCGCCCGCTCGGCGATGTCGTCCATCGCGGCGGCGTGGTAGCCCTGCGCGACGAACACCTCCTGAGCGGCGGCGAGCAGCTGCTTACGGCGCGCCGAGCGGGGCAGGCGGGTGGGCCGACCGGCGGTCTGTGCACCGTTCCCCACTGCGGTCATCGGATCCTCCGAGTATCTGCGTACGAGCCGGCACGTATCACCCGAACCGGTCCGGGTTCGTGAACCCGTCGCGGAATTGGCCCGCCGCTGTAACTTATCGCCACTGTCACCACACGGTAGCCTCAGCGGGGGCGACCAAGGAGCGCGCGGTGAGTGAAACAGGGCAACCCGGAGCCGCCACCCCGGGAGAGCACGGCGACGGGACGGGCCAGCAGGACGAACCGGCCCGTACCGGCGGCGGTTGGGCGCCCCCGCCGAACGGCTGGTCCCGCGGCGCTCCGGCGCCCGGCGGCTGGCCCTACGGCGACCTCGGCGGCTGGGCCGCCTCCTCGCCCCGGCACGGCGACCTGCCGGCCCCGCTGCCCGGCCACTCCGCGCCGGAACCGGGGCGCGTCAACGGCCGCCACGTCAACGGCGTGCACCACGCCGGGGAGGAGTCGCCAGTGACCCGCCAGGCGCCGGTCAGTGCCCCGCCCACGGAGGAGCCGCCCCGGCCCACCGACGGCGAACGGCTGGCCGTACCGGCCCCGCGCCCGGCGCCGACGATCGAGCAGCCGACCGACCCGGGGGACGCCGGTTCCCGGCACGCCGCCGACGACCCGGCCGTCCGGGCGCCGCGCTGGGCCGAGAGCGGGCCGACCTCCGCGCCCCCGGCGCTCCAGGTCCCGCCGGTCGGCGCCGCCGCCTCCGGTTTCGAGGTGCCGCCGGGCTTCCACGCGCCGAACACCGAGTCCACCCCGTCGCTGTCCCGGGGCTGGGCCGACCGGCCCGTCACCCAGCCGGCCGCGAACCGGCCGGAGCACGCACCGGGCGAGGTCCACCCGCCCGAGGGCCGGGCCGCCGCTGCCGAGCCGCGGGCCGCGGCCGAGATCCCGGCGGCCGACGACCCGAGGGCCGGTGAGCCGGACTGGTCGGGGCCGTCCTGGAACCGCCCGAGCTGGGGTGACGGCTGGGCCCCGCCGTGGGCCCGCACCGACGAGCCGCCGGCCCGCCGGGCCGAGGAGCCGCCGGTCCGAGGCCCGGAGGAGCCACCCGCCCGCCGCGCCGAGGAGCCCGCCGCCGAGCGGCGCGAGTGGGAGGACGACAGCGCCGCCCACCGCACCGCCCGCGAGGACCGCGCGGCCGAGTGGGCGCCCGAGCCGGTGCGGCCGTACGAGCCGGCGCGCGTCGAGCCGCCCGCCGCCTACGAGCCACCCCGGCCCGAGGCGGTACGGCCGTACGAGCCGCTGCGCGCCGAGCCGGCCCCCGGCCCGGAGGCGACGCGGCAGTACCCGCCGTCCGCCGAGTCCGAGGCGCCCCGGCAGTACGAGCCGGGTGCCGGGCCGGAGCCGGCGCGCCGGTACGAGCCCCCGGCCGCGCCGGAGCCGGCGCCCGAGCCGACCCGCCCGTTCCGCCTCCCCCGGGGCGACGCCGAACCACCGCACGGCTACGAGCGGCCCTCCTGGGCCGGGCCGCCGGTGCCGGTCGCCCCGCTGATCACGCCCCCGGGCCCTCCGCCGACGAGTGCCCCGCCCGCGCCCGGCGCGCCGCCGGTGTCCAGCGCCCCGCCCGCCCCGGCCGGTGGGTACGCCCCGGCCCCGCCCGCCGACGCGGCTGCCGCCGTGCCGCCGACCTCGGGCGTTCCCGCCCAGGGCGGCGCGCAACGTCTCGACCGCGCACCCGCGCCCCACCCGACGAGCGCCCCTCCCTACGCGGCCCGCCGGTCCGCACCGGAACCGGTGCCGGCCGCCGACGCGGTCGCCGAGCCCCGACCGGAGGAACCGTCCCCCGTGCTGCCGCAGCGCGTCCCCTCGGAACCGGACGTGCCAGTCGTGCCGGAGCCACCGGCAGTGGAACCGTCCGCCGAGACCCCCGAACTCGCCCGCATCGCCACCCACCTGCGCCGCGACGACGAACCCGCGCCGCTGCGGGAGCGGCCGGAGGGCTTCGACGTC
Organism: Micromonospora sp. WMMD1219; assembly: GCF_049315215.1. NCBI lineage: Bacteria > Bacillati > Actinomycetota > Actinomycetes > Micromonosporales > Micromonosporaceae > Micromonospora > Micromonospora sp. WMMD1219. The sequence continues at coordinate 2,418,654 of NZ_CP186057.1, forward strand.
AACGCGATCCTCGACGCGGTCCGCGAGGTGGCGGGCGTACGCGACGCCGCGCTGCGCCGTACCCCGGCCGGTGCGCACAGCCTCCGGCTCGACCTGGCCGACGGCGCGGACCCGGCCGAGGTGAGCCGCCTGGTGGCCCGGCTGCTCCAGGAGCGGATGGGCCTGGCCGCCGCCCCGCAGAACCTGCCCGGCGCGCCCGCCGTGCCGCCGCCGGCTCCGCTGCGCCGCCGGTCGGCCCGGCTGGACCGCTCCGGTGAGACGCGCGCGGGGGACACCCGGGCACCCGGGGCGCAGCCGGCGCCGGGCCCGGCCCGGACGGGCGGGACCGGTGCCGCCGCGCAGCCCGAGCCGGGCGAGGCCCGTACCGGTGACGAGGCGGCCGGCGAGGAGACGCCGTCGCGTACCGCCGTGGCACGGCCGGCCGCCAACCGTTCCGGCGACGCAAGGTTCGGCGCCGACCGCGCCACGCGCCCGGCCGCGGCGCCCGGCGACGGCGACGAGCCGCCGCGCCGCCGCCGGCAGGCCACCCACCGGGGCCGGGCCGCGGTGGACGAGACGTCGCTGGCCGCCGCGCCGACCGGCATGTCCACCGGCAGCCCGGTCACGCTCGGTACGTCGTACTCCGGTGGGCAGATGACCACGACGGAGACCGCGCCGTCGCGACCGCTGGACACCGGCGGCGTGCCGGGGCCCCGGGTGGTGATCGAGCACGTCCTGGTGAGCACGTTCGGCCTGGACGCCACCACCGAGGTCCGCCTGGTCGCGGGCGACCGGACGGCCGAGGGGCACGCGACCGGCCCGGCTGTCGACGGGTACGTGCTGCGGCTCTGCGCGGTGGCCGCGGCCGCCGCGGTGGACGAGCTGCTCGGCCGGGTCGTCCCGGCCGGTGAGCGGGGCCGGTGCTTCGTGGAGCACGCCGCGGTGGTGCCGTTCGGCAACTGCGAGGTCGCGACAGTGGTGGTGCTGCTGGTCTGCGACGGCTGGGTGGAGCAGCTGGCCGGTTCGGCACTGGTGGCCGGTGATCCCCGGCAGGCGGTCGTGCGGGCCACGCTCGCGGCGGTGAACCGGCGGCTGGAGGCGCTGCTCTCCTGAGCCGGTGTGCGGTGCGGCCCGTGCGGGGGAGACTGGAAACATGAAACGTGCCGCACTCTGGCCGGAGCACAGCCTTCCCGCACACCACGTCCCGCCGCCCTGGCCGGGCCGGCACGTACGCCTCGACGGCACGCTCGTGCACGTCCGCGACACACCGGCCACCGGTCCCGGCGCGGAGCCCGCGCTGTACGTGCACGGCCTCGGCGGATCGGCGCAGAACTGGACCGACCTGGCCGGCCTGCTCGCCGACCGGCTCGACGGCCAGGCGATCGACCTGCCCGGGTTCGGGCGCAGCGAGCCGGGGCCGCGCTACACCATCCCGGCCTTCGCGGAGCGCGTGATCCGCTGGATCGAGCACAGCGACCGAGGGCCGGTGCACCTGTTCGGCAACTCGCTCGGCGGTGCGATCTCGGTCCGGGTGGCGGCGCTGCGTCCCGACCTGGTCCGCACGCTCACACTGGTCTCGCCCGCCCTGCCGTTCCTGGACTTCCGGCGCTCGTTGCAGGGGCGGATGCTCCCGCTGCTGGCGATCCCCCGGGGCGAACGGCTGGCCGCCTGGCGGCTGGCCCAGTTCAGTCCGGAGGTGACCGCGCAGCAGGTGATGGAGGCGTGCGTGGCGGACCTGACCCGGATCAGTGAGCAGCGCCGGCAGGAGGCGATCGACGAGATCCGGGTCCGGTACGAGGCGGCCCACTACGCCGCCGCGTACGTGCGGACGTTCCGGGGCCTGGTCGGCAGCTTCCTGCGTTCGTACCTGCCGGGGGAGGGCGCGCTCTGGCGGCAGGCGGCTGCGGTACGCGCGCCCACGCTCGTGGTGGGCGGGCGGCAGGACCGGCTGGTCGACGTGCGGGTGGCGCCGCAGGCGGCCCGGGTCATCCCGGACAGCCGGCTGCTGATGCTCGACGGCGTCGGGCACGTGGCCCAGCTGGAGGTGCCCCGGACCGTGGCGCGGGCGGTGCTGGGGCTGCTCGCCGAGGCGGAGCCGGAGCAGGCGGCGGGCGCGGGCGTGTCGTCGGGCGACGCGCCGGGCGCCGGGCGGCCGGAACGGGAGAATGCGCAGGCCACAGCGCTGGTGGCCGGAACGGGGGAGAGCGGAACGGAGCGTGACATGGCAGGCTGAGCCGGATGCCCAGCTCCCGCCGTCCTCGTGCCGCCCGCTCCCGTTCCTCGTTCCGTCACTGGCGCACCGCGCTCGTGGTCTGCGCCTTCGTCGCCGCCGCCGCGGTCGGTGTCGGCGTTGCGGTGCAACTGCCGTCGGCGGGCGCGGGGACCCGGATCACCGACGGGTTCGTCGCCCAGCCCCCGGCCCCCACGCAGGCGCCGTCCACGCCGAGCGTTCCGCCGCCGCCTCCGGTGACGCCCAGCTCGCCGGCCGCGCCGGTGCTGACGCTGTCCGGCCCGGGGCCGGCGAAGGGCCGGGGCACCTTCGCGTACGACGAGCGGACCGGCGGTGTGCTCGGCCGCTCGGGGACGCTGCGCCGCTACCGGGTCGCGGTGGAGAACGGCTCCGGCGAGGAGGTCCCCGCCTTCGGCGAGGCGGTGCAGCGGGCACTGGCCGGCCCGGGCAGCTGGGTCGACGGCGGCAAGCTGCGGTTGCAGCGGGTCGGTCCGGGCGACCGGTACGACTTCACGATCTACCTGGCCACCCGCGACACGGCGGGGCGGCTGTGCGGGGCGGGCGGGATCGACATCCGGGTGGGCGGGGTGCCGTACACGTCGTGCCGCGTGCCGGGCAAGGTGGTGATCAACCTGGCCCGGTGGCGGACCTCGGCGCCGCACCTGGTCGCCGCCGGGATGCCGCTGGACGACTACCGGCTCTACGTGGTCAACCACGAGGTGGGCCACCAGCTCGGGCACCGGCACGAGGGGTGCCCGGGCGCGGGCCGGGCGGCGCCGGTGATGCAGCAGCAGACGCTGTTCCTCAAGGGCTGCCGGCCGAACCCGTGGCCCTACGTGGGTGGGAAGCGGTACACCGGGCCGGCTCTCTGAGCACCGGTTTGTGAAGAACATTCGCGGCATAGGCGGCAAAAGCAGCTATATGCCCGAATTGCATGGCACGCTGAGGTCATGACGTCGTCGTCCCCTTACGACAACCCCGCCGCACCGCCGCCCGAGCGTCCCACCCTGCGCCGGATGCGCCGGCGCCGCCGCCGCTCCGTGCTGCTGCTGGCGATGCTGCTCGCGGCCGTCAGCGGCGCGGTCGGCATCACCCGGCTGAGCGCGCCGCCGTCCGGGCACGGCGGGACGTCGCTCGCCGCCGAACCGTCGCTGGCGCGCGGCGCCGCCGAGGCCGACGTCCCGGCCCCGGCGCCGACCGGCTATCCCACCGCCGGCCCCGGCACGTTCGCGGTGGCCCAGGGCCGGTCTCCGGTACGCGGACAGGAGGGCCCGCTGCGCCGCTACCGGGTCGAGGTCGAGCAGGGTACGGGTCAGGACGCCGACGAGTTCGCCGCCACCGTGGACGCGGTGCTGGGCGACCCGCGCAGCTGGATCGCGTCCGGCGACCTGCGGGTGCAGCGGGTACCCGAGGCCGCCGCGGCCGACTTCACCGTCTACCTCGCCACCCCGGTCACCTCCGAGCGGATGTGCGCCGAAGGCGGCCTGCGCACCGACCGGTACACCTCCTGCCGGCTGCCCGGCCGGGTCGTGCTCAACCTGGCCCGGTGGATGACGGCGGTGCCCGACTACGGCGCCCCGCTGGAGGTCTACCGCACCTACGTGATCAACCACGAGGTCGGGCACGAGTTCGGCGAGCTGCACGAGGCGTGCCCCGAGCCCGGCGCGCCCGCCCCGGTGATGCAGCAGCAGACGTACGGACTGGACGGCTGCCTGCCCAACGCCTGGCCGTACGTCGGCGGGATGCGGTACTCCGGCGAGCCCACCGACGGCGTCTGAGTTATTCCCGGTCCCGCAGTTCGGGCCGAGTGTCCCTCATCATGGCCGATCCCCGCCCGGGCGAGCGACAATGGCGCGGTCACACCGCCGATCCCGGGGAGTCCACCGTGTCGTTGCCCCCGCTCGTCGAACCCGCCGCCGAGCTGACCGTTGACGAGATCCGCCGCTACTCGCGCCACCTGATCATCCCGGACGTCGGGGTGGAGGGGCAGAAGCGGCTGAAGAACGCCCGGGTGCTCTGTGTCGGCGCCGGTGGCCTCGGCTCGCCGGCCCTGCTCTACCTCGCCGCGGCCGGTGTCGGCACGCTCGGCATCATCGACTTCGACACCGTCGACGAGTCGAACCTCCAGCGCCAGGTCATCCACGGCGTCTCCGACGTGGGCCGGTCCAAGGCCGAGTCCGCCGCGGCGTCGATCCGCGAGATCAACCCGCTGGTCAACGTGGAGATCCACAACACTGCGCTGGACCGGGAGAACGTCCGGGACATCTTCTCCCGGTACGACCTGATCGTCGACGGCACCGACAACTTCGCCACCCGCTACATGGTCAACGACGCGGCCGTGCTGCTCGGCAAGCCGTACGTCTGGGGTTCGATCTACCGCTTCGACGGCCAGGCGTCGGTGTTCTGGGCCGAGCACGGCCCCTGCTACCGCTGCCTCTACCCGGAGCCCCCGCCGCCCGGCATGGTCCCGTCCTGCGCCGAGGGCGGCGTGCTCGGCGTGCTCTGCGCGTCGATCGGGTCGATCCAGGTCAACGAGGCGATCAAGCTGCTCGCCGGCATCGGTGAGCCGCTCGTCGGCCGGCTGATGGTCTACGACGCCCTGGAGATGAGCTACCGCAAGATCAAGGTCCGCAAGGACCCGAACTGCGTGCTCTGCGGCGAGAACCCGACCCTCACCGACCTGATGGAGGACTACGAGGACTTCTGCGGCGCGGTCTCCGACGAGGCGCAGGAGGCGGTGGTCGACTCGACCATCACCGCGCTGGAGCTGAAGGACTGGCAGGACTCCGGCAAGGACATCTTCCTGGTCGACGTGCGCGAGCCCGCCGAGTACGAGATCGTCCGGATCCCCGGCTCGACGCTCATCCCCAAGGGCGAGATCCTGTCCGGCGAGGCGCTGGCGAAGTTCCCGCAGGACCGGCAGATCGTGCTGCACTGCAAGTCCGGCGTCCGCTCCGCCGAGGCGCTCGCCGCGCTGAAGGCGGCCGGGTTCACCGACGCGGTGCACGTCCAGGGCGGCGTGCTCTCCTGGGTCAAGCAGATCGACCCGTCGCTGCCGTCGTACTGAGTCGTGTCGATGGGCCCGCCCGGCGTTCCGGGCGGGCCCATCGCGCTTTCCGTGCCCCCTGGCATGGGCAAACACCCGGTCGCGCACCCCAACGGCGGATGATCTCAAGGGCCGGTGGGCGGTACCGGCCCTGACCGAGCTACCGAGGCGTAACCTCGGCCGCACCAGTACCGTCAGTGCCGTGGTGGACTTGGACGCGGCGATCGGATTCGTCGTCGCTCACGGTGACGCGGTGGACCGCGCCCGCCTCTCCCGGCTGCGCTCCGGCGCCCCGGTGCCGCCCGACGTGCTCGACGCCGCCGAGGCCGGGCAGGCGCCGGGCGGTGGCTGGCCCGCCGTCCTCGACGGCGAGGTCGCCTCCGTCGACGCCACCTGCTTCCGCCTGGCCGAGCTGGACGACCTCGGCGCGCTGGGCCGCCCGGCCGCCCGGCACGCGCTGGACTGGCTGGCCGCCCGGCAACTGCCCGACGGCGGCTGGGACGAGGACCCGTCACTGGCCGGGCTCGCCCCCGAGTGGGCCACCCCGGGCGACCCCGAGGCCCGGCTCTACCAGACCGCCAACGCCGGGTTCTGGCTCACAGTGGCCGGACTCGACGCCCGGGCCGCCGGGCCGCTCGACCACCGGGTCGGCGGCGCGTACGCCGGTGTGGTGCAGGCGGCGGCGCAGACGCTCGCCGCCCAGCTCGCGCCGGACGGAAGCTGGCCGTCCTTCCTGCCCGCCGGCTGGCTCGCCGCCGCGGTGCTGCACCGCCAGCAGATGTACTACGAGTCGGCGCGCATCCAGGCGGTGCTGGCCGACCGGATCCCCCGGATGTCCCCGGCCGACGTGGCCTGGCTGGCCGCCACGCTGCGCCGCGTCGACGTGGGCGAGGAGCAGTGGCTGCTGGTGTCGGCGCGCCGGCGGCTCGCCGAGACGCAGCGCAGCGACGGCGGCTGGGACAGCGACGACGGCCACCAGTTCGACGTGCACACCACGCTGCGGGCGATCCGCGCGTGCCGCCCGAACACGCCCGAGGCCCCGGTGTCCGGAGCGCCGTTCGTGGTGCCGCAGACCGCCGAGCTGCCCGCGCCGCCAGCGGTGCCGGTCCCGCGCCCGCGCCGGCTCCCCGCATCGACGTCTCCGCCGCCAGTCCCCGAGTCCGCGCCTCCGCCGTCTACGCCTCCACCGTCCGCGTCCGCGCCGTCGGCCGGATCGGGGATCACGCCCGCGCCGTCAGTCGGTCCGGACGGCGCGCCGGACCTGTTTCCGGCCCGGGGTCTCGGGCCCCAGACCTGGTTCCGTCCGGACGTCGAGCCGGATGCCACGCCCGGATCGGGGGCGGTGCCCGATCCATCGGCCGGTGTAGAGGTGCCGGCCGGGCAGGGGCCGTGGTCCGCCTGGATCGTCACACCCGATCTGCTGCCCGGCGAGAGCACCGGGCCTGCTGTGCAGCCGGTGGCGGACCTGCTGCCCGGCCCGGTGCCGCCCGCTCTGCCTCCGGCGGTCGCGGTGCCACCGGCCGCCCCGGTGCCCCCGGGGCTGCCGCCACTGGTCATGCCGCCGTCGGAGCCCACGGCCCAGGTGATCGCCGCACCGCCGCAGCCCGGTACGACTCCGCCGGTCGACCCCACCACACCGGCCGACGGAGATCCACTCCCGATCGCGTAGCCCGGCCGCCGATGATCAATACCAGCTCGGGGGAGTGGAGGCATCAAAGGCGCCGGGATACCACCACTTCCCCGACCTGGCGCGTGCTCGACCAGTACGGCGAGGTGGTGGCATCAGAGGCCCTGGGATACCACCACTTCCCCGATCTGGCGCGTCCCCGGACCAGTTCGGGGAAGTGGGTGCGGGGCTGCCACCACCTCCCCGATCTGGCGCGCGACAGGAGGCAAGGGCGATCAGCGCAGGTGGCCGTCTCCGGTCACCACGTACTTCGTGCTGGTCAGCTCCGGCAGCCCCATCGGGCCGCGCGCGTGCAGCTTCTGCGTCGAGATGCCGATCTCCGCGCCGAAGCCGAACTCGCCGCCGTCGGTGAACCGGGTGGACGCGTTGACCATGACGGCGGCGGCGTCCACCCGGGCCACGAACTCCCGGGCCGTGCGCTGCGAGTCGGTGACGATCGCCTCGGTGTGGCCGGTGCCGTACCGGCGGATGTGCGCGACCGCCGCGTCGAGCGAGTCGACCACAGCGACGGAGATGTCGGCGGAGAGGTACTCGGTGCCGAAGTCCTCGTCGGTGGCCGGCACCACGGTGTTGGAGTGGGCGGCCACGGCGGGCGTGCCGTGCACGGTCACCCCGGCGTCGGCGAACGCGGCCAGCACGGCCGGCAGGAACTCGTCCGCGACGTCGCGGTGCACCAGCAGCGACTCGGCGGTGTTGCAGGTGGACAGCCGCTGGGTCTTGGCGTTCAGCGTGATCGCCAGGGCCTTGCCGAGGTCGGCGGCGGCGTCCACGTACACGTGGCAGTTGCCCACGCCGGTCTCGATCACCGGCACCGTCGACTCCTCCACGACGGCGCGGATCAGCGACGCGCCGCCGCGCGGGATCAGCACGTCGACCAGGCCGCGGGCGCGCATCAGCTCCTTGACCGAGTCGCGCGTGCTGGAGTCGAGCAGCTGCACCGCGTCCGCCGGCAGCCCGGCGCCGGCGACCGCGTCGCGCAGCACCGCGACCAGCGCCGCGTTGGAGTGGGCGGCCGACGAGGAGCCGCGCAGCAGCGCCGCGTTGCCGGACTTCAGGCAGATCCCGGCGGCGTCGACTGTCACGTTGGGCCGGCCCTCGTAGACGATGCCGACCACCCCGAACGGCACCCGCACCTGGCGCAGTTCCAGGCCGTTCGGCAGCGTCGAGCCGCGTACCACCTCGCCCACCGGGTCGGGCAGCGCGGCCATCTGGCGCAGCGCGTCCGCGATGGCCGCCACCCGGCCCTCGTCGAGCGCGAGCCGGTCCAGCACGGCCGCGGACAGCCCGGCCTCGCGCCCGGCCGCCAGGTCCGCCGCGTTCGCCGCCAGAACCTCCGGGGTACGCGCCACGAGCGCGTCGGCCATCGCGTGCAGCGCGGCGTCCTTGACGGTACGGGTGGCCGTGGCCAGGGCTTCCGCCGCGTCCCGGGCTCGCCGGGCCTGCTCGACGACGCTCATCGTGCGTACTCCTTCACCGGTGGGGCTCACAGCAGGACGAGGTCGTCGCGGTGGACGACCTCACGTTCGTACGCCGGGCCGAGCGCCGCGGCGAGTTCGGAGGTGGAACGGCCGAGCAGGCCGGGCAGTTCCACCGCGTCGTAGTTCACCAGGCCCCGGGCCACCGGCGCGCCCGCGGTGTCGACCAGGTCGACCGGGTCCCCGGCGGTGAACGCGCCGTCGACGGCGGTGATGCCGGCGGGCAGCAGTGACTTGCGGCGGCCGACCACCGCCTGCACCGCGCCCGGGTCGAGGTGCAGGCGGCCGCGGGGGGCGGTGGCGTGCGCCAGCCAGAACAGACGGGCGGCGGGGCGGCGGCTGCTCGGGTGGAAGTACGTGCCGACCGGCTCCCCGGCCAGCGCCGGCGCGGCCAGCGGCGCGGCGGTGAGCACCACCGGGATGCCGAAGCCGGTGGCGATCCGGGCCGCCTCGACCTTGGTCACCATGCCGCCGGTGCCCACCCCGGCGCGACCGGCCCCGCCGATGTCCACGCCGGCGAGGTCGCCCTCGCCGTGCACCTCGGTGATCCGCGTGCTGCCGGGACGGGCCGGGTTCCCGGTCCAGAGCGCGTCGACGTCGGAGAGCAGCACCAGCAGGTCGGCGTCGACGAGTGCGGCGACGAGCGCGGCCAGGCGGTCGTTGTCGCCGAACCGGATCTCCTCGGTGGCCACCGTGTCGTTCTCGTTGACGATCGGCACGGCGTGCAGGTCGAGCAGCTTGCGCAGCGTCCGGTACGCGTTGCGGTAGTGCGCGCGCCGGGTCACGTCGTCCACGGTGAGCAGCACCTGCCCGACGGTGCGGCCGTGCCGGGCGAACGCGGCCGCGTACCGGCCGATCAGCAGGCCCTGGCCGACGCTGGCGGCGGCCTGCTGGGTGGCCAGGTCGCGCGGGCGCCGGGGCAGCCGCAGCGGGGCGAGCCCGGCGGCGATCGCGCCGGAGGAGACCAGCACCACCTCGCGGCCGGAGGCGGCGAGCCCGCCGAGCGTGTCGACGAGCGCGTCGACCCGGGCGTCGTCCAGGCCGCCCGTCGCGGTGGTCAGCGAGGACGAACCGATCTTGACGACGATCCGCCGGGCCGAGGTGACTGCTTCGCGCACCCGACCATTCTGCGCGCTGCGGTCTGCCGCGCCGCGGCGCGTTCCCATATCGTGGCAGCTCGTGACACCTGACGAGTACGTCGAGGCGGTGCTGGCGCTGGTCGAGCGGATCCCGCCGGGGCGGGTGATGTCGTACGGGGCGGTGGCCGACGCGCTGGCCGAGCGCTCGGGACGGGCGTCGCCGCGGCTGGTCGGTTCGATCATGGCGCGGCACGGTGGCGGGGTGCCGTGGCACCGGGTGGTGAACGCGGCCGGCCGGATGCCGCCGGGGCACGAGCGCAGGGCCCGGGAACGGCTGCTCGCCGAGGGGTGCCCGTTGCGCGGCGACCGGGTGGACCTGGCGGCGGCCTCCTGGTCGCCGGACGAGGGGTGACCCGACCGCGTCGGATGCGCCGGGGGTCAATCGCGACGGCGCCGGACCGGGCCCGTCATCGCGGCCAGTCCGAGAACGCGCGGCGGAGGTCGCGGATCTGGTCCGGGGTGAGGCGGTAGAGCGCGAAGACGGTGTCGGGCAGGCGGTCGAGGCGCTGTAGGGCGTCCTGGAACTCTTCGTCGGTGAGCGCCGGGTCGGCCCGCCGTGCGAGGCCCAGCAGGTCGTTCCTGCTGTAGCGGCCGAGGGCGGCGGCGACGTCGATGTAGTCGCGGGGCTGGGCGCGGGTGACCATGGCGGCGACCTTGGTGCCGATCACGTCGTCCAGGTGCAGCACCGGCCCGACGTCGAGCACGATCGGGCTGGCGCTGCGCGCGAAGCGTACGAGCTGGAGCCGCACGGTCTGGTCGTCGCGGCGAACCTCGAACTCGGTCATGTCGTGCTCGAAGCCGTAGAAGACGTCGTCCTCGTGCTGGAACGGGTCCGGCGCCGGTGACATCAGGCGGCGACGTCCCGGGCACGCAGCGCCGGGTGGCTCTCTTCCCAGGCGCGGCGGACACCGCGGGGCACGTACAACTCGGGCCACAGCCGGATGAGGGTGGGGCCGTGCAGCCAGGCGCGCAGCTCGTCGGGATGAACGGCTTCGGTGAGCACCGTCTCGTACATCCAGGAGAGCAGGCCCGGGACGTCGAGGTCGACGTGCCGGTCGGGTTGCCAGAACAGCCGGTGGGGCAGCTCGACGACGCCTGCGACGGGGCCCTGCAACTCGCTCAGGTCGGGGACCACGACCGCACGACGGCCGGGGCGGGCCTCGTAGGGTGCCCTCGAACTGCGGACGGATCGGGCCGGGTCCATGCCTACAGGGTAACCGTGCCGACCTGCGGCTCGCCGCGACTCGCGAGTGCCAGCGGGCATCGAACAGCCGGTGCCGGACGAGGGGATGTGACCCGGGCCATAACGTGAGTAGCATTCGGCTCCATGACAGCTTCGGGCCTGCCTCGCCGGGTGCACCTCGGGTACGCGCTGGGTTCCCTGGTCACCGGCGCGTTCGGCACCGTGCCCGGGCTGCTCCTGCTGCCGTACCTCACCGACACGCTCGGTGTCGCCGCCGGGCTGGCCGCGCTGCTGGTGCTGCTGCCGAAGGCGTGGGACGTGCTGGTCAACCCGGTCGCCGGGCGCATCTCCGACCGGACCCGCTCCCGCTGGGGCGCGCGCCGGCCGTACCTGCTCGGTGGCGGGCTGGCGCTCGCGGTGCTGTTCGCCTCGATCTTCGCCGCGCCGTTCGCGAACGGTCCGGCCGCTGCCGCGTACGTGGCGCTGGCGTTCCTGGCGACAGCCACCGCGTTCGCGTTCTTCCAGGTGCCGTACGTGGCCATGCCGGCCGAGCTGACCGCCGACCCGGCGGAGCGTACCCGGTTGATGACCTGGCGGATCGCGGTGCTGGCGCTGGCCATCCTGGTCTCCGGCGCGGTGGCCCCGGCGGTGGTGACCGCGGGCGGCGACGGCATACCCGGCCACCGGTGGATGGGCCTGTTCGTGGCCGTGCTGATCGTCGCCGGCACCGTCGGCGTCTTCCTCGGCACCCGGTCCGCGCCGACCGGAACGGTGGGGGAGAGCGAGCCGAGCCTGCGCGCGCAGCTCGCGGTCGCCACCGGCAACCGGCCGTTCCGGGTGCTGCTGATCTGCTTCGTGATCCAGTCCGCCGGGGTGGCCACCGTGCTGGCCGGGGTGAAGTACTTCGCCGACCAGGTGCTGCGCGAGCCGGACAGCGGCCCGACGCTGCTGTTCGCCTGCTTCGTCGCGCCCGCGCTGCTGGTCATGCCGCTCTGGTCGCGGGCCGGCGCCCGGCTGGGCAAGCGGACGTCGCTGGTCGCCGCGTCGCTGATCTTCGCGGCGGGCGCGCTGGCCCTGGTCACCGCGCCCGCTCTGCCGGCCGCCGCGGCCTACGCGGTGGTCGCGGTGATCGGCGTCGGGTACGCGGGCCAGCAGGTCTTCGCGCTTGCCATGCTGCCGGACTGCATCGCGTACGACACGGCGCGCACCGGGCGGCGGCAGGCCGGGGTGTTCACCGGGCTGTGGACCGCCGGGGAGACGTTCGGGCTGGCGCTGGGGCCGGGCATCTACGGGCTGGTGCTCCAGCTCTCCGGCTACGTCTCCTCGTCCACCGGGACCGCCGCCGTCCAGTCGGACACGGCCCGTCTCGGCGTGCTGCTCGGCTTCACCGTGCTGCCGGCCCTGCTGGTGGCGATCCCGCTGGTGCTGCTGCGCGGCTACACCCTGACCCCGGCCCATCTGGCCACCGCGCCCGGCGCCACCGCGCCCGACGCCACCGCGCCCGGGGCCACCACGTCGGCCGCCGCCGCACCCGAGGCCGACGGCGCCGCACCGGCCGCGCGGGCATGAGCAAGCACCGCCCGCCCGGCCCGTCCACGAGAGGAACCACCCGATGACCGACACGGCAGACGTGGGCGCGCTGCCCGCGCGGGGGATGCCCGCGGAAGACGTACTCGACGAGGTCCGCGCGCTGCGCGCCGCCGACCGTCCGACGCACGGCGGGCGGCTGTTCGCGTACGTCTACGACCCCGGCGTGGCCGGGCTGGACGCGCTGGCGCAGGCCGCGTACGCGGAGAGCGCGCACGTCAACGGCCTCGACCCGACCGCGTTCCCGTCGCTGCTGGCGATGGAGAACGCGCTCGTCGGCGCCGCCGCCCGGCTGCTCGGCGGCGGCCCCGGCACCGGCGCGCCGGACGTGGTCGGCAGCGTCACCAGCGGCGGCACCGAGTCGCTGCTGCTCGCCGTCAAGGCGGCCCGGGACGCCCGCCCCGACCTGACCGAGCCGCGGATCGTGGCGCCGGCGAGCGCGCACGCCGCGTTCGCCAAGGCGGCGCACTACCTGCGGGTCGCGCTCGACACCGTGCCGGTCGACCCGGTGACGTTGCGGCCGGACGTGGCAGCGGTGGCCGCCGCGATCCGCCCGGAGACCGTGCTGGTGGTGGCGTCCGCCCCGTCGTACGCGCACGGGGTGGTCGACCCGGTGACCGAGATCGCCGCCGTCGCGCGGGCCGCCGGGGTGCGCTGCCACGTGGACGCCTGCTTCGGCGGCTGGGCGCTGCCCTGGCTGCGCCGGCTCGGCGCGCCGGTGCCGCCGTTCGACTTCGCCGTACCGGGGGTCACCTCGATCTCGGTGGACCTGCACAAGTACGCGTACGCGCCGAAGGGCGTCTCGGTGCTGCTGCACCGCGATCCGGCGCTGCGCGCGCCGCAGTTCTTCGCGTACGCGGACTGGCCCGGCTACACGATGGTGAACCCGGTGATCGCCTCGACCCGGTCCGGTGGGCCGATCGCCGCCGCGTACGCCACACTCCGCCACCTCGGCGAGGACGGCTACCTGCGGCTGGCCGCCGCCACCCGGGACGCGGTCGCCGGGCTGGCCGGCGCGGTACGGGCCACCGGCGGGCTGCGGCTGATGGCCGAACCGGAGACCACAGTGGTCTGCTTCACCAGTGACGATCCCGGGCTCGACCTGTTCGTGCTCGTCGACGAGCTGACCGCGCGTGGCTGGCACACCCAGCCCCAGCTCACGTACGCCGATCTGCCGGCCAGCGTCCACCTCACGGTGACTGCGGCGGTGGCGCCCCGGGTGGCCGAGTTCGGCCCGGCGCTGGCCGAGGCGGTCGCGGCGGCCCGCGCCGCCGGGCCGGTCGTGCTGCCGCCGGAACTGCTGGCGCTGGCCGGCAGCCTCACGCCGGAGGCGCTCACCTCCGAGCTGGTGGCCGGGCTCGCCGACGGGCTCGGCCTGGCCGGCGGCGCCGGGGTGCCGGACCGGATGGCGGTGGTGAACACGCTGCTCGACGCCGCCCCGGCGCGGCTGCGGGAACGGCTGCTCGCCGAATTCGTCGGGCTGCTCCAGCGCCCGGCCTGGTGACACGGCGACGCCCGGCCGGCGCGTGGGCGCCGGCCGGGCGGGCGACTGTCAGCTCGCGGCGGCCGCGGTCACCGGGAACGACGTGGTGTTGTCCGACGGGTCCACGTCCTGCGGGTCGTCGGCCCCGTAGAAGTAGCCCCCGGTCACGGTGAGGCTGCCGGTACCCAGCTCACCCGCGGGCGTGCCGACGGGCGCCCGGAGGAAGACGTCGAAGGTGCGCTCCTCGCCCGGCACGAACCGGCCGCCCGGCACGGAGAACCCGTACGGGAAGCTCGGCATGTCCTGCGGCTCGATGTGGTCGACCTGCACCCCCGCGGGCAGGGCGGCGGCGACGTTGAGAGCGAAGGTCGGCGCGTCGTTGCCGTAGCGCACGGTGACCGGCATCCGGCCGAGCAGGGTGCCGTCCGGCTGCGGGGTCAGCGTCACCGCGCTGCCCCGGATGCCGAGGTCGGTGTCGACGGCCTGCACGTACGGGCGCGGCTTGCGCAGGCTGCCGGTGGTGGAGCGGAAGAGGGTGGTGAAGCCGGTGGCGTCGGAAGCGGCGGCGGCGCCGTCCGGGACGACCTCGATCCGCCCGCCGTTCGCGACCATCGGGTAGCTGCGCGCGGTGGTCCAGACGTGGAACCCGAGCCGGAAGGTGAGGCTCTTGCCGGCCTCGATCTGCTCGCCGCCGCAGCCGATCACCAGCCGGTTCTCCACCAGGCGGGTGTAGAAGCAGCCACCGCCGGGCTCGATCGTGGTGAACGAGGCCCCCGCCGGCTCGGTGACGACCAGGCTCACCCACGTCGCGGTCGGCCGCCGGTTGGTCACCGTCGCGGTGAGCGTCCCGACGTACCCCCTGTCGGTCGGGTCGAGGACGAGCCGCTGCGCCGTGACGTCGACGCGGCCGGCGGTGGCGGCGCTCGGCGCGGCGGCGGCCGGCGCGGCCAGGGTGATCAGTGCGGCGGTCCCACCGAGCAGTGCGGTGGCGATCCGTGCCGTACGTGTGGTCATGCTGTTCCTCCCGTGATTCCCCGTTGCCGGACGGCGGCATGTCCGTCCGTCCGATGCCGGTGACACGTCCGAATCGGACGGCCGGTTGCGATCTGTCGGTCAGCCGACTGAGGTCAGCTCGACCAGGTTGTCCTCACCGTTCAGGTCGTTCCAGTAGCGCTGCTGCGAGTCGATGTGGATCACTCGCAGCGTCGGGGGGCCGTCGGCGGTCACCGGATGGTCGAACGTGAACGTGTACGTCCTGCTCGCGCCCGCCGACAGGGTGTCGAGAACGCAGGCGATGTCTCCGTCGAGCCGCACGTTCCGGCACCGGTCCAGGGCGGAATCGGTCGGTACCGTGTAGCCGTACCAGCCGGTGAACCCGAGCATGCGCACGCTCACCGGCCCTCGGTTCACCACCGTCACGGTGGCAGTGACCTTGCGGATCCCCTTCTTGTCAGGTGGCCCGGCCACGACGTCGCGGGCGGTCATCGTGAGGTCGGTCAGGCGGGGGTCGACACCGAACTTCGTGGGTCCGCCGGCCTGCCGGAACCGATCGCCGGCCCAGGAGTACGTCCGCCACTGTCGTTGCGGCGCCCATTCCGGAACTCCGCAACAGGGCTGGATGTCGGCGACGTGCACCCGGATCTCCCCGCTGTCCCGCACCGAGAACTCGGTGATGTCACCCATGCCCTCACGGGTGCCGACGACCCGGCCCATGGTGACGATCCGGCCGTCGTCGTCGCGGTCGAAGGCGAGCACCTGCTTGACCGACACCTCGCCGTAGTGGCAGGCGACGAGGACGACCGTCTCGACCGCGCCGTCACCGTCGAGATCGCCGTACTCCGGCCCGGCCCGCAGCGTCGGGGTCGTGTCCGGCGGCCCGGGCCGGAGCCGGACGTTGTCGCTGGCGCAGGTCTCCGGCGCGTCCGGCCAGGACACGAGGTCGAGCCGGGCCGCGAGCAGCTGGGACCGGGTGATCCGCCCGTCCGGAGCGGGCGGGGTCGAGCCGGCCGTGCTCGGCGGCGGCGTCGACGGTGACGGCGACGTGCTCACGGACGGGGTCGGGGTGACGGTCTGCGCGGGGGCGGGGGGTGGTCCGGGCCGCCGGTCCAGGGCGGCGTTCGCGCCCACCGGGATCACCACGGCGAGCACCACGGCCGTCGCGGTGACCACCGCGGTCCGCCGGCGACGGCGCCGGACCGTGCGCCGGACCGCGGCCGTCCCGGCCGGGTGCACCACCGGGGCGTACGCCGCGCGGAACTCGGCGAACTCGCCGCCGACCAGGATGTCGTCGGGCTCAGTCACTGTGGTTCACCTCGCTCGTGGTGGTGAGCTTCGCCGCCAGCGCGGCCCGCCCCCGGTACAGCCAGGACTTGACGGTGCCCTCCGGCACGTCCTCCTGCGCCGCGATCTGCGCGACGCTGAGATCGGCCAGGTAGTGCAGGACCACGGCGCGGCGCTGATGGGCCGGCAGCTCGGACAGCGCGGCGGTCAGCGCGACCCGGTCCGGACCCGGCCCCGGCACGTACTCCTCCCGCTGCCGGTGCAGCCACGCCTGGGCCGTCCGCAGCCGCCGCCAGCGGCTGGTGGCCAGGTTCCAGGCCACCCGGCGGACCCAGGCCACCGGGTCGTCGTAGCGGGACACCCGGGACCAGCGGGCGAACGCCCGGCAGAACGCCTCCTGCACCATGTCCTGCGCCTGGGACAGGTCACCGCAGTAGGCGGTGAGCTGAATGGTCAGGGACCGGAAGTGTGCGTGGTAGAGCCCGTCGAAGTCGACCGCCTCGCGCCGCTCGGCGCGCCTCGCTGTCCCCTCGGGTGGCTCGTCGAGCATCGGCTCCCTCGTCACCGTCACCTGGTCCTCCCCGTGTGCGTACCGCCGACGCGGTCACGCCGGTCACACGCCCTGACGCCCGTACGGGTTGCGAGGGTTGCCGATCCGGGTGCTGTGGTTGACTGTCGGTTCAGGGACAGCGGAGTTTCGCAGACAGGGGAGGCCCGAGGTGCAGGTGCCGGCCGTGCTCGGCGAGCCGATCCGGTTCGTGCTGAACTGGGGCCGCCGCTACTCGCTCTGGGTGTTCAACTTCGGGCTGGCCTGCTGCGCCATCGAGTTCATCGCGACCAGCATGGGCCGGCACGACTTCATGCGGCTCGGCGTGATCCCGTTCGCCCACGGGCCCCGGCAGGCCGACCTGATGGTGGTCAGCGGCACCGTCACCGACAAGATGGCCCCGGCGGTCAAGCGGCTCTACGACCAGATGCCCGAGCCGAAGTACGTGATCTCGTTCGGCGCCTGCTCCAACTGCGGCGGCCCGTACTGGGACTCCTACTCGGTGACCAAGGGCGTCGACCAGCTCATCCCCGTCGACGTGTACGTGCCCGGCTGCCCGCCGCGTCCGGAGGCGCTGCTGCACGGCATCCTCCGCCTCCAGGAGAAGATCGCCGCCGAGCAGTCGGGCGTCGGTGGCGTGCCGCGCCCCGACGCGCTCACCTCCCCGGCGGACGCTGTGGCGCGGCCGGTCGAGGCGCTCACCGCACCGCCGGTACGTCCGCCGGCCTGAGCGCACGCCCTGCGGGGCGAACGGCGACGCGGTTCACCTCTTTGGATGATCTTGAATGTCGACGGTCACCGTTATGTTGCTGGCATGACACGACTGCGGGCTGCGGGGGCCGCCCTTCTGGCGGCGCTCGCCACGATCTCCCTCTCTGCCACACCGGCGGCCGCTGACGCGGTCGGCTACACCGGGCTGGTCACCGACGCAGACGGTGAGCCGGTCGCGAACGCCTGTCTCGCCCTGCACACCTCGCCCGAGGAGGTGGCCGCCGAGTACTGCTCGGACGCGCAAGGGCGTTACACCATCCCCGGCACCGCCGACACCAACACCACCTACAAGATCCGGGTGCACGCCGACGGCTTCCGGACCGAGTGGTGGTACTCCGCCCCGGACTACCTGAACGCGGACCGGATCAGCCTTCCGGCGTACGACCTCGTCGAGCAGAACGTCCGGCTCGGACAGGGATCGGCGGGGATCAAGGGCCGGATCACCGACGAGACCGGCGCGCCGGTCGAGGCCACGGTCACCATCTACGGCGAGGACTCGAACTACGAGGCGATCGCCTACACCTGGAACCTCGGCGACGGGCGCTACCAGATCGACAACGTGCCCCCCGGCCGGTACCGGATCTCCGTCTACGACAACAGCCGTGGCTACCAGTGGGTGCCGGGTCAGGAGACCCGGGACACCGCCACCGTGTTCGAGGTGGCCGACGGCGCGACGCTCACCGTCGACGAGCAGGTGCTGCCGCTGGGGGAGATCGAGGCCCGGGTGACCGACTCGGTCACCGGCAAGCCCGTGCCGCGTCCCTGCCTGTACGTCATGGGAGGGCGCGACGAGTTCATCTGCGGCACGAACGGCCTGGTCCGGGTCACCGACGTGCGGCCGGGCAGTTGGACGACGGAGGTGACCGGCGGCGCCTCGTACTTCCCCGCCGACCCGCAGCCGACGGTCGACGTGCGGCGCGGCGCTGTCACCGAGGTCTCGTACGCGTTGCGGCCCGGTGCGGCCTTCACCACCACGGTCCGGGACGCGGCCACCTCCGCCCCGGTCGACGGGATCTGCGTACACCTGGTCCAGCCCAAGTGGGGTGGACAGTCCGCCCACATGTGGCAGTACTGCTCCGGCGCGGACGGCCGCCTGGAGGTCGGCCCGTTCGAGGCTGACGAACTCGCGACCTGGAACGTGTACGCCTACCAGGCGGACAACCCGTACAACCCGCCGGTGCGCCGGTACGGCGACCAGTGGGTCACCGCCGCCGGCGGCAGCGGCGACCAGCGCGCGGCGCTGGCGGTGACCTTGCAGGCGGCACGCACCATCACCATCCCGACCATCCGGATGGACCAGCCGGGCACGATCACCGGTACGGTCCGCAACGCCGCGGGCGAGGTGGTCCCGGGCGTCTGCTCCTACCCGTACGCCTTCCACCCCGGCCAGGGCGCCATCTTCGGGAAGAACTGCTCCGACGCCTCCGGCCGCTACACCATCAACGACCTCGGCCCCTACCGCTGGCCGGTCGAGTTCGCACCGAACGCCAACAGCGGCTACGCCTGGCAGTGGTCCGGCAATGTCGCCGACCGCTTCGCCGCCACGTACACCCAGGTCAAATCGGGTGGCACGGCAACCGTCAACGCCAAGCTGGTCGCCGGTGGCGTGCTCGCCGGCAAGGTGACCGACCCGGCCGACCCGTGGGCCACCGGTTACGTCTGGACGTACAACGCGCGCACCGGCGACATCGCCAGCGCCTCCTACGGGTACTTCGACAGCGGCAGCGGTGGGTCGTTCACCGTCAAGGGGCACCGCACGCAGGACGTCTACGTCCAGTACTGGGTGAACAAGGACTGCTGGTACGGCAGCCGACAGGCCCAGACCGTGCGGGTCAAGGTCGGCGCCACCACCACCGTCGCGATGAACACCGACTCCACCTGCGGGGCTCCCCCCACGGGCGTGGCCCGCGCCGCCGCGGCTCCGCTGGGCATTCGACCTGACTCGCGCACCGGGCGCTGACTGTCGACGATCGGCCGGTACGGCGGCGACCGCCGTCGTACCGGCCACCGGGCGGGGCCGGAACGGGCCGTCGACTGGCGCCCGGTGGCTAGCCTGCGGCTCATGACCGACCTCGCGGAGGAGCGCTCCGCATTCATCATCGACGTGCTGACCGAGGAGTTCGGCGCGTCCATGGCGATCGACCCGGCGGCGTTCCGCCGCAAGTTCCGCAAGATGGCGGCGTCACCGTTCGCCTTCTACCGGGGCAGCGCCGCGCTGTTCTACGCCGACCAGCGCGGCGACTTCGGCAGCGACCGGTTCCTCGACGAGCGGACCAGCCGGGTGTGGATCCACGGTGACCTGCACGCCGAGAACTTCGGCACCTACATGAACGCCTCCGGGCAGCTCGTGTTCAACGTCAACGACTTCGACGAGGCGTACGTCGGGCCGTTCACCTGGGACCTGAAGCGCTTCGCCGCGAGCGTGGCGCTGCTCGGCTACGCCAAGGCGCTCTCCGACCGGGTGATCGGCGAGCTGGTGACCGGGTTCGCCCGGTCGTACCTGGCCGAGCTGCGGGCCATCGCCGCGGGCGGGGACGACGCGATCGGCTCGATCACGCTCGACAACGCCGACGGCGTGCTGCGCCGGGTGCTTCAGCAGGCTCGGCTCAACACCCGGGTGGACCTGCTCGCCGCGCAGACCACGATCGACAACTACGAGCGCCGGTTCTCCCTCGGCGACGGCGTGCACGAGATCGACGACGCCACCCGGGAGAAGGTGTGCGCCGCGTTCGCCGACTACCTGCACACGCTGCCGGCCTCGACCACCCGGATGCGCCCGGTCGCCGCGGGCATCAAGGACGTGGTGCTGCGCAAGGGCGTCGGCATCGGGTCGGCCGGGCTGCCGTCGTACAACCTGCTGCTGGAGGGGCACACCCAGGCGCTGGAGAACGACGTCGTCATCTACATGAAGCAGGCGCAGGTGCCGGCCGTGGCGCGCTACGTCGACGACGAGCGGGTCCGCTCGTACTTCCGGCACCAGGGGCACCGCACCGCCGAGTCGCAGCGCGCGTTGCAGGCGCACGCCGACCCGTGGCTGGGCTTCACCGAGCTGGACGGCGTCGGGCAGCTCGTCGCCGAGGTGTCCCCGTACGCGGCGGACCTGGACTGGGCCGACGTGAACGAGCCGGAGGAACTGGCCGGCGTGCTCGCCGACCTGGGCCGGGCGGTGGCCCGGATGCACTCGGTCGCGGACGACGAGTCCAGCCACGACCTGGTCGACTACTCCACCGAGGAGGCGATCGTCGCGGTCGTCGACGCCGACCCGGAGGCGTTCGTCGACTACCTGGTCGACTTCGGGCACCGGTACGGGATCCGGGCGCGCGAGGACCACCAGCTCTTCGTGGACCTGTTCCGCAACGGCCGGCTACCAGGCATCTGAGGGCCGGGGCGCCGGATCCGGCGCCCCGCCTCACTGCGTGAAGTCGAGCACCGCCTTGATGTCCTCGCCGGCCGGCGCGTACGCCTCGCGGTAGCTCGACAGCGGCACCCGGCGGGTGATCAGCGACGTCAGCCACGACCGGTCGGCCTGGGCGAGCGCCTCGGCGGCCATCTCCCAGTGCCGCCGGCCGGCGTTCACCGAGCCGAACACCACGTTGTTCTCCAGCACCAGCTCCCGGTTGAGCGCCCCGGCGTCGAAGTTGATGGTCCGGCCGCCGCTGGACACACCGGTCAGGCAGACGATGCCGGTCGGCGCGGCCTTGCACATCGCGTCCAGCACCACTGTGGGCGCGCCGGTGCACTCGATCACCACGTCCGGCTTCACGTCCAGCTCGGGCACCGTCGCCGTGTGGTACGTCGCCCCGAGCGCCCGGACCAGCTCCGGCTTCGGCCCGCTGGTGTTGCGGTCCAGCACGTGCACCGACAGCCCACGCTGGCTGCCCAGCAGCGCGGCCAGCAGCCCGATCGGCCCGGCACCGGTCACCAGCACCGTCATCGGTTTCCACTCGGCCCGGCGGCCGATCCGCTCGATGTGGTCCCACGCCTTCGCCACCACGCTCGTCGGCTCCAGCAGCACGCCCACGGACTCGAGCTCCGGGTCCAGGCCGACGGCGAACTTGGGCTGCAACCGCCAGCGTTCCCGCGCGAAGCCGGGCAGTGCCTTGATGCCGTGCTCGGTGTACTGCCCGTTGCGGCACATGTCCCACTCGTCCACCGCGCAGTTCGCGCAGGGCACCGGGTCGGGGTGGCGGACCACGCCGGCCACCAGGTCGCCGGTCTGCAACGTGCCGGTCGGGTCCTCCAGCACGCGACCCAGCGACTCGTGCCCGAGCACCAGCCGCTCCTGACCCGGCGGTGCCTCGCCGTACTCGCCTGCCACGATCTCGTGGTCGGTGCCGCAGACACCCACCGCCAGCGCCTCGACCAGGATCGCGCCCTCCTCGGGCGGCGGCTCGGGCCAGTCCTCGACGAGCCGCAGCGAATCCGGGACACCGGGGGTCACAGTCACAGCGCGCACACACCTCATCTTTCCGCGCGCTGCCGCCGCCCGTCCGGCAAAGCGGCGATCCCGGCACGGGCGGCCCGACCCGGTCCGCAGCCGTCGGCCATAGGATCAGCGCATGACTCCGGAAGAGGTCGGCCGGCGAGTGGTCGCGCTGCTCGCGCCCGTCGAGGCCACCGCGTCCGTCTCCGGCGGTCAGGGGTACGCCCGCGCCACCGTCGACGTACCCCCGGCGAGCTGGGCGGACGCGGTGCGCGCGGCACGCGACGACGCCGAGCTGGGCCTGGATTTCCTGGACTGGCTGTCGGCGGTGGACGAGCTGGCCGACGGCTTCGACGTGGTGCTGCACCTCTGGTCGGTCCGGCACCGGCACGGCCTGCTGCTGCGTACCCGGGTGCCCCGGGACACGCCGGTGGTCGCGTCGGTGGTCGACCTGTTCCCCGGCGCCGCGTGGCACGAGCGCGAGACGCACGAGATGTTCGGCATCGACTTCGCCGGCCACGGCGAGCTGCGACCGCTGCTGCTGCCGCCGGAGTTCGAGGGGCACCCGCTGCGCAAGGAGTTCGTCCTCGCCTCCCGGGTCGCGAAGCCGTGGCCCGGCGCGAAGGAACCGGGCGAGTCGGAGGCCGGCGGCGGCCGCCGGCCGGTCCGGCCGCCGGGAGTGCCCGCGCCGGGGGAGTGGGGCACGACGCCCACGCCGGCCGGTGCGGCCGGCGCCGGTGAGGGGCCCCGAGGGGGTACGCCGGCGCGCCCGGCCCGTGAACGCCCGGCGCGGCCCGCTCCGGGGGAGCGTCCCACGCGGCCCGTCGCCGGGGAGCGTCCGGCGCGGCCCGCCGCTGCTCCGGCAGCCGGTGAGGCGGGTCCGCTCGGGCGGCCGCTGCCGGGGGAACGGCCGACCGGGCCGCCCCGCCAGGAGCCGGAGCCCGACGCGGCGGGGGAGAGCTGATGCCGGACTGGTTGGAGCTGGTCCTGCGCGTGGCGGGCGTGCTCGTCGCGTTCCTCACGCTGCCGCTGATCGTGGGCCAGGCCGAGCACAAGGTGATGGCGCACATGCAGGGCCGGCTGGGCCCGATGTACGCGGGTGGCTTCCACGGCTGGGCACAACTGGTCGCCGACGGCATCAAGTTCGTGCAGAAGGAGGACGTCACCCCGCGCGACGCGGACCGGCCGGTGTTCCGGCTGGCGCCCGCGGTGGCGCTGGTGCCGTACCTGCTCGTGCTGCTGGTCATCCCGCTCGGTCCGGGCGACCTGGTCGCCCAGCCGCTGGACATCGGCCTGTTCTTCGTGCTCGCCGTGGTGGGCGTCGGGGTGCTGGCCGTGCTCATGTCCGCGTGGGCGTCGGCGAACAAGTACAGCCTGCTCGGCGGGCTGCGCGGCGCGGCCCAGCTGCTCGGGTACGAGCTGCCGCTGGTGCTGGCCGCCGCCTCGGTGGCGATGGCGGCGGGCACGCTGAGCCTGCCCGGCATCGTGGAGGCGTGGCAGCCGTGGTGGCTGCTGTGGCAGGCGCCGGCCATGGTGATCTTCTTCGTGGCCGGGCTGGCGGAGATCCGCCGCCCGCCGTTCGACATGCCGGTGGCCGACTCCGAGCTGGTCTTCGGCTACATGACCGAGTACACCGGCCTGCGGTTCGCGTTCTTCCTGCTCGCCGAG
Organism: Micromonospora sp. WMMD1219; assembly: GCF_049315215.1. Taxonomy (NCBI): domain Bacteria; kingdom Bacillati; phylum Actinomycetota; class Actinomycetes; order Micromonosporales; family Micromonosporaceae; genus Micromonospora; species Micromonospora sp. WMMD1219. The sequence goes on from NZ_CP186057.1 coordinate 2,442,152, forward strand.
TACGTGGGCATCGTGGTGATCGCGGCGCTGACCACTGTGCTGTTCCTCGGCGGCTGGCAGGGCCCGTTCGCCGACGCGCAGCTCGGCTGGCTGTGGACGCTGCTCAAGGTCTTCGCCGTCGCCTTCGTGATCATCTGGCTGCGGGTGAGCTACCCGAGGCTGCGCGAGGACCAGCTCCAGCGACTCTGCTGGCTGGTCCTGGTCCCCCTGGCCCTGGCCCAGCTGGTCCTGACCGCCGCAGTCCGCCTGGCCCTCTAGCCCTACCCCCTCCCACCCCTCCGCCTCCCCGGCGATCTTGCACCTTCGGCCCCGACAAAAGGGGCAAGGTGCCCAGGTTTGGGGCCCAAAGTGCAAGATCGCCGAGGCGAGGCGAGGCGAGGCGAGGCGGGGCGGGGTGGGTCAGCGCAAGGGGGTGTGGGACGGGTCCACCCGCTCGGACTCGGGTGGGGGCGGGGGTGGGGTGCCGTCGCCGAAGGGGCGGCCGCCCAGCTCCTCCCGTCCGTGCGGCGTCAACCAGTTGCTCAGGTCCGGGCCGAGCGGCACGATGCCGGTCGGGTTGATGTCCCGATGGACCTCGTAGTAGTGCCGCTTGATGTGGACGAAGTCGATGGTGTCGCCGAACCCGGGCGTGGTGAACAGGTCCCGGGCGTACGCCCACAGCACCGGCATCTCGCTGAGCTTCTGCCGGTTGCACTTGAAGTGCCCGTGGTAGACCGGGTCGAAGCGGACGAGCGTGGTGAACAGCCGTACGTCCGCCTCGGTGATCGTGTCTCCGACCAGGTACCGCTGACCGGCCAGCCGCTCGCTCAGCCAGTCCAGCCGGTCGAACAGCCGGTGGTACGCCTTGTCGTACGCCTCCTGGCTGCCGGCGAAGCCGCACCGGTACACGCCGTTGTTGACATCAGCGAAGACGACCTCGTTGACCTCGTCGATCTCGCCGCGCAGCGGTTCCGGGTAGAGGTCCGGCGCGCCCGGCCGGTGGTAAGCGGTCCACTCGGTCGACAGGTCGAGGCTCATCTGGGCGTAGTCGTTCGTCACCACCTGCCCGGTGGGCACGTCGACGAGCGCCGGCACGGTGATGCCGCGCTCGTAGCCGGGGAAGCGGGCGAAGTACGCGTCGGCCAGCCGCTCGATGCCCAGCACCGGGTCCTTGCCGTCCGGGTCCAGGTCGAACGTCCAGCTCCGCTTGTCGTGGGTGGGCCCGGCCACGGCCATCGAGATGGCGTCCTCCAGCCCGAGCAGGCGCCGGATGATGATCAGCCGGTTGGCCCACGGGCAGGCCCGGCTGACCGCCAGCCGGTAGCGGCCCGGCTCCACCGGCCAGCCGTTGCTCCCGTCCGCCGTGATCCGGGTGGCGATGTAGCGCTGGTCGCGGGTGAACTCGCCACCCGGCTCCACGTACTTGCCGCCGGTCCGGTCCAGGACCTCGTCGTCGCTGCCCACACCCACCTCCGAGTTCGCTTTTCGCTCCCATCATGGTCGCTCCGGCCGCTCCCGGCAGGGCGACTGCGCCGGAGAGAGGCGGGGCGAGCGCGCCGGAGACCGGCGGGGCGAGCGCGCCGGGGAGGGGCATAGGCTGCCGCCGTGACCGATGTGGAGGCGGCAGCCCGGCGTTTCGTCGCCGACGTGTGGAACGCGGGGCGCGAGGAGAGCGCGTACGAGCTGGTGGTGGCGGACTGCCCAGGGCTCGGCGGCACCGGCCCGGCGGCGGTGCTGGCCTGGCACCGGGACCGGCGGGCGTCGTTCCCCGACCTGCGCTACAAGATCGTCGAGGTGGTGGCGACCGGCGCCCGGGTGGCAGTGCGCTGGCGGGCCGCCGGCACCCAGGCCGGCCAGTTCGGCCCGGTGCCGCCGACCGGCCGCGTGGTCAGCTACTCCGGGGCCACGTTCCTGCGCTTCGACGACGACGGGCGGATCGTGGACGTGTGGAGCGTCAACGAGCTGTTCCAGGTGCTCCAGCAGCTCGGCGTGGAGATGTTGCCCCCGCTCACACCCGGCGAGGCGTGATCCGGCCGCCCGCGCGGGCCAAAGCGCCGGGTGGTGGTCGCGCGCGCCCGGGGCACAGGGCAGGATGGGCGGCATGAGCGAGCACGGTGGAGTGCCCGGCGGGGGCCTGGTGAAGGGCCTGGCGGTCACGTTGAAGACGATGACCCGCCGCTCGACCACCCAGCAGTACCCGGACGTCGAGCCGGAGCTGCCACCCCGCTCCCGCGGCGTGATCGCGCTGCTGGAGGAGAACTGCACGGTCTGCATGCTCTGCGCCCGCGAGTGTCCGGACTGGTGCATCTACATCGACTCGCACAAGGAGGAGGTGGCGGTGCCCGGCGCCGCCCGCCCCCGCCAGCGCAACGTGCTCGACAAGTTCGACATCGACTTCTCGCTCTGCATGTACTGCGGCATCTGCGTCGAGGTCTGCCCGTTCGACGCGCTCTACTGGTCGCCCGAGTTCGAGTACGCCGAGTACGACATCAAGAACCTGCTGCACGACAAGGACCACCTGGGTGAGTGGATGGCCACCGTGCCGCCGCCGCCGGCCCACGACCCGCTCGGCGACCCCTCCAAGGAGGAGACCACCGCCGCCCGGAAGGCGGCGGGTCCGTCGGCCCGTCCGGCTCCTTCCCGGGTACGCCCCGACGCCCCCACCGATCCGGGCGGAGGCGCTGCCTCATGACCGGTGCGGACGTCCTGCTGCTGGCGCTGGGCGCGGTGGCGGTGGGCGCGGGTGCGCTGGTGGTCGCCACCCGTCATCTGGTCCGGGCCGGGTTGTGGCTGGTGGTGTGCCTGGGCGCGCTCGCGGGTGACTACCTGGTGCTGACCGCCGAGCTGGTGGCCTGGGTGCAGGTGCTCATCTACGTGGGCGCGGTGGTGGTGCTGCTGTTGTTCGCGGTGATGCTGACCCGCGCGCCGATCGGCCCGTCGGACGACCTGGACCGGCCGGGCTGGGCCGCCGCGCTCGTGGGTGGCGGCAGCGGCCTCGGTCTGGCGGTGCTGCTGATCGACGCGTTCCGCTGGTCGCGGGTGGACCTGCCCGCCGCGGGCACCGCCGAGCGCCTCGGCGAGCAGATCTTCCGTTCCTGGGTGCTGCCGTTCGAGGTGCTGTCGGTGCTGCTGCTGGCCGCGCTGGTCGGCGCGATCGTGCTGTCCCGCCCCGACATCGGCCGCCCGGCCGCCGACACCGCCGTTGCGCCGGCCGACGGCGACCGGACCGGCGGCGACGGCCCGGTCTCCGCCGCGTCGGCCGCCGACGAGGGCGGGCGCCCGTGAGGCCGGTCATCCCGTACGTCACCGCCGCGCTGCTGTTCGGCCTCGGCGTGTACGGCGTGCTGCGCCGCCGCAACGCCGTCCTGGTGCTGATGGCGGTGGAGCTGATGCTCAACGCGGTGAACCTGGTGCTGGTCACCGCCGACACCACCGTCAAGGCCGTGCTGCCGCACTCCGGGCAGGTGTTCGCGCTGTTCGTGATCGTGCTCGCCGCCGCCGAGATCGGCGTCGGGCTCGCCATCGTGCTCCAGCTCTACCGGCTGCGCGCCAGCGTCACGGTCGACGACGTACCGCTGGCCGAGCCGGCGCCGGCGGTGGCGGCGGGCCCGACGTCCGGGCGGCCGGATGCGGAAGGAGCGGTCCGGTGAGCACGCCGACGCTGTGGCTCGCGGCGGTGCTGCCGGCCGCGCCGCTCGTCGCCGGGCTGCTCGGCCTGCTGCTGCCGCCCGCCCCGCGCCAGGACCGGGCGTCGGCCCGGCGGTCGGCTGTCGCGCTGGGCGTGGCCGGGGCGGCCGTGTCGCTGCTGGCCGCGCTGGCGCTGCTGGTCCGCGTGGACGCCCCGGTCGAGGCGTCCACCACCTGGATCGACCTGGGCGGGCTGCGGGTCACGCTGGGCCTGCGGCTGGACGGCGTGGCGGTGCTCGTCGCCACCGCTGTGGCGGCTGTGGCGCTGGCCGTCCAGGTCTACTCGATCGGCTACCTGCGCCGGGGCCCGCACGACGACGTGGACGTCGACCACCGGTACCCGCCCTATGCGGCCCAGCTCAGCCTCTTCACCGCCGCCATGCTCACTGTGGTGGTGTCCGGCGACCTGATCATGCTGCTCGTCGGCTGGGAGGTGATGGGCATCTGCTCGTACCTGCTCATCGCCCACGACCGGCGGCTGCCCGAGGCGCCCGGCGCGGCGGTGAAGGCGTTCCTGGTCACCCGTGTGGGTGACGTCGGCTTCCTGCTCGGCATCGCGCTGCTGGGCGTGGGCGCGGGCAGCTTCCGGATCGCCGACGTGCTGGCGCACGACTACGGCACCGGCACGCTCACCGCCGCCTGCCTGCTGCTGCTCGCCGGGGTGGCCGGCAAGAGCGCCCAGTTCCCGCTGCACACCTGGCTGCCCGACGCGATGGCCGGTCCCACGCCGGTGTCCGCGCTGATCCACGCCGCCACGATGGTCGCCGCCGGGGTGTACGCGGTGGCCCGGCTGTTCCCGCTGTTCGAGCGCGCACCGGCCGCGCTCGCCGTGCTGGGCGTGATGGCCGCGATCACCATGCTGCTCGGCGCGTTCGCCGCCACCGCCCAGGACGACATCAAGCGCGTGCTGGCCTGGTCGACGGTGTCCCAAATCGGCTACATGACCGGCGCGCTGGCGGTCGGCGCACCGGCTGCCGCGCTGTTCCACCTGCTCACCCACGCCGCGTTCAAGGCGCTGCTGTTCCTCGCCGCCGGTGCGGTGATCCACGCCGTCGGCACCACGCTGATGTCCCGGATGGGCGGCCTGCGTACCGCCATGCCGGTGACGTTCTGGTGCATGGTGGTCGGCCTGGGCGCGCTCGCCGGCGTACCCCCGCTCTCGGGTTTCTGGAGCAAGGACGGCGTGCTCGCCGCCGCCGAGACGGCCGCGCTCGACGGCGCCGGGCCGACGGCGGCCTGGGTGGGCTGGCTGGTCTGGCTGGCCGGGCTGGTCGGGGTGGCGGTCACCGCCTGGTACGCGACCCGTCTGCTGCTGCGCACGTTCCTGGGGCAGACGCGGACGCCGCTGTTGCGGCCGCACGACCCGCCCGCGCTGCTGCGCTGGCCGGTGCTGCTGCTCACGGTCCCGGCCGCGCTGCTGGGCCTGGCCGCGTTCGCGCCCTGGTTCGCCGACCGCCTGCGAGTGCCCGGCGACGACAGCGGCGAGGCGGTCGAGCTGGTGCACCTCGCGCCGAACCTGATCCTGCCGTTCCTGCTGCTGCTGGTCGGCGCGGGCGTCGCCTGGGCCGGCTGGCGCCGCGACCCGGCCGCCGACCCGGCCCGCTTCCTGGGCCCGCTGCGGCCGGTCTTCGCCCGGGCGTTCCGGCTCGACGACGTCCAGCACACCCTGGTCGTACGCCCGGCGGGCGCGCTCGCGCGGGTCGTGCGTACCGGTGACGAACTGGGCGTGGACGGGCTGGTCGAGGGCAGCGGCCGGGCGGCGGTCGAGGTGGGCGGCGGCCTGGCCGCGCTGCACCGGGCGGCGCTGCCGCGCGCGGCGGCCGGCGTGCTGGCCGGTGCGCTGCTGATCGGCCTCGCGGTCGCGCTGATCGGAGTGACCTCATGACGTTCGGGCAGGTCCTGCTGGTCGCCGTGGTCGCGGTGCCGGCGCTCGGCGCGCTGGCCACCGCCCTCGTGCCGGGTGACCGGGCCGGCCGGGTGGTCGGCACCGTCGCCGCCGCGGTGACGCTGCTGGCGGCGCTGCCGCTGGTCGGCGGCGACCACGGCTGGTTCGGGTACGGGCCACGCCCGGCGGTGCAGCCGTGGCACCAGCTCGACCAGCAGTGGGTGCCCGGGCTCGACCTGCGCTTCCACCTGGGCGTGGACGGCATCTCCTGGCCGCTTGTGGTGCTGACCGCGCTGCTCACGCTGTTGTGCTGCGCGTACACGCTGTGGCGGGTGCCGTCCGGCGGCGGCAGCGGGCGGGCGCTCGTGGCGCTGCTGCTGGTGGTCGAGGTCGGCATCCTCGGCACGTTCCTCGCGCTCGACCTGGTGCTGTTCTTCCTGTTCTTCGAGGTCGTCCTGCTGCCGATGTACGGGGTGATCGCCGGCTGGGGCGGCGAAGACCGGCGGCGGGCGGCCCGCAAGTTCGCGCTGTACACGCTGTTCGGCTCGGTGCTGCTGCTGGTCGGCGTCTACGTGGTGGTGGCCGCCGCGGGCACCGCCGACCTGGTCACGCTCACCGGCGGCGCCGGGCTGTCCCGGGGCACCCAGCTCGCCGCGTTCACGCTGCTGGCGCTGGCGTTCGCGGTGAAGAGCCCGCTCTGGCCGCTGCACTCCTGGCTGCCCGACGCGCACACCCAGGCGCCCACAGTCGGCAGCGTGATCCTCGCCGGGGTGCTGCTCAAGATGGGCACGTACGGGCTGATCCGGGTCGCGGTGGGCGTGGCGCCGGAGGGCGCCCGCTGGGCCGCGCCGGTGCTCGGCGTGCTCGCCGTCGCCGCGATCCTGATCGGTGGCCTGGTCTGCCTGGCGCAGGACGACCTGAAGCGGCTGATCGCGTACTCCAGCGTGGGGCACATGGGCTTCGTGCTGCTCGGGGTCGCCACGCTCACCGCCACCGGGCTCCAGGCCGCGCTGATCGGCAACATCGCCCACGGCGTCATCACCGCCCTGCTGTTCTTCCTGGCCGGCGCGGTCAAGGACCGCGCCCACACCGGGTCGCTGGCCGAGCTGTCCGGGCTGCGGGAGACCGCGCCCCGGCTGGCCGGGCTGCTCGGCTTCGCGGCCGTGGCCTCGCTGGGACTGCCCGGCCTGGCCGGGTTCTGGGGCGAGGCGTTCGCCGTGGTCGCCGCCGTGCGGCGGGGCGGCCCGCTCTGGCTGACGCTCGCCGTGCTGGCCGCGCTGGGCGGGGCGCTCACCGCCGCGTACTTCCTGCGGCTGCTGCGCCGGGTCACGCACGGGCGGCCCAGCCCGGCGGTGGCGGGGCTCGCACCCGGGCTGGCCGGGGCGGAACTGACCGCCTGGGCGCCGCTGGTGCTGCTCGCGCTGGCGGTCGGCCTGGCCCCCGCGCTCGTGCTGTCGTACGCCTCCGGTCCGGTGGAGGCGCTGCTGGGGGTCGTCCCATGAGCCTGGTGCAACCTGTCGACAACCTGGCGATGCTGCCTGCGTACCTGGCCGCCGGCACGGCAGTGCTGGTGCTGCTGGTCGACCTGCTGGTGGCGCGGCCCGCCGCCACGGTGGCGGTGGCGGCGCTCGGCGCGGCCGGCACCGCGGCCGGCGCGGCGCTGGTCGGGGCGGCCGGTGAGCGGCGCACGTTCTGCGTGGGCGCGGACTGCTCCTGGGTGTGGGGTGGCCGGGCCGCTCTGGTCGGGGCCGTGATCGCGCTGCTCACGCTCGGCGTGCTGGCGCTGTCCGGTCCGCTGCTGCGCGCCGGGCGCACCCCGGTCGGGGAATACTGCTTCCTGCTCGCCTGCGCGATGACCGGCGGCGTGGTGCTCGGCGCCGCGGGTGACCTGATCACGCTGATCGTGGCACTGGAGACGCTGACGCTGCCGCTGTACGTGCTGGTCGGCCTGCGCCGGGGCAGCCTCGCCGGCGCCGAGGCGGCGGTGACGTTCTTCGTGGTGAGCGTGGTCGCCACCACTGTGACGCTGCTCGGCGCGGCGCTGCTCTACGCGGTCACCGGCACGCTGCACCTGGACCGGCTCGGCGCCACACTGGCCGCCCGCGACGACCTGACCGGCCTGCCGTTGACCGGGGTCGCGGTGGCGCTGGTGGTGGCCGGGCTGGCGTTCAAGGTCGCCGCCGTGCCGTTCCACGCCTGGGCCCCTGCCACGTACGACGGCGCGCCGCTGCCGGTGGCCGCGTACCTGTCGACCGCCTCCAAGCTCGGTGGCGTGGTGGCACTGCTGGCGGTGGTGCAGCGCGCGCTGCCCGGTGACATGACCGGCCCGGTGCTGGCGGCGCTGGCGGTGCTGACCATGACCGTCGGCAACCTGGTGGCGCTGCGTCAGCGCCGTACCGTGCGGTTGCTCGCCTGGTCGTCGGTGGCCCAGGCGGGGTACATCCTGGCGCCGCTGGGTGCGCTGGCGCTGACCGCGGGCCGCACCGGCGACGCGCGGACGGGCGCGTACGCGGCAGCCGTCGCGTACGCGATCTTCTTCGTGCTGCTGGAGCTGGCCGCGTTCGCCGCTGTGGTGGCGTTGCGCCCGGCGGACGGCGACGGCGGCACGCTGGCCGACCTGCGCGGCGCGGCGCGGCGGCACCCGTGGGTGGGCGGCGCGTTCGCGCTGGCGCTGATCGGGCTGGCCGGCCTGCCGCCGGGCCTGGCCGGCCTGTTCGCCAAGGTGACAGTGGTACGCGCGCTGCTGGCCGGGCACGCGGGATGGCTGGCGCTCGTGGTGGCGCTGAACGCGGTGATCGGCCTGGCCTACTACCTGCGGGTCACCGCTTCGCTCTACGCGACACCCGCCGGCGCGACGGCGGTCCGGCCCGCGCGGACCGTGGCGCTGGCGCTCGGCGTGGCCACCGCCGTGGCGGTAGTGATCGGTTTCGCACCGCAGCTCGTGCTGGACGTGGCGGCGCGCTGACCGGTTCCTGCCCGGATGGGCGACCGCTTCAGCCTGCGCACAGCAACATCCAGCCAACTTTCAGCCATGAGCCGGATGGTTGACGGGTACCGGTGTGTTGAACCGGTCAGCGGGCCTCCCGCAAGGGCCCGTGCACCGAAGGAGAGATCGTGCATCACAACCGTCTCAAGACCGCAGCGCTGCTCGGCCTGTTGACCTCGCTGATCCTCGCGATCGGCTACTGGTTCGGCGGTAGCGGCGGTCTCGTCATCGCCGTCGTCATCTCGTTGCTGATGAACGGCGTCACCTACTTCTACTCCGACAAGCTCGCACTGCGCTCGATGAAGGCGCAACCGGTCAGCGAGGCACAGTTCCCCGAGCTGTACCAGATGGTGCGGGAGCTCTCCACGTTGGCCGGGAAGCCGATGCCCCGGCTCTACGTGAGCCCGACCTCGCAGCCCAACGCGTTCGCCACCGGTCGTAACCCGGAGAACGCGGCGGTCTGTGTCACCCAGGGCATCGTGGAGATCCTGGACTACCGGGAGCTGCGCGGCGTGATCGGCCACGAGCTGTCCCACGTCTACAACCGGGACATCCTGATCTCCAGTGTGGCGGCCGGCCTGGCCGGCATCATCACCATGCTGGCCAACCTGGCCTGGTTCATCCCGCTGGGCTCCTCGGACGACGAGGACGGCCCGAACCCGGCTGTGCTGCTGCTCACGCTGATCCTCGGCCCGATCGCCGCCACGGTGATCCAGCTCGCGATCAGCCGGAGCCGGGAGTACCAGGCCGACCAGTCCGGTGCCGAGCTGAGCCGCGACCCGCTGGCCCTGGCCAGCGCCCTCCGCAAGATCCACATGGGTACGCAGGCGCGCCCGCTGGCGCCGCAGGGCCAGCTCGCCAGCACCGCCCACCTGATGATCGACAACCCGTTCAAGCGGGGCGGCGGCATCGCCGCGATGTTCGCCACCCACCCGCCGATGGAGCAGCGGGTGGCCCGCCTGGAGCAGATGGCCCGCAACTCCGGGCCGGTGCAGTTCCAGCGCTGACCCGCGTGACCCGAACGCCGCCCGCGTCCACCCGGACGCGGGCGGCGTCGCGTCTGCGGCCCTTCCGCGCCCGGCCGGCCCGGGCGGCCGGGCCGCGTCAGGACACGGCCGGCTCGGACAGCCGGTCCGGCCGCGCGACCAGCACCACGGCGAGCAGCACCACCCCCGCCGCCAGGTAGGCGGCGGCCGGGCCGAGCAGCACCGCCACGCCGCCGAGCAGGAAGATCCCGACGCCGGAGAGCACGATGTTGCCGGCCACGATCGTCGCCTCCACCTGCCCCATCCGCTCCCGCGGCGCCAGCCGCGCGAACGTGGCCTGGGCCCCGATCAGCCACCCGCCGCCCGCTCCGACGAGCGCGTTCGCCACGGCGAGCGCCCACGCCGGGGCGTCGAGCGCCACCAGCAGACCGGCCAGCAGCAGCGCGGCGGCGAGCGCGCTCGCCGAGACCACCTGGCCGGTCACCCGGGCCAGCCAGCCCCGCCGCCCCACCACCAGCACGAAAACCGCCCCGCCGAACGACGACGCCGCCAGCACGACCGGCCGCCACCCGCCGGAGGCAAGATCCGGGGCGAGCGTCTCCGGCAGCCCGCCGGACAGGACGGTGGCCAGGGTCAGCAGCGCCACGCCCCGCAGCACCGGATGGGCGGCGATGATCCGGATGCCCGCGGTGGCGGGCGGCCGTGGACCCCGGTGCTCCTGCCTCCGCACCGGCAGGCCGGCGAGGACCACCGCCGCGAGCAGGAACGAGACCAGATCGATCACGAGCGCCACCCGGGGGCCGAGCGCCACCGTCACACCGGCCCCGGCGAGCAGGCCGACGACCTGGCCGCTCTGGTTGGCGAAGGCGGAGAGCCCGAACAGCGGCAGCCGCAGCGGCGCCTCCACCGCCTCGGCCGTGATCGCCACGTGCACGCTCGCGTACGCGGCCCGGACCGCGCCGAGCAGCCCGGCCGCCACGATCGCCGGCACCGGCCGGGGCGCCGCCGCCGGTACGGCGATGAGCACCGCACCCGCCAGCGAGAGCCCGACCAGCATGGTGCGCCGGGCCGGTACGTCCAGCCAGCCGCTGAACACGGTCGCGACGAGCAGGGCGGGCACCGTGCGGGCGGCGTACACGGCGGCCGGGCCGAGGACCGAATCGGTCTGGTCGTACGCGAGCAGCAGCAGGGCCGCCAGCCCGACGAAGTCGCCCAGCTCGGAGACGCCCCGGGCGACGAGCAGCCGGGCCGCGACCGGATGCCGGAACAGGGCCCGGTAGCCGGGCACGGGCGTCGCGGTGTCGGTCATCGATCCGACGGGTCCGTTTCCTCGACGCCGACCGGCTCGTAGTCGGCCCGCTCGCGTAGCCGGCGGACCCGGAGGGTGGCGGACGCGGGCTCGGCGGGCCGGGCGTCGCCGTACAGGGAGTAGATCTCGACCCGTAGCGGCGCGACAGCCATGCCGCTCATCCGACCTCCGATCACGGCGGCGGCCGACCCGCCGTAGGCATGGACTCCGTTCGATCACCGAACCTACTCGTTCCCGGCGGGTAAGGCAGCCCCGCATTGGAGCCCGATGTGACCGACTCGACCACCGTCCCGGTCAGCAGGGGCGTTAGGGTCGGAGGCTGACTCACTCGTTACTCCCGGAGGTGCACACAGTGGCCGCACTGCGCCAGTACCAGGGCGTCTGGCGGATCCCCGGCGCGCCCATGCTGCTGATCCTCGGCATCATCGGCCGGCTCGGGATCGGCATGACCCCGCTGGCGCTGCTGCTCGTCGTCGAGCAGGTCACCGGCCGGTACTCCCTGGCCGCCGTCGCCGGCGGCATCTACGCGCTCTCCGGCGCCGCGCTCAGCCCGGTCGCCGGCCGGATCGCCGACCGGGTCGGTCCCGCCCGCGTCCTGCTGGTCACCGCGCTCGCCCACCCGTTCGCCCTGATCGGGCTGCTCGTCGCCACCCGCTCCGACAGCGGCAACCTCGGGCTGATCTATCTGGGCGCGGGCGTCGCCGGAGCCACGTACCCGCCGCTCACCGCCGCGATCCGGGGCGCCTGGAACGACCTCACCGCCCCCGCCACCGGCCGGGCACACCTGCGCAACACCGCGCTCGCCGCCGAGACCACGCTGTTCGAGGTCGTGTTCGTGATCGGCCCGCTGCTGGTGGCGGGCTTCGTGCTGTTCGCCGACGCCGCCGCCGCGCTCGTCGGCGCCGCTGTGGTCACCCTGGTCGGCACCGGCACCGTCGCGCTCGGCCGGGTCATGCGCGGCTGGCGCCCGCACGCGCGTGAGCACCACGCCCGGGGCCTCGGCCCGCTGCGGCTCGGCGGCTTCCCCGCGCTGCTGCTCTGCGTGGCGAGCCTCGGCATCGCGTTCGGCGCCTCCGGCGTCATCGTCCCGGCCTTCGCCGGGAACTCCGGCGCCGACGACCCGGAGAGCCTGGCCGGCGTGCTGCTCGCCGTCTGGGGCATCGGCAGCGCCATCGGTGGCTTCTGGTTCGGCGTACGCAAACCCGCCGCCAACATGACCCGCCAGTTCGCTCTCCTGCTCGGCACCGTCGCGGCCAGCTTCGCCGTCTTCGCGGTGATGCCCGGCCCGGCCGCGCTCGGCGTCGCGCTGGTGCTCGGCGGAGCGGCGATCGCTCCCGCGCTCACCCTGGAGAACACGCTCGTCGGGCGGATCACCCCGGCCGGCATGCTGAACGAGGCGTACACCTGGGTGGTGACCATGTCGGTCGCGGCGAGCGCCGCCGGCGGCTCGATCGCGGGCCTGATCATCGACCACGCCGGCGGCGTCTCGTGGGCGTTCGTCTTCGCCGGGGTGGCGGTCGCCGTCGGGGCCGCGGTCGCCGCGCTGCCCGGCGGCCCGATCGCCCGGGCCGAGGCCACAGCGGTACGCGCCGAGCAGACGCTCGCCGCCTGACCGCTCACCCGCCCGCGGTCACCACCCGCTCCACGCCGGGCAGCTTCTCCACGGCGGCCCGGATCGGCGCCGGGTCCTCACCCTGCGCCAGCAGCACCGACAGGACCACCCGGCCGTCGCCGTCCGGCCGGGCCGCGACCGTCCTGCCACCGCAGCGCAGCCCCGTGTCCCCGCGCGCCTGCCCGATCCGGTAGTCGACCTCCCCGATCTGCGGCGTGCCGGCACCCGGCCGGAAGACGACGTCCAGGCGTACCGGAGGGTCGGCCCGGCACGCGACCGACGCCGCTGCGGACGGGGTGGCCGCGGTGCCGGCGGCCGGCATCGGCGCCGCCGGTCCGGACAGCGTCGCCATGGTCGCGGCGCCGCCGGTGACAGTCACCGCGGCCACCCCCGCCAGAACCGTGGCCCGTCGCCGGCTCCTGGCGCGCCCCCGTGCGCGCACCTCGGCCGCCGGGCTGAGCCGCAGCCCGGTCATGTCCTGCTCCAACTCCCGCAGAGCCTCACCAATGCGTGCCGACATCGACTTCCTCCTTGTCGTCGGTCAGTAGAACGGCGAGCGCGGCACGGCCCCGGGACAGGTACGACTTGACAGTCCCCTCGGGCATGCCGGTGGTCCGGGCGATCTCCGCCACCGGCAGATCGTGGAGGTGGTGCAGGACGACGACCAGCCGCTGCGCCTCGGGCAGCCGGCGTAACGCCGCGAGCAACGCCACCCGGTCCGGATTGGGCCCAGGCGCCGGAGCCTCCCGGCCCAACCGGGCCCGCGCGGCGAACCAGCGCCGCAGGCCGCGCCACCGATTGGCGGTCAGCCGCCAGGCCACCGTCCGGACCCAGCCCTCCGGATCCTCGTACGCCCCGACGCGCGACCAGCGCTGCCAGGCCCGTGCGTACGCCTCCTGCGTCACGTCCTGGGCCTCGGCCAGGTCGCCGCAGAGCGCGTAGACGTGGTGCACGACCCGCCGCGCGGTCGCCGTGTAGAAGGCGTCGAAGTCCTCGGGGCCGTCCATGCCCACCTCCCGTGTCCGCTCTCACCACACGACACCCCGATGCGGCTCCGGCGGTTGCAGGCGGATCAGGTCGCTCCGGGTCGTACCCGATCCGGCACGTCCACCCGGGCGGGCGGGTCGTGCGGTCCGAGCTGGTCTGTCGTCTGCGGGTCGTGCGGGCCCGCCGGCCCGGTCCGCTCTGTGTTCCGCGCTGCGGGGCCCGGGCGTGCGGCGGCCGTCGCGGCGGCCAGACCCAGCGCGAGGATCGTCACCGCGCACGCCAGGAGCGTGGGGCGTGCCCCGAGCAGTGCGGTCGCCGGACCGCCGAGCATCGTGCCCAGCGGCACCGCCAGCACGGTGACCGCCCCGTTGGCCGCCAGCACGCGGGGGAGGTCCACGGTGCCGGCGCGGCGCTGGAACAGCGCGGTCGCGGTCGGCTGGTAGGGCGCCCAGACCAGGCCGGCGAGCGCGAACGCGGGCAGCGACAGGACGACCGGCGCGCCCAGGCCGAGCGGGAGCAGCGCGGCGCCGAACAGCGCGACGATGCCGGCGAGCGTGGTCCGCAGCGGCCATCCGCGCAGGTGGCCGGTGAGCAGTCCACCGAGCAGCGAGCCGACGCCGAACGCGGTGTAGTAGGCCGCGAGCGTCCCGGCGGAGGCGCGCAGGTCGTCGGTGACGTGCACCGGCATGGCCACGTAGAACGGTCCGAAGAGGAAGGAGAACGCGAAGGACAGCGACAGCAGGCCGAGCAGCGACCGGTCCCGCGCGATGATCCGGAATCCCGACGTACGCGAGGGCCCCGCCCCGGCCGGGCCGTTCCGGTACCGGCCGGCCGCGGCTTCTCGATCGAGGACGACCAGGCGGTAGCTCACGGCCAGCACGGCGAAGCTGGCGGCGTCGACGGCGATCACCCAGACCGCGCCCACCCAGGCGATGAGCAGGCCGGCCAGCGGCGGGCCGACGATCGTCGCGGCCTGGCCGAAGACCCCGAGCAGCGCGTTCGCGGCCAGGTGGTGCCGCTGCGGCAGCAGCTCGGCCACGAGCGTGAACCGGCCGGCCGAGCCCCACGGGTGCAGCAGCGAGGACACCGCGAGCAGGGCGACGTACAGACCGACGTCCAGCACCCCGGCGAGGTGGGCAACGGGGATCGCCCCCAACGCGGCGGCTCGCACCGTCGCGTCCCAGCCGGCGAGCTGCGCCCCGCTCCGTCCCCCCAGCCACCGGCCGAGCAGCACCGTACCGGCCGCACCCGGCAGCGTGTACGCCGCCACCGCGAACGCGGTCCAGGTGCCCCGCTGCCCGTCGGGTGCGAGTTGCAGAGCAAGCCAGGTCACCGCGACAAGGGCGAGCCCGTCACCGAGAGCGGAGGTCGCGAGGCCGGGGAGCAGCCGGCGCAGTACCGGTTGACCGAACACCGGGCGGTAGGGGAGGAGCATCGCGAGCGTCATGGCTCCCACCCGACCGCACGCCCGGCCCGTACCCCAAGGAAGTTGCCTGACGGCAGAAGACGGCCGTGGCGTTGCGGCCCGCCGGCCGTGGCTGGACCGTGGTCTCTGCCGACGTCGCCGTCAAGGCTGAGCGGGTCGCGTTGATTCGCCGCCGTAGAGGCCTGCGAAGACGCGGTGCCGCAGGATCTGGTACTGCTGGCGGCATCGCCGAGGTGGGCCCGGCGGGCGTTGCTGGACCTGACCACCGACGACGACTTCCGGCGGCTGGAACTGGTCAGCTGTCAGGTCGACCTCGCGACCGTCGGCCAACCGATTCCAGTAGTGGTAGCCGATCTTGACGTCTCCGGCGAGTACCTCGCCCAGGATCAGCTCTCCGCCCAGCAGGTCCTGGATGATCAAGGCGGTCACTCCGCACTGACCACGGGCCGGGTTGCCGGCGTGCCAATCCTGCGCATCGTGTGGGTCGCAGGTGTCCGCTCCCCAGCCGCTGCGCAGTACCGGCCGCAGCATCTCCAGGTCGATCGCGAGAGGGACTGATCGTTGGGCGGGCTCTTGAGGCGTCATCCAGAAAGGGTCGGCCCTCGACCGGGTCGAGAGTCAAGGAACATCCCCGCCAGCGGGCGCTCATCAAATGGTGTCCGGCGCCGGCTTTGTTCATGGTTACCTGAGCGGGTGGTGCGGGGTCGCCGCCCGGCCGTCGGTCGCCACACAGTAGTGACGAACGACGACCAGTGGCGACGAGACCCGCGAGGCCAGATGGCGTGACCGATGCCCTGACCTGCCCGGGCGGTCGAGCCTTACCGGTAGTTGGTGAACTGGAGCGCCAGCCCGAAGTCCTCGCCCTTGAGCAGAGCGATGACGGCCTGGAGGTCGTCCTTCTTCTTGCCGGTGACGCGGAGCTGGTCGCCCTGGATCTGCGCCTGCACGCCCTTCGGGCCCTCGTCGCGGATCTTCTTGCTGATCGCCTTCGCCTTGTCCGAGTCGATGCCCTGCACCACCTTGGCATCGATCTTGAAGATCTTGCCCGACTGACGGGGCTCACCTGCGTCGAGCGACTTCAGCGAGATGTTCCGCTTGACCAGCTTCTCCTTGAAGACGTCCAGCGCGGCTCGGACCCGCTCCTCGGTCTCCGCCTGGAGGCTGATCGCCTCCTCTCCCGACCAGGTGATCTCGGCGCCGGTGCCGCGGAAGTCGAACCGCGTCGAGAGCTCCTTCTCCGACTGGCGGACGGCGTTGTCGACCTCCTGCCGGTCGACCTTGCTCACGATGTCGAACGACGGGTTCGCTGCCATGCTCATGCTCCTGCTGTCCGGCGGTCTGTCCTGGTCCGTCCCGCGCTGACCAGCGTGGGACCTCCTGACGGTACCCGGTTGCGGCAGTGCCGGGGGCAACCGCTATCCTTGCTTCCGCCGCCGCGTTGCGACGCGGTGGTGTGCCCTGGCGGGTTGCCCGAGCGGCCAATGGGAGCGGACTGTAAATCCGTCGCGAAAGCTACAGAGGTTCGAATCCTCTACCCGCCACCAGGGACTGGCAAGGCCTTTGACCTGCGGAAACGCGAGTCGGGGGCCTTTGCTGTCTCCTGCTGCTGGTGAACGCTGTTGCCGCTGATCGACTGCCCGATCGGGCTCGTAGCGGGCACGCCGATGGGGGGCATGACATGCCTGCTGGAAGGCCCGCGATACCGCGGGAGCTTGAGCGCCAGGTCCTTGTCGAGGCCGGACATCGCTGTGCTATCCCAACTTGCCGCCAAGTGCCGGTCGAGTTGGCTCACATCGAGCCTTGGAGCAAGGTCCAGGAGCACACCTTCGGCAACATCATCGCGCTCTGCCCGACCTGCCACACGAGGTTTGACCGGGGAGATATCGACCGGAAGGCAATGCTTCAGTACAAGGCGAACCTGGCGCTGCTGAACAGCCGCTACGGGGATCTTGAGCGTCGAATCCTCACGGCTTTCGCTGAAAATCCAGCGGCTAACCAGATCGACCTGCATGGCAGCTTGAACATCCTGATCAGCTACTTGGTGCGGGACGGATTGTTGGTCAAGATCCCTCGTCCTGGCGCACAAGTGCAGATGTTCGGGATGGACGTGATGGAGCGTTATGCACTCACGGAGTCTGGACGCCAGTTCGTCACCAAGTGGACGGGCGCTGTGCCCCTGGAATAGGGCGGGTATGTCTGGCGCCGGTAGGCCGCCCCAGGCTGCGCCGCCGGACGGAGGTTCGAATCCCTCTACCCGCCACCAGGTGCAAGAACGGCCCCGTGAGCTGCGAGAGCACGCTCCGGGGCCATTCTCGTTCAAGACGTGGAGCACTCGTCAGCCCTGTCGGCTTGCGCCGTTAAGCTGAGCCATGATCGAAGCGGGCAGCCGCATGCGCGGTCAAGCGCCTCCGCCGGCCGTCGTCTTCGAGGCGCTGACCGAGCCCGACCGTGATCCGGCACGCCCGTGGCTGCAGCTGCTCGATGACGAACAGCGGCCGCAGATCCTGCTCCGCGAACGCCCGAACCTGGTCGTCTGGTCATCGCTGTGGTCGAAGCGACCCGACGCCCAGGTGCGCTTCGACCTCGCGTCCGACGGGCATCAAGGCACCCTGCTTCGGTGGACGCTGCTGTTCGCTGAGCCTCTACCCGATCCCTCGCTGCTCGGGCATCTGCGTAAGCGGCTGAACGAGCTGATCAACGCGAATCTGCGGTACACCTTCGGCCAGTAGCCGCGCGACCGGTCCGCCGGGCCGCGTCCTCCGGCGGACGGGCCGGTAGATCGATACTGGGTCGTGGATCAGGATGAGGTTCGGGTGCTGGCGGCCGCCGAGTTCACCAGGCGGATGCGCGCCGGCAAGCTCCGAGGCGGGTTCCAGCTCGACGACTGGCAGATCTCCGAGCCGTACGAAGCGCAGGTGCGAGGACTCCGCGGAACCGAGCGCTTGCTGGTCGTCGACTTCGTCCCCCGTGGCGAGGCCCGAGCCCGGGGACACTTCAAGCTCAGCGTGGCGGTCGACCCGGACACCGGCGTGGCGGACATGCTCAGGTGACGTACGCCGAAGGGCCCTGGTGGCCACCTGGTGCACCCTGAGCTGTTCCGGCGTGAATGAGGGAATCATCCTCTGGCGTTCATGACAGGGGCAGGTATGGTGGTCAATGCCCGCGGGTCCGGTGGCAACCCACCGGACGGATCGGCCAGGTCGAGCCGGCCGGGCGACCCAGGGTTGGTGGTGTGGGGTTTCGCGTGACTTGATCCCCTTCGTGGGTGAAGGTGGGAATCCGCAATGGACGAAGCGGCTGACGTCCCTTCACCCCCATGACCTGGCTGCGTGTCGTGGGTAGCCGGGCCGAACGGCGGAACCTGACAGCTACTCGGGCTGGGCGGGCCCTCTCCGCTTTTCTGCCCCTCAGGCTTGTGGCACGATCGGGAAACCTTCACCATCCCTGTGGCAATCTCCCGACAGGAGCAATCATGTCTGGTCGAACGCTGGGCCGGCTGTTTGGCTCGCTCCTCGTGCTCGCCGCCATCGCAGGCGCCTTCGGCATCATCCCCGGCACTGGTAGCGCGCAACTCGCCGACATCGTCTGGACGATGGACGCCCCACGCTGAATCATCGAGCCGTCCGCCGCCCGGCGGACGGCGTCTCGGGTAGGAGGGGCATGGCAGGCCAGGGCCGACCTCGTAGGTCGACGGAACGTGCCTGGCTCGTCACTGCCCCTCTGGCTCTGCTGGCGGTGGTCTGCAGCACCTGCGTCGCGCTGGTTGCCGATCAACCGTTCGGCAAGTGGCCGCTCGCCTTCGTGTTCTTCGTCGTCATGGCGGGGATCAGCTTCGCGGTGCTGAACGTCTACGTCCGGCGTCAGTCGGTGGGCGTGACGCTCACCGAGGTGCCACTCATCGTGGCGCTCTACTTCCTGCCCCCGTTGAGTGTCGTCCTGATCTACACACTCTCGGTGCTGATCTGGAGCGCCTCGCATCGCTTCGGTGCGGCGAAGCTCTGGTTCAACGTCGCCAAGGCCGCCGCCGCCACGTCGTTGGCCGGCCTCGTACTCCTGGCACTGCCGCCGCTGCGCGGTGTCGGACCGGGGACGTGGGGTTCCCTCTTCCTCGCCGTCTGCGTGGTCACGCTGGTCAGCCTCGTGAGCGTGGTCGGTGTGCACGTGCTGCTCCAGGGTTGGCAGGCCGGGCGGGACGCGCTGCGCAGCATGCCGACGGCTCTGCTCACCGCCGCCATCAACGTGGCGATCGGCCTGCTCGTCCTGATCGCCCTGAAGACGACGTGGTGGTCGGCGTTGCTGCTCGCCGCCCTCTTCAGCGGCCTGGTCCTGGTCTACCGCTCCTACTCCCAGTTCTTCCGGCAGCACCGGACGCTGGCCGGGATGTACGAGCTCACCCGTCTTCTCGCCTCCGGCACCGAGCGGTCGCTCGCCGACATCCTGCTCGACCGGGTGCGCGCGCTGATGCAGGCCGAGTACGCGACGCTCTGGCTGCCCGCCCAGGGGCGGCATCCCGAGGTGCTGCTCACCGCCCGGGTGGACACGCCCGGCCTGCTGGACCTGGCGCCCACCCCGGCGAGCCTGCGCCAGCAGGTACACAAGAAGGGTCGTACCCTCTCGATCGGCCGCTGGCTCGGCGGAGATCCGGCGTTGCGGCAGGCCGCAGGGGAGGAGCGGGTCAAGGACGCCATCGTGGTGCCGCTGCGGTCCGGCCAGGCCGTGATCGGCACGCTGGAGGTGACCAACCGGCTCAGCGACATCGGCCACTTCGCCCCCGGCGACATCCCCGTCTTCGAGACGGTCGCCGCGCACGCCGCGGTGGCGCTGGAGAACTCCCGCCTGGTCGACCGGCTGCGGCACGACGCCGACCACGACGCGCTCACCGGGCTGCCGAACCGGCGGCGTCTCACCTCGTCGGTGGCGGAGGCGGTAAAGATCCGCGCCCCGGGCGAGGTGGTGGCGTTGCTGCTCTTCGACGTGGACCGGTTGCGCCAGGTGAACGAGTCGCTGGGCCACGCCGCCGGCGACAAGGTGCTCATGGAGGTGGCCGAGCGGCTGCGCTCCTGCGCGCCCTCCTCGGCGCTCGTCGGCCGGGCCGGTGGGGACGAGTTCCTGGTGACGCTCCGGCTGGAGAGCACCGAGGCGGCCCTGGAACTGGCGGCCCAGCTGCGGGAGCAGATCCGCGACGAGATGGTCTTCGACGCGCTCACCCTGGACGTGGACACGGTCGTCGGGGTGGCCGTCCACCCGGACCACGGCAGCGACGCGGTGGCGCTGCTGCAACGCGTCGACCTGGCGGCCACCGCGGCCAAGTCGGTACCGGGCAGCGTGCAGCTCTACAGCCCGGCGCTGGAGTCCCGGTCGCTGCGCCGGCTCGGTCTCGCCGGCGACCTGCAACGGGCGCTGGACGAGGGCGAGCTGGAGGTCTACTTCCAGCCCAAGGTCACGCTGCGGGACCGCCGCCTGGTGGGCGTGGAGTGCCTGGCCCGGTGGGAGCACCCGGCGCACGGCAGCGTCGCCCCGGACGACTTCGTGGCGGTGGCCGAGCACACCGGCCAGCTCGGCCGGCTCACCGAGTTCGTGCTCCGGGAGAGCCTGCGGCGCAGCCGCGACTGGAGCCACGGCGAACAGCCGCTGTCCGTCGCGGTCAACCTCGCCGCGCGTACGCTCACCGACCAGCACTTCCCGGCGCTCGTACGCGATCTGCTGGCCGAGTACGGCGTACCGCCGCAGCGGCTGACGCTGGAGGTCACCGAGGCGGGTGTCCTGGACGGCACCGAACGTCCCATACCGACCCTGCGCAGCCTGCGTGACCTCGGTGTCCGCCTCTCGGTCGACGACTTCGGCACCGGTAACTCGTCGCTGGCGCAACTGCGCCGTCTGCCGGTGCACGAGGTGAAGGTGGACCGGTCGTTCGTGCAGGGCATGGCCACCGATCCGGGCGACCTGGCGATCGTCAACGCGGTGGTGACGCTGTCCCAGCAGTTCGGCCTGGCGGTGGTCGCCGAGGGCGTGGAGAGCGAGCTGACGCTGGAGCTGCTCCAGGACATCGGCTGCGAGATCGGCCAGGGCTTCCTGTTCAGCCGCCCTCTGCCGTACGAGCGGCTGGAGGCCTGGTTCGGCGCCCAGGTCGACCCGGAGACGGTGGTCGCGGGGGAGCTGCCGCGCCTGCGAGTGGTGCCCTGACCAGGGCGGACACGCACCTGGGGGATCCGATTTCACCTGCGCGACGCGGTCGTGTACTGTTTCCTCTGCGCGACACCCCCCGGGGTGATCGAGCAGGCCCCCTTAGCTCAGTCGGCAGAGCGTCTCCATGGTAAGGAGAAGGTCTACGGTTCGATTCCGTAAGGGGGCTCAGAGGGTCCGGCTGGACCCGCCACGGCGGTGTAGCTCAGATGGCAGAGCAAGCGGCTCATAATCGCTGTGTCGCCGGTTCAAGTCCGGCCACCGCTACTCTCGTCCTCCGGGCCCAGCCCGGTGGCCGGTGGGACGGGCGCCACAGGCGCCCACTTTGCATGTCCGCGTCGTCAGCGCGTAGGCTGACGCGCTGTAGTTGTTCCGTGAGCGAGGAAGGCACTCCGCCGTGGCGAAGGCGACCGATGTTCGGCCGAAGATCACTTTGGCGTGTGTGGAGTGCAAGGAGCGCAACTACATCACGCGCAAGAACCGCCGTAACGACCCGGACCGCATCGAGCTGAAGAAGTTCTGCCCCCGGGACGGCAAGCACACCGTCCACCGCGAGACCCGCTGATCGCGGCCGGCGCAGCCGGCTCGCAGCAGCTTTCTCGAACGCCGATTCGCCCCTGACGGGTGGCCTCCGGGTCGCCCGACCGGGCGGATCGGCGTTCGTGTTTTCCGTGTAGGTTCGGCGGCATGTCCCTGGACCCGTCCTTCGTCGGCCGGACGTACCCGCCGACCGCCCCCTATCAGGTGGGCCGAGAAAAGATCCGTGAGTTCGCCGCCGCAGTCGGCGCGACCGACCCGGCCCACCACGATCCGGAGGCGGCCCGGTCGCTCGGCCACGCCGACGTGGTGGCCCCGCCGACCTTCCCGGTGGTCGTCACCATGGCGGCGAGCCGGCAGATCGTCGAGGACCCGGCGCTCGGCGTCGACTACAGCCGTGTGGTGCACGGCGACCAGCGGTTCGCGTACACCCGGCCGGTGGTGGCCGGGGACGAGCTGGTGTGCGTGAGCACCATCGAGGAGGTCACCAGCCGGGGCGGGCACGGCTTCCTGACCACCCGCACGGACGTGAGCACGGTGGACGGTGAGCCGGTGGTCGCCGTCTGGTCCAAGATCGTCGTACGCGGGGAGGCCTGAGGACATGGAGCTGCCCACCCAGACGTACCGGGTGACCCGCGCGGACCTCGTCCGCTACGCGGGCGCCTCGGGCGACTTCAACCCGATCCACTGGAGCGACCGCACCGCCACCGGCGTCGGGCTGCCGGGCGTCATCGCCCACGGCATGTTCACCATGGCCCTGGTCGGCCGGGCGGTGGCCGGCTGGGCCGGCGCGCCGGACGCGGTGGTCGACTTCGGCGTCCGGTTCACCCGCCCGGTGGTCGTCCCGGACACCGACGAGGGCACCGAGATCGAGGTGTCAGCGGTCGTCAAGGAGGTCACCGAAGAGGGCCTGACCAGGCTCGACATCACCGCCACCTGCCAGGGTGAGAAGGTGCTGTCGCAGGCTCGGGCGCTGATCCGCACGACGCGCTGAGGGTCCGCCCGACGCGCGAGGGGCAGACCGGTTGGGAAAGTCGCACGACTACCCGTACACTGGTCCGCCGTGGGGCAAGTGACCCCCGCTCGGCACAACGTGTCCGGGCGGAGGTGAGTTGCCGCACAGGGGTGTAGCTCAATTGGCAGAGCAGCGGTCTCCAAAACCGCAGGCTGCAGGTTCAAGTCCTGTCACCCCTGCGCCTCAGGCCTGACCGTTCCGTGGGTCGCGCCGCCCTCACCGGTGGCGTCCGGCCCGTGGTGGTGGCACCGGTGGGGTGGTTCCGAGGCGTTCGGGCCCTCCCGGCCGGTCCGCCGGCCGCGGCCCGTCGCGGGACGGTTGGTCCGGCCGGCGTGACCAACACGCCGCGCACGCCGCCCGGCGTGCGACCCCATATCCCGCACGGAGGGCGAAGTGGCCGAGAGCAAGCGCCGCGGCGAGGACGACGGCGACGAGCGTCTGAACGACGACGCGACCGTCGACGACGTGGCCGACGACGACGCCACCGACGCGGACGAGCCGGTCTCCCGGGGTGGCACCGCGACCCGTAAGCGGGCGCAGGCCGAGCCGGCCGAGGGCCGGAAGACCCGCAAGGACACCGAGCGGATCGGGCTGTTCGCCCGCATCGCGCGGTTCTTCCGCGAGGTCGTGGCCGAGCTGCGTAAGGTCATCTGGCCGACCCGCAAGGAGTTGCTGACCTACACGGCCGTGGTGGTCACCTTCGTCGCGGTGATGCTGGCGATCGTGGCCGGCCTGGACTACGGCTTCGCCAAGGCGGTGCTGTGGGTCTTCGGCGAGTCCAGCTGACCTGCGGACAGCGATACTGACGGAAGTGAGCGAGCGTGCCTGAGTACGACGAGACCGCCGGAACCCCGGACGAGCAGTCCACGGTGGCGACGGCGGCCAACAACGAGTCGGTCGAGGCCGCCAGCGAGCCGGAGTTCCCGACCACCGAGCCGGCCCCGGACGAGGACTTCGACCCGGTCGCCGAGCTGCGCCAGAAGCTGCGCTACGCGCCCGGCGACTGGTACGTGGTGCACTCGTACGCCGGCTACGAGAACAAGGTCAAGACCAACCTCGAGACCCGGATCACCTCCCTCGACATGGAGGACTTCATCTACCAGGTCGAGGTGCCGACCCGGGAAGAGGTCGAGGTCAAGAACGGCAAGCGGTCGCAGGTCCAGGCGAAGGTCTTCCCGGGCTACATCCTGGTCCGGATGGAGCTGACCGCCGAGTCCTACTCCTGCGTCCGGAACACCCCGGGGGTCACCGGCTTCGTCGGCGCGACCGACCGGGCCGACCGGCCGGCGCCGCTCAGCCTCGACGAGGTGCTCAAGTGGCTGGCACCGGCGGTCGAGACCGAGCAGAAGAAGGCCAAGCCCGAGGTCAAG
The DNA here is from genome assembly GCF_049315215.1 of Micromonospora sp. WMMD1219. Classification (NCBI taxonomy): domain Bacteria; kingdom Bacillati; phylum Actinomycetota; class Actinomycetes; order Micromonosporales; family Micromonosporaceae; genus Micromonospora; species Micromonospora sp. WMMD1219. Next base: position 2,466,114 of record NZ_CP186057.1, read on the forward strand.
GTCCTCGACTTCGAGGTCGGCGACTCCGTCACCGTCACCGACGGCGCGTTCGCGTCGCTGCCGGCGACGATCAGCGAGATCAACGCCGATCAGCAGAAGCTCAAGGTGCTGGTGTCGATCTTCGGCCGGGAGACCCCGGTCGAGCTGAACTTCAACCAGGTCGCCAAGATCTGACGTACGTCGGCACCGGCGGCCCGCCCCTTCCGGGGTGGCCGCCGGTGCGCCGTTTCGCCATCCGCCGACCTCGGCGCGGAGGGTGGCCGACGGCTGCGCTACCCTAGAACGTCGGCTGTCCGCACCGTGCTGACCGTGCGCGCCCGCGGACCGGCGAGAATCCCAGTTCCAAGCCCCAGGAAGAGACATGCCTCCGAAGAAGAAGCTCGTCAAGACGTTCACGCTTCAGCTGCCGGCGGGCCAGGCCACCCCGGCGCCGCCGGTCGGCCCCGCGCTCGGCCAGCACGGCGTGAACATCATGGAGTTCTGCAAGTCCTACAACGCGCAGACCGAGTCCCAGCGGGGCGACATCGTCCCCGCCGAGATCAGCGTCTACGAGGACCGCACGTTCACCTTCGTGCTGAAGACCCCGCCCGCCGCCCGGCTGCTGATCAAGGCCGCCGGCGTGCCGAAGGGCTCGGGCGTCCCGCACAAGGAGAAGGTCGGCTCGGTCACCCGCGCCCAGCTGCGTGAGATCGCCGAGAAGAAGATGGCGGACCTCAACGCCAACGACATCGACCAGGCCGAGAAGATCATCGCCGGCACCGCCCGGTCGATGGGCCTGACCGTCGCCGACTGACCTCGGTACCCGCTCCACCCGATCTGTTCGTGGGAGGGCCGCGAGTGACGCGCGCCCGCCAGAGACCACAGGAGTCACCAGAAATGCAGCGCAGCAAGAGCTACCGCAAGGCCGCGGACGTCATCGACCGGTCGAAGCTCTACACCCCGGTCGAGGCCGTCAAGCTGGCCAAGGAGACCACCAACGTCAAGTTCGACGCCACGGTCGAGGTCGCGATGCGCCTCGGCGTCGACCCCCGCAAGGCGGACCAGATGGTCCGCGGCACGGTCAACCTGCCGCACGGCACCGGTAAGACCGCCCGCGTGATCGTCTTCGCCGCCGGCGCGAAGGCCGAGGAGGCCGTCGCCGCGGGTGCGGACGAGGTGGGCACCGACGAGCTGGTCGCCCGTATCCAGGGCGGTTGGCTGGACTTCGACGCGGCGATCGCCACGCCCGACCAGATGGCCAAGATCGGCCGGATCGCGCGGATCCTGGGCCCGCGCGGTCTGATGCCGAACCCGAAGACCGGCACCGTGACCATGGACGTCACCAAGGCCGTCTCGGACATCAAGGGCGGTAAGATCACCTTCCGGGTGGACAAGCACTCCAACCTGCACCTGATCATCGGCAAGGCCTCCTTCTCGGAGAACCAGCTGGTGGACAACTACGCCGCGGTGCTGGACGAGGTGCTGCGGGCCAAGCCGTCCGCGGCCAAGGGCACGTACCTCAAGAAGGTCACCCTCACCACCACCATGGGCCCGGGCGTCCCGGTCGACCCGAAGGTCGTGAAGAACTTCCAGGAGGGCTCGGCCGAGGGCTGAGCACGCGTACTCCCGAACGGGGCCCCGCCACCACGTCGTGGCGGGGCCCCGTTCGTTCGTCCGGTGTGGCACGCTCGGGCGCATGCGGCTCGACGGCGTCTGGCTCCGCTACCAAAGGCAGGGCCCGTGGGTGCTGCGACAGGTCGACGTCACGATCGGTCCCGGTGAGGTCGCGGTCGTGCTCGGCCGCAACGGCGCCGGCAAGTCCACTCTGCTCCAGCTCGCCGCCGGGGTGCTGCGCCCGAGCCGGGGCCGGGTGGTCGACCGGCCGCCGGTCGTCGGCTGGGTGCCGGAGCGTTTCCCCGCCGACCAGCCGTTCACCGTCGGGGCCTACCTGTCCGCCATGGGCCGCGTCGCCGGCCTGCCCGGCCCCGCCGCCGACCGGGCGGTGCGCCACTGGGTGGAGCGGCTGGGCCTGACCCGCTTCCACGACGTCCGCCTGCCGCGGCTGTCCAAGGGCACCGCGCAGAAGGTCGGCCTGGCGCAGGCGCTGCTGCGCCCGCCCGGCCTGCTGGTGCTCGACGAGCCGTGGGAGGGGCTGGACGCCACCGCCCGCGAGTCGGTCCCCGAGATCATCGGCGAGGTGCTGGCCGGCGGCGGCACGGTGCTGGTCAGCGACCACCGGGGCGAGACGGTCCGGCTCCCCGGCGCCCGGCACCTGTCGGTCACCGACGGCACGGTGACCGAGGAGGCGTCGTCGGGCGGCGCGGCCGTCGCCGTGGTCGAGCTGGCGGTGCCGGCCGCCGGGCTGGCCGCCGCCGTCGCCCGCCTGCGCGCCGACGGCCACCAGATCCTTCGGGTACGCGAACACGCCGTCGCGCCCCCGGCCACGCACCCGGTGCCGGCCTCCGCCGGCCCGTCGGGCACCGGCGGGTCGGGCGGCGCGTCCGCCGCTGGTTCCCCGGACCAGGCCGGCGCCGGGGCCGGGGACTCCGGCCGACCCGGGCCGGCGCCGGAGGTGGCCCGGTGATCGCGCTGGTCCGCCTGCGGCTGACCGGCTTCCTGCGTACCGGACGGGCGCTGGCACCGGTGCTGGCCGGCCTGCTCGTCCTCGGCGTCCTCTACGGCGGTGGCCGGGCCCGGCCGGCGGAGGCCTACGGCGTCTCCGCCGTGGTGCTGTTCCCGGTGCTGGCCTGGCAGACCAAGATCCTGCTGGACGTGGAACCGGACGTGCAGCGCCGGATGGCCCGGGTGGTGGTCGGGCCGGCCCGGGAACGGGCGGCCGGGCTGCTCGCGGCGCTGGCGGCCGGGCTCGCCGTGGTGCTCGTCGCGCTGGCGCTGCCGTGGCCGCTCGGCGGGGTCACCGCGGCAGTCGGGCCGGGGGAGCGGCCGGTGCTGGTGGGGGTGGCGCTCGGGCTCTGGGCCCACCTGCTGGCCCTGCCCGCGGCGGTGGCGCTGGGCGCGCTGGCGAGCCGGGCCGTGACCCGCAGCGCCGGCTACGGGGTGGCGGTGCTGGTGACCGGCGCGGTCGGGGTCGTGGTGCTCGGGCTCTCCGGCTCGGTAGCGCCGTGGGTGGTCCCGCCGGTGATGGCGACCGCGCGGGCGCTCACCGGGCCGGTCGCGGCCGGGGCCGGTCTGCTGCTCACCGGCTGGGCGGTGGTCTGGACGGCGGTGGCGCTGACCGGCTACGCCTGGGCGCGGCGCAGCCGGGCGTGAACCCGGGTGACCGGGAGCACAACCGGCGATTTGGTGCTGCGGCGCACGTCGCGTAACCTGGTGCGGTAGTTCCACCCAGAGACCGCTGGTCACCGTGCTCCGGCACGGTCGAAGGTCCCGCGACGACGGGCGACCCGCGCAGGGCGGTAAGCGAAACTCGGTGTCACGCATGGTCCGCCGACTGTGCCCGTGTCCCGGCCCTCGCCCCGTGCGCCCTGCGCCGGGGCTTTTTCGTTGTCGTGATGCCTCCGCCGCCGTCGTCGAGCCTCGGCTCGCCGCCGGCGTACCAGCTCCGAGTAACGAGAGAGGAGGGACATGGCGGACAAGCCGATCCGGGCCGACAAGGCCACGGCCGTCGCCGAGCTGACCGAGAGCTTCCGCAACGCGGGAGCGACCGTGCTGACCGAGTACCGCGGGCTCACGGTTTCGCAGCTCACCCAGCTGCGGCGCTCGCTCGGCAAGGAGACCAGCTACACGGTCGCGAAGAACACGCTGGCGAAGCGTGCCGCGACCGATGCGGGCATCTCCGGCCTCGACGAGCTGTTCTCCGGTCCTACCGCGCTGACTTTCGTTTCGGGCGACGTCGTCGAGGCGGCGAAGGGGCTTCGCGACTTCGCGAAGGCCAACCCGAAGCTCGTCATCAAGGGCGGTGTCTTCGAGGGCAAGGCCATTTCCGCGGCCGAGGTCACGAAGCTCGCCGACCTGGAGTCCCGCGAGGTGCTGCTGGCCAAGCTGGCCGGCGCGATGAAGGGCAACCTGAGCAAGGCCGCGGCCCTGTTCCAGGCGCCGCTCTCCAAGGCCGCCCGCGCGGCGGCCGCCCTGGCGGACAAGAAGCGCGAGCAGGAGGGCGCCGAGGCGGCCTGAGGCCCTCCCGGCGCACCACGTTCTTAGTTTTCATTGCGAGAAAGGACGCCAGACATGGCGAAGCTCAGCACCGACGAGCTGCTCGACGCGTTCAAGGAGATGACGCTGATCGAGCTCTCTGAGTTCGTGAAGCAGTTCGAGGAGACCTTCGAGGTCACCGCCGCCGCTCCGGTCGCCGTCGCCGGCCCGGCCGGCCCGGGTGCCCCGGCCGCCGAGGCCGAGCCGGAGAAGGACGAGTTCGACGTCGTCCTCGACGCCGACGGTGGCAAGAAGATCCAGGTCATCAAGGTCGTGCGTGAGCTGACCGGCCTGGGCCTCAAGGAGGCCAAGGACCTGGTCGAGGCCGCGCCGAAGGCCGTCCTGGAGAAGGTCAACAAGGAGACCGCCGAGAAGGCCAAGGCCAAGCTCGAGGGTGAGGGCGCCAAGGTCACCATGAAGTGACCTTGCTCCACCTGACGCGCGTCCGGCTCACGTGAGCCGGGGCACACCGCGTCGCGGCGGGCGGTGATCCGGGGGACCGGGTCGCCGCCCGCCGTGTTGGTGCCACCCGCCGGCGGACGGCGTGAGCAGGGCGTACAGCGTCCTCTCATCGGCCGGTCAGCGACGTCTGTCGGTAGCCCGTCGGTGGGAAAGACACCCCGAGCGGTAACCGGGCCTTGACGCGGCACGGGCCTGCCAGGCACGCTGAACATCAGCAAGACCTTCCGCGCTTGCAACGGCCGCCTCTCGGGTAAAGGCAACGGCAGCACCACCGCCGCGGCACCCGAGCGGACCGGCAGGAGCGTCGCGTTCCGAGCGGCCCGGTCGACCCGGTTTTCCGAGGTCCCAGGGCTTGTTCCGCGACGACCTGCGGGGTGGGCTGGACAGCGGTTAGCCTCTCGGCTACACTGCTAGTTTGCGCTGCCTTCCGACTTGACCCCTGCTCGGAAATGTCCGATTGTGGATATTTCTGGTGGGGTCATTGGAGTGCACGCGTACCAGCCGTTCTGCAGCACCGGTCCTCGGAAGGACGCATCTTGGCAGCTTCCCGCCCTGCGAAGACCAGTCGTACGTCGAGCGCATTCGCGCCCCGCCGAGTTTCTTTCGGTCGGATCACCGAACACCTCGAGGTCCCCAACCTCCTCGCCATTCAGAACGAGTCCTTCGATTGGCTCGTCGGCAACGAGGCTTGGCAGGGCCGGTCGGCGGACGACCCGCACGCACGCTCGGGTCTCGCGGAGATCCTCGACGAGATCAGTCCCATTGAGGACTTCTCCGGCACCATGTCGCTCTCCTTCTCGGCTCCGCGCTTCGACGAGGTCAAGGCCTCGATCGAGGAGTGCAAGGAGAAGGACCTGACCTACTGCGCGCCGCTGTTCGTGACCGCGGAGTTCACCAACAACACCACTGGCGAGATCAAGAGCCAGACGGTGTTCATGGGTGACTTCCCGATGATGACGCCGAAGGGCACCTTCATCATCAACGGCACCGAGCGCGTCGTGGTCAGCCAGCTCGTCCGCTCGCCGGGCGTGTACTTCGACAAGCAGCCGGACAAGACCTCCGACCGCGACCTCTCCAGCGTCAAGGTCATCCCGAGCCGGGGTGCCTGGCTGGAGTTCGACATCGACAAGCGCGACACGGTCGGCGTTCGCATCGACCGCAAGCGCCGCCAGGCCGTCACCGTCCTGCTCAAGGCCATCGGGTGGTCCGCCGAGCGCATCCGTGAGAAGTTCGGCTGGTCCGAGCTCATGATGACCACGCTCGAGAAGGACCACATCGCCGGCCAGGACGAGGCCCTGCTCGACATCTACCGGAAGCTCCGCCCTGGCGAGCCGCCGACCCGTGAGAACGCCCAGACCCTGCTCGACAACCTCTTCTTCAACCCGAAGCGGTACGACGTCGCCAAGGTCGGGCGCTACAAGTTCAACAAGAAGCTCGAGCTGGACGTGCCGATCACCACCGGCACGCTCACCGAGGACGACATCGTCGCGACCGTGGAGTACCTCTGCCGGCTGCACGCCGGTGAGGAGGGCTACGAGGCCGACGACATCGACCACTTCGGCAACCGTCGCCTGCGTACCGTGGGCGAGCTGATCCAGAACCAGGTCCGGGTGGGTCTCTCCCGGATGGAGCGGGTCGTCCGCGAGCGGATGACCACCCAGGACGTCGAGGCGATCACGCCGCAGACCCTGATCAACATCCGCCCGGTGGTGGCGGCGATCAAGGAGTTCTTCGGTACGTCGCAGCTGTCCCAGTTCATGGACCAGACCAACCCGCTGGCGGGTCTGACCCACCGGCGCCGGCTGAGCGCGCTCGGCCCGGGTGGTCTTTCCCGCGAGCGGGCCGGCTTCGAGGTCCGGGACGTGCACCCGTCCCACTACGGCCGGATGTGCCCGATCGAGACGCCGGAAGGCCCGAACATCGGCCTGATCGGCGCGCTGTCCACGTTCGCCCGGGTCAACCCGTTCGGCTTCATCGAGACGCCGTACCGGAAGGTCATCGACGGCCGGGTCACCGACCAGATCGACTACCTGACCGCGGACGAGGAGGACCGGTTCGTCAAGGCGCAGGCCAACGCCCCGCTGAAGTCGGACGGCACCTTCGCCGAGGACCGCGTCCTGGTCCGCCGTAAGGGCGGCGAGACCGAGGACGTCGCGCCGGGCGCGGTGGACTACATGGACGTGTCGCCGCGGCAGATGACCTCGGTCGCCACCGCGATGATCCCGTTCCTGGAGCACGACGACGCGAACCGCGCGCTCATGGGCGCGAACATGCAGCGTCAGGCGGTGCCGCTGGTCAAGGCCGAGGCCCCGCTGGTCGGTACGGGCATGGAGTACCGCGCGGCCGTGGACGCCGGCGACGTGGTCGTGGCCGAGGTCGGCGGTGTGGTCGAGGACCTCTGCGCGGACTACATCACGGTCCACCAGGACGACGGTCACCGCCGGACGTACCTGCTGCACAAGTTCCGCCGCTCCAACGCCGGCTCCTGCGTCAACCAGAAGCCGGTCGTCTTCGAGGGCGACCGCGTCGAGGCCGGCCAGGTCATCGCCGACGGTCCGTGCACCGACGAGGGCGAGATGGCGCTCGGACGCAACCTGCTGGTGGCGTTCATGTGCTGGGAGGGCCACAACTACGAGGACGCGATCATCCTGTCGCAGCGCCTCGTGCAGCAGGACGTGCTCACCTCGATCCACATCGAGGAGCACGAGGTCGACGCCCGGGACACCAAGCTGGGCCCGGAGGAGATCACCCGCGACATCCCGAACGTCAGCGAGGAGATGCTCGCCGACCTCGACGAGCGCGGCATCATCCGGATCGGCGCCGAGGTCGTCCCCGGCGACATCCTGGTCGGGAAGGTCACGCCGAAGGGCGAGACCGAGCTGACCCCCGAGGAGCGGCTGCTCCGCGCGATCTTCGGTGAGAAGGCGCGCGAGGTCCGTGACACCTCGCTGAAGGTGCCGCACGGCGAGACCGGCACGGTCATCGGTGTGCGTACCTTCTCCCGCGAGGACGGCGACGAGCTGCCCCCGGGCGTCAACGAGCTGGTGCGGGTCTACGTGGCCCAGAAGCGCAAGATCCAGGACGGTGACAAGCTCGCGGGCCGCCACGGCAACAAGGGCGTCATCTCCAAGATCCTGCCGATCGAGGACATGCCGTTCCTGGAGGACGGCACCCCGGTCGACATCGTGCTGAACCCGCTCGGTGTGCCGTCCCGGATGAACATCGGCCAGGTCCTGGAGACCCACCTCGGGTGGGTGGCCAAGACCGGCTGGAGCGTGGACGGCGACGACGAGGAGTGGAAGCGTCAGCTCCGCTCGATCGAGGCGCACGAGTCCGAGCCGGACACCAACGTGGCCACTCCGGTCTTCGACGGTGCCCGCGAGGAGGAGATCTCCGGTCTGCTGGCGTCGACCCTGCCCAACCGGGACGGCAAGCAGCTGATCGGCCGCACGGGTAAGGCGCAGCTGTTCGACGGTCGCTCCGGCGAGCCGCTGCCGGACCCGATCGCGGTCGGCTACGTCTACATCCTGAAGCTCAACCACCTGGTCGACGACAAGATCCACGCCCGGTCGACCGGCCCGTACTCGATGATCACGCAGCAGCCGCTGGGTGGTAAGGCGCAGTTCGGTGGCCAGCGCTTCGGTGAGATGGAGTGCTGGGCCATGCAGGCGTACGGCGCCGCCTACGCCCTGCAGGAGCTGCTGACCATCAAGTCCGACGACGTCCTGGGCCGGGTCAAGGTCTACGAGGCGATCGTCAAGGGCGAGAACATCCCCGAGCCGGGCATCCCGGAGTCGTTCAAGGTGCTGCTCAAGGAGCTGCAGTCGCTGTGCCTCAACGTCGAGGTGCTCTCCAGCGACGGTGTGGCCCTGGAGATGCGCGAGACCGACGACGAGGTGTTCCGGGCGGCGGAGGAGCTGGGCATCGACCTGTCCCGGCGCGAGCCGAGCTCGGTCGAAGAGGTCTGAGGTGGTGATCCGGGGCAGGGTCACCCTGCCCCGGATCCCACTCGTTAGCTAGCAGTACAGACGACGACATAGGGGACATAGTGCTCGACGTCAACTTCTTCGACGAGCTGCGCATCGGCCTCGCCACCGCTGACGACATCCGTCAGTGGTCCCACGGCGAGGTCAAGAAGCCCGAGACCATCAACTACCGCACCCTCAAGCCGGAGAAGGACGGGCTCTTCTGCGAGAAGATCTTCGGTCCGCAGCGGGACTGGGAGTGCTACTGCGGTAAGTACAAGCGGGTCCGCTTCAAGGGCATCATCTGCGAGCGCTGCGGCGTCGAGGTGACCCGCTCCAAGGTTCGCCGGGAGCGGATGGGTCACATCGAGCTGGCCGCTCCGGTGACCCACATCTGGTACTTCAAGGGCGTGCCGAGCCGGCTGGGCTACCTGCTGGACCTCGCCCCGAAGGACCTCGAAAAGATCATCTACTTCGCCTCGTACGTCGTGACGAGCGTGGACGCCGAAGCGCGTCACCGCGACCTCTCGACCATCGAGAACGAGATCCTGGCCGAGAAGCGGCAGGCCGAGAACAGCCGCGACTCGGAGATCGAGAAGCGGGCCGCCAAGCTGGAGGCCGACCTGGCCGAGCTGGAGGCCGAGGGCGCGAAGGCGGACGTCCGGCGCAAGGTCAAGGAGGGCGGAGAGCGCGAGATGCGCCAGATCCGCGACCGGGCCCAGCGCGAGATCGACCGCCTCGACGAGGTCCTCGACACCTTCCGCAAGCTGGAGCCGAAGCAGCTGGTCACCGACGAGCTGCTCTACCGCGAGCTGCGCGACCGCTTCGGTGAGTACTTCACCGGCAGCATGGGCGCCGAGGCGATCAAGGCCCTGGTCCAGAACATGGACCTGGAGGCCGAGGCGGAGAACCTCCGCGAGACCATCCGCTCCGGCAAGGGTCAGCGGAAGATCCGGGCGCTCAAGCGGCTCAAGGTCGTCGCGGCGTTCCAGAACACCCGCAACTCGCCGCTCGGCATGGTGCTGGACTGCGTCCCGGTCATCCCGCCGGACCTGCGCCCGATGGTGCAGCTCGACGGTGGCCGCTTCGCGACCTCGGACCTGAACGACCTGTACCGGCGTGTGATCAACCGGAACAACCGCCTCAAGCGGCTGATCGACCTCGGCGCGCCCGAGATCATCGTCAACAACGAGAAGCGGATGCTCCAGGAGGCCGTCGACGCGCTGTTCGACAACGGCCGTCGCGGTCGTCCGGTCACCGGCCCGGGTAACCGGCCGCTGAAGTCGCTGTCCGACATGCTCAAGGGCAAGCAGGGCCGGTTCCGTCAGAACCTGCTCGGCAAGCGCGTCGACTACTCCGGCCGTTCGGTCATCGTGGTCGGCCCGAAGCTCAAGCTGCACCAGTGCGGCCTGCCCAAGCAGATGGCGCTGGAGCTGTTCAAGCCGTTCGTGATGAAGCGGCTGGTCGACCTCAACCACGCGCAGAACATCAAGTCCGCCAAGCGGATGGTCGAGCGGCAGCGGCCGGTCGTGTGGGACGTGCTGGAAGAGGTCATCGGCGAGCACCCGGTTCTGCTGAACCGCGCGCCGACCCTGCACCGTCTGGGCATCCAGGCCTTCGAGCCGCAGCTGGTCGAGGGCAAGGCCATCCAGATCCACCCGCTGGTCTGCACCGCGTTCAACGCCGACTTCGACGGTGACCAGATGGCGGTCCACGTGCCGCTGTCCGCCGAGGCCCAGGCCGAGGCGCGGATCCTGATGCTGTCGTCGAACAACATCCTCAAGCCGGCCGACGGCAAGCCGGTCACCATGCCGACCCAGGACATGGTCATCGGTCTGTACCACCTCACCCACCTCACTCCGGGGGGCAAGGGCGAGGGCCGGGCGTTCAGCTCGGACGCCGAGGCGCGGATGGCGTACGACAACGGTGAGCTGCACCTGCAGGCACCGGTCCGGATCCGGCTGCGCGACGTCGTCGGTGTGGACAACGGCGCCGGCGCCGAGCCCTGGACCCCCGCCGAGGGGTGGACCGAGGGCGAGCCGGTGACGGTGGAGACCACGCTGGGCCGGGTCCTGTTCAACGAGACGCTGCCCCCGGGCTACCGCTTCGTGAACTACGAGATCCGCAAGGGCCAGCTCTCCGCGATCGTCAACGACCTCGCCGAGCGCTTCCCGAAGGTGGCCCTGGCGGCCACCCTGGACGGGCTCAAGGAGGCCGGTTTCCACTGGGCCACCTGGTCCGGCGTCACCATCGGCATGGAGGACGTCATCGCTCCGCCGCGCAAGCGGGAGATCCTGGAGCGGTACGAGAAGGAAGCCGACCGGATCGACAAGCAGTACCAGCGTGGTCTGATGACCGCCGAGGAGCGCCGCGGCGAGCTCATCGAGATCTGGACCAAGGCGACCAACGAGGTCGCCAAGGAGATGGACACCGCGCTGCCGCAGGAGAACCCGCTGTGGAAGATGATCAACTCGGGTGCCCGCGGTAACCTGCTCCAGCTCCGGCAGATCGCGGCGATCCGTGGTCTGGTGGCCAACCCGAAGGGCGAGATCATCCCGCGGCCGATCAAGGCCTCGTACCGGGAGGGTCTGTCCGTGCTGGAGTACTTCATCTCCACGCACGGTGCCCGTAAGGGTCTCGCGGACACCGCCCTGCGTACCGCCGACTCGGGTTACCTGACCCGGCGTCTGGTGGACGTCTCGCAGGACGTCATCATCCGTGAGGAGGACTGCGGCACCGACCGTGCCATCCCGATGCAGATCGGGGAGCGGATCGACGGCAAGCTGGTCGTGCACGAGCACGCCGAGACCAGCGTGCACGCCCGGACGCTCGCCGACGACATCAAGGGTCCGGACGGCACCGTGGTGGCCCACCGCGGCCAGGACATCAACTCGATCCTGGTGGACGCGATCGTCGCCGCCGGGACCGAGACGGTGCGGGTGCGCAGCGTGCTCACCTGCGAGTCGAAGCTGGGCGTCTGCGGTGCGTGCTACGGCCGCTCGCTGCCGACCGGCAAGACCGTGGACGTCGGCGAGGCGGTCGGCATCATCGCCGCCCAGTCGATCGGTGAGCCGGGTACGCAGCTGACGATGCGTACCTTCCACACCGGTGGTGTCGCGGGTGAGGACATCACCCAGGGTCTGCCCCGTGTCCAGGAGATCTTCGAGGCCCGGGTGCCGAAGGGTAAGGCGCCCATCGCCGACACCCCCGGTCGCATCCGGATCGAGGACGGCGAGCGGTCCCGCAAGATCGTGGTCATCCCGGACGACGGCAGCGACGAGATCGTCTACGACAAGATCTCGAAGCGGGTCCGGCTCCGGGCGCACGACGGCGACCACGTCGAGGTCGGCGAGAAGCTCACCGAGGGCACCATCGACCCGCACGAGCTGCTGCGCATCCTCGGCCCGCGCGCGGTCCAGGTCCACCTGACCCAGGAGGTCCAGGAGGTCTACCGCTCGCAGGGTGTGCTCATCCACGACAAGCACATCGAGATCATCATCCGCCAGATGCTCAAGCGGGTGACGGTCATCGACTCCGGCTCGACCGAGTTCCTGCCGGGTGTGCTGGTCGACCGGGCGCTGTTCGAGTCGGAGAACCGCCGGCTCGTCGGCGAGGGTGGCGAGCCCGCCGCCGGTCGCCCGGTGCTGATGGGTATCACCAAGGCCTCGCTGGCCACTGACTCCTGGCTGTCGGCGGCCTCCTTCCAGGAGACCACCCGGGTGCTGACGGACGCGGCGATCCACGCCCGCAGCGACTCGCTGATCGGCCTCAAGGAGAACGTGATCATCGGTAAGCTCATCCCGGCCGGTACGGGCATCAGCAAGTACCGCAACGTCCGGGTCGAGCCGACCGAGGAGGCGAAGGCCAAGGTCTACTCGATGACCGGCTACCCGGAGACCGACTACGGCTTCGGGCCGGCCAGCGGCCAGGCGGTTCCGCTGGACGACTTCGACTTCGGGTCGTACCGCTAAGCAGTAGGAACGACGAGGCCCCCGGCATCCGCCGGGGGCCTCGTCGCGTCCGGAGTGCCGGGACCGGGTCCTTCCGTCGGGATGGACGGCCGGGTCGGGGCATGATGGAGGGCATGACGACCGTGCCCGGGCAGGCGCCCGTCGTGCCGCAGGCGTACCGCCATCCGCACGATCCGGAGCCGGTCCGCTCCACCAAGGCCCGCGCCGTCTTCGCGCTCGGGCTGATCGGCGCGCTCACCGGTCTGTTCCTCGGCGGCGCGGTGCCGGCCACGATCGCGCTCATGCTGGCCCGGCAGGCGCGCCGGGAGGCGTACGCCTCGGGTGGTTATCTCACCGGCGCGGACTGGCTGCGGCGCGGCGAGCAGATGGCGCGGACCGGGCTGGTGCTGACCGCCGCCGCCGTGGTCGCGGCGGTGGTGATCGGTGTGGTCCGTGCCGCGGACGCCTCGTTCGGCCACGACTTCGCGCCGAACTTCGACTGACCCGGTGGGGGAGCGGGCCCGCGCCCGCCCACCCGGGGGTGATCGGCGACGGTAGCCTGGCCGGTGTCCGTCGCGCGGCGGGCGCGTGTGGACAGGAGGACCCCGTGACGGAACCGGCTCCGCCGGGAGGCGACCCGACCCGCCCCGGGCCGTACCCGCCGGGTCCCGCGTCCGCGCCGGCGCACCAGGCGGGGCCGTACGTGTCGTACCCGGGGAATCCGCCGGCGCACGGCGGCGGGTGGCCGGTGCCGGCGAGCGCGCCCGGCCACGGCGGCTGGGGTCCGCACGCCGGTCCGGCGTTCCCGCCGCCGCCGGCCGAGGCGCCGCGGCCGCCGAAGCGGGTCGACGCGGTGCCGGGTACGCCGTTCGGTGTGGTCCACCTCGACGTGCCGCCGGTGACCTCGGGCCTGGCCATCGGGTCGCTCGTCGCCGGCATCGCCGCGATCCTGGTGTCGCTGCTGGTGTTGTGCGTGGGTCTCGCCGGCCGGAACGTCGGCGGAGCCTGGGCGGCCGGCGCGTTCACCGTGCTGGGCGCGCTGATCGGTGCCGGCGCGGTGGTGGCCGGGCTGCTCGCCCGGCGGCAGATCCGGCGGCCGGCGCCGCCGCCCGCGGTCCGGTTCACCGGCGGCCGCCTGGCCGTCGCGGGCATCTCCTGCGGCGCGGTGGGGGTGCTGTTCGGCCTGATCGGGCTCGCTCTGGCCCTGGTGGTGCAGATCACCTGAGGCCCTCGCCGCGCCGCCTGCGGCCGCTGACCTGGGTTGAGCGGTATGTCCGGGTGTCCGAAGGCCGGGCGGTGTCGGGGCCGCCGGGTCGCGCGGCGGACGAGCCGGTACACTTGTCACTGTAGGTGCCCATCGTTGGCGCATCGGCGACCCGGAGACGGGCGGCGGACCGCGGAGCGGTCCTTCCCGACCCATCCGTTTTGACCGGCGCGGCTGTGGTAGGTACTCTTTCCCCTTGTGCCCGGGCCCGCCCGGGCAATGCGTGCGTGCGCTGGAACCGGTCAGCCGGTGATCGCGCGGTCGCACCACCAAGACCAGAACATCCGGTACGACGCGTCAGCGGCCGGCATCGGAACCGTGACTCGGGCGACACGCCCGACCGCGGGTGCTGGGGTGCCGTCAGGCGGCCCTGGTTGGAATGTAAGAGAGCCGCCCATCCGGACGGCTGGAGCAGACGGCGCGGTCGCCTCGCAGCGGCCGAAGGGAGCGGAGAAACCCGGTGCCCACCATTCAGCAGTTGGTCCGAAAGGGCCGTCAGGCCAAGACGACCAAGACCAAGACCCCGGCGCTCAAGGGGTCTCCCCAGCGGCGCGGCGTGTGCACCCGCGTGTACACCACCACCCCGAAGAAGCCGAACTCGGCGCTGCGCAAGGTCGCTCGTGTCAAGCTCAGCAGCCAGATCGAGGTGACCGCCTACATCCCGGGCGTCGGCCACAACCTCCAGGAGCACTCGATCGTGCTCGTGCGCGGCGGTCGTGTGAAGGACCTCCCCGGCGTGCGGTACAAGATCGTGCGCGGTTCGCTGGACACCCAGGGTGTCCGCAACCGCAAGCAGGCTCGCAGCCGCTACGGCGCGAAGAAGGAGAAGAGCTGACATGCCGCGTAAGGGACCCGCTCCGCGGAAGCCGCTGGTCGCTGACCCGGTGTACAACTCGCCCCTGGTCACCCAGCTGGTGAACAAGATCCTGCTGCGCGGCAAGCGTCAGCTCGCCGAGCGCATCGTGTACGCCGCCCTGGAGGGCTGCCGCGAGAAGTCCGGCACCGACCCCGTCGTCACGCTCAAGCGCGCGATGGACAACGTCAAGCCGACCCTCGAGGTGCGCAGCCGCCGTGTCGGTGGCGCCACCTACCAGGTTCCGGTCGAGGTCCGGCCGTCCCGTGCGACCACGCTCGGTCTGCGCTGGCTGGTGACCTACTCCCGGGCCCGGCGTGAGAAGACCATGGTCGAGCGGCTGATGAACGAGCTGCTGGACGCGAGCAACGGCCTCGGCGCCGCCGTCAAGCGGCGTGAGGACACGCACAAGATGGCCGAGTCCAACAAGGCCTTCGCGCACTACCGCTGGTAACACCTGAGGTTCCGGCGCCCACCGGCGCCGGAACCGCCACCAGTTGTGTCGAGACGACGATAAGTAGGGATTGAAGTGGCCGCCGCAGACGCGCTCGCCAACGTACGCAACATCGGCATCATGGCCCACATCGATGCCGGTAAGACCACTACCACCGAGCGAATCCTGTTCTACACCGGCATCACGTACAAGATCGGTGAGGTCCACGAGGGCGCCGCCGTCATGGACTGGATGGAGCAGGAGCAGGAGCGCGGTATCACCATCACTTCCGCCGCCACCAAGTGCGAGTGGAAGGGCCACACGATCCAGATCATCGACACGCCCGGCCACGTCGACTTCACGGTCGAGGTCGAGCGGTCGCTGCGTGTTCTGGACGGTGCGGTCGCGGTCTACGACGGCGTGGCCGGCGTGGAGCCCCAGACGGAGAACGTCTGGCGGCAGGCGGACAAGTACAACGTCCCCCGGATGTGCTTCGTCAACAAGCTCGACCGGACCGGCGCCGACTTCTTCCGCTGCGTGCAGATGATGATCGACCGGCTCAACGCCACCCCGCTGGTCCTCCAGATCCCGATCGGCGCCGAGTCCGACTTCATCGGCGTGGTCGACCTGGTCGAGATGCGTGCGCTGACCTGGCGCGGCGAGACCCAGAAGGGTGAGGACTACGCGGTCGAGGAGATCCCGGCCGACCTCGCCGACTCGGCCGCCGAGTGGCGCGAGAAGCTGATGGAGACCCTCGCCGACGTCGACGACTCGGTGATGGAGAAGTACCTCGAGGGCGAGGAGATCTCGGTCGACGAGATCAAGGCCGCCATCCGCCGGTCCACCATCGCCGGCAAGGCCAACCCGGTCCTCACCGGTACCGCCTTCAAGAACAAGGGCATCCAGCCGATGCTGGACGCGGTCGTCGCGTACCTGCCCTCGCCGCTGGACATCCCGGCGATCGAGGGTACGGCCACCGACGGCGAGACCCCGCTGCAGCGGAAGCCCTCGGTCTCCGAGCCGTTCTCCGGCCTGGCCTTCAAGATCCAGACCGACAAGCACCTCGGCAAGCTGACGTACGTCCGGATCTACTCCGGCACGCTCGAGTCCGGTTCTCAGGTGATCAACTCCACCAAGGACCGCAAGGAGCGGATCGGCAAGATCTACCAGATGCACGCCAACAAGCGGGAGGAGCGCAGCTCCGCCCAGGCCGGCGACATCATCGCGGTGCAGGGTCTGAAGCAGACCACCACCGGTGACACGCTGTGCGACCCGGCGAACCCGGTCATCCTGGAGTCGATGACCTTCCCGGAGCCGGTCATCGAGGTGGCCATCGAGCCGAAGACCAAGGCCGACCAGGAGAAGCTCAGCACCGCCATCCAGCGGCTGGCCGAGGAGGACCCGACCTTCCGCGTCAAGCTGGACGACCAGACCGGTCAGACGGTCATCTCCGGCATGGGCGAGCTGCACCTGGACATCCTGGTCGACCGGATGCGCCGCGAGTTCAACGTCGAGGCGAACATCGGTAAGCCGCAGGTGGCGTACCGCGAGACCATCCGCCGCAAGGTGGAGAAGGTCGAGTACACCCACAAGAAGCAGACCGGTGGTTCCGGCCAGTACGCCCGCGTGATCATCAGCGTGGAGCCGCTGCCGCTGGGCAACGACGCCCCGACGTACGAGTTCGCCAACGCCGTGACCGGTGGCCGTATCCCCCGGGAGTTCATCCCCTCGGTGGACGCGGGCGCGCAGGACGCCATGCAGTACGGCATCCTCGCCGGCTTCCCCCTGGTGGGCGTCAAGCTCACCCTGGTGGACGGCCAGTACCACGAGGTCGACTCGTCGGAAATGGCGTTCAAGATCGCCGGCTCGATGGCGATGAAGGAGGCGGCCCGCAAGGCCGACCCCGCTCTCCTCGAGCCGATGATGGCCGTTGAGGTCACCACTCCTGAGGAGAACATGGGTGACGTCATCGGCGACCTCAACTCCCGGCGTGGCATCATCCAGGCGATGGAGGAGCGCAGCGGCGCCCGCGTCGTCCGGGCCCTGGTGCCGCTGTCGGAGATGTTCGGCTACGTCGGCGACCTGCGGTCGAAGACCCAGGGCCGGGCTAGCTACAGCATGCAGTTCGACTCCTACGCCGAGGTTCCGAACTCGGTGGCCAAGGAGATCATCGCCAAGGCGACGGGTGAGTGACACTCACCCTCGGCTGACCCGATGACGCGAGGGCGGTCGCGGGAGGGTTCTCCCGCCCGCGGCCACCTCGATCGGATTGTGTGAGACCGGGCCTGTAGGCTTCATCGCCGCAGAACCCACAAAAGCTCTCCGGCCTTCCGGCCGGAAAGGCTGTCGACAGAGTCCTAAGCGCCGCACGGCGCGCCGGGCGAACGAACCAAGAAAGTCCACAGGAGGACACCAGTGGCGAAGGCGAAGTTCGAGCGGACTAAGCCGCACGTCAACATCGGCACCATTGGTCACATCGACCACGGTAAGACGACGCTGACGGCGGCCATCACCAAGGTCCTGCACGACCAGTACCCGGACCTGAACCCGTACACGCCGTTCGACGAGATCGACAAGGCGCCGGAGGAGAAGGCCCGCGGCATCACGATCTCCATCGCGCACGTCGAGTACCAGACCGAGGCGCGTCACTACGCGCACGTCGACTGCCCCGGTCACGCCGACTACATCAAGAACATGATCACCGGTGCCGCGCAGATGGACGGCGCGATCCTGGTGGTGGCGGCGACCGACGGCCCGATGCCGCAGACCCGCGAGCACGTGCTGCTGGCCCGTCAGGTCGGTGTGCCGTACATCGTCGTGGCGCTCAACAAGAGCGACATGGTCGACGACGAGGAGCTCCTGGAGCTCGTCGAGCTCGAGGTCCGCGAGCTGCTCTCCTCGCAGGAGTACCCGGGTGACGACCTGCCGGTCGTCCGGGTCTCGGCGCTGAAGGCCCTCGAGGGCGACCCGGAGTGGACCGGGAAGCTCCTGGACCTGATGAACGCCGTGGACACCGCGATCCCGCAGCCGGAGCGCGAGACCGAGAAGCCGTTCCTCATGCCCATCGAGGACGTCTTCACCATCACCGGTCGCGGCACCGTGGTCACCGGTCGCGCCGAGCGCGGCATCCTCAAGCCGAACGAGGAGGTGGAGATCGTCGGCATCCGTGAGAAGTCGATGAAGACCACCTGCACCGGCATCGAGATGTTCCGCAAGCTGCTCGACGAGGCCCGCGCGGGCGAGAACGTCGGTCTGCTGCTGCGCGGCATCAAGCGCGAGGACGTCGAGCGCGGCATGGTCGTCATCAAGCCGGGCACCACGACCCCGCACACGGAGTTCGAGGCGACGGTCTACATCCTCTCCAAGGAGGAGGGCGGCCGGCACACCCCGTTCTTCCAGAACTACCGCCCGCAGTTCTACTTCCGGACCACGGACGTCACCGGCGTCGTCACGCTGCCCGAGGGCACCGAGATGGTCATGCCGGGCGACAACACCTCGATGACGGTGAAGCTGATCCAGCCCATCGCCATGGAGGAGAACCTGAAGTTCGCGATCCGCGAGGGTGGTCGTACGGTCGGCGCGGGTCGCGTCACCAAGATCATCAAGTGAGCTGGGTAACCCCGATTAGCGTTGCCGCCGGTCGTGCGGCATACTAGTCAGGTTGCGTAACGACAGTCGGTCACCTGCGTCCGGTTGACGCTGGACCTCCGGGAGTCAGACTGTCTCGCGTAGGGTGGTTGGCCGCCATCGGCGGTCAACCACCCTCGCGCGGCGTCCAGGTCGCGGTCCCCGCGATCGGCGCCATGACCCACCGCGTGGTCAGAGAATCGCTCCGGAGTCCCGGGGCGGAGCCTGGCCCACGGGCGCGACACGCCCGACCGCGGGGGTCGGCGGAAGTGGGCCTGTGCCAGCCGGTACAGGCGCCCGCAACACAGCGGCATCGAGAGAAGGAACAGAAGCCACCATGGCGGGACAGAAGATCCGCATCCGGCTCAAGGCCTATGACCACGAGGTCGTCGACTCCTCGGCTCGGAAGATCGTCGAGACGGTGACGCGTACCGGGGCGCAGGTCGCTGGCCCGGTGCCGCTGCCCACGGAGATCAACCGTTTCTGCGTCATCCGCTCGCCGCACAAGTACAAGGACTCGCGCGAGCACTTCGAGATGCGTACGCACAAGCGTCTGATCGACATCATCGACCCGACCCCGAAGACGGTCGACTCGCTCATGCGCCTCGACCTGCCGGCTGGCGTCGACATCGAGATCAAGCTGTAGGGACCGGACAAATGGACAGGCAAGTCAAGGGGATCCTGGGCGCCAAGCTCGGCATGACCCAGGTCTGGGACAACAACAAGGTTGTGCCCGTGACCGTGGTTCAGGCCGGCCCGTGCGTCGTGAGCCAGGTTCGTAGCGCCGACAAGGACGGCTACTCCGCGGTCCAGCTGGCGTACGGGGTCATCGACCCGCGCAAGGTCAAGAAGCCGGTAGCCGGCCACTACGCCAAGGCGGACGTCGCGCCGCGCCGGCACATCGTCGAGCTGCGCACCTCCGACGCCGCGGACTACGCGCCGGGCCAGGAGGTCACGGTCGAGGAGTTCCCGGCCGGCGTCGTGATCGACGTGACCGGCAAGACCAAGGGCAAGGGCTACGCCGGCCCGATGAAGCGGCACGGCTTCCACGGTCTGCGTGCCAGCCACGGTGTCGAGCGCAAGCACCGCTCGCCCGGCTCGATCGGCGCCTGCGCGACCCCGGGTCGCGTCTTCAAGGGCACCCGGATGGCGGGCCGGATGGGTGGCGTGCGCTACACCGTCCAGAACCTGACCGTCCAGGCGGTCGACACCGAGAACAACCTCCTGCTCGTCCGCGGCGCCATCCCGGGCCCGAAGGGCGCGCTGGTCCTGGTCCGCACTGCGGCCAAGGCGAAGGTGAAGAAGGGCGGTGCGGCCAAGTGACCACCGTTGACGTGATCAACGTCGAAGGCGCCAAGAGCGGCTCCGTGGAGCTGCCGGCCGACATCTTCGACGCGCAGGCCAACATCGCCCTGATGCACCAGGTCGTGGTGGCCCAGCTCGCGGCGGCCCGCCAGGGTACGCACAAGACGAAGACCCGCGGCGAGGTCTCCGGTGGAGGCAAGAAGCCGTACAAGCAGAAGGGCACCGGTCGTGCCCGCCAGGGCTCGACCCGCGCGCCGCAGTTCGCCGGCGGTGGCGTGGTCCACGGCCCGGTGCCGCGCGACTACAGCCAGCGCACCCCGAAGAAGATGAAGGCCGCCGCCCTGCGTGGCGCCCTCTCCGACCGGGCCCGCGCCGGCCAGGTGCACGTCGTCGAGGCGTTCGTCTCGGGTGAGAAGCCGTCCACCAAGGCGGCCCTGGCCACGCTGACCAAGCTGACCCAGGCCCGTCGGGTCCTGGTCGTGCTGAGCAGCACCGACGAGCTGAACTGGGTGTCGCTGCGGAACCTGCGCAACACGCAGGACAGCCGGGTGCACCTGATCGAGGCCGGCCAGCTCAACACCTACGACGTGCTGGTGGCCGACGACGTGGTCTTCACCAAGGAGGCCCTGGACGAGTTCCTGGGCGTTCCCGCCGAGACCACCGAGGAGGATGGCAAGTGAGCACGATCGCCGATCCGCGTGACGTCATCGTCGCGCCGGTCGTCTCGGAGAAGAGCTACAGCGAGCTGAACCGCAACTGGTACACCTTCCTGGTGCACCCGGACGCCAACAAGACCGAGATCAAGATCGCTATCCAGCAGATCTTCAACGTCCGCGTCCTGACGGTCAACACGCTCAACCGCGAGGGCAAGCGCAAGCGGACCCGTACCGGGTTCGGCAAGCGCAAGGACACCAAGCGCGCGATGGTGAAGCTGGCTGACGGTGACCGTATCGAGGCCTTCGGCGGCCCGGTCAGCTGAGGGGTGTAGACAATGGCTATCCGTAAGTACAAGCCGACGACGCCGGGCCGGCGTGGCTCGAGCGTTGCCGACTTCGCCGAGATCACCCGGTCGACGCCCGAGAAGTCGCTGCTGGCTCCGCTGCCGAAGAAGGGCGGACGCAACGCCCACGGCCGGATCACCACGCGGCACCACGGTGGCGGCCACAAGCGCCAGTACCGTCTGATCGACTTCAAGCGGGTCGACAAGGACGGCGTGCCGGCGAAGGTCGCCCACATCGAGTACGACCCGAACCGCACCGCGCGCATCGCGCTGCTGCACTACGCCGACGGCGAGAAGCGCTACATCATCGCGCCGAAGGACCTGAAGCAGGGCGACCGTGTCGAGTCCGGTCCGGGCGCCGACATCAAGCCGGGTAACAACCTGCCGCTGCGCAACATCCCGGTCGGTACCACCATCCACAACGTGGAGCTGCGTCCGGGCGGCGGCGCCAAGCTGGCCCGCTCGGCCGGCGTCGGCATCCAGCTGCTCGGCCGTGAGGGCGCGTACGCGACCCTGCGTATGCCGTCCGGTGAGATCCGGCGTGTGGACGTGCGCTGCCGCGCCAGCATCGGCGAGATCGGCAACGCCGACCAGTCGAACATCAACTGGGGTAAGGCCGGCCGTATGCGGTGGAAGGGCAAGCGCCCGACCGTCCGTGGTGTCGCGATGAACCCGGTCGACCACCCGCACGGTGGTGGTGAGGGTAAGACCTCCGGTGGTCGCCACCCGGTCAACCCGCAGGGTAAGCCCGAGGGCCGCACCCGTCGTAAGGGCCAGCCGAGCGACCGGCTGATCGTCCGCCGCCGCTACGCCACGCGTAAGCGCGGCTGAGGGAGATAAGACATGCCTCGCAGCCTGAAGAAGGGCCCGTTCGTCGACGACCACCTGCTCAAGAAGGTGGAGACGCAGAACGACAAGGGCTCGAAGAACGTCATCAAGACCTGGTCGCGGCGCTCGACGATCATCCCGGAGATGCTGGGTCACACGATCGCCGTGCACGACGGACGCAAGCACGTCCCGGTTTTCGTGACCGAGGCCATGGTCGGGCACAAGCTCGGCGAGTTCGCGCTGACCCGCACGTTCAAGGGTCACGAGAAGGACGACCGGAAGAGCCGCCGGCGCTGACGCCGCGGGCATACGGATAGAGGAACAAGGGGTTACAGCGATGCCAGGAAAGGGCGACGCTCCGGTGCTTCCGGGCGCGCGGGCGGTTGCGCGGCACGTGCGCATCTCGCCGATGAAGGCGCGCCGGGTGGTCAACCTCGTCCGCGGCCTGCCCGCGAAGGAGGCGCTCACGGTGCTGCAGTTCGCGCCGCAGGCTGCGAGCGAGCAGGTGTACAAGGTGCTCGCGAGCGCGATCGCCAACGCGGAGAACAACGAGCGGCTGGACCCCGACGCGCTGCTCGTCAGTGAGGCGTTCGTCGACGAGGGCCCGACCATGAAGCGGTTCCGGCCGCGGGCGCAGGGCCGGGCGTACCGGATCCGCAAGCGCACCTGCCACATCACCGTGGCGGTCGAGGCGGTTGCGGCGGCCACGCCGAAGAAGTCGGCGAAGAAGGCCGCTCCGGCCAAGCCGGCCGCTGAGGAGCAGAGCACGACGGAGGGTGCCGAGTAATGGGTCAGAAGGTTCACCCGACCGGGTTCCGGCTCGGCATCTCGACCGACTGGAAGTCCCGCTGGTTCGCGGACAAGCTCTACAAGGACTACATCGGCGAGGATGTCAAGATCCGCCGGATGATGTCCAAGGGCCTCGAGCGCGCCGGCATCTCCAAGGTCGACATCGAGCGCACCCGTGACCGGGTCCGCGTCGACATCCACACCGCCCGGCCGGGCATCGTCATCGGCCGTAAGGGTGCGGAGGCCGACCGGATCCGCGGCGAGCTGGAGAAGCTCACCGGCAAGCAGGTCCAGCTGAACATCATCGAGGTGAAGAACCCCGAGTCGGACGCGCAGCTGGTCGCCCAGGGCGTCGCCGAGCAGCTGTCCAGCCGGGTCAGCTTCCGTCGGGCCATGCGCAAGGCGATGCAGTCCGCGATGAAGAACCCCGCCTGCAAGGGCATCCGGGTTCAGGTCTCGGGCCGTCTGGGCGGCGCCGAGATGAGCCGGACCGAGTTCTACCGCGAGGGCCGGGTTCCGCTGCACACGCTGCGGGCCAACATCGAGTACGGCTTCTTCGAGGCCCGTACCACCTTCGGCCGGATCGGCGTGAAGGTCTGGATCTACAAGGGCGACGCCGTCCCGGGCCGCGAGGCCCCGGCCGAGGCCGCCCCGTCGCGCGGCCCGCGCCGCGACCGTGGCGACCGGCCGGACCGGCCGCGCCGTGGCCGCTCGGGCTCGTCCGGTACGACCGCCGGTGGCACCGAGGCCGGCCGGGCTGCCGCGACCACCATCGCGCAGCAGGCGGAGACGCCGGCCGGTGAGCCGGTCGACAGCAGCGCTGTCGCCGCAGCCGCGACCCAGCCGGCAGAAACGCAGCAGGAGGGCTGACAGATGCTGATGCCGCGCAAGCCCCCGAAGGGCTTCCGCAAGCCGCACCACCCGGACCGCAGTGGCGCGTCCAAGGGTGGTAACCGGGTGGTGTTCGGCGAGTTCGGGATCCAGGCTCTCGAGCCGGCGTACGTGACCAACCGCCAGATCGAGTCGGCGCGTATCGCGATGACCCGCCACATCAAGCGTGGCGGCAAGGTCTGGATCACGATCTTTCCGGACCAGGCCCTCACCAAGAAGCCGGCCGAGACCCGGATGGGTTCCGGTAAGGGTTCGCCCGAGTGGTGGGTCGCCAACGTGAAGCCGGGGCGGGTTCTCTTCGAGATGTCCTTCCCCAACGAGCAGATCGCGCGAGAGGCGATGCGTCGCGCGATCCACAAGCTCCCGATGAAGTGCCGCATTGTTACGCGCGAAGTGGGTGAATCCTGATGGCAGCGGGCGTCAAGCCCTCCGAGCTGCGTGAGCTCTCCGAGGAGGAGCTGGTCACGAAGTTGCGCGAGGCGAAGGCGGAGCTGTTCAACCTCCGCGTGCAGGCCGCAACCGGGCAGCTGGACAACAACCGGCGGCTGCAGGTCATCCGTCGGGAGATCGCCCGGATCTACACGATCATGCGTGAGCGTGAGCTGGGTCTCTCGGCCGCGCCGACTGAGGTGACTGCATCATGAGTGAGAACACCACCGCCCCCGCGCGGTCCCGCCGCAAGGTCCGCGAGGGCCTCGTGGTCAGCGACAAGATGGACAAGACCGTCGTGGTCGAGGTCGAGGACCGCGTCAAGCACGCGCTGTACGGCAAGATCATGCGCCGTACGAGCAAGCTGAAGGTGCACGACGAGCAGAACTCGGCCGGCATCGGCGACCGGGTCCTGATCATGGAGACCCGGCCGCTGTCCGCCACCAAGCGCTGGCGGCTCGTGGAGATCCTCGAGAAGGCCAAGTAGCGAAGGCTCGAGCTCGGCCGGGTCTCGGTCGGGCGCAGGTTCCGCCAGGCTCCGGCCGCCCCGAGCGGCCGGAGAACCGGCAGACATAGGAGATAGACGTGATTCAGCAGGAGTCGCGACTGCGCGTCGCCGACAACACGGGTGCCCGGGAGATCCTGTGCATCCGGGTGCTCGGCGGCTCCGGTCGGCGCTACGCGAGCATCGGCGACGTCATCGTGGCGACCGTCAAGGACGCGATCCCCGGTGCCGGTGTGAAGAAGGGCGACGTCGTCAAGGCCGTCGTCGTTCGGACCGCCAAGGAGAAGCGGCGGCCGGACGGGTCGTACATCCGCTTCGACGAGAACGCCGCCGTCATCATCAAGGACGGTGGGGACCCGCGCGGTACCCGTATCTTCGGCCCGGTGGGCCGGGAGCTGCGGGACAAGCGGTTCATGAAGATCATCTCTCTCGCGCCGGAGGTGTTGTGACCGTGAAGGTCAAGAAGGGCGACACGGTCGTCGTCATCGCCGGCAAGGACAAGGGTGCCAAGGGCAAGGTCATCGCGGCCTACCCGCGGCAGGACAAGGTCCTGGTCGAGGGCGTGAACCGGGTCAAGAAGCACACCCGTATCAGCACCACCCAGCGTGGCGCCAAGACCGGTGGCATCGTCACCCAGGAGGCCCCGATCCACGTCTCGAACGTGATGGTCCTGGACTCCGACGGCAAGCCGACCCGCGTCGGCTACCGGATCGACGACAACGGCCAGAAGGTCCGCATCGCGCGTAGCACCGGTAAGGACCTCTGATGACCACGGCTACCGAAACCAAGACCCTGCCGCGCCTCAAGGAGCGGTACCGCAACGAGGTGGTGGCCGAGCTGCAGAAGCAGTTCGAGTTCGCCAACCCGATGCAGGTGCCGCGGCTGGTCAAGATCGTCGTCAACATGGGTGTCGGCGAGGCCGCTCGCGACGCCAAGCTGATCGACGGGGCCGTCCGCGACCTGGCCACCATCACCGGCCAGAAGCCGCAGGTCCGGCGGGCCACCAAGTCCATCGCGCAGTTCAAGCTCCGCGAGGGCATGCCGATCGGCGCGAAGGTCACCCTTCGCGGCGACCGGATGTGGGAGTTCCTGGACCGGCTGCTCTCGATCGCGCTGCCGCGTATCCGTGACTTCCGCGGCCTGGACGGGCGCAAGCTCGACGGGCACGGCAACTACACGTTCGGCCTGACCGAGCAGTCGGTGTTCCACGAGATCGATCAGGACAAGATCGATCGCCAGCGGGGCATGGACATCACGGTGGTCACGACCGCCACGACCGACGACGAGGGCCGGGCGCTGCTCAAGCTCCTGGGCTTCCCGTTCAAGGAGAACTGAGATGGCCAAGAAGGCGCTGATCCTCAAGGCGGCCGCGAAGCCGAAGTTCTCGGTTCGCGCGTACACCCGCTGCCAGCGGTGCGGGCGTCCGAAGGCGGTCTACCGCAAGTTCGGTCTCTGCCGGGTGTGCATCCGGGAGATGGCCCACCGCGGTGAGCTGCCCGGCGTGTCCAAGGCTTCCTGGTAATAGCCCGGCGCGCTCCGGCGCGTCAGCTGAACTGTCTCTTCGCCGTAGGCCCCGGGCCTGGCCCGGGGAACCCCGGCGAGAAAGGTTGACGAGTTTTCATGACGATGACCGACCCGATCGCAGACATGCTCACGCGTCTGCGTAACGCCAACCAGGCGTACCACGACCGGGTGACGATGCCCTACTCGAAGATCAAGGCGAACATCGCCGAGGTCCTCAAGGCCGAGGGTTACATCGCCACCTGGTCGGTCGAGGAGCCCGAGGAGGGCGCCGTCGGCAAGCGACTGGTCGTCGAGCTGAAGTACGGCCAGAACCGCGAGCGGAGCCTGGCCGGCATCAAGCGCGTGTCCAAGCCCGGTCTCCGGGTGTACGCCAAGTCGGACGGGCTCCCGCGGGTGCTCGGCGGGCTGGGCGTGGCGATCATTTCGACGTCCCAGGGGCTGCTCACCGACCGGCAGGCCCGCAAGCGGAGCGTTGGCGGGGAAGTCCTCGCCTTCGTCTGGTAACGGGAGACAGGTAGAAATGTCGCGTATTGGACGTAAGTCGATCCCGGTGCCTGCCGGCGTCGACATCACGATCGACGGCCGGACCGTCAAGGTCAAGGGCCCCAAGGGCGAACTGAGCCACGTGCTGGCCGAGCCGATCACGGCGGAGCGGGGCGAGGACGGCGAGCTGCACGTCAACCGGCCCAACGACGAGCGCAAGGCCAAGGAGCTGCACGGCCTGAGCCGTACGCTGGTGGCCAACATGATCGTCGGTGTCACCGAGGGCTACCGCAAGAGCCTGGAGATCGCCGGTACCGGTTACCGCGTGACCGCCAAGGGCAAGGACCTGGAGTTCGCGCTCGGGTTCTCGCACCCGGTCCTCGTGCCGGCGCCGGACGGCATCACCTTCACGGTCGAGAAGCCGACGCTGTTCCACGTGGCCGGCATCGACAAGCAGCAGGTCGGTGAGGTCGCCGCCAACATCCGGAAGATCCGTCCGCCGGAGCCCTACAAGGGCAAGGGCGTGAAGTACCAGGGCGAGGTCATCCGCCGCAAGGCTGGAAAGGCAGGTAAGAAGTGAGCGCCACGCTGCTCAAGCGCCGCCGCGGCGTCGCCGCCAAGCGTGCCGTCGGGCGTGCGCGTCGGCACTTCCGGGTCCGCAAGAACGTCAGCGGAACCGCCGAGCGTCCCCGCCTCGTCGTCACCCGCTCCCTGCGGCACATGGTGGCCCAGGTCGTGGACGACACCAAGGGTCACACCCTGGCGTCGGCCTCGACCATGGACGCCTCGCTGCGCGGCGCCGAGGGCGACAAGAGCGCCCTGGCCGGCAAGGTCGGCGCCCTGCTCGCCGAGCGTGCCAAGGCCGCCGGCGTCTCGAAGGTCGTCTTCGACCGCGGTGGCAACCGGTACGCGGGGCGTGTCGCCGCGCTTGCCGACGCCGCCCGCGAAGCCGGGCTCGAGTTCTAGAAACCCCGTCACGAGAGAGAAGGAAGGCTGCTGATGCCAGGTCAACAGCGCCGTGGCGGCGGGTCCGGTGGCAACGAGGGTGGTCGCCGCGACAACCGCCGTGAGGGCGGCCGCGGAAACGCGCCCGTCGAGAAGACCCCGCACCTCGAGCGGGTCGTCGCGATCAACCGCGTCGCCAAGGTCGTGAAGGGTGGTCGTCGCTTCAGCTTCACCGCCCTGGTGATCGTGGGCGACGGCGACGGCACCGTCGGTGTGGGCTACGGAAAGGCCAAGGAGGTGCCCGCGGCGATCGCCAAGGGTGTCGAGGAGGCCAAGAAGCACTTCTTCAAGGTGCCGCGGATCGGTCAGTCGATCCCGCACCCGGTCACGGGCGAGGACGCGGCCGGTGTGGTGCTGCTCAAGCCGGCTTCCGCCGGTACGGGCGTCATCGCCGGTGGTCCGGTGCGTGCCGTGCTGGAGTGCGCGGGCATCCACGACGTGCTCTCCAAGAGCCTCGGCTCGTCCAACCCGATCAACATCGTGCACGCCACGGTGGCGGCCCTGAAGGGGCTCGAGTCCCCGGAGCAGGTCGCGGCCCGTCGTGGTCTGCCGGTCGAGGACGTCGCGCCGGCCGCCATGCTGGCGTCGCGGGCGGGGGTGGCGTCCTGATGGCACGCCTGAAGGTCACCCAGGTCCGGTCCGAGATCGGGACCAAGAAGAACCAGCGTGACTCGCTGCGTTCCCTCGGTCTCAAGCGGATCAACGACGTGGTGGTCAAGGAGGACCGGCCGGAGATCCGCGGCATGATCTTCACGGTCAACCACCTCGTGAAGGTCGAGGAGGTCGAGTAATGACGATCAAGGTGCACCACCTGCGTCCGGCTCCGGGTGCCAAGACCGACAAGACCCGCGTGGGTCGCGGTGAGGGCTCGAAGGGCAAGACCGCCGGTCGCGGTACCAAGGGTTCGAAGGCCCGGAAGAACATCTCGCCGGCGTTCGAGGGTGGGCAGATGCCCATCCACATGCGCCTGCCGAAGATGAAGGGCTTCAAGAACAAGTTCAAGGTCGTGTTCCAGGTGGTCAACCTGGACCGCCTGGCCGAGCTGTTCCCGAACGGCGGCCAGATCGGCCCGGTCGAGCTGGTCGAGGCCGGCGCGGTCCGCAAGGGTCACCCGGTCAAGGTGCTCGGCACCGGCGACCTCGGTGGCGTGTCTCTCCAGGTCTCGGCGCACGCGTTCAGCGCGTCGGCCAAGGAGAAGATCACCGCCGCCGGTGGCTCGGTCACCGAGCTGTAAGGCGATGTCCACGGCGCCCGCTCAGTTGTTCGCAACTGGGCGGGCGCCATGGTCTACCGGCCACGTGTGCGCCGGGTAACATCGGATTCGTTTTATGTAGCCGGGCACATCTGCCCGGACCGGGATCGGACTGTTAGAGTCCGTTCCCAGCCATGGATACCGGGCATGCCGCCCGGCACCACCCCGCCCCGCCAGGATTCGTCACCGGCGGCCCGCGTCGCGCAGGAGGAAGAAGTTGCTGTCCGCCTTTCTCAGTGCGTTCCGTACGCCTGACCTGCGCAAGAAGCTGCTGTTCACAGTAGGCATCATCGCGGTCTACCGGCTGGGCGCCACGCTGCCCAGCCCGGGCGTCTCGTACGGCAACGTGCAGAAGTGTCTCGAGGCCACGCAGGGCGGCAGTACGGGAGTGCTCAACCTGCTGGATCTGTTCTCCGGTGGCGCGCTGCTCCAGCTCTCGGTCTTCGCGCTGGGCATCATGCCCTACATCACCGCGTCGATCATCCTGCAGCTGCTGACGGTGGTGATTCCGCGCCTGGAGCAGCTCCGCAAGGAGGGCCAGGCCGGGCAGGCCAAGATCACGCAGTACACCCGCTACCTGACTCTGGGCCTGGGTGTCCTCCAGGCCTCGGCGTTCGTGGCGCTGGCCCGCTCCGGCCAGCTGTTCAACAACCAGTGCGACCAGTTCCCGATCGTGCCCGAGGGCACCGGAATCCCGAACTGGCTGACCCTGGGCATCCTGGTCATGACCATGACCGCCGGCACCGGCGTGGTGATGTGGCTCGGTGAGCTGATCACCGACCGGGGCGTCGGCAACGGCATGTCCGTGCTGATCTTCACCTCGATCGCGGCCCGCCTCCCCAGCGAGGGCTGGAAGATCAAGACCACCAAGGGCTGGGGGATGTTCCTCCTCGTCATCGCCCTGGTGCTGGTGGTCATCACCGCTGTTACGTTCATCGAGCAGGCGCAGCGCCGCATCCCGGTGCAGTACGCCAAGCGCATGATCGGCCGGCGGATGTACGGCGGCACGTCGACCTACATCCCGCTGAAGGTGAACCAGGCGGGTGTCATCCCGGTCATCTTCGCCTCGTCGCTGCTCTACCTGCCGCAGCTCGCGCTCCAGTTCTTCGATCAGAACGACCCGGGCAAGGTCCAGGCGTGGATCCAGAACCACATCGTGAAGGCGAGCGCGCCGGAGCACATCGCGATCTACTTCCTGCTGATCATCTTCTTCACGTACTTCTACGTGTCGATCACGTTCAACCCGACCGAGGTCGCGGACAACATGAAGAAGTACGGCGGCTTCGTGCCGGGCATCCGCCCCGGCAAGCCGACCGCCGAGTACCTCGACTTCATCCTCAGCCGGATCACCCTGCCGGGCGCGCTCTACCTGGGCATCGTCGCGATCCTGCCGAACTTCTTCTTCATCTGGCTCGACAACCAGCAGTTCCAGAACTTTCCGTTCGGCGGCACCGCTGTGCTCATCATGGTCGGCGTCGGTCTGGAGACCGTGAAGCAGATCGAGAGCCAACTCATGCAGCGGAACTACGAAGGGTTCCTGCGGTAGATGCGACTCGTTCTGGTTGGCCCGCCGGGCGCGGGCAAGGGCACACAGGCGGAGTTCGTCGCCGCGCACCTCTCGGTGCCGAAGATCTCGACCGGTGACATCTTCCGGGCGAACGTCTCCCAGGGCACGCCGCTCGGCGTCGAGGCCAAGCGGTACATGGACGCGGGCAAGCTGGTCCCGGACGAGGTCACCATCAACATGGTGCGGGACCGGCTCGCCGAGCCGGACGCGAGCGAGGGCTTCCTGCTCGACGGCTTCCCGCGGACCACGCCGCAGGCCGCCGCGCTGGACAAGCTCCTCGCCGACCTCGGCACCGCGCTGGACCTGGTGCTGGAGCTGGTCGTCGACGACGACGAGGTGATCCGGCGGCTGTCCGGCCGGCGCACCTGCCGCGGCTGCGGCAAGATCTGGCACGTCGAGTTCGACTCGCCGAGCCGGGAGGGCGTCTGCGACCGCTGCGGCGCGGAGCTGTTCCAGCGGGACGACGACAAGCCGGAGACCATCGCCGCCCGGCTGCGGGAGTACGCCGAGAAGACCGCGCCGCTGGTCGACTACTACGGCGCCCAGGGCAAGCTGGTGGGCATCGACGCGACCGGCCCGGTGGAGGACGTCACCGTCCGCGCCATCGACGCGCTGCGCTCGTACGGCGGCTGAGGTCCCACCGCCACCCGGCGGATAGAGTGCGAACAGCGGGGTACGTGCGACGTGCCCCGCTGCTCCGCGTACGCGCAACGAAAGGTAAACACCACCATGCGCCGTCCCCAGCTGGACATCCAGCTGAAGACCCCCGAGCAGATCGAGCTGATGCGGGCCGCGGGTCTGGTCGTCGCCCGTGCCCTGCGCCGGATGCGCGAGGCGGTGGCGCCGGGCGTGTCGACGGCCGACCTGGACGCGATCGCCGAGTCGACCATCCGCGAGGCCGGCGCCGTGCCGTCGTTCAAGGGCTACCACGGCTTCCCGGCGTCGATCTGCTCCTCGGTCAACCAGCAGGTGGTGCACGCCATCCCGTCGCCCGCGCAGGTGCTGCGCGAGGGTGACCTGATCTCGATCGACTGCGGCGCGGTGCTGGACGGCTGGCACGGCGACGCGGCCGTCACGGTGCCGGTCGGCGAGGTCGACCCGGCGCTGCTGAAGATGACGGCGGTGGCCGAGGACGCCATGTGGGCCGGGATCGCGGCGGCGGCGCGGGGTGCCGCCTCCGGCAAGGGCCGGCTCACCGACATCTCCCACGCGGTCGAGACCGCGGTCCGTAAGGGCGGCCGGTACGGCATCGTCGACGGCTACGGCGGCCACGGCATCGGCACCGAGATGCACCAGGACCCGCACGTGCTCAACCACGGCCGCCCCGGCAAGGGCCCGCGCCTGGTGCCCGGCCTGGCGCTCGCGATCGAGCCGATGATCACCATGGGCTCGCCGCGTACCGTCGAGCTGTCCGACGGCTGGACCGTGGTGACCCGGGACGGGTCGATGGCGGTGCACGTGGAGCACTCGATGGCGCTGCTGGACGACGGCGTGTGGGTGCTCACGGCCGAGGACGGCGGACGAGGCCGTCTGGGTGACCTGGTGACCGCCCGGCAGACGTCCGTCGACTCTCCGGCGGTCTGAGCGGGCTGCCCCGTACCCGGTCGAGTGCTGCCGCCTTGGCGATCGGGTGCCATGCTTGTTCCCATGGATGAGCGCAACCGGATGCGGGCGGCCGACGCGGACCGGGAGGCCACCGCGGAACGACTCCGGGTGGCGCTGGCCGAAGGCCGGCTCGACCTGGGCGAGTACGACGACCGGCTGCGGCAGGCGTACGGCGCCAAGACCTACGGCGAGCTGGACGAGTTGCTGACCGACCTGCCCGGTCCCCGGCCGGCGGAGAACTCCCTGCCGGCTCCGCGCGCGACCGGCAAGAGCGGGGTGGCTGAGCCGGGCCGGGCTGCCGTCAGCGCGCGTAACGCCTGGCTGCTGGGGGTCTGGGGCCCGTGGCTGAAGGTGGCCCTGATCCTCAGCGCGATCTGGTTCGTCTCCCAGCTCGGTGAGGGTGAGTTCGAGTTAGACGACTACTGGCCGATCTGGGTGCTCGGCCCGTGGGGCGCCGTGGTGCTCTACCAGACGATCCAGGGGCTGGCTCACGGGGCGCCGGAGCACGACGCCGAGCGCCGGCGGCGCAAGCAGGTCGAGCGGGAGGCCCGCCGGCGGGCGAAGCGCGAGCTGCCGGAGACGTGACCTGCGTCATGTCCGAGCCGTCCGGGTGACCGTCGCGCCGGTCGGTTTGGCGAGCACGTACGGGTCGGCGTACACTTTTGGATCGGCGCACAGCGTCCACTCCGCCATGCCCACCCAGCGCTTCGGTGGGAGTCGGAGCCGCGGCTGGCGCGGGTTTCCTGATCTTGGTCAGTTCACCCGTGTAAGACGTTGTGAGCCGTCCGGAGCAACCGACGTCAGGACAGCGGAGGACATGCCGAAAAAAGACGGAGCAATCGAGATCGAGGGTCGGGTCATCGAGCCCCTGCCGAACGCCATGTTCCGGGTGGAGCTCGCGAACGGCCACAAGGTGCTCGCTCACATCAGCGGCAAGATGCGGCAGCACTACATCCGCATCCTGCCGGAGGACCGGGTCGTCGTCGAACTCTCGCCGTACGACCTGACCCGCGGGCGCATCGTCTACCGCTACAAGTAAGCCTGACGGCGGCCGGGAGACCCGTGTCCGTCTTCGACGTCCGGATCGCGCACCGCCGCGGCTCCGGGCCAGATGGGAAGTAAGGCAACCGTGAAGGTCAAGCCGAGCGTCAAGAGGATCTGCAACAAGTGCCGGGTGATCCGCCGGCACGGCCGGGTCATGGTCATCTGCACCGACCCGCGCCACAAGCAGCGCCAGGGCTGACGCCCCACACATCACCAGCTCGTCCCAGCCGCGGTCGGGTGCGCAGCGCGTACCCCCTCGTGGTTGACCCCCGGTCGGAGGCCGGGGCCCGCTCGGGCAGCGACCGATCCCGGTCGCCGGCGTTCTTGACGCCGGAAGGACAGGGACGGCCGGTAGCGGGGTGGGACGGGTCCACACCTCCGCCACAACATCACGAGGAGTACGCCCGCACATGGCACGTCTAGTCGGCGTGGATCTCCCCCGCGAGAAGCGGATGGAGATCGCGCTCACCTACATCTTCGGGGTCGGTCGTACCCGCGCCCTGGAGACGCTCGCCGCGACCGGCATCTCGCCGGACAAGCGCGTTCGGGACCTCACGGACGAGGAGCTCGTCGAGCTCCGGAACCACATCGAGGGCAACTACAAGGTTGAAGGCGACCTGCGCCGCGAGGTCGCCGCTGACATCCGCCGCAAGGTCGAGATCGGCTGCTACGCCGGTATCCGGCACCGTCGCGGTCTGCCCGTGCGTGGCCAGCGCACCAAGACCAACGCGCGGACCCGGAAGGGCCCGAAGCGGACCGTGGCCGGCAAGAAGAAGCCCGGCAAGAAGTAACTAGGAGCGCACAGACTTATGCCACCGAAGGCTCGTGCCGGAGCCGCCGTCAAGAAGGTCCGGCGCAAGGAACGCAAGAACGTCGCCCACGGGCAGGCGCACATCAAGAGCACCTTCAACAACACCATCGTGTCCATCACGGACCCGACCGGTGCGGTCATCTCCTGGGCCTCCTCCGGCCAGGTCGGCTTCAAGGGCTCCCGCAAGTCGACTCCGTTCGCCGCGCAGCTCGCCGCCGAGGCCGCCGCGCGCCGCGCGATGGAGCACGGCATGCGCAAGGTCGACGTGTTCGTCAAGGGCCCCGGCTCCGGCCGGGAGACCGCCATCCGTTCGCTGCAGGCAGTGGGCCTCGAGGTCGGGCAGATCTCCGACGTCACGCCGCAGCCGCACAACGGTTGCCGTCCGCCGAAGCGTCGCCGGGTCTGAGAGGTTAGAGAGAGATGGCTCGTTACACCGGTGCTGACTGCCGCCGTTGCCGGCGGGAGAAGATGAAGCTGTTCCTCAAGGGCAGCAAGTGCGATGGTCCGAAGTGCCCGTTCGAGTCCCGGCCGTTCCCGCCCGGGCAGCACGGCCGCGGCCGCACGAAGGAGACGGAGTACCTGCTCCAGCTCCGTGAGAAGCAGAAGGCCCGTCGTGTCTACGGCGTGCTGGAGAAGCAGTTCCGCGGCTACTACGAAGAGGCCGTGAGCAAGGAGGCCAAGACCGGCGAGGTTCTGCTGCAGATCCTCGAGTCGCGGCTGGACAACGTGGTCTACCGGGCCGGCTACGCCAGCTCCCGGGACATGGCCCGCCAGCTGGTCAAGCACGGCCACTTCACGGTGAACGGCAAGAAGGTCGACATCCCGTCGTACCGCGTCAAGGAGCACGACATCATCGAGGTCCGGGGCAAGAGCAAGGAGCTCACCCCGTTCCTGGTGGCGCAGGCTCAGGCCGGTTCGCGGTCGGTTCCGGCGTGGCTGGAGGCCATCCCGAGCCAGATGAAGATCCTCGTGCACTCGCTCCCGGCCCGCCAGGTGATCGACACCCAGGTCCAGGAGCAGCTGATCGTCGAGCTCTACTCCAAGTAAGGGCTCGTTGCGGTGGCCCGTCCTTCCGGGCGGGCCACCGGAACAGTTGTGTCGTGGGCGTCAAATAGCGGGCGCCCCGGAAGAGAAGAGAAAAGATGCTCATCAGCCAGCGACCGTCTCTCTCCGAAGAGTCGATCAACGAGACCCGCTCCCGGTTCACCATCGAGCCGCTGGAGCCCGGCTTCGGTTACACGCTGGGCAACTCGCTCCGGCGTACGCTGCTGTCCTCCATCCCGGGTGCGGCGGTCACCTCGATCAAGATCGACGGTGTCCTGCACGAGTTCACCACGATCCCCGGGGTCAAGGAGGACGTGGTCGAGCTCGTCATGAACATCAAGGAGCTGTGCGTCAGCTCCGAGCACGACGAGCCGGTCAGCATGTACCTGCGCAAGCAGGGCCCGGGCGACGTGACCGCCGGTGACATCCAGCCCCCGGCCGGTGTCTCGGTGCACAACCCGGACCTGAAGCTCGCCACCCTCAACGGCAAGGGCCGGCTCGACATGGAGCTGACCGTCGAGCGGGGTCGCGGCTACGTCACGGCGGCGCAGAACAAGCAGGCGGGCGCCGAGATCGGCCGGATCCCGGTCGACTCGATCTACTCGCCGGTGCTCAAGGTGACGTACCGGGTCGAGGCGACCCGCGTCGAGCAGCGGACCGACTTCGACCGGCTGATCATCGACGTCGAGACCAAGCCGTCGATGGGCCCGCGTACCGCGCTGGCCTCGGCCGGCTCGACGCTGGTGGAGCTGTTCGGGCTCGCCCGGGAGCTGGACGAGACCGCCGAGGGCATCGACATCGGGCCGTCCCCGCAGGACGCCCAGCTGGCGGCGGACCTGGCCCTGCCGATCGAGGAGCTGGACCTCACCGTCCGCTCCTACAACTGCCTCAAGCGCGAGGGCATCAACTCCGTTGGTGAGCTCATCGGGCGTACCGAGGCCGACCTCCTCGACATCCGCAACTTCGGTCAGAAGTCGATCGACGAGGTCAAGATGAAGCTCGCCGGGATGGGCCTGGGGCTGAAGGACTCGGCTCCGAACTTCGACCCGGCGCACGTCGTGGACGCCTTCGGCGAGGCGGACTACGACACCGACGACTACCGCGAGACCGAGCAGCTCTAGTCCGCGCTGCCGCCACACCTGAGGAGCACCAAGCATGCCCACGCCCACCAAGGGCCCCCGCCTCGGCGGCAGCCCCGCGCACGAGCGGCTGATGCTGGCCAACCTGGCCACTGCGCTGTTCCAGCACGGCAAGATCCAGACCACCGAGACGAAGGCCCGGCGGCTGCGTCCGCTGGCCGAGCAGCTCATCACCAAGGCCAAGCGCGGCGACCTCGCCTCGCGCCGCCGCGTGCTGGGCGTCGTCAAGGACAAGGACGTGGTCTACGCCCTGTTCGACCAGATCGCGCCCCGGTACGCCAACCGCAACGGTGGCTACACCCGGATCGTGAAGACCGGTCCGCGCAAGGGTGACGCCGCTCCGATGGCGATCATCGAGCTGGTGGAGGAGCTTCAGGTCGCCGAGCCGAAGGCGAACAAGAAGACCGCCGCCCGCAAGGCCGCCCAGCAGGACAAGGTCGAGGCCCTGGCCCCGGCCGAGGAGACCCCGCGCTCCAGCGCCGGTGACCAGGACGCCGAGGCGCCGGTCTCCGCGTCGGGTGACACCGCCGCCGCCCGTGAGGACAGCGACGAGGCCACCGAGAACGACAAGGCCTGAGATCAGGCTCGACCGGGCCCGGCATCCCCTCGGGGGTGCCGGGCCCGTCGCCGTCGACAGGAGGTACGAGGTGGACGAGCGGACCCGGCTGCGGCTGGACGTCTCGTACGACGGCACCGACTTCTCCGGCTGGGCGCCCCAGCCGACCCGGCGCACAGTGGCCGGCGTGCTCATGCAGACGCTGGACCTGGTGCTCGGCGCGGGCACGGCGACCGGCCTGACAGTGGCCGGGCGTACCGACGCCGGCGTGCACGCCACCGGGCAGGTCTGCCACCTCGACCTGCCCGCCGCGGTGTGGCGGGAGCACGAGGGGCGGTTGCTGCGGCGGCTGGCCCGGCTCCTGCCGCCGGACGTGCGGGTCCGCGCGATGACCGAGGTGCCCGCCGACTTCGACGCCCGCTTCTCGGCCACGTTCCGGCGCTACGAGTACCGGGTCACCGACGCCCCGTGGGGCGCCGAGCCGCTGCGTCGCGGGGACACCCTGGCCTGGCCGAAGCCGCTGGACCTGGCGGCGCTCAACGCCTCCGCCGCCGGACTGGTGGGCGAGCACGACTTCGCCGCGTACTGCCGGCGCAAGGAGAACGCGACCACGCTGCGCGAGGTGACCCGGCTGGACTGGCGGCGCGACCCGGACGGGATCCTGGTCGCCACCGTGCAGGCCGACGCGTTCTGCCAGAACATGGTGCGCAGCCTGGTCGGGGCGATGCTGGTGGCGGGCGACGGGCGGCGTCCGGTCCTGTGGCCGGCCGGCCTGCTGACCCGGCGCGAGCGCTCCAGCGAGGTGACAGTGGCGCCCGCGCACGGCCTCGCCCTGGTCGAGGTGGGCTACCCGGCCGACCCGGCCGAGTACGCCCGCCGCGCCGAGGAGACCCGCCGGTTGCGGGTGCCGGTGGCCGAGGGCTGAGCCCGGCTCAGTCCGTGCCCCGCTGACCGGCGCTGTCCCCGGCCGAG
Organism: Micromonospora sp. WMMD1219; assembly: GCF_049315215.1. Lineage (NCBI taxonomy): Bacteria > Bacillati > Actinomycetota > Actinomycetes > Micromonosporales > Micromonosporaceae > Micromonospora > Micromonospora sp. WMMD1219. The sequence continues at coordinate 2,503,548 of NZ_CP186057.1, forward strand.
TCCGCGTCGGGCTGCCCGGCCGTGCCGGCGGCCGCACGACGGTCCAGCACACCCCGGTTGAGGTGCAGCTCGACCAGGTCGTACATGATCTCGCGGGCGGTCGCGTCGTCGCTCGGGATGCGTTCCCCGTCGGCGCGGGTGACCAGGCAGAAGGCGACGTAGTGTCCGCGTACCTGCCAGGCGACCCGGGCGGCGGCCTTCTCCACCGACTCGGTGCCGTCGCCCGCCGCCATGCCGCGGAACCGTCCCTGGCGCGCGTCGAGCAGCGGCCGGATGCGGTCGCGTACCCGCTGGGCGGTGGCCACGTCGGTGAGGTTGAACAGACCGGCGGTGATCAGGTGGTCGCCGTCGGGGGAGCGGAGCGTGCCCCGCACGACCTGGTTGCAGCCGAGCCGGGTCAGCAGCTCGGCGATCTCGCCGGTGGCCGCGACCTGGCACTTCGTGCTGGCCTGGGTCTTGAGCACCCGGTAGGCCGGTTTCCCGTCCGTGATCACGAGGTCCTTGGCCGGGAAGACCTCCTTGGCGGTGAGCGCCGCCTGGTCGGTGTCCCGGGAGTCCAGGTCGGTAACGCCGGACGGGGTGCTCGACTCGGTCGGCTGCGGCGTCGCCTGGCCGGCCGGCGGTGTGGCTGTGCGTTCGTCGAGCAGGGCCGCGACGGCCAGGCCGGTGAGCGAGAGCAGGAGCAGTACGGCGGCGCCGCCGACGAGCGTCTGCCAGAACCGGCCGCCGCCGCGGCGCTCGGCGCGCCGGGTCCGGGGCAGCTCGGAGACGTCGGCGGCGCGGGCGGTCGGGCTGGCCGGGATCGGCACCGTCGGCCGGTTCGCCACCGCCGGTACGGGTGCCGGCGCGGGCGGCGCGGGCTGCGGCACGGGGGAGGGCTCCCGGGGTGGCGCGGGCCGTCCCGGTGTCGGCGCCGGGGCCGGGGCCGGGGGCGCGGGAACCGGGGCGCGGGCGTCGTCGGCCACCGCCTGCTCGTCGGGTCCGGCCGGTGGCAGCGCCTGCTGCTCGGCCGCACCGGACGGCGGCAGCGCCGGCTGGACGGTGGGCCGGGGCGGCCGGGGCAGCGACGGCGTGGGGAAGCGGGAGCGTGACGGACCCGCGGGCGGGGGCGTCGCGGCTGCGGGCCCGTTCGGGGCCGACCCGGGCTTCGGGTACTCCAGGAAGGCGTCCTCATCGGACTCGTACCGGTACACCATGTGGCATAGAGTAGGACTGATTGTCCCTTTCAGGGGTAATATCGGGAAAATCTGGCGGAGTGGCGTGCGACCCCGCCTGTGACACCGTCGCCGGAACCGCTCCGCCCCGGTGCGAGAATGCGGGCGTGACCGGCGACCACTACTTCACCGCTGAGCCCTCGACCCCGGCCCGCCCGCGCGAGGTCGAGTTCACAGTCGCCGGGCGCGACTACACGCTCGCCTCGGCCGGCGGCGTCTTCTCCGCCGACCGGCTCGACCCGGGCACCGCCGTGCTGCTGCGCAAGGCCGACCTGCCGGCCGCCGACGTCACCGGCGCGCTGCTCGACATCGGCTGCGGCTTCGGCCCGATCACCTGCGTCCTGGCCACCACCGCGCCGAAGGCGACCGTCTGGGCGGTGGACGTCAACGAGCGCGCCCGCGCCCTCACCACCGCCAACGCGGCCCGGGTCGGCGCCGCCGACCGGGTACGCGCCGTTGCGCCAGACGAGCTGCCCGACGACGTCACCTTCACCCAGATCTGGTCCAACCCGCCGATCCACATCGGCAAGGCGGAGCTGCACGGCCTGCTGCTGCGCTGGCTGCCCCGGCTCGCCCCGGACGGCGTGGCCTGGCTCGTCGTCGCCCGGCACCTCGGCGGCGACTCGCTGCACCGCTGGCTGGTCGAGCAGGGCTGGTCCGTCGCGCGGCACGCCAGCCAGAAGGGCTACCGCGTGCTGCGGGTCACCCGGTAATCCGGTGTCGTCCACCGCCCCGGCTCGGGCAGGATGCCCGCGTGGGATACGTGGACGTGGCAGGAGCCGGGCACATCCTCCCGGACGGGCGTGAGCTGTTCAGCGACGTCTCGTTCCGGGTCGGTGAGGGTGCCAAGGTGGCGCTGGTCGGCCCGAACGGCGCCGGCAAGACCACGCTGCTGCGGATGGTCGCCGGTGACCTGCCGGTCAAGACCGGCGCGATCGCCCGCTCCGGCGGGCTCGGCGTCATGCGGCAGTTCATCGGCATGATCGGCGACGAGTCCACGCTCGCCGACCTGGCCCTGTCGCTCGCGCCGCCGGCGCTGCGCGACGCCGGCCGGCGGCTCGCCGAGACCGAGGCGGCCATGCGGGCGGCCGAGGTCCGCGGCAAGTACAGCTCCGCCGCCGCCAAGACCCAGCTCGCGTACGCCGAAGCGCTCGCCGCCTGGGGCGAGACCGGCGGGTACGACGCGGAGGTCCTCTTCGACACCGTCGCCACCATCGTGCTCGACCTGCCCTGGGACAGCGCCCGGGAACGGCCGGTACGCACGCTCTCCGGCGGCCAGCAGAAGCGCTTCGCGCTGGAGCTGCTGCTGCGCGGCCCGGACGAGGTGCTGCTGCTCGACGAGCCGGACAACTTCCTCGACGTACCCGGCAAACGCTGGCTGGAGGCGCGGCTGCGCGAGTCGGGCAAGTCCGTGCTCTACGTCTCGCACGACCGGGAACTGCTGGCGCAGACCGCCGACCGGGTCGTCGCGGTGGAGGGCGGCAGCGCCTGGGTGCACCCGGGCGGATTCGCGAGCTGGCACGACGCCCGGGTGGCCCGGCACGCCCGCCTCGACGAGCTGCGCAAACGCTGGGACGAGGAACACCAGAAGCTGCGCGAGCTGATGCTGATGTACAAGCAGAAGGCCGCGTACAACGACGGGATGGCCTCCCGCTATCAGGCCGCGCAGACCCGGTTGCGCAAGTTCGAGGAGGCCGGGCCGCCGCCCGTACCCCCGAAGGACCAGGACATCCGGATGCGCCTGACCGGCGGGCGGACCGGCAAACGCGCGGTGATCGCCGAGCAGCTGGAGCTGGACGGCCTGACGTACCCGTTCGACCTGGAACTCTGGTACGGCGACCGGGTCGCGGTGCTGGGCGCGAACGGCACCGGCAAGTCGCACTTCCTGCGCCTGCTGGCCCGGGGCGGCACCGACCCGGAGCCCGGCAACACCCCGGTCGACGGCGCCGCCGCGCTCGCGCCCGTCGCGCACGGCGGCATGGTCCGGCTCGGCGCCCGGGTCCGGCCTGGGCACTTCTCGCAGACCCACGACCGGCCCGAGCTGACGGCCAGGACGCTCGTCGAGGTGCTGTGGCGCGGCGACGACCACCGTGCCGGCATGGACCGGCACGCGGCCATGGCGGCGCTGTCCCGGTACGAGCTGGCCGGTCAGGGCGACCAGCGGTTCGGCACGCTCTCCGGCGGGCAGCAGGCCCGGTTCCTGGTGCTGCTGCTGGAGCTGTCCGGGGCGACGCTGCTGCTGCTCGACGAGCCCACCGACAACCTCGACCTGGCCTCGGCCGAGGCGCTGGAGGCCGGACTGACCGCGTTCGAGGGGACGGTGGTCGCTGTCACCCACGACCGGTGGTTCACCCGTACCTTCGACCGATTCGTGCTGTTCCGCGGCGACGGCGACGTGGTGGAGACGCCGGAGCCGGTCTGGGACGTGGGGTGATCGACCAGGACGTGGTCGACCGGCTGTGCGCGGTCGACGGGGTGGTCGCGGTGGCGCTCGGCGGCAGCCGTGCCCGCGGCGATCACCGGCCCGACTCCGACTGGGACCTGGGCCTCTACTACCGGGGTACGCCCGACCTGGCCGGGCTGCGCGCGGTGGCCGCCTCCATCGCCGACGGGCCGGTGGACCTCACCGCCCCGGGCGGCTGGGGACCGTGGGTCGACGGTGGCGGCTGGCTGCGCGTCGGCGGGGTCGCCGTGGACTGGATCTACCGGGACCTGGACCGGGTGCACCGGGTCTGGGCGGACTGCCGGGCCGGCCGCTACACGGTCGAGGCGCAGGCCGGGCACCCGCTCGGCTTCTACTCCCACACGTACGCCGGGGAGGTGGCGCTCGGACGGGTGCTCGGCGACCCGACCGGCGAGCTGACCGCGCTGCGCGCCGAGACCGTCGACTACCCGCCCGCGCTCGGCGCCGCGCTGGTGGCCGGTGGCTGGGAGACCGGGCTGCTGCTCGACGGCGCGGCCAAGGGCGCGGCCGGGGGCGACGCCGGCTACGTGGCGGGCTGCCTGTTCCGGGTGGTCGGGGTGCTGGTCCACGCGCTGCACGGCCGGGCCGGACGGTGGCTGGTGAACGAGAAGGGCATGATCGCCTCCGCCGGGCGCCTGCCGGGTGCGCCGCCGGACTTCGCCGAGCGGGCGCAGGCGCTGCTGGGCGCGGTGGGGCGTACCCCCGAGGACCTGGCGGCGACCGTCGGTGACGCCCGGGTGCTGGCCGCCGCTCTCCGGGTGACACCCGGGGAGCGGGCATAGGGTGGATCTCGTGAGTGAGATGACCTATCGCCGGCTGGGCGACTCCGGGCTCGTGGTGTCAGTGGTCGGTATCGGCTGCAACAACTTCGGCCGCAAACTCGACCTCGACGGCACCCGCGCGGTGGTGGACGCAGCGCTCGACGCCGGGATCAACTTCTTCGACACCGCCGACATCTACGGCGAGCCGCAGGGCGCCTCCGAGGAACTGCTCGGCCAGGCGCTCAAGGGCCGCCGCGACGACGTGGTGGTGGCCACCAAGTTCGGCATGGACATGAACGGCGCGAACGGGCCCGACCACGGCGCCCGGGGCGCCCGCCGCTACATCGCCCGCGCCGTCGAGGCGTCGCTGCGCCGGCTCGGCACCGACCACATCGACCTGTACCAGATGCACGAGCCCGACCCGGGCACCCCGATCGACGAGACGCTCGCCGCGCTGGACGACCTGGTGACCGCCGGCAAGGTGCGCTACCTCGGCAACTCCAACTTCGCCGGGTGGCAGATCGCCGACGCCGACTGGACCGCGTCGTCGCAGGGGCGTACCCGGTTCATCTCCGCGCAGAACCACTACTCGCTGGTGGAACGCGGGGTGGAGGACGAGGTGATCCCGGCCTGCGAGCGGTTCGGCCTCGGCATGCTCCCGTTCTTCCCGCTCGCCAACGGGCTGCTCACCGGCAAGTACAAGCGGGGCGAGGCGCCCCCGGCGGGCAGCCGCCTGGCCGGTGGCGGCCGGTACGCCGAGCGGCTGGCCGCCGCGCGCTGGGACGTCATCGAGGCGATCGAGGCGTACGCGGCCGAGCGCGGGATCAGCATGCTCCAGGTGGCCATCGGCGGACTGGCGGCCCGTCCCGCGGTGACCTCGGTGATCGCCGGGGCGACCACTCCCGAGCAGGTGAAGGCCAACGCCGACGCCGGCACCTGGCAGCCCAGCGACGAGGACCTGGACGCCTTGGACGCCATCCTCTGACGTCCCCGCCCGGTACCGACGCGCCCTCCCGCGCGTCGGGCGTCCGCTCGCGCCTCGCAGGTGCGCCCGCTCGTCGGCGTGTGAGCGTCAGGGCTCGCCCCGCGCGGCGGGCGTGCGCCCACCGTGGCCCGCCCGCGCGGAGGCACCCATGGCGTTCCATTCAGAGGCAGCGCTCACGATGGGTGGAACGGTATGGGTGTCAAAAGGGCCTTGAGACACCTATGGCGTTCCACTCCTCGCCAGATTCAGCCGCGAGTGGAACGCCATAGGTGTCTGCGGCGGCCTCCTGACGCCCGTGGTGTCTCGGGCGACCCGGCCCGGCCCGGCCCGGTCCGGCTCGGCTCGGCCCGGCCAGGCACCGGGTGGCGGTGGCCGGGCCGGGGGTGCGGCGGGGCGAGCGGGCGGCGGGCTGCGGGCACTGGTCAGTGGTGCGCCTCGGCGGCGCGACGTTCCGCCAGGGCCTGGCGTACCAGGGCCACTGTGGCGTCGGGACGGCGGAGCACGTCGTCGGTGGTGAACCGCAGCACGACCCACCCGGCGGCGCGGAGCGCGTTCAGGCGTGCCACGTCCCGCCGGAAGTGAGCCCGTTCGCGGTGGTGGTCGCCGTCGTACTCGACCGCGAGGCGGAGAGCCGGCCAGGCCAGGTCCACCCGAGCCACGAAGCGTCCGCCGGCGCGAACCTCGTGCTGGGCGGTGAGCGGGCCGAGGCCGGCGTCGAGGAGGAGCAGCCGTAGCCGTGTCTCCATCGGGGACTCGCTCAGCGGCTCGGCCAGCGCCAGCACCTGGCGCAACAGCGGAGCGCCCGGCCAGCCCGGCCGGTCGGCGGCGTAGGCCCGCAGGGCGGGCAGCATCACGACCCGGCGACGCAGCAGCGCGTCGACGGCGACCAACGCCTCGACGCGGGTGCCGTGGCGGCCCAGGTCGAACGCGGTACGCAGCGGGGTGGTGACCGGTAGCCCGCCGACGAGGGTGCGGTCCCGCGCCGCCATCGGCGACCTGACCACCCGCAACCGTGGGTGCGGTCGCAGTCGAGCAGCAGGCGGCAGCACCACTGTCACCGGCGCGTCGCGGGTGAGCACGTCCACGCCGTACACCCAGGCGGCGCTGCGCCCGGCAAGCACGGCATCCGGCGGCAGACGCAACGTCACCGCCTCGCACCACATCCGGTGGTCGTCGGCGCGGTATCCGTCCCGGTGCACGTACACGTCCGGCAGCAGGCGGATCCACGCCGGCCCGCGCAGCATCGTCCAGGTGAGCAGCCCTTCGGAGACGACACTGCCGCCCCGGAACGGCACGATCGCCAGGCGGCGCGGGACACGGGCGGGAACGGACATCCCGGCAGCGTGTCGTGACGGGACGGTCACCCGCTGCCCCGATCCGGCGGACGGCTGGTTCCTGGGAAAAACCTCACCCGGGCTTCCGTCCGGGCGGGAGGCGTCGTACGGTAGGCCGCAAGTGACCCACGGGAGCCCGGTGCGGACCGGGCTGAGAGGGGGGCTGGGAGCCCCCGACCGTCGAACCTGATCCGGGTAATGCCGGCGCAGGGAGGAGCGTTGCCGTGCTGTCCCTGGGACGACTGCATCTCATCACCGACACCCGGCCGGGGCGTGACCCGCTCGCCGTGCTGCGTGCCGCGCTGCCCGTGGCGGGCGCCGACCTCGTCGTGCAGGTGCGTGTGGAGGACGACGCCACCGACCGGGAGGCGTACGAGCTGGCGTGCCGCGTGACCGAGGCGTGCCGGCCGTACGGGGCACGGTGCCTGGTCAACGACCGGCTGCACGTGGCGCTCGCGGTGGACGCCGCCGGTGGGCACGTCGGCGCGGACGACCTGCCGGTGGCTGCCGCGCGCCGGGTGCTCGGCCCGGACGCCGTGCTCGGCGCGACCGCCCGCGAACCGGTAAGCGCCCGCGCGGCGGTGGACGCGGGCGCGAGCTACCTGGGCGTGGGCCCGTGCCACGCCACCACCACCAAGTCCGGCCTGCCGGACCCGATCGGCACCGAGGGGATACGCGCGGTCGCCGAGGCGGTGAGCGTGCCGGTGATCGCGATCGGCGGGGTGACCGCCGCGACCGTGCCGGCGCTGCGGGCCGCCGGGGCGTACGGGGTGGCGGTGGTCGGGGCGCTCAGCCTGGCCGCCGATCCCGCGCACGCCACCGCCGAGCTGCTGCGGGCGCTGACGCGATGAGCCCGGCCGACGTGGCGGTGGTGGGCGCCGGGCCGGTGGGACTCGCGATCGCGTGGCGGTGCGCGCAACGTGGACTGCGCGTGGTGGTGCACGACGACCGGCCGGGGTCGGGCGCGTCCTCGGTGGCCGCCGGGATGCTGTCGCCGGTCGCCGAGGCGTACTTCGGTGAGCACGAGCTGACCGGGCTGCTCGTCGAGTCGGCCGCCCGGTGGCCCCGCTTCGCCGCCGAACTGGCCGGGGCGAGCGGCGTCGACGTCGGCCACCGCACCGAGGGCACGCTCGTCGTCGGGCTCACCGCCGACGACCTGGCCGAGGCGGGGCGGCTGTGGTCGTACCAACGGGGGTTGGGACTGCCGATCACGCCGCTGCGTCCCTCGGAGCTGCGCGACCGCGAGCCGGCGCTGGCGCCGCGCGTGCGCGGTGGCGCGGTGGCGCCCGGCGACCACCAGGTCGACCCGCGGCGGCTGGTCGCCGCGTTGCGCACGGCCGCCGAGCGCGCCGGCGTGGAGCTGCGCCCGGCGCGCGTCGGCGCGCTGTCCGAGGTGGACGCGCGGGTCACAGTGGTCGCGGCCGGCTGCGGCGCGGCGGCGCTGACCGGCCTGCCGGTCCGGCCGGTGAAGGGCCAGGTGCTGCGGCTGCGCGCGCCCGGTGGCGGTCCGCCGGGCTTCCGGCACGTGATCCGGGGGTACGCGGACAGCGAGTCGGTCTACCTGGTGCCCCGGGACAGCGGCGAGGTCGTGGTCGGGGCGACGGTCGAGGAGCGCGCGGACACCGAGGTCACCGCCGGTGGCGTGCTGACACTGCTGCGCGCCGCCGCCGAGCTGGTGCCGGAACTGGTCGAGTACGAGCTGGTGGAGGCCGTCGCCGGGCTGCGTCCCGGTACGCCGGACAACGCGCCGATCATCGGGCCGCTGCCCGGGCAGCCGGGCGTGCTCGCCGCGACCGGGCACCACCGGCACGGCATCGTGCTCGCCCCGGTCACCGCCGACCTGGTCACCGAGCTGATCGTCACCGGCGAGCCGGATCCCGCGCTCGCCCCCTTCACCCCGGACCGCTTCGGGAAGGAGCGCACGTGGAACTGATCGTCAACGGCACCGGCCGGACGCTGCCCGACGGCGTCACAGTCGCCGAGGTGGTCCGCACCGTCACCGACCGGGAGCGCGGGCTCGCGGTCGCGGTGAACGGCGAGGTGGTGCCGCGCGGCGGCTGGTCGGCGAGCGTGCTGCGCGACGGCGACCGCGTCGAGGTGCTCAGCGCAACCCAGGGCGGGTGAGCAGATGTCCACGTTGGAGATCGACGGGGTCACGTTCGGCTCCCGGCTCGTCCTCGGCACCGGCGGCGCGGCCAACCTGCACGTGCTGGAGCAGGCGATCCGCGCCTCCGGCACCGAGTTGGTGACGCTGGCGCTGCGCCGGGTGGACACCACGCCCGGCGGGTCGGGCGGCCTGCTCGACCTGGTGGAGCGGTGCGGCGTACGGCTGCTGCCGAACACGGCCGGCTGCCGCACCGCTGTCGAGGCGGTGAAGACGGCGCACCTTGCCCGGGAGGCGTTCGACACCGACTGGGTGAAGCTGGAGGTGATCGGCGACGAGCGCACGCTCCTGCCCGACGGGGTGGAGCTGCTGCGCGCCGCCGAGGAGCTGGTGGCGGACGGGTTCACGGTGCTGGCGTACACGTCGGACGATCCGGTGCTGGCCCGGCGGCTGGCCGACGTGGGGTGCGCGGCGGTGATGCCGGCCGGGTCGCCGATCGGCTCCGGGCTGGGCATCGGCAACCCGCACCACATCCGGCTGATCCGGCAGGCCGTCGACGTGCCGGTGGTGCTCGACGCGGGCATCGGCACCGCCTCCGACGCCGCGCTCGCGATGGAGCTGGGCTGCGACGCGGTGCTGCTGGCGAGCGCCGTGACCCGGGCCACCGACCCGGTGGCGATGGCCACCGCGATGCGGTACGCGGTCGAGGCGGGCCGCCTGGCGTACGGCGCGGGCCGCATCGCCCGCCGCTTCCACGCCCTGGCGTCCACCCCGGACGATGGCCGGCCCGACCTGTGACCGCTTCACGCGTCACCGATCCCGGCGATCTTGGTACGCGCGCGCCCCTGGACGGGCGGCCGGGTACCAAGATCGACGCCGGCCCGACCGGGGTCGTCGTGCTGACCGATCGGCGGGTGGCTCGGGGGGCGCTCGTCGACGTGGTGGCGGGTGCCGTCGGTGGGGGAGTGCGGTGGGTGGTGCTGCGGGAGAAGGACCTGCCCCGCGCCGAACGCCTCGCGCTCGCCGCCGACCTGCGCGCGATCCTCGCCGAGGCAGGTGGCACGCTCGTCGTCGCCGGACCCGATCCGCTCGACGGGGACGCGGTGCACCTGCCCGCCGCCGGCCCGTACCCGCCGCCCGCCGTCGGACTGGTCGGCCGTTCCTGCCACGACACCGCCGAGCTGGCCCGGCTCACCACCGAGCACTACGCGACGCTGTCCCCGGTCTACGAGACGAGGACGAAGCCCGGCTACGGCCCGGCGCTGCGGCCGGCCGGACTCGCCGCGCTGGTGAAAGCCAGCCCGGTCCCGGTGCTCGCCCTCGGCGGCATCGAAACCCCGGCCCAGGTCACCGCATGCGTCGAGGCGGGCGCCACCGGAGTAGCAGTCCTGGGCGCCATCATGCGCGCCCCGGACCCCACCGAAACCGCCACCACGCTGGGCAGAGCTTTCGAAGAGGCGGCCACCCGTGTGGCGCACACCTACCCCGCGCGATCCGACGAAGGCCCGCACGCGACAGGGCTGCGGCCGACCGTGCCCACGGAGGGATCAAGCCTGACCGCCCGGAGTGGGCACGGTCGGCCGCAGCCCTCCACCGCAACTACCGGAGAACACCAGTGACGCCGAAAACAGTCCTCAGCATCGCCGGCTCCGACTCCGGAGCGGGAGCGGGCATCCAGGCCGACCTCAAGACGTTCGCCGCGCTCGGGGCGTACGGCACGAGCGTGCTCACCGCCGTCACCGCGCAGAGCACCCGGGGCGTGGACGCCGTCCTGCCGCTGCCCCCGCAGACCGTGCGCGACCAGATGGACAGCGTGCTCGGCGACTTCGACGTGCGGGCCGTGAAGAGCGGCATGCTCGGCACCCCGGCCGTCGCCGACGCGGTCGCCGAGGCGGCCCGCGCCGGGCGGCTGCCGCACCTGGTCGTCGATCCGGTGCTGGTCGCCACGAGCGGGCACCGGCTCGGCGTGGTGGAGGCGGTCGAGCGACTGCTGCCGTACGCGGAGGTGGCGACGCCCAACTGCGCGGAGGCCGCGGCCCTCACCGGAGGCCCGGTGGGCACCGTGGAGGAGATGGTCGCGGCGGCCGAGGCGCTGGCGGCGCGCGGCCCGGCGTTCGTGGTGGTGACCGGCGGCGACGTGGACGCCGACGGCGAGTCGGTCGACGTCCTCGCGGGCGGCGGGACCACGCGGCTGCTGCGCGCACCCCGGGTGGACACCCGGCACAACCACGGCACCGGCTGTTCGTTCTCGGCCGCCGTCGCGGTCCGGCTCGCCGCGGGCGACGCGGTGCCGGTCGCGGTGGCCGCCGCCAAGGAGTACGTCACCCGCGCGCTGACCGGCGCGCGGACCTGGGAGCTGGGCGCGGGACGCGGCCCGCTGGACCACTTCGGCTGGTCCGCATGAGCGACAGGGAGGCTGTCATGCAGGCACGTCGCAAGGTGTACGTGGAAGGGTCACGCCCGGACATCCGGGTGCCGTTCGCCGAGGTGCCGCTGACCGGGGACAACCCGCCGGTACGGCTCTACGACACCTCCGGTCCCGGCTCCGACCCGGAGGTGGGGCTGCCCGCGCTGCGCGGGCCGTGGATCGCCGAGCGCGGCGACGTCGCACCGGTACGCGGCGCCGGCACGCCGCTGGCGGGCGTGGACGGGAAGCGGCCGACGCAGCTCGCGTACGCCCGGGCCGGGATCGTCACGCCGGAGATGGAGTTCGTGGCGATCCGGGAGTCGGTGTCGCCGGAGTTCGTGCGGGACGAGATCGCGGCCGGGCGGGCCGTGCTGCCGCTGAACGTCAACCACCCGGAGTGCGAGCCGGCCGTCATCGGCAAGGCGTTCCTGGTGAAGGTCAACGCCAACATCGGCACCTCGGCGGTCACCTCGTCGGTGGCCGAGGAGGTGGAGAAGCTGACCTGGGCGACCCGGTGGGGCGCGGACACAGTGATGGACCTGTCCACCGGCAAGCGCATCCACGAGACGCGCGAGGCGATCGTGCGGAACGCGCCGGTGCCGATCGGCACGGTGCCGATCTACCAGGCGCTGGAGAAGGTCGGCGGCGACCCGGTGAAGCTGAGCTGGGAGGTGTTCCGCGAGACCGTCATCGAGCAGGCGGAACAGGGCGTCGACTACATGACCGTGCACGCCGGGGTGCTGCTGCCGTACGTGCCGCTCGCGGTGGACCGGGTGACGGGCATCGTGTCCCGGGGCGGCTCGATCATGGCCGCCTGGTGCCTGGCCCACCACGAGGAGAACTTCCTCTACACGAACTTCCGGGAGCTGTGTTCGCTGCTCGCGAAGTACGACGTGACGTTCTCCCTCGGCGACGGCCTGCGCCCCGGCTCCATCGCCGACGCCAACGACGAGGCGCAGTTCGCCGAGTTGCGCACGCTCGGTGAGCTGACGAAGGTCGCCTGGGAGTACGACGTGCAGGTGATGATCGAGGGCCCCGGGCACGTGCCGATGCACAAGATCAAGGAGAACGTGGACCTCCAGCAGGAGTGGTGCCACGAGGCGCCGTTCTACACGCTCGGTCCGCTGACCACCGACGTCGCGCCCGCGTACGACCACATCACCTCCGCGATCGGCGCGGCGATGATCGGCATGTTCGGCACCGCCATGCTCTGCTACGTCACCCCGAAGGAGCACCTCGGGCTGCCCGACCGCGACGACGTGAAGGCGGGCGTGATCGCGTACAAGATCGCGGCGCACGCGGCCGACCTGGCCAAGGGGCACCCCGGCGCGCAGGCGTGGGACGACGCGCTGTCGAAGGCCCGGTTCGAGTTCCGGTGGGAGGACCAGTTCAACCTGGCGCTCGACCCGGAGACCGCGCGGGCCTACCACGACGCGACGCTGCCCGCCGAGCCGGCGAAGACCGCGCACTTCTGCTCGATGTGCGGGCCGAAGTTCTGCTCGATGAAGATCACGCAGGAGCTGAAGGACTACGCGGCGCGGGGCATGCGCGGCAAGTCGGAGGAGTTCGTCGCCTCCGGGTCACGGGTCTACCTGCCGCTGGCGTGAGCGAGGCCGGGGCGGGCCGTGCGATCCGGCCCGCCCCGGTGCTCGTTCAGTCGCGGTGGTGCCGTCCGGTCCGCAGCGAGCGGGCGTCGTCGGCGTTGTCGTCCGAGGCGAGACCGGCGACCCAGTCCACGTACTCGTCGTCGGCAGCGGTGGTCGGCTCGGCCGTACGCTCGGCCGGCTCCGGGTCGCCCTTGGCCCCGCGGTTGCGGCGGAACAGACCACGCAGAGGCTTCGACTTCCCGGCGGGCGCGTCGGCGTCGTCCGGTTCGGCGTGCCGCCCGCGCCGGGAGTCCGGCTCGCTCGTCTCCGGCGCGGTGGCTTCCGGGAGCGCCGCGACGGCCTCGGCCGGTACGGCGGTCACCGCCTCGGGACGGGCGACCGGCCCTGCCTCCGGCCGGGCAACCGGTCCGGCGGGACGGGCGTTCGTGGCCAGCGCGTCCCAACCGGCGCTCGCGCCCGGCTCGGGGAGGCCCCGATGGCGGGGACGCGGCGCCGGCTCGGCCGGGACGCTCGCCTCCGCGCCGTCGCGGGTCGGTGCGTCCGGTTCGGTGGTGGCGCGGTGCGGACGGGTAGCCGGGGTGATCGGCCAGGCCGGGCGTACCTCGCCGGGCGCGCCGGTGACGTCCTCGAACATCGGGAACCGGGGCCGGGACGACGGGGCCGGCGCCGGGTCGTCGAAGAAGAAACTGCGTCCGGTACGCCCGGACGATGCGCCATCCCCGGTGGGGGCGCCGGTGTGGGAAGCCGGGCCGCCCTGCGTGCCGGGGTCCGTGTGGCCCGGTGCCGAGGTGGTGCCCGCGTCGTCCCAAACTGCGTTCGCGGCCGGTGGGATCGCGGCGGTGCTCGTGGCGTCCAGGGCCGGTCGGGTCCGCCGGCCGGTCGCCGTCGACGCGGCGTCGGTCGAGCCGGCCTGGGCGTCGGTGCTTGTCGGCGTGGCGTCGGCCTGCCCGCTCGGCGTGGTCAGAGCGGCGTCGGCCTGTTCGCTCGGCGTCGTCGGAGCGGCGTCGGCCTGCCCGCTCGGCGTCGTCGGCGCGATGTCGGCCTGGGCGGACTCGGGGGAGGCCGGGGCGCCGGCACGCGGTCCGGCCTTCGGGGTGCGGGGGCGACGGGAACGGGTGGAACGGCCGGTTCCGGCAGTGGACTCGGCCGGTGGCGCGTCGGGGGTGTCGCTGTCCGCGTCGGCCGGGACCGGTCCGGCGAAGGCGCCGCTGTCCGTACGCGGGCCGGGAACGTGGCTCTCGGTGGTGCCGCCGGTGGCCGGTGACGCGTCCTTCGAGGCGGCGTCCCCGGTGCCGGGTGCTGCTGTGGTCTCGTCGGCGGGTGACGCCGGTCCGTCGGACCGGCCGGCGCGGGTACGGCGCGGCCGAGTCACCCGTGGCGCGGTCGCCGCCGCTTCCTGAACCGGTTTCGGTGCGACATCGCCAGTTGCGGAGCCGTAACCGCTAGCCGGGGCAGCCGAGGAGGTGTCGGCCGGGGCTGCCGCGGAGGTGCCCTTGCTGTCGGCCAGGGCGGCTGCGGAGGTGCCGTTGCTGTCCGCCGGGGTGACTGCGGAGGTGTCAGAGGCGCGGTCGCCGGTGGCCGAGGTGGTGGCGGGTCCGGAACCGGCGACGGCCCGGTCGGCGGTGGCTGCGCGGTCCGTGGTGACCGCCTCGCGGGCACTGTCCGTGTGGGCAGTGCCCGCGCCCGGGACCGTGCCACCGCCCGGGACCGTGCCCGCACCTGGGACCGGGTCGGGGCGGCTCGCGGCGAGGACGTCGATGGCCGACGTCCGGCGCCCCGGGGGCAGCAGGCCCGGCATGGGCTGGCCGTGGCCCGTGTCGACGACGGCCGGACGGTCGCCCACCGGCTGTCCCGTGACGGCCGGCTGATCGGCGGCGGGAAGATCGGTACCGGCCGGTGCCGACACCGTGGCCGAGCCGCCGGCCTCCGGCCAGTTCCAGTGCGCCGGCGCGGCGGCGCCGCTGGTCACCGGAGGCGCGGGCGGGGCGGCCGGAACGCCCGGAGTGGACGAGTGCGGCAGCGGCGCGAGGATGTCGGTGGCCTCGACGGCGTCGGGATCACCGGTGGTGACCGGCCGGGGCAGCACAGTGGTGGCGGTCGAGCCGAGCGCGCCGGCGATCACGGCGATCAGCGCCCCGTAGTAGGGCGCGACCTGGTAGCGGTCGGTCGCCGAGCCGGGACCGGCGGTCAGGTAGGCGAACGCGACGAGCACCGGGCCGGCCGCCCCGGCCGCGCCGCCGACGAGCGGCGGCCATTCGGCCCGGCGGGCGAGTACGCCGACCGCCCCGCCGGCCAGCAGCGCGAGCACCGGCAGCAGCAGCATGGACAGGCGTTGCGCCGCCTCCGGGTCGAGCCAGGAGGGTTCGAGGACGCCGAGCCGTACCGTGGCCAGCGGGCGGCTGGAGACGATCGTGGGCGCGACGGAGAGCAGCGCCATCAGCCAGACGATCCCGGCGGTGATCGCCACGCCCCAGCCGAACGGCGGCTTGAGCAGGACGGCGATCGCGGCGCCCGCTCCGACCACCGCGCCGAGGGCGGCGCAGATGCCGGCGGCCCACACCGGGTCGACGGATCCGCCCAGCTCGGCCGCGCGGGCCGGTTGCATGCACAGCGGGGCGACCACCATCGCGCCGAGCGCGCTCACGCCGGCGATGGAGAGCAGTTCGGTGGTGCCGCCCTGATCGTCGTCGCGGCGGGCGAAGCGCTCGGTGAGGACGGCTCCGGCGACCGTGGCGACGGCGGCGAACCAGCCCACCCAGACGAGCTGGGCGGGCCACCGGTTGACCGAGACGTCCACGAACGCGCCGTCGAGGCGTACGACTCCGAAGCCGTACGCGATGCCCAACTGGCCGGCCCCGGCCAGTACGCTCACGCCGAGCGCCGTGAGCAGCAGCCTGCCCCACGTCCGAAAGGCCATGTCGGGCACGTTACGGCCCGGTGCCCCCGATCGCCACCTTGCCGCCGCGCGGCGCGGCGAACCTGCCGGTGCGGCTACTTCAGCTCGACCAGGCGCGCGAGGTAGGTGGTGTCGCCGACGTTGGTGAGCATGTGCACCGCGCCCGGGTCGCGGTAGACCACGCCGCCGGTCGGCTCGTCGGCGTCGATGGTGGTGCCGTCGATCGTCTGCACCACGTTCTTGGCGCCCTGGATCGCCACCACCAGGTACGGGTGGTCGTGGCGGTGCAGCGGCTGCCGCTCACCCGGCTCCAGCCGGATGTGCCAGACGCGTACGCGGTCGTTCTCGTACACGATCTCCTGGCCCACCGGGCCGAGTTCGAGGTCGGCGGGGAGTTCGGTCATCGTGGTCCGTCCAGTCGGGGGAGCACCTCGGCGGCGATGAGCTCCACGTGGTCGAGGTCGTCGAAGTCGATCAGGCGCAGGTGCACCCGGGTGGCCCCGATCGCGGCGAACTCGCCGATCCGCTCGACGAGCTGGGCGGGGGAGCCGACCACCGGGTCCTCCGGCGGCAGCGCGCTCGTGACGTGCAGCGGCGCGGCCCGGCGCTGCGCCTCGGCGTCGGTGCGTCCGATCGCCACCACGATGCCGGCGGAGAGCGTCAGCGGCGCGCGGCCGGAGGCGTCCCGTCCGGCGCGGTCGCACGCCTCCCGCACCCGCTCGTACGCGGCGGCGGTCTCGGCCACGCTCTTGAACGGCATGTTGAACTCGTCGGCGTAGCGGGCGGCCAGCTCGGGCGTGCGCTTCGGTCCCCGGCCGCCGACGATCACCGGCGGGCCGGGCTGCTGTACCGGCTTGGGCAGCGCGGGCGCGTCGACCAGGCGGTAGTGCTCACCGGTGAAGCTGTACGTCTCGTCGGGCGGGGTGCGCCACAGCCCGGTGACGATCTCCAGTTGCTCGGCGAGCCGGTCGAAGCGCTCGCTGACCGGCGGGAACGGGATGCCGTACGCGGTGTGCTCGCGCTCGTACCATCCGGCGCCGATGCCCAGCTCGACGCGGCCGCCGCTCATCCGGTCGACCTGGGCGACCATGACCGCCAGCGGCCCGGGGAGCCGGAACGTGGCGGACGTGACCAGCGTGCCGAGCCGGATCCGGGAGGTCTCCCGGGCCAGCGCGGCGAGCGTCAGCCAGGCGTCGGTGGGGCCGGGCAGTGCCGGCTCGTCCCCCATGGCCCGGTAGTGGTCGGCCCGGAAGAAGCCCTCGAAGCCGGTCTCCTCGACCAGCCGGGCGAACCGGAGCTGGTCGTCGTAGTCCGCACCGCGGTGCGGCTCGGTGAACACCGAGACCCGCATGGTCAGCGGCCTCCCACGGGTACGCCCGGCGCGTCCCGTTCCATCAGCAGCTCGTGCAGCTCGGCGCTGATCCGCGCGACGTCGGCGAGGTGTTCGTGGCGGCCGAGCGTGCGGGGCCGGGGGACGTTCACCTCGACGACCTGTCGGATCCGGCCGGGGCGCGGGCTGAGCACGACGACCCGGTCGGCGAGCAGCACCGCCTCGTCGATGGAGTGGGTGACGAAGACGATCGTCGCCTTCGTCTCCATGTGCACCCGCTGGAGTTCGCCGGAGAGTTCCTCGCGGGTGAGCGCGTCGAGCGCGGAGAACGGCTCGTCCATGAGCATCACCCGGGGTGAGCCGATCAGCGACCGGCACAGCGAGACGCGCTGCTGCATGCCGCCGGACAGCTCGTGCGGGAGGCGCTTCTCGAAGCCACCCAGCCCGGCCATCTCCAGCAGCTTGCGGGCCCGGTCGCGGTGCTCGGCGCGGCGCCAGCCGAAGATCTCCACCGGCAGCAGCACGTTGTCCAGCACCGAGCGCCAGGGCAGCAGCGCCGGCCGCTGGAACAGCATCGCCACGTCGCGGCGGGGCTTCGTGATCGGCGTGCCGCCCACGGTGATCTCACCGCCGGTGACCGGCAGCAGCCCGGCGATCATGCGCAGCAGCGTGGACTTGCCGCAGCCGGACCGGCCGAGGACGGCTACGAACTCGCCTTCGGCGACGTCGAGGTCGATGCCGCGTAACGCCTCCACCCGCCCCGAACGGCCGTCGAAGGTGCGGGACACCCCGGACAGTCGGATCATCTCCCGCCGGCTCCCTTCCACGTCGTCCCCAAATGCGAGCCGGGCTAGCGTAGCGGACGGTGCTTATAGCACTGTCCGGGGTGGACGTCAGTCCGCTTTCCGTCACGCAACTTCGTTTCCGTTCCGCAACCGGGACGGCGGCGGCAGGTCATCTGCCTTCTCGTACGCTGTTGCGCGCGAAGAGTCCCCTCACGACGGTCCAGTCGGCCGAACCCACCTGCCGACCCCGTCGGACCCACGACCCGACCGGCGAAGAAGTCCTGGTCGGAAAGGACATGGTGCACTGATGAGAAGGCTGACCCGTACGGTCGCCGCCGCGGCTCTGGCCACCGCCCTCGCCCTGGTGGGCGGCTGCAGCAGCGACTCGGAGAAGTCCGAGAGCGGCGGCGGCAACGGCGCGGCGCTGGAGAAGGTGACGTACCTCACCTCGTTCGGCAACTTCGGGCGTGACTCCTACGCCTGGGTGGCGAAGGACAAGGGCTTCTTCAAGGAGGCCGGTTTCGACGTCGACATCAAGCCCGGTCAGGGCACCGGCTCCGTGATCCAGACCATCACCGGCGGCCAGGCCGACTTCGGCCCGATCGACCTGACCGGTGGCATCCTCCAGCTCGGCAACGGCCAGGCGAAGGACTTCGTGGCGGTGGCCGCGATCCAGCAGCGCACCATGGCCGCGATCGTCACGGTCGAGGGCAAGAACATCGCCACCCCGAAGGACCTCGAGGGCAAGAAGCTCGCCGACACCCCGACGTCCGTCGTGCGCAACCTCTTCCCGACGTACGCGCGGCTCGCCGGCATCGACGGCAGCAAGGTGACCTGGGTCAACGGTGAGGCGCAGGGCCTCATCGGCATGCTCGGCTCGGGCTCGGTGGACGGCATCGGCCAGTTCGTCGTCGGCCAGCCGACGGTGGAGACGGTGACCAAGAAGAAGCCGGTCGTCCTGCCGTACAGCAACGTGATGCAGGACCTCTACGGCAACGCGCTGATCACGTCCTCGAAGATCGCCAAGGAGAAGCCGGAGATGGTGAAGAAGTTCACCGCCGCGCTGCTCAAGGGCCTGGAGTACTCGCTGGCCAACCCGGACGAGGCCGCCGAGATCCTGAAGAAGAACGTGCCGGCCGCCGTCCCGGCCGCGGCCTCCGCCGAGCTTCAGCTGATGGCCGCGTACGTCCGGTCGAGCAACTCCGGCACCGCGATCGGCACGCTGGACAGCGGCCGGGTGGCCAAGAGCATCGCGCTGCTCCAGGGCGCCGGTGCGCTCAAGCAGAACCTGACCCCGGACCAGATCATCGACTTCAACCTCGCGCCGAAGGCCTGACCGGTCCGCTCGGGCCAAACGGGGGTGCGACCCGCCGGACACCCCGGTGGGGCGCACCCCCTTCGCGTGCCGGTCACACCGACCGGTGCAGAGAGGAGGACACGTTGACACAGTCGACCGAGGCCCGGCCGGAGGCGCCGCCGCGCCCGGCGGTCCGGCGCGGGATCGCCGTACGCCCGGCGGCGGTCGGGTTGCCGGCGCTGGGCCTGGTGATCGCGGTGGCGGCCTGGTGGCTGGTCACCTCGGGCCTGAACCTGGTGCACCCGGCCGCGCTGCCCCCGCCGCAGGCGGTGGGGAAGTCCCTCACGAGCACCACCGAGGTGCTGCTGCCCGCGCTGGGCATCACCACCTGGATGACAGTGTTCGGCTTCCTGCTCTCGTCGGTGGCCGGGGTGCTGATCGGGATGGCGCTGGCCGCCTCCCGGCGGGTGGAGCGGATGTTCGCGCCGCTGCTGGTGGCGGTGAACGCGGTCCCGAAGATCGCGTTCGGGCCGTTGCTGGTGGTGGCGGTGGGCTGGGGGCAGAAACCCATCCTGACCATGGTGTTCCTGCTCTGCTTCTTCCCGATCGTGCTCTCCACCGCGACCGGGCTGACCACCACCCCGGCGGATCTGGCGGAGCTGGGCCGGTCGCTCAACGCCTCGTGGTGGCAGTCGTTCCGCAAGGTGCGCTTCCCGGCGGCGCTGCCGCAGATCTTCGTCGGCCTCAAGGTGGCCATGCCGCTGGCCGCGATCGGCGCGGTGATCGGGGAGTTCTACTCCGACCGCCCGGGCCTGGGTTACCAGATCCTGCAGTACAACGGCGTCGGCGACACCGCGACCGCCTGGGCGGCGATCGTGCTGGTGGCGCTCATGAGCATCGTGCTCTACGCCGTCCTGAGCCTGGTCGAGCGCCTGGCCCTGCCCTGGGTGCGGGCCACCACCTCAGCCCGCTAGCCACTGACCCGAGAACCCGACGTCGACCGAGAACCCAGAAGGTAAACCTCAACCCACGGATGGCGGCCGACCACGACAGGCGTGGCCCCACCGCAACCGGCGCAGGGATCAAGCCTGACCGCCCGGAGCCGGTTGCGGTGGGGCCACGCCCCCAACAGTGACTACCCCGCCAACCGCCAACGACCACCACGAGCCACCAGCGTCGTCAACGCCTGCGGCATCAACCCGGAGTGGTTGTCCGGCGTCATCCGGATCGGGCCGGACAGCCCGTCGAGCTGCGAGGTCTCCAGCACGTCGCGCAGCGCCTCCCGGTCGACCCTGCCCGGCTCGCCGCCCGCCCGCTGCTCGGCGTCGGCGATCAACTGGACCGCGTCCGCCGCGAACGAGGAGAAGCCGTTGTAGCCGCCGAACCGGGCGGTGTAGTCCTGGAACCACTGCCGCCGCGCGGCCTTGGCCGGGGTGGTGGCGATGACGTCGTCGATCACCATGGTCTGGGTGAAGATCAGCGTCGCCTCGTCCGTGGAGCGGGCCGACGGGCCGAGGAAGAGGTCCCCGGCGGCCGTGGCGTCGAAGAACAGCGACCCGCGGAACTTGCTCTGCCGGGCGGTGGTGGCGGCGAGCATCGCCTGCTCCGGCGTGGTCCACAGGACCAGTGCCTGCGGCTTGCCGGCGATCAGCTCGTTGATCTGCGTGCCGACCTCGGTGTCGGTGACCCGCACCGACTCGTTGCCGACCAGCTTGACCGGGGTCTTGCTCAGTTCGCGGCGCAGGGCGGCGAGCCCTTCCTGGCCGTAACCCTCGGCGCTGTGCAGCAACGCCACCTTGCGGATGTTGCGCCGGTCCAGTTCGCCGGCGAGGGCGGCGGCGCTGTCGGTGGCGTTCGGGGCGAGCTTGAAGACATATCGACGCTCGGCCACGGGCTCGGTGATGGCGCTCGACGAACCCAGTGCGATCGTCGGAATGCGCTTCTCACCGATCGTGCGGGCCGCGCCGACGGCGCATTCGTTGCAACCGCCCATGATGACGGCGCTCACGCGTGAGTCACCGCTGAAATCATTGATGTTCCGCAAGGATTCCGCGGCGTCCGAGCGGTTGTCCTTGACCCGCAGATCGATCTTCCGGCCGCCCAGTGCGCCGGAGGCGTTCAACTGCTCGACCTTCAGTTGCAGAGCCCGTTGGTAGACCTTGCCGACGGGCGCCGAGGCGCCGGAGAGTTCCAGGTCGGCGGCGATCACGATCGGGCTGGTGTCCTGCGGTTCCCCGCCGATCCCGCAGCCGGTGAGCGTGGTGGCCAGCACGGCCGATGCGAGCGCCGCGATGCTCGCGGAGCGGATGGGGCTCAACTCAGTCCTCCAGGTGCGGCGCGGGCCGACGCCCGATCACCGCCGCTCGTCCGTCCTCAGTGGAGGAACGGGATTGGTTTGCCGTACGGTGTGCGCGAAGCCTGCAAAACCTTGCCAATGCCGAGGCCTGTGGTCAAGCCGGGCTGACGAGCGCTGTTTCGGGACAGCCATCCCACATGCTGGGGACACGGAACATTAACTGACAATTACTGCACAGAAGCGTGTGACCACTCTGGAGTGACATCCCCTGATCAGGGGGTTGGAGAAAAGAAGGTATTAGGTGATCGGATCCCGGGATGCGTCGGCCGCGACCGTTTCCTGCCTCACTGCGGCTTCCCAAACAGGATCTCGTCTGATGAAATCGCGGCCGTGCCGCGCGTGGCGGTGGCCGCTGCACCAGGCACGGGTCAGCGGGTCGCGCGTGGAAGAAACGACGGAGGCGATGTCGTGAGCACCGGACCTACGACCCTGCCCGGAAGCCCCAACGCCGAACAGCCCAACCGGCGCCGGCGCCTGCCCAGGCTGCGCGACGCGCGGATCCGCTCCAAGCTCGCCCTCATCCTGGTCGTTCCGGTCGCGGCTGTCATCGCGCTGGCAACTATCCGACTCATCTCGGTCGGTCAGGGCGCGTACGAGGCGGACCGGGTCCGGTCGCTGAGCGCGGTGTCGGTCGACGTTTCGGCGCTGACCCAGGACCTGCACAAGGAGCGGATGGCGGCGGCGGTCTTCCTGGCCGACCCGAACCAGAAGCCGGACGCGTACAACCTGCGGGTGCGCCAGACCGACGAGCGCATCGCGGCGTACCAGGAGGAGCGGAGCAAGCTCGGCGAGGTGCCGGGCGCGATCAGCAACCAGCTCAAGGTGATCGACGCCCACCTGTCCACGTTGAACGGCACCCGCCAGGAGGTGCTGGACCGGCTGCAGATGCCGGTGGCCGAGGCGACCCTGCGCTACGGCATCGTGCTGGACGACCTGGTCGCGTACGGCGACGCGCTGGCGCAGCAGCCGGGCGCGGAGAGCCTGGCCGACGCCCGCCGCGCGGTGGCCGCGTTCGCCCATGCGAAGGCCGAGGTGGCCGAGGAGCAGGCGGTGGCCTTCACCGCCCTGGAGGGCGGCCAGATCGACGAGGAGCAGTTCTCGTCCTTCGTGGCCACGCTCACCGGTCAGCAGGAGGCGCTGCTCACCTTCTCCCGGACCGCGACGCCGAGCCAGCGGGCGCTGGTGGACCGCACCGTCTCCGGTGACGCCGTCCAGCTCGCCGACCGGGTCGCCAACGACATCTCCCGGTCGATCGAGCGTCCCTCGCTGGTCACCCGCGACGAGGCGTCCGCCGCCATCGGCGCGGTCGACGACCTGATGCGGTGGGCCGAGATCCAGCTCCTGGACGAGATGCTGGCCGACGCCGACGAGGTACGCGCCGACGTGATCCGGCAGGCGATCGTGGAGAGCCTGCTCGTGCTGCTCACGCTCGCGGTCGCGGTGACGCTCGCCGTGGTGCTCGCCCGCTCGCTCAACGACTCGCTGCGTCGGCTGCGCGAGGGCGCGCTCGCGGTGGCGAACCACGACCTGCCGGACGCGGTGAGCCGGCTGCAGAACGTCAACGCCATCGGTGACGGCGGCGTGGACGAGATCGTCCAGCAGGTGCGGGACCCGATCAAGCTGAGCAACCGCGACGAGGTCGGTCAGGTGGCGGTGGCCTTCAACGTGGTCCACCGGGAGGCGGTCCGGGTCGCGGCCGAGCAGGCCGCGCTGCGGACGAGCGTCTCGGCGATGTTCCTCAACCTGGCCCGCCGCTCGCAGAGCCTGGTCGACCGCATGATCGGCGAGCTGGACGCGATCGAGCGGTCCGAGGAGGACCCGAAGCGGCTGGCGCAGCTGTTCGAGCTGGACCACCTGGCCACCCGGATGCGCCGCAATGACGAGAACCTGCTGGTGCTCGCCGGCGCCGACTCGGCCGTGCCGCGCCGCGACGACGCGCTCCTGGTCGACGTGCTGCGCGCCGCGCAGTCCGAGGTCGAGCTCTACAACCGGATCGAGTTCGGCACCGTCGACACCGACATCTCGGTCGCCGCGCACGCCGTCAACGACGTCGTCCGGCTGGTCGCCGAGCTGCTCGACAACGCCACCCGGTTCTCGCCGCCGAACACCAGCGTGGTGGCCGACGGCCGCCGGATCCGCGACTACGTGCTGATCCAGATCGAGGACCGCGGTCTGGGTCTCAGCGACGACCAGCTCGACTCGCTCAACCGGCGCCTGGCCGCGCCGCCGACGGTCGACGTGGCCGCGTTCCGGCTGATGGGTCTGGCCGTGGTGAGCCGGCTCGCCTCCCGCTACGGGATCCGCGTCGAGCTGCGCCGCAACGTCGAGGGCGGCACCGTCGCCCAGGTCACGCTGCCGAACTCGACTGTGGTGCTGCCGGCCAACCGGGGCCAGGCCCCGCTGACCCGGCCGCGTCAGCCGCTCGCCGTCGAGCAGTCCCCGCTCAGCCAGGTCGGCGCCGGCGACGCGCTGGCCGGCGCCGGGCGGGGCGCGGCCACCGCGACGCTCGCCGACGGGTGGCGCGGGGCGAGCACCGCCCCGCCGTCCAGGTGGCAGACGCCCGGCGAGACGCGCGACACCACTCCAGCCGTACAGCTGGGTGGGGCGACCGGCGCGCTGCCCACCGTGGCGGCGCCCGCCCCGGTGGCCGCGGCGCCCGCCACCGCACCGGCTCCGGTCTCCGGAGCGGGCTGGTCGGCCGGCGGACCGACGGTGGCGTACCCGGCGCTCGACCCGCTGCCCAAGCGGACGCCGGGAGTCGAGAGCGCGCAACCCGCGACCCAGGCCGCACCTCCGGCCTACCAGCCGCTCGCCGCGGGGCCGGCGGTGGAGAGCACCCCGGCGACGCCGGTGGTGGCCCGGCCCGAGCAGCGGGCCGAGGCGCCGATATTCCGCGAGATGGAGGCGGTCTGGTTCCGTTCGCACGGAGAGGACGAGACCACCATCTTCACCCGTCCCACGTTCGACGAGCCGCCCGCGCCGGCGCAGCCGGCCGTGGCGCCCCCCGCGGCGTCGGCTCGTCCGAAGCTGCCCACCCGTACCCCCGGGGCCCAGGCGTCGGGGCTGACCACGTCGACCACGCCGCCCGCGTACAGCCCGCCGGAGGTTCCGTCCACGCCGCCGGCGGCCGCGACGCCGCCCCCGGTGCCGCCCGCCGCCGAGCCCGCACCCGCGCCCACGGCACCGATCGACCCGGAGGCCTGGCGTACGGCGGCCGACGAGGGCTGGTCGCGGGCCAGCCGTGCCGCGGAGCCCACCACCGGCGGCACCACCCGCTCCGGCCTGCCCAAGCGGGTGCCGCAGGCCCAGCTCGTGCCCGGCGGGATAGAGCCGAAGAGCGGCCGGGACCGCAGCCGGCGCACGCCGGACGAGGTACGCGGTCTGCTCTCCGCCTACCACCGTGGCGTCCAGCGGGGCCGTACGGCCGGCGCCGACCTGAACAGCACCTCGACCAAGGAGACGAACCGATGAACAGGCCGGCGGCCATGCAGGACATGGGGTGGCTTCTCACCAACTTCGCCGACAGCGTTGCGGGCATCGCGCACGTGGTGGCGGTGTCCGCGGACGGGCTGCTGCTCGCCTCCTCCCGGGACCTGCCCGGCGACCGGGCCGACCAGCTCGCCGCGATCACCTCCGGCGTGGTGAGCCTGACCGAGGGCGCGGCGCGGATGTTCAGCGCCGGCGGGGTGTTGCAGACCGTCATCGAGATGGACAGCGGCTACCTGTTCCTGATGTCCATCAGCGACGGTTCGTCGATGGCCGTGCTCGCGGCGCGCAGCTGCGACGTCGGCCAGGTGGGTTACGAGATGGCGCTGCTGGTCGAGCGGGTCGGCCAGGCGCTGGTCCCGCTGCCGAGAGACGCGGTCCGGTCCTGATCGGGCCGGGGAGCTGACGACCGGAGCCGGTGCGGCTCCGAACGAGGGGAGGTGATCGCGAGATGGACCCGCGACGTGATCCACGTGGCGCGCTGGTGCGGCCGTACGCGGTCACCCGGGGCCGCACCGAGCCGTTGCAGAACATCGCGCTCGAAGCGGTGCTGTCGAGCACGCCTACGCAGTCTGCCGAGGCGCGCTTCGCCGGGCACGACAAGTACCGCATCTCCTCGGTCTGTGAGGGCCGGGCGCAGTCGCTTGCGGAAATCGCCGCTTACACCCGGATGCCGCTGGGCGTCACCCGGGTGCTGGTCGCCGACATGGTGGCCGAGGGCCTGCTGACGCTACACACTGCCGCTCCCGCGACGGGTTTCGCGGCGCGGATGAACCTGCTTGGAAGGGTGCTAAGTGGACTTCGCGAACTATGACCCCGACGGGGTGAACCGCGGCCGGGAGATCATCTCCGCGAAGATCGTGATCGCGGGTGGCTTCGGCGTGGGCAAGACGACACTTGTCGGGGCGATCTCCGAGATCCAGCCGCTGACCACCGAGGCGCTGATGACCGCGGCGGGCGTGGGCATCGACGACGCGTCGAAGGTGCCGGGCAAGGAGACCACCACGGTCGCCATGGACTTCGGCCGTATCACCATGGCCGAGGACCTGATCCTCTACCTGTTCGGCACGCCGGGCCAGACCCGCTTCTGGTTCATGTGGGACGAGATCATCCGGGGCGCGGTGGGCGCCGCGGTGCTGGTGGACACCCGCCGCATCACCGACGCGTTCGCGCCGCTGGACTACTTCGAGAACCGCAAGCTGCCGTACGTCGTGGCGTTGAACCGCTTCGGCGACGCGCCGCACTACGAGCTGGAGGAGGTCCGGGAGGCGCTCGCCATCTCCCCGGACGTGCCGATGGTCCTGTGCGACGCCCGTCAGCGGGACTCGGTCAAGCAGGTGCTGGTCACTGTGGTCGAGCACGCGATGCTCCGCCTCCAGGCCGAGCACGGCTACCCGGCCTCGGTCGGCTGACCGCCTGCGGGTCAGTCGACCCGCAGGCGGTACCCCCGCTTGACCACCGTCTGCACCACGCGGGGCGCCTTCAGCCCGGCCCGCAGGCGGGCGACAGCCATCTCCACCGCGTGCTCGTCGGCGCCGCGCGGCAGCGTACGCAGCAGCGCGGTGCGGGAGAGCACCTTCCCGGGGGACGCGGCCAGCGCCCGCAGCACGGCCATCGGCGCCGGCGCCAGCTGACGCAGTTCCCCGTCCACCACCGCGGCGTGCCCGCGCAGCGTCAGCACGTGCCCGGCCGCCTTCACCGAGACCGTGCGCCGGGGCAGTTCCTCGACGATGGTGCGGACCAGCGCGCCCAGCCGGGCCCGGCTCGGCGCGCTCACCGGCACCCCGCGCCGGACCAGCGGCTCGGCGGTGACGGTGCCCACGCACCCGGCCAGCACGTCGCCGCGCAGCGCCTCGAGCACCGTCTCGGTACGGTCACCGGCCGCCCGCAGCAGAGCCTCGGCCGCCGGTGCCGAGGTGAACGTGACCGCGTCGACGAGACGCCCGGCGACCAGGTCGATGAGCCGGTGCAGCGGCGCCGGGTCGGCCGGCGGCGCCCACCGGTAGACGGGCACCTCGATCACCGTGGCGCCGGCCGCCACCAGCGCGTCGGCGCACTCGGGCTGCCGCTCGCCGTGCAGCTGCATCGCCACCACCTGGCCGGCCACCCCGCGCCGGACCAGGTGCTCGACCACCTCGTCGCAGCTCTCCGACTCCGGGGACCAGTGCTCGCGCAGCCCGGCGGCCCGGATCGCACCGGTCGCCTTCGGACCGCGGGACACCACGTACGTGTGGGCGAGCGTGGTGCGCAGCGGCTCGGCCAGCCCCCAGCCCTCGGCCGCCTCCAGCCAGCCGCGCATGCCGATGCCGGTGTTGGCCATCAGCACGTCCGGCGGGTGTTCCAGGCAGGCCCGGGTGGCCTCACGCAGGTCGGTGTCGTCGGCCAGCGGGACGATCCGCAGCGCCGGGGCGAGCACCACCCGCGCCCCGCGCCGCTGGAGCAGCGCGGCCAGTTCGTCGCGCCGCCGGTCGGCGGTGACGCCGATGGTGAAGCCGGCCAGCTCGTCCCGCATCATTCCTCCTGCCGTAACCGCACCTCGACCAGGCCGTCCCGGCAGCGCACCGGGTGCCGGCGCAGCGTCACGCCCGGTAGGTCCAGGCACCGCCCGGTGGTGAGGTCGTAGACCTGCTTGTGCAGCGGCGAGGCGAGCGTGGGCACCCCGCCCCGGCTGCCGACCAGGCCCCGGGACATGACGTACGCGCCGCCGACCGGGTCGAGGTTGTCCACCGCGTACAGGCCGTGCGCGGTGCGGAAGACCGCGACCTGCACGCCGTCGACGAGGGCGGCCACGCCCCGGTCGGGGTCGAGCCGGTCCAGCGGGCAGACCGGGGTCCAGTCCAGCGTGACGACGGGGCTCATCGGCGTACCTCCGGCAGGCCCAGCACGACGGGCTGGCGACGGTGTCCGCCGTCCGGGGGCGCGCCCCGGGCCGGCACCGGCTGGCCCCGCTCCTGGGTGAACGTGATGGACGGGTCGGGCACCTCGGGCGCGTTCACGAAGGAGGTGAAGCGGCGCAGCCGGTCCGGGTCCTCCAGCACGTCGCGCCACTCGTCGGAGTAGCTCGCGACGTGCCGGGCCATCGCCGCGTCGAGGTCGGCGCAGAGCCCGAGCGAGTCGTCCACGAGCACCGACCGGAGGTGGTCCAGGCCGCCGTCCATGGCCTCGACCCAGGCGGCGGTGCGCTGCAACCGGTCGGCGGTGCGGATGTAGTACATGAGGAACCGGTCGATCAGCGTGACCAGTTCGGCGGTGCTCAGGTCGGTGGCGAACAGGTCGGCGTGCCGGGGCCGGAAACCGCCGTTGCCGCCGACGTACAGGTTCCAGCCGCTCTCGGTGGCGATGATCCCGAAGTCCTTGCTCCGGGCCTCGGCGCACTCCCGGGCGCAGCCGGAGACCGCCGACTTGAGCTTGTGCGGCGCGCGCAGGCCCCGGTACCGCAGCTCCAGCGCGACCGCCAGCCCCACCGAGTCCTGTACGCCGTAGCGGCACCAGGTGTCGCCCACGCACGACTTCACCGTGCGCAGCGCCTTGCCGTACGCGTGGCCGGACTCGAAGCCCGCGTCGACGAGCCGGCGCCAGATCTGCGGCAACTGGTCGACCCGCGCGCCGAACAGGTCGATCCGCTGCCCGCCGGTGATCTTCGTGTACAGCCGGAAGTCGCGCGCCACCTCGCCGATCGCGATCAGCTTCTCCGGGGTGATCTCCCCGCCGGGAATCCGCGGCACCACCGAGTAGCTGCCGTCGCGTTGCAGGTTCGCCAGGAAGTGGTCGTTGGTGTCCTGGAGCGACGCCTGCTCGCCGTCGAGCACGTGCCCGGTGCCCAGCGAGGCCAGGATCGAGGCCACCACCGGCTTGCAGATGTCGCATCCGCTGCCGCGCCCGTGCTCGGCGACGAGCCGGGAGAACGTGCGGATGCCCCGCACCCGGATCAGGTCGAACAGCTCCTGCCGGCTGTGGTCGAAGTGCTCGCACAACGCCGTCGACTGGCGTACCCCGGCGGCGTCCAGCAGCTGCTTGAGCATCGGCACGCAGGAGCCGCAGCTCGTACCGGCCCGGGTGCACGCCTTCAGCGCCGGCACGTCGGCCGCCCCGGCGGCGATCGCCGCGTCCAGGTCGGCCCGGGTCACCGCGTTGCAGGAGCAGACCTGCGCGCCGGCCGGCAACGCGCCCGCACCGGCGCCCGCGCCGCCGGCCGGCGCCAGCAGGGCCAGCGGGGGAGCGGGCAGCGGCCCGCCGACACTGGCCCGCAACGCCGGATACGCGCTCGCGTCCCCGACGAGCACGCCGCCCAGCAGCGTCCGCGCGTCGTCGGAGAGGACCAGCTTCGCGTACGAGCGGGTGGCCGGGTCGGTGTACGTCACGTCGAGGCAGCCCGGGGTGACGCCGTGCGCGTCACCGAACGAGGCCACGTCCACGCCGAGCAGCTTGAGTTTCGTCGCGGTGTCCGCGCCGGGGAACGTGGCCGCGCCGCCGAGCAGCCGGTCCGCCACCACCTCGGCGGTGGCGTACCCGGGCGCGACCAGTCCGTGGCAGACGCCGTCCACCGCCGCGCACTCGCCGACCGCCCAGATCCGCTCGTCGGCGGTCCGGCAGGCCGCGTCCACCAGCACGCCGCCGCGCGGGCCCAGCGGCAGCCCGGCCGCGCGGGCCAGCTCGTCGCGCGGCCTGATCCCGGCGGCGACCACCACCAGCTCCGCGTCGAGCGCGCGCCCGTCGGCCAGGTCGAGCGCGGCCACAGTGCCGTCCGGCCCGGGCCGCAGCGCCGTGGTGGCCACCCCGAGGTACGGCGTGACGCCCAGCTCCTCGACGTACCGCCGGAGCATCGCGCCGCCCGCCTCGTCCACCTGCACCGGCATCAGCCGGGGCGCGAACTCGACCACGCTGGTGGCGAGCCCGAGCAGCCGCAGCGCGTTCGCCGCCTCCAGCCCGAGCAGACCGCCACCGATCACCGCGCCGGCACGGCGGCCCCGGGCGTGCTCCCGGATCGCGGTCAGATCGTCCAGCGTCCGGTAGACGAAGACGCCGGGCAGGTCGGTGCCGTCGACCGGCGGCACGAACGCGTACGAGCCGGTGGCGAGCACCAGCGCGTCGTACGGGTACTCGCCGGCCGCCGTGGTCACCACCCGCCGGGCCCGGTCGACGCCGGTGGCCGGTTCGCCCAGGCGCAGGTCCACTCCGGCGTCGGGGGTGTGCACCGTCAGATCGTCGGCGTCCACCCCGTCGAAGACGGCCGAGAGCCGCACCCGGTCGTACGCCGGACGCCGTTCCTCGGCGAGGACCGTGACCCGCCACCGCCCGTCGGTGTCCCGGGCCCGCAGCGCCTCGACGAAGCGCTGCCCCACCATGCCGTTGCCGACGACGACCAGCCTGCTGATTCGCTCGGTCATGACGCCACCTCCACCGTCTCGCGTACCTCGTCGGTTGTGGACGGATCCGCCTCGGCGAGCCAGCCGGCGATGCCCGCCACCGCGTCCCGGCAGCTGCCGCAGCCGGTGGCGGCCCGGGTCGCCGCGGACAACGCCGCCGCCGTCCGGGCGCCCGCCCGCCAGCACGCCACCAGCGCGCCCTTGCTCACGTCGTTGCACCGGCACACGGTCGCGGCGTCCGGCATCAGCGCCGGTGACGCGGCCGGCCCGGCCGGCGTCTCGCCGAACGCCCGGCCGAGCAGCAGCGCGCGCCGGTCCGCCGGCACCGGAGCGCCCCTGTCGAACAGCTGCACCACGGTGCCGACCGCCGGGTTGTCGCCGAGCAGGATCGCGCCGGTCAGCCGCTCGTCCCGGATGCGCAGCCGGGCGTAGGTGCCACGGGCCGGGTCGGCGAAGGTCAGTTCCTCGACCGGCCCGCCCGGGTCGCCCGTGCCGGCCACGTCGCCCATCGCGGCCAGGTCGATGCCGGCCGCCTTGAGCCGGGTCACCGCCGGCCGGGGCCGGTAGCGGGCCAGCGGGTCCGCACCGGTCAGCACGTCGGCCACCACCCGGGCCTGTGCCCAGGCGGGCGCGACCAGCCCGGTCAGCGCGCCGTCGTGCTGCGCGCAGTCGCCGATCGCGGAGATCCGCCGATCGCTCGTCCGCATCCGGTCGTCCACCACCACGCCCCGCTCGACGGCGAGCCCGGCCGCCGCGGCGAGCGCGGTGTCGGGGCGTACCCCGCAGCAGAGCACCAGCAGGTCGGCGTCGAGCGGTTCGGCGTCGCCCAGGTGCAGGCGGACGCCGGTGGCGCCGGCGGTCACGGCGGTCGCCGGCACCCCGAGCCGGGACCGGACGCCCAGGCCGGCGAGCGTGCCCGCGAGGACCGCGCCGGCGGGCGGGTCGAGCTGCCGTTCCATCAGGTGGCCGACCGGGTGGACCACAGTCACGTCGAGACCCCGGGCGGCCAGCCCGCGGGCCGCCTCCAGACCCAGCAGCCCGCCGCCGAGCACGATCACGCGTCGCGCGCCCTCGGCGGCGGCGAGGATCCGGCGGCAGTCGCCGAGCGTGCGGAACGGGACGACCCGCTCGGGCAGTGGGGCGAGGCCCGGCAGCGGCGGCACCACGGCCCGGCTGCCGGTGGCGAGCACCAGGTGGTCGTACCCGTGCCGCTCGCCGTCGTCGGTGACCACCTCGCGGGTGGCCCGGTCCACGGCGGTGACCGCCGCGCCGGTGCGGACCCCGACCTCCGGCCCGATTGCTTCGACCAGCTCCACGTCCGGCTCGCCGATGCGCCCGGCGAGCAGCGTGGAGAGCATGATCCGGTTGTACGCGCGGTGCGGCTCCGCCCCGAGCACTGTGATCCGCCGGTCCCCACCGCGCGCGTGCAGCTCGGCGGCGAGGCGGGCGCCGGCCATGCCGTAGCCGACGACGACGATGTGCTCGCTCATGCCGCCTCCACCCGGACCGCGCAGATCTTGAACTCGGGCATCCCGGAGACCGGGTCGAGGGCGTCGTTGGTGACCGAGTTGGCGCGTTGCGCGCCGGGCCAGTGGAACGGCGCGAAGACGGTGTCCGGCCGGATCGCGGTGCTGAGCCGGGCCGGTGCGCGCAGCTCACCCCGGCGGGAGACCACCCGTACCGGCACCCCGTCGGTCACGCCGATCCGTGCCGCCAGGTCGGGATGCAGCTCGACGAAGCCGCCCGGCGCGGCGCGGCGCAACGCGGCCACCCGCCGGGTCTGCGCGCCGGACTGGTACTGCGCGAGCACCCGGCCGGTGGTGAAGTGCAGCGGGTAGTCGGCGCACACCGGCTCGGCGGCCGGCCGGTGGGTCACGGCGTGGAACCGGGCCCGGCCGTCCGGGGTGGGGAAGCGGTCGGCGAACAGCCGGGGGGTGTCCGGGCCGTCCCGGTCCGGACAGGGCCAGAACACGCCGGTGTCGGCGTCGATCCGGTCCCAGGTGATCCCGGCGTAGTCGGCCGGCCCGCCGGCCGAGGCCCGGCCCAGCTCCGCGAACACCTCGCGCGGATCGGCCGGCAACGGCGTCCCGCCGCCGCTCAGCCGTTCCGCGAGCGCGGCGAGGATCGCCAGCTCGGTACGGACGCCGGCGGGTGGTTCGCGCAGCGCCCGGCGGCGCAACACCCGGCCCTCCAGATTGGTCATCGTCCCGTCCTCCTCGGCCCACTGGGCGACCGGCAGCACGACGTCGGCCAGCTCGGCCGTCTCGGAGCGGACGAAGTCCGCCACCACGAGCAGGTCCAGGGCACGCAGCCGGGACTCGACCCGCGCCGCGCGGGGCGCGGACACGACCGGGTTGGAACCGAACACCAGCAGCGCCCGCGCGCCCGACGGCGTGCCGAGCGCGTCGAGGAGCTGGTACGCCGGCACTCCCGGCCCGGGCAGCGCGTCCGGGTCGACGCCCCACACCCCGGCGACGTGCTCGCGGGCCGCCGGGTCGTCGATACGCCGGTAGCCGGGGAGCTGGTCGGCCTTCTGCCCGTGCTCCCGGCCGCCCTGCCCGTTGCCCTGCCCGGTCAGGCAGCCGTAGCCGGAGCCGGGACGGCCGGGCAGGCCCAGGGCGAGCGCCAGGTTGATGAAGGCGGTGACCGTGTCGACCCCCTTGGCGTGCTGCTCGGCGCCCCGCGCGGTGAGGACGACCGCGCGGTCCACTGTGGCCAGCGCGCGGGCGGTCGCGTACAGGTCGGCCACCGGCACGCCGGAGAGCCGTTCCACCTCCGCCGGCCAGTAGCCGGCCACCGTCCGCCGGACCTCGTCGAAGCCGGTGGTCCGCTCCGCGACGTACGCCCGGTCCAGCCAGCCCTCGGTGAGCGCGATGTGCAGCAGCGCGTTCGCCACCGCGAGGTCGGTGCCGGGCAGGGGTTGCAGGTGCAGGTCGGCCTGGCGGGCGGTGGCGGTGGCGCGCGGGTCGACCACGATCAGCCGACCGCCGCGTTCCCGCAGGTCGGTGACGTGCCGCATCAGCGGTGGCATGGTCTCGGCCGGGTTCGCGCCGACCAGCAGCAGCGTGTCCGCGCGGCCGAGGTCGGCGAGCGGGAACGGCAGTCCGCGGTCGATCCCGAACGCCCGGTTCCCGGCCGCGGCGGCCGACGACATGCACCAGCGCCCGTTGTAGTCGATGTGCCGGGTCCGCAGCGTCACCCGGGCGAAGCGGCCGAGCGCGTACGCCTTCTCGTTGGTGAGTCCGCCACCGCCGAAGACGGCCACCGCGTCCGGCCCGTGGCGGTGCTGCACGTCCCGGACCCCGGCGGCGACGCGGTCCAGCGCCTCGTCCCAGGTCGCCGGCCGCAGCTCGCCGCCGGGCCGGTCGCGCAGCAGCGGCGTGGTGAGCCGCTCCGGGTGGTCGAGCAGGTCGGCGGCGGTCCAGCCCTTCTGGCACAGCCCGCCCCGGTTGGTGGGGAAGTCGCGTGCGGCGACCTCGACACCGTCACCGGTGGCGCGCAGCACCATGCCGCACTGCAACGCGCAGTACGGGCAGTGCGTGGCGGCCTCGACGGGGCGTGACCCCGTTCGCGTCGCCGTGCGTGCACCGTCTGTCATGTCGGAAAAGCGTGCCGTCGGGCGGTTTCCGGTCCGGGTCTGCTCTGTTTCGGTCCTGTCACGACCGCTTCACACCGCACGTGGGTGACGTCGTCCTCCGCGGGGTTTACAATGTGGGAAATCCGTCTTAAATAACGGGAGGCTCCGATGAGCGTGGCGGACGCGTTCGACGTGGTGGCCGGCAGCTACGACCAGGCCCGGCGCCGCTTGGTGCCCTGCTTCGACGCCTTCTACGGCACCGCTGTCGAGGTGGCCGCGCCGCCGCTGCGCGCCGCGCTCGCCGCCGGGCGTACCCCCGAGGTGCTGGACCTGGGCGCGGGCACCGGCCTGCTGTCCCTGCTGCTGGCCGCGGCCGTCCCCGGGGTCCGCCTGACGCTCGTGGACGGCGCCCCCGGCATGCTCGCGGTGGCCGCCGGGCACCTGGACGCCCGGGGCGTGCCGCACCGCACCGTCCACGCCGACCTGGCCGACCCGTTGCCCGCCGGCCGGTACGACGCGGTGGTGTCCGCGCTGGCCATCCACCACCTCGACGACTCCGGCAAGCGGGCGCTGTACCGGCGGGCGGCTGACGCGCTGGTCCCCGGCGGGGTGTTCGTCAACGCCGAGCAGGTGGCCGGACCGACCCCGGCGCTGGACCGCCGCTACGACGAGGTGTGGACCGCGCGGATCACCGAGCTCGGTTCCGACGCCGAGGAGATCGCCGGCGCCCGGGAGCGGATGCGGCACGACCGGCCGGCCCCGGTGGCCGAGCAGTGCCGGTGGCTGGCCGAGGCGGGACTGGTGGACGTGGACTGCTTCTTCAAGGAATGGCGCTTTGCGGTCTTCGGCGGTCAGCGGCCGGGGGGATCGGCGAGATGATTCTCGAGCCGCTCGGCGAAACGGGGTGCGCCGGCCTTCCGTAAGTGGGCGATCAACTCGACCGCGTCCTTGTCCTCTGAAACGAGGCTGCGCCGGTAGTAGTCGATCTGCCGCGCCAATGCCCGCAGAACCAGGGGCATCGAACGGTCGGCCGCCCAGCCGAGGAACTCGTCGCCGGTGAGGACCGACAGGGATTCCCGTACGCATTCCGGAGGAAAGGCGCGCCGGTCGTCGGTCACCAGGATGTCGGCGCGGCCATGGACGGCGGCGGCCAGGACGTGCCGGTCGTCCGGGTCCGGCGGGCACGGCACGTCGTTCGGCGAATAGCCGGTGACGAGGCCGTACGGAAATGCCTGGACGAAACGACGCCGCTGCCCACCGATCGCCTGCTCGGAATGCTCGGGCCGCTTGCGGCGCAGGCGGTACATCCATTCCGCCAGGACGTCCTCGCTGTACCGCAGATCGAAGACGGCGCAGTCGCCTTCGAGCGCGAGAAGGCTGATCCAGTCGCGAAGGGTCCTGGAATAGAGAACGTTCGCGTCCAGGAACACCAGTGGGGCGCTGGGGATCACAGTGGACACCTTACCCAGCGCCCCTTGGCCGGTCCGGGAACTACACGTCGTCGGTGAAGCCCAGCGCGTCGGACTCCCACATCAGGGCCTCGTACGACTTCCGTCGCTCTTCCATCTGTCGTTGCCGGAAAGCGAGGACGTCGCGGAGAAAGAGGCGCCGGTGGCTCCCGACCCGGTGGGACGCGATCGACCCGTTCTCCACCAGACGGACGAGTGTGGGGCGGGACATGCCGAGCAGTTTGGCCGCCTCGGTCGTCGTCAGTTCGCGGGAGATGGCGCTGATCGCGACGCCGTCGCCGCGGGCGAGCATCGCCGAAATCTGATGGAGGACGTCGAACATCTGGGCGGGAACCTCGACCTCTTCGCCGTCCGCCGAGACGAGGCGGGCCACGCCCCCGCCTGCGGCAAGGGGGTGCCGCACGAGGAACTCCTCCATGGCGGCTGCCTTCCGGCGCTCCGCTCCCTCGGTGGGCATGACCGAGGCGGCCATGCCGGTGCTGAGGCTCATGACGGCTCCCTGTGGCAGACGTGGCTCGCGTCCCAACCGTTCGGACTGACACCATCGTCGCTTCCAAGTGCAACATCCGCAACTAGCTTCGGTTGTTTCACCTGATGATGTCCTAATCCCCGAGCGGTGGGGAGGAGGATGACTGCTGGTCATACCGATGGGTAGTCTTCGCGGCATGACCGCCAAGGTGACGCTGTCGTTCTCCGACGAGACGATTGAGGAGGCGCGCCGGTTCGCCAAGCGGGAAGGGCTCTCCCTCTCCGCCTGGATGGACCAGGCCGCCCGGGAGAAGGCGCTGCGCGAGGTCTTCACCGCGCACGCCGACGCGGTCGGCCGGGCCGGCCTGGACCTGGAATCCGCCGCCCTGGCCGACGCCCAGGAGGCCGCGCTCGTCGACGACGCCCTGTTCGGCGGGCGTCCGCGTGCTGCGTAGGGGCGAGGTCTGGCGCATCTCCGGCGCCCGGGAACGGTTCGGCCTGGTGATCAGCTCCGACGTCTACAACGCCACGGCGGTGCCGATCGTGATCGTGGCCGAGGTGGTCGAGGAGTCGCTGCTGCGCGACTCGCCGCTCGCCGTGCGGATGGGCCCGTACGTGGTGATGCCCGACCGGATCTCCTCACCGATGAAGAAGTGGTTCACCGAGTGCGTGGACGTGGCCGACACCGAGACCATGCAGCGGGTCGGCCGGGCGCTGCGGATCCTCCAGGAGCTGTGACCGTCTCACCGGCGCCGTCCGGCGGACGTGCGATCTCCGTTGCCGGGCCGACGCGCGCGGGGCACGCCGGGGAAACCACGGGCTGAGAGCGTCCCCCTCGTCATCGACGAGGAGGAGTCCGTCAGTGAGCACGCTCGTTTCCGCACCGACCACGCCGCCGGCCACCACCGCCGGCCGGCTCACCGAATGGCGGCCGGAGGATCCGGCGTTCTGGGCGGCGGGCGGCGCCCGGGTGGCCCGGCGCAACCTGTACGTCTCGATCTTCGCCGAGCACGTCGGTTTCTCCGTGTGGAGCCTCTGGTCCGTCACGGTGCTGTTCCTCGGCCCCGAGTACGGCATCGACCCGGCCGGGAAGTTCCTGCTCACCGCCGTACCGGCCGCGCTGGGTGCGGTGCTGCGGCTGCCGTACACGCTGGCCGTGGCCCGGTTCGGCGGCCGGAACTGGACCATCGTGAGCGCCCTGCTGCTGCTCGTACCGGCGGTGCCGATGGCCGTGCTGATCGAGCCCGGGGTGTCGTACGCCACGCTGATGGTGCTCGCCTGCCTGTCCGGCGTCGGCGGCGGCAACTTCGCCTCGTCGATGGCGAACATCAACCTGTTCTTCCCGGAGCGGCTCAAGGGCCGGGCGCTGGGGCTCAACGCCGGCGGCGGCAACCTGGGCGTACCGGCCGTGCAACTGGTCGGGCTGGCGGTGCTGGCGACGGCCGGCGCCGCGTACCCCCGGCTCGTGCCGGCGGTCTACCTGCCGCTGATCGTGCTGGCCGCGCTGGCCGCGGCCCGCTGGCTGGACAACGTGCCGGGCGCGCGCAACGAGCCGGGCGCGCTGCGCGCGGCGGCCCGCGACCCGCACACCTGGGTGATGTCGGTGCTCTACGTGGGCACGTTCGGATCGTTCATCGGCTTCGGCTTCGCCTTCGGCCAGGTGCTCCAGCTCCAGTTCCACGACCGGTTCCCGACGCCCGTCGACGCGGCCTGGCTGACCTTCCTCGGCCCGCTGATCGGGTCGCTGATCCGGCCGGTGGGCGGTCAGCTCGCCGACCGGCTGGGCGGGGCCCGGGTGACGTTCTGGAACTTCGTGGCGATGGCCGCCGGCGCCGGGCTGGTGCTGTACGCCGCCCGGGAGCGGTCGTTCCCGCTCTACCTGGCCGGGTTCCTGGCGCTGTTCGTCTTCTCCGGCATCGGCAACGGCTCGACGTACAAGATGATCCCGGCGATCTTCCGGGCCCGGGCCGTCACGGAGAGTGAGCTGACCGGCGACCCGGAGGCGGCGCAGCGGCGGGCCCGGCGCCTGTCCGGCGCGGTGATCGGCATCGCCGGCGCGGTCGGCGCGTCCGGTGGGGTGCTGGTGAACGTGGCGTTCCGGCAGTCGTTCCTGACCTCCGGCACTGCCGACGCCGCCTACCTGGCCTTCATCGGCTGGTACGCGCTCTGCTTCCTCGTGACGTGGGTGGTCTACCTGCGTCCCGGGCCGCGTACGCTGGTCGGCGTGTGACCTGTGCCATGACGACCCCGCAGGCCACGCGCGGCGCGACCCCGTTTTGACCTGCCGCCGGGCGGCCGGGTATCGTTGCCTGCTGTTGTACGACATTCTTAGGCGTGCCGCATCAGGTACGCTTGGTCGTTCGTGCGCGCTGGTCCGGCTGGGAACTCCTGGTCACCTCGGCGCGCGACCCCAGACCGACGACGAGACAAGGTAGACCTGTGCGTACGTACAGCCCGAAGCCGGGTGAGATCGAGCGTCAGTGGCACGTCATCGACGCCTCTGATGTCGTGCTGGGCCGCCTGGCGACCCACGCCGCCACGCTCCTGCGTGGCAAGCACAAGCCGACTTTCGCGCCGCACGTCGACACGGGCGACTTCGTCGTCATCGTGAACGCGGGCAAGGTCGCGCTGACCGGCAACAAGCGCCAGACCAAGGTCGCTTACCGCCACTCCGGTTACCCGGGTGGTCTGAAGCGGGTCGGCTACGACGAGCTGCTGACCAAGCGGCCCGAGCGGGCCATCGAGCTGGCCGTGAAGGGCATGCTCCCGCACAACAAGCTGGGCCGTCAGCTTCTCAAGAAGCTGAAGGTCTACGCCGGTGCCGAGCACCCGCACACCGCGCAGCAGCCGGTGCCGTTCGAGATCAAGCAGATCGCGCAGTGAGCGCGGGCGAAGGAAGCAGCATGACCGACATCACCGCCACCGAGGTCGCCCCCGAGGCCACCGAGGCGCCGGCGCCCGTCGCGCGCGCGCCCCGTGGTGACCGCCCGATCCAGACCGTGGGTCGGCGCAAGGAAGCCATCGTCCGGGTCCGGATCGTGCCGGGCACCGGCAAGATCACCTGCAACGGCCGCGACCTCGAGGCCTACTTCCCGAGCAAGGTGCACCAGCAGCTCATCAAGGACCCGCTGGTCACCGCCGAGAAGCCCGAGGCGTTCGACGTGATCGCCAACCTGCGTGGCGGCGGCACCACCGGCCAGGCCGGCGCGCTGCGGCTCGCCATCGCCCGGGCGCTGATCGTCAGCGAGCCCGACGACCGCCCGGCCCTGAAGAAGGCCGGCTTCCTGACCCGTGACGCCCGGGTCAAGGAGAGCAAGAAGTACGGCCTCAAGAAGGCCCGTAAGGCTCCCCAGTACTCGAAGCGCTGATCACCACAAGCGTCTTGTACTTCTGACGGACGGCCGGTTCGCCTCCCCTTCCGGGAGGCGGGCCGGCCGTTCCGCGTTTCTCTCCTCTCATCGGCAGTTCCACGGAGGTTGGCGGGTATGGGCCGGTTGTTCGGCACGGACGGCGTACGCGGG
Organism: Micromonospora sp. WMMD1219; assembly: GCF_049315215.1. NCBI lineage: Bacteria > Bacillati > Actinomycetota > Actinomycetes > Micromonosporales > Micromonosporaceae > Micromonospora > Micromonospora sp. WMMD1219. The sequence continues at coordinate 2,542,975 of NZ_CP186057.1, forward strand.
CGGGCGAACGCGGATCTCACCCCGGAGTTGGCGCTGGCGGTCGCGGTGGCCGCGGCCCACACGCTGGCCGAGACCGACAAGAGTCATCCGCCGCTCGCGGTGGTCGGCCGGGACACCCGGGCCAGCGGCGAGATGCTGGAGGCGGCGGTGGTCGCCGGGCTCACCAGCGCCGGCGCGAACGTGGTCCGGGTGGGCGTGCTGCCCACCCCGGCGGTGGCGTTCCTCACCGCCGAGATCAAGGCCGACCTGGGCGTGATGCTCTCCGCCTCGCACAACCCGATGCCGGACAACGGCATCAAGCTGTTCGCCGCCGGCGGGCACAAGCTGCCCGACGAGATCGAGATGCGGATCGAGGAGGCGGTGAAGGCCAACGCCACCACCGCCTGGAAGCGCCCGATCGGCGCCGGCGTGGGCCGGGTCAACGACCTGCTCGACGGCGCCGACCACTACGTCCAGCACCTGGTCGGCACCGTGCCGCACCGCCTCGACGGGATCAAGGTCGTGGTCGACTGCGCCAACGGCGCGGCGGCCGACGTCGCGCCGGTCGCCTACCGGGAGGCCGGCGCCGAGGTGATCGCCATCCACGCCGAGCCGGACGGGCTCAACATCAACGACGAGTGCGGCTCCAACCACATCGACGCGCTGCGCGCCGCCGTGGTCGAGCACGGCGCCCACCTCGGCATCGCCCACGACGGCGACGCCGACCGCTGCGTCGCGGTCACCGCCGACGGCGACGAGGTCGACGGCGACCAGGTCATGGCGATCCTCGCGCTGGCCATGCGGGACGCCGGCGAGCTGACCCAGGACACCCTGGTCGCCACCGTGATGAGCAACCTCGGCCTCCGGCTGGCCATGTCCGAGCACGGCATCCGGCTGGTCGAGACCAAGGTCGGCGACCGGTACGTGCTGGAGGAGCTGCGCGCCTCCGGCCTGGCGCTCGGCGGCGAGCAGAGCGGGCACATCGTGCTGCCCGCGTACGCCACCACCGGCGACGGGGTGCTGACCGGCCTGCACCTGATGGCGCGGATGGCCGCCACCGGCACCTCGCTGGCCGAGTTGGCCGCCGTGGTCACCAAGCTGCCCCAGGTGCTGATCAACGTGCCGGTCGGGGACCGTACCGTCGGCGCCGCCGCACCCGCCGTCCGGGCCGAGGTCGAGCGCGCGGAGGCGGAACTGGGCGAGACCGGCCGGGTGCTGCTGCGCCCCTCCGGCACCGAGCCGCTGGTCCGGGTCATGGTCGAGGCGGCCACCGAGGACACCGCGCGCGATGTCGCCGAGCGCATCGCCGAGCAGGTACGCACCGCCAGCCCGGTCGCCTGACGCCACACCGGGTCGCCTGAGCCACGCCGCCCGCCGGGATCTCCTCGGCGGGCGGTTCAGTTCGCGCGCAGGCGGCGCAGCCGGGTCACCGCCTCGGCCAGCACCTCCGGCCGCTTGCAGAACGCGAACCGGACCAGCCGGCGGCCGGCCTCCACGTCGTCGTAGAACACCTGAGTGGGCACCGCCACCACACCGCAGCGCTCGGGCAGCGCCCGGCAGAACTCCACCCCGTCCCGGCCACCGAGCGGCGTGACGTCGGCGGTGACGAAGTAGGTGCCCTCCGGCGCGAGCACGCCGAACCCGGCGTCGGCCAGCCCGGCGGCGAGCTGGTCCCGCCGCCGTTGCATGTCGTCCCGGAACCCGGTGAAGTACGAGTCCGGCAGCGCGAGCGCCACCGCCACCGCCGGTTGCAGCGGTCCGGCGTTGACGAACGTCAGGAACTGCTTCACCCGCAGCACGGCGGCCACCAGTGGGGCCGGCCCGCTCACCCAGCCGACCTTCCAGCCGGTGCAGGAGAACGTCTTCCCGGCCGACGAGATGCGCAGCGTCCGCTCCCGCATGCCCGGCAGCGTGGCCAGCGGTACGTGCGGCGCGGCGGCGTCGGTGAACACGAGGTGCTCGTAGACCTCGTCGGTGACCGCGTACACGTCGTGCTCCCGGCACAGTTCGGCCACCGCTGCCAGCTCGTCGGCGGTGAAGACCTTGCCGGTCGGGTTGTGCGGCGAGTTCAGCAGCACCATCCGGGTACGCGGCCCGAACGCGGCGCGCAGCTCGTCCGGGTCGAACGCGTACCGGCCGTCGGCGCCGGGACGCAGCGTCACCGGGCGGCGGACCGCACCGGCCAGCGCGATCGAGGCGGCGTACGAGTCGTAGTACGGCTCGAAGCAGATCACCTCGTCACCCGGCTCGCACAGTGCGAGGATGCTCGCCGCGACCGCCTCGGTGGCGCCGGCCGTCACCACGATCTCGCCGTCCGGGTCGTACTCCAGGCCCCAGAACCGGCGCTGGTGCTCGGCGACGGCGGCGCGCAGCGCGGGGATCCCCGGGCCGGGCGGGTACTGGTTGTGGCCGGTACGCAGCGCCTCGGCCGCGGCGGCGAGCATCTCCGGCGGGCCGTCGGTGTCCGGGAAGCCCTGCCCGAGGTTGACCGCGCCGGTACGCACGGCCAGCGCGGACATCTCGGCGAAGACGGTGGTGCCGAACGGCCGCATCCGGGCCACCAGGGGATCGGTCGTCGTCACGGCGGCCAGCCTACGACCCGCCGCCGACTGCTCACCAGCCGAAGCAGGTCGCGCCGTACTCGCCCGAGTCCGTGGAGACGACCTTGCCGTTGACTGTGATCCGGCAGGTCACGTCGCCGGAATCGACCGGGCTGGCGATGATCTGCACCCGCTCGCGGTCGTTCGCCGTGAAGCGCAGCCGCCAGGGTGTGTCCACGGCGCCGGGCTGGTGGAAGTTCGCGTCCGCGTCGTAGAACTGCACCTCCGCCTCGCCGTCGGTGGCTGTGACCTCGTACAGGACGGTGAACCTGCCGGGTCCGCCGGACGGGGTGGTGACCGGTCGGGCCGGGGGACCGGTGGGCTCGTCGGCCCATCCGTCGGGCTCGCCGTACAGCGGCCCGTCGTACCGGTCGCCGGAGGCCGTCCCGTCGGTCATGGAGCGGCCGAGGAAGGACAGCCCGACGCAGCCGCAGACGATCAGTGCGAGGACGGTGACGATGCCGATCACCAGGCCGATCGCCCAGCCACCGCCGCTGCGGCGCGGCGGCATGCCCGGATACGCGTACGGCGGCGGGTAGGCGCCGGGTTGGTAGGGGCCGGGCGGGTAGGCACCCGGTGTCCAGGCCGGCTGTGCCGGGAGGTCCGGGGTGCCGGGTTGGGACGGCCACCCGGGAGTGCCCGGGAAGCCTGGGGCCTGCGGATCGCCGGAGGCCGGTGGGACGGCCGGGCGCGGCGTGGCGGCCGGGTCGGCCGGAGCCGCCCACCCCGGTTCGCCCACCGGCCGGCCCGTGTCGCTCGGGGACGCGGCCGGGCCGGTTCCGGACGTGCTCTCCGGGCCGGGTGCGGCCCAGGGGCTCGGAGCCGGGGACGGCGACCAGGGCGCGGGTGGCGTCCACGGCTGCGGTGCGGCCAACGGGTCCGGCGGCGTCCAGGTGGAGGGCGGCGGCGTGGCCGGTGCGGCGGTCGGGTCGCTCGGTCCGGAGGCCGGTTCGGGGGCGGGGGTCGTCTCGGACATCGGCTCAGCTCACAGGGGTACGGCGCGGACGACCGCGGAACGGTGGGCCCGGGGGACGGCGCCCGGCCTCAATGTAGGCGGTGACGGCCAGCCGTGCGGTCCCGGCCGGCGGTCCGCGCGCCGCGTCCCGTACCGGTCCGGACGGGTGGAACGACCGGGATGGTGCTTTGTCCGGTAATGGCAACCCCGACGTTCGGTTCGCTCAAATTCAGTGATCGTTAACCGGCTTTCCGAGCACGCGCGATGAGCGAAACTCGGTTAGGCTGCGGATCATGTGTGGAATCGTGGGTTACGCCGGTGCGCGCCCGGCGCTCGGCATCGTGCTTGACGGACTGCGGCGTCTCGAATACCGCGGCTACGACTCGGCCGGCGTCGCCGTGGTCTGCGAGGACGAGCTGCTGACCGAGAAGAAGGCCGGCAAGCTCGCGAACCTGGAGAAGGTCCTCTCCGAGCGGGCGGCGGACAACCCCGAGGACTGCGCCGCCAGCCCGATCGGCATCGGCGACGGCACCACCGGCATCGGCCACACCCGGTGGGCCACGCACGGCGGCCCGACCGACCGCAACGCCCACCCGCACCTCTCCCCGGACGGCCGCGTCGCGGTGATCCACAACGGCATCATCGAGAACTTCGCGAAGCTCCGCACCGAGCTGGAGGACGAGGGGGTCGAGTTCGCCAGCGACACCGACACCGAGTGCGCCGCGCACCTGATCGCCCGCGCGCTGGCCGACCTGCGCTCGGCCGGTGAGACCGACAGCCCGCAGCTCCTGGCCGCCGCCATGCGAGTGGTCTGCGCGCGCCTGGAGGGCGCGTTCACGCTGCTCGCCGTCGACGCCGGCATCCCCGGCGCGGTGGTCGGCGCCCGGCGCAACTCGCCGCTGGTGGTCGGCCGTGGTGACGGCGAGAACTACCTGGCCAGCGACGTCGCCGCGTTCATCGAGCACACCCGGGACGCGGTCGAGCTGGGGCAGGACCAGATCGTGCTGATCACCCCGGACACCATCGACATCACCGACTTCGACGGTCAGCCGGCCAGCGGCAAGGACTTCCACATCGACTGGGACTCGTCGGCCGCCGAGAAGGGTGGCTACGACTGGTTCATGCTCAAGGAGATCGAGGAGCAGCCGCAGGCCATCGCCGACACGCTGCTCGGCCGGCTCACCGAGAGCGGCGAGATCGCCCTCGACGAGGTCCGCCTCAGCGAGCAGGATCTGCGCGACGTCGACAAGATCTTCATCGTCGCCTGCGGCACGTCGTACCACGCCGGCCTGGTCGCCAAGTACGCGATCGAGCACTGGACCCGCATTCCCTGCGAGGTGGAGCTGGCGAGCGAGTTCCGCTACCGCGACCCGGTGCTGGACCGGTCCACGCTGATCGTGGTGATCTCGCAGTCCGGCGAGACGATGGACACGCTGATGGCGCTGCGCCACGCCAAGGACCAGAAGGCCCGCGTGCTGGCCATCTGCAACACCAACGGCTCCACCATCCCGCGTGAGTCCGACGCGGTGCTCTACACCCACGGCGGCCCGGAGATCGCTGTCGCCTCCACCAAAGCGTTCCTCACCCAGGTCGTGGCCTGCTACCTGATCGGCCTGCACCTGGCCCAGGTGCGCGGCATCAAGTTCGCCGACGAGGTGGGCGCCGTGGTGGCCCAGCTCCAGGAGATGCCCGGCAAGCTGCGCGAGCTGCTGGACCGGATCGAGCCGGTCCGCGAGCTGGGGCGTGAGCTGAAGTCCGAGCCGACCGTGCTGTTCATCGGCCGGCACGTGGGCTACCCGGTGGCGCTCGAAGGCGCGTTGAAGCTCAAGGAGTTGGCGTACATGCACGCCGAGGGCTTCGCCGCCGGCGAGTTGAAGCACGGCCCGATCTCGCTGATCGACAAGGGCACGCCGGTCATCTGCATCGTGCCCTCGCCGGTCGGCCGCGGCATGCTGCACGACAAGGTCGTCTCCAACATCCAGGAGGTACGCGCCCGGGGCGCCCGCACCATCGTGATCGCCGAGGAGGGCGACCAGGCGGTGGTCCGCTACGCCGACCACCTGATCTACGTGCCGCGTACGCCGACGCTGCTGGCGCCGCTGGTGACCACGGTGCCGTTGCAGGTGCTGGCCGCCGAGATCGCCGCCGCCCGCGGGCACGACGTCGACCAGCCCCGGAACCTGGCCAAGTCGGTCACGGTCGAGTAGCCGATCTCGTCCACGGTCCCTCCGCCCGTCCACCGGGCGGAGGGACCGCGCCGTCTCCGCCTGCTCACCGGCCCAGCACGATCCGGGCCATGCCGTCCAGCGCCGGGTTGTCCGGATCCCAGTAGCCGGTGTGGCCGTGCGGAGCGCTCGGGAAGTGCCGGCCGCCGAAGCCCGGCGCGCTCGGGTCGGCGCCGAACCAGAGCCGCTCGCCGTGCCCGTCGAGCACGGCGAGCGCCGGACCGAGCGGCGTACCGGCGAGCAGCGCGCGGCGGGCCAGCTCGTCCGGCGGGCGGGCCAGCCGGATCACGTCGTCCGGCGCGGTCGACGACCAGACCTCACCGGCGGGCATCCGCAGGTCGGCGGCGTGGTCCACGCCGACCCCCGGCGATCCGACGAAGACCAGCGCGTCCGCGCCCAACCCGTGGTCGCGGGCGGCGGCGCCGACCACGAGCGAGCCGTAGCTGTGCCCGAGCACCGTCTGCCGGGCCGGTGGGCCCTCGTGCGCGGCCCGCAGCCCTTCCTGGAACCGGTGCAGCGCCGGGCCGGCGTCCTCGGCCTGCCGGGTGCCCGCCGCCTCGGTGAGGAAGTCGGGCGCGTCGTAGTCCAGCCAGAGCACCGCCGCCGCCTCCTCGCCCGGCCCGAGCGCCGCGCACCGCTGCAACACCCGGGCCGCCCGGCCCAGCTCGGCCGGCGCGTCGGCGAGATCCGAGGTCATGCCCGGGACGTAGGTGAGCACCGAGGACGCGCGGTCCGGGTTGCCGAGCGCCACCACCGCGCGGCCGTCGCCGGCCGGATCCAGACCCAAGAGGTACGCCCGGGGCGCCCCGCCCGCGGCCAGCCGCTCGGTGAGCCCGTCCAGCCCGCGCAGCGACGCCTCGACAGCGGCGAGCCGGACCCGCCGGGACGCCTCCAGCGGCCCGGCCGGAAGCGGGTGCCGCAGCGCGAGCCGCCGCACGAGCAACTGCTCCCGCCGGTCGCCGAGCAGCAGCCGGTTCGCCTGGTCCCGGGCGGCGGCCGGAAGCCCGTCGAGACGCCCGATCCGGTCCGGTTCCCGCCCCACCAGCCAGCGCCGCTCGGCCGCGCTCAGACCGGCCCACCAGCGGCTCACCTCGGCCGGACCGGCACCGGGCCCGGGCCGCCACGCGGGCGGGACGCTGACCCAGCCGCGCACCGCTGCGGTGGTCAGTTCCGCCAGCCGGCCGGCCGCCTCCCGGTCGGCGGCGCCGGCGAGCGTCAGCGCGCCCCGGATGCCGGCCCGGGCGTGGACCACGGCCGGCCCGGTCTGCGCCACCCGGGCCGGGTCGGGCCGGACCGCGCCGGTGCGGTCGACGCGCAGGCCACCGGACTCGGCGCGGGCCACCTCGGCGCCGAGCCGGGCCTTCGCCGCGCCCAGCCGGGCACCGAGCTCGGCGAGCACCTGATCGACCTCGACCAGTGCGGGAAGCACGTCGGTGAGGCCGGTGCGCAGATCCCCGATCCGCCGCTGCGCCGCCGCCGAGGCCGCGCCCGACCACCCGGGGCGGAGCGCGCCGATCCGGGCGGTCAGCGCGTCGGCGCGCTGCCGTACCGGCCCGGCGAGGTTCCGCCACGCTGTCCCGGTGGTGGACCAGGCACCCGGGTCGGCCCGCCAGAGCTGCGCGTAGCCGACCGGCACGTCCGCCGCGCCGGTGGGACCGCCGCTCACCGGAGCACCCCGGTGAGGCGGCGGGCGGCGCGTTCGTCGACCGCCTCGTAGCCGTCCGCTCCGCTGCGCAACGCCTGAGCGGTGTCGGCCACCCGGGCGCCGAGCGCGCCGGACCAGCGCCGCACCGCCGCCTCCAGGTCGCCCAGCGCGACAGCGGATCGCCAGCCGTCCGGTGCCGCCACCAGCAACGACTCCGGCGCCGCGCCCGGCCCACGGGCCAGCCGGTACGCGTCGTCGGCCAGCTCGCGCGCCACACTGCGCAGCAGCTCCGGGTCGACGTCGAACGGTCTCTCCACCACGTGACCTCCCTCGCCCGGCGCCACCGGCCGGCTCCGGACACCGGGACGCTAGGCGGCACCCGGCGGTGGCCGCCGACCCCTGTGGACAACGGCCGGGGTTTTCCACAGGGCGTTTCCGCCAGGCGGCCCGCGGCGCGTACCGCCGGTAGGGTGAGGCCGTGATCGGGGGAGCCGCGGGCGGAAGCTGAGCCGGGCGCGACGAGCGGGGCGGGGTGGCATGAGACAGGTGTGGCGTGTCGCGGACGTTCGCGCGGCGGAAGCGGGCCTGATGGCCACCCTTCCGGCCGGCGCGCTCATGCAGCGGGCCGCGGCCGGGCTGGCCCGCCGCTGCGCGTTGCTGCTGGCCGATCGGGGCGGCGTCTACGGCGCCCGGGTGCTGCTGCTCGTCGGGTCCGGCGACAACGGCGGCGACGCCCTGTTCGCGGGTGCGCACCTGGCCCGAAGGGGCGCGGCGGTGACCGCGCTGCTCCTCGCGCCGGGCCGGGCGCACGCCGAGGGCCTGGCCGCCCTGCGTGCCGCCGGTGGGCGCGTGGCCGACCGACCGCCCGCGGTGGCCGACCTGGTGCTCGACGGCATCGTGGGCATCGGCGGCACCGGAGGGCTCCGCGAGACGGCCGAGCAGCTGGCCGCGAGCCTGACCGGGCAGCGTGGGCGCGACGGCACGCCCGCCACGGTGGTCGCCGTCGACGTGCCGAGCGGCGTCGCTGTCGACACCGGCCACGTCCCGCTCACCGACGCCGGGCGGCCCCGGGCGGTTCGTGCCGACGTGACGGTGGCCTTCGGCGCGCTCAAGCCCGCACTGGTCGTCGGCCCGGCCGCCGAGCTGGCCGGAGAGGTCGAGCTGGTCGACATCGGGCTGACGCCCTGGCTGCGCGGCACACCGGCGCTCCAGGTGATCGAGCAGGCGGACGTCGTCGACTGGTGGCCGGCGCTGGGCGCGTCGTCGGAGAAGTACTCCCGGGGCGTGGTCGGCGTGGCCACCGGTTCGGCCACCTACCCGGGCGCCGCGGTGCTCTCGGTCGCCGGGGCGCTCGCCGGTCCCACCGGACTGGTCCGCTACGCCGGGAGTGCCAAGGGCGAGGTGCTGCACCAACACCCGTCGGTGATCGCCACCGGCCGGGTCGCCGACGCCGGCCGGGTGCAGGCGTGGGTCTGCGGCTCCGGGCTGGGCACCGGCGATGACTCCGCCGCCGAGCTGCGCGCGGTGCTCGCCGCGCCGGTGCCGGTGGTGCTCGACGCGGACGCGCTGACGCTGCTCGTGGACGGCAAGCTGGCCGGCCGGCTGCGCGGCCGGGACGCCCCGATCGTGGTGACGCCGCACGACCGGGAGTACGCCCGGCTCTGCGGCGAGATGCCGGGGGAGGACCGGGTCGCCGCCGCGCTGCGGCTGGCCGCCTGGATGAACGCGGTGGTGCTGCTCAAGGGCGACCGCACGGTCGTCGGCACGCCCGACGGCCGCGCGTACGTGAACCCGACCGGCACCCCGGTGCTCGCCACCGGCGGCACCGGCGACGTGCTGGCCGGGTTGCTCGGTTCGCTGCTCGCCGCCGGGCTGGCCCCGGAGCGGGCGGCCGGCGCCGCGGCGTACCTGCACGGGCTGGCCGGCCGGGAGGCGGCGCGCGGCGGCCCGGTGACCGCGCCCGACGTGGCCGTCGCGTTGCGTCCGGTACTGGCCCGGCTGGGCTGATCCGGGCGGCGCCGTCCGGTGGCGACGGGCACCGCCCGCACGGCTCACGGCTCTGAGGATCACTGACGGAAGTAGGCTGGGGACATGTGGCAGTCGGAGGTGCGCGTCGACCTGGACGCGATCCGGGAGAACGTGACCCGGCTCAAGGCCGGCACCAGCGCCGAGCTGATGGCGGTGGTCAAGGGCGACGGGTACGGCCACGGCATGGTGCCGGCCGCCCGCGCGGCGCTCGACGCCGGGGCGGACCAGCTCGGCGTCTGCACGCTGGACGAGGCGCTGCGGCTGCGCGAGGCGGGCATCACCGCGCCGGTGCTGGCCTGGCTGCTCAGTCCCGGGGTGCCGCTGCACGACGGGATCACCGTCGGCGTCGACCTCGGCTGCGCCAGCCTCACCCAGCTCGACGAGATGATCCAGGCGAGCCGCCGGGCGGGCCGCCCGGCCCGGCTGCACCTCAAGATCGACACCGGGCTGGCCCGGGGCGGCGCCACCGTCGCCGACTGGCCGGCGCTGCTGGAGGCCGCCGCGAAGGCCCAGGCCGACGGCCTGGTCGAGGTGGTCGGTGTGTGGAGCCACTTCGTGTACGCGGACTCGCCCGGTCACCCCACCACCGACCGTCAGCTCGCCGTGTTCCAGGAAGGGCTGGAGATGGTGACGCGTGCCGGCCTGCGTCCGCGCTACCGGCACCTGGCCAACTCGGCGGCCACGCTCACCCGGCCGGACACCCACTTCGACCTGGTCCGTCCCGGCATCGCCGTCTACGGCCTGTCGCCGGTCGCGGGCGAGCAGTTCGGTCTGCGTCCGGCGATGACCGCCCGCGCCCGGGTGATGCTCACCAAGCGGGTGGCGGCCGGCACCGGCGTGTCCTACGGCCACACCTACCTCACCGAGCAGGAGGCCAACCTCGCGGTGGTGCCGCTCGGCTACGCCGACGGGGTGCCCCGGCACGCCTCCAGCACCGGGCCGGTGCAGCTCGCCGGCAAGCGCCGGACCATCTCCGGGCGGGTCTGCATGGACCAGTTCGTGGTCGACTGCGGCGACGACGAGGTGGCCGACGGCGACGTGGCGACGCTGTTCGGCAGCGGGGCGGACGGCGAGCCCACCGCCGACGACTGGGCCGAGGCCGTCGGCACCATCAACTACGAGATCGTGACCCGCTTCGGTGGCGTGCGCGTGCCCCGCGTCTACGACGGCGAGCGCGCATGAGTGTCCGGTTGCCGCGACCGCGTACCGCCGCCGGCAAGGTGGCCGGGCTGGTCGGCGCCGCCGTCGGCGTGGCCGCCGCCGGGCTCGCGGCGGGCGTCGTCAGCGAGCGGGTGCTGGTCCGCCGGCTCAAGAACGACCCGGCCGACCGGTACGCCGGCGAGCTCTTCGGCGAACAGCGCTACGACGAGGCGTACCGGCTGGAGATGCCGGACGGCACCGACATCCACGTGGAGGTGGTCGAGCCGGCCCGCCCGGTCGCCGGGCACCCGACGGTGGTGCTGGTGCACGGGTTCTGCCTGGACATGGGCACGTTCCACTTCCAGCGCAAGCGGCTCGCCGAGCGCGGCGACTACCGGGTGGTCGCGTACGACCAGCCGGGGCACGGCCGCTCCGGCCGGCTGGAGAGCGGCGAGTACGACCTGACCGCGCTGGGCCACACGCTGCGCCGGGTGCTCGACGAGGTGGCCCCGGACGGCCCGCTGGTGCTGGTCGGGCACTCGATGGGCGGCATGACGATCATGGCGCTGGCCGAGCTGTACCCGGAGATGTTCGGTGACCGCGTGGTCGGCACCGTGCTGATGGCCACCTCGGGCGGCCTCGCGGCGGAGACCAAGCTGGTGGCGCCCGCGCTGCTCGGCCGCGTCGGCTCGCCGGTGCTCTACATGATGAGCAACGCCACCCGGTACGGCGGCACCGTGATCGACCGGGCCCGCCGGTCGACCTCGAACGTGGCCTGGTTGCTCACCCGCAAGTACGGGTTCGGCACCTCGAAGCCGAGCCCGGCGCTGGTGTCGTACGTCGAGACGATGAACTCGCGCACCTCGGCCGACACGGTCACCCGCTACCTGCGCACGATCGCCACCCACTCCCGGTTCCCCGCGCTGGCGGCGCTGGCCGGCACGCCGGTGCTGGTGATAGTGGGGGACAAGGACATGATCACGCCGGTGACGCACTCCGAGGAGATCGTCCGGCGGCTGCCGCACGCCGAGTTCGTGAAGATCCACGACAGCGGGCACGTGGTGATGCTGGAGCACGCCGACGAGGTGAACGCGGCGCTGGAGAGGTTCCTGGATTCGCTATGACAGTGGTCGTGGAACTGAAGACGGTCGACGACACCCACGAGTTCGGGCGGCGGCTGGCCGGTGTGCTGCGCGCCGGTGACCTGCTGCTGCTCAGCGGTCCGCTCGGGGCCGGCAAGACGGCGCTGACCCAGGGCATCGGCGCCGGCCTCGGCGTACGCGGGGACATCACCTCGCCCACCTTCGTCATCGCGCGGGTGCACCGGCCGGACCCGGCGCGGGGCGGCCGGGTGACGCTCGTGCACGCCGACGCGTACCGCCTGGGTGAGGCCGCCGACCCGCGCGCGGAGATCGACGACCTCGACCTGGACGCCTCGGTGGACGAGGCGGTGACAGTGGTGGAGTGGGGCGAGGGGATGGTCGAGCAGCTGGTCGACGCGCACCTGCGGGTACGCATCGACCGCCGCGACGACGACACCCGGGCGGTCACGCTGGAGCCGGTCGGCGGCGACTGGGCCGCCCGGGTCGCCGAACTGTCCTAGGGCTGAAGGGGCATCGTCCAGCAGTTGGAGTAGGCGGTGCGCCCGGCGAGCCGGTCGGTCAGCCAGGCCACCGCGTCGCCCTGGTCGGTGATGAGCGGCGCCAGGTGGTTGGTGAGGATCTTGTCACCGAGGTTGGGCAGGCTGACGGCCTGGTAGGTCACGTTGGCGCCCTTGCGGCACCAGTCGACCGCCAGCTGGCGGGCCTGCCGGTGGGGCACGATGTCGTCCTGGACGCCGGTCGCCACGCGTACCGGGCCGGCGGGCTTGAGCGTGCCGATGCGCTGCCGGTCGAGGACGGCCTGGGCTTCGGGCGCGGCGGCGATGACAGCGGTGAGGGACCGGCCGCCGGTGATCCACCTGCTGCTCTTCGTGAACGCGTACCGGAGGATCGCGTCACCGACGCACATGGTGGAGGTGTCCTTGAGCGCCGCCCGCCCGGCGTCGTTGACGTTCGCCTCGATGACGTCCCGCACGGCCGGGTCGGACTGGGCGAAGCCGTTGAGCGACCAGCCCAGCGCTCCCGCCAGCGCGCTGCCGTCGATGCCGCCGATGACAGCCGTCAGGTCGGCGGGAGGCGCGCCGACGTAGGTGCCGGCGAGCGGCACGTCGGGCGCGTAGGCGGGCTGGAGTTCGGCGGCGGCGGCGCTGGCGCCGCCGCCCTGGCTGTAGCCGTACAGACCGACGCGGGACCGGTCGGTGACCGATGCTCCCGGGACCGCGCGGACGGCGCGGGCGGCGTCGAGCAGGGCCCGCCCCTCGTCGAGGCGGTTGACGTACGTGTGCAGCCGGTCGGTCGTGCCCAGGCCGACGTAGTCGGTGACGACGACGGCGGCGCCGGTGGCGAGGAGGCGGTAGATCGCCAGTGCCTCGTAGCCGACGGAGAGGGTGTCGCCGGTGAGGGTGAGCGGATGTTGCAGCGCGAACGAGGGCGCGCACTGGTCGCCCTGTCCCATGGTGCCGGAGGCGACGGCGACCAGGGGGCGTGGTCCGGTGCCCCGCCACGCCGCCCACGGTTCGATGTAGGCGCCGGTGACGCCGACGGCCCGGCCGTTGGAGTCGGTGGACCGGTACATCAGCCGGGTGGCGGTGCCGGGCATCGGGCGGCCGTCGAGCCCGGGGATGCTCAGGCCGAGCGGCAGCGGCTCGGTACGGATCAGCGTGCCGTTGACGGCGGGCAGGTCGGCGGGTGGGTGGTAGAAGGCGGGGATGGTCACGCCGCGGGAGACCACCGGAGCGGTGTCGTCGGCGGCCGCGGGTGCGCCGGATCCGGCCAGGTAAACGGCTGCCGCCGCGGCGACGGCGAGCATCCGGACGCCTCTCGGGCGGCGGCGGGAGAGGGCGGCGGAGGACGTGCGGGGACGGGTGTTCCTACTGCTCACGGGCACTCCTAGCGAGCATCGATGGTGGTGGATGCAAGCTAGCAGCGGCGGTGTGGCGTAAGTAACTTGCCAGTAGGTTACGCTCCGGTAACTTTTGCCGCCAGTGTCCCGGCCCTGCCGCCGCCCGGGAGTGTCGGTCGCGGCTGGTATGAAGATGGCGACCGACGAGGAGAGGTTGCCGATGCCCGACGCTCCCACCCTGGACCTGCCGGCGCTGCTGCCGGAGGCCTGGCGTGCCGTGCTCATCCCCCACCTGGACCCGGCCCGCACCGCGGCGCTGGCCGAGTTCGTCGCCCGGGAGTACGCGACCGCCACCGTCTTCCCGCCGCTGGAGGACCTCTTCTCCGCCTACCGGCTGTGCGGCCCGGCCGACACCCGGGTGCTCATCCTCGGGCAGGACCCGTACCACAAGGCGGGCCAGGCGCACGGGCTGAGCTTCAGCGTGCGCGAGGGGGTGGCGGTGCCGCCGTCACTGCGCAACGTCTTCAAGGAACTGGGCGAGGACCTGGGCGTGCCGAAGCCGCGCAGCGGCAACCTCGACGGCTGGGCCGCGCAGGGCGTCCTGCTGCTCAACTCGGTGCTGACGGTCCGGCAGGCCACTCCCGGCTCGCACGCGAACAAGGGCTGGGAGGAGTTCACCGACGCCACCATCCGGGCGCTCGACGCGCTCGACCAGCGCGTGGTCTTCCTGCTCTGGGGCGGCTACGCGCGCAAGAAGGCGGCGCTCGTGACCAACCCGCAGCACGTGGTGCTGGAGGCCGGGCACCCGAGCCCGATGAACCCGCGCGGCTTCCTCGGCAGCCGCCCGTTCAGCGCGGCCAACAAGGCGCTTGCCGACGCGGGGCTGCCCACCGTCGACTGGGAGCGCTCAGCCGGCTGACCCGTCCGGCGCCTCGCCCGTCGCCGCGGCGAGGCGCCGGCGGTACCGGGACAGCAGCTCGGCCGTGCGCCGGTCGGTCACCTCCACCTCGACCAGCGGCTCGACCGGGTACGTACGTTCGCCGAGGCGGACCTCGATGGGCTCGGGCAGTTCGTCGCACATCCGGGCCCGCAGCTCGCCGTAGCGGGTCAGCCAACGGTGCTCGCCCGGCTCCTCGGGCTCGGTGTGGATGCCGCCCCACTCTTGCCATCGGGCGTTCCAGCGCTGCGCGTAGATCCGATCGAGGAGCGCGCTGAACTGCGGCGAGTCCCGCCAGCGCACCGCGATCTCGACCGCGTCCACCGGCAGCGGCGCGCCCTGCAGCAGTGCCGCCGTGCCGCCCGACAGCACGTACGGCAGGTCGCCCAGGGCCTCCGTGATCCGATCCAGCCGGAGGACTTCGATCCGCTCGGCAAGCACCGTCCCGGCCATCTCGTCCAGCGCGGCGTCCAGGTGGCTGTCCAGCGGCTCGACCTCGATCCGCAGTTGCCGGCCGAGCGCGGCGAGCAGGCGTTCCGCGGTGGTCAAACTCGGCAGCCGGTCGCCGCGTTCGATCCGGGCGATGGCGGCCTGACTGAGCCCGGACCGGGCGGCCAGCGCCTGCTGGGTGAGCCCTGCTTGTTCGCGTTCCCGCCGCAGAGTGCGGGCGACCTCTCGAACGAGGCGACTCTCCGTCATCTCCGGAGAATGGCAGTCCTCTTCTGAGCCTTATGCCTCTGAGTCATATTTATGACCCACAGGCATAAGGCTCTCACCTCTTGTCTTTGACCCGGGCGCTACGCATCGTGACCCCGGCGAGCGGCGAGCGGCGAGCGGCGAGCGGCGAGCGGCGAGCGGCGAGCGGCGAGCGGCGAGGGCGTGCCGAGGGCGTGCCGGTGCGGGCGGAGCGGACGGCTAGGCTGGCTTACCGTGCTCGTACTCGTGGTGGACTCCTCGACGCCCGCGGTGACCGCCGCCCTGGCCGAGGTCTCGGCGGACGGCGTCGCGCTCCGCGCGTCCCGGTGCACAGTCGACGCCCGCGCCCACGGCGAGCTGCTCGCGCCGCAGGTCGACGCCGTGCTGGCGGACGTCGGCGCGCGACCCGCCGCCCTGGCCGCGATCGTCGCCGGCCTCGGCCCGGGTCCGTTCACCGGGCTGCGGGTCGGGCTGGTCACCGCCGCCACCATGGGTCAGGTGCTCGGCGTACCCACGTACGGCGTCTGCTCGCTGGACGGGCTCGGCCACCCGGCGGCCGTCGGCGAGCCGGTCCTGGCGGCGAGCGACGCGCGGCGCCGGGAGATCTACTGGGCCGTCTACGACGGCGCCGGCCAGCGCCTGGCCGGCCCGGAGGTGGCGGCCCCGGCGGTGGTCGCGGAGCGGGCGCGCGAACTGGCGGTCACCGTCGCGGTCGGCGACGGCGCGCACCGGTACGCCGACGTGCTCGGGCTGCCGGTGCGCGACGAGCCGCGCTACCCGGACCCGCTGGCGCTGGCCCGTCTCGCGGCGCCACGGATCCGCGCGGGCGCGCCCGGCGAGACGCTCACCCCGCTCTACCTGCGTCGCCCGGACGCGGTCGCGGCCACCGGCCACAAGCCGGTCCTGCCATGAGGCTGGGCCGGTTCCGCTGGTGGCACATCGACGAGGTGCTGCCCATCGAGGCGGACCTGTTCGGCGCCGAGCAGTGGTCGGCGGCGATGTTCTGGAACGAACTCGCCAACGGGCACTTCTACCAGGTCGCCACCGGCGACGACGGCGCCGTGCTCGGCTACGCCGGGCTGGCCGTGTCCCCGCCCGACGAGGCGTGGGTGCAGAACGTCGCGGTCCGCCGGGACGCCCAGCGCCGGGGGATCGGCCGGCTGCTGCTGGAGGCGCTGCTCGCCGAGGCGGCCCGGCGCGGCGCCCGCAGCACGCTGCTGGAGGTCGCCGCGGACAACGCGCCCGCGCAACGGCTCTACGCCACGTACGGCTTCGATCCTATCGGCGTACGGCGCGGCTACTACCAACCGAGCAACACCGACGCGCTGGTCATGCAGCGCAACGAGGACTGACGCGCATGGCTGACGAACCCCTGATCCTCGGCATCGAGACCTCCTGCGACGAGACCGGCGTGGGCATCGTGCGCGGGCACACGCTGCTCGCCGACGCGCTCGCCTCCAGCGTCGAGGAGCACGCCCGGTTCGGCGGCGTGGTGCCCGAGGTGGCCAGCCGCGCCCACCTGGAGGCCATCGTGCCGACCATGGACCGGGCGCTGCGCGAGGCGGGCGTCACCCTCGCCGACATCGACGCCATCGCCGTGACCTCCGGGCCGGGCCTGGCCGGCGCGCTGCTCGTCGGGGTCGCTGCCGCCAAGGGGTACGCGGTGGCGGCGGAGAAGCCGGTGTACGGCGTGAACCACCTGGCCGCGCACGTCGCGGTGGACACGCTGGAACACGGGCCGCTGCCCGAGCCCGCCATCGCGCTGCTGGTCTCCGGCGGGCACTCCTCGCTGCTGCGCGTCGACGACCTGGCCCGCGACGTGGTGCCGCTCGGCGCGACCATCGACGACGCGGCCGGGGAGGCGTTCGACAAGGTGGCCCGGCTGCTCGGGCTGCCGTTCCCCGGTGGGCCCTACATCGACCGGGAGGCGCGCGCCGGCGACCCGGCGGCGATCGCCTTCCCGCGCGGGCTGACCGCCGCGAAGGACCTGGCCGGGCACCGGTACGACTTCTCCTTCTCCGGCCTGAAGACGGCGGTGGCCCGCTGGGTGGAGGCGCGGCAGCGGGCCGGTGAGCCGGTCCCGGTCGCCGACGTGGCCGCGTCCTTCCAGGAGGCGGTCTGCGACGTGCTCGTCGGCAAGGCGATCGACGCCTGCCGCACCAGCGGCATCGACACGCTGGTGATCGGCGGCGGCGTGGCCGCCAACTCGCGGCTGCGGGCGATGGCCGAGCAGCGGGCCGGCAGGCACGGCATCCGGGTGCGTACGCCCCGGCCGAAGCTCTGCACGGACAACGGCGCGATGGTGGCCGCGCTCGGCTCGCACCTGGTGGCCGCGGGTGTCGCGCCGAGCCGGCTGGACCTGCCGGCCGACTCGGCGATGCCGCTGACAGTGGTCAGCGTGTGAGCGGGGAGGGGACCGACATGATCGTCCGTATGTGGGAGGCCAAGGCCGAGCCGTACGGCTTCGCCGACCTGATCACCTGGGTCTGCGAGACCGCGCTGCCCGAGTTCGAGCACGACCCGATGCACGTCTCCAGCGAGGTGTTCTCCTCCACCGACCACCGGCTCGTGGTCATCTCCAAGTGGCGGAACAACCCCCGGGAGCTGCCGGAGCCGCCGGCGCGCCTGATCGCCCGCCCGCCGCACAGCTGGGACTTCACCCAGGTCGACCGCTGACGCGACGGCCGTCACGACGGCCGGAATTGGTTGGCGCGCGGATCGCCTCGGCACCTAGCGTCGGTGGGTCATGCGCTTCTCACCGGCCGGCGATCCCGGCACCCCCGACGCGCGGTCGGCCACCCGATACCTCGTGTGGCTCGCCGGGCGGCACCCCGTCATCTTCGGCGCCGGTCTCGCGCTCGGCGTGATCTGGATGCTGGCCCAGGCGCTGGTGCCGGCCGTGCTCGGCCGCGCCGTGGAAGCCGGCCTGGCCCAACGCGACCCGGACGCGCTCGTGCGCTGGAGTCTGGCGCTGCTCGGGCTGGGTCTGGTGCAGGCCGTCGCCGGGATCCTGCGCCACCGCTGCGCGGTGCACAACTGGCTCGGCGCCGCCTACCGCACCGTCCAGGTGACGGTGGACGCCACCAACCGCCTCGGCGCCGCGCTGCCCCGGCGGGTCGCGGCGGGCGAGGTGGTGAGCATCGGCACCGCCGACATCGAGCACATCGGCGGCGCCATCGACATCACCGCCCGTGGCGTCGGCTCGGTGGTCGGCATCGTCACCGTCGCGGTGATCCTGCTCAACGCCTCCCAGCCGCTCGGCCTCGTCGTGGTGCTCGGGGTGCCGCTGCTGATGGCGCTCGTGGCGCTGCTGATCCGCCCGCTGCACCGGCAGCAGGCCGCGTACCGGGACTCGACCGGCCGGCTCACCGCCCGGGCCGCGGACATCGTCTCCGGCCTGCGCGTGCTGCGCGGGGTCGGCGGCGAGCCGGTCCTGTCCGAGCGCTACCGGCAACGGTCGCAGGCGCTGCGCGCGGACGGGCTGCGGGTGGCCCGGGTCGAGTCGCTCCTGCAGGCCGCGCAGATCCTGCTGCCCGGCGTCTTCGTGGTGCTGGTGACCTGGCTCGGCGCCCGGTTCGCGCTGCGCGGCGAGATCAGCGCCGGCGAGCTGGTCTCGTTCTACGGCTACACCGCGTTCCTGGTCAGCCCGCTGCGCAACCTCACCGAGGCGGCCGACAAGCTGACCCGGGGACACGTCGCGGCCCGCCGGGTGGTCCGGTTGCTGCGCCTCGCGCCGGAGTTCACCGATCCGGCCACGCCGGTGCCGGTGCCGGCCGGGCCCGGCGAGCTGGCGGACGTACGCTCCGGACTCGTCCTGCGACCGGGCCGGCTCACCGCGCTGGCCACCGCCGCCCCGCAGGACGCCACCGAGATCGCCGACCGGCTCGGCCGGTACGCCGACGGGGACGTCACGCTGCACGGCGTACCGCTGCGGGACGTGGCACTGGCGACGGTGCGGGAGCGGATCCTGGTGGCCGACAACGACGCGCAGCTGTTCAGCGGCGTGCTGCGCACGGAGCTGGACCCGCACGACCGGGCCGAGCCCGGCGCCGTCGAGGCGGCGCTGGCCGCGGCGAGCGCCACCGACATCGTCGAGGCGCTGCCCGGCGGCCTGGACGGCGAGGTCGCCGAACGCGGCCGGGAGTTCTCCGGCGGGCAGCGGCAACGGCTGCGGCTGGCCCGCGCGCTCGTCGCCGACCCGGAGACGTTGATCCTGGTCGAGCCGACCAGCGCGGTGGACGCGCACACCGAGGCGCGCATCGCCGAACGGCTCGGTCCGGCCCGCCACGGCCGGACCACGCTCGTCTGCACCACGAGCCCGCTGGTGCTCGGCCACGCGGACCACGTGGTCTTCGTGGAGGACGGCAAGGTCGTCGCCGAGGGCCGGCACGAGGAACTGCTCGCCGCCGAGCCGCGCTACGCCGCCACGGTGAGCCGGGAGGAGGACCGATGAGCAACGCGCTGCCCGTCGCCGACATCGCCCAGGTCCGCCGGTACGTGCGCGAGCTGATCCGCCGTCACCCGCGTGGCCTGGCCGCCGCGCTCGGCCTGCACGCGCTCGCCGCCGGGGCCGGGCTCGTCGCCCCGCGCCTGCTCGGCGACCTGGTGCAGGGGATCTCCCAGGGCATCGCCGCGACGACAGTGGACCGGGTCGTGGCGGCCATCGCCGCGTTCGTGGTGGTGCAGGCCGTGCTGGTCCGCTTCGCGCACCTGGCCTCGGCCCGGCTCGGTGAGCGGGTGCTCGCCGAGCTGCGGGAGGAGTTCGTCGACCGGGTGCTCGCGCTGCCGCTGGCCACAGTCGAGCGGGCCGGCACCGGCGACCTGCTCACCCGTACCTCGCGGGACGTCGCCGCGCTGTCCCGTACGGTCCGGTTCGCCGGGCCGGAGACGCTCATCGCGGCGCTGACAGTGCTGCTGATCCTCGGCGCGCTGCTGCTGACCGGTCCGCTGCTGGTGCTGCCCAGCCTGCTGGCGGTGCCGGTGCTGTGGGCCGGCACGCGCTGGTACCTGCGCCGCGCGCCGCAGGGCTACCTGCGGGAGAACGCCGCCTACTCGGACATCACCGACGGGATCAGCGAGACGGTCGAGGGGGCGCGGACCACCGAGGCGCTGCGGCAGGCGGCCCGCCGCCGGGCCCGCGGCGACGCGGACATCCGCCGGTCGTACGCGGCCGAGCGCTACACGCTCCACCTGCGGACCGTGTTCTGGCCGGTGGCCGAGTTCGGCTACCTGGTGCCGATGGTGGCGACCCTGCTCATCGGCGGCTGGTTCCACCTGAAGGGCTGGGCCAGCCTCGGTCAGGTCACCGCCGCCACGCTCTACGCCCAGCAGCTCACCGACCCGATCGAGCGGCTGCTCGGCTGGCTGGACGAGTTCCAGGTCGGCGGCGCCTCGCTGGCCCGGCTGCTCGGGGTGGCCGTCGAGCCGGACGGACGCGCCAGGGCATCCGCCACGCCGGACGAGCGCACCGCCGCTCCGGGCAGTGCGGGCGGCGACGGCCGGCTCGCCGCGCACGACGTCCGGTACGCGTACCGCCCGGGTCACGACGTGCTGCACGGCGTGACGCTGGAACCCCGGCCGGGGGAGCGGCTGGCGATGGTCGGCCCGTCCGGGGCGGGCAAGTCGACGCTGGGCCGGCTGCTGGCCGGCGTGCACGCGCCGAACGCCGGCACGGTGACGGTGGACGGCCGCCCGCTGGCCGGGATGCCCCTGGCCGAGCTGCGTACCCATGTCGCGCTCGTCAGCCAGGAGCACCACGTGTTCATCGGCACGCTCGCCGACAACGTGGCGATGGTGCGGCCGGACGCCGACCCGGAGCGGGTACGCGCGGCGCTGGCCGCCGTCGACGCGCTGGACTGGGCGCTGGCCCTGCCGGACGGGCTCGACACGCAGGTCGGCGCGGGCGGACACCCGCTCACCCCGGCGCAGGCGCAGCAGCTCGCGCTGGCCCGGCTGGTGCTCGCCGACCCGCACACGCTGGTGCTGGACGAGGCCACCTCGCTGATCGACCCGCGGGCGGCCCGGGCCCTGGAACGGTCGCTGGCGGCGGTGCTTCAGGGCCGTACCGTCATCGCCATCGCGCACCGGCTCTTCTCCGCGCACGACGCGGACCGCGTGGCGGTGGTCGCCGACGGCCGGATCACCGAGCTGGGATCACACGACGAGCTGGTCGCGGCCGGTGGCTCGTACGCCGCGCTGTGGCGTTCCTGGCACGGCTGAGGACGCGCGACGGGCCCCGGCGACGTGCCGGGGCCCGCTCGACGGACGGCTCACGAACGGCGGGTCAGCCGCCAGGTCGCGTACCCGCCGGTGCCGAGCGCGATCAGGAACACCGCCCACACCACCCCGGTGCCGACCTGGAGCCCACCACCGCTGCCCACGTTGGCCTGGGCGGCGGCGACGAGCGAGTCGCTCTGCGCGGGCGGCAGCGCGGCCGGCGGCAACTGCTGCCAGCGCACCAGCCCGGTGCTCTCCAGCATGGTCATGTGGTCGTTGACGAACGTGTTGGCGTCCTCGGCCAGCTTGCGCACGATCGGGTCGCGGGTGCTCGCCCGGACCGCGCCGATCACCGGGAAGATCTTGCCGTGGGCGACCCGCAGCCGGGTGACGAAGATCTGGTCGAACCGGGCGCCGGTGGCGTTCCGCATCTCGGTCAGCCACCCCTGCTGCTCGGCCGTCGGATCCGTCGGCAGGGTGGCGCCGAGCTTGTTGGCCGCCTCGACCACGAGCTGGTCCAGCTCCGCGTGCTGCTTGGCGATCTCCGCGCCGACCTCGCGTACCCGGGCGGACTGGCCCTTCTCGGCCGCCATCTGCCCGGCCGGCATCTCCCACAGCCCGGCCAGCCGTACGCCGTTGAGCAGCGTCATGTCGGCGGCGTTCATCTGCACGCCGGGGTTGGGTGCGGCCTGCGCCGTCCCGGGAACGACGCCGATCCCCGCGCCCAGCGCGGCGAGCAGCAGTACCACCCGGTGCGCCAGCTTGCGGCGTGCGGATTCCAGCGATGCCATGGTTGCGGTGCCTCCTCGGTCCGGACCGGTACGCGGGGTCGTGGACGGCCGCGCAAGCCGGCCGCCCGTCCGCACACTGGTACGGATCGGCGGGCCGATCAGTTCAGCGGGTCGGCGAGGAGTCGTTCGAACGCCAGCTCGGCGGCGCCGATCAGCGCCGCGTCGTCACCGAGCTTCGGGGTACGCAGCCGCACGTGCTCCAGGCACGCGGGCAGCCCGTTGGAGTTGAGCCGGCTGCGCACCTGCGCGGCGGAGGCCAGGTAGAGGTCGCGCATGGTGCCGCCGAAGATGACCATCTCCGGGTTGAAGATGTTGACCAGGTTCGCGACGCCGAAGCCGAGCCAGTCGCCGGCCTGCCGTACCGCGGTCTGGGCACGGGCGTCGCCGCGGTCGGCGGCGTCGAAGACGGCGAGCAGCGCGTCCCGGCCGCGCGCCTCGGACCGGCCGGCGGCGCGCAGCAGCCCGTGCTCGCCGATCTCGGTCTCCCAGCAGCCGCGCCGGCCGCAGTCGCAGCGCACCCCGTCACGGACCACCACCATGTGGCCGACCTCGCCGCCGTAGCCGCCGTGCCCTCTCAGCCGCCGCCCTCCGGCGATGATGCCCGCGCCCACACCGACGTCGCCGTAGAGGTAGATGACGTTGTCGCAGCCGACCGCCGCGCCGCGGGCGTGCTCGGCGTACGCGGCCACGTCGGCCACGTTGCCCACCGTGATCGGTACGTCTATTCCCAGCTCGACGGCGAGCGCGGCGCCGATCGGCTCGTCCACCCAGCCGGTTGTGGGGCTGAGCCGGACCAGACCGTCCTCCCGGCGGACCATGCCGCAGACCGCCAGCCCGGCGCCCACGCAGACCGCGTCCGCCGGCACCGACTGGTGCATCTCCTTGACCGCGCCGGCGAGCAGCGGGGCGGCCTCCCCGGCGACCAGGTTGCGCGGCCGGTCCATCTCCCGGCGGTCGAGCACCTCACCGCCGAGCCCGACCCGCGCGGCCCGCAGCCGGTCCACCTCGACGCTGTACGCGTACGCGTAGACCCGTTCCGACTCGGGCCGGACGACGAGTGACGGTCGTCCGGCCCGGCCGGTCTCCTTCGGCGTCCCCTCGCTGACCAGACCGGCGCCGGCCAGGTCCGCGGTCAGCGCGCCGATGGTGCTGCGGTTGAGGCCGAGCGCGGTGGTCAGCTCGGCCCGGGTGGTGGCGCCGTGAACGTGTACGTAGCGGAGCAATGCGCCCAGGTTCTGCCGACGGATCTCGTCCTGACTGGGGCCCGCGCGCATTGCCACCGCCATGGTGTTTCGTACCCCTGATCAGCGGTTGCCGGTGGCGGCGGCCCGCCGACGCGACAGCGCGTCGATGGTCGCCGCGGCGAGCAGCACCACGCCGGTGACCACGTACTTCACGCCCGAGCTGTATCCCATCAGTCCCATACCGTTGTCGATGACCGCGACCACCGCGCCACCGAGCACGGCGTCGAGGATCCGGCCCTTGCCGCCGAAGAGGCTGGTGCCGCCGATCACCGCCGCGCCGACGGCGTAGAGCAGTACGTTACTTCCCCCGGTGTTGGGGTCGACGGAGTTGCCCCTGCTGGCGGCCACGATGCCGCCGATGGCGGCCATCGAGGAGCAGATGACGAAGACGGAGATGCGGATGCGGTCGACGTTGATGCCGGCCCGGCGGGCCGCCTCGGCGTTGCCGCCGACCGCGTAGATGTGCCGCCCGTAGCTGGTGCGCTGGAGCACGAACGTCCAGACGATCAGCAGCACCGCGATGATCGGCACCACGATCGGCACGCCCTTGAGCGAGGTGATCAGCACGTTGCGGCTGCGCTCCAGGTTGAGCACGTAGACAGCGACGCCGAGGATCACCGCGAGGCCGGCGATCCGGGCGGCGACCACCGCGATCGGGTCGGTGAGCAGGCCGCGGGCGGCCCGGTTGCGGTACCGCAGCAACTGCACGGCCGCGTACCCGGCGACGGCCACCGCGGCCAGCGCCCAGCCCAGCGCGGGGGTGAGGTTGCGGTTGGCGATCGCGACGAGCACGTCGTCGCGGATCGCGATGTTGGCGCCCTCGTCCATCAGCGTCAGCACGACGCCCTGGAAGGCCAGGAACCCGGCGAGCGTGACCACGAAGGACGGGATGCCGACCTTGGCGACCAGCAGGCCCAGCACGGTGCCGATGACCACGCCGGTGACGACGGCGGCGAGCACCGCCACGTACCAGGGGTAGCCGAGCACGGTGACCACATTGGCCAGGATCGCGGCGCAGACGCCGCTGGCGAAGCCGGCGGAGAGGTCGATCTCGCCGAGCAGCAGGACGAAGACCAGGCCCATGGCGATGAGCGTGACGGCCGCGCCCTGGGTGAACAGGTTTGCCAGGTTGCCGGCGGTGAAGAACGACGGGCGGGCGATCGAGAAGCCCACCGCCAGCGCCACGAGCATGACCACAGCGGGCAGCGCGCCGATGTCGCCGCCGCGTACCCGGCGCCAGTAGTTGTTCACGTGGCTGCTCATGGTCGGTGTCGGTGCGACGCCGGCCGGGCCTTCCTTCTTCACGACGATGGCGGTCATCGGACGGCTCCTGGAGTGGTGTCGGCGGGCGCGGCGCCGTTGCCGCCCGGCTCGCCGGTGAGGCCGAGGCTGCCGGAGCGGCCGGCGGTGATCAGCTCGACCACCTGCGAGTGGGTGATGTCGGTGGTCTTCACCTGGGCGACCATCTGGCCGAGGTAGAGCGCGGCGATCCGGTCGGAGACGGCGAAGACGTCGTTCATGTTGTGCGAGATGAGCACCACGGCCAGGCCGTTGTCGGCCAGCCGGCGCACCAGCTCCAGCACCTGGGCGGTCTGCGCGACGCCGAGCGCGGCGGTCGGCTCGTCCAGGATGACGAGCCTGCTGTTCCAGAGCACGGCCTTGGCGATGGCGACGGTCTGCCGCTGGCCGCCGGAGAGGCTGGCCACGTGCTGGCGCAGCGACTTCACGGTGCGCACGCTCAGGCCGGCGAGCGTCTCGGCGGCCATCTGCTCCATGGTCGGCTCGTCGAGCACGATGCCGCTGCGCTTCTCCCGGCCGAGGAACATGTTCTGCACGATGTCGAGGTTGTCGCAGAGCGCGAGGTCCTGGTAGACGACCTCAATCCCGAGCGCGGCGGCGTCGCGGGGGCTGTTGATGGTCACCGGCCTGCCGTCGAAGAGGAACTCGCCGGCGTCGGTGGGGTGGATGCCGCTGATGCACTTGACCAGGGTCGACTTGCCGGCGCCGTTGTCGCCGACGAGCGCGGTCACCTCGCCGGGGTGCGCGGCGAAGGCGACGTCACGCAGCACCTGGACGGGACCGAAGCTCTTGTCGATCCCGCGTAGCTCCAGCAGGGGGGTTGCGGACACGGGGTTCTCCTTTGGGCGGAGGGAGGTCTCGGATCCCGTCCGGCGCGGGCGCCGCCCGGCACGGGTCTCCCCGTGCCGGGCGGCGCCGCCTGAGGCGGGTGGGTCAGCTCACGCCGGCGTCGGTGCAGAGCTTGGCGAACGCACCGGTGCAGAGCTCTTCCTTGGTGACGTAGCCGTCGGCCACCACGTCCTTGACGTTGTCCTTGTAGATGGCCTTGGGCTCCAGCAGCACGGCCGGCACGTCCCGGTTGCCCTCCGGGTCCTTGACCGTCTGGCCGGTGTCCTTCCGCTCGCCCTTTGCGAGGGCGATGGCCAGCTCGGCGGCGGCGTCCGCCTCCTTCTTGACCGCCTTGTAGACGGTCATGCACTGGTCACCGGCGAGGATGTTCTGCAGGCCCTCCTTGGTGGCGTCCTGACCGGTCACCGGGACCTTGCCGTTGAGCTTGTTCTTCTTCAGCACCGAGATGGCCGCGTTGCCGAGACCGTCGTTGGCGGCGAGCACGCCGTCGATCTTGCCGCCGGCCTTGGTCATCTGCTGCTCGAAGATCGTGGCGGCCTGCGCGTTGTCCCAGGCCGGCACCGGGTCGTCGGCGACCTTGGTGTATTCCTTCGAGTCGAACTTCGGCTTGAGCACCGAGTCGTACCCGTTCTTGAACAGGGTGGCGTTGTTGTCGGTCGGCGAGCCGTTGAGGTACGCGATCGACGGGTTCTTGACGCCCTTGTCGGTCAGGCACTTGCTCAGGCCCTCGCCCTGGAGCTTGCCGACCGCCTCGTTGTCGAAGCTGACGTAGTACTGGGCGGAGCCGCCCAGGGTCAGCCGGTCGTAGTCGATGGTCGCGACGCCCTGCGACTTGGCCTTGTCGAGCACGGCCTTGCCGGTGCCGGAGTCCAGGTTGACGATCATCAGGACGTTGACGCCGCTGGTGATCATCTGGTCGGCGATGGTCTGGAACGCGGTCTTGTCGTTCTGCGCGTTCTGGATGTCGGACTCGACGCCGGCCGCGTCGAACGCCGCCTTGAGGTACTTGCGGTCCGCGCCCTCCCAGCGGGCGGAGGACTTGCTGTCCGGCAGGATCACGCCGATCTTCGGCTTCTTGGCGTTGGAGCCGCCGGCCTCGTCGGAAGAACCGCCGTTGTCACCACAGGCGGCCATGCTGCCGGTCGCGAGGAGACCGACGGCCGCGAAGGTGAGGAAGCCCTTGCGCATGTGCAGGGTCCTTTCGGAGGTGGGGGAGTGGTGATGTTTTGTTGTGTCCGGCAACGTATTCCCCGCTTCCCATGCGCCGCAAGACTGCCGAGGTCAGAAGTTTGTTGGCGGCGGTAACAATTCAGCAACGCGGTTGTCACCCGCGGGACACCACCGGGAGAGCGCGTTCCGGGAACGCTCCCACACGTACCGTCACGACCCCGCTCAGGTGGCGGCGATCGATGCCGTCGTCGCCCCGGTGAGCGCCACCAGATCCGTCGGCGCGAGCTGCACCTGCAACCCCCGGCGGCCCGCCGAGACGTACACCGTCGGGTGCGCCAGCGCGGAGGCGTCGATGACAGTCGGTAGCCGCTTGCGCTGCCCGAGCGGGCTGATGCCGCCGCAGACGTATCCGGTCGCCCGCTCGGCGGTCGTCCGGTCCGCCATGGTGGCCCGCTTGCCACCCGCTGCGGCGGCGAGCGCCTTCAAATCCAGCTCGCCGGTCACCGGCACCACCGCCACCGTCAGCCCGCCGTCGACCTCGGTGACGAGCGACTTGAAGACGCGCTCCGGCGCCACCCCGAGCGCGGTCGCCACGAGCGCGCCGTAGTTCGGCGCGTCCGGCGACACGTCGTAGGTGTGGGTGCTGTGGGCGATCTTCCGCTTGCTCAGCAACGCGATCGCCGGAGTGCCGGGGCCTGCCATGGGCGTCAAGCTAGCCCGGCCGTCGGCCGACCGCGAGCCGAAACCGCGCGCCGGGGTCAGCCGCCGGCCGGAACCGGCCGGCAGACGAGCACCATGGGGGCGCCGGCCACCCGGGTCAGCGCCAGGCCGGCCGCCTCGTCGCCGGACAGCCGCAGGTCGCGGCGCAGCTTCTCCGGCTCCAGCGCCGACCCGCGCTTGCGGATCTCGACCCGGCCGACCCGCCGCTCCCGCAGCAGGGCGCGCAGCCGCTTCAGCGAGAACGGCAGCACGTCGGTGATCTCCAGGCAGCGGGCGAACGGGGTGGGCCGGGCCTCGTCGCCGTACAGGTAGGCGATCGACGCGTCGGCGAGCGTGGCGTCCAGGTCGGTGGCCAGCTCGGCGACCAGGTGCGCGCGCACCACCGCCGGATCCGGGTCGTAGAGGAACCGCCGGACCGGTCCCACCGGCGCCTCCTGCGCGCCCGTGCCGGTGAGGAGCGATACCGCGTCGTCGCGCTCGCGCAGCACCGTGGCGCGGCGCGGGACCTCGGCCAGCTCGCCGCACCACAGCGCCGCCTCGACCAGGTCGCCGTCCACGCTCACCCACTCCGCCTCGGCGCCGCCCGGGATGAGCGCGTGGTCCAGCCCGGGCGCCACCTTCACCACCGTGCGCGGCACCCGCGTGGCCAGGCCGGTGACGAAGTCCCACGGCGGCGAGTAGGCGTTCGGGTCGAAGACGCGCCGCCCGGTGCCCGCCCGCCGCCGGGCCGGATCGCAGAACACCGCGTCCACCCCGGTCACGTCGAACGCCGTGGCGTCACCGCAGGAGACCGTCACCAGATCGGCGAGCCCGGCCGCTTCGGCGTTCGCAGCGGCCATCGTGGCGGTCACCGGGTCGGCCTCCACCGCGTACACCCGGATGCCGGCGCGGGCCGCGGCGAGCGCGTCGGCCCCCAGGCCGCACCCCAGGTCGGCCAGCGTGGTCACGCCCGCGGCGCGCAGCCGCGCCGCGCGCCGGTCGGCGACCACGCGGCGGGTCGCCTGCTCCAGCCCCGCCCGGGTGAGGAACATCCCGGCCGCCGCCGCGCCGAACTTGCCGGCCGCCCGGCGGCGCAGCTCGGCCTGGGTGAGCGCCGCCGCCGCGAGCCCGCCGGGAAGGCCGGCCGAGCGCAGCGCGGCCGCCGCCGCCAGCGGGTCGCCGCCGGCCACCCGCTCGGCCGCGGCGAGCGCCGCCGACCCCTCGGGGGTACGCAGCGCGGCGAGCTGGTCGAGATCCACGCGCTCATTCTCCCGGCCCGGTTCCGGCGCGACACGGAGGGCGACGCGTTGGCACTCTCCTTGACGGAGTGCTAGCCGAGGAATAACCTGCGATTAGCACTCTCACCCTGAGGGTGCCAACACCCGAGCCTCGTGCCCGGGGGTTGAGCGCCAGGCGGACCGGCACCCGCGACGACGGCCCCGCCCGGTGGCATGTGGCAGATTGACGCTGGTCGGCATGCCGGCCGGCAACGACACCAAGTACCCGGGAGGGTATGCCCGTGACTACCGCGACCAAGGTTGCGATCAAGCCGCTCGAGGACCGCATCGTGGTCCAGGCGAACGAGGCCGAGACCACCACCGCCTCGGGCATCGTGATCCCCGACACCGCCAAGGAGAAGCCGCAGGAGGGCACCGTCCTCGCTGTCGGCCCGGGCCGGATCGACGACAAGGGCAACCGCGTGCCGATCGACGTGAAGGTCGGCGACACCGTCCTCTACTCGAAGTACGGCGGCACCGAGGTCAAGTACGCCGGCGAGGAGTACCTGGTGCTCTCCGCCCGCGACGTCCTCGCGGTCATCGAGAAGTAAGCAACCGATCAGTGTCGTTGCCCCGGTCCGGCTCGCCGGGCCGGGGCAACGTCGCTTCGAAGGGATACTGATGGCGAAGATCCTCAGCTTCTCGGACGACGCCCGGCACCTGCTCGAGCACGGTGTCAACGCCCTCGCGGACGCGGTGAAGGTCACCCTCGGCCCGCGCGGGCGCAACGTCGTCCTGGACAAGAAGTTCGGTGCGCCCACGATCACCAACGACGGCGTGACCATCGCCAAGGAGATCGAGCTCACCAACCCGTACGAGAACCTCGGCGCGCAGCTGGTCAAGGAGGTGGCGACCAAGACCAACGACGTCGCCGGCGACGGGACCACCACCGCCACCGTGCTGGCCCAGGCCATGGTCCGCGAGGGCCTGCGCAACGTGGCCGCCGGCACCAACCCGACCGGCCTGAAGCGCGGCATCGACGCGGCGGCCGCCAAGGTCTCCGAGGCGCTGCTCGGCAAGGCCGTCGAGGTCGCCGGCAAGGAGTCGATCGCGCACGTCGCGACCGTCTCCGCGCAGGACGCCGCGATCGGCGAGCTGATCGCCGAGGCGATGGAGAAGGTCGGCCGCGACGGCGTCATCACCGTCGAGGAGGGCTCCGCGCTCACCACCGAGCTGGAGGTGACCGAGGGTCTGCAGTTCGACAAGGGCTTCATCTCGCCGAACTTCGTCACCGACCTGGAGGCGCAGGAGGCGGTCCTGGAGGACCCGTACATCCTGATCACCACCCAGAAGATCTCGGCGATCGAGGAGCTGCTGCCGCTGCTGGAGAAGGTCCTCCAGAACAACAAGCCGCTGCTCATCGTCGCCGAGGACGTCGAGGGCCAGGCCCTGTCCACGCTGGTGGTCAACGCGCTGCGCAAGACCGTCAAGGTCTGCGCCGTCAAGGCCCCCGGCTTCGGCGACCGCCGCAAGGCGATGCTCCAGGACATGGCGATCCTGACCGGCGCCGAGCTGGTCGCCCCGGAGCTGGGCTACAAGCTCGACCAGGTCGGCCTGGAGGTGCTCGGCACCGCCCGCCGCGTCGTGGTCGACAAGGAGAACACCACTGTCGTCGACGGTGGCGGGCAGGCCTCCGAGGTCGCCGACCGGGTCGCGCAGATCCGCAAGGAGATCGAGGCCTCCGACTCCGAGTGGGACCGGGAGAAGCTGGCCGAGCGGCTGGCGAAGCTCTCCGGCGGCATCGCCGTGATCAAGGTCGGCGCGGCCACCGAGGTCGAGATGAAGGAGCGCAAGCACCGCATCGAGGACGCCATCGCCGCGACCAAGGCCGCGGTCGAGGAGGGTACGGTCCCGGGTGGCGGCGCCGCCCTGGCCCAGATCCTGCCGGTGCTCGACGACGACCTGGGCTTCACCGGTGACGAGAAGGTCGGCGTCTCGATCGTGCGCAAGGCGCTCGTCGAGCCGCTGCGCTGGATCGCGCAGAACGCCGGCCACGACGGCTACGTGGTGGTGGAGAAGGTCGTCGGCCAGGACTGGGGCCACGGCCTCGACGCCGCCACCGGCGAGTACGTCGACCTGGCCAAGTCCGGCATCATCGACCCGGTGAAGGTGACCCGCAACGCGGTCAGCAACGCCGCCTCGATCGCCGGCCTGCTGCTCACCACCGAGAGCCTCGTGGTGGAGAAGCCGGCCGAGCCGGAGCCGGCCGCCGCCGGTGGGCACGGCCACTCGCACGGTCACGGCCACCAGCACGGCCCGGGCTTCTGACCCGAGGAGCACGCCCGACGTCAGGGCACACCGCCGACCCGGTGGTGTGCCCTGACGCGTATCTGCTTACGGAACGCTGACGACATTGGCAGCCGGCCCGGCGGGTCGACCAGACTGGACGCCGTGAGCACCCTCTCCCGCCGCCGCGCGGCGACGGCCGGTGTCGTCGCCACCGTGGTGGCCCTCGGCACCGCCGAACCCGTGGCGGTCCTGACCGGTCCCCGGTCCGCTCCGCTCGTCGCCGTCGGCGGACTCGTCGTCGACCTGGTCCCCGAGCCGCTCAAGCAGTTCGCCATCGACGTCTTCGGCACGTACGACAAGATCGCCCTGCTGGTCGGGACCGCACTGCTGCTGGCCGCCTTCGGTGCGCTGCTCGGCCTGGCGGCGGCCCGGCGGCTGGTGATCGGCCTGGCCGGGGTCGCCGCGTTCACGGTGCTCGGCGTCGCCGCCGCGCTGACCCGGGCCGGAGCGAACGCGTTCGACGCGCTGCCCTCCCTGGTCGGCGGCGGACTCGGCGCGCTGACGCTCTGGGCCTTCGTGGCCGGACCGCTGAGCGCCGATCGGGCACCCCGCGCCACGCCGCCGTCCGCGCCGCCCCCGGCGGTCGCCGCGCTCGCCCGCGAGGGGGAGACCCCCGGCGGCTGGGAGCCGGTCCGGCACGACGACGCGGAGTCGCGGCGGCGGTTCCTGCGTGGCGCCGGGCTGCTCACGGGCGCGGCGGCGGTGGCCGGGCTGGGCGGGCACTGGCTGGCCGGCCGGCGCGGCGTGTCGGCGGCCCGGGAGGCGGTGACGCTGCCCGCCCCGGCCGCCCCCGCACCGCAGGTGCCGGCCGGAGCGGACCTGTCGCTGCCCCGGCTCGCGCCGTACGTCACACCGAACCGGGAGTTCTACCGGATCGACACCGCGCTCGTGGTGCCGCAGGTCGATCCGGCCACCTGGCGGCTGCGCATCCACGGTCGGGTGCGCAACCCGATCGAGCTGAGCTTCGACGACCTGCTGGCCCGTCCGATGGTCGAGCGGTACGTGACGCTCGCCTGCGTCTCCAACGAGGTGGGCGGCGACCTGATCGGCAACGCGCGGTGGCTCGGCGTACCGATCAAGGAACTGCTCGACGAGGCCGGCCCGCTCGACGGCGCGGACCAGGTGGTCGGGCGCGCGGTGGACGGCTGGACCTGCGGCACGCCGACGTCGGTGCTGCGCGACGGGCGGGACGCCCTGCTCGCGGTCGGCATGAACGGCGAGCCGCTGCCGATCCAGCACGGCTTCCCGGTGCGGATGGTGGTGCCCGGCCTCTACGGGTACGTGTCGGCCTGCAAGTGGCTCACCGAGCTGGAGCTGACCAGCTTCGCCGACTTCGACGCCTACTGGGTGCCGCGCGGCTGGTCCGCGCAGGGCCCGATCAAGACGCAGTCCCGGATCGACACGCCCCGGCCCCGCAGCCGCCCGGCCGCCGGCCCGGTGACGGTGGCGGGTGTGGCGTGGGCGCAGCACCGTGGCATCCGCCGCGTCGAGGTACGCGCCGACGGCGGCCCGTGGCAGGAGGCGACGCTCGCCCCGGCGGTGTCGGCTGACACCTGGGTGCAGTGGTCCTGGCGGTGGGACGCGACGCCGGGCGAGCACACGCTCCAGGTCCGGGCGACCGACACGGCGGGCGAGACCCAGACGGAACAGCGCGCCCCGGTCGCCCCCGACGGCGCGACCGGCTGGCACACAGTGCGGGTCACGGTCACCTGACGACCGCCCCACCCCGAAAGATCAACACCAGCTCCCCGAAGTGGTGGCATCAGAGGTTCCGCGATATGGCCACTTCGCCGAACTGGTGTTGATCACGCGAGGGCCGGGACGACACGACGCCGCGCCCCGGGGTCCGGGGCGCGGCGTCGGGGGTCGTGGAGCCGGTCAGGCGACCTTGCGCTGGTCCGGCACGGCGGTGTTGTGCGGGCGGCCGAGGCGCGCCTCCAGGCGGGCGATGTCCACCCGGGTCTGCCGGCGGTCGGCCAGGTCCTCCCAGCCGAGCGCGAGTAGCCGCAGCCGCTCGGACTCGCTGAACCCGCCCCAGACGCCGTACGGCTCGCGGACGGAGAGCGCGTGCGCGGCGCACTCGGCGCGTACCGGGCAGGCGCGGCAGACGGACTTGGCGCCGGTTTCGCGGCGCAGCCGGGAGGAGCCGCGCTCGCCGTCCGGGTGGAAGAATTGCGCGCTGTCGCGGCCACGGCAGGCTCCGAGCCGCTGCCAGTCCCAGAGCTCGTCGATCGGTCCAGGCAGCCTACGTACGTTCGACATCAGCACCCCTCCTCCCGCGCGGCACCGCGGAGAATGTTCGTTGCCAGCTACCGGGCGGCGGTCCGCGCGGGATGCCGGTTCCGGATGAACCCCTCGGTACCCGAGCGGTCCGCGCCTCACACATCTGTGATCGAAAACCTCGGACACTCGGCGGTATATGCCCCATCTGTCGGAAAAGTTCGGATGATTGCCCGGAACCCCCTCCCGACCCCACCTCCGCATGGTCTGCTCTGAGTCGGAGAGGAGACCACTGTGCGTAGTGTTCTTGTGTGCGTTCGGACACCATTGGCGGCCCAGCATCTGACCTCCGCGGCGGCGCGGCTCGGGCTGTCCGGCGTCGTCCGGACGGCCGTCTCCGATCCGGAGGTGATGTTGCGGCTCGCCGAGCGCCCGGTGGACGTGGTGCTCGCCGACACCGCCCTGACCCGGCCGGACAGCGCCGGCTTCGTCCGGCGGGTGCTCGCCCGCGCCCCGCAGGCGGCGGTGCTGCTGCTCGGCGCCGAGGAGTCGGAGTCGGCGGCGGCCACCATCAGCGCCGGGGCGCGCGGGCTGATCCAGAACGCCGACCACGACCTGACCAGCGCGGTCGCCAAGGCGCTGCTGCTGCTCTCCGCCCCCGGCCGGAGCAACCGGCACCGGGTGGCGGACACCGCCCGGGACGCGGCGGCGGTGGGCGGGCCGACCCGGTCGGCGGCGCCGGGGCGTACCCAGGGTGGGCCCGGCTGGCCGGCGACGGCCCCGGTGGACGCTGCGGGCCTGCCCACGGTGGTGCCCGTGCAACGGGGCGAGGACCCGGACGACCCGGCGGCGGCCGACGGCGCGGAGGCACCCCGGACGGGCGCGGCCCAGCGGCCGGCGCGGACGCCGCGCAGCGCGATCGGGCTGACCGAGCGGGAGCTTCAGGTGCTGCTCGGCATGGCCGAGGGCAAGAGCAACGCGGAGATCGGGCGGGAGCTGTTCGTCTCCGAGGACACGGTCAAGACGCACGCCCGGCGGCTGTTCCGCAAGCTCGGCGCGCGCGACCGGGCGCACGCCGTGGCGGCCGGATTCCGGGCCGGCCTGGTCGCCTGACCCCGGCGGGAGTCACTCCGACGCGGAGTCGTCGGTGCCCTCGGTGAGCGTGTCGTGCACGCCGTCGGCGTAGCCGCGGGCGTAGTCCCAGCTCACGTAGTGGTCCGGGTCCGGGTCGTAGGCCGGCTCGTGCACCCGGGGACGCCCCGAGTTGAGCAGGTGGCGCAGGTTGCCGCGCAGCAGGTCCCAGTCGAAGTAGTGCGGCTCGCGGCAGTCCTCGCACTCGATCACCAGGCCGCGCACGCCGATCGGCTGGAGCAGCGCCTGGTAGATCTCCAGATCGGCGAGATCCTCCAGGACGTCCTGGCGCTCGACCTCGGTCAGCGGGTCGAGCGCGTCGTCGTCGCCGGGATCGTGCAGGCCGGCAGCCGGATCGGCCGGGTCGCCGTTGAACGGGTCGATGGGCTCGTCGTGCACCCCCTCACCGTAGACCCCGAGCCGCCGGAAAGCCCGCCCCAGCCCGTGCTGTGGCCCGGCCTACCCTCGGGCCCGCCGCTGCCCGGGCCGGGACGGGTAGGTGGGTACGATGAGGCGACGCGCCGTCACCAGGCGCCTGCCGGTGCCCCCGCGCGCCGCCTCGCTGCAGCCCGTTCGACCAGCTCAGGGGAGCAATCGTGGAGAATTCGCCCAGCACCGAGATTCCGGCCGGCACCGACGGCGGGGAGCTGGGTGGCCATCTGCCCGAGCTGCCGGCCGGTTCGGCCCGGGTGGTGCCGCTCGGGCTGACCTTCGACGACGTACTGCTCCAGCCGGGCGAGTCGGACGTCGTGCCCAGCCGCGTCAACACCCGCACCCGCCTCACCCGCAACATCGAGCTGACCGTGCCGCTGCTGTCCAGCGCGATGGACACGGTCACCGAGGCGCGGATGGCGATCGCGATGGCCCGCCAGGGCGGCATCGGCGTGCTGCACCGCAACCTCTCCGTCGAGGACCAGGCGCTCCAGGTCGACCTGGTGAAGCGCTCCGAGTCCGGCATGATCACCAACCCGGTGACCGCCAGCCCGGACGACACGCTGCGCGAGGTCGACGCGCTCTGCGGGCGCTACCGCATCTCCGGCGTGCCGGTGGTGGACGGGCAGGGCCAGCTGGTCGGCATCGTCACCAACCGCGACATGCGGTTCGTCTCCGACCCGGCCACGCCGGTGCGCGAGATCATGACCCGCACCCCGCTGATCACCGCGCCGGTCGGCGTGAGCAAGGACGACGCGCTCGGCCTGCTGCGCCAGCACAAGATCGAGAAGCTGCCGATCGTGGACGCGGGCGGCAAGCTGCGCGGCCTGATCACGGTCAAGGACTTCACCAAGAGCGAGCAGTACCCGAACGCCACCAAGGACGACGCGGGCCGGCTCCGGGTCGCCGCCGCGGTCGGCGTGGGCGAGGACGGCTACAAGCGGGCCCGCGCGCTCGTCGACGCCGGCGTGGACGTCGTCATCGTGGACACCGCGCACGGTCACCAGCGGGCCGTGCTGGAGATGGTGGCTCGGCTAAAGCGGGACGTCAGCATCGACATCGTGGGCGGCAACATCGCCACGTACGCGGGCGCGAAGGCGCTCGTCGAGGCCGGCGCGGACGGCGTGAAGGTGGGCGTCGGACCGGGCGCCATCTGCACCACCCGGATCGTGGCCGGGGTCGGCGTACCGCAGATCACCGCGATCATGGAGGCGGCCCGCGCCGCCCGCCCGGCCGGCGTGCCGGTGATCGGCGACGGCGGCATTCAATACTCCGGCGACATCGCCAAGGCCCTGGTGGCCGGCGCCGACACGGTGATGCTCGGCAGCCTGCTCGCCGGCTGCGAGGAGAGCCCCGGTGAGCTGATCTTCATCAACGGCAAGCAGTACAAGGCGTACCGGGGGATGGGCTCGCTCGGCGCGATGCAGTCGCGCGGCCAGGGCAAGTCCTACTCCAAGGACCGCTACTTCCAGCAGGACGTGCTCGCCGAGGACAAGCTGGTCCCGGAGGGCGTCGAGGGTCAGGTGCCCTACCGGGGGCCGCTGTCCGCCGTCGCCCACCAGCTCATCGGCGGGCTGCGCGCCGCGATGGGGTACGTGGGCGCGGAGAGCATCCCGGAGCTGCACCGGCGTGGCCAGCTCATCCGGATCACCGCGGCCGGGCTCAAGGAGAGCCACCCGCACGACATCCAGATGACAGTCGAGGCGCCCAACTACCACTCCCGCTGACCCACCACCCCCAACCACCTGGAGTCCCCCATGCGTGACGTGGTCGAGATCGGGCTGGGCAAGACCGCGCAGCGCGGCTACCACCTGGACGACATCGCCATCGTGCCGAGCCGCCGCACCCGGGACGTCGACGACGTCTCCACCGCGTGGCAGCTCGACGCGTACCAGTTCGGCATCCCGTGCGTCGCGCACCCCTCGGACGCGACCATGAGCCCCGCCTCGGCGGTCCGGCTCGGCCAGCTCGGCGGCCTCGGCGTGCTCAACGTCGAGGGCCTCTGGACCCGGTACGAGAACCCGGCCAAGATCCTGGAGGAGCTGGCCGGTCTCGGCGAGGACGCGCGGGCGACCAAGCGCCTCCAGGAGGTCTACGCCGAGCCGATCCGGCCCGACCTGATCGCCGAGCGGGTACGCGAGCTGCGCGAGGGCGGCGGCACGGTGGCGGTGCGGGTCTCCCCGCAGCACACCCTGGCGCTGGCCCCGGTGATCCTCGACGCCGGCGTGGACATCCTGGTCATCCAGGGCACGCTCGTCTCGGCCGAGCACGTCTCCACCACCGACGAGCCGCTGAACCTCAAGGAGTTCATCGCCGACCTGGACCTGCCGGTCGTCGTGGGTGGCTGCACCGACTACAAGACCGCGCTGCACCTGATGCGTACCGGCGCGGCCGGCGTGATCGTGGGCATCGGCGGCGACGACTGGTCGACCACCGAGTCGGTGCTCGGCATCCGGGTGCCGATGGCCACCGCCATCGCCGACGCCGCCGCGGCCCGCCGCGACTACCTGGACGAGACCGGCGGCCGGTACGTGCACCTGATCGCCGACGGCGACATGCAGACCTCCGGCGACATCGCCAAGGCGCTCGGCTGCGGCGCGGACGCGGTGATGCTCGGCGAGCCGCTGTCGCTCTGCGAGGAGGCCCCGGCCGGTGGCGCCTGGTGGCACTCGGCGGCCAGCCACCCGTCGCTGCCCCGGGGCGCGTTCGAGGTGGCCGGCGAGCCGCTCGGCTCGATGGAGAAGCTGCTGTTCGGCCCGGCCGACGAGCCGGACGGTCAGCTCAACCTCTTCGGCGGCCTGCGCCGCGCGATGGCCAAGTGCGGCTACCGCGACCTGAAGGAGTTCCAGAAGGTCGGACTGGTCCTCGACCGCTGAGCACCGCTGAGTGTCGGCTGAGCACCGCACGACGGCGCGGGCGGCGGCCCGGACGTGTTCCGGCCCCGCCCGCGCCGTCGCGCGTCTAGGCTCGCCGGGTGAGACGGGGGCGGATCTGGGCGGCCGGGCTGGTGGCGGCGGCGCTCGCGCTGAGCGGGTGCACCGGCGGCGACGACAACGGGTTCCGGCCGGGCGCGGCGGACGCCGGCGACCCGTACGTGCCGGGAGCCGGCAACGGCGGCTACGACGTGGGCCACTACGCGCTGGACGTGCGCTACGACCCGGCGAGCGACCGGCTCACCGGCAGGGCCACGCTGACCGTCACCGCCACCCGCGCGCTGTCCCGGTTCCAGCTCGACCTGGCCGGCCTGGACGTCGAGCGGGTGCGGGTGGACGGCGAGGCGGTGAAGCACCGCCACGACGGCGCCGAGCTGATCGTCACCCCGTCGGGCGGGCTGCCGTCCGGGCGGCGGTTCACCGTCGAGGTCGCGTACGGCGGGGTGCCGCAGCCGCTGCCGAACGCCGAACTGGGCGACGGCGGCTTCCACGCCACTGCGGACGGCGCGATAGCGCTCGGTCAGCCGGAGTCGGCGAGCACCTGGTACCCGGTCAACGACCACCCGTCGGACAAGGCCACATACGACCTCGCGGTCACCGTGCCGGACGGGCTCGCCGCGCTGTCCAACGGCGTGCCGGAGGGCCGGACGTCCAGCGGCGGCTGGACCACCTGGCGCTGGTCCGAGCGCGCGCCGATGGCCAGCTACCTGAGCACGCTGGTGATCGGCGACTACCGGGTCAGCAGCGGCACCCACGCCGGCAAGCCCATCGTCACCGCCGTCGCCGCGGCGCTGCCCGCGGACGGGCCGGCCGCCGCGTCGGTGGCCCGCACCGGCGAGGTCGCCGACTTCCTGGCAGGGCGCTTCGGGCCGTACCCGTTCGAGGCGTACGGCGGCGTGGTGGTCGCCGACGAACGCATCCGGTACGCGCTGGAGACGCAGAGCCGTCCGGTCTACGGGCCGGCGTTCTTCCGCGGCGACCGGCCGAACACCGAGGTGGTCGCGCACGAGCTGGCCCACCAGTGGTTCGGCGACAGCGTCTCGGTGGCCCGGTGGAGCGACATCTGGCTCAACGAGGGCTTCGCCACGTACGCCGAATGGCTCTGGGCCGAGCACGACGGCGGACGCACGGTGGCGCAGACTGTCGCGCAACGGTACGCGGACACCGACTGGTCGAAGCCCACAGTCGACCCGGGCCGGGCCGGGATGTTCGGTGACGCGGTCTACCAGCGGGGCGCGCTCGCGGTGCACGCGCTGCGCCGCGCGGTGGGCGACGAGACGTTCCACCGCGTGCTGCGCGGCTGGCTGGCGCAGCACCGCGACGGCAACGTCACCACTGCCGATTTCGTCGGGTACGCCGAACGCACGTCGGGGCGGCCGCTGCGGGCGCTGCTGGACGCCTGGCTGGTCGGCGGCACGCCGCCGGGACTGCCGTGACGCACGCGTGACCGCCGCTGGGTAGGCTGCCGCGTCGGAGCGGCCCGTGGGCGGTGGCCGCCGAACGGCCCCGGGAGGGATCGAGGCGATGACGCGGCGCGGCGCACGACGACTCGGGTTGCTGACCTGCGGCACGCTGCTGGTGGCCGGCTGCGGTTCGGCCGAGCCGGACCCGGGTCCGTCGACCCCGGCCGGCCCGGCACCGGCGACCTCGCGCAGCTTCGCACCGGGCGCGGCCGGCGCCGGCGATCCGTACTTCCCCAGCTACGGCAACGGCGGGTACGACGTCGCGCACTACACGGTCAAGGTGCGCTACGACCCGGAGACCGACAAGCTCAGCGGCACCACCACGCTGCGGGCCACCGCGACCGCCGACCTGTCCGCGTTCAACCTGGACCTGGCCGGGCTGACCGTCCGGTCGGTCACAGTGGACGGCGCCGCCGCCCGGCACAGCCGCACCGACGACGAGCTGGTGATCACCCCGGCCATCGGGCTGACCTCCGGCAACGGCTTCACCGCCGAGATCCGGTACGACGGCCGGCCGGAGCCGCTGCGGAACGAGGCGCTGGGCGAGGGCGGCTGGCTGCACACGACCGACGGGGCGATCGCGCTCGGTCAGCCGGAGTCGGCGAGCACCTGGTTCCCGGTCAACGACCACCCGTCGGACAAGGCCACCTACGACATGGAGATCACCGTCCCGAAGGGACTGACGGCGGTCTCCAACGGCGTGCCGAAGGGTAGGTCGACGAGCGGCGCCTGGACCACCTGGAAGTGGTCGGAGACCGCCCCGACGGCCAGTTACCTGACCACCGTGGCGATCGGGAAGTTCCGGGTCACCACCGGGGAGCACAAGGGACGGCCGGTCTACAGCGCGGTCACCACCCAGGTGGCGCAGGGCGCGCCGGACCGGTCCCTCGCGCGCACGGTCGAGGTCGCCGACTACCTGGAGAGCGTCTTCGGGCCGTACCCGTTCGACGCGTACGGCGGCGTGGTGATCGCCGACGACCGGATCCGGTACGCGCTGGAGACGCAGAGCCGCCCGGTCTACTCGGCGAGCTTCTTCCAGCAGGGCGACAACACCGGCGTGGTCGCGCACGAGCTGGCCCACCAGTGGTACGGCAACAGCGTGTCGATCCAGCGCTGGCAGGACATCTGGCTCAACGAGGGGCTGGCCACGTACGCCGAGTGGCTGTGGGCGGAGCACAGCGGCTCCACCACCGTGCAGCGCACGTTCGAGCAGAAGTACGCGAACGCCGGCGGGCAGGTGTGGCGTACGCCGCCGGGCAAGCCGGGCGTGGCGAACCTGTTCAGCCGCTCGGTCTACGACCGGGGCGGGATGACTGTGCACGCGCTGCGCGTGGCGGTGGGCGACACCGCGTTCTTCACCATCCTGCGCACCTGGGCCGCGGAGCGGAAGAACGGCAACGCCACCACCGCCGACTTCGTGGCGCTGGCCGAGCGGATCACCGGCAAGAAGCTGGCGAAGGTCTTCGACCCGTGGCTGTACGGCACCGAGCGCCCGCCCGCCCCGAAGCCGCTGTAGCGCGTCAGTTCTTGACGCGCAGCGACGGGTGGGCGGCCAGGAACGCGTCGGCCCGCCCGCCGCGCAGCGCGGTGAGGAAGTCGCGGCCGAGCGGCTTGAGCTGTTCACCCCGGTAGGCGCCGCCGCTGCTCACCCCGGCGCCGGGCAGCACGACGAGCGTGAGCCGGTCGGCCGGCAGGCCACCCAGGGCGTACGCGAAGTCGATGAGCTTCCGGCCGCCACCGGCGTACACCAGGGTCCTGCCCAGCGCGGCCACCACCTGTTCGACCCGCTGCGGGTCGCGGGCGGTGCCCTGGCCGACGATCTTGCGGGCCAGCGCCCGGAGCAGTTGCTGCTGGTGCCGCTGCCGGGTGTAGTCGCCGCCCGCGGTGTAGCGCTGCCGCGCGTAGTCGAGCGCCTGCCAGCCGGTCAGGTGCCGGGTGCCCTTCTCGTAGACCATCTGCGGCCCGACGTACCCGCCGCCGGTCAGGGTCCGCATGGTGCCGTCCGGGCGGCGGTGCCGGGACTCGACCCGCTGGTCGACGTAGAGGTCCACCCCGCCGAGCGTGTCCACCAGCTTGTCGAAGCCGCCGAACGTGATCACCGCCCCGGCGTCGATGCGCAGCCCGGTGTAGCGGGAGACGGTGGTGCGCAGCAGTTCGTACCCCTGGGCGGTGCTGGGGTTGCGCTTGTCGCCCGGCACCCGGCTGCCGTAGCTCATCGCGTGGGTGAGCTTGGTCCGGCCGCCCGGGTAACGGGCCTTCGGGTAGGCGGGGATGTCCACGACCAGGTCGCGGGGGAGCGAGAAGAGGTACGCCCGGTCCAGCCCGGCCGGTACGTGCAGCAGCAGCACGGCGTCGGCGTGCGGCTCCCAGCCGGGGATGCTGACCCGGGTGTCCACGCCGACGAGCAGCAGGTTGAGCGGGCCCTTCAGGTCGGCGCCGGGCGGCGGCGTCGGGCTGGCGGTGGTCGGGGCGGGCGTGGGCGAGGCCGGGGGTGCTGTGGTCGGGCCGGCGACCGGGGCGGCCGGGCGGTTCGCCACCAGCCGGGTGGTCACCACCGCTCCGGTGGCCACCAGCAGCGCCGCCACCAGTGCGGCCAGGCCCAGCAGGCGTCGTCTCGTCACGTTCGTTCCTCCCCGTGGATTCGACGCGCCAGGGCGGCCCACGGGTTGCAGGGGCGGGAATCCCGGCGATCGAGCGCTCTGCATGATGTGCGAAAAAGCCTCGTTGGCGCTATAGCTACTCGTCGGTAATGATGCGTCCATGCGCTACGACGTGGTCGTCATCGGGTCCGGGTTCGGCGGCAGCGTCACCGCGCTGCGGCTGGCCGAGAAGGGTTACTCGGTCGGCGTGCTGGAGGCCGGCCGGCGCTTCGCCGACGACGAGTTCCCGCGTACGTCCTGGCGGGCGCGACGGTTCCTCTGGGCGCCCCGGCTCGGCTGCTTCGGGCTCCAGCGGATCACGCTGCTGCGCTCGGCCGACCGCAAGGCCGGCGGCGGCGTGCTGGTGCTCTCCGGCGCCGGTGTGGGCGGCGGGTCGCTGGTCTACGCGAACACGCTCTACGAGCCGCTCGACGCGTTCTACGCCGACCCGCAGTGGCGGGACATCACCGACTGGCGCGACGAGCTGGCCCGCCACTACGACCAGGCGAAGCGGATGCTCGGCGTCACCACGTACCCGATCGACACCCGCGCGGACCAGGCCGTGCGCGCGGTGGCCGAGCGGATGGGGGTGGCGCACACCTACCACCCGACGCCGGTCGGGGTGCACATCGGGCGCCCCGGCGAGCGGGTGGCCGACCCGTACTTCGGCGGGGCCGGGCCGGACCGCACCGGGTGCAGCCACTGCGGGTCGTGCATGACCGGCTGCCGGCACGGCGCCAAGAACACGCTCGTGAAGAACTACCTCTGGCTGGCCGAGCGGCTCGGCGTGCAGGTGCACCCGCTGACCACTGTGACCGCCGTACGCCCCGACCCGGCCGGCGGCTACGCCGTGCACACCGAGCGCACCGGCGCCTGGCTGCGCAAGCGGCGCGAGGTGATCCACGCCGACCAGGTGGTCTTCGCGGCCGGCGCGCTCGGCACCCAGCGGCTGCTGCACGAGATGAAGGCGACCGGCGCGCTCCCGGCGCTCTCGCCCCGGCTGGGCGAGCTGACCCGCACCAACTCCGAGGCCATCCTCGGCGCCTCGGTGGCGCCCGGCGCGGCCCGCCGGCGCGGCCTCGACTTCACCGAGGGGGTGGCGATCACCAGCTCGTTCCACCCCGACCCGCAGACCCACATCGAGCCGGTCCGCTACGGCAAGGGCTCCAACGCGATGGGCCTGCTCCAGTCGCTGCTCGTCGACGGCGGTCCCCGCCGGGTCCGGCGCTGGCTGGGCAGCATCGTCCGGCAGCCCGCGCTGGCGGCGCGGATGCTGTCGGTACGCCGCTGGTCCGAGCGCACCGTGATCGCGCTCGTCATGCAGTCGGTCGA
The DNA here is from genome assembly GCF_049315215.1 of Micromonospora sp. WMMD1219. Lineage (NCBI taxonomy): Bacteria > Bacillati > Actinomycetota > Actinomycetes > Micromonosporales > Micromonosporaceae > Micromonospora > Micromonospora sp. WMMD1219. The sequence goes on from NZ_CP186057.1 coordinate 2,586,107, forward strand.
CAACTCGCTGACCACCCGCTACCGCAAGGGCCGGCTGGTCTCCGGCCCCGGCCACGGCGCGCCCAACCCGACCTGGATCCCGGCCGGCAACACGGCGGCCCGGCTGCTCGCCGAGGAGATCGGCGGCACCCCCGGCGGGGCGGTCACCGAACCGTTCAACATCCCGGTGACGGCGCACATCCTCGGCGGTGCGGTCATCGGCGCCACCCCGGACGCGGGCGTCATCGACCCCTGGCACCGGGTGTACGGGCATCCGGGGCTGCACGTGGTGGACGGCGCGGCGGTCTCGGCGAACCTGGGCGTCAACCCGTCGTTGACGATCACCGCCCAGGCCGAGCGGGCCATGTCGTACTGGCCGAACAAGGGCGAGGCGGACCCGCGCCCGGCGCTCGGGTCGGCGTACACCCGGGTGGCGCCGGTGCCGCCGCGGCGGCCGGCCGTCCCCGCGCACGCCCCCGCCGCGCTGCGCTGAGGACGCCGTCGCAAGGTTCACCCCGCCACACCGCCGGGGCGCGTCCGCGCGGCCGGTGACTGTCGGTAGGCTTTGCGCACATGAGCACGCCTCGCCCCGTCCTCGTGGTGGACTTCGGAGCCCAGTACGCCCAGCTCATCGCGCGCCGTGTCCGCGAGGCGAAGGTCTACTCGGAGATCGTCCCGCATTCCATGCCGGTGTCCGAGATGCTGGCCAAGGACCCGGCCGCGATCATCCTGTCCGGCGGCCCGTCCAGCGTCTACGCGCCCGACGCGCCGCAGATCGACGCCGGGATGTTCGACGCCGGGGTGCCGGTCTTCGGCATCTGCTACGGCTTCCAGGCCATGGCCCAGGCGCTCGGCGGCACCGTCGCGCGCACCGGCAACCGCGAGTACGGCGGCACCCCGCTGCGCCCGCGCCTGACCGAGCCCGGCGTGCTGCTGCGCGACCTGCCGGCCGACCTGCCGGTCTGGATGAGCCACGGCGACTGCGTCACCGAGGCCCCGGACGGCTTCACCGTCACCGCCGAGTCGGCGGGCGCCCCGGTCGCCGCGTTCGAGGACGTGGCCGGGCGGCGGGCCGGCGTGCAGTTCCACCCCGAGGTGGGGCACACCGCGCACGGCCAGGAGATGCTCACCCGCTTCCTGTACGACATCGCCGGCATCGAACCGACCTGGACGCCGTCGAACATCATCGACGAGCAGGTCGCCCGGATCCGTGAGCAGATCGGCGACAAGGAGGTCATCTGCGGCCTCTCCGGCGGCGTCGACTCGGCGGTCGCCGCGGCGCTCGTGCACCGCGCCGTGGGCGACCAGCTCACCTGCGTGTTCGTGGACCACGGCCTGCTGCGGGCCGGTGAGGCCGAGCAGGTCGAGAAGGACTACGTCGCGGCGACCGGCATCAAGCTCAAGGTGGTCGACGCCCGGGAGCGGTTCCTCGGCGCGCTCGCCGGGGTGACCGACCCGGAGCAGAAGCGCAAGATCATCGGCCGGGAGTTCATCCGCGTCTTCGAGGCCGCCGCCCGGGAGATCGCCGCGCACGGCGACGTGGAATACCTGGTGCAGGGCACGCTCTACCCGGACGTGGTCGAGTCCGGCGGCGGCACCGGCACCGCCAACATCAAGAGCCACCACAACGTCGGCGGTCTGCCCGAGGATCTCAAGTTCTCGCTGGTCGAGCCGCTGCGCACGCTGTTCAAGGACGAGGTCCGCACGATCGGCCTGGAGCTGGGACTGCCCGAGGCGATGGTGTGGCGGCACCCGTTCCCCGGCCCGGGCCTGGCCATCCGGATCATCGGCGCGGTCGACGAGGAGCGCCTCGCCGTGCTCCGCAAGGCCGACCTGATCGCCCGGCAGGAGCTGACCACCGCCGGCCTGGACCGGGGCGTCTGGCAGTTCCCGGTGGTGCTGCTGGCCGACGTGCGCAGCGTCGGGGTGCAGGGCGACGGGCGCACCTACGGTCACCCGGTGGTGCTGCGCCCGGTTTCCAGCGAGGACGCGATGACCGCCGACTGGTCCCGGCTGCCCTACGACGTGGTGGCCCGGATCTCCACCCGGATCACCAACGAGGTCGCCGAGGTCAACCGCGTGGTCCTGGACGTGACGAGCAAGCCGCCGGGCACCATCGAGTGGGAGTGACGCCGCTCAGGCCGCGGGCGGCGCTCCGGCGTCCGGCCGCGGCGGCGTCTGCGGTCCGGCCCCGGGCTGCGGCGTGGCCGGCGGGACCGGTGCGGCCGGCGGGACCGGCGGCCAGCCCGGCGCGGTGCCCGGCGGGTGCGGCCAGGCGGGCGCGCCGGCCGGCTCCTCGGGCATCAGGAACCACATGATCGGGTACGCGAGCGCGGCGAGCCCGCCGGTGAGCACCGTGGCGGTCGCGAAGACCACCCGGATCAGAGTGGGGTCGGCGGCGAAGTAGCGGCCGAGGCCGCTCGCCACACCGGCGATCATGCGGTCGCTGACCGGCCGGCGGAGCTGCTTGTACGGGGCCTGGGAGGGGTTCGGGAAGGTCATGGGTCAACGGTCCCGCGGGCTGCGGCGGCCGACCTCGGTGACCGCCCGGACACTTACCCTGACCCATCCCTGAGGCGCCAGCCAAGAGTCAGGAATCTGACTCTTTTCGATCTCGGTAACCCGGTCCGGGGAGAATTTGCTCCCGTGACCACCTCGCTGGAGCCGCTCCGCAGGATCGCGGCATACGCAGTTTGTGCTGATTCAAACGGCCGAGTGTTGCTGGTCCGCGCATCGGAGCGCTCCGGCACCCCCGGCACCTGGTCGCTCCCCGGAGGAGCGGTCGACCACGGTGAGGACCCCAAACACACGGTCGTACGGGAGACCGCGGCCGAGACCGGGCTCTCGGTGGCGGTCGCCGGCCTCCAGGACGTGCTCGCCGACATGCGGGCGCTGCCCGAGCGGCGCATCACGATCCACACCGACCGGCTGCTCTACACCGTGTCGGTCCGCGGCGGGACGCTCACCGAGCGGGTCGACCGCCCGACCGACCTGGCCCGCTGGTTCACCCTCGACGAGGCCCGGGAACTGCCGCTGCGGTCGTTCACCGCGCGTGCCCTGGGCCTGCCCACCTCCACCGACGACATCGTGCCGGAGGAGGTGCCCGAGTTCCCCTCGTTCTACGCCGTCCCCGGCCCGGACGGGCTGCACCGGGCGCAGCGCTTCGCCGCGTACGCGGTGGTGACCGACCCGGAGGAGCGCGTGCTGCTGACCCGGGTCTCCGACGGCTACCCGGGCGCCGGCTGCTGGCACCTGCCCGGCGGCGGCACCGACTACGGCGAGCAGCCGGGCGCGGCGCTGATCCGGGAGCTGGTCGAGGAGACCGGCCAGACCGGCCGCCTCGTCGAGCTGCTCGGCGTGGCCAGCCACCGGGACGCCGCCTCGCTCGGCCCGGAGGGCTACCCGATCGACTGGCACGGCGTGCGCGCCTTCTACCGGGTGGTGGTCGACCAGCCCGCGCCGCCCACCGTGGCCGACATCGGCGGCTCCACCTGCGAGGCCCGCTGGTTCCGTCGCGAGGAACTCGGCGCCCTCCCCACCGACCGCCTCACCGAGGTGACAGCCGAAGCAGTCCAGGCCGCTCACCTCCTCTAGCCCCACCCCGGCGCCCCGCCCCGTGCGCCCCACCCCGGCGATCATGAAGTTGACGGCGCGAAATGTCCGCCTCGGTACCGCTAACCTCATGATCGACGGAGTGGGACGCGGGGAGTGCGCGGGGGCGCGCGGGCGGGGGAGGGTGCTGTGGAGCAGCTGCGGCGGGTCGGGGCCTACGGGGTGCTGCGGGACTCCGAGGGGCGGATCTTGCTGGCGCGTGGCTCGGCGAAGTGCCCGTACCCGGGGGTGTGGCAGTTGCCCGGTGGCAGCGTCGAGCACGCGGAGCACCCGGCCGACACCGTGGTCCGCGAGTTCGCCGAGGAGACCGGCCTGACCGTCGTGCCCGGCGCGATCCGGGCCGCGGTGGCCGACGTGGCCGCGTTCGCCGACCTGGGGGTCGCGCTGCACACCGACCGGCTGATCTTCGACGTGGAGGCGCGCGGCGGGCGGCTGCGGCCCGAACCGGCCGGCGGCAGCGACGAGGTGGCGTGGTGCGCGCCCGAGGAGGCGGCGGCCCGGCCGCTGATGCCGTTCACCGCCGAGTTGCTCGGCCTGCCGGTGACCCCGCTGCCGGCCGATCTGCCCCGGGCTCTACCCGCCGAGCCGACCGGACCGGCAGTCGACCGCCGGCAGCGCTTCGCCGCGTACGGGCTGGTCACCGACCCCGCCGACCGGGTGCTGCTCACCATGATCGCCGACGGCTATCCGGGCGCGGGCCGCTGGCACCTGCCCGGGGGCGGCACCGACCACGGCGAGCAGCCCGCCGCCGGGCTGCTGCGTGAGCTGGTCGAGGAGGCCGGGCAGCTGGGTCGGGTGGTCGACCTGATCGCCGTGGACAACCTGCACAACCCGGCCGCGCTCGGCCCGGAGGGCCGCCCGCTGGACTGGCACGGCGTCCGGGTGATCTACCGGGTACGCGTGGACGCGCCGACCGACGCGGTGGTGACCGAGCTGGCCGGCGGCTCGACCGCGCGGGCCGCCTGGTTTGCCCCGGAGCAGGTCACCGGTCTGTCGATGACCGACGTGGCGGCCCGGGCCACCGGGCAGCGGGTGACCTGAATCGCTCGCCGAGCCGCCCTGGGTGGCCTCCGGTACAGTCGGAAGTACGGCTGACCGACAAAAACGGGCGTTGAGGCCCGAGATGGGAATGAGTGGGCGGTTCGCGCGGTTAAGGGAGATATAAGTACCGCCGGCAGCTATCGCCAAGCCCCAGTCCCCTGTGCAATGGTGTACTCCGCAAAAGGGCTGCCGGACCCGAAAGGTCCGGCACGAGACAGCCGGACACCCGCCCCGCAGTGGGCGGCCAGCCGATCCGGTGATGGAGGAAACGTGCCGAGAGCCCCATGGCGCCGGCGTCGTACGACTGACAGTCCGCGCCCCGCAGGGCGTCGCTGGGCGGGCAGGTTGCGCCGCAGCAGTACGTTCGCCCGCCAGGTGCTGCTGGTCCGGGTGGGCCGCCGGGACGGCGCGACCGTCTCGGGGACCGACCTGGTCACCCCCGACCACCGTTACGCCGACCGCCAGCGCCTTCGCTACGGCCGGCTCGACACCGACATCGAGGCGGTACGCCCGATCAGCCCGGCACTCGCCCCGGCCGCCCCGGTCGACGACGAGTCCCCGGCGATGTCGATCCCGCTCCTGCCGGGTGAGCGCACCGCCGCCCGCCGGGCCAAGTTCGCGCTCGTCAACGCGTGCACGCTGAGCAGCCTCATGCTCGGCATGCTGGCCATCTTCCTGGCCATGCGCGGTGACGTGCAGATCGCCGCGATCTGCCTGATCGCGTGCGTCGCGTTCGACGGCCTCGACGGCGCGCTGGCCCGCAAGCTCGGTGTGGCCAGCCCGTTCGGCGCGCAGATGGACTCGCTCGCCGACATGTGCTCGTTCGGCCTCGCCGCGCCGGTCGTGGTCTACGCCTCGCTCGCCGGTTCGGCGCCCCCGGCGGCCGCCGCGGTGTCCTGCGCGCTCGTCGCCGCCTGCGCGGCGGTCCGGCTCGCCCGCTTCAACGTCTCGCCGAAGGACGGCCGCTTCTTCTGCGGCGTGCCGACCACCATGGCGGCAGCGGTGCTCGCACTGACCGTGGCCATCGGCGTGCCGGTTCCCGGCCTGGTCATGGTGGCCGGTGTCGCGCTGCTCGCCTTCGCCATGGTGTCCAGCTTCCCGTACGCGAAGCTCGCCCGGCTGCTGAAGCTGCCGCCGTGGCTCTGGCTGGCCCCGGTGGTCGGCGCGCTCGTCGACATCCGGCTCACGTTCGCCCTCGTGGTGGTGGGCTACCTGGTCAGCGGGCCGCTGCTCTGGCTGCACCAGCGCCGTACCGCCTGATCCGAGAACGACAGAAGGGGCGCCGCGAGAGCGGCGCCCCTTCTTCGTGTCCGGCGCCGTCAGCGCCAGCGGGCGATCACCGTCGCGCCGCCGACCACCTTGTCGCCCGGACCGACCAGCGGGTCCGCAGCGTCGGCCGGCAGGTAGACGTCGGTACGCGAGCCGAACCGGATCAGGCCGAAGCGCTCGCCCCGGGCCAGCAGCGACCCGACGGGCGCCCGCTGCACGATGCGGCGGGCGATCAGCCCGGTGCGCTGCGCCACCACCACCGTGCCGTGGTCGGTGTCCAGCACCGTGTACGCCGCCACGTTGTGCTCGGCGTCCGGCTTCATGGCGTTGACGAACCCGCCGTCGGCGACGAAGTAGTCGACCACCTTGCCGGCCACCGGGGCGCGGTTGACGTGCACGTCCAGCACCGACAGGAAGACCGCGATCCGCAGCCACTCGCCGTCACCGAAGCGCTCGTCCTGCAGGCGCTGCACGGACAGCACCTGACCGTCCGCCGAGGCGACCACTGCCGACGGGTCCTCCGGCACGTCCCGCTCCGGGTCGCGGAAGAACGCGGCCACCGGTGCGGCGGCCAGCGCCGGCAGCAGCCACAGCTTCGACTTCGGTCGCGCGGCCCGGGCCAGGGCGGCCAGGCCGAGCGTGATGCCCGCGGCGGCCACCCCGTTCGAGTCGATGTGCATGCCCCGGGTCAGCGGCACGCTCGACGGCCGGTACGCCGGGGACAGCGAGGCCGCGAGCGCGACCGGCGCCGGGGTGAACCGCAGGTGGTGCACGCGTACCGGCGGGGTGTTGCGCAGCACCAGGTCGGTGCGCACGCCGTGCAGCACGCCCTGCCGGTCCAGCTCGCCGTCGGCGCCCTCGGTGCGGAACAGCGGCGCGGCGACGCTCAGCACCGCGCCCTCGGCGAGGTACTTCGCCAGCCCGTCGACAGCGGCGCGGGCGTCGTCCGCGGTGCCGGTGAACGGCTCGGCGACGACCACCACCGCGGCGGCGTCCGCCTCGGCGAGGGTGTCGACCACGCGTACCCGGTCGGCGACCCAGCGGCCCTGCGCGGTGACGTGTTCGCGCAGCGCGGCCGCGGCGGCGCCCTCCGCCGGCACCACGGTGAGCCGGTCGCCGGGGAGCAGCGCCTCGATCGCGGCGGCCAGCACCGCGGACTCCGGGGTCGCGCCGACCAGCAGGCCGGCCTTCGGGTCGTTACGCCGGGCGAACTCGCTGACGAGCGTGCGGGCGGCGCGCTCGCCGATGCGGACCGCACCGGAGGGACCGGTGACGCGCACGGCGGGGGACTGGGTCATGTCGGACGGGCTCCTGACGAGATAGCGAACGGACGCCGGCGGCTCCGGCGACCCGACCGGCGGCTCCGGCGTGTCGGGGGCGTGGGCCGGCCGGCGGAGGCGAGATCTCCGCCGACCAGCATAGGCCGCGTCCGAAGGGCGCCGCAGTGGCGCGGTCAGGCCGGATCCCCCGGCGTACGGCGTTGCGCAGCCGCCTCGTCGGCCGGTGGATCGAGCGGCGGCAGTTCGCGGGTGGCCGGCTCCGAGGAGTCCGTGGTGGCCTCGGTGACCCACTCGTCGGCGGCGTCGGGCCTCTCCGCGCCGGCCGCCGTGTCCACGCCACCGGCTGTCTCCACGCCACCGGGCGTCTCCGCGCCGGCGGCGGGGGAGCCGTACGGCGCCGAGACAGTGACCTCCGGCGAGGACTCCGGCGCGGGCTGCTCCGGTGCGCGGCCCGAGCGCAGCGCGCCGATCAGTCCGAGCAGCCCGATCAGCACCAGCCCGCCGGCCAGGAACCAGCCGACCGGGGGTACGGAGAGGCCGAGGATCCGGGCCAGCAGCCACCAGACGGACAGGCCGAGGAAGACGAGTCCGAAAGCGAACGACACGATGTCGGTACGGTGTGCCTTCACCGGGTCACCTCCAGCTTGCCGGCGTTCACGTGGACGTAGAGGCGCAGCTTGCCGCCACCGGGACCGTCGGCGCCCGCGTCGGTGGTCTCCCACTGACGGCCGCCGAGCCCGCCGCTGCGCCGGCCGAAGACCGTGGCGTCGCCGGCGTTCACGTCGGCCACAGTGGTCACGTCGACGTTCGGCGGTACGACCACTGTCGCGTTGCCGAGGTTCACGTCGACTGTCACCTGGACGTCCTGCTTGTCGAAGTCGATCCCGCGCAGGTCGAGTGTCGCGTCACCGAGGTTGTTCTCGTACCGGTCGGCCAGGTCGCGCAGGTCGGTCGGCGCCCAGGTGACGTTGCCGTCGATGCCGCGTACCCGGTCGTAGGACTCGGCGACCGTGGCGATGCCGAGCGCCGCCGCTGTCACCAGGCCCAGGGCGATCAGCCAGCGCGCCCGGCCGAACCAGGTGCCGACGAGCAGGCCGAGGCCGATGGTGGCGAGCACCGCGGCGAAGTAGCCGGCGGCGCCGACCGGGAAGACGTCGAGCAGGTCGAGCATGGCCACCACGCCGAGCGCCAGGAAGATCAGCGAGAACGTGATCGCGCCGAGCGGTGAGCGCTCCTTGGGTCGCTTCGGCGGTCGCGGCGGCCGGACCGGTGGCGGGACGGGCGGCGATCCGGCGTAGGGGCCGTGCGGGGCGAACGGCGGCCGGTAGCCGCCGGGCGGCAGCGGTGCGCCCACCGGCGCGGGCGGCGGCACGGCGGCCGGCTCGTCCAGCCGGGTGCCCGCGTCCCGTGCGCCCGGCCAGGCCGGGTTCGTGCCGTAGGCCGGCCAGGTGCCGGTGTCGGCGACCGGACCGGTCACCTGCTGCATCGCGACCGTCGCCGGCTCGGACGGGCCCGGCCGGGTGCCGGCCGCGGCGGGCCAGCCCGGCGCCGGGAGCGTCGGGTAGCCGGTGGCGGGCCCGGGACGGCCCGGCTCGCGCTCCGCGTCGGACGTCGCCGGGTGCCCCGGCTCGGCCGGCGAGGCCGGCGGGTAGCCCGGCTCGGACGCGGACGCCGGCGGGTAGCCCGGCTCGACCGACGGCGCCGGTGGGTAGCCGGGCTCGGAGGCGGACGCCGGTGGGTAGCCGGGCTCGGAGGCGGGCACCGGGGGATGGCCCGGCTCGGGCCGGCCGGGCGGCGGGTAGCCGGGCTCGGCGGGCAGGCCGCCGGACGGCGCCGTCCCGGGGTGGCCCGGTCCGGCGGGAGTACCGGTCCACTGTGCCGCGGGGGGAGCCGCGGCCCACGTACCCGGCGCCGGGGCGGGCGGCGCGGGCCAGGCCACCGGCGGCACCGGACCCGGCGGGGGACCGTGCGGCGGCGCCGGCTGGGCCGGACGCTGCGCCGGGCCGCGCTGCTCGCGGTTGAGCAGGAGCGCGCCGCCGATCAGGATCACCGCGCCGAGCAGGATCGCCCGGAACCCGTCGGTGACGACGTAGGCGAAGCCGAGCGCCACCACGATGCCGAGCACGATCACCGTGATCGGGGACATGCTGGACCGGCCCCGGCCGAGCATGGCCTCCACCGGCGAGGCGGTGTCGCCCTCGCCGGGGATGATCAGCCAGCCGGCGACGTACACGATGATCCCGATGCCGCCGAAGAAGCCGAGCACGGCCAGCAGCACGCGCCACAGCACCGGGTCGGTGTTCGTGGCCCGGCCGATGGCGGCGCACACCCCGGCCAGGTAGCGGCCCTCGCGGGGGCGTACCAGGCCGTACCGGGTGGTGAAGCCGGCGGCGCCGGGCGGTGGGGCGTACCCACCGGGTGGCGGACCGGCGAACGGCGTGCCGCCGGGCGGCGGGGTGGCCTGGTCGGTGGCGGGCGCCGGTCCCGGCGGGGGCGGCGGCGGGGTGTCCTGTGCTGCCGCCCAGGGGCGGGGCGGACGGGCAGCGTCCTCGTTCATGCCTTCGATACTGCTGCCCCGCCCGCCCGAGCAGCCTCCGGACCCGACCCTGACCCCACCCTGAGATCCGCCGCCGGTGAAACTCCGGGGCGTCCCCGTGGTCCGGGGTGTCGCCGCCGTGTGACGATCGGAGCGTCGGCGCCGCCGGCGCGTCCGCCTCGACCTGGGAGCCTCCGATCAGCAGCACCCCCGCCCCGCACGCCCCGCGCCTCTACCGGGCCACCGACCACCGGCTGGCCGCCGGGGTGGCCGCGGGCATCGCCGAGCACCTGGGCATCCCGGTGCTGCGGGTGCGCGTGGCGTTCATGGTGCTGCTCGGGCTGAGCGGGCTCGGGCTGCTGCTCTACGCCGCTTTCTGGGCGGTGGTCCCGCCCCGCCCCGGCGACACCGCCGTCCCGCCCCGCCGCGACCTCGCCCAGCTGCTGCCGTTCGTGGTGATCGGGCTCGGCGTGCTGCTGCTCCAGGTGGTCGCGTTCAACTCGGTGGGCGCGGCCGGCACGGCCGGCTGGCTGGTGGCGATCATCGCGGTCGGCGCGGGCGTCATCTGGCACCAGTCCGCCCCGGAGCGCCGCCGGCAGTGGGGCGACTCGGCGGTGCCCTGGCTCGGCGCGGTGGTGGAGGAGAGCGACAGGCGCGCGTTCGTGCTGCGCTTCATCGGCGGCGGAGTGCTCGTCGCGGTCGGCATCATCGGCGTAGCGGCCGTCTACTCGCCGGCGCAGAACGTCGACGCGGTGCTCAACGGCGTGATCTTCGCGCTGGTCGGGCTGGCCGGCGTGGGTGTGGTCACCGGCCCGGTGCTCTGGCGCACCTGGAACCAGCTCCGCTCCGAACGGGAGGGCCGCATCCGGGAGCAGGAGCGCGCCGAACTGGCCGCGATGGTGCACGACCAGGTGCTGCACACGCTGGCCCTGATCCAGCGCAACGCCACCGACGTCAAGACGGTGCAGCGGCTGGCCCGCGGCCAGGAGCGCTCGCTGCGCAACTGGCTCTACAAGCCGGCCGCCTCGCCCACCGAGCGCTTCGCGGCCGCCCTGGAGCAGGCCGCCGCCGAGGTGGAGGACACGTTCGCCATCACTGTCGAGGTGGTGGTGGTCGGCGACCGGGAGACCGACGAGCGGGTGGGCGCCATCGTGGCCGCCGCCCGGGAGGCCCTGGTCAACGCGGCCCGGCACGCCGGTGTGCAGACCGTGTCGCTGTACGCCGAGGTGGAGCCGGAGCAGGTGAGCGTGTTCGTCCGGGACCGGGGCAAGGGCTTCGACCCGGATACGGTGGAGAATCACCGGCACGGCGTCCGGGGCTCGATCATCGGACGGATGAAGCGGCACGGCGGCCGGGCGGAGATCCGGTCCGAGCCGGGGGAAGGGACCGAGGTCCGGCTGATCCTGCCGATCAGCGGCTCCGGCTCCACGGCGGAAAGGGACAAGTGACATGTCCGAGCAGGAACCGGTCGAGGGTACGGCGCCGCGCGGGCCGCTGCGGGTGTTCCTCGTCGACGACCACGCGATGTTCCGGGCCGGCGTCCGTGCCGAGCTGGGGGCGCGGGTGGAGGTCGTCGGCGAGGCCAGCTCGGTGGCCGAGGCGGTGACCCGGATCGCGGCCACCGCGCCGGACGTGGTGCTGCTCGACGTGCACATGCCCGACGGCGGCGGTCGCGCCGTGCTGGAGGCGATGCGGCGCACCCACCCGCAGGTGCGGTTCCTGGCACTGAGCGTCTCCGACGCCGCCGAGGACGTGATCGGCCTGATCCGCGCCGGCGCGCGGGGGTACGTCACGAAGACGATCTCGCCGGAGGAGCTGACCGACGCGATCCGGCGGGTGGCCGACGGCGACGCGGTGTTCAGCCCGCGGCTGGCCGGGTTCGTGCTCGACGCGTTCGCCTCCCGGCCGGACGCGCCGGTGGCCGACCCCGAGCTGGACCAGCTCACCAACCGCGAGCGCGAGGTGCTGCGGCTGCTCGCCCGGGGGTACGCGTACAAGGAGATCGCCAAGGAGCTGTACATCTCGATCAAGACGGTCGAGACGCACGTCTCCAACGTGTTGCGCAAGCTCCAGATGTCGAACCGGTACGAGCTGTCCCGCTGGGCCGCCGACCGCCGGCTGGTCTAGGACTCCACGCCGATCCCCGGGGGCGGGGCCTCGGCGGCCTCGTACCCCAGGGGCCCCGCTGGTGCCCGCTCAGTCGGCATGGCATCATCCGGACGGACAAAAAACGCCGCAGTCGTGCGCCCGTGAGAGACGCCGAGGTCGGCGCGGTGAACGTCACAGCCCTGCGCGTCGCAGGGACGTCTGTCGACCCCTCTGTGCCCGTCTTGCCTGTTCAGGGCCCTATCGTCCGTGCGCTTTGTGATCTTTTCTCAAGTATCGGCAACGTGGCGACCAACTAACGGCTTGATAACGGCACCTTCACGGAAAGGGCCGGTTGGTGTCACAGTGGCAGCACCTCACCCCCCGGTGTGAGGCATCTCGTCGGGCCTGCCGACCACGTGACGCCGTCTTTCGCGCCGCCGCGTGGTCGCCGACCCTGCGCGGTGTCTCGTCCAGGGTGTGGCGCCCGGCGGATCGGTACCCCTGGGGTGTCCCGAATTCCTCTGCGGTAAACCGGCGTCCTGCGGTTCGGGTCGCCGGTGGTGTCACCCCCAAAGACGTGCGTGAAACTCACGACGGAACCAGGTTAGAAAGAGGAGGCCCCTCGGAATGAGAGTCTCGAAGCGGGCGAGCGGCGCGCTCGCGGTGGGCGCGGCATTCGCGCTCGTCGCGTCCGGCTGCTCCAGCGGGAACAACGACGGTGGCGACGCCGGCGCCAGCAAGGACGGCGCGATCGTCATCGACGGCACCCAGCCGGAGAACCCCCTGGTTCCGGCGAACACCACCGAGACCGGTGGCGGCGCGATCATCGACTGGCTGTGGAGCGGTCTGGTCGAGTACCCCAACAACGGTGGGGCGCCGCAGAACCTGCTCGCCGAGTCGATCGAGACGAGCGACTCGAAGGTCTTCAAGATCAAGATCAAGCAGAACACCAAGTTCCACGACGGCACCACCGTCAAGGCCGAGAGCTTCGTCAAGGCCTGGAACTGGGCGGCGTACGGCCCGAACGGCGCGCAGAACGCCTCCTTCTTCGCCGACATCCAGGGCTTCGACGAGGTCTACACCGAGGACCCGGACGGCCCGGACGGCCCGCAGAAGGCCCCGGAGCCGAAGGCCAAGGAGATGTCCGGCCTCAAGGTCGTCGACGACTGGAACTTCGAGGTCACGCTCTCCGCGCCGACCGCCGTGTTCCCGACCAAGCTCGGCTACAGCGCCTTCGTGCCGCTGCCGGACGCGTTCTTCTCGTCCACCCCGGCGGACTTCGGCAAGAAGCCGATCGGTAACGGCCCGGTGAGCCTCGTCTCCTGGCAGGACGACGTCGAGATCAAGCTGACCCGCTTCGACGACTACAGCCTGCGCGACAAGATGAAGATCAAGGACGTCACCGTCAAGATCTACCAGGACGACACGGCGGCGTACAACGACCTGCTCGCCGGCAACCTGGACTTCCAGCAGCAGGTTCCGGTCTCCGCGCTGGCCGGTGACAAGTGGAAGACCGACCTGGCCGACCGGGCCATGGCCTCGACCACCCCGTCGACCGGCATCATCGCCTTCCCGATCTACGACAAGCGCTTCCAGAACCCGAAGCTGCGCAAGGCGATCTCGCTGTCCATCGACCGGCAGTCGATCACCGACAAGATCTTCTTCGGTACCCGTAAGCCGGCCGACAGCTGGGCCAACCCGCTGACCCCGGGCGCCGAGCCGGGCAACTGCACCGCCTGCAAGTTCGACGTGGCCCAGGCCAAGCAGCTCCTCCAGGAGGCCGGTGGCTTCCAGGGCAAGCTGACCCTGTCGTACAACGCGGACGCCAGCCACAAGGAGTGGATGGAGGCCGTCGCGCAGCAGATCAAGACCAACCTGGGCATCGACGCGGTTGCCGTCGGCGTGCCGACCTTCGCGGTCTTCCGCGCCAACATCAACGCCTACAAGATGACCGGCGCGTACCGGGCCGGCTGGCAGCAGGACTACCCGGACGTGGAGAACTGGATCAACCCGCTCTACGTCACCGGCGGTTCCTCGAACGACGGCAAGTACAGCAACCCGCAGGTGGACGCCCTCGCCAAGGAGGCCACCGCGGCCCCCAGCATCGAGGAGGCCCACAAGAAGTTCGCTGAGGCCGTCAAGCTCATCGACCAGGACGTCCCGTCGATGCCGATCTACTTCGGTGGCCAGCAGTCCGGTCACTCGGAGAAGATCAAGAAGCTGGAGCTGACCAACGTCGGCGAGCTCGACATCACCTCGGTCGAGCTCTGATCCGAACGGTCTGACCCCGGGTCGGGCTCGCCTACCGGTGAGCCCGACCCGGGGCCGTTCCGCGAGGGGGTGTACAACGAACCCCTCGCACGTTGTCGCCGCCGCGCCGGCTCACCCGGCGCTCCCTGTCTGGAGGACCACCCCATGGGCCGTTATCTCTTGAGACGGCTGCTGCAACTCGTGCCGGTGTTCATCGGCACGACGTTCCTGATCTACTGGCTCGTCTGGTCCGTGCCCGGTGACCCCTTCGCCGGCAAGTGCGGCGACCGCGGTTGCCCCCCGAACTACCGGGCCATGATGACCGAGAAGTACAACCTCGACGAGTCGATCTGGGTGCAGTACGCCAGCTACATGAAGAACCTTCTGCAGGGTGACTTCGGTATCACGTTCGGCGGTCGCGAGATCAGCGACATCATCGCCACGTCGTACCCGAACACCCTGAAGCTGGCGGTGGTCGCCCTCGCCATCGAGGCCGTGATCGGTCTCGGCGCGGGCATCCTGACCGGTCTGCGGCGCAACGGCTTCCTGGACAACCTGGTCCTGGTCTCCACCCTCTTCCTGATCGCCCTGCCGGTCTTCGTCATCGGCTTCGTGCTGCAGTGGCTGCTCGGTGTGAAGTGGGGCATCATCAACCCGACCGTGTCCAACGAGATGCGGTTCAGTGAGCTGATCGTGCCGGGCTTCGTGCTCGGCAGCGCATCGATGGCGTACATCGCCCGGGTCGCGCGTACGAGCATCGCCGAGAACCGGCGTGCCGACTACGTCCGCACCGCGATCGCCAAGGGCCTCCCGATGCGCCGCGTGGTCGGCGTGCACCTGCTGCGCAACTCGCTCATCCCGGTGGTCACGCTGCTCGGCACCGACCTCGGCGCCCTGATGGGTGGCGCGATCGTGACCGAGGGCATCTTCGGCATCAACGGCATCGGCCGGCAGGTGCTCCGCTCGATTGTCACGAAGGAGAGCGCTACCGTTGTCGGCATCGTCGTGGTGCTGGTGCTCGTCTATCTCGTGATGAACCTGGTGGTCGACCTGCTCTACGCCGCCCTCGACCCGAGGATCCGTTATGAGTGACCGCCGCAGCGAACGAATCGTCCCAGCAGTCTGCGCGGGCAACCACGCCCGCGCCGAGCGCAGCGAGGTGCGGGCATGAGTGACCCGAGTACCGCGTCGATCGTGTCGACGCCGCCCGCGACCATGCCCACCGAGGCCGGTTCGGGCGCTCCCACAAACGCCGGCCTGCCGGAGAGCGCGAAGCAGCAGAAGCCGCGTGGTCTGCTCGGCGACGCCTGGATCGACCTTCGTCGCAAGCCCCTGTTCTGGATCTCGGCGACGATCATCGTGGTGTTCCTCGTGATGGCGGCCTTCCCCTGGCTGTTCACCTCCGGCGACGCGGTCAACGGCACGCTGGAGCGCAGCCGGGTCGAGCCGTCGTCGGCCGCCTGGTTCGGCTACGACGTGCAGGGCCGCGACGTCTACGCCCGGGTCATCTACGGCGCCCGCGCCTCGATCGTCGTCGCTGTGGTCTCCACCGTCCTGACGCTGCTCGTCGGCGGCACGATGGGCATCATCGCCGGCTACCGCGGCGGCTGGGTGGACGCGCTGCTGTCCCGCATCGCGGACATCTTCTTCGGCCTGCCGTTCGTGCTCGGCGCGATCGTCATCCTGACCACGTTCAACGGATCCGGCACCGACAACGGCGAGTGGACGATCATGGGGCTGGTCATCCTGTCCCTGAGCGTGCTGAGCTGGCCGGTCGTGATGCGGCTGATGCGCTCCTCGGTGCTCGCCACCAAGGAGGCCGACTACATCGTGGCGGCCCGCGCGCTCGGCGCCGGCACCGGCCGGATCATTCTCAAGCACCTGCTGCCGAACTGCCTGGCCCCGCTGCTGGTCTACGGCACGATCATGGTCGGCTCGTTCATCGGTGCGGAGGCCACGCTCTCGTTCCTGGGCATCGGCCTGAAGAGCCCGGTCGTCTCCTGGGGCATCATGATCAGCGAGGCGCAGAACTACATCCGGGTCTCGCCGTTCCTGCTGTTCTTCCCCGCCGCGTTCCTCGTCGCCGCTGTGCTGAGCTTCGTCATGCTCGGCGAGGCGGTCCGCGAGGCCCTCGACCCGAAGCTCCGATAGGGGAACTGAGTTGTCCGACATTCTCGTGTCCGAGCAGTCCGCCCCGGGCGCCGACGGATCCGGCCGCCCCTCGGGCCGCCTGCTCGAGGTCGACGACCTTCGGGTGGAGTTCCGCACCCGGGACGGCGTCGCCAAGGTCATCAACGGAGTCACGTACCACGTCGACGCGGGGGAGACCCTCGCCGTGCTCGGCGAGTCCGGCTCCGGCAAGAGCGTCACCGCGCAGACCATCATGGGCATCCTGGACACCCCGCCCGGCTTCGTCACCGGCGGCCAGGTCCGCTTCCACGGCAAGGACATGCTCACCATGTCCCCCGAGCAGCGGCGGCGGATCCGGGGCGAGGGCATCGCCATGATCTTCCAGGACTCGCTCTCGGCCCTCAACCCGGTTTTCACAGTCGGCTTCCAGATCGCCGAGCAGTTCCGCGTCCGGCGCGGCATGAGCCGCTCGGACGCGAAGAAGCGCGCGATCGAGATGCTCGACCAGGTGAAGATCCCCAACGCCAAGGGCCGGTTCAGCAACTACCCGCACCAGTTCTCCGGCGGTATGCGGCAGCGCGCCATGATCGCCATGTCGCTGGCGCTGGACCCCGAGGTGCTGATCGCCGACGAGCCGACCACCGCGCTGGACGTGACCGTGCAGGCCCAGATCATGGACCTGCTCGGCGAGCTCCAGCGGGAACGGCAGATGGGCATGATCCTGATCACCCACGACCTCGGCGTGGTCGCCGACGTCGCGGACCGGATCGCGGTCATGTACGCGGGCCGGATCGTCGAGGAAGCCGACGTCTACGACCTGTACGGCAAGCCGGCACACCCGTACACGCTCGGCCTGCTCAACTCGATCCCGCGGATGGACGAGAAGGGCCAGGAGCTCCGTACCATCAAGGGCCTCCCGCCGAACCTGATGAACATCCCGACGGGCTGCGCGTTCAACCCGCGCTGCCCGATGGCGCAGCCGGTGTGCCGGGAGAAGGTCCCGCCGCTGCTGCAACTGGGCAACGGCCGGGCCAGCGCCTGCCACTTCGCCGAGGAGCTGGTGAACCGTGACTGAGAACATCATCGAGGTTCGTGACCTGGTCAAGCACTACCCCGTGACCCGGGGCGTGGTGTTCAAGAAGACCATCGGTCACGTCAAGGCGGTCGACGGCGTCTCCTTCGACCTCAAGGCCGGCGAGACGCTCGGTGTGGTCGGCGAGTCCGGCTGCGGCAAGTCGACGCTGGCCCGGGTGCTGATGAACCTGGAGAAGCCGACCGGCGGCCAGGTGCTCTACAAGGGCCAGGACATCTCCAAGCTCTCCGGTGGCGCGCTGCGGCGGCTGCGCCGGCAGATCCAGCTGGTGATGCAGGACCCGTACACCTCGCTGAACCCCCGGATGACGGTGGGTGACCTGATCGGCGAGCCGTTCGAGATCCACCCCGAGGTGGCCCCGCGCGGCAGCCGGCGCAGCAAGGTCAAGGAGCTGCTGGACCTGGTCGGCCTCAACCCGGAGCACATCAACCGGTACCCGCACCAGTTCTCCGGCGGTCAGCGGCAGCGCATCGGCATCGCCCGGGCGCTGGCGCTGCGGCCCGAGGTGATCGTCTGCGACGAGCCGGTGTCGGCCCTGGACGTCTCGATCCAGGCCCAGGTGATGAACCTGCTGGAGAAGCTCCAGGCCGAGTTCGGGCTGTCGTACGTCTTCATCGCCCACGACCTGTCGGTGGTGCGGCACCTCTCCGACCGGGTCGCCGTGATGTACCTGGGCAAGATGGTGGAGGTCGGCACCGAGGACGAGATCTACGAGCGGCCGACCCACCCGTACACCCAGGCGCTGCTGTCGGCGGTGCCGGTGCCGGACCCGACCGTGCGCGAGAGCAAGGCGATCATCCGGCTCCAGGGCGACGTCCCCTCGCCGGTCAGCCCGCCCTCGGGCTGCCGGTTCCGCACCCGGTGCTGGAAGGCGCAGGACGTCTGCGCCCAGGAGGTGCCGCTGCTCCAGATCCGGCCGGGCTCGGACCACCCGAGCGCCTGCCACTTCGCGGAGAAGCGGGAGATCGTCGTCACCCACGAGGTGGCCTGATCCAACCGGACCGCCTGCCGGTGTCGTTACGACACCGGCAGGCGGTTCGTCGTCTCCGTGGGCGTCACCGCGTCCGCGCGGACGTCACAGCGGGCCACGGCCGGCGCGCAGCAGCAGGAGCGCGAGCTGGGTGCCGTCCGCGCCGAGCTCGGACCGGAACCGCTCCAGGATCTCCCGCTCGCGGGAGAGCACCAGCCGGGTTCCGCCGGACGCCATCCGGGTCGCGCCGACCTCCTGGGAGAGCGCGGCCCGCTCCTGCCAGAGCGCGATGAGAGTGCTGTCGATCTCGTCGATCCGTCGCCGGATCTCGCCGATCCGCTCCGCCGCCGCCGCGTCGTCGGTGCCGGTCCGGGCCGACGCGGCCCCGGTCGGGTCGCCGCCGGCCGGCCGGTCGTGCCGCGCCAGGCTGCCGCTGGACTCCACCACGTCAGTCATCATCGTCGTCCCTCTCGGGGCTCGGGCCCGGTACCCGGATCCCGGAACGAAAACGCCCCGGGCTCTGGGGAGCCCGGGGCGTTTCGTAGGTCTGTGATCAGGCGCGACCCACGGCTGCCGGACTCCCGGTGCCGTAGTAAAAGTAGAAGCGCTGATCGAACACGTCGTCGAGTATGCCGACCACCTGGGCGGGCGCGCAAGGAGACGCACCAACAGGTGAGACGTGACGGCGTGCGCCGGGCGGCGGCGCGGGCGGGGAAGTGTCCGCCCGGCGGCATAGACTCGGGCTGCGATGCATCCTCTCTTCGACATTCCCGCGTCCCCGCCCGCGCCGGAGTCCCGGCCCACCCCGGCCCGCCGCCCTGCGGGCGCCGGGTCGGACCCGCAGGCCCTCCTCGACGGCCTGAACGGCCCCCAACGGGACGCGGTGACCCACGCCGGCTCCCCGCTGCTGATCGTGGCCGGCGCCGGGTCCGGCAAGACCCGGGTGCTGACCAACCGGATCGCCTACCTGCTCGCCGCCCGCGACGTGCACCCCGGCGAGATCATCGCGATCACGTTCACCAACAAGGCCGCCGGTGAGATGAAGGAGCGGGTGGCCGCGCTGGTCGGCCCGCGCGCCCGGCTCATGTGGGTCTCGACGTTCCACTCCGCCTGCGTACGCATCCTGCGGGCCGAGCACGAGCACGCCGGCCTGAAGTCGACGTTCTCGATCTACGACGCGGACGACTCGCGCCGGTTGATGCAGATGGTCGCCCGCGAGCTGGACCTGGACCCGAAGCGCTACCCGGCCCGGGGCCTGGCCGCCCAGGTGTCGAACCTGAAGAACGAGCTGGTCGACCCGGAGGAGTTCGCCGGCCGGGCCAAGGGGCCGAACGAGCGGGCGCTGGCCGAGGCGTACACGCTCTACCAGCGGCGGCTGCGCGAGGCGCACGCGCTGGACTTCGACGACCTGATCATGACGACGGTGCACCTGCTCCAGTCGCACCCGCACGTGGCGGAGAGCTACCGGCGCCGGTTCCGGCACGTGCTGGTGGACGAATACCAGGACACCAACCACGCCCAGTACGTGCTGATCAAGGAGCTGGTCTCCGGGACCGAGGGGATCCCGCCGGCCGAGCTGTGCGTGGTCGGTGACGCCGACCAGTCGATCTACGCGTTCCGCGGCGCCACCATCCGCAACATCCTGGAGTTCGAGCGGGACTTCACCGACGCCCGCACGATCCTGCTGGAGCAGAACTACCGCTCGACCCAGACCATCCTCAACGCGGCCAACGCGGTGATCGACCGGAACACCTCCCGGAAGCCGAAGCGGCTGTGGAGCGACGCCGGGTCCGGCGAGCAGATCGTCGGGTACGTCGCCGACACCGAGCACGCCGAGGCCGACTGGGTGGCCCGGGAGATCGACCGGCTGGTCGACGACGGCGAGACCCGCCCGGGTGACGTGGCGGTGTTCTACCGCACCAACGCCATATCCCGGGTGTTCGAGGAGGTGTTCATCCGGGTCGGCCTGCCCTACAAGGTGGTCGGCGGGGTGCGCTTCTACGAGCGCAAGGAGGTCCGCGACGCGCTCGCGTACCTGCGCGCGGTGGTGAACGACGACGACACGGTCAGCCTGCGCCGGGTGCTCAACACCCCGCGCCGGGGCATCGGCGAGCGGGCCGAGGCGTGTGTGGAGGCGCTGGCCGCGCGGGACCGCATCTCCTTCGGCGCCGCGCTGCGCCGGGCCAAGGACGCGCCGGGCATCTCCACCCGGGCGGCGAACGGCATCGCCGAGTTCGTCGCGTTGCTCGACGCGGCGCGGGAGCTGGCCGACACCGGCACGCCGGAGGAGGTGCTGGAGGCGGTGCTGACCCGCTCCGGCTACCTGGCCGAGCTGGAGGAGAGCCTCGACCCGCAGGACGCCGGCCGGGTGGACAACCTCCAGGAACTGGTGAGCGTCGCGCGGGAGTACACCGAGCGGATCGAGGCGCTCGGTGCCGACGACGAGCGGGCCACGCTCGCCGGTTTCCTGGAGCAGGTGGCGCTCGTCGCCGACGCCGACCAGATCCCCTCCGACGACCCGGACCACCAGGGTGTCGTCACGCTGATGACGCTGCACACCGCCAAGGGCCTGGAGTTCCCGGTGGTCTTCCTGACCGGCCTGGAGGACGGCGTCTTCCCGCACCTGCGCTCGCTCGGCGACACCCGTGAGCTGGAGGAGGAGCGGCGGCTGGCGTACGTGGGCATTACCCGGGCCCGCCAGCGCCTCTACCTGTCCCGCGCGGTGACCCGGTCGGCCTGGGGCGCGCCCGCCTACAACCCGCCGTCGCGGTTCCTGGAGGAGCTGCCGCCGGAGCTGGTCCGCTGGGAGCGCACCGAGGGGTCGTACACCTCGTGGGGTGGCGGGGGCGGCGGCGTCGGCGGCCGCGCGGACCGGCTGGGCCGCGGCGGCTTCGCCGGCG
The DNA here is from genome assembly GCF_049315215.1 of Micromonospora sp. WMMD1219. NCBI lineage: Bacteria > Bacillati > Actinomycetota > Actinomycetes > Micromonosporales > Micromonosporaceae > Micromonospora > Micromonospora sp. WMMD1219. The sequence continues at coordinate 2,607,255 of NZ_CP186057.1, forward strand.
GCACGCCCAAGGCGACCGAGCTGGCGAAGCGGCTGGGCGTGGACGCCAGCCGCCTGGCCACCGCGAGCGAGCTGAAGCAGGCCCCGAAGGTCTCGGTGGGCGACCGGGTCAACCACCAGCGGTACGGCCTGGGCCGGGTGCTGGCGGTGGAGGGTGCCGGGCCGGGCGCCCGGGCCCAGATCGACTTCGGCGACCAGACCATGTGGCTGGTGCTGCGGCACGCCCCGATCGACAAGCTCTGAGCGTCGGGCGGTCCTGACCGCCCGCACTCAACCCCGGACGTCACCGATCGCGTCTCACCCTGCATCCACTCGTGGACGCGAGACGGATGCGACCTGGAGGTGGCGTGAGTCGCGACGAGGACGACGAACAGTTCCGGCTGTTCGTCCAAGCACAGTGGGGACGGCTGGTCCGCACCGCCTACCTGCTGACCGGCGACCGGGGGACAGCCGAGGACCTGGTCCAGTCAGCGCTGGAGAAGACCCATCGGCGCTGGGGGAGGGTGCTGCGCAGAGACGCGCCCGAGGTCTACGTGCGCCGGGCGATGGTCAACACGGCCATCTCGTGGCGGCGCCGGCGGCGGCCGCTGGAGGTGCCGCTGCTGACCTCCGACAGCGCGCCGGTGCCTGACGCGTACGCGCAGGTGGAGCAGCGGCGACTGCTGCTCGCCGCGCTGCGCCGGCTACCGCCCAGAACCCAGGCCGTTCTGGTGCTGCGCTACTTCGAGGACCTCAGCGAGGCGGACACCGCCCGGGTTCTCGGCTGCTCCGTCGGCTCGGTGAAGAGCCAGGCGTCGCGCGGGCTGGCCCGGCTGCGGGTCGAGTTCGCCCCGCCCGCCCCTGCGTCCCCGGTACGGCTCCAGGAGGATCCGGCATGACCGAGAACTTCGCCCGTTCGACGCTCGGTCCCGCGCTGTGCCAGGCCGCGCACGGTGTCGGCGTACCCGAGGACCCGTGGCCGGGGTTCGCCCGGCGCGAGCGACGGCACCGGCGCAACCGGCTGATCCGGGCGGCTGTGGCAGCGGTCGTGGCCGCGCTCGTCGGGGTCCAGGCCAACGTGGTGCCCCTCCCGGGCTGGGCGCCCGGCATCGCGGTCGCCGCCGCCCCGGCGGCGCTGCTCGACGCGCCGCCCCGGGGCGCGCTCGCCGGCGACCGGGCCTGGCTGGACACGCTACGGGAGCGGATCAGCGCCGATCCGGCGATGGGCCGCCCCACCGCACCGGGCGGCTCGAAGACGGACGGCTTCTGGAAGGTCGGGGATCGCGACCGGATCCGTCTGCTCTACGGCAGTGACCGGCCGGGCCGCCGGGTCGCACTGGTGGCGGTGCCGCTGCGGTTCGGCCTGCTCACCAAGGAGACGCTGGTCTGGTACGCGGGCCCGGCCGGTGCCGACGCCGGGCAGATGCGCTACGCCGGTCACAGCGAGGCCGCCGACGACCCGGTCATGACGCTGATGCAGGCCGGTCCGGACGGGGGAGCATTCGCGGTCGTCGTCGGGCCCCCGGGCTCCACCGTGACGATCAGTGGCGACCCCCGGTACACGCCGAGGGGAACGCTGGAGTACGAGGACATCGCGCGGGCGGACGGCAGCGGGGTCGGCTTCGCCGTCCTGCCTCCCGGGCCGCTGCGGCACGAACCCGTCGTCCGGGTCGGCGACGACAACCATGTGCTCTTCCAGGGCGGCCTGGGCGGCGGCCCGTACGCCGGAATCGACCCGACCGCGCGGGAGATGGACGTCCTGCTCACCGCCGCCCGGCGGGGCGCCCGAGGCACGCCGATGGCCGACGCCGACCTGCGCGACGTCGCCGGATGGGCGCTCCTCGACAGCCGCCTCCCGGTGGCCGGGACGACGGTACGGGTGCTGTGGTCGGGCACCGAGGGCGGCCGGCCCGCCGCGCTGCTCACCGTGCAGCCCGCAGGCGGCGGGGTGATCGCGTACGCGATGCACGGCGACCACCGCACCGGCTGGGGGATCGACCTGCGGCTGCTGCTGCCGGCCGAGGGCGCCGACCGGCGGCCGGTCGGCTGGCGGATCCGGGCCGACGGCGGCACCCGTCCGCCCACCGGCCAGGTGCGGGTGATCGCCCCGCCGGACGCGGCCCGGGTCACGGTCACGGTCGGCGGCGCGCCTCCGGTCGCCGTAGCGCTCGACGCGTCGAAGGTGGGCACCACCCGGGTACCGCCGGACCAGCCGGCCACCCTCACCGCGTACGCCACCGACGGCAGCGTCCTCGGCGCCACTCCGGTGCCGCCGGTCGAGACGGACATGTCGGGCCTGCCCGGCGACAGCCCGGCCACCCGGGTGACCCCCTGACGCAGGCGTGGCCGAGCCGGGGACGGCTCGGCCACGCCGATGGATCACCCGCGTCAGCAGGCGACGCTGATGCCCCGGGCACGCAGGAACGGCGCCGGGTCGATCTGGTTCCACATCGCGCCCTGGTGCACCTCGAAGTGCAGGTGCGGGCCGGTGGAGTCGCCGGTGGAGCCCTCGTAGCCGATGACCTGACCGGCCTTGACCGTGTCGCCGACGCCGACGGCGAGCCGGCTCTGGTGGGCGTAGTGGGTCAGGTAGCCGTTGTGGTGGTCGATGAAGACCGAGATGCCGTAGCCGTCGCCCACGTCGCCGGCCTTGACCACGGTGCCGGCGGCGGCGGCGTGGATCGGCGTGCCGGAGGGCATGGCGAAGTCGATACCGGCGTGCTGGGTGCCCCAGCGGGGCCCGTAGCAGGACGTGATGTCGGCGCCCTTCATCGGGATGACCCAGGTCGGCTTCTTCGCCGCTGTCTTCTTCTTCGTCGGCTTCGGCTTGGGCTTCGCGGTCGCCGTCCTCTTCGGCGCCGGGCTGGTCGCGCCGGCGCTCGGGCTCGGCGACGGGCTGGCCGGTACGGCGGACGGGGTGACCGGCTGGCGGTCCGAACGGTCGGCGCGGGCGGCGTCGTCGGCGCGGGCCGCTGCGCCGAGGTCGACGGCGGCGGGCGTCGGGTCGGACGGGGCGGTGGTGGCGACCACGCCACCGATGCCGAGGCCGAGCAGGGCCACCGCGCCGGTGACCACGTAAACGGTGCGCCGGGCGCGGCGCGGGCGCCGGTGCCGGGCGGGAGCGTTGTCCGGGGTGGGGCTGCTGTGCTGCACGGGATCCTTCATCGGTTTCGAGGGGCACGTGACCTCGAAATACTGGTGTCGGTGCAGGTCGCAGCGGGTATCGGGGGTGTGGAGGCGGTGGTCCGCGCTGCCGCCGCGCGTCCGGTTTCGAACCGGCCGGCCGGTTCGGTCGAAGAGACGATCATCGGTCGATGTGCTCCCGCTCACACCCGTCGGTGTGACCTGGCAGACATCGGCACAGACGAAACCGCCCGGACCATGCGATCCGGGCGGTGAAGGGGCGTACGGAGAGTCAGGACGCGGCTACGTCGCTGTAAACTTCCTCGACTTCGAGCTGAATGTCCACTCCGCGGTCCTTGAGGAACGCCACCGGGTCCTGCGGCTGGCCCTTGACATGGATCTCCAGGTGCAGGTGGGAGCCGTAGGAGTGGCCGGTGTTGCCGACCAGGCCGAGCTGGTCGCCGGCCTTCACCTCCTGGCCCTCCTTGACCGTCACGGCGGAGGAGTGGCCGTAGATGGCCTCGCTGCCGTCGGAGTGCTTCACGATGACGGCGTAGCCGTAGCCGCCGAACCAGCCGGCCTTGCTGACGGTGCCGGCGTGGACCGCCTTGTAGGGCGTGCCCTCCGGGGCGACCAGGTCGATGCCGGTGTGCAGCTTGCCCCAGCGCATGCCGTACGGGGACTTGAAGTCGTAGCCGTGCAGCGGCAGGAGCCACGGGTCCTGCTCGGCGGCTTTGCTGTCGGAGCGGTCGGAGCGGGAGGCGGTGTCCGCGCTCTTGCCGCGGTCGGCGGCGTCCTGGCTGGCGACCGAGGCCTGCCGGAGCTCGTCGAGGACCGACGGGCTGACGCTCTTGGCGTCGGGCAGGGCGTTCGCGCCGATGGCGACGATGCCGGCGCCGACGAACGCGGTGGTGACCACCGCGGCGTAGCGGCTCCGCGGGGGGGTGGGTACGCGGCGGCGGCCGCGATAGCGATCGGGCTCAGACGACAGGCGCTGGCGCACGCACACCCTCCGTTGTCGGGGATCCGATGCGACTCCGGACCGTTCGGTGAAGCTCGGTCGAACCTCCGGTGTCGCGTCGTCACCCGTCCGTGGACCTGATGACAACCGTGGACACGTTAGCCAACCGCCACTCCTGTCACAAGCTGAAGCGCCGAAGTGCTGATTCGTTATGTCCAATTCCATCCGACCTTGTCATATCTCGTGCCGCCGGTCGGATGGCCTGTCGACTGCCCGTTCGTCGCGGACAGTGACCGAACGGCGGAGGTGTCCGGCTTTCCGCGTACCCGGGAGGGCGGTAGGGGGACGGCTCGTATGTGGGAAGGTCCGGCCCGGCTTCCCGCCCCCCGCCCGGCCGGGTTACCGTTCGTTCAGGTCAGGAGTGCCGGTGAAAGGTGTGCGCAGATGAGCTCTCGTATCCGGGTCGTCGTCGCGAAGCCCGGCCTGGACGGCCACGACCGGGGCGCGAAGGTCGTCGCACGCGCCCTGCGGGACGCGGGCATGGAGGTCATCTACACCGGCCTGCACCAGACGCCCGAGCAGATCGTCGAGACCGCGATCCAGGAGGACGCGGACGCGGTCGGCCTCTCGGTGCTCTCCGGCGCGCACATGACGCTGTTCAAGCGCGTCGTCGAACTGCTCGCCGAGCGCGACGCCACCGACATCGTGGTGTTCGGCGGCGGCATCATCCCCGAGGCCGACATCCCGGAGCTGGAGCGGCTCGGCGTCGCGAAGATCTTCACCCCGGGCGCCACCACCGGGTCGATCGTCGAGTGGGTGCGGGAGAACGTCGCCCAGCCGGTCGGCTGACCCGCCGCGTCCCCGGCCCCTGCGTCCCCGGCCCCTACGTTCCCGGCCCCTGCGTTTCCGGGTCCGGGCACGGGGGAGGGGCCGGACGCACCCCTCACACGCCCGGCCCCTCTATGCACGATGCCCCGCCGCCACCCCTCGACCGACAGGGCATCGGCCGCTCCCGTCGTCGCGCTTGACCAGCGCGCCGACATCACACTCAACGACGCCCCCGACGGGCGGTTACGCCCCGGCCCGGACATCCCCCGGACGGCTGACGCCCGTGTGCGCCGGCGCGGCGGTGATCGGCCCGGCCGGCGCCGGCCTGTGCATTACCGCACACCCCGCACCCGCTCGGTTGCCGCCCGTTCCCATCTCGTTAGGCTGCGGCAAATGGCCTGTCTCATCTGATGACAGGCGTCAAACTGATTTTCCGAAGCTGGTGGCGGCGCGACGGCGCGCCGCGGAGACGGGACGGGACGCGCAATCGTGGACCTGTACGAGTACCAGGGGCGGGACCTGTTCGAGCGGCACGGCTTGCCCGTGCTCGCCGGCGGCGTCGCCACTACCCCGGAGGAGGCCCGCGCGATCGCCGAACGCCTCGGCGGCCGGGTGGTCGTCAAGGCGCAGGTGAAGGTCGGTGGCCGCGGCAAGGCCGGCGGCGTGAAGCTGGCCGAGGGCGCGGAGGAGACGGTGGCCCGCGCCACCGACATCCTCGGCATGGACATCAAGGGTCACACCGTCCACAAGGTCATGATCACCGTGACCGCGGACGTGGCCGAGGAGTACTACTTCTCGTACCTGCTCGACCGGGCGAACCGCACCTTCCTCTGCATCGCCAGCGTGGCCGGCGGTATGGACATCGAGCAGGTCGCGGCCGAGACCCCGGAGCGGGTCGTGAAGGCGCCGATCGACGCCAACACCGGCGTGGACGAGGCCAAGGCGCGCGAGATCGTCACCGCGGCCGGCTTCCCGGCCGAGATCGCCGACCAGGTGGTCGACGTCGCGGTCAAGCTGTGGCAGGCGTTCGTGGCCGAGGACGCCACGCTCGTCGAGGTGAACCCGCTGGCCACCACCAAGGACGGCAAGCTGCTGCTCCTGGACGCCAAGGTCACCCTGGACGAGAACGCCGCGTTCCGGCACCCGGACCACGAGGCCCTGGTCGACCAGGCGTCGGTGGACCCGCTGGAGCAGGCCGCGAAGGCCAAGGACCTCAACTACGTCAAGCTCGACGGCGAGGTCGGCATCATCGGCAACGGCGCGGGCCTGGTCATGTCCACGCTCGACGTGGTCGCCTACGCGGGCGAGCGGCACGGCGGCGTCAAGCCGGCCAACTTCCTCGACATCGGCGGCGGCGCGAGCGCCGAGGTGATGGCGAACGGCCTGGAGATCGTCCTGTCCGACCCGTCGGTCAAGAGCGTCTTCGTCAACGTCTTCGGCGGCATCACCGCCTGTGACGCGGTCGCCAACGGCATCGTGCAGGCGCTGGCGCTGCTGGAGCAGCGCGGCGAGAAGGCCACCAAGCCGCTCGTCGTCCGCCTCGACGGCAACAACGCCGAGGCCGGTCGGGCGATCCTCGACGGCGCGGCCAACCCGCTGATCCAGCGGGTCGACACCATGGACGGCGCGGCCGAGCGGGCCGCCGAGCTGGCAGCTGCGGGGGTCTGACAATGGCTATCTGGCTGACCAAGGACTCCAAGGTCATCGTGCAGGGGATGACCGGTTCCGAGGGTTCCAAGCACACCCGGCGGATGCTCGCCGCCGGCACCAACGTGGTCGGCGGCGTCAACCCGCGCAAGGCCGGCACCACTGTCGACTTCGACGGCACCGAGCTGCCCGTCTTCGCCTCCGTCGCGGACGCGATGAAGTCCACCGGCGCGGACGTCACTGTCATCTTCGTGCCGCCGCAGTTCACCAAGGCCGCCGTGGTCGAGGCGATCGACGCCGGCATCGACCTGGCCGTGGTGATCACCGAGGGCGTCCCGGTGCACGACACCGCCGCGTTCTGGGCGTACAACAAGTCCAAGGGCGAGCGCACCCGGATCATCGGCCCGAACTGCCCGGGCATCGCCTCGCCGGGCGCGTCGAACGCCGGCATCATCCCGGCCGACATCACCGGCTCCGGCCGGATCGGCCTGGTCAGCAAGAGCGGCACGCTGACCTACCAGATGATGTACGAGCTGCGCGACATCGGCTTCTCCACCTGCGTCGGCATCGGCGGTGACCCGATCATCGGCACCACCCACATCGACGCCCTGGCCGCCTTCGAGGCGGACCCGGAGACCGACGCCATCGTCATGATCGGCGAGATCGGCGGCGACGCCGAGGAGCGGGCGGCCGAGTTCATCAAGGCCAACGTCACCAAGCCGGTGGTCGGCTACATCGCCGGCTTCACCGCCCCGCCCGGCAAGACCATGGGCCACGCCGGCGCGATCATCTCGGGCTCGGCGGGCACCGCCGACGCCAAGAAGGCGGCGCTGGAGGCGGTGGGCGTCAAGGTCGGCAAGACCCCGACCGAGACCGCCAACCTGATGCGGGAGATCATGTCCGGCCGCTGAGCGGTCGGAGCGACGTGCCGAGGGGTCGACCGGGGAACCGGTCGGCCCCCTCGCGTTCAGCGGTACCAGTACGGGTAGTACGAGTTGCCCCGGGCGCGCACGATGGCGCTGGCGACGATGTTGATCACACCGAACGCGATGGCCAGCCAGCCCAGCAACTGGGACTTGCCGTTGCGCCGGGCGTCGCGGATCGACAGCGCGCCGAAGACGATGCCCAGGATGCCGCAGCAGAACAGGCCGAAGACGATGCCGAGGACGCCCCAGAGCGTGGTCCGGTCCCGGCCGACGGCCGGTGGCGGCGGGGGCGGCGGGTACGGAGCGTTCACGGCTTCCTCCGAGCGGTCGGCACCGCGACGGGAACGGTCGCGTCTGAGGCCGAGGCTAGACCGGATCACCGCCGTGGGACCGGGGTTCGGCGAACTCGCCACGCTGCCGACCGGGTATCGGACTGCCGTCCTCCGCGCGGCGTGCCAGAGTAGACACGATGTCACGCGTCACCCCTGACCAGCCCCGCCGTCCGGCCACCGGTCCCCCCGCCGGCGTCCGGCCGCCCGGCCGTGCCCGTCCGGCCGCCCGGGTGCCCGCGCCCCGAACGGGTGAGGAGCCCCGCAGCCGGGCCCCGCTGCCGGTCGCCGCCGGGGTGGCCGCGCTCTGGGCGGCGCTGACCTCCTGGCTGCCGGTCTCCGCCGTGCTGGGCCTCGCCCAGCTCAGCGAGGACGCCGGATCGTTCGGCGGCGCGTTGCGTGCCGGCCTGGCCGGATGGCTGCTCGGGCACGGCGTGCCGTTGGGCACCACCGCCGGCCCGCTGGGCCTCACGCCGCTCGCGCTCAGCGCGCTCGCCGTCTGGCGGCTCACCCGCGCCGGGGTGCACGTCAGCCGGGCCGTCGGCGCGCGCGGCGCCGGCTCGCCCCGCCAGGCGCTCACCGTCGCGGTCGCGGTCGGCATCGGGTACGCGCTGCTCGGCGCGTTCGCCGCGTTCGCCGTCGACGCGGGCGGCCTGGGGGTCTCCCCGGTCACCGCCGCGCTCACATTCGCCGCGTTCGGCATACCCGCCGCCCTGGTCGGCGCGCTGCGCACCACAGGCGTGTGGGCGCTGCTGGCGGCGCGCTGCCCACCGCCGGTGCGCGACGGTCTGCGCACCGGACTCGTCGCCGCGCTGCTGCTGTGCGGCGCGGGCGCCGGCGCGGCCGGACTGGCGGTGGCCACCGGTGGCGGCGACGCGGCCGACATGATCGGGGCGTACCGGACCGGGGTGGCCGGTCAGGCCGGCATCACCCTGGTCAGCATCGCCTACGCGCCCAACGCCACCGCCTGGTCGGCGAGCTATCTGCTCGGTCCCGGGTTCGCGGTCGGCACCGACACCGCCGTCCGTACGAGTGAGGTCTCCGTGGGCGCGCTGCCGGCCGTACCGTTGCTGGCCGGCCTGCCGCGCGGGCCGATGGACGGGCTGGGTGGCGCGCTGCTGGCGGTGCCGGTGCTGGCCGCGATGGCGGCCGGCTGGCTGCTGGCCCGGCGGCTGCTGCGCGCGGCGGCCGAGGAACGCGCCGAGGTGGGCTGGCCGGCGCTGCTGCTTCCGGCCGCGCTCGCCGGACCGGTCGCCGGCGCGCTGCTGGGGCTGTTCGCGGCGGCCTCCGGCGGGTCGCTCGGTGGTGGCCGGCTGGCCGAGGTCGGGCCGTCGCCGTGGGCGGTGGCCGTGGTGGCCACGCTCGTGATCGGGGTGGGCGCGGTGCTCGGCGCCGCCGCCACCCGCACGCTGACCCGCACCCGCTGACCCGCGCCGCCGCCGGGGCCCGGAGACGCGTCAGGGGCGCCCACCGGAAGGTGGACGCCCCTGGACGGCGGAGGATCAGGGCTGGGCCGGCAGGCTGACGTTGGCGACGATGCCCAGGATGATCAGGATGATGCCCAGGCCGGCGCCGACCGCGCCGCAGATCAGACCGGTCTTGGCCTGACCGTCGTTGTTGGCGAGCCCCTGCGCGGCCTTCTGGCGGCCCAGGTAGCCGGTGACGACAGCGGCGATACCCAGCGGGATGCCGAGGTAGAAGCAGCAGACCAGCGGGATCGAGGCGATACCGAGGATCATGGACACGAGGCCCAGCGTGTTGTTCGGGGTCTGACCCGCCCCGGCCGGGTAGCCCGCGCCCGGGTACTGCGGCGCGGCGCCGTACGGCGGCTGCTGCTGCGCGTACGGGTCCTGGCCGTAGGCGGGCTGACCCGAGGTGGGCTGGCCGTACGGCTGGCCCGAGGTCGGCTGCTGGCCGTACTGCGGCTGCTGCCCGTACTGGGGCTGCTGGCCGTACTGCGGGGCCTGCGGCGGCTGGGCGTACGGGTCGTGCGGCTGGGCGGTCGGGTCCTGGTTCGGCTGCTGGCCGTACGGGTCCTGTCCGGGGTAACCGGGCTGCATGTCTGGGTGCTCCTCAGGTCGGTTCGGGTTGTCGGTCAGTTCGTGCCGCTGTTGCCGGCGAGACCAGCCAGGCCGCCGAGGAGGCAACATCCCACCACGATGACGGCGATCCAGATCAGACCGACGATGAGGGCCCACTTGGACCACTTCTTGGACTCGGCGGCTGCGGCCTGGGCGCCGGCGTAGTCACCCTGCTGGATCAGCGGGTTGACCTTCGACGCGTTGATGATGGCCGGGATCGCGAGCGGCCAGAACAGGAAGATCGCGACGATGGACATCGTCATGTTGTTGTCGATCTGCTGCGGCTGCTGCGGGGGGTATCCGGGCTGCATGGGAACTACTCCTCGGTCCGGCGGCACGCGGCGTGCCGGGTTCACTGGGGGTGCGGGCCGGGCACGGGGCCGGACACCGGGCGACCGGCAGCGTACCGCGATCACGCCACCGGGGAGGTCACCCGATGGGCCGCCGCCCCGCGGCCGGGCCGCCTGACCTGCCCGATAGGGTTGCCCGGTGACCGAGCCCGCGTCCGTCGCCCGCCTCGTCGTCCTCGTCTCCGGCTCCGGCAGCAACCTCCAGGCGCTGCTGGACGCCACCGCCGACCCCGGGTACGGCGCCCGGGTGGTCGCCGTCGGCGCCGACCGGGACGGGATCGCCGGCCTGGACCGGGCCGCCGCCGCGGGTGTGCCGTCCTTCGTCGAGCGCGTCAAGGACCACCCCACCCGCGCCGACTGGGACAAGGCGCTCACCGCGCGGGTCGCCGAGCACCGGCCCGACCTGGTCATCAGCGCCGGGTTCCTCAAGCTCGTCGGCCCGGAGTTCCTGGCCGCGTTCGGCGACCGCTACCTCAACACGCACAACACCCTGCTGCCGGCGTTCCCCGGCATCCACGGCCCCCGCGACGCGCTGGCGTACGGCGTCAAGGTCACCGGGGCCACCCTGTTCTTCGTCGACGCCGGCATGGACACCGGCCCGATCGTGGCCCAGGTCGCCGTGCCGGTGCACGACGACGACGACGAGGACGCGCTCACCGAGCGCATCAAGTCCGCCGAGCGGCGCCAGCTCGTCGAGCAGGTCGGCCGCCTGGTCCGTGAAGGTTGGACGATCACCGGAAGAAAGGTCACCATCCCGTGAACGCCACTGAGGACGCCGGCCGCCGCCCGATCCGGCGCGCGTTGGTCAGCGTCTACGACAAGACCGGCCTGGTCGAGCTGGCCCGCGCCCTGCACGAGGCCGGTGTGGAGATCGTGTCGACCGGGAGCACCGCGTCGACGATCTCCGGCGCCGGGGTGCCGGTGACGCCGGTCGAGCAGGTCACCGGCTTCCCGGAGATCCTCGACGGGCGGGTCAAGACGCTGCACCCGAAGATCCACGGCGGCCTCCTCGCCGACCTGCGCAAGGACACGCACGCCGCCCAGCTCGACGAACACGGCATCGCCGGCATCGACCTGCTGGTCTCCAACCTCTACCCGTTCCAGGCCACCGTCGCCTCCGGCGCCGACGCCGACGAGTGCGTGGAGCAGATCGACATCGGGGGTCCGGCGATGGTGCGGGCCGGGGCGAAGAACCACGCCTCGGTGGCGGTGGTGACCGACCCGGCCATGTACCCGGCGGTGGTGGCCGCGCTCGCCGAGGGCGGCTTCACGCTGGCCCGGCGCCGGGCGCTCGCCGCCCGCGCGTTCGCCGACATCGCCGACTACGACGTCGCGGTGGCCGACTGGTTCGCCACCAGTGTGTCGCCGGCCGAGGACGGCTGGCCGGAGTTCGCCGGCCTGGCGCTGCGCCGCCAGGCGGTGCTGCGGTACGGCGAGAACCCGCACCAGGCGGCGGCGCTCTACACCGACCCGGGCGCGCCGGCCGGGCTGGCCCAGGCCGAGCAGTTGCACGGCAAGGAGATGTCCTACAACAACTACGTCGACGCGGACGCCGCCTGGCGGGCCGCGAACGACTTCCCGGACCAGCCGGCGGTGGCGATCATCAAGCACGCCAACCCGTGCGGCATCGCGGTCGGCGCGGACGTGGCCGAGGCGCACCGCAAGGCGCACGCCTGCGACCCGGTCTCCGCGTTCGGCGGCGTGATCGCGGTGAACCGGCCGGTGAGCGTGGAGCTGGCCGGTCAGGTCGCGGAGATCTTCACCGAGGTGCTGGTGGCGCCGGGCTTCGACGAGGGCGCGCTGGAGGTGCTGCGGGCCAAGAAGAACATCCGGCTGCTGCGGGCGCCCGCGTTCGCCACCCGGCCGGCCGAGTGGCGGCAGGTCAGCGGCGGCGTGCTGGTGCAGATGCGGGACGCCGTCGACGCGCCCGGCGACGACCCGTCCGGCTGGACGCTCGCCACCGGTGACCCGGCCGACGAGGCGACGCTGCGCGACCTGGCGTTCGCCTGGCGGGCGGTACGCGCGGTCAAGAGCAACGCGATCCTGCTGGCCCGCGACGGCGCCACAGTCGGCGTCGGCATGGGCCAGGTGAACCGGGTGGACTCGGCGCGGCTCGCGGTCAGCCGGGCCGGTGACGAGCGGGCCCGCGGCTCGGTCTGCGCCTCGGACGCGTTCTTCCCGTTCGCCGACGGCCCGCAGATCCTCATCGACGCCGGGGTGCGGGCGATCGTCCAGCCGGGCGGCTCGATCCGGGACGAGGAGACCATCGCGGCCTGCAAGGCGGCTGGCGTGACCATGTACCTCACCGGCACCCGGCACTTCTTCCACTGACCGGTCCGGTGTCCGGGTGCCGTCCGCCGTCCACACGGCGGACGCACCCGGACGCCGTGCCGTTGCCTGCCGCCGGAGGCGGTTGCTAGCGTGTGCGCGGCGACGATCGACCGTCTCCGCTGTCTGTGAGCCCGGCAGGTGTGCCATGCGCGTTCGCGACCGGTTGACCGCCGTCGTCGTCACGCTGGCGTTCGTCCTGGCCGGACTGGGATCGGCCGCCGCGCCCGCGGTCACCGCGCCGGCCGCCGCGGCCGCCGAAGCGCTCGCCGCCGCGCGGCCCGCTCCCGCCGCCGCACCACCCGCCGAAGCGTTCGCCGCCGCGCCGCCCGCTGCGGCCGCCGCCCCGGCGAGCGGAACGAGCCCGGTCGCGCTGCGTGCCGCGTACCCCGAAATCTCCTGGTCGGAGCTCGCCGCCGGGCCGTGGCACGACCACGGCGGCGGCCTCGGCTACGCCGACGGACCGGACGACCTGGCCCCGGCCGCGCTCCCGCGCGTGGCCGGCCCGGCCGTGCCGGAACCCGTCGTGGCCGCGCCCCGGCCGCCGGTCGTGCCGCTGCCGCCGCGCGGCCCGCTCGCCGCGCGGGCCCCGCCGGCCGCCTGAGCCGCACCGAACCCGCAGCCCGCACCGGGACGCCGCGCTCGCGCCGACCGGAACCGCCGCGTCGACCCGGCGGTTCCGCCGTGAGCTGCCGTCCACCGGTACGGCGGCGCGCCTCACGCCGCCGGGTCCGCCTCGGGTTCGTCCCGGGTCCGCCTTCCGCACGCGTGCCCGCATCGGAGGCCCCGCCCCCTCTTCCTCCGGGGGACGGGGCCTTCGTCGTCACGCCTCGGTGCGCACCTCGGCGAAGTGGCAGGCGCTGGGGTGCGGGTCCGCCGCGCGGGGCACCGCCTGCGGGTCCTGGGTCGCGCAGACCTCCTCGGCCTTCCAGCAGCGGGTCCGGAAGTGGCAGCCGGACGGCGGCTCGGCCGGGCTCGGCACGTCGCCGGTGAGCCGGATGATGGTCCGCCGGTCGCGGGCCTCCGGGTCGGGCACCGGCACCGCCGAGAGCAGCGCCTGGGTGTACGGGTGGGTCGCGCGCTGGTAGATCTGCTCCTCGGTGCCGATCTCCACGATCCGGCCGAGGTACATCACCGCCACCCGGTCGGAGATGTGCCGCACCACCGACAGATCGTGCGCGATGAAGATGTAGGACAGCCCCAGCTCGTCCTGGAGCTGTTCCAGCAGGTTGATCACCTGGGCCTGGATCGAGACGTCCAGGGCCGACACCGGCTCGTCGCAGACGATGATCTCGGGCCGCAGCGCGAGCGCGCGGGCGATGCCGATGCGCTGCCGCTGGCCGCCGGAGAACTGGTGCGGGTAGCGGTTGACGTGCTCGGGGTTGAGCCCGACCACGTCCAGCAGCTCCTGCACCCGCTGGCGCCGGCTGCGCTTCGGGGCGGCCTCCGGGTGGATCTCGAACGGCTCGCCGATGATGTCGCCGACGGTCATCCGCGGGTTCAGCGAGGTGTACGGATCCTGCATCACCATCTGCATGTTCCGGCGCAGCCGGCGCAGGTCCGCCCCGGTCGCCCGGAGCAGGTCGCGCCCCTCCAGCGTGACCCGCCCGGCCGTCGGCGTCTCCAGGCGCATGAGGAGCCGGGCCAGCGTGGACTTGCCGCAGCCGGACTCGCCCACCACGCCGAGCGTCTCGCCGCGCCGCAGCTCGAACGAGACGCCGTCGACGGCCTTGACCTGGCCGATGGTCTTCTTGAACAGCACGCCCTGGCTGATCGGGAAGTGCTTGACCAACTGGTCGACGGCGAGGATCGTCTCGCCGCGCACCTTGGCGGGTTCAGCCGTCGCGGTCATCGTGCACCTCCTGGGCGAAGTGGCACGCGCTGGTCCGCCCGTCGGCGAGCACCAGGTCGTGCGGCACCTCGTCCACACAGACCGGCTGGACGTACGGGCACCGGGGGTGGAACGGGCAGCCGGACGGGATCGCCATCAGGTTCGGCGGCAGCCCGCGGATGCTGGACAGCGCCTGGCCGCGCACGTCCAGGCGCGGGATCGACTCCAGCAACCCCTTCGTGTACGGGTGGGCCGGCGCCCGGTACAGCGCGTGCACGTCGGCGTGCTCGACGATGCGGCCCGCGTACATGACCGCGATCCGGTCCGCCACACCCGCGACCACGCCCAGGTCGTGGGTGATCAGGACGAGCGCCATGCCGAGGTCCCGGCGCAGGTCGGCAAGGAGGTCCATGATCTGCGCCTGCACCGTGACGTCCAGCGCGGTGGTGGGCTCGTCGGCGATCAGCACCTTCGGGTCCAGCGCCAGCGCCATGGCGATCATGACGCGTTGCCGCATGCCGCCGGAGAACTGGTGCGGGTAGTCGCCGAGCCGCTTCGCCGCGGCCGGGATCCGGACCAGGTCCATCAGCTCGACGGTGCGCCTGCGCGCGTCGGCGCGCGACATCCCGGCCCGCTCGCGCAGCGACTCGCCGATCTGCCAGCCGACCGGGAAGACCGGGTTCAACGCCGACAACGCGTCCTGGAAGATCATCGCGATCTCGGCGCCGCGTATCTGCCGGCGTTCCTCCTCCGGCCGGGTGAGCAGGTCCCGCCCCTGGTAGAGGATCTGCCCGGCGCGCACGTACGCGGGCGGGGTGTCCAGGATGCCCATGATCGCCTGCGCGGTGACGGACTTGCCGGAGCCGGACTCGCCCAGCACCGCGAGCGTCTCACCGGCGTCCAGGTGGTACGTCACCCCGTTGATCACCCGGGCCACGCCCTCCCGGGTACGGAACTCGACGTGCAGGTCCCGTACCTCCAGCAGGTGCCCGCCGGGCGGCGTGGGTGAGGCCGGCGTGGGCCGGACCGACGACTGGGTCATGGCTGTGCCTGCCTTTCGCTCGCGACTGCGGGGCTCGCTGCGCTCACTCCTCGCGCTCGCATGTCACCGGAGCTTCGGGTCGAAGGCGTCGCGGATCGCGTCGCCGAGCATGATGAAGGCGAGCACGGTCAGGGCGAGGAACGTCGACGGCACGATCAGCGGCGTCGCCGACTCCCGCATGTGCACCCGGCCGGCGTCGATGTCGATGCCCCAGGAGATGGTCGGCGCCTTCAGCCCGATGCCGAGGAAGCTCAGCGTCGCCTCGGCCGCGATGAACGACCCGAGCGCGATGGTGAGCACCACGATGGCCGGGGCGAGCGCGTTCGGCAGGATGTGCCGCCACATGATCCGGCCGTTGCCCGCCCCGAGCATCCGGGCCGCCGCCACGTAGTCCTGCTCCCGGGCGGTGATCACCGAGGAGCGGACCACCCGGGCCGCCGTGGTCCAGCCGAGCAGCGCCAGGACGAGGATCACCGCGAACAGCCGTACCGTGTCGCCGCTGGTGCTGACGCGCTTGAGCAGCACGATCGCGGCCAGCAGCAGCGGGATGCCGAGCACGATGTCGATCACCCGGGACAGCACCGCGTCGATCCACCCGCCGAAGTAGCCGGCGAGCATGCCGACGACGAGCGCGATCACACCGGTGATCAGCGCGGAGAGCGCGCCCACGAGCAGCGAGGCGCGGGCGCCGTAGACCGCCCGGGCGAACGTGTCGCAGCCCTGGAAGTCGTACCCGAAGATCGCCCCGCCGGACGGCCCGGCGTGCTGCCGGGAGAGCACGCAGTCGCGCGGGTCGTTGGCGGCGAACAGCCCGGGCGCCACCGCCATCGCGGCGACCAGCACCACCAGGAGCAGGCTGATCCAGAAGACCGGGTTGCGGCGCAGGTCCCGCCAGGCGTCACCGGCCAGGCTGCGGGCCCGGTCCGGCCGCCCGGCCCGGCCCGGCGTGCCCGGCTCGCCGGAGACGCCGCGCCGCGCGGCCTGGTTCTCCGTGGCCGCCACCGTCTCGAAGTCGCTCACTGCGGCACCTCGCTGCGCTCACTCATAGCGGATCCTCGGGTCGAGGACGGCGTAGAGCACGTCCACAACCAGGTTGGACAGCAGGTAGACCACGACGAGCACGCTGACGATGCCGACCACCAGCGGGCCGTCCTCGGTGCGGATGCCGCGGAACAGGTTGAAGCCGACGCCCGGGACGTTGAACACGCCCTCGGTGATGATCGCGCCGCCCATCAGGTTGCCGAGCTCGACGCCGAGGAAGGTGACCACCGGGATGAGCGAGTTGCGCAGCACGTGCACCCCGACGATCCGGCGTCGCCGCAGGCCCTTGGAGCGGGCGGTCCGGACGTAGTCGGCGCGCAGGTTCTCGGTCACCGAGGTACGCGTCAGCCGCAGCGCGGTGGCCAGGGACAGCGAGCCGAGCACGATGCCGGGCAGCAGCAGCGCGTAGAAGGACGGCTGGGCTCCCGCGGTGGGCGGGAAGACCGGCCACCGGACGCCCAGGAAGTACTGGGCCAGCGGGGCCAGCACGATTGTGGGGATGCCGAGCACCAGCAGCGTGAGCACGAGCGTGGCGTGGTCGAACACGCCGGAGCGCCGGATCGCCGCGATCACGCCCGCGGTGACCCCGAAGATCACCGTCACGGCCATCGCGATCACTGCGAGCTTCAGGGTGACCGGCCAGGCGGCGGCGAGGATGTCGCTGATCTGCCGCCCGGTCAGCGACTGTCCGAGGTCGCCCTGGACCAGGCCGCCCAGATAGTCGAAGTAGCGGTAGAAGAAGCCGCCGACGCCCGTCGCGTCCAGGTGGTACTTCTCGGTCAGATAGGCCCGCTGCGCGGCGGTCACCGGCCGCTCCCCGGCGAGGGCCTGGATCGGGTCGCCCTGCCCGGCGAACATCAGCGCGTAGACGATCAGAGTGGTCCCGAAGAAGGCGAGGACCATCTGGAGCAGTCGCCGCAGGATGAACCGGAGCATGCTGGCAAGTCTGCCGAAACTGGGCTAAATGCGTGCCAATGCGAGGGCCGGGCCACCCGTGGGGGTGGCCCGGCCCGTCAGCGGGGTGTCAGGCGCGTTCGATCTTCAGCAGGTCCACCCGGTCGAAGAGGTCCACGTGGACGTTCTTGACCTTGGTCGAGTGGCCGAAGTTGTTCTGCCCGTACCGGAGCGGGATCACCGGCATGTCCTGCGCGAGCAGGTCCTCCGCCGCCTGGTACTTCTTGATCGCCTCGTCCTCGGTCGCCGCGCGGGCGCCCTCGGCGAGCAGCTTGTCGAACTCCGGGTTGCTGTAGCCGTAGTAGTTCGACGAGCCGGTGGTGCTGTACAGCGGGCCGAGGTAGTTCTCCATCGACGGGTAGTCCATGACCCAGCCCATCCGGAACAGGCCGACCGGCTGCTTCTGCTTGAGCTTGGTCAGCAGGTCCGCGAACTTCGGCTCGGCGGTGCCGACGCAGTCCACGCCCAGGTTGGCCTTGAGCTGGTTGCAGGTGGCGTCGATCCAGTCCTTGTGGCCGCCGTCGCCGTTGTAGGACAGCTCGATCTTCTTCGGGCCGCCCGCGGCCTCGTACATGGCCTTGGCCTTGACCGGGTCGAACGCGCCGGCGGTGCCGATGGTGTTCTCCCGGTAACCGGCGACCACCGGCGAGACGAACGAGCGGGCCGGCTGCTGCGAGTCCTTGAAGATCGACTTGGTGATCTCGTCCCGGTCGATCGCCATCGAGATCGCCTTGCGCACCTCGGGCTTGCTGAACTCCTCCTGGAACGTCGGGAAGGCCAGCACCTGCAGCGACGAGGCCGGGCTCTGCTGGAAGCGGTCGCCCAGGTCGGTCGCGGCGGTCGACAGGTTCTCGGTCGGGATCGTCTTGATCACGTCGAGGTTGTCCGACAGCACGTCCGCGTACGCGGCGGTCGGCTGCTGGTAGATGCGGAACTCGACGCCGCCGACCTTGGGCTGCTGGCCCGGGAACGCGTCGTAGCGCTCCACCTCGACCTTGGCGTCGTGCTGCCAGTTGCCCTTCATCTTGAACGGGCCCTGGCCGATCGGCGCCTGCTCGTAGCCCTCGGCGAGCACGCCCGGAGCGGAGAAGGCCGCCTTGGGCAGCGGGTAGAAGGCGGTGTAGCCAAGCATGGACTTGAAGTCCACGTACGGCTGGCTGAGCGTCACGGTGAAGGTCAGGTCGTCGACCTTCTTCAGGCCGCTCATCGTCGTCGCCTTCGGGCTCTCGCCCTGGAGGTCGTCGTAGCCGGCCACCTTCTCGAAGAAGTAGCTGGAGTTCTGGCCGTTCGGCGCGTAGGCGCCGTAGTTCCAGGCGTCGATGTAGTTGTCGGCGGTGACCTTCTCGCCGTTGTGGAACGTGTAGCCGGGCTTCAGCTTGACCGTCCAGACCTTGTTGTCCGACGTCGTCACCGAGTCCGCCGCCATCTCGTGCGGCTTGTTCGCCTCGTCGTAGTCGACGAGCGGGCTGAACAGGGCCGACAGGACCTGGGAGCCGCTCGTCTCGTTGGTGTTGGTGGGCACCAGGTGCTGCGGCTCGGCGATCTCGATCCGCACGGCCGCATCGGAGTCGCCGGCACCGCCGCCGCCAC
Source organism: Micromonospora sp. WMMD1219 (assembly GCF_049315215.1). Lineage (NCBI taxonomy): Bacteria > Bacillati > Actinomycetota > Actinomycetes > Micromonosporales > Micromonosporaceae > Micromonospora > Micromonospora sp. WMMD1219. The sequence continues at coordinate 2,626,264 of NZ_CP186057.1, forward strand.
CGCCCGAGCCGCAGGCCGTCAGGCCGAGCGTCACCGCGAGCGGGAGCGCGGCCCAGGCCGCGAGCCTACGAACACGCATGGAGTCTCCTCATCTCCTCACGCTGCGCGGTCGTCCCGGCGCTGGGTGACTCTGCGCAACGAGCGGTAACGGTAGGTCGCGATCCGGCCCGTCGACAAATGGTGCGTGGTCAACTGATGACGGATCGTGTCCGGCGAGCCTTGTCGCTGCCGCTCGTGGGTGCTAGAACTCGCCCCTACCTGGCGTTTTGTTCGCCGCCGGTGGGCGGTTCAGGTCGCGGTCGGAGGCATCTGAGGCGCCTGGGCCGTCTGTCCGATCCCTGCCTCCCCGGGTGCGCCCGAGCCGCCGCGTCCCAGTGACTGATCACCCTCCGTGACTTAAGGCACGTTGCGCAGCGTGATCGTCGGCCGTCGTCGTCCGGGTCCGCCGGGGCCGTGAGACGATCACGACGTGACGGCGACGATCCTGGACGGCAAGGCCACCGCGGCGGAGATCAAGGACGAGCTACGAGCCCGGGTCAAGGCGCTCGCGGAACGCGGCATCACCCCCGGCCTCGGCACGGTGCTGGTCGGGGAGGACCCCGGCTCCCAGGCGTACGTCAACGGCAAGCACCGCGACTGCGCCGAGGTCGGTATCGCCTCGCTGCGGGTCACGCTGCCCGCCGACGCCACCCAGGAGCAGCTCGACGCGGCGCTCGCCGAACTGAATGCCGACCCGGCCTGCCACGGCTACATCGTCCAGCTCCCCCTCCCCGGGCACCTCGACACCCAGCGCGCGCTGGAGTCGATCGACCCGGACAAGGACGCCGACGGGCTGCACCCGGTCAACCTGGGCCGGCTCGTCCTCGGGTACGACGCGCCGCTGCCCTGCACCCCGCGCGGCATCGTGGAGCTGCTGCGGCGGCACGACGTGCCGCTGCGCGGCGCGAACGTGGCAGTGGTCGGGCGGGGCAACACGGTCGGCCGCCCGCTGGGTCTGCTGCTGACCCGGCGCAGCGAGAACGCCACAGTGACGCTCTGCCACACCGGCACGCTCGACCTGGCCGCGCACACCCGCGCCGCCGACGTCGTCATCGTCGCCGCCGGGGTGCCCGGGCTGCTCACCGCCGACATGATCAACCCGGGTGCGACGGTGGTGGACGTCGGCATCACGCGGGTCATCGGCGAGGACGGCAAGGGCCGCTACACCGGCGACGTGGACCCGGAGGTGGCCGAGGTCGCCGGCAAGCTCGTGCCGATGCCCGGCGGCGTCGGCCCGATGACCCGGGCGATGCTGCTGACGAACGTGGTCGAACGGGCCGAGCGGGCGGGCTGACACCCACCCAGGTCATAACCGTCCGCCCCTGGCCCGATCGGTGCCAGGATGGCTGATACGGTCCGGAAAACCGACTGGTATCAGGGAGTGGGACGACCATGGGTAAGAAGGTCACTGTCGTCGGCGCCGGATTCTACGGCTCCACCACCGCACAGCGCCTGGCCGAGTACGACGTCTTCGACACCGTCGTCATCACCGACATCGTGGAGGGCAAGCCGGCGGGTCTCGCGCTCGACCTCAACCAGTCCCGCGCGGTCGAGGGCTTCGAGACCAAGGTCGTCGGCGTCACCACCGGCCCGAACGGCGAGGGCTACGACGCCATCGAGGGCTCGGACGTCGTCGTCATCACCGCCGGTCTGCCGCGCAAGCCGGGCATGAGCCGGATGGACCTGCTGGAGACCAACGCCAAGATCGTCCGGCAGGTCTCCGAGAACGTCGCCAAGTACGCCCCGAACGCCGTCGTCATCGTGGTGTCGAACCCGCTCGACGAGATGACCGCGCTGGCCCAGCTCGCTACCCAGTTCCCCAAGAACCGGGTGCTCGGCCAGGCCGGCATGCTGGACACCGCCCGCTTCACCAACTTCGTCGCCGAGGCGCTGAGCGTGCCGGTGAAGTCGGTACGGACCCTGACGCTCGGCTCGCACGGCGACACGATGGTCCCGGTGCCGTCGAAGAGCACCGTGAACGGCAAGCCGCTGCGTGACGTCATGCCGGCCGAGCAGATCGAGGAGCTGGTCGTCAAGACCCGCAACGGTGGCGCCGAGGTCGTCGCGCTGCTCAAGACCGGTTCCGCGTACTACGCCCCGTCCGCCGCCGCGGCCCGGATGGCGAAGGCCGTGGCCGAGGACTCCGGCGCGGTCATGCCGGTCTGCGCCTGGGTCGACGGCGAGTACGGCATCTCCGGCGTCTACCTGGGTGTCGAGGCCGAGATCGGCGCCGAGGGCGTGAAGCGGGTCGTCGAGACCGACCTGGACGCCGACGAGCTGGCCGCGCTGAAGGAGGCCGCCGAGGCCGTCCGCGCCAAGCAGGGCGACGTCGCCAGCATGTGACGCCCGACCACCGCACAGAAGGCCCGCCGGCACGCGCCGGCGGGCCTTCTGCCGTCCCACCCGCGTCTCTCCCCGTCGATCATGAAGTTGACGGCGGAGACGGAGGTCAATTCTGCCGCCAACCTCATGATCAACCGGGAAGGGGGTGGGGGGTGAAGGGGGTGGTCAGGTGGGCGGTGGCCAGGGTGGCGGGGGAGAGGGTTGCCAGCAGGGTCGTGCGGGAGTGGCGGGCCGTGTCCGGAGCCTCCTCGTGGGCGTACGCCAGCTCCGGGTCGACCAACTGGATCGCGTGCACCAGCAGGTCGCCGGTGATCAGGAGGCGCTCGTCGTCGGCCTCGACCAGCACCGACTGGTGACCCGGCGTGTGGCCGGGCGTGTGCAGCAGCCGTACCCCCGGGGTGAGGGGCGTCTCGCCGTCGACCACCCGCAGCCGGCCGGCGGCGCGCAACGGCGTCAGCAGCCGGGCCGGCAGTTCCGGGTGGAACAGCTCCAGCGCGTCCACCTCGGCGCGCTGGATCAGGTGATCGGCGTTCGGGAACAGCGGACCGGCCCAGCCCACGTGGTCGGTGTGCAGGTGGGTGAGGACCACGGTGCGGACGTCGGCCGGGTCGATCCCGGCGGCCGCCAGCTCGGCCGGCAGCCGGCCCGGTACCGGCGCCCAGCTCGCGGCGAGCGAGTCGGCCGGACCGATGCCGGCGTCGACCAGCGTGACCGGCCCGTCGCCGGCCCGCACCGCGAACGCGCGGAACCGCAGCCACCACCGGCCGTCGTCGGTGACGGCACCCGGGTCGAGCCGGTCGGCGGCCTGCCAGTGCGCCTGGGTCGCGTCGGGAAACGCCTCGCCGCGGGGCTGGAAGAAGGGCCCCTCACCGTCGGCGAGCGCGGTGACCGTGATAGACCCGAGGGTGCGGCTGTGCGGCATCGGACGATGATGCCAGCGGCCCGAGGCGCGGCGCAGCCCGCTTTTCCGGCGGCCCACCCGGGCCGCCTGGGGACTGCCGGCCAGTTTCCAGTACGCTCGTACTGCTTGAGCACGTGTCCCCCGAGAGGAGCGCCGGCCGATGGCGAAGATCAAGGTAAACAACCCGGTCGTGGAGATCGACGGCGACGAGATGACCCGGATCATCTGGAAGCAGATCCGGGAGCAGCTGATCCTGCCCTACCTCGACGTCGACCTGCACTACTACGACCTGTCGATCCAGCACCGCGACGCCACCGACGACCAGGTCACCGTCGACGCCGCCAACGCCATCAAGGAGCACGGCGTCGGCGTCAAGTGCGCCACCATCACCCCGGACGAGGCCCGGGTGGAGGAGTTCGGCCTGAAGAAGATGTGGCGGTCGCCGAACGGCACCATCCGCAACATCCTCGGCGGCGTGGTCTTCCGCGAGCCGATCATCATGTCGAACGTGCCGCGGCTCGTCCCGGGCTGGACCAAGCCGATCATCATCGGCCGGCACGCGCACGGCGACCAGTACAAGGCCACCGACTTCGTCGTCCCCGGCCCGGGCACGGTGACCATCACCTACACCCCGGCCGACGGCGGCACCCCGATGGAGATGGAGGTCGCCAACTTCCCCGGCGGCGGCATCGCCATGGGCATGTACAACTACGACGAGTCGATCCGGGACTTCGCCCGCGCCTCGTTCCGGTACGGCCTGGACCGCAACTACCCGGTCTACATGTCGACCAAGAACACCATCCTCAAGGCGTACGACGGCCGGTTCAAGGACATCTTCGCCGAGGTGTTCGAGAACGAGTTCAAGGCCGAGTTCGACGCGGCCGGCCTCACCTACGAGCACCGGCTGATCGACGACATGGTCGCCGCCGCGCTCAAGTGGGAGGGCGGTTACGTCTGGGCGTGCAAGAACTACGACGGTGACGTGCAGTCCGACACCGTGGCGCAGGGCTTCGGCTCGCTCGGCCTGATGACCTCGGTGCTGCTCTCCCCGGACGGCCGCACCGTCGAGGCCGAGGCCGCGCACGGCACCGTCACCCGGCACTACCGGCAGTACCAGAAGGGCGAGAAGACCTCGACCAACCCGATCGCCTCGATCTACGCCTGGACCCGGGGCCTGGCCCACCGGGGCAAGCTGGACGGCACCCCGGCGGTCACCGAGTTCGCGAACACGCTGGAGAAGGTCATCGTGGACACCGTCGAGGGCGGCCAGATGACCAAGGACCTCGCGCTGCTCATCTCGCGGGACGCCCCGTGGCTGACCACCGACGAGTTCATGAACGCGCTCGACGAGAACCTGGCGCGCAAGCTCGCCGCCTGATCACTCCCGTCGATCACCACGGAACCCGCCGGCACGCGCCGGCGGGTTCCGTCGTGTCCGGGCCCGGTGCGTCACCGGGTCCGGGCCGGGCTCGTTGTACCGGGTGGACGCGATGCCAGTCTCGTCCAGCCGTCCCTTCCCTTGCGGGGGGCCCTGTCCCGGGCCCCCCGCGCCCTGTTGTGCGGCGCGTGCCTCCCGCTCCAGCCTCGCCGAGCTCCGGCCGCGGCGGCCGGCTCAGGCGGCGCGCAGCAGCTCGGCGGCGCGCTCCGGGGCGATGTCGTTGATGAACACACCCATGCCGGACTCCGACCCGGCCAGGTACTTCAGCTTGTCCTTGGCCCGCCGGATGCTGAACAGCTGAAGGTGCAGGTGGCCCAGTTCCCGGTCGATCCGTACCGGCGCCTGGTGCCAGGCCGCGATGTACGGCATGGGCAGGTCGAACAGCCCGTCGAAGCGGCGCAGCAGATCCAGGTAGAGCGGCCCGAAGGCGTCCCGCTCGGCGTCGTCGAGCGCCGGGATGTCCGGCACCGGCCGGTGCGGCGCCACGTGCACCTCGAACGGCCAGCGGGCCGCCGCCGGGACGTACGCGGTCCAGTGCTCGTTGCTCGCCACCACCCGCTCCCCGGAGGCACGTTCGGTGGCCAGCACGTCGGCGTAGAGGTTGCCCCCGGTGCGGTCGGCGTACCGCCGGGCGGCGGCCAGCATGCTGCGGGTGCGCGGCGTGACGAACGGGTACGCGTAGATCTGCCCGTGCGGGTGGTGCAGCGTCACCCCGATCTCCACGCCCCGGTTCTCGAACGGGAAGACCTGCTCCACACCGGGCAGCGCGCTCAACGCGGTGGTGCGGTCGGCGAGCGCGTCCAGCACCGTCCGCACCCGGCGCGGGGAGAGCCGGGCGAACGAGGCGTTGTGGTCGTCGGTGAAGCAGACCACCTCGCACCTGCCGCGCCCGGGGCGTACCGGGGTGAACGGCGTGATCTCGGCCGGTTCGTCGGCCACCCGCTGGCTCAGCGAGGGGAACCGGTTCTCGAACACCACCACGTCGTAGTCGGGCGCCGGGATCTCGCTGTGCCGCTCACCCCGGGACGGGCACAGCGGGCACTGGTCGGCCGGGGGCAGGAACGTGCGGGTCTGCCGGTGCACCGCCACCGCCACCCACTCGTCGGTCAGCGGGTCGTACCGCAGCTGCGAGGCGGGCGGGGGAGGGGGCAGATCCCGCCGGTCCGGCTGGTCGCGGACCGCGTCGTCCCGCTCGTCGAAGTAGATCAGCTCGCGGCCGTCGGCCAGCGCGATCTGCGTACGCTTCACTCCGCCCCCCTCGTCGTGGGCACCGTCACCAGCTCGCCCACCCTGTCGTCGAGTACCCGTCGGGCCTCGGGTGCCAACCGGTCGTCGGTGACCAGCACGTCCGCCGCGTCCAGCGGCACGATCGACGAGATGCCGACGGTGCCCCACTTGGTGTGGTCGGCGAGCACCACAAGCCCGTCCGCCGCTGCCACGAGTGCCCGGTTCGTGTCCGCCTCCATCAGGTTGGGCGTGGTGAACCCGGCCCGTTCGCTGATCCCGTGCACGCCGAGGAAGAGCAGGTCCAGGTGCAGCGCGGCGATCGCGGCCACGGCGAGCGGGCCGACGAGCGCGTCCGACGGCGTGCGGACGCCGCCGGTGAGCACCACCGTCTGGTCCGGCCGGCCACCGACGTGCAGGGCCTCCGCCACCGGCAGCGAGTTGGTGACCACCGTCAGGCCGGGCACGTCCACCAGCCGCCGGGCCAGCTCGGCGGTGGTGGTGCCGGCGGAGAGCGCGATCGCGGCGCCGGGCCGGACCAGCCCCGCGGCGTAGTCGGCGATGGCGGCCTTCTCGGCGGACTGGCGGACGGACTTGGCGTGGAAGCCGGGCTCGTCGGTCGAGCCGGGGCCGGCGGGTGTCGCGCCCCCGTGCACCTTGGCGAGCAGGCCCTGCTCGTGCAGCGTGTCCAGGTCGCGCCGGATGGTCATGTCGGAGACGCCGAACTCGGCCGCCAGCTCGGTGACCCGGACGCCACCGGCGCGGCGCAGTCGTTCCAGGATGGCGGTCTGCCGCTGCCGCGCCAGCATCCCCGGCCCACCTCCGCGCCTCACCGACCACGCGGACACTCCACGCGGTCGAACGTGTTCCAACAAAGACGAACACTACCGCGCAGCGAGGGGTGATGCGAGGCCGCCGCCGTCCGGAAGCCGGACGACGGCGGTCGAGGTGCTCGCAGGCCGGGACGGGCCCGGCGGTGAGACGGTCAGGCGGGCTGGAGGCGGGGCTCCACCCAGCCGGTCTCGGTCAGGTGCTCCATCACCTTCCCGATGGCCTCCTCGACGCTCAGGTCCGAGGTGTCCACCACCAGGTCGGCGTCGGTGGGCTCCTCGTACGGGTCGTCGATGCCGGTCATCCCGGTGATCAGGCCGGCCCGGGCGCGGGCGTACAGGCCCTTGCGGTCGCGCTGCTCACAGACCGCCAGCGGCGTCGCCACGTGGACCAGCAGGAAGCCCGCCCCAGCCGTCTCGGCCATCTCCCGGGCGGTGGCGCGGGCCGCCGCGTACGGCGCGATCGGGCAGCAGATGCCGACGCCCCGGTGCCGGGCGATCTCGGCGGCCACCCAGCCGATCCGGCGCACGTTGAGATCCCGGTCGGCCTTGCTGAACCCCAGCCCGGCGGAGAGTTCCCGCCGCACCACGTCGCCGTCGAGCAGCGTGATCGTGCGGTCGCCCTGCTCGCGGAGCACGTCGGCCAGCCCGCGGGCGATCGTCGACTTGCCCGAGCCGGACAGGCCGGTCAGGAAGATCACCAGGCCCCGGTGCCGTCGCGGCGGGCGGGCCCGGGTCAGTTCCTTCGCCACCGCCGGCGGGGTGTGCCACTCGGGCAGCGGGAAACCGCGGTCCAGCAGGTCGTCGATCTCGCGCGTGCTCAGCGCCAGCCGCCGGTTGCGCGGCGGGATGTCCTCGCGCCAGCGCCACTGCCCGTCCCGGTTGTCGTAGGCCAGCTCGCGGGGCACCAGCACGCGCAGGCCGGCGCCGGAGAGCATGCCCTCGGTGGAGAGCAGGTGGGTCACCCCGTACGCGGCGGCGACCCGGGCCCGCAGCAGCGCGTCGCTGATCTCGTCGCGCCGCCGGGCCAGCGGCACCGCCACGAGCGTCGCCGGGGGCATCCGGTCGCGGGCGGCGAACACGCTGCGCACCAGCGACTCGGCCGGCAGGCCGCCGATCGACTCCTCGCCCACCGGGATCATCACCAGCAGGTGCGAGCCGAGCGTACGGGCCGCGTGCGCGATCTGCGCCAGCTGCGGCCGGTGCAGCGGGCGGTCGGCGAACACGCCGAGCACCCGGCCCGGCGGCAGCAGGCCGCGCACCTCGTCGGGGCCGCGCCGCAGCCGCTGGAACGGCCCGTGGCCGCCGTCGCCCAGTCGGCGCACCGCGCCGCCGACACCCACCATGCCCTCGCGGCCCGGCCAGACGTCGGTCACGTCCATCGCCGCCACCGGCGCGCCCTCACCGTCGGTGAGCACCACCGCACGGCGGGCCGGGTCGGCCGGGTCCAGCCCGTCGGCGAGCGCCGCCGGCACCTGGAGCGTCACCGGCACCGGCCACGGCGTGCCGTCGGCCAGCCGGCCGCGCCGGTTCAGCGAGGCCAGGTCGGCCCGGCTCATGAAACCGGTGAGCGGCGCGTACGCCCCGCTCAGCAACAACTGGAGATCGGCCAGTTCAGCGGGCCTGGGCGCGTACGACGGCGCATCCCGCAGAACGTCCTCGGGCAGCAGCCACCCGTTGCTCATCGAACCCCCAACTCACCGGCCGGCACACAGTTTCGCAGCCCACCGGCGATCGGTCGAGAGCGCCACCCGGCCTCCCGGTGATCGCGTGTCCGGCGACCGCGCCGAGGACGAACCGGGGTCACCGAATCCTTACCGGCGGGCGGCGGCCGGTCGATCCTGCGAACGGCTGCCGGCGCGCGCCGACCGGCCGAGCGCGCGGTCCCGTATCCGACGGACCGCGCGGCGGAGACGGGACCGCAGCCGGCGCGAGTCCTCCACCCGGGGCGCGCCACCGTCGGCCGCGCAGCGCACCACGAGCGGCAGGCGGGCGTCCAGCGCCCACCCGGCCTGGATCACCCGGGCCCGGACCTCCCAGGTGCCCCGGCTCACCAGCCGGTCCGCACCGTCGCTCATGTCGCCCCCGTCGAGTCGGCCGCACACGGTGGCAGCATCCCGGAGCGGTCGCCACCCCACCATCCCGTGCCCGCCACCTAGGGGCTGCGGCGACCGAGGATCAGGGGATCGCAGGGGTCGGGAAGGGCTCCGGGCCAGCGCCGGAGTTCTACGCTGAACGGCGTGACACTGCTCGCGACCGAGTCGCTGACCAAGACGTACGGAGGCCGGGTCACCGCGTTGGCCGACCTCACCGTGTCGGTCGAGCCGGGGATCATCGGGCTGGTGGGCGCGAACGGCGCCGGCAAGTCCACTCTGATCAAGATCCTGCTGGGTCTGCTCCCGCCGACCAGCGGCCGGGTACAGGTGCTCGGCCTCGACCCCACCACCGACCCGGCCGCGGTCCGCGCCCGGGTCGGCTACATGCCCGAGCACGACGCCCTCCCGCCCGACCTGTCCGCCGCCGAGCTGGTCACCCACCTGGGCCGGATCAGCGGGCTGCCGCGCACCGTCGCCCGGGAACGGGCCTCCGAGGCGCTGCGCCACGTCGGTCTGCACGAGGAGCGGCACCGGGCCGTCGGTGGTTACTCCACCGGCATGAAGCAGCGCGTCAAGCTCGCCCAGGCGCTCGTACACGATCCCGATCTGCTGCTGCTCGACGAGCCGACCAACGGCCTCGACCCGGCCGGCCGGGACGCCATGCTCGCGCTGATCCACCGGATCGGCACCGAGTTCGGCATCTCGGTGGTGGTCTGCTCGCACCTGCTCGGCGAGGTGGAGCGGATCTGCGACACGCTCGTCGCCATCGACGGCGGCCGGCTGCTGCGCGCCGACCGGGTGTCCGCCATGACCACCGCCACCGACGTGCTCGCCGTCGAGGTGAGCGAGGGCACCGAGGAACTGGCCGCCCGGCTCGCCGCGCTCGACCTGCCGGTGACCCGCGACGGGCGGCTGCTGCTCGTCCCGCTCGCCGACGACGCCACCTACGACCAGATCCTCGGCGCGGTCGCCGAGCTGGACCTGCCGCTGCACCGGCTGGACCAGCGGCGGCACCGGGTGGCCGAACTCTTCGCCGCGAGGGAGCCCAGCCATGTCTGACGCGACCGGGGTCATCCACGACATCGGCTACCAGCGCTACACCGGCCCGCGGCTCGGCCGCCGGCAGGTGTTCGGCGCGCTCTACCTGCACGGCGTGCGTACCGTCTTCGGGCTCGGCCGCAGCGCCAAGGCCAAGATCTTCCCCTGGCTGGTCGTCTCCGTGGTCACCGTGGTGGCCGCCGGGGTCACCGCGGTACGCAGCCAGATCGGCGAGGTGGTGATGACGTACGCCCAGTTCGCCGACGCGATGAGCTGGCTGGTCATCTTCTTCGCCGCGGTGGCCGCGCCCGAGCTGGTCTCCCGCGACCTGCGCAGCGGCGTGCTGCCGCTGTACTTCTCCCGGCCGCTGCCGCGCGGCGACTACGCGCTGTCCAAGCTGCTGGCGCTCGTCACCGCGCTGTGGCTGCTGCTCGGCGGCCCGCAGCTGGTGATGTTCCTCGGCGCCGCGTTCACCACGAAGCGGGGTATCGGCGGGGTGTGGGACGAGCTGCTCGACCTGCTGCCCGGCCTGCTCTACGCCGGGCTCTGGGCGGTGGTGTTCGCCTCGATCGCCCTGCTGGTCGCCTCGCTCACCGGCAAGCGCGCGTTCGCCGCCGGCGGCATCGTGGCGGTGTTCCTGATGACCACGCCGGTCGTGGGCGTGCTGTCCATCCTGCCCTCGCAGACGATCAACGAGCTGGCCTTCGTGGCCTCCCCGCCGACGCTCGTCGGCGGCGTGGGCAACTGGGCGCTCGGCGACCGGCTGACCCAGGGACGGGGCGGCATGCCGATCGGCGACTTCGGACCGGTCTACGCCGTGGCCGCCGTCCTGCTGGTCGCCGCCTGCGTCAGCCTGCTGCTCCTGCGATACCGGAAGGTGGCCGCCCGATGACGGCGATCAGCACCCAGTCGACGGCCGGCGCGCCCGCCGCCGCGACGAGCACGCTCGACCTGGCGGGCGTCTCCCGCTGGTACGGCAACGTGGTGGCGGTCAACGACGTCACCATGCGGCTCGGCCCCGGCGTGACCGGCCTGCTCGGTCCCAACGGCGCCGGGAAGACCACGCTGCTGCACATGATGGCGGGCTTCCTGTCCCCGTCCCGGGGCACCGTGACGCTGGACGGGGAGCCGACCTGGCGCAACCCCGCCGTCTACCGGCGACTCGGCCTGGTCAGCGAGCGCGAGGCGGTGCACACGTTCCTCAGCGCGTACGAGTTCGTGCTCGCCAGCGCGAAGCTGCACCGGCTGCCCGACCCGGAGGCCGCCGCCCGGCGGGCGATCGAGCTGGTCGAGATGGAGGACGCGCAGACCCGCCGCATCGGCACCTACTCCAAGGGCATGCGGCAGCGCACCCGCGTCGCCGCCGCGCTCGTGCACGACCCGCAGGTGCTGCTGCTCGACGAGCCGTTCAACGGGATGGACCCGCGCCAGCGGCTGCACATGATGGCGCTGCTGCACCGGCTCGGCGACGCGGGGCGGACCATCCTGTTCAGCTCGCACATCCTGGAGGAGGTCGAGCAGGTCTCCGGCACGGTCCAGGTGATGGTGGCGGGCCGGCTCGCCGCCTCCGGCGACTACCGGACCATCCGCCGCCTGATGACCAACCGGCCGCACGTGTTCGGAGTGCGCTCCACCGACGACCGGGCGCTGGCGGTGGCGCTGATGGCCGAGGTGTCGGTCTCCGGCGTCGAGCTGGACCGTACCGGCCTGACGGTCAAGGCCGGCGACTACGGCGCGTTCACCCGGGCACTGCCCCGGATCGCGCTCCGGCACGGCATCCGGGTCCGGCAGCTCCTGCCGGAGGACGAGTCGCTGGAGAGCGTCTTCTCGTATCTGGTGGAGGCATGATGTCGACAGTCACCTGGATCACCGCGCGCGGCCTGTTCGGCCGGAGCCGGTTCCTCATGCTCCTGCCGTTGCCGCTGGTCCTGATCGGCCTGGCGGTGCTCTGCCGGTCGCTCGGCGTCGACCCGGGCCAGTGGGGGCCGCCGGTGCTCGTCGGCCTCGGCCTCGCCGTGGTGCTGCCGGTCGTGGCGCTGATCGTGGGCACCGGCGTGCTCGGCGCGGAGATCGACGACGGCACCGTCGTGCACATCCTCACCAAGCCGCTGCCGCGCTGGCAGATCGTGCTGCCGAAGCTGGCGGTCGCGGCCGGCGTCACAGCGGTCACCGTCGGCGTCCCGATCTACGTCGCGGGCGTGCTCGCCGATTCGGTACGCCTCGGGCTCGCACTCGTCGCCGCCTCGGCGGCGGGCGCGCTCGCGTACTCGGCGCTGTTCCTGGCGCTCAGCCTGGTTACCCGGCGTCCGGTGCTGCTCGGCCTGGTCTACGTGCTGATCTGGGAGGGGCTGCTGGGCCGGTTCGTCGGCGGCACCCGGGTGCTGTCGATCCAGCAGTGGGTGATCGCCCTGGCCGACCGGATGGCGCCGACGCCGCTGCTCGGCACCACCGTCTCGGTGCCGGTCGCGGCGGTGCTCACCGCCCTGGTCGCGGTCGGGTTCACGGTGCTGGCGATCGACCGCCTGCGCTCGTTCAGCGTGGCCGGCGAGACGAGCTGAACCCGGGCCGGAGCCCGTTTTCCGGCGTTCGCGCCGGAAAACGGGCCCCGCCCCGCCGTGTCCGGTCTGCTAGTTTGCGGCGGCTACGAACACCGACACGGGGAGAACACATTGCGTTCAGCTCGACTCGCCCTGCTGGCTCCGGCCGCGGTGGCGATGATCGTCATGTCCGGCTGCGACGACGGGAAGGACGAGCCCTCGGCCGGGCCGACGGCACCCTCCGCCCCCGCCGCCACGTCCGTGCCGCCGGTGACCCCGGCGCCGGCGGGCCTCGACGACGCCACGCGGACGACCTGCGCGAAGGCGGAGAAGGACATCACGGCCGCCCTCAAGGAGGTGGCCGAGGCGGAGAAGATCGGCCCGCCGGCCGGCCACTCGGCGGTCAGCGCCCAGTACTCGGCCGGCGCGGCCACGCTCTACACGCACGCCTTCACCAGCAGCGACGAGGTCAACGGCGCGGTGAAGGGCGTCGCCACCGCCATGACCGACCTCGCCGACACCTGGGCCGAGGCGCCGGGCAAGGCGCCGAGCAAGGCGGATCTCACCGCCGCCCGGGCCAAGCTCAAGACCGCCTGCGCGGCGAGCTGAGGCACCTACCGTCTAGGGGCGGCCGGCGTCATGCCGGCCGCCCCTCGCACGGTCAGAACGCGCACGCGATGACCAGCTCGGTGGTGCGGTCGGGCAGCAGGTCCAGCTTCGCGATCCGGCCCGCCGCGCGCAGGTCGCCGGCGACCGTACCGAGCTGGTCGAGCACCGCCGCCGGTCCGAGCGCCTCGGCCAGCGGCACGTCCGCCTTCATCGACAGCTTCCGTTCCGACTTGGCGCGGCGCACCTGACCCAGCGCGTCCGCCGCCAGCCGCAGCAGCTCCGGGTCACCCGGCGCCTGCGTCGCGCGGCCCACCTCGTACGTGGTCGGCCATGGCGCGCGGTGCACCGACCCGTACCGCCACCACGACCAGACCTCCTCGGTGACGAACGGCAGCACCGGCGCGAACAGGCGCAACTGCACCGACAACGCGGTCGCCAGCGCCGCCCGGGCCGAGTCGGCCGCCGGCCCGGTGCCGTAGGCGCGCTCCTTCACCAACTCGATGTAGTCGTCGCAGAACCGCCAGAAGAACGCCTCGGTGGCCATCAGGGCGGCCGTGTGGTCGTACCCGTCGAAGGCGGTGGTCGCGGTCGCGACCACGCCGGACAGTTCGGCGAGCATCGCGGTGTCCAGCGGTTGGGTCGCCGCGGCCCGCAGCGCGTCGGCGGCGCCCAGCCCGAGCGCGAACCGCGACGCGTTGAGCAGCTTGGTGGCCAGCCGGCGGCCCACCTTGACCTGGGCCGGGTCGAAGGCGAGGTCCATGCCCGGCTTGCCGTTGGCGGCCCAGTAGCGGACCGCGTCGGACCCGTTGCGCTCCAGCAGCGCCATCGGCGTGACCACGTTGCCCTTGGACTTCGACATCTTCTTGCGGTCCGGGTCGAGGATCCAGCCGGAGAGCACCGCCGTGTGCCAGGGCAGCGCGCCGTGCTCCAGGTGGGACCGGGCCACAGTGGCGAACAGCCAGGTGCGGATGATGTCGTGCCCCTGCGGGCGCAGGTCCATCGGGAAGACCCGGGCGAACAGGTCCGGGTCGGTCTCCCAGCCGCCGACGATCTGCGGGGTCAGCGACGAGGTGGCCCAGGTGTCCAGCACGTCCGGGTCGGCGGTGAAACCGCCCGGCTCGCCGCGCTGCGACTCCTCGTACCCGGGCGGCGGCTCGCTCGTCGGATCGATCGGGAGCATCGCCTCGTCCGGTGTGAGAGGGTGGGACCAGTCCGGCTCGCCAACGTCGTCGAGCCGGTACCACACCGGCACCGGCACGCCGAAGAACCGCTGCCGGCTGACCAGCCAGTCACCGGTGAGACCGCCCACCCAGTGCTCGTACCGGTGCCGCATGTGCTCCGGCACCCAGCGCAGCTCCCGGCCCCGGGCCAGCAGTTCCTCGCGCAGGCCGGCGTCCCGGCCGCCGTTGCGCAGATACCACTGCCGGGTCGAGACGATCTCCAGCGGCCGGTCGCCGCGCTCGTAGAACTTCACCGGATGGGTGATCGGCCGCGGCTCGCCCACCAGGTCGCCCGCGTCCGCGAGCAGTTCCACGAGCGTCCGCCGGGCGCCGTTGACCGTCTGCCCGGCCAGCGCCGCGTAGGGCTCCGCCGGCACGCCGGCCGGCGGCTCCGGCAGCAGGCGCCCGTCCCGGCCGATCACCACGCGGGTGTCCAGCCGCAGCTCACGCCACCAGGTCACGTCGTTCAGGTCACCGAACGTGCAGACCATCGCGATGCCCGTGCCCTTGGCCGGGTCCGCCAGCGGGTGCGCGCGCACCGGCACCTCGACCCCGAAGACGGGGGTACGCGCAGCGGCGCCGACCAGGTCCGCGTACCGCTCGTCGTCCGGGTGGCAGACGAGCGCCACGCAGGCCGGCAGCAGCTCCGGCCGGGTGGTGTCGATCAACACCTCGCGGCCGTCGGGGCCGGTGAACCGCAGCCGGTGGTACGCGCCCGGCCGCTCCCGGTCCTCCAGCTCCGCCTGCGCGACGGCGGTGCCGTACCCGACGTCCCACAGCGTCGGCGCCTCGGCCTGGTACGCCTCGCCCCGGGCCAGGTTGCGCAGGAACGCGCGCTGGCTGGCCGCGCGGGCCGCCGACCCGATCGTGGTGTACGTCAGCGACCAGTCCACGGACAGTCCGAGCCGCCGCCACAGCGCCTCGAACGCCTTCTCGTCCTCCACCGTCAGCAGTTCGCACAGCTCGATGAAGTTGCGCCGGGAGATCGCCGTCGGGTTCTTCCGGGCCGCGTCGTCCACCGGTGCGGCGGGCGGGCGCCAGTCCTTGTCGTACGGCAGCGCCGGGTCGGGACGCACGCCGTAGACGTTCTGCACCCGGCGTTCGGTGGGCAGCCCGTTGTCGTCCCAGCCCATCGGGTAGAAGACGGTCCGCCCGCGCATCCGCTGGAACCGGGCCACCGTGTCGGTGTGCGTGTACGAGAAGACGTGTCCCATGTGCAGCTCGCCCGACACGGTGGGCGGGGGAGTGTCGATCGCGTATACGTCCGACCGCTCCTTGGTGCGGTCGAACGCGTACGTGCCGTCGGACTGCCAGCGGCGGGCCCAGGTCTCCTCGAGGCCGTCCAGGCTCGGACGCTCGGGGACGCCGCCGCGGGCGCTCCTCGTCGTGTCGGTCATCAGCCGATGGTAGGCAGCCCGCCCGCCCCACTCCACGACTTTCCCCACCCCGCCCGTCCCCGCCCTCTGTCCCTGTCGATCTTGCACTTGCTGCCCCGGCGTAAGCCGCTTGTCGGGCATCCCGTGGACACCAAGTGCAAGATCGGCGGGGGTCGAACGGGCTAGAGGAGGGAATCGCGCCACTGGCGGTGCAGGGCGGCGTAGCGGCCGTCGGCGGCGATCAGCTCGGCCGGTGGTCCGTCCTCCACGATCCGGCCGTCGTCGAGCACCAGCACCCGGTCGGCGGTCTCCACCGTGGAGAGCCGGTGGGCGATCACCAGCGCGGTGCGGTCCCGCAGCACGTTGTGCAGGGCACGCTGCACCAGCCGTTCGGTCGGCACGTCGAGCGACGAGGTCGCCTCGTCGAGGATCAGCACCCGGGGGTCGGCGAGGAACGCGCGGGCGAACGCGACGAGCTGCCGCTGCCCGGCGGAGAGCCGGCCGCCGCGCCGGTGCACGTCGGTGGCGTACCCGTCGGGCAACGCGGCGATGAAGTCGTGCGCGCCGATCGCCCGCGCGGCCGCGACCACCGCCTCGTCGTCGGCGTCCGGCCGGCCGAATCTGATGTTGTCCGCCACGGAACCGCTGAACAAGTGGGTCTCCTGGGTCACCAGCACCACCGCCCGGCGCAGCTCGGCGTCGGCCAGGTCGCGCAGGTCCACCCCGTCCAACCGGACCGCGCCCGCATCCGGGTCGTGGAAGCGGGCCACCAGCTTCGCGACAGTGGACTTCCCGGCGCCGGTCGGCCCGATCAGCGCCACGGTCTGCCCGGGCGGCACGGTCAGGTCCAGGCCGGACAGGATCGGCGTCCGGCGGCGGTAGCCGAAGTCGACGGCGCGGAACGTGACCGCCCCGCGCGGCGGCCCGGCGGGCAGCGGCACCGGCCGGGCCGGTTCGGCCACCGCCGGGCGCTCGTCCAGCACCCCGGCCAGCTTCTCCAGCGCGGCGGTCGCCGACTGGAGCGAGTTGTAGAACTGGCTCAGCTCCTCCATCGGCTCGAAGAACCGGCGCAGGTAGAGCAGGAACGCGGCGAGCACACCCACCTCCACGCCGCCGCCCAGCACCCGCCAGCCGCCGTACCCGAGCACCACAGCCGCGGTCAGGTTGCCGATCAGCCGGATGCCCGGCGAGTAGATCGCGATCAGCCGGAACGCGCGCAGGCTGGAACGCCGGTAGTCGTCGTTCACCGCGCCGAAGATGTGGTCGTTGCGGTCCTCCCGCCGGTACGCCTGCACGGCCCGGATGCCGCGCAGCGACTCGACGAAGTGCACGATGACCAGCGCCACCGCCTCCCGGGTGCGCCGGTACGCCCCGGCCGACGCGCGGGCGAACCAGCGCGACAGCACGAACAGGAACGGGAACGCGAGCAGCGTCACCGCCGCCAGCGGCAGGTCCAGCCAGAGCAGGATGCCCGCCACGGACAGCACCGACAGCCCGGCCATCACCAGCTTGTCGATGCCGCCGTCGACCAGCTCGGCGATCGACTCCAGGTCACTGGTCAGCCGGGACACCATCCGGCCGGACGTGTAGCGCTCGTGGAACCCGACGTCGAGGCGGAGGAAGTGCCCGTACACGCGGCGGCGCAGGTCGAGCAGGACGGCCTGGCCGATCCGGGCGGCGAGGGTGAGGAACGCGCGCCGGGCCGCGTACTCCACGGCGGTCGCGACCACGAACGCGGCGGCGACAGCGATCAGCGGGCCGGGATCACCGGCCCGCAGCGGCCCGATGCCCCGGTCGATGCCGAGCATGACCAGGTACGGCCCGGACATCGCGGCGGCGTTCTGGGCCAGCAGCAACGCCACCGCCAGCCCGAGCGCACGCCGGTGCGGGCGCAGCAGCCGTCGCAGCAGGACCCGGCTGCGCGCACGCAGCCGGGTCACCGCCGCCGGGGACGAGTCCTCGGCGCGGCTGCGGTCGGCGTCCGGGTCGGTGGCCCGCCCCCGCCAGCGCGACAGGTCCGCGTCCGGAGCGGTGCCGCCCGGCCCGGTCGTCGGGTGACCGTCCGGGTCGGTCGTCGCGCGGCCGGCCGGTGCGTCCGGGTCGCCGCGGTTGCGCGCGCCGGCCGTCCCGTTGCCGTTCGGCGCGTCGCGGGGCCGGGGCACCCGCGGCGCGCGGCCGGTCACGAGCGCACCAGGCCGACGCCGTCGCTCCGTCGCTCCGGCTCGGCGGACAGCACCGCCCGGTAAGCGGGTACGCGGGCCAGCAGCTCCGAGTGGGTGCCGACGGCGACGATCCGGCCGTCGTCGAGCAACGCCACCCGGTCCGCCAGCGCCACTGTCGAGGGGCGGTGCGCCACCAGCAGGGTGGTGGTGGCGGTGTCCCGCAGCACCCGGCGCAGGGCCGCCTCGACGAGTGCCTCGGTGTGCACGTCCAGCGCGGAGAGCGGGTCGTCGAGCACCAGCACCGCGGGCCGGCCGAGCACCGCACGCGCCAGCGCGAGGCGCTGCCGCTGCCCGCCGGACAGCGACAGCCCCTGCTCGCCGACCCGGGTGGCGAGCCCCCACGGCAGTTCGTACGCGAACTCCGCCTGGGCCAGCGTCAGCGCGGCCCGGACCTCGTCCTCGCTCGCGTCCGGACGGCCCAGGGTGAGGTTCTCCCAGACCGACATGGAGAACAGCGTCGGCTCCTCGAACGCCACGGCGACCATTCGGCGCAACGACTCCAGCCGCAGGTCACGCACGTCGTGCCCGTCGATCGTGACCCGGCCGCGCGTCACCTCGTGCAGCCGGGGGACGAGCGACAGCAGCGTGCTCTTGCCGCAGCCGGTGGCGCCGACCAGCGCCATCGTCTCGCCCGGCTCGACGGTCAGGTCCAGGTCGCGCAGCACCGGCGCGGAGGTGCCGGGGTAGCGGAAGCTGACCCCCTCAAAGCGGAGCCGGCCGCGTACCTCGCCCCGGTCGAGCGGCCGGGCGTGCGGTGCGTCCACGATGGTCGGCGGCGTGTCCAGGACCTCCTGGATCCGGTCGGCGGCGGTCGCGGCCTCCTGGCCGTTGGCGATGATCCAGCCCAGCGACTGCACCGGCCAGATCAGCATGAGCTGGAGACTGACGAACGCGACCAGCTCACCGATGGACAGCGCGCCCTCGGCGACCGCTGCCGCGCCGGCCACCAGGACCGCGCCGAGCGTCAGGTTGGGCACCAGGTCGAACATCGCGGAGGTGCGGGCCAGCAGCCGGGCCTTGCCGATCCCGGTGTCGTGCAGCCGGCGCGCGCCGACGGCGAACCGGGCCGCCAGTTCCGGCCCGCGCCCGTACGCCCGCATGGTGCGCAACCCCAGCGCCGTCTCCTCGACCAGCGTGGCGACATCGCCCTGCTGGTCCTGCATCCGGCGCGACGCCGCGTGGTAGTGGCGCGCGAAGCGGCGGCTGATCAGGAACAGCGGTACGGCGCTCGCCGCGACCAGCAGCCCCAGCCACAGGTGCAGCCGGATCAGCAGCGCCACCACCGCCGCGTAGGTGACCAGGTTGAGCACCAGGAACAGCAGCCCGAAGGAGAGGAACCGCCGGATCACCGAGAGGTCGCTGGTGATCCGGGACAGCAACTGGCCGGACTGCCAGCGGTCGTGGAAGCCGGCCGGAAGCCGTTGCAGGTGGGCGTAGATGTCGGCGCGGATGGCGGCCTCCATCCCGACCGAGGACGACGACTGCGTCCAGCGGCGGATGAAGATGAGGACCGCCTCGGCCACGCCGAGCAGCAGCGCCAGGGTGCCGAGCCGCAGCAGCCCGGCCTCGTCGTGCCGGGCCACCGGCCCGTCGACGACCCGCTGCACCACGAGCGGAACGGCCAGGCTCGCAGCGGTGGCGGCCAGCGCCGCGACCAGCAGCCAGGCGAACTCCATCGCGTACGGGCGCAGGTAGGGCCGCAGCCGCCAGAGGTTGCGCAGCGGCTGGGACCGGGCGCCGGTATGCGCCGCGGAGTTGCCGTCGCTGGACGCGGGCACTACCCGACGGTAGCGGCCGGGGGTGACACTCCGGCTGTCAGCTAGCCGTCACCCGTCCCTCATGCCCGAGAAGCCACTTCTTCACGTCCAGCCCCCAGCGGTAGCCGCCGAGCGAACCGTCGGTGCGCAGCACCCGGTGGCAGGGCACGAACAGCGCGGCGGCGTTGCGCGCGCAGGCCGCCGCGGCGGCCCGGATCGCGGCCGGCCGCCCGGCCAGCGCGGCGAACCCGGTGTAGGTGACCGGGTCGCCGGGCTTCACGTCGCGCAGCACCTGCCAGGCGTGCGTCAGGAATGCGCCGCCCGTGTGCTGCTCCACGGCGACCGCGTCGATCGCGGTGAGGTCACCGTCCAGATAGGCCCGGACGGCGGCGGTCACCGGACCGAGGTCGGCCCGCTCGCGCAGTTCGCCGCGCAGGCTCGGGTGGATCAACGGCATCAGGACGGCCGGGTCGGCGGTGAACCCCGCCGCGCGTACCGCCCCGGTCGGGCCGGCGAGCACGCTCAGCGGGCCGGCGGGGGTGTCGATGACGGTGCTGTCCACAGTGCTCATGCTGCTCTCCAGAGTCGGATGGTCGCGTACGACCGCCAGGGGCGCCAGCGGTCGGCGTACGCGGACAGGGTCTTCGGGTCGTCGGACAGGCCGAGCGCTGCTGCGCCGCGGCGTACGCCCAGGTCGGTGGTGAGCGCGACATCGGGGTCGCCGAGTGCGCGCATGGCCAGGTAGCCGGTGGTCCACGGGCCGACGCCGGGCACCGCGGCCAGGAGCCGGACCGTCTCCTCCCGGTCGCCTCCGGGTTCCAGGTCCAGCTCGCCGTCGGCGACCGCGCGGGCCAGCGCGCGGAGCGTCTCCCGGCGTGCCGCCGGCATCCGGAACGCCGTGTCCGGCGCCGCGAGCACCTCCGCCGGACCGGGGAACGCCACCAGGCCGTCCGCCGGGTCGTCGGCGCCCGCCCCGCTCGCAGTCCGGGTGGCGGAGAGCAGGCGGGTGAGCGTGGTCCGCGCCGAAGCCAGCGAGACCTGCTGGGTGGTGACGGCGCGGACGGCCAGCTCGAAACCGTCGACCGCGTGCGGCAGCCGGACGCCGGGTTCGGCCGCGACGGCCGGGGCCAGCGCCGGGTCGGCGGCCAGTGTGGCGTCCACCGCGACCGGGTCGGCGTCCAGGTCGAGCAGGCGGCGGCAGCGGGCCACCGCGGGAGCCAGGTCACGCATGTCGGCCAGCCGCAGCGTGGCGTCGATGTGGCCGTCGGCGGGGGTCAGCGCGACAGTGGCGGGACCGTGCGGCAGGCGCAGCCCTCGGTGGTAGGTGCCGTCGCGGACCACCTCGACGCCGGGCAGCGCGCGCAGCGCGAGGAAGTCCAGCAGCGCGCCCGCGTGCAGCGGCGGCCGGTGTGCCAGCCGCAGCGAGAGCGTGCCCGCCCCGGTGGTCGCCGCCGGGCCACGCCGGCCGGCCCGCAGCTCGGACGGGGTGCCGCCGTAGACCTCGCGGACCGTGTCGTTGAACTGCCGGACGCTGCCGAACCCGGCGGCGAAGGCCACCTCGGCCAGGCCGAGGCCGGTGGTCTCGATCAGGATCCGGGCGGTCTGCGCGCGCTGGGCGCGGGCCAGCGCCAGCGGGCCGGCGCCCAGCTCGGCCCGGAGCATCCGGTGCAGGTGCCGCTCGGTGTAGCCCAGCCGGGTGGCCAGGCCGGGCACCCCGTCCCGGTCCACCACGCCGTCGGCGATCAGCCGCATGGCGCGGCCGACCAGGTCGGCCCGGACGTCCCACTGGGGCGAGCCGGGCGCCGCGTCCGGCCGGCACCGGCGGCACGCCCGCAGCCCGGCCCCTTGCGCGGCGGCGGCGGACGGGAAGAACCGGACGTTCTGCCGCTTCGGCGTCATCGCCGGACAGGACGGCCGGCAGTAGATCCCGGTCGACGTCACACCGGTGTAGAACCAGCCGTCGAACCGCGGGTCGCGGCTGTCGACGGCTCGGTAGCAGCGCTCGAAGTCCAGCTCCATGCCACGATCCTGCCTCGCAGCTCCCGGGCCCGGCTGGCGGGATTCGGACATGACGTGCGGCAGTCGCGCCAGCTCGGGGAAGTGGCGGTGTCCCGCGCCCCGGGACACCGCCACTCCGCCGAGATGGCGTGGATCATGGCCGACGGACCCGAGAAAGTGTCGTAAGTGGTCGGTAGCGTCCCGCCACCAACTCAAGAAGAGGTGCGGGGCATGGCGAGCGTGGCCGGGCGGGGTGTCCGCTGATGCGATCGGGGCGAGCACCGTTGGACGCCGCGGTGGTGGAGGGCTTCTACGAGCGGATGCGGGTGGTGGCGTCGGCCGCGTACGGCGCCATCGAGCGCGACCGGGCCGGTGACCCCGGTCGCCCCTTCGCGGACACCGCCTGCGGGCGGCTGGCCGGCTCCCTCGACCCGGACGGGCTGCGCGCGCTCGGCATGTGGGCGCATCACTGGTGCATGCGCTTCTACGACGACGACACCCGGGTCGGCCTGCGGCTGGTCCGCGAGATCGCCGCCCGTTCCGGCCTGGGCTGGACCGCCGACGAGGTGCGGTGGCTGCTCGACCGGTCGTACGCGGCCGGGCCCGCCGCCGCGCACCGGTTCACGCTGCCGCTCGCGGCCGCGGCGCAGCTACCGGCCGGTGTGCTGCCCGAGGGCGTCGCCGCCGAGGCGTGGCCGGACGACTGGCGTCGGCTGCGGGCCGGCTGACCGCGCCGCCACCAGGCCGCCGTCGGACCGCCTGCCCGAAGGCCGGTCGGCGCTGCCGTCGGGCCGCCTGCCCGGAGATTGGCTGACGCCGCCGCCCTGCCGCCTGCCCGCGGGCCGGCCGACGCCGCCGCCCGGTCACTTGCGTGAAGGCCGGCCGGTGCCGCCGGGCTGTCCGCGTCGCCGCCCGGGCGCGGGCGTGGCGACCGGTCGGGCATCTGGGCGAGCACCATCGCCGCCACGGCCACCGCGAAACCGGTGAGCTGGACCGGGTCCAGCGCCTCGCCGAGCACCATCCAGCCGAGCGCCGCCGCGGTGAGCGGGCTCAACGCGCCGAGCACCGACACGCGGGACACCGGCAGTCGCGCCGCGCCGCGGAACCACAGCACGTACGCCAGCGCGGTGCCGGCCAGCCCGAGCCACGCGTACCCGAGAAGGGCCGGCCCGTCGGGCACGGGCGGCGCGCCCTCGACGGCGGCGGCGACCGGCACGATCATCAGGCCGCCGGCGACGAGCTGCCAGCTCGTGGCCGCGAGGACGCCCACTCCGGGCGGCCGGCCCCAGCGGCGGGTGAGCACCAGCCCGGCGGCCATCGCCACGGCGCCGGCCAGTCCGGCGGCGACGCCGAGCGGGTCGAGGCCGGCGCCCGGGCGCAGCACCACGAGGGCGACGCCGAGCGGGGCGGCCGCGGCGGCGACCAGCGCCGGCCGGGTCGGGCGGTCGCGGAGCAGCGCGACTGTCAGCACCGCCACCAGCAGGGGCTGCGCGGCGCCGAGGACGGCGGCGGTGCCGCCGGGAAGCCGGTACGCGGCGAGGAACAGCAGCGGGAAGAACACCCCGATGTTCAGCGCGCCGAGCACTGCGGCCCGCCCCCACCAGAGTCCGTGTGGTCGTCGGCGGGTCAGCGCGAGCAGCAGCAGACCGGCCGGGAGAGCGCGGATCGCCCCGGCCCAGAGCGGCCGGTCCGGGGGAAGGAGTTCGGCGGTGACCAGGTAGGTGGTGCCCCAGGTGACGGGTGCGGCGGCGGTGAGCGCGACGTCGGTCCAGCGGCGGTTCATAACGGCCTCTCCTCAGCCCTAAGTATCTTAGGGCTGAGCTAATCAGCCCCGAGCGAAAAGGGGAAGTGGGACGTGCGGCACAATCGGCAGCCGTGACAGGCGACGAGGTGGACGCGATCGTCGAGCAGTGGCGGCGGGAACGACCAGGTATGCGGCCCGAGCCGATGGCCGTGTTCGGCCGCATCTACCGGCTGGCCCGGCTGGTCGGCGACGGCCAGGAGAAGGTGTACGCGGGCTGGGGCATCGGCCGGGGCGAGTTCGACGTGCTGGCGGCGCTGCGGCGCTCCGGCTCGCCGTACACGCTGGCGCCGAAGGCGCTCGCCGCCTCGCTGATGCTCACCTCCGGCGGCATGACCGGGCGGCTCGACCGTCTGGAACGGGCCGGCCTGGTGCGGCGCTCGCCGGACCCGGCCGACCGGCGGGCGCTGCGGGTCACCCTCACCGACACCGGTCGGCGGGTGGTGGAGGAGTCGGCCGAGGCCGGGCTCGCGGTGCAGCGCCGGATCCTCGACGCGCTGCCGCCCGCCGACCGGGACCGGCTGGCCGATCTGCTGCGCGCGCTGCTCGCCGCGGCCGAGGCCGGGCCCGCGGATCCGGCACAATGATCGGCGCCGCCACCGCCCGGAAGGAAAACCGTGCCCGCCACCGAACCGACGATCGTCGCCACCAGCATGGGTTTCGCCAGCCGTCGCCGTGGCCCCTGGGACGCGCGGCCCAGCGCCCTGTTCGATCTGGCGGCCGAACTGGCCGGGGCCGGTGACGCGCCCCGCATCTGCTACCTCGGCCAGGCCACCGGCGACCAGCCGACCGGGTTCACCGTCTTCTACGGCGCGTTCGCCGGCACCCGGTTCCGCGCCTCCCACCTGGCGCTCTACCCGATGCCCAACGTCGAGGACATCCGCGCGCACCTGCTCGCGCAGGACATCGTCTGGGTCGGCGGCGGCAGCGTGGCGAACCTCTGCGCGGTCTGGCGGGTGCACGGCCTGCCGGAGATCCTGCACGAGTGCTGGCAGGCCGGAGTGGTGCTCGGCGGGGTCTCCGCCGGCTCGATCTGCTGGCACACCGGCGGCGCCACCGACAGCTACGGCCCGACGCTGCGGCCCTTCACCGAAGGGCTGGGCTGGCTGCCGTACGGCAACGGCGTGCACTACGACAGCGAGGAGCAGCGCCGCCCGCTGATGCACCGGCTGGTCGCCGACGGCACGCTGCCCGCGAGCCACTGCACCGACGACGGCGTGGGGCTGATCTACCGGGGCACCCGGCTGGCCGAGGCGGTGGCTGACCGGCCCGGCGTGGCCGCGTACGAGCTGGTCCGCGCCGAGGACGGCACGGTCCGGGAGACCCGGATCGAGCCGCGCCTGCTGTCCGTCGGGTCGGAGTGACCGGCTTCGCGGACCTGCCTGCCCGGCGTGAGCGGCGAACCGCGTAAGCTGGTTCGTCGTGAGTCTCACCATCGGCATCGTCGGCCTGCCCAACGTGGGCAAGAGCACCCTGTTCAACGCGCTGACCAAGAACGACGTGCTCGCCGCGAACTACCCGTTCGCCACCATCGAGCCGAACGTCGGCGTGGTCGGGCTGCCCGACGAGCGGCTGGCCAAGCTGGCCGAGATCTTCTCCTCGCAGAAGGTGCTGCCGGCGCCGGTCTCGTTCGTCGACATCGCCGGCCTGGTCCGGGGCGCCTCCAAGGGGCAGGGCCGGGGCAACGCGTTCCTCGCCAACATCCGCGACGCCTCGGCGATCTGCCAGGTGGTGCGCGCCTTCTCCGACCCGAACGTGGTGCACGTCGACGGCAAGGTCTCCCCGGCCGACGACATCGAGACGATCAACACCGAGCTGATCCTGGCCGACATCCAGACGCTGGAGAAGGCGCTGCCCCGGCTGGAGAAGGAGGCCAAGCTCCGCAAGGACCGGGCCGCCGCGGTCGAGGCCGCCAAGAAGGCGGTCGAGGTCCTCGACAACGGCGTGACCCTGTACGCGGGCGCCGCCGCCGCGAAGGTCGAGCTGGAACACCTGCGTGAGCTGCACCTGCTCACCACCAAGCCGTTCCTCTACGTGTTCAACGTCGACGAGGCGGAGCTGGGCAACGAGGAGTTCCTCGACGAGCTGCGCGGCCTGGTCGCGCCCGCCGAGGCGATCTTCATGGACGCCAAGATCGAGTCCGAGCTGGTCGACCTGCCCGAGGACGAGGCCCGCGAGCTGCTGGAGTCGATCGGGCAGTCCGAGCCGGGCCTGGACCAGCTCGTCCGGGTGGGCTTCCGGACGCTCGGGCTCCAGACGTACCTGACGGCCGGGCCCAAGGAGGCGCGGGCCTGGACCATCCCGGTCGGCGCGACCGCGCCGGAGGCCGCCGGGGTGATCCACAGCGACTTCCAGCGCGGCTTCATCAAGGCCGAGGTGGTCTCCTACGCCGACCTGGTCGAGGCCGGTTCGATGGCGGCGGCCAAGGCCGCCGGCAAGGTCCGGATCGAGGGCAAGGAGTACGTCATGCAGGACGGCGACGTGGTGGAGTTCCGCTTCAACGTCTGAATCCGGCCCGTTTCCGCAGGTCAGCGGTTTGGTGCCTCGCCCTGGGGCACACCGGGGGCACAACCCCACGCTTCATCGACCGCCCGGCGGGTGCGCTCCTCCGAGTCCGGCATCAGGTGACCGTACGTCGACAGGACCAACGTCGCGTTCTCGTGCCCTAGCCTCTCCGCCACGGTGATGACCGACTCACCCTGCATCAGCAGGACCGAGGCGTAGTGGTGACGCAGGTCGTGGGTCGTGATGCTCTCCGGCAGGCCCGCTTTCCGCACGGCCGCGCCGAAGATGAGCGAGCCGTAGTAGTCGTGCCGGTAGGGGCCGGCGAAGCGGGTCGTGAACAGGGTGCCGTCATCAGCCGGCGGGAACTGCGCCATATGCGCCCGCAGCGCGTCGGCGACGACCTGGGGCAGCGGCACGATCCGGCGCGAGCGCGGTGTCTTGGGGACCGTCCGCACCTTGGACTGTGGCGCGAACTGCCACTCAATCCGCACCAGGCGCGCGGCGAAGTCGACATCCTGCACCCGCAGCGCGAGCAGCTCGCCGAGACGCAGGCCCAACCCGGCCTGGGTGAGGACCATGGCGCGGTTGCGGGCGGGGATCGCGTCAGCGAGCGCGCGAACCTGGTCAACGGTGAGCGGCACGACGCGTTCCCGGTGGGTTGACGGCAGGCTGACCCGGACCACAGGCGAGCGGCCGACGAGCCGATCCAGCACGGCCGCCGCGTAGACCGAGCGGAGCAGCCCGACGAGGTTGCGCAGAGTCGACGGCGACAGCACCTTGCCACGGTCTGCCGCCCACGCCTGGACCTCGGAGGGCACGACGGCCGCCAGGCGGCGAGAGCCGAGCGGAGTCGCGGCAATGTGCGTCTCGATCAAGCTGGAGACACGCCGGGCAGTGGTGGGACGGTGAGCGCGGCCGGCAGCCCACCGCCGGGCGTACTCGACGACGGTCGTCTTGTCGGACGGGTCGACGTACTGCCCGCGCACGATGTCGGCTTCGACCTGGGCGAGGAAGCGATCGGCGTCGGCCTTGCGCGTGAAGGAGCGCTTGCGCTGGCGGCGGGCGTCGTCGCGCCACCGGGCCAGGTAGGTGACCTTGCCGTCACGTGTCCGCTTCTCCACGCTGCCCATGTCAGGCCGCCTGCCCCGACAGCCAGGACCGCACGTCGGCCGGGTCGTAGCGCAGGTGTCGGCCGACCTTGAACGCCCGGGGACCGGTGCGCCGGTAGCGCCACTGGTAAAGCGTGCCGACAGGCACCCGCAGGAACGCCGACACCTCCTCGATCGACCACAGTTCGGTCGCTGCTTCACGGGTTGCCAATGCTGTCTCCTCCTGTCGTCAGCTATGCGGCCGACGCGATACCGGCCGGGGTGGTGCCGAGTTCGTGGGCGAGTTCTTCGCGGCCGGTGGTTCGTCGCTCGCGGGCGAGGGCGGCGGCGGTGTTGGCGAGCAGGGCATCACCTGAGGTGTGCCAGCCGACTCCGGCGAAGGTGAGACTGCCGACGATGAGCGTGGTGTCCTCGTCGACCTGCTCGACGGGTGGGCCGCTGGCGGCGGGGTGTTCGTGGTCCTGGTGCTCGTGGCGCCGGTACTGGACGCGGGTGTCGCGCAGGAGTTGGAAGGTGACGGAGTAGCGGCGGGCTTTGGTGAGGAAGTGGCCGCCGTAGCCGAGCATGTGCGCCCACCGCCGTAGGCGGGTGTACGGGTTGCCGCTGGCCGGTTTTGACGGTTCAGCGTCAAGGGCAGCTTGACGCTGGGCGACGCAGACGGGGCAGGCCCGGTAGCGAGTGTGGGTGCCGCAGTCGGGGCACTCCCAGCGCTCGATGAAACCGGGACGTGGACGGCGTTCCCGTGGCCGTCCGGACAGTGGGACCGGGGCGTTGGTGGGTCGGCCAATGCGCCAGCAGGCGTCGATGAGGCGGGCGGTGTGGTCGCCGTCGGGGTCGGCGAAGTCGCCGATGGTGTCGGCGGTCAGGCGGGTGGAGGTGTGCCCCGTGGCCTCGGTGCTCTTGGTGGCGTACTTGGCAAGGTATCCGGCGACGAGGCTGTCCGTGACCTCTCCGGTGCCGTCGGTGGCGATTGGTTCCAGGTCTAGCTGTTCGCCCCAGGCAATCGGCCAGCCGTCGGGCCGGTCAGGGTGAGGCGGGGTGTGGAAGGCGATCTGCCGGGCGGCGTGGCGCAGCGCGTCTACAAGGTCGTCGACGGTGAACCCGGCCGGCGGGGGCACGACGTTGTCGGGGTCCAGGCCGTCGACGCCGTCGAGGCGGGCGATGGCGTGGAAGTGCACCGCTCCCCGTGCTTGCAGTTCGGCGACCTTCCCGGGCGACAGCCTCACCGGGGCGACTTTGCGGGTCTTGCCGGAGGCGGTGACCAGCTCGACGCGGGGGATGCCGCGGCGTTGGGCGAGTTTGGCGAGCCAGCGTTCGGCGGCTTGTTTGGTGCGGTGCCAGAGTTCGCCGGAGAAGATGTTCCAGACGACCTGGTGGTCGTGGTCGTAGCAGTCCAGGCACAGCGGATGCCCGAGCACCGCATCACCCGTCTCATGGCGCGCCCAGCAGACGGCGGGTCGGCCGTGCGCGCAGAGTCCGGTGTCGCGGCGGGCGTGGCAGGGTTCGGCGCGGCAGTCGCAGCGGCGTCGGTTGCGGCAGGTGTGCCGCTTCACCTTCCGGGCGTGAACGGTGCCGAACGACGGCGCGGTGAAGGTGGCGAACACCGCCGGATGCGATGCCACCGATTCGGGGACGCCTTTGCCGCCGACCAGGCCCGCGCGCAGGAGTTGGAAGGCATCCCGCTGGTAGGTCTGCGCGCAGGTAGGGCAGACCGTGGCGCGGCGGTTGCCGCACGCCTTGTAGATGGCGGCGTCGGGCATGGCGTCGGTGTGCCGCTGGTCGAGGATGCGGCCGGTGCCGGGTTCGACGGTGTAGAGGCTGCCGGCGAGGCGGATGGGTCGGGTGCAGCCAGCAGCGGCGCGGACGTGGTCGAGCCAGCCGAAGTAGTCGGGTCGGGTGGCGCGTTGGAACGCGGAACCGGCGGCGGTGTAGGCGTAGACGGGGGTGGTGGTGTCGGCGTTCGAGCCCACACCCCGGGCCAGAGCGGTCCGGGGTGTGAGGTCCAGCGTCGACGCCATCAGGCGGCCACCTCGGGCCGGTTGGTGATGGAGTGCTGCGTGACGATGGTCCGGCAGGCCCCGCACTGGCGGGCGGCCGGTTCGTGCCGGTGACACGCGATGGTGATGGTCACCCGGCCGCAGCGGATGGTGACCGGGGTCCGGCAAGGGCCGCCGGGGATGACGTGGATGACCGTGCGTCGGGTGTCGTAGGGGTGCGGCTCGTCCGGGTAGGCGGGGCAGGTGTGGGTGACCTGCTCGATGTCGACGACGTGAATGGTCATCGGGCACCACCGGCCACGGGGGTGCCGTTGACGGCGGTGGTGTGGCCGCCGAGGGTGTGCAGCAGTTCCCGGGCGATGTCCGGGGTGACGGTGAGCAGTCCGGCGAGTTCGTCGATGGTGATGGGGCGGCCGGTGCTCTGTTCGTGGCGGCCGATGACGAAGCGGGCGGTGGGGATGAGGTGCGCGGGCACCTCGGGTCGGGTTATCGGCACCGGGTTGACGGGTGCCTCGACGACGGCCGGGACTGCCGGCGGGGTGTCGACGGCTGGCGGGGTGTCGATGGTCGGCAGCTCGTCGACGAGCTGGTCGGCAGCGTCGTTGGTGTCGGTGTTGTCGGTGGTGGTTTTGACGGGGGCGAGGACGAGTTTGACCAGAGCCATGAATGCCAGAGCGGGGACGGCGGACAGGAGCCAGCCGGAGGGGCCGACTTGGCCGACGGCGACGCCGAGCTGCGCGGCGAGGGAGAAGCCGGCGAAGGCGATCAGGAGGACCAGGGGGTAGCCGATCGGGCCGCCGTGGCGCTTACGACGGCGGATGACGAGCAGGCAGGCGACCGGGACGAGTTCGGAGATGACGGCGTTGGCCCAGCCGAACCAGCCGGAGGTGCCTTCCGGGCTGTTGGCCATGGTCCAGTCGTGGACGTGGGTGAAGGAAGCCGCCCCGGCGGCGAGGCCGACGAAAATGACGATGAGGACCAGGACGCCGCCTTCGAGGCGGGCGGGCCAGGCAGCGGTCGGGTTAGTGGTGGGCATGGGGGGTCACCTCCGGTGCCGGGATGCTGTCGAGGGGGATGAGGTCGACCACGCCGGAGCAGTGGGCGCACATGATCGGGGCCAGGCCCCGGGCGGCGAGCTGGTTGCGGAAGCAGGGCAGGCAGGTGAAGTCGGCGGGGAAGAGGCCGTCGCCTTCGCAGAGGGCGCAACGGCCGAGGCAGACGGGGCAGGGCGTGTAGACGGGGCCGAGGATGTCGTGGACGCCAGCGGGCGAGTTGCCCTCGATGCACCACAGGCACGGGTCGGACAGGTTGAAGGTCATCGGTCGCCTCCGTGGCAGTCGAGGCAGCAGCCGTAGCGGCGGGGGATGTAGTAGGGCTTGGTCTGGCCGCAGTGGCGGCAGGTGCGGCGAGCCCGCAGGGCTTTGGCGATAGCGGCCCGCTGGGCCGGGGTCGCGACCCGTTTGGGGGCGGCGAGGTCGAGGCGGTAGAGGTAGGCGACGCGCTTACCGCGACGCCACAGGATCTGCGCGACGGCGTGATGTCCTCCGGGGCGGAGGCCGGCGGCGCGGAGTTGTCGGCGGGTGGCCAGGCCGTCGGGGGCGAGCCGGTAGGGGTAGGTGGGGAATTCGTCGGCGGGGTTGGCCGGGTCGTAGGTGTAGGTGGTCATGACTGGCCTCCCCAGCGCTGCTGGGCGGCCTGCTTGGAGATGCCGAGGCGCTGGCCGATTTCGGCCCAGGAGTAGCCGAAGGCCCGCAGGCCGACGACGGCTTCGCCGATGGCGTCGTCGAGGTTGGCCGACAGTGCGACGAGGTCGCGGAGGGCTTCGACGTCACCGGCGGCGACGCGGCGGCCGTGGGCGCGGATGATGCGGCGGGCGAACGCGGCGAACGCGGCGTTCTCGACGACGTCGCGCCGCTTGCGGCGGGAGGGGGTGCGTGTCAAGGACGCCTTGACGGTGAACATCAGTTCTCGCCTCCCTGGTTGTGGAGGCGGTCCCACTCGTCGGCAGCCGCGTCGAGGGCGGTGATGACCTGCTCGGCGGTGCGGGCGGGGTCGTCGTTCCAGGAGTAGGGGGAGGTGTGCTCGTCGAGCAGGTAGCCGTCTTCGTCGATGTGGAAGACCGGGGCGTGGTCGTCGAGGTAGTCGACGAACGCGGCCATGGCCGCGAGGTAGTCGGCGAGCGCGCTCGGGTCGAGCTGGGAGAAGTGCTCGACGCGGTGTCCGGCGGTGGCGATGCCGATGGCCCCGGCGGCGCAGGCCGGCGGGGTGAGGATGTCGGTGGCGGGTGCGTAGTAGGTGCCCTGGTGCCAGCCGTGCCGGCGCAGGTAGAGGGCAGCGCACCGGA
The DNA here is from genome assembly GCF_049315215.1 of Micromonospora sp. WMMD1219. Lineage (NCBI taxonomy): Bacteria > Bacillati > Actinomycetota > Actinomycetes > Micromonosporales > Micromonosporaceae > Micromonospora > Micromonospora sp. WMMD1219. The sequence goes on from NZ_CP186057.1 coordinate 2,657,648, forward strand.
GCAGGTCAGCGGGTGTGACCCGGACTCCGGTGGCAGGGTTTTGGGTAGCCTTCATGGCAGCCACGTCCTTTCGGGGCTGTTGGTGGAGGTCGGCAGGACCAGCACTGCTGCCAGGCGATGTCCTGGTCCTGTCGGCCGCTTATCGGGTGGTGCGCAGCCGCAGGTAGCGGCGTTGGCGGGTGTCGTCGCCGCCCATCGATCTCGGGGCGGACAGGTAGACGAGTCGGCCGCTGGCCGAGGCGACCTGGACCATGGCGGCGATGTCCTCGGGACGGCCGACGATCCACAGTTCCGTGTACTGCGCGGCCCGCTGGCTGTTGGCCTTGGCGTAGGTGCGTTCCCGGGTGGTCATGCCGCCACCCCGAAGTCGACGCGGGTGAGGTCCGGAACCTGGTCCGGTAACCGGCGGGGCCGGCGGACCCAGGCGGCGTAGTCCGCGATGCCCGCGATCTGGGCATCGGTCAGGTAGGCGACCTTGATGCGGCGCGGGACGCCGCCTTCGGCGATGAGGTAGGCCGCGCCCTGGTTGGTGGGGGCGATGTCGGTGGCCGTGTAGCCCTGCTCGGCCCAGCCGTGGCCCAGGACGATGTTCGAGCTGTTCGGGGTGGTGCAGCGGAACGCGGCCCGGTAGCCGAACAGGTCCCGCAGGCTGGTGGGGATGATGTCGAACGACGGCCGCTGCGTCGCGGCCACGACCGGGATACCGGCGGCCCGGCCCCGGGCGACCAGGTCACGCAGGAGAGCGACGAACTCTTCCTGCTCCTGCTTGCTGCCGACGGTGGCGGAGTAGAAGGCGATCTCGTCGACCAGGACGGTGATGACCGACAGGCCGTCGTCGGCGGTCACCTTGCGGCGCCCGTGGGCACGCAGCCAGGCGTAGCGGTTGTTCATCACCAGTTGCAGCCGCTTGAGGACGGTCAGGGCCTCGGTGATGTCCGGGCCGATGAACGCGTCAGCGGAGTCTTCCCACTGGCCCAGCTCGACGAGCTTGCCGTCGAGCAGCACGAGCCGGGAGTCGACGCTGAGCGCGGCGTGGGCCGCGATGCAGTTGAGCAGCCCGGACTTTCCGCCGCCGGGCTCACCACCGGCGAGAAGGTTGCGGTAGGCGAGGGTGATGTAGACGGGCTGGCCGAACTCGTCGATCCCGATGAAGATCGGGTCGAACATCGACAGGCCAGGACCCACCGGCACCGCAGCAGCGGGGGCGGGAATCGCGGTCATCGGTGCCCTCCTTGGGCGGTTGGTGGACGCGAGGAACCACACGAACGAGCCCGCAGGGCTCCTCGCGTCCCAGGTGAGATGGGGGTCAGATCCAGTCGGAGACGTCGTCCTCGGGCGTCGAGGACGAAGCCGCGGGCTTGCTGCCGTTGGCCGTCGTGGTGGTGGCCGGCTTCTTGCCGGCGGGTTTGCTGTGCCGGGAGGGTGATCGTCGGGACGTCGACGTCCGGCAGGTCCAGGGCGGTCGGCACCGTCAGCGGTGCCTGCTCGACCGTCGGGGCGTCCGGGTCGATCACGTCGACCAGCGGCGAACCCACAGTGGCGGTCAGCACCTCACGGCGCTTGATGTCGAACCGCAGATACGCGGCGGTCCGCTCCGAGGCGCGCTCGATGAGCACGGTGGAGGCGTGACAGGTCACGGCGATCTTGTCGAGGCGGCCTTCCAGGTCCTTGGCCGACAGGCCAGGACGCAGGTACACCCAGACCCGCTCACCGACCGGCGTGGGACGAGCCCACAGGATCAGCGGCAGCGAACCGGACTGGTTGGCGATGATGAACTGCGAGAAGCACACCCGCAGCCGATGCCTCACCACGAGACACCACGCCCAGGCGATCACCTGGCGGCGGCAGACCGGCACGGCGGCCGGGACACCGACGACCAGGGCGACCACGAGCAGCGTCACCACGGCCGGGGTGTGGTCGGCGAGCTGCACCCAGAAGGTGAGCACGGCGACCGCGAGCACGATCTCGATCGCCCACCACCACAGCAGCCGCAGCACCGGCCAGATCCGGACCAGCACCCACGCGATCCCACCGAGCGGCACGCCGACGAGCGCGCCGAGGAACAGAGCCAGGATCGGGTGCATATAGGACGCGGCCACCACAGCCGACAGAAGACCGACGATGACCGCCGACAGAACGAACGCCAGCCGGGCGTTACGGGCCGAGGAACGGTGAACCCTGGCCTCAATGACCGTCACCGTTCCGGTTGACTTCCCGCCGAAGGAACGGCGAGGGCTAGACTTGGACACGACGAGTCCTCCCAAGTGCCAGTTGGGATCGGATGAGTTGACGGCACCGGGGTCGGCAGATGTAGGAGTCAGTACCGACCCCGGGCCAATTTCCTTCTTGCCGCCACCTGTCGTGACGACCGGTCCGGGAACGTAGGAGTCAGGAACACTCCCGGAACCGCATGGGGTTGAATCAGCGGACCATCAGGCCGCTTCGCAAGCCACGGACACCTGTGGCTCACACAGCACGACGTGCGAAGAGACCTACTTGGCCGGAGAACCAGTCTTCGGCTTCAGCGACACCGCCCGGAACGCGACGCCGTTACGCCCGTTGGTCGCCCACGGAATGGCCTCCAACTGCTCGACCGCGAGGAAGTCGCCCACCTTCACGTTCGGCTTCTCACCCGCCGTGGTGATGGTGATGACCTCCCCGCCCGTCTCGTCGAGCACGAAGACCTGGGTGGACCACATGGGCCGGCCCGTGTTCTTCTCGGACTTCTGGTTGCCGTTCTGGTCGTTCTTCGGCTCCGGGTCCTTCGACGCCGTCACCTGCTTGCTCGTGGTGTCCACGTACAGCTTCACAACAGACCTCCCGTAGTTGAGCGCATCCCCTGTGGACGACTGCTCGATGCATCGAAGCTAACAGTTGGTTGGTAGGCAAAGCAACTGTTAGGTAATCACTATCTGAAACGGCGACTTGACCTGCGGTTACAGGGAAAGCCAGATGTTAGGTGACTGGTAGGCTCTGGTAGTGGACGCTTCTACCGAGAAGCCGGACCCGGCTTCATTGCGCCCTCGGCAGGTCCGGGGCGAGTCCGTACACCAGCAGATCGCCCGGCACATCCGGAACGAGATCGCCGCTGGCATCAGACGGGATGGCGATGTCCTGCCATCTAGCCGCGAGCTGGCGGCCGAGTGGAACACGAGCGCCTTCACCGTCACCTCAGCCATGAAGCTGCTGGAAGCAGAAGGCGTCATCGAGAGCAAGTCCCGGTCCAAGAGGGTTGTGCGCGTGCCCAACCAGGAGCGACGGGGGCCGGTCCGCCTGCCGAAGCCGCGCGTGGTGCTCATCGGCGGGTACGCCGGCAGCGGCAAGACCGAGTTAGGCCGAATGCTTGCTCGTGCCACCGGCTGGCCCATGCTCGACAAGGACACGCTGACCCGGCCAATCGTTGAAGCCGCGTTGGAGATTCTGGGCCAGTCACCGCATGACCGGGAGTCGGAAACTTACCTGAAGCTCGTCCGGCCCCGGGAGTACGAAGCCCTGAGTGCTGCGGCGGAAGAGAACGTGCAGTGCGGCAACAGCGTCATCGTGACTGCACCCTTCATTGCCGAGTTTCAGAACCCGCAGTGGCTGGACCGGACGCGCGCACGATTCGCCAGCATGGACGCCTCGCTGAGCGTGGTTTGGGTGTACTGCGACGAGGACACGATGAACCTGTACCTGCGGAGACGGGGAGCTGCACGCGATGCGGCAAAGCTCGCTGACTGGGCGGGCTACCTCAGCCGCATCGATACAGGTTTCCGGCCGCCAGTCGATCACACGGTCGTCAACAACTGTGTGTCTGCGAAGCCCTTACAGGAACAGGCGGAAACCTTGGTGAAGTCCTTGATGGGGTTGGAGCTCGACTGATGCACGGCGTGATCCTCTACGGTCCGCCAGCATCAGGGAAAGACACCATCACGGCGGCCCTGCACCAGCTCGACGACCGCTACCAGCAGTTCCAACGCCTGAAGGTTGGACCTGGGCGCACTGATGGCTACCGTATGACCACCGAAGCCGAGCTAACCGCGCTGCGGGCATCAAGTGATGTGGTCTGGGAGAACCAGCGGTATGGCTCGGTGTATGTCGTCGACAGCCCCGGCCTCCGTCAGCAGCTCGACGACGCCATTCCCGTCGTGCATCTCGGCCAGGTCGAGGCAATCGAAGCTGTACGGCAAGCCTTCCCCGATGTGTCCTGGACCGTCGTGGCTCTCACCTGCCCCCGAGACGTGGCCGAACAGCGAATAGTTCGACGAGGGACGGGCGACACCTGGCAGCGGCTCAGAGCATGGGACGAAACTGCGCCTGCGTCGACCGCGGACATCACCATCGACACCTCGCAGACGACGGCGGACCAAGCGGCACTGCTCATCGACCAGGCGGTGCGGGCTGCGGCGCCGTAGAGGCATGGGCGGCCGGACTGCCGGCGAGGTGGTTCAAAGTTTCTGTACGTCTTCAAGGCGGCCCTGAACGGGCCGCACGCGCCGCCGCCTGGGCGCGCGTCCGTCGCTGCGCTGGCGCTCCGACTCCGGCCACGCAACACGCCCGGCGGCTGGCGCGGAGGGCGGGAAGCCCGGAGGGCCGCCGCAGCACGACAGACCGTTGACGGGTGAGGGCTGGGCCGGCAGCCAGCCGGGGCCGCGCGGTCACGAGCCCGCGCGGCGTAGGGGAGCGCACGCCGGTCGCGTCGGCGATCTGGCGGCGGTGGCGGGGTTGCGGTTACTGCGCCTCCGGCGGGGGCGCTCGGGCTCCGAGATGGTTGCAACCCCGTCGGCGCGTTGCGGTCCGTGGGTGGTTGCGCGGGTCATCCCGCCAGCCGACGACCCGGGCGAGCCGAGCAGACCACCGCCCGACCCGCCAGCGTCCGACCGTGCGTCAAGGCCGTCTTGACGTGGCGGGCCGGGTGGCGGCCCGCTCCCCAGGTGGGCGGGCCGACGGCAGACGGGATGGCAGGTCGGGCGCAGGTTGAGTTTGCGTCAAGGCTGGACACTCTCACCATGAACCAGATTTGGCCAGTGCTCCTCGTCGCCGCGCTTGGCGTTATCGGCACCCTCGGGGCCGCTATCTCGACCCAGGTGCTTACGACCCGCCGCGAGGACCGTCGATGGGAGTTGGAACGCAAACGAGACCAAGAGCGCTGGGAGCGAGAGCGGGATGACCGGGCTGCGCAGTGGCAGCGAGAAGATGAGCTTCGGCATCGCGAGTCCCGCGAAGAGACCTATATGCATTTTATGCAGACGATTTGGAGTTGGGGTCGAAAGGCAGCTCTTATCAGACAGATATTAGAGGCAGGAGATGGGCACTTATTCACCCTAGAGACCGATGAGCTTTACCAGGCCAGCGTGGATGCCGTAGGAATCTTGGCGGAGCTGGAGCTTTTCGCCTCCACGCCTGTCCGAAATTCCGCCCGTGAATGCTGCGATGTTATGTCAAAGTTTGTCGCCGAAGTGGATGCTTTGCTCCCTATTTCAGAGGAATCGAATGGGCTAGATGCGGCAATTGGTGCGCACGACAGCTATAAGGCTATTGCTAGAAAGACTGTTGAATTAATGCGCGCTGATCGTGGCCTTGCGTCTCCAGCTCTAACCATTCCATATGCGCTGCCCAATGCTCGACCCAGTTCACCAGCGCCGTTCGGTTAGGCCGGCGATCGGTTCGAGCGTTCGACTGAACGGCTACGTAGGGGCGGCGGAGCGAGCGTGACCAGCGCGCCGACCAGATCGCCGCAGGTCAGGGGAGAGGCCGTCTAAGTTCCGCTTCAATGTCTGGTGTTGCGGGGACCAGATAGGCTATGCGGGAAATCGCCAGCCAAGGATGGTGCTGTGATTTTCAACATTCTCTCTGCCGTGCTGTCTGCTGCGGCGCTCGCGGTGTCGGTCCTAGTCGCCGTCCGGCAGTTGCAGGCGTCGAGAAGGAGCGACACGAACTCTGCCATCCTTGCGCTATTTGCCGAGTACCGCAGCCTGCCTATGCGTGATTCGCGGGATAAGGTATATCGCTTGTCGAGTGACGAAGAACCGGCCCCGCCGCTGTCAATGCTGCCCGACGAGGTCCGCGAGGACGGCTTTCGCCTAGCCTACTATTTCGACCATTTGGGCTTGTTGATAGGTCACAGGTTACTACCGTCGGAACCATTCGTGGCGTTCCTGGGAAATGGTTGTAGCCGATTGTGGCTAAAGCTCAAACCCTGCATTGAAGCAGAGCGGCAGCGTCGAGGCGTCCGGTACTACCTGGGGTATTTTGAGATGTTGGCTCTGTTGTCCGACCGGCAAGACGCGGAGGTCATCAACCACAAGTTGATTCGACAAGCGCTGGATGGAGGTCGTCGGGCGCGGCGCGGGACAAGGACGAGTTACTAACTGAGTGACGACCGGTACACACACCGCCAGACGACCGTGGACGCTAGCGGACCCTTCCCGCAGCTCAGCAGGCAGATCGAAGCTGGTCTAGCCGGCCCGGAAGTTTCTTCGGGACGAAGAAAGTCAACTCCCAGCAGCGGGACGACTGTTAGCTTCGCGCGTACCACGATTGCAACAATGCGAAGCACACTAGTCTTCAGGCGTCTGATTCTGATAAAACCACACCTTTGGATTGTGTAGGTATTTGTCACTCTGATTCGAGTACGGCTTTTCGGTCCAGATTGGAGGGTTGTTCGCGAACTTTGCGTACGTGGGGGCGATTTCTTCAACAGCGAGAGACCTCGGAAGAAGTATCCTGTACTCGGAGCCCTCTGCATTGAGGCAGAAAGAAAGAATTGAGGACAGGCTACTCCTGTAGGTTTTCAGCAGCGCGGCTACGTTCACCCAATCTCGGTCATGTCGTTCAACAGGCAGACAGACGAGTTCATACACGTTCTGATTCATTGAGACAAAGGCTTGATACCCGGACGCTGTCATCAGCGAGACGCCTACTTGATCGCGCAACTCCTCGATTAGCGGCTGCCCTTCATCCTCGCCCAAAATCTCGCCATATCCGTACAGCGTTTCCATCTTGAAGCGATGTATACCGGCCTCAAACGAAGCGCACAGCCCTGCAAGAATGACACTGGTAGTAGGGGTCAAGGCGCGGTTGTGGGCAAGCATGTTACGAATTTCGTTCAGCTCTAGCAGTTTGGAACCAAGGGCATCCTTGGGCAGACTTAGAATCCGCTGCACAAAGGGCCAAATTTCCTCGTCCAGCAATAGACGACGCAACTCCTTATGCATCGTCAACCAAATCAGATTGTCGTCCGACTCGGCGTTCAGATAAATGCGACCACCGTTAGCCTGCACACGACCTCGCAGCGCACCCCGGAGCTGAGGATCGATGTGCGATGGCCAGGCTGTACCGTACTTGTTCATATATGCAGCGAGGGTTATGCGTCTTAGCCAGTTCTCAATCCTGTAGATGGCGCGGTATGCTTCGACATTTACGGCAGGAAGAGGAATGTCATCGCCAAACGTTACGTCGATCAAACGTTCCTCCAGGCCGTCGTTGAATCCGGCTAGTTCAGAGCATCGTCAGGCGGGATGGATAGCTGGGCGGTGTGCGCGGACACGTCTCGGGCCACCGCAAGCGTCGACCGCTGCGGCCGCATCTTCTCTAGACGGCGACCAGGAAGTGTCCACAGGGAACCCCACGCGTCGATCATGCCAGCGCCGCGTCACGCTGGCCATCCCTGCCGTGCCCGTCGCGTGCCCGCTAACAGGGGTAACAAGGGGCAACAACGGATCGCGTAACTGGGTAGCCGGCTTCCAGCGGCTCGGAGCCAACCTGCTCGCCAGCACGGCCAGGAGGACGTGTCCCCAGATCAACACACCTTCCAAACTGACCGTGCGAGGATGAGTGGCCATGAGCCCCAACGATTGGCGCTTGCTCGACGGCAGAGCTGAGCGAGCAAAGCGTTCGTGGTCAGCGATCAAGTCGGCACTGCCGGTGGGGGAACGGGTTCACGTGCGGGTGCTCGCGGCAATGCCGTTCGGCGTCTTCGTCGAGATCGACGGCCAGCCGGATGCGGTGGGACTGCTGGAGATAACCGCGCTCCCGCGTGGTAGCGAGCTTCCGGCTGCTGGCGTCTACTTCGATGCGGTAGTGGTCGGCCATGCCGCTCACAACTGGCAGGTGAGACTACGGCCAGCCGAACGGATGATGACGGACACGAGCGCCAGCGTAGGGTGGAGGTCGGCCCAGGTAGAGACCCCCTGATCGTTGCCTGGGGGTCAAGGGGTCACGGCTCTTGCGATACGTCGGGCGCAGTCGTGCGAAAGGCCGCCGCTGGCTGGCTAGGCCGCCATCCCCCGCTCAGCGCCTTGCGAATGACTGCCGCGACCATCGATGGAAGAACAGGGACCGGCGGGCCGCCGATCCAGTTGCTCGGGTGGTCCTGGGGCATGCTGACCAGAAGTACGCTGCCCTTGCAGTCGGCTTGCTCAACGGCGAGAGCGAGTGGTCGCTCACCGAGCGCCTGGGCATAGGTGGGTCTTCCGCGCACCCGCCACCTGTAGACCACGCCGTCGACCGTGATGAGCCGAGAGCTCTTCTTGGTCAACGCCACGTCGATCCCCTCGCCGCCGGATGCCAGTGCCGGCAGCTAATCACGGCTTACCGGCCGGTGGGGCACACAGGGGGCACAAGACAGCGTCAAACGTCGTGAATTGGCCACCAACGATGGCAGCCAGATACGCCGTGTGAGCAGGTGCCGACCAGCGTTCACGCTGGCGGTGGGAGTGCGGCTCTAAGTTCCGCTTCAACGTCTGACGGCGGAATCGCGGCCCTGACTCACCGGGGCCGCTTGTCCTCGACGTGTACGACGTCAAGCTCATGGCCGTCCTGGTCTCGCTTGCGGCGTCCGTACAGACCAACGGCCAGGTCGCTGCTGTCGGAGATCTCGTCGGGCCCCACGTAGGTCAGCACGTCGTTGTGGTGGCCGTAGACCACCCATCCGGGACCGGGATCGAGGGTGATGGTGCCGGGTGATCATCTCCGAGTCGGTGGACCGGCGCTACCCGCGAAGCGAGCCCGAGACAGTGAGCGGCCCTCGGTGTGGCCTGACCGATGGTTTCCCGCTGCCGTGTTGGTCTTTACGCCGGGTACCGACTCACGGGAGGCTGACGCATGAGCAAACTGACCTTCGCGATGAACCTGAGCCTGGACGGCTACGTTGCCGCGCCCGGTGACGACCTCGGCTGGAGCACGCCGAGCGACGAGTGGTTCCAGTGGTGGTCCGACCGGGTGGGGGCGACAGGCACGGCGCTGTACGGGCGGCGACTGTGGGAGGCGATGAGCTCGCACTGGCCGACCGCCGATCAGCAGCCGGGCGTCACACCGGCGCACGCCGAGTTCGCCCGCCGCTGGCGGGACATGCCGAAGGTGGTGTTCTCCTCGACGACCAGGCCGGTCGACTGGAACACCCGACTGGTCACTGGCGACGCGGTCACCGAGATCGCCAGGCTCAAGGCCGAGGACGGCGGCCCGATGGACATCAGCGGCGCCACCCTCGCCGCAGCGGCCATGCGGGCCGGGTTGATCGACGAGTACGTGCTCGTCACCCATCCGGTCCTGGTCGGTCGCGGTATGCCGTTCTTCACGGCCCTGGACAACTGGGTGAACCTGGCCCTGCGGGAGACCCGGACGTTCCCGGGTGGCGTGCTCCTCAGCAGGTACGAGACCAGGCGCTGAGTGCCCCCTCCACACGGAGACGCGGCGTCACTCCTGCGCGTCGAGGTCGCGCACTGCGAAGCGGAGGTGTTCCCACTCCTCGTCGAAGATGACGTGGAGGCAGTGCAGGACCGGCTTCTCGTGTTCGGGTGACCAGGCTGTCGGCCGAGGCTCGGCGAGCAGCTCCGGAGTGACGCCCGTGAGGAAGTCCCGCACCATGGCCTGCCGCTCGGCCCGCAGATCGAGCACCTCGGCGAGAGTCGGCCGCGCCGCAGGGAAGATCGACATGTCGAGTCCGTCCGTCTCGTACTCGGCGTGCGGCTGCCCCAGCGGATGAAAGGGCTGCGGCAGGCGCAGGATCGCCTTGCCGAGCCACGCGTCGGTGGCGAACGCGAGATGGCGCAGGGTCTGCGCGAACGACCACTCGCCGTCGACCGAGACGTCGGCGGCTCCGTCGGGCATGGACCGGACCCGGTCGACCGCGGCCGTCCAGGCCCGTTCGAGCGCTGCCCACGCCGCGCGCAGGCCGTCGGGATCCTCGGCATGCCTCAGCTCGCGCCCGGGGAACCGCCGGTTGAGTTCGGCCTCGACGAGCGGCACGACGTCGACACCGTTGACCAGCAGCGCGCCGTCGGTGAGCCACGGCGCATCGATGTCGAGCCCGCGCACGTCGACGCCGCGCATCACCGCGCCGGCCAGCGTCGACCTGGTGAAGCGCGCGCCTTGCAGGTCCCGGTCCACGAACGTCGTGAGGTCGCTCTGGTCCACGGCGCACCCCTCCCGTCGGCGATCGCGGCAATGCTAGCGAGCGGGTCCGACAACGACCGCCGACGCGACCGGACGAAGGCGTCGGCCGCTGGGACGCGCCTGTGGCGGCCGACGACCCGCACCGCGCGGATCGTCGGCCGCCACAGGCGTCTGCCGTCAGGCGTTCGCCCGGCGGATGGCCGCCATTCCTCCGAGCGCGGCCACCGCGGCGATCAGGGCGGGCCACCCCACCAGCAGGCTGACCTGGTGCTGGCTGCTCAACCACTGCCAGATGTCGCCGAACCATCCCTGCCAGGTGATCAACGCGACGAGCAGGCCGGTCACCAGGATCAGGGCCGCGCCGGCCCCGAGCAGGCCGTTCATGCCGAACCGGACGTACCAGACGGAGGCGAAGACGGCGAGGAAGTTCAGGAACAGGAACGGCACCGCGTAGACGGCGATCTGCAGCAGCCCGTTGTCGACGTCGATGTACGGGATCCGGAAGAACCGTAGCTGGATCCCGAAGCCGCCGGTGGCACCCTCGATCAGGTTGAGCAGGTAGAGCAGGATGCCGTAGACGACCGCCTGCACCACGTTGACCAGCACCGTGGCGAGGTAGAAGGTGCGCCGGGTGACGCCCATGCCGAGCGCGAACGGGAACACCTGGCTGATCGAGGCGGCGGCGACGATCGCGCAGACGATGTAGAGGCTGGCCAGACCACCTGTGGTGTTCTTGCCCGGCGCCGCCTCGTCGATCGAGGCGAAGATCAGCAGGTTGACGCCGAGCGAGATGGCCATGATGCCCCACGGCCAGGCGAGTTGGCCGACCCAGGCGATGGTGTGCATCCGGGCGACGTCGAGGATACGAGTCATCGCGCGTTCGTCCTTTCCGTCGTCAGGCGCACCACGGCCTGCTGGAGCGACACCGGCGCCAGGTCGATGCCGAGCTTCTTGGCGCGCGTCCGTTCGGCGTCGTCGAACGACCCGCGCAGCGTCGCGCGGGCCGCGCCGCCGAGCTGCTCGCGATGCAGCACCCGGTACCCGGCGCCGAACTCGTCCACCGCGGCGGCCGGGCCGGACGCCTCCATCACCTCGCCGCGCAGCTCGTCGCTGGGCGCGTCGAGCAGCAGCTTTCCGCGGTCGAGCAGGAGTAGGTGCTCGATCAGGTCGGCGACCTCGTCGATGAGGTGTGTGGAGAGCACGACGGTGCGCGGGTTCTCGGCGTAGTCGGCGAGCAGCCGGTCGTAGAAGAGCTGCCGGGCGACCGCGTCGAGACCGAGGTACGGCTCGTCGAAGAAGGTCAGCGGCGCGCGTGCGGCCAGGCCGATCGTCACGCCCAGCGCGGACAGCATGCCGCGGGACAGCTTGCGCACGTTGCGCTTGCGCGGCAGGTCGAAGTCGTCCACCAGGGACTGGGCGAAGTCCTCGTCCCAGTTGGGGAACAGCCGCTTGGCCAGGCTCAGCACGTGCCGGACCTGGTACGCCGTCGGGTACGTCTGGCTCTCCTTGATGAAGACCACCCGCGACAGTGCCCGCTCGTTCTCGTACGGGCGCTCGCCGAAGAGCGTGAGGTCGCCGCTGGTGCCGCTGTTCTGGCCGGTGATCAGCTGCATCAGCGTCGTCTTGCCGGCGCCGTTGCGCCCGAGCAGGCCGTAGATCTTGTCACCTGTCAACGTGAAGGTGACGTCGTCGAGAGCGGTCACCTCACCGAACCGTTTCGTGAGGCCGGCTGCCGCCACGACGCTCATCGCTCTTCCTCCCCTGTCTCGATGAGCTTCTTCAGCTCCTCGGTGCCGATGCCCAACTTGCGTGCCTCCTCGATGAGGGGTCGCACGTACTGGTCGGAGAACTCGCGCCGGCGGCGTTCCCGGAGTGTTTCGACGGCCCCCGTTGCCACGAACATTCCGATCCCCCTGCGTTTGTAGAGAATCCCGTCATCGACCAGGCGGTTGATCCCCTTGGCGGCGGTCGCCGGGTTGATCCGGTGGAACGCCGCCAGCTCGTTCGTCGACGGCACCTGGGTCTCCTCCGCGAGCGTCCCGTCGATGATCGAGTTTTCGATCAGCTCCGCGATCTGGACGAAGATCGGCCGCCCGTCATCCATCCCGGTTCTTCGGTTCATTACTCATGTAACTAACCATGGCACCTCGTGGGCCGGGACGTCAAGCGTTCTTCGGGTACGCGCGGCCGCTCGCGGCTCGCTAAGGTTCGCGCCGTGACACTCAGGATCGACGAGAGCACCCGACAGGTACGCGAGTTCGTCTGCGGCTGCTGCAACACCGCTGCGGAGCGGACCTGGGCCGACATCCGCACCGACGGCGCGACGGCGGCCGTCTACTTCGCGAGCTGCTACCACCACGACGGCGTGCACGAGGTCTGGATCGACGCGATTCTGGGCAGCTGGGGCGGCGACAACACCGACGACCACGTCACCTTCGGCTGCCGGGTCGGGCCGGTGGCCGGCTCGCCGGGGCCGGCCGCGACGCTCGTCAACGGTGGTGAGGTCGCGGGGGACAGCCCGATCTTCGGCCGCAAGCTCAGCCGCGAGGAAGGCCTGAGCCATCCCCGGCTCGCCGAGTTCTGGCAGATGGTCGACCTGATCCTGGAGCGGGATGCCCTGGTACGCCGTCACCTGATCGGCGCCTGACCGACCCGGTGATCAAGGGTCAGATCTCGGGGCTGCGGCGTTCGATCAGGGTCACGTCTCGCCAGGTGCCGTGGTGGCGGCCCACCCGCTCGCGGGTGCCGACGACGCGGAAGCCGCACGCCGCGTGCAGCGCGAGGCTCGCGGTGTTCTCCGGGAACACGCCGGACTGGATGGTCCAGATCCCGGCCGCCTCGGTGGAGGCGATCAGCGCGTCCAGCAGGGCCCGGCCGACCCCGCGCCCGCGCCCCCGCGGGTGCACGTAGACGGAGTGCTCCACCACGCCGGCGTAGACGCAGCGGTCGGAGACCGCCGAGCAGGCCACCCAGCCGAGCACGTCGCCGGCCTCGTCGAGCGCCACCCAGCGGTGGCCGGGCAGGCGGGTGGCGGTGAAGCGCGTCCAGTCCGGCGGCTCGGTCTCGAACGTGGCGTTGCCCTCGGCGATGCCGAGGCGGTAGATGTCCAGCACGGCGTCGGCGTGCGAGTCGTCCATGGCGGCGACGGTGACTGTCATCGGCCCCTCCTGTCCGGACCCGGCGGTCGTCAGCGTAGTCGCGCGACCGAGGGGCCGGGACGGATGCCCGGCCCCTCGGTCTGAGCGCTACCGCCGCCGGTAGACGGAGATGTGCGAGCGGCTGTCCGCGTCGAACGGCGACCGGTCCCAGTCGGCGTACCGCTCGGTGAGCCGCAACCCGGCCCGCTCCGCCAGCTCGTCGATCTGCTCCGGCCAGGCGTACCGCATGGCGAACGGCTTGAGGTGCACGCCGTGGGCGTCGAACGTGACGGTCTGGCGCACGAACGTCTGCGCCGCCCGGTCGTACCGATGCATGCGGATGGTGGCCGAGTCCTCGGTCACCTCCCGCACCTGGACCTGCTCGTCCCGGTCGAAGTCCGCCGGGTCGGGCACGAAGGTCTCGATGACGAACGCGCCGCCGGGCGCGAGCACCCGGGCGACGTTGCGGAAGCACGCCGCCTGGCGCTCCTCCGAGACCAGGTTGAACAGCGTGTTGAACACCAGGAAGACCAGACGGTACGGCCCGGCGACCGGGACGTCCGCCATGTCGCCGACGGTGACGGGCATGTCCGCGCCGCCCGGCTTGGCGCGCAGGTGCGCGACCATCTCGGGGGACGCCTCGACGCCCTCCACGGCGATGCCGCGGGCGGCCAGCGGCAGGGCCACCCGGCCGGTGCCCACAGCCAGTTCGAGCACCGGGCCGCCGTCGGCCAGCGGCGCGAGGAAGTCGACGGCCGGGGCCGGGTCGGGATTGCCGGGGCCGTCGTAGGTGGCGGCCCAGAGCCGGCCGAACAGGCCGGGATCGTCGAAGACGGACATCACGCGCCCTCCCGCCGGGCGGACGGAACGCGACGCGGCGCGAGGTCAGTGACCTCCGCCGAAATGGGGTACGACAAGACGAAGCCTCGTTTCGGATGGGATGACGACGGGTCGGCTGGGCTTCGCAGCGTGTGGCATGGCGGTGCTCCCTCCGGTCGGCTTCGAGGCGTTCAGCAGACCAGCGGTCTTGCGGGGGAGACAACCGGATTACGCCCGCAGCGCGTCGTCCACGCCGGTCTCCCGGCGGCCGAGGTGCACCGGGTCACGCCCGGTGAGCACGTCCACGGCGGCCTTCACGCACGCCCCGTACTCCCGGGTGGAGCTGATCCGCCACTGGTCGGCGTACCGGCGGGCGGTGTCGTCGCCGACGCCGACGGCCTCGATGCCGGCGTCCCGGCAGAGCGCCACCGCGCGCGGCAGGTGGAACGACTGGGTGACCACTGTGGCCCGCCGGACCCCGAAGACGCGGTGCGCGCGGACGCACGAGTCGTACGTGTCGAACCCGGCGTGGTCCAGCACCGTCTTCTCGGCCGGTACGCCCCGCTCGACGAGCCAGCGCCGCATCGCGTCCGGCTCGTCGTAGTCCCAGTCCATGTGGTCGCCGGAGAGCAGGAGCACCTCGACCTTGCCGGCGGCGTACAACTGGCGGGCGATCTCCAGCCGGCCGGCGAGGAACGGCGCCGGCGTGCCGTCCGGCTCCACCTTGGTGCCGAGCACCAGGGCCACCGGCGTCTCGGGCACGTCCGCGGCGGCGAACACGCGGCCCTCGGCGGCGTCGCGGACCCAGGTCACGCTGGCGATCGTGGCGGCGCCCAGCAGCACCACGGCGGCCGTGGCGAGCACCAGGAGACGGCGGAGCAGGCGTACGGCCCGCCGATGGTCGCCCCGCCAGGCCCGCCACCGCGCCGTCAGCCCTCGCATGGCGGCGATTGTGCCAGGCGGGTCAGGAGATGTGGTGCAGGATCACGTTGTGCACGTGGTGGCTCTTCTGCGCGCCCCGGAACTCGACCTCGTAGGTGTGCGTGCCGACGTGCACGGCGATCGACCCGGTGGAGAAGAACGAGCCACCCCAGGACTTGTTGCTCACCACGCTCACGCTGGTGATCTTCGAGTACGGGATGCTGGTGATCGCGTACCGCTTGCCGACGAAGGAGCGGTCCTGGATGATCACCCGCCGGTCGGTCAGGCCGATGAAGCCGGTGCCGGTGCCCACCGCGTCGTAGACGGCGATGATCTGCTCACCGGGCAGCAACCCGCTCTGGATCTGCTGGAACTGTTCCTTGCGGTCGTACGTGGGGCCAGACATGCACCCGAGGGTAGGCGGGGCGTGCCAGTGGATCAGGGTTCGGTGACCGCGCGGACCGCGTCCTCGATGCGCGCCGCCAGCAGCACCTCACCCTCGGTGAGTGGCTCGCCGTCGCCGTGCCCGAGCCTGATGTGGGTACGGTCGGCCCGGCGGCTGATCTCGGGGCGCAGCCGCAGCGCGTCGGCAACCACCGCCACCCGCTCGGTGAGCGCGGCGTGCTGGGTGTCGTCGAGGACGATGGTGCGGCGGATCTGTTCGCCCTCGCGCGTCCATCCGGACAGCAGGGCCAGTGCGTCGCTGAGGTAGTCGTGCTTCGCCCGGCCGCTGAACAGCACGCGCATCACCGCACCTCCCAGGCGTCGTTGCCGGCTTGTGGCCAAATCGTCGCCATCCCGTGTCCCAGTCGACGCCCTCTAGTCTCTCGCCACTCAGATGGTGTGTCCACGCCCACACTTCCGTGTTCTGCTGACCTGACGGCCGACGCAGCTACCCAAACCGCCGATTGATCTGGCACGCTGGTGGCCCGTGCGGACCGAACGGGTTAGCGGAAGCGGGCAGGCCGACCGGCGGGAGCCGAGGGTGGTCGTCGGGGCGGCGATCATCGAGGGTGGCCGGGTGCTGGCATGCGAGCGCTCCGCGCCTCCCGAGGTGGCGGGGCGCTGGGAGTTCCCGGGCGGAAAGGTCGAGCCGGGCGAGGCCGAGACCGACGCGCTGGCCCGGGAGTGCGTCGAGGAACTGGGCGTACGGGTGGCGGTCGGCGCGCGCGTCGGCCGGGACGTACGGATGGCGCACGGCCGGTCCGTGCTGCGCGTCTACGCCGCCCGCCTGCTGCACGGCGACGAGCCCAAGGCGCTGGAGCACGCCGAGCTGCGCTGGCTGTCCGCCGCCGAGCTGGACAGCGTCGACTGGCTGCCGGCCGACGTGCCGATCGTGGCCGCGCTTCGCCCCCTGCTCGACACCCCCTGAACGACCGCGGCGCGAGCCGTGCCGTCCGGTGAACCGGACAGCCCGGCAGAAACGGGACGAGGGCCCGCGGCTCGTGCCGCCGGCCCCCGTCATCGTCGCGCTGCTGTTCAGTGCTTCGGCTCGTCCTGCTGCGGGTGAGCGAAGTTGAGGTGCTCCGGCGGCAGCGGGAACGTCACGTCGTCGCCGAACGGCGACGGCGCGGCGGCCTTGTTGAACGTCAGCTCGGTCAGCGGCAGCTTGCCGTTGGCGTCCACCGCCGGGGCGGTCGGGTGCGGCACCTCGCGGTGCCAGTTGACGCCCTGCTGGGCCTGACGCTCGGCGGCGCTGTCGTGCGAGCCGCCCGCGTGCGAGTGCACCCCGCCGGCGTGCGAGCCGCCGCCGTGCGCGTGCGCCCCGCCGTGCGCCCCTCCGGACGTGACGGCACCACTCGAATGCCCGCTGGTCGCGCTGGTCTGAGGCACCTGACCCCTCCGGAAGATCTTGTTACCGAGCCACACAAGGGGATCGTACCTGCGGTCGACGACCCGTTCCTTCATGGGGATGATCCCGTTGTCGGTGATCTTAATGTGCTCGGGGCAGACCTCGGTGCAGCACTTGGTGATGTTGCAGAATCCGAGTCCCATGTCCGACTGCGCGTACTCCCGGCGGTCGGTGCGCGCGTCGAGCGGGTGCATGTCCAGCTCGGCCGCCCGGATGAAGTACCGGGGGCCGGAGAACGCCGGCTTGTTCTCGTCGTGATCACGGATCACGTGGCAGACGTTCTGGCACAGGAAGCACTCGATGCACTTGCGGAACTCCTGCGAGCGCTCGACGTCGACCTGCTGCATCCGGTAGTCGCCGGGCGCCACGTCGGCCGGCGGCGCGAACGCCGGGGTCTCCCGGGCCTTCTCGTAGTTGAACGAGACGTCGGTGACCAGGTCCCGGATCACCGGGAAGGTGCGCAACGGGGTGACGGTGACGGTCTCGGACTCCTCGAACGTCGACATCCGCGTCATGCAGCCCAGCCGCGGCTTGCCGTTGATCTCCATTGAGCAGGAGCCGCACTTGCCGGCCTTGCAGTTCCACCGGCACGCCAGGTCCGGGGCCTCGGTGGCCTGGAGGCGGTGGATCACGTCGAGGACCACCTCGCCCTCGTTCACCTCGACCGTGTAGTCCTTCAGGTCGCCGCCGGTCTCGTCGCCCCGCCAGATGCGGAACTGGCGCTTACTTCCCATCAGTTGTTCGCCTCCTCGGTGAGGGCGTCGAACTCGGCGAGTTCCTCGTCGGTCAGGTACTTGGCCAGCTCGGCCCGGTCGAACAGCCCGATCAGCTCCGGCCGCATCTTCGGCAGCGGCTTGTGGGTCAGCCGGACCGTGTCCCCGTCCAGCGAGCAGACCAGGTTGACCCGCCGCCACTTCGGGTCCATCGCCGGGTAGTCCTCCCGGGTGTGCCCGCCGCGCGACTCCTGCCGCTCCAGCGCCGCCATCGCGGTGCACTCCGACACCACGAGCATGTTGCGCAGGTCCAGCGCCAGGTGCCAGCCCGGGTTGTAGCGCCGGCCGCCGGCCGCGCTCACCTTCGCCACCCGCTCCCGCAGCTCGGCCAGTCTGCGCATGGCGTCGGCGAGCTCGCCCTCGCGCCGGATGATCCCGACCAGGTCGCCCATGACCGCCTGGAGGTCCTGCTGGAGCTGGTACGGGCTCTCCCCGGTGTCCCGCTGCAACGGCGCCAGCGCCGTCTCCACGGCGGCCTCCACCGCCGCCACCGACACCGCCGGGCGGGTGGTGAGCTGATCGGTGTACGTGGCGGCGTGCCCGCCCGCGCGCTTGCCGAAGACCAGCAGGTCGGACAGCGAGTTGCCGCCGAGCCGGTTGGAGCCGTGCATGCCGCCGGACACCTCACCCGCGGCGTAGAGCCCGCGCACCGTGCCGTACGCCGCGCCGGAGTCCGGGTCCACCTCGACGCCGCCCATCACGTAGTGACAGGTCGGGCCGACCTCCATCGGCTCCTTGGTGATGTCGACGTCGGCCAGTTCCTTGAACTGGTGGTACATCGACGGGAGGCGACGGCGGATCTCGTCGGCCGACTTACGGGAGGCGATGTCCAGGTAGACGCCGCCGGCCGGCGTACCCCGGCCTTCCTTGACCTCGCTGTTGATGGCGCGGGCGACCTCGTCGCGGGGCAGCAGCTCCGGCGGGCGCCGGTTGTTGTCCGGGTCGGTGTACCAGCGGTCCGCCTCCTCCTCGGTCTCCGCGTACTGCTTGCGGAACACGTCCGGGACGTAGTCGAACATGAACCGCTTGCCCTCGGAGTTCTTCAGCACGCCGCCGTCACCGCGCACCGACTCGGTGACCAGGATACCCTTCACCGAGGGCGGCCAGACCATGCCGGTCGGGTGGAACTGGAGGAACTCCATGTTGATCAGCGTGGCCCCGGCGCGTAGCGCCAGCGCGTGGCCGTCGCCGGTGTACTCCCACGAGTTCGAGGTGACCTTGTAGGACCGTCCGACGCCGCCGGTGGCCAGCACCACCGCGGGCGCCTCGAACAGGACGAACTCGCCGGACTCGCGGTAGTAGCCGAACGCGCCGGCGACGCGGTCGCCGTCGAGCAGCAGCTCGGTGACAGTGGTCTCGGAGAAGACCCGGATCCGCGCGTCGTAGCTGCCGAACTCCTGCTTGTCCTCCTGCTGGAGCGAGACGATCTTCTGCTGGAGCGTGCGGATCAGCTCCAGGCCGGTCCGGTCGCCGACGTGCGCCAGGCGCGGGTACTCGTGGCCGCCGAAGTTGCGCTGCGAGATCTTCCCGTCCTTGGTGCGGTCGAACAGCGCGCCGTACGTCTCCAGCTCCCAGATCCGCTGCGGCGCCTCCTTGGCGTGCAGCTCGGCCATCCGGAAGTTGTTGAGGAACTTGCCGCCGCGCATGGTGTCCCGGAAGTGCACCTGCCAGTTGTCGCGCGAGTTCACGTTGCCCATCGCGGCGGCGGCGCCGCCCTCGGCCATCACCGTGTGCGCCTTGCCGAACAGCGACTTCGAGATGATCGCGGTCTTCTTGCCGGCCAGCCGGGCCTCGATCGCCGCGCGCAGGCCGGCGCCACCGGCCCCGATCACGACGACGTCGTAGTGGTGTCGTTCGATTCGCGTCTCAGTCATGTCCAGGCTCTCAGTTGATGAACCGCAGGTCGTTGATCCAGCCGGCGGCGACCGCCATCACGTAGAAGTCGGTGAGTGCCAGGGTGCCGAGGGTGATCCAGGCGAGCTGCATGTGCCGGACGTTCAACCAGGACACCCCGGTCCACGCCTTGTAGCGCATCGGGTGCTTGGAGAAGTGCTTGAGCCGCCCGCCGATGATGTGCCGGCAGGAGTGGCAGGAGATCGTGTACGCCCACAGCATCACCACGTTGCCGATCAGGATGATGTTGCCCAGGCCGAAGCCGAAGCCCTCGGGGGAGTGGAAGGCCAGGACGGCGTCCCAGGTGTTGATCAGCGAGATGATCGCGGCGGCGTAGAAGAAGTAGCGGTGCAGGTTCTGCCCGAGCAGCGGGAACCGCGTCTCGCCGCTGTACGACTGGTGCCCGTCCGGCACCGCGCAGGCCGGCGGCGACAGCCAGAACGACCGGTAGTACGCCTTGCGGTAGTAGTAGCAGGTCAGGCGGAACAGCAGCAGGAACGGCAGGGTGAGCGCCGCGTCCGGGATGATCCACCAGCCGGGCAGGAACTGGCCGAAGTGCGAGGAGCCCTCGACGCAGCGGTCGGTGACGCAGGGGGAGTAGAACGGCGTCAGGTAGTGGTACTGCTCCACCCAGTACCACTTGTGCATGAAGACCCGGACCGTCGCGTAGATGACCCACGCGCTGAGCCCCACCACTGTGATCAGCGGGGCGATCCACCATCTGTCGGTCCGCAACGTCTTCGCCGCGATTGCGGCGCGTGCCCGCCCTCCCCGCGGCTGCGGTCTCGGCGTCCTGGCCGACGTAGTTGTCATTCGAGTCATCTCCCTGACGTCACTGTCACGTCCTGCGCACGCGCGAGGCCACACCGGCGAACCGGTGCGGCTAAGTGACACACGTTACGCCGATCTTCACGGCCCGGCCGCGCAACGCAGTGTCCCGTGTGTCCCGCAGCTTGGAAAGAGTCAGTTCATGATCAATGTGGCGGGTCGGTCGAACGGTGCGCCGACCGGTGGCGTGGCGCGCCCGGCGGCGTACCGGATCACCCGGACGCGCCGCCGGTGAAGTGCCAGGAGGACAGCCGAAGCGCCGGACCCTCGTACCAGGACCCGTCGACGCGGCCCGGCTGGCGGACCGCCGTCCGGCCCAGGCCGAGCACCCGGCCCGGCCCCAGCGCCCGGGGG
This sequence comes from Micromonospora sp. WMMD1219, assembly GCF_049315215.1. Taxonomy (NCBI): domain Bacteria; kingdom Bacillati; phylum Actinomycetota; class Actinomycetes; order Micromonosporales; family Micromonosporaceae; genus Micromonospora; species Micromonospora sp. WMMD1219. Next base: position 2,678,599 of record NZ_CP186057.1, read on the forward strand.
TACGACTCGGTGAACCGGAAGTCGCGTACCGCCCGGGTCGGCACACCGTCCTCGACCAGCCACACCCCGTTGCGGGTCAGCCCGGTGATCACCAGTTGCTTCGGGTCCAGCACCCGCGTGTACCAGAAGTCGCTCACCAGCAGCCCGCGCCGCATCCCGGCCACCAGCGCGGCGGTGTCCGGGTCGCCCACCGCCCCGGTCACGCCCGCGCTCACCGCTCCGGCGGCGACGGCCCCGCCGGCCACGCCCGCGTCGGTCGTGCCCGTCAGCAGGCGGATGTTGTGCGGGATCGGCCCGAACGTCGCGCTGTCCGGCATGCCGTGCCCGGTGGACCCGGCGCCCGCCTCGGCACCGGCACGCCTGTCGTACGCCACCGCGCCGGTGGTGCCGCCCTCGACCAGCGGCAACGCCCGCCTTGGCGTGCCCTCCAGGTCGAACGGCAGCGTGCTCGCGTGCAGCGGGTCGTCCACCAGCGTCACCGAAGGGTCGAACTGTGCCGTGCCCGGCTCGGCGAAGGACTGCCGTTCGGCGTACCGCTTGCCGTTGAAGCCGTACCAGGCCAGGTTGTGCAGCAGGTCGGCCACGGCGGCCGGTTCGAGCACCACCTCGTAGTGCCCGGGCGGCAGCTCGACCGGGTCGGCCGCGGCGCGCGCCTTCGCCGCCGCGCGGGCGCCGAGCGCCGCGCCGTCGAGATCGGCCAGCCGGTCCGCGCAGAGCCGCGCCACCCCGTCGGCGCCGCCGGCACGCGCGATGCCGTCCATCGCCGCCTCGGCCGCCCGGCCCACGGCCGTGTGCCCGGCCGAGTTGGCGAACGCCCCCGACCGGTACGCGGTGCGGCAGTAGCCGGCCGCCTCCAGCCCCTCCACCGCCTCGACGAACGCGCGTACCCGCTCGGCCCGCTCGTCCGGCGAGGCGAACGCGGTGGCCTCGTCCACGGCCGGGCCGGACGGCACGGGCACCGGCGCGGTGAGTCCCGGCCAGGCCGGGTCGGGCGGCGCGAGCCGGGCCGCGGCCCGGGTCCGCTCGACGAGCGCGGCCAGGCCGCCGGCGTCGACCCGGCTGCCGCTGCCGGTCACGGTCCGCCCGTCCACGTGCAACCGCAGGTGTACGGCGACGCCGGTCTCGGACACGTTCTGGTGGACGAACGAGTTGGCGAACCGGGTCAGCGCCAGGTCGGAGCGGGTCACCAGCACCTCGGCCTCGGCGGCCGGACCGGCCGTGTGCCGGACCAGGTCCACCACCCCGGCGGCGATCTCCAGTTCGGCACTCATGCCGGCACTCCGCTTCATGCCCGCACCCCCACCCGGACGCCGCGGAACCGGGCCGGCGCGGCCGGGTGACCGGTGTGCCCGACCTGCCCGGGCTGCCCCTTCCCGCAGTTGGGCGTGCCCCAGGCGACAGTCTCCGAGGAGAGCATGTCCATCGAGCGCCAGAAGACCGGGCCGATGCCGGTGTAGGTCGGGTTGCGCAGCATCCGCCCCCGGCGGCCCTTCTTCACCTCCCAGCCGACCTCGCAGCCGAACTGGAAGTTGAGCCGCTTGTCGTCGATCGACCAGGACCGGTTGATGTCCATCAGCACCCCGTCGTCGGTGGCCGCGACGATCTCGTCGAGCGTGTGCGGGCCGGGTTCCAGGCCCACGTTCGTCATCCGCACCATCGGCAGCCGCGCCCAGCCGTCGGCCCGTACGCTGCCGCCGTGGTCCAGGCCGGCGACGGCGGCCGAGTCACGGCCGGCGAGCACCCCGACCCACCGCCCTTCGCGGACCGCGTCCCGGGCGACCGCCGGCGAACCCTCGTCGTCGTAGCCGAAGCTGCCCAGCGCACCCGGGATGGTCGGGTCGATCGTCACGTTCATCAGCTCGGAGCCGTAGCGCAGCGAGCCGAGCCGGGCCAGGTCGAGCCAGGACGTGCCGGCGAACGCCGCCTCCCAGCCGAGGATGCGGTCCAGCTCGATGGCGTGCCCGACCGACTCGTGGATCTGCAACGCGAGCTGCTCGCCGCCGAGGATCAGGTCGGTCTCGCCGGCCGGGCAGAGCGGCGCGGTGAGCAGCTCCTGGGACTCCTCGGCGATGCGGGCGGCGTGTGCGGCCAGGTCGAGCGAGGTGACCAGCTCCCACCCGGTGGTGCCGTACTGCCCGCGGTAGCTCGGGTAGGACCGGCGCTGGGTCTCGCCGTCACCGATGGAGGTGGCCGAGATGCCGCCACCGCACTCCCGGATGCGCTGGTCGATCCGGTGGCCCTCGCTGGAGACGAACCACTTCGAGGTGTCCCAGATCTGGTAGAGCCCCTCGGCCAGGTCGGCGCCGTGCTCGCGCATCGTCGCCGTGGCGCGGGCCAGCAGGTCGCCCTTGTCCGACAGCGGCACGCCGAGCGGGTCGACCGCGCAGTCCGAGGCCCAGGTCGCCACCGTCGCCTCGACCGGCACCAGGTCGATCGGCGGGCCGGGAACCCGCGCGCTCGCCGTGGCGATCGCCGCGGCGCGCCGCCCGGCCTCGCGGGCCGCGGCGTCGGACAGATCGGGTACGGCGTGGAAGCCCCATCCCGATCCGACGAGCGCGCGTACGCCCAGCCCGATGCTCTCGTCCTGGCTCAGCTCCTCGATGTCGCCGTTGCGGGCCGACATCGACTCGTAGCGGCGGTGCATGACCCGGGCGTCCGCGTACCGGGCGCCCGCGTCGAGAGCGGCCTGGACGGCGGCGGTCGCCGCGTCGAACTCGCTCATGCCGGCACTCCGCTGCGCTGCGTGCCGGCATGAGGCACCTTCGCGCCGCCCCGATGATTCGCTCGCTGACGCTCGCTCATGCCGGCACTCCGCTGCGCTGCGTGCCGGCATGAGGCACCTTCGCGCCGCCCCGATGATTCGCTCGCTGACGCTCGCTCATGCCGGCACTCCGCTGCGCTGCGTGCCGGCATGAGGCACCTTCGCGCCGCCCCGATGATTCGCTCGCTGACGCTCGCTCATGCGCCCGACCCTAGGCGAGCGCGCCGACATCCGTCAGGGGACGAGATCCTCCGGCCGGATCGTGGCCTGGACGGGCTCGGCCAGCTCCAGCACGGAACCGGGCTTGGTCACCGACACCTCCCGGTAGTGCCGGCCCTGCCGCCGGTGGAGGTGCAGCGTGCCGGTCTCCTGCTCCACCAGCAGGTACCACTCGATGCCCGCGGCGGCGTAGTAGTGCATCTTGAGCACCTTGTCGGTCGCCGCGTTGCCGGGTGAGATGACCTCGCACACGAGCCGCACGTCCCGCGCCTCGATCATCGGCTCGTCGAAGTCGATCGACTCGGTGACGACCAGGTCGGGAATCGGTATGCGGCCTGGCCGGAGCCGGACGTTGACCGTCTCCAGCAGTTCCAGGCCGGCGTGCTGGGCCGCGGCCTCCAGCAGATTGCCGAGGTTCCGCTGGATTCGCTGGTGCCGCGGAGTCGGTGCCGGTGTCACGTGCAGGCTCCCGTCGAAGAGTTCGACGCGTTGCCGCGTCTCGCCGAGGGCGAGGTACTCCTCTTCGGTCCACGGGCCGTCGTGGCCGAACACCGCCGCGGTCATGGTCGCCTCCACCTCGTGCCGACAGGAATCGTCCCTTCGTCACCGGGACCATGGTCGCACCCCGGGTGCGACGACGAGGCCGAGATGCCGAATCGTGGCCGTGAATGTCCCAGGTGAGGGGCGTGCGGACGGGAGACCGAGTCGTTACGCTCTCACCGCTGACAGACCGCTCGATGTAGCTTATTTTCGCCTCCAAGGGTTTGCTGTAGGTTCTCTTCATCACCGAAGGGGAGGCGGTCAATGGGCAGGTCGGAGGCGGTGCCGTCCGGGGAGCCGGACCGCCCGGAGGTGCCGGAGCAGCGATCCGGCGACGGGCCCTATCTCCAGGTCAGGGATCTGCGGGTGCGGTTCGACACCGAGGACGGTGTGGTGCGGGCCGTGGACGGGGTGTCGTTCGCGGTGGAGCGGGGTCGCACGCTGGGGATCGTGGGGGAGTCCGGGTCGGGTAAGAGCGTGACGTCGCTGGCGATCCTGGGTTTGCACAACGCGAAGCGGACGGCCATCTCGGGGGAGATCTGGGTGGGTGGGCGTCAGCTGGTGGGGTTGGGTGAGGAGGAGGTGCGGCGGCTGCGGGGCCGGGACATGGCGATGGTCTTCCAGGATCCGTTGTCGGCGTTGCATCCGTATTACTCGGTGGGTCGGCAGATCGCGGAGGCGTATCGGGTGCATCACCCGAGGGCGGGTCGGCGGGAGGCGCGCACGCGGGCGGTGGACATGCTGGGCCGGGTGGGGATTCCGCAGCCGGGGAAGCGGTTCGATCAGTATCCGCATGAGTTCTCGGGTGGGATGCGGCAGCGGGCGATGATCGCGATGGCGTTGGTGAACGATCCGGATCTGCTGATCGCCGACGAACCGACCACCGCCCTGGACGTGACGGTGCAGGCGCAGATCCTGGATCTGCTCAGTGATCTGCAGGAGGAGTTCCGGTCGGCGATCGTGTTGATCACGCACGACCTGGGTGTGGTCAGTCAGGTGGCTGATGACGTGTTGGTGATGTATGCGGGTCGGGCGGTGGAGCACGGGAGTGTGGAGCGGGTGTTGCGGGCGCCGCAGCATCCGTACACGTGGGGGTTGTTGTCGAGTGTGCCGTCGTTGCACGGCGACGCGGACGCGGACCTGGTGCCGATCCCGGGTAACCCGCCGTCGCTGATCAACCTTCCGCCGGGGTGCGCGTTCCACCCGCGCTGCCGGTACGCCGACGTCAACGGCGACCGCTCCCGCACCGACGTGCCCGAGCTGGGGCCGGCCGGGGCGCCCGGTCACCTGGTGGCCTGCCACCTGTCGGCGGCCGACCGGGAGCGGATCTACCGCGACGACATCGCCCAGGTGGGAGTGGCCCGATGAGCACCGAGACCGAGCCGTTGCTGTCGGTGCGGGGGCTGACGAAGCATTTCCCGGTGCGGCAGGGTCTGCGTGCCCGGGGTGCGGTGCGGGCGGTCGACGGCCTGGACTTCGACGTGCGGCCGGGGGAGACCCTCGGGCTGGTGGGGGAGTCGGGGTGTGGGAAGACCACGACCGGGCGGATGCTGGTGCGTCTGCTGGAACCCACCGCCGGCAGCATCACCTTCGCGGGTCGGGACATCACCCACGGTGGGCGTCGTGAGTTGCGGGCGTTGCGGCAGGACCTGCAGATCATCTTCCAGGACCCGTACGCGTCGTTGAACCCGCGCCACACGGTCGGGCGGATCGTGGCGATGCCGTTGCAGGTCAACCGGATCACCCCGCCGGGCGGGGTGAAGAAACGGGTGCAGGAACTGCTCGAACTGGTCGGGTTGAACCCGGAGCACTACAACAGGTATCCGCACGAGTTCTCCGGCGGGCAACGCCAGCGCATCGGCATCGCCCGCGCCCTCGCCCTCAAACCGAAACTGATCGTGGCCGACGAGCCCGTCTCGGCGCTGGACGTGTCCATCCAGGCGCAGGTCATCAACCTGCTACGCGACCTGCAACGCGACCTCGACCTGGCGTTCGTGTTCATCGCCCACGACCTCGCCGTCGTCCGGCACTTCTGCCACCGCGTCGCCGTCATGTATCTCGGCAAGATCGTCGAGATCGGTGACCGCGACACCATCTACACCCGCCCCCAGCACCCCTACACCCGGGCCCTGCTGTCCGCCATCCCCGACGTCACCGCCCTCGGACCCGCCGGACGCATCCGCCTCACCGGCGACGTGCCCACCCCACTCAACCCACCGTCGGGCTGCCGCTTCCGCACCCGCTGCTGGAAAGCCACCGACCACTGCGCCACCGAGGAACCGGCGCTGGTCACGCGGGACGGCGGCGGGCAGCTCACCGCCTGCCACTACCCGGAGAGCGGACCGGTCGGCGTGCCGACCGGCGAACCCGTGGAGGTGTCGAAATGAGCCTGTCGCCGGTCGAGGGTGTCGCGCTCGCCGAGATCGAGTCCCCCGGGCAGGAGCCGGACGAGAAGAAGCGGCTCGTCGGCCGCTCACCCGGCCAGCTCGTCTGGGCCCGGCTGCGGCGCGACCGCACCGCCATGGTCAGCGGCATCGTGCTGGCCCTGTTCATCCTGGTGGCGGTGGCAGCGCCGCTGATCCAGCGGCTCTACGGCGTGTCGCCGAACCAGCAGTTCGGTGAGCTGCTGGACGCCACCGGCATGCCGCTGGGCTACGTGGGCGGCGTCAGCGGCGACCACTGGTTCGGGCTGGAACCGGGCCTGGGCCGGGACATCTTCATCCGGATGATCTACGGCATCCGGACGTCGCTGCTGATCGCGCTCGGCGCCGCGCTCGTCACCACGACGATCGGCGTGGTGCTCGGGATCGTCGCCGGCTTCCTGGGCGGGGTGGTCGACTCGGTGATCAGCTGGATCACCGACGTCGCGCTGGCGTTGCCGTTCCTCATCTTCGCGCTCGCCGTGGTGCCGACGTTCTCGCTGCGCTTCTACGGCCCCCGGGACGCGGTGCCGACGTGGTTCGCGGTGACCACGCTGATCGTGGTCTTCGCCGCGTTCGGCTGGACCGGCACGGCCCGGCTCGTCCGCGGGCAGGTGGTCTCGCTGCGCGAGCGGGAGTTCGTGGAGGCGGCGCGGGCCAGCGGCGCCGGGCTCGGGCACATGCTGTTCCGGCAGTTGCTGCCGAACATCTGGGCCCCGATCCTGGTGGCGTTCTCGCTCGCCGTGCCGTCGTACGTCACGGGGGAGGCGGCGCTGTCCTTCCTCGGCGTCGGCCTGCCCGAGTCGGTGCCGAGCTTCGGCCGGATGATCTACCGGAGCATCGACTACCTGCAGACCGACCCGGCGTACGTCTTCTTCCCCGGCATCACCATCTTCGCGCTCGTGCTGGCGTTCAACCTCTTCGGCGACGCGCTGCGCGACGCGCTCGACCCGAAGTCGTCACGGTAAGGGGTTCGACGACATGGTGCGGTTCCTGCTGAAGCGGCTGCTGCTCGCCGTCTCGGTGCTGCTGGCGGTGAGCATCGTCAGCTTCCTCATGTTCTTCGCGCTGCCCCGCGACCCGGTGACCGGCATGTGCCCGAAGAACTGCAACGCCGAGCGACTGGAGCGGGTGCGTACGGAGCTGGGGCTCAACGACCCGAAGCCGACGCAGTACGTCAACTACATGAAGGGCATCTTCGTCGGCCGCGACCTGGGCAGCGCGCAGGGCGGCAAGTGCGAGGCGCCCTGTCTCGGCTACTCCTACGTGAACAGCGAGTCGGTGACCGACACGTTCGCCCGGGTGCTGCCGGTGACGCTGAACATCGTGCTTCCGGCGGCGGTGCTCTGGCTGGCGCTCGGGGTGGGACTCGGGATGATCTCCGCACTACGGCGGGGGTCGCTGCTCGACCGCATCTCGATCGGGTTGACGCTCACGTTCGCGTCGCTGCAGCTCTACTTCGTCGGCGCCGTGCTGCTGCTGATCTTCGTGTACTCGCTGAAGATCCTGCCGACACCCCGGTACGTGCCGTTCCTGGAGAACCCGGTGGAGTGGGCGCGCGGCCTGGTGCTGGCGTGGGTGACGCTCGCGTTGCTCTTCTCCGCGATCTACGCCCGGCTGTCCCGGGCGCAGATGCTGGAGACGCTCTCCGAGGACTTCGTCCGGACGGCGCGGGCCAAGGGCGTGGCGAAACGCAAGGTGTACGGACGGCACGCGCTGCGCGCGGCGATCACGCCGATCGTGACGATCGCCGGTATCGACGTCGGCGCGGCGCTGGGCGGCACTGTCATCACCGAGACGACGTTCGGCATCCAGGGGCTGGGGCGTACGGCGGTGGAGGCGGTGCGCCAGGGCGACCTGCCGACCATCATGGCCACGGTCCTGGTGTCGGCGTTGTTCGTGGTGGTGGCGAACATCATCGTCGATCTGCTCTACGCGTTCATCGATCCCCGGGTGCGTCTCGGCTGACCTCGGCGTCGCCGGTGGTCGATCGTTGTGCCCCCGTTATCTGCTCGAAATTTACCGCGAGTGAAAGCTAGGCGAAGCTTTCCTTCATCGGACCCGAGGAGTTGAGTATGCGAGCAAGACTCGCCACCGCCATGGGCGGCGCGATGGCACTGGTGGTCGCCCTCAGTGCGTGCAGCAAGAACACCGGCGACAGCGGCGACAGCGTGGACACGAACAAGCCCCGCAGCGGCGCCATCGCGACCGACCCGAAGGACTCGCTCGGCCCCGCGGCCGAGGTGCCGGGCGCGGCCAAGGGCGGGACCTTCTACATCCTGCGGGAGAGCAAGATCTCCCACCTGGACCCGCAGCGGGTCTACTCGTTCGCCGGCCTGATGGGCAGCCAGCTCTACGCCCGCTTCCTCACCACCTTCAAGGACGACGGCAAGGGCAACGTCACCCTGGTCGGCGACCTGGCCGAGACGCCCGGCAAGAACGTGAACAACGACTGCAAGGTCTGGGAGTTCACGATCAAGGAGGGCGTCAAGTTCGAGGACGGCCGCCCGATCACCTCCAAGGAGATCGCGTACGGCATCGCCCGCTCGTTCGACCCGGACCTGACCGGCGGCCCCACCTACCTGCAGGAGTGGCTGGCCGACACCCCGCAGTACGACACCAAGTGGGACTTCAAGAAGAACAAGACCTCGCTGCCTCCGGGCCTGACCACGCCGGACCCGCGCACGCTGCGCTTCGAGTTCAACAAGCCCCGCTGCGACCTGCCGTTCGCGGTGTCGCTCCCGGCCACCGCGCCGCTGCCGCCGGACAAGGACACCGGCGTCAACCTGGACAACATGCCGTTCTCGTCCGGGCCGTACCGGTTCACCAAGATCCAGCCCGGTGTGGAGATGGTGCTGGAGCGCAACCCGAACTGGGATCCGGCCACCGACGCCGTGCGGCACGCGTACCCGGACAAGTTCGTCTGGACCCTCGGCGCGGACCAGAACACCCAGACCAACCGGGTCCTCGCCGGCACCGGCAACGACGCGGCGGCGGTGGCCAGCGGCGGCGTGCCGTCCGAACTGCTCGCGAAGATCACCGGTGACCCGGCGCTGAAGGCGCGGATGATCGTCGCCGCGACGCCGAACGTGTTCCGGCTGAGCATCAACACCACCCGCGTCACCGACCTGTCCGTGCGGCAGGCGATCAACTACGCGATCGACCGCAGCAGCATCACCAAGAACCTCGGCGGCCCGTACGGCGCCATGCCGCTGACCACGCTGCTGCCCCCGACCACGCTCGGGTACAAGAAGTTCGACGCGTACCCGGCCGGCGAGAGCGGCGACCCGGCGAAGGCGAAGGAGGCGCTGGGCGGCAAGTCGGTCAACCTGGTGCTCGGCACCGGGGACGAGACCTGGCAGCAGGAGACCGCCACCCAGGTCAAGAACGCGCTGGAGAAGGCCGGCTTCACGGTCACGGTCAAGCCGATCCCCGCCGACGGCTACCTCGACTTCGTGAAGAAGAAGGACAACCCGTGGGACATCTGGGTCGACTCGTGGGCTGCCGACTGGCCCAGCGGCGCCTCCGTCCTGCCGGTGCTCTTCGACGGTCGCGGCCTCAAGGCCGAGGGCAACAGCAACACCTCCCAGCTCAACAGCGAGGCGATCAACGCCGAGTTCGACCGGGTGCTCGCCCTCGACCCGGCCAAGCAGGCCGACGAGTGGAGCAAGCTGGACGAGAAGCTGATGAAGGAGTCGGCGCCCGCGGTGCCGCTCTACAACGAGGTGGTCTCCGTGGCCCACGGTGAGAAGGCCGGCGGCCTCTTCATCGGCAGCATCTTCGGCTGGCCCAGCTTCGTCAACGCGTACGTCAAGCAGTAGCCACACCTGTGGTTGACGGAAGGGCCCCTCGTCGAGGGGCCCTTCCTCACAGGTAGCGGCGCAGGAAGTCCAGCTCCAGCCGGAGCAGGCGCTCCGACACCCCACCGGCGGCCAGGTGACTCGCGCCGGTCAGCGGCAGCACCGCGTGCGGGCGGCCCGTCGCCAGCAGCGCCGCCGACAGCCGCAGCGTGTGCGCGGCGAGCACGTTGTCGTCGGCCAGGCCGTGCACCAGCAGCATCGGCCGGGCCTGCGCCGGGTCGCCGAGCGGCTCGGCCGCCAGCTCGACCAGCGAGTGGTGGGCGTAGACGTCCATCCCGTCGTCCGGCATGCCGAGGTAGCGCTCGCTGTACGCGGTGTCGTACAGCGCCCAGTCGGTGACCGGCGCGCCCACGATCGCGCACGTGAACAGCTCCGGGTGGCGCAGCACCGCCAGCCCGGCCAGCCAGCCGCCGAACGACCAGCCGCGCACCGCCACCCGCTCCAGATCCAGATCCGGGTGCTTGTCGGCGAGCGCCGTGAGCGCGTCCACCTGGTCGGTGAGGATCACGTCCGCGACCCGGCGGTGGATCGCCTTCTCGAACGACGGCGCGATGCCCGGGGTGCCCCGGTTGTCGATGGTGACCACCGCGAAGCCCTGCTCGGCCCACCACTGCCGTTCCAGCCAGACGCTGCGGGCCGCCACCACCTCCTGGTGGCCGGGCCCGCCGTAGATGTCCAGCAGCACCGGCAGCCGGGTGCCCTTGACGTGCTCGGCCGGGTAGAGCACCGCGCTGGGCAGCCGCCGGTCGGTCACCCGGACCATCGTCGGCCGCGGCGCGTACGAGCAGGTGGCGGCGAACGAGCGCAGCTCACCCACCTCGCGGTCGCCGTGCCACACCCGCCAGCGGACCCCGGCGTGCTCCAGCGACGCGATGCCGACCGCCAGTGTGGACCCGCCGATCGAGGCCGTGTGCCAGCCCGGGTCGCTGCCCATCCGGCGGGCGTCCATGCCGCCACCGATGGTGGTCCGGACCCGGTAGAGGTGCCGCTGGCTCGGCTCGCCCTCGCTCGCCTCCACCAGCAGGTCCGCCGCCGCGTTCGGGCCGTTCGGCAGCCGCCCGACCACCCGCCGCACGTACAGCGAGGGTGGGGTGAGCAGCGTGCCGTCGGCGAACAGGCAGCGCGCGTCGTACCCGTCGTGGGCCAGCTCGCCACCGACCAGCACCCGCCCGTCGGGCAGGTGCGCCGGGGTGCCGGGGATCGGCTCCACCCAGCGCGGATCGGCCAGCTCGGCGTGCACCTGCGTCTCCCCGGTGCGTGGGTCCACCGCGAGTACCAGGCCGTGCTGCTGCGATCGGCGCAGCACTGTGATCAGCGGGCCGCCCTCGGTCCAGTCCACCGAACTCAGGTACGGATAGGTCTCCCGGTCCCAGTGCACGTCGACCCAGCCGCCGTCGAGGTCGAGCAGGTGCAGGCTGACCTCCGCGTTCGGCCCGCCCGCCACGGGGTACGCGAGCGACGTCGGCGGGCTCGCCGGGTCGGCCGGGTCGTGCAGGTACCAGCGTTCCAGGCGGGACTCGTCGACCCGGGCGGCCAGCACGCTGCGGCCGTCCGGCGCCCACCAGTAGCCCCGGTAGCGGTGGAACTCCTCGGCCGCGATGTGCTCGGCCAGCCCCCAGGTGACGCCGCTGTCCTCGCCGGCGAGCAGGTTGTCCGTACCGTCCGGCTCCACCACCCGCAACTGGCCCCGGCGCACCCCCTCGGCGGCGTCGGTGACGTACGCCAGCCGCTCACCGGCCGGGTCGGGCCGCGGGTCGATGACCGGCCCGACGGCCGCCACCTCGACCACGTCGCCGTGCACCAGGTCGGCCCGGAACAGCCGCCCGGCCAGCGCGAACGCGGCGACCCGGCCGGCCGAGTCCAGCGCGTACGAGCCGATGCCGCCGGAGCTGAGCCGCAGCCGCTCGCGCAGCGCCCGCTCACCGGGAGCGAGGCGGGCCGGCTCGGCGTCGGTGCCCAGCAGCACCGCCGGGTCCGCGACCAGTCGTTCCTCGCCGCTGTCGACGTCGAGCAGCCAGAGCGCGTCGGCCGGGTCCTCCGGTCCCGCGGAACGCAGGAAGATCACCCGGGCACCGTCGCCCGCGACGGCGACGGCGCGCGGCGCCCCGTGGCTGAACCGACGGGTACGGGCGGCCAGCTCGGGAAAGTCCACGCCTGCAGAGTAGGCGGGCGCCGGGGGTGATGTGGCCGACCTGGGCGGACGCATCACCGTCGAGCGGGCAGGACCGCCGGTTAGAGTGACGGGCGTGACGACCCTGCCCGACCGACGCCTCCTGCTGGTCCACGCGCATCCCGACGACGAGTCGATCGGCACCGGCGCGACGATGGCGCACTACGCCGCCACCGGCGCCCACGTCACGCTCGTGACCTGCACGCTGGGCGAGGAGGGCGAGATCCACGTCCCGGCCCTGGCCCAGCTCTGCGCGGCCGAGGCGGACCAGCTCGGCGGCTACCGGATCGGCGAGCTGGCCGCGGCGTGCGCCGCGCTCGGCGTCACCGACCACCGGTTCCTCGGCGGCGCGGGCCGCTACCGGGACTCCGGGATGATGGGCCTGACCACCAACGAGCACCCGCGGGCGTTCTGGCAGGCCGACCTGGACGTCGCCGCCGGCTACCTGGTGGAGGTCATCCGCGAGGTCCGTCCCCAGGTGCTCGTCACGTACGACCCGGACGGCTTCTACGGCCACCCCGACCACATCCAGGCGCACCGGGTGGCGATGCGGGCGGTGGAGCTGGCCGCGGCCGAGGGGATCGCCCCCGCGAAGGTCTACTGGACGGCCATGCCGCGCAGCGTGCTCGACGCGGGCCTGGAGACGTTCACCGAGTCCTCGGACAACCCCTTCGCCGGCATCGAGAGCGCCGACGAGCTGCCGTTCGGCACGCCGGACGCGGAGATCGCCGCCCGGATCGACGGCACCGACCAGCACGCCGCCAAGGAGGCGGCGATGCGCGCCCACGCCACCCAGATCCCGGCCAACTCCTGGCTCTACTCGATCGCCGGCAACTTCGGTGGCGAGTTCATGGGCGTGGAGTACTTCACGCTCGCGGTCGGCGAGAAGGGCCCGGGCGCCGGCCCGTACGGCTGGGAGGACGACCTCTTCGCCGGGATCGCCCTGGACGGCACGCAGCGGTCCCCGGTCGCGGCGGCCGGTCTCCGGTGACGCTGCCGGCCGTACCCGTGTCGACCCTTCCCGAGCAGCCGCCGACGCCCGCGACGCCGAGCCCGGCGGAGCGGGTGCTCGACCGCGCCCTGCGGGTGGCCGGCGGCGTCGTCACGGTCTGGGCCGGCGTCCTGCTGGCGCTGCTCGACCTGATCTTCGCGACCTGGGCCTGGGAGACGGTGCAGGGCCGCTCCGGCGGGCTGCGGGCCCTTCTCGGGGTCGGCCTGGTGGCCGCCGGCGTCGTCGCCGTGGTGGCCACGACGGTGCTGCTGGGCCGGTTCGCCCACCGGTCGACGGGTACGCGCTGGGCGGTGGCGCTCGGCGCGCTGCCGTGGTTCCTGGTGATCGTGGTGGGTGGTTTCCGGACCGTCGAGGGCGACCTGGCGCTCGCCGGTGACAACGTGCTCGGCCTCGCGTTGATCGTGGCCGGCGCGGTCACGTTCGCGGTACTGGGCTTCCGGCACCTGGTGACACCACCGGACGCACGGTGAGGTGCTGACGCCGCACAGCTCGCGGTGGTAGACATTCCTGCCAAGAGGCCCGCCGAGGGAGCGGGCGGTACGGCGGGAGGCGTGCGATGACTCAGCGGTGGCGTGCGGTAGGCGTGCTGGCGGCCGCGTTGTTCGGCGTGAACGTGGTGGCCCGGCTGGTCATCAGATTCGCGTTCCCGGACGACGACACCGCCTCCGGCCGCGTCTCGCTCGCCATGTTCCTGGTCATCGGGCTGATCCTGGCCGGCACCGCGTTCCGGTGGGGCGCCGACCGGCCGCTGGGCCGCTGGGCCGGCGACCTGGCCGCCGCCGTCGCGGTCGCGCTGGCGCTCACCGTGTTCGTCGGCCCGCTGCTGGTCGGGGAGAACCCGTTCGGCGGCGGTGCGGGCCTCTTCTTCGCCCAGATCTGGCTCTATCTCGCGGCCACCGCGGCGGGCGTGCTGGTCGGCTACCTGATCCTGACCGCGCTGGGCCGGGACTACCGGTCCCGCCAGCTCAAGCGGTACGCCGAGATGAAGCGCACCCGCCCTCGCAGGATCGTCCGGCGCTGACCGGAGCGCCGCTCAGCCCGCCGGGGCGACCCGGGTCAGGTAGGTGTGGTGGGTGGTGAAGCCGAGCCCCCGGTAGAGCGCCACAGCGCCGGTGTTGCTCTGTTCCACCTGGAGGAACGCGTGGGAGGCGCCCTCGGCGGCGCCCCAGCCGGCCAGCGCGCGTACGACAGCGGCGGCGAGCCCTCGGCGGCGTGCCTGCGGCACCGTCTCCAGCAGGCTGACGCCGAGCCAGCGACCCCCGCCGGTCACGGTGCCCCGCCCGACCGCGAGCAGCCGGCCGTCTTCGCGCAGCTCGGCGAAGCGGACCCGGGGCGTCCCGGTGAGCACCTGCCGGGCGGCGTCCGGCAGCCCGCCCTTGCGGCCGGCGGCGATCACCAGCCAGTCGTCGGCGGGCGCGTCCGTCAGCGTCACCGGCGGCACATCCGCGGGGACGCCGGCGGGGGCGTCGGCCGGCAGCGGGGTGGAGGTCGGCAGCGGAACAGCGGGCGGCACGGTCAGGGTGCGCAGCGGGACGGTCTGCACCAGCACCGGGGGCCGGGACGTCCAGCCGCGCGCGTCCAGTTCCGCGCCGACCGGCGCGGCCAGCGGCAGCGGGGTGTTCACCAGCGCGGGCCCGCCGCGCTCGGCGTACCAGCGCTGCACCGCGTCCAGCGCGGCGGGGAGCGGGCGGTCCGGGTCGCCCACCGGCAGCGCGCTGTTCGCCCGCCCGGTCCAGCCGTCGGCCCAGCGCAGCCGCCAGTCGCCGAGCCGTCCGCGTACCGGTGCGGGCCACGCCTCGTCGGCGGCCAGCTCCAGCGCGACCACGGCGGCGGCGGTGGGCCGGCGGGCCGGCGGCACCCGCTTGGCCCGGTGCACCTCGGCCACCGGTACGCGCAGCGGCCCGGCGTCGGTGGAGAGCGTGATGTGGGTCTCGCTCAGCTCCACGAGCTCGCCGAGCGCGTCGGAGAACAGCGTGCGGCCCTCGCGAATCCCCACAATCCGGCGGACCACGATCCGGTGTCCCACGTCCTGCTGTCGGAGCACGATCGACCCCCTCCCCGGCGAGATACTAGGCTCTTACCGTTGCGGTTGATCGCGACGAGTCTTGCGGAGGAGAAGACCGGTGACCTACATCATCGCCGAGCCGTGCGTGGATGTGCTCGACAAGGCATGCATCGAGGAGTGCCCGGTCGACTGCATCTACGAGGGCAACCGGATGCTCTACATCCACCCCGACGAGTGCGTCGACTGTGGTGCCTGTGAGCCGGTCTGCCCGGTGGAAGCGATCTTCTACGAGGACGACGTCCCGGAGCAGTGGAAGGACTACACCGGGGCCAACTACGAGTTCTTCGAGGACCTGGGCTCGCCCGGTGGCGCCTCGAAGATCGGCAAGGTGGAGAAGGACGCCACCTTCGTCGCCGCGCAGCCGCCGCGCGGCGAGGGCCACTGAACCGGCGTACGCCGGTCTCGGCACGGCTGCCCGACTTCACCTGGGACACCCTGGACGCCGCGGCCGCCACGGCCGCGGCGCACCCGGACGGTCTCATCAACCTGTCGATGGGCACGCCGGTCGACCCGGTGCCAGACCTGATCCGGCAGGCCCTGGCGGACGCGTCCGACGCGCCGGGCTACCCGCTCACCGCCGGTACTCCGGCCCTGCGGAACGCGATCGCGGCCTGGGTCGCGCGGGCCTGCGGCGCGGGCGTCGACGGCCTGGGCGTGCTGCCGACGATCGGCTCCAAGGAGCTGGTGGCCTGGCTGCCGACGCTGCTCGGGCTCGGCCCCGGTGACGTGGTCGTGGTGCCGTCGGTCGCCTACCCGACGTACGAGGACGGGGCCCGCCTCGCCGGTGCGACGACGGTACGCACCGACTCGCTGACCGCGCTGGGCCCGGATCCCCGGGTCCGCCTGGTCTGGGTCAACTCGCCGGGCAACCCGACCGGCCGCGTGCTGCCCGCCGCCCACCTGCGCAAGGTGGTCGAGTGGGCGCGCGAGCGCGGAGCGGTGGTCGCCAGCGACGAGTGCTACCTGCCACTGGGCTGGGACGCCGAGCCCGTCTCGGTGCTCTCGCCGCAGGTGTGCGGCGGCTCGTACGACGGCGTGCTGGCGGTGCACTCGCTGTCCAAGCGCTCCAACCTGGCCGGCTACCGGGCCGGGTTCGTCGCCGGTGACCCGGCGCTGGTGGCCGAGCTGCTCAAGATCCGCAAGCACGCGGGCATGATCGTGCCGGCCCCGGTGCAGGCCGCCATGGTGGCCGCGCTCGGCGACCAGGAGCACGCCGACGCCCAGCGGGAGCGCTACCGCGTCCGGCGGGAGAAGCTGCGCGCGGCGTTCACCGGCGCCGGCTTCACAGTCGAGCACTCGGAGGCCGGGCTCTACCTGTGGCTCACCCGGGACGAGGACTGCTGGGAGACAGTGGACCGGCTCGCCCGCCGGGGCATCCTGGTGGCCGCCGGTGTCTTCTACGGCCCGGCCGGCGCCCGGCACGTCCGGGTGGCGCTCACCGAGTCCGACGAGCACGTGGACGCGGTGGCCGGGCGGCTCGCCGGGTTCTGACGTGACGGGCGGGCTGGCGCGGGCGGCGGTGGTCGGCACCGGGCTGATCGGCGGTTCGGTGCTGCTGCGGCTGCGCGACGCGGGGCTCGACGTCGCCGGCTGGGATCCGGATCCGGCCGCCCGCCGGCAGGTACGCGACCGGGGCGTCGACGCGCCCGACACGGTCGAGGAGGCGGTCACCGGGCGGGACGTGGTGTTCCTCTGCGGCCCGCTGCCCACGCTGCCGACGACGCTGGCCCGGGTCGCCGCCGTGACCGACGACGGCTGCGTGCTCACCGACGTGGGCAGCGTCAAGGCCGAGGTGAGCACCGCGGCCACCGTCCAGGGGCTCGGGCACCGCTTCGTGCCGGGCCATCCGATGGCCGGTGCGGACCGGGCCGGAGCGGGCGCGGCCAGCCCGGATCTGCTCGACGGCGCCGCCTGGGTGCTCTGCCCGGGGCCGACCGGCCTGGGCGCGTTCCGGCGGCTGGCGGTGCTGCTGGTGGACGTCTTCCACGCCCGGGTGGTGCCCATGTCCGCCCCGGAGCACGACGGCGCCGCCGCGCTCGCCTCGCACGTACCGCACGTGCTGGCCGGCGCGCTGGCCGGCACCGTGCACCGGTCGGCGCTGCGGGACGCGGTGCTGACGCTCGCCGCCGGCAGCTTCTCCGACGGCACCCGGGTCGCCGGCGGGCCGCCCGAGCGGACCGCGAACATGCTGCTCGGCAACCGGGACCGCGTGCTCGCCGAGCTGGACGCGCTCGGCGCGTTCCTGGACGAGCTGACCGAGGCTCTGCGCGGTGGCGACGCCGGCGCGCTGGCCGACCGGTTCGCCGAGGGACGGGACGTCCGCTCCACGCTGCGGGCCCGTACGTTCACCGCGCACCGGCGGGAGTTCCCGGCCGCCGCCGACCACGCGGGCGAGCTGGCGTACCTGCGGGAGCTGGGCGCGGCGGGCGGCCACCTGAGCGAGGTCCGGGAGGCGGCCGGCGCGGTCACCTACATGGGGCACCTGCCGGCCACACCGCCGTTAGGCTGAGCGGCATGGCGGACGCACCGGTCGTGGCGGTACGCGGTGAGGCGTACCGGGAGGTGGCTCCCGAGCTGGCCCGGTTCACCGTGACGGCGACGGCGCGGGACCGGGACCGGGAGACCACGCTGACCCGGCTGGCCGAACGGGCCGCCGCGGTGCGGGCGCTGCTCGACGCGGCCGAGCCGGCGGTGGAGCGCCGGGAGACCGGCCAGGTCCACGTGTGGCCGGTGACGAAGCGCTCCGGCGACCGGGTGGTGGCCTACCAGGGCAGCGTGAGCACCACCGTGACGACCACCGACTTCACGGTGCTCGGTGACCTGATGCTCCGCCTGGCCGACCAGGAGCAGGTCGGGGTGGCCGGGCCGGTGTGGTCGCTGCGGCCGGACAGTCCGGCCTACCGCGAGGTACGGCAGGCGGCGATCGCCGACGCGCTGGTCCGGGCCCGGGAGTACGCCGAGGCGCTCGGCGCCCGGGTGATCGCGTTGCGGGAGCTGTCCGACACCGGGATGAGCGCCGGCCCGCCGATGATGGTCAAGGCGGCGTACGCGCGCTCCGGCGAGCAACCGGAGCTGGAGCTGGACCCGGCCCCGCAGCCGGTGCACGCGGCGGTCGAGGCGCGGTTCACCATCAGCGAGCCGGTGCTGGGCTGATGCCGGCGGCGGAGACGCTCCCGCTCGGCGAGCTGGTCGCCCGGGCCCGCGCGCTGGCCGAGGACGGCCCGCGCCAGCTGCTCGGCATCGCCGGGGCGCCCGGGGCGGGCAAGTCCACGCTGGCGGAACGGATCGTGGCCGCGCTCGGCCCGGTCGCCCGGCTGGTCCCGATGGACGGCTTCCACCTGGCCGGGTCGGCGCTGGCGCGGCTCGGCCGGGCCGACCGCAAGGGCGCACCGGACACGTTCGACGTCAACGGCTTCGTCTCCACGCTGCGCCGGTTGCGCCGGCTGGAACCGACGTCGGTGTGGGTGCCGGAGTTCCGCCGCGACCTGGAGGAACCGGTCGCCGCGGCGATCGAGGTGCCGCCCGAGGTGCGCCTGGTGGTCACCGAGGGCAACTACCTGCTGCTGCGGGACGACCCGTGGGAGGAGGTGCGCACGCTCGTACACCAGATCTGGTTCCTCGACCTGGACGCGGAGCTGCGGCTGCGCCGGCTCACCGCGCGGCACGAGGCGTACGGGAAGTCGCCCGAGCAGGCCCGTGCCTGGGCACTCGGCAGCGACGAGGAGAACGCGCGGCGGGTCGCCGGCACGGCCGGGCACGCCGACCTGGTGGTACGCCTGGCCGACCCGCCGCAGGCGTGACGCCGGGGCCGGGTCAGCCGGTCCGCTGCCGGGGTGACGGCACGGTACGGCGCAGCAGCCGGGCCACCACCGCCCGCTCCCGGGTGAACTCCACCGCCTCGGGGTAGCCGCTGTGGCTGCGGATGGGCGGGTCGGCCACCTCGCCGCCGGACGGGTGCAGCGCCTCCGGGTCGGCCACCGGCACGTCCCGCTGACCGGCGCTGACCTGCCAGCCCAGCGGGTCGGTGTCCCGCCAGAAGTTCGTCCAGGCCACGTGCCCGCCGGGCCAGGTGAGCGCGCCGGCCAGCGCCCGCAGCCGTTCCGGCCCGAAGTAGGACGGGAAGATCCGCCCGTATAGCCGGGTGAGCTGGCAGCCGTAGGAGAAGAACCAGGTCCGCAGCCGCCACCGGCGGGGCAGTTGCAGCAGCACCGCGGCGCAGATGACGGTGCCCTGGCTGTGCCCGGAGAGGATGACGCCGTCCATCCGGTCGCCGTGGTGCGGCGGCAGCGCCAGCAGCCCCGCCACCCGGGTCTGGAGTTCCGGTACGGCGCGTTCGGCGTAGCTGGGCGGCGCGAGCGGATGCGCGGCCCGGGGCCAGAACGTGCACACGTCCCAGATCACGCCGACCGAGCGGCGGACCGAGTCGGTCCGGTAGACGAGCAGCCCGAGCGCCGCCATCACCACCGGCAGCCAGCCGAGGACCGTGTCGCCGCGCTCGGCGGTCCAGTGGATGGCGGTCTGCCAGCCGGACGGGGACAGCGGGCTGGGCCGTTCGCCGGACAGCGCGGCGGCGCAGCAGAGGGTGACCAGGATCGCGCAGAACGCGGCGTAGCAGCCCAGCAGCCGTACCGCGTGCTCGCCGACCAGCCGGTGCAGCGCCCGGTAGGTGCTGACGTCGCGGCAGCGCCGCAGGTCGTGCGCGGACAGGCCGGGTGTGTCGGCCAGCCGGGCGTACTCGACCCGGCGCAGGCGGTGCAGCAGGACGACGGCCCGGATCAGCAGGCCGATCAGCGCGGCCAGGCCGATCGCGCAGGCCAGCCCGGCCCAGAAGACGGCCAGTGGCGGCACGACGCGGCTCGGGCCGCTCGGTTCGGCGGACGCGTCGAGCCGGTCGCTGACCCAGTAGAGCAGCCCGGCGCAGTAGGCCACCGCCATCATCCAGCCGAACCCGGCGATGACCGCCGGGGCGCAGCCCCGCCAGGCCAGATCGGTGTACGCGCCGAGCGGCTGGGTCGGCACCGCCGGCCGCAGGCGGGGCAGGAACAGTCCGGCGGTGGCCAGCGCGACGGCCGGGCCGACGAGCATCCAGGCATGTAGTTCGTCCGGCGCGGCGGGCAGCGCGGGCAGGCCGCGTTCGATCCAGGCCGCACCGAGCGGCAGCAGCAGCATCCCGGCGCCGGGTCCGGCCAGCGCCCGGCGGCCGGAGCGGTTCGCCGCGGCGATGGCGAGCAGCAACAGCACCTGGTACGCGATGAGCCAGGCGATCGCGGTGTCGTACCCGGGCAGGGACCGGTCGGCGTGACAGCCGGCGGTGTCCGGCTGCGTGGCGCACCCGTCCGGCGGCCGGTACGTCGACAGCGGCTGCCCGGCCGCCCCGTCGGGGAGCAGCAGCAGGACGAACGAGCCGATCAGTCCGAGCGCGGTGAGCGTCGCGACCGCCGCGCTCCACCGGCCGAGCGGGGTGGCGCCCTGGCGCCGGCTCAGCCACGGCCGGGCGACCGCCACCACGGCGATCACCACCACGGCGGCGAGCAGCGCCACGGTGGGCCAGGCGACGGCGGCCCGCACACCGCGCGGCGGGTCCATGATCAGCACCGCGACGACCGGTACGGCGGCGGCGCTGACCGCCCCGGTGCACAGGTGCAGCACGGCGGCCCGGCGCAGTTGCCCCTCCCCGTTCCAGAACGTCGGGTCCTGGAGCGGGTTCTGCGGGGGCTCACGCGGGTCCGGTCGCTCGACCGGCTCCCCGCCCTCCCGGGCCGGTGCGTGGTGGTGCGGGTCGGCGGGCATCTGCGCCTCGTACTGGTAGGTGCGGAAGGCGACGAGCCCGATCGCGGCCAGCACGAGCAGTGGCAGCAGCAGCCCGAGCGCGAGTGCCCGGGTGTCGGCGCGCCACCAGGAGTCGCCGAGGAACTCCCACGGGCCGGGGAGCCGGCCGAGGCAGTCCGCCTCCACGCACTGCCAGCCGATCAGATCCACTCCGACGCCGGTCAGGGTGAGAACGAGCGTGCAGGTCAGGCTCAGGCAGAACAGGCGGATGAGCCAGGCGGTGATGCCGGACCGGCTGGCCCAGCGTTCCTGGTCCGGGTCGGGCGGGATGCCGGCGCGGGCGTGCAGCGCGACGTTCGCCAGCGCGAAAGGGAGCATCAGCGTCCACAGCGCCCGTTCCACGTCCCGCCGGGTCCGCGCGCCGGAGGTCAACTGCCCCCAGCTGTACGCCTCGACCGTGATCGGGTCGTCCCGGCCCGCGGTGCTCGACCGGTAGAAGCCGGTCACCTGACCACCGGCGACCAGCGTTGGTTGCGCACCGTCACCGTTGACGCCGGCGGTCAGGCCGAGCAGCTGATCCGGCGGGGTGTTGGAGACCCCGTGCACCCGCAGTTCGAGGACCCGTTCCATCGTGCCTCCCGGTAAACGCCCTACTACCCAGAGTGCGCGACGGGTCGGGAATCCGCATCCGCTGGAACGGTTGTTCCCGCAGCTCAGGACGGTTTAGTGAGGCTCCTGATCGGGCGAGCGGGGTTACCCACCGCCACCACGTTGGCCGGCAGGTCACGCGTGACCACCGCACCGGCGCCGACCACCGTGTTCTCGCCGATGGTCACGCCGGCCAGCACGATCACGCCCCCGCCGAGCCAGACGTTGTCACTGATGGTGATCGGTTGGGCCGACTCCCACTTCGCTCGGCGTGCCTCCGGCTCCACCGGGTGGGTGGCGGTGAGCAGCTGCACGTTCGGTCCGATCTGGACGTCCGCGCCGATGGTGATGCGGGCGACGTCGAGGAAGACCGCGTTGAAGTTGACGAAGGTGCGCGGGCCGATGTGCGTCCGGTGTCCGTAGTCGCAGTACAGCGGCGGCCGGACCCAGGCGTCCTCGCCGAGCGAGCCGAGCAGTTCGCGCAGGGCGGCGAGGCGGCCCGGCGGGTCGTCGGCGGAGCTGCGGTTGAAGCGTTCGCCGAGCCGGGCCGCGCGCTCCAGGTCGGCGATGATCGCGGGGTCGTCGGCGATGTACTGCTCGCCGGCCAGCATCCGGTCCTTCATGGAGGTCATCGCTCGATCGTCCCGGCCGGGCCGGGAACGGGGTGGCGGTTCCGTCGGATCGGCGACTTCCCGTTGCATACCCGGTATGCAATTCTTATACCCGCGTCGATGTGTCTCTCATCGATGAAACGTCCGACGAAGGAGGAAGGTTGCTCCGGAACCGCAGAAAGCTGACGGCGCTCGGTCTCGGCCTGGCGCTGGCGCTCGGCCTGCCGGTGCCCGCGCTGGCCGCCGCGCCCACGGCGCCGACCGGCCCGTCCGCCCGTACCGGGCCGTCCGCCCAGCCCGGCGCCCACCCGGTCACCGTCACCCTGATCACCGGCGACCGGGTCAGCGTCGCCCCCGGCGGCCGTGCCGCGGTACGCCCCGGCGCCGGCCGCGCCGGCATCCAGTTCGTGGTCGAGCGGGAGCGCGACCGGCTCACCGTGCTGCCACAGGACGCGCTCCCGCTGATCCGCGCGGGCAAGCTCGACCGGCGGCTGTTCGACGTGACCGGGCTGATCGAGGCCGGCTACGACGACGCGCGCCGTGGCACCGTACCGCTGCTCGTGTCGTACCGGCCGGGGGTGGCCCGGCGGGCGGCGGCCCCGCTCGCCGGCGCCCGGGTGATCCGCGACCTGCCGGCGATCGACGGCGCGGCCGTCGTCGCCGACAAGGGCGACACCGCCGCGCTCTGGAAGGCGGTGAGCGCGGACCGCTCCGGCGCCCGGCTCGACGCGGCGGGGGGTGTCGACCGGATCTGGCTCGACGGCCGGCGGCGGGTGACGCTCGACCACAGCGTGCCGCAGATCGGCGCGCCGACCGCCTGGGCGGCCGGCTGGACCGGGAAGGGCGTGCGGGTCGCGGTGCTCGACACCGGCGTCGACCTCACCCACCCGGACCTGGCCGGCAAGGTCGCCGAGTCGCGTAACTTCACCGAGGAGGCGGACCCGGACGACATCGTCGGGCACGGCACGCACGTGGCCTCCACCATCGCCGGCAGCGGCGCCGCCTCGGGCGGGAAGTACCGGGGCGTGGCGCCGGACGCCACGCTGCTGTCCGGGAAGGTCTGCGAGGTCTACGGCTGCACCGAGTCGGCCATCCTGGCCGGCATGCAGTGGGCCGCGGCCGAGCAGCACGCCACGGTGGTCAACATGAGCCTCAGCGGCGGCGACTCGCCGGAGGTGGACCCGCTGGAGGAGGCGGTCGGGACGCTCACCGAGCAGCACGGGACGCTCTTCGTGATCGCGGCCGGCAACGACGGCGCCGACGGCTCGGTCGGCTCGCCGGCCACCGCCGACGCCGCGCTCGCGGTCGGCGCGGTGGACCGGGACGACGCGCTCGCCGACTTCTCCAGCCGCGGTCCCCGGGTCGGTGACGGGGCGATCAAGCCCGACATCACCGCGCCCGGCGTGGAGATCGTGGCCGCACGGGCCGCGAACGGCCAGATCGGCGACCCGGTGGGGGACCGGTACGCCTCGCTGTCCGGCACGTCGATGGCCACCCCGCACGTGGCCGGCGCGGTCGCGCTGCTCGCCCAGCAGCACCCCGGCTGGACGCCCGGCCGCTACAAGGCGACGCTGATGGCCTCGGCGAAGCCGCACCCGGAGCAGACCGCGTTCCAGCAGGGCGCGGGCCGGGTCGACCTCGCCCGTGCGATCACCCAGCACGTGACGAGCGAACCGGCGTCCGTCTCGTTCGGCGTGGCGACCTGGCCGCACACCGACGACCAGCCGATCAGCCGGAACGTCACCTACCGCAACGGCGGGAACGCCCCGCTCACGCTGGATCTCAGCACCGAGTTCACCGGGCCGGGCGGGCGGGCCGCACCGGCCGGCATGCTCACGCTCAGCACCTCCCGGCTCACCGTCCCCGCGGGCGGCACCGCCCAGGTGACGGTCGTGGTGGACACCCGGCTCGGCGGCGCCGACGGCTACTGGACGGGCCGCCTGCTCGCCCGCACCGGCGACGCCGTGGCGGTGACCCCGCTCGCGGTCGACCGCGAGGTGGAGAGCTACGACCTGACCGTCACGCACCGCGACCGCTCCGGCGCCCTGACCGACGGCTACTACACGAGCCTGCTCGGGCTCGACGACGGCAGCTACCGCGACGTGTACGACGCCGACGGCGAGGCCCGGCTCCGGGTGCCCAAGGGCCGGTACGGCGTGCAGAGCCTGATCTTCGTCGTGGGCGAGGAACGCTGGACGGAGGTCTCCACGCTGACCCAGCCGGAGCTGGTGGTGACCGGGAACCAGCGGCTTGCGCTGGACGCCCGGCGGGCGAAGCCGGTCCGTATGACGGTGCCGCAGCGCGGCGCCGCGCCACTGCTGATCGACGTCACGGCGGCCTGGGGATTCGGCGACTACTACGCCAGCTTCGGGCTCTGGACCGACACGTTCGACGGTCTTTACTCGGCCCAGCTCGGCCGTACCGTCTCCGACAAGGTCTTCGTCGGCTCGTTCGCCAGCCAGTGGGCCGAGCCGACCGCGCCCGAGCGCAGCCCGTACTTCTACGGACTGAACGAGCTGTTCCCGGGCCGCTTCCCGACCGGCTTCGTCCGGAACTACCGGCCCGCCGACCTGGCCACCGTCGCCAACCGGTTCGCCGCCGGATACACCGGGATGGACAACGAACTGGTCGTGTACCCGGAGCCCGACTACAACATGGGCGGCTCGGCGGTCATCCTGCCCGTCCAGGTGCCCGGCAAGCGGATCGACCACCTCACCACCAACCGGACCCGCTGGAGCGTCGAACTGGCCTTCGGTGAGCGGGACGAGGACGGCTGGTTGCAGCCGCGGGCGGCGCTGGAGTCCGGGCCGACCCGGTACCGGGCCGGTCACACCTACCGCGACGAGTGGAACAAGGCCCCGTTCGGCCCGTCGTTCCCGCAGCCGCGGTGGCCGGAGCAGGGCATCACCCGTACCGGCGACACCCTCGTGGTCTCGCTGCCGGTGCACAGCGACGCGGCCGGGCACCCGGGCGGTTCGTTGAACGACACCGAGCAGACCCGGCTCTACCGCAACGGCAAGCTGCTCGCCGAGTCGCCCTACCCGGGGTACGGCGAGTTCACGCTGCCGCCGGGAGCGGCGAACTACCGGTTGGAGACCAGTGCGACGCGCGGCTTCACCGACCTGAGCACCGAGGTCTCGGCGAGCTGGACGTTCCGCTCCAAGCGGGTGCCCGGTGACGTGCCGGCTCGGCTGCCGGCCATGGCGGTCCGGTTCACCCCGCCGCTGGCGGTGGACAGCTCCGCCCCGGCGGGCCGGACGTTCACCGTGCCGGTGACGGTGCAGCGCCAGCCCGGCGCGCCGTCCGGCCGGGTCGTGGCGCTCACCGTCGACGTCTCGTACGACGGCGGGAAGACCTGGCGCAAGGCGGCGCTGAAGAAGCAGGGCGGGGCGTGGACGGCCACCGTCCGGCACCCGGCCGGGCCGGGGTACGCGTCACTGCGGGCCACCGCCCGTGACGACGCCGGCAACACCGTGACCCAGCGGATCATCCAGGCGTACCGCCTGCGGTGAGCCGGCCGTCCGGGTCCGCGCGGTGAGCGCGGACCCGGACGGGGGTACGGCTCAGTCGTTGGCGTGCAGCGCGGCGTTGAGCGTGATGCCCTGGCCGGTGCGGGGCTTCGCCTCCAGTGCGCCGGTCACCGAGTTGCGCCAGAACAGCAGCCCGTCGACGCCGGACAGCTCGCGGGCCTTGACCACCCGGCCGTCCGGCAGCGTGACCTTGGAACCGGCGGTGACGTAGCAGCCGGCCTCCACCACGCAGTCGTCGCCGAGCGAGATGCCGATGCCCGCGTTCGCGCCGACCAGGCTGCGCTCGCCGATGCGCACCTTGTCGGTGCCGCCGCCGGAGAGCGTGCCCATGATCGAGGCGCCCGCGCCGACGTCGGAGCCGTCGCCGACCACCACGCCCTGCACGATGCGGCCCTCGACCATCGAGGTGCCCAGCGTGCCGGCGTTGAAGTTGCAGAAGCCCTCGTGCATCACGGTGGTGCCGGCGGCCAGGTGCGCGCCGAGCCGGACCCGGTCCGCGTCGGCGATCCGCACCCCCGACGGCACCACGTAGTCGGTCATCCGGGGGAACTTGTCCACCCCGTAGACGGCCAGGTGACGGCCGGCCGCCCGCTCGATGACGCGCAGCTCGTCCACCCGCTCCGGCGGGCACGGCCCGGCCGACGTCCAGGCCACGTTCGCCAGCTTGCCGAAGATGCCGTCGAGGTTCAGCTCGTTGGGCCGCACCAGGCGGTGGGAGAGCAGGTGCAACCGCAGGTACGCGTCGGCGGCGTCCTTGATCGGGTCGTCCAGCGAGCCGATCACAGTGGTCACCTCGACCGTGCGCAACCCGGGCAGCGCCCGCTCGCCGATCGCGCCCGGGGGCAGGTCGAGCACGTCGGCGCGGTCCTCGCCGGGCACCAGCGGCAGCTCGCCCAGACCCAGCTTGCCGGTCGGGTACCAGGTGTCGAGCACCTGGTCCTGTGCGGTGACGGTGGCCAGGCCGATGCCCCAGGCGGATGGTGCGGACGTCACTGTGTCACCTCTCTGCTCCGGCGGCGGCGTCCGCCGCTGCTCGCGGCCGGGGCGCGGCACGTGTCCCTCGCGCCCACCGAGGATGACGGTACCGTGCGAGACATGCAGAACCCGTTGACCCCCGAGGTCCTGGCCGATCCGGTGTCGCTCACCCGCGCCCTGGTCGACATCGAGTCGGTGTCCCTCAACGAGAAGGCGATCGCCGACTGCGTCGAGGAGGTGCTGCGCGGTGTGCCGCACCTGACCACCTACCGGCACTCGAACACCGTCATGGCCCGTACCGACCTGGGCCGGGCGCAGCGCGTGGTGCTCGCCGGCCACCTGGACACCGTCCCGCTCAACGGCAACTTCCCCTCGACCATGCGCGGCGACCTGATGTACGGCTGCGGCACCTCCGACATGAAGTCCGGGGTCGCGTTCGCGCTGCACCTGGCGGTGACGCTGCCCGACCCGCGCTACGACGTCACGTACTTCTTCTATGAGGCCGAGGAGATCGAGTCGAAGTACAACGGCCTCACCCTGGTCGCGCAGAGCCACCCCGAGTGGCTGGAGGCCGACTTCGCGGTGCTGCTGGAGCCGACGTACGGGATCGTCGAGGCGGGGTGCCAGGGCACCATGCGGGCGGTGGTCACCACGCACGGGGAGCGGGCCCACGCGGCGCGTTCCTGGCACGGGGTGAACGCCATCCACGGCGCGAGCGAGGTGCTGCGGCGGCTGACCACGTACGAGGCCCGCCGGGTGACGATCGAGGGCTGCGACTACCGCGAGGGCCTCAACGCGGTGCGGATCACCGGCGGGGTGGCCGGCAACGTCATCCCGGACCGCTGCGAGATCGAGATCAACTACCGGTACGCCCCGGACCGCGACCCGGCGGGCGCCGAGGCGCACCTGCGCGAGGTCTTCGCCGGCTTCGACCTGGAGGTCACCGACGCGGCGGCCGGTGCGCCGCCCGGACTGGAGAGCCCGGCGGCGCAGGAGTTCCTGGCGGCGGTCGGCGCCGCGCCGATCGGCAAGCTGGGCTGGACGGACGTGGCGCGGTTCGCGGCCATGGGCATCCCGGCGCTGAACTTCGGCCCCGGCGACCCGAACCTGGCGCACCACAAGGACGAGCACGTCGAACTGACCAAGATCCGGGACGGCGCGGCGACGCTGCACCGCTGGCTGGCCCCGGCCTGACGCGCTGCGATCACGGGGCCCGCGCCCGCCTCGCGGGCCCCGTGATCGTCAGACGGTCGTCGTCAGGGGTGCTTCCGCCTCGCCGGTCTCGCCGGTCAGGTCGGACCGGTGGCTCTCCATCATCCGGGCGCGGCGGCGCTCGGCCACCACGTCACGGATCCGCCGCTGCATCTGACGGCGGATCCGGATCATCTCGCTGTTACTGATCAACGCTGGCTCCTCCCCCGAAGGCGCGTCGCCCGGGGTATACCGGGTATGTGAATAGTAAGACGTACGTGCGACCGAATTAGTTGCCCGGATCCCAAAGATTTCTCCGGCTCCCGGGCCTGCGCGCCGGGCCGGAGCCGCTCTACTACGGTGACCCCATGGGCGAGAGCAGGGGAATGTCGGCCGGGGACGGCCAGCGGGAGGAGCGGAACCGGGGAGAACGGCACCGCGGCGCGGTGACTCTGCGCAACCGGGCGATTCCGACGAGTACGGCTGATCAGCGGCTGCTCGACTCCCGGGGCCGCAGCGACTGGAAGACCAAGGACGCCTGGCGCGCGCTGCGGATCCTCTCCGAGTTCGTCGAGGGGTTCGACACCCTCGCCGACCTGCCCCCGGCGGTGAGCGTCTTCGGCTCCGCCCGCAGCAAGCCGGACAGCCCGGAGTGCCGGATGGCCGAGGAACTGGGCGGCGCACTCGCCCGGGCCGGGTACGCGGTGATCACCGGCGGCGGTCCCGGCGTGATGGAGGCCGCCAACCGGGGCGCCGGTGAGGCCGGCGGCCTCTCCGTCGGGCTCGGCATCGAGCTGCCGTTCGAGCAGGGCCTCAACGACTGGGTCGACCTGGCCATCGACTTCCGCTACTTCTTCGCCCGCAAGACGATGTTCGTCAAGTACGCCCAGGCGTTCGTGGTGCTGCCCGGCGGCTTCGGCACCCTGGACGAGCTGTTCGAGGCGCTCACGCTGGTGCAGACCGGCAAGGTGACCCGCTTCCCGGTCGTGCTCATGGGCACCGACTACTGGCGCGGGCTGCTCGACTGGCTGCGCGGCACCATGGCCGCCGAGGGCAAGATCGGCCCGTCCGACCTCGACCTGATCCGCCTCACCGACGACGTCAACGAGGCGGTCCGGCACATCGTGGAGGCCGAGGCGGTGCTCTCCGCCGAGCAGGAGGCGGTCCGCGAGGAGGCGGTCGCCCGGGTGGCCGCCGACCAGCGCGCCGCCGCCGAGGCCGCCCCCGAGGGCCCGGCGGGACGGAGCTGACCCGTGGCCAACGTCTGTGTCTTCTGCGCGTCCTCCCGTACCCTCGACGCCCGCTGGCTGGCGCTCGCCACCGAGACCGGTGAGGAACTGGCCCGGCGCGGCCACACGCTGGTCAGCGGCGGCGGCTGCGTCGGGATGATGGGCGCCGTGGTGCAGGGCGCGCGGGCGGCCGGCGGTCGCACCGTCGGCGTCATCCCGCAGTCCCTGGTCGACCTGGAGGTCGCCGACCTGGACTCCGACGAGCTGCTGGTCACCGACAGCCTGGCCAGCCGCAAGACGCTGATGGACGAGAAGTCCGACGCGTTCGTCGCGCTGCCCGGCGGCCTCGGCACGCTCGACGAGCTGTTCGAGGTCTGGACCACCGCCACCCTGGCCCTGCACGCCAAGCCGATGGTGATCGTCGACGTGGACGGCTTCTACCGGCCGCTGCTCGACTGGATCCGCGGGCTCGGCGAGCAGCGGTTCCTCAAGCCGGCCGCGCTGGACCTGCTGATGGTCGCCGACAGCGTCCCCGCCGCCCTGGACCTGATCGACACCCGCCTGACCTGACCCCGCGCGCCCGGTCGGCCGCCCGTGCGTGATCGACACCAGTACGGGGAGCTGGTGGTGTCGGGGCCGGTGTGATGTGGCCGTTTCCCCGTGGTGGTGTTGATCTAGGAGTGTGATGCCGCCACCTCGCCGAAGTGGCGTGGACGCCGGGGGCCGGACGTGAGGGCGTAGCCCGGCAACGGTGCACGCCGCATGCGGGTGAGCTGGTGACGGGCGGGACGGCGGCCGGTTTCCGGGTGTCGTACCGGCGTGGTGGGATGTCGGTGATGCAGGCGTACCGGTTGGTGCGCCGGCCCGGCGGCGCGGGGGCGGGGGTCACCCACGACGCCGGGGCGGGGCAGGGGGTGGGTCGGCCCGGCGGGCCGGCCGAGGCGGAGCCGCGATCCGGGGGGTCAGCGGGCGATGCCGCGCACCCGCAGACCGCCACGCCACCCGGGAACGCCCTGCCGCACCCGGAGACCGCCGCGTCGCCCGGGAACGCCCTGCCGCAGACGGCGACCGGCGCGCCCGGCAGCGCCTCGTCGCCGAGCGCGGCCGGGCGGGGCACGGACACCGGGCGCTGGGCGGATCCGGTGCAGGCCGAGGTGGTCGCGCACACCGACGGGCCGATGCTCGTCGTGGGCGGTCCCGGCACCGGCAAGACGACGACGCTCGTCGAGGCGGTCGCGGCCCGCGTGGCCGAGGGTGTCGACCCGGAGCGGATCCTCGTGCTCACCTTCGGCCGGCGCGGCGCCACCGAGCTGCGCCACCGGATCGAGGCGCGGATCGCCGGCGACGGACACCGGGTGGTGCGCGAGCCGCTGGTGCGCACGTTCCCGGCGTACGCCTTCGGTCTGCTGCGCCGCGCGGCGGCCGAACGCGGCGAGCCCTCGCCCCGGCTGCTCACCGGCCCGGAGCAGGATCTGATCATCCGTGAGCTGCTCGACGTGGTGGGGGAGGAACCCGGCGACGACCCGGTCGGCTGGCCGGAGGACCTGCGCCCGGCGCTGCGTACCCGGGCGTTCGCCCAGCAGCTCCGCGACCTGCTGATGCGTGCCGCGGAGCGCGGCGTCGGCCCGGTCGAACTGGCCCGGCTGGGCGAGAAGCTGGGCCGCGCCGACTGGCCGGCCGCCGCGCGCTTCCTGCGGGAGTACGTCGCCGTGCTCGCCCTGCGCGACGTGAGCAACCGGGGCTCGGTCGCGTACGACCCGGCGGAGCTGGTGCGCGCCGCCACCGGCATGCTGCTCGACGATCCCGAGCTGCTCGCCGCCGAGCGCCGTCGGCTGGCCCACGTGTACGTCGACGAGCTGGCCGACACCGACCCGGCCCAGCTCGACCTGCTCGCCGTGGTGGCCGGTGGCGGGCGGTCCCTGGTGGCGTTCGCCGACCCGGACTCGTCCACGTACGCGTTCCGCGGCGCCGACCCGGCGGGCGTCACCACGTTCCCGCACCGCTTCCGCACCGCCTCCGGTGCGCCGGCCGCGCAGGTCACGCTGACCACCTCGTACCGGGCCGGGCCGGAACTGCTCGCGGCCACCGCCCGGCTGGCCCGTCGGCTGCGCGGCCCGGCGGCGCACCGGCGGCTGCGCCCGCTTCCCGGCGCGCCCGCCGGATCGGTCGAGGTACGGACGTTCCGGTCCGCCACCAGCGAGTCGGCGTGGCTGGCGCACGCGCTGCGCGAGGCGCACCTGCTCGACGGCGTGCCGTGGTCCCGGATGGCGGTGCTGGTCCGCTCCACCGGCCGGCAACTGCCGTCGCTGCGGCGCGCGCTCCACACGGCCGGTGTGCCGACCGTAGTGCACGGCGAGGACCTGCCGCTGCACCTCCAGCCGGCGGTCGCGCCGCTGCTGCTCCTGCTGCGCTGCGCGCTCGAACCCGACCGGCTGGACGAGGAGTCGGCGGTCGCGTTGCTGCACTCGCCGCTGGGCGGCGCCGACCCGCTGGCCGAACGGCGACTGCGCCAGGGGCTGCGGGCGCTGGCGCTGGCCGGGGGCGACCGCCGTCCCTCCGGCGAGCTGCTGGTGGAGGCGCTGCGCGACCCGGCGGAACTGGCCACCATCGAGCGTCGCTGGGCCGCGCCCGCGCAGGCCGTGGCGCACCTGCTCGCGACCGCCCGGGAGACGGCCGGCCGGCCCGGCGCCACGGTTGAGGACGTGCTCTGGGCGGTGTGGCGGGAGAGCGGGCTGGCCGAACGCTGGGCCGGTGCGATCACCCGGGGACGCGCGGCCACCGGCGAGCACGAGACCGCCCAGCGCTGGCGGGCCGAGGCCGCCGACCGTGACCTGGACGCCGTACTCGTCCTCTTCGACGCGGCGGCCCGATTCACCGACCGGCTGCCCGGCGCGCGTACCGAGGTGTTCCTCGACCACGTCCTCGGGCAGGAGCTGCCCGCCGACACGCTCGCCGCCGCCGCCGACCGGGGTGACGCGGTACGCCTGCTCACCGCGCACGCCGCCAAGGGCCTGGAGTGGGATCTGGTCGCGGTGGCCGGGGTGCAGGAGGGCGTCTGGCCGGACCTGCGCCTGCGCGGCAGCCTGCTCGGCTCGGAGCGGCTCGTCGACGTGCTCGCCGGTCGCGCCGACGGCGCCGGGCTGCGGGCCAGCCTGGTCGGGCAGACGTCGGCGCTGCTGGACGAGGAGCGGCGGCTGTTCCACGTGGCGATCAGCCGGGCCCGGCGGCGGCTGCTGGTCACCGCTGTCGCGTCCGCGGCGGTCGGCGGGGACGACCACGAGGAGCAGCCGAGCCGCTTCCTGCACGAGCTGGCCGCCGCCGACCCTCCCGCCACCGGCGGAACCGGCCCGGCTCCGACCGGCCCGAACCCGAACGGTCCGGCTCCGAACGGAAACAGCCCGACCGGCCCGGCTGACCGGGCTGGGAACGCCGCGAGCGGCCCGAACCCACCCGGCCCGGAGCACGCCGCGCCGGACGGCCCGGCCCCGACCGGCCTCGGCCCGGCCGGCTCCGGCCCGGCCGGGAACGGTCCGGCGGGCCAGGCCACGCGCGGGCGAGCCGCGGACGGGCCGGTGCCGCACGGGGACGAGCACCCGCAGGACGGGCCGCCCGCCGCGCTCCCGGTCACCCTGCCCCCGCGCGGGCTCACCCTGTCCGCGCTGGTGGCGGAGCTGCGTACCGCCGTCACCGACCCGGCGACGCCGATCACCCGGCGGCACGCGGCGGCGGGTGAGCTGGCGCGGCTGGCCGCCGCCGGGGTGCCCGGCGCGCACCCGGACGACTGGTGGGGGTTGCGCGGCCTCTCCGACGACCGGCCGCTGGTCGACGAGGGCGAGCCGGTGCGGGTCACCCCGTCGGCCATGGAGAGCGCGTTGCGGTGCAGCCTGCGCTGGCTGCTCGAACGGCACGGCGGCAGCGGGCCGGCGAGCGCCGCGCAGGGCGTCGGCAACCTGGTGCACGCCGCGGCGATGCTGGCCGAGGACGCCAGCGTCGACCGGGAGGCGTTGCTGGAGTACGTGGCGGCCCGGTTCGACGCGATCGAGCTGGCCGCGCGGTGGATGGCCGGCCCGGAGCGGCAGCGCGCCGAGGCGATGGTGGACAAGCTGCTGCGCTGGCTGGCCGGCAATCCCCGCCGGCTGCTCGCGATCGAGCACGAGTTCGCGGTCCGCCTCGACGACCCGTCCCGCCCGATCCAGCTGACCGGCCGGGTCGACCGGCTGGAGGTCGACGACGAGGGGCGGCTCGTCGTGATCGACCTGAAGACCGGCAAGTCGACGGCGGTCACCGAGCGGGAGGTGGCCGAGCATCCGCAGCTCGGGGCGTACCAGGCGGCGGTGGAGGCGGGCGGGTTCGCCGAGTTCGGCGAGGAACCGGGCGGTGCCGCGCTGGTGCAGCTCGGCACCGGCGCGCGGGACGCCAAGGAGCAGACCCAGGCTGCGGCCGGGGAGGGCCCGGAGGCCGGGTGGGCCACCGCGCTGGTGCGCCGTACCGCCGACACGATGGCCGCGTCCACGTTCGCCGCCGTGGCGAACTCCAAGTGCCGGGTCTGCCCGGTACGCACCAGCTGCCCGGTGTCCGGCCAGGGCCGCCAGGTGGTCGAGCCGCCCCCGGAGGGCTCGTGAGCGCGAGGAGTGAGCCGGTGTTGCGAGCCCCGCAGTCGCGAACAAGGACCGAGCCGTGAGCGCGAGGAGTGAGCCGGTGTTGCGAGCCCCGCAGTCGCGAACAAGGACCGAGCCGTGAGCGTTCAGCCGGCGCTGTTCGGCGCCTCCGCCACGCCCGCGCCGCGTACCGCCGACGCCGGGCCCCGCTACACGCCGGTCGAGCTGGCCCGGCTGCTGCGGCTGCCCGCGCCCACCCGGGAGCAGGCCGCGATCATCGCCGCGCCGGTGGAACCGCTGCTGGTGGTCGCGGGCGCCGGCTCGGGCAAGACCGAGACGATGGCCGCGCGGGTGATGTGGCTGGTCGCCAACTCCTACGTACGCCCCGAGCACATCCTCGGCCTCACCTTCACCCGCAAGGCGGCAGGCGAGCTGGCACACCGGGTCCGGACCCGGCTCGACCAGCTCATCCGGCGGCTCGGCCGGCAGGGGCGGGACCCGCACGACGACCCGCTGGCGGGCGAGCCGACGGTGTCCACGTACCACTCGTACGCCGGGCGGATCGTCACCGAGCACGGGTTGCGCGCCGGGTACGAGCCGACCACCCGGCTGCTCACCGAGGCGTCCCGCTGGCAGCTGGTAGACCTGCTGGTGCGCAACTACGACGGCGACATGTCCGAGGTGGACCGGATGCCGTCGACCATCACCGACGCCGTGCTGGCGCTCGCCGGTGAGCTGGACGAGCACCTGGTCGACCCGGACGAGCTGGCCGCCTGGACCGGCCGGTTCTTCGCCGACGTGCAGTCCCGGCCCGGCCGGGTCTACGCCGACGTGCGCAAGGCGCTCCAGCTCCAGCGGACCCGGCTGAAGCTGCTGCCGCTGGTGCGCGCGTACGCCCGGCGCAAGGACGACTTCGAGGCGATGGACTTCGCCGACCAGCTCGCCCGCGCGGCCCGGGTGGCCCGCGACCACCCCGGCGTGGGCGTGATCGAGCGGGACCGGTTCCGGGTGGTGCTGCTCGACGAGTACCAGGACACCAGCCACGCCCAGGTGGTGCTGCTCAACGCGCTGTTCGGCGGCGGCCACCCGGTCACCGCGGTGGGCGACCCGTGCCAGTCCATCTACGGCTGGCGCGGGGCCAGCGCCGGCACGCTCGACCGGTTCCCGGCCGAGTTCGCCCGCACCGACGGCAGCCCCGCCGACGTGCTCAGCCTGACCACGAGCTGGCGCAACCGGCCGGAGATCCTCGGCGTCGCCAACACGCTGTCGGTGCCGCTGCGGGCGGCCGGCGCGCGGGTGCCGGAACTGCACGCCGCGCTCAGCGTCCGCGACCCGATCCCGCACCGCACGCCGGGCGGGCAGGCGGGCGGCACCGTGCACTGCGCGCTGCTGGAGACGTACGCCGACGAGGCCGACTGGATCGCGGACAGCGTGCTGGCGGCCTGGCGGGGCGCGGCCGGGATGCCCGGCGCGCTGCCCGAGCACATCCCGGCCGACCGCCGCCCGACCACTGCGGTGCTGGTGCGGCTGCGCAGCCAGATCCCGGCGATCGAGGCGGCGATGCGCGCCCGCGGACTGCCGGTCGACGTGGTCGGCCTGGGCGGGCTGCTGGACACCCCTGAGGTACGGGACGTGGTGTGCACGCTGCGCGTGCTCGCCGACCCGACCGACGGGGCGGCGCTGCTGCGGCTGCTCACCGGCGCGCGCTGGCGGATCGGCCCGCGTGACCTGGTCGCCCTGCACCGCCGCGCCCGCGCGATCGCCCGCAGCCGCCGGGAGCTGACCGGCGACGAGGGCCCGGAGATCACCGTGGACGCGCTGGACGAGGCCACGCTCGTCGAGGCGCTGGCCGATCCGGGGCCGGCGCAGGCGTACTCGGCCGAGGGCTACGCGCGGCTGCGCTCGTACGGGATGGAGCTGGCGCTGCTGCGTTACCGGCTGGACCAGTCGCTGCCGGAACTGATCGCGGACATCGAGCGGACCATCGGGCTCGACGTCGAGGTGGCGGTCCGGGCGGGCCGGGACGGCGCGGGCGACGCCGGGCTGGCGCGCGCCCACCTGGACGCGCTCGGCGACGTGGCGGCCCGGTTCAGCGGCGAGACACCCGGCGCGACGCTCGCCGGTTTCCTCGCCTACCTGGCCGCCGCCGAGGACGAGGAGCGCGGGCTGGCGCCCGGCGAGGTCGAGGTGGTGGCCGGCGCGGTGCAGGTGCTCACCGCGCACGCCGCGAAGGGCCTGGAGTGGGACGTGGTGGCGGTGGCCGGGATGACCCGGGGAGTCTGGCCGGGGCCGGTCCGCAACTCCGACCACTGGCTGGGCGGGCTGGGCGTGCTGCCGTTCCCGTTGCGCGGCGACGCGGACGGGCTGCCCGAGCTGGCCCTGCCGGAGGCGGAGGACCAGCGCGGGGTGGCGCGGGCGCTCGCCGACTTCACCGACGCGTGGCGGGCGCACGACGAGCGGGAGGAGCGCCGGCTGGCGTACGTGGCGGTGACCCGCCCCCGCCGGCTGCTGCTCTGCTCCGGCTACTGGTGGGGCGAGGGGACCAAACGGTTCCGCGGCCCGTCGGTGTTCCTGCGGGAGGTGCACGACGCCTGCCTGGCGGGTGCGGACGGGCACGTGGTGGACGCCTGGACGCCCGAGCCGGCCGGGGACGCGGTGAACCCGACCACCGAGACGGTGCTGCGGGCCGAGTGGCCGGCCGACCCGCTCGGCACCCGCCGGCCCGCGTTGACCGAGGCGGCGGCGCTGGTCCGCCGGTACCTGGCCGACCCGGAGACGGCCCGCCGCGAGGCGGCAGTGCTCGCCACCACCGCAGCGGCGGAGGACGCCGAGGTGGCCCGCTGGCGGCGCGAGGCCGATCTCCTGCTCGCCGAGCGGGCGGAGCTGGCCCGGCAGGCCGAGGCGGTCGAGGTCGAGCTGCCCGGCCAGCTCTCGGTGACCCAGCTCGTGGCGTTGCGCCGCGACCCGGAGGCGCTGGCCCGGACGCTGCGCCGCCCGATGCCGACCGAGCCGAACCCGTACGCCCGGCGCGGCACCGCGTTCCACGCCTGGCTGGAGCAGCGCTTCGGCGCCGACCGGCTGCTGGACGTGGACGAGCTGCCCGGCGCGGCGGACGAGGACGCGGCCCCGGACGAGGCGCTCGTCGAGTTGCAGGAGCGCTTCCTGGCCGGCGAGTGGGCCGACCGGGTGCCGGTGGAGGTGGAGGTGCCGTTCGCCACCGTCATCGCCGGGGTGGTGGTCAGGGGGCGGATGGACGCCGTGTTCGCCCGCCCGGGCGGGCGCTACGACGTGGTCGACTGGAAGACCGGGCGGCAGCCGGCCGGCCGGGAGGCCGACGCGGCGGCGGTGCAGCTGGCGGTCTACCGGCTGGCCTGGGCGGAGCTGGCCGGGGTGCCGGTGGACCGGGTCGGCGCCGCGTTCCACTACGTGCGGGACTCCGCGACGGTCCGCCCGGCCGACCTGCTCGACGCGGAGGGGCTGACCGCGTTGGTGGCCGCCGTGCCGGAAATCCCGGGGGATCTCCCGGAGCGCACGAATCCGTGATACGTTGACCGGGTTGCAGTTTTGGTTTCCAGAGACTCTGTGTGCGCCTGGCGGATTGTGGCCCCAGGCGCTCTTTGTTGTGTCCGGAGTTCTCCGGGCGGGGCGACCAGCAGCGACAGGCACGCCGCGTATTCCACGCGCGGGGTGCTCCTCTCCGGCCCGCAACACGTGCGGGCCGACCGTTCCGTCAAGGAGACGAAACACATGGCAATTGGCACCGTCAAGTGGTTCAACGCTGACAAGGGCTTCGGCTTCATCACCCCGGACGACGGCGGAGCCGACGTCTTCGCCCACTTCTCGGCGATCCAGACCTCCGGCTACCGGAGCCTGGACGAGAACCAGCGGGTCGAGTTCGAGGTGACCCAGGGCCAGAAGGGCCCGCAGGCGGAGAACATCCGCCCGCTCTGATCTTCGGATCAACCGGCACCACCACCGCGCCCTCTCGGGCGTGGTGCACGGGCCGGCCCGCCTCTGCCGGGCCGGCCCGTCCCTTCGGTTCGTGCTTGTGACCACCGGTGACGCCGGTGACGCGCCGCTTCTCGGCGCCCTTCCTCGACACGTGCCGCCTCGAGGAAGGCTTTCCGCATGACCACGACCCTGCCCACGTTCGCCGCCACCGGCCTGGCTCCGGCGCTCGTCTCCGAGCTGGCCGCGCAGGGCATCTCCGCGCCGTTCCCGATCCAGGCGGCCACGATCCCGGATTCGCTGGCCGGCCGGGACGTGCTCGGCCGGGGCCGTACCGGCTCCGGCAAGACGCTCGCGTTCGGGCTGCCGCTGCTGCACCGTACGGCCGGACGCCGGGCCCGCCCGGGCCGTCCGCTCGCGCTGGTGCTCGTACCGACCCGTGAACTGGCCGCGCAGGTGACCGACGCGCTCGCCCCGTACGCCGCCACGCTCGGCCTGCGCTGCGCCACGGTGGTCGGAGGGCTCTCGCTGGGCCGCCAGGCGGCCGCGCTGCGCGCCGGCGCCGAGGTGCTGGTGGCCACGCCGGGCCGGCTGCACGACCTGATCGACAGGGGGGACGCCCGGCTCGACCAGGTGGCCATCACCGTGCTGGACGAGGCCGACCAGATGGCCGACATGGGCTTCCTGCCGCAGGTGACGAAGCTGCTGGAGCAGGTCGCACCGGGCGGTCAGCGGATGCTGTTCTCGGCCACCCTGGACCGGGGCGTGGACCGGCTGGTCCGCCGGTTCCTGACCGACCCGGTGACGCACTCCGTCGACCCGGGCACCGCCACCGTCACCGCGATGACGCACCACGTGCTGCACCTGGAGGCGGAGGACAAGCCGGCCGCGCTGGCGCACATCGCCGCCCGCGAGGGCCGCACCATCGTCTTCATCGCCACCAAGCACCGCGCCGACCGGGTGGCCCGCCAGTTGCTCTCCAAGGGCGTACGCGCGGCGGCGCTGCACGGCGGCAAGTCGCAGCCGCAGCGCACCCGCATCCTGGAACAGTTCCGCACCGGCCAGGTCACCGCGCTGGTGGCGACCGACGTGGCGGCCCGGGGCATCCACGTCGACGGGCTGGACCTGGTCGTCAACGCCGACCCGCCCACCGAGGCCAAGGACTACCTGCACCGGGGTGGACGGACCGCGCGGGCCGGGGAGTCGGGCACCGTGGTCACGCTCGTCCTGCCGGACCAGCGCCGCGACGTCGCCCGGCTGATGAGCACCGCGGGCATCAACCCCAAGACCACGCGGGTACGCCCCGGCGACGGCGAGCTGACTCGGCTCACCGGCGCCCGGGAGCCGTCCGGCGTCCCGGTGACCATCACCGCGCCCGCCGCCGCGCACCCCGCCCCGGCGACCCGTCCTCGCCGGCGCCCGCGCCGCCGCTGACCGCAGCCCGCGTCCGACCGACCTGAGTCGGGAATCAGCCGACGTTCGGTCGGCTGCCCGACTGTCCGACCGGAACCCGACGGCGATGCTGTCGGTCGGGGGACCGGTCGGGGGGTCGGCCGGACGCGGAGGGAGCGGTTCATGGCGGGGGACGCCGGCTCAGGCGGAGCACGGGAAGTGCTGCTGGTGCTCGCGGTGGCGGGCGCCGGACTGGCGCTCGCCGCGGTGGCCGCGTTCGGGCCGTGGCAACCGTCCGACGACGGCCCGCAGGACCGTGGGGCCGCCCGCAGCTTCACCCCGGGGATGAGCGCCCCGCACGTCCCGTAGCCGCCCCGCAAGGGGGTGATGCCGGAGCCGGCCGGCTGCCTACGATGCGGCGGTGGACTCGTCGGTGACCGTTCGCGAGGCCCGGGTCGAGGACGTCGCCCGGATGGCACGCGTGCATGTCCGGTGCTGGCAGGAGACGTACCGCGGGCTCATGCCGGACGCGGTGCTGGACGATCCCGGTCTCCCGGCCTTCCGGGAGCGGTTCTGGACCGCCGCGTTGACCGACGAGCGCTACCGCGCGAACCGGGCGGCGGTGGCCGAGCGGCGGGGCGAGCTGATCGGGGTCGCGATGTCGGGCCCGCCGCTCGACGCGGAGGCGGCGTGGGCGAGGCAGCTGTACGTCCTCTATGTGCACGCGGCCGACCACGGCACCGGTGCCGGGCCGGCGTTGTTGCGGGCCGTCCTCGACGCGGCGGAGTCGGTGGCGCTGTGGGTCGCCGATCCCAACCCCCGTGCCCAGGCGTTCTACCGGAGGCACGGCTTCGTGGCCGACGGGACGACCCAGGTCCAGGACGGCGTACGCGAGATCCGCATGGTCCGCGACGGGCAGGTACGGCCGCCGGCGCCGTGACCGGGCGCGCGTCAGGGTGCCGTGGCCCGGTCGCTCAGCAGGTCGGCGAGCGTGGTCCGATCCACCACCAGGGCGATCGCGCCGTCCACCGCCAGCCACACGTCCCGCAGGCCGGTGGCCACGCCGTGGTAGCCGGCCCGGTCGGCGGGAATGCCCCGCACACTCGTGATCGCGCCACCCACCGCGCGCAGCACGTCGCCCACGCTGATCTCGTCCGGCGGGCGGGTCAGCGCGTACCCGCCCTCGGTGCCGCGATGGC
Source organism: Micromonospora sp. WMMD1219 (assembly GCF_049315215.1). NCBI lineage: Bacteria > Bacillati > Actinomycetota > Actinomycetes > Micromonosporales > Micromonosporaceae > Micromonospora > Micromonospora sp. WMMD1219. The sequence continues at coordinate 2,718,736 of NZ_CP186057.1, forward strand.
TGTGCAGCAGTCCGGCCCGCCGCAGGTCGAGCAGGATCCCCTGGAGGAAGCTGAGCGGGATGTCCTGGCTCTCGGCCAGGCTCGCCGCCTTGACCAGCTCGCCGCCGCCGGCCGCCGGGTCGCCGGTGGTCCCGGCGACGTCGGCGACGGCGAGCATGGCCCGGAGCGCGTAGTCGGCGCGCGCGGAGATGTACACGACGTCAGTTGCCGGCCTGGTCCAGCACGCCCCAGCGGCGGCGGATCGCCTTGTCGGCGGCCCCGAACGCGGTGTCCACGAGCAGGCCCACCACCAGGATGACGATCATGATGGCCATCAGGCGTGGCGCCTCGCTCAGCTCGCGCGCGTACGTGAGCTGCGCGCCGATCGAGGTGCGGGTGGCGATGACCACGAGCAGCTCACCGGCCATCAGGCTGCGCCAGGCGAACGCCCAGCCCTGCTTGAGCCCGGCCACGATGGCGGGGAGCGCGGCCGGCGCGATCACGTACCGGTAGAGGTTGAGCCCGCGCGCGCCGAGGTTGCGGCCGGCGCGGACCAGCAGCGGCGGCACGTAGTCGACGCCGTGGATGACGCCGTTGGCGACCGACGGCGCGGCGCCGAGCACCACCACGAAGAAGATCGCCTGCTCGCTGAGCTGGAACAGCAGGATGGCCAGCGGGAACCAGGCGATCGACGGCATGGTCTGCAACGCGGTGATCATCGAGCCGAGCGCGGCCCGGAGCACCTTGACCCGGGCGACGCCCAGGCCGAGCAGCAGGCCGACGGCGACGGCCGCGGCGAAGCCGACAGCCGCCCGCCGGGCGGTCGTGGCCAGGCCCTCCCAGAGCGCCGAGCTGAGCAGGTACTCCCCGAGGTCACCGAAGACCACTGCCGGGCCGGGCAGCGCCCACGGCTCCTTCCACCCGGACCAGACCACCGCCTGCCAGATCGCCACGGCGAGCGCGAGCGCGGCGAACTTGGGCCAGGTGGCCGACCACAGGCGGCGTACCCGGGACGGGCCCTTCTCCCGGCCGGCGATCTCCAGCGCGTCGAGGCCGGAGATCTCCGCGTCGGCCCGTGCCGACGCGGACAGGGTGTCACTGGCCATGCCGGCCCACCTCCTTGCGCAGCCGGTCGGTGACCTCGGCGGCGATGGCCGAGACCTCCGGCGAGTCGATCCGCCGGGGGCGCGGCACGGCGACCTCGGTGGAGTAGATGATCCGGCCGGGCCGGCTGGAGAGCAGCACGATGCGGTCGGCGAGCCGGGCCGCCTCGCGGACGTTGTGCGTGACGAACAGGACGGTGAGCTTGCGCTCGGACCAGATCCGCTCCAGCTCGTCGTGCAGGATGTCGCGGGTCATCGCGTCCAGCGCGCCGAACGGCTCGTCCATCAGCAGCACCGGCGTCTCCAGCGCGAGCGTGCGGGCCAGCGCGACCCGCTGCCGCATGCCGCCGGAGAGCTGGTGCGGCCGCTTGCGGCCGAACTCGGACAGGTGGACCGTGCGCAGCAGTTCGGCCACCCGCTCCTTGCGCTGGTCGCGGGGCAGCCCGCGCAGCTTCAGCGGCACCTCGACGTTGCCCTCGACGGTCAGCCACGGGAACAGCGCCGGCTCCTGGAACATGAGTCCCGGGTTGACGCCCTCGCCCAGCTCGATCGCGCCGCCGCTGGCCCGGTCGAGCCCGGCGACCAGGTTGAGCAGCGTGCTCTTGCCGCAGCCGGACGCGCCGACCATGCAGACGAACTCGCCCGGAGCGACGTCCAGCGACAGCCCGTCCAGCGCCAGGACCGCCTGCTCGCCCTGGCCGTACACCTTGGTCACGCCGCGCAGCGCGACCGAGCCGGTCGCGCTGCGCGGGGTCGTGCTGGTCGACGTCACGGCTGGCTGACCTCGGCCTTGCCCTGCGCCTTGAGCACCTCGTTGAGGTACTTCAGGTCGTAGAGGCCGTTCAGGTCGACCGGCTGGGTGAGCCCGACCGCGACCGCGTGGTCCAGGCCGGTCTTCAGCGACGACGGGATCGGGTCGTTGGTGAACTCCAGCGTCGGCCAGGCCTGCTTGATCAGCTTGAGGTCCAGCGGCTTGCCGGTGATCTTGCCGATGTGGTCGGAGATGGCCTGCTGCGCCTCGTCCGGCTTGGTGTTGACGAACTCGTTCGCCGCGACCTGGCCCTCGACCAGCTTCTTCACCACGTCCGGGTGCGCCTTGAGGAACTTGGTGCTGACCAGCAGGTTGGTGATGACGAACTTCTTGTCCGGCCAGAGGTCGCGCTCGTCGACGAGCACCTTGCCGCCGGCGTTGATCAGCCGGGAGACGAAGGGCTCGGGCACCCAGGCGCCGTCGATGGCGCCGCTGCCGAACGTCTCGATCGTCTGCGCGTTCTCCTGCGGCACGATCTTGACGTCGCCGCCGCCCTCCTTGGTGGTCTCCAGGCCCTTCTCCTTGAGCCAGAAGCGCAGCGCCACGTCCTGGGTGTTGCCGAGCTGCGGGGTGGCGATCTTCTTGCCGCGCAGCTGCTCCACCGAGGTGATGCCGGGCTTGACCACGAGCGCGACGCCGCCGGACGCGGCGCCGGAGACGACCCGGACCGCCTCGCCCTTGGACTTGGAGAAGGCGTTCACGGTCGGGTTCGGGCCGATGTACGTGGCGTCGAGCGCGCCGGAGAAGACGGCCTCGATGGCGGCCGGGCCGGCGTTGAACGTCTTGGTGTCCAGCTCGACGTCGCTGCCGAGCTTCTCGGCGAAGATCCCCTTCTCCACACCGACCACGGCCGGGGCGTGCGTGATGTTGGGGAAGTAGCCCAGGCGCAGCGTCACCGGGCCGGACGCGGCGCCGGCGTCGCTGTCGTCGCCGCAGGCGGCGGTGGTGCCGAGCGTGGCCGCGCCGACAGCGGCCAGGGCCGCGAGGGTGGCCAGGCGGCGCAGGGGAAGCCCTCTCATCGAATGTCCAATCCGCAGTATTCCTATTTAGTTGGTAGGAAGAGTGGGCCAGCGGCCCGGTGGCGTCAAGCCCCGTCTCAGGGGCCGCGCCCCGCGACCTGGGATTTCCCGATAATTCCCACCTGTTCGGTGGAGAAGGCGTGGCCGGTCGGCCAGCCGCCGGGACCGCCGTCCGGTGGGCCGTGGCACACCGGCGGTAGAGCCGGTACCGAGGCGCTAATGTCGATCTCGTGCCGACGCGGAGAGCGAAGATCCCAGCGACGAAGTACCCGGTCGAACGGTTCACCCTCGACAACGGCCTGCGTGTGGTGCTCACGCCGGACCGCAGCGCCCCGGTCATCGGGGTGGCTGTGGTCTACGACGTCGGCATCCGCTCCGAGCCCGAGGGACGCACCGGGTTCGCCCACCTCTTCGAGCACCTGATGTTCCAGGGCTCGGAGAACCTGGAGAAGCTGGCCCACTTCCGGCACGTCCAGGGCGCGGGCGGGACGTTCAACGGCTCCACCCACCTGGACTACACCGACTACTTCGAGACGCTCCCCGCCAACGCGCTGGAACGCGCGCTGTTCCTGGAGGCCGACCGGATGCGCGGCCCCCGGCTGACCGAGGAGAACCTGCGCAACCAGGTCGACGTGGTCAAGGAGGAGATCCGGGTCAACGTGCTGAACCGGCCGTACGGCGGGTTCCCCTGGCTGACGCTGCCCCCGGTGATGTTCGACACCTTCCCCAACGCGCACGACGGCTACGGCTCCTTCGTCGACCTGGAGTCGGCCACCGTGGCCGACGCCGCCGACTTCTTCCGCCGCTACTACGCCAGCGGCAACGCGGTGCTCGCGGTCAGCGGCGACATCGACGTGGCCGAGGCGACCACGCTCATCGAGCGGCACTTCGGGGACGTGCCGGCCCGGCCCGCCCCGCAGCGGCCCGACTTCGCCGAGCCCGACCTGACCGCCGAGCGGCGCAACACGTACACCGACGCGCTGGCCCCGCTCCCGGCGGTGGCCGGCGCCTGGCGGGTGCCCGACCCGGTCAGCGACTTCGCCGGTTACCTGCCGTACGTGGTGCTGGCCGAGGTGCTCACCGACGGTGACGCCTCCCGGCTGGTCGAGCGGCTGGTGCAGCGCGACCGGTCGGTCACCAGCCTCGGCGGGTACCTCGGCTTCATGGGCGACCCGTTCGACGTGCGCGACCCCACCGCGCTGCTGCTCCAGGCGCACCTGCCGCCCGGTGACGACGTGGACAAGGTGCTGCGCACCATCGACGAGGAACTGGACCGGCTGGCGACCGACGGGCTGACCGAGGGCGAGCTGGCCCGTACCCAGGCCCGGATGGCCACCCACCTGCTGCGCGACACGGACGCGGTGCTCGGCCGCGCGTTGCGGATGGCGGTGCTGGAACAGCAGCGGGGTGAACCCGGCCTGCTCAACGACCTGCCCCGGCTCGTCGGCGAGGTCACCGAGGAGCAGGTCCGCGCCGCCGCCGCCACCCTGCGGCCCGAGCGCCGCGCATCAGTCGAGGTCGTCGCCGGAGGAGCCCGATGACTGCCACCGCCACCACCGCTGCCACCACCGTCCGGCCGCTGCCGGCGCTGCGCCCGAACCGCCGTCTCAAGGTGCCCAAGCAGGCCGAGCGCACGCTCGGCAACGGCCTCACCGTGATCGCGGTACGCCGCTCCTCCGTACCGCTCGTCGAGCTGCGACTCTGGATGCCGTTCGGGCGCACCCACCTGGCCCGCGGCGGGATGCTGGCGCAGACCATGCTCTCCGGCACCGAGGCGCACAGCGCCACCGAGCTGGCGGCCGAGTTGCAGAAGGTCGGCGGCGGGCTGACCGCCGGTCTCGACCCGGACCGGCTGATGCTCTCCGGCGCGGGCCTGGTCACCGGCCTGGACCGGATGCTGGAGCTGCTCGCCGAGGTGCTCACCGGGGCCACCTACCCGGCCGACTGGGTGGAGACCGAGCGGGACCGCCTGGTCGACCGCATCCAGGTCGCCCAGAGCCAGCCGTCGCACCTGGCCCGCACCGCGCTGCTCAAGCGGGTGTACGGCCGGCACCCGTACGCGGTGCAGACGCCCGACCCGGACCAGGTCCGGGCGGTCCGCCCGGCCGCGTTGCGCCGGCTGCACGCCGAGCGGGTGCACCCGGCCGGCGCGGTGCTGGTGCTCGTCGGCGACGTGGCGCCGGAGCGGGCGCTGGACGCGGCCGAGCAGGCGCTGGCCGGGTGGCGCGGTGACGGCCACGTCGCCGAGCTGCCCCCCGCGCCGCCGCTGGAACCCGGTCCGCTGCTGCTGGTCGACCGGCCCGGCTCGGTGCAGTCCTCGGTACGCCTCGCGCTCCCCGCGGTGCCGCGTACCCACCCGGACCACGCCGCGTTGCAGCTCGCCAACCTGATCTTCGGCGGCTACTTCTCCTCCCGCTGGGTGGAGAACATCCGCGAGGACAAGGGCTACACGTACGGGCCGCACTCGCTCGTCGAGCACTCGGTGGCCGGTTCGCTGCTCGTCGCCGGCGCCGAGGTGGCCACCGAGGTCACCGCGGCGGCGCTGGTGGAGACGAACTACGAGCTGGGCCGCCTGGCGACTGTGCCGCCGAAGGCCGACGAACTGGAGCAGGCCCGCCAGTACGCGCTCGGCACGCTCCAGCTCGGCATGTCCACCCAGGCCGGCCTCGCGTCGCTGACCAGCGCGTACGCCGGCAACGGGCTGCGGCTGGACTTCCTCGCCGAGCACGCCGCCCGGCTGGCCGCCGCGACCGTGGACGACGTGGCCGAGGTGGCCGCCCGCTACCTGGCCCCGGCCCGCGCGGTCACCGTCGTGCTCGGCGACGCCGAGCGGGTGGCCGACTCGCTCGCCGCGCTGACACCGGTGCGTACGGAATCCGCATGAGCGGCGAATCCGCCCCGCCGCTGGCCCGGTCGACGCTCGACCGGGCCGCGCACCGGCGTACCGATCCGGGCTGGCTGACCGAGGCGTGGGAACGGGCCCGGGTGTTGGTGCTGGACTCCACCGCCGAGGGGCGGGCGCTGGTCCGGGGCGCGCCCACCCCGCCGGAGCTGGTCCTGGTCGGCCCCGGCGAGCTGCCCGAGGTGCCCCGGTCGGTGCCGATGTTCCTCGGCGTCGAGCCGGACGGCGTACCCGTGTTCGCGGTGGACGGGCCGTTGCCGGCGCTGCCGGACACCCGTCCGGCCCACCTGCGCGAGGTCGGCCACCTGATGACCGACCGGGACGCGGGCCTGTTCACCACCGCGCTGGCGCTGCTCAACTGGCACCTGCGGCACGGCTACTCGTCGACCACCGGCAAGGCGACGAGCGCCGACGAGGCCGGCTGGTCGCGGATCGATCCGGACGGCGACCGGGTCTGGCCGCGTACCGACCCGGCCATGATCGTGCTGGTGCACGACGGGGTGGACGGCCCGGACGGCCGCTGTCTGCTCGGCAACAACGCGGCCTGGCCGCGCACCCCGGGACAGCGCCGCTACTCCTGCCTGGCCGGATACGTCGAGCCCGGCGAGTCGGCCGAGGCCGCCGTGCTGCGCGAGGTCCGCGAGGAGGTGGGCGTCCCGGTCGAGGAGATCGCGTACGTGGGCAGCCAGTCCTGGCCGTTCCCCGGCTCGCTGATGCTCGGCTTCCTGGCCCGCGCCGACGCGGACGCGCCGATCCGGGTCGACCTGGCCGAGATCGCGCACGCGCGCTGGTTCACCCGCCGGGAGATCGGCGCGGCGCTCGCGGACGAGCCGGTGCCGGTGGGCGGGGGAGACCGGCTGGTCCTGCCGCCGCCGTCCTCGATCGCGTTGTTCCTGGTGCACCGCTGGCTCGACGGCCACTGCTGACCCGCCCGACCCCGTCGGGTCGGCGGGTTCCGGCTGGGGTCGCGCCAGTTCGGGGAAGTGGTGTGGTCGAGGGCGGTGGAATGCAGCCACCTCCCCGAGCTGGCGAAGCCGCCCGGCCCGGGCCGGGCGGACACAGGCCGGGAGGACGCGGCCCCGACCCGGACCGTCGTTGCCGCGACGGTCCGGGTCGGGAACACGTGCCGTCGGGGCCGGGTGAGGCAGGAAAGCGGCGGGGGAGGCCGGTCCGGCCACGACGGACGTCAGCGTCCGGTCATCCACCGTCCCAGCGGTACGGGTGCCCGGGGGCGGGTTCCTCGATCGGCAGCACCTTGACCCGGTGCCGGCCCGCGCGCACGGCGCCGACCGCGGACAGCGCGCGGGCGAGCAGGAGTGCGGCGTCCCGGTCCTCGGCGTGGACGACCTGGCGGCGGGGTTCCGGCGTGCTCGTCTCGTCCCGCAGGCGACCCCCGCCCGCCCAGGCGGCGGCGATGTCGGCGTCGGCGACGGAACGGATCTCGGTGCGGACGATCAGGAACCGCATGGTGTCCCCCGGACAATCGGCGGTTACACGCTGGAACTTCCACGTCACTCCCGCGTCATGTTACGCCGATGTGTCCGCCCGGCAAGGGGAACGCGCCAGCTCGACCGATCGGGGGATCCCAGGTCAGCACCGTTGTCGGGGATGGACGCGCGAGGGGCCGCCGGCTCGCGCCGACGGCCCCCCGTGGTTCGCCGGATCAGTCCAGATCGAACTGACCGCTCTTCGTGCCGGCGAGGAAGCCGAGCCAGCCGGCCCGGTCGAACAGCAGGACCGGTCCGCTCGGGTCCTTGCTGTCCCGCAGCGCCACTGTGGCCGGCCCGGAGTCGAGCGGCGCGACCTCCACGCAGTTGGAGGTCTGGCTGCGGGTGCTCTTGCGCCAGGCTGCGCCGGCGAGCCGTCCCGACAGTGCGGTCGTGCTGGTGTGGATCTCGTTCATGGTGCTTGCTCCTGGTGAGGTGCTCCGATGGGACCGAGCGACGCCGGAGCGCGGACGGTGCCCGTACCGGATCACCGTTCCGTGGTGAGGCGCCCCGAGTCCCGGCGTCGCTGGGTCGGCGCCGTTGCCGGCCCGTACGCCACCGTGGACTCGACTGCCGTGCCGGTCAGCCGTCCCGTCGCCTCGATCAACCAGGAGAGGGTGTCCGATGCGGAGAGTGCCGACGAGCATAGCCACTCGAACACCACTTTATAGCGATTTAGGGTGTTTACCTCGGTCGACATGACGTCGGTGAACCCACCTTCGATGGCGAGTGTCTCCGGATCGAGGGGATCGGCGAACCGATAGACCGAGAACGCGGTCGGCGGAAGGTACCAGTCGCCGACCCGCGTGTCCCGCAGCAGCAGACGCAGCGTCACGTTCGGCAGCAGCGCCATCTCGCACAGGTGGACGAGCTGCTCGTGCAGCACCTCCGGCGGCCCGGCCCGCCGGCCGAGCGCGGCCTCCTCCAGCACCGCCGTGTAGCGGGGCACCTCGGGGGAGCGGGTCAGCAGCGACTGGCGGGCCTGCCGCGCGCGTACCTCGGTCTCCGGATCCTCGCTCTCCGGGTCGCCGGCCTCGGCGGCGACCTGCGCGGCGGACATGATCCGGTGCCGGGCGTACCCGGGCGTCTGCAACAGCCCCGGCACCAGCACCGGGTTGTACTCGGAGATCTCCGCGCAGCCGGCCTCCAGCTCGGCGAAGGCGCGCTGCTGCTGCGTCATCACCGGGAAGTTGCGCAGCCAGCCGCGCATGTCGCCGGCCTCGTGGGTGATCCCGGTCAGTTCCGCGCGCTGCTCCTCGTCGGCGCCGTAGAGCGTCAGCAACACGTCCACGTCGTCCGGGTCGGGACGACTGCGGCCGTTCTCCAGGCGGGACAACTTGGATGCGGAGGCCCAGCCGATCCGCTCGATGACCTGGTCACCGGTCAGACCGGCCTGTTCGCGGAGCCGACGCAGCTCGGTGCCGAGTCGACGGCGGCGCAGAATCGGGCCTGGTACGGCAGGAGGCACGGCGTCCTCTTTCCCGTCGACCGTCGCTTGACGCGACGGTAACTGTATGAAATTCGCCCCCCACGGTCAGTATGGACGGCGCGACCGGCGCCGGAGGTTCCGGCAAGGGCGTGTCACGAGACAAAAAGAGGACTGTGGAGGGCGCCTTCACCAGCGCCCGCCCCCGACGCGCCCCTGGTGGCGCACCCCCGCCGGAGGGAACCGATGCGCACCGTCCTGCGCCGCCCCGACTTCCGCCTGCTGTTCGCCGCGCTCGTCGCGAGCATGGCTGCGGAGTCGGTCCTGCTGCTCGCCCTGGCCGTCTGGGTCAAGGACCTGACCGGTTCGGACAGCATGGCCGGGGCGACCATCTTCGCGGTCATCGCGCCGATGGCGCTCGCCCCGCTGGTCGGCTGGGTGGTCGACCGCTACCGCAGGCGACAGTTCTTCATCGCCGCCAACCTGGTCGCGGCAGTGCTGCTCGGCCCGCTGCTCACGGTCCGGGACCGCTCCGACGTCTGGGTGATCTACGTGGTCGCCGCGCTCTACGGACTCTCGTACATCACCCTCACCGCCGTGCTCAACGGACTGATCCGGCATCTGGTTCCGGCCGACCTGCTGGCCGACGCGAACGGGCTGCTCCAGACCGTCCGGCAGGGCCTGCGGCTGATCGGGCCGCTGGCCGGGGCCGGTGTGTACGCCGCGGTGGGCGGCTGGCTGCTGGTCCTGCTGGCCATGACCGGCTTCCTGACCGCGGCGGCGGTGGTCGCGCGGCTGCGCGTGGAGGAGGGCACACCGGCGCGCTCCGGTAGCCGCGGGCCGTCCGAGCTGGGCGCCGGGCTGCGCCACCTGACCGGGGAGCCGGCGCTGCGCCGGGCGCTGCTCGGGTACGGGCTCGGCTCGCTGGTGATGGGCTTCACCGAGTCGCTGATCTTCGCGTACGTCGATCTGGGCCTGCACCGCGACGCCGCGTTCGTCGGCGTGCTGGTCATGGTGCAGGGCGTCGGCGGGCTGGTCGGCGGCCTGTTCTCGGCCGCCGTGGTCCGCCGGTTCGGCGAGGTCGGCGCGCTCGCCGCGGGCGTGACGTTCTTCGGGCCGGCCGCGCTGGCGCTGGCGTACCCCCGGTTGTGGCTCGGGGTGGTGGCGCTGCTGCTGGCCGGCCTCTCGCTGCCGCTGACCATGGTGGGGTTGAACACGCTGATCCAGCGGCGGACGCCGCCGCGGCTGCTCGGCCGGGTGACCGCCGCGTCGGAGGCGCTGGTCAGCGGGCCGCAGGCGCTCTCCATCGGCACCGGCGCGCTGCTCGTCGGCGTGTTCGACTACCGGCTGCTGTTCGCCCTGGTGGGGGCCGTCACCACGGCGGCCGGCCTCTACCTGTGGCGGGGCCGCGGGCTGACCACGCCGGGATCCGGACCGGTCCGGATCCCGGCGCCCCGCAAACCCGCCGACGACGGCGTGCTCAGCCGCGGCGGGTCCTGAACGACGGCGAGCGGCCGTACCCGGATCGGGTACGGCCGCTCGTGGCGTCGCGGGCGGATCAGCCGGGCAGCGCGGCCAGGTGCTGCTTGACCTGCGTGATCGAGGGGTTGGTCAGGGCGCTGCCGTCGGCGAAGCGCAGCGTCGGGACGGTCTGGTTGCCGCCGTTGACGCTCATCACGAAGTCCGCGGCCGTCGGGTCCTGCTCGATGTCGACCACCTCGTACGCGATGCCCTCCCGGTCGAGCTGCGACTTCAGCCGGTGGCAGTAGCCGCACCACGGGGTGGAATACATCGTCAGCATGGTCTGGTCCTCCAAGGGGTGGCTCGCGCCCGGTCCGATCAGGCCAGGCTAATCGCTGCAACGTCACACGATGCTGGGATGATTCCGTGCTGTGGGCGTTCACTCAGCGGCGGAACGGGTGCTGGCCGGGCTGGATCCGGAGCAGCGCTCCGCGGTGACCGCCCCGGCCGGCCCGGTCTGCGTCCTGGCCGGCGCCGGCACCGGCAAGACCCGGGCGGTGACGTCGCGGATCGCGTACCGGGCGCTGACCGGCGACATCGCCGGCCGGCATGTGCTGGCGGTCACGTTCACCGCCCGCGCCGCAGCCGAGATGCGCAGCCGCCTCGGCGTGCTCGGGGTGCAGGGTGTGCAGGCACGCACGTTCCACGCGGCGGCGCTGCGGCAGGTCCGTTACTTCGCGCCCCGGCTGCTGGCCGGGCGGGCCATGCCGGAACTGCTGGACAGCAAGGTGCGGGTGGTCACACTCGCCGCCGCCAAGGTCGGCCTGCGCGCCGACCGGGCCGCCGCGCGGGACCTGGCCGCCGAGATCGAGTGGGCCAAGTCGTCGCTGGTCGAGCCCGGGGAGTACGTCGTGGCCGCGGCCAAGGCGCTGCGCGAGACGCCGTACGAGCCGGCCCGGGTGGCGGACGTGTTCGACGCGTACGAGCGGCTCAAGCGCGGCAACGGGGTGATCGACTTCGAGGACATGCTGCGCGCCGCGGTCTGGGGCATCGAGGAGCACCCGGACGTGGCCGAGCAGGTGCGCAGCCAGTACCGGCACTTCGTGGTCGACGAGTACCAGGACGTCAACCCGCTCCAGCAGCGGCTGCTGGAGGCGTGGCTGGGCGGCCGGGACGACCTGACAGTGGTCGGCGACGCCAGCCAGACGATCTACTCGTTCACCGGCGCCACCTCGTCGTACCTGGTCGACTTCCCCCGCCTGCACCGGGGCGCGACTGTGGTCCGGCTGGTCCGCGACTACCGCTCCACCCCGCAGGTGGTCGGGCTCGCCAACGCGGTGATCTCGCAGGCCCGGGGCGCCGAGGCGCGGCTTCGGCTGGAGCTGCACGGCCAGCGCCGGCCCGGCCCGGAGCCGGAACTGCGGATCTTCACCGACGAGCCGGCCGAGGCGAACGCGGTCGCCGCGCGCTGCCGGGCGCTGGTGGCGGGCGGCACCCCGGCGCGGGAGATCGCGGTGCTGTTCCGCACCAACGCGCAGTCCGAGGCGTACGAGAAGGCGCTCTCCGAGGCCGGCGTGCCGTATGTGCTCCAGGGCGCGGAGCGGTTCTTCGAGCGGCCCGAGGTGCGCCAGGCGATGATCGCGTTGCGTGCCGCCACCCGGTCGGCCGACCCGGGCACCCCGTTGCCGGCCACCGTGGTCGAGGCGCTCACCGCCGTCGGCTGGGCGCCCGACTCGCCCCCGCCGGGCGGCGCCGCGCGCGAGCGGTGGGAGGCGCTCGCCGCGCTGGTCCAGCTCGCCGAGGAGTACGCGGCGGAAGCCGAGGACGATCCCGGCCTGACCGGGTTCACCGAGGAACTCGCCCGGCGGGCCGCCCAGCAGCACGTGCCCACCGTCGAGGGCGTCACGCTCGCGTCGCTGCACTCGGCGAAGGGGCTGGAGTGGGACGCGGTGTTCCTGGTCGGGCTGGCCGAGGGCACGCTGCCCACCACGTACGCGAAGACCATGGAACAGGTCGAGGAGGAACGACGGCTGCTCTACGTCGGGATCACCCGAGCCCGGGAGTGGCTCTGGCTGTCGTACGCCACCGCGCGCTCGCCGGGCGGGCGGGCCCGGCGTCCCTCCCGGTTCCTGCCCCAGCTCGACCGGTCCGGCGGCGGTGAGCGGGCCGGCGGCGCCGGGCCGGCGCGGCGGGCCGAGCGGCGCCGGCCGCAGGTGGTCTCGTGCCGGATCTGCGGCGCCACGCTGCTCGCCGGCGCGGACCGCAAACTGGGCCGCTGCCCGACCTGCCCGTCGGACATCGACGAGGAACTGTACGAGCGGCTGCGCGAGTGGCGGCAGCGGGTGGCGGGCGCGCAGAAGGTGCCGGCGTACGTGGTCTTCACCGACGCCACGCTCACCGCGCTGGCCGAGCGGAAGCCCGGCCGCACGGAGGAGCTGGTGGCGATCGCCGGGATCGGGCCCCGAAAAGTCGGTCTTTATGGGGATACGGTGCTCGCCCTGGTGGCGGGCGCCACGGTCGACGCTGTCTGCCCACAGAAAACTTCTGAAAAGTAGCCGTAAATCGTTTGCCCTCGCCCGAGGGCGAGGAATAGCCTCATGACACACCTCGCGAGCGGCGCCGTTCTGGCTGCTCAAAGGGGATGAGTCCACGGTCGGCACGAGGAGAGTAGGGAGGTGGCACCAATGAAGATCTTCACTTATGAGCGTCTTGCGGCGATGCCGTCTGCCGTCGCTCCGCTGTCGGCTGTCCGGGTGGCCCTCGCCGCTCGACCGTCGGCTCCGCAGGTGCACCAGGTTCAGGTTCAGGCCGAGCTGACCCTGACCGTTGCGCCGATCGCCGGAGTCGAGGGGACCAGTGGCTTCGCGGGCAAGGGCATCGATGGCGCCAAGAAGCGCACGGATGTCCGCGGTGTTCCACCTCGAGGTAGACCGGTCTGATCCATCAGACCACCGGCTCACCTCGAGGCCGCGGAACCCGCATACCGGGATCCGCGGCCTCAGTTTTTTGTCCCGCCGAAGTACGTCGGAATGCGATCCACGAGATCGAAGTGAGAGAGAGGTGACCGGAGGATGAGTCTGGCGTTGGCCCCGCTCGACGTGAGCGTCGACGTGGAGGCGAACCTGCCCTGCCGGAAGTTCGACCCCGACCTGTGGTTCTCCGACTCGCCTGCCGAGCTCGAGCTGGCCAAGTCGCTCTGCGGGGACTGCCCGCTGCGCGTCGAGTGCCTGGCCGGGGCGGTGGAGCGAGCCGAGCCCTGGGGCGTCTGGGGCGGCGAGATCTTCGAGCGTGGCGCGGTCGTCCCGCGCAAGCGGCCCCGTGGCCGTCCGCGCAAGGAGGACCTCGCCCGAGACGCGCAGCTCCGGGTCGAGGCGGAGGCGCGACTGGCGGCCAGCGGGCTGTCCGAGTCGCGAAGCTCCGTCCGGCTGGCAGCCTGACACACCTACGTTCCGAGCCCGAACCGATGCCGGTGTCCCTCCACCGGCCGACCTGAGAGAGAAATTCTGATGCTGAACCTGCCGAACGGATTCGAGATGCAACTACTCCACGAAGCGTTGTCCAGGGCCCGAATGCGCCGGCCTCAGGCCGGTCGCAACACCACGAGCACTGAGGCAACCCGTTCCGCCCGTACCGTCGCCATGCGGGGTCGCAGCCAGTCGGCCCGCGACCTGGGCGTTCTGTAGAACGATCGCGTGAGGAAGGGGCGGTGACCGACAGGTCACCGCCCCTTCGCCGTGCTCGTCGCCGGCCCCGCCCGCTCGCCGGCCCGCTTCCGGCCGGCCGCGCTCAGGCCACCGGCGCGAAGCCCGGTAGCCAGCGTTCCAGGATCGACCGGTAGGACGCCTTCGCCTCCAACTGGCAGAGCACCCCGATCGACCCCAGCGTGACCCGGTGGATCATCAGGTACGACGGGGGCAGGTTGAGCTGCCGGCTGAGCTGGTAGGCGGGGGAGCGAGGGCTGGCCAGCCGGGTCGCCTCGCCGCGCAGCCAGGCCCGGGTGAAGCGGAACTCGTCCGCGGCGATCGGCTCCAGCATCGGACGCAGGAAGTCCAGCACCGCCGGGGCGTCGATCGACTCGGTGCGGCTGACGAAGCCCTCGGCGCGCAACCCCTCCACCACCGCGTCGGCGTCCCCGCGCAGCGCCAGCGCCGCGATCCGGCCGATCGGCTCGGGCGTGCCCTGCGGCATCCGGGCCACCGCCCCGAAGTCGATCACGCCGAGCCGGCCGTCCGGCAGCAGCCGGAAGTTGCCCGGGTGCGGGTCGGCGTGCAGCAGCCCGGCCCGCTCCGGCGCGGACAGGTGCAGCTCCGCCATCAGCCGGCCGGCCTCGTCGCGCTGCTCCTCGGTGCCCTCCCGGATGATCTGGGACAGTGGGATGCCCTCCACCCACTCGGTGATCAGCACCCGTGGCGCGGCGTCGAGCACCTCCGGGATGAAGATGTCCGGGTCGTCGGCGTACGCGGCGGCGAACGCCCGCTGCGACTCCGCCTCCAGCTCGTAGTCCAGCTCCTCGGTGATGCGCTCGCGCAGCTCGGCCAGGAGCGGCTTCACGTCCAGCCCCGGCTGGATGGCCCGGAACATGCCGCCGAGCCGGGAGAGCTGCTTGAGGTCGGCCAGCAGGGCGTCACCGGCGCCCGGGTACTGGATCTTCACGGCCACGTCCCGGTGCCGAGGGCCGCCTGCCGCTTCGTAACCCGGGTCGCGCCAGACCGCCCGGTGCACCTGACCGATGCTCGCCGCGGCGGCCGGGGTGTCGTCGAACTCGACGAACCGGTCGCGCCAGTCCGGGCCGAGCTGCTCGGCGAGCACCTTGTGCACAGTCGCCGCCGGCAGCGGCGGGGCAGCCTCCTGGAGCTTGGTCAGCGCCTGCCGGTAGGGCGCGGCGACCTCCTCGGGCAGCGCCGCCTCGAACACCGACAGGGCCTGGCCGAACTTCATCGCCCCGCCCTTGAGCTGCCCGAGGACGCTGAACAACTGCTCGGCGGTGCGCTGCTGGATCTCGGCGGAGATGACGTCGGACGCGAGGCCGGTCACCCGCTTGCCCATGCCGAGGACGGTTCGACCGGCGAACCCGAGCGGCAGGGCGGCGAGTTTGGCGGTGCGGGACACGGCCCGGCGCGGGATGTCGGTCACCCGGCCATTGTTACCGACTCGGGGCCTCCGCTGCTGCCGTGCGGCCGGTAGCGGTCGGGGCCGACCGGATCGGGCGACGCCGGCAGCAACCGCAGGAGGGGTGCGGCGGCCACCGTCGGTAGCGGACCCGACCCGGACCGCGGATCTCCACCGCGCCGCCGAGCGTCTCCGGCTGGGCGCCGTCGAGCTGGGCCAGCACCTCGGCCGTCGCGAAGGCCGCCGCGGCGAGCCCGGTGGCGGCGGCGCAGGCCCGCTCGCCCCGGTCGGCGGCGAGCTGGGCGGCCAGCGCGGGCCAGTCCGGATCCCGGTCGCCGCGGTGCAGGTCGAGGCAACGCAGGCAGGGACCGACGGGCGGGCGGACCAGCGGACCGACCACCGGTACGCCGCCCCGCAAATCGAGCAGCAGGTGCGGCTGGCGCCGGCGGGCGTACCCGGTGGCGAGCAGTTCGGCCGGACGGTCGACGCCGAGCTGCACCACCAGATCCGGCCGGGCCGGCCGGGACGGGCCGGTGACCGTTCCGGGCGCGCACCGCGCAAGCGCCGCGCGTACCGCCGGGGCCAGCGGCCGGCCCAGCTCCGCGGCGGTCAGGCCGGTCCCGACCAGGTCACCGGCGCCGACCGGGCCGGCCAGATCGGGTACGACGTGCCCGACCCCGGCCTGGGCCAGCGCGACGGCGACCGCCGCGCCGAGCCGTCCCGTGCCGGTGACCAGCACCCGGGCGGCACGGCGGCGGCGCAGCAGCCGCGCCGGTGTGCCGGGCAGGTCGGGCGACGCGAGCGCCAGCGCGGCGGCCTCGGCGGCCAGCCGGGCCCGGGCCGGGCCGGTGAGGTCACGGGGGAGCAGGGCCTGCGCCGGCACCACCAGCCCGGCGCCCCGGAGCGTGTCGAGCAGGGCGCGTGCCTCATCGGGCGGAACCCGGGCGGCGCCCGCCCCGGCCAGCACGGCGCGTTCGCTGCGGGTGCCGTCGAGCAGGTCGAGCAGGCGGGCCGTCCCCGGCGAGGACATCTCCAGCAGCACCGCGCGGCCGGGCGGCTCGCCGAGCTGGAGCGTGTGCCGGTCGCGCCAGAGCCGGGTCAGGCCGGGCAGCAGGACGGGACGGACGAGCGGCGTCGGATCGGTCACGCCACTGATCGTGACCGTCTCCACGCGCTCCGTGGCTCGTTGTCCACAGGTGCGGCGAGCCGTGGCCAGCGTTGTCCACAGGATCTCGCCGGTTTTCCACAACTAGCCGGTAACTCTGTCGGCTACACGACGGGGGAGGACGGCCACCGGCCGTCCTCCCCCGTGTCGGCCGTACGGGTCAGACCTTGGCCTTACCCAGGATGCGGTTCACTGTTGTGCCGCACACCGGGCACTTGCCCTTGGCCATGTTCATGCCGGTCTTCGAGACCTCCACGTGCCCCTCGAAGTCCCGCTTCTCCTTGCACTTCACGCAGTAACCGTTGTAGGTCTGGGCCTGGTCGGCCACGGTAGCCTCCTCGTCTCGTCCGCCGGAGGTGTCCCGGCGGGTCTCCCTGCGGCGGTCCACGCGTGGCCCGGCGCCGGGGGGTTCTCCGCGGTCAGTCACCTGACCGTGGTTGGCGGACCCTACCCAGGTCTGGGCGGTTCCATGTCAGCTGTGCGCCGACTCTGTGAGCAAGTCGACGTCGAGAGTGTGCATGCCGAGTAACGTCGGATAAGTCAGTTTCGCGCGGACACGCCGGATGAATGCACCCAGATCCGCTTCGCGTGGCCCCGCCGACTGTCACTCGTCGTAGATCACTTAACGTGAACAGGGCCGGTCAGGTGATGGTCAGCTACCGTCGCAAAGAATTTTTCCGGACTCCTGACAACCAACCGCCACTTTCCGGGCGCGTGTCGTCGTGTTGACTCTTGCGGAGTCCTGGTCAGTACGCATTAGCTTTCCATCGTGACAGTCAACCGAGGCTGCGCGGACCGGTAATGGCCGTGACGCGGAAGCCCGTCGTCGAGGTGCGGCGCAGCCAGCGTCGGCGGCGCACGGTGTCCGCGTACCGGGACGGGGAGCGCGTCGTCGTGCTCATCCCCGACCAGTTCTCCCGGGCCGAGGAGAGCGAGTGGGTCGACCGGATGCTCGCCCGGCTCGCCGCCCGCGAGGGCAGGCTGGCCCGCTCGGACGCCGAACTGCTCGCCCGAGCCGCCCGCCTGATCGACCTCTACCTGACCGAGTACGGGTCGGCCGCCGCGCCGGCCAGCGTCCGCTGGGTGACCAACCAGAACGGCCGCTGGGGCTCCTGCACGCCCGCCGACCGCACCATCCGGATCTCGCACCGGGTCCAGGACATGCCCGACTGGGTGATCGACTACGTGCTGCTGCACGAGCTGGCGCACCTCATCGTGCCCAGCCACAACGCAGAGTTCTGGGCGCTGGTGGCCCGCTACCCCAGGTCGGAACGCGCCCGCGGCTACCTGGAGGGCGTAGCCGCCACCGCCGCCATCCCCTGACCCCCGCCCGTCGCGGTCGATCATGAAGTTGGACCGGCGTTCCGTCCGCTTCGTCACCGCCAACTTCATGATCGCGCGCGGGCCCGCGCGGGGGTGGGGTTAAGGTCGGCGAATGTCGCGACGTGTGGTGGTGGCGCTGCTCGGCCCGGTGACCTGGTCGCCGCCCGGAATCGACCCGGCGCGATGGCGTACCGCGCTCGCCGAGGACGTGGTCGACCTGCTCGCCACGCTGAACGAGGTGGAGACCGCCGTGGCGGTCACCGCCGGGGACCGATGGCTGGCCGACGCCGTGGTCTGGCCCGGCACCCAGGTGTACGAGGTGCCCGAGCCGACCCCGAACGCGGTGTTCGCGGCGCTGGCCGGGAAGGCGTCAGGGCAGGAGCTGGCGGCCACTACGGGCGAGGCGGCGGTCACCGGCGACCGGGCGGTCCGGTACGACCAGGTGGCGGTGGTGGTGGCGGACGCGCCGGACCTGCCGGGGCTGACGCTCGGCAAGCTGCTGCGCCCGCTCACCACCCGGCCGGTGGCGGTGGCCCCGGTCGAGGGGAGCGGAACCGGGCTGCTGGGGGTGGCGGCGCGGCTGCCCGTACCGGCGTGGCTGCCCGCGCTGGACCTGGACACGACCGAACCGGCCGAGGTGCGGCGGGCGGCACCGAGCCCCGGGGACGTGGCGGTCACCGCCGGCTGGCACCGCATGCGCGGCCCGGCCGACCTTGCTGCGCTCGATCCAGCCGTCGAGGGCTGGGAGGCCACCCGAGCCCTGCTCTCCGGCCGACCCGTCTGACCCCCACCCTCCGTTCCCGGCCCGCCGATCTTGCAGTTTGGCACCCGACAGAAGCCGCTTTCAGGACATTCCGAGGGTCACAACTGCAAGATCGACGGGGTAGACGGTGTCAGCGCTTGTCGTCGTCCTCGCCCGGGGACTTCTCCTCGGGAGCGCCCGGGGCGGAGAAGTCGAAGTTCGCCAGCTCGTCGTCGAGATCGGTGCTCGTCGTGGCGAACGCCTCCGGCGCGGCGAAGTCGTCGTCGGAGGGCAGCAGGTCCGGATGGCCCCAGACCGCGTCCCGGCCGGCGATGCCGCGGTGCTCGGTCAGCGCCGCCCACAGCACCGTCGCATCACGCAGGCGGCGGGGCCGCAGTTCGAGGCCGACGAGCGCGGCGAACGTCTGCTCCGCCGGGCCACCCGCGGCGCGGCGGCGGCGGAACGCCTCGCCGAGGCGTACGACGTTGGGCAGCCGGTCACCGGCGGCACTGTCGACGACGTGGCAGACCCAGCCCTCGACCAGGGCGAGTACGGTCTCCAGCCGGGCCAGCGACGCCTTCTGGGCGGGCGTGTCCTCGGGCGTGAAGATGCCCTCCAGCGCGATCGCCTGCATGGACTCCGGGTCGGTCGGGTCGACCCGGCCCATCGCCTCCTCGATCGCCTCCCGGTTGACCCGGATGCCCGCGGCGTAGTTCTCCACCGCCGTCAGGACGTGCCCGCGCAGCCACGGCACGTGCTGGAACAACCGCTGGTGGGCGGCCTCGCGCAGGGCCACGTAGAGGCGTACCTCGTCCTCGGGCAGCTCCAGGCCCTCGCCGTACACCTTGATGTTGGCGGGGACGAGCGCGGCGGTGCCGGCGGGGCCGAGCGGCAGGCCGATGTCACCGGCGGAGAGCACCTCGGCGGCGAGCGAGCCGAGCGCCTGGCCGAGCTGGCCGCCGAAGAGGGCGCCGCCGAGCGTGGCGACCATCGACTGCATCGGGCCGAGCTGGGCGCGGGCCTCCGGCGGCACCAGGTCGCCCATCGCGCCGACCATCCGGCTGGCCACCGGGTCGCAGAGCTTGCGCCACACGTCGAGCGTCTTGAAGATCCACTCGTTGCGGTTCCAGGCGACCGAGGTGCGGATGCCGGAGGGCCACGAGGTCGCCGGCTCCAGCCAGAGGTCGGCGATGCGCAGCGCCTCCTCGACCGCGTTGCGTTCGAACGGCGACACCGCCGGGTCGCCGGCGGCGGCGAGCTGGCTGGCGGCTACCTGCCGGGCGAGGTCCCAGTTGACCGGCCCGCTGCCCGGCGCCGAGAGCAGGTGCTGCAACTGCGACATGAACTGCTGCATCGCCGCGGGATCGTTGGGGTCTGGTGGTTGACCACCCGGGAGCGCGAAGCCGAACGGAATATCAGGCACGACCTCTACGGTACGCGGGCCCCGCCGCAGGTCGCGCCACTCGGCGTTGCGCTGAGGGCGAAGTCCGCCGGTCACCGCGCCGGACGGCCGGGTGCGGATCGGTACGCTCTGGCCCATGAGACGTCGCGGCGTGACCGTCCTGCTCGGTGCTCTGCTCACCGCCCTGCTCAGCGTCGGCGTGCTGAGCGTCCCGCTGCCGTACGTGGTGCTCGGCCCCGGTCCGACGGTGAACACGCTGGGCAGCGAGGACGGCAAGGAGGTCATCCAGGTGACCGGCCGCGCGACGTCCACCTCCGCCGGTCAGCTGCGGCTCACCACAGTCGGTGTGCAGCCGACGGTGCGGCTGCGGTCGGCGCTGGCCGGCTGGTTCTCCTCGAACGAGGCGGTGG
This sequence comes from Micromonospora sp. WMMD1219, assembly GCF_049315215.1. Lineage (NCBI taxonomy): Bacteria > Bacillati > Actinomycetota > Actinomycetes > Micromonosporales > Micromonosporaceae > Micromonospora > Micromonospora sp. WMMD1219. The sequence continues at coordinate 2,739,075 of NZ_CP186057.1, forward strand.
TGCCGCGGGAGCTGGTCTACCCGCCGGGGGAGTCGCAGGAGGAGGTCGAGAAGCGCAACGCGGAGGACTTCCAGAACTCGCAGACCAGCGCCGAGACGGCGGCGCTGCGCGAGCTGGGCTACCCGATCAAGGTGCTGGTCAAGGCGGTCATGCCGGGCGGCCCGTCGGTCGGCGTGCTGCGACCCGACGACGTGGTCACCTCGGTCGACGGGGTGCCGGTGACGAGCGCGGCCAAGCTCACCGAGCTGATCCGGGCGAAGCCGGCGGGCACCGCGCTGAAGATCGGCTACACCCGGGGCGACACCCCGGGGACGGCCACCGTGACCAGCCGCGAACAGGACGGCCGGCCGCGGATCGGTGTGGAGATCGACCAGCAGCAGCCGCACCCGTTCACCCTCAAGATCGACCTGGGTGACATCGGCGGGCCGAGCGCCGGGCTGATGTTCTCGCTCGGCATCATCGACAAGCTGGAGCCGGCCGACCTCACCGGCGGGAAGATCATCGCCGGTACCGGCACCATCGACGACGAGGGTCGCGTCGGCCCGATCGGCGGCATCGCGCAGAAGCTGGTCGGCGCCAAGGACGCGGGCGCGAAGGCGTTCCTGGTGCCCGCCGACAACTGCGCCGAGGCGGTGCGCAACCCGCAGCCGGGCCTGCCGCTGCTGAAGGTCGCCACGCTGGGTGAGGCATTGAAGGCACTCGAGACGCTGCGCGCCGGGGGGCAGCCGACGCGCTGCTGAGGCGGGCCGGGCGGCGGCCGGCGGGCGGATCGTGACGTGACCTTGACCCGACGTGCTCAGGAACACCCCGTACTCTTGGTGCCTGGTCGGAGCCGATCACATCGAGCGTGCGGAGCCAACAGTGGTCATGCGTAGCAGTCCCTTACCGAGGATGAGCCGGCGCGGACGCGTCACCATCGGTGTCCTGATCGGGGTGTTCATCTTGTTCACCCTCCTCGGGTGGGGCGTCAACGCCTGGACCGACTGGCTCTGGTTCGACGAGGTCCGCTACACCCAGGTCTTCACCGGCGTGCTCGCCACCCGCCTGCTGCTGTTCCTGGTGGTCGGCGCCGGCATGGCGCTGCTCGTCGGCGGCAACCTCTGGCTGGCCCACCGGCTGCGGCCCAAGATGCGTCCGCACTCGGCCGAGCAGGCCACGCTGGAGCGCTACCGGATGCTGCTGAGCCCGCGGCTCGGCACCTGGATCGCACTCGCCGCCGCCGTCGTCGGACTGTTCGCCGGACTCTCCGCGCAGAGCCGCTGGGGCCAGTGGCTGCTGTTCCGCAACGGCGGCGACTTCGGCGTGAAGGATCCGGAGTTCGGCGTCGACGTCGGCTTCTACGTCTTCCAGCTCCCGTTCTGGCGCTACGTGCTCGGCGTCGGCTTCACCGCCGTGGTGCTGTCGCTGCTCGGCGCGCTCGCGGTGCACTACATCTTCGGCGGCGTGCGCCTCCAGGGCGTCGGCGACCGGATGACGAACGCCGCCCGCGCCCACCTCAGCTCGCTGGTCGCCGTGTTCGTGCTGCTCAAGGCCGTCGCCTACGTGCTCGACCGGCGGGCCATGCTGCTGGAGTACAACGAGGGCGCCAAGCTCTACGGCGCCGGCTACGCCGATGTGAACGCGCTGCTGCCGGCGAAGGAGATCCTCGCCTGGATCTCCGTCCTGGTGGCGCTGGCGATCATCGTGTTCTCCAACGCGGTGATGCGGAACCTGGTCTGGCCGGGCATCTCGCTCGCCCTGCTGGGCGTCTCCGCGGTGGCGATCGGCGGCATCTACCCGTGGGCCGTGCAGACCTTCGAGGTCAAGCCGAGCGCCCGGGACAAGGAGGCGCCGTACATCGAACGCAGCATCAAGGCCACCAGGTCCGCGTTCGGTCTCGACAGCACGAAGACCACGCCGTACGCGGCCAGCAACCTCGTTCCACCCGCCAGCCTCGCCACCGACACCTCAGTGGTGTCGAACATCCGGCTGCTCGACCCGCAGCTCGTCTCCGAGACGTACACGCAGCTCCAGCAGGTCCGCGGCTTCTACGACTTCGGTTCGAAGCTGGACATCGACAGGTACTCGGTCAAGGACAAGACCTCCGACTACGTGGTCGGCGTCCGTGAGATCAACTACGGCGAGCTGACCGACCAGCAGAGCAACTGGATCAACCGCCACACCGTCTACACCCACGGGTACGGCCTGGTGGCCGCCCCGGCCAACCAGGTGGTCTGCGGCGGCCAGCCGTACTTCGTCTCCGGCTACCTCGGCGAGAAGGCGCAGGAGGCGTGCTCCTCGCCGACCGAGGAGATCCCGGCCCAGCAGCCGCGGATCTACTACGGCGAGCGGATGGAGGCGAGTGACTACGCGATCGTCGGGCAGAACGGCGACCGCAACGTCGAGTTCGACCGACCCACCTCCACCGGCGGTGAGCAGTACTACACCTACACCGGCGAGGGCGGCGTCAAGATCGGCTCGTTCCCGCGCCGGCTGCTCTACGCGATCAAGGAGCAGGAGTCGAACTTCCTGCTCTCCGAGGCGGTCAACGAGAACTCGAAGCTGCTGTACGTGCGTAACCCGCGCGACCGGGTGGAGAAGGTCGCGCCGTTCCTCACGCTCGACGGCGACCCGTACCCGGCGGTGGTCAACGGGCGCGTGCTGTGGATCATCGACGGCTACACCACGGCGGCGACCTACCCGTACGCCGAGCGGGTCAACCTCCAGGCCGAGACGACCGACGAGCTGACCGGCCGGGGCACGTTCCAGCTCGCCCGGGAGAACGTCAACTACATCCGCAACTCGGTGAAGGCGACTGTCGACGCGTACGACGGCACGGTCAAGCTCTACTCGTACGACGACACCGACCCGGTGCTCAAGGCGTGGAACAAGGCGTTCGGCGGTGACCTGGTGCTGCCCAAGGGCGACATCCCGGCCGAGCTGGCCGAGCACTTCCGCTACCCGGCCGACCTGTTCAAGGTGCAGCGCAACCTGCTGACCAAGTTCCACGTCACCGACCCGGGCGACTTCTACTCCGGCCAGGACTTCTGGCAGGTCCCGAACGTGCCGGACGCGCCGGACAGCGGGCAGAAGCAGCCGCCGTACTACCTGTTCACCCAGTTCCCCGGGCAGGACGGGCCACGCTTCCAGCTGACCTCCGCGGTCACCCCGAACGGGCGGCAGAACCTCGCCGCGCTGGTCTCCGGGTCGTACGTCGACGGGCAGCCGAAGCTGGAGGTGCTGGAACTGCCGGACCAGACCCGGATCTCCGGGCCGACGCAGGTGCACCAGCAGATGACCAACAACGGCGACATCCGGCAGCAGCTCAACCTGCTCTCCTCCAACCAGGCGCAGGTGCAGTACGGCAACCTGCTCTCGCTGCCGTTCGCCGACGGCATGCTCTACGTCGAGCCGGTGTACGTGAAGAGCAGCAGCCAGGACGCGTACCCGCTGTTGCAGAAGGTGCTGCTCTCCTACGGTGACGGCGGCTCGTACGTGGTGCTCGCCAACAACCTCAACGACGGCATCAAGCAGCTCGTCGAGCAGGGCAAGCGGGCCCCGAACAACAACCCGCCGCCCGCCACCGACGACAACCCCACGCCGGACAACCCCACGCCGTCGCCGACCGCGGGCGACAACAACACGCCGCCGGTGAGCGGAGAGCTGGCCCAGGCCGCCGCCCGGGTGCAGACCGCGATCGCCGAGGTCAAGGCCGCGCAGACGTCCGGCGACTTCGAGCGGTACGGGCGTGCGCTGAAGGCGCTGGACGAGGCGATGAGCGCGTTCCAGCAGGCACAGGCCGCGGCCGGCGGCTCGGGCAACCCGGCGCCGTCGGGCAGCGTCTCGCCACCGGCGCCGACGTCGCCCGCGCCGACACCGGGCGGCTGACGCCGAGCTGACACCACGAGCCCGTGGTCCGGGACCGCAACGGTCACCCGGACCACGGGCTCGTGTCGTCTTCCGGACTCCCCGCCCGCAACCCCGCACCCCGCCGCGCCGTCAACAGTGCAGGTGAACGTGTGGGGCGGGAGGGCACATGCGGGACGCGGACAGCTTCGACGACTTCTACCGCAGCACGTCGGGGCGGGCCGTCCGGTACGGGTACGCGGTGGCGGGCGACCCGGCCGAGGCCCAGGATCTCGTGCAGGAGGCGTACGCCCGGGCCTGGCGGCAGTGGGCGAGACTCGCCGGCCATCCCGCGCCGGAGGCGTGGCTGCGGCTGGTGATCAGCCGGCTGGCGACGGACCGGTTCCGGCGGCTGCGCGGGTGGCGCCTCGCGGCCAGCCGCACCGGCCCGCCACCCGACGTCGGGCCGCCGGGCGAGGACACCGTGCTGCTGGTCGCGGCGCTGCGGCAGCTCCCGCCCCGGCACCGGCAGGCGCTCGCCCTGCACTACCTGTTCGACCTGCCGGTGGAGGAGATCGCCCGGGAGGCCGGCGTGCCCGCCGGCACTGTGAAGTCCTGGTTGTCCCGGGGACGGACCCGGCTGGCCGAGCTGCTGCCCGGCGTCGCCGCCGAGGAGCTGGAGGTCAACGATGTCGCGTGAACTGCACCGCTACTACCGGTCCCTCGCCGCCGACACCGACGAGCGGGTGCTGCCGGCGCCGGACCGGCTGCGCCGCAGCGCCGACCGCTGGGCCCGGCGCCGCGCCGCGATCACCGTCCTGGCCGCCGCCGGGCTGGTCGCGGGCACTGTGGCGGGGAGCCAGCTGGTGTTCGCCGCCGGGCCGGGCCCCGACCCGGTTCCACCCCCCGCGGGTACGCCCACCCCGCGCCCGTCGTCCGCCGCGCCCTCGGTCGCGCCGTCGACCGCCACGCCGTCGCCGTCCGTCGGCCGTACCTCCGGCTCGCGGAGCCCGGCCGTGACCACCACGCCGCCCGCCGCGGCGACCCCGACCACCATCCCGGACCGGGCGTTCTTCGTCCTGCCCGCCGCGAACGACGCGGGTACCGGCAACTACTTCGGCCCGGGACCGGTGCTGCCGGTGCTGTGCGGCGCGACGCCCGGCGACGAGCGGGTGGTGGCGCAGCGGGCCCGGGCGCTGCCGTACCGCCGGGCCGGCGCGCCGGCCGACGAGGTGCCGTCCGGCAACTACCGGCACAGCATCACGATCTACCGGCCCGGGGGCGCCGGCGCGGCGCTGGCCGAGCTGCGCGCGGCGGTCCGGGCCTGCCCCGAGCAGCCCGCCCGGGGTACGCCGCCGGCGACGGTGCGGCAGCGCCTGCTGCCCGACAGCGGGTACGGCGACGAGTCGGTGCTGTTCGAGACGCGGACGCCGTACCGGGACGCCAACGGCGATCCGAGCGGCGGCGACGAGGTGCACCTGGTGCGCGCGGTGCGCTCCGGCGACGTGGTGACGGTGCTGTGGGAGCAGGGCTGGGAGAGCACCTCGACCCAGCGCGCCCAGTTCGACGCGGACAGCCGCCGGGCGGTCGAGGCGATCCGGCGGTGGCTGGACTGAGTACCCGTTTTGCGCCTCCCCGGGTCGGTGCGCTACGGTTGTCGAGCCGACGCGGGGTGGAGCAGCTCGGTAGCTCGCTGGGCTCATAACCCAGAGGTCGCAGGTTCAAATCCTGTCCCCGCTACTCGTGACGAAGGGCCCCGGAGTTCTCTCCGGGGCCCTTCGCCGTTCCGGCCCGAGGCGCCCCGGGAACGACCGGCGGCGGATCCGGGTACCCGGCTGATCTCCAGGATCGGGGTGCGATAAGCTGTATGAGCCGACGCGGGGTGGAGCAGCTCGGTAGCTCGCTGGGCTCATAACCCAGAGGTCGCAGGTTCAAATCCTGTCCCCGCTACAAAGGTTCAGGCCCGGAATCCACGGATTCCGGGCCTGAACTCATTCCGGCGCCGTCTCGGTGAGGGCGAGCAGTTCCGCGCGGGCCAGCCGGAGCTGCTCGTCCGTGACGTAGGCGGTGCCGATGCCGATGGCGACTCCCTCCGCGGCGTAGCGGACGGCCCAGACGCGGCCCGGCGGCAGGCCGTCGGCCTCGAAGGCACGGTTCCAGCGTGCCGGGTCCTCGGGATCCACAGCGAGCACGTGCTCCATGCTGTCGACCCCGAGTTGCGCGAGCAGGCCGGTGGCGCTGTTCAGTTCCGCCAGGTACGCGCTGTCTCCGGTGAGGGCGCGCACGTACCCGCGGGTGAAGGCTCCGGGCCGGTCGTCGGCGGGGTCGACGTGGGCGTTCACCTCCGCCCAGAACCGGGTGATCACCTGCTCGACCAGGGCGGCGAACAGGTCCTCGCGGGAGGGGAAATGGTGCATCAGGCCGCTCTTGGTGACACCCGCCTCCTTGGCGATGGCGGCCAGGCTGACGTTGGCGCCGTGCCGGGTGACCACCCGTTCGGCGGCGTCCAGCACTGCTCGCCGGGTGCGTGCACGATCGCGGATCGGACGACGTTCAGTGGTCGACACGGACACCTCCACCGGACACGGGCTCGGAGGGAATGATCTTCCAGGCCACCACCGCGGCGCCGACCAGGATCACGGCGGCCACGAAGGTGGCGGACTGCATCGCCTGGGCGAAGGCGTCCTGCGCCGCGGCCACGACGCCGGGCGTCGGTGACCCGTACACGGCTGCGGCCAGGGAGTCCTCCGCCAGCGCCCGATCGGTGGCACTGACCCCGGCCGGGAGCGTCAGCGACGAGCGGTAGAGCAGCCCGTGCAGCGAGCCGAGGACGGCGATGCCGAGCGCGCCGCCCAGCTCGTACGCCGTCTCGGCCACCGCCGACGCGGCACCCGCGCGCCGCTCCGGGACGGCGCCGACGACGGCGTCCGTGGAGAGCGTCATGGCGACACCGATGCCGAGCCCGATGACGGCGAGGCCGACGCCAAGGCCCCAGTAGCTCCGCAGGTCGACGCTCATCCCCATGACGGCGAGCCCGACGGCGGCGGCCATCAGTCCCAGCCCGATCGCGCGACCCGCACCCAGCCGCGCCAGTAGGACGCCGATCAGCGCCACCACGAGCACCGCGGCGAGTGTCCCGGGCAGCTCGGCGGCGCCTGCCTTCAGGGGGCCGAAGCCCCGGACCAGCTGGAGGTACTGGGAGAAGAAGAACAGCAGCCCCAGGAACCCGAAGATGGCCAGCACGTTGGCGGCCAGCGCGCCCGAGAACGCCGGCACCCTGAACAGCGAGACGTCGAGCAGCGGCACCGCCAGCCGGTTCTGCCGCCGCACGAACCACCATCCGGCCAGCAGCCCGGCCGCGGCTGCGGCCACGGTGAGGGCGTCGACACCGTCACTGAACAGACGCTTGAGGGCGAAGACCAGCGGGACGATCGTGACGATGGACAGCACCGAGGAACCCACGTCGATCCGCGCCGGCGCCTCGCCCTTCGACTCCGGCAGCAGCAGCCACCCCGCCACCAGCGCCAGCACCATCACCGGCACGTTGATCAGGAAGACCGATCCCCACCAGAAGCGCTCCAGCAGCGCGCCGCCCACCAGCGGGCCGAGCGCGGCCCCGGCGGTCGCCCCGGCGGACCAGAGCGCGATGGCCCGGGCCCGCTGAGCGCGATCGGCGAACATCGAGCGGACGATCGAGAGCGTCGACGGCATCAACGTGGCGCCGGCCAGGCCGAGAAGGGCGCGGGCCGCGATCAGCACCTCCGGCGTGGAGGCGAAGGCCGCCAGCACGGACGCCGAGCCGAACCCCACAGTGCCGATCATCAGCAGCCGTTTCCGGCCGATCCGGTCGGCCAGGTTGCCCATCGTGATCAGGAGCCCGGCGAGCACGAAGGCGTAGATGTCCCCGATCCACAGGATCTGCGTGGCACTGGGCTCGATGTCCTCCGTCAGTGACGGGACCGCGAGGTAGAGGACCGTCCCGTCGATGGCGAGCAGAAGGACCACGAGGACGAGGACCACGAGGGCCGCCCATTCCCGCTTTCCGGCACGGGCCGGCGCGGGGTTGGAGCGCAGAAAGGAGGTCACCGGCCAACCGTAACAGTCCAAACGGACGGCTAATCGTGAGTAGAGCCACCCGGGCTGCGGCAGCCGCCCTTCGCCGCGTCCGGCGACATCCTTTCCGTCCGCCGTGCCCCGGTTGCGGGTCTCGGCGAGGATGGGGGCATGTCTGCATGGAACAAGTGGTGGGGCCGCCTGGGCGCGGTCCTCGGTACGGTCGTGCTCTCGGTCTTCGTGCCGGTCGCGGCCTGGGCGTCGTCGGGCACCGGCGAGATCGTGGTGGAGGCCGCGCGCCGGCGCTCCCGCGGCGGGTTCGGCTTCCTCGGCCTGCTCTGCTGCCTCGTGGTGGTCGGCGGCATCGTGCTGCTGGTGGTGCTGCTCACCCGCAACCGCCGCAACCGCCCCCCGCGCTGACACCCGCACCCACCCCGCCCACGCCGAGAGGGTGAGCGGGTGGGGTGGGTCAGCCGGCCAGGGCGGCGTTCGCCTGGGCCATGAAGCGGGAGGTCGCGGTGCGGGCGCCGGCCCGCTTGCCGCGGATGCTCTCGGCCGCCTCGATCAGCAGCGTGCGCACCGCCGCGTGCCCCTTGGGCGGCGGCGCGGGTGACGGGCCGGCCAGGTCGTCCAGCTCCGCGCCGAGCGCGGCCATGCGCTTCTCGGCCCGGCCGGTCACCTCCGCGGCCACGAACGAGCGCACCTGCTTGCTGGCGTTCAGGCCGCGTTCGACGCCGAGGAGCCGGCCGGCGGCCACGTTCGTGGTCAGGAAGTCGAGCACGTCGACCACCGCCTCCGGGTGGCGGGTGCCCCGGAAACCGGCCCAGTACATCGACGCGCGCGGCCACTGGGCGGCGGGCGTGCCCGGGAAGGCGACCGCGCCCAGCTCGTCGTCGGTCAGGCTCTGCAACTCGGGCAACTGATGCGACCAGGCGAAGGAGGCCGCGGTGTGCCCGGTGACCACGAGCTGGCGGGCCAGCTCGCCGCTGTCGGCCTGCTCGACCAGCGCGGCGCTCGGTGTGGCCCGGTCGAAGCGCGCCACCTCCCAGAACTCGAACCAGGCCAGCAGTTCGGCGGAGCTGAAGCCGAGCTGCCGCCCCTGGTACAGCTCGCTGCCCTGGCCGCGCAGCCAGAGCCAGAACGCCCGGTAGTCGCCGGAGGCGTCCATGGTGCCCGCCACCCGGTTGCCGGAGGCGCGCGTGACGCGGGCGGCCCAGCTCACGTACTCCTTCCAGGACATGCCGGTACGCGGCTCGGGCTGCCCCAGGCGGCGCAGCAGCCGGCGGTTGAACACCAGCGCGGCGCTCGTCTGCGCGGCCGGCACGCCCACCGTGCGCTCGTCCACCCGGCCGTAGCGGGCCAGCTGCTCCGGCACCTCGCGCAGGTCGAGCCGCTCGTCGGCGACGTACCGGGTGAGGTCGAGCAGGATGTCCCGGCCGGCGTACTCGGCGAGCACTGTGTCGTCGATCTGGAACAGGTCCGGCGCGTTCCCGCCGGTGGCCTGGGTGGCGATCCGGTCGTAGTAGCCGCCCAGCCCCTGCCAGGTGACCCGGAAGCTGACCCGGGGGTTCTGCTGCGAGTACAGCCGCAGCGCCTGTTCGGTGGCCGCGGCCCGGCGGGCGCCGCCCCACCAGAACACGGACAGCTCGATCGGGCCGTCGTCCGCAGCCACCTCCTCCGGGCTGCACCCGGTGAGCAGCGGCAGCGCGCCGGCGGCGAGCGGCAGCCCGGTGAGCGCGCCGAGGAACCGTCGCCGGTCGAGCCCGGGACGGGGTACGGACTGCGGAGCGCGCACTGAATCTCTCCGAAGGTGGGGTGGACGGATCATTTCACCGGCCCCCGGCCGGGTGTCAACGCCGGGCGGGACGGCTGGTGGGCGCGCCCGGCGGCGCGCGCCCGTCATGGTGTACTAGCGCCGTGGAACTTCTGCACTCGGGCAAGGTCCGGGACGTCTACGCCGACGGCGAGGACCTGATCCTGGTCGCCACGGACCGCGTCTCCATCTACGACGTGGTGCTGCCGACCCCGATCCCGGACAAGGGCCGCCTGCTCACCGCGCTGTCGCTGTGGTGGTTCGAGCAGCTGTCCGACCTGGTGCCGAACCATGTGATCTCCGCGACCGAGGTGCCGGCGGAGTTCGCCGGCCGGGCGATCCGCTGCCGGCGGCTGGACATGGTGCCGGTCGAGTGCGTGGCCCGGGGCTACCTGACCGGCGGCGGCTTCGCGGAATACCAGCGCACCGGCTCGGTCTCCGGGGTGCCGCTGCCCCGCGGCCTGGTCGAGGCGTCGATCCTGCCCGAGCCGATCTTCACCCCGTCGACCAAGGCGCCGAAGGGCGAGCACGACGAGCCGATCACGTACGAGCAGGTGGTCGACAAGGTCGGGCCGGAGGTCGCGGAGCGGCTGCGGCAGATCACCGTCGACGTCTACCGGCGCGGCGCGGAGATCGCCGCCGAGCGGGGCATCCTGATCGCGGACACGAAGCTGGAGCTGGGCTGGGCTGCGGACGGCACGCTGGTCCTCGGCGACGAGGTGCTCACCTCCGACTCGTCCCGGTTCTGGCCGGCCGAGTCGTACCAGCCGGGCCGCGCGCAGTTCTCCTACGACAAGCAGTACGTGCGGGACTGGGCCACGTCGAGCGGCTGGGACAAGCAGCCGCCCGCGCCGGAGGTGCCGGCCGAGGTGATCGAGGCGACCCGGGCCCGCTACGTCGAGGTGTACGAGAAGCTCACCGGGAACAGCTGGGACTGACGCTCAGTCGACCCAGTCGAGCGTGCGCCGGACGGCCTTGTGCCACTGGCGCAGCTCGCGCTCCCGGTGCGCCGGGTCCATCGTCGACTCCCACTGCGCGTCCGAGCGCCACTTCTCCCGCAGCGTGGCCAGGTCGGGCCAGAACCCGACGGCCAGGCCGGCGGCGTACGCGGCGCCGAGGCACGTCGTCTCGGTGATCCGGGACCGCACGACCGGCACGTCCAGCACGTCGGCGAGGAACTGCATGAGCAGCTCGTTGCCGGTCATCCCGCCGTCCACCCGCAGCCGGCGCAGCGCCACGTCGGAGTCGGCGTTCATCGCGTCCACCACCTCGCGGGTCTGGAACGCGGACGCCTCCAGCACCGCGCGGGCCAGGTGCCCCTTGGTGATGTAGCCGGTCAGCCCGGCGATCACGCCCCGGGCGTCGCTGCGCCAGTGCGGGGCGAACAGGCCGGAGAAGGCCGGTACCACGTAGCAGCCGCCGTTGTCGTCGACGGTGCGGGCCAGCTCCTCGACCTCGGGGGCGGTGGAGATCAGGCCCAGGTTGTCGCGCAGCCACTGCACCAGCGAGCCGGTGACCGCGATGGCGCCCTCCAGCGCGTACACGGCGGGCTGGCCCTCGATCCGGTACGCCACCGTGGTGAGCAGGCCGTGCCGCGACGGCACCGGGCTGGCACCGGTGTTGAGCAGCAGGAAGCTGCCGGTGCCGTAGGTGCACTTGGCCTCGCCGGGCTGGAAGCAGGTCTGCCCGAACAGCGCCGCCTGCTGGTCGCCGAGCGCGCTCGCCACCGGCACTCCGGCCAGCACCCCCTGCGCGGTGCCGTACACCTCGGCCGAGCTGCGGATCTCGGGCAGCACGGCGGCCGGGACGCGCAGCGCGTCGAGCAGTTCCGGGGCCCAGTCGAGCGTCTCCAGGTCCATCAGCATGGTGCGGCTGGCGTTCGTCACGTCGGTGACGTGCCGGCCGGTCAGCTTCCAGATCAGCCAGCTGTCCATGGTGCCGAACAGCACCTCGCCGCGCTCGGCCCGCTCGCGCAGCCCGTCCACGTGGTCGAGCAGCCAGCGCAGCTTCGGGCCGGCGAAGTAGGTGGCGGGAGTCAGGCCGGTGCGGGCCCGGAGCCGCTCCTCGTCGTACGTCGCGGTCAGCTCGCGCAGCAGCGGGCCGGTGCGGGTGTCCTGCCAGACGATCGCGTTCGCCACCGGGCGGCCGGTCTCCCGGTCCCACACCACTGTGGTCTCCCGCTGGTTGGTGATGCCCACCGCGGCCAGCGACTCGGTGCCGATGTCGGCGCTCGCCAGCGCCTCGCGCACCACGTGTTCGACGTTCGTCCAGATCTCCTCGGCGTCGTGCTCCACCCAGCCGGGCCGGGGGAAGATCTGCCGGTGCTCGCGCTGGGCCACGGCGACGATCTCGCCGGCCCGGTCGAAGACGATGCAGCGCGAGGACGTGGTGCCCTGGTCGATGGCGGCGACGAACTCTGCGGTCACGGCAGCACCGTACCCGCCGCGAGCGTCCACCGTCTCCCTCCGACGGCCCGTACGATCATCAGACGTGCGTGACATTGCCGTGTTCAGCGGGTCGGCCCATTCCGACCTCGCCGCCGAGATCTGCGCCCACCTCCACGTCCCGCTGCACCCGGTCCGGGTGTCCCGGTTCGCCAACGACTGCCTGGAGGTGCAGTTGCAGGCGAACTGCCGGGAGCGCGACGTGTTCCTCATCCAGCCGCTGGTGCCGCCGGTGCAGGAGCACCTGGTCGAGCTGCTGCTCATGATCGACGCGGCGCGGGGCGCGTCGGCCGCGCGGATCACAGTGGTGCTGCCGCACTACGCGTACGCGCGGTCGGACAAGAAGGACGCGCCGCGCATCTCCATCGGCGGCCGGCTCGTCGCCGACCTGCTCACCTCCGCCGGCGCGCACCGGGTGCTGGCCATGACGCTGCACTCGCCGCAGGTGCACGGCTTCTTCAGCGTCCCGGTGGACCACCTGCACGCGCTGCGCGAGCTGGCCACCCACTTCAAGGGGTACGACCTGAGCAACGCGGTGGTGGTCTCGCCGGACCTGGGCAACGCCAAGGAGGCCGCCGCGTTCGCCCGGATGCTCGGCACGCCGGTGGCGGCCGGCGCGAAGCAGCGCTACAGCGACGACCGGGTGCAGATCAGCACGATCATCGGCGACGTGGCGGACCGGGACGTGATCGTGCTGGACGACGAGATCGCCAAGGGCAGCACCGTGATCGAGCTGATCTCGCACCTGCGCGAGCGGCGGGTCCGCTCGATCCGGCTGGCCTGTACGCACGGCCTGTTCTCCAGCGGGGCGCTGGAGCGGCTGAGCGCGCAGGAGGGCGTCCTGGAGATCGTCTGCACCAACACGGTGCCGATCCCGGCGGAGAAGCGGGTGCCGACGCTGGAGGTGCTGTCGGTGGCGCCGGCGCTGGCCGAGGCGATGCGGCGGATCCACAACGGGGAGTCGGTGAGCGCCCTGTTCGCCTGACGGTGGCGGGTCAGCCGTCCCGCGGGCCGGTGACGGGCTGGCGGGTGGCGAGCGCGGCGGTGATCCGGACGACTGTGCCGGCGTCGCCGCTCTCCACCTCCATCGCGTCGCTCAGCTCCCGGGCCAGCCAGAGGCCCCAGCCGCCGGCGGTGTCCGGCGCGGGTCGGTCGCGGTCGCGCAGCCGCCGTTCGCTGATGCCGGGCCCGTGGTCGGCGACCTCGCAGACCAGTTCGCCGTTCCGCTCCCAGAGCCGCAGCCAGCCCTGCCCGCCGCCGTGCCGTACCGCGTTGGTGATCAGCTCGTTGACCGCCAGCACGAAGTCGTCCAGCCGTTGGCCGGACAGGCCGGACCCGTGCGCGCAGGAGGTGACCGAGTGCCGCAGCCCGGTCACCTGCGCCTGGTCGAAGGCCGTGGCGAGGAGGAGGGAAGGTTCGATGGGCACAACCGTACGCGGTGCGGGGAGTTCTGCGTCTGTCATGACCCCGTCCCGACGATGCTTCTCGACGACTTTCGCGGCATTTCCACCGTACGTCAGGGTTTCTCGAGCCGCACCGCCCGGGGTGCCCTGGACCGGCTGTGACAGGGTGACGCACATGCCGTCGTCCTCCGGCCTCGAGGGCCCCTTCTGGCGATCGATAGCGGTGTTCCGCTTCGCCGCGCTCGCGTACGTCGGACTGGTCGTCCTGCGCGACGCGGACCGCTACGCGCACCCGGTCGCCGCGGGCGCCGTCCTGCTGGCGATGCTGGCGTGGAGCGGCGTGACGGCGGCCGGCTACGGCCGTCCGGCCGGGCGGCGCTGGCCGCTGCTCCTGGCCGACCTCGGCGTGGTGCTGGCGATCATCCTCGTCACGCCCTGGGTGGTGGGCCGCGCGGCGCTCGCCGCCGGGGTGCCGATGCTGACCGCCGCCTGGCTGGCCGGGCCGGTGCTCGCCTGGGCGGTCTCCGGCGGGCGGCGGCGCGGCGCGGTGGCCGCGCTGGTGCTCGGCGGCGCCGACCTCGCCACCCGGGACCGGATCAGCCCGTCCGCGCTGACCGGGGCGATCCTCATGCTGCTCGCCGGTGTGGTGGTCGGGCACGTGGCGCGGCTGGCGGTGGAGGCGGAGGAGCGGTTGCAGCGGGCGGTGGAGCTGGAGGCGGCCACCCGGGAACGGGAGCGTCTGGCCCGCGACATCCACGACTCGGTGCTCCAGGTGCTCGCGCTGGTCCGGCGGCGCGGCGCGGACCTGGACGGCGAGGCGGCCGAGCTGGCCCGGCTGGCCGGCGAGCAGGAGGTGGCGCTGCGGGCGCTGATCGGCCGGGCGGGCGCGCCGCCGGACCCGGCCGGGGACGAGCAGGACCTGCGCGACCTGCTCGACAGGTACGCCTCGGCCACGGTCGTGGTGTCCGCGCCCGCCACACCGGTGCCGCTGCCGGCGCGGGCTGCCGGTGAGCTGGGCGCGGCGGTCGGCGCGGCGCTCGACAACGTGGCCCGGCACGCCGGCGGGCGGGCCTGGGTGCTGATCGAGGACGAGGAGGAGACGGTGACCGTCTCGGTACGCGACGAGGGACCGGGAATCCCGGAGGGGCGGCTGGCGGAGGCCGCCGCGCAGGGGCGGCTCGGGGTGGCGCAGTCCATCCGGGGCCGGGTGGCGGACCTGGGCGGCGAGGTGCGGATCGTCTCCGCGCCCGGCGCCGGCACCGAGATCGAGCTGGTCGTGCCGAGGAGCCGCGGGTGAGCATCCGGGTGATGGTGGTCGACGACCACCCGATGTGGCGCGAGGGTGTGGCCCGTGACCTCACCGAGGCCGGTCACCAGGTGGTGGCGACCAGCGGGGAGGGACGGCAGGCGGTACGTGTGGCCGCGGCGGCCCGCCCCGACCTGGTCGTGCTCGACCTCCAGCTGCCGGACATCTCCGGCGTCGAGGTGATCCGAGGGCTGCGCGCCGCGCTGCCCGACGTGCGGGTGCTCATGCTCTCGGCCAGCGGCGAGCCGCAGGGCGTGCTCGACGCGGTCAAGGCCGGCGCCACCGGCTACCTGACCAAGTCGGCCGCACCGGCGGAGTTCCTGGACGCGGTGCGCCGCACGGCGGCCGGCGAGCCGGTGTTCACGCCCGGCCTGGCCGGGCTGGTGCTGGGGGAGTACCGGCGGCTGGCCGCGACGCCGCCCGCCCCGCACGACGAAGCACCCCGGCTCACCGAACGGGAGACCGAGGTGCTGCGTCTGGTCGCCAAGGGGCTGTCCTACAAGCAGATCGCCGACCGGCTGGGCCTGTCCCACCGGACCGTGCAGAACCACGTGCAGAACACCCTGGGCAAGCTCCAGTTGCACAACCGGGTCGAGCTGACCCGGTACGCGATCGAGCGGGGCCTGGACGACTGAGCGGTCAGCGCGCGTCCGGCGGCCGGGTCTCGTGCACCGCCAGCTCCTCCGCGCTGGCCCCGCCACCGGCCGCGCCGGCGTCGTAGGCGACGTTGTCGGTCTCCTGGTCGGTGTGTGCCCCCTCGTCCGGCTCGACCAGCCGGCCCACCTGGTGGTCGGCGACGGTGCCGAGCTGGCCGTGGTCGTACACGGAGACCGGGGAGTGCGGGTCCGAGACCGGGCCCGGGTCGATCACGTCGGCGTCGAGCTGGGCCTGCGCGGCGGCCTCCTCGCTGTCCGCCTCGGCGGCGATGTCCGGGTCGACCGGGCCGGCGAGCGGATCGTCGGCGGGACGCTCGTACTGCTCGCGCTGGAGCTTGTAGTCCAGCGACTCGCCGTCGAGCTGCTCCTCCGCCGTGGTGCCGAACTGGTCCACGGCGACCGGCGTGCGGTCACCGGGGAGCTGGGCCGGCTCGGGGCCGTCCGCCTCGCGCCCGGTCAGCACGTCGTCGTTGGCGGTGGAGTCGTCGTCGGCGGTGTCGGGCAGACCCTCCGCCTCGGGATCGGACACGGGGGTGGGGTACTCGTCGTCGCGCATGCTCGGGAACTACCCACTGCGCTCCCCGCCCTAACCGCGACCGGCCGGGTGGATCGGGAGCAACGGGGCGAAAGGGTACTCAGTTGTGGAACGCCGCCTCGTCCTCGGCGTACAGCACGCACCACACCACCTTGCCGTCGGGCAGTGCCGTGCTGCCCCAGCGCCGGGCCACCGTGTCGATGAGCAGCAGCCCTCGCCCGCCCACCGAGTCCGCCGGCACCGGACCGCCGTACGCGGGCCGCCCGGCCGAGTGATCCCGGACGGCCAGGTGCAGCGCGCCGCCGCGCGGGGCCAGCCGGAGCGTCATCGGCGTGACGGCGTGCGCCACCACGTTGTTGACCATCTCGGTGACCGCGATGCAGGCCGGCTCGGTCAGCTCCGGCAGCCCCCACCTGGCGCACCCGGCGGCGACCAGCACCCGCGCCTCGCGGGCCGCCTCGACCACCGGGGACAGTTCGGCGTCGAGCGGCTCGGGCGGCGCCTCCGGTGGCGACCCGTCCGGATCGAGCAGCAGTTCGGCGGCGGGCCAGTCGGCGACCGCCCGGCAGACCTCGTCCAGCGCCTCACGTGCCAGCGGGTCGGGGATCCGCACCCCGGACAGGTCCACCAGCAGCAACCCCGGGCGCTGCCACAGCCGGGCGAGCAGCGCGTCCCGTACGGCCTCCACCTCGAAGCGGTCGAGCACCCCGGTCAGCCGGACCGTCGGGGAGGAATCGTCGGCCTCCACCAGGCAACGCGCATCCGTCGGCATGATCGCCTCATTGTGCACGTCGGTCCGTGCCCGCGCACCGGTCCGGTCGACGGGACTCACGGCCGGTCACCCCGGGACCGGCGGCTGATCGCCGCCACCGTGCCCACAGCGGTGCCGGCGGCCAGCCCGACCGCCGCCGTCAGCCGCAGCACCTGACCGCGCCGGCCGGACCACCCGTCGGTCCGCTCCGCCGCCGAGTCCGGCGTGAAGACGGCGCCGGTGGAGTCGGCGCGTACGCCGGGGCCGAACTGGGTGCGCGCGGTGTACCAGCCCAGCACGCGCTCGGCCAGCGCCGGGGCGAGCCGCCACTGGAGCCCGATCAGCCGGGCCGCGCCGCCCGCGTACGCCTCCCGCCGGGGCCGGCGCAGCAGCTTGACGATCGTCTCGGCGACCATCTCCGGCGGGTACACCGGCGGCGGCGGGGTCAGTTCCCGGCCGGAGTGGTTCGCCGCGTGCCGGAAGAACGGCGTGTCGATGGTGGCGGGCAGCACGGTGCAGATCGAGATGTTCCCCCGGCCGGTCACCCGCAGTTCCTGCCGCACCGTGTCGGCCAGCCCGCGGATCGCGTGCTTGGTCGCGTTGTACGCCGACTGGTACGGCATCGCCACCTCGGCCAGCACCGAGGCGTTGTTGACCAGCACCCCGCCGCCGGCCGCGCCCAGCCAGGGCAGCGCGGCGCGCGTGCCGTACACGGCGCCGAGCAGGTTCACGTCCACCACCCGGCGGAACTCGGACACCGGGATCTCGTCGAACAGCCCCACGGTGCCCACTGCCGCGTTGTTGATCCAGGCGTCGATCCGGCCGAACTCGGCCACCGCCCGCCCGGCCAGCCGCTCCACCGCCTCCGGGTCGGTCACGTCGGTGGGCACCACAAGGGCCCGCCCGCCCAGCTCCCGGCAGAACGCCGCGACGCGGCGCAGCGCGGACTCGGTACGGGCGGCCAGCACCACGTCGGCACCCCGGCGGGCCAGCGCGTACGCGGTGGCCGCACCGATCCCGCTGGAGGCGCCGGTGATGACGACTGTGGCGTCGGAGAGGCTGCGGGTCAGCGGCATTCCCCGTCGGTACCCCCGGTCCGGGTCGTCATGCCGACCGTTTTCGACGGTGATCGGGTTCGGTCGGCTGTCGCGTCCACGGGACGCCCTGGCCGGGTGACCCCGATCTGTCAGGTTTGGGCGCACCGGAGCTGGGTTAATGGGACGCTCTGACCGGAGACCCCGCTCGCTAGAACGCATGGAGGTGCACCATGCGCGTCGGCCTTGTATGCGCGCACGCCGGCTCGTCCACCGACGGTCCCACCGTCGGGACCCAGGAGCACATTGCGCGCGTGGCGGCGGAACTCGCCGCCCGGGGCCATGACGTCCGCGTCTACGAGCGCCGTGCCGCTTCCGCCCAGCCCGCCCTGACCGAACTCGACGGCTACCGGGTGGAACGTGTCCCGGTCGGCCCGCCCGACATGCTCTCCACCGCCGAGCTGGTCCCGTTCGTCGCCGAGTACGGCCGCTGGCTGGCCGGGCAGTGGGCCGGGGACTGGACCCCCGACGTGGTGCACGGGCACTACTGGGTCGGCGGCCTGGCCGCCGCCCACGCGGTACGCGCCACCGACATCCCGGTGGTGCAGACGTTCCACTCGCTCGGCGTGGAGCAGTTGCGTCACCTCGGCCGTGAGTACGGCGGGCCGGGGGAGCGCATCCCGCTGGAGCGGGCACTGACCCGGGCCGTGGACGTCGCGGTGGCCCAGTCCAACGACGAGGTCGACGAGCTGACCCGGATGGGCCTGCAACGCACCTCCGTGGCGATGGTGCCGACCGGGGTGGACACCGGCCAGTTCCACCCGGACGGCGAGGCGGCGCCCCGGGACCAGCGGCCGCGCATCCTCTCCGTCGGCGGGCTCGCGCCCGGCCACGGCCAGGACGACCTGATCCGGGCGATGCGGCTGGTCGGTGACGCGGAGCTGGTGATCGCCGGCGGCCCGCCGGTCGAGCGGCTGGACGGGCACGCCGAGGCGCGCCGGCTGCGCGAGCTGGCCGAACGCGCGGGCGTGGCGGAGCAGGTGAAGCTGGTCGGCGCGGTGCCGCACGACCAGATGGCCACCTGGTACCGCTCCGCCGACGTGGTGGCCTGCACGCCGCACTACGCATCGGCCGGGCGGGTGTCGCTGGAGGCGATGGCCTGCGGCGTGCCGGTGGTCGGCTACGCCATGGGCGGCATCGCCGACGCGGTGGTGGACGAGGTGACCGGCAAGCTGGTGCCGCCGGGTGACGTGCGCACGCTCGGGGTCACGCTGCGCCGGCTGCTGTCGGACAACGCCGGGCGGTTCGCGTACGGCCACGCCGCTGTGGACCGGGTCCGGTGCAGCTACACCTGGGAACGTACCGCCGCCGCGCTGGAGCGCCTCTACGAGCGGGTGATCGGGCGGCGCCGCCCGGCCACCCCGATCGAGCCGACGCCGGTCGAGGTGACACCGCCGGTCGAGGTGGTCGTCTCCGAACGGGGGCCGGTCGAGGCGGCCTGAACCGGCACCATCGGGGCGCCCACGATCGCCTTCTGGCGGGCGCCGGCATGGTGGTGCTGCGGTTCGGCGTACCGGGTCAGGCCGACCACAGCCGCGAGCGTCACCAGGAAGCCGAGCCCGGCCAGCCACTCCCGGCCGGGCCAGATCTTGTCGTTGAGCAGCAGCAGGCCGACGATCGCCGCGGGGACCGCGCCGGCGGCGTCCATCGCGGCCACCGCCGCCGTGGTCGACCCGCGCTGCATGGCCAGCCCGAGCAGCAGCTGACCGATCACCGAGTGGACGATCAACAGGTAGAGCAGCGGGTCGCGGACGAACGCCTCCACCGACCCGGCCGAGGCGAGCGGCCGGGCCGCCACCGCCGCGGCGGAGAACGCCATCCCGGCCAGTGAGCCGAGCACCACCGACCCGAGCGCGCCGTGCAGCCGGGCGGCGAAGAAGCCGGAAACGGCGATCGCGACCACCGCCACCGCCAGACCGACCAGCCCGGCGGTGCCGAGTTGCCGCGACGGCGCCGGCTGGGCGGAGAGCACGAGCGCGGTGATGCCGGCGAACAGCAACACCAGCAGGGCCACCTCGGCGGCCGGCAGCCGCCACTTGAGCACCAGCACGCCGAGCACTGCGGTCACCCCGAGCCCGGCCGCCACGCTGGCCTGGACCAGGAACAACGGCAGGTCGCGGCGGGCCAGGAAGGCCAGCACGAAGCCGACGACCTGGCAGGTCAGGCCGATCAGGTACGTCCGGTGCCCGGCGAGGCGCAGCAGCAGCCCGGGATCGAACGTGTGGTGCACGGTGGTCCGCGCGGCCGCGACCGACTGGAGGAGGTTGGCGAAGCCGTACGCGATGATCATCGCCGCCAGGAAGCACCAACCGGAGGAAACCACCTGGCGAGGATAGAGGCTCCGCCGGGGTCAGCGCTCGGCTGGACGGCCGAGCCGGGCCAGGATGTCGTCGTGCAACGCCCCGTTGCTGGCCACGGCGCTGATGTCGGCGGAGCCGGCGCCGCCCGGGGTCGGCCGCCCGGCCAGGTCGGTGATCCGGCCGCCCGCCTCGGTGACGATCGGGACCAGCGCGGCGATGTCCCACAGCGACAGCTCCGGCTCCACCATCACGTCCAGTGCCCCCTCAGCCAGCAGCATGTAGCCGTAGAAGTCGCCGTACGCGCGGCTGCGCCAGGTGTCGCGCATGAGCTGGAGCATCGCGTCCAGCCGGCCGGCCTGTTCCCATCCGGTCAGCGACGAGTAGCAGAAGCTCGCGTCGCCGAGCGCCGTCACACCGGAGACCCGGATCGGCGTGCCGTCCGCCGGGCCGGTGCCGGCGAACGCGCCCGCGCCGAGCGCGCCCCACCAGCGGCGGCCCAGCGCCGGGGCGGAGACCAGGCCGAGCACCGGCCGGTCGTGCTCCAGCAGCGCGATCAGCGTGGCCCAGACCGGTACGCCCCGGACGAAGTTCTTCGTGCCGTCGATCGGGTCGATCACCCAGCGCCGCCCGTCCGGGCCGGCGGGCGGCTGCTCGCCGTACTCCTCGCCGAGCAGGCCGTCACCGGGGCGGTGGGCGGCCAGCAGCGCGCGGATCTCCCGCTCCACGGCGGTGTCCGCGTCGGAGACCGGGGTCAGGTCCGGCTTCGACTCGACGCGCAGGTCCAGCGCGCGGAACCGGGCCGCGGCGACGGCGTCCGCGGCGTCGGCGAGCAGGTGGGCGAGGGCGAGGTCGTCGGCGTACCCGGTCATGACGGACACGCTAGTGGCGGCGGTCGGGCCGGCGACGGCGGGTCGCCGCCGGTCCGCCGCTCAGGACCCGGCGAGCGGGTCGCCGGGGTTGCGCTCCGGCTCGCGCGGGTCGCCCTCGCCGCTGCGCGAGGCCAGCAGCCGGCGGTACGAGGCGAGCCGGCGCGCGTCGGCCTTCCCGGCGGCCACCCAGGCGTCGAGCGCGCAGTCCGCCTCGTCGGCCGTGTGCGGGCAGTTGGCCGGGCAGTCGACCGTCGCCTCGACCAGGTCGGGGAAGCCGTGCAGCAGGCTCTCGGCGGACACGTGCGCCAGCCCGAAGCTGCGTACCCCCGGAGTGTCGACGATCCAGCCGGTGTCGCCGTCGGCGCCGGGCTCGGCGGGCAGCCGCAGCGCCACCGCGCTGGTCGAGGTGTGCCGGCCCCGGCCGATCGCGCTGACCGTGCCCACCGCCCGTTCGGCGTCCGGGACGAGGCGGTTGACCAGCGTCGACTTGCCCACCCCGGAGTGACCCACCATCACCGAGACCCGGCCGGCGAGCAGCGCCCGCAGCGCGGCCAGGTCGGAGTCCGGGCGGATCAGCACGTACGGCAGCTCCAGCTCGGTGTAGTAGCCGAGCACCGCCTCCGGGCCGGCCAGGTCCGCCTTGGTGAGGCAGAGCAGCGGCTCGATGTCGGCGTCGTACGCGGCCACCAGGCAGCGGTCGATGAACCCGGTACGCGGCGGCGGGTCGGCGAGCGCGCTGACGATGACCAGCTGGTCGGCGTTCGCCACCACGACCCGTTCCAGCCGCCCCTCGGCGGTGGTCTCGTCGTCGTCGGCGGTACGCCGCAGCACCGAGGTCCGCTCGGCGATGCGCACGATGCGGGCCAGCGCGCCCGGCGCGCCGGAGGTGTCCCCGACCAGCCCGACCCGGTCGCCCACCACCACCGACTTGCGTCCCAGCTCGCGGGCGCGCATGGCGGTCACGAGCGGCGCGTCCGGCCCGGCCCCGGCCAGCACGCAGGTGTAGCGGCCCCGGTCGACGGCGATGACGAAGCCCTCGACGGCGTCCGCGTGGCGGGGCCGGGTGCGCGTTCGTGGGCGCGACGACCGGCCCGGCCGGATCCGGACGTCGTCCTCGTCGTACTCGCGCCGCTTCGTCGCCAGGACGTCCCCCGCTCTCAGTTCTTGCCGGTCACCATCCCCGACCATAGTGCCGGGAACTCCGGCATGGTCTTGGAGGTGCACGCCACGTCGTCGACCTCGATGCCGGGGACGGCCAGCCCGGCCACCGCCGCCGCGTGCGCCATCCGGTGGTCGGCGTACGTGCGGAACGTCCCGCCGCGCAGCGGGCGGGGCCGGATGTCCAGCCCGTCACGGGTCTCCGTGATGTCCGCGCCGAGCGCGGTGAACTCCTTGGCGAGCGCGGTTACCCGGTCGGTCTCGTGGCCGCGGATGTGGCCGATGCCGGTGAGCCGGGACGGCCCGTCGGCGAGCAGCGTGAGCGCGGTCAGCACCGGGGTCAGCTCGCCGACGTCGGAGAGGTCGGCGTCGAGCCCGCGCACGGTGCCGGTGCCCCGCACGGTCAGGCCGTCGGTGCCGAGGCTCACCTCGCCGCCCATCCGGTGCAGCAGCTCCCGGAGCCGCTCGACCGGCTGGAGGCTGCTGCGCGGCCAGCCCTGCAACGTCACCTCACCGCCGGTGACCAGGGCGGCGGCGAAGAACGGCGCGGCACCGGACAGGTCCGGCTCGATCTCCCAGCCGCGCCCGGACAGCGGGCCCGGCTCGACCGTCCACACGTCCGGCGTGGTGTCGTCGACGGCGGCGCCGGCCGCGCGGAGCATCTGCACCGTCATCCGCAGGTGCGGCGCGGACGGCACCGGCGGCCCCTCGTGCCGGACCACGACGCCCCGGTCGAAGCGGGGTGCGGCGAGCAGCAGCCCGGAGACGAGCTGGCTGGACGCGGAGGCGTCGATCACCACGTCGCCGCCGGCCACCCGGCCCGCGCCGAGCACGACGAGCGGCAGGCTTCCGGCCGCTGGTGCGTCGATGCGGACGCCGAGCGTGCGCAGCGCGCCGATCAGCGGCCCGAGCGGGCGGGTCCGGGCGTGCGGGTCGCCGTCGAACGTGACCCGTCCGGCGGCCAGCCCGGCCACCGGAGGCAGGAAGCGCATCACGGTGCCGGCCAGGCCGACGTCGATGTGCGCCGGGCCGGCCAGCGGATAGGGACGGACCAGCCAGCGGTCGTCGTCCGAGACGGACATGTGGGCACCGAGGGCGCGCAGGCCACCGGCCATCAGTTCGGTGTCCCGGGCGCGCAGCGGACGGGCGAGTGTCGACGGCCCGCCGGCGAGCGCGCCGAGCACCAGGGCCCGGGCGGTCATCGACTTGGAGCCGGGCAGGCGCAGCGTCGCGGCGACCGGGTCGCTCGCGGTCGGCGCGGTCCACGGCTGCGGTGGACGCGTCGCGGTCGGATTGCTCACGGTCACATTCTGCCAAGCTCGCGGGCCGGTGGAACCGTTCGTCGCCGCTGCTCCCGTTGGGCGGGACAGCCGGAACGTCCGGATGCGGCTAGCGTGGGCGCCATGTGCGGGAGGTACGCCACGACCCGGAGCGCCGCCGACCTGAGCGGGCTGTTCGAGTCGGCCGACGAGACCGGTGGGGTGACGCCGGACTACAACGTCGCGCCGACCGACCCGGTGCCGCTGGTCCGGCTCGCCCCGGAGGGGCACCGGCTGCTCTCCCTCGGCCGCTGGGGCCTGCTCCCGCAGTGGTCGCGCAGCGCCGCCGGGGCCGCCCGCATGATCAACGCGCGGGCCGAGACGGTCGCCACCAGCCGGGCGTACGCGTCGTCCTTCGCCCGCCGCCGCTGCCTGGTCCCCGCCGACGGGTGGTACGAGTGGGTCCGCCTCGCCGACGGCGGGCGCCAGCCCTACTTCATGACCCCGCGGGACGGCTCGGTCCTGGCCTTCGCCGGCATCTGGTCGGTGTGGGAGTCGGCCGGCACGGCCCGGCTCACGTTCAGCGTGCTCACCACCGCTGCGGTCGGCGAGCTGGCCGAGGTGCACGACCGGATGCCGCTGCTGCTGTCGCCGGAGCGCTGGGCGGGCTGGCTCGGCCCGGCCGAGGAGCCGGCGGAACTGCTCACGCCGCCGGACGCCGGCCTGCTCGCCGGGCTGGAGATCCGGCCCGTCTCCCGGGCCGTGGGGGACGTCCGCAACGACGGCCCGGAGCTGATCGCCGCGGTGGCTCCGGCGGGTGCCGAGACGGCCGCCGGACCGACGCTGTTCTGATCACGCTCCGCCACATTTGCGTGTACCCCTTTGCCGGGGTTGGGCCGGAAAAGTCGCCCGGACGTTCAGTCAGTTTCATTGAAGACTCTTGTCCTTACGTACGCGAATGCGATAGAACACAGCGCCGGTGATGGGCGTCTGTTCGCACGGGGCGGATGACACTCATCGATCTTGTAAAGATCTACGCCGGTTCCCACGGGGGAGGTGGGTGTATTGACACGGGCACGTATGCCGCGTCCGCACGAGGTAGCCGCCGCGCGGCGCGATCCGCGACTGCTGCGGGCGCTGAGCGAACGACGCCAGGACGACGCCTGGCGCACCAGGGGCACCTGTCAGAACGTCGATCCGGAGACGTTCTTTCCGGCACCGAACGAACCGGCCGACGCGGCGGTGGCGCTCTGCCGCACCTGCGACGTCCAGGGCTCCTGTCTGGCATGGGCACTGGAGGTGGGCGACTGCCACGGCGTCTGGGGCGGCACCACGCCGCGCGAGCGGCGCGCCATGCTGGTGGCCTGGCGCAGCGAGGTGCAGCCGGATCCGGACGCGCTCGACGACGCCGGTCCGCCGGTGCGCGACCGGCTGCTCACGCTGGTCCCGCTGAGCTGATCCCGATGTCGCCCGTGGCCCGCTCCGGCAGGTCGCGGGCGACGTCCGTTTCCGCGCCCGAGCACCGGCGGGCCGGCCGGCCCGCGCAGAATGGGCCGGTGCGGCACGACGACGACATCGACACACCACGGGGGCCCGCCCGGCTCCGGTTCGACCCACCCGCAGACGGCGCGGCGGTGCTGGTGCTCGGGCACGGCGCCGGCGGTGACGTGGACGCGCCCGACCTGACCGCCGTGCGGGACGCGGTGCTCGCCGCCGGGGCCGGGGTGGCCCTGGTGACCCAGCCCTACCGGGTCGCCGGGCGGCGCGCGCCCGCTCCCGCCGGGCACCTCGACGAGGCGTGGACGGCGGTGCTGGCCGAGCTGCGCCGGCGCGCCCCGCGGGTGCCCCACTGGGTGGTCGGGGGCCGGTCCAGCGGCGCGCGGGTGGCCTGCCGCACCGCCGCCGCCGTCGGGGCGGCCGGAGTCGTCGCGCTGGCGTTCCCGCTGCACCCGCCGGGACGACCGGAGCGATCCCGGGCCGGCGAACTGCTCACCGGGCTGCCCACGCTCGTCGTCAACGGCGACCGGGACCCGTTCGGCGTGCCCGAGCCCGGCCCCGGCATCGAGGTGGTGGTCCGGCCGGGGGAGCGCCACGACCTGCGCGGGGATCCGGCCGGCACGGCCGCCGTGGTGCGGGACTGGCTGCGCGTACACGGATGGTCGTCCTGACCGGGCGCCGCGCGCCGTGACCGTCCGGCGCGGCGGGTCGTTGCACCGGTTGGTGCCGGCCGCCCGGTTCGGGCGCGCCGGGGCCACCCTCCCAGGCCCTTCCTGGTCCCAGCGTCGGTCGCGGCCGAGGCCGGGACCAGGATCGGGTGGGGCCGGAGGAATGCCACGCCCCACAACTCGCGTTACCTCCCTTGGACGACGACAGAGCCATCGCGAGGGGGGTGACCGGTGCCGATCGAGACACGGAGCCGGGAACGGGACGAACGGGACGAGCGCCAGCTCCGGCGGCTGCTCGACGCGCCGGAGTGGCCCGCGGCGGCGTCGGTCGTGAGCACCGGCACACACTCCGGAAGTGAATCTGCCGGCAAGTGGGTACGCGTATCCTCGGCGGGAAAGCATCCGACGCGAGGGGATGTGCGGTTGACCACCGAGAAGACGGACGAGCGCAGGGCCCGCTTCGAGCGGGACGCGATGCCCTTCGTCGACCAGCTCTACGCCGCCGGACTGCGGATGACCCGCAACCCGGCCGACGCGGAGGACCTGGTTCAGGAGACGTACCTGAAGGCGTACGCCGCCTTCCACCAGTTCGAGCAGGGCACGAACCTGAAGGCCTGGCTGTACCGGATCCTGACCAACACCTACATCAACACCTACCGCAAGCGGCAGCGCCAGCCCATCCAGGCGCCGACCGAGGAGATCACCGACTGGCAGCTCGCCGAGGCGGAGTCGCACACGTCCAGCGGCCTGCGCTCGGCCGAGACGGAGGCGCTCGACCGGCTGCCGGACAGCGACGTCAAGGAGGCCCTCCAGCAGTTGCCGGAGGAGTTCCGCCTGGCCGTCTACCTGACCGACGTCGAGGGCTTCTCCTACAAGGAGGTCGCCGACATCATGGGCACGCCGATCGGCACCGTGATGTCCCGTCTGCACCGTGGCCGACGTAATCTGCGGAAGCTGCTCGAGCAGTACGCGGCGGAGCGGGGTTTCAGCGCCGCCTCGTCGAAGAAGGGTTCGACCGCCGCCGCCGGCCGGGAGGTGTGACCGTGAGCTGTGGACAACCGCACGAGACGGACTGCCGCGAGGTGCTCGCCGAGGTCTACCTCTACCTCGACCTGGAGTGCGCCGAGGAGCGCCGGGTGCTGATCCGGCACCACCTGGACGAGTGCGGGCCGTGCCTGCGCGAGTACGGCATCGAGCAGGAGGTCAAGGCGCTCGTGGCCCGGTGCTGCGGCAACGAGGCGGCCCCGGAGAAGCTGCGGGAGCGGCTGCGCCTGCGACTGACCGAACTGGTGGTCTTCGAGAGCACCGAGTCGCGCGAACTGGCCGACTGACAAGCGACGGAACGGCCCGGGTCCGATGACGGACCCGGGCCGTTCCGCTGTCCGGCGCCTGCGCCGCGCTGATCGGATGATCAGGAGTTGGGGCGCTTGCCGTGGTTGGCGCTGCTCTTCTTACGGGCCTTCTTCTTACGGGCCTTCTTCGCCATGCTCTGCCTCCTTGTGCTGGTCACGGTTCCGTCCGCGGCTGGGCGCGGCGGAGGTCGCGGTGTGGCTCCCCGGCTCGCCGGTGGCCGACCCGCACGATGCTAGTGCCGTCACCGCCCGCCGGGGCGCGGCGGGGCGGATCGCGCGGCGGTGGTGCGCGGTCCGGCGTGACCGGCGTCATGATTGGATACCGTTCGCAGGATTGTCGGGGAGCTGTCGGGGAGAGGGAGGGCCGGAGATGGCCGAGGAGATCCGCGCCGAGATGGTGGCGAACGTCTGGAAGGTCGTCGTGTCGGCCGGCGACACGGTGTCGGAGGGCGACACCCTCGTCATCCTGGAGTCGATGAAGATGGAGATCCCGGTGGTCGCCGAGTCCGACGGCGTGGTGCAGAAGCTGGCGGTCAACGAGGGTGACGTGGTGCAGGACGGCGACCTGATCGCGGAGATCGGTTGACCGGCCTGCGGGTGCGCCGCGCCGAGCCGGCGGACTTCCCGGCCGTGGCCCGGCTGACCGTCGCCGCGTACGAGGCGGACGGCCAGCTCAAGGACGAGAGCGGGTACGCGCCGGTGCTCGCCGACGTGGCCACGCGCGCCGAGACCGGCGAGGTGCTGGTGGCCGTCGACGACGCCACCGGCCAGGTGCTCGGCGCGGTGACGTTCGTGCTGCCCGGCACCCCGTACGCCGAACTGGCCGGCCCGGGCGAGGCCGAGTTCCGGATGCTCGCGGTGGACCCGGCCGCCCAGGGCCGGGGCGCCGGCGCCGCGCTCGCGGCCGCGTGCGTGGCGCGCGCGACGGACCTGGGCTGCACGGCTGTGGTGATCTGCGTACGCGCCGGGATGGCGGCGAGCGCCCACCGCCTCTACGAGCGGCTCGGTTTCGTCAGGTACCCGGAGAAGGACTGGACGCCGCTGCCCGGGATCGACCTGCGCGGCCTGCGGCTGGACCTGCCCTCGGCAGGCTGAATCCGGCCCGCGGCTCAGCCCTGGCCGGTCTCGCCGATCTTGGCGAGCAGCTCGTCGGCCACCTGGAGCGCGATCCGCTTGCGCTCGTCGTCGGTGATGCCCGGCGCGCGCACCGCGAACCAGCTGCTGTGCACCGCGAACAGCGTGAGCGCGGCACGGAGCTGGGCGGCGGGTGAGTCGTCGCCCCGGCACAGCTCGTGGGCCAGCCGCATCATGCGGTCCCGCATCTGCTGGCCGGCGACCAGGCTCTTGAGCACCGTCTGGTTCTGCTCGAAGAAGCGCATCACCTGGGGCAGGTCGCCGGCGAACATGCTGTCGGCGTACCGGCCGATCAGGGCGCGCCGGGTCGCCAGCGTGGGCGGCTGGTCGGCGGCCCAGGCGATCAGCTCGTCCATCCGGCGCAGCCGGTCGTCGACCAGGCTGGTGACGATCTCGTCCTTGCTCTTGAAGTGGTAGTAGAGCGCCGCCTTGGTCACGCCCAGCCGCTCGGCGATCTCCCGCAGCGACGTCTTCTCGTAGCCCTGCTCGGTGAAGAGTTCCAAGGCGACGGCCTGGATCCGCTCCCGCGTGCCACCTGTGGTCTCCCTCACCGGCCGACATCCTTCCAATCCGCTTGACGTGCGCCCGCCATCAGCTTACCGTCCGGCTAGTAAGCAAACTAGCCGGGCGGCAAGTAAGTCGATCATCCGATCTGCGGGGGAGCCTACCGATGAGTCAACCAGCCCAGGTGACCACCAGACCCAATGTCCGGGTCGTCCTGTTCGGTCTGATGATCGCGATGATGCTCGCGATGCTCGACAACATGATCGTCAGCACCGCGCTGCCGCGGATCGTCTTCGAGTTCGGCGGCGCCGACCACTTCACCTGGGTGGTCACCGCGTACGTGCTCGGTACGACCGTCTCCACGCCGATCTGGGGCAAGCTCGGCGACCTCTACGGCCGCAAGACGGTCTTCCTCACCGCTGTGGTCGTGTTCCTGGTCGGCTCCGCGCTCTGCGGCATGTCCGGCTCCGGCGTCTTCGGCGGCGCCGACACCGGCATGACCGAGCTGATCGCGTTCCGGGCCGTCCAGGGCCTGGGCGCGGGCGGCCTGATGGTCGGCGTCATGGCGATCATCGGTGACCTGGTCCCGCCGCGGGAGCGGGGCCGCTACCAGGGCATGATCGCCGGCATCATGGCCATCGCCATGGTCGCCGGGCCGCTCGTCGGCGGCTTCATCACCGACCACCTCTCCTGGCGCTGGGCGTTCTACGTCAACCTGCCGCTGGGCGGCGCGGCGCTGCTGATCCTCGCCACCACCATGCACCTGCCGAAGTACCGCACCGAGCACAAGATCGACTGGCTGGGCGCGGCCCTGCTGTCCGTCGGCATCACCGCGATCGTGCTGGTGACCACGTGGGGCGGCAACGAGTACGACTGGGTCTCGCCGCAGATCCTCGGCCTGGCCGTGCTGGCGGTGCTCACGCTCGCCGCGTTCGCGCTGGTCGAGCGCCGCGCGCCGGAGCCCATCCTGCCGCTGAGCCTGTTCACCAACCGCAACTTCGCGCTGATCTCGGTGATCGGTTTCCTGCTCGGCTTCGCCATGTTCGGCGCGATGAACTTCCTGCCGCTCTACCAGCAGACCGTCCAGGGCGCGTCGGCCACCAACAGCGGACTGCTGCTGCTCCCGCTGATGTTCGGCATGCTCGTGGTGTCGCTCGTGGTCGGCCGCACCATCACCAAGACCGGCCGCTACCGGGCCTTCCCGATCATCGGCGGCGTGGTGATGGCCGCCGGGATGGGCCTGCTCAGCCTGCTGGACGTCGACACCAGCAAGACGCAGTCCTCGCTCTACATGATCGTGCTCGGCGTCGGCATGGGCTTCCTCATGCAGACCTCGATGCTGATCGCGCAGAACAGCGTGGAACAGAAGGACCTCGGCGCGGCCAGCGGCGCGGCCACCTTCTTCCGGTCCATCGGCGGCTCGTTCGGCGTCTCCCTCTTCGGCGCGATCTTCGCCAACCGTCTCGCCGACTCGGCGGCCGGCCCCGCGTTCGCGGGCTCGGGCGGCGGCGAGGGCGGCGCGATGAACCTGGAGGCCCTCAAGAAGCTCACCGGCGGAATGCGCGAGGCGGTGCTCGGCGGCCTGTCCGACGCCATCTCGCACGTCTTCTTCTGGGCCGTCCTGTTCACGGTGGCCGTACCGGTGCTCGCCTGGTTCATCAAGGAGGTGCCGCTGCGCGCGACCAACGACGTGCCGCCGGCCGGCGCCACACCGGAGGACCAGGCCGAGGCCGCGCTCGGCAAGGCCCCCGTCGCCTGACGCACCGTCGCGGCCCGTGCCCCGCTGCTCGCCAGTTCGGGGAGATGGCGGGGTCCGGGGCAAGTTGATCCCGCCATCTCGCGGAGGTGGCGAGGCGCCGGGCCCGGGAGCCGGTGCGCGGGGAGGGCCCGGGGCCGTGGGCGCCGGCAGTTCGGGGAAGTGGTGAGGTCCAGGGCGAGTTGATCGCGCTACTTCGGCGACGTGGCGGGCCTGCGGGTGTTCGAGTCCTCGGCGTGGCCGCTCCGGGCGGGCGTGCCCGCCAGTTCGGGGGGTGGTGGGGTCCGGAGGGGACTGATCGCGTTACCTCGGCGAAGTGGCGGCGCTGGGCGGGCTGGTGCGAACCGGGGCGGGCAATCTCGGGGGCCAGTGGGGGAGCCTGGCAGGGACGGCCCGCGGGGAAAGCAGGGGTTCCCACGGGACGGATTCGGGGCTCAGCCTCTGCGGAACAAGGCGATGAGGCGGCGCCAGAGACGGCGCAGCGGACCGCCGCTTGCACCGGCGATGAGGGAGTCGGCGGTGGCGCGGGCGGCCGGGTCGAGGGCCGGGGTAGCGCGCGCCAGGTACGCCAGCGACACTGCCACCGGGGTACGCCGGATCGGCCCGGACGCCACCTCGGCGACCCGCCCGGCCACCAGCGCGGCCACGTCGGCGCGGGTGTCGGGGTGCACCCAGGCGGCGGTGACCAGGGCGAACAGTGCCGCCTCGGCGGCCGGGCCGAGATCGCCGGCGGCCAGTTCCCCCAGCACCCGCCGCCGGGTCGACCGCTCCCACGGCTCGTCGGTGCGGTGGTGCAGCAGGCCGAGGCAGGCCCAGACCTGCGCACAGCGCGTCCACAGTGCCGGGTCCTGCCCGCCGAGCACCCGGCCCAGCGCGGTGGCCGGTGCTTCCGGCGGGTGTGCCAGCAGGGCCAGCAGGTCGGCGAGGTCCAGTGTGGCCAGCCCGACCGCGGCGTCGTACGCGGCCGGCGGGTGCGCCCAGGCGGGGTGCGCGAGCTGCTGGAGCCGCCGTACCGCCTCGGTCGAGGCGGCGGGACCGTCCGGGGCCGGGGCGTCGTCGCCCGCCGGGGTCACCTGACCGAGCCAGGGGCGCCCCCGGCAGCACTCGGCGAGGTCGCCGTGCTCGTGCGTGTCGTCCGGGTGGTCGCGGACGAAGTCGGCCAGCGCCACCAGGTGGTCCACGTCGCCGTCGCGCAGGTAGCGCAGCCGGTGCGCGGTGTGCACGGCGCAGTCGAACGCGGGGTCCTTCGCCAGCGCCCGGTCGATCCAGCCCAGCGCCGCGTCGAGCCGGCCGTGGTCGGCCAGCGTGCCGGCGATGTCCGCGTAGACAGCGAGGTCGTCGGGGTCGAGCGCGACAGCGCGTTCCAGTGCGGCGAGCGCCTCGGCGGTCCGGCCGGCGCTGCGGTACGCGTACCCGAGCCACACCTCGCCGAGTTTGGTGGGCTGTGCGCGTACCCCCCGGGTGGCCCAGGTGACGGCGAGGGTGACCTCGCCGAGGCGCCGGGCCAGCGCGGACGCCGCGCCCAGCAGCAGCGGATGGTCCGGATGGACGGTGACTGCGTTGCGAGCCAGCGTGAGGTACGGCGCGAGCGGCTCGCGCAGCTTGCGCGGCGCGGGGTCCGGCGCCGCCGCGCAGACCTGCATGAGGATCCGGGCGGTGCGCTCGGGATCGAGGCGTTCCGGCAGGTCGGGGGCGGTCACCCAGGGTACGGCGGCCCAGGGCGCGGCGGGCGCGTAGCCGGTGGCGGCGGCGAGCAGGTCGAGTCCCTCGGCGGGGCGGCCGGCGGCGGCGAGCAGGTGCGCGCGGGCCACCACGGCGCCGACGAACGCCTGCTGGCCGAGCGGGAAGAGGTCCAGGTCGCCGCCGCTCGCCGCGTTCAGCCGGGCGAGCGTCTCGTGCGCCTCGGGCAGCGTGGGGGAGCGGACCAGCGCCGCGGCCACGTGGTCGGCGGCGTGCCGCAGGTCGCCCTCGCCCAGTGCCAGCCGGGCCAGCGCGAGTTCCTCCTCCGCGGAGAGCGCGGCGTCGTCCTCGGGCACGTCGTCCTCTCGCCAGGGGGTCGGTCAGCCGGGCAAGCCTAGGGGATCTTCCGTCGATTAGTGATCCACTGCGCACTCCTGCTCGTTGCGTTGATTGGAGCCGCTCAAACGTGCAAGACTGAGCATCGAACGCGCGGGAAACGCGCAGAAGGAGGTTCTGGAGTGACGCGTCCAGGGGCCGGTATGGCCGCCGACATCGACGAGCAGCCGGCCGGTTACGAGCGTCTGCTCTCCACCGAGCACGCGGCGGCCATCGCCGAGGTGGCGGCCGTCGTCGCCGAACGCCGCCCCCGGCACGTGGTCTTCACCGCCCGGGGCACCTCCGACCACGCCGCGCTCTACGCGGCCTACCTGACCGAGATCCGCCTCGGCCTGCCCGCCGGGCTGGCCTCACCCAGCGCGATCACCGTCTTCGGCGCCCGGCCCGACCTCTCCGACGCGCTCGTCGTCGGCGTCAGCCAGAGCGGCGGCTCGCCCGACCTGGCCGAGGTGCTGCGGGTCGCCCGCGCCTCCGGCGCGCTCACCCTCGCCGTCACCAACAACCCCGGCTCGCCGCTGGTGGAGACCGCCGAGCTGAGCGTCGACATCGCCGCCGGCCACGAGCGCGCGGTCGCCGCCACCAAGACCTACACCGCCGAGCTGCTCGCGCTGCTCATGCTCATCGAGGGCGTACGCGCCGGCGACGGCGTGCTGCCGGCCGAGGAGCACGCCGCCCTGAGCCGCCTGCCTGAGCTGGCCGCGCAGACGCTCGCCGACGACACCCCGGCCCGGCTGGCCCCGCGTTACCGGTTCGCCGCCCAGCTCGTCACCACCGGGCGGGGGTACGCGTACCCGACCGCCCGGGAGGCGGCGCTGAAGCTGATGGAGACGTCGTACCTCCCGGCGCTCGCCTTCTCCGGCGCCGACCTGCTGCACGGCCCGCTCGCCATGACCGACCCGGACGTCCCGGTGCTCGCCGTGGTCGGCTCCGGCCCCGGCGGCACGTCCATGCGCGAGGTGCTGCCCCGCCTCGGCGAGCGCCGCGCCGACGTGGTGGTGGTCGGCTCCGCCGAGGTCGGCGAGACCCGGATGGCGGTGCCCGAGGTCGACGAGCGGTACGCGCCGCTGCTCGACATCCTGCCGCTGCAACGGCTCGCGCTGTCCCTGGCGCTGGCCCGGGGCGAGGACCCGGACGCGCCGCGCGGCTTGAAGAAGGTCACGGCGACGATGTGAGGTCCGGCGTGGCACGCTGTGGGGCGTGTCCACCCTCCGTGACCTCGCCGAGGAGCACACCGCGCTCCGCCCGGCCGACATCGACCACCTGCACCGGATCGCCGGCGACTGGCAGCTGCTGTCCGACCTGTCCTTCGCCGACCTGCTGCTCTGGGTGCCGGTGGACGGTGACGGCACGTTCCTCTGCGTGGCCCAGGTCCGTCCCACCACCGCGCCGACCGCCTACCTGGACGACCAGGTCGGGCGCATCGTCGGCGGGGCCGAGGTGGCCCACCTGGAGGTGGCCCACCGGCAGGGACGGATCTGGCGCGAGGGCGACCCGGTCTGGTACGGCGACGTGCCGGCCCGCCACGAGGCGATCCCGGTCCGGCTGCGCACCGGCGACGGTGAAGCCGGCGAGGTGATCGCCGTGGTGGGCCGGGACACCAACCTGTCCACCGCGCGCACGCCCAGCCAGCTCGAACTGAACTACCTCACGACCGCCGACGACCTCGCCCAGATGATCGCCGACGGCACGTTCCCGCCGCCCCGGCACCCCGGCGAGACCACGTCGGCGCCCCGGGTCGGCGACGGTCTGGTGCGGCTCGACGCCAACGGCAAGGTCACCTACGCGAGCCCGAATGCGCAGTCCGCGTACCGCCGCCTCGGCTACGCCTCCCACCTCGTCGGCGAGGACCTGGCCAAGCTGCACCGCCGGCTCGCCGGCGACCCCCTCGAAGGCACCGACGCGGGCAACGCCGTGCTCGCCGCGCTGCGCGGCGAGGCGCCACCCCGGCGGGAGATCGACGCCCGTGGCGCCACCATGCTCACCCGGGCGCTGCCGCTGATGCCCGCCGGAGTGCCGATCGGCGCGCTGGTGCTGGTCCGCGACATCACCGAGGTACGCCGTCGCGACCGCGCCCTGATCACCAAGGACGCCACCATCCGGGAGATCCACCACCGGGTGAAGAACAACCTCCAGACCGTCGCCGCGCTGCTGCGCCTCCAGGCCCGGCGCGTCACCATGCCCGAGGCGCGGGTGGCGCTCGAAGAATCGGTACGCCGGGTCGCCTCGATCGCGCTCGTGCACGAGACGCTCTCCATGTCCAGCGACGAGGCGGTCGAGTTCGACGGCATCGTGGACCGTGTCGCCAGCGCCGCCACCGAGGTCGCCGCCACCGAGGTGAGCGTGGGCATGCGCCGCCGCGGCACCTTCGGCATCCTGCCCGCCGAGATCGCCACCTCGCTGGTGATGGTGCTCAACGAGCTGCTGCTCAACGCCGTGGAACACGGCTTCCCGCCCGCCGACGAGGAGGCCGCTGCCCCCGCGCCCGCGGACGCGCTCCGGCCCGAGGCCGAGGTCACCGCGCCCCGGCCCGAGGTGGTGGTCACCGCGCACCGGGCCCGCAAACAGCTGCACGTCTCGGTCACCGACAACGGCCGAGGGCTGCCCGAGCAGTTCGACGCCGAACGCGGCGGCAACCTCGGCCTCCAGATCGTCCGGGCACTCGTCACCGGCGAGCTGCGCGGCACCATCGAGCTGCGTAATTGCGCCGACGGCGGCACCGAGGCCGCAATCGTCGTACCGCTGGCCCGCGGCACCACCGACCGCCTCACCGGACGAGCAGGGCCACCGTGATGCCCGGCCGCGGCCACACCTGCCGCACCGTGTAGCCCGCCCGCAGCGCGTCACCCTTCGCGCCCGGCACCGCCGCCGGCGGGTCCGCGCGCCGCCCGGTGACCACCAGCCAGACCCGGTCCGCCCCGGCCAGGCACCGCGCCGGGTCGTCGCACTCCACGGCCCAGAGGCTCGCGTCCTGACGCTGGTCGCGGACCACGAGCACGTCGCGCGGCAGCCTCGGCCCCAGGTGGTACGCCATGCCGAGATCCGGGAACAGCCACCCGTCCCGGGGCGAGTAGACGATCGCGTCGCCGGGCCGCTGCTCGGCGCCGATGATCCCGGCCGCGCCCGCGTAGTCGACCGGTGCGCTGCGCGGCCACTCGTGGGTGCGGCGCAGCGCCGCCTGATCGGGCAGTCCGAGCAGACCCGCCAGCACCACCACCGCGATTCCCGCCGCCATCCGTCCGCGCGGCGACGTCGGTCCTTGCTCTGCTTCCGCGGGCGCGGCATTGCGGCCGGCTGCGGCGGGTGTCGCCGTGCGCTCTGGTTCGGCGAGCGTTGCTGCGCCCGGCGTCCGGGTCGGTGCGGGAGTGACCCGCGCGGCAGCCAGGGCGGCGCCGGCCGGTACGCAGGCGAACGGCACGGTGAAGACCAGGTAGCGGGTCACCCAGAGCGGCACCATCGTTCCGGCGGCGAAGACCAGCACCACCGGCAGCAGTACGGCGGCGGCCGGCAGCAGCGCCCGGCGACCCAGCCGGGCGGTGCCGAGCGCCGCGAGCGCGAGCACGAACCCGCCGACGACGCCGCTCTGCGCCAGCGCGCCCGGCAGCGCCGCCAGGTCGGGCAGGCGCGCCGGATCCACCCAGTCGAGTTGCCGTCCACGCTGTCCCCGGGCCACGAGCGCCAGCGGAGTGACCAGCAGAAGCGCAGGCAGCAGCGCCACCAGCCACCCGGCCAGCACCCGTCGGCCGGACGCCGACGCCTCCCGAGCCTCGCCGGTCACGTCCTGCGGTTCCGCTTCCGGCGCGTCCGTGCCGTGCTCCCGGCTCCCGGGATGCGGTGACACCCGTGGCGTTCCACCGGCGCTCGATCTCGTGGCTGGGTGGAACGCCGTGGGTGTCTGCGGGGCGCCGTGACACCTGTGGCGTTCCACCGGCGCTCGATCTCGTGGCTGGGTGGAACGCCGTGGGTGTCTGCGGCATGGCCGGCTCGCGTCGGGCATCTCGGCTCGGAACTGGCCGGGCGGATCGACGACCGCCGCGGGGCCACGTGCGGCGACCAGCAGCACCACCACTGCGTGCGCGGCGAGCAGCGTGAGCGCGAGCAGGTGGAACAGACCGAGTGCGGCGACCGCGACCGCGTACCCGGCCCACCGCCACCGTCCCGGCCGGCGCAGCGCCCCGACCAGCAGCAGCGTGGCCAGCACGGCGAGCAGCGTCGCGAGCGCGTACGGGCGCGCCTCCTGGCCGTACCGCGAGGTGACCGGCAGCACCGCGAACAGCAGCCCGGCCAGCAGCCCGGCGCGGCGGCCGACCAGCACCGCGCCGAGGCGGGCGGTGAGCGCGGCGGCCACCGCCATGGCCAGTGCCGAGGGCAGCCGCAGCGCCGTCGGCGACGTGCCGGCCAGCGCCGTCCAGCCGTGCATGAGCAGGTAGTACGGCCCGGTCGCGGCGTCGATGGTGCGGGTCATCCGGGCCAGGTCCGGTACCGGCCGGGTGGCGGCGCTCCAGGTGGCCAGCTCGTCCCGCCACGGCTGGGCGTGCCCGATCCCGGCCAGCGTCACCACGAGCGTGAGCAGTCCCGGAACCACCCACACCACCGGACCCGAACGGCCGCAGGCAGACGCGGGCACGAACCTCCTCACCCCCGCAGCGTCACACGCCGGTCGCCGTCACCCCGCCCGCTCCACCAATTCCCACCCACCCGGCCCCGCCCCCTCTCCCGCCCCGGCCCCCCGCCCCGGGCCGGTCGATCATGAAGTTGACGGCGCTCACCGTCCCTTTTGCCCCCGCCAACTTCATGATCAACGGGGTGGGTGGGTGGGTGGGGTTGAGCTTGTTGACCAAGGAGATTGCGGTCTGGGGTAGCGGGTTGGGGGACGTTAACTCCTTGATCACCGCGGGAGAGGGCGGGAGGGGAGGGAGGGCGGGGGGAGGGTCGGCGGGTGGGGTGGATGGGGGTCGATCTCGGGTGGGGGCCCGTGATGTGGGATCACAGGGCGGAGCTGTGGTCGGGCGGGGCGGGGTGTGGCAGCATGAGGCACATGACCGCCGCTGTCGTCCGCCGCTTCGTGGCTCGTCGCCACGTCGATTACGGCCGCGTGCGCAGCGCGATCTGTCCGGCCCACTGACGACGCCCGACCCTTCCGTCTCGGGCGCGTACTCGCGCCGGCCGTCATCGACATCGCCGTCCACGGCCCTTCCCAGGGCCGGCCGCCGCGTCCGCGCTCCAGGCACCGCAGCAGACCCATGGAGGACGCCGCGATGGCGGTCAGCAGCACCCCGACCCGTCCCGACACCCCGGCGCCTGCCGCCCGTGCGCCCCGCCGGCCACGCGGCGAGGGGCAGTGGGCGCTCGGGCACCGTGAGCCACTCAACCCCAACGAGCGGATCAAGAAGGACGACGACCCGCTGAACGTGCGGGACCGGATCGAGAACATCTACGCCCACCGCGGTTTCGCCTCGATCGACCCGCAGGACCTGCGCGGCCGGTTCCGCTGGTGGGGCCTCTACACCCAGCGCAAGGCCGGCATCGACGGCGGGCGTACGGCTGTGCTGGAGCCGCACGAGCTGGAGGACGAGTTCTTCATGCTCCGGGTGCGGGTGGACGGCGGCCAGCTCAACCTGGCCCAGCTCCGCGTGATCGCGGACATCTCCCGGGAGTTCGCCCGGGACACCGCCGACATCACCGACCGGCAGAACATCCAGTACCACTGGATCCGGGTCGAGGACATGCCGGAGATCTGGCGCCGGCTGGAGGCGGTCGGCCTGCAGACCACCGAGGCGTGCGGCGACTGCCCCCGGATCGTGCTGGGCAGCCCGGTCGCCGGGGTGGCCCGGGACGAGGTGCTCGACCCGACCCCGGCGATCGACGAGATCGTCCGCCGGTACGTCGGCGACAAGGCGTACTCCAACCTGCCGCGCAAGTTCAAGACCTCGATCTCCTGGCTGGTCGACACGCCGTACGAGGCGAACGACATCGCGTTCCTCGGCGTGGAGCACCCGGAGCACGGGCCCGGGTTCGACGTGTGGGTCGGCGGCGGGCTCTCCACCAACCCGATGCTCGCCAAGCGGCTCGGCGTCTGGGTACCGCTGAACGAGGTGCCGGACGTGTGGGCCGGCGTGGTCGGTATCTTCCGCGACTACGGCTACCGCCGGCTGCGCAACCGGGCCCGGCTGAAGTTCCTGGTCGCCGACTGGGGCGTGGAGCGCTTCCGCGAGGTGCTGGAGAAGGAATACCTGGGCCGGACGCTGCTCGACGGTCCGGCCGCGGACCTGCCGGCGAAGCCGGTCGACCACATCGGCGTGCACCCGCAGCGCGACGGCGCGAACTACGTGGGCGCGGCCCCGGTGGTGGGCCGGGTCTCCGGCACCCAGCTCGCGCAGCTCGCCGACGTGGTCGAGGCGCACGGCAGCGGCCGGGTGCGGCTCACCCCGTACCAGAAGCTGCTCGTGCTGGACGTGGCGCCGGAGCGGACCGAGGAGCTGGTCGCGGCGCTGCGCGGGATCGGCCTGGAGGCCCGGCCGTCGGCGTGGCGGCGCGGCACGATGGCCTGCACCGGCATCGAGTTCTGCAAGCTCGCGATCGTGGAGACCAAGCGGCGCGGCGAGGAACTGGTCGCGCGCCTGGAGGAGCGGCTGCGCGACTTCGACGCGGACATCTCCATCCACCTCAACGGCTGCCCGAACGCCTGCGCCCGCACCCAGGTCGCCGACATCGGGCTCAAGGGCCAGCTCGTGGTCGGCCCGGACGGCCGGCAGGTCGAGGGCTTCCAGGTGCACCTCGGCGGCGGCCTCGGCATGGCGCAGGGGCAGACCGCCGGCTTCGGCCGCAAGCTGCGCGGTCTGAAGACCACCGCCGAGGAGCTTCCGGAGTACGTGGAACGCCTCGCCCGCCGCTACCTGGCCGGCCGGACCGAGGGTGAGACGTTCGCCAACTGGGTGATCAGAGTCGACGAGGAGGAGTTGCGATGAGCGACGCTCGGTCTGCGCCTCTCTACTGCCCGTACTGCGGGGAGGAGGACCTGCGACCGCACGAGGCCGGGCACGGCGCCTGGGAGTGCCACGCCTGCGCGCGGGTCTTCACTGTGAAGTTCACCGGCCTGCTGAGCCGGGCGGTGAACCGGTGACCGGCCTGGTCTCCGCCGCCGGCCTCGGGCTGATCGGCGCGGCCGAGCCGGCCCGCCGCGACCCGGAGGAGCTGCGCGCGCTGGCCGAGGAGGCCGGCCGGGAACTGGCGGACGCGCCCGCGCTGGAGATCGCGCGGTGGGCGGTGGAGACGTTCGGCGAGCGGTTCTGCGTGACCAGTTCGATGGCCGACGGCGTGCTGGCGCACCTGGTCTCCCGGGTCGCGCCCGGCGTCGACGTGGTGTTCCTGGACACCGGGCTGCACTTCCCGGAGACGCTGAAGGTCCGCGACGAGGTGGCCCGGCGGATGCCGGTGCGGGTGCGCTCGATCCGGCCCCGGATGACGGTGGGCCAGCAGGACGGCCAGTACGGTCCGCGCCTGTTCAACAGGTCCCCGGACGACTGCTGCCAGCTGCGCAAGGTGGAGCCGTTGGAGCGGGCGCTGTCCGGGTACGACGCCTGGGCCGCCGGGCTGCGCCGGGACGAGTCGCCGACCCGGGCGAACACGCCGGTGGTGGGCTTCGACGCGCGGCGCGGCAAGGTCAAGGTGAACCCGATCGCGGCGTGGACGCAGCGGGAGGTGGACGCCTACGTGGCCCGGTACGACATCCCGGTGAACGAGTTGTTCGCCCGCGGCTACGGCTCGATCGGCTGCTGGCCGTGCACCCGGCGGACGAAGGCGGGGGAGGACCCCCGGTCCGGTCGCTGGGCGATGTTCGAGAAGACCGAGTGCGGCCTGCACACCTGAGCGCCGGGCCACCGGTGGTGCTGGTGGCCCACGGCAGCCGTGACCCGCGTGCGGCGGAGGCGACCCGGGCGCTGGCCCGGGCCGTGGCGGACACCTGCCCGGGTCGTCCGGTGCTGCCGAGCTGGCTCGACCACACCGATCCCGGGCCGGCCGAGGTGCTGCGCGGGCTGGCCGCCGCCGGTCACTCCCGGGCGGTCCTGGTGCCGCTGCTGCTGACCGCCGCGTACCACCGGAAGGTGGACATCCCGGCGGCGGTCGCGGCGGCCGGCGCGGACATCGAGGTACGGGTGACCGACGTGCTGGGGCCGACCGGCGGCGGGGTGGACGGCGGGCTGCTGGACGGGCTGCGCCGCCGCCTGGCGGAGGCGACCGGCGACGGGCCGGGCGGGCTGGATGCGGTGGTGCTGGCGGCGGCGGGCACCCGGGATCCGGGGGCGCGCGCCTCGGTGGGGCGGGTCGCCGCGGCGTTCGGCGCCGGGCTGGGTGTGCCCTGCCGCGTCTCGTACGCCTCGGCGGCGCCTCCGGAGGTCGGCGGCGCGGTGACGCGACTGCGTGCGGCGGGCGCCCGCCGGGTCGCGGTGGCCGCCTACTTCCTGGCCCCGGGCCGGTTCCACGACGGGGTACGCGCGTCGGCCCGGTCGGCCGGCGCGGTGGCGGTGGCGGATCCCCTGACCGACCTGCCGGAGCTGGCGGACCTGGTCCGGCGGCGGGTGGCGGCGGTGACGGGCTGACCCGGTCCGGGACAGCAGAACGCCCCGGCCGGAATCCCGGCCGGGGCGATCAGCGTGTACGGGTCAGGCGGAGTGAGCGCGCAGCACCCGGAGGCCGCCGCGGCGCTTCACCGCGCGACGCTCCTCCTCGCTCATCCCACCCCAGACGCCGGCGTCCTGACCGGACTCCAGCGCCCACTGCAGGCACTGGTCGGTCACGGGGCAGCGCCGGCAGACGGCCTTCGCCTGCTCCACCTGCAGGAGGGCCGGGCCGGACGTCCCGATCGGGAAGAACAGCTCCGGGTCCTCGTCGCGGCAGACCGAATCGTGGCGCCAGTCCATGGCGGCAACACTCCTCATTCTTAGTGGGTGGCCAGATAACGCTTCGTTGCTATTTCTATTTGCGTCCGCATTGCCGAATGGTGACGGTCAGCATCCATCAATTCGGCGCAGCGTGAGCAGGCTGTGGGGTGCCCGGACCTGCTGGAACAGCTCAACCGAACGAGCATATCCAGGCAATGTCCCGGCAACACGAGTTCGCTTGTGAATACTTTCACGAACTACAGCGATGTCAAGGGTGACGCTCGGAAAAACTCCGAACAGTGAGCGGGCTCACCACCCATTTGTCCGGGTTTACCAGGGCTCTGGTTACCCGGCGTGCCACAGTCGATAATCAATGTAGTACGGTCTGCGTGACGTTGCTGACATTTCCGGCACCCTTCCTCGGCGTGGCGGCCACCGCACCCGCGCGGCGGGGGGGGGTCCGCGTCAACCGACTGGGGTACCCGAGACCTAGCAGATTACTCTCAGTGCGGCCGGAACGGATGTGAATCGGACTTTCTCCCGCTCGCCGAGGTAGTCCCCGTCCAGCTGGAACGGCAGCGGCCGGTCCGAGACCAGGGTGAACTCCGCCACGTCGTGCAGCCGCAGCACCTGCTTGCCGTGCGGATCCGGCTGCCGGGAGAAGAACTGCACCGCCGTCCGGGCCGTGCTGGCCACCCGCAGCCGCCGCAGCGCGAGCACGTCGAGCCCGAGGTCGAACGACGCCTCCGGGTTCGGGTTGATCTCCCGGTCGCCCAGGTACGTCCACGGCGCGGTGTTCTGGATGATCGCGGTGGCCAGTTCCGTCGCGGGCGCCTCACCCGGGCGCTCCAGCGTGATCGACGGGTGGCGGCGGTCCGAGCCGACGAAGTACTGACTCGCGGTGGAGCGGAAGTAGAGCGCCGGGGTGGAGACGCGCCCCTTCTTACGGGCCTGTTCGACCCGGCGGATCACCGCCGCGTCCAGCCCGAACCCCGCGCAGAACGTGAAGTAGCGGTCGTCGGCCCGGCCCAGCCCGATCGTGCGGGACCGGCCCAGCCGCAGCCCTTCCAGGATCATGCTGGTGCCGTCCGGCCACTCCCGGGGCAGCCCGAGCGCGCGGGCGAACACGTTCGTCGAACCGCCCGGCACGGTGGCCAGCGCGGGCAGCCGCTCGGCCGAGGTCTGTCCGGTGCGGAACGTCGGCGGCTCCGCCGCCATCAGGCCGTTCACCACCTCGTTGACCGTGCCGTCGCCGCCGAGCGTGACGACCAGGTCGACGCCCTCCTGGGCGGCCTCCCGGGCCAGGTCCATGGCGTGGCCCCGTCGGCGGGTGTACCGCACCGACAGGTCGACTTCACTGCGCAACGCCCGGACCAGCACGTCCCGGCTGCGCTCGCTGGTGGTGGTGGCCTTCGGATTGACCACCAGGACGGCCCGCATGGGCGGCACTGTACCGCGACTACCCACCGGTATCGTGGCGCCCGTGACGATCGACTCCGACCCGCTCCCCGGCACGCTGCGCGCCGCGGTGCTCCTGCTACGAGCCCAGGCGGTGGCGCTGGGGCTGATCGCGGTGTGGCTCATCTGGTCCGACCTCACCGCCGACGCGACGGATCTGACCTCGGCACTGCTGGTGACCGTCTTCGCCGTCGGCGGCGCGGTGGCGCTCTGGGCGCTCGGCGGCGCGCTGTCCCGCCGCCGTGCCGGGGCCCGCGCGCCGGCCATCGTGCTTCAGCTCATGCTGCTGCCGGTCGGCTGGTTCATGATCGAGGGCGGCATGGGCTGGCTCGGCGTGCCGCTGATGGTGCTCGGGATCGGCATGGTCGCGTTGCTGGTGAGCGGTCCGACCAACCGCGCGCTGGGCTTCGGCGAGCCGGCCCGCTGAGCGCAGACCCGGCCCGGACGCCGCCGACCGGTGCCGGAAAGGGGCCGGTCAGAATCCGCCGGCGCGGCGGGTCAGCAGCGAGATGGTGGCCCGGCCGCCGGACGCGTGGGCGTTCGCCCCGGTGGTCAGCGCGGTGAGCACCTTCCACGCGAACGACGACTCGGACGGGAGCGTGGCGCCCCGGACCGTCGGCACCGTCACCTCGACGGTGAGCGCGTCCTCGGTGACCGCGAAGCGGCACTCCAGCTCGGCGTCGCGGGTGGCGATGGCGAGCAGCATGGCGCACGCCTCGTCGACGGCGATGCGCAGATCCTCGATCTCGTCGAGGGCGAACTGGAGCCGGGCCGCGAGCCCGGCCGTGGCGGTGCGGAGCACGCCGAGGTAACCACCGTCGGCGGGCACGGTGAGGTGGACGACGTCGTCGTCGGTCGTCGGGTGCCCGGTCAGTTGAGTCACGGCTCCTCCCCCCGGTGCGGGACTCTACCCGGTCAGAGGGCGGGCCGCGTGGGCGCGGCCGTCGCGTGCGTGGCGAGCTCGCGCAACGCCGGCCCGGCCAGGCGGTACGGGGTCCACTCGTCCATCGGCGTGGCGCCGATCGCGGCGTAGAAGCGGGCCGCCGGGTTCCAGTTGATCATCCACCACTCCAGCCGCTGGTAGCCGCGTTCCACGCAGATCGCGGCGAGCGTGGCGAGCAGCATCCGGCCCGCGCCGGTGCCCCGGGCGTCCGGGCGGACGTAGAGATCCTCCAGGTAGATGCCGTGCACGCCGGCCCAGGTGGAGAAGTTGAGGAACCAGAGCGCGAAGCCGACCGGCCGGTCCGACGGGTCGACCGCGACGTGGCCGTACAGCGCCGGGGACGGGCCGAACAGGGCCGCGTCGAGCTGTGCCGTGGTGAGGTGGCACTGCTCCGGCGCGCGCTCGTACTCGGCGAGTTCGTGCACCATGGCGACGACGGCCGGTACGTCCTCGGGACGTACCGGCCGGATCGTCGGAGTGCCGTCGGGCGACGTCACGCCTGCTTGGTCTCCCAGAAGATCTTCGAGATCTCGTCGATCTTCGCCAGCAGCTCGTCGGCCTTGGCCGGGTCGGTGCCGCCCTTGGCGCCGGCCGCGCCGGCCAGCTTGGTGGCCTCGTTGAACAGCTGGTGCAGGTGCGGGTACTTCTCGAAGTGCGGAGCCTTGAAGTAGTCGGTCCAGAGCACCCACAGGTGGTGCTTGACCAGCTCGGCCCGCTGCTCCTTGATCAGGAT
This sequence comes from Micromonospora sp. WMMD1219, assembly GCF_049315215.1. Lineage (NCBI taxonomy): Bacteria > Bacillati > Actinomycetota > Actinomycetes > Micromonosporales > Micromonosporaceae > Micromonospora > Micromonospora sp. WMMD1219. The sequence goes on from NZ_CP186057.1 coordinate 2,783,541, forward strand.
GGCGCGGGTGCGGAACTCCGGGTCGGTGTTGGCCTGGTACTTCTCGCAGATCATTTTGACCGACTCGGCCTCGATCCGGGCCTGGGCCGGGTCGTATACGCCGCAGGGCAGGTCGCAGTGAGCGCTGGCCGTCACCCGGGGCGTGAGGATGCGGGGAAGGCGCATCAGGGTCCTCCATGGGTTGTTTGCGATGATCCAAGACGACATTACTCCTGGAGACGCCCTCGGGGGCTGGGAGGTGACATGGCGTCCACCGGTGAACCCCCGGCTCTGCGCGGCCCGCTGGTGCCGGTGCTGGTGACCGGCCCGTCCATGTCCCCGACGCTGCGTCACGGCGACGCGGTGCTGGTCCGCACCGGAGGCCGGCCGTTACGCCCCGGGGACGTGGTCGTCGCGGTGTTCCGCAGCCGTCCCGACCTGCTCGTCGTCAAGCGGGCGGTGGAACCGCGCGACGGCGGATGGTGGTTGCGCGGCGACAACGAGTTCGTCGCCGACGACTCCCGCGCGTACGGGGTGGCCGACGTCCGGGGCCGGGTGGTGGCCCGCTGGTGGCCGCGTCCGGGACGGGTCAGGAGCAGGTAACGACCGGAGCGGATATGACCCCGCTCACATACTGGGTGCCGAAGCGTGACTATGCTCGAAAAGTGCCCGGGTGACCCCCGCACCGCCGCGCCGCCGGTCGCTGACCACCGCTGACCACGCCGGCCGGTCCGTCTGCTCGACAGATCCTGGAGTCACCATGTCTTCGTCCACCCCGGACCCCGCCGATCCCGTCTTCCGCCTGCACGTCGGCGGCAAGATGGCAGTCGCCTCGACAGTGCCGCTGACCAGCCGCGAGGACCTCTCCCTCGCGTACACCCCGGGTGTGGCCCGGGTGTGTGAGGCGATCGCCGCCGACCCCGCGCTGGCCGACACCTACACCTGGGTGTCGCACACCGTCGCCGTGGTCACCGACGGTTCCGCCGTACTCGGTCTCGGCAACATCGGCCCGCGCGCCGCGCTGCCCGTGATGGAGGGCAAGGCGGTGCTGTTCAAGCAGTTCGCCGGCGTGGACGCGGTGCCGGTCTGCCTGGACACGCAGGACGTGGACGAGATCGTCGCGACGGTCAAGGCGCTCGCGCCCTCGTTCGGCGGGATCAACCTGGAGGACATCAGCGCCCCGCGCTGCTTCGAGGTGGAGCGCCGGCTCGACGAGGCGCTGGACATCCCGGTCTTCCACGACGACCAGCACGGCACCGCGATCGTGGTGCTCGCCGCGCTGCGCAACGCCGCGACGCTGCTCAACCGCAAGCTCGGTGACCTGCGGGTGGCGGTCAGCGGCGCGGGCGCGGCCGGAGTGGCGGTCACCAAGATGCTGATCGCGGGCGGCGTCGACCCGGACCGGGTGGTGGTGTGCGACTCGCGCGGCATCATCGGCCGGCACCGCGAGCTGACCGGCACCAAGGCCGAGCTGGCCGAGATCACCAACGCCGAGGGCCGGCAGGGCGACATCACCGAGGCGCTGCGCGACGCGGACGTGCTCGTGGGCGTCTCCGGCGGCCAGATCCCGGAGGCCGCGGTGGCCGGCATGGCTCCCGGCGGCATCGTGTTCGCGCTGGCCAACCCCACCCCGGAGGTGCACCCCGAGGTGGCCGCCCGGCACGTGGCGGTGGTCGCCACCGGGCGCAGCGACTACCCGAACCAGATCAACAACGTGCTCGCGTTCCCGGGTGTGTTCCGGGGCGCGCTGGACGCCGGGGCCACCCGGATCACCGACTCGATGAAGGTGGCCGCCGCCGACGCCATCGCCGGCGTGGTGGCCGAGTCGCTGACCGCCGACGCGATCGTGCCCTCGCCGCTGGACCCGCGAGTCGCACCGGCGGTGGCCGAGGCGGTCGCAGAGGCCGCCCGCCGCGACGGGGTCGCCCGCCGCTGACGTGTACGGCAAGGGGCCCGTCCTGTCGCGTTTCGCATAGGACGGGCCCCTTCTTAACCGCTGCTCAGCTTGTTACCGTGCCGATCATGCGTGCTGCCTTCGCCTCGGCCTTCGACGCCGACAACCCGCTCGCCGCGCTCGCCGTCGGCGACCGTCCCGAGCCGACCCACCCGCAGGACGACTGGGTCACCGTGCGGGTCCGGGCCAGCTCGCTCAACCACCACGACCTCTGGTCGCTGCGCGGCGTGGGCCTGACCGCCGACCAGCTCCCGATGATCCTGGGCTGCGACGCGGTCGGCACCGACCCGGACGGCAACGAGGTGGTCATCTACCCGGTGGTGCCCACCCCCGGCGACCCGCGCGGGGTCTCCATCCTCTCCGAGCACTACCAGGGCACGTTCGCCGAGCTTGTCGCCGTACCCCGGATGAACCTGCTGCCGCTGCCCGACGGCCTGTCGGCCACCGACGCGGCGTGCCTGCCCACGGCCTGGCTCACCGCCTGGCGGATGCTGACCACCAAGGGCCGGGTCGCCGACGGCGAGTCGGTGCTGGTCCAGGGCGCCGGCGGCGGCGTGGCCACCGCGGCCGTCGCGCTCGGCGTCGCGCTCGGCAAGCGGGTGTACGCGACCAGCCGCGACGCCGCCAAGCGGGAGCGGATCGCCGAGCTGGGCGCGACCGCGCTGGAGCCCGGCGCGCGGCTGCCGGAGCGGGTCGACGTGGTGATCGAGACGGTCGGTGCGGCCACCTTCGACCACTCGCTGAAGTCGGCCGCCCCGCTGGCCCGGATCGTGGTCTCCGGCGCCACCGCCGGGCACGAGCCCAAGGTCAACCTGCGGCGGGTCTTCGCCATGCAGCTGGAGATCCTCGGCACCTCGATGGGCACCCCGGACGAGCTGACCGAGCTGCTCGCGTTCTGCGCCGAGCACGAGGTGCGCCCGGTGGTCGACCGGGTGGTGCCGTTCAGCGAGATCTCCGAGGCGTTCGCCCGGCTGCACTCCGGTGAGGTCTTCGGCAAGGTGGTCGTCGACCACACCGCCTGACGTCTCAGAGCCGGTCGTCCAGGGTGGCCAGGCCGCCCCGGGCGGCGTCGGCCGGGAGGCGCTTCTTCGCCGCCGGGTCGCCGTAGAGCGTCCAGCGGAGGAACTCGACAGTGGTGTCGGCGACCACGCCCAGCGCCTTGCCGTCGCCGAGCAGCGCCCGGCCGTGGTCGCCCTTGGGCAGGCTGAGCATCGCCTTCGGCCACGGCACCGCGTCGTACACGGCCTTGCCGGCGGCGTACGACACCACCTCGTCGGCCTCGCCGTGCACGAACAACTGCGGCGCGGCGGCGCCGGCGAACGCGGTGCCCACACCGAGCGCGGTGCCGGCGAAGACGATGCCCGCGTCCAGCCGCTCGTCCCGGCCGGCGGTGAACAACCCGATCGTGGTCACACCGCCGGCGCTGTGCCCGGTCGCGGCCACCCGCTCCGGGTCCAGCCGGCCGCGCAGCGGATCGCCCGCCTTCTCGCCCAGCGCGAGCACCTGCGTCAGCACGTACGACACGTCGGCCGGCTGGTTGAGCACGTCCAGCGGGTTGCCTTCGGTGCCCCGGGAGGTGTGCGGGAAACGCGGCGCGGCGACCACGAAACCGGCCGCCGCCCAGCGGGTCAGCAGCGCCTGGTAGTCCTCCGGCCGCGCGCTCAGGCCGTGGCTGAACAGCACCACCGGGAACCGCCCGTCGGCCGCCGCGGCGGAACGCTCGACCGCGCCACCGGCCGAGCCCGCCGCCGGGTACCAGAGCGTCACCGGCAACGGCCGCTCGCCGTCGCGGTTCAGCTTCACCTGGCGTACGCCGACCGCGAAGCTCTCCGTGGGGGCCTTGCCCGCCGGTACGCGCGGAGCGGGTGTGGTGGTGGTCGGTGGGACGTCGGGTGCGGGCCGCCCGGCCGGGGCGGTGGGCTGCTCCGAGCAGCCGGTGAGGGCGGCGCCGAGCACGGCGGCGGTGAGCAGGGCGGCGGGACGACGGCGCATGAACTCGATTGTGCCTCGCGATTCCGGCCGCCAGGCCCGGTCAGCGCGCCGGGTGACCACACGCTGACGCCCGGAGACGAGCCAGGTCGGCCGCGTCCTTGGCCCGGCGGGGGCGCTCCGGCATCCAGACCGGGAACATCTCCTTGAACTCGATCTGAGCCGCGACGCTGATCACCGGCGCCGCGAGCGTGCCGATCCGGCCGGGCGGCCCGGCGAGCATGCCGTCCGGCAGGAGCGTGCCCGCCCACGGTCCGGCGCCGACGACGACCCGGCCGTCCGCGTCCCGGTCGAGGTACGCGAAGCTCAGCTCGACGTCGTCGCGCAGCAGGTCGAGCTGCGTCGTGGCGGGCATCCGGGGGTCGGGGCGCCAGCCGAGCGCGCCGAGCCGGTCGGCCAGCGTGTCGGCGTCGCGCCGCCAGCAGTACCAGTCGACGTCGACGTGCGGGCGGGTCACGTCACCGAGGTGGAAGTCCATCGCCCACCCCCCGCGCAGCCATACGTCCACCCCGCAGGCGTCGCACACGTCGACGACCTCGCGGATCGCCCCCAGCTGCCGCCCCTCCAGCCCGTCCACCCCGGCACCCTACCCACCCCGCCCAGCCCTCGCCGCCCGCCCAGCCCCGGTCGATCATGAAGTTGACGGCGACAAACCGGACAGCGAACGCCGTCAACTTCATGATCGACGGGACAACGGGGGCGGGCGGGGGCGGGAGGCGGGAGCGCGGTGCGTCAGGTGGGGAGGGAGCGGGTGGTGAAGGTGGTGGTGGCCGGCGCTGCGGCGTCGGCGGGGAGGCGGTGCAGGGCCGCGCGGTCGCCGTAGAGCGTCCAGCGCAGGAAGTCGGTGGTGGTGGCGAGCACCTGGGCGAAGCCGGGTCGCCCGGGCGTCAGGTACTCCCCGTGGCCCTGACCGGTGAGGCTCAGGAAGGCGGCCGGCCCGAGGCAGCGGGCGTACGCGGCCCGGCCGATCGACTCGGGCACGATCCGGTCCGCGCTCCCGTGCACGAACAGCATCGGCGCGAGCGGCCGGGAGAGCCCGGCGACCATCCGGCCACCGGCGATCACGATTCCGGCCCGTACCGGGAACGGCTGCCCGGAGGCGAACATGCCGAGCGTGGTGTGACCGCCGGCCGAGTGACCGGCGGCGGCGAACCGGTCCACTGCCATGTGCGCGCCGAGCGGATCCCCGGGGCGGGCGCCCAGCCGGACCAGGTGACGGATCAGTCGCCAGGCGTCGGCCGGCTGGTTGCGGACGTCCTCGCGGGTGAAGGCGCGGGCGCGCTGGTTCGTACGCGGATAGGTGGGCGCGACCACCACGAAGCCGGCGGCGGCCCAGCGGCTGGTCAGCGCCGCGTGCAGGGCGGGCAGGCTGCGCAGCCCGTGGCTGTAGAGCACCACCGGGAACCGTCCGGCGGCGAACGGCGCTCCCGGCCGCACACGCGGTCCGGGGCTCGCCGGTGTGGCGCGTCCGGAGGGAGCCGCGACGACGGACGGCAGGGCCGAAGCGCGCGGCCCGCGCGGGCCCGGCAGGACCGGCGCCTGACCGGCACCGGCCGAGCCAGGGCCGGCCGAAGGAGGGTCGGTCGAGCCAGGACCGGCCGAGCCGGAACCAGTCGGGCCGGGGCCGGCCGTGTGCGGCCGTGCGGGAGACGGTGGTTGCGCCGGGTACCAGACGGTGACCGGCAGCGGCCGCCTGCCGTCCGGGTCGAGCGTGAACTGCCGCATCCCTACCGCGTACTGGTGCGTCGGCGCGGGCCCGACGGCGGCCGGCACCGGGTCGGACGTGGCCACGGCCGGGCCGCAACCGGCCAGCAGCGCCGTCATCAGCGCGGCGACCAGCCGCTGCCCCCTCACACCTGCACGGTAGGCAGCCGAGCGGTCGGCCCGCGCCCGCCGTCCGGGCCGGTCGGTGCCGCCACCCGGGCGGCTCCCGCCTCCACCGGGTGGCCGGGTTTGCCCGATCCCACCATCCGGATCCGCAGGTGGCGGCCCGGCGGGACATTCCGCCCCGGGCGGCTTCGCTAGGGTCAGCCGCATGGCTGAGAACTACACCGACCCGAGTGGCAACACCGCGCAGTTCCGCGCATTCGTCGATTCTCCCGAGCCGGCCGCGTCGGCGTCGGCGCCGTCGCGCGTGCCGCTGATCGCCGGCGTCGCAGTCGCCGCTGCGGTGGTGGTCGCCCTGGTCGCCTGGATCGCCCTGGGCTGAGCCGGGCTGATCCGGTCCGGATCAGCCGCGCGAAGGGTCGGACGGTCAGACGCCCAGCACCTCGCGGGTCTCGCGGGCGATCTCCCGCTCCTCGTCGGTGCCGACCACCAGCACCGCCACCTCCGCGCCGTCCGGGGAGACGACCCGGTCGCCGTGGCCGTCGTTGCGCGCCGGGTCGACCGTGACGCCCAGCCGCTCCAGCCCGGCCAGCGACGCCGCCCGCACCGGAGCGGCGTGCTCGCCGACCCCGGCGGTGAACGCGATCGCGTCGACCCGGCCGAGCAGCGCGTAGTACGCGCCCACGTAGCCGGTGATCCGGCGGCAGTAGACGTCGAACGCCAGCGTCGCGTCCGGGTCACCGGCGTCGCGGCGGGCCAGCACCTCCCGCATGTCGTTGACGCCGGTCAGCCCGAGCAGGCCGCTGCGGTGGTTGAGCAGGTCGTCGATGTCGTCCACGACCATGCCGCCCTCGCGGCGCAGGTGGAAGATGACTGTCGGGTCGAGGTCGCCGCTGCGGGTGCCCATCACCAGGCCCTCCAGCGGGGACATGCCCATCGAGGTGGCCACGCTGCGCCCGCCCTGGACGGCACACGCGCTCGCCCCGTTGCCCAGGTGCAGGGTGATCGTGTTCAGCTCGTCGTACGGGCGGTCGAGCAGGTCGGCGACGCGACGCGAGACGTACGCGTGCGAGGTGCCGTGGAAGCCGTAGCGGCGCACCCCGTACCGCTCGGCGATGGCCTTGTCGATCGCGTACGTGGCGGCGGCCTCGGGCAGCGTGTGGTGGAACGCGGTGTCGAAGACGGCCACCTGCGGGACGTCCGGCAGCGCCTCCCGGGCCACCCGGATGCCGGCGAGGTTGGCCGGGTTGTGCAGCGGCGCGAGCGGCACCAGATCCTCGATCGCGGCGACGACCGCGTCGTCGATGCGTACCGGCGCGCTGAACTTCCGCCCGCCGTGCACCACCCGGTGGCCGACGCCGGTCAGCCCGGTCAGGTCGAGCCGGCCGATGATCTCCCGGACCGCGCTCTCGTGGTCGGCCGGCCCGCCGCCGGGTTCGCCGATCCGTTCGACCGTGCCCTTGTCCAGGACGTCGTCGCCGTCGTACAGCCGGTACTTGACCGACGAGGATCCGCTGTTGAGGACCAGGATGCGGCTCATTCCGACGCCTCCGCGGCGGCCTGGATGGCGGTGATCGCCACCGTGTTGACGATGTCCGGCACGGTGGCGCCGCGGGACAGGTCGTTCACCGGCCGCCGCAGGCCCTGCATGACCGGCCCGACCGCCACCGCTCCGGCCGACCGCTGCACCGCCTTGTACGTGTTGTTGCCCGTGTTCAGGTCCGGGAAGATGAAGACCGTCGCCCGCCCGGCGACCGGGCTGTCCGGCAGCTTGGTGGCCGCGACCTGCGGGTCGATCGCGGCGTCGTACTGGATCGGGCCCTCGACCAGCAGGTCCGGCCGGCGTTCCCGGACCAGCTTGGTGGCCGCCGCGACCTTCTCCACGTCGGCGCCGGCGCCGGAGCTGCCGGTGGAGTACGACAGCATCGCCACCCGCGGTTCGATGCCGAACCGGGCCGCCGTGTCGGCGGACGAGATGGCGATGTCGGCGAGCTGGTCGGCGTCCGGGTCGGGGTTGACGGCGCAGTCGCCGTACACCAGTACCCGGTCGGCGAGCAGCATGAAGAAGACGCTGGAGGCGACCGAGACGCCGGGCACGGTTCGGATGATCTCGAAGGCGGGCCGGATGGTGGCGGCTGTGGTGTGGGTGGCGCCGGAGACCATGCCGTCGGCGTGGCCGGTCTGCACCATCATCGTGCCGAAGTAGTTGGGCTGCGCCACGATGTCGTGCGCCAGCTCGACGGTGACGCCGCGGTGGGCGCGCAACTGCGCGTACGCCTGCGCGAACTCGTCCCGCCACGGGCTGGTCACCGGGTCGACGACCTGGGCGTCACCGAGGTCGACGCCCAGTTCCCGGGTCCGCCGGGCGATCTCGTCCGGGCGGCCGAGCAGGGTGATCTCGGCGACGCCCCGGCGCAGCAGCACCTCGGTGGCGCGCAGGATCCGCTCGTCCGCGCCCTCGGGCAGCACCAGCCGGCGGCGCCGGGCGCGGGCCCGGTCGATCAGGTCGTTCTCGAACATCAGCGGGGTGACTCGCTCCGAGCGGCTGACCCGCAGCCGGCGGGCCAGGTCGTCGGTGTCCACGCAGCGCTCGAACGCGCCGAGCGCGGCCTCGACCTTGCGCGGGTTGGCGGTGCTGGGGCGGCCCTCGATCCGGCTGGACGCGGCCACCGTGTCGTAGCTGTCGCTCGGTACCGACAGCACTGGGAGCCCGGTGTTCATCCGCTCGACCAGGCGCATCGCGCGCGGGTCGGGCTGCTCGCCGAGCGTGAGGACCAGCCCGGCCAGCGACACCTGCCCGGCCACGTGTGCGGCGCCGGCCGCCACCAGCAGGTCCGCGCGGTCGCCCGGGGTGATCACCAGCGCCCCGTCGGTGAGGTGGTCCAGCAGCGTCGGCACGTGCGCCGCGCCCACCACGTAGTCGAGCACGTCGCGGTCGAGCGCGGTCTCGTCACCGGTGAGCACGGTGCCGCGCAGCGCCGCCGCCACCTCGGCCACCGTCGGCGCCGACACGGTCGGCACCTCCGGGATGGCGTACGCGGGAACCGGCAGCTCGGGCAGCGTCATCGGCTCCGGCACGCGGTTGGCCAGCGCCGCGATCACTGTCGCGCCGAGGTCCACCAGATCGTGGTAGGCGCCGCGCAGCGCCGCCGCGATCGCGTCGGGCTGCTGCCCGAACCCGTCCACCACCGGCACCACGACGCTGCCGAACTCGGTCGCCAGCCGGGCGTTGAAGGCCAGTTCACGGGGGCCGGTGCCGTCGCCGTAGGCGAAATCGCTGCCGACCACCACTATCGCCGGGCAGCGGCGCTCGACCTCCCGGTAGCGGGTGACGATCCGGGAGATCAGCTCCTCCCGGCGGCCGTCCGCGACGAGCGCGCTCGCCTCGGCGTACGTGGCGCCGTACAGCTCGTCGACCGGCAGGTCCATCCGGTAGCGCTCGGTGAGCAGGGCCAGGATGGGGTCGGTGCCGTCACCGGAGACGAGCGGCCGGAACGCGCCTATCCGTTCCACCTGCCGGGACAACAGCTCGGCCAGCCCGAGCGCCACCGTCGACTTTCCGCCGCCCGAACCAACGCCGGTCAGGTACACGCTGCGCGCCACGACCTCACGCTACAAGATCGCTGTAACCCCCGCCCAGGTCCTTCGACCCGTCCCCATCCCCTCCGGCACTGCCGATCTTGCAGTTGCCGCCCCGGCAGACGCCACTAACCGGACACGAGGTGGGCCATTTCTGCAAGATCGCGGGAGAGAGGGGCGTCAGTCGTCGTCCGGGTCGTCGAGGCGGGCCAGCCACGTGGCGAACCGCTCGATCGGGGTCTCGAACTCCGGGTTCAGGTCGATGAAGTCACGCAGCCGCTCGCCCAGCCACTCCATGCTGACCTGCTCGTCGCCACGGCGCTCGACCAGCTCCTCGATGCCACGGTCGGTGAAGTACACGGTGTTCCTCTCGTCGTCGTACGGCAGCGGCCCGCCCCGGGTCGGGACGGGCCGCTGCCGGTGGTGTCACGGGCGGGGGAGAGCCGCCTCGATCAGCGCGTTCTGCTCGACCTCGTGCATCTTCGCCGAGCCGACCGCCGGAGCGGCGGCGGCGGGGCGGGAGATGCGGCGCAGCCGCACCTCGGGCAGGTGCTCCAGCAGGTTGAGCGCGACGAACGACCAGGCGCCCTGGTTGGCCGGCTCCTCCTGGACCCAGGCGAAGTCCTCGGCGTTCGGGTACTGCGCCAGCGCGGCCCGGACCTCCTCGACGGGCAGCGGGTAGAGCTGCTCCATCCGGAGGATCGCGGTGTCGGTGACGCCCCGCTCCTGCCGGGCCTGGAACAGGTCGTAGTAGACCTTGCCCGAGCAGAGCAGCACCCGCTTGACCTGCTCCGGCGCCGGAGCCGCGGTGTCGGCCAGCACAGGCTGGAACGTCCCGGTGGTGAAGTCCTCCACCGGCGACACGCAGAGCTTGTGCCGCAGCAGCGACTTCGGCGTGAACACCACCAGCGGCTTGCGCTTGGGCGACAGGGCCTGGCGGCGCAGCAGGTGGAAGTAGTTCGCCGGGGTGGTCGGGATGGCCACCCGCATGTTGTCCTCGGCGCAGAGCTGGAGGAACCGCTCCGGGCGGCCGGAGGTGTGGTCCGGGCCCTGGCCCTCGTGGCCGTGCGGCAGCAGCAGGGTCACCGCGGAGCGCTGACCCCACTTCACCTCGCCGGAGGAGATGAACTCGTCGATCACCGACTGGGCGCCGTTGACGAAGTCACCGAACTGGGCCTCCCAGGCCACCAGCGCGTTGATGTTCTCCACCGAGTAGCCGTACTCGAAGCCCATGGCCGCGTACTCGGAGAGCAGCGAGTCGTGGACGAAGAAGCGCGACCGCTCGCCGTCGGCGGTGAGCGACTTCAGCGGCAGGTAGTCCTCGCCGGTCTTGGCGTCGACCACCGAGGCGTGCCGCTGGACGAACGTGCCGCGGCGCGAGTCCTGCCCGGCGAGCCGGACGGTGACCCCGTCGTGCAGCAGCGTGCCGAACGCGATGATCTCGGCGAAGCCCCAGTCGATGCCGCCCTCGACGGACATCTTGCGGCGCCGCTCCAGCAGCTGCTGGATCCGCTTGTGCGGGGTGAAGCCCTCCGGCAGGTTGACGTGCGCCTCGCCGATCGCCTTGACCACTGCGGCGTCGGTGGCGGTGTCGACCTGCGGCTCCGGCTCCTCCTCCCGCGCCGGGCGGCTGAGCTGACGCGGGGTGGTCGCGGCGTCCCGGGTGGCCTTGAAGACCCGCTCCAGCTGCGACTGGTAGTCGCGCAGCAGCTCCTCCGCGTCCTCCACGGTGATGTCGCCGCGCCCGATCAGCTCCTCGGTGTAGAGCTTCCGGACCGACCGCTTCGAGTCGATGATCTTGTACATCTGCGGGTTGGACATCGACGGGTCGTCGCCCTCGTTGTGCCCGCGCCGGCGGTAGCAGACCATGTCGATCACGACGTCCTTGTTGAACGCCTGCCGGTACTCGAACGCGAGCCGGGCCACCCGGACCACGGCCTCCGGGTCGTCGCCGTTCACGTGGAAGATCGGCGCCTGGATCATCCGGGCCACGTCGGTGCTGTAGAGGCTGGACCGGCTGTACTCCGGGGCGGTGGTGAAGCCGACCTGGTTGTTGACGACCACGTGCACGGTGCCGCCGGTGCGGTAGCCGCGCAGCTGGGAGAGGTTGAGCGTCTCGGCGACCACGCCCTGGCCGGCGAAGGCGGCGTCACCGTGCACCGCCAGCGGCAGCACGGTGTAGCCCTCCAGCTTGAGGTCGATCCGGTCCTGCTTGGCCCGGACTATCCCCTCCAGCACCGGGTCGACGGCCTCCAGGTGCGACGGGTTCGCCACCACCGACACCTTGACCGCGTGCTCGCCGTCCGGGGTGGTGAACTTGCCGTTCTGGCCGAGGTGGTACTTCACGTCGCCCGAGCCCTGCGTGGACCGCGGGTCGAGGTGCCCCTCGAACTCGGAGAAGATCTTCTCGTACGGCTTGCCGACGATGTTCGCCAGCACGTTGAGCCGGCCGCGGTGGGCCATGCCGATGACGACCTCGTCCAGCCCGGCCTCGGCGGAGCACTCCAGCACCTCGCCGAGCAGCGGGATCAGCGACTCGCCGCCCTCCAGCGAGAAGCGCTTCTGGCCGACGTACTTGGTCTGCAGGAACGTCTCGAACGCCTCGGCGGCGTTGAGCCTGTTCAGCACGTGCTTCTGCTCGTCGGAGCTGGGCTTCTCGTACTTGCGCTCGACCCGCTCCTGGATCCAGCGCCGCTCCTCCGGGTCCTGGATGTGCATGTACTCGATGCCGACCCGGCGGCAGTACGAGTCGCGCAGCACGCCGAGGATCGAGCGCAGCTTCATCCGCTGCTGACCGGCGAAGCCGTTGACCGGGAAGACGCGGTCGAGGTCCCACAGCGTGAGCCCGTGCTGGAGCACGTCCAGGTCCGGGTGCTTGCGGATCTTGAACTCCAGCGGGTCGGTGTCGGCCATCAGGTGGCCGCGGACCCGGTACGCGTGGATCAGCTCGTGCACCCGCGCGGTCTTGTTGATCTGGCCCTCGCTGTCGACGGCCACGTCGCGCATCCAGCGCACCGGCTCGTACGGGATCCGCAGCGAGGTGAAGATGCCGTCGTAGAAGCCGCGCTCGCCGAGCAGCAGCTCGTGCATGACCTTCAGGAACTCGCCGGACTGCGCGCCCTGGATGATCCGGTGGTCGTACGTGCTGGTCAGCGTGATGACCTTGCTGACCGCGTTCTCGGCCAGCGTGGCCTCGCTCATGCCCTGGTAGGGGGCCGGGTATTCCATCGCGCCGACGCCGATGATGGCGCTCTGCCCCTGCATCAGGCGCGGGATGGAGTGCACGGTGCCGATGCCGCCCGGGTTGGTCAGCGAGATCGTGGTGCCGGAGTAGTCCTCCATGGTCAGCTCGTTGCGGCGGGCGCGCCGGACCACGTCCTCGTACGCCTGCCAGAACTGCCGGAAGTCCATCTGCTCGCAGCCCTTGATGGACGGCACCACCAGGTTGCGCGAGCCGTCCGGCTTGACCAGGTCGATCGCGATGCCCAGGTTGACGTGCTCCGGGCGGACCATCGCCGGCTTGCCGTCGACCTCGGCGAAGGAGTTGTTCATCTCCGGGTGCTCGACGACCGCACGGACGAGCGCGTACCCGATCAGGTGGGTGAAGCTGACCTTGCCACCGCGACCGCGGGTCAGGTGGTTGTTGATCACGATGCGGTTGTCGACGAGCAGCTTGGCCGGGACGGCGCGCACGCTCGTGGCGGTCGGGACCGACAGCGACGCGTCCATGTTCTGCACGATCTTGGCGGCGACGCCGCGCAGCGGCGTGGTGCCCGCGGCGCTCGCGGTCGGCGCCTTGGCGGCCGGCTTGGCCGGGGCGGACTTCTTGGCCGGCTCAGGGGCCTTCGCCGCCGGCTTGGCGGCGGGCTTGGCCGGGGCGGGCGCGGCCTTGGGGGCGGCCTTCGGCTCCGCCTTGGCGGCGGGCTGCTCCTTGACCGTGGCCACTGCTTCCTGCTGCTCGGCCGGCTCCGGCTTCGCGGCCGGCTTGGCCTGCCCGTCCGGGCGCGGCGTGGCGGCGCCCGGGGCCGGCCGGTAGTCGGCGAAGAAGTCGTGCCAGGCCGAATCGACGCTCGAGGGGTCGGCGAGGTAACGCTGGTACATCTCCTCGACGATCCACTCGTTCGGGCCGAAACCCGCCAGTGGGTTCTCCTGCGAAGTCTGCTGGGTCGACACGGCCGCTAATCGCCTCTTTCACGCGGTTGTGAATGTCACGGTGGCCCCCGGTGACCCCCGGTTGCCGACGCTGGGTAAACCGATGCCAAGGCTACGCCGTGCGCTGCGCGCAGGCATTCTCGCCTCCGGCTGGTGGTCCGTTTCACAGAAGATGCCAGAAGTTCGGCAAACGCTGCGTGATCCGCCGACTCCTGCTAGACGAGCAGGACCCCGGCCGACGACGTCCGTCATCGACCGGGGTCCGCCCCGACCACGAGGTCAGGAGATGTCGCGCTTGCGGATCGTGGCCACGCCGATCGCGCCGGCCACCACCGCGTATCCGATCAGCACGAGGGCGCCGGCCCACTGCGGCGGGTTGCCCGGGATGTCCGTGTCGCCGCCCACCATGAGCCCGGAGGCCAGCGACGGGACCAGCAGCTGGAGCTTGTTGATCCAGTCGCCGTACCGTGCCGCGAGGAGGCTGAGGACGATGACCGCGCCGATCGCGCCGCCCAGGTAGAACAGGATGCCGGTCACCGTGGCGCCGATCTGGCTGCGGATCAGCACGCCGAGCCCGACGCCGAGCACCGACCAGAGCAGGTAGGCCAGGCCGTTGAGCGCGATCGCCCGCCAGACGGCGCCGCTGCCGAGCTGCGAGCCGACGTCCACCGAGTTGAGGATCAGCGGCGAGATGATCAGGTTCAGCACGGTGGTGACGAGCCAGAACAGCAGCGCCAGCACGCCGGCCGCGGCCAACTTGGCCAGCATCACCGCGGTGCGGTGCGGCGCCGTGAGGAACGTGGTGGTCACCGTCTGGTGGAAGAACTCGCTGGTCACCACCACGATGCCCAGCAGCAGCACGATGAGCAGCCCGAAGAACTGGCCGTTGGTGTAGAGGTTGGCGGCCAGGTTGTCGGCGGCCGAGATGGCCTGCAACTGGTCGGACTGGTCGGCCGGCACCTCGCCGAAGTCCCCGCCGGCCAGCGCCTCGGTCTGCAACCAGTTGAAGAACAGCGTGAGCGCCCACAGCGCCAGGCTGATCAGCCCGAAGATCCACCAGGTGCTGGTGGTACGGATCTTGAGCAGTTCGGATCGGACCAGCGTCATCGGATCTCCGCCTTTCCGGCCGTCAGCTCCAGGAAGACCCCTTCGAGGTCGGGGCGCTCGGTGGTCAGCTCGTGCAGCTCGACCTTGGCGGCCAGCGCGACCCGGCCCACGGTCGGCGCGTCCACGCCGGTCACCAGCAGCGCGCCGTGCGGGTCGGTGTCGACGGTGGCCGACTGCTCGCGCAGCGCCGCGGCCAGTTCGTCGGCCTGCGGGGTACGCACCCGTACCTGCACGTCGTGCGTCATCGAGGCCATCACCTGGTCGACCGGACCCTGCCGGACCAGCTTGCCGGCCGCGATGATCACCACGTCGTCGGCGAGCAGCTGCATCTCGGAGAGCAGGTGGCTGGAGACCAGCACCGTACGCCCCTCGGCGGCCAGCCCCTTGAGGAAGCCGCGCATCCAGCGGATGCCCTCCGGGTCCAGGCCGTTGGCCGGCTCGTCCAGGATCAGCACCTGCGGGTTGCCGAGCATCGCGGCCGCGATGCCGAGCCGCTGCTTCATGCCGAGCGAGTAGCCCTTGAACTTGCGCTTCGCCGCGGGCGAGAGCCCGACCAGGGCGAGCGCCTCGTCGGCGCGCTCCTTCGGCAGGCCCGCCGCCGCGCAGATCACCCGCAGGTGGTTGATGCCGGTGCGGCCCTTGTGCGCGCTGGACGCCTCCAGCACCGCGCCGACAGTACGCAGCGGGTCGGTCAGGTCGGCGTACCGGCTGCCGCCGATGGTGGCCGTGCCGGCGCTCGGCGTCACCAGGTTCAGCAGCATGCGCAGCGTGGTCGTCTTACCGGCGCCGTTGGGGCCGAGGAAGCCGGTGACCCGGCCCGGCTCGACCGTGAACGACAGGTTGTCCACCGCGCGGACGGTCTTGTATTGCTTGGTCAGGCCGGACACGATGATCTGGCCGGTCCCGGCACTGGGGCGTGGCTGCCCGTCGGACATCATTCTCCTCTCCTGCCCCGGCGGGCTCGACGCGCGCCGGTGGGGGCGCCGTTGCGGGGGCGCCCCGCAACAGCCTTCCAACCCGGCGCAAGGGGGTCAATCAGGCGGGACGCGTACGCGCCGTCCTCCTCAGGGAGGAGATCAGGCCGTCGGCAGCGCCACCCAGGTGGCCCGGGCGCGGCCGAGCAGCGCGCCGTCCGAACCGTACAGGCTGGTGTGCACCTCGGCCTTGCGTCCCTCGCCGCCGACGGCGAGGCCGGTCACCACGCACTCGTCGCCGGGCCGTGGCAGCGCCGTGACCTGCGCGGCGATCCGCCCCAGCACGTACGGCCGGCCGGGCGCCAGCACCGCCCAGCCGCCCGGGCAGTCCAGCGCCGCCCACACCGTCGCGGGCACCACAGCGGCCGGCGCGCGGAACGGCGCGGCGGTCCGCCCGTCCGGCAGCCGCCCCGGGAAGATCCGCAGCCCGTCCGGGTTCGCGGGTCCGCAGACGTAGCAGCGGGGGAACGGGTGGTCGACCAGACCGGGGTACGCCCGCGCGGCCTCGGCCGCCGTCGCCGGGTCCACCGGCGGCACCACCGCGTCGACCGGCTCGACCCGGCGTACCTGGGCGACCAGGCGGCCGTCCGGGTCGTGTACCTCGCCGTCGGCTGCGGTCAGCGGGGTGTCCAGCGGCGGCGGCCGGCGCAACGTGACCTCCACCGGGCCCCGGTCGTCGATCAGCGCGGCGAAGATCCCGGCGCTCCAGCCGCCGTTGCCGGAGCCGTCCGGTCCCTGGAAGCGGGCCTCGACCAGCATGTGCACCTCCGGGTCCACCGCCGCCGGCGCCGTCGCGGGCGGTCCGCCCGGCAGCCTCGCACACGCCGATCCCGCCCCGGCCGTCCCGGTTCGCACACCACCGCCGGCCGTCGTTCACCGGATCGACACCCCTCGTCCCGTCCGGTGGCAACCCGGGGCACCTACACAGGAGTCATGGCTGTCCTGCACGCCGCTGGCGCACCGCTCACGACCAGCGGTTACACCCTGCTGATCGCCGACGACCCGGCACTGGTCGCGGCCGCGCAACGCCTGCGCCACGAGGTGTTCGCCGGCGAACTCGGCGCCACCGTGCCGACCGCCGCGACCGGGCTCGACACCGACGAGTTCGACGCGTACTGCGACCACCTGGTGGTGCTGCGCGAGGGCACCGGCGAGGTCGTCGGCACGTACCGGCTGCTGCCGCCCGGCCGCACCGACTGCCGTTACGCCGACGCCGAGTTCGACCTGGGCCCGCTGGCCCCGCTCCGCGACGACCTGGTCGAGGCGGGCCGCTCCTGCGTCCACCCGGACCACCGCACCGGCGCCGTGATCAACCTCATGTGGGCCGGGATCTGCCGCTACCTGCACCTGCGCGGTGTCCGCTGGCTCGGTGGCTGCGCCTCGGTGCCGGTCGCGGACGGCGGGACCGCCGCCGCGCAGGTGTGGGCCGAGGTCACCGCCCGGCACCTCGCCCCGCCGCTGCTGCGGGTCACCCCGCGCCGGCCCTGGTTCGCCGAGGCGCCGGCCGCCGACCTCGCCGCGCTCACCCCGGCGCAACGCCGGGCGCTCGTGCCGCCGCTGCTGCGCGGCTACCTGCGGCTCGGCGCCTGGGTGGCCGGCGAGCCCGCGTACGACAGGGACTTCGGCTGCGCCGACTTCTACGTGTTGTTCTCGCTGGACCGGATGAACCCGCGCTACCTGCGGCACTTCCTCGGCGAGGCCGGGTCGTGACCGCCGTCGCCGTTCCCGGGGTCGGCGCGGGCCTGGGCGCCGGTGTCGACGGGGCGGGTCTGTGGCGGCCCGCCTCGGGCTGCGGGCCGGACTGCCTGCCGCCGCCCGCCGCCCCGGACGTGTCGCGGCTGCGCCGGGCGGGACGGCTGCTCGGCGTACTCGGCATGCTGGTGGCCGGGACGGGTCTGGCGGTCCTGCTGCCGCTGCTGCCCGCCACCCGGGGCCGGGCCGCGTTGCGCGGCTGGGCGCTGTGGACGCTGCGTACCCTCGGGGTCCGGCTGCTGGTCCGCGGGCGGGCGCCGCGCGGGCGCGCGCTGCTGGTCGCCAACCACGTCTCCTGGCTGGACGTCCTGGCGGTGCTCGCCGTGTCGCCGGCCCGGATGCTGGCGAAACGCGAGGTCCGGCGCTGGCCGCTGGTGGGCGCCCTGGCCGCCGCGGCGGGCACCGTCTTCGTGGACCGGTCCCGGCCGCGTGACCTGCCGGCCACCGTCGCTCAGGTGGCCGGCGCGCTGCGATCCGGGCGGTCGGTGGCGGTGTTCCCGGAGGGTACGACCTGGTGCGGCGCCGCCACGGACTGCCGCCCGAGCGGCGGCTTCCGCCCGGCGATGTTCGAGGCCGCCGTGGCGGCGGGCGCGCCGGTGGTGCCGTTGCGCATCGGCTACCGGTACGCGGGCGATCCGAGCACGCTGCCCGCCTTCCTCGGCGAGGAGACGCTCTGGGCATCGGTACGCCGGGTGCTCGCCGCCCGGGGCCTGACCGTGTCGGTGGCGCTGAGTGCCGCGCTGCACCCGGGCGAAGGCGCGGACCGCAGGTCGCTGGCCCGGATCGCGGAGGCCGCGATCCATCCGTCCCCTCGACCGCCGCTCGCGACACAGCTCGACCTGGCGGCTTGACCTGCGGGACGTCAGGGACGCGACACAGTCGCGATAGTGTCTTGTTCAGTCGCGATGTATCGCGTTATGCTCCTCGCAACACCTGGTGCGCCGTGGATCGGCACGCCGACGAGGGGAGCGCGTCATGGCCAGTTGGACGGTCGACAACCCGCAGCGAATCACGCTGGACGAGCCGATCACCCGGCTCGACGCCGAGCTGATCAGCGGCCGGCTGAACGTGGTCGGCTCCGACGGGCCGGCCCGGGTCGACGTGACCCGGATCAGCAGCCGGCCGCTCCTCGTCGAGGTACGCGACGGGCGGCTGACGATCCGGCACAAGCGCAAGCCCGGCCTGCTCGGCATCTTCTCCTGGTTCGGCAACCGGATCCGGGCCGAGGTGTCGGTAGCCGTTCCGCCGGACGTGCTCGCCACCCTGTCGGTGGTCAGCGGCGCGCTCGTCGCCTCCGGGCTGCGCCGGGAGACCCGGGTCGACGTCACCTCCGGGCAGGTCACACTGCGCGGGCTGCGGGGGCGCACCAGCGCCAAGGTCATCTCCGGGCCGGTCGAGGCGCTCGGCATCGGCGGCGACCTGGACCTGGAGACGGTCTCCGGTGAGCTGATCCTGGCCGACAGCGCGCCCGAGCGGGTCCGCGCCCACGCCGTCTCCGGCTCGATCACCTGCGACCTGGACAACCCGCGCGGCAGCGAGATCCGGCTCAGCGCCATCTCCGGCAGCATCACCGTGCGGGTCCGCGAGGACAGCGACCTCACCGTGCACCTGCACACCACCTCCGGCAAGATCACCAGCGGCTTCCCGCAGGTGGACAGCGGTGGGCGCGGCCTCGGCTCGATCAAGGACAGCCACGGCGTGCTCGGTGGGGGTGCGGGTAGGCTCTGGGCCTCCGCGACCTCCGGCAGCATCGCGCTGCTCGCCCGCCCGGTCGCGCCCGCCGACCATGTGGAGGACGTGCCGTGACCGCCGTGTTCAGCCACGGCCGGCTCCGCCTCTACCTGCTGAAGCTGCTCGACGACGGCCCGAAGCACGGCTACGAGCTGATCCGTCTGCTGGAGGAGCGCTTCCTCGGCCTGTACGCGCCCAGCGCCGGCACCATCTACCCGCGCCTGCAACGACTGGAGGCGGAAGGGCTCGTCACGCACACCGCCGCGGGCGGGCGCAAGGTCTACGACATCACCGAGGCGGGCCGCGCCGAACTGCGGCAGCGCGCCGACGAGCTGTCGACGCTGGAGAGCGACATCGGCGCCGCCGTCGAGGATCTCTCCGCGCTGGCCGGGGAGATCCGCACCGAGGTACGCGGCTCGGTGCGCGACCTGAAGCGGGAACTGCGCGAGGCGGCCCGGCAGACCCGGCAGGACGGCTGGACGGCGTCCGCCGGCGCCCGGCCGGCGGGCGACGGGGGATCGCCCCGCCCGGACGACTCGCCGCTGCTCGCCGACTTCGACCAGCGGCTGGCCGCGTTCACCGTCGAGGTCGGGGCGCTGGTCCGGGCCCGGCGGCTCAGCGACAACCAGCTTCGTACCGCGATCCGGCTGCTCGACGGCGCGCTGGAAGGGCTGCGGCGGCTGCTCCGCTGATCTCACAGGTTGTTTCCAGCCGGCACCCAGCGCGACCGCAGCCGGAGCGCGGATGATGGGTGCCATGGCGGCTACCCAGACCGAGGCCCGGCTTCTCGTCGTCGAGGACGATCCCAACATCCTCGAACTGCTCTCCGCGAGCCTGCGCTTCGCGGGCTTCGACGTGGCCACCGCGACCAGCGGCAGCGCCGCCCTGAACGCCGCCAAGGACCACCGGCCCGATCTGGTGGTGCTCGACGTGATGCTGCCCGACCTGGACGGCTTCGAGGTCATCCGGATGCTGCGCGAGGGCGGAACCCGTACCCCGGTGGTCTTCCTGACCGCGCGCGACGCCACCGACGACAAGATCCGCGGGCTGACCCTGGGCGGCGACGACTACGTCACCAAGCCGTTCAGCCTGGAGGAGCTGACCGCGCGGATCCGGGCCGTGCTGCGGCGTACCGCGACCGGCGAGCAGGCACCGTCCCGCCTCACCTTCGCCGACCTGGAGCTGGACGAGGAGACGCACGAGGTGCACCGGGCCGGCCAGCGGGTGCAGCTGTCGCCGACCGAGTTCAAGCTGCTGCGGTACCTGATGCTCAACGCCAACCGGGTGCTCAGCAAGGCGCAGATCCTCGACCACGTCTGGAACTACGACTTCCGCGGTGACGACAACATCGTCGAGTCCTACATCTCCTACCTGCGGCGCAAGGTCGACAACACCCAGCCCCGGCTGATCCACACGCTCAGGGGAGTGGGTTACGTGCTCCGCAAGCCGGCGGCGTGAACGTCGTCGACGACGCGAAGGGCAGGCTGCGCAGCGTCCCGCTCCGGCTGAAGCTCGTCGCCGCCGTCCTCGCGCTCGTGGCCGTGGCGCTCGTCGTGATCAGCGGCCTGACGGCGTTCCTGCTGCGCAACTACCTGATCGGGCAGGCGGACGACCAGCTTCGCGGCGGCGCGTACACGGTGGCCAACACGCTCGACAAGGCCGGCGGCGGCCCGATCAAGATCACTATTCCGTCGGACTACGTGGCGTCCGTCATGGCACCCGGCGAACTGCCGGAAGAGCCGACGCGCTACGAGAACCTGCGCGAAGAGGAACTGCCCCGCTTCCCCACCGAATTCGCGGGCTACCAGGAGCGGGTGGGCGACCCGTTCACCGTGCGCTCCGAGGACGGCCGCAGCCGGTGGCGGATGCTCTACACCGCCCTGCCCGACGGGCGGATCATCGCGCTCGGGCAGCACCTCACCGGCGTCGACTCCGCGGTCGGGCGGCTGGTGTGGATAGACCTCCTGGTCGGGGGCGCGGTGCTGATCTCGCTGGCATCCGTCGGCGCCGGCATCGTCCGTACCAGCCTGAAGCCGCTGGTGGAGATAGAGCGGACGGCGGCGGCCATCGCCGGTGGTGACCTGACCCGGCGCGTGCCCGACCCGGAGGAGGGGCGGTCGTGCCCGACCTCCGAGCTGGGCCGCCTGTCCCGGGCACTGAACGCCATGCTGGCGCAGATCGAGGCCGCGTTCACCGCGCGGGCCGCCTCCGAGGCGGCGGCGCGCAGCGCCGAGATGGGCGCCCGGGACGCCGCCGCGTACGCGCAGGCGTCGGAGGCGCGGGCCCGCCGGTCCGAGGAGCGGATGCGGCAGTTCATCGCCGACGCCTCGCACGAGCTGCGCACGCCGCTGACCACCATCCGGGGCTTCGCCGAGCTGTACCGGCAGGGCGCGGCCCGGGCGCCGGAGCAGACCGCCGACCTGCTGCGCCGCATCGAGGACGAGGCGTCCCGGATGGGTCTGTTGGTGGAGGACCTGCTGCTGCTGGCCCGGATGGACCGGGAACGGCCGATCGCGTTGAGCCCGGTCGAGCTGCCGGTGCTGGCGTCCGACGCGGTGGAGGCGGCCCGGGTGGTCGACCCGGACCGGCGGATCGAGCTGGAGCGGGAGCCGGGCTCCGGCCCGCTGGTGGTGCTCGGCGACGACGCCCGGCTGCGCCAGGTGATCGGCAATCTGATGACGAACGCGCTCACCCACACCCCGCCGGACGCCTCGGTGACGCTGCGGCTGCGGTCGGAGGCGGGCAACCTCGCCGTGGTGGAGGTGGCGGACACCGGTCCCGGGCTCACCCCGGAGCAGGCCGAGCGGGTCTTCGAGCGGTTCTACCGGGTGGACGCCGCGCGGACCCGCCGGGCCGGCGGACCGATCAGCACCGGCCTCGGCCTGGCCATCGTGGCCGCGCTCGTCGCCGCGCACCACGGAACCGTCGAGGTGGCGGAGACGCCCGGTGGCGGGGCGACGTTCCGGGTGAAGCTGCCGCTGCTGCCCGAGGCGCCCGAGCCGGGCGAGTGACATTCAGAAAACTTCCAGGCTGATTCCAGGCTGGTGACAGTGCAACGGGGAAAGCTGGTGGCATGACCGAGCACGAGACCGATCCGCAGCGGTCGCCGGCCCCCGCCGACGCCGAGCCGTCGCACCACACCGCCGAGCTGCCCCGCGTCGAGAGCGGGACGTCGGACTCCTCCACCACCCCGGCCGCGGCGTCGGTTCCGGCCGACTCCCCGGCCGCCGGAACCAGCACGCCCGCCGGGCACACGAACCCGGCGGAGAGCGCCGGGAACACGAACCCGGCGGAGAGCGCCGGGAACACGAACCCGGCCGAGAGCGCCGGGAACAACGTGCCCGCCGGGCCGTACCCGCCGCAGCCGGCGACGCCGTCCGCGCCGCCGTACCCGGCCTCGGGGCAGCCGCAGCAGCCCCACCCCTGGTACGGGCAGCAGCAGCACCAGCAGGGCGGCTGGAACCAGCAGGCCGCCACCGGCTACCCGGCCACGCAGCACGGTGGGCCGGTGCCCTCGTACCAGGCGCAGCCGTACCAGACGCAGCAGGGCTACCAGTCGTACCAGCCCGGGCAGCCGATGCCGCAGTGGGGCCCGCAGCAGCCGGCCCGCCCCAGCCGGGCCGGGAAGTTCGTCGGCGCGGGCGCGCTGGCACTGGTCCTGATGCTCGGCTCCGGCGCGGCCGGCGGCGCGCTCGCCCTCGCGCTCGACGAGGGCGGACCCACCCGCACCTACTCCGCCGCCCCGGTGATCAACAGCGCCGACCTGCCCAAGATCGCGGCCTCCGTCCAGGACAGCATCGTCACGATCATGACGAACAGCGGTGAGGGCTCCGGGGTGATCCTCAGCGCCGACGGGTTCGTGCTCACCAACAACCACGTCGTCGCCGGCGCCGGTGGCGACACCGTGCGGGTGGTCTTCGCCGACGGCAAGAGCGCCTCCGCGAAGATCGTCGGCACCGACCCGAAGACCGACCTCGCGGTGGTCCAGGCCAGCGGCGTGAGCGACCTGAAGGCGGCCAAGTTCGGCGACAGCGACGCCATGCAGGTCGGTGACCAGGTGCTCGCACTGGGCAGCCCGCTCGGCCTCCAGGGCTCGGTCACCGCCGGCATCCTCAGCGCCCGCGACCGCACCATCCAGGCGGGGGAGGGCGGCCAGCAGAACCCGCAGCAGGGCGCCAGCTCGATCTCCGGCCTGCTCCAGACCGACGCCCCGATCAACCCGGGCAACTCCGGCGGCGCGCTCGTCAACACCCGGGGCGAGGTGATCGGCATCAACACCGCCATCGCCACCGCCGGGCAGGGCAGCACCGGAAACATCGGCGTCGGCTTCGCCATCCCGAGCAACAAGGCCAAGGACGTGGCCGAGAAGCTCCAGCGCGGCGAGAAGATCAGCCACCCCTCGCTCGGGGTGAGCGTGAACGGCGCCGAGGACGGCGGGGCGCTGGTCGCCGCCGTCACGCCCGGCAGCCCCGCCGAGAAGGCCGGCCTCCAGCGCGGCGACGTGATCACCAAGTTCGGCGACAAGGTGATCAACGACTCGAACGACCTGGTCGGCGCCGTGCAGGCCGGCAAGGTCGGTGACCGGGTCGAGGTGCAGTACAAGCGGAACGGATCCACCGAGAACGCAACCGTGACGCTCGCCGAGACGTCATAGTCCCGAAGACCTGCCTCCCTCCCGGGCGGCGGGTGACGGAGCCAAGGGGGTTGGCTCCGTCACCCGCCGCCCCTCCTCGTTTCTCACCCGGTACGGGTGAGCACGCCTCACCCGTACCGGCGGCAGGCTCGGGGCATGACCACCACGTCCGCCCTGCGTACCGACCAGGAGATCCAGCGCGACGTCCTCGCCGAACTGGACTGGGACGCGCAGACCCGGGCCACCGAGGTCGGCGTGACCGTGTCGCGGGGCGTCGTCACGCTCACCGGGCAGGTGGACAGCTACGCCCGGCGGTGGGCCGTCGAGCGCTGTGCGCACCGGGTACGCGGCGTACGGGCGGTCGCCAGTGACCTGGCGGTCGATCTGCCCGCCACGGACCTGCGTACCGACGCCGACATCGCGATCGCGGCGAGCCGGGCGCTGGAGTGGGACAGCTTCGTGCCCGCCGAGCGGCTGGACGTGACGGTGGCCGACGGCTGGGTGATGCTGCGCGGCGAGGTCGAGTTCGGCTTCCAGCGCCGTACCGCCGAACGGGAGCTGCGCCGGCTGCGCGGCGTACGCGGCGTGACGAACCTGGTCGAGGTGCGGCCACCGACCCCGCCGAGCGACGAGCAGAAGCGGCTCGACCTGCGCAGCCTGCTGCTGCGGCGCACCGGAACCGAGCGGATCGACGCCCGGGTCGACGGCGACACGGTGGTGCTCGACGGCGTGGTGAGCGCCTGGTGGCAGCGGGAGGACGCGGAACGGGCCGCCTGGGCGCTGCCCGGCGTACGGGAGGTGCACGTCGGGATCGTGGTGGCCGGCTGACCGGCTGTCGTTTACCGCGGGCCGGGTCGGGAACCCGCGCCCAGCGGGGTACGCCGGGGACCGACGGGGAGGACTCGTGGCCGTGAACCAGCAGTCCCCGGAGCGCGCGTGGGCCGGTCCGTTGCGGATCGCCATGGTGGTGCCGCCGTGGCTGTCCGTGCCGCCGCCCGGCTACGGCGGGCTGGAGACGGTGGTGGCGGGCCTCGTCGACGCGCTCGTCGACCGGGGGCACCGCGTCACGCTGTTCGGCGCCGGCACCGAGCACGGAACCGCCGCCGACTTCGTCTCCACCTGCGACGACCTCCAGTACGAGCGGATGGGCGAGTCGCTGCCCGAACTGGCGCACCTGGCCCACGTGGACCGCCTGGTCGACCCGGCCGGCTTCGACCTGATCCACGACCACACCACGATCGGCCCGATGGTGGCCGGCCGTCGCCGGGTGCCCACCGTGGCCACCGTGCACGGCAACCCGGTCGGCGAGTACGGCACGGTGCTCGGCAACACCGACAACGGGGTGGGGCTGGTCGCGATCTCGCACACCCAGCGCCGGGCGAACCCGGGGCTGCCCTGGGCCGGCACCGTGCACAACGCGATGCCGCTGCGGGACATCCCGCGCAAGCGCAGTCCGGGCGCGGGCCCGGTGCTCTGGCTGGCCCGGTTCAGTCCGGACAAGGGCCCGGACGTGGCGATCGCGGCCTGCCGGGCGGCCGGGCTGCCGCTCACGCTCGCGGGCAAGTGCAACGAGCCGGCCGAGCGCCGCTACCTGGAGCAGGTGGTCCGGCCGCTGCTCGGCGACGACGTGACGCCCGTGGTGAACGCCGACCGGGCGACCGCGCTGCGGATGCTGCTGGACGCCCGCTGCCTGATCATGCCGATCCAGTGGGCGGAGCCGTTCGGCATGGTGATGGTGGAGGCGATGGCGACCGGTACGCCCGTGGTGGCGCTGGGCCGGGGCGCGGTGCCGGAGCTGGTCCGTGACGGGGTCACCGGTTTCGTCTGCGACGACCCGGGCGAGCTGCCGGCGGCGTTGCGGGCGGCGGCGGACCTGGACCCGGCGGACTGCGTGGCGCACGTGGCGGAGAACTTCTCGGTGGAGCGGATGGCCGCCGACTACGAGGCGGTCTACCGGGGCTTCCTGGCCGCGCGGGAGCCCGCACGGGCACCCCGGACGGTCGCGCCGGCCGTCGGCTGACCCGTCAGGTCTGCCCGGCCACGAGTTCCGCCGCTGCGGCGTCGAGTCGCCGCGCGTACCCGGGGCTGATGCTGCCCTCGCGGCGACGCTCGTCGATCTTGCCGCGGAGCCGGTCCACGGCGGCGGTCACCTCGGTCTCGCCGTTCGCGGCGACCGCGTTGCGCAGCAGGTTGCGCAGGTCCACCCCGACGTCCTCGCGGATCTGGCCCTCGGTCAGCCCGGCCTCGATCAGCCCGTCCACCCGTTCGGCGGCGTCGGCCTGACCGGCGGCCGGCGGGCGGGCGCCGCCCGTCGACGGCGGAGTAGTCGGCGCGGCCGGCGGCGTGGTGGCCGGCGCCTCCGTCACCGGCGGTTCGGCGGTCGACGGCTGTACCGGCCCGGCGGTCGGCAGCACCCGGGGGCCGGCGGGCCGGTCCGGTGTCAGCGCGGATGCCAGCAGCACCGCCGCGGCGACCACTGCGACGCCGACGGCCGCCAGCGTGAGGGTCCGGCGCCGGCCCGGCGCGGCGGCCGGGACCGGCGGCGCGTCGGGGACCTGTCCCGGCTCCCGGACCGGCGGCGCGGCGGGAACCTGCCCCGATTCCGGGACCGGCGGCGCGGCGGGAACCTGGTCCGGGGCCGGCTGCGCGGCCGGGCCGGCCGGCGGCGGGGAGGTCAGCGCGGGCAGCGTCATGGTCGGCGCCAGCATGGTGGCCGCCTGCGGGTCCGCGGGCAGCATCTGGTCGCGCAGCACGGCGGCGACCCGGCGCGCGGTGGGCCGGCGACGCGGGTCGCGGGCCAGGCAGCGCAGGCAGATCTCCGCGACCGGGCCGGGCAGTCCCGGCACGTCGTCCAGTGTGGGCTCCGGGCTGTCCGCCAGCGCCGCGCTCAGTTGTTCCCAGGTCTCCGCCGGGTACGGCGGCTGCCCGGTCAGCGTCTCGAACAGCAGCACGCCGAGCGAGTACACGTCGGTGGCGGGCTGGGCGGGCGCGCCGTCGAGCCGTTCCGGGGCCACGTACGCCGGGGTGCCGAACGTGCCGCCGTCCTCGTCGTCGTCCGGCGTGCCGATCCGGGTGGCGATGCCGAAGTCGAGCACCTTCGCGCCGGTGGCGGTCATCATCACGTTGGCCGGGGTCACGTCGCGGTGCACGATGCCGAGCCGGTGTGCCGCGGCCAGCGCCTCGGCCACCTGCGCGCCGGTCTCCACCGCCGTCGGCCAGGGCAGCGGCCCCTGGGTCAGCAGGTGTTCCAGCTCCTCGCCGCTGAGCAGCTCCATCACCACGAACGAGGTGATCGAGCCGTCCGGGGCCACCGTCTCGCCGTAGTCGTGCACGGCTGTGACGTGCGGATGGTCGAGCTGGGCGGCCGAGCGGGCCTCCTCGCGCACCATGTCGCGGAACCGCGCGTCGGCGGCGAGCGAGGGGGCGAGCACCTTCACCGCCACCACCCGGTCGAGCACCTCGTCGCGGGCACGCCAGATCACCGACATGCCACCGGCGCCGATCCGGTCGATGAGCCGGTACCGCCGGGCCAGCAGACGGCCGGCCTGGAGTGTCGCCATCTAGCTCGCACCTGCCTGGGCTCGGGAGCGCTATCAGGTTGCGTGAATGTGTCTTACCTGTCAACAGTCCCCGCGGAGCCGATTGCGGGGCGCGCATCAGCGATGGCTCGCGGTGACGGCCGGGACCAGCGGGGACGGCCCGCCCGGCCTATTGTGGGCCGCGTGCCAGGATGAACGCATGGCAGCGGGTCCGGTGGCGTTCGTGCTCGGCGGCGGGGGAGTGCTCGGCGCGGTCGAGGTGGGGATGCTGCGTGCCCTGTTCCGCGCGCGGATCAAACCCGACCTGGTGCTGGGCACGTCGATCGGCGCGGTCAACGGCGCCCTGGTCGCCGCCGACCCGACCGAGGCGGTCACCGACCGGCTGGTCCGGCTCTGGGCGTCACCCGAGGCCAGCGAGGTGTACGGCGACTCGGTCGCCCGGCAGCTGCGCCGGTTCGCCGCCCGTACCCACCTGCACTCGCCCCGCCCGCTGTACCGCCTGCTGGAGAGCACGCTGGGCGAGGAGACCACCTTCGCCGACCTGGCCGTGCCGTTCCGCTGCTGCGCCGCGAACATCGAGCGTGCCGCCGAGCACTGGTTCCACACCGGACCGCTGGTGCCGGCGGTGCTCGCGTCCGCCTCGGTGCCCGGTCTGCTGCCCCCGACCCAGATCGACGGCCAGCACTACATCGACGGCGGGGTGGTCAACTCGATCCCGGTCGGCGAGGCGGTCCTGCTCGGCGCGAAGCAGATCTTCGTACTCCAGGTGGGCCGGATCGAACGCGAGCTGAGCCCGCCGCGCCGCCCCTGGGAGATCGCCCAGGTGGCGTTCGAGATCGCCCGCAGGCACCGGTTCGCGCGGGAGATGGCGGCACTGCCCGAGGACGTCGAGGTGCACGTGCTGCCCACCGGCGGGCTGGAGCCGCGCGACGACAGCCCGTGGGCGTACCGGGACACGGCGGCGGTGGGACGGCGGATCAGCCGGGCGTACACTGCCTCCCGCCGATACCTGGACACCGCGCTGGAGCGCTGAATGCCGCTGCCACCCCGCTGGCTACGCCGGCTGGTGCTCGCTCCTGGAGTGGTGCTGCTGGCCGTCTTCGTGGTGACCACGCTGCCCGGCTGGGCGCTGCTGGCGCTCGCCGCGTCCCCGCTGGTGCCGGGACGGCTGCGCCCGCTGCGGCTGCTCTGGATCGGCACCGTCTACCTGGTCTGGGACGCCGCCGCGCTGCTCGCCCTGTTCCTGCTCTGGCTCGCCTCGGGCTTCGGCGCGTACAAGCGCGCGCCGGCCTTCCAGCGGGCCCACTACGTGCTGGCCGGCTGGTTCCTGCGGTTCATGTTCTGGCAGGCCCGGTGGACGCTGCGGCTGAGCATCGACGTGGTCGGCACCGACCCGGACACCGCCCTGCCGGGCCGCCCCGAACTGGTGGTCTGCCGGCACGCCGGGCCGGGCGACTCGTTCATCCTGATCCACGCGCTGGTGAACTGGTTCAAGCGGGAACCCCGGATCGTGCTCAAGGAGACGCTCCAGTGGGATCCGGCCATCGACGTGCTGCTCAACCGGTTGCCCAACCGGTTCATCGCGGCCGGGCCGGACGGGCGGGGGTCGGTGGTGCGGCAGATCGCGCACCTGGCCACCGGCCTGGACGACGACGACGCCTTCGTGATCTTCCCGGAGGGCGGCAACTTCACCCCGTCGCGGCGGCTGCGCGCGATCGACCGGCTGCGGTCGCTCGGCCTGGAACGGATGGCGCGGCGGGCCGAGCGGATGCAGCACGTGCTCGCCCCGCAGCCGGGCGGGCTGCTCGCCGCGCTCGACGCCGCGCCGGACGCCGGGGTGATCTTCGTGGCGCACACCGGCCTGGACCAGATGCTCACCGTCGCGGACGTGTGGCGCGAGCTGCCGATGGACAAGCGGATCGTGATGCGGTTCTGGTCGGTGCCGCCGGAGGAGGTCCCGGCCGGCGAGCAGGAACGCATCGACTGGCTGTTCGACTGGTGGGCCCGCATCGACACCTGGATCGCGGCCAACCGCAACGGCGCGGCCGACGACGCCTGAGCGGAATCGCCGCGCGTGTTCAGCGCGGTGCCAGGTCCGCCGCGTAGGGTGCGCTGGTGGACCAGATCTGCGTGGTGACGACTGTGGTGGACGCCCGCGGGGTGGCGGACGTGTTGGCGGCCGCGGCCGTCGCCGGCCGGCTCGCGGCCTGCGCCCAGGTCGGTGGCCCGGTGGACAGCACCTACTGGTGGCAGTCGGCGATCCAGACCACCGCCGAGTGGCAGGTGCGGTTCAAGACCGCACCGGACCGGGTCGACGCCCTGGTCGACCAGCTCCGCGCCAACCACCCGTACGAGGTGCCGGAGATCCTGGTCAGCCGGGAGGACAGCGGCAACCCCGCGTACACGACCTGGGTACACGAGCAGACCCGGCCCTAGGTACTCCTACTCTGTCCGTCCGCCCCGCCGCTGACGAAGCTGGCGGGGTGGAGAACACCGGCTACCCCTGCCCCGGTTGCGGCGCCCCGGCCGACCTCGTCGCCGGATGCCGCACCTGCGGCCGTCCGCCCTACCCGCCCGCCGCCGAGGTGGTCCGGCTGGACCGGGAGATCACCGAGCTGGCGCCGCGCGTCGAGGCGGCCCGGCTCGCGTACCAGGATCTGTCCGGCCGGCTGGTCACGGCCCGGCAGCGGCGGGCGGCGCTGGCCGCCCGGATCCGCCAGGAGATCCCCGCGCCGCGCGCCGCCGGTCCCGCGCCGCTGCCGGCGCCGACGCCGCCGCGTCCGGTTCCGGTTCCACCCACCCCCGCGGTACGCCCCGGCGGTGCGGAGACCTCCACCCGCGCGGTCCAGGGCCTGCTGTTCGTCCTCGGTGGACTGCTGCTCGGCACTGCCGCCGTGGTGTTCACCGCCGTCGCGTGGGCCACGTTCGGGGTGGCCGGCCGGGCGCTGATCCTGCTCGCCGTCACCGCGCTCGCCCTGGTCGCGCCGCTCGTCGCCCGGGCGCGCGGGCTGCGCGGCACCGCCGAGACGCTCGCCTCGGTGGCGCTGCTCCTGGTGGTCCTGGACGGGTACGCCGCCTGGTCGGTGGACCTGTTCGGGGTGACCGGCCTGCCCGGCAGCCGGTACGCGGCGCTGGTGACGGCCGTCGGCGCGGCGGTGGCGGCCGGGTACGCCCTGGTAAGCCGCCTCACCGCGCCCTGGTTCGCGGCGTGGCTGCTCGCGCAGCCGGTGCTGCCGCTGGCCGCTGCGGCGTTCCGGCCGACTGCCGCCGGCTGGGCGCTGGTGCTGACCGCCGTGGCGCTCGGCGACCTCGCGGTGGTGGTGGCGCTGCGCCGTCGTACCTCCGGCAGTCGCACGGCGCTGGTGGCCGGGCGGGTGCTGGGCTGGACCGGGCACGGCGTGGCGCTGGTCCTGGCGGCCGGCTGCGCGCTGGTGCCGCTGGCGCTCGGCCGCGCGGCGGGCACCCCACTGCTGGCCGGCGGTCCGCTGCTGGTGGTGGCGCTGGCAGTGGT
The DNA here is from genome assembly GCF_049315215.1 of Micromonospora sp. WMMD1219. Lineage (NCBI taxonomy): Bacteria > Bacillati > Actinomycetota > Actinomycetes > Micromonosporales > Micromonosporaceae > Micromonospora > Micromonospora sp. WMMD1219. Next base: position 2,814,268 of record NZ_CP186057.1, read on the forward strand.
CGCCGGCGCGCTCGCCGCGGGTGGCCGCCTCTGGCGCGCGACGGCCGGCGGGCTGCTGGTGCCGGTGCTCGCGGTCGCGTTGGTCCGGCCGGTCGGCGAGCTGCGTCCCGGTCTGCTGCTGCTCGCCGCCGGCCTGGTGGTGGCGGCGCTCGCGGGTGCGGTCCGGGCGCTGCCGGCGCCGGTCCGGACCGGCCCGCTCGTGGGCGCGCTCGCGGTGGCCGCCGCGCTGGGCCAGGTCGCGGTCGTGCTCACCGGCGTGGTCGGCGCGGCCGCCGCGAGTGCCGGCTTCCCGGCCTGGCAGGGCGGCCGGGACGTGCCGGTGCCGTCCTGGGGCTGGCAGCTTCCGGTGGCCCTGCTGCTGACCGCCGGGGCGGTCGCGCTGCTGACGCCCCGGGCCGTCCGGCCGCTCGCCGGCGTGGCGGCCGCCGGGCTGGTCGCCCTCGCGGTGCCGGCCGTGACGGCGACGCCGTGGCCGCTGGTGCTGGTCGTGGACCTCGCGGCGGCCACCGCGCTGCTGCTGGCGGCGGTGGTCCGGCCGCGCGGGGGACGGGTCGTCGTGCCGGCCGCCGCGTCGGCCGGGGCGGTGCTGCTCGGGCACGCGCTGCTGGTCGGCTGCGCCGCCCCGGCCGGTGCCGTCGCCGTGCTCGCCGTCACTGTGGTGCTCGGCGCGGCGCTCGCCACGCTGGGCCGGCGCGGACAGGGCGCGCAGCCGGTCGTCGGCGGCGTCGCGCTCGCGGTGGCGCTGCTCGCCGTACCGGCGGGCGTGGCGGTCGCGCTGCTCGGCCTCGGCGCGCCGGCCTGGTGGCAGCTGCGCGGTGCGACCGCCGCCGTCGTGGTGCCGGTGGTCGTCGTCCTCGCCGTCCGTCGCCTGTGGACCGACCTGAGCGGGTACGCCTCGACGGGGCTCGCCGTGGCGCTCGCCGGGGTCGGCCTCGGGCCGCTCGTCGCGCCGGGCGGGGAACCGGTGGCGCTGTACGCCGCGGTGGGGGTGCTGCTGGCGCTCGCCGCCGGTGCCGGCTCCCGGCCGGCGGCCGCGCCGCGCGCGGTGGGTGCCGCGCTTGCCGGACTGGCTCTGCTGGCCGGCGCGTGGACCGCGCTGCTGGTGCTCGCGAACCTGCCGGTGCGGCCTGGGGCCGGGGTGCCCGCCGCCGCGACGGCGTCCGCCGAGACCGCCCGCGCCGGGCTGGTGCTGCTGCTCCTGGGTGCCGCCGCCGGGGCGTACGCCGCGACGGATCGCCGCGTCGCGTGGTGGCTCGCCGCGTCGCCGTTCGGCGCGGTGGCGCTGCCCGTGCTGGCGGAGGCGGCCGGGGCGCCGTGGCCGGTGGTGCCGGCTGTGGCGTTCGGGATCGGGCTGGCAGCGCTGCTGGCCGCCGCGCTCACCGGTGCGCACCGGGCGGTGCTCGTGCCGCTGGGCGTGGTGCTGGCCGTTCCCGGGTTCGGCGGCCTGCTCGCCACCCGCGCCGCGACGCTCGCCGCGCTCGGTGTGCTGGTGGTGGCCGGTGCGGTGACCGGGGTGGCCGGACGGCCGGCGGTGGTCCGGATTGTGGGGTGGCTGGGCGCCGTCACGGCGGCGACCGGGTTCGCTGTCGTCGCGTCGCTCACGGCCGGGCAGCCGCTGCGTACCGGAGCCTTCGCGGTCCTCGCCGTCGCGGCCGTGACGCTGCACGCGGCGCCACTGCTGCGGCTGGTCCGATCGGGCGGCCCGGACGGCGCCGGCGCAGGGCGGGCCGGCGCGTGGGCGCTGGAGGCGTCGGCGCAGGCCGTGGCGCTGCTCGCGCTGCTGCTCGCGGGCGGCTCGTTGCGGCACGCGGCGGCGGTCTGCGTGCTGTGGGGCGTGGCCGTCGCGGTCCGGGTGCTGCGCCGGGGCGAGTCGCCGGCCGGGCGTCGCGCGCTGGCGGCGGTGGCCGCGGGCAGCGAGCTGGTCGGCGGCTGGCTGGTGCTCGCCGCGCGCGGGGTGGTCGTGCTGGAGGCGTACACGCTGCCGGCGGCGGCGCTCGCCCTGGGCGCCGGGGTGCTGGCGCTGCGGCACCGGCCCGGGCTGACCAGCTGGCTGGCGCTCGGCCCCGGGCTCGGCGCGGCGTTGCTGCCGAGCCTGGTGTCGGTGCTGGTCCTCGGTGAGCCGCAGCCGTGGCGGCGGCTGGCGCTCGGCGCGGCGGCAGTGGCAGTGGTGTTCGCCGGGGCGGCCCGGCGCTGGCAGGCGCCGGTGGTGCTGGGTGCGGCCACGCTGGTGCCGCTGGCGCTGCACGAGCTGGCCCGAGGCTGGGACCTGCTGCCGCGCTGGATCTTCCTGGGCCTCGGCGGGCTGCTGCTGATCGGGCTGGCCGCCACCTACGAGCGGCGCCGGCGCGACGTGGTCCGGCTGCGCGACGCGGTCGCCCGGCTCGGCTGAGCGGGGCGGCGAAGCCCTCTCACCCACTGTGGTGAGAGGGCTTCGTCGCGTCAAAATTGATCAGCGGCAATTGTTGCTCCGCTGCATCGACGCCGCGAAGGGGGCAGAGAAAGCGGTCCCGAGAGCTCAACGCGTAGCGGGGCAGGCGTGGGTGCCGGCAGGGCGAACAGAGAAGGGCGTTGGGTGCCATTGATCAAGATCCGACGAATGCCCATATCCCTCTCAGCGAGTGGCGAGGCTGGTCGTCCTGGAGCAAGCCATGAGTGAGGTCCGGTTCCGCGACTTGAGGAACGAGATGGTTCGGGCCGTCAAAGCCCTGGCAGACCCGGCTCATCAGTGGTCGGCATGGGTTCGAAGGGAACTGCCGCCCGGCGGATACGACGAGTTCACCCATCGCATCCACATCCTTTACGACGACACGCAGGTCTTGGAGGATCCGGACGCAGCGATCGGCATATACCTGAGATCTCAGGAGGAAGCTGATGCACTGCGGGGATTGGCCCAGGCGCTCGATTCGCTCTTCCACGAGTGTGGCACCGAGCTTCCTGACGAAGCCTATCTGCGGGCACCTGGTTGGCCGGCAGTGGTGGAGGCTGCGAACAGGGCGTTGTCCAGCTTCGACGGATAGCGCGTAGCAGGAGAGTTCGCCGTGGCTCGCGGGCCGGGTGGTGTCTGAACGAGACGCCACCCGGCGTCCGCGACCGGGAACCGGGCTCGGATGGCACCGGTGCGTCTCACCTGATCGGCGAACCACCGTCGACCGGGATGGTGTGGCCGTGGATGAAGGACGCGTCGTCGCTGGCGAGGAAGCAGACCGCCCGGGCGATCTCGTGCGGCTCGCCGTACCGGCCGGCGGGCGCCTGCATGGTCAGGTCGTAGAACGGGAAGTCGCTGGTGATCTCCGCGCCCTCGAAGGCGGCGGTCTTGATCACGCCGGGACCGATGCCGACCGCGCGGATGCCCTGGTGGCCGTAGTCGTAGGCGATCTGCTTGGTGAGCCCGATGACGCCGTGCTTGGCGGTGGTGTACTCCGCGCCGACCTCGCTGGCGACCACGCCGGACGCCGACGACACGTTGATCACGACACCCTTGCCGCGCTCCAGCATGTGCGGCAGCGTGGCTTTCGTGGCGAGGAAGACGCCCTTCAGGTCGACCTCCATGACGCGGTCCCACTGGTCGTTCTCGATCTCCAGCAGCGGCACGTACGCGCCGAACACGCCGGCGTTGTTCACCAGCACGTCGATGCGCCCGTACGCGTCGAGGGCGGCGCTCACCATGGCGCGTACCGAGTCCTCGTCGGTGACGTCGGCCGCCACCGCCACCGCGTCGCCGCCGGCTTCCCTGACGCGCGTGACCGTCGCCTCGGCGCGCTCCAGGGAGAGGTCGGAGACGACCACCTTCGCGCCCTCGGCGGCCAGTTCGACGCACATGGACATGCCGAGTCCGGAGCCAACCTGGTCCGGGCTGAAGCCGCCGCCCGTCACCAACACCACCTTGTCCGTCAATCCACGCACCGCGCTGTCTCCCGTCTGTCGATGTCCGTGCGTCCGGCACGGCTGACCGTTCGGATGAATGGCCCTCATCTTTACGTACAGATTAGCTGGTCAGAGGGGGTGCGCCCACCGGCAAGAGGGCTTGCTGCAGTGTGACGAAGATCGTTTGCGCCGCTCCGGCCCGCAGGGGTAGGGACAGCACCACCCCGTAGCCGGGGGTCTGCGGGATTACCCACGGCGACGATCATCGCCAGAATCGGTGACGGAGAGTCGCGTACGGAGCGTGGCTCGCGGCATCGGGGGCGACATGACTACTTCCACGTCGACGGAACCCGCGGCACGGCGGGGCAGCGACTACGCGCGGCTGTCCCGCCGGATCGCCGAGGCGGGGCTGTTCGAGCGGCGGCCCGGCCGGTACGCGCTGCGGATCGCGCTCACGCTCGGCGCGTTCGTGGCCGGCTGGGTCGTGGTGGCGCTCGTCGGCGACTCCTGGTGGCAGGTGCCGCTGGCGGTGGTGATGGCGGTGGCGACCACGCAGGTGGCGTTCCTCGGCCACGACGCCGGGCACCGGCAGATGTTCCGCCGGCGCGGGCCGAGCGAGGCGGCCGGACTGGTCGCCGGCAACCTGGCGGTCGGGCTCAGCTACGGCTGGTGGGTGGACAAGCACAACCGGCACCACGCCAACCCGAACCACACCGACGAGGACCCGGACGTCGGCGCGGGCGCGCTGGTCTGGACGTACGAGCAGGCCACGGCGACGCGTGGTCTGAGCCGGTGGATGGCCCGGCGCCAGGCGTGGCTGTTCTTCCCGCTGCTCCTGCTGGAAGGGCTGGCGCTGCACGTGGCGAGCGTGCAGGCACTGGTCGGCCGGGAGCCGGACGGACGGTGGCGGGTGCCGATGCGGCACCGGGCGGTGGAGGCGCTGCTGCTCGCCGCGCACGCCGCCGGGTACCTCGGTCTGCTGTTCGCGGTCATGTCCCCGGTCAAGGCGCTGCTGTTCGTCGCCGTGCACCAGGGGCTCTGGGGGCTCTACATGGGCTGCTCGTTCGCCCCGAACCACAAGGGGATGCCGATGCCCACCGCCGACGACGAGCTGGACTACCTGCGCAAGCAGGTGCTGACCTCGCGCAACGTCCGCGGCGGCCGGTTCGTCGACCTGGCGCTGGGCGGGCTCAACTACCAGATCGAGCACCACCTGTTCCCGAACATGCCGCGCGCCAACCTGCGCCGGGCCCGGCCGCTCGTCATGGCGTACTGCGCCGAGCAGGGCGTCCCGTACGCGGAGACCGGGCTGTTCGAGTCGTACCGGCAGGCTCTGGCGCACCTGCACGACGTGGGCCGGCCGCTGCGCGCGGCCTGAGCCGGGCGGGCCGGGCGGGGGCGAGTGGGGGCGCCTCCGCCCGGCGTCAGGTCAGGACCGGGTGCCCGAGAAGGCCGCGGCGACCTCCGCCGGCGCTTCCTCCGCCGCGCTGGGCGCGGGCGGGCTCAGCCGCACCGGCGTGCCGAACTCGGAGTAGGTGACCGACATCTTGCCGAGCGACGCGTCGATGGGCGTCATGTCCATCGTGAAGGTGCTGAGGTGCCCCTGCTCGTCCACCGTCGCGGTGAACGGCAGGGCCTTCGCCTTGTCGCCCGCCGCCGTGAGCGCCTTCCCGTTGGCGCCGCTGCGCGTGTAGTCGAGCGTCCCGGCGTACGAGCGGTCACCTGACCGGCGGACGTCGACCACTGCTGTGAGCAGCTTCTTCACCCCGCCCGGGTCGTCCACCGGCATCACGCCGTTGCCGGTGTCCATACGCAGCCACTTCCGGGAACCGCCGAACTGCTCGCCCAGCTCGCCGTCGAACTTGACCCAGGTGTCGGCGCCGATGACCAGCATGCGCACCTCACCGAACGCGGCCATCGTCAGGGTGGTCTGCATGGTGCGGGCCCGCGGATCGGTCACACCGTGCGCGCTGAGCATGGCCGAGTCCAGCTTGACCCGCAACGTCTGCTCGTTGAGCTTCTCGATGGCGGCGGTCAGTTCGTCACGCGGCGTCGTCGCCGGGCTCGCGGAGCCCGTAGCGGCGGCCCGTTCGGCTGGCGCGTCCGCTCCGGTCCGGTCGCCGCACCCGGTCAGACCGAGGCCGAGCACCGCGACGAGCGCGACCCCCGTGGTCGCCAGCCGTCGTTTCGTCATCAGTGATGTTCCTCCGCAAAAGGGCCCCCACCGGGGCCGGACGATCAATGTAACGGCACCCGCCGGGTGGCGTGCGCCCCTTTTCCGGAGTGCGCCGCGAGGCCGCCGGCGGGGGTGGCCGGTAGGGTCGTCGCATGGTGGAGGGCGCGCCACGGTGGTGGCGCGCGGCGCGGCGGGCCGACCGGCCCCGGCCGCGTCACGGGACGACATCGTGCGGAGCTGCGGCATGAGATTCGAGATCAGCAAGGTGCTCGACGCCATCGAGGGTCGGGTCTGCACCGATCCGTCGCTGGCCCGGGCCGTGGTCGACCTGGCCGAGGTGATCCGCTGGCAGAACCTGGACGGCGGCCGTCCGGCCAGCCTGCTGCGACTCGGGATGGTGATCGACGCGCTGTCCCGGCAGATCGGCGAGGACAGCGTCCCGGTCTACGCGATCGTGCACCGGGCGCTGCTGTCCGACGCCGACCTGACCTCCAACGAGCGGATGGTGGTGCGCCGGTGGGCCGACGACGGCCTGGTGGAGGTGCTCGACCAGCCCGGTGACCGGATGCTGGAGGTGGCCGACCTGCTCGGCCTTCCGGTGCTCACCCGGGCGCGGCTGGACGGGCTCGTCGGGCGGTACCCGTGGATCGGGCAGGCGGGCCGGGTGCTCGCCCCGGTGCCCGGCGCCGGCGGGCCGGTCTTCATCGCGCACGTCGGCGGCGGCCAGGACCCGGCCACCGGCAGCCGATCGCCGGCCGGGGTCAAGGTGCTCTCCCGGAAGTGGCGCTGCCCCGAGCCGGGCTGCGCGCTGTTCGGCGGCGGCGGGGGCGGCGGTGCGTTCGCCGACCTGGCCGCCGTGGACCGGGTGCCGGCCGAGCAGCCGCCGCCCACGCTGCGTACCGGCGCGCCGACCTGCCCCCGGCACGGCGCGCGGCTCTCCGACGCCGGCCCGCGCCCGCGTACCGCTGTGCTCGCCGTGCGCATCGGCGGGCTGGTCCGCAAGCGGTTCGCGCTCACCGAGACCGAGCCGGTGGCGGTCGGCCGGGCGCCGGACGGACCGGGCGGGGTGACGCTGGGCCAGTGGCTCAACGACGAGGCCCGGCGCTGGATCAGCCGCAGCCACATCCGCCTGGAGTTGCGGGTGGGCGAGGTGGTGGTCACCGACACCAGCACCAACGGCTCCGGCGTGCGCCCGGGTGGCTCGATGGCCGAACAGGAGCGGCTCGCGCTGGCGCCGCAGCAGTCCCGGGTGCTCGCCGAGGGCGACCTGATCGAGCTGTACCCGGGCGTGCAGGTGGGCCGCGCCGACGACATGAGCAGCGACGCGAAGTACGCCCCGAACTCGGTGATGGCCGAGGCGCCGACCATGGCGATGCGGCTGCCGCGTCCCTGACCGCACGTGCGAAGGCGCCGGGACCGTCGCGGTCCCGGCGCCTTCTCGCGTACGGAGTGAGCCTCGTCGCGTACGGCCTCAGCCGGCCAGCACGGCGGCGAGCTGCGCCACCGCGTGGTCGATCTCGTCGGCGGTGATCACCAGCGGCGGGGCGAGCCGGATGGTCGAGCCGTGCGTGTCCTTGGCGAGCACGCCCCGCTCCATCAGCCGCTCGCACGCCTGCCGGCCGGTCATCAGCGCCGGGTCGATGTCCAGCCCGGCCCACAGCCCGCGACCGCGTACCGCTACCAGGCCCTTGCCGATCAGGCCGCGCAGCCCGGCGTGCAGCCGCTCGCCCAGCTCGGCCGAACGGCGCTGGAACTCGCCGGTGGCGAGCAGCCGGACCACCTCGGTCGCGACCGCGCAGGCCAGCGGGTTGCCGCCGAACGTCGAGCCGTGCTGACCCGGCTGGAGCACACCCAGCACGTCGCGGTTCGCGGCCACCGCCGACACCGGCACGATGCCGCCGCCGAGCGCCTTGCCCAGCAGGTACATGTCCGGCTCGACGCCCTCGTGCTCGCAGGCGAACGTCGCGCCGGTACGCCCCAGGCCCGACTGGATCTCGTCGGCGACGAACAGCACGTTGCGCTCGGTGCAGACCCGGCGCACGCCCGGCAGGTAGCCCTCCGGCGGCACCACGACGCCCTGCTCACCCTGGATCGGCTCCAGCAGCACGGCCACCGTGTTCTCGTCGATCGCCTCGGTCAGCGCGTCCAGGTCGCCGTAGGGGACCACTGTGAAACCCGGGGTGTACGGCCCGAAGTCGGCGCGCGCGTCCTCGTCGGTGGAGAAGCTGACGATCGTGGTCGTACGGCCGTGGAAGTTGCCCTCCGCCACCACGATGTTGGCCTGGCCCGGCGTGACGCCCTTGACCTGGTAGCCCCACTTGCGGGCGACCTTGATGCCGGTCTCGACCGCCTCGGCTCCGGTGTTCATCGGCAGCACCAGGTCCTTGCCGCACAGCGCGGCCAGCTCGCGGCAGAAGTCGGCGAACTGGTCGTGGATGAACGCGCGGCTGGTCAGCGTGAGCCGGTCGAGCTGCGCGTGCGCGGCCTCGATCAGCTTCGGGTGCCGGTGGCCGAAGTTCAGCGCCGAGTATCCCGCCAGGCAGTCCAGGTAGCGGCGGCCGTCCACGTCGGTCAGCCAGGCGCCCTCGGCCGACGAGATCACCACGGGCAGCGGGTGGTAGTTGTGCGCCGTGTGACGCTCCGCGTCCCGGACCGCGGACGGAGTCCGCAGCATGTCGTCGATGATCACTTGCTCGCCTTTCCCTGACGGAGTCGCAACGTGCAGCACTTCGGTCCGCCGCCGGCCTTGCGCAGCTCGGACAGGTCGATCCCGATGGTCTCGTAGCCCCGGTCGCGCAGCTTCGCGGCCAGGTCGGTGGCCTGCGCGGGCAGCACCACGTGCCGCCCGTCGCTCACCGCGTTCAGGCCCAGCACTTCGGCGTCGGCCATGGTGGCGTGGATCGCGTCCGGGAACAGCCGGCGCAGCACCGCCCGGCTGCCGGGGGAGAACGCCTCCGGCAGGTACGCCACGGTGCGCTCGTCGAGCACCGTCAGCGCGGTGTCCAGGTGGTAGAAGCGGGGGTCCACGAGCTGCATGGTGATCACCGGGTAGCCGAAGACCTCCTGGAGCTGCGCGTGCGACGCGTGCGCGGTGCGGAACCCGGTGCCGGCGAGCAGGTGGTCGCCGGTCAGCAGGACGTCGCCCTCGCCCTCGTTGACGTGCTTCGGGTCGTACATCTCGAAGCCGGCGCCCTCGAACCAGGCCCGGTACGCGGGCGCCTCGTCGGCGCGCTGCGGGTCGCGGAACTGCACCGCCATGGCCTTGCCGTCGATCACGGTGCCGCCGTTCGCGGCGAAGACCATGTCCGGCAGGCCGGCGACCGGCTCGATCAGGTCGACCTCGTGGCCCAGGTCGAGGTACGTGCGCCGAAGCTGCTCCCACTGCCGGACCGCCAGGTCGGCGTCGACCGGGGCGGTGGGGTCCATCCACGGGTTGATCGCGTAGTCGACGGCGAAGTACGTCGGCCGGCACATCAGAAAGCGCTGGCGGATGGCGTCCATCGTCATGTCGTGCTCCCAGTGTCGGGCGCGCCCGGCCACGGTCGGCCCACGGGCTGGCGCCGTGGTCCAACGTTATGCGGCCCGGGTAGACGACATCCACCGCGAGAAGTTGCGTTGAGCAGCGAATCGTTGCGTTGAATCGGTCAGCGGTGAGTGATCATTGCGTCGACGCCGGACACACTTCGGGGGCGGCGAACCGCCGCCCCCGAAAGAGGTGTTGCCCGGCCGGTGAACCACCGGAGCTGATCAGGCTGCCGACGCCCCGCGTCGGCGATCGGGACAGTGCCCGTCAGAACCAGTTGCCAAACTGTGAGTCAAGCCACTCGCGGAACCGGCCCACCCAGTCGCCGTCGGTGGTGGGCCAGTCGAACTGGCCGGTCATCGCCACGATGCCGAGCACCACGGCGGCCAGGCCGACCGCGATGCCGATGAGCGCGTCGGTCTTGCCCGCCACGTGCCGGCGGCGGGTGGCGATCAGGCCCAGCACGGCCAGCACGGCACCGGCCGCGCCGACGCCGATGCCGTACCCGGCGAGCGTGCCGGAGAGCACGAACAGCGCCCCGACCACCGAGACGATCAGGCCGAGCGTGGCGAGCAGGCTGGCCCGGGGACGCTTGGTGGTGTAGGGCTCCGGCTGGTCCACCCGGCCGTCGCGGTCTGCGTCCGTACCGTCGGGCCGGCCGTCCCGGTCCAGGTCGGTGCGGCCGTCCCAGTCGAGGTCGGTGCGGTCCGGGCGGCCGTCGCGGTCCAGGTCGACGGTGCGCTCGGCGGCGGGCGTCGCGCCGACGGTCCGGGCGTCGGTCACCGGAGGGGTCCGCGTGTCGGCGTCGGCCCGCCGGCCGGTGACCGCGCGCGCCGCCGCGCCCCGGTCCGCAGCCCTTCGCCGCGCCTCCGCGTCCGGCTCGTCCACGGCCGTCGCGTTCCGGCCACCGGTCGTCGTGGCCGCCGTCCGGCCGTCGGTCGCCGTCGCCGCGCCGGGGTCGCGCGCCTCCCGGTCGGCCGCCGCGTCCCGGGCGCGCTCGTCGTCGGTCGCCGTGGCGGCGCTGCGGTACGTGGTCCGCTCCTCGTCGCGGTCGGTGACCACCGGCCGGTCGGCCGGCTGCTCGGCGGTCCGGTCGCGCTCGTCGACCACGCCGTCGCCGTTGGTATCGGTCGCCGGGGAGTTCCGGCGGGACAGGATCTTCACGATGGCACCTCCTGATCCAGGCGCGGAGGCCGCGCATGACATGCAGGAAGTACCCAGGTGCGCCGAAATCGACACCCGCGGCCCGCTCCGCACGCTCCGACGACCGGCATCGGAGCGTGCGGAGATCGTCGCCGGTCAGGACACGGTGCGTGACCACTGCTGGTTGGTGCCCGTACCGCAGGTGTACTGCTGGACGTCCGCGCCGTCGCCGGTGCCGGCGTTCACCACGTCCAGGCACTTCCCGCTGTGCCGGGCCCGCAGCTGGAACCAGCCGCCGAGCGCGGCCCACTGCCACTGCTGATTGGCGCCGCTGCCGCAGGTGTACTGGATGATGTTGGCGCCGTCGGCGGTGGACGCGTTCGCTACGTCGAGGCACTTGCCGCTCGCGGCGTTGACGAGGCGGAACCAGCCGCCGCCGGCGTCCTGGAACTCCCACCGCTGGTTGCCGCCGCCGTTCCAGCTCCACTGCTTGACCTCGGCGTTGTTGGCGGTGGAACCGTTGATCACGTCGAGCACCCGGCCGCTGTGCCGGGCCGTGACGCGGTGGTACGTGGGCGAGTTGCCGGTGACGGTGCCCGCCGCCGTGTCGACTGTGACGGACGGGTACCAGGTCAGGCTCATGCTGGTGGCGGTCGGGAAGCTGATCGGCAGCCACACGTACTGGGAGTCGTTGGCCGGGCCGCCCCAGGCACCCGCCCACCGGTCACCCAGATAGAGGTAGCCGGTGCCGGACGTGCCCTGGATCGGCAGCACGAAGGCCGGCTGGGAGTTGAACGTGGTGCCGTTGCCCACGTCGGTCCAGCCGCTCCACGGTCCCGAGATGCTCGGCGCGGTGGCGTACCGGGCCTGGTTCGGGCTCCAGCCCGTCGCCCCCGAGGTCAGCAGGAAGTAGGTGCTGCCCCGCTTGAACATCGCCGGCGCCTCCCGGTGCGCGCCGTCCCAGAAGTTGCCCACCAGAGCGGCGACGTTCAGGTAGTCCGAGGTGAGCCGGTAGATGTGCAGGTCGTAGTTGTCGTCGGCGGCCGAGATCATGTACGCGGTGCCGTTGTCGTCGTAGAGCGTGATGTCGCGCGACATGTGCTGCCCGAGCGGCCGGAAGCTGCCGTGGTAGGTGTAGTTGCCGTCCACAGTGGCCGACGAGGCGACGGCGGCCCGCGCCTCGTTGTAGTCCGATCCGTTCTCCTTGTGCATCCACATCACGAAGCGGCCGGTGCCTGCGTTGTAGACGACCTTCGGCCGCTCGATGTTGGCGACACGCAGCTCGGCGGCCGACGACTGGGTGAGCACGTTGTTGCGGAACTCCCAGGTGCGCAGATCCGTCGAGCGGTAGACGGAGACCGCCCGGAACGTGTTGTCCGGGTTGCGGTTCTCGCCGAACCAGTAGTAGTAGTCGCCGACCTTGAGCACGCCGCCGCCGTGGGCGTGCACCACCGCGCCGGTGGTGTCGGTGAACTGGGTGCCGTTGGTGACTGTCACAGGCGCCGCAAGCGCACCCACCGGCGGCCCCAGCACCGTCGCCGCGAGGGCCACGGCGAGCGCCAGCCCTGCCGCGAGGAGGCGGCCGGTGCCGCCGTGCCGTGCCGTCCACCGCATGCCGGTCACCGCCCGCAGACCGGCGTGATCGCGGCGGGCGTCGCGCTGCTCGCCACGAGCAGGCCGAACGTCGCCGAAGCGCCCGGCGCCAGCGTCCCGTTCCAGGAGGCGTTGCGGACCGCGACGTCCTGGCCGGCGCCCTCGGCCACCCCGCCCCAGATCGACTGGACGCGCTCGTCACCGGACCAGCGCCACGAGACGAGCCAGCCCGGTACCGGCTCGGTGCCGCCGTTGCGCACCGTCACCGTGGCGACGAAGCCGCCGCCCCACCTGCTGTCGATCGTGGCTGTCGCGGAGCAGAGCGACAGCGTGCGCGCCGGTCCGCCGATCACGTACGGATCCCGCGTGCCCTTGGTGTCGCCGAACCGGAACCAGTACTCGGTACCAGGGGCCAGGCCGCCGATGGTCACCGTCCCGGACCGTTCCGGCCCGGTGACCGCCTCGGCCACCGGATCGCGCCACCCGGTGGCGTCCTCGCGGCTGGCGAAGAGGCTGATGAGGAGCGGCGGGTCGTAGCCGCAGGGCGGGCTGAGCACCATCCAGTAGGTGATGGTGACGCTGGTGGTGGTGGCCCCCGTCACCTGGCCGGTGACCGGCAGCGCCGGCGGGCACGCGAACGTGGGCGTCGGGGTGGGCGTCGCCACGGAGGCGAGCGTCATCGTCGTGGTGGCGGGGGACCGGTCGGCGCCGGCCGAGGCGGCCAGGCCGGTGAGGGCGAGGGCGGCGGCCAGTGCCGCGCCGAGCGTACGGAGCATCTGTCTCTCCCGAGCTGGGGGCGCCGGGGGCGGTCGGCGCCGGAGTGGTGGACCGCGATGTCGCCGCCGTGGCGGCACGGCGGAGCGCCGGAGACGACTGCCCGGCACCGGGGTGGCGCATCACCCCGCGCTTGTCCCTCCGGCGGGATCGAGCTGCTCGCACTGGCTCCCGAGCGCTACCGCCGCCAGTCTTTCAGTCGACGGACATCGATTCAATGTCGTCCCAGAGCCCGACGTCGCCGACGGTGCCGTCCGCTGACTACGCTTGGCGGTCGTGCCAGAGGGACACTCCATCCACCGCCTCGCCGCCCGCCACGCCGAGCTGTTCGCGGGCGACAAGGTGCACGCCGACAGCCCGCAGGGCCGCTTCGCCGAGGGCGCGGCCCGTCTCAGCGGCACCGTCCTGGACGGCACCGAGGCGTACGGCAAGCACCTGCTGCACCACTACGCGGGCGAGTTGACGCTGCACGTACACCTCGGCCTGTACGGCAAGTTCGCCGACGGGCCGGGGGAGCCGCCCGCCCCGGTCGGGCAGGTGCGGCTGCGGCTGCACAGCGACCGGCACTGGCTGGAGCTGCGCGGCCCGACCGCCTGCGAGCTGCTGACCCCGCCCGAGGTGGCGGCGCTGCGCGACCGGCTCGGGCCGGATCCGCTGCGCGCCGACGCCGACCCGGACCGGGCGTACGCGCGGATCCGCCGCAGCCCCACCCCGCTGGCCGCGCTGCTGCTCGACCAGTCGGTGGTGGCCGGCACCGGCCTGATCTTCGTGACCGAGGCGCTGTTCCGGGCCGGCCTGCCGCCGCTGCTGCCGGGCCGGGAGCTGACGCCGGCCGGCTGGGCCGAACTCTGGGCGGACCTGGTCGCGCTGATGACCCGCGCGGTGGAGCGGGGCCGGATCGACACGGTCCGCGACGCCGACCTGCCAGAGGTGACCGGCCGTGCGCCCCGGGTGGACCGGCACGGCGGCGAGGTGTACGTCTACCGCCGCCCCGGCGCGCCCTGCCACGTCTGCGGCACGGCGGTCAGCCGGGGCGCGCTCGCTGGGCGCAACCTCTACTGGTGCCCCACCTGCCAGGCGGGCTGAGTCACATCTCGTCGAGCAGCCAGCGGGCCGCCTCGACGTTGCCGGGAAAGACCTGGTCGCCGCCGATGCTCCAGGCCACCGTCTGCCCGATCGCCCAGCCGCGTACCCGCTCCCGGTCCAGGCCCAGCTCGGCGCTGAGCCGGTCGAGCCGGTGCCGGACCGCCGCCGGGGAGTGACCCAGCTCCGCGCCGCGCACGAGCGGCACCACAGCGAACTCCCGCTCGCCGACCAGCGGCTTCGGGTCGATCACCAGCCACGGCTCGCGCCCGGCCGCGAGGACGTTGCCGGCGTGCAGGTCCTGGTTGACCAGCACCTGCTCGCCCTGGCTCGGTGCCAGGTCGGCGAGCAGCCCGAGCGCGGCGTCGAGCAGGCGCCGCTCGTACGGGCGGCCGGCCCGCCGCCAGTTGCCAGGCATCCGATCCGCCCAGCCGGCCGCCTCCTCGGCCAGCGGCGTGAACGGCGCACCGGCCGGGACCGCGAGCCCCGGCAGCAGGCCGATCGCGACGTCGAGCGCCGCGTCGGCCGTCAGGGAGTGCAGCGGCGTGCCGGGGTCGCACCGCTCGACGAGCAGCGCGCGCCGATCGGCGTCGTGGGCGAGCAGCCGGATCGCGCCCCGCCCGTCCCAGTGCGCCAGCGCGGTGGCCTCGTGGACGCTGTCGTCGTCCGGGTACTGGAGCTTCAGCACCGCCCGGGTGCCGTCCGGCAGCGTCGCGGGCAGCGCCAGCGAGGCGAACGCGTACGCGAACGGCGGGCCGACCGTCAGCTCCCACCGCGCGACGCAGTGGGCCAGCCGGCCGGGCAGCTCCGCGAGCCACGCCCGGCCGGCCTCGGTCCGCTCGACCCAGCGCAGCCCTTCGGGAATGTCGCACCGCATCGGGACATCCTGACCGGTGCGGCGACGATCCGCAGGCCCGGCCCGGCCGGTGTCTCGTCAGCCCAGCCGGCGGATGTCCCCGTACGCCCGGTAGAAGCCGCCCCGGCCGGACTCGCGGACCTCGGTGACCAGGTAACGCGCGCCCGGCTCGCGGATGCCCTTGGGGAACTGCACCGACCAGTCCCGCCGGTAGCCGTCGGCGAGGACGTGGACGCGCAGTCGGCCGCCCTGCTCGACACACTGCACCAGCACGCCGTCGCGGTCGTCGGTGGTCACCTCGACCGACGTCCAGGCGGCCGTCTCGGGCATCCGGGCCGGCGCCTTGACGTCGACCACGTCGGGCACGCTGCCCGCCTCGGCCGCCCGGATCGCCGCCTCGCTCGCGTCGATGCAGGCCAGGTAGCCGCTCGTGGTGACCACGTAGAGCCGGTTGTCGTGGTACTGCATCGAGTACGCCGAGCCGCAGCCGGTGCCGAGCTTCCACAACCGGTTGCCGGCCTGGTCGAAGCAGTAGATCGAGGAGGTGCTGTCACCGGCGAACACGTACCGGCCGCCCTCGGCGGTGGCGCAGGAGAAGACCGCCGAGTCGCAGCGGTAGACCTGCTCGGCCCTGCCGTCCTTGCGCAGGCGCACCACCTCGCGGGTGCCGGTGCCGGCGAAGACGGCGTCCCGCTCCTGCCAGCCGAACAGGACCGCCCCGGTGCCGGTGTGCCACAGCTCGCGGCCGGTGCGCCAGTCGTAGCCGGTGACCCCCTGCGAGTGGCCGTGGTAGAGCGCGTCGGCGTCGCAGCGCACCATCCACGCCGACCGGCCCCGCCCCGGCCGGCGCCAGAGGAACTCGTCCTCGTGGTCGATCGCCGAGATGCCGCCGTCGCGGTCGGACACGCCCAGCACGCCGTCGTGGATGTCCAGCCAGTAGATGTCGATCTCCGGTGCGATCGCGTACGCCGCGCGGGGCACCTTGCCGGACAGGTCGTAGACGTTGCCGTCGTCGCAGCCGGCGTAGACCCAGGCGTCGTCGGCGACGATGCACTTCACCCCGTCGGGCAGCCGGACCTGGTTGACCAGCCGGGCGTCGTGGTCGAGCGTGGTGATCACGCCGTGCTCGTTGCCGACCATGCAGTGCCGGTCGTCGACGAAGATGCCGAAGGCGGGCGCGCCCGAGGCGTACCGCCAGAGGACCGGGGCGGTGCGGGCGGTCGAGCGGGTGCTGACGATCTGCCGGCGCGACACCGTGCGCTTCTGGCGTACGCCGGGCACGGCCGGGGCGTACCCCTTGCGGACCTTCTCGCCGATCTTCTTCGCGGCGGCGGCGCGGGCGCGGGTGTTGTCCGGGTAGGTGCTCGTCTTCACCTGGCCCTGGTCGCCGATCCGCCCGTAGCGCACTGTCATCGCGGTGTCGTCGACCACCACCTCGTAGAACTTGTGCGCTCCACCGTCCACTTCGGACAGTTCGAGGTAGGTCGTCTCCTGCGACATGGGGGGTTACCTCCGAGGGGAAGTGCCGGACCGGCAACGCGACAGCGCGCACACGCTAACGCCGGCCACCGACACTTCTCATCTGCCGCCCGCGGCGAGCGCGTCGACGGCCTTGCGGGCGGCGATGAGCACCGGATCCCAGACCGGGGCGTACGGCGGCGCGTAGCCCAGGTCGAGCGCTGTCATCTCGTCCACTGTCATGCCGTTCCACAGCGCCACGGCCAGCGCGTCGATCCGCTTGGCCGCCTCGGACCAGCCGACGATCTGCGCCCCGAGCAGCCGCCCGCTGGGCCGCTCGGCGATCAGCTTGACCGTCATCGGCCGGGAGCCCGGGTAGTAGCCGGCCCGGTTCGTCGACTGGGCCAGCACTGTGACGAACTCGAAGCCGGCCTCCCGCGCGTCCCGCTCGCGCAGCCCGGTGCGGCCCACCTCCAGCTCGCAGACCTTGGTGACGGCGGTGCCGATGACGCCGGGAAAGGTGGCGTACCCGCCGCCGATGTTGATGCCCGCCACCCGGCCCTGCTTGTTGGCGTGCGTGCCGAGCGGGATGTGCACCGGCATGCCGCTGACCCGGTGCAGCGACTCCACGCAGTCGCCCGCCGCCCAGACGCCGGGCACGCCCGGCACCCGCATCCGGCGGTCGGTCCGGACCGCGCCGGAGGGACCGATCGGCAGGCCGGCGGCCTCGGCGAGCCCGGTGTTGGGGCGTACCCCGAGGCCCAGCACCACGACGTCGGCCGGGATCGGCCCCTCGTCGGTGACCACCGCGGAGATCCGGCCGTCCCGCTCCTCCAACCCGGTGACGGTGAGGCCGGTGCGGACGGCGATGCCGGTGCCGCGCATCGCGTCGGCCACCAGCTCGCCCATGTCCGGGTCCACTGTCGACATGGGCTGGTCGGCCTGCTCCACCAGCTGGACGGAGAGCCCGCGCTGCACCAGCGCCTCGGCCATCTCGACGCCGACGTAGCCGCCGCCGACCACCACCGCGTGCCGGGGCCGGGGCTCGCGTTCCAGCCAGCCGATCAGCGCCGCGCCGTCGTCCAGCGTCTGCACGCCGAACACGCCCGACACGTCGTCGCGCGCCCACTCCGGCTGCACCGGGGACGCGCCGGTGGCGTACACCAGGGTGTCGAAACCGGCGCGGACCTCGCCGCCGCGGTCCAGGTCCCGCGCGATCACCTCGCGGCGGTCCAGGTCGATGGCGGTGACCTCGTGCCGGGTGCGGACCTCGATGCCGAACTCGTCGCGGAAGGTCTGCGGGTCGCGGCTGATCAACTCGTCCCGGTCCTCCACCAGGCCACTCACCCAGTAGGGGATGCCGCAGGCCGAGTAGGAGGTGAAGTGCCCCCGCTCGAACGCGACGATCTCCAGGTCGGACCGGTCGCGGCGGCGGCGCCGCGCCTGCGACGCCGCCGACATGCCGGCGGCGTCGCCGCCGATGA
This sequence comes from Micromonospora sp. WMMD1219, assembly GCF_049315215.1. Taxonomy (NCBI): domain Bacteria; kingdom Bacillati; phylum Actinomycetota; class Actinomycetes; order Micromonosporales; family Micromonosporaceae; genus Micromonospora; species Micromonospora sp. WMMD1219. Next base: position 2,832,222 of record NZ_CP186057.1, read on the forward strand.
CGATCATGCGCTCGGCCACGTCGCCCATCCTGTCACGCCGGGCCACGGCCGCGTGGCCGCTCAGCCACGGGTCTGCCGCGCCACGTCCGCGACCACGTCGACGAGGTTGCCGGTACGCGCGAACACCGCCCGCTGCCGCGCCGCGCCGCTGCCGTGCCGGCGCAGCCCGCCGAGCAGATCGGTCACCCGGTCCAGGTCGCCGTGCCGCTCCAGTTCCGGGCGCAGCCGGTCCACCAGCCGGTCCAGCAGCTCCCAGGCCGGGCGCAGCTCACCGTCGGTGAGGTCGACGCCCTCGCCCTCCAGCCCGTCGTGCGCCGCGCGCCAGTGCGCCGCCACCAGCAGGTGGTGGTCGGTGTTGACTGCGGGACGGCCGGCGGCGATGTCGGTGAGCGCGGTGGCGACGAGCGCGCGGACCAGCGCCGCCACCAGCACCGCGTCGTCCACGGACGGGCAGACGTCGCCGATGCGGATCTCCACCGTGGGGTACTTGGCGGAGAGCCGGGCGTACCAGTAGAGCATTCCCTCGTCCAGCATCACGCCGCTGGCGATGAGCTGCCGGATCAGCCGCTCGTAGTGCTCGTGCGACTCCAGGAACGGGGTGGGCGCGACCGACGGCCAGCGTTCCCACTCCACCGAGCGCCAGCTCGCGTACCCGGTGTCCTCGCCCCGCGAGAACGGGGAGTTCGCGGTGACCGCCTGCAGGATCGGCAGCCACGGCCGGACGTGGTTGAGCACCTGCACGCCGGTGTCCGGGTCGGGGATGCCGACGTGGATGTGCATGCCGTTGTTGCCGGGGCCGGGCACCAGCAGCCGGAACCGCTCGATCATCCGGTCGAAGCGCGGCTTGTCCACCACCGGCGGCACCGGCCCGTCGACCGGCCCGGTGCCGATCGCGAGCAGCCGTACGCCCGCCCGCTCGGCCGCGTCGGCCAGCTCGGCGCGCAGCATCGACAGCGAGTGCCGGATCGAGGACAGCTCCAGCCCGGGCGGGCTGCCGATCTCGATCTGGCTGGTCTGGAACTCGCGTTCCACCTGACCGCGCAGCTCGGCCGGTACCTGCTCCATCACGAGGTCGACGGCGGGTACGGCGGTCCCGGTGTGCGGGTCGGCGAGCAGGAACTCCTCCTCGACGCCGACTGTCAGCAGGTCGGTTCCGCCCGGTGCGGCGCTCCGCTCCCGCTCCGCCACTGAGCCACTCATCGTCACCACCGTCTCTCCGGACCGCTCACGGCACCGTGCCGCGTGGTCGAGATCCTGTTACCCACCGTGTCCGTTTCGGGAAACGTGCCGACGGGCGTGTCGGCACCGGTTCGCCCGATCGGGTCGGCCGGGCGCGTTCGCACATGGGCCCGCCGGGCGTGACAACGCGGGCTAGGGTGGTCGCGTGGCGGGGATGCTGGCGGTGCTGACGGGAGCGTGGGCCTACGCCCTCGCCCTGTTCGCCGACCGGCCGGCCGGGCTGCTCGCCGGTGCGGCGGTCGTCGCCGCGCTGCTGCTCGCCACCCTGCTCGCGCTGCGGGTCCGCGCCCTGCCCACGCCGCCCGGCACCCGGTTCGCCGCCGCTTTGCGTGCCCGCGCCCGCCGTCGCGGGGTGCCCCGGCAGGTCGACCCGGACGCGCCGGGGCGTCCGCGCCCCCGCGCACCCGGCCTGCACCCCTCGGCCGCGTAGCCACCTCCCGGCCCGCGTCGGCGGGTCTCCGTCCAGGCTTCGCGGCCGATTCCGTCGTCATCCGTCCCGCCGCGCGGCACGTCGCCGCCCGGGACACCCGGAATCGCCGTCGAGGGGTCCACCCATGCTCGCCTTCGCACCGTTGCACTCCGCGGCCTCGGCCGCGGCCACAGTCGTCACCTGGCTCGCCGACGTGCTCGCCCCGCTCACCGGCGGCGCCGCGACGGCCGCCGCCATCGTCCTGTTCACGGTCGGCGTCCGGCTGCTGATCTCGCCACTGACGGTGGCTCAGGTCCGCGGGGAGCGGCGTCGCACCGCGCTCGCCCCCGAGGTACGGGAACTCCAGCGCCGGTACGCCGACGATCCGGCACGCCTCCAGAGCGAGGTGTTCGCGCTCTACCGCAACGCCGGGGCCAGCCCGGTCGCGGGCTGCCTGCCGGCCCTGTTGCAGGCGCCGTTCTTCCTGGTCATGTACCGCCTGTTCGCCACCGGCGACGGCGCGCCGGAACTGCTGGGGGAGCGGCTCGCGGGCGTACCTCTGGGCTGGCACCTCGGCGACGGGCTGGCCGGCCCGGTCCCGCTGGTGTTCGGGGTGCTGCTGGCCGCGCTGCTCGCGCTGGCCTGGTGGTCGTCGCGGCGGATGCGCCGGGCGGCGGCCGCCACCGGCACGGTGGCCGGGACGCCGACCGAGGGTCCGGGCGCGGCGGTGCTCGGGCGGCTGCTGCCGCTGCTGCCGTACGCCACTGTGCTCGTCGCGCTCGTGGTGCCGCTGGCGGCGGTGCTCTATCTGGTCACCACCACGGCGTGGACGGCGCTGGAGCAGGTGGTGCTGCGCCGGCCGCAGCCGGCGGCGGCCATCGACAAGCGTTGACAAGTGCGGGGGCGGGCGCGTAGAAATCGCCTCAGAGAGCGCTCTCCCGGACCCGTCCCCGCAGAGAGGCACCCCGAATGAACCCGATCCCGGCGGCCCCGGCCGCCTCCGCCACCGTGCCCCGATCACGCCGCCGGCTCGCCCTGGCCGCCGGCGTCCTCGCGCTCACCACAGCCCTCGCGGGCGTCTCGATGACCGCCCAGGCGGCGGTGCCCCCGACGCCGTCCGGCTGGAGCCTGGTGTGGAGCGACGACTTCACCGGCCCCTCCGGCACGCTGCCCTCGTCCGCCAACTGGATCATCGACACCGGCACCAGCTACCCGGGCGGCCCGGCCAACTGGGGCACCGGCGAGATCCAGACCTACACGTCCAGCACCGCCAACCTGGCCCACGACGGCTCGGGCAACCTGCGCATCACGCCGCTGCGGGACTCGGCCGGCCGCTGGACCTCGGCCCGGATCGAGACGGTGCGTTCCAACTTCAAGGCGCCGTCGGGCGGCGTGCTGGCCCTGGAGGGCCGGATCCAGATGCCGAACGTGACAGGCGCGGCGGCGTCCGGGTACTGGCCGGCGTTCTGGGCGCTCGGCTCGCCGTACCGGGGCAACTACCAGAACTGGCCGGGCATCGGCGAGTTCGACGTGATGGAGAACGTCAACGGGATCAACTCGGTCTGGGGCGTGCTGCACTGCGGCGTCGCGCCGGGCGGCCCGTGCGGGGAGTTCAACGGCATCGGCGCGTCCCGGGCCTGCCCGGGCAGCACCTGCCAGTCGGCGTTCCACACCTACCGGTTCGAGTGGGACGCCTCGGTGAGCCCGCAGCAGCTGCGCTGGTACGTCGACGGCCAGCTCTTCCACACCGTCGGGCAGAACCAGGTCGGTGAGCCGTACTGGAGTCAGATGACCAACCACGCCGGCTACTTCCTGCTGCTCAACGTGGCGATGGGCGGCGGATTCCCGGACGGCGTGGCCGGCTCGGCGACCCCCACCGCATCGACCGTGCCCGGCCGGTCGATGCTCGTCGACTACGTGGCCGTCTACACCCGCGGTGGCGGGAGCAACCCGTCGCCCACGCCGACCACGCCGCCGCCGGGCGGGGTGCGGGACGCGTACGCGACGATCCAGGCCGAGTCGTTCAACGCGCAGAACGGCGTGCAGGTGGAGACGTGCGCCGAGGGTGGCCAGGACATCGGCTGGCTCGCCAACGGTGACTGGGCCCGCTACGACAACGTCGACTTCGGCTCGACGCCGCCGCGCGACTTCGTGGCCCGGGTCGCCTCCGGCGCGGCGTCCGGGGTGAGCGGGCTGGTGGAGGTCCGGGTGGACAGCCCGACCGCGCCGCCGATCGGCAGTTTCGCGGTCGGCAACACCGGCGGCTGGCAGACCTGGCGCTCGGTGCCGGGCAACGTCGGCGCGGTGACCGGGCGGCACACCGTCTACCTGACGTTCAGCAGCGGCCAGCCGTCCGACTTCGTCAACGTCAACTGGTTCACCTTCCGCCGCTGAGGCGCGGCCGGGGCGCGGCCCGGACCCCCGGTCCGGGTCGCGTCGAACCCGTGCTGGACAGAAACAGTTAACACTCCTAATAATAGGCGCACGTCGACGGTTGTGAATTCCTCTCCACCCCCGCCCGTCCCCTGGAGGACGCCGTGAGACTCCGCCCCCGCCTGGCGACGCTCGCCGCCGCGCTGACCACCGCAGTGGTCGCCGGTGCCCTGCTCGCCGCGCCGCCCGCCTCCGCCGCCACCGCCGCCTTCGTCCGCACCTCCAGCTGGAGCAGCGGGTACGAGGCACGGTTCACCGTCACCAACGACAGCGCCGCCGCGATCTCCTCGTGGAACGTCCAGTTCGACCTGCCGTCCGGCAGCACGCTCGGCTCCTTCTGGGACGCCCGGCTGACCACCTCCGGCCAGCACGTCACCGCCGTCAACCAGTCCTGGAACGGCGCGCTCGCCCCGGGCGCCAGCACCAGCTTCGGCTTCGTCGTCAGCGGCACCGGCGACCCGGTGAACTGCACTGTCAACGGCGCCTCCTGCACCGGTGGCGGCAACCCCGGCAACCCGGGCGCACCGGCCACGCCGGGCGGGCTGCGGGTCACCGGCACGACCGCGTCGGCGGTCTCGCTCGCCTGGAACGCGGTCTCCGGCACCGTCACCGGCTACCGGGTGTACGAGGGCACGACCGTCAAGGCCACAGTCACCGGCACGTCGGCCACCGTCTCCGGGCTGGCCGCGTGCAGCGGGCACAACTACACGGTGACCGCGTACAACGGCACCGGCGAGTCGGCGAAGTCGGCGGCGGTCGCGGCCACCACCAGCGGCTGCACCGGTGGCGGCGGTGGCGCGATGGCCGCCGCGCCCTACCTCTACCCGGGCTGGGGCGACCCGCCCGCGCCCGCCACGGTGATGGGCGCGACCGGGATCAAGTGGTTCACCATCGCGTTCGTGCTCTCCGGCGGCGGCTGCACCCCGGCCTGGGACGGCAACGGCCCGCTGACCGGCGGCACGCACGCCGCCACCATCGCCGCGATCAAGGCGGCCGGCGGCGACGTCATCCCGTCCTTCGGCGGCTGGAGCGGCAACAAGCTCGGCCCGAACTGCTCGACCGCCGCCGCCCTGGCCGGCGCGTACCAGCAGGTCATCAACGCGTACGGGCTGAAGGCGATCGACATCGACATCGAGAACAGCGACGAGTTCGAGAACGAGGTGGTGCAGGACCGCATCCTGGACGCCCTGAAGATCGTCAAGCAGAACAACCCGGGCATCAAGACGATCATCACGTTCGGCACCTCGACCACCGGGCCGTCGTACTACGGCACCCGGCTGATCAACCAGGCCGCGGCCAAGGGCGCCGGGATCGACGTGTTCACGATCATGCCGTTCGACTTCGGCGGCGGCGCGAACATGTACCAGAGCACCGTGAACGCGGCCGAGGGTCTGAAGACCGCGCTGAAGAGCGCGTTCGGCTGGTCCGACGCCACCGCGTACGCGCACATGGGCCTGTCCGGCATGAACGGCCTCTCCGACCAGCAGGAGCTGACCTCGCCGGCCACCTGGACGCAGATCCGCGACTGGGCCAAGGCCCGCGGCCTGGCCCGGTTCACGTTCTGGTCGGTCAACCGGGACCGGCCCTGCCCCGGCGGCGGCGTGGTCGCCAACTGCTCCGGCATCGCGCAGAACACCTGGGAGTTCACCGGCATCACCGCGGGCTTCTGAGCCCGCACGGCGGTCAGCGCCCGGTGGTCACCGACTGCCGGGCGCGCCGCCGGCGCACCTTCTTCACCGCCCAGCTCACGATCATGAAACCGAACACGGCGAAGATCGCGTAGTTGAACCACTGGCTGTACCTGTCGACGTCCTCCCACCGCGACCCGAGGGCGAACCCGGCGCCGACGATCAGGGCGTTCCACACCCCGCTGCCGAGCGTGGTGAGCAGGACGAACTCGCCCAGCGGCATCCGGTTCGCCCCGGCCGGGATGGAGACCAGGCTGCGCACCACCGGCACCACCCGGCCGATCAGCACCGCCCACCGGCCGTGCCGCTCGAACCAGCGGTCGGCCTTCTCCAGGTCCTCCAGGTCGACCAGCGGGATGTGGTCCAGCCAGCGCTTGAGCCGCTCCTCGCCGAGCGCCGCGCCGAGCCAGTAGAGCACCAGCGCGCCGACCAGCGAGCCGACAGTCGCGGCGACCACGATCAGCACCACGTTGAACCGGCCTTCGGCGGACAGGTAGCCGGCCATCGCCAGCACGATCTCGCTCGGGATCGGCGGGATGATGCTCTCCAACGCCACCAGGAACGCCACACCGACCGCGCCGAGCGAGTCGATCACGCTCGCCACCCAGCCGGTCAGCCCGGTGAACTGGTTCGGGTCGACGTCCTGGGCCAGGGCCATGGCGGTCCTTCCACGCGAGAGCCGGAGATCCGGAACTGTTACCCGGACCGGCCGGTGTCACACCTGTGACTCAGCCCTCCGGGTGCAGCGCCGCGTCCGCCGGCCCCCGCCGCCAGCCGGTGAAGCGGACGCGCAGGCCGCCCCGGCTGGGCGAGCAGCAGTACGGCCCGGCCGACGCCTCCGCCGACGGGTCGAGCGGGGCGACGCGGACCAGCCGCCACGGCTCGTCGTCGCACCGGGCCCGCACGGTCAGCGCGTCGCCGGCCCGGCTCACCCGGACCGTCACCTCCCGGCCCGACCACTGCGGCACCGGCGCGACCGACCAGTCGGAGAACTCGTCGGTGACCACCGCGCCCACCTGCGGAGCGCCGTCGCTCACCTCGACCCCGGCCTTGGTCCACCGCCGCTCGTCCACCCGCACCAGCACGCCGGCCTGATCGAACTGCTCCGAGTAGTCGAGCCGGAACGACACCTCCACGGCGCTGTCCACGCCGAACGGCGCGAGCAGCGCCGAGCCGTCGTCGTGCACGAAGCCGTAGCTGGTGCGCCGCCAGAAGTCGCTGCCGCCGCGCGGCTCGACGAGCAGGCCGCCGTCGACCGGTTCGGCCCGCTCCGGCGGGTTCAGCCAGGTGCCGGCGGACCAGTCGTCAGCCTCGCTCATCGGAGCACAGTACCGGGTTTGACGGCGCGCGCGTTCGGAGAAGTAGTCCTCGCATGGGTGACAGGTGGTATCAGGAGGCGGTCGTCTACTGCCTCGACGTCGACACTTTCGCTGACTCGAACGGCGACGGGGTGGGTGACTTCCAGGGCGTGATCGGACGCCTGGACTACCTGGCCCGGCTCGGGGTGACGTGCCTGTGGCTGAACCCGATCCATCCCTCGCCCAACGAGGACGACGGGTACGACGCCACCGACTTCTACAACGTCGACCCGCGCCTGGGCACGCTCGGCGACTTCGCCGAACTGCTGCACCAGGCGAGCAACCGGGGCATCCGGGTGATCATCGACCTGGTGGTCAACCACACCTCGGACCAGCACCCGTGGTTCCAGTCCGCCCGCTCCTCGCCCGACTCGCCGTACCGGGACTGGTACGTCTGGGCCGACCACGAGCCGGACGACCGCCACCAGGGCATGGTCTTCCCGGGCGAGCAGCACGAGACGTGGACGTACGACCGGACCGCCAAGGCCTGGTACTACCACCGCTTCTACAAGTTCCAGCCGGACCTGAACATCGAGAACCCGAAGGTCCGCGCGGAGATCAAGAAGATCACCTCGTTCTGGCTCCAGCTCGGCGTCTCCGGTTTCCGGATGGACGCGGTGCCGTTCATCATCGAGCGCACCGAGCCGGGCAACCCGAACTCGCCGAAGGACTTCGACTTCCTCACCGACCTGCGCCAGCACGTGCAGTGGCGGCGCGGCGACTCGGTCCTGCTGGCCGAGGCGAACGTCGAGCCCGACGAGCTGCCGGTCTACTTCGGCGACGGCAGCGGCTCGGGCAACCGGATCCACATGCTCTTCGACTTCATGCTCAACGGCCGGCTGATGCTCGCCCTGGCCCGGCAGGACCCGGAGGTGATCATCGAGGCGTTGCGCGACACCCCGAAGCTGCCCACCGGCGGCCAGTGGGCCACGTTCCTGCGCAACCACGACGAGATCGACCTGTCCCGGCTCACCGCCGACCAGCGCAACGACGTGCTGGCGAAGTTCGGCCCGGACGAGAACATGCAGCTCTACGGCCGGGGCATCCGCCGTCGTCTGGCGCCCATGCTCGGCAACGACCGCCGGCACATCGAGCTGGCGTACTCGTTGCAGTTCTCGCTGCGCGGCACGCCGGTGCTGCGCTACGGCGAGGAGATCGGCATGGGGGAGGACCTGTCGCTGGACGGGCGTGACGCGATCCGCACGCCGATGCAGTGGTCCTACGCCGACAACGCCGGCTTCTCCACCGCCGAGCCGGAGAAGCTGGTCCGCCCGGTTATCGACAAGGGCGAGTACGGCTATCAGAACGTCAACGTCACCGCCCAGCGCAAGGACCCGCGCTCGCTGCTCGGCTGGTTCGAGCGGATGATCCGGACGCTGCGGGAGGCGCCGGAGACCGGCTCGGGCAGCACCACCCACATCGACGTGCCGATGCCGCCGGGCGTGCTCGCGCACCGCGCCGACGGGCGTACCGGGACCATGGTCTTCCTGCACAACCTCGGCACCGAGGACGTCGAGGTGGACCTGAGCACGCTGGCCCCGGAGGCGGACCTGCCGATCGACGTGCTGAGCGACCGCAACTACGAGGACGTGGGCAAGCTCGACCGGCTCAAGCTCGGCGGCTACGGCTACCGGTGGATCCGGCTCTGCCGGGGCCACGAGCGGTAGGGGAGGCGTACCGGCGGGTTAAGCTCCTTCGATCGAGCCACAAGTTACCGGGAGGTAAGCATGTCGGAGGAGCCCCGCGTCGCCATCGTCACCGGAGCCGCGCGCGGCATCGGGGCCGCGACCGCCCGCCGGCTGGCGGCCGACGGCATGGCCGTAGCCGTGGTCGACATCGACGAGTCCGCCACCAAGGAGACGGTGGACGCCATCGGCTCGGCCGGCGGCCGGGCGCTCGGCGTCGGCGCCGACGTGTCCGACCGGGACCAGGTCGAGGCCGCCGTGGAACGGATCGCCGCCGAACTGGGCGCACCGACCGTGCTCGTCAACAACGCGGGCGTGCTGCGCGACAACCTGCTGTTCAAGATGACCGAGGGCGACTGGGACACGGTCATGGGCGTGCACCTGCGCGGGGCGTTCCTGTTCAGCCAGGCCGCGCAGAAGCACATGGTCGAGGCGAAGTGGGGCCGGATCGTCAACCTGTCCAGCACGTCCGCGCTCGGCAACCGGGGCCAGGCGAACTACTCGGCCGCCAAGGCCGGCCTCCAGGGCTTCACCAAGACGCTGGCGATCGAGCTGGGCCCGTTCGGTGTCACAGTCAACGCGGTCGCGCCGGGCTTCATCGTCACCGACATGACCGCCGCCACCGCGGCGCGGATGAAGGTCGACTTCGACGACCTGCAGAAGCACGCCGCCGCCGAGATCCCGGTACGCCGTCCCGGCCGTCCGGAGGACGTCGCGCACACCATCTCGTTCCTGGCCAGCGAGGGCGCGTCCTTCGTCTCCGGCCAGGTCATCTACGTCGCCGGCGGTCCGAAGGACTGACCGGCCCGACCCGGCGCGGGCCCGCTCAGGCGGGGTCGCGCCGGGTGCGCCAGAGCCAGAACAGGCCGAGCACCGGCAGCACCAGCGGTACGTAGCCGTAGCCGCTGCCGAAGCCGGACCAGACCGTCTCGTCCGGGAACAGCTCCTTGTCGGCGATGCTCAGCACGCCGACGCCGAGCACCCCGACCAGTTCGACGGCGCAGCAGGCCAGCGCGACGCGGCGGCCGGCGTGCCCGGCCCGGGCCAGCCCGACCGCCGCCACGATGTAGATCAGCGCCGCCACCGCGGACAGCAGGTACGCCACCGGCGCCTCGTCGAACTTCGTGGCGATCTGCAACCCGGCCCGCGAGGTCGCGGCGATGGCGAAGACGATGTAGACGGCGATCAGCAATCGGCCCGGCCCGCGGTTGGTGGCGCGCTGCTCGGTCGTGGTCTCAGCCACCGAGGGCCTCCCAGGTCTGCTGGAGCCGTACCGCCACCACGGGCGTGACCAGACAGATCGCGCAGACGATGCCCGAGCCCCAGCGGGTCGGCTCCATCCGGGCCAGCACCCAGGCCAGCGGCGGCAGGCAGACCAGCGTCGCCAGGTAGCCGAAGAACGCGCCCGGCTCGCCCGGCCGGTCCCCGCCGCCGAGCGCGACGAGCGCCGTCACGGTGAGCGCGAGCAGCGCCACCTCCAGCACGGCCAGGCCGATGAACTGGATCCGGTCCGGCGGCCGGTGGCGTACCGCCGCCACCAGGGCCCAGACGGCGACCGCCAGCGAGATCACGATCGCGACCGTGGCGAGCGGCCCGTCCACCGGAGAGGCTGCTGCCGCGCTGGTCGTCGACACGGTGTCGTTCACCGGCACAGCCTACTAACCGGTGTAGTAGCGGCTCGCCCGCCGGGTCGTGGCGCGCCGGACGGGCCGGGGGACTAGCGTGGATCACGGTCCCGGCGTACGCCGGTGGCGGACGTCGACGGCAGGGGGCCGGGGTGCGGTTCGGGTTGTTCGGCACGGGTTACTGGGCGGCGCAGACGCACGCCGCGGCCATCGAGGCGCACCCGCGGGCCCGGCTCGCCGGCGTGTGGGGGCGCAACCCCGCGAAGGCGGAGGAACTGGCCACCCGGCACGGCGTGCCGGCCTTCACCGACGTCGACGCGCTCATCGACGCCTGCGACGCGGTCGCCGTGGCGCTCCCGCCGGACGTGCAGGCCGACATCGCCGTCCGGGCCGCCACCGCCGGGCGGCACCTGCTGCTGGACAAGCCGCTGGCGCTCGACCTCGCCGACGCCGACCGGGTGGTCGCCGCGGCGCAGGCGTCCGGGGTGGCCTCGGTGGTCTTCTTCACCCAGCGCTTCCACCCGAACGTCACCGGCTTCCTCGCCGCGACCGCGGCGGCCGGCGGCTGGCAGCACGCCCGCGCCACCATGTTCGCGTCGATCTTCCAGCCGGGGAACCCGTACGGCGACTCGGGCTGGCGGCGGGAGCGCGGCGCGCTCTGGGACATCGGCCCGCACGCGTTGTCGCTGATCCTGCCGGTGCTCGGCCGGGTCACCCGGGTCGCCGCGATGGACGGCCCGAGCGGCCTGGTGCACCTGCTGCTCACCCACGACGGCGGCGCGACCAGCTCGCTCTCGCTCACCCTGGACGCGCCGTCCGAGGCGGTCACCCGGGACTTCGTCTTCTTCGGCGAGAACGGCACCGAGACGGTGCCGCCCGGCGACGGCAGCGCGCTCCAGGCGTTCGGCGCGGCGCTCGACCAGTTGCTGGAGGAGGTCGACGCCGGCACCCGCGACCACCGCTGCGACGTGCGGTTCGGCCGCGAGGTGGTGGCGGTGCTGGACGCCGCGCAGACCGCCCGGGCGCAGGGACGCACAGTCGACCTGTAGAAAACCGGTCGCCCGGGCCCGACCCGGTCGTTAGCGTGGCGGCATGTTCACGCATGCCCTGATCCGTGTGGCCGTCGCGCCGGCCGCGTGTGGGCTCCTCCTGGACGCCCGTCCGCGGTTCCGGCGCCCGGCCCTGGCCGGCCGGTACGCCGCCCGCGTCTGACCTGACCGCCGGTTCCCGACCTGCCCCGAGGGGCGCCGGTCGTGCCACCTCGCCGAGGTGGCGGTACCCGTGGTTCGTCCACACCACCTCGCCGAGGTGGCTGTCTCCGGCATGCGCCGCGTCCCGGCCATTCCCCAGGGTCGTCCGAGTCCCGATCCGCTCGGACCGCCCGCCCGATCCGCCCCACGCCGCCTCGACGGCGGGGGACACCCGCGCAGCGGTCCGTACCCGTCGCCGTCCGGCGACAGACAGGACGAACCCGTGGCGCCCCGCCGAAACACCGCACGCGACCGGTCCCGTCGCGTACTTTCCCAGAACTTCCTCGCCGACCCGGCCGCCGTCGCGCGGATGGTCCGCGCGGTCCGGCCCGGCCCGGACGACCTGCTGCTGGAGGTCGGCGCCGGTCGCGGCCGGCTGACCCGGCCGCTCGCCGCGCGGTGCGGGCGGCTGATCGCGTATGAGGTAGACCCGGCCGTGCTGCCCGAGCTGACAGCGGCCTGCGCTCCGCTGCCGAACGTCGAGGTACGGGCGGCCGACTTCCTGACCGCGTCCCCGTCCGCCGGCCCGTTCTCGGTGGCGGGCAACATCCCCTGGTCGCTCACCGCGGCGGTGGTCAGGTGGTGCCTGGCCGCACCAGGGTTGCGTACCGCGACGCTGCTCACCCAGCTCGACTACGCCCGCAAGCGCACCGGCGACCACGGCCGGTGGAGCCGGCTCACCGTGCTCACCTGGCCCGAGTACCACTGGCGGCTGGCCGGGCGAGTGCCCCGGACCGCGTTCCGGCCGGTGCCGGGCGTGGACGGGGGCATCCTGCGGCTGGAACGCCGGACGACGCCACTCGTGGCGCCGGCCGCGCTGCCCGCGTACCGGCGGATGGTGGAGCTGGGCTTCGGCGGAGTCGGCGGCTCGCTCGCGGCCTCGCTGCGCGCGGGCCATCCCCGGCCGCGGGTCGACGGCGCGTTGCGGGCCGCGCGGATCGCGCCGGACACCCCGGTCGGGCTGGTCTGGCCGGAACAGTGGCTGGTGCTGTTCCGGCTGCTGCACGCGCCGCTCAACCGGCGAGCGTGACGAGCGCCTCGACCAGTTCGGCCGGGGTGTCGAACTCCTCGGCCGGCAGTGTGCGCAGCCGCTGGAGCGTCTCGGTGCTGGCGCCGTTCTCCTGGCCCCAGCGGACCAGGTCCTCCCGGGAGACCGGGTAGTCCAGCCCGGCCAGGAACTCCTGCAACTGCGCGCCGGTGACGGTCATGCCGCCCGGCTACCCGCTGCGCCCGGCGGCATGCCCGCCGCCGGGACGCGGCGGCGGTTTGTCCCGGCGGGCCCCGGGTAGCCGCGGACATGCTGGTACAGCGGCTCGGCGCGCCGAGCGACTTCGACCCCTTGCTGGACCGCGTGCGGGACGCCCGGGTGGTGATGATCGGCGAGGCGACGCACGGCAGCTACGACTACTACCGGCTGCGGGAACAGTTGACCCGGCGGCTCATCGCCGAGCAGGGGTTCGACTTCGTGGCGGTGGAGGGGGACTGGCCGGACTGCGACCGGGTGCACCGGTCGGTGGTGGGCGCGCCCGGCGGTCTCGCCGATCCGCTCGTCGCGCTGGAACGGTTCGAACGCTGGCCTACCTGGATGTGGGCGAACGCCGAGGTGGCCCGCTTCTGCCGCTGGCTGCGGGCGTGGAACCTGGAACGCCCCGAGGGGGAGCGGGCCGGCTTCCACGGGCTGGACGTGTATTCCCTCTGGGAGTCGATGCAGGCCATCTTCGATTACCTCGGTGAGGAGGACCCGGCCTCGCTTGAGGCGGCCCAGGAGGCGTACCGCTGCTTCGAGCCGTACGGCAAGCGGCCCGAGGAGTACGGGATGGCCAGCCGGTTCGTCTCCGCCCGGTGCGAGGAGGAGGTGGTCCGGCTGCTGGCGCGTACCCGGGAACAGGCCGCCGCGGACGGCCCGGACCGCTTCTCGGCCTGGCAGAACGCGGAGGTGGTGGCCGGCGCGGAACGGTACTACCGGGCCATGGTCGGCGGCGGTCCCGAGTCGTGGAACGTCCGCGACGTCCACATGGCCGACACGCTCGACCGGCTGCTCGACCGGTACGGTCCCGGCTCGCGGGGCATCGTGTGGGCGCACAACACGCACGTCGGCGACGCCCGGGCCACCGACATGGCGGCGGACGGCATGGTCAACATCGGACAGCTCGGCCGGGAACGGCACGGCCGGGACGCGGTGGCGCTGATCGGCTTCGGCAGCTGGCGCGGCAGCGTGGTGGCCGCGCCGCGCTGGGGCTCACCGGCCGAGACGATGGTGGTGCCGCCGGCCCGGGAGGGTTCGGTGGAACACCGGCTGCACGAGCTGATGCCGGAGCGGGCGGTGCTGGTCTTCGGCGGCGACGACCAGCCGGAGTGGGTGACCGGCGAGGCGGACCACCGGGCCATCGGGGTGGTGTACGACCCGAGCTTCGAGTCCTGGGGCAACTACGTGCCGACCCGGCTGGGTGAGCGCTACGACGCGTTCATCTGGTGCGACGAGACGACGGCGCTGCACCCGCTGCCGGCGTGCGTCACACCCGGCGAGATGGAGACGTATCCGGCGGGTGTGTGACGGGTGGGGCCCCGCGGGGCCCCACCCGTGCCGATCACACGTTCGCGTGCTGCTTCTCGGCGAGGTGGGCGCGCAGGCCCTCACCCTCGACGTCCACGTTGGGCAGGATCTTGTTCAGCCAGCGCGGCAGCCACCAGGCGGCGTTGTTCAGCAGCGACATCACCGCCGGCACGATCGTCATCCGGACCACGAACGCGTCGATGGCGACACCGATCGCGAGCGCGAAGCCCATCGACTTGATGATCGGGTCCTCCAGGAACACGAAGCCGCCGAACACCGAGATCATGATGAGCGCGGCGGCGGTGACCACCCGGGCGCCGTGCCCCATGCCGTTGATGGTGGCCTGCTGTGCGGTGTCGCCGTGCACGAAGTCCTCGCGCATCCGGGAGACCAGGAAGACCTCGTAGTCCATGGCCAGGCCGAACAGGATGCCGATGAGCAGGATCGGCAGGAAGCTGACCAGCGGGGCCGGCGTGTCCAGGCCGACCAGGTCGGCCAGGTGGCCCTGCTGGAACACCGCGACGGTGATGCCGAACGTGGCCGCCACGGTGAGCAGGAAGCCCAGCGCCGCCTTGACCGGCACCAGGATCGACCGGAACACCAGCATCAGCAGCAGGATCGACAGGCCCACCACCAGCAGCAGGTAGACCGGCAGCGCGTCGGAGAGCTTCTCCGACACGTCGATGCCGACCGCTGTGACGCCGGTGAGCAGCACGTCGGCGTTCTGGATGCCCGAGACCTGCTTGCGGATGTCGTGCACCACGGTCTCGGTGGCCTCGTCGGTCGGCCCGGTCTTCGGGATCACCCCGATCAGCGCGGTACGCCCCGACGGGTCGACCTGCGGCGGCGCCACCGCCAGCACCCCGTCGGTCTTCTGCACCAGCGCGGTCACCTGCGGGATGGCGGCCTGGGTGTCCTGCGGCGAGTCGGCGGTCACCACGACCGCGAGCCGGCCGGTGAAGCCGGGGCCGAAGCCCTCCCGGATCAGGTCGCTGCTGACCCGGGCCGGAGTGCCCTCGGCGGCGGCGGAGGCGTCCGGCAGCGCCAGGCGCATGTCCTGGGCCGGGATCGCGAGCAGGCCGAGGCCGAGCAGCCCGACCAGGATCACCGGGATGCGCAGCTTGGTCACCCACCGCGCCCAGCGGAAGCCGAAGCCGGAGCGGTCCTCGGAGCCGGTGGCCGGGTCCTCGACCGCCTTCCGGTCACGCAGCTTGCGCGGCAGCACCTTGTGGCCGGCGAAGCCGAGCAGCGCCGGGGCCAGCGTGATCGCCACCAGCACGGCGATCGTGACGGTGCCGGCCGCGGCCAGGCCCATCACGGTCAGGAACGGGATGCCCACCACGGCCAGGCCGGCGAGCGCCACCACCACGGTGGCGCCGGCGAAGACCACTGCCGAGCCGGCGGTGCCGACCGCCCGGCCGACCGCCTCCTCCGGGGAGAGCCCGTCGAGCAGGTTCTGCCGGTGCCGGGAGGTGATGAACAGCGAGTAGTCGATGCCGACCGCGAGGCCGAGCATCAGCGCCAGGATCGGCGCGGTGCTGGTCAGCTCGACCGCACCGCTGAGCGCGAACAGACCGGCCATGCCGACACCCACGCCGATCAGCGCGTTCAGCATGGTCATGCCGGCAGCCACGAGCGAGCCGAACGTGATCACCAGGACGATCGCCGCGACCAGCACGCCGATCGCCTCGGTCGAGCCGACCTCCGGCTCGGCGTTGAGCACCTCACCGCCGGGGGCGATCTGCCAGCCCTGCGCCTCGGCCTGCGCGCCGACCTTCTCGTACGCGTCGCGCTGCTCGTCGGTGACGTCGTCGGCACCGCCGGCGAACTGCACCTGGATCAGCGCGTACCGGCCGTCCGGGGTGAGCGCCTGCGCCTGGTACGGGTCGACCGCGCCGATCACGCCGGGCAGCGTGGCCGCCTCCTGCGTGACCTGCTTGACCACCGCCTGACCGGCGGGCGTGGTCAGGGCGCCGTCCTGTGGCGCCTTGATTGCGATCGTGCCGGTGGCGCCGCTGGCCGCCGGGAAGCGGTCGGCGAGCAGGTCGATCGCCTTCTGCGACTCGGTGCCCGGCATGGTGAAGTTGCTCGCCGTCGGGCCCCGCAGCGTGGCCGCGGCCAGGCCGAGGCCGACGAGTACGACGAGCCAGACGACGGCGACGAGTCGCCGCCGGCGCAGGGATGCCCGGCCGAGCCGGTACAGCAGGGTCGCCATGGACCTTCCTTGTCCTCGCAGGAACGGATCAGGTGGTGACTTCGAGCGCGCGGTACGCCACGGCGAGCAGTGCGGGTCGCAACTGTTCGTCGGGGATGTCCAGGAACTCGCCGCAGGTCTCGGCGATGCCGGCGAGCACGACGAGCGCCGCGACGCGTGCCTCCGGACGGTCGGAGAAGCCGGCGAACGCGGCGACGAGCCGTTCGGAGATCTGCTGGATGTGGGCGAACGCGGGCTGCTGGAGCAGGTCGGGGAACTCTCCCCGGAGCAGGGCGATCTCCCGGCGGAAGCGGACCGCCAGGTCGACGAAGCCGTCCGCGGCGACGCGCTGGGCCTCTGCGCCGGTGTGCGCCGCGATCCGGGCGTCCAGCTCCTCCAGCACGGTGATGGCCGGGGCCATCAGCTCGCAGAGCAGGGCGTCCTTGCTGGCGAAGTGGTAGAGCACCGTCGCCTTGGAGCAGCCCACGTCGCGGGCGATGTCCTGGAGAGAGGTGCCCTTGTACCCGGTGACGGCGAACCGGCGAGCGGCCGCGGCCAGCAGCTCGTCGTGGGTGGCGGTGGTGGGTCGCGCCATGTCCTCCAGCATGCCTGACCGATCGGTCAGGTGCTGACCGATCGGTCAGATCCACCGCGTGGCGTTCACCACAACGGCCTGTTTCCGCAGGTCAGGCCGGTGGGCCGCCGCGCCGCCGGTCGTACTCGGCCCGCGCCGTGCTGATCGCCTCCCGGTGCCGCTCCGCCCAGCTGGTCAGCGCCACCAGCGACTCGTACAGTTCCTGGGCCATCGGCGTCGCGGTGTACTCCACCTTCGGCGGCACCGTGGGATGCACGTGCCGGTCCAGCAGCCCGTCGCGCTCCAGGTTGCGCAACGTCAGCGTGAGCATCCGGCGGCTGATCCCCTCCACCCGGCGCTCCAGCTCGGTGAAGCGGACCGGCCCGGCCGAGGCGGCGATCAGGATGCCGATGGCCCACTTGCCGCCGACCCGGTCCAGCGCCTCCCGCACGGTGCACGCGCTGGCCTGCCCGGCCGCGCCGGCCCCGCACTCGTCCGACTCTGCCTCACCCACGCCCCGATCGTCGCAGGTGCGGGCCGGCGAGGCGCGCCGGGCACCGTGTCGGGGTTGCCGAGCCGGGCCCGGCCCGGGATGGTGGTCCGATGGGTGCCGCCGACGAGACCCGGGCCGGAGTGTCGCTGACCAACCTCGACCAGCCGCTGTTCGACGGCGCCGGGGCGACCAAACGCGACCTGGTCGACTACCTCGACGCGATGAGCGACCGGATCCTGCCGGAACTGCGCGACCGGCCGCTGTCGGTGCTGCGGGTGCGGCCCGGCCAGGAGCCGTTCATGCAGAAGAACCTGCCGAAGTACACGCCCGACTGGGTGCGCCGCACCGAGGTCTGGGCGGAGGCGTCGCACCGGCGGATCTCGTACGCCCTCTGCGACGACCGGCGGACGCTGCTCTGGTTCGCCAACCAGCGGGCGGTGGAGTACCACCCGACGCTCGCCCGCGCCGGGCAGCCCGAGCATCCGACCCACCTGGTGCTCGACCTGGACCCGCCGGAGGGGGACGCGTTCGGCGCCGTGGTGCGGGTCGCGCTGCTGGTGCGGCAGGCGCTCGCCGACGCCGGGCTGGCCGGCGCGGTGAAGACGAGCGGGGCGAAGGGGCTGCACGTGATCGTGCCGGTCGACCCGGCCACCACGGCCGAGGAGGCCGCCGCGGCGACCCGGGCGCTCGCCGCCCGTACCGAACGGCTCGACCCGGCGGCCGCGACCACCGCGTTCGTCGTCGCCGACCGCGGCGGCCGCGTCTTCGTCGACTCCACCCGGGCGTACGGGGCGACTGTGGTGGCAGCCTACAGCCCTCGGATCCGGCCCGGCGCCCCGGTGTCGTACCCGGTGGGCTGGGCCGACCTGGAGAGCGCGAGCCCGGCCGACTTCACCGTGCGGACCGTGCCCGCGCTGCTGGGCGACCGGGATCCGTGGGCGGAGGCGCTGCCCGCGCCGCAGCGCCTGCCGGCGGAGCTGGTCGAGCAGGGGCGGACCATCCCGGTGGCCCGGGTCCAGGCGATGCACGAGGGCAAACGCCGCGCCAAGGCCCGCCGCGAGGCCGGGTGACGCCGGTCCGCGTCAGCGGCGCCGGGTCGCCGTCGCCGGCGGGCGCTTGCCCCAGGTGAGCGCGATCAGCACCACTGCCAGGGCCCAGGTGACGATCATCGTCCAGATCGGGCGGGTCTCGGTGGCCGCGCCGACGAACCCGCCGATCGCGTAGCTGACCAGGCAGAGCAGGCCGGTCGCGGCGAGCCGCCCGGCCGCGCTGCGGCCCTCCGGTTCGAACACCCAGTCGGCGATGCCCTTCGTGGTGCGCAGCACGGTGCCGGTCTGGTACGACGTGGCGGTCTGCACGCCGAACGTGCGGACGATCAACCCGCCGAGGATGCCGACCGGGAACGCCAGCAGCGCGGTCAGGATCGTGCGCTCGGTCAGCGAGTCGCGCCCCGAGTCGAGGGAGCGGTCCACCAGGCCCCAGAGCACGAGCAGCGCCAGCATGGCGAGCAGTTCCATGCCCGGCGGGGTGAGCGGGCCGGCCGGGCGCAGGCGGCGGATGCCGGCGCCGAGCAGGCCGCCGAGGCCGAACGCGACAAGCGACGCCACCGCGGCCGGCCAGGGCGGAAAGTGATCGGCGGCACCCATTCCGACGAACGCCACATTGCCGGTCTGAATACCCACGAACACCTTGTACTTGAGGAACGAGAATGCGTCGACAACACCGGCGAGGCCGGTGGCGAGCGCAAGTGCCAGAAACGGTACGTGGAAGTCGTATTCCCCCACCCGCCAGCGATCCTCCGCGTTGTTGGACATCGCCCTCCCTACCCCTGGTCGCACCCGCGAAACCGGTGGGGCGCGCGATGCGCGGAAGTGCCGGGAAAAGGGTTTCCCGTCCGTTCCGGTGAATGGCGCGATCGCGTTATTCACCGGGGGGATCCGATTCGGCAGCATCGCAATTGCGTCTCGACGGCGAGACTCGAAGCCGAAGGAGGCCGAGCGCATGTTCGTGCTCCCCGTCGCCAGAATCCGCGTCACGTTCTATTCGATCGCGGCCCTGGCTGTCGCCGGAGTCGCCACTGATGCTCCGATCTGGAGCATCGCGGCGTCGCTGTTCCTCTGTGTCGCGATTCCGCTCGCGGTGGCCTTTCAGAGCCCGGAACACCTGCGGGCGTTGTTCGTCCCGTCCCGGGCCGCCGAGTCGGCGGCCCTCACCCGGAAGGACATCCGTCATGCCCAGATCCACTGACCCCGTCGGCAAGAATCCGCCGAAGGACACCGCGATGGTCGGTACGGTCCCGCGCAACCCGGCGATCGACGACACCCACCCGGACCTGGTGAACCCGCCGTCGACCGACCACGGCCTCATGCCGAACCTGGTGTTCCCGTTCTCGCTGGCGCACACCCGCCGGGAGAGCGGCGGCTGGACCCGGGAGGTCACGAACCGCCTGCTGCCGATCGCCCACGACCTGGCAATCGTGAACATGAAGCTCGATCCCGGCGCCTACCGGGAACTGCACTGGCACATCCAGTCCGAATGGGCCTTCATCCTGTCCGGCAGTTGCCGGATCGCCGCGGTGGACCAGGAGGGGCGCAACTTCCTGGAGGACGTCAAGGCGGGTGACCTCTGGTATTTCCCGGCCGGCATTCCGCACCACATCCAGGCGTTCGAGGAGGGCGTCGAGTTCCTGCTCGTCTTCGACGACGGGTGCTACTCCGAGGACGGGACGTTCCAGGTGACCGACTTCTTCGCGCACGTGCCGCGGGAGGTCATCGCCAAGAACTTCGGCTGGACCATGCAGCAGATGGCGAACTTCCCGGCGGAGTCCGAGCGGTACATCTTCCCGGGGCAGGTGCCGCCGCCGCTGGCCGAGGACCGGGTCTTCAGTCCGACCGGCGACGTGCCCCGCACGTTCAAGCACAGCCTGCTCGCCCAGACGCCGGAGAAGTTCGAGGGCGGCAGCGTACGGATCGCCGACTCGAGCAACTTCGCGGCGGCGGTCACCACCACCGCCGCGCTGGTGGAGATCGAGCCCGGCGCGATGCGGGAACTGCACTGGCATCCCAACGGCGCGGAGATGCAGTACGTCATCTCGGGCAAGGGGCGGATGGGCGTCTTCGCCAACCACGCCACGGCCCGTACCTACAACATGGAGACCGGCGACGTCGGCTACGTGCCGATCTCGATGGGCCACTACATCGAGAACATCGGCGACAAGCCCTTCGTCTACCTGGAGCTGTTCCGGACCGCGAAGTTCGAGGACGTGTCGCTCGCGCAGTGGCTGGCGAACATCCCGCCGGAGGTGGTCGCCGACACGATCAACGTGCCGCGCGAGCTGGTCGAGGCGCTTCCGAAGACGAAGAGCCCGCTGCAACGGCACTGAGGACGTGGTGCTGAGCGCGGACGCCACAGGGTCGTGGCGTCCGCGCTCAGCCTTCGTCCCGCGACTCCCAGACCAGCGCCAGCTCCACCCGGTTGTGGACGCCGAGCTTCGCGTAGATCGAGCGCAGGTGGGTGTCGACGGTGTGGAACGAGACGAACAGGTCCCGGGCCGCCTCCTGCTTCGTCATGCCGACCGCGAGCAGTTCGGCCACCCGTACCTCGGCGGGCGTCAGCGCGGCCACGGCCGGACGGCAGACCTCGTCGCCCGCCGGGCCGTCGTGCTCCCGTGTCCCGCCGGCACCCATCCGGGTGTACATCGCGTCGGCCTCGGCCAGCAGGTCGAACGTCTCGGTCGGTGGCAGCCCGGGCGACCGCGCCAGGTCGTGCAGCGCGTCGGCCAGGGCCGGCCGGGCGGAGGTGGTGCGGAGCAGCCGTACCGCCGCGCGCAGCGCCGCCGGATCGCCGGTCAGCAGCCCGTCGGCCTGGTGCGCCACCCCGCGCCAGAGCGCGTTGTTGGTCATGCCGGCGGCCCGCTTCAGGTGGTCGGCGAGGATCCCGGCCCGCTGCCGGTCGCCGAGCGCCAGCGCCGCGCGAACCAGTCGCGGGCCGTGGTGCGGCACCAGCAGCAGGGGAGCCGCCGAGCGGTCCGGCATGGCGAAGGCGGCCTCCAGGAGCGCGGCGTGCCGGCCCGGTTCCGGATCGCCCGCGGCGGCGCAGCCGAGCCGGAACCACTGCATGTCGTCGGGCCAGCCCACCGCGGGACGTTCGTCGGCCAGCAGATCCCGGGCCGCGGCCACCTCACCCCGGCGCAGCAGCACCTCGACGACCGTGGCGAGCAGGTCCACCCGCGCCTGCGCCGGCAGGGCGCCACCGCGTTCGGTCAACGCGAGCCGGGCCCGGACCTCGGCCTCGGCCAGCTCACCGGTGGTCAGCCGCAGGACGCAGTCCAACGCGGTCACCAGCGGCTGCCCCACCGTGCCGAGCGTGTCGATCTCCGCGGAGACGCTGTCGAGCGCGGTCGCCGCGTCGACGTACCGGCCGAGCGCGATCTGGTTCGCCACCCGGTCGACGCGCAGGAAGACCGCCTGGGTGCGGGCGGTGGGCTCGCCCGCGTCCACCTCCCGCAGGATCCGCGCGGCGCGGGGCAGATCGCCGGCCGCGGTGGCCCGGGACGCGTGCGCCAGGGCCAGGCGGATACCGCCGCCGGGGGAGGGGCTGCGTTCGTGGGCCCGCTCCGCCGCCGCCACCAGCTCGGCGGCGTCCGGGTGCCCGAACCGGGCCGCCAGCGACGCCAGCATGGTGAGCGTCCAGCTCCGCCCGGCGGCGTCCAGCTCCTGGTTGAGCGCCTGCCCGAGGTACGTCAGGGACAGCGAGGGACGCTGCGTCGCGTAGTAGGCCCCGAGCCGCCCGAGCAGCATCGCCCGCTGCCGTGGCCCGTACCGGTCGGCGGCGACCTCCCGGTGCAGCATCCGCAGCGTCTCGTCCACCCGGCCGGCCAGATAGAGGTTGTCGGCCACGTCGACCAGCCGGGCCAGGCGCTCGTCGGCCGGGCCGGGCGCGGGGGTGGCGAGCAGCAGATCCGCGGCGAGGCTCGGGCCGACCGCCGGGTCGCCCGCCAGCCGCGCGGCGAGCGCCCGGGCGGACCGGCTCACCGCCGGGAGCACCCGGAGGAGCTGCCGGGCCGCCTGGGCCGGGCGCCCGGCGTCGGCGAGCACCTCGGCCGCCGCCTCGCGCAACGCCTGGCGTACCGACGGCGGGGTGTCCCGCAGGACGTCGTCGCGCAGCGCGATCGAGGCCAGCCGCAGCCCGGCGGCGGTGTCGACGAGGAACCCGCGCGAGATCAGCTCCTCCACCGTCGCGTCGACCGGCTCGTCCGGTGCGGTGCCGGTGCATGTGGCCACCGCTTCGAGGAACCACAGGCCGCAGGGGGCGTCGGCGACGGCGATGCCGCGCAGGACCCACCGTTGCGTGGTGGTCAGTGAGGAGGGAACGCCCGTGTGCATCTTGGGACGGTTGGTCAGCGGCGTCTCGGGCAACTGGCTCACCTTCGCAGGTGCTGTGGTTCGACCCGTTCACCGCGAGGTTAGCCAGCTCACGACCGGCCCATCCGCGAATCGGGGACAAAGGTGAGGGTGGCTCACTAGAGCACGCGGCGCCGGACCCGCCACACCACCACACCGACCAGGATCGCCGCGACGGCGACGAACACTGCCGCCTCGATGAGCTGGAACGTCCAGAACCGGTCGGCCGGGTGGTAGACCCCGAACTGCTGGATGCCCCGCGCGTGCAGGAACTGGTTGACGTTGGCGCCGGCCCGGTTGGCGGCGTCCTCCAGCTCGTAGTACTCGACGCTGCTCAGCCTGTGCCCGGTGGCGTCCGCGTAGCCGCGTTCGATCACCCAGTCGGCGACGCCGGGCACGAACCGGTGCCCCGCCTGGTCCGTCCCGCCGCCGGCGGGGACCGGCTCCATGGCCGTGAGCGGCGTGGCGTACGCGGGACGGGCCAGCAGCGCCACCGACATCCGGGCGGCGAGGAACGCCCCGAACGCGACGCCGAACGCGGGCAGGCTGCGCCGCAGGATCGCCCCCGCCGCGGTGGCCACGCCGAACGCGAACAGCGCGTACGCCACCGGCACAAGCCCCTCCAGGTCGAAGGCGTCGTACTGGAACCGCCCCTCCCACGCGTCTAACGGCTGACGGAACCAGGTGAGCACCGCGGTGAACATCCCGGTGAGCACGACTGTGACGCCGGCCAGCGCCACGAGCTTGGCCGCCAGCCAGCGCATCCGCGGCACGGCCTGGGTCCAGGCGAGCTGCCAGGTGCCGTCCTCCAGCTCGCGCGCGAGCAGCGGCGCACCGAGGAACGCACCGATGACGACGGGGACCAGATAGAAGGCCGCAAGGAGGTTCTCGACGTACCCGTACTCGTCGTCGAGCCGGCGGAAGGAGGCCGCGCAGGCGTCGCCGACACCTGCCTCTCCCGCACAGCGGGCGGGACCGCCGGGGAACAGGTCGTGGGCCTGCGTCCCGAGCACGAGCAGGGCGACGCCGAACACGCCGACGAGCAGGCCCAGGACGCAGACCTCGGTCCGGTGCTGACGCCAGATCAACCACGTCACGCCGCCACCCCCGACGGGACACCGGCGCTCGGCTCGGACGGCCGGCGCAGATACGCCAGCACCAAATCCTCCAGCGCGACCGGCCGGGCCTGCCATCCCGGCGCGGCCGGGATGCCGCCGTCGCGTACCAGCAGGGTCGTGTGCCGGTCGCTGTGGACGGCCTCCACGACGGCGGCGGCCCGGTCGAGGTCGTTGGCCGTGCGCGGGCCGACGAGCAGCCGGTGCTCGGCGAGGAGGGTGTCGATGTCACCGGCGAGCGTGACCCGGCCCTGGTTGAGCACGACCAGGTGGTCGCAGACGCGCTCCAGCTCGTGCACGACGTGGGAGGAGAACAGGACTGTCACCCCGCCCTCGGCCACCGCGCCCATGAGGACCTGGAGGAACTCGTGCCGGGCCAGCGGGTCGAGGCTGGCCACCGGCTCGTCGAGGACGAGCAGCTCCGGCCGCTTCGCCAGGGCCAGAGCCAACGCGACCTGGGCCTGCTGCCCGCCGGAGAGCGAACCGGCCCTGCGGTCGAGCGGGATGCCCAGCTTCGCCAGCCGGCGCTCGGCCAGCCCCTGGTCGAACCGCAGGTTGCAGGCCCGGCCGAAGCGGAGCATCTCGGCGACGGTGAAGCGCTTGTACAGCGGGTGGTCCTGGGCCAGGAACCCGACCCGGGACAGGGTCTGCGGGGTGCTCGCAGTGACGTCCCGGCCGAGGACCTCCACCGTGCCGGTGCTCGGTGCCAGCAACCCGACGACCAGGCGCAGCAGCGTGGTCTTGCCCGCGCCGTTCGGCCCGACCAGGGCGATCACGCCGCCCGCAGGCAGGGCCAGGGTGCAGTCGCGCAGCGCCCAGCCCTTCCGGTACCGCTTGCCCACACCGTCGGTGCGTAGCGCCGACCCGGTCGCTGTCACGCCACGTCCTCTTTCCTGGTCTGCTGGTGGACGGAGGTGAAGAGCGCGTCCACCGCCTGCTCGTCGAGGCCGGCCGCGTAGGCGCGGCGCAACCAGGTCTCCAGGCCGCGGCGCAGCGACGTGTACGTGGACGCCGACATGGCGGCCGACTGCTGTTCGTTGACGAACGTGCCCTGGCCGGGCCGGCCGGTGACCAGGTTCTCCTGCTCCATCTGCCGGTACGCCTTGGCGACGGTGTTCGGATTGATCGCCAGGTCCTCGACCACCTCGCGGATGAGCGGGAGGCGGTCACCGGGCTGGAGGAAGCCCAGCAGCACCGCCTGGCGGACCTGCTGGACGAGTTGCAGGTACGGCGGCACGCCGGAGTGGGTGTCGAGCCGGAAGACGAACACGATGCTCCTCACTGCTTTACTAGTAACGTAGTAAAGCAGTGAGCCGGTGGTCAAGGAGGCCGGCTCGCCCGGGAACGGAACGAGCCCGGCAGCCAAGGTGGCTGTCGGGCTCGTGAAGGTCTTCTGTGAGGTGCCCCCGGCAGGATTCGAACCTGCGCTCCCGCCTCCGGAGGGCGGTGCTCTATCCCCTGAGCTACGGGGGCTCAGCGACCCGAGAAGAGTAGCAAACCCCCTCCCGGATCACCGAATCGGTACCCCCGCGAGTCGATCTTCGTCGGATCAGGCCGCGGCGACGGCGCGACCGCAGCTCGGCAGCGGGTGCAGCACGACCCGGCGGGGCAGCCGGCGGGGCCACTCGTTGCGCGGCCACGAGCCGTCCACGATCAGGTGCACGGTGCGCTCCTCGGCGCCGCTGAGCCGCAGCACGAAGTCCCGGGGCAGCGGCGGGTCCACCGACGGCGTGGTCACCATGAACCGCACCCGTCCCCGCGAGGACACCGCCGAGACCACGTCGGCGGCGGGCATGGTGCCGCGCAGACGTACCCGGCCGATCCAGTAGACCTCCGCGGCGTGCTCCTGGGCCGCCCGCGTGATCGCCGGGTACTCGCTGCGTACCCAGCGCTCGACCGCGCCGACGCACAGGCCGCAGGCCCGCTCGCGCGGCTCGCGCGGCCCGAGACCCCAGGCCCGGAGGTACGCCCCGACGGTGCCGGCGTCCATCGCCAGCCCGAACCGCCGCTCGATGAGAGCGGTCAGGCTCTGCCGTGTCCACAGCTCCTCGTCGAGGCCGAACTCGTCGGGGTGGACGCCCCGGAGCACGTCGATGAGTTCGAGTTCCTGTTCGCGGCTGAGCGTTCCCGGCTCGCCCTGCCGCAGTCCGCGACGGACGGCTGCCACCGCTCCGTCACCGCCGATGGTGTGGCGTCGGCACCAGCTGGTCACCGACCGCCCTGCGTCTCTGAGTGCAACCCCCACGTCTTGGGCAACGAGCCCGAATCGCAACTGGTCACGATATGTGGGTAGAAAACTCTCCAACCCCCTCAATGACCCGTTAACCCCAAACCGTTACAAACCCCCATACCGAACATTCCGGACAGCCCGCAGCCCTCCGAAGTCAAGATCTTGGTACGAAACGGCCCTCCCAGGGGCCCCTTCGCACCAAGATCTCCGCGCCGCGACCCCCGCACCCCGTGCGCGATCTTGCAGTTGCGGCCCCTCGATAACGGGGCGAATCCGGCATCACCGGGGCAGTAACTGCAAGATCGCCGGCGCTCCGCGGGGCGGCGCGGGGCGGGGCGGGGGCGGGCGGAGGGCGGGGATGGTGAGGCCCGGTGCCCCTGGGTGGGGGACCGGGCCTCGGTGGATCGGGTGGGCGGGTGTTACGGGGTTCCGCCCAGGCGCTTCAGTGCGGCGCTCAGGTTGGTCAGGTCGTTCTGCTGGGTGTTCTTCATCGTCTGCGCGACCGCCAGCACGTCGTCGTCGCCCCCCTCGTCGAGGATGCCGTCGATCATGTGCACCCCGCCGATGTGGTGACGGATCATCATCTGGAGGAAGAGCACGTCGAACTCGCGGCCGCTCGCCGCGCGCAGCTTCGCCATCTCCTCCGGCGTCGCCATGCCCGGCATCAGGCCGTTCTTGATCAGCCCGCCGCCGTCCTTCATCCACGCCATCGGCGCCTGCTCGCCGGTCGGGTCCAGCTTCCAGGACCGCAGCCAGGTCTGCATGGTGCCGATCTCGCCCTGCTGGCCGGTGGCGATGTCCACTCCGACCTGGCGTACCTCGGGGTCCTGACCCTGGCTGAACGCCAGCAGACCCATCGCCACGGCCTGGTTGTGGTGGGCGGTCATGTCCCGGGCGAACCCGGCCTCCGCCGAGTTCTCACCCGGACGGGTGAGCGTCGGGGTGAGCAGGCCGCCCGCGTACCCGAGGACCAGCCCGACCACGAGGGCGGCGGCCACCGCCAGCAGGCCGTAGCGGCGCACCGCGCCCCGGCCGCCCTGGTCGGCGGCCGGAGCCTCGTCCAGTTCGCTGTCGGTGGTCACCGGAGCGGTCATCGCGGCGTCCTCACTGGGTGGGCTGCTGGGGCATGGTGTTCTGCAGGTTGTCGCGCGGGGCGGTGCCGGTGGCGGTGACGCCCTGGTCGCAGAGCGCGTTCGGGCCCTCGAT
Source organism: Micromonospora sp. WMMD1219 (assembly GCF_049315215.1). Taxonomy (NCBI): domain Bacteria; kingdom Bacillati; phylum Actinomycetota; class Actinomycetes; order Micromonosporales; family Micromonosporaceae; genus Micromonospora; species Micromonospora sp. WMMD1219. The sequence goes on from NZ_CP186057.1 coordinate 2,859,677, forward strand.
GGAGGCGTTCACCCGCAGGGTCTTGATGAAGTCGTCGATCCGGCCGTCGTCGGCGTTGTCGACCTTGAGCTGGTAGCCCCAGGCCTGGAGCGAGATCGGCTTGTCCAGCCCTTCGAACGGGCTGAGCATCGTCTTCTCCTTGCCCTGCACCTTGCTGCGGAGCTTCTCCACCTGCTCGGCGGGCAGGTCCGGGCGGTAGGTGATCCAGACCGTGCCGTGCTCCAGGCTGTGCACCGCGTGCTCGTTGGCGATCGGGGCGTCGTAGACGTCACCCATGCAGTTCTGCCACGCCTGGTTGTGCGGGCCGCCGACCGGCGGGAGGATGTCGTACTTGATCGCGCCGGGCTGGTGGTTGCCGCCCTTGACCAGGTCCTTGTCCTTGGCGTGGTAGTCGACGATGCCGTCGATCGCCTCGGCCCGCTTCTGCCACGGCTGGCCGCCCTGGTAGACCGCCCAGGCGCCGACGCCGATGATGCCCACGGCCAGGACGCCGACCGCGACGAAGAGGGCGATCGGGCCCCACGAACGGCCCTGGCTCACCTTCACCGGGGCGACCGGCTTGCGGCCCTTGCCCCCGGCGCCCTGCCGTGGCGTGCCCTTGCCGCCCCCGGTCTTGCCCGAGCCGGCCTTCGCGGCGGGCTTGTCGGCAGCCGAGGGCCGGCCGGCGGCCGGCTTCTTGCCGGTGCTGACCACGGTGGGACGGCGCTCCGGGCCGCCCGGGGTGCTGATGCTCATCGTGCCTCGTCAGGTCGGTCGGTCAGGGGAGCGCGGGGCCGGTTCACATGCTGGGTCGCCTCCGCGGTGCCCGAGTCTACCCCCGATAACATGGATCAGTGACTCCCGCAGAACTCGCCGAGGTCGTCCTCGCCGCAGCCCACGCCGTCTTCGACGAGCGGGGACTGGACCGCGCCGCGCTGCCCGCGCAGACCACCGTCGAGCGACCCCGTAATCCCGATCACGGTGACTACGCCTCGACGCTGGCGCTCCAGCTCAGCAAGAAGGTGGGCGTACCCCCGCGGGAGCTGGCGACCGCGCTGGCCGACGAGCTGGCCAAGGCGCCGGGGATCAAGTCGGTGGAGATCGCCGGGCCCGGCTTCCTGAACATCCGCCTGGACGCGGCCGCCGCCGGCCAGCTCGCCAGGGTCATCGTCGAGGCCGGCCCGGCGTACGGGCGCAGCGACACCCTCGCCGGTCAGCGGATCAACCTGGAGTTCGTCTCGGCGAACCCGACCGGCCCGGTGCACATCGGCGGGGTCCGCTGGGCGGCCGTCGGCGACGCGCTCAGCCGCCTGCTCCGCGCCACCGGCGCCGACGTGGGCACCGAGTACTACTTCAACGACGCCGGCTCGCAGATCGACCGGTTCGCCCGCTCGCTGCTGGCCGCCGCCAAGGGCGAGCCCGCGCCGGAGGACGGCTACGGCGGCGCGTACATCGCGGAGATCGCCGCCGAGGTGGTCCGGCTGCGGCCGGACGTGCTCGACCTCCCCGAGGACGCCGCCCAGGAGGTGTTCCGGAACGAGGGCGTCCAGTTGATGTTCGCCGAGATCAAGTCCTCGCTGCGCGACTTCGGTGTGGAGTTCGACACCTACTTCAACGAGAAGGACCTGCACGACGGGGGTGCGCTGGACGCGGCGCTGGACCGGCTGCGGGAGCAGGGGCACGTCTTCGAGTCCGAGGGCGCGACCTGGCTGCGGACCACCGAGTTCGGCGACGACAAGGACCGGGTGCTGCGCAAGTCCAACGGCGAGTGGACGTACTTCGCCGCCGACTGCGCCTACTACCTGAACAAGCGGGAGCGCGGCTTCGACCGGGTCGTGATCATGCTGGGCGCCGACCACCACGGCTACATCGGCCGGATGAAGGCGATGTCCGCGTGCTTCGGCGACGACCCGGCGCGCAACCTGGAGATCCTCATCGGCCAGCTGGTCAACCTGGTCCGCGACGGCGCTCCGGTGCGGATGAGCAAGCGGGCCGGCACCGTGGTCACGCTGGAGGACCTGGTCGACGCGATCGGCGTGGACGCCGCCCGGTACGCGCTGGCCCGCTACTCGGCCGACTCGCCCATCGACATCGACGTGGAGCTGTGGACCCGGGCCAAGAACGACAACCCGGTCTACTACGTGCAGTACGTCGCGGCCCGGACCGCCGGTGCGGCCCGCAACGCGGCCGAGATCGGGCTGACCCGTGGTGACGCCGCCGCGTTCCAGCCGGAGCTGCTCGGCCACGACAAGGAGAACGAGCTGCTCAAGGCGCTCGCGGAGTTCCCGGCGGTGGTGGCCACCGCGGCCGAGCTGCGGGAGCCGCACCGGGTGGCCCGCTACCTGGAGGAGAGCGTCGCGCAGGCGTACCACCGGTTCTACGACAACTGCCGGATCGCCCCGCAGGGTGACGAGGAGATCACCGACACCCACCGGGCCCGGCTCTGGCTCAACGACGCCACCCGGGTGGTCATCGCCAACGGCCTGCACCTGCTCGGGGTGTCCGCGCCGGAGCGGATGTAGCGTGCGAGCGCGAGGAGTGAGCTTGCGAGCCCCGCAGTCGCGAAGCGGAGACGAGTAGACATGCGGGCTCACGAGGCAGGCGCACTGCACGGCGAGATCGGCACCCGGGGGCCCGCGTGGCTGCGTACCCCGGTCGACGTCAACGCCCTGGTGCCGCAACTGTGGCCGCGCAACGTGGCGCGCGGCCCCGGCGGCGCGCTCACCGTCGCGGGCCTGGACGTCCGCGACCTGGCCGCGGAGTACGGCACCCCGGCGTACGTGCTGGACGAGGACGACCTGCGCGAGCGCTGCCGCGAGTTCCGGGCGGCCTTCCCGGACGCGGACGTCTACTACGCCGGCAAGGCGTTCCTGTGCCGCGCCGTGGTCCGCATGATCGCCGAGGAGGGCATGTTCCTCGACGTCTGCACCGGCGGCGAGCTGGCCACCGCGCTGTCGGCCGGGATGCCGCCGGAGAGGATCGGCTTCCACGGCAACAACAAGTCGGTGGCGGAGCTGACCCGGGCGGTGGACGCCGGCGTGGGCCGGATCATCGTCGACTCGTTCACCGAGATCGACCGGCTCACCGAGCTGGCCCGCGAGCGCGGGGTACGCCCGAAGGTGCTGGTCCGGGTCACCGTCGGCGTGGAGGCGCACACCCACGAGTTCATCGCCACCGCGCACGAGGACCAGAAGTTCGGCTTCTCGCTCGCGGGCGGCGCCGCCGCGGCGGCCGCCTTCAAGATCCTCGACGAGGACGTGCTGGAGCTGCGCGGCCTGCACTCGCACATCGGCTCGCAGATCTTCGACGCCAGCGGCTTCGAGGTGTCCGCCCGCCGGGTGCTCGCCCTCCAGTCGCAGATCCGCGACGCCCGGGGCGTGGAGCTGCCCGAGCTGGACCTGGGCGGCGGCTTCGGCATCGCGTACACCACGCAGGACGACCCGGCGTCACCGCACGACCTGGCGAAGCGCCTGCGCAAGATCGTCGACGGGGAGTGCGCGGCGGAGAACCTCGCCGTGCCGCACCTGTCGGTCGAGCCGGGCCGCGCGATCGTCGGTCCGGCCGTGTTCACGCTCTATCAGGCCGGGACCGTGAAAGATGTGGACGGCCTGCGGACGTACGTCAGTGTGGACGGGGGGATGAGCGACAACATCCGTACCGCGCTCTACGACGCCTCGTACTCGGCCACGCTGGCGAACCGCACGTCGACCGCACAGCCGATGCTCGCCCGCGTGGTGGGAAAGCATTGTGAGTCCGGGGACATCGTGGTGAAGGATGAATTCCTGCCCGCTGACGTGCAGCCCGGAGATCTTGTCGCGGTGCCCGGCACCGGGGCCTACTGCCGGAGCATGGCGAGCAACTACAACCATGTCCCGCGGCCCCCGGTCGTCGCCGTCCGCGAAGGTCGGGCGCGGCTGATCGTCCGCCGGGAGACCGAAGACGACCTGCTGGCATTGGATGTGGGATGACCTCACCGGTTCGCTTGGCGCTGCTCGGCTGCGGCACTGTCGGCAGCGACGTGGTCCGGCTGCTGCACGAGCAGTCGGAAGACCTCGCCGCCCGGATCGGCGCCCCGTTGGAGATCGCCGGGATCGCCGTACGCCGGATCGGCCGTGACCGCGGCGACCTGCCGGTCGACCCGGCACTGTTCACCACCGACGCGCTCGGGCTGATCAAGCGCGACGACGTGGACGTGGTGGTCGAGGTGGTCGGCGGCATCGAGCCGGCCCGGGGCTGGCTGGTCGAGGCGCTGCGCGCGGGCAAGAGCGTGGTCACCGCCAACAAGGCGCTGCTCGCCGAGGACGGCGCGACGCTGCACGACGCCGCCGCCGAGGGCGGCGCCGACCTCTACTACGAGGCCAGCGTCGCCGGGGCCATCCCGCTGCTGCGCCCGCTGCGCGAGTCGCTGCACGGCGACCGGATCACCCGGGTCACCGGCATCGTGAACGGCACCACGAACTTCATCCTCTCCGCCATGGACTCCACCGGCGCCGGGTTCGCCGAGGCGCTGGAGGAGGCCACCGAGCTGGGGTACGCCGAGGCGGACCCGACGGCCGACGTGGAGGGCTTCGACGCCGCCGCCAAGGCCGCCATCCTCGCCTCGCTGGCGTTCCACACCCGGGTGACCGCCGCCGACGTGCACCGTGAGGGCATCACCGAGGTGACCGCCGCCGACGTGGCCAGCGCCAAGGCCATGGGCTGCACGATCAAGCTGCTCTGCATCGCGGCCCGGGGCGTCGACGCGCAGGGCCGGGAGACAGTCAACGTCCGGGTGCACCCGGCGATGATCCCGCTGACGCACCCGCTCGCGAGCGTCGGCGACGCGTTCAACGCGGTCTTCGTCGAGGCCGACGCCGCCGGGCAGCTCATGTTCTACGGCCGGGGCGCCGGTGGCGCGCCCACCGCCAGCGCGGTGCTCGGCGACGTGGTGGCGGTGGCCCGCAACCGCCTCGCCGGGGTGCACGCGGCGAGCGAGTCGGCGTACGCGGACCTGCCGGTGCGGCCGATGGGCGAGGCGCTCACCCGCTACCACATCAGCCTCGACGTGGCCGACCGGCCGGGCGTGCTGGCCGGGGTGGCAGGCGTCTTCGCCCGGCACGAGGTGTCCATCGCCACGGTTCGGCAGGGCCCGGCCGGCGGGGACGCCGAACTGGTCATCGTCACCCACGTCGCGCCCGATGCCGCGCTCGCGGCCACCGTCAGTGAGCTGCGCGGACTCGACATCGTCCGTTCGGTGACGAGTGTGCTGCGGGTGGAGGGTGGCGCGTAACCCGCGCGTCCCGCCTGATGGTTAGAGCAGGGTGTGCCGGTGGCCGGCCGGGCAGGCTGGTCCACGCTGGTGACAGGCCCCGGAGCGGGGCGACGGAGGCGAGGAGCACGACATGTGGCGGGGACTGATCGAGGCGTACCGGGATCGGCTGCCGGTCACCGGGGCGACTCCCGTCGTCACCCTGCACGAGGGCAACACGCCGCTGCTGCCGGCGCCGGTGCTCTCCGCCCGGGTCGGCGCGGACGTGTGGCTCAAGGTCGAGGGCGCCAACCCGACGGGCTCGTTCAAGGACCGCGGCATGACTGTCGCGGTCTCCAAGGCCGTCGAGGCCGGTGACAAGGCGATCATCTGCGCCTCCACCGGCAACACCAGCGCCTCCGCCGCCGCGTACGCGGCCCGAGCCGGGATCACCTGCGCGGTGCTGGTGCCGCAGGGCAAGATCGCGCTGGGCAAGCTGGCTCAGGCGCTCGTGCACGGCGCGAAGCTGCTCCAGGTGCAGGGCAACTTCGACGACTGCCTCGGGCTCGCCGGCAAGCTCGCCCAGGACTACCCGGTCGCGCTGGTCAACTCCGTCAACATCGACCGGCTGCACGGCCAGAAGACCGCCGCCTTCGAGATCGTCGAGGCGCTCGGCGACGCGCCCGACATCCACTGCCTGCCGGTCGGCAACGCCGGCAACATCACCGCGTACTGGATGGGCTACTCCGAGGACCTTCGCGACGGCAACGCCACGAAGGCGCCCCGGATGTACGGCTTCCAGGCGGCCGGCGCCGCCCCGATCGTCACCGGGCAGGTGGTGCCGGAGCCGTCGACGATCGCCACCGCCATCCGGATCGGCAACCCGGCGAGCTGGACGAAGGCGATCGACGCGCGGGACGCCTCCGACGGTCTGATCTCGGCGGTCACCGACCGGGAGATCCTGTCGGCGTACCGGCTGCTGGCCCGCGAGGTGGGCGTCTTCGTCGAGCTGGGCAGCGCGGCCAGCGTCGCCGGTCTGCTCCAGCAGGCCGCCGCCGGTCGGGTGCCGGCCGGGTCGCGGGTGGTCTGCACCGTGACCGGGCACGGCCTGAAGGACCCGGAGTGGGCCATCTCCACCGCCCCGGCGCCGGTGACCATCGCCAACGACGCGCTGGCCGCCGCCCGCTCGCTCGACCTGGTCTGATCCCTCCGTCTCCTTCGGGGTTCCCCCGACCGCCCTGATCCACGCCACCTCGGGGAGGTGGCGGCATCCCCGCTCTTGATCGACACCAGCTCGGGGAGGTGGCGGGATCGGAGTGGGTGGATGCCGCCACCTCGGCGAAGTGGAGTCGATCAAGGCGGGCGGGGACGCCCCCGAGGGCGGCGGTGTCATCGGCTGGGGCGGATGCCGGGAGTGTCGGGGCGTGCGGCAGACTCAGACACCCCCGCAGACACCTCTCCAGGAGTGAGTAACGCCGATGTCGCTGCTCGCCAGATTCAGCCTCGCCAACCGGGGGCTGATCGCCCTCATCGCGTTGGTGACCACGGCCTTCGGCCTGTTCGCCGTGCCGTCGCTGAAGCAGCAGCTCCTGCCGTCGCTGGAGTTCCCCGCCGCGTTCATCGTGGCGACGTACCCGGGCGCCGCGCCGGAGATCGTGGAATCCCAGGTCGCCGAGCCGATCGAGAACAGCCTCAAGGGCATCCCGGGCCTGGACAAGGTCACCTCGACCTCGCGCGAGGGCGCGGCCACGGTCCAGGTGCAGTACGAGTTCGGCACCGACCTGGACGACGTGGTCAACAAGATGGAGACCGCGCTCAACCGGATCGACTCCCAGCTCCCCGAGGGCGTCGACCCGCAGGTGATCGCCGGCAGCACCGACGACCTGCCCGCCGTGGTGGTCGCCGCGACCGGTGACGGCGACGAGCGGGCGCTGGCGGAGAAGCTGCGCAGCGCCGTCGTACCGGAGCTGGAGGCGCTGGACGGCGTCCGCGCGGTGGACGTCACCGGCGCCCGGAACCAGGTCGTCACAATCACGCCGGACCCGGCGAAGCTGGCCGCCGCCAAGGTGGCGCCGACCGCCATCGCCTCGGCGCTCAAGAGCAACGGCGTGGCCGTGCCGGCTGGCGCGCTCGCCGACGGCGACCGGTCGCTGCCGGTGCAGGTGGGCACGCCGATCCGTACGCTCGACGACCTGCGCGGCATCGTGCTCACCACGGCCCCCGCCGCCCCGGTACGCCTCGGCGACGTGGCCGCAGTGGAGCAGCAGCTCGCCCCGGCCACCTCGTTCACCCGCACCAACGGCAAGCCGAGCCTCGGCATCGCGGTGACCGCCGCTCCGGACGGCAACGCGGTGGAGATCTCGCACGAGATCCGGGACCGGCTGGACGAGCTGGGCGACGCCGCGGGCGCCGAACTGACAGTGGTCTTCGACCAGGCCCCGTTCGTCGAGAAGTCCATCGAGAGCCTGACCACCGAGGGCCTGCTGGGCCTGGTCATGGCGGTCGTGGTGATCCTGGTCTTCCTGCTGTCGGTGCGCTCCACGGTGGTCACCGCGGTGTCCATCCCGCTGTCCGTGCTGGTCGCGCTGATCGTGCTCTGGTCCGGCGACTACTCGCTGAACCTGCTCACCCTCGGCGCGCTGACCATCGCCGTCGGGCGGGTGGTGGACGACTCCATCGTGGTGCTGGAGAACATCAAACGCCATCTGGAGTACGGCGAACCGAAGCGCGACGCGATCCTCACCGCGGTCCGCGAGGTGGCCGGCGCGGTGACCGCGTCCACGCTCACCACGGTCGCCGTGTTCGCGCCGATCGCCCTGGTGGGCGGCTTCGTGGGGCAGCTGTTCGCCCCGTTCGCGATCACCGTGACGGTGGCGCTGCTCGCCTCGCTGCTGGTGTCGCTCACAGTCATCCCGGTGCTGGCGTACTGGTTCCTGCGGCCGCGCGACGGGTCCGACGACGCCGCCGCCCGGCGCGCCGCCGAGGAGAAGGAGCTGCGCAACCCGTTGCAGCGGGCGTACCTGCCGGTGATCGACTTCGCCACCCGCTCGCGGAAGACCCGCTGGGCCACGGTGGGCCTCGGCCTGCTCGTGCTCCTGGGCACGTTCGGCCTGGCGCAGAAGCTGGAGACGAACTTCCTGGACGACTCCGGCCAGGACACGCTCGCCATCCGGCAGGAGATGCCGGCCGGCACCTCGCTCGCCGGCACCGACCGGGCCGCCGCGCGGGTCGAGGAGGTGCTGCGGCGTACCCCTGGGGTGGAGACCTACCAGGTCAGCGCCGGTGGTGGGGACAACCCGTTCGCCGGCGGCGGCAGCGACCGGGCCACCTGGTCGCTGTCGCTCTCCGACGACACCGACGCCGCGACGGTACGGCAGGGCCTGCGCAAGGAGCTCGACGCGCTCGGCCCGGAGGTGGGCGAGCTGACGTTCGGCGGCGGGCAGAACGCCTCCGCCAACCAGGTCGAGGTGGTCGTGCAGGCCGCCGACCAGGAGACGCTGACCCGGGCGGCCGAGGCGGTACGGGGCGCGATGGCCGGCACGCCGGGCGTGGAGGACGTCACCAGCAGCCTCGCCACCCAGGTGCCGCGCGTCGAGGTGACAGTGGACCGGGTGGCCGCGGCCCGCGCGGGTCTCACCGAGGCGGCCGTCGGGCAGCTCGTCGCGCAGACGTACCGGGGGGCGCCGCTCGGGCAGGTGACGCTCGACGGTACGGCGCAGAACGTGGTTCTCAGCAGCGGTGCCCGGCCGCCGCTGACCGTCGAGGAGCTGCGGGCGCTGCGGGTCGGCGCGGTGCCGCTGGACGCGATCGCCGACGTCGAGCAGGTCGACGGCCCGCAGCTGGTGACCCGGATCGACGGGGAGCGCAGCGTCTCGGTCACCGGCACGGCGACCGGCTCGAACCTCGGCGCCACCACGCAGGAGCTGCAGAAGCGGCTGGACGCGCTGGACGTGCCGGGCGCCACGTACGTGATCGGCGGTGTCAGCGCCGACCAGGCCGACGCGTTCGCGGACCTCGGGCTCGCGGTGCTGGCCGCCATCGCGATCGTCTTCCTGATCATGGTGGCGACGTTCCGCAGCCTGACCCAGGCGCTGATCCTGCTGATCTCGGTGCCGTTCGCCGCGACCGGCGCGATCGGTCTGCTGCTGGTCACCGGCACGCCGCTGGGTGTGCCGGCGCTGATCGGCGTGCTCATGCTCGTCGGCATCGTGGTGACGAACGCGATCGTGCTGCTGGACCTGATCAACCAGTACCGGGCCCAGGGCATGGACGTGACCGAGGCCGTGGTCGAGGGCGGCCGGCGGCGGCTCCGGCCGATCCTGATGACCGCCGTCGCCACCATCTTCGCGTTGCTGCCGATGGCGCTCGGCCTGACCGGTGAGGGCGGCTTCATCTCCAAGCCGCTGGCGATCGTGGTGATCGGCGGCCTGCTCAGCTCGACGCTGCTGACGCTGGTGCTGGTGCCGACGCTCTACACCATGGTCGAGCACACCAAGGGCTCGTTCCGGAACCGGCGGCGGGGCGGCGCCCCCGAGCCGGTCGAGCCGCGGCCGGAGCCGGACCCGGTGCCGGTGGCGGTCGGCGGCGGGGAGCGGGCCGAGGAGCGGGCCGTGGTGGCGCCGCCGCCGGCCCGCCCGTCGGGCGCGCTGGTCGACGGCACCGACCAGTTCGAGGTGCTCCGCCTGCCCAAGAGCCGCCAGTCGCCGCTCCCGCCCACCGAGTGACCGGCCGGGAGGGGCCCCGCGCGGGCACCTCCCGGCACTCGGCGCGCGGGACACACCCGAGCCGCACCGGGCGGTACGCTCAGTGAGCTGCTGCCTACTTTCGGTTCGGAGGCGTGATGGCGGGGGGTGCGGGCCGGTGGGATCGGCGTACCGTGCTGCGCCGCTCCGCGCTCCTGCTCGGCGGGGCGGTGGTCGGCTCCGTCGCGACCGTCGAGAGCACCTGGGTCGCCGACCGCCGGCTCCCGATCTCGGGCGGCCCGGCCAGCGCCACGCTCGGCAACCGCCACCAGGACGTCGGCACCGGCGGGATGCAGGTCGTCTGGGGCGTCCGCACCGAGGAACCCCTGGTGGCGCTCACCTTCGACGACGGCCCCCGCCCACAGTGGACCCCGATGGTGCTCGACACGCTCGACGAGCACCGGGTGCCGGCCACCTTCTTCCTGGTCGGTGAGCGGGCCCGCGAGCACGCCACCCTGGTCCGGGGCCGGATGGGCACCCACGAGGTCGGCAACCACAGCTGGGCGCACCGCGACCTGGCCCGGATGGACGCCGCGACGGTCTACGACGACCTGCGCCGCAGCCACGACGCGATCACGGCGGCCACCGGTTCGGCGCCCCGGCTGCTCCGCCCGCCCTGGGGGCACCTGGGCGGCTCGGTGCTGTACGCGTCGGCCCGGCTCGGCTACCGCCTGGTGCTCTGGACGCTCCAGATGGTCGAGAGCGAGTTCCCGCACGACCCGGCCGGGCACGCCCGGCGGATCGTCGCCGACGTGCGACCCGGCACGATCCTGCTCGGCCACGACGTCGGCAACGACGGCCGGCTCGTCGCACTCCGCGGCCTGCCCGACATGATCAACGGTCTGCGGGCCCGGGGATACACCTTCGTCACGGTCTCCGACCTGCTGCGCCGCGCTGCCACGCCCGGGGCGGCCCGGTAGGGTGCCCGCGTGTCACCCACCCTCTCGGTCCTCGTCCGCAACCGCGACTTCCGCCATCTGTTCCTCGCCGAGCTGGTGGTCTTCGGCGCGGACTGGTTCGTCATGGTGCCGCTGCTGGTGCTGCTGCCCGAGCTGACCGGCAGCGGCGTCTGGGGTGCGCTGGTGCTGGCGGTGGACACCGGCACGACCGCGTTGCTGCTCCCGTACGCCGGGACGATCGCCGACCGGTTCGATCGCCGCAAGGTGATGATGGTGGCCAACGTGGGCGCGCTCGCCGGTGTGCTGCTGCTGCTCGGCGTGCGCAGTGCCGGTACGGCCTGGCTGGCGCTGGCGGCGATCGCGCTGGTGGCGGTGGCGAAGGCGTTCTACTCGCCGGCCGCCCAGGCCGCGCTGCCCAACGTGGTCGACCCGGAGGACCTGGCCGCCGGCAACGCGGTCGCCGGCTCGGCCTGGGGCACGATGACTGTGGTGGGCGCCTCGCTCGGCGGCATCCTGAGCGCCGTGGCCGGCCCGTACGCCAGCTTCTGGGTGGCCGCCGTCGGCCTGCTCGCCGCCGCGGGCCTGGCCGCGCTGATCCGCCGGCCGTTGCAGGCGCCGCGCGACCCGGCGGCGACGGTGCCGCGCACCTGGGCGGCCATCCGGGAGGCCCTGCGCTACATCGCCCACCGCCCGCGCGTGCTGGCGCTGGTCACGGTCAAGTCGGCGGTCGGCCTGGGCAACGGCGTGCTCACCGTCTTCCCGCTGCTCGCCGGGGTGTACGGCGTCGGCGCGGTCGGGGCCGGGTTGCTCTTCGCCGCCCGCGGCGCTGGGGCGCTGGTCGGCCCGATCATGATGCGCCGGGTGCTGAGCAACCGGGCCTGGCTGCTCACCGGCCTGGCGCTGTCCATGTCCATGTACGGCCTGGCCTACCTGGGCGCCTCGGTGGTGACCTGGTTCCCGCTGGTGCTGGTCCTGGTGTTCCTGGCCCACCTGGGCGGCGGCAGCAACTGGGTGCTGTCCAACTACGCGTTGCAGGGCGAGGTGCCGGACCGGCTCCGCGGGCGGGTCTTCGCCACCGACATGATGCTGGCGACGCTCGCCATCGCGGTGAGCCAGCTGGTGGTGGCGCTCGTGGTGGACCGGGTGGACGAGCGCACCGTGCTGGCCGGCTGTGGCCTGGTCACAGTCGTGTACGCGATCGGCTGGCGGTTCGCCACCCGGCGGCTCTCGCTCACCGACCCGGTCGACACGCCGACCCCCGAGCGCACCGGCTGACACGCCAATCCCACGCTCCGGGCGGTCCGGCCGGGCTGTCGGGGTGACGTCCTAGCATGAGCCGGTGCCGACCACATTCACCCCCGGCCCGGTGCGGGTCCGGGTGCCCGCGACCAGCGCCAACCTGGGCCCCGGCTTCGACGCGCTCGGTCTGGCCCTCGGCCGCCACGACGACGTCACGGCCGAGGTGACGGACGGCGGCGTACGGGTTTCGGTCACCGGCGAGGGCGCCGGCGAGCTGCCGTCGGACGAGCGGCACCTGATCGTCACCGCCATGCGGGCCACGTTCGACGCGCTCGGCGCGCAGCCGGCCGGCCTGGCGCTGGAGTGCGTCAACCGCATCCCGCAGGCCCGGGGGCTCGGCTCGTCGTCGGCGGCGATCGTGGCCGGGGTGCTGGCGGCCCGCGCGCTGGTGGCCGACGGCGAGCAGCGGCTGGACGGCGACGCCGCGCTGCGGCTGGCGGCCGAGCTGGAGGGGCATCCGGACAACGTCGCGCCCTGCCTGCTGGGCGGCTTCACCATCGCCTGGACGGAACCGGGCGGCGCGCGGGCGGTCTCGCTGCCGGTGGCGCCGGCGGTGCGCCCGACCGTCTTCGTGCCCGCCGAGCGGGGCCTGACCTCGGTGGCCCGGGCGGCGTTGCCGGCCACCGTGCCGCACGCCGACGCGGCGTTCAACGCGGGCCGTGCGGCCCTGCTGGTGCACGCGCTGACCGCGGATCCCGGGCTGCTGCTGCCCGCCACCGTCGACCGGTTGCACCAGGAGCAGCGGGCGCCGGGGATGCCGGCCACGGCAGGGCTGGTCGGTGCGCTGCGCGAGGCCGGTGTGGCGGCTGTGGTCAGTGGGGCGGGTCCGACGGTGCTGGCGCTCTCCGAGGTCCCGGCCGGATTCCAGGCGGGAACAGATTGGCGCCGGTGGGAGTTGCCGATAGATGTCAGCGGTGCCCGGGTCATCCGGGGTAGACTTTGACACGCCGAGCGGGGCCCTGTTGCCGCAGGTCGGACGAGGCGATTACGCTCTAGACCTAGCACAGCCGCGAAGCATGCGATCTTCCTGCGGTTCGGCGCACCCCCGAAGCTCTCGGCGGTAGCCCGTCACCCCTGCTCAAGGCCCACGCCGCGCCGCAGTTTCCACAGGTCGCCGCAGACGGCGAGACCTGCTCACCGATGGTGGTGAGTCGGGAAACCACCGGCTGCTGTGTCACAGACTCCCGCGACGCGTCATGCGAGGCGGGTGCACCGAGGCCGCCCGGCCACCTGGTTCCACGACTCCGGGCAGCCCGGCCTATCGAGGGAAGGAATCCATTGAGCGACACCACCGACGTGACGTCGGATGTTTCCAACGTCGCTGGCGATGCCACCACCGCCGCCCCCACGCGCCGCCGGCGGAGCGGCACCGGTCTGTCGGCGATGCTGCTGCCGGAGCTCCAGAGCCTGGCCGCGTCGCTCGGCATCTCTGGTACCGCTCGCATGCGCAAGGGCGAGCTGATCAGTGCCATCACCGAGCGGCAGCAGGGCGGCGCCGCGGCCGGAACCCCTCGACCGCGTGCCGAGGTGGCGGCTGCGTCCGCTCCCGCCCGTGAGGAGGTGCACGCGGAGGTCCGTGAGGAGCGGGCCGAGGCACGCCCCGCCGAGCAGGCGCCGGCCGCCGAGGTGACCGAGGGTCGTACCCGTGGTCGCCGCAGCCGGGCCGCCGCCGCTACCACCGAGGCGCGACCGGCGGAGACGCCGGCGGCCGAGGCGCGGCCGGTCGAGACGGCGCGCGCCGAGGAGGCGCCCGCCGAGACCGGCGACCGGGCCGAGCGCGGTGAGCGCAACGAGGGCCGGGGCCGTGAGCGCGGCGAGCGCGGCGGTGACCGTGCCGAGCGTGGCGGCGAGCGGACCGACCGTGGCGAGCGGGCCGAGCGCGGCGAGCGCAACGACCGTGGTGACCGCAACGACCGTGGTGACCGCGCCGAGCGTGGTGACCGGGCCGAGCGGAGCGACCGCAACGAGCGGGCCGACCGGGGCGAGCGCGCCGAGCGCAACGACCGTAACGACCGCGGTGACCGGGGCGGCGACCGCAACGACCGCAACGACCGGGGTGACCGCAACGACCGTGGTCAGCGCGCCGAGCGGGACAACGACGGCGACGACGACGGCGAGGGCGGCGGCCGGCGGGGCCGGCGCAGCCGGTTCCGGGACCGTCGTCGCGGCCGCGGCGAGCGGGGCGAGGGCGACAGCGGTGGCGGCCGCGAGCCGCAGGTCGGCGAGGACGACGTGCTCGTCCCGGTCGCCGGCATCATCGACGTGCTCGACAACTACGCCTTCGTCCGGACCACCGGCTACCTGGCCGGTCCGAACGACGTGTACGTCTCGATGTCCCAGATCAAGAAGTACGGCCTGCGCCGCGGTGACGCGATCACCGGCGCCGTGCGGGCCGCGCGGGACGGCGAGCAGCGGCGCGACAAGTACAACCCGCTGGTCCGGCTGGACACCATCAACGGGATGGAGCCGGACGAGGCGAAGCGCCGGCCGGAGTTCTACAAGCTCACCCCGCTCTACCCGCAGGAGCGCCTGCGGCTGGAGACCGAGCCGCACATCCTCACCACCCGGGTGATCGACCTGGTCATGCCGATCGGCAAGGGCCAGCGGGCGCTCATCGTGTCGCCGCCGAAGGCCGGCAAGACGATGGTGCTGCAGGCGATCGCGAACGCGATCACCCGCAACAACCCGGAGTGCCACCTGATGGTGGTGCTGGTGGACGAGCGGCCGGAAGAGGTCACCGACATGCAGCGGTCGGTGAAGGGCGAGGTCATCGCGGCCACGTTCGACCGTCCGCCGCAGGACCACACCACCGTCGCCGAGCTGGCGATCGAGCGGGCGAAGCGCCTGGTCGAGCTGGGGCACGACGTGGTCGTGCTGCTCGACTCGGTGACCCGGCTCGGGCGGTCGTACAACCTGGCGGCGCCGGCCAGCGGCCGGATCATGTCGGGTGGTATCGACTCCACCGCGCTCTACCCGCCCAAGCGCTTCCTCGGCGCGGCGCGCAACATCGAGAACGGCGGTTCGCTGACCATTCTCGCCACCGCGCTGGTGGAGACCGGTTCCATGGCGGACACGGTCATCTTCGAGGAGTTCAAGGGCACGGGTAACGCCGAGCTGAAGCTGGACCGGAAGATCGCCGACAAGCGGGTCTTCCCGGCGATCGACATCAACCCCTCCGGCACCCGCAAGGAGGAGGTCCTGCTCGCGCCGGAGGAGCTGGCGATCATCCACAAGCTCCGCAAGGTGCTGCACTCGCTGGACTCGCAGGCGGCGCTCGACCTCCTGCTGGACCGGCTCAAGCAGTCCCGCACCAACATCGAGTTCCTGATGCAGATCGCGAAGTCCACTCCGGGCGAGTGAGCTGACGGATCCGTCGAACGAGGGGCACGGCCGCACCGGCCGTGCCCCTCGTCGCGTACCGGGCGGCCGGCCGTGAAGTTTTTCTACGGTTAAGCCGAGAGGTATTGAAACTTCTGTTCACCGTCGGGTTGACTGTCGTCCATGCGAACCCGCAGTCGTCGACCCGCCCACCTCGCCGGCGTCCTGCTGCTGACGCCGTTGCTGACCCTCACCGCGCCGGCACCGACCGCCGCCACCGCCGCGCCGTCGGCTGTCGCGCCGTCGGCCGCCACCGCCGCCGAGGACGCGCCACGCGCCTCGTCCCGTCCCGACTCCGCCGTCGCGCTCGCCGGTGTGGAGCCGGCCGGCGGCCTGGAGACCGCCAAGACCACCCGGCCGGTCGCGCCCGGCCTCGACCTGACCTCCTTCGACAGGTACGACGCGGCCGGCTGGCTGCGCGCCGACGCCCTCACCGCCGACCTGGCCGGCGGGCTGACAGTGGACTACGTGAACTCCGGCGAGGTCACGAAGGACGAGCCGCTGCGCGCCGCGGTCGACCGGTCCCGTGCCGTCGCGGCGGTGAACGGCGACTTCTTCGACATCAACAACTCCGGCGCCGCCCAGGGCGTCGGCGTCCGCTCCGGCGAGCTGGTGCAGTCGCCGGTGGCCGGGCACCCGAACGCCGTCGGGATCAGCGCCCAGGGCATCGGCCGGGTGGTCCAGGTCGGCTTCGAGGGCACCGCGACGCTGCCCGCCGGGCCGGTGCCGCTGACCCAGTTCAACAACATGGTGCAGCGCGACGGCGTGGGCGTGTTCACGCCGCTCTGGGGGTCGTACACCCGCAAGCGGGCGGTGGAGGGCGCGGCCCGGACGGTCGAGGTGACGGTGACCGGCGGCCGGGTGGCAAGCGTGGCCACCACGGCGGGCGAGGGGCCGATCCCGGCCGGCAGCACCGTGCTGCTCGGCCGCGAGGCCGGCGCCGACGCGCTCGCCGCGCTGCGTCCCGGCGACGCGGTGGACCTGACCTGGCGGCCGCGGGCCTCCGACGGCGGCGACCTGCGCGCCGCGGTCGGCGGCGGCAACGTGCTCGTGCGCGACGGCGTGGTGCAGGCCGTCGCCGACGAGTCGCTGGCGCCGCGTACGGCTGTCGGCTTCTCCGCCGACGGCCGCAAGATGATCATGCTGACGGTGGACGGCCGGCAGGTGGACAGCCGGGGCGTCACCCAGACCGAGATGGGCCGCATGATGGCCGAGCTGGGCGCCGCCAACGCGCTCAACCTCGACGGCGGCGGCTCCTCCACGCTGCTGGCCCGGGAGCCGGGCGCGGCCACGGTCCAGGTGGAGAACAGCCCGTCCGACGGCAGCGAACGGCCGGTGCCCAACGGGCTCGCCGTCTACGCCCCGAAGGGCAGCGGCCGGCTCACCGGCTACTGGCTGGAGACCGCCAGCGACCCGACCGCCGCACCCGGCGTCGCGCCGGTGCGCGGCGGCCGGCCGGACCGGGTCTTCCCCGGCCTCACCCGCCGGCTCACCGCCGCCGGATACGACGAGACGTACGGCCCGGCCGCGGGCGAGCCGCGCTGGCACGCCACCCACGGCCGGGTGGACGGCGACGGCGTGTTCCGGGCCGCCGTCCCCGGCCGCAGCACCGTCACGGCCGCCCGCGGCCGGGCCCGGGGCACGATCGAGCTGACAGTGCTCGGGCCGCTGGCGCGCATCGACGGCACCGTCGACCGGGTCGGCCTGGACCGGGCCGGTGACAGCGGCCTGTTCGGCGTGGTCGGCTACGACGCCGAGGGCAACACCGCGCCGATCGAGCCGGCCGACCTGACGCTGGAGTACGACAGCGACCTGCTCTCCGTCACCCCCACCGCCGACGGCAACCTGTCCGTCAAGGCGCTCGCCGCGACCGGCTCGGCGCTGGTCACCGCGCGGGTCGGCAACCGCACCACGGTCATGCCGGTGACCGTCGGGCTCACCGACGTGCCGGTGGCCGGGTTCGACGACGCCGCGTCCTGGAAGTTCAGCCAGGCCCGCGCCTCCGGGTCGGTCGCACCGGCCGACGGGCACACCGGCGGCGGGCTGCGGATGTCGTACGACTTCAGCCAGTCCACCGGCACCCGGGCCGCGTACGCCGACCCGCCCGCCTGGATCGACGTCCCCGGCCAGCCGCAGGCGTTCGGTATGTGGATCAAGGCGAACGGCACCGGCGAGTGGCCCAGCCTGCACCTGCACGACGCACAGGACACCCAGTTCGTGCTGCGCGGCCCGTACCTGGACTGGACCGGCTGGAAGTACGTCGAGTTCGCCGTACCGCCGGGCGTGCAGTACCCGGTGCGGGTGCGCCGGTTCTACGTCGCCGAGACCGACCCGGCCAAGCAGTACCGCAGCGAGGTCGTGATCGACGACCTGGTGGCCCGGGTGCCGCCGGACGTGCAGGCGCCGCCGGAGCCGAACCGCACCGACCGGGTGGTGGTGCGCGACGGCACTGTGGACGGGGCGCCCTGGCGCTTCGCGGTGCTCTCCGACGCCCAGTTCGTCGCCGCGAACCCGGACAGCGACCTGGTCGCCCAGGCCCGCCGTACGCTGCGCGAGGTCCGCGCCGCCCGGCCGGACTTCCTGATCATCAACGGCGACTTCGTGGACACCGCCTACCCGGCGGACTTCGCCCTGGCCAAGCGCATCCTGGACGAGGAACTGGACGGCCAGGTGCCGTACCACTACGTGCCTGGCAACCACGAGATCATGGGCGCGCCGATCGACAACTTCCGCAGCGTCTTCGGGGACACCTCGCGCGTCTTCGACCACCGGGGCACCCGGTTCCTCACGCTCAGCACCGCCACCGGCTCCCTGCGCGGAGGCGGGTTCGACCAGGTGGAGCTGCTGCGCCGGACGCTCGACCAGGCCGCCGCCGACCGCTCGGTCGGTTCGGTGGCGGTGCTCTTCCACCACCCGCCGCGCGACCCGAGCCCGGCCAAGGCGAGCCAGCTCGGCGACCGCAAGGAGGCGGCACTGGTCGAGCAGTGGCTGGCCGACTTCCAGCACCGCACCGGCAAGGGCGCGCTGATGGTCAACGGTCACGTCGGCACGTTCCACGCCGACCGGGTGGACGGCGTGCCGTACGTGATCAACGGCAACTCGGGCAAGGACCCGTCCACCCCGGCGGCGCTCGGCGGGTTCACCGGCTGGACCGAGTTCGGCGTGGACCCGGTGACGCCGGGGGAGGCCGAGCGTGCCCGCCGTGACCCGCTGGCCGAGGGCCCGCGGTGGGTGAGCGCGGAGATGCACGCCCACGTCGACCGGCTCGCGGTGACCGCCCCCGCGCAGGTGTCCCGGCGTACGCCGGCCGACGTCACGGCCACGCTCACCCAGCCCAGCGGCCGGCAGGTGCCGGTGGCCGCGCCGGTCAGCGCCGACTGGTCCGGCTCGCCGAACCTGCACATCGGCGGCGCCGCGGGCGTACGTCCCTGGCACGCCGCCCGATTCGACCCGCTGACCGGCAAACTGACCGCCCTGCGCCCCGGCGCCCAGGTCCAGCTGACTGTGACGGTGAACGGAGTGAAGGCCGAGGCCCAGATGACCACCACCCCGTAACCCCCGGGCCCTGCCCCCGCCCCGCCCCGGCCTTCGCCCACCTGGCTCTCGCCTCGGTGATCATGAAGTTGACCTGGACAAAAGCGACAGGAAATGCCGCTAACTTCATGATCGCCGGGGCAGACCGGGCGCGGGTCGGCCCGGCGCCCCGGGCAGGTGGGGGAGTGGGTGGGGTGGGGGTGGGAATGCTGACGGGTGGGCCGGCGTTGGGGGTGGCGGACCTCCTGTGCCGGGTGGAAGACGCCCGTGGCAGACTGGTCAATCGGCCACCGGTTCCGGTTCACGCCCGAGCCCGTCGTGACGACGGGGAGCACTGACGGCGACCCGGCGACCACCGACGAAAGGACCGAGGCGACATGAAGCCCAACATCCACCCGGAGTACGTGACCACCGAGGTCCGCTGCTCCTGCGGCAACACGTTCACGACCCGCAGCACCGCCAAGGGCGGCGCCATCAGCGTCGAGACCTGCAGCGCCTGCCACCCGTTCTACACCGGTAAGCAGCGCGTGCTGGACACCGCCGGCCGGGTCGCGAAGTTCCAGCAGAAGTACGCCAAGGTTCAGGCCAAGAAGGCCAAGTAGCTCCGTCGACGACGCCCGTGTCCGGCTCCTGCCGGGCACGGGCGTTCGTCCGTTTGTGCCGGTTCCACTTCCAAGGAGCATCCGCAGCATGAGCAGTGAGCGCCTGGCCGCCCTCCTCGACGAGTACGCCGAGCTGGAGCGGCGGCTGGCCGACCCGGCCATCCACGCCGACCAGGGCACCGCCCGGCGGGTCGGCCGTCGGTACGCCGAACTGGTCCCGCTGCACAAGGCGGCCGGCGAGCTGGAGCAGGCCCGCGCCGACCTGACCGCCGCCCGGGAGCTGGCCGCCGAGGACGCGACGTTCGCCGCCGAGGCGGACAGCATCGCCGCGTCCCTGCCGGCGCTGGAGGAACGGCTCGCGGAACTGCTCATCCCGCGCGACCCGCACGACGCCAAGGACGTGATCGTCGAGATCAAGGCCGGCGAGGGCGGCGAGGAGTCCGCGCTGTTCGCGGGCGACCTGCTGCGGATGTACACCCGGTACGCCGAGCGGCACGGCTGGGTTACCGAGGTGATCGACGCGCAGGACTCCGACCTGGGTGGCGTCAAGGACGTCTCCCTGGCGATCAAGAGCAAGGGCGTCCCGGAGGGCGGCAACGGCGTCTGGTCCCGGCTCAAGTGGGAGGGCGGCGTGCACCGGGTGCAGCGCGTCCCGGTCACCGAGTCGCAGGGCCGCATCCACACCAGCGCCGCCGGCGTGCTGGTGCTGCCCGAGGCGGAGGACGTCGACGTCACCATCGACCCGAACGAGCTGCGCATCGACGTGTTCCGCTCGTCCGGCCCCGGTGGGCAGTCGGTGAACACGACCGACTCGGCGGTCCGGATCACGCACGTGCCGACCGGCATCGTGGTCTCCTGCCAGAACGAGAAGTCGCAGCTGCAGAACCGGGAGCAGGCCATGCGCATCCTGCGCGCCCGGCTGCTCGCCGCCGCCCAGGAGCAGGCGGACGCCGCGGCGTCGGACGCCCGCAAGGCGCAGGTCCGCACCGTGGACCGGTCCGAGCGGATCCGCACCTACAACTTCCCGCAGAACCGGATCACCGACCACCGCATCGGCTACACCGCGTACAACCTCGACCTGGCGCTGGCCGGCGAGCTGGACGGGGTGCTCGACGCGCTGGCCGAGGCGGACCGCGCGGCCCGGCTGGCCGGCGAGACCGAGCTGTCCCGCCGCTGACCCGGCGCGGCACCGCGCGAAGGCCGCGCCGCCCGCACGGCTCGCAGGGGGATCCGCGAAGGCAACCCCGCGGGTACGGCCTCAGCTCGCCCGCAACCGTGCCTTGGCGCGCAGCATCTCCCGGTCGGCCAGCTCGAACGCGGCGCCCAGTGCCTCCCGGACACTCACAGTGGTGCTGCCGTCGACCTCGGCGAAGCCGATCGTCACCCCGACCGGCGTGCCCGGCACCAGGGACTCCCAGTCCTCGGTGCGGACGGCCGCCTCGATCCGGCGGGCCACCTCGACGGCCTCCGGCATGACGGTGTCGGGCAGCACCACGACGAACTCGTCGCCGCCGTAGCGGGCCACGAAGTCGCCCCGCCGCATCACCCGGTTGATCACCCCGGCGACCCGTTGCAGCACCAGGTCGCCGGAGTGGTGGCCGTGCCGGGTGTTCACCGCCTTGAACCCGTCGAGGTCGCAGACGCCGATCACCACCCGCTCGCCCCGGGACACCACGGCGCCCAGGTAGCGCTCCAGACGGCGCCGGTTGGGCAGGCCGGTGAGCGGGTCGGTGAGCGCCTCGCCCTCGTACCGGGCCGCCTCGCGGCGCATCTCCTCGTGGTCGATCCGGGCGGCGATGCCGTCGATGTAGACGTCCCGCAGCCGGTCGCTGCGCCGCGCCGCCAGCCGGAACGCGTGCCGGTCGGCCCGGTGCGCGCCGGCGTGGTCACCGGCCCGGGCCAGCGCGACGCTGCGCAGCCGGGGCGCCTCGGCCGCGCCGAGCGTCTCGTCGGAGACCCGCAGCGAGTCCAGCCGGGTGACCGCCTCGATCGGGCGGCCGGCGGCCACCGCGAGGCAGACCTGACCGAGCTGGCGCAGGTCGCGGGCGCGGGCGCTGTCCCCGCCGTGGCCGAGCAGCCGGGTCGGGTCGGCGTCCCCGGCGGACTCCACCCGGTCGCCGAGCGCGGCCCGGCGGGCGGCGGCGTAGCCGTACGCGGCCAGGCTGCTCGGGCGCAGGTTGCCGGCGCCCCCGCCCCGCAGGAACCGGGCCAGGTCACCGGCGACGTCGCGCAGCACCCGCAGGCACCCGTCGCTGTCGCCGTTGTGGTCGAGCGCGACCGCGTTGCGCAGCCGGATCCCGGGGGCGGCGAACGTCTCCTCGGGGATGCCGACGCTGAGCCCGACCTCCCGGGCCCGTTCGATCGCGCCCAGCGCGTGGCCGTGGAAGCTGAGGTACGAGTACGCCATCGCCAGGTCGTGCCAGCCCCAGGCGGTGTCCCGGTCGGGGGAGTCGTCGGCGCTGAGCGCGCGGGCGGCCCGGACCAGGTGCATCACGCACCTGTCCAGCGCGCCCTGGTGGTGGGCGGCGAGCGCGGCCAGCGCGTTGAGGTGCCCGTGCAGGTAGGGCTCGGTCAGGTCGCGTACGGCGGCGGAGGCGTCCTCGACGGCACGGGTGAACTCGGCGGTGCGGCCGAGATTGATCAGCGCGGACAGGCGTTGCACCAGCGCGTCGGCGCGGGCGTACGGGTCGTCGGTGGTGCGGATGACGCGGTCGAGCAGGGCGCACGCCTCCGCGGACCGGCTGGCCTCCTGCAGTGACCGAGCGCGGCGGAGAGCGTCAACCTGGTCCTCGACCTGGTCGAGCCAGCCCACTCGCGACCTCCCTGCGGTGTGCGCCCGGACGCACCCGCTCGTGAGGTGGGCCGCGACGCCTCATGATTATTGCGTGACCGCACTCCCGCAACACCCGTCCGAAGGGACAGAACGCGAACGCCCCTCGCTGGTGATCACCCGGGTGGCGCGCGCGCTCGCGGCGGCCGGCGTCGAGGCGCCCCGCGCCGAGGCCGAGCAGCTCGCCGCGTACGTCCTGGAAGTGCCGCGTGGCCGGCTGGCGCTCGCCGACGGCTTCACCCCGGCGCAGCGCGACCGCCTGGACGCGCTCGTCGGGCGGCGGGTGACGCGCGAGCCGTTGCAGCACCTGCTCGGCTCGGCCGGTTTCCGGCACCTGGAGCTGGCCGTCGGGCCGGGCGTGTTCGTGCCCCGGCCGGAAACGGAACTGCTGGCCGGCTGGGGGATCGAGCGGGTCCGGGAGTACGCCGCGCCGCTCGTGGTCGACCTGTGCAGCGGTTCCGGCGCGATCGCACTCGCGGTCGCGCAGGAGGTGCCGGCGGCCCGGGTGGTGGCGGTGGAACGGTCTCCGGCCGCGCTGGCGTGGCTGCGGCGCAACGCGGCCGGCCGGGCCGCCGCCGGGGACCGGCCGATCGAGGTGGTGGCCGCCGACGTGACCGATCCGGACCTGCTGGCCGACCTGGCCGGACGGGTCGACGTGCTGCTCTGCAACCCGCCGTACGTGCCGAGGTCGGTGGCGGTGCCGCCGGAGGTGGCCGGGCACGACCCGGACGAGGCGGTGTTCGGCGGCGCGGACGGGCTGGACGTGATCCGGCCGGTGGTCGGCCGGGCCGCCGTGCTGCTGCGCCCGGGCGGCGCGATCGGCATCGAGCACGACGACACGCACGCGGCGGCGGTGCCGGCGCTGCTGCGTGGCGACGGCCGCTACGACCGGGTCGCGGAACACCGGGACCTGGCCGGGCGGCCCCGCTTTGCGAGCGCGTCCCGGCGGGCGGACGGCACCCACGCCGACCCGGCCCCGGCGTGGCAGACTGACTCCTCGTGATGCTCTACGACTGTCGGTCGCCCGCCGACCGGGACCGCGGCATCGCCGCTGCCGTCGAGGCGGTCAAGAACGGTGAACTCGTCGTCCTGCCGACCGACACGGTCTACGGCATCGGGGCGGACGCCTTCACCCCGTACGCGGTGAAGGCCCTGGCGGACACCAAGGGTGGCGCCCGGCAGGCGCCCCCGGTGCTCATCGGTTCCCGGCACACGCTCGACGGCCTGGTCTTCTCGCTGCCCGGCGCGGCCCGCGACCTGGTCGAGGCGTTCTGGCCCGGTGCGCTGACCATCGTGGTGGAGCACTCGCCGAGCCTGGCCTGGGACCTGGGCGACAACAGCGGCACGGTGGCGGTGCGGATGCCGCTGCACCCGGTGGCGCTGGAGGTGCTGCGGGAGACCGGCCCGATGGCCGTCGCGTCGGCCAACAAGATCGGCCAGCCCGCCGCGCTCACCGCCGAGGAGGCACGCGACCAGCTCGGCTACGGCGTCCGGGCGTACCTGGAGGCCGGGCCGGCGGTGGACCCGGTGCCGAGCACCATCGTCGACCTGACCGGCGACGTGCCGCGGGTGCTGCGCGAGGGCGCGGTGACGCTGGCGAAGCTGCGGGAGGTCGTGCCGGACATCCTCGACGAGCGGGGGGTCTGAGTGCCGCCCTTCACCGTCCTGCACGTCTGCATGGGCAACATCTGCCGGTCGCCGATGGCCGAGCGGCTGCTGCTGCTCGCGGTCCGGGAGCGGTTGGCCCGCCTCGACGTCGACCCGGCCGGGTCGGACGCGCTCGTGCACAGCCACAGCGCCGGCACCGGCGGCTGGCACGCGGGCGAGGAGATGAACCCGCCCGCCGCCCGGCAGGTGCTCTCGCGCGGCGGCGACACCGAGGGGTTCGCCGCCCGGCGGCTGCGCTCCGACCTGATCGACGCAGCCGACCTGGTGCTCACCGCGACCGCCGACCAGCAGGAGTACGTGGTGGCGCTGCGGCCGGACGCCGCCGCGCGCACGTTCGTGCTCGGTGAGTTCGGCCGCCTGCTCGGCGGGCTGGACCGGTCCGCCCTGCCGCCGGCCGAGCCGACGCCGGACGCCGTGTTCGCGCGCGGTGTCGCGCTGGTGGCGGCCGCCGACGCGGCCCGGCAGAACGCCTCCGCGCTGCCCACCGACGATCTGGACGACCCGTGGGGCCGGGGCGACCAGTGCTTCAGCCGGGTCGCGGACGAGATCGAGGAGACGGTGCAGCCGCTGGCTGCCGCGCTGCTGCCCTGAGATTCATCCTTCCTCGCGAACTTCCTGCGCATTTCGCGGAAGATGTCGGCGAAAGCGAGCAATCCGGTCATTCTGAACGGGTCCGTACGGCCGGCTCCTGCGGGGAGAGCTGATGAACCGGGCCTATCTCGACAAGCTGTTCACCGTTGTGCTCGCCGGCGTGCTCGCCGGACTGGCCCTGGCCGCCGCCGCGCTGCCGGCCGCGCTGGTCTTCGGGCTGGGCGTGAAGAACCTGATGCCGTACACGGTGCTGCCGGAGGCGCTCAAGACGCCGCAGCCGGCGCAGCGCTCCAACCTGTACGCCAACGACGGGCGGACGCTGATCACCTCGTTCTACGTCGAGGACCGCGTGGACGTGCCGGTCGCCGAGGTGGCGCCGGTGATGCGCGAGGCGATCGTGGCCGCCGAGGACGTGCGCTTCTACGAGCACCACGGCGTCGACGTGCGCGGCGTGGCACGGGCGTTCACGGCCAACCGCCGCGAGGGCACCCGTCAGGGCGCCTCCACGCTGACCATGCAGTACGTGCGCAACGCGCTGGCCGGTGACCCCCGGCTGACCGAGGAGCAGCGCGCCGCCGCCACCGAGATCACCGTCGGACGCAAGATCCGCGAGATGCGGTACGCGCTGACGCTGGAACGGCAGATCGGCAAGGACGAGATCCTCGGGCGCTACCTGAACATCGCGTACTTCGGCGCCGGGGCGTACGGCATCGCCGCCGCCAGCAAGCGATACTTCTCCACCACGCCGGACCGGCTCACGCTCGCCCAGGCCGCGCTGCTCGCCGGGCTGGTCCGGTCCCCGGCCGACGACCCGATCAACGGGGAGGCCGACTCGGCGCTGCAACGCCGGGCGTACGTGCTGGACCGGATGGTGGAGACCGGCCGGGTGAACGCGGCCGACGCGGAGGCGGCGAAGGCCACGGAACTGGCGCTGGAGCCCAACACCACGCCGAACGACTGCGCCGCCGTGCCCGCCGACCACAACGACTGGGGCTTCTTCTGCGACTGGTTCACCCAGTGGTGGAACGCCCAGCCGGCGTTCGGCGAGAACGTCGACGAGCGGCAGCGGACGTTGCGCCGCGGCGGCTGGAAGATCGTGTCGTCGCTCGACCCGGACGTGCAGGCCAAGGCGAGCGAGCAGGTGCGGGAGATCTACCCGGAGACGATCGCGCGGGCGGCGCCGACCGCCGTGGTGCAGCCGGGCACCGGCCGGGTGCTGGCCATGGCGGTGAACCGCACCTACGGCACGACGGCCAACCCGGACGGGCAGCAGAACTACCCGAACACGGTCAACCAGCTGGTGGCCGGCGGTGGCGGCATCACCGGCTACCAGGCGGGCTCCACGTTCAAGCTGTTCGCGTTGCTGGCCGCGCTGGAGTCGGGGCTGCCGCTGGACACGGAGTTCGACGCCCCGCCCGTCTACGTGACGCAGTACCCGGTCGGCGCCGGCCCGGCGAGCTGCGGCGGCCGGTGGTGCCCGGCGAACGCCAACACCTACTGGATGGACGGCGACCGGGACATGTGGGACGCGTTCGGCCGGTCGGTGAACACGTACTTCGCGTGGCTGACCGAGCGCGTCGGCGCGGACCGGGTGGTCGAGATGGCCCAGCGGCTGGGCATCGTGTTCCGCGCACCGGCCGACGCGAAGATGGCCCGCGAGGGCGCCAAGAGCTGGGGACCGTTCACTCTCGGCGTCTCCGCCACCACGCCGCTGGACCTGGCCGGCGCGTACGCCGCGGTGGCCGCCGAGGGCACCTGGTGCCGGCCCACGCCGGTCACCTCGATCACCGATCCGGCCGGCCGGAAGGTGGCCGCCGGGAACACCGACTGCCGGCAGGTGCTCGACACCGAGGTCGCCCGCGCGGCGGCCGACGCCAGCCGCTGCCCGGTCGGCGACCAGTCCATGTACCGGCGCTGCGACGGTGGCACGGCCGAGGAGCTGGCCCCTGGTCTGCGCCGGCCGGTGGCGGGCAAGACCGGAAGCTCGGAGCGGAACGCCACCGAGACGGTCGTCGCGTTCACGCCGCAGTTGTCGGTGGCGACGATCGCCGCGAACCCGGACGACCCCCGGGACGCGGTCGGCGGCGGTGTGCAGAAGCGGCAGATCGCCGCCGTGGGCCGCATCCTCGCGTGGTCGCTGCGCGACGAGCCGGTACGCGACTTCGTCCCGCCCGGTCAGGCCGTGGCCTTCCAGCACACCAGCCCCCGAACCGGCAACTGAGAGTCAGCTCGTCGGCCTGCCGTACCGCGCGACCATGGTCCGGACGGCTTCTTCGACGACCGCGGTGGTGCGGGCAGGGTTCACCGTCCAGTCCGGGAGCAGAAGGCGCGGCCAGAACAGGTAGTTGGAGATCATCCCGAGGAAGTGCGTGGCGGCCATCTCCGGGTCGGCGATGTCTGCGGCTCCCGCCTCGTGCTCGGCCACGAGGTAGATCCGGACGGACTCGAAGTACGGCAGTTTGCCCTGGGCGAAGTGTGCTCGGGCCAGTTCGGGAAAGCGTGGCAGTTCGGCGATCACGATGCGGAACAGGTCGGTCATCTCCGGCCGGCTCAGGAGCGTCGCGTATTGCCTCCCGAGAACCGTCAGGCCGGCCGTCAGGTCACCGGCGGGCGGTACGTCGGCGACGTCCTTCTCGGCCCAGGAGTCGATGACGATGGCATCGAACAGTGCCGCCTTCGTCGGGAACTGCTTGAACAGGGTCGCCTTCGACACGCCGGCACTGTCGGCGATGCGCGCCAGTGACGCCCGGTCGTAGCCCAGCTCCAGGAAGAGCTCGGTGGCGGCCCGGACGATCAGCGCGCGCTTCTCCTGGGCCACGCGCTGGTGATAGGCCGACGGCGCTGGGGTCATCCGCCCATCATAGCGAGGTGAGTGGGTTGACTCACCATCTGCCGGGGCGTATCTTCGGGTGGTGAGTCGCTCGACTCACCACCCGGCCCGGGTGGTCGTCCCGTACGTACTGGAGGATCCGATGTCCCGCTTCGCCGATCAGACCGTTCTCGTCACCGGCGGCACCGGCGGGCAGGGGGCCAGCCACGTTCGCGCCCTGCACGCCGAAGGCGCCAACGTCGTCATCGGTGGCATCAACGCCGAGCGTGGCGCCGGCCTCGCCGCCGAGCTCGGACACCGGGCCCTCTCCGTCCGCCTGGACGTCTCCCGGGAGGAGTCGTGGGCCGCCGCCGTCGCGGAGACCGAGAAGGCCTTCGGCGCGCTCACGGTCCTGGTCAACAACGCCGGAGTGCAGAACCCGCCGGCCCTCATCGAGTCCACCGACCGGGCCACGTGGGCCCGCATCCTCGACGTCAACCTCACCGGCACGTTCCTCGGCATCAAGGCAGCCGCCCCGGCGCTGCGGCGCGCCGGGGGAGGAACGATCGTCAACATCGGCTCCACCATGGGCATCGGCGGTACCGCCTTCTACGCGCCCTACGTCGCCGGCAAGTGGGCGGTCCGAGGGCTCACCCGGACCGCCGCCCTCGAACTGGGCCGCGACAACATCCGCGTCAACGCGATCCACCCCGGCGTGGTCGACACTCCGTTCATCACCGAGCCGGCGGCCGGCAGTGACGCCCCGATCGCCGACTTCTACTCGCCCGAGCCGTACGCCGTCCCGCGCCTCGGGCAGCCCGCCGACGTCACCGCGCTGCTGTTGTTCCTCGTGTCGCCGGAGGCGGCCTTCATCACCGGCGCCGAGTACGTCATCGACGGAGGGCTGCTCCTCGGCCCCGCACTGCAGGGCAGCTCTTCGTCCTAACCGGCCGGGTGTTCGGCGCCCCGGGCGATGTTGCGGGCCATGCCGCCGAAGACGACCGCGTGGAACGGGGCCACCGAGGCCCAGTAGAGGTGACCGGGCAGCCCGCGCGGGAGGAACACGGCGCGCTGGACGTAGCGGCTGCGCCCGTCCCCGTCCGGCTCGGCGCGCATCTCCAGCCAGGCCCGCCCGGGCAGCCGCATCTCCGCGCGCAGCCGCAGCAACTCGCCCGGGACGATCTCCTCGACCCGCCAGAAGTCCAGCGCCTCGCCCACCTGGAGCCGGTGCGGGTCGCGCCGGCCCCGCCGTAGCCCGACGCCGCCGATCAGGCGGTCCATCCAGCCGCGCACCGACCAGGCCAGCGGGAACGAGTACCAGCCGTTCTCGCCGCCGACGCCCTCGATGACCCGCCACAACGCCGCCGGTGGCGCGTCCACCGTCCGTTCCCGCAGATCCGTGTACGCGGTGCCGCCGGACCAGCGCGGGTCCGACGGCAGCGGCTCGGCGGGCGCGTCCGGCCCGCTCGCGTTCGACCAGCGCGTCTCCACCTGCGCGTCGCGCACCTTCGACAGCGCCAGCGCGACCGCCTGGTCGAAGCCGGTCAGGCCGTCCGGCGGGTCCGGCACGTACCGGGCGATGTCGTGCTCGTGCGCCACCGCCTCGTGCACCAGGCTCTCCACCAGCGGCCGGGCGATCGCGTTCGGCACCGGCGTGATCAGGCCGACCCAGTGCGAGGAGAGCGACGGGGTGAGCGGGCGGACCGGCAGGATGACCCGCGGCCGCAGCCCGGCCACCCGGGCGTAGCGCTGCATCATCTCGGTGAACGTCAGCACGTCCGGGCCGCCGATGTCGAAGGCCCGGTTGACGTCGGCCGGCAGGTGCGCGCACCCGGCCAGGTAGCGCAGCACGTCCCGGACCGCGATCGGCTGGATCCGGTTGCGCACCCAGCGCGGGGTGACCATCGCCGGGAGTCGCTCGGTCAGGTAGCGGAGCATCTCGAACGAGGCCGAACCGGACCCGATGATCACGGCGGCGCGCAGCACCGCTGTGGGCACGCCGCTGTCCAGCAGGATCCGCGCGACCTCCGCCCGGGAGCGCAGGTGCGCCGAGGGCAGGCCGTCGCGCTCCGCCGGCTCCGGCCCGCCGAGATACACGATCCGGCGTACGCCCGCGGCGCGCGCCGCCTCGGCGAAGTTCGTCGCCGCCTCCCGGTCGGCCGCCTCGAAACCCCGTTGGCCCAGCGAGTGGACCAGGTAGTACGCCACCTCGATGCCCGCGAACACGGCCGGCAACGTCTCCGGCCGCCGCAGGTCGCCCTCGACGATGTCCGCCTCGGCCGCCCACGGCACGTCCCGCAGCCGCCCGGCGGTGCGGGCCAGGCAGCGTACGGTGTGCCCCTCGGCCAGCAGCCGGGGCGCGAGGCGTCCGCCGATGTAGCCGGTAGCACCGGTGACGAGGCATCTCACGGCCTCCAGTGTGCGGCTCCGTAGACTCCTTCGCTGTGGAGAACGCGAGGGACACCTTCTGGGGACCGGACTTCCAGCAGCTCAGTGCCGTCGACCCGGAGATCGCCGAGGTGGTGCTGGGTGAGCTGGACCGGTTGCGCGGCGGCCTGCAACTGATCGCCAGCGAGAACCTCACCTCGCCCGCGGTGCTGGCCGCGCTGGGTTCCACGCTCACCAACAAGTACGCCGAGGGCTACCCGGGACGGCGCTACTACGGCGGCTGTGCCGAGGTGGACCGGGCCGAGGAACTGGCCGTCTCCCGGGCGAAGGAACTGTTCGGCGCCGAGCACGCGAACGTCCAGCCGCACTCCGGGGCGAGCGCCAACCTGGCCGCGTACGCCGCACTGGTGCAGCCGGGTGACACGGTGCTGGCCATGGACCTGCCGCACGGCGGGCACCTGACCCACGGCAGCCGGGTGAACTTCTCCGGCAAGTGGTTCCACCCGGTCGGCTACACCGTCCGGCGGGACACCGGGACGATCGACTACGACGAGGTACGCGACCTGGCCCGCGCGCACCGGCCGAAGATGATCATCTGCGGCGCGACCGCGTACCCGCGCCTGATCGACTTCGCCCGCTTCCGGGAGATCGCCGACGAGGTCGACGCGTACCTGATGGTGGACGCCGCCCACTTCGTCGGCCTGGTGGCCGGCGGTGCGATCCCCTCCCCGGTGCCGTACGCCGACGTGGTCACCGCGACCACCCACAAGGTGCTGCGCGGCCCGCGCGGCGGCATGATCCTCTGCCGGGAGCCGCTGGCGGCCCGGATCGACAAGGCGGTCTTCCCGTTCACCCAGGGCGGCCCGCTGATGCACGCCGTCGCGGCCAAGGCGGTCGCGCTGCGCGAGGCCGCGCAGCCGGAGTTCCGCACGTACGCGGCCCAGGTGGTCACCAACGCCCGCGCGCTCGCCGACGGTCTGGCCGCGGAGGGGCTGCCGCCGGTCTCCGGCGGCACCGACACCCACCTGGCGCTGCTCGACCTGCGCGAGACCGGCGTGACCGGCGCGCAGGCCGAGGCCCGCTGCGACGCCGCCGGCATCACGCTCAACAAGAACGCGATCCCGTACGATCCGCAGCCGCCGGCGGTGGCCTCCGGCATCCGGGTGGGCTCGCCGAGCGTCACCACCCAGGGCATGCGCGAGGGGGAGATGCGCCGGATCGCCACGTTGATCGGGCGGGCGGTGCGGACCGATCCGGAGTCTGCCGGGGGCGGCGACGAACTGGCCCGGATCTCCGCCGACGTGACCGCGCTGGTCACCGAGTTCCCGGCGTACCCCCGTGGCTGAGCCCGGGACGCGCGCGGCGGAGGAGACCGCGGACCACGGCTGGCGACTGCGCCATCTGCCGGTGCTGCTGGCCGCGGTGGCGGTGCTCGCCGCCGTCGCGGCGGTGGCCGGCGGGGTGTGGCGCGGCGCGGACGGCGCGCTCGGCGCGGCGGCCGGGGTGGCCGTCACGGCGGCGAGCTACACGCTCACCACTGTGGTCCTGGCCTGGGCGGACTCCAAGGATCCGCAGCTCGTGCTGCCGTTCGGGCTGGGCCTCTACGTCGCCAAGATCACCGCGCTCGGCGGGGTGATGGTGCTGGTCGCCTCGACCGGCTGGCCGGGGCTGATCCCGTTCGCTGTCGGCATCGCCGCGGGCGTCGTGGTGTGGACCGGCGTGCACGTCTGGTGGCTGACCACGGTCCACGCCCGACGGATGCCGCGCTGAGCCGTCCCACCCTTCGGGCGACGCGTTGTTCTGTCCGCGATCGGTCATTCTCTCAGTGGCGGGGGAGGAGTACCGTGCCTCCAGACGACTTCGCCCGCCCGTGTCCCACACAACCAGGTTGTGCGGGGGGTGAGGCACAGCCTCTTCTGCTCGACTGATATCGTTCGCCCCGTCATGGCCGGTGACCAGAAACCCCCCGACACTGGCGGCCCGGGCGACGTTCCGTCCGGTGCCGGTCAGGGTTGGACCGCGCTCTCATACCTCATCGGGGGCATGCTCGTCTGGGGTTTCATCGGCTGGCTGGTCGACCGTTGGCTCGACACCGGCGGCGTCGCCACCGGTATCGGGGTCGTGCTCGGCATGGCCGGGGGGATCATCCTGGTCGTCCGCCGACTGGGCACGCCTACTTAGGAAGGGACGCGGTGTTCGGACAGGCGAACGTCCTGGCTCAGGGCCAGGCGGAATTCCCACCCAGTGTGGGGGACTTCTACCTGCCCAGCATCCTGCCCTGGGGTGCGGAGAACTCGTACTGGTTCACCAAGATCACGGCGATGGTGTGGATCGCCGTCGGTATCTTGATCATCTTCTTCCTGGCCACGTACCGGAAGCCGCAGCTCGTCCCCACCAAGAAGCAGTGGTTCGCCGAGTCGATCTACGGCTTCGTGCGCAACAACATCGCGGTGGACATGATCGGGCACGCGGGAGTGCG
Organism: Micromonospora sp. WMMD1219; assembly: GCF_049315215.1. NCBI lineage: Bacteria > Bacillati > Actinomycetota > Actinomycetes > Micromonosporales > Micromonosporaceae > Micromonospora > Micromonospora sp. WMMD1219. The sequence continues at coordinate 2,892,102 of NZ_CP186057.1, forward strand.
GTTCGCGCCGTACTTCACCACGCTCTTCTGCTTCATCCTGCTGACGAACTTCTTCGCCATCGTGCCGTTCTTCCAGATCTCGCCGAACTCGCACATCGCGTTCCCGGCCATCCTCGCCGTGATCAGCTACGTGATGTTCATCTGGGTCGGCATCCGGCACCACGGCTTCGTGAAGTACGTCAAGGCCTCTCTGGTTCCGCCGGCGCCCTGGTACATCCTGCCGCTGCTGATCCCGATCGAGTTCTTCTCGACGTTCCTGGTCCGGCCGTTCTCGCTGGCCGTCCGTCTCTTCGCGAACATGTTCGCCGGCCACATGCTCCTGCTGGTCTTCACGCTCGGCGGGTTCGCCATGCTCAGCGCCAACGTCTGGCTGGCACCGGTCTCGGTGCTGTCCTGGGTGATGACGATCGCGCTGACCTTCCTCGAGTTCCTGGTGATCTGTCTGCAGGCGTACGTCTTCACGGTGCTGACCGCCAGCTACGTGCAGGGCGCCCTCGCCGACGAGCACTGATCCGATCTTTCGCACCAACCGTTGTCGTCCCGCGTGACCGTCACGCGTGATAACCAGGAGGAACCAACCAATGGACATCTACGCCGCGGTAGAGGGCAGCACCGCCGCCATCGGCTACGGTCTCGCGGCCATCGGCCCGGGCATCGGCGTGGGCCTGGTCTTCTCGGCCTACATCCAGTCGACCGCCCGCCAGCCGGAGTCGTCCCGGATGACCCTTCCGTACGTCTGGATCGGCTTCGCCGTCATCGAGGCGCTGGCGCTGCTGGGCATCGCCTTCGGCTTCATCTGGGCCGGCTGAACCAGCCCCTTTGACCGGGAGGTTTTCCCATGTACTTCCTCGCCGCTGAGGGTGGTGAGACGACCCACAACCCGATCCTTCCTGTCTGGCAGGAGATCGTGGTCGGGCTGGTCGCCTTCGGTGTCCTCTGCTTCGTGCTGATGAAGTTCGTCTTCCCGCGCATGGAGCAGACGTTCCAGGCCCGGGTGGACGCGATCGAGGGCGGCATCAAGCGCGCCGAGGCCGCGCAGGCCGAGGCGAACCAGCTGCTCGAGCAGTACCGGGCCCAGCTCGCGGAGGCGCGTACCGACGCCGCCAAGATCCGCGACGACGCCCGGGCCGACGCCGAGGGCATCCGCCAGGACATCCTCGCCAAGGCGCGCGAGGAGTCCGACCGGATCATCGCCGCCGGCAAGGAGCAGCTCGCCGCGGAGCGGGCCACCGTCGTGCGTGAGCTGCGCACCGAGGTCGGCACCATCGCGGTGGACCTGGCGAGCAAGATCGTCGGTGAGTCGCTGGCCGACGAGGCGCGCCGCAAGGGCACCGTCGACCGGTTCCTGAGCGGTCTCGAGAGCACGGGGGCCCGCTGATGCAGGCCGCCAGCCGGGAGTCGTACTCCGCCGGGGCCGAGCGCCTCGACGCGTACGCCCGCGGCGCGGAGCCGTCGGCGGTGACCTCCACCGCCGACGACATCCTCTCCGTCGCCGCCCTGCTGCGGCGCGAGCCGCGGCTGCGCCGGGCGCTGTCCGACCCGGCGCGTTCGGGTGAGGACCGCGCCGCTCTGCTCACCGGGATCCTGGGCGGCAAGGTCGGCGCGGACGCGCTCGACCTGCTGACCACGCTGGTCTCCGGTCGCTGGTCGGCCCCGTCGGAGCTGCTCGACGGCGTCGAGCGGCTCGGCGTGGAGGCGCTCCTGGCGAGCGCCGACTCGACCGGCGAGCTGGGCGAGGTCGAGGACGAGCTGTTCCGCTTCGGGCAGGTCGTCTCGGGCTCCGGCGAGCTGTCCAACACGCTCTCCGACCCGATGGCCACCGTCGAGCGGCGGGCCGAACTGGCCCGGCAGCTGCTCGCCGGCAAGGCCCGGCCGGTCACCGTCCGCCTCGTCGAGGCCGCGCTCGCCGGCTTCGGGGGACGCTCCTTCACCGGTGCGCTCACCCGGCTGGTCGAGCTGGCCGCCGACCGGCGGGACCGTCAGGTCGCGTACGTGACAGTGGCGGCTCCGCTGAACGACGAGGAGGAGCGACGCCTCGGCGCCCGCCTCTCCCAGATGTACGGTCGGGAGGTGTCCGTCAAGCAGACGGTCGACCCCGACGTGCTCGGCGGAGTGCGCGTACGGGTCGGATCCGACCTGTACGACGGGACCGTCCTGCGCCGCCTCAACGAGACCCGCAACGCGCTCGCGAAGCGCTGACCAGCGTCTTAGCAGCCCTGATTCGACGCCATCGGACCGGTCGGTACTAGGTATCCCGGGCCCCTGATACTTAAGGAAGCAGAGGATGGCCGAGCTGACCATCTCGACGGAGGAGATCCGCGGCGCCCTGGAGCGCTACGTCTCCTCCTACACGGCCGACGTCTCCCGCGAGGAGGTCGGCACCGTCGCCGACGCCGGTGACGGCATCGCCCACGTCGAGGGTCTCCCCTCGACCATGACCAACGAGCTCCTGGAGTTCGAGGACGGCACGCTCGGCGTGGCGCTGAACCTCGACGTCCGGGAGATCGGTGTCGTCGTCCTCGGTGACTTCGGCGGGATCGAAGAGGGTCAGCGCGTCAAGCGCACCGGCCGGGTGCTCTCCGTGCCGATCGGGGACGCGTTCCTCGGCCGCGTGGTGAACGCGCTGGGCGAGCCGATCGACGGCCTCGGCGACATCGCCAACGAGGGCTTCCGCGAGCTGGAGCTCCAGGCCCCGAACGTGATGTCCCGCAAGTCGGTCGACGAGCCGCTCCAGACCGGCATCAAGGCCGTCGACGCGATGACCCCGATCGGCCGCGGCCAGCGCCAGCTGATCATCGGTGACCGCAAGACCGGCAAGACCACTGTCGCCCTGGACACCATCCTCAACCAGCGCGAGAACTGGCGCTCCGGCGACCCGAAGAAGCAGGTCCGCTGCATCTACGTCGCGATCGGCCAGAAGGCCTCCACCATCGCCTCCATCAAGGGGACGCTGGAGGAGGCGGGCGCGATGGAGTACACCACCATCGTCGCCTCGCCGGCCTCCGACCCGGCCGGCTTCAAGTACCTCGCCCCCTACACCGGCTCGTCCATCGGACAGCACTGGATGTACGGCGGCAAGCACGTCCTGATCGTCTTCGACGACCTGAGCAAGCAGGCCGAGGCGTACCGTGCCGTGTCGCTGCTGCTGCGCCGCCCGCCGGGCCGTGAGGCCTACCCGGGTGACGTCTTCTACCTGCACTCGCGTCTGCTGGAGCGCTGCGCCAAGCTCTCCGACGAGCTGGGCGGCGGCTCGATGACCGGTCTGCCGATCATCGAGACCAAGGCGAATGACATCTCGGCGTTCATCCCGACCAACGTCATCTCCATCACCGACGGCCAGATCTTCCTGGAGACCGACCTGTTCAACCAGGGCGTCCGGCCGGCCATCAACGTCGGCACCTCGGTCTCCCGGGTCGGTGGCGCCGCGCAGGTGAAGCCGATGAAGAAGGTCGCCGGCTCGCTGCGGCTGAACCTGGCCCAGTTCCGCGAGCTGGAGGCGTTCGCCGCCTTCGCCTCCGACCTGGACCGGGCCTCCCGGGCCCAGCTGGACCGCGGTTCCCGCCTGGTCGAGCTGCTCAAGCAGCCGAACTACTCGCCGTACCCGGTGCAGGAGCAGGTCGTCTCCGTCTGGGCCGGCACCGAGGGCAAGCTCGACGACGTCCCGGTCGGCGAGGTCCGCCGCTTCGAGTCCGAGTTCCTCCAGTACCTCCGGCACAAGCACGAGGGCGTCCTGGCCGGGATCGCGGACAACAAGTGGGACGACGACATCATCTCCTCGCTCGACTCCGCGATCGCCGAGTTCAAGCAGGTCTTCCTGGGCAAGGAGGACGAGGTCCGGGTCAACGACGCGCCGGCCAAGCCGCTGGAGGGCGAGGAGACCCGCGAGACGGTGACCCGCTTCCGCGACGGCAGCACCGACCGCCCGGCCGAGAGCTGATCCGATGGCCGCCCAGGTACGCGTTCTCCGGCAGCGGATCCGTTCCGCCAAGGGGATGAAGAAGATCACCAAGGCGATGGAGCTCGTCGCGACGAGCCGCATCGCCAAGGCCCAGGCCAAGGTGGCGGCCTCGCTGCCGTACGCCGAGGCGATCACCGGCGTGCTGACGGCGCTGGCCTCGAACGCGCGGATCGACCACCCGCTGCTCACCCCGCGCGAGCGGGTGCGGCGGGCGGGCGTCCTGCTGGTCACCGCCGACCGGGGCCTGGCCGGCGGTTACAGCTCGAACGCGATCCGGACCGCCGAGTCGCTGATCGCCCGCCTGCGCGCCGACGGCAAGGAGCCCGTGCTCTACGTCATCGGCCGCAAGGGCGTGGCGTTCTACCGGTTCCGCAACCGGCAGATCGCCGCCAGCTGGACGGGCTTCTCCGAGCAGCCGACGTTCGAGGACGCCCGCGAGGTCGGTGAGACGCTGATCAAGGCGTTCACCGCGGGCGCGGACGACACGGACAACGACGCCGGCGCCGACGGGATCCTCGGCGTGGACGAGCTGCACATCGTCTACACCGAGTTCAAGTCCCTGATGACGCAGAACCCGGTGACCCGGATCGTCGGTCCGATGCAGGTCGAGGACCGGCCCCGGTCCGAGGGCCTGCTGCCGGCGTACGAGTTCGAGCCGGAGCCGGAGTCGCTGCTCGACGCCCTGCTGCCGAAGTACATCAACACGCGGATCTTCGCGGCGTTGCTGGAGTCGGCGGCCAGTGAGTCGGCCGCCCGTCGGCGGGCGATGAAGAGCGCCACCGACAACGCCGAAGAGATGATCGAGAAGTACACGCGTGAGATGAACTCGGCCCGTCAGGCCGGCATCACCCAGGAGATCAGTGAGATCGTCGGCGGCGCGAACGCGCTGGCCGCGTCGGGAAGTGAAGTGTGATGACTGTAACCGCAGTTGAGACCAAGACGGCCACGGGTCGCGTGGTCCGGGTCATCGGCCCGGTCGTCGACGCCGAGTTCCCGCGCGACGCCATGCCGGAGCTGTTCAACGCCCTGCACGTCAACGTGACGCTCTCCGGCGGCGAGAAGACGCTGACCCTGGAGGTCGCCCAGCACCTGGGTGACAACCTGGTCCGCGCCATCTCGATGCAGCCGACCGACGGCCTGGTTCGCGGCACCGAGGTGCGCGACACGGGCGCGCCGATCAGCGTGCCGGTTGGCGACGCGGTCAAGGGCCACGTGTTCAACGCGATCGGCGAGTGCCTCAACCTCACCGAGGGCGAGACCATCCAGGCCGACGACCGGTGGGGCATCCACCGCAAGGCCCCGGCCTTCGCCGACCTGGAGCCGAAGACCGAGATGCTGGAGACCGGCATCAAGGTCATCGACCTGCTCGCCCCGTACGTCAAGGGCGGCAAGATCGGCCTGTTCGGCGGTGCCGGCGTGGGCAAGACGGTGCTCATCCAGGAGATGATCACCCGTGTGGCCCGGAACTTCGGTGGTACCTCGGTCTTCGCCGGCGTGGGTGAGCGCACCCGCGAGGGCAACGACCTCATCGCCGAGATGACCGAGTCGGGCGTCATCGACAAGACCGCGCTGGTCTACGGCCAGATGGACGAGCCGCCGGGCACCCGCCTGCGGGTCGCCCTGTCCGCGCTGACCATGGCGGAGTACTTCCGTGACGTGAAGAAGCAGGAGGTGCTGCTCTTCATCGACAACATCTTCCGCTTCACCCAGGCCGGTTCCGAGGTCTCCACGCTGCTCGGCCGTATGCCGAGCGCCGTGGGTTACCAGCCGACCCTGGCCGACGAGATGGGCGAGCTCCAGGAGCGGATCACCTCCGTCCGGGGCCAGGCCATCACCTCGATGCAGGCGATCTACGTGCCCGCCGACGACTACACCGACCCGGCGCCGGCCACCACGTTCGCCCACCTCGACGCGACCACCAACCTGGAGCGGTCGATCTCCGACAAGGGCATCTACCCGGCCGTGGACCCGCTGGCGTCCTCGTCCCGGATCCTCGCCCCGGAGTTCGTCGGCGAGGAGCACTTCGCCGTCGCCACCGAGGTGAAGCGGATCCTGCAGCGCTACAAGGACCTGCAGGACATCATCGCCATCCTCGGTATCGAGGAGCTCTCCGAGGAGGACAAGCTCACCGTCGGCCGCGCCCGCCGGATCGAGCGGTTCCTCTCGCAGAACACGTACGCGGCGGAGCAGTTCACCGGCGTGCCCGGCTCGACGGTCCCGATCGCCGAGACCATCGACGCCTTCCGCCGGATCAGCGAGGGGGAGTTCGACCACTTCCCGGAGCAGGCGTTCTTCATGTGCGGCGGCCTGGACGACCTTCGGGCCAAGGCCAAGGAGCTGATGGGCGAGGAGGGCTGAGAGCCCGCTCACACCCACGAGGGCCGTCCCGGCGAAAGCCGGGGCGGCCTTCGCCTTTTCGGGTCACCGCACTACCAGATGCCCGGTTCTCCGGCAAGCAGTTCGCCGGATCGCGCGGTACCGTTCCTGACACGACTTCACATCCCGGCCGTTGATCTCTGCAACCAAACGGACCCCCGCGCCCGTCTTCCTACCCGTGGGCGCGACGATTGGAGATGCTCGTGGGCGGTAAGGGCGGCGCGGATCGCGGGAAGCGGTCCATGTGGCGCGGCGTGCCCCGGTGGGCCCGCGTCTGCACGATCCTGGGCATCGTCATGGTGGTGCTCAGCGGCTCCGTGCTGATCGGCTCCCGCGCCCTGGTCGCCCGCTACGAGGGATCGGTGGGCAAGGCCGACCTCTTCGGTGACCAGGCCGCCGGCGCCAACGAGAAGAAGAGCGACATCAAGGGCCCGCTCAACATCCTGCTCGTCGGCGTGGACCCCCGCACGTCGACCGCCCGCCCCCTGGCTGACTCGATCATGGTCCTGCACGTGCCCGCCACCATGGACCGCGGCTATCTCTTCTCGCTCCCGCGCGACCTGCGGGTCGACATCCCGGCCTTCCCCAAGGCCGACTACGCGGGCGCCAACGACCGGCTCAACGCGGCCATGTCGCACGGCAGCAACGTGCCCGGCCAGAACCCCAGCACCGCACAGGGCTTCGAGCTGCTCGCCCTGACCGTGCAGGAGGTCACCGGCATCAAGCGCTTCGACGCCGGCGCGATCATCAACTTCAGCGGGTTCAAGAAGATCGTCGACGCCATGGGCGGAGTCGACATGTACATCGAGCGGGAGGTGCGCTCCGAGCACCTCCAGCCGGACGGCACCCCGCGCCAGCTCCGGCCCGGCGGCGGGGGCTACCTCGGCCCGCAGGCCGTGTACAAGAAGGGCAACGCCCACCTGGAGGGCTGGCAGGCGCTGGACTACGTCCGGCAGCGCTATCCGAAGAACGGCGTGCCGGACGGCGACTACGGCCGGCAGCGGCACCAGCAGCAGTTCGTCAAGGCGATGGCGAGCCAGGCGTTCAGCGCCGACGTGGTGACCAACCCGGTCAAGCTGGACCGGGTACTGCGCGCGGCCGGCAAGTCGCTGGTGTTCAACGGACGCGGCAACAGCGTGGTGGACTTCGGGCTGGCCCTGAAGGACATCCGCCCGGACGCGATCGAGACCATCAAGCTGCCGGGCGGGGGGATCGGCACCGGCAGCAACTACCGGGGTGAGCAACTGCTCGAACCGGCGGAGGACTTCTTCACCGCCCTGCGTACCGAACAGCTCGACGCTTTCCTCCTGGAGCACCCCGACTTCGTCCAGAAGACCAAGTAGCCTGAGCGGGTGCGGGGCCGTGGTGGTCCGGCTCTCACCACCCGCGTTGGGTGGGCTGCGGGGGCGCGACTAGACTTTCGGCAATCCGCCGCCGCAGCAAGGAGACAGCGTGGCACAGCAGCTTCACGTCGAGCTCGTAGCCGTCGAGGAGAAGGTCTGGACCGGCGAGGCCGAGATGGTCGTCGCCCGGACGACCGAGGGTGAGCTCGGTGTGCTGCCGGGGCACGCACCTCTGCTCGGCCAGCTCGCCGAACCCAGCCAGGTACGCATCAAGCAGGCCGGTGGCCAGCAGGTCGCGTACGACGTGGCCGGCGGCTTCCTGTCGGTGACCGGTGAGGGCGTCACGGTCCTCGCCGAGAGCGCAACCCCCGCCACCCCGGCCCGCTGAGCCGACCCGCCGATGGAGATCGTCGAAGGGATCGGAATCGGCTTCGCGATCGTCGTCGTCGCGCTTCTGATCCTCTTCATCCGGCGGGCCCTGTTCACACGTAGCGGTGGCATCATCCGGCTGAGCGTCCGGGTCAACACGATCCTCGACGGTCGTGGCTGGTCACCCGGGTTCGGCCGGTTCGTGGGCGACGAACTCCGCTGGTACCGCATGTTCAGCTTCGCGCTGCGCCCCAAGCGGGTGCTCTCGCGCAAGGGGCTGGCGGTCGAGCGCCGCCGGCTGCCCGAGGGGCAGGAGCGCATGTCGATGCCCGCCGAGTGGGTGATCCTGCGGTGTACCAGCCACCACGCGCCGATCGAGATCGCCATGGCGCGTTCCACCGTCACGGGATTCCTGTCCTGGCTCGAGGCCGCCCCACCCGGGGCGGTCTCGCCGCGTCTGGCCTCCCAGGACTGGCCCGCCGCCTGACCCCCTGACCCCCGGACCTCCGCCCCCTGTCACGGGTCGCGGTAGGCGCCTTCGCTGCGGCCGATCTTGGACTTCTGGCGCCGCAGATGCCCACTTCGCACCCTTCGCGAGGCACCACACCTCCAAGATCGCCGAGCCTCTCCCGCAGCACCCCGCGATCTTGCACTTAGGCACCTCGCAAACCGCGCAAACAGGGCACGCGCAGGGCGCGAACCGCAAGATCGCGGATGCCTCCCCGGGGCCCCGCTCACGCTCTTGGCGCCGGGCAGCTCTGCCCTGCCCCTGGCTGGGTCGATCATGAGGTTGACGGCGGTTGGCGTCCGGTTTGTCGCCGTTAACCTCATGGTCGACGCCGTCGGGCGGGTTGCCGTGAGGGTGCGGGGGTGCTTCGAGGTGGGGGAGTCGGCATCCTGAGCCTGTGTGGGTGGGGTGTCCGGTTCGGGGGTGGTGGGCGGCACTCTGACGGTGGAATCGCCGGCGGGTGGGTGGCGTTGTAACCCGGTGAACGACCGAGCATCGGCCGTGCCCCGCGAGCGGGGCGGCACGAGCCGGGGAATGATCCTGGCGGGCTGGTCGTTGAACACGGTTCCGACGACGTGAACCCCCGCGCCGCCCGGTGGCGTGCGCCGCCTCGGGAATGGTGGCGGGTGGCGGGTCGTTGGACATGCTTCCGGCGCCGCGCAGAGGCACCCCCGGTGCCCCGCGAGCAGCCGAGATCCCCCCTTGAAGACTTTCTTGAGCGCCTGACGGTGCTCGCACCCGCGCCGACCCCCGTCGGTGTGGGCGTCGATCCCCCGAATGGAGCCCCCATCATGAACACGATCCTGCGGAAGAGCATCCTGGGTATTGCTGGTCTGGCCTTCACCGGTGGCGTCTTCGCCGGTCCGGTGGCCGCCCACGCGGCGGACACCACCCACGCGGTCAAGCCGGTGAGCGTCACGGTGCAGGGTGACAAGCTGATCCCGCACGGCGTGCAGGGCAACCAGTCCCACATCGACCTGAACGACGAGCAGACCAAGAACGTGAAGGCGATCATCGCCGCGACGAAGAAGGCCAGCATGGACGAGCGCGCCGCGGTGGTGTCGATCGCGACGGCGTTGCAGGAGTCGAAGCTGGAGAACCTCGGCCACCTCGGTGACCGCAACGACCACGACTCGCAGGGCCTGTTCCAGCAGCGCCCCTCCTCCGGCTGGGGCACGGTCGAGCAGATCACCGACCCCGAATACTCGACCACCGCGTTCCTGAAGGGTCTGAAGCAGGTCGACGGCTGGCAGGACATGCCGCTGACCAAGGCCGCCCAGACCGTCCAGGTCTCCGCCTACCCCGACCACTACGCCCAGTGGGAACAGCAGGCCGCCGACCTCGTCGCCGAACACTGGAACAAGTAAGAGATGCGAAGGCCGGCACCCCGAAACAACGGGGTGCCGGCCTCTTCACGTCTCCGCGACCAGCTCGACCTCGTACCCCTGCCCGTCGGTGAGGTACGCGGCGTAGCTGTCCGGGCCGCCCGCGTGCGGGTGCCGGTCCGGGAACAGCAGCGTCCAGCCGTACCCCGGGGCGGTGGCGACCAGGCGCTCGACGGCGGCCGGCGGGCCGGCGTGGAAGGCCAGGTGGTTCAGGCCGGGCGCGCACCTGTCGTGGGTGCGGCCGGTGAGCGCCGGTGGCCGAGAAGCCAGCCCCAGGAACGACTGGCCGCCGCGATGTCGGGTACCCACACCTCCACGTGATGGAGGCCGCCGATGGTCAGCGCTTCCCGCCCGGCACCCATAGCACGTCGCCGTCCGGATTTGCCGTTCTTGAGAGGATAAAGAGCAAATCGGAGAGCCGGTTGAGATACTTTGCCGGGAGGGGACTGGTCCGATCGGGGTCGTGTGCGACCAGCGCCCATGCCGCACGCTCGGCGCGCCGGGCGGTCGTCCGTGCCACGTGCAGCAGTGCCGCGCCCGCGGTGCCGCCGGGGAGGATGAAGGAGTCGAGCTTGCTCAGGCGCGCGTTGTACTCGTCGCACCAGCCCTCGAGGCGCTCGACGTACTCCTCGGTCACCCGCAGCGGCGGGTACTTCGGGTCCGGCTCGACAGGCGTCGCCAGGTCCGCACCGACGTCGAACATGTCGTTCTGCACGGACTCCAGCACGGCCCGCAGCTCGTCCGAGAGCTGCCCCAGGGCGAGCGCGACGCCGATCGAGGCGTTGCACTCGTCCACGTCCGCGTACGCGGCGATGCGCGGATCGGTCTTCGGCACCTGCTCGTTGTTGCTCAGCCTGGTCATGCCGGCGTCGCCGGCCTTGGTGTAGATGCGCGTGAGGTGGACGGCCATGACGCACAGCCTACGGATACCGGAACTGACGATCCCGGCCCGGCCGAGTCCGGTGGGTCCGGGTGACGCGGGAGATCCGGCGCTCAACGACGTCGACGTCATCCGGGTACGCGGCGACGCCCGGCTCGCCGGCACCGTGCACGTGGTGGGTGCGAAGAACTCCGCGCTGAAACTGATGGCCGCCGCGCTGCTCGCGCCCGGCCGCAGCCTGATCACCAACGTGCCCCGGATCACCGACATCGCGATCATGGGCGAGGTGCTGCGGCGGCTCGGTTGCGGCGTACGTTTCGGGCCGGACGACCCGGTCGACCCGATGGTGGCGCACGGCGGTGTGGAGCGGTCCCGCTCGGTGCTCATCGACGTGCCGGAACGGCCGGGCGCGGAGGCCGACTACGACCTGGTGCGGCGGCTGCGCGCGTCGATCTGCGTGCTCGGCCCGCTGCTGGCCCGCCGGGGGTACGTCCGGGTGGCCCACCCCGGCGGCGACGCCATCGGCTCGCGTGGGCTGGACATGCACATCGCCGGGCTGGCCCGGATGGGCGCGGAGATCTCCGGTGAGCACGGCTTCGTCATCGCCGAGGCGCCGGACGGGCTGCACGGCGCCGACATCGTGCTGGACTTCCCGAGCGTGGGCGCGACCGAGAACCTGGTGATGGCGGCGGTGCTGGCCCGGGGTGCCACGACGATCGACAACGCGGCCCGCGAGCCGGAGATCGTCGACATCTGCACGATGCTGACCCGGATGGGCGCGCGGATCGAGGGGGCCGGCACGTCGACGCTGCACATCGTCGGTGTACCCGAGCTGCGGCCGGTCCGGCACGCCACGGTGGGGGACCGGATCGTCGCCGGCACCTGGGCGTTCGCCGCCGCGATGACCCGCGGGGACGTGACGGTGACCGGCCTGGACGCGGCGTACCTGGAGGTCGCGCTGGACAAGCTGGTCGCGGCCGGCGGCCTGGTGGAGACGCGGGGCGACGCCTTCCGGGTACGCATGGACGACCGCCCGAGGGCGGTCGACGTGGTCACGCTGCCCTACCCGGGCTTCGCCACCGACCTGCTGCCGATGGCGATCGGACTCGCGGCGGTGAGCGAGGGCGGCTCGCTGATCACCGAGAACATCTTCGACGGCCGGTTCATGTTCGCCAACGAGATGATGCGGCTGGGCGCGGAGATCCGTACCGACGGCCACCATGCCCTGGTGTGCGGCCGGGAGCGGCTGTCCGGCGCCCCGGTGCGCGCCACCGACATCCGGGCCGGCGCCGGGCTGATCATCGCCGGGCTCTGCGCCGACGGGCTGACCGAGGTCTCGCACGTGCACCACGTCGACCGGGGCTACCCGGACTTCGTGGCGGACCTGCGGGCGCTCGGCGTCGAGGTGGAGCGCGGCACCGCGCCGGAGGAGCCGGACCTGGCCATCTGACGGCCGGGGCTTATCCCTCGTTAAGTAGGGTTCTCCCAGACGTTGCAGAACACGGCGAGGGAGAAGCAGATGGCGGGTCGACTCGCGGTCGTCGGTGCCGGGCTGATGGGCTCGGGCATCGCCCAGGTGGCGGCGCAGGCGGGCTGGCAGGTGACGCTGCGCGACATCGACGACGCGGCCACGAAGCGCGGTGTGGACGGCATCCGGAAGTCGCTGACGAAGTTCGCCGAGAAGGGCAAGATCGAGGCGTCCGAGGTCGAGGCGACGCTGGCCCGGATCACCCCGACCACCGAGCTGGAGGCCGCCGCCGACGCGGACATCGTGGTCGAGGCGGTCTTCGAGAAGATCGAGATCAAGCACGAGGTGTTCCGCGCGCTCGACAAGATCTGCAAGGCGGACGCGGTGCTCGCCACGAACACGTCGGCCATCCCGGTGACCCAGATCGCCACCGCCACCGAGCGCCCGGAGTCGGTCGTCGGCACGCACTTCTTCTCGCCGGTGCCGATGATGAAGCTCTGCGAGCTGGTACGCGGCTACAAGACCAGCGACGCGACCATGGACACCGTCAAGTCGTTCGCCGAGGGAATCGGCAAGACCGTGGTGGTGGTCAACCGGGACATCGCCGGTTTCGTCACCACCCGGCTGATCTGCGCGCTGGCGATGGAGGCGGTCAAGCTCGTCGAGTCCGGCGTGATCTCCGCCGAGGACCTGGACACCGCCTGCAAGCTGGGCTTCGGCCACGCCATGGGCCCGCTCGCCACCGTCGACCTGACCGGCGTGGACGTGCTGCTCAACGCCACCCGCAACATCTACACCGACACCGCGGACGAGAAGTTCTTCCCGCCGGAGCTGCTCCAGCGCATGGCCACCGCCGGCGACCTGGGCCGCAAGACCGGCCAGGGCTTCTACTCGTACTGACCGGCCCGTCCCGCCCCCGGCCCGCGCGGCCGGGGGCGGTTCACGTCCGGGGTGGGCTGAGCGCGGCGCCGATCAGCGCGAACGCGTCCGGGATGACTGTCCCCCAGTAGCCGAAGTTGTGCCGCCCGTCGGCCCAGGCGGCGCGTACCGGCTCCTCGGGCAGCACCCGGGCCAGCGCGCGGACATCCTTGAGGAAGTTGTCCTGCCGCCCGCACCACAGCCCCACCGGGGTGCCGCGCAGCTTCTCCACACCGGTGAAGACCGCGTCGCCGGGGCTCACCGCGGGGGAGAAGGCCGCCGCCATCCGCAGCCACTTCGGGTACGTCTCGGCGAGCAGCAACGCGCCGAAGCCGCCCATCGACCAGCCCCACACGGCCAGCCGGCTGCTGTCGAAACCGCGCCGGGCGCACCAGGTGGGCACCTCCTCGCGCACCATCCGCTGCGGGTCGTCGTCGCCCGAGGCGCGCCACGACAGCCGCCCGCCGGTGGCGCCCGCGAGCGCGAACGGCGGGGCGCCCCGGCGTACCGCGTCGGTGAGGAAGCGGGCCAGTCCGAACCGGCCGTAGTCGCGCGGGGTGGCCGACGCGCCGTGCAGCACCAGGCAGACGGGCAGGCCGCGGCCGTCGCCGTACCCGTCGGGCACGGCCGTCCAGAAGTCCACCTCGCGGCCGCGCGCGGCGGACGCGATGCGGATCAGCCGCTCGTCGCCGGGCGGGGCGTCCGGCAGGTCCGGGGCCGGTCCCGGGCGGGGGCCGGAGAGCTGCCGGGCGGCGAGGCCGCCGACCACCGCGGCGCCGGCCACGCCGGCGGCGGCGCCGAGCAGGGTACGCCGGGTCAGCGTCGATGCCATGCCGGCGAGTGTGCCACCGCGAGGCGCGCGTTAAGAAGGGGCCCTTCCTCTACCTCAGGCGTTAAAAGGGGGCCCTTCCTTACACCTCAGCCGTCGCGCTTGGTGGTCCAGCGGAACGTGGTCAGGCACAGCACCAGGCCGATGACGCACCACGCGCCCAGCACCAGCGCGACGGTGCCCAGCTCGAACGAGCCGCCCGGCTCCCGGGCGCCGAAGCTGTCCGGCAGGAAGACCGAGCGCAGCCCCTGGCACATCCACTTCAGCGGGAAGATCGCCGCGACCTGCTGCATCCAGGTGGGCAGGCTGGTGAAGACGAAGAACACGCCGGAGATGAACTGGAGCACCAGCGCGACCGGGGTGACCACCGCCGAGCCGCTGCGGGCGGTGCGGGCCAGCGACGAGATCGCGATGCCGCACAGCGTGCAGGCGGTGACGCCGAGCACGGAGACCCACGCGAACGTCAGCCACTTGGCGGTGGTCTGCGGCAGGTCCAGGTCGAACATCGCCACCGAGACGGCGAGCAGCAGCACGGTCTCCGCGATGCCGATGACCACCACCATGATCACCTTGCCGGCGAACCAGACCCACTTCGGCATCGGCGTGCCGCGGTAGCGCTTGAGCACGCCGCGGTCCCGCTCGATCGGGATCCAGATGCCGAGGTTCTGGAAGCTCACAGTCATCAGGCCGGTCGCGATCATGCCGGTGATGAAGTACTGCGTGTAGCTGACCCCGGGCGCGATCTCGTCGCTGAAGATCGCCGCGAAGATCAGGATCATGATGATCGGGAAGCCCATCGTGAACACGACGGACTCCCGGCTGCGCAGGAACTGGGTGATCTCCAGCCGCCCCTGACGCAGCGCCAGCGCGCCCGCGCCGGGCCGCCGGGCGGCGGTCGCGGCGGTGACCGGGGCCGCGTGCTTCGTCGTGGTGGTCATGAGTGTCCGATCATCCGCAGGTAGACGTCTTCCAGGGTCGGCCGGGTCACGGTGAGGCCGGGTACCTCGCCGCCGAAGCGCGCGGCCAGGTCGGCCACCAGCGCCGTCGGCGTCGCGGTCTCCGCCGAGGCCGGCGTCCCGTCCGGGGTACGCCAGGAGACGGTCGCCAGCGACTCCTGCCGGTTGCCCAGCGCGTTCGGCGGCGCGACCTCGATCACCCGCCCGGCGGCGATCACGCCGACCCGGTCGGCGAGCGCCTCGGCCTCGTCCAGGTAGTGGGTGGTGAGCACGATCGTGGTGCCGGCGGCGGACAGGTCCCGGATCAGCTCCCAGAACTCGCGCCGGGCCTCCGGGTCGAAGCCGGTGGTCGGCTCGTCGAGGAAGAGCAGCTCGGGGCGGCCGATGATGCCCAGCGCCACGTCCAGGCGGCGCTTCTGCCCGCCGGAGAGCGTGTGCGTGCGCGCCTTCGCCTTGGCGCCCAGCCCGACCCGCTCGACCACCTTGTCCGGGTCGTCGGCCTCCGGGTAGAAGCCGGAGAAGTGGCGGACCACCTCGATGACGCTGAGCTCGTCGAACTCGCCGGTGCCCTGGAGCACGATGCCGACCCGGGAACGCCAGCCGGCGTCGGGGTGGGCGGGGTCGGCGCCGAGGACGCGTACCTCGCCGGCGTCGCGCTGCCGGTAGCCCTCCAGGATCTCGACCGTGGTGGTCTTGCCGGCGCCGTTCGGGCCGAGCAGGGCGAACACCTCGCCCCGGCGGACGTCCAGGTCCACCGAGGCGACGGCGACGTTGTCGCCGTACGCCTTGCGCAGCCCTCGCACGGAAATCGCGAGCTCGTTCTCCATGACGTCAAGTGTGCGTCGTGCGGTCGCCCGTTCCACTGCCGGGTCAGCTATATACGCGAGGTATACACTCGGTGTAG
Organism: Micromonospora sp. WMMD1219; assembly: GCF_049315215.1. Taxonomy (NCBI): domain Bacteria; kingdom Bacillati; phylum Actinomycetota; class Actinomycetes; order Micromonosporales; family Micromonosporaceae; genus Micromonospora; species Micromonospora sp. WMMD1219. The sequence goes on from NZ_CP186057.1 coordinate 2,907,996, forward strand.
TCTCTGGTCATGACCGTTCCCCTGACCCTGCTCGGGCTGCTCGAACGCGAGCCGAGCCACGGCTACGACCTCAAGCGCGACTACGACACCTTCTTCGGGCGCGGCAAGCCGCTGCCGTACGGGCAGGTCTACTCGACGCTGAGCCGGCTGGCCCGCGACGGCAAGGTGGTGGTCGGCGACGTCGCTCCCGGTGCCGGGCCGGACCGCAAGCGCTACGTCATCACCGACGTGGGCGCCACCGAGGTGGAGCACTGGCTGACCGAGCCGGTCGAACCGGAACCGCACCTGCAGACCGTGTTGTTCACCAAGGTCGTGCTCGCGCTGATGCTCGACCGCCCGGCCGAGGAGTACCTGGACACCCAGCGCGCCGCCCACCTGCGCCGGATGCGCGAACTCACCGAGATCAAGCGCAGCGGCGAACTCGTCGACGTGATGCTGGCCGACCACGGCCTCTACCACCTCGAGGCGGACCTGCGGTGGATCGAGACGACGGGCGCCCGGCTGGACGCCCTGAGAAAGGCGGTACGGCCATGAGCCCGATGATCGAGGCACGCGACGTCACGTACGCGTTCGGCGAGACACCCGCCCTGCGCGGCGCGAGCCTCGCCGTGGGGGCCGGCGAGGTCGTCGCCGTGATGGGACCGAGCGGCTCCGGCAAGTCGACGTTGCTGCACTGCCTGGCCGGCATCCTGCGCCCCGACTCCGGTGAGGTCCGTTTCGACGGCACCCGGATCGACACGCTCGGCGAGGCCGACCGCAGCGCGCTGCGCCGCGACAGCTTCGGCTTCGTCTTCCAGTTCGGCCAGCTCGTGCCCGAACTCACCGCGGCGGAGAACGTGGCGCTGCCGCTGCTGCTGCGCGGTGTCCGCCGCACTCCGGCGCTGCGCGCCGCGCGGGGCTGGTTCGAGCGGCTCGGCCTGGCCGGCATGGAGCACCGCCGCTCCGGGGAACTGTCCGGTGGGCAGGCCCAGCGGGTCGCGCTGGCCCGCGGCCTGGTCGCCGAGCCGCGGGTGCTGTTCGCCGACGAGCCCACCGGCGCGCTCGACTCGCTCACCGGCGAGGAGGTGATGACGCTGCTGGTGGACGCCGCCCGCGAGAAGGGCACCACAGTCGTCCTGGTGACGCACGAGGCGCGCATCGCCGCGTACGCCGACCGGGAGGTCATGGTGCGGGACGGCCGGGTCAACGCCCCCGCCGGGGTCGCCTCGTGATCGGGCTCGCGCTCCGGCTCGCCGTCGCCGGTGGCCGGGAGGCGCTGGTCCGGCTGGTCGCCGTAGCCGCCGCCGTCGCGGTCGGCACCGGGCTGCTGCTCACCACGCTCGCCGGTGTGCACGCCACCGACGCCCAGCTCACCCGCTACGCGTCGATGTACCCGCAGGAGACGGCGGGCGGGTCCGCCGACCCGCTGCTGTGGTCCACCCGCACCGACTACTTCCGGGGCGATCAGATCCTCCGTATCGACGTCGCCGCGACCGGTCCGGACGCGCCCACGCCGATCGGCGTCCCCCGCGCGCCGGGGCCCGGCGAGTTCTACGCCTCCCCGGCGCTGCGCGACCTGCTGGCCACCATCCCCGCCGACCAGCTCGCCGACCGCTACCCGGGCCGGGACCTCGGCGTCGTCGGGCCGGCGGCGCTCACCTCGCCGGACACCCTGCTCGTCCTGGTGGGCGGCACCCCGGAGCAGGTCGGGAAGCTGGACCAGGTCAGGAAGGTCACCCGGCTCGACGACAACCGGGCTCCGCTGCCGAGGGCGGCGATCGACCTCATCCTCGGCGTGGCCGCGGGCGGACTGCTGTTTCCCGTACTCGTCTTCATCGGCACGGCGACCCGGCTCGGCGCCGCCCGCCGGGAGCAGCGGTTCGCCGCCATGCGGCTGGTCGGGGCCACGCCCCGGCAGATCTCGGTCGTCGCGGCCGTCGAGGCCGCGCTCGCGGCGGCGGCCGGCGCGGCGGCCGGCTTCGCGGCGTTCTTCGCGTTCCGCGGGCAGCTCGCCGGCATTCCGTTCACCGGCATGCCGTTCTTCCCCGGCGACATGGCCATCGGTGCGCCGGAGGCCCTCCTGGTGGCCCTCGGCGTGCCGGCGGGCGCGGCGGCCGCGGCCTGGGTCGCGCTGCGCCGGGTCCGGATCTCCCCGCTCGGTGTCAGCCGCCGGGTCACGCCCCGGCCGCCCCGGGCGTACCGGCTGATCCCGCTCGCGCTCGGCCTGGCCGGGCTGGGCTTCGCCCTGGTGTACCGACCCCCCACGTCGGACGGCCAGACCGCGCTGTTCCTGCCCGCCCTGCTGCTGGTCATGGTCGGGCTGATCACCGGCGGCCCGTGGCTGACCATGGTCGGCGCCCGGGCGATGGCCGCCCGGGCCAGCCGGCCGGCCGCGCTGATCGCCGCGCGCCGGCTCGCCGACAACCCGGCCGCCGGGTTCCGGGCGGTGAGCGGCGTGATGCTCGCGCTGTTCGTCACGACGGTGGCCGTGGGCGTGATGGGGACGATCGCGCACGAGCGCGGTCCGGCGCCCCGGGGTTCCCTGGAGGCCGGCCGGCTGTCGATGGTGCTGACAAACGACGCCCCGGCGCCGGCCACGCTGCTGGCCGATCTGGCGGCGGTTCCCGGCGTCCGCAACCCGGTGCTCGTCCGGGAGAACCCGGTACGCGGTGACGGCCGCGACTCCGGCGTGATCGCCTGCGTGGACATCCCGCCCGCCTACGGGCGGTGCGCCACGGGGGCGAGCGTCGCCGAGGTGCCGCCGGACCTGATCCCCTGGGGGGAGTCCGCCTCGGCCGACCGGGTCTGGCCGTCGTCCCCGGTGGGCCCGGCCGCCCTCGCGGGACTCCCGGCGGGTTCGGTGGCGGTCGAGGCGGAGGACCCGGTCGCGGTGGAGCGGGCCCGGACGCTCCTCGAAGCCGCGTTCCCCACCTTCTTCGTGGCACCGAACGTGCCCGGCGACTTCGAGGCCGACTTCGCCGACACCATGCGGGGCTGGCAGCGGCTGGCCGACCTCGTGGTGGTGGCCGGTCTCGCGCTCGCCGGATGCAGCCTGGCCGTGGCCGTGGCGGCCGGCCTCAGTGAACGGAAAAGGCCGTTCAGCCTGCTTCGGCTCAGCGGCGCCCCGGTGCGGCTGCTGCGCCGGGTGGTGGCCCTGGAGAGCACCGTGCCGCTGCTGACCGTCGCCGTGGTGGCGGTCGGGATGGGACTGGTCGCCGCGCAGCTGTTCCTGCGCGCGCAGATGGACTACGACCTGCGCGTGCCGGGGATCGGGTTCGCCGCGGTGGTGGCCCTCGGCGTGCTCGGCTGTCTCGCGGTCATCGCGGCCACCCTGCCGCTGCTGGAACGGATCACCGGTCCGGAGACCGCCCGCAGCGAGTGACCCGTACGGTGGGCCGGCCGAGCACGCCGGCCCACCGGCACGGGCATCGGGTTGTGTGGTTTTCCACACTCTCTTTTACTGAACGGTAACTTAAACTCCGGCCATGGACGACGCGATGCCGGGACGGCTGCCCGAGCGGGACCGCCCGTGGGTGATGCGCACGTACGCCGGGCACTCCTCCGCCGCGGCCACCAACGCGCTCTTCCGCCGCAACCTGGCGAAGGGGCAGACCGGCCTGTCGGTCGCCTTCGACCTGCCCACCCAGACCGGGTACGACCCGGACCACGAGCTGGCCTCCGGCGAGGTGGGCCGGGTCGGCGTGCCGGTGGCGCACCTGGGTGACATGCGGGCGCTGTTCGAGGGCATCCCGCTGGCCGAGATGAACACCTCGATGACCATCAACGCCCCGGCGATGTGGCTGCTCGGCCTCTACGGCACCGTCGCCGCCGAGCAGGGCGCGGAGCTGAGCCGCTGCGCCGGCACCACGCAGAACGACATCATCAAGGAGTACCTGTCCCGGGGGACGTACATCTTCCCGCCGGCGGCGTCGCTGCGGCTGACCGCCGACGTGATCGCGTACACGCTGCGTGAGATGCCCCGGTGGAACCCGGTGAACATCTGCTCGTACCACCTCCAGGAGGCCGGCGCCACGCCGGTGCAGGAGGTCGGCTTCGCGCTGGCCACCGCCGTCGCCGTGCTGGACACCGTGCGCGACTCCGGCCAGGTGCCGCCCGAGCGGATGGGCGACGTGGTCCAGCGGATCTCGTTCTTCGTCAACGCCGGGGTGCGCTTCGTCGAGGAGATCGCCAAGATGCGCGCGTTCGGCGCGCTCTGGGACGAGATCACCCGCGACCGCTACGGCGTGGAGAACCCGAAGCAGCGCCGGTTCCGCTACGGCGTCCAGGTCAACTCGCTGGGCCTGACCGAGGCGCAGCCGGAGAACAACATCCAGCGCATCGTGCTGGAGATGCTCGGCGTCACGCTGTCCCGCGACGCCCGCGCCCGCGCCGTGCAGCTGCCCGCCTGGAACGAGGCGCTGGGCCTGCCCCGCCCGTGGGACCAGCAGTGGTCGCTGCGCATGCAGCAGGTGCTGGCGTACGAGTCGGACCTGCTGGAGTACCCGGACCTGTTCGCCGGATCGCACGTGATGACCGCGCTGGTCGACGACATCGTCTCCGGCGCCCGGGTCGAGCTGGAGAAGGTGCTGGAGATGGGCGGCGTGGTCACCGCCGTCGAGACCGGCTACCTCAAGAGCGCGCTGGTGGCCTCGCTCGCCGACCGGCGCCGCCGGATGGAGTCCGGCTCGGACGTGGTGGTCGGCGTCAACCGGTTCACCGAGACCGAGCCGTCGCCGCTGACCGCAGCCGGCGCCGAGGCGATCGAGCAGGTCGACCCGGCCGTCGAGGAGGCGGCAACCGACGGCGTACGCCGGTGGCGGGCCGACCGGGACGCGGCGGCGGTCGAGGCGGCGCTGGACCGGCTGCGCGCCGACGCCGCCACCACGGCGAACCTGATGCCGGCGACGCTGGACTGCGTGCGGGCCGGTGTCACCACCGGCGAGTGGGCGGGCGCGCTGCGCCAGGTGTACGGCGAGTACCGCGCGCCGACCGGCCTGGCCGGGGCGGTCGGCACAGCCGGTGACGCGACCCTCGCCGGGGTCCGCGAGCGGGTCGTCGCGACCGCCCGGGAGCTGGGCAGTGGCCGGCTGCGGCTGCTGGTCGGCAAGCCGGGGCTGGACGGGCACTCCAACGGCGCCGAGCAGATCGCGGTACGCGCCCGCGACGCCGGGTTCGAGGTGGTCTACCAGGGCATCCGCCTGACCGCCGGGCAGATCGTCGCGGCGGCGGTGGAGGAGGACGTCGACCTGGTCGGCCTCTCCGTGCTGTCCGGCTCGCACCTGGCCGCCGTGCCGGCGGTGCTGGACGGGCTGCGCGCGGCCGGGCGGGGCGACCTGCCGGTGGTGGTGGGCGGGATCATCCCGGCCGCCGACGCCGACGCGCTGCGCACCGCCGGGGTGGCCCGGGTGTTCACGCCGAAGGACTTCGCGCTCACCGGCATCATCGACGAACTCGTCACCGTGATCCGCGAGGCGAACGCGCTGGATCCCGCACGCTGAAAGCATCACAAAGCCTAAAGTCGGGGCAAGACACCCACTGAAGGGCGAGATGATGACCGCGTCGTTGGAGATGCCCCGGGTCCAGGAGTGCGCCGTCCGGTCCTGCGCCTACAACCACACGAACGACTGCCACGCGTTCGCCATCACCATCGGCAGCAGCGACCACGCGCACTGCCACACGTTCGTGGAGATGCCCGTGCGCGGCGGCATCGACCAGCTCGTGGCCCAGGTCGGTGCGTGCTCGCGCTCGGACTGCCGGCACAACGCCGACCTGGAGTGCCACGCCCCGGCCATCACCGTCGGCCCGGACATGGACATGGCCGACTGCATGACGTACGAGAGCCGCTGAGCCGCCACGGTCAGACGCGGAAACCGGCCTCCCGGGCGGCGGCGCGTTCCCGGCGCCGCTCCCGTCGACGGCGGAACAGCCAGGGCACGAAGAGCACCAGGCCGACCAGGAACACCAGCACCAGCACCGGCAGCAGCAGCGCCACCACCGACATGACGACGCTCGTCGCGTCCTCGGCGGTGCTGGCCACCGGCGCGCCCACACCGGCCGTGGTCGCGTTGATGACCGGCCGGGCGGCGGCCTTGAGCAGGTGCACGCCGAGCGCGATGAACACGCCGACCACCACCGGCACCCACTGGTGCGACGAGAAGAACGTGTCCGGGTCGCTGACGGTGACCGTCTCCGAGCCGGCGCCCGCGCCGAACGCGAGCCCGCCGGCCGTCGGCCGGACCACCGTCTGCACCACGTCGTTGACGTGGTCGACCACCGGCACCTTGTCGGCCACCACCTCGACCGCGAGCAGGACCGCGAGGATCAGCACCACCCAGCCGTTGCCGAGCCACTGCCAGCCGCTCGGCAGCTCGACCAGATCGGTGTAGCGGGACAGCAGACCCATCAGCAGAAGCGGGATGTAGGCGTTCAGGCCCGCCGAGGCGGCCAGGCCGGAACCGGTGAGGACTTCGAGCACGATCTCAATATGGCACCGGTACGCCAGTGGCGCTCGTCGGCGTCCGCCGGGGCCTCGGCTACCCTCGGCGGGTGCGGTTGGTCATTGCGAAGTGCTCGGTGGACTACGTCGGACGGCTCTCGGCCCATCTGCCCCCGGCGACCCGGTTGCTGATGGTGAAGGCGGACGGGTCGGTGTCGATCCACGCCGACGACCGGGCCTACAAGCCGTTGAACTGGATGAGCCCGCCCTGCCGGCTGGAGGAGGCGCCCGGCGTCTGGCGGGTGGTCAACAAGGCCGGCGAGGAACTGCGCATCACCCTGGAGGAGATCTTCCAGGACACCTCGTACGAGCTGGGTGTGGACCCGGGCCTGCGCAAGGACGGCGTCGAGGCGCACCTCCAGGAGCTGCTCGCCGCGAACCCGGCGACGCTGGGGGAGGGCTACACGCTGGTCCGGCGGGAATACATGACCGCGATCGGGCCGGTCGACCTGCTCTGCCGGGACGCGGCCGGCGGCGCGGTGGCGGTCGAGGTGAAGCGGCGCGGCGAGATCGACGGCGTGGAGCAGCTCACCCGCTACCTGGAGCTGATGAACCGCGATCCGCTGCTCGCGCCGGTGGCCGGCGTGTTCGCCGCGCAGGAGATCAAGCCGCAGGCCCGGGTGCTCGCCACCGATCGGGGCATCCGGTGCGTCGTGGTCGACTACGACAAGCTGCGCGGCATCGAACGCGACGAGCTGACGCTGTTCTGAGGCGCTGCCTCAGCGGCCCCGGCCGTACATCAGCTTGGCGATCTTGACGATGCGGGCAACGTCGGCCGGGGTGCGCTCGAACGTCATCGCCGGCAGCAGCGACCGGGCCCGGCGGCGGGTGACCGACTTGGGCCGGCCGAACTCGCGCAGCCCCTCCTCGCCGTGGATGCGGCCGAAGCCGGACTCGCCCGTGCCGCCGAACGGCAACGTCGACATGCCGGCGAACGTCAGCGCCGAGTTGACCGAGGCCATCCCGGAACGCAGCCGCCGCGCCACCGCCACCGCCCGCGCCCGGCCGAAGACCGAACCCCCGAGCCCGTACGGCAGCGCGTTGGCCCGCTCGACCGCCTCGTCCACGTCGCTGACACGGTTGACCACGAGCGTCGGCCCGAACGTCTCCTCCTGCACGGCGGCCGAGTCCTCCGGCACGTCGACCAGGACCGTCGGGTGCACGTACGGCGGCTGGACCGCCTCCGGGCCGCCGAGCACCGCCCGGCCGCCCCGGTCGATCGCGTCGTCGATGTGCCGGCGGATGATGTCGATCTGCGACGGCATGGTGATCGGGCCGAGGTCGGACCCGTCGGCGCCCACTGTGAGCCGGCCGGCCTTCGCCACCACCTTGTCGACGAAGGCGTCGAAGACCTGGTCGACCGCGTAGACCCGCTCGATGCCGATGCACGTCTGGCCGGCGTTCGTCAGCCCGCCCCACACGCACGCCTCCGCCGCGGCGTCCAGGTCGGCGTCCGAGTCGACGATCATCGCGTCCTTGCCGCCGGCCTCCAGCAGCACCGGCGTGAGCGACTCGGCGCAGGCGGCCATCACCCGCTTCGCGGTCGCGGTCGAGCCGGTGAACGCCACCTTGCCGACCCCGGAACGGCACAGCGCCGCACCGACCGCGCCGAAGCCGTGCACCACCTGGAACACCGGCTGCTCCGGCACCACCTCGGCGAACCGGTCGACCAGCCACTGACCGACCGCAGGGGTGTACTCGCTCGGCTTGAACACCACGGCGTTGCCGGCCGCGAGCGCGTACGCGGCGGAGCCGATCGGCGTGAAGACCGGATAGTTCCACGGGCCGATCACGCCGACCACGCCGTACGGCTGGTATTCGAGGTGACCGGTGAACTCGGCGAGGATCAGGCGGGAGCGGACCCGGCGCGGCCCGAGCACCCGCCGGGCGTTGCGGGCCGCCCAGTCGATGTGCTCCAGCGCGGTGAGGATCTCCACCACCGCGTCACCGACCGGCTTGCCGCCCTCGGTGTGCATCAGGTCGGCCAGCTCCTCGATCCGCCGGGCGAGCACACCGCGCCAGCGCTGGAGGCGGTCCCGTCGGCCGGCGAAGCCGAGCCCGGCCCACCAGTCGCCGGCCTCCCGGGCGCGGTCGACAGCGGCACGCACGTCCGCCTCGGCGGCCAGCGGGAATCTGCCTGCCTCGGCGCCGGTGGCCGGGCTGGTCGACACCAGCAGACCCTCGGAGATGAGCGGGGCGCCCGGCACATGCACAGCGGTCATGGCCGAAGTCTAGACCCGAGGATTACTCGCCGGTAGGTGTCGAACGCGCCGTACGCTGCGCGGACGATCAGCCGTCGCATCGACGGAAGTGCCGTCCGAAACGGCGAACGGGAGATGACCGGCCGGGGTCGCGGGGGTGACCGCGCGGTGGTGCAAGCCACTACGGTGAGGTGGCAGGCTGACGCCGCGGGGCGATGTGGGGTGGAGGTCGACTGTCCATGGAGGAGCATCCTGAGCTGATGCCGTTGCTGACGGTGTCCGGCGGGGCGATGCGTGGGCTCACGTTCCGGGTCGGCCAGGACGCGCAGGTGATCGGCCGCGCGCCGACCGCCGACATCGTGCTCGCCGACCCGCACCTGAGCCGGCGGCACGCCACCGTCCGGGCCACCCCCGAAGGGGTGATGCTCACCGACCTCGGCTCGACCAACGGCACCTGGCTCAACGACACCCGGGTCACCGGCAGCGTGGCGATCGCCGACGGTGACGTGGTCCGGCTGGGCCGTACCGACCTGCGCCTCTACGACCCGGGCGTGGCCCGGACCGACCCGGTCGGGATGAGCTTCGGCGCGCTGCGCCGCGACCAGCGTCCCACCCTGCCGCTGCCCGTCCCCGGGCCGCGCCAGCCGATCGAGGCGCGCGAGGCCCAGCCGGCCGACGCCCGCTAGCCCTCCGCACCCGCCGCGTTCCCGGCGCTCCTTACCCGGCCCACCCACCCGCGTTGATCAAGGAGTTTGGGTACGGAAACGGCTCCCGCGGTGACGCAAACTCCTTGATCACCGCGGCGATGCGACCGGCGACGGGGCCGGCGGACGGGTGGGTGGGCCGGGTGGGCGCTTCCAGGCCCGTCGATCATGACGTTGGCGGCGTTCTGCGTCTGATTTGTCGCCGCTAACTTCATGATCGACGCGCTAAGGGGGGTGGCGCGTGCGTGCGGTTCCGTGAGGCGGGGGGTGTGCGCCCATGGTTGGGGTGGGCGGTGTGGGGGTGGGAGACATGGTGCGGGGGTGGGGGCGCGTGCCAGCATGCGCGGATGCGCAGCGCACGGCTCACGGTCCAGGCCAACGGCATCACCCAGGCGGTCCGCGTGGCCGGTCCACCGGACGGCGTGCCGGTGCTGCTGGTGCACGGCAACGTCTCCTCCTCCGCGTTCTGGGAACCGCTGCTTGCCCGGCTGCCGGACACGCTCCGGGTGGTCGCTCCCGACCTGCGCGGCTACGGCGAGACCGACACCGCGCCGGTCGACGCCACCCGAGGGCTGGACGACTTCGCCGACGACGTGGCCGCGCTGCTGGACGCCCCGGGGCTGTTCCGGCCCGGCGCGCGGCCGGTGGTGGCCGGGCACTCGCTGGGCGGTGGGGTGGCGATGCGGCTGCTCGTCGGCCACTCGGAGCGGGTGGCCGGTCTGTTGCTGGAGGCGCCGGTGTCCCCGTACGGCTTCGGCGGCACCCGGGACCTCGACGGCACCCCGACGACGCCCGACTTCGCCGGCACCGGTGCCGGCGGCGCTAATCCGGACTTCGTGGCCCGGCTCGCCGCCGGTGACCGGGGCGCGGACGGCCCGACCAGCCCGCGTGCGGTGCTGCGTGCCGCGTACGTGGCCGACCCGGCGTCCCTGGGCGACGACGAGGACCTGCTGCTGGAGAGCATGCTGACCACCGCCACCGGCGACGACAACTACCCGGGCACCGCCGTCGCCTCGCCGCACTGGCCGGGGACCGCCGCCGGGCCGCGCGGCGTGCTCAACGCGCTGGCCCCGGCCCACTTCCGGCTCGCCGACGAGTTGGTCGCCGCGCCGGTCAAGCCGCCGGTGACCTGGGTACGCGGCGACGCCGACGTGATCGTCTCGGACACCTCGCTGTTCGACCTGGCGTACCTCGGTCAGCTCGGTGTGGTGCCCGGCTGGCCCGGCCCGCAGGAGTGCCCGCCGCAGCCGATGGTGGGGCAGACCCGCGCGGTGCTCCAGCGGTACGCGGCGGCCGGCGGGACCTACCGGGAGGTGGTGCTGCCCGGCTGCGGGCACAGCCCGCACCTGGAGCGGCCGGCGGAGTTCGTCGCCGAGCTGCTGGCGCTGGTGGGGGAGAACGCCACCGGGTGAGGCGCGGTGCGTGAAATATCCCACGGCGTCTCGACAACACAGCGTCACGTGGCAGACTCCGGCGCATAACCTTAGCGGCCGTTCATGTCGCGAACGGCGGAGTCGAGCCAGGGGAGGCCGGTCGTGGCGCGGGAGTTCACCAGGGTGGGCGTGGTGGGTCTGGGCACCATGGGTGCCGGCATCGTCGAGGTGTTCGCCCGCAACGGCGTCGACGTCACAGCCGTCGAGATCTCCGACGGGGCGCTGGAGCGCGGCCGGGCCACGCTCACCGGCTCCACGGACCGGGCCGTGGCCAAGGGCAAGCTCGCCGAGGCCGAGCGGGACGCCCTGCTGGCCCGGGTCGACTTCCGGGTCGGCCTGGACGCGCTGCACGACGTGGACCTGGTGATCGAGGCGGTGCCCGAGCACCTGGACCTCAAGCAGCGGATCTTCGCCGAGCTGGACCGGGTCTGCAAGCCCGAGGCGATCCTCGCCACCAACACGTCCTCGCTGAGCGTCACCGAGATCTCCGTCGCCACCACCCGGCCGAACCAGGTCATCGGCATCCACTTCTTCAATCCGGCCCCGGTGATGAAGCTGGTCGAGGTGGTCCGCACGGTGGTCACCTCGGCCGACGTGGTCGCCGACGTGGAGGCGCTCTGCGAGCGGCTCGGCAAGGTCGACGTGACGATCAGCGACCGGGCCGGCTTCATCGCCAACGCGCTGCTGTTCGGCTACCTGAACCACGCGGTCGGCATGTTCGAGGCCCGCTACGCCACCCGCGAGGACATCGACGCCGCCATGAAGCTCGGCTGCGGCCTGCCGATGGGCCCGCTCGCGCTGATGGACCTGATCGGCCTGGACACCGCGTACGAGATCCTCGACACGATGTACCGGCGCGGCGGCCGGGACCGCCGGCACGCCCCGGCCCCGCTGCTCAAGCAGATGGTCACCGCCGGTCTGCTGGGCCGGAAGTCCGGTCGCGGCTTCTACACCTACGAGCGGCCGGGCTCGCCGAAGGTCGTACCCGACGAGTACACGCCGCTCGCCGCGGACGCCGCGCTCGCCGACGGCGCCCGCGCCATCGCGAAGGTCGGCGTGGTCGGCTCCGGGACCATGGCCACCGGCATCATCGAGGTGTTCGCCAAGGCCGGGTACGAGGTCGTCTCGGTGACCCGGGGCGCGGAGAAGTCCGCGAAGGTCTGCGAGGCGGTCAAGACCTCGCTCAACAAGGGCGTGGTGCGGGGCAAGCTCAGCGAGACCGACCGGGACGCCGCGCTCGGCCGGATCACCTGGTCCGCGACGCTGGAGCACCTGGCCGACGTCGACCTGGTGGTCGAGGCCGTGATCGAGGAGCTGAGCGTCAAGAAGGCGCTGTTCGCCAGCCTGGACGAGATCTGCAAGCCGGGTGTCGTGCTCGCCACGACCACCTCGTCGCTGCCGGTGATCGACGTGGCGATGGCGACCCAGCGCCCCGCCGACGTGGTCGGCCTGCACTTCTTCAACCCGGCGCCGATCATGCCGCTGGTGGAGATCGTGCAGACCATCCGCACCTCCGCCGAGACGTCGGCCACCGCCCGCGCGGTCTGCGCGAAGCTGGGCAAGACCGGCGTGGTCTGCGGCGACCGGTCCGGCTTCATCGTCAACGCGCTGCTGTTCCCGTACCTGAACGACGCGGTGAAGATGCTGGAGGCCAGCTACTCGACCGCCGACGACATCGACTACGCGATGAAGCTCGGCTGCGGCTACCCGATGGGCCCGTTCGAGCTGCTCGACGTGGTCGGCCTGGACGTCTCGCTGGCCATCCAGCGGGAGCTGTACCTGGAGCTGCGCGAGCCCGGTTTCGCCCCGGCGCCGCTGCTGGAGCACCTGGTCACGGCCGGCTACCTGGGCCGCAAGTCCGGCCGCGGCTTCCGCGACCACACCCGGCGCTGACCGCTGTCAACAGCCGGGCCCGGTGACGGCGTCTTCGAGGTGTGACATTCGAGGAGTACGTCGGCAGCCGCGGCCCGGCTCTGTTGCGTCTGGCCCGGCTGCTGACCGGTGACGCGCACCGGGCCGAGGACCTGACGCAGGACGTGCTGGCCCGCGCGTACGTGCACTGGCGGAAGATCGCCCGCGCCGACCGGCCCGACGTGTACGTGCGGCGGATGCTCGTCAACGCGAACACGTCCTGGTGGCGGCGGCGAACCAACCGCGAGCTGACGGTGGACACGTTCGCCGACCGGCCCCAGCGTGGCGACCTCGGCGGCGAGGCGGCCGACCGGGACGAGATGTGGCGGCTGATCCGCGCCCTCCCGGACCGCCAGCGCGCCGTGCTGGTGCTGCGCTACTACGAGGATCTGGACGACGCCACGATCGCCCAGATCCTCGACTGCTCCCCGGTCACCGTCCGCACCCACGCGATGCGGGCGCTCGCCCACCTCCGGGAGCGCTGCGGCGTCCCGATGACGAAGGGGAGCCGGCCGTGACCGACCTCGACCAGCGGATCGTCTCGGTGTTGCGGGAGCACGCCGAGGGTGCCGTGGACATCGACCGGCTGACCGCCGGGGCCGTGACGGGTGGCCGTCGTCGGCTACGCCGTCGCCGGGCCGTGCTCGGTGGGGGTCTCGCCTTGGTCGCGCTGCTCGGCGGCCTGGCCGTCGTCCCGGGCCTGCCGGGCGTGGACCGGCCGTTCACCGGCCCGGCCGGCCCGGCCGCGTCGGCCGGGGCGGCGCCACCGCTGATGCGGGCCGCGCCGGGAGCGGCGGCCGCGCCGGAGGTCGTCGGCACCGACGCCGGGGTGCTGCACTTCGGCGTCGACACCACCCGGGCCCGCTACCTGAGCTGGGAGGCGTCGCAGGGCCGGGAGACCGTCGGGCTGGACGTCGGCGACGGGCGGAAGGTCACTGTCGAGCTGGCGCGCTCGTCGCAGACGCTGCGGGAGGCCAGCGCCGAGGGGGTGCCGTTCGAGGTCGCTGCGCTCGCCGAGGAGGCGGCGTTCGACGGCCGGACCAGCACGCTGACCGTCGACGGGATGCCGATCCAGGTCCGGCAGTGGCGACCGGCGCCCGGGTTGTACGCGCGGGCCAGCGTGTCGGCGCAACAGGACACGGCGCTGACCGTCGCGGCCGAGGCGTTGCGGCTGACCGAGGCGCGCCGCTGTGGTGCTCCGGTCCGCGTCACGACCGTGCCGGACGGCGCCCGGGTCGCCAGCTGCCGGGTCAACGTGACCGGCTTCCCGCGGCTGGTGACCGCCCGGTTCGGCATCGTCCGTGCCGACAACCACCAGATGAGCGTCTCCTACCAGTACGCGGCCGAGACCTCGCCGCACACCGTCGACCGCAACATGACGATCGGCGGGCGTCCCGCCCACCTCTACTCGGCACAGGATCGGATCGAGCTTCTGGGCGTGCCGAAGTCGCGCCTGCTCGCCGATTACGGCTGGCCGGAGCAGGGGTTCGACGAACTCGACGCGGCGCTCGTGCTGGGCGGCGTCCAGGTTGCGCCGGATCCGACCCGCCCGGAGACCTGGGACTGAGCGCTCGTCCGCCGGCCGGCCGCCCGACCCGGGCCGGTCCGGCCGGCGGACCGTACGCTTGGTGACCGTGAGCCCCCGTCGCAACCGCCCTCGCCGGGAAGAAGGCCCCGGCCTGGACGCCGAGCGTGCCCGCCACGGCGTGCCGACCGTGCAGCAGTGGCGCGACGGCGACTGGCAGATACGCGCGATCAGCGGCGGCGCGTCGGTCAAGACGTACCGCTGTCCCGGCTGTGACCAGGAGATCCGCCCCGGCGTGGCGCACCTGGTGGCCTGGCCGGCCGACGACCGGGGCGACCTGACCGACCGCCGGCACTGGCATTCCGGCTGCTGGCGGGCCCGGGACCGGCGCGGGCCGAACCTCCAGCGCGGCCGGGGTGCCCCGCGCTACGGCTGAGCGATCTGGATCACCCGGTTCGCGTCCCGCTGGGCGGCGGGGCCGCCGACGCGGGAGACTGGCAGGCGTGAGCACTCCGATTCGCGCGTCGTCGATCCTGCCCGGCCGCCGGGAGGACATCGAGCTGCACACAGCCGACGGGTTGACGCTCGTCGGCGAGCTGGCCCGGCCGCTGGACCGCGAACCGGCCGCCACGCTGGTCTGCCTGCATCCGCTGCCCACCCACGGCGGGATGATGGACAGCCACGTGTTCCGCAAGGCGGCCTGGCGGCTGCCCGCCCTGGCCGGCCTCGCCGTGCTCCGCTTCAACACGCGGGGCACCACCAGCGTCCGCGGCACCAGCGAGGGCACGTTCGACGGCGCGGTCGGTGAGAGGTTCGACGTGGCCGCCGCGATCGAGTACGCCGAGTTCCACGAGCTGCCGAACATCTGGCTGGTCGGCTGGTCGTTCGGCACCGACCTGGCGCTGAAGTACGGCTGCGACCCGGCGGTGGCCGGCGCGATCCTGCTCTCCCCGCCGCTGCGCTACTCCGCGCCGGAGGACCTGGCGGTCTGGGCCGAGACGGGCAAGCCGCTGACCGCCCTGGTCCCCGAGTTCGACGACTACCTGCGCCCGGAGGAGGCCCGGGAGCGGTTCGCCGCCGTGCCGCAGGCCGAGGTGGTGGGCGTGGACGGCGCCAAGCACCTCTGGGTCGGCGACGCGGAGAAGGTGCTGGACGAGGTCGTCCGGCGGGTCGCCCCCGGCGTACCGCTGCCGCTGCCGACGACCTGGGACGGCCCGATGGAGACCGGAGACGCCAGCGCGTACGCCGACCGCACGGTCGCCGCGTTCGCGGACACCCCGGTGCCCGGCCCGGCCCAGCGGCGCGCCGAGTAACGACTCAGCGGGCGTCCTGGCGGGGCAGCACCACCTCGCGCAGGATCAGCTGCAACGCGGCGACGGTCGGGATCGCGATGAGCGCGCCCACCACGCCCAGCAGCGCCACCCCGAGCAGCGCGGCGAGCAACGCGGCCACCTCGTTGACCGACACCGCCCGGCGCATGATCTTGGGATAGATCAGGTAGTTCTCCACCTGCTGGTAGAGCACGAAGAACACCAGGCAGGCGATGCCCACCGGCAGGTCCGTGGCGAGCCCGACGAGCGTCACCACCACCGCGCCCAGCGTCGCGCCGATCTGCGGGATCAGGTCGGTCACCGCGACCACCACGGCGAGCGCGAACGGGTACGGCAGGCCGACCGCCAGCGCGAACACGAACGTGGTCACCCCGGCCAGCACCGCGATGGCGAGCGCGCCGACCATGTACGCGCCGACCCGGGTGAGGATCTCGTCGCCGATCAGCCGGACCCGCTGCCGGCGCGAGCGCGGCACCAGGGCGTACCCGAGTTCGCGCAGCTTGTCGAAGTACGCCAGGAAGTAGATCGTCAGCACCAGCACGGTGAGCAGACGGAAGATCGTCCCGAAGACCAGTTGCGCGCCGCCGAGCACGCCGCCGAGCGCCCGCCCGATCGTGTCCGCGTTCGCCGCCGCCTGGACCCGCTCCATCACGTCGTACCGGATGACGAGGTCGTTGACAGTGGGATTGCGGCGCAGCTCCTCGACGTAGCCGGGTAGCTGCTGGATGAACTGGCCGGACTGGGTCACCACCGGCGGCACCAGCGCCAGCAGACCGGCGACGATCAGCAGCAGCACGGTGAGCGTCACCACCGCCACGGCCAGGCCGCGCGGCACGCCCCACTTGTGCAGCCGGACCACCGCCGGGTGCAGGCCGACCGCGAGGAACAGCGCGATCACCACGAGCACCAGGATGCCCGCGGCGTTGCGGATGCCCAGGAACAGCGCGTACGCCAGCAGCACGCCGAGCGCGCCGGTGAACCCGACCAGGAAGGCGCTGCGCCGCAGCGGCCGCCCCGGTACGCCGAAACGCCCGCTCGGCTCGAACTCACCCGGCTCGACGTCGACGGGCCGCTCGCTGCTCGTGCCGGTGCCGGCTCGTGGGTTGCCGGCGGTGCGGTTGGCGTCGGGCGCGGGTTCCGCCTCGCCGGCGGTGTTCACGGCCGCCGCCTTGTCATCCGGGGTGGCGGAGCCCTCCTGCGACACCCGTGCCTCCCGGCTTCCGCGCTGCCCGGCTCGCCCGCCGGTGACGTCCACGGCCGACGCGCGGCCCTCTGCCCGCAGGGTAGTCGCCGCCGTCCGCCCCGACCATCCCACACCACTTCCCGCCGGCCCGTCCCGCCGGACCGCCCCGGCGCGGGTCGCCCGCCGGTTCGGGGAGGTGGTGTGGTCCGGGTGGGTGGGATGCCGCCACCTCCCCGACGTGGCGCTGGGCCCGCCGGTTCGGGGAAGTGGTGGGGTCCGGGTGCGGCGGATGCCACCACCTCCCCGATCCGGCGCGGCGGGGGGTATCAGTCCTTGTCGACGCTGACCGTGCTGGGCTTGGCGCTGCGCTCGTCGGTGGTCGGCTTGGTCGGGCGCTTGCCGTTCTCGCCGGTGCTGGTGATCTTCGTCGGGGTGGCGCCCCGGCCACCCTCGCCCGGTACGGCGGCCACAGTGGGCTCCCCGTCGACGCCCGCGCCGGCGGGGGAGTCCATCGTGGTCACCGGCTCACCGACCGGCTTCGCCTTGCCCGCCTCGGCCGGCTCGCCGTCGCCCTTCGCCGGGCCGGTGCCGTCGGGGGCCGTCGTGGCGGCGCCCTTCGCGGCCACCGGCGCACCGCTGCCGACCGGGATGTCGGCGGGCTCGCCGCCGTCGTCGCCGGCCCGCCCTGAGGCCGCGGTGGCGAGGTCGTCCGGGTCGACCGGGGTGGCCGCGATCCCGGCCGAGTCGGCGTCGCGCCGCAGATCGGTGAGGCGGCGTTGCAGGTCGTCGGACTCCTGCCGCGACTTCCACGTCTCGGTACGCAGGTCGGCCAGCTCCTGCTGGGCCTTGGCGATCTCCAGCATCACCCCGGCGAGCTGCTGCCGGCCGGCGGCCACCTCCTGCTGGGTCGAGGCCAGGTGCTGCTGGGTGGTGGCGAGGTGCTGCTGGGTCGTGGCCGCGTACTCCTCGAACTGGCGACGCGAGGCCGCCACGTGCTCGTCGGCCTTGCGGCGCTGCGCGGTGGCGTCCGCCTCGGCGCGGCGCAGCAGCTCGGCGGCCTCCAGCTCGGCCTGCTGCCGCATGCTCAGCGCGTCGGCCTCCGCGGCCTCCCGGACGCCGGCGGCGGTGCGCTCGATCTCGTCGCGCCGCGTGGTGTACGCCTGCTCCAGCTCCTCCTGCCGCTTGGCGTGCTGCTTGTCCAGCTCGTCGCGGCGCTTGGCGAACTCCTGCTCGGCGGCGGCCCGGCGCTGGGCCAGCTCCTTCTCCGCGCTGTCCCGCCGCTCGGCGACCTCCTTCTCCACCCCCGCCCGCCAGGCGCCCAGCTCCTGCTGGGTCTGCGCGCGGGACTGCTGCACGTACGCCTCGGTCTCGGTGCGCATGCGCTGCACGTACGCCTCGACCTCGGCGCGGTTGCGCTTGCCGGCCTCGGCGGCCTCGGTGGTGAGCCGGTTGGCCTCGGTGCGGGCCCGGCCGCGGGTGGCCTTGGCGGCCTCCTCCGCGTCGTCCACGATCTTCTTGGCCTCGGCCAGCGCCTTGGCGTGCGTGGCCCGGCCGGCCTCGGCGGCGGCGTCGGTGAGCCGCTTGGCCTCCTGCTGGCCCTTGGCGTGCACCTCCTTGGCCGCCTCGCGGAGCTGGCTCGCCTCCTGCTGGGCCTTCGCCAGCGCCTCCTTGGCCGCCTCGCGCAGCCGCGCGGCCTCCTGCTGGGCCCGGGCGTGGATCTCCTTGGCCGTGTCGCGGAGCTGGGTGGCCTCCTGCTGGGCCTTCGCCAGCGCGTCCTGGGCGGTCCGGCGCAGCTTCTCGGCCTCGTCCTGGGCGGCCGTCCGCAGCTTCGTCGACTCGTCCTGCGCGGCCTTGCGCAGCTGCGCGGACTCGTCCTTTGCGGCCTTGAGCGTGGCCTCGGCCTCGGCCTTGCGGGCGGCGGTGTGCCGCTCCTCCTCGGCCCGGCGGGCGGCCAGCGCGATCTCGAAGTCCTTGAGCGCCTGGGCGGCCTGCTCCCGGGCCTCCTCGACGATGTGCTCGGCGGCGGCGCGGCGGGCCTCGATCTCCTCGTTGGCGGCGCCGAGGATCTCGTCGGCCTGTTCCTCGGCCATGGTGAGGATCTGCTCGACGCGCGGACCCAGGTGCCGGAACGACGCCCGGTCCACCACGGCCGCCTGCTTGCGCACCTGGGCCAGGTCGCGCTGGAGCACCTCGACCTGACCGGCCAGCTTGTGGATCTGGGTGTACGCCTGTTCCCGCTCGGTGGTCAACGCCGCGATCTCGTGCTCCGCGCGAGCGACGTAGCGGTCGACCTGCCGTTTCTCGTATCCCCGCAGGGCGGACTCGAAGCTGGGCTCCGTCGTCACGTCCCCGCCGAGCGCGAACAGTTCCTCGCCGTGCGACATGCCCCCATCCTCACACGCATCCGGCTCTGCTGGGGCGATACGGACGCCCCTTCTGGGAGCTACTTCACCCTCCTGGCGAAACGGGCCGCACAAGCATGACGGCGCGGGGCGACACCGGTCACCCGGCGTCACCCCGCGCCGTGGCTCATGCCCCCGACAGCGGGTGTTCGATCAGCCGGCCGACTCCGCCGACACCTTCTGGCCGGAGGCGTCCGCCTTCGGCGCCTCGGCCTTGCCGCCGGCCGGCACGCCCGGCACGATGCCGGCCAGGCCGGACAGCATCTGCCCGAGCTGCGAGGTGACCGCGTCCTTCTGGCGGGTCAGGTCCTCGACCTCGCGGCGGGCCGCCTGCGTGGTCAGCTCGGCCTCGGTGCGGGCCTCGTTGAGCACCCGCTGCGCCTCGGCGCGCGCCTCGTTGAGCGTCTTGTCGGCCAGCGCCTTGGCCTTGTCGACGGTCTCGTTGGCGGTGCGCTCGGACTCGACCCGGCGGGCCTCGGCCCGCTGCTCGATCTCCTTGGCCCGCTCCTGCGCGGCACGGGCCCGCTGCTCGGCCTCGTTCACCAGTTTCTGGGTCTGCGCGACCTGGGCGGCGTGCCGCTCCGACTCCTCGCGCTCGGCCTTCTCGCGCCGCTCGGCGAGCTGGAGCTCCAGGGCCTGGAGGTCCTTGTCGCGCTTGTCGCGCGCGTCGGTGAGCAGCTTGGTCGCCTCGGCCCGCTTCTCCTCGGCCTCCCGGGCGGCCTTCGCCCGCTGCTGGGTGATCTCCCGCTCGGCGGTGGCGCGCAGCGTGGCGACCTCGCGCTCGACAGTCGACTTCAGCTCGGCCACCTCGTGCGCGGTGACCGTACGCAGCTGCTTGGTCTCGCGGTCGGCGTCGGCGCGCAGCGTGTCGGCCTCGCGGCGGGCCTGCACGCGGACCTCGGCGGCCTCGCGCTCGGCGGCGGTACGGACGCTGCCGGCCTCGCGCTCGGCGGTCGCCTTCATGGCGGCGGCCTCGGCACGTGCCTTGTCGGTGATCTCGCGCGCCTCGAGGCGGGCGGCGGAGAGGATGCCCTCCGACTCGCGCTTGGCCTCGTTGCGGTGGTCGTTGGCCTGCTCCTCGGCCAGCCGCAGGATCTGCTCGACGCGAGTGCCCAGGCCGGACAGGGTCGGCCGGCTGTTCTCCTCGAGCTGCTTGTTGGTCTCGGTGAGCTTCTGCTCCAGCGCGCTCTGGCGCTGCTCGGCCTGCCGCAGGCGGCGCTGGGCGTCGTTCATCCGCTGCTCGGCCTCGGCGCGGGCCTGCTCGGACTGGCTCAGGGCGGCGCTGAGGCGGCCGATGAAGTCGTCGACCTGGTTGGTGTTGTAACCACGCAGGCCAACGGTGAAATCGGGCTGTGAGTTCGCGTTATCGAAGAACGCAAGAGGGGAGGACTGCTGCTGGGGCATTGGGACATACTGGCAGACGCCCCAGGGTGGTTCGCAAGAGCGGTGGGCACCTTTCGCGTCCTGTTTACATGGTCAACTCCGCCGTCCGGTGAGACCCGGACCAATTGGCGATCTTGGCAGCTCCCGGGCGGGTGGGGCGGGTCGGGCTTCTGCGGGGAAGGCGGCGCGAAAAGGGCCGCGGGTCGGCACCCGCGGCCCTTTGTGCGTACGCCGGTCGAATGGCGCCCCGGTCGGCCGGAAAGGCAATCCGGGGCGACCGTACGGTCAGTGACCGCGGAACCGGTTGATGGCGCTTTCGTGGCGCGAACGCATCTCGATGTCCCGGACGCCGAGCCCGTCGGCGGGGGCGAGGCACCGCACGCCGACCTTGCCCTGGTGCGCGTTGCGGTGCACCTCGTACGCGGCCTGGCCGGTCTGCTCCAGCGCGTACGTCTTCGACACGGTCGGGTGCACCTTGCCCAGCGCGACCAGCCGGTTGGCCTGCCACGCCTCGTGGTAGTTGGCGAAGTGGCTACCGACGATGCGCTTGAGGTGCATCCACAGGTAGCGGTTGTCGTACTGGTGGTTGAAGCCGCTGGTGGAGGCGCAGGTGACGATCGTGCCGCCCTTCTTGGCGACGTAGACGCTGGCGCCGAACGTCTCCCGGCCCGGGTGCTCGAAGACGATGTCCGGGTCCTCGCCGCCGGTCAGCTCGCGGATGCGCTCACCGAAGCGCCGCCACTCGTCCTGGTCCTGGGTGTGCTCGTCGGACCAGAACTTGAACCCCTCGGCGGTGCGGTCGATGACCAGCTCGGCGCCCATCTTGCGGCACAGCTCGGCCTTCTCCGGCGAGGAGACCACGCAGACCGGGATCGCGCCGCCGTTGAGCGCCATCTGGGTGGCGTAGCCGCCGAGGCCGCCGGAGGCGCCCCAGATCAGCACGACGTCGCCCTGCTTCATGTTCGCGCCGTGGTGCGAGACGAGCTGCCGGTACGCGGTGGAGTTGACCAGCCCCGGGCTGGCCGCCTCCTCCCAGCTCAGGTGGCGCGGCTTCGGCATCAGCTGGTTGGCCTTGACGATCGCCATCTCGGCCAGGCCGCCGAAGTTGGTCTCGAAGCCCCAGATCCGCTGCTGCGGGTCGAGCATCGTGTCGTCGTGGCCGGCGGAGTCCTCCAGCTCGACCGAGAGGCAGTGCGCGACCACCTCGTCGCCGGCCTTCCACTTGGTCACGCCCGGCCCGGTGCGCAGCACCACGCCCGCGGCGTCCGAGCCGACCACGTGGTACGGCAGGTCGTGGCGGCGGGTCAGCTCGGAGAGCCGGCCGTAGCGCTGGAGGAACTTGAAGGTGGGCAGCGGCTCGAAGATGCTCGTCCACACCGTGTTGTAGTTGATCGCGCTGGCCATCACCGCGACGAGCGCCTCACCCGGGCCCAGTTCGGGGGTGGGCACCTCCTGCACGTGCAGCGCCTTGCGCGGGTCCTTGTCGCGGGTGGCCATGCCCTCGAACATGCGGGTGTCCTCGGCACGCACCACCACGCCCCGGTAGCTCTCCGGCACGGGCAGGCCGGCGAGGCCGGCGAGCTCCCGCTCCGGCTGCGACGAACCCTCCGCCGCCATGATCGCTTCGAGGATGTCCTGCACGGTGACCTCCCGTTTGTCCGCACCCGCACGACGCGGGCAGGGGTGCTGCCATCGTCGGCGCCGGTGCGACGGGACCGCCATGTCGGCAATCGACACATTCGGCAACCGGTCGCCGCTGCTGTTCGGGCGGACGTTACTGAACGGTAGCTAAAGCGGGAACCCCTCTGTGAAAAACTGCATCCACCGATGCGTGGAGGTGTCCGTGGGAACGTGCAAGTGCGCACTGCCGCGCGCCTTCCCGCATGCCGGGAGGGGGCCGCGACCGGCCCCCTCCGCGCGCGTCAGGCCGGCTGGACCAGCTCGATCAGCACGCCACCGGCGTCCTTGGGGTGCACGAAGTTGACCCGGGAGTTCGAGGTGCCGCGCCGGGGTGCGTCGTAGAGCAGCCGGACGCCGCGCTCACGCAGCGCCGCGCAGGCCACGTCGATGTCCGCCACCGTGTACGCCACCTGCTGGATGCCGGGACCGCGCCTGTCCAGGAACTTGCCGATCGTGGTGTCCGGGGACAGCGGCGCGAGCAGCTGCACCATGCCGCCGGAGGCGTCCGGCCCGACCGCGAGCATCGCCTCGCGTACGCCCTGCTCGGCGTTGGTCTCGGTGTGCACGCAGCGCATCCCGAACGTGCGCTGGTAGAAGTCGATCGCGGCGTCCAGGTCGGCCACGGCGATCCCGACGTGGTCGATGCGGCGCAGGCCGATGTCTGTGACAAACTCGGCAGCGGGCTCGACGGGGGAGTTCTCAGCCATGACGCTAGTCTGACCGAACAATCGTTCGGAAGACCTGCCCAGTCAGGCATCTCACGCAGCCGGCCGGACCACGCCCGAACGTCCCCGCCGCCCCCGCCAGTCGAACGGCCGACCCGCGGCTGAGGTCACCCGCCCGGTATCCCCCACGCACCCGAGCCAGCGCAGGCCGCGCCTGAATCGTCCTGCCGGACGGACGATGCCGCGCTGACCGATATCGATGCACGATTCCCGCATGAAGCGCGCTGAACAGCAGTAAGGCGACCCCGGGCGTCGCTCGCAACGACGCGCCGGGGCGTTGACCGGACTCGGGAGGTCCGACCATGAGCACCCTATCCACGTTCTACGGCCCACCACGTCGCCTGTCCGCCACCGGCCGGCAGCAACTCGGCGCCGCAGTCATGCTCGACCAGGACTGGAGCATGACCTTCAGCAGCGAGGACCTGCTGATCGACGCCGTCGCCAGCCTCTCCGACGACGACCTCGAAGCGGCACACACCCTCGCCGTTCTCTTGCCCGGAGCTATCGCCTGCGTCCAGATCCGACGCGACACCGCCCGGGATGCCAGCAGGCGGGCAGACCGGTGACCGACCCGTACATCACCGCCTACATCCACGACCTACGCGCCAACGGCCGGCACAGCGGCACCACCCTCGACACCTACACCGACCTGCTGGCCCGTCTCGACCGGGACCTGCCCTACGGCCTGTGCGACGCCAACGCCGACGAACTACGCGCCGTCATCTACACCGACGGCCGCAAGCCCGGCACCCGCGCCCTCTACCGCGCCGCCGTCAGCGGGTTCTTCCGCTGGGGATGCAGCGAAGAACGTCCCGAAGCCGACCGCTTCGACTTCGACCCCAGCCGCTACCTGCCCCACGTCGACGTCCCGCGCCGGGCAGCCCGCCCGGTCACCCACGATCAGCTGCGCGACATCCTGCGCCGGGGACGCGACCCCTTCCGCCTGTGGTACCTGCTGGCAGCCGGGGAGGGCCTGCGCTGCATCGAGATCTCCCGCCTCGACCGTCAGCACATCACCGCCGAGGACACGTGGATCCGCGGCAAGGGCGACCGGGAGCGCATCGTGCCGACGCCGGCCGCTGTGTGGGCCGCGGTGCGGGACCTGCCGGACGGGCCGGTCGCCCACCATCCGGACGGCACCGGCCGCGCCAACCGCCGCCAGGTCCGCGAACGCGCCAACTACCACCTCCAGCGCACCCTGCGGCACCGCGGCGTGACCATGCACCGGCTGCGGCACTGGTACGGCACCCATGTGCACCGGGCCGCCGGCGGTGACGTGCGGGTGACTCAGGAACTGCTGGGCCACGCTTCCCCGTCGACGACGCAGGTCTACATCGACACCAGCAGCCCGCTGAAGCGGGCCGCTGTGGACAGCCTGCCGCTGCCCATCGACTGACCAAGACGCTTTGCCTGCCCGGGGAGGCATCCCGAGCAACGTGGCGCACGGTGCGTCTCAGCGTAGACGCCGAGGCCGGCGACGGCGCGGCGTGCATGCCGCGCCGCCCTCCGCCCCGGCGAACATGGGACCGACGTCGGCGAGCTCGATCCGCGGTGCCCGCTTGGCGGGCACGTGCGTCCTGTCGGCGACGATCACCACGTCGATGGTGCCAGCGGACATCATTTCCTCAGCGCGGGCCCAGACCGCGTGCACCACTCCCTGCACGAGGTAGCCCTGCTGCTCGGCGTAGGACATGCACTTCGCGGCCGCCGGCACCGGCTCGGTGATGGTGTCGGGCACCCAAATCACAGCTCGTTCCATGACGTCATCTCCTGATCAGCTCCAGATTGGCGGGGTGATCAGGAACGGTCGTGGCGGGGGATGAGCGCGCGGCACGGGCAGGCCGGTGGCCTGCGTGTTCACGGCCACCACCGCCTCACCGCGGGACAGTGAGGGCGGGCATGTCGGCGGCACGGGTGTCCCCGAGGTCGGGGATCCCGAATCGCCGCCGGCGGTGACGGTCGTCGAGGGCGGCGCGACGGCCTGCGGGGCCGTCCACGGCGGCAGGGGCGGCGCGGGACGGGGGCGGTCGTCCGACGTGTCCGGGTGCCCTGGCGGCCTGGCCGGGCCGGTGTCCGGCCAGGCGGGCGGCGGCGGTGCGGGAGGCACCGGCTGCGCCGTTGAAGCCTCGCTGGGCACCGTGGCCGGGGCGGGCGGTGGCGTGGTGGGCACCGCCGGAGGCGCCGGCCTACGCGACGACCCGGGCGAGCGCGGCGGCCGGATGGCCGGCGGCGTCGGCGTGACCGGGACGACCTCGATCACGTGCGGCACGGGCGACGGGACGGGCAGCGGTGTACCGGTGATGCCGACCGGCGGCAGCGGTACCGGTTCGCCCTGCGCCGGTTCACCCGCGAGACACAGGCCGCACACCCACCCGAGGATCATCGTCCGTATCCAACCGTTCACTCACGAATGATGGCGGGGGTGTGGGTTGCGCTGTCAGCCTCAGCCAGCCATAGGCCCGTCATATACCCCTGCGGGTGCCCGGCGCGCAGGAAGCGCCAGAACGCCTAGCCGTGGCCTGATTGTTCCGAGAGTCACCCCGACCACTATGAACGGAACCTAGTGCTCATGGTGCACAAAATGCTCCACTGGATCCGCACACGCGAGGGGAGGTGACTCCCGTGATCAGAACCATCACCGCCGCCGCTGCCATCGGTGCTGCCGCCGCCGTCCTCGCGCTCGTCGAGCCGACACTCCCGGCGCTCCGATACTGAGGTTGACCGTGACACCCGAGGAACGTCTCCAGCGGCTGCGATCACACCCACGCTGGGCCGAATACCAGGCGTACTACGCGACACGGGACCGGCGGCGCCGACGGCGCATCGCGCTGATCGCCGCCGTCGTGGCGCTGCTGACCATCCTTATCGTCGCACCCCTGACCCTCGACGCAGCTCACGCGCTCAGCGGGGAAGTGCGGGTGCCGTGACAGCGTGCTGGATGTGCGGGAAACGCAAGCTGCTGCCGTGGGGATGCCGACCGTGCCGGCGCAAGCGGCGGCAGTGGCGCCGCGACTACCTGGCCCGGGCCAAGCCACAGGACGCGCTGCGCGCCATGACCATCCCGTCTCAGCGCCGCGAGCAGCCACCAGGACGCGGACCCGCAGAACGGCAGTAAATGCGGGAGCCTTTCGCTGCTGCCTGGTGAACGCGCGACGACGGGCTCTCAGCGTCGCACTCCTTGCGAGGAACCGGGTCAGGGCAAAACTACGCGATTCACGGAGGCTGCGCGGTTCTGTGCCATGAGCCGGTTCGGCGTAGCTCGCCGTCCCGGCGTTAGTGCACACGTTCTAGGAAGGGACTAGCGTCGACTGTGTCAACTCGCGTTTCACCAGGCCGTACGTCGATCGACTCCCGGCTGATGTGCCTGAATGTTCCGCGTCTGTTCCGGATCTTGCGGCTGGTTTGAACCTTGCGGTCGTTCCCGCAGCGTGCAACCAAGCACCGGCCGACGGCACGCGCTCCGGAGCGGGTCTCAACTCCGGCTGATGTGGTCAGCGACCTAGCCATGATCGTATTAGGGCGTGGAAGCTTGTCGACGCAGGCGCCGTTGAGCGCTGGTAGGACAGACGGCAAGGTACCGTCTGTTGCATCATGGATGGACAGCCTTGACGGGCTACGGCACGGAAGGGAGGTTTTCCGTGGAAGACGCCAAACGCCCCGATCTACCTGAACGGCGCATCTACCGCAATCCGCCAATTGTGGAAGCGATCGTAGAATTGCGATTTCTTGGCGGCCTCACCTGGAATCTTACAATCCCTGGTCGTTTCTATGACCAGATTAAGAGTGAGTTTCCCGACGAACCGGAGCAGCGAGAAGTTGTCGAGGCCAATTTTGGCGGAAAGTCCCCCGACGAAGCCATGCTCAGTGTTAATCGAAAAGAGCAGCGCGTTCTTTTCAGAAACGGGAGCCGCCTCCTTGTCCTGGGGCCGAACGTGCTTACGGTTAACAGCGTAAGGCCCTACGAAGGCTGGGAGTCCCTTAAGGCTCGCATCGATAGCGCCCTCTCCACGTATCGTTCGATATTGAACCCTGACGCAGTCTCGACGATAGGGGTTCGCTACATAAATAGGATCGAGCTAGCCGCCGAACAGTTTAGTCTTGGAGACTACTTCACTATCGTCCAAGGCCTTCCAGTAGCCGGTTTTCCGGCTCGGCTCAATTCTTTCTTCGACCGCATGGAACTCACCTACGACGAGATTCCGGCAACGATCGCGTTTACCTGGGCAACAACCAGGCCGGAGAAGTCGGATAGAGGTTCCGCGTTCGTATTAGACCTGGACCTTCGCTGGAACGAACCATGCAGCTTTGAGAACGTTCTCGCGAACGTGGAAGAATTGAGAAACAGAGAAAGAATCGCATTCGAGTCTCTTATTAATGATCGCTTGAGGGAGATCTTCGATGCAAACGAAAACTCCTGAGCAATCGCAGACGCGAGGGTTGTCATCCCTATGTCGGCCAAGCCGCTACACCTATTCGCTTGGTCGCCTGGATGCCCTCGACCACGCATCCTCGTACTTCTTTGAATCCCCTCCCCTTCCTTCGGCTTCAGTCGGAGGCAACGTCAGTTCAGGGGTAACCCAAGAGGCCGGCTTGGCGGCGGCAGAACTCTGGCGATGGCTAGAGCGTCTTGAGCAGCAATTCGCCGTACCCTCCTCCGAGATTTTGAGCCCGCCTCTTCGCGACGAGCTGCAACCCGACCTCGATGTGACGCTGCCTTCGATGGGGCGAGTTCTGGGAAGCCGCCGCATCCGCGTTGTCGCCCGAGTGACTCGCGTGCATAGCGTGGAATCTGTCTCGACGAACGCGGACAACGCTGCGGATGACTGATCAGTCATGGTTCGAGCTATGCAAGGGGCGCGCCCTGATGCAGGGCGATTTGCTGCCACAGTGCGGTGTTCTGAAGTGGCAAGATGAAGGTGTCGACCCTGACGAGATGGAAGGCACTATTGTCGCGACGGATGTCGTCATTCTGACGCAGTCCTGCGATCTTGAGCATGATGGCAAGGTTGAGTTCGTGCTGCTGGCGGAACTGCTAAATTACGACGAGCTAGTTCGCGTCAACCCAGCGAAGTACGGGAAGAAGGATTTTCGCAGCCAGTGCTCAAGGGGGCGATACCCCAACTTGGCGCTCCTCCCACCCTTTGTGGGTCCTCCCACTTTATCGTGGACCATTGTCGACTTCAGTCATTTGTATACGCTTCCGAAGCCAGTCGTAGAAAATCACGCGGAAGCAATGGGAACTCGACTGCGACTCCGTTCACCTTATCGCGAGCATATCTCGCAGGGGTTCGCTCGATACTTCATGAGAGTCGGATTGCCTGCTGGCCTGGAAGCATTCGACAAATACACGCCTGCAACGGCATAGCCTTGCTGCCCGTTCGCCGCCCTGCTACTCTTGCCCGACATCGCATCGTCCGCTCCTTTTGACCTGTCAGTTTCGGTCGTCACCCAATTAGTCACCCCGCTTGCGTCGGTGTTCGAGAAGGTGTTTGAGGTCGTCGATCGGGCCATCACCCGGTCGCGGAGGAATGTTCTTGCGAGATCCTTCACGCGGCTCGCCTTCTCAACCAAGGGTTAGCGCAGCCGTCCGTCTGGCAGTAGCGTCCGGGTTGACGAGAGTCGGCTCGGATCGCCCCTAGGCGTAACGGCCCCGCCCTCCTCGTGGAAGGGCAGGGCTGGTTTGACGTTGGCCCGGGTTGAAGCGGTGTTAGGCCAATAGTCGGTGGAGAGGGGCGATCCGAGGGCGGTCGGCGGGCGTGGGCCATGGCCTGAAGGCTCACCCTATCGCTACATCAAATGTCACCAGCGCGACGTAGGCCAGTAGCGTGCTTGCCCGACCACCCTAAGCGACCACCTTGACGGGGGATCCCGTGATGATGCCCGAACAAACCACCGGGCCGGCGTCCGCGAAGCGCGGCAAGAAGGCGCGTGCCGGTACCGCAGCACTCACAATCCTGCTCGCCCTGACCGCTTGCGGCAGCCCACAACCCGCCGCGCGGCCTATCGCCACCAGCATTCCCGCCGCCGAAACCAGCCCCACGCCCGCCACCGAACCGCCAACAACCACACCCGCTGCCACGACAGCGGCGCCGACGCCGGCCGTCAAGCCGTTGCCGACGAAGAAACGCGCCACCACGCCCACCCGTAAACCCGCACCCAAAGTCACCACCAAGCCGAAGCCGAAGCCGAAGCCGACGATCGCGAAGCCGGTCGGGAACGTACGGCCGGGCGCGTTCTGCGCACCGGAGGGCGCCTACGGGCTTACCGCCAAAGGTACGCCGATGCGGTGCACGCGTAAGGACGGGGAGGCGCGGGCACGCTGGCGGGCCGTCTGATCCCACGCACGTCGAGAAGATCGAGACGCGGATGATCTCAGGTTCTACATTGGTGACCGGCCGTACGGTGCAGCATGAACGTCGGTCTCCGGCTTCCCGGCCCGTTCCGCGTCGACGTAAGCAGCATCCTGTCGAGCCGGCCCTGACCCCGGGCCACGACGAAGCGGCCCCGCCCTCCCGGAGGAGGGCGGGGCCGCTGCATGTTTGGTCGGTGCTGGCCGGGACGTTGATGCGGTCATGCTCCACCGTCCGGCATGTCGGTTTCCTCGTCGAGGGATACGCCGAGTTGTGAGGCGATCAGCTGGGTGGTGCGGCAGGGCCAGCCGGAATGCTCCCAGTCGTAGCCGTGGGCGTCGCAGCCCTTGCATTGCCACCAGCTGACGAGGCCGCTGGAGTGGATGCTGTGGGGTTCGGGCCGGTGGAGGGCGGCGACGTCGCGGAGGGTTCCGTCGGTGGCGGTGAGGAGAGCGCGGTAGGGAGCGGGGCAGAGGGAGTCGCTGGTGCTGACAGGCTGCCATCCCGCGTGGTATGCGCCGCCTCGGTATTCCTGGATGAGGCCGGTGTCCTCTTCGAGGACGCGGGTGCCGTACGGCGGGCGGTGCGGCCTCGTTGTGGATGTGCAGCGGATCGGCTTGTCGGTCACAATGTGATTCTCTCTCAGGATGCCCTGGTCAGGGCGGTAACGAGAGGGCGGCCGGGGCCCCAGACGTGCGGCATGTCCACGGTGTCGGGGGCATCCTGGGCTCAGCCGCGCGGGAGCGGCGCCTGACCCAGCGTCAGGGTGGGCCGCAGCCGGCGACCGCGATGGCCTGGACGAGCAGCAGCCACAGAATGGCCGACTTCCGGCTCAAGTAGTCAGCCTGTGCGTCAGGAACTAGGCGGGGCCACCGACCAGGGGAAGGCCGCACACCCCGAGGAACAGCACCACCAGCACCCCTGCCACGATCGCCAGCTGCGCCGTCGTCCACGCCGGCTTCACGACCACGCCCCCAGGAATCGGGGTGATCGTCGCCGCCGTCATCCAGTCCCGCTGCACGTTGACCCTGTTCGGGCCGCTGCGGCTCGTCACACTAAACCCGGCAGCGACCGCATCCTCCACGGCTGTGTCCACGGGCACCTTCCACGCGGTGCGCCGGACCTTGCCGCGCGGTGAGAACGGGCTCCGCGTGTCGTTCGGGCGCGGAGCATCCGGCGGAGGCACAGGCAAGATCGGCGGCATAGGCGGGTCGCGCTCCTCGACTGGTCGGAGCAAAGCGGTCAATCAGGACTGTAGAGGCCCGCCGCAATGCGCGGCAACGGTGCAGGGTGCACGTGGGTGGTGGGCCGAGGCGGTCGATCCGGGACAGTCAGCGGGACCGAGGGGAGTGCCTGACCGATCCACACCCAGCACGCTATCGCTACATCGAATATGCGCAGTGTGACCTAGGTCGGTAGCGTGCCTGCTCGACCACCCAGAGCGATCACCTGACGGGGGACCCCTTGACCGCGCCCGAACAGCCCACCGGACCGACACCAGACGAATACCGCAACGCCGGCCAGCACCGCTACCCCTCACCTCAGGAAACGGGGCGGTCGGCATCGGCCACGCGCAGCAAAAAGGTGCCCCTGATCGTCGGCGCTGCAGTCCTCATCGCTCTGCTGTGCTGCGGCGGGTTCGTGGTCTACATGGTCAGCCCCGACACCACCGACACCGGCAGTAAGTTCGAGCCAGCGCCTCCGGCACCAACATCGACATGGCGAACACCGGCGCCGGCGACCACAGCCGCCGCCGCGCCCCCCGCCGCCGCGCAGCCCAAGCCGGCCGACTTCAAGCTCACGGTGAAGCAGCTGGACAAGCAGTGCTTCGGGTCGGCCGGCTGCAACCTTGAGTTCAGGATCTCGAAGGTCACCTACAGCGGGCCGGACCTGGACCCGTCCGCAACGTACGAGATCAGCTACACGTACAAGGGCTTGTCCGATCCGATGACGGGCACGTTCGAGATGACCGGCGACGGCTCCTACTCGGTCGACAAGACCGAGTACGGACAGACGTCCAGCTCGTCGAAGAAGGTCACCGCTGTGGTCACCGAAGTGGAGAAGATGTAGTGCCCCCTCAGCCCGCCCCGTACAGGCCTCGGCCGATGAAGGGCCCGCCGCCTCCCGGGTTTTACCCGGCCCAGCCGCCGAAGAAGTCCAGCTTCTGGGGCTCGACGCCCGGCATCCTTCTGATCGTGTTCGGGTCGCTCGGCATCGTCGCCGTGCTCTGCGTCGGACTGGTAATGATCGGAGCGGTGAGCGACCGCAACGCGGTCAAGCAGATCGACGCGCAGATCACCTCGTGCAGCACCAACGGGCGGGTCGCGAAGGTCGGGTACACCGTCCGGAACTCCGGCAACAAGGCGCGGCGGGTCCGGTTGGAGATCGAATACCGGGACGCGTCCGGTGCCCGCCTGGACACTGACACGGCGTACGTCGGGGATGTGCCCGCCGGCGACACTGTGCGCGGCGATGAGTCCACGTTCCTCAACGCCGAGTCGACCACAGTGAACTGCAAGCTTGTGAGAGTGTCCTGACCCCGGACCCAACAGAAACGCCCCCACCCGGAGGGGGGCGTTTCTGTTGGGTCACTGGCTCTTCCTGAGCTGATGATGATGCATGTTCGCGTGGCATGTGTCGATCGCGCCCCTTCAATCCAGCCGCCGTTGGCGGCCTGCATCTGCCCTCGCGCGTGCCGGAAGGGCCACATGGTCAACGGCCCCTGTCTGGTGTCTTCGGCGCGGCGGCCAGCGGGGGGAACACCTGCTGGAAGAACCGGTTGACGGACGGCACCGCGAGGACGCGGGTGATGCCGCCGGCGACGGCGAGGATCGCCGCTACCCACGCCCACCGTTCGATGCCTGCGGCTTTCGCCGCCTCGGGCAGCATGACCGCGACCGGGGGGATGTACACGATGATGGTGCGGAGCACGGCCCGCCACGGGTGCCGCGCCTGGGTTGTTGTCGCCGGGTCAGTCACGGGGGTCCTCCTGGGGCGGTTGTGTGTGCAGCCGTCGCCGGGCCGCGCGGGGGTTACCTCGCCGGGCCGACGGTGGTACAGGATCGGCGGGAACTGGTACGACGCCGGCCAGGCGCAGCTGGTAGGCGTAGGCGCCGGCGGTGTTACGCCAGTAGTCCCGGTCGTCTTCGGCGTCGGCGGCCCGCTGCGCCAGGTCGGCGACCGCTGCCCGTTCGGTGGCCCGCACGCCGGCGCGGACGGAGCCGACACCGCGCAGCAGCGCTCGCGCCCATGCCAGACCGCCGGTGGTGAGTAGCGCGGCGACGATCGCGACGACGGCCTGCGTGACGGTCACCTACGTCTCCCTCTGGCGGATGTGTGCTGCTCGGGTGGCCTCCCGCCGCAGCAGCTCGATGTCGCGGCTGCGCGCCCACATCAGCAGGGCCATGCCGGCTAGGAACAGCCCGCCGATGACCAGGGGCGGCTGGCGGGTGGCGGCCAGCACCACGGCGTAGGCGGCCAGGGAGGTGGCGAGCAGCGGGCAGCCGAGGGCTTCACCGAGCCACCGGTCGGTCAGGGAGCCCACCGCGGCCGAGATTCCGCCGGCGATGAGGAACCCGGCCCACAGGTACACCCATTGGCCGGTCACCTCGACCACGCGCGGGTCGGGCACGATCGCCGCGCCGATCCCGGCGGCGGCCACCGCCACGTAGCCGAACACCCGGGACCAGCGGCGGGGGCGGGCGACCATCAGGTCGCCGCCGGACCGGCGGTGATGCGGGCGGCCAGCTCGGTGGCGACCTGGTCCATTGTCAGGCCGCCCGGGTCGCCCTTCGGCCCGCGCTCGCCGGCGGAGAACCGCTTGACGAACAGGGCTTGGATTCGGGTGTAGGAGTCGGCGTCGTAGGTCTTGCCGTCGGAGGTCACGCCGATCGACGCCTCGGCCTTCTTGAGCGCCGCGGCGGTCGCGTCACCGTAGGTGCCGTCGATGGTGCCGGGCGGGAAGCCGATGTTGTGGAGGGCGTACTGGAGGGCGCGGACGTTCTCGCCCCGGTCACCGTGCTTGCAGAACATTTGGGCGGTCCCTTCGCTGGTGGTGGTGAGGCCGATCTCGGCCAGGTAGCGGCGGATTACGGCGGTCTGGTCCCGGGCCGCCTTGATCGCGTCGCGGAAGTAGCTCTGGTGCGTGTGCCAGCGGTGCGAGCTGTCGCCGCTGGTGCGCTTGCCGAGGCGGTCCCAGCGGCGCACCGTCCGCCCATCCGGGGAGTAGATGACCTCTCGGATGTCCCGGGTGTCCGGCGTGTTCGCCTCGCATTGGGCGACCAGCCAGCGGGAGTAGTGGGGCAGGTCGAAGCGGCCTTTCGGCGTGGTCACCTCGAACTGGCCGACGTCCAACGCACACGCGTACGAGGACAGGCCGGCCCGGTCCCGGGACGACTCGACCACCGAGTAGTCCCGGGAGACGACCCGGTCGGAGCCGCAGTGGTAGCCGCCGCGGTGGGCGGGGTCGCCCACGATGCCGACCTCCGCCGGCTCCAGGTCGTCGGAGCGCACCCGGCCCTTGTCGACGTTGAGGTGGGCCAGCAGCAACTGGCGGACGGCCAGCAGGTTGGCCGGTGCGGTCGTCACGGCAACACCACCTCCACGAAACGCGGCTTGTACAGGTCGGCGTCGGCCATCGTGTCCGTGAGGGTCTTGCCGTTCCACGCGATCGACGCGAGCGTCTTTCCGCTGGCCAACTGCTGCTCCGGATGCAGCTGCGGGCAGTACGTGACGTACTCGCGGCCCCGCCAGCTGCCGGCCGGCGACTCGAACAGGGCGGTGCGCGTGTACGGGCCGGTCGGCGCGGTCGCGGTCTCCGCGTACACGGTGCTGCCGAAACCGTTCCACGGCTTGTGCAGCAGCACCCACCGGCCGCCCACGACGTTCGCTGAGGACACCTGCGACGACACGATCGCGTCACCCTGGTTCGCCGGGTCGGTGTTCCACTGGCTGACCTGCGTCACCCACTGGCCGGTCGACGCGGCCCAGAACCGCCACGCGGACGGCACCTCCACCTGCCCGGTCGGTACCCGCGCCAGGTAGGTGTAGTGCACGACGTACGGGTTGCCGTCGGCCTCGACGTGCCCGAACACATACACGAACCCGCCGTCGACCACCGCCTCACCGGCCCACTGCACGCTGGCGGGCACGCCCCGCTTACCGGTCACACCGGTCGACGGGGTGGCCACCACCGCCTCCAGGGTCAGCTGCCCGTCCGCGCCGATGGCGTAGCGGAACATCTCCACCCCGGCCCACGTGAAACCGTCGCCTGCCGGTTTGGCCAGCACCCGCTGCGCCAGCACGTACAGCTTGCCGCCGAGGGTGAACCCGGCCTGCGGCCAGTAGCGTTCCTGGTTCTGTGGGGTGTGCGTCGCCGGGTCCGGCACCCCGACGCCGCCGCCGGCGACGGCGTTGACCAGTTGGTCGCCGCCGTGCTGGCGCAGGATGCGGTTGCTGACCATCACCGCGCCGGGCGGGTACGCGCTGGCCGCGGTTTCCCCGCCCGAGAGCATCGAGTCTCCGAACAGCCAGTACACGTGCCCGCCGGCGGGCACGCTGGTGGCCTGGTCACCGCCGGACCACTCCTGGTCCTGTTTGGCCGCGAACATGCCGGTGAAGCCGTCCGCGCTCGCCACGTGCGTCATCAGTCGCACCTCTCCTTCGATTCAGGCGGTCCACACGCCGCCGACGGTCGCGTTGTTGACCCCACGGACCTGCACCCGGTACTCGTAGGCCATCCCCGACGCGGCCTGCCAGTCGTCGAACACCGACCCGGACGGCAGCCCCGCCGCGATGCGCACACCCTGGCTGGGGTCGTTGACGCGCACCCGCACCTCATCGACCCACATCACGTCGCCGGCGGCGGGGAAGCTGTCCAGCACTCCGCACAGCCGCATGTGCGTCGCGTTGCCTGGCGCGACCCCGACCGCCCACCGGTACTCCCACGCGTGCACGGCGGGCGGCGGCTTACCGATCCCGTTGTCGGCGACGATCAGGGCGCCGCCCGAGTCGTACCACCGCAGCTGCGCGAACACGTCCTTCAACACCGACGCGGTCGCCCACATGTCGAGGTAGTAGCGGACCCCCGCCGTGCAGGGGATCAGCGCCGTCTGCACGTGGCTGCCCAGCGCGTCGGTGCCGTCGCTGGTCAGCTGATACGACCATGACCCCTGATGGGCGCGGCTGCTGCTGCGGGCGGCGGTGCCGGCGTGCGGCGCCGTCCACCCGGACATGTCCGCGGTTTCGAAGTAGTGCTCGACCAGGTACGGATTCAGCACCGGCCGCCGGTACAGTTCCTGCGCGGCGACGGCGGGTTGCGCGCCGACCGGCGCGGGGTTGCTGATCGCCGCCCGGATGATGCCCGTGGACGGCATCGGGGTCAGCGCCACCGTGGCGGTGGCCGGTTCGACGAAGTCCACCGAGAAGGTGACCGACTGTTCGTCGCTGCCCAGCCCTTCGGCGTTGCGGGTCTCGACCACCGCGGCGTAGGAGAAGCCGTCGCCGAGGGCGAGGTCCGGGGTGTGGCTGGTGGCGTCGCCGGCCCGCCAGCCGGAGTCGTACACCGTCTCGGCGAGGATCCTCAGCCGCACCCGGTAGGCGGTCTGCTCCGCGGCCGTCCACGTGACCGTCACGGTGTCCTGCGTGATCACCTGGTTGGGGGTGGGGGCGGTGACCGTCGGGTTGACCTTGCCTGATGGGACGACCACCAGCGCGGCTGAATACACGCTCGCCGCGTCGGTGGAGTCCCACACCTTCACCCGGTACGAGTGGTTCGGGTCGGTGGTCACACCCCACGTGAACCCGGGCAGTGTCCGCGCCGGGGTCGCACTGGAGTTCTTCTGCTCGGTGGCCTGCCACGTGTTGTCGGAGGCCCGCAGGTACTGCACGGTGCCGGTGCCGATCTGCCGGGAGATCGCCCACGCCGACTGCGTGTCGGCGCTGTCCGGGTCGGAGAACGTCCACCGCAGGTCCAGGTCCCGGGTGACGTCCCACGCGCGGCCGTTGGCGTCCAGGCTGTTGCCGCCCTCCCCGAACCGCCAGGTGGGCGCGAACGGCGCATACGTCAGGTCCTGCGAGACGTGGGTGATGTTCCACGGCGACGCGGCGCCGCCGGCCAGCACGACGTCGTAGCGGGCCGACCCGAACGAGTCGCGGCGCACCGAGTAGTTGTCGACGCCGGCGACCGCGGTAGCCGACACGGTCGACCAGCCCGACCAGGTGCCGGCCGCCACCGAGTAGTCGATGTAGTACAGCAGCGCGCTGGAGGTACCGACCGCGTACACCCGGAAGTCGCGGGTCACGTTGTTGTACGACAGGGTGCAGTGCCGGACCACGCCGGCCGGGTGGGCCGGCGTGACGTACGGGGTCGTGCGGGTGTTCGCCTGGTTGCGTTCCCACACAATCACCTGGCCGGTGTTGTACTGGTAGGGCTGCGCGACCAGCCAGCCCGGATTGCGCCACACCGCCGGCACCGAGTCCATCGCGGGCGGAGCCGGAATGTCGGTGCCCTGCTGCGACAACCGCACGGCCGTGTTCGGCCCCGTCCAGCTGCTGCCGGTCCACGGCAGCTTGACCGTCCACAGGTAGGTGCGGCCCCACGCCACCCAGGCGTGCGCCGGCGACAGCTCGTAGCCCACCGCCGGGGCCTGGTGACCGCCGGCCGGTTCGGTGAACGTCCACAGGCTTTTGTTCGTGACGGTGGTGGCGGCGCGGGGCTGCCCGACGGCGGCGATGGTGAACCCGTACAGCCGCAGCGCCATCACCGTCGTGCCCTGGTGGCCGACCGCGACGAACCCGACGCTGCGGCCGTCGCGCAGCCGCACCACCAGCGGCACGGCCACTCCGGAGAAGTAGGAGCCGGGGTTACCGCCGTTGGACGCGGCACCCATCAGCAGCGCCGTGTGCCACGACAGGCCCGACGCGGTGATCACCGCGGCTTGCATCCACACCCGGTCCTGACCGTTGTGGTTGGTGCGGAACGTCCAGTACAGGCGGTTCTGCCAGTCGACGAACAGGCCGCCCATCTCCTGCACCGCGGCCTCGGCCGCGCGGGTGCCTCCGAACGCGGCCCAGCTGACGCCCTTGTCGGTGGACCGGTACACCTGGAAGGCGGTGCCGCTGTCGGTGACGGCCACGTAGAACAGGTGCCCGGTGCTGCTCTGCCGGTCGATGCGCCGCCCGCCCGGGTAGCGCAGCTGCCCCGCCTGCGTGGTGGTGTGGATGGTGGCCGTCGATCCCACTGTCTGCTCCTCACCGAATCCCGTCGACCTGCACGTACCGGTACTCGACGGTCATCCCGCCGGCCGGGGTCGTCCAATGCCCGGTCCGGATCACGTACGGGGCGCACGGCTCCAGCCCGACCAGCCGGCTGGTGTGGCTGCCCGCGCTGACCGCGGCGGCGCCGCTGTTAACCGGACGGCCCGCCGAGATACCGAACCGTCCGTCGAAGCCGTGCACCGGCGTGCCGTTGGTCCAGTCGTCGCCGGCGCGCACCGACCACGACAGGTACGCGGTGTTGCCGTTGCTGGTCTGGGTGATGTGCCCGCCGACGGTCACGATCACGGCGCCGGACGGCGGCGCGATGAACACGAAACCGACCTCGGGGGAGCCCAACGCCGGCGCGGTGTTGTTCTGCCCGGTCAACGCGTCGAGGCTGCGGTTGTGGCGCGGCCAGTAGTCCTTGGTGAACGACCCGGTCACGGTCCACTCGTCGCCGTAGCGGCGCAGCAGCACCCGCGAGTCGGGCAGCAGTGTCAGCCCGCCCACGAACTTGCACGGCAGCGGCATCGGATCACCGTCCATGATCACGTGCGCGTAGCGGCCGGACACCGTCACCAGCGTGCCGGTGGTCTCCGTGGTCTTCTCCGCCGCGCGCAGGCGCGCGTCGACGATGTCGACCAGCCGCGCGATGAAACCGGTGGGGATCACAGCACGGTCCATTCGTGGTCCATGTCGCCGCCGTCCAGCGGCAGCCGCCATCCGGTGGCCAGCACGTCCGCCCACCGTTCCGCGCCGTCGGCAGCCGGGTCGTCCAGGGCGACCCGGTC
Source organism: Micromonospora sp. WMMD1219 (assembly GCF_049315215.1). Classification (NCBI taxonomy): domain Bacteria; kingdom Bacillati; phylum Actinomycetota; class Actinomycetes; order Micromonosporales; family Micromonosporaceae; genus Micromonospora; species Micromonospora sp. WMMD1219. The sequence goes on from NZ_CP186057.1 coordinate 2,946,346, forward strand.
GAAGTGCCAGTGCAGCGGGTTCGGGCCGGTGGTGTGGGTGATCGTCTGCGGGCGGCGCATGTCGGCGTCGATGTCCAGCCATGCCTGCGTCTCCAGCGCCGCCTGGTCGGCGGCGGAGATCCGCAGCGTCCTGGTGATGACGCGGCCGTCGCGGGCGTCGATCGACGTGGGCCCCGCCGACTGGTTCTCCCACGTGAAGATCCCGGCGCCCTCGACCGGCGGCGCGCCGTCGATGTCGTTGGCGCGGATCGCGACCCACCGGTTCGGGGCCGCGTACGTGTCCAGGGTGTACGCCCGCTCCGGGGAGATGATCGCCTGCGCCGGGTCGAGGGTGTACAGCCACTCCACCGGCCGTTCCGCCGGACGGGCGTACGGTTCGGCGCGCAGGTAGCCGTTCCAGTCCGACCACACCCCCTGGTAGCCGACCGTCTTCAGCAGGTCGTTGACAATGGTCAGCCACGTCTTGTCGTCGTCGAGGGGGCTGACGTACGCGCTGGGCAGGGTTTTCCCGGCCGCCGCCGGGTCGAGGATGTAGCGGGTGTAGCCGCGGTCGCGCAGGATCGTCTCGACGGCGGTCAGCACCTCGACGCCCGCGTCGACGGCGTACGCGGTGCCGGTCTTGTCGTTGAGCCGGTCGAGGATGTCGTAGCCGACCACCGCGTGCGCCGGCGGGTCCTGCCCGGTGCGCCGCTGCGGCCGGCTGGTGTAGTAGGCCCCCAGGTTGAACCGGGCCGAGATCGTCCCGTCGGTCAGGGTCAGGTAGGGGCGCACGATCGCTGTTCCCCAGTCCAGGGTGCGGGCGATGGCCAGCTGCGCGGAGCCGTGCAGCGTGTTGTAGGAGCGGCGGTCAACCGTCCCGCCGGTGAAGTCATCGGAGATGTCGTCGATCGTCTCCAGGTTCTGGTCGACCAGCTCACAGCCGTTGCCGGCCTCGACGGCCGGGCAGTCCTGGACCAGCCATCGCACCTGCGCGGCGGTCATCTGGTCGCGTGGCGACGCGGTCAGCGGCTGCATCATGCCGGCACCGCCTCCTCCCACGACACTTCGAGCAGCGTCAGGCTGATGTCGTAGCGCTGCTTGTCGGCCAGCCACTCGTGGTCGTCCAGGCGCAGGAACACGGCCACGAACCGGCGGCCCCGGTCGTCGCGGTACAGGACGTGCTGACCCGTCCACTGCTCCAGCAGGTCCACCGACGCCTGCGGCACCTGCACCAGCCGCAGCTGCATCTCGTGGAGCCGGCCCGCCTTGGTGACGGCCCGGCGGCGGCCCGCCCCGTACGTGCGGACCTCCCCGTCGCGGCCCACCTGCCGCCGGCGGTCCGGCGCGGCCCGCGCGGCCACGAACGCCCCGGACCCCATGTGGTTGAGGAACACGTACGGCAGGATCAACGTCGCCATGCCGGCCCCCTCACCGCAGCCTCGCCTGATCGAACGCGGCGTCGGTGGCGCCGGCCAGCGCCACCCCGACCCCCGGCCCGATGCCCTGCACCGCGGGCAGCAGCCGCTGCACGACCGCGTCGACCAGCCGGTCCAGGCGGGCCACCACCGCGTCCATGGACGCGGCGGTGGTCACCGGCTCGGGCCGGCCGGTGCCGTTGTAGATGGGCGGGTTCCAGCCGGGCATCAGGTAGCCGCCCTCGTCCATCGCGACGTGCAGGTGGTTGCGGTGCAGCGGCAGCTGCGTGGGCATCGACACCCGCCGGCCGCGGGAGATCGCGTAGTCGCCGCGGTCGGTGCGGTGGATCAGCTCCAGCACCCGCGACTGCATGCCCAGGAACAGGCGGGCCAGCCGGTCCTGGTTGTAGCCCATGAAGTCGACGGCCCGGCCGGAGCCGTGCCACAGCGGATCACCGGGCCGGTACGCGTTGCCGAACGTGTACGGGATACCCGAGCCGCGGACCAGGGCCATGATGCGCCGCCACACCCCGGAGTCGCCGCGCTGCGCGGCCGGCGACGATGGCCACGCCCCGAACGCGGGAATGACCTTGTTCGCGACTTCCTCCCGCGACGGGACGCGCGTGCCCCGCACGTCCGTCTCGTAGCGCAGCCGGGTGCTCCACGGCGCGCCGACCAGCCCGCCGGTGCGGAAGCCGCGCAGCGCCTCCCGGGGGATGCGGCGGTGCCGGATCGCGTCCATCGCGGCGACGCCGTAGTAGTCCACCGCCGGCACCGGCTGCATGTACTCGCCCGGCGCGGCGATGATCACCTCAGAGTCGACGCCCCGCAGGCCCTGCCCGGTGATCTCACCGCCCGTGCGCTTCAGCAGCCTCGGGTCAACGCCGTACGTGCCGGTCACCGCCGCTTTCGCCTGGCCGAGGGTGATGCCCTCGGCCAGCGACCGCTGGAAGATGTACAGGTCGGTCAGCAGACCCACGATCCGGTCCACGCCGTCCAGCAGCAGGTTGGTGGTCTTCTTCGGCGGGATGTTGCCGTAGGTGCCGATCAGCTTCTCCGTTTCGGCCTTGTTCAGCTTCAGCTGCCCGGCCTCGGTGCGGATCGCGTCGGTGCGTTTCTCGTGCTTCTTGCGGGCCTCGTCGACGGCCATGCCGGCGGCGATGTCCGCGAAGTACATTTCGTTCGACTTCAGCAGCAGCGCCTGCAACGCGTCCCGGTTGTCGCGGCCGGCTTTCGAGTGAAGGTCGAGGTTGTTCTTGTTCCGGCTGATCTGGTCGGCGTTGTTCTTCACCGTGGAGGTCAGGTCGTCCAGCGCCGCCTGGTAGCCCTCGCTGGCCTCGGTCTGCGCGATGACCGTGCCGTACATGGCCTCATGGGCGCGCCGCAGGTTGTCGGCGGTGCTCTGCTGCTGGAGCATCGCCCCAGTGACGGCGCCGGTGCGCAGCAGCAGCCCGTCGAACGCGGCGTTGCCGATCTTCCCGAAGTTCTCCATCCGCACCCCGGTGGCGTCCAGCTCGTCCTGGAGGGCCTTGACGTCGTCCTCGGTCGCGCTGATCGTGTCCCCGGACTTACCCAGCGCCTGGTTGACCTCGTCGATCTTCGACCGGTAGGTGCCGGAGGCGTCCGCGGCGGCGATCTGCGCGTCGGTCATCCCGGCGGTCTTGAGGATGACGAAGTCGGCCGCGGTGGCGGTGCCGATGCTGGCCCGGCGCATCGCCTCGGCTTCCTTGCTGCCCTTCTTGAAACCGTCGGCGGTCAGGTCCAGTTCGACGCCCACCTTGCGCAGCGACTCGGCCAGGTAGCTGTTGTCCTCGATCCAGTACCGGCCCTTGTCGATCGCCATGTCGAGCTCGTTGGTCCAGCCCTTGACCACGGCGCCGGCGTGCAGGATGCCCGCCATGGTGGTGATCAGATGGTCGATGGTCAGGGACAGGTCGTCGACGGCGGAGGCGGCTTCGTCGGCGTCGTCGGACAGCGTGGTGAACGCCTCACCGGCGGACTGGCCCACCTGGTCGAACGTACGGCCGAACGCCAGCACGACCGGGTCGGCTTCCTCGACCGCGTCGGCCAGCCCGCCGATCAGCTTCCGGCCCCCGGACAACGCCCCGTCAACCAGCGGGTCCATGAACCGGGAACTGGCGAAGATCCGGTCCAGGTCCGGTCCCAGGTCCGACCAGGCGGCCCGGATCCGGGTGATGCTGGACAGCATCGCCGGGGTGAAGCTCGTCGCCCGCGCCTCCAGGTCGCCGAGCAGGTACGCCCCCAGCGACTTCCCGGCCGCCTGCACCCGCGCGTCCCGGGAGGCCAGCACCACCCCGCCGATGATCCCGCCCGCACCGGCCCCGCCGATCATCGCGGCGGCCACCACCGACGCGACGGCGGGCGCGAGGGCCACACCGATGATGCCGCCGGCGACGGCCAGGCCCGGACCTTCGGCGACCACCGGCCCGAGCCGGGCCACGAACCGGGCCGCGAAGCTCTGCGCGGCACCTTCACCGCCGTCGTCGCCGATCTGTCTACGTAGCCGCTCCACCACCGTGCGGGTGGACTCGGCGTCGACGCGTACCTTCACCGTCGTGCCCTCGGCGGACAGCCGGCGCAGCTCGGATTCCACCCGGGCGATGTCGGCGAGCGCGTCTTTCGGGTCGGCGTCCAACGCGATCGGCGGATCGATGCCCAGCGCGGCCAGCTGCCGGCTCAGCTGCCCGATCTGCCGCTGCGCCGGCGACGGATCGACCTTCGGCTCCACCGGCTTGTCGTCGACGTCGCCGAGCTGTTTACGGACCCGCTCCAGCTGGCTGAGGGCCCGTTCGGTCTTCACCCGCATCTCGACGCTGTCCGCGTCGCGGGACAACGCGCGTAGCCGCTCCCGGGTGGTCTCGATCGCCGTGATCGCCGAACGGGGGTCGGCCTTCATGTCGATCGGGTCGATGTCGAGGGCGGCCAGCTGCCGGTTCAGCTGACCACCGAACTCCTTCGCCACCCGGCGGGCCTTGACCTTGACGTCCGGCGACAGCTTCGAGTCGTCGGCGCGCAACTCCAGGTAGGCGTCGGAGAGCTTCTTACCCCTGGCCACTCCCCGTCACCTCCCCTCTGTCACGCCACGCCGAGCGCGCGGAGCTTGATGCCCCGCGCGCTGTCGTCTCGCGGGCCCTCGCCGGCCGGCGGGGCGGCCAACGCGGCGTCGAACCGGGCCTTCGCCTCGCCCCAGTCGGCGCGGTCACCGGCGACCTGCTGCGCGCCGAGGGCCTGCGCGATGACGGCGCCGACGGTGTGGGCGTGCACGTCCCGGGCCAGGTCCTCCAGCCGCAGCACGTACGCCACCGCCAGCACGTCGGCCAGGCTCAGACCAGCCCGGCCGCCGCCAGCTTCTGCTGGTCCCGCTGCTCCCGGTCCCGCCGCTGCCGCGCCTCGGCGTCCTGCGCCTCGGCCTCCATCACGAAGAACTCCTGAAGGTCCGGCCGGCCCCGCTCCAACGCCAGCGACATCTCCAGGTCCGACGCCGGCCCCCTGGTCGCCGGCGGGGCCGGCGAGGGCGAGTCGTCCCCGGATCCGGGCGGCGTTGTCGCGGGCCCAGCCGGCGAGCCGGACAGCCGGCCAGTAGGAAAATCCGTGGTCGCCTCCACCACCGCCGTGGTGATCGCCCGTACGTCGGCCATCCGGTCGCGGATCTGCTGGCCGTGTTCCATCCCCAGCCGCCAGTACATGTCGTAGTCGTCGGGGTGGATCAGCGCCCGCAGCGACGTCATCAGCGCGGTGTGCGCGGCCTCGACCCGCCGGCCCATCGCCCGCAGCAGCTTGATCTGCTTGTCGCGGGGCAGCGCGTCGACCTTGGCGAGGTCGACGCCCTCCAGTTCCTTCATGTCGACGTCGCCGCCGACGCGCAGGAACTCCATCTCCACCGCGTCGGTGGCCTGCGGGTGCACCCGGATCGTCGCCCCGAAGTAGCCGAACTCCAGATCGAGGGGCTCCCGGGTGCGGCCGAGGGTGCCGATGTTGCGGCCCACGGCTCAGGACCCCAGCCGGCCGACGCCGGCGCCGTAGAACGCGAACGCCTTACCGGCTGCGGGCCGCTCGAAGTTCCACACCGTGGCGATGCCGGCCGCAGCGCCGCGGCCGAACGTGGACTGCACCTCGCCGCCGTTGAGGCACTGCCGGCCCACCAGCCGCATCGTGTGGTCCAGCGACTCCCAGCCGATCATCGACCGGACGATTTGCTCCGGGTCCGGCGGCTCCAGCTTGGACGACAGGGTCGGGCCGGTGCCGGACACGGTGGTCACCAGCGAGCTGGGGGCGTTCATGGCCCGGCGGATGTTGTGCAGGGTGTAGTTGGTGACCGCGAACGCCAGGGTGGTCGTGACCTCCGTGACGCTGTAGGCGACCGCCTCGAACAGTTCGGCGACTCGGATCGGTTCGATGTTCGTCGAGTGCGAGAACACCGATCCTTCCTGGGTCGGGCCCCACGGGATCCACGCCACCGGCCACGGGTCGGCGTCGTAGCTGGACCCGGCGGCGGCGTGCACCGGCTCGGTGGAGGCCATCAGCGCGTGGAACAGGAAGCCCGGTTCGCGCAGCAGCAGCGGAGTGGCCTGCGACAGAGGCATCAGCGGGCCCCTTCCGTGGTCGTGGTGGTCGTACGGGCGGTCTTGTCCGCCGCCTTCTCGGCGGGCTTCTCGGCCTCGGCCTTTTCCGCGGCGGGCTTCTCGGCGGCGGCCTTCTTCTCAGCGGCGGCCTGCGCGGCCCACCGCTGCCGTTCCTCGGTGGTCGCGGTGCCGGTGCGCTCCAGCACCTCCCGGCCGGCCTTGCTGTCGCGCTTGGCGACCAGGCCCAGCTCGTCCCACTTCAGCCGCTCGACCGTGGACGCGGGCACCGGCATGCCGGGGATGGCGGCCAGCACCGTGCCCCACGGGATGTCCTGCACGGCCACCCATACGCCGTACTCGGCCTCGCGTTCCCGGCGCCGTTCCTCGACCGCCAGCATGTCCGGGTTGACCTGCGGGGCCTGCGGGTCGTGCTCGATGCCCGGGAATGTCATGAGATCCCTCCGATCGCCGCCTCCAGGGCGGGCTCCATGAACGGCCGCGCCGGCAGATGCTCGGTGCCGCGGTCGTGGAAATACAGGTAGTAGTGGGTGCGGTCCCAGGAGATCCGCACCGTCTGCACGAACCCATCGAGCACCGGTTCCCGCCGGATCGACTCGGCGCCCTCACCGCTGCGTTTCGGGGCGCCGGCCTTCGCGTAGCCCTCGACCGGCTCGCCGGCCTCCATCAGCAGGTCGGCCACGTCGCCGCCGGCGGCGTACTCCCGGATCGCCCGCTCGTGCACGACGATCCGCACGTCGTCGGTCATCACCCACCGCCGTAGGTGATCTGCGACTCGACGCGCACCTGCACGCCGAGGATGCTGACCGTCTCGTCCTGCGGCTGGTCGTAGTCGCCCTGTCCCTGCGTGACGCCGGTGACGGTCATCCCGCCGCCCAACGACGGGTAGGTGCGCAGCACCGACACGATCTGCCCGAAGATCGCCGCGCAGCGGGTGTCGGCCGCGGCCACCGCCCGGGGTTCCTTGCGGTTGACCCGGATGTACACCGAGATCAGCGCCACCTCACCGGTGACCACCCACCGCTCGGCGGTCTCGTCGTCGTGCACGAACCGCACCCCGCCGCCGTACACGCACTCCAGGCCGACGTCACCGGGGAACGCGTACGCGACCTGGATGCCCTCCAGCGGCCGGCCCGTCGCGGTCAGCGCGGTCAGACCGTCGAACAGGGCTTTCTTCGCCGCGTACACGTTGGTGCTCACGCGAAACCCCCCATGTCGACGGTGTGGCGTTCGTACGCGGCGTCGACCTCCGGGATGCCGGTGCGTTCGCCCGACGGCAGGGCGATGCGGTATGTGCCGCCGTCGGCCGCCGACCAGCTGATCGCCCGGTCAGGCACACCCGAGGTGGTCAGGTGTACCCGGGACCGCAGCCGCAGCATCGCCGCGGTGCGCAGGTCTTCCGGCGGCATGTCCATGCCGTGCTCGTACTCGACGACCACCGGCCCGGCCGGCCAGCCGACCGGGTGGCGCAGCACCCCCGACGCGGCGACGTCCACCGCGGCCACCTCGGCGGGGCTCCACACCGTGCTGGCGACGGTGACGGCCCGCAGCGCCCGCACGTTCACGCGGGGCAGCAGCAGCGCGCCGCGGCCGTCACCGCGCACCTCGGCCCGTTCGAAGCGGGGCACGAACGCCTGCCCGCAGATCCGCTCGCATTCGACCTCGACCTCCAGCCGTTTGCGGATCAGCTTCTCGGTGGGGTGCTGCGCCAGCGTCAGGCCGTGCTCCGTGCGGGCCTCGGCGAGGTCGAAGTAGAACCCGCCGACGACCTCCACCAGGTCCCGGTACCGGCCGAGGCTGCCCGACCAGTCGACGGCCAGGGCGTCCAGGCGGGCCTGCGCCGGCACCGCGAACGTGTAATGACCGGCGGGGCCCGGGTGCGACGCGACGCCGGACACGACCGCCGAGCCGTCCAGCCGCGTCACGGTGACCGTGACGTCGCCGGCGACGTCGGTGGGTGTCTCGCCCACGTAGAAGTTGCGCGTCAGCTGCGCTGCCACGCCGCGTTGCACCCGGATCAGCCCCACCGGCTACTTGTCCTTGCCCGCGGGCTTGTCGCCGCCGGCGGCGGACTTCGCGCCTGCCCCGCCCGAGCTGCCCGCGCCGGCCGAGCTGGCCGAGCCGGTGCCGGCGGTGCCCGAGTTGCCGGACGTGGTGGCCTTGCCGCCCCCGCCGGTCCCGCCGGTCGGCGGCTTCGCCGGGGCGGGCGTGCGGCCCTGCGGGGCCTGCGTCCGGGAGTTCGGGTCGCCCTGCGCCGCCTCCCGGCGGGCCTGCGCGGCGCTCTGCCGCGGCGCCTGCTTCTGCACCTTCTCGATCTCCTTGCGCGCGGTCGCCGCGGCGGCGGTGTCACCGGTCGACTCAGCGCGGGCGAGCTGCGCCTTCAGGTCCCGCAGCCGCGAGTCAGGGTCCATGCCGGGCGCCGGCACGTCAGTCGGTCCGGTGGCCCACGACGGCGTGTTGTCGGCGTGTGCCCCGCGGGCTGCGTCGTTGTCCTTCGTCATGTGCTGCTCCCTCGATCAGGACCACGGCGGGGTCTGGGTGTCGTCGTAGAGCAGATCCGTGGTGTTGGTGACGTTCGTGTTGGCCGAGTAGGTCACCCGCACGTACCGCCACGGCGTCGGCTGCTTGACGATCTTCTGCACGGTCGTGGCCGTGGTGATCACGAACGTGCCTGTCGAGGTGACGGCCGGGGTGGCCAGGTCCGCCCACGTCGCGGGAGACCAGGCCACCCCGTCGGCCGACACCTCGATCTGGTAGGTGCACGTCGGGGTGCCGCCCACCGCCGTGCGGATCTGCACGACGCCGCCCTTGTGGGACGGCCCACGGTCGGCCACGTTCGTCGACACGCCGTTGCCGGCCTGCGCGACCGACAACGGCACCACCTCGGGGGTGCGACCCGACGCGTTCGCCGGCAGCGTCGCCATCAGCGGACCCGCCGCATACTCAGATGGAACGGATCGGCACCGGATCCGCTGGTGGACAGCCGGAACCGGAAGTACCTCGCCGGCAACACGACTTCCTGGCCGACCGCAACGGTGGCCGATCGCATCGCGGTCGAGCCGTCGACCGAGTGCTGGATCTCGCCCGTGTTGGCGAGGCCCCCGAAGTCGGTCCACATCGCGGTGACCGCCTGGACCTCGGCGGTGTCGATCCACGGGCTGGCGTAGTTGCCTCCACTGAGGTTGCCCTTGAATTCGTGGACGATGTCCGACCGCGCCATGCGCCGGGCCTCCTTACCCGAAGACCGGCGTGACGAGCGCGGTACCCGACAGCCGCTGGTGGCTGTTGGCGTAGCGGCCCATCGTGTACGCGTAGTAGCCGTACAGGACCAGGTCGATCGACAGCTGCTTGGCCTGGTCGGCGCGGATGAACTGCGGCGCGTCCGGGTCCTCCCACAGGTAGGACTCCTCGGTCGGCACCACGAACATCTCGTCCTGGGTGGTGGCCCCGACGGTCGTGGAGATGTTGTTGTCGGTGATCACGGCCATGCCGTTGGGCAGCAGACCGCGGAACCCGGAGCCGTACCGCTCGGCGTAGTTCACGCCGCCGTTCTGCGCGGGGATGCCGGGCTGCCCGATCAGCGGCCACTTCGCCACCATCTGCGACTGGAACCAGTACCAGCGGCGGGAGTGCATGACCACCACGTCCGGGGTGGCCTGCCCCAGCAGAGCCGCCTCTGACTGCGATGCACCCTGGAGGATCTTCGGGTACAGCTTCTCGCCGGTCGGCGCGGCGTCATCCGTCGTGATCAGCTGCGCGATGTTCGACAGTCCGCCAGGAACCTGGTTGACGACCGTCGAGTCCAGGTTGGTGGCGTACCGGCGCTGCATGTCCGACATCGTCACGTCCTCGACACCCAGGCCACGGTCGACGGCCTGCCGCGACAGGGTCTGCGAACCGGCTGCCGTCTGCACCGGAATGGTCAGCAGCGTGTCGTCGATCTCCGGGGTGTTCGTCACGTTCGTGTTCTCGGCCGCCTGGTTACCGACACCGGTCGGAGTGGTGATCCGGGAGATGTTGACCGTCATGCCCTTCGGCGGCAGCGGCAGCTTCGTCATCGCGTCGGCGAACGGCCGCCGCGCGGCAACCGCCGGCGCGTACATCTCGGTCAGGTACTGCGGCACCACCAGGCCAGCGAAGCCGCCGGTCCCGACGGCGCGCTCCAGGTACTGGCCACGCTCGACCTTTTCTTCCTGCATGTGCCGGGACAGCCGCAGCTCCGCGTCCATGTCGCGGTTGATCTGCGCGGCCACGACGTCGCGCAGGAACTCGGCGCCCTTGCGGCAGTTGCCGCGGTGGTAGGTGCGTTCCTCACGGCCGACCCGCGCGACCTGGTCGTAGGCGGCCTTGCGGGCAGGTACCGTCGCCGGGTCCTCCCGGCGCTCCTGCATGGCCTGGTCGTGGCGCTCCTCGGCGGCCTTCGCCGCCGTCAGCTGCGCGATCTTGTGCTGCGCGCCGGCCACGTCCTTCTCGGCCAGCGCGTGGGTTTCCATCGCCGCGGCGACCTCGGCGTCCTCGTCGTCGGTGAGACGGGCGCGGGCCTCCTGCTTGGCCTTGCCGTGGATGTACTTGACCGTCGCCAGGGCCTTCTCACGGCGGCGGATCGCCTGGGACTGCTCCGCCTCCGCGGAGATGATCAGATCGTCGAAGGTGGTCGTCATGGACCGGGCCTCTCGGGCAGAAGGATCAGGGATCCCCATGCGCCGTGGCGGCTCGAATCTCCGGCTCGCGCGTCAGCGTTCCCGCGCGGTCATCTGCGTTGCGGAGGTGGGATGCAGTTGTGTGTGCTGCGAGGTGCGGCTACAGGTCGATGCCGATCGTGGCCAGCCAGGCATCTACCTGGGTGACGGAGCGGCCAGCGTGCTGCGGCAGGTCCGGGGCGGCGGGGGCGGCGGGCTGATCTCGCCTCTGCGCCAGGTCGACCCGGTGCGTCAGTCGGTCCATCGCAGCGCGGGCGGCCCCGGCCGGTAGTCGGTCCAGCTCGTCCAGAATCTCCCGGGCGGAGCGGGCTGCGATGGAGGTGTTCGGGTTCGCGCCGTAGTTTACGGCGCTGGTGTCGCCGCGGTCCAGGTCGTAACTGTCGATGCGGTACTCGGTGAAGTCGGCGTTCCAGTGCCCGGCCTCGATCATGAACGCGAACGACTGCTCGGTGATTGTGCTGTCCTCGATGCCGTGGACCAGGTCCATGACGTCCTGACGCTGCGGGTTCAGCCACGCCGTGTTCCCGTCACCGACCCGGTCGGACCACAGCTCCAGCGTCCCGGCCACCGTGCGGGCCATCGCCAGGCCTCGATGGTTGACCAGGAAGATCACATCGGGGCGGGCGGCGATCGTCTTGTCGCCGGCGCCCGCGGATACGATTTCCACGTACGGGCCGTTCTCGTCCCACATCTCGTAGCCGCGCTCGTGGACCGTGTAGTGGCCGCCGACGCGGTAGAACATCTTGCCGTCGCGTTCGACCCGCTGCGCCGACAGTCGCGGCGGCAGCGGCGCTAGCTCCCGACTGCCGGCGACGGCGCGGCTCATCCACGCGGTCGACACCGAGCGGGCCTGCCCGGCCGGCGGCTGGCTGCGGTCCCGGCTGGCGGCGGCTCGGCGGCTGGCCGCGTCCCGGTACTGGTCGACCGATGGCGGGCGCGGGCTGGTGCGGGCGGGCGCGCGGACCTCGCGGGCTGGGGCAGACGCCGGGGCGGCGTGCCGGCGGGCCGGGGCGGGCGCGGCGTCCCGGCCGGCGTACCGGTAGCCGCCGAGGTCGAAGCTGCGGCGCATCCGCCGCCGCAGCTCGGGTTCCTCGGTGTCGTCGATCTCGACGGTCTCCACCCGGTCGGCGAGACCGGATTCCACGGCCTCCCGGGCGAACATCCACGTCTCGGCGCGCATCAGGTCCCGCCACTCGGCCGGGTCGCCGCCGCCGCGGCGGGCGTACAGGTCGGCGAGGTTGTCGGACTGCCGGTCGAGGAACACCGACATCTGCCGGTGGTCCTCGGCGTTGCCCTGCTCCACCGCCGACGCGTCGTGGATCATCAGCTGCGCGCCGGGCATCATGATCAGGTCGTCGCCGGCCATCGCGATGACCGACGCCGCCGACGCGGCCAGGCCGTCCACGTACACCTCGATATGGGCCTGGTGGTGCAGCAGCGCCGAGTGGATCGCCAGCGCGTCGAACACGCTGCCGCCGGGGGAGTTGATCCGCACCCGGATCGTCGGGGACTCGATCGCCTCGATCGTCTGTACGAACTCCTTGGCCTTCACGCCGAGGCTGCCGCCGATCTCGTCGAAGATCAGCACGGTGGGCGGCTGGCCCGGCCGGCCGCCGCCGTCGGCGTTGCGGACCTCGAACCACGGCAGCCGCGCTTGCGGCAGGTCCGCGACGGCCAGGTTCTGCTGCGCGGCCAGCTCCAGGAACCGGGCGGTGGTCCGCGCGACCATCGTCTCCAGGCGGCGGGTGTGAATGCTGGTCACAGCGGGCCCTCCCCGTAGGTGGCGGCCCACGCCGCCGAGTTGTCGTACGGAACCGCGGACAGCGGGTTGACCGGTTCGGCGCCGCGCGCCGGCGTCTGCGGCGGCGGCATGGCGGGCTGGCTGCGCGGCGGACCGAACAGCGTCTCGAACTCCGCGATCTCGCCCGGGGTCAGCGGCTTCTCGTTGTACAGCTCCCGCGCCCGGGTCACGGTCAGGGTGCGGTTCTTGATCCGCATGTCGATGACCCGCGCCTGGGTCTGCGGGTCCATGCGCAGCAGCGCGTCGGCGTTCAGCTTCACGTAGCGGGGGCGGGGCAGCAGGCCGGCGGACCAGGCGTCTTCCCGGCGGATGATCGCCGGACCCAACGCCATGATCAGAAACTGGAGGTTGCGGGTCACGGTCGTCTCGTAGCGCAGCGACCCCGGCGCGGACACGGCCGCCTCGATCAGGTCCACCGGGCAGTCGAAGTAGCGGGCGATGTCCGGCACGTTGATGCGGCGGCCGTCGATGAACTCGTTGCCGGCCGCCTCGGCCTGCATGAAGTCGTACTCCCAATCGACGCCGTGCACGAACAGGTCACCGTTGCGGATCGCCGCGTTGTGCCGGTCCTTCATGATCCCGGCCTCTTTGGGGTCGATCTTGCGTTGGGTGTGCTTCAGCCGCGCCTTCGGCACCCCGGCGCCGCCGAACCAGTCCAGCGCGAACTGCTGCATCGACAGGCCCTCGGAGATCGACCAGGCGGCGTGCGCGATCGGCGACAGGCCGACCGGCAGCCCAGCCACGGGGTACTGCACCTCGTGCCACACCTTGTCGGCGTCGTACTCCTTGCCGTCGATGCGGTACTTGTACTCGGTGGAGCCCTTCGGCTTGCGCACCGAACACGCCGACGACGGGTACAGGTCGATGCGCGACGGCAGGCCCAAAGCGTTGACCTCGGTGATCAGCCCGATCGCGTTACCCGACCCGTCCAGCTCCCACTGCGAGGCGTGCACCCACGGAATCCACCGCCACCGCTTGCCGCCTGGCTCCACTAGCACCGGCGGTTTCGGCAGCTGCACCTGGTAGCCGTCGACGCGGCGGAACACGTCGACCGGTAGCGTCGAGATGAGGTTGGCGCGTAGCCGGCGGCACGCCCACACCGCCGAGTGCCGCAGCGCCTTGTCGTCGTTGATGGACGCCGGGTCGACGCCGTGTCCGCCGCCGCGCGGCGGGATCACCGGCCCGGTGACCGTGGCGGCCCGTTTGCGGGAAGGGAACAGCAGGCCCATCAGCGGCGGGCCTGCCACTGGAAGAACGCCGAGCCTGCGAGGATCACCACCCCGGCCACACCGAAGGCCACCAGTCCGACATGCGGCCGGGCGGCGTAGAACGACCCGGCGGCCAGGGCCAGCAGGCCGGCCACGTCCAGGGCCGCCGTCACTGCGTCGCGCACACCTTCACGGTCTCTCTGTTCAGCACTGCCCGCTGTCGTCGTCGCAGTGCACCCACTGGCCATTGTTGCAGTACAGCTGCCGGCCGCATACCAGGCACGGCACCGTCTGGTCGACGGAGTCGCCGATGTCGTAGTCGCCGGGGTCCATCACCTCATGCCCGTGCATCGCCAGGATCAGCGCGTACAGGTCGATCAGCTCGTCCCCCGAACCGCGCTTGACGATCGTGAACGCGCCCTCCCCGACGTCGAGTTTCACCGCGGCGCCCAACGCCCGCGCCACCGACGCCTGCCCCAGGTGGAACAGCCGGGTGGGGTCGGCAGGTGCGTCATCCGTCGCATCAGCGTCTTCGCCGGTGGCGTCGTAGAACCGGCCGCACGCCGCGGCGACTTCCTGCTGGTTCGGGGTCAGCACCGTCACCTCGCGGTTGCGCAGCGGCGCGATCAGCGAGTTGGCCGGCCGCCGCGGGTCGATGACCACCGCGACCGCGTCGGCCTCGTCGACCAGCTCCAGCACCCGGGGGAGCATCCATTCCACGCCGGTCACACCGGCGGGCACCTGGTAGCCGGGCTCGGCGACCGCCACATGCCAGTGCCGGTCGGCGCGGCGGCCCGCCACCCCGATCACACCGCGGGACCGGTCCCGGGCCATCTCCACCGCCAGCGCGGGACGGCCCTGCACCGCCGAGGTCGGGTCGTGCCGGTTCTCCCACGTTTCTTCCCGGATCAGCCGCCACTTCGGGGTCGTCACCATCGGTTCCCATCCCAGGTACTCGGCGCTGAAGTCCACCAGGTCCATTGCCTCGTAGTCCTCGCGGATCGCCTTCTCGGGCACGGTGTGGCCGAGGCCGGGCATGCACGACCACCACGTCTGCGGGTCGCCCGGGTCCAGGCCCGGCGCGGCCGAGAAGTCGAAGAACGCCGTGCCGCTGGTCATCCCGGCGACGACCCGCGCCCGGCCCACCCGACGCTTGTGCGCCAGGTACGGCCAGGTGCCCGGCAACGCCCGCGACAGACCGGGGATCATCGACATCACCCACATCTGCCGCCACGGCCGCGTCATCGACGCCGGCCGCATGCCCAGCTCGGTACGCGAGTCCGGCCGCGACCACGCCTCGTCGATCACCGGAACGTCGATCGAATCACCCGTACCGGCCGTCTTGCCGGTCGTCGACGCCGGCGACCACCGCGACCCGTTACGCCAGATCATCGCCTCCGCGTTCTGCCGCAGCCGCGCCGTGAACTGGCGGCCGTAGACCGACTTCTCCAGCCGCGCCACGTGCACATCCCGCCACTTCTTGCGGGCGTCATCCGCCGTCTGCGCCGTGTACACCACCGACTGCGGGCCGGGCTCGGGAACGACGTGCCCGAGGTGCTGGCGAATCCACCGCGTCAGCGGATCGCCGAACCCGACGCACCGGTGCGCCATCATCGGCAGCAGCAGTTCCGTCTTCCCGGTCGCCTGCCTTGGCCCGATCACCACGACTTCGCTGTACGCCAGCAGCCCGGTTTCCGGGTCCAGCTCCAGCGCCACGTCGGCGATGTGCCGCTGGTGCGGCATCAGCGGCTTTCCCAGCCGGTCCGCCACCGCCGCCAGCTGCCCGCCCAACGTCGGCCGGTCCGGGCTCCGCGGAGTCCCATACAGGGGCGGGCAGGTCAGCTCCGTCAGGGTCGCCGTCATTGCCGTCTCCCACCATCGCCGCGAGGGTCTGCCGTAGCTCCTGGTTGAGGCGGGCCAGCTTCGTCGGGTCCGCCCCGGTGTACGCGTCGAACGCCTGCGCCAGCTTCAGCGCCATCTGCTCCAGCGTGCCGCGCACGCCCTGGTCAAGCTTGCCGAGCCGGGCCAGGTCCGCGCGCACCGCCGCCTCGACCGGCCCCGGTTGCGGCTCGGCCTTCCGCCGCGGCATCAGCCCACCCCGCCACTGAGCGTGACCGCCCGGCGTTCGTCCATACGTAACGGCGCATGGATTTCCGGCGGGAGAGAGAAAACACGGAAGCGCCGGCGCGTTTCCGCTGTTCTGGTCATGAAAAACTCCCAACGTTTCCGCAGTTCAGGGCCTTGATCGTTCGGGTGGGGGTGTTGGTGCTGGTTGGGGGGCGGTGTTGGTGCTGCATGGTTATGCGTCCGTGGGTGTGGGGTGTGACGGTGGGTTACCAGGGGCGGCGGGTGAGGGTGGGGAGGGGTTGGGTGCCTCGGCGTTGGTTGCACAGGCCGCAGCCCTGCGGGCAGGGGTTTAGCGCCTGGTTGCCGAGGGTGCCGTGGGCGGGGGCGAGGTTGTCGGGGTCGTCGAGGCCGGGGAGGTGGCGGCCGTCGGGTCCGCGTGGCCAGTCTCGGGCGGTGATGATGTGGTCGATGGTGCGGGCGCCGTGGTGGTTGCACAGGTGGCACAGGTCGGAGTTGGCGAGGACGGCGGCGCGGTTACGTCGGTAGGGGCGGGCGCCGGTGCCGCTGCGTCCGCTGGTCATACCCGCGTCCAGGGCAGGGGTTCGCGTGGGCAGGCTTGGTGCACGGGTGTGGTGGCGTAGGGCCCGAGGATGGGATCAGCGCTGGTGAGGATGTGCTGGTACAGCTCGGCGCCGTGGTGTCCGCACAGCGTGATGGTGTGGCCGGGCATCAGCCAGGTGCCGGCCCACGGGACGGGCATGGTCAGCTCGTAGCGGTAGCGGGCGGGTTCGGTGCATCCGCCGGGGTGGGCGCAGCGGGGGGCGAGGCTGCGCAGCAGGTGGCGTTCGGTGCAACGCCAGGCGTCGACCAGGCCGCGCCGGTCGTGGCTGGGGTCGCGGGCGAGCTGGCCGGACACCTCGTACTGGTGGGCGCGGTCGCCGTGCAGCAGCGTCAGCCGGTAGGCGTCGTGGGCGGTGAGGGCGAGGTACAGGGCGACGACGTGCGGGCCGGGCGTGGCGGCCGAACAGGTGGGGCAGACGTTGCACGGCTCGGGTTCGGGCCAGTGCGGGGCGGCGCCCTCGATGGGGACAGGGACGGCGGGTGGCAGGCGGCGGCCCTCGACCGGGGTGTCGGTCCGGCCGCAGCCGGCGCAGCGGCGCAGCCAGGGCACGGGGCTGGCGGGCGCGGCGAGGCGGTAGCCCTGGCGGAACAGGGTGCGCAGCGGCTGGTGGTCGGGGGCCAGCGACGGCGCGGCCGGTGATGTGTCCACGGCTCAGAGGTACCTCTCGGACGGTTGCACGCTGGTGACCAGGCGGGGCATGACGTCGGCGGGCCACGGTTCGTCGTCGTCGGGCCAGCTGGCGTCGGGGTCGTCGTCGGGGCCCTGGCACAGGTAGGAGGTGCGGGCGACGCCGCAGCCGTGGTCGCAGCGGGGGCAGTCGCAGGACCCGACGCCGTCGCCTTGGCCGTTGTACGGGTCGGGCAGGCCGCACACGTCGTACGTCACGGGACGGTCCGTCCGGCGATCCGTACGCCCTGCATGGGGTGTCCGCCCATGAGCCGGTACCGGTCGGGGTGGGCGCGGGCGGCGGCCTGCGCCATGACCGCGTGCTGGATGGCGTGGATGTGTGTGGCCAGTTCGGCGAGGTCGCCGGCGCGGGCGGGGCCGTTGTCGGCGATGGCGGACAGGGTGTTCCACAGTTGGGCGGTGAGGTCCATCGCGGTGTGTTCGGCGTCGGTCAGCATCGGTCAGCCCTCGGCCTGGTCGACGCGGTCGCCTACCCGCAGGTGACCGTCGATGCTGTCGACGGTCACCGCGTACCGGCCGGGTTCGGCTGGCGGCTCGTCGAGGTCTTCGGCGGCCTCGTTGACGGGGCAGCTGAACAGGTCGCCGAGGCGGCAGCTCAGCGGGTGCTTCAGGGTCCACCCGTCGGGCCGGAACTCGATGATGTGGCGAGGGGCGTCGTCAGGCGGGGCGAGCCGGCCCGCGGCGGTCAGCGCGTCCAGGGCGGCGCGCAGGCCGTGCCGGTCGCAGCAGTCCTCGGTGTTCATGTCCGAGGGGCAGGCGGGCGCCGGGTGTTGGCCGAGGTGCAGGGTCCACGCTTTGGCGAACGTCTCGTGGAGGTCGTCGACGTCGGCATCGGTGTACGGCTTCTCGGTCATGAGGCGGCGTTCCGTTCGTGGAGGTGGGTTGGGCAGGCGTCGCCGTTGACGGGGTCGGCGGCGACGACGCCGGGGTGGCCGGTGAGGTGGCAGGTGATGCAGAGTCCGTAGCCGCGGGTGGGCGGGGCCGGTGGTGGCGCGTCGGCGCGGGGGACCGGCGGCGGGCTGGTGCGGGTGTAGCGGGACAGGGGGGCGCGGCGGTGGCCGCGCAGGGTCGCTCGGATGTGGGCCTTGGCCTGTTCGGCGTTCACGGTCGCCTCCAGGGTGCGGACGGGTGCGGGCCACAGGGCGGTCTGGGCGGCGGTGTTCGGGTGGGGCGAGAGGCCGTCGCCGGCGATGATTCGCAGCGTCGGCGGGGCGGGTCTGCTGTCGCTGGCGGGAGCGTCCACAGCTACGGCCTCGCGGGTGCGCGCAACGGTGACGGCCGTACGAACATCAGTCATGTGTGATGGGAGGTCCGTAGTTGACCGGGTAGGTGTAGTAGGGGAGGTGGGGGCTATCCCATGGGATAGCCGTACAGGGGCCTCTACGTAGCCGTACTTTTCGTCGTACGGCTCGCCCTGGGATAGCGGTACAGGACGAGCCCCGCTGGCGGCTGTACGGCTATCTCCAGGCGTAGCCGTAGCCGCGTTGTCCCCAGGGTTATCCACAGCCTCGGTACGGCTACGGCATGAGGTAGCCGTACGGGGGCGTTGCGCGGCGGTGCGGACCTCGCGGGCGTCGCGGCGGTAGGCGTCCGGGTCCGGCACCTGCAGGTGCTCTAGGACGTCCGGGCCGAGGATCAGCCGGTACTCGTCGCTTCGGCCGCGTCGCCGTACCCGGGCGACCAGCTCGATCAGCCCGATGCGGCGCAGCTCCGCCAGGTATTTGCGGGCGGTGGAGTAGCCGATCTCCGCGTCCAACGCCAGCCTGGCCACCCCGCAGTGCACGTCCGTGCCGTCGGTTGCCGCGTACGACCCGACCACCAGGGCGGCGAGCTTCAGCCGGTGATTGCCCCACCGGGCGCGGCGCACCAGGTCCAGCCAGGCGCCCGCCGTGGCGGCGTAGTCCTCACCACCCCTCATCTCTTGCCTCTCCTTTCCGACCAGCGCGATGACCGCGCGAAGGTGCGGCCACCGACCGCGATCAGACGCCAGCCGCAACCGTCGAGGCGGCGCACCCCGTCGACGACCGTGAGGGTCTGCCGACGGCGGCACGCCGCCTCGTAGTCCATGCGCTGGGAGGTGACCTCATCCGGACGCGCCGGGATCAGGTAGTCGCCGCACTGCCGGCACGTGCCGACGAATTCACTGGCCGCGCACGCCCGCAGCCAGGCGCCGTGCACGATGAACCCGTCGCTGTCGACCAGATGCCGGTACAGGCCGTGGTCCAGCGGGTTGAACGGGATGCGCCCGGTTCCGGGCAGGGTCTCCTGGTCCGGCATCACCGTCCCCTCGGCTGGGCGGGCGGCCACGCCCGCACGACGATGCGGGACACGACGGCCGCGCACGCCTGCCAGTGGGCTTGGTCGTCGTCACCGGCCGGGACGCCCGGCAGGGTGCCGTGTACGACGGCCCGCATCAGATGCCGGGTCGCTTCCCGGGCCTGCTGCGCGGTGGCGACGTCCAGCGCCTGTACCAGCAGGAACACCACGCCGTCGGGTGCCCCGTCGGACAGCTGGTTGATCGTCAGCATGTACGGGCCGCATGGTGGCCGCACGACCACCACGTTCACCGGCGGGCCGTCGACGGGCCGCACCGTCCAGTCGTCGATCACCCGGGCGTGGAACTCGGCCGGGGCGTGACTCAGGTCGGTGCGGGTGGCCACCCCGGCGGCCCCGGACAGCACCAGCACGGTGGCCAGCTCGGGCGTGGCCATCACAGCCATCCGCCGGTCAGGAAGTGGGCGATCAGCCACACCCCGCCGCACAGCACGACCGTGCGGGCCAGTCGCAGCGTCCACCTCGGTGTGACCTTCAGCGGAGGCACCACCAGGGCGGGGCCGCCGTCGTCCTGAGAGATGACCACCGGCCGCCGACCGTCCTGCGGGCGCCGCACCCCCAGCCACGCCCACACGTGTTCCGACAGGGTGTCACCGCGGCGGGTGTTCAGCAGCGCCACCGTCTCGATGACCACCACGGCGGCGGCCACGGCGATCCACGCGGCGGTGAGCCCGTTCACGACCGGGCCCCCGCCGTGGACAGGCCGGCGGCGGCCGTGCGCAGCGCGGCCACCACCACCTCGGCTGGCTGGTCGTCGCTCCAGTTGGTCACCGACCGGTCACCGATGCCGTTCTGCATGGCCTGGTGCGCGGTTAGGTAGTGCTCCCGCGTCGCCGCGTCGATCTTGTAGTGGGTCGGCGCGGTCAGCGCGTTGCCGAACGCGACCTCCCGCATCGCGCCGATCGTGCACAACCGGCCGTCGTCGTCGCGGTACTGCCGCGCGCACTTGCCGCGGGCCTCGATCAGCGTCGCGGCGCCGGTGAGGATGTCCGCCGGGCTCACTTCGGGCCGTCCAGCCACTCGTCGCGGCGCCGCTCCGACACCGGCCCGTCGTCCGGGTCGGTGCCCGGGATCGTGGGCTCGTCCGCGCCGGGCAGGTTCCCGCCGGCGGCCGGGGGGCCCGGCTCGATGTCGGGCCGGTCGTCGACGTCGGCGACCGCGTCGAACAGGGTCTCCGCGACCGGACCGAGGTTGACCAGCTTGCGGGCCTGGTCGAGCATCTGCCGGCCCTGGTCGGCCGTGTCGTCGGACAGCGGTTCGATCGCCAGGAACTTCACCCGCGGCGACAGGGGTTCCCCGGGGCCGGGGATCGTCGCGCCGGCGAACTGCACGATGCCGACCACCACGTGGCGTCCGAGCTGGTTGCGGATCAGGTCGTCGGCGATGCGCTCCAGACCGTTGTTAGGCCGCTCGTCCTTGCTGAACGTGCCGGAGATCGTGACAGCCGTCATGAGGCTGGTCCTTCCTGCGAGGGCGTTTCCGGGCTGGGGTACCGGAACCAGGGCCGTGCGTGAGCCTGGTTCGGGATCGACTCGTGCACCAGAAGCTCCTGGGCATACGCGTTCGCGGGCTTACCGGTCACCGGGTCGGTGAACACGCGGACAAAGCGCCGCCGGTAGTGGGCGGTGGCGCTCACCAGGTCCACGTAGGAACCGATGGCGCCGTCGGCCGGGATGTCACCGCCGTGGCGGGGACCGCCGATCATCAACATGGGTTTGCCTCCGGTGAGGTGTCAGGGGCCGCCGGCGGCTGGCACGCTGGGCTGCACCGGTCGTGGAGCTGCCCGGCCGGGCATGGGCGGTTGTCGCAGTGGTCGCCGCAGGCGTCGGGTACGTAGCCGTGCGGCAACGCGCGCGGCCCGTGGTCGGGGCGGCCTGGCAGGGCGTCGACGGCGGCCATGAGCGCACCTTCGGCCTGCTGGTGCCCGCCGGCGGTGTCACCAGACCAGCGCCAGGTCTTGGCCGCGTCGACCACGGCCCGCTCGGCAGGCGTCATTCCCGTCGAGGGCTGGTCGGTGGAGGGACCGTCGGCCAGCAGCACCAGCGCGGTCAGCAGCAGGACCCGCACGTTGTCCGCAGGCGCCATCTCCAGCAGGACGGTCAGGGAAGCGCTGGGGCATCGCGGCAGCGGGCAGCCGCTGCCGTCGGTCCAGTGCCGGCGCACCCGGGCAGCCAGGTCCCGCACCATCGCGGTCTGCTGGTCCATCTGGGCTACCCATCCGGTGACGTCTTCCGGCGTCGTGTCGGTCATGGCGCCTCCCTCGGCGCGTCAGCGGCCAGCCCGACAGTCAGCCGCAGATGCTCGGTGAGGCCGAACCGGTCGACGCCGGCCGCCTCCGGGGTGTCGTACGGGAATGCCCACCCCGCGCCGAACAGGTGCACCATCAGGGCGGTGCACTCCGCCTCGGTGGCGGCGGTGATCGTCGCGTAGTGGTCGTCGAGCTTCCGGCCGGTGAACGGGCATGTCTGCCCGTAGCCGAAGGTGAACAGCTTGGTGATCACGCCGGACCCTCCCTCGCCGTGTTGGTCTCCGGGTGCAGGTGGAAGTCGGGCGGCCAGCCGATGTCGGCCAGCACCTTGGTCCGCCAGCGCGGGACGGGGCCGGACAGCAGCTGCTGGCCGTACTGGTGCAGGCCCATGGCCAGCAGCCACAACGCGTCGGCCTGGTCGTGGTCGGCGGGGAACGCGGCGTGACCGAGCTGACTGCGGGCCGTAGCCAGCATGAGGTCCTTGTCGGCCGCGCCCGAGTTGGTCGCGTACTTCTTCAGCTGCTTGTCATGGACCACCACGTAAGGCACACCGCGGCGGTAAAGGCCGTCGAGAATGACGCCGTGCAGCTCGGCCAGCCGCAGCGCCGTGTCGCCCTTCGCGCCCTGGAACACGGCCTCGACGACCGCGAGGCTGTTGGTGGTGATGCACGGCCAGATCGGCGCGGTGATCTGCCCCCACCGGGCCGGCCGTGGTGTCGTGTCCGGGCTGGTGCGGATGGTGTCGAGGTAGAACCGGCCGGGTCCGGTCTGGCTGCGCCGCCACACGGCCACACCGGTGGCCGCCAGCGCGGCGTCGATCCCGATGACGGTCGTCGTGGTCACCGTTGTCGCCTCCTTCTGATGTCTCGGCGGTGCACGCGGCGGCGGCACGCGCCGGTGTTGACGCACACCCACCGCTGCCCGGCGTGCCGCCGCGACGCGGTCAGCGGAGCCACGTCGGACCCGCACCGGCAGCACGACCGGGCCTTCACACGGCCCCCTGGCTGCCGAGCTGCCCGCGCAGCGACCGGACCTCGGCGTTCTTCTCGGCCAGCAGGATCAGCGCGGCCACCAGCAGGTCGAACCGGTGGTGGTCGCACATGCCCGCCAGGTGGCCGGTCACCGCCGTGCCGGGGCACAACGACATGGCCGGGCAGCCGTCGTCGCGGTGCCGGCGGACCTGCCCGGCGAGGTCGGACACCTCGGCGCGCCGCTGGTCGACGACGGCCTGGATGTGCGGCTGCGCCAGGTAGGCGCGGGAGTAGTGCGGGTCGGTCATGTCGGCAGTCCTCGGCGGATCGTGATGGTCGGAGTGTCCGCAGCGGCGACGAACGCGGCGGCCTCGCGCACCTGCGCGACCCACAGCGGGTCGCACCGGTCGCGGGGGACACCGCCGTCGACGACCGTGCGGATGTCGGTGTGCAGGCCGCGCAGCGCCTCCAGCACCTCCGGCGGCAGCGACCGGATCTCGACGCCGTCCCACGCGTGCCGGTCCCAGCCGACGACCACGACGGGACCGGCGTAGGGCTGGTGCGCGGCGCCGCAGCACATGAGCAGCAGCGACCCGACCACGTTGCGGGGCAGCCCGGCGAGGTGGCCGACGTCGTTGACGAACCCGCGGGCGTTCACGCCGAGGAGCACCCGGTCGGTGCCGCCGTCGCCGACTTCCGCGTTGATCGCGTCGAGGGTCGGCGGCCGGTCACGGACGTGCAGCGCACCGTCGGGGTCGATCACCAGGTAGGTCATGCGATCGTCCCCCAGCCGGTTAGCCGCCGCACGGCGTGGACCTCCACCGCCGGGTCGATCCGCAGCACCAGGGTGCGTTCACCGTCGGGTGCGATGACCACCGTGGTCTTGTCGGCGCGGGCGTTACGCACCGCGTATGCGCACGCAGGCCCCTTGTCGGTGAAGGTGCGGGTCTGCCCGAACGAGTCGGTGACCGTCCAATCGTCGATCACGCCGGTGCCCCCGATCCGGGCTGGCGGGTCTCGACGTCCGACCAGTCCGGGCCGCCCGGGTCGGCGGGGCCGGTCGGGTCGTCGATCAGCTCCGCGTCGACCACGTCGTCCGGCGACGGACCGAACTCCCGCACCGGCCGGTCCGGGATGCCGGTGAAGCCCTTGGACGCGCCCGCTTCCGACGACGCGACCTGCCACCGGTACTCGGCAGAGGTGGGAACGAACGTCTCCAGCCGGTGCAGCGCCGACTTCTTCCACATCGGCACCGTGTTCGGTCCCTCATCCGGCCACGGCGGTCCCCAGAAGTTGCCGCCCGGCGGCCCGTTACGCGGGTTGATCGACTTCGACATGGCGCGGATGCGGGCCACGTCGTGCCGGTTCAGCCAGATCACCTGCGACGTGGCGCCGCCCATCAGCGTCGCCCACGCGTACACGGCCTTGAGCGGTCCGCGGTCCTCCGGGGCGGCGAACTCGTCGTACTCGTGCACCGGCAGGCGGTCGCGGGTGCTGTTGAACCGCAGCACCGGGTCGTGCTCCCGGCCGACCTCCACGTGCACGGCCTGCACCCCGCCGCCGCGGAACATCCGCTCGATGACCCCGTGGTACGTCTCGATCCCGACGATCCGTTTGCCGCCCGGGGCGTTGCGGTCGTTGAACGCGGTCAGCGCGAACACCTTCGGCGTCGGCACGTGTCCCAGCGCCGCGCACTCCCGCAACGCCAGGATCAGCGACGCCGGGTTGGCGCTGGCCGCGGCCCGCAGGTACTGGTCGCGGCGCACGTAGGCGGCGGCCAGGCCGACGAACGCCTCCACGTTGACGTGCCGGGGCACCACCGCGGCGAAGTCGCCCTCGTAGCTGGCGATGAAGTCGGACAGGGTGCCCTTCTTCTTGACCGCGACGTCCGTGCCGGCGGTCTTCGTTACCTCATCCGGCATCGCTGGTTTCCTCCTCCTCGATCGACACGACCCGGTAGGCCGTCTGCTTGATGTCCGTGCCGGCCCACACCGTGTGCTGCCGGCACAGCAGCCGCCGCAGCGCGGTGACCACCGTCGACCGGTCCTTGCGGATCGGGCCGATGCGCTCCAGCACGACCACCAGGCGCACCCGCACCACCTCGGGGCTCAGGTCACGCCGCTCGGTCTCCACGACGGCCACCGCCCTTCGCGGCCACGTCGTCGCGGGTGCGCCGCAGCCGGGCCAGCTGCCGACGCTGCTTACGGCTGGTGCGCCGCCGTCTCGCCCACTGCCACTGCGCCTGCCGGTCGTCACCGGGCGTCACTGGCACCTCCCCGCCACGGGTCGTCGACATAGCGGGCGTCGACCACGCCCGCCCTGGGCAGCCCCGCGCGGCGGAGGATCGCGCCTCGGGCCTGCGCCTCCTGATGGCCGGCCTTGTGGTTCAGCCGTCGCCGCTGGCGGGCCGTCAGGGTGTAGGGCGGGCCGTTCTGCTCCTGGTAGACCCCCAGCCGCGCCACGTAGTCCAGGCCGCAGGCGTGGCGGGCGCGGGCCCCGGCGAGCCGGGACGCCACCGCCGGGTCCAGCCGGTGCGGCAACCGCATCCCGGCCCGCGGCGTCCGGCGGCTCTCGGCCACCCCGGCCACCTCCGCGCCGTTACGCCGGCGGGTGATGCGCACCTTTCCTCTCGCGTTCCTCACTTCGTCCTCCTGAGTTGGTCGACCATCCCGGCGGGCACCTCATAGGCGCGGCGCTTGTAGATCAGCCGTTGGGCGATGCGGCGGCCGTCGGCGTCGACCGCGTACTGCGCCGCGCCCATCCGGTCCCGCAGCCGGTTCTTCGCTTCCTCGGCCCGGGTCTTCGCCGCGTCCAGGGCGTCCAGGGCAGCGCGGAACTCGGCCGCCAACGCGGCCGGGACCGGTTCCTCGGCGCCGTCCTCGATGGCGGGGTGCAGCTGGGTGAGGGTGTCGGTGGTCGCCCCGTGGCCGTCGATGTCCGGGCTGATGCCCGTCTCCAGCGACACGACGAACGACCGGCCCTCGGCGAGCCACGCCTTCATCTCGGCGCGGGCCGCGTCGTCGTACTCCACGACGTAGGCGTGTTCCTTGCGGACCAGCCAGCCACGCGGCGCGCCGAGGATTTCGCACTGCACCAGCAGCTGCACCCGGTGATGCGCGGGCACCTGGTCGGTGCCGGGCTTGCCCCAGCCCTTACCGCCGTCGTCGCTGTTGTGCGTCGGGATCATCCGCTCGGTGCACAGGTAGGTGTGGTCGGGAGAATCGACGACGACGCACTGCGTG
Source organism: Micromonospora sp. WMMD1219 (assembly GCF_049315215.1). NCBI lineage: Bacteria > Bacillati > Actinomycetota > Actinomycetes > Micromonosporales > Micromonosporaceae > Micromonospora > Micromonospora sp. WMMD1219. Next base: position 2,972,221 of record NZ_CP186057.1, read on the forward strand.
GGGACAGTCGGGACGGCCCGAACCTCCACGATCATCCGGCGGTGCGACTGCCCTCCGGGACCAGCGAGGGTGACACGCACGGCCTTGCGGGACAGGCGGAACGGGTTATACCGGACGGGCCGCCACTGCACCCGCCATGCAGTCGTGGTCGTGCCGAACCCGCTGGCCTCCACCTCGACCATCACCGGTCGTTCCCCGAGGCTTGCCGCAAGTTCCTCGACCGCCAGTGCTAGGGCCTTGACGGTTGAGACGAACACTGCCTGGTGCCGTTGGGCTGCCCACGTGCCGTCCGTGTCCATCAGCCCCTGCAACAGCGCCAACCGCTGGCCAGCGGACGCCCGCAGGTAGATGTCCGGGACGTGCTTGTGTCCCAGCAGGTCAACCGTCCGCAGCTGCGTCCGCAGGCCGTGGACGGTGCGCGTGGGACACCTTTGTCCCGGGCCGATGTCCTGACCGATCGCCAGCCCGCTGGCCGCGTGGACCAGGTCGTAGAGCTCCGGGTCGGCGCTGGTGATCCGTCCGGTCGCCGTCGACCCGTCGCCCAACCAGCAGCCGAGGGTGTACGGCTCCACCGGCAGCGGGATCTCTGGTAGCTCCAGCGGGCCGGCCAGCGGCACCCGGTGCTGCCGTTTCCGATCGGTGCCGCGCAGCGTCCGGGCAATGGTGCGGGCGTCGAGTACCGCAGGGTGCTGGCGTTGGTTCTGCCCGGTGGAGACGACCCACCGGTGGTCGGCGTCGCAGACGACCGAGGAGCCGTCGTCGAAGACGATGCGGTAGCAGTCGACGTACCGAACCTCGGACTTGGCTGTGACCCGGCACGGGCGGCCGGCGGCATCGAAGAGCTCGTTACCGACTTGCACCGCGCGCATGGTCGTCCATCCGGTCGGTGTCGGCAGCGGGGTGTCCAGTGCCAGCCCCTTGCACTCCACCGGCTCGACGTGCACCCCGGGCAGGGGCCCGGAGGTGAGGCCGGTCGCGTCGTCACGCCAGCCTGGGTCGGCGTCGCTGGCGACGGCCAGGAAATCGGGGGTGGCCACCAGCCACCGCTCGACGGGATGCCCCCACAGCCCGGCGCCGGGACGGCACACCAGCAGCTCCGGGTGGTCCTCACCGAACAGGCCGGCGATGCCGTCCTCCACCGCGTGGCCGTAGCGCTGCCTGCGGCTGGCTGGTTCCGCGTTCCAGCCGTCCTGTTTCGACCACCACAGGGAGAACGGGGACGCGTACGGGGAGATCCCCAGCACGGCGGCCAGCTCCGACGCGCCGACCCGGTAGCCGTCCGGTCCGGCCCGCCGGGCGGCCAGCCACACGTCTTCTGGCGGGCCGGCCGGCAGCAGCGGCACCGCGGGCACCCGGGGCGACCGCCCGAACCGGGCGACGGCTTTCTTCGCGTCGCCGTTGGTCAACGGCACGACCGTCTTCGGTTTCACCGGGTCACCCGTGCACGGTCGGCCGCGGCGCGCATCGCGGCCACTACCTGGTCCTGCGTCGACGCGTCCGACCACTCGTAGATCGCGGGCGCGTTGGCATCGACGGCCTCCAGGTGCCGGCCGAGGGCCGTGAAGGCGTCGATGTACGCGACCTGCCGGTCACGGTCACCGGGGGCGAACGGCCTCGGCTCGGCCTCGCCGGTGAGGACCAGCCGCAGCGCCCCCAGAGCGCACACCCGGCCCTGCCGGTCGGTGTATGCGCCCTCGCACTTGCCGCGCTGCGCGATGACGTCGGCAGCGGCGGTGAGGATGTCGGCGGCCGGGGTGTCCGGCGGCAGTACGGTGACGGTGTCACTCATTGCCGTTCCCTTCCGGGTCGGTCGGTTCGGCCGCCGCGTCGAGGACGGCGGCTAGTTCGTCGGGGTCGAGCCGCAGCACGATCTGGTCGCCGAGGGGGCAGTAGTCGACGGCGACGACCGGCACCCGGCAGCCGCCGACGTCGGCGACCACGTCGTTGTCGCGGCGGGCGTTCAGTGCTGCGGTGAGGCGGCTACGCAACACGGCGGCCACCTCGCCGGAGGGTGCGGGCCGGTGCCAGGGGGCGCACGGTGCACCAGCGGCATCGAGTGGCACCGGGCGCGGTGGTGACGTAGTGCGGGCAGCCGGAGGCCGCGACCACCGTCGGCGGGAACGTCACCGGCCCGTTCGTCGCGGTCATCGCCGCCTCCACGTCTTCGCCTGCGGGCAACTGCTGAAGTGGGCCTTGTGCAGGTCCTGGCGGCCGAACCGGAACTTGGCCTCCACCACCCGGGACCGGACCTGACTGCCGGCGACGGTCAGCGCGACCGTCCCGTCCGCGGTGGGCTGCGCGTCGACGGGCATCCGCTTGCTCTTGTCGGTGACCGTCCAGATCACCGGCTGTTTGCACGACCCGCACACTGTCGTCGGGTAGCTGGTCATCGGTGGGTCGCCTCCCACCACTGCTGATGCCGGTCGACGGTCTGCGGGGTGTAGTCCGCGAGAGGACCAGCGGTGGTGGGTCGCTGGACCGGGTGACGGTGCAGGAACAGCGTCACCTCCACCGCCAGGTAGGCGACGATGACGAGAGTGGCGATACTGGCCTGCGCAAACCGTCCGTGCGCGGCAAGCCACACCACGGCGGTGGTGCTCGCGGCCACCGTCGCGGCCGTCGCCCCGGCGCGTCCGAGGGCACGGCGTGCCCGACGGGCCGGGGCTGGCCGGCCGGCGGGACGGGGTGCGGTGAACGGGCGTGTCGGACGGGGCCGACTGCTGCTGTTCACCGCGCCCACCCCCGCCGGCGTGCGTCTTCCTCCGCGTACAGGCGGGGCCGGGTGTCGGCGACCACCGACCATCCGCCGAGGTCGAGGACCAGGGCGTGCTGCTCGTAGCAGTGCCCGCACAGGGTCAGCTGCCGTTTCGGGCCGTCGGCTGGGGTGCCGTAGCGGTGGCCGGCGTACTGCGGGGACTCGACCATCACCAGCGCGGTGGCCGACGGGTGCCGGTCACAGACGGGCGGCCGGGCCTCCAGGGTGTTCTGCTCGGTGAGGCGGATCGTGCCGACGGGCGGCGGCGGGATGGACTGCTGGGTCATGAGAGGATGCCTCCCGGTTCTGTTGGCCGGCGCGGGCGTCCGGAGTCCTACGTCGCGGACGCCCGCACCGGGATCTGTCAGCCGTCGATGTCGTCGAGACGGCGGATGAGCTGATCCAGCGACTGGCGCTGCGTCCGTACCGCGTGCTTCCACGCGGGGGCGTGGTCGCCTGCCTGGTGCAGCCAGGTGGCCAGGTCACCGATGTGCGCGTCGATCTGGGTGAGGGCGTTCTCGATCCGGTCGCGCAGCACCGCGTCGGGGGCGGGCGGCTCGGGCACCGGTCCCGGGTCGTGCGGGTCGACGGCTGTCATCTCCACGGACTCCCCGTCGATCACCCGCACGTAGCCGGAGGTGTTCTCCGCGACCCACGCAGCCCGCTCGACCGGATCGGCGCTGTACGGGCCGGGGGTTGCCCCCTCCCCAGCCGGGTCGGCTGGGGAGAGGGCTGAGGCGGCGCCGGTCGGCGGCCGGGTCTCGCCCGCCGCGCTGTCCACCCCATCCGCCGGGGCCGGGTCGTGGGAGCCCTCGGCGGCCGTGTCGACCTGCGGGGAGACCCCGACCGCGTCCGCCCCCACGGACGCGGCCGGGGCTGCGGAGGCGTCAACAGGGCCGCTCGTGTCCGGCCCCTCACCGCCCGCATCTGCCGAGGCCAGGTCGCCAGCCTCGGCAGCCGTCGTCGGCCGGGTGGACGCGTACCGCTTCCCGTCCAGCCCGACCACTCGCTCAGGTGCGTCATCCGTCGCGCCTGTGTCCCGCAGATCCCGGCGCACGGTCGCGTCGGAGGTGCCCAACGCCCCGGCGATCGCCCGCGTCGACATACCCTCGGCGTGCAGGGCAGCCGTCGCGGTCTGCCGTTCCTCCAGCGGCATCCGCAGCCCGCGCAGCTCCGCGTCGCAGTACGCCGCCCACGACGCGTAGCCCAACGCCAGGTCGGCGCGCCGCTGGAACGCCGTCTTGATCAGCGGCAGCAGGTCGGTGACCCGGGCACGGATCTCCGCGGTCAGCGCGCGGGCTTCGGCCTCGGTGAGCCGGTCAGGCGGCGGCGCCGCGACGTCCACCGGGGCGGGTGACACCGGACGGGCCGACTGCATCCACTCCGCTACCTCGGCGACGTCGCCGGACGCGGGCGGCGCGGACACCGGGCGCGCCGGGGTGAGCGTCTCGAACCGGTCGGTCTCCGGGTTGTAGACCTCACCGGGCGTCGAGCCGCGCAGCACCTGCCACAGCTTCAGCGCCTCCGTGTCGTCGAACCGGCTGGCCCGGCCCTGCTCGGCCAGCTGCGCGAACGTCAACCCGAGCCGGTTCAGGCCGCGCAACGCGGCGGCCCGCCATTCCTCGTCGCTCAGCTCGACGACCTGCGGGGGGTTCGGCTGGCCCGGCGGCGAGGGAAGCTCCACCGCCGGACCAGCCGGCTCGCCTGCCTCGGCGGAGCCGCGATTCTCCGCGTCGGCTTCCGTCGCAGGCTCGCGGGATTCGGCCTGCGGTGCGGTTACCGGCCGGGCGTCGGCCGGGTCACCCGCTCGCGACTGCGGGTGCTGGCCCGGCCCGTCAGGTTGGGCGGCAGCGGTCGGTCGGACCGGTTCCTGACGGGCCGGAGTCTGTGGGGTCGCATCGGCGCCGGTGCGGAACCACCGCACCGACGCGCCGCGCTCGCTCGGGTCCACCTTGTCGGCGCGGCCCGCCGCGGCGAGGGCACGCAGGTGGCGGGTGACGGTGGAGTAACCCATGCCGGTCTGCTCGGCGAGCGCAGCGGGACTGATCGGGTCGTCGGCCGGGCCGGGTAGCTGCCCGTACACGACGTCGACGGGGGCGACCTTGGTCATCTCTGATCACGTCCTTCGGGGGGAGGTTTGCGGGAAGACGAGAGGGGGATGCGTCGGCGGGGTCAGCCAGGGGGCGGGGCCGGCGTCACAGAACTGCGCGCCGGCCCCGCAGGCGGTCACCCGCTGCGCGCGGCGAGAGCCAGCGCGGGTAAGGCGGCGGCCTCCATGTCCCAGGCGGCGTCACCGTCGGCGAGGGTCTGCGCGGCCGAGGTGACCGCGTGCAGGACACCTCCGGCGGTGACCTGCCCACCCCGGATGAAGTGGTCGAGGATCGTCGCCTGCTGCGCCTCGGTGAAGCCGAGCTTCTTGCTGACCGTGGTGATGACGCCCTGCGCGTCGTTGACCGGCGTGCCGGCCTTCTCCTCCAGCTCGGCGACCTTCGCCTTGACGTAGTCGGCGTCCAGGAAGGTCGCGACCGCGTCGGCGGTCTGCGCGGTGACCAGGTCGAGGCTCTTGCGCTGCGTGTCCGCCGACCAACGGATGACACCGGTGTCGAGCCGGCCGCCGATGTGCACCTCGCGCAGCGCGTCGGCGGTGATCGTCAGGCCGTTGTTGCACACCTTCACGACCAGCCGGGGCGTGATCGAGAACGCGCCGCCGCCGGTCTCCGAGTTACTGATTACGAACCCGGCGAACACGATCGGCTCCGCGCCGGCCGCGATGGCCTGCCCTTCCCCGCCGGCGGCGCGGGCGACCCGCTGCGGGGTCCAGCCGTTACCGACGTCGCGGCCGTCGAACGGCGACCGGTAGCCCTCCAGCAGCGACGGCGCGTACGCCGCGACGCCCGGGTGCGTCACCCGGACGTACATGCGCCGGTCGGTGAGATCGGCTGAGAAGTCCGGCATCGTCTGGCAGGTCCGCTGGATGCCCTGCAACGCGGCCAGCAGCACGTCGAAGTTGTCAATGGTGCGGTACCGGTCGGACAGGAACGCCCGCAGCACGCCCCGCGTCTCGACCGTCTCGGCGTCGCCGCGCAGCAGCCGCACCAGGTAGGAGTCGGTGGAGCGGGACAGCCAGCCGTTGACGTTGGCGTCGTACAGGTCCGGAGCCTCAGCGCGCAGCCGCCGCAGGTACTTGATCGGGATGTTCAGCTTCTCCGCGATGCCCTCATCCCCGACGCCGGTGGGCGTGTACCGGCCGTTGGGGTCGGTGACGCCGTCGTCGGTCAGGACCGGTGGGGCGTCACGCAGCCGCAGCGCGCCGGCGTCGAAGGTCATCTCCCGGGCCGGGACCACCAGGTCCAGGGCGCGGGTGCGCTGGTCGTTGAGGGCTGCCGCGAGGGCGGCGAGTTTGCTGTGACGCAGGGTGTCGGTCATCTCCAGTCATCCCCTCCGTGGGATGGGGCGGGTCGCGCCCCTGGGCTTGGGCTTGCTGGGCTTGGGTGGCTTCCCGGGGGTCCGCGGCTTCGGGGCCGTCGACGGGCGAGGTGCGCCGATCGGCTTCTGCCACGGAAAGGGCGTCACCCGACCCGCTCCGGTGTGGTCAGGAACTGCGCGACAGGCACGCCCAAGGCGTCGGCGAGGGTGGTCAGTTCCTCGGCGCGAAACGACCGTTTGCCGGCCAGGCGCAGCTGCACGGACGGCTGCGGGAGGTCGAGAATCTCGGCCGCGTCGCGCTGCGTCTTGCGCTGGCGTGCCAGCTCGGCGCGGACCTCGGCGGCTATCGCCTCCCGGCGACCATTGGCGTCCATGTCGCCACAGTGTCACGCATAGCGCGACACTGTCAATGTTGCTCGGCCATAGTTTCGGATTGGGGTTGACGTGATACCGAATCGCTATCAGTCTTAGGTCATGAGCATTGATGCAGCGCGAACAGCCACGCTGTCTGAGGCCGTCGCCGAGGAGATCCGCGTACTCCTCACCCGACGGCGGATGAGTGGCCGCAAGCTGGCGCAAATGCTGGGGGTCTCGCCATCGTGGGTGAGCTATCGGCTAACCGGACAGCAGCCGATCGACCTGAACGACCTTCAGCGAATCGCCGATGTGCTCGGGGTCACCGTCATCGATCTACTCCCGGCCGCTATGGTGCGTCCTAACAATCGTTAAGGCGTACAGGTCGGCACCCCCTCGGAGGCAGGCAATGGCTTCGGTGATCGTCAGCGGCGCGCGGACCCCCATGGGGCGCCTGCTGGGCAACCTCAAGGACCTCCCCGCGACCAAGCTCGGTGGCATCGCGATCAAGGCGGCCCTGGAGCGCGCCGGCGTCGCGCCCGAGCAGGTCCAGTACGTGATCATGGGCCAGGTGCTCCAGGCCGGCGCCGGGCAGATCCCGGCCCGGCAGGCGGCCGTCGAGGCCGGCATCCCGATGTCCACCCCGGCGCTGACCATCAACAAGGTCTGCCTCTCCGGGCTGGACGCGATCGCGCTCGCCGACCAGCTCATCCGGGCCGGTGAGTTCGACGTCGTGGTGGCCGGTGGCATGGAGTCGATGACGAACGCCCCGCACCTGCTGCTCGGTCAGCGCTCCGGCTACAAGTACGGCGACGTGACGGTCAAGGACCACATGGCCCTCGACGGCCTCACCGACGCCTGGGACTGCTGCTCGATGGGCGAGTCCACCGAGCGGCACGGCGCGAAGCACGGCATCACCCGCGAGGAGCAGGACGCGTTCTCCGCGGCCAGCCACCAGCGTGCCGCCGCCGCGCAGAAGAACGGCCACTTCGGCGACGAGATCACCCCGGTGGTCATCCCGCAGCGCAAGGGCGACCCGCTGGTGATCAGCGAGGACGAGGGCATCCGTCCGGACACCACCGCCGAGTCGCTCGGCAAGCTGCGTCCCGCCTTCACCAAGGACGGCACCATCACCGCCGGCAGCTCCTCGCCGATCTCCGACGGCGCGGCCGCCGTGGTCGTGATGAGCAAGGCCAAGGCCAAGGAGCTGGGCCTGACCTGGCTGGCCGAGATCGGCGCCCACGGCAACGTGGCCGGCCCGGACAACTCCCTGCACTCGCAGCCGTCGAACGCGATCAACCACGCCCTGAAGAAGGGCGGCCTGAGCATCGAGGACCTCGACCTCATCGAGATCAACGAGGCGTTCGCGGCGGTGGGCATCCAGTCCACCCGTGACCTCGGCATCAGCCCCGACAAGGTCAACGTCAACGGCGGCGCGATCGCGCTCGGCCACCCGATCGGCATGTCCGGCGCCCGCCTCGTACTCACGCTCGCGATGGAGCTGAAGCGGCGCGGCGGCGGCACCGGCGCGGCGGCGCTCTGCGGCGGTGGCGGCCAGGGCGACGCGCTGATCATCCACGTGCCGAACGGCGCCGAGAGCTGATTGCTGATACCTGTGAACGATGCACAGAACGCCCCGGCGGCGGCCTCCGGGCCGGTGCGCCGCAGCCGGGACGTACCCATGCTGGTGGAACGGGCCCGCGCGGGTGACCCCCGCGCGGTGGCCCGGCTGATCACGCTGGTCGAGTCCGGCGACGAGGTGCTGCCGCGGGTCGCGGCGGCCCTCGCGCCGTACGCCGGGCACGCCCAGGTGGTCGGCCTGACCGGTTCGCCCGGCGTGGGCAAGTCCACCACCACGAACGAGCTGGTACGCGCGCTGCGGGCGCGCGGGCACCGGGTCGGCGTGCTGGCCATCGACCCGTCCAGCCCGTTCACCGGCGGCGCGATCCTCGGTGACCGGGTCCGGATGCAGGACCACGCGACCGACCCGGGCGTCTACATCCGCTCGATGTCCAGCCGGGGCCACCTGGGCGGGCTCTCCGCGGCGACGCCGCAGGCGGTGCGCGTGCTGGAGGGCGCCGGGTGCGACGTGGTGCTCGTCGAGACCGTCGGCGTCGGGCAGGCCGAGGTGGAGGTGGCCTCGCTGGCGGACACCACCCTGGTGCTGCTCGCGCCGGGCATGGGCGACGCGATCCAGGCGGTCAAGGCCGGCATCCTGGAGATCGCCGACGTCTTCGTGGTCAACAAGGCCGACCGGGACGGCGCGGACGCCACCGTCCGTGACATCCAGGGCATGATCGCGCTCGGCGAGCGCGGGCCGGGGGAGTGGCGCCCGCAGGTGGTCCGCTCGATCGCCGCCCGCGGCGAGGGCATCGACGACATCGCCGCCGCGATCGACAAGCACCGTGACTGGCTGGAGCGCCACGACGAGCTGCGCCGCCGCCGGGAGGCGCGGGCCGCCGCCGAGATCGAGGCGATCGCGCTGGGCGCGCTGCGCGCCCGGATCGGCTCACTGCGCGACGGTACGCAGCTCCCGACGCTCGCGGCCAAGGTGGCCGAGGGCGCCATCGACCCGTACGCGGCGGCGGAGGAACTGATCTCCCAGCTCGGCTCCTGAGGCGCGGCCGGCCGGGTCGTCCCGGCCGGCCTCTCAGAGCTCCGCGTCGGTGAGTGGGTTGGCGGTTCCGGCCCGGCTGACCGGGGCCGCCAGCATGCCGGCGATGGCGTCGGCGAGGAAGTCCCCGACGTCCAGCCAGCGCGGGTCCTGCCCGTCCTGTTCGGCGCGGGCCTCGACCTCGGCGGTGGCGGTCATGACGATGCGGGCGATCAGGGCCGCCCGGCCGGCCACCACCCCCGGATCGAGGTGCGCCAGGCGCGACGCCAGTGAGGCGCGGACCGGCAGGTCGACGAAGGCCGACTCGAACGCCTCGCGCATCAGCACCCGCAGCGTCGGGTCGTGCAGTGCCTGGGCGAGGAAACGGGCACGCCAGCTCGGCCGGGGCAGGCTCGCGAGCACCGCCATGGACGGCTGCACGAGGCTGCGTACGTCGCCGAGGACCGAGTCGGGCTGCTCGGGCATCGCCCGGCGGGGTCCGGCGAGGGCGTCCATGTGCCGGGCGACCAGGGCCCGCAGCAGGCCCTCCCGGCCGCCGAAGTAGTAGCGCACCGCGGAGTGGTTGGTGTTGCCCGCGACCTCGGCCACCCGGCGGTCGGAGACCTGGGCGATCCCCTCCTCGGCGAACAGGCGTTCGGCCGCGTCGAGCAGCGCGACGCGGGCTGCCTCCGACCGTGCCATGACCGCACCTCTCCTCGTGGACCGCGCGACTGTGGCGCAGGCCAAACCTAGTCGTTTCGTGGTCCGGCGTCGGCGTCACCTACACTGCGTAAGTCAGTTGACTTACATTCTGGCCGCCGACGCGGCCGCGAACCCAGTCCGGAGCATGCCTGTGCCGTCCACCACCGACCCGGCGACCGCCGAGCCGAACGCCGCCGACCGCAAGGAGCGGATCATCCGCTCGGTCGCCCTCTTCGTCATGCCGTTCCTCATGGTCACGATGATGTTCGCGACCTACATGGCGACGATGCACTCGCCCCACCCCCGGCAGATGCCGGTGGCGGTGGTCGGCAGCGGCGCCCAGGCGCAGGGCGTCGTGGACGCGCTCAACGCCACCCCGGGAGAGCCGGTCGAGGCCCGGCTGGTGACCTCCCGTGACGCCGCGGTCGAGCTGCTGCGGGACCGGGAGATCAGCGGCGCGCTGCAACTCCCGGCCGCCGGGTCGGACCAGGCGACGATCTTCACGGCGTCGGCCGCCGGGGCCTCCGGCGCCGCCACCGCCCAGCAGCTCCTCGCCCCGGTCGCGGTGCAGCAGCAGTGGACGGCCACGACCGAGGAGGTCGCCGCGCTGCCCGACGAGGACCGGGCCGGTATCGCCGTGCTGTTCGCCGCGATGGGCATGATGCTCGCCGGCTACGTGCCGCTGAGCCTGCTCCTGATGGCCACCCCCCACCTGCTGCGCCTGCGGCGGTTCGTCCCGCTGGTCGCCGGCTGGTCCGCGCTGACCAGCACGATCGTCTGGCTGATCCTCGGCCCGGTCGTCGGCGCGGTGGACGGCCACTACCTCACGTTCCTCGGCGTCGGCATGCTCGCCACCGCCGCCGTCGGTCTCGCCCAACTGCTGTTCACCAAGCTGATGGGGCCGCTGGCGGTCCTGCTCGGGATGCTGCTCTTCGTCGTGTTCGGCATGCCCGCGTCGAACCTGGCGCTGCCGGTCCACACGATGCCCGGGTTCTTCCAGTTCCTGCACGGCGTACTGCCCCTGCCGGCGGCCGGCGAGGCGCTTCGGTCGGCGCTCTACTTCGACGGCCGGGGCATCGGCGTCCACCTGCTGACGCTCGCCGCGTGGATCGTCGCCGCCGTGGCGCTCTGCCTGCTCAAGGAGCGCGGCGGGGCGCCCATCCCGCAGGCGCCGCAGGTCGACGGCCCGGACACGCCGCTGCCCGCACTCGCCGGCGGGCCGCCGCGGTCCAAGCGGTTCCGGTACGCGACGGTCGCGGCGTTCCCGCTGAGCATCCTCGTCGTCGTGGTGGGCCTGATGAGCTTCTCCATGCACAAGCCGGAGCCCCACGACATCCCGGTCGCGGTGGTCGCCGCCGTCCCGGAGCAGGCCGAGCGGGCCGCCGCCGGGCTGCGGGCGGGCCTGAACGGCGTCGCCGACATCACCGTGGCCGCATCGGTGGACGAGGCCCGGGAACGCATCCTCGCGCGTGACCTGGTCGCCGCGTACGTGCTGCCGTCCACGCCCGGCGGCGAGGCCGTGCTGTACTCGTCCTCGGCCGCCGGGTCCAGCCAGCACACCATGGTCCAGACCATGTTCCGGCAGGTGGCGGCCGGGCAGCAGATGCCACTGGCGGTCACCGACGTGTCGCCGCTGAGCGAGACCGACACGATGGGCAGCAACAGCCTGTACGTCGGCATGTCCTGGATCATGTCCGGCTTCCTGATGCTGGCAGTGCTCCGCGGCGGGGCGCCGCACATCCGGCGGCTGCGCCAGTTCCTGCCGATCCTCGGTGGCTGGGCGATCGGCATGTCCACCTGGCTGTGGCTGCTGTTCGACGTGATCATCGGCGCGGTCAACGGGCACGCCCCGGAGATGATCGGCTTCGGCGCGCTCACCATCTTCGCCGTGTCGCTGGTGACCGCCGTGTTCACCCGTACCTTCGGCCTCGCCGCGATCGTCCCGATGATGGTGGTGCTGATGATGGCCGGCGTGCCCGCGTCCGGCGGCGGCCTGTCGATCTACATGGTGCCGGAGTTCTTCCGGACGCTCCAGGGCGTCCTGCCGCTGCCCGCCGCTGTGGACACGGCCCGGTCGCTGGTCTACTTCGGCGGGGTCGGCGTCGGGCGGAACCTGGCCGTCGTGGCGGTCTGGGCCGCGGTCGGCCTGCTGCTCAACCTCGGCGTCGACCGGTGGCTCCGGCGACGCGAGCAGGCAGCGGATGGCACCGGGCCGCACCCGGTGCCGGGCGCCTCCGGCGGGCTGGACGGGATCGGCGAGCCGGCGCCGGCCGGGGCGCGCTGAACCCGGCGGCCGTCCACTGCGGACCGCCTCCGTCCAGTACGCTCGCACCGCCCCACGCCGCCGGCGCGGGGCGGTGCGACGGGTGGGAGAGCATGGCTGACGAGGCGACCCAGGAACTTCAGCTGACTCCGGACGCGGTGGCGGGCGGGACCACGCACGTCTCCGACGAGGTGGTGGAGAAGATCGCGGTGGCCGCCGCCCGAGGGGTGCCCGGCGTGGCCGAGCTGGGCGGCGACGTGGCCCGGTTCTTCAACGCGGTGCTCGACCGGGTCGGGCTCGACCAGGTCGGCGACGCCCGGCGGGGCTGCACGGCCCACGTCACCAACGGCGCGGCCGTGATCAACCTGGTCCTCGTGATCGAGGCCGGCCACCCGGTTCCGCAGGTGACCGACGAGGTACGCATCGCTGTCGCGTCCGCCGTCGAGGCGTACGGCCTGCGGGTCGACGAGATCAACATCAAGGTCGACGACGTGGCGATGGGCTCGCCGCCTCCCACGGCCTGACCCTCCCTGTCCGACGGGCCAACGACCCGTACCGTTGTTCACAGCGGCGCGAGGCCGCCGTGCGTCGGGAGGTTCGCCATGCCGAAGGGTGTCTCGTTCGCTCCAGTACGCACCGTGAGGGCGTACGAGGGGATCGTCCGGCAGGTCGAGGAGCGGATCGCTGCCGGGGATCTGCGGCCGGGGGACCGGCTGCCGAGCGAGCGCGAGCTGACCACGCAGTTCGACGTCAGCCGGTCCACCGTGCGTGAGGCGCTGCGCGTGCTGGAGAGCAGCGGCCTGATCCGCTCGCGCCCCGGTGACCCGCTCGGGCCGCAGGTGATCGCCTCGACCGCCTCGGCGATGCGCAAGCTGTTCGCCCGGGTCGTGGACAGCCGCCGGCTCGGCGTGGCGGAGCTGCTCCAGTTCCGGATGATCATCGAGTCGGCTGCGGGTTCCGTCGCCGCCCGGATGGCGTCACCGTCCGAGTTGGACGAGCTGGAGCAGGCGCTGGCGGGCATGCGCGACGCGGTGGCCGACGGCTACGAGGCCTTCAGCGCGGCCGACGTCCGCTTCCACGAGCACGTCGCCCGGCTGTCCGGGAACGAGTTGCTCGTGCTCTGCCTCGACGCGGTCCGGAGCATGGTGCTGGACCTGATCTCCACCAAGCTGGCCGAGGCTCCGGACCGTGCGGCCCTGATGGAGCGCACGCTGGCCCACCACCGCCGCGTCCTCGACGCGATGCGCGCCGGGGAGGCCGACGAGGTCACCCGGCTGACCCGCGAGGAACTGCACCGCTACTACGCCGAGTACGTCCCGGAGGCGCAGCGCTCGATGGTGGACGTATTGCTCTGAATCCGCCTGATGTGGCCTGACCTCGGATTATCCGAGTCGGCCATCAGCTGAGCAGGCTCTTCCCTTCAACTGGTCTGACCAGTAGCCTCCCCCACATCTCGTCGTGTACCACGGGGGACCACCAGTTGCCCAATGCATCGATCGCCCCGGACCGGGGCGGAGGTCGCACCGCTTCACATGGGAGAAGCTGCATGAAGTCGTCCAGATTCGCCGCGATCGCCGCGGCAGCCCTGGTCTGTCCGGGACTCGTACTCGTCGCGTCGCCCGCGTCGGCCAACCCCGCCGCCGGCGCCCCGGGCGCCCACAACGCCATCACCGACGTCCCCGGCATCCAGGTCGGCCAGGTCCAGTCCGACACCGCTCCGTACCTGACCGGCACCTCGGTCGTCTACATGCCGCAGATGTCCGTGGCGAGTGTGGACCAGCGTGGTGGCGCCCCCGCCACCAAGGAGACCGACCTGCTCAGCCCGCTCAACTCGAACCCGGGCGTCAACGCGATCCAGCTCGGCGGCAGCAGCATGTACGGGCTGTCGGCCACCAACGGCATCATCCGCTGGCTGGAGGACCGGGGCGAGGGCGTACGCGTCGGCGCCGGAGGCGTGGCCCCGATCGTGCCGGCCGCTGACATCTTCGACCTCGGCCGCGGCGGCGACCCGAAGGCCCGCACGTCCGCCGAGTGGGGTTACCTCGCGGCTCAGGCCACCTCGGACGGTCCGGTCCGTCAGGGCGGCGTCGGCGGCGGCACCGGCGCCCGTGGCGGCGGCATGCGCGGCGGCGTCGGCACCGCGAGCGTCCACCTCGGCGACGGCATCTACGTCGGCGCGATGGTGATCGTCAACCCGGCCGGCTCGCCGGTCGACCCGGCCGACTGCACCCTGTACGGCGTCAAGTACGGCATCGGCGACGAGTTCGCCGGGTACAAGGCTCCCAAGAAGAAGGAATGCAACCCGCCGACCCCGCCGGCCGCCGCCGCCGAGCAGCCGGCCAACACCACGATCGCCGTGGTGGCCACCAACGCCCCGCTGGAGAAGGCCGCTGCCCAGCGCATGTCCGGCAACGCGCACGACGGCATGGCCCGCGCGATCAGCCCGATCCACACGCTCGGCGACGGTGACACCGTGTTCGCCGTGTCCACCGGCAAGGGCGAGGCGCTCCAGATCAACGACCCGGCCGACAGCCGCCAGCTCAACGCCATCTTCAACGCCGGTGCCAGCACGCTCGCCCGTGCCATCGCCAAGGCGGTCCTCTCGTCCGAGAGCATCGGCAACACCACCAGCTACTGCGACCGCTACCCCTCGGCCTGCAAGGGCATGAAGCAGCTCAAGCAGTGGCGTACGCAGGGCAACGCCCCGGACGTGACCCCGGAGACCTTCGCCCAGGCGTCGCAGGCGCTGGCGCAGACCCCGGTCCCCGCGCCGGCCGGTGCCGACAACGGCAAGGGCAAGGACAAGCCGAAGCCGAAGGCCGCTCCGGCGGGCAACACCACGCAGCAGGAGTCGCAGAACGGCATGGTCCTCGCCTCCGGCAACACCGGCGGCCCCACGCTCTCCACGGGCGTGACCACGGGCCTGCTGGCCGCGGGCATCCTCGGTGTCGGCCTGCTGGGCATGCACCTGCGGGGTCGCCGCCGCGCGTCGTCCGGCCGGCTCAGCTGACACAGCCGCTGTCTCACCTCGCGCCGGCATCGTAGGCGCGTGACGATCGAGGCGGGTCCCGTCCACCCGGACGGGGCCCGCCTCACGTCGTTCCCGGGGCGCGCCCTTGGCGCTCGGGGCTGCGCTCGGGGGCGCTTCTCGTCGATCTTGGAGTTGTGGCACCTCGCACACTTCGCTCACGGGACATCCTGGGCGCCACAACTCCAAGATCGACGGGGTGGGCCGTTCAAGGCCGACCCGCTTCGCAGCACGCCAACTCCTGGGCCGGTGGAGCGTGAGTGGGGATGCGCTGCCCTCGACAGCTCGCTGCGTCGCGCTGGCGCCGAGCACAGAGGCCGCGCCCCGTAGGGCTGGACGTGGTCGTCGGCGGGACGGAACGCGTCTTACCCGCGGTTCGGCCCTCGCCCGGCAGTGCGTTGTGCTGACGCCCCGCGCCGTCGGGCACGTAGGCAGCACACCTCGACTGCGCAGTCCGCTGCGTACGGTCCACGGCTCCCGGGCGTCCCCGGCCCTCCTAGCCCGTCGATCTTGCACTTGGTGCCCCGGCGAACGGGGTGAAATCCCCCGCGCCAGGGGCAGCAAGTGCAAGATCGCGGGAGCGGGGAGCGGGGAGCGGGGAGCGGGGAGCGGGGAGCGGGGAGCGGGGAGCGGGGAGCGGGGAGCGGGGGGATGCGAGAAGGACCTGGTGGGCGGAGCCCACCAGGTCCTTCTGCGCGTGGAACCGAGCTACTTCTTGGAGACCTTGGTGACGTCGAAGGACTGGGTCACCGCGTCCTTCGGGTAGCCCTCCACGCCGTCGCGGATCACCGCGAGGTTCGGCAGCAGGAAGAGCCAGTCGCTGGCGGCCTCCTGCGAGATGACCTTGGCGGCCTCGGCGAACTTCTTGTCCCGGGTCGCCGCGTCCAGGGCCGTGTCGGCCTCGTTCATGAGCTGCGTGACGGCCGGGTTCTTGTAGCGGTAGTAGTAGTCCGGCTGGCCGTAGCGGACCAGGTCACGCGGCTCGACGTGCGCGATGATCGACAGGTCGTAGTTGGCCTTGCCGAGCACCTTGTCGAGCCACTGCGGCATCTCGACGTTGTTCTGGGTCACCTTGATGCCGACCTCGGCGAGCTGCGAGGCGACGAACTGCGCGGATGCGCGGGCGTAGCCGGGCGGCGGGACGTCCATGGTCAGGGTGAGCCCGCCTGCGTGACCGGCCTCGGCGAGCAGCTGCTTGGCCTTGGCGGGGTCGTGCGGGAAGTCCCCGGTGCGGTCCTCGTACCAGGGGTCGCTGGGCGGCACCATGCTGCCGATCTTCGTGCCGTAGCCGGACCAGACGGTCTTGATGAGCGCGTCGTGGTCGATCGCGTGGCGGATGGCCTGGCGCACCCGGGCGTCGGCCAGCGGGCCCTTGCCGTTGTTCATGGCCAGGACGACCTCACCGGTCGTCTTGCCCTCGACCACCTCGAACTGCTTGTTGCCCTTGAACACCTCGAGCAGCTGCGGCGCCTGGATGTTCGCCACGATGTCGAGCTGGCCGGAGAGCATCGCGTTGTTGAGCGCGTTGGCGTCGGTGATGTACCGGAAGACGGCGGTGCCGACCTTCGCCTTCTCGCCCCAGTAGCCGTCGTTGCGGACCAGGGTGATGCTGTCGCCGCGGTTCCACTTGTCGAACTTGAACGGGCCGGTGCCGTTCGGCTTCGTCCCCAGGTCGGTGGCGTTCTCCTTGAGCACCACGCCGACGCGGCCGGCGACGTCGAACAGCCAGCTCTGGCTGGGCCGGGACAGCGTCACGTCCACGGTGGACGCGTCCGGCGCCTCGACGGTCTTCACGACTGTCATCTGCGACTTGAACGGGTTCGTCGAGCCCTCGGCGGTCACCCGCTTGAAGCTCCACACCACGTCCTGCGCGGTGAGCTTCTGGCCGTCGTGGAAGGTCACGCCGTCGCGGAGCTTGAACGAGTACTTGGTGCCGTCGTCGGACACCTTCCACTCGCTGGCCAGCAGCGGCTCCACCTCGCCGGTGTCGGCGTTCTGGCGCACCAGGCCCTCGTACACGTTGTAGAGCAGGACCTGCGGGATCGCGGCGCCGGCCTCGGCGGTCAGGTCGAGGCTCACCGGCTCGAGGTAGGCGCCGAGGGTGACCGTACCGTTGCCGGAACCACCGCCGGTGGTGGTCTTCGAGTCGCCGTCGCTACTGCACGCGGTCAGAGCCAGCGCCGTGGCGAGCAGCACGGCGGGCAGCGTTATCTTCAGCCGATTCATTCGTGTGTCCCATCGCGAAGAACGCCAAGGGCGCTCGTAGCCTGTGAGGCGGGACACTATGAGCGTGGTACCCGATGCAAAAGGGCCAGTTCAGCGGGGTCGGCAGGTACCAATCAGCGTCCGGCTACCGGGCCACCCGGAACCCGGTGTTGCCGGTCGAGGAGTCAACGGTGGTCCGACTCCGTGCTGCCACGCGGTAACGGTTGCAGTAGGAGTCGTGGCACAGGTACGAACCACCCCTGATGACGCTCTCACCTGGTGAGATGCGGCCGCGGTGGTCGCGCCAGGGTTCGGCCGTGAGTTCCCAAACGTTGCCCGCGACGTCGTACAGGCCGTAGCCGTTCGGCGGAAACGCGGTCACCGGAGAGGTGCCTGCGAACCCGTCGTCCGCGGTGTTGACAGCCGGGAAGGCGCCCTGCCAGATGTTGCACATGTGCCGCCCGTCCGGGGTCAGCTCGTCGCCCCAGGCGTAGCGGGCCCGGGACAGGCCGCCGCGTGCCGCGTACTCCCACTCGGCCTCGGTGGCCAGCCGGGTACCGGACCAGCGGCAGTACGCCTCGGCGTCGCGGTGCGAGACGTGCACGACCGGATGTCGCTCGCGTCCCCGTACGCCCGACCCGGGCCCGTCCGGGGCGGCCCAGTGCGCCCCCTCGACGGCCAGCCACCACGGCGCCTGCGGCACCGACGCGTCCAGCACGTACGGGCGCGCGGACGGCGCCAGCAGCAGGTGGAAGACGAAGGACCAGCCGTACCGTTCCGCGTCCGTGCGGTAGCCGGTGGCGTCGACGAAGCGGGCGAACTGCCGGTTCGTCACCGGCGTCGCGCCGATCGCGAACGGGCCCACGGTCACCGGCCGGACCGGTCCCTCCAGGTCCTCCGGGAAGCCCTCCGGGTCGTCGGTGCCCATGAGGAAGGTGCCGCCGGGCAGCGCGATCAGGTCGTCCGTACCCCCGTGTGGTGAGCGGACGGCACTCGCGCCCGCCGCGGCGCCGGTGCCGGCGGCGGGCGGGCGTCTCGGCGCGCAACACGGCGGCGGCGGGGGAGCGCCCCCGCCGCCGTCCGGATCCGGTTCGGTGCTCACATCCGTGTCACGCCGGCAGGGCGTCCGCCTGGTGCGCGCCCTCGCCGATGACGGCGGCGACCGCGTCGCCGAAGTCCTCGGTCGACATGCCCATCTCCGGCCCGCGCATGGCGCCCAGGCGCGGCAGCACCGCCTTCACGCCGTCCTCCAGGCTGCGGGCCGCCTCCGGGTGACCCAGGTGCTCCAGCATCAGCGCGGCGCTGAGGATCGACCCGGCGGGGTTGGCCCAGCCGCGGCCGGCGATGTCCGGCGCGGAGCCGTGCACCGGCTCGAACATGCTCGGCGCCGACCCGGTCGGGTTGAGGTTGCCGCTCGCGGCCAGGCCGAGACCGCCCTGCACCGCGGCGCCCAGGTCGGTGATGATGTCGCCGAACAGGTTGTCGGTGACCACGACGTCGAACCGCTCCGGCTGCGTCACCAGGTAGAGGCACATCGCGTCGACGTGCACGTAGTCCACAGCGATGTCCGGGTACTCCGCCGAGACCTCCTCGAAGGTCCGCTGCCACAGGTCGCCGGCGTAGGTGAGGATGTTCGCCTTGTGCACCAGCGTCACGTGCTTGCGGCGGCCCAGGGCCAGCCGGAAACCGTGCCGGATGAGGCGCTCGACGCCCTTGCGGGTGTTCACCGACTCCTGGGTGGCGATCTCGTCCGGCCCGCCGCGGTGGATGAAGCCGCCCGCGCCGACGTACGCGCCCTCGGTGTTCTCCCGCAGGATCACCAGGTCGCACTGCTCGGGGCGCAGGCCGCCGATGGGCGTGGGCACACCCGGTAGCAGCTTGACCGGCCGCAGGTTCACGTACTGGTCGAACGCGGTCCGCAGGTGGATGACCAGGCCGCGTTCCAGCACGCCGGGCGGCACCGACGGGTCGCCGACGGCGCCGAAGAGAATGGCGTCCGCCTTGGCCAGTTCCTGTTCCACGTCCGGCGGCACGACCTGGCCGGTGATCCGCCAGTAGTCCGCGCCGAGTTCGTAGTCTTCCCAGACCAGGTCGATCCCGAACCGTCGGGCGGCGGCGTCGCACGCCTTGACCGCCTGCGCGGTGACCTCCGGTCCGATGCCGTCGCCGGGCACCAGCGCGATTCGCTGGGCGCTCATGAGTCCACCCCTGTCCGCGTGCAGGAGACCGTCACCTGCCATCGCCCGGCCAAGCGTGGCGGGAACGGGCCCTCCGCAACAGGTCCAGGTCTCCGGCTAGGCTAGTACCAGCGGGACGCATGGGGCGTGTGCAGGGCGTACGACGACGGGACGAGGCGAGACCCCCGCGGGAGTGGGAGGTCGAGGTGGCGGATTTCCTGCTGCCGGTCAACCCGCAGAGCACGGTTCCGCTCTACGAACAGATCATCACCGGGCTAGAGGACGCCATCCTCGCCGGGCAGTACGACGACGGCCCGCTGCCGAGCACGCGCCGCCTGGCCGAGGCGCTCGGCGTCTCCCGGAACACGGTGCTGACCGCGTACGACCGGCTCATGGAGCAGGGTCTGATCGTGACCGTCCCGCGGCGCGGTCTCTACGTCTCCTCCGACGCGGTGGTGCGGATGCGGGCCGCGCGGCGGACCGCCCGCTCCCCGATGCAGCCGATCGACTGGGCGGCGCGGCTGCCGGAACCGCCGCCCACACCGGTGCACCGGGATCCGGCCTGGGCGCGGGCGCCGTTCCCCTTCGTGGTCGGCCAGCCCGACCCGTCCATGTTCCCGATCGGCGCGTGGGAGCGGGCGCAGCGCGAGGCGCTGCGGCAGGACGGGCTGTCCCGGGTCATCGGGGACGCCGGCCAGGCCGACGACCCGGAGCTGGTGCGTCAGCTCTGCGAGCACGTGCTGCCCGCGCGCGGCATCTCCGCCCACCCGGACCAGGTGATGATCACGCTGGGCTCGACGCACGCGCTGCACCTGCTGGCGAGCGTCCTCGTCCGGCCGGGCAGCGTGGTGCTCGTCGAGGACCCCGGCTACCCCGACGCGCGGACGATCATGCAGATGGCCGGCGCCGACGTGGTGCCCGGCCGGGTCGACGAGGACGGCCTGGTCGTCGCGGACCTGCCGGCCGACCTGCACGGCGCCCAGCTCGTGTACGTGACGCCGAGCCACCAGTACCCGACCGGCGCGACCATGTCGGCGTCCCGCCGTGAGGAGCTGCTGCGCCGGGCCGGCGCGGCGGACGCGGTCGTGATCGAGGACGACTACGACCCGGAGATGACGTTCCGGGGGATGCCCGCGGTGGCGGTGCGGGCGCTCGACGACGAGGACCGCGTCGTCTACCTCGGTAGCTTCAGCAAGCTGCTGGCACCGGGGCTGCGGCTCGGCTACGTGGTGGCGTCCCCGGCGCTCGTGGACGCCATGCGGGCCCGCTCCCGCTACGTGCTGCGCCACCCGCCCGGCCCGATGCAACGCGCCCTCGCGCAGATGATCGCCAGCCGGGACCTGGCCCGCCACGTGCGCCGCGTCCGCGCCCACTACCAGGGGCTGTACGAGGAGATGGTGCGGGCGGTCGAGCGGCACGTGCGCTGGGGACCGCAGCCGGTGCCGCGCGGCGGGCTGGCCCGGTGGATCACCGGCCCGTCCGGGCTGGACGCCGGGGAGCTGGCCCGCGAGCTGCGCCGGCAGGGTGTCCTGCTCGACCCCGGTGCGCCGTACTGGGCGGCCCGGCCGGCACCGCGTCACCACCTGCGCCTGGGGTACCAGGTGATGCCGCTGGACCGCATCGACGAGGGGGTGCGGCGGGTCGCCGCGGCCGTAGAAGACCAGGTCCGGCCGCGACTGGTACCCCCGCCGACCCGGAAACTGGACGTTCCCCTCCGGGGTCGGAGTTCGTAACCTCCGACGCCATGACGTCGGACACCCACGCCTCCCTCCGCGCCGGCCATCTCGTGGACGAGCAAGCCGTCGTGTCGCTCACCCAGGACCTGGTCCGCATCCCCTCGACCTGGGACGCCGGGCGCGGGCGTAGCGAGCAGCCCGTGGCGGAACTCGTCGCGCAGGTCATGCGGGGGTTCGGCTGGCGGCCGGAGGTCACCGAGGTCGTCCCCGGGCGTCCCAACGTCGTCGCGGTGGTGGACGGCGGCCTGCCCGGCCCGACGCTGATGTTCGAGGGGCACACCGACGTCGTCACCGAGGGCGCTCCCGAGGAGTGGACCGTCGACCCGTTCGGCGGTGACATCGTCGACGGGCGGCTGTACGGTCGCGGCTCCGCCGACATGAAGGCCGGTGTCGCCGCGATGATCCACGCGACCCGGGCCGTCGAGCTGGCCGGGCCGTTCCCGGGCCGGATCGTGGTGGCGGCCCTGGTGGACGAGGAGGGCCAGATGCTCGGGGCGAAGCACTTCACCACGACAGCGCTGGCCCGCGAGGTGGACGCCGCGATCATCTGCGAGCCGGAGGCGGAGGAGATCTGCGCGGTCGCCAAGGGCGCCGTCCGGCTGCTGGTCACCTGCACCGGCAAGATGGCGCACGGCGCGATGCCGCAGCACGGCCGCAACCCCGTCCCCGCCGTGGCCGAGCTGGTCGCCGCGCTCGGCCGGTTCCAGAAGGAGTTGCAGGCCGACCCGGGTGAGCACGTGCACCTCGGCCTGACGTACCTGACTCCCACGGTCCTGGACGCCGGCTCCGCCGACCAGCTCAACGTCATCCCCGGCCGCGCCGTGCTCGGCGTGGACTGCCGGACCGTACCCGGTGTCGACCACGCCGCGCTCGCCGCGCGCGTCCGCTCCGACGCGGACGCCATCGGCGCCCGGCACGGCGTCACCTTCGCCGTCGAGGTCGTCGACGACCGGCCGTGCGCGGTCACCCCGGAGGACCACCCGGTCTCGCTCGCCGTGGCCGAGGCGCACCGCGCCGTCACCGGCGCCGAGCCCGTCTTCGGCGGCGTGCCCGGCGCGACCGACGGCACGATCCTGTGGCGCGACAGCGGCATCCCGAACGTGGTGTACGGCCCCGGCCCGAAGTGGATCGCCCACCAGCCCGACGAGTACGTCGAGGTCGACGACATCGTCCGCAAGACGAAGGTCTACGCCGAGGCGGCGCTGGCCTTCCTCACCGGTGCCACCGGCGCCCGGGCGGGTGCGGCGTCGTGACCGCGCAGGAGCTGCTCACCGCGCTGCCCGCCGGGCTGCCGATCGGCGCGGGCTGGACCACCACCGCGCAGACCGCGCCGGTGCGCTTCCCGTACGACGGCAGCACCGTGACCCAGGCGCCGTGGGGCGACCCCGGCGACGCGGAGGCGGCGGTCGACGCCGCGCGGGAGGCCGCCGCGGAGATGGCCGGCCTGCCCGGCCACCGGCGGCGCGCGATCCTGACGACGGTCGCCGCCAAGGTGCGCGCCCGCGCCGACTCGCTGGCCGAGCTGCTGGTCCTGGAGACCGGCAAGCCGCTCGTCGACTGCCGGGTCGAGGTCGCCCGGACGCTCGTCACGCTGGAGACAGCCGCCGAGGAGGTCGGGCACCTGACCGGCGAGACGGTGGCGCTGGACATGCAGCCGGCCGGCGAGGGCATGCTCGGTTTCTGGGTACGCCGCCCGGTCGGTGTCGTCGTCGGCATCACCGGCTTCAACTACCCGCTGCTCCTGGCCGCGCACAAGGTCGCGCCGTCGGTCGCGGCCGGCTGCCCGGTGATCGTGAAGCCGGCGCCGAACACGCCGCTGGCCACGCTGGTGCTGGTCGACCTGTTCCGGCGGGCGGGCTGCCCGGCCGCCGGGGTCCAGCTCGTCACCGGTGGCGTCGAGGTCGGCAAGCTCCTGACCACGCACCCCGCCGTCGCCGCCGTGTCGTTCACCGGGTCGGCGCACGTCGGCCACCAGATCGCCCGCGCCGCGGCCCCGCGCAAGGTGCTGCTGGAACTCGGGTCCAACGCGGCGCTCGTCGTCGGCCGCGACGCCGACCTCGACCGGGCCGCCGAGGCGGTCGTACGCGGCGGGTTCTACGCCTCGGGCCAGGCGTGCATCAGCGTGCAGCGGGTGATCGTCGAGGAGCCGGTCCGCGAGGCGCTGCTGGAACGCCTCCAGCCGCTGCTGGCGACGGTCGCCACCGGCGACCCCCGGTCCGCCGACACCCGCGTGTCCGCGCTGGTGGACGAGGCGTCCACCGAGCGGGTGCACTCGTGGGTGGACCGTGCGGTCGCCGCCGGGGCCCGCTGCCTGGCCGGCGGTACGGCGCAGGGCCGGGTGCTGCAACCGACGGTGCTCGTCGACGTCCCCGAGGACGCCGAGTGCTGGGCGGAGGAGATCTTCGGTCCGGTGGTCTGCGTCCGGTCGGTGCCGGACATGGACGCGGCGGTCGAGCTGGTCAACCGGTCCCGCTACGGGCTCCAGGCCGCCGTCTTCACCCGTGACCTGGCGGTCGCCCTCGACGTCGTGCGCCGCCTCGACGTCGGTGGTGTGCTGGTCAACGAGGTGCCCGGCTTCCGCGCCGACAACATGCCGTACGGCGGCGTCAAGGACTCCGGCATCGGCCGGGAGGGACCGCGCTTCGCCATGGAGGAGCTGACCGTGACCAAGATGGTGATGATCAGGCCATGACTCGGAGTGGGAGCACACACGCATGGTGATCTACTTCGTCCGGCGGCTGGCCATCCTCGCGGTATCGCTGTTCGCCGCGTCCATCCTCGTCTTCACGATGCTGGCGCTGCTGCCGGGCGACCAGGCGCAGGCGATGCTCGGCGTGAACGCCACCCCGGAGGCGCTGGAGGCGCTGCGGGAGCAGTTCGGCACGAACCGGCCGTTCACCGAGCGGTACCTCGACTGGGCCGGCGGCCTGATCCGCGGTGACTTCGGTATCTCGCCGCTGAGCGGGGTGTCGGTCGGCTCGGAGATCGCCGACAAGCTCGGCGTGACGGTGCCGCTGATCCTGGCCGGGATGACGCTGGCGCTGCTCATCGCCGTGCCGCTGGGCATCCTCGCCGCGGTGAAGAGCCGCACCGCGATCGGGACGGCGCTGTCCGCGCTGAGCCAGGTCGGCATCGCCGTTCCGTCGTTCTGGCTCGGCATCCTGCTCATCACCGTGTTCGCGGTGAAGTTGCAGTGGCTGCCCGCCGGCGGGTTCACCGGGTGGGACGACGTCGGCGGCGCCGTGCAGGCCCTGCTGATGCCGGCGCTGGTCCTCGGCGTGGCCCAGGGCGCGATCCTGATGCGTTACGTCCGGTCCGCGGTGGTCGAGGTCATGCAGGAGGACTTCATCCAGACCGCGCGGGCCAAGGGGCTGAGCCGCTCGCAGGCGCTGACCCGGCACGCGCTGCGCAACGCGGCCATCCCGGTCATCACCGTCCTCGGTCTGCAACTCGCGACGCTGCTCATCGGCACCGTCGTGATCGAGAACGTCTTCGGCCTGCCCGGTCTCGGCCGGATGCTGCTGCAGGACGTGGGCAACCGCGACCTGCTGAAGGTGCAGGGCACCGTGATGGTGCTGACCGCCGCGGTGCTTCTGATCAACTTCGTCGTCGACGTGGTGTACCACGCGGTCGACCCCAGGCTGAGGAGCAAGGCATGACATCAGTCGCCGACGCCCCACCGGACGCCACCGCCGACGTCGTCGCGGCCGGCCCCGTCAAGCCGCGCCGCCGCTGGAACCTCACGCTGGTGATCGGCGCCGGCCTGGTGGGCCTGGTCGTCCTCACCGCACTCGTGTCGTTCCTCTGGACGCCGTACGACCCCACCCGGGTCGACCCGTCCCAGACGCTGCTCTCCCCGGGCGGCGAGCACTGGCTGGGCACCGACCACTTCGGCCGGGACATCGTCAGCCAGCTCCTCGTCGGCGCGCGGACCACACTGTTCGTCGGTGTCGTCGCCGTCGCCATCGCCGCCGCTGTCGGCGTACCGCTGGGTCTGCTCGCCGCCACCGGGCACCGGTGGCTCAGCGAGCCGGTGATGCGGGCGCTGGACATCGTGTTCGCGTTCCCGGCCATCCTGCTGGCGATCATCCTGGCCGCCGGCTTCGGCGCCTCCACCCTCACCGGCATGATCGCCATCGGCGTCGCGAACGTCCCGGTGTTCGGCCGCCTCACCCGGGCCGGCGCGATGCAGGTGCTGCAGAGCGACTTCGTGCTCGCCGCGCGCAGCTACGGCCGCCGCGGCGTGGTGCTCATGGTCCGGTACGTGCTGCCGAACATCGCGGCTCTGCTCATCGTGCAGGCGTCGGTGTCGTTCGCGCACGCGGTGCTCGCCGAGGCGGCGCTGTCCTACCTCGGGTACGGCACCCCGCCACCGACCCCCACCTGGGGCCGGATGCTCCAGGAGGCCCAGAACTACTTCGTCGTGCAGCCGATGCTCGCCGTCTGGCCCGGTCTGGCCATCGCCCTGTCGGTGCTCGGCTTCAACCTCATGGGCGACGGGCTGCGCGACGCCCTCGACCCGCGGCTGAGAGGACGGTGAGCGGCGTGAGCGGGCTCGTGGTGGAGGACCTCGTCGTCAAGGTCCACGACATCCAGGCCGTCAAGGGCGTCTCGTTCGAGATCGGGCGGGGCCGGCGGATGGGGCTCGTCGGCGAGTCCGGCTGCGGCAAGTCCCTGACCGCGCTCGCGCTGATGGGCCTGCTGCCCCACGGCGTGACCGCGTCCGGCCGGGTGCTGCTGAACGGCCGGAACCTGCTCGACCTGTCCGACAAGGAGATGTGCGCGGTCCGCGGCAACGACATCGCCATGGTGTTCCAGGAGCCGATGACGGCGCTCAACCCGCTGATGCGGGTGGGCAACCAGGTCGCCGAGTCGCTGCGGCTGCACAAGGGGATGAGCCGCGCCGCGGCCTCGGCCCGGGCCGTCGAACTGCTCGAACGGGTCCAGCTCCCCGAGCCCGACCGCACCGCGCGCAAGTACCCGCACCAGCTCTCCGGCGGTCAGCGCCAGCGCGTCGTCCTGGCCATCGCGCTGGCGTGCGACCCGGCCGTGCTGGTCGCGGACGAGCCCACCACCGCGCTGGACGTCACGGTGCAGGCGGAGATGCTGCGGCTGATGGACACGCTGGTGCGCGAGGAGGGCGCGTCGCTGCTGCTCATCACGCACGACCTGCCGGTCGTCGCCAGCATCTGCGAGGAACTGCTCGTCATGTACGGCGGCTCGATCGTCGAGCACGGCGACGTGGCGACCGTGTTCGACTCGCCCCGGCACCCGTACACGGCGGGCCTGCGGGCGTCCACGGTGCTGGAGAGCACCGACGGGAGCGGCCGGCTGTCCACCATCCCGGGCCGCGTCCCGTCGCTCGGGTCGTTCCCCACCGGCTGCGTGTACCGCAACCGCTGCCCGCGCGCCGACGACGTCTGCGCCACGGTCCCGCTGCTGACAGCACCGCCCGGCAGCACCCAGCGGGCGGCCTGCCACCACCCGATCGAGAGCGACCAGTCCCTAGGAAGCGGGAAGGCCAGCGCATGACCACCACCCCGTTGCTGGAAGCCGTCGACGTGGTGCGCGAGTACCGCGCCCCGCGGCGGTCGCTGCGTACGCCGGGCCGGCCGATCCGCGCGCTCGACGGCGTGAGCGTGCAGGTCCACGAGGGCGAGGCGTTCGGCATCGTGGGGGAGAGCGGCTCCGGCAAGTCCACGCTGTCGCGCATCCTCATGGCCCTCGACCAGCCGACCTCCGGCACCGCGTTCTACCAGGGCCAGCGGATCAGCGGCGTACCGGAGCGGCGGCTCGGGTTCCTGCGCCGCGACGTGCAGATGGTGCTCCAGGACCCGATGTCGTCGCTGAACCCGCGCATGCGCGTCGCGGACATCATCGCGGAGCCGATGCGCGCGCTGCGCCTGCCCGGCGACCACCGGGCCCGCGTGGCCGAGCTGATGCACTCCGTGGGTCTGCCCGAGGAGGCGGTGACCCGCTACCCGCACCAGTTCTCCGGCGGCCAGCGGCAGCGCATCGCCATCGCCCGCGCCCTCGCGGCCGGGCCGAAGGTCATCGTCGGGGACGAGCCGGTCAGCGCGCTCGACGTCTCGGTGCGCGCGCAGATCCTCAACCTGCTCACCGACCTGGCCGAGCAGTTCAAGCTGACCCTGATCCTGGTCTCCCACGACCTGTCCGTCGTCCGGTACCTCTGCGACCGGATCGCGGTGATGAACCAGGGCCGGATCGTCGAGACGGGTGAGACCGAATCGATCTACTCCGACCCCCGGCACCCCTACACCCAGAGGCTGCTGTCCGCGGTGCCCACCCTGAGCGGCGACCTCCTGGACCGATTCAACAGGAGCAGCACATGAGGTTGGTTGACCGCGTCGCCGTCGTCACCGGAGGCGCCAGCGGCATCGGACTGGCCACCGTCGGCCGGCTCGTCGAGGAGGGCGCGCGCGTGGTCATCGCCGACCTCGACGGCGACCGCGCCGCCGAGGCGGCCGCCGGCTTCGGGTCCGCCGTGGTCGGCGTCGCCTGCGACGTCACCCGGGCCGCTGACTGCCGCGCCGCCGTGGAGACCGCCGTCGAGCGGTTCGGCCGGCTCGACCTCATGCACGCCAACGCCGGTACGCCGTTCACCGGCCCGCTGGACGAGGTGGACCAGGCGACGCTGGACCGCGTGGTCGACGTGAACCTCAAGGGCGCGTTCTGGACCGCGCAGGCCGCCGCGCCCGCGCTGATCGAGGCCGGTGGCGGCGCGATCGTGTTCACCGCGTCGCTCCAGGCGGTCATCGCCCGCCCCCGGTACGCGCCGTACACCGCCGCCAAGCACGGCGTCATCGGCCTGATGAAGGCGCTGGCGCTGGAACTCGCGCCGCACGGCGTCCGGGTCAACGCGATCGCCCCGGCGGCGACCGAGACGCCGATGCTCTCCGCGTTCCTGGGCGGGATGGGGGACGTGCCGGACAGCGCGCGGGAGAACTTCCGGGCGTCGATCCCGCTGGGCCGCATGGCGACGCCGCGCGACTCGGCCGACGCGGTGGTGTTCCTCGCCAGCGACGAGGCGCGCATGATCACGGGCCACACGCTCGTCCTCGACGGCGGCACGACGGCCGGCTGAGGCGTACCGTGACCGGACCTCTGGCGGACCCTCCGTACGAGGGGACCATCGGACGCACCTACGACGAGTCGACGGAACACTGGAGCGCGCCGCCGTCGGCCGCCGCGGGTACGCCGAACGTGGTGTACGTGCTGCTGGACGACGTCGGGTTCGCCGACTTCGGCTGCTTCGGCGCCGAGATCGACACCCCGACGATCGACCGGCTGGCCGCCTCCGGGCTGCGGTACACCAACTTCCACACCTCGCCGCTGTGCTCGCCGACCCGGGCCAGCGTGCTCACCGGCCGCAACCACCACAGCGTCGGCATGCGCATGCTGTCCAACTTCGACAGCGGCTTCCCCAGCGGCCGGGGGCGGATCACCCACGCCGCCGCCACAGTCGCGGAGATGCTGGTCGACGCCGGGTTCAACACCATGGCGGTCGGCAAGTGGCACGTCGCGCCGCTGGAGCACACCACGCCGTCCGGCCCGTACGACCAGTGGCCGCTGGGCCGCGGCTTCGAGCGGTACTACGGCTTCCTGGAGGCCGAGACCGACAACTTCTATCCGGAGCTGGTGTACGACAACCATCAGGTGGATCCGCCGGCCACCCCGGAGGAGGGCTACCACCTCACCGAGGACCTGACCGACCGGGCCATCGGGTTCGTCCGGGACCAGACCTCGTTCACCCCGGAGAAGCCGTTCTTCCTGTATCTGGCGTACGCCGCCGCGCACGCGCCGCACCAGGCCCCGCCGGAGTATCTGGCGAAGTACCGGGGCCGCTACGACGCCGGCTGGGACGTCGTCCGCGCGGACCGGCACCGGCGGCAGATCGGGCTGGGCATCATCCCGCCGGACGCGCCGCTGCCACCGCACAACCCGGGCGTCGTGCCGTGGGACGACGTGCCGCCGGAGCAGCGGCGCCTGTTCGCCCGCATGCAGGAGGCGTACGCGGCGATGGTCGACCACACCGACGCCCAGCTCGGGCGCCTGGTCGACTTCCTGGAACGGATCGGCCGGCTGGACGACACGATCTTCGTCATCATGTCGGACAACGGCGCGAGCCCCGAGGGCACGCCGCTCGGCACGCTCAACCCGACGGCCTTCCAGAACCGGGTGCCGGAGAACCTCCGGGACAGCCTGGACCGGATCGACGAGATCGGCGGCCCGCGGGCGCAGAGCAACTATCCGCTGGGCTGGGCGCAGGTCAGCAACACCCCGTTCCGCCGCTACAAGCAGCACACCCACGAGGGCGGGGTCCGGGTGCCGTTCGTGCTGAGCTGGCCGGCCGGTGACGTACCCGGCGGGGAGGTGCGGACGCAGTTCCAGCACAGCATCGACGTCACCGCGACGGTGCTCGACCTGGTCGGGGTGCGGCCGCCCGCCGTACGCCGGGGTGTCCCGCAGATGCCGCTGCACGGCCGCAGCTTCCGCGACGGGCTGCGCGACGCGGCGGCACCGCCGTCGCGGGACCGCCAGTACTTCGAGATGTTCGGCCACCGCGGCATCTACCACCAGGGCTGGAAGGCGGTGGCGTTCCACGAGCGGGGCACCTCCTGGGACGAGGACCGCTGGGAGCTGTACCGGATCGAGGACGATCCCACCGAGAGCCGCGATCTCGCCGCCGAGCATCCGGAGGTGCTGCGGCGTCTCATCGAGGAGTTCTGGATCGAGGCGGCCCGCTACGACGTGCTGCCGCTGGACGACAGGGGATTCGCGATCCGGGCCCGGGTGCCGCGCCCCGGATCGGTGCGGGACCGGCTGGACTTCACGTACCTGGCCGGTGTGCCGACGATCTCCGGCGCGGCGGTGCCGCCGACGATGAACCGCTCGCACGCCATCACCGCGCGGGTGCACCGCACCGACGCCACCCAGGGCGGCGTGATCGTGGTGCTCGGCAACGTCAGCGGCGGGTACGTGCTGCACATCCAGGACAACCACCTGGTGTACGAGTACAACCACCTCGGCACCCGTTACGTGCTGCGGTCCGAGGGTGAGCTGCCGCTGGGCCCGGTGGAGCTGACCTTCGAGCTGACGAAGACGGCCGACTGCCAGGGCACCGGCCGTCTGTACGTGGACGGCGAGGCGGCGGGCGAGGCGCTGTTCCCGCAGTTGCTGCCGTTCTTCCACGGCTTCGCGGGCATGGACGTCGGGCGCAGCATCCACTCGCCGGTGTCGCCGAGCTATCCGGCCCGGCACGAGTTCTCCGGCGAGCTGGAGTACGTGCGGTTCCGGCTCGCCGCGTCCGAGGAGGTCGGCGAACCGATCGCGCCGGCGGGCGGCGTCGCGCCGCGTCCGTCGGCCGGCGTCGGGTTCGAGGTCGTGGACTGACACGCGCCGCGCGTACGGCGGCGGCGCGCGGACGGACCTCGTCGTCCGTCCGCGCGCCGTCCGCCTACCGGGGCCTCAGCGCAGGGCCAGGCCCCACAGCGGGTCCTCCAGGAACCGCCCGACGTGGGCGAGCACCCGGCTGCCCAGTTCGCCGTCCACCAGCCGGTGGTCGAACGACAGCGACAACTGCACCGTCCACCGGGGGACGACCTGCTCGTCGACCACCCACGGCATCCGGCGCAGCGCGCCGAGGCAGAGGATCGCCGCCTCACCCGGGTTGAGGATCGGGGTGCCGGCGTCCACCCCGAACACCCCGATGTTGGTGATGGTGATCGTTCCGCCGGACAGGTCGGCGGGACGGGTGCGGCCCTCCCGCGCGGTGGCCGCCAGCTCGTTCAGGGCGACCGCGAGATCCCGTACCCCCAGGTTGTGCGCGGCCTTGACGTTCGGTACGAGCAGGCCGCGCGGCGTCGCGGCGGCGATGCCCAGGTTGACGTCGGCGAACCGGACGATCTCCTGGTTCTCCTCGTCCCAGCGGGCGTTGACGTCCGGGTACCGGCGGACGGCGTCCAGCACCGCCAGCGACGCCACGAGCAGCGGGCTGACCTTCACCCCCTGGAAGGCCGGGTCCTGCTTCAGCCGGTCCACGAACTCGACCGTGCCGGTCATGTCGACGGTGAGGAACTCGGTGACGTGCGGCGCGGTGAACGCGCTGGCGACCATTGCGGCGGCGGTCGCCTTGCGGACCCCGCGCACGGGCAGGCGTTCGTCCCGCCGGTGGTCGGCCACGGGTGCCGGGCCGGTGGTGTGGTCGAGCAGGTCCTGGCGGGTGATCCGGCCGCCGGGGCCGCTGCCGCGTACCTCGGTCAGCTCCACACCGAGGTCCTTCGCGAGCTTGCGCAGCGGCGGCTTGGTGAGCACCGGCGGCCGGGACGTGTGCGGCCCGCGGGTGGGCTCGGCCGGGCGGACGGACCGCGTCGCGCGGCGCGGCCGGCGCGTCCGCGCCTGGGCCGACACCCCGTAGCCCACGAGCACGGCGGTGCGCTCCACGGCCGGCTCGTCGCCGGTCGGCTCGTCCCCGGCCGGCGTCGCGGCGGCGGGCTCATCGGCGGGCGGGGCCGCGGGGTCGTCGCCCGCCGTCCGGATCGCGATGATCGGCGAGCCGACGTCGACGGTCTGCCCCTCCTCGGCGAGGAGGCGGTCCACCACGCCGGCGTACGGGCTGGGCAGCTCGACCACGGCCTTGGCGGTCTCGATGTCCACCAGGACGTCGTTGAGGCGGACCGGATCGCCCGGTGCGACCCGCCAGGTGACGATCTCGGCCTCGGTGAGGCCCTCGCCGACGTCGGGCAGGCGGAACTGTTGAACGCTCACTGGTACCTCTCCCTTCACGCGGCCAGGACGCGGTCGACGGCGTCGAGGATCCGGTCCAGGTCGGGCAGGTACTCCTCCTCGACCTTGGCCGGCGGGTACGGCAGGTTGAAGCCGCCGACCCGCTCGACCGGCGCCTCCAGCGAGTAGAAGCACCGGCTCGTGACCTGCGCGACGACCTCGGCGCCGAACCCGGCGAACGTGGGGGCCTCGTGGACCACCACCGCCCGGCCGGTACGGCGCACGGACTCCTCGATGGTCGCCACGTCCAGCGGGGAGATGGACCGCAGGTCGATCACCTCGATGTCGCGGCCCTCCTGAGCGGCGGCCTCGGCGGCGGCGACGCAGGTGGCGACCGTGCCGCCGTACGTCAGCAGGGTCACGTCGGTGCCCGGCCGCACGGTCCGGGCGCGGTCCAGCGGCAGCGGCGGTCCGGCGGTTGTCACCTCGCCCTTGACCCAGTAGCGGCGCTTCGGCTCGTAGAAGATGACCGGGTCGTCACCGGCGACGGCCTGGCGGATCATCCAGTGCGCGTCGTCCGGGCTGGCGCAGTAGACGACCCGCAGCCCGGCGGTGTGCGCGAAGTACGCCTCGTTCGACTCGCTGTGGTGCTCCACCGCGCCGATGCCGCCGCCCACGGGGATCCGCACGACCACGGGCAGGCCGGTACGGCCGCCGGTGCGCGCCCGCATCTTGGCGAGCTGGGAGACGATCTGGTTGAACGCGGGGTAGACGAAGCCGTCGAACTGGATCTCGCAGACCGGGCGGTAGCCGCGCAGCGCCAGCCCGATGGCGGTGCCGATGATCCCGGACTCGGCGAGGGTGGTGTCCACCACCCGGGCCTCGCCGAAGTCCTTCTGGAGACCGTCGGTGACCCGGAAGACGCCGCCGAGCCGGCCGACGTCCTCGCCCATCAGGAGGACCTTGTCGTCGTCCTCCATGGCGCGGCGCAGGCCGCTGTTCAGTGCCTGACAGAGGGTGAGCATGAAACGAGTTCTCCGATCGCGGCGGGCGTCAGTCGAGGAAGGAGGCGCGGTAGGCGACGAACGCGTCGCGCTCCTCCCGCAGGAGCGGGGGCACGTCGGCCAGCACCGTGGCGAAGGCGTCCGCGAGGTCCGGCGCCGTCAGCGCCAGGCACTCCCGGCGGGTACGGTCGGCCAGTTCGTCCGCCTCGGTCTGGATCTCGCCGAGGAACGCCTCGTCGCTCCAGCCCTCGGCGCGCATGAGCGCCTCGACCCGGGCCAGCGGGTCCCGCGCCCGCCACGCCTCCAGCTCGTCGTCGGTGCGGTACCGGGTCGGGTCGTCCGACGTGCTGTGCCCACCCATCCGGTACGTGGTGGCCTCGACGATCGCGGGACCGTTGCCGGACCGGGCGTGCGCGGTCACCGCTGACGTCACCGCGTACACCGCCAGCACGTCGTTGCCGTCGACCCACTCGCTGCGCAGGCCGAACCCGGCGCCGCGCCGGTGGATCGGCGTACGCGTCTGCGACGCCGTCGGCGTCGAGATGGCCCACTGGTTGTTCTGGCAGAAGAACACCATCGGGGCGGCGTTGACGGCGGCGATGTTCATGGCCTCGCTCGCGTCGCCCTCGCTGGCGGCGCCGTCACCGAAGTACGTCATGACGACCGTGTCGCTGCCGTCGCGCTGCACCCCGAGGGCGTACCCGGTGGCGTGCAGCAGCTGGGCGGCCAGGACCAGCGTGTAGATGTGGAACGAGTACGGCTCCGGATCCCAGCCGCTGTGCGCGACGCCGCGCCACTGGCGCAGCAGGTCGGCCGGGCCGATGCCGCGCCACAGCGCCGCGGCGTGCTCCCGGTAGCTCGGGAAGACGTAGTCGTCGGCGCGTACCGCCGCGACGGAACCGACCTGGGCGGCCTCCTGGCCGCGGCACTGCAGCCACAGGCCCAGCTCGCCCTGTCGCTGCAACGCGAACGCCTCGTCGTCGAGGCGGCGGGCGAGCCGCATCCCCCGGTACAGGTCACGGGTGAGGCGGCCGAGCGCGTCGCGGTCGGCGTCGACCTCGGGGTGCAGGCGTCCGTCCGGGGTGACGAGCTGGGTCCAGCCCTCGGACGTACGCGGAAGTCCGGTGGTGCCGGTGAACGGGTTGGTGACCGGTGGGTCGGCGAGATCTACGGTAGTCATTCGTCACCTTCTGGGTGCGTCGGTCTCCGCGTCACCGGGGTCGCCGGCCGTCTCGCGGATCTCTCGGATACGGGACCGCCCGCCGGGGTGGACCCGGCGGGCGGTGGTGGGCATTGCCTCAGACCGTGTGGCGGTCGGCGAGTGTCAGCGCCTCGTCGAGGATCGCCAGGCCGGCCTTGGCCTCCGTCTCCGACACGGTGCACGGCGGCACCACGTGGATCCGGTTGAAGTTCGCGAACGCGACCAGGCCGCCCCGCTTGCACGCGGCCAGCACCTCGTTCATCTCCGGCGACGACGACCCGTACGGCGCCAGCGGCTCCTTCGTCTCGCGGTCGCGTACCAGTTCCAGCGCCCAGAACACGCCGAGCCCGCGTACGTCACCGACGCTCGGGTGCCGGTCGGCCAGCTCGCGCAGCCCCGGGCCCAGCACGTCGGCGCCGATCGTGGCGGCGTTCTCGACGATCCGCTCGTCCCGCATCACGTTGATGGTCGCGACGGCGGCGGCGGTGGCCAGCGGGTGACCGGAGTAGGTCAGGCCGCCGGGGTAGGCGCGGGTGGCGAACGTCTCGGCCACGTGGTCGGCGATCACCACACCGCCGAGCGGGACGTAACCGGAGTTCACGCCCTTGGCGAAGGTGATCAGGTCGGGCGTCACGCCGTAGTGGTCCAGCGCGAACCAGGCGCCGGTACGCCCGAAGCCCGCCATCACCTCGTCGGCGACGTAGAGGATGCCGTGCCTGTCGCACAGCTCCCGTACACCCGCGAGGAAGCCCGGCGGCGGCGGCATGATGCCGGCGGTGCCCGGCACCGTCTCCAGCACGATCGCGGCGATGGTGGACGGGCCCTCCATCTCCACGACGCGTTCGAGGTGGCGCAGCGCGAGCGCGCACTCCTGCTCCTCGGTCGTGGCGCCGAACTCCGACCGGTACAGGAACGGGCCGAAGAAGTGCACCACCCCAGCGGTGCCGTTGTCGCTGGGCCAGCGGCGCGGGTCGCCGGTCAGGTTCACGGCGGTCTGGGTGCCGCCGTGGTAGCTGCGGTACTGCGACAGCACCTTCGGCCGGCCGGTGTGCAGCCGGGCCATCCGGACGGCGTGCTCGATCGCGTCCGCGCCGCCGTTGGTGAAGAAGACCTTGTCGAGGCCCGCCGGGGTCAGCTCGGTGATCAGCCGGGCCGCCTCGCCGCGGACGTCGTTGGCGTACGACGGCGCGATCGTGCACAGGCGCGCCGCCTGCTCCTGGATCGCCGCCACCACCACCGGGTGCTGGTGGCCGATGTTGGTGTTGACGAGCTGGGACGAGAAGTCCAGGTAGCGGTTCCCGTCGCCGTCCCAGAAGTACGAGCCCTCGGCGCGCTCGACCACCATCGGGTCGAGCAGCGACTGGGCGGACCAGGAGTGGAAGACGTGCGCGCGGTCGAGCTCGTAGGTGCGCTGTGCGCTGCTGCTCATCGGTCTCTCTCCGCTGCTCAGACGTTCTCGGGGAAGCCGAGGTTGATCCCGCCGTGGCTGGGGTCGAGCCACCGGGAGGTGACGACCTTGCCGCGGGTGAAGAAGTGCACGCCCTCGGCGCCGTGGGCGTGCGAGTCGCCGAAGAGGCTGTCCTTCCAGCCGCCGAAGGAGTAGTAGGCCATCGGCACCGGGATCGGCACGTTGACGCCGACCATGCCCACCTCGACCTCGTTCTGGAAGCGCCGGGCCGCGCCGCCGTCGTTGGTGAAGATGGCCGTGCCGTTGCCGTACCGGTTGGCGTTGACCAGCGCGAGCGCCTCGTCGTAGCTGCCGACGCGGACGACCGACAGCACCGGCCCGAAGATCTCGTCGGTGTAGACGCTCATCTCCGGCGACACCCGGTCCAGCAGGCTCGGCCCGAGCCAGAACCCGGCCTCATCGCCGTCGACCCGTACCTCGCGGCCGTCCACCACCAGCTCGGCGCCGGCCTCGACGCCCGCGTCGAGGTACGACGCGACGCGGTCGCGGTGCTCCCGGGTGACCAGCGGGCCCATGTCGCAGGAGCGGCGGCCGTCACCGACCTTCAGCGTGGCGATGCGCTCGCGGATCCGGGCCACCAGGTCGTCGGCGACGGGCTCGACGACCACCAGGGCCGAGATCGCCATGCACCGCTCGCCGGCCGAGCCGAACCCGGCGTTGACCGCCGCGTCGGCGGCCAGGTCCAGGTCGGCGTCCGGCAGCACCACCATGTGGTTCTTCGCGCCGCCGAGGGCCTGGACGCGCTTGCCGTTGCGGGTGCCCGTCTCGTAGACGTACCGGGCGATCGGGGTGGAGCCGACGAACGACACCGCCTTGACCTCGGGGTGCTCCAGCAGCCGGTCCACGGCGACCTTGTCGCCGTGGACGACGTTGAACACGCCGGCGGGCAGGCCGGCCTGCTCCCAGAGCCGGGCCACGAGCAGCGACGCGGACGGGTCCTTCTCGCTGGGCTTGAGCACGACGGTGTTGCCGGCCGCGATGGCGATGGGCACGAACCACATCGGGACCATCACCGGGAAGTTGAACGGCGAGATGACGGCGCAGACGCCGACCGGCTGGCGGATCGAGTAGACGTCCACGTTCGTGGACACGCCCTCGGAGTAGCCGCCCTTGAGCAGGTGCGGGATCCCGCAGGCGAACTCGACGACCTCCAGGCCGCGGGTGACCTCGCCGAGGGCGTCGGAGACGACCTTGCCGTGCTCGGCCGTGATCAGCTCGGCCAGCTCCTGCTTGTGCTGGTTGACCAGCTCGCGGAACGCGAACAGCACCTGGGTGCGCCTGGTCAGCGACGAGGTCCGCCAGGAGGCGAACGCGGCGGCGGCCGAGGCGACGGCCTGGTCCACCTCGTCGACGGAGGCCAGCGGCACCTCCGTCCGGACCGTGCCCAGCGCCGGATCGTAGACTGGGGCCGCACGCTCGGTGACGCCGGCGAACGGCTTGCCGTCGATCCAGTGGGTCACCCGCTCCAGCGGGACGGGAGCGGGCGCGGTGCCGGGTGCTGTCTGGGTCATGCCCGGGATCATCTGCGCTTCCCCAGGTCCGGGCAATGGGCACTGTGTCGTTCCCGTCCCCGGGAAGCGCACATACTGTGCGCCGGAGGGAAGGGGGAGGCGCTCCGATGCCGATGACCGTCCGCGACGTGCTCGAACTGCCGGCGCTGCAGCAGGCCGGGCCGCGCGTCCTGGCGGGCCGGGACCGGCTGGACGCGCCGGTGCGCTGGGTGCACGTCGCCGAGATCCCCGAGATCGCCGACCTGCTCCGCGGCGGCGAACTGGTCCTGACCACGGGCATCGGCCTGCCCCCCGACGACGACGGGCTGCGCCGGTGGATCGACGGCCTCGCGGCCGTCGGGGCGGCGGGTGTGGTGGTCGAGCTGGGCCGCCGGTTCGGCGGCACCCTGCCGGCCGGGCTGGTCGAGCACGCCCGCAGCCGGAACCTGCCCCTCATCGCGCTCCGGCGCGAGATGCGGTTCGTCGCCGTCACCGAGGTCGTCCACTCGGTGATCGTCGAGGAGCAGACGGCCGACCTGCTCGCGAAGGACGAGATCCACCGCGTCTTCACCGAGCTGTCGGTGGAGGGCGCCGAGCCCCGGCAGGTGCTCCGCGAGGTCACCCGCCTGTCCCGGCGTCCCGCCGTGCTGGAGAACCTCGCGCACCAGGTGCTGGCGTACGAGACCGGCCCGCTGACCGCCGAGGAACTGCTCGACCGCTGGGAGACCCGCTCCCGCGCGGTCGAGGTCCCGTCCGGCACCGGCTACGAGCCGCGCTCGGGCTGGCTGGTGACGGGCGTCGAGGCGCGGGGCAACCGGTGGGGGCGGCTCGTGCTGCTGTGCGACCAGGAGCCGCCGGCCCGGACCCGGGTGCTGCTGGAACGGGCCGCGTCCACGATCGCGCTGAACCAGCT
Source organism: Micromonospora sp. WMMD1219 (assembly GCF_049315215.1). Classification (NCBI taxonomy): domain Bacteria; kingdom Bacillati; phylum Actinomycetota; class Actinomycetes; order Micromonosporales; family Micromonosporaceae; genus Micromonospora; species Micromonospora sp. WMMD1219. The sequence continues at coordinate 3,010,282 of NZ_CP186057.1, forward strand.
CGTCGCCCGGGACTCGTCGTCGGTCGAGCGGCAGGCCCGCAGCAGCCTGCTGCTGAGCCTCGTCAACCACTCGGCGCCCACCCGGGACATGGCGCTGCGGGCGCGCGGGCTCGGTGTCGTCCTGGAGCAGCGACTGCTGCTCGGCGTCGTGGTCCGGCGTCGCCGGCCGGCCCCGGCCACCGGCGGCGAGGCGAACGCGCGCCGGCGGGAACTGCTCGACGCGGTCGAGACGGCGGTACGCGAGTGCGGGCTCGCCGCGCTCGTCGGCGACGTGGACGAGGCGGCCGGCGGCACCGGCGTCACCCTCCTCGTCGCGCTCGACGGGACCGGCTCCGACGAGGCCGCGCTGGGGAGCCTGTCCGCCGCGCTCACCCGGGCGGGCCACCGGGCCGGATCGGACGTCGTGGTCGCCGCCGGATCGGTGGTCCGGACGCTCGACCTGGCCCGGCGCTCACTGGTCGAGGCGGCGCAGGTCGCCGACGCGACTGTGCACACCGCCGAGCCGCGCCCGTTCTACCGGCTGCACGACGTCCGTCTCCGGGGCCTGCTGTACCTGCTGCGCGACGACGTGCGCCTGCAGACGTTCGTCGAGCGCGAGCTGGGCCCGCTGCTCTCCTACGACCAGCGCCACGGCACCAACCACGTCGCCCTGCTGGAGACGTACCTCGTGGAGGGGCGCAACAAGCGGCGCGCGGCGGACGCGATGTCCCTGTCGCGGTCCGCGCTGTACCAGCGGCTGGAGCTGATCGAGCGGGTGCTCGGCGTCGACCTGGATTCGAGCGAACGGCGCCTGTCGCTGCACGTGGCGCTCACCGCCCGGGACGTCATGCGCGCCGGCGGCTCGGAGGTCGCCGGCTGACCGGTCACCTGTGGGTGCCGCGGCCCGACCGGAGGCGCCGGACGCCGTCGCGGCCCGGGGCGCTGTGCACGCTGACGCTGACCACCGGCACGGCGTTCGCGACGCTCTTGCGGACCGTCTCCATCGGCGCCGTGGCGGGGGAGCACTCCACGATCATCACCGCGGACCGGTCGGGGCACTGCACGTACTGGACGTGTGACACGGCGACCCGGCGGGAGTGCAGCACGGACAGCACCTTGAGAAGCCCGGTGGTGGAGTGACCCACGCCGAGGTGGACCACCATCGTGCACGGCGTGCCGTGCTCGGCGGCGGGCTCGTCGTGCGGGCGGCGGCCGGGGTCGGGCCGGGGAGGATCGACGGTTGCGGGGATGGATGCGGACGCGCTCACGGGGGCCTCACAGGGACGAGCCGACAGGTTGGCTTGGCCGGCGACGCACGCGGAGGCGTACGCCGCCTAGGTAATCAGCCGGGTCGCGATTCGATTGCCCACGGCGGGAGTGTGGCACGGGAACCGGCTCGCCGGGAGGCTGCGCCGGGCAGCCGTCCGCCACGTGAGACAGGGCCCTGACCTGCGGATCGAAGGTGATGGGTCGCCTCGGTGGGGCCGATCGCCGGGTTACCGGCCGGTACGCGAGCCCTTAAGGATCGTTCAGGATCTCGCTCTACACTCGGAACCGGGACGACGACTTGAGAAGGAGCTCCGCGCATGGACGCTGACGAGATCGCCGCCGGTCGGGCCCGCTGGCAGGCCCGCTACGACGCCGCCCGCAAGCGCGACGCGGACTTCACCACGCTGTCCGGAATGCCGGTCGAGCCGGTGTACGGCCCGCCGGAGGACACCGCGTACCCCGGGTTCGAGCGGATCGGCTGGCCGGGCGAGTTCCCGTACACCCGGGGTCTGTACCCGACCGGCTACCGCGGGCGGACCTGGACCATCCGGCAGTTCGCCGGCTTCGGCAACGCCCGGCAGACCAACGAGCGCTACAAGATGATCCTCGGCGCGGGCGGCGGCGGTCTCTCCGTCGCCTTCGACATGCCGACGCTGATGGGCCGCGACTCGGACGACCCGCAGTCGCTCGGCGAGGTCGGCCACTGTGGCGTCGCTGTGGACTCGGCCGCCGACATGGAGGTGCTGTTCGACGGCATCGACCTGGCCGGCGTGACCACCTCGATGACGATCTCCGGCCCGGCCGTGCCGGTCTTCTGCATGTACCTGGTCGCCGCCGAACGGCAGGGCGCCGATCTGTCCACGCTGGACGGAACGCTCCAGACGGACATCTTCAAGGAGTACATCGCGCAGAAGGAGTGGCTGTTCGACCCCGAGCCGCACCTGCGCCTCATCGGTGACCTGATGGAGTACTGCGCCCGGGAGATCCCCCGGTACAAGCCGCTGTCCGTCTCCGGCTACCACATCCGCGAGGCCGGTTCGACCGCCGCGCAGGAGCTGGCGTACACGCTGGCCGACGGATTCGGGTACGTCGAGCTGGGCCTGTCGCGCGGGCTGGACGTGAACACGTTCGCCCCCGGCCTGAGCTTCTTCTTCGACTCCCACGTGGACTTCTTCGAGGAGATCGCCAAGTTCCGCGCCGCGCGCCGGATCTGGGCCCGCTGGCTGCGCGACGTGTACGGCGCCACCAGCGAGAAGGCCCAGTGGCTGCGGTTCCACACGCAGACCGCCGGGGTGTCGCTGACCGCTCAGCAGCCGGTGAACAACGTGGTACGCACCGCCGTGGAGGCCCTGGCCGCGGTGCTCGGCGGCACCAACTCGCTGCACACCAACGCCCTCGACGAGACGCTCGCCCTGCCCACCGACGAGTCGGCCGAGATCGCCCTGCGTACCCAGCAGGTGCTCATGGAGGAGACCGGCGTGACCAACGTCGCCGACCCGCTCGGCGGCTCCTGGTACGTCGAGGCGCTCACCGACCGGATCGAGGCCGAGGCGGAGGAGATCTTCGCCCGGATCAAGCAGCTCGGCGGCGAGGGCCCGCACACCATCGGCCCGATGACCTCCGGCATCCTGCGCGGCATCGAGGACGGCTGGTTCACCGGGCACATCGCCGAGTCGGCGTTCGTCTACCAGCAGGCGCTGGAGAAGGGCGACAAGCGGATCGTCGGCGTCAACTGCCACACCGGGACCGTCGCCAAGGACCTGGAGATCCTGCGCATCTCGCACGAGGTGGAGCTGGAGCAGCGCCGGGTGCTGACCGAGCGCAAGTCGGCCCGCGACGACGCCGCCGTCACCGCCGCCGTGGCGCGGATGGTCGAGGTCTCCCGGACCGGCGAGAACATGATCCCCGCCATGCTCGACGCGGTCCGCGCCGAGGCCACCCTCGGCGAGATCTGCGACGCCCTCCGCACCGAGTGGGGCGTCTACCGAGAGCCCGCCCGCTTCTGACCCACCCGTCCCCACTCCCACCCCCACCCCCACCCCCGCGATCTTGCAGTTCGGGCCTTCCGCGTGCGGCAGTTCGTCGCATTTGCCGGGGCGGAAAGTGCAAGATCGCGGGGAGGTGGGGGTGAGGGGGCGGCGCGGGGGTTGAGCAGGGGTGAGAGTGGCGACGTGGGCGTTGCGGGTGGTCGGAGATCCTCGGGGTACGTGCGAGACTAGACAACCATGAGCGACCCACGGATCACCTCGTCGATCTTCACCCGCGGCGCGGTCGACCTCAGCGCGCTGCGCACCCCCGCACCGGCCGACACCTCCTCCGCCACACCGTCCCAGGGCGCTGGGCCGACCGGGCTGCCGGGCAGCCCCGCCGGCTCCGCCGCCGTGATCGACGTGACCGAGGCGAACATCCAGTCCGAGGTGCTCGAACGCTCGCTCACCACACCGGTCGTGGTCTTCTTCGGCGCCGCCGGCTACCCGGAGAGCGACCAGTTCGCCCCGGTGCTGGAGCGGCTGGCCGCCGAGGGCGGCGGAGCGTGGCTGCTGGCCCGGGTCGACGTGCAGCAGCAGCCGCGCCTCGCGCAGATGTTCCAGCTCCAGACGCTGCCGACCACGTACGCCATCGTCGGTGGGCGCCCGATCGACGCCTTCCCCGGCCCGGTGCCCGAGTCGCAGTTGCGACAGTGGCTCCAGGCGGTCCTGAAGGCCGGTGGCGTCACAGTCGCCGAGCCGGAGGACCCGCGCCTCGACGCCGCCGACGACGCGCTGATGAGCGGTGACCTCGACGCCGCCGAGGCGGCGTACCGGAAGATCCTGGCCGAGACCCCGGCCGACGCGGCGGCGGAGGCGGGCCTGGCGCAGGTCGGGCTGGCCCGCCGGGTGGCCGGCGCGGATCCGCAGGGCGCGCTCGACGCCGCGGCCGCCGCCCCCGACGACGTGGACGCCCAACTGCTCGCCGCCGACATCGAGGTGCTCAGCGGCCTCGCCGACCAGGCGTACAAGCGGCTCGTCGGCCTGGTCCGGCGCACCGCCGGGGACGACCGGGACCGGGTACGCCAGCACCTGCTCGGCCTGTTCACCATCGCCGGCCCGGACGACCCCGCCGTGGCCTCCGCCCGACGCGCCCTGGCCAGCGCACTGTTCTGAGTCAACCCGCGCGGGCCGGCGCACCGCCGGCCCGCCCGACCACCGAGGACGGGAGCCCATGATGCGCCGGATCGCCGTCCTCGACGCGCCGACGAACCTCGGACTGCGCCCGCCCACCGCGAGCTCCGTCCCCGGCTGCGCCAAGGCGCCGGGTGCGCTGCGCGACCACGGCCTGCTCGCCCGGCTGCGGGCCCGCGACGCCGGCTGCCTCACCCCGCCGCGGTACGACCCGGGGGACTGGCGCCCCGGCGATGGCGTCTGCCACGCGCCGGAGATCTCCGCGTACTCGGCGGCGCTCGCCGACCGGATCGGCGCGATCATCGACCGGGGCGAGTTCCCGCTGGTGCTCGGCGGCGACTGCTCGGTGCTGCTCGGCTCGGCGCTGGCCATGCACCGCCTCGGTGAGGCGGTCGGCGGGCGGATCGGGCTGGTCTTCGTCGACGGCCACTCCGACTTCCGGCACCCCGGCAACGCCTCCTACGTCGGTGCGGCAGCCGGGGAGGACCTGGCCCTGGTCACCGGCCGGGGACAGCCCGACCTGGCCGCGATCGAGGGCCGGCGGCCCTACTTCCGGGACATCGACGTGGTGGTGCTCGGCATCCGCGCGCAGGACGAGTACCGGCTCGACCTCCAGGCCGCCGGCATCACCACCCGGCCGGTGCCGGCGCTGCGCGCCGAGGGTGCCGCCCGGACCGCGCAGTGGGCGCACGAGCAGCTCGTCGACTGCGCCGGGTACTGGGTGCACATCGACGTGGACGTGCTCGACCCGGCGGTGATGCCCGCCGTGGACGCGCCCGACCCGGGCGGCATCGCCTTCGCCGAGCTGGAGATCCTGCTCGCCGGGCTGGTCGACACCCCGCACTGCCTCGGCGTCGAGCTGACCGTCTTCGACCCCGACTACGACCCGGACGGGGCGTACGCGGCCGAGATCGTGAACACCGTGGTGGCCGGGCTCGCCCCGGTGGTCGCGCCGGGCGCCGTGCCGCCACGGCTGCTGCCGGCCGGGCCGGTCGCGCCGGCGCCCCGCGCCGCCGACGGCCGGCCCGAGCCCGAGCCGCTGCCCGCCCCGGCTGCCGTACCGGCGCCGGCGGTCGCGGTGGAGCCGATCGGCCCCGACCCGACCGCCGCCGACGACCTCGGCGAGGACCCGCTGGGGCCCGGCCTGCTGCGCCGCGCGCCCGCCGGAGACGAGCCGGACCCGGCCCGCTCCGGCATCGACATCGCCTGACCGGTACGCCTCAGCGCGTCGCCCGGCCGGACCGGGCTCGGCTCAGGGCCGGGCGGTGCGGAACCCGCTCAGCTCGCGGCGAGGCCGCGCAGGAACTTCTCGGCGATCGGCGCGGCGACCTTCGAGCCCGCCCCGCCCTGCTCGACGAAGACGGCGAAGGCCACGTCGCCCTGCCAGCCGACGAACCAGGCGTGCGTGTGCGCCGGGTTGTTGTCGTACTCCGCGGTGCCGGTCTTGCCGTGCACCGGCTCGCCCGGCACGTCCGCCAGCGCGCTGCCGCTGCCCGAGGTGACGACCCCGCGCATCATCGACTTCAGCGCCGCCACCGACTCCGGCTTGAGCGCCTCGCCGGCCGGCGCGGGCTTGGCCGGTGCCGGGTCGAGCAGCAGCTTGGGCTGCTCGAACTTGCCCCGGGCCACCGCCGCCGTGGCGCTCGCCATCGCCAGCGGGCTCACCAGCGTGGTGCCCTGGCCGATCGCGGCGGCGGCCTGCTCGGTGGCCGGGCCGTTGGCGGAGATCTTGCCGGTGAACGCGTCGGTGCCGAGATCCCACGCGGCCTCCAGGCCGAGCGTACGGCCGGCCTGCGCCAGCCCGTCCGGGCCGAGCTTCGGCGCCAGCGCCACGAACGCGGTGTTGCACGACTTGGCGAAGTCGGTGGCGAACGGCACCGCGCCCAGCTCGAAGTTGTCCGAGTTCTTGAAGACCCGGCCCTCGACCGTCGACGTCTTCGGGCAGTCCACAGTCGTCTGCGGCGTCACCGCGCCCCGGTCGAGCAGGCCGAGCGCGCTGACCATCTTGAACGTCGAGCCGGGCGGCACCTGGGCGGTGAAGGCGAGGTTGTCGCCCGCCGCGCCCGGGCCGTTCGCGGCGGCCAGCACCGCGCCGTCGCTGATCCGAACGGCGACCAGGGCGGAGCGGCGGGTCTGCCCGCGCAACGCGGCGTCGGCGGCGTTCTGGGTGGCCGCGTCGATGGTGGTCTTCACCGGCTGACCGGGCTTCGGGTCGGCGCGGTACAGCTCCGTGCCGGTCGGCTCCACCTTGCCGTCCGGGGTGGTCCGCTCGGTGATCACGGTGACGCCGGGGACGCCGCGCAGCCGCTCGTCGTACCGGCCCTGGAGACCGCCGTGGCCGACCAGGTCGCCGCGCGCGTACCGCTCGGGGTGGGCCTGGAGGTCGTCGGCGGTGGCCTGGTCGACCGAGCCGAGCAGCGCCCGGGCGAACTCGCGGGTCGGCGCCAGCATGAGCTGCTCGGAGACGAACCGGGTGCCGGGCAGGTCGTAGATGCGCGGCTTGATCTGCCGGTACGCCTCGTCGCGCAGCGTCACCACCTCGACGAGCCCGTCCGCCTTCGCCTCCTTGAGTCGCTTGGGCAGGTCGCCCAGGTCGACCGGCGGGGTGAGCGCGGGCCGGATCGCCTTGAACGCGGCGTCCAGCTTCTTGACCAGGCCGGGCACGTCGGTGACCTCGCCGGGGACGACCTGCACCCGGACCACGGGGCGCGGCGCGACGATCGGCTGACCGGCCGCGTCCAGCACACCGGCGCGCTGCGCCGGCTCCCGCCGCAGCGCGATCTTGTCACCGCCCTCCAGCTTCTCGTGCACCACCGACGGCTCCCAGATCACCTGCCACTTGTCGTCGCCGCCGCGCTTGAGGCGTACCGGATTCTCGTAGGCCCAGGTGCCACCGCCGGGCAGCGCCCAGCTCACCTTGATCCGGGCGGTGGCCACGTCTCCCTTGGTGGTGATGTCGCCGGTGCGCGCCAGCTCGGGCGGGTCGGCCGCGAGCGCGCCGCTGAGCGCCTGGATCTGCTTGGTCACCTCGGCGGCGGGCACCCGCCCGCCGGCCGGCTCGACGAAGCCGACCGCCTGGAGGTCGCCGGAGTGCCAGCCGCCGAGGAACGCCTCGACTGCCGTCTCCGGGCCGTCGTCGCCGGAGCATCCGGTCAGCGCGCCGGCCGTGACCAGCACGGCGGCCAGCGTCGCGAGGACGCGGTGACGGGTGTGGCGGTGGGGGCGGACGGGGTACGACACGGGCATGAAGCGGTCCCTCCGGTGCTCAACTGCCCTGCACGCTAGTACGGCCCGGCGTTCGCCACCGCCCCGCCACGGCCTCCGGCAGCGCGAGAAGCGGCGTGTGGCAGTGTGATGAACATCGCCAGTCGGGGTACTCCGCGAGCGGCCGACCACGGACCCGCAACGGGTGAAAGGACAGAGTCCCGATCCGGACGTCCGGCCAGTGGTCCGCCGCGGGAGGTACCACGCGGTAGGGCCTAGGCTGGGCGGCAGAGTGACCCACAACGCGGTGGGTCGAGGGGAGTGGCACCGATGGACCGGCGTCCGGCGATCAAACCGGGACCCGACCTCCGGCAGGCTGACACCGGCCGGGACGACGACAGCTTCGATTCGGCGACCGACGGAGACGGTTTCAGCCGTCTCGACACAGGAGTGACCGGGATGACCGGTTCCAGCATCGACACCCTCTACGACCTGGGCCTGCCTGCGCAGGCACTGGCCGACGAGTCGGAGGACGCCGAGCTGGACGAGCCCGTTCCCAACGCGGAGCGGCTGGTCGCCCAGGCGGTCGCGCTGGCCGGCGACGACCACGACGCGGCCACACTGGTGGACCGCTTCTGGCGGTTCGCGCCGGACGAGGAGCTGATCGGCTTCACCGCCGAGGAGATGCTGGAGGCGGCCCGGGCCCACCGGGACCTGGCCCAGCAGCGGGTGCCGGGCGAGCTGAAGCTCCGCATCCACGAGCCGGACGCCGAGCAGCACCACACGGTCGTCGAGATCGTCACCGACGACATGCCGTTCCTGGTCGACTCGGTGACCGCCCTGCTGAACTCCCGTCACCTGGACGTGCACCTGCTGGTGCACCCGCTGGTCGTGGTGCGGCGCGAGCCGCTGGGCCGGCTCACCGAGGTCTCGGCGGACGTGGAACCGGACGACGCCATCGCCGGTGACCTGGTCGAGAGCTGGATGCGGATCGAGATCGACCCGGTCCGCGACCCGGCCGAGCGGGAGACGCTGCGCCGTGAGTTGCAGCGGGTGCTCACCGACGTGCGCGAGGCGGTCGAGGACTGGCCGAAGATGCGGCAGCGGGCCCTCGCGCTCGCCGACGAGCTGGCCGCCGCCCGGACGTCGGACAACCGCCCGCCGGTGCCGGAGAAGGACATCACCGACTCGGTGGAGCTGCTGCGCTGGCTGGCGCACGACCACTTCACGTTCCTCGGCTACCGGGAGTACCGCCTGGTCCACACCGACGGCGCGCGCGGCGGGCAGGCCCTGGAGGCGGTGCTCGGCACCGGGCTGGGCATCCTGCGCTCCGACTCGCCGGAGGCCCGGTCGCTGAACTCGATGACGCCCGAGGCGCACGAGAAGGTGCTGGAGAAGCGCCTGCTCATCATCACCAAGGCCAACTCGCGTGCCACGGTGCACCGCTCGGCGTACCTCGACTACATCGGCTTCAAGATCTTCAACGAGGCCGGCGAGGTGGTCGGGGAGCGGCGTTTCCTGGGCCTGTTCTCCACCGCCGCGTACCGGACCAGCGTGCAGGAGCTGCCGGTGGTGCGGCGGAAGGTCGCCGAGGTGCTCGACCGCTCGGGCCTGAGCCTGCGCAGCCACTCCGGCAAGGACCTGTTGCAGATCCTGGAGACCTACCCGCGCGACGAGCTGTTCCAGATCAAGACCGACGACCTCTACCACGCGGTGATCGGCGTGCTGCGGATGGCGGGCCGCCGGCAGCTGCGGGTGTTCCTGCGCCGCGACGCGTACGGGCGGTTCATCTCCTGCCTGATCTACCTGCCGCGGGACCGGTTCACCACGCAGAACCGGCTGCGCATGCAGGACATCCTGCTGCGCGAGCTGAACGGCGTCGGCGTCGACTACACCACGCGGGTGACCGAGTCGATGCTGGCCCGGGTGCACTTCATCGTGCGTACCGACCCGAACAACCCGCCCGGCGACATCGACGCCGACCTGCTCGCCGAGGAACTGGCCGACGCGACCCGGCTCTGGGACGACGACTACCGGCTGGTGCTCGAACGCAAGCTCGGCGACGAGCAGGCCAAGCACCTGTTCGCCCGGTACGCCGACGCGTTCCCGGAGGGCTACAAGGACGGGCACACGCCGTACGAGGCGATGAAGGACCTGGCGAAGCTGGAGCTGCTGGAGGAGCCCGGCCAGCTGGAGATGCACCTGTTCCGCAAGCAGGCGCCGCCGCGTCCGTACGCCGCCCGCGCCGCCGACGCCGACGACGCGATGGACGTCCGGTTCAAGGTCTACCGGTACGGCGAGCCGATGATGCTCTCCGCCGTGCTGCCGGTGCTGCACTCGCTCGGCGTGAAGGTGGTCGACGAGCACCCGTACGAGGTGGAGCGCGTCGACGGCCGGATCTGGCTCTACGACTTCGGTCTGGAGCTGCCCGAGCGGCACCAGGACCTGGCCGAGGTGCGCCCGCACGTGGAGAACGCCTTCGCCGCCGCCTGGCGGGGCGAGGCCGAGGTGGACGGCTTCAACGAGCTGGTGCTGCGGGCCGGGCTCACCTGGCGGCAGGTCGTCGTGCTGCGCGCGTACGCGAAGTACCTGCGGCAGGCCGGAACCGTGTTCTCCCAGGAGTACATGGAGCAGACGTTCATCGCGTACCCGCAGATCGCCGAACTGCTGGTGAAGCTGTTCGAGACCCGGTTCGCTCCGGGCGCGACCACGCTCGACGAGCGGCGGCAGCGCAGCGGCGAGCTGGTCGACGCGATCGGCGAGGCGCTGGACGAGGTGGCCAGCCTCGACCAGGACCGCATCCTGCGGGCCTACCTCACGCTGATCCAGGCCACGCTGCGCACCAGCTTCTACCAGAAGCCGGTGGGCGGGCGGCCCAAGGCGTACGTGGCGTTCAAGCTGGACCCGCAGGCCATCCCGGACCTGCCGGCGCCGCGGCCCAAGTTCGAGATCTTCGTCTACTCGCCCCGGTTCGAGGGCGTGCACCTGCGGTACGGGCCGGTGGCCCGCGGCGGCCTGCGCTGGTCCGACCGGCGCGAGGACTTCCGGACCGAGGTGCTCGGCCTGGTCAAGGCGCAGATGGTGAAGAACGCGGTGATCGTGCCGGTCGGCGCCAAGGGCGGCTTCGTGCTCAAGCAGAAGCCGGGCGACCGGGACGAGGCGGTGATCTGCTACAAGGAGTTCATCTCCGCGCTGCTCGACGTCACCGACAACATCGTCAGCGGCGAGATCGTGCCGCCGGAGGACGTGGTCCGGCACGACGGCGACGACCCGTACATGGTGGTCGCCGCCGACAAGGGCACCGCGACGTTCTCCGACATCGCCAACGAGATCTCCGAGGCGCACAGCTTCTGGCTGGGTGACGCGTTCGCCTCCGGCGGCTCGGCCGGCTACGACCACAAGAAGATGGGCATCACCGCCCGGGGCGCCTGGGAGTCGGTGAAGCGGCACTTCCGGGAGCTGGGCCACGACACCCAGACGCAGGACTTCACAGTGGTCGGCGTCGGCGACATGTCCGGCGACGTGTTCGGCAACGGGATGCTGCTGTCGCGGCACATCCGGCTGGTGGCCGCGTTCGACCACCGGCACATCTTCCTCGACCCGGACCCGGATTCGGCCCGGTCGTGGGAGGAACGCAAGCGGCTGTTCGACATGCCGCGCTCGTCGTGGGAGGACTACGACCGCGAGCTGATCTCCGAAGGCGGCGGCGTCTACCCGCGTACGGCGAAGTCGGTGCCGGTCTCGCCGCAGGTCCGCGCGGTTCTCGGCCTCGACGAGGACGTCACGCAGCTCAGCCCGCAGGAGCTGATGAAGGCGATCCTCACCGCGCCGGTCGACCTGTTCTGGAACGGCGGCATCGGCACCTACGTCAAGGCGTCCAGCCAGACCAACGCCGAGGTGGGGGACAAGTCCAACGACGCCATCCGGGTGGACGGCAAGGGCCTGCGCTGCCGGGTGGTCGGCGAGGGCGGCAACCTGGGCTTCACCCAGCAGGGCCGGATCGAGTACGCCTCGACCGGCGGCCGCATCTACACCGACTTCATCGACAACGCGGCCGGTGTGGACTGCTCCGACCACGAGGTCAACATCAAGATCCTGCTCAACACGGCGGTGGCCGACGGTGAGCTGGACCGGCCGGAGCGCGACGAGCTGCTGGCCCAGATGACCGACGAGGTCGCCGATCTGGTGCTGCGGGACAACTACGACCAGGCGCGGGCGCTCAACAACGCCCAGGCCCAGGCCGCCTCGTTGCTCCCGGTGCACCGGCGGATGATCAACGAGCTGGAGCGGTCCGGCGCGTTGAACCGGTCGCTGGAGGCGTTGCCCTCGGACGAGGAACTGGCGGTCCGCACCGAGAGCGGCCTGACCGCGCCGGAGTTCGCGGTGCTGCTCGCGTACGTCAAGATCGTGCTGGAGCGCGAGATCGTCGGCGAGGGCCTGGCGGACGAGGAGTGGACGACCGACGTCCTGGTCAACTACTTCCCGACGCCGCTGCGGCAGCGCTTCGCCGACCGGATGGGCCGGCACCGGCTGCGCCGGGACATCGTCACCACGGTCCTGGTCAACGAGGCGATCAACCGGGGCGGCATCTCGTTCGTCTTCCGGGTGGTCGAGGAGACGGCCGCCTCCGCGGCGGACGTGCTCCGGGCGTACGTGGTGGTCCGCGAGGTGTTCGGCCTGCGTGACCTGTGGGACGCCGTCGAGGCGCTGGACAACAAGGTCTCGCCCGAGTTGCAGACGGCGGTCTACCTGGACACCCGGCGGCTGCTCGACCGCGCGGTGCGCTGGCTGGTCACCAACCGGCGCTCGCCGATCGACGTGCCGGCGGAGATCGCCCGGCTGCGCGACGGTGTGGCCCGGCTCCTGCCGGACCTGGAGCACCGGTTCTGGGGCACCGAGCGGGAGGCCATCGCGGCGCACATCGAGTCGCTGGTCGGCCGCGGGCTGCCGCGTGACCTGGCCGAGCAGGCGACCCGCCTGATGTACAGCTTCGGCCTGCTCGACATCGTCGAGACGGCGCAGGCGACCGGGCGGGACGTGAGCGAGGTGGCCTCGGTCTACTTCGTGCTCTCCGACCGGTTCCGGGTCGACGCGCTGCTGTCGAAGATCTCCCTGCTGCCACGCGAGGACCGGTGGCAGACCCTGGCCCGGATGGCGCTGCGCTACGACCTGTACGCCGCGCTCGCCGCGCTCACCGCGGAGGTGCTCGGGTCCACGCCGGAGGACGTGCCGCCGGTGGAGCGGGTGCAGGAGTGGGAGCAGGCGAACGCCACCTCGATCCACCGGGCGCACCGGGCGATGGGGGAGTTCGACGAGTCCCGCGCCGACCTGTCCGCGCTGTCGGTGCTGCTGCGCCAGATCCGTACCCTGGTCCGGACCTCGGCGGCGGCCTGACCGCTCCGACGCGCGTGGCCCGGTGGTCGGTTCCCCGACCACCGGGCCACTGCCGTTCCCGCCCTCAGCTCGTCATCGCCGCGTAGACGACGATGTTGTTCAGGTAGCTCCCGGCCGTCTTGTCGAACACCCCGCCGCAGGTCACCACGCGCAGGGCGGGGACGTCCGACGGGCCGTAGACCTGCGCGGCGGGAAAGGCGGTCTTCGGGTACGACCCCACCTCCCGCACCGTGAACGTGGCGGCCGAGCCGTCCTGCCGGGCGACCACGATCGTGTCGCCGGGCACCAGCGCGCCGAGGTTGAAGAACACCGCCGGGCCGAGCTGGGCGGAGTCGACGTGACCCACGATCACCGCGTTGCCGGACTCGCCCGGGCTGGCGCCGGGGGAGTACCAGCCGGCCTTCATGGCCTGGTCCAGCGGGGGCACCTGGACCGTGCCGTCGGGATTCGTGCCGAGCGACATGATCGGGGCCTGCACCCCGATGCGGGGGATCGAGATGGTGACCGGCACCGACCGGGGGAGCGGAGCCGGGGCGGGGCTCGTCGCCGTCGGGGCGCCCGGGGTGGTGCCGGGGCCGCCCGTCGGTGGGCCCGGTGTCGCCGGGCCGACGCCGCCCCCGGCGACGTCCGCCGTCGGTCGGCCGGTGCTGCCGGGCACGGGCCGGGCGGCGTCCGGTGTCGCCTGCCCCTCCGCGTCCGGGTCGGCGTACGTGCCGTCCGGGTCGGTCTGCGGGCCGGTGGTGACCGGGCCCGCCTGCGAGATCGGCTGCGGCGGTGCCGGCGGCGGGACGGTGCGCACGGACGCGCCGATCAGACCCGCCCCGGCCATGGCGAGCAGGACGACGACGGCCGCGCCGACGGCACGCCACGGACTTCCGTGACGGCCGCCGGCCCGGGTCGTCGTCCGGTCAGACCACGCCACCGGCCCGCCGCCGGCGCAGCAGCACCAGGCCGCCCAGCGCCGCGGCGCCGATCATGCCCGCGCCACCGGTGGCGAGGTCGCGGTCCACGCCGGTGGTCGTCATGCCACCGTCACCGCCGTCGACCCCACCGCGCGGCAGGACCACCAGCTCGCCCTCACCGCAGGTGCCCCGCAGCTCGTAGCGGCCCGGCCGGGCGTCGTGCGAGACGGTGGCCTCGCCGTAGTAGACGAAGTCCTTCCCGTGCTCCCAGCCGTCCTTGCCGTAGTCGCCCTCGGCGTCCTTGCCGTAGTCGCCCTTGTCGTCCTGCCAGGCGCCTCCGCTCGCCTGCCAGTCGTCCTTGCCGCCCTGCCAGTCGTCCTTGCCGTCCTGCCAGGAGCCGTGCTCGTTCTTGCCGTCCTTGCCCTTGTCGTCCTGCCAGGACCCGTGCTCGTCCTTGGCGTCCTTGCCCTTGTCGTCCGGCCGGCCGCCACGGTCGTCCTTGCCGTGCTCGTCCTTGGCGTCCTTGCCGTACCGGTCCTTGCCGTCGGGGCCGTGCGCGTCCTTGGTCCAGTCCGGCGCGCCCCGCTGCTCCTTCTCCCAGCCCGGCTCGGCGTCCTGGCCGTACTCGTCGTGCCCCTGCCAGTCGCCCGGGTCGACAGCAGCGCCGGCGCCCGCGCCGCCCGGCTGCGGCTGTCCTCCCGGCTGGTCGGCCGGCGGCTGGGGCTGGTTCGCCGGCGGCTGCGGCATGCCGTCGCCACCGGGACCGTTCCCGCCCGGCCCGTTGCCACCCGGCCCATTGCCGCCGGGACCGTTGCCACCCGGCCCATTGCCACCCGGCCCGTTGCCGTCCGGGCCGTGCCCGTCCCCGCCGGGCTCGCCGCGGCCGTCCGGACCCTTGCCGTGTTCGTCCTTGCCGTCGGGGCCCTTGCCGTGGTCGTCCTTGCCGTGGTCGTCCTTGCCGTCCGAGCCCTTGTCGTCCCAGCCCCAGTCCTGGTCGCCACCCCGGTCGGCCCAGTCGCCGTGCTCGCCGTCGCGGGCCGGGTGCAGGTCGACCTTGCCGGTCACCTTCGACCAGACGGTGGCGTGCTTCTGCGGCTCGGAGCAGATCGCGAGCAGCTCGACGGTGTCCCCCGCCTTCACCACGTGGGGCTTGGCGATGACCTTGCCCTCGTCGTGCCCGCCCGCGTAGGCCATTCCCGGGGTGAACGCGAGAAGGCCGGCTCCGCCGAGGGCGGCGCCCGCGACCACCTTCCCGAGCATCTTCTTAGCCATGACCAGCGTCTCCATCCCTGTTCGTCCTGAGCCCGACGTCAGTCGAGCTAAGGCCGACGTTAGACCTTTTCGCGACTTATCCGGGGAAAGTTTCGCTTTTAGGGATATGCCGATGTTCGGGCGGTCCGCGTTCTCCGCGACACCGCGCGCCGATCGGGCACCCTTCGGCACCGCTGGGGGGAACGCGGTGGGAGCCTTCGCGCCGTTTCGGCACCTCATGGCGATCCGTCCGGGCGGGTGCCGGCGGGCGCGGCGGTAGGGTGGGTGGCGGGCGTATCGAGGCATTGCCATGGAAGCGCTCCCATGCAAGAATCGCTGCACGCGGTTCGGGGAGCCACACCGCGAGCTCAGACGTCGAGGGCAGCCGGCACCAACCGGCCGACGTCGGCTCCATCGGCCGGTCCTGCGGACCGGTCGGCACCACCACCCCCAAGCGCCCGTCCGGGTCGGGCGTCCCCCGAAGAACCCCCTGGCGCGCACGGCCGTCCCCGCAGGACGACCGCCGCCGCCATTTGCGCCGGGCCGTACGCGGATCCGGTCTCGCCCAAGGAGATCAGTGGCATGAATCTGTGGAGAAGGCTGTCCGGCCGGAACCGGACGCTTGCGCTCACCGGCGCCGGCGTCCTGGTAGCCGGTGGACTGGTGACCCTCCCGGTCACCGCGGCGCAGGCCGCCACCCAGTGCAGCGTGACCTATACGACCAGCGACTGGCCCGGTGGATTCACCGGCAACGTGACCATCAAGAACATCGGTGACGCGCTCAGCTCGTGGAGCCTCGGCTTCACCTTCCCGAACAGCTCGCAGCGGGTGGTGAACGGCTGGTCCGCGCGGTGGTCCCAGAGCGGCCAGAACGTCACCGCGCAGAACGAGTCGTACAACGGGTCGCTCGCCAGCGGCGCCAGCACCACCATCGGCTTCAACGGCTCCTGGAGCGGCAGCAACCCGAAGCCGACCCAGTTCACGCTCAACGGCACGGTCTGCAACGGCGGCACGCCGTCCACCAGCACCCCGCCGACGAGCACGCCGCCGACCAGCACGCCGCCCACCAGCACGCCGCCGACGACGGCGCCGCCGCCCACGACGGCCCCGCCGCCCACGACTCCGCCGCCGGGGCAGCGGGTCGACAACCCGTACGCCGGTGTGAAGGGGTACGTGAACCCCGAGTGGAAGGCCAAGGCCGAGTCGGTGTCCGGCGGCAGCCGGGTCTCCAACAACCCGACCGCGGTCTGGATCGACCGGATCGCCGCCATCAACGGCACGCCGGACAGCAGCTCCAACGGCGCGATGGGCGTGCGTGACCACCTGGACGCCGCGGTCGCCCAGGGCGCCGGCTACATCCAGTTCGTCATCTACAACCTGCCCGGCCGCGACTGCTCCGCGCTCGCCTCCAACGGTGAGCTGGGCCCGGACGAGCTGCCCCGCTACAAGGCCGAGTACATCGACCCGATCGCCGCGATCCAGGGCGACTCGAAGTACCGGAACCTGCGCATCGTCAACATCATCGAGATCGACTCGCTGCCCAACCTGGTGACCAACACCTCGGGCAACGCGGGCGGCACGGTCATGTGTGACACGGTGAAGGCCAACGGCGCGTACGTGAACGGTGTCGGCTACGCCCTGGCGAAGCTGGGTGCGATCGGCAACGTCTACAACTACATCGACGCCGCCCACCACGGCTGGATCGGCTGGGACAGCAACTTCGGCCCGGTCGCCGACCAGCTCAAGGCCGCCGCCGTCGCGTCCGGCAGCACCGTCGCCAACGTGCAGGGCTTCATCGTCAACACGGCGAACTACTCCGCCCTGAAGGAGCCGTACGTCAAGGTCACCGACTCGGTGAACGGCCAGACCGTCCGGCAGTCCAAGTGGATCGACTGGAACCAGTACGTCGACGAGCTGTCGTTCGCCCAGGCGTTCCGGCAGAAGCTGGTCTCGGTCGGCTTCGACAGCAACATCGGCATGCTGATCGACACCTCCCGCAACGGTTGGGGCGGCTCCGCCCGGCCGACCGGCCCCGGCCCGTCGACCAGCGTGGACGCCTACGTCGACGGTGGCCGGGTCGACCGGCGCCTGCACACCGGCAACTGGTGCAACCAGGCCGGCGCGGGTCTCGGCGAGCGGCCGCGGGCCAACCCGGAGACCGGGATCGACGCCTACGTCTGGGTGAAGCCCCCGGGTGAGTCGGACGGCTCCAGCAAGGAGATCCCGAACAACGAGGGCAAGGGCTTCGACCGGATGTGCGACCCGACCTACACCGGTAACGCCCGCAACGGCAACAACATGTCCGGCGCCCTGGCCGACGCGCCGATCTCCGGCGCGTGGTTCCCGGCCCAGTTCCAGCAGCTCATGCAGAACGCGTACCCGCCGCTCTCCTGAGTCGCGGCCGGACCACCCGCGGCGGCGGGAGTGAGGCACCGCCGCGCGGGTTCCCCGGGCCCCTGGTCGACGCCCACGTCGGCCAGGGGCCCTCGGCCGTTCCGGTGTCAGGGAACGGTGCGCTCGATCGCCGCCCGGCCCAGCTCGGCCAGGTCGCGGCGGGCCCGTTCCAGGTTCTCCGGCGTCACGTCCTGGCCCCGGGCCTGCACCAGGTCCGCCGGGTCCCAGGGCTGCTCGGCGCCGGTACGGATGTCGTCCGGTGCGGCACCGGTGCCGGTGCCGGTCGCGCCGGTCCCGGCCGCGTACGGGTCACCGATGAGGTTCGGCGACCCGGTGTCCGGCACCGCGCCGTCGGGCTCGGTGAAGGTGGGGTTGTCCGGGTCGGTGCCGCTGTTGCGCAACTGGGGCACCGTGCTGTCGTCGTCCACCGCCGCGGCCACCTCGGGGGTCTCCTCCAGCGGCCGCTCGCCACCGCGGTCACGATCGGTCATGCTGCTGCCCTCCTGTCCCTTCGCGTGATCCCCGTGGCCTACCCGGTGCGGGCCGCGCCATGCGGGCGGAGGGGGTCAGGACTCGTCGCGCTGCGGCTCCGGCGCCTCGGTCGGGCGCAGCCGCTGCCACAGCAGCATCAGCAGGCCGAACACCAGCATCGCCGCGCCGGCCCACAGGTTGATCCGGACGCCCTGCGCCTTGTCGATCTCGGCGGACGTGTCGAACAGCCCCATCAGGCCCACGATCAGCCCGTACACCACGAACAGGCCGCCGATGACCCGGCGGATGTCGAACAGCCGGGCCGCGGCGGAGCGTTCCTCCCGGGCGTCCTCGGTCTCGTCGACCAGCGGGTCGTGCGCCTCGCCGCCCTGGTAGTGGCGGTCCGCGTTGTCTGCCATGGCGTGCGTCCCCTCCTTTAGAAGACCGGGATGTAGAACAGGGCGGCGAGGATCACGGCGACGACGCCGAGCAGCACCGGGGAGCGGTACCAGGCGGTGTCGCCGGCCAGCGAGTCGTCGGCGAGCGTCGTGTCGCTGAGGCCGTACACCAGTCCGGTCAGCTCCCGGTCGGTCTTCGGCCGGGTCAGCGGCGTGATGATCGCGGCCACCACCGCGACTGTGGCGAAGGCCAGGCCCGCGCCCCAGAAGCTCTCCTCCAGGTCCGAGTTGAAGCTGATCACGCCGCCCTTGTAGAGCAGGTAGGTGGCGGTCGCGACGACGGTGCCGGACAGCAGCGACCAGAACCCGGCCAGCGGCGTCATCCGCCGCCAGAACATGCCGATGATGAACGTGCCGAACAGCGGCGCGTTGAAGACCGAGAACAGCGCCTGGATGTAGTTCATGATGTTGCTGAACCCGGCCGCGATGAACGCGGTGCCGATGCCGATCACCACAGCGGCGACGGTGGCGAGCCGGCCCACCTTGACGTAGTACTCGTCCGGCTTGTCCCGCCGGAAGTACGCCTGCCAGATGTCGTACGTGAAGACGGTGTTGAACCCGCTGACGTTCGCCGCCATGCCGGCCATGAACGAGGCCACCAGGCCGGTGACCGCGATGCCGAGGACGCCGTTGGGCAGCAGGTCGCGCATGAGCAGCGGGATCGCGTTGTTGTAGACCAGGTCGCCCTCGTCGGCGCCCAGCCCCTTCACCGTGACCAGGGCGATCAGGCCGGGGATCACGGTGACCGCCGGGATGAGCAGCTTCGGGTACGCGGCGATGATCGGCGTACGCCGGGCGGCGCTCATGTTCCGCGCGGACAGCGCGCGCTGCACCTCGGCGAAGTTGGTGGTCCAGTAGCCGAAGGAGAGCACGAAGCCGAGGCCGAACACGATGCCCAGCCAGTGCGCGCCGAGCGGGTTGTCGGTGCTGCCGGTGCCCTCCCAGGCGTGCAGTCCGGCCTCGCCGAGTCTGGAGTCGCGGACCGCGTCCATCAGGCCGCTGACGCCGCCGACCTTGACCAGTCCGATCACCGTGATCGGCACCAGACCGGCGATGATCACGAAGAACTGGAGCACCTCGTTGTAGATCGCGCCGGAGAGCCCGCCGACGGTGATGTACGCCAGCACGATCACCGCGCCGACGATGATCGCGAACCACAGCGGCCAGCCGAGCAGCGCCTGCATGATCAGGGCCAGCGCGTAGAGGTTCACGCCCGCGATGAGCACCTGCGCGACCG
This sequence comes from Micromonospora sp. WMMD1219, assembly GCF_049315215.1. NCBI lineage: Bacteria > Bacillati > Actinomycetota > Actinomycetes > Micromonosporales > Micromonosporaceae > Micromonospora > Micromonospora sp. WMMD1219. Next base: position 3,030,002 of record NZ_CP186057.1, read on the forward strand.
CGAAGCTGATCGCGTTGAGCAGGTGGGTGGGGCGGTTGAAGCGCAGCCGCAGGTACTCGGGGACGCTGCGGACCTTGGAGCCGTAGTAGAACGGCATCATCACGATGCCGAGGAAGACCATCGCCGGCACGGCGCCGATCCAGTAGTAGTGCACGGTCATGATGCCGTACTGGGCGCCGTTGGCGGCCATGCCGATGATCTCCAGCGCGCCCAGGTTCGCCGAGACGAACGCCAGGCCGGTGACCCAGGCGGGCAGCGAACGGCCGGAGAGGAAGAAGTCCACGCTGGTACGGATCGCGCGCCGGGCGGCGAAACCGACGCCGAGCACCGTGACGAAGTAGAGCGCCAGGATCAGATAGTCCAGGGCGTTCATGTTCAACCGCAGGCCGCCACCGCCCATGCCCGTGCTCCCCTCGTGTGCACCGCTGCCCGCACGTACCCCGATTGCGAGGTATCATACCTGCTGTTCGGTCCGGGCACGGGGAAGCCCCGGCCGAGTCACCGGCCGGGGCTTCGTCACGGGTTCTCAGCGGCCGAGCACGCGGTCCAGGAAGTCGCGGTAGCCGCGTACGGCGACCCGGAGCTGCTCGGTGTCGGTGGAGCCGGACTCCTGCCAGGCGCCGAGCCGGGTGCGCTGCTCGCGCAGGGCCGTGGAGAGCGCCTCGATCGCCTCCTCGACCAGCGACTCCGCCTCGCCGACAGCGGCGCGCGGGTCGTCCACGAAGCGCAGCTGCACGTCACGCCAGCGGTCCCGGAAGCCCTGGGCGGCCTCCGGCGCGAACAGCGTCGCCGCGTCGGCCGGCACCGCGCCGGGTGCGGGCCGAGCCGCGCCGGCCAGGCCCGTGCCGGCGGCTGCCGCGCCCGCCGCCGCGCCGGCGGTGGCCGTGTCCACCCCGTGCCGCCGGTCGGCGTCGTCGGTGGCGGGGACGGGCTCGGCGTCCGGGTCGACCAGGCCCGGCTCGGCGCTGCCGTACCCGACCGCGCCGTCGGCCGCCGCGTCGTCCCGGACGACGCCGTCGATGCGGTCGTCGGTGTCGTCCCGGCCGTCACCGTCGACGTCCTGGTCGGTGGTGCCGGAGTGCTCGGCGTCCCAGCGGTCCCGGTCGTGCAGGCGGTCCCCGGCGGTCGGGTCGGCCCGCTCGTCGTCCAGCGGGTCGGTGCGTCCCGGCGCGCCGTCGCCCGGCGCAGCGGTGTCCTCGCCGCGCGCGTCGCGCTCGTCCTGCGGGCGGCCGCTCGCCAGGGCCGAGGCGGCGACCGCGTCGCCCACCGTGGCCGCGCCGAACGCCGTCGGCAGCGGCGCCGGCTCGTGGAACGGGGGCCGCCCGTCGTCGTCGGTCCGGTCGGCCGCGTCGCGCAGCTCCCCGGCGTCGTAGGCGCGGGTCTCGTCGACCTCGGCGTCACGCCGCTGGTCGGCGACCGCCGGGTCGTCGAAGGTGCCCCGGTCGTCCAGCGCGTCCTCGGGCACGTCGGCCCGGTCGGCGTCGCGCCGGTCGGCGTCGGTGTGCTCGCCCGGCTGCGGCACCGGTACCGGTGCGGACCGGACGGCCTCGGGGTGGTCCTGCGTGACCTGCTGTTCCTCCTGGCGCATGGCGGCGGCCTCCTCAGCGGCTCGGGACGTCGTGGTCGTGGTCGTGGTCGGGGTGGCGCTGCTCCGGCTGCTGCGTGGAGGTGTGCACCGGGTCCTCGCCGAGCAGGTCGGCGAAGAGGGCCCGGTAGTGCACGAGCGCCTGCCGGAGGTCCTCGGTGCCGGCCTCACCGCGCTCGTTGCGCTGCCGGATCTCGTGGGCGTCGCGGTAGTGGGTGAGCGTGCGGGCGTGCTCGACGGAGAGGTGGGCGATCTGGTCCGAGAAGTCCCCGGTGGGGTATCCGCGCTCGGCGATCAGGCTGCTGACCAGCTCGTCGGCCTCGCCGACGGTCTCCGCGGGGGAGTCGACGAAGCGCACCTGGAGTTCCTCCCAGGCGGCGGCGTAGCGGGCCCGGGACTCCGGGCTCAGCGGGGTCAGCTCCAGCTCGGCGTGCCGGCGCTCGCGTTCCCGCAGCTCACGCTCGGCGGCGCTGCGGCTGTCCTGCTCGGCGACGGCCCGGTCGTACTCGGGGCCGAAACGTTCCCGCAGCGCCCGGCGGCGGCTGGCGACCACGGCTACCGCGACGAGCGCGGCGATGACGGCGACGACGATGACTATGACGACTACCTGGGTGGACGACATGGCTCCTCCTTCGCACGCTGGTATTCCCTCGTGCGGGTGATCGCCAATCCCGTTGTGCGGCACTTTCCGCCCCGGCCGGGAAAAAGGCGCGCTGCCGCGACCGCCGTCCGGTGCCGCAGCGGTGTCCGACTGAGCCCGTCGTGCCCGTCTCGGACCGTAGTGAGAGCCGAGACGGCCGGTAGTGCATCCGCCCCGGATTACGTATCCTGCCCAAGGCGTCCGGGCCGGGGCCCGGCGTCGTGGCCGGCGAAACGGCGGCCGCTGCCGGCGCCACCGAGCGACACCTTCCCGGGCGAGGTCTGATTGAACACCCGTGACTGGCCGATCCGCGCCAAGCTGACCGCGCTGGTCATCGGCCCGGTGACCGGGCTGCTGGCGTTGTGGATCTTCGCCACCACGCTCACCTTCGGGCCCGCACTCGACCTGCTCTCCGCGCGTACCCTCCTCTACGACCTGGGCCGTCCCGGCGAGGCCGTGGTGGCCGAGCTGCAACGCGAGCGGCGGCTGTCGGTGGTCCAGCTCGCCGGCGACCGCGCCCTCCCCGAGCTGACCGAGCAGCGGGTACGCACCGACGACGCGATCGTCGAGCTGCGCCGCAAGGTCGACGGCGGGGACCTGCGCGACGTCGCCGACGCCCAGCTCGACAACCGGCTCGACCAACTCGTCTCGGCGCTCGACGCGCTGCCCGCCGGGCGGGTGTTCATCGACGACCGGAAGGTCGACCGGGCCGGTGCCGTCGGCCTCTACAGCGGAATGATCGGCTCGGCGTTCCAGGCGTTCGGCGCCATGGCCGCGCTGCCCGACGCGCAGCTCAACCGGGAGGCCACCGCGCTGACCGCGCTGGGCCGCTCCCGGGAGTTGCTCGGGCAGGCCGACGCGCTGCTGGCCGGCGCCGTCACCGCGGGCCGGTACGCCGAGGGCGAGCACGAGCAACTCGTACGCACAATCGAGAACCAGCGCTTCCTCGCCGAGATCGCGGTCGCCGACCTGCCGCCCGGGGAGCGGACCGCGTACCAGCGGATGACCGAGGGCGCCGGGTTCCTCCGGCTGCGCGCGCTCCAGGACAGCCTGATCCGCTCGCCCGGGCTGCCCGCCCGGTTCGACATGCGGGCGTGGGAGACCGGCCACGCCGAGGTGTGGCAGAGCCTGCGCGACTTCGAGCTGCGCGGCGCGGACGCCCTCGCCGAGCGGTCCGTGCCGATGGCCACCCGGATCCTCGTCCAGCTCGCCGCCGCCGGTGTGCTGGGCCTGATCGCGATCGTGGTGTGCGTACTGGTGGCGCTGCGGGTCGGCCGGTCGCTGGCGCAGCGGCTGACCGGCGTGCGCGCCGCCGCGACCGAGGTGGCGGAACGCTGGCTGCCCGACGTGGTCGCGCGGCTGCGCCGGGGCGAGGAGGTCGACGTGGCCAGGGAGGCGCCCGAGCTGGACCACGGCGGCGACGAGATCGGCCAGGTGGCGCGCGCCTTCAACGAGGTGCGCCGGACCGCGGTCCGGGCCGCCGTCGACGAGGTGACGCTACGCCGGGGCTTCAACGAGGTGATCCTCAACCTGGCCCGCCGCAGCCAGGGGCTGGTGCACCGGCAGCTGGCGCTGCTGGACCGGCTGGAACGGCGTACCGAGGACCCGGACGAGCTGGCTGGGCTGTTCCAGGTCGACCACCTGGCGACGCGGCTGCGGCGGCACGCCGAGGACCTGGTCATCCTCGCCGGGGCCGCGCCCGGACGGGGCTGGCGCCGCCCGGTCGCCGCTGTCGACGTGATGCGCGGCGCGATCTCCGAGGTCGAGGCGTACGACCGGGTCGACGTGGGCGAGGTGGCGCCGGCCGGGGTGCTCGGCCGCGCCGTCGGCGACGTGATCCACCTGCTCGCCGAGCTGATCGAGAACGCGACCACGTTCTCCCCGCCCGGCACCCGGGTGGACGTCACCGGCCGCAGCGTCCCGGGCGGCTACACCATCGAGATCCTCGACCGGGGGCTGGGCATGTCCGCGCCGGCCCTGGCCGAGGCCAACCGCAAGCTGGCCGAGCCACCGGAGTTCGACCCGGCCGGCAGCGCACGGCTGGGGCTGTTCGTGGTGGCGCGACTGGCCGCCCGGCACGGCGTCCGGGTGGAGCTGCGGCCGTCCCGCCCGGCCGGGATCGTGGCAGCGGTGTTCGTACCGGCGGAACTGATCACCGACGAGCCGCCGGTGGGTGCGGACGCCTCCGCCGGGCCGGAACGGCGGCGCCTGGCCAAGGTGACCCGGCTGACCACCGTGCCCCGGCCGGTCCGCCCGGTCCGGCCGGGCCGGGACCGGTCGGAGAGCACAGTCGTCCCGCTGCAGTCGGCGCGGGCCTCGACGGTGGAGCCGCCCGCCGACGACGACGGGCTGCCCCGCCGGATCCGGCGTCGCGGCGCGACCGCCCGTCCCCGCGCCGCCGTCGCCGACACCCCGGCCCACCGCACCCCCGAGGAGGCCCGCCGGGCCATGTCGGCGTTGCAGGCCGGCACTGCCCGCGGACGCCGGGACGGCTCCCGCGCCGCCGGAACCGATCCGGCCACCCCCGCCAGCGAAACGCGCGACACCGGTACGCCGTCCACCACCGCGGGGCCGGCCGTGGAGCCCGCCCCGCCGGCGCCGGACCAACGAACCGCGACTGAGAGGGACGCCTAGTGGTGCACACGACGCGGCAGAACGCCGATCTCGACTGGCTGCTCGACGACCTGGTGGAGCGTGTTCCCGCCGCCCGCCAGGCGGTGGTGCTCTCGGCGGACGGGCTCCTGCTCGGCGCCTCCACCGACCAGGACCGGACCGACGCGGAACACCTCTGCGCGCTGGCGTCCGGCTTCTCCGGGCTGGCCAAGGGCGCCACCCGGCACCTGGGCGGCGGCGCGGTCCGCCAGACGGTGGTGGAGATGGAGTCGGCCTACCTGTTCGTGACCGCCGCCGGGCAGGGCGCCTGCCTGGCGGTGGCCAGCGACGCCGACGCCGACATCGGCCTGGTGGCGTACGAGATGGCGATGCTCGTCATCCGGGTCGGGGAGAACCTGGCCGCGCCGAGCCGGGTGGCGGGGGAGCGGACCGATGCGCGCTGAGTCGCCGGGGCCGCAGCACGAGTGGCTGGACGCCGACGCCGGCCCGGTGGTGCGCCCGTACACGCTCACCGGCGGCCGGGTGCGCCCGCCCGTCGACGGCTTCGACCTGCTGGCGTTCGTGCTCGCCGCCCCCGGCGCGGACCCGGCCGGCACGCCCGGTCTCCAGCCGGAGCACCGCCGCCTGATCGAGCTGGCCCGGCGGCCGAAGGCCGTGGCCGACCTCGCCGCCGACCTTGACCTCGCCGTGGGCGTGGTCCGGGTGCTGCTCGGCGACCTCCTCGCCCATGGGCTCGTCGCGGTGCACCGGCCACCGGCCACCGCGTACCTGCCCGACGACAACATCCTCAAGGCGGTGGTCAGTGGACTCCGTGCGCTATGACCGGGAGCCGGAGGCGCCACGAGTGCCGCTGGCTTTGAAGATCCTCATCGCCGGCGGCTTCGGCGCCGGAAAGACGACGCTGGTCAGCGCGTTGAGTGAGGTCCGGCCGTTGCAGACCGAGGAGGTCCTGACCGGTGCCGGGCTCGGCACCGACGACGTCTCCGGGGTCGAGCAGAAGTCGACCACGACGGTGGCGATGGACTTCGGGCGGATCACCATCAACGACGACCTCCAGGTCTATCTGTTCGGCACCCCGGGCCAGGACCGGTTCTGGTTCCTCTGGGACGAGCTGGCCTTCGGCGCGCTCGGTGCGGTGGTGCTCGCCGACACCCGCCGGCTGGCCGACTGCTTCCCCTCGATCGACTACTTCGAGCAGCGGGGCATCCCGTTCGTGGTGGGCGTCAACTGCTTCGAGGGTTCCCGCCGGTTCGGCCTGGAGGCGGTCCGCGACGCGCTGGACCTGGACCCGGACGTCCCGCTGGTGCTCTGCGACGCCCGGGACCGGCAGTCCGGCAAGCTGGTGCTGATCTCGCTCGTCGAGCACGTGGCGCGGCAGCGCGGCGAGCCGGTGCCGGTGGGCTGAGCACGCCGTACCCGATCCGTCGGGCCTGGTGGGACCGACCGGGCGCGCCACCGGGAAGCCTCTGGTTGGATCGCAGGCAGGACCGACGAGAGGTGGGTGCGGTGACCGGGCAGGACGAGATCGTCCACATCGGCGGCTACACGGCGGAGACGGGCGGGCGGGCCGAGGGCGTCGTGGCGGCCCGGCGGGACCGGGCGACCGGGGAACTGACCCCGCTGGGCGTCGTGGCGGTCACCCCGTCGCCGTCGTTCCTGGTGCGGCATCCGGCGCTGCCGGTGCTGTACGCGTGCAACGAGCTGCCCGCCGGGCAGGTGAGCGCGTTCCGGGTGGCGGCGGACGGCGACCTCGCGCCGCTCGGTGTCCGCGAGACCGGCGGCGCGGAGCCGTGCCACCTGGCGGTCGCACCGGACGGGCGGCACCTGTTCGTGGCGAACTACGGCGGCGGCAGCGTGGCGGTGTTCGGCCTGGACGCCGACGGCGTGCCGGGGGAGCGCACCGACCTGGTGCGGCACTCCGGCCACGGCGCCGACCCGCAGCGGCAGGAGCACGCGCACTGCCACATGGTCTCGCCCGACCCGGCCGGCGGTGGGCTGCTCGCTGTCGACCTGGGCACCGACTCCGTCTACCGGTACGCGGTCGACGCCGGCACCGGCCGGTTGACCGAGCGGGAGCCCCGGCTGCGGACGGCGCCCGGGACCGGGCCCCGGCACCTGGCCCGGCACCCGGACGGGCGGCGCCTCTGGCTCGTCGGCGAGCTGGACGCCACGGTCACCGCGTACGAGCTGACGCCGGACGGGCCGCGTCAGCGGACGCGCGTCGACGCCAGCGGCCGGACCGGGCACGTCCAGCCCTCCGAGGTGACTGTCGGGCCGGGCGGGCGTTTCCTCTACGTGGGCAACCGCGGCGTGGGCACGATCTCCGTCTTCGCGCTCGACGGCCCGGCGCCGGAGCTGGTGGCCGAGGTTGACACCGGCGGCGAGTGGCCGCGGCACTTCGCGTTCGCCGGGGAGCACCTGTACGTGGCCGACGAGCGGGCCGACATGATCAGGATCTTCCGGGTCGATCCGGACGGCGGGGTGCCGGAGCCGGTGGGGGAGCCGGTGCCGATGGCGAGCCCGACGTGCGTCCGACCGTGACCGGACGGTCACCAAGTGACAGTCCGAAGTGGATTGACCTCACCATAAATGACTGACCAGTAACTTAGCGTATGGGTTAGCTGATCAACTGTTTCTGCTGCGTAACTTTCGTCCGAACGGTTGTGGTGGTAACCCCACGAGGTACGCAAGATGGTCACCGTGTCTGGCCGCCATCGCATGCGTTCTCACCTCCGCGGAGCAGGTGCCGCCGCCGTGGCGGCCGCCCTGGTCGCCGTCGTAGCCGGCTCCTGGTTCGGTTACCAGCAGCTGGCCGGCCCGAACTGTTCGGGCCGCGTCGAGCTGTCGGTGGCGACCGCCCCGGAGATCGCCCCCGCGGTGCGCGCCGCCGCCGACCAGTGGGTCTCCGACGGCGCCGCGGTGGGCGGAACCTGCATCGCGGTCAACGTCTCCTCGGCCGAGCCGGTCGAGGTGGCCGCCGCGGTGGCGAGCAAGCACGGTGCCACGCTCGCCGGCGTCGGGCAGGCCAGCGGCACCGCCGTCACCCCCGACGTCTGGGTGCCGGACTCCTCGACCTGGCTGGTCCGGCTCAAGAGCGGCGGGGCCAGCGCGTTCGCGCCGACCAACGGCGCGTCCATCGCACGCAGCCCGGTCGTGGTGGCGCTGCCCGAGCCGGTGGCCTCCCGCATAGGGTGGCCGGACAAGGAACTCCGCTGGTCGGACCTGCTGACCCAGGTCACCGCCAGCAAGCCGCTGCGGGCCGGGATCGTCGAGCCGACCCAGGACGCGGCCGGCCTGTCCGGCCTGCTGTCGCTGACCGCCGCGGCCAGTTCCGCCGGTGAGTCCGGCTCGCCGAAGGCGCAGGAGGCGATGGTCGGCGCGCTGCGGGCCCTCGCCACCAACCGGTCCTCGCTGCGGCAGGACCTCCTCGCGCGATTCCCGCGCTCGTCCGACCCGACGGCGATCGCCAACGGGCTGGGGGCGGCGGCGCTGTCCGAGGAGGACGTGATCGCCTACAACAGCACCAAGCCGCCGATCCGGCTCGCCGCGCTGTACCTGCAGCCGCCGCCGATCTCGCTGGACTACCCGTTCGCGGTGCTGCCCGGCATCGAGCCGGCCAAGGCGTCCGCCGCCAAGGTGCTCTTCGAGGTGCTGCGTACGCCGGGCTTCAAGGACCGGCTCGCCGCGCAGGCGCTGCGCGCGCCGGACGGCAACTGGGGCCGGGGTTTCCAGGCGCCGACCGGCGCGCCGAGCCCGGCCAACGGCGGCGAGCGTCAGGTGCCGCCGTCGGGCCAGGGCGGCGCGGCCGACCTCGACCCCGGTGCCATCTCGACCGCCACCACCACCTGGTCGGTGGCCACCCAGTCCGGCCGGATGCTCTGCGTCATCGACGTCTCCGGCTCGATGAAGAAGCCGGTCGCGACCGCCAACGGCGCCAGCCGGGAGCAGGTCACGGTGGCCGCCGCGAGCCAGGGCCTCGGGCTGTTCGACGACTCCTGGTCGATCGGCCTCTGGACGTTCTCCACCAACCTGCAGGGCTCGCAGGACTGGAGCGAGCTGGTCGGAATAAAGCCGCTGTCCAGCAACCGGGGCGCGCTGCAGCGCGGCCTGGCCTCGATCAAGCCCTCCAGCGGCAACACCGGCCTGTACGACACCATGCTCGCGGCGTACAAGAAGGTGCAGCAGGACTGGGAGCCGGGCAAGGTCAACTCGATCGTGCTGTTCACCGACGGCAAGAACGAGGACGACAACGGCATCTCGCAGAAGGAACTGCTGGACCAGCTGAAGAAGCTGAAGGACGACGAGCAGCCGGTCCAGGTCGTCATCATCGGCATCGGCACCGAGGTGAACCGGGCCGAGCTGGAGTCGATCACCAAGGTCACCGGCGGCGGCGCGTTCGTCACCACCGACCCCAGCAAGATCGGCGAGATCTTCCTCCGGGCGATCGCGCTGCGGCCGCCCGCTCCCCGCTGACCTGAAGCTCAGCGCTAGTCTTCCGCCGTACCGGAAATCCGGTACGGCGGAAGGCTTCCCGGGTCAAGACACGGGATGAGAACTGACGGTAATGCGTCCGAATCAATCGGTAACCATAATTGTCCAGGCATGATGACCGGGTGCCTCGACCGCGGGCTCCACACCGGAGCCGGGTGGGGACGGGGCGGTCCTGAGCGAAGTGGGGAGGGCCGGTGACCTCGGCGACGCTGTTGACCCCTGCCACGTCGTCGCGACCCGGTGGTGAACGCCCGGGCAAGACGACGCGAGCGGCGGAGCGGGCCTACATCCGGGTCCTGGTGGTGCTGGACACCGCCGTGCTCGCGGTGGCCATCCTGGTCGGTTACCTGGCCCGGTTCGGCGACGAGGAGCCGACCGGTTCCGAGATCCCGTACGTGGTGGTCGCCCCGGTGCTGCTGCTGGTCTGGCTCGTCTCGCTCAAGGCGATGCGGTGCTACGACGACCAGGTGCTCGGCTACGGCGCCGACGAGTACCGCCGGGTCAGCGCGGCCAGCATGCGACTCGCCGGCGGCATCGCCATCGCCGGGTACATCGCCGACGTCGGCGTCTCCCGGGGCTTCCTGGCCATCTCCTTCGCCGTCGGCACGATCGGGCTGGAGGTGGCGCGGTTCGCGGCCCGCAAGCGGCTGCATCGGGCCCGCGACCGGGGCGCCGGCTGGTCCCGCAAGGTGCTCGTGGTGGGCGACACCGCGCACGTGCTGGAGCTGGTGCACACGCTGCGCCGGGAGCCGTACGCCGGCTATCAGGTGGTCGGCGCGTGCATCCCGGACGCGCTGCTCGCCCCGGTGCCGCAGCGGCTGGGCGACGTGCCGGTGGTCGGCAGCTTCCGGGGCATCCCGGAGGCCGCCACCGCCATCGGCGCCGACACGGTGGCGGTCACCGCCTCGGGCGAGCTGACCGCGACCCGGTTGCGCCGCCTCGGCTGGCAGCTGGAGGGCACCGGCGTCGACCTGGTGGTGGCACCGGCGCTGACCGACGTGGCCGGTCCCCGCATCCACACCCGTCCGGTCGCCGGCCTGCCGCTGATCCACGTCGAGGCGCCCGAGTTCCGCGGCGCCCGCAAGCTGGTCAAGGGCTTCGTCGACCGGTCGATCTCGTCGATCGCCCTGCTCGTGCTGGCGCCGCTGCTGATCGTGATCGCGCTCGCCATAAAGATCGACAGCCGCGGTCCGGTGCTGTTCCGGCAGACCCGGGTCGGCCAGGGCGGCGAGGAGTTCGGCGTCTTCAAGTTCCGCACCATGGTGGTCAACGCCGACGCCCTGCTCGCCGAGCTGGCCGCGCGCAACGAGACCGACGGCCTGATGTTCAAGATGCGCGACGACCCGCGCGTCACCCGGGTCGGCCGGCTGCTGCGCAAGTGGTCGCTGGACGAGCTGCCCCAGCTCGTCAACGTGCTGCTCGGCCAGATGAGCCTGGTCGGCCCGCGCCCGCCGCTGCCGTCCGAGGTGGCCAGGTACGACGGCGACGTGGCACGCCGGCTGCTGGTCAAGCCCGGCATGACCGGCCTCTGGCAGGTCAGCGGCCGGTCGGACCTGAGCTGGGAGGACGGCATCCGGCTGGACCTCTACTACGTGGAGAACTGGTCGCTGGCCGCCGACCTGACCATCCTCTGGAAGACGTTCGGCGCGGTGGTCAACAGCCGCGGCGCGTACTGAGAGGGGCGGGTCAGGGCTGCGGCCCCAGCCAGTCCAGGCAGACCACCACCGCGTCGTCCACCAGGTCACCGGAGACGAAGGCCCGCAGGTCGCCGATCAGCGACCGGACCGCGTCCAGCGGCTCCATCGGCCCGGTCCGGCGCAGGAACCGGTCCAGCGCCACCTCGCCGTAGCGCACCTGCTCGGTGGTGGCCTCGATCACGCCATCGCTGACCACGAAGAGCCGGTCCTCGCGCTCCAGGCGGAACCGCTGCGGGCGGTAGTCGGTGCCCTCGAACATGCCGAGCGGGAACTGCTTGTCCAGCTCCTGCTCGGTCACCTCGCCGGCCCGCAGCCGCAGCAACCGCGGCGAACCGGCGTCGACCACGGTCAGCTCGCCGGTGGCCAGGTCCAGCTCGATCAGGAGCACGGAGACGTGCTGTTCGCCCCGGTGCTGGGCGTAGATCGCCTGGTCGGCCAGCGCGGCCTGGTCGGCCAGGTCGAGCCCGGCCCGGCGCGCGTTGCGCAGCGCGTACGTGGCCAGCGAGGCGAGCAGCGCCGCGGCCACCCCCTCGCCGTAGCCGTTCAGCACCGCCAGCCAGAGCCGGTGGCCGTCGTCGGACCAGTCGAAACTGTCCCCGCGCACCGCGTACGCCGGCTCCAGCTGCCCGGCCAGGCTGAAAGACGGGCGGATCCGGCTGCGCCCGGGCAGCAGCTCCCACTGCATCTCGGCGGCCAGCGTGAGCCGCCGGCTGCGCCGGGCCGTCCGGTAGATGTCGGTGGTCGCCATGACCGCGCTCAGCTCGTGCCCGAGCACCGTGGCGATGGTGTCCAGCTCCCGGCGGGCGTCCGGGTCGGCGGGCACCGGCGAGACCTCGAGCACGCCCCGGCGTTCGCCGCGCATGCCCACCGGGAACCAGCCGACGCCGTCGGCGATCACCGGCTCCTGGTGGTCGAAGGCGCGCCAGGCCGGGTGGCCGGGACCGGTGACCGCCGCGCCGTCACCCAGCGGCAGCAGCTCGGCGAGCCGGTAGTCGACCTGGTAGAGCTCGATGCGGGTGACGCCGTACGTGCGCGCCAGCTCGGCGGCGAGCCGATCCACGATGAGATCCGTCGGCGCCTCGGTCAGGACCCGGCGCGCGTGGCCCTCCGCTCCGCTCATCTTTGCTCCTTTGCACAGGTCGCCGGGCAGATCCGGGGAGTAGTCTCGGGCCCACCATGACCGAAGAGCGCGGTCCCCGGGGACCTGAAACGAGTACGTCCGCCGCCCTGGACGAGGCGGCCGGCACCTTGCTCGCCGTCTGGGAGGCCGCCCGGGAGCGCACCACCAGCCGGCTGTCGAGTGCCCAGCTACGCGCGATCATGGTCGTCGAGCAGTATGACGGCATCAACCTCCGCCGTCTCGCCACGCTCACCGACATGTTGCTCTCCTCCGCCAGCCGGCTGTGCGACCGGCTGGTCGCGGCCGGGATGCTGGAGCGCGAGCCGGGCCGCTACGACCGGCGGGAGATCTCGCTGCACCTCACGCCCGCCGCCCTACGGCTCCTCGCCGAGCTGCGTGCCGACCGGCGGCGCCGGCTGGAGCGGATCCTGGCCGGGATGAGCCCGGAGGGCCGGGCCGCGCTGGTACGCGGCATGCGCGAGTTCGACGAGGTGGGCCGGCGCGGCGAGGCCACCGTGGCGGAGGGCTGGCCGATGCTGCAGCCCTCCGGGGAACGGATCGGCGACCCGGTCGGGCCGGCCGGCGAGCCTCCGGTGGCCCGTACCGCCTGACTCAGCCGGCCCGGCCGGGATCGTCCGGCGCGCCTTCGCGGGCGGCCCGCAACCGGGCCACCACCCGGGGATGCTCGGTGAGCGCCCGCTCCAGCGTGCCGAGCACCTCGTCCAGCAGCGCCCGGCCGCCCCGGGACGTCAGCGCCTCCTCCTGCCACCCGACGAAGTCGCGCAGCAGCCGGTCGTCGTCCACCCGCACGGCCGCGATCAGTGCGTCCACCAGGTGCGCGATACCGGCGGCGACATCCTCGGCGTGCTCCTCGGGCGGGTCCACCGTGGCGAGCGCGAGCCCGACCAGCTCACGCCGCCGGTGCAGCACCGCCACGTACGAGTCGTCGGGCGGGGGCGGCGGCGCTCCGGTGTGCGCGGCCGACAGCGGCCGTTCCAGCAGCGCCACCGCGTCCCGGGCGCTGGCGCCCCAGCCCGCCGCGCCGATCGCGGTGGCCCACCGGCCGTCCGGGCCGAAGCCGGGACCACCGGCCAGGACCGGCACCCCGGCCGCGCGGCTGGCCTCCACCATCCGCGCCGCCCGGACCAGCCGGTTCGGCTGTACGCAGCTCAGCAGCACCGCGTCCGGGCCGGTCTGATGCAGGTAGGAGACCAGATGCCGGGCCGGCACGCTGGCGCCGAGGAACGTGACCCGCCAGCCGGCCGCCCGGACCACCTCGGTGACGATGCGGGCGGCCAGCGCGTGCCACTCGCCCTCCACGCAGGCCATCACCACGTGACCGCGCCGCGGCGGGCCGGCCGTCGCGCCCAGCGCGTCCACCACCTGCTCGCTGACGTGGGTGGCGGCGTGCTCCTGGGCGACGCTCCACGAGCCGGTGAGCCAGCGCCGGCCGACCTCCCGCTGCGCCGCCGCGACCAGGTCGACCAGGACGTCCGCGACCGAGAAGCCGTCGGCCAGCAGGCCGCGCGCCAGCGCGACCGCGCCGGCCCCGTCGGCGGCGTCCAGGCGGTCGAGGTACGCGGCGAGCGTCTCCGGCCCGATCCGGCGCCCGGCCGCGGGGGTGGGGCGGTCAGGCGGCGGCGTCACCCGGCCGCCACGGCGAGCATGGCGATGTCGTCGTGGGGCTGCCCGTCCAGCCATTCGTCGACGAGCTGGAGCACCCGGTCGACGAGCGCGGCGGGCGGAAGCCCGGCGCCGGTGGCGAGCGCCTGACGCAACCGGGCGTCGCCGAACATGGCCGGCTCGGTCGGGCCGCCCCGGGCCTCGGTCACCCCGTCGGTGTACGCCAGCAGCAGGTCACCCGGCGCCAGCCGTACCTCGCTGTCGGCGAACCGGGCGTCGGTGAGCGCGCCCACCGGCATGCCGCCCACCCGGACCGTCTCGACGCCGCCGCCGGCGCGGACGACGAGCGGCGACGGGTGCCCGCCACCTGCCACCCGGATCAGCAGCCCGCCGTCCGGCTCGCGGCGCAGCGCACCGAGCAGGAGCGTGGTGAACTGGGCCCGGCGGGCCGCGTCGGGAGCGTCCAGCAGCGCCCGGTTGAGCAGTTCCAGCAGCTCCCGGGGGCGTTGCTCGACCAGGCGCAGGGTCTGCAGCGACTGGCGGACCCGGCCGGTCAGCACGGCCGCGCCGACGCCCTTGCCGCAGACGTCGCCGAGCGCGAACAGGCCGCCGTCGCCGGTGGGGAACAGGTCGTAGAAGTCGCCGCCGATGCGCAGGCTGTCCCCGGCGGCGCGGTAACCGCCGGCGAGCGTCATCCCGGGCAGGCGGGGCAGCGCCGGCGGGAGCAGGCTGTTCTGGAGCACCCGGGCCAGGTGCGCCTGCTCGCCGTACAGCTCGGCCGCGGCCAGCGCGGCGCCGGCCCGGCCGGCGAACTCCCGGGCCAGGCCGATCTCCCGGCTGTCGAAACCGGGCCGCTCCCGGCGGCGGGCCAGCACCAGCGCGCCGGCCGGACCACCGGCGCTGGGCATCGGGCTGATCAGCACGGTGCCCGGGCGGCCGAATCCGGCGGGCAGCACCTCGGCCAGGTCGGCCAGCTCGGCGTCCAGCCAGGGGCTCGGTTCGGTGAGGTCGCCGTCGAGCGCCTCGACCAGGCCGGGCACCGACTCCAGGGTGGGCCAGCCGGCCAGGCCGGTGACCGGGCCGGGGTCGCCGGTGGCGTACCGGATCCAGTGCGGCTGGTCCTCGGCGGGTGGCGGCGGGCGGTGCACCACGACTGCCGCGTCGGCCAGGTAGGGCACCGGCAGCGTCACGGCGGTACGCAGCGTCTGCTCGCGGTGCAGGGACAGCCCGAGCCGGCTGCCCGCCTCGGCGAGGAACGCGGTGCGCGACCGTTCGGCGAGCAGCGCGTCGGTGCGCGCGTGTTCCTCGGTGACGTCCCGGACGTACCAGGCGCTGCGGTCGTCGGCCAGGGGACGCCGCACGCCGCGCAGCCGCCGGCCGTGGTGGTCGGTCTCGAACGCGTCCGACCCGGCGGCGGCCGCGTCGGCCAGCGCCGGCACCCGGCACGCGCTCAGGTCGACGCCGGGCGTCACCTCGGGGAGCAGGTCGGCGGCCATCGCGTTGACGAGCGTCACCACCCCGCCGTGGTCGACGGTCACGACCGCCTCGGCGAGCCCGTCCAGCAGCTCCCGGGCCAGGTGGTCGTCAGCCGGCAGCGCGGCCTCGGCAACCCGCCGGGGCCGTCTCCGCGAGGCGTGTCCACCGCCGCTGACCGGCCCCGCGACACCGCCCCGGCGCGCGGCGGTCACCTCCGGTGGCCGGGCGCTTCGGTCGGTCGACCCCTGCGCATGCTGTCGGTGCACCCCTCACTCGGCGACATGTTGCCTGGCGGCAAGCGTACCGAGCGCAGGCACGGAATGCCCGTCCAGGATCATCCCGGATCAGGTGGTCCGGGCCAGCCAGCCCACCGGCCGGTCGACGATCCGGCGGACCACCGAGCCGGCGCCGCCGACCGCCGCGGACTGCGCCCCGAGCACTGCCGGACGCACCGTGACCGGCGCCCATCCGGCGGTGAGCACCCGCCGGGAGACCTCCGCCTCCACCGTCGGCCGCAGCCAGGGCGCGAGCCGGGCGTATCCGCCCCCGAGCACCACGGTGTCCAGATCCAGCAGGTTCACCACGCCCGCGACGGCGATCCCGAGGGCGGTGCCGGCGTCGATCAGGGCGGTCAGCGTGGCCGGGTCACCGGCTTCGGCCAGGTCGGCGAGCCGGGTGGCGGCGGTGTCCGCCGGAAGTTCCGCGCCGGGCAGTCCGGCGGCGGCGAGGATCGCCTCCTGGCCCGCGTACCGCTCCAGGCAGCCCTGGCCGCCGCAGCGGCACGGCCGGCCCTGCGGCTGCACCGGGAAGTGACCGATCTCTCCGCTCCAGCCGCGTGCGCCCCGGTAGAGCGCGCCGTCGAGCACGATCCCGGCGCCGATGCCGATCTCGCCGGTGACGTGCAGGAAGCTGCGCGCGCCGCCCGGGCCGGCGTACAGCTCGCCGAGTGCGGCCAGGTTCGCCTCGTTGTCGACCACCAGCGGGGGCACCCCGTCGACCGGCTCGGCCAGCGGGTGACCGGTGAGCAGCGCCGGCACGTCCACGTCCCGCCAGCCGAGGTTCGGCGCGAGCCGGACCAGGCCGCCGTCGCCCACCAGGCCGGGCACGGCGAGCGCCGCGCCGGCCAGGGTCAGCCCGTCGCGTACGGCGGCGGCGCGCGCCTCGGCGGCCAGCGCGGCGAGCCGGGCGAGCGCGTCGGCGGGGGAGACCGGGCGCAGGTCGGCGCGGCGGACCAGGTGGTGCCGGACCGTGCCGGTGAGGTCGACGACGCAGGCCGCCAGGTAGTCGACGTTCACCTCCAGGCCGAGCCCGGCCGGGCCGTCGGAGGCGAGCACGAGGCCCCGGGCCGGGCGGCCCGCTCCGGTACGCGGTTCCGGCTCCGCCTCGACGACCAGCCGGCCGGCGATCAGGTCGTCCACCACGGCGGAGACGGTGGCCCGGGTGAGGCCGGTGTCGGCGGCGATCCCGGCGCGCGAGGGCGGCCGTTCGGCGGCGGCGATCCGCCGGAGCACCACCGCGAGGTTCAACTCGCGCAGGCTGCCCTGCCGGACCGCCCCGGCGGTGCTGGTGCTTGTCACCTCTTGACACTGCCACATCGCCGCCATTTAATTCAACCGCTGAACAAATCGCGGACGACACCACCACCTGGAGGTCTGCCATGGCACCCCGCCCCACCCCCGCGGACAAGTTCTCCTTCGGCCTCTGGACGGTGGGCTGGCCGGCCCGTGACCCGTTCGGGGACGCCACCCGCCCCGAGCTGGACGCCGTAGAGGCGGTGCACCGGCTCGCCGAGCTGGGCGCGTACGGCATCACCTTCCACGACGACGACCTGGTCCCGTTCGGCGCGGACGCGGCCACCCGCGACGCCCGGCTGAGCCGCTTCCGCAAGGCCCTCGACGAGACCGGCCTGGTCGTGCCGATGGTCACCACCAACCTGTTCAACCACCCGGTGTTCAAGGACGGCGGCTTCACCAGCAATGACCGCGACGTGCGCCGGTACGCGCTGCGCAAGGTGCTGCGCAACATCGACCTCGCCGCCGAGATGGGCGCGAAGACGTTCGTCATGTGGGGCGGCCGGGAGGGCGCCGAGTACGACGTGGCCAAGGACGTCCAGGCCGCGCTGGACCGCTACCGCGAAGCGGTCGACCTGCTCTGCGAGTACGTCGTCGACAACGGCTACGACCTGCGCTTCGCGCTGGAGCCCAAGCCGAACGAGCCCCGGGGCGACATCCTGCTGCCCACCGTCGGGCACGCGCTCGGCTTCATCTCCACGCTGGCCCGCCCCGAGATGGTCGGGCTCAACCCGGAGGTCGGGCACGAGCAGATGGCCGGGCTGAACTTCGCCCACGGCATCGCCCAGGCGCTCTGGCAGGGCAAGCTGTTCCACATCGACCTCAACGGCCAGCGCGGCATCAAGTACGACCAGGACCTGGTCTTCGGCCACGGCGACCTGCTCAACGCGTTCGCCCTGGTCGACCTGCTGGAGCACGGCGGCCCGAACGGCGGCCCGGCCTACGACGGCCCGCGCCACTTCGACTACAAGCCGTCCCGCACCGAGGACATGACCGGCGTGTGGGCCTCCGCCGAGGCGAACATGCGGACGTACCTGCTGCTCAAGGAGCGGGCCGCGGCGTTCCGCGCCGACCCGGAGGTGGTCGAGGCGCTCGCCGCCGCCCGGGTGGCCGAGCTGGCCACCCCGACGCTCAACCCCGGTGAGGGCTACCGCGAGCTGCTGGCCGACCGGACCGCGTTCGAGGAGTTCGACCCGGAGGCCGCCGGGGCGAAGGGCTTCGGCTTCGTCCGGCTCAACCAGCTCGCCGTCGAGCACGTGCTCGGCGCGCGCTGAGGCGGGCCGCCATGCCGCTCGTCGCGGGGGTCGACTCGTCGACCCAGTCCTGCAAGGTGGTCGTCCGGGACGCGGAGACCGGCGCGCTGGTCCGGCAGGGCCGCGCGCCGCACCCGCCCGGCACCGAGGTCGACCCGTACGCCTGGTGGGAGGCCCTGCGGACGGCGGTCGCCGAGGCCGGTGGCCTGGCCGACGTGGCAGCCGTCTCGGTCGGCGGCCAGCAGCACGGCATGGTCTGCCTGGACGCCTCCGGTGAGGTGGTCCGCCCGGCGCTGCTGTGGAACGACACCCGTTCCGCCGACGCGGCCCGGGAACTGGTCGAGGAGGCCGGCGGCGGGGAGGCCGGCCGCCGGTTCTGGGCCGAGGCGACCGGCGCGGTGCCGGTGGCCAGCTTCACCGCGACGAAGCTGCGCTGGCTGGCCCGGCACGAGCCGGACAACGCCGATCGGGTGGCAGCGGTCTGCCTGCCGCACGACTGGCTCACCTGGCGGCTGGCGGGCGCTCCCGGCCTGGACGCGCTGCGCACCGACCGGGGCGACGCCAGCGGCACCGGCTACTGGTCGCCGCGCACCGGCGAGTACCGGCTGGACCTGCTGGAGCGGGCCTTCGGCCGGCGCCCGAAGGTGCCGGTCGTGCTCGGCCCGGCCGAGGCGGCCGGGCACCTCGACCCGGCGGTGCTCGGCGGCGGCGCGGCGTCCGGTACGGCCGGGAGCCCGGGAACCGGTGCCGCCGGTCCGGTGCTCCTCGGGCCGGGCACCGGGGACAACGCCGCCGCGGCGCTCGGGGCCGGGGCCGGTCCGGGCGACGTGGTCGTCTCGATCGGCACCTCCGGCACCGTGTTCGCGGTGGCGGACACGCCGGCCGCCGACGCCGGCGGCGCGGTGGCCGGATTCGCCGACGCGACCGGCCGGTTCCTGCCGCTCGTGTGCACGCTCAACGCAGCCCGGGTGCTGGACGCCGCCGCGACGCTGCTCGGCGTCGACCTCGACACGCTCGGCGAGCTGGCCCTGTCCGCCCCGCCCGGTGCGGACGGGCTGGTGCTGGTGCCGTACCTGGAGGGGGAGCGGACGCCGGACCGGCCGCACGCCACCGGCACCCTGCACGGCCTCACGCTCGGCACCTCGACCCCGGCGCACCTGGCCCGGGCCGCCGTCGAGGGCATGCTCTGCGGGCTGGCCGACGGCCTGGACGCGCTGATCGCGCAGGGCGCCCGCGCCGACCGGATCATCCTGGTCGGCGGCGGCGCCCGGTCCGCGGCCGTGCGCCGGATCGCGCCGCAGGTCTTCGGCCGCCCGGTGGTGGTGCCGCCGCCGGGGGAGTACGTGGCCGACGGCGCGGCCCGGCAGGCCGCCTGGGTGGCGCTGGGTGGCGACACCCCGCCCGCCTGGTCGATCGGCGACACCGAGGAGTACACCGGCGACGCGGTGCCCGCCATCCGCGAGCGCTACGCCGAGGCGCGGGGATGACGCCGGTACGGGGGGTCGTGCTGCGCAGGTGACCTGCACCTGATTTGCTGCCCGGCATGACGGGCACCAGGATCTCCCGGCGCGGGAACGCGGCACACCGGTTCTACAGCGTCGTGGTCTTCGTGGTGCTCGCCTCGCTGGACAACGTGGCGATCGGCCTGGTGCCCCCGCTGTACGGGCCGATCTCCACCGCGCTGGACGTACCCCAGCGGATGCTCGGCCTGGTCACCGCCGTCAGCTTCCTGGTCAGCGCGGTGGCGGCGGTGGGCTGGGCGTACGTGGGGGACCGCACCAACCGCAAGCCGCTGCTCATGGTCGGCACGCTGCTCTGGGCGGCCGGCACCGGCGGCAGCGCGCTCGCCGGTGGGTACGCGACGTTCCTGATCGCGCAGTTCGTCGGCGCGGTCGGGCTCGGCGCGGTGGGGTCGGTCGGTTTCTCGGTGGTCACCGACCTGATCTCACCGCGCCGCCGGGGCCTGGTGATGAGCTTCTGGGGCCTGTCCCAGGGCGTCGGCACGCTGGCCGGGACGCTGCTCGGCGGCGTGCTCGGCGCGACCGACTGGCGACGGCCGTTCCTGCTGCTGACCGGCGTGGGTCTGGCCGCCACTGTGGCGTACCTGTTCACCTACGACATCCGGCGCGGGCAGAGCGAACCGGAGCTGGCCGGGGCGATCGACGCCGGGAACGAGTACGACTACCGGATCAGCCGTGCCGACCTGCCCCGGATCCTGGCCCGCCGGACCAACCGCTGGCTGATCCTCCAGGGGCTCACCGCCCAGGCCGCGTTCGGCTCGCTGGTCTGGCTGCCGGTGCTGTTCAGCCAGCGGGCCGAGGCGCAGGGCTACTCGCCCGCCACGGCGGTGGTGGTGGGCAGCGTCTTCGCCACGCTGTTCCAGCTCGGCGGCGTGCTGTCCATCGTGGGCGGTCTGGTGGGCGACGCGCTGCAACGGCGTACGCCGAGTGGCCGGGCCATGGTCGCGGCCGTCGGCATCCTCGCGGCGCTGCCGTTCTACCTGGTCCTGTTCTTCGTGCCGATCCGCATCGACGTGCCCGACGGCGCCGGTTCCGGCGCGGTGGTGACTGCGGTGCTGTCCAGCGTGTTCACCGAGCCGTCGGTGGGGCTGAGCCTGCTCACCGCCGTGGTGGCGCTGGCGCTGACGTCGGCGAACTCGCCGAACTGGTTCGCCCTGATCGCCGACGTCAACCCGCCCGAGCACCGGGGCACCGTCTACAGCCTGGGCAACCTGGTCAACGGCGTGGGCCGGGCGGCGGGCAACGGGCTGGTCGGGGTGGCGTTCGCCGCGCTGCGGGCGGCCTTCCCGCCGCCGCTGAACTACGCGGTCGGGCTGGCCGCGTTCCAGCTGTTCTTCATCCCGACCGGGATCATGTACTGGCTGGCCGCCCGCACCTCGCCCCGGGACATCGCGCAGGTGCACGACCTGCTGCACGCCCGCGCCGGCCGGCTGGAGAGCGAGGGCCCCGCCGGACGGTGACCGTCCGGCGGGGCCGCTGCGTCAGCTCCGGAACCAGACCGTCACGTCGGTCGGCACCGCGTCGCCGTCGAGCGGCGCGCTCGACACCAGCACCTGGGCACCGGCCGGCAGCGGCGCCGGGTCGGCACCGAAGTTGGTCAGCACGGTGAGGTCGCCGTTGGTGAACGTGAGCACCTCGTCGCCGGAGGTCAGGAACCGCAGCGGGCCCCGGGCCAGCGCGTGCTCGCGGCGCAGCCGCAGCGCGGTCCGGTACAGCTCGTACGTCGAGCCGGGCACGCCGCGCTGCCGGTCCAGCGCGTACTCGGCCCACACCGGCGGCTGGGGCAGCCAGCTCGCGTCGGTCGGCCCGAAGCCGTACGACGGGGCGTCGGCCTCCCACGGGATCGGCACCCGGCAGCCGTCCCGGCCGCGCTCGGTGTGGCCGCTGCGCTTCCAGGTCGGGTCCTGCCGGGCCTCGTCGGGCAGCGTGGTGTGCTCCGGCAGGCCCAGTTCCTCGCCCTGGTAGAGGTAGGCGGAGCCGGGCAGCGCGAGCATCAGCAGGCTGGCCGCCCGGGCCCGGCGCAGGCCCAGCGCGGCGTCCGGCTGCGGGTCGTCCACGCCGACGCCGTTGGCCCGGCCGCCGGCGGTGCCGAGCCCGAGCCGGGAGGCGTGGCGGACGACGTCGTGGTTGGACAGCACCCAGGTGGTCGGCGCGCCCACCGCGTCGGTGGCCTCCAGCGAGCGGGTGATCACCGCGTACTGGGCCGGCGCGCTCCACGCCGCCAGCAGGTACTCGAAGTTGAACGCCTGGTGCATCTCGTCGGGGCGCACGTACCGGGCCAGCCGCTCGGCCGGCTCCACCCACGCCTCGGCGACCAGGATGCGCTCACCGGGGTACGAGTCGAGCACCCGGCGCCACTCCCGGTAGATCTCGTGCACGCCGTCCTGGTCCCACATCGGCGGGCGCGGCTTGTCCACCTCGCTGCCGGAGAGGATCTCCTGCGGCTCCTGCCAGTCGGCGAGGTCGGCCTGCTTGATCAGGCCGTGCGCCACGTCCACCCGGAAGCCGTCCACGCCCCGGTCCAGCCAGAAGCGCAGCACGTCGAGGAACTCGGCGCGGACCTCCGGGTTGTCCCAGTTGAGGTCGGGCTGGCCCGCGTCGAACAGGTGCAGGTACCACTGCCCGTCGGGCAGCCGGGTCCAGGCGGGCCCGCCGAAGACGCTCACCCAGTCGTTCGGCGGCTCGGTGCCGTCCGGGCCCTTGCCGTCGCGGATGACGTACCGCTGCCGCTCCGGGCTGCCCGGCGCGGCCGCCACGGCCGCGGTGAACCAGCGGTGCGCGGACGACGTGTGGTTGGGCACCAGGTCGACGATCACCCGCAGCCCGCGGGCCTTCGCCTCGGCGATCAGCTTGTCGGCGTCGGCGAGCGTGCCGAACAGCGGATCGACGTCGCGGTAGTCGGACACGTCGTACCCGGCGTCGGCCTGCGGGGACGGGTAGAACGGGGACAGCCAGACCGCGTCGACTCCCAGCTCGGCGAGGTGGTCGAGCCGGGACGTGATGCCCGGCAGGTCGCCGATCCCGTCGCCGTCGGAGTCGGCGAACGAGCGCGGGTAGACCTGGTAGATGACCGCCTCGGTCCACCAGCCGGTGCCCGGGGCCTGCTGCGTCGCGTCGGTGTTCAGCGCCTTACTCCTGTCTGGGTGGTGCGGTGACGAGCGAGTTCGTTCAGTGTGCCCGGGGCGGCGCGGTCGATTCACGCACCACCAGGCGAGTGGGCAGGATCACCGGGGGTGGTGTCCCGTCGCCGGTGTCGGCGCCGCGCGGCGCGGGC
Organism: Micromonospora sp. WMMD1219; assembly: GCF_049315215.1. Classification (NCBI taxonomy): domain Bacteria; kingdom Bacillati; phylum Actinomycetota; class Actinomycetes; order Micromonosporales; family Micromonosporaceae; genus Micromonospora; species Micromonospora sp. WMMD1219. The sequence continues at coordinate 3,052,865 of NZ_CP186057.1, forward strand.
ACCAGGCCGGGATACGGCTCGGTGGCCCGTACGCCGAGCGGGTCGAGCAGGATGCGGGCGGCGAGCGACCCCTGGTCGGCGGCGGGCTGGGCGATCGTCGAGAGCCCGAGCACGCCGGCCAGGTCGTGGTCGTCGATGCCCATCACGCTCACGTCCTGCGGCACCCGCAGCCCGGCGTCACGCAGCGCGGTGATCGCGCCCATCGCCATCTCGTCGCAGGCGGCGAAGATGGCGGTCGGCGGCTCGCCCCGGGCCAGCAGCTCGGCAGTGGCGCGGGTGCCGCCGTCGATGGTGAACCGCGACTCGACGTCGAGGCTCGGATCGGGCCGCAGCCCGGCGGCCCGCAACGCCTCCTGGTAGCCGCGCCGCCGGTCCAGGTGGGTGGTGAAGGCCAGTTCGTCGTCCGGGTCGCCGGAGATGTGCGCGATCCGGGTGTGGCCGAGGTCGAGCAGGTGGCGGGTGGCGGTCCGGGCGGCGGCCACGTCGTCGATCCGGACGCAGGGCCACCCGGGCACCTCGCTGCCGGAGCTGATCGTCACGCCCGGCAGGGCCAGCTTCGTCAGCGCGTGCACGTCGGCCGCGCGCAGCGGGGTCGCGACCAGGATGATCGCGTCCACGCGCTTGTGCAGGCTGGCCGTGCGCAGCACCCGCTGCCGGGTCCGCTCCCGGCCGCCGAGGTTGTAGAGCAGCAGGTCGTAGCCGCTGTCCTGGAGGAACTCCTCGACCGCCTCGACCACCGTGCCGAAGAACCACCTGGTGATCCGGGGCACCACCACCGCCACCGTGCCGGTCCGGCCGCCGGCCAGCCGGCTCGCGCTGGGCGACACCGCGTACTGGAGTTGTTCGGCGGCGGCGAGCACCCGGCGGCGGGTCGCGGCCGAGACCGTCGGCAGGCCCCGCAGCGCCCGGGAGACGGTGGCCGTGGAGACCCCGGCCAGACGGGCGACGTCGTCAATCTTGGTCATCGTGAGCTCCCCGCTGTGACCCGGGCCCCGCCGCCGGCCGTGCCGGCGGCGGGGCGCCGGATCAACCCTTGACGCTGCCGGCGAGCAGACCTCGCACGAAGAAGCGCTGGAGGGACAGGAACACGATCAGCGGTACGACGATCGACACGAACGCGCCGGCCGTCAGCCGCTGCCACTCGTTGCCCCGGGTGCCGGCCAGCTCCGCGAGCCGGACGGTCATCGGGGCGGTCTCGTCGCCGCCACCGGCGAAGATCAGCGCGACCAGCAGGTCGTTCCAGACCCAGAGGAACTGGAAGATGCCGAACGCCGCCAGCGCGGGCATGATCAGCGGCAGCACGATGGTGCGGAAGATCTTCGGGTGGGTGGCCCCGTCGACCCGGGCCGCCTCCATCAGGTCGCCGGGGAGCTGCGAGATGAAGTTGTGCAGCAGGAACACGGCGAACGGAAGCGCGAAGCAGGTGTGCGCGAACCACACCTGGGCGAACTTCTGCTCGTCGACCAGGTCCCACGCGGGCATGATCTGCACCCCGGCGACTGTGACGCCGGTGGAGAAGAACCGCAGCAGCGGCACCAGGGCCATCTGCAACGGCACGATCTGGAGCGCGAAGATCCCGATGTAGACCCAGTCCCGCCCCTTGAAGTTCATCCACGCCAGCGCGTACGCGGCGAGCGACGCGAAGGCCAGGGGGAAGAGCACCGAGGGGATGGTGATCGCCAGCGAGTTGATGAAGTAGCTGGCCAACTGCCCGGACGAGCCGCGGCTGAACAGCACCTCCTGGTAGTTCTCCAGGGTGATCTGCGGGTTGGTGAAGAACGTCCACCACCCGGTGGTCTTGATCTCGTTCTCCGGCCGGAGCGAGGAGATGAACAGGCCGAAGGTCGGGATCGTCCAGAGCATCGCGATGACGATCGACACGAGCGTGGCGGTACGGCTGTTCAGGCGCTTGCGCACCCGTGCGCTCCGGGTGGTCGGCTCGGTGGCCTGGGCGCCGACTCCGACGGTGGGCGTGGCGGTGGTCATCTCAGCCCTCCCGCTGCTTGCGCAGGTTGCGGATCTGGTAGATCACGATCGGGATCACCAGGACGAACAGGAACACCGCCAGCGCCGAGCCCTGACCGTTCTCCTGGTAGCGGAACGCCTGGTTGTACATCTCGGTCGCGATCACGTTCGTGTCGTAGTTGCCGTTCGTGGAGGTCCGGACGATGTCGAAGACCTTGAGCGTGGCGATGGAGATCGTCACCACCACGACGATCAGCGCCGGCCGGATGCTCGGAATGGTGATCCGCCAGAACATCTGCCACGGGGTGGTGCCGTCCAGGCGGGCCGCCTCGACGATGTCGGCCGGGATGGCCTTGATCGCGGCGGAGAGCACCACCATCGCGAAGCCGGCCTGGATCCACACCATGATCACGATGAGCAGGAACGTGTTCAGCGGCGAGTCCAGCAGCCACTGCTTCGGCTCGCCGCCCAGGCTCACCACGATCTGGTTGAGCAGGCCGATCTGGTCGCCCTCGCCCCGGTAGGCGTAGACGAACTTCCAGATGATGGAGGCGCCGACGAACGAGATCGCCATCGGCAGGAAGATCAGGGACTTGGCCACGGCCTCGAACCGGGCCTTGTCCACCAGGACCGCGTAGATCAGGCCGAACGCGGTGGCCACCAGCGGCACCAGCAGCACCCAGATCAGCGTGTTGATCAGGACCCGGACGATCGAGTCCTCGGCGAACATCCAGCGGTAGTTGTCCAGGCCCACCCAGTCGTTGCTGCCGGAGTCCATGAAGGAGAGCAGCGTGGTGCGGACGGCGGGGACCACCAGCCCGACGGCGAGCAGCAGCAGCGTCGGCAACAGGAAGAAGAACGCGAACGCGCCCTCGCCCTGCTTGCGCCGGCGGGGCAGCGGCGCGCCGCTGGCCGAGGCCGCGACGAGCTGTGCCTCCCGGCGCCGGGCGAAGAACGACGGCACCACGTCGAGGAGCAGGAGCAGCCCGCCCACCACCGCGACGAAGGCGATCAGCCCGTACATCAGCATGAGGAACTTCGGCTGCTCCGCCGCGAAGTCGAACTCCATCGACCCTCCCTCAAGGGTTCGGCTAGCAGAGGTGGCCCGGTCCGGGGGAACCGGACCGGGCCACCTGCTAGATCACTTCCAGCTGCCCTCGATGTCGTTCAGGACGGCGGTGGTGTCCTTGCCGTTGATCCAGGCCACCATGCCCTTCCAGAAGGTGCCGGCGCCGACCGCGGCCGGCATCAGGTCCGAGCCGTCGAAGCGGAAGACCGTCTTCTCGTCCTGGAGGATGCCCACGGAGAGCTTGTCCACCGGGTTCGGGACGTTGTTCAGGTCCAGCTTCTTGTTCGCGGAGACCCAGTCACCGATCTTGGCGCGGCTGTTGGCGTACTCGCCGGAGGCCAGGTAGGTCTGCACCGCCTGGACCTCGGGACGGTCGGCGAAGGCCGCGACGAACTCGCCGCCGCCCAGAACCGGCTTGCCCTTCGACGGGTCGATGGCCGGGAAGTAGAACGCGAAGACGTCGCCGTCCTCGGCCACCTTGGTGCCCTCGGGCCACTGGTTGGCGTAGAAGGACGCCTGCCGGTGCAGCGCGCACTTGCCGGTGGTGATCGGCGTGCCCGCCTCCTGGAACGAGGTGGTGGCGATGCTCTTCACGCCGCCGAAGCCGCCGTTGACGTACTTCTCGTTCTTCAGGATGGTGCCGGCCCGGTTGAGCGCGTCGGCCACCTGCGGGTCGTTGAACGGGATCTCGTGGGTGGTCCACTTGTCGTAGACGTCCGGGCCGCCGGTGCGCAGCAGCACGTCCTCGATCCAGTCGGTGGCCGGCCAGCCGGTGGCGTCACCGGACTCGATGCCGGCGCACCACGGCTTGGTGCCGCTGGCCGCGATCTGGTCGGAGAGCTTGATCAGGTCGTCCCACGTGGTGGGGACGGTCCAGCCCTTCTCCTTGAAGGTCTTCGGCGAGTACCACACGAAGGACTTCACGTTGGAGCCGAGCGGGGCGCCGTAGAACTGGCCGTTGACGGTGCTGTACTTCAGCCAGTCGGCGGAGTAGTTCTGCTCGGCCATGGCCTTGGTGTCGGCGCCGGCCGGCTTGAGCTTGCCCGAGTCGACGAACCGCTTCAGCAGACCCGGCTGCGGGATGAAGGCGAGGTCGGGGGCGTTGCCGCCGTCGACCCGGACCGGCAGCTGGGCCTCGAACTCGCCGGAGCCCTCGTGGTCGATCTCGATGCCGGTGCAGTCCTCGAACTCCTTCCAGGACTGCTGGAGGCGCTCGTCCTCGATGTCACGGATCGAGGAGTAGATGGTCACCTTCTTGCCGTCGTGACCCTCGTACTTCTCGTATGCGCCGCACTCGGCCGAGCCCGCGTTGCTGCTCTTCTTGTCGTTGCCGGTGCCGCAGGCGGCGACGCCGAGCGCCAGCCCCAGGACGCCGGCGACCGCGAGCGCCTGGCGCGATCTGGCAAACGCCATGCCGATCTCCTTCCTTGCCGGCGCGTGGGGGGATCGAACCCGCGCCGGTCCGATGGTCGTCCTCACATGTAAGCGCTTGCATCGTGTCGGGTCCACCCCTGGCCGGACACGGCCCGGTAACAATCCCGAAACCCTGACCACGGGCGTTGGGTGCGCTCCCACGAATCTTCCCGGGAACGGAACTTTCTGTCACGATGTCCGCATCACATTGAAGACTTTCAACATTGGAGGTAGTGGATGCGGAAGCGATGGCTCGCCCTCGGGGCGAGCGCGGCGGTCCTGGCGGCGACTCTCGTGCCGGCCGCGCCGGCGATGGCCGCGCCGACGTTCAAGGTCCCGTTCCCGTGCAACCAGTCCTGGTCCGGCCAGACCCGGACCAACCACAGCCCGGCGAACGCGATCGACTTCAACCGCACCGACGACCTGGGCGACCCGGTGGTGGCCAGCGCGCCCGGCACCGTCGACGTGGTCACCAACCTCGGCGACACCAGCTACGGCAAGTACGTCCGGATCAACCACGGCGGCGGTCACACCACCTACTACGCCCACCTGAACGCCTTCAACGTCTCGGTCGGGCAGACCGTCGGCTACGGCCGGGTGATCGGCTACGTCGGCACGACCGGCGGCTCCACCGGCCCGCACCTGCACTACGAGCAGCGCATCGACGGCAGCTCCGTGAAGATCAAGTTCAACGGGGTCCAGGCGCTCTACTGGGGCACCAAGACCTACACCAGCGACAACGGCTGCGGCGGGACGAACACCGGCGAGGGCACCGTCAACACGGCCGGCTCCCCGCTGACGGTCCGCTCGGGCCCCGGCACCGGCTACAGCTCGGTCGGCACGGTGGCCGACGGGGCGAAGGTGACCATCCAGTGCCAGACCAGCGGCACCAGCGTCACCGGCACGTACGGCACCAGCTCGATCTGGGACCGGATCGGCTCCGGCCGGTTCATCTCCGACGCCTACGTCTACACCGGGTACGACGGCTACATCCCGGGCGTACCCCGCTGCTGAACCCGGCGGGCGCGGGGGCGAGCGGCCCCCGCGCCCGTACCGGTCAGGAGTTCAGCCGCCACACCGCGAAGTTCAGCGCGGACGCGAACGTCACCCAGGCCCAGTACGGCAGCATCAGCAGCGTGGCCGGCCGGGAGACGCGCCGGACCAGGGCCACCGTCACGCCGATCGCCAGCCACATCAGCACGATCTCGGCGAACGCCAGCCCGTACGCCCCGGCGCCGAAGAACAGCGGGGTCCAGATCGCGTTGAGCACGAGCTGGACCACCCAGGCCCAGACCGCGGGACCGAAACCGGCCCGGCGCCAGACCAGCCAGCCGGCGATCGCGATGAGCGCGTAGAGCACGGTCCAGGCCGGGCCGAACAGCCACGACGGCGGCGCCCAGGCGGGCTGCTCCAGGCTCTGGTACTCGGCGGAGGTGCCCTGGACACCCAGCCCGCCGATCGCGGCGGCGGCGAAGGTGGCGGCGGCGAAGCCGAGCAGCGCCAACCACGTACGGGCTCCGGTGGTGCGCCGGGTGCCACTCTGCGACATCTCCATGGTCGAGATGTTTCCGCTCGACCGGCCCGGCAAACGCCCGGGCGTCACCGGACCCGGACGCGGAAGAGCCGGGGTCACCCGACCCGGGCGTTCCGGTCCGGCAGGACGGAACGCCCGGGCCCGGCGACCCCGGCGGGAACGAGAACCGCGTTACGTGTTGAAGATGCTGACGCCACCCGGGCCGACCAGCAGGCCGACGACGATGAGGACGATGCCCCAGAGGATCTGCCGGCGGAACAGGGCGAGAATTCCGGCGACCACCAGTACGACTGCGAGAATCCAGAGAATCAGCTCCATGTCGGCTGAATACCCGTGCGCCCGTTACCGGAAACCTCCCGGTCAGTCGACCTGATCACCGCCCAGGTGGAAGACGCTGTACGCCTGCTTGATCACCGGGTGGGCCACGTTGCGGACCCGTACGCCGCCCGGTGTGGTGCCGCGCTCGGTGCCGTGGTGGGCGTGCCCGTGCAGCGCCAGCGCGGTGGGCGCGGAGTCGATCGCCTGGCCGAGCTGGTAGCAGCCGAGGAACGGGTAGATCTCCAGCGGCTCGCCGGCCAGCGTGTCCGGTACGGGGGAGTAGTGGGTGAGCGCGACGAGCGCGTCGCACTCCAGCGAGAGCAGCGCGCCGGTGAGCGCGTCGGCGCTCTCCCGGGTGGTCCGCACGAACGCCTTCATCTCCGGCTCGCCGAAGTCGCTGGCGCACCGCCCGGCGAACCCGCCGCCGAACCCCTTCACGCCGGCCACCCCGAGCCGCCCGCCGGGGGTGTCCACCACAGTGCCGGTGCCCTCCAGCACCGTGATCCCGGCGTCCTCCAGCACCTTCACCACCTGCGGCACCTCGTCGCACTGGTGGTCGTGGTTGCCGAGCACGGTGATCACCGGTACGCCGAGGTCGCCGAACTCGCGGGCCACGCACCGCGCCTCGGCCTCGGTGCCGTGCCGGGTCAGGTCACCGGCGAGCAGCAGCACGTCGGCGCAGCCGGGCAGTTCCTCCAGCGCCGGACGGAACCGGCCCACCACGTCCTCGTCCAGATGCACGTCGCCCACGGCGGCGATCCGGATCACCATCGAACCTCCCTCACGGCAACTCCTCGACCTGGGTGGGCGCCTGCGTACGGATCACCCCGATGTCGCTGGTCACGGGCGTGTCCGGGAAGCGCTCGGCCACCCGCCGCAGGATCTCCTCCCGCCGGTGCGGGCTCTCCACCTCGCCGTAGAGCACCAGCCCGTTCTCCCGCCGCACCACTGTGATGCCCTGCTCGGCCACGGTGGGGTCCTCGGCCAGCATGCTCTGGATCTCCGCCTCGACGTACTCGTCGGGGGGAACGTCGCCGGACAGTCCGGTCACAGGGTCTCCCTTCCGCCGGGCGCGCCGCCGGGCAGCACGTCCAGCCGGTCGAGCAGCACCAGGAACGCCTCCGCGTACGGCGAGTGCTGCGTCTCCTTCCGTACCCGTTCCCAGTCGATCTGTTCCCGCAGCGAACGGGCCAGCGGCAGGGCGCGGGCGAAGTCGCAGTAGTGCTGGGAGAAGCTCAGCAGCTTGTGCACCATGAGCTGGCTGGCCGAGAGCACCGGCATGTGGATCGCGTCGACCGGGCGCACGATCGTGTCGGCGAACGTCTCCTCGGTGACCGGCGTCTCCACCGGCCGGTGGATCAGGTCCACCATCCGGTCCTCGTCGTAGACCTTGACCAGCCAGTCCTCCGGCGGACGCTCGGCGGTGAAGCCCGCCTCGACCAGCGCCTCCAGCGCCCGGTCGACGTCCGCCTCGCGGAGCAGGAAGTCCACGTCGTGGTCGCTGGAGTGGCCGCCGTGCGCGTACACCGCGAAGCTGCCACCGAGCGCGAACGGGATCTCGGACTGTTTGAGCACGGCGGCGACCTTCTTCAGCGTGTGCACCAGGGTCTCGTCCCCGCGCTCGGCCATCTGCGGCTCCCTCGTCGTCATATCTGCGGTGGGACCACGATGCGTACCCGGCGGACGCTCCGGTCACACCTGTTGCGGCGCGATCGGCCCGTCAGGGCAGGAAAGCGACATCCGGGCTCGGGTGAGCATCGGTCGGATAACCTCGGGAGGGTGGCCAGCTCACTGCGGACGCGGCGGGGCGGGGCCCGACTGCGCACCGTCGCCCTGATCGGCATCGACGGCTCAGGTAAGACCACCCAGGCCCATCGGCTCGCCCAGGCGCTCACCGCCGCCGGCCGTCCCGCCACCTACCACCGCAACGCCGGTGGCCGCCGCTGGCTCGGCCGCATCGCCCAGCGGGTCGGCCGTCCGGACGCGCAGCGGCTCGTCGGGCGCGACGGCCTGCTCGTGGTCGAGTCGGTGCTGCGGTGGCTGGCCATCGCGCTCGCGTTGCTGAGCTGCCTGGTGACCGGCCGGACGGCCGTGATGGACAGGTGGTCCGCCTGCCAGTACGCCAGCATCCGGGCGCACGGCGGGCAGCGGTGGGAGCGGCTGGCCCGGGCCGGGTACCGGATCTTCCCGGCGCCCCGGGTGACGTTCCTGCTCACCGTCGACCCCGCCGAGGCGTACCGCCGGATCGAGCGGCGCGGCACGGACCACGAGACGATGGAGTGGCTGACCGCCGCGGCCGCCGCCTACCGGGAACTGCCGGAGTACGGCAGCTTCGTGGTGGTGGACGGCAACGGCCCGCCGGAGGAGGTGGCCCGCCGGATCCGGGCGCACCTGAGCGAGTGGCTGCCCGACGACCCGTCCGCCGGTCCCGGGCCGGCCCCGGCCGGGCCGGCTCCGGCCGGTCCGCGACGCCCGGCCGGTGGCGCCGGGCGGGACGGGCCGGTGCCGGTTCAGGCCCGCCCGTAGACCGGGATGCTCGCGCCGCTGGTCGGCGCGGACTCGGGGGAGGCCAGGAAGCGGATCACCTCGGCGATCTCGGCCGGCGGCACCCAGCGCCCGTGGTCGGCGCCGGGCTGGGCGGCGCGGTTGGCCGGGGTGTCGATGACGCTCGGCAGCACCGTGTTGCACCGCACGCCGCGCTGCCGGTACTCGACCGCCACCGCCTCGGCGAACGCCCGCACCGCGGCCTTGGCGGTGACGTAGCCGGAGGCGCCGGGGAACGGCGAGACCGCCGCCCGGGCCGCGACGCAGACCACCGCGCCGTCGCCGGACGCCATGAGGTGCGGCAGCGCCGCGTGGGTGACCAGGTACGTCGGGCGCAGATTGAGCCGCAGCATCCGCTCGAAGTCGTCGACCGGGGTCTCGTGCACCAGGCCGCCGGCCGCGTACCCGCCGACGAGGTTGACCACCGCGCGCAGCGGCGCGGCCGGCTCGGCCGTCGCCGCCTGGACCGCCCGCGCGGCCCCGTCGGCGGTCAGCAGGTCGGCCACGACCCGGACCGGGCCGTCGTCCGTCCCGGGCTCCCGCTGGGGTACGACCACCCGCCAGCCGGCGTCGAGGAAGGCGGCGGTGACCGCGCCGCCGAGCCCGCCCGTGCCTCCGGTCACCAGTACCGTGCGTTCCGTCATGGACACACACGCTAGCCAACGGCTGCGCCGACCGACCGGTGACCCGCACGCGCCGTCCGTGCCGCCCGGCCGAGGCCGACCAGGCAGGCCGTGCCGCGCGACGGCGGACCGGCACGTCGGGCGGCAGGAGTGACTCGACCGGACCGGATGAGGCAGTGGGGCTGCGACAATGGGATCCTTGGCCCGGGGGCGGGTACGGAAGACAGTAAATTTCCCGATACGCGGTGTCATGGTTGACGCTCACGCCTCGTGAAAGTAAGTTTCATCCGTGGCGAAGAGTCCGAAGATTTCTGCGAGTCACGAGACCGGTGGACTGATCGTCCACATCAGCGGCCTGCTGCCCTCGCTGTCCCCGGCCGAACAGCGGGTGGCCCGGCTGGTCGTCGCCGATCCGGCGGATGCGGCCCGGCGCACGATCACCGACCTCGCCACCGCCGCCGAGACGTCCGAGGCGACGGTGATCCGCTTCTGCCGCTCGGTCGGCATGGACGGCTACCCGCAGCTGCGGATCCGGCTCGCCGCCGAGGCCGCCCGCCGGGTCGAGCCGCCGGACGCCCGAGTGGTCGGCGGCGACATCCCGCCGGGCGCGGACCTCGCCCAGATCATCGCCACGATCGCGTTCAACGACGCCCGGGCCGTCGAGGAGACCGCCGAGCAGCTCGACCCGGCGGTCTGCGAGCAGGTGGTCGAGGCGATCGGCGCGGCCGCCCGGATCGACGTCTACGGCGCGGGCGCCAGCGGCTTCGTCGCCTCCGACTTCCAGCAGAAGCTGCACCGCATCGGCCGCATCGCGTTCTACTTCCCGGACGTGCACACCGCGCTCACCTCCGCCGCCCTGCTGGGCCGCGGCGACGTGGCCGTCGGCATCTCGCACACCGGCACCACGTCCGACGTCATCGAGGTGCTGGAGCAGGCGCGGGCGCGCGGCGCCACCACCGTGGCGCTGACCAACTTCCCGCGCTCGCCGATCACCGAGGTCGCGGACCACGTACTCACCACAGCCGCCCGGGAGACGACGTACCGCTCCGGCGCGACGGCCAGCCGGCTGGCCCAGCTCACAGTGGTCGACTGCCTCTTCGTCGGGGTGGCCGCCCGCAGCCGGGCCCGGACCAAGAAGGCCCTGGAGGCCACCGCCGAGGCGGTCCAGTCGCACCGGGTCGGCCCCGGGCGGAGGCGGGGATGACGGCGGGTCGGGTGGAGCGGGACGGCGTGGCGGCGGTGCGACCGGTGGTGCGCGTCGGCGCGCCGACCGAGCGGCGCAACCCGCACAGCGTCGACCTCGACCTGATGTCCACCCGGGACGTGCTCACCGTCATCAACGAGGCGGACCGGCGGGTGCCGGCCGCGGTCGCCGCCGTGCTGGACGAGATCGCCGAGACGGTCGACCTGGCCGTGGCCGCGCTGCGCGACGGGCACCGCGTGCACTACTTCGGCGCCGGCACCTCCGGTCGCCTCGGCGTGCTGGACGCGGCCGAGCTGGCGCCCACGTTCAACTCGCCCCGGCACTGGTTCTGCTCGCACCTCGCGGGCGGCCCGGACGCCATGTGGCGCGCCGTCGAGGACGCCGAGGACGACGAGCGCGGCGGTGCCGCCGACGCCACCGAGTGCGTACGCCCCGGCGACCTCGTGGTGGGCCTGGCGGCCAGCGGGCGCACCCCGTACGTCCTCGGGGCGCTCGCCGCGTCCCGGGCGCAGGGGGCCGGTACGGTGCTGCTCTGCGCGAATCCGGAGGCCGAGGCCGCCGCGTCGGTTGACGTCTTCATCGGGGTGGACACCGGACCGGAGGTGGTCACCGGGTCGACCCGGATGAAGGCCGGCACGGCGCAGAAGCTGGTGCTCAACACGTTCTCCACGGCCGTGATGGTGCGTCTGGGCCGGGTCTACTCGAATCTGATGATCGACATGGTGGCCACCAACGCCAAACTGCGCGGCCGCATGATCTCGATCCTCATGGAGGCCACCGGCTGTGCCGAGGAGGTGTGCCGGGTCGCCCTGCGGGAGGCCGACGGCGACCTCAAGACCGCGCTCGTCGCGCTCGTCTCCGGCGCCGAGGTGCCGGCCGCCCGGGCCGCGCTGGCCCGCTCCGCCCATCAGGTACGCGGCGCGCTCGAACTGCTCGCCTCCTGAGCGTTCCGGCCCCCGCCGCGTTCCGTCCCGTCCCGCCCGATCCACCCGCCCGGCGCATCCGCCCGGCGCATCCGCCCGGCGGGTGCGACGCGTATCACGTGCGGGGAGGGGACGACTCCTCCCGCACGGATTGTTCAACGAGGCGGAGGGTAATCCTTGAGCATGGCTGAACCGACCGGTCCGCAGGCGCGTATCTCGCAGTGACCAGGATCGCAACGACTCGGTGACGCGGCTCGCTGTGTTCATGGAACAGGCAATGGTGCCATTCCATGGGCGAACGGCGATTTCGCAGCTCCGGTGTGCGCCGAGAACGGCGCCCGCGAGCCGCCCGAACCGGGCCGGTAACAGGAAACATGGACCGGGCTCTCAGCTACTACTCAGGCATTCGTGACAGTTTCGACTCACGACATGGAATCCCCGACGCGTCACATCTGTTGTGTAGGTGTCAGCACCTACGGGCACAGCGGAGGTTACGGGGAGGGCTGATGAACGTGGGGATGGCAAGGAACCGGGCAACCGGCGCTAGCGAGGGGACCGTGGCAATCGTGGACAAGAACATCGGCATGCGTACCGACGAGGTCGCCGAGGAGCGGGACCTGGTCGGCGTCTACCTGCACGAGATCTCCCGGACGCCGCTGCTCGACGCCGCCCGGGAGGTCGACCTCTCCAAGGCGATCGAGGCGGGCCTCTACGCCGAGCACCTGCTCGACGAGGATCGGATCCCCGACGGCGTCGACCGGGAGGACCTGGAGCGGCTGGTCGTCGAGGGTGAGCGCGCGAAGGACCTGTTCATCCGCGCGAACCTGCGGCTGGTCGTGTCGATCGCCCGGCGTTACGTGCGCTCCGGGATGCCCATGCTGGACCTGATCCAGGAGGGCAACACCGGCCTGGTCCGGGCGGTCGAGAAGTTCGACTACGAGCGGGGCTTCAAGTTCTCCACCTACGCGACCTGGTGGATCCGCCAGGCGATCAGCCGGGCGATCGCCCAGCAGGAGCGGACCGTACGGCTGCCCGTGCACCTGGTCGAGGACGTCAACCGGATGCGCAACGTGGCCCGGCAGCTCACCCGTGAGCTGGGCGGCGACCCGGAGCCGGAGCAGATCGCGACCGCGCTCGGCGTGACCGTCGAGCGGGTCAACGAGCTGGTCCGCTGGTCGCAGGACACCGTCTCGCTGGACACCCCGGTGGGCGACGACGGCGACACCAACCTCGGCGACCTGGTCGCCGACAGCGACGCGCCGTCGCCGGAGGAGATCGTGCTCACCGGCCTGGAGCGGCAGCGGATCGAGGGTCTGCTCAACCACCTCGACGACCGTTCCGCCGGCATCATGCGGGCCCGGTACGGCCTGGAGGACGGCCGCGAGCACTCGCTGACCGAGGTCGCGTCGCGGTTCTCGCTGTCCCGCGAGCGCATCCGCCAGCTGGAGATCCAGGCACTGGGCCGGCTGCGTGAGCTGGCTCGCGCGGAAGGGCTCCAGGCGGCCTGACCTGGTAACAATGAACGACGAACGGCCGGCGTCCGACAGGGGGACGCCGGCCGTTCGCCGTCTTCGCGGTGCTCAGACCCGGCCGTAGCCGGCGATCGTCATGATGTTCATGCCGCGCTTGCTGACGTTGCGCCCGGCGCTGGGCGCGTCGATGATCTGGCCGTTGCCGACGTAGAGCGCCACGTGCCCGAGCCCGGAGTAGAAGACCAGGTCACCCGGTTGCAGCTGGCTGCGGCTGATCCGGGTGGTGGCGCCCCACTGTTGCGCCGCGCTGTGCGGCAGCGACTTCCCGGCCGCCCGCCAGGCGGCGAGCGTCAGGCCGGAGCAGTCGTAGCTGCCGGGGCCGTCGTTGCCGTAGCCGTAGGGCTTGCCGACCGCGCCGTATGCGTACCGCACGGCCACGCCGGCCTTGCCGGAGACGGCCGGGGGAGTGCCCGCCGAACTGGGGTTGCCGGGCGCCTCGGTGGCCCGCCCGTACGCCTTGCGCCGCATCTCGTAGAGGTCGGACAGGTCCGCCTCGATCCGCGTCTTCGCGGACTTGAGCTGCTTGGCCTGCGCCGCCTCCCGGGCGAGCGTCACGTCCAGCGCGGTCTTCTGGTCGATCAGCCGCTGCTGGTCGGCCGTGAAGCTGTTGATGGTGCGCTGCCGCTGGCGGGTGAGCTGGTCGAGCGTGCCCAGCCGTTCCGGCAGCGTGGCCTGGCCGCCCGGGTCCAGCAGGGCCGCCGCGGTGCGCATGCCGCCGGTCTTGTACGCCGTCGCGGCCAGCACGCCCACGTCGGCGCGGCTGCGTTCGGCCTGTTCCTGCAGCGGCCCGATCCGGGCCTCCAACTTGGCCGCGGTGGCCTTGTTGGCCTTGATGTCCTCGTTGAGCTTGTTGTAGGACTCGACGATTCGCTCCAGCTCAGTCGAGGACTTCTCGATCTGCTTCGTCAGCTCGGCGGGTGTGGGCTCGGCCCGGGCCACCTGCGCCGGGGCGAGCAGTGCGGCCGAGAGGCCGGCCACCGCCAGCGAGCGGAGCAGCATCCGTAAGGACGACAAGAGCGGAAAGCTCCTCTCCCACCGGTCGCCGGGCGCGTTCGCGACCCGGCGACACCGGCCCGGGGCCGTCCGGGTGGGCGGCTGTCGACCGGGCCGACCTGGACAACCTAACCCGTGATCGCAGTAGCCGGGAGTTCAAGCAGGGGCGAAAGTTGGCAAAGTGGCGGAAAGTGATGAGGGGGATCCGGTGGGTGGATGAGGCGACTCGCCCGATTCGTCGTTCTGGACGGATGTCGCCAGGCAACGCCGGGCGAAGTCACGACAAAGACGGAAATCGTTCTCTGTTTCCGGCGGGCAGGGCCGGGCCGGTCAACCCTGCGACAGCCGAAACCCCGAGGTCAGGTGGCGCGAGGCCAACACAATGGAGCCCGGACGGGAAATCCCACCACGGGATCCCTGCTCCCGGGAGGCCGCCGTGCAGACCGACCGCTCCGCCACCCAGCCGCCCCGCTCGCCGCGACCGGCCGGACCCAGGCTGCTCTACGCCCGGCCCGGCATCGTCGTCACCGCCGAGCGCTTCACCGTCGGCCGCAACACCTGGCCGGTTGCCGAGATCACCCAGCTCCGGACCGACCGTGGACCGCACGACCGGCTCGCGATCCGGGCCGTCGCCGTGTCCGCCGCGATGATCGCCGCGGTCGGCCTGCTGCTCGGCTTCACCGGCGGCCTGCACCGGCTGACCGCCGGGGCGTACCTCATGCTCGGCGCGGTCGGGGTGGTGCCGCTGCTGCTCGTGCTGATCGGCGACCGCGTGCGGCCCCCGGCGCACGAGCTGTGGGGACGGGTGCGGGGCACCGAGGTGCTGCTGTTCAGCAGCGACGACGAGCGGCAGTTCGGCCAGGTCGCCCGCGCGCTGGCGCGGGCCCGCGAGGCGGCGCGCCTGGGCGGCTGGGCCGACCCGCCGGCGGCCGAGCCGTGGCGGCCGGCCCGGTGAGCGGCGGTCAGCCCGCGACCGGCTCCGGCGTACGCTGGCGGCTCTCGGCGGCCACCCAGTGGCTCACCCGCCGCTCGGCGTAGAACGAGACGAACGGCACGGTGCCGGCGAGCATCACCAGCAGCATCCGCTTCAGCGGCCAGTTCGCCCGGCGCGACAGGTCGAACGTGAGCGCCAGATAGAGCATGTACAGCCAGCCGTGCGCCACGCCGACCACGCCCACCACGCTCGGGTTGTCGAAGCCGTACTTCAGCGGCATGCCGATCAGGACCAGCACCACGAGCGCCACGCCCACGATCCAGGCGATCACGCGGTACCGGGTAAAGGCTCCGCCCACCGTCGTCCGTCCTTCCGCACCGGCCTCAGCCGGGATAGTCGCCGGGCCGGGCGCCCGGATTGGCGTTCAACCAGGATAGGTAGCGGTTGTACGCGGCCAGCTCGGCGTCGTCCGCCCCGTCGGCCGGCGCGGCCGGCACCCGCACGACGCGCACCGGCCGGCGTACCGCCGGGGTGCCGGCGGTCACCGACGGCGCGGGACCGGCCGACGGCGCGGTGTCCTCCGCCGGCGCCGGGTCGGCGGCGCGCAGCGTCTGGCGGACCTCACGCCACCAGACGAAGACCACGAAGGCGGCGAAGACCGGCCACTCGATCGCGTAACCGAAGCTGATCGCGTTCCCCCCGGCGGCGCGGGTGACCTGCCACCAGCCCATGCCGAGGCAACCCGCCACCAGCACGACCATGGCCACGTGGCGGACGATCCACGCCGGTGTCCAGAGCCGTTCCATGCCCACGAGAGTACCGGGGTCGCCGGGGCGTCTCCGACACGGCGTCGTAGGACGGGCGGGGTTTGGTGGCACGCGCGCTGGGCATCCGAACAGGTGCCAACCCGAACGAGACGAGGGGGCGACGATGACCGAATCGGTACGCCGGGACGCGAGCCCGGAACAGCGGGTCGCGGAATGGGACGGCGACCACGCCCGCACCGTCGACGCCGACGGCGAGCAGCTCGGGGTGGACCCCACGGAGCTGGGCGACGAGGACCTGATCCGGGAGATGCAGAGCCTGCACCGCACCCGGCTGGACACGCTGCGGCACGCCACCGACTCGGCGCTCGCCAACCACCTGCGGCGCACCGCCGAACTGGAGACGGAGTACCTGGCCCGGCACCCCGGCCGGGAGGTCGACCCGAGCCGGCTGCGGGACGCCTGATGGCCAGCCACGCCGAGCGCGGCATGTCCGCGCCGCCGGAGGTGGTGTTCAACACCGCGACCGACCCGGACCGCTCGTCGGCCTGGCTGCCCGAGCGACTGCGCAGCTCCGGCGCCTGCCGGGTGGAGGTCGTCGACGCCGACGACATGCGGGCCCGGTGGAGCGCCGCGGACTGGTCCGCCGAGATCGACGTGGAGCCGGCCGACGCGGGCGGCGCCCGGGTGCGGCTGGACCTGGCCGGGCCGGACCACGACCTGGCCGACGAGATCCTGGCCAACCTCGACCGCGAGGTGGCCGACAACCTGACCGCCGGCTGAGCCCGGCCGCACGACGAGCACGAGGAGGCCGGGTTGACCGGGAGTGGCCTGAAGCAGAAGGTGGCGCGCCTGCGCCAGGCGTACGCGCCGCACGAGCATCGGCCGCTGGAGGGCTACCTGAAGGCGATGGGCACGTACGCCGGTGTGACAGCCGCGCTCGTCGGCCTGGTCCGGGCGACCGGCCGGCCGGTGCCCGAGCGGCCCACGCCCGCGGACGTGGTGCTGCTCTCGATCGCCACGCACAAGCTCAGCCGGCTGCTGTCCAAGGACGCGATCACCAGCCCGCTGCGCGCGCCGTTCACCCGCTACGACCACCCGATCGGCAGCGGCGAGGTGATGGAGCAGGTCCGCGACGAGGGCAGCCCGACCCGGCACGCGCTCGGCGAGCTGGTGAGCTGCCCGTTCTGCCTGGCGGTCTGGGTGGCCACCGGGCTCACCGGCGGCCTGGTGCTGGCGCCCCGGCTGACCCGGCTGGTCGCCACCGCGCTGACCGCCGTGGCCGCCTCCGACTTCCTCCAGATGGGGTACGCGGTCGCCCAGCAGGCGGCCGAGGGCGGACGCCACGAATCCTGACCCGTGGACACAGGAAAGGGGGCCGGCGCGAGCCGGCCCCCTTTCCCTGTCTCCCACCCGTCAGGTGGGGGTGGTGCCGTGGTCCTCGCCGGCCCAGCCGCGCGACGCCTCCGGCTCCCGCTCGTCCTCGTCCTCCCCGGTGACGACGTCCCGGTCCACAGCGGTGCGGTCGTGCTCGTTGGCGAAGTCCGGCTCCGGCAGCGTGTCGACGCCCTCCGGGGGCTGTCCGAGCGCCGCCAGGTGCTCGTGGTCGGGGTTGCGGTCGGTCATGTCGCGTCCTCTCGGTCTTCCGGGGGCTCAGGCGACCGTGCCGCCCAGCAGATCGGCCGCCTCGTCCGCCGCGTACTCGCCCTGGGGGAGCGCGGCGATCCGGGTGAGCAGCTCCGCGGGGAGTTCGGCGGCCACCGCCCGGCGGTAGATGTCCGCCTGGGTGATCCGCTCCTGGCCGTGGTAGATGTCGTCGAGCAGGTCGTCGATCGGCCTGGTGTCGGGCTGCTCGGTCACGGGCGCGTCATCGGTCACGCCGACCACCTACCCGGCACCGAACCGGTCAAACTCGCCCCAACCCCGCTCAGGCCGGCGCCGGGAGCGTGGCCCGGCGGGCCCGGACGGCCTGGGCCAGGTGCTCCAGCACCTCGGCGGTGCTGTCCCAGCCGATGCAGGCGTCGGTGACCGACTGGCCGTACGCCAGCTCCCGGGTCGGGTCCAGGTCCTGCCGGCCGGGCACCAGGAAGCTCTCCAGCATGATGCCGACGATGCCGCGCTGACCGGCGGCGAGCTGCGCGGCCACGTCTGCGGCGACCAGCGGCTGGTTGCGGTGGTCCTTGCCGCTGTTGGCGTGGCTGGCGTCGACCACCACCCGCTCCGGCAGGCCCGCCGCCTGCAGCAGCTCCAGCGCCCCGGCCACCGACTCCGCGTCGTAGTTGGGCCGGCCGCCCCCGCCGCGCAGCACCAGGTGCCCGTCCGAGTTGCCCCGGGTGTGCATGATCGCCGGGGTGCCCGAGACGTCGATGCCGGGGAAGACGTGCGGCACCCCCGCGGCCCGGATCGCGTCCACGGCGGTGGCGATGCTGCCGTCCGGGCGGTTCTTCATCCCGATCGGCATGGACAGCCCGGAGGCGAGCTGCCGGTGCACCTGGCTCTCCACCGTCCGCGCGCCGATCGCGCCCCAGGCCACCGTGTCGGCGATGTACTGCGGGGTGATCGGGTCGAGGAACTCGCAGCCCACCGGCAGGCCCAGCCGCAGCACGTCGAGCAGGAGCGCCCGCGCGGTACGCAGACCGGTGTTCACGTCGCCGGAGCCGTCCAGCGCCGGGTCGTTGATCAGGCCCTTCCAGCCCACCGTCGAACGCGGCTTCTCGAAGTAGACACGCATCACCACGAGCAGGTCGTCGGCGACCCGGGCGGCGGCCTCGCGCAGCCGGCCCGCGTACTCCAGGGCGGCGGCCGGGTCGTGCACGGAGCAGGGGCCGACGACGACGAGCAACCGGTCGTCGGCGCGGTCCAGCACCCGGCCGACGGCACGCCGGCCCGCCACGACGGCCTCGGCCAGCGGGGTCTCCAGCGGCAGGTGGTGGTGCAGCAGGGCCGGGGTGGTCAGCGGCACCACACGGTCGATGCGCTGGTCGATGACCCGATGGGCGTCCTGGGACGTGGTCACGGTGGGGATTCCTTCCGCCGACCGTGCCCCCGTGCCGGGTCCGGGGGATCGAGCCGGCTGCTCGCATACGAAAGGGCAGGGAAAAGAATCCCTGCCCGGCCGGCTCGAAGAGGTGGTGACGTCAGCTCATGGTCGAGTCACCGGCTCCTCCAGCCGGCTGCCTAAACCATCGATACGACCGCGTCACGTCGGCCAGCGTACCCGACACGGGCCGGAATTCCCGCTGTCGTTCCGAAGTGCGGAACGCGGGGTATGTGATCGCCATGACCACGAGCCACGACCCCAGTGACCAGGAACGGATCGAGTCCCGAGCACATCTGCTGCCGGAGGAGGCGGCGGCGGGCAGCGACGACGCGCAGGCGCAGGCCGACGCGATCCTCGCCGAGTCCGACATCCGCGAGGCGGACCAGAACGCCGCCCCCGACACGGTGCTGGAGCACCGCACCTCCGAGCAGACCGTCACCCCCGTCGAGCCGCCCGACTGAGCGCGGCACCCCGGGCCCGGCGGGAACCCCGGTAACTGTCGTCCCGCAGCCGGGCCAGCGGGCCGGTCAGGCGCAACCCCGGCGGCACGTTGCCGATCGGGTCGAACGCGAGCGCGGCGTCCTCGGCGGCGCCGCGCTCGTCGTCGAGGCGTACCTCGCCGAACGGCCGCCACCGGCCCACCGCCGAGGCCACGGCCAGCACCAGCCGGGGCTCGTCGGCGGCGACCGCCGCACCCGCCTCGGCCAGGCCGCGACCCAGGTCGGGTGACTCCGGGTCGGCCAGCACGGCCAGGAACAGCCGCCGCCCGCCGGCCCGGAACGGCATGATCGACGTGTACGTCCCGGTGAAGCGCCGCCGGGGCAGCGGCAGGTTCCGCAGCACCGGCGCGGCGCCGCTGGAACTCCACAGCAGGTCCACCGGCGGCTCCGGGTCGCGGTGCAGCCGCACCGCCACGCCCAGCACGTCCGGCCAGCCGCCCGGCGTCGGCACGCCCTTGGACAGGCGGATCGTGGCCGGCCACCGGCCCGGCAGGTCGAGCAGCGGCACACCGGTCGGCGGTCCCGGCGTACCCCAGACCCGGGTCTCGCCGGCGAACGTGCGCCCGGCCGGGTGCAGCAGCCGGGCGTGCCGGAGCCGGGCCAGCGCGGCGGCGGCGCGCTCGACGGCGGAGGGTGTGGTGGCGGCCATGCCCGCACGGGTACCCCGGCGCGCGGCGACGATGCTCCGGCGCGCGTGTCACCTGTCCGCCTCCGAGATCGGATAGCGTCGTCCCATGCCCGACAGCGGTTTCCCCTGGCCGATCGAGACGACCCGACTGGACAACGGCCTGCGCGTGGTGGTGAGCGAGGACCGCACCGCCCCGGCCGTGGCGGTCAACCTCTGGTACGACGTGGGCTCACGCCACGAGCCGGCGGGACAGACCGGCTTCGCCCACCTCTTCGAACACCTCATGTTCGAGGGCTCGGTGAACGTGGCGAAGACCGAGCACATGAAGCTGATCCAGGGCGCGGGCGGCTCGCTCAACGCGACCACCAACCCGGACCGGACCAACTACTTCGAGACGGTCCCGGCCGAGCACCTGGAACTGGCGCTCTGGCTGGAGGCCGACCGGATGGGTGGTCTGGTGCCGGCGCTGACCCAGGAGACGCTGGACAACCAGCGCGAGGTGGTGAAGAACGAGCGGCGGCAGCGCTACGAGAACGTGCCGTACGGCGACGCGTGGCTGCGCCTGCTGCCGTTGCTCTACCCGCCCGGCCACCCGTACCACCACGCGACGATCGGGTCGATGGCCGACCTGAACGCCGCCGACCTGGCCACCTTCCAGGAGTTCCACAGCACCTACTACGCGCCGAACAACGCCGTCCTCACCGTCGTCGGCGACACCACCGCCGCCGAGGTGTTCGCGCTCGCCGACAAGTACTTCGGCGGCCTCGCCGCGCGCGCCGAGATCCCGGCCGCGCCGGACGGCCGCACGGTGCCGGCCACCGGCCGCCCGGCGGTGGAGACGGTCACCGCCGACGTGCCCGCCCCCCGCGTCTACGTCGCGCACCGCACCCACCCGTTCGGCACCCAGGGGTACGACGTGACGACGGTGCTGGGCACCGTGCTCGGCAGCGGCCGGGGCAGCCGCCTCTACCAGCGGCTCGCCGACGGTGAGCGGATCGCCCAGCCGGACCTGGTCGGCGCGTACGGGGTGGACCTGGCGCACGCGCCCGCCCCGCTGATCGCCACCGCCACGGCCCGCCCCGGGGTGAGCGCCGAGCGGCTGCGCGACGGGCTGGCCGAGGTGGTCGACGAGCTGGCCACAGTGCCGGTGACCGCCGCCGAGCTGGACCGCGCCAAGGCGCTGCTGAGCACCATGTGGTGGCGGCAGATGTCCACTGTCGACGGGCGGGCCGACACGCTCGGCCGGTACGCCACCCAGTTCGGCGACCCGGCCCGCGCGGCCGACCGGTTGCCGGCCTGGCTCGCGGTGACCGCGGAGCAGATCGCCGAGCAGGCCGCCGAGCTGCTCGGCGCCGCCGACCGGGTGATCCTGACCTACCTGCCCGAGGAGAACTGATGTCGCTGATCGCCACCCGTCCCGGCCCCGGCGCCGCCCGCGCCTACCGGTTCCCGCAGGTGGTCCGGCGTACGGCGGCCGGCGGCCAGGTGGTCGCCGCGCACCTGCCCGGGCAGAACCTCGCCGTCGCGCTGCTGCTGCTCGACGGCGGCGCGGGCCGGGAGCCGGTCGGCAAGGAGGGGCTCGGCGCGGTGCTGGCCAAGGCGCTGGAGGAGGGCACCGCGCAGCGGGACGCCACCGCGTACGCGCTGGCCATCGAGGCGCTCGGCACCGAGCTGGCGACCGGGCTCGACTGGGACTCGTTCCAGGTGAGCGTGCAGGTGCCGGTGGACCGGCTGACCGCCGCCGTGGAGCTGCTGGCCGAGGCGGTCCGTACGCCCCGGCTCGACCCGGCCGACGTGCTGCGCGTACGCGACGACGAGGCCACCGCGCTGCGGATGGACTGGGCCAACCCCGGCCCGCGTGCCGACGCGGTGCTGCGGGCCGAGCTGTTCGGCGCGCAGCACCGGTGGGGCCGCCCGCTCTACGGCGACCCGGACAGCGTGGCCGCGCTGGAGGTGGACGACGTCACCGTCTTCCACTCCGAGTGGTTCATCCGCCCCGGCACGCTCGTCGTCGCCGGTGACCTGGAGCGGATCGACCTGGACGCGCTCGCCGCGACGGCGTTCGCCGGCGCCGGCGGCGGCCCGGTGGAACGCGGCGGCCCGATCGACGTGCCGCTGGCCGGGCAGCGGCGGATCATCCTGGTCGACCGGCCCGGCTCGGTGCAGTCCACGCTGCGGCTCGGCCATCCGTCCCCGCACCGCGCCCACCCCGACCACGTGCCGATGACGCTCGCCGGCACCGTGCTCGGCGGCGCGTTCACGTCCCGGCTCAACCACCTGATCCGCGAGGTGCGCGGCTACACGTACGGGATCCGGGGCGACTTCGCCTCGTCCCGGCGGTTCGGCCGGTTCGCGGTCAGCTCCGGCGTGCAGACCGCGGTGACCGCGCCGGCGCTCGTCGAGTCGGTGGGCGAGATCTCGCGTACCCAGCTCACCGGCGTCAGCGAGGACGAGCTGGAGGTGGCGCGTTCCTGGCGGGCCGGGCAGCTCTCGGTCGAGTTGCAGAGCCCCCGGGCCATCGCCGCGGCCCTGAGCACGCTGGTGGTGCACGACCTGCCCGACGACTACCACGCGCGGCTGCGGGAGCAACTGCTCGCGGCGACAGTCGAGGACGTCTCCGCCGCGGCCGCGACCTACCTGCACCCCGAGTCGCTGACGATGGTGATCGAGGGGGACGCGGCGGTCATCCGGGACGAGCTGGTCGCCAGCGGTCTCGGCGAGGTGGTCGACCACACGTGACCGGACGGGGCGGCGGGCCTGTGATTCCCGTCGCCCCGCATCCGCGCGGTGGGAAACGTTTCCCACCCGTGCCGCCCGGCTGGGTAGCCTCGCGGGCATGAGGATCGGCATTGTGGGAGCCACCGGCCAGGTCGGTGGCGTCATGCGGCAGGTGCTGGCGGAGCGCGAGTTCCCGGCGGAGCAGGTGCGCCTGTTCGCCTCGGCCCGGTCGGCCGGGCGCACGCTGCCCTGGCGCGACGGCGAGGTCACCGTGGAGGACGCTGCCAGCGCGGACTACCGCGGCCTGGACATCGTGCTCTTCTCGGCGGGCAAGGGCACCGCGAAGGAGCTGGCTCCCCGGGTCGCCGAGGCCGGCGCCGTGGTGATCGACAACTCCTCGGCGTTCCGGATGGACCCGCAGGTGCCGCTGGTGGTGGCCGAGGTCAACCCGCACGCGATCGCGGACCGCCCGAAGGGCATCGTGGCCAACCCGAACTGCACCACGATGGCCGCCATGCCGGTGCTGCGCCCGCTGCACGACGAGGCCGGGCTGGTCAGCCTCGTCGTCGCCACCTACCAGGCGGTCTCCGGCGCCGGGCTGGCCGGGGTGGCGGAACTGGACGAGCAGGTCCGCAAGGTGGCCGAGGACGCCGCCGGGCTCGCCTTCGACGGCGGGGCGGTGGAGTTCCCGGCGCCGCGCTCGTTCGCCCGCCCGATCGCCTTCAACGTGCTCCCGCTCGCCGGCTCGATCGTCGACGACGGCTCCGACGAGACCGACGAGGAGCAGAAGCTGCGCAACGAGAGCCGCAAGATCCTGGAGATCCCCGGCCTGAAGGTCTCCGGCACGTGCGTGCGGGTGCCGGTCTTCACCGGCCACTCGTTGCAGATCAACGCCCGGTTCGCCCGGCCGATCGACCCGGCCCGGGCCCGCGAGCTGCTCGACGGCGCGCCCGGCGTGGCGCTGCGCGACGTGCCGACGCCGCTGGAGGCGGCCGGCCAGGACCCGACGTACGTCGGCCGGATCCGGGCCGACGAGACAGTCGAGCACGGGCTCGCGCTGTTCTGCGCCAACGACAACCTGCGCAAGGGCGCGGCGCTGAACGCCGTGCAGCTCGCCGAGCTGGTCGCCGCCGAGCGCTGACCCCGCGGGCGTCCGTGCCGGACCACCCGGCACGGACGCCCCCGCAGCGGGTATGCACCCGCGTCGCCGGCCGCCCCGCGCCGGCAGGGCGGGGGTGCCGATGACGGCCGAAGGAGACACCGGTGACGCCGGGATCCTCCCGGACACCGGCCGGGCGATCGGGTTCAGCGACGCGGTCTTCGCCATCGTCATCACGCTGCTGGTGCTGGACCTGCGGGTGCCCGAGACGGCGCCGGGCGGGATGCTGCGCGCGCTGCTCGACCAGTGGCCGGTCTACCTCGCCTACGTCACGTCCTACCTGTACGTGGCGGTCAACTGGCTGAACCACAAGGGGACGTTCCACCGGGTCCGCTGCGCCGACCGGGGACTGCACTGGGCGAACCTCGGCGTGCTGTTCAGCGTGGCGCTGCTGCCGTTCGTCACCGCGCTCGTCTCCCGGGCCGTGGAGGAGGGCGACGTCTTCGACGAGCGGGTCGCGGTGTCCGCGTACGCGCTGGTCGGCGTGATCCTGTCGATCACCTGGTTGTGGCTCTACCACTACCTGAGCCGACACCGGGAGCTGCTGGAGCCGCACGTCCCCGCCCGGTTCTTCGAGGCCGAACGCGTCCGGGCGCTGCTCGGCGTCCTCGCGTACGCGATCGCCGGTCTGGTGGGCGTGCTGCTGAGCGTGCCGGCGGCGCTGGTGGTGCTCCTGCTGCTGCCGCTCTTCTACGGGTTGTCCAGCAACGGCTTCTACGACCTGCGCCGGCGCCTGCGCCACCGGCGGTGACGCCCGCGTTACCCCGCCTGCGGCGGCGGGTAGACGGCGGTGCCGACACCGAGAGGGGAGCACCATGACAACGGTCGGAGAGTTCATGACGACCCGGTTGGTGACGATGGACGGCAACGACACGCTGATCGCCGCGGCGCAGGAGATGCGCGACAGCGCCATCGGCGACGTGGTGGTGACCGACGGCGACAACGTGGTCGGGATCGTGACGGACCGGGACATCGCGGTACGGGGCGTGGCCGAGAACATGGACCCCACCGCCACCCGGCTCAACCAGATCACCAGCAAGGACGTGGTGACCGTCAGCCAGAACGACGACGCCGTGGCCGCCGCCGACCTGATGCGCACGTACGCGGTCCGCCGCCTCCCGGTGGTCGACGACGGCCGGCTGGTCGGCCTCATCTCCATGGGTGACCTGGCGGTGGAGCGGGAACCCCAGTCGGTGCTCGCGGACATCAGCGCCGACGACCCCAACAACTAGACCTGTCCGCCGCGGTGACGCCGGCCCCCGGTTCGGGGGCCGGCGTCGCGCGTCGCGACGGTGCCGCGCTCACCCGGTTCGGGCGAGGTTGGCCCCGGACCGGGTGGGGACACGGAGCTTCGACAGGTGGACCGCGGATCGCGGGAGGAGTCGCCCGGATGGTGGACATGACCACGAGATTCTTCGAGGACCTGGACCGGCGGGGGTTCGAGCCGTTGCTGGTCAAGACATCCGGAACGCTCCGCTTCGACCTGCACGAGGGCCCGCACACCACGCACTGGCTGCTGGAGATCGATCGGGGCAA
Organism: Micromonospora sp. WMMD1219; assembly: GCF_049315215.1. Lineage (NCBI taxonomy): Bacteria > Bacillati > Actinomycetota > Actinomycetes > Micromonosporales > Micromonosporaceae > Micromonospora > Micromonospora sp. WMMD1219. The sequence goes on from NZ_CP186057.1 coordinate 3,078,262, forward strand.
CCTGCGGGTCCGGCAGGAGGACGGCGAGGCGGACACGGTGGTCGGCACCGAGCCGCGCCTGTTCGCCGAGCTGGTCGGCGGCGAGGAGAACGCCATCGCGGCGCTGCTGCGCGGCGACATGACAGTCGTCGGCGACCTGTGGCTCGTGCTTCAGGTCGAGCGGGTCTTCCCCGGCCCGCCGGACTCCCGCGGACCGCATCACACGTTTAGCGGGAGGGGTGCCTGATGCCCGGCGGCAACACCGTCCGGATCCTGGACGGCAACACGTTCGTGGTGTGCGAGGACACCGGCGACATCGAGGCCACGCCGAGCGAGCCGACCGGCCTGTTCTCGCTCGACACGCGGTACCTGTCGAAGTGGGTCCTGACCGTCAACGGCGAGCGGCTCAACGCGCTCTCCTACGACGACCTCCAGTACTACGAGGCCCGGTTCTTCCTGGTGCCCGGCATGGCCACGCACTACATCGACGCGAAGCTGTCGGTCATCCGGGAGCGGGCTGTCGGCGGCAGCTTCCGGGAGACGCTGACCATCCTCAACCACGACGAGAAGGCGGTCGACCTGGAGATCCGGATGGACGCCGGCTCCGACTTCGCCGACCTGTTCCAGGTCAAGGACGAGATCCTGAACAAGAAGGGCGAACACTACGCCGAGGCCGAGCCGGACCGGCTGCGCCTGGGCTACCGGCGTGGCAACTTCCGGCGCGAGACGCTCGTCTCCGCCAACCAGCCGGCCCGCTACGACCAGCGCGGCTTCGCCTGGAGCATCCGGCTGGAACCCAACGAGCAGTGGGACGCCGTCATCGACGTGCAGACGTTCGCGATCGGCCCCGGCGGCCGGGACCTGCGGATGGGACTGCGCGCGCACGGCACCGAGCGCCTCGCGCTCCAGCACGACCTGGAGGAGTGGATCAGCCGGGCCCCGAAGCTGAACAGCGAGCACGAGGAACTCGCCGCGACGTACCGGCGGAGCCTGGTCGACCTCGCGGCGCTGCGCTTCTCGCCGCTGTCGCTCGGCGGGCAGACGCTGCCCGCGGCCGGCCTGCCCTGGTTCATGACCATGTTCGGCCGGGACAGCATCCTCACCTGCCTCCAGGTGCTGCCGTTCGCGCCGGAGATGTCGAAGACCACGCTGCGCATCCTCGGCGCGCTGCAGGGCACCCGGTTCGACGACTTCCGGGACGAGGACCCGGGCCGGATCCTGCACGAGATGCGGTACGGCGAGACCGCCGCGTTCGAGGAGCAGCCGCACTCGCCGTACTACGGCTCGGTGGACGCGACGCCGCTGTTCGTGGTGCTGCTCGACGAGTACGAGCGGTGGAGCGGCGACGGCGCGCTGGTCAAGGAGCTGGAACGGGAGTGCCGGGCCGCGCTGAAGTGGATCGACGACTATGCCGACCTGCTCGGCAACGGCTACATCTGGTACGAGCGGCGCAACACCGACACCGGCCTGGAGAACCAGTGCTGGAAGGACTCGTGGGACTCCATCTCGTACGCCGACGGCACGCTTCCGCCGTTCCCGCGGGCGACCTGCGAGGTGCAGGGGTACGCGTACGACGCGAAGATGCGGGCCGCCCGGATGGCCCGGGAGTTCTGGGACGACCCCACGTACGCCGACCAGCTGGAACGCGAGGCGGCGGAGCTGAAGCGGCGCTTCAACAACGACTGGTGGGTCGCCGACCGCGGCTTCTACGCGCTCGCGCTGGACCCGGACGGGCGCCAGTGCGACGTGCTCACCTCCAACATCGGGCACCTGCTGTGGAGCGGGATCGTGGACGACGAGCGGGCGCCGAAGATCGCCGAGCATCTCGTCGGTCCCCGGCTCTGGTCCGGCTGGGGGGTGCGGACGCTGGCCGAGGGCGAGGTCCGCTACAACCCGATCGGCTACCACAACGGCACGATCTGGCCGTTCGACAACTCGTTCGTCGCCTGGGGCCTGCGCCGGTACGGCTTCGCCGAGGAGGCCGCCACAGTGGCCAACGGCATCCTCGACGCGGCCACCTACTTCGACGGCCGGCTGCCGGAGGCGTTCGGCGGCTACCAGCGCGAGCTGACCAAGTTCCCGGTGGAGTACCCGACCGCGTGCAGCCCGCAGGCCTGGTCGACCGGCGCGCCGCTGTTGCTGCTGCGCACCATGCTGGGGCTGGAGCCGCACGACAGGCACCTGGCGGTCGACCCGCGGCTGCCGGTGGGCATGGGACGGATCGAGGTGCTGGACATCCCGGGTCGCTGGGGCCAGGTGGACGCGTTCGCCCGGGGCCGGCTCGACCTCGACGAGCTGGCCGACTGAGCGGGGCGGCGCCCGGGGGCAAGTGCCGGCGCCCGGGCGGCGGGTCAGTGCCCGGGCGGCGGCGCGGTGTGTGCCTCGTTCGGGGGGAGCAGGCAGAACTCGTTGCCCTCCGGGTCGGCCAGCACGGTCCAGCGCGGCAGCTCGCGCACGACTGTCGCGCCCGCCTCCAGCACCGCGGCCCGCTCCTCGGCGTCACCGACCAGGTCGAGGTGGATCCGGCCGGGCTCCGGCAGCACGTCGGCGGGGCTGATCCACAGGTCCGGACGCCGTCCGTGCGGGTCGCGCAGCAGCACCGCCTCGGTCGGCGCGAGCGTGCCCTCGGCGAGCTTCACCCGGTCTGCCTCGACCACCGGCAGCCCGGTGACCGCACTCCAGAACGGTGCGAGCAGGTAGGGGTCGCGGCAGTGGATGACGATCGCGGCGAGGTCGGGCATGCTTCGAACCTAGCCGCCCGCGGCGGCGGGCAGGACGCTGTCCAGGAACGCGGCGGCGGCCGCGCGCAGGTCGGGCCGGGCCAGGTCGAGCGCGTGACCGCCGTGCGTGAGCCAGAGATGCGTCGGGTGCCCGGCGGCGAGCAGCCGGCCGGCCAGCTCGACCGGCTGGGCGGCCGGCACCGCTTCGTCGTCGCGCCCCTGCACCAGCAGCACCGGTACGCCGGAGCCGAGGTGGGTGGCGACAGTCGCGTCGACGGTGGCCGGATCGCCCGCGGTCGGCGGACGGCCCAGCAGGTCGGTCCACGGGTCGTCGCCGGGAGCGCGCCGGCGCCGCTGCTCCGGGTCGAGCGGGTCGACGGGTGCCCAGTACGCGAGCACCCCCGCCACGTCGCCGGGCCGGTCCACCCCGCGCAGGCCGAGTTGAAGCGCCAGCATCCCGCCGGCCGAGTCGCCGCCCACCAGCAGCGGCAGGCCGCCCGCCGCGGCCCGGGCGGCCCGGGCCGCGGCGCGAACGTCGTCGAGTTGCGCCGGCCAGCGCGCCTGGTGCGAGAACCGGTACGTGGCCGGGACCACGCGCAGCCCGAGCGACGCGAGCGCCGTCCCGTCCTCCTCGGCGCGGGCCCGCCATCCTCCGCCGTGGATCCAGAGCAGCACCGCGCGTTCGGTCATGTCGCCATCGTCGCCGGGCCCGGGCCGGTGCGCGACCCGGGTCTGCCGAGGGCAGATCGGCCCTACGGTCGCGTAACCTACTCGGGGTAAAGTTTCGACATGTCGGAACTCGTGTACCCCCCTGTGATCACCGCCGCGAAGACGATGTTCCGGCTTCTCGACCTGCGCCTCGACGTGTCCGGCAGCGACCACGTGCCGCAGACCGGCGGCGCCGTGCTCGCGTCCAACCACGTGAGCTACCTCGACTTCATCTTCTGCGGCTACGGCGCGCACCCGGCCAAGCGGCTGGTCCGGTTCATGGCCAAGGACAGCGTCTTCCGGCACCGGGTCTCCGGTCCGCTGATGCGCGGCATGAAGCACATCCCGGTCAACCGGGCCGCCGGCGCCGGCTCGTACGCCGCCGCGGTGAGCGCGCTGCGCCGGGGTGAGGTGGTCGGCGTCTTCCCGGAGGCGACGATCAGCCGCTCCTTCACCGTGAAGGACCTGAAGAACGGCGCGGCCCGGATGTCGCAGGAGGCGGGCGTGCCGCTGCTGCCGGTCGCGCTCTGGGGCACCCAGCGGCTGTGGACGAAGGGCCGCCCGCGCACGCTGACCCGCCGGCACACCCCGATCACGATCATCGTCGGCGAGCCGATGGACCCGTCCGCCTACCCGGACGCCACAGTCATGACCGCCGACCTGCGTACCCGCCTGTCGGCGCTGGTCGACCGGGCCCAGCGGGAGTACCCGGACAAGCCGTCCGGCCCGGACGACACCTGGTGGCAGCCGGCCCACCTGGGCGGCGGCGCGCCGACCCCGGAGGAGGCGGTCGAGCTGGACCGGTCCGAGCGCCGCACCCGCAGCGCCTCCTGACCACGCCGGGTTCCGCCGCGGGGGAGCGTCAGCAGGCGGAGCCGGGCTGGTCGTGGGCGGGGAAGCCGGACCACGCCCACGGCGACGCCTCGGCCTCCGGCGGACGGTAGTAGTCGTCGCGGGACAGGAACTCCACCGGCAGCGATCCCGGCAGCGTCACGGTGCCCAGCGTCGGGCCGGGGGAGGCGGCGACCCGGACGGCGAGGACGTCCCGTTCCGGCGGGGACAGGTCCACCAGGTCGGCGTTGGCGAGCCGGAAACCGGCCACCGAGCGGCGTACCTGCCGGGCCAGCCCGGCGACCAGACCGACCGGCCCGGTCAGCGCCAGCGCCGGCTGCCGGATGGTGCGCAGCGCGTCGCAGACGATGCGCAGCTCGGCGATGCCGTCGCCCACCTCGGCCAGCTCCAGCCGGGACGGCCACTGCCAGCGGATCTGGCCGCTGACCAGGCGGGACAGCCGGGCCGGACGCCGGTGCCGGGCACCTGCCCGGCTGTCCCGCCCGGACACCACCGACAGTTCGGAGCCGGTGCAGACGTACGCCAGACGGCGGTCGGTCACGGTGATCGTCGCCGGGGCGGGCAGCGACCAGCAGCGGACGTCCTCGCTCGGGCCGAGCAGGTGCCCGGCGACGCGCAGGCAGTGCTGACCGAGCAGACGTTCGCCCGGCTCGGGCACCAGCTCGTAGCGCCGGTCGAGCACGGGACGGGTGGGGTCGTCGTCGGCGTCGAACCGGTGCGGTCCGACGAAGAAGGGTGTGGCGTCCTCCGGCACGGTACGACCTCCCGATGACGGTTGGCGGTAACGGCGAGCCTGCCCGATTCCTGGGGTGACTGTCATGACGCCTGTTAGGGGGTCGGCCGGTCGGCCGACGCCTGCGACCGGTAGATGCCGATATCTTCCGGTCGGACGAGTCCGTCCTCGATCGCCCGGGCGAGCAGTGCCGCCTTCGTGGCGGCCGGACGCCCCGCTCGGGTGTACTTGATCCGCGCACGGTCGACGTACTGCTTCACGGTGTGCTCACTGATCTGCATCCGGCGCGCCACCGACGCCTTCGACATCGACTGGAACCACAGCAGCAGCGCCTCGCGCTCCTTGTCCGACAGGGACGGACGATCCGGGCGGGCGTCACCGACCATCGCGCCGGCCAGCGCCGGGGGCACGTACGGCCGGTCGCTCGCCGCCGCCAGCACGGTGGCCACGCAGTGCTCGCGCCCCTCGTGCTTGGCCAGGAACGCGACCGCCCCGGCGTCGAGCGCGGCGAGCATGGTCTGCGCGTCGCTGTGCTCGGAGTAGACCACCACCCGGCGCCCGGCCGCGCTCAGCTCGGCCAGCTTGTCCAGCACCATCCGGCCGTGCAGGCGCAGGTCGAGCAGCACCACCTCGGCGTCCGGCGCGGCCCGCAGCACCTCGTCCGGGTCGTCGCCGGTGGCCAGCACCCGCAACCGGGGCTCGCGGGCCAGCCAGGCGCGCACCCCGTCGATCACCACCGGATGGTCGTCCACGATCGCCACCCCGATCGGGGTTCCGGCGTTCACGTCCGCCGCCAGCGGGTCTGCGTCCATCTGATCTCCCCGTCCCGCTCGTGCAGGTGTTCCACCGGCCCGTCCCCGCCGGTCGCCGGCTCGTCCGGGCCGTCGTGATCCGGTGTCACCAGGCTGACCACCACCTCGTCCTGGCCTGCTACCACTGTGAGCCGGGCCCAACCCTCGGCGGCGGCGAGCGCCGCGGTGAGCGGGTCGGCCAGCCCGCGCCGGATCTCCACCGGCAACTCCGGCGGCGTGCCGACCGACACCAGGTCGATCGGCAGTCCGTTGCGTTCGGCCAGGTCGGCCGCCGCGCGCAGTTCGTGCAGCAGCGCGTCCGGCACGTCGTCCGACTCGGCGATGAGCCGGCGCAGCCGGGCCGCCGCCAGCACCGCGCGCCGCCGTACCGCCGGGTCGGCCGGGTCGGCGTCGCCCGCCGCCAGCTCGGCCAGCACCTCCTCGGCGGTGCCGCTGACCAGCGCCAGCCGTGCCTGCCGTTCGGTGCGGGCCCGCTCGGCCGCCTCCTGCTCCGCCGCCACGGCGAGCGTCGCCGCGGCGGTGGCCGCCCGGTTCCGGGCCTGCGCGGTGAGCGCGGCCGCGCCGACGAAGACCGCCACCGGCAGGGTGGAGGTGCCGTAGACGTACATCGCGGCCCGGCTCAGGTCGGCCGGCGCGGTCGCCCCGTACAGCATCACCGCCGCCAGCGCGATCGTGCCGTGCGCGGCGAGCATGACCAGCAGCCGGCGCACCGGCCGCTGCCAGAGCACCAGCAGGAAGAACCAGGCCAGACCGCCCCACACCCAGTTGGCGGTGCTGAACAGGAACCGGTCGCCGGCCCCGGCGACCACCGCCGCGTCGACCACCAGCAGCACCGCGGCCAGCGGCCCGGCCGCCGGCAGCCCGCCGCGCAGCAGCCGTACGCCGGCCCCGACCCCGACCAGCGCGGTCACCAGCCAGCCCGTCGCCACCACGGCCGGGAAGGCCATCCCCGGTCCGGCCCGCAACACGGCCGGCAGCGCCACCGCCAGGTGCCAGGCCGCCGCGATGACGATCGCGGCGATCCGCGCGCCGCCGTCGGACGCGTCGGCCACCGCGTGCGCCTCCGGCGGGGCCGTGGCCGCCGCGGAGCGCGTCGCCGTCCACGGCCGGGGCAGCGGGCGCAGCGCGGAGCCGGCCGTCACGGCCGTACCCGACTCACTCGCCATCGGACCACTCCAGCCGAATCCGGGTGCCGGTGCCAGGGGCGGAAGTCACCACCGCCCGACCGCCCACAGTGCTCATCCTCCCGTGGATCGACTCGCGCAGCCCGTACCGGTGGGCCGGGACCGTGGACGGGTCGAAACCGGGACCGTCGTCGACCACCTCGACCACGACGGTGCCGCCCTCGCGGGCCAGGCGCAGCGACGTGGCCGCGCCCGGCGCGTGGCGGGCCACGTTCGCCAGCGCGGCGGCGGCGCTGTCGGCGAGCGCCGTGGCGACCTCCGCCGGCAGCCGGCACGGCGCGAGCGTCGCGGTCACCGCGAGCCCCGGCGTCCCAGCCAGCACCTCACGCAGCCGTTCGTCCAGGTCGGCCTCGCCGGGCGCGGTCGCGGTCCGCGCGCCCGCCAGGGCGGTGAGGGTACGCAGATCGTCCGCGCACCGCTCGCGCAACGTCGCCGAGTCGGGTACGGCGCCGAGGCCGACCATGGTGAGCGTGCCCAGGACGGTGTCGTGCAGGTCGCGGTTCTGCCGCCGTTCGTCCTCGCGGGCGGCGCGTGCCACCACCGCCTCGTGGGACAGCCGCTGGTAGTCGGCGAACGCGGCGTCGGCACGGGCGATCCGGCGGCGCATCACCGCCGTCATCACCGCCGCGCTGCCGGTCTGCACCAGCAGCGTCCCGGCGTGCGCCCGCGCCTCGACCGGGTTGCCGGCCAGCGTGGTGCCGGTCACGTACGCGGCGGTGACCAGCAGGCCGGCCGGCACGGACCAGCGGGCCGGGGCGGTGGCCTGCGCGTTGATGACTGTCGAGCTGGCCAGCACCGCGACCCAGCTGGCCTCGCCCGGCAGCACCTCCGGCGCGACGAGCCACGGGACGGCGAGCGCGGCGGCGGTGGTCAGCGCCACGTCCCCGGCGACCAGCGCGCCGCCGATGCCGTGCCGGAACGCGCGGAACGCGTACCAGACCGACCAGGCGGTCAGCACGACCACCGCGGGGACCAGCAGCGCCACCCGCACCGGTGGCGTACGCACCGACAGCGCGACCACCGCGCCGACCAGGCCGCAGGTGAGCCGCAGCAGCGCCGGCAGGGTGGTGAAGATCCGGCTGAACGCGTCACCCGCCGGACGGGCCAGCGGGGCCCGTGACAGGGGCATGGCGGCAGCGACCGGCATCGGGGGGATGTCCTTCCGGCAGCGACCCGGCCGGGTCCGCGCGGCATAGATTGACGCTGGAGAATAACACTGTTTGTCGCAACTGGTCACCCTTGGTGCTTGACGAGTTTCGCTCCGGCGTAAAGCAGCGGCGTCCGGCCCGGCGGTCAGCGGCGCGCGGCGGCGAGCAGGTGGGCGCTGGCGCCGAGGATCGCCGCGTCCCGCTCGAACGTCTCGGCGCAGGCCAGCGCGTCGGCGAACAACCGCTCGTGCGACCCGGTGCCGAGCGCGTTCAGCAGCGGCCACAGCGGACCCTCCACCCCGTACACCTGGGGGTCGGGCAGCCCGGCCGCGACGAAGTCGGCGGCCAGTTCCTCCGGCCGGTGGAAGAACGCGGTGGTGAAGCCCGTGCGCGGATCGTTCACGCCGGTCTCGTACTCGGCGCGCAGCAACCGACGGTTGTGCTCGTCGACGCGGCCCTGCGCGCTCAGGTCGATCAGCGCGGCGTGGCGGCTGATCGCCGCCGCCACGACCGTCCCGCCCGGCCGGGTCACCCGCGCCGCCTCGCGCAGCGCCGCCACCCGGTCGGCCTGCCGCGGCAGGTGGTAGAGCGGGCCGAGCAGCAGCGTCGCGTCCGCCGCCGCGTCGGGCGACGGCAACGCGCGGGCGTCCCCCACCGACGCGGTCACCAGCGGGTACGCGGACCGCGCCGCCGCCACGTGCGCGGGCACCAGGTCGACCAGGTGCACCCGGTAACCGGCCGCGGCGAGCGGACCCGCGTAGGCACCGGGACCGCCGCCGACGTCCAGCACGTCCGCGGGTGCGGCGGGCAGCAGCCGGGCGAGCAGATCGCGGGTACGCCGTGCCTCCAGCCGGCCCTGCGGTGACCCTTCCAGCCGGTCGGCCTCGGCGTAGACCTCGGTGTAGTAGCGACTGATGTCCGGTTCGGCCGGGCGGTGTGCGGGCATCGATCGATGGTCGCCGAGAAGCGGAGCCGCAGCATCCGGTTTACGGTTGCCGGTGTTTCCTACCCTGCGGGGTATGGCATACCAGCCGGCCATGGCGCCGCCGAAGAAGTCCAAGCGAACCCTGTTCATCGTGCTCGGCGTGGTGCTGGCGATCTGTTGCTCCGGCGGTGTGCTCGCCGGCTTCTTCCTCTTCCGGGCCGTGCAGGAAGCCACCGGCCCGGCCCGGTCCACAGCGGAGACCTACGCCGAGGCGATCGTCGACCGCGACTATCCCGCCGCGTACCGGCAGTTCTGCTCTTCGGTGCGCGACCGGGTCAGCGAGGCGGACTTCACCCGGCAGCAGTCCTCCCAGCCGGAGTTCACCGGCTACGAGATCACCGGGCTGAACGTGTCGAACAACAACGGGCGGGTGAGCGGGTCGACGACCATCCGCTTCACGCCGTCGGTCGGCACGAACGTGACCCAGTCGTTCCCGATGGTCAAGGAAGACGGCGAGTGGCGGATCTGCGAGTGAGCCGGTCGCGTGCCGCCGCGTGACACCTGATCCACTTGTCGCATGGCCTCATCTCCCGCCACACCGCTCCCGCCGGCCGTCGAGGACCGGCTCGCCCGCGAGCGCAACGTCTGGCTCTGCACGCTGCGCCGTGACGGCTCTCCGCACGTCACGCCGGTGTGGTTCGTCTACGCCGACGGCGTCTGGTGGATCGGCTGCGAGGGGCGCAGCGTCAAGGCCCGCAACGTGACGGCCGACCCCCGCGTCTCGCTCGCCCTGGAGGACGGCGTCCACCCGGTCGTCGCGGAGGGCGAGGCCCGCGTACACCGCACCGGCTTCCCGCCCGAGGTCGTCGCGGCGTTCGCGGAGAAGTACGGCGGATGGGACATCCGGCAGCCGGTCATCCCGGACGGTGAGCGGGTGCTGCTGGAGGTGCCCGTCCGGCGGTGGCTGCTCGCCGGCACGGCACGCTAGTCCCCGGAGAACCTTCAGGAGGAGATCTCGTTCGGGGCACCCGCCTCGTCGTCCGGCGGCGCACGCGATCATGCCCGAGACCACCGACGAAACCGGCGGGTCACCGTGGTCGGGATTCCTGTGCCACTCTCTGCGCCATGCGTCTGTCGCCGAGCCTGGGAGCCGCCGCGGTCGTGGCCGGCCTGCTGTCGGTCGGGGCGGCGCTGCTCGCCATGCCGGACGCGTCGCTGCTGTGGGCAGCGGCCACCCTGGCGGCCCTGTGCGGCCACGCGCTCACCACCTCCGGTACGCCCCGGGTGCGGCGGGGCGTCGCGGCCGGTGCCGGGGTGTTCGCCCTGGTGGCGGCGAACCTGCTCCGGCATCGGGGATGGGGGACGGACGCGGGCGACCTGACACGGGGCCAGGCGGCGGCGAGGGCGTACCTGCTGGAGCACTGGCAGGACGGCATGGACCGGCAGCGGCTCATCGCGTGGGGCCTCGTTCTCGGCGTACTCCTGCTCGCGGTCGCCGTGTCGGCGCTGCCGGCACGCGGCGGGCGGCGGGGTGTGGTGACGACGGTCCTGGCGGTGGCAGTGCTCGTCTGGTGCGTGGCGAGCGTGGCGCTGGCGCCCGGCGAACCGCCGCTGCTCGACCTGTTCGCCGCAGTGTGGCCGGGGTTGCTCGCCGTGCTCGTCACCGCCGGGTTGCTCGCGTCGTCCGGGTGGCGGAGCGACCGGCACGGGCTCCTCCCGACCGGGATGATCCTGCTGGCGCTGGTCGCCGTGAGGGCCTGCTCGGCTCTCGCCTCCGCGTGGGCGACCTGGTGGACCCTGGTCAAGCCCGCCGAGGGCGCCTTCCTGCAACCGGGGATCATGATCAGCGTGGGTGCTCCGGCGGCCAGTGCCATCGAGGTCTCCTCGGCCGTGGAGATGGCTGTCGCTCTGGGCGGCGTGGGGCTGGCCGTCGCCGGCGCACTGCGTGCCCACCGCGAGACCGAGGGCCGCTGAGATCTGCGGCGTCCGGCGGGCCGCGCCTACGGGTGGGTGTCGGTGATCGCGATGACCTCGTCGAGGCGGTCCAGCGCGGCCCGCAGCTCGTCGACCCTGGCCTGGATGCGCTCGCGCTCGGCGCGCAGCATGGCCCGCTGCGCCGTGTCGGTGTGCCCGGAGTCCCAGCACGGCAGGAGTTCCGCGATCCGGCTGCTGGTCAGGCCCGCCGCGTACATCTGCTGGATGAAGCGGACCAGCGTGACCGTGTCCGGCCGGTAGAGGCGCTGGCCGGACGGGCTGCGCCTGGGGAAGAGAAGACCCTGTTCCTCGTAGTAGCGCACCGCGCGCACCGAGACACCGGCGCCGCGCGCCACCTCGCCGATGCGGATCAGCTGCTCGGGCACGGTGACTCCTCTCACCCCGGCTCGGGCGCCCAGCACTTGCCTCTGACGTCAACGTCAGGTTTTAGCGTACCGGGCATGGACATCACCAACTCGGTAGCCCTCGTCACCGGCGCCAACCGCGGCCTGGGCCGCGCCTTCGCCCAGCGCCTGCTCGAACGCGGCGCCCGCAAGGTCTACGCGACCGCACGCCGGCCGGAAACCGTCGACCTGCCAGGGGTCGAGGTGCTGGCGCTCGACATCACCAGTCCCGCATCGGTGCGTGCCGTCGCCGCTGCCGCCCCGGACGTCACGCTGCTCGTCAACAACGCCGGGATCCAGACCGGCACCGACCTGGTGGCCGGTTCGCTGGACGCGCTGCGGCACGAGGTGGACACGAACGTGCTCGGGCACCTGGAGATGATCCGGGCCTTCGCGCCGGCGCTCGGCCGCAAGGGCGGGGGCGCGATCGTGAACGTGCTCTCCGCCATGTCGTGGTTCGGAACCAGGGGCGCCGGCGCGTACCACCTGACCAAGGCCGCCGCGTGGGCGATGACGAACGGCGTACGCCTGGAACTCGCCGACCAGGGCACGCTCGTGACGGCGGTGCACCTCGGCCTGGCCGACACCGACATGTCCGCCGGCTGGCCGGTGGACAAGATCGCGCCGTCCGACCTGGCCGACGCGGCGCTCGACGGCGTCGAGGCCGGTGCCGCCGAAGTCCTCGCCGACCAGTGGAGCCGCGACGTCAAGTCCCGGCTGACGCTGACGCCGGAGGAGTTCAACGCCGCGATGGACCGGGCCCTGGCGGCGCTGACGGCGGCCTGAGCGAGGTTCAGCCCGCCCTGTTCGGTGGGCGCCTGATGTGCCTCGTGTTCTGCCCCCAGCCGGGTCGTAGCCTCGGTCGGAAGAAGGTGCCAGCCGCTACGGTGGCCGATGTGAGCGACGACGTGCCTGTAGTCGAGGTGGTGCCCTACGACCCGGCCTGGCCCGAGCGATTCAGGATCGAAGAACGGCTGTTGTCGGAGGCGCTTCCCGCGGCGCTGAGCGTCGAGCATTTCGGCTCCACCAGCGTTCCCGGCCTGGCTGCCAAACCCGTCATCGACATCCTGGTGGTGGTGCCTGAGGTAGGTGCGGTGGTCGCCGACGTCCGGTCACTTGAGCAGCTCGGGTACGCCTATCGTCCGTTGGCCTTCCCGGACGACGATGAGCACTTGTTCCTCGCGAAGGACACGGCCGGAAAGCGAAGCCACCACCTGCACGTTTTCGGAGTCACGTCGCCGGTGCCGGAGGCGAACCGAGTCTTTCGCGCCTACCTCGCGGCCACCCCGGACGCTGCCCGTCGCTACGAGGCGGCAAAGAGGCGTGCAGCCGCGCTGCATCCCCACAGTCGGGCCCAGTACGGCGCAGCAAAGGAGAAGGTGTTTGCGCAGTTGTCGGCCGAGGCCCGGCTGTGGAGCCGATCCGCAGGCCGCCAGTCGGCAGAGGGCTAGATCTGGACGGGGTGCGCCTGCACGGCCCGCGGTGGACGGTCGGCCCGTCCGTCGCCGTCGAGGAGCGATGGCGCTCGCGTACGGTCGCGGCTGTACTCTCCCGGTCGTGACCGCCTTCGACGCGGAAGCCGATCTCAGCGGGGACCGGGCTTTCCGCCTCATGAGCAATACGCCGGTGACTCTGTTCTGGCGTTCGCCGATCCTCGATCGGACGACCGGATGGCTACGCGATCACGGCTACCAGGTCACCCACCTGGACGCCCCAGGCGGCCGGCCTCGTCCTCGTGTTCACCGGCTACGACACGTTCGCCACGCACTGCCCGCGGTCCGCCCAGATCGTGCTGGACACGATGGCGCGCCACTCCCGAAGCGCAAGCCTGATCGGCCGCCGTCTCATGTGTCTCGTGCAGAGCAACGATCCGCAGATCCGGTTCCAGCCGGTCGGCGCGGTCCCCGCGCTCTGGAACGACGCGGAGTGGGCGGACGCCAACCGCCGACCGGCCTGACCGGGAAGCTTCCTTTCGACCGTCGGCGGCGGAGCGGCCTGCGAGAAGCGGTCGCCGTCAACCGGCGAGGTGACCGGTGGCCCGCAGTAGCGCCCGGGAGAAGCGGTTGAGATCGGCACCGGCTAGCTGCGGTGGGGTGAACCAGTCCAGCTCACCGATCTCCTCGTGGTCGGGGACCGGCTCTCCGTCGGCGATGGTCGCCTGGTAGACCGCGGTGACGTAGGCGACGCGGTCGCCGTTCGGGTAGCTCACCTCGTAGTCGGGGCCGCCGAGCACGTCCAGCAGCCGCGGCCGGCTGATCCGGACGCCGATCTCCTCGCGGATCTCACGCACGGCCGCCTGGGCCGGCGACTCTCCGATGTCGACCGCGCCGCCGGGCACCGCCCACCCGTTCCCGTCCTCGGCATGACGTACCAGCAGGACCCGTGCGCGTTCGTCGACGACGACGACCGACACCGACGGCATCTGGATCAACTCGTGGCCGATCACCGCCCGCAGCCGGGCCACGTACGACGAGACGGCCATCAGGGCACGGTAGTCGCTGAGGGGACGCTCGTCATGGACCGGCGTCAGAGCCGGCGGATTCGTCTGCCGTGCGGACGGGTTCGAACACCCCGTTCTCGTTCACCCGCCAGCGCGAGTGGGCACCGCCCGGTTGTTCCAGCACGCGTCGCACCTGGCCGGCGTCGTCCAGTCGAAAGGAGCTGGGCCTGTGGAAATATATGATCCCGTCGAGATTCGTCGGGCGCAGTCCGAGCCTGGTCAGCAGGTGTTCCGCTGCATCGCACGTGTCCGCGGTCGGTACGACGTACGCCCGCCCGCGGTCGCTCTCGCAACAGCTACGCGTGTCGCAGACAGCCCAGAGGCTGGCCATGAGTCCGGCAAGGCCCGCATCGACACACGCCTCCCTGCCGTGCGCCCGGAGGTGAATCTGGCGGTGCTTGGCGGCGATGAGGCCGCCGTTCGTCTTCTGGCACGTCGGGCACAGCGGGTATGGCCCAAGCACGACCGGCACCAGTACCTCCAGAGCCCGGGAGGTGGAGAGTCGAGTCCCACACTTCTGGTGTGGAGCGTAGTGGCCTGCGCCAAGCGCCCACTTGCCCGACATCACTTCTCGGCGCGGCTGGGCGCTGACAGTGGCCCCGGGGTCTGTGTCGATGGCTGTACGTTTGATCAATGGCGTCGGCTGAGAGAGGAAGCACCGGGCGCTTCCGAGATCCGAGGAACTGGCTGGGCGGCTTGGCTGCTGGCGAGGTTCTCGTCCGCTGCCCACGCTGTGCAGAACGTGCCTCGGTCCTTCCGTGTCCCGAGGAAGCCGACGGTACTCGGCACGACGTCTGGCTGCGTCGTCGGCTCAGTTGTCTCGGGTGCGCGTACACGGCCCTCTGGGAGGCCCCTCGACTCGCAAACAACGCACGCGCGTTCCCTGAGTTCTCGGGCCCGAACGACCCGTACTTCGGCCAACCACTCTGGCTCTCGATCGAGTGCCGTGGTCGAGTGCTCTGGGCGTACAACGCCGAACACCTGGACCTGCTGGAGGCGTACGTGTCCGCTCAGCTGCGGGAACGCGGCCAGTACATGGGAAGCCAGACCCTGGTCGAACGCCTGCCGGCGTGGGTCAAGGAGGGCAGGCACCGGGCCGAGGTGCGGGGTGCGATAGGGCAGCTTCGGGCGTTCCTTGCCTGATAGGCGGCTGGCCCGCCGACGTTGCAACAGCGATGGTGCGGCGCGCTGCGAACCACGGTCACTGGCCCACGGATGGCTCATGAGGGCCGTCGGCGGGGCTCCTCCACGTCGAGAGCCTCCAGCCAGCCGTAGTCGTAGCCGAGGTGGTCCAAGCGACTCCGGAGCCAGTTGCGTTTCCGTCCTGACGAGCCTCGCCACACGTACCGCAGCCCGTCCGCGGCGCGGTGCCGCCGTCCGTGTGCGAGGTATCCGGGCAGGTTGTGGCAGAGATCAGCCAGTTCATTGATCCGATCACAACGCTTGGCCAGTGCTTCTGGTGACCGGTCCCCGATCGCGGGTGACGTCTGGGAACGGATCTCGATGAACGCCAGGTGTAGCAGCATCGCCACCGCCTCCCGGGTGACTGCCTCTGGTGGCTCATGCACAGACATGGGTTGTGCCTCCCGGCGGACGGAATCAGTGCTGCGGGTTGTTCTGCTGGAGATCGCGCGGGCCGTCATGGACGATGCCGCGAAGCGCCTCTCGGGTGGTCTCGGCTGTCCGGCCGGCCGACGGGTAGCCGCTGAGAGCCCTAGGCTGACGCCCATGTCGGCCGAGCACAACGTGATTGAACTGGACGACCACGATCGCCAGTCGGCGGGCCGCACCGCCCCTGTCCGCCTCGTGGCCAAACGGAGGCGGAATGTACGGCTTGTGGCTGCCTTCGTGGTCGGTGTCGTGCTCGGCGGCATCGGTGCCGGTGAACTGCGAGACTCGCGGGAAGAGCGAGAACGGAACGCTTCGGTTTCCCTCGTGGCCTTTCCTGCATCCGTCGGTAGCGGGGGTTCGGACGCCACGGGCATCCTCCGGATGGACGGGCAACTGGCAGTGATCAACGCTGGCCCCGCGCCGATCACAGTGAGTTCGGCTACCGGTCAACGACCCGCCGTCCAGGTCCATGACACCGGCCAGTCTCGGCTGCTGCGCCCTGGCGGTACCGGCTGGATCAGCGTCAAGCTGCGCATCGAGTGCACTCTCGCCTTCGGGAGCGAGCCGTTGTCGATACGGTTCTCCGTCCAGACTGCCGATCGACAGGTCAGAGAGGTCAGCTACCCCGTCGCCGTAGCGGGAAGCGCCTGGCATCACGGGGCTGAGCGGCCATGCGCGGGCCTCGCTGATTCGGCAATGTATCGCGACTAGCGCTGAAGCGGATCGACCGGACCTGGCACAAGATCCGGGCGGCGGCCGGCCTCGACTGGCTGCGGTTGCGCAACCTGCGGCACGCCTGCGCGACGTTCCTGCTCGTCTCCGGTGCCTCGTCCCGGACGGTGATGAAGGTGCTGGGGCACAGTCAGATCGGGCTGACGACGTGGGCCGTGGTGGTCGATTCGACCGAAAGCGCCAAGTCGCCGAACTGCGATAACGGTGGTGCGCCCGGCAGGATTCGAACCTGCGGCCTTGGGATTAGAAGTCCCCTGCTCTATCCGCTGAGCTACGGGCGCGCGCCGACTGTCGTCGCGCCAAGAGGGTACCGCCGCTCCCGGCGTGCCCGGGGGTACGGGTCGGCGCGTCCGTTCCGCCCCTCAGCGTCCCACGCCGGGGCCCGGACCGGCACCACAGTTGCGGCGGGTCCGGCGCGGGCCGGGCGGGACGCGATCCGTACCCTCGTCGGATGTTGCTCGACCAGGAAACCGAGAACGAGATCGTCTTCGAGCTGTGTCAGCTCCTCGGACGGGCCATCCTGCCCCTCACCGGCTCGGACGGCCCGGGCACACCGCCCGGAGTCCTCGGCACCGCCTTCTTCTACAGCGAGCTGGTCGGCGCCACCGACGACGGCGAGGTCGCGCACGAGTGGCTGCTCACCGCCGACGCGCTCACCGACCGCGCGTACGGCGAGATCGGGTTGCGGCCCAGCGTCACCGACCCGGCCGAGGGCGCGGACGAGCCGATCGACCTGCCCGGTTTCGCCGACCACTGGCTGCACCTGCCGGAACTGGGGCTCGCCGCGATGCCGACCGGCGGTCTGCACGGCTGGGCCGACGACCGGGGCTGGCGCTGGCGTACCCAGCATGTCACCGAGGCGGTGGCCGCGCCGGCCGACTCGGTCGCCCGGATCGGCGCGGAGCCCGCGTCGGCGTTCGTGCTGGCCCTGGGCGTCGGCGACGGCGGGGCGCGGCCGTTGGAGGCGGTCGTCGAGCGGGTCGCCCGGGACGGCGGCGAGGTGCGGGTCACCACGGAGCTGCCCGCAGGCTACGTGGGCGCGCCGGTGTTCGCGGTCGAGGCCGGGCCGGACGGCGGACCGGCGTTGCGCTGCCTCGGCGTGGTGCTGCCGCCGCAGGCCGGTGGCCATCCGATCGCCACCTTCGACCGGGTCCGCGCCGCGCTCACGGCGGTCGTCGCCGACTGAACCGGCCGTCCGCGGCGGGACGGCCGACTGGGCCGGGCGTCCCGGCGGCGGGACGGACCGGCCTCAGCCCTCGGCGGCCGCGTCGGCCGGCCGCCGCGGGGCCGGCGGTGTCGTGGGCTCCGGCTCGGTCGGCCCGGCGCGCAGGAATCCCTCCGCCCACCGTCCGACCTCCGCGAAGACCTTCTCGCGTACGCCGGGACTGGACAGCGTGAGGTCGTGCAGCCCGCCGTCGAAGCGGGCGAGCGTGACGTGCCGGCCGAGGCGGGGCGCCCAGCGCACCATGTGCTCGACGTCGAGCACGGCGTCGGCGCCGGTGGCGCTGTCGTGCCACTTCGTGCCCCGGAAGCTGCGCGTGGAGCAGGCGAGCAGCACCGGCACCGGGATGTCCAGCCCGGCCCGCAGTCGGCGCTGACCGGCGCGGATCGCGTTGATCCAGCCGGCCCGGACCGGGAACCCGGCGAGCGGCTTCCAGGCCAGGTCGTACCGCCACTCGCCCCGGTGGTCGGCGTGCAGGCTCTCGCCGTACACCGTGCCCAGCCCGAACGGCAGCACACGCTGCGGCGCCCTGCGGCCCAGGCGGGAGACGGCGGCCGCGAGGGGCCGGCGCACCATCCAGGGCGCGTTGATGTCGAAGAAGGGGCTGTTGAGCACGATGCCGTCGACCAGGCCGGCGTCGCGGCGGTCGTGCGCCCAGAGCGAGATGATCAGGCCCCCGGTCGAGTGGCCCATGGCGAGCAGGGTGTCGTGGCCCTCCTCGGCGCGGATGATCTCCGCGGCGGCGTCCAGCTCGGGGAAGTAGTCGCTCAGGTCGCGGCAGAAGTTCGGGGTCTGGTGCGGGAGCAGGCTGCGGCCGTACTTGCGCAGGTCGAGCGCGTAGAAGTCCCAGCCACGCTCGGCGAAGAAGTCGGCCACGTGGGTCTGGAAGAAGTAGTCGACGAAGCCGTGCACGTAGAGCACGGCGCGGCCGGTCGGGCGGTCGGCCCGCCGACGCACCAGGGTCGCGACCACCGGCCCCTCGTCGTCGGTGCCCAGGTCGATCGTCCGCCGCTCGTAGGGGGCGCCCAGCACGTCCGGTTCCACGACCGCGACGGTACGCCGCCGGGCTACCCGGCGGTAGCCCCCGCCCGCCCGCACCGGACGGACGGGGGCATACGGGCCTCAGACGGTCTCGGCGTCCTCGCGCTCGGCGTCCTGCAACGGGGCACCATCGGGCTGGTCGACGGCGCGCAGGTGCTTGTTGTGGCGCGGCTCCTGCCGGGTCTTCGCGTCGTTGAGCTTGCGGCGCAGGTCGTCCCGGACGTCGTTGAGCGCGGCGTGCAGATCCTCCTCGGTCGAGGTGGTGACGATCTTCTGCCGCCCGGCGACCCAGCACTCCAGGGTCACCTTCTGGCCCCGGGCCTCGCGATCCTTGACGGACACCTCAAGCTCGGTGGCGTCGGCGTGGAAGCCGGCGAGCCGGGCGTCCAGGGTCGCGAACTGCTCGGCGATCCAGTTGCGGTCGCCCTGGGAGAACCCGGCGCCGACCCGCAGGCACTCGGCCACGGTCGCGGGGTTCGCCACGGCGCTCATCGCGCTGCCTCGCGGACGTCTCGGAGAAGCATGGGAGCTCCCTTTCTCTCGGTTGATCAAGTACTTACCCAACCGGCGCGATTCCGGAACGCCTGCCTGCCGGCTCCTTTCGATCATGCGTCGTCGCAGGTCAGGCACGTAGGGCCGGTCGGCCTAGCAGATCGGGACCTTGATCAGGTGGTTGTCCACAGGGCGGTCCGTCATCCACAGGCACGGGCCGGGCGGGTGGTCCGGGCGGGGTGGCCGGCCGACGCTTCCCGGGACAAGTCGATCCCTGGGAGGGGCGATGTTCGATACGTACGTGACGATCGTCGGCAACGTGCTGACCGCGCCGGAGTGGCGCCGGACCACGCAGAGCGGAACGCTGGTGGCCAACTTCAAGGTCGCCTCGACCGCCCGCCGGCTCGACCGCGACAGCGGCCGCTGGGTCGACGGCAACAGCCTTCGGGTACGCGTCAACTGCTGGCGCCGCCTCGCCGAGGGGGTGGCCGCCTCGGTGGCGGTCGGTGATCCGGTCATCGTGGCCGGGCGCCTCTACACCCGGGACTGGACCGACGAGGCGGGCACCCACCGCACGCTCTACGAGTTGGAGGCGGTCGCGGTCGGGCACGACCTGTCCCGGGGCCGGGCCCGCTTCCTGCGCAACCAGCCCCGCGCGGCCACCAGCACCGTCGAGGACGCGGAGGCCGAGCAGCGGGTGCACGGCGAGGCGACCGAGCCGGTGCCGGACGCGCAGGCCCCGGCGACGTTCGACGACCGGCCCTTCGACGACGACTTCCCGCCGCCGGAGTACGGAGGCGGCCGGGTCGGGCTGGTCGGCACCGTCGAGCGGGTGGGCGAGCCCGACCCGTTCGACGACCGGCCCGGTGCGCCCGTTCCCGGCGGGGACGCCCGGTTCGACGGACCGTCCGGCGGTCTGCCGGGCGGGCGGGCGGACGGTCCGTCCGGCACCGGCCCGGGCCTGCCGGCCGAGGACGACGACCTGTCCCCCGAGGAGGGCGACGAGCCGGCCCCGGCCGGGGACGACGAGCTGGGTGAGGTCACCGCACCGAGTGCCGGTGGACCGGGGGAGGGCGAGCCGGGCGGCGCGAGTCCCGGCGGCGCCGCCGGGACCACCTCCGGGCGCCGTGGCCGGAGGCGTACCGCGGTGCCCGCCTGACCCTTCGTCCGACGGGGGCGCGGGGTGGTGACGTCGGCGTCACCACCCCGCGGTACGACTAGGCTGGCCCGCCGGAGGTGGTGACGGGTGCGGCAGGCGACCGCCATGGCGAACGCGACCGGGATGGTGGCGGGCTACGCGCTCGACGCCCTGCTCGGCGACCCCCGCCGATGGCATCCGGTGGCCGGCTTCGGCACCGCGGCCGGTGCGCTGGAACGGCGGGTCTACCGCCCCGACCGGGCGGCCGGCACCGCGTTCACGGCGCTCGCGGTCGGCGCGCCGGTCCTGCTCGGTGCCGCCGCCGCGCTGGCGACCCGACACCATCCGATCGCGCGGGCCGCGCTGGTGGCCGCCGGCACCTGGACGGTGCTGGGCGGGCGCACGTTGCGGCACGAGTCCAAGGTGATGGCGCGGGCACTCGGCCGGGCCGACCTGCCCGCCGCCCGGGCCCGCCTCGGCAACCTCTGCGGGCGTGACCCGTCCGCCCTCGACGAGCCCGAACTCGCCCGCGCCACAGTCGAATCGGTCGCCGAGAACACCTCCGACGCCGTGGTCGCCCCGCTGGTCTGGGGCGCGGTCGCGGGCCTGCCCGGCCTGCTCGGTTACCGGGCGGCGAACACGCTCGACGCGATGGTCGGCCACCGCTCGCCCCGGTACGCCCGCTTCGGCACCCCGGCGGCCCGGCTGGACGACGCGCTGAACCTCGTGCCGTCCCGGCTCACCGGGCTGCTCACGGTGGCCGTCGCGCCGGTGGCGCACGGGGACCGCGCCGCCGCCTGGCACGTGTGGCGGCGGGACCGGGCCGACCATCCGAGCCCGAACGCCGGTCAGTGCGAGGCGGCGATGGCGGGCGCGCTCGGCGTCCGGCTCGGTGGGCGCAACGTCTACTTCGGCCGCGCCGAGACCCGGCCGTTCCTCGGTGACGGCCCCCGTCCCGAGGCGCGGCACCTGAAGCGGGCCGCCCGGATCTCCGGCGCGGTGGGTGTGGCCGCGCTCGGCCTGGCCGCGCTCTACCCGGTGACAGTCGGTCGCCTGGTCGGCGCCACCGGCCGGGCGGCGTTGGGCGTCCTCACGTGTGCAGCCCGCCGGGGGAGCGGGCGGTGAGCGGCGGGCTGCTGGTCGCCGGCACCACCTCCGACGCCGGCAAGAGCGTGCTCACCGCCGGCATCTGCCGCTGGCTGCGCCGCCGGGGCGTCCGGGTCGCGCCGTTCAAGGCGCAGAACATGTCGAACAACTCCGCCGTGGTGGTCGGCCCGGACGGTCGCGGCGGAGAGCTGGGCCGCGCCCAGGCGATGCAGGCCGCCGCCTGCGGGCTCGAAGCCGACCTGCGTTTCAACCCGGTGCTGCTCAAGCCGGGCAGCGACAACGCGAGCCAGGTGGTGCTGCTCGGCGAGGCGGTGGACACCGTCACCGCCGGCAACTACCACGAGGTGCGGTCCCGGCTCGCCACCACGGCGTACGCGGCGCTGGCCGAGCTGCGGGCCGAGTACGACGTGGTGATCTGCGAGGGCGCGGGCAGCCCCGCCGAGATCAACCTGCGCGACGGCGACTACGTCAACATGGGCCTGGCGCGGCAGGCCGGGCTGCCCACGATCGTGGTCGGCGACATCGACCGGGGCGGCGTGTTCGCCTCGATGTTCGGCACCGTCGCCCTGCTCGACGCGGCCGATCAGGCGCTGCTGGCCGGGTTCGTGGTGAACAAGTTCCGGGGCGATCGCGGCCTGCTCCAGCCGGGGCTGGACATGCTGCGCCGGGTCACCGGCCGCCCGACGTACGGGGTGGTGCCGTGGGCGCTGGACCTGTGGCTCGACGCGGAGGACTCGCTCGCGTACGGGCGGGTGCTCGGCCGACCGGCCGCGCCCCGGGGGACCGACTGGCTCGACGTCGCAGTGGTCCGGCTGCCGCGGATCAGCAACGCCACCGACGTGGAGGCCCTCGCGACCGAGCCGGGCGTGCGGGTCCGCCTCACCGTCGAACCGGCCGAACTGGCCGCCGCCGACCTGGTGGTGCTCCCCGGCACCAAGTCGACAGTCGCCGACCTGGCCTGGCTGCGGGAGACCGGCCTGGCCGACGCGGTCCGGGCACACGCCGCCGCCGGACGGCCGCTGCTCGGCATCTGCGGCGGCTTCCAGATGCTGGGCCGGGCGATCCACGACGCGGTGGAGAGCCGCCGGGGCACCGTACCCGGCCTCGGGCTGCTGCCCGTCGAGATCACCTTCGAGCCCCGCAAGACGGTCCGCCGGGCCGAGGGCACCGCCGCCGGCGACGTGCCGGTGCACGGGTATGAGATCCACCACGGCCGGGTAACGGCCGCCGACCCGGGACTCGCGCCGCTGTTGCGCTACTCCGACGGCACCGGCGAGGGCGCGCGCCTCGGCACCGTGTACGGCACGCACTGGCACGGCGCCTTCTCCTCCGACGCGTTCCGCCGCCGGTTCCTGACCGAGGTCGCGCAGGCGGCCGGGCGGACCGGCTTCAAGGTCGCGCCGGACACGTCCTTCGCGGCGGCCCGGGAGCGGACGCTGGACCTGCTGGGCGACCTGGTGGAGGAACACCTCGACACGGACGCGCTGTGGCGGCTGATCGAGTCCGGCCCACCCGCGGGACTGCCGTTCGTGCCGCCCGGCGCGCCACCGGCGTAGAGGGCCGCTCCACCGGCACTCGCCGGCCGTGCGACCCGGCTGGGATCGCGAGCCTCAGCGCCGACCGCGAGGGCTCAGTAGCGCACGTCGGCCGGGCGGTCGGACATCGGCAGCCCGGCCTCCCGCCAGCCCTGCACCCCGCCGATCATGTCGGTGGCCTGTCGCAGCCCCAGCGTCTGGAGGCTGGCGGCGGCCAGACTGGAGCTGTACCCCTCCCGGCACACCACGATGACCTCGCGGTCGTACCCGGTGGCCTCCGGTATGCGCCACGCGCTGGCCGGGTCGAGCCGCCACTCCAGCACCGTGCGGTCGATGACGATCGCGCCGGGCAGCTCACCCTCCTCGCGGCGCTGCGCCTCGGTACGCGTGTCGATCAGCAGCGCGCCGCCACGGACCGCCTCGACGGTCTCGTGCGGAGTGAGCCGGCGGAGACCGGCGCGGGCCTGTTCCAGGAGGGCGTCGACGCCCGGACACATCACGTCATGGAGCACCCCCCGATGATGCCCAGCGCGCCGGGCCGCCGCTCGGCGAAACGGTCCGCCCGGGTCGCAGTTTCCAGCGGACGGGGGAACGTTAGCGTCGGTCGGGTGAACGTCGCAGTGATCGAGGCGTACTCCGGGCTGGCCCGTCGGGTGCTGGCCGGTCCGGCGCGGTTGGGGCGTACCCGCCTGGTCGCCGTCGACGGGCCCAGCGGCGCGGGCAAGAGCCGGTTCGCGACGCGCCTCGCGGACGCCCTCGCGGAGCTGGCGTGCGGCGTCCGGCCGCCGCTCGTGCACACCGACGACCTGCTCGACGGCTGGGACGACCAGCTCACGTTCTGGACCCGGCTGGACGAGCAGGTGCTCGGCCCGCTGCGGGCCGGCCGGGCGGGCGGGTACCGCCGCTACAGCTGGGTGCGCCGCCGCTTCCTCGACCGGGTGGTGCCGGTGCCGGCCGGATCGGTGCTGATCGTCGAGGGGGTGAGCGCCGCCCGCGCCGCGGTACGCCCCGAGCTGACGCTGTCGGTGCTGGTCACCGCGCCGGCCGAGCTGCGGTTGCGCCGGGCGCTGGCCCGCGACGGGGAACAGATCCTGCCGGAGCTGCGCCGCTGGCACGCGGGGGAGCGGGCGCACTTCGCCGCCGACGGTACGGCGGCAGCGGTGGACCTGGTCGTCGACGGCGCACCGGACCTGCCGCACGACGGCGACCGCTACTACGTGCGCGTGGGGCGGCGATCGGGCTCGGGCGGCGTGGCGGGGTAAGGCCAGCATACGATTCCGGTCATGACCACTCCGATCCTCTCCGAGTCCGAGGTGCGGGCCGCCGTCGAGCGGGAACTGCCCGGCGTCCGTGCCGACCTCGAGCGACTCGTCCGCATCCCGGGCATCGCCTTCGAGGGCTTCGACCACTCGCACGTGGAGCGTTCCGCCGAGGCGGTGGCGGAGCTGCTGCGCGGCTGCGGCCTCGACACGCGGATCGTCCGGTCCGGCGGCCAGCCGGCCGTGATCGGCACGAAGGCGGCCCCGCCCGGCGCTCCCACCGTGCTCATGTACGCCCACCACGACGTGCAGCCGGTCGGCGACCTGTCGCTGTGGGAGTCGGACCCGTTCGAGCCGGTGGAGCGCGACGGCCGCCTGTACGGGCGCGGCGCCGCCGACGACAAGGCCGGCATCATGGCGCACGTCGCCGCGCTGCGCGCGTTCGGCGACCGGCTCCCGGTCGGCGTGGTGCTGTTCATCGAGGGCGAGGAGGAGTACGGCTCGGACTCGCTGGAGCGGCTGCTCGCCGAACACCGCGACGACCTGACCTCGGACGTCATCGTGATCGCCGACTCCACCAACTGGGACGTCGGCGTGCCGGCGCTGACCACCTCGCTGCGCGGCATCGTCAACTGCTTCGTGGAGGTGCGCACGCTCGACCACGCGGTGCACAGCGGCATGTTCGGCGGCGCCGTGCCGGACGCGCTCACCGCGCTGGTGAAGCTGCTCGGCACGTTGCACGACGAGGCCGGCGACGTCGCGGTGGACGGGCTGGTCGCCCGCGAGGGCGCCAGCGTCGACTACCCGGAGGACCGGTTCCGGGGCGAGGCCGGCCTGGTCGACGGCGCGAAGCTGTTCGGCACCGGCCGGATCACCGACCGGCTCTGGACCAAGCCGGCGCTGGCGATCCTCGGCGTGGACGCGCCGGCCACCGGCGAGGCCCCGAACGCGCTGGTGCCGTCCGCGAAGGCGAAGCTGAGCGTGCGGCTGGCGCCGGGCGACGACCCGAAGAAGGCGTACGCGGCCCTGACCGCGCACCTGGAGCGGCACGCGCCGTGGGGCGCGCAGGTGTCGGTGACGTTCGAGCACGACGGCGCGCCCTGCGTCATCGACGCCTCCGGGCCGATGTTCGACGCGGCCCGGTCGGCGTTCCGGACGGCCTGGGACGGCACCGACCCGGTGGACATCGGGGTCGGCGGGTCGATCCCGTTCATCGCCACGTTCCAGGAGATGTTCCCGCGGGCCGCGATCCTGGTGACCGGTGTGGAGGACCCGCACGCGCGGGCGCACGGGCCGAACGAGAGCCTGCACCTGGGCGAGTTCGCCCGGGTGTGCCTGGCCGAGGCGCTGCTGCTGGCCCGGGTGGCGGAGGCCGGAAACCGCGCCTGAGGTGTCGAAACCGTAACTTCGGGGCCGATGTCGGAGTTTGTGGTGTGTCGGCGGGCGGGGTGTTATAGCCTTTCGAACATGCGTACGAACGACGAGATGGAGCGGCTTCAGGCCGCCGTCCGTGCTCTGGGGGACGTCGACGTCTCCGCGTGGTCCGAGGACACGCTCAACGAACAGATCGGCGAGCTCTCTGCCGCCCTGGTCACGCTCGACGCGCTGCTCACCCGGGTCGCCGAGGGCGTGCGCGGGCGCGGCCTGCGCATCGAGGAACCCGTCTCGGCCTGACCGTCGGCCCGGCGGCCCGGCGCACCCGTGCGGTGTGCCGGGCCGCCGGATCCGCCCCGATGTCACAGCCGGCTGGCAGGATGTGGTCGTGCGTTTCGCGGAGCTGGCGGCCACCTCGGCCGCGGTCGGGGCCACCAGCGGCCGACGGGCCAAGGTGGAGCTGCTGGCCGCCGCGCTCCGCGGGCTGGAGCCGGGCGAGATCCCGGCCGGCGCCGGCTACCTCGCCGGTGAGCTGCGCCAGCGTCAGACCGGTGTCGGCTGGGCGGGCCTGCGTGATCTGCCTCCGCCGGCCGCCGAGCCGACGCTCACCGTCGCCGCCGTCGACGCGGCGATCGAGGAGATCTCCCGCGTCGCCGGGGCCGGTTCGCAGGCCCGGCGGCGGGAACTGGTCGGCCGTCTCTTCGCCGCCGCCACCGCCGACGAGCAGCGCCTGCTGACCGGCCTGTTCCGGGGTGAGCTGCGCCAGGGCGCGCAGGCCGGGCTGCTGGCGGACGCGGTCGCGCGCGCCGCCGACGTCCCGGTCACGGCCGTCCGGCGGGCTCTGCTGCTCGCCGGTGACCTGCGGGCCGTGGCGGTCGCGGCGCTCACCGGGGGTGCTGCTGCGCTGGCCGGGTTCGGGCTCCAGGTGGGCCGGCCGCTCGCGCCGATGCTGGCGCAGAGCGCGCCCTCGGTCGACGAGGCGCTGACCGCCACCGGTGTGCCGGCGGTGGTCGACGTCAAGCTCGACGGCATCCGCATCCAGGTGCACCGCTCCGGCCCGGACATCGCCGTCTTCACCCGGAGCCTCGACGAGATCACCGGCCGGCTGCCCCAGGTGGTGGCCGCCGTCCGCGCGCTGCCCGCCCGCGAGCTGGTGCTCGACGGTGAGGCGATCGGGCTGGACGCCGCCGGCCGTCCGCTGCCGTTCCAGGAGACGTCCAGCCGCGCGGCCCGGCGCACCACGCCCAGCACCACCGGGCCGACACAGGTCGCGCCCGCCGTGCTGGCCGCCGCCGAGCGCACCGGCGAGCCGGTGCTCACGCCGTACTTCTTCGACCTGCTGCACCTCGACGGCACCGACCTGATCGACGCGCCCGGGCGGGAACGGTGGGCGGCCCTGGCCGGCGCGGTCGACGCCTCGCTGCTCGTCGACCGGGTCGAGGTGGACGACGTGGACCAGGCGGCCACGGCGTTCGCCGCGGCTGTCGACGCCGGCCAGGAAGGCGTGGTGGTCAAGGATCCGGCCGCGCCCTACGACGCCGGCCGGCGCGGCTCGGCCTGGGTCAAGGTCAAGCCGCGGCACACGCTCGACCTCGTCGTCCTCGCCGTCGAGTGGGGCAGCGGCCGGCGGGAGGGCTGGCTGTCCAACCTGCACCTCGGCGCCCGCGATCCGCGCACAGGCGAGTTCGTCATGCTCGGCAAGACCTTCAAGGGGCTCACCGACGAGCTGCTGCGCTGGCAGACCGAGCGGTTCCTGTCGCTCGCCGTGGAGAAGGGCGACTGGGTGGTGCGGGTACGGCCGGAGCAGGTGGTCGAGATCGCGTTCGACGGGGTGCAGACCAGCAGCCGGTACCCGGGCGGCATGGCGTTGCGCTTCGCGCGCGTGCTGCGCTACCGCGACGACAAGACCGCCGCCGAGGCGGACACCATCGACGCGGTCCGCGCCATCCACGCCGGCCGGGTCACCGGCTGACGGCTCAGCCGGCCGACAACGACCGGGCGTAGTTGACCTGGTTGTTGAGCTGCTGCACCTGGAACTGGTCGGTCACCGGGATCCGCGCGACGTACTGGTGCCCGCCGCTGCTCACCGTCACCTGCACGGTGCCGTAGTGCCGCGTCTCCTTGATCAGCAGGAACAGGAGGCTGAACACGGTCAGGCAGAAGAAGCCGAGGATCGCGGCGACGACGGCCCACGGGGCGATCTTCTCCTCCTTCTGCCAGTGGTCGGTGACGTACCAGGAGGCGCCGGCGAGCGGCAGGACACCGGCCGGGGTACGGATGACCGGTGGCGTCACCATGATCTCGGCGATCTGCACCGCCACCACGGACTGCGTGGGCGGCACCGGCCCGGCCGGCGGGTACGGCCCGGGCGCGCCCGCCGGCCCGTGGAACGGCGCGACCGCCCCGGCGGGCGCCATCGGCGGCGCGGAGAACTGGGCAGGCGGCGCCGAGAACTGCGCGGGCGGTGCCGAGAACTGTGGCGCGGCCGGGAACTGCGCGGTGGCCGGTGGGGCGGAGAACGGCGGGGCGGAGAACGGCGGCGCGGAGTGCGGCGGGGCCGCCGGCGTGGCGGGGAACTGCGCGGTGGGCGCCGGGGCGACGGGTGCGTCCGGCGCGGCGATCACCGGGAACTGCTCGGTTGGCGGCGCGACGGCCGGCGGCATGGCCGACCACGGGTCGTACGCGGGCGGCTCGGCGGCCGGGGGCGTCGTGGCGTCAGAGGTCACCGCGACCCCCACGATTGACGATCATCCGCGGACCCTACAACGTCCCCGCCGCCCGGTGTGCCCACCGGGAGGGCGCCGGGTTCAGGCGGAGGTGGGGGCGGCCGGCTCGGCGGCGCGGTCCACCGGCTCGCCCGGGGTGTCCAACCCGGCCCGGCGGCGGGCCTCCCGGCGTGCCACCCAGCCGTAGCCGAAGAGGCTCATCACCGCGAAGATCCACCACTGCCAGACGTAGCCGAAGTTCTGCCAGTTGTTGGTGTGCCCGATCTGGACCGCCTGGAAGGCCGGGTCGGCGGCCGGCGTCTGCCCGTCGAGCAGCACGTAGCCGCCGGTCACCGGGTAGGGGAGCTGCTGGGCCAGGCGCGGGATGTCGATGCGCCGCGCCTCCAGCTTGCCGTCGCGCCGGCTGACCGCGCCGCCGCCGCTCTCGCTGCCGACCACCCGGCCGGTGACCGTCACCTCGCCGGTCGGCGCCGCCGGCACCTCCGGCTGGACTGTCGCGCCGGCGCCGGGCACGGGCGGGATCCAGCCCCGGTCGACGAGCACCGCGGTGCCGTCGGCCAGCACCAGCGGGGTGAGCACCTCGAAGCCGACCGTCCGGTCGACGGTCCGGCCGCGGATCAGGACGGTGTTCGCGCTGTCGTACCGGCCGGTGGCGGTGACCCGGCTCCAGGTCAGCTCCTCGGACGGCGCGGGACCGACGTCGCCGCCGCTGGGCGCGGGGAGCGCGTCGCGCAGCGGCGCGGGCGTCATGGTGGCCCCGGCGTCGATCCGTTCGTTGACCGCCGTCCGGCCCCGGTAGCGGTCCAGCTGCCAGTTGCCCAGGAACACCATCACCGTGGCGGCGACGAGCGTGAGCGCGAGGTAGCCGAGCCAGCGCGGGGTCAGCAGGAACCGGTACACGTTGGCCAAGGCTACCCGTATGAGCGATGCCACTCGCCGCGGCCAGGGAGAAAACGGCGGAGTGCGTGGCCCTCGCGCGCCGGGCCGGACGGGTATGGTCACGCGGGCGGAAACCACCCACATCAGGAGTCGATGATGACCGACGTGCCGCGCGTCGTGCTGAGTGCGCCCTCCTCGGGGCACGGCACCGGCGCCGTCTCCCTCGGCCTGCTCGCGGCGCTCACCGACCGGGGGATCCCGGTGGCCGGGTTCAAGGTCGGGCCGGACCAGGTGGACGCGGCGTATCTGGGGCTCGCCGCCGGGCGCGCCGGGCGCACGCTTGATCCGCGACTGGTCGGCCCGGAGCGCATCGCCCCCCTCTTCGCGTACGGCGCGGCCGGCGCCGGGTTCGCGCTGGTGCAGGGCACGATGGGCCTCTACGACTCGGTCGCCGGGCGACCGGAGAGCGAGTCCACGGCGGCCGTCGCCACGGCGCTGCGCAGTCCGGTGGTGCTCGTGGTGGACGTGGCCGCGATGGGCCAGTCGGTGGCCGCGCTGGTGCACGGCTTCCGGGCGTACGACGACGAGCTGTGGCTGGGCGGCGTGATCCTCAACCGGGTGGCCTCGCCCCGGCACGAGGCGCTGCTGCGCGAGGCGCTCGACGACGTGGGCGTGCCGGTCTACGGGGCGCTGCGCCGGCACGAGCTGCCCCCGGTGCTGCCCGCCCGTCGGTTCGGCACCGGGCCCGTGGTGCGCGCCGACGCGGACGCCGAACGGGGCGTACGCCGGCTCGGTGAGACGGTGGCCGCCACCGTCGACCTCGACCGGCTGCTGGCGCTGGCCCGCTCCGCCCCCGCGCTCACCGTCGAGCCGTGGTCGCCGGAGCCGGCCGACGCCCCGCAGCCGTCGGGGGAGCGGCCGGTGGTGGCGCTCGCCGGCGGGCCGGCCGGCACCTACAGCCACCCCGAGACCGCCGAGCTGCTGCGTGCGGCGGGCGCCGAGGTGGTGACGCTCGATCCGCTGCGCGACGAGGCGCTGCCCGCCGGTACCCGCGCGCTGGTCGTCGGCGGCGGGCTGCCCGAGACGTACGCGGAGCAGCTCTCCGCCAACCGCCGCCTCTGCATCGCGGTGGCCGAGCTGGCCCGCTCCGGCCGTCCGGTGATCGCCGAGGGGGCGGGCCTGCTCTGGCTGGCCCGCGAGCTGGACGGCCTGCCCATGTGCGGGGTGCTCGACGCGGTCGGCACGGTCCGGGACGGCCTGGTGGTCGGCTACCGGACGGCCACGGCGGTCACCGACAGCGTGGTGGCGGCGGCCGGCGCCACGGTGACCGGCCACAAGCAGCACGCCGCCGTGCTCACTCCGCGCGCCGGTGACCGGCCGGCCTGGCGCTGGGAGGGTGGCAACCCGGAGGGCTTCGTCCGGCAGGCCGTGCACGCCTCGCAGCTCGTACCGCACTGGGCCGCGCATCCGGACATCGCGGCCCGGCTGGTGGCCGCCGCCCTGGCACCGGTGGGGGCTTCGGCATGATCGGGCAGGTGGCGGTACGCCGGTTCCCGGCGCTGACCGTCTCCACCCCGCGCATCGAGGTCCGGCACCTCGTCGCCGCCGACGCGGAGGCGGTGGACGAGGTGTTCGCCGACCGGCAGACGCAGCGCTGGCTGCCGCTGGCCGACGCGTCCGGGCAGATCGACGGGCGGGCGTGGTGCACCGAACTGGCCCGGCAGCGGCGCGACAGCGGCGACGGCGACCACTGGGCGGTGGTCCGCCGGGAGGACCAGCGGGTGGTCGGCTCGCTCTGGGCCCGCCGCACGGACTGGGGCGCCCGGCTCACCGAGTTGTCGTACGCGATCGCGCCGCACGCCCGGGGCTACGGCCTGGCGGTCGAGGCGGTGGACGCGGTGGCGATCGCGCTGATCCTGGAGCACGGGTTCCAGCGGGTGGAGCTGCGGGTGGCGGCCGGCAACGTGGCGTCGCGGCGGGTCGCCGAGAAGGCCGGCTTCAGCTACGAGGGCCTGCTGCGCAACGCCGGTTTCGTCAGGGGCGCCCGGGTCGACCTGGAGCTGTGGTCCTTCGTGGCCGCCGACCTCCGCTGACCGCCCCTCTCTCAACGTCGATCAAGGAGTTCGCGTCTGGAGATCGTTCGATCCCTGACGCAAACTCCTTGATCAACTACCCGGGCGCACCCCCGGGCGGAACAGAGGGGATCAGCCGACTATCTGGTCCGAGGGTGGGGTGAACTGGCGGGTGGGCTGGCCCTTCAGGGAGTCCCGCAGGGTCTGCGCCACCGCGTTCACCGGGATCTGCGACTGCCCGTCGCCCACCGCGTTGAACGGATTGTCCGGGTCGGCGATGAAGCTCGCCGCCGCCAGCTCCGGCGTGTAGCCGACGAACCACGCCGACCGGGTGCTGTCTGTCGTACCCGTCTTGCCGGCGACCGGGCGGCCGACCGTACCCCGCACGCTGTCGGCCGTCGACCAGCCGCCGCAGCTCCCCTTGGCCGGGGTGTCGCCGGTCGGGCAGCGCGCCGCGTCGGTGGCGGCGCGGGCCGCGTCGGCGTTCACCACCTGCCGGCACCGCGGCTTGGCGACCTCCCGCTGCACCCCGCCCGCCGTCGTGTACGTGGCGGGCGTGCCGTCCCGGTTCATGATCGCGTTGACCGGGATGGCCTCGCAGTAGCGTCCGTCGGCGGCGATGGCGGCGTACGCGTTAGCCATCTCCAGCGGGGTGGCGTCGGAGACGCCGAGCGTGAACGCGCCCCACTTCTTCGCCTTGCCCGGCGACGCCTGCTCCTTGTCCACGTCGGTACGCCAGCGCAGCCCCAGCTGCTCGGCCAGGCGCACCCCGGCGTCCGCGCCGATCTTCTCCTCCAGCTGGACGAAGTAGGTGTTCACCGACTTGCCGAACCCGGACCACATGGTCTGCCGCCCGGTCATCGCGCCGCTGGCGTTGGACGGGGCCCACCCGTCGTAGACGGCCGACTTGTACGTGTGCGGCGAGTCGTACGCGGTGGACAGCGGCATCCCGGCGTTGAGCGCGGCGAGCATCGGGAACATCTTGAACGTCGAACCGGCCTGGTAGCCCGGGAGCGTCCCGCCGCCCAGCAGCGGCGCCACCGTGTTCGGATAGTTCGCCTTGACCTTCGGGCCGGCCTCCGGGTTCGAGCTGTTCGGGTTCTCGGCCAGGTCGAGCGAGTAGTTCCGGTTCACCGCCATCGCCTTGATCCGCCCGGTGCCGGGTTCGGCGACCACGATCCCGTTGGCGAACGGGCTGCCGGTGTTGTCCTTTGCCCCGACGTTCTTTTCCGCCGCCGCCTGGGTCTTCGGGTCGAGCGCGAGCACGATCCGGTAGCCGCCGCGGCGCAGCTTGTCCATCCGTTCCAGCCGGTTCTCGCCGAACGCGGGCTGGGAGCTCCACCAGTTCTTCAGGTAGTCGCAGTAGAAGCCCCAGCTGCGGTGCCCGCCGTCGATCGCGGCGCAGTCGTTCGGCGGGTCGGTCAGCTTCAGCTTGATCGGCTGGCCCTTCGCCGCGGCGGCGGCGTCAGGCGACAGGTAGCCGAGGCGGGCCATGTTGTCCAGCACGTAGTTGCGCCGGCCGGTGGCGTCCTTCTGGTCCGAGGTGATCGGGTCGTACTCCGACGGTGACTTCACCAGCCCGGCCAGCGTGGCCGCCTCGACCGGGGTGAGCGTGGCCGGCGTCTTGGAGAAGAAGATCTGCGAGGCGGCGTAGATCCCGTACGCGCGGTGGCCGAAGTAGGCCGAGTTGAGGTAGCGCTCCAGGATCTGCTCCTTGCTCAGGTGCTTCTCGATGTCCAGCGCCATGCGCATCTCCTTGACCTTGCGCAGGCTGGTCTGCTGGGTGGCCTCCTGGACCTCCTTCGGCGTGGTCGCGCTGTCCCGCAGCGCCATCCGCACGTACTGCATGGTGATCGTCGAGGCGCCCTGGGAGACCCCGCCGGACCGGGCGTTGGAGACGAAGGCACGCGCCACGCCCTTCGGGTCGACGCCGTGGTGCTGGTAGAAGCGGTTGTCCTCGGCGGCGACGATCGCCTGCTGGATGTTCGGCGACATGCTCTCGATCTTGGTGTACTGCCGGTACTCCTCGTAGAACATGGTCAGCACCGTCTTGCCGTCCGGCGCGTAGACGTACGAGGTCTCGGCCGGCAGCGCGGTCTTGAGGATGCTCGTCTTCTGTTCGATCGCGTGCGCGGTGGCCTTGGCCCCGATGCCGGTGACGGCGACCAGTGGGTACAGGGCGGCGGCGACCACGATGCCGGCGATCAGCCCGGCGCGGAGAAGGGGAACGAGACGGCCAGCGGAAGCAAGGGGACGACTGCTCACGGGGTCAAGCTATGACATTTCCGATTCGGAAATGAGAAGAACTCATAAACTGGCGGACCGTGACGCGACCCACGCCGGGATGCGCTGTCCCGGGCGGCGGCTACCCGGCAGGATCGCGGACATGCCCGCAGCACCGACCGGGAGCGCCGCCGCGCTCGACGAGCCCGACCTGGGCCACCACGGGGACGCCGAGGCCACGCCCGGCCTGGTGGACCTGGCGGTGAACGTGCGCCGCGGCCCGATGCCGGACTGGCTGGCCGACCCGGTCGTCGCCGCGCTGGGCGACCTGGCCGCGTACCCGGACCCGGCGTCGGCCCGCGCCGCCGTCGCTCACCGGCACGGGCGACCCCCGGAGGAGGTACTCCTCACCGCCGGCGCCGCCGAGGGTTTCGTCCTGATCGCCCGCGCGCTGTCCGGCGTCCGCCACCCCGTGGTGGTGCACCCGCAGTTCACCGAGCCGGAGGCCGCGCTGCGCGCCGCCGGGCACCGGGTCGACCGGGTGCTGCTCGACCCCGCCGACGGCTTCCGCCTGGACCCCGCCCGCGTCCCGGACGACGCCGACCTGGTCATGATCGGCAACCCCACGAACCCGACCTCGGTGCTGCACCCGGCGGACACGATCGCCGCGCTGGCCCGTCCCGGCCGGGTGCTCGTGGTCGACGAGGCGTTCGCCGACACCACCGCCGCGCCCGGCGTCGACGGCGAGCCCGAGTCGCTCGCCGCCCGCCGCGACCTGCCCGGCCTCGTGGTGGTGCGCAGCCTCACCAAGACCTGGGGCCTGGCCGGGCTGCGGATCGGCTACCTGCTCGGCGACGCCGCGCTGCTGGCCCGGTTCGCCGCCGCGCAGCCGCTCTGGGCGGTCTCCACCCCGGCGCTCGCCGCCGCCACCGCCTGCGCCGCGCCGGCCGCCGTCGCGGCCGAACGCGTCATCGCCGCCGAACTCGCCGCCGACCGCGACCACCTGGTGGCCCGCCTGTCCGGCCTGCCGAGGGTACGCGTGGCGGGGCGCCCGGCCGCCGCCTTCGTCCTGATCCACGTGGCCGGCGCCGCCGAGGTACGCGAGCGGCTGCGCGCGCACGGCTGGGCGGTACGCCGGGGCGACACGTTCCCCGGGCTCGGCCCGGACTGGCTCCGGATCGCGGTACGCGACCGGGGCACCACCGACGCGTTCATCGAGACGCTGGCACGGATCCTGGAGGCATGATGCTGGAGTCCACAGTCGCGGCGATCCGGCCGCTCGACGAGGCCGCCATGGCGGCGGCCCGCGAGTTGCAGGGACGGCTGACCAAGCCCGCCGGCTCGCTCGGCGCCCTGGAGCCGCTCTCGGTACGCCTCGCCGGGCTGGCCGGCGCCTGCCCGCCGCCGCTGCCCGAGCCGGCCGCGGTGGCGATCTTCGCCGGTGACCACGGCGTGCACGCCCAGGGCGTGACCCCGTGGCCGCAGGAGGTCACCGCCCAGATGATCGCCAACTTCCTGGCCGGCGGCGCGGTGGTCAACGCGTTCGCCCGCCAGGCCGGCGCCTCGGTCACGGTGGTGGACGTCGGCGTCGCCACCCCGATCCCCGGCGCCGAGTCCGCCGACCCGGCCGGGCCGCGTCTGGTGGCCGCGAACGTCCGCCCCGGCACCCGCGACATGACAGTCACCGCCGCGCTGACCCGGGACGAGGCCCGCGCGGCCGTCGAGACCGGCATCCGGGTCGCCGGTGAGCTGATCGACGCCGGGGCGGGCATCCTGCTCACCGGCGACATGGGCATCGGCAACACCACCCCGTCCGCCACACTCATCGCCGCGTTCTCCGGCGTGGACGCGGAGTCGGCCACCGGCCGGGGCACCGGGGTCGACGACGAGACGTACGCCCGCAAGGTGGCGGTCGTGCGGGCCGCGCTGGCCCGGCACGAGCCCGACCCGGCCGACCCGCTGGGCGTGCTGGCCACAGTCGGCGGGCTGGAGCACGCCGCGCTGACCGGCCTGATCCTCGGCGCCGCCGCGCGACGGGTGCCGGTGCTGCTCGACGGCGTGATCGCGGTGAGCGCCGCGCTCGCCGCCGCCGCGTTCGCGCCCGACGCGGTGGGCGCCATGGTCGCCGGGCACCGCAGCGCCGAGCCGGGTGCCACGGCGGCGCTACGGCACCTCGGCCTGGAGCCGCTGATCGACCTGGGACTGCGGCTCGGTGAGGGCACCGGGGCGCTTCTCGCCCTGCCCGTGGTCACCGGCGCGGTCCGAGTGCTGCACGAGGTGGCCACGTTCGACTCCGCCGGGGTGGCGGAGAAGTGACCGGGCCGACGCCGCCGAGCCCGTACCCCCTGGGGTTGCGGCTGGGCGGGCGGCGCGTGGTCGTCGTCGGCGGGGGAGCGGTCGCGACCCGGCGGGTGCCCGCGCTGCTCGACGCCGGCGCGGACGTGCTGCTGGTGTCGCCCGAACTGACCCCGGCGCTGCGCGCGCACGTCGACGCCGGGCGGCTGCACTGGGAGCCGCGCCGGTTCGCCCCCGACGACCTGGACGGCGCCTGGCTGGTCCAGGTGGCGGTGGACGACCGGGCCGCCGCCGCTGCCGTCAGCGCGGCAGCGGCCGAGCGGCGGATCTTCTGCGTGCGCGCCGACGACCGCACGGCGGCCAGCGCGTGGACGCCGGCGGTGACCCGGCACGGCCCGGTCACCGTGGCGGTCCTCGGCGGCGGCGACCCGCGCCGGGCGATGGGCGTCCGCGATGCCGTGCGGGACCTGCTGGGCGCGCGGACCGGCCCCGGCTTCGCGCCGTCGCCCGAGGCGGAAGGCGCCGCCGGGGGACGGGTCGCGCTCGTCGGCGCCGGACCGGGCGACCCGGAGCTGATCACCGTGAAGGGGTGGCGGCTGCTCACCGAGGCCGAGGTGGTCGTCGCCGACCGGCTCGTGCCCGGCCTGCTCCTGGACGAGCTGCGCCCGGACGTCGAACTGGTCGACGCCTCCAAGATCCCGTACGGGCCGTCGCGCGCCCAGGAGGAGATCAACCGGATCCTGGTGGACCGGGCCCGGGCCGGCAAGGTGGTGGTACGGCTCAAGGGCGGCGACCCGTACGTCTTCGGCCGCGGTGGCGAGGAACTGCTGGCCTGCGCCGAGGCGGGCGTGCCGGTGACTGTGGTGCCCGGCGTGACCAGCGCGATCGCGGTGCCGGAGGTGGCCGGGGTGCCGGTGACCCACCGGGGCGTGGCGCACGAGTTCACAGTGGTGTCCGGGCACCTCGCACCCGACGCGCCCGCGTCGCTCGTACGCTGGGACGCCCTGGCCGGGCTGCGCGGCACGCTTGTGATCCTGATGGGCCTGAAGAACCTCGCCGCCATCGCCGCGACCCTGATCGCGAACGGCAAGCCGGCGGGCACTCCCGCCGCGGTGATCCAGGAGGGCACGACGGCGGCCCAGCGCACGCTGCGCTCCACGCTGGGCACTGTCGCGCAAGACGTCGAGACCGCCGCGCTACGCCCACCCGCGATCGTGGTCGTAGGCGACGTGGTC
Organism: Micromonospora sp. WMMD1219; assembly: GCF_049315215.1. NCBI lineage: Bacteria > Bacillati > Actinomycetota > Actinomycetes > Micromonosporales > Micromonosporaceae > Micromonospora > Micromonospora sp. WMMD1219. Next base: position 3,115,142 of record NZ_CP186057.1, read on the forward strand.
CACGCCCTGACGCCGCCCGCCGCCCCCTGATAACGCCGATCTTGCACTTGGTGCCCGCCAGGGGCCCGTTATGTCCCCTCTGTCGGGGCAGCAAGTGCAAGATCGCCGAGGGCGGGGTGGGACGGGACGGCGGCGGGGACCGTGGGGCCCCGCCGCCGTCCGGGCGCTCGGTCAGGTCACTGCTTGAGCATGTTGTCCAGCAGCAGGGCGCAGCGGATCAGGCCCAGGTGGCTGTACGCCTGCGGGTGGTTGCCCAGCCCGCGCTCGGCCAGCGGGTCGTACTGCTCCGGCAGCAACCCGGTCGGCCCGGCCGTGTCGAGCATCTGGGTGAACAGCTCCTCCGCGTCGCTGCGGCGGCCGGTGCGCAGGTACGCCTCGATCAGCCACGACGTGCAGATGTGGAAGCCGCCCTCCCGGCCGGGCAGGCCGTCGTCCCAGTGGTACCGGTAGACGACCGGCCCGCTGCGCAGCTCCGCCTCGATCTTGAGGACGGTGGAGAGGAAGCGCGGGTCGTCGCCGGCGAGCAGCCCGGAGATGCCGATCCACAGCGACGAGGCGTCCATCTCCTCGTAGCCGTAGGCGACGCTGTACGCCTCGGCCTCCGGGTGCCAGCCGTGCTCCAGCACGTTCGAGGCGATCCGGTCGCGCAGCTCGACCCACTCGGGCCGGTCCTCGCCGCCGTGCCGGCGTACCACGTGCAGCGCCCGGTCCACTGTCATCCAGAGCATGACCTTGGAGAAGACGTGGTGCCGCGGGGGGAGGCGGGCCTCCCAGATGCCGTGGTCGGGCTCGTGCCAGCGGCGGCGTACCGCCTCGACCATGTTCTCCAGCACCCGCCACTCGTCGTCGCGGATCGAGCCCCGGGCGTCGGCCACCGCCGCGATCAGGTCCGCGACCGGGCCGAAGACGTCGAGCTGGAGCTGGTGGTTGGCGAGGTTGCCGACGCGTACCGGCCGGGAGCCGGCATAGCCGGGCAGCGTGTCGATGACCGCCTCGGCGCCCAGCTCGAAGCCGTCCACCGTGTAGAGCGGGTGCAGCCGCTCCGGGTGCCCGCCGGTGCGCTCGACCACGCCGTCGATCCAGCGCAGCAGCCCCTCGGCCTCCTCGGTCGAGCCGAGGTCGACCAGCGCGCGGGCGGTCATCGCGGCGTCCCGCAGCCAGCAGTAGCGGTAGTCCCAGTTGCGGACACCGCCCAGCTCCTCCGGCAGCGACGTGGTGGCCGCGGCGAGGATCGAGCCGGTCGGCTCGTGGCAGAGGCCGCGCAGCGTCAGCGCGCTGCGGGCGACCAGGTCCCGGGCGGTCGCGGGCAGCCGCAGCGAGGCCACCCAGTCCTTCCAGGGCTGTTCCGCGGCAGCCTGCCGCTCGTGCAGCGGCAGCCGGTGCGGTTCCAGGCTCTGCGTGCCGAAGCGCAGCTCCAGCACGACCTGGCCGCCGGCCGCGGACAGGTCGACAACCGCCTTCGCGGTCTCGTACCCGGCGTCGTTGGTGACCTCCCACTCGACGCCGGGGGAGTGCAGCGCGACCGGCTCGTTGGAGCCGAGCACCAGCAGGCCGTCGTCGAGCGGCTGGAGCTGCACCGCCACCTGGCCGAACTCGGGGCGCGGCGCGAACTCGACCCGGGCCCGGCCGGTGCCGCTGAGCACCCGGACCAGTGTCGAGTCGCCGCTGACCACGGCCGGGTCGTCCGGCGTGGTCTCGCGGACCGGCAGGTCGAGCCAGTCGGTCACGGTCAGGCCGGACCAGCGGGTCTCGACGGTCATCGTGTTGCTGCGGTAGCGCTGGCCCAGCGGGATGCCGCCCCGCTCCGGGCCGACCGTGAAGTGCCCGGCCGGGCTGCCGCCGACCAGGTCGGCGAAGATCGCCGCCGAGTCCGGCTTCGGGTGGCACAGCCAGGTGATCTTGGCCTCCGGCGTGACGAGCGCGACGGTACGGCCGTTCGCCAGCATCGAGTGCCGCTCGATCGGCACCGCCCGCTCGCCGAACAGCCAGTGCCGCCGCGTCTCCAGCAGCAGCCCCAGCGCGCGGGCCGCCTCGATCGGCTCGGCCACCCGGTAGTCGGCCCGGGTCTCCCCGGGACCGATCTTGATGCCGACGTCCGGCCCGGTCAGGTTGCCGAAGGCGTTCTCGTCGGTGACGTCGTCGCCGATGAACAGCACCGCGCTCGCGGCGAGCTGGGTGCGGAGCTGGTCGACGGCGGTGCCCTTGTTGGTCACGACCACCGACAGCTCGATGACCTCCTTGCCCTGGGTGACGGTCACGCCCTCCCAGGTCGCGGGGCCGTTGCGGACCGCCTCGACGGCCCGGGCGGCGACGTGCGGGTCGACGCCCCGGGTGTGCACGGCCACGCTGGCCGGCTTGCGTTCCAGGCGGATGCCCGGGTGCTCGGCGGCGATCTCGCGCAGCGCCTCACGGAGCCGGTGCCGGACCGCGATCAGCTCGGGGGTGAGCCGCTCGACGAAGCCGATGTCGAACTCCGAGCCGTGGCTGCCGACGAGGTGTACCTCGCTGGGCAGCCGGGAGAGTGTGGCCAGGTCGCGCAGCGCCCGGCCGGAGACGACGGCGACGCTCGTCTGCGGCAGTGCGGCGAGCGCGCGTACGGCCGCCACCGACTCGGGCAGCGGCACGGCCTTGCTGGGGTCCTCGACGATCGGCGCCAGTGTGCCGTCGTAGTCGCAGGCGACCAGGAGTTGCGGAACCCGGGCGATACGGCCGATGGCGGCACGCAGTTCGGGATCCAGCACGCCGCCGTGGGAGGCGGCGGGGGCGGGCGAGGTCACGCAGCCTCCGTATCGGGGACGCCGAGCTCGCTGAGGAACGACTTGGCCCAGTGGCCCACGTCGTGGCTGCGCAGATGGCGCTGCATGACGCGCATCCGGCGGCGGGCTTCGGGCTTTTCGACATGCACGGCCCGCAGCAACGCGTCCTTCACCGCGTCCGGGTCGTGCGGATTACACAGGAACGCCTGGCGCAGCTCTGTCGCGGCGCCGGCGAACTCACTGAGCACGAGCGCGCCGCCCTGGTCGGCGCGCGATGCGACGTACTCCTTGGCCACCAGATTCATTCCGTCTCGCAGCGGGGTCACCATCATCACGTCGGCCGCGACGTACATCGCGGCCAGTTCGGAGCGACTGTACGACTGATGCAGATAATGCACGGCAGGCACGCCGACCCGGCCGAATTCACCATTGATCCGGCCAACCTCGCGTTCCACCTTCACCCGAAGTGCCTGGTAGTGCTCCACACGCTCGCGGCTGGGCGTGGCGACCTGCACCATAACCGCGTCCGGAACTGTCAACTTTCCGTCAGCGAGGAGTTCTCGGAAGGCCTTCAGCCGGAGTTCGATGCCCTTGGTGTAGTCGAGCCGGTCGACGCCCAGGATGATCGTCTTCGGGTTGCCCAGTTCCTCCCGGATCTGCTTGGCCCGGGCCTGGATCGCCGGATCCTCGGCCAGCCGCTCCATCTCCTTGGTGTCGATCGAGATGGGGAACGCGCCCGCCTTCACCTGCCGGCCGTCGACCTGGATCATCTGGCCCTCGTAGCGCAGGCCGAGCAGGTGCCGGGCCAGGCGGACGAAGTTCTGCGCCGCCAGCCGCTGCTGGAAGCCGACCAGATCCGCGCCGAGCAGTCCACGCAGGATCTCGGTGCGGAACGGCATCTGCATGAACAGCTCGATCGGCGGGAACGGGATGTGCAGGAAGAAACCGATCCGCAGGTCCGGCCGCAGCTCCCGGAGCATCGCCGGCACGAGCTGAAGCTGGTAGTCCTGGACCCAGACCGTGGCGCCCTCGGCGGCCACGTCGGCGGCGGCCTCCGCGAACCGGGCGTTGACGAGCCGGTACGCCTCGCGCCAGCGCCGCTTGTAGGCGGGCGTCTCCACCGCGTCGTGGTAGAGCGGCCAGATCGTGGCGTTCGACTGGCCCTCGTAGTAGCGCTCAAGCTCCTCGGCGCTCAGCGGCACCGGGTGCAGGCGGATGCCCTCCAGGTCGAACGGCTCGGGCGCGGCGCCGGTGCCGCCGGCCCACCCCACCCAGGTGCCCTGGTGCTCGGCCAGCACCGGGTGCAGCGCGGTCACCAGCCCGCCGGGGCTGCGCCGCCACTGCCGCCCCTCGGGTGTGCTCACCTCGTCGACCGGCAGGCGGTTGGCCACTACGACAAAGGAGCTACGGACGGTCACGATCGGCCACCTCCGGGTACTGACGGGTCCACCGCGATGAGCGTACTGAGCGTAGCTGCGGCGTCTGATCCCCCGTGCCGGAGTTACCTACCCGTCCCAGAACCGCCGAACCCATCGCGTGATCTTGTCGACACCGGCGGTTCAGAGGTCGATGATCGGCCACTCCTTGGGCAGCACCTCACCGAGCAGTTCCCGCCGGTCGCTCATGATCGGTGTGCTGGCCCGTGCGGCCTCCAGCGCCACCTGGGCGAGGTCCATGCTCGGGAGCGTGCGCGACCAGCCGCCGAGGAACATGCACATGTCGTGCGCCACGGGGGTGACGAGCACGTGGTCGAGATCGCCGAGGATGTCCAGCAGGCGCCAGCCGTCCACGGCCACCTGCCGGTACGCCTCGGCGAGACAGAGCGCCGGCACGATCACCGTCTGCCCCCGGTCCGCGACCGCCGCGATCTGCTCCCCGACTGCCTCGGTGCCCTCCGAGTAGGCCAGCAGGCACGCGGTGTCGAGCACCAGCCCAGGGTCAGTCACGGGTCGGCCGTCCACGTGTCGACTCGCTCAGCAACGCGGCGGCCCGGGCGCGCAGTTCCGGGGTGATCTTCGCCTGGGCTTCGTCGAGCGCGTGGCCCGCGTCGGCGAGCCCGCCGTCGGACAGCCGGAAGCCGACCTGCCGGAGCGTACGCCTGGTGCGCTCGCCCGCCATCCGTTGCCGCACGCTCTCGGTGACGAACGCGGAGACGTTCGGCTCCTGGGCCAGTCGTTCGGCCACGTCGTCGGGCACGCTGATGGCGATCTTCTTGGTCATACTGCCGACGTTAACGAGTAGTACCCGTGTCGGCAACGAGGCTCGCCGCCGTACCCCTGGGGTGGGGTGATGTGGGCGTCGCGGTCCGTACCTGTCAGGATTGACGGCGGCGTGCGTGCGGCCGGCTCCCGGCCGGCGGCGGCCGGCGGAGATCGACGACGGCCCCCCGCACCCGACAAGCCCGCGATCGCAACCGACGGAGGTAGCCCGCACCGTGGCCCAGTTCATCTACGTCCTGGACAAGGCGCGCAAGGCGCACGGCGACAAGGTCGTGCTCGACAACGTGACGCTGAACTTCCTGCCGGGTGTCAAGATCGGGGTGGTCGGTCCGAACGGCGCCGGTAAGTCCAGCCTCCTCAAGATCATGGCAGGGCTGGACCGGCCCAGCAACGGCGAGGCCCGGCTCATGCCCGGCTACTCCGTCGGCATGCTCGCGCAGGAGCCGCCGCTCAACGACGCCAAGACGGTCCTCGGCAACGTCGAGGAGGCGGTCGCCGAGACCAAGGCCAAGCTGGAGCGGTTCAACAAGATCGCCGAGCAGATGGCCACCGACTACTCCGACGAGCTGATGGAGGAGATGGGCAAGCTCCAGGAGGATCTGGACGCCGCCGACGCGTGGGACATCGACTCCAAGCTCGAACTCGCGATGGACGCGCTGCGCTGCCCGCCGCCGGACGCCGACGTCACCACGCTCTCCGGTGGTGAGCGCCGCCGGGTGGCGCTGTGCAAGCTCCTGCTGGAGGCGCCGGACCTGCTGCTGCTCGACGAGCCCACCAACCACCTGGACGCGGAGAGCGTGCAGTGGCTGGAGCAGCACCTCGCCAAGTACGCCGGCACCGTCCTGGCGATCACCCACGACCGGTACTTCCTGGACAACGTGGCCAACTGGATTTTGGAGCTGGACCGCGGCCGGGCCTACCCGTACGAGGGCAACTACTCCACCTACCTGGAGAAGAAGGCCGCCCGGCTCTCCGTCGAGGGACGCCGTGACGCCAAGATGCGCAAGCGCCTCTCCGAGGAACTGGAGTGGGTCCGCTCGAACGCCAAGGCGCGGCAGACCAAGTCCAAGGCCCGCCTGGACCGCTACGACGAGATGGCCGCCGAGGCGGAGAAGACCCGGAAGCTGGACTTCGAGGAGATCCAGATCCCGCCGGGCCCGCGCCTGGGCAACACGGTCATCGAGGCGCAGAACCTCACCAAGGCGTTCGGTGACCGGGTGCTGATCGACGACCTGTCGTTCTCGCTGCCCCGCAACGGCATCGTCGGCATCATCGGCCCGAACGGCGTCGGCAAGACCACGCTGTTCAAGACCATCGTCGGGCTGGAGCAGCCGACCAGCGGTTCGGTCCGGGTCGGCGAGACCGTCTCGCTGTCGTACGTCGACCAGAACCGGCAGGGCCTGGACGGCGACAAGACCGTCTGGGAGGTCGTGTCCGACGGGCTCGACCACCTCATGGTGGGCAAGGTCGAGATGCCGTCCCGGGCGTACATCGCCGCGTTCGGCTTCAAGGGGCCGGACCAGCAGAAGCCGACCAAGGTGCTCTCCGGTGGCGAGCGCAACCGGCTCAACCTGGCGCTGACGCTGAAGATCGGCGGCAACGTGATCCTGCTCGACGAGCCGACGAACGACCTGGACGTGGAGACGCTGTCCAGCCTGGAGAACGCGCTGCTGGAGTTCCCCGGCTGCGCCGTGGTGATCTCCCACGACCGGATGTTCCTGGACCGGGTCGCCACGCACATCCTGGCCTGGGAGGGCGACGACCAGAACCCGGCCAAGTGGTTCTGGTTCGAGGGCAACTTCGAGGCGTACGAGAAGAACAAGGTCGACCGGCTCGGCGCCGAGGCGGCCCGCCCGCACCGGGTGACCTACCGCAAGCTCACCCGTGACTGACCGCTTCGTCTACCACTGCGCGCTGCGCTGGTCCGACCTGGACGCGTACGGCCACGTCAACAACGCCCGCTTCCTCACGCTCTACGAGGAGGCCCGGGTGGCGATGATGTTCGCCGGCGGCCGGGCGTGGGGAGTGGGCTCGTTCGCCGACGGTGTGGTCATCCGCCGGCACGAGGTCGACTACCTGCGCCCGGTCGACTACGCGCTCGGCCGGGCCAGCGCGGAGGCCGCGCCGACGGTACGGATCGAGCTGTGGGTGGACCAGATCAGGGCCGCCTCCTTCTCGGTCGCGTACGAGCTGTACGACGGCGACACGCTGGCCGGCACCGCCCGGTCGCTGCTGGTGCCGTTCGACCTGGCGGAGCAGCGCCCGCGCCGGATCTCGCCGGAGGAGCGGGCGTTCCTGCTCCGATACGCGCCGGGGCTGAGCGGATGACCGGGCACGGGTTGACCGGGGCGGCCGACGCCGGGGCGTTCCTGGCCCGGCTGGTCCGGTTCGACCCGGCCACACTGGTGCGGCTGCGGCCGGTGCCGGGTGCGGGCCGTACCGCCCTCTGGGCGCGGCTGCCGTGGGGCGTGCTCGTGGTCCGTACCGTGCCGGGCACCGCCCCCGGGGACGCCACTGTCGCCGCTGGGGAGCTGCTGGCCGAACTCTCCGCCGGCGGCGGGGCGCTTCCGGTACGCCGGGACGACGGCTGGCGGTGGCAGCTCCCACCGGCGGCGAGCCGGGCGGTGGAGGCGCTGCCCGGTGCCGAGCTGCGCCGGATCGCGGAGGCGGCGGCCGGGACGCTGCGCGAGGCGGCCACGCACGGCGTGGCGGGCCGCGCGGTCGGGCAGCGGGTGCTGCGGGACGCGCTGCTGGACCACGTCGCGGTGGTGGTGACCCCGGACGAGGCGCCGCGCACGCCCGTGGACGTGTCGCAGCGGCTGGTGCAGGCCCTGGTCCGGATGGGTTTCCTCGGTGCCGGCGCGGACGACGTTCAGGTGCGCACGGCGGGCCGATGGGTCGGACTCGTCGGACCGTTCGGGGCGGCCTGGTCGCGTACCGTCGCCGATCTTGCACTCAGGCCGACGCCAGGTCATCCGAACGGATGACCCCGGTTCGTCCTTCCGGTTTGGGGCGGTCGTTGGGGGGATGCCTCACGCCGTCTGTCCGGGTACCGTCCATCCTCGGATCCAACGCACCGTAGGCGTCCGGATCCGCTGGGGAGTGAGGTGCGCGAGCGATGCCGTGGTGGTCATGGCGCCCTGGTCCCGCCGCTGGCGGGGAGCCGGAGACTCGAAGCGGGACCACAGTGGATGACACCATCCGGGTCGGCCCACCGACCCCTCGCCAGCCGGGGGACGACGTGGCGCCACCCGAGCGGCCGGTCCTCGCGGACATGCCGGCCACCGTCGCGCCGGTCACGCTGAGCCGGGTCTGCGACGCGCTCGACCTGCTCGACGTCCGCTACCTGGCCGACGGCGACGGCAACCTGCTGGCCATGTGGGAGCGGCACGCCGTGCTGGTCGCGCTGGAGGGTCCGGAGGACGAGATCCTGGTGATGCGGGCCCGCCCGCACGCGACGGTTCCGCCGGACTGGGCCGACCGCGCCTACCGCGTGGTGAACGAGTGGAACCACACCCGGCGCTTCTGCAAGGCGTACATCGGTGACCCGACCGAGCGCGGTCAGCTCCCGATCTACGCCGAGTTGCAGGTCCCGCTCGGCGCCGGCGCCCACGACGCGCTGCTCGTCGAGATGCTCGACTGCGGCGCCGCGGTCGCCGTCACGTTCGTCGACTGGCTGCACGACGAGGGCGCCCTGCTCTGAGCCGGGCCGGCCGGGCTCAGCCGGCGGCCGGATCCTCCATCACGTTCACCATGAAGTAGGCGGCCCGCTCCAGGTAGTCCCAGAGCGCGGCGGCGAGCTGCGGCGGCAGGTCGAGCGCGTCCACCGCCCGGCGCATGTGCAGCAGCCAGGCGTCCCGCTCGGCCGCGCCGATCCGGTACGGGGCGTGCCGCATCCGCAGCCGCGGGTGGCCGCGCTGCTCCGAGTAGGTGTGCGGGCCACCCCAGTACTGGATGAGGAACAGGGTCAGCCGGTCCGCCGCCGGGCCCAGGTCCTCCTCCGGGTACATCGGCCGCAGCAGCGGGTCGTCGGCGACACCGGCGTAGAACTCGTCCACCAGCTTGCGGAAGGCCGGTTCACCGCCGATCGCCTCGAAGAGGGTCATCGACTCGCCTGGGGAAGTCACGCTTCCATCCTGCCAGGTGCGGCCCGGCGCCTGCGCCCGCCCGCGGGGCGGCGCGGATCACGTCACCGCGTGCCGGCGTCGGCCGTGCTCGTGGTTCCGGTCACCCGACGCGGGGCCGCGCGCGGGCGCGTGCGCGGTTCCGCCGCCGGCCGGCGACTCGGCGCGGGCCGTCGCGATGGCGTCGTGGATCACCTGCGGCCGGGGCCAGGCGAGTGCCGCCACAGACATGATCAGCACCCCGGCGGCGCTCCACACGCCGACCACCGACGGGACCGAGAAGCGCTCGGCGAGCGCGCCCGTGGCCAGCACAGCGGCGCCCTGGATGATCTGTGTGCCGCTGGCCATGACGCCGAACGCCCGGGCCCGGAAGCCGTCCGGGAGCGCCTGCACGAACAGGCCGTTGGCGACCGGGACGAGCCCGGCGACGGCGAAGCCGCACCCGGCGGCCAGCAGCGCCACCACGGCCGGCGGCGGATTGAACAGCGCGGGTACGAGCGTCGCCGGCGCGATGATCATCAACGGTCGCATCAGCGTCAGCCGCCGGTCCGGGCCGACGAGCCGGCTGATGGTCAGCCCGCCGAGGATGTATCCGACCGGGACGGCGGCCATGATCAGCCCTTGGGCGGTGCCGGCGTCCATCCCGCCGTCGGTCCGGTCGGCGGCCCAGCCCGCGGCCAGCCCCTCCGGGACGATCGAGAAGAGCATCGCGCTGAACACCAGTACCGCGATGGCGCGCAGCACCGGCCGCTCGAAGACGATCTGGAAACCCTGGACGGTCTCCCGCAGCAGGTGACTGCGGTGCACCTCGGTCATCGCCGGTGGCCGCTCGCGTACGCCGAAGCGGACGATCGCGGCCGACACGGCGAAGGTCACCGCGTTGACGAGCAGCGCGGTGTTCGGGTTGAGCGCCGCCACCGTGGCGCCGATCAGGTAGCCGACGACCTGGGCGGCCTGGCCGGCGCTGGTGAACGCGGACAGGCCCACGACCAGCCGGTCCCCGGTCAGGATGTGCGGCATCAGCGCGGACCGCGCCGCCTGGCTCGGCGGGTTCGCGAGCGTGGCCAGGAAGATCAGCGCGAAGACCGACCAGGTCGGCATCCAGGGCATCGCGACCAGCGCCATCAGCGCCATCCGGAGGACGTCGCAGACCACCATGACGCGCCGGTAGTGGTGCCGCTCGGCGAGCGCGGAGAGCAGCGGTCCGCCGACCAGCCACGGAAGGTAGCTGGCGGCGAACGCGGCGGCGGAGAGCGCGACCGAATCGGTCTCGCGCAGCACGAGCACTGTGACCGCGGCGCGGGCCAGGTAGTCACCCACCCAGGACAGGGTGTTGGCGGCGAAGATGGCGCGGAACTCCGACTGACCGAAGACGTCCCGGAAGGTGGCCGGGCCCTCCCGGGCGGGTCGCGCGTCGGACACCGTCGCCTCCATCGTTCCTGGTCGACCACTTGTGATGGCCCGACCGGGAACCGTCGTCAGATCAATCGATCAGCGAGGACACGAGCACGCCCCCCGGTGGAGCGTGTGCACCGGATTCTGCCCGATCGTCTGACAACTGGCTAGGGCGAACGGATTGATCGTCGCATCTCCGACTGAACGAACGGACGATACCCGAGGGGCCGCGCGGTGCGGAACCCCGGAAAATAGCCCGGCTCGTCCGGCGGCTCAGGTGGGTCCGCCGGTGCCCGTACCCTCGGCGGCGGGCGGCGCCGGCGGCTGGACCGGCAGGCCGGGGAACAGCCGGGCGGCCGCGATCTGCGCGACGATCCCCGAGTTCTCCAACGCCTCCGCGAGGCGCCGGCGCAGCTCGCGCCCGACCGCGAACTGCCCGTCCGCCGTGGTCTTGACGACGGTACGGATCACCGCGCCGTCGACTGTCATCTGCTCGACGCCCAGGACCTCCGGCTGCTCCACGATGCTCGGCGCCAGCTCCGGGTCCAGCGCCACCGACGCCGCCGCGGTACGCAGCACGGCGGTGGCCTCCTCGGTGCCGGCGAAACCGATCGGCAGGTCGACCACGACCAGCGCCCAGCCCTGGCTCTTGTTCCCGACCCGGACGATCTCGCCGTTGCGGATGTACCAGAGCACGCCGCGGCCGTCCCGGACCGTGGTGACCCGCAGCCCCACCGCCTCGACCACGCCGGTGGCCTCGCCCAGGTCGACGGTGTCGCCGACGCCGTACTGGTCCTCTATCAACATGAACAGGCCGGCGATCAGGTCCTTCACCAGGCTCTGCGCGCCGAAGCCGAGCGCCACGCCGGCGATGCCCGCGCTGGCCAGCAGCGGGGCCAGGTCGAAGCTGAACTCCTTGAGCACCATCAGCAGCGCGATGCCGAAGACGAACGCGGTGACCATGCTGCGCAGCACCGACCCGATCGCCTCGGCCCGCTGCCGCCGCCGCTCCGGCACGAACTGGTCCGGGTCGAGCGTGGCGCTGGGGATGCGTTCCCGCAGCGGGCGGAGCATGGTCGGCACCGCGCCCTGGGTGGTGGTCCGGACCAGCCGGTTGATGGTCCGGTGCAGCGCCCACCGGGCGGCCACCGCGATCAACAGGATCAACGCGACCCGTAGCGGCTTCAGCAGGATCCAGTAGCTGCTCTCGGCGAACCAGGCGGAGCCGGTGAGCCGGTACAGGAACTCGCAGGAACTGCTGCCCTGGCAGTCCGGGCGCCGGTCGGAGAAGGCCGACAGCAGGGCGGAGATCAGGTCGGAGACGTTCACCCTGCTTTCGTACCGCACCGGTGACGAGCGGCGGACACCGCCACCTCGGTGAAGTGTCGCTACCGGAGGGGGTAGCCCGGATTAGTACGTGCAATCCGGGGCGCGATCAGGGACTATTGGCGCAACGGACGTCGGTGATCCGGCCGGCGTCGGAGCCGTTCCGCGCTGTCCGCGGGGCGGTTCCGGCGCAGACGAGGCGGGAGCGACTGGACCGGGAGGGTGAGCGCGATGCCTGACATACGACCCACGGCGGGCTCCGGTGCACTCGTTCTCAACGCCACCTACGAGCCCCTGTGCGTCGTGTCGGTGCGTCGTGCCGCGATCCTCGTCCTGTCCGCCAAGGCGGTCTGCGTCGCCGACGGCGAGGGCATCCTGCACAGCGCGCGCAACGCGTTACCGGTGCCCTCGGTGGTACGCCTGACCCGCTACGTCCGGGTGCCGTACCGCACCCACGTCGGGCTGTCCCGGCGGGCCGTGTTCGCCCGCGACGGGTGGCGGTGCGCGTACTGCCGGGGGCCCGCCGAGACCATCGACCACGTCTTCCCACGCAGCCGGGGCGGTCGGCACGCCTGGGAGAACGTGGTCGCCGCGTGCGCGCGGTGCAACCACACCAAAGGCGACAAGACGCCCGCCGAGCTGGGCTGGCGGCTGCACCACCTGCCGGCCGCGCCCAAAGGAGCCGCCTGGCGGGTGCTCGGGCACCGCGCCCCCGACCCGCGCTGGGCGGACTGGCTCGACCTGCGCGAGCCCGAGCCCGAGGCGGCCTGACCGGCCCGCTCAGCGCGCCTTGACCAGCGAGGCGTAGACGACCAGGTTGTCCGCGTACCCGGTCTCGCCCCCAACCCAGCGCCCGCCGCAGGTGATCAGCCGCAGGTTGGGCCGGCTGAAGTCGCCGTAGACGTCCTCCACCGGCAGCTTCTCCTTGCCGTACCGCTCGATCGACGTCACCTCGAACACCGCCACCGAGCGGTCCTCCCGCGTCACCTCGATCCGGTCGCCGTCGTCCAGCTCCCGCAGCCCGTGGAAGACGGCCGGACCGGTGGTGGTGTCGACGTGCCCGACGAGCACGGCCGGTCCGTACTGGCCGGGGGTGGGGCCCTGGTCGTACCAGCCGACCTCGCCGGCCCGCTCCACGTCCGGCACGGCGATGCTGCCGTCCGGCGCGATGCCCACCCGGTGCACCGGCGCACGCAGGTCGAGCTTGCCGATGCTCAGGCCGGTCGGTGGACTGGCCGGCAGCACCGGGAACTTCTTCGGCGGCGGGCGCAGGCCGGCGACGATCCGGTCCGGCAGCACGCTGACGCCGGTCACCCGTTCCACGCCGAGCATGGCCACGATCAGCGCCATCACGCTCGCCACCACGAGCACCGGGACACCCGGGTTGCGGCTCGGGGCGTACCGGCGGGTGGTGGTCCTGGCGGCGCGGGCCGGGACCGGCCGGGACTGCGGGTCGGCGGTGGCGACGCTGGCCGAGAACGCGTGCCCGGCGACGTGGGCGAACCGGCGCGCGGCCCCGGCGGTCAGCCGCAGCGCGGCCCGGAGCCGGCCGGCGCGCTGCGGCGACCGGCGGCCGGGACGGGCGGCGGCGCGGCGTCTGCGGTCCGCCGCCGGGCCGGTACGGTCCCGGCGGCGCGATGAGCGGGCCATTGCGGCACCTCTCGTCAGACGCGGCCGCCGGACTTACGGCGGGCGCTCACACCGGCGACCACTGCCACCGCGACCAGGCCACCGACCAGCAGCAGCGAGCCGGTGCCCCGGCTACCCGCGGTGCCACCGCCGCCGGTCGCCGGTCCCTTGCTCGGCTGCGCCATGTTGAGCACGGTGAGCATGGTCGAGGCGGTGTTGCCGTTGGAGCAGTCCAGGTTCACCGGGTAGTCGCCCGGCGCCTTGTTGCCGGGCACGGTGACCGAGCCGCTGAGGAAGCCGTTGTCCGGCCGCAGCGTCACCCGCCCGAAGGCGTCGGAGGTGACCTGCGCCTGGCGGTTGTTGCTGTTGTCGCACCCGGCGCGCAGGTTCACCCGGGAACCGGCCTGGACGCTGTTCGGCGTCACCTCGATGAACACGCTCTCCCCGGCCCGGGCCGGTGGCGCGGTGGTCAGGACGAACGCCGCGACCAGGCCGAGCAGGCCCAACACGGACGACAACGCACGATGTGACAGGAGCCCTCGCATGGTTCCCCCCTCCCGGCGCGACGGTGCGCCGGACCACTGACGGGCAGCGGCGCCTGCTTTCCCGGAGGGCAGGGGAAGCTAACGAGGCGCCTTGACCACGGGGTGCCAGGCCAGCGGGGTGGAGAGCACCATCGTGCTGGACGGCTGCCCGTACGGCGCGAGACGGTCGATGACCTCCTCGAACTCGCCCATGTTGGTGGCGGCGACCTTGAGCATGCTGCACGCGTCCCCGGTGATCCGGTGGATCTCCATGATCTCCGGCCAGCCCGCGACGTCGGGGTCGTTGAGGATGCAGCGCGCGCCGTAGCAGGACATCCGGATCAGCGCGAGCACCGTGCGCCCGGCCCGGGTGAGGTCGACGTGGGCGTGGTAGCCGGTGATCACACCGGATTCCTCCAGCCGCCGTACCCGCTCGGCGACAGCGGGCGGCGACAGGTGGACCCGGCGGGACAACTCGCTGTACGAGAGCCGGGCGTCGGCCTGGAGCTCGCGCAGCAGCGCCCAGTCCATGTCGTCCACGCGCGGACCTTCCTTCCGTAAAGACGGCGACGCGAGATGGTTTCGGTTCGCGAAGTGAGACCACCATACCGCCGTTGAACAGGCATTCCATTCGGCCGCCCACCAGCGGGATCATGACGTCTACCCCGCGCACGGACGGAGAATGACTGTGGAACAGACGACGGCGGTGCGCCCGGTAACCCCCCAGGAACGGGCGGCTCGGGCGGCACGCAACGGCGGCGAGCCGACGCTGGAGTTCGCCGACCGCGTGCCGTACGACGCGTACGTGCGGGCCAGCACGCTGCACCGGCTCCAGGAGCCGCTCAGCGACGACCCGGGCGAGATGTCCTTCCTGATGGTCAGCCAGATCATGGAGCTGTACTTCGGCCTGACCTGCCACGAGCTGCGGCACGCCAAGCGTGAGCTGCGCGAGGACCGGATCTGGGAGGCGCTGCCCCCGCTGCGCCGGGCCGCCCTGCACCTGGAGGGCCTCAACGCCGCGTGGCACGGCCTGCGCTGGATGAGCCCGGCCGACTTCAACCGCTTCCGCGACCGGCTCGGCGAGGGCTCCGGCTTCCAGTCCGCCATGTACCGCCAGCTGGAGTTCCTGCTCGGCCTGCGCGACCGGGCGCTGATCCGCCCGTTCCGCCGGCAGACCGAGGTGTACGACGAGCTGACCGCCGCGCTCGCCACGCCGAGCCTCTGGGACGAGGTGGTGGCGCTGCTGGCCCGCAAGGGCTTCGACGTGCCGGACGAGCTGCTGTCCCGGGACGTGAACGCCGAGCACGAGGGACACCCGGCGATCGAGGCGGCGTGGGTCCGGATCTACGGCGACAACGGGCCGGACAACCACCTGCGCCTGCTCGGCGACGCGCTCACCGAGATCGCCGAGGAGTTCGGCGACTGGCGCTGGAACCACGTCAAGGCCGTCCAGCGCACGATGGGCGCCAAGGTCGGCAGCGGCGGTTCCGCCGGACTGGCATGGTTGCAGCGCAGCATGGCCCGGGTGGTCTTCCCGGAGCTGTGGTCGGCCCGCACCGCGATGTGACGAGAGAGAACAGCATGCACACCCCCGAGAACGAAGCCCTCCGCCGCGACGCCGCCGACCCCGGCCACCGGCACCTGTTCCACATCCCACCCGCCGACGGCGGCCGCCACCCCGACACGGCGTACCTGGCGGGCAACTCGCTCGGCCTCCAGCCCCGGGCCACCCGCGACGAACTCCTCGCCGACCTGGACGCCTGGAGCCGCCTGGGCGTCGAGGGGCACCTGGAGTCGGAGCGGCCCTGGCTGCCGTACCACGAGCTGCTGACCGCACCGGCCGCCCGCCTGGTCGGCGCGCTGCCCGCGGAGACCGTGGTGATGAACTCCCTCACGGTCAACCTGCACCTGCTGATGGTCAGCTTCTACCGGCCCGCCGGCGAGCGCACCCGCATCGTCATCGAGGACAGCGCGTTCCCCTCGGACAGCTACGCCGTGCGCAGCCAGGCCCGCTTCCACGGCCTGGACCCGGACACCACTGTGGTGCGCCTCAAGCCGCGCCCCGGCTCCGACACCCTCGGCACCGAGGACGTGCTGGACTTCCTGGCCCGCGAGGGCCACACGGTGGCGCTGCTGATGCTCGGCGGCGTGAACTACCTGACCGGCGAGCTGATGGACATCCCGGCCATCACCGCCGCCGGGCGGGCCGCGGGCGCCGTGGTCGGCTGGGACCTGGCGCACGCCGCCGGCAACGTGCCGCTGTCGTTGCACGACTGGGACGTCGACTTCGCCGCCTGGTGCTCGTACAAGTACCTCAACTCCGGCCCGGGGGCGCTGGGCGGCGTCTTCGTCCACGAGCGGCACCTCGGCGACCCGTCGATCCCGCGCTTCGAGGGCTGGTGGAGCACCGAGGCGGCGACCCGGTTCGAGATGACGCCGGTGTCCCGGCCGCCGGCCACCGTGGAGGCGTGGCAGATCTCCAACCCGCCGATCTTCGCGATGGGCCCGGTGCGTACCTCGCTGGAGCTGTTCGACTCGGTCGGCATGCCGGCGCTGCGCGAACGCAGCCTGCGGCTCACCGCCTGGCTGGAGCAGCTGCTCGACGAGGTGACGCCCGGCCGCCCGCTGACGGTGGTCACCCCGCGTGACCCGGCCCGCCGCGGTTGTCAGCTCTCCGTGCGCATCGGCGTGAGCGCGAGGAGTGAGCCGGGTCTGCGAGCCCCGCAGTCGCGAACGGAAGGCGGCTGGGTGGGCAGCGCGAACGAGCTGACCAAGCGGCTGCGGCACGAGCACGGCGTGGTCGCCGACGCCCGGGAGCCGGACATCGTCCGGTTCGCGCCGGTGCCGCTGTACTCCACGTACCACGACTGCTGGCGGGTCGCCGAGGCGCTGGCGGCGACGTTCGACAAGG
Organism: Micromonospora sp. WMMD1219; assembly: GCF_049315215.1. NCBI lineage: Bacteria > Bacillati > Actinomycetota > Actinomycetes > Micromonosporales > Micromonosporaceae > Micromonospora > Micromonospora sp. WMMD1219. The sequence continues at coordinate 3,132,026 of NZ_CP186057.1, forward strand.
AGGGATCGTGACGGAGCGCGACGAGATCGCTGTGGTCGGCGCCGGGCTGGCCGGCTGCCTGCTGGCCTGCTACCTGGCCCGCCGCGGCTACCCGGTGGCCCTCTACGAGCGGCGGCCCGACCCGCGTACCGGCACCGTCGAGCGGGGCCGGTCGATCAACCTGGCGCTGTCCGAGCGCGGCCTGGACGCGCTTCGCCGCATCGGCCTGGAGGAGGAGGTGATGGCGGACGCGCTGCCGATGCGCGGCCGCATGATCCACCCGGTCGAGGGCGAGCCGGAGTTCCAGTCGTACAGCGGCTCCGGGGACCGGGCGATCAACTCGATCAGCCGGGGCGCGCTGAACAACGCGCTGCTCGACGCCGCCGCCGCGCTGCCGAACGTGCGCGTCGCGTTCGACCACCGGCTGGTCGGGCTCGACCCGCTCGGCGGCGAGATGACGTTCGAGACGCCGCAGGGCAAGGTCACCGCCACCGCCTCGGTCGTCCTCGGCGCCGACGGCGCCGGCTCCGCGGTGCGCGGGCAACTGCTCGCGTACGGCGGCGTGACCGAGAGCCTGGACTTCCTCGACTACGGCTACAAGGAGCTGACCATCCCGCCGCTGGGCGGGGAGTTCGCGCTCGACCCGGGCGCGCTGCACATCTGGCCGCGCGGCACCTCGATGATGATCGCGCTGCCGAACCCGGACCGCTCCTTCACCTGCACGCTGTTCTGGCCCACCCACGGCACCCGCAGCTTCGCCTCGCTCAGCAGCCCGGCGGCGATCGAGCAGTTCTTCGCCACGCACTACCCGGACCTGGTCCCGCTGGCGCCGAACCTGGTCGACGACTACCAGCACAACCCGGTCGGTGTGCTCGGCACGGTGCGCTGTACCCCGTGGCAGGTGGCCGGCAAGGTCGGCCTGATCGGCGACGCCGCGCACGCCATCGTGCCGTTCTACGGCCAGGGCGCGAACTGCGCGTTCGAGGACGTGGTCGAGCTGGACCGCTGCCTCGACGAGTGCGACGACGAGTGGGCCGCCGCGCTGCCGCTGTTCCAGCACCGCCGCCAGGACAACGCCGAGGCGATCGCCCGGATGGCGCTGGCGAACTTCGTGGAGATGCGGGACAAGGTCGCCTCGCCGGTGTTCCGCACCCGCAAGCAGGTCGAGCACGCGCTGGAACGGGCGCTGCCCGGCCGCTACGTCTCCCAGTACGAGTTGGTCTCCTTCTCCACCACCCCGTACGCGCAGGTGCGCCGCCGGGTGCGCGCGCAGTACGCGGTGGTCGGCGCGGTCGCGGCCGGCGCGGTCGCGCTGCTGGCCGGTGGTGTCCGCGCGGCGCTGGGGCGGCGGCGATGACGCTCTGGGATCCCCGGCTGATGTCCGGGCACGCGCCGGACGGCCCCGGCCTGCTCCGCAACTTCGTCGGCGGCGAGTTCGTCGACGCCGGTTCCCGGTTCACCAAGCGCAGCCCGGTCACCGGCGAGCCGGTGTTCGAGGTGGTCGAGGCGTCGCAGTCGACTGTGGACGACGCGGTCGCGGCGGCCCGGGCGGCGCTGCGCGGCCCGTGGGGCCGGATGGGGGAGCGGGAACGCGCCGAGGTGCTGCGCCGGGTCGCCGACGAGCTGGAGCGGCGCTTCGACGACCTGGTCGCCGCCGAGGTCGCGGACACCGGCAAGGCCATCTCGCAGGCCCGGACGCTCGACATCCCGCGCGGCGCGGCCAACTTCCGGGCGTTCGCCGAGATCGTGGCCACCGCGCCCACCGAGTCGTTCACCACAGTCACCCCGGCCGGGGGCCGGGCGCTGAACTACGCGGTCCGCAAGCCGGTCGGCGTGGTCGCTGTCATCGTGCCGTGGAACCTGCCGCTGCTGCTGCTCACCTGGAAGGTCGCCCCGGCCCTGGCCTGCGGCAACGCCGTCGTGGTCAAGCCCAGCGAGGAGACTCCCGCCTCCGCCACGCTGCTGGCCGAGGTGATGGCCGCGGCGGGCGTGCCTGAGGGCGTGTTCAACCTGGTGCACGGCTTCGGCCCGGGCTCGGCTGGCGAGCACCTGACCCGGCACCCGGGCGTGGACGCGATCACGTTCACCGGCGAGTCGGCGACCGGCAGCGCGATCATGCGCGCCGCCGCAGACGGGGTGAAGGCGGTCAGCTTCGAGCTGGGCGGCAAGAACGCCGGCCTGGTGTTCGCCGACGCCGACCTGGACGCGGCGGTCGCCGGTTCGGTGCGGTCCAGCTTCACCAACGGCGGCCAGGTGTGCCTGTGCACCGAGCGCATCTACGTGCAGCGGCCGGTGTTCGAGGAGTTCACCGCACGGCTGGCCGAGCGGGCCGGCGAGCTGGCGTACGGCTGGCCGGACGACGAGGCGACGGCGAACATGCCGCTCATCTCGCACGGGCACCGGGACAAGGTGCTCGGCCACTACGCGCTGGCCCGCACCGAGGGCGCCGAGGTCCGCGCGGGAGGCGGCACGCCGCGCTTCGGCGACGGCCGTGACGGCGGGGCGTACGTGCAGCCGACTGTGCTCACCGGCCTGGGGGCGGACGCCCGCACCAACCAGGAGGAGATCTTCGGCCCGGTGGTGCACGTCGCGCCGTTCGACGACGAGGACGAGGCGTACGCGCTGGCGAACGGCACCGCCTACGGCCTGGCGGCGACGGTGTGGACGCGGGACGTGGGCCGGGCGCACCGGGCCGGCGCCCGGCTCGACGCGGGCATCGTCTGGGTGAACACCTGGTTCCTGCGCGACCTGCGCACCCCGTTCGGCGGGGTGAAGGCGTCGGGAGTGGGCCGCGAGGGCGGCGTGCACTCGCTCGACTTCTACTCCGAGCTGACCAACGTCTGCGTGGACCTCACATGAGTGCGCGTGGTGGGCAGAATGGCCGGAATCCCCAGCGACGTAAGCGAGGAGCCGCCATGACCGTGGACATCGAGGCCGCCAACCGGGAACTGGCAGTGGCCCGGCAGGACGGGAAGCCCTGCCCGCCGCTACGCGGCCGGCTGCTGCCCGAGGGCGACATCGAGGCCGCGTACCAGGTGCAGCAGGTCTACACCCGGCAACGGCTGGGCAAGGGGCACCGCCGCGTCGGCGCGAAGATCGGCCTGACGTCGCGGACCGTGCAGGAGAGCTTCGGCGTCTTCCAGCCCGACTTCGGGGTGCTCTTCGACGACATGGCCGTCGGCGACGGTGTCGAGGTGCCGATCGACCGGCTGCTCCAGCCGCGGGTGGAGGCGGAGATCGCCTTCGTGCTCGGCGCGGACCTGCCGGACGAGCGGGTCACCACTGTCGACCTGATCCGGGCGGTGGACCACGTGCTGCCGGCCATCGAGATCGTCGACTCGCGGATCGCGGACTGGGACATCTCCATCGTGGACACGGTGGCGGACAACGCCTCCAGCGGGTTGTTCGTGCTCGGCACCGCGCCCCGGCGGCTCGCCGACGTGGACCTGCGGCTGTGCGGCATGGTGCTGGAGCACGCCGGTGAGCCGGTCTCGGTCGGCGCGGGCGCGGCCTGCCTCGGCAATCCGCTGCACGCGTTGCAGTGGCTGGCCGGCACGATGGCCCGCGCCGGTGACCCGCTGCGGGCCGGCGACGTGGTGCTCTCCGGCGCGCTCGGCCCGATGGTGCCGGTCACGCCCGGCGCCGCGTACGAGGCGCGCATCTCCGGGCTCGGCTCGGTGCGTACCTGCTTCTCCTCGGAGGAGACCCGTGAGCGCGAGGAGTGAGCCGGTTTTGCGAGCCCCGCAGTCGCGAACGAAAGGCGGCACAGCATGAGCGTCGGAGTGGCGGTGCTCGGGTCGGGCAACATCGGCACCGACCTGATGATCAAGGTGCTGCGGCTCAGTGAGAGCCTGCGCATGGTGGCGATGGCCGGCATCGACCCGGCCTCGGACGGTCTGGCCCGGGCCCGCCGGCTCGGCGTGACCACCACCGCCGAGGGCGTCGACGGCCTGGTCGCGCTGCCCGAGTTCGCGGACGTCCAGCTCGTCTTCGACGCCACCTCGGCCGGCGCGCACAAGCGGCACGACGAGGTGCTGCGGGCACACGGCCGCACCGTCGTCGACCTGACGCCGGCCGCGATCGGCCCGTACGTGGTACCGCCGGTGAACCTCGACGAGCACCTGGGCGAACCGAACGTCAACATGGTGACCTGCGGCGGGCAGGCCACGGTGCCGATCGTGCACGCGGTCGGCCGGGTCACCCCCGTCGCGTACGGGGAGATCGTCGCCTCGATCGCGTCGAAGTCCGCCGGTCCGGGCACCCGGGCCAACATCGACGAGTTCACCGAGACGACCGCCCGCGCCATCGAGGTGGTCGGCGGCGCCGAGCGCGGTAAGGCCATCATCGTGCTGAACCCGGCCGACCCGCCGCTGCTGATGCGCGACACGGTCTACTGCCTGTGCCCGGACGCCGACGCCGACCGGGGCGCGATCGCCGCCTCGGTGGCCGACATGGTGAAGGCCGTGCAGGAGTACGTGCCCGGGTACCGGCTCAAGCAGGACGTGCAGTTCGACGCCGTCGACACGTACGCGCCGGTGCTGGGCCGGCACTTCACCGGCCTTCAGGTGTCGGTGTTCCTGGAGGTCTCCGGCGCCGGGCACTACCTGCCCGCGTACGCCGGGAACCTCGACATCATGACGTCGGCCGCGCTGCGTACCGCCGAGCGGCTGGTGGCGCTGCGGGAGGTGAGTGCGCGATGACCGACCTCTACATCCAGGACGTGACGCTGCGCGACGGCATGCACGCCATCGCCCACCGGTACACGGTCGACCAGGTGCGTACCATCGCCGCCGCGCTCGACGCGGCCGGTGTGGCGGCGGTCGAGGTGGCGCACGGCGACGGCCTGGCCGGTTCCAGCGTCAACTACGGGCACGGCGCCGCCGCCGACGCGGACTGGATCGCCGCCGCCGCCGAGGTGCTGACCACCGCGCGGCTCACCACGCTGCTGCTGCCGGGCATCGGCACCATCGCCGACCTGAAGGCGGCGAAGGCGCTCGGCGTGACGAGCGTCCGGATCGCCACGCACTGCACCGAGGCGGACATCTCCGCCCAGCACATCGCCTGGGCCCGGGAGAACGACATGGACGTCTCCGGGTTCCTGATGATGTCGCACCTCAACGACCCGGCCGGGCTGGCCGCGCAGGCCAAGCTGATGGAGTCGTACGGCGCGCACTGCGTCTACGTCACCGACTCCGGCGGGCGGCTGCTGATGTCGGACGTGGCGCAGCGCGTCGACGCGTACCGGCAGGTGCTGGAACCCGAGACGCAGATCGGCATCCACGCGCACCACAACCTGTCCCTGGGCGTGGCGAACAGCGTGCTGGCGGTCGAGCACGGCCGGATCCTCGGCGACGGCCCGCTCGGTTCGCCGTCCGGGCGGACCGTCCGGGTGGACGCGTCGCTCGCCGGCATGGGCGCCGGTGCGGGCAACGCGCCGCTGGAGGTCTTCGTCGCGGTCGCCGAGCTGCACGGCTGGAAGCACGGCTGCGACGTGTTCGCGCTGATGGACGCCGCCGACGACCTGGTCCGCCCGTTGCAGGACCGGCCGGTCCAGGTCGACCGGGAGACGCTCTCCCTGGGGTACGCGGGCGTCTACTCCAGCTTCCTGCGGCACGCCGAGCGGGCCTCGGCCAAGTACGGCGTGGACGTCCGCTCGATCCTGGTCGAGCTGGGCCGCCGCCGGATGGTCGGCGGCCAGGAGGACATGATCGTGGACGTGGCACTGGACCTGGCGGCTAAGGGGAGTAACTCATGATCGGGCCGGACATCGCCGGCATCGCGGAGAAGCTGGGTGCGGCGGCCGACGACGCCACCGCGATCCCGCAGCTCGCCGCCGAGACCGGCCTCGACGTCGACGCCGCGTACGCGGTGCAGACCGCGCTGGTCAAGCGCCGCCTCGACCGGGGTGAGCGGCTGGTCGGCCTGAAGATGGGGCTGACCAGCAAGGCCAAGATGGCGCAGGTCGGCGTGGACGAGGTGATCTGGGGCCGGCTGACCGACGTGATGCGGGTGCCCGACGGCGGCGGTGTCGACGTCGGCGACTTCATCCACCCCCGGGTCGAGCCGGAGGTGGCGTTCCTGCTGGACCGGCTGCCCGACCCGGGCGAACCGGTCGGCTCGTTCACCCGTGCGGTGCGTGCGGTCGCACCGGCGATCGAGCTGATCGACTCCCGGTACGCGAACTTCACCTTCTCGCTGCCGGACGTGATCGCCGACAACACCTCGGCCGCCGCGTTCGTGGTCGGGCCGTGGTCGCCGGTGCCGGACGGGCTGGACAACCTCGGCGTGCTGCTGGAGATCGACGGGCGGGTGGCGCAGGTCGGCTCGACCGCCGCCATCCTCGGCGACCCGCGCCGCGCGCTGGACGAGGGGCTGCGACTGGCCGGCCGGCACGGCGTACGGCTGCGCAAGGGCTGGGTGTTCCTGGCCGGCGCGGCCACGGCGGCGGTGCCGCTGCGCCCCGGTGCGCACGTGCGCGCCACTGTGGAGAAGCTGGGTTCCGCCTCGATGAAGGCCCTGCCATGACGGCCCGGGTGGTGGCCGGGAAGGCCGTGCCGCGCGGCGCGTTCCCGCACGTCAAGGTGGCCGGCGGGTTCGTCTACGTCTCCGGTACGTCGTCGCGCCGGCCGGACAACACGTTCGCCGGCGTCGCGGTGGACGAGTTCGGCACCACCGACCTGGACATCCGGGAGCAGACCCGGGCCGTGATCGAGAACATCCGGGACCTGCTGCGCACGGTCGGCGCCGACCTGACCGACCTGGTGCAGGTCACCAGCTACCTGGTCAACATGAACGACTTCGGCGGCTACAACGAGGTGTGGGCCGAGTTCTTCGACGCCACCGGGCCGACCCGGACCACGGTGGCCGTACACCAGCTTCCGCACCCGCATCTGCTGATCGAGATGCAGGCCGTCGCCCTACTTCCGTCGGGAGGTTCCCATGAGTGAGATCGCCGAGCCGTTCAGCTTCTCCGGCTGGATCGGCGAGAACCAGCACCTGCTCAAGCCCCCGGTGGGCAACAAGGAGATGCTGCCCGGCAGCGACGACTTCATCGTCATGGTGGTGGGTGGCCCGAACCAGCGCACGGACTTCCACGTCGACCCGTACGAGGAGTTCTTCTACCAGGTCAAGGGCAACATGCACATCAACCTGATGCTGCCCGAGGGGCCGCGTACGGTGCACGTGCGCGAGGGGCAGATGTGGATGCTGCCGCGGAACACCCCGCACTCGCCGCAGCGCCCCGAGGCCGGCTCGATCGGCATGGTGATCGAGCGGGTCCGCGAGGAGGGCACGCTGGAGAAGTTCCAGTGGTACTGCGGCGAGTGCCACCACAAGGTGCACGAGGTGGAGTTGCAGGTCCGCGACATCGCCGCCGACCTGCCCCCGGTCTTCGCCGCGTTCTACGCCGACGAGAAGGCCCGCACCTGCGACAACTGCGGCGCGCTGCACCCGGGCAAGGGCTGACGCGTGCCGGTCGTGGACGTGCACACGCACGTCGTACCGAAGGGGTGGCCGGACCTCGCCGCGGCGTGCGGCGGGTCCGGCTGGCCCTGGCTGCGGGTGGACTCCGAGCGCGCCGCCATGATCATGGTGGGGGAGACGGAGTTCCGCCCGATCGGCGCGCAGTGCTGGGACGCGTCGACCCGGCTGGCCGACATGGACGCCGACGGCGTGGACGTGCAGGTCGTCTCGCCCACTCCGGTGTTCTTCAGCTACGACCGCCCGGCCGACCAGGCGGTCAAGGTGGCCCGGATCTTCAACGACCTCACGCTGGAGGTCACCGCCGCGGGCGGCGGCCGGCTGGTGCCGTTCTGCCAGGTGCCGTTGCAGGACCCGGACGCGGCCTGCGCCGAGCTGGACCGCTGCCTGTCGGCGGGGCACGCCGGCGTGGAGATCGGTAACCACGTCGGTGACCGGGATCTGGACGACGAGGGCATCGTGCAGTTCCTGACCCACTGCGCCGAGGTCGGCGCGCCGGTGTTCGTGCACCCGTGGGACATGCCCGGCGGGCCCCGGCTGGACCGGTGGATGGCGCGCTGGCTGACCGGGATGCCGGCCGAGACGCACCTGTCGGTGCTCTCGCTGATCCTCGGCGGCGTGTTCGACCGGGTGCCGGACACGCTGCGGATCTGCTTCGCGCACGGTGGCGGCAGCTTCCCGTTCTGGCTGGGCCGCGCCGACAACGCCTGGCACCGTCGCGGCGACCTGGTACGCGGCGCGTCCAGCGCACCGCCCAGCTCCTACGTCGACCGGTTCCACGTCGACTCGGTGGTCTTCGAACCGGCCGCGCTGCGGCTGCTCGTGGACACCATGGGCGCCGAGCGGGTGCTGCTCGGCAGCGACTACCCGTACCCGCTGGGGGAGCGGCCGGTCGGCCAGGTGGTGCACCGGGCGGACTTCCTCACCGACGCGCAGCGGGACGCGCTGCTCGGCGGCAACGCGCTGCGGTTCCTCGGCCGCTGAAGGCGGCCGCCCGCCGGACGTGTCGCCGGGCCTCCCGGCCGCCGGACCGGCAGGATGGACGGCATGGCCGAGCCGCACGACCTGACCGCGCTGGAACAGGCCGCCGCGATCCGCCGGGGCGAGCTGTCCAGCCTGGAACTGGTCGAGCACCACCTGCGCCGGGTCGAGGCGCTCGGCGACACCGTCGGCGCGTTCGTCACCGTCACCGCCGACCGGGCCCTTGCCGCCGCCCGTGCCGCCGACGCGCTCGGGGCCGAGGAACGCGGTCCGTTGCACGGGGTGCCGACCGCGATCAAGGACCTCACGCTCACCGCCGGGGTACGCACCACCTTCGGCTCGGCCGCCTTCGCCGACTTCGTCCCGCCGGTCGACGCCGACGTGGTCCGCCTCCTGGCCGACGCCGGCCTGGTCAGCCTCGGCAAGACCACCACCTCCGAACTCGGCTGCTCGCTCTACTCCGAAGGGCTGGTGGCGCCGCCGGCCCGAAACCCGTGGAACCTCGCGTACACCGCGGGCGGGTCCAGCGGCGGAGCGGCAGCGGCGGTCGCCGCCGGGCTCGTGCCGGTGGCGCAGGGCTCCGACGGCGGCGGCTCGCTGCGCATCCCGGCCGCGCTCTGCGGCCTGGTCGGCTACAAGCCCAGCCGGGGCATGGTCTCCGGCGGGCCGCTCGGCTTCGGCGGCTTCGGGCTGCCGGTGAACGGGCCGATCGGCCGTACCGTCGGCGACGTGGCCGCGCTGCTCGACGTGCTCGCGCGCCCGGTGCCCGGCGAGCCGTACCTGCCGCCGGAGTCGCCCGCCGGCGGGTACCTCGGCGTCACCCGCGCCGCCCACGCCACCGGCCCCGGCCGGCTGCGCGTCGGCCGCTTCACCACGCCGATGCTCGCCGACGAACCGGTCCACCCGGACTGCGTCGCCGCCGTCGACCGGGCCGCCGCGCTGCTCGCCGACGCCGGCCACGAGGTGGTCGACGTCCCCGCGCCGCTCGGCCCCGAGGCGTGGCCGCTGTTCGAGACCGTCTGGTACGCGCTGGCGGTCACCCCGGTCCCGGCCGGGCGCGAGGGCGACCTGCTGCCGTTGACCCGGTTCCTGCGCGAGCGCGGCGAGGCGCTCGGCGCGGCCCGGCTGATGGCCGCGCTCGGCGAACTGCAGGCGCAGGTACGCCGTGGCGTACGCCGGACCGCCGGTTGTGACCTGCTGCTCTGCCCGACGCTCGCGACCCCGCAGGCGCCGGTGGGCGCGTTCGCCGCCCTCGAACCGGCCGAGGACTTCGACCGGCAGCGGCGCTTCTCGCCGTACTGCGCGGTCTTCAACGTGACGGGCGATCCGTCCGTTTCGCTGCCGGTCGGACGGACCGCCGACGGGCTTCCGGTCGGGGTGCTGCTCACCGGCCGGTACGGCGACGACGCGACGTTGCTCGCCACTGCCGCGCAACTGGAGCACCGGAGTGACGGATGGGATCAGCACCCCGCAATCTGGCGGGCCGCCGACTCCGCTAACGTGAACATCACAAGTGACGTGGGGCGCGACCGGTCCTGACCGGCCGACCCGCACCATTCCTGGTCTCTCTTTCCGCCTGGGGGCGTTGGGATTGTCTGTTACCGAGACGTTGGTGGTCTTCGTCGGCATCCCGGCCGCCGCGGTGCTGCTGATCGCCGCCCTGGCGGCCGTCGGCAGCCGCGGCAACGGTGGCGGCGCCAAGCGCTACCGGCCGGGCCGGCCCTTCGACTTCACTCCGGTCTGGTTCCTGGGCCGTCCGGAGCAGCTGGCCGACTCGGCCGGCACGGCGCTGGCCGCCGGGGCGCAGGCGCCGGCGTTGACCAGCCGCAAGCAGGAGCAGGCCGGCCGGGAGGCGCCGGCCGGTGGAACCGGAGGCGCAAGTGACCGTTGGTGAAGCGCGGCCCACGACGGGGACGGGCACCCCGCCCGACGTGCTGGACGGACCGTTCTCGACCCGTCAGCTGCTCCGCATCGACGAGGCGCTGCGCCTCGCCGACCAGGGCACCGGTCTGGTCTTCTCGGTCTACGTCGGCGGCCTCGACGAGCCGATCCGGGAGCACGCCGAGCGGCTGCACCGCCAGCTCGCCGACCCGGACCGCTCGGTGCTGATCGCGGTGTCGCCCAACCAGCGGCAGCTGGAGATCGTCACCGGCAAGTACGCGCGCAAGCGCATCCCGGACACGTACGCCAAGCTGGCCGCGCTCTCCATGGTGGCCTCCTTCGGCGGCGGCGACCTGGCCGGCGGCATCATCCAGGGCCTCGACCAGCTCGCCAGCCACGCCGGCAAGGGCTGATCCGCCCGCACACACGACGAAGCCCGGCCCGCGCACACGCGGGCCGGGCTTTCTCGTTCGCCGGCGGCGCAGGGCCCACGACAGCGGCCGGGGCCGGCACGGGCTGCCACCCGCGCCGGCCCCGGCCGGCATGCCTCACTCAGGCGCTGCGCGCGTCCCGCTCCCGGGCCTTCAGCGCGCGGACCACGCCGTCGCGGCCCTCGGCCACCAGCCGCCGCAGCGACGCCGGCCGGCCGTCCTGGGCCAGCCAGGCGTCGGTGGCCGCGACGGTGTCCTCCTCGACCAGGTACGCCGGGTAGGCGAGCTGCACGAACTCCTGCGCCGGCTCGCTGTCGCGCTGCGCCCACACCTGGTCCACCGTGGCGAAGTACCGCTCCCGGTAGGGCGCGGTCAGCTCGACCTGCGCCGGGTGGGTGAAGCCCTGCAACAGCGCCCGGTTGCGCCAGTTGGGCAGCGCGTCCGGGCCGGTGAGCAGCGCCCACACCGCGGCCTTGTTCTCGACGGTCGGCACCAGCGCGTGCGCGTACGCGGCCTCCCGCTCGCCGCTGGCGGTACGGTCGGCGGCCAGTTCCGCGTCCACGTCGGCGGCACCGGCCGCGCCGTTGGCGACGAGCGACTGGAGCACCGTCCAGCGCAGCTCCGTGTCGACGGTCAGCCCCTCCGGCACCCCGTTGCCGTCCAGCCAGCCGCGCAGCGTGGCCAGGTCCTCGCCGGAGCGGGCCGACGAGGCGTACGCGCGGGCCCAGGCGAGCTGGAAGCCGCTGCCCGGCTCGGCCGCCGCGAGCGCGGTCCGGGCGGTACGGGACAGGTCGGCCCAGCCGGTCGGCGCCCACTCCGGGTCGGCGTAGAAGGTGAGCGCCGTGGTCGCCTGCCGCAGCGTGGCCGTGACCAGGTTGATGTCGGTCTCGGCGGTCAGCCCGGCCAGCACCAGCGCCACGTAGTCGCGGGCCGACAGCTCGGCGTCCCGGGTCATGTCCCAGGCGGCGGTCCAGCACAGCGCCCGGGCCAGCGACGAGTCGAAGCCGGCGATGTGCTGCACCACAGAGGCCATCGACCGCTCGTCCAGCCGCAGCTTGGCGTAGGTGAGGTCCTCGTCGTTGAGCAGCAGCACGTCGGCGGCCGGCTTGCCGTGCAGCTCGGACAGCTCGGTCAGCTCGCCGGTCACGTCCGTCTCGATCAGCTCGCGGCGCACCAGCCGGCCGTCGGTCAGGTCGTACAGGCCGACGCCGATGCGGTGGGTACGCAGCGTCGGGTAGGCGGCCGGCGCCTCCTGCCGGACCACCACCCGCTCGTACGTGCCGTCGGCGCCGATGGTCACCTCCGGGCGCAGCGTGTTGACCTGCGCGGTCTCCAGCCACTGGGCGGCGAACTTGCGCAGCTCCCGGCCGGAGGCCGACTCCAGCTCGGACAGCAGGTCGTCGAAGGTGGCGTTGCCCCAGGCGTACTTGCCGAAGTAGGCGCGCAGGCCGGCCAGGAACGGCTCCTCGCCCACGTACGCGACGAGCTGCTTGAGCACGCTCGCGCCCTTGGCGTATGTGATGCCGTCGAAGTTGACCTCGACGGCCTCCAGGTCCGGCATCTCGCAGTAGACCGGGTGGGTGGAGGAGAGCTGGTCCTGCCGGTAGCCCCAGTTCTTGCGGATCGACAGGAACGTGGTCCACGCGTCGGTGAAGCGGGTGGCGTGCGTGTTGCACCAGTGGCTGGCCCACTCGGCGAACGACTCGTTGAGCCACAGGTCGTTCCACCAGCGCATGGTGACCAGGTCGCCGAACCACATGTGCGCCAGCTCGTGCAGGATCGTGTTGGCGCGCTGCTCGTACTCGAAGTCGGTGACCTGCGACCGGAAGATGTAGTGCGACTCGGCGTGCGTGACGCAGCCGAAGTTCTCCATCGCGCCGGCGTTGAAGTCCGGCACCCAGAGCTGGTCGTACTTGGGCAGCGGGTAACGCACGCCGAACTTCTCCTGGAAGAAGTCGAAGCCCTGCGTGGTGATCAGGTGCAGGTCGTCGGCGTCCATGTGCGGGGCCATGCTGGCCCGGCAGAAGTAGCCCATGTCGATGCCGTCGTGGGTGCGGCGCACCTCGTGGTACGGGCCGGCGCACAGCGCGGTGATGTAGGTGCTCATCCGCTCCGAGACGGTGAAGTGCACCGTCTTCAGGCCCTCACCGGCGGCCTCCTCGCGCTGCACCGGCATGTTCGACACGACCCGCCAGTGGTCCGGGACGGTGGCGTGCCAGGTGTAGACGCTCTTCAGGTCGGGCTGGTCGAAGCAGGCGTAGACCTTCTGCGCGTCGGCGGTCTCGAACTGGCTGTAGAGGTAGGTCTCGCCGTCCACCGGGTCGACGGTGCGGTGCAGGCCCTGCCCGCTGTTGGAGTAGCCGAAGTCGGCGTCGACCACCAGCACGTTCTCGGCGGCCAGGCCGCTGAGCGTCAGTCCCTTCTCGGCGGACCAGCCGGACAGGTCCACCGGCTCGCCGTTGAGCGTGGCCGACCGCACCGATTCGGCGGCTGTCTCGATGAATGTGGTCGCCCCCGGCTCGGTACAGCGGAACCGGACCTCGGTCACCGAGCGGAACGTGCGACCGGTGGACTGCACCGCGGTCGACAGGTCAAGGCTGATGTCGTACCCGGTCACCTCGAGCAGGCGGGCCCGCTCGGTCGCCTCGACCTGGGTCAGGTTGCGCACTCCCGGCACTGTTCGTCTCCATCCCACTCGTCTCGCCGCGCCCCGCGGCGCCGGTTCTCCCCCGGCCGCTCGTGACGGCCCGTCGAAGACCGAGTCTTCCATGCACGGACCGCTCTCGGTGGTCGAGGTCACGCTCTCATTCCGGTACCGGGCGCCGGGGTACGGGGTGAGGATCGGAGGTGACCGCGCCGGGTCCCCGGCGCGACGATGTCGTGAAGGGAAAACACCGTGACCGAACGTGTCACCGCGGACATGTGGTTCGACCCGCTGTGCCCGTGGGCGTGGATCACCTCCCGTTGGCTGCTGGAGGTCGAGCAGGTCCGGGACGTGGACATCCGGTTCCACGTGATGAGCCTGTCCGTGCTCAACGACGGCCGGGAACTGCCGGAGGAGTACCGGGACCTGATGCGCGACGGCTGGGGCCCGGTGCGGGTGTGCATCGCCGTCGAGCAGGCCCACGGCGCCGAGGCGCTGGCGAAGCTCTACACCGCGATGGGCACCCGGATCCACCTCGGCAAGGAGGGCCTGGGCCGGGACATGCTGGTGGGCGCGCTCACCGACGTGGGCCTGGACCCGGCGCTCGCCGACGCGGCCGGGTCCACCCAGTACGACGAGGCGCTGCGGGCCAGCCACGAGGCGGGCATGCGGCCGGTCGGCACCGACGTGGGCACCCCGGTGATCCACGCCCCGGGTCCGGACGGCGCTCAGGTCGCCTTCTTCGGCCCGGTGATCACCCCGGCGCCGAAGGGCGAGGCGGCCGGCCGTCTCTGGGACGGCGTGCTGCTCGTCGCCGGCACCCCCGGCTTCTACGAGCTGAAGCGCACCCGGGAGCAGGGTCCGGTCTTCGACTGAGCGCGTGACGTGACGCGCCCGGGCCCCGCACCGCCCGTCACCGGGCCGGTGCGGGGCTCGTTTCACCGGGTGTCCCAGCCGACGGCCCGCGGGGGGCCGCAGCACGGCAGCTCCTGGAGGCGTTCCCATGGCCAAGCACCGCCGCATGTCCGACGACGCGCCGCAGCAGGCGACCGAGGACTCCGGTGCGACGTACTGGTCGGTGACCGAGAGCCACTGGCCGGCCGGCCCGGCCGAGGTGGCCGACCTGCTGGCCCCGCCGATCGTGGTCGGCGTGGCCCGGGTGGTGGCCACCTCGCGGATGACACCGCCGGGCGAGACCGTCCGGCCCGGCCGCGCGCCGTCGCGGTCCGGCGCCGCCGTCGGTGCGACGACGGTACGCCTCAACGCCGGCTCCCGCCCTGCCCCGCCGGTGCGCCGCCCCGCCGCGGGCCGGCACCGCAACTCCACCGCCTGAGCCGTCCCGGGCCGGTCGCTATCACCTGGTGGTAAGCGGGTGAGTCCGGCGGCGGCGCCGATCGGGGCCCGGGTAGCGTCAGCGGACATGACGGTCGTGCATCCGATCGCCCGGGCCTGGATCACCACTGGCGGCACCGGCGCGCAGAACTACGACGAGTTCGCCGACGACGCGGAGATCACCTCCATCGTCGAGGCGAATCCGCACAGCGCCCTGGGCATCGAGATGCCCCACCGGGCGCCCGGCAGCCTCGGGAAGTCCTTCCTCGACGCGCTGCCGGACGCCGTGGCGCGCCTGGCCGAGGCGAAGGCGGACGGCAGCTACACGCCGGCCGAGCAGGTGGTGGTGCTCTACCGGATCAGCGCGCCGGGCGAGGAGAGCGCGTACGGGCTGTGGGCCATGGTCGACACCGATCAGATCTCCACCCGCGCCGACGAGCCGGGCCTGGTGATCCGCAACGAGGACGTGTTCATCGCCAAGGTGCGCGAGCGCGTCGCCCTGGCCGAGGCGCTCGGTCACCTGCTCTCACCCGTACTCCTGCTCCAGACCGGCAAGGGCGACGAGCTGCACGCCGCGCTCGCGGCGGCGACCGACGCGGCCGGCGCGCCCGCCGCGACGGACGTCGACCAGTCCGGCCGCACGCACGCGATCTGGCTGCTCGGTCCGGGCCCGGCGCAGGACGAGCTGACCGCGCTCGCCGGCGGCGGGGAGCTGGTGGTCGCGGACGGCAACCACCGCAGCCTGGCCGCGCAGACCGGCGGTTTCCCGCGCTTCCTCGCGGTGGTCACCACGCCCGCGTCGGTCGCCATCCAGCCCTACAACCGGCTGGTCAGCGAGCTGACCACCACGCCGGACGAGCTGCTCGACCGGCTGCGCGCGGCGGGCGCGGAGGTCACCCCGGTTCACGGGCCGGTCGACGTCCCGGCCACCGGCGGCGTCGTGCACCTCCACCTGGGCGGCCGGGGGTACGCGGTGACGCTGCCCCACGTCGGCGCCGGCCGGCTGGAGAACCTCGACCACGCGCTCGTCGAGCGCCTGCTGCTGCGCGACGCGCTGGGCCTCGACCCGGGCGACAAGCGGATCACCTACGTGGGCGGCGACTACCCGGCGAGCTGGCTCGTCGGTGAGGTCGACGCCGGCCGGGCCGAGCTGGCGGTGCTCGTCGCGCCGGTGACTGTCGACGACTTCGTCGCGGTGAACCTGGCCCGGGAGAAGATGCCGCGCAAGAGCACCTGGTTCACCCCGAAGGCGCGCGCCGGCCTGGTCGTGGCCGAGCTGCCGCACTGACCGTGTGACGAATCCGCCTCCGGGTCGCCGCCCGCGCGCCGGTCCGGAGGCGGGCCTGTCAGACTGCGCGGTATGCGCGTCTACCTGGGATCCGACCACGCCGGTTTCGAGTTGAAGGTGCACCTCGCCAATCACCTGGCCAAGCAGGGCTACGAGGTGGTCGACGTGGGACCGCACGTCTTCGACCCGGACGACGACTACCCGGCGTTCTGCCTGCACACCGGTGACCGGGTGGTCGGTGACCCGGGCAGCCTCGGCGTGGTGATCGGCGGCTCCGGCAACGGCGAGCAGATCGCCTCGAACAAGGTCGCGGGCGTCCGGGCGGCGCTGGCCTGGAACGTCGACACCGCCCAGCTCGCCCGCGAGCACAACGACGCCAACATCGTCGCGATCGGCGCCCGGCAGCACACGCTGGACGAGGCCACCGCGCTCGTCGAGGCGTTCCTGACCACGCCGTTCTCCGGCAACCCCCGGCACAGCCGGCGCATCGAGCAGGTGGCCGCCTACGAGCAGAGCCGCCGCCTGCCCGAGCTGCCCGCCTGAGCGGACCCCTCCGGGTTCACCGCCCGTTGCGGGGCAGGTCCTCGCGCGGCACCCAGTTGCGGCGGATGAGCACCACCCGCTGTTCGGCCTCGGCGAGGTCGTCCTCGGTGGGGCGGGCCGCGTCGCGTGCCCGCAGTGCGGCCGTCACGCTCACCTGCGACGAGCCGGAGCCGACCAGCCCGCGCAGCCCGCGCTCGCCCTCCTCGGCGGGCGCGGCGGCGCGGCGTCCCCGGGGCTCCGGCTCGCCCGGCCGTCCACCGCGCGCGGGCCGGGGCGTCACGTCGTCGTGTACGGGTGCGGTGCTGGCGGTGGTCCCGCCGGTGCCGGTGCTGTCGGCGTCGGCCGGGGTGCCGGCCTCGCCGTGATGCCGCAGCCGTCGTCGCCGTCGCTCCGCCTCACCCATCCCCCGACCGTACCGCCCCCGACCCACCCGCGCGCTGCTCGCACCCCGCGCGGCCCGTCGACCGAGCCGTCCCACACCCGCTCCCCGGCACACCCGATCCCGCCGACCTTGTCGATCTTGCAGTTGTGGCGCCCGGATCGCCCCGTCAGCGAGGTATGTGAGGTGCCACAACTCCAAGGTCGACGAGGCGCGCGCCGACGAGTCCCCCGATGGGCGTGCGGGTCGGGAACGACGAGGCGGTCCCACCGGCCCTGCTCCCGCCCCCGCCCCCGCGCCCTCGTCCTCGCGATCATGAAGTTAGCCGGGACAAATCGGACGATCCGCGCTGCTAACTTCATGATCGCCGGGTCAGCCGGGCTGGGCGGGTCAGCCGGGCTGGGCGGGTCAGCCGGGCTGGGCGGGGAGGGGTGCGGGGCGAGGGGGCGGTCAGAAGACCTCCATGGGGGAGGGGGTGCGGTGCCAGGTGAAGGCCGGCGTCAGCGCGGTCAGCGTGTGCGGGATCAGCTCCTGGACGTGGCCGGCGGCGGCCAGCGCGTACGGGTTCGCGCCCCCGAGGTACAGCTCGCCGAGCGCGCGTACGTCACACGCCAGGCCGGCCGGGGCCGTGGTGGGCGTGCACTGGGCGCCGTCGCGTCCGCCGACCAGCCGCCAGCGGCCGGTGTTCTCCTTCAGCAGCTCGTCGGTGACCTCGATCACCACGTCCACGTCGGTGGCGTAGCGCCGGGCGGCGAGCGCGGCCGGCACGTCCACCACCCGTACCCAGAGCGCGTCGGCGAGCTGCGGGGAGAGCTGGCGGGGCTCGTCCACCAGCCGCAACAGCGGCTCGTCCAGGGCCGCGATCGGGAACGACAGCCGGCGGGTCAGGTCGACCGAGAGCAGCAACCGCCACAGCGCCGTGTACGCCTCCGGCGTCGCCGCCACCACCTCGCCGACCTGCACCTCGGCCTGCGGCCCGGTGGCCGACGAGTTGTCCTTCGTCCGGTAGAGCGCGTACCCGTCGAGGCCGTCGGCGCCCTCGTGCAGCAGCACCCGGCGCTCGGTGGCGCCGCCCCGGTGCGCCTTGAGGTCCGCCAGCACGTACGACCACCAGCGCTCGTCGCGGCGGGACCAGCCGGGACGTTCGGCGCGGACCCGCTCGTACAGCCGGGCCAGCTCGTCCCGGTGCGCGTCCGGACGGTCCAGACGCAGCCTGCCCTCGGCGGGTGCCGGGGCGGGCAGTCGCAGGCCGGTGGTGTCCACGGACAGGACGTAGCGCGGGGCCGCCGACCCGTAGCCGAAGCGGGGGTAGATGCGTCCCTCGCTGGCCCAGAGCACCGCGATCGGCTCCCGGCCGGCGTCGCGGACGTCCCGCAGCTGGCGGCGCATCAGCGTGGTGAGCAGGCCCCGCCGCCGGTGCGTCGGCGCGACAGCGACCATCGTCACGTGCGCGGCGGGCACCTCCGCGCCCGGCACCGCGAGCTCGCGGCTGAACGCGGCGGCGTGGGCCACCGCCGTCCCGCCGTCGCGGACCAGCAGCGACCGGTCCGGCTCGAAGATCGGGCGTTCCAGCGCCTGCACCTCGGGGTCGAGATCGCCGTGGAAGGCCAGCGCCAGCAGCGCCGCGATGTCGTCGAAGTCCTCGGCTCGGGATACCAGCACGTCAGTCACGGCACGTGTGTATCGCACGGTGACGGGGGTCGGCACCCTATTTGCGGGCTGGCTACCCTCGGAACGGAGGCCGGTACCGGTCGAGGGGGAGGACGGAAGATGGCGGACCAGACACAGCCGTGGGCCGAGCGCACCGTGGAGGTGCCGCCCCAGCCGGGGGTGGTGCCCCCGCAGCGGGACGCGTTCCAGCGCGGGGTGGCGGCGGTCGGTCAGCCGCGCCCGTCGCGTACGCCGCGCACCGAGCAGTTCCCCACTGTCGAGCAGCACGGCGACTGGGCGGCGGAGCCGGCGCCGCGCCGGCCGATGAGCTGGCACCTGGCCCAGGCGCGCAAGGGCGGCGAGCTGAGCGCCGCCGGCGCGCTGTTCGCGTTCGTGTGCTGGGGCATCTGGGCGATCTCCGGCCGGGGCAACCTGGTCGCCCCGCTGCTGACGTTCGTGCTCAGCCTGCTCACCGCGGTCGGCCTGTTCGCGCTGGCCCGGCTGCTCGGCCGGCTGATCCTGGAGCGGCAGTTCGGCCGGGTGCGCCGCAGCGCCAGGGGCGCCCACCTGGTGACCGCGTTGTTCCTGGTCGGCGTCGGTGTGGCCTATCTCCAGCAGACCGAGTGGGTGGTCTCCGCCTGGAACTGGGTGACCGGCAACTGAGCCCACCGGTCGTCCGTCCGGTACGCGCCGGACGGACGACCCGGGGCGTCGGCGTCAGAAGGTGGTCGGCGCGCCGGCCGTCTTGCAGGCGGCGTTGATGTCCTTGCTGGCCTTCTCCATGGCGGGGTTGTCGGCGGCGGTGCCCGGGTCGGCGGCCGAGCCGGCCTTGCCGGCCTCCGCGCCGAACTCCTTCAGGGCGGTGGCCGCCTTGCCGTCGCCGGCGGTCCCGGCCAGCTCGGTCACCCGGTTGCCGAGTTCGATCAGGATCGCGCCGGTCTGCTTCGTCAGGTCGCCGCCCCCCTGCACGACGGCCATGAGCTTCGTCCGCATGTCCTTGTTGATCTTCTCTGCGGCGGTGCAGAGGTCCTTGTCGCTCACGGCGGCCGCCGACGGCGAGGGGGCCGCCGTGGAGGGGGCCGCGGAGGCCGACGTGGCCGCCGGCCCGGCCGTGGTCGAGGGCTTCTCGTCGCCGCACGCGGCGAGGCCCAGCACGGCACAGGTCAGGAGGATCGGGATGATCCGGTTCGTTTTCACGTCTGGGCACGCTAGTCGATGCCCGTCATTGATCAAACTCGGTTTGCCGGGGTGGTCCGCGGGACGCACGGGCGGGCGGCATGCGTGCCGCCCGCCCGTGCCCGGCCGCGGTACGCCGCGACACCGGTCGTCGCTCCACCAGGACCGTGCTGCCTTACCCCGCCGCACGGGCTTCATCCGTCGCCCGTTGGGCTGAGCGCTCAGCTCTGCTCGTCGGCCTTCGGCGACGCGACCCGGGCCGCCGGGTCCTCGACGCCCGGCTCGCCGCCACCGGGCGCCACCATGCCGTCGTAGTTGTAGACCACGCCGTCGTCGCCGTGCTGCTTGGTGGTCCGGATGTAGCGGTGGATCATCCCGTCGATCTCGATCTCCACCAGGGCCTTGCCGTCCGTGTCCTGGCTGCTGCCGTCGCGGGGACCGCCCACCAGGTACGCCTTCGTGTTCGTCTCCATGTGCCCGCCCTACCCCCGTCCGGGCCGGCGGAAACGGCCGGGTCGGCGACCGCCCACCGCCGTGAGCGGCCGTTCAGCGAGCCGGGGCGTGCTTCCGGCGCACCGGCCCCGCCCGGCCGTCGTGCCGGCCCGGCGTCGCGGAGCAGCATGACGGCATGGGCACGTATCGATCAGCGTACGAGCGGAGCATCGCCGACCCGGCCGGCTTCTGGCGGGACGCGGCGGCCGACATCGACTGGGTCATCCCGCCGGAACGCATCCTCGACGACTCGGCGGCGCCGCTGTACCGCTGGTTCCCCGACGGGGTGCTGAACACCTGTCACAACGCGCTGGACCGGCACGTCGCCGCCGGGCGTGGTGACCAGCCCGCGCTGATCCACGACAGCCCGGTGACCGGCACGGTCCGTACCCTCACCTACGCCGAACTGCTCGCCGAGACCGCCCGGTTCGCCGGTGCGCTGCGCCGTCTCGGCGTCGGCCGGGGCGACCGGGTGCTGCTCTACCTGGCGATGGTCCCGGAGGCGGTGGTCGCCATGCTGGCGTGCGCCCGGATCGGCGCGGTGCACTCCGTGGTGTTCGGCGGATTCGCCGCGCACGAGCTGGCCGTCCGGATCGACGACGCGCGGCCGAAGGTGGTGGTGGCCACCTCCTGCGGCATCGAGGCCGACCGGGTGGTGCCGTACCACCCGATCCTGACCGCCGCACTCGACGAGGCCGCGCACGCGCCGGAGCGCTGCGTGGTGGTGCAGCGCCCGCAGGAGCCGGCCCCGCTGGTGCCGGGCCGCGACCTGACCTGGCCGAGGTGATGGCGGATGCGGAACCGGCGCCGTGCGAGCCGGTGGCCGCCACCGACCCGCTCTACGTCCTCTACACCTCCGGCACCACCGGCCGGCCCAAGGGCGTGGTGCGGGACAACGGCGGGCACGCGGTGGCGCTGCGCTGGTCGATGCGCAACGTCTACGGCATCGAGCCGGGCGAGGTCTTCTGGGCCGCCTCCGACGTGGGCTGGGTGGTCGGCCACTCCTACATCGTGTACGCGCCGCTGCTCACCGGCGCGACGACTGTGCTCTACGAGGGCAAGCCGGTCGGCACCCCCGACGCCGGGGCGTTCTGGCGGGTCGCCGCCGAGCACCGGGTGGCCGCGTTGTTCACCGCGCCCACCGCGATCCGGGCGATCCGCCGCCAGGACCCGGACGGCAGCCACATCGACCGGTACGACCTGGGCGCGCTGCGTACCCTCTTCCTCGCCGGTGAGCGGCTGGACCCGGACACCTGGGCCTGGGCGGGGGCGCGGCTCGGCGTACCCGTGGTGGACAACTGGTGGCAGACGGAGACCGGCTGGCCGGTGGCGGCCAACCCGCGCGGCCTGGAGCCGCTGCCGATCAAGCCGGGGTCGCCGTCGGTGCCGGTGCCCGGCTACGACGTGCGCGTGGTGGACGGCGCGGGCCGGGACGTGCCGCCGGGCACGGACGGCTCGATCGTGATCCGGCTGCCGCTGCCGCCCGGCTGCCTGCCCACGCTCTGGGGTGACGACGAGCGGTTCGTCCGCTCCTACCTGTCGACGTTCCCCGGCCACTACCTGACCGGCGACGGCGGCCGGTTCGACGAGGACGGCTACCTGTACGTGATGGGCCGCACCGACGACGTCATCAACGTGGCCGGGCACCGCCTGTCCACCGGCGCGATGGAGGAGGTCCTGGCGACGCACCCGGCGGTGGCCGAGTGCGCGGTGATCGGCGTGGCCGACGCGCTCAAGGGGCAGGCGCCCAGCGGGTACGTGGTGCTCAAGGCCGGCGCCGACGTGGACCCGGACGCGCTCGCCGCGGAGCTGGTCGCGCTGGTCCGGCAGCGGATCGGCCCGGTGGCCGCGTTCCGCCGGGTCACTGTGGTGCCGGCGCTGCCGAAGACCCGCTCCGGGAAGATCCTGCGGCGCACCATGCGGGGCCTGGTGGAGGGGCGCGACGAGCCGGTGCCGGCGACCATCGACGACCCGGGCGCGCTCGCCGTCTTCCGCGATCTCGGCACCCCGAGCTGACGCGGCCGGGCCGACACGACGCCGGACGGACCGACGCGGTCCCCGGCCGGACTCCACCGGCCGGGGACCGCCTGCGGTCAGCGCCGGACCGGGTTGCCGGCGGCGTAGTCGCGCGCGACCCGCACCAGTTCCACCAGGCCGCCGGCGTACTCCTGCGCCTCGGCGTGCGCCTCGTCGAACGGCGGCTGGAAGCCGACGCCCTCCCACTGACCGGTGGCCTCGTTCCACCTGTCGTTGCCCACCTCGAAGTCCCAGGCGAAGATGCCCAGCTCGTAGTAGAGCTGGTCGGCCGAGTTGCCGGCCGCCGAGTAGAGCACGTCGGCGACCGGGCCGGTCTGCGACGGCCAGGTGACGGTGCCGCGCTCGGCCGCGATGGCGCCCACGATGCGCCGCGCGCTGCCCAGGAACAGCGTCGACTCGTCGATCGACGGGCGCGGCAGCGTCACCCGCCCGTCGGCCTTGTACGCCCCGGGCGGCCACATGAAGTAGCCGCCGTACGAGTGCACGTTCATCGCGAACTTGATGTTCGGGTGGGCCTTGGCCAGGTCGATCACGTTGCGGCTCTCCGGCTCGGACAGCTCCCCCGTGCCCGCGTAGTTGCCGGACAGACAGTTCGCGCTCGCGCCCACGTACCCGTCGAACAGGGATCCGACCGTGTAGTTGCGGTTGACGTCGACGCCCCACATGGTGCGGTTCTTCGGGTCACGGGAGGCGCCGGTGCAGTGGTTGACCAGGTTCTTGCGCTGGAAGTTGTAGTCGTGGAACGAGTAGTTCGCGCCGTCCGGGTTCACGGTCGGTACGACGAACACGTCCACCTGCTCCAGCAGCTTGCGGGTCGCCGCGTCGGTACGCGCGTTCGCCAGCAGCCGCTCGGCGAACTCCAGCGTCACGAGCGGGGTCGCCCACTCGCGGGCGTGCTCCTGCGAGTACGCCAGCACGCCGATCCGGGAGCCGTCGCGGTGCTTGCCGATCCGCAGCGCCTGCACCGTCCACGGCCGGGCCGGCACCTCGGTGCCCTGCAAGCCGTCGTCGAGGCGTACCGGACCGGTCGCCGGCATCGGCAGGCCGGCCGAGCCGTCCTCCACAGTGGCCCGGAAGCGGGCGCCCCGCGGGGCGTTGATCAGGGCGGCGACGTCGTCGGTGGTGCTCGTGACCTTGCCCGCGCCGTCGGTGGCCAGCGAGATGGTGAGCACCCGGTCCCGGTAGCGCATGCTCAGCGGCCGGTTCGGCCGGCCCGGGTCGACGGTGCGCACCTGTACGCCGTTCATGCCCTGGTCGCCGAAGCGGACCGACTCGACCACCACGGCGGCGGCCGCCGGGTCGCCCAGGTAGGCGGCGGCGTTGCGGCGGTAGCCCTGGGTCTTGTTCGGCAGGTCGATGACGTCGACCAGGTCGCGGTACTGGCGGCCGAGCCGGGCGATGCGCGCCTTGATGTCCACGGGCGTCAGGTACGCGTCGATGAAGTCCTTCTGGTAGCCGGCCGGCTGCGGCGGCGGGGTCGCGTCCGGCCAGAGCGACGGCGTCACCGGCCGGCTCGTGCCGCCCAGCGTGGAGGTGGCGGTGAGCTGCACCGGACGGCTCGGCACCGGCTGCGGCAGCGCGTAGTGGTACTGGTACTCGCCCGAGTCCTCGAAGCGGTACAGCGGGAACGAGCCGGTGGCACCGTCGGCCGTCCGCCAGGTGACAGTGATCTCGACGTCCGGGTCGTCGGTGGCGGTGGTGGCGACCTGGGCCTGGAGGAACGTCCGGCCGCCGGTGGTCCACCAGTACGCCTGGAGGAACTGGAGCGTGTCGACGGCGGCGGCGCCGCTCGTACGCAGCCCGGCGCGGGTGCGGTCCTGCGCGGCGCGGCGGCTCTCGGCCAGGTGCCGGGCACCGTCGTCGGCGCGCTGCACCACCTGCACGGCGGTGGCCCCCTGCCGGGTGAGGTCGGCGAGCTGCCGTCCGGTGAGGACCAGGTCGGCGATCCACGCGCCGTCGCGGGAGCGGGGACGGTTGGCCAGGTCGGCGCCGCCCGCGACCAGGCGGTCGAGCTGCGCCCGGTCGGCGAGCCGCACGCGGACCAGAGCGGTCTCGGTGGGGGCGAGCGTGATCGCGGGGGAGGGCGGTGCGGCGGCGCCCGGCCCGGGATGGGCCAGCGCCGCGGCGATCAGGATGCTGGTGGTGGCGAGTGCGGTCCACCGTCGTCGGACGAACACGGGGCCTCCTGACGAACGTCGATCTCTCTCCCGTTCACACCAGCCGAGGCATCGATCGCTGTCAAGCTCACTTCCGGTCAGCCGGCGAACCGGTACAACCGGAACTCCTTGTCCGCGCCGCACACCAGCATCTCCGTGTTCCACGAGCAGGACTCGCTGCGGATCTGCTTCAACTGCCCCATCTCGACCGGCTTGCCGTCCACCGCCGTCCCGGCGAGGACCCGGTCGTCCTCGTACGCGCTCGGCGTCTCGGAGAAGATCAGCAGGTTGCCGGCGTCCAGCCGGACCGCGAACCCGTCCCGGTCGCGCATCACCACCGCGCCGTCCGGCGCGAACAGCGTCACCGCGTCCGGTGAGTCCCGCCCGGCCAGCACGTGCTCACCGACCGGCACCAGCGACTCGGCGCGCGGCGCCGGCCACTGCCGGGTGCCCTCACCCTCGGTCGCCGCCACCACCCGGGTGTCGTCGGCGCCGCTGCCGGGAGTCTCCAGCAGGCACACGCGACGTTCCCCGCACGTAACGAGATCCTTCACCCGGCCGCCCTGCTCCGGCGCCTCGTACAGCACGCTGGGCGTGCCGAGACCGCCCAGGTCGTACGCGAGCAGCCGCAGGCCACGATCGTTCTCCGCCACGTACAGCCGGTCGTCGCGGGCGGCCATCGGATCGTCGAGGCCGGCCATGTTGCCCCGCTCCTTGAGGATCTTCCCGCTGCGCATGTCCAGGACCCGGACCGAGCGGTCCGCGCCGACCTGCACGAGCCGGTCCGCCTTCCCCGCCCACGGCGCGAGCGGCGCGCCCTCGGCGTCGGCGGGGCCGTCCAGTGCCGCGCCGGTGCGTACCGGGACGACCTTCGTGCGCGCGTCGCCGTACTCGGTGCGCGGGTTGCGCCGCTCCCACCGCTGGCGGCCGTCGTCCAGCCGCAGCCCGACCAGGCGTTCGCCGGTGCGATCCAGCCGGACGATCGTGTCGGGCCCGAGGTACAGGGTGTCGTCGCGGCCGACATCGGTCTGCCAGCGCTGCTTGCCGGAGTCGCCGTCGAGCACCGCGAGCACGCGCGGGGTGCCGCTGCCGGTGGCGTCGCCGAGGACGAGCAGCCCGTCGGGCAGCGGCCGGATCCCCGCCCACCGCTGCGCGGCCGCGTCGGTCCGCTTCTCCCAGACCGTCTTCCCGGTGGCCGCCTCGACGGCCGTCACGTGCAGGTGGTCGTCGGGCAGCGAACGGACCAGGTAGGCGCGTTCCCCGAGCGTCGCGGTGAACATCTGGTCCGGCCGCGCGTCACCAACGGACACCGTCCTCACCAGCTCGGCGGTGTGGAAGTCAAGCGCCGGGTGCCGGTCCCGGAACACCCAGAGCAGCACCGCCGCCGCCACGGCGACGACCACGAGACCCGCGCCCAGCGCGACCCACCGGCCGCGCCGTGGCCGGCCGCCGCCGGGCCGGACACCGCCCGGGGCGGGGGAGAAGGGCGCCCCGGGTACGCCGGGACCGGGCCCCGCCGGCGGCCATCCTCCACCGGGCGGGGGCGGCGGCATCCCGGGTACGCCGGGTCCGGCGTGGTGCGCGGCGGGCGCTGCCCCCGGCACGAAACCGGGGGCGCCCGGAGTGCCGTCGTACCTCGGGTGCGGGACCGGACCCCCGGCGAGCGGCGTGCCGTCGTACCTCGTGGGGGACGTCGGTGGGACGGGTCCGTCGGCGACCAGCGTGCCGTGCGGACCGGCGGGCGCCGCGTCCGCTCCGCCGAACGGCGCGGTCGGGTTCGGCCTCGTCGCACCGCCGGGGACCGTCGCCGCGGTGGCGTCCGCAGCCGAACCGGGCGAGGTGGGCGCGGGTTCGGCCGGCTCGGGCCGGGTCGGCGCGGGTGGTGCCGACGCCGGGTGGGCGGGACGGCCGGACCGCCGGGGCAGCGGCAGGTCGGTGAGCGCGCCCTCGGCGACCGGCATCTCCGGCTGTTCCAGCACCGTCGGCGCGATGCCCAGCTCGGCGTGCAGCAGCCGGGCCACGAGCGGCACCCGCGTCGACCCGCCGACCAGGAACAGGCCGGACAGTTGCTCGGGGCGCAGCCCGGCGGCGGCGGTCACCTCCCGGGTCTCCGTCACCGCCCGGGCCAGCAGCGGCGCGGCCAGGCGTTCGAAGTCCTCCCGGGACAGCGGGACCGCCGCCTCCACCCCCGGTACGGCGACCGGCGCCACCATGGCCCGGGAAAGCATCTCCTTGGCGCCGCGCACGTTGTCCCAGAGTTGCTGGCGGTCCCGCCGCTCGGCGGTGCTCGCCGGAGCGGTCAGCCGGGCCCACTCGCGCGGGTGGACCGGGCCGACCAGCTCGCCGAGCCGTCCGAGCAGGGCCGCGTCCAGGTCGAGACCGCCGAGGTCGGGGATCCCGCCGGTGGCGACCAGCTGGAAACCGGAGTCGCCCCACGGGTCGGCGCCCTCGTTGCGCAGCACCGCCACGTCGAGCGTGCCGCCGCCGAAGTCGAACACCGCCACCGAGCCGCCCACCGGCACCGGCCGGCGCAGCACCTGCGTGAAGTAGCGCGCGGCGGCCACCGGCTCGCGCAGCAGGCGGGTGCCGGGCGCGATCGGCCCGGCCAGCGTGTGCTCGGCCGCGGCCGGCCAGCCGGCGAGTTCCAGCGCGTCGTGCAGCACCTGACGGCGGGCCGGAGTCCAGGCCGCCGGGTGGGTGACCACCGCCGGGGGCAGCATCCCGACCGCCGCCACCGCCGCGTCCGCGACCGCGCGCAGCGTCGCGGCCAGCAGCTCCGCCGGCCGGTACGCCCGCCCGCCCAGCTCCACCGTCTCCTCGTCGACCCGGCGCTTCGGGTTCGGCTCGTAGCCGGCCGGGTCGGCCTGGGCCAGGCGCTGCGCGTCCCGCCCGACGTGCAGGTGACCGTCCGCGTCGGCGTGGACGCCGGACGGCAGGATCGGGTGGCCGTCGACGAGCACCGGCCGGGTCCGCCCGTCCGGCCAGCGCAGCACCGCCACGGTGTTCGAGGTGCCGAGGTCCACGCCGAGGGCGAAACCGTCCTGCTGGCCTGCCATCCGCGGCTACCTCCACCACCCGACGAGGATGTCCGGCCCGCATCGTACGCAGGCCGCGCCGCCGCGCCGCCCACCCGGCCCGGGAATGGACTGGCCGGTACGACGCCCGGCCGCATACCGTCACCGTCATGAAGGTGATCTCCGTCAACGTGGGCCGACCGCAACCGAACCCGTGGAAGGGGATCGGGGCCACCGGCATCGACAAGCGGCCCGTGGACGGTCGCGTCGCCGTCACCGCGCCCGGCCCCAAGGGCACCGGCGACGTCGGGCTCGCCGGTGACCGGGTCTACGACGTCGCCCACCACGGCGGCACCGACCAGGCGGTCTACGCGTACGCGCGGGAGGACCTCGACCACTGGGAGGCCGAGCTGGGCCGCCCGCTCGCCGACGGCAGCTTCGGGGAGAACCTGACCACCACCGGGCTGGACGTCAACGGCGCGCGGATCGGCGAGCGGTGGCGGATCGGGCCGGACCTGGTGCTGGAGGTCTCCTGCCCGCGCATCCCCTGTGGCACGTTCCAGGGGTGGCTGGGCGAACGCGGCTGGATCAAGCGGTTCACCCAGGAGGTACGGCCCGGGGCGTACCTGCGGGTGATCACGCCGGGCAGCGTCGGCGCCGGGGACCCGGTCGAGATCGTGCACCGGCCCGACCACGACGTGACTGTGGCGCTGGTGTTCCGGGCCACGATGCTGGAGCCGGAGCTGCTGCCCCGGCTGCTGGTGGCCGACGCGCTGCCCGCGGAGGACATGGCGCAGCTCCGCCGCCGCCTGTCCTGACCGGGGGACGGTCAGGGGCGTCCGCCTCCGGCCCGCCGCCTGGCCGCCACCACCAGCCCGGCGGCGAGTACCGCCACTGTCGCGCCGCCGACGATCCACCAGGGGCCGGGGACGTGCCGTGCCGCGACCTGCGTCCGCTCCGCCGAGGCGGCGGACGGGGTGGCGGCGAGCGCCGGGGCCGAGATCTCGCGGATCCCGGCGCACAGCCCGGTGGCACCGGCGGACGAGTTCACTCGGTACCGCGCGCCGACGCGGAAGCCGTAGCCGCAACTCTCCTCGCTGCGCGACACCTTCAGGCCGAGCGTGTTGCCGACCCCGGCGCCGCCCTTCTCGACGGAGTCGACGGTGATCCGGACCCCGCGGTCGGTCACCTCCGAGACGGTGCCGACGACGATGCTGTCCGCCCGCTCGTCCCGCTCGGTCGTGGACAGGGCGCACGAGCAGGCCCACGCGGGTTCGGCGGGTGACATGACCACGACCAGGCCGAGCGCGGCCAGGGCGACGACGAGCAGGGCACGAAGTCTCATGGCCGCTTCGACGCCGCCGGACACCAGTCGGTTCCGCGCCCGCTTGACGTCAACCGGACTTCAGGTCGGACGCTTGCGGGCGTGCTGAACTCCGTACTCGACGAGGCGTACGAGCGCGTACGCCACACCGGTCCCGAGCGCGACGGGTGGCTGTCCAACCACGTGCCGATGGCGGCGGAGGCCCTGGTGCGCCACGGGCACGAACGAGCTGTGCACCGCTGGATCGACGCGTACGCCGACCGGCTGGAGGAACGCCCGCGCGGCATCCGGCGCATCGCCGCCGACGAGTGGCGCGACCCGCTCGGCGACCCGGTGCGTACCGGCGACTGGCTCGACCTCTTCGACCGCGAGCTGGCCGGCGACCCGTGGCGCGACGTGCTGGCCCGGTGGTGGCCACGACTGCTGCCGGGGATCGCCGCCGGCGCCACCCACGGCGTCATCCGCGTCGGCCACGCCGTGCGCGCGCTGCTCGACGCCGAGACCGCACCGCGCGTGGCCGAACTCGGCCAGGGGCTCGCCTACTGGGCCGCCCGCTGGCAGCCGCTCGCCCCGCCCGGCGGCGGGCCGTACCCCGGAACCGACGCCCGGTCCGCGCTCGACGCCGTGCCGCGCGTACCCGATCAGCGGTTCGGCATCCGGTCCCGCCTGGCGCAGCTGGCCGACCTGGACCGGTGGCCGGCCGCCGCGGCGGCCGTGCCCGGCGACGCCGCCGCCGACGTGCCCACCCGGCTCGCCGCTGTCGTCGACGCCGCGGTGGTCCGGCACGGCACGCACGGGTACGCCAGTCCCGTGATGCTCGTGCACGCCGCCACCGCGCCGAACGCCGTCCTGCGTACCCTGCCGGCCCTGCCGCTGGCGCTGTGGCACCCGAGCCTGGCCGCCGCCTGGGCGGCGACCGCCGCCGTCACCGCGGCCTACGCCCCGGCCGAGGCCCGTTCCCTCCCGCCGGCCGCCGGGCCGGAACCCGACGAGGCCATGGCGCGGGCGCTGGACACCGGGGACGCGCACGCGATCAAATTCGTCGACACCCTGAGCGATGCGTACGCCCGCAGCGCCGACCCGGCCCTGCTCGCCGTCGCCGCCCGATCCGTCGAGCAGATCGCCGCCGACTGAACACGTGGAGGGCCGATGACACCCGACGACGAAGCGTTCCTGCGCCGCGCCGTGGAACTCGCCGACCGGGCCGGCGCGTCCGGCGAGCGGCCGTTCGCGTCGCTGCTCGTCGGCGCGGACGGCACCGTCCTGATCGAGGACCACAACACGGTGGTCTCCGACCGGGACGTCACCGCCCATCCGGAGCTGAAACTGGCCCGCTGGGCCGCCCGACAGCTCGCCCCCGAGGCGGCGGTCGCCACCACCATGTACACCAGCTGCCAGCCCTGCCCGATGTGCACCGTGGCGATCAACGCGTCCGGCCTCGGCCGGGTCGTGTACGCGTTGTCCACCGAACAGTTCGAGCAGGTCAAGCCTTCGACTTCGGCGCCGCGTCCGGTGCGGTACGACGGGCCGGCGCTGTTCGACGAGGCACGCCGGCCGATCGAGGACCACTACTAGCACCGAGGCGACGGTGGACGCGCCACGGCGGAGCACCGGGTCGAGCGGCGCGGTGGCCTCTGGCGTCGCTACATGGCCGTGTGGTGGCCGCCCCTGCTGCGAGGAAGCGGCTGGGCCGAGATGTGGAGACGGTGAAACCGTGATCGCACCGGAATCGGCGCGGCAGATCGCCGAAGAGTTCCTGGACACCGAGATCCGATACCGCTTCCCCCATCCGGTCGTCATCGTGGACGACGCCGTGAAGGAACTCGACGACGTGTACGTGTTCCCCTACGACGGGAAGGCGTACGTCGAATCCGGCGACTGGCGCGAGGCGATGGCCGGCAACTCTCCGGTCGCGGTGGACAAGCGAACGGGCGAAGCCCGCTTCTCTGCCTGAACGCGGGGATCGCCTGCCCACGCACCGGGGTGCCGGCACCGTCGTCACGCGGGGCACCGCGGACGGTGTGCGACGCCTACGCTGTGCCGCACGGCGACAGGGGGTGGGCCGGTGGGGCGTCGGCCGGGGTACGTCGCGATGGCGCTGCTCGGCGCGCTGCTGTTCGGTACGGCCGGCCTGGCCCTCGGGTCCTGGTACGGCGGCCGGGGCACCGAGCCGCTGAGCGCCGAGGCAATTCGGAGCGCGCCCGGCGAACTGCTTCCCGGTGTCGAGCCGAGCGGCGCGACGACAGTGCAGGGCTACCGGTACGGCGTCTGGCTGGCCGCCGACGACGTCGGCGGGAGCCGGATCGAGTTCCAGTACGGCGACGGTGCCGACTGCGCGCTGTCCGAGCAGATGCGGCGGGCCGCCGAGACACGCGGATGGCGGGAGATCCGTCGGGTGCCGGGCGCCTCGTGCGACGGCTGGCGGGCCGAGCTAGACGGGATGACGGTCACGCTCACCCATCCGGCGCACGGGTCGAGGCTGAGCATCACGCAGTCCGCCCCCGGAGGGTTCCGCGCCGCCACGAGCACCGGCACCCTGCTCGGCGCCGTCGCCGGTGCGGTGCTGTTCCGGGTGGTGGCGCGGAGTCGTCGGCCCGTACCCCTGCTGGTCGGCACCCTGGTGACCGTCGCCCTGTTCCCGGGGGCCGCCCTCACCTGGACGGATCTGGCCGCGAATCGGCTCGCTGAGCCCGTGTGGCCCGTCTGGCGCGGGCTCGCTCCCGTGCTGGTGCCGCTCTGGCTCGTGCTCCTTCTGATCGGCGTGATCGTCCTCGCGAAGCGACGGGATCCGGCAGTGTCCGTCACCGATCCGGTCGCTACTGGTCATGCGGGCTGATCAGTGGACGCCCGACTCGTCGTACGGCACGCAGTCCCAGAGGGTGTTCGCACGCCCGCGGACGACCGCGAACACCGGCCGGGACAGCACTACGTCGCCCACCCGCTGCACGCGCATGGGGCTCCTATGAAGCGCCGTCGTCGGTTCCTGGCCGCCGCGCTGGCTGTCATGCTGTGTACCGGCTATCTGGTGAGCACCCTGGGTCACCGCCTTGACCACGGCAGCTCGTGGTGGCACGGCGCCGACGCGGCGTCTCGCACGGAAGGGTCGACGACCGAAGTGCGCTTCGCCTTCAGCCCCGGCGGGCAGATCACCTTCGGTGTGTCCATCCGCAATCCCGGGCCGTGGCCCGTCACGATCAGGGGGATCGCAGTCGACGACGGTCCTGCCGACCGGCACGTGTTCAAGGTCGCTCGACTGACAGCGGGCAGTCCTGTCGGCGAGCCCGCTGCTCTCGTGTTCGACCCGGCTACGGCGTCACCCCTCCGGTCGGCCGAAGTAGGACCGGGAAGGGAACTGCCGGTCTTCGTGACGATCACGATTCCGGACGTCGAGCAGGCGCCCGGGGGAGGACTCGTCTTCGACGACCTCGCGATCGGCTACGACGTGCTCGGCCTGCCTCGCCACCAGCGGGTGCCGATGGGTTTCCGCTTGTTCGTTCATTCGCCGCGCGGCTACGTTCCCGGCGAAGACCGGAAGCGGCCCGGGAACTAGAACGCGCTCCCAGGGTGCGGGCTAGCCTGACCGCCGTGACGTCGATCGAGCAGCTTGAACGGGACGTCTGGCCGGACCCCGGCCCGGAGGCCACGTCTCTCATGAGGCGCTGCGTGGAGCTACGACGCAAGCCGCTGGCTGAGTTCACTGTCGAAGACCTGCGCATCATGCTCGGGCAGGAAATCGGCGTTCCTGCTCTGCTGCCTCTCGCGTTGCAGATCCTGCTTCGCGATCCGTTGGCTGAGGGCGACTACTACCCGGGTGACCTGCTCGCCAACGTGCTGCGGCTCCCCGAGCCGGCGTGGTCGGGCCTGCGAGCCGAACGGGAGCGGCTGCGCTCTGTCCTGGCCGAACACGTCGCCGGTCGCCCGTTCTCCGACCCGGACCCTGAACCTCGCGAGCCGGACCGGCACCTGCGCGACGCCGTCTTGCGGTTCCTCGGTCGATGAGCGGCGGAGGTCATCTGCCGCCGAGGTGCTCTGGTGGCATCATCGATCCGTGCCTGTGATCGAAGTTGTCCTCGGTGACATCACCCGAGAGGACGTCGATGCCGTCGTTACCGCGGCGAATGAGTCGCTGCTGGGTGGCGGCGGTGTGGACGGGGCGATTCATCGTGCAGCCGGACCGCGGCTGGCCCGGGCGGGTGCCGCGCTGGCACCGTGCGATCCGGGCGATGCGGTCGCCACACCGGCGTTCGATCTGGACCCACCGGTACGCCATGTCATTCACACCGTCGGCCCGGTGTGGGAAGGCGGCGGCTACGGTGAGGCCGACGTCCTGGCGTCCTGCTACCGACGCAGCCTCGAGGTTGCCGATGAGCTCGCCGCTCGCCGCGTCGCTTTCCCCGCCATCGCTACTGGTGTCTACGGGTTTCCGGGGGACCAGGCAGCGGAGATCGCAATCTCGACCCTCAGAGCGACACCGACGAACGTCGAGCACGTCCGCCTGGTCGCCTTCGACCAGGCCACGTACGAGCTGCTGGTTTCGGCGCTTGAGGGGCCCGGCCGTTGAGTTCGTGAGGCGGGTCCTCGCCGGCGGCCAGAGCAGCTGACGGCCACGGATGGCCCGAGCGGGGGAGCCGCCGACGATCGGGGCCGGAGGCCGTGGAGCGGGCGACGGGAATCGAACCCCACGGTTACCGGCCCGCAGATGGCCCATGCCGGCGTTCGGGCTGGAAGAAGGTCACGGACGGCTGGTCGTCTGGCGATCGCATGGTTCACTTCGGGCATGACGTGGCGAAGGACCGGGCTGGTGTTGGCGGTCGTCCTGGCGGCGGTGGCCTTCGTCGGCTGGCGCTGGTGGCACAACCACCCGCCGTACGGCCCGGAAGCGCTGGTCATCAAGTCCTCACTTCAGTTCGTCAGCGACGAGGAGGCTCAGGCCGCGCTCGGCGAGAAGGTATACGCCCCGGTGTCCAACGGACGCGACCAGTTGGTGCTCGGGCGGGTTTCTTGGCAGACCCCGCCCAAGCCACTCGATGGCGGATACTTCGCGATCTTTCTCATTGACAAGCGCACCAACCTCAAGCCGGGACGCTTCAGCGCGTCGTCACCGCTGCAGGAGGCCGTCGGCTTCGGGAGCGCCGGAGTCGAGAACAAGATCCCCGAGCGCTATCCCTGGCTACGGGGCGCAGGCGATGTCAAAGAGGGAAACACCTGGTGGACCTACGGCTCCAGACTGGCTGTGTCCGACGGGAACGCTTCGCCGCTGACGTTCGTCGCGCTCTTTCCGCATGTGGAGGGGCCGCTACGGACGGTGGTCCACGTGCCCACCGCCCCGGTTGCCATTTCGGACCTGCTGTTGGCCCTGGTTCATATGGGGCCGGACGGGCAGGTGTACTGGGCGCAACGGCTCCAAGGGTAGATGGCGGATCTCCCCGTCGGGCAGTCGTGGACCGTCCGGAGAAGCTGATGGCCCTTGTGGCGCGCCGCGCGACGCCCTGGTCTTCACCGGCGACAAGGACGCGCTGCTGGGATTTCCGGCCGGCCCAGGATCGGGGATGCAGCCCCTGACCGGGGCCGGAGGCTGTTGGAGCGGGCGACGGGAATCGAACCCGCACCGTCAGTTTGGAAGACTGAAGCTCTGCCATTGAGCTACGCCCGCGAGCGCCCCACCACAGCAGGGCGCGCCGACAGCGTACCGAATCACCCCCGCCGCCGTGCAGCGCGTACCCCGCGCACGCCGCCGACCGTCAAGATCCACACAACTTCGGCGAGGTGGCGCCTTTCTACGCCCCGGACCCAGCCACTTCCCCGAAGTGGCGCCCGACGCCACCCCGACGCCACCCCGACGCCACCCCGGCGGCACCCGGTCACCCGCGCGGGCGGCCGGACGGCATACACTCTTCGTCGCCACC
Organism: Micromonospora sp. WMMD1219; assembly: GCF_049315215.1. Lineage (NCBI taxonomy): Bacteria > Bacillati > Actinomycetota > Actinomycetes > Micromonosporales > Micromonosporaceae > Micromonospora > Micromonospora sp. WMMD1219. The sequence continues at coordinate 3,166,718 of NZ_CP186057.1, forward strand.
GGGGTGTGGCGCAGCTTGGTAGCGCACTCGCTTTGGGAGCGAGGGGCCGTGGGTTCAAATCCCGCCACCCCGACTGTCGTTCGCGACCGGATCGTCCCGGGAACCGCCGGTTTTTTCCGCGCGGTACCCGGGCCCTGCCGATGCCGTCGGCCGGCTCGCCTACACTCGATGCGCGCAATCACGCCCCAGACTGAACACCCAGATCCGTCAAGGAGTACGCCTGTGAAGAGCACCGTCGAGACTCTGAGCCCGACGCGCGTGCGGCTCGCCATCGAGGTGCCGTTCGTCGAGCTCGAGCCGAGCCTCAAGAAGGCGTACCGGGAGATCGGCCAGCAGGTCCAGGTTCCCGGCTTCCGCCGGGGCAAGGTTCCCAGCGCGGTGATCGACCAGCGGGTGGGCCGGGGGACCGTCCTCAACGAGGCGATCCAGGAGGCCATCCCGCAGAACATCCTCGCCGCGGTCCGGGAGCACGACCTGAAGACGCTCGGCCGTCCCGAGGTCGACATCACCGAGTTCAACGACGGCGACTCGCTCAACTTCACCGCCGAGGTGGACGTCCGGCCGGAGATCACCCTGCCGGACCCGGCCACCATCGAGGTGACCGTCGACGAGATCGAGATCGGCGACAGCGAGATCGACGAGCAGATCAACAGCCTGCGCGAGCGGTTCGCCACGCTGAAGACCGTCGAGCGGGCCGCCCAGGAGGGCGACTTCGTGCAGATCGACCTGAACGCCACTGTCGACGGCGAGGAGGTCCCGGGCGGTTCGGCGAGCAACATCTCGCACGAGGTGGGCAGCAAGCAGCTTCTGCCGGGTCTGGACGAGGCGCTGGTCGGCCTGGCCGCCGGCGACAGCACCACCTTCACCACGCAGCTCGTCGGCGGCGACTTCGCCGGCCGTGACGCAGACGTGGCGGTGACCGTCCGCACGGTCAAGGAGAAGGAGCTCCCCGAGCTCAACGACGACTTCGCGCAGATGGCCAGCGAGTTCGACACCATCGACGAGCTGCGCGGCGACCTGCGGGAGCGGGTCACCCGGGGCAAGCAGGTCGAGCAGATCTACGCCGCCCGTGACAAGGCCCTGGAGCAGATGGTGGCCGCCGCCGAGGTGCCGGCGCCCGAGGGCGTCGTCAAGGAGGAGGTCGAGAGCCGCAAGGCCGCGATGGTCGACCAGCTCGAGCGCATCGGCGCCTCCCTGGAGGAATACCTCGCGGCGGAGGAGAAGACCGAGGAGCAGATCGACACGGAGCTGACCGAGGCGGCGACCGACGGCGTCAAGATCCAGCTCCTGCTGGACACCCTGGCCGACGCCGAGGACGTGCAGGTCTCCGACGACGAGTTCGGTCACGAGATCGTGCACCGGGCACAGCGCGCCGGCATGGCCCCGCAGCAGTACTACGACCAGCTGGTCCGCTCCGGCGCCGCCGCGGCCGTCTTCGGCGACGTCCGCCGGGGCAAGGCGCTCGCCGCGGTGATGGAGAAGATCAAGATCAAGGACTCGGCGGGCAACGAGGTCTCCCTCGACGCGCTGCGGGCCCAGAACGAGGCCGAGCACGACCACCAGCACTGATCATCGGGGGTGTCGGCCGCCGTCCCGCGCTGCGCGCCGGGGGGCGGCCGAAACCCTTTCCGGGGTACGCCGTGCGGGTGACTGCGCTGAGAGCGAACAGTGCCCCGACCGGGAGTACGCCTCCCGGCTGAGCGGTTAGTGTCGGGTAGGACGGTACGGAGAGCGAAGGGCTGCCATGACCGACATGCACATCCCCAAGAAGTCGCTCCGGGTGAACGAGGCCCGCGGTGGCGACTCCATTGGCAACCTCGACGACTCGGTCTACAACCGGTTGCTCAAGGAACGGATCATCTTCCTGGGCAGCGAGGTGAACGACCAGGTGGCCAACCGCATCTGCGCGCAGCTCCTGCTGCTCGCCGCGGAGGACCCGGACCGCGACATCTTCCTCTGGATCAACTCGCCGGGTGGCTCGGTCTACTCCGGCATGGCGATCTACGACACCATGCAGTACATCGACAACGACGTCTCGACCGTGGCGATGGGCATGGCCGCCTCCATGGGCCAGCTGCTGCTCTGCGCGGGCACCAAGGGCAAGCGCTACGCCCTGCCGCACGCGCGGATCATGATGCACCAGCCCTCGGGTGGCCTCGGCGGCACCGCGTCGGACATCGCGATCCAGGCCGAGCAGATGCTCTACACCAAGCGGATGTTCCAGGAGCGGGTCGCGTTCCACACCGGCCAGTCCCAGGCGCAGATCGAGGCGGACTCGGACCGTGACCGCTGGTTCACCGCCCAGGAGGCCATGGACTACGGCTTCATCGACAAGGTGATCATCGGGGCCGCGCAGGTTCCGGATGGCGCCGGGACCCTGAGCTGACCGAGGAGCTGACGATGACCGACCTGAGCCTGCCGCCCCAGTTCGCGGCCGTGCACAACCGCTACGTTCTGCCGTCGTTCGTCGAGCGCACGTCGTACGGGATGAAGGAGTCCAACCCGTACAACAAGCTCTTCGAGGACCGGATCATCTTCCTCGGCGTCCAGGTGGACGACGCGTCGGCCAACGACGTGATGGCCCAGCTGCTGACGCTGGAGGGCACCGACCCGGACCGCGACATCATCATGTACATCAACTCGCCCGGTGGCTCCTTCACCGCCATGACGGCGATCTACGACACCATGCAGTACGTCCGCCCGGACATCCAGACCGTCTGCCTCGGGCAGGCGGCGAGCGCGGCGGCGGTGCTGCTCTCCGCGGGCACGCCGGGCAAGCGGATGGCGCTGCCCAACTCCCGGATCATCATCCACCAGCCGGCCACCGAGGGCGGCTACGGCCAGGGCTCGGACATCGAGATCCAGGCGCGGGAGATCCTGCGGATGCGGACGCAGCTGGAGGACATGCTCTCCCGGCACTGCAACCGCCCGATCGAGCAGGTTCGCAAGGACATCGACCGTGACAAGATCATGACGGCCGAGGAGTCCAAGGAGTACGGGCTGGTCGACACGATCCTGACCAGCCGCAAGAAGGGTCTGCTGGCGTCGCACGCCGCGGGCTGAGCAACGTGTGGTCGGAGGTCGGTCGGGGTATCGTTCCCGGTCGACCTCTGACACACCCGTTTTGGGGGTCGGAGAAAACCCGGCCACCGGGTAACGTCGGGTCTGTACCGCTCCGCCGGTCGGATCAGGTGGAGCCGACAGCATGGTGGGACGACAGGACGGACGGGCGCTCCGGCGCCCGCAGGTCAGGGCCGGCGTTCCGGCCGACGAGTGCAGGGAGAACGTAGGTGGCACGGATCGGTGACGGCGGCGACCTACTCAAGTGCTCCTTCTGTGGCAAGTCGCAGAAGCAGGTCAAGAAGCTCATCGCGGGCCCTGGTGTCTACATCTGCGACGAGTGCATCGATCTCTGTAACGAGATCATCGAAGAGGAGCTGGCCGAGTCCGGCGAGGTGAAGTGGGAAGAGCTTCCCAAGCCGATGGAGATCTGCCAGTTCCTCGACAACTACGTCGTCGGTCAGGAGCAGGCCAAGAAGGCGCTCGCCGTCGCGGTCTACAACCACTACAAGCGGATCCAGGCCGAGGCGGCCGGCGCGCCGGGCTCCGGCACCGACGGCGTCGAGCTGGCCAAGTCGAACATCCTGCTGCTCGGCCCGACCGGCTGCGGCAAGACGCACCTGGCGCAGACGCTCGCCCGGATGCTCAACGTCCCGTTCGCGATCGCCGACGCCACCGCGCTCACCGAGGCGGGCTACGTCGGTGAGGACGTCGAGAACATCCTGCTGAAGCTCATCCAGGCCGCCGACTACGACATCAAGCGCGCCGAGACCGGCATCATCTACATCGACGAGGTCGACAAGATCGCCCGTAAGTCGGAGAACCCGTCGATCACCCGCGACGTCTCCGGCGAGGGTGTGCAGCAGGCGCTGCTGAAGATGCTCGAAGGCACTGTCGCCAACGTGCCGCCGCAGGGCGGGCGTAAGCACCCGCACCAGGAGTTCATCCAGATCGACACCACGAACGTGCTGTTCATCTGCGGTGGCGCCTTCGCCGGGCTCGACCAGATCATCGAGGCCCGCACCGGCTCCGGCGGCACCGGCTTCGGCGCCCGGCTCCGGTCGGTGTCCGAGCGGTCGACCGACGACATCTTCAGCCAGGTCATGCCGGAGGACATGCTGAAGTTCGGGCTCATCCCCGAGTTCATCGGCCGGCTTCCGGTGATCACCAACGTGCGCAGCCTCGACCGCTCGGCCCTGGTGCGGATCCTGACCGAGCCGCGCAACGCGCTGGTCCGGCAGTACCAGCGCCTGTTCGAGCTGGACGGCGTCGAGCTGGAGTTCGAGCCGCCCGCGCTGGAGGCCATCGCCGACCAGGCCATGCTCCGCGGCACCGGTGCCCGCGGCCTGCGGGCGATCATGGAAGAGGTGCTCCTCTCCGTGATGTACGAGGTGCCGAGCAACCCCGACGCCGCCCGGGTGCTGATCACCCGCGAGGTCGTCCTGGAGAACGTCAACCCGACGATCGTGCCCCGCGAGTTCACCGGCCGGCGCCGGCGGGACCGCGAGGAGAAGTCGGCCTGACCCGCCGTCGCGACCGCGCCCGGGTCAGCTCGGGCGCGGTCCGCGTGAGCGGGTCCGCCGGTCCCATTCGCCCGACGGGGTGACCACCACCATCATCAGGCGCACCGGCCCGTCACCGGTCGTGCGGTAGCCGTGTTCCCGGTCGGCGTGGAACTCGACAGTCTCGCCGGCGCGTACCTCGTGGTCGACGCCGTCGACTGTGACAGTGGCGGCGCCGTCGAGCACGTGCAGGATCTCCCGGGTGCCGTGGGCGTGGTCGGAGGACTGCAGCGCCTCCCCGGGTTCCATCCGCCAGTCCCACAGCTCGACCAGGTCGGGTTCGCCGAGCCCACTGAGCAGACGCGCGAGGCCGCCGTGGGGGCCGCGCCACAGCACCGGCGCCTCCTCCGCCGCGCTGACCCGTACGGTGCTCTCCTCGGCGGGCTCCAGCAGCCGGGCGATGCTGACGCCGAACGCGTCGGCGACCCGGCAGAGCGTGCCGATGCTGGGGTTGGTCCGGGCGCCCTCGATCTGCACCAGCATGCCCTTGCTGACCCCGGACCGGCCGGCCAGTTCCTCGAACGACCAGCCACGGGCGGCGCGTAGCTCACGTACCTGACGGGCGACCGCGGAGGTCACCGCGCCGACCCGTCCGCTTGCGTCGGTCATCACACTGTCCTTCACGGTCACTATTGTGGTACGACTGCGGGGTGCTCCCCATTGTCCTCGCCGCCGTGTCCGCGCTCGCCTTCGGCACCGCCGACTTCGCCGGCGGCAAGGCGTCCCGGCGCGCCGACCCGATCGCCGTGACAGTGGTGTCGCAGATCCTCAGCGTTCCGCTGCTGCTCGTCCTCGTCCTCGTGGTGCCCGGCTCGCCGAGCCCGCTCGACCTGGGATGGGGACTGCTCGCCGGCGTGGCGGGCGCGGGTGGCGTCATGCTGCTCTACCGCGCGCTCGCCACCGGCGTGATGGCCGTCGTCGCCCCGGTCACCGCGATCACCGCGGCGATCGTGCCGATCGTCGCCGGCCTGGTCCTCGCTCACTCCCCGGGTGCCGTCGCGCTCGGCGGCGCCGGGCTCGCCGTGGTCGCCATCGGCCTGGTCAGCCTGGGGGAGCGCGGTGCGGCGCGCCGCGTCTCCGGCCGCGTGCTCGGCATGGCGCTGGCCGCCGGACTGCTCTTCGGCATCTTCTTCGCGCTGCTCGGCCAGGCCGACGAGGCCG
>NZ_CP186057.1:3177500-6032500 GCF_049315215.1 Micromonospora sp. WMMD1219
ACCAGCTAAGGCCCCTAAGCGTGTGCTAAGTGGAAAAGGATGTGGGGTCGCATAGACAACCAGGAGGTTGGCTTAGAAGCAGCCACCCTTTAAAGAGTGCGTAATAGCTCACTGGTCAAGTGGTTCCGCGCCGACAATGTAGCGGGGCTCAAGCACACCGCCGAAGCTGTGGCATTCACATAATAACTTCGTATCTCCTTGATGGGATATGCAGGTGTGTGGATGGGTAGGGGAGCGTCGTGCCGGGGGTGAAGCAGCGGGGTGACCCAGTTGTGGACGCGGCACGAGTGAGAATGCAGGCATGAGTAGCGAAAGAAGGGTGAGAAACCCTTCCGCCGGATGACCAAGGGTTCCAGGGCCAGGCTAATCCGCCCTGGGTGAGTCGGGACCTAAGGCGAGGCCGAGAGGCGTAGTCGATGGACAACGGGTTGATATTCCCGTACCCGCGAAAGAGCGACCCTGACGAACCTCGTTGTGCTAACCACCCGAACTGCCGGCGGTCTTCGGACCAATGGTGGGGAGCGTGGGAACCTGGCGGGTAGTAGTCAAGCGATGGGGTGACGCAGGAAGGTAGCTGAGCCCGGCCGGTGGTTGTGCCGGGGTAAGCGTGTAGGCCGGTGTGTAGGCAAATCCGCACACCATGAGGCTGAGACGTGATGCCGAGCCGATTCAGGTGAAGTCAGTGATCCTATGCTGCCGAGAAAAGCCTCTAGCGAGTTCTTAGCGGCCCGTACCCCAAACCGACACAGGTGGTCAGGTAGAGAATACCGAGGCGATCGGGCGAACTGTGGTTAAGGAACTCGGCAAATTGCCCCCGTAACTTAGGGAGAAGGGGGGCCGGAGACGTGAAGCCCCGCGCGGGTGGAGCGTTGTATGGCCGCAGAGAGCAGGGGGAAGCGACTGTTTACTAAAAACACAGGTCCATGCGAAGAAGTAATTCGATGTATATGGACTGACGCCTGCCCGGTGCTGGAACGTTAAGGGGACCTGTTAGCTCTTCGGGGCGAAGCGGAGAACTTAAGCGCCAGTAAACGGCGGTGGTAACTATAACCATCCTAAGGTAGCGAAATTCCTTGTCGGGTAAGTTCCGACCTGCACGAATGGCGTAACGACTTCCCCACTGTCTCAACCACAGGCCCGGCGAAATTGCATTACGAGTAAAGATGCTCGTTACGCGCGGCAGGACGGAAAGACCCCGGGACCTTTACTATAGCTTGACATTGGTATCTGAATTAGCTTGTGTAGGATAGGTGGGAGCCGGTGAAGTCCATACGCCAGTATGGGTGGAGGCAATCTTGAAATACCACTCTGGTTGATTTGGGTATCTAACTTCGGACCGTTATCCGGTTCAGGGACAGTGTCTGGTGGGTAGTTTAACTGGGGCGGTTGCCTCCTAAAGGGTAACGGAGGCGCCCAAAGGTTCCCTCAGCCTGGTTGGCAATCAGGTGTTGAGTGCAAGTGCACAAGGGAGCTTGACTGTGAGACTGACAGGTCGAGCAGGGACGAAAGTCGGGACTAGTGATCCGGCACTGGCATGTGGAAGCGGTGTCGCTCAACGGATAAAAGGTACCCCGGGGATAACAGGCTGATCTTCCCCAAGAGTCCATATCGACGGGATGGTTTGGCACCTCGATGTCGGCTCGTCGCATCCTGGGGCTGTAGCAGGTCCCAAGGGTTGGGCTGTTCGCCCATTAAAGCGGTACGCGAGCTGGGTTTAGAACGTCGTGAGACAGTTCGGTCCCTATCCGCCGTGCGCGTAGGATACTTGAGAAGGGCTGTCCCTAGTACGAGAGGACCGGGACGGACGAACCTCTGGTGTGCCAGTTGTCCCGCCAGGGGCACGGCTGGTTAGCTACGTTCGGAAGGGATAACCGCTGAAAGCATCTAAGCGGGAAGCTCGCTTCAAGATGAGGTATCCCACCCACATTGTGGGGTAAGGCCCCCAGCTAGACGACTGGGTTGATAGGCCGGAAATGTAAGCCCGGTAACGGGTTCAGTTGACCGGTACTAATAGGCCGAGGACTTGACTACCAAGCTGCTACGCGTCCACTGTGCAACTCTGAACAAACCACCACCCATCTGGGTTGGTTGACATGTTCATAGAGTTACGGCGGTCATGGCGGAGGGGAAACGCCCGGCAACATTCCGAACCCGGAAGCTAAGCCCTCCAGCGCCGATGGTACTGCACTCGGGAGGGTGTGGGAGAGTAGGACACCGCCGGACAATCTTCCAATTCAGGGCCACCCCCGCACGGGGTGGCCCTGAATTGCGTCCTCCCCCGCCAGACCGGCCACAAAGCCGGCCCCGGACGCGTGTGAGTGATGGTCGCCCACCATTTCCCCGAAGTGGCGGCAACGAAGTACCCCGGACCCAGCCACTTCCCCGAACTGGTGTGCCGGCCCACCACTTCCCCGAAGTAGTGGCAAAGGTCGCGGGTCAGCGGCTCTGGACGGACTCGCGGATGTCGCGGAACAGCGCTGCCGCGTCGTCGACCCGGCGGCCCGGGAACATGCCCATCACCACGCTGCCGTGGTCGGCCCACCCGCACACCGCGAAGTCGCCGCCGTCGCCGCTGGTCGTACCGCACTTCATCACGCCACCCAGGCGGCCCGCGTCCACCTCCCGCAGCCCGGCGACCCGGCCGGTCTCGTCGGCCATCAGGCCGAACAGGGTGTCCAGGTCGCGTTCGGGCTGCCAGAGCAGCGTGGTCCCGCCGAACAGCAGCACCGAACGCTTGGCGTCCCCGCGGTCGGAGTAGACGGCGCCGAAGCCGTGGTCCAGCTCGATGTCGGCGGCCAGCCCGTCGCGCAGGTAGTCGGCGGTGCTGCGGGCCCGCTCGCTGTCGTCCCGGACCAGCCCGGCCACCTCGGCCGGCTGGTCGAGAGTGGTGTCCTTCTGCTGGAGCACCCGCCAGCCGCCCAGCCCGAGCGCACCGGCGCCGGCCAGGCCCGCCGCGAGCAGCGCGGCCAGGACGATCTTCCGGCGCCGCGAGACGGGACGGCGTTCGGGCTCCTGCGCGGGATCGCGGCGGCTCAGCTCGATCGGCTCTTCGGTCAGCTCGACCGGATCGGAACCCCCGTCGACCGGGCGCTCGGTGAGATGCGCGTCGGACATGACCGCCACCGTACGCGAATCACAGGTGGTGCACGTCGGGTCCCCGAAAGCGCTCCGTAGACTTTCAGGGTGACCGAGAGACTGGATGCCCGACGCCCCGACGCCCCGACCCTCGCCGGCCAGTACCAGCCCGGCGAGGTAGAGCAGCGACGGTACGAGCAGTGGGTAGCCGGCGGGCACTTCCGGGCGTCGGCGGACAGCGAGAAGCCGCCGTTCACCATCGTCATCCCGCCGCCCAACGTCACCGGCTCGCTGCACATGGGCCACGCCTTCGAGCACACCCTCATGGACGCGCTCACCCGGCGCAAGAAGATGCAGGGGTACGAGGCGCTCTGGCTGCCGGGCATGGACCACGCCGGCATCGCCACCCAGAACCTGGTCGAGCGGCAGCTCGCCGGTGAGGGGCTGTCCCGCCACGACCTCGGGCGGGAGAAGTTCGTCGAGCGGGTCTGGCAGTGGAAGGCCGAGTCCGGCGGCGCGATCCTCGGCCAGATGCGCCGCCTCGGCGACGCGGTCGACTGGGACCGCGAGCGGTTCACCATGGACGAGGGCCTGTCCCGGGCCGTGCAGACCATGTTCAAGAAGCTCTTCGACGACGGGCTCATCTACCGGGCCAACCGGATCATCAACTGGTGCCCGCGCTGCCTCACCGCGCTGTCCGACATCGAGGTGGAGCACACCGACGACGAGGGTGAGCTGGTCTCGATCCGCTACGGCGACGAGGTCGTGGTGGCGACCACCCGCGCGGAGACCATGCTCGGCGACACCGCGGTGGCGGTGCACCCGGACGACGAGCGCTACCGGCATCTGATCGGCACCGAGGTGGAGCTGCCGCTCACCGACCGGCGGATCCCGATCGTCGCCGACGAGCACGTCGATCCGAGTTTCGGCACCGGCATGGTCAAGGTGACCCCGGCGCACGACCCGAACGACTTCGAGATCGGCCAGCGGCACGACCTGCCCTCGCTGACGATCATGGACGAACGCGGCGTCATCACCGCGCCCGGCCCGTTCGAGGGCCTGGACCGGTACGAGGCCCGCCCGGCGATCGTCGCGGCGCTGCGTGAGCAGGGCCGGATCGTGGCCGAGAAGCGGCCGTACCTGCACGCCGTGGGGCACTGCTCGCGGTGCAAGACGACGGTCGAGCCGCGGCTGTCGTTGCAGTGGTTCGTCAACACCGCGCCGCTGGCCAAGGCCGCCGGTGACGCGGTGCGCGACGGCCGGGTGAAGATCGAGCCGGCCGAGCTGGCCAAGCGCTACTTCGCCTGGGTCGACAACATGCACGACTGGTGCATCTCCCGCCAGCTCTGGTGGGGTCACCGCATCCCCGTCTGGTACGGCCCGGACGGCGAGATCGTCTGCGTCGGCCCGGACGAGGAGCCGCCGACCGGCGAGGGCTGGCGGCAGGACGAGGACGTGCTGGACACCTGGTTCTCCAGCGGCCTGTGGCCGTTCTCCACGCTCGGCTGGCCGGAGCAGCCCCCGGACCTGGCGAAGTTCTACCCGACCAGCGTGCTGGTCACCGGCTACGACATCCTGTTCTTCTGGGTCGCCCGGATGATGATGTTCGGCCTGTACGCGATGGACGGCGTGCAGCCGTTCGACGTGGTGGCGCTGCACGGCATGGTCCGCGACGAGCACGGCAAGAAGATGTCGAAGTCGTTCGGCAACGTGGTGGACCCGCTGGACTGGATCGACCGCTTCGGCGCCGACGCCACCCGGTTCACGCTGGCCCGGGGCGCCAACCCCGGCCAGGACGTGCCGGTCAGCGAGGAGTGGTGCCAGGGCTCCCGCAACTTCTGCAACAAGCTCTGGAACGCCACCCGGTTCGCGTTGCTCAACGGCGCGCACACCGACGGCCCGCTGCCGGACGCCGGTGACCTCTCCACCGTCGACAGGTGGATCCTGTCCCGGCTGGCGCACGTCACCGCCGAGGTCGACGAGCAGTTCGAGGCGTACGAGTTCGCGAAGGTCTGCGACCTGCTCTACCACTTCGCGTGGGACGACGTCTGCGACTGGTACGTGGAGCTGAGCAAGCCGGTGCTGGCCGAGGGTGGCTCCGCCGCCGACGCCACCCGCCGGGTGCTCGGGCACGTGCTGGACCAGCTCCTGCGGCTGCTGCACCCGGTCATCCCGTTCGTCACCGACGAGCTGTGGGCCGCGCTCAGCGGCGGCGAGACCGTGCTGACGGCGTCCTGGCCGGTCGCCGACCGTACCCTGATCGACGACGCCGCGGAGGGCGAGGTCGGCACCCTGCAGCGGGTGGTGACCGAGGTCCGGCGGTTCCGCTCGGACCAGGGGCTGCGGCCGACCCAGCGGGTCGCCGCCCGGCTCGACGGCCTGGCCGGCGCGGGCATCGCGGCGCACGAACCGCTGGTCCGCTCGCTGGCCCGGCTGGACGCGCCCGGCGACGACTTCCAGGCGAGCGCCACGCTGGCGATGCCCGGCGCGGTGAGCGTCGCGCTCGACACGCGCGGCTCGATCGACGTGGCCGCCGAGCGCGCCCGGCTCACCAAGGACCGGGCGGCGGCCGAGAAGGAGGCCACCCAGGCGCGGGCGAAGCTGGACAATCCGGCGTTCGTCGGCAAGGCGCCCGAGCCGGTGGTGGCGAAGATCCGCGAGCGGCTGGCGGTGGCCGAGGCGGACCTGGTCCGGATCGACGCCGCCCTGGAGGCGCTGCCCTCGTGAGCGCGAGGAGTGAGCCGGGGTTGCGAGCCCCGCAGTCACGAACGAAAGATGGCTCCGCATGAGTGACCGCACCGACCGCACCGCGTTCGCCGAGGTGGAGGCCGCGCTCAACGCGCGCGGCTTCACCCGGATGCACTTCGAGCTGGAGAAGATCGAGACCCTGCTCGACCTGCTGGGCAGCCCGCAGCGCGCGTACCCGTCGATCCACCTGACCGGCACCAACGGCAAGACCTCGACGGCCCGGATGATCGACTCGCTGCTGCGGGCGTTCGGGCTGCACACGGGCCGCTACACCAGCCCGCACCTGGAGACCGTGCGGGAGCGGATCAGCCTGGACGGCGAGCCGGTGAGCGAGGACCGGTTCGTGTCCACGTACCGCGAGATCGCGCCGTTGGCCGAACTCGTCGACCAGCGGTTCGCGGAGCCGCTGACGTACTTCGACATGACCACGGCGCTGGCGTTCGCCACGTTCGCCGACGCCCCGGTGGACGTGGCGGTGGTGGAGGTCGGGCTCGGCGGCGCGGAGGACGCGACGAACGTGATCCAGGCCGGCGTCGCCGTGATCACCCCGATCGGGCTGGACCACACCGAGTGGCTCGGCGACACGATCGAGGACATCGCGCTGCACAAGGCGGGCATCATCCACCCCGGCGCCACGGTGATCGCGGCGGCGCAGGAGGAGGACGCGGCCCGCCCGATCCTGGAACGCTGCGCCGAGGTCAACGCCACCGTCGCGCGCGAGGGCGCCGAGTTCGGCGTGCTGCGCCGCGCGGTCGCGGTCGGCGGCCAGGTGCTGAGCATCCAGGGCCTGGGCGGGGTGTACGAGGAGATCTTCATCCCGCTGCACGGCGCGCACCAGGCGCAGAACGCTGCGGTGGCGCTGGCCGCCGTGGAGACGTTCCTCGGCGCCGGGGCCCGGCGGCAGCTCGACATCGAGGCGGTCCGCGAGGGCTTCGCCGCGACGAGTTCGCCGGGCCGGCTGGAGCGGGTGCGTAGCGCCCCGACGGTGCTGCTCGACGGCGCGCACAACCCGCACGGGATGGCCGCCACCGTCGCCGCCGTGCAGGAGGAGTTCGCGTTCAGCAAGCTCGTCGGCGTGCTGGCGGTGCTCGGCGACAAGGACGCGGCGAGCCTGCTCGAACTGCTCGAACCGGTACTCGACTCGATCGTGGTCGCGGAGAACAGCTCGGCCCGGGCGATGCCGGTGGACGAGCTGGCCGCGCTGGCGCGGGAGATCTTCGGGCCGGAGCGGGTGCAGGTGGCCCGGGAGATGCCCGACGCCATCGAGGCGGCGGTGGCCGAGGCCGAGTCGGACGTGCCGGGCGAGCTGTCCGGGGTGGGCGTGCTGGTCACCGGATCGGTGGTGACAGTGGCCGACGCCCGCCGGCTGCTCAAGCGATGACCGGCCCGCGGCGCCCGACCGGCCCGCAGCGCCCGGCCGGCCCGGAGCAGCCGGCCGGCCCGGACCCGCACCCGGATGCCGGGCCGCAGGCGACCGGCCCGGAGCAGCCCGACGGCGTCCGCCGGTCCGGGCTGCGGAACCCGGACAAGGCGGTACGCGGGCTCGGCGCCGGCACCATGTCGCTGGAGGCGCTGGTGCTGCTGCTGGCCATCCAGCCGATCCGGGTGGTCGGCGGTGACCTGAGCGGCGCGGCGATCGGCGTGATCGTGGCGCTGGCGGTCGCCTGTGTGGTGCTCGCCGGCATGATGCGCCGCCCCTGGGCGTGGCACGCCGGCACCGTGATCCAGGGCCTGCTGCTGCTCTCCGGGCTGCTGCACTGGTCGCTGTTCGCGCTCGGGGTGATGTTCGCGCTGGTGTGGGCGTACGCGCTGCACGTGCGGCGGGTCATCCTCGGCTGAGGACGGCCCGCCGCGTACGGCTCAGGCGTCGGCGAGCGTGCGCCACTGCGTCAGCGCGACGCCGTGGCCGTCGGGGTCGCGGAAGGCCGCCGCCCACACCTCCAGCTTGGTGCCCCGGTTGACCACGCGCGGGGCGTACGTGAACCGGACGCCGGAGTCGCGCAGCCGCTCGTACGCGCCCTGGATGTCGTCCACCTCCAGGTTGACGTGCACCAGGCGGCGGCTGATCGGGGCGGCGCCGGTCACCCGGCGCAGCACCAGCCGGGTCGGGCCGGAGGAGAGCACGGCGTTGCCCTCGCCCCGGTCCAGCTCGTCGAAGCCGAGTTCCCGGTAGAAGTCGAGGGACCGGTCCAGGTCGGCGACGAGCAGCGTGATGCCGACGCCGCTGATCGGGCTGGCCAGCTCGTCCGGTTCGGCCGTGCCGGCCGGGCCGAAGATCGCCTCGTCCAGCTCCTCGGCGGTCGGCGGCGCGTCGGAGCGCCGCGGCGCGTCCGCGGGGTCGTCCAGCGGCAGGTCGATCGGGTCGGGCCCGGCGTCGGTCGGCCGGGTGTCGGTCGGCCCGCTGTCGACGAGCACGGTCTCGACCGGCACCGTGTCGGGCGGCTCCTCGGCCGGCGAACGGGGTGCCGGGGCGCGGCGGGGGAGCGGGCCGGGGCCGGCCGCGCGGTCGGCCCGTTCGACGAGCTGCCCCTCCAGCACCACCGGGCCGCCGGGGCTCTGGTGCAGCACCACCGGCTCGCGGTCCTCGGCGCGGGGTGGCACGTCGTCCAGGTACGGGTCCGGCGCGGGCGGGTAGTCGTCGCGGAAGTCGTCCTCCGGCGCGCGCCCGGCCCACGGCGGCGCCTCCTGCGCGATCAGCGGCTCGTCCAGCGGATCCGGCTCGGCGGCGTACTCGGGCGGCAGGTCGGCGACCGCGGCGGCGCTCTCCGCGTGTGTGGGCACCTCGTCCCAGAGCACGCGGACGTGCCGCTGGTCGTCGAGCGCCACCCGGACCGGCAGCGCCTGGCCCAGCGAGGGCCACTTCGCGACCGGCACCCGAGGCTCGATGATCTTCTTGGAGCGGGGCGGCAGGCCGGGCGCGTCGATGACCAGTTGCAGCTCGCACCGGCCGAACGCGTACTGGGTGGGTGGTTCGGAGGCGCTGTGCACGTGCCCCAGGCCGATCACCCAGGTGCGGCCGCCCCCGCGTACCGTGGCCAGGGCGATCGCCAGCACCAGCAGCGCGACCCCGAGCGCCACGATGGCCCAGCTGGTCATGCCGAGCCCGAACACGGTCACGAAGGTGGCGACGGTGCCCAGCACCGCCCCGATCAGTTTGCGTACCGGCGCGATCGTGCGGTTCCCGCCATTCGCCACAGTGGACCTCCCAGGGGTTCCAGGGCCAGGCTAGGCCGCCGCGGCGGGCCAGGGAAGACGCAGCCGCCGCGCCGGCGCCGGGACCGGGTCGCTACGCTGACCGTACCCAGCCGAACCCCGTTTGAGTGCGCAGGAGGAAACCAGCGTGTCCAGCAGCAGCCCGGACGAGCGGACGCTCGTACTGATCAAGCCCGACGCGGTGCGCCGCGGTCTGGTGGGCGAGATCCTGTCCCGTTTCGAGCGCAAGGGCCTGCGGATCGACGCGATGGTGAGCCGGACCATGGACGGCGGCTTCGCCGACCAGCACTACGCCGAGCACGTCGACAAGCCGTTCTACCCGCCGCTGAAGACGTTCATGACCAGCGGCCCGCTGGTCGCGCTCGTGCTCTCCGGCGACCAGGTGATCGAGGTGGTGCGCGCGATGATCGGCAGCACCGACGGCCGCAAGGCCGCCGCCGGCACCATCCGCGGTGACCTGTCGCTGTCGAACCGGGAGAACCTGGTGCACGCCTCCGACTCGGCGGACAGCGCCAAGCGCGAGATCGCGCTCTGGTTCCCCGAGCTGGCCTGACGACACGCCGACGGCCCCGGCCCGCTCCTGGCGGGACCGGGGCCGTCGTGCGTCAGCCGTCAGACCGATGCCGGCGGCTGCGTCTGGCAGGTCACCGCGACCCGGTTCCACACGTTGATGGTGGCGATCGCCATCACCAGGTCCGCCAGCTCCTTCTCCGACCACACCTTCGCCGCGGCGTCCCAGACGGCGTCCGGCACGCCGTGCTCGCCGAGCCGGGTCACCGCGTCGGTGAGGGCCAGCGCGGCCCGCTCCCGCTCGTCGAAGAACGGGGCCTCGCGCCACGCCGCGACCGCGAACAGCCGCCGGCTGTCCTCACCGGCCGCCAGCGCCTCGCGGCTGTGCATGTCCACGCAGAACGCGCAGCCGTTGCGCATCGACGCCCGCAGCTTCACCAGCTCCAGCACGGTGTGGTCCACGTTCGCCCGGACGTACTTCTCCAGGCCCAGCACGGCCTGGTACGCCTCGGGTGCCACCGCCGCCATGTCCATCCGGCTCATCGCCGCCTCCTTGAGGTTCGGGTACGCGGACAGGACGGGAAACGGCGGGTGCGGTGTGACGGCACGGCGGTGTGACGGTGGTCATGCCGTGCCCCGCGCCCGCCTCCCCCTCCCGGAGACTGCGTCGATCATGAGGTTGGCGGCGAAACCGGAGATCGACATCGCCGTCAACCTCATGATCGACGGGGCTGGGCGAGGGCCGGGTGGGGTAGGCCGGGATGGCGGGATACTCGGCGGCGCGGCGGGTGGGGGTCGAGTACGCTTGAACGCACAGGCGACGACCCGGCCATCACCGGTGAGCCTCCGGAAGAACGGCCGGGTCACCGGCCCAGTAGAACCGGACGGGACGGCCCGTCACAGCCGGCCAACGAGCGGGCGGTCGCACCTCGGCCGCCAAGCGGGGTGGTACCGCGGGCCACACCCGGGACGCCGGTAACGGCGCACCGGATTCGGCTCGTCCTCGCAGACCACAGACGAGTGAGCTGCTGAGGGAGAGCGACAGGCGATGGCCTATCCGTTGCACGACCCGACCGGCGCCGGTGTCCCGGCGAGCCCGGACCTGCCCGCGGTCGAGCGCCGGGTGCTGGAGCACTGGACGGCCGACAAGACCTTCGAGGCGTCCGTCGAGGCCCGCGACGCCGGCCGGAACGGCGAGAACGAGTACGTCTTCTACGACGGCCCGCCGTTCGCCAACGGCCTGCCGCACTACGGCCACCTGTTCACCGGCTACGTCAAGGACGTGGTGCCGCGCTACCAGACCATGCGCGGCAAGCACGTCGAGCGCCGGTTCGGCTGGGACTGCCACGGCCTGCCCGCCGAGGTGGTGGCCGAGAAGCAGCTCGGCATCACCAGCAAGGCGGAGATCCTCGACCTCGGCGTGGCCCGGTTCAACGACGCCTGCCGCACGTCGGTGCTGGAGTTCACCCACGACTGGGAGCGGTACGTCACCCGGCAGGCCCGCTGGGTCGACTTCGCCAACGACTACAAGACGCTCGACCTGGACTACATGGAAAGCGTCATGTGGGCCTTCAAGACCCTGCACGACAAGGGCCTGGTCTACGAGGGCTTCCGGGTGCTCGCGTACTGCTGGCGGTGCGAGACGCCGCTGTCGAACACCGAGACCCGGATGGACGACGTCTACCGGGACCGGCACGACCCGACGCTCACCGTCTGGTTCGAGCTGACCGCCGACGAGAACGCGCCGGAGCCGCTGCGCGGGCCGGTCAAGGTGGGCGTCTGGACCACCACGCCGTGGACGCTGCCGTCGAACCTGGCGCTCGCCGTCGGCCCCGACATCGAGTACGCGCTGCTGGAACGCGACGGTGAGCGCTACGTCGTCGGCGCCGCGCGCCTCGGCGCGTACGCCAAGGAACTGGAGGGGTACGAGCAGGTCGGCACCGTGTACGGCCGCGACCTGGTCGGACGCCGCTACACGCCGCTCTACGACTTCCTGGTCGAGCCGGCCGGCCCGAACGCCTACCAGGTGCTCGGCGCGGACTTCGTCACCACCGAGGACGGCACCGGGATCGTCCACCTGGCCCCCGCCTTCGGTGAGGACGACCAGAACACCTGCAACGCCGCCGGCATCCCCACCGTCGTGACCGTGGACGACCACACCCGGTTCACCGCGCTGGTGCCGCCGTACCAGGGCGAGCAGGTCTTCGACGTGAACAAGCCGGTGATCCGGGAACTGAAGGAGCGGGGGGTGGTGCTGCGGCAGGACACCTACACCCACTCGTACCCGCACTGCTGGCGCTGCGACACCCCGCTGGTCTACAAGGCGGTGTCGTCGTGGTTCGTCGCGGTGACGAAGTTCAAGGACCGCATGGTCGAGCTGAACCAGCAGATCAACTGGACCCCCGGGCACATCAAGGACGGCTCGTTCGGCAAGTGGCTGGCGAACGCCCGGGACTGGTCGATCAGCCGCAACCGGTTCTGGGGCTCGCCGATCCCGGTCTGGCGCTCCGACGACCCGAACTACCCGCGGGTGGACGTCTACGGCTCGCTGGCCGACATCGAGCGGGACTTCGGCGTACGCCTGACCGACCTGCACCGGCCGGCGGTGGACGACCTGGTCCGCCCCAACCCGGACGACCCGACGGGCAAGTCGATGATGCGCCGGGTGCCGGAGGTGCTGGACTGCTGGTTCGAGTCCGGCTCGATGCCGTTCGCCCAGGTGCACTACCCGTTCGAGAACCGTGAGTGGTTCGAGCACCACTACCCGGGTGACTTCATCGTCGAGTACATCGGGCAGACGCGCGGCTGGTTCTACACCATGCACGTGCTGGCCACCGCGCTGTTCGACCGGCCGGCGTTCCGCAACTGCCTGAGCCACGGCATCCTGCTCGGCTCGGACGGGCGCAAGATGTCCAAGAGCCTGCGCAACTACCCGGACGTCTACCACGTGTTCGACTCCTACGGGTCGGACGCGATGCGGTGGATGCTGATGTCCTCGCCGGTGCTGCGCGGCGGCGACATGGCGGTCACCGAGTCGGGCATCCGGGACGCGGTGCGCCAGGTGCTGCTGCCGCTGTGGAACGTCTGGTACTTCTTCTCGCTGTACGCCAACGCCGACGGCCACACCGCGCGTCGCCGTACCGACTCGGCGAACGTGCTCGACCGGTACGTGCTGGCGAAGACGAACGAGCTGGTGGCGACCGTCGGCGCGCAGATGGACGCGTACGACATCTCCGGTGCGTGCGCGACGGTGCGGTCCTACCTGGACGCGCTGACCAACTGGTACGTGCGCCGGTCCCGGGACCGCTTCTGGGCCGGCGACGCGGACGCGTTCGACACGCTGTGGACCGTGCTGGAGACGCTGTGCCGGGTGGTGGCGCCGCTGGCGCCGCTGACCGCCGAGGAGATCTGGCGCGGGCTGACCGGCGAGCGGTCGGTGCACCTGACCGACTGGCCGCAGGCGGAGGAGTTCCCGGCCGACCACGAGCTGGTCTCCGCGATGGACAACGTCCGGGCGGTCGCCTCGGCGGCGCTGTCGCTGCGCAAGGCCAAGGGCCTGCGGGTACGGCTGCCGCTGGCGAAGCTGACAGTGGCCTCGCCCGTCGCCGACCAGCTGCGGCCCTTCGCCGACCTGGTCGCCGACGAGGTGAACGTCAAGGAGGTCGTGCTCACCGGCGAGGTGTCCGCGTACTGCCAGCAGGTCCTCACCGTGGTGCCGCGGGCGCTCGGCCCGCGCGTCGGCAAGGCCGTCCAGCAGGTGATCAAGGCGGTCAAGGCGGGGGAGTGGGAGCTGCGCGACGGTGCCCCGGTCGCCGCCGGGGTCACGCTCGCCGAGGGCGAGTACGAGCTGCGCCTGGTCGCCGCCGACGCCGAGCACTCCGCGCCGCTGCCCGGCGGTGAGGGAGTGGTCGTGCTGGACACCGAGGTCACGCCGGAACTCGCCGCCGAAGGGCTGGCCCGGGACGTGGTCCGGGTCGTGCAGCAGGCCCGCCGCGACGCCGACCTCGACGTCTCCGACCGGATCACGGTGGCCGTCTCCGCCTCCGAGGAGGTACGCGCGGCGGTCGCCGCGTACACCGGGTTCGTGGCCCGGGAGGTGCTGGCCGACAGCATCGACTTCGCCGAAGGGCTCGACGGCTTCACCGGCGAGGCCGGCGAGGGCGAGCGCGTGACCGTGACGGTCCGCAAGGTGTGAGCGGACCGGGCCCTCCTGCACCCCCTCGGGTGGAGGAGGGCCCGGCCCCAGCGAGTGGACTGCGAGCCACCCGCTCGGTGGCGGACGGCCGCGTCGGCTACCGTGACAGCGCCTGTTTCACGTACGACCGCCGGAGGACCCGTGCCCCTGCTCTACACCATCGGCAAGCTCACCGTGGCGCCCACGCTCCGGTTGGCCTTCCGTCCGCACGTGGAGGGTTTGGAGCACATCCCGGCGACCGGCGGCGCGATCTTCGCCAGCAACCACCTCTCCGTCGCCGACGAACTGCTCCTCGGCACCGTGGTGCCGCGGCACCTGGCGTTCTGGGCCAAGTCGGAGTACTTCAAGGGCACCGGGCTCAAGGGCGGCTTCTCCAAGTTCGTGCTCACCGGCCTGGGCGCGATCCCGGTCGAGCGGGCCGGCGGCCGGGCCGCGCTCACCGCGTTCGACGCGGCGATCCCGGTGCTCAAGGCCGGTGACCTGGTCGCCGTCTACCCGGAGGGCACCCGCTCCCCGGACGGGCGGCTCTACCGCGGGCGTACCGGCACCGTCCGGCTGGCGATCGCCGCCGGCGTGCCGATCATCCCGGTCGGCGTGACCGGCACCGACAAGGCCCAGCCGATCGGCACGCGGATCCCGCGACCGGGCCGCGCCAAGATCACCATCAAGTTCGGCAAGCCGCTGGACTTCACCGGCCGTCCCGACGACCGCACCTCGCTGCGCGCCATGACCGACGAGATGATGGCCGAGATCCAGAAGCTCAGCGGCCAGGAGTACGTCCCGCGCTACGCCCCGAAGCGCGCCGACCAGGCGGCCACCGGCGACCAGACCGGCGGCGAGCCGACCGCCTGAGCGGTCAGGACTTCGGCACCACCACGCGCTGACGCAGGTCGTTGAGCAGCCGCCCGCTGTCGTCCACCGACAGCCGGGTGAACACGCCGGTGGTGAGGCTGCCGTGGTCGGCCGACACGCAGACCACCACCGAATCGCCGTCCGCCCGGCCGACGGCGCATCGCTCGTGGCGACCCCGTACGCCGGTGTCCACCACCACCGACTCCTGCAGGGCGTAGTCCCCGGCGAGGCGCTCGATCTCCGACTTGGCGTCCGACTCCGGGCTGAACCGCAGGCCGGTGCTGCCGAACAACGTCACCCGCTTGCCGTCGCTCGTGCTGTAGATGCCGGCGAACGTGTCCTCGGCGAGCAGGTTGGTCTCCCGTACCCGGGACTTCAGCTCCTCGGCGGCGGCCCTGCTGCTGTCGTCCTGGCGCAGCCGCATCGAGTCGATCTGGTCCGGGAGGGTGGCGCTGGCCGGGTACTGGCTGGAGATCGGCTGGAACCACCAGAGCGGGAGGCCGCAGCAGCAGGCCACGGAGAGCAGCAGCACCCAGGGCCAGCGGCGCCGGCGGCGGGTCCGCTTGGGCGGCTGCTGCCAGCCCGGCGGCGCGGCAGGCGGCCCGGCCTTGCCCCGGCGCTGCTTCGGCGGCCGGCCTGGCTTCGCCGGCGGCGCGACGGGCGCCGGCGGCGGCAGCGGGCGGGCGGCCGGCGGGCCGGGGTGGTGCGGCGGTGAGACCGGCCGGGCCGGTCCGGGGTACGGCGGGCTGTGCGGCGGCGGCGAGACCGGCCGGGCCGCGGGCGGCGCGGGATGAGCCGGTGGCACCGGTTGGTGGGCGGGGTGGGCCGCCGGTGGGGCCGGGTGGGGGTTGTCCGGCACGGCCCAGGGCGCGGTGTACGGCAGCGTCGGCGTGGGCGGCGGCAGTTCCGGTGCGTGCAGCTCCCAGCCGGTGGTGTCCACCCCTGCCCACGGGTCGACCGGCGTCGCGTGTTCCGGTGACGCGAGCGGTGGCACCGGGGTGGGCTCGGCGGACTCGCCCCAGGCGGGGCGGCGCGGCGGCGGTGGCGGGACGGCTGCGGAACCGCTCCAGCGGGGCGCGGGCGCCTCGACCCGGGTCGGGTCGGGTGTGCTCTCCACGCGAGTGGGATCGGGGGTGGCCGTGGCCTGGTGCGGCTGTGGCGCGAGGTCGATGCGGGTCGGATCCGGCCGTCGCCCGGTCCGCGGAGTGGGGACGGGCGTGGTGCGGCCGGGAACCGCCGCCGAACCGCGGGCCCGGGTGACCGGTACGGGCGGGGTGGCGTCGGTGCCGGCCGGCGTCCCGGCGTCGGCGGTCGGCGCCTCGGTGTCGGCGGCCGTCGCTCCGGTGTTGCCGGCGGCGTCGGTCGTCGGTGCGGCCCGGCTGGGCGATTCGGCGTCGCCGGTCGCTGCGTCCGCCGGTTCGCCCTGGTCGGCCGGTGCGGCCTGTCCTGCCGGGTCGGCCGGTGCGGACGTTGGCTGCGCGTCGGAGGTCGAGGCCGCCGGGCTCTGCGCGGCCGGGGCGTCGGGCGGCAGGTCCTGCACCTCGTCGTCGGATGACCGGTCACCGGGCTCGGTGCGGTGCGGCTGCTCGTCGGGCGCGGCGGCGGACGGCCGGCGGTGGGGCGTACCGTCGTGCGGTCTGCCGTCGGCGGCGTCGGACGGCTGGTCGGCCGACACCCCGTCGGAGGCCCGGTCGTCGGTGGCCTCCGGCGTGCCGGACGGGGACGCCGGAGCCGAGGCGCCGGTGGCGTCCTCGGTGTCGACGGCGGTCGCCGGCTCGGTGACGGACGGCATCTCGGCCCCGTCGGCCGGCCGGTCCGCCCCCGGCTGCGGCTGCGGCATCGCGGCTGTCTCCTCTCGGCCCGTTGCGAGGTTAGTACCGCCCCGCCACCCGGGACGAATCCCGCCCCGCTCCCGCCCTCACTCCGGTGATCAAGGAGTTCGTGTCCGGTGGGAGCTCGGGGGAGTCCGCAAACTCCTTGATCAACGCGGCGGACACGGGCGCGGGCGCGGGACAGGGCGGGGACACCGCGTACGCTTGGGCATCATGAGTGCCCCGTCCACGACCCCGCGTCCCGCCGCCGCCAACTCGGTCTGGCCCCGGCTGGAGCCGTTGCTGCCGCAGGTGACCAAGCCCATCCAGTACGTGGGTGGAGAGCTGGGAGCCGTGGTCAAGGACTGGGACGCCGCGACCGTCCGGTGGGCGCTGATGTATCCGGACGCCTACGAGGTGGGCCTGCCCAACCAGGGCGTGCAGATCCTGTACGAGGTGCTCAACGAGCTGCCCGACGTGCTGGCCGAGCGGACGTACGCGGTCTGGCCCGACCTGGAGAAGCTGATGCGCGCCCACGGCGTGCCGCAGTTCACCGTCGACGCCCACCGCCCGGTGCGCGACTTCGACGTGTTCGGCGTCTCGTTCTCCACCGAGCTGGGCTACACCAACCTGCTCACCGCGATCGACCTGGCCGGCATCCCGCTGCTCGCCGCCGACCGCACCGACGCCGACCCGGTGATCGTGGCCGGCGGGCACGCCGCGTTCAACCCGGAGCCGATCGCCGACTTCGTCGACGCCGCGGTGCTCGGCGACGGCGAGGAGGCGGTGCTGGAGATCACCGCCATCGTCCGGGAGTGGAAGGCGGAGGGCTCCCCGGGCGGCCGGGACGAGCTGCTGCTGCGGCTGGCCCGGACCGAGAGCGTCTACGTGCCGCGCTTCTACGACGTCGACTACCTGCCCGACGGCCGGATCCAGCGGGTCGTGCCGAACCGCCCGGACGTGCCGTTCCGCGTGCACAAGCGCACGACGATGGACCTGGACGCCTGGCCGTACCCGAAGAAGCCCCTGGTCCCGCTCGCCGAGACGGTGCACGAGCGGTACGCGGTGGAGATCTTCCGAGGCTGCACCCGTGGCTGCCGCTTCTGCCAGGCCGGCATGATCACCCGCCCGGTGCGGGAGCGTTCGATCACCACCGTCGGCCAGATGGTGCAGCAGGGGCTGGAGTTCTCCGGCTTCCACGAGGTGGGCCTGCTGTCGCTGTCGTCGGCCGACCACTCCGAGATCGGCGACATGTGCTCCGGCCTGGCCGAGCAGTACGCGGGCACCAACGTCTCGCTGTCGCTGCCGTCGACCCGGGTGGACGCGTTCAACATCGACCTGGCCCAGGAGCTGTCCCGCAACGGGCGCCGGACCGGTCTGACCTTCGCCCCCGAGGGCGGGTCGGAGCGGATCCGCAAGGTGATCAACAAGATGGTGTCGAAGGAAGACCTCATCCGTACGGTGGTCACCGCCTACTCCAACGGCTGGCGGCAGGTGAAGCTCTACTTCATGTGCGGCCTGCCCACCGAGACCGACGAGGACGTCCTGGAGATCGCCGACATGGCGCACGAGGTGATCCGGGCCGGCCGCGCGGCCACCGGATCCAAGGACATCCGCTGCACGGTCTCCATCGGCGGGTTCGTGCCGAAGCCGCACACCCCGTTCCAGTGGGCCTCGATGGAGCGGCCGGAGGTCATCGACGGCCGGCTCAAGCTGCTCAAGCAGGCCATCAACAGCGACCGCTCGCTGGGCCGGGCGATCGGCTTCCGCTACCACGACGGCGAGCCGTCGCTGATCGAGGGCCTGCTGTCCCGGGGCGACCGCCGGGTCGGCGCGGTGATCCGCAAGGTCTGGGAGAACGGCGGCCGGTTCGACGGCTGGAGCGAGCACTTCTCGTACCGGCGGTGGGTGGACGCCGCCGCGGAGGTGCTGCCGGCGTACGGGGTGGACCTCGACTGGTACACCACCCGCGAGCGCGAGGAGCTGGAGGTCCTGCCCTGGGACCACCTCGACTCCGGCCTCGACAAGGACTGGCTCTGGCAGGACTGGCAGGACTCCCTGTCGGAGTACGAGCAGGACGACTGCCGCTGGACGCCCTGCTTCGACTGCGGCGTCTGCCCGTCCATGGACACCGAGATCCAGATCGGCCCGACCGGCCGCAAGCTGCTGCCGCTCACCCCGGTCAACGGCCTGAAGCTGCCCGCCGCCGCGCAGGGCTGAGGCCACCGGCACGCACCGGAGCGCGGGAACCCGACCGGGTTCCCGCGCTCCGTCGTCTTTTCCCGGTGACCGTCGCGATACGTGGGGCGGGGGTGCCCCGACTGGTCCTTCCTCGATACGCTGCGTCCGTAGTGGACCGGCCGGGGCCGGCAGCGGGGAGGACAGTCAGGATGGGCATCAATCCGCCGGACACCGGCGATCTGCACGTCAGCGTCGAGGATCTGGACGCCGCAGCGGAGTACGTCGAGCGTCTCAAGCAGTACGTCGACGACACCATCGGCTGGGAGATGGAACGCATCAAGGAGCGGATGAAGGGCGACAGCGGCAACGCGCAGACGGTGCCCAACGGCACCCCGTTCGGCGCGTACGAGGACGCCCGGATGCAGTGGCAGGCGCTGACCACGTCCACGGCCAGCATGGAGGCCCACCTCAAGGCCATCTCCATGAAGCTGGCCGGCCTGAAGCAGGGCACACAGGACATCGCCAAGGCGTTCCGCGACGCCGAGGCCCGCAACGCGGCCAACGGCAAGGACATCGAGCGGCTGCTGGAGTCCGCGGCCCCGCCGCCGGACGCCGGGCAGCAGCCCACCTACCCGTACACGGCCTGAGGGGGAGACGGTCATGGCAGGAGGCACCTGGGAGCGTTGCGTCCGTGAGGTGACGCTCTCGGCGGACCCGGAAACCGTCGGATCGGTCGGCGCGGGCTGGAAGAACCTCTCCACCGCGCTCGGCCACCTGCGCGACTCGCTCGTCGGTCGCTCGTTCGTCGGCCCGATCGCGGCCGGGCAGGAGCGCCCGCACACCGGCGGCCTGCCCGGGATGCTCGCCGGCTGGAAGGGCAGCGGCGGCGACGCGTACCGCGAGCACCTCGGCGACATCGGCAAGGAGATCGAGGAGCTCATCACGCACGCCAGCAACGTCAGTGGCGCGCTGACGCGGATCGAGGGTGACATCCGTACGGCGGTGGCGAGCATCCCGATCCCGCTGATGGACAACTTCGGCTGGAACGAGTGGAGCCTGCCCGGCGGCACCGAGCTGGACGACGCCCGCGACGGCGAGAGCCAGTCCGGCTTCCTGGCCGCGCTGCGCAGTGACTACCAGGGCAATCAGGCGCTCTATGCCGACGGCGCGTTCCGCGACAAGGCCGACGACCTCGAAGCCACCATGAAGATCGACGGCAACGCCAGCGACCAGAAGCGGGGCGGCTGGTGGGACACCAAGTCGCACCTGGACAACTGGTACCGCGACAACCAGCAGGCGGCCAACAAGGCAATGTCGCCGTTGCCGGCCGCGGTCGAGGCCGAGCGCCCCAAGCTGGTCGTACCCCGCCCTACCGACAGTGAGCTGGGTGACGGCTACCGCGGCGACCCGCGGGTCCCCCCGTCGGGTGTGCCCGGCGGCGGCCTGCCGGGTGGCGGCGCGCCCGGCGGCGGCATGCCCGGCGGTGGAATGCCCGGCGGCGGCCCGATGCCGTCCCTGGGCAGCACCGGCATCCCCGGTGGCGGCACGCCCGGTGGCAGTTCGTTCACGCCGCCGGGCACCGGCGTGCCCGGCGGCGGCATCCCCGGCGGCGGCTCCTACACCCCGCCGGGCACCGGGGGGATCCCCGAGCTCGGCGGCGCGCCCGGCTCGGGCAGCCCGGAGTACGGCAGCGGTCTGGCCGGCGCGGGCGGGCCCGGCACGATCACCGCGGGTGGACCGGGCACGCTCGGTCTGGGCGGCGGCGGTGGCGCGGGCGGACTGAGCGCCGGTGGCGGCGGCTTCGGCGGCGGTGGTGCCGGCCTGGGCTCGGCCGGCGGGATCGGCGGTGGCGGGATCGGCGCGGCCGGCGGCATGGCCATGGGCGGCCTGCCCGGCATGGTCGGCGGCGGTAACGGCAAGGTTCCGCCACTGACCAGCGCGGCCAGCGCGCTGAAGGCCGCGTCCGCGGCGGGACCGGGCGGTGCGGGCGGCATGCGCGGCGGGATGGCCGGCGCCGGGATGATGGGCGGCGGAATGATGGGTGGTCACGGCGGCGCCGGGCACGGCGGCGGCGCTGCGGAGCACTCGTCATGGTTGACTGAGGACGACGATCCGTGGGGCACCGGTGACGGTGCGTCCCCGGGCATCCTGCGATGAGGACGGACGGATGAAGGTGCACGTCGGCGCGCTCCGGCCGGTGGCGGCCGGTCTGCTTGCCGGACTGATGCTGCTGGGGGCCGCCCAGCCGGCGGTCGCCGCTCCGCGCCGCGCCGAGCAGTGGTATCTGGACGAGCTGCGGATCGACCGGGCGCATCAGATCTCCACCGGGCGGGGCGTCGTCGTCGGCGTACTGGACACCGGCGTCGACGCCGGGCACCCCGACATGCGGGGCCAGGTCCTGGCCGGTGGGAGCACCCGCGACTCCGGCGACGGCCGGCGCGACCCGGACGGCCACGGCACCCACATGGCCGGGATCATCGCGGCCAACGGCACCGGGGTGGTCGGCATCGCGCCCGACGCCCGGATCCTGCCCGTCCGGAAGCCCGTCGGCGCGGCGGCCACCAAGGACGACTCCGCGACCGGCATCCGGATGGCCGTCGACGGCGGGGCGAAGGTGCTCAACCTGTCGTACGGCGGTGCCGGGGCCGTGGACGAGAGCGAGGCGGCCGCGATCCGGTACGCGCTGGAGCGCGACGTGGTCGTGGTCGCCGCCGCCGGCAACGTCCGTTCGGCCGGCCCGGACGTCGTCTCACCCGCCAAGATCCCCGGCGTGATCGCGGTGACCGGCACGGTCCGGGGCGGGGGCTTCTGGTCCGGCTCGGCCCAGGGGCCGGAAGCGGTCATCGCCGCGCCCGGCGACGAGGTCTACAACATCGGCCCGGACCGGGGCTACGGCTGGGGCGACGGCACCTCCGACGCCGCCGCCGTCGTCTCCGGCGTCGCGGCGCTGATCCGGTCGAAGTACCCGAAGCTCTCCGCGTCCGACGTGATCAACCGGATCATCCGTACCGCCCGGGACGCCGGCCCGCCCGGCCGGGACCCGCGGTTCGGCTTCGGCCGGATCGACCCGGTGGCGGCACTCACCGCCGACGTGCCGTCGGTGTCGGCGAACCCGCTGCTCGGGGCCGCCGCGCCGAGCGCGTCCGCGCCACCGGCCGCCGCCGAGGACGACAACTTCGACGTGACCAAGTACGGCGACCGTGGCGGCCCCTCCGACCAGCAGGTGATGGTCATCGGCATCGGCATCGCGGTGGCGCTCG
This sequence comes from Micromonospora sp. WMMD1219, assembly GCF_049315215.1. Classification (NCBI taxonomy): domain Bacteria; kingdom Bacillati; phylum Actinomycetota; class Actinomycetes; order Micromonosporales; family Micromonosporaceae; genus Micromonospora; species Micromonospora sp. WMMD1219. Next base: position 3,199,346 of record NZ_CP186057.1, read on the forward strand.
TGGTGCTGCTGGCGCTCGTGGTGTTCCTGATCTGGAACCGCCGCCGTCACCGGCGCGAACTGGCCCGGGCCGGCTCGATCCCGGACGAGGCGCTGGATCGGATGGACGGCAACGGGCAGGGCCCGCCGGTCCCGGCCGGCTATGCCGCCGCTCCGCCTTCCGGCTACGGCCCTCCCGGCAGCCACCCGGCACCCGGCGCCTACGCCCACCCGGGCGGGTACGCCCACCCGGGCGGACACCCCCAGCCCGGCGCAGGCACCGGCCCCACACCGGGCGGCGCCTACCCCCAGCCCGGCCCAGGCGGCTACCCCCAGCCCGGCGGGGGCGCCTACCCACCCCCACCCCAGCAGCCCACCCCACCCCACGACCCCCGCCCCTGACCACCCACCCCCCACCCACCAGGCCAACCCCACCCACCCCACCCACCCCACCCGGCCTGTCCCGACCGTCCGGCTGTGCCCGGTGATCAAGGGGTTTGTGGGCTTAGGTGCGGCGGATCTGGACGTCAAGTCCTTGATCACGGGGCGGGGAGCCTCGCCGGTTGCCGGGAAGGGCTGGGGTTTGGGTGGGTTTGGGGTGGGTGGGGTGGCCCCGGGTGTGGGGCGTGGTGGGCGCTGCGTCAGGATGAGACCGATACGCAGGCACAGCCGAGGAGCTCACGATCGCCAGAAAGCCTCAACCCGAGGGCGGCCAGGCCCCCGTCGTCCAGCGGATCCGTATCCGGTACGCCAAGCGTGGGCCGCTGCGGTTCACCTCGCACCGGGACTTCGCCCGGGCCTTCGAGCGTGCGCTGCGCCGGGCGGGCGTACCGATCGCCTTCTCCCAGGGGTTCACTCCGCACCCGAAGATCTCGTACGCCTCGGCCGCGCCGACGGGTGTGGCGAGCGAGGCCGAGTACCTGGAGATCGGGCTCCGTGAGCCGGTCGACCCGGCGCGGCTGCGTGAGTCGCTCGACGCCGCGCTCTCGCCCGGGCTCGACGTGCTCGAGGCGGTGGAGGCCGCCGGCGGCAGCCTGGCGGACCGGATCGAGGCGTCGTACTGGCGGATCGAGCTGCCCGAGGTCGATCCGAAGGTGCTCGCGGAGGCGGTGGCCGCCTTCACCGCCGCCGAGGAGATCCAGGTCGAGCGGATGACCAAGCAGGGGCGGCGTACGTTCGACGCCCGAGCGGCAGTGGTATCGATCGATGCCATGGCTCCGGCTGAGACGCCTTCCGGGGCGGCGGCCGTACCGTGTGCGATACTCGAACTGGTCGTGCGGCAGGTCACCCCGTCCGTTCGGCCCGATGACGTCCTGTCCGGCCTCCGCGCGGTGGCCGCCTTGGAGCCGCCGGTCACCCCGAAGGTGATCCGGCTGGCGCAGGGCACGCTGACCGCGCAGGGCGAGATCGTCGATCCGTTGGACGCGGATCGCGACGGGGCAACCATCGGAGAGCGCTGACCGTCGGTCAACGCTCTGGCAGGCAGACTTCGGCGGTCGCGCGTTTGCGTGCCCGGCGGAAACACCTTTGCGGCAACCCTGCGTGGCAGCGCTCACCCGCGCCCGGGGCGGCCAGAACTGGAGAACGTCCATGCTCGAGAACGAGCCCGAGGGCGGCGAACGGACCGGCGCAGAGCCGGCCGGGACGACCGCCGACAGCGCCGCCACCGCCTCCGGCAGCGCTGACACAACCGTCTCTGCCCGCGCGGAGGGTGCCTCCTCCGGCAGCGCCGACGGCGCCACCGCGGAAGGTGTCGCCACCGGGGAAGCTGGCGCCACCGTGGAAGGCGGCACCACCGCGGAAGGTGTCGCCGAGACCAAGCCGCCGGCCCGTAAGCGGGCCAGCCGCCGCAAGGCCGCTCCGCTGAACCAGCCGGAGCAGACCGACGCGCCGGTCGAGGCGTCCACGACGGTGACCGGCAGCGGCGAGTCGCCGCAGGCCGAGGTGCTCGCGCCGGTGGCCGGCGAGTTGGACACCGCGCCGAAGACCACCCGGCGGCGTCGTAAGGCGACGCCGGCGAAGGCGGTCGAGGAGCCGGTGGCCGCGGCCGGGGTGGAGGCCGCCTCGGAGGAGGTCGTGCCGCCGGTCAAGGTGACCCGGACCCGTCGCCGCAAGGCCACGCCGCCGGCTGCCGAGACGGTCGCGCCGGACGAGACCGCCGCAGGGCAGGCCCCCGCGGACGGGGTGATCGACGGGCCGGTCTCCGCGCCCGGGGGCGACCTGATCGCCGAGGGACGCGCCGACATCGACGGCGGCGAGACCACGACGGGCGAGACCACCACGGGTGGAGCCGTCACGGGCGGAGCCGCCACCGGGGAGACCGCAGGGCAGGCCCCCACCGGCGAGCGCACCGCCGGCCGGCGCACCGCCAGGGGCAACCGGACCGCCACCGGCGACCAGACCGCTACCGGCGACCAGGCCGCCACCGGAGACGAGGCTGCCACCAGCGAAAACAAGGCCACGCGCGGCGGCAAGGTGAGCACGGGCGGCGCGGCGGTCACCGGCGGCACGGCCGGCATCGGTGAGACCGCCGGCGAGGACGTCGAGGACGAGGACGCCGAAGCCGAGAGCGTTGCGGACGCGAGCGCCGCGGCTGCGCGTGCCGAAGAGGTCAACCTGGCCCGCAGCGGCGGCCCGGCGGACGCGACGGGCGTGGTGTCGACGGGCGCCGCCGTGCCGCGCGCGGCCGAGGAGCCGGCCGAGACGCCGCCGGCCACCGGCCGCCGGCGTCGTGCCGCGCTCTCCGCGCCGACCGTCCTGTTCATGGCGCCGCAGCCCGACGAGGCGCCGGCCGTCCAGGTGACGTACCCGGCGGCGGAGGAGCCGATCGAGGAAGCCGTCGAGCCCGGCCGGCGCCGCCGTCGCGGCCGCCGTGAGGTCGAGCCGGTCGAGGCCGAGGTCGAGCCGGAGGTAGCCGAGGAGGAGCCGGCCGCCGAGGCCGAGGAGGCAGCCGAGGCGGACGAGGACGACGAGACGGCCGCGGGCCGGCGTCGCCGCCGCCGGGGCCGCCGGGGTCGTGGCCGGGGCAAGGGCGGCGCGGACGACGCCGACGACGAGGACATCGACGAGTCCGGCGCGGCCGAGACCGCCGAGGGCGAGGCCGAGGAGTCCGCGGAGGACGAGGAGGCCGAGGGCGAGGGGATGACCCGCCGCCGTCGCCGTCGTCGCCGCCGGGGCGCCGGCGAGGCGGACACCGCCGCCGAGGACGGCGTGCCGACCGTCGTCAAGATCCGTGAGCCGCGCAAGCCGGTCGACGAGGTGCAGGGTGTCTCCGGCTCGACCCGGCTGGAGGCCAAGCGGCAGCGCCGGCGGGACGGCCGCGAGCAGCGGCGTACGCGGCCGCCGATCCTGAGCGAGTCGGAGTTCCTGGCCCGTCGCGAGGCGGTGGACCGGGTGATGGTGGTCCGCCAGCGCGGCGACCGCACCCAGATCGCCGTGCTCGAGGATGGCGTGCTCGTGGAGCACTACGTCACGCGGAACTCGTCCGGCACCATGGCCGGCAACGTCTACCTGGGCAAGGTCCAGAACGTGCTGCCGAGCATGGAGGCGGCCTTCGTCGACATCGGGCGCGGGCGCAACGCGGTCCTGTACGCCGGTGAGGTCAACTGGGACGCCACCGGCCTGGAGGGCCGGGCCCGCTCGATCGAGCAGGCGCTGCGCTCCGGCGACTCGGTGCTGGTGCAGGTGACCAAGGACCCGATCGGGCACAAGGGCGCGCGGCTGACCAGCCACATCGCGCTCTCCGGCCGGCACCTGGTCTACGTGCCGAACGGTAACGCCTCCGGGATCAGCCGCAAGCTGCCCGACACCGAGCGCAAGCGCCTGCGGGACGTGCTGAAGAAGCTGGTGCCGGACGGCGCCGGGGTGATCGTCCGGACCGCGGCCGAGGGCGCCAGCGAGGACGAGCTGGCGCGCGACGTCAAGCGGCTCCAGGCGCAGTGGGAGGACATCCAGGCCAAGTCGACCGAGGGTGGCGCCCCGGTGCTGCTCTACGAGGAGCCGGACCTGGTCATCCGCGTGGTCCGGGATCTCTTCAACGAGGACTTCCGCGAGCTGGTCATCGAGGGCGAGTCCGCGTACGGCGAGGTCGAGTCGTACCTGTCGCACGTGTCCCCGGACCTGGTGGCGCGGCTGCGCCGGCACGCCGGGGTGGCGGACGTGTTCGCCGAGTACCGGATCGACGAGCAGATCCTCAAGGGGCTGGACCGGAAGGTCTTCCTCCCGTCGGGTGGCTCGCTGGTGATCGACCGCACCGAGGCGATGACGGTCATCGACGTCAACACCGGCAAGTACACCGGCTCCGGGGGCAACCTGGAGGAGACGGTCACCCGCAACAACCTGGAGGCGGCCGAGGAGATCGTGCGCCAGCTCCGGCTGCGCGACCTCGGCGGCATCGTGGTGATCGACTTCATCGACATGGTGCTGGAGTCGAACCGGGAGCTGGTGCTGCGCCGGCTCACCGAGTGCCTCGGCCGGGACCGGACGAAGCACCAGGTCACCGAGATCACCTCGCTCGGCCTGGTGCAGATGACCCGCAAGCGCATCGGCGCGGGCCTGCTGGAGGCGTTCAGCGAGACCTGCGAGTGCTGCAAGGGCCGGGGCGTGATCATCCACACCGAGCCGGTGCCGGAGAAGCCGCGCGGCGGGGCGGGGGAGAAGGTCAAGGCGGTCGCCTCGGCGGTCGCCGCGCCAGCCGAGGAGAAGGGCCGCCGCCGGGGCCGCAAGGCCGCCGCGGAGAAGCCCGCGGTGGAGGCCGCGCCGGAGCAGCCGGCCGCGCAGGCCGCCGCCGAGCCGCCGGCCGCACCGGTCGCGCCGGAGCGGACCGTCGCCGAGGTGGTCGAGAACGACGACGACTACTACGACACCCAGGGCTACGACCTGTCCCGGTTCGAGACGGACACGCCGGCCGCCCCGGCGGTCGCGGACAGCCAGGAGGGCGACTCGGCCCGGCTGGCCGCCGCCGACGACCCGGACGCGATCGGTGACGGGGACAGCGACGACGACAGCGGCGCCCCGCGCCGGCGGGCGCGTCGTGGTGGCGCCCGGCGGCGTACCCGGCCGTAAGGCCTTACGGCGCTGACCTGCGCGAACAGGGCCCCCGATCCGCCGGGAGAAGGCGGGGCGGGGGCCCTGTCGTGCCCGCCGGGCCGGGCGGAGAGGCGCCGACCGGCAGCCCGGTTTGGGCGGCGGCCCGGGTATGGCGTAGGCTTGCCTGTGGCGCACTTTGGTGTGCCGAGTTCCCGCGTGCCCGCGCCGCCGGTGTCACGGCTCCCGGCGAGACGCCGTGGGAACGACCGTCGACGGTGTGACAGCCGGCAACGGTGCAATAGACGCCAGCAGCCTCAACGACAGGGAGTCCGCCTCCGATGTACGCGATCGTCAAGACCGGCGGCAAGCAGTACAAGGTCGCCGAGGGCGACGTGATCGAGGTCGAGAAGCTCGCCGGTGCCCCCGGCGACGCGGTGAAGCTCACCGCGGTGCTCCTCGTCGACGGTGACGACCTGGTGACCGACGCGGCGAAGCTCGCCAAGGTCGCGGTGTCCGGCGAGATCGCCGCGCACACCAAGGGCCCGAAGATCCGGATCCACAAGTTCAAGAACAAGACCGGCTACCACAAGCGCCAGGGTCACCGCCAGCCGCTGACCCAGGTCAAGGTGACCGGCATCTCCAGCGGGAAGTAGGTCGTCCTCCAATGGCTCACAAAAAGGGTGCGTCCAGCTCGCGTAACGGCCGTGACTCCGCGGCCCAGCGACTCGGCGTGAAGCGCTTCGGTGGTCAGGTCGTCAGCGCGGGTGAGATCCTCATCCGTCAGCGTGGCACCAAGTTCCACCCCGGTGACCTGGTCGGCCGTGGCGGCGACGACACGCTGTTCGCGCTGGCCGCCGGTTCGGTGCAGTTCGGCACCAAGCGCGGTCGCAAGACCGTCAGCATCGTGCCGCAGCAGTAGTTTTCTGGCGAAGCGGGCCGCGGACCTCTGAGTCCCGGCCCGCTTCGCCTTTTCACGCGCGGGGCGGACCCCGCTGGAAGGATTGGCGTCGTGACGACGTTCGTTGACCGGGTCGTCCTGCACATGCAGGCCGGCGACGGCGGGCACGGCTGTGTCTCGATCCACCGGGAGAAGTTCAAGCCGTTCGGCGGGCCGGACGGCGGCAACGGCGGCCACGGCGGCAGCGTGTCCCTGGTGGTCGACGCGCAGGTCACCACGCTGCTCGACTTCCACTTCCGGCCGCACCTGAAGGCCGAGAACGGCAAGGGCGGCGCCGGCTCGAACCGGGACGGCGCCAACGGCCGTGACCTGGTCATCAAGGTGCCGAACGGCACAGTGGTGCAGAGCCTCGACGGTGAGGTGCTGGCCGACCTGGTCGGCGTCGGCACCACGTTCGAGGCGGCCCGGGGCGGCCGGGGCGGGCGCGGCAACGCCTCGCTGGCGAACGCCCGCCGCAAGGCGCCCGGCTTCGCGGAGCTGGGTGAGCCCGGCGACCGGCTCGACGTGGTGCTGGAGCTCAAGAGCGTCGCCGACGTGGGCCTGGTCGGCTTCCCGTCGGCCGGCAAGTCGTCGCTGATCTCGGTGATCTCCGCGGCCAAGCCGAAGATCGCCGACTACCCGTTCACCACGCTGGTGCCGAACCTGGGCGTGGTCCGGGTGGACAACCACACCTTCACCGTCGCCGACGTGCCGGGCCTGATCCCGGGTGCGGCCAGCGGCAAGGGCCTGGGCCTGGAGTTCCTCCGCCACGTCGAGCGCTGCGCCGTGCTGGTGCACGTGATCGACACCGCGACGCTGGAGCCCGGCCGCGACCCGCTCGCCGACATCGACGCCATCGAGTCGGAGTTGTCCCAGTACGGCGGCCTGACCGACCGGCCCCGGCTGGTCGCGCTCAACAAGGTCGACGTGCCGGACGGCAAGGACCTGGCCGACATCGTCCGCCCCGACCTGGAGGCCCGCGGCCTGCGCGTCTTCGACATCTCGACCGCCACCCGCGAGGGTCTGCGCGAGCTGACGTACGCGATGGCGGAGCTGGTCGACCAGGGCCGCCGCGCCGCCCCGCCGGCCGAGCCGACCCGGATCGTGATCCGCCCGAAGGCGGTCGACGACGCCGGCTTCACCATCGAGGCCGAGCCGGACGGCTCGTACACGGTGCGCGGCAGCCGGCCGGAGCGCTGGGTCAAGCAGACCAACTTCGACAACGACGAGGCAGTGGGCTACCTGGCCGACCGGCTGGCCCGCCTCGGCGTCGAGGAGAAGCTCGCCAAGGCCGGCGCGCAGGCCGGTGACCTGGTGCGCATCGGCGACCGGGAGTTCGACTGGCAGCCGACGCTCTACGCCGGCGTCGACTTCGTGCCCGGCAACCGGGGCACCGACGTGCGGCTGGAGGAGAAGTCGAACCGTCCGTCGGCGTCGGACCGGCTCGCGGCCCGCAAGGCCCGCCGGGTCCGGCCGGAGGACGAGGTCGAGGCCGCGCCCGCGGCGGAAGCGGACGCCGAGTAGCCGTTTCCGGGTCGGTGGCGGGAAACCTGCGCGAAATCCGGCCGATCTAGCGTACGAGCATGTTGATCGAGTCCCGTCCCGCCACCGATCCGGAGATCGCCGCGCTCGTCGTCGCCCAGCAGCGTGAGCTGCGTGACGCGGACGGCGGGCTGGACGGGCAGGTCACTGTCGTGCACACCGACATCCGCTACCTGGCGGTCGTGATCGGCGGCCGGGCGGTCGGCTGCGGCGGGCTCCAGGCGCTCGACGCGGACACCGGCGAGTTGAAGCGGATGTACGTGCGGCCGGCGTACCGGGGTCGGGGCATCGCCCGGCAGTTGCTCGTGGCGCTGGAGGAGCTGGCGTTCCGGCAGGGGCACCGCACGGTGTGCCTGGAGACCGGCACCTACCTGCCGGCCGCGATCGGGCTCTACCGGTCCAGCGGGTACGAGCCGATCCCGGTCTACGGCGAGTACGTGGACAACCCGTACAGCGTCTGCTTCGCCAAGCGGCTGCCGGTCGCGGCCTGATCAGCGGCCGGACGCTCAGGCGCTGGTCTGCGCGTGCGGCGCGGTGACCGGCTTGGACTCCGGGCTGGCGTGCTGGCGCAGCACGATGCTGAGCAGGATCAGCACGCCCACGGCGAGGAACTCGCTCTGCCAGTTCTGCATGGACTGGAACCAGAAGTCGCTGGTGCCGAGGAACTGCCACGCGCTGATCGGGGCGGCGCCGCTCTCCAGAGCCTGCTCCTGGTTGTAGGCGGCCACGCCGCCGAACAGGTGCCCCAGGAACGCGCCCCCGAAGATCATCAGGAGTGCGATGGCGAGGCTGTTGCGGTAGACCACGAGCGGCAGCCCGCCGACGCGTACCGGCCACGGCGAATCGGGGCGGGCGTGGTCGCGGTTGTCCTCCGGCCGGTCCGTCTGGTCCTCCGGCTTCGACTCGGCCGAGCCCTTCTGCACCAGGTACGCGGTGAGCAGCACGTAGCCGCCCATCTGGAGGAACTCCGACTCCCAGTTCTCGAACACCGCCTCGGCGAAGTGCCCGGTGCCGAGGTAGGCCCACCAGCTCAGCGGCTCGGCGCCGTACTGGCTCAGCTCCTCGTTGTGCACCTGCCAGCCGAAGACGCTCTGCAGCAGCAGGAAGACCAGGAACGCGCCGAGCATGGCTATCGAGAGCATGTTGTCGCGCAACCACCGTGGCATCGCCGGACCTCCTCGACCCGTTCGCGGTTGCCCTCCTGCCCGGCGCCGGGCCGGGGCAAACACCCGCTCGGCGTGTCGCGCCTGGTCAGGGGCGGTCGAAGGGTGCCTGCACCCGGCTGCCGGTGCCGAGGTTGTTGTTGAGCAGCAGGCCGGCGGCGAGCATGCCGAAGCCGAGGGCCAGGTGCAGCCAGTTGTCGGCGTCGTTCATCGGCACGAAGTTCACCGCGGTGTCCCGGTCGATGGCGAAGCCGTACAGCCACAGCACCAGGTAGAGCGCGCCGCCACCGGCGAGGAACACCCGCGCGCCGCCCAGCCGCCGGGCCATCAGCAGACCGACCAGCCCGAACGACAGGTGCAGCAGGTTGTGCAGCACCGACACCTGGAACACCCCGAGCAGTTTCGCCTCGGAGTGGTGCCCGGCGAACGTCATGTCGCCGTAGTGGGTGGTGATGCCGGGCACGAAACCGAGCACGCCGATCAGCGCGAAGAGGGCTGCCGCCGCGAGCGCGACCTTCTGCACCGCAGGCCGGGCGGACGCGTGTTCGCGCAGGTCACGTGCCATCCCTGTCACCCCCGTGGGACTCGCCGCCGCCCGGGCGGGCAGGCATTCCATTGTCTGACCGGGGCGGGCCGCTCCGGCAGAGAAATCAGGAAACAGGCATGGACCCGTCGACCTGGGGTAGGGCGATTGTCACGCGGAAACAAATCCGCGTACCCCCCGAAGACAACCGCTGGGAAGACACGAGCGGAAGGGACACCATGACTCAGGATCTTTCCCCCAGTTCGGCCACGTACCAGTCGACGAACGGTGACGGCGGTGTACGCGACCAGGCCCGCCAGGTCGGCTCCGACGCCGCAAGCGCGGGCGGCGCGGTCGCGCACACCGCCAAGGAGCAGGGCCGGGAGGTGGTGGGCGAGGCCAAGCGGCAGGCCCGCGACCTCTACGGCGAGGCCCGCGGCCAGGTCACCGCGCAGGCCGGTCAGCAGCAGCAGCGCGCCGCCAGCGGACTGCGCTCGCTCGCCGACGAGATGCGCACCATGGCGCAGCAGGGCGGCGGCTCCGGGCCGGTCACCGAGCTGGCCCACCAGGCGGCCGAGCGGGTGCACGGCGTGGCCGGCTGGCTGGAGCAGCGCGAGCCGGGCGACCTGCTCAACGAGGTGAAGAGCTACGCCCGCCGCAACCCGGGCACGTTCCTCGTCGGCGCGGCCCTGCTCGGCGTGGTCGCCGGGCGGCTCACCCGCAACATCACCGCGCTCGGCGACGACAGCACGGCGCGGCCGGCGTACGACCCGGACCGCACCGCCGTCATCCCGACCGCGCGCGAGGTGCCGGACCAGGTGCCGCCGGGCGGCTACCTCGACCCGACGCCGGGCAGCTACGCCGAACCGGACCCGGGCTACTCCGCGCCGGGTGCGACCTACCCGACCGGCGGCGCCCCGAACACCTGGGCCGACCCGGCCGGTGGCACCGGCCAGCCGCTGCCGCCGCCGGAGCGCACCGACCCGCTGCCGGGTGTCCCGTCGACCGGCGCTCCCCGCCCGTGACCGGCCGCACCGGCAGAAGGGAGGCGACGGCATGACCGTACCCACGCAGGACCCCGGCTATCAGGCGGCGGGCGCCCCGCCCCACGCCGACGAGGTGCGCAGCAGCTCGATCGGCGACCTGATGCGCCAGGTCACCACGGACCTGTCGACGCTGATGCGCCAGGAGGTCGAGCTGGCCAAGGCCGAGATCCGCCAGGAGGGCAAGAAGGCGGGCAAGGCCGCCGGCCTGTTCGGCGGCGCCGGCTTCGGCGGCTACATGGTGGCGCTCTTCGTCTCGATCGCGATCTGGCAGTTCCTCGACAACGTCATGGACTCCGGGCTGGCCGCGCTGATCGTGGCCGTCATCTGGGCCGCGGTCGCCGCGGCCCTGTACTCGATGGGCAAGAAGAACGCCGAGCGGATCCGCGGCCTGAAGCAGACCAACGACAGCGTGCAGCGCATCCCCGACGCGCTCAAGCCGCACCCGGAGGGAGTCACCCGATGAGCACCGATCCCGAGCAGATCCGCCGCGAGATCGAAGCCACCCGCAACAACCTCAGCTCGGACGTGGACGCCCTGGCGTACAAGGTCAGCCCGAGCCGCATCGTCGACGACCGCAAGCAGCGCGTCCGCAGCGCGCTGACGAACGTGAAGGACAAGGTGATGGGAACCGCATCGGACCTCGGCCACAGCACCGGCCACGCCGCCCACTCGGTGGGCGACCACGCCTCCTCGATGGCCTCCACGGTGGGCGACAAGGCGCAGTCCGCCGCCGCCACGGTGAGCGACGCCGCCCACCGGGCGCCGCAGGTGGTGCGGCAGAAGTCCGAGGGCAACCCGATCGCCGCCGGCGTGATCGCCTTCGGCGTCGGCATGCTGGTCTCCTCGCTGATCCCGGCCACCCGCCGCGAGCAGCAGGTCGCCGCGCAGGTCAAGGAGAAGGCCGCCGAGCACGGCGGCGTCGTCAAGGAGAAGCTGGGCGAGGTCGCCACCGAGCTGAAGGAGGAGCTGCGCGAGCCGGCGCAGCACGCCGCCGAGTCGGTGAAGGCCACCGCGCAGGACGCCGCGCACACGGTCAAGGACGACGGCCGCGCCGCCGCCCAGGACGTCCGGCACAGCGCCGAGCAGGCGCGCGACGAGGTGCGGTCCTGACGGTCCGCTCCCGTGTACGGAAAGGGCCCGTCCGATCGACGCGATCGGACGGGCCCTTTCCGTGCCGGTGACCGTTCAGCGGGCCGCCCGCTCGGCGCGCAGCGGTGGGGGTGCCGCGCCGGTCTCCACCCACAGCACCAGATCGTCGGGGCGGCGCCGGGTCATCCGCCGGCGCAGGAGGCGGGTGGGGTTGGCCGCCGTCCGCAACCGGGCGCCCGCGTAGGGCACCCCGCCGCGCAGCCGCCGGCCCACCGCCAGCCAGGCGCACAGGCCGCGTTCCAGCACCCAGGCGGGCGCGGCCAGGCTCGTGTGCGCCGGGAAGACCCGGGTGCCGCCGGCCCGTCGCCGGCCCAGCTCCGCCACTGCCACGGTCGCCAGTCCGGCGCGCAGCAGCAGCCCGGGCCGGCGGGTGGCGAGCGCGACCGCCGTCGCCGGCAGCACCGCCAGCGCGGCGAGCAGCCACACCGGCCGGGCCGTCTCGTCGTACGCCTGGCGGACGCGCTGCCCGAGGAAGTGCGCGGCGGTCGGCGGCAGCCGCCGCACGTACAGCCACGCCGGGGTGGCGGTGCTGCCGCCGTACGCGCGCACGGTCCGGACCAGCTCCAGGTTCTCGAAGAGCACGTCGGGGTCGTAGCCGCCCATGGCCAGGAACGTGCTCCGCCGCACCGCGAGCGTGCCCGGCCAGTCGCCGCCGAACACGCGGGCCAGCAGCGTCCGGCCGGTGTCCCACCAGGCGTGCCAGGGCAGCGGGTCGAAGTGGTTCTGCGGCCGGACCAGGTCCACGCCGTCCAGCATCTGGTGCACGGCGCACAGGGCCGCCCGGTCGTACCGGACGTCGTCGTCGGCGATCACCACGTGCTCGTGCCGGGCCAGCGCTACGCCGGTGAGCACGCCGAGCACCTTGCCGTTGCGCCCGCGCAGCGCCGGATCCGGCGGTACGTGCCGCACCAGAGCGTGCCAGGCGGCGGCGTGCCGGGCGAACAGCTCCGGCGCCGATCCGTCGACCACCACCACGTCGACCCAGCGGCTCAGCTCGCGCAGGTACCGGGTCAGCTCGTCCAGGCCGCCGTCGTCGTGGGCGCGTAACGGCAGGACGTACGCCATCGGCAGCCGGACCGGCGCGGACGCGGCGCCCTCGTCGCGCGGCTGCGCGGCGGTCGGTCGGGTCACGTCGCCTCCTTCGGGTCGGGTGACGCGACTTGCCCGGAATGCGGCTGCTGAAACCGTTTCGGGCGCGCTGCGCCGGGTAGCGCACCCGGATACGGACGGTCCGAGTCGGGAGGAGACGTGATGCCCAGCAACGCGACGAGATGGGCGCTGGCCGGCGCCGCCGCGGTGACCGCGCTCGGGGTCACCCGGACGGTGGCCCGGCGGCGGCACCGGCACCAGCCCGACCGGGAGGACGGCTGGTACGTGGTGCGCCGCGGGATCACCGTGAACCGGCCGGTGGACGAGGTCATCGGCTTCTGGACCGACCGGGAACGGCTCGACCGGGGCCTGGCCGAGTGGGCGACGCTGGAGCAGCTCGACGCGAACCGGTGGCGCTGCGTGGCGGCCGACCCGGCCGGCGGCGGCACCGAGTGGCGGGCCGAGATCACCGTCGACGGCCCGGGCCGGTTGAGCTGGCGGGTCACCGACGGGCCGGTGGCCCAGCGCGGCCGGATCGAGCTGGCCGCCGCCCCGCAGGACCGGGGCACCGAGATCCGGGCCGAGCTGCGGTGGCGCTCCGGTCCGATCCGGCGGGCGGTCGGCCTCGTCGGCGGCAGCGACCCGGACCTGGGGCTGCGCACCACGCTGCGCCGGATCAAGTCGCTGATCGAGACCGGGCAGGTGCTCGACACCCGGCACGATCCGTCCGGGCGCAGTCCGCGGCAGGAACGGGCGACGGACAAGGTACGCGAGAAGCTGATGGCGGGAGGACGACCGTGAGGGCGTTGTGCTGGGAGGGCGTCGGCAAACTGGCCGTGCGGGACGTGCCGGAGCCGACCATCAGGTCCGGCGGCGACATCATCGTCAAGGTCCGCGCGAGCAGCGTCTGCGGCTCCGACCTGCACCTGATCAACGGCTACCTGCCGGCGATGCGCGAGGGTGACATCCTCGGCCACGAGTTCATGGGCGAGGTGGTCGAGACCGGCCCGGACGTGCGGCGCATCTCCGTCGGCGACCGGGTGGTGGTCGGGTCGGTGGTGGCCTGCGGCTCGTGCTGGTACTGCCGCACCGAGCAGTTCTCGCTGTGCGACAACTCCAACCCGCAGCCGGTCTTCACCGAGAAGCTGTGGGGCCACTCGCCCGCGGGCATCCTCGGCTACTCGCACGCGGCCGGCGGCTACTCGGGCAGCCACGCCGAGTACATCCGGGTGCCGTTCGGCGACGTCGGCGCGTTCACCGTGCCGGACGGGGTGCCGGACGACTCGGTCGTGTTCGCCTCCGACGCCATGCCGACCGGCTGGATGGCCGCCGACTTCTGCGACCTCAAGGGCGGCGAGGTGGTGGCGGTCTGGGGCGCTGGCGGTGTCGGCCAGATGGCGGCCCGGTCCGCGCAGATCCTCGGTGCCGAGCGGGTCGTGGTCATCGACCGGCTGCCGGAGCGGCTCGCCACCGCTTCGCAGCGTCTCGGCGTGGAGACGATCAACTACGCCGAGACCGACGTGCTGGAGGCGCTGCGGGAGATGACCGCCGGGCGCGGCCCGGACGCCTGCATCGAGGCCGTCGGCATGGAGTCGCACGACGTCGGCCCGGCGTACGCGTACGACAAGGCCAAGCAGACGGTACGCGCGCAGACCGACCGCCCCACCTCGGTCCGGCAGGCGATCATGGCGGCTCGCAAGGGCGGCACGGTGAGCATCGTCGGCGTGTACGGCGGCCTGGTGGACAAGTTCCCGCTCGGCGCGGCCATGAACAAGGCCCTGGTGCTGCGGATGGGGCAGATGCACGCCCAGCGCTACATCCCGATGCTGCTGGACCGGGTCGCGGCCGGCGAGATCGACCCGGGCTACCTGGCCACCCACCCGATGTCGCTGGAGCAGGGCGCCCGGGGCTACGAGATCTTCGAGAAGAAGGAGGACGGCTGCCTGCGTACGGTGCTGCACCCGCAGGCCGCCTGACCGCCCGCCCGTCGGCGGGGGATGGAGTGAGCGATGGTGGACCGGATAGCCGACCCGTGGGGGCCGCGTACGCCGTACGGGCCGGGGGAGCGCTGGCCGGTGCGGGTCGACACGTTCCTCGCCGACGGGCACACCGAGGCGGACGTGCAGCGCTGGGTGCCGAGCGCCTCGATCCTGCACTCCAACGGCGACGCGCTCGACATCGCGGTGGTCGACGACCGGATCGTCGGCGTACGCGGGCGCGCCGGGGACCGGGTCAACCACGGCCGGGTCGACCCGAAGGACCTGTACGGCTGGCAGGCCAACCACAGCCCGGACCGGCTGCGCCGGCCGCTGGTCCGTGAGGGCGACCGGCTGGTCGAGACGGACTGGGACACCGCGATGGGGCGCGTCGTGGCCCGGTCGAAGGAGCTGTGGGAGGGGCCGGGCGGCTGGGGGCACTTCGGCTTCTACACCAGCGGCCAGCTGTTCCTGGAGGAGTACTACGCGCTCGGCGTGATTGGCAAGGCCGGGCTCGGCACGCCGCACATGGACGGCAACACCCGGCTGTGCACGGCGACCGCCGCGGCGGCGCTGAAGGCGTCCTTCGGCGCCGACGGGCAGCCCGGCTCGTACACCGACGTCGACCACTGCGACGCCATCGCGCTCTGGGGACACAACGTCGCGGAGACCCAGACCGTGCTCTGGATGCGGATGCTGGACCGGCGGTGCGGGCCGAACCCGCCGGCCGTGCTCGCGGTCGACCCGCGCGCCACGCCGGTGGCCCGGGAGGCCGACGTGCACCTGGCCCCGCGCAACGGCACGAACGTGGCGCTGCTCAACGGTCTGCTCCGCGAGCTGATCCACCGCGGCCGGTACGACGAGGCGTACGTCGGCGCGCACACGCTCGGCTTCGACGAGCTGTGCCGGGTGGTCGAGGACTACCCGGTCGCAAAGGTGGCCGAACTCTGCGACCTGCGGCCCGCCGACATCGAGCGGGCCGCCGAGCTGCTCGGGGAGTCCGAGCGGCTGGTGTCCACCGTGCTGCAGGGCTTCTACCAGTCCAACCAGGCCACCGCGGCGGCCTGCCAGGTGAACAACCTGCACCTGATCCGGGGCATGCTGGGCCGCCCCGGCGCCGGGATCTACCAGATGAACGGCCAGCCCACCGCGCAGAACACCCGGGAGACCGGCGCCGACGGAGACCTGCCGGGGCTGCGCAACTGGGAGAACCCCGCGCACATCGCCGAGCTGGCCCGGCTCTGGAACGTCGACGTGGACACCATCCCGCACTGGTCGCCGCCGACACACGCCATGCAGATCTTCCGGTACGCCGAGCAGGGCTCGATCAAGCTGCTCTGGATCTCCGCCACCAACCCGGCGGTGTCCCTGCCCGACCTGGCCCGGATCCGCCGCATCCTGAGCAAGCCGGACCTGTTCGTGGTGGTGCAGGACATCTTCCGCACCGAGACCGCCGAGCTGGCCGACGTGGTGCTGCCGGCCGCCACCTGGGGCGAGAAGACCGGCACGTTCACCAGCGTGGACCGCACCGTGCACATCTCCGAGAAGGCCGTCGAGCCGCCCGGCGAGGCGCGCGCCGACCTGGACATCTTCCTCGACTACGCGCGCCGGATGGACTTCCGGGACCGCGACGGCAACCCGCTGATCCGGTGGACCGGGCCGGAGGAGGTGTTCGAGGCGTGGAAGGAGTGCAGCCGGGGCCGGCCCTGCGACTACACGGGCATCACGTACGAGCGGCTGCGCGGCGGCGGCATCCAGTGGCCGTGCGACGAGGCGCACCCGGACGGCACCGAACGTCTCTACACCGACGGCGTCTTCCACACCGACCCGGACGACTGCGAGACGTACGGCCACGACCTGACGACCGGCGCGGAGCTGCTGGCCGACGAGTACCGGGCGAAGGAGCCGCACGGCCGGGCGTTCCTGCACGCCGCGCCGTACCAGCCGTCGCCGGAGGTGCCCAGCGACGACTATCCGCTGCTGCTCACCACCGGCCGGACCGTCTACCAGTTCCACACCCGTACCAAGACCGGCCGGTCCACCCAGCTCGACCACGCCGCGCCGGAGTCGTGGCTGGAGCTGAACCCGTCCGACGCGGAGCGGCTCGGCGTCGGCGAGGGCGACCTGTGCCGGATCGAGTCGCCGCGCGGCGTGGTCCGTGCCCGCGCCCGGCTCTGCGGGGTCCGCCCCGGCGTGGTGTTCCTGCCGTTCCACTACGGCTACTGGGACACCGGCGACGGCGCCGCGCCCGGCGAGGGGCGGCACGACCGGGCGGCCAACGAGCT
Source organism: Micromonospora sp. WMMD1219 (assembly GCF_049315215.1). NCBI lineage: Bacteria > Bacillati > Actinomycetota > Actinomycetes > Micromonosporales > Micromonosporaceae > Micromonospora > Micromonospora sp. WMMD1219. The sequence goes on from NZ_CP186057.1 coordinate 3,216,062, forward strand.
GACTGTCACCGCGTGGGACGCGGTCTCCAAGCAGCCGATCTTCAAGGTCGCAGCGGTCCGCGTGGTCAAGGAGGCCGGCTCCGACGGGCGGCCGGCGCCCGCGCCCACCGTCGGCGCGGCCGCGCCACCCGCCGGATCCGGCATCCCGGCCACCGTCGGCGGTCCCGCCGCCGAGGCGTCGTCGAGGGAGGAGTGACATGCAGCTCGCGCACTACCTGGGGTTGCTGCACCGGGCACAGGACCGCCTCGGCGACGCGTTCACCGAGGTCGGCGCCGCGCACCGGGACGAGCCGGACGTCTTCCACACCTGTGAGCGGCTGGCCGAACGGTGTCATGCGCACGCGGCGGCGCTCGCCCCGTTCGCCCGCCGGTACGCCGAGGACGCGCCGGCCGAGCCGGACCGGCTGCACTCCGAGCTGTTCTCCGGCACCCGTACCGGGCCGATCGGGCTGCTGCGCGACCTCCAGGACCTCTACCTGATGGCCGCCGAGTGCGACATCTGCTGGACCGTGGTGGGCCAGGCGGCGTACGGCGCCCGGGACACCGAACTGCTCGCCGTGGTGCGCTCGTGCGAGCAGGAGACCGCGATCCAGCTCAAGTGGCTGCGCACCCGGATGAAGCAGGCCGCGCCGCAGGCGCTCGTGGTCGCGTCCTGATCAGGCGGCCCGGCGTGCCCCCTCGGCCGGGCGCACCCCGTCGAGCACCAGCCCGCCGGGCGGCAACGCCGGCATGGCGCCGAGGTCGAGCGCCAGGTTCTGCGGCGGTACGCGGTAGGTCATCGCGCCGGTCAGGTTCGTCACCGCCCGCTTCATCAGCTCGATCGTGATCCACTCACCGGCGCAGCGGTGGCCGGTGTAGTGGTCGCCGCCGCCCTGCGGGACCAGTCCGAACGGGTCGTCGCGCCACCCGGCGAAGCGCTCCGGGCGGAACCGTTCCGGCTCGGGCCACACGTCGGGGTGGTGGTTCGTGCCGTACAGGTCGAGCAGCACGCGCCGGCCCTGCGGGAACGCGTACCCCCGCCACTGGAACGAGCGGCGGACCCGGGCCGCGGCGACCGGGAAGAACGGGTAGTAGCGGCGTACCTCCTGCACGAACTGCTCGGTCGCGGCGTCGTCGCCGGGTAGCCGGTCCCGCCAGTGCGGGTGGTCGTGCAGCGCCAGCGCGGCGAAGACCACGTACCGGTCCACGGCGACGGTGGGGCGCAGCACGTTCAGCAGTTCCACGGCGGCGATCCGGCGCGGCAGCGGCAGGCCCCGTTCGTCCCGGTGCCCGGCCACGACCGCCAGCGCGCTGCCCTCCGGGGCGGGCACCGCGCCCGCGCGTACCCGCTCGATCAGCTCGCCGGCCCAGCGTTGCGCGTGCCGGCGGCCGAGCCGTCCGCGCCAGTGCCGGGGGCCCAGCGCGGCCGGCGCCTCGATCATCGCGTGCATCTCGGCGGTGCGGCGCGGCACGTCGGCCTCGGCCAGCGGCACCCCGGCCCAGGCCCAGACCGTACGGGTCAGGATCTTTCCCACCTCGTCGTAGAGCACCACCGGGCCGCCCTCGGCCCAGTCGGGGATCCGGGCCCGCCACTGCTCGTCGAAGATCTCCCCGAGACGGCGGATCGCGGCCGGCGTCATGATCGACATGAACATCGCCTTGCGGACCAGGTGGGCCTGCCCGTCGAGGCCCTGCACGCCGCCGACGCCGGTGAGCGTGCGCTGCCCGCGCATCGGCATGGCGCCGCGCCGGACGAACCGCTCCTCGTCGTAGAACAGCTCGGCGGCCTCCCGGCCGCGCAGGCAGATCGTCGGCTCCAGCAGCAGCCGGGTCTGGAAGACGTCGGTGCCGAGGCGGTCGCAGCGGTCGCCGACGAAGCGGTAGCCCTCCCGCAGGAACGCAATCGTGCTGTCCGGGCTCCGGTCGCTCGGCATGGTGCTCATCTGGGCTGCTCCTGACGCGGTTCGGCGACCCTGCCTACCTACCCGGGCCGACGCGGCCGAACCCTCCATTCCAGCAGCTCCGGCCCTTCGGGGGAGGGGCCGGCCGCGCCGGCGGGTGCTGGCCCCTCCCCGGGCGCGGAAAAGCTGGTTGGCTCGGGTTCGCGGGCCGGCGGCGACCGGTCCGCCACCCGCCGGCGCGACGTCCGGCGGGCGTCACCGGCGACGGGGGAGGGCACGGATGCGTGACGACAGGGCGGCACGACGGCACTTCGAGGCGTCGGCCCGGCTGCGCGGCGACGGCCGCGACGGGCCGCTGATCGGGGCGCTCCGGCGCTCCGCACCCCGCCCGCCGCGCCACTTCACCGTGCACCTGGGCTTCGCCGCCGCCGATCCCGCCGTCGCGCGGGAGCACGCCGTGGCGTACGCCGAAGCGCTCGGCCTGCTCCGCCCGGAGCTGGCGCTAGGGGCGGCGGCGCTGTCCCCGGCGGACGCCTGGCACCGCGCCGAGCGGCTGTTCTGCGACGCCGTCGGGCCCGACGGCGAGCGCTGCGCCGACGTGGCCGGTCACCCCGGCTTCCACCACGCGCCCGGTCCGGGCGGCCTCGGCTGGGGCGACGGTGACTGAGGCGCGCTCAGTCCAGGTCGAACTCGCCGTCCTGGGCGCCCGCGACGAACGCGTCCCACTCGGCCTGCGTGAAGACCAGCACCGGCCCGTCCGGCTCGGCGGAGTTGCGCATGCCGATCAGGTCGTCGACGAATGCCACTTCGACCGCTCCCTCGGAGGTGTCGCCCTCTGCCCGCTGCCAAACCGCCCGGGAGAGGTCGAAATCGCCCTTGGGGTGCTGACCCATCGCTGCTCCTCCATCGCCATGCGTAACGAGAAGGCCCGAGCGGACCTCATCGGGCAGGATAAGCGGATGCCGAGCCTCACCCGTGCAGAGGCGACCGCGCGCCGCGCGTCGATCGCTGTCGAGTCCTACGATGTGGACCTCGACCTGACCGGCGACGCCGAGCGGTTCCGCTCCGCCGTCACCATCCGGTTCCGGGCCACCCCAGGCGCCGAGACCTTCGTCGACGTCAAGCCGCGCCGACTCCTCGCCGCCCGCCTCAACGACCGCGACCTCGACCCGGCCCTGCTGGCCGGCGACCGGCTCCCGCTGACCGGCCTGGCCGCGACCAACACGCTCACCGTCGAGGCCGAGATGGCCTACTCCAACACCGGCGAAGGCCTGCACCGCTTCGTCGACCCGGCCGACGGCGAGACGTACCTCTACGCGATGTCCTTCCTGGACGACGGGCCGCGCATCTTCGCCGCGTTCGACCAGCCCGACCTGAAGGCACCGGTGACGCTGACCGTCACCGCGCCGCCGGAGTGGACTGTCGCCGCCAACGGGCCACTCGCCGACCGGCCCGCACCCGGGCGCTGGGAGTTCGCCCCCACCGAGCCGCTGGCCACGTACTTCGTCTCGCTGATCGCCGGCCCCTGGCACGTGCTGCGCGCCGAGCACGACGGCATCCCGCTCGGCCTCTACTGCCGGCGTTCGCTCGCCGCCCACCTGGACGCCGACGCCGAAGAGATCTTCACCGTCACCCGGCAGTGCCTCGACCGCTTCCACCAGCTCTTCGCCGAGCGCTACCCGTTCGGCAAGTACGACCAGGCGTTCGTGCCCGAGTTCAACGCCGGCGCGATGGAGAACCCGGGCCTGGTCACGATCCGCGACGACTACGTCTTCCGCTCCGCCGTCACCGACACCCAGCGGGAGCTGCGCGCCACCACCATCGCCCACGAGATGGCGCACATGTGGTTCGGTGACCTGGTCACCATGAGCTGGTGGGACGACCTCTGGCTCAACGAGTCCTTCGCCGAATACCTCGGCACCCGGGTCACCGCCGAGGCGACCCGGTTCGACCGGGCGTGGACCACGTTCGCGAGCCGTCGCAAGGCGTGGGGCTACACCGCCGACCAGCGCCCGTCCACCCATCCGGTGGCACCGGAGGAGGTCGCCGACGCCGCGCAGGCGCTGCTGAACTTCGACGGCATCTCGTACGCCAAGGGCGCCAGCGTGCTGCGCCAGCTCGTCGCCTGGCTCGGCGACGAGGCGTTCCTGGCCGGGCTGAACGCGCACTTCGCCGCGCACCGGTTCGGCAACGCGACGCTCGCCGACCTGCTGGCCGCTCTGGGCGCGGCGAGCGGTCGCGACCTGGACGGCTGGGCGGAACGCTGGCTGCGTCGTGCCCAGGTGAACACGCTGCGGGTCGACACCGCTGTGGACGCCGACGGCCGGTGGACCGACTTGGCGATCGTGCAGACCGCCCCGGCGAGCCACCCGGTGCTGCGGCCGCACCGCATCGGCGTGGCCCACCACACCGCCGACGGCCCGGCGTACCGGTTCGAGGTCGACCTCGACCCGGACGCCGACGGCGGCCGTACGCCCCTGCCCGAGCTGGTCGGGCGGCCCGCCACCGGGCTCGTGCTGCCGAACGCCGGTGACCTGACGTTCGCGAAGATCCGGCTCGATCCGGCCTCGGCGGACGCGGTGCCGCTGCTGCTTCCCGCGATCGACGATTCGCTGGCCCGGGCGCTGCTCTGGGCCGAGACGCTGGACGCGGTCACCGACGGGGAACGGCCGGCCGGCGCGCTCGCCGAGCTGATCGGGGCGGCGCTTCCGGCCGAGACCGAGGTGACGATCGTCGAGGACGTGCTGCTGCTCAGCCGCCGGCTGATCGACCGCTACCTCGATCCGCTCGCCCGTGACGCGGCGCTGCTGCGGGTGGCGAACGCCTGCGCGGCGCTGCTCGACTCGGCACCCGGGGGCGGCTCGTTGCAGCTCGCCGCCGCGCGCGGTCTGATCGGCGCCACCACCGACACCGCAATGCTGACCGGCTGGCTGGCCGGGGAGGGCGTTCCACCGGGGCTGGCGATCGACGCCGACCTGCGCTGGGCGGTGCTGCGCCGGCTCGTGGTGCTCGGCGCGGCCGGGACGCCGGAGATCGACGCCGAGGCCGACGCCGACCGCAGCGCCACCGGCGCCGAGCAGGCCGCCGCGTGCCGGGCCGCGCTGCCCGACGCCGACGCGAAGCGCGCCGCCTGGGAGATCGTCACCCGCAGCACCGAGCTGTCCAACCGCCTGGTCGAGGCGACCGCAGAGGGCTTCTGGCAGCCCGAGCAGGCCGAGCTGACCGCCGGCTACGTGGAGCGCTACTTCGCGGACATGCCGGCGGCGGCGCGTCTGCGTACCGCGTGGGTGGCCGACGCGGTCACCGTCGCCGCGTACCCCCGCTACGCCGTGGCGCAGACCACCCGGGAGACGGCCGCGGCGCTGCTGGCCCGCGACGACCTGACGCCCGGCCTGCGGCGGTGGGTGACCGACCTGGACGACGACATGCGCCGGGCGCTCGTGGCCCGGACGGCGGTGGCCGCCGCGTCGGCCTGACCGGAGCCACGCCGGGCGGGCTCATCCGCCCGGCGTGGCCGACCCCGCCCGGGCCCGTGCGGGGCGCGGCCTACGATCGCTGGGTGGAGGAAGACATCCGGCGGGTCGGCATCATGGGCGGCACGTTCGACCCGATCCACCACGGGCACCTGGTGGCGGCGAGCGAGGTGGCCGACCGGTTCGGTCTGGACGAGGTCGTGTTCGTGCCGACCGGGCAACCGTGGCAGAAGGCGGAGGAAGCGGTCACCCCGGCCGAGGACCGCTACCTCATGACGGTGATCGCCACCGCCTCCAACCCGCGTTTCCAGGTGAGCCGGGTCGACATCGACCGGGGCGGTCCCACCTACACCGTCGACACGCTGCGCGACCTGCACGCCGAGTACGGCCCGAAGGCGCAGCTGTTCTTCATCACCGGCGCGGACGCCCTGGAGCGCATCCTCTCCTGGAAGGACCTGGACGAGGCGCTCGAACTGGCCCACTTCATCGGCGTGACCCGGCCCGGTTTCGAACTCACCGACAAGCACCTCCCGGCCGACTCGGTGAGCCTGGTGCAGGTGCCCGCGATGGCCATCTCCTCGACGGACTGCCGCGCGCGCGTCGCCCGCGGGGAGCCGGTGTGGTACCTGGTGCCCGACGGTGTGGTGCAGTACATCGCGAAACGGCGCCTCTACCAGCGGTGATTCGCCCCCGTACGTCCCGGTTCATGCCTGAAATCGACCAGAACTGACAAGTCGGCACACCGCCGGGTGTGAGAGGCTTGGAGGGTCGCACGGTTGATCGAAGGAGAACGGTGACAGTTTCCGAACGCGCGCACGAGCTGGCGATGGCCGCCGCCCAGGCCGCGGCCGACAAGAAGGCACAGGACATCGTCATCATCGACGTGGGCGACCAGCTCGCGATCACCGACGCGTTCCTGCTGGCCGCCGCTCCGAACGAGCGTCAGGTGCTCGCCATCGTCGACGCCATCGAGGAGCGCCTGCTGGAACTGCCGGAGAAGGCCAAGCCGGTGCGCCGCGAGGGCGAGCGGGGCGGCCGCTGGGTGCTGCTCGACTACGTCGACATCGTGGTCCACGTCCAGCACACCGAGGAGCGCGAGTTCTACGCGCTCGACCGGCTCTGGAAGGACTGCCCGCAGATCCCGTTCACCGATCGCGACCTGGCCGACTCGGCCGCCGGCACCGCCACCGCCGAATGACCCGCCTGATCGTCTGGCGGCACGGCAACACCGACTGGAACGCCGCGAGCCGGGTCCAGGGCCAGACCGACGTGCCGCTCAACGACCTCGGCCGGGAGCAGGCCCGCGCCGCCGCGCCGGTGCTGGCCGCGCTGCGCCCGGACGCGATCGTCGCCAGTGACCTGCGCCGGGCCGCCGACACCGCTGCCGCGCTCGCGGCGCTGACCGGGCTGCCGGTACGCTCCGACGCCCGGCTGCGCGAACGGCACTTCGGCACCTGGCAGGGCCTCACCCTCACCGAGGTGGCCGAGCGCTACCCCGACGAGTACGCCCGCTGGCGAGCCGGTGACCCCGACCCCGGCGCCGGCATCGAGCCCCTGGGCGACCTGGGCGCCCGGCTCGGCGCCGGGTTCCAGGACGCGGCCGACCTGGCCGTCGGTGGCACCGTCGTGGTGACCACCCACGGCGGTGGCGCCCGGCAGGGCGTCGGCCACCTGCTCGGCTGGGACCACACGGTGCTGCGCAGCCTCGGCTCGCTGGCCAACTGCCACTGGACCGAACTGCGCCACGACGACGTCCGGGGCTGGCACCTGCGCGCGCACAACGTCGGCCTGATCACCCAGCCGGCGCTCACCGACGCGGTCTGACACCTCCGGCCCCGGCACGTCACAGCGCCATCGGCTAGCGTGCCGGTCATGCCCGTCGCGGTCGTCACCGACTCCACCGCCTACCTGCCGCCCGACCTGGTCCGCGCACGCGGACTCACAGTCGTCCCGCTCACAGTCGTCCTCAACGGCGCGGAAGGGCTGGAGGGCGTCGAGACCTCCCCGGCCGACGCCACCCGCGCGCTGAGCGGCCGGCGGGTATCGGTGAGCACGTCCCGGCCCGCGCCGGAACAGTTCGCGCAGGTCTACCGCGCGCTGCTCGCCGAGGGCGCCGACGGGGTCGTGTCGGTGCACCTGTCCGCCGAACTGTCCGGCACCGTCGAGGCCGCCCGGCTGGCCGCCGCCGAGGTCGGCGACGACCGGGTCACGGTGGTCGACAGCCGATCCACCGGCATGGGCCTCGGCTTCCCGGCGCTCGCCGCCGCCGCGGCCGCCGCGCAGGGAGCAGACCTGACCGGGGTACGCGACGCGGCGCTGGACGCGGTCGCCCGTACCACCATCTACTTCTACGTCGACACGCTGGAGTTCCTGCGCCGGGGCGGCCGGATCAACGCGGCCGAGGCGCTGCTCGGCACCGCCCTCTCGGTCAAGCCGATCATGCACATGCCGGACGGCGCGATCGTGGTCAAGGACAAGGTCCGTACCGCCAGCCGGGGCGTGGCACGCCTGATCGACCTGGCAGTCGAGGCAGCGGACGACGCCGAGGTGGACCTGGCCGTGCACCACCTCGCCGCGCCGCAACGGGCCGAGCAACTGCTGGCGGCGCTGACCGAGCGGCTGGGCGACCGCCTGCACGACACGTACGTCACCGAGGCCGGAGCGGTGGTCGCCGCGCACGCCGGACCCGGGCTGGCATGCGTGGTGGTGCACCGCCGCACACCCTAGGGTGGCCGGATGAGCCCACTGTCGTACGTCGTCACCGGCGGCGGGCGCGGCGTCGGACGGGCCATCGTCGAACGGCTGGCCGCCGATGGTGGCACCGTGGTCGTGGTCGAGCGGGACACCGGTGCGCTGGACTGGCTGGCCCGGCATCCACTCGCCGGCCGGCTGCACGCTGTGACCGGCGACGCCGGTGACGAGGCGGTCACCGGCCGGGCCGCCGACCGCGCCGAGGCGTACGCGCCGCTGGCCGGCTGGGTCAACAACGCCGCCGTCTTCCGCGACGCCGACCTGCACCGCGCGCCCGCGAGCGAGGTCGTCGACCTGATCGCGCTCAACCTGCGCCCCGCCGTCGCGGGAGCCGGCACCGCCGTACGCCGGTTCCTGGCCGCGCGCACCGGCGGCGCGATCGTCAACGTCTCCTCCCACCAGGCCCGCCGGGCGGTGCCCGGTGCGCTGCCGTACGCCACCGCGAAGGCCGCGTTGGAGGGGCTGACCCGGGCGCTCGCCGTCGACTACGGTCCGCGCGGCATCCGCGCCAACGCCGTCGCGCTCGGCTCGATCCACACCGAACGGCACGCCGCCTACCTGGCCGGACTCGACCCGGCCGGGGTGGCGCACGTCGACGCGGAGATGGCCCGGCTGCACCCGCTCGGCCGGATCGGGCGTACCGACGAGGTGGCCGAGGTGGTCGCGTTCCTGCTCTCCGAACGCGCCTCGTTCGTCAACGGCGCGACGGTGCCGGTCGACGGGGGACGGGCCGCGCTGGGCCTGGACCCGGAGTCGCGCTGAGCTTCGCCTCCCGGCCGCGCTAGCACAGTCAGGGTTTGATCGGGTTACTGTCCACAGTGCTCCCGTCGTCCACAGGTGAGAGCTCCCCGGCCGACGGTTGACGAGCCGTCGCCGTAGCGTCCCGAGCCGTGCCAGACGACGACGAGACGACGGTACGGCGGCGGCTCGCCCGGCTGTTCGGGGGCGCTGATGCGGCAGGTGCCGCCCCGCCGGCTCTTGTCGGTCGTCCGCGCCGGCCCATCGGCGCGATGATGCCGCAGGCGCTGTCTCCGCCCGAGCCCTGGCGGTCCTTCGAGCCGGGTCTCGAACCTGGGTCAGGTGGGACCGGGCTGGATCCGGCCTCTGGGCGGGGCCCTGGTGCGTTCGGGCCGGACTCCGAGGAGCGGTCCGGCTCTGCGCGCGGGCCTGTTGGGGCCGGGCCGGAATCCAGGGCTCGGCCTGGTTCGGGATCCGGCGGTGGGCTGGGCTCGGAGGATCGGCCCGGTTCGGGTTCCGGGCGTGTGACAGGTGCGGGCGAGCCGGGCTACGGGCCGCGACCAGCTCTCCCGGAGCGTGACGGCGTGTGGGAGCAGCCATTCGGGGATCCGCCGTCCGTTGCGACGGACGCCGAGATGGACCGTCCGTCGGCGTCTGTGCGCGGTCTGGTGTCCCGGCTGCCCGGTCCCGGGGCGTTCGACCCCGGCCGGCGGGGTGTGCGGGCGCTCGCGGCGGTGGCGGCAGTGGTGGTCGTGGTGGCCGCCGTCTGGGCGTGGCGCTCACGTCCCAGCGCCGAGCCCGTCCAGCCGGCAGCGGCGTCCGCCGAGGCGCCGGTGAGCGCGGCGACCGAAGCCGTTCCCGGGGTGCCCGCGCCGGCCGGCTCACCCGGTCAGGTGGTCGTCGCGCTGGCCGGCAAGGTCCGGCGTCCCGGCCTCGTCCGCCTCCCGGCCGGCGCGCGGGTGGCCGACGCGATCGAGGCGGCGGGCGGCGCGCTGCCCGGCGTCGACGTGGCGCTGCTCAACCCGGCTCGCAAGGTCACCGACGGGGAGCTGATCCTGATCGGCGTCACCGCCCCGCCGGGGCAGGCCGGACCCGCCGCAGCGGGCGGCGGTGCGCCGGGCGGCTCGGCGGCGCCCGCCGGCCCGGTCAACCTCAACACCGCGACGCTGGCCCAGCTCGACGCGCTGCCGGGCGTCGGGCCGGTCCTCGCCCAGCGGATCCTCGACCACCGGGACCGCAACGGCGGGTTCCGGTCCGTGTCCGATCTGCGCCAGGTCGACGGCATCGGCGACGCCCGGTACGAGCAGCTCAAGGAACTGGTGACGGTGTGAATGGCCGACGCCCCCTCGATGGTGACGCGGCCGACCGCGACGTGCCCGATCTGCGGCTGGCCGGGTTGGCGGTTGCGGCCTGGCTCGCCGCGCTGGCCGGGCTGCACCTCACGGTCCGGGTGACGGTGTGGATGGCCGCCGTCGCCGCCGCTCTCGCCCTGGTCACGGGCCTGTACCTGTGCGGCGTGCTGGGCCGGCCGGGTGCAACGGTCCGCCGCTACGGCTGGATCGCGGTCGCCGTACTGCTCGGCGTGCTCTGCGGCGCGGCCGCCACCGGCGCCCGGGTCGCGGTCCGCGACGCCGCCCCGGTCCGCGCGCTCGTCACCGATCGTGTCCCGGTCACCGCCGAGCTGGTGCTCCGCGACGACCCCCGTCCGGTACGCGGTGCGCCCGGCCGTCCACCGATGCTGCTGGTCCGCGTGGATCTGATCCGGCTCACCGGACCCGACGGCGCTCGCGTCACCGGTCCCGTCCGCGCGCTTGTGCTCGCCACCGATCCGGCCTGGCGTCCACTGCTGCCCGGGCAGCGGGTCACCAGCCGGGGACGGCTGTCCGCCCCGCGTGGCGGCGACCTCACCGCCGCCGTGCTCTCCACCGCCGACCCGCCCACGCTGCGCGGCGACGCGTCGTGGCCGCAACGGGCGGCAGGCGTGCTGCGCGCCGGGCTGCAACGGGCCTGCGAGCCGCTGCCCGACGCGCCGGGCGGGCTGCTGCCGGGGCTCGTGGTGGGTGACACCAGCCGGCTGCTTCCGGAGGTGGAGGAGGACTTCCGGGCCACCGGGATGACGCACCTCAACGCGGTGTCCGGCTCCAACGTGGCGATCGTCGTCGGGGCGGTGCTGCTGCTGGCCCGCTGGGCGCGCGCCGGTCCGCGTACCGCCGCCACGCTCTGCGTACTCGCGCTCGTCGGGTTCGTCATCCTGGTCCGGCCTTCGCCGAGCGTGGTGCGCGCCGCGGCGATGGGCGCGATCGGGCTCGCCGCGCTCGCCGCCGGGCGGTCCCGATCGGCGCTGCCCGCGCTCGCCGCGGCGGTCACCGGACTGGTCCTGTACGACCCGGACCTCGCGGGCGACCCGGGTTTCGCGTTGTCGGTGTGTGCCACCGGGGGACTGCTGCTGCTCGCGCCGGGCTGGCGGGACGCGCTGCGGCGGCGGGGCGTACCAAGCGGGCTGGCCGAGGCGCTGGCGGTGCCGGCCGCCGCGCAGCTGGCCTGCGGCCCGGTGATCGCCGGACTGTCCGCCACGGTCAGCCTGGTGGCCGTGCCGGCGAACCTGCTGGCGGTGCCGGCCGTCGCGCCCGCCACTGTGCTCGGAGTGCTGGCGGCGGTGCTGTCGCCGGTGTGGCCGGGCGGCGCGGAGTTCCTGGCCTGGCTGGCGAGTTGGCCGGCGCGCTGGCTGGTGGCGGTGGCCGCGTACGGGGCGGACCTGCCTGCCGGGAACCTGCCCTGGGCGGGCGGGGTGGCCGGCGCCCTCCTGCTGGCGGCGGTGAGCGTGGCGCTGCTGCTCGCGTTCCGCCGACGCCGGGCGCGCCGGCTGATCGCTGTCGTCGCGGTGGCGGTGGTGCTGGGCGCGGTGCCGGTCCGGCTGCTCGCCTCCGGCTGGCCGCCGCGCGGCTGGGTGGTGGTGGCGTGCGCGGTGGGGCAGGGGGACGCGGTGGTGCTGCCGGTCGCCGCCGGCCGGGCCGTGGTGGTCGACGCCGGCCCGGAGCCGTCCGGCGTGGACGCCTGCCTGCGCCGTCTTCGCGTACGCGAGGTGCCGTTGCTGGTGGTCAGCCACTTTCACGTCGACCACGTCGGCGGCGTGGCCGGGGTGTTCCGCGGCCGTCGGGTGGGTGCGGTGGTGGGTCCGTCCTGGTCCGAGCCGCCCTACGGCGCAGCCCAGGTACGCGATGCGGCCCGCCGGGCCGGTGCGCCGGTCGCTCCGGTGCAGGCGGGGTGGCGGTGGCGGGCGGGCGCGGTGGACCTGGTCGCCGTCGGGCCGCCGTACCCGCTGCGGGGCAGCCGGTCCGATCCGAACAACAACTCGCTGGTGCTGGCCGCCACTGTGGGCGGGGTACGGATCCTGCTCACCGGGGACGCCGAGACGGAGGAGCAGCGGACGATGCTGGAGACGACGCCGGCCGCCCAGATCCGGGCCGACGTGCTGAAGGTGGCCCACCACGGGTCGGCGTATCAGGCGCCGGAGTTCCTGGCCGCGGTGCGCCCGGCGGTGGCGCTGGTGTGCGTGGGGGTCGACAACGACTACGGGCATCCCAACGCCGGGCTGCTGGACCGGCTGACCCGGGGCGGTGCGCGGGTGCTGCGTACCGACACCGACGGGGACGTGGCGGCGGTCCGGGCGGGCGCCGGTCTCGCGGTGGTGAGACGTGGGGCCGAGTCGGGGCCGGCTCGATAACTGGGGGATCTCGTCGCAGTAGATGGGGGATCAAGGCAAATGTCTGGATTTGCGCTGTGTGCGGGCTGCGCCGTCACAGTCCCCGATGAGCAGGCCCGGCCGGGTCGGAGGGCGTGCGAGTATGGGCGACGTGACCCCCGCCGACCTGCCTCCTATTGTGCTCGTCCTCGGCGACGAGGAGCTGCTCGCCACGCGAGCGGTCACCGAAGCCGTCGCCCGGGCCCGCGAGGTCGACCCCGACGTGGACGTGCGGGAATACCAGGCCGGCACGCTCACCGTCGGCGAGATCGCCGAGATGCTGAGCCCGTCGCTGTTCGGCGGTCGCCGGGTGCTCGTGCTCCGCTCCGGTCAGGACGCCCGTAAGGACCTGTCGACCGCGCTGCTCGCGTACGCGAAGAATCCCGACCCGGACGTGCAGCTCGTCGTGCTGCACCTGGGCGGGGCCAAGGGCAAGGCGTTCGCCGACGGCCTGCGGGCGGCCGGCGCCACTGTGGTGCCGGCGGTGAAGCTCAAGGGCGACCGGGAGCGGGCCGCGTTCGTGCGGGACGAGATCCGCCGCATCGGCGGCAAGTGCACGCCCGACGCGGCCGACGCCCTGGTCGCGGCCGTCGGCAACGACATGCGTGAGCTGGCCGCCGCCTGCTCGCAGCTGGTCGCCGACACGGACGGGCGGATCGGCGCGGACACGGTCGCCCGGTACTACCGGGGACGGGCCGAGGTGACCGGCTTCACCGTCGCCGACGCGACGATGGTCGGTGACGTGCCCGGCGCGCTGGAGGCGCTGCGGTGGGCGCTGCACGTCGGCGTCGACCCGGTGCCGATCGCCGACGCGCTGGCCGACGGCGTACGGACCGTGGCCCGGGTCGCCGCCGCCGGCCGGGGCAGCGCGTTCCAGCTGGCCAAGACGCTCGGCATGCCGGCCTGGAAGATCGAGAAGGCCCAGGTGCGTGCCCGGGGCTGGACGCCCGAGGGCCTGGTCGAGGCGATGCGGGTGGCCGCCGAGTGCAACGCGGCCGTCAAGGGCGGCGCCGACGACCGGGCGTACGCGCTGGAGCGGGCCGTGTTCTCGGTGGCAGCGGCCCGGCAGGGCGGCGCCCGGTGACCCGAGCGTGGTCGACGGTGGCCACGGACGAGGAGCGGTACCGCCCGCTCTACGCCCGGGTGCTGGGACTGCGCTTCGTCAACCCGGGTGGGGTGCTCTGCTTCCTCTTCTTCGAGGGCGCGGTGGCGCTGGCCGTGCTGCTCGCGCTCGCCGAACTGGTGAGCTGGTGGGCGGTGCTCGTGCTGCCGGTCGCGGTGGCCGCGATGGTCAAGCTCAACGACGTGGTGGCCGAGATGGTCGTCCGCACCGCCGCGCAGGTGCCCGAGCAGGAGCGGGACCGCTTCCGTCGGCAGATGGAGCCGGTGATCGGGCGGGCCCGGGTGCCCACCGGCGCCCGCGCACTGCCGGGCGCACCGACATCGGCGAGCGCCCGCGCGTTGTCAGGCGGCGCGACGCCGGCGAGCGGGCGGTCGTTTCCGGACGGTCCGACGGCGGTCGCCGACCCCCGGGGCATCCGCTACCACCATCCGCGACGCTCGACGTTCGACCGCCCCGGCGAGCGGTGACCACGGCGTCCCCGGTGTGCGCCGCCCCCCGGCTCACCTCGGCCGCGGCGGGCAGCCGCACACCGGAGCCGCTCGCAGCGCCTCCCGAGGTCCGCATCCTCCCGCCGACGTGATCACCGGCCCGTCGACCGCACCTGCACCGAGTCCGGGCTGCAGCGGTCATCGGCGGCACCGATCACGCCGCAGATCTTGGTACGAAAGGGCCCTTATAGGGGCCGAAATCCTCCAAGATCTCCGCGCGCTGCCTCCGAGGCCGCGCGGCATCCCGCGCCTGCGCGGCGCCGTGGGTCGGGTATGGCCCCATCGGGCCAGAACCCTCCGGGATCTTCAAGCGTCCCTCAGCGCGCCGCGCTGCGGGGGAGTGCGGACAGGCGGAAGCCCCGCGGGCACAATGGCCCCGGGGCTTCCGGTGGGATCTGTAGCGCTGGTCAGGCAGAGAACGAGGCGACGCGCTTGGCGATCGCCGACTTCCGGTTGGCCGCCTGGTTCGAGTGGATGACACCCTTGCTGGCAGCCTTGTCCAGCTTGCGGGTGGCCTCACGCATGAGCACGGTGGCCTTCTCGGTGTCGCCCGCCTCGGCAGCCTCGTGGAACTTCCGGATGGCGGTCTTCAGCGACGACTTGACCGACTTGTTACGCAGCCGGCGCTTCTCGTTCTGCCGGTTGCGCTTGATCTGGGACTTGATGTTCGCCACGCGACAGCCTCGTCTTGATAGCTCGGGTTGGTCTGCTTTCGCGCACGACGAGCATGCGTCATCGCCGCGCGAAAAGCCAGGCTACCAGGTCGGCCCCGTACGAGCCAAAACGCCTCCGCCCGGCCCGTCTGACCCCACCACCTCCCCGAGCGGCGCGCCACTTCGGGGAGGTGGCGGGGTCAGGGCCCGTGGGATGCCGCCATCTCGCCGAACTGGTGTGGATCAAGGGGAACAAGAGGAAGGGGTGGGGCGTGCCCAGGACCAGCCCTGGCGCTCGGCCAGCCAGCCGAGTGCCTGCTCCCCGCTCCAGCGCTGGTGGGCGCGCAGGTGCGGGGAGGCGTTGGACGGCCCGGCCTCGGCGCCGGTCAGGAAGTACCCGGCCAGCGCGGCGAGCGTCACGTCCAGCGCGTCGGCGGGCGCCCCGGCCGCCGCCGGGTGGGCGGCGAACGCGGCGTCCGCGTCCAGGCCGCCGGCGTACGCGGTGAGCAGCAGCCCGGCCAGGTCGAACCAAGCCGGCCCGTGGCAGAGCCAGGGCCAGTCGCACAGCCAGGCCCGTCCGCCGGAGTCGATCAGGAGGTTGTCCATCCGCAGGTCGCCGTGGGCCAGCCCGGGTGCGGCGTCGGCGTACGTGGGCAGGCGCGACTCCAGCGCGACCAGCTCGGCCAGCGGCGCACCGGCCGCCGGCTCGGGCAGCGGCTCGCGTCCGGCGGCAACCTCGCCCCACCAGAGGATGTCGTCGCGGGCCAGGTCCGCGAGGCGGGGAAGCCGGAGCGCGGCCAGCTCCGCGGGCGGTTCGGCGAGCGCGGCGGCGACATCGGCGTACGTGGCGAGGGCGGCGTGCAGCTCGGCCGGCTCCCAGGGCAGCCGGGGGGTGTGCCCGTCGATCGCGTCGAGCGCGAGCGCGTACCAGCCGGACTCGGTGAGCGCCCAGCGCGGCCGGGGCACCGGCAGGCCCGCCGGGAGCCGGGAAAGGATCGCCGCCTCGTGGGCGTACCAGTCGACCAGGTGCCGTTGCCCGTGCAGTGCCGCCGCCTTGACGAACACGCGCTCGCCGGTAAGGCCGGTCAGCACGGCGGCGAAGCCGCTGGTGAACCCGCCGGCCGTCACCCGGACCGCCGCCGGTTCGCCGCCGATCCGGGCGGCCAGCGCGTCCCGCAGCCCGGCCGGCAGGTCGGCCCAGCCGGGCCGGACGGCTGTCGACCCGTACGGAACCGGCGGTAGGGAGATCGAGCGCACCGCTCCATGCTGCCGCACCGGCGGCGCGCGGCGAACCGGCGCGTCGGTGGGCTCTGCCAGACTGCCCGTCATGAGGACCGAGGAGTTCTGGCAGTTGATCGACGACGCCCGCGCGGGTGCCGGGGGAGAGCCCGACGCGGTGGCCGCCCGGGCGGTCGCGCTGCTGGCCGAGCGCGACCCGGAGGAGATCGTCGGGTACGCCCACCACCAGCGGCGGGTGCTCGCCGCCTCCTACAAGGTCGACCTCTGGGGCGCGGCCTACCTGATCAACGGGGGCGCCTCGGACGACGGCTTCGAATACTTCCGGGGCTGGCTGATGACCCAGGGGCGGGCGGTGTTCGCGCGGGCGGTCGGCGACCCCGACGCGCTGGCCGAGCTGCCGCAGGTGCGTGCCGCGGCGCTCAGCGGCGAGGAGTTCGAGTGCGAGGAGATGCTGGCGGTGCCGTGGGACGCGTACCGGAAGGCCACCGCGTCCGACCTGCCGGCCGAGCGTGACCCGGTTCCGGTGCCCGACCTGAACGACTTCTGGGACTTCGACGACGAGGAGGAGGCCCGCCGCCGCCTGCCGAGGCTGGCCGCCCTGTTCGTCGAGCCACCCGTGGAATAGCGGAGCCACCCGTGGAATAGCGGTGGAGTGAAGGGGGAGTCCGGGCGCGCCCCGGGCGACGTGGGACCATGGAGGGGGCCGGCGGCGCGCCGGCCGCTCACGTCAGCCGACCAGAACGGACCGCTGTGCCACCGACGCTCGATCCCGGCGCGAACGCTCCTGGTGCCACCGACCCGGCGCGCATCCGGAACTTCTGCATCATCGCCCACATCGACCACGGGAAGTCGACCCTGGCCGACCGGATGTTGCAGCTCACCGGTGTGGTCGACCCGCGGCAGATGCGCGCGCAGTACCTGGACCGGATGGACATCGAGCGCGAGCGCGGCATCACCATCAAGAGCCAGGCCGTGCGGATGCCGTGGACGATCCGCGAGGGCGACCGGGCCGGCGAGACCGCTGTGCTCAACATGATCGACACCCCGGGCCACGTGGACTTCACCTACGAGGTGTCCCGTTCGCTGGCCGCCTGCGAGGGCGCGATCCTGCTCGTCGACGCCGCGCAGGGCATCGAGGCGCAGACGCTGGCCAACCTCTACCTGGCGCTCGAGAACGACCTGCACATCATCCCGGTGCTCAACAAGATCGATCTGCCGGCGGCCCAGCCGGAGAAGTACGCCGAGGAGCTGGCCCACCTGATCGGCGGCGACCCGGCGGACTGCATCAAGGTCTCCGGCAAGACCGGCGAGGGCGTGCCCTACCTGCTGGACGAGATCGTCCGCCAGTTCGTGCCGCCGGTGGGCGACGCCGAGGCTCCGGCCCGCGCGATGATCTTCGACTCGGTGTACGACGTCTACCGGGGCGTGGTCACGTACGTCCGGGTGATCGACGGCCGGATCTCGGCCCGGGACCGGATCAAGATGATGTCCACCGGCGCGGTCCACGAGCTGCTGGAGATCGGCGTCATCTCGCCGGAGATGGTGAAGGCCGACGCGCTCGGCGTCGGCGAGGTGGGTTACCTGATCACCGGTGTGAAGGACGTGCGCCAGTCCCGGGTGGGTGACACCGTCACCATCAACAACAACCCGGCCAAGGAGGCGCTCGGCGGCTACAAGGACCCGAAGCCGATGGTCTACTCGGGTCTCTATCCGATCGACGGCTCGGACTACCCGAACCTGCGCGAGGCGCTGGACAAGCTCAAGCTCAACGACGCGGCGCTCACGTACGAGCCGGAGACCTCCGGCGCGCTGGGCTTCGGCTTCCGCTGCGGCTTCCTCGGCCTGCTGCATTTGGAGATCATCCGGGAGCGGCTGGAGCGGGAGTTCAACCTCGACCTGATCTCCACCGCTCCGAACGTGGTCTACCGGGCCATCCAGGAGGACGGCGAGGAGATCGTGGTCACCAACCCGAGCGAGTACCCGACCGGCAAGATCGCCGAGGTGTACGAGCCGACCGTGCGGGCGACGGTGCTGACCCCGAACGACTACGTCGGCGCGGTGATGGAGCTGTGCCAGGGCCGCCGGGGCAGCCTGCTCGGCATGGACTACCTCTCCGCCGACCGGGTGGAGCTGCGCTACACGCTGCCGCTGGCCGAGATCATCTTCGACTTCTTCGACCAGCTCAAGAGCCGCACCAAGGGTTACGCCTCGCTGGACTACGAGCCCTCCGGCGAGCAGGCGTCCGACCTGGTCAAGGTCGACATCCTGCTGCACGGCGAGCCGGTCGACGCGTTCAGCGCGATCGTGCACAAGGACAAGGCGTACACGTACGGCACGACGATCGCGGCGAAACTGCGCTCGCTGATCCCGCGCCAGCAGTTCGAGGTGCCGATCCAGGCGGCCATCGGCAGCCGGGTGATCGCCCGGGAGACCATCCGCGCGATCCGCAAGGACGTGCTCGCCAAGTGCTACGGCGGTGACATCAGCCGGAAGCGCAAGCTGCTGGAGAAGCAGAAGGAGGGCAAGAAGCGGATGAAGATGGTGGGCCGGGTGGAGGTCCCCCAGGAGGCGTTCATCGCGGCGCTGTCGTCCGACTCCGGCGACGGCAAGCCCGCCGGCAAGAAGTAACGGTCAGGCTCCACTAACCGGCCGGCGTCCTGTCCCCAGGGCGCCGGCCGGTTCGCGTACCCAGGAAATTTTCAGCCTCTGGCAGCGCTCCCACCTGCGGGTTCGTCCCGGTCGGGGGAGCGGCGGTCGATGCCGCCGGTTTCGGTTTTCGATGCGTCGGGCACTTAGCGGGCACGACAGCAAACGCACACAGAACGTGCGAAATCGCTTTTAGGAGGACCGACCGTGGAGTTCACCGTCTGGGGCATCATCACCGCGCTCGTCGTGGGTCTGATCGTCGGCGCGCTGGGCCGGCTGGTCGTGCCGGGCCGGCAGAACATGCCGATGTGGCTGCACATGGTGATCGGCGTCGGCGCGGCGCTGCTGGGCACCGTCCTGGCCCGCGCGCTCGGCATCGCCACGCAGACCGCCGGCATCGACTGGGCCGAGCTGGCCGTGCAGGTCGTGCTCGCCGCCATCGCCGTGGCCCTGGTGGCCGGCGTCGGCCGCCGCCGCGCCGTCTCGCGTTACTGATTCACGCACCACGCGCCTCGACGGGCGCCCGGCCGACCCGGCCGGGCGCCCGTCGGCGTATTCGGCGCATTGAACCCCGTCGGTGCGCCGGGCCCGCCCGCCGCGCCGGGTTTCGGCGAGAAGCAGCAGGTCAGGGTACGTCTGAACAATTCGTCATCGGAGTCGGTTTGGATTTCCGGGCGGTCGGGAACTTAGCGATCACGACAGTAACCACACGAAAAAGTGTGACCCGATCTTAAGGAGGAGGGCGACCATGGAGCTCACCGTTTGGGGCATCATCACGGCGCTGGTCGTTGGTCTGATCGTCGGCGCGCTGGGCCGGCTGGTCGTGCCGGGCCGGCAGAACATGCCGATGTGGCTGCACATGCTGATCGGCGTCGGCGCCGCGCTTCTGGGCACGATCGTGGCCCGGGCCTCCGGCTTCGCCGAGACCGCCGGCATCGACTGGCGCGAGCTGATGCTGCAGGTGCTGTTCGCCGCGATCGGCGTGGCCCTGGTGGCCGGTGTCGGCCGTCGCCGCGGCGTCTCGCGCTACTGACCCCGCACCACGCGCCTCGACGGGCGCCCGGCCTCACCGGCCGGGCGCCCGTCGGCGTACGTGGGCCCTGAACTGCCCGGACGGCATCGATGTCGGCCGGGCCTCCGGCTGCGATACGGTCGCCTGTGCCCTCCGTCACGAACACCCCCTGTTGTAAAGGAAATTTTCCTACTAAGGTGCGGCGGAGAAGGTTAGTGCCAAACGGCCCTGAGGGAGATATGGCGTGAACAGGTGGAAGCGGCTGGCTCCGGTCACCGCCATCGTGGCGTCGGCCGCGTTGGTGCTGACCGCGTGCGGTGGCTCCGGCGACGACGACAAGGCCGCCGACAACAGCAAGCTCACTGTGTGGATGATGGGTGAGGGCGGCGACGCCCAGACCAAGTTCCTCGACAGCGTCGAGGCGGAGTTCAAGAAGAAGCACCCCGAGACCGACGTCGTGGTGCAGTACATCCCCTGGCTCGAGGCGCCGAAGAAGTTCCAGGCCGCGCTCGCCGGTGGCGAGGGCCCGGACGTCACCGAGCTGGGCAACACCGAGACCCAGGGCTGGGCCGCGCAGGAGGCCCTGGCCGACGTCTCGGACAAGTTCAACGGCTGGTCCGAGGGCAAGGACATCCTGCCCGACCTGGTCAAGAACGCCCAGCTCGACGGCAAGCAGTACGGCGTGCCGTGGTACGCCGGCGTGCGCGCCGTCTACTACCGCACCGACTGGTTCGCCGAGGCGGGCGTGAAGCCGCCGACGACCTGGGACGAGATGGTCGCCGCCGCGAAGGCCGTGCAGGCCAAGAAGCCGGGCACCTACGGCATCGCCCTGCCCGGCAACTCCGAGCTGCCGTTCTACTCCTTCCTCTGGGGTGCCGGCGGGGAGATCGCCACCAAGGAGGGCGACAGCTGGAAGTCCGGCTACAACACCCCCGAGGCGCAGAAGGCGGTCAAGTTCTGGACCGACCTGGTGACCGTGCACAAGGTCGCCCCGCCGGCCGCGGCCGGGTGGAACGAGGTCGACGCCCGTACCCAGTTCGCCACCGGCAAGGCCGCCATGGCGTTCGCCGGTAGCTGGCAGGGCGGCGCGATGAAGAAGGACAACCCCGACATCGAGAAGGTGTGGGGCACGTTCCCGATCCCCGGCCCGGACGGCAAGCCCGCCCCGGCGTTCGCCGGCGGCTCCGACATCGCCATCTGGAAGGACAGCGAGCGGCAGGCGCTGGCCTGGGACTACATGACCGTGCTGCTGAGCAAGCAGAAGGACAAGGAGTTCGCCAGCAGCCTCGGCTTCTTCCCGGTCTACCAGGACCTGGTGAGCAGCGGCGACTACGCGAACGACAAGGTGATGGCCGCGTTCGCCACCGCCATCCAGAACACCAAGCTGACCCCGCTCACCCCGAAGTGGGTCGAGGTCAGCCGCACCAAGACGGTGACCCAGGCGATGAACAGCTCGGTCATCAAGGGCCAGAAGACGGTCGAGAAGGCCACCGCCGACGCGGCCACCGAGATGGAAAGCATCCTCAACGCCAAGTGACCACGCTGACCGAGGCCACCGGCGAGGCCGCCGCGCGGGAGACCCCCGCGCGGCGGCGCCGTCGCCGGGTGGACCACCTTCCGTACCTGCTCCTGCTGCCCTGCCTGGCGATCATCGCCGTGTTGCTGCTCTGGCCGCTCGGCCAGGTCGTGTGGATGTCCTTCCACAAGCTGGACAGCGTCCGGCAGCTACGCGGCGACCGCGAGTGGCCGTGGGTCGGCCTGGCCAACTACGCGCAGATCCTCGGCGACCCGTTCTTCCGTGAGGTGCTGCGCAACACCGTGCTGTTCACGCTCGCCAACGTGGCGCTCACGATGATCCTCGGCACGCTGGTCGGGCTGCTGCTCAACCGCCTGGGCAAGAAGATGGCCACGTTCGTGGCGAGCTGCGTGATGCTCGCCTGGGCCACCCCGGCGCTGACCGGCACGATCGTCTGGAAGTGGATCTTCGACGACACCAGCGGCCTGGTCACCTGGCTGTTCAACAAGCTCCCGGACGGGCTGTCCACGGCGCTGTTCGGGCGCAGCGACTGGACCGGGTACGGCTGGTTCAACGACCCGCTGCTGTTCTTCGCCATCCTGACGCTCGTGGTGGTCTGGCACTCGTTCCCGTTCATCGCGGTGAGCGTCCTGGCCGGGCTCAAGAGCGTGCCGACGGAGTTGCAGGAGGCGGCCCGCGTCGACGGCGCCGGGCCGTGGAAGGTGTTCTGGTCGGTCACGTTCCCCGTGCTGCGGCCGGTCTTCGGCATCCTCGTGGTGCTCTCCACGATCTGGGACTTCAAGGTCTTCACCCAGCAGTTCGTGCTGGCCGGCGGCACCCAGGACCGGTCCACGTTCATGCTGTCGATCTACTCGTACGCGGAGGCGTTCTCGCCGCCGCCCAAGTACGGCCTCGGCTCCGCCATCGCCGTCATCCTCACCGTGATCCTGCTCGTGGTGACCGCCCTGTACGTCCGCATGGTGCTGCGGCAGGAGGACGAATGATGAAGAAGATCGCCCTCAACGGCGCGGGCCTGCTGGTCGCGCTCTTCGCCGCGTTCCCGGTCTACTGGATGGTGGCGACCTCGCTGAAGCCCAACCGGGAGATCTTCTCGTCCACCCCCCGGCCGGTGCCGGCGGAGCCGACGCTGGAGCACTACCGGGAGATCCTCACCGGCAACCTGATCCCGGGCGTCACGTTCGCCGACTTCTTCCTCAACAGCGCGCTCGTCGCGCTGGCGACGGTGCTGCTGAGCGGGCTGGTCGCGCTGCTCGCCGCGACCGCCGTGGCCCGGTTCCGGTTCAAGCTGCGCACCACGTTCCTGATCATGCTGCTGGTGGTGCAGATGATCCCGCTGGAGGCGCTGGTCATCCCGCTGTTCCTGATGATCCAGCGGCTCGGCCTCTACAACACGCTGCCCAGCCTGATCCTCACGTACCTCGGTTTCTCGCTGCCGTTCGCGGTCTGGATGCTGCGCGGCTTCGTCGCCGCGGTGCCCAAGGAACTGGAGGAGGCCGCCGCCATCGACGGCGCCAGCCGGGCCCAGACGTTCCGCAAGGTGCTGTTTCCGCTCGTCGCTCCCGGCCTGGTCGCCACCAGCATCTTCTCGTTCATCACCGCGTGGAACGAGCTGATCTTCGCGCTGACGTTCATCAACGACCAGCAGAAGTACACGCTGCCGGTCGCGATGACGTTCTTCTTCGGCCGGGACGACACCGCCTGGGGCTCGGTCATGGCCGCGTCCACGCTGTTCACCCTGCCGGTGATCGTCTTCTTCCTGCTGGTGCAGCGCCGGATGGTCTCCGGCCTGGTGGCGGGAGCGGTCAAGGGCTGACCCGGCGGCGCCGGTCAGGCCGCGGCGAACACCTCGGCGCGCACCTCGGTGGTCGGATCGCCCTTCACCCGGGCCCAGGAGCCCTGCTCGGCGGTCCACTCCAGGTTGCCGAAGCGGACCTTCTTCACGCCGTGGTCGTCGGCGTGCGAGACGAGCCAGTGCGCGTACCGCCAGCCGTTGCGGTCGTCGCCGGCCGGCACGGTGAGCGCGGTCAGGTCGGTCGCCGTGGCCAGCCGGGGCAGCCCCCAGTCCAGCGACAGGCTCTCCAGCACGGCGCTGGCGGCGGCCGGGCCGCGCATCGTCGGCGGCGAGCCGACGGTGCAGGCCACCGCGCCGGTCGCGTGGCCGAGCAACGCGCGGGTGAGGACCTCCGACTCGTCCGCCCACTTCTGGTACGCCTCGGGGAACGCCGACCGCTGCACCCGCTGGGCGGCGTCGGTGATCCGCATCCGCTCCCAGCCCTTGACCTTCTTCAGCGCGGCGTAGAACTTGTTCGCCGCGTACCGCGGGTCCTGGATCTCCTCCGGGGTGCCCCAGCCCTGGCTCGGGCGCTGCTGGAACAGGCCGAGCGAGTCGCGGTCGCCGTGGGCGATGTTGCGCAGGTGCGACTCCTGGTGCGCGGTCGCCAGCGCCACCACCACCGCCCGCTCGGGCATCCGGCGCTGCATCCCGATGGCCGCGATGGTGGCCGCGTTCGCCATCTGGTCGGCGCCGAGCACCACCTCGCCGTCCGCCTTCACGGTGCAGGTCCGGCTGGCCAGTGGCAGCCGCAGGTGCTCGCCGAACTGCTTGGTGACGACGTAGACCGCGAGCAGTGCCAGCACGCACACCGCCACCCCAGATGCCACGATCGCCGCTCGCGTCCGCACCCGCACCCCCTGTCCCGACAGTCCGACAAGCGTACGTCCCACCCGCCACGGCGGCTCTCGGCCGACCGGCGGGCCCCACGTCGGCCGCAGGTGGCTCACGCGGGGCCCGCCGCCAACCTCAGTCTTCGGCGGGTACCCAGGCGGCGGGACGCTTCTCCCGGAACGCCATCACGCCCTCGCGCCCCTCGTCGGAGAGGAAGTACCCGGTCGACAGCGCGGCCAACTCGGCGATGTCGGCCCGCAGGTCCGGCCCGGCGGGCCGGCGCAGCAGCTCCTTCGCCCCGGCCAGCGCGCCGGGGGCACCCTTGACCAGCGAGGCGCAGTAGCGCTCGACGGCGGCGTCCAGCTCGTCGGCCGGCACCGCGGCGGTGACCAGGCCGATCTCGGCGGCCCGGCGGCCGTCGAACGTGTCGCCGGTCAGGTACAGCTCGGCGGCGGCCCGCTGACCCAGCCGGGGCAGCACGGTCGCCGAGATCACCGCCGGGATCACCCCGATCCGCACCTCGGTGAACGCGAACGTCGCCTCCTGCGCGCAGACCGCCAGGTCGGCGGCGGCGATCAGGCCCAGCCCGCCGGCCCGGGCCGGCCCGGCCACCTTCGCCACCACCGGCTTCGGGCACTCCCGCACCGCGACGAGCACGTCGCCGAGCATCCCGGCGGGCACCGTCCCGCTGGCGTACGCGGCGGCTGTCTCCTTCAGGTCGGCGCCGGAGCAGAAGACCGGGCCGGTGTGGTCGAGCACGATCGCGCGTACCGCGTCGTCGGCGACCGCGCCGGCCAGCCCGGCCAGCAGCTCGGTCATCAGGGGCGTGGAGAGCGCGTTGCGATTGTGCGGGCTGTGCAGGGTGAGGGTGGTCACCCCACGGGCCGTGGCGACTCGCACGAGAGCGTCCGGAGAGGTCATGCCGGGCACACTAGTGGCCATGCCCGGCGTCCTTCCAGAAGGCGAACCCGTCCCGCGCGACGGATCGCTGCCCGCCACCGCCACTCGCGCCGTCGGCGCGCGCGGCTTCGGCGTGTACGTCCACGTGCCGTTCTGCGCCAGCCGGTGCGGTTACTGCGACTTCAACACGTACACGGCGTCCGAGCTGGGCGGCGGGGCGAGCCGGGAGACGTACGCCGACTCCGTGCTGGCCGAGCTGGAGCTGGCCGCCCGGGTGCTGGGCGACTCGCCGCCGCCCCGGGTCGACACCGTCTTCGTCGGCGGCGGCACGCCCACCCTGCTGCCCGCCGACGACCTGGCCCGGATCCTCGACGGCATCGACCGCGTCTGGGGGCTGGCCGCCGACGCCGAGGTGACCACCGAGGCCAACCCCGAGTCGGTGAGCCCGGAGTCGCTCAAGACGCTGCGGGCCGCCGGGTACACCCGGATCTCGCTGGGCATGCAGTCCGCCGCGCCGGGTGTGCTCGCGGTGCTCGACCGGCGGCACAGCGCGGGCCGGGCCACCGCCGCCGCGCTGGAGGCGCGCGACGCCGGGTTCGAGCACGTGAACCTGGACCTGATCTACGGCACGCCGGGCGAGACGGCCGAGGACTTCGCCGCCTCGCTGGCCCAGGTGGTCGACGCGGGCGTGGACCACGTCAGCGCGTACGCCCTGATCGTGGAGGACGGCACCCGGCTGGCCGCGCGGATGCGCCGCGGCGAGCTGCCGTACCCCTCCGACGACGTGGCGGCGGACCGCTACCTGGCCGCGGAGGCCGCGCTCGGCGAGGCCGGATTCTCCTGGTACGAGGTGTCGAACTGGGCCCGCTCGGCGGCGGCCCGGTGCCGGCACAACCTGCTCTACTGGGCCGGCGCCGACTGGTGGGGCCTGGGCCCGGGAGCGCACAGCCACGTCGGCGGCGTGCGCTGGTGGAACGTCAAGCACCCGAGCGCGTACGCGGCGCGGCTGGCCGAGGGCGTCTCGCCCGCGCTGGCCCGGGAACGGCTCACCGCTGACGAGCAGCACATGGAGGACGTGATGCTGCGGGTGCGGCTCGCCTCCGGCCTGCCGCTGGACGTGCTGGACGCCGCCGGCCGGGCGGGCGCCGAGCGGGCCCGGGACGCCGGGCTGCTCGACGCCGGGGCGTACGCGCGGGGGCTGGTGGTGCTGACGCTGCGCGGCCGGCTGCTGGCCGACGCGGTGGTACGCGACCTGCTGCCGTGACCGGGGCCGGCCGGCCGCCCCCTCGGCCGGCCGGCGGCGTCACTTGGTGAAGCTGTAGCTCATCGGGTAGCGGTAGAGCACGCCGTCGTTCGCCTTGA
The DNA here is from genome assembly GCF_049315215.1 of Micromonospora sp. WMMD1219. Classification (NCBI taxonomy): domain Bacteria; kingdom Bacillati; phylum Actinomycetota; class Actinomycetes; order Micromonosporales; family Micromonosporaceae; genus Micromonospora; species Micromonospora sp. WMMD1219. The sequence continues at coordinate 3,242,271 of NZ_CP186057.1, forward strand.
CCCCGCCGATGATCCCGAAGATCAGCGGCACCAGCCAGACCAGCATCGGGACGAAGAACAGGATCCCGCAGGTGATGATCGTGATCACCCAGGCGAGCACGCCGGCGATGGCCCAGGTGATCTGGAAGTTCAGCGCCGCGACGGCGTGCGCGCGGACCGTCGGCGACTGCTGGCCCCGGCTCATCAGCGCGATGAGCGGAGCGACCCAGCCGAGCAGGCCACCGCCGACGATGACGCCCACGGCGCCACCGAAGTGCGACACCAGCGCCCAGGTCTTGTCGTCGTTGTTGGCGTACGCGGCGGGGCCGTACCCGCCACCGGCGGGGTAGCCGCCGCCGTAGCCCGGCGTGCCGCCCGGCGGGGGGTAACCACCGGGGGGCGGGTAGCCGCCCGGCGGAGGTTGGCCGCCCGGAGGCGGGTAGCCACCCGGGGGCGGATAGTCACCGGGCGGGGGATAGCCGCCCGCGCCCGGCGCGCCGGACAGTGGAGCGGTGGGCGGTTCACCGGCCGGCGAGCCGTAGGGCGCCGACGGGTCGGGCTGGGGGCCGGAGTCCCCTGCCCCGGGAGGGCGAGGAGGTTCTGTCATGGTCGCCACGGTAGGTGCACCGGGCAACCCGCACCAGAGCGACACAGACCGACGATGACCAGCTTTTCGGCCCTGGTGGGCGGTGCTGTGTGGCGGGCCGCACCGCAGGTCCGTCAGGCGATCATCGCATCGGTGGGGGTGCCGACGTAGACTGGCACTCGCTACAGTCGAGTGCCAGCCGCCCGGCGGATGCCGCGCGCCGGCCGGACCGAGGTGCGTCAGGAGGTGGGGAATGGGTCTCGACGACCGCAAACTCGCCGTGCTGCGCGCCATCGTCGAGGACTACGTCGCCACGCAGGAGCCGGTCGGCAGCAAGGCCCTGGTCGAGCGGCACCAGCTCGGCGTCTCGCCGGCCACGGTGCGCAACGACATGGCGGTGCTGGAGGAGGAGGGCTACATCCGGCAGCCGCACACCAGCGCCGGCCGGGTGCCCACCGACCGCGGCTACCGCCTCTTCGTCGACCGGCTCTCCCGGGTCAAGCCGCTCAGCCCGGCCGAGCGCCGGGCGATCGAACGCTTCCTGGTCGGCGCCGTCGACCTGGACGACGTGGTGCACCGTACGGTCCGGCTGCTCGCCCAGCTCACCCGGCAGGTCGCCGTGGTGCAGTACCCGAGCCTGGCCCGCTCCAAGGTGCGCCACCTGGAGCTGGTGCCGATCTCCACCACCCGGCTGATGGTCGTCATGATCGCCGACACCGGCCGGGTCGAGCAGCGGCTGGTGGAGCTGCCCGCCCCGGTGCCCGCCGACGACGTGACCGACCTGCGCCGGCTGGTGAACGAGAAGCTCGTCGGCAGCCAGCTCGCCGAGACGCCGCCGCTGGTGCAGGCGCTCGTCGACGAGTCGGCGCCGCATCTGCGCCCGGCCATGACCACGCTCTCCACCGTGCTGCTGGAGACGCTCGTGGAACGGCACGAGGAGCGCCTCGCGCTGGCCGGCCAGGCCAACCTCACCCGGGGTGGCCTGCTCGACTTCCAGGGTTCGCTGCGGCCCATCCTGGAGGCGCTCGAAGAAGAGGTCGTGCTGCTCAAGCTGATCGGCGAGACCGAGCCGAGCACCACCCGGGTGCTCATCGGCGACGAGAACGAATACGACAACCTGCGGGCCGCCTCGGTGGTCAGCACCGGCTACGGACCGGGCAGCACGATCGTCGGCGGACTCGGCGTGCTCGGGCCGACCCGGATGGACTACCCCGGCAATATCGCCATGGTGAGGGCCGTGGCACGCTACGTGGGCGAACTGCTGGCCCAGAACTGACCAGTCAGGGCCGACGGCCGGTTCCGGCCGACGACCGGAGCGACGCGAGACGAACATGAGGACACCTAACGCAGTGGCCAGGGACTACTACGGCATTCTCGGCGTGAGCCGGGACGCCTCCGACGACGAGATCAAGCGCGCCTACCGCAAGCTGGCGCGGCAGTTCCACCCGGACGTCAATCCGGACCCGGAGGCTCAGGAGAAGTTCAAGGACATCAACGCCGCGTACGAGGTCCTCTCGGACGACCGGAAGCGGCAGATCGTCGACCTGGGCGGCGACCCGCTCGCCCCGGGCGGCGGTGGCGCGGGCGGTCCCGGCGGCCCGGGCGGCGCCGGTCCGTTCGTCGGCTTCCAGGACATCATGGACGCGTTCTTCGGCGGCGCCGCGGGCGGCAGCCGGGGCCCGCGTCCGCGTACCCGCCCCGGCGCGGACGCGATCCTGCGCCTGGAACTGGACCTCAACGAGACCGCGTTCGGCGTCGAGGCGCCGATCACCGTCGACACCGCGGTGCTCTGCACCACCTGCTCCGGCGCCGGCACCGCCGCCGGCACCCACCTGGCCACCTGCGAGGCGTGCGGCGGCCGCGGCGAGGTGCAGTCGGTGCAGCGGACCTTCCTCGGCCAGGTGGTCTCGGCCCGGCCCTGCACCGTCTGCCAGGGCTACGGCACCACCATCCCGCACCCCTGCCCGACCTGCGCCGGCGACGGCCGGGTGCGTACCCGCCGTTCGCTGACCGTCAAGATCCCGGCCGGGGTCGAGGACGGCATGCGGATCCGCCTGGCCCAGCAGGGCGAGGTCGGCCCGGGCGGCGGCACCGCCGGCGACCTCTACGTCGAGATCCACGAGCGGCCGCACGACGTCTACTCCCGCAAGGGCGACGACCTGCACTGCCGGGTGACGGTGCCGATGACCGCCGCCGCGCTCGGCACCCGGCTGACCATCAAGACGCTGGACAGCGAGGAGACGGTCGACGTCAAGCCCGGCACCCAGCCCGGCAGCACGCTGCGGCTGCGCGCCCGGGGCGTACCGCACCTGCGCGGCACCGGCCGGGGTGACCTCTACGTGCACCTGGACGTGCGTACCCCGACCAAGCTCGACGCCGACCAGGAGCGGATGCTGCGCGACTTCGCCAAGACGCGCGGCGAGGAGGTCGCCGAGCTGACCAAGCAGGGCGGCTTCTTCTCCCGGATGCGCGACGCCTTCAACGGGCACGCCTGAGGTGTCCGCGCCGCTGTTCCTGGTCGACGCGCTGCCCACCGGTGACACGCTGACGCTGGACGGCCCGGAGGGCCACCACGCGGCCACCGTGCAGCGGCTGCGCGTCGGCGAGGAACTGGTGCTCGCCGACGGCCGGGGCGGCACCGCCGCCGCGGTGGTCACCGCCGTCGGCCGCGGCACGCTCGACCTGCGGCTCACCAGCCGGGGGTACGCGGACGCTCCGGTGCCCCGGCTGGTCGTGGTGCAGGGCATCGCCAAGGGCGACCGGGGTGAACTCGCCGTGCAGGCGATGACCGAGGTCGGGGTGGACGAGATCGTGCCCTGGGCGGCGTCCCGCTCGGTGGCGCAGTGGCGCGGTGAGCGGGGCGAACGGGCCCGGCAGAAGTGGGTCGCCACCGCCCGGGAGGCGGCCAAGCAGGCCCGCCGCCCGTGGCTGCCGGTGGTGGCCGGCGCGCCGGACGAGTCCACCGTCTCGGTGGCCCGCCGGATCGCCGGGGCGGCCGGCGCGTACGTGCTGCACGAGGGCGCGCAGGACCGGCTGACCACCGTCGACCTGCCGGCGGCCGGCGAGATCGTCCTGGTGGTCGGCCCGGAGGGCGGCATCGCCGACCACGAGCTGGCCGCGTTCGCCGAGGCGGGCGCCCGCACGGTCCGCCTGGGCCCGTCCGTCCTGCGCACGTCCACGGCAGGCGTGGCAGCCCTGACGGTCCTGGCCACCCGCCTGACCCACTGGTAACCCGCGCGCCCTGTTCTCGCGGCCGCGCCCCCGCCCTTACCGTCGCGTCGATCTTGCAGCTTGGGCCCTCGGTGTGCCCCTTTTGCAGGGCTTTGTCAGGGCCGAAAGTGCAAGATCGCCGGAGGTCAGGGGCGGGGGTCAGGAGCGGAGGTAGGAGGCGCCGTTGAGGTCGATGATGGTGCCGGACGCCCACTCGGCCTCGGGGCTGGCCAGCCAGTGCACCGCCGCGGCGATCTCCGCCGGCCGGGCCACACGCTGGAACGGGGACTGGGCGCGTACCGCCTCGCCCCGCTCGCTCTTCAGGTGCTCGTTGGTCATGTCGGTCTCCACGAAGCCGGGCGCCACGCAGGCCACCCCGATGCCGTACGGCGCCAGCGCCACCGCCAGCGACTGGGCCATCGCGTTCATCCCGGCCTTGCTGGCCCCGTACGCCGGATTCGCCGGCTCACCCCGGAACGCGCCCCGGGACGACACGTTCACGATCCGGCCGCCGCGTTCGCGCATGTGCTGCGCGGCGCACCAGGCGGCGTTCGCGGCGCCGACCAGGTTGGTGTCGAGCACCTCACGCCAGCGCGCCCGCCACTGCTCGTAGCTGCTCTCGAAGACCGGGTGCGGGGGATCGGCCGGCCCGAACACCCCGGCGTTGTTCACGAGTACGTCGAGGCCGCCGAGTCGCTGGGCCGCCTCGTCCACCATGGTCCGTACCGCGTCGGCGTCGGCCAGGTCGGCGCGGACCACCACGTGCCCGTCACCCGGCAACTCGGCGCGCAGCCGCTCGGCCAGCCCGGCCGAGTCCCGGTGGTGGATCGCCACCCGGTCTCCACCTGCGGCGAACGCCCGCGCCACCGCCCGCCCGATGCCCCGCGAGGCCCCCGTCACCAGCACCGCCCGTCCCGACATGGCGGCCATCCTGCCGCACCGGGCCAGACTGTTAAAAAGGGCCCCTTCCCATACCGGAGGCGTTAAGCAGGGGCCCCTCCTTACACTGCTGCGATGGACTGCCTCTTCTGCCGGATCGTCGCCGGGGAGATTCCGGCCACCATCGTCCGCGAGACCGCCACCACCCTGGCCTTCCGGGACATCGACCCGAAGGCGCCCACCCACGTGCTGGTGATCCCGAAGGAGCACTACGCGGACGTGGCCACGCTGGCCCAGGGCGCGCCCGAGCTGGCCGGCGAGGTGCTCCAGACCGCCGCCGTGGTCGCCGAGGAGGAGGGCCTGACCGTGGACGGGTTCCGGCTGATGTTCAACACCGGCCCGTACGGCGGCCAGGAGGTCTTCCACGTGCACGCCCACCTGCTCGGCGGCGCGCCGCTCGGCCCGATGCTCTGCCGATGACCGACGTCTCCGACCGGCTCGGCCGGATGGTGCGCCAGGCGCAGGCCACCGGGCGGATCCCGGCGGTGTCGGCCGCCCTGCACCGGGCCGACCGGCCGCTCTGGACCTGCACGGTGGGCGACACCGGCAACGACACCCCGCTGGGGCCGGAGACGGTGTTCCGGATCGGCTCGGTCACCAAGACCTTCACCGCGGCGCTCGTCATGCAGTGCCGCGACGACGGCCTGCTCGACCTGGACGACCCGATCGGGCGGCACCTCGACCTGCCCGCGCACGGCGAGGCGACCGTACGCCGGCTGCTGTCGCACACCGCCGGCCTGCAACGCGAGCCGCACGGCGACGTGTGGGACAGCCTGCGCGCCCCGGCCGTCGACGAGATGCTGGCCGACCTGGCCCGGGTCGAGCGGGTGCTGCCCACCGGCCGGCGCTTCCACTACTCCAACCTCGGCCTGGCGCTGCTCGGCGAGGCGGTCGCCCGGCTGCGCGGCGGCACCTGGGCTGAGGTGCTGGCCGACCGGGTGCTCGGCCCACTCGGGCTGACCGCCACCGGCCCGCACCCGACCGAGCGCGCCGCGACCGGGTTCCTGGTCGACGCGTACTCCGACGAGGCCCACCCGGAACCACCCGCCGACTTCGGCGCGGTGGCCCCCGCCGCGCAGCTCTGGAGCACCGCGACGGACATGGCCCGCTGGGCCGCGTTCCTGGCCGACCCGGCGGCGGTGGACCCGGACGGCGCGGTGCTCGCCGCGACGACAGTCGAGGAGATGCGCTGGCCGCTCACCCCCACCGACGAGTCGGTCTGGGCGGCCGGCTTCGGGCTGGGGCTGATCCTGGTTCCGCAGCCGGAGCGGGTGACCCACGTGGGCCACGACGGCGCGATGCCCGGATTCCTCGCCGCCGTCTACGGGCGGCGCGGCGGGCAGGGCACCGCCGGGGCGATGGGCGCCGCCGTGCTCGGGTCGTCCGGCACCGGCGTGGAGGTGTTCGACCTGTCCCACCGGCTGCTGGCCGCCGCCGCCGAGCACGACCCGGTGGAGATCGAGCCGTGGCGTCCCGGCCCGCCCGCCCCGGACCACCTGCGCGGTGTGCTGGGCCGCTGGTGGGGCGAGGGCTTCGAGTACGTCTTCTCCTGGCACGACGGGACGCTGCGGGCGCGTGGCGCGGACGACCCGGCCGGGAAGCCGCCCGCCGTGTTCGCGTCGCTGCCGGACCGGCCGGACGTGTTCCGCACGGTCTCCGGCCGCGAGGTGGGGGAGCTGCTGCGGCTGACCCGTGACGAGCGCGGCGTGGTGGTCCGGATGCACTGGGCGACCTACCGGTTCACCCGCACCCAGGAGACCTTCGACGGGTACGACTTCCGCGTCGGCGACTGACCGGCGAGCACCGGAAATGGGCGCGGTGCGTACGGTGCCGACCCGATACGATGGGAGGTAACCGTTCGCCGCGCCACCAGGGCCCGGCGCCCGAGAAGCGGAGAGCAGGTGGCGCAGGGCCCGACGGGCCCGACCTATGACCGGCACCCCACCTCCCGGCACGCCGCGTGTGCAGACCAGGATCACGGTCGGAGACCAGAAGATCATGGTGAACCTGCTCGGCGCGGGCGACGAGATCCTGCGGCTCGTCGAGCGCTCGATCGACAGCGACGTCCACGTCCGCGGCAACGAGATCACCATCACCGGCGCCCCCGCCGACAACGCCCTCGCCGAGCGCCTCTTCAGTGAGCTGCTCGAACTGATCGAGAAAGGCGAGACCCTGACCACAGACGCGGTACGGCGTACCGTCGGCATGCTCGAGCAGGGCGGCGCCGAGCGGCCCGCCGAGGTCCTGACGCTCAACATCCTCTCCCGGCGCGGCCGCACCATCCGTCCCAAGACGCTGGGGCAGAAGAAGTACGTCGACGCGATCGACGCCCACACCATCGTCTTCGGCATCGGCCCGGCCGGTACCGGCAAGACCTACCTGGCCATGGCGAAGGCCGTGCAGGCGCTGCAGGCCAAGCAGGTGAACCGGATCATCCTGACCCGGCCGGCGGTCGAGGCAGGGGAGCGGCTGGGCTTCCTGCCCGGCACCCTGAACGAGAAGATCGACCCCTACCTGCGCCCGCTCTACGACGCGCTGCACGACATGCTCGACCCGGAGACCATCCCGAAGCTGATGGCCGCCGGCACGATCGAGGTCGCGCCGCTGGCGTACATGCGCGGGCGGGCCCAGCCGTACGACGCCCGGGTGCTGACGCCGGAGGGCTTCCGGCCGTTCGGCTCGCTCCAGGTCGGTGACCTGGTCATCGGCTCGAACGGGACGCCCACACCGGTGATCGGCATCTACCCGCAGGGGCCGAAGCAGACCTACCGGGTCACCACGCAGGACGGCGCGTCCACGCTCTGCTGTGGTGAGCACCTGTGGACCGTCGCCACGCCGGACGACAAGCGGCGTGGGCGTCGGCGCACGATCGAGACGCAGGAGATGATCGGCAACGAGCGGCGGGGCCACACCCGTCGCTACGAACTCCCGCTCGTCGCGCCGGTGCAGATGGAGCCGCGGGCGGTTCCGCTCGACCCGTACGCGCTCGGGCTGCTGCTCGGCGACGGCGCGATCTCGTGCCGCACCACGCCGGCCTTCTGCACCGCCGACCCGGAGCTGGCGACCGCGCTGGAGGAGGCGCTCGTCGACATCCAACTGGTCCGCAAGGGTGACTACGACTACGTCCTCCGGCACGTCAACGGGCACCGCGGCGGCGTGATCGTGGCGAACCCGGTGACGGTGGCCGTCCGCGAACTGGGGCTGGACGGTGCCACCTCGGGCACGAAGTTCGTCCCCGAGGTCTACAAGAACAACAGCATCGGCGTCCGGCTGGCGGTCCTGCAAGGGCTGCTGGACACCGACGGCGGGCCGGTCACCCAGGCCGGGCGCACGTGCCGCGTGCAGTACTCGACCACTTCCCCCCGGTTGTGCGACGACGTGGTCCACCTGGTCGAGTCGCTCGGAGGGGTGGCCACGGCGCGGGTTCGTCCGGCCGAGGGACGCAAGCCCGGTCTGGCGAAGGGTCGGCCGGTTCCGTACCGGTCCGACGCCTACATCGTGGAGATCCGGCTGCCCGCCGGTGTCGCGCCGTTCCGCCTGTCGCGTAAGCGCCGGCTCTACGACGAGCACGGCGGTGGCCGGCCGATGCGGTTCATCGACTCGATCATCCCGGCCGGGGTGCGGGAGACGATGTGCATCCAGGTCGCGGCGGAGGACTCGCTCTACGTCACCGACGACTTCCTGGTGACTCACAACACGCTCAACGACGCGTTCATCATCCTGGACGAGGCGCAGAACACCACGCCCGAGCAGATGAAGATGTTCCTCACCCGGCTCGGCTTCGGCTCCAAGATCGTTGTCACCGGTGACGTCACCCAGGTGGACCTTCCCGGCGGGACGACCAGCGGCCTGCGGGTGGTCCGGGAGATCCTGAACAACGTCGAGGACGTGCACTTCGCCCAGCTCTCCAGCTCCGACGTGGTGCGCCACAAGCTGGTGGGCGAGATCGTCGACGCGTACGCCCGCTGGGACGCCGAGCGGGAGAACCAGCAGGCGCAGAGCGTGCACGCCGTACCGGGGCGGACCGCCCAGGGCGGCCGGGCCGGCCGGCGCCGCTGACCTGCCGGCCCAAGCCGTCACATCATCAGAGGAAGACAGTTGTCCATCGAGATCGCCAACGAGTCGGGTGTCGACGTCGACACCGACGCCGTGCTCGCCGTCGCGCGGCACGCCCTCGACGAGATGGGGGTCAACCCCCTCGCCGAGCTGTCCGTGCTGCTCGTCGACATCGAATACATGTCGGAGCTGAACCACAGGTGGATGGGTGGCGACGGCCCGACCGACGTGCTCGCCTTCCCCATGGACGAGGGCAGCGTCGACCACGGCCCGGGCGAGAGCAGCCCGGCCGGCGGTGAGCCGGCCCTGCTCGGCGACATCGTGCTCTGCCCGGAGGTGGCGGCCAAGCAGGCCGCCGCGGCGGGGCACTCGGCCGCCGACGAGCTGCACCTGCTCACCGTGCACGGCGTGCTGCACCTGCTGGGCTACGACCACGCCGAGCCCGAGGAGGAGCGGGAGATGTTCGGCCTCCAGGCCCGGCTGCTGGCCAGCTGGCGGTCGACCCGGTCGCGGTGATGGACGCCTTGGCGGCGGTCCGTGCCCCCGCCGGTCTGCCCGATCTTCAACTCCTGTTCTTCGCCGCCGGGCTGGTGGTGCTCGCCGGCCTGATCGCGATGACCGAGGCGGCGCTGGCCGCCGTCTCCCCGGCCCGCGCGGCCGAGCTGACCCGGGACGGGGCCCGCGGCGGGCGTGCCCTCCAGGCGGTCGCCGGTGACGTGGTCCGCCACCTGAACCTGCTGCTCCTGCTGCGCCTGCTGGCCGAGCTGACCGCCACCACGCTCGTCGCGCTGGTGGCTGTCGACACGTTCGGCGCGGGCTGGCGGGCGGCGCTGGTGACCGCCGGCGCGATGACCGTGGTGAGCTTCGTCGTCGTCGGTGTCGGCCCGCGCACGATCGGCCGCCAGCACGCGTACGCGGTCGGCCGCGCGGTCGCGCCGCTGGTGCGCTGGCTGGGCCGCGCGCTCAACCCGCTGGCGTCGCTGCTGATCCTGATCGGCAACGCGGTCACCCCCGGCAAGGGCTTCCGCGAGGGGCCGTTCGCGACCCAGGTGGAGCTGCGGGAGCTGGTCGACCTGGCCGAGCAGCGCGGGGTGGTGGAGCACGGCGAGCGCCAGATGATCCACTCGGTCTTCGCACTCGGCGACACCATCGCCCGTGAGGTGATGGTGCCGCGTACCGAGATGGTGTGGATCGAGGAACGCAAGACGCTCGCGCAGGCGCTGGCGTTGTTCCTGCGCTCCGGTTTCTCCCGCATCCCGGTGATAGGGGAGAACGTCGACGACGTGCTCGGTGTGCTCTACCTCAAGGACCTGATCCGGCGGGTGCAGGGCGACCAGGGCGCCCGGCAGATGCCGGTGGCCGAGCTGATGCGCCCGGCCACGTTCGTGCCGGAGTCCAAGCCGGTGGACGACCTGCTCTCCGAGATGCAGGCGGCCCGCAACCACCTGGTCATCGTGGTCGACGAGTACGGCGGCACCGGCGGCCTGGTCACCATCGAGGACATCCTGGAGGAGATCGTCGGGGAGATCACCGACGAGTACGATGTCGAGCGCCCGCCGATCGAGCACCTGCCGGACGGGGCCGTGCGGGTGACCGCGCGGCTGCCGGTGGAGAATCTGGGCGAGCTGTTCGACACCGAGCTGCCCACCGACGAGGTGGAGACGGTCGGAGGCCTGCTCGCCCAGGCGCTCGGCCGGGTGCCCATCCCGGGCGCCGAGGCCGAGGTGGCCGGGCTGCGGCTGGTGGCCGAGGGCACCACCGGCCGGCGCAACCGGATCGACACGGTTCTGGTGAGCCGGGTCGACCGGGGTGACGCGCCGGAGGGCACCAACCGAAGCGAGCCGCCCGATTCGCGTGGCGACAACAACCGTTCCGAGGAGAGGCAACCCGCCGATGCCTGAGTCACCCGCCGTACCGGCTGCCCTGCCCACCCCCGCCGACCCGGCGGAGCTGAGCGCGGAGGACGCCAAGCTCGTCGTCCTGGCCCGGGGCGCGCGGAGCCGGGTGGCGGCCGTGGAGGGCGCCGCGGTCCGCGACCAGGACGGCCGGACGTACGCGGCGGCGAGCGTGGCGCTGCCGTCGCTGACCCTGACCGCGCTCCAGCTCGCGGTGGCCTCGGCGGTGGCGGCGGGCGCGAGCCGGCTGGAGGCCGCCGTGGTGGTGACCGAGGCGTCGACGCTGGACGGGGCCGGGCACGCCGCGGTGCGTGACCTGTCCGCCGACGCGCCGGTGCACGTGGCCGCGCCGGACGGCACCGTCCTCGGCACGGTGGTCGAGTGACCACGCCCGAGGCGCGCCCCTACCGGGCCGGTTTCGCCTGTTTCGTCGGGCGGCCGAACGCCGGCAAGTCGACGCTCACCAACGCGATCGTCGGCACCAAGATCGCGATCACCTCGAACAAGCCGCAGACCACCCGGCACATCATCCGGGCGGTGCTGCACCGGCCGGACTCGCAGCTCGTGCTGGTCGACACCCCGGGCCTGCACCGCCCCCGGACGCTGCTCGGCGAGCGCCTCAACGACCTGGTCCGGGAGACCTGGAGCGAGGTCGACGTGATCGGCCTGTGCGTCCCGGCGAACGAGCCGGTCGGGCGGGGCGACCGCTTCATCACCGGCGAGCTGGCCAGCCTGAAGGCCACGGTGCTGGCGGTGGTCACCAAGACCGACCTGGTCGACAAGAAGCGGCTGGCCGAGCAGCTGCTCGCGGTGAGCGAGCTGGGCGAGTTCGCCGCGGTGGTGCCGGTCAGCGCGGTCTCCGGGCACCAGGTCGACACGCTCGTCGACGTGATGACCGGCTACCTGCCGCCCTCACCGCAGCTCTACCCGGACGACATGCTCACCGACGACCCGGAGCAGGTCCTCGTGGCGGAGCTGGTCCGCGAGGCGGCGCTGGAGGGCGTACGCGACGAGCTGCCGCACTCCATCGCGGTGGTCGTCGAGGAGATGATCCCGGAGGGCAACCTCACCAAGATCTACGCCGACGTGTACGTGGAGCGCCCGAGCCAGAAGGCCATCGTCATCGGCCACCGGGGCAGCCGCCTCAAGCACGTGGGCACCACCGCCCGGCGGCAGATCGAGGAGTTGCTCGGCACCCGGGTCTACCTCGACCTGCACGTACGGGTGGCGAAGGACTGGCAGCGCGACCCGAAGCAGTTGCGCAAGCTCGGCTTCTGACGCCAGGGCCGGGGCGGCCGGCGGCGAGGTGATCAGGATCAGCCAGACCTATGGGACATCTCACTTTCCATAGGTGTTCGTGGCTGTTTCACAGCGTCCGGGAGCAGGGTAGGGACCATTGTCTCTGCCCCCGGACCCCGCCGTGAGCTGATGCGAAACCGCTATCTGGACCTGCTCCGCTTCCTGGCCATCCTGCGCGTCGTCACCTATCACGTCACCGGCTACGCCACGCTCACGCTGGTGTTCCCGGCGATGTCGGTGATGTTCGCCCTGGCCGGGTCGTTGATGGCGGCGTCGCTCGACCGCAGCGGGGTACGCGCGGTCGGGCGCCGGCTGCGCCGCCTCCTGCCGTCGCTGTGGGTGGTCGCCGCGGTCTTCGTACCGGCCATGCTGCTCACCGGGCTGGCGTTCGGCCCGAAGGTGCTGCTCTGGCTCTTCCCGATCAGCGACCCGCCGGCCAACTACTGGGGCGGGCTGGCGCTCAGCCCGATCTGGTACCTGCGGGACTACCTGTGGTTCGTCCTCGCCTCACCGCTCGTGCTGTGGCTGTTCCGCCGGGCGCCGCTGCCCACGCTCGCCGCCCCGTACCTGCTGCTGGTCGCGATCGAGGCCGGTGTCCTGGCGAACCCGCCGACGGTGCTGCGTGAGTTCGGCCTCTACTTCGGCGCCTGGCTGCTCGGCTTCGCCCACCACGACGGGATGCTGCGCCGGATGCGCAACCGGGTGCTGCTGCCGGTTGCCGCTGTGGTCGGCGCCGCCGGGCTCGCCTGGATCGTCACCCACCCGGGCCCGCGCGGGTACGACATCAACGACATCCCGCTCGGCAACGCGCTCTGGTCGGCCGCGTTCATCCTGGTGGCGATCGGCCGGGCGCCGGCCGGCGTGACCTGGGTCGACCGCGTACCGGCGCTCGGCCGGGCGGTCACGGTGGTGAACCGGCGCGCGCTGACGATCTACCTCTGGCACATGCCGTTCGTGGTGCTCCTCACCCCGCTGGTCGGCCTGGTCGGCTGGTCACCACGTGACCCGGTGGGCCTGTGGCTGCGGGTGGGGCTGGTCTTCGCGCTCGTCGGTGTGGTGACGCTGATGGTCGGCTGGGTCGAGGACGTGGCCGCCCGGCGTACCCCGGAACTGATCCCCGGCAAGCCGCGGCGGACCGTGGCCGACCGGGCGGCGGCCGCCCCGGCCAGCCCGGCCCCCGCCGGGGCGGAGGACGCGCTGGTCAGCGTCGGCGCCCGGGTGCCGGCGCCGCGCCGCCCGGCCGAGGCCCCCGTGCGCCCAGCGTCCCGGCGGGACGGGCCCGGCTGAGCCACCCCCGGTCCTCACGACGTCCGCGACCGCCCGCCCGCCCACCCCCGTTGATCATGAGGTTGACGGCAGTTCGTGCCCGGATTCGTCGCCGCCAACCTCATGATCGCCGAGGTGAGGGCGGGGTGCGTGGATGCCCGTCACCCGGCCGGACGCCGGCGGCTCAGCGGGTGCTGACCGTGACGTTGCCGCTGGTGGCGGACGCTTCGAGCTGGACCGAGGCGGTCGGGTCGTCGGTGACGCGTACGTCGGTGTCGCCGGACGTCGCGGTGGCGCGCACCCGGTAGCGGCCCGCCGGTACGGCCAGGTCGACGTCTCCGCTCGTGGCGTGCACCCGGGCCGGTGCGGGCTGGTCCAGCTCGACGACGATGTTGCCGGAGGTGGTCTCCGCGTCGATCGCGGAGGCGAGCCGGCGGGCCTCGATGTCGCCGGAGCGGGCCCGCAGGCGCACCGGGCCGGCCGCCTGGACGACCCGGATGTTGCCCGACGTGGTGGACGCGCGGACCTCGCCGGTGGCGCCCCGGACGGTCAGGTCGCCGGAGCTGAGCGTGAACTCCACCGCGCCGACGTCGCTGAGGTCGACGTTGCCCGAGCCGGTGCCGCCGCGCACCACCACGCCAGGCGGCGCGGTCACCTCCCAGGAGATGCTGCACCGGTGCCCGCAGTCGGTGGGCAGGACCAGTTCGTCGCCCTTGATCTCGTACCGGCTGTTCGGCTCGTCGCCCTGGTAGCGGACCACGCGCTTGACGCGTACCTGGTCCGTGGGGCCGTTGGCCCGGACCACGACGTCGCCGGCGCCGTCGTCGTCCACGGTGATCTTGGTGATCTTCGTCCGCTCGGTCTGGTCGAAGTCGAGGCGGCGGAACGAGAGGGTGTCACACCCGGCGAGCACGATGAGGGCGGTGGCCGCGGTGGCGGCCACCACGCCGCGTGCCTGGAATCCCGTGCGTGCCTGGAAACCCGTGCGGGGCCGGAAGACGTTGCGCGGCCGGAGACCCGTGCGCGGCCGGGGAGCGGTGCGGAGCGAAGCCATGGCCAGCACATTAGGTCCGGCCGAGCACCCGGCACATCGGGGATCGCCCGACCGTGCACCCCGAGCCGACCCTGAGATCGCACCCGGAGGGAGAATGGCCTGATGGCCGGGTACCGCCGACAGCTTTACCGCGACGACGCGGTGGTGCTGCGTGTGCAGAAGCTGGGCGAGTCCGACCGCATCATCACGCTGTTCACCCGCCGGCACGGCCGGTTGCGCGCGGTGGCCCGAGGCGTGCGGCGCACCACGAGCCGGTTCGGCGCGCGGCTGGAGCCGTTCGGGCACGTCGACCTCCAGCTCGCCGGTGACCCCAAGGGCAACCAGGGCAGCTCGCTGCACACCGTCAGCCAGGTCGAGGCGATCGAGCTGTACGGCAAGCGGTTCCTCGGCGACTACCCCCGCTACACGGCGGCCAGCGCGATCGCCGAGACCGCCGAGCGGCTCACCCCGGTCGAGCGCGAGCCGTCGCTGCGGCTGTTCCAGCTCACCCTCGGCGCGATGAAGTCGCTGGCCCGCGGCGAGCACGCCACCACGCTGGTGCTCGACGCGTACCTGCTGCGCGGCATGGCCTTCGCCGGCTGGGCGCCGGCGCTCGCGGCCTGCGCGGTCTGCGGCGAGCCGGGCCGGCACCGCGCGTTCTCCGTACCGGCCGGCGGCGCGGTCTGCCCGGACTGCCGGCCGCCCGGCGCCGCCCACCCCGCGCCGGCCACGCTGGAGCTGATGTCCGCGCTGACCTCCGGCGACTGGGGGTACGCCGACGCGGCCGAGACCGGCGTACGCCGGGAGTGCAGCGGGCTGGTCGCGGCGCACCTCCAGTGGCATCTGGAGCGCGCGCTACGCTCGCTGCCGCTGGTCGACCGGGGTGCCCCGGCGTCCGGCGCGGTCCCGCCGCCCGGCGGCGCGGGACCGGATGTGGTCCCGCCGCGCTCCGGCGCCGGGCCCGTCGCCGGTGTGAACAGGGAGATGACCGAGTGATCCGATCGACGAGGGCGACCCGCCGCGAGCCGGTGCCGCCGACCCCGCACCCCTCCGGCGCCCGACCGCCGGCGCTGCCGCCCGCCGCGGTGCCCCGGCACGTCGCCATCGTGATGGACGGCAACGGCCGCTGGGCCAAGGAGCGCGGCCTGCCCCGCACCAAGGGCCACGAGCAGGGCGAGCACAGCCTGTTCGACGCCGTCGAGGGCGCGATCGAGATGGGCATCCCCTACCTGTCGGCGTACGCGTTCTCCACCGAGAACTGGCGGCGCTCGCCGGACGAGGTCCGCTTCCTGATGGGCTTCAACCGCGACGTCATCCGCCGCCGCCGCGACCAGCTCGTCGACCTGGGCGTACGCGTGGTCTGGTCGGGCCGCGCGGGCCGGCTGTGGAAGAGCGTCATCTCCGAGCTGCAGACCGCCGAGGAGATGTCGCGCGGCAACTCGACGCTGACGCTGCAGTTCTGCGTCAACTACGGCGGCCAGGCGGAGATCGCCGACGCCGCCGCCGGGATCGCCCGCGACGTGGCGGCCGGCAGGCTGGACCCGGCCAAGGTGAACGAGAAGACGGTGGCGCGGTACCTCTACCACCCCGAGGTGCCCGAGGTCGACCTGTTCCTGCGCCCCTCCGGCGAGCAGCGCATCTCCAACTTCCTGCTCTGGCAGACCGCGTACGCCGAGCTGGTCTACCTGGACACGCTCTGGCCCGACTTCGACCGCCGCCACCTCTGGTACGCCTGCGAGCTGTACGCCCAGCGCGACCGCCGCTTCGGCGGGGCCCTGCCCAACCCGGTGGCACCGGGAGCCTGAGGTCACGCTTACCGACGCGCCGCGCTGGGTACGGATACCGGTAGACGACAAACGCGGAGGTGAACCACATGATTCAGAAGCGGATCGCGCAGTGGGCGGTCATGGCGGTCGCCGTGCCGCTGGCGGCGGCCGGCGCGCGCCGGCTCAGCCACACCCTGGAGGCCCGTCGCGGCCCGTCCGGGGTGAGCCGTCTGCTGACCAAGGGTGCCGACCTGGTCCGGCCGCAGAAGGCCAAGCGTCGCCGGTTCTTCTGACCGCGATGTTCGGCCCTGGTGGCCGCGGCCGGTATCCGGCCCGAGCGTGACGCCCCGCATCCGGCTTTCCCGCCGGGCGCGGGGCGTTCCGCTCTACGATCGGCGCAGGGCGCGCCTCGCGCCCACCACGGGGGTGGAGGATGCGCGATCTCCGGTACGAGATGACTGCTGCCCTGGCCGCCGCCGACCTGGTGGAGCCGGCCCGCCGGGACGCTGTGGCCGCACTGTGCGCCGACGTGGCGCAGCGGTGGTGCGCCGAGCTGGGGCACACCCCGGCGGTCCGCTCCGGTGAGATCGGCGAGCTGGCGGCAGGCGAGCCGGCCGCCGGATGGGCGCCCGAGCCGGACGGTCAGCGGGCCTGGTGAGCGCGGGGTTCACGCCTCCACTTCGGAACGGTCGCCCGCCCAGAGCGTGTGGAACGAGCCGTCCCGGTCCACCCGGTCGTACGTGTGCGCGCCGAAGTTGTCCCGCAACCCCTGGATCAGCGCGGCCGGCAGCCGCTGCGCCCGCAGCGCGTCGAAGTAGGCCAGCGACGACCCGAAGGCCGGTGCCGGCACGCCCGCCCGGGCCGCGTCGGCCACCACCCGTCGCCAGGCCGGTACGCCGTCGCTGATCCGCTCGGCGAACCAGGGCGCGACGAGCAGCGTCGACAGGTCCGGCTCCGCGTCGTACGCCTCCCGGATCCGGTCCAGGAAACCGGCCCGGATGATGCAGCCGCCCCGCCAGATGGTGGCCGTACCGCCCAGGTCGATGTCCCAGTCGTACTCCCGGCTGCCGGCCCGGATGTGGTCGAAACCCTGCGCGTACGCGACGATCTTGCTGGCCAGCAGCGCGCGGCGCACGTCCTCGACGAACGTCTCCCGGTCGTCCACCTGCCACTTCTCGCCCGCGTCGCCGAACACGCGGCGGGCGGCCTCCCGCTGGCCGGCGTGGCCGGACAGCGACCGGGCGAACGTGGCCTCGGCGATGCCGGTGATCGGGATGCCGAGGTCGAGCGCGCTCTGCACGGTCCAGCGGCCGGTGCCCTTCTGCTCGGCCTGGTCGAGCACCACGTCCACGAACGCCTGGCCGGTCGCCGCGTCGGTGTGGCCGAGCACGTCGGCGGTGATCTCGATGAGGAACGACCCCAGCTCGCCGCCGTTCCACTCCCGGAAGATCTGCGCGATCTCCGCCGGGCTCGCCGACAGACCGGCCCGCAACAGGTCGTACGCCTCGGCGATGAGCTGCATGTCGGCGTACTCGATGCCGTTGTGCACCATCTTCACGAAGTGGCCCGCGCCGTCCGGCCCGATGTGCCGGCAGCAGGGCTCACCCTCCACCTGCGCGGCGATCTTCTCGAAGATCGGCCCCAGCTTGCGGTACGACTCGGCCGACCCGCCCGGCATGATGCTCGGCCCGAGCAGCGCGCCCTCCTCGCCGCCGGACACGCCGGTGCCGACGAAGTGCAGCCCGTGCTCGCGCAGCGCCTCCTCCCGGCGGCGGGTGTCGGCGAAGTGCGCGTTGCCGCAGTCGACGACGATGTCCCCCTCCTCCAGCAGCGGGACCAGCTCGTCGATCACCGCGTCGGTGGGCGCGCCGGCCTTCACCATCACGATGACCGCGCGGGGCCGCTCCAGCGAGCCGACGAAGTCCGCGAGCGACTCCGACGGCACGAACGTGCCCTCGTCGCCGTGCTCGGCCACGAGGCTGCGGGTGCGTTCCGGCGACCGGTTGTGCACCGCCACGGCGAAGCCGTTGCGGGCCAGGTTCCGGGCCAGGTTGCGGCCCATCACCGCCAGACCGGTGACCCCGATCTGCGCCGTCGCCTGCTCTGCCATGCGTACCGCCACCTCTCGTCCGTGCTGCCGTTCTGCGACCGTATCGCGGTCGTCGGGGGAGCGGGCGGGGACGTCGACAGGGCGTGACCGGCGGGTGGCCGTGCGTCTCGCGCGTTAATTCGGATGCGGGGCACCCGGCGGCGGGTTAGCGTTACGGCATGCGTAAGTGACGCCCCACCTCCGAGCCCGGTCCACCGCCGTCAGTGCCGTGGACCCGTCCTGCTCCGGGCGTCCGCATCCCTTCCCCGCCACCGTCGGTCGCGGTGTCTGTCGTGATCGGAACGCACCGGAGCCCTCGCTCGGCGCGTCCCGGTCGGCGCGCCCGCACGACAGGAGGCCCGCGAATGCCCGCGAAGCGCAATCCGAAGAAGTCCCGCAAGCAGTCCTCGCCGCAGGTGACCGCGCCGACGCTCGACGCGCTCACCGTGGAGCCGCCCGCGATGGTGCTCCCGGCGGAGCCGGTGGCGCCCGCCGTGTCCCTGGACACGGCGCCGCCTGCCGCGACCGCGCCGGTGGTGTCGCCCGCCGTCGGCGCGGGGGTGCACACCGTGGCCGCGGGGCCGGTGTCGCTCCCGGAGACGCCGGTCCTGCCCGGCGCATCCGCGACGCCGCCCAGATCGGGCCCGCCGGCCGGGCGGCAGGCCCGGCTCGGCGGCCGTAGCCAGCGCGCCGGCCAGACCCGGTTCTACGCCTTCCGCCGAAGCTGACCGACAGCCCCGTTCCCAGCCGGTCGCCCGCCACCAGATCCCCCCACCCGCCTGACGATCATGAGGTTGGCGGGGACGAAACGGGCGGCCGGTGCCGTCAACTTCATGATCAACGGGGTTGGCGGGCGAGAGGGCGGTAAGGAGTGAGCCCGCCCTGCCGGTGACGGCGGGGCGGGCTCACGGGGGTGAGGCAGGATCAGCAGGTGCCGATCCCGTTCCGGGCGGTGCAGTCGCAGCGCCGGATGCCGTTCACGCAGCGGCAGTACAGGTAGTAGGGCTTCCCGGACCTGCAGTCGCAGTAGGCACCCCAGCCCGGCGTGCAGGCGGTCGCCGCGGCGGCGGCCGTGGTCTTCGGGACGACCAGGCTGAGCACCCGGTCGCCCAGTGATTCGATCAGTCGGATCATCGGGCTCCTCCTTATCGATGTCCGTCCCGCCGGCAGGCGAGACTTCGATGATCATACATGTTTATGACGGTCGATGACCCGTTGAAGCGACCCTGCGTTTCACCACGCCGAGCACATCCGAGTGAGCGAAGTAGCCGACCTGCCGCGAATCGTGACTTGCCGCCCGGTTGTCGCCGATCAGCACCAGCAGTCCCGGCGGCACGGTCGCCGGCGCAACGCCCTCGCCCGGCACCCTTCCGGCGGCCCCGGCCGGCGGGACGACCGGCGACCCGCCCGGCCCGGGCAGGTCCGGTGGCACCGGATCGCCGGGCAGGGCCGCGATTCTCTTGATCAGCCAACCCTCGTCCAGGACCGGCCCGCCACCGCGGGACCGCCGCATCGGCACCCGCCGCTCGCCGGGCCATCCGGCGACCACGATCTGGCCGGTTCGCAGAGCCGAGGGCGGCACCCGCCGCACCAGCACCCGGTCCCCGGGGCGGTACGTGGGGAGCATGCTCTCACCCTGGACGGTGACCAGCACGTACCGCTCACGCAGCCACCACACCGCCGCGAACGGCGCCGCCACGGTTGCGACGAGCGCGGCGGCCACGGCGATCGGCCGGGTCACAGTGCCTCCTCCGGTACCGGATCGAGCTGGTAGCCGTCGGCCTGACGACGGAACAGCTCGGCGTACGCGCCACCGGCCGCCAGCAGCTCGGTGTGCGTCCCCTGCTCGGCCACCCGCCCTTCGGCGAGCACCACGATCCGGTCGGCGTCGCGGATCGAACCGAGCCGGTGCGAGACAAGGACACTGGTACGGCCGGCCCGGTGGGCACGCAACGCGGTGTGCACCTCGTACTCGGCGTCGGGGTCCAGGCCGGAGCTGGGCTCGTCGAGGATCATCAGGTCGTGTTCCTCCCGCAGGTAGGCGCGGGCCAGGGCGATCCGCTGCCACTGCCCGCCGGAGAGGCGCACCCCGGTCTGCAGATCACCCTGGTCCGACTCACCGAAGAAGATCCGGGTGAGCAGCGTGTCGTAGCTGTGCGGCAACGCCTCGATCACCGGATGCACCCCGGCCTTCCGGGCCGCCCGGACCAGCCGGTCCCGGTCGTCGGACACCGGAAGGTTGCCGACCCCGATGTTCTCCGCCGCGCTCAGGTCATAGGCCATGTAGTCCTGGAAGACCGCACCGATCCGGCGGCGGAGCTCTGCCACGTCGAGGTCGCGCAGGTCGACGCCGTCCCAGAGGATCGCCCCCCGGCTCGGGTCGTAGAAGCGGCAGAGCAGCTTGACGATCGTGCTCTTGCCCGCACCGTTGAGTCCGACCAGTCCCACCGCCTGACCCGCCGGCAGGTGCAGGTCGACGCCGCGCAGCACCCAGGGCAACTCGTCGCCGTAGCGGAACCAGACGTCCCGCAGCTCGATGCCCCGGCGCAGTGGCCGCGCCGGCGCCGGATCGACGGCGAGCGGCAGATCCACCGGACCGCCGGCGATCACCGCGAAGTGGTCGAAGAGCAGCAGTTGCTCGTGCCCGCCGGCGACGGCACGCACCAGCGCGTTGAGCCCGGTCTGCACGCCCGCGAGCGCGGCGATCACGATCGAGACGTCGCCGACGGTCAGCTCGCCCGCGTACGCCGCCCGGACCGCCCAGAGCAGCCCGGCCCCGCCGACCACCGCCGCGAGCATCCCCAGCCCGCCCTGGACGAGCAACTCCCGCCGGTCGACCCGGCGCAGCGCCTGGTTGGCCCGGCGTCGCTCCCGCAGCATCCGTCCGCGCAGGAAGTCCTCCAGCCCGAACAGCCGGATCTCCTTCGCCGCCTGCACGTCCTGGAGCAGATCCCGGTAGACGATCTCGGTACGTTCCCACGGGCCGACCTGCCACTGCACCCGGGCACGCCGTCGGGCGAGGGCCAACTCGGCCAGGAACACGGGTACGGCGGCCAGCAGGACCAGGCCGGTGAGGGCCGGACTGAGCAGGGCGAGCGATCCGACGAAGCCGCCGACCAGCAGCACCCCGCGCACCAGGCCGAAGGCCGCCTCCACCAGTTGGACCGGCATGGCCGCGGCGTCCTGGGCCAACCGCAGCCGGTCCAGGAAGACCGGGTCCTCCAGCCGCGCCAACCCGACCTGGCGTCCCACCGAACGGTAGAGCTCGTCGTCGGCGACGAGGGCGACGTTCCGTCCGATCTCGCCGGTCAGATACGCGCCGAGCTGCGGCAGCAGGGCGGTGCCGAGCCCGGCGACGGCCAGCCCAGCCCCGGCGCCGAGCACCGTGCCCCAGGGCGCGCCGCTGCCGACCGCGTCCAGGACGACCTTGAGCAGCCAGGCGGTGACGATCGGCAGTACCCCGCTCGCCAGCGTGACCAGGCCGTAGGCGGTCGTGGTCAGGAGCGCCCCGCGTCGGACCAGGCGGGCACCCAGGGCGGCAGCGGCCACCAGCGGCCACCGTCGGCGGTCGGTCTCGCGAGGCGCTCCGCCCGGCGGCTCCCCGGGCGGTCGGGCCGACGGGCCGGGGGTGCCGGCGTCGCCCGGCGGACTCATCCGGCCACGGGGGCCGAGAGGTCTTCGATCAGGGAGCCGCTGGCGGTGACGACGCCGGATTCGTCGATCAGGCCGATCGCCGGGAAGCCCTGCACCCCGAAGGCGGTGCAGAGCGGCCCTCCGTCGGACTCGACGACCACCCGTGCCACCGGGGTCAGCGCGGCGACGTACTCGCCGGCGGCGTCCCGGTCGCTCACCACGACCCCGACGACGTGGTCCCGGCCGCCGGGGTGCTCGGCGGCGTACCGGATGAACTGCGGCATGCGCTCCCGGCAGGGGGTGCAGTCCGGGGAGAAGAACGCGACGAGGGTGCGCCCGGTCAGCCCGTCCCGCGTGACGGTCACGCCGTCCTCGGTGACCGCCTGGAACGGCGCGACGGTACTCCCGGCCCCGAGCATGATCTGGTCGCTGTGGCCGTGCCCGGCCTCGACAGCGGTGAGCCGTACGGTGTGCTCGCGGAGCCGCCTGATCACCCCGAAGGTGAGGATCAGATTCAGCAGGCCGATGATGCCGACGACGATGACGGCAGCGGCGAGATACGCCATGGGGTTGCTCCTTCGTGCTTGTCGGGGTGCTCGACTACCTCGGGGTCACTGGTCCACCGGCACTTCTGTGGTCGCCGTCGGGCACGCCGCGCCGACCGGCGGGGATCCGGGGACCGGGCCGCGCGGGCTGGGCGACGAAGAGGTCGGTGATGTCGTCGAACCACACGAAGAGCAGCCCGCCCACCGCACCGGCCACAGCGGCCACGGCGACGCCCGCGAGGGGCACGTCGCCGGTGGCGCCCGCGGCTGCCACTCCCACCAGCGCGGCGGTGGTCAGCAGGCCGTTGCGGAGCAGGTGTCGCCGGCCGAGCGGTGCGCCTGTCGCGCCGAAGCAGCGGCAGGCCACCCGTTGCCGGCGGCCCAGCGTGACGGCGATCCCGATGCTGAAGGCGACCAGGAGCAGGGCCGCGAGCACGTGGCCGAGTCGACGGGTCGGCGGCACCAGCAGCAGGACCGGGACGGCGGCTTCGGCCAGGCCGACCACACCGGCGGCGGCGGGGACGAGCCGCGCCGGCACCACCCGCATGGCGGCGAGCGAGGCGACGAACTCCTGCCAGGACGCGCGGCTGCGGACCTTGCCGGCTGTCGCGGCCAGGAAGACCACGCCGATCAGGCAACGCAGCGCGACGTCCAGGTGATCAAGCACCGGGTCAGGCTAACAATATCGACCACTGTCACGAAAGGAGATCGTCGATGTCCTGATCGGCGGGGTGGGTGGGAGGGGTCAGCCGATCAGGGGGCGGAAGGTGCCGAGCAGCACGCTGAGCGTCAGCGCCGCGCCGGCGATCAGCGCCGCCCCGACGATCAACAGCGTGTCGGCGAGGACGAAGCGCTGACGGCGGGCGACCGAGCGCGGCGTACCCGCGTCGAAGCCCCGGGCGTCCATCGCCACGGCCAGCCGCGTACCCCGCCGGATCGCGCCCACGAGCAGCGTGAACGCGGTGGACGCGAACAGCCGCAGCTTCGCCACCGGGTTGTGGCCGGCGTCCACGCCGCGGGCCCGGCGGGCCATGCTGATCATCCGCCACTCCTGTTCCAGCAGCGGCACCATCCGGAACGCGGCGAGCGCCCCGATGGCGAACCGGGCGGGCGCCTTCGCGTTCTGGATCAGCGCGTCGGCCAGGTCGGTCGGGTCGGTGGTGGCGAACACGACGATGCCGGGCAGCGCCACCGCGAACATGCGCAGCACCAGCCCGAGCGCGGTCATCAACACGCCCTGGGTGACCAGGACCGGCCCGGCCTCGACCAGTACCGGACCGGAGCGGTCGGCCGCGAAGAGCACCAGCGTGACCAGGATGCCGACGGCACCGGCGAGCAGGGGCCACGCCCGGCGGGCCAGCACCCGGTAGCGGACACCGAACAGCGGCAGCACCGCGAGTTCGACGGCGATGGCGACGGCCGGGGCCACCGGGTCGAGCGTCGCCACCAGGATCAGGGTGAACACCAGCGCGGCGGCCAGCTTCGCCACCGGGTTGCGCCGGGCCAGCGGAGCGCCGGGTGCGGCGACCGGTTCGAGGCCGATCACGGCGCACGCCCGGCAGCCGGACCGTCGTCGCCCGAGCGCTCGGCACCGGCCGGGGGCCGCGCGCCGGGGACGTGCTCCGCGTCCGGCGGTGACCGGCGCAGGGTGAGCGTCCGGTCGGCCAGCGCGGCCACGAAGTCCTCGTCGTGGGTCACGGCGACCACGCCGTGCCCGGCGTCGCGCAGTTCGGCGAGCAGGTCGACCAGCTCCAGCCAGGTCCGCCGGTCCTGGCCGAACGTGGGCTCGTCGCAGATCAGCAGGCGGGGCGCGGTGGCCAGGGCCGTCGCCACGCTCAGCCGCCGCGCCTCCCCACCCGAGAGGGTGTACGGGTTGGCGCCGGCCAGCTTGTCCAGCCGCAGCCGGTGCAGCAACCCGTCCACGGTGGCGGTCACCGCCGTCTCGGGCTGACCGGTGCGGCGGGGGCCGAGCGCCAGCTCGTCGCGCACCGTGGCGGTGACGAACTGGTGCTCCGGATCCTGGAACACCGACCCGATCCGGCGTACCAGCGCGGGTGCCCGCCAGCGGTGCGGGGGAGTACGCGCGTCCCGCCCGGTCAGTTCGGCGGACGCGGTGACGGTGCCCGTTCCGGGGCGCAGCAGACCGCCCAGGAGCAGCGCGAGTGTGGACTTGCCGGCCCCGTTGGGTCCGAGGACGGCGAGCGCCTCGCCGGCGTGTACCCGAAGGTCGGTGGGGTCGAGCCGGGGTGGGAGGCCGAGCCGGTCGGCAGTGAGCAGCACGTCGCCGGGCGGCGTGGTGGCGTGCCGGTCCGGCACGGTGCGGCCCGGTACCCAGACCCCGGCGGCGGCCAGCGCGTCGCCGTGCGCGGCGAAGACCGTCTCGGGTGGCCCGTCGGCGCGTACCCCGCCGCCGGGTTCCAGCACCACGACGCGGTCGACCAGCGGCAGCGCCTCGGTGACCCGGTGCTCGACCAGGATCATCGTGGTGTCCGGGTCGAGCGCGTTCGTGACGGCGCGGCGGATCAGGGTGGCACCGGCCGGGTCGAGGTTGGCGGTGGGTTCGTCGAGCAGGAGCAACCCCGGCCGCAGTGCGAGCGTGCCGGCCAGCGCCAGCCGCTGCTGCTCGCCGCCGCTGAGCGCGGCGGTCGGGCGGTCCCGGTCGTACGGGAAGCCGACCCGGTGCAGCGCCTCGTCGACGCGGGGCCAGATCTCCCCGGCGGGTACGCCACGGTTCTCCAGCCCGAACGCCACGTCGTCGCCGGAGCGGGCCATCACGAGCTGGGTCTCCGGATCCTGGAAGACGATGCCGACGCGCTCGCGGGCCTTGCGCGGGTCCAGCCCGTCGATCTCGACGGTGCCCTCCTGCTCGCCGGAGTCCTCCGGCAGCAGCCCGGCGAGCGCGGCCAGCAGCGTGCTCTTGCCGGCCCCGGAGGGCCCGAGCAGCAGCACCCGCTCCCCGCTCTCCACCCGCAGATCCACTCCACGCAGAGCCCAGCGCCGGCGCCCCCCGTGCCGCCACCCGAACCCCCGCAGCACCACAGCGCTCACCGCCCACCCACCCCCTCTCCCGGCCCAGCCTGCGTGATCAAGGAGTTCGCGTCCGGAGAACCGTGCCCGGCGGACGCAAACTCCTTGATCACCGGGCGGGGGGGGTGAGGCCTCAGATCAAGGCTCGGTCGCGGCCGGCGGGGAAACGGTCCAGTACGCCGGTGTTCGCCAGCGCGCGGGTGAGGGCCACCGCGCCCAGGCCGGCCACCAGCAGGCAACTGAGCACACCGAAGGCGATGTAGGGCAGCCGGAAGGTCGTCCAGCTCGTGCCCGGGTACCAGTACAGGGCGTCGAACAGCGTGGCGAAGAGGCCGCCGCACGCGCCGGCGAGCGCCGCCGTGAGCGGCCGGTAGAGGCGGTACCTGGTGGCCGCGAAGACCGCCTCGACGCCCAGGCCCTGCACCGCGCCCTGGAGGATCGCCATCGCGCCGTACGGGGAGCCGAGCAGCACCGAGACGGTCGAGGCGACGGTCTCGGTGAGCAGCGCCGCACCCGGCTTGCGGACGATCAGCGTGCTCAGCACGGCCGGGATGAGCCAGACGCCGTACATCACCGACTGCAGCGGGGCGAAGAAGGCGAACGGCCCGTCGCTGCCCTTCCAGAGGATGTTCCAGAGCTGGAACACGACGCCGAAGGCTACGGCGATGACCGAGGCGACGACGATGTCGACGGTACGCCAGCGGTTGCTGTCGGTACGGTTCATGGTTGGCTCCCAGTTCGTCGAGGTGAACCAGGAGAAGACGCACGCCGCGCCCGGTGGTCACCGGACGGCGACGCGGCTGGAGGTCGACCGAACTCCCTGCGCTGGCATTACCCAGATCAGGTTCGAGGGTCTGCGGGCACCGGCCCGCACTCTCAGCGCTGTGCGCTCCCCTGTCGGATGTGAAGTTGTCTCGTCGCAGACGCTAGCACCGACGACGGCCCCCAGCCCAGCAGGGCGAGTGTCGGTATGGTGGCGATCATGCTGGTGGATGCGCGGGGACTGACGTTCGAGGTACGCGCCGGCGGCCCCGAGGGCGGTGATCCCGTCCTGCTGCTGCACGGCTTCCCGCAGCACTCCGGCGAGTGGGACGCGGTCACGCCCGCCCTGCACGCCGCCGGGCTGCGCACGTACGCGCTCGACCAGCGCGGCTACTCGCCCGGCGCGCGTCCGGCGGACGTCGGGGCGTACCGGATTCCGGAGCTGGTGGCCGACGCGGCGGCGGTGCTGGACGCGCTCGGGGTGACCCGCGCGCACGTGGTGGGCCACGACTGGGGCGCGATCGTGGCGTGGGGCCTGGCGGCGGCGCACCCGGAGCGGGTCCGGACGTTGACCGCGGTGTCGGTGCCGCACCCGGCCGCCATGGGCCACGCGCTCGCCACCGACCCCCGGCAAAAGGTCAAGTCCGCCTACATCGCGTTGTTCCGCAAGCCCGGTACGGCGGAGAAGGTGCTGCTGGCGTGGAACGGCGCCACGCTGCGCAAGCTGCTGAGCGGGGTGGGCGGCGCCGGCGAGGTGGCCCGGTACGCCGAGCCGATGCGCGAGCCGGGGGCGTTGACGGCGGCGCTGAACTGGTACCGCGCGATGACCGGGACGGACATGAAGGCGGTCGCCCCGGTCGGGGTGCCCACCACGTTCGTCTGGAGCGACAAGGACGTGGCGATCGGCCGGTCGGCCGCGCAGGCGTGCGCCGGGCACGTCACGGGTGACTACCGGTTCGTGGTGCTGCCCGGGGTCAGTCACTGGATCCCGGACGAGGCGCCCGGCCCGCTGGCCGAGGCGATCCTCGCCCGGTGCGCAGGAACGGAGGAAGCATGACGGTGAGCGCCGACGCGTACCTGGCGGTGGTGACCGAGACGATCGGCCGGGTCGCGGCCGAGCAGCGACAGAACGTGGCCGACGCGGCCGACCTGATCGCGGCGGCGCTGCAGGCCGACGGCGTGGTGCACGCGTTCGGCACCGGGCACTCCGAGGCGCTGGCCATGGAGATCGCCGGGCGGGCCGGCGGGCTGGTGCCCACCAACCGGATCGCGCTGCGTGACCTGGTGCTGGTCGGCGGCGACCCGGCCGACGTGCTCGGTCCGAAGCTGGAACGCGACCCGGCGGTGGCGCACCGCCTCTACGAGCTGGCGCCGATCCGGCCGCAGGACGTGTTCGTGCTGGCCTCGAACTCGGGCGTGAACGGGGCGATGGTCGAGTTCGCGTCCGTCGTGAAGGAACGCGGGCACGGCCTGGTGGCGATCACCTCGGCGCAGCACTCGGCCCGGATGACGTCGCGGCACCCGTCCGGCCGCAAGCTCGCCGACTTCGCCGACGTGGTGCTGGACAACGGCGCCCCGTACGGCGACGCCACGCTGCCGCTGCCCGGCGGCGGCGCGGTCGGCGCGGTCTCCTCGATCACGGCGGCGCTGCTCGCCCAGCAGATCGTCGCCGAGGTGGTGGCCCGGCTGGTCGCGGTGGGGCAGCGCCCGCCGGTCTACCTGTCCGCGAACATCACCGGCGGCGACGAGCACAACGCCGAGCTGGAGGCACGGTACGCGGGCCGCATCCGCCGGGGATCCTGAACCGGTTTCGTGATCAGCCGTACGGGGCACAGGCGGTCCTGCCGGTGGGCGTTCACCCGCCGGCCGTGCCGTCTCCCGGGGAGGTCCGCGAGTGTCCAAGGAATCCGAGAAGCAGCGCTGGCAGCGCAACTTCGCCGATCTGTTGCAGGAGCTGCGGGTCGCGCAGACCGGCGTGCAGATCCTCTTCGCCTTCCTGCTGACGCTGCCGTTCAGCAACGGGTTCGGCCGGACCACGGAGTTCCAGCGCGACGTCTACATCCTGGCGCTGCTGACCGCCGCCGCGTCCGCCGCGATGATCATCTCTCCGGTCGCGTTCCACCGGGCGTTGTTCCGGCAGGGCCGCAAGCCCGAACTGGTCCGGTTCGCCCACCGGATGGCCACCGGCGGCCTGTTCTTCATGCTGATCGCGATGGTCAGCTCGGTCCTGCTGGTCACCGACTTCGTGCTGGACCGGCCGATCGCGTTCCTGCTCAGCGCGCTCACCGGCCTGTGGTTCCTGATCTTCTGGGCGATCCTGCCGTTCAGCCGGCGCAACTGGGGTGAGGACGACATCGACGACGAGGACGACAACCCTCAGTCGCTCACCGACTGACGGTTCGCCAAATCGGGCGTGCACGCGGCGCTACCCCTGGGTAACACCCGGGGGTAGCGTCGTTTTCGTCGCACGCGTCGACGCAGCCGGACCGCGAGGAGGCAGCCGTGACCACGACACAGAACAGCCGGCCCGAGTCACCCGACGGCGCGGGACCCCTGCCCACCGAGGCGGGCCAGGTCTCCGAGAAGGAGGCCCGCCAGGTCGCCGAGGCGGCCCGCGAGTCGGCCTGGGACCGGCCCAGCTTCGGCAAGGAGTTGTTCCTCGGCCGGTTCCGGCTCGACCTGATCGACCCGTGGCCCCGCCCCGACCCGGCCGAGGTGGCCCGCGCGGACGAGTTCCTCGGCGCGCTGCGCGCGTACCTGGCGTCCGACGTGGACGGCGAGGCGATCGAGCGGGACGCGCGCATCCCCGACGAGGTGTTCCACGGCCTGGCCGGGCTCGGCACGTTCGGCATGAAGATCGACCGGAAGTACGGCGGGCTCGGGCTGAGCAACCTGCACTACTGCCGGGCGTTGATGCTCGTCGGCTCGGTGAACCCGGCGGTCAGCGCGCTGCTCTCCGCGCACCAGTCGATCGGCGTGCCGCAGCCGCTGAAGATGTTCGGCACGCCCGAGCAGAAGGAACGGTTCCTGCCCCGGCTAGCCGCCGGTGAGGTCTCCGCGTTCCTGCTCACCGAGCCGGACGTCGGCTCCGACCCGGCCCGGCTCGCCACCACCGCCGAGCCGACGGCGGACGGCACCGGCTACCGGCTCAACGGGGTGAAGCTCTGGGCCACCAACGGCACGCTCGCCACGCTGCTGGTGGTGATGGCCCGGGTGCCGGCCGGTGAAGGGCGGCGCGGCGGCATCACCGCGTTCGTGGTGGAGGGCGACAGCGACGGCATCACCGTGGAGCGGCGCAACTCCTTCGTCGGGCTGCGCGGCCTGGAGAACAGCCTCACCCGGTTCCACGACGTGTTCGTGCCGAAGGAGAACGTGATCGGCGGCGAGGGCAAGGGCCTGAAGATCGCGCTGACCACGTTGAACACCGGCCGGCTCTCGCTGCCGGCCATGTGCGTCGGCGCCGGCAAGTGGGCGCTGAACGTGGCCCGGGAATGGGCGGCGGACCGGGTCCAGTGGGGCCGCCCGGTGGGCGAGCACGAGGCGGTGGCGAAGAAGCTGTCCTTCATCGCCGCCACCACGTACGGAATGGAGTCGATGCTCGACCTGTCCTGCATGCTCGCCGACGACGACCGCAACGACATCCGGATCGAGGCGGCACTGGTCAAGCTCTACGCCAGCGAGATGGCCTGGCGGATCGCCGACGAGCTGATCCAGATCCGCGGTGGCCGCGGCTACGAGACGGCCGACTCGCTGGCCGCCCGGGGGGAACGGCCGGCCGCCGTCGAGCAGCTCCTGCGCGACCTGCGGATCAACCGGATCTTCGAGGGCTCCACCGAGATCATGCACCTGCTGATCGCCCGCGAGGCGGTCGACGCGCACCTGTCCGTGGCGGGCGACATCATCGACCCCGACGCCGGGCTGGGCCGCAAGGCCAGGGCGGGCGCGCGGGCCGGCGCCTTCTACGCGAAATGGCTGCCCACGCTCGCCGTCGGCAAGGGGCAGACGCCCGGGGCGTACCAGGAGTTCGGACCGCTGGCCGGGCACCTGCGCCACGTCGAGCGGACCTCCCGCAAGCTGGCCCGGTCGACGTTCTACGCGATGTCCCGGTGGCAGGGGAAGATGGAACGCAAGCAGGCGTTCCTCGGCCGGGTGGTGGACATCGGCGCGGAGCTGTTCGCGATGAGCGCGGTCTGCGTCCGGGCCTACGCCGAGCGGGACGCGCACCCGGAGAACGTCGAGCTGGCCGACCTGTTCTGCCGGCAGGCGCGGCTGCGTGTCGACGAGCTGTTCACCGGCCTGTGGTCGAACACCGACTCGGTCGACGTGGCCGCCGCCAAGCGGATCGTCGCCGGCCGGTACGCCTCGGTGGAGGACGGCGTCGTCACCCCGCCCGCCGACCTGCCGTGGGTGGCCCGCTGGGAACCGGGGCCGTCCACCGAGCAGGACGTCCGTCGTCGCATCCCGCCCGCCGGCTGACCGGAGCGCCCCGGCGGCCGTCCCGCCCGGACGGCCGCCGCGGCGGTCAGCGCGCGATCGCCCAGGCCAGGATGCCGGCCAGGATCAGGCCGTTGAGCCCGGCCAGCACCAGGTACGCCGACGGCGGGATCTTGCGGCCCTTGCGGACGAAACTCACCAGCACGCCCGCGTACGCCAGCAGCAGCACGGCGACGACGATCAGGAAGTACAGCACCGGCACACCTTACCGGCCGCCGCGCAGCCCCAGTTCGCGCAGCTCCAGCGCGGCGAGCGCGTCGACTGTCGCGTCGTCGCCGCGCCGCCACGCCTCGGCGACGTCGGGCGCGATCCGGGTCAGCTTCGACAGCGGCTGACCGGCCAGCGCGCGCAGCGCCAGCAGGTCCCGCCCGGCCGGTGCGCCGGCCAGGGCCTTCGCCGCGCCCGCCCGGCGCATCCAGCGCAGGCGCAGCGGCAGCCAGCCGAACAGCACCAGGCCGAGCGGGAACACCAGCACCGCGACGGTCAGCGCGAGCGCGAGCTGCCCGACCAGCTCCTGCTGGTCGCGGCCCGCCTCGGCGACCGAGCGGGCGGCCTCGGCGGCGCGGGTGAACGGCGCG
Organism: Micromonospora sp. WMMD1219; assembly: GCF_049315215.1. Classification (NCBI taxonomy): domain Bacteria; kingdom Bacillati; phylum Actinomycetota; class Actinomycetes; order Micromonosporales; family Micromonosporaceae; genus Micromonospora; species Micromonospora sp. WMMD1219. The sequence goes on from NZ_CP186057.1 coordinate 3,273,428, forward strand.
GTCAGCTCGTCGCCGACGATCGGCACCCGGCCGACCTTGCCGCCGGCGTCGGCCAGGTTGTCGGCGAGTCCACCACCGGCCCCCTCCAGCTTCTGCCCGGGTACGGCGAGCTTCTCGACCAGGTCGTGCAGCCACAGCGCGAAGCGGATCGCGGCGTACACCCAGACGACCACGAGCAGGTCGGTGAGGAACTGGCGGACGGCGGTGGGAAAACGGTCGGCGTAGATCTTCACGCCGGACAGCGTCCCACGGCGCGGGCACGTCGGCACCTGGCCGATTTCCCGCTCAGTGCGACCCTTCGCCGGCGTGACTGACGGCGTCCGCCACGATGTGCGCGACGTGGTCGTCGACCAGGGCGTACGCGATCTCCCGGCCGCGCCGCGACCCGCGCACCACGCCGGCGCCCCGCAGCACCCGCAGGTGCTGGGAGACCAGCGGCTGCGGCGCGCCGAGCTTCTCGACCAGCTCGTGCACGCAGCGTTCGCCCTCGGCCAGCTCGCTCACGATCGCGAGCCGGATCGGGGCCGAGAGCGCGCGCAGCAGGTCACCCGCACCCTCGAAGGCGTCGTACCCGTTCGTGCCGGTCACCCTGTAACGGTAACCAATCCCAGCTGCGGCGGCGGGTAGGGCCTCACCGCAGCAGCACCTCGTGCTCGGCCGGCTCGGACGGCGGCGCGACCCGGTCGGCCCGTACCCGCCGCCGCAGCGCCCGCACACCGGCTGCCGCCAGCGCGACCAGCAGGAACGAGCCGATCGCCACGAGCACCACCGACGCGCCGGGTGCGGTGTCGGCGGTGGCCGCCACCCACACCCCGGCGCCGGCGGCGAACAGGCCCAGCGCCATGGCCGCCGCCATGGTCGACCGGAAGCCCCTCGTCACCTGCTGCGCGGTGGCAACCGGCACCACCATCAGCGCGCTGATCAGCAGCACCCCGACCGCCCGCATGGCGATGGTCACGGTGACCGCGGTGCCGACCGCGATGAGCAGGTTCAGCGCCCGTACCGGCAGGCCGGACACCCTGGCGTACTCCTCGTCGTGGCACACCGCGAACAGCGCCGGGCGCAGCACCAGCATGGTCACCAGCAGCACCACGCCGAGCACCCCGATGGTGATCAGGTCGGTCCGGGAGGTGGTGGTCAGCGACCCGAACAGGTACGCGTTGAGCGACCCGCTGCTGGCGTCGGAGAGCCCGACCAGCATCACGCCACCGGCGATGCCGCCGTAGAACAGCAACGCCAGCGCCAGGTCACCGGAGGTGCGCCCGTACGCGCGGACCAGCTCGATCACCACCGCGCCGAGCGTCGCGGCGATCACCGCCACCAGCACGGGGGAGCGGTTGAGCAGCAGTCCCGCGCCGACGCCGGTGAGCGCCACGTGCCCGAGCCCGTCGCCGATCAGCGCCAGCCGGCGCTGCACCAGGTAGATGCCGAGCGCCGGGGCGGCCAGCCCGATGATCAGCGCGCCGACCAGGGCGCGGAGCATGAAGTCGTACTGGAAGAGATCCATCTCAGATGCCTGTCCAGAGCCGGGCGGGCTCCTCGTCGCAGTGCGGGTGCACGTGCTCGTGGTCCGGGTCGGCGTGGTGGCCGGCCGGTTCGGGCACCGCGCCGTCGTGGGCGATCCCGCCCTGGTGCACCACCACGGCCCGGCTGATCAGCGGGCGCAGCGGGCCCAGCTCGTGCGCGACGAGCAGCACGGTGCCCCCGCCGTCGCGGAACGTGCGCAGCGCCCCGGCGAACGCCTCCTGGCTCGCAGCGTCCACCCCGGCGGTCGGCTCGTCGAGCACCAGCAGCTCCGGCCCGCCGGCGAGCGCGCGGGCGATCAGGGTGCGCTGCTGCTGGCCGCCGGAGAGCGTGGACACCGGGTCACCGGCCCGGTCGGCGAGCCCGACCGCGTCCAGCGCCGCCGCCACCGCCTCCCGGTCCGCCCGCCCCGCGGGCCGCAGCACGCCCCGGCGGGCCAGCCGCCCGGACGCCACCACCTCGCGCACGGTGGCGGGCACTCCGCTGCCCGCGCCGAGCCGCTGCGGCACGTACCCGATGCGGTGCCACTGCCGGAAGCGGCGCTGCGGCGTGCCGAACAGGGCGACCGACCCGGCGCCGACCGGCACCAGGCCGAGCGCGGCGCGCACGAGCGTCGACTTGCCGGAGCCGTTGGCGCCGAGCACGGCGACCACCTCTGAGGCGGTCACTGTCAACGAGACGTCACGCAGCACCGGGCGGCCGTCGTAGCCGACCGTGGCGTGCGCGATCTCGATCACGGGTGGGGTCATGAACAGTCCAGAGCGGTTCGCAGGGTCTGCAGGTTGGTGCGCATCGCGGAGAGGTAGTCGCCGTCGGCGGGCGGGCCCTCCAGCGGGTCCAGGACCGCCGTCTTCGCCCCGACCTCACGCGCGATCGTCTCGGCGACCTTCGGGCTGACCAGCGTCTCGAAGAAGATCGTGCCGGCCTGGTGCTCCCGGGCCTCCTCGGCGACCTCGGCGAGGCGCTTCGGGGACGGCTCGGACTCCGGGGTGAGCCCGCTGATGCCGATCTGCTCCAGCCGGTAGCGCTCGGTCAGGTAGCCGAACGCGGTGTGGCTGGTCACGATCTCCCGGCGCTGGCAGGTGCGCAGGCCGTCGGCGTACTCGGTGTCGAGCTTCGTCAGCTCGGAGCGCAGCGCGCCGGCGCGGGCGGTGTAGTCGGCGGCGTGGTCCGGGTCGGCCTTGCCGAGCCGCTCGGCGAGCTTGTCGCCGATGGTGGCCAGCCGGGTCGGGTCGAGCCAGACGTGCGGGTCCTTGCCGCCGCCCTCCTCGGCGTGCCCGGCCTCGCCCTCGTGGTCGTGGTCGTGGCCACCGGCGGCGGCGTCCAGCAGCGGCGTCACGCCCGCCACGTCGAACGCGCGGTCACCGCCGTTCTGCTCCACCGCCTCGTCCACCGCCGGCTGGAAGCCGCTGAGGTAGACGACCACGTCGGCGTCGACGACCTGGCCGACCTGCCGCGGGTTGAGTTCCAGGTCGTGCGGCTCGGCGCCCGGCTTGGTGAGGTTGCTGACCGCGACCGTGTCGCCGCCGATCCGCTCGGCCAGGAACTGGAGCGGGTAGAACGCGGCCACCACGTCGACCCTGCCTGGCTCGCTCGCGCCGCCTGTGCCGTCCGCGCAGGCGGTCAGGCCGGCGGTGGCGAGCAGGGCGGTGGCTGCGGCGGTCAGGATGCGGCGCGGTGCACGAACGGTCATGGGCTCAACTGTCCGCGACAACGAAAACTATTGTCAAAAACGCATGATTGCATGTCAGCGCAGGTCAGCTCGGCTTCGTCAGGTCAGCCGACCATGAGCTTCGCCAGCGCCACCGCGATCAACAAGGTCAACATCACCAGCCGGAGCATCCGGGTCGCCGGGGCCTGCACCGGCCAGGTGACCGACATCAGCCAGACCAGCCCGCCGGCCAGCACGAGCAGCAGGACGCCGCCCGCCGGGCCGGGCGCGAACAGGCCGACAAGCACCAGGGCCAGCGCGGCCAGGAACACCGCCGTCGGGTTGAGCCGTGCCAACCGGGACAGCACGGGACTCTGCGTACGCTGCATGCCACAAACTCTACGAGGAGGAACGCCGTGCTGGTCACCAACCGGTTCGTGGTGGAAGCCGAAACGGTGGACGAGTTCACCCGTGCGGCGCACGCCGCGCTGACCGCGCTCGCCGCCCGCCCCGGCTACCTGCGCGGTGAACTGCTGCGGGCGCTCGACGATCCGGACCACTGGCTCCTGGTCACCGAGTGGGAGTCGGTCGGCGCGTACCGGCGGGCGCTCGGCGGATTCGACGTCAAGGTCACCGCCGTGCCGCTGCTCGCCCGATCGGTGGACGAGCCGTCCGCGTACGAGACGCTCGCCGGCGCCGCCCCCGAGGGGGAGATCGTCGTCGTCGCCAGCGATCGTGCCGCACGTCCGTATCGCTGAGTGCCGGGGCACTACCCTGGCGCGTATGACCGCTCCCGGACCGGCCGCGCCACCCCCGCCATCCGTTCCGCCCGCGCAGCCGGCGGACCCCGGGGTGCCCGCGCCGCCGCAGGGGCCCGGCGCCGCGCCGCCGTTCGCCGCCCCGCCCACCGAGGGCGGGCGGACCCGGCTGTGGCTCGGCCTCGGCGCGGGCGCGCTCGCCGTGCTGATCTGCTGCGGCGGGGGCGGCACGGCGGTGGTGGGTCTGGCGGTGAGCAACGCCCAGGCGATCGGCGAGCAGGGCCGGGCGGTCACGAACGACTACTACCAGGCGCTCGTGGCGCGGGAGTGGTCCAAGGCGTACGACACGCTCTGCGACGACATCCGCCGACGCGAGCCCCGGCGGGAGTTCGAGCGGCGGGTGGCCACCGAGCCGCAGATCTCCGGCTACCGGGTGGGCGAGGTCGACCTCACCACGCTCACCGTGCCGGTGGACGTCACGCTGGCCGGCGGCCGGCGGGAGGCGCAGACCGTGACGCTGGCGGCGGACCAGCAGACGGGCGGCGTGGAGGTCTGCGGGGTGAGCTGACCGGCCCCCGGTATTCTGCTGGGCTCGGGACGGACACGGTCGTACCGTTGTCCCGAACAGCCCGGTTCCATCCATCTCAACCGCGCCGACCGCCAGCCGGCGTAGGAGGAAACATGCCAGCCGACCGTATCGACGCCGTCACCAGCCTCGCCAAGCGCCGGGGTTTCGTCTTTCCCTCAAGCGAGATCTACGGGGGCACCCGGTCGGCGTGGGACTACGGTCCGCTCGGCGTCGAGCTGAAGGAGAACGTCCGCCGGCAGTGGTGGCGGACCATGGTGCAGCAGCGCGACGACGTCGTCGGCCTCGACTCGGCGGTCATCCTGGCCCGCAAGGTCTGGGAGGCCAGCGGCCACATCGCCGAGTTCGTCGACCCGCTGACCGAGTGCCAGTCCTGCCACAAGCGGTTCCGGGCCGACCACCTGGAAGAGGCGTACGAGGCCAAGCACGGCAAGCCGCTGACCTCGCTGACGGAGCTGAACTGCCCCAACTGCGGCAACAAGGGCACCTTCACCGAGCCGAAGATGTTCAACGGCCTGATGAAGACCTACCTGGGCCCGGTGGAGAGCGACGAGGGCATGCACTACCTGCGCCCGGAGACCGCCCAGGGCATCTTCGTCAACTACAAGAACGTGGAGACGGTCGCCCGCAAGAAGCCGCCGTTCGGCATCGCGCAGACCGGCAAGTCGTTCCGCAACGAGATCACCCCGGGCAACTTCATCTTCCGGACCCGTGAGTTCGAGCAGATGGAGATGGAGTTCTTCGTCGAGCCGGGCACGGACGAGCAGTGGCACGAGTACTGGCTCTCCGAGCGCTGGAACTGGTACCTCGACCTGGGCCTGTCCGAGGAGAACCTGCGCTTCTACGAGCACCCCAAGGAGAAGCTCTCCCACTACTCGAAGCGCACCGTCGACATCGAGTACCGGTTCCAGTTCGGCGGCACCGACTTCGCCGAGCTGGAGGGCATCGCCAACCGCACCGACTTCGACCTGTCCACGCACAGCAAGCACTCCGGCGTCGACCTGTCGTACTTCGACCAGGGCAAGGGCGAGCGCTGGATCCCGTACGTGATCGAGCCGGCCGCCGGCCTCACCCGCGCGGTGCTGGCGTTCCTGCTCGAGGCGTACGACGAGGACGAGGCGCCGAACACCAAGGGCGGCGTGGACAAGCGCACCGTCATGCGCTTCGACCCGCGGCTGGCCCCGGTCAAGGTCGCGGTGCTGCCGCTGTCGCGCAACGAGGCGCTGTCGCCGAAGGCCAAGCAGCTCGCCGCCGACCTGCGCAAGCGCTGGGTGGTCGAGTTCGACGACTCGCAGGCGATCGGCCGCCGCTACCGCCGGCAGGACGAGATCGGCACGCCGTTCTGCGTCACGGTCGACTTCGACACGCTCGACGACAACGCGGTCACGGTCCGGAACCGGGACACCATGGCCCAGGAGCGCGTCTCCCTGGACCAGGTCGAGCGCTACCTGATCGAGCGCCTGCCCGGCTGCTGACGTCTAACGAAGAAGGGCGCCGTCGCCGACGGCGCCCTTCTTCGCGTCTCCCGGACCGGACGACAGGTCGACGTGTCTGAATCCCGCGAGCCCGTTGTCGTTAGCCGGCGGGAGCGCCGGGTAGCAGATCCCTCACCGGCAGCGGAGGGGGGCGAGATGCGGCAGGCGACCACCGGACCGTCCGCCACCCCGGCGCCCGCGGTGGTGGCGCATCGATGGCCGACCGCGCTGGTCCTGGCCAGCGCCATGTTCCTGGTGCTGTTCGACAGCCTGGCGGTGGCCACGGCGCTGCCGCGCATCGGTGCCGAGTTCCGCCTCGGCCCGGACCGCCTCCAGTGGGTCGTGACGCTGTACTCGCTGAGCATCGGTGGCCTGCTGCTGCTCGGGGGCCGGCTCTGCGACCTGTGGGGGCGACGCCGGCTGATCGTCGTCAGCCTCGCGCTGGCCACTCTCGGCTCGGCCCTGGCCGGGCTGGCGACCGCGCTGCTCCCGCTGCTGCTCGGCCGGGTGCTCCAGGGCGTCGGCGCGGCCCTCGCCATCCCGGCGACACTGGCGTCGGCGGCCACGTTCTTCCCGGACGAGCCGTGGCGCAGCCGGGTGTTCGCGGTGGTCGCCGCCGCCGCGAACACGGCCGGTCTGGCCGGGGCGATCGTCGGCGGCCTGATCACCTCGCACCTGGGCTGGCGCTGGGTCTTCCTGGCCACCGTGCCGGTCGGACTGGTGGCGATGGTGGCGGCCCGGGTGCTGCTGCCGGTGAGCCGGCCTGAACCGGGCGGCCGGCAGCGGCTGGACCTCGCCGGGGCGGTCCTCGCCACCGGCATGCTGCTCGCGCTGATCTTCGGCGCGAACCGGATCGCCGAGTCGGGTCCGGACCCGGTCGCGCTCGGCGCGGTCGCCGCCTCCGGAGTGCTGCTGTTCCTGCTGGTGCGCGTCGAGCGGCGGGTGGCCGATCCGCTGGTCCGGCCGGCCCTGCTCCGGTCGCGCCCGCTGGTCGCCGGTTGCCTCGCCTTCGCCGCCCACTCGGCCGCGTACGCGGTGGTGGTGGTCGTGGGCAGTCTCTACCTCCAGGAGGTCCACGGCCTGTCCCCGGCGGGCGCCGGGCTGGTGCTGGCCCCGGTGCTGCTCGGCGCGCTGGTCAGCGCCGCTCCGGCGGGCGCGCTGATCCGCCGGTTCGGCGCGCGGCGGGTCGTCGCGGTGGCGCTGGCCCTGTGCGCGGTCACGCTCGCGCTGGTGGCGGTCAGCGCGGGCGGCCCACTGATCCTCGTGACGACGATCCTGGTCGCCTGGGGGCTCAGCGCCGGTCCGATCTACGTCGGGCTGACCCGGGTCTGTGTCGGTGACGCGCCGCCGGGCGACCAGGGAACGGCCTCGGCGGTGTTCGAGTCGACCACCCACGTGGCCGGGGCCATCTCCGTGGCGGTCTTCCTCACGTTGCTCGCCGCCGGGGTCGGCTACGGCGTCGTGCAGTTCGTCGGCGCCGTCGCGGGCGGGCTGGGCGTCCTCGCGCTGCTGCTGATCATGCCGGCGGGAGAGCCCGGGACCGCGCCGAAGCCCGCGCCGCAGCGGGTGGACGCCCGGTAGGCGTCGATACCCGAGAACGCCTCCCTACACTGGTCAGGTGACTGCCCCGACCCTGCCCGCGTTGACCATCGGCCCGCACCGGGTGTGGCCGCCGGTGGTGCTCGCGCCGATGGCCGGGATCACCAACGTCGGCTTCCGCCGGCTCTGCCGCGAGCAGGGCGGCGGCATCTACGTCTGCGAGATGATCACCACCCGGGCGCTCGTCGAGCGGAACCCGAAGACGCTGCGCATGATCGCCTTCGGCGCCGAGGAGCAGCCCCGCAGCCTCCAGCTCTACGGCACCGACCCGGAGATCACCGCCGCCGCCGTACGGATCGTGGTCGAGCGCGACCTGGCCGACCACATCGACCTCAACTTCGGCTGCCCGGTGCCCAAGGTGACCCGCAAGGGCGGCGGCTCGGCCCTGCCGTGGCGCCGCCGGCTGTTCGCCCGGCTGGTCAAGGCCGCCGTGGATGCCGCGTCACCCGCCGGGGTGCCGGTCACGGTCAAGATGCGCAAGGGCATCGACGACGACCACCTGACGTACGTCGAGGCGGGGCTGGCGGCACAGGACGCGGGCGTCGCGGCGGTCGCCCTGCACGGGCGTACGGCCGCGCAGCGCTACTCCGGCACCGCCGACTGGGACGCGATCGCCACGCTCAAGGCGGCGCTCGACGTGCCGGTGCTCGGCAACGGCGACATCTGGGAGGCCGACGACGCGCTGCGGATGGTCGCGCACACCGGCGTCGACGGCGTGGTGATCGGGCGCGGCTGCCTGGGCCGGCCGTGGCTGTTCGCCGACCTGGAGGCCGCGTTCAACGGGAGCCCCGCGCGGCGGCTGCCCAGCCTCGGCGAGGTCGCGATGACCATGCGCCGGCACGCCGAGCTGCTGGTGGAGCAGTTCGTGGCCGGCGCGCGCAACCCGGCCCGGGGTGAGCGGGACGGCTGCACCGACTTCCGCAAGCACGTCGCCTGGTACCTGAAGGGCTTCCCGATCGGCAGCGAGCTGCGCCGCTCGCTCGCCATGATCGAGAGCCTGGCCCAGCTCGACGACCTGCTCGGCAAGCTCGACCCGGCCGTACCGTTCCCGGTGGAGAACCTCGGCCAGCCACGTGGCCGCACCAACTCCCCGGGCAAGGTCTTCCTGCCCGACGGCTGGCTGGCCAGCCGCGACGACGACACCCCGCCGGACGGCGCGGAGCTGGACGACTCCGGCGGCTGAGAGACGCCGAAGGGCCCGACCCCGTTCGGGGTCGGGCCCTTCGCTGTGCCGATGTGTCAGGAGCTGTAGCCGCGGCTGGCGATCCAGTGCGCCAGGGCGTCCACGTCCATCCGGTACGAGGCCTGGTCCGGGTTCGCCGAGTCGGCGATCGTCACGACCTTGCCGCCGTCGCGGTAGCCGACCACGCTGATGTAGTGGCCACCCTCGAACGAGTGGGTGTTGCCGTCGGTGTCGGTCGCGGTGCCGGCGATGTTCGCCACCACGGCCCGGCCGTCGTCCACCGTGCGCACCACGTCGGCGCGCAGCTTCTCCACCTTCTCACCGGCCTTGTCCACCGGGATCTCGGTCGACTTGTAGACGTCCTTGCCGGTCTCCTTGTTCAGCACCGGGGTGATGTCGTTGATGGAGTTGGTGCCGTCCTCGGTGGTGCCCATCTCCTCGGCCATGGCGTGCACGTCGATGTTCTTGCCCTGCACGCTCAGCGCGTTACGGGCCGCGGCCGGGCCACAGAAGTAGAAGTTCGGCTGCGCCTCGTAGCGCACGCCCAGCTCACGCTCGCCGTGCTTGCGGTCGTTGGTGACGACCTGGGCGGCGCGCTCGGCCGGGGTGGCCTGGGCGGCGATGGCGGGGCCGGCGATGCCACCAGCGGTGGCGGCGATACCGGCGACGGTCAGAGCGGTCTTGCGCAGCAGAGTGGTAGCCATGATCAGTTGCCTCTCTGTCGGGGGTACGCGGCGATGGGGGATGCCGCGAAGAAAGATCAGGTGGCCCGGTACGTGCCTCGGGCCGGTGGCTCGTCCGGGCGGCCAGGGGGTTGGCCTGCTCCGGCGTCCCGGCCTGATTCCCGGCCCGTCGGGCGGGCGGTCGGCGGGTGCGGCGCGGTCTGCCATGTACAACGCCCCGCACCCACCCCCGATTCCATCCCACCGGTGACCCCGACCACCCCGAACCCGGACACCGACCCCATCGGGGCTGCCCCGACACCAGACCCCGGGCCGCTCCGGGTCCGCCCGGCCCTCGGGCCAGACCTCACCACTTCGTTGATCAAGGAGTTTGTGTCCGTCTGGGGCCTCGCGGCCGGCACAAACTCCTTGATCACCGCTGCGATGAGAGGAGGAGTGGGTCCCCGGATCCCCACTCGGCGCCCGAGTTACGAGGGCTGGCCCGGGTCGGGCTTCGAGATCTTGGTACGTCCGCGCCCCTCCGAGGGCCGTTTCGTACCAAGATCTCGCGAATCGGGCGTGCGGCACGCGCCGTCACGCGCCGTCCGCGCACCCGCCCTGGATCGCTGCGTCGATCATGAGGTTGGCGGCAGTTCGTGTCCGGTTTGTCGCCGTCAACTTCATGATCGACCCAGCGAGGGCGAGGGCTGGTGCGGGGTCAGGGGGTGGTGGGGGTGGTGTGGGGGGTGGGTTGGGTGGGGATGCCTGGGGTGGTGGGGGGCCAGGGGAGTTCGGGGGAGGGGTGGAAGGTGATGCCGGCTGTGGTCCAGCGCGGGCCCTGGGCGGCCAGCCGGCTGCGGAACCGGGACCAGTCGTGCGTCTCGCGGGGTGACCAGCCGAGTTCGGCGACCGCGGGCAGGCGCGGGAAGAGCATGAACTCGACCTCGGCGATCGTCGTGACCGACTCGGTCCACAGCGGCGCCTCCACACCCAGCACCGCCTCGGCCGGCACGCCCCGCACGTGCCTGGCCGGATCCCACTCGTACGCGCGGCGCACGTCGATCAGACCGGCCCAGTCGTGTCCGATCGGGGTATCCGGGGCGTACTTCATGTCCAGGTACGCGTGGTTGCCGGGGGACAGGATCAGCCGGGCGCCCCGGCGTACCGCGTCGGCGGTCTCCGGGTCGTCACCGTTCGTGCCCCACCACTGCAGGACGCGCCCGTCGACGTGTTCGGCCGGGGCGAGCTGGTGCCAGCCGACGACTGTCTTGCCGGTGGCGGCGACCAGCCGCTGCGCCCGCGCCACGAACGCGCGGTAGCTGTCGGCGGGCACCTTGAACGCCTCGTCGCCGCCGAGGTGCAGCCACGGCCCGGGCGTCAGCGCGGCCACCTCGCCGACCACGTCCGCGACGAAGGCGTACGTCCGTTCGTCGGCGGGGTCGACGAAGCTGAACCCGACCTCGGTGCCGGTGTACGGCGGCGGCGCGACCTTGCCGGGCGCCAGTTCGGGGTACGCGACCAGCGCCGCGTTGGTGTGGCCCGGCAGGTCGATCTCGGGCACCACTGTGACGTGGCGTCGGGCGGCGTACGCGACGATGCGGCGGTAGTCGTCCCGGGTGTACCAGCCGCCCGGGCCGTCCCCGACAGCGGTCGCGCCGCCGACCTCGGTGAGCCGGGGCCAGGAGTCGACGGCGATCCGCCAGCCCTGGTCGTCGGTGAGGTGCAGGTGCAGGTGGTTGAGCTTGTAGCGGGCCAGGTGGTCGACCACCCGCAGCACGTCCTCGACCGGGAAGAAGTGGCGGGCGACGTCGAGCATGGCGCCCCGGTAGGGGAAGCGCGGCCGGTCGACGATCGTGCCGCCGGGCACCGCCCAGCGCACGGCGACAGGGGCCGGGCTCTCGATCGGCGCGGGTAGCAGCTGCCGCAGCGTCTGCGCGCCGTGGAACAGCCCGGCCGGGGTGCCGGCGGTGATCCGGACGCCGCCGACGGTCACGTCGAGGCGGTAGCCCTCGTCCCCGAGCCCGGCGTCGTCCGGCCCGGCGGTGCGGGCCGTCGCGCCGGACGGCTCGCCGCCCGCCACATCAGCCGCCTCCCGGCCCGTGGACGCCGGCCCGGACGCGACCGCGCCGCTCGGCACGGCGGTGTCCGCCGGGGACAGCGTGAGCGTCAGCGGGCCGCCCTCGGTGGTGTCGGCGACCGGGAGCGGGAAGCCGGTGGCCGGGCGCAGCCAGCCGGCGAGCTGTTCGGCGACGTCCCGCGCGGCGGGGCTGACCCGCAGCACCGCGTCCGCGCTCAGCGTGAAGTCGCCGGCCGGGTCCGGGAGCACCTGCCCGGGTGCCGGCACCACGTCGCCCAGCCGGACCGCCGCCGGTCCGGCGAGCGCCCCGGCGGCCCGGCCCGCGGCGACCCGGGCCAGCTCGGCCGCGGGCGCCGGCACACCGGGCAGCCCTTCACCAGGGGTCGGCAACGAAGCCGCGGACGGCGCCGAAGCCGTGGACGGCGGAACTGCGCCGGAGGACGGGCTGGTGGGGCGGGTGTCGGTCGGCTCCGGCCCGGTCTCCGGGGCGGCGGGGTTGGTCTGCACGGCGACGACTCCGAGGGTGTATTCGCGCGGGATATGGCAAAGGTCAGGTTCCGCGAGATGCAGTGACGTCAAGAGTACGAGAGGACTCGGAATTGCGTGATCGTGCTCGTGGAAGCGTTCCCAAAAACCCGTACGAACGCGGATTGTGGTGACCGTTGTGCCGAAAGTCACCGAACGCTCCCAGGTTTCTCGAAACTCGCCTAGCCTTCGCCCCACCGACGCTGACGAGCCGGGATTACCGGTGGTCACTACCGGGGTATGTCCGAACTGAACCTTCGTTAAGTGTCAATGGCGCGCGTGGGAGGCTCTGGTGGCAGCGCACGATCCGGTCGAGCAGAAGTACGTCTACGACTTCGCCGAGGGCAACAAGGATCTCAAGGATCTGCTCGGCGGCAAGGGGGCCAACCTGGCCGAGATGACGAATCTCGGCCTGCCGGTTCCGCCCGGCTTCACGATCACCACAGAGGCCTGCAAGGCGTACCTGACGACCGGGCGCGAGCCGGACGGCCTGGCCGCGCAGATCGAGGCGCACCTGGAGTCGCTGGAGCGCGAGATGGGCCGGCGCCTCGGCGACCCGGACGACCCGCTGCTGGTCTCGGTACGCTCCGGCGCCAAGTTCTCCATGCCGGGCATGATGGAGACCGTCCTCAACGTGGGACTCAACGACCGAAGCGTGGTCGGCCTGAGCAACCAAGCGGGTGGGAACGACAGGTTCGCCTGGGACTCCTACCGGCGGCTGATCCAGATGTTCGGCAAGACCGTCTGCGAGGTGCCGGGCGAGGAGTTCGAGCACGCGCTGGACGAGATCAAGCGCGCCAAGGGCACGCACAACGACCTCGATCTGGACGCCGACGACCTGCGCGGGCTGGTCGACGCGTACAAGCAGATCTTCGCCAAGCACACCGGCCGCGAGTTCCCGCAGGAGCCGCGCGAGCAACTCGACCTCGCCATCCGCGCGGTCTTCGACTCGTGGAACGCGGAGCGGGCGATCCTCTACCGCCGGCAGGAGCGCATCCCGGCCGACCTGGGCACCGCCGTCAACGTGGTGACGATGGTCTTCGGCAACCTCGGCCCCGACTCCGGCACCGGCGTCGCGTTCACCCGCGACCCGGGCAGCGGGGCGCAGGGCATCTACGGCGACTACCTCGCCAACGCCCAGGGCGAGGACGTGGTGGCCGGCATCCGCAACACGGTGCCGTTGCAGGAGCTGGAGCAGCTCGACAAGACGTCCTACGACCAGCTGCTCGGCATCATGGCCCGGCTGGAGGAGCACTACAAGGACCTCTGCGACATCGAGTTCACCATCGAGCGCGGCAAGCTCTGGATGCTCCAGACCCGGGTCGGCAAGCGCACCGCCGCCGCCGCGTTCGTCATCGCCGGGCAGCTCGTCGACGAGGGCCTGATCGACCTGGACGAGGCGCTGCACCGGGTCAACGGCGCGCAGCTCGCCCAGCTCATGTTCCCGCGCTTCCAGCTCGACCACGAGTTCGAGCCGGTCGCCAAGGGCATCGGCGCCTCCCCGGGCGCGGCGTCCGGCAAGGTGGTCTTCACCTCGGCGCGCGCGGTCGAGCTGGCCGCCGAGGGGGAGTCGGTGATCCTGGTCCGCCGGGAGACCAACCCGGACGACCTCAACGGCATGATCGCCGCCAAGGGCATCCTGACCTCCCGGGGCGGCAAGACCAGCCACGCCGCGGTGGTGGCCCGCGGCATGGGCAAGACCTGCGTCTCCGGCGCCGACGAGCTGGAAGTGAACGTACCGGCGAAGAAGTTCACAGTGGGCGACCACGTGGTGAACGAGGGCGACGTGGTCTCGATCGACGGCACCACCGGCAAGGTCTACCTCGGCGAGGTGCCGGTCATGCCGTCCGAGGTGGTGCAGTACTTCGAGGGCGAACTCGACCCGGAGAACACCGACGACGCGCTGGTCCGCTCCGTACACCGGATCATGACGCACGCCGACGCCGCGCGGCGGCTGCGGGTCCGCACGAACGCCGACACCGGCGCGGACGCGGCCCGGGCGCGGCGCTTCGGTGCCGAGGGCATCGGCCTGTGCCGCACCGAGCACATGTTCCTCGGCGACCGGCGCGAGCTGGTCGAGCGGCTCATCCTGGCCTCCGGGGAACGGGAGCGGGAGGACGCGCTCGCCGCGCTGCTGCCGTTGCAGCGGGCCGACTTCATCGAGATCTTCCGCGAGATGGACGGCCTGCCGGTCACCGTGCGGCTGATCGACCCGCCGCTGCACGAGTTCCTGCCCCCGCTGGAGCAGCTCGCGGTGAACGTCGCGGTCGCCCAGGAGCGCGGCGAGGACGTCGCCAAGGAGGAGGCGCTGCTCGCCGCCGTGCGGCGGATGCACGAGGAGAACCCGATGCTGGGCCTGCGCGGCGTCCGGCTCGGCCTGGTCATCCCGGGCCTGTTCGCCATGCAGGTCCGCGCGATCGCGGAGGCCGCCGTCGCGGTCGTCCGCGACGGCGGCACGGCCTGCCCGGAGATCATGGTGCCGCTGGTCGGGGCCGTGCAGGAGCTGGAGACGGTACGCGCCGAGGCCGAGCGGATCATCGCCGAGGTGGTCGGGGACAGCGGCGTCGAGGTGCTGATCGGCACGATGATCGAGGTGCCCCGGGCGGCGCTGACCGCCGGGCAGATCGCCGAGGCGGCCGAGTTCTTCTCCTTCGGCACCAACGACCTGACCCAGATGGGCTGGGGCTTCTCCCGCGACGACGTGGAGGGCGCGTTCTTCTGGCGTTACCTGGAGCTGGGCATCTTCGGCATCTCGCCGTTCGAGTCGATCGACACCGACGGCGTCGGCCGGCTGGTCCGCATCGCCGCCGAGGAGGGCCGGGCGGCCCGTCCGGGGCTGAAGCTCGGCGTCTGCGGCGAGCACGGCGGTGACCCGGACTCGGTGCACTTCTTCCACTCCGTCGGGCTGGACTACGTCTCCTGCTCGCCGTTCCGGGTGCCGGTGGCCCGGCTGGAGGCGGGCCGCGCGGCCATCACCACCACGGGTTCGGACTCCCGCTGAGGAGGACGCGGGGTCGCCGGTGCCCGCCGGCGGCCCCGCGTACCGCCCGGCGCGCCTTTCCGGTCTCCTCGGCGTAACCTGAGCTTCCGCCGCGTGTCGATCAGGAGGGGTGTCCACATGACCGCCGTCTGGGAGAACCTGGTAGTCGACGCCCGGGATCCGTCCCGGCTCGCCAGTTGGTGGGCGGAGGCACTCGGCTATCAGGTGATCACCGACAAGCCGGACGAGGTGGAGATCCGCCGGACTCCCGACACGCTGCCCGGTCTCGTCTTCGTCCCGGTCGCCGGGCCGAAGGAGGGGAAGAACCGGCTGCACATCGACCTGCGCCCGGCCGACATGGAGGCCGAGGTGGAGCGCCTGGTCGACATGGGCGCCCGGCACGTCGACATCGGCCAGGGAGACGTGGAGTGGACGGTGCTCGCCGATCCGGAGGGCAACGAGTTCTGCGTGCTCCGGGAGCGCGAGGAGTGAGCCGGTCTTGCGAGCCCCGCAGTCGCGACCTTGGCGGTCCGGGAGCGCGAGGAGTGAGCCGGTCTTGCGAGCCCCGCAGTCGCGACCTTGGCGGTCCGGGAGCGCGAGGAGTGAGCCGGTCTTGCGAGCCCCGCAGTCGCGACCTTGGCGGTCCGGGAGCGCGAGGAGTGAGCCGGTCTTGCGAGCCCCGCAGTCGCGACCATCTGCGTATCCGGGAGAAATGAGCGACGCGGCGCGGCTGGTCGACGAGGCGCCCAAGGACACCGGGTACGGCCGGTCGCCGTTCGAGCGGGACCGCGCCCGCGTGCTGCACTCGGCGGCGTTCCGCCGGCTCGCCGCGAAGACGCAGGTGCACACCGCCGGGACGAACGACTTCCTGCGTACCCGGCTGACCCACTCGCTGGAGGTCGCGCAGATCGCCCGCGAGATGGGCGCCCGGCTGGGCTGCGACCCGGACGTGGTGGACACCGCCGGGCTGGCGCACGACCTGGGTCACCCGCCGTTCGGGCACAACGGCGAGTACGCCCTGGACGAGCTGGCCGCCGCCTGCGGCGGATTCGAGGGCAACGCGCAGACGCTGCGGGTGCTCACCCGGCTGGAGGCGAAGGTGTTCACCCCGGACGGGCGCTCGGCCGGGCTGAACCTGACCCGGGCCGCGCTGGACGCGGTCAGCAAGTACCCGTGGCCGCGTCGCCCGGGCGAGCGCAAGTTCGGCGTGTACGCAGACGACCGCCCGGTCTTCGACTGGCTGCGCGAGGGCGCCCCGCCCGGCGCCCGGCGCTGCCTGGAGGCCCAGGTGATGGACTGGGCCGACGACGTGGCGTACTCGGTGCACGACGTCGAGGACGGCATCCAGGGCGGGTACGTCGACCTGCGCCCGCTGCTGGCCGACGCGGACGAGCGGCGGGCCCTCTGCGCCGACGTGGCCGCCGCCTACTCCGGTGAGGCGCCGGAGGACCTGGGCGAGGTGCTCGCCGACCTGCTTGCCGATCCGGTGCTCGCGCCGCTGGCCGCGTACGACGGCAGCCACCGCGCCCTCGCCGCGTTGAAGGCAACCACCAGCGTGCTCACCGGCCGGTTCGTGGCCGGCGTGGTGGCCGCCACCGAGCAGCGCCACGGTCCGGGCCCGCACCGCCGCTACGCCGCCGACCTGGAGGTGCCGCGCCGGATCCGGGCGCAGTGCGCGCTGCTCAAGGGCATCGCGCTGCGGTACGTGATGCGCCGTCCCGGCGCCGAGGGCCGCTACGCCCGGCAGCGCGACGTCCTGACCGGGCTGGTCGCGGTGCTGCTGGACCGGGCGCCCGACGCGCTCGACCCGGTGTTCGCGCCGCTGTGGCGGGACGCGGCGGACGACGCCGCGCGGCTGCGCGTGGTGATCGACCAGGTCGCCTCGCTCACCGATCCGGCCGCGCTGGCCTGGCACGCCCGGCTGGTGTCGCCAAGCTGACCGGATCACCCCGGCGGAGCTTAGGCTAGCCTAAGCAGCATGACGGATCGCCCGAAGAAGCTCACCGCCGCCACGGTCGTCCGGACCACGCGGCCCACCCCACACCTGATCCGCCTGGTCCTGGGCGGCGCCGAGCTGGCCGGGCTGCCGGTGGGCGCGTACACCGACCACTACGTGAAGTTCGTCTTCCCGCCGGCCGGGGTGACCTACCCGTACCCGGTCGACCTGGCCACCATCAAGCGGGAGTTCCCGGCGGAGCAGTGGCCGCGCCTGCGCGCGTACACGGTCCGGGCCTGGGACGCCGCGGCCGGTGAGATGACAGTGGACGTGGTGCACCACGGCGACGAGGGTCTGGCCGGTCCGTGGGCGGCGGCGCTGCGTCCGGGCGACCGGGTGTTGTTCGCCGGGCCGGGCGGCGCGTACGCGCCGGACCCGGCCGCCGACTGGCACCTGCTGGCGGGTGACGAGAGCGCGCTGCCGGCCATCGCCGCCGCCCTGGAACGGCTGCCGGCGGGCGCGGCCGCCAAGGTGTACGTCGAGGTCGGCGGCCCGGCCGACGAGCTGCCCCTGACCAGCGCGGGCGAGGTCGAGGTGTGCTGGCTGCACCGGGACGGGCGTCCGTACGGCGAGCCGCTGGTCGAGGCGGTCCGGGCGCTGGAGTTCCCGCCCGGCCGGGTGCATGCGTTCGTGCACGGCGAGGCCGGCGCTATGAAGGAGCTGCGGCGGCTGCTGCGCGTCGAGCGCGGCGTGCCCCGGGGCGACCTGTCCATCTCCGGTTACTGGCGGCGCGGCATGGACGACGAGGGCTGGCGGTCCACCAAGCCGGCCTGGAACGCCGCCGTGGAGGCCGAGGAGGCCGCCGCCGTCGTGTCCTGACGACTCCCACCGCGCGTCCCGTGGTGAGTGGGTGTACCCCGGAATGTAGTAGAGGTGCTACATTCCGAGGCATGACTGCGGTCGAACTCCCGGGGCCCGTCGCGTCCCCCCGACCTCCCGACGAGGATCTCGTCCTCGACGTGCGGGATCTGCGTATGCGCTACGGCGCCGTCGACGTGCTGCACGGCGTCGACCTGACCGCCCGGCGGGGCGAGGTGGTGGCGCTGCTCGGGCCCAACGGCGCGGGCAAGACCACCACCATCGAGATCCTCGAAGGCTTCCGGGTGCCCTCGGCCGGCACGGTCCGGGTGCTCGGCGCCGACCCGGCGCGCGGCGACGAGCGGTGGCGCGCGCGGCTGGGCGTGGTGCTCCAGTCCTGGCGCGACCACGGCAAGTGGCGGGTGCGGGAGCTGCTGGCCCACCTCGGCGACTTCTACGCGCCGTACGCGACCGACCGGATCCCGCGCCCGTGGCCGGTCGACGAACTGCTGGCGACGGTGGGGCTGACCGCGCACGCCGGCAGCCGCGTGGCCCGGCTCTCCGGTGGTCAGCGCCGCCGGCTCGACGTCGCGGTCGGCATCGTCGGCCGGCCGGAACTGCTGTTCCTGGACGAGCCCACAGTCGGCTTCGACCCGGCCGCCCGGCGCGAGTTCCACGAGCTGGTGCACCGCCTCGCCGACCTGGACGAGACCACCATCGTGCTGACCACGCACGACCTGGCCGAGGCGGAGAAGCTGGCCGACCGCATCCTCATCCTGGCCGGTGGCCGGATCATCGCCGAGGGCTCGCCCGACCAGCTCGCCCGGCGCGTCGCTGGGGACGCCGAGGTGCGCTGGACCCGCGACGGCGAGCGGTACGTGCACGCCACCGCCGACGCCACCGCGTTCCTGCGCGACCTGCTCCGCGAGCACGGCGACCGGGTACGCGAGCTGGAGGTGCGCCGGGCCAGCCTGGAGGACGCGTACCTGGCGCTGGTGCACGAGGAGGAGACCGGCATCCGTACCGGCCGGGCCGAGCGGGTGTGGCAGCAGGAGGCGAACCGATGAACCCGACCACCAACGCGCTGCGGGCCGGGCTGCGGCGCGGCGTGATCGAGCTGCGCGCCACGTTCACCAACGGCCAGGATCTCTGGACCTACTTCTTCCCCACGGTCGTGCTGCTGATCGCCGTGTTCTGGATGCGCGGCTCGACCGTGCCGGGCACCGACTTCTCGCTCGGCGCCCGTACGCTGCCCAGCGCGCTCGGCATGGGCCTGCTCTTCGGTGGTCTGCTCGGGCTGGCCAACCAACTCGTCATCGACCGGGAGGACGGCACGCTGCTGCGCGCCAAGGCCATTCCGGACGGCATGCTCGGCTACCTGGTCGGCAAGATCGTCCTGGTGTCGGCGGTCGCGCTGATCGGCGTGGTCATCCAGCTCACGCCCGGGCTGTTCTTCCTCGACGGGCTGCGGCTCGGTGACCCCGGCGCCTGGCTCACGCTGGCCTGGGTGGTGCCGCTCGGGCTGGTGGCGACGCTGCCGCTGGGCGCGGTGATCGGCTCGCTGGTGGAGAACCCGCGCAACATGGGCCTGGTGGTGATGCCGATCTTCGGTCTCATCGCGCTGTCCGGCATCTTCTACCCGATCAACGGCCTGCCCGGCTGGCTCCAGGGCGTCGCCCAGGTCTTCCCGCTCTACTGGCTAGGCTTGGGCATGCGCTCGGCGCTGCTCCCGGGCGACCTGGCGGCTGTCGAACTCGGCGGCTCCTGGCGGCACCTGGAGACGGTCGGCGTGCTCGGCGCCTGGGCGGTGCTCGGGCTCGTGCTGGCCCCGGTGGTGCTGCGCCGGATGGCCCGCCGGGAGTCCGGCTCGCGGGTCGCGGCCCGGCGGGAGCGGGCCATGCAGCGGGTCGGATGAGAGGGCGTCGATGAGCGAGACCGTGCACAACCGCATCGCGGTGCTGCGCGCCGAACGGGGCATCTCCCGGCGGCAACTGGCCGACGCGCTCGGTGTGCACTACCAGACCGTCGGTTACCTGGAGCGCGGCGAGTTCCGGCCCAGCCTGCACCTGGCCCTGCGCATCGCCGCGTACTTCGAGGTGCCGGTCGAGGTGGTCTTCTCGATCGAGCCGTTCCCGCGCATCGGCGACCCCGCGGCGGCCCGCTCGGCCTGAGCCGGCGGGGACGGGCGTGGTCGGCCACACGCCCGTCCCCCCGGCCGCCGGAACGTCGGTCCGGCAGGGCAGGATGTACGCCGAGGGGGTGGCGGTCATGGCGGGGCGGATCCGGGACGAGGACATCGCGCTGGTCCGCGAGCGCACCGCCATCGCGGACGTCATCTCCGAGGTGGTGACGCTCAAGTCGGCGGGCGGCGGCAACCTCAAGGGGCTGTGCCCGTTCCACGACGAGAAGAGCCCGTCGTTCAACGTCTCGCCCGCCCGCAACGTGTTCTACTGCTTCGGCTGTGGCGTCGGCGGCGACGCGATCAAGTTCCTGATGGACGCCGAGCACCTCAGCTTCGTCGAGTCGGTCGAACGGCTGGCGGCCCGCGCCGGCATCCAGTTGCGCTACGTCGAGGACGACCGGTCCGCGCCGCGTACCCGGCCGCAGCAGGGGCAGCGGCAGCGCCTGGTGGCCGCGCACGCCGCCGCCGTCGAGTTCTACCGGGCCCAGCTCACCACCGCCGGCGCCCGCCCGGCCCGCGAGTTCCTCGCCGGGCGCGGCTTCGACCGGGCCGCCGCCGAGCGGTACGGCTGCGGCTTCGCCCCCGACGGGTGGGACCTGCTCACCAAGCACCTGCGCCAGCAGGGCTTCACCCACGACGAGCTGGTCACCGCCGGCCTGTCCCGCCCGGCCCGCTCCGGCTCGCTGATCGACCGGTTCCGCCGCCGCCTGATGTGGCCGATCCGGGACATCACCGGCGACGTGATCGGCTTCGGCGCCCGCAAGCTCTTCGACGACGACGACGGCCCGAAATACCTCAACACCCCCGAGACGCCGCTCTACAAGAAGTCGCACGTGCTCTACGGCATCGACCAGGCCAAGCGGGAGATCGCCAAGCAGGGCAAGGTGGTGGTGGTCGAGGGCTACACCGACGTGATGGCCTGCCACCTCGCCGACGTGCCGACGGCGGTCGCGACCTGCGGCACCGCGTTCGGCGGTGACCACATCTCGGTGCTGCGCCGGGTGCTGTTCGACAGCGACGAGCGGGCCGGCGAGATCATCTTCACCTTCGACGGCGACGCCGCCGGCCAGAAGGCCGCGCTGCGCGCCTTCGAGGACGACCAGCGCTTCGTCGGGCGTACCTTCATCGCGGTCAGCCCCGACAACATGGACCCGTGCGAGCTGCGCCTGGCAAAGGGCGACCTGGCCGTACGCGACCTGGTGGCCCGCCGCGAGCCGCTGGTGGACTTCGCGCTCCGGCACGTGATCAACCGGTTCGACCTGGACACCGTCGACGGCCGCGTCGAGGCGATGCGCCGCGCCGCGCCGCTGGTGGCGAAGATCAAGGACCGGGAGAAGCGCCCGGAGTACGTGCGCAAGCTCGCCGGTGACCTCGGCATGGAGATCGAGCCGGTGCAGCGTGCGGTGCTGGCCGCCGCGCACGGGCCGCAGGCCGGTGGCGCGCCCGCCGCACCCGCCCGCTCCGGCCCGGCCGCGCCGGCTGTGGACAGCCCGCGCTCCATGGTGGAGCGGGAGGCGCTGAAGCTGGCGCTGCAGGAGCCGGTCCTGGCCGGCCCGATGTTCGACGCGGTCGAGGCGACCGACTACCAGCACCCGGTGCACGTGGCGGTACGCGCCGCCGTGGCCGCCGCCGGCGGCGCGTCCGGCGCGACCGGCGGCGCGGTGTGGATCGAGCGGGTCCGCGACGCCTGCGACGACCTGGCCGGGCAGGCGCTGGTCGGTGAGCTGGCGGTGGAGCCGTTGCGCATCGACGGTGAGCCCGACCCGAGGTACGTCTCGATCACCATGGCCCGGCTCCAGTGGAGTTCGGTCACCGGCCGCATCCGTGACCTGAAGTCGAAGATCCAGCGGATCAACCCGGTGAGCAACAAGGACGAGTACTTCGCCCTGTTCGGGGAACTGCTCTCGCTGGAACAGCACGCACGGGCACTGCGCGAGCAGGCCGCCGGAGGTTTGTGATGGGTCTGTTC
The DNA here is from genome assembly GCF_049315215.1 of Micromonospora sp. WMMD1219. Lineage (NCBI taxonomy): Bacteria > Bacillati > Actinomycetota > Actinomycetes > Micromonosporales > Micromonosporaceae > Micromonospora > Micromonospora sp. WMMD1219. The sequence goes on from NZ_CP186057.1 coordinate 3,295,393, forward strand.
AACCGCCGGCCGAAACTGCCGTCAGCCGACCGGCCGCCGCTGGCCACCGACGAGCGTGTTCTCGCCTGGGCCGCGGCCGGCACCGGCGAGGGCGGCAACGACGGCGTGCTGGTCGCCAGCAACCGCGGGCTCTGGCTGCCCGGCCGGGTGGACCGTCTCGGCTGGCACGACATCCTCAAGGCGGTGTGGTCCGGCCGGGAGCTGACTGTCACCCCGGCCGAGCCGGTCGCCGAGCACGACGGCTACCTGGTGGTCGCGGACGGCCTCCCCGAGACGTACCTGCTCGTCGACCCGGGTGACCTGCCGCACCAGGTCCGGGCCCGGGTCACCGGCTCGGTGGCGTACACCTCGCACCACGAGGTGCCCGGCGGCTCCGGGCGGATCGCGGCCCGGCGGGTGTCCGGGGTCGACGGTCTGACCTGGACGGTCCGCTACGACCCGGGGACGCCGGCCGACGACGAGGCGGTGACCGCCGAGACCGCCCGGCTGGTTGCGGCGGCGCGCGCCGCCACCGCCCCCGCCTGAGGTCTACACCTTGAGGACGTCGACCTCGTAGAGCGGGATGGAGGCGTCGCGGGTGGCCAGGGTCAGGTTCTCCGTGATCGCCTGCGCCACCAGCATCCGGTCAAAGGGATCCCGGTGATGCGGCGGCAGGCGGCCTGCGGTGATGGCGTGGTCGTGGGTCACCGGCAGTTCACGGAACCCCATGTCCCGCACCCGTTCCGCGAGGTCGGGAGGACCGGAGAGCTTTCCCGCCTGCTGCTTGATGGTGATCTCCCAGAGGCTGACCGGGGAGAGGAAGACATCGGGGTCGTGGCGTAGCCGGTCGAGGAACTCGACGCCGAGGGTGGCGTCGCCGGTGATGGCCCAGAGTGCGACGTGGGTGTCCAGCAGCAGGGTCATGCGCCGATCCCGAAGTCGGCGGCGATCTCGGCGTTGGTCTGTGGCGAGTCCCAGTCACCCGAGAGGTCCACCTGCCCCGCGAGGGAGCCGATCGCCGTGCGGTCGGTCCGGCGCACCAGCGGTACGACCTTCGCCACAGGGGTGCCCGCCCGGTCGATGATGATCTCTTCGCCGCGTTCCACCCGCTCGATGATGCGCGACAGGTGGGTCTTGGCGTCATGCATGTTGTAGTGCACAGCCTCAGCCGACATGGCGCGACCTCCTGGGTTAGCTAAGTCTTTAGTTTAGGCATGTGGGGCGCCCGGCGGCGGCCGGATAATCCGGTCGAGTGGCTGCGGACCGGCTGTTAGCGTCGCGGCATGTTCGCCACCGACCGGGTCCGTCTGCGTACGCCCACCCCCGACGACGCGCCGGACATGTTCCGGCTGCACGGCGACCCGGAGCTGCACCTGGTCACCGACGACGAGCCGTTCCTGCCGCACCACGTCGGGCAGGTCCGGGCCCGGCTGGAGAAGCGAGCCGCCGAGCAGCCGGAGGCCGCCGCTCCGGTGTCGCTGCTGGCCGAGACCGTCGCCGACGGCACGTTCCTCGGCACCGGCGTGCTCTGGGGCATCAACGCCTTCAACGGGTACGCCCACCTCGGCATCACGCTGCTGCCGGAGGCGCGCGGCCAGGGCTACGGGACCGAGGTGATCCGGCTGCTCTGCCGGTACGGGTTCCGCAACCGCAACCTGCGCCGGCTGGAGATCGAGACGCTCGCCGGCAACACGGCCATGCGGCGCACCGCCGAGAGGTGCGGGTTCGTCCACGAGGGCACCCAGCGGGACCGCGAGTACGACGGCGACGGCTTCACCGACCTGGTGATCTACGGCCTGCTGCGGCGCGACTGGACGCCGTAGCGGGCGCGGCGCCGCCCGGGCTCGAACCGAGGCGGCACAGTCCCGCGCTCAGCCGGTGCGGTAGAACCGCTGCGCGCCCGGGTGCAGCGGGATCGGCCGGGTCGCCGCGGCGCTGGACCGGTTGAAGTTCGCCGCCTCCGGGTGCACCTGGATCAGCTCGCCCTGCCAGGTGAACAGCACCCGGGTCAGGTCGTACGCGAGCTGCTCGGGCATGTCCGCCGCCACCAGGATCACGTTCGCCACGGTGATCGTCGGCGTCGGCGCGGGCGTGCCGTAGACCTCCTTCGGCAGTGTCGCCGTGGTGTAGACCGCGCCGAAGCGGGCGCTCAACGGCTCGATCAGCTCGTCGAGCGGCAGCAGCCGGAACGTGCCGGGCGCGGAGGAGAGCAGGTCCTTGACGCCCGGTGTGGGCAGACCGCCGGAGAAGAACATGGCGTCCAGGCCCTTGGCGCGCATCCGCTTGACCGTCTCCGGCAGCGACAGGTTGAACCGCTGGATGTCCCGGTTCGGGTCGATGCCACCGGCGGTGAGCAGACGCCCGGCGATGATGTCGGTGCCGGACTTCGGCGAACCGGTGGAGATGCGCTTGCCGCGCAGGTCGGCGAAGCTGCCGATCTTGCCGTCGGCGCGGACGATCACGTGCGTGTAGTTGCTGTAGACCCGGGCCAGCGCCCGCACCGGCTGCGGCTGCTTGTCGAACGCCCCGCGCCCGTCGACCGCGTCCGCGGCCGTGTCGGCCAGGCTGAACGCGATCTCCATGTCGCCGCTCGCCACCCGGGTGATGTTCTCCACCGACGCACCGGTCGGCTCCGCCCGCGCCTCGTACCCGGGCAGGTGGCGGGTGATCAGGTCGGCGTACCCGCCGCCGAGCTGGTAGTAGACGCCGGTGGTGTTGCCGGTGGCCAGGAAGATCCGCCCGCCGTGCCACGCCTCAGGGGTGGCGTCCTCGGCCGCGCAGCCGGCCACCAGCACCGCCGTCATCAGCGCGGCCAGCAGCCGCAGCGGGCGGCCGGTCACCGTCGGACCGCCGGTTCCAGCGCCTCCGCCACCCGCTGCACCAGCGTCGCCGTCTCGTAGCCGATCTGGCCCAGGTCGCAGCCGGGCGCGGCGAGCACGCCGAGCAGCGCCCGCTCACCCACCGCCATCACCAGCATCACCCCGCCGTCCATGTCGACGATCTGCTGGCGTACCCGGCCCGCCGACATCAGCCGGGCCGCGCCCACGGTCAGGCTCGCCAGCCCGCTGATCACCGCCGCGAGCTGGTCGACCTGGTCAGGGGCGAGGTCCGGCGAGGACGCCAGCCGCAACCCGTCCTCGGAGACCGCGAGCGCGTGCGAGACGTCCGGCACCTGCTCGGCGAAGTTCGCCAGCAGCCAGTCCAGGCTGGCGGAGGACGGTGAGGTCATGATCTTCTCCCGTTGGGTGTGGTGGTGTTCGGGGCACGGCGGGTCGCGCTGGCCACCCCCTCGGCGAGGGCGGACAGCCGGGCACGTACCACTTCGGGGTCCAGCAGGTCGGTGGCCGGCGGCGGCGCGGCGGCGTCCGGCATCGGCCCGGGCAGGTGGCCGCCCACCTGCCGCCGGGGCAGCCCGGCGGCGGTGGTCGGGACGGGCGTCGGCGGCACACTCACCGGCCGGATCCGCGCCGTGCTCGGCGCCAGCAACGCGCCTCCGGGCGTGCGGACGGCGGCGACGCCGCGCACCGGGCCGACGGTCGTGGCGCTGGTGACGAGGCTGCGACTGCCGGCCGCCGGCCGTCCGGCGGGCCCGGACTTGAACCAGGCCGCGGCGCGCGGTCGCCGCTCCGCCGTCGGCCGCGACGCCACCGACTCGACCCGGGTCAGCACCGATTCCGGTACGTCGACCTGCGCCACAGTGCCGGTGCCCGGGTTGTGCAACTGCACCCGGATCCCGTGCCGGGCGGCCAGATGGGCCACCACGTGCAGGCCCATGCTGCCCGCCGCGGCGCTGGACAGCATGGCCGGCGCGGCCAGCCGCTCGTTGATCTCGGCCAGCCGGCTCTCGCTGACGCCGATGCCCTGGTCGTGGACACGCAACATCAGCCCGTCGACGGTGCGCCGGCCGTCGACGAGCACCCGGGCCTCGGGTGGCGAGTAGACGGTCGCGTTCTCCAGCAGCTCCGCCAGCAGGTGCACCAGATTGCCGGCCGCCGTGCCGTGCACCGCCGCGGTCGGCACGTCGATCTCCACCCGCGGGTAGTCCTCGATCTCGGACGCCGCCGCCCGGACCACGTCGTCCAGCAGCAACGCGCCCTCGTGCCCGCGGCCGGGCTCACCACCGGCCAGCACCAGCAGGTTCTCGCCGTTGCGGCGCAACCGGGCGGCGAGGTGGTCCAGCGCGAACAGACGGGCCAGCGCGTCCGGGTCGGTCTCCTCGCGCTCGAAGTCGTCGAGCAGCCGCAGCTGCCGGGTGATGAGCGTACGGATGCGCCGGGCCAACGCCTCCGCCATCCGGGTCACGTCCAGCCGCAACTCGGCCTGCTGCCCGGCCAGCCGCAACGCGGCCCGGTTCACCGTGTCGAACGCCTCGGCGACCTGCGCCACCTCGTCCCGGCCCCGGCGGATCCCGTCGGTCATCCGGGTCGCCGGGCCCTCCGCCGGGGTCCGCTCGCCCGCCGCGATCGCGGTGATCCGCTCCGGCAGTTCCCGGTTGGCCATGGTGAGCGCGGCCACCCGCAGCCGGCGCAACCGGCGGCTGGTGCGGACCGCCAGCAGCACGGCGGTGACGAGCGAGCCGAGCGCGACTGTGCTCGTCGCCCCGGCGGTGAGCACCGCACGCAGCCGGGCCGCCCCGGCCAGGTCAGCCGCGTCCCGGTCCAGCCCGTCGGACAGGTCCCGGCCGAGCAGGTTGTACCGGCGGATCGCGCCGCTCTGCGCCACGTACCAGGCGTCACCGTCGGTCTTCACCGTGCCCGGCGCGCCGTCGGAGTCGAGCACGGCGTCACGTATCCGGCGGGCAGTGGTCACGTCGGTGCCGTCGACCAGCCGGTACCAGGCCCTGTTCGCCGGTGCGGAGGCGATCCGCAGGAACTCGGCCTGCCGCTGCTCCCGGGCACCCCGCAGCCGGCCCAGCCGGGCCAGTTCGCCACTCTGCAGTCCACCCCGGACGAACACCGCCCGCAGCAGGTCGCGCTCCAGCGCGGACAGGTGCTCCTGGGCGGCCACCGCGGCCACCTCGCGCGCCTGGTTGGCCAGCTCGGCGTCGCGGAGCTGGCTCGGCAGCGCGTCCGCCACCGCGAGCAGCGACTCCACCAGCGACACGTACGCCGGGTCGCCGCGCTCACCGGCCAGCGCCAGGTCCCGGGTCGGCGCGAGCTGCTCCAGGCGCCCCCGCGCGTCGTCCAGCACCCCGGCCAGATTCGGCGCGGCCCGGCGCGCGTCACCCTGCGCCGAGCGGTAGCGGTCCACCGCCGTGTCCACCCGGCGGCGCTGCGCGTCCACGAGCGGGCGGCCGGACGTACCGCCGCGCTGGCGCAACGCGGCCGTCTCGCCCAGTTCGCGCTCCAGCTCGTGCACCAGCCGTACGGTCGCGGTGGCGGTGCCGGCCAGCACGCGGGCCCGGTCGGCGTCGGCGGACGCGTCGAGCGCGGCGTCGGTCTGCGCCGCCCCCAGCACGACCAGGCCGGCGGTGGCCACCAGGATCGGCGCCAGCAGTTGGACGCGGACCGAGCGGAGGCGTCCGGTGCGGTCCGCGGAGCGGTGATGCCGGCGTACGCGGGCCGGGTGGGGCAGCGGCACGGAGGTCTCCGGGTCGGGTCGGTGGGCCGGGCCCGGACGCGCGTCCGGGCCCGGCCCGTTCGGGTCAGCTCGCGCCGAGGTCGCTCAGCGCCCGCTCCGCGCCCCGGTGCAGCGGCACCGGATCGGTCTTGCGGGCGTTGCCCAGCTCGATGCCCTTCGCCGCCGAGTTCGCCTGGGCCAGGGCATCCTTGGAGTCGAAGACCGTCCGGGTGATCGCGCAGGCCACGTCGGCGTCGAGGTTGTCGCGCACCAGCAGCACGTTCGGCACCACGATGGTGGGCACGTCGGCCGGGGTCCGGTAGACGTCCTTGCCGATCGTGCCCGCCTGGTACGCCGGGTTCAGCTCGGCCATCTTCGGCAGCAGGGGGCTGATGTCGACGAACTTCACCTTGTCGCCGGACGTGGTGAACAGGTCGGTGACCCCGCCGGTCGGCACGCCGCCGGACCAGAAGAAGCCGTCGATGCTGCCGTCCTTCATGCCGTCGACGGTCTTGGTGAGGTCCAGCCGCTGCGCCTGGATGTCCTTGGCCGGGTCCAGCCCGGCGGCGGTGAGCAGCCGGTTGGCGATGACCTCGGTACCGGACTTGGGCGAGCCGGTGGAGATCTTCTTGCCCTTCATGTCGGCCACCGACGTGATCCCCGCGTCGGCGCGGACCACCACCTGCGTGTAGTTGTCGTAGATCCGGGCAAGCGCCTTGACCGGCTGCGGCGCGGTGAAGCTCCCCTTGCCCTGCACCGCGTTGACAGCGGTGTCGAACAGCGAGAACGCCACGTCGTACTGGCCGGCGACGAGCTGCTCAACGTTCTGCACCGAGGCGCCGGTCTCGGCGGCCGTCCCGGTGAGCTTCCCGTCGGTGGTCTTGCTCAGCTCACCGGCGAGCGCGTTGCCGACCACGTAGTAGACGCCCGTGGCGTTGCCGGTGGCGATGCCGACCCGGGTGTCCTTGGTGACCTTGCAGCTGACCTCGCGGGCGGCGTCGTCCTTCGCCGCGCCGTCCTGACGGCCCCCGCAGCCGGCGGCACCGGCGGCGACCAGGACGAGTGCCCCGACACCCGCCACTATCCTCGCGTCGATCCGTCCCACTCTCTCTCCTCCCCAAGGTCCACGGATTCTTCGACCGCCGGGCGGCCGGCGTGCCCGGCGGCGCCACGTCGGACGTACACGCCCGCGACCGTGAGCGCGGCGAGCGCCGCGCCGATCGCCATGGGCAGCGGTTCCAGCCAGAGCAGCACCAGCCCGGCGATCGCGCCGACGATCCGCTCCGGCACGCCGGCCGGGCCCACACCGGGCAGCCAGCCGCCGGCCGCGACCGCCAGCACCGCCACGCCCAGCGCCGACACCAGGGCGGCCGTGACGATCCGCCCGGGCCCGCCGATGCCGAGCAGCCCGAGACCGGTCGGCGTGATCACGAAGGCCAGCGGGATCAGGTACGCCGGCAGCGCGTACCGCAGGGTCTGCCACATGGTCGGTACCAGCCGGCCGCCGGTGACCGCGGCGGCGGCGACCGCGGCCAGCGCGGTCGGCGGCGAGACCTCGGACAGCACCGCGAAGTAGAAGACGAACATGGCCGCGGCGGGCGCCTCGACGCCCAGGTTGAGCAGCGCCGGGCCGATGATCACCCAGCCGATGACGAACGAGGCGGTGACCGGCACCGCGAGACCGAGCAGGCTCAGCGCGACGGCGGCGAGCACCGCGGTCAGCGCCAGCACCACGGCCGGCTCCGAGCTGACCGCCTGCGCGCCGTCGATCAGCAGCGCGGCGGCCTGCGGCCCGAGACCGGTCTTCGTGGTGGTGGCGGTGATGATGCCGGCCGCGGCGCAGACGGCGCTCACCGCGAGCACCCCGCGTACGCCGTCGCGCAGCGCCGCCACCAGCCGGGCCGGCGTGAGGCGGTGCCGGCGGTCCAGGAAGGACAGCACGGCCGCGATCGCGGTGGCGATGACCACCGCGCGCATCGCCGACGCGCCGAGCGCCAGCACCACGATGATCACGAAGAGCGAGAGGAAGTGGTAGCCGAAGCGGGCCAGCAGCCGCCACGCCGAGCCGGTGTCGATGACCACCGGCCGCACGCCGGAGCGCCGGGCGTCGATCTCGACGGAGAGCAGGATGCCCAGGTAGTAGAGGATCGTCGGCACCGTGGCCCAGCCGAGCACCTGGAGGTACGACACGCCCAGGTACTCGGCGATGATGAACGCGGCGGCGCCGAGCGTCGGCGGCGACAGGATCGCCCCCACACCTGCGGCGGCGAGCATGCCGCCCGCCCTCTCGGCCGGGTAGCCGGCGCGGCGCAGGATCGGCCAGGTCACCGCGCCGATGCTGACGGTGGTGGCGGCGCCGGAGCCGGAGACGGTGCCGAGCAGGAAACCCGAGGCGACGGCGGTGCGCCCGGCGGCCGTCCGGGAGCGGCGGAACGCGGCGGCGGACAGCTCCACGAAGAACCGGCCCGCGCCGGACAGGTCGAGCACGGCGCCGTAGATCGTGAACAGCACGATGTACGAGGCGGCCACGTCCAGCGGGGTGCCGTAGAAGCCGCTGTCGGAGTTGTAGAACGCGTCGACGAGCTGCCCGAAGTCGAGTCCCGCGTGCGCCACCGGCCAGGCCTGCGGCAGCAGCCCGCCGTAGTAGCCGTACCCCAGGAACAGCACGCAGACCGCCGGCAGGATCCAACCGGTGGTACGCCGGCAGGCCTCCAGCAGCAGGAGCAGCAGCCCGGTGCCGAACGCCACGTCCAGCGGATCCAGCAGGCCCTGCCGGTCGAGGAAGGCGTCGTATCCGCCGCCACCGGCGCCGATGGTGACCGGCAGCACCGGGTAGAGGCAGACCACGAGCGCCGCGAGGGCCAGCAGCCAGTCCACCGGCGTGGGCCCGCGCCGGTCGTCCGCGTCGGCCCCGGCGCGCCGCAGCCGCACCCCCGAGGGATACGCGAGGAACACCACCGGCAGTACGCCGGCCAGGAAGAAGATCAGGTAGTACTTGCTGCCCTGAGCCAGCGGGAAGAACACCTGCCAGAGCGTCAGCAGCCCGACCGCGACGGTGATGCCGGTGAAGAGGACACCGACCGGTCCGGCGAGCACCCGCCCCGGCTTCTCCTCCTCGAACCGGGCGGCCAGTTCGCGGGCGTCCTGGTGGGCCTGTTCCGGGGTCGGCTCCCTGTGGCTCTCGGTCTCGCCCGGGGCGTGGGTCTCGCTGTCGTCCGGGGTCCGGGCCTCGCCGCGGGTGCGTTGCTCGGCCGGAGTGCGGAGCTCGTCTGCCGGGTGGTGGTCGGCTCGGCTGTGGTGGAGCGTCTCGCCCGGCCCGTCGTCGGCCCACTCGGGTCCGCCGACGCTTCCCTCGTCCGGCGGCAGCGACACCACCTCGGCGTCCACGTCGGACCCCGGTCGTCCGCCGGACGGCGGCCGGGGTTTGGGGGGAGTCGCGTCGGAGGGGCGAACGGGCGGCACGAGGGGGCACGATACGCGAATAGCGCGCAGGTTGGGAACATTGCCGATCGTGATTGCAATGAGTGACGGAATGGAGGTTCGCTCACTCGTGTCACATATTTCTTGAAACTGTTTCGCGATGTCGGGAGGTGGTCTCGCTCGGCTCTCTCGCGATATCGCTTACAACGATGAAGATGGGCGCGCCCGGGATGCTTGTCGTCACGCAACGTGTCCACTGAGGCGGGTGTGTATTCCGCGCCGGCTCGCGCGCGCGGCGCTCGTCGCACCGGCTCGCGCCGGGTTGCGCGCGCTCGTACCGCCACGCTCGTCCCGGGCGGGAAATGTCCGGGCAGCGTGTCCGCCGTCTCGCATTTCCACGGTCGACGTTACTTCGCCGAGGTGGTGGCATCGGGGCGCGCCCGCGTCGCCACTTCGGCGCGCCGCCTATTGGCACGCCTCGCTCGCGCGCCTGCCCCCTGGGCCGTCGGTGGGCGATTACTTGATGAGTGGAACACCATGGGTGCCTCCGGCCCTGTTTGACACCCATGGAGTTCCACTCGTCGTGACGGTCGTCGAGATGTCGACGATCGCGGTCGCGGCGAACGACGGCTCGCCGAGTTCTCGGGCGGGAGGGCGGTGGTGCCCGACGGGAGCGCTGCCCTCGCCTCCTTTGCTCTGCATCCATCGGCGCACCTGGTTACGGAGCGTGTCCGTCGCGCGCGTGGCTGCAGAGCAAAGGCGGCGAGGGGTGGAAGGTGCCGACGGAGAGGCGGGCGGCAGGGCGCGGGCAGCGGAGCGCGGGCAGCGGCGACACCGGTGAGTGCGGGCGGAAGGCGGCGGCAGGGCACGGCCGGGGAATGTGAGAGCCGGGAAGTGGGCGGGAACCGGCCGGCGGCGGCCGAGTGGTCGGTTTGCGGGTGCGGTGGTTATCGCTGCCCTCGTCAGGGCATGTCGTGCGGGACGACATGACGACGAGGAGGTGCCATGGCCGCCCGCGACGACGCCCACGACGTCCACGACGACACCCGCGACGACGCCCCCGCTGCGCGCGACGACGTCCCCGCTGGGCAGGACCGGCCCGGCGGGCGGAAGCGCACCGGGCCGGTGGGGCCGGACGACGGGCCGGACAGCCCGGCCGACCTGTCGGCCACCGGCTGGATGGCGACCCTCAAGCGGACCGTCCGGGAGTTCCAGGACGACAGCCTCACCGACTGGGCCGCGGCGCTCACCTACTACGGGGTGCTCTCCATCTTCCCGGGCGTACTGGTGCTGATCTCGGTCCTCGGCCTGCTCGGCGACCGGGCCACCGAGGGGGTACGGGACACCGTCGGGCAGGCGGTGCCGGAGGAGAACATCCGCCGCATCATCGAGAGCGCGATCGACCAGGCCGGCCAGTCCGGCGGGCTGGCGAGCATCGCGGCGATCATCGGTCTGGTGGCGGCGTTCTGGTCGGCCTCCGGCTACGTCGCCGCGTTCATGCGCGCCTCGAACAGCATCTACGACGTGCCGGAGGGACGGCCGATCTGGAAGACGCTGCCGGTACGCCTCGGCGTGACCGCGGTCATCGGCGTGATGCTGCTGATCAGCGCCGTGATCGTGGTGTTCACCGGTGGGCTGGCCGAGCAGGCCGGAAACGCGATCGGGCTCGGCGAGACCGCCGTGACCGTGTGGAACATCGCCAAGTGGCCGGTGCTGCTGGTGCTGGTGAGCCTGATGTTCGCGATCCTCTACTGGGCCTCGCCGAACGCCCGGCACGGCGGTTTCCGCTGGGTCAGCCCCGGTGGCGTGCTCGCGGTGGTGCTCTGGCTGGTGGTGTCCGGCCTGTTCGCGCTCTACGTCAGCAATTTCGGCTCGTACAACAAGACGTACGGCGCGGTGGCCGGCGTGATCATCTTCCTGGTGTGGCTGTGGCTGAGCAACGTCGCCATCCTGCTGGGCGCGGAGTTCGACGCCGAGTTGGAGCGCAGCCGCGCCATCGCCGCCGGGCACCCGGCCGACGAGGAGCCCTACGTCGAGCTGCGCGACGACCGCAAGCTGCGCAAGAAGGGCCGCGCGCCCTCCCGCTGACCCGGGAGCGCCTCCGATCCCGAGAACGCACCGAGAACGCGCCGCCACGCCCGGAAGAACCCCGGGCGGGGCGGCGCGTTTTCATGATCCGCAACTCGCTTTTGTTCGTATGGACAAAAGTTTGCATCAGGCGTGCCGAAGCTATGGACATGCGGCCCGGAAGGCTCCTACTGTGTCGGACACAACACACATCGCCGTCGTCGATGTGACGGACTTCCGATGCGGAGGTGACTGCCGGTGCGGACGGTCGACCCCCTGCACGTACGGCTTCTGCGGCTGCTCCGGGACGAGGGCGCGGTGTCCCGCGCCGAACTCGGCGACCGGCTCCAGATGCCCCGCCCGCGCCTGCTCGCCGAGCTGGAACGCCTCGTCTCCCTCGGGTACGTCGCCGAGGCCGGGCTCGCCGCCTCCCGTGGCGGCCGGCGTTCCACACTCGTCGAGCTGAGCCCGCACCTGCGGTTCGCCGCCGTCGACCTGGGCGCCAGCTCGATCGACGTGGAGGTGGTCAACGGCCGGCTGGAGACGGTGGCCGCCTACACCGAGGTCGCCGACATCCGCTCCGGCCCGAAGGTGACGCTCCAGCGGGTGAACGAGCTGCTGCACAAGGCCAAGGTGGACGGCGCGTACGAGCGGCTCGACGCGGTGGGCATCGGCGTTCCGGGGCCGGTGAGCTTCCGCGACGGCGTGCCGGTCTCCCCGCCGATCATGCCGGGGTGGGACCGGTTCCCGGTCCGCGAGCTGCTCACCCGCGAGCACGGCTGCCCGGCCGTGGTCGACAACGACGTCAACATCATGGCGATCGGGGAGCGGCACGGCGGCGTGGCCCACTCCGTCGACGACTTCCTGTTCATCAAGATCGGCACCGGCATCGGCTGCGGCATCTACCTGCACGGCGAGGTCTACCGGGGCACCGACGGCTGCGCCGGGGACATCGGCCACATCCAGGTCGACCCGAACGGTCCGATGTGCAGCTGCGGCAACGTCGGCTGCCTGGAGGCCGTGTTCAGCGGCGCCGCGTTGGCCCGGGAGGCGACAGTCGCGGCCCGCACCGAGGTGTCCCCGGCGCTGGCCGAGCGGCTGGCGGCCCGGGGTGTGGTGACCGCGCTGGACGTGGCGCAGGGGGCGATCGAGGGGGACGTCACCTGCATCCAGCTCATCCGCGACGGTGGCCGGCGGGTCGGCAGCGTGCTGGCCGGGCTGGTCAGCTTCACCAACCCCTCGATGATCGTCATCGGCGGCGGGCTCGCCCAGCTCGGCCACATCCTGCTCGCCGAGATCCGCAGCGTGGTCTACCGCCGCTCGCTGCCGCTGGCCACCGGCAACCTGCCGGTCGTCCTGTCCGAGCTGGGCCCGCGCGCCGGCGTCGCCGGCGCCGCCGTGCTGGCGAGTGACCTCGCGTTCGGGGAGGCAGCGTGAGCGCGAGGAGTGAGCCGGTCCTGCGAGCCCCGCAGTCGCGAACGAGGGCGGGCTCGGTGAGCGCGAGGAGTGAGCCGGTCCTGCGAGCCCCGCAGTCGCGAACGAGGGCGGGCTCGGCGAGCGCGAGGAGCGAGCCGGTCCTGCGAGCCCCGCAGTCGCGAACGAAGGGCGGTGCAGCGTGAGCGAGATCGGAGAACCACTGGTCGAGGCGCCCGCCGACGCCGTCGCGGGCGAGGTGGTCCTGCGCCTCACCGACGTGGTCAAGACGTTCCCGGGGGTACGGGCGCTCGACGGCGTGCAACTGGAGGTGCGGGCCGGCGAGGTGCACTGCCTGCTGGGGCAGAACGGCGCCGGCAAGTCCACGCTCATCAAGGTGCTGGCCGGGGTGCACCGGCCGGACTCCGGCGAGGTCGTCTGGCGCGGCGAGGCGGCGTCGTTCGCCGATCCACAGGCCGCCATGCGCGCCGGCATCGCCACCATCTACCAGGAACTCGACCTGGTCGACGACCTGTCGGTGGCGGAGAACGCGTTCCTGGGTCACGAGCCGCGCCGGTTCGGCTTCGTCCGGCGCGGGCACATGGCCCGGCGTACGCGGCAGATCCTGGCCCGGCTCGGTCACCCGGAGATCCCGCCGGGACGGCTGGTGCGGCACCTGCCCGCGGCTGGCAAGCAGATCGTCAGCATGGCCCGGGCGCTGTCCCACGAGGCCCGGCTGATCATCATGGACGAGCCGAGCGCGGTGCTGGCCCACGACGAGGTGGCGAACCTGTTCCGGATCATCCGGGAACTCACCGCGCAGGGCATCGCGGTCATCTACATCTCGCATCGGCTGGAGGAGATCCGCGAGATCGGCGACCGGGTCACCGTACTCAAGGACGGCCGGACCACGGCGGCGAGCCTGCCGGCCCGCGAGACACCGACCCGCGACCTGGTCGCCCGGATGACCGGGCGGACCATCGAGTACGTCTTCCCGCAGCGCCCGGCCGACCACGGGGGTGGCGCGGAACTGCTGCGGGTGGAGGGGCTGACCCGGCACGGCGAGTTCGCCGACGTCTCGCTCGGGGTCCGGGCGGGGGAGATCGTCGGCATCGCCGGGCTGGTCGGTTCCGGCCGCTCGGAGCTGCTGGAGACCATCTTCGGCGCGCGCCGGGCGCACGCCGGGACGGTCCGGGTGGACGGCCGCGCGTTGCGGCCCGGCAGTGTGGGCGCGGCGGTACGGGCCGGGATGGGCATGGCGCCGGAGGAGCGCAAGAGCCAGGCGCTGCTGCTGGGCGAGCCGATCTACCGCAACGTCACGCTCGCCACGTTCAGCCGGTACGCCCGCCTCGGGTTCACGGACGCCGGACGGGAACGCGCCGAGGCCGACCGGATCGCCGCGTCGCTGGAGCTGCGGCCCCGGGACGTACGGCGGCCGGTGCGCACGCTGTCCGGCGGCAACCAGCAGAAGGTGGTGGTCGGACGGTGGCTGCTCGGGGACACCCGGCTGCTGCTGCTCGACGAGCCGACCCGGGGCGTGGACGTGGGCGCCCGCGCCGAGCTGTACCAGGTGATCCGCGATCTGGCCGCCCGTGGCGTCGGGGTGCTGCTGGTCTCCAGCGAGGTGCCCGAGGTGCTGGGCCTGGCCGACCGGGTGCTGGTGATGCGGGAGGGCCGGGTGGTCCGCGAGGCCCCGGCCGGCGAACTGGACGAGAACACCGTGCTCGACCTCGTCATGGCGGGGTCCCTCATGGAAGGCGCACCGGCATGAGCGATGTCAGAGAATCCTCGCTGCCCGCGCAGTCGCCGCCGGTGGAGCGGGCGGAGACCGCCAAGGTCGGCGCGCCGGCGAAGCTCTCCTGGTGGCGCGGCGACGGCGGGGAGGGCGTCAAGCGCAACCTCGGCCTGCTCGCCACGCTGGTCGTGCTCGTGGTCATCGGCATCCTGACCCGCCCCGACCTCTACGGTGACCCGAACTGGGTGTGGGGCAACACGCTCACCATCCTCAAGCTCGCCTCGGTGGTCGGCGTGGTCACCGTCGGCATGACCTTCGTGATCATCGGCGGTGGCATCGACCTGTCAGTCGGCGCGATCGTCGCGCTCGCCGGGGTCTGGTGCACCACTGTCGCCACGCAGAGCTACGGCGCGGGCGGCATGATCTTCACGGCGCTCACCGTCGGGCTCGCCGTCGGCGTGGTGAACGGGCTGCTCGTCTCGTACGGGCGGCTGGTGCCGTTCATCGCCACGCTCGCCATGCTCGTCGCCGCCCGAGGGCTGGCGGCGGAGATCTCCGACAAGCAGACCCAGGTGTCGGGCAACACGTTCATCAACGGCATCGCCAGCACGAACGTGCTCGGCATCCCGCTGCTGGTCTACATCCTGGTGGCGGTGGTGGCGGCCGGCTGGGTGCTGTTGAACCGGACCACGTTCGGCCGCCGTACGGTGGCGGTCGGCGGCAACCCGGAGGCGGCCCGGCTGGCCGGCATCAACGTCCGCCGGCACACCGTGATGCTCTACGCGCTGTCCGGTCTGTGCTGCGGCATCGCCGCGGTCATGCTGACCGCGCAGGCCACCTCCGCGCAGGCGGCGATGGCCAACCTCTACGAGCTGGACGCGATCGCCGCCGCGATCATCGGCGGCACGCTGCTCAGCGGCGGGCGGGGCACGATCATCGGCTCCCTGCTCGGGGTGATCATCTTCTCCACGATCACCAACCTGTTCGCCATCAACAACCTCTCCGCCGAGGCCCAGAACATGGTCAAGGGCGGCATCATCGTCGCCGCCGTCCTGGTCCAGCAGGTGCAGTTCGGCAGCCTCACCCAGTTCCTCGCCCGCAATCGGGCCACCACCACCTGACCCCACCGCGCACATCCCGGCCGCCGTCGTACCGACTGTGGTCCGGCCCGCCACACCCGAAACCACCCACCACCTCATCCCAGGAGGCGTCATGAGAACACCGCGCCATGACCTGTCCCGCCGCCGGCTGCTCTTCGGCGGGGCCGCCGTCTCCGCCGGGGTGCTGCTCGCCGGCTGCACCAGCAACGAGCAGAACCCGACCGAGGCGCAGACCAAGGCGGCCGGTTCCGGCGCCAACACCGAGCCGGGCAAGAAGGTGAGCATCGGCTTCTCCGCCCCGGCCGCCGACCACGGCTGGATCGCCGCCATCACCAACAACGCCAAGGCGCAGGCCGGGGCGTACCAGGACGTGGAGCTGAAGTCGGTCGAGGCCGGCGCGGACGCGGCGGCCCAGCGGGCGGCGCTGTCCACGCTGATCTCGCAGAAGCCCGACGTGATCGTGCTGCTGCCGCACGACGGCAAGGAACTCAACGCGTTCGGCCTGGAGGCGATGAAGGCCGGCATCCCGGTGGTCAACCTGGACCGGGCCTTCCCGGACGCGCGCGCCTACCGGCTGCAGATCAAGGGCGACAACTACGGCATGGGGGTGGCCGCCGCCACCTACATCGCCGAGCAGCTCAAGGCCAAGGGCGTGAGCAACCCGGTGATCGGCGAGATCCCCGGCATCGAGTCGCTGGAGCTGACCCAGGAACGGTCCAAGGGGTTCGCCGACACGCTCGCCTCGTACGGGTTCAAGGTCGCCAACCGGCGGCCGGCGGAGTTCACTGTCGACTCCGGGCAGCAGGCCGCCACGGGTCTGTTCCAGGCGCTGCCGAAGATCGACGCGGTCTGGAACCACGACGACGACCAGGGCATCGGCGTGCTCGCGGCGGTCAACCAGGCCAACCGCAAGGAATTCATCATGGTCGGCGGCGCCGGCTCCAAGAAGGCCATGGAGGACATCACCGCCGACAACACCGTCCTCAAGGCCACAGTCACCTACAGCCCTTCGATGGCCTCCTCGGCCATCTCCCTGGCCCGCCTGATCGGCCAGGGCAAGGGCATGTCCGACCTGGTCGAACTCCAGGTACCGAAGGAGATCGTGCTCGCCTCCGAGACGATCACCAAGGAGAACGCGAGCGACTACCTGAAGCTCGGGTTCTGACACACGGGGGGAGACCCACCTTGTCCAGTCACGACAGCATCCTGCGCGTCGGCATGGTCGGCTACGCGTTCATGGGCGCCGCGCACTCCCAGGCGTGGCGCACCGTGAACCGGGTGTTCGACCTGCCGGCGCGGGTGCGGATGGCGCTCGTCTGCGGCCGGGACGAACCGAAGGTGGCCGAGGCCGCCGACCGGCTCGGCTGGGACGGCTACACCACCGACTGGCGGCGGCTCGTCGAGTCCGACGAGATCGACGTGGTCGACATCTGCACGCCGGGGGACAGCCACCGCGAGATCGCACTCGCCGCGCTCGCCGCGGGCAAGCACGTGCTGTGCGAGAAGCCGCTCGCGAACAGCGTCGCCGAGGCCCGGGAGATGACCGAGGCCGCGGCCCGGGCCCGCGAGTCCGGGGTACGCGCGATGTGCGGCTTCAACTACCGGCGGGTGCCCGCTGTCGCCCTGATGCGGCAGTTGGTGGCCGACGGGCGGATCGGCGAGATCCGGCACGTCCGGGCGACCTACCTCCAGGACTGGATCGTCGACCCGCAGTTCCCGCTGGTGTGGCGGTTGCAGAAGGACAGGGCGGGCTCCGGCGCGCTCGGTGACATCGGCGCGCACATCATCGACCTGACCCAGTACGTCACGGGTCAGCTCGTCAGCGGCGTCAGCGCGCTGACCGAGACGTTCGTGCGGCAGCGGCCGCTCGTCACCGGGTCGAGCGGCCTCGCGGCGCAGGCCGACGGCAACGGCAGCGCGACGGGTCAGGTGACTGTGGACGACGCGGCGGTGTTCGTGGCCAGGCTCGACGGGGGAGCGCTGGCCACGTACGAGGCGACCCGGTTCGCCACCGGCCGCAAGAACGCCCTGCGGGTCGAGATCAACGGCTCGCGCGGCAGCGTCGTGTTCGACCTGGAACGCCTCAACGAACTGGAGTTCCTGGACGCCACCCGGCCGGCCGCCGAGCAGGGCTTCAGCCGGATCCTGGTGACCGAGCCGGACCACCCGTACCTGGGTGCGTGGTGGCCGCCCGGCCACATCATCGGCTACGAGCACTCCTTCACGCACCAGGCGCGCGACTTCGTCGAGGCGGTCGCCACCGGCGCCGACCCGGCACCGTCGTTCGCCGACGCGCTTCAGGTCCAGCTCGTGCTCGACGCGGTGACCCGCTCGGCCGAGCGGGCCGCCTGGACGGAGGTGGAGCCCGCCCTGGCCGAAGCTTCCGCCTGACCCGAGGCGGCCCCTGCGGGGTCCGCCGACACTCACCGGCGCCGGCCGGCGAGGGCCCGCCGCGGTTGCGCCCCGCGGCGGGGACGAGGTCGGCTCCGGGGAGCGTGCCGCCGGTGTCCGCCGGCACGACCAGTACGGCCCTCCGGTGCGGCCGGACCGGGATTCCCCGGCCGCACCGGCGGACCGGCCTTACCTGGGGAGGTAGCGCGAATGCGTACGGGTGTCTGGCTGGTGGGTGCGCGCGGCTCGGTCGCCACCACCGCCGTGGTCGGCGGGCTGGCCCTGCGGGCCGGGCTCACCGCGCCGACCGGCTGCGTGACCGAGCTGCCCGACCTGCGCGGGCCCGCCCTGCCGGGCTTCGCCGATCTCGTCTTCGGCGGCCACGACGTGGTCGCCACCCCGCTCACCAAACGCGCCGAGGCGCTGGCCGCCGCCGGGGTGCTGCCCGCCCGGCTGGCCGACGCCGTGGCACCGGACCTGGCCGCCGTCGAGGCGGCCCTGCGTCCCGCACCGACCGAGGGCGACCAGGGCGAGCGGATCGCCACTGTGGTCCGTGACCTGACCGGGTTCCGGGACCGGCACGAGCTGGACCGGGTGGTGGTGGTCAACGTCGCCGCCACCGAGCCGGCGCCCGTCCCGCACCCGGCGCACCACGACCTGGCCGCGCTGCGGGACGCGCTGACCGGCCCGGCCGACGTGCTGCCGCCCAGCTCCGGATACGCGTACGCGGCGTTCACCGCAGGCTGCCCGTACGTGGACTTCACCCCGTCGACCGGTGCCCGGCTGCCGGCCCTGGCCGCGCTCGCCGCCGAACACGCGCTGCCGTACGCCGGGCACGACGGCAAGACCGGCGAGACGTTGCTCAAGTCGGTGCTCGCGCCGATGTTCGCGATGCGGCACCTGGCCGTGCGCTCCTGGTCCGGCACGAACCTGCTCGGTGGCGGCGACGGCGCCACGCTCGCCGACCCGGCCGCCAACGCCGCGAAGGTGGGCAGCAAGCAGCGGGTGCTCGCCGAGACGCTCGGCTACCTGCCGCAGGGCCACACCCGGATCGAGTACGTCGAGGAACTGGGCGACTTCAAGACGGCCTGGGACCTGGTCACGTTCGCCGGTTTCCTGGGCACCGGCATGCGGATGGAGTTCACCTGGCACGGCTGCGACTCCGCGCTGGCCGCGCCGCTCGTGCTGGACCTGGCCCGGCTCACCGCCGCCGCGCACGCCGCCGGCCACCACGGCCCGCTGACCGAGCTGGCGTTCTTCTTCAAGGATCCGCTCGGCGCGACCGGCCACGCGCTCGGCGACCAGTGGACGGTGCTGCGGGACTTCGTCGCCGGCCTGCACGCCCGGGTGACGCCGTGACCCGCCTGGCCGACCTGGCCGAACTGGTCCGGGCGCCCGCCGCGCTCTCCGTACCGGGGGATGTGCTCTCCGGCGCGGCGGCCGCCGGTGCGCTCGGCCCGCGCACACCGGCCCTGGCCGGCGCGTCGGTGCTGCTCTACTGGGCCGGGATGGCCGCGAACGACTGGGCCGACCGGCGCCTGGACGCGGTCGAGCGGCCGGAGCGGCCGATCCCGTCCGGCCGGGTGCGCCCGGCCGTCGCGCTCGGCGTCGCGTCCGGCCTGACCGCCGCCGGGCTCGCGGTAGCCACCGCCGCCGGGGGCCGCCGCGCGGCAGCGGCCGCCCTTCCACTCGCGGCCACGATCTGGGGGTACGACCTGCGCGCGAAGAACACCGCCGCCGGGCCGGCGGTGATGGCCGCCTGCCGAGGGCTGGACGTGCTGCTCGGCGCGTCCGGCGGGCGGGTGGTCCGGGCGCTCCCGGCCGCGCTCACAGTCGCCGCGCACACCTGGACCGTGACCGCGCTGTCCCGCCGCGAGGTGACCGGCGCGGACCGGTGGCTGCCCGGCCTCACGCTCGCCGGCACCGCGCTGATCGCGCTCACCACCCCGGCCCGGCCGACCGTGTTAAGCGGGGCCCCCTCCTCTACCGGATGCGTTAAGAGGGGGCCCTTCCTTCGGCTCGGTGACCTCGTGCCGGCGGTCCTCGCGGCCGGATACGCCACCCGCTACGGCCGGGCCCAGGCGCGGGTGCTCGCCGACCCGTCACCGGCCCGGGTCCGCGCCGCCGTCGGCGCCGGGATCACCGGGCTGCCCGCGTTGCAGGGCGCGCTGACCGCCCGCGCCGGAGCCCGGATGCTCGGCCTCGCCGTGGCCGGCGCCGCCCCGCTCGGCCGCCGCCTGGCCCGACTGATCTCACCGACATGACCGCCGCGCCCACCCGGGCCGCCGCCGGCCCACTGTCCGGACCGGGCGCGCTGCGCTTCGGGTACGGCACCAACGGCTTCGCCAACCACCGGCTCGGCGACGCGCTGGCGGTGATCGCCGACCTCGGGTACGTGGGCGTCGCGCTCACCCTCGACCACGACCACCTGGACCCGTTCGCCCCCGGCCTGGCCCGCCGGGTCGCCGCCGTACGGCGCCGGCTGGACGCGCTCGGGCTCGCAGTGGTGGTCGAGACCGGCGCCCGGTACCTGCTCGACCCGCGGCACAAGCACGCGCCGACACTGCTGCACGACGACCCGGCACGGCGGGTGGAGTTCCTGCGCCGGGCCGTCCGGATCGGCGCCGACCTGGGCGCGGAGGCGGTCTCCTTCTGGGCCGGCGTACGCCCGCCCGGCGTACCACCCGATGTCGCGGCCGACCGCCTGGTGGCGGGCTGCGCGGTCGTCTGCGCCGAGGCGGCGGAGGCGGGCGTGCCGCTGGGTTTCGAGCCGGAGCCGGGCATGCTCGTCGAGGACATCGCCGGGTGGTGGTGGCTGCGCGAGGCGCTCGGCGCGCCGCCCGGCTTCGGCATCACGCTCGACATCGGCCACTGCCGCTGCCTGGAGCCGCTGCCGGTGCCACAGTGCGTGTCCGAGGTCGCCGAGCACCTGGTCAACGTGCAGATCGACGACATGCGCCGGGGTGTGCACGAGCACCTGGAGTTCGGCACCGGCGAGATCGACTTCCCGCCGGTGCTGCGTGCCCTGGCCGACGCCGGCTACCGCGGGCTGGTGGCCGTGGAACTGCCCCGGCACTCGCACGCCGCCCCGGCCGTCGCCGCCCGCTCACTGGACTTCCTGCGCACCGCCGCCTCGCGCGGCGAGGGGCGGTGACCCACCACCTTCCACCCGGCAGAGGGGAGACGGCATGACACCCGACCGACTGCGCGCCGCGCTTCGGGGCGTACCCGATCCGCAGTGGCTGGACGCGGCGCTGCGCCGCGTCGCGACCGAACCCACGGCCGTCGAGCGGTTCTTCGCCGCCGCCGCTCGGCGGTGCGGTCGCGGGCCGCTGCCCGACCTGCCCGGCTGGACGGCCGACGACGCGGCGCGGGCGCTGCTGCTGACCGCGCTGCCGAACGGCCACGCCGTCGCCGCGGAGACCCTGTACCGGCAGGGCGACGCCGCCGAGAAACGCGCCGTGCTGCGCGCGCTGCCGTTGCTGCCGATCGGCGCGGAGTGCGTGCCGCTGCTGCACGACGCGATCCGCACCAACGACACCCGGCTGGTCGCCGCCGCGCTCGGCCCGTACGCCCGGCACCTGGAGCAGGCGACCTGGCGGCAGGCGGTGCTCAAGTGCGTGTTCACCGGCGTGCCGCTGGCGGTGGTCGACGGCCTGGCCGACCGCGCCGACGGCGAGCTGGCCCGGATGCTCGCCGCGTTCGCCGCCGAGCGGCACGCCGCCGGCCGCGACATGCCCGCCGACGCGACCGACCTGCTGCGCCGGCTGACCATCCCCACCACGGAGGCGTGACATGCGCATCTTCGACCCGCACATCCACATGACGTCCCGCACCACGGACGACTACGAGCGGATGGCCGCCGCCGGGGTCCGCGCGGTGGTCGAGCCGGCGTTCTGGCTGGGCCAGCCGCGCACCAGCGTGGACAGCTTCGTGGACTACTTCGACTCGCTGATCGGGTGGGAGCCGTTCCGGGCCGGCCAGTTCGGCATCCGGCACCACGCCACAGTGGCGCTGAACCCGAAGGAGGCGAACGACCCGCGCTGCCGGCCGGTGCTCGACCTGCTGCCCCGCTACCTGGACAAGGACGGCGTGGTGGCGGTCGGCGAGATCGGGTACGACGCGATGACGCCGGCCGAGGACGCCGCGCTGGCCGGGCAGCTCGCCCTGGCCGTCGCGCACGACCTGCCCGCGCTGGTGCACACGCCGCACCGGGACAAGGCGCGCGGCGTCGAGCGGACGCTCGCGGTGGTCACCGAGTCGGGCATCCCGCCCGGGCGGGTGCTGGTCGACCACCTCAACGAGGTGACAGTGGAGCTGGTCCGGGACACCGGCTGCTGGCTGGGCTTCTCCATCTACCCGGAGACGAAGATGTCGCCGCCGCGCATGGTGGAGCTGCTGAAGCGGTACGGCACCGAGCGGATGCTGGTGAACTCCGCCGCCGACTGGGGTCGGTCGGACCCGCTGCTGACCCGGGCCACCGGGGAGGCGATGCTGCTGGCCGGGTTCGACGCCGACGAGGTGGACCGGGTGCTGTGGCGCAACCCGGTGGAGTTCTACAGCCAGTCCGGCCGGCTCGACCTGACCGACCTGGAGGACTCGTCGGCCACGTTCGCCGGCAACTCGATCCTGCGGGGAGGCGCGTGATGCGGCTGCGTCACGCCGACGGCACGACCGTCCACCTCGGCTACTGCACGAACGTGCACCCGGCCGAGGACCTGCCGGGCGTCGTCGCCCAGCTCGACACGTACGCGGTCGCGGTGCGCCGGGCGCTCGGCGTCGACCTGCTCGGGCTCGGGCTCTGGCTGGCCGCGCCGGTGGCCGCCGCGCTCGCCGCCGACCCGGCGGCCCGCCGCCGGCTGCGCCACGAGCTGACCGTACGCGGGCTGGAGGTGGTCACGCTCAACGGCTTCCCGTACGCCGCGTTCCAGGCCCCGGTGGTGAAGGGCGCGGTGTACCACCCGGACTGGACCACGCCGCAGCGGTCGGCGTACACGCTGGACCTGGCCCGGGTACTGGCCGATCTGCTGCCCGACGACGCCGTCCGGGGTTCGGTCTCGACGCTGCCGCTGGCCTGGCGCACCCCGTGGGACGCCGGGCGGGCCGCCACCGCCCGGCGCCGGCTGGACGCGCTGGCCGAGGGCCTGGCCGCGGTGCAGCGGGAGACCGGCCGGGTGATCCGGGTGGGCTTCGAACCGGAACCGGGCTGTCTGGTGGAGTCGACGGGACAAGCACGCGAGGTATTCTCAGACATGGATACCGACCGGCTCGGGATCTGCCTGGATCTCGCGCACCTGGCGTGTGCCTGGGAGCGGCCGGCGGATGCCCTGGCCGGGCTGCGTGCCGCCGGGCTGCCGGTGGTCAAGGTCCAGGTGTCGGCCGCGATCGAGGCGCCCGACCCGGCCGGGGCGAGCGAGGCGCTGCGCCGTTTCGTCGAACCGAGGTTCCTGCACCAGACCCGGGCCGCCGGAGTGTGCGGCGCCGCCGATCCGGCCGATCCGGCGTACGCGGCCGACGACCTCGACGCCGCACTCGACGCGCGGCTGCCCGGGGCGTGGCGGGTGCACTACCACGTGCCGTTGCACGCCCCGCCCGAGCCGCCGCTGCGCTCCACGGTCCCGGTGCTGCGCGAGGCGCTCGCCGCGTTGTTCGCCGGTCCGGTCGCCGGCTGCGACCACCTCGACGTCGAGACGTACACCTGGGGGGTGCTGCCGGAGGCGCGGCGGCCGCGCGGCGACGCGGAGCTGGCCGCCGGCATCGCCGCCGAGCTGGCGTTCGCCCGCGACGAGCTGACCGCGCTCGGCCTGGCCGACGGCGGCGGGGTGGGCGCTCCGGGTCCGCGGGCGGCGGAAGGCGTGCCCTCGTGAGCCGGCGGCTGGTGGTGCTCGACGTGGTCGGGCTGACGCCGCGTCTGCTGGCGCACATGCCGCGGCTGCGCGCGGTGGCCGAGGCCGGGTTCGCCGCCGAGCTGGGCACCGTGCTACCGGCGGTGACCTGCTCGGCGCAGTCCACGTTCCTCACCGGCGAGCTGCCCGCCGGGCACGGCGTGGTGGGCAACGGCTGGTACTTCCGCGACCTGGGCGAGGTGCTGCTGTGGCGGCAGCACAACGGGCTCGTCGGCGGCGAGAAGGTGTGGCAGGCGGCCCGTCGTGTCGAGCCGGGCTACCGGGTCGCGAACGTCTGCTGGTGGTACGCGATGGGCGCGGACGTGGACTGGACGGTCACGCCGCGCCCGGTCTACCACGCCGACGGCCGCAAGGAGCCGGACTGCTGGACCGACCCGCCCGAGCTGCGGGACACGCTCACCGACGCGCTCGGCACGTTCCCGCTGTTCAGCTACTGGGGTCCGGGCGCCGGGCTGTCGTCCTCTGCGTGGATCAGCCGGGCGGCGCAGCGCATCCTCACCGACCACGCCCCCGACCTGACCCTGGTCTACCTGCCGCACCTGGACTACGACCTGCAACGCTTCGGCCCGTCCGGTCCGGAGGCCGCCGCCGCGGCGGCCGAGCTGGACGCCGTGCTCGGTCCGCTGCTCGACGCCGCGCGGGAGCAGGGAGCCACAGTGGTGGCGTTGTCCGAGTACGGCATCACCGACGTGTCCCGCCCGGTGGACGTGAACCGGATGCTGCGCGCCGAAGGGCTGTTGCGGGTCTACACCCAGGCCGGGATGGAATACCTCGACCCGTGGACGTCGCGGGCGTTCGCGGTGGCCGACCACCAGGTGGCGCACGTCTACGTCAGGGAACCGGCGGACGTGCCGGCCGTGGCGAAGCTCTGCGCCGCGCTGCCGGGCGTGGCCGAGGTGCTGGACGCCGCCGGACAGGCCGGGTACGGCCTGGACCACCCGCGCTCGGGTGAGCTGGTGCTGGTGGCCGAGCCGGACGCCTGGTTCACGTACTACTACTGGCTCGACGACGCGCGGGCGCCCGACTTCGCCCGGCTGGTCGAGATCCACCGCAAGCCCGGCTACGACCCGGCGGAGCTGTTCTTCGACCCGGCCGCGCCGGGCGCGGCGAAGCGCCGGGCGGCGGTGGCGCTGGCCCGCAAGAAGCTCGGGCTGCGCTACCTCATGAACGTGGTGGGGCTGGACGCGGGCGCGCGGGCGGTGCGTGGTTCACACGGGCGCCTGCCCGCCGACCCGGCGGACGGCCCGGTGCTGCTCTGCTCCGACCGGGCCGCGATCCGGCCCCGGGTGGAGGCCACTGATGTGAAGGCGTTGCTGCTCGAAGTCGCCGGACTGGCCTGGGAGGCACCATGACCGTAACCGTCGCACCGACCGACCCGGCCCTGCTGCGGGGCCGCTTCGACGCCGCGCTCGCCGCGTTCCTGGACGCGAGAGAGCCGGGTCGGCCGGACGACGGTACGGGGGCCGTCCACACCGCTCTACGCTGGTTCGTCCTGGCCGGCGGCAAGCGGATGCGCCCACTGTTCTGCTACTGGGGCTGGCGGGGGTTCGGCGGCCCGGACGCCCCGGCGATCGTGGTCGCCGCGGCGTCGCTGGAGTTGTTCCACGCGTTCGCGCTGATCCACGACGACATCGTGGACCGCAGCGACCGCCGCCGGGGCGCGCCGACGCTGCACCGGTTCTTCGCCGACCTGCACGCCCGCTGCGGCTGGCAGGGCGACTCGGCGGCGTACGGCCGGCAGGCGGCGGTGCTCTGCGGCGACCTGTGCGCCACCTGGTCGGCCGAGATGTTCCACGGGTGCGGGTTGCCGCCCGAGCGGCTGCGCCGGGGGCAGATGCTGCTGTCCCGGATGCGCTCGGAGGTGATCGCGGGGGAGTACCTGGACGTGGTCGGGGCGGCCGGGGACGGCACTGTGGCGAGCGCGCTCACCGTGGTACGGCTGAAGACGGCCCGCTACACGGTGACCCGTCCGGTGCAGATCGGCGCCGCGCTCGCCGGCGCCTCGCCGGAGGAGGTGGCCGCGCTGGCCGGGTTCGGCGACCCGCTCGGTGACGCGTTCCAGCTCCGCGACGACCTGCTCGGCGTCTTCGGCGACCCGTCCGTGACCGGCAAGTCCAACCTGGACGACCTGCGGGAGGGCAAGCCCACGGTGCTGCTGGCGCTGGCCCGGGCGTCCACCTCCCCGGCCGGCGCGGCCCGGCTGGGGGAGCTGGTCGGCGATCCCGGCCTCGACCAGGCGGGCGCGGCCGAGGTGCGAGGCATCGTCGAGGAATCCGGCGCCCGGGAGGCGGTGGAGCGGATGATCCGCACCCGGGCCGACGCCGCACTGGTCGCACTGGACGCGCTGCCGCTGGCGCAGCCGGCGCGACGGGTGCTGGCGGCGCTCGCGCAGCGGGCGGTCGACCGCCACGAATGACACCCACTTTTGTCGCTGAGCGGCGAAAGTCCAAGCCGATCGATCAGAAGCTATGGACAGGCTGATCGAAAGGTCTTAATGTCGTGCACAGCACAACGCTGTTTCGCCGAGGTGATCGCCCCGCACCAGATCGCCCCGCACCGCCCGCCTCGGCGAGGTGACCTCCGGTCCTGACCGGAGGTCGCGGCCCGCCGACCTCCCGGCGGGCCGGCGCAGCATCCCCCTGCTCGGCATCCGGCGCGACGCGCGCCCGGTCCTGGCTGCGCGCGTCAGGAAGGGACAGCACAGCATGTCCAGCCACCCCCACCACCCCCGTGCCCGGCGACCGATCGCCGCTGCCGCAGCGCTGCTGCTCGCGGCCACCGCCGGCACCGTCACAGTGGCCGCGGCGTCCGTCCCGGCGTCCGCCCACCCGATCCCGGCGAGCGACTTCCAGCAGGTCGAACTCGCCCGCGGTGTCGCCGAGACCGGCGAACCGATGTCGCTCGCGGTGCTGCCCGACCGGTCGGTCCTGCACACCGCCCGCAACGGCACGCTGCGCCGCACCGACGCGGCCGGCGCCACCACAGTCGTCGGCACGCTGCCGGTCTACACCCACGACGAGGAAGGGCTCCAGGGCGTCGGCGTCGACCCCGGCTTCGCCTCCAACCGGCACATCTACCTCTACTACGCCCCGCCGCTGTCCACCCCGGCCGGGGACGCCCCCGCCACCGGCAGCGACTTCTCCGCCTGGCAGGGCGTCAACCGGCTGTCCCGGTTCACGCTCAACGCCGACTTCACGCTCAACCAGGCCAGCAAGGTCGACGTGCTCGACGTACCGGCCGACCGGGGGCTGTGCTGCCACGTCGGCGGCGACATCGACTTCGACGCCGCCGGCAACCTCTACCTGTCCACCGGCGACGACACCAACCCGTTCGACTCCGCCGGCTACGCGCCGATCGACGAGCGCACCAACCGCAACCCCGGGTACGACGCGCAGCGCAGCGCCGGCAACACCAACGACCTGCGGGGCAAGATCCTGCGGATCAAGGTGAACGCCAACGGCACGTACTCGATCCCGGCCGGCAACCTCTTCGCCCCCGGCACCGCGCGGACCCGCCCGGAGATCTACGCGATGGGCTTCCGCAACCCGTTCCGGATCAGCGTCGACAAGGCCACCGGCGTCGTCTACGTGGGCGACTACGGGCCGGACGCCGGCACCACCACCGCCCGCGGCCCGTCCGGGCAGGTCGAGTTCAACCGGGTCACCGGGCCCGGCAACTACGGCTGGCCGTACTGCACCGGCACCAACACGGCCGCCGAGACGTACGCCGAGTGGGACTTCGCCACCGGCACCGCCGGCCCGAAGTTCAACTGCACCGGCGGCCCGACGAACAACTCGTTCCGCAACACCGGCCTGGCCACGCTGCCTGCGGCGAAGCCGTCCTGGATCCGCTACGCCGGTGACGCCGGCAGCCCGCCCGAGTTCGGCGGCGGCTCCGAGTCGCCGATGGGCGGCCCGGTCTACCGGTACGACGCGGCGAACCCGTCCACCACGAAGTTCCCGCAGTCCTTCGACGGGCAGTTCTTCGCCACCGAGTTCGGCCGGGGCTGGATCAAGCCGATCCACGTCAACGCGGACGGCTCACCCGGCACCATCGACAGCTTCCCGTGGACCGGCAAGCAGGTGATGGACTCGGCGTTCGGCCCGGACGGCGCGTACTACGTGCTCGACTACGGCACCGGCTACTTCAACGGCGACGCCAACTCGGCGCTGTACCGATTCGACTACCTGGGCGGCGCCAACCGCGCCCCGGTGGCCCGCGCCGCCGCCGACCGGACCTCCGGCGCCGCGCCGCTCACCGTGACGTTCTCCTCGGCCGGCTCGTCCGACCCGGAGGGCGGCGCGCTGACGTACGCCTGGACGTTCGGCGACGGCGGCACCTCCACCGCGGCGAACCCCTCGCACACCTACACCGCGAACGGCAGGTACACCGCCACGCTCACTGTGCGCGACCCGCAGGGCGCCACCGGCACCGCCAGTGTGACGGTCACCGTGGGCAACACCGCGCCGACGGTGGTGATCGAGACGCCCGGCAACGGCAAGCTGTTCTCCTTCGGCGACACGGTGCCGTTCCGGATCACCGTCACCGATCCGGAGGACGCCACGATCGACTGCACGAAGGTCAAGATGACCTACGTGCTCGGCCACGACCAGCACGGCCACCAAATCACCTCGGCGACCGGCTGCACCGGCTCGATCGCCGTGCCCGTCGACGGTGAGCACGACGACGCGGCGAACATCTTCGCCGTCTTCGACGCCGAGTACACCGACTCCGGCGGCCTCACCACCCACACCCAGCACACGCTCCAGCCCCGGCACCGGCAGGCCGAGCACTTCAGGACGTCGTCCGGGATCAACACGTTCGACAAGGCCACCGCCGAGGGCGGCAAGACCGTCGGCGACATCCACAACGGGGACTGGATCGCGTTCCAGCCGTACCTGCTGGCCGACGCCACCGGGTTCACCGCCCGGGTCTCGTCCGCCGGGGCCGGCGGCACGCTCCAGGTACGGGCCGGCTCGGCCACCGGCACCGTGCTCGGCTCGGCCACCGTCCCGGTCACCGGCGCCTGGGACACGTTCACCACAGTCACCGGCACGATCACCGGTCCGCCGGCCGGCACCACCACGCTCTACCTGACGTTCGCCGGCGGCACCGGGGCGCTCTACGACCTGGACGCGTTCACGCTCACCACGTCGGCCGTCCGCACCGGCCCGGTGAAGGGCCTGGCCGGCAAGTGCCTGGACGTCCGCAACGCCGCCACCGCCGACGGCACCCAGATCCAGCTCTACACCTGCAACGGCACGACGGCGCAGTCGTGGACCGTGACGCCGAACGCCACAGTGAAGGCGCTCGGCAAGTGCCTGGACGTGTCCGGCGGCGCCAGCGCGGACGGCACGAAGATCCAGCTCTACACGTGCAACGGCACGGGCGCGCAGAACTGGTCCGCGCAGGCCGACGGGACGCTGCGCAACCCGCAGTCGGGCAAGTGCCTGGACGTGTCCGGCAACAACTCCGCCGACGGCACGGCGGTGCACCTGTGGACCTGCACCGGCGCGGCGAACCAGCGCTGGACCCTGCCGTGAGGATGAAGGAGAACCAGATGAAACTCGTGCGTACCGCACTGGGGGCGGTGACCGCCGTCCTCGCCACCATCGCCTGCACCGTCCCCGCGGGCCCGGCCGCCGCCGCCGACGCCCCCTACGACGTGCTCGTCTTCTCCAAGACCGCCGGCTTCCGCCACGACTCCATCGCGGTCGGCACGCAGGCGGTGCGCGAGCTGGGCGCGGCGAACAACTTCACAGTCACCGCGACCGAGGACGCCGCCCAGTTCACCACCGCCAACCTGGCCCGCTTCGAGGCGGTGATCTTCCTCAACACCACGGGGGACGTCCTGAACGCCACCCAGCAGTCGGCGTTCGAGGCGTACATCGGCGCCGGCGGCGGGTACGTCGGCGTGCACTCCGCCGCCGACACCGAGTACGACTGGCCGTTCTACGGCAACCTGGTCGGCGCCTGGTTCGCCTCCCACCCGGCCATCCAGCCGGCCGTCGTGAAGGTGGAGGACCGGGCGCATGCCGCCACCGCGCACCTGCCGCAGCGGTGGAACCGCACCGACGAGTGGTACGACTACCGCACCAACGCCCGCTCCACCGCGCACGTGCTGGCCAGCCTGGACGAGTCCACGTACTCCGGTGGCTCGATGGGCGGCGACCACCCGCACGCCTGGTGCAAGACGTACAGCGGCGGCCGGTCCTTCTACACCGGCGGCGGCCACACCCAGGCGTCGTACTCCGACGCGGCGTTCCGGTCGCACCTGCTCGGCGGCATCCGCTACGCCGCCGGGCGCACGAAGGCCGACTGCCGGCCGGAGACCGGCTACACCGCGCTCTACAACGGCGGCACCACCGGCTGGTCGCAGGCCGGGCCGGGCAGCTTCACCAACGCCGACGCCACGCTCACCTCGGTCGGCGGCATGGGCCTCTACTGGTACAGCGCCAAGCAGTTCACCAACTACTCGCTCAAGCTGGACTGGCGGCTGGCCGGTGACGACAACTCCGGCGTGTTCGTCGGCTTCCCGCCGTCGAGCGACCCGAACTCGGCGGTGAACAACGGCTACGAGATCCAGATCGACCCCACCGACGCGGCCGACCGCACCACCGGCGCGATCTACGGCTTCAAGTCCGCCGACCTGGCGGCCCGGGACGCGGCGCTCAACCCGGCGGGGGAGTGGAACACCTACGAGATCCTGGTCGAGGGAGAGCGCCTTCAGGTCTTCCTCAACGGCGTACGCGTCAACGACTTCACCAACACCGACCCGGTGCGGTCACTCGCCGGGCACGTCGGCATCCAGAACCACGGCACCGGCGACGACGCGTCGTTCCGCAACATCCGGATCAAGGAACTCGGCGGCACGCCGCCGCCGACCGGCAACACCACCGTCCAGGCCGAGGCGTTCGGTTCGGCCAGCGGCGTCAGCGCGTACCCCAAGGCCGGCGCCAACGGCGGCCAGACCCTGGGGTACGTGGACCCGGGCGACTGGGCCGCGTACCCGGGGCTGGACCTGACCGGTGTGACGTCGCTGCGCGCCCGGGTGGTGTCCGGTGGCCCGGGCGGCACGCTCCAGGTGCGGACCGGCTCGCCGACCGGCCCGGTGCTCGGCCAGGTGGCGGTGCCGAACACCGGTGGCTGGACCACGTTCGCCGATGTGAGCACCGCGCTCACCGGCGTGCCGTCCGGTACGCAGACGGTGCACCTGACGTTCACCGGCAGCGGCTCCGGGCTGTTCGACGTCGACGACTTCACGCTGGTCCGCTCGACCGGCACCGGCGGTGCGGGCCCGGTCAAGGGCCTGGCCGGCAAGTGCCTGGACGTGCGCAGCGGATCGTCGGCGGACGGCACCCAGATCCAGCTCTACACCTGCAACGGCTCGACGGCGCAGTCGTGGACGGTGACGCCGAACGGGCCGGTGAAGGCGCTCGGCAAGTGCCTGGACGTGTCCGGCGGTGGCAGCGCGGACGGCACGAAGATCCAGCTCTACACGTGCAACGGCACGGGCGCGCAGAACTGGTCCGCGCAGGCCGACGGGACGGTACGCAACCCGCAGTCGGGCAAGTGCCTGGACGTGTCCGGCAACAACTCGGCCGACGGCACGGCGGTGCACCTGTGGACGTGCACCGGCGCGGCGAACCAGCGCTGGACCCTGCCCTGACGGAGGCCATAGAGTGGAGGCGGCGACCGCGAGGTGGCCGGTGACCCGGCGGGAGGCGCAGCCCGCCCGGGAGCAGACGCTCCGGCGTCCACCGGTTCCCACGCGCCGCCGCCTCCGGTCGTCCTCGCCCCGGTCCGCGACGGAATCCCCCATCACCACAGGGGAGAAGGACAATGGCGCGACCCATCACGCTCTTCACCGGCCAGTGGGCCGATCTGCCGTTCGACGAGGTCTGCCGGCTCGCCGCCGAGTGGGGCTACGACGGGCTGGAGATCGCCTGCTGGGGCGACCACTTCGAGGTGGACAAGGCGCTCGCCGACGACTCGTACGTGGAGCGCAAGCGGGCCACCCTCGCCAAGCACAACCTCCAGGTGTTCGCCGTCTCCAACCACCTGGTCGGGCAGGCCGTCTGCGACCACCCGATCGACGAGCGGCACCAGGACATCCTGCCGGCCCGGATCTGGGGCGCCGGCGAGCCGGAGGGCGTGCGGCAGCGGGCCGCCGAGGAGATCAAGGACACCGCGCGGGCGGCGGCGAAACTCGGCGTGAACACCGTCGTCGGCTTCACCGGCTCGTCCATCTGGCACACGGTGGCGATGTTCCCGCCGGTGCCGCCGGCCATGATCGAGCGCGGCTACCAGGACTTCGCCGACCGGTGGAACCCGATCCTGGACGTGTTCGACGAGGTGGGCGTGCGGTTCGCGCACGAGGTGCACCCCAGCGAGATCGCCTACGACTACTGGACCACGAAGCGCACGCTGGAGGCGATCGGGCACCGGGAGGCGTTCGGGCTCAACTGGGATCCGTCGCACTTCGTCTGGCAGGAGCTGGACCCGGTGAACTTCATCTTCGACTTCGCCGACCGGATCTACCACGTGGACTGCAAGGACGCGAAGGTCCGTACCGGGGACGGG
The DNA here is from genome assembly GCF_049315215.1 of Micromonospora sp. WMMD1219. Classification (NCBI taxonomy): domain Bacteria; kingdom Bacillati; phylum Actinomycetota; class Actinomycetes; order Micromonosporales; family Micromonosporaceae; genus Micromonospora; species Micromonospora sp. WMMD1219. The sequence goes on from NZ_CP186057.1 coordinate 3,327,546, forward strand.
CGGCGCGGCCGGCTCTCCTCCCACCTGCCCTGGGCCGACATGCGGCGCGGCTGGGACTTCGTCTCCACCGGTCACGGCGACGTGCCGTGGGAGGACTGCTTCCGGGCGCTCAACGCGATCGGCTACGACGGCCCGATCTCGGTCGAGTGGGAGGACGCCGGCATGGACCGCCTGGTCGGCGCGCCGGAGGCGCTCCAGTTCGTCCGCCGCCTGGCCTTCGACGCCCCCAGCGCCGCCTTCGACGCCGCCTTCAGCACCCGCGACTGACCCACCCTCGCCCTCGCCCTCGCCCCTTCCCGCCCCCGCGATCTTGCAGTTGTGGCCCTCCCAAAAGGGGTGTAACCGACATCCCGCAGGCCGAAACTGCAAGATCGCCGAGGTGGGAGGCGGGGTGGGCTAGCGGGCGGCGTAGGTCTGGGTGCTGACCAGGTGGGCCGCGCCGATCAGGCCCGCGGTGTCGCCCAGGTCGGACAGGACGATCGGCATGCTGCCGGTCGCCAGCGGCGTGGACCGCCGGTAGACCACGCCCCGGATCTCGGCGAGCAGGACCGGCCCGATCCCGGCCGGCGCGCCGCCGATGATCACGATGGCCGGGTTGACGAAGCTGACCAGCCCGACCAGCACCCGTCCGAGCCGGCGGGCGGCGTCGCGCACGAGCGTCTGCGCCGCCGCGTCGCCCTCGGTGGCCGCCGCCGCCACGTCGGCCACCGACAGCGTCCCGGCCGCGGCCAGCCGGTCCGCCAGCGCCGCCGAGCGCCCGGCCCGCGCGGCGCTCACCGCCTCCCGCACCAGTGCGACATCCCCGCAGTACGCCTCGACGCACCCGTTGTTGCCGCAGCCGCACAGCGGCCCGTCCTCGGTGAGCTGGAAATGGCCGATGTCGCCGGCCCCGCTGGCCGCGCCCCGGTAGAGCGAGCCGGCGAGCACCAGCCCGCAGCCGATCGCCTCGCCCAGCTTGACGTAGAGGAAGTCGTCGAACGGACGGCCGGTCCCGGCGTGCCGTTCGCCGAGGGCCATCGCGTTGGCGTCGTTGTCCACCTGCACCGGGCAGCCCAGCTCCGCGGCGAGCGTGTCGCGTACCGGGAAGCGGTGCCAGCCGGGCAGGGCCGGCGCGGAGACCGGCGAGCCGTCGCGGACCTCGACCGGCGCGGGCAGCGCGACGCCGACGCCGGTGAGCGAGGACAGTCCTGCCTCGACGCGCAGCTTGCCGAGCAGTTCGACGATGCGCCCGACCACGACGTCCGGGCCGAGCCGGACGTCCACCGGCTCGTCGTGCCGGGCGAGCGGGTTCAGTTCGCCGTCGGTGAGCGCGACCCGCAGGAGACCGTCGCCGACGAGCACCGCGCCGAACCGGACCTGCGCGCCGACGCGCAGCAGCGACGACCGACGGCCACCCCGCGACGCGGCCGGCCCGGCGCTCTCCACCAGGCCGAGCGTGGTCAGCCGGTCCACCTCGGCGGCGAACCGGGCCCGGGGCAGGCCGAGGAGGTCGGCCAGCTCGACCCGGGAGCGTGGGCCGTCGTCGCGCAGCAGGCGCAGCAGCCGCGCCTGATCCGCCGTCTCCGGTCCGACCATCGGCATGTGGTCACCTCCCCACCGAGAATGTGCCACATCCGTGCCCGCGCACACGGGAGCGGGCCGGTCACCCGGAGGTGACCGGCCCGCTGTCCGCTTGCGTCAGAGCGTGTTGCCGGTGGACGGCTTGCTGCTCGTGCCGGTCGTGGTCGACCCGGTGGAGCTGGTCGAGCCGGTCGAGCCCGTGCCGTTGGCGCTGCGGCTGCCGACCGCGGCCGGCGTACCGGCGAACGGCTTGTCGGCGTCGGTCATGCCCTGCTTGCCGCCGTTGCCGGTGGCGAGCTTCTCACCGATCTTGGTCTGCCCCAGCTTGTCCTTGCCCTCCGAGTAGAGCCGGGTCGCCTGGGCCTGCGCGACCCCGGCCGCCTCCTGGACGGTCGGGTGGTCGAGCACCTTGCGCCCGCGGACCACCAGCTCCTCGTACTTCTCCCGGCCGGCACGGGCGCCCAGGACGAATCCCGCAGCCAGCCCGCCAAGAAACATGATCTTTCCGCGCATGGCGGCTCCTTCCGTACCTGACGCTCTCGCCGGTCTCCGCCAGCTCGGCGGAATGACCGTCTCGCGCCTGCGTTCTCTGTCGACGGCTAACTACCCATCCTGCTCTCCGCTCATACCTCCCTGTGCCGAGATGACGATTTGTCCGTAATTCTGGCGCGTCCGCCGGTCAGGTCCTCCTCCGACAACCCCCTGGCGCACCACCCCCCGATGTCCTGTACTCTTGTCCCCGTCGCACGGAGCGGAGAGATCCGAACCGAGCGGTGCACGGTCCCCTGTAGCTCAATTGGCAGAGCAGCCGGCTGTTAACCGGCAGGTTATTGGTTCGAGTCCAATCGGGGGAGCTTCGCTCCACGTCACGCCCGTCGGCATCGCCGGCGGGCGTTCGTCGTTCCCGCGCCCTCTGCGACGCCCGGCTGCCCGGTTTCCACCCGCGAGTCCTCGTTCGCCCGGCAGGATGGTCGGCGTCGACTTAGACTCCCGCTGCGTCGATTGATGCGTCGATTCGAGGACGGTGGAGATGGCCGCAGGACGCAGCCGCTGGACCGCGACGCTGATCGCGGTGGCGGTGGTGCTCGGCTGGCTGATCGTCGGCGGCATCGCCGGCCCCTACTCCGGCAAGCTCGGCGAGGTCTCCACCAACGACAACGCCTCCTTCCTGCCGGCCGACGCCGAGGCCACCCGGGCGCAGGACCTGGCCGCCGGATTCGTCGACCGGGAGACCACCCCGGCACTCGTGGTCTACGAACGGCCCGGCGGCCTCACCCCCGCCGACCAGCAGCGGATCCGGGCCGACGCGGCCCGCTTCGCCGAGGTGCCGGGCGTGGTCGGCCCGCTCCCGCCACCGGTCGTCAGCCAGGACAAGCAGGCCGCCCAGGTGATCGTGCCGATCGACAGCGCCGAGGGCGAACAGATCCGGTCCGTGGTGGAACGCCTGCGCGACATCGCCGGCCCGGACCGCGACGGGCTCACAGTCGACGTGGCCGGACCGGCCGGGCTGCTCGGCGACCTGATCGAGGTGTTCAGCGCGATCGACGGGCCGCTGCTGCTGGTCACGCTCACAGTGGTGCTGGTCATCCTGCTCGTCGTCTACCGCAGCCCGATCCTCTGGATCTTCCCGCTGCTGGCCGCCGGGATGTCGTACTCGCTCGCCGCCGTCTTCGTCTACCTGCTCGCCGACCACGACATCGTCAAGCTCAACGGGCAGGCGCAGGGCATCCTCACCGTGCTCGTCTTCGGCGCCGGCACCGACTACGCGCTGCTGCTCATCGCCCGCTACCGGGAGGAGCTGCACCGGCACGAGCGACCCTGGGACGCCATGCGGACCGCCTGGAAGGGCGCCGCCCCGGCCATCGTCGCCTCCGGCGCCACGGTCATCGTCAGCCTGCTCTGCCTGCTGCTGTCCAGCCTCAACTCCAACCGGGCGCTCGGCCCGGTCAGCGCCGTCGGCATCGCCGCCACGCTGCTGGTCATGCTCACGTTCCTGCCCGCGCTGCTGGTCCTCGGCGGCCGCTGGGCGTTCTGGCCCCGGCGACCCCGGTACGACCAGGCCGACCCGCGCACCGAACACGGCATCTGGGGGCGGATCGCCGGCTTCGTGGCGCGCCGCGCGCGTACCGTCTGGGTCGTCACCGCCGTGGTGCTCGCCGCCCTCGCGATCGGGGTGACCCAGCTCGGCGCCACCACGCTCGGCCAGTCCCAGCTGTTCACCCAGCGCACCGACTCGGTCGCCGGGCAGGAGGTCATCGACAGGCACTTCCCGGCCGGCACCGGCAGCCCCGCCACCATCTTCACCGCCCAGGCCACCGCGCGGCAGGTCGCCCAGGTGGCGCAGGGCGTGCCGGGCGTCGCCTCGGTGCTGCCGCTCGGCCAGCGGGGCGAGAACGCGCCGCCCGACCCGGACGCGCCCCCCAAGGTGGTCGGCGGGCGGGTCCAGCTCGACGTCACGCTCGCCGACCCGCCGGACAGCAACGGCGCCGAGCGGACCATCCGCGACCTGCGCGAGGCGGTGCACCGGGTACCCGGCGCCGACGCGGTGGTCGGCGGCTTCACCGCGATCAACGTGGACACCGCCGACGCCTCGGTACGCGACCGCGACGTCATCATCCCGGTGGTGCTGCTGGTCATCGCGGTCATCCTGGCCCTGCTGCTGCGCGCCCTCGTCGCACCGGTGCTGCTGATCGCCACCGTGGTGCTGTCGTTCCTGGCCACGCTGGGCCTGTGCGCGCTGCTGTTCCGGTACGTCTTCGACTTCCCCGGCGTCGACCATTCCTTCCCGCTGTTCGCGTTCGTCTTCCTGGTCGCGCTCGGCATCGACTACAACATCTTCCTGATGAGCCGGGTCCGCGAGGAGTCGGTCCGCCGCGGCACCCGCGCCGGTGTGCTCGCCGGACTGGCCGTCACCGGTGGCGTGATCACTTCCGCCGGCATCGTGCTCGCCGCCACGTTCTCCGCGCTCGCCGTACTGCCGCTCGTGGTGCTCGTCGAGCTGGGCGTGGCGGTCGCCGTCGGCGTACTGCTGGACACCGTCGTGGTCCGCTCGTTGCTGGTGCCCGCGCTCGCGTACGACATCGGGCCGAAGGTCTGGTGGCCGGGCCGGTTGTCGCGGTCGCACCGCGAGGGCGACCGGGCCGGGGCGGGGGTGGACAGTGCCTGACACGGACGTGGTGGTCGTCGGCGGCGGCCTGGCCGGTCTCGCCGCCGCGCGGCGGCTGCACCGCGCGGGCGTGCCGTGGCGGCTGCTGGAGGCGGGCGACCGGCTCGGCGGGCGGGTCGCCACCGACCGGGTCGACGGGTTCCTGCTCGACCGGGGCTTCCAGGTGCTCAACACCGCGTACCCGCGGCTCACCGGCCTGGTCGACGTCGGCACTCTCACGATGGGCTGGTTCACCTCCGGCGTGCTGGTCCGTCGTGGCGACCGGCTGGAACGCCTGGTCAATCCGCTGCGCGAACCCACCGGCGCACCCGGCACACTCACCTCGGGCATCGGGTCGCTGACCGACAGGTTGCGGTTCGCCGCGCTCGCCGCCGGCTACGCCACGGTGCCGGTCGGGCGGCTGCTCGACACGCCCGAGACCAGCGCCGAGAAGGCGCTGCGCCGGGCCGGGCTCTCCGACGCGATCATCGAGGAACTGCTCCGGCCGTTCCTGTCCGGCGTGCTGCTCGACCGCGAACTGGCCACCTCCAGCCACGTGCTCGCGGTCGTCATGCGCTCCTTCGCCCGCGGCCGCATCGGCCTGCCGGCCGACGGCATGCAGGCGCTGCCGAGGGCGCTCGCCGCGCCGCTGCCCGCCGAGCTGATCGAGCTGAACACCCCGGTCACCGAGGTCGCGCCCGGCCGGGTCCGCACCCCGTCCGGCGAGATCACCTGCCGCGCCGTCGTGGTCGCTGTCGACCCGCCCGCGGCGACCACGCTGTTGCCGGGGCTGCCACGGGTACGCATGCACGCGTACACGACCTACTACCACCGCACCGACACGGCGCCGCTGGACGAGCCGATCCTGCTGCTCGACGGCGACCGGCGCGAAATGATCGCCAACACGGTGGTGGTGAGCCGGGCCGCACCCACGTACGCGCCGGACGGCGAGCACCTGATCGCCACCTCCGTGGTCGGCCCGCAGGCCCCACCCGAACCGGTGATCCGGCGCGAACTGGACCGCCTCTACGGCCGCCCCACCGCCGACTGGACCCACCTCACCACAGTCGCCGTGCCGGACGCGCTGCCCGCCGCACCGCCGCCCCAGGGCCGGCTGCGCAAGCCGGTGGCGCTCGGCGACGGCCTGTACGTGGCCGGGGACCACCGCGACAGCCCGTCCATCCAGGGCGCGCTTGCCAGCGGATGGCGAGCGGTCGGCGCGGTCCTCGCGGACTTGCGGCGCGGGTGAGCCATCGGCGGGTAGCGCGTTGTTATCCTCGCGTTGCCCATCGTGCTGTCGCGGCCGTGTTTCCGCCCGGTAGGTGGTGGTCCGCGCAACGATCGGCGGGTTACGATCCGGCGCGGTCACGGGGCGGTAGCTCAGCCGGTTAGAGCAGGGGACTCATAATCCCTCGGTCGCGGGTTCGAACCCCGCCCGCCCCACCAAACGTTTCCCCTGGTCGTCCCTGCTGCCGGCGGTCGGGGGCCGATCGCGTCGAGGTCCGGTCCGACGCTCGACCAGGAAGCGGGGGAGCGGCACCGACCGGCGTTGGTGCGTCTTTTTCTGATCCCAAGGCCGCAGGTTCGACTCCTGGCCAGGTACACAGGTACTCCCCTTCGGACATCAAGGGCGGTTGATGCACTCCGCGCCCATGGAGAAGCGCTACGCCGTAGCCGCCCTGGCCCTCGCAACGCTTCTCGCCGGCTGCACCAGCGATGCGTCACATGACGAGCAGATGGAGTACCTACGCACGATGGCTCAGCGTGGGGCCGAGCTGCATGCCGTGGAGAAGAGCCGGCCATCGGGATCTCCCGGCGACGCGGAAGAGTGTTCCGACTCCTACGAGAATATCTACGGTGGACTCAACGGCCACGACGCGCCCCACGTCGGGAACTACGACGAAAAAGTCGCCTTGGTGAAGGAAGGCCGGCGTCTGTTCATGGAGAGCTGTATGAGCGGCACGCCGTCGTCGGCACAAGAAGCTTCACGTGAGCCCCGGCGACAGAACTCCTAGGACGGAACCTGGGCAAGCCTGAGCACGTGTTCGAAGCCGCGTTTCTGCGCGGGCGAATCCACCATCGGCAGGATCAGCGCTGGTATGCCGGCGGAAACCGATCCGCTGTCGCCGGCGGGATGATCACCGACCATCAGGGTCTGGCCCGGTGTGGCATGGAGGGCTTTGAGGGCGGCGCCCCAGATGCGAGGGTCCGGTTTGACGAAGCCGACCTCGTAGGACAATACGAACGCATCGACATGGCCGTCGAGTCCGTGCCGCGCGAAGCATTTGCGGATGTCCCAGCCGACGTTGCTGACGACGCCGATGCGAATACCGCTGTCACGCAATGCGGACAGGGTGGCGACGGTGTCGGCGTACGGCTCGATCGCTTCGGCGTGTGTTTCGTGCAAGACCGATGCCAGCGCCTGGTCCACCCCAGGAATCTGCTCCAGCACGGCGCGGATCGCCCGATCCCAGACTCGCGGATCCAGATCTCGGGCAATGTGGGCCGGATCCGTGGCCGTCTCCAGCAACAGTTTCGCGAAGTCGCCGGCAATGCGGTGCGGCTCGCCGGCAGCCAAGGTCCGGTCGATCGATGCCGCCGCGTTGCCCACCCAGCGCTCCGAGTCCCTGGCGAACAGAGTCCAGGCGAAGTCGAACAGCACCGTCGTCACGGGCTCAGCGGTCATCGCAGCACCCTAGATCAATGCGATGAGTTCTGTGGGCCGCGACGCAGTGAGTCCGCCAGCCCTGCCGCCCCACCACGCGAAACGCCCTGCTCAGCCGCGCTACCAGTACCTGCCGCAGGTCGGCTCGAGCTTGTCGACCGCGCTCTCCAGGTCGCCCGTGTCGCTCGCCATCTTCACGATCGCTTCCGCATATTCGAGCTTGGGCTTGATCGAGCGGACTTCGACGCCCTTCAGGCCTGCGGCCACGGCGAGCGCCCTGAAGTTGCTCCGCAGCGTGCGATCCGACTGCTCACCGGCCACCCCGTTCGCCACCGCCTCGAGGTTGACCAACCGGGTGGACGCCTCCGCCCGGGCGTTGACGAGCTCGGCCTCCACTGTTGAACTGGAGGCGACCCCGACCAGGGTGATCAGCCCGGCGATGGCCTTCTCCAGCGGACCCCTGACGGTCGTGCAGGCCGCCTTGTTGCTGGTGGTAGCCACTTGCGTGGCCTTCCTGCTCGTGGGCGCCGCCGCGGGGGCCGTCGAGGACCGGGGGGTTCCGGAGGACCGTGGGGTTCCCGAGGGCCGGGGGGTCGGCGACGGCTTGGGTGTGAGGCTCGGTGTGACCGTCGGTGCCGTGGGTGTCGGGATGGGTGACTCCGTGGAGGTGCTCGCCGCCACCGCCGTGGGTGTGCTCGGCATCTCGTCGGCGCGGCCACACGCCGAGGCGGTGAGCAGCATCGCAGCGATCGCCACGCAGAGCCCGAACCGTCGTACCGTCACGTCGTACCCCATCTCACGATCTTGCGGGAGCGTGACGATACATGGCGGACGCAGTGGCGACCATCAACTGGCTGGACCGGCTGCCCGGGGCAGTCACTTGCCGACGAAGGGCTGAGGAGCGCTACGAGATGCCGAGAGGTGCTTCGCTGTAGCAGCAGGCCGTCCGTCCCGGTCATTCGGCTGCGGTGCGAGTGGAACTCGGCCAGCCAGGCCGCTGAACCGCCCCTCTGCACGTCCATTCGAGGTCGAGAGCACAGCGAGAAACGCGGGGTGTATGCGCAGCACCGGCAGATGATAGATCGGCTTCGCTGACCGTCATCGCCTGTCTTCCCAATCGCAACCCGAGTCGGCATGCTTGCCCGATGGAGAACCGGCACGCGTCGGCGCCGCTTGTCCTGCACCTGTATTGCAGGGTCGACGTGCTGGTGACCGATGCTGAGGCTCTTGCCGATCACGCAGTCGCCGAGCTGCGAGAGGCGGAGATCGACTGGTCTGCGGAAGACGACGACCTCGAATCGGCGGTGGGAGAGCTGCGGGGCAGCATCGCCGACTCGCTCGGGGCGGTAGTGGACATCAGCCGCCTGATCGAGGGTGTCCCGGGAGTCGAGTTCCGAGGCGGTTGGTGCCGGGCCGAGCCGGGGCCGCCGCGGGAGATCCCCGTTCCCGGAAGCCGGTAGCCGCCGGGGCCTGCCGGCGGGCGGTCCGCAGCCCGTGCGGCAAGAACCTGGCGGACGAGCGGTGGTAGAAGACGAGTGCTCAGGGCTTGGGCGCGACCTGGATGATGCTGCTACCACTGGCGGTCGTGTTGCCGTCGCCGATCACTGAGGTGACCAGGTCGTAGAAGCCCGGCTTGGCATCGGAGCCGATCACGATGGTGCTGGCGGGACGCTCGCCCGGAGTACCGGACGGCCGGACCGGTGTCGCCGTGAAGGTGACCAGCCCGGGCGCCGCCGAAGCGGCCTTCAGGTCGTCCACCTTGCCGTACGGGCCCATCAGCCGTGCGGTCAACTCGACCTGTGGCGAGGTGGAGCCGGGCTCGTCCGGGGACTCGACGGTCCACTGCACGGTCAGGGTCTGGCCCGGTTGGTACGGCCTGTCGACGTCCAGATCCTCGCAGCAGGTGTACGCCGGCGGCGGCACCTCCGCCACTGTCTCCGACGGTTCGGCGCCGCAGGCTGCCAGCAACGGAACGGCGAGGCAGCTGAGAAGGCGCAGGTGCGGCGAGTTCATGCGCAGGATCGTAGGCGGGGTTCGCCGCTGCTATGGGGCGGCGGAGAAATGTACAGCGGCCTATGGTTGCCGCGTGAACAGACGCCTGTGGGTGGTGTCGGTGCTGGCCGGGACCGCGCTGCTCGCCGTGCCGGTGACCGTCGTCGGCGTCCACGTGGCCCACCCGCGGAACGAGAGCGGATACCTGGTGCACCTCGAGCAGTACGGCGACCGGCAGAACGACAGGCCGCTGGCAGTGATGCCGCCGACCGCGGATCTGGTCGCCGAAGGCGACGCGGCGTGCGACTGGTTGCGCGAGCAGCCGTACGCGCTCTGGCGGCACGATCCGGAGTACCGCGAGCTTGTCGTCTACGAGCGCTACGTCCGGCAGGTCGAGAGCCGGCTGCCGGCCTGGGGCGATGAGCTGCCCGACCGGCGATCGGTGACGGGAGCCGCGTGGACCCACCTCTGCCCGGCGGAGTGGGAACTACGCCAGCCCCGCCGTAACCCCTTCGCCCCCAAGCCGCCGGACTGAACGTGCGGTGCCTTCGCAACGTTGACCTTGGAGTTATGGCACCTCACAAAAGCCGCGTGCGAGACATCCGAGGCGCCACAACTCCAAGATCGACGACAGGCCCGGCGCGGACGTCAGTGCTCGCGGTTCGCGGCCATCCAGGCGGTGGCGAAGTCGACCAGCGCGCGCTGGCGCGTCAGCCGGGCCGTCGCGCCGCCGACGCGACCGATCGTCGTGGCGCCTGTCGCTTCGAAGTCGGCGCCCAGCCAGTGGAAGTCGTCCTCGTCGGTGACGACATCGGTCCACGTGGTCCACCGGGACGTCCCGTCCGGCAGCCGTACCGCCGAGCCCGTCATCGCCCGCGGCGGCGAAGCCTGCCGCCATTCCGCCAGGTGCAGCGAGGTGTTGGAGCTGTGGTCGCAGCCGAGCAGCAGCACCTTGCCGTCGAGCCGGTACACCGCGCCCAGCGGGGAGTGGTCGCCCAGCGCGTCGTCGAGTCGGTGGCCCGCCACGATGTCGGCGGCGTGCGCGCCGAGCGCGGCGAAGGACACCTGCGGGTGGTCGCTGCGGCGGGCGCCCGGCCAGGTGCGTACCGTCTCGGCGACCGCGCCCATCCACCGGCTCGGCGTGCGGGCCGGGTCGAAGCCGGGCGTCTGTTCGCGGATGACTGGCCACCACGCCTCCGGTACGGGCGGATGCCGCCACCCGGCCGGGTCCGTGTTGTCCGGCGTGTGCGTCGGCACGACGAGGGTGCCCTCCGGCCCGAGCGCGTCGAGCAGCGCCCACACCACCGCCTCGGTGCCGCCGGCGACGAACCCGAGACTCCGGTACGACGAGTGCAGCAGCAGGACGTCGCCCGGGACGATGCCGAGCGTCCGCAGGTCGTACGCGAGCGAGCTGACGGTGTGCGGTGAGGCCTGGTCCACGCGGCGCAGTGTAGGCGGGGCCGAGCCTGCACCTGGGACGGTGCCGGAGGACGGCGTCACTCCCACGGCGGGGCGTGCCGGTTCACGTAGTCGCGGGCGCGGGGGAGCGGATCACCCCAGTACCGGTGCGGCATGCGGTGATGCTGGACCCGGCAGAACGAGGCGAGGTCGTCGACGATCGCGATCCGGTCCAGTGGACGCCGCTCGAACTCCCGGTTGGCGGCGAGCAGGTCCGCCTCCCGGTTCCACCCGGCATGGTCGAACGCCCAGCCCGCCCAGGTCGCGTACACGTGGAAGACCTGGCTCTGGCCCGTGAACCGCAACCCCGCGAGGCTGATCGGCCGGTCCGGGTAGGTGTCCCGGCACACCCAGGCCAGGATGTGGCAGGCCCCGGCGGCGAAGAACGGCTGGTCGGCGCGCTCCCACGCGAGTCGCTGGTCGGCCCGTTCCCGTGGCGTACGCCGGAAGACGCCCGCCGCGGTCACCGCCATGGCTCGCACACTAGCGACACCAGGTCACTTGACACCAAGGGCGGATGGCGATGGAGAGTCGGGCATGAGCTTTCCGCTGTCGACGCCATCCGCCGTTCCCGCCGGCACGCTCACCACCGGTCCGCAACCCACGCTGTCCACGGCCGACGGTTTGGTCCTGCGCCCCTGGGAGGACGAGGACGCGCCGGCTGTGCTGGCCGCGTACCGGGACCCGGAGATCCGCCGCTGGCACACCCGCCGGCCGGCGTCGGAGGAGCAGGTGCGCCAGTGGTTCGCGCACTTCCGCCGCGCGTGGCGGCAGGCGACGGGCGCGAGCTGGGCGGTGACGCGTGACAGCGACGTGGTGGGCCGCATCGTGCTGGGCGGCTTCAACCTCGACGACGGCGAGGCCGGGTGCGCGTACTGGGTGGTTCCGGCCGCCCGCGGCACGGGAGTGGCCTCCGGGGCGTTGCGGGCGCTGAGCGCGTGGGCACTCGGCGAGGGCCGGCTGCACCGGCTCTGGCTGGACCACTCGACCGGCAACGTCGCGTCGTGCCGGGTGGCGGTCAAGGCCGGGTACCGGCTGGAGGGCACCAAGCGCAGCGCGGCCGTGCACGACGACGGGCGGCACGACATGCACCTGCACGCGCGCGTCCGCGGGGACGGCTGAACCGGGTCACGACTGCGTGGCGGCCACCTCCCGGATGCGCCGCAGCGCCTCCTCCCGGTCCATCCCGGTCGCCTGGAGGATGTCGCTCGCGGCGGTCCGGACCTGCCCCACGATCACCGTGCCGGACAGCCCGGTCCCGGCCAGCTCCGCGCGCGTCGCCGCAGCCACCGCGCGCAGCGCGTGGCGGCGGGCGTCCTCCGGGCCCTGGTCCGCGAGAACCTCCTCCTGTACGGCGTTCACCGCCGCACCGAGCGCCTCCACGGCGTCCGGCAGGCTCTCCGGGATCGGCTCCCCGTCCTCGATCAGCACGACGGCCCGCCGCGCCAGCACGCGGGTGTTCCAGACCGCCTGGTCCACGTCCGGCGCGCCGAGCTGGTAGTGCCGGACCGAACGTCGTCTCGGCCAGCGCGCCGGGGCGAGGTCGACCGTCTCCTTCGCGCCGCCGAAGACGTCCCAGAACCGGCCCAGGTCCGCGCCGATCGCCTGCGACCGGCTCAACGCCTGGTCGGCCAGGTCGTGGTCCCGTCGCCGCAGCGCGGCAGCGGTCGCCGCGAGCTGGCCGGCGAGCTGCCGCAGCGTCGGCGCTGCCACCCGCCGCACGACCCGCAGCGGGTTGATCGGCACCAGCAGCAACGTCACCACCAGTCCCACGCCGCCGCCGATCAGCGCGTCGACGAAGCGGGGGAACTCCAGCGTGTGCCGGGAGGAGGAGAGCGCGCCGAGCAGCACCGCCGTACCGCTGGCGTTGCCCACGATCCCGCCCCGCGTACTCAATGCCAGCGCGACCAGGACGGACGCCGCGACGATGACGCCGGTCTGCCACACGCCGGCGCCGACGGCCCCGATCAGCAGGTCCGACACGATGATGCCGAGCGTCACCCCGGCGAGCAGTTCGACGGTGTTGGAGAGGCGCCGCCCGAACGACGAGGTGATCACCGCGACCGCGGCGGCCGGGGCAAAGATCGGGCTCGGCATGCCGGTGAGCCAGCGGGCGACGGCCCAGGCCAGCGCCGCCGCCAGCCCGGCCTGCACGGCGAGTACCGACTTGATCCGCAGCTGTTGCATCCGGTCCCGCCCGGCGGCCCGGCCGCGCTCGTTCACGCGCTCCCACGCCTCGTCGAACCGTTCCGCGTCCAGGCCGGCGCGCCGCGACGACCCCCGCCGGCCGCCGCGACCCTCCCGCTGCCCGGTCACCACCGGCGGCTACCCGCAAAACCCGCCGCCAATCCCGGCGTCCGTCGTGGTCAGCCGCCCGATTCGAGGTACGCGGCCAGGTGCGCCAGCGAGGACGCGATGCCCTCCTCGTGCACCGCTTGGTCGATGCCCGGCGGCACGCCGGTGGCGGTGACCGTCACCTCGGTGCCGTCGCCGGCCGCCGCGAGGTGCCAGGTCATGGTCATGGTGCCCGCGTACGCGGGGTCGTCGGCCTGGAACACGGCGGTCTGCACGACCCGGTGCGCCGGTACGAGTTCGGCGAACCCGACGTCGACCACGTCGGTGGCGTCCGACGTCTTGCCGGGGTTGCCGGTCGGGTCGAGATAGGTGAGCACCATCCGGAACCCGCCACCCGGGCGCGGATCCCACCGTTCGATCCGCCCGCGCATCCCGTCCGGCGGCAACCACGCCTCCAGGGCGCCCCGGTCCACGAGCGCGTCATAGACGGCCGCTGGAGTGGCGCCGATGGTCCGCTCGCCCCGATCGATCCTGCTCACCCCCCAAACCCTAGGCCCGCTCTCTCCTCGCCGCGGGCCTGCTCGTCGATCTTGGAGTTGTGGCAGTGAACGAATGCTGTGAAGGAGGGTGATTCGGGCGCCACAACTCCAAGATCGACGGGGAAGCGGGAGCGGGGCGCGGGAGCGGGGCGCGGCCGGTACGCTGCCGCGAATGCCGGTACGCCCGCACCCCGACGCCCCTGACGACTCGCTGCTGCTCGGTGACGACGGCGTCCCGCTGTCCCGGCTGCGGCTGCGGGACGACGACGGCACGGCGGTCGCGGCCGACGTCCGGGCGCTGCCCGAGGCGCCGCTCACCCGGCTCGTCGCGCAGGTACGGCGCGATCTCGCCGGGCACCGGCTGGAGACGCCGGACGAGGCGCTGGCGGCGGCACTGGTGGCCGACGGGCTGGAGCTGAGCCGGGCCGCCACGGACATGCGGCACGACCTGACCGACGTGCCCGAACCGGTGGCGCTGCCGGACGGCTGGTCGCTCGGCGCACCCGGCTGGGACGAAGACCTCGCCGCAGGGCTGGACGCGGCCTACGGCCCGGACCACCCGGACGGCCGCTGGCAGCCCAGCGACACCCGGGAGGTACGGGCCATGTTCGACACCGGCGAGCCGGTGCCACCCCTGGTGCCCGCCTCGGCCCGGCTGGTCGACCCGGACGGCCGCAGCGCCGGGCACGTGCTGTGCGCCGGGCCGGTGCCGTGGACCGACGACGACTGCGTCTGGATCCTGAATCTGGGCGTCGCGCCCCGCGCACAGCGCCGCGGGTTCGGCCGGGCGCTGCTCGTCCACGCGTTGCGCGGCGCGCGGGAGGCGGGCCTGCCGTCCGTCGGCCTGTCAGTGGTCGACGGCAACCCGGCCCGCCGGATGTACGACGCGGCCGGGTTCCGCGTCCTCACCCGGGTGCTCACGGTCCGAATCCCGGACGCGTGAACGCTCGGCCCGATGCCTCTGGGTGGTTCGCCGTCGTCGCGCCGTTTCCGCCGTGGTCCCTTGCGTGTACTAGCGTCGGCTGGGTGGGGAAGCATGCTGCGAGCTACGAGCCGTTGACGGTGGCGCGGCTGGGCGCGTTGCTCGTCCAGGCGGACGACAGCCGGCGTTGGCGGTTGGTGGCGGAGTTCCTGGAGGAGTTCCGCTGGGAGCCGCGCGAGACCCGCATGCGGTTGTTGCAGGAGGAGCCGGCACCCACCGGAGACGAGCACTGGGACGTGTTCCTTGCAGCGCTGGTCGAGCATCTGAGCGCGAAGGACGGGCGCGGCGCGCCGCGGTGGGTCGAGACACGGTCGCTACGGCGGTTCTGGTTCCCGTTCAACACCAGAGCCGCTCGAGTGGATGCGGTCGTTCACGCCCCGGCGGCGTTCCGTCGCCGGGGCGTCTACGTCTCCGCACATGAGCTGGATGTGGCATGAGGCCGGAAGATCCCCTTCTGGATCGCGCCGCGATCGAGGACGCCTTCCGCAGGTTGGGCGACCGGCTCGCGAAGCGGGGGGTGATCGCGGACCTCTACATCTTCGGCGGTGCGGCGATGGCCTTGGCCTACGACGCGCGGCGGTCGACGCGTGACATCGACGCGGTCTTCCAGCCGCACGGGGTGGTACTCGACGAGGCCCGAGCCGTCGCGAACGAACTCGGTCTTCCGCACTGGTGGCTCAACGAACAGGCGAGCGCCTATGTCGCTCCTGGCGGTGACGCATCCGCTCCACGTGATTGATCATCTCGGGCTGACGAGTGCCGAGCAGGTGCTCGATCTGTGCGCTGAGATCTTTCCCGAGGAAGAGGTGCCGGGCCGCGCAAGGCTTGTGCTCGACGACGTGTTCGGCGCCGACTGAAGGTCAGGGGCCGACCGTCAGGCGCCGGTGAGCAGAAGGCGGTGCTCGGACCAGAGCCAGCGCAGGTAGTCCCGCAGCCGTTCCGGGGTGGCGATCCAACCCTGGCCGGGATAGCGGAGCAGTCGGCTGACCTCGCCGGCCACCAGGTCGTACCCGGCCACGCCGGTCTCCGGCACCGGGGCGTCCGGTGCGACAGCCACGGGCAGCGGGACCATCGGGATCCGCAGGCCGGCGTCGTCGCAGGCCCGCAGCACGGTGAGATAGACCCGGACCAGGTGGTACGGCGAGACAACGACCGCGACGCTGCCGCCGCCCAGCGCCCGCACCTGCTCCACGATCCACGCGGCCTGCCGTCCGGTGCCGGTGACCGGCTCGGCCTGGAGCACGACCCCGTCGGTCCGGCGCAGCCCGAGCCCGCGCAGCCGGTCCAGCGTGAGCGGACGGTAGGTCCGTTCGGCCGAATCGGTGTTCGCCACCAGCAGGTGCCGCAGTGCCGGGCCGGTTTCCCAGGCGCGGATCGCCTCGGTGAGGCGCCAGTCCTCGCCCTGGCCGGTGGGCACCACGAGCGCGTCCACCCGCTCGGCGGCGCGGTGGGGGAGCGTGAGGACCATCGTGACCGCCTCCAGCACCGCCAGGAGCCGGTCGGCGGGGACGCCCGCGAACGCCTCGGCCGGCACGAGCCGTGGCAGCGGGCGGGACACACTCGTCACGCCCGCGATCTTGCCACCTTCGGGTCGACGGGGGATGAGAGAGTGGCACGGTGCGGGTGGGGATCCTCGGGCCGCTTGAGGTCCGCGACGGCGATCGGCCGGTCGACGTCGCCGGGGCGCGGCTGCGGGCCCTGCTGATCCGCCTCGCCCTGGACCCGGGCCGGCCGGTGAGCGTACCGGCGCTGGCCGAGGCGCTCTGGGGCGACGAGCCGCCGACCGACACCGCCAACGCCGTGCAGACGCTCGTGTCCCGGCTGCGCCGGGCGGTGCCCGGGCTCGCGGTACGCAGCAGCCCGGCCGGCTACCGGCTCGACCTCGACCCGGACGACGTCGACGCCGGGCGGTTCGAGCGGCTGACCCGGCAGGGGCGGGCGGCGCTGCGCGAGGGGGACGCGGCGACGGCGCGGACGGCGTTGCGCGACGCGCTCGCGCTGTGGCGCGGGCCGGCGCTGGCCGAGGTCGCCGACGCGCCGTACGCGGCGGCAGCGGTGGCGCGGCTGGCGGAGCTGCGGCTCACCGCGCAGGAGGACCGGATCGAGGCGGAGCTGCGGACCGGGCGGCCCGAGCTGATCGTCGCCGAGCTGGGGGAGCTGACCGCCGCGCATCCGCTGCGGGAGCGGCTGGCCGAACTGCACCTGCGCACGCTCGCCGCGGCCGGGCGGCCCGCCGAGGCGCTCGCCGCGTACGAGCGGATCCGGCAGCGGCTCGCCGACGAGCTGGGTGTGGACCCGTCGCCGCAGCTGCGGGCCGCGCACCTGGAACTGCTGCGCGGCGAGGCGGTCCCGCAGCAGCCGGCGCCCGCGCGGCGGGGCAACCTGCGGTCGGCGCTCACCACGTTCGTCGGGCGCGACGAGGACCTGGCCCGGCTCACCGGGCTGCTCGCCGCCAACCGGCTGGTGACCCTGCTCGGGCCGGGCGGAGCGGGCAAGACACGGCTGGCGAGCGTCGCGGCGGGCCGGCTCGCGGACGGCGTACCCGGCGGGGCCTGGCTGGTCGAGCTGGCCCCGATCACCGACCCGGCGGACGTGCCCCGGGCCGTGCTCGACACGCTCGGCCGCCGGGACCGGACGCTGGAACCGGTACGCCCACCGGCCCGCGACACGCTCGGCCGCCTGGTGGAGACGATCGCCACCGACGAGACGCTGATCGTGCTGGACAACTGCGAACACGTCGTCGAGGCCGCCGCCCGGCTCGCCGAGGAACTGCTCGGGCACTGCCCGGGACTGCGCGTGCTGGCCACCTCCCGGGAGCCGCTGGGCATCGTCGGTGAGGTGCTGGAGCCCGTACCGCCGTTGCGTCTGCCACCGGCGGACGCGACGCCGGGCGACGCGCTCGCGTACCCGTCGGTGGAGTTGCTGCGCGACCGAGCCGCCGCCGTGCGCGCCGGGTTCGCGGTGACCGGCGACAACGTGGCGGCCGTGGTGGAGATCTGCCGGCGGCTCGACGGCCTGCCGCTGGCCATCGAACTCGCCGCGGCGCGGCTGCGGACGCTGTCGCCGCGGCAGGTCGCGGCCGGGCTGGACGACCGGTTCCGGCTGCTGACCGGCGGCAGCCGCACCGCGCTGCCCCGGCACCGCACGCTGCGGGCGGTGGTGGACTGGAGCTGGGGGCTGCTCACCGACGACGAGCGACGGCTCGCGGAACGGCTCGCGGTCTTCCCGGCGTCGGTAACCGCCGAGTCGGCGGCCGGCGTCGCCGGCCCGGCCGCCGCCGCGCTGCTCGACGCGCTCGTCGACAAGTCGCTGCTCCAGGTGGTCGGCGACGGGCGGTTCCGGATGCTGGAGACCATCCGGGAGTACGGACTGGAACGGCTCGCCGCCGCCGGAGCGGTGGCCGATGCGCGCGCCGCGCACGCGGCGTACTTCCGGGAGCTGGTCCGGACCGCGGAGCCGCACCTGCGGACCGCCGGTCAACTGCCGTGGCTGCGGCTGCTGGAGGCGGAACGGGAGAACGTCGTCGGCGCGCTGCACTACGCCTGCGACGCCGGTGACGCCGACACCGCGCTGCGGATCGGCGCGGGGCTGGCGTTGCCGCTGGTGATCTGGGGCGACGACGGTGGCATCGGCGGTGACGTGCTGGCCCGGGCGCTGGCGCTGCCCGGTCCGGCACCGGCGGAGGAGCGGGCGGTGGTGCTCGCCATCCGGATCGGTTCCGAGCTGGCACGCGGCGAGCAGGGGCCGACGCCGGAGCAGATCGCCGAGCTGACCACGACCCTGCGGGCGGCGGAGGGGACCAAGCACCCGATCGTGGGACTGCTGGCGCCGATGCTGTCGATCTTCGGCGACGACACGGCGGCCGGGATCGCGGCGATCGACCGGGCGCGCGGACACCCCGACCCGTGGACCGACGGCACGCTGCTGGGGATACGCGGCAAGTTCAAGGAGAACGACGGCGACGCCGAGGGCATGCTGCGCGACCTCACCGACGCCGCCGCGGAGCTGCGCGCGGTCGGTGAGCGGATGAGCCTGTCGCACGTGCTCAGCGAGTACGCGGACGCGCTCACCAAACGCGGCGACTTCGACGCGGCGACCGCGGCGCTGGAGGAGTCGGTGCGGCTGGCCCGGGAACTCAACCCGGCCTCCGAGCCGGGCTTCCAACTGATCTGGCTCGCCGCCATCCGCGCCCGCTCCGGCGACGTGGCCGGCGCCAAGGCCGAACTGCGCCGCTTCGTGACCGACCGGGACGGTCGGGACGGCGCGTTCGGGCTGATGATGCTCGGCAGCATCGCCCGCTCCGACGGCTCGCTGGACGAAGCCGAGGAGTGTCTCGCCGAGGCGATGCGCCGGCAGGCCGAGACGCCGCTCGTCGCCCCGCAGTTCCGTGGCCTGCTGCTGGCCGAGATGGGCCATCTGGCGCTGGCCCGCGGCGACCTGCCGGGTGCGCGCCGGCACCTCGACGAGGCGACCACGCGGGCCCTCGCCGCCCGGGACATGCCGGTGGTCGCAATCGTCACTGTCGGCTGGGTGGCGCTGGCCGCTGCGGAGGGCCGGTACGAGCGGGCCGCCGAAATGCTCGGCGTCTCGGACTCGCTGCGC
Organism: Micromonospora sp. WMMD1219; assembly: GCF_049315215.1. NCBI lineage: Bacteria > Bacillati > Actinomycetota > Actinomycetes > Micromonosporales > Micromonosporaceae > Micromonospora > Micromonospora sp. WMMD1219. Next base: position 3,346,784 of record NZ_CP186057.1, read on the forward strand.
GGCCGGCCCGACCGGTCCAACCCGGACGCGCAGCGGCTCGCCGAGCGGCTGCGCGCCGAGCTGGGCGAGGAGGGCTACGCCGCCGCGTACGCCCGGGGTAACGGCCTGAGCCGGGCCGACGCCCTCGCGTTCGTGGGCGGCGACCCGGCTCGGTGACCGGCGTGCCGCGCGGTCAGGCGCGGCGCGGACGGGTCACGCCCGGCGGCGGTAGGCGCGGACCGCGAGCGGCGCGAAGACCGCGATGATCGCCACGGTCCAGAGCAGCGACCGGGTCACCGGCCCGGCCACCGGGCCGCCGACCATCAGGCCCCGGGCCGCCTCCATCACGTCGGCCACCGGGTTGACCCCCACCCACCACTGCAACCAGCCGGGCAGCGTGTCCGTCGGCACCATCATGTTGGTGCCGAAGGTCAGCGGGAACAGCAGCAGGAACGCCGTGCCCTGCACCGCGCCCGGGCTGCGCATCAGCACCCCGAGCAGGACGCCGATCCAGCTCACCGCGAACGCGAACGCGATGGTCAGCAGGCAGGCGGCGAGCGCGGACAGCGGGTCGGTGCCGATCCGGAAGCCGAGCGCGTACCCGAATCCCAGCAGCACCACGATGGAGACCACGAACCGGACCAGGTCGCCGACCACCGAGCCGACGAGCGGCGCGGACCGGGCGATCGGCAGGCTGCGGAACCTGTCGAAGACGCCCTTCTCGACGTCGGTGTTGAGGCTGACGCCTGTCGCGATGGACGCGAACAGCACGGTCTGCACCATGATCGCGGGCAGCAGGAACTGGAGGTACTCGTGCTGCGAGCCGGCGACCGCGCCGCCGAGCAGGTAGACGAAGATCAGCACGAAGACGATCGGCTGGAGCGTGACGTCCAGCAGTTGCTCCGGGGTCCGGATCGTCTTGATCAGGCTGCGCCCGGCGAGCGCGAGACTGTGCCGGGCCATGCCGAACGGACGGCCGGCGGCGTGGGCGGTGCCGGCCCGGGACGGCGTCGCCGCCGCCGTACGAGTGGTCGTGGTCATGCCGCCACCTCCGTGGGCTCCTCGGCGCCGTGGCCGGTCAACGTGAAGAACACCTCGTCGAGGCTGGGCAGCCGCAGCGCCAGCTCCACCACCCCGATGCCGGCGTCGTCGAGCCGGCGGACCACAGTGGTGAACGTGGCGTCGCTGTCCACCGGCACGGTGAGCAGGCCCGGCCGGGGCAGCTCCGGATCCGCCCCGGTGCCGGCACGCAGGATCTCGGCGACCGCGCCGATCCGGCCCGGATCGGTCGGCCGGACGACGATCGTCTGACTGCCGGCGATCCGCTTCAGCTCGCCGGGCGTACCGTGCGCGATCACCCGGCCGTGGTCGATCACCGAGATCTCGTCGGCGAGCGCGTCGGCCTCGTCCAGGTACTGCGTGGTCAGCAGCACCGTCGACCCGTCGTCGACCAGGGAGCGGACCACGCCCCACATCTCCTCCCGCTTGGCCGGGTCCAGGCCGGTCGTCGGCTCGTCCAGGTAGATCACCTCCGGCCGACCGACCAGGCTCGCGGCCAGGTCGAGGCGGCGGCGCATGCCACCGGAGTACGTCTTGGCCGGGCGCCCGGCCGCGTCGGTCAGGCCGAACCAGGCGAGCAGCTCCGCCGCCCGCGCCCGCGCCTCGCGGCGGTTCAGGTCGAGCAGCCGGCCGATCAGCACCAGGTTCTGCGTGCCGGTCAGGTCCTCGTCGACCGAGGCGTACTGGCCGGTCAGCCCGATCAGCCGGCGTACCCGGGCGGCGTCGGTGACCACGTCGTGGCCGCCGACGGTGGCGCGCCCCTCGTCCGGGCGCAACAGTGTGGCGAGGATCCGCACCGCTGTGGTCTTGCCGGCGCCGTTGGGCCCCAGCACCCCCAGCACGGTCCCCCGGCGTGCGGCGAGGTCGATCCCGGCCAGCGCGGTCGTCGTACCGAACCGCTTGACCAGGCCCTCTGCCTCGAATGCGTAACTCATGACGCCGACGATGGCCGGGGTCGCTGGCACCGGGCGCACACGCCGCGCACACCGCCGTGTGCGCGGCGGCGGAATCGAGTACGCGTGCTCATTCGCCCAGGCCGCCGGCCGGGCAGGATCGAAGGCGTGACGATGAGACGTACGCTGCTCGGCGGTCTGCTCCTGGCGCTGGCCACGGCCGGTGCCTGGGTGGCCTGGCTGAGCTGGGAGTCCGGCTGGACCGTGGACCCGCAGACCGGCGACATGAGCGGGCCGTACGCGGTCTGGCAGGTCGCCGCCGCGGTGCTGAGCCTGGCCGCGCTGGCCGCGGTCGGCGGCTGGTGGCTGAACATCTGGCTGGTGGCCACGGTGATGACAGTGGCGTTCACCGTCCCATGGGCGGTGCACGCCGCCTCGACCGACGACACCGGCCTGTGGGCGGTGGGGGCGGCGCTGGTGGCCATCGGCACGACCATCGGGACGACGCTGGTCGGCGGCGCCGCCGGGTGGCTGCGCCGCCGGACCGCGTGACTGCAGTCGTCAGCCGCGGTTCAGGCGTTCGGCGTACGCGTCGCGCAGTTCCGCCCAGCTGAAGTCCTTCGCCTCCGCGCCCCGGATCGGGCCGACCGGGTCGCCGTCGAGCAGGTGCGCGGCGACGTCGAGGCAGAGGTGCCAGCCGGCGGCAGTCATCGGGGCGAGGTCGGGCCGGCCGACCCGGTGCCGCAGCGTGAGCGTGGTGCCGTCGCCGGTCGCGGTCAGCTCCCAGCGGAGCAGGTCGTCGCCCCACGCGTACTCCAGCAGGTGCGGCCGGTCCGCGCGCAGCACCCGAGCGGGCGCCGGGTGGGTCTGGTCGCCGTCGACGGTGCTGAGCACGGCGTCACCAGGACGGCCCAGGTCGCGGTCGGCCAGGAACGGCGCCCACGCGGCGAGCTGATCCGGGTCGGTGAGCGCGGTCCACACCTTCTCCGGCGGGTGCCGCAGGTCGCGGACGAAGACCAGTTCGTTCTCGGGTGTCAGCTTCACCCGGGCGAGCGGGCCGGGACGGAACGTGTCGCGGTCCATCGGTCACTCCTGACTGTCGAGATGGCGTTCCAGGGCGTCGAGGTGCGCGGTCCACATCGACCGGTACGGCCCGAGCCAGTCGTCCACTGCTCGTAGCGGTGCCACGTCGACCCGGTAGATCCGCCGCTGCGCGGCCGTACGGCAGGTGACCAGGCCGGCGTCGCGGAGCACCCGCAGGTGCTTGGAGACCGCCGGCTGGCTCATGCCCAGCGCGTCCACCAGCTCGCCCACGCTGCTCTCCGCCCGGCGCAGCCGGTCCAGGATGCGGCGGCGGGAGGGCTCGGCCAGCACGGTGAAGGCGTCGACGGTCACCCTCGCAATATGCCTCATCGGTTATATGCCTGGCAAGGAATGACAGGCCGCGCTGCCCCGGCCCGGCGGGCTCCATATGCTCGGAGGATGGAACTGCGGATCTTCACCGAGCCCCAGCAGGGGGCCACATACGACCAGCTCCTCGCCGTGGCCCGCCGCGCGGAGGAGACCGGCTTCGCCGCGTTCTTCCGCTCCGACCACTACCTCAAGATGGGTTCGGTGAGCGGCGACCCCGGCCCGACCGACGCGTGGACCACGCTCGCCGGCCTGGCCCGCGACACCACCCGGATCCGGCTCGGCACGCTGATGACCGCCGCCACGTTCCGGCTGCCCGGCCCGCTGGCGATCACCGTGGCGCAGGTCGACCAGATGAGCGGCGGCCGGGTCGAGCTGGGCATCGGCACCGGCTGGTACGCCGAGGAGCACACCGCGTACGGCATCCCGTTCCCGGCGCTGGGGGAGCGGTTCGACCGGCTGGAGGAGCAGCTCGCCGTCATCACCGGGCTCTGGTCCACCCCGGCCGGCTCCACGTTCGACTTCCCCGGCACGTACTACCCGGTCAGCGACTCGCCCGCGCTGCCCAAGCCGGTGCAGCGCCCCCGCCCGCCGATCCTGCTCGGCGGCATGGGACCGAAGCGCACGCCCCGCCTGGCCGCCCGGTACGCCGACGAGTTCAACCTGCCGTTCGCCTCGGTCGAGGACACCGTGGCGCAGTTCGGGCGGGTACGCGACGCCTGCGCCGAGATCGACCGCGACCCGTCCACGATGACCTGGTCCAACGCGCTCGTGCTCTGCTGCGGCCGCAACGAGGCCGAGGTGAAGCGCCGCGCCGAGGCGATCGGCCGCGAGCCCGGCGAGCTGCGCGCGAACGGCGCCGCCGGCACGCCCGCCGAGGTGGTCGACACGATCGGCCGCTACGCCGAGGCGGGCAGCTCGCGCGTCTACCTCCAGGTGCTCGACCTGAGCGACCTGGACCACCTGGAGCTGGTGGCCGCCGAGGTGATGCCCCAGCTCTGACCCGGCCCGCCGCCCGTCCCGCCTCCCGCCTCCCGTCGAGATCTTGGTACCAAACGGCCCCTATAGGGGCCCTTTCGTACCAAGATCTCCATCGGTCCCACCTTGCGGAACGGCAATCTCGCGTTACGGGAGGCGCTCCCGCCAACCCCGCGATCTTGCAGTTGCGGCCCTTTCGGTGCCGGATTTACGGCTCTTGTCGGGGCCGTAACTGCATGATCAACGGTGCGCGTCAGCGTGGGGTTGCGCGGCGAACCGTGTCCAGGCGGCCGTCGCGGTCGCTGTCCAGGAGCGTCACGTCGGGCACACCGTCGCCGTCCAGGTCGACCTGCACCACGTCGGCCACGCCGTCGCCGTCGAGGTCGGTCACCACCTCGACGGAACCGTCCAGGTGCCGGGTCACGATCGACCTGGCCGCCCCCTGACGCGGCGGCGGCCCCGGGTGGGGCACCGGAGCCGGCTCGGGCTCCGGCGTAGGCCCCGGCACCGGCGCGGTCGCCACGGGCCCCACCCCGGCCGCGGCAGGCGGCATCTGCTCGGCGGAAGCCGCCCCCGCAGCGGCGGGTGCCGTACCCGCCGCGGACGGCGCGGTGCCGGTGAGGTCGGGGTCCACGCCGGTCGGGTCGATCTCCTCCTCCGACGGGTACACGTCGCCGCGGAGGCTCGGGTCGCGGTAGCTGCTCATTCCGCCAGGATTCCCGCCGAGTGGCCGGGGCAACCCTGCCGGCGCATGATGGCGCATGATGCAGCGCATGACGGACACCAACTGGGCCGGAAACGTCAGCTGGTCGGCGCGTACCCGATCGCGGCCGACCTCGACCGACGAGCTGCGCCGGCTGGTCGCGGAGGCCGACCTGGTCCGGGCCGTCGGCACCGGTCACTCGTTCAACCGGCTCGGCGACACCACCGGCGTCCAGGTCGCGCTGGACGGCCTGCCGCCCACCGTCGCGCTCGACCCCGATCGCGGCGCGGTCACCGTCGCGGCCGGCCTGCGCTACGGCGACCTGGCCACCGCGCTCCAGGCTCAGAGGTACGCGCTGGCGAACCTCGCCTCGCTGCCGCACATCTCGGTGGCCGGCTCGGTCGCCACCGCCACCCACGGCTCCGGCGCGCGGAACCGCAACCTGGCCGCCGCCGTCGCCGCGCTGGAACTGGTCACCGCCGACGGCGACCTGATCACCGTCGACCGGGCCGACCCGCGGTTCGCCGGGCTGGTGGTCAACCTGGGCGCGCTGGGTGTGGTCACCCGGCTCACGCTCGACGTGGTGCCCACGTACGCGGTGCGCCAGCACGTCCGGCTCGGCCTGCCCCGCGCGGCGCTGGACGAGGCGCTCGACGCCGCGTACAGCGTCAGCGTCTTCACCTCGTGGCGTTCGGAGCGCTTCGACCAGGTGTGGGTGAAGCAGTACGCCGACCAGGCGCCGCCGCCCGCCGACTGGCTGGACACGGTGGCCGCCGACTCGCCCCGGCACCCGGTGCCCGGCATGTCGCCGGAGCACTGCACCGCGCAGCTCGGCGAGCCGGGGCCGTGGCACGAGCGGCTGCCGCACTTCCGGCTCGGCTTCACCCCGAGCAGCGGCGACGAGTTGCAGTCCGAGTGGCACGTGGCCCGGGACGACGCGGCGGCGGCGCTCACCGCGCTCGACCCGGTCGCCGACCGGATCGCCGCCGTACTCCAGATCTGTGAGCTGCGGACGATCGCCGCCGACGAGCTGTGGCTGAGCCCGAACTACCGGCGCGACTCGCTGGCGCTGCACTTCACCTGGATCGGCGACCCGGTGGCGGTGGCGCCGGTGCTGGCCGAGGTGGAGGAGCGGCTGGCCCCGTTCGCGCCGCGCCCGCACTGGGGGAAGCTGTTCGAGAGCGATCCCGCCGCCGCGTACCCCCGGCACGCCGACTTCGCCGCGCTGCTGCGCGAGTTCGACCCGAAGGGGAAGTTCCGCACCGCCGAGATGGACCGCTACTTCCCCCGGGGCTGACTCAGCGCCCGGCCGGCACCTGCTGGCGCAGGCTGCCGCGCTGCACCGCCCGGCTGATGTCGCTGGGCGAGACGATGCCGACCAACTGGTCGCCGACCACCACGAGCGCCCGGCCGTCGGTGCACTCGTTGAGCCGGGGCAGCAGGTCGGTGAGCTGCTCCTCCGGGCGGGCGAGCACCAGTTCGTCCGCCCGGCAGGACACCTCGGCCAGCGTGGTCGACGCGCGGCGGTCCGCCGCGATGCCGCGTACCCGATCGAGCGTGACCAGGCCGACCGGCCTGCCGTCGACGGTCAGTGGGAGCGCGGAGTGCCGGTACGCGAAGAGGTAGTGGTCGACGAAGTCGGCCACGGTGAGGTCGCCGGACGCGGTCTGCGGCTGCGGCGTCATCACGTCGCCCACCCGGATTCCGCGCAGCGCGTCGCCCATCCGGGCGGCGCGTTCCTCCTGGCCGGCGGCACCGAGCAGGAACCAGCCGATCAGCGCCAGCCACAGCCCGCCGAACCCGGCGCCGGTGAAGAACCGCCACAGCCCCAGCCCGATCAGCACGATGCCGAGCACCCAGCCCGCACGGGCCGCCACCACCGATGCCTTGGTCCGGTCGCCGGTGAACTTCCAGACCGCCGCGCGCAGCAGCCGCCCGCCGTCCAGCGGGGCGGCGGGGAGCACGTTGAAGATCGCCAGCAGCACGTTGATGCCCGCGAGCCAGGACAGCGCGCCCAGCAGCAGCCCGTCGCCGTAGGTCACGGCCACCGCCACCGCGATCGCGGCGAAGACCAGCCCGATGATCAGGCTGACCAGCGGCCCGACCCCGGCGATCCGCAGCTCGGCGCCGGGGTTCTTCGCCTCGCCCTTCAGCTCGGCGACGCCGCCGAACAGCCACAGCGTGATGCCCTCGACCTCGATGCCGTTGCGCTTGGCGACCACCGCGTGCGCCACCTCGTGGGCGAGCAGGCCGAGGAAGAAGACCACGGCGGCGGCCAGGCCGGCCGCGACGTAGGCGACAGGGGAGTGACCGGGGTACGAGGATGGGAACAGGCTCGCCGACAGCGCCCACGCGATCAGCACGAAGATGACCAGGACACTCCAGTTGACGCCGACCGGTACGCCCGCGATCCGGCCCAGACGGAAACTCGCCCTCATGTTCCCGTCATACCCGGCGGATCCACCCGCACACCAGGGCCAGGTGGCATCTCACAGGGCACCAGGGCAGAGCCATCAGGACGTCAGCGGCGGAACGACCGCTGCTTGACGCTCGCGATGAAGGTCGACCAGGCTGCCCGGTCGAAAGCGAGGGCCGGGCCCGTGGGGTCCTTGCTGTCGCGTAGCCCGACCACGCCGGGCAGGCCGTCGGCGACTTCGACGCAGTCGCCGGAGCCGTTGCTGCGGGTGCTCTTGCGCCAGGTCACCGTCGCCTGGTTGGCCTCTTCCACCCGCGCCGTCCTCTCACAGCTCGTCGATCGCCCCCAGGATGAGGTCGCGCGACTCCCGGGCGCCGGCCGCCGTGGCGACCAGGTGCTCGAAGACGCGGCTGTACTCCCTGACCTGTTGGCCTTCGAGATAGAGGCTACCCGCGCGGGTCTCGACGTAGACGACCCCCGGATCGGCCGGCTCGGGGAAGGTCAGCACGCTGAAGGCGCTGCCCATCGACCCGTACTCGCCCGCGCCGAACGTCAGGATCTGGATGGTGCGGCCGGGTCGGTCCGCCTCCTCGGCCAGTCGCCGCAACTGCGCCGCGAACAGCTCCGCACCGCCGACCGGCCGCCGTAGTGCTGCCTCGTCCAGCACCACCCAGAGCTTCGGCGGAGTCTCGGTGTCCTGTCGGCGCATGCGCAACTCCACCCGCCGGTCCACCTCGTCGTTCGGGGCGTCCGGGTGCTCGGCGCGGATGACCGCGCGGGCGTAGTCGGCGGTCTGGAGTAGACCCGGAATCAGTTGTGGCTGGAACGCGCGGATCTCGGACGCCTCGGCTTCCAGCCCGACGTAGACCTCGAACCAGTCCGGCAGCACATCGTCGTACGCCTGCCACCAGCCGCGCTTGCGGGCGTCGCGGGCGACCTGGACGAGCGCGTCCACCTCGTCGCCCTCCACGCCGTACAGCTCAAGGAGTCCACGGGCGACCGGTGGCATGACGGACACCTGGGCGTTCTCGATGCGGCTGATCGCCGACTTCGAGATCCCCACCTCCTTCGCGGCCTGGTCGGCGGTCATGCCGGTCTGCTCACGGAGGCGGCGGAGGGCAGCGGCCAGGCGTCGACGTCGGACGGTCGGGCTTCCAGTCATGCCGGTCAGTGTGGCGGAACCGGACGAGCTTCGCAACGACACTCTCCCGAATCGGGAGTTGCATAAAGGGTGCGGTTCACTGCACGATGAGTGAGTGGCCGGATCGGCTGGGTTACCGAGCTTGTCGACCTGGGCCACGTGTTGTGCCCTGCTGACGTACTGCCAGTCGATGGCTGCGGTGGCAGGTGCCGGGGTGGGTCCGCCGGTGCGGGGCGGGCCGGTGGGCCCACCCCTTCCACGGTTCGATCTCGACGGTGAGGGGCAGGTTCTGTCATGCGCGTCTTCCTCCGGCATGTCCGGCGTCGCCGGCGGTCGGTCCTCGGATCGACCTGCTACCGCTCGTCGGCTTACCACCCGCTGCGTCCCTGGCAGGTCCGCGAGCGGAACTTCCGGACGACCCCGCTGGGCCGGCGCGGGCTCGACCCGCAGGAGGTGCGGGAGTTCCTCGACCGCGTCGCCGGTGACCTGGCCGCCGTCTACGACGCGCTGGCGCAGAGCCGCCGGGAGACGGACCGGATCAAGAACGCGCTGCGCCGCTGGCAGTCGGAGCAGGCCCAGGCCCGAAACGAACGGGGGTACGACAGGTGACCGAGCGCTGGGTGATCCATCTGCCGGTCGTCGTCAACGACCTGCTCTCCGCTCAGCGGCTGGCCCGGGTGGTGGCGCACTGGACCCACGTTCTGCCACAGACCGAGCCGGGCGGCACCACAGTCTCGGCGGAGGACGACCAGAACGTCCGCCACTGGGTGTTCTGCGACCGCTTGCTGCCCGGTGGACAGCGGTGTCTGCTCCGACCCGGGCACGACGGTGAGTGCTCCCGGCGGTTCCGGCCGCGGTGAGCACCCGGCGCTCTCAGCGCCGTCGAGGGGCCTCGGCGACCACCGTCGGGGAGAACTCGTTCGCCGCCTCGACCGCCCACTCCAGCGCGTAGTCCGCCTCCTCCTCCCAGCCCGGTTCGCCGCCGACGAAGTGCGACCGGCCGGGGAACTCCCGGTAGCCGGTGAGCGCCGTCGAACTCCGGTAGAGGTTGGCGATGCTGCTGGCGAGGGTCGCCGGCACCACGTGGTCCTCGCCGCCCGCGGTGATCAGCAGCGGGGCGCGGTCGCTGCGCTTCTTGTCGATCTCGGTGGCCGAGTTCGGGTCCAGGTTGGCGAACGCGGCCTCGAACAGCACGTGCCCGGCGCCCGGTACGGCGTAGCGCTCCCAGGCGGCGTCGGACTGCTCCTGGCTGATGGTGTTGCCGAAGGCGTACCGGAAGTCCTCCGGCGTGAACGGCACGGCCCGGTGCCGGTTGGCCGGGTTGTGCAGGATGGAGTACCCGGAACGTAGCGTGGCGGGCGGCAGCTTGAGCACGCCCCGTACCGGCGCGGGGTGCACGGCGACCACTGCGGCGCCGAGGCGCCGGTCCAGCAGCAACTGGGCGACCAGGCCGCCGAACGAGTGGCCCATGACGATCGGCGGACGCGGCAGGCCCCTGATGATCGCCTCGTAGTGGTCGGCGATGTCGGCGATGCGCTGCGCGGCGATCGGCGCCGGGTCGGCCCGCAGTTCCTCCACCTCGCGGTCCATGCCGGGCCAGGCGGGCGTGAGCACCTGGAAGCCGCGCGCGGCGTACCGCTGCGCCCAGTGCTCCCAACTTCGTGAGGTCATCCAGAGCCCGTGGATGAGCACGATCGTGTCGACCCGTCCCGTCGGTGCGCTCATGTCCGCCTCCCCGTTTCGCCGCCGGCTGGCCCGCGCGTACCCGGCCTGGGTGCCGGCAATCCTGTCTGATCGAACAGTCGGGGAACGGCCGGTGACCCGGATGATCGCTGTCCTGAGTCGACTGTCAGGATGACGGCATGACGGTCAGACTTGCCGACAGGGTCGCCCTGGTGACGGGCGGGAGCCGTGGGATCGGCGCCGCCGTCGTGCGCCGGCTGGCCGAGGACGGCATCCACGTCGCGTTCACCTACCGCACCGCGGAGGAAAGCGCGAAGTCCGTGGTGGCCGAGATCGAGGCGTACGGCCGGACCGGCCTGGCGATCAATGCGGACAGTACCGACGCGACGGCCGTGGTCGGCGCCGTGGAGCGGACCGTCGCCGAGTTGGGGCGGTTGGACATCCTGGTCAACAACGCCGGGGTGTTCGCGGGCGGGCCGATCGAGTCGGTCAGCCTCGACGCCCTGGACCGGGCGATCGCGGTGAACGTGCGCGGGGTCTACCTCGCCACCCAGGCGGCGGTGCGCCACATGGGTGCGGGTGGGCGGATCGTCAACATCGGCAGCAGCTTCGCCAGTCGTGTCCCGGCTCCCGGGGTGAGCGCGTATGCGATGACCAAGAGCGCCGTGAACGGGCTGACCCGGGCGCTCGCCCGCGAACTCGGTCCGCGTGGGATCACCGTCAACCTGATCCTGCCCGGCTCGACCGACACCGACATGAACCCGGCGGACAGCGCGGGCGCGGACGGGCAGCGGTCGCACATCGCCCTCGGCCGGTACGCGGAACCGGAAGACGTGGCGGCGACCGTCAGTCACCTGGTGGGCGCCGGCGGACGGCACATCACCGGTGCGTCGATCGCGGTCGACGGCGGCGCGACGGCCTGAGCCGATCCAGGCCGACGGCTGGCTGCTGGGCTGAGCCCGGTCAGGGCAGGCGGTCGACCACCACGAAGGCGGTGCCCGGCTCCACCTCGGTCAGGAGCAGGCGCTGGGCGCTGCGGGTCAGCCGGATGCAGCCGTTGGTGACGTTCTTGCCGAGCGTGTCGTCGTTGTACCAGCTGTGCAGTCCGATGTGGGCGCCGCGCAGGCCGGTCGGCACCGCGTCCGGGTCGTCGGGGATCGCGCCGAGGGCGAAGATGTCGACGCCGCCGTAGACGGCCTCCGGGGGCGGGGTGCGGCCCAGCACGAACGTACGGCCCAGCGGGGTGAGCTGCCCGGACATGCCGAGGCTGACCGGCCAGGTGCGCATCGCGCGCCCGTCCCGGCTCCAGGTGAGGCGGTGGGTGCGCCGCTCCACCACGATCTGGTCGCGCAGCACCACAGTGGTCCAGCCGCCGGACGGCAGCCAGGCGATGGTGCGGTTGGCCGACGGCAGCAGCACCGCCGTCCAGCCGGAGCGCCGGTCGACGATCGGCACCGTCAGCCGTACGCCGCTGATGGTCGGCGCGAGGAACGCCAGCGGACGGCCGCCCGGTGCGTCGTACGCGGCCACGTTCCGGTTCGGGCGCAGCCCTTCGCTCAGCGGGCGGGTGTCGGCCGGGTCCGGGTCGGGTGGGAAGCCGCGCGGCGCCGGGTCGTAGGTGACCACCGGCAGGTCGTCCGGCGGCGGCGCGGCCGGCGGCACCGACTCGACCGGCGACGGGCTCGGCGCGGCGGTCGTGGCCGGGGGCGCGGCGGCGGGCGGCGCCGCCTGGCGCGCGGGCGTGGCGGTGAGCGCGCGGCCGACCAGCAGCGCGGTGACGAGCAGCAACGGTACGGCGAGCGCGGCGATCAGCCAGCCGGGAGGCCGGCGTGTGGCGAACCGGTCGAACAGCACGAAACAGACTGTAACCGACCGGAAGCCCCCGTACCCGGTACTACGGGTACGGGGGCTTCGCGGCGCGGGTGGCTCAGCTCAGCTTCGCCGGGTGGCTCAGCTCAGCTTCGCGCCGATGTGGATGGCGATCGCGTCGTGCGCGGGGACGTTCGCGGCGAACCAGCCGGACGAGTCCACGGTGATCACCGGCCCGCTGCACGAGCCGTTGCTGAACGTGCCGTGGACGACGTCGCAGTAGCGGCCCGCCGGCAGCCCGGTGTAGTACGACCGCCCGTTCACCGCGCTGTCCTCGTCGTTGATCGTCAGGTAGCCCTTGCCGGTACGGCTGAACGCGATGTGCTGGTAGCCGTTGTCGTACCAGTTGGAGACCCCGGCGCCCTCGGTGGCGTTGCGGAAGCCGACCATGTTGGCGATGACCGGCCAGCGGTGCTCGCACTCCCAGCCCGAGTAGCAGGTCACGTTGGTGATCCGGTTGCTGCCGTCGGCGGGCGGGCCCTGGTCCCGGCCGCTGTACGTGAAGCTCGACATCACCGCCGGCGTGCCGTACGGCCAGGCCAGCATGAACGCGTTGGCGAGCGCGTACGTGCCCCGGTTGCGGTAGGTCAGCACGCCACCCTCGCGCTGGGTGTCGTGGTTGTCGGTGAAGACCACCGCCTTCGCGCTCGACAGGTAGCCCCAGGACTCGCCGAAGTTCTTCAGGTACGCCAGGCGCTCGTTGTTGAACATCCGGGCCAGGTCCTTGCCGTACCGGAACTCGTGCACGTCGCCGTTGCCGGTGTACTCGGTCGGCTGGATCGGCTCACCGGCGCCGTAGATGACCTCCTGCACCAGGTACGCGCTGCGGGACAGCTTGGCCTTGATCGCGGCGATGTCGGCCGCCGGCATGTGCTTGCTGCCGTCCAGCCGGAAGCCGTCGACGCCGAGCGAGAGCAGGTCGTTGAGGTACGCGGCCAGCCGGCCGCGCACGTACTCCGACTCGGTCTTGAGGTCGGCGAGGTTGACCAGCTCGCAGTTCTGCACCTCGTACCGGTCGTTGTAGTTGGCGATGTCGTTGTTGCCGTTGCGGCCGCAGTAGTGGAAGTCCTGCGCCGAGTAGACGCCCGGGTAGTTGTAGTGGCCGTACGACGAGCCGGCCCAGCCGGTGCCGCCGTTGTCCTGCCCGGACATGTGGTTGACCACGGCGTCGACGATCACCTTGACGCCCGCGGCGTGGCACGTGTTCACCATGGACTGGAACTGCGCGCGGGTGCCCTTGCGGGACTCGATCCGGTAGCTGACCGGCTGGTACGACACCCACCACGGGCTGCTGTTGACGTGCTCCTGCGGCGGGGACACCTGCACGTAGCCGTAGCCCTTCGGGCCCAACGTGCTGGTGCACTCGGCGGCCACCGAGGTCCAGTTCCACTCGAAGAGCTGGACGATCACCTTCTTGGCGCCCGGGGTGGCGGCGGCGGCCGGGGGTGCCGCCGCGGTGACGGGGACGAGCAGGCTCGCGGCCAGGCCCAGGGCGAGCGCGGCGGCGCGGCATCGGCGTCGATGCATCAGGACTCCTGCGGGGTGCGGGGGATGCGGGGGAGTGGAGCCTGTTTCAGTGCCGGCTTCTTGCAAACCAGCCTGAAATTTTGCGGCAAGGTTACGAGCCTGTTGCAAAGCCTGTCAACGCATGGGCATCCGTCGTTGCGTCAGGCGCTACACGCGCGTCCGGGCTGGACGGTTCGAGAATCCGACCGAGAAATTCGCCACCGGAGGTGATCCGTCCGCGCCGTCCCTCCGTACCTGAGTGGGGAGCAGGGTCGGCCGGTGGGGGCGCCGCCGCGAGACGATCGAGGAGCAGATGGCCCGGGCACAGCAGAACGAGAAGGCGACGACCGTCCGGACCACCAGCACCAGCCGTGGTGCCCGGACGATGTCGAAGTCCGCGATGGTGGCACTGACCGCCTCCGCGCTCGGCCTCGCGTGGGCGGGTGTGGAGCTGGCCGGTGCCGGCGGCGTCATGTACTCGTACGGATTCTTCTTCACCGAGTTCTTCGCCGGGGTGGTCGCCCTGGTCTCGCTCAGCATCACAGTGATGCTGGGCCTGCTCGCCACCGACCGCCTGGTGCTGCTCATCCGGCACCGCGTGCTGCTCCAGTCGGCGCACCGGGCCACCGGCGTGCTCGGCGTGGCCGGGCTGGTCTTCCACGTCATCACCAAGGTCGCGATCGGCCGGGCCGGGCCGACCGACGCCGTGGTGCCGTTCCTCAGCGGCAGCGGCCTCTACGTCGGACTGGGCACCGTCGCCGCGCTGCTGATGGTGGGCGTGCTCTGGACCGGCATCATCCGGGTCCGGTTCGCCGGGGTCGGCCCGAAGTGGTTCTGGCGCGCGCTGCACTCGATGGCGTACGTGTCCTGGCCGTTCGCGCTGGTGCACGGCCTCAACGCCGGCCGTCCGGCCGCCGCCTGGGTGGTGCTGAGCTACCTCGCCTGCGTGGTGCTCGTGGTGATGGCGCTGCTGGTGCGCGTCTCGGTCCACCTCGGCAAGCGCAGCCGCGAGCAGCACCAGGCGGTCGCGCTCAACAAGGCGATGGCCGGCAAGGGCGAGGAGCGTACCGGCGTGTTCGCCGCGCTCACCCGCAAGAAGGCCGCCGACAAGGAGGACAAGGGCGCCGGCCGGGGCCGCTGGGCCGAGGCGACCGCCACCTGGACCGCACCGGCCGGCACCGCCCGGCGGCGCGATCCGGAGCGGTTCGCCGTACCCGTGGTGCCGGAACCCGGATCGCTGCGCGAGCCGGTCCGCGCGGCCGCCGCCCGGCGGCGCGACGAGGAGCGCGAGCCCGTCGTCCGGGCCCGGGACGAGGAGACGGCGCCGGCCCGCCGGACCGACGGCGAGCGGCCCCGCCGCCGTCGCCGCGACGACGAGGAACGCGTGACCCGCCGCTCCCGGACCGAGGAGCGGGTGAGCCGCCGGTCCCGCGACGACGAGGACCTGGTCGCACGGTACTCGGCGCCTCCGGAGAGCGGCGGCCGGCACTCGGCGCCGCCGGACACCGGCGGTCGCCACTCCGCACCCCCGGACAGCGGCCGGTACGCCACCGCGGCCGAGGTGGCCCGCTACTCCGCGCCGCCGCGCGCGACCGACGAGCCGGAGGAGCCGTGGGACAGCCCGCGCCGTTGGGAGACCCGCCCGGTCTCCGGTGAGCCGATCTCGGCCGGCCCCATCTCCGGCACCCCCCTCTCGGCCGAACCGCTCAGCGGATCCGGCCGCCGCTACCGGGACGAGGAGGACGTGCCGGAGGAGCCGGACTACTGGCGCCCGCCGGCCCGCTACGCCGCTGACGAGGCGTTCGTCGACGACACCCCGACGCTCGTCGACCTCGCCTCCCGCCGGGCGATGCGCGCGGGCAAGGAGAGCCGGTCCAGCCGTCGCAAGCGGGCCGACGCGGACGCGGTCGACGGCGCGTACTGGGCCGGGCTGCGGGGTGAGGCCCGGTGAAGCGCACGACGGTCCCGCCGGTCGCCTGTGTCGGCGAACCCCGCCTGACCGCCGGGTTCGCCGAGTTCGGCCGGCTCGACCTGCTGGCCCACGAGGAGGTGCACGGCCCGATCGGCCCGATGGAACCGGCGGCGCTGCTGCGGCTCGCCGAGGCCATCGACCTCAAGGGCAAGGGCGGCGCGGGCTTCCCGTTCGCCCGCAAGCTGCGCGCGGTGCTGGAGTCCTGCGAGCGGCAGGACCTCGGTGCCGTGGTGGTCGTCAACGCCACCGAGGGCGAGCCGGCGAGCTGGAAGGACAAGGTGCTGCTCACCCGCGCCCCGCACCTCATCCTGGACGGCGCCGCGCTCGCCGCGTTCGCGCTCGACGCCGAGGAGATCGTGATCGGGGTGGCCGACGACGACGTGGGCCGGCCCTCGCTGACCGAGGCGTTGCAGGAACGGCGGATGCCGGTGCCCACCACGATCGTCACCGTGCCGCACCGGTTCATCTCCGGTGAGGGCGGCGCGCTGGTCAACGGCATCAACGGACTGCCGCACATCCCGCCCGGCACGAAGAAGCGGTCCAGCGACTCCGGCGTCGGCGGGCTGCCCACGCTGCTGTCCAACGCCGAGACGTACTCCCAGCTCGCCGTCGCTGCCCGGATCGGCCCGTACGAGTACGCCGCGCTCGGCACCGACGACGAGCCGGGCACCGTGCTGCTCACCGTCACCGGGTCGGCGAAGCGCCCCGCCGTGGTGGAGTGCGCCGCCGGCACCCCGCTGCGCGAGATCCTCGACCTGTGCGAGGTGCCGCCCGGCCCGGGCATCCTGATGGGCGGCTACCACGGCAAGTGGATCACCGCGGCGGCTGCCGAGCGGGCCGAGGTGTCCCGCAAGGGGCTCACCGCCGTGGGCGGCACGCTCGGCGCCGGCATCATCGTGCCGCTCGGCGCCGACACCTGCCCGCTCGGCGAGGCCGCGCAGGTGGTGCGGTACCTGGCGGGCGAGTCCGCGGGGCAGTGCGGCCCGTGCAAGATGGGCCTGCCCGACCTGGCCCGCTCGGTCGACCTCGCGGTCTCCGGCAGCGCACCGGTCGAGCTGGTCCGCGCCGCGGCCGGCGACGTCAAGGGCCGCGGCGCGTGCAGCCATCCGGACGGCACCGCCCGGTTCGCACTGTCTGCGATGGAGGTCTTCGCCGACGACCTGCGGCTGCACGCCACCGGCGAGGGCTGCGGCAAGCGGGTGAAGGGCATGATGGGCCTGCCCGGCGCGCCCGACGGCAACCCGCAGAAGCTCACCCTGGACTGGTCGCGCTGCGACGGGCACGGGCTGTGCGCGCACGTGGTGCCGGACTTCATCCGGCTCGACGGCAACGGATACCCGGCGTTCCCGCCCACCCCGGTGCCGACGTGGCTGCGCGAGGGCGCGCTCAAGGCGGTCAAGGTCTGTCCCGAACTCGCGCTCCGCCTGGTCCGGGCCGAGTAGAACCAGGAGCCGCCGATGCGTACCGCCGCTCGTGTGACAGCCGCCGCCGTGCTGGCCGCCACGCTCGCCGCCGCGACCGCCTGCGCCGCCGGGCCCGAGCCCGGGGACCGGGCCGGAGCGGTCGCACCGGCGCCCCCGGCCGCCGCGTCCCCGTCCGGGCCGGCATCCGCGCCGGCGTCCGCGTCACCGGCCACGGTGCCGGCCGCGCTGTCGTTCACCGGCAAGACCCTCGACGGTACGGCGTTCGACGCCGCCGCCCTGGCCGGGCGGCCGGTCGTGCTGTGGTTCTGGGCGCCCTGGTGCGCCACCTGCGCCAGCCAGGCGTGGACGGTGGCCGAGATCGCCCCGGCCTACCGCGACACGGTTCCCGTCGTCGGCGTCGCCGGGCTCGGCGAGCAGAAGGCCATGACGTCGTTCGTCACCGAGTTCGACCTGGGCGGCACGACACAGATCGACGACCGGGCGGGCGTGCTGTGGCGCCGGTTCAAGGTGGCCGAGCAAAGCACATTCGTCGTCCTGGACCGCACCGGCCGGGTCGTCCACCAGGGATTCCTGGACGGCGAGGCACTGACCCGGCAGGTCGAGACGCTGGCCCGGGGATGACCGGCGCGCTGCTGCTCGCGCTCACCGCCGGCATGCTCGGCGCGGTCAACCCGTGCGGCTTCGCGATGCTGCCCGCGTACCTCTCGTTGCTCGTCGCCGGCCCCGACGGCGGGCGCGGCGCGGTCCGCCGCGCGCTCACCGCGACGGCCGGGCTGACCCTCGGGTACGTGCTGGTGTTCGGCGCGTTCGGGCTGGCCCTGGCACCGGCGGCGGACTGGCTGCGGCCGCGGCTGCCGTGGCTGACGGTGACGCTCGGCGTGCTGCTGGCGTTGGCCGGGTGCTGGCTGCTCGCCGGCCGGCGGCTGCCCGCGCCACGCCCGTTACGCGTCGCGCCCCGGCTCACCCGCACCTGGCCGTCCATGGCGCTGTTCGGCGCGGCGTACGCCCTCACGTCGCTGACCTGCGCGATCGCGCCGTTCCTGGCGATCGTGGTGACCAGCCTGCGGGCCGGGTCGCCGTTGCGCGGGCTGGCGCTGTTCGGCGCGTACGCGCTGGGGATGGCGCTCGTGGTCGGGGTGGCCGCGCTCGCCGTGGCGCTGCTGCGCGGCCGGGTCGTGGCCCGGTTGCGCGGCGCCGGCGCGTGGGTGCCGCGGCTGAGCGGCGTGGTGCTGCTGGTCGCGGGCGGCTACGTCGCCTGGTACGGCTGGTACGAGGTACGTCTCGCCCAGGGCCGCTACGACGCCTTCACCGACCCGGTCATCCGCACCGCCGCCGACATTCAGCAGACCGTGGTGAACGCCGTCGACACGCTGGGCCCCGCCGTCCTCGCGGCCCTCCTGGCCGCGCTCCTCCTCGCCGCCCTCACCCACCCCCGCCCCCGCTCCCGCTCCCACCCTCGCGGGGGAGAGGCGGAGGCGGGGGAGCGGGTCAGCGCGGGGTGAGGCGGTCGGTGCCCAGCTTGTCGCGGAGGACCTCCGGGACCACCACCGAGCCGTCGGGCTGCTGGTGCTGCTCCAGGATGGCCGGGAACAGCCGGCTGGTGGCGAGCGCCGAGCCGTTGAGCGTGTGCACGAAGCGGGTCTGCTTCGCGCCCGGCTCGCGGTAGCGGATGGCCGCCCGGCGGGCCTGGTAGTCACCGGCCCAGGAGACCGACGACACCTCCTTGTACTTGCCGGTGCTCGGCATCCACACCTCGACGTCGAGCGTCTTCTTCATCGAGGCGCTGGCGTCACCGGCGGCGAGCAGGCTGGTCTGGAAGTGCAGACCGAGCTTGTCGACCAGGCCCTCGACGTGCCCGACCATCGCCTCCAGCGCCTCGCCCGCCTGCTCCGGCAGCGTGAACTGGAAGATCTCCACCTTGTTGAACTGGTGGCCGCGTACGGTGCCGCGCTCGTCGGAGTGCGAACCGGCCGCCTCGCGCCGATAGCACGGCGTGTACGCGAACGCCTTCAACGGCAGCTTCGGCGTCTCCAGGATCTCGTCCTGGTACGCGCCGAGGATCGCCGTCTCCGCGGTGGGCAGCAGGAACTGGCCGCGCGAGGACGACTGCTTGTCGATGTGGTAGACGTCGTCGTGGAACTTCGGGAACTGCCCGGCGGCGAAACCGGCGCTCTCCAGCAGCAGGTGCGGCGGGAGCAGGAACTCGTAGCCGGCCTGGATGTTCTGCTCGATCAGCCAGTTCACCAGCGCCCACTCCAGCCGGGCGCCGAGGCCGGTGTACATCCAGAAGCCCGAGCCGCCGAGCTTCACGCCCCGCTCGTGGTCGACCAGGCCGAGCGCACGGCTCAGCTCCACGTGGTCGCGTACCTTCTCGATGGCCGGTGCCTCGCCGAACGTGCGCACCACCCGGTTGGCCTCCTTGCCCCCGGCGACCACGTCGTCGGCGGGCAGGTTCGGCAGCTCGCTCATCGCCGAGCGGAGCCGGGACTGCACCTCGTCGAGCTGGGACTCCAGCTCCGCGAGCTGCTTGCGCTCGGCCTCCGGGGCGACCGGCTGCGGCGTGCCGCCGGACCGTTTCGCCTCCGCGTACGCGCGCGCCTCGGCCTTGCGGCGCTGCCGCTCGGCGTCGATCTCCGTGATCAGGGCGCGTCGCTCCTGGTCGAGCCGCTGGATGTCGTCCAGCGCCCGGGTGACCTCGGCGGGATCCAGACGCTTCGCCAGCGCGGTCGCCACCGCCTCGCGATCCTTCCGGATCAACTCCATGTCGAGCATGCTGCTCGTACGCCTCCGTCCAGGCAGTCAGGTGGGACCTCCAGATGCTACCGTCGCGCCCTCGCCGCCCCGGCCCGGCCCGCGCAGCCCGCCGCAGCAAGGCCCTTTCCGGTGACGGTGCGTGGTGGTTGAGCCGCCGCCAGAGCGTGTTCACATTCCGTGATGGTGCTCCGATGCCCGTGCCAGCCCATTGCCGCTCACCGGTCCGCTGACCTGGTCAATCTCGCGGATCCGCTCTCCGGCCGACATGCCCCTCCGGCGACTTTGCTCTGCAGCCACCGACGCGGCGTTCGACGGAGCGTCAGCGTTGCGCGGATGGCTGCAGAGCAAAGTGCGCGAGGGGTGAAGGGTGGGGGGCGGCGGTGTGGTCACGCACGGTCACTGATTCCTGCCGCAGTGCGGTGCGGTGCGGGGCCGGGACCGGCGAGCGCGGGCCGGAGACCGGAGCGTCAGAGGCGTACCGGCATCAGGACCGAGAAGGCGTCCGCGTCGTCGGCCCGCCGCACGGCCAGCGGGGCGATCGGACCGTCCAGCTCCAGCACGAGCTGTCCGTCGCCGGACCCCAGCGCGTCCAGCAGGTACTCCCGGTTCACCGCCACCCGAAGCGCATCCGGGCCACCCGCGCCACCCGCGCCCGCCGCGCCGTCGGCGCCACTGGCGCCGCCCGCGCCCGCCGCGCCGCCCGCGCCGACCACTGCGTTCGGGTCGACCAGGCGCAGCTCGCCCCGGCCGTCCAGACCGAGCGCCACCACCTCGTGCTCGACGCCCTCGTGCGCGCGGTGGCAGACCGGGACGCCGTCGGCGGTGAGCGCCGCGCGCAGCGCCGCGCCGTCGAACGGGATCCGGTACGCGGGCACGTCGCCGAGCTGCGCCCGCAGCAGCCGCCGGTAGTCAGGGAAGTCGTACGGCAGCGGTTCGGCGGTCACCGGGCGGCCCGCCACCGTGACCGTCACCCGGTCGGCGGCGACGACCACCTCGGCGGTCTCCGCACCTTCGGCGTCCAGCAGCGCGCGGAGTTCGTCCACCGGTGCCACCGGCAGCAGCGCGCTCACCGGCGGGCCGTCGACGGTGCCGGTGACGCGGGCCACCGCCAGCCGGTGCCGGTCGGTGGCGACCAGCCGGACCCCGTCCGGCTCGACCTCCACCAGCACGCCGGACAGGACCGGCAGGTCGGGGTCGGCGCCGACGGCGAAGCGTACGGCGTCCACGGCGGCGGCGAGGTCGGTGCGGGACAGCACGAGGCGGGTGGTCACGATGGTCTCCTCCGGGTCGATCAGGCTGCGGATCCGGGAGAGTTCGCGACGGGCGTCGGCCAGGCCGTCCTCCAGGCGGCGCAGGTGCGCGTCCAGCAGCCGGTGCACCTCGGCCGGCCGGTGCCGGTGCCGCAGCGCCTCGGCGATGCCGGCCAGCGGCATCCCCACCCGGCGCAGCCCGGCCACCAGGCGGGCCGGGTCCACCTGCTCCTCGGTGTACCAGCGGTAGCCGGTGACCGGGTCCACCCGGGCCGGGGCCAGCACGCCGGAACGGTCGTAGAACCGCAGTGCGCTGACCGTCAACCCGCTGGCCCGGGCCAGTTCGCCGATGCTGCGAAGCTCGCTCTCCACGGCCGTCATCCTGTGACCTCAAGCGGGTCGAGGGTCAACCTCACGCCGGCAGGGTGCGGAACGTGATGCCGGCGCGTACCAGCCGCTCCAGCAGCGCGTCGCCCATCGCGGCGACGGGGGTGACCTGCCCGGCGGTCTCCGGCAGGTCGTCGAAGGCGAGGCAGAGCGCCGACTCGGCGAGCATCTTGGCCGTCTCGTCGTAACCCGGGTCGCCGCCGGCCACCTCGGTCACCACCCGCCGGCCGCCGCCGGTGCCCACGAACCGCACCCGGAACCACGACTTGGCCCGCTGCTCGGCGGTCGGCCCCTGCCCGGAGGCGAGCCGCCCGAGCAGCCAGCGCCGCGTCGGCGCCACCTTCACCAGCCCCACCACGCCGGCCAGCCCGACGCCCGCGACCAGCACCGTGGGCAGCCGCTTCATCGCCGCGAAGTGCCGGTAGCGGAAGTCCGGGCCGTACTCCGGGCGGGCCGCCGCGGACCGGCGGACCACCTGCGGGTCGATGGTGGGCAGCGGCACCGCCCACTGGCCGAACTCGCGTACCCGGCCGACCTTGCCCGGCACCGCGCGAACCCGGCGTCCGTCCGGGCCGGGCTCCATCGCCCGGCGGGCCCGCGCCGCGCGGCTCATCTCACCGGTACGGGAGAACGCGGTGAGCGCCGAGTGGTACGTCCCGGCGGAGAACCGGCCGCCGGCCCGGACGTACCCGTCCACGGCGATCGGCCCGTCGGCCGGCAGTTGCTTGACCGTGTACCAGACGCCCAGGTCGTGCGGGATCGAGTCGAAGCCGCAGGCGTGCACCAGGCGTGCCCCGGTGCGCACCGCCTCGGCGTGGTGCCGCACGTACATCCGGTCGACGAACTCCGGCTCACCGGTGATGTCGAGGTAGTCGGTGCCGGCCGCGGCGCAGGCGGCCACCAGCGGCTCGCCGTGGTGCACGTACGGGCCGACGGTCGTGGCCACCACCCGGGCGCACTCGGCCACCGCGCGCAGCGACGCCGGGTCGGTCACGTCGGCGGTGAGCAGCGGCAGGTCGGCCAGGGCCGGGTCGATGGCGGCCAGCCGGTCCCGCACCGCGGCCAGCTTGTCCGGGTTGCGCCCGGCGAGGGCCCAGCGCAGCCGGTCCGGCGCGTGCCGGGCCAGGTACTCGGCGGTCAGCCCGCCGGTGAAGCCGGTGGCGCCGAACAGGACGAGGTCGTACGGACGGTCTGCGCGCATCCGCCGAGTGTGCCATCCACGGCGCTCACCTTCACGGTGTGAAGACCACCCGGACGCAGCCGTCGGCCCTGTCCCGGAACAACGCGTACCCCTCGGCGCCGCGCTCCAGCGGCATCCGGTGGGTGGCCAGATGCTCGGTGACCAGCTCGTCGCGGGCCATCCGCTCCAGCAGCGCCGGGATCGCGGCACTGCCCCGGCGCCGGGCGGCGCGGACCGCGAGCCCCTTGTCCGCGAGCGCGCCGAGCGGGAACCGGTCCACGAATCCGGGCCGGGCGTCGAGCACCACCACCACGCCGCCCTTGCGGCAGGCGTGCACCGCCTCGCGCAGCGCCGCCCCGCCGTCCGGCTCGGCCGCCGGCCACCGCACCGGCGCGGCCGGCACCCCGGAGGCGTCGACGCACACGTCCGGCCCGCGGCCGCCGCTGCGTTCGCGCAGCTCGGCGAGCACGTCCACGTACCTGTGGTTGAGCGCCTCCACGCCGTCGTGCCCGGTGACCATCCGCAGCCGGTCGTCCCGGTCGTCGACGACCACCACCCGGTCCGCGCCCCGGGCCACCGCCGCGCCGGCGGTGAGCTGGCCGACCGCGCCCGCACCCCACACCGCCACCACGTCGCCGGGGGCGACCTCGCCCAGCTCGGCGCCGTACCAGCCGGCCGGTGCGGCGTCGGCGGCGAACACCGCCCGCTCGTCGCTCACCGACTCCGGTACGGCGAACGCGCCCACGTCGGCGTACGGCACCCGCACGTACTCGGCGTGACCACCGGCGAAGCCGCCCAGCCGGGCCGGGCGGCCGTAACCCCCGGCGGACGGCTGCCCCCACTCCGGCTCGGCGGTCACGCCGCTCGTGCCGTTGTCACAGCAGGCCGGCAGCCCCTGCCGGCAGAACCAGCACGCCCCGCAGGCCACCGCCGCGCCGACCACCACCCGGTCGGCGACCCGGTGCCGGCGTACCTCCGGACCGACCTCGACCACGTCGCCGAGGAACTCACGTCCGAGCACCTCCCCGGCGGACGCCTCGGGCACCCGCCCGCCCAGCAGCGGCAGGTCCGCGCCGCACGTGGTGCTGCGCCGGACCCGGACGATCATGTCCTGGGCGTTGCGCAGCTCCGGGTCCGGGACACGGCGCACCTCCACGAGGCCGGCCCCGGCCCAGCACAGCGCCCTCACGTCGGCGTCCCCGGCCGGTCCAGCGGCGAACGGTCCGCCCGCAGCACCTCGCCGGTCTCCAGGAGCTGCTTGGTCTGCCGCAGCACCTGCCGCAGGAACCGGCCCGGGTCGTCGCCGACCAGGTGCGCGGCGAATCCCGGGAGCGTGCACTCCCCGCCCAGCGGGCGGATCGCCAGTTCGGTGCCGCGCCCGCCGGGGGCCGGTCGGGCCCACACCTCGACCGCGCCGTCGAGGCGGCGCAGCGGCTCGGGCCACCGCCCCGCCGGGAGCACCTGTTCGGGCGCCGCGGCCACCGTCACCACCTGCCACCGGCCCGGCCGCGGATCCGTACCGGCCCGCCGCGGGCGGCGGCGGGCCAGCACCCGTGCGCCCGCCGGAGCCAGCACCCGTGCCCCCGCCAGCGCCAGCGCGCCGGCCCCCAGCCGTCTGCTCCGCGCCACCCGACCTCCCGCTGGTCCCCGGGCGGCCGGCGCTCCGGCCGGCCGCCCCGCGTGCCTACAGGGTGCGCGGCGCCCGGGTGAGCGGGGTTCGCCCGGAAGGGGTGAACCAGCGCGGTGCGGGTAACCGCTGCCCGCACCGACGGGGGGAGGGACGCATGCCGGAGGAGGCAGACCAGGTCGTCACCGCACGGAGCGGCACAAGCGACATCACCGGTACGCCCGATCTGCTCACCACCGGCCTCGATTCACCCGATGTCGCCGGTGGTGCGCTGCCGGGTGGCCCGCCGTTGCTGGCGTCCCGGTTGACGCCGCCCGTGCCGCCCGAGCCGGTCCTGCTGCGTCCCCGGCTGCTTGACCGGCTGGAACAGGGCGCGTCGGGCCCGTTGACGCTCGTCTGTGCGCCGGCCGGCTGGGGCAAGACGACGCTGCTGTCGACCTGGGCGCAGGGGGAGCGGGAGGGGCCGGCGCCGGCCTGGCTGACGGTGGCCGCGGGGGAGACCACCCGGCGGCTCTGGGGCTACCTCGCGGCGGCCCTGCGTACCGCCGCCGCCGACGACCCGGACGACGGGCCGCCACCGGTGCCGGACGGACCGCCCCGGCCCGAGCAGCTCGAAACGCTCGCCGCCGCGCTCGCCGCACGGGAACGACACGTGCTGCTGGTCCTGGACGACCTGCACCGGGTCACCGATCCGGCCGCCCTGACCGGGCTGGAGTTCCTGCTCCGGCACACCGACGGCCGGCTGCGGCTGGTGGCCGGCGCCCGCAGCGAACCACCGCTGGCGCTGCACCGCTGGCGGCTGGCCGGCGAGCTGACCGTGATCGGCGCCGACGACCTGGCGTTCACCGCCGACGAGGTGGCCGACCTGCTCGTCGCGCACGGCGTGTCGGTGCCCGCCCCGGCCGTGGCCCGGCTGGCCGAGCGCACCACCGGCTGGCCGGCCGGGCTGCGCTTCGCCGCGCTCGCGCTCGGGGACGGCGCCGACCCGGCGCGCGCCGTGGACCGGTTCGCCGGTGACCAGCCGGACGTCGCCGCGTACCTGCGGGACGAGGTGCTCGCCCCGCTGGAACCGGCGACCCGCGACGTCCTGCGCCGGGTGGCGGTGGCCGTCGCGGTCCACGCCGACCTGGCCGCCGCGCTGACCGGGCGGCCCGACGCCGGGCACCTGCTCGCCGAGGCGGCCCGGGAGGGCGGTTTCCTGCACCAGGACGGCGGCAACCCGCAGTGGTACCGGCCGCACCCGCTGCTGGCCGACGTGCTGCGCGACGAACTGGACCGGCTGCCCGCCGACGAGGTGCGCGAGCTGCACCGGCGCGCCGCCGGCTGGTACGCCGGCCACGACCGTCCGGCCGAGGCGCTGCGGCACGCGCTTCTCGCCGGTGAGTGGGCCGACGCCACCGAGCTGCTCGTGACCCGCTGGCCCGAGCTGGCGCCGGACGAACCGGCCGCCGTACCGGCCCCACCCGAGCCGCCGGCCGAGGCGGTCCGCCGTGATCCGGAGCTGGCGCTGGCCGCGGCCGGCGAGCGGGCGTACGCCGGGGACCGGGCCGCCGCCGACGTGCAGCTGCGGCGCGCGCTGGCCGACGCCGCCGACCTGCCCGCGCCGCGCCGCGACCGGTTCGGCCGGCTGGCCGCCGCCGTGGAGCTGAGCCTCGCCCGGCTCGGCGGCGACCACGAGGAGGTACGCCGGGCCGCCGACCGGCTGCTGTCCACCATCGCGGGGGACGAGTCCCCGAGCGGCCCGGACGCCGACGGTGCCGTGGCCGGTGAGGCCGGCGATCCGCGCGCCGGGACCGCCGAGCGGGACGACGTGCGCGCGGTGGCCGGCGCCGCGCACGGGCTGGCCGCGCTGGCCGAGGGGGAGCTGCCCACCGCCCGGGACCG
This sequence comes from Micromonospora sp. WMMD1219, assembly GCF_049315215.1. NCBI lineage: Bacteria > Bacillati > Actinomycetota > Actinomycetes > Micromonosporales > Micromonosporaceae > Micromonospora > Micromonospora sp. WMMD1219. Next base: position 3,372,899 of record NZ_CP186057.1, read on the forward strand.
GTTCGCCACCGCCCGGGAGGCGGCACGGCGGGCGGGGCGGCCGCGTACCGAGCTGCTCTGCGTCAGCCGCTCGGCCGTGCTGGAGGCGGCCCGGGGCGCGCTGCGGGCCGCCGAGGAGCTGGCCCGGGAGGCGCTGGCGATGCCGCCCTGCCAGGGCTGGTCGTCCCGGTCGGACTGCGGCTACGCGTACCTGGCGCTGGCGCTCGTGGACTGGCAGCGGGACCGGCCGGCGGAGGCCACGGCCCACCTGGCGCTCGCCGGGCCGGCCGGCGCGGAGCCGGGCGGCGCCGCGCTCACCGCGCTGTGCCGGGCCGGGCTGCTGGCCGACGGCGGCGACCCGGGCGGCGCGCTGCGCACGCTCGCCGAGGCGCGGACCGCCGCGCCCGGCCCGGAGCTGGGCGAGTGGCTCGCCGCCGACGAGGCACAGGTACGCGCCGTCGTCGGCGACGTCGACGGCGCCCGGGCACTGCTCGACGCGGCGGGCGACGGGCCGGCGCCGGCGACGGCGGCCGCGCGGCTGCGGCTGCGCGCCGGGGACGCCCGGGCCGCCGAGCGGGCGCTGCCCGACTGGACCGCGCCCGGCGCGGCGGACTGGCCGCTGCCGGTGCGGCTGGGCGCCGGGCTGCTCGACGCGGCGCTCGCCGGCGCGTCCGGTGACGCCCGGCGGGCCGGCCGGCTGCTGGAGGAGGTGCTGGCGCTGGCCGAACCGGACGGCTTCCGGCGCGTCTTCACCCGGGCCGACCCCGAGGTACGGGACCTGCTCGCCGCGCGGCTGGACTCCGGCACCGCGTACTGGGCGACGGTGAGCGAGCTGGTCCGGGGCGTGGACGCGCAACCGGCGGCCGCGTCGGCCGACGGTCCGGCCCGGACGCTCGACGAGCCGCTCACCGAGCGGGAGCTGACCATCCTGCGCTACCTGCAGAGCATCCTGTCCAACGTGGAGATCGCCGCCGAGCTGTCGCTGTCGGTCAACACGGTGAAGACGCACGTGCGCAACATCTACCGCAAGCTCGACGCGACCCGCCGGCGGGACGCCGTCCGGCGGGCGCGCGAGCTGCGGTTGATCTGATCGTTGCTCAGCCGTCGTCGGTGGCGGCGTCCACCACGGCCAGCAGTTCGGCCAGGTCGTAGCCGCCGTCGTGGCGGACGTCGTTGACGAACAACGTCGGGGTGCCGTTGACGCCGCTGCGGATGCCGCCGACGAAGTCCTGCCGGACCCGGTCGGCGTACTCCTGCCGGCCGACCTCCCCGGCGATCTCCTCCGGCGACAGGCCGATCTGCTCGACGCCCAGCGACAGGTGCACCGGGTCGAGCTGGTCCTGGTGCTGGTAGAGCCAGTCGTACATCTCCCAGAACCGGCCCCGGGCGGCGGCGGCCTCGGCGGTCTCCGCGGCGCTCTCCGCGTACGGGTGGACGTTGGTGATCGGGAAGTGCCGGTACGCCAGCCGCACCGTGTCGGCCCGCTGGCGCAGCACCTCGGTCAGGTTCGGGTACGCGGCACCGCAGAACCGGCACTGGAAGTCGCCGTACTCGACGATCGTGACCGGCGCGTCCAGCGGCCCGCGGACATGGTCGCGTTCGGTCACCGGGATCCGCAGTCGTGCGGTGGTGACCTGAAGGGGCGTGGTCATCCGGCACTCACCCGCCGATCCGAGTCCAGGCTCTCGAGCGCGTCGAGGATCCCGTCCACGCCCGGGTTCACCTCGGGCGGGGAAAGGTGGCTCCACGCCACCCGGCCGTCCGGGCCGACCACCACGAGTGCCCGGTCCGACTGCCCGTTCGGCGCGTACGCGCCGTACCGGCGCGACACCTCACCCTTGGGCTCGAAGTCGGCGAGCAGCGGGAACCGGATGCCCCGGCTCTCGGCGAAGGCCCGGTGCGAGTCGACGCTGTCCACCGAGATGCCCAGCAGCACCGCGTCGTACCGCTCCAGCTCGGGCAGGGCGGCCTGGTACAGGGTCATCTGCTCGCCGCAGACCGGTGACCAGTCCGCCGGGTAGAAGGCGAGCACCACGGGACGGCCCCGGAACTGCCCGGGGCCCACCTCGCGCCCGTCCGGCGCCGCCGGCAGCGTGAACCCGGGCGCGGCCTGCCCGGGTGTGATCAGCCCGTTCGGATCACTCATGCCTCCCACCATGGCCGCGACCCGGGTGAGGCGGGCTCACCCGGGCGGGGTGGTTCCGGTCAGCGCACGACGAGGTGGTTGTGCACCTCCCGGATGCCGGGGGCGTTCCACACCACCCGCTCGATCTCCTCGCGCTCGCCGGCCGAGTGGACCTGCCCGTCCAGCAGCACCGTGTCGCCGTGCACCCGCACGTCGACCTCCTCGGTCTCGGTGGCGCGGTTGCGGGCCAGCGCGTCCACGATCCGCTCGGCCAGGTCGCGGCCGTCGGCGTGCACCGCCGGGCGCACGGCGATGCCGTTGCTCACCCCGCGTACGCCGGTGAGCCGGGCGACCGACCGTTCGGCGGCCCGCCGCTGGTACTCCCACTCGACCTCGCCGTGCAGCGTGACCCAGCCGTCGGCCACCGTCACCTGCAACGCCTCGATCGGCACGAACGCGTCCCACTCCAGCGCCCGTACGGCCGCGACGGCGATCTCCGGGTCCTCCCGTCCGGCCGCGGTGTCGATCCGGACGGCGAGGTCGTTGGCGACCGCGCGGACCCGGGTGACCCGGTGCGCGGCCCGCTCGGCGGCCCACTTCTTGGCGTAGCTGTCCACCCGGCCGGTGAGCGTCACCACGCCCTCGGTGACGGTCACCCCGATCTCGTCCGGGCCGACCCGCGGCTCCCAGGTCAGCTCGTCGAGCACGGCGGTCTGGATGTCCCGGTCGGTACGCGTGACCGTGTCGGTGGCCATCCGGCTCTCCCTCCCGTCGATCGCGGCGCGGGCACGTGGTCCCGCACCCGCGATCCTGCGCGTGTCCCGGGTGAGCCGCCCTCGCCCGGTCCGGGTGAGGCAGCACGACGGCCGCTCCCGGGAGCCCCGGGAGCGGCCGTCGTCGCGTCGTACTCGGCGGGTCAGCCGTCCAGGCCGGCCGGGGAGTTCGGCCGGTCCACATCCACGAACTCGATCTCGTCCGCGGCGCGGTCCCGGCTGCCGGCGGCGCGCGCCGCGGTCCCGGCGGCCCAGCCGATCGCCGCGCCGGCGAGCGCCGCCGCGATCAGCAGCGTCCAGGGCAGCGCGGGCCGGCGGCCGGCGAGCGCGTCGAACGCGAGACCGGCCCGGCGACGTGCCTCCTCGGCGGCGGAGCCGACCAGGTCGGTGGCGTCGTCGGCCAGGCCGGAGGAGCTGCGGCGGGCGGTACGGGTGGCGTCGCGCACGCTGTCACCGGCGGAACCGACGGCGGAGAGCAGGTGCTGCCACGCCTGGTCGGCGACCCGCTCGGCCTTGCCCCGGCGGTCCAGCAGGTTGGATCCGAACATAGTTCTACCTCCTCGGGTGCCGAAGGCCGGCGGCCACTTCGGACTCCGGTGTCCATCCGGCGGGTTCACTGTCTCGGGCAGTGCCCCACCGGCACGCCCGGCAAACCATGCCCGGGTCACGGGCGGCCCGGGCAGCGAACGGGACGAACCACCCGAACGCGCCGGGACCGGTGCCCACGGGACGTGCGTGCGCCCGCTACCCTGGTCGGCGGATCGGCCGGGCCCGCCCGGCCGCAGGGTTGGCCGCGGCCCACCTTGAAGGGGAAACTGGAACCCGGAGGTCCGGATTGGGTACGCCCAGGTGTGCCCAGTTCGCGAATTGCTCATCCCGGGGGGTGGCGACCGGGCCGTCGGAGGAATACGCTCGGTCGCGGCCCGCGTACTGATGAGGCGCCCGTCATGGGCGAGTGGAGGTGCTCGCGTGAGCCTGTCGATCGTGAAGTCGGTGCGGCCGGGTGGTGTCGTCCAGATCGCGCCCCGTGGGGAGATCGACGTCGACACCGCGTACGAGGTGCGGGAAGCGATCGCCGAAGTGCTCGCGAAGGGCCGCCCCTCGCGGATCGAGCTGAACATGCGGCTCGTCACGTTCATCGACTCGGTCGGCATCAGCGCCATGGTCGCGGGCTTCCAGACCTGCGAGGTCAGCGGCGTCAAGCTGGTGGTCACCGAGCCGAGCCGGTTCGTGCACCGGCAGCTCTGGGTGACCGGCCTGCTCGGCCTGTTCGGCGCGCCCGAGCCGTGGTTCGCCGACGACACCCCCGAGGTGCTGCCCGGCGCCTGAGCGCCGTTCACACCCCCTGCTGCCAGGGGACCTTCTACCCGTTGCCAGTCCGGCGTCGGTACGGGACGATCGTCGCGACGCACGACGGCGAGGGGGCCCGCTTGCAGAGCAGCGACAGCTTCAGCTACACCGTGCAGGCCCGGTGCACCCGGGCCGAGGCGGTGGCGCTACTGGGTGACCTGAGTCGCCAGGGCGAGCTGCATCCGCTGATCGTCCGGGTCCGGAAGCTGCCGGCCCGGCCGGGCGCGCTGGCCAGCTACGCGATCACCGACCGGCTGCAACTCGGCCCGCTGCACTTCCCGGTCACGTACCAGGCGGACGTGTTGATCGCCGGCGAGGACGAGGTCGTCACCGTGGCGCGGCAGCAGCCCGCCACGACGGTCCGCAACCACACCCGCCTGCGCGACGAGCCCGACGGCACGGTACGCATCGACGTGGAGATCACGCTCACCGCACCGGCACCGCTGTTCGGGTACGCGTTCCGCCAGGCCCGGGCGGCTCACCTGGGCCTGGCGGCGCGTCTCGGAGCGACCCTGGAGGGCCGGCCGACCTGATCCGGCCGCCCTCCAGGGTGCGCTCAGTACACCGACAGGTGCACGTGGTTGGTGTGGTCGCTGGACGGGTCGCCGTTGCCGCCGCTGTACGACTTCCACCCGCTGCTGGGCAGCCAGATCTGCTTGAACCAGATCACGTAGAGCACGGCGAGCGGGTCGGCGTTGCGCACGAAGTACGCGGCCAGGTTGTTGCCGTACGTCCGGTCGCCGCCGGTGGCCACGCCGCCGAAGCCGCTCTTCTGCGCGGCGAAGTCGCAGGCGCGCCCCTTCGGGTGCTCACCCGAGCCGCTGGGCCGGTGGCAGGAGACGTACCGGGTGAAGCCCGCCGCCTTGGCCTGTTGCAGCGCGTGCAGCGTGCGTGGGGTGATGCAGCCGTTCGCCGGGGTCGGGTCGTTGACGCTGCACGACTCCGACGGCCAGGAGCCGTCCGAGTTGCGCGGCGCGGGCTTCGCGTTCTTGCTGGAGGTGCCCTGGACGCTGCCACCGCCGCTGCTGCTGCGCGAGGCCCGGTCGTTCGCCACCTCGAGGGCACGCTCGGCCTGCTCCTTGCGCTTGCCCATCACCGCCACCTGCTTGCGCTGCTCGCGGATCTCGCCGTCGAGCTCGGTGCGGGTGCGGGTGGCCTCGTCACGGGTCGCGATCAGGTCGCGCAGCGTACGGTCCTCGTGCGCGGCGACCTGCTCCAGCGCGGCGGCCCGGTCCATGAAGCCCTCCGGGCTGCTGCTGCCGAGCAGCGCCCCGGCGGTGCCCAGGCGGCCGTTGCGGTACGCCACGGCGGCGATCTCGCCGACCTTGGCGTCCCGGACGGCCAGTTCGGCGCCGACCGTCTTGAGTTGTTCGTTGAGTTGCTTCTGCCGGTTCACCGACCGGTTGAGCGCGGCCTTCGCCTCCAGCCAGCCCTTGCTGGCCGCGTCGAGCTGGGCGCGCAGTTCGGGCGTGCCGCCCTCGTCGTCGCCGGGCGCGGCGGCGAGCAGGCCGGTCGCTGGCGCCGCCGAGGCGGGGGAGGCCGGAACGGTCGCGACGCCGAGGGTCAGCGTCGCGACGAGCAGGGCCGCCAACCGGGCGGCCGTCCGTCGTACAGGTGCCACTGGGGGCATTCACACGTCCTTCCGTCAGCGCCGACCGGGTTAGCTGACGGGTTCGGGACGGAAGATCCCTACCGCTGACGCGGATGCACCCCACGTACGTGGTTCCCCGGCTCGTCCCTGCGGACGATTAGGCGACGGCCGCCCCACCGGGGCCGGTGGCGCCCGCGGGTGCGGCCGCGACCGAGACTACCGGCGCTGCCCGGGCACGGCTCCGTGGAGCAGTGCCACTAGGCGGGGCAAAACCGGCATAAGACTACATTAGCCACAGTGATTTAAGTGTGTCCTAATCACCACTCGGTCTGTCCGCACACTCCAGCCGACGCTCCGGGTTCGACCTGCAACGTGGCGTGATCGATGGAGAAGTCCTCGTGCAGGGCGGCCCGCGCGGCGGCCAGCACGCCGGCCGGGTCCACGCCCGGGTCGGTGGTCAGGTGCGCCGAGGCCACCTCCATGCCCGAGGTGAGCGTCCAGACGTGCAGGTCGTGCACCTCGGCCACGCCGGGTACGGCGGCCAGCCGGTCGTGCACGGCGGTCACCTGGAGGTGTTCCGGCGCGGCCTGCACCAGGATGCGCAGCGCGGCCCGGCCGAGCCGCCAGGTACGCGGCAGGATGAACAGGCCGATCCCGACGGCGACCAGCGGGTCCGCCCACCACCAGTCGGTCACCGCGATGACCAGGGCGGCGGCGATCACGCCGAGCGAGCCGAGCAGGTCGCCGAGCACCTCCAGGTACGCCCCGCGCAGGTTGATGCTCTCCTTCGACCCGGCGCGCAGCAGCGCGAACGCGACGATGTTGGCGAGCAGGCCGAGCACCGCCACCACCAGCATCGGGCCGGCCAGCACCTCCGGCGGCTCGCCGAAGCGGCGTACCGCCTCGACCAGGACGTAGATGGCGACGGCGCCGAGCAGCACGGCGTTGGCGAGGGCGGCGAGCACCTCCAGCCGGTAGAGCCCGAACGTGCGCTGCGGGTCGGTGCCGGCCCGGCGGGTGGCGGTGATCGCCGCGAGGGCCATGCCGATGCCGAGGACGTCGGTGAACATGTGCCCGGCGTCGGAGAGCAGCGCCAGCGAGCCGGTGGTGAAGGCGGCCACCGCCTCGACCACCATCAGGGCGGCGAGCAGCGCGAACGCGGCCCAGAGGCGGCCCCGGTGGCGGTGTGCCGCGTTGGCCACCGCACCGCTGTGGTCATGACCTGCGCCCACGCCAACACCCTCCCTGCCGCGTACCGGCCCGGCCCAATGTATGTTCACATCGCTATGTATGCAAGTGAACTGTGGGTGGCGGCGGGGCCGGTCACCCCACCGGGTCGAGTGTGGTGAGGCGCTGGGTCGCCCGGGACAGCGCCACGTAGAGCGTGCGGACGCCCGAGCCGGGATCGGCCCGGATCTCACCCGGCGCCACCAGCACCACGCCGTCGTACTCCATGCCCTTGGCCTGAAGGCTGGTGACGACCTGGAGGCGGCCCGCGCCGAGCCCGCCCAGCCAGCCCGCCACCTCGTCCCGGCGCGGCACCGGCGTGATCACGCCGACGGTGCCCTCCACCTGCGCGAGCAGCGCCTCGGCCGCCTCGACGGTGGCCGCCGGCAGGTCGGCGGCGGGCACCGTGCGCTCGACCGGCGGCACACCCGTGGACCGCACCGCGGCGGGCAGCGGCAGGTCCGGGTAGAGGCGGCGGATCTCCGCCGCCGCCACCGCGAAGATCTCCGCCGAGTTGCGGTAGTTGGTGGTCAGCTCGTAGCGGTGCCGCTTGCGCCGGCCCAGCGCCTGGTCACGGGCCCGGTCCAGCTCCTGCGGGTCGCCGGTCCAGGCGGTCTGCGCCGGGTCACCGACCACCGTCCAGGACGCCAGCCGCCCGCGCCGGCCGACCATCCGCCACTGCATCGGCGAGACGTCCTGCGACTCGTCCACCACCACGTGCGCGTAGTCGCGGTAGTCGTCCGGACGCTCCCGCGCCGCCGCGCGGGCGGCGCGCTGCCGGTCGGCGTACGTGCTCAGCTCGCGCACGCCACCGGCGAGCTGGTACGGGTCGCGCTTGGGCCGGGCCCGCTGCACCGGCTTGCCGAGCAGCGCGTCCAGCTCGTCCAGCAGCGCGATGTCGGCCACCGTCAGCCCCTCGGTCGCGAGGCTCCGGTACGCGTCGCCGAGCAACCGGATCTCCGCCGAGGACAGGATCCCCCCGGCGTAGCGGCGCAGCCGGTCCGGGCGGGCCAGCCAGTCCAGCACGTGCCGCGGGTGCAGCCGGGGCCACCACGCCTTGAGGAACTCGCGGAACTCCGGCCGCTCGATGATCTCGTCCTCGAACGCGGGCTGCTCCGGCAACCGGCCCACACGCAGCGTGCGGGCCTGCGCGTAGAGCGCGGCGAGCACCGCGTCGAACGCCGCCCGGCGCACCTCGTTGCGGCGCGCGCCCCGGGCCAGCGTCCGGTCCCGGATCGCGTCCAGCGCGGGGCGCTCCAGGCGCAGCAGCTCGCCCCGGTAGAGCAGGCGCAGCTCGGCGGGGGAGTCCGGCACCGCGTCGCGTACCGCGCGTTCCAGCACCCGGCGCATCCGCAGCGACCCCTTCACCGCCGCCACGTCCGGCGGGTCGGTCCGGGACGCGGACAGGCCGGGGAACAGCGAGCCGAGCGAGTGCAGCGTGGCGGTCTCCTCGCCCAGCGAGGGCAGCACCGAGGCGATGTACTCGACGAACACGCCGGACGGGCCGACCACCAGGATGCCGCCGCCGGCGTACCGGGCCCGGTCGGAGTAGAGCAGGTACGCGGCCCGGTGCAGCGCCACCGCCGTCTTGCCGGTGCCCGGGCCGCCGGAGACGATCGTGACGCCGTTGCCGGGGGAGCGGATCGCCTCGTCCTGCTCGCGCTGGATGGTGGCGACGATGTCCCGCATGCCCCGGCCGGTGGCCCGGGACAGCGTGGCCAGCAGCGCCCCGTCACCGACCACCGCCATGTCCGGCGGCGCGGCCTCCGGGTCCAGCAGGTCGTCCTCGATCCGGGTGACCTTCTCCGAGGCGGACTGGATCGTGCGCCGGCGCACCACGCCGCGCGGCTCGGCGGGCGTGGCCTGGTAGAAAGCGGCGGCGGCGGGCGCCCGCCAGTCCACCACCAGCGTCTCCGCGTCCACGCCCCGCACACCGAGGCGGCCGACGTGCAGCACCTGCCCGGTCCGCAGGTCCAGCCGGCCGAACACCAGTCCCTCGTGCTCGGCGTCCAGCACGTGCCGGCGCTGGGCGGCGTGGAAGACCATCGCGTCCCGCTCGACCAGCGCGCCGAAGTTGCCGACCCGGGCCAGCCGGTAGCCCTCCCGCTCGGCCTCGGCCGCGGACCGGCGCAGTTCGGCCAGCCGGGCGTACACCCGGTCGAGGTGGCGCTGCTCGGCGGCGATCTCCCGGTCCAGCGTGGTCTGGTCGGTCAACGCGGATGCTCCTGTGTTCGGAGGGCACGACGGGCTGAATGAGGGTACGGGCCGCCGGCAACCGGCACGCCGGGGCATGCCGCGCACGTGGCGTACGTCGGTGCCGCCCGGAGGTGGGGAACGCTCAGAGGCGAGTCGCGGGGCGGGCCGCCAGCACCCGGTCCAGCACGCCGGAGAGGGCGGCGTTCACCGCGTCGGGGCGCTCCATCATGAGCATGTGCCCGGCGCCCGGGCAGACGGTCAGCTCCGTGGTGGGCAGCGCCGCCGCGATCGACTCGGCGCAGGGCGGCGGGGTGAGCCGGTCCCGGTCCCCGACCAGCGCGGCGGCCGGCAGCCCGCCGAGCGCGGCGAGTGTCTCCAGCCGGTGCTGGGCGCCGATCGAGGCGCGGAAACCGCCGATCGAGCGCAGCGTGGCCCGGGCCACCGCCGAGGTGACCAGCCGGATGTCCGCCGGGTCGCAGCGGTCGCCGAACAGCATCCAGCGGATGCTCGGGCGCAGCGCGCGCAGCAGCGCGTGCGGGGGCCGCCAGCCGCCGCAGCGGGCCAGCACCCCGGCGCCCGTGGTCTCGGCCAGGCGGATCAGCCGGGTGATCCGGGGGGAGAGACCGTACGCGGTGTGCGTGTGCCCCTCGGCGGTGGTGGAGACGAAGACCAGGCCCGCGGTACGGGCGGCGAACCGGTCGGGGTGGCGGTGGGCGTACTCCATCACGGTCATGCCGCCCATCGAGTGCCCGACCAGGACGACCGGACCGGCCGGGACGATCTCGTCGACCACCGCCGCGAGGTCGTCACCGAGCTGGGCGAGGGTGGCGTCGCGCAGCGCCAGGCAGCTCGACCGGCCGTGCCCGCGCGCGTCGTAGGTGACCACCCGGACCCGACCGCCGAAGCGCTGCCGCAGCTCCGTGACCTGGCGGTGCCAGCTGCGCCCGTCCAGCGTCCAGCCGTGCAGCAGGACGGCGGTGACCTCGGCGTCGACCGGCCCGGTGACGCTGACGTGCAGGCGTACGTCGTCGGGGAGCCGCAGTTCCAGGTCCGGCATCGTCCACCTCCCGGGCCCACCGGTGTGTGTCCACCGGATGACCCGGCGGTGACACCGGCGTTACCCGCCATGAGACCACGGCAACCGGCCCGGAGAGAAGATTCCGGTCCGGCCCCACGGCGTCGGATCGGTGACCAGGCTGGGAGGCATGCCGTCCACCGCCCGCACTCCCCGCGCCGCGCTGGCCGAGCTGCTCGCCGGCAACCGGCGCTTCGTCAGCGGGCAGCCGGTGCACGGGCACGACGTCACCGCCGCCGCGGCGGTGGCCTCCGGCGACCAGCAGCCGTACGCGGTGGTGCTGGGCTGCATCGACTCCCGCGTGCCGTTGGAGGCGATCTTCGACCAGACGTTCGGTTCGATCTGCGTGATCCGCACCGGCGGGCACGTGCTGGACCGGGCCGTGCGGGGCTCGATCGAGTACGTGGTGGAGCAGCTCGGCGTACGCCTGGTGATGGTGCTGGGCCACGAGCGCTGCGGCGCGGTCGGCTCGACGGTCGAGGCGCTGCGCACCGGGCGCCGCCCCGGCGGGGACCTGGCGTACGTGGTGGACCGGATCGCCCCGGCGGTCACCGACGTCGGGGTGGACGACCCGGACGCGCACCCGCTGGCGATCCGCCGCCACGTCCGGCGCACCGTGGCCGCGTTGCGCGCCGACGACCGCCTGGCCGGGCCGGTGGAGGCCGGCGAGCTGGCGGTGGAGGGCGCGCTCTACGACCTGGCCACGGGCGAGGTCACGCTGCTGCCGCGGGAGGAGACGCGAAACCGCCCGCCGGGGTGATCCCGGCGGGCGGTCGCGGTGGTGCGGGTGAGGGTGCTCAGCCCTCGAAGACGCCGGCCTCGACCAGGCGCTTCTCGGTGGCGTCCCAGCCGTGGTCCGGGTAGGACGCGGCCAGGCCGTTGATCTCGGCGCGGATCTTGGCGGCGTGGCCGGCGGCGGCCAGCACCCGGATCTCCTCGACGAAGGCGTCGGAGTCGGTGCGCAGGTGCGCGGTCTTGCCGTTGGTCAGGTTGCGCACGTAGGCGTGCTTGCCGCCGTTGAGCGGGATCAGGTACTTGAACTCGCCCAGCACGCTGAGGGCGCCACCCTGGCCAGCCTGGCCGGCCCGGACGGACGCGCGCGCGGTCTTAGAGGTGTTGCTCGCCACGGAGGTACTCCTTGCAGACGTACGGTGGGGACGGAAGGCCGTCCGGGGGCTGTGCGAGTGACGCCCGGGTGGGCGCCGGCCCGCGAAGATGTACGGCGGCACAGAGAACCGCCCAGAGAACTGTACACGACCACGACACCTGGCTGGTCGTCGCGGCGTCAGAGGGCATAACCGGGTCCACCACCCGGGTATTTCCCGCCCCGGCGGACCGGCGAATTTTCCGATTCGCTGGCGCACCACCAGTCACACGGGTCATCATGTGTGCCAGGTACCACTCGGTACGACGAGGTCGTAGGGGAAGACGCACCTCGGCTCACCGGGAGGTCACCGTGCCAACGCGTGGCGTCGTATACGTCCACTCGACCCCGCTCGCCGTGTGCTCGCACGTCGAGTGGGCGATCGCGCGCGTCCTCGCCGCGCCGGTCAACCTGCACTGGACGGCGCAGCCCGCCGATCCGGGCGCCCGTCGCGCCGAGTGCGGCTGGACCGGCAGCCCGGGGACCGGCGCGGAGCTGGCCGCTGCCCTCCGGCAGTGGCCCATGATCCGTTTCGAGGTCACCGAGGAACCCAGTCCCGGCGTCGACGGCGAGCGCTTCATGTACGTACCGGGCCGCGGCCTGTTCCGCGCCGCGGTCGGCGCGGCCGGCGACATCCAGCTCGGCGAGGACCGGCTCCGCAGCCTGATGGCCGCCGCACGCAGCCCGGAGGCACTGGCCCACGCCCTGGACAAGGCGCTCGGCACCGCCTGGGACGCCGAGCTGGAGCCCTACCGGTACGCCGGAGACGGCGCGCCGGTGACGCTGCTCACCCGGGTCGGGTGACGGGGGCCGAGTTGCCCCGATACGGTGGGCCGCGTGTCGATTTCCCCGCGGCGCTCCGCCGTCGCGCTCGCCGCACTGACCGCGCTGCTCGTCTCCGGGTGCTCGGACGGGCCGGACCGGCCCCGGCCTGCGCCGACGAGCCCGGCGCCGCCGTCGGCCGCGCCCGCGCCGAGTGAGTCGCCGGCCGCCGATCCGGCCGCCCGGGCGGCCGCGCTCGTCGGCACGCTGAGCGACGAGGACCTGGTCGGGCAGGTGCTGATGCCGTACGCGTACGGCAGCTCGGCCACCGAGGTCTCGGCCGGGTCGGCGGCCGGGAACCGGGCGCTCGCCGGGGTCGACACCCCCGCCGAGATGGTGGCGAAGTACCGGCTCGGCGGCGTGATCCTGGTCGGCTTCAGCGCCGACGACCCCACCTCGGGCAACCAGGCCACCACGAACGTGGACAACCCGAAGCAGGTCCGCGCGCTCACCGACGGGCTGCGCGCCGCCGCCGGCAAGCTGCCCGCCGGCGCCGCGCCCTTCCTGATCGGCACCGACCAGGAGTACGGCGTGGTCACCCGGATCACCGACGGGGTGACGCTGCTGCCCAGCCCGCTCGCCGCCGGCGCCGCCGGGAACCCGGCGCTGACCGAGGCCGCCTGGCGTGCCGCCGGGGCCGAGCTGGCCGCGATGGGCATCAACCTCGACTTCGCCCCGGTCGCCGACGTGCTGGCGGCCCGCAGCACCGTGATCGGCTCCCGGTCCTTCGGCGCCGACCCGGCGACCGCGTCCCCGCAGGTGGCCGGGGCGGTACGCGGCCTTCAGGCGGAGGGCGTCGGCGCCGCGGTGAAGCACTTCCCCGGGCACGGCCTGAGCGCCGAGGACTCGCACACCGAACTGCCGGTGATCAAGCAGTCCCGCGCCGAACTGGACCGCCTCGCGTTCCCGCCGTTCCGGGCCGGGATCGGGGCCGGGGCCATGGCGGTGATGTCGGCCCACCTGGACGTCAAGGCCGTCGACCCGGGCACCCCCGCGACGTTCTCCCGCAAGCTGCTCACCGACGTGCTGCGCGGCCAGATGGGCTTCCAGGGCGTGGTGATCACCGACGGGATGAACATGGCCCCGGCGAAGAAGTGGTCGCCGGGCGAGGCCGCGGTGCGCGCGCTCAACGCCGGCAACGACCTCATCCTGATGACCCCGAACGTCAAGCAGGCGTACGACGGGCTGCGCGCCGCGCTCAAGGACGGCTCGCTGCCCCGCGCCCGCCTGGTCGAGGCGGTCACCCGGGTGCTGACCATGAAGTTCCGGCTGGCCGGGCGGGACGCGCCCGCGCTGTCCACGCTCGACGGCGCCGCACACCGCAAGGCCGCCGACGACCTGGCCACCGCCGCCGTGACGGTGCTGCGCGGCAAGTGCGGCGGCGCGGTGAGCGGACCGGTGAGCGTCACCTCCTCCGGCGGCCGGGAGCGCACCCGCAAGCTGCTGACCGAGGCGCTCACCAAGGCCGGGGTCAAGGTGGTGCCCTCCGGCGGGACTGTGGTGCACCTGGTCGGGTACGGCGACGGTGCGAAGGACCTGCGCGCCGACGCCGCCGTGACGGTGGCCATGGACACGCCGTACGTGCTGTCCGGGGCGAAGTCCCCGACGCTGATGGCGACCTACTCGTCCACCCGCGCGTCGATGACCGGGCTCGCGGCGGTGCTCGCCGGCAAGGCCCGCCCGGCCGGGCGCTCCCCGGTGCCGGTCTCCGGCCTGCCGGCCACCACCTGCCGCACCTGACCCGGCCGCTCGCCCGGCCGCGCCGAAACCCGGGTGCGTCCGGGCGGTCCCGGCTGGCAGGGTGGCGCGCATGGGAGAGGCAGCACAGGGTTTCCGCTACGTCGAGCGCGCCGACGGCACGGTGGTCGTCACGCATCACGGCCGGGTCGCCGCCACGTTGCGCGGCGGCCGGGCCGCGCAGTTCCTGGCCGAGGTCGAGGACGACCCGCAGCTGGCCATGGCCCGGTGGACCGGCAACTACCGGCGGGGCAACGAGCGGACCGCCCGGCAGCACCCCCGCAACCGCGGCTGAGATGCAAGGAAGGGCCCCTTCTCGAACGGAGAAGGGGCCCTTCCGCGCGTCCGCTCAGGGGCGGGTGAAGACCAGCGCCACGTTGTGCCCGCCGAAGCCGAACGCGTTGTTCAGCGCCGCCGGGATCTCCATGTGACGCGCCTTGTGCGCGGCCACGTCCAGGGTCAGGCCCTCGTCCGGGTCGTCCAGGTTGATCGTCGGCGGGATGACGCCGTCCCGGATGGCCAGGATGGTGGCGATCGACTCCAGCGCGCCGGCCGCGCCGAGCAGGTGCCCGGTCATCGACTTCGTGGCGGTGAGCACCGGGTGGTCGCCGACCGCCTGACGCAGCGCGCCGATCTCCAGCATGTCCCCGACCGGGGTAGAGGTGGCGTGCGCGTTGACGTGCACGATGTCGGTACGGGCCACGTCCGCGTCGGCGACCGCCCGGGCGATGGCGCGGATGGCGCCCTCACCCTCGGCGTGCGGCTGCACGATGTCGTACGCGTCCGAGGTGATGCCCGCGCCGGCCAGGCGCGCGTACACCCGGGCGCCCCGGGCGGCGGCGTGGTCGGCGCGCTCCAGGATCACCACGCCCGCGCCCTCACCGAGCACGAAGCCGTCGCGGCCGGAGTCCCACGGCCGGGAGGCCCGCTCCGGCTCGTCGTTGCGGGTCGACATGGCCCGCATCGAGCTGAAGCCGGCGATCGGCAGCGGGTGGATGACCGCCTCGGTGCCGCCGGCCACCACCACGTCGGCCCGGCCGGCGCGGATGATGTCCAGTCCCAGCGCGATCGCCTCCGCGCCGGTCGCGCAGGCGCTGGCCACCGTGTGCACGCCGGCCTTGGCGCCCAGCTCCAGGCCGACCCAGGCGGCCGGGCCGTTCGGCATCAGCATCGGGATGGTGTGCGGGGAGACCCGCCGCGGTCCGGAGGCCTCCAGGATGTCGTCCTGGGCGAGCAGGGTGGTGGCGCCGCCGATGCCCGAGCCGACGCTGACCGCCAGCCGCTCCGGGTCCGGCCCGGCCTCGTCCAGACCGGCGTCGGCCCACGCCTGCTTGGCGGCGATGATGGCGATCGCCTCCGAGCGGTCCAGCCGGCGCAGCTTCACCCGGTCCAGCACCTCGGACGGGTCGACCGCCAGCTCGGCGGCGATCCGGACGGGCAGTTGCGCGGCCCACTCCTGGGTGAGCGCACTCACCCCGGAGCGGCCGGCGAGCATGGCGTCCCAGGTCGACGCGACGTCCCCGCCGAGCGGGGTCGTCGCGCCGAGCCCGGTGACGACGACGTCGGGACGACTCATGATCAGGACTGCGCCTCGATGTAGCTGACCGCGTCCCCGACGGTCTTGAGGTTCTGCACCTCGTTGTCCGGGATCTTGACGCCGAACTTCTCCTCGGCCGCCACCACGACCTCGACCATGGAGAGCGAGTCGACGTCGAGGTCGTCGGTGAAGGACTTCCCCTCGGCCACGTCGTCCGGGTTCACCCCGGCAACCTCTTCGAGGATCTCGGCGAGGCCGGCGGTGATCTCGTCACGGGTCATTGCGGTTGGTTCCTCTCATCGGGGGTCACGTGTCACCGGCGTCGCCGGTCACACACCTCGGCGCGTTCGCGCCCGAGGGGGTCTCAGGGGCAGCGCACGACCTGACCGGCGTAGGTCAGGCCGCCGCCGAAGCCGAACAGCAGCACCGGGGCGCCCGAGGGCACCTCGCGCCGCTCGACCAGCTTCGACAGGGCCAGCGGGATGCTCGCCGCCGACGTGTTGCCGGACTCGACGATGTCCTTGGCGATGATCGCGTCCGGGATGTTCAGCCGCTTGGCGATGCCGTCGATGATCCGGGCGTTGGCCTGGTGCGGCACGAACGCGGCCAGCTCCGACGGGTCCACCCCGGCGCGCTCGCAGGCCTGCAGCGCGAGCGGGGCGATCGCGGTGGTGGCCCAGCGGAACACCGACTGCCCCTCCTGCGTGATGTACGGCTGCCAGCCCTCGATCCGGACCGCGTCGCTCTTCTCCGGCGCGGAACCCCAGACCACCGGCCCGATTCCGGCCGGCTCGTCGTCGGCGGTCGCGGTGACCACCGCGGCCCCGGCACCGTCGGCGAAGATGATGCAGGTCGAGCGGTCGGTCCAGTCGGTGAAGTCGGAGAGCTTCTCCGCGCCGACGACGATCGCGTTGCGCGCCGCGCCGGCCCGGATCGCGTGGTCCACGGTGCCCAGCGCGTACGCGAAACCGGAGCAGGCGGTGTTGAGGTCGAAGGCCCCGGGCGCGTTGATGCCCAGCTTGGCCGCGACCCGGCAGGCCACGTTGGGGCTGCGGTCCACCGACGAGCAGGTGGCCACCACGACCAGGTCGATGTCGGCGGCGGTGAGGCCGGAGTTGGCGAGCGCCTTGCCGGCGGCGGCGGTGGCCATGTCGGCCACCGTCTCGTCGCCCGCGATCCGCCGGGTGACGATGCCGACCCGGTCCCGGATCCACTCGTCGTTCGTGTCGACCATCTGGGCGATCTCGTCGTTCGTGACGACGCGGGAGGGCTGGTAGTGCCCCATCGCGACGATCCGGCTGCCGGCCATTTAGTGCGTTCCTCCGATGCGGACGAGGGGCTGGCCCGGTGCGACCGGGTCGTCGTGGTGTGCGAGCCACTCGACGAGCGGCCCGTTGTCGTGCGCGGTCACCTCGACCGGCCCCCGGCCGGTGGCGACGTGGCCGAGGACCTGTCCGGCGCGTACCTCGGCGCCCTCGGCCGGTGCGGCGGACCGGTCGAGGCGGCCCGCGGCGGGGGAGACGACCACCCGGAACGACGGCGCGGCCGGGCGGGCGGCGGGGCCGCCGTGCCGGGCGATCAGGCGGCGCGCGGCGGGCAGGTCGGCCGGGGTGTTCAGGGTGACGATCTCGGGTGCGCCCTCGCCCTTGAGCTCCCGCTTGACCAGCCCGGCGAGGGTGCCGGCCGGCGGCAACTCGATCACGCCGGTGACGCCGAGGTCGGCCAGCGTCCGCATGCACAGGTCCCAGCGGACCGGCGCGGTCACCTGCCGGACCAGCCGCCGTACCGTCTCCGGGCCGTGCCCGGCCGGTGTGCCGTCGAGGTTGGACAGCAGGATCCGGGCCGGGGCGGAGGCCGGGACACCGGCGGCCACCGCGGCGAGGGCGGTCTCGGCGGGCGCCATGTACGGCGTGTGGAACGCGCCCGCCACCTGGAGCCGGATGACCCGGGTCCGGGCCGGCGGCTCGGCGGCCAGCTTGTCCAGCGCGTCGACCGCGCCGGCGGCCACGATCTGACCGGCCCCGTTGCGGTTGGCCGGGTGCAGCCCGTGCGCCGTGAGCGCGGCGATCACCTCGTCCGGGTCACCGCCGAGCACGGCGGCCATCCCGGTCGGCTCCAGCGCGCAGGCGGCGGCCATCTCCCGCCCGCGTACGCCGGCGAGCGTCACGGCGGACTCGGCCGGCAGCACCCCGGCCAGCGCGGCGGCGCCCAGCTCACCGACGCTGTGCCCGGCCACCAGCCCGACGTCGTGCATGGGCAGGTGCTCGGCGGCGAGCAGCGCGGCGGCGACCAGCAGCGGCTGGGTACGGGCGGTGTCCTTGATCTCGTCCGCGTCCGCCCGGGTGCCCAGGTGGATCAGATCCACCCCGGCCAGCGCCGACCACCAGCGCAGACGCGCCTCGGCGCCGGGGAGGTCGAGCCACGGCGCGAGGAAGCCGGGCTTCTGGGAACCCTGTCCGGGAGAGAGT
Organism: Micromonospora sp. WMMD1219; assembly: GCF_049315215.1. Lineage (NCBI taxonomy): Bacteria > Bacillati > Actinomycetota > Actinomycetes > Micromonosporales > Micromonosporaceae > Micromonospora > Micromonospora sp. WMMD1219. The sequence goes on from NZ_CP186057.1 coordinate 3,390,923, forward strand.
ACGGCGAGCACGTGTACGACTCTGACGGATACCGGCGTGCCGCGCTGTAACGTACGGCACGAAACCGCACTAGAACCTTTAGAGGAAACCTACAAAGATCGTCGTCGGTCATCGCCGGTCGGAGGCCGTCGGGACCACCGGGTCGAGGCGTCCCACCGTCAGCGCGACCTGCAACGCGAACGCGTCGCGGGGGGCCAGCGGCGAGAAGCCGGTCACCTCGGCGATCCGCTTCAGCCGGTAGCGCACGGTGTTCGGGTGCACGAACAGCGCCCGCGCCGCGCTCTCCAGCGTGCCGCCGGCGGCGAAGAACGCGTCGAGCGTCTCCAGCAGCTCGCCGCCGGAGCGGGCCAGCGCCGCGTACACGTCGTGGCGCAACCGGCGGCGGGCCTCGGTGTCGCCGGCCAGCGCGCGTTCCGGGAGCAGCTCGTCGGCGGCGACCGGGCACGGCGCGGTCGGCCAGGCCGGCGCGGCCCGGAACCCGGCCAGTGCCGCCCGCGCCGACTCGGTGGCCTCGTCCAGGCTGGGCACCGCGGGGCCGACCACCACCGGTCCCTCGCCGAAGGCGGTACGCAGCTTCTCCGTGGCCGCCACCGGATCGGCCGCCCCGCCCAGCACGATGACCAGGCGGTCGCCGTGCACGCCGCCGATCACCTCGACGCCGATGCGCCGGGCCTGCCGGTAGACGGTGTGCAGCACGGCGGCCACCTCGCCACCGGGGGAGCGGCCCACCGCCACCGCCACCGGCGGCGCGTCCGTCCAGCCCAGCGCGGCGGCCCGGCTGGCCAGCACGTCCGGGGAGTCGCCCCGCAGCAGCGCGTCGACCAGCAGCGCCTGCAACCGGGCGTCCCAGGAGCCGCGGCTCTCGGCGGCCCGGGCGTAGACCCGCGCGGCGGCGAACGCGATCTCCCGGGAGAAGCGCAGCACCGCCTCGCGCAGCGACTGCTCCTCGCCCGGCACGGCCAGCTCCGACACCTGCTCCTCGACCACGTCGATGGTCACCTTGATCAGCGCCACCGTCTGCTGGAGGCTGATCGAGCGGGCCAGCGCCTGCGGCGCGGCGGCGAAGACCTCGTCCGACACCTCCTGGGTGCGGTCGGTCGCGCCGCCGCCCTGGCGCAGCCACTGCACCAGCGAGCGCACGCCGGCCTGGGCGACGAGCATGACCCAGGAGCGCTGGTCGGCGGGCAGCTCACGGAACCACGGCAGCGTCTCGTCCATCCGGGCCACGCTGGCGGTGGCCAGCCCGCCCGCCGCCCGTTCGATGCGGCGCAGCGTCGCCGACGTCTCCGTTCCGCCCGGTTCGCTCACCGCACCAGCCTGACACGGCGTGACCAGCGGATCCACTTCGAGGTGACGCGGTCGCCGCCGCGCGACGATCTCCACCGGTACGCGCTGACGATCTTGTTCGGGCGGGCCAGTACGGTGTCAGGGCACGCCGGGCCAGACTCCGGCCGGGCGGGCGAGGGCGACGCGTGAGGGGGGCCGGGATGGCGCAGGGGGAGGCCGAGCACGGTTGCGCCCAGGGTGAGGCCTGCCGGCGCGGCCACGACCAGCCGGCGACTGCCACACACCCGCGCCGGCCGTGCCTGAACCAGCAGGGCGAGCAGCCGGCCGGCCGGGTGCCGGAGCGCGCCGAGGACGAGCCGGGTGTGCCCCGGCAGCGGGCGGCGGCGGAGCCGGCGCACCCGGCCGACGAGGAACCGGTCGACCGGAGTTGCCGCAGCGGTCTGGCGGGCTGGGCGGGCGCCCACCGTCACGGCGCGGTACGCCCGCGCAACCGCACCGTCCGCCGGGAGCGCCCGCCGCGCCGCTGGTGCTGACGCGCCGCCCGACGCGGCTCAGCGGGTGCGGCGGCGGACCAGCAGCGCGATGCCGGCCAGCCCGGCGGTGATGACCAGCACGATGCCCACGTTGAGCAGCAGCAGCCGCTGGAGTTCGCCGAGCGCGGTGTCGATGTTCTGCACCGGGTCGAGCGCCTCCTCCGGAAGCACCCGCTCGCCGCCGCCGATGCCGCCGGCGAGCGTGTCGAACTGGGCCGGCATCGGCACGCCGACCGAGCGCAGCGTCTCGGGCATGTTGAGCCGCCCGAAGAACCAGCCGGCCCGGGTGCTGCTCAGGTCCGGCTGCTTGCCCGGCCGGTAGATCCGGGGACCGCCCTTGGCCAGCGGGAACAGGTCGTAGGTGCGCTGCGGACCGGCGGCGGCGAGCACCACCACCGTGTACTTCGGACCGAGATCCTTCGCGGCCGGGCCGCGCAGCTGGCCGGTCGTGCCCAGCCACCTGACCTGGTCGATCACCAGGTTGACCTCGTTGGGGCTGGTGTCGGTGCGCAGCTTCAGCGGCGGGTCCAGCCGCTCACCGCTGATGTCGACGCCGGTCGGTGCCGGCTTCGGCTTGGGCGCCGCCTGGGCCGCCGCCGTGCCGGTCAGGGCCAGCGCGCACGCCAGGGCCGCCACGCCCCCGGTCACGGCGACCAGCAGCCGTCTCACCCTTCGGATCATCGCCGCCTCCTCGCCCCGTTCGATGGCTGGCTTCCGCTGCAGGTCACACTGGACCGGTGTCCACCACAAGACTCCGCAGAACGGCGCTCGGTTGCAGCTGGTGGAAGAGTATTTGGAACTATCTGCGAGCTGAGACCGACCAATGAACGGTCGATGATCATCGGCCGGATCCTACCCGGACGGAGGGAACCATGGGGGGCAGGGTCGCCCGTGTGGCGCGTACCTGGGCGGTGGTGCTCGGGGTGGTCGCGGCGTCCGCGCTGCTGCCGGCCACGCCGGCCGCCGCGCACAACTCGCTGACCGGCAGCGATCCGCGCGACGGGGCCCGGCTGGCCGCCGCACCGGAGCGGATCGAGCTGCGGTTCCTCGCCACGCCGAAGGAGGACACCACCGAGGTCACCGTCACCGGCCCGGACAACGTGGCCGCGACCGGCGGCGCGCCGACCTTCGCCGGCAAGCGCGTGACGGTGCCGTTCCGGCCGGGCGCGGCCGGCCTCTACATCGTGACCTACCGGCTGGCCTCCGACGACGGCCATCCGGTCAAGGGGGAGATCCGGTTCACGCTGACCACCGGCACCCCGGCGGAGTCGCCGTCGGCGAGCGCACCGCCCACCAGCGCCGCCCCCGCGCCTTCCACCGCTCTGCCCACCAGCGCGGCGCCGAGCCCGACCCCGGCCGCCGTCGGGGCGGACGACGACGGGGGTACGGGCTGGCTGTGGGCGGCCGGGGCCGTGGTGGTGCTGGCCGCGCTCGGCGGCGGACTGCTGCTGCGCCGCCGGGCCGCCCGCCGCTGACCGCTCAGACCAGGCGTACGCGGGCGGCGCGCAGCCGGGTCAGCGTACGGTCGCGGCCGAGCACCTCCAGCGACTCGAACAGCGGCAGGCCGACGGTGCGCCCGGTGACCGCGACGCGTACCGGCGCCTGCGCCTTGCCCAGCTTCAGCCCGCGCTCCGCGCCGACCGCCTCCAGCGTGGCCTTGAGCGACTCGGCGTCCCAGGACTCCAGCGCCTCGAACGCGACGATCGCGGCGTCCAGCAGGTCGGCGGCGCCCTCCTTCATCGCCTTCGCCCAGGCCGCCTCGTCGATCAGCGGGTCGGCCAGGAACAGGAAGTCGACGTTCGGCACGATCTCGCTGAGCACCGCGATCCGGGTCTGCGCCAGCGGGGCCACCGCCGCGAACGCGGCCGGGTCGAACTCGTCGGGCTGCCACGGCGGCGGGGCGATGGTCCCGGTGCCGGTGAGCCACGGCCGGCACGCCTCGACGAAGTCCGCCACCGGCAGCGCCCGGATGTAGTCGCCGTTGAACGCGCGCAGCTTCTTCTCGTCGAAGAACGCCGGGGACGGGTTGACCTCGTCCAGCCGGAACTCCTCCTCGATCACCGACCAGGGCACGATCTCCCGGTCGCCCGACGGAGCCCAGCCCAGCAGCATCAGGTAGTTGCGCATCGCGTCGGCGAGGTAGCCCTCGTCCCGGTACGCCTCCAGCGCGACCTTGTCCCGCCGCTTGGACAGCTTCTGCCGCTTCTCGTTCACCACCACCGGCACGTGCGCCCAGACCGGCGGCTTGACGCCCAGTGCGTCCCACAGCAGCTGCTGCTTCGGGGTGTTCGGCAGGTGCTCCTCGGCGCGGATCACGTGGGTGATCCCCATCGACATGTCGTCGACCACGTTCGCCAGCAGGAACACCGGGGAGCCGTCACCGCGGGCGATGACGAAGTCCTCGATCAGCTTGTTCTCGAACGTCGGCTCGCCGCGCACCAGGTCGACCACCACGGTCTCGCCCTCGTCCGGCGTACGGAAGCGCAGTGCGCGGCCCTCACCCGGCTCCAGGCCGCGGTCGCGACAGAAACCGTCGTAGCCGCGCTGCTGCGGGCCGGTACGCGCCTGCACGTCCTCGCGGGTGCAGTCGCAGTAGTAGGCCCGGCCGCCCTCGTACAGCCGCTGCGCGGCGGCCCGGTGCTCGCCCGCGTACGAGGACTGGAAGTACGGGCCCTCGTAGCTGCCCCGGGCGATGCCGATCCAGTCGAGCGCGGAGAGGATGCCCTCGGTCCACTCGGGCCGGTTACGTGCCGCGTCGGTGTCCTCGATGCGCAGCACGAACACCCCGCCCTGCTGCTTGGCGAAGATCCAGTTCTGCAGCGCCGAGCGGGCGCCGCCGACGTGGAACATACCGGTCGGGGAAGGGGCGAAGCGTACACGTACCGTCACGCCCCCCAGCCTACGGCGGACCGCGACGGGTTTCCGGCAGGGGGCCGGGTCAGGGCACCGATTTGATCTTCACGACCAGGGCGCTGCCGAGCAGGGTGACCGCCGCGGTGACCGCGTACAGCGCCGGGTAGCCGCCGAGGTGCACGACGATCGGCGCGGACAGCGCCGGCCCGAGCACCTGCGGCGCCGAGTTGGCGATGTTGATCACGCCGAGGTCCTTGGCCCGGTCGGTGGCCGCGGGCAGCACCTGGGTGATCAGCGCGGCGTCCACCGACAGGTAGACGCCGTACCCGGCGCCGAGCAGCAGCGCCGCGACGATCGCCATGGGCCAGGTCGGCGCCACCGCGAGCAGCACCGCCGCCACCGCCATGATCAGCCCGGAGGCGATCACGAAGACCTTGCGCCGGCCGGAGCGGTCGGACATCCGTCCGGCCACCACGGCGGTGAGCATCATGCCGACCGTGTAGAGCAGGATCAGCACCAGCAGGGAGCCCTCGGGGTCGGCCACCCGCACCCCGTCGGTGAGGAAGTAGAGCAGGTAGAGCGTGCCCAGCGCGTTGCCGGTCTGCACCAGGAACCGGGTGAACCATGCCCAGGCGAAGTCGGGGTGGCGGCGCGGGCTGATCCACATCGAGGCGAACAGCGAGCGCAGCCGCAGTGGGGAGCGGTGCTCCCGGGGCAGGTGGTCGTCCTGGGTCAGCAGCGCGAACGGCAGCGACAGCAGCAGCACGGCGAGCGCGATCGCGGCGTAGCCGGCGGTGTTGCCGGTGACCACGGCGGTGACCAGCACCGCGCCGAGCACCAGGCCCAGCGCCTGCGGGATGCCCACCCAGCCGGACACGCCGCCGCGCTGCGCCACCGGCACCCGGTCCGGGATGGCGGCGGTGAGGCTGGCGAGCATCGCGTTGAAGCAGACCTGCGCGGCCACCCAGGCCACCGCCACCCCGGCGATGGTGTTCTGCCGGGCCAGCAGCACCAGGGCGAGCGCGCCGACCACCGCACCGAGCGCGGTCCACACGTGCCGGCGGCCGAAGTGCCGGTTGGCCAGCCGCAGCGAGGTGCGGTCGGACAGCGCCCCGGCGAGCGGGTTCGCCAGCACCGCGGCGAGCGCGCCGATGCCGGTGACCACCGCCAGCATGGCCTCCTTGTCGGCCGGGGCGATCCGTTCCACCTGCTGCGGCAGCAGCACCTGGATCGGGGTGAAGAACGCCATCCAGACGCCCAGGTTGGCCGCGAAGATCAGCGCGATCCAGCCGCGCCGCACCGGGACGGTCGGCTCGGCGAGCGCCGCCGGCAGCGAGGCCGGCGTCGGGTTGACGGTGGTCATCGCCGGACCAGGTCCCGGAACCATGTGTACGACGACTTCGGCGTGCGCCGCTGCGTGTCGAAGTCGACGTGCACCAGGCCGAACCGCTTGGTGAAGCCCTCGGCCCACTCCCAGTTGTCCAGCAGCGACCAGACGAAGTACCCGGTGACCGGCACGCCCTCGGCCATCGCCTGGTGCACCGCGCGGATGTGCCCGTCCAGGTACCCGATCCGCTCCGGGTCGTGCACCCGGCCGTCGGCGTCCGGCGCGTCGTCGTACGCGCAGCCGCTCTCGGTGACCTGGATCGGCGGCAGCGCGCCGCCGTACCGCTCGTGCAGCTGGAGCAGCAGTTCGCGCAGCCCGTCCGGGGCCACCGGCCAGTCGAACGCGGTGCGCGGGTAGCCGTCCAGCGGCACGATCTCGAACGGCAGCGGCGAGTCCGCCTCCGGCGCCCGGATGCCCGTCGGGTTGTAGTAGTTGACGCCGAGGACGTCGATCGGCGCGGCGATGACGTCCAGATCGCCGTCGCGCACCACGCCCGGTTCGGGGCCGAGCGCGTCCGGGTAGCCGCGTCCGAGCAGCGGCTCGGTGAACAGCCGGTTGTGCAGCGCGTCGTACGCCGCGGCGGCGGCCCGGTCCGCGTCGGTGTCGCCGGCCAGGCGCACCGGGGAGTAGTTGTTGGCGATCGCCACCGGGGACGTGGTGCGGGCGCGCAGCGCGGCGACCGCGAGGCCGTGCCCGAGGAGCTGGTGGTGGGCCACCGGAAAGGCGTCGAACAGCAGCGTGCGGGCGGGGGCGTGCTCGCCCGTGCCGTGGCCGAGGCTCATGTGGATGAACGGCTCGTTGAGCGTGATCCAGAGCTTCACCCGGTCGCCGAGGCGGGCCGCGGTCAGGTCGGCGTACTCGGCGAAGCGGGCGGCGGTGTCCCGGTTCAGCCAGCCGCCGGCGTCCTCCAGCGCCTGCGGCAGGTCCCAGTGGAACAGCGTGGCGACCGGATCCACGCCGGCGTCGAGCAGGCCGTCCACCAGCCGGTCGTAGAAGTCCAGCCCGGCGGCGTTGGCCGGGCCGGTTCCGGCCGGCTGGATCCGGGGCCAGGCGATCGAGAACCGGTACGCGGACACCCCCAGCCCGGCCAGCAGGGCGGTGTCCTCGGCGTACCTGTGGTAGTGGTCGCACGCATGGTCGCCGGTGCTGCCGTCGGCGATCCGGCCCGGGTCGTGGGCGAACGTGTCCCAGATGGACGGGCCGCGGCCGTCGACTGTGGTCGCACCCTCGATCTGGTACGCGGAGGTGGAGACCCCCCAGCGGAAGCCGGCGGGGAACTCGGGCATCGGCGCGGTCGTCAAGTCACCCTCCAGAACGTGAAGCGTGCTCGCGACTCTAGGGCTCCGCGGACCGCTGCGCCATAGGCCGAGATGACTGGGTAGCGCAAGGCGGTTCGGCGTGTCTTTTCCGAACCCGTCCGCTTAAGTCCGATTTACACATAGAGTGCCGAATATCGCGGATGTGATTTAAGTGGGGGAAAGATACTCATGATCCTCGTGGAACGAAGCGCGCACGTGGCGGCGCCGGTAGATGTGGTCTGGGATGTCGTGCAGCGCGCCGAGCAGCTGCCGGCCTGGCTGGCGGGAGTCCGCGCGGCCGAGGTCCTGTCCGGGGAGGGATTCGGGCGGCGGCAACTCGTCCAGGCTGGACGCGGCGCCGCGCACGAGGCCGAGGTGATCGCCTTCCAGGAGCCGACCCTGATCGGCTGGCGCGAACGCGCGAAGGGCGCCGGCGCCCGCGCCGAGGCACGCACCGAGATCTACGTCCAGCTGACCCCGGACGAGGAGGACGGCGGCACCGTCGTACGCCTGATCGTCGTGCGGTGGCCCGCCGGACCCGTCAAGGCGGCCCTGCTCCGGCTCGGCCTGCGCCGGGTCGGCGCCGACCTGGAGGACTCGCTGGCCCGGCTGACCGACCTGGCCGCCGTCGGCTGACCGAGCCCGTCCCGGCGTCGCCCGCGATGGTGACGGCCCGGCGTTCCCGCCAGGGACGCCGGGCCGTCGTCGCATCGGGGGACGAGAAGGGCCCGGCGCGCCTGGCGCCGGGCCCTTCTCGCGTGACGGGTACTAGCTGTCGCCGCCGGTCTCGCCGACCGGGGCGGCGTTGACGTCGTCCAGCGCGTACTTGCGGGCGGCGTCGGCCGGCACGTGGGCCGGCACCACGCCGCGCAGCGCGAGCTGGCGCAGCGTCGCGACCGCGACCGACTCGGCGTCCACGTGGAAGTGGCGGCGCAGCGCGTGCCGGGTGTCCGACATGCCGAAGCCGTCCGTGCCGAGCGAGGTGTAGTCGCCGGGTACCCAGCGGGCGATCAGGTCCGGTACCGCGCGCATCCAGTCGCTGACCGCGACCTTCGGCCCGTCGGCGTCGGCCAGCTTCCGCGCGATGTACGGCACCCGCGGCTCCTCGCCCGGGTTGAGCAGGTTGTGCTCCTCGCACTGGACCGCGTCGCGGCGCAGCTCCGTCCAGGACGTCACCGACCACACGTCGGCGGAGACGCCCCAGTCCTCGGCGAGCAGCTGCTGGGCCTTGAGCGCCCACTGCATGCCGGTGCCGGAGGCGAGGATGTTCGCCTTCGGCGCGTCGTCGCCGACCTGCGGCGCGGGGGAGTAGCGGTAGATGCCGTTGACGATGCCCTCGACGTCCACCCCCTCCGGCTCGGCCGGCTGGAAGATCGGCTCGTTGTAGACGGTGAGGTAGTAGAAGATGTTCTCCTGCGCCTCCCCGTACATCCGGTGCAGGCCGTTCTCCACGATGTGCGCCAGCTCGTATGCGAACGCCGCGTCGTACGCGACCACCGCCGGGTTGGTGGCGGCGAGCAGCAGCGAGTGGCCGTCCTCGTGCTGGAGGCCCTCACCGTTGAGCGTGGTCCGGCCGGCGGTCGCGCCGAGCACGAAGCCCCGCGCCATCTGGTCCGCCGCCGCCCAGAACCCGTCGCCGGTGCGCTGGAAGCCGAACATCGAGTAGAAGATGTACAGCGGGATCATCGGCTCGCCGTGGGTGGCGTACGCCGTGCCCGCCGCCGTGAACGAGGCCACCGACCCGGCCTCGTTGATCCCCTCGTGCAGGATCTGGCCGGTGGTCGACTCCTTGTAGGACAGGAACAGCTCCCGGTCCACCGAGGTGTAGCGCTGGCCGTGCGGCGAGTAGATCTTCTGGGTCGGGAAGAGCGAGTCCATACCGAAGGTGCGGGCCTCGTCCGGGATGATCGGCACCCAGCGCTTGCCGAACTCCTTGTCCTTCATGATGTCCTTGAGCAGGCGGACGAAGGCCATCGTGGTGGCGACCTTCTGCTTGCCCGACCCGCGCTTGACGTCGGAGAACCGCTCGGTGCCCGGGATGGCCAGCGTCTTGCGCGCGGTGCTGCGCGTCGGCAGGTAGCCGCCGAGCTGCTGACGCCGGTCCTTCAGGTACGTGATCTCGTCCGACTTCTCACCCGGGGTGTAGTACGGCGGGAGGTACGGGTTCTCCTCCAGAGACTTGTCCGGAATGTCCAGGTAGAGGCGGTCGCGGAAGAGCTTCAGGTCCTCCAGCGTCAGCTTCTTCATCTGGTGCGTGGCGTTGCGGCCCTCGAAGTGCGAGCCGAGCGTCCAGCCCTTGATCGTCTTGGCGAGGATCACCGTGGGCTGGCCGGTGTGCTCCGTGGCCGCCTTGTAGGCCGCGTAGAGCTTGCGGTAGTCGTGGCCACCCCGCTTGAGGTTCCAGATCTCGTCGTCGGTCAGACCCTCGACCATCTTGCGGGTCCGCGGGTCGCGGCCGAAGAAGTGCTCCCGCACGTACGCCCCGGACTCCGCCTTGTAGGTCTGGTAGTCACCGTCGGGCGTGGTGTTCATCAGGTTGACCAGCGCGCCGTCGGTGTCCGCGGCGAGCAGCGGGTCCCACTCGCGGCCCCAGACCACCTTGATGACGTTCCAGCCGGCGCCCCGGAAGAACGCCTCCAGCTCCTGCATGACCTTGCCGTTGCCGCGGACCGGTCCGTCCAGGCGCTGGAGGTTGCAGTTGATCACGAAGGTGAGGTTGTCCAGCTCCTCGCGGGCGGCCACGCCGATCGCGCCGAGCGACTCGACCTCGTCCATCTCACCGTCGCCCAGGAACGCCCAGACGTGCTGCTGGGAGGTGTCCTTGATGCCCCGGTGGTGCAGGTAGCGGTTGAACCGCGCCTGGTAGATGGCGTTCAGCGGCCCGAGACCCATGGAGACCGTGGGGAACTCCCAGAAGTCCGGCATCAGCCGCGGGTGCGGGTACGACGGCAGCCCGCCGCCGGGGTGCGACAGCTCCTGCCGGAAGCCGTCGAGCTGGCTCTCGCTGAGCCGGCCCTCCAGGAACGCCCGCGCGTACATGCCGGGGGAGGCGTGACCCTGGTAGAAGATCTGGTCGCCGCCGCCCGGGTGGTTCTTGCCCCGGAAGAAGTGGTTGAAGCCCACCTCGTAGAGGGACGCCGAGCTGGCGAACGTGGAGATGTGCCCACCGACGCCGATCTCCGGGCGCTGCGCCCGGTGCACCAGCATCGCGGCGTTCCACCTGATGTACGCCCGCAGCCGCCGCTCGACGTGCTCGTCACCCGGGAACCACGGTTCGCGCTCCGGCGGGATCGTGTTGATGTAGTCGGTGGTGGTCAGGGACGGCACCCCGACCTGCCGCTCGCGGGCCCGCTCCAGCAGGCGCAGCATGACGTACCGGGCTCGCTTTGTCCCGCGCTCGTCGATGACACCGTCGAGCGACTCGACCCATTCGCTGGTCTCTTCAGGGTCGATGTCCGGAAGCTGGCTCGGTAGACCAGCGGTGATCACCGGGCGCTTGCGTTCCGTAGCCACAGGCGTTCCCTCGGTTTCGTGTGGGATAGGTCTCTAGCGCCATCCTGCCCCCTGGTGGCGCGTGTCGTCACCTCTCCCACCCCCAGACGCGACGCTGAACACAGGTACCCATCAGTAACTTTGCGCGATCACCGGATGCGCTATCGGCGGACGCGGCGGCGAACCGGGCACTGCGGCAGAATGCGCCGTATGCGCAGTGAGGTGATCACCGTCCGGACCGGCTCCCGGCCGACCGTCCGGGACATCACGAGCGAGGCCGAGCGGTTCGTGTCCGGGGCCGGCGACGGCCTGCTGCACGTCTTCGTCCCGCACGCCACCGCCGGGCTGGCGATCATCGAGACCGGCGCCGGCTCCGACGACGACCTGCTGCGGGCGCTCGACGACCTGCTCCCCACCGACGACAGGTGGCGGCACCGGCACGGCTCACCCGGGCACGGCCGCGACCACGTGCTGCCGGCGTTCGTGCCGCCGTACGCCACGCTGCCGGTGCTCGGCGGGCGGCTCCAGCTCGGCACCTGGCAGTCGATCTGCCTGGTCGACACCAACGGCGACAACCCCGACCGTCAGGTGCGCTTCTCGTTCCTGGCCGGCTGACCGGCCGGACCGGGCGCCCCGCGCCCGGCCCGGCCGCGCCGTCACGGGCGGGCCGTCTCCGCCTCCACCGTCTGCCGGCCCTGGTCGACACCGGGGGCGGCGGTGCGCGCCGCGGCCGGCGGCCGGTCGTGGGTCAGGTTCAGCCCGGGTACGCGGTCCTCGATCACGAACGTGGCCCGGGTGTACGCGGGCGCGTCCGGCCGGCTCACGTACGGCAGCACGTCGAAGTCGGCGGTCAGCTCGGCCGGGGTGATCGTGGTGCGGACGTACCCCCGAAGGTTGTTCTGGAAGCGCAGGTGCGGGTTGAACGCCAGCCACGGGTGCGAGCCGGTCGGCGAGTCGGCGCCGTCCCCGGTCGAGGTGATCGACGAGCAGACCAGCTCGCTGCCGACGGTGCGCGAGGTCGGGTCGGCGTAGTCCAGCTTCAGGTCGCTGGCCCAGTGCGCGTGCACGTCGCCGGTGAGCACCACCGGGTTGCGCACCCCGGCGGCCGTCCAGCCCCGGGTGATCCGGTCCCGGGAGGCGACGTACCCGTCCCAGGCGTCCATGCTCGTCACCGTCAGCGGACCGGAGTTGTTGTCCCGCTGGGCGAAGAACACCTGCTGGCCGAGCAGGTCCCAGCGGGCCTCGGAGCGGCGGAAGCCGTCCAGCAGCCACGCCTCCTGCGCGGCGCCGGTGATCGAGCGGGCCGGGTCGGACGCCTCCGCGCAGCTCTTGTAGCCGTCGCCGCACGCCTGGTCGTCCCGGTACTGCCGGGTGTCGAGCATGTGGAAGGTGGCCAGCCGGCCCCAGCGCACCCGGCGGTAGAGCTGCATGTCGATGCCGCGCGGGATCGAGGTGCGGCGCAGCGGCATGTTCTCGTAGTACGCCTGGAACGCCGCCGCCCGCCGGGCGGGGAAGTCCGGATCGGGCGCCTCGGGCACCTCGTCGGCCCAGTTGTTCTCCACCTCGTGGTCGTCGAAGACCACCACCCAGGGCGCGACCGCGTGCGCCGCCTGGAGGTCGGTGTCGGTCTTGTACTGGGCGTGCCGCTGCCGGTAGTTCGCCAGCGTGCGGGTCTCCGGGCCCTCGTGGTCACGCGGGTTGCCGCCGGGCACGGTGTAGGTGTCCTTGGCGTACTCGTACTGGTAGTCGCCGAGATGCAGGATCAACTCCGGCTCGGTCTCGGCCAGCCGCCGGTACGCGGTGAAGTAGCCGTGCTCGTACTGGGAGCAGGAGGCGAAGGCCATCGCGAGGGCGGACGGCATCAGCCACGGCGCCGGCGCGGTCCGGGTGCGCCCGGCCGGGGACAGCCAGCGCTGCGCCCGGAACCGGTAGAAGTACTCGCGTCCGGGCAGCAGGCCGCCCAGCTCGACGTGCACGCTGTGCGCCGACTCCGGCCGGGCCAGGGCCACGCCGCGGCGCACCACGTGCCGGAAGCGCTCGTCGGCGGCCACCTCCCAGTTGACCGGCACGACCCGCGACGGCATGCCGCCCAGGCCGTCCTCGGCCAGCGGCTCCGGCGCCAGCCGGGTCCAGAGCACGAAGCCCTCGTGGTCGGGGTCGCCGGAGGCCACGCCGAGCGTGAACGGGTCGCGGCGCAGCGGGCCGGGCGACGCGGCGGCCGCGACCGGCAGGCCGGCTGCCGCGCCGGCGGCGCCGAGCGCCGCGCCGCTGAGCAGGATGGTACGTCGGGACAGAGCCACGGTTTTCCTCCCCGGAGTCCGGTTCGTCGACTCCGGGAAGCCTCACGGACGTCGATGGACGGAAGGTGACGCGCGGACGACCGGCCGGGGATTTTCGCCGAACAGCGCTTCATGATCGGCAATCGGTTGCGGGAGGTGCCTGACCGTTCGGCTGATCGAAGATCGACTCGCCCATACGATGATCGGATGGCGCAAACCACCGTTCCCACCGTCCACAACCGGGCGGAGCTGGCCGGGGAGACCGTGCGCCGGATCATGCACGTCGCCGCCGCGATGCGGCACCACCAGGACGAGGGGATCGCGGCGCTGGGCCTCACCCCCGCGGTCGCCAGGGCGCTGCACCAGCTCGACCCGGACCGCCCGCTCCCGGCCCGTGAGCTCGCCGAACAGCTCGGCTGCGACAGGTCCAACGTCACCGGCCTGGCCGACAAGCTGGAGCAGGCCGGGCTGGTGGAACGGCGTACCGACCCGGCCGACCGGCGGCAGAAGGCGCTCGTGGTCACCGGGCGGGGGCGGCAGGTACGCGAACGGCTCCGCCAGGTGATGTCGGACTCCCGACTGCTCGACGGGCTGAGCACCGACGAACTGGCCACACTGCGGGACCTGGTGCTGAAGGTCTCCGACGGAGGCTGCCCGCAGGAGTGTGGGCAGGTCTGAGCCACGCCGGGCGGAACGTGTCCGAGTGGGCGAGGCGGGCCCGAGTCGGTAATGCTGTCCGCGTGACCACCCCGCACGATCTCGACGACCGGCTCCGAGCCGAACTGGCCGCGCTCGGGGCGCCCGACCAGCGGCGCGACCTGGGCGAACCGCTGCCCGACGGCGGCCCGTTGACCGGGGCGCAGGCGCTGGCCCTGTTCGACGCGCAGGTGACCAGCCGGCTGCTCGACCTGGCCGGGCGGTGGCTGTCCGGCTTCGGCGAGGGGTACTTCACTGTCGAGTCGGCCGGTCACGAGGGCGACGCCGCGGTGGCCGCCGCGCTGCGGCCGACCGACCCCGCGCTGCTGCACGCCCGCTCCGGCGCGTTCTACTGCCTGCGCGCCGCCCAGGCCGCCGGCGCCTTCCCCGCCACCTCCCCGCAACCGGAACCGGAACCGAAACCGGGAAACTCTTGGAGCGAAAGCGCCCCTCCGGGGGCCGTTTCCCACCAAGATCTCGACGTTGACCCGGGGGAGACGGAGGCGGCCAGCCTCCCCGTGGGCGCCGGGATCGTCGTGGACGCGGACGGGGACGCGACTGTCGTCGTACCCGATCTGCCGCAGCCCGCGTCCGACGACGCGTTCGCGGCGGCGGCGCGCGACGTGCTGCGCGGCATCGTCGCCTCCGCCGAGGAACCCGCGGCCGGCGGGCGGGCGAAGGTCTTCGGCCGCGCCGACCTGGCGGTCGTGCCGACCACCTCGACCGCCGGTTCGCACCTGCCGCGCGCCGTCGGCCTGGGGCTGGCGCTGGAGCGGCTGCGCCGCGGGGCGCGGCCCACCGACGGCGAGGCCGACACGGCGCCCTGGCCCGCCGACGCCGTGGTGGTCTGCTCCTTCGACGACGCCGCGGCCGACCACGCCACGGCCACCGCCGCGCTGAACACGACCGGCTGGTACGACCACACCGGCCTGCGCATCCCGGTGCTGTTCCTCTGCGCGGACAGCGGCGCCTCCGCCGAGGGCTGGGTGGCCGCCACGCTGCGGTCCCGGCCCGGCATCCGGTACTTCGCCGCCGACGGCACGGACGTGGCCGCGACCTACCGGGTCGCGGCGGAGGCGGCCGACTGGGTACGCCGGCAGCGCCGGCCCGCCGTGCTGCACCTGAGCACGGTCCGCCTGATGGAGCAAGGTGACGGCGACGCGGCCCGCGACCCGCTGCTGGCCACCGCGCGGCTGCTGGTGACCTCCGGGTACGCCGGGGGCGAGGAACTGCTCGCCCGCTACGACGAGCGGGGCTGGCAACTGCGCCGCGTCGCCGAGGAGGTGCTGGACGAGCCGAAGCTCGCGTCCCCGGTCGAGATCGTGCGGGAACTGGCGCCGCGCCGGCCGGTCCGGGTGTCCCGCGCGGTCGCCGAGGCGGCGGCGCACGCGGCCGGGCCGGGCGCCGGAGCGCGGGCGGAGGCGTTCGGCGGCAAGCCGCCGGAGCTGACCGGCCCGCTGACGCTGGCGCAGAGCATCAACGCCGCGCTCGCCGACGGCATGCTCGACCACCCCGGAACGGCGGTGTTCGGGCACGAGGTGGCCGCCCGGGGCGGGGTGTACGGGGTGACCGAAGGGCTGCGGGACCGGTTCGGGGCGGCGCGCGTGTTCGACACGCTGCCGGACGAGACGTCGATCCTCGGGCTCGGTCTGGGCGCCGGGCTGGCCGGCCTGCTGCCGGTGCCCGAGATCCGCCACCTGACGCTGCTGCACGGCGCCGAGGACCAGCTCCGCGGCGAGGCGGCCACCATGCGGTTCCTGTCCCGGGGTGCGTTCCGCAACCCGATGGTGGTGCGGGTGCCCGGCCTGGCGAGCCCGGACGGGCTCGGCGGGCACGACCGCAACGACGACTCGCTGGGGGCGCTGCGGGACGTACCGGGGCTGGTGGTGGCCGTGCCGGCCCGGCCGGACGACGCCGCGCCGATGCTGCGTACCTGCCTGGCAGCGGCCCGGGTGGACGGCAGCGTCTGCGTCTTCGTGGAGCCGATCGCGCTCTACCACGTCCGTGACCTGTACACCGACGGTGACGACGAGTGGACCGCCGAGTACGCCGAACCGGGCACCTGGGCGGACCGGCACGTGCCGATCGGGCGGGCCCGCGTCTACGGGATCGGCTCCGCCGAGGACCTCACCATCATCACGTTCGGTAACGGGGTGCGGATGTCGCTGCGCGCCGCGGCCACGCTGGCCGGGGAGGGCGTGGGCAGCCGGGTGGTGGACCTGCGCTGGCTGGCCCCGCTGCCGGTGGCCGACATCATCCGGGAGGCCTCGGCGACCGGCCGCGTGCTGGTGGTGGACGAGACACGGCGAACCGGCGGGGTGGGCGAGGGCGTGCTGTCCGCCCTCGTCGACACCGGATACGTGGGCGCCGCGCGCCGCGTAGCCGCACTTGACTCGTTTGTACCATTAGGTCCGGCTGCCCGTCAGGTACTGGTCTCCGCCGAAGCCATCACCCAGGGTGCCCGTACGCTGCTGGCACGGTAAATTCCGTTCCACCCGGTGCGCCACTTGCGCGGCGAGCCGCAACTGTGTGGACTGAGCCCGACGGTGTCACCCGACGCCACGAGCAGGGATAGATGAGGAGGCACTCGACAGTGAGCGCGACCGCTGGCCAGGCCGACGGGGTACGCAGCCTGGCGGACCGGTTCGGTATCGAGCCGGGCATGGTCGTCATGGAGATGGGCTACGACGACGACGTCGACACCGATCTCCGGGACGCCCTGACCGACCGCTGTGGGGAACTCGTCGACGAGGACACCGACGAGGTGGTCGACGCGGTTCTGGTCTGGCACCGAGACGGCGACGGTGACCTGTTCGAGCTCCTCGTCGACGCCCTCGGGCCGCTCGCGGACAACGGCGTGGTCTGGCTCCTGACCCCGAAGGCCGGCCGCGACGGTCACGTCGAGCCGAGTGAGGTCGCGGAGAGCGCGCAGACCGCCGGGCTCCAGCAGACCTCCACCATCAACGCCGGCCGTGACTGGAGCGGAGCCCGTCTCGTCATGCGGCGCGGTTCCAAGAGCAAGAAGTAGGGGCGGCGTCCGACACCCGGCGGCCGCGGTCGCCGGGTGTGGCAGGCTGATCATCTCCAGACCCGATCGCCGAGGGAGCACGCATGCCCATCGAGGTTGGCGCCGAGGCGCCCGACTTCCTGCTCAAGGACCAGAACAACCAGGAGGTCCGGCTCTCCGACCTCCGCGGTCGCAAGACCGTGCTGCTGGTCTTCTACCCGCTCGCCTTCACCGGCATCTGCCAGGGCGAGCTGTGCGAGGTGCGGGACAACCTCAACGAGTACGTCAACGACGACGTCCAGGTGCTGACCGTCAGCGTCGACTCCGTGTACGCCCACAAGATCTGGGCCGACCGGGAGGGCTACCAGTTCCCGCTGCTGTCCG
Source organism: Micromonospora sp. WMMD1219 (assembly GCF_049315215.1). Classification (NCBI taxonomy): domain Bacteria; kingdom Bacillati; phylum Actinomycetota; class Actinomycetes; order Micromonosporales; family Micromonosporaceae; genus Micromonospora; species Micromonospora sp. WMMD1219. Next base: position 3,408,139 of record NZ_CP186057.1, read on the forward strand.
ACTTCTGGCCGCACGGCGCGGTGGCGCAGGCGTACGGCGTCTTCAACGACGTCGCGGGCATCGCCAACCGGGGCACCTTCGTCATCGACAAGGCCGGCGTGGTCCGGTTCGCCGAGATGAACATGCCCGGCGAGGCGCGCGACCAGCAGGGCTGGCGCAAGGCGCTGGCCGAGGCCGTCGCCGCCTGAGTCCCACACCCCAGGCACGTCGTTGCGCGGGGCCGGAGGCGGGCAGGTAAGCTGGCCGCTCCGGCCCGCCGTACGGGCGTTCCGGGCGCGTAGCTCAGTGGGAGAGCACTCGCCTTACAAGCGAGGGGTCGCAGGTTCGAAACCTGCCGCGCCCACCCTTCATCATCAGCAGAAACCGCCCCGAGAAGATCGTTCCTCGGGACGGTGGCAGCAACGCTGACAGCAACAGGGTCTATGAGAGACGCCCGTCGAGCTTGCCGAGCGCCTGACGCATCGCGTCGACGTTGGCATGCGAGTAGATCTTTAGCGTGATCTTCACGTCGGCGTGCCGGGCGATGGCCTGGACGACGTGCGGCGGGACGCCCAACTCCATCAGCAACGAGACGATGGTGTGCCAGCGACTCCGAGACTGCTCAGATGCTCCGGTGGGAGTTCGACACCGAGGACGAGGCCCGGCGGATGGTCACTCGTCTCGTCCATGCCGGCGGCGGACAGTGGCGGGAGCAGACCGGCCGTGAAGCTACGCAGCCTCCGACGTTAGCGGGGAGGGTCGACCTTCGTCGTGATCGACGACAGACTGGACGAGACTTCGCCGCGCCTGACGGTCGGGAACGACCGCCAGCCTCGTCGATTTGGAGATGAGATCAACCCCTTCTTGAGGTTCTACTCGGCCCGAGTCATCAGTCCACCCAGCAAGCCTTCCGAGGCGCTGGCTTGGAGGGTGATCGCGCGTGAGATCAGGCCACGCTGGCTTAAGAACGCCGACCTCAACAGCGGCCATGCCGTCCATGACTTCGATATTATGCGTGGGCTCAGCCCGGTGGCCGCGGTCGAAGTTACTGAGGACCGCGACGAGGTCGCGGCTGGTTGGGAGGCAAAGCGTATCGACTGCCTCGATGTCCGACCATGCCGCTTGGGTTGGGAGCTCAGCATCAATCGGTATCCGAATCGGCCGAGGGCATGGGCCAAGGACGTGCTCACCCCGTTCCTCCTAGGGCTGGAGGCAGCACGAGCGTCAGGGGTGACCATCTATCCCGACTCACCGTTCCAAACCGCAATCCCCACAGGGCTCAGCGACCTCGGCTTCGTTGCAGCGTTCCCGGACCCGCCAGCTTCACCGCCCCTGAAGCCGGGAACAGCCCGACTGCGGGTTGGATGGGTGGGCCTATCGGACCCCAACAGGCTGACGGATTGGGCTGAGCGCTTCATCGCTTCCCGCCGCTGCGATGGTGAGCGCCGCAAGCTGGCTCAGTCCGGTCGCACGGAGCGTCACCTAGCCATCGTCGTGCCCTTTATGCCAGCTTCCTCGCTTGACATTCACGGCTGTCTGCTAGCGGTAGCCGACTACGGACCACCGGCGCGCCACCCTGTCCTGCCAGCAGAGATCACGCATCTTTGGTTGATCTCGGACTATCCAGGTACCCCCTCACTGACGTACACCTCGCGTCGGTGGACCGTCCTTGCGCCCGTTCAGCCCTTCACCTGACTCGACCGACGGCCTGCTGTCGCCCCTGGAGGCACGACCCATGCAGCAATCGACAAAGGTCAACGGGTGAGTGGCCACCGGAGTCGACCGGCTGCCGGTGCGCCGGCTGCGGGCGAGGTTGGCGCTCCTATTTCTCTCAAGAGAGCGGGTGGGCCGCGTGGGTCATGCCGCGCCGATCAGCAGGTGGCCGGTCGGGGAGTAGTCGATCTTCCAGTCGGTGTAGACGCCAAGGGTGCCATCCTGGGTGCAGCGGAGTCCGACGCTGACCCACTGGACTTCACCGTCGGCGCGCAGGGCGAACCCGACGGCGACCTGGAAGGCTTCGCCGCCGCATGGGCAGGCGCATTCCTCCGGGTCGGCGTCTAGCCAGTAGTCGGCACTGTCCGCGATCAAGGCGTGGTCGTTGCAGGTCAGACACCGTGTCTGTGCGCACCCGTTCTCGTCGTCGGCGAGGACCGCGAAGGTCTTGCCGCCGCACGGTTGGCAGATAATCTCCGTAACCCGAGCTACCGGGTAGCCGCCGGGCTGGTACTCGCGGAGGTAGTCGGCGAGGTCGGTCATGTCGTCGCCGCGCCAGAATGTGCCGGTGGTGTCGATCGCCACCGTTGCAGCGTGCCTGATCTGGCTAGTGGTGTCGAGACCGATGTTGGCTATGCGGAGTTCGTGAGCAGCCGGTAGGTGTGTCGGGTGATGTAGCGCTTCAGGCAGCGCATGATCTCGGTCTTGGTCTTGCCTTCTGCGGTGCGGCGGGTGACGTAGCCCTTGGTGGGTTGGTGGCAGCGCATGCGGACGAGGGTGATGCGCCAGAGGGCGCGGTTGGCGTCGCGGTCGTCGCCACGGTGTAGGCGGTGGCGGTCGGTGCGTCCGGAGCTGGCCGGGATGGGGGCCACGCCGCAGAGCCGGGCGAAAGCTGCTTCGGAGTGCAAGCGGTGAGGGTTGTCGCCGGCGGTGACGAGGAGTTGCCCAGCGGTGTCGACTCCGACGCCAGGCAGCGCGACCAGATCCGGGGCGGCGGCGGTGACGAGGGCGGCCAGGTGGCTGTCGAGGTTGTCGACCTCGGCTTGGAGTGCGAGCCAGCGTCGGGCGAGGCTGCGCAGCGCGAGCTTGGTGGCGGTCGTCGGGTCAGACGTGCCAGGCCTCAGAGCGGCGCAGGCGCGGATGAGTTTCTTGCCGGCCAGCTTGCGCACCAGTTGTCTCACGGGTTCGGGGGGCCGAAACGATGAGTGCTTCGACTTGACCTCCGGCTTGAATTCGAGCCTTCATCGCTCCGCAGCGGGCGACGCGCAGAGCCCGGATCATCTCGACCTGGGCGTGTCGGGTCTTCGGGGTGCCGCTGGCTCGGCCGGAGATAACCGCCCTGGCGGCGGACTCGGCGTCGATGGTGTCGGTCTTGCCGATCCGGCGGCGGGTGGAGCGGTCCGGGCGGTCGACCTCGACCACGGTCAGGCCGTAGTCGGTCAGGAATCGCAGCAATCGGGCGCCGTAACTGCCGCTGCCTTCCAGACCGGCCTTGGCAATCGGCCCATAGGACTCAGCCCATGTGGCGAGCTGGGCGTAGCCGCGCGTCGTCGTCGGGAAGCTTCTGGTGCCAGCACCCGACCGGTCTGGTTCAACACCGCCGCGACGTGCACGTCCTTGTGCGTGTCGACCCCGACGGTCAGGTCCTGGTCCTCGTTCACGCTGCCTCCTACCCGCTGGATTGACGGCAAGGCTCGACCACCGAGCACGAGGAGAACGCTGGGCAGAACGGGGATGAGGGACGAACCCGAGCTCCTAATCAGGTCACCACGCCGGCCCGTGCAGGTGCCGAGAGAGGTGCCCCCGCCGACCGTGTCGACGGGTCCACATGAGGGCACGGAGCCAGTTCAAAGTCGGGTCAGGCCCGGCCGGCGGGCACACCCTCACCAGAATCCCCGATGCGCCTATTTGACCCAGGCTGTGGGGCTACCGCGTCGGCATGCCACCGTGAGGGCTGTTGACGATCAAGCTGACCGATGTCGGGGCTAGGTAGGGGTGATCCGGGAAGTAGTCGATGTGCAGGTGGCCGCCGCCCTGGTCGGCCGCCATTGCCTCGACGTTCGACGCGAGGACGGCCAGCGGGGCGGAGGCGCCGGAAATCTGGAGAACACCGCGTGCGTCGTCTATCGAGATGAGGACCATGCGGTGGGCTGCGGTCGAGACCTGGAGGCCGGAGAGTGCGGTGCCGCCGAAGTCGTCCGTGGCGTCAGGCTCCGCAGCATGGCCTCCGCTTCCGGCCACGATCAGCGCGGCCAAGGCGTGGTATTCACCGGCGGTTCCGGAGATGTCGACTTCACCGGACGCTGGATAGAAAAGGATCTTCATGCGGAATCTCCATCGCTCCGGGCTCACCCTCATGCCTGTTTCCCGCCGAGGCGCGCAGAGCCGGCAGGAAGGCATCGGCGGCCATCCGATTCGTGCGTCGCCCGCGCTAGTGATCGTCGATCATCGGCTCGGCCCACGCGGCGTGGTCGAACTCCCAGGTCCAGGTGATGCCTTCGGACCTGCCCGTGGCCGAGTCGACGGACGAATCCGATACTTCAGGCCCTCGATGGCCACCACTCCGCAGTCGTTGCCCGGCTGGTCGACGGAGGACGACTCCACTGTCACACGCCAGCCTTCTTGTGGGTCTTGTAGAGCCAGACCTCTAAGGCCCGTTGCTTGCCCTGGTTCTCTGATACCGGGCGATGATTTCGATCGGGTCGGTACGGTTGTCCATCTCGTCCTCTGCCGTGGGCTGAGAATGCACCTTGTGGTTCGGGGTTGCGGTCTTTTGAGCGAACATGGATGACAGTCGCTGATGCCAGTCACCCGGCCGGCGTGTGTCGACGCCGGCGGGGCGGCTCGGTTCTAACCTGGCGCGGAGACGGTCTTGACGATCATCGTTGCCAGGGACGTGGCCTTCTCCTGAGCGGTTGCGGTGACGTCAGTGGCGGTGCTCAGTTTGGGCGGCCAGAAGGCGAGCGCCTCGACACTGATGAGCAGCGAGCCGTGCGCGAAGATCAGCCGCGCGTCGCCGGGCAGGAACGGCATTCCTTCCGCGTTTTCCGGGTTCACCCGGCTCATCGTCGCCGTGGTCAGCCGCGCGCTCGTCGATCCGATGGTCATCGTGCGTGCGTCCCACCGGGCGGTGGCCATCCCGATGTTGAGTCGGAAATCCTTACTGGGGCAACGTGCGGTGCGCGCCCTACGCGCGGCCGCAGCGGCCGCCGAGGCATCGCGCAGACCGATCACCGTGACGTTCAGAAGGGTTCTCGGGGGCTGGACGTCGACGAAGATCCCTACGGGGTTGACCTCCAGGCCCGCGCCCCACACCTGATCGAACTCCAATCCGCCCCCGTTCGACCGGTCGGGGTCGGCAATGAGCAGGTCGCAGGGTTCATAGGGCTCGCCGACCTCGATCGTGCGCTCCCGGATGTCGTCGCCGACGTCGGCCCGCTCGACCAGCTGGCGAATCGTCGCCATCAGCGCCTCCTGCTCGGTGGGCGATGCCGACGGCGCGGGATCCACTGAGGGCGCCGGAGGCGGTGGCGGGTCGGCTCGTGTGACGCAGCCGGCAAGGCCCAGCACCACCAGTACGCCGGCGACAAATGATCCGCCGCGAACCCGATCAACGATCCTCACGCATCCCCGCTTCCGCTCGGGGTGCAGCATATGGCTCATCACGTCTGGCGTTTGCCCGTGCGCGGTCGCTGCGGTAGACGAGACATGCGGGAGCCGCTCAGGCTGGATGGTCGCGTAGGAACGACAGGGCCGCCACCTTAGCGGCCGCGATCGCCTCCTCCGTCTGGTCGAAGGCCGGGCCCCATCCGGCGTACAGCTCCAGGAAGCGATCGGCCACGGGTCGCAGTTCCGGCAACTGGGAATAGGCCGCGTGCCAGTAGATCTCGTACGACAGATCCTCGGCGTCACCGTCTCCCGCAACGATGTCCGCCGCTGCCTGACGCATGAGGTGCAGCCGGGCGCCGGGCTCGTCCGGCACCGGCGAGCCGAGTTCGTCCATCGCCTGCCGGAACAGATCGACTGCCTCCCGCGACTGGCCCTTCGACAGGCCGGCAAGCTCACGCAGGCCCGGCGAGTCGACGCCTCGGGTCAGAGCGTGAGCAGCCGCCGTCGGCAGGTCGTCGCCGACCGGTTCGTCCATCGCCAACCGGACGGCGAGTTCGCGCAGGTGCTCCACGCCCGAGAGGCTAGGCGATGTACGGCGGCAGCGTCGGCCGTCGCGGTGCGGTGTGGTGACGGGTCAGCGGATGCCCGCGGCGTGGAGGCGCCGGGTGGCGTCCGGGTCGATGCTGGTCCGCACGAGCGAACCGGGCGCATCCGCGGAACCGGTACTGAACGCGGTCACCACCAGCACGACGGACAGGACCGGCATGAACAGCGTCCGGACCAGCATGGCCCAGCATGCCTTGACGCCGATCCGGCTCCCGTCCTTGACCCGCACGAGCTGCGTGCCGGTGAGGACGGCACCGAGCGCCCGGCCGTTGCCGTAGCAGAGGCCGTAGAGCACCGGCACCAGTACGAACAACGCGAGCACCGCCCCGGCGAGGGCACCGCCGGAGAGGGTCACCGCGCGGTCCACCACGGACAGGGCGACGACACCTACCGCGACAGCGAACAGGCACACCACGAAGTCGATGAGCCAGGACATGACCTGCGCCAGCGTGCCCGCCTTGACGTACAGCGTGCCGTTGCCGAACGTCGCGATCCGCTTGGCCTTCCGGGCACCGAGCACGTGCTCCGCCTGCGCCTGGGCGGCTTCCAGTCGGGTCAATGGCCGGCCCGTGGCGCGGACTGTCACAGCGTTCTCCTGTTGTATCGCGGGCACGACGTGCGGCTTCGCTGGAACTGGGCACCGTGCCGTGCCCGTGTTCCGATGCAGAGTAGTCGACGCGGCACCGCTCCTGTCCGACGTCGAGGCGAAGGCGCGGCGCTTGCTACGTCGCCGGTGTGTTGTACCGGTCCAGCGTCGCCTTGGAGGTCGACGCGTCGCGGAAGACGAGCTCCCACGGGCCGGTGTTCACGTCCATGTCCTTGCCGAATCCGACCCACTTCCCGGCCATCCGTCGGCCCGTCGGCTCGGCCAGGAGCTGGATCGCCCCGTGATAGCGGGCGCCCCGGTAGTAACCGGCCGGGTCGGTCTGTTCCACCCAGGTGCCGGTGATGACGGCGCCGTCCACGGTCAGGTCCAGCGACAGGGACGAGGACGCCGATCCGGGCAGACTGCGCGCGGTCAGCCTGTCGCCGTGCTGCAACAGGACGACGAAGTGCTGTCCGGCGAAGGACTCCTCCCGGCCGCTGGAGTAGTACTGGTAGCGGCTGAGCCACACGCCCTCGTACGACCTGTGGGCCGTGGCGGACTTCGACGTCGGCGTGGGCGTAGCCAGGCTCGATACGGGTGAGGTCAGGTCGTGGCCACCGTGTTGGTCGTCGGCCACGTGCCCACCGGGCACCGCGGCGAAGCCGAGCAGTGAGATGGGCAGGCCGGTCACGACCTCCAGCGCGCGAGCGTAGACGGGGCGCGGTGCGGCGATCGCACCGGACTCCCATCGCTGGACGAGTCGCTTGTTGGCGTCGTTGGGTTCGCCGACGCGGTGGCCGGCGGCTTGGAGCGCGCGGGCGAAGTCGTCCTGGCTCATGCGCATTCCGGTGCGGACGCCGCGCAGAACCGTGTTGGGGGCGGTCATGCCCGCCATGATAATGCTATGTCGCCTAAATGTCGTCACCTATGGAGTCGGACTGTCGGCTCTTGTGCCGTCGCGATCAGTGACGCCCAGACGTCACTGCGGACCGGCAGCGCTGAGAGGGCACATGTTTTCCCTGGCGGAGGTGGAGATGTCGAGTACTGGCGACGAACCGTCGATGAGCCGGAGCGATCAGATCCACGCGGTGGACCGAGAGGTGACAGAGAGGCGACATGTCGCCGCTGCTGAGGCGGCTCGCGGCGAGGGCGTCATTGGGCTCAGGACCGCACTGTCCCGGGACGGGATTCCATTGCTCCTGCGGCGGCTCGTCGGTCGGTGCCTTTCGTCGTCGGCGGTGTCCGGCTTCGGTGAGCGCCTCCAGGCCCTGGAGCAGGAGATCGCCCGGCGACGCTTGCTGGACCAGGCGCGAGGCGGACAACGGCCCTCGGACGGAGACGCCACGCGGGAGCGCCGCGTCTCGTACGACCCGTACCTGTCCGCCGCCGCGTTGACGTTGGCCCGGCGGCATCGGCCGGTCTGGTGCTGGCGGCGGTGGACACGGGTCTGCCGGTGCGGCGCCGACCTGCCCTGCCGTTCGCGGCATCGGATTCCGATCAACCGTGGCCACTGGCCGCAGGGGAGTGACGAGTGATCGGTGGGCGCGGCTCACTCCGTACCCCTGCTGGCAGGTGGAATGGGCGACCAGCCGGCAGGCGCGGGCGGTCACCGCGAGGTTCCCACCCACGGCCCGGTCATGCCGGTCTGGAGCCGCGGCGGCTGTGACCTGCCCTGGCCGTGCCCCACCCGGAGGCGGGAGCTGCGCGCGGAGTTCGCGGACGCGCCGGTGTCGCTGGCCCTGTACCTCGGTGCCTACCTCGTGCAGGCCACCGAGGACATGCCCTGGGCGCCGGCCGGCGCACTGCACCGCCGCTTCGTCGGATGGACCCGGGAAGCAGGACCGCATGAGCGTTATGACTGAGAGGCATGAATATGCCTCTCAGTCATAACGCTCGAAGCCATCAACCTTCCGGCAGGCGTGACCCTGTGTCACCGGACGGCCCGGCGTCGCCGGCGGTGAGCGGCAGCGTGGGCCAGGCCGCCAGGTCGTGGAGCATCTGCCGGTCGTGGGTCGCGACGACCACCGCGGCCCGGGTCGTCAGCAGGGCCGCGGTGAGGTCGTCGACCAGCGGCGCGGACAGGTGGTTCGTGGGTTCGTCGAGGATCAGCAGGTCGGGACGTTCGGCCAGGCGCAGCGCCAGGTTCAGCCGCCGTTGCTGTCCGTGCGACATCCGGCCGACCGGGGTACGCCGGGCCTCGGCGTCTAGCAGGTTCGTCGCGCCCAGCGGCAGAGGCGTGCCGGAGCCGAGGCGCCCGGTGGAGCGCAGCCGCCCCACGTGCTGCTCGTACAGGTCGTGGGCGAGCATCCCGGGCGGCCAGTCGGGCACCTCCTGACCGAGGTACGCGACGCGTGCCCCGGACGGGTGGCGGACCTCCCCGGTCGACGGCGCGAGGTCGCCGGCCAGCACGGAGAGCAGCGTCGACTTGCCCGCGCCGTTGGGCCCGGTCACCAGCAGGCGGTCACCGCCGTCGAGCGTGAGCGTGACCCGGGTACGCAGGCGCCCGGTCACCGTCACGTCGTGGCACCGCAGGATCGGCAGTCCGGCCCGGGTGTCCAGCGGCGGCCAGCGCAGCGGCTGCGGTGGCTCCGGGACGGTGATCCGGTGCTCGTCGAGCGCCTCCTGCCGGCGTCGCAACGCCTGGACCAGCCCGGGCGCGCGGGACTGGCGCTGGTGCTTGCCGTGGCCCTTCTCCGGACGCCAGCCGGTGCTGAGCCGGTCCTGCGCCTCCCGTACCGCGTCGGCCAGGCGCCGGTGTTCGGCCTGCTGTGCCTCGTGGTCGCGGACCCAGTGCGCGAAGTCGCGGCTGCGCCCGTCCTGCCAGGCGGCGTAGTCCCCGGCGTAGCGGCGCGGGCGGCCGTCCGCGCTGGGGTCGAGGTCGAGGAACTCCGTGGCCACGTCCCGCAGCAGCGCGCGGTCGTGGGTCACCAGCACCACGCCGCCCGGGTGCTCGCGCAGCCGCGCGGTGAGGAAGGCCAGGCTGGCCGCGTCGAGGTGGTTGGTCGGCTCGTCCAGCATCAGCAGGTCGACCCGGGCCCCGAGCAGGCACGCCAGCCGCACCCGGTAGCGCTGGCCGACCGACAGCGTCGCCAGCGGGCGGTCCCGGTCCGGGCAGGCGTCGAGACCGGCCAGCGCCACGTCGACGCGCCGCTGCGCATCCCAGGCGTCCAGCCGGGTCGCCGCGTCGAGCGCTGTGGCGTACGCGTCGTCCGCGCCCGCCCGGCCCTCGGCCAGCGCGTCGGCGGCGTCGTCCAGCGCCCGCAGCGCGCGTTCGGACTCCCGGACCGCTTCGTGGATCAGCGTGCCCACCGTCTCGCCGTGGCGCGCCTCCAGGTTCTGCCGGGCGACGCCGATCGTGCCCAGCCGTTCCACGGTGCCCTGGTCGGGCGCGAGGATGCCGGCCAGCACGTGGAGCAGCGTGGTCTTGCCACGGCCGTTCTCGCCGACGACAGCCAGGCGCGATCCGGCGGAGACGGTCACGCTGACGTCGGACAGCACGACCCGGCTGCCGCGCACGACGCGGACGCCGTCGGCCCGCACGTGCGCCCGGTGCCCGGCGGGCAGCAGGTTGTTCGAGGCGAACGGGGATGAAGGGATGTTGTCGAGGTTGTTCACAGTCCGCTCTTCGGCTCGTCGTGGAGCCGGGCAGCGCGAGGACACCGCCCGGCGGGAACGCCAGGACGGCGGAGCAGAGCTGGTACGTCAGAAGAAGCCGGTCACCCTGCCGCCGTCAGCGGAGGGACCAGGGCTTCATGACGGTGGCGTGGAACCTCATGCGGTGAAGGCTACCCGGAGCCGGGCCGGGGATCACCGGAGTTACCGGCGCAGGCGGGCGTGGGCCTCGGCGTCGAGCAGGTCGTTGACCGCCAGCGCCGAGTTGATCAGGGCGAGGTGGCTGAACGCCTGCGGGTAGTTGCCGATCTGCTCACCGGTGGAGGCGATCTCCTCGGCGTAGAGGCCGAGGTGGTTGCTGAAGGTGAACATCTTCTCCAGCGTGAGCCGGGCGTCGTCCAGCCGGCCGGAGCGGGCCAGTGCCTCGACGTACCAGAAGGTGCACATGTTGAACGTGCCCTCGTGGCCGGGCAGCCCGTCGGGGGAGTGCAGCGGGTCGTACCGGTGAACCAGGCTGTCCGAGACCAGGTCGCGCTCGATCGACTCGAGCGTGGACAGCCAGAGCGGGTCGCTGGGCGTGACGAAGCCGACCGCCGGCATGTAGAGCAGGGCGGCGTCGAGCACGTTCTCGTCGTACGCCTGCACGAAGCTGCCGCGTTCCCGGTGGAAACCGCGGGCCATGACCTGGTTGTAGATCCGGTTGCGCTGTTCGGTCCAGCAGCTCATGTCCCCGGGCCGGCCGGTGCGGGTGGCCAGGCGGATGGCCCGGTCCAGCGCCACCCAGGACATCACCCGGCCGAACGTGTAGTTGCGGGGGTGGTGGCGGCTCTCCCAGATCCCGGCGTCGCGCTTGTCCCAGTTGTGGCAGAGCCAGTCGACCAGGCGCACGGTGCTCTTCCACACCTGGTGCGACACCCGGATGCCCTGCTCGTCGGCGAGGTGCATGGCGTAGAGCGCCTCACCGTGGATGTCGAGCTGGAGCTGGTCCGCCGCGCCGTTGCCGATCCGGACCGGCCTGGAGCCCCGGTACCCCTCCAGGTGGTCGAGGACCTCCTCGTGCAGGTCCGACGAGCCGTCGACCCGGTACATGATCTTCAGCGGGTCCTGGTGGTCGCCGGCCTCGCGGATGCGCTCGTCGAGCCAGTCCATGTACCGGCTGACCTCCTCGGTGAACCCGAGGCCGAGCAGCGCGTGCACGGAGAACGAGGTGTCGCGTACCCAGGTGTAGCGGTAGTCCCAGTTGCGGGAGCCGCCGACCAGCTCGGGCAGCGCGGCGGTCGGTGCGGCGATCATCGCGCCGGTCGGCGCGTACGTCATGAGTTTGAGCGTGATGGCGGAGCGCTCGACCATCTCCCGCCAGCGGCCGGTGTAGCGGGAGCGTTCGACCCAGCGCCGCCAGTAGTCCCGGGTCCACTCGAACATGCCCTGGACCTCTTCCGGCGGGATGATCCGGGGTTCCTCACTGCCGGTCTCCAGGATCACCCCGCCGGTGTCGCCCTCCTTGAGGGTGCCGTACGCGATGAGGTCGCCGCCCTCCATGCGGATCTCGCCGGTCTGGGCCCAGAGCTGCCGCACGGGGTCGATCGGGTTGAAGGTGAGCGTCGCCGACGGGCTGCGGAACAGGTAGCCGTTGCGGTGCCGCTCCAGCTCGTGGCTCTGGCGTGCGTAGTCGAACCGGGGCCGGCACTCCACCCGGAACCGCATGCTGCCGCGCACCATGTTGACCATGCGCACGATGCGGTGCGAGTCGGTGACCCGTTCGCCGGTGACCGGCATGAAGTCGATCACCTCGGCGACGCCGTCCGCGCTGATGAACCGGGTGATCAGGATCGGTGTGCCGGGCAGGTAGAGCTGCTTGGTGACGTACCGGACCTCGTGCGGGGCGATCTGGAAGAAGCCGCCCTTGTCCTTGTCCAGCAGCGCGGCGAAGATGCTCGGCGAGTCGAAGCGCGGCGCGCAGAACCAGTCGATCGTCCCGTCACAGGTCACCAGCGCCGCGGTCTGGAGGTCGCCGATGAGACCGTGATCCTCGATCGCCGGATAGCCCTCCACGTCGCCCCCCAGGTTCCGACTGCCCTCTCCGACTCAACCTAGGGGAAGAATTGTCAGGTTAGGGACGATTCGTGGTCACCCACCCTCCCGCGCGCCACGCCGAGCCTCGACCGCCCGGCGGGTCTCCTCCTGCACCAGGTCCGCGTTGATCATCGCCGCGGTCCGGGCACCCGCCGCCGCGGCGGCCCCGACCTGCGCCGACAGATCGGTCACGTTGCCGGCGAGCCACACCCCGGGCACATCGGTACGCCCCGCCTCGCCGGCCGGCAGGTACTCGCCCATCCCGCTGGGGTGCGGCTGCGGGTGCAGGCCCAGGCCGGCCAGGAATCCGGTCCGCGCCACCATCCGGGGCGCGACGGTCAGCACCTCGCGATCGACAGCGCGGCCGTCGCGCAGGCGTACCCCGGTCAGCCGGTCCCCGTCCGTCTCGACGGCCGCGACCTCACCCTCGACCACCGGCACGCCGCGCGCGGCGAGCTGCTCGGCCTGCTCGTCGGTGAGCGGCGGCGCGGTGTGCCGCAGGTAGACCACGTCGTCGCTCCACTGCCGGAACAGCAGCGTCTGGTGCACCGACATCGGGCCGGTGCCGAGCACCCCGATCGGCCGCTCGCGCACCTCCCAGCCGTGGCAGTACGGGCAGTGCACCACGTCCCGCCCCCAGCGCTCGCGCAGGCCGGGCACCTCCGGCAGCTCGTCGACCAGGCCGGTGGCGACCAGCACGTGGCCGGCGCGTACCCGGCGGCCGTCGGCGAGCGCCACCGCGAACCCGGCGCCGTCGCGGTCCACCGTCTCGACCCGGCCCTCGGTCAGGTGCCCGCCGTAGCGGCGGACCTCGTCCCGGCCGCGCGCCAGCAGCTCGGCCGGCGGCACGCCGTCGTGCCCCAGCAGGGCGTGCACCCCGTCGGCGGGCGCGTTGCGCGGCTCGCCGCCGTCCACCACCAGCACCGACCGGCGTGCCCGGGCCAGCATGAGCGCGCCGCTGAGCCCGGCCGCGCCGCCGCCGATCACCAGTACCTCGTAGTTCTCGGTCATCGTGACCACCTCCGCGACCAGATTGCGGCGAGGCCCGACAGAACTGCAAACTCTGTTGCTGATGTGGCAAACTGGCAGGCATGGACGACGACCTCGACCAGGCCCTCGACGCGGTCGGCCCCCGGCTGCGCGCGCTGCGCCGCGAGCGGGAGACCACCCTCACCGACCTCTCCGCCGCCACCGGCATCTCGGTGAGCACGCTGTCCCGGCTGGAGTCCGGCGGCCGCAAGCCGACGCTGGAACTGCTGCTCCCGCTGGCCCGCGCGCACGGCGTCACGCTCGACGAGCTGGTCGGCGCCCCGCCCACCGGCGATCCGCGCGTCCACCTGCGGCCGGTCGCCGCGTTCGGGATGACCATGCTGCCGCTCACCCGCCGCGCCGGCGGCATCCAGGCGTACAAGCTGATCATCCCGGCCGGCGGGCGGTCCGAGCCCGAGCCGAAGACCCACGAGGGGTACGAGTGGGTCTACGTGCTCAACGGGCGGCTGCGGCTCGTGCTCGGCGAGCACGACCTGGTGCTCGAACCCGGTGAGGCGGCCGAGTTCGACACCCGCGTCCCGCACTGGTTCGGCCGCGCCGACAGCGAGGGGGTGGAGTTCCTCAGCCTCTTCGGCAGCCAGGGCGAACGCGCCCACCTGCGCGCCCGCCCCCGCGCGTCCCGCTGAGGGGGTCCGTGAACGGGCCCGCCACGGCGCCGGGGGCGCGACGATCGGCGGGTGACCTATGCGGACGTCGGCGGGCTGCGGATCTGGTACGAGGAGCACGGCACCGGCAGGCCGCTGGTCCTGCTGCACGGCGGATACGGGTCGACGGAGACGTTCGCGCCGGTCCGGCAGGCGCTCGCCGCGCGCCGCCGGTTGATCGCCGTCGACCTGCGGGGCCACGGCCGCACCGGCGGTCTGGACCGGCCGCTGCGGTACGAGTCGATGGCCGACGACGTGGCCGGGCTGCTGCGCCTGCTCGGCCTGCCACGGGCCGACGTGCTCGGCTACTCGCTCGGCGGCGGGGTGGCCCTGCGTACCGCGATCCAGTACCCCGCCCTGGTCCGCCGCCTGGTGCTCGTCTCCACGCCGTTCCGGCGGCGCGGTTGGTACCCGGAGACGCTGGCCGCGATGTCCGCCCACGACGAGCGCGCCGCCGAGCGCATGCGCGGCACCCCGCCGTACGAGCGGTACGCGCGGGTCGCGCCCCGCCCGCAGGACTGGCCGCTGCTCTGGGCCCGCAGCGGGGAACTGCTGCGGCGGGACTACGACTGGTCCGCCGAGGTGGCCGCGCTGCCGATGCCGGTGCTGCTGGTCTTCGCCGACGCGGACGAGATCCCGGTGAGCCACGCGGCGGAGTTCTTCGGCCTGCTCGGCGGCGGCCACCGGGACGCGGGCGGCGACGGCGACCGTCCCGCGTCCCGGCTCGCGGTGCTGCCCGGGCTGACCCACTACGACGTGGTGGCCTCACCGGCGCTGCCGGCGGCGGTGCTGCCGTTCCTCACCCGTCCGGCCCGCACCCCCGGCTGACTCACCCCACGAGCGCCGGGGCGTCGGCGCGCTCCGCCGTGCGGGGGCGCAGCAGCGCGTACGCGAGCACGACAGCGACCACCACGAGCCCCGCGCCGACCGCGAACGCCAGGTGGAAGCCGCTGGTCAGCGCCGCGGCCCGGTCGTCGCCGAGCGCGACCCGGTCCGCCGTCCGGGCGGCGGCCAGCGTGGACAGCACCGCGACACCGAACGCCATGCCGAGCTGCTGAGTGGTGTTGAACAGCCCGGAGGCGAGACCGGCGTCCTCGGCGCGGGCGGCGGACATGCCGAGCGCGGTGAGCGCCGGCAGCACCAGCCCGAACCCGCCGGCGAGCAGCATCACCGGGAGTACGTCGCGCAGGTAGCGGCCGTCCACCGGCACCCGGGCCAGCAGCGCGAACATGGCGGCGAGCAGCACGAGCCCGGCGATCAGTACGACCCGCTCGCCGAAGCGGGCGTCGAGCCGGGCCGAGACGCCGAGCGACACCGCGCCGATGACGACGGCGGCCGGGAGCAGCGCCAACCCGGTGCGCGTGGCGTCGTAGCCGAGCACCTGCTGGAGGTAGAGCGTCACGAGCACCTGGAACGCGAACGTCGCGGCGACGGTGAGGATCTGGACCACGTTCGCCACGGCGACGCCGCGCGAGCGCAGGAGCCGCAACGGCATGAGCGGGCGGCGCGCGGTGGCCTGCCGGACCACGAAACCGGCGACGAGAGCGGCGGCGAGCGCGCCCAGGCCGAGCGTGTGCGCCGACGTCGCCCCGTACCGCTCGATCGTGACCACCGTGTAGATGCCCAGCACGAGCCCGGCGGTGACCAGTAGCGCGCCCGCCACGTCGGCCCCGGCGGCCAGGCCCAGGCCCCGGTCGGCGGGCAGCGTGCGGACCGCGAGCGTGATCGTGGCCAGGCCGATCGGCAGGTTGATCAGGAAGATCCAGTGCCAGCCCAGCGCGTCGGTGAGCAGGCCGCCCGCGACCTGGCCGATGGCCGCCCCGGCCGCGCCGGTGAACGCGAACACGGCGAACGCCCGCGCCCGCTCGGCGGCGTCGGGGAAGAGCGTGACCAGGATGCCGAGGCTCACCGCTGTGGCCGCCGCGCTGCCGACGCCCTGGAGGAAGCGGGCCGCGACGAGCGTGGCGCTGTTCTCCGCGAGCCCGGCCAGCACCGACGCGGCGGTGAACAGCGCGGTGCCGCCGAGGAACATCGCCCGGCGCCCGATCAGGTCGCCGAGCCGGCCGGCGAGCAGGAGCAGGCTGCCGAACGCGATCAGGTACGCGTTGACCACCCAGCTCAGGCCGGCCGGGGAGAAGCGCAGGTCGCGCTGGATGGCGGGCATCGCCACGGTGACGATGCTGCCGTCGAGGATGGTCATCAGGGCGCCGGTGGCGAGCACGCCGAGGGCGAGCCCGCGGGAGCGGGGAGCGGACATGTAGTCCTCCTGTCGAGAGGTGCGACAGGAGGACCGTAACGGATAGTCCCGTTACAGACAATCTATTTGGAGACTATTGGCGGGCGCGGCGTGCCGGCTTCGGACTCTGCACCGGCGTGGCCAGGTGGCCGCCGGCCAGGCGCCGCAGCGCGCGCAGGAAGACCTCCCGCTCGTCGTCCGGCAGGCTCGCGAGCGCCTCGGCGTGCACCCGGTCGACGATCTCCTGGCTGCGCGCGGCGACCCGGGCACCCTCCTCGGTCACCGCGATGATCCGCGCCCGCCGGTCCGTACGCGCCGGACGCCGTTCGGCCAGCCCGGCCCGCTCCAGCGCGTCCACCGTGACGACCATCGTCGTCTTGTCCATGTCGCCCATCTCGGCGAGCTGGATCTGCGTACGCTCCTCGGGCAGCGCGTGCGCGAGCACGCAGTGCATCCGGGCGGTCAGCCCGATCTCGGCGAGCGCCGCCGCCACCCGGGTACGCAACACGTGGCTGGTGTGGTCGAGTAGGTACGACAGGTCCGGGGTGCTCATTCGCCCAGCGTACCGATGATTCCGTGGCGGACGATCCGGCTCGGACCCGGTCCGGACCCGGATACGATCTTGTGAGATGTCGTCGGTGAGAGAGGTTGGGTGCGGTGAGCGACGAGCACGGCAGGCAAGTGGTGGTGGGTTACGACGGGTCTCCGGCCGCCAGCGCCGCCATCGAGGCGGGCGCGTTGCTGTTCCCCGGCGCGCACGCGTGGATCGGGCATCTGTGGACGCCTCCGTTCGCCAGCGAGGAACTCCGCAAGCGGCTCTGGACCGGCACCCGCGACATCAACGTGTTCGTCGAGGCGATCGAGCGCGAGGGCGGCCGGGAGGCCGACCGGATGACGTCCGTCGGCGTGATGCTGGGCCGCGCCGCCGGCTGGGACGCCGAGCCGCTCGTGTGCCGCAGCTACGGCGGCGAAGGGCTCCGGCTCGCCGAGCTGGCCGACGAGAAGCAGGCCGACGTGCTGCTGCTCGGCTCCCGGGGCCTCGGCGGCGCCCGCGCGGTGCTCGGCAGCGTCTCCGACATGGCCGTGCACTACAGCCCGCGTCCCGTGCTCGTCGTGCCGCACCCGCTGCTCACCGACGAGTACGACGCGCTCGCCGCCGGCCCGGTGGTGGTCGGCTGGGACGCCTCCGCCGGGTCCGAGGCCGCACTCGCCGCCGCCCGCCGCCTCTTCCCCGAGCGGGAGATCGTCCTGGTCGCCGTCGACGGCGACGAGGGGGACGCGCCGGAGACGGTCGACGGGGTGACCATGGTGCGCGTACGCGCCGGCGGCGGAGCGCCCGGCCGCGCGGTGGCCGACGCGCTCTCCGCCGTCGCCACCGAGCGCAAGGCGAGCCTGGTCGTGGTCGGCTCGCGCGGCCGGACCGCGGTCCGCAAGATCCTGCTCGGCAGCGTCGCCATGGCCACGCTGCACCGCGCCCACCGGCCGGTGATGGTGGTCCCGCAGAGCCCGGTCCGCGAAGCGGAGTAGCGCTCCGCGCCGACCGCACGGGTGTCTCCCCGGCCGGGGAGACACCCGCGTCACCGCCGCCCGCGGCGCAGCCACCGGTACGCCGCCAAGCCGCCGAGCGCCAGCGCCACGAGGCCCGCCCCCCACCACGCCCGGCCACCGGGGCCCGACGGCGGATCGGCCTCGCGGACCCGGCCGGCGTGCACCACCGAGTCCGCCACGTCGACGGCGAGCACCTGGTCCGGCGCGGTGAGCAGCGTGACCGGAGCGGCGGCACCGGGTGTCAGGCCCAGCACCCGGATCGACCGCACGTTGCCGTACGCGGTCCGCTGGTCCATCTCCAGCCCGTCGGCGTACCAGCTCGGCGCGCTCGGCTCGGGCCGGTACGCGACCACCCACGCGGTCCCGTCCGGCAGCCAGCCGAGCAGCCGGATCGCCGTCACGCCCGAGACGGCGGCCAGCGGGGGCGCGGGCAGCTCCCGGCCGTCGGTGTCGACCCGGCGCAGCCGCCACCGGTCGGCGGCCACCTCGTGCCCGACCAGCGCCAGCGAGCCGTCCGGCAGCCAGGCCCCCTTCCCGGCGAGCGCGGTGTCGGGCGGCAGCGGGAACGAGGAGAGCTGCCGCCCGTCCGGGCTGCTCACGAGCACCTTCGTGCCGACCTGGAAGGCCAGCCGTGACCCGTCGGCGGCGAACGCCACCGGCGAGCCGAATCCCGGCACCTGCGTGGTCTCCAGCAGCCGGACCGCCCGGCCGGTGTCCAGCCGCACCAGGCTGAGCGTGTTGACGTACGAGCTGCCCTCCGGATTCGCCTGCGTGGTGTCCACGACCACCAGCGCGGACCCGTCCGGCGCCCACCCGGCCGGCGTCGTCCCCGCGCTGCCCGGCCGAGGGCTGGGCAGCCGCCGGACCGTGCCGCCCACCAGGTCGATCACGTCCACGCCGGGGCTGGTGGGCGACCCGTTCGGCACCGCGAGGAACCGGCCGTCCGGGGAGAGCAGCACCCCCTCCCCGGCCGGCACCTCGAAGCCCACCGTCCACGTCCGGTACCGGTCCGCGTCCGCCCCGACGATGCCGACTGTGCCGTTCTCGTCGAACAGGCCGGTCAGCCCGCGCGCCTGCCCGCTGAACACCACCGACGCCGGGCCGAGCGCGGGCCGGTCGGTGGCCCGCAACGCGCCGAACGGCGGCAGCCCGAGCCGGTCCGGCAGCGCCGCCCCGCCCGAGCCCGCCGGCGCGGTCCGGCCGTCCCCGCGTACCGTCAGCGGCACGGCCGCCACCAGCGCCAGCACCGCCGTGACCGCCGCGGCGGCCCGCCACCGCGTGCGCCGCGCGGTCCGCACCGCCCGGTCGTGCACCGGGTACGCGGGCACCTCGGCCGCCGCCTCCCGCAACGCCTCCCGCAGACGTACGCTCACCGCTCGCTCCTCTCCGGAGTCCGCTCCACAAAGTCGGGGACAAGGTCCCGCAGGCGGCGTACGGCGTCGTGCCCGTGCCGCTTCACGGTGCCCACCGAGCAGCCGAGCACCTCGGCCACCTGCGCCTCGGTCAGGTCCTCGTAGTACCGCAGCACCACCACGGCCCGCTGCCGCGCGCTGAGCCGCCGCAGTGCCGCCACCACGCTCAGCCGCAGCGCCGTGTCGTCGGTGTGGTCGCCGCCGCCGCGCTCGGCCGGCGTCGCGTCCAGCCGTTCGGCCACCCGCCGACGGCGCCACCAGGAGACCTGCTGGTGGTACATGACCCGGCGCACGTACGCCTCCGGATCCCCCTCCCGGATCCGCCGCCAGTGGCGGTAGGTGCGGGCCAGCGCGCTCTGCAACAGATCCTCGGCGAGCTGGTGATCGCCGGTCAGCAGGTACGCGGTCCGCGACAACGCGGGTGACCGCTGCACCACGAACTCCCGGAACGACTCCGACATGCCCACCCCCTCACCGCAATGAACGCCGGTCGGGCCCTCGATGGTTGAGGCGGCCGTCCCCGCGGCGGGCGCTGGCCCCCGTCGATGTGCGGGAACTATCCTCGGGCCACAAGCCAGTCGCCATCCGACGGAGTGGTCGATGCTGAAAGGTCTGGCAGTGGACCGGCACGTGCAGGGGGACAGCCGCAGAGCCAACCTCGGCGCGCTGCTGCGGCGCGTCCACCTGACCGGCCCGGTCACGCGCGTCGAGCTGGCCGAGTGGATGGGCGTCAACCGCAGCACGGTCATGGCACTCACTGCGGAACTCGCGGCGGCCGGCCTGGTCCGGGAGGTCACGGCGGGCGGCAGCGGACGCGCCGGGCGTCCCTCCCGTGTGGTGCGTCCCGCGTCGGACGCCGTCTACGTCATCGCCTTCGACATCGCCGTGGACCGGCTCGTGGCCGCCCGCGTCGGGCTCGGCGGTGTGGTGTCGGCGCGGCTGGAGGCGGAACGGCCACGGGCCGGGGCCGACCTCGACTCCGTGGTCTCGGTGCTCGCCGACTTCGGGCGGGCGCTGCACCACGCCGCGCCACCCGGATCGGTGTGCGTCGGCGTGGGCGCCTCCTACTGCGGGATGATCCGCCCCGGCGACGGGATGGTCCGGTTCGGGCCGGACATGGGGTGGGTGGACCAGGCGTTCGGCGCCGAGCTGGCCCGGCGGCTGGACCTGGGCCTGCCCGTCCTGGTCGGCAACGAGGCGCACCTCGGGGCGCTGGCCGAGCATCAGCGCGGCGCCGGAGTCGGCGTGCAGAACCTGGTCTACCTGCACGGCGACGTCGGTGTGGGCGGCGGGATCATCGTGGGCGGGGAACTGCTCGACGGCGACGGCGGGTACGCCTCCGAGGTCGGGCACATGCTCGTGAACCCGTACCAGGGGAGGCCCTGCGGCTGCGGCTCGCGCGGGTGCCTGGAGGCCGAGGTCGGCGAGCGGGCGCTGCTCGACGTCGCGGGCCGACCCGCGCAGGAGAAGGGGCGCGAGGCGGTACGCGCCGTGGTCGCCGCCGCCGTGCGCGGAGAACCGGCCGCGCAGGACGCGCTGCGGCACATCGGTGACTGGCTGGGCATCGGCGTGGCGAACGTGATCAACCTGTTCAACCCCGGCGTGGTGATCTTCGGAGGCACGCTCACCGAGGTCTTCCCGGTCTGCGCCAGCCACGTCCGCAGCCGGATCGCGGCCAACGTGCTGCCCATCTCCCGCGACAAGGCCCGGCTGCGCGTGTCCGCGCTCGGCTACGACGCGACCTTGATCGGCGCCGCCGAACTGGGCTTCTCACCCCTCTTCGCCGACCCCCTGGGCGTCCCCACCCCCGGGTGAGCCGCGCCGTGCACCGCCGCGCGTCCAGCCCTCTCAATCGCGTTGATCTTGTACTTCTGGCCCTGACAAAGTGCGCCAAAGCGGCATCCCGGGGGCCGAAACTGCAAGATCGCCGGGGCGGGGCGGGGCGGGGCGGGGCGGGGCGGGGCGGGGCGGGGCGGCGGGTCAGGGCGTGAGGCGGTGGGTCAGCCAAGGGAGCAGGGAAGTGCCCTGGAGGCGCTGGAACGCGCGCACGGTCGGGATGCCGGGTGGGGGTGGCTGGCGGGCGCCGTCGAGGAAGAAGCCGGTGAACCCCGCGAGCACTCCGGTCAGGTCGGCCGGGTCGACGTCGGCGGTCAGCGGCCGGGCGGCCAGCAGCGCGTCGGGGTCGTGTCCGCCGTACACCTGCACGTTGACGACGGTGAGCAGCGTGTCCAGCCAGGCCGGCCCGCGGCAGGCCCACGGCCAGTCGACGACTGTGACCGACCCGTCCGGGCCGAGCAGCAGGTTGTCGGCGCGCACGTCGACGTGGCAGAGCGTGTCGCCGTCGAGCGCGGCCAGTCCCCGGTCGGCGGCGGCGCACAACTCGGGCAGGTGGGACCGGGCCCACGGGTCGAGGCCGGCCGGCGGGTGGGCGGCGAGGCGCCGCCAGCCGCCGAAGTCGTGGGCGAGCCGTTCGGCGGCGGTGGTTGTGGTCGCGGCGGCGGGCGCCGGGGTGAGCGCGGCGGCCATCGTCTCCAGTGTGGACAGCACGGCGGCCAGCTCGCCGGCCCGCCACGGGGTGACCGGGTGCCGGCCCTCGACGTCGGCGAAGACCAGCGCGATCCAGTGCCCGTCGTCGTAGCTGCCGAGCAGCCGGGGCGCGGGCGTGTCCGGCGGCAGGGCGGCGGCGATCCGGGCCTCGGCGCGGTGCAGGTCGGGGCTGCGGTCGTTCTGCGCCGGGCTGACCGCCTTGACGAAGGCCCGGCCCCCGCCGGCGGTACGGACGCGGTCGGCGGTGCCGGGGGAGAAGCCGCCCGGCTGCGACAGCGCCGCCACCACCCGGTCGCCGAGGATGCCCTCGACGCCGTCGCGTACGTGCCCGGGCAGTTCGTGCCAGTGCAGCCGAGTCTTCGTCACGGTCCCACGGTGCGTGCCGTCCGCCGCCGGGGCAAGCGGGTTAACCGTTGCGCGTGTACTGCAGGACGACCACGCCGGCGTCGAACGGGCGCGCCGAGGTGAGCGTGAGCCGTCGCGGGTCGAAGCCGCTGTCGACGAGCTTGATGCCGCTGCCGACGACCACCGGGTTGAGCTTGACCACCAGCTCGTCGATCTCGTCGAGGAGCTGACCGGCGAGCCGGCCGCCGCCGCACAGCCAGATGTCGCGCCCCGGGCGGGTCTTGAGGTCGCGGACGAGGGCCGCCGGGTCACCGTCGACGACGTGCACGTCCGGGTAGTCGGCCGGGGGCAGGGAGCGGCTGAACACGTACTGCTCCAGGTGGGAGTACGGGCTGGTGGCACCGAGCTTCAGGCCCGGCTCGTAGCTGCCGCGGCCCATCAGCACCGTGTCGAAGCGGCCGCTCGGCGGGGAGTCGATGCCGAGCTGGGCGTGGGCGAACGTGGGCAGCGTCTGGGGCCACTCGGCCACCAGGTGGGGTGCCAGGTCGGGCGTCAGTGGGAGGAAGTCGAACGTCCCGTCGGGCGCGGCGATGAAGCCGTCGAGGGTGCTGGCGACGAAGTACACGAGCTTGCGCAAACCGGCTCCGATGTCCGAGGTGATCCACGACGGCTGTCGTGGTTCGGCGATGAATGTACAACACCTGTCGTGGTTGTTGCTAGTGTGTTCGCGTGGCCAGGAATCCGGAACGCCGTACCCTGCTCGCCGACGCCGGCCTGCGGGTGCTCGCCGACGCGGGCGCGCGGGGGCTGACCCACCGCGCGGTCGACGCCGAGGCGGGCGTGCCCACCGGCACCACCTCGAACTACTTCCCGTCCCGCGCGGCGCTGCTCGCCGGCCTGGCCGAACGGATCTTCGACCGGATCGCGCCCGACCCGGACGTGCTGGCCGACCTCGGCCGCCGCGAGCCGTCACTCGCGCTGATGACCGACTACCTGCGCGACATCGTCGCGCGCACCACCCGCGAGCCGGGCCTCACCCGGGCGCTGTTCGAGCTGCGGCTGGAGGCCGCGCGCCGCCCGGAGCTGCGGGCCGCGCTCGGCGGCGTGCTGCGCCGGGGGTACGCCGACGACGTCGCCCACCACCTCGCCGCCGGACTGCCGGGCGGGGCGTACGAGGTGGCGCTGCTGCACTACGCGGTCGACGGGCTCCTGCTGGACCTGCTCACCACCTCGATCGACGCCGGGTTCGACACCGATCAGGTGGTCTCGGACCTCGTCTCCCGTCTGGTCGACGCCGCCGCCGATTGAGCCTCCTCGCCGTGCGTTAACCCGGGGCGGCCAGCGGGAACGCTGGCGCGGACGCCCCTGGGAAGGAGCAACGGATGAGGGAACGCACCGGACTGACCATCGGCGTGCTCGGCTCCTACGGCGGTCGCAACCTCGGCGACGAGGCGATCCTCACGGGTCTGCTGGACGATCTGCGCCGCCACGAGCCCAACGCCCGGATCATCGTCTTCTCCCGCAACCCGGCGCACACCGCGCTGGCCCACCCCGAGGTCGAGGCGGTGCCGTGGGAGGGCGTCAGCCGGGTCGACTCGTCCCCGGTGCTCAACCAGCTCGACCTGCTCATCCTCGGCGGCGGCGGGATCCTCTACGACAAGGAGGCCCGGCGCTACCTGCGGGTGGTCCGGGTCGCCCAGGAGCGGGGGCTGCCGCTGATCACGTACGCGGTGGGGGTCGGCCCGCTCACCGACACGCTGGACAGCGGCATGGTGCGCGAGACGCTGGCGCAGGCCGTCGAGGTGACGGTCCGCGACCAGGAGTCGCGGATGGTGCTGGAGGAGGCCGGTCTGGTGAACCCGATCACCGTGACCGCCGACCCGGCGTTCCTGCTCGAACCGGAGGAGTTCCCCCAGCAGTGGCTGCGTGAGGAGGGCGTGCCGGCCGGCTCCCGGCTGGTCGGGCTCAGCGTGCGCGAGCCGGGCCGGGCCGCCGAACGGCTCGACGTGGACGGCTACCACCGGCTGCTCGCCCAGATCGGTGACTTCCTGGTGCACCGGATCGACGCGTACGTGCTGTTCGTGCCGATGGAGCGCGACGACATCCGGCACTCCCACGGCGTGCTGTCGCACATGACCGCCGCCGACCGGGGCCGGATCCTGCACGGCGACTACCGTCCGGCGCAGATCCTCGGCCTGATGCGCCACTTCGACCTCGCGGTCGGCATGCGGCTGCACTTCCTGATCTTCGCGGCCATGATGGGCACGCCGTTCCTGCCGCTGCCGTACGCCGGAAAGGTCTTCGACCTGGCCCAGCGGCTCGGCGTGCCGGCGCTGCGCGGCGTCGAACGGGAGGTGGAGGGCCCGCTGCTGGCCGAGGTGGACCGGTTGTGGGACGAGCGGGCGGCCCGGGCCGACGCGACCGCGCGCCGGGTCGCGGAGGTGTGCGAGCAGGCGCGCGGCACCTCCCAGGTGACCCGCAGCGTGCTGGACAGCATCCGGGCCCGCACGCTGACGACGGCGGTGTGAGCCGGGCCGTCAGACCGCCGGGCCGCGCCAGGCGTAGACCCACTCCCCGCCCGGCTGGTGGTCCGACTCCAGCTCGTAGATCTGCGCCTCCGCGAGCCCCTTCGACCCGAGGTGGTGGTGGGTCAGCGGCGGGCGGCCGTTGACGTCCAGCTCGACGGTCACGGTCTCGCCGTCGGCCGCGCCGCCCACCAGAGGGATCTGCACCGTGGAAGCCATGCGCCCATCCTGCACCGACCGGCCCGCCCGCGCAGGGGATCACGCGGGGCGGCGAACCGGACACGCCGCGTACTAGGGTCCGGGGATGGCGCACCCGACGATCGATCCGGCACTCGGTCCGGTCATCGCCCGCACGGGCGACGAACGGGCGATCCTCGACGCGTTCCTCGACTTCCACCGAGCCAACGTGCTGCGCAAGGCGCGCGGCCTGACCGACGCCGACGCGGCCCGGCGTCTGGTGCCCTCGCTGACCACCCTGGCCGGGCTGCTCAAGCACCTGGCCCTGGTCGAGCGGAACTGGTTCCGCTGCCTGTTCGCCCCGGAGCCGGGCGACGTCTACCTCACCTCCCAGGCCGACGCCGACGCCAGCTTCACGCTGGGCCCCGGCGAGACGGTCGAGGCGCTCGCGGCCGCGTACGAGGCGGCCTGCGACCGGTCCCGCCGGGTCGCCGCGCGGTTCGACCTCGACCACGTGGTGCCGCACCCGCAGCTCGGTGAGGTGTCGCTGCGCTGGGTGCTGGTGCACCTGATCGAGGAGACCGCCCGGCACGCCGGGCACGCCGACATCCTGCGCGAGCTGACCGACGGCGAGACCGGCGCGATCTGAGGGGTCACTCGCGGGGCAGCAGCCCGTGCGGGTACTCCATCCCGTCGTGCGTGCAGGCGGCGGCGGCCACCCGGGCGGCGTACCGGGCCGCGTCGAGGACGCCCGCACCGCGCAGCCGGGCGGCGATCACCCCGGCCGCGAACGCGTCCCCGGCGCCGTTGGTGTCCACCACCGGCCCGGGCGGGGTGGCGGCGGGCACGTGCGCCGGTGGGGCGTCCGGCGTGTGCAGCGTCGCGCCGGCCGCCCCGCCGGTGACCAGCACCGTGCGCGGCGCCAGCCGGGCCGCCTCCGCCGCGGCGCGCTCGCCGAGCCGCGTGTCGCTGACGAAGACCAGGTCCGCGATCCGGGCGAACGGGCGGTGGTAGTCGTTCTCGCCGTCCCAGTCGTGCAGGTCGGTGGAGACCGACGTGGCGGCACGCAGCACCGCCAGCGAGTCCCGGGCCCAATCCATGATCGACAGGTGGACGTGGGCCGCCTCGGCGACGAGCGCGGCCAGCTCCGCCTCGCCGAACGGCACCGGCCCCGACCAGGGACGCGGATCGTGCAGCGACATCCGCCGCCCCGCCGGGTCGACCAGGTTCACCGAGCGGCGGGTGCCGGCCGGCGCGTCGGCGAGCGTGGTCCGGATCGAGGTACGCGCCAGCGCCGCGCGCACCACGTCACCGGCCGGGTCGGCGCCCAGCACGTCGACGAGCGCCACCCGTAGGCCGAGTGCGTGCGCGGCCAGCGCGACCCCGGCGCCGGTGTTGCCGATCCGCATGTCGATCGGCGGCACCAGCAGCGAGTCGGCGACGGGCGGCGGCAGGGCGGGCACCTGGACGCGGACGTCCACGCCGAGCCCGCCGATCACGAGAAGGTCGACCATGGCGCCGACGATAGCGACGCCCGGCGGCCTATCCTGACTCCCCGGGCGCCGTCTTCGGTGCCCCGGCGTCGGCGAGGGGGAGCAGTGCTGGTCATCCACGGGTTGTGGCTGCCCGGCGCCGGGCTCGCCCTGTGGGCCGAGGACAGCACACTCCCGGCTCGCGCGCCCCGTCGGCCCGGCCGCGTCCCGCGCGAGCGCCCGCACCCGTTCGCCGCCGGTCACGCCACGCTCGCCGCCGCGCTCGGCATGCCGGGGGAGCCGATCTCCGTACTGCTGGACCTGCCGACCCGGGCCGGCTCGCCGCTGGACTCGCCGGAGCTGGTCCGGGCCACCGTCGGGGAACCGGTCCGCGGCCCGGTCACCCGCGCCGGATGGCGGGCGCCCGCCCTGGGGTACGCCCCGGACGACGCGTACGCGCTGCTGCGCGCGCCGGTGCCGGGCCCGGTCGGGGCGAGCCTGCGGCACCTGTGCGAGCTGGCCGACTTCGCCGCCGACCTGGTCGTACGCGGACGCCTGCTGCCGGTCGCGCTGGAGGCGGACCCCGGTGGTGTGCCCGGGTCGGCCGGGACCGGCGGGCGGACCTCGGCGCGGCGGGTGCCGGCGGCCTCGGGCGCGGCCGGCGCGGGTGCGGCCCCGGGCGTCGCGGGGTCCGGGCGGCGGTTGCGAGTCGTGGGTGCGGACGACGTGGCGACCGGGTGGGCGTTCTGGCGGCCGCTGCTCACCGGCACCGACGCGTCCTGGGTGCGTGACCTGGCGGCGGCGTTGCCACCGGCGGCCCGCGCCGCCCGGGAGTGGCGGGACAGCGGCGGGGCGAGCGGTCCGGCGGACGACGCGTGGACCGGGCGGGCCGGCGACATCGGGGCGGCTGAGCTGGTCGCGGAGGCGCTGGACGGGCTCGTCGACGCGGCCGCCCGGGTGGCGCTCGCCGGCACCCGGCTGCACCGGGGGATGCGCCCGGTCGGCGCGGTGCCGCGCTGGCTGGCCGCGCTCACCGGCCCGGAACGCGCCTTCCCGGCCGAGCCGGCCGCGCTGGCCACCCTGCGCGAGGAACTGGACGCGTGGCAGCGCGACGCCGCGGGTGGTGCGGTACGGGCCACGTTCCGCCTCGTCGAGCCGGCCGTCGACCCGGTCGCCGAACTGGTCGAGGACGCCGTCTGGCGGGTCGAGTTCGGCCTGCACCCGGCCGACGAGCCGGGCCTCGTGGTGGACGCCGGGCACATCTGGCAGCGGCCCGCGCCGGCGCTCGCCGCCCGTGGCGTGGAGCCGCAGGAGACGCTCCTGGCCGAGCTGGGCCGGGCCAGCCGGCTGTGGCCCGAGGTGGACGCCGCGCTGCGGACCGCCGCACCCGAGGGCATGGAGCTGGACGCCGAGGGCGCGCACCGGTTCCTGCGCGAGGGCGCCCCGGTGCTGCACGCGGCCGGGTTCGGGGTGCTGCTGCCGTCGTGGTGGCGACGTTCCTCGTCCCGGCTGGGCGCGCGGTTGCGGGCGCGCAGCCGTACCGCGCCGGGCGCGGTCGCCACCACCGCCGGGAAGCTGGGGCTGGACGCGCTCGTCGACTACCGCTGGGAGCTGGCGCTCGGCGACCAGCCGCTGACCGCCGAGGAACTGGCGTCGCTGGCCGACCTGAAGTCGCCGCTGGTCCGGCTGCGTGGCCGGTGGGTGGAGCTGGACCCGCAGCGACTGGAGGCCGGACTGAAGCTGCTGCGGTCCTCCGGCGAGCTGACGGTGGCGGACCTGCTGCGGATGGGACTGTCCGGTGACGACCGGGCCGGTGAGCTGCCGGTGCTCGACGTGGTCGCCGACGGCGCGCTGGGCGAGCTGCTGGCCGGCGAGGCGGAGCGGCGGCTCACCCCGGCCGACCCGCCGCCGGGCTTCGCCGGGACGCTGCGGCCGTACCAGCGGCGCGGACTGGCCTGGCTGGCGTTCCTCCAGTCGCTGGGGCTCGGCGGGATCCTCGCCGACGACATGGGCCTGGGCAAGACCGTGCAACTGCTCGCGCTGCTCGCCGGTGACCCGCCGGAGGCCGGGCCGACACTGCTGGTCTGCCCGATGTCGCTCGTCGGCAACTGGCAGCGGGAGGCGGCGAAGTTCGCGCCGGGGCTGCGCGTGCACGTGCACCACGGCGCCGAACGTGCCCGGGGCGAGGGCTTCGCCGCCGCCGTGCAGGAGGCGGACCTGGTGCTCACCACGTACTCGGTGGCCGCCCGGGACGCGTTCGAGCTGGCCGGCATCGACTGGCACCGGGTGGTGGTGGACGAGGCGCAGGCGATCAAGAACGCCGCGACCCGGCAGGCCGAGGCGGTCCGGTCGCTGCCCGCGCGGCACCGCGTCGCGGTCACCGGTACGCCTGTGGAGAACCGGCTCGCCGACCTCTGGTCGATCATGCAGTTCGCGAATCCGGGGCTGCTCGGACCGGCCGCGACGTTCCGCAAGCGCTTCGCCGAACCGATCGAGCGGCACGGCGACGCCGAGGTGGCCGAGCGGCTGCGCCGGATCACCGGCCCGTTCGTGCTGCGCCGCCTCAAGACCGACCCGACGATCATCACCGACCTGCCGGAGAAGCTGGAGATGGAGGTGGTCTGCAACCTCACCGCCGAGCAGGCCGCGCTCTACCGGGCCGTGGTCGACGACATGATGGCGAAGATCGAGTCCAGCGACGGGATCGAACGGCGCGGCCTGGTGCTGGCCACCATGACCCGGCTCAAGCAGGTCTGCAACCATCCCGCCCAGCTCCTGCACGACGGCTCCACGCTGGACGGCCGGTCCGGCAAGCTGGAACGCCTCGACGAGATCGTCGACGAGGTGCTGGCGGCGGGGGAGAAGGCGCTGCTGTTCACCCAGTACGCCGAGTTCGGCGGCATGCTGCGCGGGCACCTGTCGGCGCGTACCGGCCGGGAGGTGCTGCTGTTGCACGGCGGCGTCGGCAAGGCCGAACGGGACGCCATGGTGACCCGGTTCCAGTCGCCGCAGGGGCCGCCGCTGTTCGTCCTGTCGCTCAAGGCCGGCGGCACCGGGCTGACCCTGACCGCCGCCAACCACGTGGTGCACGTGGACCGGTGGTGGAACCCGGCCGTCGAGGACCAGGCCACCGACCGGGCGTTCCGCATCGGACAGCGCCGCCGCGTGCAGGTACGCAAGTTCGTCTGCGCCGGCACCGTCGAGGAGAAGGTGGCCGCGATGATCGCCGACAAGCGCAGCCTGGCCCGGTCGGTGGTGGGCAGCGGCGAGCAGTGGGTCACCGAGCTGTCCACCGAGACGCTGCGCGACCTGTTCACCCTGGAGTCCGGGGCGGTGGTCGAGTGAGCCCGGCTGACCGGTTCGAGGACTACGGGCCACCGCTGCGGGTCGAGGGCGGCCTGCGGGCACGCAGCACCCGGGGCGCGATCGGGCAGTCCTGGTGGTCCCGGCGGTTCGTCTAGGTGCTGGAGTCGTTCGCGCTGGGCTCCCGGCTGACCCGTGGCCGGGCGTACGCGCGCCGGGGGCAGGTGCTCCGGCTGGACGTGTCGCCGGGGACGGTCACCGCCGAGGTGCAGGGCTCCCGGCCGCGTCCCTACCCGGTACGGATCGGGCTGGCCGCGTACCCGCAGGAGACCTGGCGGCGGATCGAGGCCGAACTGGCCGGGCAGGCGTTCTTCAGCGCCCGGCTGCTCGCCGGTGACCTGCCGGCCGAGTTGGAGGAGCTGTTCATCGAGGCGGGCGCGCCGCTGTTCCCGGCCGCGATCGGCGAGCTGGACCAGAACTGCGGCTGCCCCGACTTCGCGGTGCCGTGCAAACATCTGGCGGCCACGTTCTACCTGCTCGCCGAGGCGTTCGACGCCGACCCGTTCCACCTGCTGCACTGGCGCGGCCGGTCCCGCGCCGAGCTGCTCGACCGGCTGCGTACGCTGCGCGGCGCCGGCGACGTGGACGGGACCGGCGGACCGGCGACGGACCACAGTGGACGCGGCGACGCGGACGCCGGGCCGGAATCGGCCACGGGCGCGACGAACGGTGTGCCGGTGGTCGGCGCGGCGCGCGCCCTGGCCGGGTTGCCGGCGGTCGAGCCGGACGCCGAGCTGGACCGGTTCTGGCTGGCCCCGGTGGCGCTGCCGGACCGGCCGCCCACGCTCGCCACCGGCCCGGAGCTGCTGCTGCGTCAGCTCGGACCACCCGGGGCCGCGGTCGGCGGGCCGGGCCTGGCCGAACGGCTGCGGCGGGCGTACCGGGAGTTCAGCCGCGGCGAAGCCGCGCCCCCCAGGGAGTTCGGCCGCGGCGAAGCCGCGTCGCCCAGGGAGTTCGGCCGCGGCGAAGCCGCGCCCCTCAGGGAGGCCGACGGCGGGGAACGGTGAGCGTCCCCGCCGCTACAGCAACCGGCGGCGGAAGCGCCACATCACCGCGGCGTTGGCGACGAGCACCACCGCGCAGATCGCCCCGGCCAGCCGCCCGACGAGCACTGTCATCGCCGGCAGCGAAGCCCACAGCACGATCGTCAACAGCATCATGTACCGGCCCCGGCGGCCCTTGATCCGGCTGTCCAGCCGGGCGAAGAAGCGTGGATCACTCTCCCGCAGTTTGCGGGTGATCTGTTCGAACCTGCGCTGATCCTCTTGGCTGAGCATGGCGGTGCCTTCCCCTCACGGCTTCAGCGGTTCGGCGGCATACCCGCATCGGAGGCCGGTCACGCGCCGCCGCTGCTGCTGTTTCGCCGGACCGGACAGGCGGAACGAGGTTCTCAGCGCAGGCTTATCCGTACCTTAAGTTTCGGTGAGGCGGTGAACGCTCCCGGCGGTGTCGGGCGGGTGCGAAACCTCGCATCCGGGCGGTGCGCGCCCGGGTCGGCCCTGCTCCGGGGGCCGCCGCGCCCCCGCCGCCGCGACGGGCCCTGCCCGGCGGGGCTGAGCACCGTCTTAAGTGCGCTCACGAGCGCGATCGGCGCGCCTTGAGCGGCCGGGGCGGCATGGCTACTTTCCCGTAGGCAACTTCTCCGGCAACCGTCGCCGCCCCTGCGCCACCCGACCCCCATCGGGTGGCAGGCGTGCCGGCGCTCGAAGAAAACGGGATAGGTACATGGCCGACCTGAACGTGCCACCGCGTCGACCCCGGGACGACCGCGGCTGGGACGGATACCAGCACCCCCATCCGGACGGGTACCGCGATCCGCACGCCGCGCCGTACACCGGTGGTAACCCCGCGTCGGGCCCGCAGTGGGTAGGGCCGAACGGCTTCGCCCCCGCGGCACAGACCCCCGCCGGCTACCCCCAGCCCGGCGGCTACGCCCAGCCCGCAGGCGGGTACGGCCCGCCGCCCGGCGGCGGACTGCCCGACCTGGACGACGACGGCGACGAGGCCCCGAAGCGGGGCCGCCGCCGGGCGCTCGCCACCCTCGGTGGCGCCGTGGTGGTCGCCGGTGGCGCCGCCCTGGCCATGTCCCCGCAGGTGCGCGGCCTGTTCAGTGACGCGCCGGCCGGTGACGCCACCGGCACGGTCACCACCGACGGCAACGCGGCCCGGCCCAGCGGGCAGCAGCCCAGCACGGTACGGACCTACACCGAGCAGAACGAGAGCTACATGGGCTCCCGTGCCGGCGAGGCGCTCAAGCGCAACGCCCCGTCCGGTGGCCGGCTCTACGGCAGCCCGGCCGAAGCCGCCGCGGCGACCAAGGTGACGGTGAAGACGGTCCTCGCCAAGGATCCGATCCGGCACCTGTTGAGCCGGACCACCTTCGGTCCGACGACGAAGATGATGGCCGAGGTCAAGCGCGTCGGCATCGACGACTGGCTGCGTGAGCAGCTCCAGCCGGAGAAGATCGCCCCGACGAAGGCCGAGATGAAGCTGGCCGAGCTGCAGTCGCTCAAGCTCAACCCGACGCAGCTCCGCGACCAGCGCGAACAGCTCAACGAGAAGGGCGTCGACCCGGCCCGGGAGACGGTGGACGCCACCATCGCCCGGCAGATCTGGTCCGACCGGCAGCTGTTCGAGGTGATGGTCGACTTCTGGAACGACTTCCTGCACGTCGCCGCCGACTTCGACGGCGGGGAGAACTACCGCAACGCGTTCGACCGGGACGTCATCCGCAAGCACGCGCTGGGCAGCTACCCGGAGATGCTCGTCGCCGCGAACAAGCACCCGGCGCTGCTGCTCTACCTGAACCAGGTCGACTCGCGTAAGGACGCGGTCAACGAGAACCTGGCCCGGGAGAACCTGGAGCTGTACTCGGTGGGCGTCGACGGCGGCTACACCGAGAAGGACGTCCGCCAGGCCGCGCTGCTCCAGACCGGACGCGGTGTCGCCGACGGCAAGTACAAGTTCTTCGCCGAGCGGCACTACCTCGGCAAGGTGAAGATCCTCGGGTTCAGCCACGCCAACAACTCCGACGACCCGGTGGCCGCCGACAAGGTCATCGACTCGTACATCCGCTACATCGCGATGCACCCGTCGACCGCGCGGTACGTGGCACAGAACCTCGCCACCCGGTTCGTCTCCGACACCCCGCCGAAGTCCGTGGTGGACCGGCTCGCCAAGGCGTACACCACCAACAAGGGGCAGATCCGCCCGGTGCTGGCGACGCTGTTCAGCTCCTCGGAGTTCTGGGCCGCGATCGGCCAGAAGGTACGCCGCCCGATGGAGTACCTGGTCGCCACGTACCGGGCGCTGGGTGTCTCGCCGGAGGCGGCCCCGGACTACTCCGGCGACAACCGGCGTACCCCGTTCGCGCAGGGCCTGCGGCAGATCCAGGACAAGATGCGCGAGCTCGGGCAGTACCCGATGGGCAAGCCCACCCCGGACGGCTACGCCGACGTCTACCTGGCCTGGACCTCGGCCGGCACGATGATCGACGGCTGGAACGAGGCGGGTGACCTGATCGCCGGCTACCGCAAGCAGTTCACCTTCGCCAAGCCGGAGAAGCTGGTGGCGAAGCCGCCGGCCACCGCCGGGGCGTACGTGGACGCGCTGGCCCAGCGGCTGGTGCAGCAGAAGCTCAGCGCCAAGGAGAAGAAGCTGGTGCTCGCCGTGGCCGGTGTGTCCGAGAGCGCCAAGGTCGACGCCACCTTCAACGGGGCCATCGCCGCTGTCGCGCGGACGATCCTCGCGTCCCCCCAGCACCACCTCCGGTGAGGCATTCGATGGAGATGACCGTGAACCCGTACCCCCTGCACCCCGAATGCCCCGACCTGCGGCGGCTGGCCGACAACCCGGCCGAGGCGCTGCTGCGCGCGGAGGCGGACATCGTCGCGGCCGAGAACGCGGCCGAGGCCGACCGGTACCGCCGGCTGGAGGAGGTCGAGGAGGCGCAGCAGGACGGCCGGGGCGTCACCCGGCGTACCTTCGTGGCCGGTGCCGCTGCGACCGCGACCGCGCTCGCGACCGCGCAGTTCGTCACCACGTCGGCGTCGTTCGCCGCGACCAAGACCGGCACGCTGATCCACGTCTTCCTCTACGGCGGGCTGGACGGGCTGAGCCTGGTCGCACCGGCGAACGACCCGGTGCTCGCCAAGGCCCGCCCCGACCTGCTGCTGGGCGAGGACTCGCTGGCGCTGGCCCGCGGCTTCAAGCTCACCAGCGCGTTCGCGCCGCTGGAGAAGTGGCTGAAGGCCGGTCAGCTCGGCTTCGTGCCGGCCGTGTCCGACCCGCGGCTGTCCCGCAGCCACTTCCAGGCCGCCGACGCCTGCAACCTGGGCGGCCTGCCGGGTGAGACCGGCGGCCGGGGCTGGCTGGACAGCCTGGTCGACTCGCTCGGCAAGGGCACCGCGTTCCGCAGCGTCGGCATCGGCAGCACGCTGCCCCGCTCGCTCGTCGGCGTGAACGGCGCGATCTCCCTCAACAGCGTCGGCGACCTGCGGCTCAACGGCGACGACAAGTTCCGGGCGGCCACCGAGAAGGCGATCCGCGGCCTGTTCACCGGCATCAACCACCCGGTCGAGGAGGCGGTCATCGAGGGCATGGGCGCGCTCGCCACCGCCCAGAAGCTCGCCGCCAAGCCGTACGCCGCCGCCGAGGGTGTCCAGTACCAGGGCGTCGGGAACGCGTTCAAGCAGCTCGCCCAGCTCATCAAGGGCGGCGCGAACGTTCGGGTGGCCACCGTCGGCATGGGCGGCTACGACACCCACGAGAACCAGGGCACCCGCGAGGGCGGCCAGCTCTGGCGGCGGCTCAACGAACTCGCGAGCGCGATGGCCGCGTTCTTCACCGACCTGGGCGACCGGTCGGCGGACGTGACCATCATGGTGTCCAG
This sequence comes from Micromonospora sp. WMMD1219, assembly GCF_049315215.1. Classification (NCBI taxonomy): domain Bacteria; kingdom Bacillati; phylum Actinomycetota; class Actinomycetes; order Micromonosporales; family Micromonosporaceae; genus Micromonospora; species Micromonospora sp. WMMD1219. The sequence goes on from NZ_CP186057.1 coordinate 3,442,527, forward strand.
CGAGTTCGGCCGCCGGGTCGGCTCGAACGGCGGCGGCACCGACCACGGGCACGGCGGCGTGGTCACCGTGCTGTCCGGCCGCAAGCTGGCGAACTCGCTGCTCGGCACCTGGAACGGGCTGGACAAGCTGGACAGCGGCGACGTGCCGGAATACAACAACATGTTCAACGTCTACGGATCCGTCGCGCAGGGCCGCTTCGGCCTGACCACCGCACAGGTGGACAAGGTCTTCCCCCGGCAGAAGTTCACCCCGGTCAAGATCTACGCGTGACGTACCAGGACACCCGCGCCGCCGGCCGCCGTACCGGGCATCCCGCCCCGTACGGCGGCCGTCCGGCTGCCCCCGTACCCCCGGGTCGTCCGCGTCGCGGACCCGGCGTCCGGCGTGCCCTCGCCGCCGTCTTCTGGCTGGGCCTGGTCGCGGCGGTCCTGCCGTGGTGGCTGGACACCCCGGCCGGATCGCTCACCGACACCGCCGACCTGCTCACCGCGGGCGGCCGGATCACCGGGCTGATCGCCGGCTACCTGCTGCTGGTGCAGGTGCTGATGATGAGCCGGCTCGGCGTGCTGGAACGCGCGCTCGGCGGCGAACGGATCTCCCGGCTGCACCGGGACCTCGGCGCGACGCTGCTCGTGACGGTGCTCGCGCACATGTCGCTGCTGGTGGTCGGCTACTCCCGCCAGGAACGCAAGACGGTGCTCGGCGAGGTCGGCGCGCTGCTGACCGACTACGAGGACATGGTCTCCGCGTTCGTCGCCGCGGGCATCCTGGTCGCTGTCGCGTTCACCGCGGTACGGGCCGTGCGCCGCCGCCTGCCCTACGAGCTGTGGCACCTGATGCACGCCGCCAGCTACCTCACGCTGCTGCTCGGGTACGCGCACCAGTTCAGCAACGGCGCGCAGCTCTACGAGCCCGGGCCGGTGCGTACCGGCTGGATCGTCGCGTACCTGCTGGTCGTGGCCGCGCTGGTGTGGGGCCGGGTGCTCGCGCCGCTGGTGTTCAACCTGCGGCACCGGCTGCGCGTCGCCGACGTGGTGGCGGAGAGCCCGGACAGCGTCTCGGTCTACCTGACCGGGCAGCGGCTCAACCAGATCGACCTGCTCGGCGGGCAGTTCTTCCGCTGGCGTTTCCTCAACCCCGGCTGCTGGTGGCAGTCGCACCCGTTCTCCGTCTCCGCCGCCGCCAACGACCGCTGGCTGCGGATCACCGTCAAGGTCGTCGGCGGGTACACCGCCGAGCTGCGCGACCTCACGCCGGGCACCCGGGTCTGGGCGCAGGGCCCGTCGGGCACGTTCACCGCCGCGCACCGCACCCGGGAACGGGCGCTGCTCATCGCCGGGGGCAGCGGCATCGCGCCGCTGCGGGCGATGCTGGAGGAACTGCCGCCCGGCGCGGCGCTGATCTACCGGGCGCGTACCCCGGCCGACGTCCTGCTGCACCAGGAGCTGGACTGGCTCGCGCAGGCCCGGCAGACGTCCGTCTGGTACGTCGTCGGCCGCCGCGACGACCCCGGCCCCCGCCAGGTGATGAACCCCGAGGGCCTGCGTCACCTCGTGCCCGACCTGACCCGCCGCGACGTCTACCTGTGCGGCCCCGGCGGTTTCGTCGACGAGGCGCTCGCCGCGCTGCGGGCGGCCGGCGTGCCCCGTCGCCAGATCCACCTGACCGCGTTCGAGCTGTAGGAGAGGCATCATCCATGCGTCGCGCGCTGCTCGCGATCACCGGCCTGGCCGCCGGCACCACCGCACTGGTGGTGCTCAAGGGCGCACCCGGCGCCGGGCAGGCCACGCCGGACGTACCGGCCGCCCTGGCCCCGGTCGTGCCCGGCGGTTCGGCCGCGCCGGAGCCGCCGTCGCCCACCGGCTCCGCGCCCGGCGGCGTCACCCCGTCGCCGCGCGCCTCGTCGAAGCCCACCCCGAAGCCGTCCGCCGACCGCAGCGCGGCCAGCCGCGGCGGCACCCGCACCCGCACCACACCGGCCGCGCCGCGGACCACCACCAGCGCGCCGAAGGTCACCACCCGCACGGTGACCGGGCCGTCGGTCACCTACGAGTACGGCTCGCTCCAGGTCCGGATCACGCTCAGCGGCAGCCGGATCGTCGACGCCACAGGGATCGGACTGCCGCTGGGCGGGCAGTCGGGGCAGCGCAGCGACGACGTGCAGGCCCGCTACAGCGGCACCTCCGGTGAGGTGGTGGCCCGGCAGAGCGCCAACCTGAGCACCGTGTCCGGGGCCACCTACACCAGCACCGCGTACAAGCAGTCGTTGCAGGCCGCGCTGGACAAGGCGTGACCGTCCCGGCTCACGCCGGTGCCGGTGCCGCCGTCGTCGGTCCCGGTCCGTCCGCCCGGCCCGGCCTGCGCCGGGTCGAACAGATCATGGGTACGGCGATCAGCCTCGACCTGGCCGACGACCTGCCCTCGGAGACCCTGCACGAGCTGGCCGAGGACACGTTCGGCTGGCTGCGCGAGGTGGACGCGCGGTTCAGCACGTACCGGGACGACAGCGAGGTGTGCCGGGTCGACCGGGGCGAGCTGCGACCGGCCGACGCCTCCGCCGACCTGCGGGCCGTGCTGGCCGCCTGCGCCGACCTGTGGACCGCCACCGACGGGTTCTTCGACGCGTACGCGACGGGCCGGCTCGACCCGTCCGGCTACGTGAAGGGCTGGGCGGCGCAGGTCGCCTCGGACCGGCTGGTGGCCGCGGGCGCACCGAACCACTGCGTGAACGCGGGCGGCGACGTGCGGGTACGCGGCCACGACGCGGCCGGGGAGCCGTGGCGGATCGGGGTGCGTCATCCCTGGGACGCGGCGGCGACCTGCCTGGTGCTGACCGGCACCGACATCGCGGTCGCCACCTCGGGCGTGTACGAGCGCGGCCACCACGTGCTGGACCCGCGCCGGGGCGTACCGGCGACCGGTCTGCGTTCGGTGACGGTGGTGGGCCCGGACCTGGGCGTGGCGGACGCGTACGCGACGGCGGCGGTGGCGATGGGCGAACCCGGCCTGGCGTGGCTGGACCGCCTGCCGTCCCCCTGGCGGCACGCCGTGGTCACGGAGGAAGCCCACCTGCACCACTCCCGCACCCTCCCCACCCTGCAGCCTTCCTGACCCGCCCCCGGCCCCCTCGCCCTCCGCCCGCCTCCGGTCTGCCCTCGGCGCGGTGATCAAGGAGTTGGTGTCCTCCAGAGCGTCCTGGGCGGACACAAACTCCTTGATCAACGGCGGTGGGGACGGGAGGGGCGGGGTCAGCGGAGGGGGCGGTGGAGGATGGCGGGGCGGGAGCCGGTGGGGCGGGGGCGGCCGGGGCGTACGCCCAGCGGCCGGGTGAAGGCCCACGGGTGCACGCGGCGGCGGGGCCGCGCCGGCTCGGTACCGCCGGTGTGGCGGGCAGCGTCGTCCCTGGACATGGTCAAACCCCCGCTCTGGCGCACACGCGCCTTCGCCAGGGACAACGAGTCCGGTGCCGGGGAGGTCGCTGTCGGCCACCCGTCCGGGTCACCGGACCGGCCGTGACCAGGAGGACGCTCGGCATCGGGGGGCACTGCCGCAGCAACTCCGGCCGGGTGCCGGGAGGTCAGCGGCCCCGGCGGGGCAGCGGGAGATGGCCGGGGAACAGGTCGGCGCCGAGCGTCACCCCGGCCGCCCGTAACGCGGCGATCAGCGCGTTCTGCACCAGGTAGGAGTCGGGTAGCTGCCAGCGGGCCTGCTCCGGGGCGACCGCCCAGCGCACCGTCCCCTCGGGCAGCCGGGTCGGTGGGGCGGGGATCCACGAGCCGGGTCCGTGGCGTACCACGTGGAAGCAGTGCTCCAGCTCGGGCCGCAGCGGGTCGCCGGGACGGACCAGGAACATCCAGCGGCCGGTCGGGGTGACCAGCGCGGGTCCGCGTACACCGAAGCCGGCGGGATGCGTGGCGACCGCGTCCAGGACCTGCCGGCCCAGGTGGGCGGCGACCTCGAGGACGTCGAAGGCGCGGCCGGTGGGCAGCAGGATGCCGTGCGGGCGGCTGCGCCACCAGGTGGCCACCCGGGCCGGGTCGGCGCTGGCGGCGTGCTCCCAGTCCTCCAGCGCCGGGTGGCAGCCCACCGTGGGACAGCCGGCCCGGCCGCAGACGAAGCGGCTGTTCGCCAGGCAGGCGCCGGGGGTGACCGGCCAGCCGTGCAGCGCGTACCGCACCGCGATCCGGCGCAGCCGGACACGTTCCAGCGGTGACAGGTGTGCGACGCGCGGTCGGACGTTCCTCCACATGTCTGCCGTCCCCCCTCTGGTCCCGCCGGGACCGTCCGTCAGCCGGACCGTCCACGGGCCGAGACCGTCCACAAGCCACACGTCGAAAGCCGTCACTGCCGTAACCCACGCTCGTTGAGGTGACTAACGGTCGGTGCAACTTGCACGAAAACTACGAGAACTGGCTGGACGGTGGACGCACAACCTGTGCGATCGGCGCGAGCCTGAGGGACGTGGGGGGACCGGCCGGCGCCGTGAGGGGGAGGGAGCGGGAATGGACGAACTGCCCATAGGCCGGCGGGTGGCGTACTGGCGGAGCCGCCGCAAGATGTCCCAGCAGGTCTTCGCCGACCGGCTCGGCAAGTCCAAGAGCTGGGTGGACAAGGTGGAGCGCGGCGTCCGCCGGCTGGACAAGTTCTCCGTGCTCTACGAGATCGCCGACATCCTCCAGATCGACGTGCAGCTGCTGCACGGCAAGGACCCGGAACGGCGTGCCGACGCGCTCAACTGCATCGACCAGGTCGAGGTGGAGGAGATCCGCACCGCCCTGGAGCGGTACGACTCGATGAGCGCCTACTTCGACGCGGCGCCCTGCCCCCCGCCGCTGGCCGACATGCGCAAGGCCGTGAACCACGCCTGGCTCACCTACCAGTACGGCCGCTACGGGATGCTCACCCGCGCGCTGCCCAAGCTGCTGCGCGACGCCCAGGCGGCGGACGCCGGCTACGCCGCCGACGACCAGGTACGCGAGGCCGCCCACCTGCTCGGGCAGGTCTACCAGATCGCCTCGTCGGTGCTGCGCAAGCTGGGCGAGTGCGACCTCGCCTGGCTCGCCGCCGACCGGTCGATGGCGGTGGCCCAGCGGGCCGACGACCCGCTGCTGGCCGGCATCGCCACCACGCGGGTGTGCAACGCGCTCGTCGCGATGGGCCGCCCCCGCCCCGCGCTGGAGCTGAACGTCCGCATCGCGGGCCGGCTCGCGCCCGGCGGCGACAACGACGTCCGGCCGGAACGGCTCTCGGTGTACGGCATGCTGCTGCTCCAGGGCGCGATGGCGGCCGCCCGGATCGGCGACTCGGCGACTGTGGACGACCTGCTCGCGGGCGCCGACGAGGCGGCCAAGCTGCTCGGCGGGGACCACAACCACTACTGGACCTCCTTCGGCCCGACCAACCTGGAGCTGCACCGCGCGGCGGCGGCGGTCGAGCTGGGCGACGGCGGCCGGGCGGTGGAGACCCACATGCGGCTGGCCGAGCCCGCGTTCAACGCGCTGCTGCCGGAGCGGCGCGCGCACCACCTGCTCGACCTGGCCCGGGGTTACTCCCAGATCGGTGACGTCGCCAACGCCGGGGACATGCTGCTGCGCGGCGACCGGCTCGCGCCCTCCGAGATCCGGTGCCGGCCGATAGCGCACGAATTGATGTCCGAGATTCTCCGTCGCACACGTGGTGCGCCGCCTCCGCCGATCGCGGAGTTGGCTGAGCACATGGGAGTCGGAGTATGAGCGGTCCGGAGACCGCCAACGGGCACCGGCGGGTGCTCTACGTCATCGCCTGCGGTTCGCCGCTGGCCCGTCACGTCGGCCGGCTGGTCGACCTCGCCCAGCGTGAGGGCTGGACGGTCTGCGTGGTCACCACGCCGGACGGCGCGAAGTTCGTCGACCGGACGGAGCTGGCCCGGCAGACCGGTCACCCGGTTCGTACGCACTACAAGAACCCGGGTGACCCGGACGTGCTGCCCCCGGCCGACGCCATGCTGGTGTGCCCGGCCACCGTCAACACGATCAACAAGTGGGCGGTCGGCATCACGGACACCCTGGCGCTCGGCCTGCTGATCGAGGGGCAGGGGATGGGGGTGCCGATCGCCGCCGTGCCGTACACGAACGAGGCGATGGCCGCGCACCCGGCGTTCCGGGCCAGCCTGGACCGGCTCGGGCAGTGGGGCGTCCGGGTGGTCTTCGGCGACCACGTCGTACGCCTGCACCCGCCCGGCACGGGGGAGCGGCGCGCGGACGCCTTCCCCTGGGACGCCGGCCTGGCCGCCCTGCGCGGCGCGGACCGGCCGGTCGCCCCGGTCGGCTGACCCGCGATGGGCACGGCCCTCGGCGGACGCCGGGGGCCTCGCCCGGCGGCGGTCGGCGTGTACCGGCCCGGACGCCGGTAAGCTGGCCGCCCGTGAGCACAACCGTCGCCGACGTCGTGGCCGCCCTGGACCGCCGTTATCCGCCCGCCTGGGCCGAGGAGTGGGATCGCGTCGGCCTGGTGCTGGGCGAGCCCGACCATCCGGTACGCCGGGTCGCCTGCGTGGTGGACGTGGTCCCGGAGACCGTGGACGAGGCGCTCGACGCCGGCGCGGACATGATCGTCGCGCACCACCCGCTGCTGCTGCGCGGCGTCTCCTCGGTGGCCGCCACCACGTTCAAGGGCCGGATCGTGCACCGGTTGATCAAGGCGGATGTCGCGCTGCACGTGGCCCACACCAACGCCGACGTGGCCGACCCGGGGGTGTCCGACGCGCTCGCCGCCCGGTTCGGGCTGACCGGGCTGCGCCCGCTGCACCCGCCCCGCCCCGGCTCGCCCGCCGCCGGTCCCGGCCGGGGCATCGGCCGCATCGGTGAGCTGCCCACCCCGATGACGCTCGCCGAGCTGACCCGGCTGGCCGCCGCCGTGCTCCCGGTCACCGCCTGGGGAGTTCGCGCCGCCGGGGATCCCGGGCGTATGGTTCGTACCCTCGCCGTCAGCGGCGGCTCGGGGGACGGCTTCCTCGCCGAGGCGACCGCGGCCGGGGTGGACGCGTTCCTCACCGCGGACCTGCGCCACCACCCGGCCGGGGAACACCTCGCCGCCGGTGGCCCGGCGCTGCTGGACGCCGCCCACTGGGCGACGGAGCGACCCTGGCTGGACGACCTGGCCGCCTTCCTGGCCGCCGAGCTGGACGTCGAGACCGTGGTGTCCGACCTGGACACCGACCCGTGGACCGTGCACGCCGCCGCGCCCCGGCCGGACGACAAGGAGCCCCGACGTGAAGGCTGACCCGAAGGTGCAGCGCCGCCTGCTCGACCTCCAGGCGATCGACACCGCGCTGGCCCAGCTCGCGCACCGCCGCCGCACCCTGCCGGAGCGCGCCGAGCTGGAGGCGCTGGCGCGTGAGCTGTCCGCGCTGGAGGACGAGCGGGTCCGCGCCCAGGTGGCGGTCGACGACCTGGACCGCGACATCGCGCGGATCGAGAAGGACGTCGACCAGGTGCGGGCGCGCAAGAGCAAGGACGAGGCCCGGCTGGCCTCGGGCAGCGGCCCGGCCCGGGAGCTGGAGGCGATCCAGCACGAGCTGGTGTCGCTGAACCGCCGGCAGAGCGACCTGGAGGACGCCGAGCTGGAGCTGATGGAGCAGCGGGAGACCGCGCAGGGCGTGCTCGACGGCGTCGAGAGCCGGATCGCCGAGGCCCGCGAGCGCCGCGCCGCGACCGAGCAGCGCCGCGACGAGACCCTGGCGGAGATCGCCAAGGAGGAGGAGTTCAAGCGCACGGCCCGCCAGCCGCTCGCCGGTGACCTCCCGGCGGACCTGATCGGCCTCTACGACAAGATCCGCGAGGACACCGGCATGGGCGCCGCGCTGCTCACCGGGGGCCGCTGCGGCGGCTGCCGGCTGGAGATGTCCGGCGCCGACCTGGCGCGCATCCGCAAGGCGGACCCGGACGACGTGGTCCGCTGCGAGGAGTGCCGGCGGATCATGGTCCGGACCAACGAGTCGGGACTGTAGCCGCCGTGGCGGTGCGCGCGGTCGTGATCGAGGCCGACGGCGGCTCCCGGGGCAACCCCGGTCCGGCCGGCTACGGCGCCGTGGTCCGGGATCCGGAGACCGGCGAGGTGCTGGCCGAGCGGTCGGAGTCGATCGGTACGGCGACGAACAACGTGGCCGAGTACCGGGGCCTGATCGCCGGGCTGGAGGCCGCCGCCGAGCTGGGCGCGGCCGAGGTCGAGGCGCGGATGGACTCCAAGCTGGTGGTCGAGCAGATGTGCGGCCGCTGGCAGATCAAGCACCCCGGACTGCGTCCGCTCGCCGCCCAGGCGGCCGGGCTGGTCAGCCGCTTCGCCGCCGTACGGTTCACCTGGGTGCCGCGGGAGCGCAACCGGCACGCCGACGCCCTGGCCAACGCGGCCATGGACGCCGCCGCGTCCGGTGCGGCACCGGCCGGCGCCGGGAAGGCCGCGGCGCGGGAGGCGACGGTCGTCCGGGCCACCGGCACCGATCCGGCCACCACGCCCGCCTCCTGGGAGCCGCGCCCGACCGAGGAGGCCACCCGGCTGATCCTGGTGCGGCACGGCGAGACCGAACGCACGGTGCAGAAGCGCTACTCCGGCCGGGGCGACGTGCCGCTCACCGAGCGCGGCCGGGCCCAGGCCCGGGCCACCGCCGCGCGGGTGGCCGCGCTGGCGCCGTCCGTCGCCGCCGTCGTCAGTTCCCCGTTGTCCCGGTGTACGGCCACCGCCGAGGCGGTCGCCGCGCAGGTCGGCAACCCGCCGGTACGCACCGACGACGACCTGATCGAGTGCGACTTCGGGGTGTGGGAGGGGCACACGTTCGCCGAGGTACGCGAGGGCTGGGCGGCCGAGCTGGACGCCTGGCTCGCCTCCACCCGGGTCGCGCCGCCGAAGGGCGAGTCGTTCGTGACAGTCGCCGAGCGGACCGGGCGGGCGGTCGACCGGCTGCGGTCGGCGTACCCGGGGGAGACGGTCGTGGTGGTCTCCCACGTCTCGCCGATCAAGCTGGTGCTGCGCGACGCGCTCGCCGCCGGCGACGCGTTCCTGCACCGGCTCTACCTGGACACGGCGGGCATCTCGGTGCTGGACCTGTACCCGGACGGCGGCGTCGCGGTCCGCTCGGTCAACGACACCTCGCACCTCACGGACGTCTGACGGCCGCTCGGCGCATGCCGGCGGCCGTTCGGCGCATCGACATCACCCGATCGGACGTGACCCCCGTCACAGGGTCGTAGCCTCCGGCCGTCACATGGCCCGCTACGAATGCCCGGAGGGGTGTCACATGTCCGCACCGGAACCGGAGGCGCTCGACACGGCGCGATCCAGGGCGAAGGACAAGAGTCCCTGGAACTGGTTGCTCTTCATCCCGATCGTGGTGCCGCTGATCCCGGCACTGTTCAACGCCGACTCGCCCCGGCTGTTCGGGTTCCCGCGTTTCTACTGGCTGCAACTGGCCTGGATCCTGCTGGGCGTCGGCACCACCACGCTGGTCTACCAGATGACCAAGAAGCGGGGTGACCACTGATGTGGCGGGACCACCTCACCGAGATCATCGTCTTCACACTGCTGTTCCTGCTGGTCAGCGCCATGGGATTCGTGGCGGCCCGCTGGCGCAGACCGACCGACATGGCCCACCTGGACGAGTGGGGTCTGGGCGGTCGCAGCTTCGGCGGCTGGATCACCTGGTTCCTGGTCGGCGGTGACCTCTACACCGCGTACACGTTCGTGGCGGTCCCGGCGCTGATCTTCGGGGCCGGCGCGGCGGGCTTCTTCGCCGTGCCGTACACGATCGTCATCTACCCGCTGGTGTTCCTGGTGCTGTGCCGGCTCTGGTCGGTCTCGCACCGGCACGGATTCGTCACCCCCGCCGACTTCGTCCGCAACCGGTTCGGTTCGCCGATCCTGGCGCTGCTGGTCGCGATCACCGGCATCGTCGCCACGATGCCGTACATCGCGCTGCAACTGGTCGGCATCGAGGCAGTGCTCAAGACCATGGGCGTCACAGGGGACAGCGCGCTGGCCCGGCACCTGCCGATCATCATCGCGTTCGCGATCCTGGCCGCGTACACGTACCAGTCCGGGCTGCGCGCCCCGGCGCTGATCGCGTTCGTCAAGGACTCACTGATCTACATCGTGATCCTGGTCGCGGTGATCTGGCTGCCGTACAAGCTCGGCGGCTGGGGCGCCATCTTCGACGCCGCCGACGCGAAGTTCCAGGCGTCACCCGCGCCCGGCGACGGCATCCTGCTCAACCAGAACAACCAGATCCAGTACGTGACGCTGGCGTTCGGCTCGGCGCTGGCGCTGTTCCTCTACCCGCACAGCATCACCGGCGTGCTGGCCAGCCGGAACCGCGACGTGATCAAGCGGAACATGTCCGCGCTGCCCGCGTACAGCCTGCTGCTGGGTCTGATCGCGCTGCTCGGGTACATGGCCATCGCGGCGAACGTGAAGCCGCTGCCCGGTGCGAAGGAGGGCACGACCGACGGCAACACTGTGGTGCCGCTGCTGTTCGACCAGCAGTTCCCGGACTGGTTCGCCGGGGTCGCGTACGCGGCCATCGGCATCGGCGCGCTGGTGCCGGCGGCGATCATGTCGATCGCGGCGGCGAACCTGTTCACCCGCAACATCTACAAGGAGTACCTGAAGCGGGACGCCACCCCGGCGCAGGAGGCGAACGTCTCGAAGATCACCTCGCTGGTGGTGAAGGTCGGCGCGGTGGCCTGCATCGTCTTCCTGGACCCGCAGTTCTCCATCGACCTCCAGCTCATCGGCGGCGTGATCATCCTCCAGACGCTGCCGGCGGTGGCGCTGGGCCTCTACACCCGCTGGTTCCACAGGGGTGCGCTGATCGCCGGCTGGGCGGCCGGCATGGGCCTCGGCATGTGGATGCTGTACCAGATCGGCAACCCGGCGACCGGGAAGAAGCACTTCGCCGGGTCGGCGTTCCCGCTGGAAAAGTTCGGCTTCGACACGCCGAAGACCATCTACGTGGGCATCGTGGCGGTGCTGGTGAACCTGGTGGTGGCCGCGCTGCTCACGCTGGTGCTGCGCGCCGCGAAGGTGGCCGACGGGCCGGACGGCACCACGCCGGACGACTACTTCGCCGACGAGGGCGACCCGCGCGTGACGGCGACCGCCGATCGCGGAGACTCCGCGCGGGAGCCGGTGGCGTGAAAGGAAGGGCCCCTTATTAACGCATTCTGCATAATAAGGGGCCCTTCCTAACGCCTCAGCGGCGGCGGTTGCGCGCGTCGAGCGCCTCGTTGAGGCGGTGCAACATGTCCGCCAGCGTCTCCCGGTCCGCCTCGGGCCAGGCGGCGAGGATGTCGCCGTACAACCGGGTGCGGGCCGCCCGGACGGCGGCCATCCGCTGGAGCCCGGCCGCCGTCGCGGAGATCACCGTGCCGCGCCCGTCGGCCGGGTCGGGGGTACGCGAGATCAGCCCGTCGCGCTGGAGCGCGGAGACCTGCCGCGTGACGGTGGAGCCGTCCAGGTTCAGCCGCGCGGCGAGCGCCGAGACGTTCTGCGGGCCGGCCGCGTCCAGGTGGCGCAGGATCACGTACGCGGCGCGGTCCAGCAGCCGGTGCTCCATCGTGCCGGTGCCCCGGCGGGTGGCCTCACCCAGGCGCATCAGCAACGCGACCTCGGTTTCGATCCGGCCGAGGGTGACCTCGGGAGCGTGGACGTCGTCACTCATAGCTGTATGATACAAGAAAAATACCTGTACGATACAGCTATCTGGGAGGTTGCGGAGTGGATCACCGATCCGAGCCCAACCGCAGTGCCATCTACGCCACCACGCTCGTGGCGTTCCTCGCGATCGCCGGCATCGCCGTGGTCGACCCGATCCTGCCCGCCATCGGCGAGGCGATCGGCGTCACCGCCTGGCAGGTCGAGCTGCTCTTCACCGCGTACATCGCGGTCATGGCCGTCGGCATGATCCCGGCGACGCTCGCCAGCGGGCGGTTCGGTTTCAAGCCGGTGCTCGTCACCGGCGTCTCGGTCGTCGGCCTGGCCGCCATCGGAGCCTCGTTCAGCAACGACATCGTGCAGCTCTCCGTGCTGCGCGGCGTCTGGGGCCTGGGCAACGCGATGTTCTTCGCCACCGCCATGGTCGTGCTGGTCAACCTCGCGAACGACAGGGAATGGGTGGTCGGCCTGTTCGAGACCGCCCTCGGGCTCGGCTTCGCGGTCGGCCCGCTGATCGGCGGCCTGCTCGGCGAGGTGAGCTGGCGGCTGCCGTTCTTCGTCTGCGGCGTGTTCATGGTGCTTGCGCTCGGCGTCGCCGCCCGCAAGCTGCGCGAACCGGCCCACAAGCAGGCCCCCGTGCGCCTCGGCCAGATCTTCGCCACCTACCGCAGACCCGCGTTCGTGGCGCTGTGCGTGGTCACCGCCGCGTACAACTTCGTCTTCTTCGTCGTGCTCGGCTACACGCCGCTGTTCCTGCGCCTCGACGTCATCCCGCTGGGCCTGGCGTTCACCGGCTGGGGCCTCGGCCTGGCCGCCGGCATCCTGCTGATCGGGCACCGGCTGGCCCACCGCATCGGCGCGGTGCAGACAGTCGGCGTCGCACTGCTCGGCCTGCTGGTCTGCATGGTCCTGTTCGCCACCTCCACCGGCACCGCCATGTCGCTCGTCGTCCTCGTCGTCGCCGGCCTGTTCATGGGCCTCGCCAACGCCAACCTGACCGACCTGGCGCTCGGGCTCGGCTCCGCCGACCGGCGCGTCGCCACCGGCGCGTTCAACCTGGTCCGCTGGGGCGCCGCCGCGCCCGCGCCGATCATCTCCGGCAAGCTGGCCGAACACAGCCTCGCGCTGCCGTTCTGGGTCGGCTTCGGGGTGCTCGCCGCCGGCGTGCTCGCGTACCTCGCGTTCGGGCACCTGATGGCGGCCGGCTACGGCGAACGGGTCATCTGGAACCGGGCCGCCCGCAGCGCCGAACACGCGCCGGAGGAGCCGGTGGGGGAGGCGTACTGACCGGGACTGACTCTGGCCCCGGCCCGGCTCCGGCCGGGCGGCGTCAGGTCAGCGCCCGCCACAGCAGGTAGAACCCGATGGCGGTGCCGAACACCACGATCACCGTCTTCAACACCACCTGCGGAAGCCGGCGGGCCAGCCGCGCGCCCGCGTACCCACCGAACAGGGTGGCCGGCGCGACCACCGCGACGGCCGCCCAGTTCACCGGGCCGAACAGCGCGAACACCACGAGCGTGGTCAGCCCCACCACTGCGGAGAGCAGGTTCTTCACCGCCGACACCCGGGCCAGCGTCGCGTCCAGCACCAGCGCCAACCCGGCCACCAGCATCACCCCGAGGGCCGCGCCGAAGTAGCCGCCGTACACGGTGCCGACCGCGACCATGGTCTGCACCGTGACGGTACGGCGACGCGCGCCCAGCCGCTCCGGATGGCCGACCAGCCGGCGCAGCGGCCCCTGGAACGCGAGTACGGCGGTCGCGGCCAGCACGAGGAACGGCACCACCAGCTCGAACGCCCGAGCGGGCGTGGCCAGCAGCAGCGCGCACCCGGCGATCGTGCCGAGCACGGCGGTGGGCAGCAGCGACCACAGCTCCCGCCCGCGCGGCAGGTCCACCCGGCTGCCCGCCACACTCGCCACGTACCCGGGAAAGACCGACACGGAGTTCGAGACGTTCGCCGCCACCGGCGGCAGGCCGGTGGCGATCATCGCCGGGAACGTGATCAGCGAGCCACCGCCGGCCACCGCGTTGACGGTGCCCGCGGCGAGGCCGGCGGCGACCAGGAGCGCGGCGTCGGAGAGATCCATGGTCCCCCGAGGCTAGTCGGTCCGGGTCCCGGGCCGCGTAGTGGCCGGGCAGGCTGGTGGGCTTGTGGGTCGGCCGGTTCCGTCGCCAGCTCGGGGAAGTGGCTGTATCGAGGGCCGGTTGATGCCGCCACCTCCCCGAAATGGCGGGCGCGCCCTGGCGGGCCGGGGTGGAAATGGGCGCGGCGGGTGCGTCGTTAGGATGAGGGCGCGACGGACGAGTCGACCGGGCGGTCGCGTCGACGGGCTCCGGCCCGTCGCCGAGGAACGTCCGGACTCCACAGGGCAGGGTGGTTGCTAACGGCAACCCGGGGTGACCCGCGGGACAGTGCCACAGAAAACAGACCGCCGGCCCGTAACGGGACGGTAAGGGTGAAACGGTGGGGTAAGAGCCCACCAGCACCCCGGGTGACCGGGGTGGCTCGGTAAACCCCACCCGGAGCAAGGCCAAGAAAGGGCCGTCACCGCAAGATGACGACCCGCGCAGACGCCTGAGGGCTGCCCGCCCGATGTCTGCGGGTAGGCCGCTGGAGCCTGCCGGCAACGGCAGGCCGAGATGGATGGCCGCCGCCGGTGCGCCTACGGGCGTGCCGGTCACAGAATCCGGCGTACAGGTCGACTCGTCCGTCGCCCACCAGCTCACAGAAGCCCTGACGCACGACCTGGCCGAGCCGCTGGCTTCCGTAGCGGTCTTGGTGATCCCATTCGTGGATGAGGTGGGACGAGTGTGTGCCGGAGATGCTGGCGCGCCTGGGGGAGATGGGCCTGGTCGGGCTGGTCAAGATTGACGGGGAGCGGGAGCGCAAGCCCTGGACCGTGGTGATCTCGGGTCAGCGGCTCGGTGGTGCGTCGATCAGGGTCGACGGCCACAGCCTCGACTACTGCCTGAAGTATGCGGTCGCCGCGCTTGACGAGCGCTTCCCGGACGAACTCGCGCTGAACTGAGCTCTGGCTGTGGGGCGGTGTCTCGGCGGCTGTCGGTGGCTCACCGCCCAGGCCGGCGAGAAACGCACCCGGCAGGCCGTCGACCGCCTGTTCGAGGCTGGTGCGGGCCCGCCATCGTGAGAGCGACCGCCAGGATCTTGTCGCCGGCTACCGAGGCTGCCAGGCTCCCTCGATGACCTTGTTTCTCATGATCGAGACGACGCCCGGTGAGTATTCGCTCCTGTTGAACGCGGGGACGACGCCGGTCGACGACGTGATCGAAGAACTCGATCACGAGCCCAACGGGTACTTCTGGGAGGGCGTGGCGCAGGTTCTCGTCAGCACGGAGGCTCAGTCTCTCGACGGCCGATTCGTCTACGCCTGCGAGGGGGGCACGTTCTGCGCCTACGGCACTGACCGAGGGGCGCTGGAAGAGCTGGAAGCGCGGATGACCGCGGTTGCCACCGACGGCGAGCGCATGCGGCGGCTGATCAGGGACGCCGAGGCGAGCGGCTTCGAGTTCGACGACTGACCGTCAAAGCGGCCGGGTCTGGCCCGCTTCCGCGCAGCCCGGACGCCCTGGCGACGCCCTGATCTCGGCGGTGTGCGGAGGAAGATCGAGGACTCGACTCAGCGGTGACCTGATACCGCGCAAGCATCTACCGCCTGTTCGGCTCGGCTACCGGAGAAGAGCTTCCGTGACAGCGGTATGCCCCTGGCCCAGACGACGTCACCCGTCGTCTCGACGGTGCTGCCTCCCGCGGCGTCGTCCAGCCCA
This sequence comes from Micromonospora sp. WMMD1219, assembly GCF_049315215.1. NCBI lineage: Bacteria > Bacillati > Actinomycetota > Actinomycetes > Micromonosporales > Micromonosporaceae > Micromonospora > Micromonospora sp. WMMD1219. The sequence goes on from NZ_CP186057.1 coordinate 3,458,001, forward strand.
ACCGGCCGCACGTCGTCGGGATCATCCGACGGCCGCCTTCCGGTCACCCGCTATCGGAACTCGTGGACGACCTCGATCGAACCGACGATGTGCGCGTTGAACTCGTCGAGTTCCTCGGCTGCAACCCACAGCATCGGAGTGGTGGATCCGCCAAAGGACCGTGTCGAGTAGCGGCCCAGGAAAGCTGTCTCGACGTGGAAGCGGGCCACGTAGCGCACGGGTCCGAACAGGTTCCAGTTCTGCGCAGCCCTGATCGCGAAGTCCTCGTCGAGCATCGGGAAGAAGTGGGTTTGGTGTGGCCGGAGCGCCGGCCACCTGCGCCCGCCTGCCTCGCGGACGAGGCGGAGTTCCTGCTGTCCCATGGGGCGCCACAGCGCTGTCGTTACGTCGCTGCTCACGTCGCTCTCGCTGCCGTGGTCGGTCGTGAAATCGGGCAGTACCGCCGCTACCGCAGGATCGAACATCCGCAGCATGGCGCTGCCTCGCTCGATCGACGTGCTCGAATGCTGCTGTCACCAACTCCGCTCGCCGCCACGCAAGTTCTCAGCCCACGAAAGCGCCCGGCGGACTACGGCTTGTGTCAGCCCCTCTGCGGGGTCGACGTCGACCAGCAGCGTCGCCGCCTTGCGCCCCTCGGCCCAGGCATGCGCCTCCGGCGTCAACGCGTCGTCGATCCACACCGCAGGCCGTGAGCCGACATAGCTGGCGATGGCAGGCACCTTCTCCCGTGGCTCGAACGGGATCGGAGGAAAGCCGATCACGGGTAGCTCTGGAAGTTGTAGCACCGGCGCGAGGAACTGGTTCGCCTCGGCGCCCCACCCGGTCGCCCAGACCATGTCGAACCGGTCGCCCAGATCCCGAAGCCACGCCGCGTGAGCGCGGCACAGTCGTACCGGCTCCTCGTCGGGGAAGAAGTCGAACTCCTCGTAGCCGGATGGGCAGCGGTCTGCCCCGAACGGGTTGAGAACCCCGTCGACGTCCAGCAGGAGGAGAGGCAGGCCGCGTGACATGACTGCCACAGTACGGAGCCGGCGTGCAGGCCGACTCGTCCGTCGCCTGGCTCCGGGTCGGCCGCCGAATTCGCAGGAGCGGTACGCGGTGGCGGCGCTAGCATCGGCTACCCGCCACCGTCGGCGGGCACAGGGAGAGGGCGGCGATGGCAGACGTGTCGGTCGAAGTGCCGTCGCCCCTGCGCAAGTGCGTCGTCTTCTGCGAGGTCGAGTGCGTTCGCGGGTGCTGCGGGATCGACGCCGTCTCCACCGACCCCGCCCTCATCGAGGACTGGTGCCGTCAGGCGGGTTCGGCCGCGGTGATCGAGGCCCGCCTTCAACTGGCCGAGCTGATCGAGGTGGTCGAGGACCGCTCCCATCGCGTCACGTCGGACTTCCTGAACCACCGCACACATGACGAGGCCGCACGGCGTGAGTTGCTGGACTTCCTGAGCGCGCTCGATGCCGGACTGGCGGCCGGCGACGTGTTGTGAACGGTCGAGGCTGTCGACCCCGAGCGCGCGGATCGGGTCGATTCACGCCGACAGTGGTCGCGTCGCCGTTCGATCTCGAACCAGCTCACTCATCCCGCAGTGGGGGAGGAAGCGGCGCTTCTCCCCGCAGTGCCATCCCGGCCAGTTCGGCACGCTCCGGATGCAGGAGGTTCTCGCGGAGCGGGTGACGCGGCACGTTGATGCACCGCTGGCCCGCCACCGCCTCGCAGACCGGGCACTGGAGGAACAGGCCGCACTGCGGTACCAGCTCGCCGCCCTGAGCCAGCGCACCCCGGCCGATCTTGACGATCGCCCGGTACAGCTCGTCGTCCTGATGCCGGGCTGCGCCGGCTGCCACCTCCCGCATGCCCTCCCAGAACAGCTCTGCGGCCCTCGGTTCGTCGATGTCGATGTCGATACGCACGATCGGGAGTACCCGCCCTCGGCGCGGTGGAACATCTCCCGCCGGACCTTGCGATGATCCAGCGATGACCTCCTACGTGTCCCACACCACCGTGGACTGTGCCGACGCCTACGCCCTGTCCCGCTGGTGGGCATCAGTCCTCGACTACCGCGAGGACCCGGACGACCCGAACGAGCCGGGCCATGAGGAGTGCATGATCTACTCGCCGGACGGGCGGCACCGGCTGCTGTTCATCGAGGTGCCGGACGCGAAGCAGGTCAAGAACCGTATCCACCTCGACCTGCGCCCGGTCGAGGGGACGCGTGACGAGGAACTGGCCCGGCTGACCGGGCTGGGCGCGGCAGTGGTGGCCGATCGGCGCAACTCTGACGGCACCGGCTGGGTGGTGCTCGCCGACCCGGAGGGCAACGAGTTCTGCATCCTCCGCAGCGACGCCGAGGTGGCCGCCACCCGATCGTGACAGCGACCGAACGGCCGCCCCCCGGGCTCCAGCCGCCGATCTTGGAGTTGTGGCACCTCTCGAACTTCGCGGATGGGGCATCACAGGCACCACAACTCCAAGATCGACGAGCGCGGGCCACGAGCGCGGCCCACGAGCGCGGCCCACGAGCGCGGCCCACGAGCGCGGCACGGGCGCGGGCGACGAGGGCGCGCGCGGCGGGGACGGCGCGGGGTTTGCGGGCTGGTGTGGCACGCTGCGGTGGTGATCGAGCTTGCGGACATCCAGGCGGCCGCCGAACGGATCGCCGACGTCGTCGTGCACACCCCGACCGTGCCCAGCCCGGGGCTGACCGAGCTGCTCGGCGTGCCGGTCACCGCCAAGCTGGAGCTGCTGCAACGTACCGGATCGTTCAAGGCCCGGGGTGCGGCGGCGAAGCTGCTCGCGCTGGGCGACGCGGAGCGGGCGGCCGGGGTGGTAGCGGTCAGCGGCGGCAACCACGGCATCGCGGTCGCGGTGATGGCGGGCGCGCTCGGCGTGGCGGCGACTGTGGTCATGCCCCGCACGGCGCCGGCGCGCGCGGTCGACGTGGCCCGCGCCGCCGGGGCGGACGTGCGGCTGACCGAGGACATGGCCGGCGCGTTCGCGCTGATGAACCGGCTGCGGGACGAGGGCGTGACGCTGCTGCACCCGTTCGACGACCCGATTGTGCTCGCCGGGCAGGGCACTGTCGGGCTGGAGTTCGCCGACGACGCCGGTGAGCTGACCGACGTGCTGGTCAGCATCGGCGGGGGCGCGCTGATCTCGGGAGTGGCGGCGGCGCTGCGGGCGCGCCGGCCGGGGGTACGCGTCTGGGGCGTGGAGACCGAGGGCGCGCAGGCGATGTCGCAGGCGATCGCGAAGGGCGGCCCGGTCGAGGTGCCGTTGTCGTCGATCGTCACCACGCTCAGCGCGCCGAGCGTCTCGCAGCTCACCTACGACCATGTGACGGCGCTGGTCAGCGACGTTCTCGTGGTCTCCGACGCCGAGGCGGTGCGCGGCACTGTCGAGTTGGCCGAGCACGCCAAGGTGTGGGCCGAGCCGGCCGCCGGGTGCCTGCTGCCCGCCGCCCGCCGGGTGATCGAGCGGGTGGGGGATGACGCCCGGCTGGGCCTGGTGGTCTGCGGCGGCAACGCCACCGTCGCCGACGTGACCACGTGGGCCGGCCGCTTCGGCGTCTGACCCGCCGCACCACGCGACCGCCGCGCCGAGCACGCGACCGCGCCGGGAGGCCACCGCACAAGAAGCGCGACCGACGCGCCAGAGCGCGCGACCGCGCCGGGAGGCCACCGCGCAAGACGCGCGACCGCCGCGCCACAGAACCCGGGGGTACGCCGGCCGCCTCCGGTCCGGACGGGTGGGACCGGGACGACCGGCGTACGTCAGGACGTGGCCGGAGTGGCCCCGTCGAGCAGCTCGGCGAGCCGGGCCGCTGTGGTCGGGGCGTGCAGGTGCAGCCGCGCCACGTTGATGCTGTCCGTGCCGATCACGGCGAGCAGCGCCTGCCCGTTGATCGCGTAGACGCTGAGGTAGCCGCCCGCGTTGCGCACCGTGGACTGCTGGAAGTCGCCCTGTCCGAGCCGCGACCCGACCTGGCGGCCGAGCCCGTACATGGTGGCGGCGAGCGCGGCCAGGTCGTCCGGGTCGGCGCCGTTCTGCAGGTTGTGCGTGACGAGCAGTCCGTCGACGCCGCCGAGGACGCAGCCGTGCACGCCGGGGATCTGCAACCGCAGGGCGGAGAGTTCCTGGGCGATGGCCGGGTAGGGCAGCGCCGGGTTGCCGGCCAGCGACTGTGGGAGCGCCCGTGGTGGCGGCAGGGTGCCGGCCTGGGCGCGCGTACGGCGGGGGAGGTCGTCCACCCGGCTCACAGTTCCAGGCTCTCCTCGATCGTGCGCAGTTGGTGCCGCGCCATCGCGAGGTTGGCCCGGCTCTTGCTCACCATCAGGTAGAGGAACAGGCCCTTGCCGGTGCGGTTGCTCAGCGGGCGGATCAGGTGGTACTGGCTGCCGAGCGTGATCAGGATGTCCTCGATCTCGTCGTCGAGCTTGAGCATCTCGATGGTGCGCAGCTTGGCGCGTACCACGTCGGTGTTGCCGGCGGCGGCGACGGTCAGGTCGATCTCGCCGGTGCCCCCGGCGACGCCGAGGGTCATGCCACTGGTGTAGTCGACGAGCGCGGCCCCGATCGCGCCGTCGATGTTCATCGCGTTCTTCAGCGCGATGTCAAGGTTGCCCACGATTTTCTCTCCCCAGCTCGGGCCACTGTCCGCCGGAAGCAAGGCGGACAGCGAATTCGTCAGTCGAGGCTCGCATATGGAGCAGCGGCCTGCATCCGGGTCCCTGGTGATCCACCTGAGCGGTCCCCGCCGGACCGGCCACCGGTCCCGGCAGGAAGACCGCGCCGTCCATTGCCGATCACCGTTCGTCCTGCTACGGCGGGGCAGCCACCCTATGTAGAGTTCCGATAGAGTGGGCCCGTGCGACTGACCGTTCCGGTGGCGAAGGTGCTCTCGGCGCTGCTCGCCGAGCCCGGGGCGCCGCGCTACGGCCTCGACCTGATGCGGTTCACCGGCCTGTCCAGCGGGACGCTCTATCCGGTGCTGCACCGCCTCCAGGCGGCCGGCTGGGTCGTCGCCGACTGGGAGGACGTCGACCCGGTCGCCGCCGGCCGCCCGGCCCGCCGCTACTACCGGCTGACCGGCGAGGGCATCCGGTCGGCCCGGCTGGCACTGGCCGAGCTGCGTGCCCTCGTACCCGTTGAGCGTGCCGGCGCGGACCCGGCCGGGGCGCCCGCGTGGTGACCCGGCGGGTGGCCGCCTTGCTGCTGCGGGTCGCGGTGCGCCGCTGGCCGGCGGAGCTGCGTGCCGGCCTGGCCCGGGAGTGGGCCGCCGAGCTGCACGAGCTGGCCCGGACCGGCCGGCGGTGGGGGATGCTCCGGTTCGCCGCGAGCCTGGCCGCCAGCCGGGCCCCCGCCACTGACCGGCCGGGCCGGGACGCGGCGGCTGGGGCGTACCGCGCGGGTGTTGCTGCTCGCGCCGCCGGCCTGCGTCGCCGTTCTCGTGCTGGCGGGCGCGGTGATGGGCCTGACCCACGGGTGGCTGGAGATGCGCGTGCCGTGGGCCGCCGCCGCGCAGTTGCCGACCTGGTCGGCGCTCACCGCGCTGCTCGGCGTGGCGCTCGCGCTCGTCGTCGGCCGGGCCGCGCGCCGGACCGTACGCGTGGGGGCGCTGCCCACCGCGCTCGGCGTGGTGCTGCCGATCGCCGCGACGGTGACCGCCACGCTGGCGCTGCTCGCCGCCCGGGGCGAGAGCCGCGTCCGGGAGAGCGTGCCCGGGCTGCTGCTCTGGCTGGCGCTGCTGGTCCCGGCGCTCTGGGCCGCCGGGGCGCTGGCGCGCCGGGGCCGGGTCCGGGCCGCGTGGTCGGCCGGGCTGCTCGGCGCGCTGGTGGCGGCCGACGCGGCGGTGGTGCTCGCGGTGGTCACCTCGATCCCGGCCACCGCACCCGTGGCGGACGGCCTGCCGCCGGACTCGGTGGACCGGATCTCCGCGCCGCTCTGGCTGCTCACCTGCTGGACCGACTCGTCGTTCGGGCTGCCCCGGCCGACCGGGTGGGAACGGTTCCTCATCACCGACCGGGTGCTCGTCGAGCCGATGTTCCACCTGGCCTGCACGCCCTACGCCCTGACGTACGCGATCGCGGCGGCCCGTCCGGCGCCTGCCGCCGTACCCGGTCCGGCGCCCGTACCGGCCCCCGCCTGACCGTCAGGCGTTCCAGCTCAGCGCCCGGCCGGCCCGCTCGTAGTGCCCGGCCAGCTCGGCGTCGATCCGCGCGGCCCGTTCCTCGGTGAGCGTCACCGCCGGGTCCTGCCAGGGCCGCGCGCCGAGCATCCGGTGCCGCAGGCCGGTCGGCGGGTGGGTGGCGAACAGTGAGGTGTCCTCCCGGACGGTGAGCTGGCGTTCCAGCGACAGCCGCCCGGCCGCCGCGTCCAGCGCGCGTCCCGTCTCCACCCGCCAGGTGTCCGGCCCGTGGCCGCCGCGAACCGCGTTGCGCACCGCCGTGGCCACCGAGTCGGTCCGCAGCAGCGTGTCCAGCAGCCGGGTCGCGCCCGCCGTGCCGCCGGCGCGGGCGGCCATCTCGTCGGCCAGGTACTCGGCCCGCTGGCTCTCCCGCAGCGCGGTGGCGACGAGCACCACGTGCCCGGCGAACAGGAGCCGCGACAGCGTCCAGGACGCCAGGTGCCCGAGCCACTCGCCGACCATCACCAGCAGCCCGCCGCCGTCCGACCCGCCCCGGGGCCGGAACAGGTCGGCGGCGTTGCCGAGCATGGTCAGCGCCGGCTGGGTCACCGGCCCCCGGCGTACGTCGCCGTTGACGAAGTGGCCCAGCTCGTGGCCCAGCAACGCGACCCGCGCCGGTCCGTCCAGGGCACCCCACAGCGGCAGCCCGAGACCGAGCACGCGCCGCCGGCGCAGTCCCACCGACGTCGCGTACGCGTTGATGTCGCCGTCGACGCCGATCACGTGCGGCATCGGCGCGCCCACCGCTGCGGCCACCTCCCGGACCAGGGCGTGCAGCTGCGGCGCCTCCCGCTCGGTCAGCACGTCCAGGTCCCGGTCGAGCCGGCCGAAACGCGGCCGCAGCGCCACCGCGAGCGCGAGGAGCGCCACGCCGCCGACCACCGCGAGGTTCGGGAATGGGTACGCGAACAGCAGCCACACCCCGGCCACGGCGAGTCCCGCCACGCCGAGCAGGAGCAGTACCGAGATGCCGGCGACGAGCACACCGGTGAGCCCCGGCCCGGTCGACTCCAGCGACCGGCCGAGCAGGGTGGCGTACTGCTGGCGGGTGAGCCGCGCGGCGAGCCGGTGGGTCCGCCGGTCGACCCATGACCAGCCGAACTCCGGCGGCTGGCGGCGCGCGTCGTAGGTGTCGAGGTTCCAGTCGCAGCCGGCACACCAGGGCAACGCCCCGTCCAGCGACACCGGCGTCGCGCCGCATCGCGGACAGGCCCCCGTGCCCGTCGTCGTGGTGATCACGAGCGCCGATCCTGTCCGGTTCCCACTCGCGCCGGTACCGGCCGTTCGGACGAGTGCGGGCATCTCCGGGTCTTCCGCCGTTCCCCGCCGCAACCGCCCCGACCAGGTCTAATGTGGAGAAGGACGTGACTATTTGTGCCGTTCCGGTGGCGGCCGGGCGGTTCCCGGTGCACAGTGATCGCATGAGCGACGACGGAAGTGGTGGGCACTACTACTGGTGCACGCGACACCACCGGGTCGAGACCGATGCCGACGTGTGCCCCGCCAAGCACGTTCTCGGACCGTACGCCTCAGCCGCCGACGCGGACAACGCCCTGCAGACGGTGCGGGAGCGGAACGACGCGTGGGACGCCGAGGACGCCCGTTGGGCCGGGGAGGGCCGCTAGACGGCGCGGGAGGGCCCGCGTCGAGGTGATCCGTGCTCCCGCGAGGGCGGGAGCACGTCCCCAGGAAAGGGAACCGAGATGGCCGAAGCACAGCAGGCCACCCGCCCGGCCGCGAAACGGACGACCGCGAAGAGGACCGCCGCGGGCAGGACGACGACGGTCACCAAGGCGTCGCCGAACGCCTCGGGCGCCGGCGCCGGACGGACACCGGCGAAGAAGGCGGCGGCCAAGAAGGCAGCCGCCAGGAAGGTCGTGTCGGCGGCCCGCAAGGCGCCGGCCACCAAGGCCACCACCAGCAGGACGACGGCGAAGAAGACCGCTGCCCGTACGGCACCGGCCGGCCGGGCCGCCGCCAAGAGCGCGCCGGCCAAGAAGACCACGGCGAAGAAGACGACCGCGAAGAAGACCACGGCGGCCAAGAAGACGGCGGCGGCGAAGAAGACCACAGCGGCCCGGAAGACCACGACGGCCCGGACCACCGCCACCGCGAAGAAGGCACCGGCCCGCAAGACGACGGCGGCGAAGAAGACGACGGCGGCCAAGAAGGCGCCGGCGAAGAAGACCACCGCCTCGACGCGTCCCACGGCGCGCAAGGCGGCGGCGAAGAAGGCGCCCGCGCGCAAGACCACGACCGCGCGCAAGACCACCACCACGGCGAAGAAGACCACCGCCGCGAAGAAGGCGCCGGCCCGCAAGAGCACCGCCGCGAAGAGCACCACCGCACGCAAGGCGCCGGCCCGCCGCGCCTGACGCCGCGGACACCGCTCCCTCCCGGGGAGCGGAACGTGCGGGGCGCTGTCAGGATTGACCGCGTGGTGATCCGACGCGTACTGGCGCCCCGTATCGACTTCGGCGCGCTGCGCCGCGAGCTGGGACTGCCCGAGAGCTTCCCGGCCGCGGCGCAGCGCGAGGCCGACGCGGCCGCCGCCGCGCCGCCACCGGCGGTCGCCGACCGGACCGACATCCCGTTCGTCACCGTCGACCCGGCGACCTCGCGCGACCTCGACCAGGCCATGCACCTCACCCGGCGTCCCGGCGGCGGCTACCGCGTCCGGTACGCGATCGCGGACGTGCTGACCCACGTACGCCTCGGCGGTGACCTGGAGGCCGAGACGTGGCGCCGGGGGCAGACGGTCTACCTGCCCGACGGCAACGTGCCGCTGCACCCGCACACGCTCAGCGAGGGAGCGGCCAGCCTGCTGCCCGACGCCGACCGGGCCGCCGTGCTCTGGACCGTCGACCTGGACGCCGACGGCGGCACCGTCACAGTCACGCTGGAGCGGGCGCTGGTGCGCAGCCGGGCCAAGCTCGACTACGGCGGCGTGCAGCGCGACGCCGACGCCGGCCGGCTGCCCGAGCCGATCGCCCTGCTGCCCGAGATCGGCGCGCTGCTCACCGCGCGCGGCCTGAGCCGGGGCGCGATCAACCTGCCGCTGCCCGAGCAGGACGTCGAACCCGACGGCGACGGCTGGCGGCTGGTGCTGCGCGGCCCCGGCCCGATGGAGGAGCACAACGCGCAGATCTCGCTGCTGACCGGCATGGCGGCGGCGGACATCATGCTGGCCGGCCGGATCGGGCTGCTGCGCACCATGCCCCGCCCCCGCCCGGAGGCGGTCGAGCGGCTGCGGCTCGCCGCCGGCCCGCTCGGCGTGCCCTGGCCGGACGGCACACCGGTGGGCCAGGTGCTCGACGGCCTTGACACCTCCCAGCCCCGGGTGGCCGCCTTCGTCGACCAGGCCGCCGAGCTGATGCGCGGCGCCGCGTACACCGCCTTCGACGGGGACCTGCCCGAGCAGCCCGGGCACGGTGGGGTGGCGGCCGCGTACGCGCACGTCACGGCGCCGCTGCGACGGCTGGCCGACCGCTACGCCACCGAGGTCTGCCTGGCGCTGCACGAGGGCCGCGAGGTGCCCGAGCAGGTCCGGGCCGCGCTGCCGAAGCTGCCCGAGGTGATGGCCGCGACCGACCGCACGGCGGGCGCCGCCACCCGGGGCGCTGTGGAACTGGCCGAGGCGGTGCTGCTCGCACACCGGGTGGGGGAGACGTTCGAGGCGGCGGTGCTCGACGTGGACGAACCGCGCCCGGCGGGCAACGGCCGCCCCGGCCGCCCGCCCGGCGGCACCATCGCGCTCGACGAGCCGCCGGTGCGCGCCCGCTGCACCGGCGAGCTGCCGCTGGGCGAACGCGTCCGGGTACGCCTCACCGCCGCCGACCCGGCCCAGCGCCGGGTCACCTTCGAACGGGCGTGACCAGCGCGGCCATTGTCACAGCATCGGGATGCACCGCACGTGCCCCCGCTTTGCGAGGATGAGCCCATGGCTTACGACGCGACCACGCTGCCCGACGTCTCCGGGCTGACCGTCGGCATCATCGGTGGCACCGGCGACCAGGGACAGGGTCTCGCCTACCGGTTCGCCCGGGCCGGGCAGACCGTGCTGATCGGCTCCCGCACCGCGGAGCGGGCCACCCAGGCCGCCGCCGAGATCGCCGCGCTGCCCGGGATCCCCGACGGCGCTCTGGTCTCCGGCGGGGACAACGAGGACGTCGCGCGGCGCAGCGACGTGGTGATCGTGGCGGTGCCGTGGGACGGGCACGCGGCCACCGTCGCCGCACTCGCCGGACCGCTGGCCGGCAAGATCGTGGTGGACTGCGTCAACCCGCTCGGCTTCGACAAGCAGGGCCCGTACGCGCTCGACGTCGCTGAGGGCAGCGCCGTGCAGCAGGCCGCCGCGCTGCTGCCCGAGTCCCGGGTGTGCGCCGCGTTCAACCACGTCAGCGCGCCGCTGCTGGCCGACCCGGAGATCGACCGGATCGACCTGGACGTGCTGATCTGCACCGAGGACCGGGAACTCGTGGGCGTGGTCGGCGCGCTGGCCGCGCGGATCCCCGGCATGCGGGGCATCTACGCCGGGCGGCTGCGCAACGCCCACCAGATCGAGGCGTTCACCGCGAACCTGATCGCGATCAACAAGCGCTACAAGGCGCACGCCGGCATCCGGGTCACCGACCTCTGACGCGTCGCGCCGCCGTCGCGGCGGCGCGTGTTAAAAAGGGGCCCCTTCTCTACGCCAGGCGTTAAGAAGGGGCCCTTCCTTACACCTCAGAAGGTGTGCTCGGCCGCGGGGAACTCGCCGCCGCGTACCTCGTCGGCGAACCGGCGGGTGGCGTCGGTGAGCGCGCCGGCCAGGTCGGCGTAGCGCTTCACGAAGCGCGGCGCCCGGCCGGTGCGCAGCCCGGCCATGTCCTGCCAGACCAGCACCTGCCCGTCGGTGTCCGGGCCGGCCCCGATCCCGACGGTGGGGATGGGCAGCTCGGCCGTGACCCGCTTGGCCACCTCACCCGGCACCATCTCCAGCACCACCGCGAACGCGCCCGCCTCGGCCACCGCACGCGCGTCGGCGAGCACCTCCTCGGCCGCCTCGCCCCGGCCCTGCACCCGGTAGCCGCCGAGCGTGTGCTCGCTCTGCGGGGTGAAGCCGATGTGCGCCATCACCGGGATGCCGGCGCCGGTGATCGCCTCGATCTGGGCGGCGCAGCGCCGCCCGCCCTCCAGCTTCACCGCGTGGCAGCCGCCCTCCTTCATGAACCGCACCGCAGTGCGCAGCGCCTGCGCCGGCCCCTCCTCGTACGAGCCGAACGGCAGGTCACCGACGATCAGCGAGTGCTTCGTTGCGCGGACCACGGCACGCACCAGCGGCAGCAGCTCCTCGGCGCTCACCGGCAGCGTGGTCTCGTAGCCGAAGACGTTGTTCGCCGCCGAGTCGCCGACCAGCAGCACCGGGATCCCCGCCTGGTCGAAGATCGAGGCCGTGTACTGGTCGTACGACGTCAGCATCGCCCACCGCTCGCCGCGCTCCTTGGCGGCGATCAGGTCGCGGGTGCGTACCCGCCGGGTGGCCGGCCCGCCGTAGAGGGCGGTCACCTCGGCCGGGGTGGACTCCACCATGACAATCTCCTTCCTCGAGGCCGCGCACGCGGTCCCCGGGTTCCCCGCGATCGTCGCACCGGGCGGCGGGCCGCGGGCAGGTCGGAGTGGAGGATGTCACTCCCCGGCCGGGGGAGCGGTCAGCCGTCCTCGCGCCACCGGTTGGTGATCGGCAGCCGCCGGTCCCGCCCGAACGCCTTCATGGAGATCTTGGTGCCCGGCGCCGACTGCCGTCGCTTGTACTCGGCGGTATCCACCATCCGCAGCACCTTGTCCACCACCGCCGGGTCGTGGCCGGACTCGACCAGACCGTCGCGGCCCAGGTCACCGTCGACGTAGCCGATCAGGATCGGGTCGAGCACGTCGTAGTCGGGCAGCGTGTCGCTGTCGAGCTGGCCGGGGCTCAGCTCCGCCGACGGCGGCTTGCCGATCGAGTTCTCCGGGATCGGCGGGGTCTGCCCGCGCCGTACCGCGTCGGCGTTGCGCCACTTCGCCAGCCGCCACACGAGCGTCTTCCAGACGTCCTTGACCGGGTTGTAGCCGCCCACCGAGTCGCCGTAGAGGGTCGAGTAACCCACCGCCAGCTCGCTCTTGTTGCCGGTGGTGAGCACCAGGTGGCCCTCCTGGTTCGACAGCGCCATGAGGATCACGCCGCGTACCCGGGCCTGGAGGTTCTCCACCGCCACCCCGGACAGCGACATGTTCGCCAGGAACGTGTCCACCATCGGCTGGATCGGCTCGACCCGGTAGTCCAGGCCGGTCCGCTTCGCCAGGTCCTCGGCGTCGGTGCGGGAGTGCTCGGAGGAGTGCTGGCTGGGCATCGAGACGCCGACGACCCGATCCGGGCCGACCGCGTCCACCGCGATGGCCGCCGCCACCGCCGAGTCGATGCCGCCGGACAGGCCGAGCACCACCGAGGGGAAGCGATTCTTGTCGATGTAGTCGCGCAGGCCCAGCACCAGCGCGTGCCATACCTCGGCCTCGTCGGCGACCGGCTCGATGATGCCGCCGTCGGCCGCCGGGGCGGGCGGTGCGGCCGGGATCGCCGGGATCTCGTGGCGGACCACGCGCATCCCGTCGCTCAGCGCGCCGGCCTCGCCCGGCGCCCCGGTCGCCGCCGGCAGCTCCAGGTCGTGCACCACCAGGTGCTCGACGAACTGCGGCGCCCGGGTCAGCAGCGTGCCGTCCGCGGCGACGATCATCGAGTCGCCGTCGTAGACCAGCTCGTCCTGGCCGCCGACCATGTTCACGTACGCGATGGCGGCCCCGGCCTCGGCGGCGCGCCGGCGCACCAGCGGCAGCCGCACGTCGTCCTTGTTCAGCTCGTACGGCGAGCCGTTGATGCTCAGCACCAGCCCGACGCCGGCCTCCCGGGCCACCGCGAACGGGCCGCCGGCCTGCCACAGGTCCTCGCAGATGGTCAGCGCCACGTCCACCCCGCCGACGCGCACCACTGTCAGCGTGTCGCCGGCGACGAAGTAGCGGTCCTCGTCGAAGACGCCGTAGTTGGGCAGGTGGTGCTTGAAGTAGGTGGCCACCACCTCGCCCCGGTGCAGCACCGCCGCCGCGTTGCGGGCGCCCCGGCCCGGCTGGGCGTCGGAGCTGACCTGCGGAGGGCCGTCCGCGTCCAGGTAGCCGACCAGCACCGGCAGGTCACCGAGGCCGTCGGCGGCCAGGTCGGCGGCGAGCCGGTGCAGCGCGGCGCGGGACGCGGCCACGAACGAGCGGCGGAACACCAGGTCCTCGACCGGGTAACCGGTGAGCATCAGCTCGGGGAACAGGACGAGCTGGGCGCCGGCGTCGGCGGCCCGACGGCTCCACGCGCGGACCAGGCCGGCGTTGCCGGCGAGGTCGCCTACCGTCGGGTTGACCTGGCACAGGGCGAGACGCAGGGTGGGCATGTCCCCATCTTCCCCCAGGCGTCCCGGCCGAATCCGACCGGTTGCGGCAGACGGGTACCGCGGCCCCGCGTGTCCCAGCCCGGTGGACACGGCGGGACGGCCGGCCGGGGAGGGCGTAACGTCGGCGTAACGAGCCCGGTGGAGACTGGGCGGTCAGGCCGGGCCGGCCCGACCGGTGCGGACGTACGTGTCACGAGGGGTGGAAGTGGACCGTCAGCAGGAGTTCGTCCTCCGTACGCTGGAAGAGCGGGACATCCGTTTCGTCCGGCTGTGGTTCACCGATGTGCTCGGCACGCTCAAGAGCGTCTCGGTGGCCCCCGCGGAACTGGAGGCGGCCTTCGACGAGGGCATCGGTTTCGACGGCTCCGCGATCGAGGGCTTCGCCCGGGTCTTCGAGTCGGACATGGTCGCCATGCCGGACCCGACCACGTTCCAGGTCTTCCCGTTCGAGGGCGGCGTCAGCGGCGAGAGCGCCCGGATGTTCTGCGACATCTCGCTGCCCGACGGCAGCCCGTCCTGGGCCGACCCGCGGCACGTGCTGCGCCGGATGCTCTCCCGGGCCGCCGACAAGGGCTTCACCTTCTACACCCACCCGGAGATCGAGTTCTTCCTGCTGGAGAACGGCCCGCAGGACGGCTCGGTGCCCATCCCGGTGGACACCGGCGGCTACTTCGAGCACACCACGCACGCCGTGGCGCGGGACTTCCGCCGCCAGGCCGTGCTGGCGCTGGAGCGGATCGGCATCTCGGTGGAGTACAGCCACCACGAGGTCGCCCCCGGCCAGCAGGAGATCGACCTGCGCTACGCCGACGCGCTCACGACCGCCGACAACATCATGACGTTCCGGCACGTGGTGAAGGAGGTCGCGCTCTCCACCGGTGTGCAGGCCAGCTTCATGCCGAAGCCGTTCACCGACCAGCCCGGCAACGGCATGCACACCCACCTGTCGCTGTTCGAGGGGGAGCGCAACGCGTTCCACGACGCCGGCGACCCGATGAAGCTGTCCAAGGTCGCCAAGTCGTTCATCGCCGGGCTGCTCACCCACGCCCGCGAGTACACAGCGGTGACCAACCAGTGGGTCAACTCGTACAAGCGGCTGTTCCCGCAGGCGCTGCCGGACCGGATCACCGAGAGCCCGGCGTACGTCTGCTGGGGTCACCTGAACCGGTCCGCGCTGGTCCGGGTGCCCGCGTACGGCAAGCCGAACTCGGCCCGGGTCGAGGTCCGCTCGCTGGACTCCGCGACCAACCCCTACCTGGCGTTCGCGGTGATGCTCGGCGCCGGCCTCAAGGGCATCGAGGAGGGCTACGAGCTGCCCCCGGGCGCCGAGGACGACGTCTGGTCGCTGAGCAGCGCCGAGCGCCGCGCCATGGGGTACGAGGCGCTGCCGGAGAACCTGGCCGAGGCGATCGACGTGATGGCCGGTTCCGAGCTGGTGGCCGAGGTGCTCGGCGAGCACGTCTTCGACTTCTTCCTGCGCAACAAGCGCTCCGAGTGGGAGCAGTACCGCCGCGAGGTCACCCCGTACGAGCGGCAGCGCTACCTGTCGCTCTAGATCACGCTGGCGCGGTGCCGCTATCGTCTGCGGCACCGCCCCGGCACCTCCGCCGGGCGGCGTGAGCCGGGGAGGCGTTGGTGCTGGGAGATCTGCTCGACGGGGCGTGGCAGAGCATCGTGTTCGGGATCGTCGGGGTGGCGCTGATGGCCGCCGGCTTCCTGCTCGTCGACCTGCTCACCCCGGGCAGGCTGCGGGAGCTGATCTGGGTACGCCGCAACGGCAACGCCGCGCTGCTGCTCGCCGCCAATCAACTCGGCATCGCCGGCATCGTCTTCACCGCCGTACTGACCAGCTACAGCTCGTTCGCCAAGGGGCTGGCGTCCACTGTGGTGTTCGGGCTGGTCGGCCTGCTGGTGATGGCGCTGGCGTTCCTGGTGCTGGACCTGCTCACCCCGGGCAAGCTGGGCGACGTCATCGCCGCCGACGAGCCGCACCCGGCGGCCCGGGTCAGCGCCGCCACCCACTTCGGCGCCGCGCTGATCGTCTGCGCCTGCATCGCCTGAGTGGTGTCGTACCCCGGGGTTAGCGTCCGGGGGTGAACCGCACCGACCGTCTCTACGCCCTGGTCGAGGAACTGCGGGCGGTGTCGCCGCGCCCGCGCAGCGCGAGCTGGCTGGCCCGCCGCTTCGAGGTGAGCACCCGCACCGTCGAGCGCGACATCTCCGCGTTGCAGGGCGCCGGGGTGCCGATCTGGGCCGAGCCGGGCCGCACCGGCGGCTACGTGGTCGACCGGGCGCGCACGTTGCCGCCGGTCAACCTGACCCCGGCCGAGGCGGTGGCGATGGCCGTCGCGCTGCACCGGCTCGGCGGCTCCCCGTTCGCCCCGGCGGCCGGCGCCGCGCTGCGCAAGCTGGTCGCGGTGATGCCGCCCGCAGCCGTTGCCGAGGCGCACCGGCTCGCCGGCCGGGTGCACCTGGTCGGCGACGGGCCGGGCACGCCCGTCCCGGCCGCCGTCGCCGACGCGGTCGCCGCCGGGCGGGTGCTGCGCCTGCGGTACGCCGACCGCGGCGGCGCCGATTCGGCGCGCGACGTGGAGCCGCTTGCCTACCTGGGCAACTCGGTGCACTGGTACCTGGTCGCCTGGTGCCGCCTGCGCGACGGTCTGCGCTGTTTCCGCACCGACCGGATCGTGTCGGTGCACCCGCTGGCCGAGCCGGTGACCCGGGAGCTGCGTCCCGGTGACCTCGACGTGCCGGTCGACCGGGTGCGCCCGCTCAGCCTGGTCTGATCCGGGTGGAAACACCGACAGGACGCTGTCGTGGCCCGGTACGAGGCTGAATCCTGACGACGCCGGCCGACCGCCGGCGCGAATCCCAGGAGGAAGCATGTCCAGTACGCCAGTGGCCTGGTTCGAGATCGGCTCCGACCGCCCCGACGAGGTGCAGCGGTTCTACTCCGAGATGTTCGGCTGGAGCTTCGAGCAGGGCGGCCCGGGTGGGTCGTACCGGCAGACGGCGGCCGGCGGTGAGCGGGGGATCGGCGGCGCGATCCGGGACACGGACACCGGCAACTACGCGATCTTCTACGCCGAGGTGGCGGACGTGCCGGAGACCTGCCGCCGGGCGGAGGCGACCGGCGGCACCGTTCTGACGGCGCCGGTGACCACGCCGACCGGTCTGGTGCGTGCCCTGTTGCGCGACCCGTCGGGCAACCTGCTCGGCGTGTTCACCCCGCCCGCCGAGGGCTGAGCGCCGCGCCCCTGCTCCCGGCCCGGCCGGTCGCCGGCCGGGAGCAAGTCGTTGCGGGCCGTGCAATCCGTTACGCCCGTGTCTACTGTGAACCACTGGTTTCGTGGAATCGAAGCTGGTAACTTCCTGGCACCACGCGTCGCAAGTTCTTGCAACGCCTTCATCCCCTTGCGCCCGTCGTGCGGGCGTGGGTGTCAGGAGAGCGCCATGAGGGGCACCACCACCAACCGCCGCCGGTGGGGAGCGTTCGCGCTCGCCGCCGGCGTGCTCGCCGCGCTGCTGCCGTTCACCGCCGCCGCGGCGGCGAACACCGTCACCGTCTACTACCAGCCACCGGCCGCCTGGGGCACGTCCGTCAACATCCACTACGGCGTGGACGGGCAGGCATGGACGCCGGTGCCCGGCGTGCCGATGGACACCGCCTGCGCCGGCTGGCGTCGCAAGACCGTCGACCTGGGCGCTGCCACCGGCGCCCAGGTCGTCTTCACCAACGGCAGCGGCGTCTGGGACAACAACAACGGCGCCAACTACCGCCTCGGCGCCGGCACCGTGACCGTCGCCGGCGGCCGGATCGGCACGGGCGACCCGTGCGCCACCCCGTCGCCGTCCGGCACCCCGACTCCGAGCCCGTCCACCACTGTCGCGCCGAGCCCGACGCCGGGGAACACCGCCGAGGTCTGGTACCACCTCACGCCGCGCGGCTGGACCGCCGCGAACCTGCACTACCGGCCCGCCGGCGGCGCCTGGACCACCGCCCCGGGCGTCGCCATGGAGACGCGCTGCGCCGGCTGGGCCCGCCGGATCGTCGACCTCGGCACGGCCACCGGCCTGACCGCCGCGTTCAACAACACCGCCGGCGCCTGGGACAACAACGGCGGCGCGGACTACACCCTGGGCGCGGGGCGCAGCGTCGTCGACAACGGCCGGGTCACCGCCGCCGCCGCGGACCCGTGCGCGCCGGTCACCCCGGACACCACCCCGCCGTCCACGCCGGGCGGCCTCACCGCCGTCGCCGACGGGCTGGCGGTCACCCTGACCTGGACCGCCGCCACCGACGACCGGGGCGTCACCGGGTACGAGCTGACCCGCACCGGGGGAGCCGGCGGCACCACGGTCACCAGCGCCACCACCCGGCACGTCGCGTACGACCTGCGGCCCGGCACCGCGTACACCTGGACCGTGCGGGCCCTGGACGCGGCCGGCAACCGGTCGGCGGCGAGTGCGCCCGCCTCCGCGACCACCGGCACCCCGCAGACCGGCGGCGCCCCGCTCGGCGGCGACCCGCGCGAGGACACCATCTACTTCGTGATGACCGCCCGGTTCGCCGACGGCGATCCCACGAACAACCGCGGCGGCAGCCAGCACGTCGCCTCCGGCAACGCGGCCAACGACGACCCGATGTTCCGGGGCGACTTCAAGGGGCTGGTCGACAAGCTCGACTACATCAAGGCGCTCGGCTTCTCAGCGCTCTGGATCACCCCGGTCGTGCTCAACCGGTCCGACTACGACTTCCACGGCTACCACGGCTGGGACTTCTACCGGGTGGACCCGCGGCTGGAGAGCGCGGGCGCCTCCTACCAGGACCTGATCAACGCCGCGCACGCCAAGGGCATAAAGATCTTCCAGGACGTGGTCTACAACCACAGCTCCCGGTGGGGCGCCAAGGGCCTGTTCACGCCCACCGTCTACGGCACCCGCGACGACCAGTGGAAGTGGTACTACGACCAGCCGCAGGCCGGCCGGGAGTACGACCCGATGGTCGAGGCGACCGGGAACGACCCGGCGCTCACCCCGGCGCAGAACGCCAAGGCCAAGGGCCGGCCCTACAACGGCGACGTGTGGTCGTCCGCCGCGCCCGCCGGCAACCAGTGCCTGAACTGGGGTACGCCGACCGGCGGGCGCAGCCCCGAGGGCTACACGCTCTACCAGTGCCAGTGGCCGGTCCCGACCAGCAAGCTCTTCCCCGCCGACAAGTACCACCAGTGCTGGATCGGCAACTGGGAGGGCGAGGACTCACGCAGTTGCTGGCTGCACGAGGACCTGGCCGACTTCAACACCGAGAACGCCGCCGTGCAGCAGTACCTGATCGACGCGTACAACCGGTTCATCGACATGGGCGTGGACGGCTTCCGGATCGACACCGCCGTGCACATCCCCCGGGTCACCTGGAACCGGCGTTTCCTGCCCGCCATCCAGCAGCACGCGGTCGCCCGGTTCGGCGAGAAGGGCAAGGACTTCTACGTCTTCGGCGAGGTGGCCGCGTTCGTCAACGACAAGTGGAACCGCGGCTCGGTCAACCACTCCGCGCAGTTCTTCACCTGGAAGGAGCGCAAGGAGTACAGCCCGGACGACGTCCGCGCCGCGATCGAGCAGTACGACCACGAGCAGCTGCTCGGCCCGAACGGGCAGCCGACCACCGACAACGCGTTCCTGCGCGGCAACACGTACCACGCGCCGGACCGTTCGCAGTTCTCCGGCATGAACGTCATCGACATGCGGATGCACATGAACTTCTCCGACGCCGGCAACGCGTTCGACAACGGGAAGGACTCCGACGACAGTTACAACGACGCCACGTACAACGTGGTCTACGTCGACAGCCACGACTACGGGCCGAACAAGTCCTCCACCCGGTACACCGGCGGCACCGACGCCTGGGCGGAGAACATGAGCCTGATGTGGACGTTCCGCGGCATCCCGACGCTCTACTACGGTTCGGAGATCGAGTTCCGCAAGGGCGCCCGGATCGACTGCGGGCCGAGCTGCCCGCTCGACACCACGGGCCGGGCCTACTACGGCGACCACCTGGCCGGCACCGTCACCGCGAGCGACTTCGGGGTGGTCGGCTCGGCCGGCGGGACGGTCGCCACCACGCTCGCCCAGCCGCTGGTCAAGCACGTGCAACGGCTCAACCTGATCCGGCGGGCGGTGCCGGCGTTGCAGAAGGGGCAGTACTCGACCGAGGGCGTGAGCGGCGCGATGGCGTACAAGCGGCGCTTCACCCAGGGCGGGGTGGACAGCTTCGCGCTGGTCACCGTGTCCGGCGGCGCCACGTTCCGCGGGGTGCCGAACGGCCGGTACGTGGACGCGGTCACCGGTGACGTGAAGACGGTCGCCGACGGCACGCTCACCGCAGCGGCCGGCGGCAAGGGCAACCTCCGGGTCTACGTGCTCGACCTGCCCGGCAACCCGGCGCCGGGCAAGATCGGCGCGGACGGGCCGTACCTGCGCTGACACGGGCGCGGCGGGGTGGCGGTGCGAGTGCACCACCACCCCGCCGCGGTCCGAGGGGATCAGGCGTGGGTGGCCCCGCCGGGCGCCGGCCAGGAGGAGGGAACGGCCGGTGAGGGGCGGCGGGGCCACCGCGTCACTTGCCGCCCTGGCCCTCCTGCTCGGCCTCGGCGCCCTTGTCGGCCTTGTCGCCGCCCTTGCCGTGGTGGCCGGGCCGGCCGTCGTGGCCGCCCTTGCCCGGGCCCGGGAACACGCCGGCCTCGGCGGCCTTGAGCACCGCGTCGGCCTGCTCCTGGGTGAGCTTGCCGTCGGTGACGGCCTGGTCCAGCCGCTCCTTCAGCGCGGCCTGCCGGTCCTCGGCCGACGGCCGCTCCGGCCGCTCCGGGCGGTCGCCCTGCCGCTGCTCGTGCAGCTTCTCCAGCGCCGCGGTCACCTTGTCGGTCGGGACGCCCAGCTTCTTCGCGAGCGCCTCGGCGAACTCGGCCTGCCGGTCGGCGTGCTTCTGGCGGCGGTCGTCCCCCTGGTCGGTGCTGCTGCTGGCGCTCGAAGACGGGTTCGGGCTCTTGTCGTCGGCGAGCGCCACCGTCGGGGCGGCGATCCCGACGCCGAGCACACCGGCGGCGGCCAGGCCGACCAGCAGGTGCTTCTTCGACATCGTGCGGATCATGCGATTCTCCTGTTCGGTGGTGGTGCGATGACGTCACCGACAGTGGTCGCCGGAACTGAGGGCAACCCGTGGCGAACCTGTCAGCGAGCTGGCAATCCCGCCCGGAAGGCCCGTTTTATTCGCGTTGCCGGCACGCCGGAGCGTCCGCAAGGCTGGGTGAAACCCGACGAAAGGCCACTCGATGACACAGCCCGCCATCCGCGAGATCCCGCTCACCGGGCCGGGCTCCGGGCCGTACTCGATCACGGTCGGGCGCGACGGCGCGCTCTGGCTGACGCTGGCCGGCTCCGGCGGCGTCGCCCGGCTCGGCCTCGACGGCGAGGTGCGGACCTACCGCGACGACCCGCCCGGCAGTCGTCCGCTGATCATCGCCGGCGGCCCCGACGGCGCGCTCTGGTACACCCGCTCGGGCGACGACCGCCTCGGCCGGATCACCGTCGACGGCGAGACCAGCTCCGTGGCGTTGCCGCCCGGCTGCGGCCCGTGCGGGCTGGCGGTGGGTGCGGACGGCGCGCTCTGGTACGCCGGCATGAACAACGACACGGTCGGCCGGGTGGGCGTCGACGGGGAGGTCACGTCCTTCCCGCTGCCGGTCGAGAAGGGCTTCCCGTCGATGCTCGCCGCCGGGCCGGACGATGCGCTCTGGCTCACGCTCAACCAGGCGAACGCGATCGCCCGGGTCGGCCTGGACGGGTCGGTGACGGTGCATCCGCTGCCCACCGAGGCGGCCGGACCGGTCGGCATCACCCGGGGCGGCGACGGCGCGCTCTGGTTCGTCGAGATCGTCGCCGGGCAGATCGGCCGGATCACGCCGGACGGGCGGATCGACGAGATCCCGTTGCCGGACCGGGAGGCCCGCCCGCACGCGATCGTCGCTGATCCGGCCGGCGGCTGCTGGTTCACCGAATGGGGCGCCAACCGCATCGGCCACGTCGACCCCGACGGCCACGTCACCGCCCACGACCTGCCGACCCCGGCGTCCGAACCCCACGGCCTCACGGTCACCCCCGACGGCGCGGTCTGGGCGGCCCTGGAGATCGGCGCGGTAGCCCACCTGACCCCGCCCGCGCCGCACTGATCCTCCGCCCCCGCCGCCCACCCCGCCCCCGCCGCCCTCGCCGCGTCGATCATGAAGTTGGCGGCAGTTGTGGATCTTTAAACCGCCGCTAACTTCATGATCGCCGGGGCCGGGGCCGGGGCCGGGGCCGGGGCTGGGGCCGGGCCGGGGCTGGGGCTGGGGCCTGGGTCGGGGCTGGCCGTCAGCGGACGGCGGGGGCGACGGTCAGGGTGCCGGTGGTGGCGTCCAGGGTGGCGGGGGTGCCTACCGGGACGGTGAGCTGGCCCGGGCCGTGCCCGACGGGCAGGCCGCCGAGGACCGGCACGCCGAGGTCGCCCAGGCGGTCGGTGAGCACGTCCACGACAGTGGTGTCCCAGCCGTCCGCGCACTCGGTGAACTGGCCGACCGCCACCCCGGCGATCCCGTCCAGCGCGCCGCAGCGGCGCAGGTGGGTGAGCATCCGGTCGATCTTGTACGGCGGCTCCTGCACCTCCTCGACCAGCAGGATCGCCCCGGTCAGGTCGGGCATGTCCGGCGTGCCGATGGACGCGGTGATCAGGCACAGGTTGCCGCCGAGCAGCCGGCCCTCGGCCCGTCCGGGCACCCGCACCGGGTACGTCTCCTCCGCCTCGACCGCCGCCACCGTCACCGGCTCCGTGCTGGTCAGCGCGGCGTGCAGCGACTCCGCCGAGCGGATCGGCGTGCGCTCGTCCCGCCAGGCGGCGCCCGGCCCGTGCACCCCGGCCAGCCGGGCGCCCCGCCACAGCGCGAACTGCAGCGCGGTGATGTCGGAGAAGCCGGCCACCACCTTCGGATCCCGGCGTACCGCGGCCATGTCGATCAGGTCGACCACCCGCTGCGCGCCGTAGCCGCCCCGGGTGCAGATCACCCCGCGGATCTCCGGGTCGGCGAACGCCGCGTTCAGGTCCGCGGCCCGCAGCGCGTCGTCGCCGGCCAGATAACCCCGCCTGGCGTACGCGTTCGGCGCGGGCACCGGGCGCAGGCCCCAGCCGGTGAGCAGTTCGATGCCGCGGGCCACCCGTTCGGGACGGGTCGGCCCGGACGGGGACACCAGCATCACCGCGTCGCCGGGACGCAGGGCCGGTGGGCGCAGGCAGTCGTCAGGCACGATCGGAGCCTAGGGCCTGCCGGACCGTGCCCTGTCGGCCGCACCGGTTAGCCTCGACGTCGTGGCGACCGCGCTGGTGATCGAGAACGACCCGACCGACGACCTCCGCCGCCTGGGGGAGTGGCTCACCGAAGGGGGCCTTGAGCTGCGCGTGCTGCGTCCGCACGCCGGCGATCCACTCCCCGCCGACCTGGAGGGGTACGCCGCGCTCGTGGTGCTCGGCGGCGACCAGCAGGCTTACCCGCGGGCCGACGGCGGCCCCGGCGCGCCCTGGTTCCCGGCGCTGGAGGGGCTGTTGCGCAAGGCGGTCCGGCGGCGGGTGCCCACGCTGGCGATCTGCCTCGGCGCGCAACTGCTCGCCACCGCGCACGCCGGCCGGGTCGAGCGCAGCCCGTCCGGGCCGGAGATCGGCCCGGCGCTCGTGGGCCGGCGCGACGCCGCCGAGGACGACCCGCTGTTCCGGTACGTGCCGTTGATGCCCGACGTGCTCCAGTGGCACGCCGACGAGATCACCGAGCTGCCGCACGGCGCGACGCTGCTGGCCGCGTCCACCCGCTACCCGCACCAGGCGTTCCGCCTCGGCGACCGGGCCTGGGGCCTGCAGTTCCACATCGAGTGCGACACCGCGATGATCGCCGAGTGGTCCCGCGACTCGGCCGTGCTGGCCGAGCTGGACTACGACCCGGAGCTGGTGGTGGCCGCCTGCGACCGGGTGATGGCCGACGTCGAGGAGGCGTGGCAGCCGTTCGCGATCCGGTTCGCCGCGCTCGCGCTCGGCGAACTCGGCGACGACAACCCGCGCCGCAGCCTGCCGCTGCTCGGGGCCTGACGGTGACCCGGCCGGCCCGCGGGCGCCTGGCCCGCTACGGATTCGCCGAGGGCGACGGCGCCACCCGCGCCGCCGACCTGCTCGGCCCGGACGGACTCGCCCTGTGGCGGCCCGACACCCAGGAGCCCGCCGACGAACGCGCCGCCGAGCTGCTCGGCGCGCTGTCCCGGGCCGCCGACCCGGACCTGGCCCTGCGTCAGCTGCACCGGCTGGTCGAGTCCGAGCGGCGTTCCGGCGACGAGGTGGCCGTACGCGACGCCCTGGCCGCCGACCCCGGGCTGCGCCGCCGGCTGATCGCGGTGCTCGGCGCGTCCTCCGCGCTCGGCGACCACCTGGTCGCCAACCCCGGGCAGTGGGCGGTGCTGGCGACCGAGCCGGACGGGCTCGCCCCCACCGCGGACGGGCGGCTCGACCTGAGCGTCGCCGCCCGGCTCACGACGATGACCGGCGCGGTCCCGCTGCTGCGGCAGGCGTACCGGCTCGCGCTGCTGCGGATCGCGGCGGCCGACCTGACCGGGGGGCGCGGCCTTGAGCAGACCATGGCGGCGCTGTCCGGGCTGGCCGACGCCACGCTGGCCGCCGCCTACGACATCGCCGCCGACGAGCTGCCCGACGGCACGCCGCGTCCCCGGCTCGCGGTGGTGGCGATGGGCAAGTGCGGTGGCGACGAGCTGAACTACGTCTCCGACGTCGACGTCATCTTCGTCTCCGCGACCGACGACGACCTGCCCGCCGCGACCCAGGTCGCCACCCGGCTGATCCAGATCTGCGGGCTGGTGGCCTGGCCGGTCGACGCGGCGTTGCGTCCCGAGGGCAACCGGGGGCCGCTGGTCCGCACGCTCGCCAGCCACCTCGCCTACTACAAGCGCTGGGCCCGCACCTGGGAGTTCCAGGCGCTGCTCAAGGCCCGCCCGGCGGCCGGCGACCTGGAGCTGGCCAAGGAGTGGATCGACGCGCTGGCCCCGCTCGTGTGGACCGCCGCCGAACGCCCCGAGGCGGTCGACGACGTCCGGTCCATGCGCCGCAAGATCCTCGACAACGTGCCGCCGAAGGAGCTGGAACGCGAGATCAAGCGCGGTCCGGGCGGGCTGCGCGACATCGAGTTCGCCGTCCAGCTGCTCCAGCTCGTGCACGGCCGGGGTGACGAGGCGCTGCGGGTGCCCGGCACCGTACCGGCGCTGCGCGCGCTCGTCGCGGGCGGCTACGTGGGCCGCGCCGACGGGGAGGCGCTGCTGCGCGGCTACCGCTTCCTGCGCGCCGTCGAGCACCGGCTCCAGCTCCAGGCCCTGCGCCGCACCCACACCGTGCCGACCGAACCGGCCGCGCTGCGCTGGCTCGCCGCCGCGCTCGGCTACGCGGCCACGCCGGGGCGCAGCGCCGTCGAGGAGTTCCGCGCCGAGTGGGTCACCCACGCCACCGAGGTACGCCGGCTGCACGCCAAGCTGCTCTACCGGCCGCTGCTGGAATCCGTGGCCCGCGTACCGGCCGAGGGGCTGCGCCTCACGCCCGAAGCGGCCCGGCACCGGCTGGAGGTGCTCGGCTTCGCCGACCCGGCCGGCGCGCTGCGGCACCTCCAGGCGCTCACCGGCGGGGTCAGCCGCACCGCCGCCATCCAGCGCACGCTGCTGCCGGTGCTGCTCGACGAGTTCGCCGACGCCCCCGAGCCGGACCGCGGTCTGCTCAACTACCGGCAGGTCTCCGACAAGCTCGGCAGCACCCCCTGGTACCTGCGCCTGCTGCGTGACTCCGGCCCGGTGGCGCGCCGGCTGGCCCGGGTGCTGTCCTCGTCCCGGTACGCGGCCGACATGCTGGCCCGCGAACCGGAGGCGCTGCGGCTGCTCGCCGAGGACAGCGAGCTGACCCCGCGTCCACGGGAGACGCTCGTCGAGGGCTTCGCCGCCGCTGCCGCCCGCCACGACGACCCGGTCGAGGCGATCCGGGCGGTCCGCGCGCTGCGCCGCCGGGAACTGGTCCGGATCGCCGCCGCCGACGTGCTCAGCCGCGCCGGTTCGCTCGCCCCGCTCGCCCCCCGCCCGGTCGGCGGCGGTGAACGCCGGCCCACTGTGGTGGACGTGACGGCTGTGGGCACCGCGCTGTCGCACGTCGCCGACGCCACGCTGGCCGCCGCGCTGCGCGCCGCCCGTTCCGTCCACCCCGGACCGCCCGGCCTGCGCTTCGCGGTGATCGGCATGGGCCGGCTCGGCGGGTACGAGTCGAACTACCTCTCCGACGCCGACGTGCTGTTCGTCTACGATCCGCCGCCCGGGGTGGAGGAGAGCGCGGCGAGCGCCGCCGCACACGCGATCGCCGAGGAGCTGCGCCGGCTGCTGTCCGCGCCCGCCCCCGATCCGCCGCTCGGCGTGGACGCCGACCTGCGCCCCGAGGGCCGGCAGGGCCCGCTGGTGCGCAGCCTCGCCGCGTACGCCCAGTACTACGCGCGCTGGTCCCGGGTGTGGGAGGCGCAGGCGCTGCTGCGGGCCCGGTTCGTCTGCGGCGACGCCGACCTGGGCGCCGAGTTCGAAGCCATGATCGAGCCGGTGCGCTACCCGGCCGAGGGGTTGAGCCGCGAGCAGGTGGTGGAGATCCGCCGGATCAAGGCGCGGGTGGAGACCGAGCGGCTGCCCCGCGGCGCCGACCCGGCCACCCACACCAAGCTGGGCCGGGGCGGTCTGGCCGACGTCGAGTGGGCGGTGCAGTTGCTTCAGCTCCGGTACGCCGGTCAGGTGCCCGCCCTGCGCGGCACCCGTACGCTCGACGCGCTCGCCGCCGCCCGCGACGCCGGCCTGCTCGACCCCTCCGACGCCGCCGAGCTGGCCGCCGGCTGGACGCTCGCCGCCGAGGTGCGTGACGCGCTGATGCTGGTACGCGGCCGGGCCGGGGACCAGTTGCCCCGGCACGGGGTGGAGCTGGCCGGGGTGGTGCGGCTGCTGGGGCGCGAGGACCAGGGCGAGTTCCTCGACGAGTACCTGCGCACCGGTCGCCACTCCCGCACGGTCGTCCAGCGAATCCTGGAGTCCCCCCTCTAACCCCAAGCCGCTCCCACCCCCTCCCGCCCCGCCCTCCCTCGGCGTTGATCTTGCACTTGCGGCCCCGGCGAAAGGGGCATTTCCGGCTCCTGGAGGGCCGCAACCGCAAGATCGACGGGGACAGGAGGGCAGGGGCGAGGGCGGGGCGGGGCGGTGGGTCAGCTTTTGAGGGTGTAGGTGCCGGCTCGGGGGACCGTCACGGTGGTCCACTTGCCGTCTCGGGTGACCCCGGCGCCGCCGTCGACGGTCAACCAGCGGTCGTGGCGTACCCGGATCGGGATCGGACCGGCGGCGGGGGCGCGGAACGTGATCGAGGCGCCGTCCTGGCGGACCAGCTCACCCGGCGCGCCGACGAGCGGGGTGGGCTCGGCGACCGCGTACAGCTTCCAGTGCCGGTCCGACCAGACCTCGGTGAGGTACGGCTGGCCCGTCTCCACCAGCTTCGCCTCCGACGACCCCACCCAGGAGAACTCGGCATCCGGCACGGCCACGTACTGCACCGCGTTGTCGGCCAGCCAGTCCCGGTAGGTGATCGGGGTCAGCGGAATGCCGGTGCCGTCCGCGCCGGGCACAGTGGTGAAGAACAGTGCGTTGCGGTCGATGTCGGCCTGCCGCAGCCAGCCCCGGGCCAGCGGTACGTCCCCCATGTGGGCCGCCTCCCAGTAGTTGCGGGTCGGCGGCACCTCCACCCGCCCGGTGAGCCCGCGCCGGGCCAGCTCCGCACGCAGCGGCGCGAAGTACGCCGGGTCGGCCGTCGGGTCGTCGGCGCTGCGCAGGTCGGCGGTGACCACCGGCGGCTGCCACCAGCAGACCACCGCGAGAAGAGCGGCCAGCCCGACCGCGCCGACGATCCGGGAGCGCCGGCCGGCGGCGCGGAGCCGATCGGCGAGCGGGGCGGGAAGCGTCGCGGCGGCGGCCAGCACCGGCAGCGCGAACATCACCACCAAGCGGGTGGCGTTCAGCCCGACCGGCGTGTGCAGCAGCGCCGACGCGAGCACCCCGGCCGCGGACAGCAGCGCGCCCACCCGCACCGGCCGGTACGCCACGAGCGCCGCCACCACCAGGCTCGTCACCACGGCGTGCACGGTGTCGGCCGTGCTGATGTTCATCCAGCCGCCCTCGCCGAACAGCAGCCCGGTCACGGCGAGCGGCGCGGCGGCCGGTACGGCGAGCAGCAGGCCGTCGGCGTACCGGCGGGTCAGCAGCAGCGCGACGCCGGCGAGCCCGACGAACAGCCCGGCCACCGGGCTGGCCGCCGAGGCGAGCAGCGCGGCGGCACCGGCGGCGACGGCAGCCCAGACGCTCCGGCCACCACCGGCAGCGCCGGGACCGGCCGGCCCGGCACCGGCAAGGCCGGGATCGGCCGGCTCGCCAGCGGCATCAGCGGCGGCGAGGCGGGTGCGGCGGGCGGGGACGGTGAGCGCGAGCAGCGCGGCCAGGCCGAACGCGACGCCGAGGGCGTAGGTGACCCGGCCGGAGACCAGGTTGCCGGCGATCGTGACCACGCCCACCAGGCTGCCGAGCAGCGGGCGAGGCACCCGGATCCGCACCAGCAGGGCGGCGAACGCGGTGGCGGAGGCGAGCAGGGCGAGCGCGCCGGTGACGCGTACCCCGAGCAGCGCCATCAGCGGCGGCGAGACGAGGCTGTAGCCCCACGGGTGCACACCGCCGTACCAGCGCAGGTCGACCAGGGCGGCCCCGTGCTCGGCGAAGAAGCCGGCGCGGGCGACCTGCGCGGACAGGTCCGAGCCGGTGGCCGGCAGGGTGAGGTGGAGCGCGGCGAGGACGAGCGCAGACACGGCGGAGACCGCCACCACCCGACCGCCCCGCATGCCCACCTCCTGATCGCGAACCACCGTACTGGCAGCATGTCCGGCGTGCCTCACCACCTCTCGCGCTGGATCGGCCTGGCGGGTTCGGTGCTGCTCGCCGTGGCCGCGTTCCTCGGTGGCGCCCTGCCCGACGGCGAGTTGCGTCCCACCCCGGTCAGCATCTGGCAGGGCCCGAACGGGCCGCTGATCATCGGGTTGTGGCTGGTCGGCGCCGCGCTGCTGGCGTGGGCGTGGTGGTCGCTGCGGGACCGGGTGCCGTCGTCCCGCTGGGTGCTGGTCACCGTCGCGCTCTGGCTGGCACCGATGCTGGTCGCGCCGCCGCTGGGCAGCCGCGACGTGTACGCGTACGCCTGCCAGGGCGCCAGCTTCTCGGCCGGGATCAACCCCTACGAGCAGGGCGTGTCGGCGCTGCCCTGCCCCTGGCTGGACACCATCTCCTACATCTGGCGGGACACACCGGCGCCGTACGGGCCGCTGTTCGTGCTGCTCGCCGGTGCGGTGGTGGAGGCCACCGGTTCGCTGCTCGCCGCCGTCGCGCTGTTCCGGGTGCTCGCCGTGGCCGGGGTGGCGCTCACCGCGTGGGCGCTGCCGGTGCTGGCCCGCCGGTGCGGGGTGCCGCCGCGGCGGGCGCTCTGGCTGGCGCTGGCGAGCCCGCTGGTGCCCGTGCACCTGGTCTCCGGCGCGCACAACGACGCGCTGATGATCGGCTTACTGGTCGCCGGGCTGGCGGTGGTGGCGGCCCGTCCGGGCCGGCCCGGACCGCTGCTCGCCGGTGGGGTGCTGCTCGGACTCGCCGCCGCCGTCAAGGTCACCGCGCTGGTCGTGATGCCGTTCGCCGCGCTGGCCGCGATCGTCGGGGCGTACCGGATCAGGACGCTCGTGCGCGACGGCGGGTGGGTGGTCGGCGGCTCGCTCGCGGCGCTCGCCGCGGTGACGGTCGCCTCCGGCCTGGGGCTGGGGTTCGTCAGCGGGCTGGAACAGGGCGGGCTGGTGGTGGCCTGGACCTCGCCGCCGACGGCGGTCGGGCAGACCGTCGGCTACCTGCTGGCGCCGTTCGGCGTGCACATCGACGCGCTGCCGGTGACCCGGGCGATCGGCATGGTCGTGCTGATCGCGGTGCTGATCTGGCTCTGGTTCCGGTCGTTCCGTCGCGGTGAGCCGTTCTGGCACGCCGGGCTGGCGCTGACCGCCACCGTCGCGCTCTCCCCGCTGTTCCACCCCTGGTACTGGCTGTGGCCGCTGGCGGTGCTCGCCGCCACCGCGCACCGCACGCTGTGGTTCTCGATCGTCACAGTGGTGTCGTCGTTCCTCGTGCTGGCCGACGGCACCGGGCTGGCCCGGTACTCCAAGATGCCCGGTGCGCCGCTGATGACCCTGTTCGTGATCGGGCTGGTCGTGTGGTTGGTACGGTCGGCTCGCCAGGGCCGGCAGCCGGTTCCCGTGGACTGAGGAGTGTGCCGGTGAGCGAGCCCGACGGACCCGTCCGGCCGATCGCCGCCGGTCTCGCCCGCTACGCCGGCCTCGCCGGGGCCGTGCTGCTCACCGTCGGCGGGTGGCTCGGCGGCGCGCTACCAGGCACGCCCCCGCGCGGCTCGCTCGCCGCGATCTGGCACGCACCGAACGGGCCGGCGGCGCTCGCCTGCTGGCTGGCCGGGACGCTGCTGCTGGTGGGCGCCTGGTGGTCGCTGCGGTGGGGCGCCCCGTCCGGCCGGTGGGCGTACCTGACCGCCGGGCTCTGGTCGCTGCCGATGCTCGCCGCGCCGCCGATCGGCAGCCGCGACGTCTACTCGTACGCCTGCCAGGGCTGGACGTGGACGCAGGGGCTCAGCCCGTACCGGGTGGGGGTCGCGGCGGCCGGCTGTCCGTGGACCGACTCGGTGTCGCCGATCTGGCGGGACACCCCGGCGCCGTACGGGCCGTTCTTCGTCCTGCTGGCCGGGCTCGCCGTCCTCGCCGGTGGCGGCCTGATCGGGACGGTCGTGGCGCTGCGGCTGGTCGCGGTGGCCGGTGTGCTGCTGACCGCGCTCTGCCTGCCCGGCCTGGCCCGTGCCGCCGGGGTGCCCACCCGGCGGGCCGCCTGGCTGGTGCTCGCGTGCCCGCTGGTCGGGATCCACCTGGTGGCGGGCGCGCACAACGACGCGCTCGCGCTCGGGCTGCTCCTGCTCGGCCTGCTGGTGCTGGTCCGCCTGCCGGGCAAGCCGCGCGCGCTGCTGGTGGCCGGTGTGCTGCTGGGCCTTGCCGTGGCGGTGAAGGCGGTCGCGGTGGTGGCGCTGCCGTTCGCGGCGCTCGCCGCGGTGCTCGGCCGCTACACCTGGCGGGCGCTGCTGCGCGACGGCGGGCAGCTGGCCGCGTCGGTGCTCGGCACGCTGCTCGTCGTGTCGCTCGCCACCGGCCTCGGGCTGGGCTGGGTGGGAGGGCTCGGCCACAGCGGCGACTCGCAGCAGTGGACCTCCCCGCCCACCGCCGTCGGGTTCGTGATCGACTACGCCGGTGAGCTGGCCGGGCTACGGCCGCAGGCGGTGCCGGTGGTCCGGGCGGCCGCGCTGGTGCTGCTGGCCGCGACGCTGGTGGCGCTCTGGTGGCAGGCGTGGACGCGGCTGCGGCGGCTCAACGACGCCCGGCAGCGGGTGGCCCGGCTGACGCTGGCCCGCCCGCGGGTGGCGCTGCTCGGCGCGGGGCTGGCGCTCGCCGCCACGGTGCTGCTCGCCCCGGTCTTCCACCCCTGGTACGCGATCTGGCCGCTGACGCTGCTCGCGGTCGCGGCGGTGCCGCTGGCCCGGCAGGTCTGGTTCGTGGCGCCCTGCGCGGTGGCCTCGGCGCTCACCCTGCCGGACGGATCCAACCTGGCCCGGTTCAGCAAGGCGCCGGGCGCGGTGCTGATGACGGTGCTGGTGGTGGTCGTCGCGGTGGGCGGCGTCCGGGCCGCGCTGCGCCGCCGTACCGCGTAAACGGCCGGGCCGGCTCCGCCATCGCGAAGCCGGCCCGGCCGGTGCTGACGTACGTGCTCAGCAGTCGAAGTACATCGCGAACTCGTGCGGGGTCGGGCGCAGACGCACCGGGTCGACCTCGTTGGCCCGCTTCCAGTCGACCCAGGTGGAGATCAGGTCCGGCGTGAACACTCCGCCGTCGAGCAGGTAGTCGTGGTCGGCCTCGAGCGCGTTGAGCACCTCCGGCAGCGAACCGGGCACCTGCTTGACGTCGCCCCACTCCTCCGGCGGGAGGTCGTAGAGGTCCTTGTCGATCGGCGCCGGCGGCTCGATCTTGTTCTTGATGCCGTCCAGGCCGGCCATCATCATGGCCGAGAACGCCAGGTACGGGTTGCTCGACGGGTCCGGCACCCGGAACTCGACGCGCTTGGCCTTCGGGTTGCTGCCGGTCACCGGGATGCGGGTGCAGGCCGAGCGGTTGCGCTGGGAGTAGACCAGGTTGACCGGCGCCTCGAAGCCCGGCACCAGACGACGGTAGGAGTTCACCGTCGGGTTGGTGAAGGCCAGCAGCGACGGGGCGTGGTGCAGGAGGCCGCCGATGTACCAGCGGGCGGTGTCGGACAGGCCGGCGTAGCCGGTCTCGTCGTAGAACAGCGGTTCGCCGCCGCGCCAGAGGCTCTGGTGGGTGTGCATGCCGGAGCCGTTGTCACCGAACAGCGGCTTGGGCATGAACGTCGCGGTCTTGCCGGCGGCCCAGGTCTCGTTCTTGACGATGTACTTGAACAGCTGGAGCTGGTCGGCGGCGTGCAGCAGCGTGGAGAACTTGTAGTTGATCTCCGACTGGCCCGCGGTGCCGACCTCGTGGTGCGAACGCTCGACGGTGAAGCCGCCGTCGACGAGGCGCCGCACGATCCGGTCGCGCAGGTCGGCGTAGTGGTCCACCGGCGGCACCGGGAAGTAGCCGCCCTTGTACGCGGTCTTGTAACCCCGGTTGCCGCCCTCCTCGATCCGGCCGCTGTTCCAGGCGCCCTCGATCGAGTCGATGTAGTAGAACGACTGGTGCGCGGAGGTCTCGTGGCGGATGGAGTCGAAGATGTAGAACTCCGCCTCCGCCCCGAAGTAGGCGGTGTCGGCGATGCCGCTGGCGGCGAGGTACGCCTCGGCCTTCTTCGCCACGTTGCGCGGGTCGCGGGAGTACGCCTCGCGGGTGAACGGGTCGTGGATGAAGAAGTTCAGCGCGAGCGTCTTCTGGGCCCGGAACGGGTCGATGAAGGCGGTGGCGACGTCCGGCAGCAGGAGCATGTCGGACTCGTGGATGGCCTGGAAGCCGCGGATCGAGGATCCGTCGAAGGCGAGGCCGTCGGTGAAGACGCTGTCGTCGAACGACTCGACCGGCAGGTTGAAGTGCTGCATCACGCCGGGCAGGTCACAGAAACGTACGTCGACGAACTTCACGTCCTCGTTGGCGAGGTATCGCAGGAGTTCCTCGGAATTGGCGAACACACGTCCTCCTGGCAGGTCCACTCCGGTAGCTGGCTACTGGCGACGCTATGGCCGGGGGGTTGCCCGGCCGTGTCTCGTCTGTTTCCGCCGTGTTACGTCGCTTGCGGAGCGTCATCCCGGCACGCTCTGATGCTGAATGTCGTATTTTTCGTCAGGGGTCGCGGCGGCGCTACCCTGGCCGCTGTGACCGATACCGCCGCCACACCGGTGCCGCCCGCCACCGACCCCGCCTTCACCCCGCCCAGCCTCGGCCGCCGCTTCGGCGCCCTGATCATCGACTGGGTGCTGTGCCTGATGGTCGCCCGGGCCTTCTCCGACCCGGTCCGCGACGGCTGGCCGCCGGTCCTGGTGCTGATCCTGGAGTACGGCTTCTTCATCGGCCTGTTCGCCCAGACCCCCGGCATGTACCTGACCCGGCTGCGCTGCGTGTCCTGGGCCGACGGCGGCCGGATCGGGCTGCTCCGGGGACTGCTGCGCGGCCTCCTGCTGGCCCTCGTGGTGCCGGCCCTGCTGATGGACGAGCACCGGCGCGGCCTGCACGACCGGCTCTCCGGGTCGGTCGTCACCGACGCCCCGCGCCGCTGACCTGCACGACGAAGGAGCCGGCCCCGCACGGGGACCGGCTCCTTTTCGCGTACGCCGGAGGTCAGCGACCCCGGGTCTGCCGGAACGCGCCGCGCGCCGGCCGCATGTTCTTCGGGATCGCGCCCTTGGGCATCTGCGGCCGCGCGGTGAGCGCCTTGAGCCGCTTGTCGAGCGCGTTGACGTCCTTCGGGGACAGGGCGCGGGGCAGCCGCATCAGCGTCATCCGCAGCTTGCGGACCGGCAGCTCACCCTCGCCCTGCCCGATCACGTAGTCGTGCAGCGGGGCGGTGCCGATCACCTTCGCCAGGCGGCGCTTCTCCTGGCCGAGCAGGCCGCGTACGCGCTGCGGGTTGCCCTCGGCCAGCAGGATCACGCCCTGCCGGCCCACCACCAGGTGCACCATGTCCATCTGGGTGGTGGAGCTGACCGCCGGGGTGACCCGCCAGTCGCCGCGCATGCTCTCCATGATCTGCGCCGCCGCGCCCGGCTGCCCCTCGGCGGCGTTCATCATCGCCTTGTTGGAGCGCAGGTTGAGCACGATCAGCACGGCCAGCAGGGCGAGCAGGATGCCGATCGGCAGCCAGAGCCAGCCCCAGGCGATCACCGCGACCACGGTGAGCGCGAGCGGGATCAGCACCGCCGCCGCGGTCAGCGGCGCGAACCACTTGTCCTGCTTGGCGGTGAACCGGAACACCATCCCGATCTGCTTCAGCCGCTGGCCGAACGAGACCTTCTCCTGGGGCTTTGCCATATCGCAGAGTCTAGTGGTCGGCGCACATCACGTTGATCCGTGGCCGCCTCTTCCGCCGAGGGCTGAGTACCTTACCGCCGCGCCGGCCCGAACCGGCCCGCCGGTAAGGAGGCCGGGCGGGCGAAGATCAGGCGGCGTACCCATGCCCCGGGGGCACCTTCGCGCGGAGAGTCGATCTCGACAGGGAACGACACCGCACGACAAGGGAGATCGAGATGTTCGGCAACGACGCGGACTTCATCCTCAGCATCCACCGCAGCCACGCCTCCGAGTTGCAGGCCGACGCCGCACAGGACCGGCTCGCCCGGTCGCTGCCACGGCGGCACCCGCGCGGCTGGCTCAGCCGTCGGCAGCACAGCGCCCGCACCACCGACGCCCGCCGGTGACCGCACCGGCGGCCGTCGCCGGTCCGGCCGTCCCCGGGATCTTGGGCGTGGCCGGTGCCGCAGGGCAGTTCGCCGGTCCGGCCGTCACGGGGGCGGCCGGACCGGCGGCGACGCGCGGCCCGATCGGCCCGGTCGGGCCGTCGGGGGCGCGTGGCATGCTCGACGGCGTGACCGTACGCGCCGCCAGCACCGTCCTCGTCGGCCGCCGGACCGAGCTGACCGCGCTCGGCGACGCGCTGGCCCGGTGCCGGTCCGGCGAGCCGGCGACGGTGCTCGTCGGCGGCGAGGCGGGTGTCGGCAAGACCCGGCTGCTGGAGGAGTTCGGCACGCAGGTGGACGCGGCCGGCGCGCGGCTGCTCGTCGGCCAGTGCCTGGAGCTGGGCGAGGCCGGCCTGCCGTTCGCCCCGTTCGCCGCCGCACTGCGCGACGTGCTGCGCCACGACGGGCCGGCCGCCTTCGCCGGCTACGAGGCGGAGTTCGCCCGGCTGCTGCCGGAACTCGCCCGGATGCCCGCAGGCGCCGCCGCGCCCGCCGGCCCGGCCCTCGCCGACACCCCACGTGGCTACCTGTTCGACCTGGTCGCCGACCTGTTCCGGCGGATCGCCGAGGAACGCCCGCTGGTGCTGGTGATCGAGGACCTGCACTGGGCCGACCGGTCCACCCGGGATCTCATCGGCTTCCTGGTGCGGGCCGCCCGCGCCACCCGCCTGCTGGTGGTCTGCACGTACCGCACCGACGAGCTGCACCGCGGGCACCCGCTGCGGCCGTTCCTCGCCGAGCTGGACCGGGTCCGCGGCGTGGACCGGATCGAGCTGGGCCGCCTCGACCGCGACGGCACCGCCGCCGTGCTGGCCGACCTGCTCGGCACCGAGCAGTACGCCCGGACCGTCGACGACGTGCACGAACGCACCCAGGGCAATCCGTTCTTCATCGAGGAGCTCGCCGCCGCCGGCGGCCCGGTCGGCTGCGCGGCCATCCCGGAGACGCTGCGCGACCTGCTGCTGGCCCGCGTCGACCGGCTGCCCGAACCGGCCCAGCGGGTGCTGCGGATCGCGGCCGCCGGAGGCACCCGCTTCGCCCACCAACTGCTCGCCGAGGTGGCCGGCCTGCCCGAGGCCGAACTGGAGGACGCGCTGCGCGCCGCCGTCGCCGGGCAGCTCGTGGTGGCCGACCCGGACGGCGACTACGAGTTCCGGCACGCGCTGGTCCGCGAGGCCGTGCACGACGACCTGCTGCCCGGCGAGCACGCGCGGCTGCACGCCCGGTACGCCGCCGCGATCGAGGCCCAACCCCACCTGGTCGCCGCCGGTCGCGCGCCGGCCGAGATCGCCCACCACTGGTACGCCGCGCACGACCACCCGCGCGCGCTCACCGCCGCCCTGGTCGCCGCCGAGGCGGCGGCCGAACGGTACGCGTACGCGGAGCAGAGCCGCCTGCTGGAGCGCGTCCTCGAACTGTGGGAGCAGGTGCCCGACGCCGCCGACCGGCTCGGCATGGACCACCTGCGGGTGCTGGAGGACACGCTCACCGCCGCGGTCACCGCCGGTGACCTCAGCCGCGCGCTCACGCTCACCCGGGCCGCGCTCGCCGAGGTCGACCCCGGCGCCGAGCCGCTGCGCGCCGCCCGCCTGCTCGACCATCGCGGCCGGCTGTTCGCGCTGCTCGGCAAGAGCGACGGCGCGGCCGAGCTGCGCGAGGCGTACCGGCTGGCGGCCGGCGCCCCCGACGGCCCGGAACGGTTCGCCGTGCTGGCCGACATCGCGTCGCACCTGATGAAGGTCGACCCGCGCGAGGCCGCCTCGGTCGCCGCCGAAGCCGCGGCCGGCGCGTCGGAGGTCGGCACCGACCTGGTGCTGCTGCCCACCCGGATCGCCCTGCTGCACCGCCTCGACGGCACCCCGGAGCGCGGGCTGGCCGAGCTGCGCGGGGTCGAGGCGCGGGCCCGCGCCTCCGGTGACTCGTGGGCCCTGGTCAGTGCGCTGGTCTTCCTCTCCGACGTGCTCTACGAACTGGGCCGCTACGACGAGTCCGAACAGGCGGCCGCGGCCGGGGTGAGCGAGGCGCGCCGGGTCGGCATCAGCCGCTCGATCGGGGCATACCTGCTGTCCAACCGGGCCGAGGCGCTGATCGCGCTGGGCCGCTGGGACGAGGCGGACGCCACCTGCGCCGAGGCGGCCCGGATCGACCCGCCCGGCGTGTCCGGGCTGCACTGGCTGCAACTGCGCGCCGGGCTCCACCTGGCCCGCGCCCATCCCGGCGCCGACGAGGTCGTCGGGCGGGCGCTGGCGTTCCTCAGCCGGCCCTACCTCTGGCCGAACCACCGGCTGCCGCTGCACGAGCTGCGCGTGGAGGCCGCGCTCGCCGCCGACGACAAGCTGGAGGCGGTACGCGCGGCGCGCGCCGCCCTGGCCGACGCGCACCTGGCCGACCTGCCGCGGGAGGGCTGGCCGCTGCTGAACGCGCTGGCGCGTACCGCCGCCGTGATCGGGGACGCGACGCTCGCCGCCGAGGTGTCGGCGGTGGCCGCCGCGCTGCCCGCCCGGCACCCGGCCGAGCACGCCCACGCGGCCCACGTCACCGCCGTCCTGACCGGGTTCGGCCCCGCCGCTCCCGCCGAGGCGCTCGCCGCGTGGCGGGAGGCCG
Organism: Micromonospora sp. WMMD1219; assembly: GCF_049315215.1. Taxonomy (NCBI): domain Bacteria; kingdom Bacillati; phylum Actinomycetota; class Actinomycetes; order Micromonosporales; family Micromonosporaceae; genus Micromonospora; species Micromonospora sp. WMMD1219. The sequence goes on from NZ_CP186057.1 coordinate 3,495,445, forward strand.
TGGCGGCGTGGCGGGCGGCCGGGCAGCCGTACCCGCTGGGCCGGGCGCTGCTCGGGCTGGCCGAGGCGGCCGCGGCGGCGGGCGAGCGGGACGAGGTCGCCGCCGCGGTACGGGAGACGGCCGAGCTGGCCGCCCGGCTGGGCGCCACCCCGCTGGGCGAGCAGGCGGCGACGCTGGCCCGCCGGGTGGGTCTGCGGGGCACCGGGCGACCCGGGCCGGACCTGCTGACCAGCCGGGAGCAGGAGGTGCTGCGGCTGGTCGCCGAGGGGCACAGCAACAGCCGGATCGCCGAGCGGCTGTTCATCTCGCCGAAGACGGCGAGTGTGCACGTGTCCCGGATCATCGCCAAGCTCGACGTGACCAACCGGGTCGAGGCCGCCGCGCTGGCCCACCGCCTCGGCCTGCTCGACGCTTCGCCACCCGCTCCGGCACAGCGCCGCGTCCGGTAGCGCGCCGCGTCCGCGTCAGCGGCGCGGCAGGTAGATCCGCCAGCCGGCCACCGTGACGACGTCGAGCGCGTCGGATTCGGTGTCGAGGCGTTCGTCCAGCCGCGCGGCCAGCGGCGAGCCGGCCGGCGCCACCCAGGCGGCGTCCGGGTCGGCGGCCACCTCCCGCCGGTACGCGGGCAGCCGGTCGAATCCGGGGCGCAGGTCGTCCTCGACCACGGCGCAGACCACGTTCTCGCCGGTGGCGTACGTGAGCCGGTTGCACGTCCAGTAGCCGCCGCGGACGTTCCGGACGTCGAGCGCGCCGAGCGTGTCCACGAGCGACCGGTGCCGGTCCGCCTCGGCGTGCACGTCGGGCGCCGCCCGGATCACCTCCACAGTGGCCGACGCGCCGGTGCCGAGCACGCCCGCGAGCACTGCCACCGCCCCGACGCCCGCCGCCCGGGCCTTCGGCCCGTCCGTCCGCCCGCCGGTCGCCTTGATCGACTCCACCTCGGGGAGATGGCCGTATCCGCCCCCCCTCCGATGCAGCCACCTCGGCGAGCTGGCGTTGGGTGAGCGGGTCGGATGCCGCCACCTCGGTGAGCTGGCGCCGCCCGATGAGCCGGCGGGCGGCCTGCCACAGTGGCCAGAGCAGGGCGGGCACGGCGACCGCCAGGCACGACAGGTAACGACTGCTCTCGATCGGCGTCTGCCCGGCCGCGTTGCTCACCGCGTACGCGGCCAGCACGCCCGCCGCGCCGCCGAGCAGCGCCAGCCGCACCCCGGCCGACACCCGCACCGCCGAACCCGGACGGCCGGAAGCGCGGCGCAGGGTGTGCCACGCGGTGAGCGCGGCGAGCACCAGCAGCACCGGGAACGCGACGGCCCACCAGAGCTGCCAGGTGGCACACCGGCCGGGTGAGCAGAAGCCCATCGCCAGCGGTGGCCCGAGGACCAGCGCGCCGTGCAGCCGGTCCGCCCAGTCCGCAGCGGTGCCGGAGCCACCCGCGGCCAGCACCGCGGTCACCGGGTTGCGGCCGTGCCGGATGCTGTCCACCAGCATCGGGGCCGCGCCCAGCAGCAGCGCGCCGGCCAGCACCAGCCCGGCCCGGCCGGCCAGTTCCCGCCGGCGCCGCGCCACGAGCAGCACGCCGAGCGTCAGCACGTACGGCAGGATCAGCGGGTCGACCCAGAGCAGCACCCCGGAGATCAGTCCCCACGCCGCCCAGCGGGGCAGCCGCGCGCCCGGCCCGCGCACGCAGAGCCCGACCGTGAGCAGCGCCAGCGCCGCACCGGCCGGGTTCAGCTCCGGATAGCCACCACCGGCGATGAGCTGGTTCTTCACCACCCGGTCCGCGCCGAGCGCCAGCACGGCGACGACGAGCAGGGCGTACCAGCGGTCACCGCCGAGCCGCCGGGTCAGCCGCCAGGACAGCAGCAGGAACAACGCGTACAACGCGAGCGTGGGTAGCCGCAGCACGAGCACCGACGGCCCGGCGAGCGCGACCAGCGGCGCGGCCAGGTACGCCTCCAGCGTGCCCATGTATGCCTGGCCGTAGAACCAGACCGGGAAGCCCTCACCGCGGGCGATGTGCAGGGCGGCCAGCCCCATCGTCGCCTCGTCGCTGTTGGTGGGCGGCACGTCGGCGAACAGCAGCGCCAGCCGGTAGCCCACCCCGGCGAACCCGACGAGCAGGGCGAGCAGCGTCGGCAACGGCAGCCGCCGGGGCGTACGAGGGCGCACGGCTTCGCGTGGCTCCTCGCGTACCCCGGCGGTCATGCCTGTGATCATGGCATCCGGCGGGCGGCCGGCGGCGGGTGACGCGGTGGTCGGCCGGCCTCAGCCGGCGACGGTGACCTCCCGGCGGGCGTCGAGCGCCTGCTGGTAGAGACGGCCCGCGCGGTACGACGAGCGGACCAGCGGGCCGCTCATCACGCCCGCGAAGCCGATCTCCTCGGCCTCCTCGCGCAGCTCGACGAACTCCTCCGGCTTGACCCAGCGGGTCACCGGGTGGTGCCGGGGGGAGGGACGCAGGTACTGCGTGATGGTGATCAGCTCGCAGCCCGCCTCGTGCAGGTCGCGCAGCGCCTGGGACACCTCGGCGCGCTCCTCGCCCATGCCGAGGATCAGGTTGCTCTTGGTGACCAGGCCGTCGGCCCGCGCCTGGCGGATCACGTCCAGCGAACGCTCGTAGCGGAACGCCGGGCGGATCCGCTTGAAGATGCGGGGCACGGTCTCCACGTTGTGGGCCAGCACCTCGGGCCGCGAGCCGAAGACCTCGGCGAGCTGCTCGGGCACGGCGTTGAAGTCGGGGATGAGCAGCTCGACACCGCAGCCGGACTGAAGCGCGTGGATCTGCCGGACCGTCTCGGCGTAGAGCCAGGCCCCGCCGTCGGGCAGGTCGTCGCGGGCGACGCCGGTGATGGTCGCGTAGCGCAGCCCCATCGCGGCGACGGACTCGGCGACACGCCGCGGCTCGTCGGCGTCGAACTCGGCCGGCTTGCCGGTGTCGATCTGGCAGAAGTCGCAGCGCCGGGTGCACTGGTCACCACCGATGAGGAACGTGGCCTCCCGGTCCTCCCAGCACTCGTAGATGTTGGGGCAGCCGGCCTCCTGGCACACGGTGTGCAGCCCTTCGCGCGAGACGAGCCCGCGCAACTGGGTGTACTCCGGGCCCATCTTGGCCTTGACCTTGATCCACGGCGGCTTGCGCTCGATCGGCGTCTCGGCGTTGCGCGCCTCGATCCGCAGCATCCGCCGCCCCTCCGGGGCGACAGTCGCGGTGCGCGCTGGCTGCTCAGTCGTCGGCGCGGATTGCTCGATCGTCACAAAACCGAGCGTACGCCGGTCGGCGCCGGTCGATGAACGGCGGGCGACGGCCGTCACGCCGGAATCGCTGTGACACCGGACACCAGGGGCGAAAAAACCCGGTCACAGCGTGGCGCGCGTGGTGCTAGCGTGCCGGGCAGAGCTGTGACGGAGCCGAGTAACGGACCGATCCGCCAGTCGAGAGAGCCGTCGGTTGCTGCGAGGCGGTCTGGCGCCGGCCCGTGAAGACCCTCCCGAGCTGCGGGAAGAACGGCGCCGTGCGCCCAGTAGAGCCCGCCCGGCCGGCCCCGGTGAAAAGGCGACGAACGAGGCTCCCGCCACGGCGGGGGCGAAGGTGTGGTGGCACCGCGAGGTTCCCGCTCGCCCACACCTCCCTGGGGATCGCGTTGCGATTGGTCAAGGAGGTAGTCGTCGTGCAACGCATCCTGTCCGCAGAACTCCCCGCCCATGTGGGCGCCACCGTGCGACTCGCCGGCTGGGTCCACCGCCGCCGGCTGCTCAAGTCGGTGGCCTTCCTGATCCTCCGCGACGCCGCCGGGCTCGCCCAGGTGGTGGTCGCCGGGCCCGCCGTGCGCGAGCAGGTCGAGGCGCTCACCGAGGAGACGGTCGTCGAGGTCGTCGGCACCGTGGTCGCGAACCCCACCGCGCCCGCCGGGGTCGAGGTCGTCGAGCCGACGGTACGTCCGCTCGGGCCGCCCGCCGTCCCGCCCCCGTTCGACCTGTACCGGCCGGTGCTCACCGCCACCCTGCCCACCCAGCTCGACAACGCGCCGACCGCACTGCGGCACCCGAGCCGGTCCGCCGCGCTGCGGATCTCGGCGGCGGCCGTGTCCGGCTTCCGGGCCACGCTCGACGGGCAGGGCTTCGTCGAGGTGCACACGCCGAAGGTGGTCGCCTCGTCCACCGAGAGCGGGGCGAACGTGTTCGCGCTGGACTGGTTCGGGCGGCCCGCCTACCTGGCCCAGTCGCCGCAGTTCTACAAGCAGCTCATGGTCGGTGTCTTCGAGCGGGTCTACGAGGTGGGGCCGGTGTTCCGCGCCGAGCCGCACGACACGGTGCGCCACCTGGCCCAGTACACGTCGCTCGACGTCGAGCTGGGTTTCGTGACCGACCACCGGGACGTGATAGCGGTGCTGCGCGGCACCCTGGCCGGGATGATGGCGACAGTCGCCGAGCGGGCCGGCGGCGCGCTGGCCACGCTCGGCGTGACGGCGCCGGAGGTGCCGGCGGAGATCCCGGCGGTGCACTTCACCGACGCGCTGAAGATCGCCGGAGCGCCGGCCGACGAACCCGACCTGGCCCCGGCGCACGAGCGGGCGCTGGGGGAGTGGGCGCTCCGCGAGCACGGCAGCGACTTCCTCTTCGTCACCGGCTATCCGATGGCGAAGCGCCCGTTCTACACCCATCCGGACCCGGCCCGGCCCGCGTACTCGAACGGCTTCGACCTGCTGTTCCGGGGCGTGGAGCTGGTGACCGGCGGGCAGCGGCTGCACCGGCACGCCGACTACCTGGCCGCCCTGGCGGCGCGCGGCGAGCCGGTCGAGCCGTACGCCGGGTACGTGGACGCGTTCCGGCACGGCATGCCGCCGCACGGCGGTTTCGCGATCGGGCTGGAGCGGTTCGTCGCGCGGCTCACCGGCGCGGCGAACGTCCGCGAGGTGACCGCCTTCCCGCGCGACCTGCACCGCCTCACGCCCTGACGGCCGCGGGCCGGCGCGGCTTGCGCCGTGCCGGCCCCGCAGCGGCGGGTTCCTCTCGGCCGGTCCGGGTCCGGGTCCCGGTCCCGGTGGTGGGGCGCGGGCTCGCCGGAGCGGTCGGTCGAGCCGTCGGCCTCCGCAACCGGCTCGGATCGGTCACACAGGGTGATGAAAGGTCGCACAGGCTTGCGGTCACGCTCGGTGATGGGGCCTCCGAAGTCGTCGAGATGCCCTCTGCGACGGCGAATCGCGCTGAGCAGGGGTTATGGCGAACGACCCGCGAGCGGGAGGGAATGGTCTCTGCGCACTTTGCTCTGCAGCCACGGGCGCACCGATCGACCGGGAGTGACCGTTGCGGATCCGGCTGCAGAGCAAAGTCGGCGAGAGGTCACATGCCGCAGGCGCGGGATATGTCACTTACCGTGACCGATGGTGAGGTGGCTCTGGGCGGGCGGCAACCCGGGACTGGTCGGCCACCGCACCGAGCGATGCGCGGCGGCCGGGGGCGGGACCACGCGGACGGGCCAGGCCGGGAGGTCAGGCGGGGCGGCGCGAGCGCGGCGAGCCGAAAGGCAAGGGGGAGGGGAAAGCGCGAGCGGTCAGGCCGGGCCGAGCAGGTCCCAGGGGTTGCCGGCGATGTCGCGGAAGACCGCGACCCGGCCGTACGGCTCGGTGCGGGGCGGGCGGACGAACTCGACTCCCGCGTCGACCATCCGCCGATACACCGCCTCGAAGTCGTCGACCTGGAGGAAGAAGCCCACCCGCCCGTGGGTCTGGTCGCCCACGGCACCGGATTGGTGTTCGCCGTCGGCGCGGGCCAGCAGCAGGCCGGTGCCGCCGCCCGGTGGGCGTACCACCACCCAGCGCTTGGGCCGGCCGTCGTTGGTCAGCGACGGGCTGTCCTCCGCCAGCTCGAACCCGAGTACCTCGGTGAAGAACGCGATGGCCGGGTCGTACTCGGCCACGACGAGCGTGACCAGGTCGAGCCGCACGGGGCTCAGACCTGCGTCAGCGTCGGCAGGTGCCGCTCGACCACGGGCAGCACGTCGGCGACGGTGATCGGCCGGCCCAGCTCGGCGGTCAGCGAGGTGACCCCGGCGTCACGGATGCCGCAGGGCACGATCCGGTCGAAGAAGCCCAGGTCGCAGTCGCAGTTGACGGAGAAGCCGTGCAGCGTGACGCCGCGGGCCACCCGGATGCCGATGGCGGCCACCTTGCGGGCCGGGCCCCGGTCGTCCTCCGGCACCCACACGCCGCTGCGCCCCTCGACCCGGCCGGCGGCCAGCCCGAACTCGGCGCAGACGTCGATCAGCAGCTGCTCGGTGCGCCGGACGTACGCGACCACGTCGACCGGGTCGGGCAGCCGGACGATCGGGTAGCCGACGAGCTGCCCCGGACCGTGCCAGGTGATCTTGCCGCCGCGGTCCACGTCCACCACCGGGGTGCCGTCCATCGGCCGGTCCCACGGTTCGGTGCGCTTGCCGGCGGTGTAGACGCTGGGGTGCTCCAGCAGCAGCACGGTGTCGCCCTGCTCGCCGGCCACCACCGCCTCGTGCAGCCGGCGCTGCTCGTCCCAGGCGGCCTGGTAGTCGAGCAGGCCGGCGCGGACGGCGGTCAGCCCGGAAGTCGTCACGCTCACCCGTCCAGCCTAGTCCCGCCCTCCGGGAACCGGACCCGTGAGCCTCGTCGCCATCGCGTCGCGGCGACGGTCACTCCGGCACCCGCCACAGCCAGACGTCCTCCACCCGCTCGGGCGGGCCGAGCAGCGCGGTGGCGGTGCGCCGCAGCGCCTCTTCGTCGACGTCGAACTTGGCACCGTGCACCCGGTCCGGCAGCACCACCGCCTGCACCCCCCAGTAGCGCAGGTCCGCCCGGGACTCGCGGATGCTGCCGTCGGTGATGATCGGCACCAGCCCGGTCCGGCCGGCCTGGTCCATCAGCGAGTCGAAGGTGCGCGGCACCGGGCCGATCCGGCCCCGGCCCTCCGGGCCGCCCGGCCCGAGGAAGAACCCGGAGGGGATCCGGAACTCGCCCTGCCGGTTCGCCAGCGCGTACGCCTGCCAGCGCTGCCCGTCCGGGTAGACGTCAACGGTCAGCGGCAGCGGGGTCAGCACCCCGTCGGGCGGGACGTAGCGCTGCCAGGCGCCACTGGTGATGAACTGCGGAATCGGCTCGCGGACGCTGGTGAGCAGCGGCGTCGGCACGAGCGGCAGCAGCGCGGCGACGAAGCCGAGCGTCCAGGCGAGCCCGCTCACCCGGTGCCGTGGCGGCCGGGCCCGCAGCGTGTCGATCGCGTACGCCAGCAGCAGGCCGATGACCGGCGCGACGACGAGGGCCAGCCGGGACGGCAACGCCGCGTTGATCACCGGCAGGTTGTCCAGCACCCCGAACGGCAGCGTCTGGTCGAAGCGGCGGCCGTTCCACTTCACCGTCGGCCCCCAGGACAGCACCGCGAAGACCACGGCGGTCACCCCGAGCGCCGCGAGCGTGGCCCGGAACGCCCGGTCCGCGCGCCACCACAGCAGCGCGAAGCAGGCGACCGCGAGCAGGAGCAGCGGTACGCCGAAGAACGAGTTCTCCTCCGTCGGGTTGGGTGCCAGCGAGGTGCCCCACCCGGCCCAGCCGGCCAGCGACCGGCGCGGGTACGACCCGTACGCCGCGATGTCCTCGGAGTGGATCAGCGGGTCGAACCCGGTGCCGTGGAACCGTTGCGGCCCGAGGAAGTGCAGCCAGAGCGGGTACGCCAGCAGCGCCCCGGCGACCAGCGCGGTCACGCCCAGCCCAGCCGCCATCCGGGGCAGCGCGGCACGCACCTCGGACCGGCGGGCCGGGTGCAGCGCCCACACCGCGAGGAACACGCCGAGCGCCAGCGCGGTGAAGAAGAGCCCTTCGGCGGCGATCGAGAACGCGACGGCGACCAGCAGGCCGAGCACGATCCCGCCGGTGACCGCCCGCCCGGGACGCCGCAGCCGGAACACGCCCCAGATGAGCAGCGGCACCAGCCAGCCGGCGGTCCAGTTCAGGTGCGCGTTCGCGTGCGACACCATCGCCGGGCAGAAGGCGATGAACAGCGCGCCCACACCGGCGGCCAGCCGGCTGCCGACCAGGTGCCGGCTGAGCAGCCAGTACCAGGCGACAGCCGTCGCGGCCAGGTTGAGCGTGAGGATCACCAGGAACGTCGCGGGCGGCCCGATCAGGTACGTCAGCGGCGCGAAGACCGCCGCGTACACGGTGATCGAGGTGTTGACCGCGAGGTTCACCCCGTCCGGGACGTTGATCAACGTGGTGAACAGCGGGTTCTGCCCGTGTGTCAGCGCGTGCCCGCCGAACGCCAGCAGCCACTCGAACAGCGCCTGGTCGCTGGAGTTGACGGTGATCGCTCGGCTGTTGGGATCCCGCCACAGGCCACTCGTCACCCAGAGGGCCAGGGCCAGCGCGGCGAGCGTGACCAGCAGGTCGGCGCGCCGGTCGCGGACGCGTGTCGGCGCCGGGCCGGCGGCCGGGGACGGGGAGGAGGGCACGCAGCGGACGTTACCAACCGGACCTGGGCAGACCGCCCGGACACGGAACTCGCCGCACACTTCGGTGGTCGTGAATGTGTGAGTGGCGGCCATTCCGGTGTGACGAAACGCGGCCGTAACGTCGCGGCAATCCGGAGGTGACTCAGTTCACATTCCACGATCGGGAGGTCCCCGTGCCCCGCTCCTCATCCCTCATCGCCCGCGTCGCCGGGGCGGCGGCCGGGGTCGTGCTGGCCGCGGCCACCGCGCTGGTCGCCGCCCTCCCCGCCCAGGCCGCCTCGCTGACCCAGGTCACCGGGTTCGGCTCCAACCCCGGCAACCTGGCCATGTACGCGTACCGCCCGGACGGCCTGCCCGCCGGCGCGCCCGCCGTGGTGCTGCTGCACGGCTGCGTGCAGAACGCCTCCACGTACGTCGCCAACTCCGGCTGGCAGAAGTACGCCGACCAGTGGAAGTTCACGCTCATCGCGCCGCAGCAGCCCAGCGGCAACAACGCCAACTCCTGCTTCAACTGGTTCGAGACCGGTGACACCGCACGCGGCCAGGGCGAAGCGCTGTCGATCAAGCAGATGGTCGACTACGCCAAGAGCACCTACGGCACCGACGGCGCCCGCGTCTACGTCAGCGGCCTCTCCGCAGGCGGGGCGATGAGCGCGGCCATGCTCGCCGCGTACCCGGACGTCTTCGCCGGCGGCTCGATCGTCGCCGGCATCCCGTACCGCTGCGCCACCAGCACCGTCACCGCGTTCAGCTGCATGAACCCCGGCGTGGACAAGACCCCGGCGCAGTGGGGCGACCTGGTCCGCGGCGCGTACCCCGGCTACTCCGGCAAGCGCCCCCGCGTGGCGATCTGGCACGGCACCAGCGACACCACGGTGGCGACCGCCAACGCCGCCGAGTCGCGGGACCAGTGGACGAACGTGCTGGGCGTGTCGACCACCCCGACCAGCACGTCCACGCTGCCGGCCGGCACCGGCCTGGAGGTCTACGGCAGCGACCAGGTCCGCCTCTACCGGGTCTCCGGGATGGGCCACGGCACCCCCGTCGACCCGGGTACGGGCGCGGACCAGTGCGGCACCGCCGGGGCGTACTTCCTGGACACCATCTGTTCGACGTACCGGGACGCGCTCTTCTTCGGCCTCGGCGGTGGCGGCGCCTCGCCGAGCCCGACCCCGACGGCGACCGCGTCACCCACCCCGACCGCGTCGCCGACCGCCCCTCCCTCGCCCACCCCGACCAGTGCGCCGGTCTGCGTCACCGCCAGCAACTACGCGCACGTGGTCGCCGGGCGGGCCTACCAGTCCGGCGGGTACGCCTACGCGCTCGGCAGCGGGCAGCGGATGGGCCTCTACAACACCTTCTACACGAGCACGCTGAAGCAGACCGGGCCCGCGTACTGGGTGATCGGCTGCTGATCCGCCGCGTCGCGCCGCCCTCGCTCAGCCGGTGAGGGCGGCGCGCAGCGCACCCGGCAGGTCCGGGTGCGCCCAGGCGAAACCGGCCTTGTCCAGCACGCCGGGAAGCACCCGCGTGCTGGTGAGCGCCTCCTGCGCGAAACCGCCGAGCGCGACCTTCAGCGCCAGCGCCGGGATCGGCATGATCGCCGGGCGGTGCAGCTGCCGGGCGAGTTCCCGGGTGAACTCGGCGTTGGTGACCGGCGCCGGGCCGACCACGTTCACCGGGCCGGCCACGTCGTCGCGGGCCAGCAGGAACTTCGCGGCGTCGAGCCAGTCCCGCATCGAGATCCACGGCAGCCACTGGCGGCCGTTGCCCAGCTTGCCGCCGACGCCGAGCCGGAACGGCAGGAGCTGCGGCTTGAGCAGGCCGCCGTCGCGGTGCAGTGGCAGTCCGGTACGCAGGCGCACCACCCGTACGCCGGCGTCCTCGGCCGGGCGGGTCGCGGCCTCCCAGACCCGGCAGACGTCGGCGAGGAACCCCTCACCGGCCGGCGCCTCCTCGGTGACCGCACGGTCGCCGGTGTTGCCGTACCAGCCGACGGCGGAGGAGTTCAGCAGCACCGCGGGCCGGTCGGCGGCGGGCAGGCCGGCGATCGTGATGGCGAGCGTGGTGGTGCTGTCCACCCGGCTGGTCCGGATCGTCTTCCGGTACTCGTCGTTCCAGCGCTTGTCACCCACCCCGGCGCCGGCCAGGTTCACCACCGCGTCGGCGTCGGCGACGCACTGCGGGTCCAGTTGCGCGGCGGACGGGTTCCACTGCCGTTCGACGGGGGTGCGCGGCGGGCGGCGGACCAGGCGGGTGACCTGGTGGCCGTCCGCGGTGAGGCAGTCGACCAGTCGGGTGCCGAGGAAACCGGACGCGCCGGCCATGAGGATCCGCATGCTCACATCTTCGAGTACGGAGAGCGATTCGGATGCGTTGAGCGAAATCACTCACTCGTCACGCCCGCCGGTTGCGCGTCGACGACGGGCCTTCAGCCGGTCGGCCTGCTGACCGGATGCACGGTGACCAGACCGTCGAGCCCGAGGAAGTCGCCCGGGTTCGTGGTGTAGAGAGGGAGCGCGTTGGCGTGTGCGACGGAGGCGATCATCAGGTCCGCCACCCGGCGGCGCGTTCCTCGTCCGGCGGCGAGCACCGCCGCTGAGACCAGGCCGAAGGCCCGCGCCGCCTCGGCGTCGAACGGAAGCGGCTCGAACGTGGCCTCGACGTGTTGCAGGACGCTCATCCGGCGGGCGCGCTCGCGCGGATCGTCGGTGTGATGGGGACCGGCCGAAAGCTCGGCCAACGTGACCGCGCTGATGACCATCTCGTCGGGCAGTTCCGTCCCGTCGAGGCCACCCAGATGGATGACGATGTTGGTGTCGATCAGACCCCGCACGGGGAGGTCACCAGTCACGGCTGGGCAGATCCTGGTCGATGGCGGCGTCGAGGTCGGACCGGAAGCGGGCCTCGTCCAACCGGGGTGCGCCGGCGAAGGCCGCGAGAACCTCGGCTCGCGGCACGAAGGTGCGGCGCCGGATCGGGATCAACCGCCCGATCGGCGTGCCGTTGCGAGTGATGGTGAAGGACTCTCCGCGCTCCACCCCGCGCATGATGGCACCGGAGTCGTTGCGCAGCTCGCGTTGGGTGATCTCGCGATGAGCGTGCTCGGCCACACCGGCAGCCTACCGCCTGTGTGCTACGAGGTGCTACACGTCTGCGGTGTGGCTGCCGGTGCGGCCGGGCGGTCAGGCGTCGGCAGGGGCGGTACGCAGGTCGGCGAGCAGGCGTTCCACCTCGGCGAACGCGTCCTGCGGCAACGGCCCGTACGCCAGCGCGCCGAGGTTCTCCTCGGCCTGCGCGACGGTCCGGCACCCGGGGATGGGCAGGGTGTGCGGGCTGCGGGCGAGCAGCCAGCCCAGCGCGCCCTGGGCGAGGGTGCGGCCGTCGGCGGTCAGCGCCTCACGGACCCGGGCCACCCGCTGCGCCCACTCGGCGCGCGGTACGCCGCCGGTGAACCAGTCCAGCCACTCCGGGGCCACGCCGCGCACGTCGTCGTCGCCCCGGGCGGCCGGCGCGTCCTGGTACTTCGCGGTGAGCAGGCCCATCGCCAGCGGCCCCCGGTTCAGGGCGGCCAGGTCGAACTCCGCGCACACCGCGAGCACGGCCGCGTTGTCCCGCAGCACCGACTGGTCGTGCTGGACCGCCGCGCAGTGCGGTCCGGCCTCGGCGAAGGCGCGTGCCGAGGCGGGGTCGTCGGTGCTCCAGCCGTACGCCCGGATCTTCCCCTGGGTGACCAGGTCCTCCAGGGTGCCGACGAGGTCCAGTGCCTGCGGTACCGGCAGGCCGCCCAGGTGCAGCTGGTAGAGGTCGACGTGGTCGGTGCCGAGCCGGCGCAGCGAACCCTCCAGGCTGCGCCGGGCGTAGTCCGCCGTGGCGTCCTCGCCCAGGGCCTGCCGGGTCGCCTCGTCGGTGGGGTAGCCGAACTTGGTGGCGATGACCGCGCGGTCCCGGCGGCCGGCCAGCGCGCGCCCGAGCACCCGCTCGCTGTGCCCGGCGCCGTAGTTGCTGGACGTGTCGAACAGCGTCGCGCCCAGGTCGAGGGCCCGGTGGACGGTACGCACCGACTCGTCGTCGTCCACCTCGCCCCAGCCGAGCGGTTGGGTGCCGTCCCAGAGCGGGCCGCCGATCGCCCAGCAGCCCATGCCGATCGCGCTGACCTCGATGCCGCTGCGGCCCAGCTGTCGTGTCGTCGTCATGCGCACAGTGTTCACTTTCGAGTGTGCTCGAAGTCCAGCTCTTTTCCCGCCAGCCGGGGCAGGAGCGGGGCGAGCGCGTCAACGGCTCCGGCGCGTACCACGAAGCGGGTGACGCCCCAGCGGCGCTCGTGCCCGGCCACCGCCGCGACGATCTCGTCGGGCGTCCCGGCCAGCACGAACGGGGTGGCCAGCACCTCCGCCGGGGTGAGCCCGGTCTCGGCGGCCGTCCCGGCGGCGGCCGCCTCCGCGTCGTCGGTGACCGCGACGTGCTGAACCAGCGCCTCCAGGGCCGGCGGCGTGTCCCGGCCGGCCGCTCCGGCCGCCACGCACGCGAGCTGCGCCTCGATCTGGTCGGCCCGCCACCGGACGGTGTGCTGGTGGCCGTCGGGCAGGGTACGGCCCAGGCCGGCCAGGCCGACCACGTCGGCGTGCCTCCCGGCCCAGCGCAGCAACGTCGAGTTGGACGTGCCCACGGTCAGCGGGATGCGGTCCTGGACCGGCCGGGGTGCCGTGAGGCGGGCGGCGTGCGCGGTCAGCTCCTCAGCGTCCACAGTGACCTCGTCGCCGGCCAGCAGCGCCCGTACCGCCTCGGTCACCGCGACGCAGCGGCGGACCCGGCCGGCGACGTCCGGGCGCTCGCGCCCGACCGCCCGCCACTCGGCCGGCGTGTGGCCCGCGCCGACGCCGAACCGGGCCCGCCCGCCGGAGACCACGTCCAGCGTGGCCACGTCGGCGGTGAGCAGGATCGGTTCCCGGACGCCGGCGTTCGAGACGTACGAGCCGAGGCCCAGCGTGCTGGTCACCGCCGCCGCGGCGGCGAGCGCGACGAACGGCGACGCGCAGTCGCCGGGGTGGTCGGCCGCGAACAGCGCGTCGAAGCCGGCCGCCTCGACGGTACGGGCCAGCTCGGTCCAGCTCGCCGCGTCGGTGGGTTGGGCCTGCACGGAGAAGGTCGCCATCGCCTCAGCATCGGCGCGCACGCGGCGGCGGGCCACCCCGTACGCGCCGATTCTGCCGACGGCCGAACCTCACACCGCGTCGAGGCGGGCCAGGTCGGCGGGGGAGAGGCGCAGCGCGGCGGCGGCGATGTTCTGCTCCAGGTGCGCCGGGTTGCCGGTGCCGGGGATGGCCAGCACGTTCGGGCCCCGGGCCAGCGTCCAGGCCAGCCGGACCTGGGCCGCCGTCACACCGTGTTCCCGGGCCACCGCGTGCACCTCCGGGTGCTCCTCGCCGGTGGCGCCGGCCTCCCGGCCGCTGGTGACGATGGAGAAGAACGGCACGAACGCGGTGCCGTGCGCCGCGCAGTCCCGGATCAGCTCGTCGTGGGTACGGCGGTAGCCCAGGCCGTACGAGTTCTGCACGCACACCACCGGGGCGATGGCGCGGGCCTCGGCGACCTGGTGCGGGCGTACCGCGGAGACGCCGAGGTGCCGGATCAGCCCGGCGTCGCGCAGCTCGGTCAGCGCGCCGAAGTGCTCGGAGAGCGGCTCCGGGCCGTGCACCCGCAGGTTCACCACGTCCAGGTGGTCGCGGCCGAGCTGGCGCAGGTTCTCCTCCACCTGCCCGCGCAACTGGTCCGGGCGGGCCGCCGGCAGCCACTGCCCGGACGGGTCCTTGCCGGGCCCGACCTTGGTCACGATGACCAGATCGTCGGAGTACGGCGAGAGTGCCCGGTTGATCAGCTCGTTGGCCGAGCGCAGCGGCGAGAAGTAGAACGCGGCCGTGTCGATGTGGTTGACGCCCAGCTCGACGGCGCGGCGCAGCACGGCGACGGCCCGGTCCCGGTCGCTCGGGCTGCCGTCGGCGTTCGCGGTCAGCCGCATGGCGCCCAGGCCCATCCGGTTGACGGTCAGGTCGCCGAGCTGCCAGGTGCCGGCTGCGCCGGCGTGGACGGTGTCGATGGTCATGCGATCCCCGTATCCCTCGTCTGCGGCCCCGGTGCGGGACCGACAGGTATCACGAGGGCGGCGGGCAGGTGGTTCACCCGTTCTCGTCGCGGTCCTCGGGTTGCTCGTGCCAACGGGCCCGCCAGGCCGCCTCGTGCGCCTCGTGGCTGGTGCGTTCCTCGAAGACCAGCTTGCGCAGCGCCTGCCGGCCCTCGGCGAAGACGATCACCTCGACGGCCACCATACCCACGGTGATCGCGGTCAGCATGCCCAGCGCGGCCAGCCCCGGCACCCGCTCGGCGACCGGGATGGTCACGCCCAGCAGCAGCACCGTGCCGACCCGGGTCCAGCTCACCGTGCGCAGGGTGCGGAGCTGGAACAACATGTTGCCGCAGAGGTAGCAGATCACGCCGCCGAACAGCAGCGGCACGCCCGGGCCGTGCGCCGGTTCGCTCGGCGGCACGTTCGGGTCGGCGATCCCGTGCACGATCGTCTCGGCGCCGAGCGCGAACAGGATGATGCCCGCGATCATCGGCAGGAAGAGGTACGCGTACGCGTCCCGGGCCATCGCCACCCGGGGGCCGTCCTGCGCGGCGTGCAACGCGATCCGGGCGGCCGGCCCGACCATGTCGTAGTGCGCCCACCAGAGCGCGGCGGTGAAGAAGATGCCGAGCACCGCCGCCGCCACGGCCGGCCAGGTGGGCGGCTGGCCGAGCAGGTTGCTGCCGACGCCGACGGAGATGACCGACTCGCCCAGCGCGATGATCAGGATGAGGTCGTACCGCTCGGTCCAGTGTTCGGCGGACGAGACACCCCAGCCCCAGGTGCCGGCGAGGATGCCGGTGCCGTACTGGAGCAGGATGACGCCGGCCCACAGCACGTCCCGCAGCACCGAGGCCGAGAACAGGTCGTCGATCTTCGGCGGCAGCAGCGCGGCGACCAGCAGCAGCGCGGTACTGCCGATCACCTCGGGGGCGAACCGGATCAGTTGCCGGCGCTCGTTCGGGCTGTCCCGGACGGCGTGCCGGTAGAGCAGCAGGTGCACCAGCCGCAGGACGGTGTAGCTGAGCGCCGCGACCATCGGCCCGGCCTCGTTGCCGCGCGGGTCGCGGAACGCGTGCGGCAGGGACAGCGCGAACGTGAACAGCGCGGCCATGCCGACTGTCATGAGCACCGGGACGAAGCCCTCGCCGAGGCGTACCCGGGTGGCCACCACGCTGTGCACCACCCACGACCACCAGAGCACGGCGAGGACCAGCAGCGCGTGCAGCAGCGCCCCGCCGGTCACCTGGAGCGCGGTGGCCCGGGTGATGATGAAGAACGAGAAGACGAAGACCAGGTCGAAGAAGATCTCGAACCGGTCGACCCGGGCGCCGGGGGCCACCGGCACCGCCGGTCCCAGGCGTCCCCGCCACCCGTACGAGCCCACCGGCCGAGTCTGTCAGCGCAGGTCGGGCCGGGTGGCCGATTCGGTCAGCCCGGCCGGTGGCGCAGGCCGTCCATCAGCAGGTCGAGCAGGCGTCCGGCCTGGGCGCGCTGGTCCGGCTCGCCCGCCACCAAAGAGACCCCGCTGAGGCTGGCGAGCACGTCGGCGGCGGCCACGTCGGCGCGTACGACACCGGCCGCCGCACCGGCCGCGAGCAGTTCGCCGAGCGCGGCGAGCAGCCGGTCGCGGCTCTGCGCGTACGGGTTGGCGCCGGAGGCGATGACCAGCCGCAGGGCGTCGGCCATGCCCCGCTTGGTGGCGAGGTAGTCGACGAACCGGTCCATCCAGGCGCGCAGCGCCGCGTCGGCGGGCTGGGCGGCGAGCAGCGCCGGTGCGGCGTCGCAGAGCTTCTCCAGCTCGTTGCGGTACGCCGCCTCGATCAGCGCCTCCCGGCTGGGGAAGTGGCGGTAGAGCGTGCCGATGCCGACGCCGGCCTCCTTGGCGACCCGGTCCAGCGTTACCTCCGGGCCGTCCTGGGAAAACGCGTGGACCGCGGCGTCCAGCAGCCGCTGCCGGTTGCGCAGCGCGTCCGCGCGCAGCGGTCGGTCGGGCACGGGCCCTCCTCCCTCGGCCGGGTCGCCGGCCCGGCACCGCGGTAACCGGAGCCCCCTCCGGTTATGCTGGCGGAGTAACGGAGGATCCTCCGCTTCTCATCGTAGCGGGCGGACATCGGTCCGCGTCGCCGTCGACAAGGATGGACCATGACAACCCCGACACCAGTCACCACCCCGTTCTCCGCCGAGACCACAGCCCTGGAGGTCGTCCGCGACCTGGACCTGACCGGCCGCCGGGCCGTCGTCACCGGCGGCGCCTCCGGCATCGGCGTGGAGACCGCCCGCGCGCTCGCCGCCGCCGGAGCGGACGTCACACTCGCCGTCCGCAACACCGAGGCCGGGCAGCGCGCCGCCGACGACATCACCGGCACCACCGGCAACGACCGGATCCTGGTCGCCCCGCTCGACCTCGCCGACCTCGCCTCGGTGGCCGCGTTCGTCCGCACCTGGGACGGACCGTTGCACATGCTCGTCGACAACGCCGGGATCATGGCCTCGCCCGAGATGCGCACCGAGCAGGGCTGGGAGATGCAGTTCGCGACCAACCACCTCGGCCACTTCGCGCTCGCCACCGGACTGCGCCCGGCGCTCGCCGCGGCCGACGGAGCGCGGATCGTCTCGGTCAGTTCCGCGGCCCACCTGCGCTCACCGGTGGTGTTCTCCGACATCCACTTCCGGCAGCGGCCGTACGACCCGTGGCTGGCGTACGGGCAGTCCAAGACCGCGAACGTGCTGTTCGCGGTGGAGGCGACCCGCCGCTGGGCGGACGACGGCATCCACACCAACGCGCTGATGCCGGGCGCGATCCGGACCAACCTCCAGCGCTACATCAGCGAGGAGGAACTGGCGCGGATGCGCAGCGGCAACGCGGCCGCGTTCAAGACCCCGGAGCAGGGCGCGGCGACCTCGGTGCTGGTCGCCACCTCGCCGCTGCTCGACGGCGTCGGCGGCCGGTACTTCGAGGACTGCCAGGAGGCCGGGCCGAACCAGCCGGGCACGCGTACCGGGTGGGCCGCGTACGCCCGGGATCCGGAGGCCGCCGAGCAGCTCTGGACCGTCTCCGAGGAGCACCTGCGCGGCTGACCCGCGAAAACGACGAAGGGGGCGCGCGGCATGTCGCCGCGCGCCCCCTTACCGTCTCGGATCTACAGACCCAGTTCGGCCTCGAAGTTGCCGCCCTCCAGCCGCTCCTTCACCGCGGTGAGGAAGCGGGCCGCGTCGGCGCCGTCGATCAGCCGGTGGTCGTACGACATGGCCAGGTAGACCATCGACCGGATCGCGACGACCTCGCCCAGCTCCGGGTCGTTGACCACGACCGGGCGCTTCACCACGGCACCCGTGCCGAGCATCGCCGACTGCGGCGACGGCACGATCGGGGTGTCGAACAGCGCGCCCCGGCTGCCGGTGTTGGTGAGCGTGAACGTCGCCCCGGCCATCTCGTCCGGGGTGATCTTGTTGGCCCGGGTGCGCTCGGCCAGGTCGGCGATCCGCTTCGCGATGCCGCCCATGTTGAGGTCACCGGCGTTGTGGATGACCGGCACGAGCAGCCCGCGCTCGGTGTCCACCGCGATGCCCAGGTGCTCCGCGGCCGGGTACGTGATCGTCCCGCCGTCCAGGTCCATGCTGGCCTGGATGATCGGGTACGTCTGGAGCGCCTCGATCGCGGCCAGCGCGAAGAACGGCAGGAAGGACAGCTTCACGCCGTGCTTGGCCTGGAACGAGTCCTTGGCCCGCGCCCGCAGCCTGGCGACCTTGGTGACGTCGACCTCGACGACGGTGGTCAGCTGCGCCGTCTCGTGCAGCGACTGCTGCATCCGCTTGGCGATGGTGGCCCGGATCCGCGGCAGCTTCTCCGTGGTGCCCCGCTTGGCGCTCGGCTCCGGCTTGGCGGCCGGCTTGGCCGGGGCCTCGGCCTTGGCGGCCGGCGCGGGGGCGGCCGGCTCCGGCTTGGCGGCCTTCGCCTTCTCGGCCGCCTCCAGCACGTCCTGCTTGCGGATGCGGCCACCCACGCCGGTGCCCTTGATCGAGCCCAGGTCCACGCCGTGCTCGGCGGCGAGCTTGCGCACCAGCGGCGTCACGTACCCGGCGGCGTCCTCGCCGTACTCGGCCGGGACGCTCGGGCGCTGCGCGGCGGCCGGCGCGGACGGCTGAGCCGCCGCCTCGGCCTTGGCAGGCTGCGCGGCCTGCTCCGCCTCGGCGGCCGGCTCGTTGTAGGACGCGCCCGGCGTGGGCTCCTCGACCTTCGGCTCCGGCTTGGGCTCGGGCTTGGGCTCGGGCTTCGCCTCGGCCTTGGGCTCCGGCTTGGGCTCGGGCTTCGGCTCCGCCTTCGCGGGCGCGGCGCCGGCCACCCCGACGATCGCCAGCACGGCGCCGACGTCGGCGGTCTCGTCCTCGGCGACCTTGATCTCCTGCAGCGTGCCGGCGACCGGCGACGGGATCTCGGTGTCGACCTTGTCGGTGGAGACCTCCAGCAGCGGCTCGTCCACCTCTACGGTCTCGCCGACCTGCTTGAGCCAGCGGGTGACGGTGCCCTCGGTGACGCTCTCGCCCAGGGCCGGCATGGTCACCGGCGTGCCCTCGCCCGACGACGCGGCGGGCTGGGCCGGCTCCTCGACGGCCGGCTGCTCGGCCTCGGCGCCCGGCTCGGCGGCGGCCTGCTCGGCCTGCTGCTCCGGCTCGGGGCCGGTGCCCTCGGCGGCGGCCGTCGGCTCGGTGGCCGGCTCGGCCTCCTCGGTGGGAGCCGCGCCCGCGTCCTCGCCCTCGCCGGCGATGACCGCCAGCTCGCTGCCGACCTCGGCGGTCTCGTCCTCGCCGACCACGATCCGGCTCAGCACGCCCGCCGCGGGGGACGGGATCTCGGTGTCGACCTTGTCGGTCGACACCTCGAGCAGGGGCTCGTCGACCTCGACGGTGTCACCCTCCTGCTTGAGCCAGCGCGTGACGGTGCCCTCGGTGACGCTCTCGCCGAGCCGGGGCATGGTGACCGATACCGGCATGTTCTCCAGACTCCTTCATTCCCCTGGTGGGATCATCGCCCGTCGCCGGACGCCGCGGTTGTCGTGTCAGGCGTGCGCGTGCAGCGGCTTGCCGGCCAGGGCCAGGTGCGCCTCGCCCAGAGCCTCGTTCTGCGTCGGGTGGGCGTGCACGAGCTGCGCCACCTCGGCCGGGTACGCCTCCCAGTTGTAGATGAGCTGCGCCTCGCCGATCAGCTCACCGACCCGGGCGCCGACCATGTGCACGCCGACCACCGGGCCGTCGTCCACCCGGACCAGCTTCACGTGGCCGGCGGTCTTGAGGATCTGGCTCTTGCCGTTGCCGCCCAGGTTGTAGTTGTAGGTCTTGATCTTGTCGGCGCCGTACTGCTCCTTGGCCTTCGCCTCGGTCAGGCCGACCGACGCCAGCTCCGGGTCGCAGTAGGTGACACGCGGGATGCCGGCCTCGTCGATCACGGCCGGGGTCTTCCCGGCGATCTCCTCGGCGACGAAGATGCCCTGCTGGAAGCCGCGGTGCGCGAGCTGGAGGCCGGGCACGATGTCGCCGACGGCGTAGACGTTCGGCACGCTGGTGCGCAGCCGCTCGTCGGTCAGCACGTAGCCGCGGTCCATCTTGACGCCCTGCTCCTCGTAGCCGAGGCCGGCGGTGTTCGGGCCGCGGCCCACGGCGACCAGCAGCAGTTCGGCCTCGACCGTGTCGCCGCCCTGAATGGTCAGCTTCACGCCCTTGTCGGTCTTCTCGACCTTCTCGAACGGCTTGCCGACCTTGAAGTTGATCTTCCGCTTGCGGAACGCCCGCTCCAGCGCCTTCGACGACTCCTCGTCCTCGGCGGCGACCAGGCGGGGCAGCGCCTCGACGATGGTCACGTCCACGCCGAAGGACTTCCAGACGCTGGCGAACTCGACGCCGATCACGCCGCCGCCGAGCACGATCGCCGACGACGGGATCCGGTCCAGCGTCAGCGCGTGGTCGCTGGTGATGATCCGCTCGCCGTCGATGTCCAGGCCGGGCAGGCTCTTGGCGTACGACCCGGAGGCCAGCACGACGTTGCGGCCGGTGTAGCGCTTGCCGTCCACCTCGACGACGTTCTTGCCGACCAGCTTGCCGGCGCCCGCCACGAAGGTGATCTTCTTGCTGCTGCCCACCAGGCCCTGGAGGCCCTTGTACAGGCGGGAGACCACGCCGTCCTTGTACGAGTTGACCGCCGTGATGTCGATGCCGACCAGCTCGGCCTTCACGCCGAACTGCTCGGACTCGCGGGTCTGGTCGGCGATCTCGGCGGCGTGCAGCAGCGCCTTGGTCGGGATGCACCCGTTGTGCAGGCAGGTCCCGCCCAGCTTGCCCTTCTCGATGAGCGCGACGGAGAGGTCCAGCTGGGCGGCACGCAGCGCCGCCGCGTAGCCGCCGCTACCACCTCCGAGGATGACGATGTCGAAGGTCGTGTCGTTCGGCTCGCTCACATCCAACTCCCAGGTCGCGTCACTGCATCGGGGGTTACGGCGGAGTAACAGGCACACCCCACCTCGGTCATCTTGTCACCACCACGGACCGGGCGCGTACCGAGGTGCCCAACGACACGTCGGTGACACGTACCCTTGGCACCGTTCTCGATGACGGCGGTGGGGGAGGAGTGGATTCGGTGGGGCTGTTCCGACGACGCAAGCGGGCGGCCCCGGCGAGCCGCGACCGCGCCGCCGACCGTGCCGATCTGGACCATCTGGAGAATTTCGTCCGGACCCGGAAGGGCGTCGAGGCGTACATCGAGCCGCGTACGACTGTCACCGAGACCACGATCATGCTGATCGCCGACGACGGCGAGTGGACCCGGCGGCGCGTCGGCGGGCCGGACGAGGCCCGCCGCTGGGCGCACCGGATCGCCATCCCGATCTACGACGTGCGGCTGATGGGCTATCCGCAGCGGATGCGCGACTACAACGAGCGCCGCAAGCGCCGCCCGGAGCTGTACTGAGGTCACGCGAAAGGGGCCCCCGGCAACGCCGGGAGCCCCTTGCCGTACGCGTCGGTCAGCCGTTGGCGGCGACGTCCTCGACCAGGTGCACGAGCGTACGCACCGGCACGCCGGTGCCGCCCTTGGTCCAGTAGCCGGTCGCCTCGCCCGAGTGGTAGCCCGGGCCGGCGATGTCGATGTGCGCCCACGCCACGTCGTCGGTGACGAACTCGCGCAGGAACACGCCGCCCTGGAGCATGTGCCCGGCCCGGTCCATCCCGGCGTTGACCTGCGAGATGTCCGCGACCTCCGACTCCATGCCCTTGCGGACGTCATCCGGCAGCGGCATCGGCCACGCCGGCTCACCGGTCGCGTCACCGGCCACCCGCACCCGCTCGCACAGCTCCGGGGTGCCCATCACACCGGCGATCCGCTTGCCCAGCGCGATCACCTGCCCGCCGGTCAGCGTGGAGGTCTCGAACAGGTAGTCGGCGCCGTCCGCGCAGGCCCGCGCCATCGCGTCGGCCAGCACCATCCGGCCCTCGGCGTCGGTGTTGAGCACCTCCACCTTCTTGCCGTTGAACATGCTGATCACGTCGCCCGGCCGGTAGCTGGTGCCCGACGGCATGTTCTCCGCCATCGGCAGGTAGCCGGTGACGGTGACCGACGGCTTGAGCGCCGCGATCGCCAGCATGGCCGCGCCGACCGCCGCCGCGCCGGCCATGTCCGACTTCATCTCCCACATGCCCTGCGCCGGCTTGATCGAGATGCCGCCGGTGTCGAACGTGATGCCCTTGCCGACGAGCGCGACCCGCTTGCCGTTGCCGCCGCCCTCCGGCGTCCAGGTGAGCTTCACCAGTCGCGGCGGGGCCTCGGAGCCCTGGCCGACGGCGAGGATGCCGCCGTAACCACCGGCCGCCAGCGCCGCCTCGTCCAGCACCTCGACCTCCAGGCCCGCCTCACGGGCGGCGGCGGAGACGACGTCGGCGAACGCCGGGGGACGCAGCTCGTTCGGCGCCGTGTTGACCCAGTCCCGGCTGGTCCGCACGGCACCGGCCACCGCCTGCGCCCGCGCGATCTCGGCCCGGGCGGTCGCGTCGGCCGCGTCCGGCACCGCCACCAGCACCTCGGCCACCGGCTCGCGCCGGGCCGGCTGCGGCTTGGTCTTGTAGCCGGCGAACCGGTAGCCGCCCAGCAGCGCGCCCTCGGCGACCGCGCGCAGCGCGGCCGGGGCGTCGGCGTCGTCGGGCAGCGGCAGGGCCAGGGCGACGCGCGGGGCGCCGGCCAGCGCCCGCACCGCGGCACCGGCGGCCCGGCGCAGCGACTCCGGGGCCGGAGCGGCGCCCGAGGGCTCCGGGCCGAGGCCGACGGCCACGACCAGCGGCGCGGTCACCGTGCCCAGCGTGGCCAGCTTGATCACCTCGCCCGGGCCACCGGTCGCGCCGAGCAGGGCCAGCGTCTCGGTCAGCTTTCCGTCGAACGCGGCGGCGATGCTCTCCCCGCCGGTCGCCAGCAGCAGGGCGTGGGCGGGTGCGCCGCTGCCCGGCTCGGTGGTCTGGCTGTGCACGCCGATCACGATCGCGTCGACGGCGAGTTCGGCGGGGTCGGTGTCGACCAGGCTGAGGGTGGTGCGGGGCGATGTCACGAAAGCTACTCCGGGCGGGCCGGGCCGGCCGCGTCGTCGCGTACCGGCGATGAAGGTGTCTCCGGCGGCAACCTACCCGCCGGGAGGCGTGGCTGTCCCGCCGATGCGTGCCGACGGGATCCCGCCGATGCTAACCACAGCGGGCCGGGCCGGTAAGTTGCCACCCATGACCGAGGTGACCTCCGACGCTGCCGAGACCCGGCTGCGCCGATCCCCGCTGCACGAGCGGCACACCGCGCTCGGCGCGAAGTTCGCCCCCTTCGGGGGCTGGCAGATGCCGCTGGAGTACGCCGGTGGCGGCGTGCTCAAGGAGCACACGGCCGTCCGCGAGGGCGTCGGCGTGTTCGACGTCTCGCACCTGGGCAAGATCCGGGTCATCGGGCCGGGCGCGGCGGACTTCGTCAACGCCTGCCTCACCAACGACCTCGGCCGGATCGCGCCCGGCCAGGCGCAGTACACGCTCTGCTGCGACGACGCCACCGGCGGCGTGGTGGACGACATCATCGCCTACCTGCACGCCGACGACCACGTCTTCCTGGTGCCCAACGCGGCCAACACCGCCGAGGTCGCCCGCCGCCTGCGCGCCGCCGCGCCCGAGGGCGTCACCGTCACCGACGAGCACGAGGCGTACGCGGTGCTCGCGGTCCAGGGTCCGCGCTCGGCGGAGCTGCTGGGCGCGCTCGGCCTGCCCACCGGCCACGACTACATGAGCTTCTCCACCGCCACGCTCGACGGGGTGGAGCTGACGGTGTGCCGCACCGGCTACACCGGCGAGCTGGGCTACGAGCTGGTCGTGGCGTCCGAGCACGCGGTCGCCGTCTGGGACGCGATCTTCGCCGCGGCCGACGACGTACGCGCCTGCGGCCTGGCCGCCCGGGACACGCTGCGCACCGAGATGGGCTACCCGCTGCACGGGCAGGACCTGTCCCCGGAGATCACCCCGGTGCAGGGCCGCTCCGGCTGGGCGGTGGGCTGGGACAAGGCGGCGTTCTGGGGTCGCAACGCGCTGCGCGCCGAGAAGGCCGCCGGCCCGGCCCGTACGCTGCGCGGCCTCACCGCCGTCGACCGGGCCATCCCGCGCCCCGGCATGGCCGTGTACGCGGGCGACCGGCAGGTCGGCACCGTCACCAGCGGCACGTTCAGCCCGACGCTCAAGCAGGGCGTCGCGCTGGCGCTTGTCGACACCGACCCGAAGCTGCCCGACGGCGAGGAGCTGGAGGTGGACATCCGTGGCCGCCGCGCCCGGATGCGCCTGACCAGGCCGCCGTTCGTCAAGCCCTCGGTGCGCTGAGCCGCGCGGGTCAGTGCTCGCCGCGCTCCCCGGCGTCGAGCACCGCCTGCGTCCAGCCGCCCTCCAGCACGCCGGTGCCGTCCAGCACCGCCCAGTCGACGACGTCCGACGCCTCCACCACCACCGGCGAGCCGATCCGCACGCTCGGGTCGGTGTTGGCGTCGCTGGCGCTGGCGCCGACGATCCGCTCCGGGGTGTCCCACGAGGTCACCCCGGCCCAGACGTACTCGGGGCCGTCGTCGCCGGGCAGGCCGTACTTGACCACGAGCTGGCTCTCCTCGGGCAGCCGCCCGGCCAGGAACCGGGCCCGGATGTCGCCCAGCGCGGCGCGGGCGGTCTCCACCGCGCGGCTCATCGCGTCACCGGTGCGGGTGTAGCGGACGTCCGGCTGGATGCCGTTGAACAGCGTCGCGCAGGCGGCGGCGAAGTAGCGGCCGGGCGGACCCGGGTGCCCGGGCGGCGGATTCAGGCTCAGGAACGAGTCGGCGTCCGGGTCGGTGGCCGGGTCCAGCTCCAGCCGCAGCAGCACCGGCGCGGTAGCGCCGTGCTGCTCCGGATTGCCGTACGCCACGGCGATGTCGTGCCCGGTCACCGTGGCCAGCACCGGAAGCTGCACGAACGCCGGAACCTCCTCGCCGGCCAGCCCGTCGGTCCAGTCCCGCAGCAGCCGCCGGGCCGCGCCGGTCATCACCGCGCCCCACGCCCGGGTCAGGTGGTCCGGCACGCCCTGCGCCTGCAACTCCAGCAGCCCGAACCGGCGCAGCCCCTTCGTGGTGAACCAGAGCCCGTCGGAGTCCGAGGAGTAGGGCACCAGCACCCAGTCGACGAGCCGGATCCGGCCCTGCTCGTCCGGCAGCGAGCGCAGCGCCGCCGCCGGGTCGAGGAACTGGAGCCCGAAGACGTCCACCACGTCCCCGCCGACCGTCTCGGCGACCGCCGCGGCCACCGCGCGGGCGGCCCACTCGTGCGCGGGCGGCCAGCCCGGCCGGTATTCGGCCTGCACCACCACCAGGTGGGTGGCGGCGGCCAACCGGGCCAGTTGCTCCTCGGTGGCGCCGAACGCGGTGAGCAGGTCCGGCGGCAGCTCGGGGAACTCGTCGACGGTACGGGTGTCCACCGTCATCAGCGGGCTGTCGAGCATCTGCCGGGCCAGCCCGTGCACCGGCTCGGCGAGCCGCCCGGCCAGCCCTTCCACGGCGGTCTTCGGGCTCACCTTGGGCAGGCCGGTGATCGGCACCAGGTACGTCGCGTCGAGCGACTCGGGCACCGGTACCGGCAGGAAGTCGTCCGTGATGAGCATGTCGTCCCCCTCGACCACGCCGGTGCACTCGCCCCGAACGCTACCCGCCCGGACCGGTGACGCTCAGCCGGTCAGCACCAGTCCCAGGTAGGACAGCGTGGTGACGATCTCCACGAGCGCTCCGAGCACGTCGCCGGTGATGCCGCCGAAGCGGCGTACCAGGTGCCGGAGCAGCCCGGCCGCGACGGCGAGCGCGCCCAGCACGGCGAGCGGCCCCTGCCACGGACGGTCCGGCACCGCGGGCACGGCCGCCAGCGCGACGGCGACCGCGCCGAGCGTCAGCGCGCCCCACCCGACCGTGCCGGCGACGAGCGCGCCCAGGCCCTCCGGCCGGGCCGCCGGCACGCCGCGCCGGCAGGCCAGGCCGACGGCGAGCCGCCCGGCCGCGGTGGCCGCGACCACCGCGGCGAACGCGGCGAGGGCGTCCCGGCCGGCCAGCTCCGCGAGCACCGCGCTCTGGAGCAGGAGTACGACCACGAGCGCGACCACCCCGAACGGGCCGACGTCCGGCTGCTTCATGATCTCCAGCGCGGCCGGTCCGCGCCGGTAGGAGCCGAGCGCGTCCACGGTGTCGGCCAGCCCGTCCAGGTGCAGGCCCCGGGTGAGCAGCGCGCCCAACCCCACGGTGACCACCGCGGCGACCAACGGTGGCGCGAGCGCGCCGGTGAGCAGCAGCACCCCGCCGAGTACGGCGCCGAGCAGCGCCCCGACCAGCGGGGCGAGCGCCATCGCGGTGCCGGCGGCGGCCCGGTCGACCCGGCCGGCGCGTACCGGGAGGGTGGTGAACGTGGTGAGCGCCAGCCGGATGCCGTCGGCGAGCCGCGTCTCAGTCGGCACGTCGGCCGGGGAAGACCGGCTCGTCGGCCCCGACGGTGGTCGGTCCCGGACCGGCCGGCTCCGGCTCGGCGAAGTCCGGTTCGTCCTCGGCCCGGCCGTCGTCGCCGCCGATGCGGTCGCCGGTGCCGGTGCGCTCGCCGGTGTCGCCCTCGTCGTCGGGGCCGCCCAGCGACGGGTGCACCGGCAGCGTGGCGGCGAGCGTCAGCGCGGAGCGCAGCAGCGGCAGCGCGGCCAGCGCGGTCGCCCCCTCGCCCAGGTCGAGCCGCAGGTCCACCAGCGGGGTCAGGCCGAGCACGTCGGCGGCGAGCCGTACGCCCGGACGGCCGCCGTGGTCGGGCAGCAGGCACCAGTGCCGGGCCTGGCCGGCCAGGTCGCGGCTGACCATGGCGGCGGCGGTGCCGACCGGCCCGTCCAGCAGCACCGGCACCTTGCGGGCGGTGGCGCCCAGCAGGACGCCGGTGGCCAGCGCGATGTCGCCGCCGCCCAGCTCGGCCAGGACGTCCTTGGCCTCCCGGGCGGAGCGCCGGGTGCGGTGCAGCGCGTCCCGCACCGCCGCGCAGCGGACCATCCAGGCGGCGTCGTCGATCTCGCCCTGCTCGGTGACCACCCGGCCGAGCACCGTCGGCGGTTCCGCGCCCGCTGTGGCCGCGAGCACCGCGGCGGCGGCCGCCTCGGCACCCGCACCGCACGCGGCGAGCACCAGCAGCTGCACCCCCGCGTCGGCGGCCTGCTCGGCGAGCCGCCAGCCGTAGCGCAGCGCCGCCTCGACCTCGTCGGCGGACAGGGCCGGGCGCTCCTCCATCGGTGCCGAGGCGGGCGCCTCGACGATCTGGAGGCCGGCCCGGTTCTCGGCGGCCAGCCGGGCCAGCGCACCCCGGCCGGCGCGGGCCTGCCGGGCGCGGCGGGACGACTCGCCGGGCGTGGCGCCGGCCGACGCGCCGCCCTCGTGGTCGCCCTGGATCAGCAGTACGCGCACCGCGTCCCACGGACGCGGCGTCGAGGTGCCCTGGGTGGCGGCGGCGAAGCCGACCACCTGCTCCAGCACGCCGAGACCGGCGCCGGGGATGTCGAGGGTGGCGAGCCGGTCGACGGCCTGCGGCCCGGTGTAGTCGTCGGGCATCGGCAGTTCCATGCCCGGCTGGATCACCAGACCGGTGGCGATCATCGGCAGCGCCATCGTGGGTGCGGCCCAGTCGCCCGTACCGGGCTCGTCGGACGCGGCCCGGGCGGGCACCGGGGCGGCGGCCGGCGTGAGCACCTCGGGCAGCGTCACGTCCCCGGCGCCGAGGTCGGCCGGCACGGCCTGGGCCGGTGCGGCCTGGTGCGCGGCGGTCCGGGGCGTCGCGGCGCGGCTCGGTGCGGCCTCGGGCGACGTGGCGGCCGGCGGCACGGCGTGCGCGGGGGCCGGAGTGGTCGGCTTGAGCCACGCGGTCTGACCGGCCACCACGAGCGCGACCGCGTCGCAGGCGTCGGCGACCGCGCGGTTGGTCGCGCCGAGCGCGTCGGTGAACGCCCGGCCCAGCGGCGTGGTGGGCACCAGGGACAGGCCCACCTCGGGGCTGACCAGCACCAGCCGGGCCGTGCTGGAGCGCACCGCCGCGGCCAGCTCGGCGATCGTCGCGGTGTCGTCGGCCGGCTGGTGGGCCGGGTCGAGCAGCACCGTCACCCAGCCGCCCAGGTCGTCCACGAGCAGCGTCTCGTTCGGGCCGGCGGCGGCGATGACCTCGACCAGCCGGCCCGGGTTCGCCGCGGTCTCCTCGGTGGTCCAGCTCCCCGGCCGCCGGGCGCGGTGTGCCGCGAGGCGGGTCGCCCACTCGGTGTCCTCCGGGTCGCCGGCCGGGGCGGTGGCCACGTACCGGACCGTGGGCGCGTCGGCGACCAGTGACTCGGCGAACTCGGACTTGCCGGAGCGGATACCGCCGAGCACCAGGAGGGTGTGCCACCCGTCAACGGACATGCCCGTACCTTAGTTCGCCCGCCCGCGTTCCGGGCAGCTCGCCCCTCCTCGCCCCCGCCCCGCCGCCGATCTTGCACTTGCAGCCCTCGGGATGCCGGGAATGACCACTCTGTCGGGGCACCAACCGCAAGATCGCGGGTGCGCCGACGCGGCGGTGGTCGGCATGATCCATGTGGTGACGGGCCGTCGTCGGCGGGGCCGACTAGGCTTGCGGAGGTTTGGCGTCCCACGGGACGACGGCGGCGAGGGGAGACGCGGCATGGCGTGGAGCTGGCGGTACGAGGGCACGAACGGCGACGCGGTCGACGGACCCGCTGAATCGTTCACGAGCCAGGCGGACGCCGAGTCGTGGATCGGCCAGGCCTGGCGGGAGCTCGCGGCATCCGGCGTCACCACAGTCGTGCTGGTCGAGGACGACCGGGTGGACTACCGGATGAGCCTGCAACCCCCGGCCGAATGACCGGCTACGACCGCCCGGGCGAACCGCTGATCCTCGGCGTGCCCCGGGCGGCGTTCCGGCCGAGCCCGATCTTCCTGGCCCTGGTCGCGCTCTTCGTCGCCTCCGGGGTGATGACCTGGAACCGGTACGGCAACGTCGGCTTCGACGTGTTCCTCTTCGTCGTCTCCGGCTGGCTGGTCTCGCTGTGCCTGCACGAGTACGCGCACGCCGTGGTCGCGTACCGGTCCGGTGACCGGGACATCGCGCACCGGGGCTACCTCACGCTCAACCCGCTGAAGTACACCAGCCCGCTGCTGTCGATCGTGCTGCCGGTGGTCGTGGTGCTGCTCGGCGGCATCGGCCTGCCCGGCGGCGCGGTCTGGGTGGACCGGCACGCCATCCCCGGCCGGCTGCGGCACACGCTCGTCAGCCTCGCCGGGCCGGCCACGAACGTGCTGTTCACGCTGGTGCTGGTGGCAGCCGTGGCATGGGGGCCGGAGCTGGGCGGGCCGCTGGAGTTCTGGGCCGGCGTCGGGCTGCTCGCGTTCCTCCAGCTCACCGCCAGCGTGCTCAACCTGCTGCCGGTGCCGGGCCTGGACGGCGGCAACATGCTCCAGCCCTGGCTCAGCCCCGCCTACCGGCGGATGTACGACCTGTTCGCACCGTACGGCTTCATCCTGCTCTTCGCGCTGCTGTGGAGCCCGCAGATCAACCGGGCGTTCTTCGGCGCGGTCTTCGCCGTCGGCGACGCGCTCGGCCTGCCGCGCGAGCTGTACCAGATCGGCTACGCCCTGATCCGCTTCTGGGAGTAGCCGGCCGGTCGTTCCCGGGCCGGTGCGAGCCGGCCCGGGAACGAGGCGACGTCACGGGCGCTGAGCCGGGCTCTCGGTCTTCGCCGGGTCCCGCTCGGTGACCGGCTCGACGATCTCGTCGATCGCCTTGAGCAGGTCGGCGTCGAGCTTCACGCCCGCCGCCTTCACGTTGTCGTGCACCTGCTCCGGCCGGGACGCGCCGACGATCGCCGAGGAGACGTTCGGGTTCTGCAGCACCCAGGCGACGGCGAGCTGCGCCATGGTCAGCCCGGCCTGCTCGGCCAGCGGCTTGAGCCGCTGCACGCGGGTGAGCACGTCGTCGGTCATGAACCGCGCGATGAACCCGGCGCCGGACTTCTCGTCCGTGGCGCGGGAGCCGGCGGGCGGCGGCTGGCCCGGCAGGTACTTGCCGGACAGCACACCCTGGGCCATCGGCGACCAGACGATCTGGCCGATGCCCAGCTCCTCGCTGGTGGGGATCACCTCGGTCTCGATGACCCGCCACAGCATCGAGTACTGCGGCTGGTTCGAGATCAGCGGGATGCGCAGCTCGCGGGCGAGCGCGTGCGCCTCGCGCAGCTGGGACGCCTTCCACTCGGAGACGCCGATGTAGTGCGCCTTGCCGGAGCGTACGACGTCGGCGAAGGCCTCCATCGTCTCCTCCAGCGGCGTGCTGTAGTCGTAGCGGTGGGCCTGGTAGAGGTCCACGTGGTCGGTCTGGAGGCGGCGCAGCGAGCCGTCGATCGACTCCATGATGTGCTTGCGGGACAGACCCCGGTCGTTGCGGCCCGGACCGGTCGGCCAGTAGACCTTGGTGAAGATCTCCAGCCCTTCGCGACGCTCGCCCTTGAGCGCGCGGCCGAGCACCGACTCGGCGCGGGTGCCCGCGTACACGTCGGCGGTGTCGAACGTGGTGATGCCGCTGTCGAGGGCGGCGCGGACGCACGCGACCGCCGCGTCCTCCTCGACCTGCGAGCCGTGGGTGATCCAGTTGCCGTACGAGATCTCGCTGACCATCAGGCCGGAGCGGCCCAGGTGACGGAATTCCATGCTCCCGACCCTAGACCCGCCCGGTCCCCGACGCCGTCCGGCGCTCCCCGCCCGGTGGCGTGGACGGCCCGGCGGGTCGCGGGCGGTCCGGCCGACGTGCCGGGCGCGGGTCAGAGCACCGGGCTGGCGTCGGTGAGCAGCCGGTCGATCTCCGCGACCACCGCCGCGCGGCCCGGGTGCACCGGGTCGATCAGCGGCTCGCCGCGCCGGTCCAGCGCGCCCCACCGGCCCGACTCGGTGGCGACCAGGAACGCCACCGGATGCACCACCACCGTCGGGTACGCCGGTGTCACCACCACCCGCCCGGCCCGGTCCACCACGCCCCGGCGGCCGGCCAGCTCCACCACCGCCAGGCCGTCGGCGGTGAACCCGTCGACCTCCCGCCCGTCGGCGAGCGGCGTGCCGACACGGTGGTAGCGGGTCGGCACGACCACCTCGCCGGTGAGGTCCACCGCGCCCCAGCCGCCGTTCTGCCGTACCGCCGCCAGGCCGTTGCGGAACGGCCGGGCCTCCTCGTACCCGGGCGGGATCTTCACGATGTTCATCCGGTCGACGGCCATCCACCGGCCCTTGCCGTCCATCGACACCCAGGACAGCCCCTCCGAGAAGGGCACCACCGACCGGTAGCCGTTGTTCGCCTCGATCAGCGCCGCGCCGGACGTGTCGATGAGCGCCCACCGGGACGCCTCCGGCCGGCGTACCCAGGCCAGTCCCTCGTGGAACGGCTGCGCCTCGGCGTACCGGTGCGCGATGACCATCTCGCCGGCGGCGTCCGCGTACCCCCAGAGCTGCTGCTCCTCGTCGAACGTCGCCACCGGCGGACGCGGGGTGCCGAGCACCTCCTCGGGCCGGCGCGGCGGCGGGCCGAAGCCGTCCGCGGCGGCCCGCTCCGCGACCGCGTCCAGCGCGACCTCGACCCGCGCGTTCAGCTGCGCGTCCTCGCCGTGACGCAGGTCCAGCGCCCGCTCGAAGTGCAGGCACGCCTCGGTCAGCCGGCCCTGGTCGTAGCAGCACCGCCCGGCGTGCTCGTGCAGCAGCGCACGCAGCCGGTCCGGCAGCTCCGGCGAGTTCGCCTCCGCGAAGAGCCGGTCCGCCTCCGCGTGGTCACCCCGCCACCGCAGCGCCTCCGCGAGGCGCGCGCGGGCCAGCGCGGTCCGCCGGAACTCGCCAGTGGCCTCCGCGTAGGTGACGGCCAGCCGCGCGTCCCCGAGCGCGTCGTCCAGGTCACCGAGGATCCGGGACGCCACCGCGCGCAGGCTGAGCAGCCGGGCCCGGCTGCGGTTGTCGAGTGTGGTGTCCAGCTTGCCGGTCAGCCCGTCCCGGATCACCCGCAACTGTGCCGGGTCCGGGGCCTGCTCGCGCAGCGTACGCGGATCCAGCTCCCAGCCGAGCGCGGCGAGCGCCCGCTCCGGGTCCACCGGAGGCGGCGGCGCGGCGTCCGCCGCGGGTTCCACGTCGTCGTCGGTTCCGGCTTCCTCCGGGGTACGCGGTTCCTGCGCGTCGTCGGCGCCGGCCGGGTTCGGTACGCCGTCGTCGGTGTCGGCCTGCGCCTGTCCCTGGTGCGCGTGTCGGTTGTGGTCCGAGTGCCCTGGCCCGTCGTCGACGGTGGCGCTGTGGCCGGTGCCGAGGTGCACTGGTCCGTCGCCGGCGGTGTCGTCGTGGTCGGTGCCGGCGTGCTGATGTCCGGCCGGTTCGGTGCTGCTGCCCCCGGTGCCGGTCGGGGTGCCGACGTGCGCGTCGGGTGTGCTGCCGGGGACGGCGATCCCGTCCGTGGTGGGCGAAGGCTGCGCGGGCATGGTGTCGGCCTGCCCGGCATCGGCCGTCGTCTCGGCTCGCGCGGCACCGGCGGTCGTCTCGGCTCGCGCGGCATCGGCCGTCGTCTCGGCTCGCGCGGGACCGGTCGTCGTGCCCGGCTGCTGGGGAGCGGGCGGTGTGGCATCGGTGCGGTCGGCATCGGTGGTGCCGTCGGTCGCCGTCGGTTCCTCGGCCGTGTCCGCGGCGGTGGTCGCCCGCGCCGTCTCGTCGGCGGTGGTCTGCGGTGCCGTGCCGTCCTGGCGGACATCGGCGGTGCCGGAGGAGGCGACAGCGTTCGGAGTGCGCTGCGGACCGGGGCCGGGCAGGCCGGATGCCGCCGCCACCGCGATGTGCGGCTCGGGATCGGCGGCCGACCTGTCGGTTTCGGTTGTGGGGGTGCCGGCCTCTGCGGTCGGCTGCTCGGCCGCCGGGATGATCGGCGTGTCCACGGATACGGGCGGTGAGCCGGTGGTCGTTGCGGCCTCGGCCGATGCGCCCGCGGCGGATGCGGTGACGATCGATGCCGATGCCGATGCCGATGCCGATGCCGCTGCGGGCGGGGGTGCTGTTGCTGTTGCTGTTGCGGGTGCCGGTGCCGGTGCCGGGGTCGGGGTCGGGGTCGGCGGTGTGTCGGAGGTGCTTGCGGGTTCGCTGGAGCTGGTGGGTGCGGGTGTGTTCGAGTCGGCGGCGGGGGCGGTGCCGGTGTTCGACATGGCCGACGTACCGCTCGCGATGCCGGTGTTCGACACGGCCGTGCCGCTTGTGACGTCCACTCTCGACATTGCCGACGTGCTGCTTGTGATGCCGCCGTCGAGTGGCGGAGTGGAGTCGGCTTGCAGGTCGGCGTCGCCGGTCGACGGGGCGGCCGGGAGCGGCGGGGTGGCCGGGAGCAGCAGGGCGGCACCGCCCGGCGGGGTGGCGGGGGATGGCGCGGCTGCCGGGGATGGCGCGGTGTCGGCGAGGGGCGCGGCCGAGTCCCCGGTGGACGCTCGTGCCGGACCGGCGTTCGATCCCGGCGTCTCCGCCACGGCTTCCGGAGCCTGCACCACGGCTGACGGTTCGTCGTCGACGGTGCGCATGGTCGGCAGCGGTGCACCTCGGGAAGCCGCCGAGGCCCCGACCGACGGCACCCCACTACGGTCGCCATCCGCCCGCTCGATCGAGTCGTCGCCGGCCGGAGATCTTGGTACGAAACGGCCCCCAGAGGGGCCGAAATCGTCCAAGATCTCTGGCGGCTCCGGGGTTTCTGTGGGCTGGGGCTGGGCTGGCCGGAACCATGCCTCGGCACCGGGGGAGGGCGGAGGCGTCCTCTCCGCCGAGCGGCGGTTCTCCGACTGCTCGTCGCTCCGGTTGGTGGTGGCGTCGGCTCCGGCACGGTCCGAGCCCTGGGCGGGCCGAGCGGCCGCGTCCGTTCCGGGGCGGTCCGTGCCCTGGGCGGGCCGGGCGACGGCGTCGGCTTCGGGACGGTCCGTTTCGGGACGGTCCGTTGTCTGGGTACGGCGGGCGGCTGCGTCGGCTTCGGGACGTCCGGCGTCCGTGTCCGGCGTGGGCCGGCTGCTCGTCTGGGATGTCGCGCCACCGTCGGCGTCGCGACGGTCGGCCTCCGCGCCTGGGACGGGTCGGGTGCCGGTGGCTGGCACGGGTACGGCGCCCGTGTCCGTACCGGGGCGGCTGGGCGTACCGGCCTGCGGCTCGACGGCGGACCGCTGCACGGCTTGCGCTTCCGGACCGGCAGGCTGTTCCGCCGGTTCGATCGGCGCAGTCGGCGCAGTCGGCTGGGCAGGGACGGGGCCGGGATACGCCGGCGGCGCGGGACGGGCCGACGCGGCCTGGGTCGGCTGGGCCGGATCGACCGGAGGCGGGCCCTGACGTTCTTCCGTCCGCCCCCGCGACGGCGTGGTGCGGGTGGACTCCTCGCTTCGCTCCGCCCGTCCGGTGCCGATCGGAGCCTGCGCACCGTGGCTGGGCGTGCCGACGACCGGCGTGGCCGAATCGGAGGCCGGTGCGCCGGCAAGCGGTGTGCCCGAGACAGGCGGGCCGGAGACAGGCGGGCCGGAGACGGGCGGGCCGGAGACGGGCCTGCGGGAGTCCGGCATACCCGGGACGGGTGCGCTGGTCACCGGGCTCGCGGAAGCGGGCACGCCGGACGTGGAACCCGAAGGCGTGCCGGCCGCGGGTACCCGGGGCGGCTGACCGGAAGGCGCGTCGCGCGGGTCCGGTGCCGGCATCCGCCGCTGCTCGTCCGCATCAGCAGGTGGTACGGGCCGCAGCGGGGCGTTGCCGGTCGACGGCGCCCCGTCGCCGGGGCGTACGGGCGTGCGCGGTGCCGACAGTGAATCCGGCCCTGACGGGGCGGGACGGGGACGGTCGTCGGGTCGTACCGGCCACTGCTGCGGCCGGGAATCGGGACGCGCGGCGGCATCGTCCGGCCGGCGACGGTCCTGCTCCGGCTGCGCTCGGCCGGCCTCGGGACGGGACGGGGCGGTGTCCGGGCGGGACGGGGCGGTGGGCGGCCGGGTGGGGTGGGGCTGCGTACGCGGACCGGTGCCGTCGGGCTGTCCGCCCGCATTCGCAGGCCGGGCGTCGCGCGGGTCCGGGCGAACGAAACCGTCCCGCGGGTCGTCGGCGGGCGGCATCGGGTGCCGGGACGGTACCGGCCGATCCGTGGACGGGCGGTGCCGCTCGTCGGGCCGGTGCGCGTCGGGTTCCGGCCGGGGGCGCGGCTCGACGATGGGCCACTCGCCCTGGTGCGGGCGGGGCCGGTCGGCGGGCGGACGTTGCCAACGTTGGTCGGTGCCCGGCCGTGCTGGGGCGGTGGCTTGCGGGTCGGCCGGACGGTGTCGCTGTGCGCCGTACCGGTCGGGCTCGCCCTGCTGCGCGGGTCGCCCGTTCTCGGGTGCCCGGCGCTGGGTGTCCGGGTACGCGGCGGCCTCGCGACCCGGCGCACGGTCGTCCCACCGGCCACCCGCCGGTTCGCGCCGGTCGGCCGGGGGACGTGGGCCGGGCTCGCGCCAGCCGTCAGGGCCGGGTTCACGCCGTCCGTCGTGGCCCGGCCGGCTCCAGCCGGGATCACGCCGGCTCGGCTCGCCCCAGCCCGGCTCACGCCGAGCCGGGTCGCTCCAGCCGGCCGCGTTCCGCTCCGGCGGCGGCACGGCATCGTCGCGCCGGTCGACGCCGGGACCGCGCCGGCCACGGCCGGGATCGCTCGGTGACGGCTCCGGGAAGGGGCCACGGCGTCCGTCGGGCAGGGGTTCGCGGCGCCCGCCGGGGGAGTGGTCCCGGCGAGCATCGGGTGGCGTGCCCCATCGCTCGCCGGAAGCCGCCGGGCGACCGTCGGCCGGGGTGCGCCTGCCGTCCGCCGGGCGGTCGGGCCGGTGCGGGGCGGGGTGCGGGGTCTCGTTCGGCTCCGGTATCCAGCCCGGTTGGGCGGCCCGGCGCGGTGCGCCCTCGGGGTGTACCCAGCGTTGGTCGAGCCGCTCGGGCGGCGGACCGGGGCGGCCGGCCGGCCGGCGCTCGCCGCCGTCCCGACCGGGCAGGAGATCCCGGCGGCCGTCCGCGCCGGGGCTGTCGGGATGCCCGCGCCGCTCGTCCGGCCCCGCGGGGCGCCGTCCGCCGGGACCGGCGGCACCCGTCGGGTACGCCCCGCGCGAGGCCGCCGGCCCGTCCAGGTACGCGCCGCGTGGCCCGGCCGACCCGGCTGAGTGCCCGCCGCGTGGCCCTGTCGGTCCGTCCGGATACGCGCCACGCGGCCCTGTCGGTCCGTCCGGATGACCGTCGCGTGGGCCCGCCGTTCCGTCCGGGTGCGCGCCGCGTGGCCCGGCCGGGCTGGTCGGGTGTACGCCGGGCGGGAACGCGGGGCTGATCGGGTACGCCTCGCGGGGGGCGGCCGGGCTGGTCGGGTATGCGCCGTGTGGACCGGCCGGGCTCACCGGGTACGCGTCCGGCGCACCGGCAGGGCCGGCGCGGTGCGCGTCACGCGGGCCCGCGGGGCTGACCGGATCCGCCCAGCGTGGACCGGCGGGACTGGTCGGATGCGCCTCGCGTGGGCCGGCACCGACGGGGTAGGCGCCGTGCGGACCGGCGGGGCTGACGGGCTCACCGCCGCGCGGGCCGGCCGGACCGACCGGATGACCGGCGGCCGGGCTGACCGGGTGGGCGTCGCGAGGGCCCGCGGGACTCACCGGGCGCCCGCCCTCGTGCGCCGCGGGCCGGGGACCGGCGGGGCTCACGGGGTACGTGTCCGCGTCGGGCGCGGGGCTGACCGGGCGTACCTCGGCCCGGCCGACCACGGCGCGAGGACGCGGCGTCAGGTTCTCGATGCCGATGTCACCGGGGTAGCGCTGCCCGGGGAACTGCGGCTGCCACTCGTGGGTGGGCTCGGCGGCCCAGGCCGGTTCGGCCGGCTCGCGCCAGCTGCCCCAGCCACTCATCGGCAACCCCTCCCGCCGCTCGCGCGGGACGGCCCCGGGGCCGGCTCGCGTCGCTCGCTCACGGCGGTGTCACCTCATTGGAAATTCTCGCGCTGGGGCGCCGGACGTGCCGGTACAGTCGCCCGGTCCAGCACGTCGTGGCTGCGGAAGGAGGGTAACGGCGTGGGCTCGGTCACCGCCACTGTGGCACCACCCACCGGCGCACACGTTACCCCATGGTTTCGGACATTCGGCGCGATCGCGGCGGCCGGGTTCCGTCGACACGCGACCTACCGTCAGGCCGCCGTGGCGGGGTTGTGCACCAACACCGTGTTCGGCTTTCTGCGCTGCTACATCTTCCTCGCGGCGACGGGTGCGGCGGGCACCGTGGCCGGCTACGACCGGGCACAGCTCGCCACGTTCGTCTGGGCCGGCCAGGGTCTGCTGGCGGTGATCGCGATCTGGGGCTGGACCGATCTGGCCGACCGGATCCGAACCGGCGAGGTGGCCGCCGACCTGCTGCGGCCGGTGCATCCGGTGACCAGCTACCTCGCCACCGACCTGGGCCGGGCCGGGTTCGCGTCGCTGGTCCGGCTGGTGCCGCCGCTGGTGGTCGGCCCGTTCTTCTTCGCCGTGTACGTGCCCCGGCACTGGGCCACGGTGCCGCTGTTCCTGCTCTCCGCGGTGCTCGCGGTGGTGGTCTGCTTCGGCTGCCGCTACCTGGTCAACGCCACCGCGTACTGGCTGCAGGACGTCCGGGGCCCGATGATCCTGTGGACGCTCGGCTCCGGCGTGCTGGCCGGGCTCTACTTCCCGCTCGGCTTCCTGCCCGGCCCGCTGGAGGCGGTCCTGCGGTACGCCACCCCGTTCCCCAGCATCCTCCAGGTGCCGCTGGACGTGCTCGTCGAGCGGGAGCCGATGTCCGTCGGTCTCACCCTGGTCGGGGTGCAGGCCGGCTGGGCGGTGCTGCTGCTGGCGCTGTGCCGGCTGGTGCAGCGCCGCGCCGAGCGTCGTCTGGTGGTCCAGGGTGGTTGAGCGCGGCGGCGCGCCCAGGGTGGTTGAGCGCGGCGGCGCGCCCAGGGTGGCTGAGCGCGGCAGCGCGCCCAGGGTGGCTGAGCTGCGGGCGTACCGGGCGCTGCTCGGTGCGCAGGCGCGATCGCAGGCGGCGTACCGCACCTCGTTCGTGGTGGACCTGGTCGGCAACGTGGGCGCCACCGTGTTCGACGTGGTCACCGTCCTGGTGATCTTCGGCGTGACGCGGGAGCTGGGCGGTTTCACGCTGCGCGAGACGCTCGTCGTGGTCGGCCTGTCGTCGTGCGGCTTCGCCACCGCCGACCTGCTGGTCGGCAACATCGAACGGCTTCCCCGGTACGTGCGCACCGGCCTCTTCGACGCCGTGCTGGTGCGCCCGCTGGGGGCGTTGCCGCAACTGCTGCTGATGGACCTGCCGTTGCGCAAGCTGTCCCGGGCCGTGTTCGGGCTGGCAGTGCTGCTGTTCGCGCTCGTCTCGGCCGACATCGACTGGACGCCGGGCCGGGTCGCGCTGGCGGTGGTCGCCCCGCCGGCCGCGGTGGTCTTCTTCGGCTCGGTCTTCGTGCTGACCGCCACGGTGTCGTTCTACTGGGTCGACTCCGGCGAGCTGGCCAACGCGGTCACCTACGGCGGGCGCGACTTCACCTCGTACCCGGTCACCGTGTACGGCGGGTGGTTCCGCGCGCTGTTCGCGTACGGGATGGGGTTCGCCTTCGTCAGCTACCACCCGGCGCTGGCGCTGCTGGGCCGCGCCGACCCGCTCGGCCTGCCGCAGTGGGCGGGCTGGGCCGCGCCGGGCGTCGCGGTGGTCGCCGCGGCGCTGGCCGCCCTGGCCTGGCGCGTCGGGGTCCGCCACTACCGGAGTACGGGGTCATGAGCGTCATCGAGATGGACGGGCTGCGCAAGGAGTTCACGGTACGGGTGAAGGCCGGGCCGCTGCGGCGCGAGAAGCGGACGGTGACCGCCGTGGACGGGGTCGACCTGCGGGTGGAGCGCGGCGAGATGCTCGGCTACATCGGGCCGAACGGCGCCGGGAAGTCGACCACGCTGAAGATGCTCACCGGCGTACTGACGCCGTCGACGGGGCGGGCCCGGGTGTGCGGGCTGCGGCCGGTGGCCGACCGGACCCGGCTGGCGCTGCGGATCGGGGTGGTGTTCGGGCAGCGCTCGCAGCTGTGGTGGGACCTGCCGCTGCGGGACTCGTTCGACCTGCTGCGGCACGTCTACCGGGTGCCGGCCGGCGCGCACGCGGCCCGGCTGGCCCGCTGCCGGGGCCTGCTCGACCTGGACGCGTTCCTGGACACTCCGGTCCGGCAGCTCTCGCTGGGTCAGCGGATGCGCGGCGAGCTGACCGCGGCGCTGCTGCACGGCCCGGAGGTGCTGTTCCTGGACGAGCCGACGATCGGCCTGGACGTGGTGAGCAAGCAGGCGGTGCGCGGCTTCCTGGCCGAGCTGGGCCGGGCCGGGGACACCACGCTCGTGCTCACCACGCACGACCTGGCCGACATCGAACGGCTGTGCCGGCGGCTCGTGGTGATCGACCACGGGCGGGTGGTGCACGACGGGTCGATCGCCGAGCTGCACCGCCGGTACGGCTCGCGCCGGATGGTGGTCGCCGAGCTGGACGCGGCGCTGCCCGAGCCGCCGGTGCTGCCCGGCGCGCCGGTGCAGCGGGTGGAGGCGGACGGGCGGCGGCTGGTCTTCGCGCTGGAACGGGCGAGCGTCGCCGAGGTGGTGGCCGGGCTGGCCGGCCTGACCACGTTGCGGGACATCTCGATCGTGGAGCCGGACATCGAGGAGGTGGTGACCCGGCTCTACCGCGCGCCGGCCGGGCCGTCCCCGGTCACGGGTGCTCCATGACGAGTACGGCGAAGGTGCCGGGGGCCAGTGCCTCGTACCGGTGCGGGGTGTCGCCCGGGAAGGTGGCGTAGTCGCCGGGCTCCAGCTCGACCAGGTCGGTCTCGGGACCGACGCGCATCCGGCCGGCGGCGACCACGACGTGCTCGACGCTGCGCGGGGTGTGCGCCTCGGCGAGCCGTACCGCGCCGGGTTCCAGCTCCATCACGTAGACGTCGCGGCGGGCGTGCGGCGCTCCGGCGGCGAGCAGGGTGGCCGAGAAGTCGGCGTGTTCGGACCGGATCCGGGGCCCCTGCCCGGCCCGCACCACCCGGACGGCGGCGGTGGGTGGTTCGACCAGGCGGCTGAACGGTACGTCCAGCGCCACGCCGAGTGCCCAGAGCGTCTCCACGCTGGGGTTGCCGGACCCGGACTCCAGCTGGGACAGGGTGGACTTGGCGATCCCGGCGCGGCGGGCCAGCTCGGTGAGCGACAGGCCCGCCCGCTCGCGTTCGCGGCGCAGCGCGGCGGCGATGGTGGCGAGTGGGGGAGCGGGGTCGATCGCCATTTGTTCGCTCCATCGGTCGGTTTGTTCGGTTTGACGAACCAGCGTGCTCCGTTCAGGATAATGGACATGCGTACGGCATACCGAACGGGCGACGCCCGGGCGCTCCGCGACGTCGCCGCCATCGGCGCGGCGATGCTCGCCGTGGGCGCGTCGTTCGGCGCCGTGGCGGTGGCCGCCGGTCTGCCCGTGTGGGCCACGCTCGCCATGTCCGCGTTCGTCTACGCCGGCGGCGCCCAGTTCATGGCCGTCGGGCTCGTCGTGGCCGGCAACCCGCTGGCGGCGGTGCTCGCCGGCCTGCTGCTCAACGCCCGGCACCTGCCGTTCGGTCTGGCCCTCGGCGGTGCGCTCGGCACCCGGCGCGCGCAGCGGCTGCTCGGCAGCCACCTGATGACCGACGAGGCGACCGCGTTCGCGCTGGCCCGCCCGGCCGGGCCGCAACGGCGCCGGGCGTTCTGGCTCGCCGGGGTGCTGCTGTTCCTGGCCTGGAACGCCGGCACCGCGCTCGGCGTGCTCGCCGGCGGCGCGGCCGGCGACCCGGCCGCCCTGGGACTCGACGCAGCGTTCCCCGCCGGGCTGGCCGCCCTGCTGCTGCCCAGCCTGCGCGACCGGGAGACCCGCCGGGTGGCGCTCCTCGGCGCCGGCCTGGCAGTGCTGGCGACCCCGCTGCTGCCGGCCGGGCTGCCGGTGCTGCTCGCGCTCGCCGCGCTGGCCCTGCCCCTGCTGGCCCGCCGCCGTCCGCCCGCCGTGTCGCCCGGCCCGCCCGCCGTGTCGCCCGGCCCGCCCGCCGTGTCGCCCGGCCCGCCCGCCGTGTCGCCCGGCCCGCCCGCCGTGTCGCCCGGCCCGCCCGCCGTGTCGCCCGGCCCGCCCGCCGTGTCGCCCGGTCCACCCGCCGCGCCGCCCGGCCCACCCGCCGCGTCCGCCGGCCGGTCCGGCGTGCCGTCCGGCCCGGACGCCGCACCGGGCGGCGGTCCGGTCGCCGTGCCGGACGTGGCGGCTGATGGTCGGAGTGTGCGGGCCGGGGAGGTCTCGTGCTGATCGCCGTGATCCTCGCGCTGGCCGCCGGCACCTACGGCTTCCGCGTCGCCGGGGTGCTGTTGCGGGACCGGCTCGACCTGCCCGAGTGGGCCCGCCACCTGCTGCCCGTCGGCGCCGCGACGTTGCTGGCCGCGCTCGCCGCCACCGCGGCGCTCACCGAGGCCGGCGGTTTCGCCGGATACGCCCGGCCCGCCGGTGTGCTCGTCGGCCTGCTGCTGGCCTGGCGCCGGGCGCCGTTCGTGCTGGTCGTGGTCGCGGCCGCGGCCACCACCGCGGTGCTGCGCCTGCTCGGCGTGGCCTGAGCGCGGCGTCGGCGCGGCCCGCAGGGGCGTCGCGCGGGCGGCCCGGGCCGCTCCCGGCAGGACATCGGCCCCTCACCGCAGGGGCGGGAGGGGCCGATCGGTCCGGGTCGCCCCGGTCAGACCTTGTCGCCGATGTTCACCCGGGGCGCGGGCGCGCGCATCCGGCGGAACGTGATCGACCGCATGATCGCGTAGAAGTAGAGCGAGCCGAGCTTCTCGGTGCTCTTCGGGAAGCGCTCGCGGACCAGCCGCTTGATCTTCCGGGAGATCAGCACCGAGTCGATCAGCACGCCGAGCGCCAGCGCGCCCCACAGCACGTTCGACAGCAGCCGCACGATCGGCGGCATGGCCTGGTTGGAGCCGAACAGCACGATCAGCGCGCCGCCGAAGAACCAGGTGCCGATCGTCCGCCGGGAGTCGACCACGTTGCGGGCCAGCAGCCGCTCCGGGCCCCGGTCACGCGGGCCGCCCTCGCGGCGGAACTCGGCGGCGGCCTCGGCGCGGGCGGCGCGGCGCTGCGCGCGGGCCTCCTCCTTGGTCAGCGGCTTGGCCGGCGCGGTCGGCCGGCGACCGGCGACCGGGCGCTTCGGCGTGAGCTGCCCGAGTTCCTTCTTGCTGGGCGTGTAGCCCCGGGGGCGGGCGGCGGCGGACTCCTCGTCGGTCGTCACAGTGGTGACGGACTCCTCGACGAGGTCGGCGGACTTGCGGCGAAACAGCGACGGCACGCGGCAAGGGTAGCCAACCGGCCGCGCCCGGTGCACATCACGGGTGCACCGGGCGCGGCCGGACGAGTGAGCGGGACGGTCAGGGACGCTCGACGTGCGCGCCGAGGTCGGCCAGCTTGGCCTCGAAGTCCTCGTAGCCACGGTTGATCAGGTCCACGCCGTACACCCGGGAGGTGCCCTCGGCGGCGAGCGCCGCGATCAGGTGGCTGAACCCGGCCCGCAGGTCCGGGATGACCAGGTCGGCCGCGTGCAGCTTGCTCGGCCCGGCGATCACCGCCGAGTGCTTGAAGTTGCGCCGGCCGAAGCGGCACGGGGTGCCGCCGAGGCAGTCCCGGTAGACCTGGATGTTGGCGCCCATCGTGTTCAGCGCCTCGGTGTAGCCGAGCCGCTGCTCGTAGACCGTCTCGTGGACGATCGACAGGCCCCGGGCCTGGGTGAGCGCGACCACCAGCGGCTGCTGCCAGTCGGTCATGAAACCGGGGTGCACGTCGGTCTCCAGCGCCACCGCGTTCAGCTCGCCGCCCGGGTGCCAGAACCGGATGCCGCCCTCCTGGCCCGGGCTGCCGCCGCGCGGCGGGCGCAGGTCGGTGACCTCGTACTCGCCGCCGACCGACCGGAAGATGTTCAGGAAGGTCATCATGTCGGCCTGCTGGGCGCCCAGCACCTCGACGTGACCACGGGTCGCCAGCGCCGCCGCCGCCCAGCTGGCCGCCTCGATCCGGTCCGGGATCGGCCGGTGCGTGTAGCCGTGCAGCTTCTTGACGCCCTGGATCTCGATCACCCGGTCGGTGTGCACCTTGATGATCGCGCCCATCTTCTGCAGCACGCAGATGAGGTCGATGATCTCCGGCTCGACCGCGGCGTTGCGCAGCTCGGTGACGCCCTCGGCCATCACCGCGGTGAGCAGCACCTGCTCGGTGGCGCCCACGCTCGGGTACGGCAGCGCGAACTTCGTGCCGTGCAGCCCGTTGGGCGCGGACAGGTGCAGCCCCTCCGGGGTCTTCTCGACCGTTGCGCCGAACTCGCGCAGCGCCTGGAGGTGGAAGTCG
This sequence comes from Micromonospora sp. WMMD1219, assembly GCF_049315215.1. Taxonomy (NCBI): domain Bacteria; kingdom Bacillati; phylum Actinomycetota; class Actinomycetes; order Micromonosporales; family Micromonosporaceae; genus Micromonospora; species Micromonospora sp. WMMD1219. The sequence continues at coordinate 3,539,066 of NZ_CP186057.1, forward strand.
ATCGGGCGCGGGCCGATGTGGCAGCCGCCCAGGTCGGGGATGAAGGCGTGGCCGAGCCGGTGCAGCAGCGGGCCGCAGAACAGGATCGGGATCCGGCTGGACCCGGCGTGCACGTTGATCTGGTCGGTGCTGGCGCTCTCGACGTTGGTGGGGTCGAAGACGAGCTCGCCCTCCTCGTCGCCGTCGCTGACCTTGACGCCGTGCAGGCCGAGCAGACCGCGGACCACCTCGACGTCACGGATACGCGGCACGTCGAACAGCCGGCTGGGTGTGTCGCCCAGCAGGGCGGCCACCATCGCCTTGGACACCAGGTTCTTCGCGCCGCGCACGCGGATCCGCCCTTCAAGCGGAGTGCCTCCGTGTACGACCAGGACGTCGTCGGTCAACGCAACCTCCAGCGCGTTGGGTGCTGCCGTGTCTAGTGATGGGTGCACGAAGTTCATCGCTACCCGGAACGCGGTCATGGGAAAACGGGCCGCGTGTGTCGTCGCCCCGGCAGCATAGCCCTCCGTGACGGGAATGGAATCGGTCACATCGCCAGCGAGGGCACGAACCGGGGTGTCCGGTGCGTTTCCGTGCCAGCGGGGTCACCGACGGTGATCAGGCTCCCGGGAGGGCGAGCATCTGGTCCAGCGCGGACCGGGCGTGTCGGGCGGTGTCCGGGTCGACGGTGATCTGGTTGACCACACGCCCGGCGACCAGCTCCTCCAGCGCCCAGACCAGGTGCGGCAGGTCGATCCGGTTCATCGTCGAGCAGTAGCAGACCGCCCGGTCGAGGAACATGATCTGCTTGTCCGGGTGGGCCAGCGCGAGCCGGCGTACCAGGTTCAGCTCGGTGCCCACCGCCCACGCCGAGCCGGCCGGGGCCGCCTCGATCGTCTTGATGATGAACTCGGTCGAGCCGACCAGGTCGGCGGCGTTCACCACCTCGTGGCGGCACTCCGGGTGCACCAGCACGTTCACGCCCGGCACCCGCTCGCGTACGTCGTCGACGCTGTCGAGCGTGAAGCGGCCGTGCACCGAGCAGTGCCCCCGCCACAGGATCATCTTCGCGTCGCGCAGCTGCTCCGGGGTCAGCCCGCCGCTCGGCTTGTGCGGGTCGAAGAGCACGCAGTCGTCGAGCGAGAAGCCCATCTCCAGCACCGCGGTGTTGCGGCCGAGGTGCTGGTCGGGCAGGAACAGCACCTTGCGGCCCTGCTCGAAGGCCCAGTCCAGGGCCCGCTTGGCGTTCGACGAGGTGCAGACCACACCGCCGTTGCGGCCGACGAAGCCCTTGATGTCGGCCGAGGAGTTCATGTACGTCACCGGCACGGTCTCGGCCGCGATGCCCAGGTCGGTGAGCGTGTCCCACGCGGCCTCGACCTGCGACAGCACCGCCATGTCGGCCATCGAGCAGCCGGCGGCGAGGTCGGGCAGGATCACCTTCTGCGCGTCCGAGGTGAGGATGTCCGCGCTCTCGGCCATGAAGTGCACGCCGCAGAAGACGATGTACTCCGCGTCCGGGCGGGCCGCCGCCTCCCGGGCCAGCTTGAACGAGTCGCCCGTCACGTCGGCGAACTGGATCACCTCGTCGCGCTGGTAGTGGTGGCCCAGGACGAACACCTTCGTGCCGAGCGCGGCCTTCGCGGCGGCGGCGCGGGCCACCAGGTCGGGGTCGCTCGGCGCGGGGAGATCACCCGGACACTCCACGCCACGCTCGGTGGCGGGGTCGCTGCCGCGGCCGAGGAGCAGCAGCGCCGTGGCGGTGTTGGACGGCTCAACCCAGGTCGAAGTCACGCCCCCATGGTCCCACAGCGCGACCACGGCGCAGCCGTCCCCGATGTGGCCTGCCACACTGCTGCGCATGCGCGTGCTGCTCTGTCCGGACAAGTTCGCCGGCACGCTGCCGGCCCCCGAGGTGGCCGCCGCGGTGGCCGACGGCTGGCGTGACGTCGCCCCCGGCGACGAGCTGCTGGTCCGGCCCCTCGCCGACGGCGGGCCGGGGTTCGTCGACGTGCTCGCCGGGGCGCTGGGCGGGCGCCGGGTGCCGGTGCCCACGGTCGATCCGCTGGGCCGCCCGGCCGCCGGTGAGATCCTGCTCACCGACGACGGCACCGCGTACCTGGAGAGCGCGCAGGCGTGCGGGCTGCACCTGCTCACCGCCGCCGAACGCGACCCGAAGGCGACCACCTCGTACGGGCTGGGGCTGCTCGTGGCCGCCGCGGTCGAGGCGGGCGCGCGGACCGTGGTGGTGGGGCTGGGCGGCTCGGCCACCAACGACGGCGGCGCCGGGATGCTCGTCCCGCTGGGTGTCACGCCGCTGGACGGCGCCGGCCGGGCCCTGCCGTACGGCGGCGCGGCGCTCGCCGGGGTGGCCGCGCTCGACGGGGAGCCCCGGCTGCGCGGCGCGACGCTCGTCGCCGCCACCGACGTGGACAACCCGCTGCTCGGGCTACACGGCGCGAGCAGCGTCTTCGGCCCGCAGAAGGGCGCCGACCGGGCCGACGTGCTGCTGCTGGACGCCGCGCTGACCCGCTGGGCGGAGGTGCTGACGGAGCTGCTGCCCGGCTGCCCGCCCGGGCTGGGCGCGCTGCCCGGCGGCGGCGCCGCAGGTGGGCTCGGCGCGGCGGTGCTGGCGCTCGGCGGCCGGTGCGAGTCCGGCATCGGGCTGGTCACCCGCGCGGTGAGGCTGGACGCCGCGCTCGACGCGGCCGACCTGGTGATCACCGGTGAGGGCTCGTTCGACCACCAGTCGCTGCGCGGCAAGGTGGTCGCCGGCGTGGCCGGGGCGGCCCGGGACCGGGGCGTGCCCTGCGTGGTGCTGGCGGGACGGGTGAGCACCGGGCGGCGGGAGGCGGCAGCGGCCGGTGTCACCGAGGCGCACAGCCTGGTCGAGCACTTCGGCGGCGAGGAGCACGGGGGAGTGGACGCGGCGATGACCCGTCCGGCCGAAGGGCTGCGCGCGCTCGGCGCCCGCCTGGCGCGGCAGTGGAGCCGCTGACCGGTTCCGCTGGTCACGCCGCCGGGTGGTGACGCCGGAGGCGGCGTACGATCGAAAGACGGACCACACCGGGAATCACTGGCGGACGTGCGGCGTTGGCCAGGACGTCCGGACCTCATACCGCGCAGGGAGACTTCCACGTGACCACGCCAGCGCAGACCGAGTCGACCGAGGCCAAGGCCCCCAGCACCGTCGTCCTCACCGACGTCGCGGCGCAGAAGGTCAAGGCCCTGATCGAGCAGGAGGGCCGCGACGACCTGCGGCTCCGGGTCGCCGTGCAGCCGGGTGGCTGCTCCGGCCTGCGGTACCAGCTGTTCTTCGACGAGCGCTCGCTCGACGGTGACGTCGTCACCGACTACGACGGTGTCGAGGTCGTCGTCGACCGGATGAGCGCCCCCTACCTGGCCGGCGCCACCATCGACTTCGCCGACCGCATCGACGCCCAGGGCTTCACCATCGACAACCCCAACGCGGGCAGCTCCTGCGCCTGCGGCGACTCCTTCAGCTGAGTCGACGGACCGACCGGAAGCGGCGGGTCGCCCCGAGTGGGGCGGCCCGCCGCTTCGTCGTACCCCGGGGTGTGACGCCCGGATGTGCGCCGATCGACCGGTTGGCGACCGACCGCCGTCCGGCCGGTCCGGGGGCCGGTAGGCTGACCGCGCCGTGCTCCCGACCCCGAGGGTTGACATGAAGATCGCCGTGACCGGCTCGATCGCGACCGACCACCTGATGAGTTTCCCCGGCCGCTTCGCGGACCAGCTCATCGCCGACCAGCTCGACAAGGTCTCGCTGTCCTTCCTCGTCGACGAACTGGTGCTCCGGCGCGGCGGCACCGCGGCGAACATCGCCTTCGGCATGGCCCAGCTCGGGCTGCGCCCGGTGCTGCTCGGCGCGGTCGGCGCCGACTTCGCCGACTACCGCTCCTGGCTGGAGCGCCACGGCGTCGACTGCGACTCGGTGCACGTCAGCGAGGTCGCCCACACGGCACGCTTCGTCTGCACCACCGACACCGACATGTGCCAGATCGCCTCGTTCTACGCCGGGGCGATGAGCGAGGCCCGCAACATCGAGCTGGCCCCGGTGGCGCAGCGCCTCGGCGGGCTGGACCTGGTGCTGGTCAGCGCCAACGACCCGGCCGCGATGATCAGGCACTCCGGGGAGTGCCGGGACCGCGGCTACTCCTTCGTCGCCGACCCGTCGCAGCAGCTCGCCCGGATGGACGGCGAGGACGTGCTCGGCCTGGTCGACGGCGCCGACTACCTGATGACCAACGAGTACGAGAAGTCGCTGCTGCAGAGCAAGGCCGGCCTCACCGACGAGCAGCTGCTCGACCGCGTCAAGGTGCGGGTCACCACGCTGGGCAAGCAGGGCGTCGAGATCGTCGGCCGGGAGATCGGCACGATCCGGGTGCCGATCGCGCGGGAGATCCAGGCGGTCGACCCGACCGGTGTCGGCGACGGCTTCCGGGCCGGTTTCTTCGCCGCGCTCGACTGGGGCGTCGGCCTGGAGCGGGCGGCCCAGGTCGGCTGCCTGCTGGCCACGCTCGTGCTGGAGAACTTCGGCGGCCAGGAGTACGAGGTCCGCCGCGACCTGTTCGTGAAGCGACTCGCCGAGTCGTACGGTGACGCGGCCGCCGAGGACGTCCGGCCGCACCTGCTGTGACCGCCCCGGCCGGTGGGGTGGACCCGGAGGTCCGCCCCGGCTCCGGCGGTCCGGTGCTCGTCGCGTTCGCCGGGCTGCCGGGCGTGGGCAAGACCACGCTCGCCGCCCGCGTCGGTGCCGCTCTGCGCGCCCCGGTCCTGCCGGTCGACCCGGTCGAGCGGGCCCTGCACCGCTACGGCCTCACCGGCGACGTACCCGGCATGGCCGCCTACGGCGCGGTCGCCGGGCTGGCCGAGGTGCAGCTCGGCCTCGGGCTCAGCGTGGTCGTCGACGCGGTGAACCCGGTCGCCAGCGCCCGGGGCCTCTGGCACGACGTGGCCGAACGGGCCGGCGTGCCGCTGCGGGTGATCGAGGTGCACTGCGGCGACGAGGCGGAGCACCGCCGCCGGGTCGAGGCCCGCCCGCCCGAGGAGCACGGCACCTGGGAGCAGACGCTGCGCCGCCGGGCCGAGTACGAGCCGCTGATCGGCCCGCGCCTGGTGGTCGACACCGCCGTGGCGGCCGACCCGCTGCCCGGCATCCTCGCCTACCTGCGCTAGCCGCTCACCCGGACGTCGTAGGCGGGCCCCGGGCGCTCGGCCAGGAACTCGTGGCCACGCATCCGGCACCAGGCCGGGATGTCCACCGCCGCGGCCGGGTCGTCGGCCAGCACCCGCACCACCGCACCGGCCGGCAGGCCGGGCACCAGCCGGGCGAGATTGATCACTGGTAGCGGGCAGCGCTGCCCCCGGCAGTCCAGCACCTCGTCCGGCTCGCTCACAGGTCCGTCACCCCCGCCTCGGCCCGCAGGTCCGCCACGATCCCGGGCAGCTCGGCCAGGAACCGCTCCACGTCCGCCTCGGTGGTCTCCCGGTGCAGCGACACCCGCACGTTGCCGTGCGACAGCACCCCCATCGCCTCCAGCACGTGTGACGGACGCAACGTCGACGACGTGCACGACGAGCCGGAGGACACCGCGAACCCGCGCCGGTCCAGCGCGTGCAGCAGCGCCTCGCCGTCGACGTACAGGCAGGAGAACGTCACCAGGTGCGGCAACCGGTCCACCGGGTCGCCGACCACCTCCACGTCCGGCACCTCGGCCGCCACCCGCGCCCGGATCCGGTCCACCAGCGGACCCAGCCGGGCCGCCTCCGCCGCCGCGTCGGCCGCCGCCGCGCGCAGGCTCGCCGCCGCCGCGACCACCGCCGGCAGGTTCACCACCCCGGGGGTACGCCCCGACTCCCGCTCGTCGGCCGGGTACGGCGACTCCCAGCGGGTGCCCTTGCGCACCACGAGCAGCCCGACGCCGGGCGGCCCGCCCCACTTGTGCGCGCTGGCGGTCAGCACCGACCAGCCCGACGGCAGCGGCGCCCGGCCGGCCAGCTGCGCCGCGTCCACGTACAGCGGCACGCCCGCCTCGGCGCACAGCTCCGCCGCCGCGGGCACCGGCTGCACCGTGCCCACCTCGTGACTGGCCCCGATCAGCGCCGCGAGGGCCACGCCGGGCGCGGCCACCGCCGCCGCCCAGGCGTCCAGGTCCAGCCGGCCAAGCCGGTCCACGGGTACGGACACCGCCGCGCCGCCACCTGCGGTGTGCCGCTGCGCGGCGTGCAGCACCGCCGAGTGCTCGATCGCCGAGTGCACCAGCGTCGCCCCGGCCCGCCGCCGCCCGGCCAGGCCACCGAGCACGGCGGCGTGCGCTGCCGTCGTACCGCTTGGGGTGAAGGACAGCTCGTCGGCGCGGACGCCGAGCGTCTGCGCGGCCGCCTCCCGCGCGGCGTCGAGAAGCTGGCGGGCCCGGCGGGCCGGCGCGTACAGCCGGGCCGGGTCGGCCCAGCCGTCGTCCAGGGCGGCCAGCATCGCCTGCCGCGCGACCGGATGCAGCGGCGCCGCGCTGGCGGCGTCGAGGTAGACCGGGGAGACGCTCATGACGCTCCACGCTATCGCCCGGTTACGCCCAAGATCCCCCCGATGGGGGTGGACAGCGACCCCAAGACGGCCTGGCCGGTCATGGTCGAGTAATCTGCGACCGTCGGTGACGCCTTTGCCGTCGGTGTCAAGGAGAACAACCGCCGCGGCGCGCTAGGGAGGCAGGACCAGGTGGTCGCAAGGAGTTCGGAGGTACGGCGCTCGGCCGTACGGCACAGCGCTTCCCCGGGGGCCGGTGGACGCCGGCGGCGTGGTGCTGGTCGAATCGCCGGGCTCGGTCTCGGCGCGGCGGCGCTGCTGGTCTCGCTCACCGGCTGTGACGTCGGCAAAGCGTTCGGCGGGTTCGGCTGGCCGCAGGGCGGCATCACGCCCGAGTCGCACCGCATGTACGACCTGTGGATCGCGTCCTGCATCGCGGCGCTCGCCGTCGGTGTGTTCGTGTGGGGCCTGATCTTCTGGTGCGTGGTCCGCTACCGCAAGCGCGGCAACGAGCTGCCGGTGCAGACCCGCTACAACCTGCCGATGGAGTTCCTCTACACCATCGCGCCGATCCTCGTGGTCTCCGTGCTCTTCTACTACACGGCGGTCGTGCAGACCGACGTGGTGAAGGAGTCGAAGAACCCGGACGTCACCGTCGAGGTCGTGGCGTTCAAGTGGAACTGGCAGTTCAACTACCGCGACGGCCAGGGCCGCGACGCCAACACCGTCGCCTCGGTGCTCGGCACCAGCGAGGTCATCCCGGTGCTGGTGCTGCCCAGCGGCCGCTCGATCCGGTTCGAGGAGACCAGCCGCGACGTCATCCACTCGTTCTGGGTGCCGGAGCTGCTGTTCAAGCGGGACGTCATGCCGGGCAACGTGCGCAACACGTTCGAGGTCTCCAGCATCGACCAGGAGGGCGCGTTCGTCGGCCGCTGCGCCGAGCTGTGCGGCAGCTACCACGCCTTCATGAACTTCGAGCTGCGGGTCGTCTCGCCGGAGAAGTACGACCAGTTCCTGGCGGCCAAGAAGGCCGGCAAGTCGACCCAGGAGGCGCTCGGCGAGATCGGCGAGCCGGAGTACGCCACCGAGACCAAGCCGTTCGACACCCGGCGCGACGTGAACAACTTCAACCCGTCCGACGCGACGGCCGGCGCGGGAAGCTGAGGGGTCCGGCATGAAGACCGAGTGGAAGATCTTCCTGACCATCGCCACGTTCCTCCTCGGCGCGACGATCCTCTACGGCGCCTGGACGTACGCCGACAGCGACGGTCGCATCGAGTGGATCGGCACTGTGGCGCTGCTGCTGTCCTTCCTGCTCTGCGCGATGTGCGGCGGCTTCTTCTGGTTCGTCTCCCGCCGTATCGACCTGCGTCCCGAGGACCGGCCGGACGGCGAGATCGCCGACGGCGCCGGTGAGGTCGGCTTCTTCAGCCCGGGCAGCTACTGGCCGTTCGGTCTGGCGCTGGCCGCCGCGATCGCCGGTCTCGGCCTGGTGTTCTGGCAGTTCTGGCTGCTGGGGCTGGGCCTGGTGGCGGTCGTGTTCGCCACCTGCGGGCTGCTGTTCGAGTACTACTCGGGCACCCGCCGTACCGCCGAGCACTGACCCGAAGCACCCCGCAGGCCCGCCACCCCCTCCCCGGGGGTGGCGGGCCTGCGGCGTTCCCCCGCCCGCGCCTTCCCGCCCTCCCGCCGTCCCGCCCTTCCGCGCTCGCTCCGGCTTCCGCCTCGCCCCGGGGCTTGCCCCGTCGATCATGAAGTTGGCGGTGTCGGCGGTCCGGCGCGGTGCGCGGAAGGTGCACAAAGGGCTGCGGCGCGGAAGGTGTGCGGCACACGGGAGGCGTAGCACGCAGGAATGGCCCGGCGCGTGAACGACGCGGCTCGGAAAGAGCGCGGTGCGGCGCGGCGCGGGAAGGGTGCGGCGCGGAAGGGCGAAGGCGGGTGCCGGAAGGGAGCGGCGGTCAGGCGGCCTGGGGGTGAGAAGGGCGGGCGCGGCGGCCGGACAGGCGGGTCTCGCGGAAGGCGAACGTGGCGATCACCACGGCAGCGCCGCAACCGGTGCAGATCAGCTCCGGGCAGTCGGCGCCGTGCCCGTCGCCGCACGGCGGCGCCTCGAACAGCACGACGCCCTCGCAGGTGTCACAGTGCAGCTCGCGGTCAGACACGGGTGGCTCCTCTCGCTCCGGGCACCGGCCGAGGCGGGAGGCGCCGGCCGGCGGACCGAAGACCGAAAACTGATAGACCGAAAACTGATAGACCGAAAACGGAGAATAACTCCCGTGTAGTTTGGCACGCGGGTACGACAACACCCGTCCCAGGCCGCGGTCAGGCGGCGCGCGCCACCTCGAGCCAGCGCTCCAGCGCGGCCGCGGCGGCACCCGAGTCGACCGCCTCGGCGGCCCGGTCCAGGTTGGCCCGCAGCACCTCGTACAGGTCGCCGTCGAGCGGGCCCTGGGTGGCCAGCGCCACAGCGGCGTTGACCAGTACCGCGTCCCGCACCGGGCCGGTCTCACCGGCGAGTAGCCGGCGGACCACGTCGGCGTTGTAGACCGCGTCCCCGCCGCGCAGGTCGGCCAGGGTGGCCCGGGGTACGCCGAGCTCCGTCGCGTCCAGCACGGACTCCGTGACGGTGCCCTGCTGCGCCACCCAGACCCGGGTGGGCGCGCCGGTGCTGAACTCGTCCAGGCCGTCCTCGCCGCGTACCACGATCGCGGAGTCGCCCCGGGCCGCGAACACGGCGGCCATCACCGGGGCCATCCGCTTGTCGAAGCAGCCCACCGCGCCCGCGCGGGGCCGCGCCGGGTTGGTCAGCGGGCCGAGGAAGTTGAACGCGGTGGGTACGCCGATCTCGCGCCGGACCGGGCCGGTGTGGCGCATGCCGGGGTGGAAGCGGGCGGCGAAGCAGAAGCCGATACCGGCCTCGGTGACGCAGCGGGCGACCTGCTCGGGCGCCAGATCGAGGGGTACGCCGAGCTGCTCCAGCACGTCGGCGGTGCCGCAGGAGGAGGAGGCGGCCCGGTTGCCGTGCTTGACCACGCGGACCCCGGCCCCGGCGACCACCAGCGCCGCCATGGTGGAGATGTTCACCGTGTGGGCGAGGTCGCCGCCGGTGCCGACCACGTCCAGCGCGGTCGTGCGTACGTCCTCGGGCAGGTGCACCGGCACCGCGCGGGTCAGCATGGCCTCGACGAGGCCGCCCAGCTCGGCGGGGGTCTCACCCTTGGTGCGCAGCGCCACGGCGAACCCGGCGATCTGCGCCGGGGTGGCCGAGCCGGCCATGATCTCGCCCATCGCCCACGCGGTGTCGGCGGTGGAGAGCTCCTCGCCGCGCAGCAGCGCGTTGAGCAGAAGCGGCCAGGTCCGTTCGCCCATGGCGGGCCTCCCGAGCGGCGTGAGGAAAGCGGTTGGGGCGCGCCACGGCCGCGTCGCCGTGACGCGCGAAGGCCGGGGGATCAGGCCGCGGCGTGGGTGCGGCGCAGGAGCTCCGCTACGGTGCTGCCGGCGACCACCGGGTCCAGCGGGTGGGTCAGCGTGGCGTCGACCTCGGCGTACGCGGCCAGCCAGCGGTCGGCGGCGCGGGCGAGCACCACGCAGGTCGGGGGCGCGTCGTCCCGGTCGTCCTTGATCTGGCGGGCGATGCCGATGCCGCCGCCGGGGCTCGCCTCGCCGTCGAGCAGCATCAGGTCGATCTCGTAGTCGTCGACCAGCCGGATGCAGGCGTTGTACTCGTCGGCCTCGACGAACTCGATCTCGATGCCGGGCGCCGGCCGGGTGCCCACGGCGAGCCGCATGCGGTCGCGGACCTTCGGGTCGTCGCTGTAGAGCAGGACGGTGCAAAGACGATCGCTCATCGTGACGTGGCTCCCACCTCGTAGCTGCCCGCTGATCGTAGCGGGCGTCACATCCGGCCTGTCGCCCCGCCCGGGCGCGCTCGGGGCGTACCCCGGAACGGGCCTCAGGCGCTCGCCTCCGCGGCGCGCTCGCGGGCCTCCTGGCGGTCCAGCTCGCGGTCGAGCCGGCGGGCCTCGCGCTCGGACTGTTTGACCCACTGGACGACCAGGACGGCGAGCATGGTGACGCTGACGAACTCGCCGCCGGCCCACAGGATGCCGCCGGCCACCACCTGGTCGTTCCAGGGGTCGGACCAGGACAGGTTCAGCGACGGGTACCAGTCGCCGCCGAACAGCGTGGTGCTCTGCATGATGGTCAGGCCGAGGACGGTGTGGAACGGCACCGAGAGCAGCATGAGCAGCGCGCGTCCCGGGTACGGCCAGCGGCCGGGCAGCGGGTCCAGGCCGAGCAGTGGCCAGAAGAAGACGCAGCCGGTGGCGATGAAGTGCGCGTGGACCAGCTCGTGCGCCCACTCGTGGCGCAGCGTGAACTCGTAGAGGTCGGTGAAGTACAGCGCGAACGGGTTCACCACGAAGATGGCGAACGCCACAAGCGGGAAGCTGTAGATCCGGATCACCTTGCTGTGCACGATCGCGAGCAGCCGCTTGCGCGGGCGTACCGGCAGCGTGCGCAGCGCCAGCGTCACCGGCGCGCCGAGCGCCAGGAAGATCGGCGCGATCATCGACAGCACCATGTGCTGCACCATGTGCACCGAGAGCAGGGCGGTGTCGTACGCGCCGAGCCCGGTGAGCGTGACCAGGGCGATTCCGCCGAGGCCGGGGCCGAGGAACGACACGGTACGGATGACCGGCCAGCGGTCGCCGCGCAGCCGCAGCCGGTGCACCCCGTAGAGGTAGAGGCCGGCGGCCAGGACGATGCCCAGCGTGAGCCAGCTGTCCAGCCGGGTCTCGGTGAGGACCCGGGCCACGGTGAACGGCGGCGGGGCGCCTTCGCCTCCCGCCGCCAGCGTCGCCGGAACAGCCGAGGTGACGGCGCGGATCTGATCGACGTGCAGCACGCTTTTCAGGGTAGGTCAGGCGAAGCGGACCTCCACTATCGGGCCACGGAAGGGCTCGGTTTGGCACCCCGCTGATCGTCGGTCCCGGTCAGGGGCAATAATGACCGCGTGACTGCGGCCCCAGCCATTGACAAGAGCCGGATCCACTCCCTGACCCGACCCAACATGGTCAGCGTCGGGACGATCGTGTGGCTCTCCAGCGAACTCATGTTCTTCGCGGCGCTGTTCGCGATGTACTTCTCCATCCGCGCGGCTGCGCCGGAGCAGTGGGAGAAGCACACCGAGGTGCTGAACATCCCGTACGCGACCACGTTCACGGTGATCCTGGTGCTCTCCTCGATCACCTGCCAGATCGGCGTGTTCGCGGCCGAGCGCGGCGACGTCCACGCTCTGCGCCGGTGGTTCACGATCACCTTCGTGATGGGTCTGATCTTCGTGCTCGGTCAGCTGAACGAGTACCGGACCCTGGTGCACGAGGGCGTGAAGATCAACGAAGACGGTTACGGGTCGATGTTCTACCTCACCACCGGCTTCCACGGTCTGCACGTGACCGGCGGTCTCATCGCCTTCGTGATCTTCATGATCCGTACCACGATGGGCCGGTTCACCCCCGCCCAGGCGACCTCGGCGATCGTCGTGTCCTACTACTGGCACTTCGTGGACGTCGTGTGGATCGCGCTCTACGCCATGATCTACTGGCTCCAGTGATCTTGGCGCGTCACGAACCGCGCCGCTGCTCCGTCCCCTGAGACAAGGTCCAACCGGTTAAGGACACAGGTCATGACTTCTGACAACGACCGCCGACGCGGTCTGCTCGCGCGGCTGCGCGGGCGGCCCGTAGTGCGCAGCAGGGGCCGCCGCCGGCTGGGCGCCGCGGTCCGGCTGTTCGCCGCGCTGATGCTGGCCGGCGGTGCCTACACCGTCTTCGCCCCCGGCGTGCAGGCGCAGGACAACCCTCCGTTGACCGCCGCAGGCAACGAGGGCAAGGCGCTGTTCGACGTGAGCTGTGTGACCTGTCACGGTCGCAACGCCCAGGGCGTCGAGGGCCGTGGTCCGAGCCTGATCGGCGTCGGAGCGGCCTCGGTCGAGTTCCAGGTCAGCAGCGGTCGCATGCCGATGGCCCGGCAGGAGGCCCAGGCCATGCGCAAGCCGCCGCAGTTCACCGACGAGCAGGTGCGCCAGCTCGGGCAGTACATCCAGGAGCTCGGCGGCGGCCCGGAGGTGCCCAACGGGGACCTGCGTGAGGGCGCCAACCTGTCCACCGGTGGTGAGCTGTTCCGGATCAACTGCTCGCAGTGCCACGCCTTCAGCGGCGGCGGCGGCGCGCTGTCCTCCGGCAAGTACGCGCCGAGCCTGGCACCGGCCAGCGACCGGCAGATCTACGCCGCGATGCTGAGCGGCCCGCAGAACATGCCGGTGTTCGGCGACAACCAGATCACGCCCGAGGAGAAGGCGGACATCATCGCCTACATCCAGGAGACGCTGAAGCACGACGGCGACCCGGGCGGCTTCAACCTGGGCCGCTACGGCCCGTCGACCGAGGGTCTCGCGATCTTCCTGGTCGGCATCGTCGCGCTGGTCTTCGCGAGCCTGTGGATCGCGGGCAAGTCGTGACCGGACGGATCAATGCTTCCAGTGCTGTGGCGCCGACCCCCGGCGTCACCCGTAGCGAGGTGACGGCATGAGCACCCACACCGAGCACCAGGCCCAGCAGGGCCCGGAGCCGCTCGACGTGAACGACCCCCGGCTCTCCCGGTTCGACATCGTCCAGGAGGGCGCGCGTCGGGACGACATCGAGATCGTCCACTACGAGCCGCAGGCGGTCCCGGGCAGCAAGGCCGAGCGCCGGCTGACCCGTACGGTCGCCCTGATGTTCCTGCTGACCGGCGTCTTCGCGACCGCCTTCCTGGTGGTCTACATCTGGTGGCCGTGGCAGTGGGAGCCGGGTACCGGTGGCGACAAGCTCTACACGCCGCTGCTCGGCGTGACGCTGGGCCTGGCACTGCTGGGCATCGGCTTCGGCATCCTGACCTGGGGCAAGAAGCTGCTGCCCAAGGAGGTCTCGATCCAGGACCGGCACGACCAGGCCGAGGACCCGGAAGGTCGCAAGATCACCGGTGAGACCATGCTCTACCTGGCCGACGAGATGGGCGTACGCCGCCGGCCGCTGCTCGGCATCTCGCTGCTCGCCGGCCTCGCGCCGGTGGGCGCGGTGGCCGCGGCCCCGCTGATCGGTGGCCTGATCGAGCAGCCGCACAAGAACAACCAGATGTTCACCACCGGCTTCCAGCCGGCCGAGGGCGGCAAGAAGATCCGGCTCATCCGTGAGGACGGCCGCCCGATCCGCCCGGCCGACGTCAGCGTCGGCGGCCAGCTCACCGTGTTCCCGGGCATCGACGGCGGCGTCAGCAACCTGCACGCCGACTCGCCCACCCTGCTCATCCACCTGCGGGAGGACGACGCGCAGAAGTCGCGCGCCGCGAACGAGCGCAAGGGCCACGGCGACTACATGTGGGGCAACTACGTCGCGTTCTCCAAGATCTGCACGCACGCCGGCTGCCCGGCCAGCCTCTACGAGCAGCAGACCAACCGCCTGCTCTGCCCCTGCCACCAGTCGCAGTTCCTCATCACCGACAACGCCAAGCCGATCTTCGGCCCGGCGAACCGGCCGCTGCCGCAGCTGCCGATCGAGGTGGACGAGGAGGGCTTCTTCGTGGCGAAGTCCGACTACACCGAGACCATCGGTCCCGACTTCTGGGAGCGGCCATGAAGCGCCGAAAGTTTGATGCGGCCGCGCTGCCGGCCAAGAGCGCGCGGGCGGTGGACGACCGCTTCCAGGTGGCCACGCCCCTGCGCAAGCTGCTGAACAAGGTCTTCCCCGACCACTGGTCGTTCCTGCTCGGCGAGATCGCGCTGTTCTCGTTCATCGTGCTGCTGCTCACCGGCGTCTTCCTGACGTTCTTCTTCGAGCCGGCGATGACCGAGGTCATCTACAACGGCAGCTACGCGCCGCTGCGGGGCACCCCGATGTCGGCCGCCTACGCCTCCAGCCTGGACATCTCGTTCGATGTCCGTGGTGGTCTGATCATGCGGCAGATGCACCACTGGTCGGCCCTGCTGTTCATGGCCGCGATCGTGGTCCACATGCTGCGGGTCTTCTTCACCGGCGCGTTCCGCAAGCCGCGTGAGACCAACTGGATCATCGGCTCGCTGCTGTTCTGGGTCGGCTTCCTGGCCGGCTTCACCGGCTACTCGCTGCCGGACGACGGCCTGTCCGGCACCGGTCTGCGGATCGCCTCCGCGATCATCCTGTCGATCCCGGTGATCGGTTCCTGGGTCAGCTCGTCGATCTTCGGCGGGGAGTTCCCCGGCACCATCATCATCAGCCGCTTCTTCATCGCCCACGTGCTGCTCGTCCCGGGCCTGCTGGTGGCGCTGATCAGCGTGCACCTCGGCCTGGTGTTCAAGCAGAAGCACACCCAGTGGCCCGGCCCCGGCCGGACCAACTCCAACGTGGTCGGCGAGCGGATGTTCCCGCGCTACGCGCTCAAGCAGGGCGGCTTCTTCATGGTCGTCTTCGGCGTGATCGCGCTGATGGGTGGCCTGTTCCAGATCAACCCGATCTGGCTGTTCGGCCCGTACGAGGCGTGGGTGGTCTCGGCGGCCAGCCAGCCCGACTGGTACGTCATGTTCCTCGACGGCTCGACCCGCCTCATGCCGGGCTGGGAGATCCACATCCCGATCGGCAACGGGTACGTCATTCCACCGTTGTTCTGGCCCACGGTGGTGCTGCCCGGAATCCTGGTCGGCCTGTCGACGATGTACCCGTTCCTGGAGGCGCGCCGCCTCAAGGACTACAAGCACCACAACCTGCTCCAGCGGCCCCGGGACGTTCCGGCCCGGACCGCCGTGGGCGCCATGGCGCTCGCCTTCTACGTCGTGCTGACCCTCTCCGGCGCCAACGACGTCATCGCGGACAAGTTCCACATCAGCCTGAACGCGATGACCTGGGGCGGCCGGATCGGCCTGCTGATCCTCCCGCCGATCGCGTACTACATCACGTACCGGATCTGCCTGGGTCTGCAGCAGCACGACCGGGAGGTGCTGGCCCACGGCGTGGAGACCGGCATCATCAAGCGGCTGCCCGACGGCCGGTTCGTCGAGGTCCACCAGCCGCTCACCTCGGCCGAGGGCCACGACGGTCACCCGCCGGCGCTGGACTACGTCGGCTGGGTGGTGCCGAAGAAGATGAACCGGCTCGGTGCCCTCGGCCCGGCGATCCGGGGCTTCTTCTACCCGATCGAGAAGCCGGCCGAGGCGCCGGTCTCGCCGGGGCACCCGCCGGTCGAGGCCCGGCCGGAGCGGGAGGAGATCGGCAGCGGCGAGAGCCGTCGCTGACCCTCCCCGGTACGACTGACAGTGGCGCCCGCCGGATCTTCCGGCGGGCGCCACTGCCGTTTCCGCCCCTGCCGTCCGGTTGTCTCCCACCTGCGCCGGGCGGCCGGTGCGCGGACGGCCGTCGCCCCCGACACGGACGGGTGGAATCGCAGGAATAACCCCGGTCAGCCGGGTATCCGTGCGGTCCGACGTCTCATGGGGGAGGAACGAATGTTGGGAATCAAACGCCTGGGCCTGCTGGCCGCGCTGGTGGTCGTGGGGCTGGCGCCCGCCGCCGCGTCGCAGGCTGCGGCGCAGCCGTCGACGCAGGACACGCAGTACCTGCAGGCGGTGCACCAGGTCAACCTGTTCGAGATCACCGCCGGTAACCTGGCCCAGCAGAAGGGGCAGAACCAGCAGGTCAAGGACCTGGGCAAGATGTTCGTGACGGACCACACCCAGCTGGACCAGACGGTGCAGTCGACCGCGCAGCAGCTCAACGTGCAGTTGCCGGCCGACCCGACCGCCGACCAGCAGAAGGTCCTGGACAAGCTGAACAACCTCAGCGGCGCCGAGTTCGACAAGGCGTGGGTGACCGCGCAGCTCGCCGGTCACGTCCAGGCGATCCAGGCCACCCAGACCGAGATCTCGCAGGGCTCGGAGCAGTCGGTGGTGCAGATCGCGCAGGACGCGCTGCCGGTCCTCCAGGCGCACTACGACGCGCTGGTGGCCCTGGCCCAGACGCTGGGTGTCCCGGTTCCGCAGACCAGCGCCAGCGGCACGCCCAGCCCGGGCGGCACCACGTCCCCGGGTGGCACCGAGTCGCCGGCTCCGGGCGGCACCGAGACCGAGGAGCCCGCTCCGGGCACCACGGAGACCCCGGTGCCCAGCCAGAGCTGACGTACCGCACGGTCGACGGTGGCCGGTCCGCCCGCCAGGGTGGGCCGGTCACCGGCTCGTGTCAGTCGGCGTTCGCCAGGCCGATCGCGAACGCCTCCTCCAGGTCGTGCTGCGAGTAGGCGCGGAACGCGATGTGCGACTCGGTGTTGAGCACGCCCGGCACCTTCGAGATGCTGCCGGCGATGACCTGGGCGATCTGCTCGAACTCCCGGACCCGGACCATGGCGATCAGGTCGACGTGCCCGGCCACCGAGTAGACCTCGCTGACGCCGGGCAGGTTGGCCAGGGTCTCGGCCACCTCGGGGATGGAGTCGGTGGCGCAGTCGATCAGCACGATCGCGGTGATCACGGGACGGTTCTCCGTTCGTCGGCGACGAGGCCCATGCTAGAGCCCGCGCCCCTCACCGCGCCGCCGGGACGGTCAGGTCGTCCCCGGCCCGGATCACCTCACGCAGGCGTTCCCCGGCCGCGACTGTCGCGCCCGGCCACACCACGGACCGGTCGACGTCGCCGTGCACCCGCGCGCCGGCGCCGACCACCGAGCCGGTGACCCGGCCGTCCACCGTCGCGGCCGGGTCCACCAGCCCGTCCGGTCCGGCCGCGTGCAGGTTGGCGGCCAGGTAGTCGGCCGGCGTGCCGGTGTCGTAGAACGTGCCCCGGTAGGGCACGACGGTGAGCGCCCCGGCGGCCTCCGCGGGCCGCCACACCGCCCGGACCAGGTCGCCGAACGTGGCGGGCAGGTCGCGGACCAGCCGCCAGGGCAGCAGCGAGAAACCCACGAACTCGTGGCCGTCGAACGTGCCGGGGGCGTCCGGGTCGTCGGCGGGCCGGCCGAGCAGGCGTACGCCGTGCCCGTCCCACCCGTCCAGCAGCGCGGCGATGTCCGGGCCGGGCGGGGCCTGCGGGTCGGCCAGGTACGCGTCGGCGTTGCCCACGAGCACGCCCCGGCCGTCGATCCAGTCCCGCAGCCGGCCCACGCCCCCGGCGGTGCCCAGCGGAGCGTCCGGCTCGACCGACAGGTGGGCCCGTCCGCCCACCCGCGCGACCACCTGGTCGCCCAGGTAGCAGGCGTTCACCGCGACCCGCTCCGGGCCGGTCAGGCCGAGGCCGGCCAGCCGGGCCAGCGCCCGGTCCAGCAGCGGGACGTTCCCGACCGGGCAGAGCGCCTTCGGCACCCGCTCGGTGAGCGGGCGCAGCCGGGTGCCCTCGCCCGCGGCCAGCACGACCGCGCACACCTCGGCCCCCGCGGCCGGGGTGCCCGGGTACGGGGCGCTCACGCGGCCGGTCGGTGCTCGCCGGCGCGCGGGCCGATGCCGTAGTACCCGAGCAGGTTGGCGGTGGCGCGGCTGAGCCGGGGCAGGTCGTCGAGCGGATGGAAGGCGGCCTCGATGACCTCGGCGCCGTCCACCTTCAGCTCGGTGGTCGACGCCGGCACCTCCGCCTCGAAGACCACGTCGACCCAGCCCTTGGCGTGCACCACCGCGTTCGGCACCGCCGGGCGCAGCACGTCGGGGGACAGGCGGACGCCGGACTCCTCGTACAGCTCACGGGCCGCGCCCACCACCGGGGCCTCGCCGCGTTGCAGCAGCCCGGCCGGCAGCGTCCAGCTGTAGCCCGGCGGCTGGCGCAGCAGCAGGATCCGGCCCGCGCCGGTGGCCTCCGCGTCCCGGACCAGCGTGACCGCGCCGACGATGTACTTCGGTACGGCCAGCCGGACCAGTCGCCGCCGCAGCGGGACCGGCAGCCGGTAGAAGAACTTGTAGCCGAGGGCCCGTCCGGTGGCACGCGCGCGGGGGATCATGCCGTCCAGGCTAGTGGTCCCGGCGCGGACCGGCTCCGTCTACTGCCTGTGGTCGACCAGATCGATCAGCTGCTGGACCACGGTGTCCGGCTCGACCGTGCGGTCGAAGACCGCCACCAGCAGCGTCTCCAGGTCGGGGTAGCCCAGTTCCTCGGACAGCCGCAGCAGCGGCAGGTCGCTGGCCAGGCCCCGGTTGTGCTTGCGCAACGCCAGGCCGATCGAGGCCCGGCCGAGCCGGACCTTGTCGGCGATCGAGATGCCCGGCTCGGTGTGCTCGGCGAACCAGCGGTTGATCTGCATCTGGGCGTGCGGGGACTTCACGAAGCCCAGCCACTCCCGGCGCGGGCCGCGCGGGGCCACGTCCGCCTCGAAGCCGCTCTCCGCGTCGTTCTCGGTGAAGATCTCCACCACGTCGCCCTCCTCCAGTTCGGAGGAGAGCGGCGCGAGCCGGCCGTTGATCCGGGCGGCCAGGCAGTGGTCGCCGCGCTCGGTGCCCAGCTCGTACGCGAGGTCGACCGGGGTCGCCCCGGCCGGCAGCACCACCTGCCGCCCGTCGGCCACCACCTGGATCTGCGCCTCGGACAGGTCGCAGCGCAGCGACTCCATGAACTGGGTCGGGTCGACCGTCTCCTGCTCCCAGTCGAGCACCCGGCGCAGCCAGGCCAGCTCGTCCGCCCGGTCGACGGCCCGGCCCGCGGCCCGGGGGAAGCGGTAGTGGGCGGCCACGCCGTACTCCGCGGAGCGGTGCATCTCGGTGGTGCGGATCAGCACCTCGACGGTGCGGTCCTGCGGGCCGCAGACGCTCGTGTGCAGGGACCGGTAGAGGTTGTTCTTCGGGGAGGCGATGAAGTCCTTGAACCGGCCCGGCACCGGCCGCCAGAGCCCGTGCACGGCGCCCAGCGCGGCGTAGCAGTCGGTCGCCGGACCGTCCACCACGATCGCGATGCGGGGCAGGTCGTACGGGGCGGCGTGGTCGCCGGCGACGGTGTCCTTCCAGATCGAGTAGAGGTGCCGGGGGCGGGGGGAGACGTCGGCGTCGACCCGGTTGCGGCGCAGCGCCACCCGGGTGCGGGCGACCACGTCGGCGAGGTAGGCGTCCCAGCCGGGCCGGTCGTGCACGAACCGGGCGATCCGCGCGTGCTCCTCCGGCCGCAGGTGTAGCAGCACCACGTCGTCCAGTTCGCGTTTGAGCGTCTGGATGCCCAGCCGGTCGCAGAGCGGGACCAGCACCTCCTGGGTCTTGCGGGCGATCCGCTCCCGGGAGGCGGCCGAGCGGACGCCGAGCGTACGCATGTTGTGCAGCCGGTCGGCCAGCTTGATCACCAGCACCCGGACGTCCTTGCCGGCCGCCACGATCATCTTGCGGACGGTCTCCGCCTCGGCGGCCTTGCCGTAGAACGCCTTGTCGAACTTGGTCACGCCGTCGACCAGGTGGGCGACCTCACGGCCGAAGTCCTCCTGGAGTGCCTGGAGTGTGTAGCGGGTGTCCTCCACCGTGTCGTGCAGCAGCGCGGCGACCAGCGTGATGGTGTCCATGCCGAGGTCGGCGCAGATCTGCGCCACCGCCAGCGGGTGGGTGATGTACGGCTCGCCGCTCTTGCGGAACTGGCCGCGGTGCATGTTCTCGGCGATCGTGTAGGCCCGGCGCAGCACCGAGGCGTCGGCGCTCGCGTGGATGCCGCGGTGGGCCCGGACCAGTGTGGTGACCGGGTCGCCGTCGGCCGTCGGCCAGGTGAGCAGGGAACGCAGGCGGCGGGTGAGCGGTAACTCGCCCTGGGCGGGAAGCGCGCCACCCAGGGCGGCGCCGTGTCCGGCGTCGACGTCCACCTGGGACACCTCCCTCACCCCGGCCCTCGGCCACCGGGAACCGGCGACCGGGAGCAGAGCCCGCGAATCGGGCAGGTCTGCACTCCTTTAACAGACTAAGGGAGTCGAGGTAGTCCGATCGGTCAGTTGGTCATGAGCGTTCGGTCGAGAGTTTGGCGGATCCGCCGTTCTCCGCCTTCGTCAGCAGGTCGCGGAAACGCCCCGCGCCGGCCACCGGCGAGGCCCAGCCGTCGGTCGACTCGACCAGCCGGGTCTCCGGTCGTTCCAACCAGGACAGGATCCGCTCGGTCTCCTCGGCGGTCGCGGCCGGCACCGGACCGTGCCCGGGCAGCACCGTCTCGGCGGTGGCCCGGATCGCGGCGATCGTGGGTCGCGGGTGGACACCCGGCGGGGACACCCCGGCCCCGGCGAGCCGGCCGTGCCGGATCAGCGCCAGCTCCCAGCCGCCCCGGGCGGCCGGACGGGCGGCGGCCAGCTCGGCGATGCCGGTCAGCGCGGCCAGCCGCTGCATCCGGACCGCCGCGCGCAGCACCGCGACGAGCCGGCCGCGGACCACGGCCGCCTCCTCGTACCGCTCGGCGGCCGACAGCACCTCGATGCGGGCGAGCAGCGCGTCCACCACCACCGCGGGGTCGTCGCTGGTGGCGGTGCGGAACGGCGTCGCCGCGCGGTCGTCGTACTCCTCGGGGGTGATCTTGTGCTCGCAGGGCGCCGGGCAGCGGCCCAGCTCGGCCAGCGCGCAGGCCGGCATGGTGGTGCGCCGGGAGAGCCGGTGTGTGCACTGACGCAGCGGCACGGCGTCGTGGAAACCGGCGGCGGCCAGCTCCGCCGCCTGCCGGGACCGGAACGGCCCCAGGTAGGCCGTGTCGGTGGGCGCGAGGGCACGCACGATCGACAACCGGGGGTACGCCTCGTCGGTGAGCTTCAGCCACACCTGGCGCTCCGGATACTTCGACCGGCGGTTGTACGGCGGCGCGTGCGCCGCGATCAGCCGCAGCTCGCGGACCTCCGCCTCCAGCGAGTGGGCGCACTCGACCGCCTCGACGCGCTCGGCGGCGGCGAGCATCTCGGAGATCCGGGCCCGCTTCTCCGCGGCGGTGAAGTAGCTGCGGACCCGGGTGGCGATGTCGCCGGACGTGCCGACGTAGAGCGGCCGGTCGTCGGCGGCCCGGAAGATGTAGACGCCGGGCACCTTGGGCAGCCCGTCGGCGAGGTGCCGCTTGCGGCGCTGGGTGGGCGTGACCGCGCGGGCGAACTCGATCGCCTCGCCGACCGTGTCGACCCGGTGCCCGCCGAGGCGGCCGATCAGCCCGTGCAGCACGTCGACTGTGGCCTTGGCGTCGTCCAGCGCCCGGTGGGTGGGCTGGGTCGCGGTGCGGAAGTAGGCGGCGAGCGTGCCCAGCTTGCGGTTGGGCACCTCGTCGCGGGTGAGCACCCGCCGGGCCAGCGCGGCCGTGTCCAGCACCCGGGGGTTGGGCCAGTGGTAGCCGTGCTTCGCGCAGGCGGCCTTGAGGAAACCCACGTCGTACGGCGCGTTGTGGGCGACGAGCACGGCGTCGGTGATGAACTCCAGGAAGCTGGGCAGCACCTGCTCGATCGGCGGGGCGGGCAGCAGCATGGCCTGGGTGATGCCGGTGAGCACGGTGATGAACGGCGGGATCGGCACGCCCGGGTTGACGAGCGTGGCGAGCACGCCCAGCTCCTCGCCACCGCGGACCTTCACCGCGCCGATCTCGGTGATCCCGCCGCCGTCGGGAGCGCCGCCGGTGGTCTCCAGGTCGACCACCACGAAGGTGGTCGCGTAGAGCGGCAGCGCCGGGTCGACGCCGCTGCCCGCCGGGTCCAGGCCGGCCAGCGACTCCTGGACGTACTCCGCTCGTGTCACCCGCGGGACGCTAGCGGCACGGTCCGACACTCCTGTCACTGCCGCCCCAGGAGATACCACGGGGGTACGATGAGAGATCGGCTCACTCACCGGGCGGTGGGCCCATTCGGGGTGGGAGACTTGCCTCATGCCCCTCACCGAGCCGTACGACGACCGCTCCTCCGTGGAGGAGCCGGTGGTCGGCGTGCCCGCAGGTGAGGACGCGCCACCACCGGTCGAGCCCGAGCCCGTGCTGCCCGAGCCGGTCCGGCAGCGGATCGTCACGCTGACCGCCGCCGTGCTGCCCGGCCTGCCCGCCGACGAGGTGCCGGTGCCGCTGCGGCGGGTCGCCAAGTTCGCCCCGAACCGCCGGGCCCGCCTCGGCGCGCCCGCGATCGCCGCCCAGCTCACCGCCGACCCGCTGTTCCGGCAGCGGATCACGGCCCGGGTGCTCGCCGACGCCGGCGACCTCGGCGCGGCGGTGGTCGAGGGCACCGCGCCGGCCGCCGCCGACCCGGTCGAGGTGGCCGCCCTGGCCTACCTGGCCCGGCCCCGCGGGTGGCGGGACCTGATCGAGGCCAGCGGCGAGGCGGTACGCGCCGAGGCCGACAGCGCGGTCGTGGCGGAACTGGTACGCGAGGCCGAGCAGCGGGCCGCCCGCGCCGAGCACGACCGGGCGGTGGCCCGCGTCGAGGCGGAGAAGCTGCGCGACGAGCTGGCCCGGGTCCGGGAGGAGCTGGGTCAGCTCCGCGAGGAGGCCCGCCAGCTGACCCGTACCCTGCGGGAGACCCAGGCCCGGGAGCGCAAGGCCACCGAGATGCTCGCCACCGAGCGGGGGCGGGCGGCCCGCGCCGCGGCCGACGCGGACGCCGAGCTGCGCCGCGCCCGGGCCCGGCTGGCCGAGGCGGAGGCCGCCGCCGGGGTGGCCCGGGCCAGCGCCAAGGAGGCCCGCTCGGTCGACGACGCGCGACTGTGGCTGCTGCTGGAGACGATCGGCCAAGCCGCCGTGGGGCTGCGCCGTGAGCTGGCGCTCGACCCGGTGGACAGGCTCCCGGCCGACTTCGTCGCCGACGCGTTCGCCGAGCAGCCGGGTGCCGCGCCGGCCGGCCCGTCGACGCGGGCCCGCGACACCGACGACCCGGCCCGCCTCGACCAGTTGCTCGCGCTGCCGCGGGCACACCTGGTGGTGGACGGCTACAACGTCACCAAGCGCGGCTTCGGCGAGATGTCGCTGGAGCAGCAGCGCAAGCGGCTGATCACCGGCCTCGGCGGGATCGCCGCGCAGACCGGGGACGAGATCACAGTCGTCTTCGACGGCGCCGAGCGGATCCACGGCCTGCCTCCGGCGCCGCGCGGCGTGCGGGTGCTGTTCTCCCGCAAGGGCGAGACCGCCGACGAGCTGATCCGCCGGCTGGTCCGCGCCGAGCCGGCCGGGCGGCCGGTGGTCGTCGTCTCCTCCGACCGGGAGGTGGCCGACGGGGTACGCCGGCACGGCGCGTACCCGCTGGGCGCCGACTCGCTGCTGCGGCGCCTGGCGCGTTCCTGACCTTCGCCCTTGCTTGATCGACTCCAGGTCGGGGACGTGGCGGGGTCGAGGGCGTGCTGATCGCGCCACTTCGGCGTACTGGTTCGGGTTCGCGGCGGCTGCTGCCTCGTTGTCCGGTTCTGTCGTACCCGAGCGTTAGCGTTCTGGTGACCGACGGTGGTGGTTCCTTCCCCGAGCGCCACCGGCGACCCGTCAGGAGGCGTTGATGCTGATCGACTGCGACACCTGCGGCAACCGCGGCGCCGGCTGCTCCGGCTGCCTGGTGACCGCACTGCTCGACTCCGACCCGGCCGACCTCGGCCCGGCCGAGCACCGGGCGATCGAGGTGTTCGCGCGGGCCGGATTCGAGGTGGAGGTGCTGCCACCAGCGCCCGTCGCGGTGCCCGCGCCGGCACGGGCACCGGCGCCCCGCCGTCCCGCCCGTCGCCGGATCGCCTGACGCGCCCGCCGCCCGCCAGGCGCCGCCCAGGGTGCTGAGGGCAACCGCCGACCCGGGTGAGCCGCCCATCGCCCGCTCACCGGGCTCTCGCGCCGCTCCGCACGGCTCCTCGTTACCCCGGTGACCGGACCGGCGCCCGTGCGGGTCACGCTGTCGGGTCGCGCGCCGGGCACGGCGCTCCGATCGACGGCCGGGCAATAGGATGGGCGGTCACGGCGGGAGGGAGCGGCATGACGCGGACGGGGCACGACGGCGGGGTGGGCCGGTGACCCCGCGCGCCTGGGCGCTGCTGACCCTGGCCGGCCTGGTGGTCGCGCTGCTCGTGGCGGTGGCGCTGCTGGTGCCGTGGAGCCGGCCGCCGGCGCCCCGCGCCGACCAGCTCGCGGCTCTACGGGATCTCCCGGCCGAGCAGGTGACCCGGGGCCGGGCCTTCCACGGCGCGCTGCGCCCGGCGGCCTGGTCGGCGCTGGCGGTCGGGCTGGTGGTGGCGGTGCTGCTCGGGCTGACCCCGCTGGGCGGGCGCCTGGTCGAACTGGTCGGCCGGCCCTTCGGCGGGCACTGGATCGCGCAGGCCGTGCTCGGCGGGCTGGCCGTCATGTTCCTCGCCGACCTGCTCACGCTGCCGTTCGCGGCCTGGCGCCGCACCGTGCTGGTCCGCTACGGGCTGAGCACCCAGAGCTGGGGCGGCTGGGCGGTCGACCTGCTCAAGTCGTACGCGGTCAGCGCGGTGATCGGCGCGCTGGTCCTGCTCGGCTTCTACACGGTGGTCCGGCTCGCCCCGCGCTGGTGGTGGGCGTTCGGCGCGGCCGGTGCGGCGGCCCTGGTGGTGGTGCTGTCGTTCGTGCTGCCGGTGCTGGTCGAGCCGGTGTTCAACCGGTTCACCCCGATGGAGCCGGGCCCGCTGCGCAGTGAGCTGACCGCGATGGCCGCCCGGGACGGCGTACCGGTGCGCGACGTGCTCGTCGCCGACGCGTCCCGGCGCACCAGCGCGGTGAACGCGTACGTCTCCGGGCTCGGCCCGACGCGGCGGGTGGTCGTCTACGACACGCTGCTGCGCGAGGCGGAACCGGCCGAGGTGACGAGCGTGGTCGCCCACGAGCTGGGGCACGCCAAGGACCGGGACGTGTGGACCGGCACGGTGCTCGGCGCGCTCGGCGCCGCCGCCGCTGTGGTGGCGCTCTACCTGATCGGCTCGTGGACGCCGCTGCTGCGGCTCGCGGGCGTCGACTCGATCGCCCAGCCCCGGGCGTTCCCGCTGCTGATCGCGCTGGTCACGGTCGCCGGGCTGCTGGCCACCCCGGTGCAGGCGCTGGTCTCGCGCCGGATCGAGGCCCGCGCCGACGCCCACGCGCTGGCGCTCACCGGCAATCCGGCGACGTTCGAGGCGATGCAGCGCCGGCTCGCCGGGGTCAACCTGGCCGACCCCGACCCGCCGCGCTGGGAGCGCCTCTGGTCGGCGACCCACCCGTCCACAGTCGAGCGGATGGCCGCCGCCCGCGCCTACGCCAGGGAGTCCGGTCGATGAGCCGTACCTTGCTGATCACCAACGACTTCCCGCCGCGCCCCGGCGGCATCCAGTCGTTCGTGCACAACCTCGCGGTGCGGCAGCAGCCCGGCTCGGTGGTGGTGTACGCGTCGAGCTGGCGCGGGGCGGAGAAGTTCGACGCCGACCAGCCGTTCGAGGTGGTCCGGGAGCGGACCCGGGTGCTGCTGCCCACCCCGCTGATCGCCCGGCGGGCGGCGCGGCTGGCCCGCGCGTACGACTGCGACACCGTCTGGTTCGGCGCGGCGGCCCCGCTGGGGCTGCTCGCCGCGGGCCTGCGGCGACGGGCCGGGATCCGCCGGGCGGTGGCGCTGACCCACGGGCACGAGGTCGGCTGGGCGGCGCTCCCCGGCGCCCGGTCGGCGCTGCGCCGGATCGGCCGGGGCGTGGACGTGACCACCTACCTCGGCGAGTACACCCGGGCGCGGCTGGCCCGCGTGCTGGACGGGCTGACCGAGCTGCGGCGGCTCGCACCCGGCGTGGACGTGGACACCTACCACCCGGAGGTCGACGGCGGGCGGGTCCGGTCGCGGCTCGGGCTGGCCGACCGGCCGGTGGTGGTGTGCGTGTCGCGGCTGGTGCCCCGCAAGGGCCAGGACATGCTGATCCGCGCGCTGCCGGAGATCCGCCGCCGGGTGCCCGACGCCGCGCTGCTCGTGGTCGGCGGCGGCCCGTACCGCTCGACGCTGGAGAAGCTGGCCCGGCAGGCCGGCCTGGAACGCGACGTGGTCTTCACCGGCTCGGTGCCGTCGGCCGAACTGCCCGCCCACTACGCGGCCGGCGACGTCTACGCGATGCCGTGCCGCACCCGCAACCGCGGGCTGGACGTGGAGGGCCTCGGGATCGTCTACCTGGAGGCGAGCGCGACCGGGCTGCCGGTGGTGGCCGGTGACTCCGGCGGCGCGCCGGACGCGGTCCGCGAGGGGGAGACCGGGTACGTGGTCGGGGGCCGGGACGTGGCCCAGCTCGCCGACCGGGTGGCCACGCTGCTCGCCGACCGGGATCTGGCCCGGCAGTTCGGTGCCGCCGGCCGCGCCTGGGTGGAGCGGGAGTGGCGCTGGGAGACGCAGGCGCAGCGCATGGCCGCCCTGCTGGCCGGCTGACCGCGCGCCGGCCGGGCCAGGAGGCGACGGACCGGCCGGGCTCGGAAGGCCGGGTCAGGAGGCCGCGTCGACGTGGGCGGGCACCCGGCCCAGGTGCGGTGCGGCCGGGCCGGGACGGCCGAAGTGCCAGCCCTGCCCGGCGTCGCAGCCGATCGCGCGCAGCCGGTCCGCCTGGTCGGCCGTCTCCACGCCCTCGGCGGTGACGGTGAGGCCCAGCGCGTGCGCCAGCGACACCAGCGAGGCGAGGATCCGCTCGTCGGTGCCGCTGCCCGGCGCGCGCAGGCCGGTCACGAACTCGCCCGCCACCTTCAGCTCGTCGACCGGCAGGTCCCGCAGGTACGCGAGGTTGCAGTAGCCGGTGCCGAAGTCGTCGATGGCGACCCGGACACCGAGGTCGCCGAGCACCCGCAGGGCGCGCACCGGCTCGACGACGGTGCTCATCATGGTGCTCTCGGTGATCTCCAGTTGCAGCCGGTGCGGCGGCAGGCCGGTGCGCCCGAGCACGCCGCGTACCTCGGTCACCAGGTCGGTGCGGTGCAACTGCCGGACGGCGAGGTTGACGCTGACGAACGGCGCCTCGCCGTCCGCGCCGGGCCAGGTGCCCGCCTCGCGGCACGCCTCGGCCAGCACCCAGCTGCCCAGCCGGACGATCAGCCCGGTCTCCTCGGCCAGCGGGATGAAGCTGTCCGGCCGCAGCACACCCAGCTCCGGGTGCCGCCAGCGCACCAGCGCCTCCATGCCGAGCACCCGTCCGTCGCGCAACGACGTCAGCGGCTGGTAGTCGAGGTAGAACTCGCCCCGGTCCAGCGCGGCGGGGATCGCCGCGGACAGCGCGTACCGGGCCAGCTCGCGGCGGTTGCGGTCGGCGTCGAACAGCGACCAGCGGGCCCCGCCGGCGGCCTTGGCCCAGTGCAGCGTGCTGTCGGCCGCGCGCATCAGGTCCATCGGCGAGGTGCCCGCGACCGGGCGCTCCACGATGCCGATGCTCGCGGACACGGTCAGCTCGTGGCCGTCAACGAGCGCCGGCTCGCGTACCGCGGCGAGCGCCGCCTCGGCGACCTTCACCGCGTCGTCGGTGCCGGCGGTGCGCTCGACCAGGATCACGAACTCGTCGCCGCCGAGCCGCGCCACCAGGTGCTCGCCCAGCGCCCGGTGCAGGCGCTGGGCCACCGTCACCAGCAGCGAGTCGCCGACCTGGTGGCCCAGGGAGTCGTTGACCACCTTGAACCGGTCCAGGTCGAGGAAGCACACGCCGACGCGGTCGGCGCCCCGGCCCGGCGCGGTGATCGCGGCGGTCAGCCGTTCGGTGAACAGCGTGCGGTTCGGCAGGCCGGTGAGCGGGTCGTGGGTGGCCTGGTGCCGGAACCGGGCCTCGCTGTCGCGCAGCGCCCGTTCGGCCTGCGCACGGGCCATCATGGCGGCCCGGCGGATGGACTCCTGCTCGTCGAGCGTGCGGTCGCGCAGGGCGCGGGCGTACCCGGTGGCGACGGTGGCGAGCAGCCGCGCCATCCGGTCCTCGACGTCGTCGACGACCAGGTCGAGGTCGCGGACCAGGCGCAGCTGGATCACCTCGACGGTGCGGCCCAGCCCTTCCGCGGACGCGATGTGCGCGTGCACCAGCTCCGCGCCGACCTGCTGGCCGATCCGCAGGTCGAACGGCTCGGCGCGCAGCGCCTGGGCCAGCCGCTCGGTGAGCCGTTGCAGCATCTCCTCCAGCTGCGACTGCGTCATCGGCAGGTAGCTGGTGCCGGACACCGCCTTGGCCCAGGCCCGGGCGAACACGCCGGGCCGGCAGCGGGCAGCGTCGTCACCCACCGAGCCGCCCGACCCCGCCCATGAAGACGGCCCGTTCGGCGTTCTCCGCCTGGTCGGGGGAGTCCGGCCGCCACTGCGGCACCCACACCACACCCGGGTCGACCAGCTCGAAGCCGTCGAACAGCGCGGTCAGCTCGGCCCGGCTGCGGATCCAGAGCTGGCTGTCGGTACGCCGGTAGACCCGCTCCGCCTCGGCCCGCTCGCCGGTGCCGTCGCGGCCCTCCTCGCTGGCCTGGGAGAGCACCAGGTGGCTGCCGGGCGCCAGCGCCCCGCGCAGCGTCCGGAGGATCTCCTCGGGGCGGTCGGCGTCCGGGACGAAGTGCAGCACCGCCACGATCATCACGGCGACCGGCCGGGAGAAGTCCAGCAGCCGGGTGACCTCCGGGTGGGCCAGGATCGCCTCCGGGTTGCGCAGGTCCTCCTGGAGCACAGTGGCGTGCGCGTTGCCGGCCAGGATCTCCTGGCTGTGCGCCACCGCCACCGGGTCCACGTCGACGTAGACCACCCGCGACTCCGGATCGATCCGCTGGGCGATCTCGTGCACGTTGCCGACGGTCGGGATGCCGGAGCCGATGTCCAGGAACTGGCGGACGCCGGCCTGGGCGAGGTACTGCACCGCCCGGCGCAGGAACGCGCGGTTGGCCTGCGCCATCAGCGGCGCCTCCGGCACCGCCTCGACCATCGCGCGGGCGGCGGCACGGTCGGCCGCGAAGTTGTGCGAGCCGCCGAGGTAGTAGTCGTACATGCGGGCGACGCTGGGGCGCTCGATGTCGATCGTCTCGGGTGCCCAGTCCGGCCGCTGCATGTCCTGCCCCTCGGATGTCGGCGACACGCGGTCGTCACCGCCGCGCGGATCACCCGGGTATTCTGCCCCTCCGCCGTCGCGGTGCAAAGACCGTCGTCGCTGTGCGTCCGGCCGGTCACCGTACGCGACCACCCCGTGGCCGGGAACGCCGAGAGGCCCGCGTCCGTGACGGACGGGGCCTCTTCCGGCGGTGCGCCTGTCAGAACTTCGGGGCGTCCGGGGCCTCCAGCAGCCCCAGCCGCAGTGCGGTCATCAGGGCCTGGGCCCGGTTGGCCGCGCCGAGCTTCTCGTAGAGCTTCGAGATGTGGGTCTTGGCGGTCGACTCGCTGACGAACAGCTGCTTGGCGATGCCCGCCACGCTCATGCCGTCGGCGAGCAGCCGCAGCACCTGGCCCTCACGGGGGGACAGCTGCGGGCCGGACGGCGCCAGCCGGCGCTTCATCGCCTCGGCCAGGTCGGCCGCGGTGAACGCGCTGGGGGAGGAGGCGGCGTGCCGGGCGGCGGCCACCACCTCGTCGGCCGGGGCGGTCTTCGGCACGAACGCGCTCGCGCCCGCCTCCAGGGCGCCGAAGAGCTGGTCGTCGCCGGCGTACATGGTCAGCACGACGATGCCCATGGACGCGCTGGACTTGCGCAGGGCGCGGGTGGCCTCGAGGCCGCTGCCGTCGGGCAGGCGGAGGTCCATGATCACCACGTCGGGCTGGAGCGCGCCGGCCTGACGCACGCCCTCCGCCGCGGTGGCCGCCTCGCCCACGACCTCGAACTGACGGTCGCGCTCGAACGCGTGACGCAGCCCCTTGCGGATGAGGTCGTGATCGTCGACCAGGAGAACCTTGGTACGGGTGGCCGGTGTCGGACTGCTGGTCATCCTCGGGTTACTCCCCTTCTGCTGCTGCGGCGCTGCCGCGCACCTTATCGCGCCGGGGCGACGAACCGAGCACCACCGCCACAGTCGTCCCACTAGGCTGTCGCGGCCTGATCTCCAACCGGCCTCGGATACGTTCCGCCCTCTCGGCCATGATCGCAAGGCCATAGTGCCCGTCCGGGCGCTGGTCACCGATGCCGTGACCGTCATCCGACACTTCGATTCGGGTGTACGGGGGATCCACCTCGCACGTGACCCACAGGTTCGACGCACCGGCGTGCTTGCGCGCGTTGGTCACCGCCTCCTGCGCGATGCGCAGCAACTCGGCCTCGGTGGCGGCCGGCAGCCGGGCGGTGGACTCGTCCAGCGACAGGTGCACCCGCAGGCCGCCGGAGGCGCCCACGGTGCGGGCGTACTCGGCGATGGCGGCGGCCAGGCCACCGTGCCGGTCCACCTCGCTGCGCAGCTCGAACAGGCTCAGCCGCAGCTCGGTGATCACCCGGGTGACCTCCTGGCGCAGCGTGCGCAGCGAGTCGGCGGTCTCGTCCGCGTCCTCGTGCACGGTGGCCAGCGCGTTGTCGATGCCGTACCCGACCATGACCAGTTCCTGGGCGACCCCGTCGTGGATCTCCCGGGCCAGCCGCTGCCGCTCCTCGTTCGTCGCCAGCGAGCGCACCTCGTCGAAGAGGAGCGCGGCCTCCAGCCGCAGCGCCGCCGGGCCGGTCAGCGCCGTCACCCGGGACACCACCGGCGGCGGGTACGCGGCGGCGGTGTCCGCCTCGATCACCACCAGGCCGACCGTGCGCACGCCCGCCACCAGCGGGACGATCAGCGCGGAGACCTCGCCGGAGTGCCGGGACCGGGCCTGCGAGCGGGCCGAGACGGTCGGCTGCTGGGTGGCCCAGGCGTCGGCGATGGCCGAGTCGGCGTCGAGCGTGGTCTCCCAGTCGACCCGGTCCGCGCCGATCTGCGCGAGCACCACGAGCCGGCCGCCGCCGCTGGCGGACAGCACCGCGCCCCGGTCGGTCTTGGCGACCACCCGCAGCTCCTCCAGCAGGTGCTCGGAGATGCCGCCCGGGTCCAGGGTGGCGCCGGGCAGCTGCCGGGCGACCGTACGGAGCTGGGTGAGCAGGCGGGTCGCCTCGGCGTACGGCTGGGGTTTGCCCTCGCCGCGCACCCGCATGACGCGCTGGAGCGTGCCCGCGGTGTAGAGGCCGAGACCGGCCAGGATCAGCCACTGGGCGCAGACCGCGAGGTAGCCGACCTGGCCGAGCTGCGGCCCGCCGTCGACCTGCGTGAACGCGGCGCTGGCCAGCAGCGTCGCCGCCGCCACGGCGAGCAGCGCGGCGCCCTCACGGAACCGGCGGCTCAGCGCGGTCACGGTGACCGGCACGGCGAGGTACGGCAGCACCGCCGAGGCGCCCAGCCCGCCGGTCACGCCGGACAGATGGGTGTCGGCGGCGACCTGGCTGGCGGCCAGCCCGAGCACCAGCACCTCGGCGAAGCGGCTGATCGGGGCGAGCAGCCGGTGCTGGGGGGCGAGCACGGCGGGCAGGCCGGCGGCGCCCAGCAGCGCGATCCACCAGAGCTGGGTGGCGTCGCGGGTGGCGAACAGGGTCAGGGCGGCGACCAGCGCGAGGAGGACCGCGCGGGCCGCCGCCGCGAGCGGCTGCGTCGACGGCTGGCGGGATGTGGAGGCGGGCACGTGACGGATGGTAGTCAGCCCCGGTAGATCTCGGCGATCTCCGAGGCGTACGTCTTGTGCACGACCTGACGCTTCACCTTCAGCGACGGGGTCAGCTCGCCGGTGGTCTCGGTGAAGTCCTGCGGCAGGATCCGGAACACCTTGATCGCCTCGGCCTTGGAGACCGCCTGGTTGGCCTGGTCGATCGCGGACTGCACCTCGGCGCGCAGCGCCGCGTCCTCGCGCAGCTCGGCGATGCTCGTGGTCTCCGGGCGCCCCTGCCCGGCCAGCCACTTCGGCAGCGCCTCCTCGTCGATGGTGACCAGCGCGGCGATGAACGGCTGCCGGTCGCCGACCACCACGCACTGGCTGATCAGCGGGTGCGCGCGTACCTGGTCCTCCAGCACCGCCGGGGCGACGTTCTTGCCGCCGGCGGTCACGATGATCTCCTTCTTCCGGCCGGTGATGCTCAGGTAGCCGTCCTCGTCGAGCTGCCCGAGGTCGCCGGTGCGGAACCAGCCGTCGGTGGTGATCGCCTCGGCGGTGGCCGCGTCGTTGTGCCAGTACCCCTGGAAGACGATGTCGCCGGCGATCAGGACCTCGCCGTCGTCGTCGATCCGGATGGTGACGCCGGGCAGCGGGCGGCCGACGGTGCCGATCCGGGTGCCGGTGGGCAGGTTGGCGGCGGCGGCCGGCGAGGTCTCGGTGAGGCCGTACCCCTCGCAGATGGTCACCCCGACGCCGCGGAAGAAGTGCCCGAGCCGCGCGCCCAGCGGCGCGCCGCCGGAGATGGCGTCGCGGCACCGGCCGCCCATCGCCGCCCGCAGCTTGCGGTAGACCAGCTTGTCGAAGAGGGCGTGCTGCGCGCGCAGCCCCAGGCCCGGGCCGCCGGGCAGCTCCTGGGCCTCGCTCCACGCGATGGCGACCTTCTCCGCGCGGTCGAAGATCTTGCCCTTCCCCTCGGCCTCGGCCTTCTGCCGCGCGCCGTTGTAGACCTTCTCGAAGACCCGGGGTACGGAGAGCACGAACGTCGGCTTGAAGTCCTGGAGCTCGGCGACCAGGTCCTTGGTGTCCGCGCAGTGGGCCATGGTGGCCCGGGCGTGCACCACGCCGACCTGGATGAGCCGGGCGAAGGCGTGCGCGAGCGGCAGGAACAGCAGGGTGGAGGCGCCCTGGCGGAACAGGTTCGGCAGCACCGGCACCGCGTTGGCGATGTCGGAGTAGATGTTGCGGTGGGTCAGCACGCAGCCCTTGGGCCGGCCGGTGGTGCCGCTGGTGTAGATGATCGTGGCGACGTCGTCGGCCTTCGACAGCGAACGGCGGGTCTCCACCTCGGCCCGGTCCACCGACGCGCCGGCGGCGACCAGGTCGTCGACCGCGCCCAGCTCGATCTGCCAGACCTCGCGCAGCTCGGGCAGCCGGTCGCGGACGCCGGCGACCAGGGTGGCGTGCGCGGTGCTCTCCACCACGACGGCGACGGCGCCGGAGTCGCCGAGGATCCAGGCGGCCTGCTCGGCGCTGGAGGTCTCGTAGATCGGCACGGTCACCGCGCCGGCCGCCCAGATCGCGTAGTCGAGCAGCGTCCACTCGTAGCGGGTGCGGCTCATCAGGCCGACCCGGTCACCGGGGGAGACGCCCGCGGCGATCAGGCCCTGCGCCACCGCCACCACCTCGTCGCGGAACTGGCGGCAGGTGACCTCCTCGCGCGCGCCCGTCCCCGCGCCGGGGCGGACGAACTGCACGGTGTCCGGGGCGACCTCGGCGTTTTCCCAGACCGGGTCGGTCAGGTTGGCCGCGTCGCCGACGGTGACGATCGGCGGGACGGAGAACTCGCGCACCTGCACTCCCTCGTGCTCTACCGGCGGGGGGCCGGCCTGGTCGGCTCTGTCGAAACCTACCCGCACACCCCCGGGGGTCGACCAGGGAGGTTGCCCGCCCGGCTGGTGGGACGCCGTCCGGCGGGTGGAGCGGGACCGGCCGGTAGGCGGCCGGGTAGCCTCCCCCCATGGCGGACTCCTCCACCCAGTCGATCATCATCGGCGCGTCACCGGACCGGGTGGCGGCCGTCATCTGCGACTTCCCGAGTTATCCCGAGTGGGCCGAGGCGGTACGCCGGGCCGAGGTGATCGAGGAGTACGAGGACGGCTACGCCAGCCAGGTCCGGTTCACGCTCGACGCGGGCGTGATGGCCGACGAGTACGTGCTGGCCTACGAGTACGCCGAGGACATCTCCCGGATCGAGTGGCACCTGGTCGCCCCGTCGAAGATGCAGCGCTCCCAGCGCGGGTCGTACGACCTGGCGGGCAACCCGGACGGGACGACCACGGTGACCTACACCCTCGAGGTGGAGCTGTCCGTGGCGATGCTCGGCATGTTCCGCCGCAAGGCCGAGAAAATGATCATGGATGCGGCGTTGAAGCAGCTCAAGCGCCGGGTAGAAGCACCCGGTGCGGCGCAGGACACCCGACCGTCCCGGTAGTCAAGCTGGAGGAGCCGAACCATGGGCACCACTGATCCGGGTTCGGCCCGGGAAGAGGCCGAGCGCCTCGTCGCCACACTGCTCGCCGGCGCGAAGATGGCCGCCGCCGCACCGGGCTCCGGTGCCCTGGGTCCGCTCGGTGGGATCCTCTCCGGTGTCCTCGGTCACACCCCGCCGGGTGCCGGCCCTGCCCCGGCGACGCCCACGCCCGCCGGTTTCGCCACCGGCTCGCCGGAATGCTGTGTCTGCCCCGTCTGTCGCGGTATCGCCGCGTTGCGAGATCCGAGTCCGGAATTCGCCGAGCGGCTCGCCACCGGTGCCGGGGACCTGGCGGCCGGGGTGGCCAGCCTGCTGCGCGCCTTCACCCCGGCCGAACCGGAGCGCCCCGCCGACGGCACCGCCGCCGCGCCGGACGGATCCGGGGACCACGTGTGGCGCGAGGCGACCCGTACCGGGCATGATTCTCAGCCGGCACCCGAGCAGGACGTGTGGTCCGTCGCCACCCGGGGGGAGGGCGCGGCCGATTCGGGTGCCGCCGCCGACGCCGCCGGGCCGCCGGAGCCGGGAACGAGCCGGCCACCGGCCGGCCGTCCCGTGGTGCCCGCCTCGCGGGCGTCCGGAGAGGTGGGCGCGGACGCACCAGGCGACGGAGCCTGACCACCGGACATCCCGGGACCGTACGGCCGGTTCGGCCGGTCCCCGGGCAGCACAGCAGAGGGGAGTGGCAGCGGTGACGCTGACCATCGGAGTCGACGTCGGTGGCACGAAGGTGGCCGGCGGTGTCGTGGACGACGCCGGCACGGTACTCGTGCAGACGCGACGGGACACTCCCGCCGACGACGTGGCCAAGACCCGCGACGTCATCATCGAGGTGGTCACCGAACTGGCCGCCGGTCACGCCGTCGAGGCGGTCGGCATCGGCGCGGCCGGCTGGATCGACGCCTCCCGCTCCACAGTGCTGTTCGCCCCGAACCTGGCCTGGCGGGACGAGCCGCTGCGCACGTACGTCGGCGACGCCACCGGCCTGCCGGTGATCGTGGAGAACGACGGGAACGTGGCCGCCTGGGCGGAGTTCCGTTACGGGGCGGCCCGCGACGCCGACGACTCGATGGTCATGTTCACCATCGGCACCGGTGTCGGCGGCGGCATCGTGCTCGGCGGTGGCCTGGTCCGCGGCGCCAACGGCATCGCCGCCGAGCTGGGCCACATGCTCACCGTGCCGGACGGCCACCAGTGCGGCTGCGGCCGGCTGGGCTGCATCGAGCAGTACGCCAGCGGCAGCGCCCTGGTCCGCTTCGCCCGCGCCGCCGCCCGGCAGGAGCCGCACCGGGCCACCGCGTTGCTGGAGCTGGCCGGGGGCGAGGCCGAGACCATCACCGGCCCGATGGTGACCGCCGCGGCCAAGGGCGGCGACCCGGTCTCCACCGAGGCGTTCGCCCAGGTCGGCCGCTGGCTCGGCACCAGCCTCGCCGACATGGCGCAGATCCTCGACCCGCAGGTGCTGGTGGTCGGCGGCGGCGTGATCGACGCCGGTGACCTGCTGCTCGGCCCGACCCGGCGGTCGTTCGCCGACGCGCTGGCCCAGCGCAGCCGCCTGCCCGTCGCGGAGGTACGCCCGGCCGAGCTGGGCAACACCGCGGGCGTGATCGGCGCCGCCGACCTGGCCCGGCGGATCTGACATGACGGATGCGGGTGTGCCGCTGCGGGTCCTGTCGTACAACATCCACAGCCAGCGCGACGACACCGCCGCGCTGGCGGAGGTGGTCCGGACGGCGGCCCCGGACGTGGTGATCGTCCAGGAGGGACCGCGCCGGTTCCGGTGGCGGCAGAAGACCGCCGCGCTGGCCGAGTCGTTCGGCATGGTCGTGGCGGCCGGTGGCCTGCCGTCGCTGGGCAACGTGCTGCTGACCAGCCTGCGGCTGCGCGTCGTCGACACCAGGTGCCAGCGGTACCCGCTGACGCCGGGACGGCACATGCGCGGTGCCGCGTACGCGCAGTGCCGCGTCGGCGGCGTCGACGTGCTGCTGGCCGGTTCGCACCTGTCCACCGACCCGGCCGAGCGTCCGGCCCAGGCGGCGGCGTTCAAGCGGGAGCTGGCCGCGTCCACGCTGCCCGTGGTGGCCGGCGCGGACATCAACGAGGGCCCGGACGGGCCGGCCTGGCAGACGCTCGCCGAAGGGCTCACCGACACGGCGCTCGCCGCCGACCGGGCCGACCGGCTCACGTTCTCCTGCGCCGACCCGCGCCGCCGTATCGACGCGCTGTTCGTCGACCCCCGGATCACGGTGGTCGACTACGACGTGGTGGACACCCCTGCGGCCCGCCGGGCCAGCGACCACTTCCCGGTCCTGGTCGACCTGCTGCTGCCCACCGCCTGACCGGCGCGGACCGCCGGGCCGGTGACGCACGGTCAGGTCCCAGCGGCCGGCGGGCCAACCGCTTCGCCGCCTTTGCTCTGCCGCCATTTACGCACCAGCTACCCACCGTGACCGGCGGCCCGCGTCCCGGCCGGACGGCCGCGAGACATCGGCCCAGCTCCCGGCGATGCTGCGTCCGTGGCTGCAGAGCAAAGGGCGAAAGAGGGTACGCCTCCGGCGCGGCCGGTCCACTCACGCTCGGTGACCGGCCCGTCGGTGACGCTGCGTCAGGGGGAGCGGGCGGGTGGGCGGTGCCGGATCCGGTGGCTGGACAACGGCGGGCATTCTCGGCAGGATTTCGCTCCGACCCGGCACGCGTGCCGCACAAAGGAGAATTCGCGGTGTCCTCCTCCACCGACCCCGGCCGCCCCGATCCGGACCGGACGGACGTCCCGGTCCGCGACGACCGCCCGGTCTCCGACCGGGGCGACACGGTCTGCGTCATCGGCGCCGGCGCCAGCGGCCTGACCGCCGTGAAGAACCTGCGCGAGGCCGGCTTCGGCGTCGACTGCTACGAGCGGGAGACCGGCGTCGGCGGCGCCTGGAACTGGCGGCACGACCGCAGCCCGGTGTACGGCAGCACCCACCTGATCTCGTCCCGGCCGTTCACCCAGTTCCCCGACTTCCCGATGCCGGACGACTGGCCGGACTACCCGCACCACAGCCAGCTGCTGTCCTACTTCGAGCGGTACGCCGACCACTTCGACCTGCGCCAGCACGTCTGGTTCGGCACCGAGGTGGTCCGCGTCGAACCGGTCGAGGGGGACCGCTGGGACGTGACCACGCGCAGCACCGGCGGCTACGGCCCCGAGCGCACCTCCCGGTACGCCGCGGTGGTGCTCGCCAACGGCCACAACTGGTCGCCGAAGCTGCCCCGCTACGAGGGGCTGGAGGAGTTCCGCGGCGAGGTCATGCACGCCTCGTCCTACAAGGACCCGGCACAGTTGCGCGGCAAGCGGGTGCTCGTGGTCGGCGCCGGCAACACCGGCTGCGACATCGCTGTCGAGGCGGCCCAGCAGGCGTCGCACTGCTGGCACTCGACCCGCCGCGGCTACTGGTACGCCCCGAAGCACGTCCTCGGCCGCCCCGCCGACCAGGTGAACGACACGCTGCTGGCGCTGCGGGTGCCGTTGCGCGTACGGCAGTGGCTCTACCACTGGACGCTGCGCCTGACCGTCGGCGACCTGACCCGGTTCGGCATGCCGAAGCCGGACCACCGCGTCTACGAGACGCACCCGATCGCCAACAGCCAGCTCGTCTACTACGTCGGCCACGGCGAGATCACCCCGGTGCCGGACGTGGCCCGGTTCGACGACCGCGCCGTGGAGCTGACCGACGGCCGGCGCATCGACCCGGAGCTGGTCGTCTTCGCCACCGGCTACCTGCCGCGCTTCGAGTTCCTCAAGGGCCGGGTGCTCGGCGACGAGGACGGCTCCGGGCGGCCCCGGCTGTGGCTCAACGCGTTCACCGCCGGTCATCCCACGCTCGCCGTGGTCGGCCTGGTGCAGCCGGACTCCGGCATCTTCCCGATCTCGCACTGGCAGAGCGTGCTGTTCGCCCGGCTGCTCACGCTGCGCGCCACCCGCCCGGAGCGGGCCGCCGAGTTCGACCGCAGGGTGCGGGCCGGCCTCGGCGAGCGGTACTCGGCGAAGGTCAAGGACAGCACCCGGCACTGGTTCGAGGTCGGGCACGCCGACTACCTGCGGGCGCTCCAGCGGGCGCTGCACGAGCTGGAGGGCAGCAGGTGAGCGCGAGGAACGCAGCGCAGCGGAGTCCCGCAGTCGCGAACGAAGGGCAGGCACGGTGACGGCCGAGCGGGTGCGGGTGGTCCGGTCCTGGGAGTGGGCCCGGCCCGAGCGGGCCGCCCGCCGGGAGGTGCTCGCCGCCGTACCGGAGCGGGAGGAGGCGAAGCCGCCGCTGCTGTTCGTGCCCGGGTTCGGGCACGGCGCGTGGGCGTTCGCCGAGCACTGGCTGGGGCACGCCGCCGGTCGCGGCTTCCCGGCGTACGCGCTGAGCCTGCGCGGGCACGGCGGCAGCGAGCCGGCGCCGGAGGCGACGCTGCGGTCGTACACCCATGACGTGACGCAGGTGGCGGCGAGCCTGCCGCGGCAGGCGGTGCTGGTGGGGCACGGTGCCGGCGCCCGGGTCGTGGCGCACGCGATGGCCCGCTACCCGGCGCGGGCCGCGGTGCTGGTGGCGCCGGTGCTCGGCGGCTGGGGGACGTTCGGGACGGCGTTGCGGCGCAACCCGGTCGGCACGGTGCCGGCGGTCTTCGGCGCCGGTCTGCGGCTCAACCGGCGGCAGCTGTTCAGCCGGGAGCTGCCGGACGCCGACGCGCGGCGGCACCTGGCCCGGCTGGGCCGGGCCGGGCGGCGGGCGCAGTGGCAGCTGCTGACCGGCCGGTCGCCGGAGCCGGCGGTGGGCCGCCCACCGGTGCTGGTGCTCGGCAGCCCGGACGACCGGGTGCTGCCGGCCACGGCGCTGACCAGGGCCGCCCGGCGGTACGCCTCGGCGCCGCTGCTGTTCCCCGGCATGGGGCACGACCTGATGCTCGACGCCCGCTGGCGCGAGCCGATCGACGCGATCCTGGACTGGCTGGACAAGGACCCGGCGCCCGCCCAGGGGTGAGCGCCGGGGCTCGGGTCAC
Source organism: Micromonospora sp. WMMD1219 (assembly GCF_049315215.1). Taxonomy (NCBI): domain Bacteria; kingdom Bacillati; phylum Actinomycetota; class Actinomycetes; order Micromonosporales; family Micromonosporaceae; genus Micromonospora; species Micromonospora sp. WMMD1219. Next base: position 3,578,613 of record NZ_CP186057.1, read on the forward strand.
CGGGTGGCGGGGCGGCGGCCGACGAGCGTTCCGCTCTCCTCCAGCGCGCTGAGGTAGGACGCCGCCCAGGCGTGGATGTCGTTGTGGGCCAGGTGTTCGCGCATCGAGCGCATCCGGGCCGCGACGTCCTCCGGGCCGGCGCGCAGCGCGGCCAGCAGCCCCTGCTTCAGGCCGTCGAGGTCGTGCGGGTTGACCAGGTACGCCTGCTCCAGTTCGGAGGCGGCGCCGGCGAACTCGCTCAGCAGCAGCGCGCCGGTGCCGTCGACCCGGGCCGCCACGTACTCCTTGGCGACCAGGTTCATGCCGTCGCGCAGCGGCGTCACCGCCATCACGTCCGCGACCCGGTAGAGCGCCACCAGCTCGGCGCGGTCGAACGGCTGGGTGAGGTAGTGGATCGCCGGCTCGCCGACCCGTCCGAACTCACCGTTGATCCGGCCGACCTGGTGCTCCACCCGGTCGCGGAGGATCTGGTACTGCGCCACCCGGTCGCGGCTGGGCACCGCCACCTGGACCAGCACCGTGTCGCGGACCTTGATGTCGCCGTTGGCGAGCAGCTCCCGGTACGCCTTGAGGCGTTGCTCGATGCCCTTCGTGTAGTCCATCCGGTCGACGCTGAGGATCACCTGCTCGGGGCGGCCGAGGTCCTGCCGCAGCCGGCGGGCCCGCTCGGCGACCTCGGGGCGGGCGGCGAGCGCGGACATCTCGGCGGTGTCGATGGCGACCGGGAAGGCACCGATGCGCACCACCCGGCCGTCCACACCGATCCGCCGGTCGGTGGCGGGCAGGCCGAGCACCTTGGCGGCGAGCTGGGCGAAGTTGTGCGCGGCCTGGGCCCGCTGGAAGCCGACCAGGTCGGCGCCGAGCATGCCGTGCAGCAGTTCGGCCCGGCGGGGCAGCTGCATGAACAGTTCCGGCGGCGGGAACGGCACGTGCAGGAAGAACCCGATCCGCAGGTCGGGGCGCAGCTCGCGGAGCAGACCCGGCACCAGCTGGAGGTGGTAGTCCTGCACCCAGACCAGACCGCCCGGCTCGGCCACCCGGGCCGCGGCCTCGGCGAACCGCTGGTTGACCCGCTGGTACGCCTCCCACCAGCGCCGGTGGTACTCCGGCTGCTCGACGGCGTCGTGGTAGAGCGGCCAGAGGGTGGCGTTGGCGAAGCCCTCGTAGTGGTCGCGGAAGTCCTCGGCGCTCAGCGGCACGGTGTGCATCCGGACGCCGTCCACGTCCGGCAGGTCGGGCGCGGGGCCGGTACCGCCGGCCCAGCCCACCCAGGTGGCGGGTGTGTGCCGCAGCAGCGGGTGCAGGGCGCTCACCAGGCCGCCGGGGCTGCGGCGCCACTCGAAGGCGCCGTCGGGCGCCACGCTGTCGTCGATGGGGAGGCGGTTGGCCACCACCACGAGGGGGCTCTGTCGCATCTCGGGCATTCCGCTCAGCAGGGGACCGGCAACCCGGAGGAGTCGCAAGCCGGACAGCCGGTGCGGGACGTGACGTTCGGCCTATTCCTACTGACTGTAAGTTACACGCTTGTTACGCCCCCGCCCAGGGCGGGCGGCGTCCCGCCATCCGGGCAGCGCCCGGCGCGGCGTCAGACGACCGCGCCGTCGTCCGGGTCGTGGTCGTCCCGGTCGCCCGGGCGCAGCCGCCAGATCAGCATGACGAAGCCGGCCAGGATGCCGGTGAAGCCGAGCAGCGTGACCACCGACGGGTCGACCAGCGACACCACGGTGGGGGACAGGAACAGCAGGAAGCCGAGCACGATGCAGGTCACGCCGAGCACCGCGTACTTGGAGAAGCGGGGCAGCGGGGGCGGCGGGGGCGGGGTGTAGTGCTCCTCGTCCGACGCCTCGTCGGGCAGGTTCGCGCCGAACGTGTCCAGGCCGTCGAGCAGCGAGGGCTCGTCGTGCCGGTCCCGGCTCAGCGAGACGCCGGAGATGTCGGCGGCGTACGGCAGCCGGCGCACGTCGGTGGCGGTCGGACCGGCGGGCTCCTCGGCCCGGCCGCCGGCGCCGGTGCCCGGCGCGGGCGGGTCGTCCACGTCCTCCGCGGCGGGCCAGGGGTGGCTGCCGGCGCTCGGCGTGGTGTGGAAGCCGGCCACGATCTTCGCCCACTCGGCCTCGATGTCCGGCTCGTCGGCGCGCGGCGGGTCGCCCGCGCCCTCGTCGGCGAGCTGGGTCAGGTAGTCGCGGGCGGTGGTCAGGTGCGACCTGTCGACGTAGAGCCGGTCGACCGGGCGGGCCGGGACGGTGGTGGTGCGGGTCACCGGGTTCAGGTCGGCCGAGGGCTGGAGGTAGGCCGCGATGCCACCGGCGGCGAGCACGTCGAGCAGGTGCTCGCCGACGCGTGGATCGACGTCGCCCGCGACCGCGTACTCGGCCGCGTCGAGCCCGTTGTCCCGTCGTCCCCGACGGGGCCCGCCCCCTGACACGCGGACACCCCCTTCGCCGATCCCTGCCCGTGCCCTGAATCGTGACACGTCGGCACCCGGTTCCGGGAGTGCGTTGTGGCGTGCCGCTCGTCGTTCGTACCCTCTTCCCGGACTCCCGAGGGCGCCGCCGGCGTCTGCGGGGCCACGCGGCGACCCGTCCGCCGCCACCGACACGGGAAGGACGCCGGTGCTGTACTGGCTGCTGAAGTACGTCGTTCTGGGCCCACTGCTGAGGTTGATCTTCCGCCCGCAGGTCGAGGGACTGGAGCACGTTCCGGAGACCGGCCCGGTGATCCTGGCCAGCAACCACCTCTCCTTCTCGGATTCGATCTTCACACCGCTGATCGTCAAGCGAAAAGTCACCTTCATCGCGAAAGCCGAATACTTCACCGGTAAGGGACTCAAGGGCCGGCTCACCAAGATGTTCTTCGTCGGCTCCGGCACGATCCCGGTCGACCGCTCCGGCGGGCGGGCCGCCCGGGCCGCCCTCGACACCCAGCTCTCGGTGCTGCGCGCCGGTGGCATCGCCGGGATCTACCCCGAGGGCACCCGGTCGCCGGACGGCCGGCTCTACCGGGGCAAGACCGGCGTGGCGCGGCTCGCGCTGGAGAGCGGCGCCCCGGTCGTCCCGATGGCCATGCTCAACTCCGACGCGATCCAGCCCACCGGCCAGATCGTCCCGAACCTGGGCCGGGTGCGGATCCGCTTCGGGCCACCGCTCGACTTCTCCCGCTACGCCGGGATGGCCGGCGACCGGTTCGTCGAGCGGGCCGTCACCGACGAGATCATGTACGAGCTGATGGAGCTGTCCGGCCGCGAGTACGTCGACACGTACGCCCAGAAGGCCAAGAGCGCCGCGGCACGGCAGCCGGTCCCCGCCTGACCCTCAGCCCGCCCCGGCGATCCGCAGCAGCCCACCGGCGGCGTGCCGCCCGGCGAACGCGCGTACCCGGGCCAGCGTCGCCGCGGCGGCCGGCGGGTCCGCCTCGGTCAGCGGCCCGACCGCCAGCGCGGACGCGATCATCTGGTCGGTGACGTCGGTCATCTCCGCGTACCCCTCGGCCGCGGCGGTGAGCAGCCGGCCCGCCCGCGCGGCGTCCCCGTCGCCCCGGGCCAGCGCCGCCTCGGCCGACCGCCCGGCCTCCCGCGCCCAGCGGGTCACCCGCGGCGCGTGGGCCAGCAGGTCGCGCACCAGGACCGCGGCGTCGCCGCCGAGCAGCGCCGCGACGTGACCGACAGCCGGCACCCACTCGGCGAACGGGATCATCGTGGTCTGCCGCCAGTCCTCGTCCAGCTCGGTCAGCAGCGCCACCGCCTCGTCCCGGCGGCCCTGCACCGCACGGCAGAGCGCGGCGTGCGCCAGCGTGGAGCGCAGCACGCGCTGGAACCCGCTGCGCCGGGCCGCGACGAGCGCCTGGTCCACCAGGTCCTCACCGGCGCCCGGACCGGCCGGCCCGTCGCCGAGCGCCCGGATCCAGCCGGACACCGCGACGATGTGCAGGTCCCACTCGTCGGTCGGGCGCCGGGTCGACCCCTCGGCCATCCGCAGCGCCGCCGTCCAGTCCCCGCTGTAGTACGACCGGGCCCACTGGTCGCTGAAGCTCACCGTCAGGGCGTGCTCGCCGGCCAGGTCCAGCGAGCGCTGCTCGTCGACCAGGCGGGCCGAGCCGGTCAGGTCGCCCTCCTCCTGGAGCACCCAGGCCAGGTTGTGCACCGCGCGGCGGCGGCTGGTCAGCCGCTCCACCCGGCACTCCTCGGTCACCTCGGCCAGCTCGGCGTACGCCTCCTCGGCGCCGGCCTGGTACCGGACCACCGCGAGCGTGATGCGCGCGTTCGCCCGCGCCTCCCGCAGCCCCAGCCGCTCGGCCAGCTCGGCGGCGGTACGCGCGGCCGCGCACGCCGGCTCGGTCTCCGCGTCCAGCATGTGCGCCCGGGCCAGCTCCAGCAGCACGCCCACCTTGTCCTCGCTGTCCGGCAGCGTGGCGTGCAGCCCGATCGCCCGGTCCAGGCAGCGCATCAGCTCCGAGCGGTCGGCCCGCGCGAAGGCCGCCGTGGCCAGCAGCCGCCACGCCTTGGCCGCGCCGGGGCGGTCACCGGTGTCGGCCAGCCGGCCGGCCAGCGTGGTGAGCAGCGCCGTCCCGCCGCCGTCGAGGAAGCCGTCCCGGTCCCGGTAGAACGCCAGCTCGGCCTGGAACAGTTCGAGCGCCGGATCCGGGCCGCACTCCACGCTCAACGCGCGCTCCACCAGCGTGGCCGCCGTCTCCAGCGCGTGCAGGTCGTACGCCCGGCGCGCGGCCCGGTGCAGCGCGGACCGGGTCGCGGCGGCGTGCGGGGCCTGGTCCAGCCCGACCGTACGGGCGATCTCGTGCGCCGCCCAGCGATGGTTGGCCAGCACCTCGGCCAGGTCGTGCAGCCGCCCGTCGGCGAGTTGCTCCAGCCAGTCGGCGGTGCGCTGGTGCCGGGCGACCCGCTCGGCCCGGGGCAGCCGCTGGTAGCAGACGTCCCGGACCAGCACGTGTCGGAACCGGTACTCCGCCTGACCGGGCATGGTCGAGACGGGCAGCTCGTAGACGAGGTCACGGCGCTGGAGGTGGTGCAGCGCCCGTTCGACCCACTCCGTCGGGCGGCCGAGCGCCAGCGCCACCGGCGCCGCCCAGAACTGCACGCCGACCACCGAGGCGGCCTGGAGCACCGCGCGGTCGGCCGGGTCGAGCAGGTCCAGCCGGTTGGCGATGACCGCCTGCACGGTACGCGGCATCCCGGCGCTCCCGACCGGGTCGGCGAGCGCGAGCGCGGCGGTCCGCTCGGCCAGACCGCCGTCGAGCAGCATCCGCGCGTACTCCTGGGCGTAGAGCGGGTTGCCGTCGGCGAACTCGATCAGCGGCGCCCGTGCGTCCTGCGGCAGCGTGGCCTGGCCGAGCAGCAGCGAGTACAGCGTGTCGATGTCCCCGTCGTGCATCGGCGGCACCGAGATGGACATCGCCCCGCTGATCGTGCCGGTCCAGGCCGGGTGCCGCTCGCGCAGCTCCGGCCGGGCGGTCGCGACGACGAGCAGCGGCACGTTGCGGGCCGCCGCGCCGAGCTGCTCGACGAAGGACAGCATCGCCTCGTCGGCCCAGTGCATGTCCTCGAAGACGAGCACGGTGGGACCGGTCGCGGCCAGGGTGAGCAGGAAGCGCCGCCACGCCGCCTCGGTCTCGGCCGAGGTGAGCCGTTCGCCGGAGACGCCGACGAGCGGGCCCAGCGCCTCGGCCAGCCGTACCGCGTGCGGGTCGGCGAGGTGGCCCAGCCGCTCGCGCAGCCGGTCCCGGATGGTGGCCGGGTCGTCGGCGCCGGTCAGCCCGGCCCAGCTCCGGACGATGTCGGCCAGCGCGGCGTAGGTGACGTTCTCGCCGAACGGCGGGCACTGGCCGGTCAGCCAGGTGACCCGGGTGCCGGGCAGGCTGGCGGCGTGCCGGGCCAGCTCGCGCAGCAGCCGGCTCTTGCCCACCCCGGCCGGGCCGAAGACGGTGAGCAGCTGCGAGGTGCGCTCGGTCAGCGTGCGGTGCAACGCGCTGACCAGCAGGCCCCGCTCGTGGTCCCGGTCGACCATGGGGGTCAGCTCGGCGGTCTGCCCGTCGCGCCGGGGCCGCGCCCGTACGGCCAGCCAGATCCGGCTCACCGACGACCGGCCGCGCAACGTCACCGGTGGCTGGTCGTCGTACTCCATCTCGCGCCGGGTGGCCGCCCAGGTGCTCTCGTCGACCACCACGCCGCCGACCGGGGCGAGCCCCTGCAAGCGGCTGGCGGTGTTCACCACGTCGCCGGTGACGAACGCCTGGCCGCCGTCGCGCGCCGCGGACAGGTCGACCAGGGCCTCGCCGGTGGCGATGCCGACCCGGAACCCGAGCGGTGGATGCGGTCCGGCCGGCTGCCGGGCCAGGCTGCGTTGCAGCTCCAGCCCGGCGCGTACGCACCGCAGCGCGTCGTTGTCGGTGGCCACCGGCGCGCCGAACAGCGCCATGACGGCGTCGCCGATGTACTTCTCCACCACGCCGCCGTACTGGTGCACCAGCCGGCGCACCGTGGCGAAGTAGGCCTGTTGCAGACCCCGGGCCTGCTCCGGGTCGGCCCGCTCGGCGTATGTCGTGAAGTCGACGATGTCGATGAAGAGCACGCTCACCTGGCGGCGGTCCTCCTGCACCGTGACCGCGTGGTCGCGCAGCGGCTGACCGCAGTTGGTGCAGAAGTTGGCGCCGGTGTCGTTGGCGTGACCGCAGGACGGGCAGGCCGCGGCCAGCGGACGGCCGCACCCACCGCAGAAACGGTCGTCCGGCCCGGCGGTCCGGGCGCAGTGTCCACAGGTGAGGTCGATGTCCGGCTCCGTACGCGTGAGGTCCCCAGTGTCCCGCGCGGCCGCGCAGTCGGGTACCCGACGGGTCGGCGGGACGTCACGGCTGTTCGGCCGGGTCTAGTCTCCCCTAGCAGGAAGTCCCGTCGACAGGGAGTTTGCCGTGCACGTCCGGCTGTCCGCCTCATGGACCGATCCACGGGGGACGGTGTGGGCCGTCGGTGACACGGTCGACGTGGACGCTGTCACCCTCGCCGAACTGGAGGAAAAAGGCATGGTGGAGCAGCCCGCGGGTAGCGGATCGACCGAGACCACGACCACCACGACGACCCCGCCGAAGAAGACCGACCCGTCGAAGATCGGCCCGGGGCCGAGCGCGCCCCCCGCCGACACCACGAACGACTGACCGGGCGCACGACGAACGGGCGTACGACGAACGCGGCGGGGGCCGGCGGGACGACCGCCGGCCCCCGCCGTCGTCGTGTCAGCGGTCGTTCATGCCGGCCCGGCGGCGCAGCGCGGCCACGTCGGTGACCACGATGCGGCGCCCCTCGGTCCGCAGCCAGCCCCGGCTGGCGAACGAGCCGATGGCCTGGTTGACGCTCTGCCGGGAACCGCCGGCCATCTCGGCGAGCTGGCTCTGGTTCAACTCGATGGTGATCATCGGGGCCTGGCTCTCGCCGGCCAGCCGGACCAGCGTCTTGGCCACCCGGCCGGGCAGGTCGAGGAAGACGTGGTCGGCGTTCTGTTCGGTGAGCCGGCGGATCAGCTGGCCCAGCGAGCGCATCACCGCGTCCAGGATGCGCGGGTTGGAGTGCACCAGCTCCATGAACGCGGGCCGGGACAGCGCGAGCGCGGCGCAGTCCTCGATCGCCTCGGCCGACGCCGAGCGGGTGGAGGCGTCCAACAGGGACACCTCGCCGAGCACGTCCGGGGGTCGGATCACCGACAGCACCGCGCGTTCGCCGGTCGGTGCGGTGCGGAACACCGCCACCGCGCCGCGGCGCAGCACGATCAGCGACTCGCCGGGGTCGTTCTCGACGAAGAGCAGCTGGCCCTTGCGGTACGTGCGCGGTACGGCTGCGGCGATGACACGCTGCCGCACCTCCGGCTCGAGCCCGGCGAACATCTCCACACCCGTGAGCGCGTCACCCGGCTCCGGCAGGCGAGACTCCACGGCTCAACCCCTCCCCGGTCAGAAGTCACGACTCGCACACCGGGTGAAGCTGTCAGTCCCGGTACGAGGCAGCTCAACCGGTTCGGCGCCCGACGGCGGTACACATCAGATCATGACGCTCTCGTCGCGTGCTGTACACCCCCGGAAACACTTCCGTGACCATGCCCGGCCGTCGCCGGCACGGCCGCCGACCTCGGCGGACGCCCCGGCGACCGGCCCGTGCCGGTGATGGGCGAGGATGAGGGCGATGGTTTACCGCTATTTCTACGACTGCGAATTCATCGAGGACGGCCGCATCGTCGACCTGGTGTCGATCGGCGTCGTCGACGAGTACGGCCGCGAGTTCTACGCGGTCTCCACCGAGTTCGACGACTCCCGGGCGGTGCCCTGGGTGCGGCGCAACGTGCTGGACAAGCTCCCCTCGCCGGCCGACCGGGCCTGGCGCTCCCGGGAGCGCATCCGCGACGACCTGCACGAGTTCCTGATGGAGCCGGTGCGGGACCGGCCGGGCGAGCAGTTGGAGCTGTGGGCCTGGTACGCCGCGTACGACCACGTCGTGCTGGCCCAGCTGTGGGGCGCGATGCCGGCGCTGCCCCGGGAGATCCCCCGCTTCACCAAGGAGCTGCGCCAGCTCTGGGACGACCGGGGCCGTCCCCGGCTGCCGGACGCCGAGGCCGACCGGCACGACGCGCTCGTCGACGCCCGGCACAACCTGGCGCGGTGGCGGGCGATGACGGCGCGGGAGGTTTGACCGGTTCCGCCCAGGGCACGGGAGCGGCATCTACGCCGACCCGAGACAGGAGTGCCCCATGAGCCATGAGCCGACCAACGCCGCGGACGCCCGCCGCCGGGTCACCGAGCTGATCCGGGACGCCCGGATCTGCCTGCTCACCACCACCGGCGTGGACGGGCGTCTGGTGAGCCGCCCGATGGGGTTGCAGGAGGCGGAGTTCGACGGCGACCTGTGGTTCTTCGCCTACGCCGACTCGGCGAAGGTGCGGCAGATCCGGGTGAACCCGCAGGTGAACGTCGGTTTCTCCGACCAGCGGCACCACGCCTGGGTGTCGGTCGCCGGCACCGCCACCGAGGAGTGGGACCCCGAGCGGGCGAAGGAGCTGTGGAGCCCGGTGCTGAAGGTGTGGTTCCCCGACGGGCTGGACACGCCGGGGATCACGTTGATCAAGGTGCACGCCGGGTCGGCTGAGTACTGGGACTCGCCCGGCAGCACCGTGGTCAACCTGCTCGGCTTCGCCAAGGCGGCGGTGACCGGCAAGCCGCCGAAGGCGGGGGAGAACCACGAGGTCAGCTACTGACGGGTAGCCCGTCCGCCGTCCGGAACGGCCCGGGGTGCGGTGTCGGCGTACACCTGCGCCGACTACAGTGCGCAGTGACGGCCCGCCCCGGGCCGGCAACGGCGCCGATGGTCTGATCTGACACATATCCTGGGGCTTATCCGGGCTTCACCTGATGCTCCAGGAGGATGAGCAGATCATGCGTATCGGCGTGCTCACCGGCGGCGGCGACTGCCCAGGTCTCAACGCGGTGATTCGGGCGGTGGTCCGCAAGGGCGTCGCCACCTACGGTCACGAGTTCGTGGGCTTCCGCGACGGCTGGAAGGGCCCGCTCGAGGGCCTGACCAAGCCGCTCGGCATCGCCGAGGTGCGCGGCATCCTGCCCCGCGGCGGCACCATCCTCGGCTCGTCCCGCACCAACCCGTTCAAGATCGAGAACGGCGTGGAGCGGATCAAGGACAACCTCGCGGCCCAGGGCGTGGACGCGCTGATCGCGATCGGCGGCGAGGACACCCTCGGCGTCGCCACCAAGCTGCACGAGCTGGGCGTGAACGTCATCGGTGTGCCGAAGACGATCGACAACGACCTCGGTGCGACCGACTACACGTTCGGCTTCGACACCGCCGTCAACATCGCCATGGAGGCGATCGACCGGCTGCACACCACCGCGGAGAGCCACCACCGCACGCTCGTGGTCGAGGTCATGGGCCGGCACGCCGGCTGGATCGCCCTGCACGCCGGCCTCGCCGGTGGCGCCAACGTGATCCTGCTGCCGGAGCGGCAGTTCGACGTCGAGCAGGTCGCCGGCTACGTCGAGAAGCGCTTCCAGCACCAGTACGCCCCGATCGTCGTGGTCGCCGAGGGCGCCCAGCCGCTGGACGGCCAGATGGTCCTGCACAACCAGGAGCTGGACGCGTTCGGTCACGTCCGTCTCGGCGGCATCGGCCAGTGGCTGGCCGAGCAGTTGGAGGCGAAGACCGGCAAGGAGGCCCGCACCGTGGTGCTCGGCCACATCCAGCGCGGCGGCACCCCGACCGCGTTCGACCGGGTGCTGGCCACCCGGCTCGGCCTCCACGCGATCGACGCCGCGCACGAGGGCGACTGGGGCAAGATGGTCGCGATGCAGAGCACGGACATCGTCCGCGTCCCGCTCGCCGACGCCACCCGGGAGCTGAAGACCGTGCCGCTGGAGCGGTACGCCGAGGCCGAGGTCTTCTTCGGCAGCTGATCGACGGCGCACGGGCGTGGCGGGCCGGCGACCCGGCCCGCCACGCCCTGCCCACGTGACCCGGGAAGGGGTACGGCTGATGGCACGCCAGGTGCACACGGTCGCGGTGATCGGCGCCGGCAAGATCGGTGAGCTGATGCTCTCCGGGCTGCTGCGTTCCGGCTGGCCGGTGGAGCGGCTGCTCGCCACCGCGCGGCGGCCGGCGCGGGCGCGGGAGCTGACCGACCGCTACGGCGTACGGGTGGTGGACAACCTCACCGCGGTGACCGAGGCCGAGGTGCTGGCCGTGTCGGTCAAGCCGCAGGACGCCGCCGCGCTGCTGGACGAGATCGGCCCGAAGGTGCCGGCCGACAAGCTGGTCATCTCGCTCTGCGCCGGTCTGCCGACCGCGTTCTTCAACCGCCGGCTGCCCGAGGGCACCCCGGTGGTCCGGGTCATGACGAACACCCCGGCGCTCGTCGACCAGGCGATGAGCGCGATCTCGGCGGGCGCCCACGCCACCGGCGAGCACCTGGCCCTGGCGGAGGAGATGTTCTCCCCGCTCGGCTCGACCGTCCGGGTGCCCGAGTCGCAGCAGGACGCGGTCACCGCGCTCTCCGGCTCCGGCCCGGCCTACTTCTACCTGCTGGTCGAGGCGATGATCGACGCGGGCATCCTGCTCGGGCTGCCGCGTCAGGTGGCGCACGAGCTGATCGTGCAGACCGCGATCGGCTCGGCGGTGATGCTGCGCGACTCCGGCGAGCACCCGGTGAAGCTGCGCGAGGCGGTCACCTCGCCCGCGGGCACCACCATCTCCGCGATCCGCGAGCTGGAGAACCACGGCGTACGCGCGGCCATGCTGGCGGCGCTGGAGGCGGCCCGGGACCGGGCCCGGGAACTCGCCGCCCAGGCCGACTGACGCTCAGCCGGGCCGCGACGGCGGCCGGGGGTGCCGCCGCAGCAGCAGGATCAGCACGGCCAGCGCGATCGTCCCCCACAGCGGCACCCAGCGGGGCCGGTGCTGGGCGAGCGTGCCGATCGCGCCGCCGACGCTGTAGCTGACCAGGGCGAGCAGCCCGAGCAGGGTGCCCCGCCGGGCCCGGCCCCGGCCGGCGGCGGGGCCGAACAGCCAGCGGGCGGCCCGCTCACCGGTCTTCGTCGTGGTGTCCGACTGGTAGGTGATCGGCGTCGCGATCCCCGCGGTACGGGTCGCCACGGTGGTCAGGCTGCCCATGGCGACCGCGCCGGCCGCGGCGAGCAGCACACGCGCGGCCGTGCCGTGCCGGCCGTACGCGAGCACCAGGTTGAGCACCGTCCAGACGACCATGGCGGCCTCGGTGACGGCGATGTCCACCAGTGGCGCCGCCGTCGGCCGGGTCCGGCGGCGGAGCAGGTTCACCAGTCCGGCGGCGGTGGCGAACGCGACGATCGAGGCCGCCGAGACCGGCCACGTGGGATGCCCGCCGGCCGGTCCCATGCCGAGGAAGATGGCGTTGCCGGACTGGTTGGCGACGAACGCGCCGTACCGCAGGAACGCGAAGGCGTCCAGCGCGCCGGCGGTGACGACGGCGAGCACGAGCGCCGCGAGCGGGTGGCGGAACTCGCGGTAGGAGTCCGCGGAGCCGTACGGCGCCGACCGGTTCACCCTTCCCCCGTCCGTGTGCAGGAGCGACCACGGCAGCGTCATCGTTTCGCTGTCGGACCGCTGCGGCGAACCTACTATATGTCGCATATGTAGGGTTACGGCCGTTTCGGTAGGCGGTCGCCGGCGGACGGGGTGACATGGCGGCGAGCGGACGCGCGGCCGGCCGGCCGCCCCGCCACAACCTCGTGGCGATCCTGGCGATCGTCGTCCTCTCCGGCGCGTTCTTCGGCTACAACCAGGGCGTCATCAGCGGCGCGCTGCACGACATCCGGCACACGTTCGACGTGGACACCTTCGAGGTGGAGGTGGCGGCGAGCTGGGTGACGCTCGGCGCGCTCGCCGGCGCGCTCGCCGGCGGTCACCTCGCCGACCGGATCGGCCGGCGGGGCGCGCTGTGGGTCGCCGCCGGCGCGTACGTCGTCGGCACGATCGTGCAGGCGGCGGCCCCGGCCATCGGCGCCCTGCTCGGCGCGCGGCTGCTCCTCGGGGTGGGCATCGGCGTGGCCTCGGTCGCCGGGCCGATGTTCGCGGCCGAGGCGGCGCCGGAACGGATCCGGGGCGGCCTGCTCGCGGTCTACCAGTTCTCGACCACCTTCGCGATCTTCATCGGTTACCTGGCGGACGAGCTGTTCACCGGCGGCGAGTCGTGGCGGTACCTGCTCGGTGCCGCGGTCGTGCTGGGCGTGGCGCTGATCCTGGTGACGGTGGTGGTGCCCGACTCGGCGGTCTGGTACCTCAAGCGGGGCGACCGGCGCCGCGCCCGGGAGTCGCTGTGCCGGACCGTTCCCGAGCACCGGGTGGGGCAGCGCCTGCACGAGATCGAGGAGAGTCTGCACGGTCGCAGGGCGAGCTGGCGGGAGCTGCTGTCCCCGCAGTGGCGGCGTCCGCTCGCGCTGGGTGTGGGGCTGGCGCTGTTCCAGCAGACGACCGGGATCAACGGCATCATCTACTACGCCGACTCGATCTTCTCGGCAGCCGGATTCCGTACCCCCGAGGCTCAGCTCTCCGCGACCACCTGGGCGATCGGCGCGGTGGACGCGGCGTTCGCGCTCGTCGCGGTAGGCCTGCTCGACCGCGTCGGCCGCCGCCCGCTGCTGCTGGTCGGCCTGGCGGGGATGGCCGTCTCGCTCGCCGTGGTCAGCGTCAGCTTCCTGGGCGCGGGCGCCGGGCGTGGCGACGGCCGGATCACCACCTCGGGCCTGTTCCTGCTGGTCGGCGTGATCTTCTTCGTCGCCTTCTACGCCGTGTCCATCGGCCCGGGCGCGTGGACCGTGATCAACGAGATCTATCCCGGTCCGATCCGCGGCCGGTGCGTGGCGATCGCGTCGGCGACCCACTGGGGCACCGAGTACCTGATCACGCAGTTCTTCCTGAGCCTGCTCGACGTGCTCGGCCGGTCGGGGGTGTTCGCGCTGTTCGCCGCGCTGTGCGTGCTCGGCTTCCTGTTCGTCCGGCGCTACCTGCCCGAGACCAGGGGCCGGACGCTGGAGCAGATCCAGCAGATCTGGGTTGCCGACTACGACCGGCGCAGGCGGGCGCACGCCGAGTCCTGAGATCTTGCTGAAAGCCTACTTTCTTCGCAAACACCTCCTAATGTGGCGATATAGCCGAAAGTACGTGAAGGGATCGCGACGTGCATCTCACGCCGAAGGAATTCGACAAGCTGACGATTCACTCGCTGGCGATGGTGGCCAACGCCCGCAAGGCACGCGGGGTCAAGCTCAACCACCCCGAGGCGGTGGCGGTGATCTGCGCCGCGGCGCTCGAAGGCGCGCGCGAGGGCAAGACCGTCGAGGAGGTCATGAACGACGCGAGCCACGTGCTCACGGCGGACGACGTGATCCCCGGCGTGGCGGACATGATCCCGATGCTCCAGGTCGAAGCGGTCTTCACCGACGGGTCACGGCTGATCACCGTCCACTCACCCATCCAGTAGAGCAGCGACCGGAGGCCACGGTCTCCGGCAGAGCGGGGGCGACATGGCGAAGCAACACCCGGGACCGAACTCCAAGCACCTTCGGCCCATCGGCGGCTACAAGCTCAGCGACCAACCCCTGGAACTCAACGCCGGGCGGCCGGTGACCGAGGTGGTCGTGCAGAACACCGGCGACCGGCCCATCCAGGTCGGTTCCCACTTCCACTTCTTCGAGGCCAACCGCTTCCTGGAGTTCGACCGCCCGGCGGCGTTCGGCAAGCGGCTGAACATCCCGGCCACCACCTCGATCCGGTTCGAGCCCGGCGACCGCAAGACCGTCCAGCTCGTCCCGTACGGCGGTTCCCAGCGGGTGTACGGCTTCAACGGCCTGGTCCAGGGCTGGACCGGGGACGGGCCGATCCCCGGCTACCGGCCGGACCGGGCCGAGGCGCTCCACCAGGCCCAGACGCGCGGCTTCAAGACCACGTCGCAGCAGCAGGACCAGGGCAAGGACCAGGGCAAGGGCCAGGACCAAGGCAAGGGCAAGGGCAAGTAGCCCGGCCACTCTCACCACGCGCCAGAGCTGGAGCGATAACGCATGAGTCAGATCTCACGGCAGGAATACGCCGGAATGTACGGCCCGACCACGGGCGACCAGATCCGGCTGGGTGACACCGACCTCTACATCGAGATCGAGAAGGACCTGCGGGTCCTCGGTGACGAGGTCATGTACGGCGGCGGCAAGACCCTGCGCGACGGCATGGGCAGCGCCAGCGAGGCCACCAGCGCGGAAGGCGTGGTGGACCTGGTGATCACCAACGTCACCGTGCTGGACGCGCTGCTCGGCGTGGTCAAGGCGGACGTCGGGATCAAGGACGGCATGATCGTCGGGATCGGCAAGGCCGGTAACCCCAACGTGATGGACGGGGTGACCCCGGGCCTGGTGACCGGGCCGGGCACCGACGCGATCTCCGGTGAGCACCTGATCCTGACCGCCGGCGGCATCGACGCGCACGTCCACCTGCTCACGCCGTCACAGGCGTACGCCGCGCTCAGCAACGGCGTCACCACCCTCTGGGGCGGCGGCACCGGTCCCACCGACAGCAGCAACGGCGTCACCATCACGCCCGGCCCGTGGAACATCCACAACATGATGCGGGCCTTCGAGAGCGTGCCGATCAACGTCGGCATCCTGGGGAAGGGCAACAGCAGCGGGCGGTTCCCGCTGATCGAGCAGATCATGGCCGGGGTGCCCAGCTTCAAGATCCACGAGGACTGGGGTGCGCCGCCCGCGGTGCTGCGCACCTGCCTGGCCGTCGCCGACGAGTACGACGTCCAGGTCAGCGTGCACACGGACACGCTCAACGAGAGCGGCTACATCGAGGACTCGGTGGCCGCCTTCGAGGGACGGACCGTCCACAGCTTCCACACCGAGGGCGCCGGCGGCGGACACGCACCGGACATCATCAAGCTCGCCGGCCTGATGAACGTGCTGCCCGCGTCGACCACGCCCACCGTGCCGTACGGCATCAACAGCCAGTCCGAGCTGTACGACATGATCATGGTCTGCCACAACTTCAACCCGAAGGTGCCCTCGGACGTCGCCTTCGTGGAGAGCCGGATCCGTACCGAGACCATCTCCGCCGAGGACGTCCTGCTCGACGAGGGCGTCATCTCGATGATGCAGAGCGACTCACAGGCCATGGGCCGCATCGGCGAGACCTGGTTGCGCACGATCCAGCTCGCCGGCCAGATGAAGAACGTCCGGGGCAAGCTGGCCGAGGACTCCGACGCCAACGACAACTTCCGGGTGCTGCGCTACGTCGCGAAGATGACCATCAACCCGGCGATCACCCAGGGCGTCTCGCACATCATCGGCTCGATCGCCCCGGGCAAGCTCGCCGACCTCGTGCTCTGGGAGCCCGCCTTCTTCGGCGTCAAGCCCAAGATGGTGCTCAAGGGCGGGATGATCGCCTGGTCGATCATGGGCGACCCGAACGCCTCGCTGCCCACGCCGCAGCCGGTCTACTACCGGGAGGCGTTCGGCGCGTCCGGATCACAGCTCGCCAGGAACTGCGTGACCTTCGTGTCGAAGGCCGCGCACGAGTGCGGCATCGGCGAGCAGTTGGGCCTGCAACGGCGGGTCATGCCGGTCTACCGGTGCCGCAACCTGACCAAGCGGGACATGGTGCGCAACGACCGCCTGCCGAAGTTCGAGGTCGACCCGGAGACCTTCGCCGTGAAGATGGACGGCGTGCACGCGACGGTGCCGGCGGCCAAGAACCTCCCCCTCAGCCAGCTCTACTTCTTCAGCTGACCCGGCGCGGCGCCCGCCCCGGCCGGGCCGGCGGCGGGGTCGCGTGAAAGGAGAACACATGCTCGTCGAAACGGTACTCGGCAACGTGAACGAGCCAGCCTGGACCGAGCGGCTCCGGGAGGCCAAGGTCGACGACCTGGTCCTCGACCAGTGGGACGCCCAGAAGAGCCGGCTGCGCCGGACCACCAGCCTCGGCACCGAACTGGCGCTGTCCCTGGCCCGCGGCGTACGGCTGCGCGACGGCGACGTGCTCGCGTGGGACGACGCGACAGCGACCGCCGTGGTGGCCCGGATCGCGCTCGGCGAGGTGATGGTGGTGCACCTCGACACGCTGCACGGCGAGTCGCTGGACATGGTGATCCGCTCCGCCGTCGAACTGGGCCACGCGATCGGCAACCAGCACTGGCCGGCGGTCGTGAAGGGCACCAAGATGTACGTCCCGCTCACAGTGGACCGCAAGGTGATGGACTCGGTGATGCGCACGCACGCGTTCACCGGTCTCACCCACGAGTTCATCCCCGGCACCGAGATCATCGCGTACCTGGCCCCGCACGAGTCGCGGCGCCTGTTCGGCGGGGCCGACTCGACCCCGCACACGCACCTGCCAGCCGACCTGAACTGAGGGGCCGGGGTGTCCACGGTGACCGAGGCCCTGAAGCTGCTCCAGTTCGGCGACTCGGTCTTCCCGGTCGGCGCGTTCTCCTTCTCCAACGGGCTGGAGACGGCGGTCGAACAGGGGGCGGTGCACGACCGGGTTACGTTGCAGGAGTTCGTGCGTACCGTCACGCGCGCCGCCGCCACCGGTGACGGGGTGGCGCTGCTCGTGGCGCACCGCGCCGCCCGCGCCGGTGACCTCGACCGGATCCGGGCGGCCGACGAGGCCGTACACCTGCGCAAGATCAATGAGGAGACGCGGACCATGACGGTCCGCATGGGGCGCAAGCTGGCCGAGGCCGCCGAACGGGTGGTGGGGGAGTCCCTGCTGCGCAAGCGCGTCGCGGAGAGCGGCGCCGGCGTCCCGGTCACCTACCCGGTCGCGCTCGGCGTGCTCTTCGCCGAACTCGGCGTGGGCGAGGCGGACGCGTTCGCCGCCCACCAGTACGGCGCGGCCTCGATGGTGCTCGGCGCGGCGGTCCGGCTGATGCGGGTGGACCACCTCGACACCCAGTCGATCCTCTTCGCGGTCAACGAGCGGGTCGGCGAGGACTACGAGGAGGTGCGGACCGCCGGGCTCGACGACATGCAGAGCTTCGCGCCGCACCTCGACGTGCTGGCCGGCGCGCACCAGCACGCACACGTACGGATGTTCATGAGCTGAGCGCTCATCACCTGAAGGGCTCTTCGAAAATGAAATCAGCGAGTCGGATCGGCGTCGGCGGCCCAGTGGGCAGCGGCAAGACGGCCATCATCGAGGCCGTCGTGCCCCGCCTGGTCGAGCAGGGCCTGCGCATCCTGGTCATCACCAACGACGTGGTCACCACGGAGGACGCCAAGCACGTCCGCCGCGCCCTGACCGGCGTGCTGGTGGAGGAACGCATCGTCGGCGTGGAGACCGGCGCCTGCCCGCACACCGCCGTGCGCGAGGACCCCAGCATGAACCTCGCCGCGGTGGAGGACATGGAGGCGCGGTTCCCGGACAGCGACGTCGTGCTCATCGAGAGCGGCGGCGACAACCTCACGCTCACCTTCAGCCCCGCGCTCGTCGACTACTTCATCTACGTGATCGACGTGGCGGCCGGCGACAAGATCCCGCGCAAGAACGGCCCTGGTATCTCCAAGTCCGACATCCTCGTGATCAACAAGACCGACCTGGCCCCGTACGTCGACGCCGACCTGGACGTGATGGCCCGCGACGCCGAGCTGATGCGCGGCGGCAAGCCGTTCGTGTTCACCAACTGCAAGACCGGCGAGGGCATCGACGACCTGGTGGACCTGGTCCGCCGCAACGCGCTCTTCGACGCCGAAGTGCTCGCATGACCACTCTGGACTCCGTCCGGGAACTCGCGCCGTACCAGGACCAGCCGGCGCAGCTGCCGGCCGCCGCGAACGGCAAGGTGGGCATCCTCCGGCTGGGGTTCGAGCGGCGCGCGGACCGGACCATCCTGCGCGACGTCTACCGGCAGTCGCCGTTGCTGGTGCAGCGCGCGCTGTACTGGGACGAGGAGATGCCGGGCCTGCCCTGCGTCATGATCCTCACCACCTCCGGCGGCGTGCTCCAGGGCGACCGGCTGCGGATGGACGTCGACCTCGGGCCCGGCGCACAGGCGCACCTGGTCACCCAGGCCGCCACCAAGATCCAGGAGATGGACGCCAACTACGGCACCCAGACCCAGAGCTTCACCCTGGCCGACGACGCCTACCTGGAGTTCCTGCCCGAGCCGGTGATCCCGTTCCGGCGCAGCCGGTTCGTCTCCGACACCGTGGTCCGGCTGCCGGAGACCGCGACAATGCTGTACGCCGAGGTGCTCCAGCCCGGCCGCAAGTACTACCGCGACGGCGAGATCTTCGCGTACGACCTGTTCTCCACCACGCTGCGGGCGCAACGGCCCGACGGACGCCCGCTGTTCGTGGAGAAGTTCGTGATCACTCCCGGCCACTTCCCGGTGTCGCGGATCGGGATGATGGACCGCTTCCACGTCTTCGGCAACGTCGTGCTGCTCACCGACCCGGACCGGGCGGCCCGGGTCTTCGAGCGCACCGCGACGCCGGTGTGGGACGAGCGGACACCGCTGGCCACCGCGGTGAGCCGGCTGCCGAACGACGCCGGCCTGGTGTTCAAGGTGCTCGGGCAGGAGACCGAACCGGTCCGCGCCGCGGTACGCGCGTTCTGCACGGCCGCCCGCGAAGAGGTGACCGGCTGCACCTTCCCGCCGGTCTTCAGCTGGCGTTGACCAGGAGGACAGCGAGATGGCCGACATCGGACGTGGCTGGCGCCACCTGGCCGACCGGAACCCGGCGGCCGGGTTCGTCGACGCCTGCCTGCGCGGCGCCGCCCAGGTGGTGCTCCAGAACAATCCGCTCAGCGGCCTGCTCATCCTGATCGCGCTCGCCTGGGGCGCGTTCGAGAACGGGACGCCCCGGGTGTTCGGCGGCGGCGTGCTCGGCCTGGTCGTGGGCACCGCGACCGCGCTGGCGCTGCGGGTCGACATGTCGAGCTGGCGCAAGGGCCTGTTCGGGTTCAGCCCGCTGCTGACCGGGCTCGCGGTGCCCACGTTCCTCGACCAGCGCCCGCTGATGTGGCTCTACCTCGTGCTCGGCGCGATCGGCACGGTGGTGGTCACGCTCGCCCTCAACGCCGTCTTCAAGCGCTGGAACCTGACCGCCTACACGTTCCCGTTCGTGCTCACGACGTGGTTCCTGCTGATGGCGGCGTACCAGTTCGACAGGTTCACGGTGCTCACCAATCTGACGCCGAAGTTCCCCGGTGAGGGATCTTCGGCCGGCGGCACGTTCGACTGGGGCCTCGTTCCGACGTTCTTCAAGGGCGTGTCCCAGGTCTACCTGATCGAGAGCTGGGTCACCGGCCTGCTCATCCTCGTCGCCCTGCTGATCAACTCCCGGTGGTCGGCGCTGTTCGCGGTGATCGGCGCCGTCGGCGCGACACTGCTGGCGCTCTGGTTCGGCGCCGACGGCGCATCGCTGGACAAGGGGCTGTTCGCCTTCAACGCGGTGCTGACCGCGATCGTGGTGGGCGCTGTCGCGCACCGCCCCGGCGCGCTGGTCACCGTCTACACGCTGTTCGGGATCGCGCTGACGCTGGTCGTGCAGATGGCGCTGACCACCATGCTCACGCCGCTGGGCATCCCGGTGCTGACCGGCCCGTTCAACATCGCCACCTGGCTGTTGCTGCTGCCCGACCGGCACTTCGCGCCGGTGCCCAACCACGAACGGGTCAAGGACAGCGTCCTGCACACCGTCCGCGACTCCGTCCACCTGCGAGAGAAGGAGGGAAACCGTGTCCGCTCCGAACGCGGGTGACACCGCCTGGGTGCTGGTCTGCGCCGGCCTCGTCCTGTTCATGACGCCGGGACTCGCCGCGTTCTACGGCGGCATGGTCCGCACCCGCAACGTCCTGGCGATGCTGCAACAGAACATGATCGCGCTCGGCGTGGTCAGCCTGACCTGGGTACTCGTCGGCTACACCATCGCCTTCGGCGACGACGCCGGCAGCGGGCTGTTCGGCAACCTGGAACTGTTCGGGCTCACCGACCTGAAGGTGCCGCCCGCACCCAACCTGCACGTGGTCGACGGCCGGATCACCATCCCGACGCTGGCGTTCGTGCTGTTCCAGATGATGTTCGCGGTGATCACACCCGCGCTCGTCACCGGCGCCACAGCGGGCCGGCTGCGCTTCGGCGGCTGGGTGCTGTTCCTCGCGGTCTGGTCGATAGTGGTCTACGCGCCGATCGCGCACTGGCTCTGGCACCCCGGCGGATGGCTGGCGAAGTTCGGCACCCAGGACTGGGCCGGCGGACTGGTCGTGCACGCCAGCGCCGGCGCCGCCGTCCTCGCCGTGCTGCTCGTCGTCGGCCGCCGCCGGGACTGGCCGCACACCGCCGCGCCACCGAACTCGATCCCGCTGACCATCGTCGGCGCCGGCATCCTCTGGTTCGGCTGGTTCGGCTTCAACGGCGGCGACGGCCTCCAGGCCAACGGCCTGGCCGCGCAGGCCGTCCTCAACACGCACCTCGCCGCCGCCGCGGCGATGCTCGTCTGGCTGGCGCTGGAACGCGTCACCGACGGACACAGCACCGTCGTGGGCGCGGTCTCCGGCGCGGTCGCGGGCCTTGCCACTGTCACCCCGACCGCCGGGTACGTCAACGCGGCGTCGGCCGTCGCGATCGGCGCGCTGGCCGGCCTGGTCTGCCACTTCGCGCTGAAACTGAAGTACCTGCTGCGCCTCGACGACGCGCTCGACGTGCTCGCCGTGCATTTCGTCGGCGGCATGCTCGGCACGCTCCTGCTCGGCCTGTTCGGCAACCGCGGGGTCAACCCGCTCGGCGCCGACGGGCTGTTCCTCGGCGGCGGAGGCGGCCTGCTGTGGCGCCAGCTCGTCGGCGTGGTGAGCGTGGTCGCGTTCTCCTTCGTCCTCACCTGGCTGATCGCCGCCGGGGTGCAGGCGCTCATCGGCCTGCGCGTGCCGCCGGCCGACCAGGAGCGCCTGGACCAGGCGCAACAGGGCGCCGACGCGTACCACCTCGGCGGGGTGACCAGCCTGACCGCGCCGGGCGCGCCCCGGCGTCGTACCGCAGCGGCGCCGGCCGGCGAACCGTCCGTGCCGCCCGGCCAGCGGGTACGGGTGGTCACCGCGCTGCTGGAGCCGGACCCGGCGGCCAACAGCGCCGACCTGCGCGACGCCCTGCTGGCCGCCGGCGCGATCTCGGTCATCGTCAGCGACGCCGCCGTGGCGACGACGACACCGCAGGCGAGCCTGCTGCCGCGTGGCTACTGGCAGGACCAGCCCCTCGCCGCCCGGTTGCGCGTCACCGTGCTGGTGGGCGCGGACGGGGTGGGCGCGGTGCTGGACGAGCTGGACCGGATGGGCGCGCGGAGGGCCGACACGTTCGTGCAGGAGGCGGAACGCGTCCAGTCCTGACGGGCGGTCGGCCACTGCCGCCGCGTCCACGGCGAAAACCGCTGTCCGGTCGCCGGGTGCACTGGTAGAAAGCCGACGTGCACAAGACGTCGACGTTCTCCGATCATCTGCGGCTCATCGACGAACGGTCGACCGCCTTCCGTATCGCTGTCGCCGCGGCGCCCAGCCTCGACATGAAGGTTCCGACCCATCCGGAGCGGACGCTGTTCGATCTCGTCCAGCACGTGGGCACGGGCCGCCGCAAGACAGCCGCGATCGTC
Source organism: Micromonospora sp. WMMD1219 (assembly GCF_049315215.1). Taxonomy (NCBI): domain Bacteria; kingdom Bacillati; phylum Actinomycetota; class Actinomycetes; order Micromonosporales; family Micromonosporaceae; genus Micromonospora; species Micromonospora sp. WMMD1219. Next base: position 3,600,777 of record NZ_CP186057.1, read on the forward strand.
GCCGCGGGGCCTGCGGACGGGCCCCCGGACGAGTCGGCCTGGGAGGACGGCAAGGGTGCGCCCCGGGAACGCGAGGCACTGCTCGCCTGGTGGACCGAATCCGTCGAGCAGTTGACGAGCACGCTGCGTGAGGCCGGCCCGGATCGCGGTTGCTGGACGTGGTGGGACGACTCGCCGTCACCGCAGACCGCTGGTGCCTGGGCGCGGCGCCAGGTTCCCGAGATCGCGGTGCACACCTACGACGCCCAGCTCACGGTGGGCACCCCCCAGCCGCTGCCGGAGGAGGTCGCCCTCGACGGTTTCGACGACTGCCAGTTCACCCTCTGCGCGACGACTGTCGCCTGGCCACACCAGCCCGCCGTCGTCGACTACCACGCCGTCGAGGGCCGCTCCTGGCGCCTCCGGCTGTCCGCCGACGGGGCGCAGGTCGCCCACCTCACGCCCGCTGCCGGCCAGGCCCCGGACACGGCCGACGTCTCCGCCCGGGGCACCGCCAGCGACCTGGTCCTGTTCTTCTACGGCCGCATACCGCTGGATTCCCTGCAGTTCGAAGGCGACCGTCGCATCTTCGACCAACTCGCGGCCTGGGACCCGTCCGTGTAACCGGTCCATCGCCATCACCGACCATCGAACAGCTCACTGACCGTCTTCGTGTCGATGAGCTGGTCGGCACCGACGAAACGCTGCGCCACCAGGAGGCCGGCCTCGTGTGCGGCCGGACCGCCGTGGCTGGCCGATGCATCGGTGACCATCCATGGCGTCAGATCGCGCTCGAATGCGTCCACCGCTGATTTCAGCACGCAACTCTCGGTGGCCACGCCGCAGAACACCAGATCGGTCCAGCCCTCCCGAGCAGTCAGGTCCGTGCCCTCGCTGGTGAAGTACGAGTAGATGGGCTTGTCGAGAATGGCTCGTGCGCGAGCGGCGTGTCGACGCAGTTCGGGCACAATCTCTGTCTCCGGCGCGTGCTGCATCTTCGACCAGTGGATCAGCCTCTCGAAGGGGCTGTCCGGATAGTTGTGGTAGCGCGTAAAGACGATCGGCCTGCCCGTGGCCTCCCACCGTTCGACCAGCTCCGCGACCTTCGGGATGACATGCCGGCTGCGGTCGTTGATGAAGCCGTTCTGCATGTCGATGACGATCAGGGCCGCCTGCTTGCCGTTCATACCCCGACTCTTCCAGCCGTCGTTTCTGCTTCGCGAAGCGCCGCCTGGGCCTGCGTCAGGCGCTCGGGTAGGCCGCTGGTCGTTACGGCTGCCTGACGCATCATGCAGTGTTGCGCGGTCTCCTGCACACGTGCGGTGGTGAGTCGGGAGTGGGCAGCTCTCAGGAACCGCCAGCCGAAACCCGGGGATATCACCGGGTCTCGCCCGTTCTCCACCACGCGTTGGACCTGCCGACAGTAGGCCCAGAGCATTTGCACGTCGATCTCAAGCGAGACCAGTTCGTCGGCGGTAAGGGCTCGTTCCGGCGAGATTGCGTGATAGGCGAGTCCGGACCAGGTCGCGAAGCCGACGGATACCCCGGCGATTCCGAACGGAACAGCAGTGGGCTGGTCGAACCCCTTGGTCAACAACGTCCGCTCGACGTTCTCGGGAACAGGTAGTGGCCGGGGTGCTGCATGACGGTTCACCAGCACTGACGGGAGACTCAACAAACGGACGGCGTTGCTCAGCTCTTCGCGACGGCATCCCATTTCTCCGGGAAGGTACATCGACATCACATACTCCGGCGCTGCTGCTCGCTGGTCGGGCTGATCCGACAGCAGGCATTCGAGCTGGCGGGCCGCCCATGGGAGGTCGTCCTCGTAGCTGGCGTACCGCCAGGCGGCGAGTTCCGCCAGCCTTCTGAAGATGAGTTCCTGCTGAAGGTGCAGCACCACCACGCCGCAGGCGAAGACGTGCGCTGTGCACTGTCCGTCTGGATGCGGCACATTGGTCGTCGATACGTGCAGCCACTCGTGCGGGCGGGGCTTCACCCGCGGCGAAGTCGCCAATTCCCGTACCGCAGCCGCCCCGACGTGGGCCGGGATGAACTTGTGGGACTGGATGCGGTATCCGGAAGTTACCGAAGCAGCAGGGACGGGAGGCTCGTTGCCCGCCGCTTGGCAGAACCTGGATACCGCTTCATCGCTGGCTCTGACCAGAGCGGTGTCGAGAGCGGCCTGCATCTCCGGTCGAGGTTGCACCGCCTCCCGCCCGGCCTCCCACTTCGAGACGGTGCGCTCGCTGACGCCGAGGTGCTCCGCGAAGTCACGGATGCTCATTCGCAGCGCGTGCCGCAGCATCCGGGTTTCCCGCCCGGTCCACTTCTGCACGGTCGTCATCGGCTCGCCTCCGAGTGCGTCGAGACCGGCCGCCAGCAGCCTAGCGGCTCGACTTCAGAGCTGATACAGCGCAAGTGCAGAGCGTAGTCGTACCCCGTGAGCCGCAAGCTGGCGAGGGTGGACGCATGGCCCGGGGCGGGTGCTGGGCTCCGGTGGGACGCAACCCGAGCGCGTCCGCCGTCCCCGCCCGCCCCGGTGCCGCACCGACTCTCGACGGAAGGGCTCTTCATGGCGGCGGTGTTGGACGACTTCCCGGTGCTCACGCCGGTCAGCGACGACGATCTGGCGCTGGCCGTACGCGCGGTGGCGGTGCATGTGCCGGAGCGGTGGCCGGCGGGTCCACTGTGCCGCAGTGAGCGGGTCCCGCATCCGTGCCGGCTGGCCCGCTGGGGCCGCAGCACGCTACGGGCGGCCGGGCTCACCGAGGAGCGCGTGGACGAGCTGGTCGCCGCCGGTGATCCGGGCGCCTGGCCGTGGGCGTGACCGGGCTCGGGGCGTACCCGGCGGAGAGCTGGCCCGGGTCGGCGGCGGTGCGCGAGACGGTGGCCCGGTGGCTGCGGCTGGTGGCGGCGGACGCCGAGCTGGCGCCGTACCTCGTCGGGGTTGATCGGGCCCGGTTCGCCGGACACCTGGCGCTCACTCTGACGGTGGCGCTCGGCGGACCGGCGGGCGACATCGCCCGGCCGGCGGCCGGGGCGTGGCGCGGCCTGGGCCTGACCGAGGCGCAGCACCGCCGCGTGGTCGACTACCTGGCCGGGGTGCTCTGGGCGCTCGACGTGCCGGCGGGCTCGGTGACAGTGGCCCGGCGGGCCTTCGCGGACGAGGCCGGCTCGTGACCGCCGCCCTGGCCGCGTCGTGGTGCGTCACCATGCGGTACGTCCGCGAGGCAGCCGACCACTTCTGGTGCGCGGTCGAGGACCGCTGCCCCGGGACGCTGCCGGAGCGGGAGGCGGCGGTTTTCCTCGCCGCGTTCGGACGGCTGGTCAGCGGTGGCGACGACCCGGCCGGGCGGGCGGCGCTGTTGACCGTGCTCGGGCGCGCCTGTCGCCGCTACCGGCTGGTGCCGCACCTACTCACCGTCGAGGCCGCGCTCGTCGCGACGGTGACCCGGCAGGTGAGCTGGACACCGGAGCTGGCGGCGGCTTGGGCTGGGGCCGCCCGGCGGGCCACGGCGGCGGTGAGCCGTGCGGTCGACCAGGCCGACGACGGCCCGCCCTGGTGGCCGGCGCAGGTCATCGACCACGACCGGGCGGCCGACGGCGTCGCCGTGGTGGCCGTGCGCCCCTGGCGCCGTCTGGCGTTCCGGCCCGGTCAGGCGCTGCCCGTCTGCACCGAACGCTGGCCCGGCCGGTGGCGTTGGTACTCGCCGGCCAACGCTCCGCGCGCCGACGGCACAGTCGAATTTCACGTCCGTGCCGTCGCCGCCGTCTCCCGCACGCTCGTGCACCGGGTACGGCCCGATGATCGGATCTGGCTCGGTCCGCCCCGGTCGACCGGCCTGACCCTCGATCCGGCGTCGAATGCGGACCTGCTGCTCGTCGCCGGGGGCACCGGGCTGGCGCCGCTGCGCGCCCTGGTCGAGCAGGTCGCCGCCGCGCCGGCCGGTCGCCGGGTCACAGTGGTCGTCGGCGCCCGCACCTTCGCCGACCTCTACGACCCGATCAGCCTGGACAAGCTCCAGAGCGGCTACGACTGGCTGACCGTCGTACCCGCGTTCTCGCACGATCCGGTGGCGGAGGCGGGAGAGCAGGGCGACGCGCTCACCGTCGCGCTGGACCACTGGCGGCCCGGTCAGGAGGTCTACCTGTGCGGGCCACCGTTGATGGTGGCCGGGTCGCGGCTGCGGCTGCTCGCCGGCGGGGTGCCGGCCGAGCGGATCCACCTGCCGGACAGGTTCGGCGTCTGATGGGCGTCTACCGCAGCCGCAACGCGCTGGCCGGCCCGCTCACCGCGGACCGGCTCAGCGCCGTCGAGCTGCCCCGCACGTCACTGGGCCGGCGCGGTTACCGGACCGACGACGTCGACGCGCTGTTGCACCGGCTCGTCCACGAACTGGGGGAGCGGACCCGGCTGCTCGACGACGCCCGGGGCGAGAACGACCGCATCAAGCGGGCCCTGCGCGCCTGGCAGGCCGAGGTGCGGGAGGCTGCCGGCGTCGTCTGGTCTCCCGCGGCCACTCCAGACTCACCGTCTCGTCCCGCCCCTGACGGTCGACGTGCGGGTGAGCGGTGACCCGGACGACACGGGTCGTGCCGCATACTGGCCCGGTGTTCACTCTCGCCCAGGCGCGACACCTGGTGGCCACGCTGCGGCCGCGCGTCGACGAGCTGATCCGGCTGCGGGCCGACCTGGCCGAGCTGCGGGTCGATCTGGCCGATCACGGCGTCAGCGCGCTCGGCGGGCTGGCCGAGGTGAAGGCGCTGGAGGCGCGCCTGCATCTCGTGGTGGACGAGTTCCACCAGCACGACATCGCGGTCAAGGGGATCGCCCCGGTGCTGCTCGACTTCCCCGGTGAGCGCGACGGCCGGGCGGTGCTCTGGTGCTGGCTGGAGGGGGACACCGACATCCGGTGGTACCACCGGGTCGAGTGCGGGTTCGCCGGCCGCCGTCCGGTCTGAGCCGGCCCGTGGGTGACGCGCGCCGGGCGATGCCGTCCGACGCCGACGAGCTGGTGCGGCTGCGCGGGCTGATGCTCGCCGGCATGAGCGGGGTGCCGACGCCGCCGGGCCGCTGGCAGGACGTCGCCCGGGACAATCTGCGCACCTGGCTGGCCGAACCGGATCCCTGGCTCGCCGCCTTCGTGGTCGACGCGCCGGACGGCGCGTCGCTGGCGGCCTGCGCGGTGGGCACTGTGGAACGGCGGCTCGGCGGGCCGGACGACCCGAGCGGCCTGGTCGGGTACGTCTTCAACGTCAGCACCGACCCGGCGTACCGGCGGCGCGGCCACAGCCGAGCCTGCCTGACCGCGCTGCTGGCCTGGTTCCGGGACCGGGGTGTGCGCCGGGTCGATCTGCGGGCCTCGGCGGCCGGTCGCCCGCTCTACCGTGCCCTAGGCTTCCGGGAGACCGCCGACCCGGCGATGCGCCTGACGTTCCCGGCGGAACAATCCTTCATCCTGGTCCGCGAAACCGGCAACGATTTGTAGGCGTAAGTCGCTATGCGCGCCCGACCGCAAATCGGTGATCTTCCATGCGCTGTGATCTTATTGATATCTATCTCTCACCACCACTTCACGCCCCCAGGAGTGCGACGTGCGGAGATCCCGTCTTGCCACCCTCGCCCTGACCCTGGCCGCCTCGGTCGGGGTCACCCTGTCTCTGGCTGCCCCCGCCCAGGCGGCCCCGTCCGACCGCTACGTCGCGCTCGGCGACTCGTACGCCTCCGGCGTCGGCGCCGACAGCTACACCTCCGAGAGCGGTAACTGTCTACGCAGCACCAACGCCTACCCGGCGCTCTACAACACCAACATCAAGCCCGCGTCGTACCGGTCGGTCGCCTGTTCCGGCGCCACCACCACGGACGTCATCAACAGCCAGCTCTCCGCGCTCTCCTCCACCACCACGCTGGTCAGCGTCACGGTGGGCGGCAACGACGTCGGCTTCGCCAACATCATGAGCACCTGCGTGCTCCAGGGGGAGACCCAGTGCGTGGCGGCCGTGCAGTCCGCCATGAACGTGGCCCGCACCTCGATGCCGGGCCGGCTCGCCAACGTCTACAACGGCATCAAGAGCCGGGCGCCCTCGGCCCGCGTCGTGGTGGTCGGCTACCCGGTCTTCTACCAGCTCGGCACCACATGCGTCGGCCTCAGCGCGACGTCCCGGGCGAAGATCAACGAGGGCATCAACCTGCTCGACGACATCACCCGCACGGCCGCCGTCTCGGCCGGCTTCACCTTCGCCGACGTGCGCTCCATCTTCGTCGGCCACCAGCTGTGCAGCTACGGGACGAAGTGGCTGCACGCGCTCAACGTGCTGAGCCTGAGCAAGTCGTACCACCCGACGGCGGCCGGGCAGTCCGGCGGCTACTACCCGGTCTTCCGGGCCGCCGCCGGCTGACGCGGTCCACGGCAGCGGCACGCCTCCCTCGGGGGCGTGCCGCTGCGCCGTGCCCGGCGGCGGGTGCGCCGGTCAGGCCGGCAGGACCTTCTCGATCGCCGCGCGCAGCTCGGGGTCCTCGGGCGTGACCTGCGGGCCGAACCGCGCGGCCGGAGTGCCGTCCGGCGCGACGAGGAACTTCTCGAAGTTCCAGCGCACGTCGCCGGTGTGTCCCTCGGCGTCCGGCGTGGACACCAGCTCCGCGTAGAGCGGGTGCCGGTCCGGCCCGTTGACGTCGGCCTTCTCCGTCAGCGGGAACGTCACGCCGTAGTTGACCTGGCAGAACTCCTCGATCTCGGCGGCGCTGCCCGGCTCCTGGCCGGCGAACTGGTTGCACGGCACCCCGAGCACCGTCAGCCCGCGTCCGGCGTACGTGTCGGCGAGTTCCTGGAGGCCCGCGTACTGCGGGGTGAGGCCGCAGCGGGAGGCCACATTGACCACGAGCAGGGCGCGGCCGCGGTAGCGGCCGAGGTCGGCCGGGCCGCCGGTGAGGGCGTCGATCTGGACGTCGAAAACGGTCATGGGACGAGGCTACGGGCCCTCGTGCCCACCGTCCCGCGTCACCCGTGAAATCGATGCATCTACATCTTGACGAAGTGGTGACGCCGTGAGTAGCGTCTCAGCAATCAATTTGGAAAGTTTCCTAACTATTGGAGGGACGCCGTATGAAGAGATCGCTCCGCCGGGCCCTGTGGGCCACCGGCGCCGTGGTCGCGCTCGCGGTCGCCGCGGTGCCCATGACCACCGCGTCGGCCGCCGGCAGCGTCACCGCCACGTTCGCCAAGGTGCAGGACTGGGGCACCGGCCACGAGGGGCGGGTGACAGTCACCAACGGCACCAGCTCCACCGTCAACGGCTGGCGCATCGAGTTCACGCTGCCCTCCGGCACCTCGATCAGCAGCTCCTGGGACGCCGACATCACCCGCAGCGGTGACCGCTACGTGGCCGTCAACAAGAGCTGGGCCGCCACGCTCGCCCCCGGCGCCAGCTTCAGCTGGGGCTACAACGGCACCGGCGCGTACAAGGCGCCGGTGAGCTGCACGATCAACGGTGGCTCCTGCACCGGCGGCGGCACGCCGACGACCACCGCGCCGACCACGGCGCCGCCCACCACGGCGCCGCCCACGACCGCGCCGCCGACGACCGCCCCGCCGACCACGCAGCCGCCCACCACGCCGCCGCCCGGTGGGAAGAAGATCGTCGGCTACTTCGCCGAGTGGGGCGTCTACGCCCGCAACTACCACGTCAAGAACATCCACACGAGCGGCTCGGCCGCGAAGCTGACCCACATCCTGTACGCCTTCGGCAACACCACGGGCGGCCGGTGCAGCATCGGGGACAGCTACGCCGACTACGAGAAGGCGTACACCGCGGCGGACAGCGTCGACGGCGTCGCCGACACCTGGGACCAGCCGCTGCGCGGCAGCTTCAACCAGCTGCGCAAGCTGAAGAAGATGTACCCGAACCTGAAGGTGCTCTGGTCCTTCGGCGGCTGGACCTGGTCCGGCGGCTTCACCCAGGCCGCGCAGAACCCGGCCGCGTTCGCCGACTCCTGCTACTCCCTGGTCAAGGACCCGCGCTGGGCCGACGTCTTCGACGGCATCGACATCGACTGGGAGTACCCGAACGCCTGCGGCCTCCAGTGCGACAGCAGCGGCCCGAACGCGTTCAAGAACGTGATCTCGGCGCTGCGGAGCAAGTTCGGCTCCAGCTTCCTGGTCACCGCGGCGATCACCGCCGACGGCAGCAACGGCGGCAAGATCGACGCCACCGACTACGCCGGCGCCGCGAACAACCTCAACTGGCTGATGCCGATGACGTACGACTACTTCGGCGCCTTCAACGCGCAGGGACCGACCGCGCCGCACTCGCCGCTCTACTCCTACGCGGGCATCCCGCAGCAGGGCTTCTGGTCGGACGCGGCGATCCAGAAACTCAAGTCCAAGGGCGTACCGTCCAGCAAGCTGCTGCTCGGCGTCGGGTTCTACGGACGCGGCTGGACCGGCGTGACCCAGGCCGCACCCGGCGGCAGCGCCACCGGCGCGGCCCCGGGCACCTACGAGGCGGGCATCGAGGACTACAAGGTGCTCAAGAACAGCTGCCCGGCCACCGGCACCGTCGCCGGCACGGCGTACGCCAAGTGCGGCAGCAACTGGTGGAGCTACGACACCCCGTCGACCATCGGCGGGAAGATGAGCTACGCCAACAGCCAGGGCCTCGGTGGCGCGTTCTTCTGGGAGCTCTCCGGTGACACCAGCAACGGTGAGCTGATCGGCGCCATCAAGGGCGGTCTCGGCTGAGCCGAGGGCCGACGCACCACCCACCCGGCGGGGAGGGGCCGCACCGGCCCCTCCCCGCCCGCGTGCCGTCCTGGCCGAGCGCGCCGATCCAGGTCAGGATGGGGAGTCACCCGGCCGCCCGGGCCGGATGTGGCACACTCGCCGCTCGACGAGTCCACGCGACGGGAGGACAGATGGGTCGCAGCCACCGGGGCCGGTTCACCGGGCTCGCCCTCCTCGCGCTCCTGCCGGTGGCCCTGGCCGCCTGCGGCTCGGGCGGCCAGGGCGGCGACACCCCGCCCAGCGGGAAGGCGCCGGCCGAGGAAGCGGCGGTCAAGAGCCGGGAACGTGTGCAGGCGTACCTGGACGCGCTCACCGCCCGCGACGCCGCCGCCGGCCGCAGCCAGCTCTGCGCGCCCATGCACGCCGCCTTCGACTCCGCCGCCACCGGCCCGAACGGCGACTTCGCCGACCACTTCACCGTGCCCGAGGCGACGATCACCGAGGTCCGCTCCGGCCCGAACGGCCAGGAGGTCAGCGCCTCGATCACGGTCGCCGTCGGCTCGCGCAAGGCCGCCCGGTCGCTGCTGTTCACGGTCACCCGTACCGGGGCGGACTGGTGCATCTCCGGCGAGGTGCCCGGCGAGCCCGCGGTCGAGGCGACCGCCGACCCGGCGGAGCCGCCGCCGCCCGCGCGGGCGCCTTCGCCGGTGCCCTCCCAGTGACCGGAACCATCCCCCTCGGCGGCGAGTGATCGAGACGGTCGCCGTACGCTTTCCTTCATGCGCCATGAGTGGCATCAGCTGAGTCACCCCGCCGTGGGTAGCCCTGGTCTGCAGACCAGCCGACCGACCGCCGACTCCGCCGAGGACGCGGCCCTCGGCCTCGACCGCTGGCGGGAGCTGCCGCGCGCGCAGACCCCGCCCTGGGACGACCCGGCCCAGGTCGCCGAGGTCTGCCGGGTGCTGGACACGGTGCCCTCCGTGGTCGCGCCCTACGAGGTCGACCAGTTGCGGCAGCGGCTCGCGCTGGTCTGCGAGGGCAAGGCGTTCCTGCTCCAGGGCGGTGACTGCGCGGAGACCTTCGCCGACAACACCGAGAGCCACCTGCTCGCCAACGCCCGCACGCTGCTCCAGATGGCCATCGTGCTCACCTACGGCGCGTCGCTGCCGGTGGTCAAGGTCGCCCGGGTCGCCGGCCAGTACACCAAGCCCCGGTCCCTGCCGACCGACGCCCGAGGGCTGCCCGCCTACCGGGGCGACATGATCAACTCCCTGGAGGCCACGCCGGAGGCGCGGGTCGCCGACCCGCAGCGCATGATCCGGGCGTACGCCAACTCGGCCGCTGCGATGAACATGCTCCGGGCGTACCTGGCCGGCGGGCTGGCCGACCTGCACGCCGTGCACGACTGGAACAAGGACTTCGTCCGGCGGTCCCCGGCCGGCGAGCGCTACGACGCGATCGCCCGCGAGATCGACCGGGCGCTGGCCTTCATCCGGGCCTGCGGGATGACCGACGACGAGGCGCTGCGCACCGTCACGCTGCACTGCTCGCACGAGGCGCTCGCGCTGGAGTACGACCGGGCGCTGACCCGGATCTCCAACGGCAAGGCGTACGGCCTGTCCGGGCACTTCCTCTGGATCGGCGAGCGGACCCGGCAGATCGACGGCGCGCACATCGACTTCATCTCCCGCATCGCCAATCCGATCGGCGTCAAGCTCGGCCCGACGACCACCCCGGACGAGGCGATCGAGCTCTGCGAGAAGCTCAACCCGGACAACATCCCCGGCCGGCTCACGCTGATCAGCCGGATGGGCAACCACCGGGTCCGGGACGCGCTGCCGCCGATCGTCGCCAAGGTCACCGCCGCCGGCGCGAAGGTCGTCTGGCAGTGCGACCCGATGCACGGCAACACGCACGAGTCCTCCAACGGCTACAAGACCCGGCACTTCGACCGGATCGTCGACGAGGTGCTCGGCTACTTCGAGGTGCACCGGGGTCTGGACACCCACCCGGGTGGCCTGCACGTCGAGCTGACCGGCGAGGACGTCACCGAGTGCCTCGGCGGCGCCCAGGGCATCGAGGACCTCGACCTGCCCGACCGGTACGAGACGGCCTGCGACCCCCGGCTGAACACCCAGCAGTCGCTGGAGTTGGCGTTCCTGGTGGCGGAGATGCTCCGTGGGTGAGGTCATCGATCTGCGGACGGACACCGTGACCCGGCCGACGCCGGGGATGCGGGAGGCGATGGCCGCCGCCGAGGTGGGCGACGACGTCTACGGCGAGGATCCGACGGTCACCGCGCTGGAGACCGAGGTGGCCGCGCTGTTCGGCCACGAGGCGGCGCTGTTCGCCCCGAGCGGCTCGATGGCCAACCAGATCGCGCTCCAGTTGCACGTACCGCCCGGCGACGAGTTGCTCTGCGACGCCGACGCGCACGTGGTCACGTACGAGGTCGGCGCCGCCGCCGCGTACGGGGGGATCTCCTCGCGGACCTGGCCCGCGGTGGGCGCGGAGCTGGACCCCGACGTGGTCGCCGGGATGATCCGGCCGGACGGCTACTTCGCGGTGCCCACGCGGGCGATCGCCGTGGAGCAGACCCACAACCGGGGCGGCGGTGGGGTGATCCCGCTGCCGACGCTGCGCCGGATGCGTGCGGTCGCCGACGAGCACGGGGTGGCCCTGCACTGCGACGGCGCGCGGATCTGGCACGCGCACGTGGCCGACGGGGTGCCGCTGGCCGGGTACGGCGTGCTGTTCGACACGCTCTCGGTCTGCCTCTCCAAGGGCCTCGGCGCGCCGGTCGGCTCGCTGATCGTGGGCAGCGCGGAGAAGATCGCCCGGGCGCGGTTCCTGCGCAAGCGGATGGGCGGCGGCATGCGGCAGGTCGGCATCCTCGCCGCCGCGGGCCGGTACGCGCTGGCGCACCACGTCGAGCGGCTGGCCGACGACCACGTCAAGGCGGCCCGGCTGGCCGAGGCGGTCGCCCCGCACGGGGTGCTCGCGTCGGTGGTGCGGACCAACATCGTGCCGCTGGACCTGACCAAGCACCCGCTGGACGCGCACGCGCTGGCGGCGGCCGCGCGGGCGGAGGGGCTGCTGATCTCGGTGCTCGGCCCGCGTACCGCCCGGCTGGTCACCCACCTGGACGTCACCGACGCGCAAATCGACCGCGCCGCCACCATCCTGAACACCGCCCTGCGCGCCTGACCCACCCCGGGTCGGCGGTGATCAAGGAGTTCGTGTCCGAATCCGCGCCGGAGCGGGACACGAACTCCTTGATCACCGGAGTGATGCGGGGAGAGGAGCGAACCCCGTCAAGGGTGGAGGCGCTTGAGGGTGGCGATGTCGGCGGCGTGGCCGATGTGCTTCTCCGTGGGGGTCTCCACCAGCACGGGCACGCCGGCGGTCGCCGGATGCCGCATCAGCTCGGCGAACGCCGGGTCGCCGATGGTGCCCTTGCCGATGTTCTCGTGCCGGTCGCGGGTGGAGCCGCACAGGTCCTTCGAGTCGTTCGCGTGCACCAGCCGCAGCCGGTCCGCGCCCACAGTGGCGACCAGCGTGTCGAGGGTGGCGGTCATGCCGCCCTCGGCGGCCAGGTCGTGACCGGCCGCCCAGGCGTGACAGGTGTCGAAGCAGACCCCGAGCATCGGGTGCCGGTCGACCGCGTCCAGGTAGGGGCCGAGGTGCTCGACCCGGGACGCCAGTGACCGCCCGCCGCCGGCGCTCGGCTCGACCAGCAGCATCGGCCCGCCGGTGGCCGCGACCTCGTCGAGCAGCGGGAGCAGCGCCTCCCGGACCTGCCGCAGGGCCGCCTCGTCGTGACCGGCGTCGACCGAGCTGCCGGCGTGGAACACCACGCCCTCGGCGCCGATCGCCCGGCCCCGCCGCAGCGCGTGGGCCAGCGTCTCCGCCGACCGGGTCACCGTCGCCGGGGTGGGGGAGCCGAGGTTGACCAGCAGCGACGCGTGGATGAACACGGGCAGCCCGCGCTCGCCGCAGCCGTCGCGGAACAACGTGTCCTGCGCCGGGTCACCGGCCGGCAGCGCCCAGCCGCGCGAGTTCGAGACGTAGACCTGCACCACCTCGGACTCGGCCGCGTCCGCGTACGGCAGGGCCGCCCGGGCCAGGCCGCCGGAGGTGGGGGTGTGCGACCCCACCCGCCGGCGCCCGTCACACCCGCTCACAGGCACGTCACCGTGACCGTCGTGCCCGGCGGCACCGGCGTGTTCTCGGCCGGGTTCTGGATCCGGACGATGCCGTTCGGGTTGAGCTGGACGTTGACCGGGAAGCCCTGGCTCTCCAGCGTCTGCTTGGCCTGCTGGCAGGGCATGTCGATCACCCGGGGGACGGCCACCTGCGGCGGGCCCTTGCTGATCTCCAGCTTGACCTGGGCGCCCTTCTCCACGCCGGTGCCGTCGGCCGGGCTCTGGCCGAGGATCTCGTCCTTCGGCTTGTCGGAGTCCTTGACGTTCTCCACCGGCTTCAGCCCGAGCTGCGCGAGGATGGTGCGCGCCTCGGTGAGGCTCTTGCCGACCAGGTTGGGCACCGTCACCGGCGCGCGACCCTTGCTGAGGATCACCGTCACCTTCGCCCCGGGCTTCACCACGGTGCCCACCTTCGGGTCGGTGGCCAGCACCACACCCGCGGGCAGCGTGTCGTCGTACCGGGAGGAGCCCTTGGCCACGACCAGGTTGACGCCCTCCAGCTCGGCCTGGGCCAGCGCGTAGTCCTTGCCCACCACGTCCGGCACCGGCAGCCGCTCCGGACCGAGCGACAGGGTCAGCGTGATCGTGCCGCCCTTGACGATCCGCGCGGCCGAGCCGGGCGACTGCCCGAGCACCGTGTCCTTGGGGACCTGCTCGTCGTGGCGCGGGGTGGCGTACTTCAGCGTGAAGCCGCCGCGCTGGGCCTGCGCCTCCGCGTCGGCCTTGGTCAGGCTCACCATCTGCGGCGCGACCGTGTAGCGGCCCACGCCGAACCACCAGCCACCCACCGCGGCGACCAGGCCGAGCACCACGACCGCCGCGGCGACGGCCAGCCGGCCGCGCGGCGAACCCATGATCCGGGTACGCAGGGCGGCGAACCCGGTCCCCGTACCCTCGTCCTCGACCGCGCGCCGCCGGTGCGGGCGCTGTGCGGCGCCGCCCTCGGGCAGCCGCGCCCACGCCGGGCGCTCGACCGGCTGGAGCGCGGCCACCATCTGGGTCGGCTGGCTCAGCACCGCGGTGTCGTCGCTGAGCTGCGGCAGCACGGTGGTGTGCGCCTGCGGGTCGCCGAGCTGGTCGCGGACCGCCTGCACCTCGCTCAGCAGCGCCGCGGCGTCGGCCGGACGGCCGGCCGGATCGCGCCGGGTGGCCCGCGCGACGAGCGCGTCGAGAGCCGGCGGCAGCGTCGGCACCAGGGTCGACGGCGCCGGTACGTCCCGGTCGACGTGCTGCCACGCGACCTCCACCGGACGGTCGCCGTCGTAGGGCACCCGACCGGTGAGCATCTCGAACAGCACGATGCCGGCCGAGTAGACGTCGGTGCGCGGGTCCGCGTGGCCCTGGGTGACCAGCTCCGGCGCCACGTACGCCACCGTCGCCATGAGCTGGTTGCCGTTCTCGTCCTCGGCGCTGGCCTCGACGGCCCGGGCCAGCCCGAAGTCGGCCACCTTGACCACGCTGTCGACCAGGTTGCGGCTGCCGCCGGTGGGCACCTCGGCGACCAGCACGTTCTCCGGCTTGACGTCGCGGTGCACCAGGCCGGCCCGGTGCGCGGCGGCGAGCGCGGCGAGCATCTGCTCGGTGATCGCGAGCGCCTCGTCCGGGTTGAGCCGGCGGCGCTCGGCGAGCACGTCGCGCAGCGTGCGGCCGCGGACGTACTCCATCACCAGGTACGGCAGGCCCGCGTGGATGCCCTGGTCGTAGACCGCCACCACGTTCGGGTGGGTGAGCCGGGCGATGGTCTTGGCCTCGTCGGTGAAGCGTTCGACGAAGCCGGCCATCCGGGCCTTGGCCTGCGGCGCCTGGGTCGGGTGAATGATCTTGACCGCCACGGTGCGCTCCAGGCGCTCGTCGGTGGCGGTGTACACGGTCGCCATGCCGCCTCGGGCGACGCGCCCGCGAATGCGGTAGCGCCCCTCGATCAGCGAGCCCAGCAACGTGTCGGCGACCTGTGTGTCCATCGGCAGGCAGTCTATGTGTCGGAAGGATGAAGGTAGAACAGGATGCTACCGCCGGGTTGCGACACGGGGGGACCGCCGCGCTCCCGGCGGTGGTGCGGGGTGCCGTGCACCGGGCCTGGCGGGCACGTGGCAGGGTGGTCGGGTGACCGATTCCGTACCCGCCGAGACCGGCCCCGACCTGGCCGGACCGGCCGACCCGGCCGGCTGGCTGACGCTGCCCGACGTGGCCGAGCGCCTGGACCTGTCGATCAGCAAGGTGCACCAGATGATCCGCGACCGTGAGCTGATCGCGGTGCGCCGCGACGGCGTCCGCCGGATCCCGGCCGACCTGGTGGCCAACAGCACCGTGCTCAAGCACCTGCCCGGCGTGCTCAACCTGCTCGCCGACGCCGGTTACGACGACGAGGAGGCACTGCGCTGGCTCTACCGGGAGGACCCCAGTCTTCCCGGCACCCCCGCCGTGGCCCTCGGCGGCGACCTGGCCCGAGAGGTCAAACGCCGAGCCCAGGCCGTCGCCTTCTAACCCACCCCGTCGATCATGAAGTTGGCGGCACGATCAGAGATCGACTTCGCCGCCAACTTCATGATCGACGCCCGCAAGGGGCGAGGGGCGGTCAGGCGGGGCGGCGGGTGGCGGCTATGGCCAGGTCGACCAGGGCCTGGCGGGCCTCGGTGTCCAGGTCGACAGCGGTGAGCGCGGCCAGGGCGCTCTCGGTGAGCGCGGCGATGTGCCGCTCGGCCCGATCCAGCGCGCCGCTGCTGGTGATCAGCTCACGCAGCCGGTCCACCCCGGCCGCGTCCAGGTCCGGTACGCCGAGCCCGGCCAGCAGCGCCTCCCGGCCGGCCGGGTCGAGCGTCTCCAGGGCGGCCGCCACCAGGTACGTCCGCTTGCCCTCGCGCAGGTCGTCGCCGGCCGGCTTGCCGGTGCGCTCCGGGTCGCCGAACACCCCCAGCACGTCGTCGCGGAGCTGGAACGCCTCACCCAGCGGCAGCCCGTACGCCGAGTACGCGGCGTGCACCTCGGCCGGCGCGCCGGCCAGCGCGGCGCCGAGCAGCAGCGGGCGCTCGACCGTGTACTTCGCCGACTTGTACCGGGCCACCTTGGCCGCCCGGTCCAGCGAGGTGTCCCCGGTGGCCTGGGTCAGCACGTCCAGGTACTGCCCGACTGTCACCTCGGTGCGCATCTCGTCGAAGACCGGCCGGGCGCGGGCCACTGTGGCCGGCGGCAGGCCGGATGAGTGCAGCAGCTCGTCGGACCAGACCAGGCACAGGTCGCCCAGCAGGATCGCCGCGGCGTCGCCGAAGGAGTCCGCGTCGCCGCCCCAGCTCGCCGCGCGGTGCCGGGCGGCGAACCGCCTGTGCATCGCCGGCTCGCCGCGCCGGGTGTCCGACCGGTCCATCAGGTCGTCGTGGATCAGCGCGCTGGCCTGCACGAACTCCAGCGCGGCCAGGGTGGCGACGACCTGGTCGGAGTCGACCCCGCCGGCGCCCCGGTAACCCCAGTAGCCGAACGCCGGGCGCAGCCGCTTGCCGCCGCCCAGCACGAACGCCTCGATCGCCTCGGCGACGGGCAGCAGGCCGTCGTCGACGGCGGTCAGCCAGCCGCGCTGGCCGGCGAGGAACTCGGTCAGCGCCTTGTCGATCCGCTGGCGCAGGCCGGCGCGATCGACGGGGGATACGGGAGCAGCGTGGGTCACGCCACGACGCTAGCGGTTCGCACCCGCTCTCGTCGTGCCCGGCGTCCCGGCGTGCCTCGTGCGTCACCGGGACGGACGGTCGCGCAGGTGGCGCGGCACGCCGGACGGCAGGTACGGGCGGGCCGTGGTGAGCGCTCGCGCGTACCCCCGGGTGGCCGGACCGGGCGGCGCGTGCGCCAGACCGCGGCGGAACGCGGTGAGCTGGCCGACGGCCCGGTGGGAACCGGACCGGACCGCGTCGAGCAGCGCATCGCCGGCCACCGCGCACGCCTCGGGCACCGCGCCCAGGCCCAGGTGAGCGCAGGCCAGCCAGCCGCCGTACACGGCGGACCGGCGCGGGCGGCCCCGCGCGCCCACCGCGGGCGTCAGCAGCGGCACGGCGGCGGCCGGACGGCCCAGCGCGACGAGCGTGCGCCCGGTCATCGCCGCCAGCTCGGCCGCGTCGAGCCAGTAGAGCCAGGGCGGCTCCCGGCCGGGCTCCGGCGTGCCGGCCCGATCCGCCCCGGCCAGCGCCTGCCCGGCGGCGCGGGGACGCCCGGCGAGCGCGGCGGCGAGCGCCACCCGGTGCAGCAGCAGCGCCCGCAGGCCGGGTGAGGCGCCGGCGCGGCCGGCGGCGTACCCGATCCGGGCCAGGACCAGCGCGCCGGCCGCGTCGCCGGCGTCGGCCAGCAGGTGACTGGCCGACGCGAGCACGTACCCGGCCAGCGGCGGCTGCCCGGCGGCCACCGCCGCCCGCAGCGCCAGCCGGTACGCGACCAGGCCCCCACCGGGGTCGCCCGCGTCGGCGGCCAGCCAGCCGGCGAGCTGCGCCGACTCGGCGAGCGCGGGCAGCATCGCCCGCCGGCCGGCGGGCCCGGCGCGCCGGTAGCCGCGGACCGCCCGCCGCAGCCGGCGGGCGCCGTGCCCGGCGAGGTCGCCGCCGCCGAGCAGGTCGTCCCAGCGCCGCAGCGTGGCGAGCGTCACCCCGTCCGCCGGGTGACCACGACCGGAACCGCCTCCGGCGGGCTCGTCGTCCGGGCCGCTCGGGACGTCGGCGCCGAGCGGCCAGGGTTCGTCCGCGACGGGCCTGCGTGGGCCGCGGCGAGCGGTCCGGTGCTCGCCGTCCCGCCCGGGACGGCCGGGCCGCGGCGGCGGTGCGGCGGCGAACGGGCCGGCCGGCGTGCGGCCGCCCGGGTCGGCCGCCCAGCGGTACGCGAGCGTGAGCAGGGCCAGCCGGGCGCGGGATCCGGCCGGGTCGACCGCGGCGGGCGCCACGCCCAGGCGGCGGCTGCGGGCGGCGGCATCGGCCAGCAGCTCGCCCGGCACCCCCAGGACCGTTGCCAGCCAGGCAGACCAGAAGTCGCCGGGAAGCCGCAGCTGGCGTTCCCAGCGGGACACCTCGTTGCGGGTCAGCGTGGGCACCCCGGAGGCGGCGCACAGCTCGGCGGCCATCCGCTGCTGGCTCCAGCCACGGGCGGCCCGCAACTCGGCCAGCAGCGGCCCGAGCAGGCGCGGGCCGGGCGGCGGGGACGGGATCATCGGAACCTCCGGGGCGACGGCGCGGATGGCGACGCGGACGCCCGGCCAGGTGGTGGCGCCGGCGCGTCGCCGTCGTGGCGACCCCCGCGCGGGCCCCCGGAACGGCCGTCGGCCGCCCCACCGCGCTGCCGTAGTTCTACCCCCGGGGTACGACGTCGCGCCGGGGCAGGTGTTCGCGGGCTGGGAAGATTCCCGGTGCGGCGTGCCGTCCCGGTTACAGTCGGTCCGTGGCGCTCGGTCTTCCCTCGGTCCTTCCCAATCCCCAGCCGGCCATCGGGGAGCTGATCCGTGACGGCCGTCCCACGTTCTCCTTCGAGTTCTTCCCGCCGAAGACCCAGGCCGGGGAGAAGCTGCTCTGGCAGGCCATCCGCGAGCTGGAGTCGCTGCGTCCCTCGTTCGTGTCGATCACCTACGGCGCGGGCGGCTCGACGCGCGACACCACGGTGGCGGTGACCGAGCGGATCGCCACCGAGACGACGCTGCTGCCGATGGCGCACCTGACCGCGGTGAACCACTCGGTCGCCGAGCTGCGGCACGTGATCGGCCGGCTGGCCTCGGTCGGGGTGCGCAACGTGCTGGCCGTGCGGGGCGACCCGCCGGGCGACCCGGGCGGCGAGTGGATCGCCCACCCCGAGGGCGTCCGGTACGCCGAGGACCTGGTCCGGCTGGTCCGCGACAGCGGCGACTTCAGCGTCGGCGTGGCCGCCTTCCCGTACAAGCACCCGCGCTCGCCGGACGTGGACAGCGACACCGCGCACTTCGTCCGCAAGTGCCGGGCCGGCGCCGAGTTCGCGATCACCCAGATGTTCTTCGACGCCGACGAGTACCTGCGGCTGCGCGACCGGGTGGCCGCCGCGGGCTGCGACACGCCGATCCTGGCCGGGGTGATGCCGGTGACCCAGATCGGCACCATCGAACGGTCGGTGCAGCTGTCCGGCGCGCCGTTCCCGCCGGCGCTGGCGGAGCGGTTCGAGCGGGTGGCCGACGACCCGGAGGCGGTCCGCCGCCTCGGCGTCGAGCAGGCGAGCGAGATGTGCGAGAAGCTGCTCGACGAGGGCGTGCCGGGGATTCACTTCATCACGCTCAACCGGTCCACGGCGACCCGGGAGGTGTGGCAGCGGCTGCGCGCCGCCGCACGGGTGTGACCACCCGCCACACGACACCCGCGCCGTGCTTCTACGGTTGATCCGTGGTGGGCACACAGCTGAACTGGGACCAGTACGCGACCGCGTGGGCGCGCTTGCACGGCGGCTTCGATCCGCGTACCGCCGCGCCGGTGGTGCGCGCCTGGCTGCGCTTCGCCTACCACGTGGGCTACGTGCTGGGCCGGCTGCGCGTCGGCCCGACCCCGGTGACCGTGTTCGGGGTGCTGCTCTGCTTCTGCGTACCCCTGTTCGTGGAGCGGCCCGGCAACGGGCCGTTCCTGGGCGCGTTGTTCGTGCTGCTGGCGGCCGTGGCCGACAGCGTCGACGGCGCGGTGGCGGTGGCCACCGGCCGCACCACCCGGCTGGGGTACGTGTACGACTCGGTCGCCGACCGGCTCGGCGAGGTGGCCTGGCTGGTCGCGTTCTGGCTGCTCGGCGCGCCGGGCGCGCTGGTGGCGGCGGCCGGTGGCCTGTCCTGGCTGCACGAGTACGTGCGGGCGCGCGCGGTGTCGGCCGGGATGCGGGAGATCGGCGCGGTGACGGTCGGGGAACGGCCCACCCGGGTCTGCGTGGCGCTGGTCGGGCTGCTGGTCGCCGGGCTCACCGGCCTGATCGACGCCGACCTGACCGCCGGCACCATCACCATGGCCACCACGGTCTGGGTGCTGCTCGCCGGGTTCGGCCTCGGCCAGTTGCTCTCCGCCGTCCGCCGCGCCCTGGTCGACGCCGGCTGACCGCCGCGCCCGGGCGGCGGTCAGCGGCACCTCACCAGGCCGGGCCGACCGCCTCCGCGACGATCTCCGCGGACAGCGTCACCATGGGCAGGCCGCCGCCCGGGTGGCTGGAGCCGCCGACCAGCCAGAGCCCGGCCGCCGGGCCCCGGTTGGCCGGGCGCAGCAGCCCGCCCGCGGTGCCGTAGATCGCCCCGCCCGGCGCGCCGGTGGCCGCGTCCAGGTCGGCCGGGGTGCGGATCTCCCGGAACACCAGCCGGTCCCGCACGTCGGCCCCGCGCTCGGCCAGCACGTCGAGGATCCGGTCCGCGTACGCCTCGGCCAGCCCGGGCCGCCGCCAGTCCACGGCGCTCGCGGCGGTGCCGTGCCGGGGCGCGTTGACCAGCACGAACCACGCCTCGTGGCCGTCCGGCCGGACCGCCGGGTCGTCGGCGGCGGTGACGAACACCGTCGGGTCCGGCGCCGGGCGGGCCCGCACCCCGCGACCCGGGTCACCGAACACGGCGTCGAACTCGGCGTCGTAGTCGCGGGGGAAGAAGACGTTGTGGTGGGCCAGCCCGGAGTCGCCGCGTACGCCCAGCAGCAGCACGAACCCGGCCAGGCTGCGGTCGGTGAGCGCGGCCAGCCGGCGCGGGTCGGGCAGCAGGTCCCGGTAGACGGTGAGCGCGTCCACGTTCGCCACCACCACGTCGGCGGGCACCGGTGCGGCCGACCCGGCCACGCGCACGCCGTGCACCCGCCCGCCCGCCGCGTCGATCCGGGTGACGGTGGCACCGGTGCGCACCACCACGCCCAGGTCCAGGCAGCGCGACAGCAGCGCGTCGGCGAGTGTGCCCAGCCCGCCGCGCAGGTACCAGCCGCCGTACGCCAGCTCCGCGTAGGGGACGGCGACGAGCGCGGCCGGGGCGCGGCGCGGGTCGGCGCCGGTGTACGTGGCGTACCGGTCCAGCAGCATCCGCAGCCGCGGGTCGGACAGGTGGCGGCGGCCCAGCCCGCGCAGACTGCGGCCGGGGCCGATGGCGGCCAGGTCGCCCAGCCGCCAGGCCAGCGCGGCCAGGTCGCGGGGCGAGTCGACGGTACGGCGCAGGATGTCCCGGTGCGAGGCCGCCCACACCCGGTCGGCGCGCCGCCACAGCCCTCGCCAGTCGGCGGCGGACCGGTCGCCGAACGCGGCGCCGATCCGGGCGGCGAACTCGTCCGGGTCGGCGCAGGAGTCGAGCGCCTGCCCGCCGCCGGGGAAGACGTGCCGCACGATCGGGTCCAGCGGGACCAGGTCGAGGTATTCGTCGAGCTTCGCCCCGGTCGCCTCGAACAGGTCGTGGAAGACCTGCGGCAGCGTGAACAGGCTCGGCCCGGTGTCGAAGTGCCACACCCCCTCCGGGGTGTGGTGGGCGTACCGTCCGAGCTTGCCCCCGACCGTGCCGGCCCGTTCGAGGACGGTGACCTCGTGCCCGGTGACCGCGAGCCGGGCGGCGGCGGCGAGCCCGCCCACCCCGGCGCCGATGACCACGATGCGCGCCATGGCGTGCCCCTCCTAGGTGACCGGGCGACCCCGCCAGGTGAGCCGGTGTCGCTTCCGCAGATGGTACGACCGGACGGTCAGCCAACCGAGGACCACGACCGACACGGGGTGGCCCAGCGCGTCGGGCCACGCCCGCCCGCCGGTGGCGCGGGCGCTGACCACCCGCCCGGCGACGCCGGCCAGGTAGGCCAGGAACGCCACGGCGGCCACCGCCGGCGCGCCGGCGAGCAGCGCCCCGGCGGCCAGCAGCGGCGGCGCGACGTAGAGCGCGACCAGCAGCGCCAGCACGGCGGCCGCCGCGGCCGGGTGCCCGAACGTGGCCCACAGCGACTTCGTGTAGCCGTCGCGCAGCTGCGGCCAGGTGTCGTACATCCGGCAGGACGCCAGCCGGGACCCGTCGGCGAGCGCGATCCGCCCGCCGGCCCGCTTCACCGCCCGGGCCAGCTCGATGTCCTCCAGCACCTTGTCGGCCACCGCCGCGTGCCCGCCGGCCCGCAGGTAGCCGGCCCGGTCCACGACCAGGAACTGCCCGCCCGCCGCTGCGAGCGAGGGCCGCCGCGAGCGTTCCATCGCGCGCAGCGGCAGGAACGTCAGCCACAACCACTGCAACAACGGCTGCACCAGCCGGTCGGCCGCCGTCCGCACCACGATCCGGGGGTACGGCGACAGCAGCGCCGCGTCCGCCGCGCGCAACTCGGTCACGGCCGCCGCCACCGCGTACGGGGTGAGCACCACGTCGGCGTCGACGAAGGCCAGCACGGCCGGTTCCGGGCCGGTGCGGGTGGCGAGCTGCCAGCAGGCGTGCGGCTTGCCCAGCCAGCCGGGCGGCGGGGCGACGCCGGTGAGCAGGGTGACCCGGGGATCGTCACCGGCCACCGCGCGGACCACGTCGGCGGTGCCGTCGGTCGAGCCGTCGTCGAGCACCACGATGCGCAGGTCCGGCACGCCGCGCTGGGCCAGCAGCGCGCGCAGGCACGGGGTGACCCGCTCGGCCTCGTCGCGCAACGGCAGCAGCACCGCCACCGGCTCGGTCACCTCGGCCGGGCCGGCGGTGGGGCGGCGCAGCCAGGCGTACGCGTTGACGAGCGTGTGCCCGGTGAGCGCGCCGACCGCCACGGCCAGCGCGAGGGCGGCGATCATGCCGGGGCGTCGACGCGCGGCGCCGGCTGCGGCTCGGCGGCCGGGTCCCGGCGGGCCCGCCACAGCGTCACCGCCAGCGGCACCGCCGCCACCGCCATCCCGGCCGCGCCCCACAGCGCCGAGGCCGGCAGCCGCAGGAACACCGCGTGCGCCAGCACGCTGGAGGCGTACGTCCAGAGGTAGAGCGCGAACATCGGGGCGTCCCGGCCGTCGACCCGGTCCGCCGACGGCCCGGCGAGCGGGCGCAGCGCGACGGCGAGCAGCACCGCGAAGCCCAGCCACCCCAGGTAGTTGCTGATCGGGATGCCGGGCAGCCCGGGCAGCGCCGGGGTGGCGTCGAGCCAGGTCCAGTAGCCCTCGGCCACCATCTGCGGGTCGAGGAACAGGTCCCAGGCGGCCAGCCCCACCGCGGAGAGCGCGATCCGCGCGAGGCGGGAGCGGACCAGCCGGACCGCGGTGAGCCAGGCCGGCCAGGCCATCCAGGTCCAGGCGAGCGGGATGATCAGCGGCACCCCGGCCAGCTTCGGGCCCAGCTCGCCGGAGTAGTCGTAGCTGCCGAACGGGAACCCGGTGGCCACGCCGATCGCCTCGACCGCGAACCCGCCGCCGGTGACGACCGCGACCAGTGCGACGGCGGCACGGACGCCCCGGGTGAGCAGCGCGTGGCCGACCGAGAGCAGCCAGCCGAGCACCACCGTGGCCACCGTGAGCCCGGCCCGGGTCGCGCCGCCGGTGAGCGGGTAGCAGATCTGGGCGAGCACCAGCACGGCCAGCAGCGCCCAGGGCAGCCGGGCGCGGATCACCGCGCTCACGGGGCGTCCGGTGGGGGCAGCGGCAGGTCCCGGCCGAGCACGCCGAACGGCCGCTCGTCGCCGGGGAAGTGGAAGTGGCGCAGGACGTCGACGAAGCCGAACCGGCGGTACAGCCGCCAGGCCCGGGACTTCTCCTCGTCGGCCTCCGGCGTGGACAGCAGCGTGGTGTCGCCCTCGGCCACGGCGAGCAGCGCGCGCAACTGGCGGGCGCCCAGGCCGTGCCCCTGCGCGGGCGGGCGGACGTGCAACTCGACCACCTCGAACGGGTGGGCCAGCCAGCGCTGCCGGTCCTGCGCGTTCAGCGCCCGGTGCACCTGGTCGTGCCACCACTGCCCGGTGGCGCCCCGGTAGCCGTACCCGAAACCGGCCAGGTGCCCCTCGCTGGTCAGGCTGGCGACGGCGCGGAAGCCGGGCCGGCGGACGTGGGTGGCGATGTAGCCGCGGCGGGCCTCCAGCAGGTCGGGCCGGTAGCCCATCGCCTCGCCGTAGACGGCCACCACGTCGTCCAGCCGCCGGACCAGGTCGTCCGGTGTCCACCGCACCAGCCTCATGCGTACCCTCTCGATGTTTCCGGGTCGCCGTCGGCGGCGGCCCAGCCGAGCACCGTACGGTCGCCGACCACGTCGCCCACCGCGAACCGCGCGAACAGTTCCTCCGCGTACCAGCCCTCGGTGGGGGTGCGGGTGATCGCGGCGCGGTGCTCCGGGGAACGGTACGCGAACGCGACCAGGTCCGCCGGGTCGCGCCACACGCTCACCGTGCCCTGCCAGCCCAGCGGCGCCTCGCCGACGCCGAACCGGGCGAGCAGGCCGGGCGCGGTGTGCAGCTCGGCGGCGACCGGCGGGATCGCGCGCCAGAACGTGGCCGCCCGGCGGGCCCGCAGCCGGGCCCGGGTCAGCGCCAGCACCGGCCCGGTGACCCGCCCGCCCGACGGCGCGCCGAACGGCTCCCGGCCGGACCACCGGCCGCGGCTGGTCAGCGGGCGCAGGTCCACCCGTACCGCGGCGTGGGCGATCCGGGCCCAGGAGCGGGCGACCGGGGAGGCGTCGAAGCCGTCCGCGTCGGCGGGGGAGTCCCAGACCACGAGCGCGGCCCACCGGGTCAGGTCGGCGTCGCCGGGGCCGAAGCCGGTGCCGGTCCCGGTGCCGAGCAGCTTGGCGAAGCGCACGCCCGGCAGCCGGCGCAGCCGTGCCGGGTGGGTGGCCATCCGGGTCGGCACACCGGGTACGGCCCGGCGGGGCACACGCCACACGTGCAGCGTGACGAGTCCGGGGTTCACGCCACCTCGGCCGGGGTGCCGGCGGTGATCCGCAGCAGTTCCGCGTACGTGGTGGGGAACACCGCCCGGGGCACGCCGCCGGCCGCCCACACCTCGTCGTACCCGGCCAGTGCGGTGTCGACGACGGTCCGCAGCGGCGCGGGGTGGCCGACCGGGGCGACGCCGCCGATCACCTGCCCGGTGTGCCGCTTGACGAACTCCGGGGTGGCCCGGCGCAGGTGGGTCACGCCCAGCGTGGCGGCCAGCCCGGCGGTGTCCACCCGGTGCGCGCCGGAGGTGAGCACCAGCAGCGGCGCGTCGTCCGCGTCGAAGATCAGCGAGTTGGCGATGGCGCCGACGGCGACGCCGAGCGCCTCGGCCGCCGCGGCTGCGGTGTGCACCGCCTCGGGCAGTAGCCGGACGAGGCTGGCCTCGCCCGATCCGTTCCGCGCGCCCGCGTCGTCGAGCGCGCGCTGCACCGCCTGCACGTTCGGGTGTGGCTGCATGCACCCATTCTTCCCCCACCCCGGTACGCCCCCGCCGGGGGCCGTCGCCCTCCCGTGCGTCCCCGGCGCGTCACACGTTGCGTTTTCGTCGGTGGGGAGGTGTACTGTCAGGGTAGTTAGAACGAGTGTTCGATTCCGGCTCGAAGTTCGATCGGCCCGAAGTTCGGCTCAGTCCGAACGGCAGCGGCTCAGCTCCCCGGCTGGCCCGGCCTGATCCGAGCCGGTCGCGCACCCGTCGAACGCTCCGGAAGCGGTGTTTCGCGGCACCGGCTTCCGGGAGGTGCGGCACCGCGGGCCGCACCGGGTCTCGGACAGTCGCGAGTCCGGGCCCGTCAGGCAGGTCGTCGCCCGCCGCCCACGACCCCCGGGCGGCGGGCGACGGACCCGCCGGCACGCCGGCCGGGTGTGGGTGTGGGGAAGCGTCCACATCCGGCCGGCCGCCACCTGAAAAGGGTGCGTCTTCCTCCGCACCGACCGTTCCGGGCGACCGGGCGACGTTCCCCGTCGCGCGACCGCCCGCCCGGCCACACGCGGAGGAGAGACCCATGCCGACCAGTCCGGCCCAGGCACCCACGGTGCCCGCGCACGTGCTGCCGCACCGCACCCCCGCCCAGTTGCTCGCGGTGGCCCGCGACGGGCTGGCCGAGGCCGCACGCACCCGCCCCGACGGCCTGCGGTACGCCGCCGCCCACCTCGCGGCGCTGCGCGCCGCCGCCGCCGTGCTCGCCGCCCGGGCCCGCCCCGCACCCACCCGCCGGCACCGGATCACCAGCGTCTGGGTGCTGCTCGCCACCGTCGCCCCCGAGCTGGACGAGTGGGCTGCCTACTTCGCCGCCGGCGCGAGCAAGCGGGCCGCCGCCGAGGCCGGCATCCCCCGCGTGGTCACCGCCCGGGAGGCCGACGACCTGCTGCGCGCCGCCGAGGAGTTCGTGACGGTGGTGGAGACCGCGCTCGGCCTGGCACACCAGCCGGCGCTCGACGGCCTGCCCCGCCCGCTGCGGCTCGGCGCCTCCGACGCCCCGCCCCGGCCCGGAGCAGCCGCCGCCTGATTCGTGGCGCCCGGCCACCACCGGCGGGACCCCGGGTGGCCGGGCGCCGCACCCACGGCACACGCGTGCCGCGCACGACACGATCCACAGCACCATCCACGGGTGAGGCCCGTGGCGAAACACGACGGGGGGTTGGTCCGATGGCGGGCCGCATGGTGGTCGGTTCCGCCGCCCTGGCCGATCTGGTCCGGCCGGCGAGCGCACCCGACCCGGCCGGCGGCCACCGGGTGCTTCCCGTCCGGGCCGAGCTGACCGGGCTGCTGCCCAACCGCGGCCTGCGGCGCGGCAGCACCGTCGCGGTCGGCGCCGGGCAGCCCCGGCGCAGCGGCGCCACCTCGCTGATCCTCGCGCTGCTCGCCGAGGCGTCCCGGGCCGGCTCGTGGTGCGCCGTGGTCGGCGTACCCACCTTCGGGGCCGGCGCGGCGGCCGAGGCGGGCATCGCCCTGGACCGGCTGGCCCTGGTGCCCGACCCCGGGCCGGAGTGGCCCACTGTGGTCGCCGCGCTCATCGACGGGGTCGACGTGGTGGTCACCGCCGTGCCGGCCACCGTCTCCGCCTCGGTCGCCACCCGGCTGGCCGCCCGTGCCCGGCAGCGCGGAAGCGTGCTCGTCCCGTACGGCCGGTGGGACGGCGCGGACGTCACGCTCCAGGTGGTCCGGGGCGTCTGGCAGGGGCTCGGCCCCGGTCGCGGCCGGCTGCGCCGCCGCGAGGTGACCGTCTCGGCCCGGGGCCGGGGCGCCGCCGCCCGTCCCAAGGAGATCAAGGTGTGGCTGCCCGGCGACGAACTGACCCGGGTGATCCCCCGCTCGGCCGGGCTCGGCGCCCCGTCCGCCACGCCGTCGCGCCGGCTGCGCGTGGTCGCCCCACCCGCCCGTACGCTCGCCGCGGCCGGTCCGGCGTGAGCGGCGTACCGCAGCGGACGCTGCTGCTCTGGTGTCCGGACTGGCCGGTCCTCGCCGCCGAGATCGTCGACGGGGTGCCCGCCACCGACCCGGTCGTGGTGCTGCACGCCAACCGGGTGATCGCCTGCTCCGAACGGGCCCGCGCCGAGGGGATCCGGCGCGGGCTGCGCCGCCGCGAGGCGCAGGGGCGCTGCCCGCACCTCACGGTGGTCGACCACGACCCCGGCCGGGACGTGCGCGCGTTCGAACCGGTGGTGGCCGCCGTGGAGGAGGTGGTCGCCGGCGTCGAGGTGATCCGGCCCGGCGCCTGTGCCACGGCGGCCCGGGGGCCGAGCCGCTACCTCGGCGGCGAGGAGGCGGCGGCCGAGCGGATCGTGGAGCACGTCGCGCAGAGCTGCGCGGTGGAGAGCCAGGTCGGCATCGCCGACGGGGTGTTCGCGGCCGGGCTGGCCGCCCGGGAGGGGCGGATCGTGGCCCCCGGCGGCACCCGCGAGTTCCTGGCCGCCCGGCCGGTCGAGGCGCTCGGCCGGCCCGCCCTGGCCGACCTGCTGCGCCGGCTCGGCGTTCGCACCCTCGGCGACTTCGCGGCGCTGCCGGCCGGGGACGTGCTGGCCCGGTTCGGCTTCGACGGGGCGCTGGCGCACCGGCTCGCCGGCGGCCGGGACGACCGCCCGCTCGCGGTCCGGCAGCCACCCGCCGACCTCACCGTCACCGCCGACTACGACGAGCCGATCGACCGGGTCGACGCCGCCGCGTTCGCCGCCCGCACGCTCGCCGAACGGCTGCACGAGCGGCTGGCCGGGTACGGGCTGGCCTGCACCCGCCTCGGCATCGAGGCGGTCACCGCGCACGGCCAGGAGCTGCACCGGGTCTGGCGGCACGACGGCCTGCTCACCGCGGCGGCCATCGCCGACCGGGTCCGCTGGCAGCTCGACGGCTGGCTCTCCGGCAGCAACGGCCGGGGCGGGACGCGTCCGGCCCGCCCCACCGCCGGGATCGTCCGGCTGCGACTGGTGCCCGACGGGGTGCTCGCCCAGGCGGGCCTGCAACCCGGGCTGTGGGGGGAGACCGGTGAGGAGCGGGAGCGGGCGCACCGCGCGCTGAGCCGGGTACAGGGCATCCTCGGCCCCGAGGCGGTGGTCACCGCGGTACTCGGCGGCGGGCGGTCCCCGGCCGACCAGGTGCGCCTGGTGCCGTGGGGCGACGAGCGGGTGCCCGCGCGCCCCGGCCCGCAACCCCTGCCCCCCGCCCCTCCCGCCGCCGTGCCACCGGTCCCGGCCGGTTCGGTGAGCGGGGTCGCGGCGTCGCGCCCGGTCCCGGCCGGTTCGGCTGCAGCTCCGGCGAGCGGCGTGACGCCGTCGCGCCCGGCCGCCGGGGCCGCTCCGGGTGCCGCGTCCGCCCCTGTCGTCGTACCCCCTGAGGGCCGTGCGGGGCGACGGGCCGGCCGGGGCCGGGCGGTGGCCGAGCCGCCGTGGCCGGGACGGATTCCGCCACCGTCACCGGCCGTGGTGCTGCCCACCCCGTTGCCGGCCGACGTGCGCGACGCCGCCGGGGAGCCGGTCGTGGTGAGCGCCCGGCTGGCGGTCAGCGCGGCGCCGGCCCGGCTCACCGTCGGCGCCGGCCGCCCGGCCGAGATCACCGGGTGGGCCGGTCCGTGGCCGGTGGACGAGCGCTGGTGGGCGCCGGCCGAGGCGCGCCGCCGGGCCCGGTTCCAGGTGAGCCTGGCCGACGGTGCCGCCCTGCTGCTCGCGGTCGAGGGCGGGCAGTGGCTGGTGGAGGCGATCTATGACTGAGCGCCGGGGAAGATCTTGGAAGGAAAGCGCCCCTCTGGGGGCCGTTTCGTACCAAGATCTCGGGCTTTCGGGTGCAGGGCGAGGCGGGCGCCGGTGAGCTTCCACAACCCGAAGATGCCGTGGTCCAAGCTGGAGCAGGTGCTCTCCGGGCGGGCCAAGGGCGAGCGGCACCTGCACGTGGTCGACCCGCTCGCGGTCGACGCCGACGGGGGCGACTCACCGGCGTGGAGCCGCAAACGCCAGGAATACCGGCCGCCGGAGCTGGACCGCCCGGACGGCGTGGTGCCGTACGCGGAGCTGCACGCGCACTCCAACTTCAGCTTCCTCGACGGGGCCAGCCACCCGGAGGAACTGGCCGAGGAGGCGGCCCGGCTCGGGCTGACCGCGCTCGCCGTCACCGACCACGACGGCTTCTACGGCGTGGTGCGCTTCGCCGAGGCGGCCCGCGCGCTGCGGCTGCCGACGATCTTCGGCGCGGAACTGTCCCTCGGGCTGCCCGGCCCGCAGAACGGCGAACCCGACCCGCTCGGCCGGCACCTGCTGGTGCTCGCGCACGGCCACGAGGGGTACGCGCGCCTGGCCGCCACCATCTCCCGCGCCCAGCTGCGCGGCGGGGAGAAGGGCCGCCCGGTCTACGGCGAGCTGGAGGAGATCGCCGACGAGCTGCGCGACCACGTGCTGGTGCTCACCGGCTGCCGCAAGGGGCACGTGCCCGCCGCGCTGCTCACCGAGGGCGTCGACGCGGCGGCCCGGGAACTGGACCGGCTCACCGCGCTGTTCGGCGCGGAGACGGTGGCGGTGGAGCTGACCGACCACGGCCACCCGGTCGACGCCGACCGCAACGACGCGCTCGCCGACCTGGCCGCCGCGGCCGGGCTGCCCACCGTCGCCACCAACAACGTGCACTACGCCACCCCGGGACGGCGGCGGCTGGCCACCACCGTCGCCGCGGTACGGGCCCGGCGCAGCCTCGACGAGATCGACGGCTGGCTGCCCGCCGCGGCCACCGCCCACCTGCGCAGCGGCGCGGAGATGGCGGCGCGGTTCGCCGCGTACCCGGGCGCGGTGGCGCGGGCCGCGGAATACGGTGCGGAACTCGCCTTCGACCTCCAGCTCGTGGCGCCGAAGCTGCCGGCGTACCCGGTGCCGCCCGGGCACACCGAGATGAGCTGGCTGCGCCGGCTGACCATGGACGGCGCCCGCGAGCGCTACGGCCCGCCCGAGGCGCACCCGGAGGCGTACGCGCAGCTGGAACACGAGCTGCGGATGATCGAAGACCTCGGGTTCCCCGGCTACTTCCTGGTGGTCTACGACATCGTCGCGTTCTGCCGCGCGCAGGACATCTACTGCCAGGGCCGGGGCTCGGCGGCCAACTCGGCGGTCTGCTACGCGCTGCGCATCACAAACGTGGACGCGGTCCGGCACCGGCTGCTGTTCGAACGGTTCCTCGCCCCGGAGCGCGACGGCCCGCCCGACATCGACGTGGACATCGAGTCCGACCGCCGGGAGGAGGTCATCCAGCACGTCTACGCCCGCTACGGCCGGGAGCACACCGCCCAGGTCGCCAACGTCATCTCGTACCGGCCCCGGTCGGCGGTGCGCGACGTCGCGAAGGCGTTCGGCTTCTCGCCCGGCCAGCAGGACGCCTGGAGCAAGCAGATCGACAGGTGGGGTTCGGTCGCCGCGGTCGACGTGGCGGACATCCCGGAGCAGGTGGTCGCGTACGCCAACGAGCTGCAGACGTTCCCCCGGCACCTGGGCATCCACTCCGGCGGCATGGTGATCTGCGACCGGCCGGTGATCGAGGTGTGCCCGGTGGAGTGGGGCCGGATGCCCGGCCGCAGCGTGCTCCAGTGGGACAAGGACGACTGCGCCGCCGTCGGCCTGGTCAAGTTCGACCTGCTCGGCCTCGGCATGCTGTCGGCGCTGCACTACGGCTACGACCTGATCGGGTCCAGCCTCGACCTGGGCGACATGGACCTGGACGACCCCGAGGTCTACGACATGCTCTGCCGGGCCGACTCGGTGGGCGTGTTCCAGGTGGAGAGCCGCGCCCAGATGGCCACGCTGCCCCGGCTCAAGCCGCGCGAGTTCTACGACCTGGTGGTGGAGGTGGCGCTGATCCGGCCCGGCCCGATCCAGGGCGGCTCGGTGCACCCGTACATCCGGCGCAAGAACGGCCAGGAGCCGGTCACGTACGCGCACCCGCTGATGCGCAACGCGCTGGAGAAGACGCTCGGCGTACCGCTGTTCCAGGAGCAGCTCATGCAGCTCGCCATCGACCTGGCCGGGTTCGACGCGGCCGGCGCCGACCAGCTGCGCCGCGCCATGGGGGCGAAACGCTCGGTGGAGCGGATGGCGCAGATCGCCGACCGGCTCTACGCCGGGATGGCCGAGCGGGGCATCACCGGCGAGCTGGCCGACGACGTGTACCGCAAGCTCACCGCGTTCGCCAGCTACGGCTTCCCGGAGAGCCACGCGATGAGCTTCGCCTACCTGGTGTACGCCAGCTCGTGGCTCAAGCGCTACCACCCGGGCCCGTTCCTGGCCGCGCTGCTCAACGCCCAGCCGATGGGCTTCTACTCGCCGCAGACGCTCGCCGACGACGCCCGCCGGCACGGCGTGGAGGTGCGCCGGCCGGACATCAACGCCAGCGGCGCCAAGGCGGTGCTGGAGTCCACGCCGCAGACCCGGTGGGGCAGCGTGCCGGGCGAGCCGCCGCACGCCTGGGGGCTGGGCGGCCCGGCGGTACGGCTCGGGCTGGGCAGCGTCCGTACCCTCGGCGAGGACGTGGCCGAGCGGATCGAGGCGGAGCGGACCGCGCACGGGCCGTACCGGGACATGCCGGACCTGGCCCGCCGCGTCGGTCTCACCGCCGCGCAGCTGGAGGCGCTGGCCACCGCTGACGCCTTCGCCTGTTTCGGGCTGACCCGGCGGCAGGCCCTCTGGGCCGCCGGCGCGGCGGCCCAGGACCGGCCCGGCCGGCTGCCCGGCACGGTGACCGGCGCGGACCCGCCCACCCTGCCCGGCATGGCCGCGGTGGACCGCCTGGTCGCCGACGTCTGGGCCACCGGCCTGTCCCCGGAGAGCCACCCGGCCCGGTTCATCCGGGACCGGCTCGACGAACTGGGCGCGGTGCCGATTGCCCGGCTCGGCCAGGTGCCGCCCGGGCAGCGGATCCGGGTCGGCGGGATCGTCACCCACCGGCAGCGTCCGGCGACCGCCGGCGGCGTCACGTTCCTCAACCTGGAGGACGAGACCGGGATGCTGAATGTCACTTGCTCCCCGGGGTTGTGGCAGAGATACCGTCGAATCGCCCGCACCAGCGGAGCACTGGTGGTGCGGGGCCGGCTGCAGCGGCATGAGGGCGTCACGAACCTCACCGCGGACCGGCTGGACGCGATCGAGCCCCCCGTCACACCGGCATCCAGGGATTTCCGTTGATGGAGTGATCCACATTACGGTTTCTCCGGGCCGGAGGCGGGAGACTCCCGACGCGGGTGGGCAGAGCGGCCCACCCGGGGTATGGGGGATGAACCGATGACCTTTCACCGCACGTACGCCGGTGGCGTAGCCAACGCCCGACGGACCCGCCTCGGCGCCGACTGGGCGCCCACCCACGAGGCCGAGCCGCGGGAATACCAGGTGACCGACGGCCCGGTGGCCAACGACCAGCGCTCTCGCGCCGAGGACGACCCCGCCGGCGGCGGCGAGTCCTGAACCCGGGCCGGGGGGTGACTAGGCTCGGCGCGTGGAGCAGATCCGAACCCTCACCCCCCGCACCGCCGTCATCTGGTCGGTGCTCCGGGCCGAGCTGGACCGGCGGGCCGGCGAACGACTCTCCGTGCTCGACGTCGGCGGCGGGACCGGCGGCTTCGCCGTCCCGCTCGCCGAGGCCGGTCACCGGGTCACCGTGGTCGACGCCAGCCCCGACGCGCTCGCCGCGCTGACCCGCCGGGCCGCCGAGGCCGGGGTCGCCGATCGGGTACGCGCGACGCAGGGCGACGCCGACGCGCTCACCGGACTCGTCGAACCGGCCACCGTGGACCTGGTGCTCTGCCACTCCGTCCTCGAAGTGGTCGACGACCCGGAACCGGTGATGTCCGCGCTGGTCACCGCGTTGCGCCCGGGTGGCGCGGCGAGCGTGCTCGTCGCCGGCCGGGCCGCCGCCGTGTTCGGCCGGGCGATGAACGGGCAACTGGACGCCGCCGCCGCGCTCGCCGCCGACCCGCGCGGCACCACCGGCGGCCGGGACACGCTGCGCCGCCGCTACGACACCACCGACGCGAGCGCGCTGCTCACCGCCGCCGGCCTCGTCGTGGAGGAGATCCACGGGGTACGGGTGCTCGCCGACCTGCTCCCGGCCGCGGTCGCCGACGGGCAGCAGGCCGCCCTGGTGGAACTGGAGCGCGCCCTGGCGGCCCGGTCCCCGTACCGCGATCTCGCCGCCCAGCTGCACCTGTTCGCCCGCCGCCCGGCATGACCGGCCCGGCCCCCGATCCGGCTCCCGGCCCGCTGGACCGGGTGGCGCCCCGCTACGACGGCGCCGCCCTGACCGACGTGCTGCCCAGCGCGCTGGCGCTGCTCGGCGTGCCGGGCGCGGCCGACCGGCTCGGCCTGGCCCCGCGCCTGACCGGGGTACGCCGGATCGCGGTGCTGCTCGTCGACGGCCTCGGCTGGTACCAGATCCCCACCGCCGCCCCGTACGCCCCGACGCTCGCCGGCCTGGCCGCCACCGTCGGCCGGCCGCTCACCACCGGCTTCCCGTCCACCACGCCGACCAGCCTGGTCAGCCTCGGCACCGGCACCGGGTCCGGCGCGCACGGCGTACTCGGCTTCACGGTCCGGGTGCCCGGCACCGACCGGGTGCTCAACCACGTCGACTGGGCCGGCGACCCGGACCCGGCGAGCTGGCAGCCGGTGCCCACCTGGTACCAGCGGGCCCGTGCCGCCGGGGTCGCCGTGACAGTGGTCAGCCGTCCCGAGTTCGCCGGCAGCGGCCTGACGCTCGCCGCCAACCGGGGCGGCAACTACCGGGGCGCGGCCGGCGTCGACGCGCTCGCCGCCCGGATGCTGGCGGCGCTCGCCGCCGGGGACGGGCCCGCCCTCGTCTCCGGCTACCACCCCGACCTGGACCGGCACGGGCACCTCAGCGGCGTGGACTCCGCGCCCTGGCGGGCCGCCGCCGCCGACGTGGACACGCTGCTGGCCCGGCTCGTCGATGGGCTGCCGCCGGACGCCGCGCTGCTGGTCACCGCCGACCACGGCCAGCTCGACGTGCCCGCCGCGCACCGGATCGACCTGGACACCGACCCCCGCCTGCGGGCCGGGGTACGAGTGGTCGCCGGCGAGCCCCGCGTCCGCTACCTGCACGTCGAGCCGGGTGCCGAGGCCGACCTGACGGCCGCCTGGACCGAGGTGCTGGGCCCGGCCGCGCACGTGCTGACCCGGGCCGAGGCGGTGGCGACCGGCTGGTTCGGGCCGGTGCCCGAGGCACACCTGACCCGGATCGGCGACGTGGTGGTGGTCTGCCGCGACACGTACGCGGTGGTCGCCACCCGCTCCGAACCGCCGATGGCGTCGCGGCTGGTGGCGTACCACGGCGCGGACACCGCCGCCGAGATGACGATCCCGCTGCTGGTGGTCCGCGGCTGACCCCGGTTCGTCCATGCCTCTGCGCTGTCCCCCGGGTCGGCCCGCCTCGTCCGGGGCCGGCGGGCGGTCGCCGTGGGGTTGTCGGACCGGCGGGCTAGCCTGCTGACATGGGCCGTAGCCAGTCGTTGCCCCGAGGCGGTGACCCGCGCTTCGGGCCGGACGCCGACGACACCGGCTGCACCGTCCTGCACGTCGACATGGACGCGTTCTACGCCTCGGTGGAGGTGCGCCGCCGGCCCGAGCTGCGCGGGCGGCCGGTGGTGGTGGGCGGCGTCGGGCCGCGCGGCGTGGTCAGCTCCGCCAGCTACGAGGCCCGGCGGTACGGCGTCCGCAGCGCCATGCCCACCGCCCGCGCCCGCGCGCTCTGCCCCGGGGCGGTCTACCTCCCGCCCGACTTCACCGCCTACACCGAGGCGTCGCGGGCGGTCATGCGGATCTTCCGGGACGTCACGCCCCTGGTCGAGCCGCTCTCACTGGACGAGGCGTTCCTCGACGTGGCGGGCGCCCGCCGGCTGTTCGGCCGGCCCGCCGACATCGCCGCCCTGATCCGCCGCCGGGTCGCCGAGGAACAGCGACTGACCTGCTCGGTCGGCGTGGGGCCGAGCAAGTTCGTGGCCAAGCTCGGCTCCACCCGGGCCAAACCCGACGGCCTGCTCGTGGTCCCGGCCGCCCGGGTGCTGGACTTCCTGCACCCGCTGCCGGTGTCCGCGCTGTGGGGCGTGGGGGAGCGTTCCGCGGACGCGCTGCGCCGCCTCGGCCTGCGTACCGTGCGCGACCTCGCCGAGGCACCGGCGGGCCTGCTGCGCCGGGCGGTGGGCGAGGCGTCCGCCACCCACCTGCACGAGCTGGCGTGGGGGCGTGACCCGCGCGCGGTCACACCCGAGCAGGTGGAGAAGTCGATCGGCGCGGAGGTCACGTTCGACACCGACGTGAGCGACCCGGACGAGATCCGGCGGTCCCTGCTCGCCCTCGCCGACAAGGCCGGCGCTCGGTTGCGGGCGGCCGGACAGGTGGGCCGCACCGTGTCGCTCAAGGTCCGCTTCGCCGACTTCCGGACGGTCAGCCGCTCCCGCACGCTCGCCGTGCCCACCGACACCGCGCGGGAGATGTTCGACACGGCCTGGGCGCTGTGGGGCGCGCTGGCCCCGGGCGAGCCGGTTCGGCTGGTCGGTGTCCGGATGGAAGGTCTCGCCCCCGCCGGGGAGACCCCGCAGCAGCTCACCCTGGGTGCGCCCGAGCGCGGCTGGCGCGAGGCGGAGGCGGCGGCCGACGCCGCGGCTGCCCGATTCGGGCGGTCCGTCATAGGTCCGGCCAGTCTTCTCGGCCGTCGTGATACACGACAAGTCGAAAAACCGGCCCGGCCGTAGGTCGTCCCGCTTTCCGACGCGCGGGGGCCCTCGTAGACTTGCGGGTAAGCAGCCGGTTGGCTGCCACGGTCTGTCGGCCCGACCGGGCCGACCAACGTGACCGGGGAGGAGTGCCGTGCCGCTCTCGGAGCACGAGCAGCGGCTGTTCGAGCAGATCGAGCGGTCGCTTGCCGAGGACCCCAAGTTCGCCTCGGCCGTGCGCGCCAGCGACCCGCGTTTCCACGCGCGGCGTCGCGTGCTCGTCGCTGCCGGCGTGGTCGTCGCTGGTCTGGCCCTGTTGATCTACGGTGCCGTGATCAAGATTCCTGCGGTGGCCGTGGCGGGTTTCGTCGTCATGCTGGCCTCGTTGGGCTACGCGGTGCAGTCGCACCGCCGATCCCAGTCGCCCGACCTGCACGTGGTCGGCGGCACAACGAGCCGGCGTCGTCCCCGTGGCCGCAGTGGCGGTGGCGGTGGTGGTGGCCGTCGGGGCTCCTTCCTCGACCGGATGGAGGACCGCTGGCGGCAGCGCCCGGAGGGCCACCGCTGACCGCGTCCCGCCCCTGAACCGGGGCGGGAAACCGGCGGCGCCTCCGTAGCAGGTCGGCAAGCGCCGCCGGGGCGACCTGCTGCCGGTCGCCGCGGCACACGCGGCGAGGGCGCTCGCTCAGTCGTGCCCGAAATCGAGTTCACCGTCCCGCCGCGGCGGCACAACCCCCCGGTACGCCTCCCGTGGACACCGCCGCGCCTCCGTCAGCACGTTGATGCGCGCCCGGTTCGCACCCCACCCGGGCTGTCACCGTAGAGCTTCCCCGCCTCAACGTGACACACCTGCCCGAGTTGCCCGGCCACCTGCCGTAGCTCAATCGGTCCGCTCCCACGCGATCTTGCACTCCCGGCCCGCGTCGCGCCCCGATGTCTCCCGCGCGATCTTGCACTTTCGGTCCAAGCTGTGCCCCGAATGTCCCGTTCACCCGGGCGCAGACTGCAAGATCGCGGATAACCCGGACGCTGGGCGAACAACGCGCTCACCCACCGCTGCGGCGGCGGGCTGCCCGGCCCGTCCGTCCCCTCAATCACGCGCCGCCCGGCAGGCGGGATTCGCCGCCCGTATCCCGGGCGCCGCCGTAGATCTTGGTACGAAAGCGCCCCTATGGGGGCCCTTTCGTACCAAGATCTCGCGTGCGTCCGGGCGGGGCAGCGGCCCAGAAGCGGTGATCAAGGAGTTTGTGTCGTCAGCGGGGCTGGAACTGGACACAAACTCCTTGATCAACGATGAGAGGGCGGGAGGGGCGGGGCGGGAGGGGCGGGGGCGGAAGGGCAGGAGGGCAGGAGGGCGGGCGGGCGGGGAGGGGGTCAGCGGGCGGGGCGGCCGGCCAGGAGGCGGCGAGGGCTCCAGCGCGTCATCTGCTGCCGGACCTGACCGCTCGTGGTGACCACCCGGGCCGACCGCTCGGCCAGACCGGTACGCCAGCGTTGCAGCACCGACGGGGGCAGCAGCGCGGCCAGCAGCCGGGTACGGCGATCCGCGCCCGCCGCCAGCGCGCCCCGGACCGTGCGCAGCGCCGCCGGCAACCCGGCGTCGGTCAGCGGGTCACGGGCGTACCGGGCGCGTTCCTCGGCGCGGCCGAGCAAGCGTACCCCGGTCGCGGCGTCCCCCCTCTCGGCGAGCGCCTCCCGGGCCAGCCGCTCGGCGGTGGCCCGTGGGGTCTCCGTGGGGTCGACGCGGACGTGGAAGTCGACGAGCGTGTCGAGCAGTTCGTCCCAGGCGGCGTGCGCGTCGGCGCGGGCCGCCTCGGCGTCCACGCCGACCACGACCGGCCGTGTCTCGCCGCGCTGGCCCGGCACCGGCAGCGCGGTGGCCGCGGGCGCGACCGCGCGGACGCGCCGGCGGCGGCGCAGGGCGGAGCGGCGCAGGGCCGGTACGGCGAGCAGCGCCAGCAGCACCAGCACACCGGCCAGCCACCACGGCCAGACCGGGCTCTCCTCGGCGGGGCCGCCCTGGTTCAGCGCCAGGCCCTGGTCGGTGTCCTTGTCGAGCCGGTCCGCCTCGTTCGGCCCGGCCGACGGGCCGGCCGCGTCGGGAGCGCTGGTGCTGCCGGTCGAGGGGGTGGTCTCCTCGGGGGCGTCGATGTCCGGCGCCCACGCCGAGCGGACCGAGCCCGGCACGGCCGCCGCCGGGGTGGCGTCGAACGGCACCCAGCCGATCGCGGGACCGAAGTTGACCTCGGTCCAGGCGTGCAGGTTGCGGTTGGTCAGCACGTACGCGTCGCCGTCGGCCTTGCTGCCGTTGCTGAACCCGACCGCGACCCGGGCCGGGATGCCGGCGGCCCGGACCAGCCAGGCCATGGCCGCGGCGTACTGCTGGCAGTAGCCGACCTTGGTGGCGAGGAAGTCGGTGATGTCCTCCCCGCTGCTGCCGTTGCGGGTGGACAGCGAGTAGGTGAAGCCGTTCTCCACCGAGAAGTAGTCGTAGATCGCCCGGACCTTGTCGTAGTTGTTCGACTTGCCCTTGACCAGCTCCGCGACCAGCTCCTCGACTGCCGGGACGGACGGCCGCTCGGTTTGCTGCCGCATCACCGGGCTGTCCGAGGGCAGGGACGGGGCCGCGCGCAGCGCCGCCGGGCTGAAGGTGGACCGGACGTAGTCGAACGAGTAGCTCTTGCCGCGGGCGTTGTCCCGGTTGGAGAAGACGACCTGCTGGTTCGGGTCGTACAGCCAGTTGCCGTTGAGGTCGTCGGTCTTGGTCGGCTCGGCGTAGACCGGCAGCAACGGCATGTTCAGGTTCTTCGTCACCTCGACGGTGGCGCGGTAGCGCTGCCGGTCGACGCCGCGCGGGGCGTCGTCGCCCGGGTCGGCCAGCGCACGGGCGACCGACCTCCCGGTGGGCACACGTGCCTGGAAGCCGCTGGGCCGCAGGTCGTCGACCACGCCCAGGCGCAGGTAGAACGGGGTCGCCTCGTTGGTGCTGACCTTGACCAGATCGATCACTTCGCTCTGGTTGAGCTGGCCGCTGAGCGCCGCGAACAGGTCGACCCGGCCCGAGCTGCCGCCCTGGCCCGGCCGTCCGTTGCCCTCGCCGGGCCCGGCGCCGACGTTGTTCAGCAGCCCGCCGGTCATCCCGGGCACGGCCAGGGGCAGCGCCACCGCCGCGATCACGCCGACCACGGCGAGCCGCCGGCCGGCCGCGGCCAGCGGGGACGCCTCCCAGACGTCCACGTCGCGTCCCTCGCCGGTGAACCGGCGGCCGAACCGGCGTACCCGGTCGACGTTGTCGGTGACCAGCAGCCAGAGGTAACCGGCGGCGCCCACCACGAACGGGGTGGCCGGGACGCTGTCCACGTACACCGCGACCGGCACCGAGTAGATGGCGAGCATCGGCAGGCCGGCCAGCGCGGGCCGGCGCAGCCCGACCGCGAGCACGTCCACGACCACGGCGACCGCGCCGATGCCGAGGACCGCGAGGAACAGCAGCGAGTCGACGTCCGGCACCTTCACGCCGTACGAGCGCATGTCCTGCAACGACGTCTGGAGCAGGTCGCCGAAGTGCCCGAACGTGGCCGGGGTCGGCACGAACGCGAGCAGTTCGGTGCCACCGGGGAAGACCCACGTCAGGCCCAGGGTCAGCCCGGCCAGCATGGCCAGCACCTGCCCCCACAGCGGCATCCGGCCCAGCCGGCTCAACGCGGCCGAGCCGGCCACCACGGCGACCACGACGGCGGCCTGGATCAGCCAGGTCCAGCGTTCGAAGATCGCCGACAGCGGGGCCGCCGCCAGCAGCGTCGCCGCCGCGGCGACGAAACCGATGTTGCGGTGCGGGGTCACAGGACCATCCTTCCGGTCATCGTCGTCCGCCGGCCACCGTCTCGGCCATGGCCGCCCGCAGCGCGAAGCCCTGCGAGCCCCGCCCGGCCTGCGGCCACAGCATCGGCAGTCGGGTGCCGTGCTCCACCCCGATGACCCGCCAGCCGCTCTGCAGCAGCGCGAGCGCGGCGGCGCCGTGCGCCCGCTCCGCCTCGGTCCGGGCGTTCGCCGGGAGGTTGAGCCAGGTGTTGCTGTCGAGCAGGAACGCCACACAGGTGGCGCCGTTGCCGCGCAGCCCGGCCAGCAGCTCCGCCTCGGCGGTGCCGAGCGTGCCGAGCAGCGCGATGATCAGACCGCCGTCGGCGCGCTGCCGGACCTGCTGCACCAGTGTGGTGATCTCGCCGCGCCGGTCCAGGTGCACGTCGGCGAGGTGGTCGAGCAGCAGTCCCTCGCCGCCGGCCTCGGTGGCCCCGACGTCGGCGCCGTTGCCGGTGACCAGCCGCAGCTTGTAGCCGGCCTCGCGCAGGTGCACGGCGATGCTGGCGGCGGCCGAGACCGCCCACTCGAAGCTGGCCGTGGGGCCCTCGCCCCGGTGCCCGGCGGCGCGGGTGTCGAGCACCACCGTCGCCCGGCTCTCCCACGGCTGCTCCTCGCGGCGCACCATCAGCTCACCGGTGCGGGCGGTGGACTTCCAGTGCACCCGGCGCAGGTCGTCGCCCATCCGGTACTCCCGGGTGGCGGCGTCGTCCTCGCCGTGCACCGCCACCGAGCGGGCCCGGCTGTCGCCGCTGCCGGCGTACTCACCCGGCAGCCGCACCGCGGGCAGCGGGGTGACCTGCGGGATCACCGTGAGGTGGTCGGTGCTGGGGAACGACCGGGTCAGCTCGCACAGCCCGAACGGGTCGGTCAGCCGGATCACCAGCGGCCCCACCTCGTAGCGGCCGCGCACGTCCGCGCGGACCGTGTACGCCACGGAGCTGGCCTGGTGCGCGCCGAGCCGCTCCAGCACCACCCGGGGCCGGCTGCCCAGCGCGTACGGCAGGCGGTCCTCCAGCAGCAGCGTGCCGGTGGGCAGCCGGGACAGGTTCTGCAGCCGCAGCACCACCCGGGAGCTGGCGCCGACCGGCACCCGGTGCGGCTCCAGCGACCGGTTGCAGGCCAGCTTGTACCGGCTGCGCCCGACGTACGCGGCGGCCAGCAGCGGCAGCACGGCGAGCAGGACCGCCACCCGGAGCAGGTCCTTCTCGCCCAGGATGCCGGCGGAGATCGCCGCGGCCACCGCGGCCGCCAGGAAGGAGCGGCCGCGGGTGGTCAGCCCACGCAGGCCGTCACGCACGTCACGGCCTCCGCGGCTCGTACGGCCCGCGGCCGTTGTTGCCGCCGCCGGGCCGGGTGTCGTACGGCGAGCGCTGCCGGTCGTGCGGGAGCGGCAGGCGGTGCACCAGCTCGGAGACGATCGCGTCGGTGGTGCGCCGGGCCAGCTGCGCGTCCGCGGTGGGGATGATCCGGTGCGCCAGCACCGGCACCGCGAGGACCTGGAGGTCGTCCGGCAGGACGTAGTCGCGGCCCTCCAGGGCGGCCACCGCGCGGGCGGTGCGCAGCAGCTGGAGCGTGGCCCGCGGGGACGCGCCGAGCCGCAGGTCGGGCGCCTCCCGGGTGGCGGTGACCAGGTCGATCGCGTACTGCTTGACGGCGTCGGCGACGTGCACCTGCCGGACGTGGCCGATCAGCCGGCGGACGGTGGCCGCGTCGGAGACCGGCCGCAGGCCCGGCAGCGGGTCGGTGGCGCCGTGCCCGTCGAGCATGGCCAGCTCGGCGCGCGGGTCCGGGTAGCCCATCGCGATGCGGGCGGTGAACCGGTCGCGCTGCGCCTCGGGCAGCGGGTAGGTGCCCTCCATCTCGATCGGGTTCTGCGTCGCGATCACCATGAACGGCGTCTGCAACTGGTAGGTGACCCCGTCGACGGTGACCTGCCGCTCCTCCATGCACTCCAGCAGCGCCGACTGGGTCTTCGGCGAGGCCCGGTTGATCTCGTCGCCGACCACCAGGTTGGCGAAGACCGCGCCGGGGCGGAACTCGAAGTCGTGCGTCTCCTGGTTGTAGACGCTGACGCCGGTGACGTCGCTGGGAAGCAGGTCGGGGGTGAACTGGATCCGCCGGACCGAGCAGTCGATGGACCGGGCCATCGCCTTGGCGAGCTTGGTCTTGCCGACGCCGGGCACGTCCTCGATGAGCAGGTGCCCCTCGGCCAGCAGCACCGCCAGGGCGAGCCGGACGGTGGCGGTCTTGCCCTCGATGACCTGCTCGATGTTGGCCACGATGGCCTCGCTGGCGGCGCGGAACTCGTCGTGCGGCAGCAGACCGCCCACCTCGTCCCAGGTCTGTTGTGTCACGGGCCTCCTCCTCGTCGCCTGGACGGCAGCTCTTTATAGAGCACCTGGACCCGCCGTTGGGTTCGCGACGCCGAGCCTCGTCTGCCGCAGAAATCTCATTGGTCTCTCAGGCTAACCATGTTTGTCGTTACTGCCGACTCCCGCAGGTGGTCGGTCGGTTACGCCCGGAATATTCGCCGGACCGGGGGACCGGCCGCCGCGCGTGGAACGGGCGCGCCGCCGCCGAGGGGTGCGAGGTACACTGCCTGCATGGCCGGGTTCTTCCTGCTTCTTACCGAGCCGTGTTGATGCGCTGAACGCGCGACAGCACGGCCGCCCCTCCTGCGCGAGGGGCTTTTTTGTGCCCGCAGCAGACCGCCCACAATTTTTTCGAATCGATCCGCGCCGAGGAGACGCCATGAGTGAGGCAGCCGCACCGGCGACCGACATCCCCCCGTTCCGGTACACCGCCGCCCTGGCCGACGAGATCGAGCACCGCTGGCAGGACACCTGGGCGCGGGAGGGCACCTTCCAGGCGCCGAACCCGGCCGGTCCGCTGGCCGACCCCGGCCACCCGCGGGCGGGCGCCGAGAAGCTGTACGTGCTGGACATGTTCCCGTACCCGTCCGGCGCCGGCCTGCACGTCGGCCACCCGCTGGGCTACATCGGT
The DNA here is from genome assembly GCF_049315215.1 of Micromonospora sp. WMMD1219. Taxonomy (NCBI): domain Bacteria; kingdom Bacillati; phylum Actinomycetota; class Actinomycetes; order Micromonosporales; family Micromonosporaceae; genus Micromonospora; species Micromonospora sp. WMMD1219. The sequence goes on from NZ_CP186057.1 coordinate 3,643,565, forward strand.
ACCGACTGCTACGCCCGCTACCAGCGGATGGCCGGGCGCAACGTGCTGCACGCGATGGGCTTCGACGCGTTCGGCCTGCCCGCCGAGCAGTACGCGGTGCAGACCGGCACCCACCCCCGGACCACCACCGAGGCCAACATCGAGCGGTTCAAGGCGCAGCTGCGCCGGCTGGGGCTGGGCCACGACGAGCGGCGTTCGGTGGCGACCATCGACACCGACTTCTACCGCTGGACGCAGTGGATCTTCCTGCAGATCTTCAACTCCTGGTACGACGCGGACGCGCGCAAGGCCCGGCCGATCGCCGAGCTGATCGCCGAGTTCGAGGGCGGCACCCGTGCCACCCCCGACGGGCGCCCGTGGGCCGAGCTGTCAGTGGGGGAGCGGCGGCGCGTCGTCGACGACCACCGGCTGGCGTACGTCTCGGAGGCGCCGGTGAACTGGTGCCCGGGCCTGGGCACCGTGGTGGCCAACGAGGAGGTCACCGCCGACGGCCGCTCCGAGCGAGGCAACTTCCCGGTCTTCAAGCGCAACCTGAAGCAGTGGATGATGCGGATCACCGCGTACGGGGACCGGCTGCTGGAGGATCTGGACACGCTGGACTGGCCGGAGCCGATCAAGCTGCAGCAGCGCAACTGGATCGGCCGGTCGACCGGCGCGCACATCGACTTCCCGACCGAGGCGGCCCCGGTGCGGGTGTTCACCACCCGGCCGGACACCGTCTTCGGCGCCACCTACATGGTGCTGGCGCCCGAGCACGAGCTGGTCGACGTGCTGACGCCGGCCGCCTGGCCGGAGGGGACGAAGGACGCCTGGACCGGCGGGCACGCCGGCCCGCGCGAGGCCGTCGAGGCGTACCGGAAGGCCGCCGCGGCCAAGACGGACGTGGAGCGGCAGGCGGACAGCAAGGAGAAGACCGGCGTCTTCGTCGGCGCCTACGCCACCAACCCGGTGACCGGCGGGCAGATCCCGATCTTCATCGCCGACTACGTGCTGGCCGGGTACGGCACCGGCGCGATCATGGCGGTGCCGGCGCAGGACGAGCGGGACTGGGCCTTCGCCGAGGTGTTCGAGCTGCCGATCGTACGGACCGTGCAGCCGCCGGAGGGCTTCGACGGCAAGGCGTACACCGGGGACGGTCCGGCGATCAACAGCGCCGCCCCGGAACGCGGCATCGACCTGGACGGCCTGGGCGTGGCCGACGCGAAGGCGCGCATCATCGAGTGGCTGGAGGCCAACGGGCACGGCGCCGGCGCGGTCACCTGGCGGCTGCGCGACTGGCTGTTCTCGCGGCAGCGCTACTGGGGCGAGCCGTTCCCGATCGTGTACGACGAGACCGGGGCGCCGATCGCGCTGCCCGAGTCGATGCTGCCGGTCGAGCTGCCCGAGGTGGAGGACTTCTCGCCGAAGACGTTCGACCCGGAGGACGCCGACAGCGATCCGGAGACCCCGCTGTCGCGGCGGCGCGACTGGGTGGAGGTGGAGCTGGACCTGGGCGACGGGCCCAAGCGCTACACCCGTGAGACGAACGTGATGCCGCAGTGGGCCGGCTCCTGCTGGTACGAGCTGCGCTACCTGGACCCGACCGACTCGCAGCGCTTCGCCGACCCGGAGAACGAGGCGTACTGGATGGGGCCGCAGCGTCCGGGGGACTGCGGTGGCACCGACCTGTACGTCGGCGGCGCCGAGCACGCCGTGCTGCACCTGCTGTACGCCCGCTTCTGGCACAAGGTGCTGTACGACCTGGGCCACGTCTCGTCGTTCGAGCCGTTCCGCCGCCTGTTCAACCAGGGCATGATCCAGGCGTACGCGTTCGTCGACGCCCGCGGCGCGTACGTGCCCGCCGAGGAGGTCGTCGAGGTCGACGGCCGCTGGTTCCACGGCGAGACCGAGGTCCGGCGCGAGTACGGCAAGATGGGCAAGTCGCTGAAGAACGTCGTCACCCCGGACGACATGTGCGCGGCGTACGGCGCGGACACGTTCCGGGTGTACGAGATGTCGATGGGCCCGCTGGAGGTGTCCCGCCCGTGGGACACCCGGGCCGTGGTCGGCTCGTACCGGTTCCTGCAGCGGGTCTGGCGCAGCGTCGTCGACGAGCAGACCGGCGAGCTGCGGATCACCGACGAACCGGCCGACGAGGCGACCCGGCGGCTGCTGCACAAGACGATCGACGGGGTCCGCGCCGACATGGACGGGATCCGCTTCAACACCGCCATCGCCAAGCTGATCGAGCTGACCAACGGCCTGACCCGGCTGGCGCGTACGCCGCGCGAGGTGGCCGAGCCGCTGGTGCTGATGGTGGCCCCGTTCGCCCCGCACGTGGCCGAGGAGCTGTGGCGCAAGCTGGGCCACGAGGACTCGCTGGCGTACGCCGACTTCCCGGTCGCCGACCCGGCCCTGCTGGTGGCCGAGTCGGTCACGTACCCGGTGCAGGTCAACGGCAAGGTCCGGGGCCGGGTCGAGGTGCCGGCCGACGCGTCCGAGGAGACCGTCCGCGCGGCGGCGCTGGAGGCGGTCGCGGGCACGCTGGGCGGCAAGGAGCCGCGCAAGGTCATCGTGGTGAAGGGCCGGATGGTCTCGGTCGTCGCCTGACCCGGCCGGTGGGCGTGTCCACATCGGGGACGCGCCCACCGCCGGTCATGCCGGCTCGGACCGGCGCCGCCGTTCCGCCCGCCACCAGCGGTGGATGATCAGCACGCTGGCGATCAGGCCGAGGCTGGCCGGCGCGGCCGCGTACCAGTTGATCGAACCGGGCGTGGTCACGGCCGCGCCGAGCGCCGCGTAGCCGATGGCGGTCGGGGCGGAGGCGATCACGCTGCCGGCCAGGAACGGCAGCACCCGGGCGGCGGTGGTGCCGTAGCCGTAGCTGACCAGCCCGAACCCGGCGATCGGCAGCAGCCGTACGGTCACCACGCCGAAGACGCTCTGCCGGGCGAACCAGCCGTCGAGGCGGGCCAGCCGTCCGCGTACCCGCTCGGCGACGAAGTCGCGGCCGAGCATCCGGCCCACCGTGAAGCCGATGGCCGCCGCGAGCAGTGCCGCGCCGAGCGCGTACGCGGCGCCCTGCACCGGGCCGAAGATCGCGCCCGCGGCCAGCGTGACGAACGTCCGCGGCACCAGCGCCACCAGCAGCAGCGCGCCGCCGACCACCGCCGCGGGCGGACCGTAGCCGCCGAGCGAGTCGGCGAGCCGGGGCAGGTCGGCCGGGTCCGGCCGGGGCACCAGCAGCAGCGTCACGCCGAACCCGGCGAGCAGCAGCAGGAGCAGCCCGAACCGGCGCGCCGAGGGCTGCCGCAGCAACCCGGCGAGCCGGCGGGCCACCGGTCGCCGCCCCGGCCGGGCGGCGTCGGTCACGGCCTCGGTGCGGCGGCCACCGCGGCGCGGCGCTCGGAGCGGAGGCGGTCGGCCCAGGTGTCGTCGAGCGGGGGGAGCTGGTGGATGCCGGTCGCCCAGCGCAGCAGCAGGTCGGCCAGGTCCGGGTTGCGGGCCAGCGCCGGCCCGTGCGAGTAGGTGCCGAGCAGCTTGCCCCGCCACGCGCCCTCGGTGGCCCCGTCGTTGCCGACGCCGGTGGTGACCCGGGCCAGCGGGGACACGCCCGGGCCGAGGTGGGTGCGGCCGCCGTGGTTCTCGAACCCGGACAGGTGCGGGATGCCCAGCCGCGGGTCGACCTCACCGGCCAGCTCGCCCACCGCCCGGGTGGGGCCGCGGTCGGAGGAGAGGTCGAGCAGCTCCAGGCCGGCGCAGCGGGTGCCCTTGGCGAAGAAGGAGGTGCCGAGAAGCTGGTAGCCGGCGCAGACGCCGAACACCACCGAACCCTGGGCCACCGCCCGGTGCAGGCCGCCGTCGGCGATCAGGCGCTGGGCGCCGAGCGCCTGCGGGCCGTCCTCGCCGCCGCCGATCAGGTAGATGTCGGCGGTGGCGGGCAGCCGCTGGTCGGAGCGGACCTCCAGCACCTCGACCGGCATGCCGCGCAGCTGGGCCCGGCGGGCCAGGATCAGCGCGTTGCCCCGGTCGCCGTACGTGGACAGCAGGTCGGGATAGATCCAGACGATGCGCAGGCTCTCAGTTGACACGGTCCAGCTCCGCTCGGATGTCCTGGAAGGCGGTGTAGTTGGCGATGACCTCCAGCCGGCCCGGCGGCACGGCGCGGACGGCCTCGTCGAAGCTGCGTACGTGCTGGAACGGCACGCCGTTGACCTCCAGCCGCACCGCCAGGTCGTACGCCCGGTCGCCGGTGATCAGCACCTGCCGGCCGGTCAGCGGGGAGAAGTCCACGTCGAACAGCCAGGAGGTGTCCAGCCCGTCGGGGTCGCGGGCGTTGATGGACAGCAGTGTCGGCGCGACGTCGGCCATGTCGAACGCCTCCAGCCAGCTCGCCGGGTTCTTGGCCAGCAGCAGCCGGATGTTGCGCCCGTCGCGGTCCACCTGGGCGTAGCGGCCGGCCACCGAGGTGACGGTGCCGAGCCGGGACACCGCGTCCACCGGGCGTACGCCGAACTCGGCGGCGACGGCCAGGGCGGTGGCCGCGTTGCCGAGGTTGACCTTGCCGGGGAGCTGGAGCCGGATCTTGTGCCAGGCGCCGGTGGGGTCGAGCACGCCGTCGTCCTCGACCGTCCAGTTCGGCTCGGGGCGGCGCAGCGGGCAGCCGGTGCACCACCACTGCTCGCCGGAGCGCTGGATGGTGGAGCCGCACTCGGGGCAGACCCAGGAGTCGTCGTGCCAGCGCTGCCCGGCGCTGAACCAGGTGACGTGCGGCGGCACGTGACCCTGCGCCGGGTCGGCCGGCGGGCAGGCGGCCCACACCACCATCGGGTCGTCGGCGTTGGCGACCACCCGGATCCGCGGGTGCCGGACCAGGGCGGCGCGCCAGAGCTGCGCCATCATGGCGACCTCCTTGGCGCGGTCGAGCTGGTCGCGGGAGAGGTTGAGCAGCGCCACCACGTGCGGCTCGGTCGCCTCCAGCACCTGGGCGAGGTAGTGCTCGTCCACCTCCAGCACCGCGTACGGCGTGCTGCCGGCCTTGGCGAGCGCCGAGGTGTGGCCGGTGGGCATGTTCGCGCCGAAGGAGTTGGTGGCGACCCGGCCCAGCACGCCGACCGCGGCGGTGGTGAGCCGGGTGGTGGTGGTCTTGCCGTTGGTGCCGGACACCAGGGCGATGGCGCGCCCGGCCGAGAGATGGGCGAGCAGGTCCGGGTCGATCTTGAGGCCGATCCAGCCGCCGATCACCGAGCCGTCGCCACGACCCGCGGCCCGCGACAGCGCCGCGGCGGTGCGCGACACGGAGCTGGCCACCTTTGCCCGCAAGGGCATCTTCGCGTCCGTCACCCGAGCGAGGTTACCGGACCACCACCTCCGCCAGATCGCCGCCGACGGCGAACCGTTCGGCCGGGGAGGACCCGGCGGACGGCCGGAGCGCGCGGGGCCGGACGGCGGCGGTCGATGTCGGGTAGCGGACGGTGTGGGGCGCGCCCCACCCCCTCCACTCCGCCCCACCCGCGTTGACGTGCGGTTTTGCGCGCGGAAACGCCACGCCGCGCGGGCGATTCTGGTTGCAGGTGGAGGGAAGTGGAGTAGAGTGGGGCGCGATGGTGAGGCCGGGAGGGCCACACCGGCCCGGGGGGTCAGCGGCGCCGCGAACGCCGCTCAGGGCGAGGGGGTTGGGCCGATGTTCCTCGGCACCCACACTCCGCGCCTGGACGACAAAGGCCGGTTGATCCTGCCGGCGAAGTTCCGGGACGAACTGGCGGGGGGTGTCGTGATCACCAAAGGGCAGGAGCGCTGCCTCTACGTCTTCCCGATGCCCGAGTTCCAGCGGATCGCGGACCAGTTGCGCGCGCAGCCGATGACGAGCAAGGCGGCCCGGGCCTACAGCCGGGTCTTCTTCGCCAGCGCGCACGACGAGGTGCCGGACAAGCAGGGGCGGGTCACCATTCCCGGCCACCTGCGGTCGTACGCGGCACTGGACCGGGATCTGGTCGTGATCGGAGCGAGCACCCGGGTGGAGATCTGGGACAAGGCGGCCTGGGAGGCCTACCTCGCGGAGAGCGAAGACGACTTCGCCGACATCGAGGAGGGGGTGCTGCCCGGCGGTCTGTAGGGCGTGACGGCGCCCGACGTACTGCGAGATCTCCAGCCGCTTTCGAGTTCCTGGCACCCCTTCCCCGGTGCCAGGCGCACGATCCGACACGGAGGGCCGCGGCCTCCGGCGGGCGGGAGCGGATGGGGATCTGGCGGTATGGCGAGGCGTCGTGGCGACGACGGACACATGACGGAACGGTTGGCGAACGGGGTGGGGGTCGAGATGGGGGAGCTACGCGGCACGCACGTGCCGGTGCTGCTCGAGCGGTGTCTCGAGCTGCTGGCCCCCGCACTGGGCCGGCCCGGTCGCACCGTGCACGTCGACGCCACGCTCGGTCTGGCCGGGCACGCCGAGGCGGTGCTCTCGGCGCATCCGGACACGGTGCTGATCGGCCTGGACCGGGACACCGAGGCGCTCGCCCACGCGCGGGTCCGCCTGGCCCGGTTCGCCGACCGGATCCACCTGGAGCACGCCGTCTACGACGAGCTGCCCGAGGTGCTCGACCGGCTCGGTTACCCGGCGATCGACGGGGTGCTGTTCGACCTCGGCGTCTCGTCCCTGCAACTGGACGCGCCCGACCGCGGGTTCGCGTACGCGCAGGACGCGCCGCTGGACATGCGGATGGACCAGACCCGGGGGGTGACCGCCGAGGAGGTGGTCAACACCTACTCCCACCCGGACCTGGCCCGCCTGCTGCGGGTGTACGGCGAGGAGAAGTTCGCCGGGAAGATCGCCTCGGCGATCATCCGGGAACGGGAGCGCGCCCGGATCACGTCGTCGGCCCGGCTGGCCGAGCTGGTGCGGGACGCCATTCCGGCACCGGCCCGACGAACCGGTGGACACCCGGCAAAGAGAACGTTTCAGGCTTTACGGATCGAGGTAAACAGAGAACTGGCAGCGCTGGAGACGGCGCTGCCGGCTGCTCTGGACAAGCTCACAGTGGGCGGCCGCATGGTGGTCCTGTCCTACCACTCGCTGGAGGACCGGCTCACCAAGCAGGCGCTCGCCGACCGGGTCCGCAGTAAGGGCCCGGTCGACCTCCCGGTCGAGCTGCCCGGGTCCGGCCCGACGTTCCGGCTGTTGAGCCGGGGCGCCGAGCTGCCCGGGGAGGCGGAGGTGGCCGCGAACCCGCGTGCCGCCTCGGTGCGGCTGCGGGCCGCGGAACGGCTCGACCCGGAGGCGGCCCGGCAGGGGCGTACCGACCGCGAACGGTACCGCCGCCGGGTGAAGGCGATGCACCAACCGGGGACGGGGTCACCGGGGTCCGGTAAGGACCCCGCGTCGGCCCCGGGGGACGCGAACGGGACGGACGAGGAGGGGGAGGGGACATGAACGTCGAGAAGCGCGACGGCCGGGGAGCCGTCGGGCAGCGCGCACCGCGGTCGGGGGGCCGGACCGCGGCGCAGCGCACCGCGCGGGACACGACGGCGACCGACCGCCGGGAGGCGACTCGCGCCCGGGGGACGCGCGAGTTCCCGACGCAGGGCAGCGCCGCCCTGCGGCCGGCCGAGCGCACCCGGGTCACCGGTGCGCCCACGCCGCGCCTGCGGGTCGCCCCGCCGGCGCCGATCCGGGTGCCCCGGGCTCCGTTCGTCGCGCTGATCCTGGTGCTGGTGGTCGGTGGGGTGCTGGGCATCCTGGCGGTCAACACCAAGATCAACGAGAACGCGTTCAAGCTGGAGAAGCTTCAGCAGCAGCAGGCCAAGCTGGACGTGGACGAGCAGGAGCTGCGCAAGGAGATCGCCAAGCAGGAGGCGCCCGGCAACCTGACCGCCAACGCCCGGCGGCTCGGCCTGGTCGAGTCCGAGGACCCGGCCTACATCCGGCTGCCGGACGGGCAGACCATCGGGGTGCCGCACCCCGCGCAGGGCGCCCCGTCGGTCACCAGCCAGCAGGGCAACGGAGGCTGAGCCATGCCGCCGAGATCGGATGATCCGCGCCGGGACGCCACGGGCTCCCGGCGCGGATCGTCGCGGGGGTCGGAGCCGCGCGAGGCGGGCCTCGGCGGGATCTCCGACGCCCGCGCGTACACCCCCCGCGGGCGGACCGTGCGCGAGGGCGGCGGCGCCGAGCAACGGCGTACCCCCCGCAGCAACCGGTCCGGCGACCCGTTCCGGCCCGCGTTGCAGGTGCTCGACGGCGGCCGGGCCGGGCGGGCCGGTACGCGCGAGCCCGCGACCGACGGCGCCCGGTCCGGCCGCCGGTCCACCGCCGCGGGCGGCCGGGCCGGCGTGGTGCGGACCGTCTCGTCCCGGCCGGTGCGGGAACCGTTCGACGACGACGAGGACGCGCCGCCGCCGCGCCGCCGGTCCCAGCCGCGCCGCCCCGGCGCCCAGCCCCGCCGCCCCGTACGCAAGCCGCGCCGGCCGCCGCGACTCGGCGACCCGCGCCGGCGGCTGCGGCTCGGCACCGTGCTGGCGCTGGCGTTGTTCGCCAGCATCGGCGTGCGGCTGGTCTACCTCCAGACCGTGGACACCCCGGCGTACGCCGACGGGGGCCTGCCCAACCGGCTCGCCGTGGTCGAGCTGCCCGCCCCGCGCGGGGCGATCCTCGACCGCAGCGGCGAGCCGCTGGCGCACAGCGTCGAGGCCCGGTACGTGTTCGCCGACCCGACCCGGGTCAAGGACCGGTTCGCCACCGCGCGTCTGCTCTCCCCGCTGCTCGGCGTGCCCGTGTCCGACCTGGCCGAGAAGATGCGCAAGCGCACCCTGCCCGGCACCGACACCCCGTTGCAGTTCGTCTACCTGGCCCGCGGTGTGGAGATCGCGACCGCCAAGCGGATCATGGAGCTCGACCTGGCCGGCATCAACGTGCACCGCGACGAGCGGCGCGAGGTGCCCGGCGGTGACCTGGCCGCCAACCTGATCGGCTTCGTCAGCCAGGACATGAACGGCCTGGAAGGGCTGGAGGCCAAGTACGACGACGTGCTGCGCGGGCAGGCCGGCAAACGGACCTACGAGGTGGGCCTCGGTGACCTGGCCGCGCCCATCCCGGGCGGCTACAGCCGCACCACCCAGCCGCAGCCGGGCAGCTCGCTGAAGCTCACCGTCGACCGGGACCTCCAGTTCATGACGCAGCGGATCCTGGCGAAGCAGACCGCCAAGGTGAAGGGCAGCGTCGGCGCCGCGGTGATCATCGAGATCCCCAGCGGCGAGGTGCTGGCCCAGGCCAGCCAGCCGACGTACGACGCGGCCAACCCCACGAAGGTCACCTCGCCGTCGGACCGCGACGACGCGGCCACCACGTTCGTCGTCGACCCGGGCTCGATCCACAAGGCGATCACCTTCGGCGCCGCGCTCCAGGAGGGCGTGATCACCCCGGACACCGCGTTCCCGGTCCCCAACACGATCGACAGGGGCGGGGTCACCTTCCGCGACACCCACCCGGTCGACGGCCGCACCATGAGCATCCCCGGCATGCTCGCCTTCTCCTCGAACGTCGGCACCATCGAGATCGGCGAGAAGCTCGGCAAGGAACGGCTCTTCGACTACCAGAAGCGGTTCGGGCTGGGCCAGGTGACCGGCGAGGGCATGCCGGGCGAGGCGGCCGGGCGGCTGCTCCCGCCCGACCAGTGGAGCGGCTCGGCGTACGGGTCGGTGCCGATCGGGCACAGCGTGGACGCCACGCCGCTGCAGATGGCCGCCGCGTACGCCACCATCGCCAACAACGGCACGTACGTGCAGCCGCACCTGGTCAAGGAGACCATCGGCGCGGACGGCGAGCGCAGCCCCGCCGCGGCGCCCACCACCCGCTCGGTGCTCAGCCCGGCCAACGCGGCGGCGCTGCGCCAGATGATGGAGGCGGTCACCACGGTCGACGGCCCGGACGGCCGGGCGACCGGGCTGGCCGCGGCCGTGCCCGGCTACCGGGTGGCCGGCAAGACCGGCACCGGCCTGCGCTACGACGGCGGCAAACAGCAGCCCGGCGAGGTCGGATCGTTCATCGGCATGGCCCCGGCGGAGAACCCCCGGTACGTCGTCGCCGTGTTCGTGTGGAGCCCCGGCGGCGGGGGCGGCGCGGTCGCCGCGCCCGCGTTCCGGGAGATGATGGGCTTCACTCTCCGCCACTACCGGGTGCCGCCGTCGCTCACCAACAAGTCCCCGAAGTTCGAGGTCTTTCCGCGCTGAGCGGGGACGGCGGGACATCATCGGTGAGTGGCGACGAACCACCGGGGCGGCTGTGCGGTCGGAACCGGACGACCGGGTAGGGTCTGACGCCGTGCCCGGCAATCCACGTCCCACAACCGTGCGCCCCGTACGGCTCGGCGACCTCGCCGCCCGCGTGGCGGCGACCCCGCCGGAGGAGGCCGCCGAACTGGCCGTCACCGGCGTGACCCACGCCTCCCAGGAGGTACGCCCCGGCGACCTGTACGCCGCCCTGCCCGGCGCCCGGCGCCACGGCGCGGAGTTCGCCGCGGCCGCCGCCGAGGCGGGCGCGGTGGCCCTGCTGACCGACCCGGCCGGCGCGGCGCTCGCCGCCGGGACCGGCCTGCCCGTGCTCGTCGTCGACGACCCGCGCGACGCGCTCGGCGAGGTGGCCGCGACCGTGTACGGCGACCCGACCGCCGGCCTGACCGTGATCGGGGTGACCGGCACCGCCGGCAAGACCTCCACCAGCTACCTGGTCGAGTCGGGGCTGCGCGCCGCCGGGCACGTCACCGGGCTGATCGGCACCGTGGAGACCCGCCTCGGCGACCTGGTGATCGACAGCGTCCGGACCACCCCGGAGGCCACCGACCTGCACGCCATGCTCGCGGTGGCCCGCGAGCACGGGGTGGACACCGTGGTCATGGAGGTGTCCAGCCACGCCCTCGCCATGGGCCGGGTCGGCGGCGTCCGGTTCGACGTCGGCGGCTACACCAACTTCGGCTCCGACCACCTGGACTTCCACGCCGACGAGGCGGACTACTTCGCGGCCAAGGCCAAGCTGTTCGACGGCCGCTGCCGGGTCGAGGTGCTCAACCACGACGACCCGGCGCTGCGTCCGCTGCACAAGCCGGGCACCGTGACCTACTCGGCGGCCGGCGACCCGGACGCGACCTGGTGGGCCGACGGGATCGACGGCGAGGGCTACGCGCAGCGCTTCACGCTGCACGGGCCGGACGGTCTGGCGCTGCCCACCGGCGTGGCGCTGCCCGGCCGGCACAACGTCGCGAACGCGCTGCTGGCGGTGGCGCTGCTGGTCGCCGTCGGAGTGGACGCGGAGACCGCGGCGCGCGGCGTGGCCGCCTGCGGCGGCGTGCCCGGCCGGCTGGAACTGGTCAGCGGCGACGCGCCGGTACGCGGGGTGGTCGACTACGCGCACAAGGCCAACGCGATCGAGGCGGTGCTCATCGCGCTGCGCGACCTGACCGAAGGCCGGCTGATCTGCGTGCTGGGCGCCGGCGGCGACCGGGACCGGGGCAAGCGGCCGGTGATGGGCGGCGTGGCCGCGCGCGGCGCCGACGTGGTGCTGGTGACCGACGACAACCCGCGGACCGAGGACCCGGCCGCGATCCGGGCCGAGGTGCTGGCCGGCGCGTACGCCGCCGCGACCCCGGCCCGCGTCATCGAGGTGCCCGGGCGGCGGGCGGCGATCGAGGAGGCGGTCCGGGTGGCCGAACCGGGTGACGTGGTGGCGGTGCTGGGCAAGGGCCAGGAACGCGGTCAGGAGATCGGCGACGAGGTGCTGCCGTTCGACGACCGGGTGGAGCTGGCGGCGGCGCTGCGCGCCCGCTTCGGCGACCTGGTGGGTCAGCGGTGATCCCGCTGACGCTGGCCGAGGTGGCCGCCGCCGTCGACGGCCGGCTCGTCGGCGCCGACCCGGACGCCCGGGTCACCGGCACCGTCGAGTTCGACTCCCGCAAGGTGAGCCCGGGTGGGCTGTTCGTCGCCTTCCCGGGCGAGCGGGTCGACGGCCACGACTACGCGGCCGGTGCGATCTCGGCCGGCGCGGTGGCGGTGCTCGGCACCCGGGAGGTGCCGGGCGTGCCGATGGTGCTCGTCGGCGACGCGCTCGACGCGATGGGCCGGCTGGCCCGCGCGGTGGTGGACCGGCTGCCCGGGCTGACCGTGATCGGGCTGACCGGCTCGTCCGGCAAGACCACCACCAAGGACCTGATCGCCCAGCTCGCGGTGCGGCTCGGCCCGACGGTGGCGCCGCCCGGCTCGTTCAACAACGAGCTGGGGCACCCGTACACCGCGTTGCAGGCCACGCCGGAGACCCGCTACCTGGTGATGGAGAAGGGCGCCCGCGGGGTCGGGCACGTCCGCTACCTGTGCGACGTGGTGCCGCCGCGGATCTCCGTGGTGCTCAACGTGGGCGTGGCGCACCTGGGCGAGTTCGGCTCGGTGGAGACCATCGCGCTCGCCAAGGGCGAACTGGTCGAGGCGCTGCCCGACGACGGGCTGGCGGTGCTCAACGCAGACGACCCGCGGGTGGACGCGATGGCGTCGCGTACCGGTGCCCGGGTGGTGCGCTACGGCGAGTCGGAGCGCGCCGACGTGCGCGCCGTGGACGTGACGCTCGACGGCCGGGGACGGCCCTCGTACACCCTGGTCACGCCGGAGGGCAGCGCGCCGGTGCGGCTCGGGCTGACCGGCCGGCACCAGGTCTCCAACTCGCTCGCCGCCGCGGCTGTCGGCCGGGAGCTGGGCCTGCCGCTGCCCGACCTGGCGGCGGCGCTGAACGAGCTGGGCCTGGTCTCGACCCGCCGGATGGACGTCTTCGAGCGTCCCGACGGGGTGACCGTGATCGACGACTCGTACAACGCCAACCCGGCGTCCACCGGCGTGGCGCTGCGGGCGCTGGCCAGCATGCGCGGCGACGGGCGTACCGTCGCGGTGCTCGGCTACATGGCCGAGCTGGGTGACTTCGAACTCCAGGGGCATCAGCAGGTCGGCCGGCTCGCGGCCGAGCTGGGAGTGGACCGGCTGCTCGTGGTGGGCGAGCCGGCGGCGCCGATCCACGAGGGCGCGACAGCGGTAGGTAATTGGGGAGGAGAGTCGGTGCTGCTCACCGATCAGGCGGCGGCCGTCGAGGTGCTGCGGAGCGAGCTGCGTCCAGGGGACGTGGTGCTGGTGAAGGGCTCCCGGTACCGGACCTGGGAGGTGGCCGACGCGTTGCGCGCGGACGCCCGTGCGGGTGCGACGGAGGGCGGCGCCGCATGAGGGCGGTCATCGTCGCCATCGGGGTCGCGTTCCTGATCTCGCTGTTCTGCACCCCGATCGCGATCAAGGTGTTCGCCCGGCTGAAGGCCGGCCAGCCGATCCGATCGAATCTCGGGCTCGCCAGCAACGAGGGCAAGAAGGGCACGCCGACGATGGGCGGCGTGGTCTTCATCCTGGCCACGGTCATCGCGTACGTCGCCGGGCACCTTGCCCTGACCACGCTGCCGGACGCGCAGATCGCCCAGGTCGAGCCGACCATCACGGCGCTGGTGCTGCTGGGGCTGATGGTGTTCTCCGGCGCGGTCGGCTTCATCGACGACTTCCTGAAGGTGCGCAAGCGGCACAGCGGCGGCCTCAACAAGCGGGGCAAGCTGGCCGGGCAGATCCTGGTCGGTGCCGTGTTCGGCGCGGTGGCCGTCTACTTCCCGTCGAGCATGACCGACGCCGGCGGCAACGCGACGAACACCGAGACGGTGGGCAGCACCACGCTGAGCTTCATCCGGGACATCCCGGCGCTGGAGATCGGCAAGATCGGCGCGGTGATCGTCATCATCATGGTGGTCATGGCGGCCACCAACGGCGTCAACCTCACCGACGGCCTGGACGGCCTGGCCACCGGCGCCTCGGTGATGGTGCTCGCGGCGTACGCGCTGATCGCGTTCTGGCAGTACCGGCACTGGTGCGCCGACCCGAACTACACCGAGTCGTACTGCTACACGGTGCGCGACCCGCTGGAGATCGCGCTGATCGCCGGCGCGGCGGCCGGGGCCTGCGTGGGCTTCCTGTGGTGGAACACGTCCCCGGCGCGGATCTTCATGGGTGACACCGGCGCGCTCGGGTTGGGCGGCCTGATCGCCGGCATGGCCATGTCCACCCGGACCATCCTGCTGCTGCCGATCCTGGGCGGCCTGTTCGTGATCATCACGATGTCCGTGGTCATCCAGGTCATCTCCTTCCGCACCACCGGCAAGCGCGTGTTCCGGATGTCGCCGTTGCAGCACCACTTCGAGCTGGCCGGCTGGAGCGAGGTCAACATCGTGGTCCGGTTCTGGATCATCGCCGGTATCGGCGTGGCCATCGCGCTGGGCCTGTTCTACAGCGAGTTCCTCGCCGCGGTGAGCTGACCGCACCACCGCGTCACGGCGGGGCTCCCGATTGTCACCGGGGCCCCGCCGTCTCACGTTCCGACACGCCGACCGGGCGGTTGCGCCACGGGCGGGCGGGTCGAACGGCCATGATGGGCCTGTGGGGGAGGGACGAGACATCCAGGTGACCAGCGACCCGCCGGCCCGCCGTGCCCCGGCTGCCACGCCTCCGGCCGACCCGCCCGCGGCGCGCTGGGATCCGGCCGGTGGCCTGGCCGCGCTGCGCGGCCTGCTGGCCCGGCCGCTGGCCTCGTACTACCTGCTGCTGTCCAGCGCCGGCCTGCTGCTGCTGATCGGCCTCACCATGGTCTTCTCCGCCACGAGCGTGAAGGACTTCGCCGAGGGGGGCGACGCGTCCGCGTCGCTGACCAAGCAGGCGGTGTTCGCGGTGATCGGCATCGGCGCGTTCTGGGCCTGCCAGCGGCTGCCCGCGCGCACGTTCCGGGCGGTGAGCCGCCCGGCGCTCGGCGTGGCGGTGGCGCTGCTGCTCACGCTCAACCTGTTCGTCGCGCTGAACTCGCTGTTCGGGGTGACGGCGATCGGGCCGCTGCGGGCCGAACTCCTCTCGCTCTCCCTCGGCCCGATCTCGCTGCAACCGGTCGAGGTGGCGAAGTTCGCGCTGGTGCTGTGGGCGGCGCACGTGCTGGCCCGCAAGGGCGCCGCGCTGGGCTGGTGGAAGGAACTGGCCACCCCGCTGTTCCCGGTGGTGGGCCTGCTGTTCGTGCTGGTCGGCTTCAACGACCTGGGCAGCATGCTCTGCCTGCTGGCGCTCGTGGTCGGGCTGCTCTGGGCGGCCGGCGTGCGGGGCCGGGTCTTCGCCGCGCTCTCCGCGATCGGCCTGGCCGGCATCGGCCTGCTGGTGGCCGCCGCCTCGCTCGGCGCCGGCTCCGGCTCCCGGGACGCGGACAACTACCGGCTCGGCCGCCTCACCATGTGGCTCGACCCGCCGGACCCGAAGACCTGCTTCGAGCAGAAGCTGGACTACTGCTACCAGCTCGTGCAGGCCCGCTACGCGATCGGCAACGGCGGCTGGTTCGGCGTCGGCCTGGGCCAGAGCTCGCTGAAGTGGAACTACCTGCCCGAGGCGCACAACGACTTCATCTTCGCCATCGTCGCCGAGGAACTGGGCGTGGTCGGCTGCACGGTGGTCCTGACGCTGTTCGCCGTGCTCGCGTACACCGGGATGCGGATCGCCCGCCGGGTCGAGGACCCGTTCCGCCGGCTCGCCGCCGCCGGCGTGACCGCCTGGCTGGTCGGTCAGGCCGTCATCAACATCGGTGGCGTGACCGGCCTGCTGCCGCTGACCGGCGTACCGCTGCCGTTCATCTCCGACGGCGGCAGCGCCCTGGTGGTGACGCTCGCCGCGATCGGCATGCTCGCGTCGTTCGCCCGCGCGGAGCCGGACGCGGCGCGAGCGCTGCATGCCCGTCCGCCCGCCCGATGGGTCCGACTAGTGTGGGCCCCGTTGCCGCCGCTTCCCGGCCGGCGCCGTAAGCCGGCGTCGCCCCCGGCCGACCGAGGGTCCGTGCCCCGGTTCCGGCAGCGGCGGCAGGACGATCAGGCCGCGCCCCGCGGCGCCCGGCCCGACCGGGCGCGCTCCGGCGCGGCGAGCGAGAGGAGACGCTGATGGGTCCGCTGCGTTCGGTGGTGCTCTGCGGAGGGGGTACGGGCGGGCACATCTACCCGCTGCTCGCCTTCGCCGACTGCCTGCGCCGACACGACCCGAGCGTCCGGATCACCTGTCTGGGCACACCGAAGGGGCTGGAGAACGAGCTGATCCCGCCGGCCGGCTACGACCTGCGGCAGATCCCGGCCTACCAGCTTCCCCGGTCGGTCAACATGAGCCTGGTGCGTACCCCGGACCGGATGTGGAAGGCGGCGCGCGCGGCGGGCAAGGTGATCGACGAGGTCCAGGCCGACGCCGTGGTCGGCTTCGGCGGGTACGTCTCGGTGCCCGGTTACCTGGCCGCGTGGCGGCGGGAGCTGCCCATCGTCATCCACGAGGTGAACGTGCCGCCGGGTGTGGCGAACCGGCTCGGGATGAAGTTCACCAAGAACGTCGCTGTCGGCTTCCCGCACCAGCCGGCCCAGGCCGAGGCGCTGCGCGACGCCCGCGTGGTGGGCGTGCCGCTGCGCCGGGGCATCGCCGGGCTGGACCGGGCCGCGCTGCGCGACGCCGCCCGCGCCCACTTCGGACTCCGCCCCGACCTGCCGGTGCTGTTCGTCGCCGGCGGCTCGCAGGGCGCCCGCTCGATCAACCTGGCCGTATCCGGCGCGGCGAAGGAGCTGGCCCGCAACGGTGTGCAGGTGCTGCACGTCATCGGCGCCCGCAACGAGCCGATCTCCGTGCCCACCGACCTGCCGGTGCCGTACGTCACGCTGCCGTACCTGTCCGAGATGGAGCTGGGTTACGCCGCGGCCGACCTGATGCTGGCCCGCGGCGGCGCGATGACCTGCGCCGAGGTGGCCGCGATCGGCCTGCCCACCGTCTACGTGCCCTACCCGCACAGCAACCAGGAGCAGAAGCGCAACGCGCTGCCGGTGGTGGAGGCGGGCGGCGGCCTGCTCGTCGACGACGCCGAGATGACCCCGGCCTGGGTGGAGCGGACGGTGATCCCGCTGATCCGGGACCCGCAGCGCCTGTACGCGATGAGCCACGCCGCAGCCGGCTACGGCCGCCGCGACGGCGACGTGGCGTTGCTGAACTTCGTCTACGAGGCGGTTTCCCGCTGATGAGGGCAACCGCGACGGGAAGGTACGTCTGATGAACACCGCGCAGTTCACGCCCGCCGGCACCATGACGGCGGAGGACCTGGGCCGGATCCACCTGATCGGGGTGGGCGGCGTCGGGATGGCCGGCCTGGCCCGGCTCTTCCTGACCCGGGGCCTGCCGGTCTCCGGCAGCGAGCTGCGGGAGTGGCCGTCGCTGGCCGGCCTGCGGGCGCTCGGCGGCACCATCCACTCCAGCCACGAGGCGTCGAACCTCGACGGGGTGGACACGGTCGTCTACTCCTCGGCCATCCCGCAGGACCACCTGGAGATGGTCGAGGCGCGCCGCCGGGGTCTGCGGGTGCTGCACCGCTCCGAGGCGCTGGCCGCCGCGATGACCGGCCGCCGCACGGTGGCGGTGGCCGGCACCCACGGCAAGACGTCCACCACCTCGATGGTCACCATGGTGCTCCAGCAGGCCGGCACCGACCCGTCGTTCGTGATCGGCGGCGAGATCTCCGAGGTGGGTTCCGGGGCGCACCACGGCACCGGCGAGCACTTCGTGGTCGAGGCGGACGAGAGCGACCGCTCGTTCCTCATCTACCGGCCGTTCGTGTCGATCATCACGAACGTCGAGGCGGACCATCTCAACACCTACGGCGACCTGGCCACCCTGGAGGCGGCGTTCGCCGAGTTCGCCCGGCTCACCGACCCGGCCGGCTTCGTGATCACCTGCGCCGACGACGCGGGCGGGCGCTGGCTGGCCGAGACGCTGCGCGCCGAGGGCCGCCGGGTCTGGACGTACGGCGAATCCGCCGACGCGGACCTGCGGATGAGCGAGGTCGTGTCGTCCGCGCACGGGGTGCGCTACCAGGCCGAGGTCGAGGGCCGGGCGCTGGGTGAGATCCGGCTGCCCGTACCGGGCCGGCACATGGCGCTCAACAGCGCCGCCGCGGTGCTCGCCGCGTACCTGCTGGAACTGCCGGTGGCCGCGGCGGAGGCCGCGCTCGGCGCGTTCCCGGGCGTGCGGCGCCGTTTCGAGCGCAAGGGTGCCGCGGACGGCGTGCTGGTCTACGACGAGTACGCCTACCACCCGACCTCGATGACGCTGGCGTTGCAGACGCTGCGCGAGGTGGCCGGCGACGGCCGGCTGATCGTGGTGTTCCAGCCGTACCGGCTCTACCGCACCCGCGACAACCAGGCGGAGATCGCCGCCGCGCTCGGCATCGCCGACGAGGTGGTGCTGCTGGAGGTGTTCGGCCCCGGCGAGACGCGCCGCCCCGGCGAGGGCTCGGCCGCGCTGATCCAGGAGGTGTCGCTGCCGGCCGAGCGGAAGGTGTTCGTCGAGTCGTGGGACGACGTGCCGGCCGAGGTGGCCCGGCGGGCGCGGACCGGCGACGTGGTGGTGACCATGGGCGCCCCGCCGATCTCGCTGATGGGTGACCAGTTGCTCGACGCCCTGCTCGCCCGCTCCGCCGGGGGCACGGGGCTCGGCGCCGGCGTCGACCCGGACGGCGCGGCGACCCCGGCCGGATGAGTCCCGGTCCGGCCCGCGGCCGTACCCCCGGACCGGACGGCGGCGGCGGGCGGCGCAGCCCGGCCCGGCGCTGGCAGCTCGTGCGGGCGAACGCGGACGCCGTGCCGCCGTCGACCCGCCGGTTCATGGCCCGGGTCCGGCAGCGGCGGATGCGGGCGGCGCTGCCCTGGGCGGTCGCCGCCGCGGTGCTCGCCGTCGCGGGCCTGGTCGCGTGGACGGTGCTGGGCACCGGCCTGTTCGGCGTGCGCGAGGTACGGGTGGTCGGCGCGCGGCTGGTCACCCCGGTGCAGATCCGCGACGCCGCCGCGGTGCCGGACAACGCGCCGCTGGCCCGGGTGGACCTGGACGCGACCGCGCGCAAGGTCGGCACGCTGCCGCCGGTGGCCCGCGCCACGGTGGAGCGCCAGTGGCCGGACACGCTCGTGATCCGGGTGCAGGAGCGCACGCCGGTGGCAGCGGTGCCGCAGGGCGAGGGCTTCGTGGTCGTCGACGGCTCGGGCGTGGTGTTCCAGCGCCTGGGCCGGGTGCCGGACGGGTTGCCGCTGGTCAGGGTGGCCCGGCCGGGCCCCGACGACCCGGGTACGCGGGCCGGGCTGGCGGTGCTCGCCGCGCTGGGGGAGAAGCTGCGCGCGGAGCTGGTCGCGGTGGACGTGGCCGGGCTGGCCCGGATCACGCTGGTGCTGCGCGGGGAGCGTGAGGTCTTCTGGGGCGACGCCTCCCGCGGCACCGACAAGTCGACAGTGGCCACCGCGTTGCTGAGCCGCAAGGCGGACCGGATCGACGTCAGCGCGCCGGACGTGGTCACGTTCGAGTGACCCGTGGCTCAGCGAGCGGGTGATGTGTCCCCTGTCGCTCGGTCGGCGACACGCCGGAACAGGTCCTTGGCTCCTGGCGCGGCGGCGCATACGTTGCCCCGAAGAGATCAGTGGTTGACATAACTCTAAGCCTCTAGTAGAGGGTGAGGGTTCAGCCGTCGGAGGCCGCTGATCCGGCCAAGCCGTGTGGGGTCGGCCCATGCCAATCTCGAAGGGAAAGGACCGGAGATGACACCTCCGCACAACTACCTGGCGGTCATCAAGGTCGTCGGCATCGGGGGCGGCGGCGTCAACGCCGTCAACCGGATGATCGAGGTTGGGCTCAAGGGCGTCGAGTTCATCGCGATCAACACCGACGCGCAGGCGCTGCTGATGAGCGACGCCGACGTCAAGCTCGACGTGGGCCGGGAGCTGACCCGGGGGCTGGGCGCGGGCGCCAACCCGGACGTCGGCAAGAACGCCGCCGAGGACCACCGCGACGAGATCGAAGAGGTCCTCAAGGGCGCCGACATGGTGTTCGTGACCTGCGGCGAGGGTGGCGGCACCGGCACCGGCGGCGCGCCGGTCGTGGCGAACATCGCCCGCAAGCTCGGCGCGCTCACCATCGGCGTGGTCACCCGGCCGTTCTCGTTCGAGGGCAAGCGCCGGCAGGTCCAGGCCGAGGCGGGCATCGAGGAGCTGCGCAACCAGTGCGACACGCTCATCGTGATCCCGAACGACCGGCTGCTCGCGCTCGGCGACCGCAACATCTCCATGATGGACGCGTTCCGCACCGCGGACCAGGTGCTCCTCTCCGGTGTCCAGGGCATCACCGACCTGATCACCACGCCGGGTCTGATCAACCTGGACTTCGCCGACGTGAAGAGCGTGATGAGCGGCGCCGGCAGCGCCCTCATGGGCATCGGCAGCGCCCGGGGCGAGAACCGCGCCGTCGAGGCGGCCGAGGCGGCCATCTCCAGCCCGCTGCTGGAGCAGAGCATGGACGGCGCGCGCGGCGTGCTGCTGTCCATCGCCGGCGGATCGGACCTCGGCCTGTTCGAGATCAACGATGCGGCTCAGCTGGTCACCGACGCGGCCCACCCGGACGCGAACATCATCTTCGGCGCGGTCATCGACGACGCGCTCGGCGACGAGGTGCGGGTCACCGTGATCGCGGCGGGCTTCGACGGGGGCGCGCCGGCGTACAAGGCGGTGGAGCCGCCGCGCAAGAGCAACCAGAACCCCCCGGCCCAGCCGAACGCGCCGGTGAGCCCGCCGGCCACCATGCCGGCGCCGCAGCAGCCGTCGCGCCGGGTGCTCTTCGACGACGTCGACGTGCCCGACTTCCTCAAGAACGGGTCCTGAGCCGCGCCGATGACGGAGTCACAGACGGCGGTGCGGCCCGAGCGGCGCGCCGAACTCGCGGCCGGCCTGGCCCGGGTGCGGGCCCGCATCGCCGACGCCTGCGCCGCGGCCGGGCGGCAGCGCGACGAGGTCACACTGGTCGCGGTGACCAAGACGTATCCGGCGGCGGACGTGGTCGCGCTGGCCGGGCTCGGCGTGACCGACGTCGGGGAGAACCGCGACCAGGAGGCGGCGCCGAAGGCGGAGGCGGTGGCCGCCGCCGGGGCGGCGCCGCGCTGGCACTTCATCGGCCAGTTGCAGCGCAACAAGGCCCGCTCGGTGGTCCGGTACGCCGACGTGGTCCAGTCGGTGGACAGCGTCCGGCTGGCCGCCGCGCTGGACGCCGCCGCCGGCGCGGTCCGGGACCGGCCGCTGGACGTGCTGGTGCAGGTGAGCATCGACGGCGACGCGGCCCGGGGCGGGGCGCTGCCCGGCGCGGCCGATCCGCAGCGGGGGCTCGACCCGGTGGCCGCGGCGGTGGCCGGCGCCGACGGTCTGCGGCTGGCGGGCCTGATGGCGGTGGCGCCGCTGGGCTGGGAGCCGGACCGGGCGTTCGCCCGGCTGGCCGAGGTGGCGGCGGCGCTGCGGGCCGACCATCCGGGTGCGACGGTGCTGTCGGCGGGCATGAGCGGAGACCTGGAGAGCGCGATCGGTCACGGCGCGACACATGTCCGTGTCGGCAGCGCGTTGCTCGGAATGCGCCCTGCGCTGCGGTAGCCTCACCACGACGGAAGCAAATTACATCAGTGTTGTTCAGGACGGCGTTCCCGTAGCCGGGGGCCGTGACGGGCGGACCGCGAACCGCGCGTCAGGGGATTGCCGATCCGGTCCGGTGGGCATGATCGTCCACTCGTGATCAAGCGACACGGCACGGGGGCGCGTGCCGCACGGCGGACGGAAGGGCGCGGGGATGGGTGCACTGCGCAAGGCGGGGGTCTGGCTCGGTCTCGTCGAGGAGGACGACGAGCGGGCGTACGAGGACGGTGGCTACGACAAGGGTGGCTACCGGGACTCGTCGCGCTACCGGTCGAGCCGGTACGCCGAGGAGTTCGCCGACGAGGACGACGACGAGGCCGAGGAGCCGCCGACGACGCGGAGCCGGCTCGGCGACCGGGGCCGGCTGTCCGAGCGCGCCTCCAGCCGCGCGGTCGACGCCGACCGGGCCGAGTCCGAGCGCCCGGAGCGGGCCGAGCGGTCCAGCGTGCGGTCGATCACCCGGTCCTCCGCCGGTGACGCCTCGGGCGCCCTGACCTACCACACCCGCGACAACCTCGCGCTCGCGCCGCAGACCCAGCCGCGGGAGCGGGAGCGCGTGGCGCCGGAGGACGAGCAGCGCTACCAGATCACCACGCTGCACCCGACCACGTACCGCGAGGCGCGGACCATCGGCGAGCACTTCCGCGACGGCGTACCGGTGATCATCAATCTCACCGAGATGGACGAGGCGGACGCCCGCCGGCTCGTCGACTTCGCCGCCGGGCTCGCGTTCGGTCTGCGCGGTACGATCGAGCGCGTGACCAACCGGGTGTTCCTGCTCTCACCGGCCAACGTCCAGGTCACCGCGGAGGACAAGGCCAAGATCGCTGAGGGCGGCTTCTTCAGCCTGAGCTGAGCCGCACGACCGAGGGACGTCGCCTGCCGTGTTGTCGATCCTGTTCCAGGTGCTCTACCTGCTGCTGTACATCTTCCTAATTGTCCTTTTGGCGCGATTTGTTCTTGGGGCGGTGCTGGCCTATGGTCGCCGCTGGCAACCGGGACGGGGAGCGTCGGCGGGACTGGAAGTCGTGTGGAGCGTCACTGATCCGCCCCTGCGAGCGTTGAGGCGTGTGATCCCACCACTGCGAATTGGTACCGTGAGCATCGACCTGGCCTCCCTTGTGCTCCTGGTTATCCTGTTCGTGCTGATGGAGTTCGTGTTTAGGCGCCTGATCTTCGCGTTTGCCTGACCAGAGCGCTTTCGCGGCCGCAACTGACCCGAGGAGTTTCGATGCCGCTGACCCCGGCCGACGTCCACAACGTCGCCTTCAAAAAGCCGCCGATCGGCAAGCGGGGGTATGACGAGGAGGAGGTCGACGCCTTCCTGGACGAGGTCGAGCGTGAGCTGGCCCGTCTGATCGAGGAGAACAACGAGCTGCGCGCCCAGGTGGAGCGCGGCGGTCGGGGTGGCGCTCCCGCCGGCCCCGGCGGCGACGCCCGCCTCGCGGCGGAGCTCAACGACGTCAAGGCCCAGCTCGACCGGGTGCAGCGCGACAAGGCGGCCGCCGAGCAGGCGGCCCGCGCGATGCAGGCCGAGCTGGAGCAGGTCCGCACGCAGGGCGGCCCGGCCGGCGTGACCGGTGACGGCGAGCAGCAGGCGCTGCGGGTGCTCATGATGGCCCAGCGCACCGCCGACGACCACGTCTCCGACGCCCGTCGCGAGGCCGACCAGCTGCTCTCCGAGGCCCGTTCCAAGGCCGAGGAGGTCACCCGGGAGGCGCGCGCCAAGGCCGACGCCCTGGAGCGGGACGCCCGCCAGCGGCACCAGGAGGCCATGGGCGGCCTGGACGCCAAGCGCACCGCGCTGCAGAAGCACATCGAGGAGCTCAAGCAGTTCGAGCGCGAGTACCGCACCCGCCTCAAGGCGTACCTGGAGAGCCAGCTGCGTGACCTCGACGGTCGCGGCCAGGGTCTCGAGGTGGAGATGAACCGCTCCGAGGGCAACCGCGCCACCGGCAGCAACGGTCTCGCCGCGGCCGGCCTCGCCGGCTCCTACGGCGGTGGCCGCGCGGGCTCGCTCGAGTCCGGCCGCTGATCCCGCGTCGGTGGCCGTCCCCGTGACGGCCACCGACCGCCCAGACCGACACGACGCGGCCGGGGGTGAGCCGTGGTAGCCGCCAGCATCCTGCTCATCCTCGTCGCGGTCGTGCTGCTGATCGCCGGCCTCGCCGGCGGATCCAGCCTCCTGCTCATCGTCTCGATCGCGGCCAGCCTGCTGTCCGCCGTCGCCTTCGTCGCGTTCGCCCGCCAGGCAGCCGCGGCACGGGCCACGGCCGGCCGGGAGGCCGGGCCGCGACCGCGGACCGCGCACACCGTCCCGTCCCCGGACGAACCGGTGAGCCCGGTCCCGCACCACACGTCCACGGTCGGCGCCGGTGGATCCGGGTGGCGGCAACCGCCCGGGTCGCCGGTGACCGAGCCGGACGACGCCCCGCCGCCGGCCGCGTACTCGCCGCCGGCCGAGCCGTTCGACGCCGGGCCGTACGAGCCGGCCACCGGGCCGCTCGACACCGAGGCCGCCGCGGGCCCGTACACGACGGCGTTCGACGCCGAACCCGCCGCCGGGCCGTACACGGCGCCGGATCCGGTGGTCGCGGACTCGGCGCCCTACTCGCCGCCCGGCCCGCGGACGCCGGAGACCGCGCGGCCCACCTCGCCCGCACCGGGCGAGGCGTTCGACGGCGACCCGCCGGCCGAGTTCCTCTCCACCGGTGAGGTCTCCCGGCTGGTCCGGCTGCCCGGCGAGGTCCTGGTGGTCGACGGCCACCCCCGCTTCCACCTGCCCGACTGCCCGCACCTGGTGGGCCGGGAGGACGAACCGCTGCCGGTCGCCGAGGCGGTCGCGCTGGGCTTCACCCCGTGCGCGCACTGCGCCGCCGCCACCACCCTGCTCGCCGAGGCCCGGCCGCGCTGACCATGACGATCGCGGACGACACACTCACCGTCGCGGTGCGGGTGAAGCCCGGAGCGGCCCGCGCCCGGGTGGGCGGGCGGTTCGACGGGCCGTACGGTCCGGCGCTCGTCGTCGCGGTGCACGCGCCCGCTGTGGACGGCCGCGCCACCGAGGCGGCCCGGCGCGCACTCGCCGACGCGCTCGGCGTCCGGCCGGCGACCGTGTCCCTGCGGTCCGGCGCGGCCAGCCGCGACAAGCTGTTCCTGGTCGAGCGCCCGCACGACGGGCTGCCCGAGGTGCTGCGCCGGCTGCGCGACGGCAGCACGGCGTGAGGTCCGGTCGGGCCGGCCGGCGATGACCCCGGGGCTCGACGTCGCGCTGCTCGTGGGCGCCGCCGTGCTGCTGGTCGCGGTGGGCGCGGTGCGGTTCTCCACCCGGCTCGGCGTACCCAGTCTGCTGGTCTACCTGGCGCTCGGCGTGCTGCTCGGCGAGGCCGGCCTGGGCATCCGGTTCGACGACGTCGAGCTGACCCGGGTGCTCGGCTTCTGCGCGCTCATCGTGATCATCGCGGAGGGCGGCCTGACCGCGCGGTGGAGCACGTTGCGGCCGGTGCTGGGCCTGGCTGCGGCGCTGTCCACGGTCGGCGTCGTGGTCAGCATCGTGGTCGTCGGCGTGGTGGTGCACCTGCTGCTCGGCCTGGACTGGCGGCTGTCGCTGCTCTACGGCGCGGTGCTCTCCTCGACCGACGCCGCGGCCGTGTTCGCCACGCTGCGCCGGTTGCGCCTGCCGCCCCGGCTGGTGGCCGCGCTGGAGGCCGAGTCCGGGGTGAACGACGCCCCGGTCGTGCTGCTGGTGCTGCTGCTGTCCCGCGCCGGGGTCGAGGCCCACCACCCCTGGTGGTACGAGGTGCTGCTGCTCGGCTACGAGCTGAGCACCGGCGCGGCGGTCGGGGTCGGCGCCGGGCTGGCCGGCCGGTACGCGCTGCGCCGGGCCGCGCTGCCGTCGGCCGGCCTGTACCCGATCGCGGTGGTCGGCTTCACCGTGCTGGCGTACGCGGCCGGCTCGGTGCTGCACGCCTCGGGCTTCCTCGCCGTGTACGTCGCGGGTGTCCTGCTCGGCAACTCGCGGCTGCCGCACCGACAGGCCATCCTCGGCTTCGCCGACGGGCTGGCCTGGCTGGCCCAGATCGGCCTGTTCGTGCTGCTCGGCCTGCTGGTCTCGCCGAGCCGGCTGGACGCGGCGGTGCTGCCGGCCGTGATCACCGGGCTGGCGCTGCTGCTGCTCGCCCGGCCGCTGTCGGTGGCGGTGTCCGCGCTGCCCTTCCGGGTGAACCTGCGCGAGCAGCTCTTCCTGTCCTGGGCCGGGCTGCGCGGCGCGGTGCCGGTCGTGCTGGCGACCATCCCGCTGTCGCTGCACGTGCCGGGGGCGGACCGCCTGTTCGACGCCGTCTTCGTCCTGGTGGTGATCTTCACGTTGCTCCAGGCCGGGACGCTGGCGCCGGCGGCGCGCCGGCTGGGCGTGACCGCGCCGGCCGAGGCGAGCGAGATCCTGCTGGAGACCGCCCCGCTGGAACGGATGCGCGCGGACCTGCTCCAGCTGGAGGTGCCGGCCGGGTCGCGGCTGGCCGGGGTGCACGTGGACGAGCTGCGGCTGCCGGTCGGCGCCGCTGTGACGCTCGTGCTGCGTGACGGCGTCGGTTTCGTGCCGGGCGCCGACACCCGGCTCAAGGTCGGGGACAGCCTGCTCATCGTCGCCACCGCGGGCGTACGGGACGAGACCGAGCGGCGGCTGCGGGCGGTGAGCCGCCGGGGCCGGCTGGCGAGGTGGTTCGGGGAGTACGGCGAGGAGCCGGCGCGCTGATCTGCTACCGTTCGTTTTGCCCCGATTGATGGCAGTCCGGGGCGGATACGTGGGACGACGGTGCGGCACGTTGTCGGACGCCTGTACGTTCCGTATTCTTGCCAACCTCCGGAGTGCACGGCGGACCCGCTCGCCGTGCACCCTTCCGTACGCGGACGGCGCCGACGACGGCGTCCCCGCCCACGCACCGCTGACCGCCGCTCCGTGCGGCTGAGGGAGCTGACGATGGCGAAGCCAGCCGACACCAGGACGGCCGGTCGCAAGCCGGTGGCGAAGGCCACCCGCAGCGCGGCGGAGACCGAGAAGATCCGGGCCGCCCTGGCGGCACGGCGGGACGAGCTGAACGCCGAGTACGATCAGACGCTGAGCGAGATCACCGAGCTGCAGCGCGATCGGCTGACCGACTCGGCCGGGGACGACCAGGCCGACACCGGCACCAAGACGTTCGAGCGGGAGCAGGAGATCTCTCTCGCCAACAGCATCAAGGAACGGATCACGCAGGTCGAGCGCGCGCTTGAGCGCCTCGACGAGGGTGGCTACGGCTGGTGCGAGCGGTGCGGCAACCCGATCCCGGTGGAGCGGCTCGCCGCGTTCCCGTCGGCCACCCTCTGCGTGACGTGCAAGCAGCTGGAGGAGCGGCGCTGATCACCGCTCCCCGGCGGCCGTACGGCAGACGGTGACCACACCGTCGCGAGCGTCGATGGGGAGCAGATGACCGCAGCACCGCCCGCCGGGGCCGGCACCACCGAGTCGGGCGCCGGCGCGCCCCGCCGTAAGGCCGTCGGCCTGCTGCTCGGCGTGTCCCTGTTCTCGCTGCTGGCGGATCTCGGCACGAAGCAGCTCGCGCTCGCCGAGCTGACCGGCCGGGAACCGGTGTCGCTGCTCGGCGGCGCGGTCTATTTCAGCCTCACCCGCAACAGCGGCGCGGCCTGGAGCATCGGCTCCGACCACACCTGGGTCTTCCCGATCATCACGTTCGTGGTGATCGGATGGATCACCTGGATGGCGTTGCGGCTGCGCTCGCTGCCCTGGGCGGTGTCGCTGGGCCTGGTGCTGGGCGGTGCGCTGGGCAACCTGATCGACCGGATCTTCCGCGCGCCCGGCCACTTCGTCGGCCACGTGGTCGACATGATCAGCCTCTTCGACCCGTACGGCCAGGTCTGGCCGGTGTTCAACCTGGCCGACAGCTCGCTGGTGTGCGGCGTGGTGCTCGCGGTCTTCCTGGAGCTGACCGGCCGCCAGCGCGACGGCTCCCGGCTGCGCGACGAGAAGCGCGACGCCGCCGCCCCGGCCGAGCAGCGGGAGAGCGCGTGACCTCCGCGTTCGCCGCCGCCGGCGACACCCGCTCCCTGCCCGTGCCCGACGGCCTCGACGGGATGCGCCTGGACCAGGCCGTGGCCCGGCTGTTCGGGCTCTCCCGTACCGCCGCCGCCGGCCTGATCGACGCCGGCGACGCGCTCGTCGACGGGGTGGCCCGGCCCAACTCGCACAAGGTCAAGGCGGGCTCGTGGCTGGAGGTCACGCTGCCCGCGCCGCCGGCGCCGCCGACCGTGGTGCCGCAGGCGGTGCCCGGCCTGACCGTGGTGTACGCCGACGACGACATCGTGGTGGTCGACAAGCCGGTCGGGGTGGCGGCGCACCCGAGCCCGGGCTGGACCGGCCCCACCGTGATCGGCGGGCTGGCCGGCATCGGCCACCGGATCTCCACGAGCGGCGCCGCCGAACGGCAGGGCGTGGTGCACCGGCTCGACGTGGGCACCACCGGGATCATGGCGGTGGCCAAGAGTGAGCGCGCGTACACCGCGTTGAAGCGGGCGTTCAAGTTCCGCGAGGTGGAGAAGCGCTACCACGCCGTGGTGCAGGGCCACCCGGACCCGCTGAGCGGCACCATCGACGCGCCGATCGACAGGCACCCGCACCACGACTACCGCTGGGCGGTGGTCTCCGGCGGCAAGCCGAGCATCACGCACTACGACACGATCGAGGCGTTTCCCGCCGCCAGCCTGCTCGACGTGCGGCTGGAGACCGGGCGGACGCACCAGATCCGGGTGCACTTCTCCAGC
The DNA here is from genome assembly GCF_049315215.1 of Micromonospora sp. WMMD1219. NCBI lineage: Bacteria > Bacillati > Actinomycetota > Actinomycetes > Micromonosporales > Micromonosporaceae > Micromonospora > Micromonospora sp. WMMD1219. The sequence goes on from NZ_CP186057.1 coordinate 3,671,950, forward strand.
ATGCGGCACCCCTGCGTGGGCGACCTGACCTACGGCGCGGACCCGACGCTGTCGGCCCGGCTGGGGCTGGCCCGGCAGTGGTTGCACGCCCGCTCGCTGAGCTTCGCGCACCCGGGCACCGGCGACGAGGTGACGTTCGTCAGCGAGTACCCGGACGACCTGGCCCGGGCGCTGGAGATCCTGCGCGACTGACGTGAGCGACGATCCCGCGCCACCGCGCCGGTCCCGGTCCGCCGCGCTGACCTGGGTCGCGCTGGCCTGCGCGCTCGTCGTGCTGGTGGTGGCCGTGGCGCAGCGGCGGGACCGCCCGGTGAGCGACCGCACGGTCGGCGAGGTGACCCGGGTCGGCGTGACCGACGGCGCGAGCATCGCGGCGTACCTGCGCGCCGCCGGGGACGAACTGGCCCGCCTCGACGCGCCCGACGGCTACGCGCTCGTGTCGTTCGCCGACTACCTGACCCCGGCGCGGGCGGCCGCCGCGCTGGACGGCACGCGGGTCTCGGCTGTGGTGGCGCGGGTGCCGCTGCCCGGCCGGCAGACCGAGATCGTCCGGATCGCGGCACTGCGCCTGCCGCAGGACGTGGTGGCCGGGATGGCCGGCGTCGCGACCCGCAAGGACCGGGAGGCCGCGGACTACCGGTCCCGCGCCGCCGCGACCACAGCCGATCCGGAGCTGCGCCGGGTGTACGACAGCGGCGCCGAGGTCGCCGCCCGTGAGGCGCAGGCGTACCGGGCGGGCTGCGCCTGCGTCTACGCCGCGGTGGTCAGTGCCGCGCCGGACGCCCTGCGCGCGCTCGCCGGTCGTCCGGGCGTGCGGGTGGTGGACCCGGCGCCGGAGGTGACCCGTCTGGACCGGACCGTGTTCACCCCGCCGCTGCCCGAGCAGCGTGACGTGGTCCGGCCGCCGGCCGACACCGGGCCGGCCGGGGCAGGCGGAATGGGCGATTCGTCGGAAGCCGCACGGACGGTGAGCGAACCTTCACCCACCGCCCCCGCGTCCGTCGCCGGCTCCGGGACACCCAATCCCGCTCCCACCTCCTGAGACACCGGGGCACGCGGCGACCGGGCCGATCCCATGGTGCGGCGGGCCACCGGGCGATGTGCGGCGCGGGGAGTGGTCCGAATAGGGTTTCGTTCGTAGCCTGTCAGGCGGAGATCGATGGGCTGGGGGAGGGCGAATCCTTGGACGGCAGCGAGACCGGCTGGGGTCGGCAGGGCGAGCCGGCACCGCGGTGGCGGGCGCTGCTCGACCGGGCCCGGCTCGGCGGTCGCGGCGCGGAGCACGCCGACGCCGACCGGCACGTCGAGGAGCAACCGGCGCCGCCGCCCGACCCGCTGCCCCGCCGTGGCGCGGGCACCGGGTGGACCGGCCGCGCCACCGCCGTCGGCCGCGCCCCCGACGGGTCGTACGGCGCCGAGCCCGGTTACCGGGCCGAGGCCACGTTCCGGGTCGACCCGGCCTTCCGCGCCGATCCCCGGCACGACGGCGAGCCGGCCTACCGGGCCGAACCGGCGTACCGCAGCGACCCCGAGCCGTCCTGGCGCGCCGGGCAGCCCTACCCGCCCGACCCGTCCTGGCGCGCCGACCCGTCGTTCGCGCCCGACCCGTCGTTCGCGCCCGAGCAGCCCTTCACCGCCGAGCCACGCCCGGAACCGTCCTGGCGGCCCGAGCCGGCCCGTCCAGAGCCGCGCGGCCGGGCCGAGGCGCCGGCCGAGTCCCGGTACTCCCTTCTCGACGGCGGCTACCGGCCCGCGCCGCCCCCGCCGGAGTCCCGCTACGCGCTGCTCGACCGGGGCCGCTACCGGCCGGACACGCCGCCCGCACCGGAGCCGGTGGTGCCCGCGCCCCGCCGCCCGCTGGAGGGCCGCTCCGGCCGGGTCGACGCGGCCCAGGTGCAGTGGCGCGCCCCGGAGCCGGACCCGGAACTCGAACGGGCGACCGGCGTGCTGCGCCGCGAGCTGGGCACCCCCCGGGTGCTCGCGTTCGCAAACCCCAAGGGGGGAGTGCACAAGACCACCGCGACGGTGCTCGCCGCCGCGACGGTGGGCAGCGTACGCGGGCGCGGCGTGCTCGCCTGGGACGACAACGAGCTGCGCGGCACGCTCGGTCTGCGGGCCGGCAGCGCCCGGCACGCCCGCACCATCCGCCACCTGGTCCACGACCTGGCGCAGATCGAGATCCTCGAGGGCAACACGCTGCTGTCGCACCTCGACGACTACCTGCGGCACGCCTCCGACGGCTCGTACGACGTGCTGGCCGGCGAGGAGAGCCCGCGCTTCGCCCAGCGGCTCGACCAGTTCACCGTCAAGCGGGTGCTGGAGCTGCTGCGCCGCACCCACGAGGTGGTCTGCGTGGACACCGGCAACAACGTGGAGAGCCCGAACTGGCGCACCGTCATGCAGGCCGCCGACCAGCTCGTGGTGACCACGGTGCCGCGCGAGGACGCGGCGTTCAGCGCGGACTGGATGCTCGACCTGCTGCACGAGGTGGGCATGGGCGAGCTGGCCGACAACGCGGTCACGCTGATCTCCTGCCCCACGCCGGGGCGTACCTCGTTGCAGGACGACCTGGAACGGCACTTCGCCACCCGGACCCGCGCGGTCGCCGTGGTGCCGTACGACCCGGCGCTGGAGACCGGCTCCTCGATCGAGTACCACCAGCTCCAGGCCGAGACCCGCAACGCCTGGCTCAAGGCGGCAGCGGTGATGCTGGAACCGTTCGCGCGCTGAGGCGCCGACCACCGCCCCGCGCCGTGCCCGGGCCTGAGAGGATCAACGGGTGAGTCCGGACACCCCTGAGCCCGAGCGGGCGCGCGAGCGCACCGACGGCACCGACGCGCGTACCGGCGACGCCCCACGGCCCGGCGATGCCCCGCGTCCCGGCGGCGCGTGGCCCGCGCGCGAGCAGCCGCCCGGCTGGCCCGGTGGCCTGCCGGTGCCCGCCGGCACGCCGGTCACCGCGCCCGGCGCCGACCCGCTCGCCGGGCATCCCGGCGTGGTGGCGGAGCTGCCCGGCGCCACCCGGTCCGGCCGCCCGCTGCTCACCACCCTCGGCGTGGTCGCGCTGCTCACCGCGCTCGGCGTGCCGCTCGGGCTGCTGTGGGCGTGGGCGGCGCCCGAGACGCCGGTACGGCAGACCCCGGCCGGCGCGGTCTACGCGACCACGCAGCCGGAGCAGCCGATCGCCGCGGACGGCTGGTTCAGCCTCCTGACGCTCGGCTTCGGTGTGCTCGCCGCGATCGCCCTGTGGGTGCTGCTGCGCCGCCGGCGCGGCCCGGCCGGCCTGGTCGCGGTGACGCTCGGCGGTCTCGGCGCGGCGGTGGTGGCCTGGCAGGTCGGCCGTCGGATCGGGCTGTCGACGTTCCAGCGGCTGGTGGAGACCGCGCCGCCGGGCACCGCGTTCACCAAGCCGGTCGACCTGCGCGCCGGCGGCGTCGACTGGTACGGCCCGCTGCCGTTGCCGCACGGGAACCTGCTGCTCGCCGCGTTCGGCGCGGCAGTCACGTACACGCTGCTGGCGGGCTGGTCGCGGTGGCCGTCGCTGCGGCCGGAGCCGGAGCCCGACGCGGCCTGGCCGTCGCCTCCGCCCGGGTTCAATTCGGCGCCGGGGGACCAGCCAGCTCGCTGAGCGGCACCGGCACCGCGCGCACCTGCCGCAGCAACGCCGTCTCCCGGTTGAGCAGGCGCAGCTCGGCGCGCAGCCGGCCGGCGGTGTCGTCGACGGCGAGCAGCCGCTGCCGGTCGGCGACGGTCAGCGCGGCGGTCGCGGCGACCAGGTGCGACAGGACCGTCGGGTCCTCCGGCAACTGCTCGGTGATCTCCTGCTGGTCCGGCCGGATCAGGCCCAGGTACTGCCGGAACACCGAGATCACCCGGGCCGCCAGCAGGTCGGAGACCTCGTCCGGGCCGTCCGGCTCCGGCAGCCACTCCACCTCGGCGGTGAGGTACGGCTCGGCGGAGTCGTCGACCTCGGCGACCCGGAACCGCCGCCGCCCGACGGTGACGATGTCGAAGCCGCCGTCGGCCAGCTCGGTGACCTGCCGCAGCTCGGCGGTGCAGCCGACCTCGTGCAGCGTCACCTCGCCGCCGGCCGGCCCGGAACGCCCCGGCGGCCCGGCCGGCGCGACCTCCCAGCCGGCCTGGATCGCCACCACGCCGAACTCGCGCGGCGCGCCCTCGGGCAGCCCCACGAGGTGGCGCACCAGCGCCTTGTAGCGCTCCTCGAAGATGTGCAGCGGAAGGACCAGCCCGGGGAAGAGGACGGTCCCGAGCGGGAACACCGGCAGCCGTGCGCTCACGTGATCGAGCGTATCGCCAACCCGCCCGCCCGCGCGTGTCCCGGCTCACCGTCCCGGCGTGCGGGCGGGCCCGGCCGGTGACACCGGCGGCGGCCTAGACTCGCAGTCGTGCTGAATCGGATCGACCTGCGCGGCGGGGCCCGTGACCCGCGCCGCCTGCTGCCCCGTGCCCAGCTCGACGTCTCCGTGGCGGTCGAGCGGATCCGCCCGCTCGTGGAGGCGGTCCGGGACCATGGGTACCCGGCGATCCGGGAGGCGAGCGAACGGTTCGACGGCGTCGCCCCGGAGCGGCTGCGGGTGCCGGTCGAGACGATCCGCGCCGCCGAGGACGAGCTGGACCCGCAGGTCCGCGCCGCGCTGCTGGAGTCGATCACCCGGGCCCGCAAGGTCCACGCCGACCAGCGCCGCACCGACCACACCACGACCGTGGTGCCGGGCGGCACGGTGACCGAGCGGTGGGTGCCGGTCGACCGGGTCGGTCTCTACGTCCCCGGCGGCCTGGCCATGTACCCGTCGACGGTGGTGATGAACGTGGTCCCGGCCCAGGCGGCCGGGGTGCGCTCGCTGGTGGTGGTGAGCCCGCCGCAGAAGGACAACGACGGGCTGCCCGACCGGCGGGTCCTCGCCGCCTGCGCGCTGCTCGGCGTGGACGAGGTGTACGCCGTCGGCGGCGCCCAGGCGGTCGCCATGCTCGCGTACGGCGCGGCCGTCGACCCGGCCGGCGACGAGCGCTGCGAGCCGGTCGACATGATCACCGGTCCGGGCAACATCTGGGTCACCGCCGCGAAGCGGCTGCTGCGCGGCGTGGTCGGCATCGACGCCGAGGCCGGTCCGACCGAGATCGCGATCCTGGCCGACGACACCGCCGACCCGGCGCACGTGGCCGCCGACCTGATCAGCCAGGCCGAGCACGACCCCCTCGCCGCGAGCGTGCTGGTCACCCCGTCCACCGCGCTGGCCGACGCGGTCGACGCCGAGCTGGCCCGGCAGGCGCCGGCGGCCAAGCACGCCGAGCGGATCGGCACCGCGCTGCGCGGCGAGCAGAGCGGCGTGGTCCTGGTCGACGACCTGGAGGCGGGGCTGCGGGTCGTCGACGCGTACGCGGCCGAGCACCTGGAGATCCAGACCGAGAACGCCCGCGAGTGGGCGCTGCGGGTGCGCAACGCCGGTGCGGTGTTCGTGGGCGCCTGGTCGCCGGTGTCGCTCGGCGACTACTGCGCGGGCTCCAACCACGTGCTGCCCACCGGCGGCTGCGCCCGGCACTCCTCCGGGCTGTCCGTGCAGTCCTTCCTGCGCGGCGTCCACCTGGTCGAATACACGCAGGACGCGCTGCGCGAGGTGGCCCCGCACGTGGTCACGCTGGCGACGGTGGAGGACCTGCCCGCGCACGGCCAGGCGGTCAGCGTCCGCTTCCCCGAGGGCGGCGCGTCGTGACCACGCTCGACGATCTGCCGATCCGCGACGACCTGCGCGGGCGCACGCCGTACGGTGCGCCGCAGCTCGACGTGCCGGTGCGGCTGAACACCAACGAGAACTCCTACCCGGTGCCGGAGCCGGTGGTGGAGGCGATCGGCAAGGCGGTCGCCGCCGAGCTGCGCGACCTCAACCGCTACCCGGACCGGGACGCGGTGGCGCTGCGCGCCGACCTGGCCGCCTACCTCGGTCACGGTCTCACCGCCGACCACGTGTGGGCGGCGAACGGCTCCAACGAGATCCAGCAGCAGCTGCTCCAGGCGTTCGGCGGTCCCGGGCGCACGGCGCTCGGCTTCACCCCGGCGTACTCGATGCACCCGCTGCTGGCGCTCGGCACCGGCACCCGGTGGGTGCCCGCCCGGCGCGGCGAGGACTTCGGGCTCACCGCCGGCGAGGCGGTGGCCCAGGTCCGCGAGCACCGGCCGGACGTGGTCTTCCTCTGCTCGCCGAACAATCCGACCGGCACCGCGCTCGACCCGGCCGTGGTCGCCGCCGTGCTGGACGCGGCGCCCGGGATGGTGGTCGTGGACGAGGCGTACGCCGAGTTCGCCCGGCCCGGCACGGTGAGCGCGCTCGCCGTGCTCCCCGGCCACCCGCGACTGGTGGTGACCCGCACCATGAGCAAGGCGTTCGGGTTCGCCGGCGGGCGGCTCGGCTACCTGGCCGCCGACCCGGCGGTGGTGGACGCGGTGCAGCTGGTCCGGCTGCCGTACCACCTGTCCGCGCTCACCCAGGCCGCGGCCCGTGCGGCGCTGGCGCACCGGGACGCCCTGCTCGGCACCGTGGCCGCGATCAAGGAGCAGCGGGACCGGATCGTCGCCGAGCTGCGCGCCCGGGGTCACCGGGTGGCCGACAGCGACGCCAACTTCGTGCTGTTCGCCGTCGAGGGGGACCAGGCGGTGGCCTGGCGTACCCTGCTCGATGCCGGCGTGCTGGTGCGCGACGTCGGCCTGCCCGGCTGGCTGCGCGTCACCGCGGGCACCCCGACCGAGACCGACGCCTTCCTCACCGCGATGGAGACAGTTTCATGAGCCGGATCGCCCGGATCGAGCGGGTCACCAACGAGACGAAGGTGCTCGTCGAGATCGACCTCGACGGCACCGGCAAGGCCGACATCGAGACCGGCGTCGGCTTCTACGACCACATGCTCAACCAGATCGCCCGGCACGGCGGCTTCGACCTGACCGTGCACACCGTCGGCGACCTGGAGATCGACGCGCACCACACGATGGAGGACACCGCGCTCGCGCTGGGCGCCGCGTTCGACCGGGCGCTGGGCGACAAGGCCGGCATCCGGCGGTACGGCTCGGCCACCGTCCCGATGGACGAGGTGCTGGTCCGGGCCGCCGTCGACCTGTCCGGCCGCCCGTACGTGGTGCACGACGAGCCGGCGCTGGCCCCGTACATCGGGCCGGTCTACCCGACGAGCATGACCCGGCACATCTGGGAGTCGTTCGGTCAGTCGGCCCGGATCACGCTGCACGTGGACGTGCTGCGCGCGGCCCGTCCCGGCGGCCACCCGGACGCCCACCACGTGGTCGAGGCGCAGTTCAAGGCCGTCTCCCGCGCGCTGCGCGAGGCCACCGCGATCGATCCGCGTAACGCGGGCGTGGTGCCGTCCACGAAGGGCGCTCTCTGATGAGCGCGAGGAACGCAGCGAAGCGGAGTCCCGCAGTCGCGAATGAAGGGCGTGCTCTGATGAGCGCGAGGAACGCAGCGAAGCGGAGTCCCGCAGTCGTGAATGGAAGCTGGCTCTAATGAAGGTGCTGCCCACACTTCTGTTGATCCTGGCCGGCCTGCTGGTCGGCGGGACGTGGTCGCTGCTCAAGCAGGGCGCGCCCCGCGCCGCCGTGGTGATCACCGGCCTGCTGGCCGTGCTGGCCACCGTCGCCGGGGTGCTCTGGCTGCTGCCGGGGGAGAGCTGATGGCACGGGTGGTGGTGCTCGACTACGGCTCGGGCAACCTGCGCTCGGCCGAGCGCGCGGTGGCGCGGGCCGGTGCCGAGGTGGCTGTCACCGACGACCTGGACGCCGCCGCGTCGGCCGACGGTCTGGTGGTGCCGGGCGTGGGCGCGTTCGCGGCGTGCATGGCCGGGATCGAGGCGCTGGGCGCCGGGCCGGTCATCGCCGACCGGGTCGCCGCCGGGCGGCCGGTGCTGGGCATCTGCGTCGGCATGCAGATCCTGTTCGGGCACGGCGAGGAGCACGGCGTGGTCACCAAGGGGCTCGGGCTGCTGCCGGGCGGCGTGACCCGGCTGCCCGCGCGGCGGCTGCCGCACATGGGCTGGAACACCGTGCGGCCACCGGCCGGCTCGACGCTGTTCGCCGGGCTGCCGGACGACACCCGGTTCTACTTCGTCCACTCCTACGGCGTGACCGACCCGGCGGCGCTGGCCGAGGCGGGTGCCGCGGTGACCACCTCGCACCACGGCGCGGACTTCGTCGCGGCGGTGGAGCGGGGGCCGCTGTCGGCCGCGCAGTTCCACCCGGAGAAGTCGGCCGACGCCGGTGCCGCGCTGCTGCGCAACTGGCTCGGCACGCTGTGACCGGACCGGTCCGGGGCACGCGGGCGGGGCGTCCGCGAGTGTTCGCGTGAGCAAGGAGCGGGCCCGCCGCCGCGCGGCGCGCGAGGCCGAGCAGGAGCGGGCGCGCGCTGTCCGCGCCCACCGGGTGGCGCGCCGGGAGCGGCGTCGTTCCCTGGTACGCCGGCTGACGCCGTCGCTGCGGCGCGGGCGTACCGGCCGGCTGCGCCGGCACACCCGCCGCGAGCGGGCGACGATCCTGGTGCTCACCGTGGTGGCGGTGGTCGCCATCTGGAATCTGGTGGACGACCTCGCGCTGCGGCTGGTGCTGGTCGTGTTGTTGTTGCTGGTCCTGCCCGCGGTCGTGGTGATCGCGCTGGACCGTCGTTGAGGATCCGAGGAGAGAAGCGTTGAGCCTCACCCTGTTGCCCGCCGTGGACGTCGCCGACGGCCAGGCCGTCCGGCTCGTGCAGGGCGCCGCCGGTAGCGAGACCGCGTACGGCGACCCGCTGGACGCGGCTCTGGCCTGGCAGTCCGACGGCGCGGAGTGGATCCACCTGGTCGATCTGGACGCCGCGTTCGGGCGGGGCTCCAACGCCGCGCTGCTCGCCGAGGTGGTCGGCAAGCTGGACGTGAAGGTGGAGCTGTCCGGCGGCATCCGCGACGACGAGTCGCTGCGGGCGGCGCTCGGCACCGGGGCGGCCCGGGTCAACATCGGCACCGCCGCGCTGGAGGACCCGCAGTGGTGCGACCGGATCTGCGGCGAGTACGGCGACCGGGTGGCGATCGGGCTGGACGTGCGCGGCCGTACCCTGTCGGCGCGCGGCTGGACCCGCGACGGCGGTGACCTCTACGAGGTGCTGGCCCGGCTCGACGCCGCCGGGGCGGCGCGGTACGTGGTCACCGACATCACCAAGGACGGCACCATGCGCGGGCCCAACCTGGACCTGCTGCGCGAGGTGTGCGCCCGCACCGACGCCCCGGTGATCGCCTCCGGCGGCGTGTCCACGCTGGACGACCTGCGGGCGCTGGCCACGCTGGAGCCGGTGGGTGTGGAGGGTGTGATCGCCGGCAAGGCGCTCTACGCGGGCGCGTTCACAGTCGCCGAGGCGCTGGCGACGCTGCGGGCCGGCGCGTGACGGCCGAGCCGGTCCGGACGCCCGTGGACGCCGGGGTGGTGACCCGGCTCGGCTCGGGCGGCCCGTGGGAGGCGCTGTACGGCTACTCCCGGGTGGTCCGGGCCGGCTCGCTGGCGATCACCGCCGGCTGCACCTCCACTGTGGACGGCCGGGTGGCGCACGCCGGTGACGCGGCGGCGCAGACCGCGCAGGCGATCCGGATCGGCCTGGACGCGCTGGCCGAGGTCGGCGCCGGGCCGGGTGACGTGGTGCGGACGCGGATGTACGTGACGGACCGGATCTACGCCGACGAGGTGGGCCGGGCGCACAACGCGGTGTTCGGCCCGGTGCGTCCGGTCGCCACGATGGTGGTCGTGGCCGGGCTGATCGATCCGGATCTCCTGGTCGAGGTCGAGCTGGAGGCGTACCTGCCGGACCGCTGACCGGTCCCCGGCGCGGTCGGCGCCGGCCGTCTCGCGGCCCGATAAGTTGTGCACAACTTGATTGCACGCTACGGTTCAGGGTGTGACCGATGATCTGGTGCTGCGCCGGCAGGTGTGCTTCGCGCTCTACGCGGCGTCGCGCGCCCTGACCGACGTCTACCGGCCCATCCTCGACGAGCACGGACTGACCTACCCGCAGTACCTGGTGCTGCTGGTGCTCTGGGAGCACGACGACGACGCCCCCACGGTCTCCGAGCTCGGCGGTCAGCTCCGGCTCGACTCCGGCACGCTCTCCCCGCTGCTCAAGCGGCTGGAGGCGGCCGGTCTGGTGGTGCGTACCCGCTCGGCCGCCGACGAGCGCCGGGTCGAGGTGGGCCTCACCGACCGGGGCCGGGCGCTGCGGGAGCGGATGGGTGACGTGCCGCGCCGGGTGGCCACCGCAACCGGGCTCACCGAGACCGAACTGGTCTTCCTCCACGGCATCCTCACCCGGGTCACCGAGACGATCCACCGACAGAAGGAGCAGTGACATGCAGGTGCTCTACACCGCCTCCGCCCGCGCCACCGGCGACGGCCGCGACGGTCACGTCCGGACCTCCGACGGCACGGTCGAGCTGGATCTCGCCGTGCCGAAGGAGATGGGTGGCGCCGGCGGCGCGGCCAACCCGGAGCAGCTCTTCGCGGCCGGCTACGCGGCCTGCTTCCACTCCGCGCTGCGCGTGGTGGCCCGGCAGGCCAAGGCGGACGTCTCCGGCTCGGTCGTCGAGGCCGAGGTCGGCATCGGCCCGAACGGCAGCGGCGGCTACGGCCTGGCCGTGACGCTCGTGGTGGACCTGCCCGCCGTCGAGCGCGCCGCCGCCGAGCAGCTCGTGGACGCGGCCCACCAGGTCTGCCCCTACTCCAACGCGACCCGGGGCAACGTCGAGGTGACCCGCACGGTCCGCGAGGCCCTGTGAGCACGGTGAGCGAGGCGAGCGTCAACCGGGAGATCCACCTGGCGTCCCGGCCGGAGGGCTGGCCGACCCCGGAGAACTTCCGGCTGGTCACCACCGAGGTGCCGACGCCGGGCCCGGGACAGGTAGTGGTCCGCAACCGGTTCATGTCCGTCGACCCGTACATGCGCGGACGGATGAACGACGTCAAGTCGTACGTGCCGCCGTTCGCGCTCGACGCACCGCTGGACGGCGGCGCGATCGGTGAGGTGGTGGCCGGCGAGGCCGGCGGCGTCAAGCCCGGCGACACGGTGCTGCACGGGCTCGGCTGGCGCGAGTACGCGCTGGTGGACGCCAAGGGCGTGCGCAAGGTCGATCCCGGCCTGGCGCCGGTCACCGCGTACCTGGGCGTGCTCGGCATGACCGGGCTGACCGCGTACGCCGGGCTGCTGGACGTGGCCGCGATGAGGCCGGGGGAGACGGTGTTCGTCTCCGGCGCGGCCGGCGCGGTGGGCAGCATGGTCGGCCAGATCGCGAAGCTGCGCGGCGCCGGGCGGGTGATCGGAAGTGCCGGTTCCGCGGCGAAGGTGGAACGCCTCACCGCGCTCGGCTTCGACGCGGCCTTCGACTACCACGACGGCCCGGTGTACAAGCAGCTGCGGGCCGCCGCCCCGGACGGCGTCGACGTGTACTTCGACAACGTCGGCGGCGACCACCTGGAGGCCGCGATCGGGGCGATGAACCTGCACGGCCGGGCCGCGATCTGCGGCATGATCGCGCAGTACAACGCCACCGAGCCGCCGGCCGCGCCGCGCAACCTGGCGCTGGTGATCGGCAAGCGGCTGACGCTGCGCGGCTTCCTCGTCGGTGACCACGGTCACCTGCGGGAGCAGTTCGTGCAGGAGGTGGCGGGCTGGCTGCGCGAGGGCCGGCTGTCGTACGACGAGACGATCGTGGACGGCATCGAGCAGGCCTCCGAGGCGTTCCTCGGCCTGCTGCGCGGCGAGAACCTCGGCAAGATGCTGGTCCGTCTCTGACCGGCGGGAACGCACTCCACCGCGGGCGGTGGTGACCGGCCTCACCGGCGGGTCACCACCGCCCGCGCGTTCGTTAGGCTCGGGGCATGACGGTGGCGGTACGGGTCATCCCGTGTCTGGACGTGGACGCCGGGCGCGTGGTCAAGGGGGTCAACTTCCTCGACCTGCGCGACGCCGGCGACCCGGTGGAGCTGGCGGCGGCGTACGACCGGGCCGGCGCGGACGAGCTGACCTTCCTCGACGTCACCGCCTCGTCCAGCGACCGGGGCACCATGCTCGACGTGGTGCGGCGCACCGCCGAGTCGGTCTTCATCCCGCTCACCGTGGGCGGCGGCGTCCGCCGGGTCGCCGACGTCGACACGCTGCTGCGCGCCGGTGCGGACAAGGTGGGCGTGAACACCGCCGCCATCGCCCGGCCGGAGCTGATCGCCGAGATCGCCGACCGGTTCGGCCGCCAGGTCCTGGTGCTCTCGCTCGACGTGCGCCGCGCACCGGACGGCACGACGCCGAGCGGCTTCGAGGTGACCACGCACGGCGGCCGGCGGGGCACCGGGCTGGACGCGGTCGAGTGGGCGGCGCGCGGCGCCGAGCTGGGCGCGGGCGAGATCCTGCTCAACTCGATGGACGCCGACGGCACCAAGGCCGGGTTCGACCTGCCGCTGATCCAGGCGGTCCGCGAGGTGGTCGACGTGCCGGTGATCGCCAGCGGCGGCGCGGGCGCTGTGGCCCACTTCCCGCCGGCGATCGGCGCCGGGGCGGACGCGGTGCTCGCGGCGAGCGTCTTCCACTTCGGCGAACTCACCGTCGGCGAGGTCAAGGACGCGCTGCGCGGCGCCGGGCACCCGGTGCGCTGAGGCGGCGGTCACTGCCGGCCGGAGTGCCCCTCGGGGGAGCGGCGCGGCATCGGGATCGACCGGACCACGTACTCCTGCACGGCGGCGGCGTGGTCGTCCTCGGCGAGCTGCCACTCGGACTCGGCGGGCGGGTGCCGCCGGGTCAGCACGCCCTGCACCGTGTCGACAGTGGTGCCGAGCCCGGCGCTGGGCCGGGTGCGCCAGAGCCGCTCACCGTCCGGGGTAACCCGGAACCAGCCGTCGGCGACGCTGACCAGGCCCGCGCCGACGAGCCGCCGGACCGCGCCCTCCACCTCGTGCCGCTCCGGGATGGCCTGGTTGAGGTGGTCGGCGGTGGAGAGGACGTCGGCCAGCCGTACGCCTTCGGGGCGGCGTGTCGCGGCGGCCCGCCGGTGCCGGCCGGCGCCACTGGCGATGACCAACGCGACGAAGATCCAGGCGTCGCTCCAACGCCATCCGTTCTCCCCCATGCAGGAATGATGCCCGGCGGCGACGGCGGAGGAAACACCTGGTTTCCCGGTTCTGCGTCGTCGCAGCTCAGCGCGTTGCGGCTCGGGCCGGGCCGTGGCGGTCGGCCCGGCCGTGGTCACGTAGCGTAGGCGCCGGCCGCCGGTCGTGCGGGCAGCGCGAAGACCGGGATGAAGAACTGGGCCAGCGGGCCGATGGTCAGCGCGTAGGCCACCGTGCCGAGGCCGACGGTGCCGCCGAGCAGCCAGCCGAGCGCCAGCACGGTGATCTCGATGACGGTGCGGACCAGCCGGACCGAGAACCGGGGGTGGCGGGCGACGAAGCCGGTCATCAGGCCGTCGCGCGGGCCGGGGCCGAGCCCGGCGCCGAGGTAGAGGCCGGTGGCGGCGCCGTTGGCGACGATCCCGGCGACGAGCAGCGCGACGCGCGCCGGCATGCCCTCCCCGGGCGGCAGCACGGCCAGGGTGGCGTCGACGACCAGTCCGATCACCACGACGTTGCTGACCGTGCCGAGGCCGGGCCGCTGCCGCAGCGGGATCCAGAGCAGCAGCACGAGGGCGCCGACGGCGATGGTGACGGTGCCGAAGGACAGGCCGGTCTGCCGGGCGAGCCCCTGGTGGAACACGTCCCACGGGTCCAGGCCCAGCTCCGACCGGATCATCAGCGCCATGCTCACGCCGTACAGGACCAGCCCGGCATAGAGCTGGGTGAGTCGTCGCGCGGGCCGGTGCCGGAGATTGCCAAGCGGTGCCATGCATGCCACCCTAGGGGCCAATCGCGGTCATCAAGGGTGCCAATTTCGGAGGTGTGGCCATGACCAGCCAGGTGCGCGGCGTCCAATTGGCGCGACTCCTCGGCCAGTGGCACGCCCTGCCGGGCCGCCGGCGCAGCCCCGACTACGCCGCGCTCGCCGGCGCCGTCCGCGGGTTGCTCGCCGACGGGCGGCTGCCACTCGGGGTACGCCTGCCGGCCGAGCGGGAACTGGCCGAGGCGCTGCGGATCAGCCGGACCACAGTCACCGCCGCGTACCGGGAACTGCGGGAGAGCGGCCACCTGGCCAGCCGCCGGGGCGCGGGGAGCTGGACCATGCTGCCCGGCGGGCACCGGGTGGCCAGCACCGGGCTGTGGACGCCGCTGGACGACCGCGACATGATCGACCTGGGCGTGGCCGCGCTGTCCGCGCCCCCGCAGCTCGTCCCGGCCGCCCGGGCCGCGGCCGAGGACCTGCCCCGCTACCTCGGCGGTGCCGGCTACCACCCGACCGGCATCATCGAGCTGCGCGAGGCGGTGGCCCGCGCCTACACCGAGCGCGGTCTGCCCACCAGCCCGGAACAGATCATGGTCACCAGCGGCACCCAGCACGCGCTGGACCTGGTGCTGCGGCTGGCCCTGTCGCCCGGCGGCGCGGTGCTCGTCGAGTCGCCCACCTACCCCAACGCGCTGGCCGCGCTGTCCGCCCGGCGGGCCCGGATCGCCACGCACGGCCTGTCCGACGAGGGCTGGGACGCCGAACTGCTGCTCGGCAGCCTCCGGCAGACCCGGCCGAAGCTCGCGTACGTGATCCCCGAGTTCCAGAACCCGACCGGCCACCTGATGGCCGCCGACCTGCGCGAGCGGCTCGTCGGGACGGCCCACGCGGCCGGCACCGACCTGGTGGTCGACGAGTCCTTCGTCGACCTGCCGCTGGACGACACCACGCTGCCGCCGCCGGTGGCCGTCTTCGACCGGCACTCCCGGGTGATCAGCATCGGCGGCATGAGCAAGCCCTACTGGGGCGGGCTGCGGATCGGCTGGGTACGCGCCTCCGCGCCCCAGGTGCAGCGGCTCGCAGCGGCCCGGGTCGGGGTGGACATGGCCAGCCCGGTGCTCGACCAGCTCGTCGCCGTGCACCTGCTCACCGAGGCGCCGGCCATCGTGGCCGCCCGCCGGGCGCAGCTCGTCGCCCAGCGGGACGCCCTGGTCGCCGCGCTCGCCGACCGGCTGCCCGACTGGCGGGTACGCGTACCGAGCGGCGGCGTCACGCTCTGGGCCGAGCTGGACGGCCCGATCTCCAGCGCGCTGGCCCGCGCGGCCGAGGAGGTCGGCGTACGGCTGGCGCCCGGACCACGGTTCGGCCTGGACGGGACGCTGGAGCGCTTCCTGCGGCTGCCCTTCACGCTGCCCGCCGACGAGCTGGTGGAGGCGGTCGGGCGCCTCGCGGCGGTCCGCTACGACCTGGACCGCACCAGCCGGCCGCAGTGGCGCGAGCCGAGCGTCATCGCCTGAGCGGGCGGTGCCCGTTCCGGTGGTGAATGCGCCGAACGGCGGCTGCGGGAAGGGTGGTGCCCGCAGACTGCCCGGGTGGGGAACGGGAGCGGTGTCCGGCGGTCGTGGACCGTGCGGTCCGCAGCCCCGGGTTCCCGCACCACCCGGCTCGAGCTCTTCTACGACCTGGTCTTCGTCTTCGCGTTCCTGAACGTCACCACGCTCACCGCCTCGGAGCTCACGCCGGCCAACCTGTACCGCTTCCTGCTGGTGCTGGCGCTGCTCTGGTGGTCGTGGACCGGCTTCGCCCGGATGGGCAACTTCTTCCGTGCCGACCAGGGCGTGCTGCCGCTGGTCGGCTTCGTCACCGTGGCGGCGACGTTCATGCTGGTGCTCAGCGAGCCCAGCGCGTTCGAGGACCTCCCCGGCGGGCTGCCCGGCCCGCTGGTCTTCGCCGGCTGCTACTTCGTGATCCGGATGGCCCAGCTCACGGTCTTCGGCTGGGTGGACCGCGCCGACCCGGTCCGGCGCCGCCGGCTGCTCCTGCGCGCCGTGTTCCCGACCGTCGCCACGGTGCTGCTGGTCATCGCCGGAACCGTGCCGACGCGGCTGCCGCAGGAACGGTTCTCGATCCCGCTGCAACTGGCGCTCTGGACGCTGGCGCTGCTCGTCGAGTACGTCGGCGGGGTGACGCTCGCCCGCCAGTGGTGGGTGGTGGTCTCCGCCGGGCACTGGGCGGAACGGCACGCGCTGATCGTGCTGGTCGCACTCGGCGAGTCGATCATCGCGCTCGGCTTCGGCCCGAAGCACGGGCTGCCGCTGACCGGGCCGGTGGCGGTGTCGGCGTTGCTCGGCATCGTGGTCGTCGCGGCGCTGTGGTGGGCGTACTTCGACACGCTCGCCTTCGCGATGGAGCAGGCGCTGCACCACGCCCGGGACGAGGCCACCCGGGTCCGGATGACGCGCGACGTGTACACGTTCATGCACCTGCCGATGGTGGCCGGAATCATCCTCTACGCGCTCGGCCTCAAGGACCTGCTGGCCGAGGCCGCCGACCCGAACACGCCTTCCTGGGGACTGCCGCTGGGCGACTTCTGGGGCGCGATCCTGTTCGGCGGGGTGGCGTTGCACCTGCTCAGCCTCGCCGGGTGCTGGTGGCTCGCGCTGCGTGAGGTGCACCGGCCGCTGCTGCTCACTGTGGTGGCGCTGGCCGTGGTCGGCCCGTTCGTGTTCCGCATCCCGGAGCTGATCGCGCTCGGTGTGCTCGGGGTGATCACCGGCGCGGGCGTCGCCTGGGAGACCCGCTCCGAGGACGGCCACCGGCGCCGGGTACGCGAGCTCGCGCTGGAGGAGCAGATCGCCGCCGAGGCCGAGCAGAGCCACTGGCGGCAGCAGCACCTGTGAACGGCGCGCGGCCGTGCCCCGGGACGGTGGGGCACGGCCGGCGCGACAGTACGGCGGTGCGGCTACAGCTCGGCGAGCGTGCCCTCGTACATCTTGTCGATCTCGGAGGCGAAGTTCGTCTCCACGCTGCGGCGCTTGATCTTCAGCGACGGCGTGACCTCGCCGTCCTCGATGGTGAGGTCACGGGGGAGGATCGACACCTTCTTGATCGTCTCCCAGCGGTTGAGCTTGGCGTTCAGCTCGGCCACGTACCCCTCGACCATCTCCCGCGCCTGCGGCGAGGTGACGATCGTGGTGTAGTCGCTGCCCTCCAGCGCGGTGCCGGCGGCCCAGCCCTTGATCGCGTCCGGGTCCAGCGTGACGAGCATGGTGCAGTAGTTGCGCGCCTGCCCGATCACCACCGCCTGCGAGGTGTACGGGCACACCGCCTTGAACATGCCCTCGATGTGCGACGGCGCGACGTACTTGCCGCCGGACGTCTTGACCAGATCCTTCTTCCGGTCGGTGATGCGCAGGTAGCCGTCGGCGTCGAGCGTGCCGATGTCGCCGGTGCGGAAGAAGCCGTCCTCGGTGAACGCGGCGGCGGTCTCCTCGGGCAGGTTGTGGTAGCCGCGCATGACCGGCTTGCCCCGCAGCAGGACCTCGCCGTCGGTGTCGATCCGGCACTCCAGGTCGCCCATGGCCCGGCCCACGCTGCCGATCTTCAGCCCGTCCGGCGGGTTCACGAACGCGCCCGCGCTGGTCTCGGTCAGGCCGTAGCCCTCCGAGATGGGCAGGTTGGCGGCGGCGAAGAAGGTGGCGATCTCCTTGCTCAGCGGTGCCGCGCCGGAGACCAGCACCCGCATCCGGCCGCCGAGCCGGGCCTGGAGCTTGCTGAACACGAGCTTCTCGGCCACCGCGTACTTCATCCGCAGGCCGGCCGGGACCGGCTTGCCGGCCTGCTCCAGCGCGACCTTCTCCTTGCCGACCGCGACGCCCCAGGCGAAGATCTTGGCCTTGGCGCCGCCCGCGCCCTGCGCGGTGGTGACCGCCTTGTTGTAGACCTTCTCGAAGACCCGGGGCGCGCCGCACATGAGCGTCGGCTGCACCACGCCCAGCAGGTCGACGAGCTTGTCCACCCGGCCGTCGACGTACGTGGGCAGGCCGACGTGCGTGGCGCCGCAGAGCAGCGTCTTGCCGAACGAGTGCGACAGCGGCAGCCACAGGTACTGCAGGTCGTCAACGCGCAGCAGGCCCAGCTCGGCCTGCGCCACGCCCTCCCAGCACCAGCCGCCGTGCAGCAGCTCCACGCCCTTCGGGCGGCCGGTGGTGCCCGAGGTGTAGATCAGCGTGGCCAGGTGGTCCGGGCCGATGCCGGCGACGAGCATGTCGATCAGGTCCGGTTCGGCGCTCAGCGCGGCGGCGCCGCGCTCCTCCAGCTCGGCCAGGGTGAGCTGCGGGACGGCCGCCGCCGGGTCGGGCGTGCCGTCGAAGAGCACGACGTGGGTCAGCGCGGGCAGGTCCGCCCCGGCGATCTTCGCCGCCTGGGCCGGGTTCTCCGCGAACAGCACCTTCGAGCCGGAGTCGGCGATGATGTAGACCGCGTCGTCGGGTTCGGTGGTGGGGTAGACGGTGGTGGTCGCCCCACCGGCGCACATGATGCCGAAGTCGGCGAGCACCCAGTCCAGGCGCGTGTTGGCCAGGATCGCGACCGGGTTCTCCAGGCCGACACCGAGCCCGTGCAACCCGGCGGCGATCGCCTTGGCGCGCTGCCCGACCTGCTCCCACGTCAGCCAGACCGGGCCCGAGTCGTCGGGTGCGGGGTGGGCGAAGGCGTGCCGGTCGGGGGAATCCGCCACGCGCTTGAGGAACATGTCCGGTACGGAACGGTACGGTACATCGAGAGCCATCGCTGTAGCCGCCTTCAGGGGTGGAGGGACGTGACGGGGGTCACGCCGGTCTGCGGTTACCGAAGGGTATTGCCTGCACCCGGCCAGCGGCTAGCCCCGATCGGTCGAGTCGCCACCGGTCCCGCCTGCTGGAACCGCTCAGGCGTACCGGCTGGCCGCGCGGGACCAGTCGTAGGTGGCCCTGATCCAGTCCCGGCGGGTGTCCAGGAAGACCCGCATCCCCTCGTCGGCCACGACGCTCAGCGCCGCGTCCCGCTCCGCGTACGTGGCGAGGGCCTTGTTGAACCGGTCCGCCGCCGCGTACAGCGCCGCCGACTCGTCCTGCCCGGTCTCACCCGCGATCGTGGTGACCAGGTTGTGCGCCTCCGGGGCGGTGCCGCGCTCCTTGCCGTAGGAGAACAGGTCGTTGCACCAGCAGACCAGGTCGGTGGCGAGGGTGTCCAGGACGGTGAGCGCCGGCGCGACCCGCTGGTCGGCGCGGGGCGCGGACGGGCGGGCCAGGTCGGTCACCGTGAAGCTGGGACGCACCCCGCCGGTGTGGCGGCGCATCTGCGTGTACTCGGCCACCCCCGGCACCCGCCGGCGCTCCCGGTTGGCGGCCTCCCAGAGCAGCGCCAACAGGTACTCCCGCAACTGGCTGACCAGGCGCAGCAGGTGGGCCGGCCGGCCCCGGTCGCGGGCCCGCCGGCACAGGTCGTGCAGCGCCAGGGCGATCGGTCCGTCGGCGGGCGCCGGCGCGTCCGGGTCGCCGTGCCGGTCGAGCACCGCCAGCAGCGCGGCGAGCGTCGGCGCCAGCAGCGTGGGCGTCGCTCCGAGCCCGTCGTCGTCGCAGGCGTCGTCCACCACGAACAGCCAGTTGATCAGGTCGGTGAGCAGGCGCAGCCCGTGCGGCGACGCCTCGGGGCAGGCGCGAGCGGCCAGCTCCGCCGCGTGCGCCCCGGCCAGCCTCCGGCGGCCGGCCTGGTCCTCCACCAGGCCGAAGTCACGTACCCAGGCGGCGCTCTCCGCGGCCGCCTGGTCGACGGCGGGGTGACGCCGGGAGGGAAAGGGCGGTTCGTGCAGTGCCGAGAGGGCGAAGTCACGCATCGTCGTCCCCCTGTCCGCCGCCCCGCGGGGTCGGGACGGTGCGCAGGAGCGTACGGGAGGACGTAACCGTTATCGACGTTCGGGTGTCCACTGTCCACTGTCAGCCGGCGATCGGCTGCACACCCTCGGTCACAAGCCCAGTTCGGCGGTACGCAGACGTTCGGCGCGCTCGGCCGGACCGTCCACCTGGACCCGGGCCACCCGCTGCCGTCCGGTGAGGAACAGCACCAGCTCGCCCGGCGCGCCCACCACCCGCAGCCGTTCGCCGCCGGCGCCGGCCCGCAGCTCGCCGTGCCCCGGGGCCTGCACCAGCACCTCGGCCGGGAACCGCCGCAGCGCCATCCGGGCCAGCAGGGACGCCCGCTTCCACAGCACCGCCTGCTGCCCGGCGGGCAGATCGCGCGGGTGCCAGCCCGGCCGGGCGCGCCGCACGTCCTCGTGGTGGATGAAGAACTCCATCCCGTTGGCCAGCTCGTCGGTGAGCGGGTTGCTGACCGGGCTCCACACCGGGGGACGGCGGACCCGGGCGATCAGGTCGGCGTACGGCCCGGCGGCGATGCGCCGGCGGACCGACTCGCCGTAGCCGCGCAACGGCGGCAGCAGGATCCCGCCCGCCGCGTCCGGCCGGCGCTCCCGCACCAGCAGGTGCGCCGCCAGGTCACGGGTGGTCCACCCCTCGTTGACAGTCGGTGCGTCCGGTCCCAGTTCCAGCATCAGGTCGGCGAGCGCCTCGCGCTCCGCTCGGGCGTACCGCGGCATGGCCCGATCGTAGGCCCGTTCCGGCCGATCGGCGCGCCACGCCCGGCGGAACCGCGCCGCCGGGCCGGTTCCGGCCGCCCTCCACCCAGGTCCGGCGGGAACGTGACGGCGGACATATCCCGGCCGGGTCGGCGGGACCGGCGGCGAGCGGTAAGGATGGGGGAGAAAACTGCGGCTTACGGCGGGGGAGAGCGTGGCGAGCGGGACAAGTCGGGACGTGCTCGGCAGAGGGCTACGGGTGCTCGGCCGGGCCATCCGGGAACAGCCGCGGATCTTCGCGGTCGCGGTCAGCGGCAGCGTGCTGTTCGGCCTCCTGGTGATCGCCAGCGCGTACGTGGTCGGGGCGGTGGTCGGCGACGTGGTCGTGCCGGCCGTGGAGCGCGGCGAGGTGGGGGAAGGGGCCCTGGCGCTGGCCGCGACGGCGCTGTTCGGCATCAGCGTGCTGCGCGTCGTCGGCATCTTCGGCCGCCGGCTCGGCGCCGGTTACATGCAGTACCGGCTCCAGGCCGCCTACCGTCGCCGGGTCACCCGCCGCTATCTGGAACTACCGCTGGCCTGGCACCACCGCAACTCCACCGGCACGCTGCTGTCCAACGCCAACTCCGACGTGGAGGCGGCCTGGTACCCGATCGCGCCGCTGCCGTTCGCGGTCGGCACGCTGGTGATGCTCGTCGGCGCGGTGGCCTCGCTGTTCTTCACCGACTGGGCGCTGGCCCTGGTCGGCCTCGCCGTGTTCCCCGCGCTGTTCGCGCTCAACGTGGTCTACTCCCGCCGGATGGCGCCCCGGCAGGCCCGGGCACAGCGGCTGCGGGCCGAGGTCAGCGGCATCGCGCACGAGAGCTTCGACGGCGCGCTGGTGGTCAAGACGATGGGCCGCGAGGCGCAGGAGACGGCCCGCTTCGCCTCCCGCGCCGGTGAGCTGCGCGACGCGCTGATCTCGGTCGGCCGGCTGCGCGGCGTGTTCGACCCGATGCTGGAGACGCTGCCCAGCCTCGGCACGCTCGCCGTGCTGGTCGTCGGCGCGATCCGGCTGCGGCAGGGCGCGATCAGCGTGACCGAACTGGTCAGCGTCGCGTTCCTGTTCACCGTGCTGGCCTTCCCGGTCCGCGCGATCGGCTGGGTGCTGGCCGAACTGCCGCGCAGCGTCGCCGGCTGGGACCGGGTCCGCCGGGTGCTGGACGCCACCGGCGAGATGCCGTACGGCACGAGGACGCTCGACCCGGCCACCCGCGAGCCGGCCACGCTCGCCTTCGACGACGTGCACTTCGCGTACGAGCCGGCCGAGGCGCACCTGCCCGGCGCCCAGGTGCTCGGCGAGGTGACGTTCACCGTGCCGGCCGGGAAGACCGTCGCCCTGGTCGGCCCCACCGGTGCGGGCAAGTCGACGATCGCGTCGCTGGCCGTGCGGCTGGTCGACCCGGGCGCCGGACGGGTCACGCTGGACGGCGTGGACGTGCGGGAGCTGACCGCCGCCTCGCTCGCCGGCACGGTGGCGCTCGTGGCGCAGGTGCCGTTCGTCTTCGACGACACGGTCCGGGCCAACATCGCGCTCGACCGCGCCGGCATCGGCGACGACGAGGTGTGGGCGGCGCTGCGGCTGGCCGAGGCGGACGGCTTCGTGGCCGCGCTGCCGGACGGGCTGGACACCATGGTCGGCGAGCGGGGCACGTCGCTGTCCGGTGGGCAGCGCCAGCGGCTCACGCTCGCCCGGGCGCTCGCCGGCCGCCCCCGGCTGCTGGTGCTCGACGACGCCACGAGCGCCGTCGACCCGCGCGTCGAGGCGGCCATCCTGGCCGGGCTGCGCGCGCCGACCGACGGCGGCGCCCCGGCGTCGATCCTGGTGGTGGCGTACCGCCGGGCCACCATCGCGCTCGCCGACGAGGTGATCTACGTGGAGCAGGGCCGGGTGGTCGCCCGCGGCACCCACACCGAGCTGCTGGCCACCGTGCCCGGCTACGCCGACCTGGTCACCGCGTACGAGCAGGCCGAGCAGGAACGCGAGCAGAATCGGACGTACGACGAGGTCACGCCGTTGACTTCGGGCCTGGAGGTGGACCGGTGAGCGCGAGGAGTGCAGCGGAGCGGAGCCCCGCAGTCGCGAACGAACGGCGGGCCCGGTGAGCGCGACCACGGCGGAGGCGGACCGGAACACCGAGACCGCCGAGTCGACCTGGCGGACGCTGCGGCGCGGGCTGGCGCTCTCCCCGGAGCTGCGCACCGGCCTCGCCGGCACGCTGGCGCTGGCGCTGGTCTACATGGTCGGCCGGGTCGCCGTGCCGGTGGCGGTGCAGCGCGGCATCGACCACGGCATCGTCGGCGGGCTCGACCTGAACGTCATCTCGCTCACCGTGGCGATCACCGCCGGGGTGCTGGTGGTCACCACCATCTGCGGCTACCTGATGATGCGCCGGCTGTTCACGGTCAGCGAGACCGCGCTGGCCGGGGTGCGCACCCGGGCGTTCCGGCACGTGCACGACCTGTCCATGCTGCACCAGCAGTCCGAGCGGCGCGGCTCGCTCGTCTCCCGGGTCACCAGCGACGTCGACCAGATCACCCAGTTCCTCCAGTGGGGCGGCGTGATCCTCATCGTCAACCTGGGCCAGCTGCTGGTCACCACCGCCGTGATGCTCGCGTACTCCTGGCAGTTGACGCTCGTGGTGCTCGTCGCGTTCGCGCCGGCGGTGCTGGTGATCCGGCAGTTGCAGCGCCGCCTCGCCGGGGCGTACGGGCTGGTGCGGCAGCGCACCGGCACGCTGCTCGGCGCGATCGGCGAGAGCGTGGTGGGCGCGCCGGTGATCCGGGCGTACGGCATCGCCGGGCGCACCGCGCGGCGGCTCGACACGGCCATCGACGGGCAGCGGGTGGCCCAGCAGCGGGCGATCCGGATCAGCATCATGGGCAGCTCGGTGGGGGAGCTGGCCGCCGGGCTGGCGCTGGCCGGCGTGGTGGTGGTCGGGGTCAGCCTGGGCGTCGACGGCACGCTGTCGATCGGTCAGCTCACCGCGTTCCTGTTCCTGGTCACGCTGTTCATCCAGCCGGTGCAGATCGCCACCGAGGTGCTCAACGAGGCGCAGAACGCGATCGCCGGCTGGCGCCGGGTGCTGGACGTGCTGGACGTCTCCCCGGACGTGGCCGACCCGGGCGAGCAGGGGCGGGAGCTGCCGCCGGGGCCGCTGGACGCCCGGTTCGCCGGCGTGACGTTCGCCTACCCCGGCGGGCCGCCGGTGCTGCACGACGTGACGCTGGACATTCCGGCCAAGAGCCGGGTGGCGGTGGTGGGCGAGACCGGAAGCGGCAAGACCACGTTCGCCAAGCTGCTCACCCGACTGATGGATCCGACCGAGGGCGCGGTGCTGCTCTCCGGGGTCGACCTGCGGCAGGTGCGCTTCGACTCGCTGCGCTCCCGGGTGGTGATGGTGCCGCAGGACGGCTTCCTGTTCGACGCCACGGTCGGGGAGAACGTCCGCTTCGCCCGCCCCGACCTGACCGACGAGCGGCTCACCGCCGCCTTCGGCGAGCTGGGCCTGTCCGACTGGCTGGACGGGCTGCCGTCCGGGCTGGACACGCCGGTCGGCGAGCGCGGGGAGGCGCTGAGCGTCGGCGAGCGGCAGCTCGTGGCGCTGGCCCGGGCGTACGTCGCGGACCCGGACCTGCTGGTGCTCGACGAGGCGACGAGTGCTGTCGACCCGGCCACCGAGGTCCGCCTGCAACGGACGCTCGACGCGGTGACCCGGGGCCGGACCACGCTCGCCATCGCGCACCGGCTGTCCACCGCGCAGGCGGCGGACGAGGTGATCGTGGTGGACCGGGGCCGGATCGTGCAGCGCGGCCCGCACGAGGAGCTGGTCCGCGACACCGACTCGGTCTACGCCCTGCTGTACGCCTCCTGGCTGGAACAGACCCGCTGATCTTGGCGGGTCCGCCAGGGCTGGAGCAGACCCGCTGATCTTGGCGGGTCCGCCAGGGCTGGAGCAGACCCGGTAACCGGTCAGCGGGAGTAGAACTCCACCACGAGCTGCTCGTCGCACACCACCGGCACCTCGTGCCGGGCCGGTTCGCGCACCAGCGTGGCGCGCAGCTCGGCCGGCTGCGCCGACAGGTACGGCCGGGGCTGGGCTTCGGCGTGCGCGCCGGCGGCGGCGAGCTGGAACGGCGGCAGCGCGCGGCTGCGCTCGCGTACGCCGACCGCCTGGCCGGGCCGCAGCCGGTACGACGGCCGGTCGACCTTGCGCCCGTCGACTGTGATGTGGCCGTGCGCGACGAGCTGACGGGCCTGGTAGATGCTGCGCGCCAGCCCGGCCCGCAGCACCACCGCGTCGAGGCGCCGCTCCAGCAGCGCGACGAGCGTCTCGCCGGTCTTGCCGGCGCCCCGGGCGGCCTCGTCGAACAGCCGGCGCAGCTGGGCCTCGCTGACGTTGTACTGGTGGCGCAGCCGCTGCTTCTCCAGCAGCCGCACCTGGTAGTCGGAGGTGGTGCGGCGGGCCCGGCCGTGCACGCCCGGGGGGTAGGGGCGCCGCTCGAAGTACCGCACGCACTTGCGGGTCAGCGGGATACCGAGGGCGCGGGAGAGCCGGGCCTTGGGCCGGGGGTGGTTCACGTCGACGTCTCCGATCGTCTAGCCTGCTTCTTAGGTAAGCCTAACCTATCTTGAGGAGGTCGGGATCATGCGGCCCAGCCCGGCGGAGATCGTGCGAACCCTGGTCGCGGGCCGGTTGCCCGCCCTCGTCCACCTGGCCCGGCATCCCGGCCCGCACCAGGTCCGGCACGCCGTCGACCCCGACGGGCGGCTGCTGCTGCTCGTACCCGTGGTCAGTGATCTCGCCGCGGCGCTCGTGCCGCCGGCGGGCGACACCGACGTGGCCACCGTGCTCGACGTGCTCGACCTGCCGCCCGCGGCCGGGGCGCCCTCGCTCGGCCGGGCCTGGGTGTCCGGCTGGGCCGCCCGGCTCGACGGGGACCAGGCGCGCGACGCGGCGGTCGACTTCGCCGCCACCGACCCGGCCGGCGACCTGCTCGACGTGGGCCGCCGGTTCCACCTGCACCGCTTCGAGGTGGCCGAGGCCCGCTGGGAGCGCGCCGGGCGCGTGCGCCGGGTCGACCCGGAGGCGTTCGCGGAGGCCGAGCCGGACCCGCTGCACCCGGTCGAGGCCGACCTGCTGGCCGACCTGGCCGACCACCACGCCGAGCAGGTCGGCGACTACCTGCGGCGGCGGCTCGCCCTGCCCGGCGACCAGGTTCCCCGGGTGGTCCGGATCGACAGGTACGGGCTGCTGGTCGCGCACGGGCGGCCCGGCGCGACCCGGCGGGCCCGGCTCGCCTTCCCCCGGCCCGTCGCCGACGTGGCGGAGCTGTCCCGCCTGCTGCACCCGATGCTCTGCCCCCGGGCCGCGGCCTGAGCGGCGCCGTCCCGGCTGCCGGAGCCGGCGGCCGGGAGGCTCAGGTGATGTCGCCGGTCAGATACCGCTGGACCGTCGGGCCGATGGCGGCCACCAGTGTCGCCGGCTCGGCGGTGGCGACCGCGTCGAGACGGAGCACGTACCGCATCATGGCCAGCCCGGCGAGCTGGGTGGCGACCAGCCCGCCGCGCAGCGCGCGCTGCGCCGGGTCGACGCCGAGGTGGTCGAGCACCCGGCGCAGCACCTGCGTGACCAGGAACTCGCGCAGGAGGCGCGCGGTCCAGTCGTTGCTGACGGCCGAGCGCAGCAGCGCCACCGCCGCCGTTCCGGTGGGGGAGTCCCAGACCTCCAGGAACACCCGGACCATCCGCTCGCCGGCCGCGTCCGGGCCGCCGGCGAGCACCGCCGGCAGCAGCCGCCCCGGGTCGGCCGGGAACGCCGTGGCGGCCCGGAACAGCTCCTCCTTGCCGCCGAAGTAGTGGTGCACGAGCGCCGGGTCCACGCCGGCCGCCGCGGCGATGGCCCGGATCGACGCGGCGTCGAAGCCGCGCTCGGCGAACGCCTCCCGCGCCGCGGCGAGGATGGCCTCACGGGTGTCCGGGCTGCCGGGCCGCCGCCCGGTGCGCCGCGCGTTCACCCGCTGCGCCGGCGCAGCGTCGCGGCGGCCAGCACCAGCGCCGCCACCGCCGCCCCGGCCACGATCGCCACGTCCCGCCACATCGTCCCGGTCGGCTCGGCGTGCGCGCCGACTTCCTGGAGCGCCTCGACCGCGTACGACAGCGGCAGCGCGTCGCTGACCGCCTGGAGCCAGCCGGCCATCTGGTCGCGCGGCACGAACAGGCCGCACAGCAGCAGTTGCGGGGCCACCACCACCGGCATGAACTGGACCGCCTGGAACTCGGTGCGGGCGAACGCCGAGCAGAACAGCCCGAGCGCCACCGCGAGCACCGCGTTCACCCCGGCGATCAGCACGACCAGCCACGCGCTGCCCGCGGTCTCCAGCCCGAACACCCGGTACGCGACGACCGAGGCGACAGTGGACTGGAGCACCCCGGCCAGGCCGAACGCGATGCCGTACCCGAACAGCAGGTCGAGCTTGCCCAGCGGCGTGGTGAGCAGGCGCTCCAGTGTGCCGGTGGTGCGCTCGCGGAGCATGGCGATGCTGGTCACGAGGAACATGATGATGAACGGGAAGAAGCCCAGCATGATCAGGGCCACCCGGTCGAACGTGCTCGGCGCGCCGGGCGGGGCGGGCTGGTCGACGTACATGAAGTAGACGAGCGTGAGCAGCACCGACGGCACCACCACGAGCAGCGCCACGGTCCGCCGGTCGTGCCGGAGCTGGCGCAGGATGCGCCCGGTGGTGGCGGCCAGGATCCGTCCGTTCATCGCGCCTCTCCCTCGGCGTCGCGGATCAGGCGCAGGAACGCCTCCTCCAGGTCGTCGGTCCCGGTTGCGGCGCGGACCGCGGCCGGGGTGTCGTCGGCGACCAGCCGGCCCTCGCGGATGAGCAGCAGCCGGTCGCAGCGGGCCGCCTCGTCCATCACGTGGCTGGAGACCAGCAGCGTGGTGCCGTTCGCGGCCATGGCGTGGAACCGGGCCCACAGGTCGGCCCGCAGCACCGGGTCCTGGCCGACAGTCGGCTCGTCGAGGACCACCAGCTCCGGTTCGCCGACCAGCGCGCAGGCGAGTGAGGCGCGGCTGCGCTGGCCGCCGGAGAGCGTGCCGACGAGCTGGTCGGCCGCGTTCCCCAGGCCGACGTCGGCCACCGCGCGGTCGGCCTCGGCGCGGCCCCGGCCCTGGAGCACCGCGAAGTAGCGGGCGTTCTCCCGCACCGTCAGGTCGGCGTACACGCTCGGCGCCTGGGTCAGGTAACCCACCCGGCGGCGCAGGTCGGCCGAGCCGGCGGGGCGGCCGAGCACGTCCACCGCGCCGGAGCCGACCGTCTGCACGCCGACCACCGCGCGCATCAGTGTGGTCTTGCCGCTGCCGCTGGGCCCGAGCAGCCCGGTCACGGTGCCCCGGGGCACCCCGCAGGTGATGCCGTGCAGCACCCGCCGACCGCCCCGGTCGACCACCAGCTCGCGGACCGACACCGCGTCGTCCATGCTCGCCTCCGTCAATTCATCACCCGTTGAACTCAACGGTAGGTGAATTCCTCCCCGAGGGCAACGGGGGACTTGACTTCGAGTGCGCTCGAACTGGAAGCCTGGAGGGCGTGGACATCAGCACGCGGGAGATGAGCCTCACCGTGGGTGAGGCGGCGGAACGGGTCGGCCTGACCACCTACACGCTGCGCTGGTACGAGCAGGAGGGCCTGGTGGGCCGCGTCGGGCGGGACTCGTCCGGCCGCCGGCGCTACACCGAGTCCGACGTCAACTGGCTGTTCCTGCTCACCCGGCTGCGGCGCACCGGGATGCCGGTGCGAGACATGCGCCGCTACGCCGAACTGGCCCGGCACGGGGACGGCACGCTCGGCGCGCGACGGGCGCTGTTCGAGGCGCACCGGGCCCGCGTCCTGGCCCGGATGGCCGAGCTGGAGGAGGACCTGAAGGTCCTCGAACACAAGATCGACGCGTACCGCCGGGCGGAGGAGGAATCCGGCTGAACGCCCCAGTGGCGGACACGGGGTCCGGCAACGGTCATTGCGGTGAAGATCGGATTTCGGCACCATGGCGCCGTGGGTCCAGCGCAGTTGCCCGACACCGCGTTCCTCGACGACTGGGCCGCCCGCCTGCGGCAGGCCGCCGACCGGCCGGTCGTCGGGATCATGCTGCGCGGCAGCCATGCCCGGCGGGCCGCCACCGAGCACAGCGACGTGGACGTGGACGTGCTCGTGGCCGCCGACGACGGACGGCCCGCCGGCGCGGGCGCCCGGCAGGCCACGTCCCGCCGCGGCACGCCGTACGCGGCCCGGCGGGCGTACCTGACCGAGTTCGCCGGTCGCCTCGTGCACGTGTCGGTGGCCGCCCGCGACGTCCGCTCCTGGGTACGCCGCCTCGGCCAGCCCGCCGACTGGGCGTTCGGGCTCCCGGTCACCGCGCCCGCCCGGCTGCTGTGGGCCGTACCGGAATGGCGCCGCCTGATCGACCTGCCGGTGCTCTGCCAGCCCGCCGACGAGCCGCGACTGGAGGAGCTGATCGCGACGCTGGGCAAGGTCGCCGCGGCCCGCGTGGCCGACGACCCGGTCGGGGTCCGGCTCGCCGCGGCCGACCTGGCCCGGCTCTGCCCCTCGGTGCTGCGGCCGGCCAACCCGACCGTGCGCGTGGTGTCCCGCCGGGCCGCCCTGACCGCCGCGCTGGACCTGCCGGTCGCCCCGCCCGGCTACCGCCACGACATGCTGCTCTGCCTCGGCCTGCGCGCCGGTGACCCGGCCAAGGTCGGCGCCGCCGCCGGACGGCTGGTCACCGGCATCCTCCCGCTGATCCGCCCGTACGCCGGCGAGATCGCCGCCACCCACGGCGCGGACCTGGCCGAGGCGCTGGTCGACGGCCGGGTGGACCGCTACCTCGCCCGGCTGGGCCGGGCGCTGGGCACGGTGACGACCGCCTCCCGGGACACGTCGGCGGTGCCCGGACCGCGTGCGGGAGAATGGTCAACCGTGCCCGCCCCTGACGCGCCGCTGACCGGCGCCCCCGTTCCCGGACCGGCCCGCCCGTCCCGGCTCGACCCGGCCATCGCGGCGAAGCTCCGCCGCACCCCGGACGGCCTGGTCGCCGCCGTGGTCCGCGCCCACGACTCGGGCGAGGTGCTGATGGTCGCCTGGATGGACGACGAGGCGCTGCACCGCACGCTCACCACCGGCCGGGCCACCTACTGGTCGCGCAGCCGCGGCGAGTACTGGGTCAAGGGCGCCACCTCGGGCAACCACCAGTACGTGCGCTCGGTGGCGCTCGACTGCGACGGCGACGCGCTGCTGGTCAGCGTCGAGCAGGTCGGCGCGGCCTGCCACACCGGGCAGCGCACCTGCTTCTTCACCGAACTGCCGGTCAGCTCCCCGGAGGCGACCCCGTGACCGACGGCACGGTCAGCCCGGACCGGTCCACCTTCGCCGACCTGGCCGCCCGCTGGCGGGTCGTGCCGGTGACCCGGCGGCTGCTCGCCGACGCGGAGACGCCGGTCGGGGTCTACCGCAAGCTGGCCGGCGGTCCCGGCACGTTCCTGCTGGAGTCCGCCGAACAGGGCGTCGGCTCGGCCGGCACGGCCTGGTCGCGCTACTCGTTCATCGGCGTCCGCAGCAGCGCCACGCTCACCGAGCGCGACGGCGCGGCGAGCTGGACCGGCACGCCACCGGCGGGCGTGCCCACCGGTGGCGACCCGGTCACCGTGCTGCGCGAGACGGTCGCCGCGCTCGCCGGGCCGGGCTGGGACCCGGCCGGTGACATGCCGCCGCTGACCGGCGGCCTGGTCGGCTACCTCGGGTACGACCTGGTCCGCCGCTTCGAGCGCCTGCCCGAGCTGACCGAGGACGAGCTGGACGTGCCCGAGCTGGGCATGATGCTCGCGACCGACCTGGTGGTCCTCGACCACTACGAGGGCTCCGCGATCCTGGTCGCCAACGCGGTGCTGCCGCCGCTGGACGACCCCGACCGGGCCGGGCGGGTCGAGGCCGCGTACCACCACGCCGTCGGCCGCCTCGACGCGATGACCAGCGCGTTGTCCCGGCCGATCCCGCCCATGGTCTCGACTGTGGGCCGGCCCGGCGTCGGCGAGGTCGTCAGCCGCACCCCCGAGGGCGGCTACCCGCAGGCGGTGGAGGCGGCCAAGGAGGCGATCCGGGCCGGCGAGTGCTTCCAGATCGTGCTCAGCCAGCGCTTCGAGCGCCCCACCGACGCCGACCCGCTCGACGTCTACCGGGTGCTGCGCACCACGAACCCCAGCCCGTACATGTACCTGCTGCGCTTCGACGGCTTCGACATCGTCGGCTCGTCACCGGAGGCGCACCTCAAGGTCAGCGCCGGCCCGGACGGGCGGCGCCGGGCGCTGCTGCACCCGATCGCCGGCACCCGGCCGCGCGGCGGCTCCCCGGACGGCGACGCCAAGCTCGCCGCCGAACTGCTCGCCGACCCCAAGGAACGCGCCGAGCACGTGATGCTCGTCGACCTGGGCCGCAACGACCTGGGCCGGGTGTGCCGCCCGGGCACCGTCGAGGTGCCCGAGTTCGCCACCATCGAGCGCTACAGCCACGTCATGCACATCGTCTCCACAGTCGTCGGCGAGCTGCGCGACGACCGCACGGCGTTCGACGCGCTGGCCGCGACGTTCCCGGCCGGGACGCTCAGCGGCGCGCCCAAGGTGCGCGCCATGGAGATCATCGAGGAACTGGAGCCGGTGCGGCGCGGCGTCTACGGCGGCACCGTCGGCTACTTCGCCTTCGGCGGCGACCTGGACATGGCCATCGCCATCCGTACCGCGCTGATCCGCGACGGCCGCGCCTACGTGCAGGCCGGCGCCGGGATCGTGGCCGATTCCGACCCCGCCGCCGAGGACCAGGAGACGCGCAGCAAGGCCGCCGCCGTCCTCGCCGCCATCGCGGCCGCCGAGACGCTGCGGGCCGCCCGGTGAGCGCGCCCGGCACCACCGCGCCGACCTCCCGCGGCCGGCGCGAACTCGCGTACGCGGTGCTGCTCTGCCTGGCCGGCGCCGGCCTGGCCTGCTGGGCGGTGACCCGGACCTGGGCGGTCGAGGTGACCGCCCGGGGGTCGCTGCCGTCCGGCCGGGCCGGGCGCACCGGTACGGAGCTGCTGCCCTGGGTGCTGGCGCTGACGTACGTGGGACTCGCCGGCGGCGGCGCGGTGCTCGCCACCCGGGGCCGGCTGCGCCGGCTGCTGGGTGTGCTGCTGGCCGGCGTCGGCCTGGCGGTGGCGGTCGGCGGCGGGATCGGCCTGACCGAGACCGGCGTGAGCCGGCAGTGGCCGGCGCTGGTGCTGGCCGGCGGCCTGGCCCTGGCGGCCGGCGGCGCGTTCACCGCGCTGCGCGGCGACGGCTGGCCGGCGATGGGCGCCCGGTACGAGCGGCGGTCCGCCCCGGCGGACGAGCCCGGCCGGCCGGCGGTCGAACGCGGCACCCGGGACGCGTGGGACGCGCTGGACCGGGGCGAGGACCCGACGGTCAGCTGACCGGCTGCGCCTCGCGGGCGTCGCGCCGCTGCCGGGCCGCGGCCCGCGCGGCGGCCAGCTCGGCCACCAGCCGCTCCAACTCGCGGCGCTGGGCGGCGCGGGCCCGGTCGGCGCAGACCGCCTCCCAGGCGTTGCCCCGGGCGGTACGCATCCGGCCCTCACCGGCCACCGCGCGTTCGAGCGTGTGCACCACGCCGACGGCGAGCGAGGCGACGGTACGGGAGATGGTGGTCAAGCCGATGGTCTGGGTCGGCCCGTTGGCGCTCATGGTCACCCCATACGAGATCGTTGGCGACGGTCGGCAGCCGCCGGCGTCGAGTGTGCCCGACGACGATGCTTCCGGGTGGACGTTTCGCCGCCGTGAAGCACAGGTCAACGCTGTCGCACCGGGGTCGACCTGGGCAGGGCCGGAGGTCCTTGAGCTTGGTCACAGCCCACCGCCGGAACCCGTCCTGCGGGCCCGGAACGATCGTGGTGAGATAGGGGATGGGTGACGGTCGATGCCAGCGGTGGCGCTGCGTGACATGGCGTTCACCGGAAGTCGGCCATCATGCCACAGCCCATGTCGTGAGGTGCGCCATACCCCCCGGCACTCGTCGCCAGGTGGCGCCCCCTAGCATCGGCCCATGACGCCCGGAGAGGGGAGTCCGTTGGTGACTGCTGAGCATGCGCACGCGGAGGGGGACGACGCCGGAGCGGCGCCGTCCGCAGGGGTGCTCGACGAGATCCTGGCCGGCGTGCGCGAGGACGTGGCCCGGCGCCAGGAGCAGGTTCCGCTGGAGCGGATCCGGGAACTGGCCGCCGCCGCGCCGCCACCGCTGGACGCGTACGCGGCGCTGCGCCGCCCCGGCGTGGCCGTGATCGCCGAGGTGAAGCGTTCGTCGCCGTCCAAGGGGCGGCTGGCCGAGATCGCCGACCCGGCCGACCTGGCCGGGGACTACGCCGCCGGTGGCGCGCGGGCGATCAGCGTGCTGACCGAGGGCCGCTGGTTCGGCGGGTCGCTCGACGACCTGGCGGCGGTGCGGGCCGCGGTGAACGTGCCGGTGCTGCGCAAGGACTTCGTGGTCTCCAGCTACCAGGTGCACGAGGCCCGCGCGCACGGCGCCGACCTGGTGCTGCTGATCGTCGCCGCGCTGGAGCAGAACGCGCTGGTCGGGCTGCTGGAGCGGATCGAGTCGCTCGGCATGACCGCGCTGGTCGAGGTGCACACCGAGGAGGAGGCGGACCGCGCCCTGGAGGCCGGTGCGCAGGTGATCGGCGTGAACGCCCGCGACCTGCGTACCCTGGAGGTCGACCGCTCGGTGTTCGAGCGGATCGCTCCCGGCCTGCCGAGCAGCGTCGTCAAGATCGCCGAGTCCGGGGTGCGCGGTCCGCACGACCTGATCCGGTACGCCTCCGCCGGCGCCGACGCCGTGCTGGTGGGCGAGGGCCTGGTCACCCAGAAGAGTCCGCGCGAAGCGGTCGCCGAGCTGGTCAACGCCGGTAACCACCCGGCCACGCCCCGCCCGGTGCGCTGAGCCGCCGGGCACCCGATCCGAGAGGACGCCCGCGATGAGCGCCGCACCCGCAGCCGGCCAGGTTCCCGACGCCGCCGGTCACTTCGGCCGGTTCGGCGGCCGGTTCGTCCCCGAGGCGCTGGTCGCCGCGCTGGACGAGCTGGACGCGGCGTACCGCAAGGCGATGGGCGACGAGGACTTCCTCGCCGAGTTCGACGCGTTGCTGCGCGACTACGCCGGCACGCCCTCGCTGCTCTACGAGGCCCGGCGGTTCTCCGCGCAGATCGGCGCGCGGGTCCTGCTCAAGCGCGAGGACCTCAACCACACCGGCGCCCACAAGGTCCGCAACGTGCTGGGCCAGGCGCTGCTCACCAAGCGGATGGGCAAGCGGCGGGTCATCGCGGAGACCGGCGCCGGCCAGCACGGCGTCGCCACGGCCACCGCCGCCGCGCTGTTCGACCTGGAATGCGTCGTCTACATGGGGCAGGTGGACACCGAGCGGCAGGCGCTGAACGTGGCGCGGATGCGGATGCTCGGTGCCACAGTCGTCCCGGTGACCACCGGCTCGCGCACGCTCAAGGACGCGATGAACGAGGCGATGCGGGACTGGGTCGCCAACGTCGAGGACACCCACTACCTGATCGGCACCGCCGCCGGCCCGCACCCGTTCCCGGAGATGGTCCGGGACTTCGTGCGCGGCATCGGCGAGGAGGCCCGCCGGCAGTGCCTGGACCTGACCGGCGCGCTGCCGGACGCGGTCGCGGCCTGCGTCGGCGGCGGCTCCAACGCGCTCGGCATCTTCCACGCGTTCGTGCCGGACACCGGGGTCCGGCTCTACGGCTTCGAGGCCGGCGGCGAGGGCGTCGACACCGGCCGGCACGCCGCCAGCATCACCGGCGGCTCGTCCGGCGTGCTGCACGGCACCCGCACGTACGTCCTGCAGGACGCCGACGGGCAGACCATCGAGTCGCACTCGATCTCGGCCGGCCTGGACTACCCGGGCGTCGGGCCGGAGCACGCCTGGCTGCACGACAGCGGCCGGGCCACCTACCTCCCCGTCACCGACGACGAGGCGATGGCCGCGTTCGAGCTGCTCTGCCGCACCGAGGGGATCATCCCGGCGATCGAGAGCGCGCACGCGCTCGCCGGTGCCCGCGCGATCGCCCCCCGGCTCGCCGAGGAACTGGGCCGGGAGCCGGTGATCGTGGTCAACCTGTCCGGCCGGGGCGACAAGGACGTGCACACCGCCGGCGCGTACTTCGGCATCCTCGACAAGGAGTGACAGCGTGAGCCGCATCGGGGTCGCCTTCGACAAGGCGCGGGCGGACGGGCGGGCGGTGCTGGTCGGCTGCATGCCGGCGGGCTTCCCGACCGTCGAGGGCAGCATCGCCGCCATGAAGGCCATGGTCGAGGCGGGCGTGGACGTCATCGAGGTGGAGATCCCGTACTCCGACCCGGTGATGGACGGCCCGGTCATCCAGAAGGCGAGCGACATCGCGCTCGCCGGCGGTGTCCGCGTCGCGGACGCGCTGCGCGTCGTCGAGGCGGTCGCCGCGACCGGGGCCAGCGTGGTCACCATGACCTACTGGAACCCCATCGAGCAGTACGGCGTGGACACGTTCGCCCGCGACATGGCCGCCGCCGGTGGCACCGGCCTGATCACGCCGGACCTGATCCCGGACGAGGCCGCCGAGTGGCTGGCCGCCTCCGACGCGCACGGCCTGGACCGTACGTTCCTGGTGTCCCCGTCCTCGACCGACGCGCGGCTGCGGATGACCGTCGAGCACTGCCGCGGGTTCGTCTACGCCACCGCGATCATGGGCGTCACCGGCGCTCGCGCGCAGACCTCCGAGGCGGCCCCGGTCCTGGTGTCCCGGTTGCGCGAGGTCACCGACATCCCGGTCGGCGTCGGGCTGGGCGTCGGCACCGGCGCGCAGGCCGCCACAGTGGCCGGGTACGCCGACGCGGTGATCGTGGGCAGCGCGCTGGTCCGCTGCGTGCTGGACGCCCCGGACCAGGCCGCCGGCCTGACCGCGCTGCGCAAGCTCAGCTCCGAACTGGCCGAAGGCGTCCGCAACCCGGCCCGCTGACGCCCGGGTCCGCTCCGGCGCCCGCTTGATCGACTCCACTTCGCCGAGGTGGCGTGGTCGGGGCTGCCGGGATACCGCCACCTCGCCGAGCTGGTGTCGATCACGCGAGCGGCAGGGCGGTCAGCGTTTGCTGTCGGCCTGCTCGGACGCGCGCTGGCCGGGCGGGGTGGGCTTCGCGTCAACGGGCTTCCCGTCGCCGGGTGGCATGAGCGCGTCGGCGGCGGTCGTGTGCCGCAGCACGCCGGCGCGGCCGGCGAGCGCGTCCGCGATCGCCGCGCGCGTGGTGGGGGTCAGCACGTCGGGTAGCTCCTGCGGCGGCCACCACCGCGGCAGGCACCCGGCCACCGGCTCGCCCGCCGGTTCGACGTCGGCCGGCCCGGCGCGGAACACGTGCACCAGCACGTCGGGGCGCGCGCCGCACCGCCCGGCCGGTGGGGCGGGCGCCGGTGGACCGGTGACCCGGTAGAGACCGACCAGGTCGGTCAGCTCCACCGCCCAGCCGGTTTCCGCGCGGACCGCCCGGACGGCGGCGTCCGCCGGGCTCTCGTCGTGACGCAGCCGCCCGCCCGGCAACCCCCAGCGGCGGGCCCCCTCGGTCCGGCGGCAGAGCAGCAGCCGGCCGGACCCGTCGGTGACGACAGCGGCGACCGCCCAGGTGAGCGGGCTCATGGACAAAGAGCGTACGACCGTGCAAACCAGAAGTCATCCGACCCGCGCGGCAGGGCGGCCCGGGGTGCCGCACACACGGTCCGCACCGGTACCGTGTGCACCCGTGACCCTCGCCCCGATGACCCCACTGGCGGCCATGCCCAGCCCCAGCACCGCCGTCTGGCAGCTCGGTCCGGTTCCGATCCGGGCGTACGCGCTCTGCATCATCCTCGGCATCGTGGTGGCCTGCGTGGTCACCGAGTACCGGCTGCGCCGCCGCGGCGTGGCGCCGGGCGCGGTGCTCGACATCGCCGTCTGGGCCGTGCCCGCGGGCATCATCGGCGCGCGGATCTACCACGTGATCACCTCGCCGGAGAAATACTTCGGCGCCGGTGGTGAGCCGATCAAGGCGCTCTACATCTGGGAGGGCGGTCTCGGCATCTGGGGCGCGGTGGCCGGTGGCGCGGTCGGCGCGTGGCTCGCCGCCCGGCAGCTCGGCATCCCGTTCGCCGTCGTCGCCGACGCGCTGGCTCCGGGGCTGCCCCTGGCGCAGGCCGTCGGCCGCCTGGGCAACTGGTTCAACAACGAGCTGTACGGCGGGCGGACCACGCTGCCCTGGGGCCTCGAAGTGCACGTGATGGACCCGGACAACCCGGGTCACGCGCTGCGCGACGACGCCGGCAACCCGGTGCTCCAGCCGGGGCTCTACCACCCGACGTTCCTCTACGAGGCGCTCTGGAACATCGGCGTCGCCGCGCTGGTGCTGTTCCTCGACCGCAAGCTGCGGCTCGGTCGCGGCCGGGCGTTCGCGCTCTACGTGATGGGCTACACGGCGGGCCGGTTCTGGATCGAGCTGATGCGCACCGACGAGGCGAACCTGATCCTCGGCGTACGCCTCAACGTCTGGACCGCCGCGCTGGTCTTCCTCGGCGCGCTGGCCTACTTCATCCGGGTCCGCGGTCCCCGCGAATACCTGGTGCCGGTGGGCGAGCCCGCTCCCGTGGCCGGCCCGGCCGGCGACGTGTCGCAGGTCGACCTGTCCGCCCGGGAGGCCGCCGCCCGGCCGGTCGCGCCCGAGGGCTACCGGGTGGTGAGCGAGGAACAGTTCGACGCGTACCGGGAGACCGGTGTGCTGCCCCCGGAGCCGGACGACGAACCGGCACGGGCCGAGTCCGCCGCCGACGACGCCGCGACGGGCGGCACGGACGGCGACGACAGCGCGAACGCCGACCGGGCGGACGGCGACGACACGGATCCGGAGCGGACGGACGCCGAGCGCACGAACGCCGGCCGGGCCGACGGCGGCGGGCGCCCGGCGGACCGGGACAGCTGAGCGGGGGAGTCATGCGCAGCGCGGTGGTGGTCGGCGCCGGCCTCGGCGGAATGGCGGCGGCCGGTGTGCTGGCCCGTTCGGGCTGGCAGGTCACGCTGCTGGAACGCGCCGACCGGGTCCGCCCGGAGGCGACCGCCGTGGTGCTCTGGCCCAACGGGGTACGCGCGTTGCGCGCCCTCGGGCTGGGCGACGGGCTGGACGCGATCGCCACCCCGCTGCCCGACGGGGGCGTGCGCCGGCCGGACGGGCACTGGCTGGTGCAGGCCCGGTCCACGCCGGCCGAGCGGATGCCGGTGGTGGTGCACCGGGAGGACCTGCACGACGCGCTGATCGCCGGCCTGGGCGACCGGGTCGAGCTGCGTACCGGCGTCACCGTGCGGACGGTGCGCGCGGCGTCGGGCGAGCGCCCGGCGGTGGGCGACGGCCGGCACACCTACGAGGCGGACCTGGTGGTGGCCGCCGACGGCACGGACAGCGAGATCCGCCGGCACCTCGCACCGGAGACCGCGGTGGTCAGCTCCGGGTGCGCGGCCTGGCGTGCGGTCATCCCCTGGTACCGGGCCCCGCAACTGCCGGACGACCAGCCGGTGCACGGCGAGACGCTCGGCGCCGGGTACCGCTTCCTGGCCGCCTCGCTCGGCGAGCGGGGCACCGCGGGTGCGTCCCGCCGGGGCGGCGTCTACTGGGTCGCCACCGCCGCGGGCGCGCCCCGGCCGGAGCCGCCGGAGATCCAGCTCGCGCTGCTCAAGCGCTGGTTCGCGGGCTGGCCCGCCCCGATCGGCACGCTGCTGGAGGCGACCGACCCGGAGGACGTGGTCCAGCAGGAGATCCGCGAGCTGCGCCCGCTGCCCAAGGCGTACGGCTTCCCGGCCGGCCCGGGCGGCGTGGTGCTGCTCGGCGACGCCGCGCACGCCATGCCGCCGCACCTCGGGCAGGGCGCCTGCCTGGCGTTCGAGGACGCGGCGACGCTGGCCGGGCTGCTGCGGGAGTCGCGACTGCCGGACGCGGTGACCGCGTACGACAGGTTGCGCCGCCCCCGCGCGGCCACGATGGTCCGGCAGACCCGGCGGATGTCGGCGGTCCTGCAGGCCCGGGGCCGGCTGGCGCTGCGCGCCCGGGACGCCGCCCTGGGCACGATCAGCCCGCGGCTGCGCAACACCGCCGCCGCGGCCGCCGCCGCCTGGCAGCCGCCGTCCTGACCGTCCGCGCGCGGGCCCGTCCGCGTGCGGCCGTCCCTCGGGCGGCACGGCTTCCCGGCGGCCCGGCCCTCAGCCGGCGCGGTCCCCGGGCGACCGGCCCGGCCCGGCCCGACAGCCGGGTCGGTGGTCAGATGACGGCGGCGGGCTCGGCGATGCAGGCGGTGCCCACCCGGCGGAACCCGACCCGCAGGTAGACACGGGCGATGTCCTCGCTGCCGGCGCTCAGGAAGATCAGGTCGGTGCCGGCGGCGCGCAGCTCCCGCGCGAGCGTGGCGGTCACCGCCGCGCCCAGCCCGCGCTGCCGGGCGGACGGCAGCGTGGCCACGCCGGCGATCTCCGCCACGTCGTCGACCCGCATCGCCATCCCGCTGGCGAGCGCGCCCTCGCCGGGCGTCCCGGCGAGCACCGAGATGCGCCGCCCCTCGGCGACCCGGGTCGCCTCCTCCTCCAGCGCGGCCACGTCCAGCTGGGCGAGGGCGGCGTCCCGCTCGGCCGGTCCGGCGTCGCCGCGCGCGGTGCCGCCGTTGGCGAAGCCGACCGCCGCGACGGCCCGCCGCAGCGCGATGTCCGCCGCGAAGCCGGGTTCGGCGGGGTCCAGCACCCGCACCGGTACGTCGCTGAACGTCCCCGGATCGGGCAGCCGCTGGGGTTCCAGCAGCATCAGCGGCGCCTCCAGCACGCTGAGCCCGGCCGAGCGGGCCACCGCGAGCAGGTCCGGCTGGTGCTCGTGCACCCACTCGAACGCCTCGGGCAGGCCCAGTTCCCGCTGCCGGGCGCGGACGGCTGTGACGTCGGCGAGCGTGGGCGCCTCGTCGGCGCCGAGCCGGGGCCGGGCGTAGAACGGCCATCCGGCGCCGTCCCGGACGAACAGCACCAGGGCGCCGTACTCCTCGGTCCGGGCCCCGTCGCGGGGCACCGCGTCGTAGAACCGCTCCAACCGGTCGAGTACGTCAGCGCATGTGAGATCCACCGCGCGAGACTACACGTCCCAGCATCTGGAAGTGTGATCAATCTGAACTGGCCTTGCGCCGGAAGCCCTAACGTAGACTCAATAAACCGCAGAGGGCCGACGTCGTCCCCATCATGATCCATCCTGAGTGACGACAGGAGGCCCGGTGGCCTTTCCGTACCCTCACAGCCCGCAGTCGGCCCCACCCGCGACCGGGCTCTACGACCCCGCGTACGAGCACGACGCCTGCGGTGTGGCCTTCGTGGCCGACCTGCACGGGCGGCGCTCGCACCAGGTCGTCGCGAACGGCCTCGGGGCGCTGTGCCGGCTGGACCACCGGGGCGCCCGGGGCGCGGAGCACAACACCGGGGACGGCGCCGGCATCATGATCCAGGTGCCGGACGCGTTCCTGCGCGCCACCGTCGACTTCCCGCTGCCCCCGGCCGGCCAGTACGCCACCGGCCTGGTGTTCCTGCCCGACGACGACGCGGCCGAGGCCCGTGCCCGCCAGGTGGTCGACAAGTACGCGTTGGTCGAGGGCGCCGACGTGCTCGGCTGGCGGGAGGTGCCGACCGACCCGTCCGGCCTGGGTGAGACCGCGCTCGCGGCGATGCCCCGGGTCCGGCAGCTGTTCGTGGCCGCGCACCGGCTGACCGGCTCGCCGGACGGCCCGGCCGGCTCCCCGCTGACCGGGCTCGACCTGGACCGGGTGTCGTTCTGCCTGCGCAAGCAGGTCGAGCGGGAGACCGCCGAGCGGGGCGTGCCGGCGTACTTCCCGTCGCTGTCCGGCCGCACGATGGTGTGGAAGGGCATGCTCACCCCGGACCAGCTCCCCGCGTTCTACCCGGAGCTGACCGACGAGCGGGTGGTGAGCGCCGTCGCGCTGGTGCACTCGCGCTTCTCCACGAACACGTTCCCGTCCTGGCCGCTGGCGCACCCGTACCGGTTCATCGCGCACAACGGCGAGATCAACACGATCCGCGGCAACCGGAACTGGATGCAGGCCCGGGAGGCGCTGCTGCGCAGCCCGAGCATCCCCGGCAACATCCGCCGCGTCTTCCCGGTGTGCACCCCCGCGGCGTCCGACTCGGCCAACTTCGACGAGGTGCTCGAACTGCTGCACCTGGCCGGGCGGAGCCTGCCGCACGCGGTGCTCATGATGATCCCCGAGGCGTGGGAGAACGACCCGGACATGCGCGCCGACAAGCGCGCGTTCTACCGCTTCCACGCCAGCCTGATGGAGCCGTGGGACGGCCCGGCGTCGGTCGCGTTCACCGACGGCGAGATCGTCGGCGCGGTGCTGGACCGCAACGGCCTGCGCCCGGGCCGCTGGTGGCACACCGCCGACGGCACGGTGGTGCTGGGCAGCGAGGCGGGCGTGCTCGACCTGGACCCGGCCACCGTCGTCGCCAAGGGCCGGCTCCAGCCGGGCAAGATGTTCCTCGTCGACACCGTCAACGGCCGGATCGTCTCCGACGACGAGATCAAGACCGAGCTGGCCGCCGAGCAGCCGTACCAGGAGTGGCTGCACGCCGGCCTGATCGAGCTGGACGACCTGCCGCCGCGCGAGCACACCGTCTACACCCACGACTCGGTACGCCGCCGCCAGCAGACGTTCGGCTACACCGAGGAGGAGCTGAAGATCCTGCTCGGCCCGATGGCCCGCAGCGGCGCGGAGCCGATCGGCTCGATGGGCACCGACACCCCGATCGCGCCGCTGTCCACCCGGCCGCGGCTGCTCTACGACTACTTCCATCAGCTCTTCGCGCAGGTCACCAACCCGCCGCTGGACGCCATCCGGGAGGAGCTGGTGACCAGCCTGGCGTCCACGATCGGGCCGGAGGGCAACCTGCTCGACCCCGGCCCGGCGAGCTGCCGGCAGATCGTGCTGCCGTACCCGGTGATCGACAACGACGAGCTGGCCAAGATCCTGTCCATCGACGAGGACGGCGACCTGCCCGGTTTCAAGGCGGTCCGGGTCTCCGGCCTGTACCGGATCCGCGACGGCGGCGCCGGCATCAAGGCCCGGCTGACCGAGATCTGCCGGCACGTCTCCGAGGCGATCGAGGACGGCGTGCGCATCCTGGTGCTCTCCGACCGGGACTCCAACGCCGACCTGGCCCCGATCCCGTCGCTGCTGCTCACCGCCGCGGTGCACCAGCACCTGGTCCGCGAGCAGACCCGTACCCAGGTGGCGCTGGTCGTCGAGTCCGGCGACTGCCGCGAGGTGCACCACGCGGCGGTGCTGATCGGGTACGGCGCGGCGGCGGTCAACCCGTACCTGGCCTTCGAGTCGGTGGAGGACATGATCTCCACCGGCGTGCTGACCGGCGTCGACCGGGTGAAGGCCGTCCGCAACTACGTCAAGGCGCTCGGCAAGGGCGTCCTGAAGATCATGTCCAAGATGGGCATCTCGACCGTGTCCTCGTACTGCGGCGCGCAGGTGTTCGAGGCGGTCGGCCTGGACACCCGCCTGGTCCACAGGTACTTCCGCGGCACCCCGAGCACCATCGGCGGCATCGGCCTGAACGAGATCCACGCCGAGGTGGCGGCCCGGCACTCGCTGGCCTGGCCGGCACCGGGCGCGCAGGCCAGCGACCGGCTGGAGGTCGGCGGCGAGTACCAGTGGCGCCGCGAGGGTGAGCTGCACCTGTTCAACCCGGAGACCGTCTTCCTGCTCCAGCACGCCACCCGCAGCCGCCAGTACGACGTGTTCCGGCAGTACACCGCGAAGGTCGACGAGCTGGCCGCCCAGGCGGGCTCGCTGCGCGGGCTGTTCACGCTGCGCACCGGCGTACGCCCGGCGGTGCCGCTGGACGAGGTCGAGCCGGCTGGTGAGATCGTCAAGCGCTTCGCCACCGGCGCCATGTCGTACGGGTCGATCTCGGCGGAGGCGCACGAGACGCTGGCCATCGCGATGAACCGGCTCGGCGGCAAGTCCAACACCGGCGAGGGCGGCGAGGACGTCGAGCGGCTGCACGACCCGGCCCGGCGCTCCGCGGTCAAGCAGATCGCCAGCGGCCGGTTCGGTGTGACCAGCGAATACCTCGTCAACGCCGACGACCTCCAGATCAAGATGGCGCAGGGCGCGAAGCCCGGCGAGGGCGGGCAGCTACCAGGCAACAAGGTCTGGCCGTGGATCGCCCGGACCCGGCACGCCACCCCCGGCGTCGGCCTGATCTCCCCGCCGCCGCACCACGACATCTACTCCATCGAGGACCTGGCCCAGCTCGTCCACGACCTCAAGTGCGTCAACCCGGCCGCCCGGGTGCACGTCAAGCTGGTCAGCGAGGTGGGCGTGGGCACCGTCGCGGCGGGCGTGGCCAAGCTCAAGGCCGACGTCATCCTGATCTCCGGGCACGACGGCGGCACCGGCGCGTCCCCGCTCAACTCGCTCAAGCACGCCGGCACCCCGTGGGAGCTGGGCCTGGCCGAGGCGCAGCAGACGCTGCTGCTCAACAAGCTGCGCGACCGGGTCACCGTGCAGGTCGACGGCCAGCTCAAGACCGGCCGGGACGTGCTGATCGCGGCGCTGCTCGGCGCCGAGGAGTTCGGCTTCGCCACCGCGCCGCTGATCGTCGAGGGCTGCGTGATGATGCGGGTGTGCCACCTGGACACCTGTCCGGTCGGCATCGCCACCCAGAACCCGGTGCTGCGCGAGCGCTTCACCGGCAAGCCGGAGTTCGTGGAGAACTTCTTCCTCTTCCTCGCCGAGGAGGTCCGCGGCTACCTGGCCGAGCTGGGCTTCCGCAGCATCGACGAGGCGATCGGCCACACCGAGCTGCTCGACGTGGCCGGCGCGATCGACCACTGGAAGGGCCACGGGCTCGACCTGAGCCGCGTGCTGCACCTGCCCGAGCTGCCCGCGGGCGCGGCCCGCCGGGGCGTACGCGCCCAGGACCACGGCCTCGACGCGGCGCTGGACAACCGGCTCATCGAGCTGGCCGAGCCGGCGTTGCGCGACCGTACCCCGGTCCGGGTAGAGGTCGAGGTCCGCAACGAGCACCGCAG
The DNA here is from genome assembly GCF_049315215.1 of Micromonospora sp. WMMD1219. Classification (NCBI taxonomy): domain Bacteria; kingdom Bacillati; phylum Actinomycetota; class Actinomycetes; order Micromonosporales; family Micromonosporaceae; genus Micromonospora; species Micromonospora sp. WMMD1219. The sequence goes on from NZ_CP186057.1 coordinate 3,715,717, forward strand.
CGTCGGCGCGATGCTCGGCGGCGAGGTGACCCGCCGCTTCGGCGGCGCCGGCCTGCCCGACGACACGATCGAGTTCCGGCTGCGCGGCACCGCCGGTCAGTCGTTCGGCGCGTTCCTGCCGCGCGGGGTCACGCTGCGCCTGTACGGCGACGCCAACGACTACGTCGGCAAGGGACTGTCCGGCGGCCGGATCGTGGTCCGGCCGGACGCCGACGCGCCGTTCGTCGGCGTGGACGTCGCGCCGGGCGGTCGCGCCGAGGACCAGATCATCGCCGGCAACACCATCCTGTACGGCGCCACCGGCGGCGAGGTGTTCCTGCGCGGCCGGGTGGGGGAGCGGTTCGCGGTCCGCAACTCCGGCGCGGTGGCGGTGGTCGAGGGCCTCGGCGACCACGGTTGCGAGTACATGACCGGCGGCACCGTCGTGGTGCTCGGGCCGACCGGGCGCAACTTCGCCGCCGGCATGTCCGGTGGCACCGCGTTCGTGCACCGGCTCGACCGGCGGCTGGTCAACGCCGAGCTGGTCGACCTGTCGCCGCTGCGCGACGAGGAGCGCGACCGGCTGCACGAGCTGGTCCAGCGGCACTTCGCCGAGACGGACTCGGCGGTCGCCGAGGATCTGCTCAAGCGGTGGCCGCAGGCGGTGGAGGAGTTCACCGCGGTGGTGCCCCGGGACTACCGCCGGGTCATGGAGATCATGCGGGCCGCCGAAGCCGCCGGCCGAGACGTCGACGACGCGGTGATGAGCGCGCTCAGCGTGCCGTCGGCCGCGCCGGTACCGCCCGCGCCCCGGGCGGTCGCCCAGGAGGTGGCTCGTGCCTGACCCGAACGGTTTCCTGCGCTACGACCGGCGGCTGCCGGCCCGCCGTCCGGTGCCGGTGCGCATCTCCGACTGGCGCGAGGTGTACCCGCCGGCCGGCGAGGAGCTGATCCGCGAGCAGGCCACCCGGTGCATGGACTGCGGCATCCCGTTCTGCCACGACGGCTGCCCGCTGGGCAACCGCATCCCGGACTGGAACGACCTGGTCCGCACCGGCAACTGGGACGCCGCTGTGGAGTCGCTGCACGCCACGAACAACTTCCCCGAGTTCACCGGGCGGCTCTGTCCGGCGCCGTGCGAGGCGGCCTGCGTGCTCGGCCTCGGCGGCCAGCAGCCGGTCACCATCAAGCAGGTCGAGGTGGAGATCGCCGACGCGGCGGTGGCCCGCGACGGCCTGCGGCCCCGGCCCGCCTCCGCCCCGACCGGCCGGTCGGTCGCGGTGGTCGGCTCCGGCCCGGCCGGGCTGGCCGCCGCGCAGCAGCTCGCGCGCGCCGGTCACATGGTCACCGTGTACGAGCGCGACGACGCGATCGGCGGCCTGCTCCGCTACGGCATCCCCGACTTCAAGCTGGAGAAGCAGCACATCGACAAGCGGCTGGCCCAGCTCACCGCCGAGGGCGTGCGCTTCCGGACCGGCGTCGAGGTCGGCGTCGACGTGACCGCCGAGCGGCTGCGCGCCGAGCACGACGCGGTGCTGCTGGCCTGCGGCGCGTTGCAGGGCCGGGACACCCCGGAGACGCCCGGCCGGGCGCTGCGCGGCGTGCACCAGGCGATGGCGCACCTGGTGGCCGCGAACCGGGTGGTGGCCGCCGCCGGAAACGGGCGGCCCGCGCTGGCGACGCTGCCCGACGGTACGCCGATCGACGCCGCCGGCAAGCACGTGGTGATCATCGGTGGTGGCGACACCGCGGCGGACTGCCTCGGTGTGGCGCACCGGCAGGGCGCGGCCGGCGTACACCAGCTCGACCTCTACCCGCAGCCGCCCACCGAGCGCGACGCGGCCCGCGACCCGTGGCCGACCTGGCCGTGGCTGCTGCGCAACTACCCGGCGCACGAGGAGGGCGGCGAGCGCGTGTTCGCCGTCGCCGTGCAGGAGTTCGTGGACGACGGCACCGGCCAGGTCCGCGCGGTCCGGATCGCCGAGGTGACTGTGGAGAAGGTGGACGGCCGCCGCATCGTCACCCCGCTGCCCGGCTCCGAGCGGGAGATCCCGGCCGACCTGGTGCTGCTCGCCATCGGCTTCGAGGGCACCGAGGAACAGCCCCTGCTGGCCCAGTTCGGGGTGACCCGCAACGCCCGCGGCGCGGTCGACTCACGCCCGGACTGGCAGGCCGCCGATGGCGTCTTCGTCGCCGGCGACATGCACCGGGGCGCCTCGCTGATCGTCTGGGCGATCGCCGAGGGACGCGCCGCCGCGGCGGCGATCCACGCGTACCTGGGCGGGGTGGGCGAGCTGCCCGCCCCGGTCGACCCGGCCCGCCAGCCGCTCGCCGCGCGCTGACCCCGCACCGGCCGGGCCGCCCCCGTGGTTGGGGGAGTGGCCCGGCCGGCGCCGGTCAGCGGCCGAGCAGGTCGTGCGCCGCCCGGATCTTCGCCCACGAGGCGGGCTGCGCCGGTGCGGCGGTCGTCCGCGCGGCGGTGGCCACGTCGGGCCGGCCGGGGGTGAACAGCCAGGTGGTGAACACCGCGTCGAGATCCCGCCCGGAGATTCGCTCGGCGAGCGCCTGGAACTGCCCGACGGTGCCCGTGCCGTACTGCCGCTTGGCCGTCCAGGTGCGCAGGATGCGGAAGAACGCCGCGTCGCCGACGGCGAGCCGGATCTGGTGCAGCGCCATCGCGCCCCGGTCGTAGACGGCGTCGTCGAAGATCCCGCTCGGGCCCGGATCGCCGGGGCGCACCTGCCAGAACTCGGAGCCGGCCGGATAGCTGTCGTAGGTGAAGTCGAACAGCTCCTGCGCGGTGCCCTCGCCCTGCTCCTCCGACCAGAGCCACTCGGCGTACGAGGCGAAGCCCTCGTTGAGCCAGATGTGCCGCCAGTCGGCCACCGACACCGAGTCGCCGAACCACTGGTGGGCGTTCTCGTGCACCACCACGTACGTGTTGGCGCCGCGCCGCCAGAAGCCGGGGCCGTACACCGGGCGGGTCTGCGTCTCCAGCGCGAAGCCGATGCCGTCGACCGGCCCGGCCACGCCGCCCTGCGCCTCGAACGGGTACGGGCCGAACAGGCCGCTCTCCCAGTCGACGATCTCGGCGGTGCGTTCGATGCTGGCCCGCGCGGCCGGCAGGCGCTCGCCCAGCGTGGTGCTGTACGCGTTCACCACCGGCTGCCCGTTCGGCGCGGTGTCGGTGACGATGTCGTACTGACCGATGGCCAGGAACGCCTGGTAGGTGGCGCCGGGCTTGACGCTGCGCCAGCTCCACCGGGTGCGGTTGCCGGCCTCGGGCAGCGGGTCGCGCGGCTGCACGCCGTTGCTGATCACCTCGACACCGGTGGGCACGGACACCGAGACGTCCCAGGTGGCCTTGTCCTTCGGGTGGTCGTTGCTCGGGTACCACCACCAGGCCGACTCGGGCTCGTTGACGGCGAGCGCCCCGTCCGCGGTACGCGCCCACGCGGTGTAGCCGTAGACGGTGGTCTGCGACGGCACGCCGGCGTACTTCACCACGACGGTGAGCTGCTGCCCCTTGGTCGGCGGCCGGGCCGGGGTGATCACCAGCTCGTGGTCGCCGGCCCGGGTGAAGCCGGCGACCCACCCGTTGACCCGCACCGACTCGACGTCGAGTGCGAAGTCCAGGTTGAACCGGGACAGGTCCTTGGTGGCGGTGGCGAGGATCGTAGTGGTGCCGCTGAGCCGGTCGGTGGCCGGCTCGTAGCGCAGCCGGATGTCGTAGTGGCCGACGTCGTAGCCGCCGTTGCCGTAGTCGGGGAAGTAGCTGTCGCCCAGCCCTGGACTGCCCGGCGTCGGGGTGGCCGCGGCGGGTTGCGGCCGGCCCCATCCGCCGGGGACGGCCTGGGCGGGCGCGCCGGTCACTGTGGTGCCGGCCGCGGTGAGGGTCAGGGCGGCGATGGCCGCCGTGAGTGCGCGTCGCACGGTGGGACTCCCTCCGTCGGGTGTCGTCACCGTCAAGCTAATCGACACATGTGAACATATCTGTCCCGTCCGGCCGATCTCGGCTATTCAATTCTTGCGAATGTTTCGATAGCATTACCGACCAGTAACAGCACCGATCCCTCGGCCACGCGCGCGGTCAACGGGCTCCACCACCCCTGCCCCGTGGAGGCTCTGTCATGTCCCGTCGCGTCCGTACCGCGTTCGCCGCCGTCCTGGCGGCCGTCCTCGGCGCCGTGCTCCTGCCCGGCGCCGCCCGGGCGGCCACAGTCAACTACGTCGCCCTCGGCGACTCCTACTCCTCCGGGGTCGGCGCCGCGCCGTACGACCTGTCCACCTGCCTGCGCAGCCAGAAGTCGTACGCCCCGCTCTGGGCCGCGGCCCATTCGGTCACCAGCTTCAAGTTCCCGGCCTGCGGCGGCGCGGTCACCGCCGACGTGCTGAACAACCAGGTCGGCCAGCTCAGCAGCAGCACCACGCTGGTCACCATCACCATCGGCGGCAACGACGCCGGTTTCGCCGACGTGATGACCAGTTGCCGCTTCGGCAGCACGTCGAGCTGCGAGAGCGCGGTCAACGAGTCCAAGGCGTTCGCCACCGCGACGCTGCCGGGCCGGCTCGACGCCACGTACACCGCGATCCGCAACCGGGCCCCGAACGCCCGGCTGGTGGTGCTCGGCTACCCGCGGCTGTTCGAGACCGGCTCCTGCGGACTGCTCGCCATGAGCAGCTACAAGCGCACCATCCTCAACCAGGCCGCCGACACGCTCAACGGCGTCATCGCCGGCCGGGCCACCGCCGCCGGGGGCACCTTCGTCGACGCGCGGCCGTTCTTCGCCGGGCACGGCGTGTGCGCCGCCGACCCGTGGATCCGCGACGTCAGCGGCGTCATCGAGGCGTACCACCCGAACGCCAGCGGCTACCGCTACGGCTACCTGGCCGCGCTGACCGCCGCGATCGGCTGATCCGTACGCGAGGAGGGGCCCCGCTCGACACCCGTCCGTCGAGCGGGGCCCCGCCGCGCCGGGTTGCATCGAACGTCGACAATGGTGCGACACCGCATGTGGCCCGGAGGTGACCATGCGTGAACCGGCGACCCGGCCGCGGCCGGTCCGCGAGCAACTCCCGGCGGGTGGCCCGGAACTGCTCACCCTGCTGGCCCGGCTGCTGCGGCGTCCACGCCGCGGTGACCGCCGGCTCCCGCTGCTCTGGCTGGTCCGGCCCACCGGGGACGGCGCGATCGCGGCCCTGCTACGGCGTTTCGCGGCGCGCCGGGCCGGGCGGCGGGTACCGCACGCCGTGCTGGACCTGACCGGCCGGCCGGCCGGCGACGACGTCGCGGCCGTGCTGCGCGAACTGCACCGGCAACTCTCCGTGGAGGCGTTCGGCGCGCCCCGGCTGCGGTTCCGGCACTACCCGCTGGCCGACTGGCTGATGCACCAGACGCTCGCCGTGGACCTGGACGCCGCCGACGGCGGCCGGGCCGCGCTGGTCCGCCGGCTGCGGGACTGGCGGGGACGGCGGACCGGTGACGATCCCCAGGTCGGCGGCGACTCCGGCCTCGGCGCCGCGCTGCACCTGCTGCTCTGGCTGCTGTGGCGGGCCGTGCCCGGCGTCGTGTTCCGGATCGCCGTCTCCGGCCGGGTGCCGCTCGTCGGACGGCAGTACCGCTGGTTCATGCGCCAGCAGTACCTGGCGCCCCGGCAGTCGGTGACGTTCCTCGGCTTCGCCGAGCGGCTCACCGCCGGCTGGCGCGACGGCGAACACCCGGCCCAGGTGGAGAAGCTACTGCTGCACGCGTTCCTGGAGGACCTGCGCCTGGCGTACCGGCGGCGGTTCTGGCGGCCCGGGGACTGGCGCCGCACCGCCTATCCGGTGCTGGTGCTCGACGGCGCGCGGCCGGACAACGTCGGGCACACGCTGGTCCGGCTCGTCGACGAGGTGCGCAACGAGACCGGCCGCAACGACCCGCTGCTCGTCGTCGCGGTCGCCGCCGACCCGCCGCCGGAACCGGCCGCGGCCCGGCCGCTGGACCAGGCCGAGGAGGCGTACGAGGAGTGGGCCGAGGCGCTGCCGGAGAACCGCCGGCTGCGCCGCCCCGGCGCCTGGCTGATGCTGCTGGAGGCGGACGACAGGGACGTCGACGCCCCGGTGGGAGGCGTCCCGCCCGCCCTTGTCGCGCCCGACCCGCCCTGGTGGGCACGGCGGTTCCTGCCCGCAGCGGTGGCCGTGGCGCTCGTCGCCGGGCTGGGTGTGTGGGCGCACGGGCGGTGGGCGCCGGACTGCCGCCCCTGGCCCGCCGACCGGGTCACCGTCCGGCTCGTGGCCGGGGAGTGCGTCGGCTACAGCGACACCGCCGGGCAGGTCTTCAACAGCGAACCCGGGCAGGACCGGCTGCGCGCCGTGCAGCGGCGCATCTTCGCCCAGAACCGGGCCGCCGAGGAGGTGTGGCGGCGCAGCGAGCACCGCCGTCCCTACCTGACGCTGGTCTACCTGGGCAGCCTCACCGGCAACCGGACCCGCGCGGACGAGGAGTCCTACGTCTCCGAGCGGGAGGAGCTGGAGGGCATGGCCACCGCCCAGTACGCCCTGCTCCAGGAGTCGGCGGCGGCGGACGACGCGGCGCTGCTGCACATCGTGGTGGCGAACGCCGGGCGGCAGATGCGGCACGCCGACGACGCGGTACGGATGCTGGAAGGGCTGGCCCGCGACGACCCCACAGTGCTCGGCGTGGTCGGGCTGGTGGACAGCCGCACCAGTACGGCGGCGGCGCTGCGCGAACTCAACCGGGTCGGCCTGCCGGTGCTCGCCCCGACGCTGTCCGCCGACCGGATGGACGCCAACTCCAGCCTCTACCTGGCCATGTCCGCGCCGAACCGGGACCAGGCCCGGATGGTCGAGGCGTACGCCCGGCAGGTGCTGCGGGTGGGAGAGGCGCACGTCTACTGGACCACCGGCGAGGGCAGCTCGCTCGCCGACGACCTGTACGTCGCCACCCTCGTCGACGGCCTGCGGGAACGCTTCGGCGACCGGCTCACCCGGCTCGACGAGTGGCGCAGCGGGCGGCGGCTCACCCAGGAGTGCGGCTACCCGGGGATGCTCTTCTTCGCCGGCCGCTGGTCGGAGTTCGACGGGTTCATGCGCGCGCTCAAGGAGTGCGGCGCGAACCCGCCCCGGCACCTCGTCGCCGACGACTCGGTGAACCGCTACATGGCCAACCCGGGGCTGCGCGCCAGCGCGCCGGGCAACCTGCCGGTCACGTACGTGTCCAAGGCCGCCCTGGCCACCTGCGCGGCGCTGCGGACCGCGCAGGCCGGGCGCGACGACGCCCGGGGCAGCTTCCTCACCTGGATCGGCGCGGACGGCCTGCTCGACCCGCCCCGATGCAGCGCCGGGACCGGCCCGCCGGTCGGCGAGCGGGTCAGCCTGGCCTACGACGCCACCATGATGACGGTACGCGCGCTGGAGAGCCTCGCCGCCCGCCTGCGCCACGCCGACACCGGCCGCCGCTGGGAGCCCCGCTCGGTCAACCCGGTCGGGGTGCACGCCGAGGTGCTGCGGCAGAACGCCGCCGGCGGCTACCCGGGGGTCAGCGGCCTCATCCGGTACGCCCCGGACTCCGGCGAACCGGTCGCGAAGCGGCTGGCGCTGCTCACCGTGGCGAAGGTGCCCGACGTGGACGCCGCCCCGGTCGAGGTGTTCCACTGCGGCGTGGCCGACACCGGCCCCGACCCCGGCTGCCGCGTCGCCCCGCGCTAGGACTCAGCGTCATGCGTGATCACAAGGTTGGATCTTGGTACGTGCACGCCCCGCGCGGGACGCCCGCGTACCAAGATCCACGGTCTGCTCGTACCCCTTGAGGTCAGCGGGCCGGGGCCAGCTCCGCGGCCGGCGTCAGGTCCGGCACCGCCGGGCCGATGCGCCGCCGGGGCCACCGGCGGCGGCCGGAGGGTACGGCGAGCGCGGCCAGCGCCGCGGCCACCGAGATGCCGGTGAGCAGCAGGAATCCCGCCGTGAAGCCGGCCTCCCGGGGCAGCCCGCTCGGCTGCGGGTTCGCGGTGATCACGGCACTGGCGAGCGCCGCGCCGATCGCGCCGCCGATGGTACGGATGTTGGCGTTCATGCCGGTCGCCGCGCCGGTCTGCCCGGCCGGCACGTTCGCCACGATCAGGTTGGCCGTCGAGGCGAACGCCAGCCCGATGCCGAGGCCCACCAGGCCGCCGGCGACTCCGACCTGCCAGCGGGTGTCGTGCGCGACGGTCAGCATGGCGGCGGCCGCCACGTTGAACACCGCGCCGGTGCTCAGCTGCGCCTTGGCGCTGAACCGGGACTCCAGCCGCCCGGCCAGCAGACCGGCCACGAACATGCCGACGAGCATCGGCAGCATCAGCAGTCCGGCCTGGGTGATGCTGGCGCCGAAGCCGTAGCCGGCGCTGGTCGGGATCTGCGCGAACTGCGGCAGGAACGCGTAGACGGCGAACATCGAGGCGCCGTAGAGCAACCCGACGAGGTTCGTGGTCCAGACCGCCGGCAGGCGCATCATCCGCAGGTCGATCAGCGGGTTGGCGGCACGGGCCTCGGTCGCCAGCCAGGCGACCGCGAGCACCGCTGCCAGCGCCAGCAGCCCGACCACGCGGCCGGAGCCCCAGCCCCACGCGGCGCCCTTGCTGACCGGCAGCAGCAGCGCCACCAGCCAGCCGGACAGGAGTACGGCGCTGAGCCAGTTGATCCGGCCCGGGGTGCGTACCGGCGAACGCGGCACGAACCGGTGCGCGGCGAGCGCGGTCAGCCCGACCACCACCAGCGGGATCCAGAACAGCCACCGGTAGCCCAGGGTGGCCACGATCGGCCCGGCCAGCACCACACCCAGCCCGCCGCCGACGGCCACGACCGCGGAGATCGAGGCCACCGCCGAGCTGACCCGGGCGGCCGGGAACTCGTCGCGGATGATGCCGAACGACAGCGGGAAGACGGCGCCGCCGATGCCCTGCACCACACGGGCGGCGATCAGCACGCCGATGCTGGGGGCCAAGGCCGCCAGCAGGCAGCCCAGCGCCAGCGCGGCGAGCGAGAAGACGAGCGTCTTCTCCTTGCCGACCATGTCGCCGATGCGGCCGACGATCGGCGTGAAGACGGACGCGGAGAGCAGGTACGCGGTGAGCACCCAGGTCACCGTGTTGGGCGAGGTGTGCAGGTCGTGCTGGATGGTGGGCAGCACCGGCGTGATCAGCGACTGGAGCATCGCGAAGAATCCGGTGCCGGCGGCCAGCACGAGGAAGGTGATCCGGCGCGAGCCGCGCCGGGATGAGTGGATCATGTGGGACGACTCCCCGTTCTCGGTACGAGAGTGGTGGCCGCTCGCGCGGTCCTGCGGCGGTGGCGGCCGGACGTCCGGAGTACGCTATCCGGAGGGGTGGCTCCGGTCAGTAACCGGAGGCTTGCCTCCATTAACCTAGCGGAGGGGTGCCTCCGGTTGCAAGGCGGAAGGGGTGACCCGCGTCATGGCCGACGCCGACGTGTCCGGTGAGGTCTTCGCGCGCCGCCCGAAACGGGCCGACGCCCGCCGCAACTACGACGCGCTGATCGCCGCCGCCCGCGAGGTCTTCGGCGAGCACGGCGCGGGCGCGTCGCTGGAGGAGGTCGCCCGCCGGGCGGGCGTGGGCATCGGCACGCTCTACCGCAACTTCCCGCAGCGGCGGGACCTGTTCGAGGCGGTCTACGTCGAGGAGGTGCGCGCGCTCAGCGCCTCCGCCGACGACCTGGCCGACGAGCCGCCCTGGGACGCCCTGGTCGGCTGGCTGCACCGGTTCGTCGCCTACGTGGCCACCAAACGGGCGCTGGCCGAGGAACTGGTGCACGACTCCGAGGTGTTCCGCAGCTGCCGCATCGAGATCTACGCGACCGGCGAGCCGCTGCTGCGCCGCGCCCAGGCCGCCGGGGAAGCCCGGCCGGACGCCGGCTTCGACGACGTGATCCGGCTGATCAGCGGCCTCGCCGCGTACCAGTTCCCGGACCCGGCCCAGCGCGACCGCGTCCTGGCCATCGCGCTGGACGGCCTGCGCCCGCCGGCCGGCGTGAGCTGATACGTCTCGTCGCCCGGCCGTCTGTCGACGTGACGCATCAAGGGCTGCTCTGTGCGGGAGGAAGTCGCGGGTGCGGCCGTGCCCAGCCGACGAATCGAGCGAACAGCGCTTGCGGGCTCGGAGCCTCGTACGGGTTGAGGCGATATAGCTCGTGGGCTGCGTCATAGAGCTGCCCCCACAGGTAGATCGCCATCCTCGTGCTTCAGACGCAGGGATGGGTAGAGGGCGTGCACGGCCTCGGGGTGTTCGTCGCTGAGCGTCCCGAGTCGCTGTAGTCGCGGACGCTGCGAGATCTTGGAAGCTGAAGGCCCTCCCGGGGGCCCTCAGCTTCCAAGATCTGCGTGGGAAGGGATGACGAGGCGCGGCTGACCCCGCCACGCTCCGCGATCGCCGAGAGCGTCGCGCGGACAACCGGCGGCGCGGTCCAGCGCGCCGATCTTGCACTTTCGGCCGGCGAACTGCGGCTTATGCACCCATCCTTCGGGGCCGCAAGTGCAAGATCGCTGAGGTGAGGCGGATCGGTCGGCGGTTCCCGCCCCTGGGGGAACCGCCGGCCGGCGTCTTCTCAGCGATGCGCGTTGCTCGGCCGCCCCCACGGACCGGTGATCGCGAACACGTACCCCGGCGACTGGATGTTGGCGAACAGCGTCCTCCCGTCCGCGCTGAACGTCGGCCCCGTGAACTCGCTGTCGTTGAGTTCGTTGCGGGCCAGCGGGTACGCCTTGCCCTGCTCGGTGACGCCGACCAGGTGCGACACGCCCTCGCCGTCCTCGGCCAGGATCACCCCGCCGTACGGCGAGACGGTGATGTTGTCCGGTCCGTCGTAGTTGCCGTGGTCGGCCTCCGGGTCGGTGTTCACCCCGAAGATGGTCTTCAGCGTCACGGTCTGCCGGCGCGGGTCGTAGAACCACACCTGTCCGTCGTGCTCGTTGGCGCTGCCGTCGTCGTGGCGGGCGTAGCTGGCCACGAAGTACGCGCCGCCGTCACCCCACCAGGCGCCCTCCAGCTTGCGGCTGCGGGTCACCTCGGCGTCGGTGAACTGCTTGCGTACCGACACGGTGCGGGCGTCGCGGTCGGGCACCTCGACCCACTCCACCCGGTAGCGGGTGCCCGGGGTGGTGGCCTCGGACAGGTCGGCCACGTGCGTGTCGCCGCGCAGGCAGCGCATCGCCGCGAGGCTGCCGGCGGTCCCGCCGTCGGGGCGCTGGGCCAGCGCCCGCAGGGCGCCCTTGCCGCCCCGGAAGCCGGGCGGCGGCGTCCACCGGAAGTACAGGCCGTTGGGCCCGCTCGCGTCCTCGGTCAGGTAGATCGAGTGGGTGTACGGGTCGACCGCCACCGCCTCGTGGGAGTACCGCCCGAGGAACGCCAGCGGCACCGGGTCGGTGTTCGCGGACCGGTCGTGCGGGTCGACCTCGAAGACGTACCCGTGGTCCTTCAGATACCGCCCACCGGCCCGCTGCTCGGTCTCCTCGCAGGTCAGCCACGTGCCCCACGGGGTGATGCCGCCGGCGCAGTTGTTGTGCGTGCCGGCCACGCTGACGTACTCGCGCAGCCGCCGCCCGTGCCGGTCCACCTCGATGGTGGTGGTGCCGCCGCGGGCGCCCGGGTCGTAGGTCAGGCCGGGCAGCGCCGGCACCGGGTACGGCTCGTCGCCGCCGATCTCGTGGTTGTTCACCAGCACGGAGCCGTGCGGGCCGCGGAAGCAGCCGGTGCCGTCCGCGTCGCTCGGGGTGGGCTGCCCGGACTCCAGCAGCGTCGCGCCGGCCTGCGCGACGACCGTGTACGAGAAGCCGGGCGGCAGCGCCAGCAGGCCCGCCGGGTCCGGCACCAGGTCGCCGTAGCCGGCTGCCGGGCGGCACGCGGGCCGGGCCGCGGCGGGTCCGGCGATGGCCTCCAGGCTGCCGGCCACCACGATGCCGAGTCCGCCGGCCGCGCCGCCGCGCAGCAGGGACCGCCGGGAAAGAGGTGAGGTCACGTCGTCGCCTTCCTGTGCGCACGATTTGCTGACCGAAGGCAAGCCGGGCCGGGGGAACGGCGGGCGGCGCGCCCGTCCGACGCCGGGTGAACAGTGGACGAATCCCCGGTGCGGAGCGCCCCGTGCCGGTGCGGCGCGCGTCCGTTAGGGTTCCCCTCGATCGCAAACGTCGGAGGGCGGACGGTGGGCAGACTCGCGGCGGCGTACCGGCAGGCGGTCGATCGGCATCGACGGGCGGTGCGGCACTGGGAGGCGGCCCGGCGGCTGCTGGGCGCCGCCGGCCCGGCGCCGGTGGGCAGCCCCGAGCTGGTCGCGCGGCTGGCCCGCCTCGGCGGTGAGCTGGCCGCCGCGGTGCCCGGCACGGCCCGCGTCGCGACCCACCCCGTTCCGGTACGCCTCGGCGCCGCTACCACAGTCGACGGCGCGTTCCCGGTGCTCGTGCCGGTGGGCGCGGGCGCGCACCTGGCGGTCGACGCGGACGCGCGCGACCCGCGCGTCGGCGAGCTGCTGCGGGCGGTGGTGGTACGGCTGCTGACCGCCGCGCCGGCCGGCGCGATCCGGGTGGCCGGCATCGACCAGGCCGCCTTCGGCGCGGCGTTCCTGCCGCTGCGCCCGCTGCACGACGCCGGGGTGCTCGCCGCGACGGCGACCACCGAGGCGGAGACGACGGCCCTGCTCGACCTGGCCGAGCGGCACGCGCGTACCGCCCAGCGGTCCGCGCCGGAGGACCGCGAGCTGCTGGTGGTGGTCGCCGCGTCCGCGCCGCCGCCCCGGGAACTGGCCCGCCTGGCGGCGCTCACCCACGCCGGCCCGGCCGCTGCGGTCTGCGTGCTGCTGGCCGGCCACCCACCGGCCGGGCCGACCGCCGCGCCTCCGTTGGGCGCCACCACCCAGCTGCGCGTCACCGAGCGGTACACGCTCGTCGGCGACCCGCCCGGGCGCCCGTTCAGCACCGACGGCAGCGGGCTGGCCGCGCCCGTGGTGCTCGACGGCGACCCGTCGCACGCCACTGTGACCGCGCTGGCCCGCCGGTACGCCGAGGCCGCCGGCCAGGACGGCGTCACGTTCGCCGACCTGCTGCCCGCGCAGCGCTGGGCCGGGTCCGCCGCCTCCGGGCTGCGTACCGTGCTCGGCCGGGCCGGCCGACGGCCGCTGAGCGTGGCGTTCGACGACGCCACCCCGCACTGGCTGATCGGTGGGCGGACCGGCGCCGGCAAGACCGTCCTGCTGCTCGACGTGCTCTACGGGCTGGCCGCCCGTTACTCCCCGGCCGAGCTGCGGTTGATGCTGCTCGACTTCAAGGAGGGCGTCAGCTTCACCGAGTTCGTGCCCACCGACCGTGACCCGTCCTGGCTGCCGCACGCCGACGCGGTGGGCATCGAGTCCGACCGCGAGTACGGCGTGGCGGTGCTGCGCGAGCTGCGCGCCGAACTGGGCCGCCGCGCCGACCTGCTCAAACGGCACGGGGTCAGCCGCCTCGCGGATCTGCCGCCGAACGCCCGGCCACCCCGGATCGTCACAGTCGTCGACGAGTTCCACGTGCTGTTCGCCGGCAACGACGCGCTGGCCCGGCAGGCGGTCGACCTGATCGAGGAACTGGCCCGCAAGGGCCGCTCGTACGGCCTGCACCTGGTGCTGGCGAGCCAGAGCACCACCGGGATCGAGGCGCTCTACGGCCGGGCCGAGGCGATCTTCGGGCAGTTCCCGCTGCGGATCGCGCTGCCCGGCGGCGATGCCGTGCTGGACCCGCGCAACGACGCCGCACGCGGGCTCACAGTCGGCACGGCAGTGGTGAACACCGGCGCGGGCGCGCCCGGCGCGGACGTGGAGGTGCGGTTCCCTGACGCGCACGCCGCCTCGGCCGACCTCGCCGCGCTGCGCCACGAGCTGCACGCGGCCCGCCCGGCCGGCGCGCGCCCGCCGGCCGTCTTCCGGGGACACGAGACGCCCCGGCTCACCGACGACCCCGCCTGGACGGCGCTGACGCCGGGCGCCGGCCCGCCGTACGCGCTCGTCGGCCGCGTGGTCGACGTCCCCGGCAGCCCGGCCGGCTTCGCGCTCGACGCCAGCCCCGGCCGGCACCTGGCAGTGGTCGGCACCTCGGCGGCCGGCGCGGACGTGCTCCGGTCGGCCACCCTGTCGCTGGCCCGCCAGCACGCACCCGGCGCCGCCCGGTTCCTGTTCGCGCCGCTGGCGCCCGGCACCACCGACGCCGCCGACGACCTGGCCATGACGCTCGCCGCCGCCGGGCACCCGGTCCGGCGCCTGGACGCCGCCGCGCTGCGCGCCCAGCTCGCCGAGGCCGCGACCGGCGACGCCCCGGATTCCGGGCGCACCTACCTGGTGGTGTTCGGGGTGGACGCCGCCGCCACGACGCTGGCCGCCTCCGACCCGGCGACGTTCCGCTCCGGGTACGACGACCTGCGCGCCGTGCTGCGCCAGGGCCCCGCGCGCGGGGTGCACGTGCTCGGCTGGTGGCGCGGGCTGCGCCGGCTCGCCGACGACCTCGGCGGCAGCGGGCACCGCGACGACGTGACCGGCCTGGTCGCGCTCAACGTGCCCGCCGCCGACCTGGGCCTGCACCTCGGCGTGCACGACCTCGCGTACGTCCCGCGTGAGGGCCGTGCCCTGCTCGTCGACCGGCACGAGCACCGCACCGCGCTGATCGTGCCGTTCGCGGCCGGGGGGGACAGCACATGAGTGGGTTCGACGAGTACGCGGCGCTGCTGCGGGAGCTGTCCACCCGGCAGCGGGGTGGGGAGCGGGAGATCGCCGCCGAGGCGGAGCGCCGCCGCGGCCTCCAGTCCGCCGTCGACACGCTCGGGCAGCGGCTCACCGCCCAGGGCCAGCACCTCGACCGGCTCGGGCAGGCGATCGGCGTGCCGATGACGTCGGTCCCGGCCGAGGCGCCGGCACCGGCGATGGTGGCCGGTGGGGGAGCGCCCGGTTCCGCGCCCGGGCCGGGGGACGGGGTGCCCGGCGGCGCAGCCGACGCGCCGGGGCGGCCGGACGTCGGGGCGTACCCCTCGGGGGGTGTTCCGGCGCCGCGGGCCGGCGACCCGGCGGCGGAGCTGGCGGCGGCGGGCCGGCTGGCCGAGGAGGCCGACGGGTACGGGCAGCAGGCCGACGCGCTGGCCCGCACGCCGGTGTTGCTGCCCACCTGGTCCGCGCCGGCGCGGGCGGTGGTGGTGTACGCGGGCTGCGCGCTGGCCGGTTCGCTGCTGATGCTGATCGCGATAGTGGGTTCGTCGCTGCCGGTGACCGGGCTGGACCTGGTGGCGGCGCTGTCCTGCGCGGGCGTGCCGTTGATGTCCTTCGTGGCCGGTCAGGTCGTGCTCGCCCGCTGGGGCCGCCCGGTGGTGGAGGGCGAGGCGCCGCCGGCCGGGCGGTACGTGCCGCTCGGCTTCGTGATCTGCGCGCTGGTCTCCCCGTCCTTCTTCTGCCTCTACCTCCTCCTGTTCCGCCTCCTCCGCTGACCCCTGCCTCACCCCCCGCTCCGTCGATCATGGAGTCACGGCCCCGAGGGTGCGGCATATGTGGCTTGTGGGCGGGCGGAAAGTGCAAGATCGCGAAGGCGGTGGGGCGGGACGGGGCGGTAGGCTCGCGGGGTCGGTGAGCTGGGGGAGGGCGTGTGAGCGCGGCGGAGATCATCGCCAGGCTGGCGGCAGCGGCACAGAAGCTGGACGAGGCCAAGGCGCGCACCGCCGCTGCGGCGCAGGACGCGGCCGAGGCGCGGGCGCTGGTGGCGGGCGCGCTGGAGGGGGCCACGGCGGGCCCGCTGATCGGGGTCATCGACTCCTACCGGCAGGCGCTGGCGCAGGCCGCGCAGGGCGGGGAGCCGGCCCGGCAGCACGTGCAGGAGACCATCGCCAAGGTCCAGGCGCTGGGCAACTGAGCCCGGTCCGGCATGCCGGTTTGCGCTGAGGGCGCGACAAGGGTTACCGGGGCGTAACTTTTCATTGACGTGTGTGAAATCGGACACGCATCATCGTGTCCACGATCGATCGGATCCCACCCGTCCCCCCGGCTCCGCCCGGGTACCTCCCCCCGGAGGTGCAGCCCATGCTGCTCCGAACGATCCTGGCCGCCACCACCGCCGCCACCGTCCTGCTCGTCCCGGCCGCCGCCCAGGCCGCCGCCGCGGAACCCGCGGCCCCGCCGACCACGGCCACCGTCGCCACCGCCGCGGAACGGGCCGCCGCCGCGGCCGCCGACCCGGTGATCGTGGTCGGCGGCCTGAGTGGAATCTCCATCGCGTACGAGCCGATCGCCGCCCGGCTGCGCGCCGACGGCTACCGGGTCTCGATCTTCCAGTTGCCGAACCTCGGCCTCGGCGACATCCGCGAGTCCGCCCGGGCGTTGTCGTCCTACGTGGACCGGGTGCGCGCCACCACCGGCGCGGCCCGCGTCGACCTGGTCGGCCACTCCGAGGGCGGCCTGGTCAGCCGCTGGTACGTCAAGTACCTCGGCGGCGCGGCCACCGTCGACCAGTACGTCAGCCTGGGCAGCCCGCAGTACGGCACGTACGTCGCGAACCTGGTCGCCGTCCTCGGGCTGGGCAGTTGTGCCGGGGTGATCGCCTGCCAGCAGATGACCATCGGGTCGAGCTTCCTGGCCGACCTCAACGCCGGGGACGACACGCCCGGCCCGGTGCGCTGGGCCACTGTGCGCACCTGGCAGGACGAGCTGGTCCGGCCGGTCGACAACGCCGTGCTCGCCGACGGCGCGACGAACATCCTGGTGCAGGCGTGGTGCCCGCTGCGGGTCGTCGGTCACCTGGGGCTGGTGCTGGACGGCACCACGTACACGGCGGTGCGGCAGGTGCTCGCCGGTGCCCCGGTCCAGCCGAACTGCTTCGCGGTCTGACACACGTGCCCGGGCCCGCCGTCGCGCAGGCCCGGGCACGTCCGGCCGGGCCGTCGCTCAGCCCGCGTCCCGTCCCGTGATGACGTCGGCGGCCCGCCAGGCCAGCGCGGTCACCGGGGCGCTGGTCCAGCCGGCCACCATCACCGGCAGCACCGACGCGTCGACCACCCGCAGCCCGTCCACGCCGCGTACCCGCAGTTCGGGGTCGACCACGTGCTCGTCGCCGGCGCCCATCGCGCAGGTGCCGATCGCGTGGTAGCCGCAGTAGCCGCGCGCCACGGCCGCCTCGACGATCTCCGCGTCGGTAGTGGTCGCCGTCCCGGGCACCGTCTCGGAGCGGATGCGCTTCGCGATCGGGCCGGTGCCGAAGAACTCCCGCATCCGGCGGAACAGGTCCACCGCCACCCGCCGGTCGTGCCCGGTGGTGAGGTAGTTCGCCACGATGGCCGGCGGCGTACGCGGGTCCGCGTCGGTGATCGTCAGGCTGCCCTCGCTGTCCGGACGCGTGACGGTGCCCAGGCACATCACGCCCGGCTCCCGTTCCAGTTCCAGCGCCTTGCCGGGGCGCGGCGGGGCGGCCGAGAACGGCGCCATCAGCAGGTGCGCGTCCGGGCGTTCCAGCTCCGGGCGGGACTTGAGGTGGGCCGCCACGTCCAGCACCGGCAGGGCGAGCGGGCCGCCCCGGGTGAGCAGCCAGCGCAGCGTCGCCCGGGCCTGCCCGAGCGGGCTGCCGATGGTCATGTTGTGGCCGCCGGGTTCGGCGAGGCGGTACTGGAGCACGATCGACCGGTGCTCGCGCAGCCCCGCGCCGACCCGGGGCCGGTCCAGCAGCACCGGCACCCCGGCGGCGCGCAGCGTGTCCGCCGGTCCGATGCCGGAGACCTGCAACAGATGCGGTGTGGCGAGCGCGCCCGCGGCGAGGATCACCTCGCCCGCCGCCCGGTACTCGATGTCCCGGCCGCCGTGGGCCGCCCGTACGCCGACGGCGCGGCCGCCCTCGACGAGCACCCGCAGGACGACGGCGCCGACCTCGACTGTCAGGTTGGGCCGGCGCCGCACCGGGTGCAGGAACGCGTCGGCGGCGCTGACCCGGCGTCCGGCGTGGATGGTGGCGGTGGGGTAGCCGATCCGTTCGTCGTCGTGGGCGTCCAGGTCGTCGGCGCGGCGCCAGCCCAGCTCGGCGCCGGTGGCCACCATCTCCTCGGCGAGCGGGTCGGTGCCGGTGGCGACGGACAGCCGCACCGGGCCGCCCGTGCCCCGGTGCGGCGCGGGCCCGAGCGGGTGGTCCTCCAGCCGCGGGAACACCTGCGACATGGCGGACCAGCCCCAGCCCAGCGGTGCGAGGGCGTCCCAGTCCCGGGCCGCGCCGCGGCTCCAGATCATGCCGTTGACCGACGTCGAGCCGCCGATCATCCGCCCGCGCTGCCAGATCTCCTGGCGGCCCGGCCCGATGGTGGCGGGGTAGTGCCAGGCGGTGCGCCGGTCGTCCATCAGCCGGGAGAACGCCTTCGGCACCCGCACGTACGGGCTGCGGTCCCAGCCGCCCGCCTCCAGCAGCAGCACCCGTGTCCCCGGATCCTCGGTGAGGCGGTTCGCCAGCACGCACCCCGCCGCGCCGGCCCCCACGATGACGTAGTCGAACTCCTCCACAGCGGACCCCCACTCGCGAGAATCCCTCTGACAGTAGTTGCTCGATCACATTCCGCGAAAGGGCCGGGCGGCGTCCGGGTCAGGCGGCCTTGGCCAGCGCCTCGAACTCGTCGTCGGTCAGCTCCACCTCGGCCGCCGCCACGTTCTCCTCCAGGTGCGCCACCGACGACGTACCCGGGATCGGCAGCATCACCGGCGACCGGCGCAGCAGCCAGGCCAGCGCGAGCTGCGCGGGGCTGGCGCCGTGCGCGGTCGAGATCGCGTCGAGCGGGCCGCCGGCCCGGGCCAGGTTGCCGGTGGCGATCGGGAACCACGGGATGAACGCCAGGTCGTGGCGCTCGCAGTGCGCCAGCACGTCCTCCGCGCTGCGGTCGGCCAGGTTGTAGAGGTTCTGCACGGACACGATCGGCGTGATCGCCCGGGCCGCCTCGATCTGCTCGACGCTGACCTGGGACAGCCCGATGTGCCGGATCTTTCCCTCCTGCCGCAGCAGCGCCAGCTCGCCGAGCTGGTCGGCCAGCGGCACCTTCGCGTCGATCCGGTGCAGCTGGTAGAGCGGGATGCAGTCCAGGCCCAGGTGGCGCAGGCTCAGCTCGCACTGCTGGCGCAGGTACTCCGGGCGGCCCACCGGCCGCCAGTCGTCCGGACCGGAGCGGGTCAGCCCGGCCTTCGTCGCGATGACCAGGTCGTCGGCGTACGGGTGCAGCGCCTCACGGATCAGCAGCTCACTGACGAACGGCCCGTACGAGTCGGCGGTGTCGATGAACGTGACGCCCAGCTCGTACGCGCGGCGCAGCACCCGAACCGCCTCGGCCGGATCCTTCGGGTCACCCCACACGCCGGGGCCGGTGAGCTGCATCGCCCCGTAGCCGAGGCGGTCGACCGGCAGGTCGCCACCGATCCGGTAGCTGCCCGACGCCTTGGCGGGCTGGGTGCTGGTGGCCATTCGCGGTCCTCCTGTGCTCGTTCGTGCTTGGCGGGGCGGTACTGCGCCCCGACCCCTGGACATTCCCCGGATCGCGGCGGCGAAGCACTGGCAGTTGCGGCGAGCGGCCCCGGCGCACCGGGCCGCCGTGGCAGGCTGGGCGGGACGGTGGTCAGGAGGTGCGCATGGCCGCGACGCCACGGCTCGACTTCGCGCTGGACACGTACGAGTGCATCGTGCTCTACCCGGGGCCCTCCGGGCGGGCCCTGCCGGACGAGACCGTGCAGCGGCTGCAGGCCGAGCACCTCCAGCACATGCGGGCGCTGCAACGGCGCGGCATCGTGCTCGTGGACGGGTCCGTGGACGGCCCGGCCCGGGAACCCGACCCGCCGATCGGTTTCGGCCTGGCCCGCACCGGCTCGGTGGACGACGTCCGCAGCGTCATGGAGGCCGACCCGGCGGTGCAGGCCGGGCTCTACCGGGTCGAGGTGCTCACCTTCCTCTGCCCGGCCGGCTCGCTGGAGTTCCCGCTGGTCAAGACGGAGAGCTGAGGCTCCTCGCGCGCCCCTGCGACGACACCGCTCGCTGCCGCGTACCCAGCGCTCGCCGACGGCCGGACGGCCGGGCCCGGCGGTCGCACAGTGCCCCGGGCCGGGCCGTGACGGGGAGCGGTACGATTTCTCACCGCGCGGTCGCCGATGCCCGCCACACGACGTTCCGGTGCGGTACGCCTACCGCCCGCCCACGCGGTTGACGCGCGTCGTTGGACAAATGTTCCGCAGTCCGCAAGGGGTCGGCCGGGAGGCCGATCCGGAGGAGAGACTAGCCTGATGGGCGTGACACGCCGCGCGAAGATCGTCTGCACTCTCGGCCCCGCCACCTCGTCCCCGGAGCGTATTAGGGGACTCGTCGAGGCAGGCATGAACGTGGCGAGGCTCAACTTCAGCCACGGCAGTCACGAGGATCACGAGTCGGTCTACCGGCTGGTCCGCGAGGCGGCCGAGGCGTCCGGCAAGCCGGTCGCGGTGCTCGCCGACCTCCAGGGCCCCAAGATCCGCCTGGGCAGGTTCGCCGACGGCCCGCACGAGTGGCGCACCGGCGACTCCGTCGTGATCACCGGCGACGAGGTGGTGGGCACCAAGGAGCGGGTCTCCTGCACCTACCGCAAGCTGCCGCAGGAGGTGAAGCCGGGCGACCGCCTGCTGATCGACGACGGCCGGGTCGCCGTCGAGGTCAGCGACGTCACCGGCAACGACATCCGGTGCCTGGTCACCGAGGGCGGCCCGGTCTCCAACAACAAGGGCGTCTCGCTGCCGAACGTCGCGGTGAGCGTCCCGGCCCTGTCCGACAAGGACGCCGAGGACCTGCGCTTCGCCCTCGGCCTCGGCGTCGACCTGGTCGCGCTCTCCTTCGTCCGCTCGCCGGAGGACATCAAGCTCGTCCACTCGATCATGGACGAGGAGGGTGTGCGCCGCCCCGTCCTGGCCAAGGTCGAGAAGCCGGAGGCGGTCGACCACCTGGAGGCGATCGTGCTCTCCTTCGACGGCGTCATGGTCGCCCGCGGCGACCTCGGCGTCGAGCTGCCGCTGGACCAGGTGCCGCTGGTGCAGAAGCGTGCCGTGCAGCTGTGCCGGGAGAACGCCAAGCCGGTCATCGTGGCCACCCAGATGCTCGACTCGATGATCGAGAACTCGCGCCCGACCCGCGCCGAGGCCTCCGACGTGGCGAACGCGGTGCTCGACGGCGCGGACGCGGTGATGCTCTCCGGCGAGACCAGCGTCGGCAAGTACCCGGTGCTCACCGTCAGCACCATGGCGAAGATCGTCACCACCACCGAGGCCGGCTCGATCGCCGTCCCCCGGCTGCAGCACGACCCGCGTACGCACGGCGGCGCGCTCACCGTCGCCGCCTCGTCGATCGCCCGCGCCATCGGCGCCAAGGCCATGGTCGCGTTCTCGCAGACCGGTGACACCGTCAAGCGGCTGGCCCGGCTGCACTGCGACCTGCCGCTGCTGGCGTTCACGCCGGTGCCGGAGGTGCGCAACCAGCTCGCGCTCTCCTGGGGCGTGGAGACGTTCCTGATGCCGTTCGTCCAGCACACCGACGACATGTTCCGCCAGGTCGACCAGGCGCTGCTCGGCCTCAACCGGGCCAACCCGGGCGACTACGTGGTGATCGTGGCGGGCAGCCCGCCCGGCACCCCGGGCTCCACGAACACGCTGCGCGTGCACCAGCTCGGCTCGCTGGTCGACGCCGCCTCGGCGCGAGCCCTCCAATGAGCGGTGGCGCTGTGGCCACCGGACAGGCGGCGGTCGACCAGCTGCTGGAGGTGCTCGACCTCGCCCGTACCGGGGAGATGACCTTCCGGGGGATGAGCCCGCAGGTGGGCCCGCAGCGGGTCTACGGCGGGCAGGTCGCCGGTCAGGCCCTGGTCGCGGCCGGCCGCACCGTCGACGCGGAGCGGGCCGTGCACTCCCTGCACGGCTACTTCGTGCGCCCCGGCGACCCGGCCGAGCCGATCGAGTACCAGGTGGAGAACGTCCGCGACGGCCGGTCCTTCTCGGTGCGCCGCTCGGTCGCGTTGCAGCACGACAAGCCGATCTTCTTCATGTCGGCGTCGTTCCAGCGCCAGGAGGAGGGGCTGGACCACCACGCCCCGCTCCCGCCGGACGTACCCGGCCCGGACGACGTGCCGACCATGACCGACCGGCTCTCCCGCTACCCGGAGCGGCTCGGCATCTGGGGGATGATCCCGCGCCCGATCGACGTGCGCTACGTCGGCGAGCCGGGCTGGGTCCGGCCCGGTGACCGCCCGGCCGAACCGCACCAGCGGGTGTGGATGCGCCTGGACGGCAAGCTGCCGGACGATCCGCTGCTGCACGCGTGCGCCCTCACGTACGCCTCCGACCTGACGCTGCTGGACTCGGTGCTGTCGGTGCACGGCGAGGTGTGGGGGCCGGGCGGCGTGGTCGGCGCGAGCCTCGACCACGCGCTGTGGTTCCACAGGTCGTTCCGCGCCGACGAGTGGTTCCTGTACGACTGCTGGAGCCCGTCCGCGTCCGGTGCCCGCGGCCTGGCCACGGGCCGGATGTTCACCACCGACGGCCGGCACATCGCCAGCGCCGTGCAGGAGGGGCTGCTGCGGCGCGTCGGCGGCTGAACGCCCGGCCGGTGATCGTCCGGGCGCGGGTCGGGGGGCCGATCCGCTCGGCAGCGGACTAACCTGGCCGTATGCGTCTCTCCGCCCGGGTCGACTATGCCCTCCGCGCGGCCGCCGAGCTGGCCTCTGTCGCGGACGGGGGGACCACCGGGCGGAGCCGGCCGGTGACCGCCGAGCAGATCGCCCGCGCACAGGACATCCCGCCGAAGTTCCTGGAGAGCATCCTGCTGCAACTGCGCCGGGGCGGCATCGTGCACGCCCAGCGTGGCCCCGAGGGCGGCTACTGGCTGGCCCGGCCCGCCGGGGAGATCTCCCTGGCCGAGGTGATCCGCGTCATCGACGGTCCGCTCGCGCACGTGCGCGGGCAGCGGCCGGAACAGCTCGGCTACCAGGGTGCGGCCCGCGCGTTGCAGGACGTCTGGATCGCGCTGCGGGCCAGCGAGCGGGAGATCCTCGAGCTGGTCACCATCGCCGACGTGGCCGCCGGCGCGCTGCCCGGCCGGGTCAACGAGCTGGCCGCCGACCCGCGCGCCTGGAGCTGACGACAGCTTCCGCACACCCCGGCACACCGTCCGGCGTCTCCTACCAACCGGATGGGGGACTTGACCCGGGGCGCCTCCGTGCCGCATTGTCGACCAAGTTGATAGGAGATACCGAAAAGTCAGGGGGCGCTCGTGCGCAAGCTGCTGGTCCTCGCCCTCGTCGGGCTCGCCGCGCAACTCGTCGACGGCGCGCTCGGCATGGCGTACGGGCTGACCTCCTCGACGCTTCTCCTGTTCGCCGGCGTGGCGCCGGCCGCCGCGTCCGCCTCGGTGCACCTGGCCGAGATCGGCACCACGCTCGCCGCGGGCGTCTCGCACTGGCGTTTCGGCAACGTCGACTGGAAGGTGGTCGGCCGGATCGCGCTGCCCGGCGCGATCGGCGCGTTCGCCGGGGCGACGTTCCTCAGCTCCATCTCCACCGAGGCGGCGGCGCCGTGGATGGCCGCCATCCTGTTCACGCTCGGCGCGTACCTGCTGGTGCGGTTCTCCCGGCCGCTGCGCGCCAACCGCGCCGCCGGCCGGCTGCGCAGCCGCTTCCTCGCCCCGCTCGGCCTGGTCGCCGGCTTCGTCGACGCCACCGGCGGCGGTGGCTGGGGACCGGTCGCCACCCCGGCGCTGCTGGTCTCCGGCCGGATGGAACCCCGCAAGGTCATCGGCTCGGTGGACACCTCCGAGTTCGTGGTGGCCGGCGCGGCCAGCATCGGCTTCCTGATCGGCCTCGGCTCCGAGGGCTTCCTGCTGCCCACTGTGGCCGCGCTCCTGGTCGGCGGCCTGATCGCCGCGCCCATCGCGGCCTGGCTGGTCCGCATCGTCCCCGCCCAGCTGCTCGGTGCCGTGATCGGCGGCGTGATCGTGCTGACCAACGCCCGTACGCTGCTCAGCGCCGGCGGCGTAGGCGGCTCGGTGCCGGTGGTGGTGTACGCGCTGCTCGGCGCCGCCTGGCTGGTCGCCGTCGGGCTGGCGGTGCGGGCGCTGCGCCGTGCCCGCCGGGCCCGCGCCACCGTCGACGCGGCCCTCGCCGACGGCCCTGCTTCGGCGGGAGAGGCCGCCGCGGCGGAGTCGGCAAAGTCGGGGGAGTTCGCCAAGCCGGGTGAGTCCGCCGAGCCGGCGGAGCCCGCGCCGTCGGGTGAGTCCGCCGAGGCGGCGGAGTCGCGGAAGCTCGCCGCCGCCGTCGAAGGCTGAGCCCTCAGCGCTCCCCAGGGGCGCGCCCCCGCACCCGCCAGGGGTGTTCCTCGGCGTGTCGCCCCTTGGACGACACAAGCCCTCCAACCGGTATGCCTCTCGGTCATAAATATGACCGAGAGGCATACCGGTTGTCGGCTGTCCCTTCTCGCCGCCCGCCGCGACTCTGCCGCGCCGCCGCCCGCGACTGTGCCGTCGATCCGTCGGCCCGCCGATCCGTCCGTGCCCGCCGTGCGGCCGTGCCGCCGTGCCCGCCGTCGATGTGCCGCCGACCCGCCAGCGCCGCCGTGGCGCCGGGCCGCCACTGTGCCGGGACGGGGTGGAGGGTGCGTGCGAGGTGCGCGGTGGGCCCGGCGCTTGTGGGGGTGTCCGGCGGTGACCTAGGCTGACGGAGCGCGGAGCCGAATCACCGACGTCGATGTGTTGACGTCGCCCGTCGCGTCAGGGCACGTAACCGCCGGTCCGGGCAGACCGGTCCCGTCGCGTGCCTGACCTCCGCGAAAGGCATTCCCCGTGCACCCCACCACCCCACGCCGCCGGATCGCGCTGCTCGCCGCGGCCTCGGCGGTCACGCTGTCGGCCGGCGCGCTCACCACGATGACGGCCGCCGCGGCGGCCGTCGCCTGCCGGGTCGACTACCGGATCACCAACCAGTGGAGCGGCGGCTTCGGCGCCGACGTGACAGTGACCAACCTCGGCGACCCGGTCAACGGCTGGACCCTCGGCTGGAGCTTCGCCGCCGGCCAGCAGGTCGTCCAGGCGTGGAACGCGACGGTCAGCCAGTCCGGCGCGCAGGTCAGCGCCCGCGACGCCGGCTACAACGCGGCCATCGGCACCGGCGGCACCGCGAACTTCGGCTTCAACGGCTCGTGGAACAACGCGTCGAACCCGGTCCCGGCCGCGTTCACGCTCAACGGCACCGCCTGCACCGGCGCGCCGTCCACCGGCGCGCCGCCGTCGACGCCACCACCGAGCACGCCGCCGCCCACCACACCTCCGCCCACCACCCCGCCACCGACCACACCCCCGCCGACCACCCCGCCGGCCGGCGCGAAGCAGATGGAGGACCTCGACCGGGGCCTGGTCAGCGTCCGCTCCGGCAGCGGGAACCTCGTCTCCTGGCGACTGCTCGGCACCGAGACCACGGGGGTTTCGTTCAACCTCTACCGGGGCGGCACCAAGGTCAACGGCAGTCCCATCACCGGCGCCACCACGTACCTGGACAGCGGCGCGGCGGCCGGCTCGGCGTACACCGTGCGGGCCGTGGTGAACGGCGCCGAGCAGGCGGCGTCCGCCCCGGCGCTCCAGTTCGCCAACGGTTACCTGGACGTGCCGATCCAGCCGCCGCCCGGCGGCACCACCCCGTCGGGGGAGGGGTACAGCTACTCGGCGAACGACGCGAGCGTCGGTGACCTCGACGGCGACGGCCGCTACGAGTTCGTGCTCAAGTGGGATCCGTCGAACGCCAAGGACAACTCGCAGTCCGGCTACACCGGCAACGTCTACGTCGACGCGTACACGCTCACCGGCACCCGGCTGTGGCGCGTCGACCTCGGCCGCAACATCCGCGCCGGCGCCCACTACACCCAATTCCAGGTGTACGACTACGACGGCGACGGGGACGCCGAGGTGGCCGTGAAGACCGCCGACGGCACCCGCTCCGGCACCGGCCAGGTGATCGGCAACGGCTCGGCCGACCACCGCAACTCCAGCGGCTACGTGCTCGCCGGCCCGGAGTACCTGACCATGTTCGACGGCCGCACCGGCGCAGCCGTGTCCACAGTCGACTACGACCCGCCGCGCGGCACCGTCTCGTCCTGGGGTGACTCGTACGGCAACCGGGTCGACCGGTTCCTCGCCGGCACCGCGTACCTGGACGGGCAGCGACCCTCGTTGATCATGGCGCGCGGCTACTACACCCGCGCCGTCGTCGCGGCCTGGGACTTCCGCGACGGCACGCTGCGCAAGCGCTGGACGTTCGACTCGAACGCCTCCGGCAACGGCGCCGCCGCCGGCCAGGGCAACCACCAGCTCTCCGTGGCGGACGTCGACAACGACGGCCGCCAGGAGATCGTGTACGGGGCCGCCACGATCGACGACAACGGCCGGCTGCTGTACTCCACCGGCAACGGCCACGGCGACGCCCTGCACGTCGGTGACCTCGACCCCGCCCGCTCCGGCCTGGAGGTGTTCAAGGTCGACGAGGACGGCAGCAAGCCCAGCTCCTGGATGGCCGACGCGCGTACCGGGCAGATCATCTGGCAGACCGCGCCCAGCGGCGACAACGGCCGTGGCGTCTCCGGCGACGTCTGGGCCGGCAGCCCGGGCGCGGAGTCCTGGTCGTCGGCGGTCGACGGGCTGCTCAACACCCGGGGGCAGAACGTCGGGCGCAAACCGTCGTCGGCGAACTTCCTGATCTGGTGGGACGGCGACCCGGTCCGGGAACTGCTCGACGCCACGAAGATCGACAAGTACGGCACCGGCGGCGAGACCCGGCTGCTCACCGGCAGCGGCGTCGCCTCCAACAACGGCACCAAGTCCACCCCGGCGCTCTCGGCCGACCTGCTCGGCGACTGGCGCGAGGAGGTCGTCTGGCGCACCTCCGACAGCACCGCGCTGCGCATCTACAGCACGCCTGTGACCACCGGCCTGCGCCTGCCGACGCTGATGCACGACCCGCAGTACCGGGTGGCAGTGGCCTGGCAGAACACGGCCTACAACCAGCCGCCGCACCCGGGCTTTCATCTGGGCGACGGCATGAGCACGCCGCCGGCGCCGAACATCTACCTGCGCTGAAACGGCAGGCACCGGGTCGTCGGCCGCGGAATCCGCTCCGCCGGCGACCCGGTGCACCACACCGCAGCATTCCCGACCCGTCCCGACCGGGAATGCCGTACCACCACCGAGGACAAAGTTAGGCGTCCCACGCGACGGTGCGGTGACGTGGCTATGAAGAGCGTGTTTCAGCCCTCCCGGCGCAGCCCGCCCGCCACCTTCTCGGCGATCAGCTCGAACGAGCGGACCCGGTCCGACACGTCGTAGACCATCGTGGTGAGCATCAGCTCGTCCGCGCCGGTGCGCTCCAGCAGTTCCCCGAGCTGCCGGGCCACCGTCTCCGGCGAGCCGGTCGCCTGGCCGTCGCGGCGCTGGGCGACGAACTCCCGCTCGAACTCCGAGTACGGGTACGCCGCCGCCTCCTCCGGCGTGACCAGCGGCTCCGGCCGCCCCGACCGCAGCTTCAGGAACGACAGCCCGGCCGGCCCGGCCAGCCACTCGGCCCGCTCGTCGGTATCCGCGCAGACCGCGTTCACCGCCACCATCGCGTACGGCCGGTCCAGCCACTGCGACGGCCGGAAGTTCTGCCGGTAGAGCTGCAACGCCGGAATCGTGTTCTGCGAACTGAAGTGGTGCGCGAACGAGAACGGCAGCCCGAGCAGGCCCGCCAGCTGCGCGCTGAACCCGCTGGACCCGAGCAGCCACACCTGCGGCGACTGGCCGCGGCCCGGCGTCGCGGTGATCGGGCCCGGCTCGGCGCCGGAGAAGTAGTTCATCAGGTCGGCCAGCTCACGCGGGAAGTGCTCGGCCGACAGGCCCTCCATGGTGCGGCGCAGCGCCAGCGCGGTCACCTGGTCGGTGCCCGGCGCCCGGCCGATGCCCAGATCGATCCGGCCCGGGTGCAGCGCCTCCAGCGTGCCGAACTGCTCGGCCACCACCAACGGCGCGTGGTTGGGCAGCATCACGCCGCCCGAGCCGAGCCGGATCGTGCTGGTGTTCGCCGCCAGGTGCGCGAGCAGCACCGCCGGAGCGGAACTCGCGATGGCGGGCATGTTGTGGTGCTCGGCCACCCAGAACCGGCGGTAGCCCAGCTCCTCGGTGCGGCGGGCCAGCTCTGTGGTGTACCGCAGCGCCTCACCGGCACTGCCGGTCGCCGCCACCGGGGCAAGATCAAGAACAGACATGGGTACGTCGATCACAGGGAGGTGCAACCCGCGACGTGCCGGAATTGTTCCGCCGGGTGCGCTACCCCATACCCCGGGCCTGCTCGAAGATCAGGCTGGTCTGCGTGTGCTGCACCGCCGGATCGACAGCCAGATGATCGAGCACGAAGTCCCGCAGCGCGTCGCCCGACGCGGCCCGCACGTGCAGCACGTAGTCCTCCGCGCCCGCCACGTGGAACACCGACACCACCCCGGGCAGCCGCACCGACCGGGCCCGGAACGCGTCCACAGCGGCCCGCTCGTGCGCGGTCAACCGCACCGAGACCAGCGCCTGCAACGGCAGACCCACCGCCGCCGGGTCCACCTCGGCGTGGAACCCGCGGATCGCCCCGCACTCGCGCAGCGCCCGCGTACGCGTCAGGCACGTCGACGGTGCCACCCCCACGCGCTCGGCCAGCGCGTTGTTCGGCAGCCGGCCGTCGGCCGCCAGCTCGGTGAGGATCGCGCGATCGGTGTCGTCCAGGCCGGCGAACGGCCGTACATCATTCGGTGCGGCAGGCATGCGACCATCCTTCACCGAATCACCGCCGTACTAAAGCGTAATTGCCAGAATCTTGTTCGCTGCTATTGCCTCCCACTGTCGTCATGTTC
This sequence comes from Micromonospora sp. WMMD1219, assembly GCF_049315215.1. Taxonomy (NCBI): domain Bacteria; kingdom Bacillati; phylum Actinomycetota; class Actinomycetes; order Micromonosporales; family Micromonosporaceae; genus Micromonospora; species Micromonospora sp. WMMD1219. The sequence continues at coordinate 3,744,619 of NZ_CP186057.1, forward strand.
GACGCTTCCGGCATGACTTCCGTGGACACCGCAGCCGTACACGCCGGGCGCGCCGACCTCGCCGGGCTCGGCGTCCACGTCCCGCCCATCGACCTGTCCACCACCAACCCGCTGCCCTCGGTCGCCGGCGGCGGTGACGACTACGAGACGCTGGCCACCGGCGGCACCCTCCCGGCCGGCGGCAGCGCCGTCTACCAGCGCCTCTGGAACCCCACAGTGGCCCGGTTCGAGACCGCGCTCGCCCAGCTCGAAGGCACCGCCGAGGCCGTCGCGTTCGCCAGCGGCATGGCCGCGCTCACCGCCACCCTGCTCGCCGCCACCCGCGACGGCAAGCGCCACGTCGTCGCCGTCCGCCCCCTCTACGGCGGCACCGACCACGTCCTCGCCACCGGCCTGCTCGGCACCGAGGTCACCTGGGCCACCCCCGCCGACGTGGCCGCCGCGATCCGCCCCGACACCGCCCTGGTCGTGGTGGAGACGCCGGCCAACCCCAGCCTCGACCTGGTCGACATCGCCGCGCTCGCCGACGCCGCCGGTGACGTCCCGCTGCTCGTCGACAACACAGTCGCCACCCCGGTGCTCCAGCAGCCCGCCCGCCACGGCGCCGCGCTCGTGCTGCACAGCGCCACCAAGAGCATCGGCGGCCACGGCGACGTCCTCGCCGGCGTCGTCGCCTGTGGACCCGAGTGGGCCGCCCGGCTGCGCCAGGTCCGCGCCGTCACCGGCGCCGTCCTGCACCCGCTCGGCGCGTACCTGCTGCACCGCGGCATCCAGACCCTCCCGCTGCGCGTCCGCGCCCAGCAGGCCGGCGCGGAGAAGCTCGCCGCCTGGCTCGCCGGGCACCCCGCCGTCGAGCGCGTCCACCACCCGTCGCTGCACGACCCGGCCGGGCTGGTCGGCCGCCAGATGTCCGGCACCGGCAGCCTGCTCGCCTTCGAGGTGCGCGGCGGCACGCCCGCCGCGGCCGAGGTCGCCGGCGCCTGCGAGCTGATCACCCACGCCGTGTCGCTCGGCGGCGTCGACACGCTGATCCAGCACCCGGCGTCGCTCACCCACCGGCCGGTCGAGGGCGACGCCAAGCCCTGCGGCGGGCTGCTGCGCGTCTCGGTCGGCCTGGAGGACCCGGAGGACCTGCGGGCGGATCTCGCCCGGGCGCTGGCGCGGATCTGACGGCGACCGGTCGCCCGCGTCCGCGGCGTCGCCCGGTCACGACTTCGGCCCGACGTGCCGGTCGAGGGCCGCCACTGCATCCCGGCGAGCCACCGACAGGGAATTGCGGCGGTTCATCCGCCAGGCGATGCCGAGCCGGTCGAGGGCCTGCTGGCAGAGGCCGATGATGTCGGCCGACTCGTTGACGAACATGTAGCGCGGATAGACGTACTTCTTGCCGCGCACGGTCACCCGGTTGCTGACCCGGCAGCCGTCGGAATGGAACAGGCCGCGCAGGAAGTCGCCGGGGTGTGCCTCGACGATGGGCCGCTGCCAGTCGGCCAGGACGATCGGGCGCTCGTGCTTCTTGCCCGGCCCGTGCTGGGGGAACAGGCACGGCCAGTGCATCCCGTAACTCTGCACGGCGACGCACCCGCGCTTCTGCACCCGCTGCACCGACGTGGCCAGGACCGCCCGCATTGCGTCCTCGCAGGCGGCGATCAGGTTCGGCCAGGCGTCGGCGCAGAAGACGCGCAGCACCGGCACCCGGCCGACGACCAGGTGACCGTCGCCGAGATAGAGGCCGAGAAGGTAAGCGTACTGCGCCGGATATGGCGGATTGTCGACACCTGCCCGGCAGCGGAAACACCGCTCCGCCGTGCTCCGCTGCCTCGGCTCGGGGCGTTCCTTGCACCAGTGCCGGACGGTCGGATAGGCCAACCCGACGGCGCGGGCAGCCTCGGCGACCGTCGCTCCGGCGAGGTACAGGCTTCGTGCGCGGGCGCGTATCTCGGGTGGATGCACCAGGCCATCTTCGAACGCCTGTATGACACTTTGTGCCCCCGGTGGGATTCGAACCCACACTGTCGATCTTTTGAGAATCGCGCCTCTGCCGGTTGGGCTACAGGGGCTTCTGTAGTTCGGCTCCAACAGGTTACCTACTAGGCTAGGGGCGGCGACACCCGGCAGGGCGGGTGTCGGGCTCGAACCGGTGGGAGTGGCTCGTGGGCGAGATGCAGGCGGACGCCGAGCGCAAGCGCGTTCTGATCGCCGAGGACGAGGCGCTCATCCGGCTGGACCTGGCCGAGATGCTCGTCGAAGAGGGCTACGAGGTGGTCGGCGAGGCCGGTGACGGCGAGACCGCCGTCAAGCTCGCCGAGGAACTCAAGCCGGATCTGGTCATCCTCGACATCAAGATGCCGATCATGGACGGGCTGGCCGCCGCCGAGCGGATCGCCGGCGCGCGCATCGCCCCGGTGATCATCCTGACCGCGTTCAGCCAGCGTGACCTGGTGGAGCGGGCGCGGGCGGCGGGCGCGATGGCGTACCTGGTCAAGCCGTTCCAGAAGAGCGACCTGGTGCCGGCGGTGGAGATCGCGCTGTCCCGCTACTCCGAGATCGCCGCGCTGGAGTCGGAGGTCGCCGGCCTCACCGACCGGCTGGAGATCCGCAAGACCGTCGAGCGCGCCAAGGGCGCGCTGATGACCACGTACGGGATGACCGAGCCGCAGGCGTTCAAGTGGATCCAGCGCACCGCGATGGACCACCGGATGACCATGAAGGAGGTCGCCGAGCGGATCCTCGCCGAGACCGCCGGCGGCGAGGTGGAGCAGCCCGCGTCCTGACCTCCCGGGGAGGCATCCGATCGATAGGATCGGATCCATGTCTCCCGCGCGCGTCCGGCCGGTGCTCGCCGCTGTGGCAGCCGCCGTGCTGCTGCTCGCGGCCTGCCGTGACGCACCGAGCCCGCCCGCCGAGCCGGCGCCGGAGCCGGTGCGTCCGGACTGGCGGGTCGCCGAGCTGTTCGCTCCGGTCGGTGCCGCAGGGCGTCCGGTGCTGCGCGACGTCGCGCGCTGCGCCGGCCGGTGGTACGCGGTGGGCGGGCTCGTCGATCCGGTGGGGGAGACCCGGCCGGTGGCCTGGTCCAGTTCGGACGGCGCAACCTGGTCCCCGCTTCCGGTGCGGGCACGGACGTTCTACGGCCGTCAGCATGTGCTCTACGCGGTCGCCTGCCGCGACGACGGCATGGCGGCGCTGGGCGCGAAGGCCGGTGGCGTGCACGGCAATCCGCGTACCGGGACCTGGGTCTGGCGGCCGGGCGGGCCGTTGCGCGAGGTGCCGGCGCCGTTCGAGCTGTTCGGCGGTCCGCGCGCGGTGAGCGCGTCGCGGCTGGCGGCCGGGCCGGGCGGCTGGCTGATCGCGGGAGCGCGGGCCGAGGGTGCGGCGGTGTGGACGTCGCCGGACGCCGAGGGGTTCGTCCTGCGTGAGGCGGTCCCGGGGCTGGCCGGCGACGGCCGGGGCCGGACGGCGGCGTACGACGTCGCCGCGGTGGGGTCCGGGTGGGTGGCCGTCGGGTCGCTGCTGCCGCCCGGAGGTACGGCCCGGACGCCGCTGGCCTGGTCGTCCGCCGACGGCCGGGCGTGGCGGCGGGCGGTGCTGCCGGTGCCGGCGGGCGCGTACGGGGCGGCGGAGCGGGTGGCGCAGCTCGACGGCGGGCCGGTGGCTGTCGGTCCGGTGGGCGACGGTTTCGCGGTGTGGCGCGCGTGCGACGGCTGCGGCCGGCAGCCCTCCGGGCCGGCGGACGTGTGGCAGCGGGTCGGCGGGTTCGGCGCGGCCGGACCCGGGGTGCTGTCGGTGGACTCGCTCGCGGCGTCGGGTCGGCGGCTGGTCGCGGTGACCGGGGACGGGGCGCAACGGCGGCTCTGGACGTCTCGCGACAGCGGTGTCTCGTGGCGTCCGGTGATCACGCCGGTGCCCATGCCGGACGGGGGTGACACCGCGATGGTGGTTGCCGTCCACGGTGACGTGCTGCTCGCGGTCACCGACGGCGGAATGAGGTCTCAGGCCTGGTGGGGGGTGGTGCCGGGCATCGATCAGTAGCGGGTGGTGGACGCCTGGCCCGTTACCGAGGAATGGTCGGCGAAAGCCTTTGCGCGCCTTCGGTTCTTACGCCGATGGGCTTGAATCCGCCACGGCGTGTAACGGTTCGGTCAACCCCGCTTTCCAGGTCTTACGCCACCGCTCGCGGTGGGATAACGTCCCGCCCCAGACCGGCGACGACGGTCTTGGTTCGTCCACCCCGCAAGGGCCAATCAGCGGCGGGTGGTTCGGATCATGGACGGAGGAGGGTTCGGGCCTTGAGGCAGAAGCTCGCACGCGTGATCGGCGGGGTCGCCATGCTGGCGCTCGTCGCCGGTGGCACCGCTTGTTCCAGCGGCAGCGACGATGAGGGTTCCGGGGGCAGCGCCTGCGGGAGCAAGATCGCTTTCTTCGGCGCGCTGACCGGAAGCTCGGCCGCGCTGGGCATCAACGAGAAGAACGGCGTCAAGCTGGCCGTCGACAAGTACAACAAGGAGAACGCGGACTGCAAGGTCGAGCTCGCCGAGCTCGACTCGCAGGGCAGCCCGGACCAGGCGCCGGGTCTGGCCCAGAAGGCGATCGACGACACCAAGATCCTGGGTGTCGTGGGTCCGGCCTACTCGGGCGAGTCCGAGGCCGCCGGCCCGCTGTTCAACGAGGCCGGTCTGGTCACCATCACCCCCTCCGCGACCCGTCCCAGCCTCGCCGAGCAGGGCTGGAAGACCTTCTTCCGCGCGGTCGGCAACGACCTGAGCCAGGGCCCCGCCGCCGGTAACTACATCAAGAACGTGATGAAGGCCGACCGGGTCTACGTCATCGACGACCAGTCCGCGTACGGCGCCGGCCTGGCCGACGAGGTCAAGAAGGTCCTCGGCGCCTCGGTCGTGGGCAGCGACAAGGTCCAGGGCGAGGGCAAGCAGGTCGAGTTCTCCGGTGTGGTCACCAAGGTCAAGGCCGCCAACGTCAAGGCGGTCTTCTACGGCGGCTACTACCAGGAGGCCGGCCTGATCCGTAAGCAGCTCACCGCTGCCGGCGTCACCGCCCCGCTGGTCGCCGGTGACGGCGTGAACGACGGTGCGTACATCACCTCCGCCGGTGCCGCCGCTGCCGAGGGCACCATCCTCACCTGCCCCTGCGCTCCGTCCACCGAGGCCCGCGGCACCTTCGCCGCCGACTTCAAGGCGCTCAACGGCACCGAGCCGGGCACCTACAGCGACACCGCCTACGACGCGGCGAACATCCTGCTGGCGGGCATCAAGGCCGGCAAGAGCACCCGTGCCGACCTGCTGGAGTTCGTGAAGGGCTACAGCGGCGAGGGCGTTGCCGCCAGCTACAAGTTCGTCGAGGGCGGCGAGCTCGACCCGGCGCAGGTCAAGGTCTGGGCGTTCAAGGTGCAGGGCGGCAAGGTCGTCCCGGACCAGGAGATCCCCAAGTCCTGATCGTTCGATCGCTGGACTGGCGATTGAGTAGTGATCGCGGGTGCGGCCGGGAGCTGGCTCCCGGCCGCACCCTCTTTTTCTCTTGAGCGACGGAGCGTCCCTCCCTTGGACTTCGACGGATTGTTCTCCAACTTCGGGGAACTCACCACGACCGGCTTGACGCAGGGCGCCATCTACGCCCTGGTCGCGCTCGGCTACACGCTCGTGTACGGCGTGCTAAGGCTCATCAACTTCGCCCACTCCGAGGTCTTCATCGCCGGCGCGTTCGCCGCGATCTGGACCTGGAACGGCTTCGGACTCGACCAGAACTCCCAGGTCAGCGGCATCGGCTCGATCCTGTTCTACCTGCTGGTGGCGATGATCGTGGCGGCCATCGCCTCGGCGGGCACCGCCACGGTGATCGAACGGGTCGCGTACCGGCCGCTGCGCAAGCGCAACGCGCCGCCGCTGGCGTTCCTCATCACCGCCATCGGCGCCTCGATCGCCATCTCCGAGGCGTTCGGCGTCTACACCCGGCGCCGGCCGGAGGGCGCGCCCATCCTGGTCAGCTCCGAGCCGCTGTTCCACATCGCCGGGGTGCCGATCGACGCGGTGCAGCTGCTCACGATCGGTTCCGCGCTGGTGATGATGTTCGCGCTGGACCAGTTCATCAACCGCAGCCGTACCGGCCGCGGCATCCGGGCGGTGGCCCAGGACGCCAACACGGCGGCCCTGATGGGCGTCAACAAGGACCGCATCATCCTGATGGTCTTCATCGCCGGTGGCACCATGGCCGGCGTCGCGGGCCTGCTGTACGACGTGCGGATCCAGACGCTCACCTACAGCGTCGGCTTCCTGCTGGGCCTCAAGGCGTTCACCGCGGCGGTGCTCGGCGGTATCGGCAACCTGCGCGGCGCGCTCGTCGGCGGGTTGCTGCTCGGCGTCGTGGAGAACTACGCCGCGGGCCTGTTCGGCAGTCAGTGGAAGGACTTCGCCGCGTTCGCGGTGCTGGTCGTGCTGCTGATGTTCCGGCCGACCGGTCTGCTCGGCGAATCACTGGGGAGGGCACGCGCATGACGACCACCATCGACCCGCCGGAGCGGCGGGAGACGGCGGCGGACAAGCTGCGGCAGGGCCGGCACGCGATCTCGGAGCGCTGGCACCACGCGCCGCGCTGGGTGCGCTGGGTGCTGCTGGTCGCGGTCATCGCGTTCTTCTACGCGCTGCCGAACAAGGAGTTCTACCAGTACCTCGGGCCGATCCCGACGCCCGGCGCGAACTTCACCCAGGTGATGTTCACGGTCTCGATCTACGTGCTGCTGGCGGTCGGGCTCAACATCGTGGTGGGCTTCGCCGGTCTGCTCGACCTCGGCTACTTCGGCTTCTTCGCCGTCGGCGCGTACACGGTCGCGGTGCTGACCTCGCCGAGCAGCGACATCAAGACGCTGTGGCCGTGGCTGCTGGTGGTGCCGATCGCGATCGCCCTGACCATGGTCTCCGGCGTCATGCTCGGTACGCCGACGCTGCGTCTGCGCGGCGACTACCTGGCGCTGGTGACGCTCGGCTTCGCCGAGATGATCCGGATCGCGGCGGTCAGCTCCGAGTTCCTCAAGGGACAGCGCGGCTTCAACCAGATCCCGCACCCGCCCGGCCAGTACGCCGACGGCCGGCCGTGGTTCGGCGTGCTCGACGCCCGCCCGTACTACTGGCTGGTGCTCACGCTGATCATCCTGGTGGTGATCGGGGTGCGGAACCTGACCCACAGCCGGGTCGGCCGGGCCTGGATCTCGATCCGCGAGGACGAGGACGCCGCCCAGCTCATGGGCGTGCCGACGTTCAAGTTCAAGCTGTGGGCGTTCGCCTCCGGCGCGGCCATCGCCGGCCTGGCCGGCGCGCTGTTCGCCGGTAAGCAGAACTTCGTCAACTCGCAGAACTTCGAGCTGCTCAACTCGATCATCATCCTGGCCGCTGTCATCTTCGGCGGCTCGGGCAACATCGTCGGCGCGATCGTCGGCGGTGGCCTGGTGGCGTACATGATCGAGCGGTTCCGTGGCATCGAGCTGTTCGGCGTGGAGCTGTACGAGTACCGGTTCCTGTTCTTCGGTCTGGTGCTCGTGGTGATGATGATCTTCCGGCCGCAGGGCCTGATCCCGAACCGGCGACGAGCGGCGGAGTTCAAGGACCGCCGCAAGGAGGTGATCGTCGGTGAGTGACACCGAGCAGAACCCGAAGGTTCCGGTCCAGGCGGCGGCCCCCGCCGTCGAGGCGGTCGACAAGCGGGAGCCGTTGCTGGAGGTCGACCACGTCACGCTGCGCTTCGGCGGCGTGGTGGCCCTCAACGACGTGGACTTCACCCTCTACAAGGGTGAGATCCTCGGTCTGATCGGCCCGAACGGCGCCGGCAAGACCACCTGCTTCAACGCGATGACCGGCATCTACCAGCCCACCGAGGGGCAGATCCGGTTCCTGGGCCAGAAGATCAGTGGCAAGAAGCGCCACCAGATCACCCGCATGGGCATGGCCCGTACGTTCCAGAACATCCGTCTCTTCCCGGAGATGACCGCGCTGGAGAACGTCCAGGTCGGCGCGGACGCGCACCACAAGACCAGCGTGATCTCCGCCCTGCTGCGCCTGCCGCGGCACTGGAAGGAGGAGCGCGAGGGCCGGGAGAAGGCCGAGCGCCTGCTGGAGTTCGTCGGCATCCGCAACCGGATGCACGAGTTCGCCCGCAACCTGTCCTACGGCGAGCAGCGGCGGTTGGAGATCGCCCGCGCGCTGGCCACCGATCCGAAACTGCTCTGCCTGGACGAGCCGGCCGCCGGCTTCAACCCGGCGGAGAAGGAGGAGCTGCTCCAGCTCATCCGGCAGATCCGGGACCAGGGCGTGACGGTGCTGCTGATCGAGCACGACATGCGCCTGGTGATGGGCGTGACCGACCGGATCGTGGTCCTGGAGTTCGGAAAGAAGATCGCCGAAGGGCTGCCCGCCGAGGTGCGGGACAACCCGAAGGTGGTCGCGGCGTACCTGGGGGTGCCGGACGATGCTGCTTGAGATCGAGGACGTGAGCCTGCTCTACGGGCGGATCCAGGCGCTGCACGGCATCAGCCTGACCGTGGACGAGGGGGAGATCGTCGCGCTGATCGGCGCGAACGGCGCCGGCAAGTCCACCACCATGCGGGCGATCTCCGGCATCCGGCCGGTCGCCTCCGGCCGGATCAAGTTCGCCGGCGAGGACATCACCAAGCTCCGCGCCGACCTGCGGGTCCGGCGCGGACTGTGCCAGGCACCCGAGGGCCGGGGCATCTTCCCCGGCATGACGGTGCTGGAGAACCTCGACATGGGCGCGTACACCCGGCGCGACAAGGCCGGCATCGCGCAGGACCTGGCCCGGGTGCTGGACCTGTTCCCGCGGCTGGCCGAGCGGCGCAAGCAGGCCGGCGGCACGCTCTCCGGCGGCGAGCAGCAGATGCTCGCGGTCGGCCGGGCGCTGATGAGCCGGCCGAAGCTGCTGCTGCTCGACGAGCCGTCGATGGGTCTCGCGCCGATGCTGATCCAGCAGATCTTCACGATCATCACGGAGATCAACCAGCAGGGCACCACGATCCTGCTGGTGGAGCAGAACGCCCAGCAGGCGCTGGCGCGCGCCCACCGGGCGTACGTGCTGGAGACCGGCCGGATCGTCAAGAGCGGCACCGGCGCGGACCTGCTGCACGACCCCTCGGTCAAAGAGGCCTACCTCGGCGTGGCCTGACCGGCCGACCCCTCGCAATAAGGAGTACAGCCATGTTCCACCCCAACCCCGGACGGCGGGCGGCGCTCGGCGTCGCCGGTGCGGCCGTCCTGCTGCTCTCCCTCGCCGCGTGCGGCGAGGAGGAGAGCACCGACCAGCCCGGCGGCGGTCCCAGCGTCGCGTCGTCGGTCGACGCCGCGCTGGCCGCGAAGGTCCCGGACGCGATCAAGTCGGACGGCAAGATCGTGGTGGGCACCGACTCCACCTACGCCCCGGCGGAGTTCCTGGACAACGACGGCAAGACCGTGATCGGCTTCGACGTCGAGCTGTTCACCGCGGTGGCGGCCAAGCTGGGCCTCAAGGCGGAGTTCGTCTCGGCGCCGTTCGGCGACATCATCAACGGCGTCAACTCGGGCAAGTACGAGGCAGGCGTCTCGTCGTTCACCATCAACGACGAGCGCAAGGGCCAGGCCAACATGGTCAGCTACTTCCAGGTCGGCACCCAGTGGGTGACCAAGAAGGGCAACCCGGCCGGGATCGCGCTGGACAACGCCTGCGGCAAGAAGATCGCGGTGCAGAAGGACACGGTCCAGGTCGAGGACATCCAGAAGCGCTCCAAGGCGTGCACCGACGCCGGCAAGCCGGCGATCACCGTCGACCAGTTCCCGGGCCAGGACGCCGCCACCGCCGCCGTCGTGTCCGGCAAGGACGACGCGATGCTGGCCGACTACCCGGTCGGCGTGTACGCGGTGACGCAGTCCAACGACGCCCTGGAGCTGCTGGACAAGCAGTACGAGGCGGCGCCGTACGGCTACGTGCTGGCCAAGGAGCAGACGCAGCTGGCCGAGGCGGTGCGGGACGCCACCAAGGCCGTGATCGCCGACGGCTCGTACAAGCAGGTGCTCGACAAGTGGAAGGTGGGAGACGGCGCGATCACGGACCCCGCGATCAACCCGTGACGACATGACCACCGAGGAAGCGACAACCGCGCGGGCACGGCCGGAACCGATCAAGGCCGTGCCCGTGCGGCACCCCGGACGATGGGTCGCCGTGGCGGTGCTCTCCGTCCTGGCCGCGATGTTCGTCCACCTGCTGGTGACCAACGAGGCCTTCAACTGGTCCTTCATGGTCGACAAGATGTTCCGGCCGCCGATCATCGAGGGCCTGCTGCGCGGCACCGTGCTGATGACTGTCAGCGCGATGCTCATCGGCGTCACGCTCGGCGTGGTGATCGCGGTGATGCGGCTGTCGGACAACCCGATCCTGCGCGGCGTGGCCTGGCTCTACACCTGGTTCTTCCGGGCCGTGCCCCGGCTGGTCCTGCTGGCCGTCTTCGGCAACATCGGCATCCTGTGGAGCCGGGTCGAGTTCGGGGTGCCGTTCGACACCCAGATCGGCCAGCTGTTCGGCATCGACAACCTGCAACTGCGGCTGTTCGGGTTCTCCTCCCGTGACATCCTCACCGGCTTCATGGCCGGTCTGCTCGGCCTCGCGCTCTCCGAGGCCGCGTACATGGCGGAGATCGTCCGGGCCGGCATCCAGTCGGTCGATCCCGGTCAGACCGAGGCCGCTCAGGCACTCGGCCTGAGCCGTGCCCAGCTACTGCGCCGGGTGGTGCTGCCGCAGGCGATGCGGGTGATCATCCCGCCGACCGGCAACGAGACCATCGCCATGCTCAAGGACACGTCCCTGTTGCTCTACGTGCCGGTGAGCGTGGAGCTGTTCTTCCAGCTCGACGCCGTCGGCAAACGGACGTTCCAGATCTTCCCGATGTACGTCGCGGCGTGCCTGTGGTACCTGTTCCTGACCAGCATCCTGCTCGTCGGCCAGTACTACCTGGAGCGCCACTTCGGCAAGGGATACGGCGTCACCGGGCGGGCCCGGCTGAGGCTGCGAGGGATGACGGCCGAGGCCGGTGGCGGCGCGGGGGTGGTGAAGTGACCGAGCTGATCGTGCCCGCGCAGGCCACCGCGCCCACGGCCGGGTCCGGCCTGATGGTGCGGGCCGAGCAGGTGCACAAGTCGTTCGGGCCGCTGGAGGTGCTCAAGGGCATCGACCTGGAGGTCCGCTCCGGCGAGGTGTGCTGCCTGCTGGGGCCCTCGGGCTCCGGCAAGTCGACGTTCCTGCGCTGCATCAACCACCTGGAGAAGATCGACGCCGGCCGGATCTGGGTCGACGGCGACCTGATCGGCTACCGGGAGCGCGGCGGCAAGCTGTACGAGATGCGGGACCGGGACGTGGCCGCCCAGCGCCGTGCCATCGGCATGGTGTTCCAGCGGTTCAACCTGTTCCCGCACATGACGGTGCTGCAGAACGTCATGGAGGCGCCGGTGCTGCTGCGCCAGGCGAAGAAGGCGCAGGCCCGGGAGCACGCCGCGCAGCTGCTGGACCGGGTGGGGCTGGGCGACAAGCTCGGCGCGTACCCCGGTCAGCTCTCCGGCGGCCAGCAGCAGCGGGTGGCGATCGCCCGGGCGCTGGCCATGCGGCCGAAGCTGATGCTGTTCGACGAGCCGACCAGCGCGCTCGACCCGGAGCTGGTGGGCGAGGTGCTGGACACGATGAAGGACCTGGCCCGCGACGGCATGACGATGATCGTGGTGACCCACGAGATCGGCTTCGCCCGTGAGGTGGGCGACCACCTCGTGTTCATGGACGGCGGCGTGGTGGTCGAGCAGGGTGACCCGCGCGAGGTGATCTCGGCGCCGAAGCACGAGCGGACCAAGGCGTTCCTGGCCAAGGTTCTCTGACCTCGGCCTCCGGTGCGGCGCGCGCCGCACCGGAGGCCGGAGTTGTCGGGCGTACGGACTAGAGTCGCAGCCGTGACAGCTACGACGCCGCGCCTGCTCCTCGTCGACGGACATTCCCTGGCATACCGGGCTTTCTTCGCCCTGCCTGTGGAGAACTTCTCCACCACCACGGGGCAGCCGACCAACGCCGTCTACGGCTTCACCTCGATGCTGATCAACGTGCTGCGCGACGAGCAGCCGACGCACATCGTCGTGGCGTTCGACGTCTCCCGCCGCTCCTTCCGCACCGAGAGGTACTCCGAGTACAAGGCCGGCCGCAGCGAGACCCCCACCGACTTCAAGGGCCAGGTCAGCCTGGTCAAGGAGGTCCTCGCCGCGCTGCGCGTGCCGGTGGTCGAGAAGGAGGGCTACGAGGCCGACGACGTCATCGCCACGCTCGCCTGCCAGGCCCGCGACCAGGGCATGGACGTGCTGATCACCACCGGTGACCGGGACGCGTTCCAGCTCGTCGGCGAGCAGGTGACAGTGCTCTACCCGCGCAAGGGCGTCTCCGACCTGGCCCGGATGGACCCGGCCGCGGTCGAGGCGAAGTACGGCGTCACCCCGGACCGCTACCGCGACCTGGCCGCGCTGGTCGGCGAGACCAGCGACAACCTGCCGGGCGTACCGGGTGTCGGCCCGAAGACCGCGGCCAAGTGGATCAACCTGTACGGCGGCGTCGAGGGCGTGGTGGCCCGCGCCGACGAGATCAAGGGCAAGGCCGGCGACAGCCTGCGTGAGCGGCTGGCCGACGTGATCCGCAACTACGAGATCAACTGCCTGGTCTCCGACCTGGAGCTGCCGGTCCGCCCCGAGGACGCCCGCTGGCAGGGCTGGGACCGCGAAGCCGTGCACCAGGTCTTCGACACGCTCCAGTTCCGCATCCTGCGCGACCGGCTCTACCAATACCTGGAAGCCGTCGAGCCGGAGGCCGAGGCGGGCTTCGACCTGGCCGGCGAGGTGCTCACCGAGCCGGGCGCGCTCGCGGGCTGGCTCGACACGCACGCCCCGGCGGGCGCCCCGGTGGGCCTGGCGGTCACGCTCGACACCGGCCCCAACCGCCGGCACACCGCCACGGTGACCGCGATGGCGCTGGCCACCGCCGCCGGCGCGGGCGCCTGGTTCGACCCGAGCGCCCTGGGCGCCGACGACGAGACCGCGCTGGCCGGGTGGCTCGCCGACGCGGAGCGCCCGAAGGTGCTGCACGACAGCAAGCCGGCGGTGCTGGCGTTCGCCGCGCACGGCTGGGAGCTTCAGGGCATCGCCCGCGACACGCAGATCGCCGCCTACCTGGCCCGCCCCGACCAGCGCTCCTACGACCTGACCGACCTGGCGCTGCGTTACCTGCACCGGGAGCTGCGCGTCGACGCGCCGGAGACCGGTCAGCTCACCCTCGACGGGCTCGGCGACGAGGGCGTGGCCGAGCAGAACCTCATGCTCCAGGCCCGCGCCACGCTCGACCTGGCCGACGCGATCGACGCCGAGCTGTCCCGCGACGGCGAGCAGTCGGCCCGGCTGATGGCCGGCGTGGAGCTGCCGCTGATGCGGGTGCTCGCGACCATGGAGCGCACCGGCATCGCCGCCGACACCGACTACCTCTCCGAGCTGGAGGCGCACTTCGCCGCCGAGGTGAAGGCCGCCGCCCAGAGCGCGTACGAGGTGGTCGGCCGGGAGTTCAACCTCGGTTCGCCGAAGCAGCTCCAGGAGATCCTTTTCACCGAGCTGGGCCTGCCCAAGACCAAGCGGATCAAGACCGGCTACACCACCGACGCCGACGCGCTCCAGTGGCTCTACGCGCAGACCGAGCACCCGCTGCTGCACCACCTGCTGCGCCACCGCGACGTGGCGAAGCTCAAGTCGACTGTCGACGGTCTGCTCAAGTCGGTCTCCGACGACGGCCGGATCCACACCACGTTCAACCAGACGGTGGCGGCGACCGGGCGGCTGTCCTCCACCGAGCCGAACCTGCAGAACATCCCGATCCGCACCGAGGAGGGGCGGCGGATCCGGCGCGCGTTCGTCGTCGGCGAGGGCTACGAGTGCCTGCTCACCGCCGACTACAGCCAGATCGAGATGCGGATCATGGCGCACCTGTCCTCGGACGACGCGCTGATCGAGGCGTTCAACTCCGGGCACGACTTCCACGCCGCCACCGCGTCCTCGGTCTTCACGGTCGAGGTCGGCGACGTGACCGCCGACCAGCGCCGCAAGATCAAGGCGATGAACTACGGCCTGGCGTACGGGCTCAGCGCGTTCGGCCTGTCCCAGCAGCTCGGCATCAGCGCCGAGGAGGCGCGCGGGCTGATGGAGAACTACTTCGCCGGGTTCGGCGGGGTCCGCGACTACCTCCAGGAGGTGGTGGCCCGGGCTCGCCAGGACGGCTACACCTCCACCATCCTGGGTCGCCGCCGCTACCTGCCCGACCTGGTCAGCGACAACCGGCAGCGCCGCGAGATGGCCGAGCGGATGGCGCTCAACGCCCCGATCCAGGGTTCGGCGGCCGACATCATCAAGGTCGCGATGCTGCACGTCGACAACGCGCTGCGCGACGCCGGGCTGCGCTCCCGGATGCTGTTGCAGGTGCACGACGAGCTGGTCTTCGAGGTCGCGCCGGGCGAGCGGGAGGCGCTGGAGGCGCTGGTGCGCAAGGAGATGGGCGAGGCGTACCCGCTGTCGGTGCCGCTGGAGGTGTCGGTGGGCGAGGGCCGCGACTGGAACAGCGCCGACCACTGACCCCACCGCCGCCCCACCCGCGTCGGCCACCGCCCACCCACCCGCCCCGGCAATGATCAAGGAGTTTGTGTCACGCCCGAGCCCGTTCGGGGACACAAACTCCTTGATCACCGCACAAGAGGAGGCGGCGGAGGAGGCGGGAGCAGGGGCGAGGGCGCAGCGGCGGCGGCCTGGAGGGCGGCGGCCAGGCGGTCCCGGACGGCCACCTGGGCCGCGATCCGGGCGTCCAGCACGGCCAGCCGCTCCCGGCCGACCCGCAGCCCCGCCGGGGACGGCGGCGCCGACGCCACGTCCCCGTCCAGGCAGGGCAGGAAGACCCGCACGTCGTCCAGCGTCAGCCCGGCGTCGAGCAGGTGACGGATGTTGCGGACCCGGGTGACGACCGCGGCGTCGTACTCGCGATAACCGTTCGCGGCCCGGGCCGAGGCGATGAGCCCGTGTTCCTCGTAGTGCCGCAGGGCACGCGGCGTGCAGCCCGTCGCCTTCGCCACCGCGCCGATCCGCACCGCCGCCACCGTCCTCTCACGCGACCACCGCGCCCCCGTCCACCGGCAGCACCACACCGGTGACGAAGTCCGCCTCCGGCTCGCACAGCCGCCGGATCGCCCAGGCTACGTCCTCCGGGCGGCCGATCCGGCCCGCCGGGGTGTGTGCGAGCTGCCAGTCCCGTACCGCCGCGCGCCGCTCGGGGGAGAGGCCACTGTGCTCGCCGATGGGAGTGTCGACCGCGCCGGGCGCCACCGCCACCACCCGGACGCCGAGCGGCGCGAGTTCCACCGCCCAGCTGCGGGTCAGCGAGTCCAGCGCGGCCTTGCCCGCCGCGTACACCGAACTGCCCGGCCAGGCGCGCAGGCCGACCGACGTGGTGACGTTGACGATCACGCCACGGGTCGCGGCGAGCGCCTCGACGGCGGCGTGCGCCAGCCGGATCGGCGCGAGGAGGTTCGTCTCCAGTTGCCGCCGGGCGGCGTCCTCGTCCAGCTCCGCCAGCGGCCCGCCGCCGGCCACGCCCGCGTTGTTGACCAGGACGTCGAGGCGGCCGTACCGGTCGAGCGCGGCGCGGACGACCCGGTCCGGCCCGTCGGGAGCGGTGACGTCGGCCGTCAGCGGGGCGATACCCGGCCGGCCGGCGGCGGTCTCCGCCAGCGGCGCGGCGCGCCGGCCGACTGCGACCACTGCGTACCCGGAGGTGGCGAGGGAGCGTGCGGTGGCCCGGCCGATGCCGGTCCCCGCACCGGTGACCACGGCGACGCGTGGCGTGCGGCGTTCCATGCCGGCATCGTCCGACCCTGCCGCCTGCGGCAGGGTCAAGCGGGCCGGTCAGAGACCGAGCAGGACCGGCATCGCGTTGACCGCGCCGTGGACCACGAGCAGCGGCCACATCCGGCGGTACCGGGACCACAGGTAGCCGAGGAACAGCCCGAGCGCGCCGTGGTTGACGACCACCGACGCCAGGTCGACGGCGGGCCGGCCGCTGCCCTGGATGGCCACGTGCCAGGCCGCCCACACCAGCGACGCGAGCACGATCGCCGGCCAGCGGCCCAGCAGCGACTCCCACCGGGTCTGCAGCCACCGCCGGTAGAAGGCCTCCTCCAGCAGCGCGTTCACCGCGAAGGCCACAAGCAGCGTGACGACCAGCTCGACCGGCGTGACGGTCCGCCCCCAGTCGCTCGCCGGCACGGACAGCGGCGTCGCGTAGCTGAGCACCAGCCACACCGCCACCGGCAGCGCCGGACCCCACCGGTGGGCGGCGTCCGCCGGGGCCGGCCCCGCCCGCCACCGTGGCGGCAGGCGGCGCGCGGCCAGGAACACCACAAGGGGTACGCCGAGCAGCAGCGCGAGCTTCCACACGGTGTACGCGGGTTCGCCCCCCAGCAGTGGCATGACGGCGGCGAACGCGATCCCGGCCAGCAGCAGCGGCACCGCCTCACGGTACGGCGCTACCGGGTCCGGCCACCTCGGGTCGGGCGCGGGCGGGATCAGGCGGATCAGCGCGATCGCGGCCAGCGCCGGGATCCAGCGGCTCCACATCGGCACGGTGCCGTCGTGGTCGGCGCTGTACCTGACGCCGGTGTTGCCGGTCACCACCAGGAAGACTGCCGCGACGGCGATCAGGCCGAGGCCGGCCACGAGGACCACCCGCCCGGCGCGGGGATGACGGCCGGCGATTGAGACGTCTGTCGTCATCGCGGGCACGGTACCAACGCCCGGCGAACGGACCGGCCGGCTCAGCCCTTGAGCGGGTCGTGGCCCCAGTTCATCAGCGACCAGCGCCACCTGGTGTCCCGGACGTCACCCGCGGGACGTTGCGCCAGGTGCCGGTGCACGTATCCGATCACCTTGCGCATGTGCTTGTAGTCGGCGGCGGTGAGGTCGGCGCGCTTGCGGCGCAGCAGGTCGACGATGCGCCGGCCGGAGTCGTGGCCGACCGACTCGCCGCCCTGGGTGCCCTTTTTGTGCCAGCCGACGTGTTTGGACTCCTCGCTCTCCAGCCAGCGGGACAGCTCGCCCGGCTTCATGTTCACCGCGTCGGTGAACTCCCGGTACGTCTGCTGCGGGTCCTCAGCGCGACTCATGGCGAAGCACCTCCGGACGGTGGGCGACGTCGCGGCCCGAGTCGTCGTTGGTGATCCGGTACTGCGGCTGCTCCGGCGAGGCGTTCACGGTGTGCCCGCGGACGTGGGTGCGCTCGGTCAGCTTCTCCTTGACGACGCCGTACGCCCGGCCGCTGTGGCTGGCCCAGGAGACGTGGTCCCCGGCGCGGAACTCCTTCTCGGCCATGCCGCCCGGTTACCCGCGGCGGATACCGAGTAACGGCGTCGTCAGGGCCGGATCTCCGCGATCGGCAGCTTGATCGCGAAGGGCTCGGGCAGCTCGATCACCTCGCTGCCGTCGTCCACCAGTTCGTACTGCCGCTCGCCGCCCGGGCCGATCCGGTCACCGAGGCGGTACGCGTAGAGGTGCACCGGATCCTGCTCGATCCGCCAGTAGAAGGGAATCCCTGCGGCGGCGTACTCGCCCGGCTTGGCGAACCGGTCGACCCGCCGGGTGCCGGGGGAGACGATCTCGACGGCCAGGACGACGTCCGCCGGTCGCAGGAGGGACCGGTCGCTCGGCAGCCCGGCGTGGTGGAGCAGGACGTCCGGTTGCCGGCTGGTGTTCGGGCTGAGTCCGACCCCGATGGCTTGGGACGCCCGTAGGTGAGCCGGTGCGTGCGATCGAAGCCAGAGCCACAGCAGGCTGGAGATTGTCTGGTGGCCCAGGGTGGGGGAGGGCGTCACCTGGAAGACTCCGTCGACGAGTTCGACGCGGGGGGCGTCGTCCGGCAGGGTGAGCAGATCCTCCAGCGTGTAGTCCGCACGCTGCTGCCGCATCGGGTCCGGACACCAGGGGCCAGGTGATGTCGGGACGGGCTCGGCGCTCATGCGGCGAGCGTACCGCCGGGTGCCGGAGCCCCTGCCGCACCGGACGTGCGACGCGCTCAGTCCGTCGGCTTCTCGGCGACGAAGATGGCGGTGCCGGGGAACAGCCGGCCGCGCAGCGGGCTCCACTGGCCCCAGATCCCCTCGTGCCCGGCCGGCCACTCCGGTTCCACCAGGTCCAGCAGGCGGAAACCGGCGCCGACCAGCTCCCGGATCCGGTCGCCCAGGGTGCGGTGCTGCTCGACGTACGTGGCCACGCCGTGCTCGTCCTGCTCGACGTAGGGGGAGCGGTCGAAGTACGAGTGCACCGCGGTCAGCCCGCCCTCGCCCGGGTCGTCCAGGAAGATCCAGCGCATCGGGTGGGTGACCGAGAAGACCCACCGGCCGCCGGGGCGCAGCACCCTCGCCACCTCGCGCATCGCCGCCGCCGAGTCGTCCACGAACGGGATCGCGCCGAACGCGGTGCAGACCGCGTCGAACGCGGCGTCGGCGAACGGCAGGGCGAGCGCGTCGGCCTGCACCAGCGGCACGCGTACCCCGGTGCGGTCGGCGGCCTCGGCGGCGTGCCGCAGCATGCCGGCGGACAGGTCCAGCGCGACCGGCCGGGCGCCCTGGGCGGCGAGCCAGCGGGCGGCGGCGGCCGCCCCGGCGCCGAGTTCGAGGATCCGCCGGCCGGCCACGTCGCCGAGCAGCCGGGCGTCGGCCTCGCGCAGCCCTTCCGGGCACCAGACGAAGTCGGCGTCGCCGAGGAACGCGCCGTGCTCGGCCTGGTACGCGTCGGCGTCGGTGTCCCACCATCCGCGGTTGGCGCGGCGGATCTCGCCGGCGTCGACCCGTCGGCGGGTCACCCTGTCGTCGTCCACCCGTCCACGCTAGGTCCGGCGGTGCCGGGCCGGTCGGGTGGGGTGGCGGTTGGGGCGGGTGTGACGGACGAGACAGCTGTGGCACCTTACCGAGCAAAATCTCCGCTTTCGCAGCGGATGAGTTCGCACGGACCCGGGAGGGCTTGCACGCTGTGGTAATGCAGCGGGTAGGCTAGACGATGCGCTCGCGGATCGTGTGCCTCGGCAGGGAGCAGGTGCGCGGTCACCGGAGCCACTAATGATCTTCTCGCGTCGATCGTTCGGTGTGCCCGGCGACGGATCCGCTGGCGCGGAAGAGTCACTGCGACACCCATGCCCGCTGTGACAACCCATCCGACCGGAGCAACCGCCCACATGACGAGCAGCATCGAGGCCACCTCGAGCGCCAACAAGGTCACCCACGACGACCTCGGCTCTGAGGAAGCTTTCCTCGCCGCGATCGACGAGACCATCAAGTACTTCAACGACGGCGACATTGTCGAAGGCACCGTCGTCAAGGTCGATCGGGACGAGGTCCTGCTCGACATCGGCTACAAGACCGAGGGTGTCATCCCCTCTCGGGAGCTGTCGATCAAGCACGACGTGGACCCGGCCGAGGTCGTTTCGGTGGGCGACCACATCGAGGCCCTCGTCCTCCAGAAGGAGGACAAGGAGGGTCGGCTGATCCTCTCCAAGAAGCGGGCGCAGTACGAGCGGGCCTGGGGCACGATCGAGAAGATCAAGGACGAGGACGGCGTCGTCCGCGGCTCGGTCATCGAGGTCGTCAAGGGTGGTCTCATCCTCGACATCGGCCTGCGTGGCTTCCTGCCCGCGTCGCTCGTCGAGATGCGGCGTGTGCGTGACCTGCAGCCGTACGTCGGCCGCGAGCTCGAAGCCAAGATCATCGAGCTGGACAAGAACCGCAACAACGTGGTCCTGTCCCGCCGTGCCTGGCTGGAGCAGACGCAGTCCGAGGTGCGCACCGAGTTCCTCAACAAGCTCCAGAAGGGGCAGGTCCGCAAGGGCGTCGTCTCCTCGATCGTCAACTTCGGGGCGTTCGTCGACCTGGGCGGCGTGGACGGCCTCGTGCACGTCTCCGAGCTGTCCTGGAAGCACATCGACCACCCGTCCGAGGTCGTCGAGGTGGGCCAGGAGGTCGAGGTCGAGGTCCTGGACGTCGACCTGGACCGCGAGCGGGTCTCGCTGTCGCTGAAGGCGACGCAGGAGGACCCGTGGCGTCAGTTCGCCCGCACCCACGCGATCCAGCAGATCGTGCCGGGTAAGGTCACCAAGCTGGTGCCGTTCGGCGCGTTCGTCCGGGTGGACGACGGCATCGAGGGCCTGGTCCACATCTCCGAGCTGGCCGAGCGCCACGTGGAGATCCCGGAGCAGGTCGTGCAGGTCGGCTCCGAGGTCATGGTCAAGGTCATCGACATCGACCTGGAGCGCCGCCGGATCTCGCTGTCGCTCAAGCAGGCCAACGAGGGCTTCGTCGAGGGCGAGGAGCACTTCGACCCGACCCTCTACGGCATGGCCGCGACGTACGACGAGCAGGGCAACTACATCTACCCGGAGGGCTTCGACCCGGAGACGGGCGAGTGGCTCGAGGGCTACGACAAGCAGCGCGAGACCTGGGAGCAGCAGTACGCCGAGGCGCGTCAGCGCTGGGAGGCCCACACCAAGCAGGTGCAGACCTCCCGCGCCGCCGACGCCGAGGCCGCTGCCAACCCGGCTCCGCCCGTCACCAGCGGCACCACCACCTCGACCTCGGCCCCGAGCCGTCAGGCCGAGGAGCCGGCCGGCACGCTCGCGACCGACGAGGCGCTCGCCGCGCTGCGGGAGAAGCTCGCCGGCGGCAAGTGACCGGACGCTGACGCGGGTTCGTCCCACCGGACGAACCGGCGGCTGCCTCTGACCGACGGGCCCCGTCCCCGCGTTCCGCACCAGCGGAGCGCCGGGGGCGGGGCCCGCGTGTACGCCGGGGCGGTTTGGCATGCCGACGAGCGATCCGGTTGACTGTCCGGGTGCTGAAGGTGGGGCTGACCGGCGGAATCGGATCGGGCAAGAGCGCGGTGGCGAGCCGCCTCGCCGCGCTGGGCGCGGTGATCGTCGACTCGGACCGCATCGCCCGGGAGATCGTCGCGCCCGGCACCGACGGGCTGGCCGAGGTGGTCGCCGCCTTCTCCGACAAGGTCCTGGACGCCGACGGGGCGCTGGACCGGGCCGCCCTCGGCGCGCTGGTCTTCGGCGACGAGGCCGCCCGCCGCACGCTCGAAGGGATCACCCATCCGCGGGTACGCGCGCGCAGCGCCGAACTGGTCGCCGCCGCTCCCGCCGACGCGATCGTCGTGAACGACGTACCGCTGCTGGTCGAGGTGGGACTCGCGCCGACGTACCACCTGGTGGTCGTGGTGCAGACGGCCGTGCCGACCCGGATGGCCCGGCTGACCCGCGACCGGGGCATGGCCCCGGCGGAGGCGCAGCGGCGCATCGCCGCGCAGGCCGACGACGAGACCCGCCGTGCGGTCGCGGACGTGCTGCTCCCGAACGACGGCACGCTCACCGAGCTGCACGCCGCGGTGGACGCCCTCTGGCGCGACCGCCTGCTGCCCTACGAGCGCAACGTCCGCGAGCGCCGCGCCGTCCCACCGGACCCGGCGGCGCTCGCCGGACCGGATCCGACCTGGCCCGAGCAGTACGCCCGGCTGGCCGCCCGGATCCGCCACGCGGCAGGCGGTGACATCCGGGTCGACCACGTCGGCTCCACGGCGGTGCCGGGGCTGGCCGCCCCGGACGTGATCGACATCCAGGTGACGGTGTCCTCGCTCGACGAGGCGGACGGGCCGCTCGCGCAGCGGCTGGCCGAGGCGG
Source organism: Micromonospora sp. WMMD1219 (assembly GCF_049315215.1). Taxonomy (NCBI): domain Bacteria; kingdom Bacillati; phylum Actinomycetota; class Actinomycetes; order Micromonosporales; family Micromonosporaceae; genus Micromonospora; species Micromonospora sp. WMMD1219. Next base: position 3,766,429 of record NZ_CP186057.1, read on the forward strand.
GTTTCCCGCGCCTGCCGGGCGACTGGTGGGACGCCCCGCGGCAGCCGGAGCCGGTGCGCTGGCCCAAGCGGCTGCACGGCGGCGCGGACCCGGGGCGTCCGGTGCGCCTGCACCTGCGGGAGGCCGGCTCGCCCGGCTGGCGCCACGCGCTGCTGGTGCGCGACCACCTGCGCGCCGACCCGGCGCGGCGGGCCGACTACCTGCAGGTGAAGCGGGATCTGGCGGCGGCCGCGCCGGAGCACGCCGCGTGGGGCACTGTGACCGATCCCTGGTTCGACGAGGAGCACCTGCGCGCCGAGGAATGGGCCGCGCAGACCGGCTGGCGGCCCTGACAGGCCGGTCCCGCGAACGCCGGCCGTTCAGCGCGACGCTAGGCCGACGACCCGCCGCTGCCCGCCGCGCGCCCCGGCGTGAGGTCGAGCCGGATCCACACGCCCGGCCCGGTCCGTAGTTCCATCCGGCGCGGCAGACCACCGCGGTCCAGCCACAGGCGGCGGCCGCCCGGCAGCTCGAACACGTCGACCGTCCGGTCGCCCAAGCGGTCCTCCCGGACCCGGACGATGTCGCCGGCCGGCGGGCGCCGGGCCGCCCGCAGCGCCGCGTCGAGCAGCCGGTCCAGGTCGTCGCCGGGCGGGCGCGCGGGGGCCGCGAGCAGCGCGGCCGGCACCGGCGTCGGGGGTGTGGCGGGCCCGTCCGGAGACCGCTGCACCTGCGCCACCCGTCCCGGCCGGGCCCAGCGGAGGGTACGCCGGCCGCTGCCCTCCTCGATCACCGCGAGGTACGCCGACGGGCTCGTCCAGTCCACCGTGCCGGCGGCCAGCAGGTCGGCCGACGGGGCGAGCGGAGCGGCCACCGTCACCGCCGCGCCGCCCAGTGCCCGTAGCCGGGCGGGCAGCGCGGCCAGCCGGACGGCCTCGTCGTCGGTGAGCGCCCGGGGCTGCCCGGGCCAGCCGCCGAGGGCGTCCACCGGATGCAGGGTGGGCCGGTCGGCGCGGGTCAGGTCGACGGTGACGGGTGTGCCGTCGGCCAGCCGGCCGGTGAGCCGGTGCAGGCGGGCGTCCGCGTCCACCCACAGCGTCGGCGGCGGGTCACCAGCCGGTGCGAGGGGCGCCTGGAGCACGTCCACCGGGACGCCGCCGACCCGGTCGTCGCGCAGCCACCGGCCGTCGGTGGCGGGCCGGTCGACCCGGTCGGCGCCGAGCCCGATCAGCAGGTCGCGTACCGCGCCCAGGCCGTGCCCGCCGGCCGCCTCCCGCATCCGCCACCGGTCCGCCGGCGGCACCAGCGGGGGCCGGGCCGGGGTGGGGAGCGCGCCGGGGTCGGGCCGCACCAGCAGCGCGGACGCGGTGGCCTGGACCAGGCCCCGGTCGGCGCCCGCGCCCGGGCCGCCGACGTCCAGGTAGACCAGGGGGCGGGCCCAGTCGACCCAGCCGACCAGTTCGGTACGGGCGGCGTCGGCCCCGACTGTGACCCGGACGCCGGCGCGTACGTCGCGCAGGTTGGTGACCCGCAGCGCGGCCACCCGGTCGGCTTCGGCGGCGGTGAGCGGGCGTGCCGTACCGGTCTCGTCGGCCCGGTGGGGTGCCCAGGTCAGCAGGCCGGCGACGAGCGTCGCGGCGGAGATCGCGGCGGCTGCCACGAGCGCGGCGAGCGCGATCCGGCGCCGGTCCGGCCCGTCCGGCGGGTCGTCGGCGCCGTCCAGTTCCGGGTCGCCGCCCGGCCGGTTGGTGAGCGTGGGACGACGGCCGGCGAGCGGGTCGGCGCGGCGGCGCCGGCCGGCCACCGTGGCGGGCCGGGTCGGTGTGCTGGTGCGGCCGCGACGGTGACCCCGGCCCGGTTCCCGGGGGACGGCCTGGTCGCCGTCGCCACGGGCGGAGAGCCGGTGCGGGCGGCTCGCGCCGCGCTGGCGGCCCGGCTCGTCGGCGGGCGGGGGCGTGCCGGTGTCGGGCTCGCGTCGCGGCCGGCGCTCGGGAGAGGTCCCCACGAGTGGAGAACGCGAGAGCGGGGTTTCGGTGACGAGCAGGGGCGCTCGCGGCGGCCGGTCAGCGCTGCGCGCGACCACCGTCGGCGCGCACGCCGGTCGTCCCGGGTGCTGCGGCCCTGGCGCCGGGGGCGACCGGCCCGCGAGGGGCGATCACCTGCCCGGTCGGCCGCCGCGAGCGGCCTACGGTACGAGGGTAGACCGGTGAGATGAGCCACACAATGGGAATATCGAAGCCGATCAGGGACGGTCCGTGGTCGTGGCCGGAAGTGTCGGACCGCGGGCGTACCGTTGGTGTCATGGCGCTCGACATTCCCCGGCTCGACGGCCGCTTCCAGGTCGTCAGTGAGTTCCAGCCGGCCGGTGACCAGCCGGCTGCCATCGGCGAGCTTGAGCGTCGCGTGCGGCGCGGCGACCGCAACACGGTGCTGCTCGGCGCGACCGGCACGGGCAAGAGCGCCACCACGGCGTGGCTGGTCGAGCGGCTCCAGCGGCCGACCCTGGTGCTCGCCCCCAACAAGACCCTCGCCGCCCAGCTCGCGAAGGAGTTCGGCGAGCTGCTGCCGCAGAACGCGGTCGAATACTTCGTCTCCTACTACGACTACTACCAGCCCGAGGCGTACATCCCGCAGACCGACACCTACATCGAGAAGGACTCCTCGATCAACGAGGAGGTCGAGCGGCTGCGGCACTCGGCCACGATGTCGCTGCTCACCCGGCGGGACGTCATCGTGGTCGCCACCGTGTCGGCGATCTACGGCCTGGGCACGCCGGAGGAGTACCTCGACCGGGCCGTGCGGGTCAAGGTCGGGCAGGAACTGGACCGCGACCAGTTGCTGCGCCGGCTGGTCGACATTCAATACACGCGCAACGACATGGCCTTCCAGCGCGGCACGTTCCGGGTCCGCGGCGACACGCTGGAGATCATCCCGGCGTACGAGGAACTGGCGGTCCGGATCGAGCTGTTCGGTGACGAGATCGAGAAGCTCTACTACCTCAACCCGCTGACCGGTGACGTGGTCCGCGAGGTCGACAGTCTGATGATCTTCCCGGCCACGCACTACGCCGCCGGTCCCGAGCGGATGGAGCGGGCGATCCGCGACATCGAGGCCGAGCTGGGTGAGCGGCTGGCCGAGCTGGAACGGCAGGGCAAGCTGCTGGAGGCCCAGCGGCTGCGCATGCGCACCACCTACGACATCGAGATGATGCGCCAGGTGGGCTTCTGCTCCGGCATCGAGAACTACTCCATGCACATCGACGGCCGGCTGCCGGGCAGCCCGCCGCACTGTCTGCTCGACTACTTCCCCGACGACTTCCTCACCGTGGTCGACGAGTCGCACGTGACGATCCCGCAGATCGGCGGCATGTACGAGGGTGACGCCTCCCGTAAGCGGATGCTCATCGACCACGGTTTCCGGCTCCCCAGCGCGGCTGACAACCGGCCGCTGCGCTTCGACGAGTTCCTGGAGCGGGTGGGCCAGATGGTCTTCCTCTCCGCGACCCCCGGCCCGTGGGAGCTGGAGCAGGCGCAGGGCGAGTTCGTCGAGCAGGTGATCCGGCCCACCGGCCTGATCGACCCCGAGGTGGTGGTCAAGCCGACCAAGGGGCAGATCGACGACCTCATGCACGAGATCAAGCTGCGTACCGAGCGCGACGAGCGGGTGCTCGTCACCACGCTCACCAAGAAGATGGCCGAGGACCTCTCCGACTACCTGCTGGAGAACGGCATCCGGGTGCGTTACCTGCACTCCGAGGTCGACACGCTGCGCCGCGTCGAGCTGCTGCGCGAGCTGCGCAAGGGCGACTACGACGTGCTGGTCGGCATCAACCTGCTCCGGGAGGGCCTCGACCTGCCCGAGGTCTCGCTCGTGGCGATCCTCGACGCCGACAAGGAGGGCTTCCTGCGCAGCGGCCGGTCGCTGATCCAGACCATCGGCCGCGCGGCCCGTAACGTCTCCGGCCAGGTCCACATGTACGCCGACAAGATCACCCCGTCGATGGCGAGCGCGATCGACGAGACCAACCGGCGCCGGGCCAAGCAGATCGCCCACAACGAGGCGAACGGCATCAGCCCGGAGCCGCTGCGCAAGAAGATCCACGACATCCTCGACGACATCTACCGCGAGGCGGAGGACACCGAGAACAGCAACGTCGGCGGGGCCGTGCGGCAGTTGTCCCGGGGCAAGGCGCCGGTCAAGGAGACGCGCAGCCGCCGGGGCGCCGCCGCGACCCCGTCGCGCGAGGGGATGGCCCGGGCCGACCTGGCCAACCTCATCCAGGAGCTCAACGACCAGATGCTCGCCGCCGCGCGCGAGCTGCAGTTCGAGCTGGCCGCGCGGATCCGCGACGAGGTCGCCGACCTCAAGAAGGAACTGCGCGGGATGGACGCCACAGGGGTCCGGTGACCGGCGCGACGGCCGGAGCGGCGCGATGCTGACCGAGGCCGTCATCGGGCGCCCCGACCCGCCGCTGCGCCAGTGGGTGGACCGCTACCTCGGCTACCGCGAGGACGCGCCCGTCCCGCTCGTGCGCCGGGAGGCGGCGGGCGCGTTCGTCGTGCTGATCCTCGGCTGGGGCGACCCGCTGGACGTGACCGACCCGCGTGCTCCCGGCCGCGGCGCGTGCGCCGGAAACGCCTTCCTGGCCGGTCCGTTCGACGGCTGGTGCGCCACCCGGACGGCCGGGACCGGCACCGGCGTGCAGGTGCTGCTGACCGCCCCGGCGGCCCGCCGCCTGCTCGGGCTGCCGCTGGCCGAGCTGACCAACCGGGCGGTGCCGGTCGACGCGGTTGCGGGCTGGCTGGCCCGGCTGCGCGACGAGTTGGCCGGCGAGCCGGGCTGGCCGGAGCGCTTCGCCCGGCTCGACGCGGCCCTGGTCGCGCGGCTGGCGTCGACCGCGCCGGTGGACCCGCACCTGCTGGCGGCCTGGCGGCGCCTGGACGGCAGCGGGGGAGCGGTCGGCGTGGCCGCGCTCGCCGGGGAGGTGGGCTGGTCCCGCCGTCACCTGTCGGTCCGGTTCCGGCGGGAGTTCGGCCTGCCGCCGAAGACCGTCGCCCGCCTGCTGCGCTTCGAGCGGGCGTACGCGAGCCTGGGCCGGACGCTGCTCACCGTGGACGCCGCCGTGCCGGACGACGCCGGGTGGGCGGAGCGGGCCGCCCGGTGGGGCTACTACGACCAGTCGCACCTGATCCGCGAGTTCCGCGAGTTCGCCGGCGCCACCCCGGCCGCGCTGACCGCGCCCGGATCGCATTCGTCCAATCCGGCCTGACCGCGCTGGCGGCAGACTGACGGCCATGCGAAGCGTCTATCCGGTCCTGCGGTATCCCGACGTGCGAGCCGCCGTCGACTTCCTCTGTGCCGCGTTCGGCTTCACCGTGCGCGAGGCCCACGAACTGCCCGACGGCACGATCGGCCACGCCGAGGTGGCGTACGGCGACGATCTGGTGATGCTCGGCCCGGGGCCGGCGCCGCGGTCCCGGCCCGCCGACGACGACTACCGCGTCTACGTGGCGATCGACGATGTCGACGCGCACCACGAGCGCGCCCGGTCGGCCGGGGCGGAGATCGTCCGGGCGCCGTTCGACACCGACTACGGCTCCCGCGACTACGCCGCCCGCGACCTGGCCGGTCTGGTCTGGTCGTTCGGCACCTACCGCCCCTGACCGCGTCGCCCGCACGGTTGCGCTGTGTGGGCGAGGTATTGCCGAGCGTGACGGTGATGCGTACGCTCCCTCCCGGGAGGCGTGCATGCCGTTGTCAGCAAGTCCTGTGGTCCGGAGGGCGCGGCTCGGTGTGGAGCTGCGCCGACTGCGTCGTCGCGAGTCGCTCACGCTCGAACAGGTCTGCGCCCGGCTGGGCTGGGCGTCCACCTCGAAGCTGTCCCGCATCGAGCTGGGGCAGAGCCGGCCCGACCTGGCCGACGTGCTCGACCTGCTCGACGTCTACGAGGTGCCGTCGCCGCAGCGCGACGAGCTGATCGTCATCGCCCGTGACGCCGCCACCGGCCGGGGCTGGTCGAAGGCGCTCGGCGAGATGGGGGAGCGCCAGCGGGCGTACGCCGAGCTGGAGGCGGGCGCGGAGCGCATCGTGGAGTACCAGTGCGTGCTCGTGCCCGGGCTGCTCCAGACCCCGGCGTACGCCCGGCTGCGCGTGTCGGCCGGCGCGGCGCTGGCCGGGGAGGTGGACGTGGAGGCCGACGTGCGCGCCCGGGTGGCGCGCCAGGAACTGCTGATCCGGCCGGACCCGCCGCACTACACCGCGCTGGTGGACGAGCGCGTCTGCGACCCGGACGGCCTGCCCGCCGACGTGTGGCGCGACCAGATGCGGCATCTGCTCGCGCTCGCCGAACGGCCCCGCGTCACCGTCCGGGTGCTGCGGTCCGCGGCGTCGAGCGGCGACGGGCCGCACCCGCTGGCGCCGTTCTCGTACTACTCCTACCCGGACCCGGAGGACCCGCGCACCGTGCTGGTGGAGACGCTCACGACCGACCTGCGGCTGGTCGCCGAGGCGGACGTGACCCACTACGAGCGCGTCATCGAGCGGCTGCTGGCGGCGGCGCTGCCGGCGGACGCCTCCGCCGAGCTGGTGGCCCGGCGGCTCGGTGCGGCGCCCGTGCCCAGGCCGCGCGATCCGCACGAGCTGGAGTGAGGCGCACGGCCCGCCGTCGGTGCGGCGCGACCACCGGGCCCGGCGCCCCCGATGACCGTCGGGACCGGTGGCCGCGCAGCGCGCAGGCTACGACAGCGGTACGACAGTTCAGGCCGGAACGTCGACGAAGTGCTCGACCAGCGGCGGGCCGGCGAAGTGCGGGCCGATCAGGCCGCGCCACTGCGCGAACCGCTCGGTCTGGCGGAAGTTCACGTCGTGCGCCTCGACCGAGTCCCACTCGACGAGCAGCACGAACCGGGTGGGCGACTCCACGCCCCGCGTCATCCGCACGGAGCGGCAGCCCTCGGCGCCGGCGAGGATCGGCCGCGCCTGCGCGTAGGCGGCGGCGAACTCGTCCTCGTGTCCGGGCGTGACATCGATCAGCGCGACCTCAAGAACCATGCTGGCAGCCTGCCATGCCGGCCCGCCGCCGGTGCGTCCCGGGTGACATCCCGGCACCCGCACAGCCACATGGCTAGCCTCCTAGGACGCGCCGCGGGACGTGAGCCGCGGCACGTCGAGACATCGACGGGTGGCCCGGAGATGCGCCACCCGGGTGCGATGGTGAACAATGGCGGCCGAGGAGGGGAGTATTCCCCCGCGACGGAGTCGTCAGCACGGAAGAGCGCCGGCACCCCCGGTGGCCCGACCCGGCTCCGTCGGTCGGAACCCGGCACGCGGGCTCCGGCGGAAGAGACCTCCGACAGTCACCCCTGTCAGCGTCGACGCACCCCGGCACCGCACCCGGGCGTACGGTGTGCCCGACGCAGCGTGTCTGCCGGAGGATGGATTTGAACGTGTCCGCATTGGTGTGGGCGGTAACGCTGATCGCGATGATCGCGGTCCTGCTCGCCGACCTGTTCATCATCGGCCGGCGGCCGCACGAGCCGAGCGTCCGCGAGTCCAGCCTGTGGGTGGGCTTCTACGTCGGCCTGGCGCTGCTCTTCGGCGTGGTCCTCTGGCTCACCGCGGGTGGCCGCGTGGCGGGGGAGTTCTACACCGGCTGGCTCACCGAGTACAGCCTCTCGGTGGACAACCTCTTCGTCTTCGTGATCATCATGGCCCGGTTCGGGGTGCCCCGGCAGTACCAGCAGAAGGTGCTGCTCGTCGGCATCATCCTGGCGCTGATCATGCGGGGTGGCTTCATCGCGGCCGGCGCGGCGCTGATCTCCCAGTTCTCCTGGGTGTTCTACATCTTCGGCGCGTTCCTCATCTACACCGCTGTGAACCTGGCCCGGCAGGGCGAGCCGGACGAGGACGAGTTCAGCGAGAACCTGCTGATCCGGTGGAGCCGCAAGGCGCTGCCGCTGTCCCGCGACTACGACGGGGCGCGGATGACCACCCACGAACACGGGCGGCGCCTGTTCACCCCGATGCTGATCGTGATGATCGCGATCGGCACCACCGACCTGATCTTCGCGCTGGACTCGATCCCGGCGATCTTCGGCATCACCCAGGAGCCGTACCTGGTCTTCACCGCCAACGTGTTCGCGCTGATGGGGCTGCGGCAGCTCTACTTCCTGCTCGGCGGCCTGCTGGACCGGCTCATCTACCTCAGCTACGGCCTCGCCGTGGTGCTCGGCTTCATCGGCGTCAAGCTGGTGCTGGAGGCGCTGGCCGAGAACAACCTGCCGTTCATCAACGGCGGAGAGCACGTGGCGTGGGCCCCGCACATCCCGATCTGGCTCTCGCTCACTGTCATCCTCGGCACCCTGGCCGTGGCCACGGCCGCCAGCCTGGCGAAGTCGTCGCGGGACCGGCGCCGGGAACTGGCCCAGGCCCGCCGCTGACCCACCCGTACCGCCGGGGCGCTCCCATCCCGGGGGGCGCCCCGCGGCGTGTCCGGGGTCAGACGCGGTGGGCGCCGACGAGGGTGGCGGTCCGGTCGGCGGGCAGCTCCTCCTCGACCACCCGGCGGGTCAGATAGCAGGCGTGCAGCATCCGGCGCCGGCCGCCGCGCGGCTCGGCCGACACGATCCCGACGTGGTGGATGCGCCGGCCGGGCCGGGCGAAGAAGTAGAGGTCGCCGGGGCGCTCGGCGTCCAGCGGCACCCGCGAGGTCGCCGCCGCCTGGTCGTCGGCGTCGCGGGGGAGCGTGATCCCGTACCGCCGCCAGGCCAGGTGCACCAGACCGGAGCAGTCGATGCCGTCGGTGGACATGCCGCCCCAGACGTAGACCAGGTCGCGCAGCCGCTCGGCGACCGCGAGCACCTTCTCGGCCTCCGGACGCTCGGCGGGCAGCGGCACCAGGTCGTCCTCCGTGGCCCAGAGCGGGTCGGCCCGCCCGGGTACGCGGACCGGGCGCCTGCCGTCCACCGCCGGCCCGGCCGGGGTGAGCCGGGTGCCGAGGACCACGCCGGTGAGCGCCGCGTCGCCGTCCGGCCCGGCGCGCAACGCGGTGTGGGCGACGTCGACGGTCAGCGGGCGGTGGGCGGCCGAACCGGTGCCGGCCGGACCGGAACCGGAACCGGCCGAACCGGTACCGGCGGGGACAGGACCGGACAGACCGGAGCCGGACGGACCGGAGCCGGACGGACCGGGACCGGACGGGCCAGGACCGGATGTGCCGGTAGCGGCCGGCCCGGCCGGAGCGGTGCCGGACAGCGCGGGGCCGGCGTCGGCCGGATGAGTGGAGGACGGGCCGGCGTCGGCGGGATCGGCCAGGTGGGCGGCCCGCAGCCAGCCCGGGTAGCCGTCCGCGCCGAGCTTCGCCGCGGGCTGGCCCAGCGCCACCACCCGTACCCAGCCGTCCGGCCGGGTCTCGGTGACGCGCACCGGCTCGCCGAGCAGCAGCTGGGTCAGGACGCAGTCACCGACGAGCTGGTCGCGGTCCATGCCGGCGATCCAGGCGGCGACGTCGGGGGAGCCGGCGAGGGCGGGACAGTCGATCGGGCGTACCGCCTCGGGCGCGGTCCAGAGGGTCGCCACCGGTACCCGTACGACGGCCCGGCGGCCGGGCTGAGGCGCCACGCGTACCCCTCTCTGCGGTGGTCGTCGGGGCGACCATATGAAAAATTCTGACGATGCTCAAGCATGTGTCTGAATCTTAGCTTCACGTAGTCCGGTGACGCCCAGCCCTGGCGCGTCGGGCAGGAGCACGCTCGCGCCCTCGTACCGGATGCCCCCGGCGACCGGCGACCAGGCCAGCCACCAGGCGGCGTCGAGGTCCGACACGGCCGTGGTGCCGTAGGCGGCGACCAGGCTGGCCGCGGCGCCGACCCCGACCGGCCCCTCCATCATCGAACCGACGATGGTGCCCATGCCCTGCGCGGCGGCCAGGTCGAGCAGCGTGCGGGCCGGTTGCAGGCCGCCGCACTTGGCCAGCTTCACGTTGACCATGTCGGCGGCCCGCCGCCGGATCACCTCGACCAGGTCGCGCACGTCGAAGACGGACTCGTCGGCCAGGATCGGCAGGTCCACCCGGTCGCTGACCCAGGCCAGCCCGTCCAGGTCGCGGCGGTGCACCGGCTGCTCGACCAGCTCCACGTCGAGCCCCGCGTCCTCGATCGCCCGGATCACCCGGACCGCCTCCCGGGGCGTCCAGCCCTGGTTGGCGTCCAGCCGGATCCGCACGTCCGGCCCGACCGCGGCCCGCACCGCACGGACCCGGTCCAGGTCGCCGCGGGCGTCCGTGCCGACCTTGAGCTTGAGCACCGTGAACCCCTCGGCGCCGCGCCGCGCCGCCGTCGCGGCCAGGTCCACCGCGTCACCGGCGGCCAGCGTGACGTCGGTCGGCACGCGCAGCGCCGTGCCGCCGAGCAGACGCACCAGGGGTACGCCGAGCCGCCGCGCGGCCAGGTCGTGCAGCGCCACGTCGAGCGCCGCCTTCGCCGACTCGTTGCCCACCACGGCGCGGCGCACCAGCGCGCAGGCCGCCTGGAGGTCGTCGGCGTCGCGGCCGATCAGCAGCGGCGCGAGCATCTGGCGGACGCACGCCTCGGCGCCCGCGACCGACGCGCCGGTGACCTGCCAGACCTGCGGCGCCTCCCCGAAACCCGAGCGCCCGTCGCCGTCGATCACCTCCACGACCAGCGTGTCCACGGTGGTGGTGCGGCGCAGCGCGGTGACGAACGGGGTGTGTAAGGGGGCCGAGAGCCGGTGGGTGCGTACCGCGGCGATCGTCATGTGGGGCACCCTATAGCCAACTGGCACCGAGCAGGGGAGGGCCGATGGCCGGGCGGGAATGGGAGCTGGTGGGCGCGCCGAACGCGCGTGACCTGGGTGGACTGCCGACGACCGACGGGCGGCGGGTACGGGCGGGACGGCTCATCCGCACGCCCGCGCTGGGCCGGCTGACCGACGAGGACCTGCCGGTGCTGGGCAAGCTCGGCCCGGCGTGCGTGGTGGACCTGCGCGACGTCCACGAGCAGGCGGTGGCCCCGCCGGACCGGCTGGTGGGGGAGCCCCGCACTGTGCACCTGCCGGTCTACGACGCGGCGCACCCGGTGTTCACGTACGTCTCGGCGGTGTTGCAGGGCCACGACCTGGACGCGTACGCGGCGCTGGCCCGCGAGGGCATGCCGGGGGCGATGACGGCGATCTACCGCTGGTTCGTCACCGGTGAGTCGGCGCGGGCCGGGTTCGGCGAAGCGGTGCGGCTGGCCGCCGACGGCGCGAACCTGCCGCTGCTGTTCCACTGCTCGGCCGGCAAGGACCGGACCGGCTGGCTGTCGGTGGTGCTGCTGACCGCGCTGGGGGTGGAGGAGGAGGCGATCCGCGCCGACTACCTGGTGCACAACGAGCTGACCGAGAGCCTGCGCGAGGTGCTGCTGTCGGCGATGATCCAGCGCCGGCCGGACCTGGACCCGGCGGTGGCCCGGCCGCTGCTGGAGGTGCGCCCGGAATACCTGGACGCCGCCTACGACGAGGTGCGCCGCGCGCACGGCTCGTTCGAGGCGTACCTGCGGGACGGTCTGGGGGTGACCGACGCCGACCGCGCCGCGTTGCGCGAGCGGCTGCTGGAGTAGCCGGGTCAGCCGGCCAGGTCGTGCCGGGCGGCCCAGACCCGCTCCGAGACGTGCGCGATCAGGCGGCAGGCGTCGTCCTCGACCTCACCGTCCGCGCCGCCGTCGGCCAGGTCGGTGGTGGTGCAGACGACGATCGTGTACGGCGGCGCGTCGTCCGGGAACACCACGCCCGCGCCGTGGCGCACGCCGCGTACCCAGCCGTTCTTGTGCGCGATCCGGGTGCCGTCGGGCAGCCCGGCGGCCAGGTCCTCGCGGTGTTCCTGCGCGACGAGCACGTCGAGCATGGCGGCGCAGCCGGCCGGTGAGGCGAGCGGGCCGGGCCGGGTCGCGCCGAGCGCCAGCTCACCGAGCAGGGCGGCCAGGTCGGCGGCGGTGACCAGGTTGTCGATGCCGGAGTCGCGGGCGGCGAAGTCCTCGATGCCGCGGCCGGTGACGCTGTGCCGCGCCCCGGCGAGCGCCCACGCCTGCGCCACGGCGGGCAGCCCCACCTGGCCGATGCAGATGTTCGTGGCCAGGTTGCTGGACCGGACGATCATCCGCTCGGCGAGCCAGCGCAGCGACGCCTCGCCGCCGACGCGGTCCCAGACCGCCTCGTCGTTGTCGTAGTCGCGGTCGTTGGCGAACCGGGGCGCGCCGGACAGCGCGGAGTCGAACGAGTTGCGCACCGGCACCGGCGCGTCCAGGTCGAGCCGGCCGGCCTCGGCGGCGCGGAACAGCGCCACCAGCACTGCGAGCTTCATGGTGCTCGCCGCGTAGTGGGTGGCGTCGGCCCGCCGCATCCACGTGGGTCGCGCGCCGGGCCGGCCCACGTACGCGGAGACGGTGCCGGGCACCTTGTCCAGGTGCGCGTCGAGCTCCTCCCAGATCATGACCGCACCGTAGCCGATCTGCGGGGCAGCGGCGGGCCCGGTACGGGGCTAGCGTGCGGAGATGACGACCCCGTTGTACGACGACATCGCCGACTGGTACGAGGAGTACGCCAGCGAGACCTCGTCGGTCTACATGGACCGGGTCCGGTCGGTGCTGGCCGACCTGCTGGGCGACGGGCCGGGCCGGTGCGTGGACCTGTGCTGCGGCACCGGGGCGCACGCGGCCGAGGTGCGCCGTCTCGGGTGGACACCGGTGGGGGTGGACCTGTCCGGCGGACAGCTGCGCCACGCCCGCGCCCGGCTGCCGGTGGCCCGGGCCGACGCGACCGCGCTGCCGCTGGCCAGCGGCGCCGTGCCGGCTGTGGTCTGCGTGCTCGCGCACACCGACATGCCGGACTACCCGGCGGCGGTCGCCGAGGCGGCGCGGGTGCTGGCACCCGGCGGCCGGCTGGTGCACGTCGGCGTGCACCCGTGTTTCGTCGGCGCGTTCGCCGACCGGTCCGAACCGGAGCGGATCGTGATCGACGGCGGGTACGCCTCGCGTGAGCACACGGTCCGCTCGTGGAACTCGGTCGGGGTCCGGGCCCGGGTCGGCGCCTGGCACCTGCCCCTGGCCGGACTGCTGGACGCCGTGGCGGCCGCCGGACTGCGGCTGACCCGGGTGGTGGAGTCCGGTTCCGGCCCCGTCCCCGACGTCCTGGCCCTGGCGGCCACCAAACTCCACTGACACCAGCGTTGCCGTGACTTCACCTCGCGTCCGAGGCGCGGTAATGGCCCCGTGGTGCGTCTCGCGTCCGGTTGCGCGGTGAGGGCTCGTGGCGCTGTCCCGCGTCCGGTTGCGCGGTGTGGGCTCGTGGCGCGTCTCGCCGTCTCGCATCTGTCGCCAGCCTCGCGCCCGTAGCGTCGTCTCGCGCCCGTCGCCGCGCTCGTCCGTCGGCGGGCAGGTTCCGCTGCCGCCCCGCCCTCGCTCCAGCCCGGCGATCCACTCTCGCCCTTCACCTCACCCCCGCCCTGCCCGCACCGGCCGCCCTCGCCGCCTGATCCCGGGTACCGGGATCCCGCGTCCACACAACGAGACGCGCGGAGATCTTGGAAGGAAAGCGCCCCCATGAGGGCCATTTCGTACCAAGATCTCCCGCCCGCCCCGTCGATCATGAAGTTGGCGGCGGACTTGATCTCCGGAACTGCCGCCAACTTCATGATCGACCGGCGACCGGCGACCGGCGACCGGCGACCGGCGACCGGTGGGAAGGGGGGAGCCCGGTCCGCCGAAGGGGCGGGCCGGGCTCCCGGTTGTGGGCTCGTGAGCGGACGGTGCGTCAGCCGGCGTGCTTGCGGCGGGCGGCCATCCGGCCGCGCTGGGTCTGGTCCAGCACCACCTTGCGGATGCGCACCGCGGCCGGGGTGACCTCGACGCACTCGTCCTCGCGGCAGAACTCCAGCGCCTGCTCCAGGGACAGCTTGCGCGGCGGGATCAGCTTCTCGGTCTCGTCCGCGGTGGACGAGCGCATGTTGGTGAGCTTCTTCTCCTTGGTGATGTTGACGTCCATGTCGTCGGAGCGGGAGTTCTCGCCGACGATCATGCCCTCGTACACCTCGGTGCCCGGCTCGACGAAGAGCTGGCCGCGCTCCTGGAGGTTGGTCATCGCGAACGCGGTGACCGCGCCGGACCGGTCGGCGACCAGCGACCCGTTGTTGCGGGTGCGCAGCTCGCCGAACCACGGCTCGTACGACTCGAAGACGTGGTGCAGGATGCCGGTGCCGCGGGTCTCGGTGAGGAACTCGGTCCGGAAGCCGATCAGGCCGCGCGCCGGGACCAGCCACTCCATCCGGATCCAGCCGGTGCCGTGGTTGACCAGCTGCTCCATCCGGCCCTTGCGGGTGGCCAGGAGCTGGGTGATGGCGCCCAGGTACTCCTCCGGGGAGTCGATGGTCAGCCGCTCGACCGGCTCGCAGGTCTTGCCGTCGATCTCCTTGGTGACGACCTGCGGCTTGCCGACGGTCAGCTCGAAGGACTCGCGGCGCATCTGCTCGACCAGGATCGCCAGGGCCAGCTCGCCGCGGCCCTGCACCTCCCAGGCGTCCGGCCGCTCGGTGGGCAGCACCCGCAGCGACACGTTGCCGATCAGCTCCTTGTCGAGCCGGTCCTTGACCATCCGGGCGGTGACCTTGGCGCCCTTGACCCGGCCGACCAGCGGCGAGTTGTTGGTGCCGATGGTCATCGAGATGGCCGGCTCGTCCACGGTGATCAGCGGCAGCGGCACCGGGTTCTCGGCGTCGGCCAGCGTCTCACCGATCATGATCTCCGGGATGCCGGCGACGGCGATGATGTCGCCCGGCCCGGCGGACTCGGCCGGCTTGCGCTCCAGGCCCTCGGTCATCAGCAGCTCGGAGATGCGTACCCGCTGGGTGCTGCCGTCGGTGCGGCACCAGGCCACGGTCTGGCCCTTGCTGATCGTGCCCTGGCGGACCCGGCACAGCGCGAGCCGGCCCAGGAACGGCGAGGCGTCGAGGTTGGTGACGTGGGCCTGGAGCGGCGCGCCCTCGTCGTACGCGGGCGCGGGGATGGTGTCCAGCAGCGTGCGGAACAGCGGCTCCAGGTTGCTGCTGTCGTCCGGGACGGCGCCGTCGGCGGGCTGGGTCAGCGAGGCGATGCCGTCGCGGGCGCAGGCGTAGACGATCGGGAAGTCGATCTGCTCCTCGTCGGCGTCCAGGTCGAGGAACAGCTCGTAGGTGTCGTCCACGACCTCCTTGATCCGGGCGTCCGGACGGTCCACCTTGTTGATCACCAGGATGATCGGCAGCCGGGCGCGCAGCGCCTTGCGGAGCACGAACCGGGTCTGCGGCAGGGGGCCCTCGCTGGCGTCGACCAGCAGCACCACACCGTCGACCATGGTCAGGCCGCGCTCGACCTCGCCGCCGAAGTCGGCGTGACCGGGGGTGTCGATGATGTTGATGGTGACCGGTTCCGAGCCGTCCGCCGGCATGTACCGCACGCCGGTGTTCTTGGCGAGGATGGTGATGCCCTTCTCGCGCTCGAGGTCCATCGAGTCCATGACCCGCTCGGTGGTCTCACCACGGGCGCCGTAGGCGCCGGCCTGCCGCAACATGGCGTCGACCAGGGTCGTCTTGCCGTGGTCGACGTGGGCGATGATGGCGACGTTGCGGAGGTCGGTGCGTAGCTGCATACCCTCCATACTCCTGTCTGCGGTTGCCGGGGCACGCCTCGGGGTCACCCCGAGATCGCCCGGATCTGCGTCGAAAGTGCTGTGCCGACCGTTCCAGCGACTGGCATGCTGACACCCGTGCGGGGTGTCCGATGCCTGACCTGCTGAGCTGGCTGCAGGAGCTGCCGCCCCTGCTGATCTACCTGGCCGCCGCGGCGATCGTCGCGGCGGAGACCGCGGTGATCGTCGGGCTGCTGATGCCCGGCGAGGCGACCCTGCTTCTGGTCGGCTTCCTAGCGTACGCGGGGACGCTGCGCCTCGCGCCCGTGCTGGTGGCCATGACCGCCGCCGCCGTGATCGGAGACACACTCGCGTGGCGGGCGGGCCGCCGGTACGGCCCCCGGCTGCGCGCCTCGGGCGTGGGTGCCCGGATCGGCGCGCACCGGTGGCGGCGGGCCGACTCGCTGCTGGAGCGCCTCGGCGGCCGGGGCGTGCTCGCCGCCCGCTGGATCGCGTTCGCCCGCACGCTGGCGCCCCGGCTGGCCGGGTCGGCGGGGATGCCGTACCGGCGGTTCGCGCCGTGGAACCTGGCCGGGGTGGCGAGCTGGGTCGGCGCCTCGGTGCTGGCCGGCTACCTGGCCGGTGAGTCGTACGAGCGGGTGTCGAAGCTGCTCGGCCGGGCCACCGGAGCGGTGCTGGCCCTGCTGCTGTGCCTGCTCGCCGTGGTGCTCGCCGGCCGCTGGCTGGGGCGCAACCCGGACCCGGTACGCGCGCTGGCGGCGCGGGCCGCCGCGTTGCCGCCGCTGCGCTGGCTGCGGGCCCGGTACGGGGTGCTGTTCTTCCTGGTCGCCATGCGGGTCGGCCCGGCCTGGACCCTGCTGATCAACCTGGCGCTGGGGCTGGCGCTGCTGTTCGTCGCCGGGCTGGCCGTGGCGGTCCTGCTGGAGGCGGTCGTCGCGCACAGCGGGCTGGGTGTCCTCGACGGGCTGGTCGCCGACTGGTTCGCCGCCCGGCGTACCCCCGGGGTGGTCGACACGGCGCTGCTCGCGGTGTCGGTGCTGCGCGGCTGGGTGCTGATCGCCGCGGTGGCGGTGGCGGCCGCGGTGGTGGCGCGGCGGGGCCGGGCGTGGCGGGCCGACCCGCTCGGCGTGCTGGGCACTGTCGGCGCCGCCGTACCGCTGGTGTTGCTCGTCGTCGTCGCGGACCTGACCGGTCCGGGCGGCCCGGACCGTCCCGGTGACCTGTTCCCGACGCAGAACGCGGTGGTGACCGCGAGTTTCGGCACGCTCGCCTGGCTGCTGTCGCGGGGTGCCCGCTGGCCGGTGGGCGCGGCGGTGTGGACGGCCGCGTCGGCGGGGGTGGTCACTGTCACCGGCGCGCGGCTCTACCTCGGCTTCAGTACGGCCAGCGGCACCGTCACGGCGGTCCTGCTCGGCCTCGCCTGGACGACCGTGTTCGTGGTGGCGTGGGCGACCCGGAACCGGCTGGCGGACCGCGACGAGCGGCCCGCCGACGCCGAGCCCGGTGATCGGCCGGCCGGCGCGGTCCCGGCGGAGTCGCCGCCCCGGCCCCGGCGGCGTCGGCCCGCGTCGCGGGTACCCCCCGGACCTGTCGATCCTTGCTAGGGTGCGCCGACGGGGGACTACGGGGAGGTCCGATGCGGCGAGGACTCGGCCGGTGGGCCGTGACGGTGGTGGCGCTGTTCGCGGCGGCCACGCTGACGGCGTGCGGCGAGCAGGAACAGCCGGTCCGGGAGGTCGCCGTGGAACTGCCCACGGCGGCGCCGGCGGAGCAACCCCAGGAGGCGCCGGCCGACGCGCCGAGCGAGGAGCCGGCGGCGGTCGCGGCGATGGGCGGTCGGCCCAGCCCGAGCGCGTCGGCGAAACCGAAGCCGCGGGCGAAGCCGACCCGTACGACCACGGCGCCGCTGGCCCGGCCGAAGCCGCCGACCGAGACCCAGGTGCCACCGGCGCCGCCGAAGCCGGTGGACGACGGCTGCAAGCCGAGCTACCGGGGCACCAAGGCCGGCCAGAGCCAGGTCAAGGCGGCGCTCGCCGACGCTGCGGCGCGCACCTACTGGCCGACCTCGGCGCCGGACATCCGCATCCCGTCGGCGCTGCTGAAGGCCACCGCCTGGCAGGAGAGCGGGTGGCAGTCCAACATCATCGCCTGTGACGGCGGGGTCGGGCTGATGCAGGTCATGCCGGCCACCGCGGAGTGGATGAACCAGCGGTTCGGCCAGTCGTACGACATCGACGCCTACCGGGACAACGCCTACCTGGGCGGCACCTACCTGGCCTGGCTGACCAAGTACATCGGCGACATGTACTTCGAGTCCGACTACCGGCTCGACGCGTCGCTGTGCACCAGCGAGCTGAACTCCTGCCTGCTCAACGCCGTGATCGCCGCCTACAACTACGGGCACGGCGCGGTGGCGCGGGAGGACCAGCCGCTGGCCATCCCCAACCCGCAGTACGTGCGCAACGTGCGGGCGCTGATGACCGAGTGCGAGTGCCTGAGCTTCTGAGCGACCGGACGATCGGGCGGGGCCGGCGCGTACGCCGGCCCCCGCCCGCCGGTTCAGTCCCGCGCGGGAACCGGCTCGGCCGGCGCCCCGGTGGACGCGTCGGCGTCCCGGGTGATCCGTCCGGGCCACCAGAACCGGTCGCCGAGCAGGAACGCCAGCGCCGGCACCAGGACGGTCCGGACCAGCAGCGTGTCCAGCAGCACGCCGATGCAGACGATGATGCCGATCTGGGTGAGCGTGATCAGCGGCAGCACGCCGAGCACCGCGAACACCGCCGCGAGCAGGATGCCGGCGCTGGTGATGACGCCGCCGGTGACCCGCAGCGCCGACAGCATGCCGTCGCGGGTGCCGCTGCGCCGGGCGTCCTCCCGGGCCCGGGTGACCAGGAAGATGTTGTAGTCGACGCCGAGCGCCACCAGGAACACGAACGCGAGCAGCAGCACCCCGCTGTCCAGCGCCGGGAAGTCCAGCACGTGGTCGAAGAGCAGCCAGGCCGCGCCGAGGCTGGCGAAGAACGAGGCGATCACGGTCAGCACCAGCAGCAGCGGCGCGAGGAGCCCGCGCAGCAGCAGCACCAGCACCGCGCCGACCAGCAGCAGGATGAGCGGCAGGATCAGCTTGAGATCCTTGGTGTTGGCCTCGTTCGAGTCGTACGTCGCGGCGACCGAACCACCGACCAGGGCGCCGTCGGGGGCGTCCGCGCCCTCCACGGCGGGCGGTGCCGAGTCCGGTACGGCGGACACGGCGTCGCGCAGCGCCACCACGGCCCGGTCGGACGCGGCGCTGCCCGGCTCGGCGGTGAGCACCACGTCGATCTGGGCGACCCGGTCCCCGGCGGCGCCGGGCCGGGCCGAGGCGACCCCGTCGACGCCGCCGGCCGCGGCGAGGACGGCCTGGGCGGCCTGCGGGGTGGTGAGCACCGCGACCGGCTGGGTGCTGCCGGCCGGGAACGCCCGGGCGAGCGTCTCCGCTCCGGCGACCGCCTCCGGCTTCTCGCTGAACTGCTCGGTCTCGGACAGCCCGGTGCGGATGCCCAGGCCGCCGAGGGCGAGGCCGGCGAGCAGCAGGACGGCGAGCGCGGCGACCGGCAGCGGCCGGCGGACGACCAGCTCGCCGAGGCGGCCCCAGATCCGGCCCTCGCGGGCGGCGCTGCCGACGCGGGGGACGAACGGCCAGAACAGGCCCCGGCCGAACAGCAGCAGGGCGGCGGGGAGCACGAACAGCGCGGAGAGCATGGCGAAGATAACGCCGGTGGCGCAGGCCAGGGCGAGCGCCCGGTTGGTCTCCTGCTCGGACAGCAGCAGCGTGAGCACGCCGAGGACGACCGTGCTGCCGCTGGCCAGGATCGGCTCGGCGGTGCGGCGCAGCGCGGAGCGCATGGCGGCGAACCGGTCCTCCTCGCGGCGCAGCTCCTCGCGGTAGCGGGCGATGAGCAGCAACGCGTAGTTGGTGGCGGCGCCGAACACCAGCACGCTGGCGATGCCCGTCACCTGCCCGCTGGGCAGGTAGATGCCGAAGGCCGGTACGAGCGACTCCACCACGCGCAGCGTGATCTGCTCGGTCGCGCCCACCACCAGCAGCGGCACCAGCCACAGGAACGGGCTGCGGTAGGTGACGAGCAGCAGCACCGCCACCACGGCGGCGGTGACCAGCAGCAGCGTGGTGTCGGCGCCCTGGAACACCTTGCCCAGGTCGGCGGTGAACGCGGGCCCGCCGGTGACCTCGACGGTCAGCTCGCCGGGCAGGTCACCGACCGCCTCGCGGAGCTTCTCCACCTCGTCGACCACCGCCGACGGCCCGCCCTCGGTGGACAGCGGCACCGCGACCAGCGCCACGGTGCCGTCCGGGGAGACCTGGGCGGGGGAGACCCGCCCGCCCGCGGCGAGCGAGCCGAGGTCGCCGGAGATGCCGTCGAGCGTGCTGCGGTCCGCGCCGCTGAGCGGGCCCCCGTCGGCGCGGCTGACCACCACCAGGGCGGTCTGGGCGTCCTTGGAGGGCAACTGCTCCTGGAGCCGCTCGACCTGTGTCGACTGCCACTCCACGGACAGGCCGGTGTCGGAGACGGGCGCAGGATTGTCCGGCTTCGGCAGCCCGAAGGCGACCACGCCGACGACGAGCGCGGCGGCCAGCGTGAGCCAGGCGGCCAGCCGGCCCCGGACGACGCGGGTGAACAGAGACATCTGATGCCCTCACATATTGGTCGCGGGGGATTCTCTCTTAACGAGTATCTTGATGAGCGAGATTATCCGGGGTGGTTCTATGCTGCAACCGGAACTGTTCGACAGGGGGTGGCGGCAAGCGGTGGCGGCGCACAGGATGTACCGGCGACGCGACGACCCACGCGGTCGCATGGTGGCCGACATCACCAACGACCTGCGTCGTTACTCGGTCGACGCGCAGCACATCGGGCACGCGTTCGCCGGCCTGCACGGGCTCAACGCCACCGACCTGTACGCCCTGATCGCGGTCATGGAGGCCGAGCTGGTGGGCGACCCGATCACCCCCGGCCGGCTCGGTGAGGCGCTCAACCTCTCCTCCGGCTCGGTGACCGCGCTCGTCGACCGGCTCGAACGCGGCGGCCACATCAGGCGCGACCGGGACACCGCCGACCGGCGCAAGATCCTCCTGCACTACGCCGACCGCGGCGCCACGCTCGCGCAGAGCT
Source organism: Micromonospora sp. WMMD1219 (assembly GCF_049315215.1). Taxonomy (NCBI): domain Bacteria; kingdom Bacillati; phylum Actinomycetota; class Actinomycetes; order Micromonosporales; family Micromonosporaceae; genus Micromonospora; species Micromonospora sp. WMMD1219. The sequence goes on from NZ_CP186057.1 coordinate 3,787,251, forward strand.
TCTTCGGGCCGCTGGGTCGCCGTACCGACGAGGTGATGGAGCGCTTCAGCGACGACGAGCTGGCGGTGGTGCACCGGTTCATGGCCGAGATGGTGCACTCCATGCGGACCCACCGGGACGAGATCCGCGCGGCCCCCCGTCGCGGGGCCGCCTCCGGCCCGGCCGACTGATCATGCGGCTGGTCACCCGGGCCGCCACCGCGGCGCTGCGACTGCCCGCCGCCCGCACCGCGCGGGTCGCCGTCACCCGGGACATCCCGGTCCGGGTACGCGACGGCGTGACGCTGCGCACCGACCACTACGCGCCCGGCCTGCCCGCCGCGCCGTGCGTGCTGATCCGCACCCCGTACGGGCGGGGCGGGCCGGTCCGGCTGCTGGGCCGCCTGATCGCCGAGCGGGGCTTCCACGTGGTGATCCAGTCGTGCCGCGGCACGTTCGGCTCCGGCGGCGAGTTCGCCCCGCTCGTGCACGAGCGCGAGGACGGCCTGGACACGCTGGACTGGCTGCGCCGCCAGCGGTGGTGGACCGGCGCGTTCGGCATGTTCGGCGCCAGCTACCAGGGCTTCGTACAGTGGGCGCTCGCCGCCGAGGCGGGCGACGAGCTGCGCGCGATGGTCGCCGTGGTGACCGCGTCGGCCACCCGCGACTCGACGTACGCGGGGGAGTCGTTCGCGCTGGACACGGTGCTCACCTGGGCCGAGCTGCTCCAGGCGCAGACGGTGCCCTGGCTGGCCCGGCAGTGGGAACTCAAGCGCGGCCAGCCCCGGCTCGCCCGCGCCCTGGCGCACCTGCCGCTGGCCGAGGCCGACCGGGTCGCCACCGGCGTGACGGTGCCGTTCTTCCAGGAGTGGCTGCGCCACCACACCCCCGACGCCGACTACTGGCGTACCCGGGTCTTCGGCGACCGGATCACCGAGGTCCGCGCGCCGGTCGCCATGGTCAGCGGCTGGCAGGACATCTTCCTGCCGGCCCAGCTCGACGACTACGCCCGCCTGCGGGCCGCCGGGGCGCGGACCCGCCTGGTCGTCGGGCCGTGGACGCACGGCAGCCCGGGGCTGCTCCTGGCCTCGCTGCGGGAGGGCCTGGACTGGCTCGACACCCACCTGGCCGGGCGGCCCGGGCCGGAACGCGCGCCGGTGCGGGTGCACGTCGGCGGCGCCGGCGGCGGCTGGCGTGACCTGCCGGACTGGCCGCCGCCGGCCACGCCCGCCCGGTGGCACCTGCGCTCCGCCGGCGGGCTGGCACCGGAGCCGCAGGAGCGCGGCGCGCCGGACCGGATCTGGTACGACCCGGCCGACCCCACCCCGTCGCTCGGTGGCCCGCTGCTTGTCGCCCAGCGGGCCGGCGCGGTGGACAACCGGCCGGTCGAGGCCCGCCCCGACGTGCTCACCTACACCAGCGAGCCGTTGCGTGACCCGGTCGAGGTGGCCGGGCCGGTACGCGCCGAGATCCACCTGCGCAGCGAACTGTCGTACCTGGACGTGTTCGTGCGTCTGTGCGACGTGGACCGGCGCGGACGCTCCTGGAACGTCTGCGACGGCCTGGTCCGCGTCGAGCCCGGGCGGTTCCCGCGCGATCCGTCCGGAGTGGTCACCGTGCCGGTGACGCTCTGGCCGACGGCGTACCGCTTCGCGTCCGGGCACCGGCTGCGGGTGCAGGTCTCCGGCGGCGCCCACCCCCGCTACGCGCGCAACCCCGGCACCGGCGAGCCACTCGGCACCGCTGTGACCCTCCGTGCTGGCTGGCGGGAGATCCTCCACGATCGTGAGCATCCCTCGGCGTTGGTGCTGCCGCTCGTGCCGGCACCGTCCACAGCGGGCTGATAGTTCAAAAAACCGCCTCTGAGCTGGGCACTTTCGCCTAACCGTGGTTAAGCTCGGAGCAAGTGCCCGGTGCCGTGCAGTTATCCGGCGGGGCGCGTCCGCGGATCGCATGTCATCACGCGGTGTGATTGCTGTGCCCTCGCCGGTCATCGATCGGAAGGGGAGCTGCCATGACGTCGGCCCCGGCGAACCTGCTGGCCGTCCGGAACCTGTTACTCACCTACCTCAACGTCGACAAGAAGGCCGTACGCGCCGACGACCTGGAGCCGGCGGAGGTCGGCATCGTCGGCGACGTCAACCATCGCGGCGGCTACCACTGCGGCTCCGACCGGGTCGTCACGAACGACTACTCGGTGGTGGAGTCCAGCCGGGACCGGTCCGGGCTCACGCTGTACGCGTCGGCGCTGGACGTCGGCACGTTCTCCGTCCGCTCCGGCGGCGGGACGCACAACCTGCGGACCTTCTCCGCCTGGATGGTGGCGCAGTGCGCGGCGAACGCGGCCGACACCCGGGACATCCGGGAGATCATCTACTCCCCGGACGGGCGGACGGTGCGCCGCTGGGACCGGCTGGGCCGGCGGACCAGCGGTGACAGCAGTCACCTGTTCCACACCCACTTCAGCTTCTTCCGCGACTCCACAAAGGCGGGGCGGGACCAGACCCCGCTGTTCCGCCGCTACCTCACCGCGATCGGGATGATCGCCGTCGTGAAACCGGAGGACGACATGGAACAGACCGACAAGCTCATCGGCAACACCGGCTCGAAGGGCCGTACGGTCGGCGACGTCCTGGCCGACCTGCAGAACCTGCGCAACTGGCTCATCTCGCCGGTGAACACCACCGGCCTGGTCAACCCGCCGATGGCGAACTCGCCGTTGCAGCAGATGCTGGCGATGCTGCGCGCGTGGCCGGCGCTGGTGGCGCAGGTGAACGAGTTGTCCGGCAAGGACTTCACCGACGAGGAACAGATCGTCTCCGGGGTGCTGGCCGGGCTGCCGCCGGAGAAGATCGCCGAGGCCATCCCGCCGCAGATCGCCCGGGACGTGGCCGACGAACTGTCCCGCCGGCTGACCGCCTGACCGTCCGGCGCCGCGACCCTCGCGTCGCGGCGCCGCGGTCCGGCCAATTCGGCAAGAGGTGTTGCGCAACAGCTCTTGCAGATGCCAGACTCCCCGCATGGAACAGCACACCGTCCGCCAGGTCACCGACTCGCGGGTGCTCGCCGCGCTCGCCCACCCACTGCGTCGCCGGCTCATGGACGTGCTCAAGGTGTACGGCCCGTGCACCGTCGGCATGCTCGCCGAGCACACCGACCAGGCGCCGGCGAACGTGAGCCACCACCTCAAGGTGCTCGCCGCCGCCGACCTGCTGGTCGAGGCGCCCGAGCTGGCCCGCGACCGCCGGGAACGCTGGTGGAAGCCCCGCAGCCGGGGCGTGCGCTGGTCCGAGTCCGACTTCGGCGACGACCCGTCCACCCGGGTGGTCGTCGAGGCCGCCGGCTCGCTCAACCTGGCGCGGCACACCGAGCTGGTGCGGGCCTGGCACACCGCGTCCGACGAGACGCACGCCGCGTGGAACGACGCACCGTTCAGCACCGACCACTGGCTGCACCTGACCCCGGACGAGTTGGAGGCGCTCGGCCGCGAGGTGATCGCCCTGCTCACCCGATGGGCCGACCGGCCGGTGCCCGACGACGGGCAGCGCCGCGAACCGGTCTTCGTGTTCGCCCACGGCGTCCCGGGCCGTCCGTGACCGCCCACAGCGTTCCGGCGCCGGCCGCGAACGCCGTACCGGGGTGCCCGTGGTGACCGCCCCCGCGCGCCCGTCCGAGCGCCCCGCCCCGCCGCGCGGCGGTCTGTTCCGGCACCGCGACTTCCGGCTGCTCTGGACCGCCCACACGGTCAGCGCCGTGGGCAGCAACATGACAGTCGTGGCGCTGCCGCTGGTGGCGGTCGCGGTGCTCGACGCGACCACGTTCCAGGTGGCGATGCTCACCGCAGCCGCGTGGCTGCCGTGGCTGCTCGCCGGCCTGCCGGTCGGAGCGTGGGTCGACCGCGTCCGCCGCCGGCCCGTGATGATCGCCGCCGACCTGGCCGGCGCCGCGCTGTTCGCGAGCGTGCCGGTGGCGGCCCTGCTCGGACTGCTCACCGTCGGCCACCTGCTGGTCGTGGCGCTCGGCGCCGGGCTGGCCCGGGTGTTCTTCGAGACCGCCGACCAGGTCTACCTGCCCACGCTGCTGCGTCCCGAGCAGGTGCCCGAGGCCAACGCCCGGCTGCACGCCACCCAGACGGCGAGCTACCTCGTCGGGCCCGGTCTGGCCGGTCTGGTCGCTCAGATCGTCGGCGCGGTGGCAGCGGTGGCGCTGGACACGCTGAGCTTCCTGTTCTCCGCGCTGTGCCTGCGCCGCATCCGCGCCGTCGAGGCCCGGCCGCACCGTCCCGCCGGTACGGCGTCGCTGCGCCGAGAGGTCGCCGCCGGGCTGCGGTTCGTCGTGCGCGACCCGTACCTGCGGGTGCTGACGGTCTTCGGGGCGGCGAGCAACATCGGGCTCACCGGCTACCAGGCGGTGCTCGTGGTGTTCCTGGTCCGCTCGGCCGAGCTGCCCGCCGGGCTGGTCGGCCTCCTGATCGGACTCGCCAGCCTCGGTGGCGTGATCGGCGCCGCGCTGGCCGCGCGCCTGTCCCGCCGGCTCGGCAGCGCCCGCACGCTTCTCGTCGCCGGCGCCCTGACCGGCCCGCCCGCGCTGCTGATCCCGCTCGCCGGCCCGGGCGCGCGCACCGGCTGGCTGGTGCTCGGCGGGGTGCTGGTGAGCCTCGGCGTCGCAGTCGGCAACGTGGTCAAGGGCAGCTTCCGGCAGACGTACACGCCGCACCGGCTGCTCGGCCGCGTCACGGTGAGCATGCATCTGCTCAACTACGGGACGATTCCGCTGGCCGCCCTGCTCGCCGGAGCGCTGGGCGCGGCGTGGGGGCCGGGCGGCGCGATCCGGGTGATGACCGCCTGGCTGGCGCTGACCCCGCTGATCCTGCTGGCCGGGCCACTACGGAGACGGCGCGACCTGCCGACCGCGCCGTCCTGATGATGCACTGCGGCGGCGGTCGGAGCCCGACCGCCGCCACCGGCACGCGTTACATCGGACGAACGTTGTCCGCCTGCGGGCCCTTCTGCCCCTGGGTCACCTCGAACTCGACCTTCTGGCCCTCGTTCAGCTCGCGGTAGCCACTGCTCTGGATGGCCGAGTAGTGGACGAACACGTCCGGGCCTCCGCCGTCCTGCTCGATGAAGCCGAAGCCCTTTTCCGAGTTGAACCACTTGACCGTGCCGGTTGCCATGCGTCTCTCCCTGTTCAATGCGAGCGAGCACCGGCTCCGCGGCCGGTGATCGCCCTGTACCACCCCGACAGTAACCGTCCGGACCGGAATTCGCTGCCGGAAGCGCGCGGCGCGCCCGTGAATACGTGCGCGACCGGAAAAAGAGCCCGCCGCCGGGCCGGGCACGGCATGCTTGCCCCGATGAACAGGCAGACGGCTCTGGCCGACCTGGAGCAGGAGATCGCGGCACCCGGCGGGGGTCCGGACCGCCTGCGCCTGGTCGGTACGCCGTTCGTGCCGGAGGTGCGCCTGCACCTGGCCGAGGACGCCATCCTGTGGTGGGCCCGGATGGAGGCCGCCGCCGGGCGGTCGCTACCGCCGCCGTACTGGGCGTCGGTCTGGGCCGGTGGCCAGGCGCTGGCCCGGCACCTGCTGGACCACCCCGAGCTGGTCACCGGGCGGAGGGTGCTCGACCTGGGCGCCGGATCGGGGCTGGTCGCCATCGCCGCCGCGCTCGCCGGGGCCGACCAGGTGGTCGCCAACGACATCGACCCGTACGCGGTGGCGGCGGTCACCGTCAACGCCCGGGCCAACCGGGTCCGGGTCGCCGCCGACGGCGCCGACCTGCTCGACGGGGTGGCCGCCGCCGACCTGCTGGTGGCCGGGGACGCGCTCTACGACGCGGGCCTGGCCGCCCGGGTCCTGCCCTACCTGCGACGGTGCGCCGCGCACGGCGTGCAGGTGCTGGTCGGCGACCCGGACCGGGGCCACCTGCCGCCGGACGGGTTGGAGCTGGTGGCCAGCTATCCGGTGCCGACCACCGAACCCTCGGTCGACTCCCCGGTACGCCGGGTGCAGGTGCTGCGACCCCGCTGACCCTAAGGGTCCGCCCGGGCGGGTGTCGGGGACCACTGGGGGATCATGCCCGATGTGCCGGCGTGCCGCCGGGGCATAGCGTGCAGCTCATGAACGAGATCGTGGCCGCCGCCGGTGAGCTGCCCACCATCCTGCTGATGGGGCTGCTCGGCGTGGTCATGCTCGCCGACGCCGTACCCCTGATCGGGGTGCTGGTGCCCGGCGACGCCGCGGTCCTGGCCGCGGTCGGCGCGGGTCGTCCGGCCGGTGGTGCGCTCACCGTCGCGGCGGTGGTCGCGGGCTGCCTGGCCGGCTGGTCGCTGAGCTTCTTCGCCGGCCGGCGCTGGGGCGGGCGGCTGCGGGACAGCCGGGTGGGCGGCTGGATCGGCGAGTCCCGCTGGGCCGCCGCCGAGACGCTGCTGCACCGCGGCGGCGGACGGATCGTGCTGGTGGCGCCGTTCCTGCCGGTGTTCAACGCGCTGCTGCCGCTGGCCGCCGGCGGGCTGCGGATGTCGTACCGGCGGTTCCTGGCCTGCGCGGCGCTGGGGGCCACCGCGTGGGCCGGGCTCTACGTGGCGCTGGGGCTCGCCGCGCGGACGCTGACCGGCCTGCTGCCCGGCGCGCTCAACCCGACGGTGCTGACCATGGCGGTCGGGCTGCTGCTGGCCGGTCCGGTGCTGCTCGCCACCCGGCGCCGGCTGCGGGCGGTCACCGGCTGACCGCGCCCGGCCCGGCCGTCACGGGGGAGGCCGGACCGGGCGTGCTCACCAGCCGCGGGCGCGCCACTGCGGCAACGCGGGCCGCTCGGCGCCGATGGTGCTGTCCTTGCCGTGGCCGGGGTAGAACCAGGTGTCGTCCGGCAGCCGGTCGAAGAGCTTGGCCTCGACGTCGTCGATGAGCCGGCCGAAACGCTCCGGGTCCTGGTCCGTGTTACCGATTCCGCCCGGAAAAAGTGAATCTCCAGTGAAAAGATGCGGGGTGCCGGCCGGGTCGCGGTAGAGCAGCGCGATCGAGCCCGGCGTGTGCCCGCGCAGGTGGATGACCTCCAGCGCGCAGTCGCCGACCGGCACCGTGTCGCCGTCGCCGAGCCGCTCGGCCTCGATGGGCAGACCCTCGGCGTCGTCGGCGTGCACCAGCGCGCGCGCCCCGGTCTTGGCCACCACCTCCTCCAGCGCGACCCAGTGGTCCATGTGCTGGTGTGTGGTCACCACGGCGGCCAGACCGCCGTCGCCGACCAGCTCCAGCAGGCGCGGCGCCTCGTTCGCGGCGTCGATCAGCACCTGCTCGCCGGTGGCGTTGCAGCGCAGCAGATAGGCGTTGTTGTCCATCGGGCCCACCGACAGCTTGGTGACGGTGAGCCGGTCGAGCTCGCGCACGGCCGGCGGACCGCCGGGCGTGACGTCTCCGGTGTAGGTCATGACGATGTTCAGATCCATTCCGGTGGGTTCGGCAGAGGGCCGTCGGGTTCGACGGTGAGCAGCTCGCCCGCGCCCCGGCCGGTCAGCCAGGCGGCGAGTTCCGGCGCGGGGCCGGTGACCGTGGGCGCCCCCTCGGGGTCACCCACGACGAGTTCGGACGCCGCGCCGTCGAAGCGCAGCACCATGGCGGGTGCGGCCGGGTTGCCGGCCAGCCCGGTCACCACCTCGTGCAGCAGCCGCTGGGCGAACGCCTCCGGCCAGTCCGCGGGCCGGTAACCGGCCGCCAGGTCGACGTGGTGCACCTCGACCTCGCGCAGCCGGCCCCAGACCAGCATCGCCGCGGGCCACGGGCCGCGCCGGGTCTGCACCGTGGCGCCCCAGGCCTCCACGGGCATCGCGGCGACCGCCGCGTCGAAGCGCTGGCCGCTGCGGCGTACGTCGTCCAGCAGGTCGGCCGGGCCGCGGCCGGCGCCGGCGTCGATGTCGTCGGCACGGGCCTGCGCCGAGGCGTACATCGGGATCTCCTCGCCGGTGCGCGCCGAGGTGAGCAGGTTGACGAACCCGTCGGCGTTGCGGGCCAGGTGGGTGAGCACGTGCGCGCGGGTCCAGCCCGGCAGCAGCGAGGGTGCTGCGATGTCCGCGGCGGTCAGGCCGGACACGGTACGCAGCAGCCGGTCGTTCGCCTCGGCCAGCGCGCCGGTCAGCAGCAGGGGGTCGCTCGTCATCTCGTTCTCACGCGTCCGACCCTAGCGGGCCGGACCGGGCCGTGCCCGGGGGGAAATCGCTTTCGGCGCGTCGTCGTGCCACCTACCGTCGGGGCCGACGACATCGCCACCGGCGCGGGACGCGCCGGGGTCCACGTCGTCGCGAACGCGGCACCGGGAGTCGGAGGGGAGGTGGTGCGCATGCCGGTCGCAACGCGTGTGTTCCGCCGCACCTCCCCTCGACACCGATGAGGACACCATGACTCTCGATCTGACCGCCCTCGGCTGGGACGCCGGCTGGGCGGCCCATCTCGACCGGCGTGCCGGCCACCGTCACGGGCGGGTCGCCCGGGTGGACCGGGGCGTCTGCACCGTGCTGTGCCCGCAGGGGCCGGTGCGGGCCAGCCTCGGCGGCGGCGTGCTGTCCGCCGCCGCCCGCGACCTGACCGCGCTGCCCTGCGCGGGTGACTGGGTACTGCTGTCCACCTGGCCCGACGGCCCGGTCACGGTGGAGGCGGTGCTGCCGCGGCGTACCGCCCTGGTGCGGCGTACCGCGGGCAAGGACGCCAGCGGGCAGGTGCTGGCCGCCAACCTCGACGCCGCCGCGGTGGTCGAGCCGGTGCACCCGGAACCGGACGCCGCGCGGATCGAACGGCTGCTCTCCCTGGTGCACGAATCCGGGGCGGAGCCGCTCGTCGTGCTCACCAAGGCCGACCTGGCCGCCGACCCGGCGGCGGTGGCCCGGCAGCTGGCCGACCTCGCGCCCGGGGTGCCGGTCCTGCCGGTCAGCGCCGAGCGGGGCACCGGCCTGGCGCCGCTGCGCCGGCACGTCGCCCCGGGACGCACGCTCGGCCTGCTCGGCCCCTCCGGCGCCGGCAAGTCGAGCCTGGTCAACGCGCTGGCCGGCGCCGACGTGATGCGCACCCAGGCGATCCGCCGCGTCGACGGCAAGGGCCGGCACACCACCACCTGGCGGTCGCTGGTGCCGCTGCCGGGTGGGGGAGCGGTGCTGGACACCCCCGGCGTACGGGCGGTCGGCCTGCTCGACGGCGCGTCCGGCCTGGACCGGGCGTTCGCCGACATCACCGAGCTGGCCGCCGGCTGCCGGTACGACGACTGCGCCCACGACGCCGAGCCGGGCTGCGCGGTGCGGGAGGCGCTGGAGGACGGGGAACTGCCGGTGCGCCGCTGGGAGAGCTGGCGCCGGCTGCAGCGGGAGATCGAGCACGAGAGCGGCCGGCGCGCGGCCCGGCTGGCGGCCGAACGGCGGGGTGGCTGGCGGGGCGGGCGGCGACGCACCGGGCGTCCGGCGACCCCGCCCGCTCCCGGGGCATTCTGAACCGGCCCGGGCCGGTCGGGCCGACCTGCGTGGTTCGCGCCCGACCGGCCTGAGCTGGGGGAATGTTCGCGCGACGGAAGTTGTCATACGTCGGGGCTAGAGTTGCCGAGGCGTCTTTTCTGCGCCCCGACAACCTGTGAAAACCACCCAGACCCGGCGTCTGGTGCACAGATCCGCCTCATATTCTTCTTCCGGGAGCACACGCACCGTGGCCGACCGACTGATCATCCGTGGCGCGCGCGAGCACAACCTGCGTGACGTCAGTCTCGACCTGCCCCGGGACGCCCTGATCGTCTTCACCGGGCTCTCCGGTTCGGGCAAGTCGAGCCTGGCGTTCGACACCATCTTCGCCGAGGGGCAGCGCCGCTACGTCGAGTCGCTGTCGTCGTACGCCCGGCAGTTCCTCGGCCAGATGGACAAGCCCGACGTCGACTTCATCGAGGGCCTCAGTCCCGCCGTCTCCATCGACCAGAAGTCCACCTCGCGCAACCCGCGCTCCACCGTCGGCACGATCACCGAGGTCTACGACTACCTCCGCCTGCTGTTCGCCCGCATCGGCGAGCCGCACTGCCCGATCTGCGGCGAGCGGATCTCCAAGCAGAGCCCGCAGCAGATCGTCGACCGGGTCCTGGCCATGGCCGAGGGCACCCGGTTCATGGTGCTGGCGCCGGTGGTGCGCGGCCGCAAGGGCGAGTACGTCGACCTGTTCGCCGAGCTCCAGTCCAAGGGCTACGCCCGGGCCCGGGTCGACGGCGTGGTGCACCCGCTGACCGAGCCGCCGAAGCTCAAGAAGCAGGAGAAGCACACCATCGAGGTGGTGATCGACCGGCTCAGCGTCAAGCCCAGCGCCAAGCAGCGGCTGACCGACTCGGTCGAGGCCGCGCTCGGCCTCTCCGGCGGCCTGGTGCTGCTCGACTTCGTCGACCTGCCGGAGGACGACCCGGCCCGGGAGCGGCGCTACTCCGAGCACCTGGCCTGCCCGAACGACCACCCGCTCGCCATCGAGGACCTGGAACCCCGCGTCTTCTCCTTCAACGCCCCCTACGGCGCCTGCCCGGAGTGCACCGGCCTCGGCACCAAGAAGGAGGTGGACCCCGAACTGGTCATCCCCGACCCGGAGCGCACGCTGCGCGACGGCGCGATCCAGCCCTGGGCCACCGGGCACAACCTCGAATACTTCCTGCGGCTGCTGGAGGCGCTCGGCGAGGCCGAGCACTTCGACATCGACACGCCGTGGCGGGCGCTGCCGTCGCGGGCACAGAAGACGATCCTGCACGGCTCCGACGACCAGGTGCACGTGCGCTACCGCAACAAGTACGGCCGCGAGCGCTCCTACTACACCGGCTTCGAGGGCGTGGTGCAGTGGATCGAGCGCCGGCACACCGACACCGAGTCGGAGTGGTCCCGGGAGAAGTACGAGGGCTACATGCGGGACGTGCCCTGCGCGGCCTGCGGCGGCACCCGGCTCAAGCCGGAGGTGCTCGCGGTCACGCTGGCCGGCAAGAGCATCGCCGAGGTTTGCAACCTCTCCGTCGGCGAGGCGGCCGACCTGCTGGCCGGCATCGAGCTGACCGACCGGCAGAAGATGATCGCCGAGCGGGTCCTCAAGGAGATCAACGCCCGGCTGAAGTTCCTGCTCGACGTCGGCCTGGACTACCTCTCGCTGGACCGCCCGGCCGGCACGCTCTCCGGCGGTGAGGCCCAGCGCATCCGGCTGGCCACCCAGATCGGCTCCGGTCTGGTCGGCGTGCTCTACGTGCTCGACGAGCCGTCGATCGGCCTGCACCAGCGGGACAACCACCGGCTCATCGAGACGCTGCTGCGGCTGCGCGGGCTGGGCAACACGCTGATCGTGGTCGAGCACGACGAGGACACCATCCGGGTGGCGGACTGGATCGTCGACATCGGCCCCGGCGCGGGCGAGCACGGCGGCGAGATCGTGCACAGCGGGTCGGTGCCGGCGCTGCTCGACAACACCGAGTCGGTCACCGGGGCGTACCTGTCCGGGCGCAAGTCCATCCCGACCCCGGCCACCCGCCGGCCGCAGACCCCGGGCCGCGAGCTGGTGGTGCACGGCGCGCGCGAGCACAACCTGCGCAACCTCACCGTGAGCTTCCCGCTCGGCCAGCTCATCGCGGTCACCGGCGTCAGCGGCTCGGGCAAGTCGACGCTGGTGAACGACATCCTCTACACCGTGCTGGCCAACCAGATCAACGGCGCCCGGCTGGTGCCCGGCCGGCACACCCGGATCACCGGCCTGGAGAACGTGGACAAGGTAGTCGGCGTGGACCAGTCGCCGATCGGGCGGACGCCGCGCTCCAACCCCGCCACCTACACCGGCGTCTGGGACCACATCCGCAAGCTCTTCGCCGAGACCACCGAGGCCAAGGTCCGCGGGTACGGCCCGGGCCGGTTCTCGTTCAACGTCAAGGGCGGGCGCTGCGAGGCGTGCTCCGGCGACGGCACCATCAAGATCGAGATGAACTTCCTGCCGGACGTCTACGTCCCCTGCGAGGTGTGCAAGGGCGCGCGCTACAACCGCGAGACGCTCGAGGTGCACTACAAGGGCAAGACGGTCGCCGAGGTGCTGGACATGCCGATCGAGGAGGCGGCCGAGTTCTTCTCCGCCATCCCGGCCATCCACCGGCACCTCCGGACGCTCGTCGACGTCGGCCTCGGCTACGTCCGGCTCGGCCAGCCCGCGCCGACGCTGTCCGGCGGCGAGGCGCAGCGCGTCAAGCTCGCCTCCGAACTCCAGAAGCGCTCCACCGGCCGTACCGTCTACGTGCTCGACGAGCCCACCACCGGCCTGCACTTCGAGGACATCCGCAAGCTGCTGATGGTGCTGGAGGGCCTGGTCGACAAGGGCAACACGGTCATCACCATCGAGCACAACCTCGACGTGATCAAGACGGCCGACTGGCTCATCGACATGGGGCCGGAGGGCGGTCACCGGGGCGGCACCGTCATCGCCACCGGCACGCCGGAGGAGGTCGCCGAGGTGCCGGCGAGCCACACCGGGCAGTTCCTGCGGCCGATCCTCAAGCTCGACGGCGAGGCCAAGGGCGCCAAGGCGGCCACCACCCGGGCGGCCAAGGCCAACGGCAGCGCCAAGTCGCGCGCCCGCAAGGTCCCCGCCGGGGCGCGCTGACCCATCCGGTACGCGTTTTCGCAGGCCGGGCAGCGAATGCCCGGCCTGTGACGCGCCAGTATGAACCGTGCCCCACGCTGGTGCGTGTTTCCGCAGTAAGCCGAGAGAAAGGCCGGACATGAGTGATGATCAGGCGCTGACCCGACCGGTCACCCAGAGTCGCCGTACCCTGCTCGCCGGAGCCGGAGCGCTCGGCGCGGCCGTGGTGCTCGCGGGCTGCGGCAGCGACGACGACGCGTCCCCCGGGCTCGCCCCGACCAGCGGCGGCCCGCCCGGCGCCACCGCGACCGGCGACGCCGGCGGCGGCGACCGGGACGGCGGCAGCGCGCTGGCGCGCACCTCGGACATCCCGGTCGGCGGCGGTGCCGTCTTCGCCAGCCAGGGCGTGGTGATCACCCAGCCCGAGGCCGGCCAGTTCAAGGCGTTCGACCCGATCTGCACGCACCAGCGCTGCCCGGTGTCGAACGTCGACGGCGGCACGATCAACTGCACCTGCCACAACAGCCGGTTCTCGATCGTCGACGGCTCGGTGAAGGGCGGCCCGGCCACCAAGCCGCTCGCGGCGAAGGAGATCAAGGTCGACGGCGACCAGATCAAGCTGGCCTGACCTGTTCCGCGCCCCCGTCGGCCGGTGGTCGGCGGGGGCGCGGCTCCGGTCGGGTGTCAGGGGTGCGGACTAGGCTTGACACCGTGGCTGACCCCTCGACCTACCGTCCCGCGCCCGGCACCATCCCGGAGTCGCCAGGGGTCTACCGCTTCCGCGACGGCACCGGCCGGGTGATCTACGTCGGCAAGGCGCGCAACCTGCGCAGCCGGCTCAACTCCTACTTCGCCGACCCGGTCGGCCTGCACCAGCGCACCCGGCAGATGGTGTTCACCGCCGAGTCGGTCGACTGGATCACCGTCGCCACCGAGGTCGAGGCGCTCCAGCAGGAATACACCTGGATCAAGCAGTACGACCCCCGGTTCAACGTCCGCTACCGCGACGACAAGTCGTACCCCTATCTCGCGGTCACGCTCGACGAGGAATACCCCCGGTTGCAGGTGATGCGCGGGGTGAAGCGCAAAGGCGTGCGCTACTTCGGGCCGTACTCGCACGCCTGGGCGATCCGCGAGACGCTCGACCTGCTGCTGCGGGTCTTCCCGGCGCGGACCTGCTCGTCCGGGGTGTTCAAGCGGGCCGGGCAGGTCGGCCGGCCCTGCCTGCTCGGCTACATCGGCAAGTGCTCCGCGCCGTGCGTCGGCAGCGTCACCGCCGAACGGCACCGGGAGATCGTCGACGGCTTCTGCGACTTCATGGCCGGCCGCACCGACACCATGGTCCGGCGGCTGGAGAAGGAGATGCTCGACGCCAGTGAGCAGCTGGAGTTCGAGCGGGCCGCCCGGCTGCGTGACGACGTCGCGGCGCTGCGCCGGGCGATGGAGAAGCAGACGGTGGTGCTCGGCGACGGCACCGACGCCGACGTGGTCGCCTTCGCCGACGACCCGCTCGAAGCCGCCGTGCAGGTCTTCCACGTCCGCGGCGGCCGGGTGCGCGGCCAGCGCGGCTGGGTGGTGGAGAAGACCGAGGACCTGACCACCGGCGACCTCGTGCACCACTTCTGCACCCAGGTGTACGGCGGTGAGCAGGGCGAGGCCGACGTGCCCCGCGAACTGCTCGTGCCCGAGCTGCCAGGCGACGCCGACGCGCTCGCCGAGTGGCTCACCGCCCGCCGGGGCAGCCGGGTGTCGCTGCGGGTGCCCCAGCGCGGCGACAAGCGGTCGCTGCTGGAGACCGTCGAACGCAACGCCAAGGACGCGCTGGCCCGGCACAAGCTCAAGCGGGCCGGTGACCTGACCACCCGCAGCCAGGCGCTCGACGAGATCGCCGACGCGCTCGGCATGAACACGTCGCCGCTGCGCATCGAGTGCTTCGACGTGTCCCAGATCCAGGGCACCGACGTGGTAGCCAGCATGGTCGTGTTCGAGGACGGGCTGCCGCGCAAGAGCGAGTACCGCCGGTTCATCGTGCGCGGCGCCACCGACGACCTGTCGGCCATGTCCGAGGTGCTGCGGCGGCGCTTCGCCCGCTACCTCGACGCCCGCGCCGAAACCGGTGAGCTGGGCGAGGAGACCGCCTCCGACCCCGACCGGCCCGGCATCGACCCGACCACCGGGCGGCCGCGCAAGTTCGCGTACCCGCCGCAGCTCGTCGTGGTCGACGGCGGCCCGCCCCAGGTCGCCGCCGCCGCGAAGGCGCTCGCCGAGCTGGGCATCGACGACGTGGCGCTCTGCGGGCTGGCCAAGCGGCTGGAGGAGGTCTGGCTGCCCGACGACGAGTTCCCGGTGATCCTGCCGCGCACCTCCGAGGCGCTCTACCTGCTGCAACGCGTACGCGACGAGGCGCACCGCTTCGCCATCACGTTCCACCGCCAGCGGCGCTCCAAGCGGATGACCGAATCCGCGCTGGACAACGTCCCCGGCCTCGGCGAGGTACGCCGCAAGGCGCTGCTGCGGCACTTCGGCTCGCTGAAGCGGCTGTCGTCCGCCACGGTGGAGGAGATCACCGAGGTGCCCGGGGTGGGCAGGCGTACGGCCGAGGCGATCCTGGCCGCGCTGGACGGCTCCAGCATCACCGACGCCGCCGCCCGTCCCTGACCTCCGCTGCTCCGTCCGCCGTCCGGCGTTGCTCGCTGTCCGGCTTGCCCGGCACGTCACCCGTCACGCCCCATGGGTGTCTCCGCACCCGTTGACACCCATCACGTGCCACCCAGGGGCGAGCTTCCCGCCTGGTGCGAACTCTGTCCCACATCCTGAAAGCCGTGGCCGATCTTGGTACGGAAGTGCCCCCATAGGGGCCATTCGGTACCAAGATCTCGCTCACCCCGCCGGGCTTTGCCCAACGCCCACGTCCCCGCCCACGCGATCTTGCACTTACCGCCCCTGAGGTGCCAGCTTTGCGAGGTTTGCCATGCACCAAACTGCAAGATCGCGCGTGCGGCCGGGTGGATCCGTGGACGGGACGGCTGGCGTTCGATGCCGGCATTCGCGGACCCCATCCCGCACCCGGCCGGGGCCATCGCACCCGAGGCGGTGGTTTGGTGGGGTGTGTCCGGTTCGGTTGCGGGGTGTGGGTGTGGTCGGTGCCATCGTGAGGGTGGAATCGGTGGCGGGCGCGGGGCGTTGTACATGGCTGACCGCCCAGGCACCAGGGTCGAGCGCCGGACACCGGCCCGCCCGGCGCCCGGGCAGGTCGGGGAATCGGCCGGGCCCGGTCGTCGTTACATCCCCGAGCGACGGGCACCCCGCCGTCCCCGGGAATGGCCCCGGGCCGCCCGTCGTTACACCCCCGAGCCGCGGAGCAGGCCCCCCAGCCGCCCGCGCGCCAGCCCCTATTGGCGGGCACCCCTCCAAGACTTTTCCCCTCCGTGGCACCCCCGCCGCGGTCATCCCCCACTTCAGGGAGGCAACCATCATGGCTACCACTCTGCTGCGTAAGACCGTTCTGACCACTGCCGGTATCGCCGCCACCGCCGGTGGCATCGCCGGACCCGCGATCGCCGCCCACGCCGCCCCCACCACCACGAGCGTGGTGGCCGACCGCAAGGGCCACGGTGAGCGGGAACTGGACGTGCGCTACGAGGCCCAGCCCAACTTCTACTTCTGCGGCCCCGCCGCCGCCCGCAACGCCCTGTCCGTGCAGGGCAAGAACATCGACGTGCACGCCATGGCCAAGGAGATGGGCACCACCGAGGCCGGCACCAACAGCATCAACGACATCACCCCCGTGCTGAACAAGGAGACCGGCGCCAGCAACGCCTACAAGTCCGTCGAGATCAGCACCCCCAAGGCCGACGACAAGCAGACCGACACCCTGCGCACCGACGTGGTCAAGACCGTCGACGCCGGCCGGGCCGTGGTCGCCAACATCGCCGGCACCGCCACCGACACCGACGGCACCACCCACTCCTTCGAAGGCGGCCACTACATCAGCGTCATCGGCTACCGCGACGACGGCCACACCGTCACCATCGCCGACAGCGCCAACCCCAACACCGCCACCTACCGCATGAGCATCGACAACCTCGCCGACTGGATCGCCACCCGCGGCTACAGCACCAGCTGAGAACACCACCCCGCCGCGCATACGGCTGCACAGCAAGAACAAGGCCAGCGGCCAGAGCAACACATGGCGGACCGGAGCAAGACGGCGTGAAGCAACACGCGAAAGGGCCCGACCCCACCACGGGGGTCGGGCCCTTTCGTGCGTGTGTCAGGACTCGGCGAGGACGGCCAGGATCGCCTCGCCGTACTTGGCGAGCTTGTTCTCGCCGACCCCGTTTACCCGGGACAGCTCGGCCAGTGAGGCGGGCGGCTCGGCGGCGATCTGCCGCAGCGTCGCGTCGTGGAAGATGACGTACGCCGGGACGCCCTGTTCCTTGGCGGTGGCCGCGCGCCACGTGCGGAGCCGTTCGAAGACGGGCGCGGCGGCGGGGGAGAGGTCGGCGACGACGGTGGCCGCGCCCCGCGGCTTGGCGGACCGGCCGGCCGGGCGCTCCGGCTCCTTGCGCAGGGTGACCGTACGGCGGCGGCCGAGCACGTCCGCGCTGGCCTCGGTCAGCGCCAGCGTGCCGTAGTCGCCCTCGACGGCCAGCAGACCCTCGGCGAGCAGTTGGCGCACCACGCCACGCCACTCGGCCTCGCGCAGTTCGGTGCCGATGCCGAAGGTGCTCAGCGCGTCGTGGCCGTGCTGGTCGATCTTGTCGGTGTGCTTGCCGAGCAGGATGTCGATGCTGTGCCCGGCGCCGAACCGCTGGTTGCGTTCGCGGTCGAGCCGGTAGACGGTGGACAGCAGCTTCTGCGCGGCGACGGTGCCGTCCCAGGACTCCGGCGGGTCGAGGCAGGTGTCGCAGTTGCCGCAGTCGGCCACCTCGGTCTCGCCGAAGTATTCGAGCAGCTGGGCGCGGCGGCAGCGGACCGTCTCGCAGAGCGCCAGCATCGCGTCCAGGTGGGCGGCGAGGTTGCGCCGGTGCGCCAGGTCGCCCTCCGACGTCTCGATCATCTTGCGTTGCTGCACCACGTCCTGGAGCCCGTACGCCAGCCAGGCCGTCGACGGCAGCCCGTCGCGCCCGGCGCGGCCGGTCTCCTGGTAGTAGCCCTCCACCGACTTCGGCAGGTCGAGGTGGGCGACGAAGCGTACGTCGGGCTTGTCGATGCCCATGCCGAACGCGATGGTGGCGACCATGACCAGGCCGTCCTCGCGCAGGAAGCGCTGCTGGTTGGCGGCGCGGGTCGAGGCGTCCAGCCCGGCGTGGTACGGCAGGGCGGGGATGCCATTGGCGACCAGGAACTCGGCGGTCTTCTCCACCGAGGCCCGGGACAGGCAGTAGACGATGCCGGCGTCGCCGGGGTGCTCGTCGCGCAGCAGGCTGAGCAACTGCTTGCGCGGTTCCCGTTTGGGCACGATGCGGTACTGGATGTTGGGCCGGTCGAAGCTGGCCACGAAGTGCCGGGCCTCGGTGAGCCGCAGCCGGGTGGCGATCTCGGTGCGCGTCGCCCGGGTCGCGGTGGCGGTCAGCGCGATCCGCGGTACGTCCGGCCAGCGCTCGTGCAGCATCGACAGGTTGAGGTAGTCGGGGCGGAAGTCGTGCCCCCACTGCGAGACGCAGTGCGCCTCGTCGATCGCGAACAGCGCGATCCGGCCGCGTTCCAGCAGGCCGAGCGTGGAGCGCACGGCGAGCCCTTCCGGGGCGAGGTAGAGCAGGTCCAGCTCACCGGCGAGGTAGGCCGCCTCGACCCGGCGCCGCTGCGCGGGGTCCTGGGTCGAGTTGAGGAACCCGGCCCGGACGCCGACCGCGGTGAGCGCGTCGACCTGGTCCTGCATGAGCGCGATCAGCGGCGAGACCACCACCGCCACGCCGTCGCGGACCAGCGCCGGGATCTGGTAGCACAGCGACTTGCCGCCACCGGTGGGCATGAGCACCAGCGCGTCGCCGCCGGCCACCACGTGCTCGACGACCTCCTGCTGGAAGCCGCGGAAGGCGTCGTACCCGAAGACCCGGCGCAGCACCTCGAGCGCGTCGGCGGTCCGGGGGGCGTCGGTCCGCTCGTCGGTGGGGGAGACCATCCGCGCAGTCTACGAGCGTCCCCCGACACCGCCTGTCCCGGCGAGCCGTCCGGGGCCGCCGACATGTTCCGGTCGTCACCCCGTGGAATCCCGGGCGGGGTCGCAGCCGTTAGAGTCGCTGATTGACCATGCGCGGCCGACCGGCCGCGGCGCCACGGCTGGGGGTAGCGGGTGAGCGAGGCGCGTACAGCGGGTGACCTGGGGCCGACCGAGGCGGAGACGACGCCGGTGCGACCGGCGCCGGCCGAGTCGGAGACCTCCCTGGTGGTGGTGACCGGCCTGTCCGGCGGCGGGCGCAGCACCGTGGCGCGGGCGCTGGAGAACGTCGGCTACTACGTGGTCGACAACCTGCCGCAGGCGCTGCTGCTGGACATGGCCGAGCTGGCGTTCAAGGCCGGCGGCGCGGCCCGGCGTACGGCGATGGTGCTGGACGTGCGCTCGCGCGCGTTCTCCACCGACCTGGCCGGGGCGATCCGGGAGCTGCGTGAGCGCGGCTTCCAGCCCCGGGTGGTCTTCGTCGACGCCGACGACGAGGTGCTGATCCGGCGGTTCGAGAGCGTGCGCCGCTCGCACCCGCTTCAGGGCGACGGGCGGCTGGCCGACGGCATCGCGGTCGAGCGGGCGCTGCTGGAGGAGGCCCGCGAGCAGGCCGACGTGATCATCGACACCAGCCACCTGAACGTGAACCAGCTGCGCCGCCGGGTCGAGGAGCTGTTCGGCGGCGAGGACGCCCGCCGGCTGCGGATCACCGTGATCTCGTTCGGCTTCAAGTACGGCCTGCCGCCGGACGCCGACTTCGTGATGGACGCCCGCTTCCTGCCGAACCCGTACTGGGTGCCGGAGCTGCGCGAGCACACCGGCCGCGAGGAGGCGGTCAGCGCGTACGTGCTGGGCCAGGAGGGTGCCGACGCGTTCGTGGCCGGCTACGCCGACCTGGTCAACGCCACCACCGCCGGGTTCGAGCGGGAGGGCAAGCGCTACCTGACCGTGGCGGTCGGCTGCACCGGCGGCAAGCACCGCAGCGTGGCCATCGCCGAGGAGCTGGCCTCCCGGCTGCGCCACTCCGGCATCGCCGCCAACGCCCAGCACCGGGACCTGGGGCGGGAGTGACCCCGACCAGGGTGGTCGCCTTCGGCGGCGGGCACGGGCTCTCGGCGTCGCTGCGGGCGCTGCGTCACTGCGTACCCGAACTGGACCTGGACATCACCGCGGTGGTCACCGTCGGTGACGACGGCGGCTCCAGCGGCCGGTTGCGCGCCGAGCGCGGCGGCCTGCCGCCGGGCGACCTGCGGCAGGCGCTCGTCGCGCTGGCCGGCGACCATCCGGCCACCCGGCGCAGCGCGGCGTTGTTCCAGCACCGCTTCGCCGCCGCGGTGCCGCCGGCGCCGACGATCGCCGCGCCGGTGCCGGTCGCGGTCGGCGACTCGCTGGCCGGCCACGCGGTCGGCAACCTGCTGCTGCACGGGCTGACCGAGCTGCTCGGCGACCCGGTGGCCGCGCTCGACCACGCCGGGGCGATGCTCGGCGCGGTGGGGCGGGTGCTGCCGATGTCCCGCCAGCCGGTGGGCATCGAGGCCCGGGTCCGCGGCGCCGACCCGGAGCATCCGGACGAGGTGTCCACGGTGCGCGGCCAGCACCAGGTCGCGGTCACCCCGGGCACCGTCGAGTCGCTGCGGCTCAACCCGTCCGCGCCGGCCGCGTGCGCCGAGGCGGTGACCGCGGTACGCGCCGCGGACTGGCTGATCTTCGGGCCGGGCAGCTGGTACACGAGCGTGCTGCCGCACCTGCTGGTGCCGGGCCTGGCCGACGCGATCGTGTCCAGCCCGGCGCGGCGGCTGGTGACGCTCAACCTGGTGGCCGAGAAGGAGACCTCGGGGCTCTCCCTGCCCGACCATCTGGACACACTGCGGCGCTATCTGCCCGAGTTGAAGGTGGACCGGGTGCTCGCCGACTCCACGGCGGTGGGTGATCCCGCGGCGGTCGAACGTGCGGCAGAATCGCTGGGTGCCCGGCTGGTCCTCGCTCCCGTCGCCGTCCTGGACGGCACGCCCCGTCATGATCCAGCCGCCCTGGGCGCCGCGCTGGTGCCTGTCCTGCGCGCCGATCGTTAGACACGTACGTAATCACCGGCGACACGCCGGAACCGGTCCGTGAGGGGGCGCACTATGGCGATGACGGCTGCGGTCAAGGACGAGCTGAGTCGGGTCGACGTGCCCAAGCCCTGCTGTCGGCGGGCGGAGATGGCCGCTCTGCTGCGTTTCGCCGGCGGCCTGCACATCGTGTCGGGCCGCGTCGTGGTCGAGGCGGAGCTGGACACCGGCGCGGTGGCGCGGCGGCTGCGGCGGGAGATCGCCGAGGTGTACGGCTACCCGAGCGAGATCCACGTTCTCGCCTCCGGCGGGCTGCGCAAGGGCAGCCACTTCATCGTGCGGGTGGTCAAGGACGGCGAGGCGCTCGCCCGGCAGACCGGCCTGCTCGACGTGCGGGGCCGCCCGGTGCGCGGCCTGCCGCCGCACGTGGTGGCCGCGAACGTCTGCTGTGCCGTGTCGGCCTGGCGGGGCGCGTTCATGGCGCACGGCTCGCTCACCGAGCCGGGCCGCTCCAGCGCGCTGGAGATCACCTGCCCGGGTCCGGAGTCGGCGCTGGCGCTGGTCGGCGCCGCCCGCCGCATCGGCATCACCGCCAAGAACCGCGAGGTGCGCGGCGTGGACCGGGTGGTGGTCAAGGACGGTGACGCGATCGCCGCGCTGCTCACCCGCATAGGGGCGCACTCCAGCGTGCTGGCCTGGGAGGAGCGGAGGGTACGCCGGGAGGTGCGCGCGACCGCGAACCGGCTGGCGAACTTCGACGACGCGAACCTGCGCCGCTCCGCCCGCGCCGCGGTGGCCGCCGCCGCCCGGGTGACCCGCGCGCTGGAGATCCTCGCCGACGACGCCCCGAACCACCTGACCTCGGCCGGGCGGCTGCGCCTGGAGCACCGGCAGGCCTCCCTGGAGGAGCTGGGCGCGCTCGCCGAGCCGCCGCTGACCAAGGACGCCATCGCCGGCCGGATCCGCCGGCTGCTCGCGCTGGCCGACAAGCGTGCCCGTGACCTGGGCATCCCGGATACGGAAGCGGCAGTCACGCCGGACATGCTCGTGGTCTGATAGGACTCGGGCGGCAGCGCACCGCGAGCGGGATCACCACCCGCCGCAGCGCGACGCCGCGCGCTCGGATATGGTCGCTGCGTACGGCAAGGGGGCCGGAACAGGCGCTCCTCGCCGTGCTCACCGCCTCGGGCGGTCAGGTCTCCGTGACCGCGGCGGGGTGGCCGAGATGACATGTCGACGGCCGGCTCCAACGGTCGGCGCACACACCTCCGCCGGCCGCGGTCTGACGCCGGCGGACCAGAACGCGAGGAGATGGGACCTGTGACCATCCGGGTTGGCATCAACGGCTTCGGCCGGATCGGCCGCAACTTCTTCCGGGCAGTGCTGGCGTCCGGCGCTGACGTCGAGGTCGTGGCGGTCAACGACCTGACCGACAACGCGACGCTCGCCCACCTTGTCAAGTACGACAGCATCCTGGGCCGCCTCCCGCACGAGGTGAAGGCCACCGCCGACGAGATCACCGTGGGCGGCAAGACCATCAAGGCGTACGCCGAGAAGGACCCGGCGAAGCTGCCGTGGGGCGAGGTCGGCGCCGACGTGGTCATCGAGTCCACCGGCTTCTTCACCGACGCCACCAAGGCGAAGGCGCACCTCGACGGCGGGGCCAAGAAGGTCATCATCTCCGCTCCGGCGAAGAACGAGGACGTCACAGTGGTCATGGGCGTCAACCAGGACCAGTACGACCCGGCCAAGCACAACATCATCTCGAACGCCTCCTGCACCACCAACTGCCTCGCGCCGATGGCGAAGGTCCTGCAGGACACGTTCGGCATCAAGCAGGGTCTGATGACCACCATCCACGCGTACACGCAGGACCAGAACCTGCAGGACGCGCCGCACAAGGACCTGCGCCGGGCCCGGGCCGCCGCGCTCAACATCGTGCCGACCTCGACCGGTGCCGCGAAGGCCATCGGCCTGGTCCTGCCGGAGCTGAAGGGCAAGCTGGACGGCTACGCGCTGCGCGTGCCGATCCCGACCGGCTCGGCCACCGACCTGACCGTCGAGGTCGGCCGGGAGACCACCGTGGACGAGGTCAACGCCGCGCTCAAGGCCGCCGCCGAGGGCCCGCTGCGGGGCATCCTCACCTACAACGAGGACCCGATCGTCTCCGCCGACATCGTGACCGACCCGGCGTCGTGCATCTTCGACGCGCCGCTGACCAAGGTGATCGGCAACCAGGTCAAGGTCGTCGGCTGGTACGACAACGAGTGGGGCTACTCGAACCGCCTCGTCGACCTGGTCAAGCTGGTGGGTCAGTCCCTGTGAGTGCGAGGAGCGAGCTTGCGAGCCCCGCAGTCACGAACGGAGGGCTGGCTCTGTGACGATCCGCAACCTCGACGACCTGCTCGCCGAGGGGGTGTCGGGTCGGCGCGTGCTGGTGCGCGCCGACCTGAACGTCCCGCTCGACAAGCAGACCGGGGAGATCACTGACGACGGCCGGATCCGGGCCGTCCTGCCGACGCTGAGCGCGCTGGTGCAGGCCGGCGCGAAGGTGGTCGTCTGCTCGCACCTGGGCCGCCCGAAGGGCGCGCCGGACCCGCAGTTCAGCCTCCGCCCGGTCGCCGGGCGGCTCGGTGAGCTGCTCAGTGCCCCGGTGCACTTCGCCGAGGACACCGTCGGCGACTCGGCGCAGTCCACGGTGGCCGACCTGGCCGACGGCCAGGTCGCGCTGCTGGAGAACCTGCGCTTCAACGCCGGCGAGACCAGCAAGGACGACGCGGAGCGGGGCGCGTTCGCCGACCAGCTCGCCGCGCTCGGCGACGCCTACGTCGACGACGCGTTCGGCGCGGTGCACCGCAAGCACGCCAGCGTGCACGACGTACCGGCCCGGCTGCCGCACTTCGCGGGCCGGCTGGTGCTGCGCGAGGTCGAGGTGCTCAGCCGTCTCACCGGCGAGCCGGAGCGGCCGTACGTGGTGGTGCTGGGCGGCTCGAAGGTCTCCGACAAGCTCGCCGTGATCGAGGCGCTGCTGCCGACCGTCGACCGGCTGCTCATCGGCGGCGGGATGTGCTTCACCTTCCTCAAGGCCCAGGGCCACGAGGTGGGCACGTCGCTGCTGGAGAAGGACATGGTCGAGACCTGCCGCAACCTGATGGAGCGCGCGCCGGGCAAGATCATGCTCCCGGTCGACGTGGTGGCCGCCGACGCGTTCGCGCCGGACGCCGCGCACGACACAGTGCCGGCCGACGGCATCCCGAGCCACCGGCTGGGCCTGGACATCGGCCCGGAGACGGTGGCCGGTTTCGCCGCCGCGCTGTCGCAGGCGAAGACCGTCTTCTGGAACGGCCCGATGGGCGTGTTCGAGATGGCGGCGTTCGCCAACGGCACCCGGGGCGTGGCCGAGGCGATCACCAAGGCCGACGCGTTCAGCGTGGTCGGCGGCGGCGACTCGGCCGCGGCGGTGCGCGCGCTGGGCCTGGACGAGTCCTCGTTCGGGCACATCTCCACCGGTGGTGGCGCCTCCCTGGAATACCTGGAGGGCAAGACCCTCCCCGGCATCGCGGCCCTGGAGAACTGAATGGCGAGCACGACCCGCCGGCCGCTGATGGCCGGCAACTGGAAGATGAACCTGAACCACCTCGAGGCCAACCTGCTGGTGCAGAAGCTGGCCGCGAGCCTGAACGAGAAGCAGCTCACCGACGTCGAGTGTGTGGTGCTGCCGCCCTTCACCGACCTGCGTACCGTGCAGACGGCGGTGGACGGCGACAAGCTGCTGATCGGCTACGGCGCGCAGGACCTGTCGCCGCACCCGTCGGGCGCGTACACCGGTGACATCGCCGGTCCGATGCTCGCCAAGCTGGGCTGCGGTTACGTGGTGGTCGGCCACTCCGAGCGGCGGCAGTACCACCACGAGGACGACGCGCTGGTCAACGCGAAGGTGTCGGCGGCGCTGGCGAACGGGCTCACCCCGATCCTCTGCATCGGCGAGGGCCTGGAGGTCCGGGAGCAGTCGGGCCAGGTGCGGCACTGCTGCGACCAGCTCGACGGCGCGCTGAAGGGGCTCACCGCCGAGCAGGTCACCAAGGTCGTCGTGGCGTACGAGCCGGTCTGGGCGATCGGCACCGGCAAGACGGCGACCCCGGACGACGCCCAGGAGGTCTGCGGCGCGGTGCGCAAGCGCATCGCCGAGACCTACGACGAGGGCACCGCCGAGCAGGTCAGGATCCTGTACGGCGGGTCGGTCAAGGCGTCGAACGTCGCCGCGATCATGGCGCAGCCGGACGTGGACGGGGCTCTGGTCGGGGGCGCCAGCCTGGACGCGGAGGAGTTCGCGCAGATCTGCCGGTTCCCGGAGCACATCGCCCGCTGATCGCTCGCTATCCTTGACGCTGCCCGTCCACCGGTCGGTGCCGCAGTGCCCGACAGGTCCGGGCAGTGATCGCAACGAGAGGACTGACCCCCGCCATGCCGATCTGGTTCGCCTACACGATGATCGTGTTGCTGGTCATCACGAGCGTCCTGCTCACCCTGCTGATCCTCCTGCACCGCGGTAAGGGCGGCGGGTTGTCGAGCATGTTCGGCGGCGGCGTCAGCTCCAGCCTGGCCGGTTCGTCGGTGGCCGAGAAGAACCTCGACCGCTACACCGTTCTGGTGGGAATCGTCTGGTTCGCGTGCATCGTCGGGCTCGGGCTCTGGCTGCGGCTGCAGATGGCCAGCGGCACCTGAGTCGGCGCTGAGAAGCGTACAATCTGCGCGCGGTCCGTCACGGACCGCGCGCAGTTTTGTTTCTCCGCGCGTCGCCCGTCGCCCACCCCCTCCGGCGGCGGTCCCCTCCGACGACAGGGAGCGAGCAACCGTGCCCAGCAACAACGTCATCCGCGGCACCCGGGTCGGGTCCGCCCCCGAGCGGTTCGACCAGCGGGTCGAGCCCGCGCCGCGCCGACCGGTCGTCTACTGGTGCCGCCACGGGCACCGGGTCGAGTTCCTGATCGCGGCCGAGGCGGAGACGCCCGCCTCCTGGGAGTGCCCCCGCTGCGGCGAGCCGGCCGGCCCCGACCCGGGCGACCCGCCGGGCCGCCAGCGCGCCGAGCCGTACAAGACCCACCTGGCGTACGTGCAGGAGCGGCGCACGCCGGAGGAGGGTGAGGCGCTGCTCGCCGAGGCCCTCGACGCGCTGCGCCGGCGTCGCGGACGCGCCTGATCCGGCGAGTTGGCGTCGCCGATCGCCAGATCGGGGTGATGGTCGTGTCGGGGTGCCCCGGATGCCGCCACTTCGGCGAGCTGGTGTCGTCGATCGCCAGATCGTGGACGGGCCCCGGCAGGGGCCCGACCACGACCGGGATCAGCGGAGGCTGCGCAGCCGCGGCGGCACGTTCGCCGCGGCGGCCCGGTCCAGCAGCCAGAGGGTACGCGAGACGCCCCGCACCCCGGCGGCCGGCAGCTGCACCGGCCCGGCCCCGGCCAGCGCCATGCCCACCGCCCGGGCCTTGTCCGCCCCGGCGGCGATCAGCCAGACCTCCTCGGCCGTGTTGATCGTCGGCAGGGTCAGCGTGGTCCGCACCGGCGGCGGCTTCGGGCTGCCCCGCACCGCGCTGACCGGCCGGTTGTCGTGGTGCACCGGGTGCTCCGGGAACACCGACGCCACGTGCCCGTCCTCGCCGACGCCGAGCATCAGCACGTCGAAGTGCGGCACCATCGCGTTCCCGGGCCGCGCGGCGGCGGCCAGCTCCCGCGCGTATCCGGCGGCAGCCGCCTCCGGGTCGTCACCAGCGGGGCCGTCCGACGCCGGCATCGGGTGCACCCGGGCCGGGTCGAGCGGCACCGTGTCCAGCAGCGCCGCCCGCGCCTGCGTCTCGTTGCGGTCCGGGTCGCCGGCGGGCAGGAACCGCTCGTCGCCCCACCACACGTCGACCCGGGACCAGTCGACCGCGTCCCGGGCGGGCAGCTGCCCGACCGCCCGGTACACCGCCGCGGCGATCCGCCCGCCGGTCAGCACCACCGACGCCTGGCCGCGCTCGGCCTGCGCGTCGAGCAGCTTCACCACCAGCCGGGCCGCCACCGCCTGCGCCAGCAGGTCGGGGTCGGCGTGTACGGCGACACTCGCCTCAGTCATCCGTCGTGCCCTCGTGTTCCGACCGCCCACCGGCGGTCACCTGTGCCTCCGACCGCCCGGTCCGGGCGGTCACTCGTTCGCGGTCGCGCCCGCGTGCGCGGTCACGCCGGCCTCGGCCCGCTGGGCGGTCGCCGGATCCTTCCACACGTGCACCCGCTGGGCCGGGCGCTGGTCGAGCCCGGTGATCCCGGCCGCAGCGCCGAGCGCCTCCGCGTACACCTGGTCGGCGTCGAGGCGGCGCAGCTCCTCGGCCAGCTCGTCACCGAGCGGCCGGCGGACCAGCGGCAGCGTGCGGTCCTCCTGCCCGGTACGCCGGAACACCGCGATGCTGTCGTCCCGGGTGAGCGTCAGCTCGTCGCCGTTGGCGCAGCGCAACTGCACCTGGCGCATCCGGGGGAACTCGTCGGTGGCGGTCAGGACCGGGTCGATGCCGAGCCGGGCCTTCAGCCAGCCGCGCATCAGCGCCGCCGTCGGGTCCGACGGGGGAGCCACCACGCTGGCCTCGGTGACCCGGGCCTGGGTGGTGTCGAACGCGCCCGCCACGAGCGTGCGCCACGGGGTGATCCGGGTCCACGCCAGGTCGGTGTCGCCCGGGGCGTAGTCGTGGGCCCGCTGCCGCAGCGCGGCGATCGGGTCGGCGGCCTGCGCCGAGTCGGTGATCCGCCGGTCCGCGACCACGCCGAGGAAATCGGTGGAGATCTCCGCCGGGGGCTCACCGTGCCACCACGTCACCACCGGCACGTCCGGCACCAGCAGCGGCATCACCACCGACTCGGCGTGCAGCGCGAGGCGCCCGTACATCCGGGTCACCACCGCCTCGCACGGCCCGAGCCGGCCACCCACGACGATCTCCGCGTCCAGCCGGTTGCGGTCGCGCTCCACGTCGGAGCGGACCACCACGAGCAGCCGGCACGGGTGCGCCGCCGCGGCGATGGTGGCCGCCGCCTCCGCCTCGCGTACCCGCTTCTCGTCCACCACCACGATCAGCGTGAGCGCCATGCCACTGGCCACTCCGCCGGCGCTGCGCCGTTCCGCGGCCAGCGCCTTGACCACCTCGTTGCCGGTGGTGTCCCACAGCCCGATCAATGGAGCCTCCTGGTTCGCTCGCAGTGCTCGCTCACGCTCTTCGCCAAGCCCGGCCCTCGCGGGCCAGCATCTCGTCGGCGGCCCGGGGCCCCCACTCACCGGCCCGGTACGGCTCCGGGGTCGTGCCCTCCCAGGCGTGCTCCAGCGGGTCGACGACCTGCCAGCTCTGCTCCACCTCGGCGGCGTCCGGGAACAGCGTCCGGTCGCCGATCAGCACGTCCAGCACCAGCCGCTCGTACGCCTCGGGGCTGGACTCGGTGAACGCCTCGCCGTACTGGAAGTCCATCGCGATGTCGCGGACCTCCATCGTGGTGCCCGGCACCTTGGAGCCGAACTTCAGCACCACGCCCTCGTCCGGCTGTACCCGGATGACGAGCTGGTTGGGGCCGAGGGACTCCATGTCGGCGGCGTTGAACGGCAGGTGCGGCGCCTTCTTGAACATGATGGCGACCTCGGTGACCCGCCGGGGCAGCCGCTTGCCGGCCCGGATGTAGAACGGCACACCGGCCCAGCGGCGGTTCTGGATGCCCAGCTTCACCGCCACGTACGTCTCGGTGGTGGAGCCCTCCGGGACGCCCTCCTCCTCCAGGTAGCCCTTGGCCCGCTCGCCGCCCACCCAGCCGGGCAGGTACTGGCCGCGCACGGTGTCCTCGGAGACGTCGTGCGGCACGGTGATCGCCTTGAGCACCTTGAGCTTCTCGGCGCGGATCTCGTCGGCGTCGAAGCTCGTCGGTTCCTCCATGGCGACCAGGGCGAGCAACTGGAGCAGGTGGTTCTGGAGCACGTCGCGGGCGGTGCCGACGGAGTCGTAGAACGCCGCGCGGGTGCCGATGCCGACGTCCTCGGCCATGGTGATCTGCACCGAGTCGACGTACTTGGAGTTCCACAGCGGCTCGAACAGGTTGTTCGCGAAGCGCAGCGCCAGGATGTTCTGGACGGTCTCCTTGCCCAGGTAGTGGTCGATCCGGAACACGTCCTGGCGGGTGAAGACGTCGTCGACGAGGTCGTTGAGCGCCTTGGCCGAGGGCAGGTCGTTGCCGAACGGCTTCTCCACCACCACGCGCCGCCAGCCGCCGGACTTGGCGTTGTCCGCCATGCCGGTGCGGGCGAGCTGCTTGAGCACCACGGGGAAGGCCGCCGGGGGGATGGAGAAGTAGAAGGCGGCGTTGCCGGGGATGCCGTGCGTGTCGCGCAGCTCGTCGAGCGTGGCGGCGAGGTGGTCGAACGCGGCGTCGTCGTCGAACGAGCCGCCGACGAACTTGATGTTGCCGGCGAGCCGGGCCCACACCTCCTCCCGCCACGGGGTACGCGCGTGCTTCTTGGCCGCGTCGTGCGCCACCGACTCGAAGTCGCCGTCGCCCCAGTCCCGTCGGGCGAAGCCCAGCACCACGAAGCCGGGCGGCAGGAGCCCCCGGTTGGCCAGGTCGTAGACCGCCGGCAGCAGCTTCTTGCGGGCCAGGTCACCCGTCACCCCGAAGATCACCAGGGCACACGGCTCGGGGATCCGGGGCAGCCGCCGGTCCTGCGGATCGCGCAGCGGGTTCACCGGGCCACCTCCTCCTGCGTCTCGGTCCGCTGATTCCAGGTCATTGATCGTCACGTGCGTGTCCGTCCGGCCGTGTCCAGGAGCTGGGCGGCACCCGCCGCCCGCTCGGTCAGGTGCAGTCGCAGCACCGGTCGCTCCCGGCCGGCCAGGGCCCGCCGGTCGCCGGCGGCCTGGGCCGCCTGGAGCTGCGCGAAGGTGTACGGACGGCCGGGCACCTCCAGATCATCGGTGACCGCACCGGTGATCTGGAGGTGCCGGCCGCGCGGGTCGGTGTGGTGCGGCCGGCGCGGTCCCCAGCCGAAGGTGACCGGGCGTCCGGCGGCCCGCGCCAGCAGCGGGCGCAGCCCGGCGATCGCCGCGTCGGCGTGCCGGTCGAGGTACGCGGTCACCACGAGGTGCTCCCGTTCGCCCAGCCCGTCGAGCAGCCAGCGCAGCGCGCCGGTCAGGTCGGCCGGTGCGCCGCTCGGGGCGTACACCTCGATCGCGCCCTCGACCGACGACGGCGGCCCGCTCTCCGGCGCCGCGTCGTCGTCCGCCGGGTCCGGCGGCGCGGCGAACGGGTCGGTCCGCAGCGTCACCGCGGCGGTCGCGGCGGCGTAGGCCCAGGTGAGCAGGTGTGCGCCGAGCGGACCGTTGACCGCGACGTCGGCGGCCACGCCCGGTCCGACACCGGCGCCGAGGGCGCCGCCGAGACCGACCGTGAGCACGCCCGGACCGGTGGCGCCGGGGGAGTCGGGGGACTCCGCCACCACCGGCAGCAGACGTCCACCGGTGGCGTCGGCGAGCAGCGCGCCCGCCCAGCGGCCCAGGCCGTCGAGGCCGGTGCCGTCGGGTACCAGCGCGATCGTGTCCCGGCCGGCGCCGGGCGCCGCGCCCAGGGCCGCGCCGAGCGCCAGGGCCGGGTTGTCCCGATCCCGGTCGAGCGCGCCGGTGAGCGCCTCGGCCTCGTCCAGCACCTCGGCCACCGGCGCGCCCGCCAGCGCGGCCGGGACCAGGCCGAACGCGGTGAGCGCGGCCCACGGCCCGGACGTGCCGGGCTCGGCCGGGAGCACCACCGCGCCCAACTCGTCGGCGCGCGCCGCGAGTTCCGAGCCGGGCTCGGTGACCACCACGACGTGCCGGGCGGCATCCGGGCCTTCGTCCGCCCACGCCTGCCGGTAGACCCGCAGGTGGGCGTCGGTGGTCCGGTCGAGGCCGTGCCGGGCGGCGAGCACGAGGAGGGTACGCGCCGGGCGGTCGGCGAGCGCGGCCCGCGCCGGCCCCGGATCGGCGGTGTCGAGCACCGTCACCGGCCGGCCCAGGCACTCGGCCAGCACCTCGGCGGCGAGCGTGTCGCCGCCGGCGCCGGCCAGCACCACGTGGTCCAGGTCGTCCAGCTCGGCGGCAAGTTCGGCGAGCTGGGGGAGCAGGTCCCGGCTGTGCCGGTGGGCGTGCAGCCAGCCCAGCCGGGCGAGGGCCGCCGGCTCGGCGGCCGGCCCCCAGAGGGCCGGGTCCGCGGCGGCGAGCCGGGCCGGGACGTCGTGGGAGACGAGCGTGGCGCGGGTGGCCGCACCGAGGGCGTCGGCCCCGCGCACGGCCAGACCGGCGGCCATGTCCGCCCGCCCGGCCAGCAGGTCACTCACCGCGCCACCTCGGCTCGTTCAAGGCAGACCACCTCACCCGTTCCACGGTACGGCGCGACGCGTCCCGGGGCCCGGCCCCGGGACGCGTCGGACGCCGTCGGTCACGCGTTGCCGCCGGCCTGCTGCGCCGCCTGCGCGTTCTCCCCGGCGGCCCGGTGCGGGCTGCCCGAGCCCTTGGCCGCCTCGGCGAGGGACTTCTTGACCCCCTCCAGCAGCTCCACCCAGCTCGCCTCGAACTTCTCCACGCCCTCGCGCTCCAGCGTGGCGATCACGTCGGACAGGTCCACGCCCACCGACTGGAGGTCGGCGAAGACCTGACGCGCGTCGTCGTACGCGACGGTGACGGTGTCCGGCTTCGTCTCGCCGTGCTCGGCGTAGGCGTGGACGACCGGCTCCGGCATGGTGTTGACGGTGCCGGGCGCGATCAGCTCCTCGACGTAGATGACGTCCCGGTAGTCCGGGTTCTTCGTCGACGTGGAGGCCCACAGCGGGCGCTGCGGGTGGGCGCCCGCGTCGGCCAGCTTCTGCCAGCGCGCCGAGGAGAAGACCTCGCCGTAGCGCTCGTACGCCAGCCGGGCGTTGGCGACCGCCGCCTTGCCGCGCAGCGCCTTGGCCTGGTCCGAACCGATCTTCTCCAGCCGCTTGTCCACCTCGGTGTCGACCCGGGAGACGAAGAACGAGGCGACCGAGCCGATCTTCGACAGGTCGTGCCCGTTGGCCTGCGCCTGCTCCAGGCCGGCCAGGAACGCGTCCATCACCTGCGAGTAGCGGTCCAGGCCGAAGATCAGCGTGACGTTGACGCTGATCCCCTCGGCCAGCGTCGCGGTGATCGCGGGCAGGCCCTCCTCGGTGGCCGGGATCTTGATGAACAGGTTCGGCCGGTCGACCAGCCACCACAGCGCCTTGGCCTCGGCGACGGTCTTCGCCGCGTCGTGCGCCGAGCGCGGGTCCACCTCGATCGACACCCGGCCGTCCACGCCGTCGCTGACGTCGTACGAGGGGCGCATCACGTCGCAGGCCCACCGCACGTCGTACGTGGTGAGCATGCGGACCGCCTCCTCGACGTCCACGCCGCGTACGGCGAGGTCACGAAGCTGCCAGTCGTACTCGTCGGCGTCGCTCAGCGCCTTCGCGAAGATCGTCGGGTTGGTGGTCACCCCGGCGACGTGGCTCTCCCGGCGCAGCTTGTCCAGCCCGCCGGAGCTCAGCCGTACCCGGGAAAGATCGTCGAGCCAGATCGCCACACCGGCGCCCTGGAGCTCCTTCAGCCTGTCCGTCATGCCGTCCACGCTCCCCTCAGTTGCCGGTCGTGAAACCGGTGATGTCGCCCACCCGGGTCAGCGCCGCGTGCGCGGCGGCCACGATCCGGTCGGGGGTGAACCCGAACTGCTCGAAGAGCACGGTGTGCGGTGCGCTGGCGCCGTAGTGCTCGATGCTCACGCACTCGCCGCTGTCGCCGACGATCGCCCGCCAGGACATCGCGATACCCGCCTCCACGCTCACCCGTGCCTTTACCCCGCGAGGCAGCACCGACTCCCGGTACGCCTCGTCCTGGGCGAAGAACCACTCCTGGCAGGGCATGGACACGACCCGGGTGGGGGTGCCGTCGGCCTCCAGCCGCTCCCGCGCGGTGAGGCAGAGCTGCACCTCCGAGCCGGTGCCGACGATGATCACCTGCGGCTTGCCGTTCGACGCCTCGGCCAGCACGTACCCGCCCTTGGCGACGCCCTCGGCGCCGCCCAGGTCGGTGCGGTCGAACGTCGGCAGCGCCTGGCGGCTGAGCGCCAGCGCGGTCGGCCGGTCGGTGTGCTCCAGCGCCTGCCGCCACGCCCAGACCGTCTCGTTGGCGTCGGCCGGACGCACCACGTCCAGGCCGGGGATGGCCCGCAGCGCGGTCAGGTGCTCGATCGGCTGATGCGTCGGGCCGTCCTCGCCGAGGCCGATCGAGTCGTGCGTCCAGACGTACGTCACCGGCAGCTTCATCAGCGCGGCCAGCCGCACCGCCGGGCGCATGTAGTCGCTGAACACCAGGAACGTGCCGCCGTAGGGGCGGGTGCCGCCGTGCAGGGCGATGCCGTTGAGGATCGAGCCCATGGCGTGCTCACGGATGCCGAAGTGCAACGTGCGGCCGTACTCGTCACCGGGGAAGTCCTTGGTGGCGTGCGCGGCCGGGACGAACGACGGCTCGCCCTTCATCGTGGTGTTGTTGCTCTCGGCCAGGTCGGCCGAGCCGCCCCACAGCTCGGGCAGCACCGGCGCCAGGGCCTCCAGGATCTTGCCGGAGGCGGCCCGGGTGGCGACACCCTTGGCGTCCGCCGGGAAGGTCGGCAGCGCGTCGGTCCAGCCGGTCGGCAGCGTACGGGTGGCCATCCGGTCCCACAGCGCCTTGCGCTCCGGGTTGGCCTGCGCCCACGCGTCGAATCCGGTGGTCCACTCGGCCTGCTCCTGCGCGCCGCGCTCCAGCACCTGGCGGGCGTGCTTGAGCACCTCCTCGTCGACCTCGAAGGTGCGCTGCGGGTCGAAGCCGAGGATCTCCTTGGTGGCCTTGACCTCGTCCGCGCCGAGCGCCGAGCCGTGGATCTTGCCGGTGTTCTGCTTGTTCGGCGCGGGCCAGCCGATGATCGTGCGCAGCGCGATGAACGACGGCCGGCCGGTCTCCGCCTTGGCCGCCAGCAGCGCCTGGTACAGCGCCTCCACGTCCTCGTGGTAGTCGCCCTGGTCGGCGTCGCCGCTGCGCCAGTCGACGGTCTGCACGTGCCAGCCGTACGCCTCGTAGCGGGCCGCCACGTCCTCGCTCTTGGCGATGCGGGTGTCGTCCTCGATCGAGATCTCGTTGTCGTCGTAGATCACGCAGAGGTTGCCGAGCTGCTGGTGACCGGCGAGCGCGCTGGCCTCGTGGGTGATGCCCTCCTCGATGTCACCGTCGGAGGCGATGCACCAGATGTCGTGCCGGAACGGGGAGTCGGCGCGGTCCGGCTCCGGGTCGAACAGGCCGCGCTCGCGGCGGGCGGCCATGGCCATCCCGACCGCGTTGCCGAGGCCCTGGCCGAGCGGGCCGGTGGTGGTCTCCACGCCCGGGGTGTGGCCGTGCTCCGGGTGGCCCGGGGTGAGCGAGCCCCACTGGCGCAGCGCCTTCAGGTCGTCCAGCGCCAGCGGGTAGCCGGAGAGGAAGAGCTGGATGTAGAGCGTAAGGCTGGAGTGGCCGGCGGAGAGCACGAACCGGTCGCGCCCGGCCCAGTTCGGGTCGGCCGGGTTGTGCCGCATGACCCGGTTGAAGAGCAGGTACGCCGCCGGGGCGAGGCTCATCGCCGTCCCCGGATGGCCGTTGCCGGATTTCTCCACGGCGTCCATGGCCAGCACGCGGACCGTGTCGACGGCCCTGCGGTCGAGGTCGGACCAGTTGAGAGCGGGAAGCTCGGGTCGGTTGGCAGCCACGATGGTTGTGCTCCTCGGCAGATGGGCGGAACCCTCACTGATGACCCTATCGAGCGGTGCTAAACGTCCGCCCGGGGATCTCAGCATGCTGTTCTGTACGGATCGCGGACGTCCGGTCGTTCAACCCCAGGTGTGACGGCTCGCACCGTTGCCGGGTCCACGGGGCAGCGAAAACGACGCCGCGTAGTGTGTGGGGCGGTGTGTGGACCCGCAGCGGTCCGGGCCGAACGACCTCCCCCGCCGATGCCGGAAGGTGGCAATCCGTGAGCATGATCACCGAGCGCCCCGTCAGCAACCCTGCCGGGCAGTCGCCGGTGGGCGCGGTGGCGGAGGTGCCGGCGAGCGGCCGGCGGGACGTACGCGCCGTGGTGGCGGCGTACGTGACGCTGACCAAGCCGCGGATCGTCGAGCTGCTGCTGGTCACCACCGTGCCGGCGATGATGCTCGCCCACGGCGGGATGCCGTCGCTGTGGCTGGTCGCCGTGGTGCTGGTCGGCGGGTCGCTCGCGGCCGGCGCGGCGAGCGTCATCAACTGCTACATCGACCGCGACATCGACCAGCTCATGCGGCGCACCAAGCGCCGTCCGCTGCCCGCGCACACCGTGTCGCCGCGCAGCGCCCTGGTCTTCGGCCTGGTGCTGGCGGCCGTCTCGGTGGCGCTGATGGCGGCGGCGACGAACTGGCTGGCGACGGTGCTGACGCTGGCCGCGATCGCCTACTACGACCTGGTCTACACGCTGTGGCTGAAGCGGACCACGGCCGCCAACACGTTCTGGGGCGGCATCTGCGGGGCCGCGCCGGTGCTGATCGGCTGGGCCGCTGTCACCGGTTCGCTGGCGCCGGCCGCGTGGGGCCTGTTCGCTGTGGTGTTCTTCTGGCAGATGCCGCACTTCTACGCGCTGGCCATCAAGTACAAGGCCGACTACGCCCGCGCCGGGGTGCCGATGCTGCCGGTGGTGGCCTCGGTCCGGCGGGTCAACGCCGAGATCATCGGCTTCTCCTGGCTGACGGTGCTCTCCTCGCTGGCGGTCTGGCCGCTCGGGATGAGCCCGATCTACGGGGTCACGGCGCTCGTGGTCGGCGGGATCTTCCTCGTCGAGGCGCACAAGCTGTGCCGGCGCGCGACGCGCGGCGAGGCGGTCAAGCCGATGCGGCTGTTCCACTGGTCCACGACGTACCTCACGATCCTGTTCGCGGCCGTCGCGCTCGACGCGCTGCTCTGACCCGCCCGTCCGGCGGTTCATCAGAAATTTTTTTCGGGCTTTCCCGGACGGGTCCAACCCGGACAGATTGTGACGATCCCGCCCGCCCGTTTCACCCAGATATAAGCGACATGTACGGGCGAATTACCTGTGGTTCTTCTTAAACCGATGGGTAATTGGCATCACATTCAGTTCATGGTTCTCGCACATCCGGGTGGAACTCTGCTTAGGCTTCGCGTCATGGCAGATGGTTCCGATACGACGCTGACGGCTGACAAGACCGCCGAGCAGGCCCCCAACGGCCTGGTCGCGGGCATCAAGTCGTTCGCCGCCGGGCACGGCGGCGCGAAGGCGGTCATCGAGTACGTCGGCAAGCGCGGCGCACGGATCGTCCTCGTGGGTTCCGACGGGGTATGGGCAGACCAGTTCGCCGACGGCACGGACGTCGCGCGGCAGGCCTGCGCGAAGGCCGGGGTCGACGTCGAGAACGCCTGGGAGCGTGAACTGATGGACCAGATGCGTCCGAGCAACGACCTGTGGCGGTCGATGGCCCGGCGCACGATGGCCCGTTGACATATACCGAATGACCAACCACCACCAGTCGACCCGGGGGAGACCCCGGGTCGCTTTCGTCACCTGCGCCGAACTGCCCGGCCTCGACCCGGACGACCGGCTCGCGCTCGGCCCGCTCGCCGAACGCGGCGTCACCACCGAGATCGCGGTCTGGGACGACCCCTCGGTGGACTGGCCCGGGTACGACCTGGTCGTGCTCCGCTCCCCGTGGGACTACGCCCGGCGGCGGGACGAGTTCGTGGCCTGGGCACGTACGGTGCCGGCCCTGGTCAACCCGGCCGACGTGGTCGCCTGGAACACCGACAAGCGCTACCTGTCCGAGTTGGCCGCCGCCGGAGTGCCCACCGTCCCGACGGAGTGGGTCGAGCCCGGGCAGGCGTGGACGCCCCCGGCCCGCGGCGAGCACGTGATCAAGCCGGCCGTCAGCGCCGGCAGCCAGGACACCGGTCGCTACGACCTGACCGACAGGGAGCACCGTGAGCTCGCGGTGGCCCACGTACGGCGGCTCTCCGCCGCCGGGCGGGTCACCATGGTCCAGCCGTACCTCGGCGCGGTGGACACCGCCGGGGAGACCGCGCTGCTGTTCCTGGCCGGCCCCGGCGGCCTGGCGTTCAGCCACGCGATCCGCAAGGGTCCGATGCTGACCGGGCCGGACCTGGGCGAGGCCGCGCTCTACAAGGAGGAGCGGATCGACGCCCGCGCCGCCACGGCGGAGCAGCGCGCGGTGGCCGAGAAGGTGCTGGCGGTGGTGCCCGGCGGCCCGGACCGCCTGCTCTACGCCCGCGTCGACCTGATCCCCGGCCCGGACGGCGCGCCCGTACTGGTCGAGCTGGAGCTGACCGAGCCGAGCCTGTTCGTCGGGTACGCCGACGGCGCCCCGGACCGGCTCGCCGACGCGGTGCTCACCCACCTGGCCCGCCGCTGAGGCCACCGGCCGGGGGACCGGCCCGCACCCGGCGCGGCGCTCAGTCGCGGTCGCTGTGGTTGCGCGCCCAGCGGCCACCGATCGGCGGCGTGTCCAGCCGCAGCGCGGCCTCGGTGCCGGCCAGGTCGTTGTCCTCGAACGCGCAGGAGACGCAACTGCCCGCCTCGGTGACCCAGATGCCGTACGCCTGGGTGTCGGCGTCCCGGTGCCAGATCCGGTTGCCGCGCACGGTGGCCGAGTCGAACGGCGCGGCGATCGTGATGCCGCCGCACGCGGGCGGCGAGTCGGGCAGCTCGTACGCCGTGCCGGGCCCCGGCGTGGCGGCGGTCCAGCCGGTGGAGCCGTCCGGGCGCACCTCGGCCAGGGAGAGCCGGTCGGCGCTGTTGTCGGACACCACGGCGTCCCGGGAGCCGACCCGCACCACCTTGCCCCGGTGCCCGCCGGCCGGCCAGTCGGCGTTGCCGTCGGTGACCTCGCGGGGGCCGTACCGCACCGCCTCGCCGGAGCCGGTGCCGGCCGGGGCGGAGCGGCGGCCGTTGTCCCGGATTCGGTTCCCGACGATCGACGTGTCGAGCATCGGCCGGTCGATCCGGATGCCGTCCAGCGCGTTCTCCCGGATGTCGTTGTCCTGGATCACCACGTCGGCCGCCGCGCCCCGGTAGCCGTGGCCCAGGTCGTGCTCGTGGTAGCCGAAGCCGCCGTTGCGGCTGATCCGGTTGGCCTGGACCGCGTACGGGCCGGGGGTGTTGCCCATGCTGATGCCGTCGCCGACGTTGTAGTCGATCACGCAGCCGGTGACCAGGCCGCCGCGCCCGGCCACCCCGGCGGTGCCGTTGCCCGACACGTCGAAGCCGGCCTCCAGGTTGTTGGTCATGGTGCAGCCGGAGACGATCAGCCCGTCCGCGCCCCAGTCGGAGATGCCGAACCGGTTGGCCTGGCTGTGGCAGCCGATGATCCGGATGCCACGGGGCGGGGTCCAGTAGTCCTTCTGCAGCTCCAGGAAGATGCCGTTGGTGCCGTTGCCGATGGTGGTGCAGTTGGCGATGGTGAGGCGCTCCACGTCGCCCCAGCCGCCGATGCCGACGCCGATCCCCGCGCCGCCCATCTGGTCGCCGTTGTCCAGCCGGCCGCACCCCACCGCGACCACCCCGTCGATCAGGCTGTCCTGGAGGAAGTCGCAGCCCAGGCCGGTCGCGCCGGTGTGGTGGATGTAGAGGTTGCGGAACACGCCGCGCACCACGTACTGCAGGCCCAGCCCCTTGGCCAGGTAGTCGTAGGCGGTCTGGGCGACGCCGGAGCCGTCGATCTCGAAGTCGGCGAACGTGCAGTCGGTGATGTGCCGGTCCCGGTCCGCGCCGTGCTGCACGGTGGTCCAGAAGGCGAGCGGGACCGGCGCGCTGCGGTTGCCCTCGTTGCTGAGCAGGAAGCGGGTCGCCGCCGGCCCGGCGCCGAGCAGTGAGACGCCGCTGCGCCACACGGTGCCGGCGTCGCGGATCGAGTACAGGCCGGGCGGGCAGTAGATCACCCGCGCCCGGCCGTCGGCGTCGTACCCGGCGCCGAGGCGGTCCACCAGCGCCGCCAGGGCGGGCTGGTCGTTGGTGACCCCGTCGCCCGTGAGGCCGTACTCGCGGGCGTCGCACCACAGCGGCGCGCCGGCGACCGGGGTCAGCCGTTGCGGGGTGGTGGTGGAGAGGCTCTTGCGCGACACGGGGAGCTCCCCTCGGGCGGACGGTCGGTGACCCGGACCGCTTTCCCGCTCCCGCCGCGCGGTAACGCCCGCACTCAGGCGGCGGCGCCCACCCGTTGCGCGGCGGGCACGGCCGGTGCCGCCGGGGTGGCCGGCAGCCGCTCCCGGGTCGCCCAGAGCACGCCGAGCGTGGCCAGCAGCACCAGGCAGGAGCCGAGCATGTGCGCGCCGACCAGCACGGCGGGCAGGTGGGTGAAGTACTGGACGAAGCCGATCACGCCCTGGCCCAGCTCGACCGCGATCAGCACCGCGGCGGCCCGCGCCGCCCGCGCCGCGCCGACCGCCCGGAACGCGAAGTACAGCGCCACCGACAGGCCGATCAGCAGGAAGACGCCGTCGGCGTGCACCTGGGAGATCGCCGCCGGGTCCAGGCCGTTGCGGGCCGCGCCGTGGTCGCCGGCGTGCGGTCCGCTGCCGGTCACCCACGTGCCGACCACCAGCACCGACGCGCTCACCGCCATGGTGATCCAGGCGAGCGTACGCAGCGGCGCCGGCACGGTCGGGGACACCGGCCCGTCCGGGTCCTTGATGCGCCGCCAGAGCGCGTACGCGACCGCGATCACCGCCATCGAGGCGAGGAAGTGCAGCCCGACCACCCACGGGTTGAGGTTGGTGAGCACGGTGATGCCACCGATGATCGCCTGGGCCGGGATGCCGAACAGCACGCCCACGGCCAGCGGCAGCGTCCCGCGGCGGCGCGGACGGTGCGCCAGCACGGCCAGCACCACGGCGAGCGCGATGATCCCGACCGCGAAGGTGAGCAGCCGGTTGCCGAACTCGATCACCCCGTACACGCCCATCTCGGGTGTGGTGGTGTAGGAGTCCTCGGTGCACCGGGGCCAGGTGGGGCAGCCGAGGCCGGAGGCGGTGAGCCGGACGGCCCCGCCGGTGACCACGATCGCGACGTTCGCGATGATCGAGGCGAGCGCGAGGCGGCGCAGCAGCGTGGCGGAGACCGGAAACCGGACGGATCGCTTCACGGAGCGAATCCTACGCACCGTAGTTGATCCCGATCGGGTGACTCCGGCACCCCGGTGGTCGGAATCACCGGACCCCGGGTTTGCGGGCCCTCCGCGAATTACGTAACGTTGCTGTTGTGAAAAACGCGGCGGCGCTCTCCCGAACGCCGGTGACCGGTCCGGTCGCCGGTGGTTCGCGCGCACGTCGCGGCGTACGGCCCGGCGAGCGGGAGACCGCCCCGGCTGACCTGTCGACCCGGGACCGGGTCACCCAGCTGCTGCTGGAGCGTGGTCCCACCACCGCCGCGCAGCTCGGCACGGCGCTCGGCCTGAGCCCGGCCGCGATCCGCCGCCACCTCGACGCGATGCTCGCCGACGGTGACGTGGTCGCCCGCGACCAGACCGTCCGCGGCAGTCGCGGGCGCGGCCGCCCGGCCAAGGTCTTCGCGCTCACCGAGGCGGGCCGCGGTCGCTGTGGCACCCACCACTACGACAACATGGCCACCGCCGCGCTGCGGTGGATCGCCCGCACCGGCGGCACCGAGGCGGTCGCGGCGTTCGCGGCCGAGCAGGTCTCCGCGCTGGAGACCCGCTGCCGGGCGGCCATGGAGGACGCCGGAGACGCCCCGCTCGCGCGGGCGGAGGCACTCGCCGGCGCGCTGACCGCCGAGGGTTACGCTGCCAACGCGTCCACGATCGCCTCCGGCGGCCAGCTCTGCCAGCACCACTGCCCGGTGGCGCACGTGGCCGCCGAGTTCCCTCAGCTGTGCGAGGCCGAGACCGAAGTGATCTCCCGTCTGGTCGGCACTCACGTACAGCGCCTGGCCACCATCGCGCACGGCGACGGCGTGTGCACCACGCACATTCCCGCCCAGTCCGGTTCCACCGTCACCACTGTGAGGACAGATAGATGACCGAGCAGATCGTCCAGCCCCTGACCCAGGAGGAGCAGCTCGCGGCCCTCGGCCGTTACGAGTACGGCTGGGCCGACCCCGACGTCGCCGGGGCGTCCGCCCAGCGCGGCCTCAGCGAGGCGGTGGTGCGGGACATCTCGGCCAAGAAGAACGAGCCGGCCTGGATGCTCGACCTGCGGCTCAAGGGCCTGCGGCTGTTCGGCCGCAAGCCGATGCCGAACTGGGGCGCCGACCTCACCGGGATCGACTTCGACAACATCAAGTACTTCGTGCGGTCCACCGAGAAGCAGGCCACCTCCTGGGAGGACCTGCCCGAGGACATCAAGAACACCTACGACAAGCTCGGCATCCCGGAGGCGGAGAAGCAGCGCCTGGTCGCCGGTGTCGCGGCGCAGTACGAGTCCGAGGTGGTCTACCACCAGATCCGTGAGGACCTGGAGGAGCAGGGTGTCGTCTTCCTGGACACGGACACCGCGCTCAAGGAGCACGAGGACCTGTTCAAGGAGTACTTCGGCACGGTGATCCCGGTCGGCGACAACAAGTTCGCCGCGCTGAACACCTCCGTCTGGTCCGGTGGCTCGTTCATCTACGTGCCGAAGGGCGTGCACGTGGACATCCCGCTGCAGGCCTACTTCCGGATCAACACGGAGAACATGGGCCAGTTCGAGCGGACGCTGATCATCGTCGACGAGGGCGCGTACGTGCACTACGTCGAGGGTTGCACCGCGCCCATCTACTCCTCCGACTCGCTGCACAGCGCCGTCGTGGAGATCATCGTCAAGAAGAACGCCCGGTGCCGGTACACGACCATCCAGAACTGGTCGAACAACGTCTACAACCTGGTCACCAAGCGCGCCGTGTGCCACGAGGGCGCGACCATGGAGTGGGTCGACGGCAACATCGGCTCCAAGGTCACCATGAAGTACCCGGCGGTCTACATGACCGGCGAGCACGCCAAGGGCGAGGTGCTCTCGGTGGCCATGGCCGGCGAGGGCCAGCACCAGGACGCCGGCGCCAAGATGGTGCACGCCGCGCCGCACACCTCCTCGACCATCGTGTCGAAGTCGATCGCCCGGGGCGGCGGCCGCACCTCGTACCGCGGTCTGGTGCAGGTGCTGGAGGGCTCGACCAGCAGCAAGAGCACGGTCAAGTGCGACGCGCTCCTGGTCGACACGATCTCCCGCTCCGACACCTACCCGTACGTCGACATCCGCGAGGACGACGTGTCGATGGGGCACGAGGCGACCGTCTCCAAGGTCAGCGAGGACCAGCTCTTCTACCTGATGAGCCGGGGCCTGAGCGAGGACGAGGCGATGGCGATGATCGTGCGCGGCTTCATCGAGCCGATCGCCAAGGAGCTTCCGATGGAGTACGCGCTGGAGCTCAACCGCCTGATCGAGCTGCAGATGGAGGGCGCGGTCGGCTGACGCCGGCCGCCCGCCCTCCGACTCACTGACACCTCGTCGCAGAACAGACCAAGGAAGAGATGACTACCCAGGCTTCCGCGCCGCCCACGACCAAGTCGCAGGCGCTCCGCTCGTACGACGTCGCCGACTTCCCGGCCCTGACCGGCCTGGAGGAGGAGTGGCGCTTCACCCCGCTCAAGCGCCTGCGCGGCCTGACCGGGTCGGCGCAGGGCACGACCGGCGCGGTCCGGCACGAGCACGGTGACCTGCCCGAGGGCGTCACCGTCGACCGGATCGGCCGGGACGACCCCCGGATGGGCAGCGTGCTCACCCCGTTCGACCGGGTCAGCGCGCTCGCGTACGGCGGGGCCGACGGCGCGCTGCTGGTGCGCGTCGACCGCGACGCGGTGGTGCAGCAGCCGGTGCGCCTGCGGGTGGTCGGCGAGAACGCCGAGGCGCTCGCCTTCGGCCACACGTTCGTCGAGGTGGACCGGTTCGCCGAGGCCACCGTGGTGATCGAGCACGTCGGCTCGGCCACGCTTGCCGACAACGTCGAGGTGACCGTGGGCGACGGGGCGAAGCTGACCCTGGTCACCGTCGCCGACTGGGCCGACGACGCGGTGCAGGCGCAGCACCTCAAGGTGCGGCTGGGCCGCGACGCCCGGATCCTGCACGTGCAGGTCAGCCTCGGCGGCGACCTGGTCCGGCAGTACACGTCGGTGGAGTACACCCAGCGCGGCGGCGAGGCCGAGCTGTACGGCGTCTACTTCGCCGACTCCGGCCAGCACC
This sequence comes from Micromonospora sp. WMMD1219, assembly GCF_049315215.1. Classification (NCBI taxonomy): domain Bacteria; kingdom Bacillati; phylum Actinomycetota; class Actinomycetes; order Micromonosporales; family Micromonosporaceae; genus Micromonospora; species Micromonospora sp. WMMD1219. The sequence continues at coordinate 3,830,363 of NZ_CP186057.1, forward strand.
TGGAGCACCGGCAGCTGGTCGACCACACCGTGCCGGACTGCCGCAGCAACGTCGGCTACCGGGGTGCGCTGCAGGGCGACGACGCGCACACGGTCTGGGTCGGCGACGTGCTGATCCGCGCCGAGGCCACCGGCACCGACACGTACGAGATCAACCGGAACCTGCTGCTCACCGACGGCGCGCGGGCCGACTCCGTACCCAACCTGGAGATCGAGACCGGCGAGATCGCCGGCGCCGGGCACGCCAGCGCGACCGGCCGGTTCGACGACGAGCAGCTGTTCTACCTGATGGCCCGGGGCATCCCGGAGGCCGAGGCGCGGCGCCTGGTGGTGCGCGGCTTCTTCGCCGAGCTGATCAACAAGATCCCGGTCGAGGACCTGCGCGAGCGCCTCGGTGACGCCATCGAGGCCCGGCTGGCGAAGGCCGGCGCCTGATGCTCAAGATCTGCTCCACCGAGGACGTGCCGAAGGGCACCGCGATCAGCGCCGACGTGGACGGCGTGCAGGTCGCGATCGTGCACGGCGAGGACGACGTGTTCTACGCCGTGCACGACGAGTGCTCGCACGCCGCCGTGGCGCTGTCCGAGGGCGAGGTCGAGGGCTGCACGCTGGAATGCTGGCTGCACGGATCCCGTTTCGACCTGCGTACCGGTGAGCCCACCGGGCTGCCCGCTACCGAACCCGTACCCGTCTATGCCGTCGAAGTCCGCGACGGTGACATCTACCTTTCCGTGGACGGCGACGGCCGTCCGCTGCCGAGCAATGGAGTGACCCGCTGATGAGCACCCTGGAGATCCGCGACCTGAAGGTGTCGGTCAAGCTGCCCGAGGGTGAGCTCAAGCCGATCCTGCACGGGGTCGACCTGACCGTGCGCTCCGGCGAGACGCACGCCATCATGGGCCCGAACGGCTCCGGCAAGTCCACGCTGGCGTACTCGATCGCCGGTCACCCGAAGTACGAGATCACCGGCGGCGAGGTGACCCTCGACGGCGAGGACGTGCTGTCCATGTCCGTCGACGAGCGCGCCCGCGCCGGCCTCTTCCTGGCCATGCAGTACCCGGTCGAGGTCCCCGGCGTGTCGGTGGCCAACTTCCTGCGTACCGCCAAGACCGCCATCGACGGCGAGGCGCCGAAGCTGCGCACCTGGGCCGGCGAGCTGCGCGGCGCCATGGAGAAGCTCCAGATGGACCCGGCGTTCGCCCAGCGCAACGTCAACGAGGGCTTCTCCGGCGGTGAGAAGAAGCGGCACGAGATCGTGCAGCTGGAGCTGCTCAAGCCGAAGATGGCCATCCTCGACGAGACCGACTCCGGCCTGGACGTCGACGCGCTGCGCGTGGTCAGCGAGGGCGTGAACCGGGTGCGCGACACCGGTGACACCGGCCTGCTGCTGATCACCCACTACACCCGCATCCTGCGCTACATCAAGCCCGACTACGTGCACGTCTTCGTGGCCGGCCGGATCGTCGAGCAGGGCGGCCGCGAGCTGGCCGACAAGCTCGAGGAAGAGGGCTACGAGCGGTACGTCGCCGGAGCCGGCGCGGCGCGGGCCTGAGACTCGACATGACCTCGATGGCCATCCCGGCGGGCATGCCGCAGTACGACGACGTGCCGCGCTTCGACGTGGCGAAGGTGCGGGCCGACTTCCCGATCCTCGACCGGGAGGTCAACGGTCACCCGCTCGTCTACCTGGACAGCGCGAACACCTCGCACAAGCCGCGGCAGGTGCTCGACGTGCTCGCCGAGCACTACGCGCTGCACAACGCCAACGTGTCGCGCTCGGTGCACACGCTTGGCACCGAGGCCACCGAGGCGTACGAGGGCGCGCGGGCGAAGATCGCCGCGTTCATCAACGCGCCGAGCGTGGACGAGGTGGTGTTCACCAAGAACTCCACCGAGGCGATCAACATCGTGGCGTACGCGTTCTCGAACGCCTCGCTGCGCGCGGACGGCGACCCCCGGTTCCGGCTCGGCCCCGGCGACGAGATCGTGATCTCCGAGATGGAGCACCACTCGAACATCGTCCCGTGGCAGCTTCTCGCGGAGCGCACCGGCGCGACGCTGCGCTGGTTCCCGGTCACCGACCAGGGCCGGCTCGACGAGTCCGGCCTGGAAGACCTGGTCACCGAGCGGACGAAGATCGTCTCGCTGGTGCACATGTCGAACATCCTCGGCACCGTCAACGCCACCTCGCGGATCACCGCGCGGGTCCGTGAGGTCGGCGCGCTGCTGCTGCTCGACTGCTCGCAGTCGGTGCCGCACCTGCCGATGGACGTGGTCGACTACGACGTCGACTTCATCGTCTTCACCGGGCACAAGATGTGCGGCCCGACCGGGATCGGCGTGCTGTGGGGCCGGGGCGAGCTGCTCGCCGCGATGCCCCCGGTGATGGGCGGCGGCTCGATGATCGAGACGGTGACGATGGCGGGCTCGACGTTCGCCGCGCCGCCGGCCCGGTTCGAGGCGGGCACCCCGCCGATCGCCGAGGCGGTGGCGCTCGGCGCGGCCGTGGACTACCTCACCGCGATCGGCATGCCGGCTGTTCAGTGGCACGAGAAGGAGCTGACGGCGTACGCGCTCGACGCCCTCGCCACCGTGCCGGACCTGCGGATCTTCGGCCCGACGGTGCCGGTGGGCCGGGGCGGGACGATCTCGTTCGCGCTCGGTGACGTGCACCCGCACGACGTCGGGCAGGTGCTCGACTCGCTCGGCGTGCAGGTGCGGGTGGGGCACCACTGCGCCAAGCCGGTGTGCACCCGGTTCGGGGTGCCGGCCATGACGCGGGCGTCGTTCTACCTCTACACCACCACCGCGGAGATCGACGCCCTGGTGGCGGGTCTGGAGCGGGTGCGGAAGGTGTTCGACTGATGCAACTTGAATCCCTCTACCAGGAGATCATCCTGGACCACTACAAGCACCCGCACGGCCGCGGCCTGCGGGAAGCGGCGGACCCGGCCGCCCGGGTCGGCGAGGCGCACCACGTCAACCCGACCTGCGGCGACGAGATCACCGTACGGGTGGCGACCGACGGCAGCGTGTTCACCGACATCTCGTACGACGGGATGGGCTGCTCGATCAGCCAGGCGTCGGCGAGCATCCTGCACGAGCTGCTGCGCGGCAAGGCCGCGAGCGACGCCGCGGTGGTGCACGAGGCGTTCGTGCAGTTGATGTCCGGGCGGGGCCAGGTCACGCCGGACGAGGACGTGCTCGGAGACGGGGTGGCGTTCGCGGGTGTCGCGCGCTACCCGGCCCGGGTCAAGTGCGCGCTGTTGTCGTGGATGGCGTTCAAGGACGCCGCGGCACGCGCCGGGGTGGGCGTGAGCCCGGAGGTGAAGGCATGAGCGACGAGAACATGACCCCCGAGGCCGGCGCGGTGGCGACGGACGGCACCGCCGTCAACGGGACTGTTGCCGACGGTGCGGCCGCGGGTGCGGCGGCCCCGGCCGGCGGCAAGGCCGCGATCGGCGACATCGAGGAGGCGATGAAGGACGTCGTCGACCCCGAGCTGGGCATCAACGTGGTCGACCTGGGCCTGGTGTACGGCGTCCACGTCGACGACGAGAACGTCGCCACCCTGGACATGACGCTGACCTCGGCGGCCTGCCCGCTGACCGACGTGATCGAGGACCAGGCCCGGCAGGCGCTGACCACCGGTCCCGGCGGCGGCCTGGTCAACGACATCCGGATCAACTGGGTCTGGCTGCCGCCGTGGGGCCCCGACAAGATCACCGACGAGGGGCGCGACCAGCTCCGCTCGCTCGGCTTCAACGTCTGACCGTTCTCCCGGTCACCGCCACGGGCGCGGCACCCCTGACAAGAGGGTGCCGCGCCTGTGGTGTTCGCGGGCTTGATCGACACCGTTACGCCGACGTGGTGTGGTCGGAGTGGGTCTGATGCCGCCACCTCGGCGTAGTGGTGTCGATCAAGGTGGGCTGACGGCACTGCCACCGGCGGCAGGGCCGTGGGCGGCGAGATCTTGGTATGAGATCGCCCCCTAGAAGGCAGATTCGTACCAAGATCTCCAGCCCAGCCCAGCCCAGCCCAGCCCAGCCGCGGGGTGCGCGTGCGGGCGCGCGGGAAAAGCGGTCGCGGGGTGAGGGAGTGGGGCGCAGGATGAGCGGGTGATCGAGGCGTACCCGAAGCAGGCTCCTGTCCGTGCGGCCACCGCCGCGCGTCGACAGCGCACCCTGCCCTCGGCCGCCTCGACCCATCATCCGTCGTCGTGACCGGGGCGTTCCTGGCTGGCCTGGTCGCCGGCTACGGCGTCGCCATTCCGGTCGGCGCGATCGCGATCCTCATTCTCGGACTCAGCGCGCGTACCTCGTTCCGGGTCGGTGCGGCCGCGGCGCTCGGCGTGGCTACCGCCGACGGGCTCTACGCCGCCGTGGCGGCGCTCGGCGGGGCCGCGGTGGCGAGCGGGCTCGCGCCGTTCGCGGGTCCGCTGCGGCTGGTCGCCGCGGGGGTGCTGCTGGCTCTCGCCTGCCTCACCGCCTGGCGCGCGCTGCGCCCACCGGCCACAACGCACCCGTCGAGCCCACCGGCCACAACGCACCCGCCGAGCCCGTCGGCCACCACGCACCCGCCGGGCACGACGCAGGAGCCGGGCGCACGGGGTGGCCTGGACACGCCGGTGCGGGCGTTCGGCGCGGTTCTCGCGCTGACCCTGCTCAACCCGGCCACTGTGGTCTACTTCGTGGCGCTCGTCCTCGGCCGTGGTGACGTGCTCGACTCCGGCCCGCCGGCCGCTGCCGCCTTCACCCTCGGCGTGTTCCTCGCCTCGGCGAGCTGGCAGGTGCTGATCGCCGGGGGCGGCTCGCTGATCGGCCGGGCCCTCACCGGCGCCCGGGGGCGGCGGGTCACCGCGCTGCTGTCCAGCGTCATCATCGCCGCTCTCGCAGTCGCCACGGTGCTCGGCGTGTGACCGACGTGGACCCGGCCAATGTGTCGGGCCGATTGCGGACCGGTTCATGATCCGTTACCCGGGGATCGGCCGAACCGGCGGTTGCGGCTGACGGAAGGCACCGTTCCGGTCCCGCGTCCGACCACAGGTGTGCTCGGCCGTCAGGTCGGCCGTCGCCGCTGAGCGAAGCGCGGATCCCGTAGGCCGGGACGGCCCGGATCACCGTCCAGGTAGAACCACATCGTCTTTGCGGGTGATGTTCGGGCTCACGAGTGGTCCTAGGGTCACGGAACAATCCGTGGACCGTTCACGTACGTCCGGTCATCCCCGCCGGTCGTGTGCCGGTCCACACCCGACCGAACAGGGAGAAGACTTGAGGATCATCCTCGGGCGCCCGCCGCGCGACCGGCAACCCGCCCGGCGCGGACGGACCGCTGCCCTCCTCGTCGCCGCGCTGGCCGCGGCGACGCTTCCCGTTCTCGCGGCGCCCGCGCCCGTCTCCGCGGCACCCGCCGTCCACGGACCGTGGCAGAAGGTGGACGGCAAACCGGCGGCCACCAAGGCGGGCCGCAACGCCGCCGTCAAGGCCAAGCGGCTGGCCGCGTACAAGCTGGACCGCGGCACCATGAAGGGCCTGCTGGACAAGGCACCGGCCGAGGACCGCGTGGCGGTGGCCCGGGTGGCGAAGCAGGTGGTGTCGCTGCCCGCTCCGGACGGCACGTTCCAGCGCTTCGAGCTGGTCGACTCGCCGGTCATGGAGGCCGGCCTGGCCGCGAAGCACCCGGAGATCACCACGTACGCCGGCAAGGGCCTGGACGACCCGACGGCGACCATCCGCGCGGACCTCACCCCGCTCGGGTTCCACGCCTCGGTCCGTTCGGCCGAGGGCAACTGGTACATCGACCCGTACTACCAGCGCGACCAGAGCCTCTACGCGAGCTACTTCGCCCGCGACCTCGAGCACCCCGAGGGGGAGTTCGTCGAGCGTGAGGACGTCACGCAGGAGGCGCACGCGCTGGCCGAGGAGATCGCCGAGGCGGAGGTTCCGGCCGGGCCGCTGGTGAAGCTGCGCACCTACCGGGTGGCGCTGGTGACCGACCCGTCGTACGCCACCTACTTCGGCGCGGAGAACGTCACCGCCGCGAAGGTGACGCTGATGAACCGGGTGACTCAGATCTACGAGGACGAGACCGCGATCCGGCTCGTGCTGATCAACGACACCGACAAGACGAACCTGAACACGCCGGCCCTGGCCACCGAGCCGAACGGCCCGTGCGGTGCGGCGGCCTGCTTCACGCCGGCGCAGCTCACGTCCTGCGGCAGCGGCACGCTCAGCCGTAACCGGATCGTGCTCGGCCAGCTCGTCGGTGCGAGCAACTACGACGTGGGCCACGTCGGCCTGGGCGTCAACGGTGGCGGCGTGGCGAGCCTCGGCGTGATCGGCGGCAACGGCAAGGCGCAGGGCTGCACCGGCCTGCCGACGCCGGTCGGCGACTTCTACGCGGTCGACTACGTCTCGCACGAGATGGGTCACCAGTTCGCCGGCAACCACACGTTCAACGGCACGCAGTACAACTGCTCGGGCGGCAACCGCAGCGCGGCCAACTCGTACGAGCCGGGCAGCGGTTCGTCGATCATGGCGTACGCGGGCATCTGCCAGCAGGACAACCTCCAGCCGCACAGCGACCCGTACTGGTCGCACCGCAGCTACACCGAGATCACCAACTACGTCACCTCGAACCGTCCGGCGATCAACGAGGTGCAGAACGTCTCGCTGTACGGGTTCGACGCCGACGGCGACTCGTTCACCGTCAGCTACGCGGGCAGCGACTCGGCGCCGATCGTGCGGGGCGTCAACTACACCACCGCCGGCATCAAGGCCGCCATCGAGGGCATCGCCGGCTGGCCGGCCGGTGCGACGGTCACCGTGGCCGCGTTCGGTGGCAGCGGCACGCTCAACGACAACGGCTTCCAGGTGACCTTCGGCGGCACGCTGGCGACCACGAACGTGGCGTCGCTGGAGCTGACGAACGTCTCCGGCGCCTCCGGTTTCGTCGGCGAGACGGCCAAGGGCGGCGCCATCGACAACGGCGGCTGGCTGGTCGAGGAGACCACCAACCACGCCCCGGTGGTCACCGTCCCGGAGACCGTCACCATTCCGGTGCGTACGCCGTTCGCGCTGACCGGCAGCGCCACCGACGCCGACGGCGACACGGTCACGTACCTGTGGGAGCAGAACGACAGGGGCGCCACGACCGGCACCGCGCTGACGAACAACACGAAGGTCAACGGTCCGCTGTTCCGGGTGTTCGGCGAGGCGGCGATCGTGTCGCCGACCGACACGCTGAAGTACCACTCGCCGGGTCTGAACTCGGTCACCACCGACTCGACCCGGGTCTTCCCGGACATGGCGCAGATCCTGGCCGGCAACACCAACGCCGCCAACGGCACCTGCCCGGCCCCGCCTGCGCCGCCGGCCACCGGTGGCGCCTCGAACGTGCCCGCCGAACTGGTCGACTGCTACTCGGAGTTCCTGCCCACCCGCGACTGGGTCGGCATGGCCGGTGACCGGACCCTGCACTTCAAGCTCACCGCCCGGGACGGGCGACTGGGTGGCGGCGGCATCGGCAGCGCCGACGTCGCCGTGGTCCTGGCGCCGGACGCGGGTCCGTTCCTGGTGACCTCGCAGGACACCGCGGCCGTCCTGGACGGCGGCTCGACCCAGACCGTGACGTGGGACGTGGCCGGCACCGACGTGGCGCCGGTGAACGCCACCCAGGTGAAGATCTCGCTGTCCGCCGACGGCGGGCAGACCTTCCCGTACGTGCTGGCGGAGCAGACCGCCAACACCGGCTCGGCGACGGTGACGCTGCCGAACGTGGCCACCGGGAAGGCCCGGATCAAGATCGAGGCGGTCGGCAACGTCTTCTTCGACGTCAACGACGCCGACTTCACCATCCGGTCCGCCCCGGTCGTCACCAGCACCGCCCCGGACGGCGGCGTACACGTCCAGTACAGCGACGCGCTCTCGCCGGCCGTCACGGTCACCGCGACCGACGGCGACACCGTCGGCGCGGACCTGAGCGCTGCGGCCACCGGGCTGCCCGCCGGCCTCTCCCTGGCCGTCACGAGCACCTCGGCGGCAGACGCCCGCCCGGGTACGCGTACCTGGACGGTCGCCGGCACCACCACGGCGGTCCCGGGCGACTACCCGGTCACCGTGACCGTCTCCGACGGCTCCGGGCTGACCGGCAGCACCTCGTTCACCGTCACCGTCGCCGCCGAGGACACGGCCGTCAGCTGGGCCGGCGACGCGCTCGTGAACACCGGGGCCAGTGGCGCGTCCGGCCAGGCGCTGCTGCGGGCCGTGGTCCGGGACAGCTCGGTGCTGCCGGGGGCGACGGACACCACGGCCGGTGACATCCGTACCGCCACAGTCACCTTCACCAAGGGCGGCGTGACGCTGTGCACCGGCGTGCTCGACCTGCTCGGCACGGCCACCACCACCGCGTCCGCGGCGTGCGCGGCCACCCTGCCGAAGGGCACGCACACGGTCACCGCGACAGTGGGCGGCACCTACACGGGCAGCACCACCGCCCAGGTGACAGTCGCCGTCTCCGACGGCGGCTTCCTCACCGGCGGCGGCGAGTTCACCGCCACCCGTTCGGCGGGGACCTACCCGGCCGACGTGAACTCCACGGTCGAGGTGGAGCTGAACGCGAAGCCGGGCAAGGCGAACAAGCCCGCCACGGGCAAGGCCGAGGTCGAGTTCCGCTCCGGCGGGAAGTCGTACACGATCGAGGCCGGCACCGTCGACGCGCTCGGCGTCACCTCGGTGGGCAAGGTCGCCCAGGTGCGCTACCAGGCCGCCCTGTACGACAGCAGGGGCAAGCTGGTGGCCTCCGGTCTGACCCTGGCCGTGACGGTGACCGACCGGGGCGCACCCGGCAGGAACGACACCGTCGGGGTGACCCTGTGGCGGGGCGGCTCGCTGCTCTTCTCGTCCGACTGGACGGGCGGCGCGACCGCCGAGGTCAAGCTGAAGGGCGGCAACCTGACCGTCCACTGATCACGCGGCACACGCGCGGGAGGGCACCGGCACCGGTGTCCTCCCGCGTTGCGTCTCGGGTTCCGTCGATGGCGTACCGTCGGGCCATGAGCAGCCGACCCGCCGCCGGGGGCGGCCGGTGGGTCGAGGTCGACCCCGGCCGCGTCGGCCGCTGGGTCGAGGGCTTCACCGACCGGCACGGCCCGCCGACCACGACGGTCCAGGAGTACGGGCTGCTGCTCACCGCCCCGGACGACGCCACCGCCGAGCTGCACACCCCGCCCGGCGCGAGCGCGTCGGCTGACGTACCCGGATTCGTCGCTTCCGCCACGGCGGCCCGCCGGCTCGGTCTGCTCCTGGCCCGCAAGGGCGCGGTGGCGGTCGGTGTCGCCGACGGCACCGATCTGGTGGTCTCCAAGGTGGACACCCGGTATGTGCAGGGGCGCACCGCGGCGGGCGGCTGGTCCCAGCAGCGGTTCGCCCGGCGGCGCGACAACCAGGCGAAGGCCGCGCTGGGCGACGCGGCCGAGCTGGCCGTACGCCTGCTGTTGCCGGAGGCGGGCACGCTGGCGGCGCTGGTGTGCGGCGGCGACCGGCGCGCGGTGGACACGGTGCTGGCCGACCGGCGGCTGGCCCCGCTCGCGGCGCTGCGCGCGCCGCGCCTGCTCGACGTGCCGGAGCCCCGGCACGCGGTGCTGGTGGCCGCCGTCGCCGCCGCCCGGGCGGTCCACATCCTGGTCCGCTGAACAGGAAAGATCACCTCAAGACGGCTCAATCCCGCTCGTCGATGATGCATCGAATCGACTCGATGCATAAGGTCGGTGTCACGAAGCGGCGGGTCTCCGGGCGACCCGCAGGGCCCGCTTCGCCTCCGCCATCCGACATCGTTGGGAGAGAACAACTTCATGAGCGGATATCAGGACGGCCGGCTGCGGGCCCGGTGGCGCCGTGCGACGAGGCTCCTCGTCGCCGCGGCGGCGATGAGCGCCGGAAGCCTCGTGCTCACCGCGACACTGACGGCCGGTACTGCGAATGCGGCCGCCGGCCCGGTCGAGCGCGCCGCGCTCGCCGCGCCCACGGTCACCAGCGTCACCGCGGGCGGCGCGCACACGTGCGCGATCAGCACCGACGGGGGACTGTGGTGCTGGGGCTCGAACTACGGCGGCCAGCTCGGCGACGGGACCACCACGAACCGCAGCGCCCCGGCGCGGGTCGGCACCGCCACCTGGACCGGCGTCGACGCCGGCTCCGGGCACACCTGCGCGGTACGCACGGACGGGACGCTGTGGTGCTGGGGCTCGAACTTCCGGGGCCAGCTCGGCGACGGGACCACCACCAGCCGCAGCGCCCCGGTGCAGGTCGGCACCGCGACCACCTGGGCCCGGGTCGACGCCGGCCCTCAGCACACCTGCGCGGTACGCACCGACGGCACGCTCTGGTGCTGGGGCTTCAACCGGACCACCCAGCTGGGCGTCGGCGCCTCGCCGTACGTCGCGAACACTCCGTTGCAGGTCGGCACGGCCACCGACTGGGTGAGCGTCTCGACCGGCTACGGGCACACCTGCGGTATCCGGGCCGGCGGCACGCTCTGGTGCTGGGGGTCCAGCTCGGACGGCCAGCTCGGGCTCGGCAACCTCGCGCCCCAGACGGCGCCCGCGCAGGTCGGCACCGCGACCGGGTGGACCGGCGTGGCGGCCGGGTACGCGCACACCTGCGGGGTCCGCTCCGGCGCGCTGTGGTGCTGGGGTGAGAACGGGTACGGGCAGCTCGGCGTGAGCGGCACGTACCGGACCGCGCCGGTGCAGATCGGCACCGCCACCACGTGGAACCGGATCGCCGCCAGCAGCGACACGACCTGCGCGTCCCGCACCGACGGCAGCCTGTGGTGCTGGGGCAAGAACTCGGCCGGGCAGGTGGGCGACGGCAGCACCACCCACCGGTCCGCGCCCGCCCAGGTCGGTACGGCCACCAGCTGGACCGGCGGACTCGCGGTCACCGATCACGGCTGCGCGATCCGTACCGACGCCGGCCTGTGGTGCTGGGGTGACAACAGCGGGGGCCAGCTCGGTGACGGGACGACCGTCAACCGGTCCACCCCGGGTCAGGTGACCCTGCCGGCCTGACCTGCTCCGGAAACGACATCGGCCCGCACCGCCGTCTTCGTCAGCGGTGCGGGCCGGTGCACGGAGCGGCTCAGGCCCCCGAGCCGAAGGTGTCGCAGGACTTCGGGTCACCGGTGGTGAAGCCCTTGGTGAACCACTGCTTGCGCTGCTCCGAGGTGCCGTGGGTGAACTCGTCCGGGTTCACCGGCCGGCCGGAGCGCTCCTGGATCGCGTCGTCGCCGATCTTCTCGGCGGCGTCGATGGCCTGCGAGATGTCCTCCTCGGTGATGCTCTTGAAGATCTTCTGCCCGCGCTCGTCGGCGGTGCCGGTGGCGTTCTTCGCCCACGCGCCGGCGTAGCAGTCGGCCTGCAGCTCCAGCTTCACCGACAGCGCGTTCGCGCTCTGCGGGTCGCGCTGCTGCTGGCGGCGCATCTGCGCCTCGGTGCCGAGCAGGTCCTGCACGTGGTGGCCGTACTCGTGGGCCAGCACGTACGGCTGGGCGAACTCGCCCTTGGCGCCGAGCTGGTCGGCGAGCAGCCGGTAGAACGTGAGGTCGATGTAGACCTGGTCGTCGGCCGGGCAGTAGAACGGGCCCACCCCGGAGTCGGCGGCGCCGCAGGCGGTGCTGACGTTCTGGCTGAAGAACACCGTCTTCGACGGCTTGTACTGCTCGCCGAACGCCTCCGGCATGGCGGTACGCCAGTACGCCTGGATCGAGTTGACGTAGAGGGTGTTGCGGCAGTCGAGCTGCTCCAGCGCGTCCTGCGCCGAGCACTTCTGCTCCAGCGAGGTGTTGTCACCCTGCTCGGAGCCGCCGCCGTTGGTGGCGGCGTTGAGGCCGAACCCGCCGCCCACCAGGGCGACGAGCACGGCGATGATGATGCCCACGATCCCGCCGCGGCCGCCGCCGATCGGGATCGGAATGCCCATCCCGCCGCCTCCGCCGGACCCTCGCCGGTCGTCCACCTGGCTGGTGTCGACCCGCGCGTTCTCGTTCAGCTCCATGTTGACCCCGATCACCGATGTGTCCGTTTGTGGTGGTTGCGGTACCGGACCGGGTCCGGACGGCGGTTTCCGTACCCGATGATCTTGCACGGTAATCCGGCGGAAGGGGTCAGCGGAGCCCGGTACACTTGCTCCCGTGCTGCGCTGCGAAGGCTGAACGGCCCCGCGCCGACGGGAAATCACCACCCGCCGGCGCTTTCGCGTGCCCTGAATCAGCCTTTCCGGACCCGAGAGCGAGTACTCCGAGATGATCACTGCCACCGGCCTGGAACTGCGCGCCGGTTCCCGGATCCTGCTGTCCGACACCACCCTGCGGGTGCAGCCGGGGGACCGGATCGGCCTGGTCGGCCGTAACGGCGCCGGCAAGACCACCACACTCAAGGTGCTCGCCGGGGAGGGCCAGCCGTACGGCGGCCAGATCGACCGGCGCAGCGCCATCGGCTACCTGCCGCAGGACCCGCGTACCGGTGACCTGGACGTCACCGGCCGGGACCGGGTGCTCTCCGCCCGCGGCCTGGACGTGCTCATGGCGCAGATGAAGGAGCTGGAGGACAAGCTCGCCGAGGGCGCCGACGACGAGCGGCTGGTCCGCCGCTACGGCGCGCTGGAGGACCAGTTCGCCTCGCTCGGCGGCTACGCGGCCGAGGCCGAGGCGGCCCGTATCTGCGCCAACCTGGGCCTGCCCGACCGGGCCCTGGCGCAGACCATCGGCACGCTCTCCGGTGGTCAGCGCCGCCGAATCGAGCTGGCCCGGATCCTGTTCCGCGACGCCGGCGAGAACGGCGGCGGCATCCTGCTGCTCGACGAGCCCACCAACCACCTCGACGCCGACTCGATCACCTGGCTGCGCGGCTTCCTCGCCAACCACAAGGGCGGCCTGATCGTGATCTCCCACGACGCCTCGCTGCTGGAGGCCGTGGTCAACAAGGTCTGGTTCCTGGACGCCACCCGGTCCGTGGTCGACACGTACAACCTGGGCTGGAAGGCGTACCTGGAGGCGCGGGAGACCGACGAGCGGCGCCGCCGCCGGGAGCGGGCCAACGCCGAGAAGAAGGCCGGCGCGCTCATGGCGCAGGCGGACAAGATGCGGGCCAAGGCCACCAAGACCGTCGCCGCGCAGAACATGGCCCGGCGCGCCGAGCGCCTGCTCTCCGGCCTGGACGAGGTCCGCGTCGCGGACAAGGTCGCGAAGGTACGGTTCCCGAGCCCCGCGCCGTGCGGCAAGACGCCGCTGACCGCGACCGGCCTGTCGAAGTCGTACGGGTCGCTGGAGATCTTCACCGACGTCGACGTGGCGGTGGACCGCGGCTCCCGGGTGGCCATCCTCGGCCTCAACGGCGCCGGCAAGACCACGCTGCTGCGGATGCTCGGCGGGCTGCTGGAGCCGGACACCGGCGAGGTGCGCCCCGGGCACGGGCTGCGGCTGGGCTACTACGCCCAGGAGCACGAGACGCTCGACGTGGACCGGACGATCCTGGAGCACATGCGCAGTGCCGCGTCCGACCAGACCGACACCGATCTGCGCAAGATCCTCGGCGCGTTCCTGTTCTCCGGCGAGGACGTGGACAAGCCGGCCGGCGTGCTGTCCGGCGGCGAGAAGACCCGGTTGGCACTGGCCACGCTGGTCTGCTCCGGCGCCAACGTGCTGCTGCTGGACGAGCCGACGAACAACCTGGACCCGGTCAGCCGCGAGCAGGTGCTCGACGCGATCGCCCGCTACCCGGGCGCGATCGTGCTGGTCACGCACGACCCGGGCGCGGTCACCGCGCTCAAGCCGGACCGCGCGATCCTGCTCCCCGACGGCGACGAGGACGCCTGGTCCGACGATCTCCTGGAGCTGGTAGAGCTGGCCTGACCCCGCCCCCGCCCCCCTCGCGCCCCCCTCTTTCCCGGTCGATCATGAAGTTGACGGCAGTTTTGGAGATCCAGATCGCCGTCAACTTCATGATCGACGAGGTGAGGGCGGGGTGGGTCGGGGTGGGTCGGGGTGGGGCGGGGTGGGCGGTCAGGTGGGGAGGGCGGCCAGGTGGGGGAGGACGCCGGAGGTGAGCAGGATGGTCGCGCCGATGGCGATGAAGATCGCCGGGACCAGCCAGTGGCCGGCGCGGCCGACCAGCGCCACCACCCGCGGGTGCCCGCCGAGCGCGGCGGCGACCGCGCACCACACGGCCACCAGCACGGCGAACACCAGCAGCCAGATCAGGCCGGTCACCGGGTCGAGGGCGCGGAACACCGGCACGTAGACGGCGATGTTGTCCGCGCCGTTCGCCACCGTCACCCCGGCGACGCCGAGCAGGCTGCCGACCACCGCCGGGGGTTCGTCGTCGTCGCGCCGGGTCAGCAGCGCGCGGACGCCGAGCGCGATCGGCAGCAGTCCGAGCAGGCCGGGCCACGGGTCCGGCACCACGAGCAGCCCGGCGGCGGCCACCACGGCGACCGCGACGAGCGCGCCGATGCCCGCGTACTGCCCGGCGACGATCTGCCACGGGCGGGGACGCCCGGTCCGCCGGGCGGCCACGAAGAGCACGGTGAGCACGACGACGTCGTCGAGGTTGGTGGCGGCGAAGACGCCGGCGGCGCCCGCAGCGGCCGTGATCGTGTCAATCACCCCGGGCACGATACGGCCCGCCGCACCGGCCGTCGGATGATCCACACCAGGTCGCCGTGGTGGCGGTATCCGGAGCGCGGCGTGCCGGCCACCTCGGGGAGGTGGTGTCGATCATGCGGGAGGACGCCGGCACCTCGCCGCGGTGGCGCCGACAGGCCTGTCCGGCGGGGGCGGTACGGATCAGCGGGCCGGAAGGATCACTCTATCGGGAAGCTGACATTGCGTAGCGTGTCGGTTGGCGAATAGTTGATATCTGGCGCATGATCGTCCGAGGCGGTCTAATAGGTGGGACCGTATCCGAACCGCACAGTCTGGGACGTGAGGAATCAGCATGGCAGCCACCGGCACAGCCACCAGCACTGAGAAGGGTCGCCGGATCGTCGGGGCCGAGCGTCAGACGCTCGCCAAAGACCTGGTAAAGCGGTACACCGGGGGTGAGAGCATCCGTGCTCTGGCGGCCTCGACGGGCCGTTCCTACGGGTTCATCCACCGTGTGCTCACCGAGTCCGGGGTGCAGCTGCGGCAGCGCGGCGGCGCCCGGCGCCGGAAGAAGGCGTGACCCGCCCCCCAGCGTCGTCCATCAGCGCGTTCCGGGGCGTCCGGTGACCGCCGAGACGACCGGAGTGCGCTTCGACTGCGACGGGCCGGTCGCGACGGTGACGTTGTGCCGGCCCGACGTGCTCAACGCGCAGACCCCGGCGATGTGGCGCGCGATGAGCGACTTCTCTCGCGACCTGCCCGGCGACGTGCGCGTCGTCGTCGTACGCGGAGAGGGGCGAGCCTTCTCCGCGGGCCTGGACCTGGCGGTCGCCGGTGCGACCGGGCCGGGCTCCTTCGCCGAGCTGGCCGCGATGCCGGAGGCGGAGTGCGCCGACCGGATCGCCGCGTTCCAGGGCGGTTTCACCTGGCTGCACCGGCCCGACGTGGTGTCGATCGCCGCCGTGCAGGGCCACGCCATCGGCGCCGGCTTCCAGCTCGCGCTGGCCTGCGACATGCGGGTCCTCGCCACCGACGCGAAGTTCTCGATGGCCGAGGTGACCCTCGGCCTCGTTCCCGACCTGGCCGGCACGCGCCGCCTGGTCGAGCTGGTCGGCTACTCCCGGGCGCTGGAGATCTGCGCCACCGGCCGGCGGATGGACGCCGCCGAGGCGGACCGGATCGGCCTGGCCACGCTCGTGGTGCCGAACGACGAGCTGGACGGCGCCGTGCGTGATCTGTCCGCCGGGCTGCTCGCCAACAACCGGGACGCGATCGTCGAGATCAAGGCGCTGCTCGCGGGCGCGACCGGTCGCTCGCACGCCGAGCAGCAGCGCGCCGAGCGGGAGGCGCAGACCCGGCGGATCCGGGACCTGGCCGGGCGGGGCGAATAGCCGGGACGGCGATTTCGTAAGGACCGTCCGGGAAGATCTGGGTTACTCGCGAGGTTGTCACAGGCGTCGGGAGAATGGACTCCGACGGTTCATGCTGCCCCGACGACCCGGAGGTGACGAGTGTCCCACCCGATGGCCGGCGGCGGCATGGGCGGCTGGAGCATGCTCCGGTCGCTGCGTAACCGCGACGAGGTCTCCGCCCACGAGCTCAAGCGCGGCACCGCCCGGCGGATCGTCGCGTTCGCCCGGCCCTACCGGCGCGACATCGTCGTCTTCCTGATCACCGTGATCGTCGCCGCGGTGATCGGCGTGGCCACGCCGCTGCTCGCCGGCGACGTCATCGACGCGATCGCCGTGGGCGGCGCGGACGCCCGCTCGACAGTGGTCCGGCTCGCCCTGATCATCGCCGCGCTGGCCGTGGCCGACGCGTTGTTCTCCCTGGTACAGCGGTGGTATTCGGCCCGCATCGGCGAGGGCATCATCCTCGACCTGCGCACCCGGGTGTACGACCACGTCCAGCGGATGCCGTTGCAGTTCTTCACCCGCACCCAGACCGGCGCCCTGGTCAGCCGGCTCAACAACGACGTGCTCGGCGCCCAGCGGGCGTTCACCTCGACGCTTTCCGGCGTGGTCAGCAACGTCATCCAGCTCGTGCTCACCGCCGGGGCGATGCTCGTGCTGTCGTGGCAGATCACCGTGCTGGCGCTGGTGCTGCTGCCGATCTTCATCATCCCGGCCCGCCGGGTCGGCCGGCGGCTGGCCGAGATCACCCGCGAGTCGTACAACCTCGACGCCAAGATGAACGCGACGATGACCGAGCGGTTCGGCGTGGCGGGCGCGCTCCTGGTCAAGCTGTTCGGCGCGCCGGAGGTGGAGGCCGACCGGTTCGCCCGCCGGGCCGAGCGGGTGCGCGACATCGGCATCCAGTCCGCGATGTACTCGCGGACGTTCTTCGTCGCGATGCTGCTCGTCGCGTCGCTGGCCCAGGCGCTGACGTACGGCGTCGGCGGCTGGCTCGCGGTCACCGGGGCGGTCAGCGCCGGCACCGTGGTCAAGCTGGCGCTGCTGCTGACCCGTCTCTACGGCCCGCTGACCGCGCTGTCCAACGTCCGGGTCGACGTGATGAGCGCGCTCGTCTCCTTCGACCGGGTCTTCGAGGTGCTCGACCTGCGCCCGTCCATCGCCGAGAAGCCCGGCGCGGTGCCGGTGCCGCGCGGCAACGGCCGGGTCGAGTTCCGCGACGTGCGCTTCCGCTACCCGAGCGCCGCCGAGGTGTCGCTCGCCTCCCTGGAGGAGGTCTCGACCCTCGACCGCACGGTCAACGAGCCGGTGCTCAGGGGCGTCTCGTTCGCCGTCGAGCCGGGGCAGATGGTGGCCCTGGTCGGTCCCTCCGGCGCGGGAAAGTCGACGCTGTCCATGCTCATCTCCCGGATCTACGACGTCAGCGACGGCCAGGTGCTGGTCGGCGGCGTCGACGTACGGGACGCGACGCTCGCCTCGCTCCGCGACGAGATCGGCGTGGTCACCCAGGACTCGCACCTGTTCCACGAGACGATCCGGGAGAACCTGCGCTACGCCAAGCCGGACGCCACCGACGACGAGATCTGGGCGGCGCTGGCCGGCGCGCAGGTCGCCGACCTGGTCCGGGCGCTGCCGGACGGGCTCGACACGACGGTCGGCGAGCGGGGTTACCGCTTCTCCGGCGGCGAGAAGCAGCGCATCGCCATCGCCCGGCTGCTGCTCAAGGCCCCGTCGATCGTGATCCTCGACGAGGCCACCGCCCACCTGGACTCGGAGAGCGAGGCGGCGGTGCAGCGGGCGCTGTCGGTGGCGCTGACCGGGCGTACCGCGCTGGTCATCGCGCACCGGCTCTCCACGGTGCGCGACGCCGACCAGATCCTCGTGCTCGACGAGGGCCGGATCGTGGAGCGCGGCCGGCACGACGAGCTGGTGGCGGTCGGTGGCCTGTACGCCGAGCTGTACCGCACCCAGTTCGCGGTCACCGACTCGCCGACGCCCCACGCCGAGGCGGAGCAGCCCGAGCCGGTGGTGACCACGGTGCCGATGGGCACCTACGTCGCCCACGAGGCCATGCCCCCGGCGGCCGCCAACTAGCGGCCCGGCGAGACCACATCGCGGCGCCGGGCCGTCGACAGCCGGGCGGCGCCGGACGACCGGCCCGCGACAGTTTTTGTCACGGTGGGGCCCGGTGACGACTGACGGCACGAACGCGGCGACGACCGAAGCCCTAACCCGCGACGACCTCGGCGCGCAGCTCGGCGAACGCGGCGCCGAGCGTCTCCGGGGTGAAGTGGGCGTTCAGGCCGCTCGGGTTGGGCAGCACCCAGAGCCGGGCCGCCGCGAGCGTCTCCGGCTGCGGCCCGAAACCGGCCTTCGGCCGGGCGAACCCGATCCGGTACGCGGTCACCCCGACCACCGCCACCCAGCGCGGCCGGAAACGCTCGACCTTCGCGGTGAGCGTGGCCGCGCCGTCGACCAGTTCGGCGGCGGTGAGTTCGTCGGCGCGGGCGCTGGCCCGGGCCACCATGTTGGTGATGCCGAGGCCCAGCGCCGGAAGCGTGTCCTGTTCGCTGGGGTGCAGCAGCCGTGGCGTGAAGCCGCCCCGGTGCAGCGCGGGCCAGAACCGGTTGCCCGGGCGGGCGAAGTGCCAGCCGGTGGCCGCCGACCACAGGCCCGGGTTGATGCCGACGAACAGCACGTCCAGGCCGGGCGCGATCACGTCGGGCAGCAGCCGGTCGGCCGCCGCGGCGAGCTGCTCGCGGCTGGGCCGGGGGTGGCGGCGGGCGGGCGTGCCGGGTCCGGGCGCGGCCTCGGGCCGTCCACCGCCCGGCCGTCGTCGATCGCTCACCGGCCCACCGTCACAGTCCGCGCAGCGCGCCGCCGTCGACCGGGACGGTGATCCCGGTGACGTACCCGGCGGCGGGGGAGAGCAGGAACGCGGCCACCCTGCCGAACTCCGCCGGGTCGCCGATGCGCCCGAGCGGGATCGCCGCCTCGGCCTGCGCGCGGGCCCGCTCCGGATCGCCGGAACCGGCAAGCAGCTCCCGGTTGCGGTCGGTCATGATCCGTCCCGGCAGCAGGCTGACGACGCGTACGCCGCGCGGGCCGAACTCGTCGGCCATGTCCTTGGCGACGCCGGCGAGGCCCGGCCGCAGGCCGTTGGAGATGCCGAGGCCGGGCAGCGGTCCGCGTACCGAGGTGGACAGCACCAGCCCGATCGCGCCGCCCTCGGTGAGCGCCCCGGCCATCGTGCGGGCGAGCCGGACGCTGCCCAGGAAGACCGTCTCGAACGACTCGCGCCACTGCTCGTCGGTGACGGTGGCGGCGGTGCCGGGCGGCGGGCCGCCGACCGAGATCAGCGCGCCGTCGAGGCGTCCGAAGTGTTCGCGGGCGGCGGCGACGAGCCGTTGCGGCGTGGCGGGGTCGGTGAGGTCGGCGGTCAGCCCGATCGCCCGCCGCGGGTCACCGAGCGCCTCGACGGCGGCGGCCACCCGTTCCGGGGTACGCGCGGAGATGACCACCCGGGCGCCGTCGGCGACGAGTTGTCCGGCGGTGGCGAAGCCGAGGCCGCCGGAGGCGCCGGTGAGCACGTACACCCGGTCGGCGAGTCCGAGATCCATGCACCGATCCTGCCGTACCGGCGGGTGCCTGTCAGCGCGGGGCGGGCCGCAGCAGGCGTACCCGGCCGGCGACCTGAACCGCGACGGCGCCGCCGGTCCGGGCGAGGGCCGGCAGCCGGCGTGGCCGGGGCGGGCGGCGGCCGTCGTAGCGGCTCGCGGCCTCGCGCGCGGTCAGCTCCTCCGCGCCCAGCGGCGGCAGCGCGTCCCGGTCGCGCAGGTCGCGGGCCAGGTCCCAGCCGTCGCGCAGCGAACCGTTCGTGGGACGGCTGTCGGCCCACGCGGTGAACGTCGCCGGCCAGTCCGCGCCGAGGCCGGCGGCGAGCAGCGGCCAGTGCCGGGCCACGTCGCCGGCGCGTTTGCGCAGCAGCGCCCGGCGGGCCGCCTCGACCGGGGCCGGGGCGAAGCCGGGCGGTAGCGGTCCACCGGCGACGAGCGCGGCGACCAGCTCGGCCTGCCGGGCCGCCAGGTCGCCGCTCACGTGACCACCGGGTGGCCGGACGCGGCGGCCAGCGCGTCCAGTTCGGCGCGCAGCTCGGCGGCGGGCGGGTAGTGCCCGTCGCGCTCCAGCAGCAGCGCAGGCGGGCGGCGCCGGGCGCACAGCTCGCGGACCAGGTCGAGGACGGCGGCGGGCACCGGGTCGGTGTGCGTGTCGTGGTAGAAGCCGCCGTGTTCGGCGCCGCCCGCCACGTGCACGTAGGCGATGCGCTCCAGCGGCAGCCGGTCCAGCAGCGAGGCCGGGTCACCGCCGCGGTTGCGGGCGTTGGCGTGCACGTTCGCCACGTCGAGCAGCAGCAGCGCGTCGGTGGCGTCGAGGATCTCGGTGAGGAAGTCCGCCTCGTCCAGCTCGTCGTCGGGCCAGTCGAACAGCGCCGCGATCGGTTCCAGGGCCAGCGGCACCGGCAGCTCCGCCTGCGTCCGCCGCACGTTCGCCACCACCGCGGCGACCGCCTCCCGGCTGCGCGGCAGCGGCAGCAGGTGACCGGCCTCCAGGCCGCCGGCCCGCACGAACGCGATGTGCTCGCTCACCAGCGGCGCGTCCAGGGCCGCGGCCACCCCGGCCAGGTGCGCGACCCGGGCCGGGTCGACCGGCTCCGCGCCGCCGAGCGACAGCCGCACCCCGTGGGGTACGACGTCGACGCCGCGTTCGCGCAGCTCGGCGAGCCCGTCCGGGAGCGGCCCGGCCGGGGCGAGCGCCTCCGCGACCACCTCGACGAAGCGCAGCCCCGGCAGCCCGGTGACGAACCCGGCGATCTCGGGGCGCCAGCCGATGCCGACGCCGGACGGGCCGCTCATCCGCCGCACCCGCCTCCGCCGCAGCCACCGCCTCCGCCGCACGAGCTGCCGCCCCCGCACGAACTGCCGCCGCCGGCGGTAGCCCCGCCGCCGCAGGAGGTGCCGGAGCTGGCGCCGCCCGCGTTGCCCATCGCCTGCCGCTGGATCTCGGCCTGCTCCGCGAAGCCGGGATCCATGGTCCAGAGCGTGGCGGTGCCGAACAGCGCCACGCCCAGCGCCACCTCCGCCGGGCCGTACGTCGTGTACGCGGGCCCGGCCGCCGGCCGCAGCCAGGTGTGCCGGCGGCGCATGTCGTTCAGCGCGGCGGTGGCCGCCCGGGTACGCCAGGGCACGCGGTTGAGCAGCACGAACGCGAGGCCGAGCGGGAACAGGCTGAGCAGCAGCCAGCCGGTGGGCCGGTCGTTGAGCAGCCCGGAGACCGCGCGCACGATGCCGATGACCAGCAGGGCTCCGACCAGCAGCGCGCCGCGCCGCAGCGTCCGGCGCCGCTCCTGGTCCAGGGCCAGGCCCCGGCGTACCAGGCCGTCGCGCAGCTCGTCGAGCGCCCGCCGGACCCACTCGTCGGCGGCCAGGTCCCGGGTGCGCAGACCGCGGCTGGCCGCGTGGTGCACCGCCTGGTCCAGCGGGGTGGCCCCGACCGGCAGCGGGCCGCCGGTGGTGAGCCGCCGGTCCGGCCGTACCCCGACCGCGCCCGCGTGGCGCAACCCGCCGAGCGCCGCCCAGACGGCGAGCTGGTCGCCGCCGTTGAGGTACGCGACCTGCTGCGGACCGAGGTCGCCGTACGCGGTCACCGGCGTGCCCGCCAGCATGCGCCGCCGGTACACGATCGCGCCGACGACCAGGACGACGGCGAGCAGGAGGTACCAGCGCAGGAATACGGGGCCGGGGATGCCCCAGGTGTCGGAGGGGGTCATCGTCTGCTCCTGTCGCGAGGAGGGGTCGCGGCTCATTGTGGAGCAGGCGCGCCAGAGTCGATCTCCTGGAGCGGCGTAGTTACCGGACCGAGACCGGTGCCGGTTCAGTGCCGGCGGACGGCCTCCTCGACCAGGTCGAGCACGCGGGCCAGGTCACCGGCCGGCCGGCCCATGGCCAGGTGCAGCACCAGCCCGTCGTAGGCCAGCTCCAGGAACTGGGCCAGCACGTCGATCGGCACGTCGTCGCGGAGCACCCCGGCTTCCCGCTGGCGCAGCAGGCGTTCGCGGGTGGCCCCGGCGATGGCCTCGGAACGCTCCGCCCAGCGCTTGGCGAAGGCGGGGTCGGTGCGCAGCCGGCGGGAGACCTCAAGCTGGCTGCCGAGCCAGCCGGTGGTGTCCGGCGAGACGGCCCGGGCCAGCAGGTCGCGCATCACCTGCACGAGACCGTTGCGGGCCACCGTCTCCACCATGGCGGCGGCGTCGTCCTCGGCCACAGCGAGGAACAGGGAGTCCTTGTCCCGGAAGTGGTGGAAGATCGCGCCACGGGACAGGCCGGTGGCCTCCTCCAGCCGCCGTACGGTGGCCCCCTCGTAGCCGTGCCGGGCGAAACACGCCCGCGCCGCCGCGAGGATCTCCTGGCGGCGCGCGTCGAGCTGGTCCTGACTTACTCTGGGCACGGGTGGATCGTCGCAGGTGGAACCGGCCGATGCAAACCGTACGTACGGCTTGAGATGCGATTCCGGATGATCATCTGTCCGTCGCCGGGTGGTTAGGATCGGCGCGTGACCGCCCCTCCCGCGCACCCGCTCACCGTCGCCGCCGTCCAGGCCCAGCCCGTCCCCGGCGACGTCGCCGGCAACGCCGGTGCCGCCGCCCGCCTCGTCGCCCGGGCCGAGGGCGCCCGCGTCGTGGTGCTGCCCGAGCTGTTCCTGCCGGCGTACCACCCGCCGACGCTCGGGGCCGACCCGGACGCCACGGACGTGGCCGCCGACGCCGACGGCCGGGTCGCCGACGTCCGGCTGGACCCGCTGCGCTCCGCCGCCGCCGACGCGGGTGCCGCTGTGGTGATCGGCGCCGCCGTCCGCCACCCCGACCGGCGGCGCACCATCTCCTCGCTCGTCGTGGACCCGGCCGGCACGGTCACCGCCGCGTACGACAAGCAGCAGCTCTGGAGCGGCGAGCGGGAGCTGTTCGACGCCGGACGCCGGGGCGCCACGCTCGTGGTCGACGCGTGGCGGCTGGGCCTGGGTGTCTGCTACGACGGCTGCTTCCCGGAGCACGCGCGCGCCGCTGCCGGCGACGGCGCGCACGGCTACCTCTGCCCGAGCGGCTACCTGGCCGGCTCGGCGCACCGCCGCGACCTCTACTACGCCGCGCGGGCGCTGGACAACACGATGTACGTGGTGTTCGCCAACTCGGTCGGCGGCACCGATCCCTGGCGCTTCAACGGCGGCGCGGCGGTGTACGACCCGGAGGGCCGGCCGCTGGCCCGGGGCGCCGACACCGGCGAGGACGTGCTGGTGGCCACGCTGGACCCGGACGCGCTGGCCGCCACCCGCGCGGCGCACACGATGCTGTTGGACCGTCCGCTCGACGCCGGGGCGGATCGCGCCGTCCTCGTCGCCTGATCGCCGTGGCGGGGCCCTCGGCCCTGTCGGTGCTCCGGCCGTTCCCGTAGGGTGCCCAGGTGCCGTTGCTCCTGCTCGATCTGGACAACACCCTGCTGGACCGCGACGGGCCGTTCCGCGCCTGGGGAGAACGCTTCCTGGACGGCATCGGCGCGCCGCCGGCCGACCTCGACTGGTTGGTGTCCGTGGACGCGGACGGGCTGACCAACAGGTGGGACGTGGCGGATGCGATCCGCGACCGGTACGCGCTGCGCATCCCCTCGATCGACCTGGTCGACGAGCTGCACGACGGGGTGGTGGCCCACATGCGGCTCGACCCGCTGGTGGCCTGCGCGCTGCGGATCGCGGCCGACGCCGGCTGGGTGCCGGTGGTGGTCACCAACGGCGCGTCCCGTCAACAGGACGCCAAGATCCGCAAGACCGGCCTGGACCGGTACGTCGCCGACTGGGTGATCTCCGAGGAGGCGGGCGTCAGCAAGCCCAACCCGAGGATCTTCGCGCTCGCCGCCCAGCGGGCCCGGATGCCGCTGCGCGGCGCGTGGGTGGTCGGCGACAGCCCGGAGGCGGACATCGGCGGCGCGACGGCGGTGGGCCTGCCCAGCGTCTGGCTGCACCGGGGACGCCGCTGGTCCGACCCGAGGTTCGCGCCCACCCGGATCGAGGACGGGCTGATCGCGGCCGTCGCGGCCGTCCTGGCCGGCTGACCGCGCGCGACGACGGCGCGGCGACGAGGCGCGGCGACACCGCGGCCCGGGTGGCGGCGCGGAAAATCCGTTGACCTGCCCCGGGCGGGGTACGACCATGGTGCCGCGCGAGTGCGCAGCCGGGGTGTGCCCGGTCGAGGAGAGGAGGTCGGTCATGGCCGTCTTCGCAGGGTCGTTCCACCTGCCTCCACCAGCCTCGATCGAAGGACAGATCCACCCGTGCGCGATCACGACTTCCCGGCGCCGCAGCGCCGCGGCCGCGGCAAGAGCCGCTTCGACGACGACGAACCCGACTTCCTGAAGCGGGGGCGGCACACCCCGCCGACCCTCACCGACCCGGACGCCGAGCCCGAGGCGGAGGACGCCTGGTCCTCCTGGGACCAGGCCGTCCACGGCCCCGAGCCGCACCCGGACTGGCTGGTCACCGAGCTGGCCGCCCGGGACACCGAGCTCGGGGTGCTCAAGACCGGCAAGGAGGCGGACGTCCACCTGGTCCGCCGGGCCGTGCCGGACACCGACCGCAGTTGCCTGCTGGCGGTCAAGCGCTACCGCGACGCCCAGCACCGGCTCTTCCACCGCGACGCCGGTTACCTGGAGGGCCGCCGGGTGCGGCGGTCGCGGGAGATGCGGGCGATGACCGGCCGTACCGCGTTCGGCCGGCAGATGATCGCCGGGCAGTGGGCGGCGGCCGAGTTCGCCGCGTTGTCCCAGCTCTGGGAGATCGGGGCCGCCTCCGGGCGGATCGCGGTGCCCTATCCGGTGCAGCTGCTCGGCACCGAGCTGATGCTGGAGTTCGTCGGCGACGCCGAGGCGGGGGAGGCCGCGCCGCGGCTGGCCCAGGTCCGGCCCGACGACGACGAGCTGCGCGACCTGTGGGAGCAGCTCGTGGAGGCGCTCACGGTGCTGGCCCGGGCCGGGTACGCACACGGCGACCTGTCCCCGTACAACCTGCTGGTGCACGCGGGCCGGCTGGTGATGATCGACCTGCCGCAGGTGGTCGACGTGGTGGCCAACCCGCAGGGGGCCGACTTCCTGGCCCGCGACGTGCGGGTGGTGGCCGCCTGGTTCACCGCCCGCGGGATGCCGGCGACGGTGACCGATCCGGCGGCGCTGACCGAGGCGCTGCTGCGGGAGGCGGGCATCCGCTGACCGGCCGGCGTCCCGGGCGGGAGACCGCCCGGGACGCCGCCCGGGTCACTGCAGGTAGCGCTCGACCTCCGGCACCGGGCGCTCGCCCTGGGCGTCCGGGTCGCCGTGCGCCTGGCGGGCGGCCCGGCGGCGGCGCAGCAGATCCCAGCACTGGTCCAGGGACTCCTCCAGCGCGCGCAGCCGCTCCCGCGCCTCGTCGTCGGTGCCGGCCTCGTGCTGCTGCGCGTCGGCGCGCAGCCGGTGCTCCTCGTCGACGAGTTCCGAGATCCGGCTGAGGATGGTCTTGTCGTCCATGCCCGAAGCTTGGCACAGCGGACGGGTCCGCGCCCGCGTTCTGCCGCCGTCCGCGCAGAGGTGAGCGTTGCTCGCTCTCCGCAACGGCCACTGTGTACGCGAGTGACGCATATCCCACGGGCTCCATTCTCGACAAAGAGATTGTTGTTACGTGAAATATCCTCCGACCTGCCTTTTGATCTGCGGCTCAGGATGGCATGCTCGCGGGCAACGTCACGGGTCGATACGGAGTCGCGACCCTGAGTCAACCGAGGGAGCGTTCAGGTGCCCGAACCAACGGACACACCGAGGCCCACCGGCCGACCCCGAATCGTGCCGCTGCGGCAGATCCTGCCGGCGGTGCTCCGCGACCCAGCCCAGGCTCTCATCGACATCGGTAACCGTACCGACGGCGAACTGGTCCGGCTCAACCTCGGCTCGTTCCGGCCGTACCTGGTCACCCACCCCAGGCACGTGCAGCACGTCCTGCGCGACCGCGCGGACAACTACGAGCGGGCCGGTGACGGGCTGTTCTGGCGCCCGGTCAAGCGCCTGTTCGGCGAGGGGATCCTCGGCGAGGGGCAGATCTGGTCGGCCAGCCGCCGGATGCTCCAGCCGATGTTCACCGCCAAGCGGGTCGAGGCGCTGGTCGACGGCATGGCCGACGCGATCCGCGACGCGGTCGGGGAACTGGACGAGCCGGCCCGCGCCGGGCAGCCGGTCGACATCGGCGTAGAGCAGGCGCGCATCGTCAGCCGGGCGATCATGAAGGTGCTGTTCGCCGACCGGATCTCGGTGCCGGACGCGATGCGCGTGATCGAGGCGCAGGACCGGATCGCCACCGCCGTCATCCCCCGGATCGTCGTGCCGTTCGCGCCGCTGTCCCTGCCGATGCCGGGGGACCGCACGTTCGCCCGCGCCGTACGCATCGTCGACGACGTGCTGGTGCCGATCGTCCGCGAGACGCGGGAGTCCGCCGACCAGGGCGACGACGTCATCTCGACGCTCTGGCAGGCCCGCACCGAGGACGGGCGGCAACTCGACGAGCGGCAGGTCCGCAACGACACGGTGGCGATGTTCGCCGCCACCACGGAGACCACCATCAACGTGCTGACCTGGGCCTGGCCACACCTGGACCAGCACCCCGAGGTGGCCGAGCGGCTCTACGCCGAGATCGACGAGGTGGTCGGCGGCGAGCCGGTACGCCGCGAGCACCTGAGCCGGCTCACCTACACCCGGATGGTGCTGGACGAGCTGCTGCGGCTCTACCCGATCGGGTGGATCATCCCGCGCCGCGCGGTCGCCGGGGACGTCATCGACGGCGTGCCGATCGAACCCGGCGCCACGATGGCGGTCAGCCCGCTGATCACCCAGCGGATGCGGCAGTTCTGGGACCGCCCGGACGAGTTCGACCCGGAACGGTTCCGCCCCGAGCGCGTCCGCGCCCGGCACCGGTACGCCCACTTCCCGTTCGGCGGCGGGCCGCACCAGTGCCTCGGCATGTACCTGTTCTACCTGGAGGCCCAGCTCATCCTCGCCACCATGCTCAGCCGCTACCGGTTCCGGCTGCACCGCCCCGGCGTACCCGGACTGCGGCTGGCCGCGGCGCTGCGGCCGCGCGAGCGGGTCGAGCTGACGCTCGTCGCCGCCGGGCGGACGGAGCGGGCATGACCGACGGGCCGGCACCCGATCCGCTCGCCGTCGCCGCGGAGCAGGGCCGGGTCTGCGCGCTGGCCGCGCAGGGCCAGCGCGGCCTGCGCAGGGCCGCCGCCGCGCACCCCGAGCTGTTCCCCGGCGACCCGTTCGACGCGACGCTGTTCAGCAGCATCGCGCAGGCGATGGCGTTCAGCGCGCCCTGGCACAGCGCCGCCGAACTCGCCGTGACCAACCGCGCGGTGCTCTGGGGCTTCGCCGTCGACTGGCTGGTCGACCACCAGGCCACCAGCCGGGCCGAGGTCGACCGGATCACCGGCGTCTGCCTGGACGTGCTCGACGGCGGCGAGTCCGCCGACCCGCTGGGCCGGTTCCTCGCCGAGCTGCGCGACGACGTCGCCGCCGCGCCCGCCTACCCGGCGCTGCGCGGCCACTGGCGCGACACGATGGCACGCACGCTCGACGCGATGGCCCGCGAGTGGGACTGGCGGCGTACCGGCCGCCCCACGCTCGCCGACTACCTCGCCAACGCCGACAACCTCGCCGCCACAGTGGTGAACGTGGCGCACTGGATCCACACCGGATCGGTGTCCGACGCCGCCACGCTGGCGCGGCTGATCGAGGTCGGCGACGAGGTCCAGCGGGCCCTGCGCCTGGTCAACGACCTCGGCACCCACCGCCGCGACGCCGAGTCCGGCGATCTCAACGCGCTGCTGCTGGTGGACGACCCGGCCGAGGTCGAGCGGCGCTTCGCCGAGCAGGTCGACCACTGCCGCGTCCTGCTGGCGAAGCTGGCCGGCGAGGTGCCGCGGGAGGCCGACTTCCTGTCCCGGCAGCTCGGCTTCACCACCGGCTTCTACCGGAACACCGACTTCTGGGGCGTGCGGTGACCCTCACCGCCGGACCGGTGCCCGCCACCCGGTCCGGGACCACGCACGACCTGATCACCGCGCTCGGCGGCGAACCGGAGGGGCAGACGTCGCCGTCGGTCTACGAGACCGGGCGGCTGGTCGCGCTCGCGCCGTGGCTCGACGGCCACGACCGGCGCATGGCCTGGCTGCTGGCCCGGCAGCGTCCGGACGGCGGCTGGGGTGGCCCCGGCGGGTACGCGCTGGTGCCGACGCTGAGCGCGGTCGAGGCGCTGCTGGCCGTGCTGCACCGCGACGGGCCGGCCGCCGCGCCCGCAGCCGCCGCGCACCGGGGGCTGGCGTACCTGACCGGCGCGCTGCGTGCCGGCGCCCCGCCGGACCTGCCGGCCACCGACCTGATCGTGCCGGCGCTGCTGACCGCTGTGGGCCGGCACCTCGACGGGCCGTCCGGTCCGCCACCCGGGCTGGCCGAGTGGGCCGGCCGGCCCCGCCTGCCGCTGCCGGCCGGTCTCGACCCGGCCCGGCTGACCCGGGTACGCGGACTGCTCGCCACCGGACGGCCGGTGCCGGAGAAGCTGGCGCACGCGCTGGAGGTGGCGGGCGAGCTGGCGTACCGCGCGTCCGGGGTGCGTCCCTCGGCCAGCGGCGCGGTCGGCGCCTCACCCGCCGCCACCGCCGCCTGGCTGGGCGGGCCGGAGCCCGGGCCCGCGCTGGACTACCTGAACGGTGTCGCCCGGCCCGGCCCGGTGCCCTGCGCGAGCCCGATCACCGTGTTCGAGCGGGCCTGGGTGCTCGGCATCCTGGTCCGGGCCGGCGTGCCGGTCGGCGCGCCCGAGCCGGTGCTGACCGAGCTGCGCGCCGCGGTCGGACCGTCCGGCGCGGCCACCGCGCCCGGCCTGCCCGCCGACGCCGACACCACGGCGGTCACGCTCTACGCGCTGGCCCGGCTGGGCCGGGCGCCGGGCGTCGCGCCGCTGGCCGGGTTCGACACCGGAGCGCACTTCTGCACCTGGCCGGGGGAGGACGGCGCCTCGCTGACCACGAACGCGCACGTGCTCGACGCGCTCGGCGAGCAACCGAGCGCACCCGGCGTCACCGGCGCCCGGCGCCGGGTCACCGAGTGGCTGCTGGAGCGGCAGGAGCCGGACGGCCGGTGGGAGGACCGCTGGCACGCCTCGCCGTACTACGCCACCTACGCGGTGCTGCTGGCGCTGGCCGACCACGCGCCGGACGGCGCGGCGCGCGCCGCGGTCGAGCGGGGAGTGGCCTGGCTGCTGGAGACGCAGCGTCCGGACGGTTCCTGGGGACGGTGGGACGGCACCGCCGAGGAGACCGCGTACGCGGTGCTCGCGCTGGCCGACGCGGGCCGGTCCGGCGACCCCCGGATCACGTCGGCGCTGGCGCGGGGCCGCCGCCGACTGTCCGAGCTGGACGGATGCGACGGCGAACCGGCACTATGGCACGACAAGGACCTCTACCGCCCGACGCGGATCGTGCGCGCCGCGGTGCTGGCGGCCTCCGGCGGCGCCGGGGCGACCCGGACCAGGGCCGCACCTTCCATGATCAGGATCGCTTGAATGAGGTTCACGACGGCTGCTAGCGTGCGCCGGAGTCGATCGGATTCCGAACCGACCGAAGACCGGGCCAGGACGGTGTGATGGGTTCCCGCAGTACGAATCTCCGTACGAAGATCATCGCGCTGCTGGCGTCGCTGACCGCGCTCTGGGCGTTCGCCGCGTGGGTGACCGTACGGGACGGATTCAACCTGCTCGGCGTGCAGACGCTCAACGCGCGCGTCTTCGAGCCGAGCGACCCGCTGCTGCAGGAGCTGCAGGCCGAGCGCCGGCTGTCGCTGCGCTACCTCGGCGAGTCCGACCCGGGCCGGTTGCAGGAGCTGGAGGCCCAGCGCGCCCGTACCGACGAGACCGCCGGCGCGCTGTGGCGCTCGGTGCGGGACTGGCGCACCGAGATCCCGGCCAGCGAAGAACTGATGAGCCGGCTCGACGAGCTGAAGACCGAGCTGGACCAGCTCGGCCAGGTACGCGCCGACGTCAGCCGCAAGACCATCGACCGGACCACCACGCTCATCGCGTACGACGAGGCGGTCGACGGGATCTTCGCGGTGTTCGACGCCCTCGGCGGCCTCGACGACGACGAGATCGCCGAGGACACCGCCGCGCTCATCGACCTCAACCGGTCCCGGGAGCTGCTGTCCCAACAGGACGCGCTGATCACCGGCGCGATCGCGGCCAACCGGATCACCGTCGGCGAGCAGACCGCGTTCGCCCGCCTGGTCGGCGCGCAGTGGTTCCTCGCCGACCGCACCTCCCGGGAACTCGCCCCGAGCGACCGCGCCCGCTTCGAACGGATGGTCGAGGGCGACGCGTTCCAGCAGCTCCGCACGCTCCAGGACCAGGTGCTCGCGGCCAAGGGCGCCGAGGTGCGCCCGCCGGTGAGCGCCGCGGCGTGGCAGGCCGCCGCCGAGAAGGCGATGGCCGACCTGCGGGAGGTGATCCTCGCCGGCGGTGAGGACATCGTGTCCCGGGCCATGCCGGTCGCGATCGGCGTCATCGTGCGGCTGGTGCTCGCCGCCGGTCTCGGCCTGATCGCCGTCATCGCGTCCGTGGTCGTCTCGATCACCACGGCACGGGCGCTCGT
Source organism: Micromonospora sp. WMMD1219 (assembly GCF_049315215.1). Lineage (NCBI taxonomy): Bacteria > Bacillati > Actinomycetota > Actinomycetes > Micromonosporales > Micromonosporaceae > Micromonospora > Micromonospora sp. WMMD1219. The sequence continues at coordinate 3,861,175 of NZ_CP186057.1, forward strand.
CCGCCAGCTCGAACGGCTGCGCGAGGCCGCCTTCAAGCTGGCGCACGAACGCCTGCCGAGCGTGGTGGAACGACTGGGCCGCGGCGAGGAGGTGGACGTCGCCCGCGAGGCGCCGCCGTTGCAGTTCGGCGACGACGAGATCGGCCAGGTGGGCAAGGCGTTCAACGTCGTCCAGGAGACCGCCGTCCGCACCGCCGTCGAGCAGGCCGAGCTGCGCCGCAGCGTACGCGACGTGTTCCTCAGCCTGGCCCGGCGTACCCAGGCGCTCGTGCACCGGCAGCTCACGCTGCTGGACGCGATGGAACGGCGGGAACACGACGCCGAGGAACTGGAGGACCTGTTCCGGGTCGACCACCTGGCCACCCGGATGCGGCGCAACGCGGAGAACCTGATCGTGCTCTCCGGCTCGACTCCGGGCCGGGCCTGGCGGCGCAACGTCCCCATGGTCGACGTGGTCCGCGGCGCCGTCGCCGAGGTCGAGGACTACACGCGGGTCACCGTGCGCCCGCTGGGCGAGGTGGCGCTCACCGGCCGCGCCGTCGGTGACGTCATCCACCTGCTGGCCGAGCTGATCGAGAACGGACTCTCCTTCTCGCCGCCGCAGACCACAGTGGAGGTCCGCGGCCAGCTCGTGGCCAACGGCTTCGCCGTCGAGATCGAGGACCGCGGCCTCGGCATGAGCGCCGACGAGCTGGCCGCCGCCAACGCGCGCATCGTCGACCGGTCCGAGCTGAACCTGGCCGACGCCGCCCGGCTCGGCCTGTTCGTGGTCAGCCGGCTCACCGAGCGGCACGGCGTCAAGGTACAGCTCAAGGAGTCCGCGTACGGCGGGACGACGGCGGTGGTGCTGATCCCGCGTGAACTGATCACCGCCGACGGCGCCGACGCGGCCGACGCCCTGCCCGCCCCCGGGACGGCCCTGCCGGCGGCGCCCGCACCGGATCCGGCGCGGAGCACGCGCGACGGCGACGGGCCGGCGACCCCGTCCGGCCCGGACGGTGACACCGAACCGGACCAGCCGGCCGAGCCCGCCCCGCAGGCGCCGGAGCCGGTGGCGCGGGCACCCCGGCTGACCCCCTCCGGGCTGCCCGCGCGTACCCGCAAGCGGCAGCCCGGGGTGGCGGGGCCCACCACGGAGCTGGCGGTGGTGGAGCGGCGGCCCGCCGCCACGACCGACGAGCCTGACGCGTCGCCGGCGACGGAGCCGGAGACCGCGCCTGTCACCGACGCGGGACTGCCGGTCCGGGTACGCCAGGCCAGCCTCGCGCCGGAGCTGCGGCACGACCAGACCGAGGCGGAGGACGACGCCGCCGACGACGACACGGCGCGTGCACCGGAGCAGGTGCGCCGGATGATGAGCTCCTACCAGAGCGGTACCCGACGCGGCCGTACCGATGCCGCGCGCTTGCTCGGTGGAGCCCAGGGGGCCGGCGGCGGGCCGGCCGACGCGGACGAGCAGGTTACCTGACCGGGACGTCGACGCGACGGAAACCGGAAGTTGACGGCACACAAGCCGGGAAGATGAGGACGACGAGTGGCGCAGAAGACGGCTTCGAGCGCGGATCTGACGTGGCTGCTGGATGACCTGGTCGGCCGGGTCAAGCAGGCGGAGCACGCCGTGGCGCTCTCCACCGACGGACTGTTGATGGCCTCGTCCCGCGGATTGAGCCGGGACGACGGCGAGCACCTGGCGGCCATGGCGGCCGGCATCCAGAGCCTGGCCCGCGGCGCGGGCAAGCGGTTCGGTGGCGGGCACGTACAGCAGACCATCATCGAGATGCAGTCCTCCTTCCTGTTCGTCACCGCGGCCGGGCGCAACGCCTGCCTGGCGGTGCTGGCCTCGGAGGACGCGGACGTCGGCCTGATCGCGTACGAGATGGCCATGCTCGTCACCCGGGTCGGCCGGTTCGTCGCGTCACCGACCCGGGAACAGCCCCTCGGCGAGAACGCGGCACGATGACCGGCCGGGGGGACTCCGCGGAGCAGGAGTGGGTGGACGACCACGCCGGCCCGGTGGTGCGCCCGTACGCGGTGACCGGAGGCCGGGCCCGCCCGGTGACCGGCACGTTCGACCTGATCTCGCTGGTCACCTCGACCCGCACGGATGTCGGGTCGGAGTCCGGGCTGGGCCCGGAGCACGTGGCGATCGTCGGCCTCTGCCAGCGGATCCTCTCCGTGGCCGAGATCGCCGCCCATCTCGACCTGCCGGTGGGCACGGTCCGGGTCCTCCTCGGAGACCTGGCCGCCCGCAGCCTGGTACAGGTACGCGAGCCGCGCGCGACCACCGCCGGCCTTCCCGACGAGCACGTTTTCGAGGCGGTAATCAATGGACTACGGGCGCTCTGAGCGGCCGGCGGGCGCCGCGCCGCTGCCCACCGCGATCAAGATCCTGATCGCGGGCGGGTTCGGCGTCGGCAAGACCACGATGGTCGGCGCGGTCAGCGAGATCCGGCCCCTGCGGACCGAGGAGGTGCTGACCGAGACCGGGATCGGCATCGACGACCTGTCCGGCATCGAGGAGAAGTCGACCACCACCGTGGCGATGGACTTCGGCCGCATCACCATCAGCGACGACCTGGTGCTCTACCTGTTCGGCACGCCCGGGCAGGACCGGTTCTGGTTCGTCTGGGACGAGCTGGCACTCGGCGCGCTCGGTGCGGTGGTGCTCGCCGACACCCGCCGGCTGGCCGACTGCTTCCCGTCGATCGACTACTTCGAGGGACGCGGTACGCCCTTCGTGGTGGCGGTGAACTGCTTCGAGGGCGCCAAGACGTTCCGTCTCGACGAGGTGCAGGCCGCGCTCGACCTGGACCCGGGCGTACCGGTGGTGCTGTGCGACGCGCGCAAGCGGGAGTCGGCCAAGGAGGTGCTGATCACGCTGCTGGAGCACGCCATGAAGCTGCGGGAGGCGCGCCGCCGCGCCGCCGAGGACTGAACGGTCACACATCGACGGGGGAGTGGCGATGACCGAGGTGAGCGTCCGGGCGATGACCCCGGACGAGTTCGACAGCTGGCAGGACGAACTCGCCGCCGGCTACGCGCGGGAGCACGTGGCCGCCGGCAACTGGACTCCGGAGGAGGCGCTCGACCGGGCCCGGCAGGAAAGCGCGGCCTTCCTGCCGCAGGGCATGGCGACGCCCGGCATGCTGTTCCTGCTCGGCGTGCTGGCCGACGGCTCGCCGGTGGGACGCCTGTGGATCGGCCTCACCCACCCGCGCGGGCTCGCCGGCTGCGCGTTCCTCTACGACATCGAGGTCGCCGCCGGGCACCGGGGCCGGGGCCTCGGGCGGGCGCTGCTCGCGGCCGGGGAGCGGGCGGCCCGGGAGCGGGGCGCGCAGGCGCTGGAGCTCAACGTCTTCGGCGCCAACGAGACGGCACGCAAGCTGTACGAGACGTCCGGCTACCGGGTGGTCACCCAGCAGATGCGCAAGGACCTGTCGTAAGGGCGGTCGCTACAGGCGGGTGGCGGTCCGGATCAGGGCGGCGAGGGACCGGGACCGGCTGTGCGGCGGCCACGCGATCACAGTGGTCACCGCCGGAGCGTCCGGCACCGGCACGGCGGTCAGGTCGGCGAGCAGCAGCGTCCGGACTGACTCCGGCAGCACGACAGCGGTACGGCCGAGCGCGATGAGCTGGAACAACTGGGCGTGGTCCCGGACCTCGGGGCCCGGACCGTCCGGATACGACCCGTCGGCCCGGGGCCAGCGCGGCATCGGCAGGCCGGGCAGCGTCTCCACCTCGGCCATGAGGAGGTGCGGCCGCCGGGCCAGCGGATGGGCGGCCGGCAGGACCGCCACCTGCTGCTCGGTGACGAGTTCCTCGGTGTCCAGCCCGGTGGTCGAGTCGAACGGCAGGTGCAGCAGCGCCACGTCGGCCCGCCCGTCGCGCAGCAGCCGTTCCTGTTCGCCGATGCCGCACAGCAGCACCTCGACGGGGACCGCGTCCGGCTCGGCCGCGTACGCGTCGAGCAGTTTCGGCAGCAGCTCGCTCGACGCGCCCGCCTTGGTCGCCAGCACCAGCCCGGGGCCGCCGTTCACGGCCTGACCGGCGCGGCGGGTACGGCGGTCGGCGGCGTCCACGGCGTCCAGGGCGGCCCGGCCCTCCCGGAGCAGCACCGCACCGGCGGCGGTGAGCGCGACGCTGCGGCTGTCCCGTTCCAGCAGCGTCACGCCGAGGCGCCGTTCGAGTTGCCGGATCGCGCGCGACAGCGGCGGCTGGGCGATGCCCAGGCGGCGCGCGGCGCGGCCGAAATGCAGTTCCTCGGCGACCGCGACGAAGTAGCGAAGCTCCCGCGTCTCCATCCCGCCACCGTACCGCCGGATCGATACCCGCCGGGTATCGGCCGCTACCGAGGTGGTGTTGGAGGCCCGCCCGCCGCGCGGACAGGATCGAGAGCATGAGCGAACGGACGATCGCGCTGGTGACGGGCGCGAACAAGGGCATCGGGTACGAGATCGCGGCGGGCCTGGGCGCGCTGGGCTGGCGGGTGGGCGTCGGCGCCCGGGACGAGCAACGGCTCGCGGAGGCGGTCGCGAAGCTGCGCGCGGGCGGCGTGGACGCGTTCGGCGTACCGCTGGACGTGACCGACGACGCGAGCGTGGCCGCCGCCGCCCGGCTGCTGGAGACGGAGGCCGGCGGGCTGGACGTGCTGGTCAACAACGCGGGCGTGACAGGTGGCATGCCGCAGCACCCGGGTGACGTCGACCTCGCGACCATCCGGACCGCGGTCGAGGTGAACGTGATCGGGGTGGTCCGGGTGACCGAGGCGATGCTGCCGTTGCTGCGCCGCTCGGCCTCGCCGCGGATCGTCAACATGTCCAGTGGCGTCGGCTCGCTGACCCGGCAGAGCGCCTCGGAGGGCGAACATCAGACCGGCCCGCTGTCGGTGGCGTACTCGCCGTCGAAGAGCATGCTCAACGCGGTGACCATCCAGTACGCGCGGGCGCTCGCCGGCACGGGCATCCTGATCAACGCCGCCTGCCCGGGTTTCACCGCGACCGACCTCAACAGCTTCCGGGGCGTGCGGACCCCACAGCAGGGCGCGGCGATCGGAATCCGGCTGGCGACGCTGCCGGACGACGGGCCGACCGGCGGCTACTTCGAGGACGCGGGCACGATCCCGTGGTGAGCGGCGCTCGTCAGTACCACATGACCGGGTTGCCGGTCGCCACCGACGCCGCGCACAGCCGGCGCAGCGGTTCCACGATGTAGGCGAAGTCGCCGCCCGACCGGCTCCGGGTCCGTACCGCGAGCCGTTCGGGCGGCGGCTCGCCGTGCTCGCCCACCGGCCGCATCGCCACCACCGTCCGCGTCCCCCCGGCGGTGAACTCCACCCGGTCGCCGGGCAGCGGCCGCTGGCCGAACCGGACGGCCCGGAACAGCGTGACCGGCGGGTCGGCGCGGTCGAGGACGAAGAAGCCGTCCGGATCGACCCCGGCCTGAAAGCCCGGGCCGAACATGAACAACCCGCGGTATGCCTCGACGTACTGCATCACGACCGCGCCGGTCGCCTCGTCGACCAGCTCCACCTCGTCGGTGATCCGGGCGGTGCGGGCGAACGCGTCCAGCTCGGCGAGCGCGACCGCTGCCTGGTCGGCAGTGAGTGAGCCGCCGTTGGCGTCCGGCAGCGCGGCGGCGAGCGTCGGGAAACGGTGCTCGCCGGCGGCGCGTAGCGCCTGCTGGAACAGCCGCACACCGGCCCAGTTGGATACGTGCTCGTTCGCCTGCTCCATTGCCTTGTGCGGGCACGCCTCCGCCTGCCAGGCGTCGAACGTGCGGTGCGCGGCCTTGTTGCCCTCCCACGGCCGCAACAACGCGAGACAGCCGTCCTCGTCGTAGCCGACCGGCCCGACCGGGCACGGGGTGGCGAGGCCGTCCTGCCAGCACCGGCAGTACACGAACGCGTCGAGTCCCACGCCGGCACGCTACCGGCGCCCGGGCTGTCGGCGCGCACCCGTTGCCGGCGGCTCGTCTCCAGCGGCTCGTTTCCGGCGGGTCAGGTGACGGCGAGCAGCACGGCGTCTCCGCTCGCCGCCGCGTCGCGGTAGAAGTCGCGCAGGGCGGTGAAGTTCGGCAGCAGGTAGTTGTCGAACTCGTCTTCGCCGTCGTCCCAGATGTGCGGATAGATCTCGGCCTCCGACATGGCCGCCGGATCGAAGCGGGCCCGCAGCGTCGCGTCGTCGACCGCGTCGAGCCCGGCGGCCACGGCGCGCACGGCGTCGGGCATGAGCAGCCGGGCCGGGCCCATGCCGAGGTCCGGCCCGATCGGGTCGCCCCCGATGATCGCCGGGCCGGCGTCGCCCCGGACCTCGTACGTGGTGCCGTTCAGCAGGTAGTGCAGCCCGTGCCACGCCTTGTCGAGGTCGAGTTCGTCCGGACCGCCGTCGAACAGCGTGCCGACCGCGTCCGGGTCGGCCAGCACCGTCGCCAGGTCCTCGCCGGACAGCCGGCGTGCGGTGAACACCATGCCCATGTGGTCGTCTCCCGGGGGTCGGTCGGAATCGGCGGCAGCGTAACGCGGGCGTCCGACAGCGTGCCATCATCGGCGCATGGCCTCGGAGTCCCGGCACCTCAGCGTCCACATCGACCGTCCGGTTGCGGAGGTCTACGCCTTCGCCGCCGACCCGGCGAACCTGCCCCGCTGGGCCCCGGGCCTCGGCGGCTCGGTCGTGCTCGTCGACGGCCACTGGTACGTGGACACGCCCGAAGGGCGGGCGCGGCTGACGTTCGCCCCGGCCAACGAGTACGGCGTGCTCGACCACGAGGTGCTGACGCCATCGGGCGAGACGGTCTACGTGCCGCTGCGCGCCATCGCCGACGGGGACGCCACCGAGGTGGTGTTCAGCCTGCGGCGGATGCCCGGCATGAGCGACGTGGACTTCGACCGGGACACCGCGCTCGTTCAGGCGGACCTGGCCCGGCTCAAGGCCGTGCTGGAGAGCGCCGCCGGCTGAGAGGCGAGCGTGGTCAGTCCGGCGTTCCTGCCCGTGCCGCCGCGCGGATGACGGCGTCGAGGCCCTTCTCGAACAGCAGGTCGTCGTCCCATCGGGTGTCGTCGAGATGGCCGGAGGCGCTGAGGGTCGGATAGGCGCCGGCGCTCGCGGCGATGTGGTCGCGGGCTGCGGCTCTCGCGCCCGGGTCCGCGGTCTGGTGCCACGTGGCCTCCGTGAGCGAGGCGCCGATGACGTAGTTGGCCAGCATTCTCGTGGCGACCGCGAGGTGAAGACCGCCGCAGCCGCCGCGCACGAGCGCCGACTGGAGGAACTCGGTACGGGCCAGGACGTTGGGCCCGAGCATCGGGCGTCCGACCAGCCGGGGTGCCCAGGGATGGCGCAGCATCGCGCCGCGCCACGCCCGGACGAGGACACGGACGTCGTCCATCCAGTCGTCGCCGTCGTCCGGCACCGGCACGTCGCCGAAGATGTGGTCGACGGCCAGGTCCAGGACGTCGTCCTTCGTCTTCACGTGCCAGTAGAGCGCGGTGGCGGTCACGTCGAGCCGCTGGGCGAGGCAGCGCATCGTCAGGCCCTCGACGCCCTGCTCGTCCAGCACCGTCACCGCGAGTTCCACGATGCGTTCGAGGGTCAGCGGCGGCTTGCGCCGCGCCCGCGGCGGCACTGCCCGCAGCCACACCGGTGTCGTCGGCGCACCGGGCTCTGTCGCTGTCATGGAGCCACTCTAGTTCACTGGACAGGTAGCTTAACAACGGTAAGCTGATCGAACAGGCGAAAGTCCGGCGTCGACAGTAGGCAGGAGGGCGCGCCGTGCCCCTGCTACGGATCCACCTCGACAGCGACCCCACCACCGCCCGCCGCGTCCTCCAGACGCATCGCGAGGGCGGCGTCCATCACGAGTCGCGGGAAGCGGCCCGGGAACAGGTGTGGCGCCAGGGTCGCACCCCGGCTGGTGACCCGGTCTTCGTCGGCGTCACCAACGGCCGCCGCAACGTGCAACTGCTCTACGACGTCGAGGTCTACTCCGACACTGTTCCGTGAGGACTCGCCGGCACTCATGACCCGCTGGGAATGGGAATTGCGCATTCGATTCCGGCGGCCGCAGATCCGGCGGACGCAATTCGGTGAATCAGTCGCCGATCGCGTCCCGCATTCGTTCCCTCGTCCAGTATTCGGACGGATCGGTGGCGCCGGGGCTCGGATTGTGCGTCGCGACCACCGGGCCGGGCGGCGCCGGTCGCCGCGCGCCCCCGTCGCGAGCCGCGACGACCACGACGGCCGCGGCCACGGCGAGCGCCGCGACGGCGGCCGCGCCGAGCAGCGCACGATGGGACATGTCGCCTCCTCCGGGGCCGGGTGCCGGTCCGACCGGCACCGGTCCGCCTGGTGCGCCGGGCGGCACACCAGGCGGACCGTCGTCGTTCACCAGGTGTCGTTCGCGTACGTGTTGTAGAGCGTCCCCACCACCGCGGCGGAGAAGTACGGCGAGCCGTTCGTGTTCGAGCCGCTCGAGTAGCTCATCACCCCGTGCACGTCACCGCGCCTGGTGGTGTTGTCGTAGCTGTAGTACCACGGACCGCCGCTCGAACCGCCTCCGAAGCCGCAGTTCATCTCGATCCGGTTGCTGCCCGCGTCCCGCGACGTGCCCGAGCAGACCCACTGGACCTCACCGCTGTCCTTGTTGCTCGGGTAGCCGAAGATGTCGTAGTGGTACGCCCGGCCACCGCCGGTGAGCAGCCCGTTCGCGCCGACCGCGTCCACGATCGACCGGCTGCCGTAGACGAGCGCGACCGCCACGTCGTACTGCCGCTCGCGGGTGCTGATCCAGCCGCTCGGCACCGCGAGCGTGGACCAGTCCCAGGTGCCGTACGGCTGCGCGCCGTTGCGGTACGACGGCACGAACATCCAGTTCGCGGTGTGCCAGTCCCGGCCCGGCCCGTCGTGCACACAGTGCGCGGCCGTGAAGACCATGTTGCGCGCCGGGCTGTTCACCACGCTCGCGGAGCAGTAGTGGCCGAGACCGTCGGTCGAACTGGTGTAGAAGATCTTCCCCACCGTGATCGACTCGTTCAGCTGGGCGCCGAACCCGCTGCCGTCCTTCGGCGCCACCGCCTCCGCGAAGCGCCGCACCCGCTCCGCCACAGGACTCTGGGTGACCGGGCCGGCGGACTTCTCCACCTCGTCGGCCGGAGTGGCCGCTGCCATGCGCTCGGCCGTCCAGTAGGCCCTGGCCTGCGCGGACGACCCCGCCTTGCGCTCGATCGACGTGACAGCGGCCGGAGCGGCCGTGCCCGCGGTGGTGCCGGTGCCGGCCAGCGCCGGAGTGCCGGCGAGGATCGCCGGCAGGATCAGGGCCGGCAGGGCCAGAAGTCTGATCGTCGTCTTCATGAAATCCTTCCCAGTGTTCGATTCCCGGATCGAAACTGGAGCGCCCCCGTTGTTCATCGCGATGTCGGCAACGTATCGACGGGATTCGGAGCATGTCAACGAATCATGGACGTCGATTGTTTGCAGTGTCGGATGTGCGATCGGGGAGGGCGGGGACATCATCGAATTGCAATTTAGCAATGAGTGGGGTGCCGGCTTCGGCGGGCCGTTCGTTGCCGCCGGTCCGTGAGCGGCGATCGATCTCGGTAGCCTCGAAGCCGTGACGAAGCGACCGGAACCACGATGACTGCTGATCCGCCGCCTGCCACCGAGCGACTGACCTTCGCCGAGATGACCGTCGACGACCTCGACGACATGGCCGCCATGCTCGGCGACCCGCTCGTGATGCGTTACTACCCGCGACCGAAGACCCGGTCGGAGGCGCTGGACTGGATCCGCTGGAACGAGGGCCTCTATCGCGGGCACGGCTTCGGACTGTGGGTGCTCAGGTCACGGGCGACAGGCGAGTTCGTCGGCGACTGCGGTCTCACTCCGCAGTCGGTGGACGGGGTGACGGAGGTCGAGGTCGGTTACCACCTGCGGACCGGGATGCAGGGTCGCGGATTCGCCACGGAGGCGGCGGCCGCGTGTCGCGACCACGCGCGCGACCGGCTGGCCGTCGACCGCCTCATCGCGATCATCCACCCCGACAACACGCCCTCACAGCGGGTCGCGGAGCGGATCGGGCTGAGCTTCGAGCGTGCGACCACGTCCGGATCGGGGGATCCGGTGCACGTGTACGCCGCGCGCCTGGCCTGACCGGGCTCAGCGGCGGGTCGACGTCAGGAACCGGGTTGATGCGGCCGGGGTACGGCGAGGGCCGCTCCCCGCCGGAGCGGGAAGCGGCCCTGTGTCAGCCGTACGCGAATCAGCTCGCGATCATGCGGCGCAGCACGTACTGCAGGATGCCGCCGTGCCGGTAGTAGTCCGCCTCACCCGGGGTGTCGATGCGGACCACGGCGTCGAACTCCACGCCGGTGTCGGTGGTGACCTTCACCGTACGCGGGGTGTCGCCGTCGTTGAGCGCGGTGACGCCGCTGATCGAGAACGTCTCGGTGCCGGTCAGGCCCAGCGACTCGGCGGTCTCGCCGCCCGGGAACTGCAGCGGCAGCACGCCCATGCCGATCAGGTTCGAGCGGTGGATCCGCTCGTACGACTCGGCGATGACCGCCTTCACGCCCAGCAGCATGGTGCCCTTGGCCGCCCAGTCACGCGACGAGCCGGAGCCGTACTCCTTGCCGGCCAGGATGACCAGCGGGACGCCCGCCTCCTGGTAGGCCATCGAGGCGTCGTAGATCGAGGTCTGCTCGCCGGTCAGGTGGTTCACAGTGAAGCCGCCCTCCACGCCCGGGACGAGCTGGTTGCGCAGCCGGATGTTGGCGAACGTGCCCCGGATCATCACCTCGTGGTTGCCCCGGCGGGAGCCGTACGAGTTGAACTCGTGCCGGGCCACGCCGTGCTCGGCCAGGTACTTGCCGGCGGGGGAGTCCGCCTTGATCGAACCGGCCGGGGAGATGTGGTCGGTGGTCACCGAGTCGCCCAGCTTCGCCAGCACCCGCGCGTCCGCGATGTCCTGCACCGGGGTCGGCTCCTGCTGCATGCCCTCGAAGTACGGGGGCTTGCGCACGTAGGTCGACTCGCCGTCCCAGGAGAACGTGTCACCGGTCGGGGTCGGCAGCGACTGCCAGCGCTCGTCACCGGCGAACACGTCGGCGTACGCGGCGCTGAAGCCGGTCGCGCCGATCGCGGAGGCGATGACGTCCTGGATCTCGGCGCTGTTCGGCCAGATCTCCCGCAGGAACACCGGGTTGCCCTGGGCGTCCTCGCCGATCGGCTCGTTGGCCAGGTCGATGTCCATGGTGCCGGCGAGCGCGTACGCGACCACCAGCGGCGGGGACGCCAGGTAGTTCATCTTGACGTCCGGGTTGATCCGGCCCTCGAAGTTGCGGTTGCCGGACAGCACCGACACGACCGCCAGGTCACCGTCGTTGACGGCGGCGGAGACCTCCTCCGGCAGCGGGCCGGAGTTGCCGATGCAGGTGGTGCAGCCGTAGCCGACCAGGTTGAAGCCGAGCTTCTCCAGGTACGGCGTGAGGCCGGCGCGGTCGTAGTAGTCCATGACGACCTTCGAGCCCGGCGCCAGGGTGGTCTTCACCCACGGCTTGCGGGCCAGGCCCTTCTCCACCGCGTTGCGGGCCAGCAGCGCGGCGCCGATCATCACCTGCGGGTTCGAGGTGTTGGTGCAGGAGGTGATCGCGGCGATCACCACGGCGCCGTGGTCCAGCTCGTACTCGACGCCGTCGGCGCTGGTCACGCGTACCGGATTGCTCGCCCGGCCGCCCGCGCCCACAGCGGCGGTCTCCAGGTCGCGCGGCGCGTCCGCCGGGTCGTTGACGCCGTTGGCGGGGGAGTCGCTGGCCGGGAACGACTCGGCCGACGCCTCGTCGGCCGGGCCGTCGGCGCCGAACGGCTTCTCCTGCTGCGGCACGCCCGGCTTGCGGCCCGGGTCGCCGCCGGTCTCGTCGGCGGCCACGTAGTCGCTGAGCGCGGCGCGGAACAGCGTCTTGGCGCTGCCCAGCGGCACCCGGTCCTGCGGGCGCTTCGGGCCGGCCAGCGACGGCTCGATGGTGCCGAGGTCCAGCTCCAGGCGCTCGGAGTACTCCGGCTCGCGCTCCGGGTCGTGCCAGAGGCCCTGCTCCTTGGCGTACGCCTCGACCAGCGCCACCTGGGACGCGTCGCGGCCGGTCAGCTCCAGGTAGCGGACGGTCTCGGCGTCGATCGGGAAGATCGCCACGGTCGAGCCGTACTCCGGCGACATGTTGCCGATGGTGGCGCGGTTGGCCAGCGGCACGGCGCTCACGCCGGGGCCGTAGAACTCGACGAACTTGCCGACCACGCCGTGCTTGCGCAGCATCTCGGTGATGGTCAGCACCAGGTCGGTGGCGGTGGTGCCGGCCGGCATCTCACCGGAGAGCTTGAAGCCGACCACGCGGGGGATCAGCATGCTGACCGGCTGGCCGAGCATCGCGGCCTCGGCCTCGATGCCGCCGACGCCCCAGCCCAGCACGCCCAGGCCGTTGACCATGGTGGTGTGCGAGTCGGTGCCGACGACCGTGTCCGGGTACGCCTGGCCGTTGCGCTCCATGATCGTACGAGCCAGGTACTCGATGTTGACCTGGTGCACGATGCCGGTGCCCGGCGGGACGACCTTGAACTCGTTGAACGCGGTCTGGCCCCAGCGCAGGAACTGGTAGCGCTCCTTGTTGCGCTCGTACTCCAGCTCGACGTTGCGCTCGAAGGCGTCCTCGCGGCCGAACAGGTCGGCGATGACCGAGTGGTCGATGACCAGCTCGGCCGGAGCGAGGGGGTTGACCTTGGTGGCGTCGCCGCCCAGGTCACGGACCGCCTCGCGCATGGTGGCCAGGTCGACCACGCAGGGCACGCCGGTGAAGTCCTGCATCAGCACCCGGGCCGGGGTGAACTGGATCTCCACGCTCGGGTCGGCGGTGGCGTCCCACGCGCCGAGCTGCTGGATGTGGTCGGCGGTGATGTTCGCGCCGTCCTCGGTCCGCAGCAGGTTCTCCAGCAGGATCTTCAAGCTGTAGGGCAGCCGCTCGTGGCCCTCCACCTTGTCGATCCTGAAAATCTCGTAGCTCGCGTCTCCGACGCGTAGCTGGGTCTTCGCACCGAAGGTGTCGAGGCTCGCCACGTCGTACTCCTTCACACCAGCGACCGTGAGTAGTCCTGAGCAGTTTGTCGCACCGACCGGGGCGCTGCCGTGCTTAGGCAACACTTACCTGCGTCGGTCTCTACAAAACCGTACGTCCGTCTTGCTATTCGTGCAACCTCGTGCCACGCTGCGGGACGAGGAGGTGCCACCATGATCCATCACGTCCTGCTCGCCTGCCCCCGCGGCTCCGAGGACGCGTCCCGCTCCTTCTACACCGGGCTGCTCGGCCTCACCGAGAAGCCCAAACCCCCGGCCCTCGCCGCCCGCGGCGGCTGCTGGTTCACCGGGTACGACACCGAGCTGCACCTGGGCGTCGAGGACGACTTCCGGCCCGCCCGCAAGGCGCACCCCGCGCTGCTGCGCCCCGACCTGGACGAGCTGGCCGCCCGCCTCGACGCCGCCGGACACGCCGTGACCTGGGGCGACGACGAGATTCCCGGCATGCGGCGGTTCCACACGTACGACCCGCACGGCAACCGGCTGGAGTTCCTGGCCCCCGCGGGCTGACCCGGCGCGGGTAGGGTCGGCGGGTGGTCGACGTACAGCACTGGCTCGCCGCGCTCCCGCCGGCCCTGATCTGCCTGCTCGTGGGCGGCGTGATCGGGGTGGAGAGCATGGGCATCCCGCTGCCCGGCGAGATCGTGCTGGTCAGCGCCGCGCTGCTCGCCGCCACCGGCGCCGTCGGGCCCGAGTGGGTGGCGACCGCCGCGGCCACCGGCGCCATCATCGGCGACTCCATCGGGTACGCGGTGGGCCGCCGAGGTGGCCGCCCCCTGCTGGAACGACTCGGCCGGCGCTTCCCGAAACACCTCGGCCCGGCACACCTGGCCCGCGCCGAGCTGAGCTTCGCCCGGCACGGCGTCTGGGCGGTGTTCTTCGGACGGTTCGTCGCGCTGCTGCGCATCCTCGCCGGGCCGCTAGCCGGGGCGCTGCGCGTGCCGTACCGCCGGTTCCTGGTCGCCAACGCCGCAGGCGGGCTGGTGTGGGCGTTCGGCACCACCTACCTGCTGTTCTATCTCGGGCAGGCTGCCGAGCACTGGCTCAAGGACATCTCCTGGGCCGGGCTGGTGCTGGCCGTGCTGGCCGGCGTGGTCAGCACCGCGTGGCTGCGCCGCCGGGCCAAGCGCCTGCACGTGTCCGAGCCCTCCGACCAGCCCGCCCCGGTCCCCGCCGCCGACCGCTGACCCCCTTCGCCCCACGGCCAGAAGGCGGACGACCCAGTCCAGCGCTTCCAGGACATCACCGGCCAGGGCCGCACCGCGCTCTCCTCGCCCCGTTCCGCCCTGACGCCGGCTCGCCTTCAGGCCGGCTCGCCTTCGTGCTGGCTCGCCTTTCGTCCCGGCGCACCCCGCGCGGTGATCAAGGAGTTTGTGTCCTGGGAGGGCTCCCGCAGGGACACAAACTCCTTGATCACCGACGCGGATCGAGGCGGGTGGGGTGGAGCAGGGCGGACGGGAGGGGCCGGGTCGGCGGGGTGGGGCGGACCGGGGCGGACCGGAGCGGACCGGAGCGGGCCGGGACAGGAGGGACAGGTGGGACAGGCGGGACAGCTCGGCCGGATGGGCGATGGGCGGCGACCGGCGGCGGGGCAGGGGCGGGGCGCGGTGGACCGCCGGACCGGGTGAGTGGGGTGCACGGGATGCGCGCGACGCCGGGCGCGCTGCCCTGCCCCGTCGATCATGAAGTTGGCGGTGGCTGGTGTCTGATTTGTCGCCGCCAACTTCATGATCAACGCGGTGGGCGCGTTCCGCCTTGCGGGACAGTGGTCCTGGAAAGTGGGCGGTGCGGCCGGGATCAGGGGGTGGTGAGCAGGGTGATCAAGGTGTCGCGGGCGGTGCGGACTGCGGCCCGAGACTCCTCGGTGTGGTCCAGCGCGTCGAATCCGTGCTGTCCGTTCGGCACGTCCACCACGCACAGCGGGATGCCGCGCCGCCGCGCGACCACCGTGAACGCCTCGATGGTGGGGGCGACCTCGGGCCGTTCCCGCCCCGCCCGGGTCAGCACGAGCGTCGGCCCCGCCGCGCCCTCCGCCTGCGCGGCGTCGGTCCGGTCCGAGGGCAGGTCGAGGGCGTCTATCGGGCGGAAGCGCGGGTCCACCGGGGGCCATCCGGGCAGCGGGGCCAGCAGCGGATAGGTCGCGGCCACGCCGCGCAGCCAGACCGGCGGGTCGCGGAGCCAGTCGCCGAGCAGCAGGCCGGCGCCGGAGAAGAACCAGAGGCCGAGCCGGTCGGGGTCGACGCGCGGGTCGGCGCGAAGCAGTTCGGCGGTGGCGGCGACCCGGGCGGCGACCGTGTACAGGTCGTCCGGGCTGGCCACGGTGAGCCGGGGGGTCGCGGCCAGCACGCCCGCCTCGGCGAGCAGCGCGCCGTAGCCCCGGTAGAGCGGCCAGTCCCGCGCGTCGGGCGCCTCGGACGGTCCCGGTACGCCGTGCACGACGACGACCGCGGGATGCCGGCCGTCGCCGGTGGGCACGTGCAGGTCGACGTCGCCGTGCCGCTCGACGGCGGCGGGCGGAGGATCGAGGACGAATGGGCTCTCCCAGAAAACGGTTCCCATCATTGCGATGGTAGGAGAATCCGCCGCCCCCGACTGTCCGGTCAGGACGAGGAGGCCTTGGCGTGCCGCTCGCGCAGCCGCTCCCGGATCTCCTCCGGGGTGTACGCCCGGCGCCGCCGTTCGGCCCGCGCCACCACCACTCCGGTCGCCGCGACGCCGGCGAGACCCGCGAGTCCGAGTACCTTCCACCACCGCATCCGTTGCCGCATCCGCATAGGGTAGTCCTCCATGAGCATCAGCCTGGACGAGGCAGTGGAGCTGACCCGCACCGGCGACCTGTGGGTGTTCCGCGGACGCAGCGTGCCCGACCGGGCCATCCAGCTCACCACGAACAGCCCGGTGAACCACGTCGGTATGGCGGTGGTGCTCGACGACATGCCGCCGCTGATGTGGCACGCCGAGCTGGGGCGTTCGCTGCCGGACATGTGGACCGGCACCCACCAGCGCGGCGTGCAGCTGCACGACCTGCGGGACGCGGTCTGCGTCTGGGCCAACCGGTACGGCCAGCGGGGCTGGCTGCGCCAGCTCGAACCACCGGCCGACACGGCGATGGAGGAGGCGGTGCTGCGTACCGTGGCTCGCCTGGACGGCACGCCGTTCCCGTCCACCGCGCAGCTCGCCTGGCGGTGGGCGCGGGGCCGGCTGCCGCACCCGCGCCGCCTGAGCCTCGGCGCCCTCCGGGGCAGGACCGGCGACCGGAACCAGATCGGCATCCTGAACAGGATCATCGACAGGGGCGAGGCCGGCAGCCGGGGCAGGGCCGGCGAGACCGGCCACCGAGGCGATACCGGCCACCGAGGCGATACCGGCCACCGGGGCGATACCGGCGACCGGGGCGATACCGGCGACCGGGGCGAGACCGGCGACACGAGCAGGATCGGCGACGCCGGCAGGGAGAACGCCGCCGCGCTGGAGACCGCGTACTGCGCCGAGGTGGTCGCGGTGACCTACGAGGCGATGGGCCTGCTGCCCGCCGGGCGACGGCCCAACTGGTACGACCCGGGCCGGTTCTGGAGCGGCGACGACCTGGCGCTGCGCGGCGGCGCGCACCTCGGCGCCGAGATCGAGGTACGGATCCCGCCGCGCTGAGGAAGGTTTGCCGCCGGGGCGGGCCGGTAATGAGGAGCGTCGTGACGGCTTCCACCGACCTCGACACGCTCACCGACTTCTTCGACCGGTACGGCGTGGCGCTGACCACTGCCGACGTGCCGGCCATCGCCGGCTGCTACGCCCTGCCCGGGCTGGTGGTCGCCGACACCTACAGCTTCTCGTTCACCTCGCCCGCTGCGGTGGCACTCAGTTTCGTCGGCGCCGCGCCGGACTACCAGGAGCGGGAACTCGTCGCCGCGAACGCGCAGATCGAGGACGTGCAGCAGATCTCCGCGCTGCTCACCGAGGTGGCGGTGCGCTGGGAGTTCCTGGACAGCCAGGGCGGCGCGGTCCCCGGCGAGCGCTACCGCTACCTGCTGCGCACCACCGAGGACGGCCCGGTTATCTGCACCGTCATCCGTACCGCCTGATCGTGGTGGTGCGGCGGCCGGCCCGCGTGGCCGGCCGCCGCACCGACGGGCGTCAGCGGTGGTGGGCGCCGGCCCAGCGGTCGGCCTCGGGGGCCGGGTGCAGGCCGGGCTCGTGCAGGCCCTCCTCGGTGACCTGGCCGATCCGGCGGTACGTCTCCGGCCGGCTGGTGCGCAGGATCGCGCCCCAGATCAGGCCGACCACGCCCGCCGCCACCGGGATCGCCGGCAGCAGCCACTTCAGGTAGCTCGCCGTGTCGGGGGCGAGCAGCGCGTCGAAGTTGAACAGCAGCACCAGCAGCACGGCGGTGAGCAGGACCGTGCCGAGCGCCGGGGCGATCGCCCGCTGCCACGCGCTCTCCGGGCCGGGACGGCCCCGGAAGAAGCCGACCACGGAGGCGGAGGTGAGCGTCATCAGCAGCACGACGCCGACCGCCGCCGCGCCGGACAGCCAGGTGAACAGGTCGATGACCGGGTCACGGCCGGTCATCGCGAACGCCAGGAACACCACGACGGCGAGGATGCTCTGCACCAGCGAGCCCGCGACCGGTGCGCCGCTGCGGCTGGAGGTGGCGCCGAGGAAGCCCGGCAGCACCCGCTCCCGGCCCAGCGCGAACAGGTAGCGCGCCACGCCGTTGTGGAACGACAGCAGGGCGGCCAGCACGCTGGTGATGAACAGGACGTTGGCGATGTCGGCGACGACCGCGCCGGTGTACTGGTCGAGCGCGCCGAAGATGATGCCCGGTCCCGCCTCGGCGCTGGCCGCCGGGGCGTTCTCCGGACCGGTGAGCACGGTCAGCGCCCAGGCCGAGAAGGCGTAGAACAGGCCGGTGAACGCCACCGCGATGTAGGTGGCCCGGGCCACGGTGCGCCGCGGGTCCTTGACCTCCTCGCTGTAGATGGCGCCGCTCTCGAAGCCGGTGAAGGAGGCGATGGTGAACGCGAGCACCGCGCCGAAGCCGGCGCCGAACAGATGGCCGGGGCTGATGCCGGCGGTGGTGACGGTGCCGCCGTCGGGGTTGGCGAAGGCGACCAGGTCGAAGATCAGCACGGCCACGCACTCGAGGATGAGCAGCACCGCGAGCACCGTGGCGTTGAGGTCGATGCGCAGGACGCCGAGCGCGCCGATGAAGACCCAGGCCAGCAGCGCCCAGACCCACCAGTCGAGCTCGATGCCGGTCTTGGCGGACATGAAGTCGCCCAGGATCGCGCCGAGCAGGCCGTACAGACCGATCTGGATCGCGTTGTACGCCGCGAGCGCGACAGCCGAGCCGGCCACCCCGCCGGCCCGGCCGAGGCCGTTGGCGATGTACGCGTAGAACGCGCCCGCGTTGGCGACGTACCGGCTCATCGCGGCGTAGCCGGTGGCGAAGACGGCGAGCACGGCGGCGAGGAGCACGTATCCGAGCGCGGCGCCGATGTTGCCGCTGACCGCGTACATGGTGGTGACACCACCGCCGAGAACGGTCAGCGGGGCGGATGCGGCGACGGTGAAGAAGACGAGGTGAGCGGTGCCGAGACGACCGCGGCGCAGCCCACCGTCGGAGAAGAACGGATCGGAGGACAAGGCTTCTCCAGGGGAGG
The DNA here is from genome assembly GCF_049315215.1 of Micromonospora sp. WMMD1219. Taxonomy (NCBI): domain Bacteria; kingdom Bacillati; phylum Actinomycetota; class Actinomycetes; order Micromonosporales; family Micromonosporaceae; genus Micromonospora; species Micromonospora sp. WMMD1219. The sequence goes on from NZ_CP186057.1 coordinate 3,879,942, forward strand.
GAGGTGAGGGGATTGAGGTGTCTACTTCGGAACAACCTGAAGCAGGGTATTGGTGATCACGTATCGTGACAACCCCGCTTCGATATCGATTGGGGTGCGCGTGATCGGCCGGAATTGAGCTGTGCGTGGTCATGCCGTACCGTCCCGTGTCGACGATCACGGCCACCGTTCGAGGATGGACCATGACCTACCCCGGGGCGCAGGCCACTTACCGGCTTGCGGATGCGCTGTTCCTTATCGGACACGACGAGTTCACCGGCAAGCCGCACGTCGCTGTCGACCGGCTGGAGTGCGGGCTGGCCGGCGCCGCGCTCGCCGAGCTGATGTTCGAGGGCCGGATCGCCCTCGACGGAGGGGGGATCGCCGCTGTCGATCCGCGGCTGTGGCAGGAGCCGCTCACCGATCTGCTGATCACCGAGATCCTGCGCCGTGAGGGGGCGCATCCGGCCCGGCTGTGGATCCGCTACCTGCGGACCCAGCTCAACATCAACGAGCGGGTGGGCACCCGGCTGGTCACCGCCGGCGTGCTCCGCCGTGAGCAGGGCAAGCTGATCGGCCGGACGGTGCGCTGGCCGGCCATCGACCCGAACCAGGCGGCCTCACCGCGGGTGCGGCTGACCGCGATGCTGATGCACTCGTCCCCGGCCGAGCTGGACCCGGGGACGCTGCTGCTGGCGACCCTCGCCGAGGCGGTCGGGCTGGCCGCGCACATCTTCGATCCGCAGGTGGCAGCGCGGATGCGTGACTGCCGCCGGTTCCTGCCGGCTCAGCTCGAAGGGCTGCTCGCCGCCGTCGTGGGCGCGCTCGACGTCACCACCACGACGGTACGGCGATGACGTCCCGCCCCGGGCCGAGCCGGGGCGGGACGGCACCGGTCAGGCCGGGTCGCGCCACATCGGGTAGAGGCTGGGGCCCTCCGGCAGGTCCAGCGTGACCGGACGGCGCCGGAATCCGAGCCGCTCGTAGAGCGCGGCGTTGCGCGGCGAACTGGCCTCCAGGTACGCCGCGGTGCCGGCCTGATCCAGCTCGGCCAGCTTGTTACGCAGCAGCGCCGAGCCGACGCCCTTGCCGTGATGGTCCGGGTGCACCCCGATGAAGGGCAGGTACAGGTGCGGCTCGCCCGGGTGCCGCGCGCTCATCATCTCGTCCAGCACGGCGAACCGCTTCATGGCCTCCGCGCCGATAGCGGCCTCCATCCCTTCGAACTCGTCGCCTTCCTCGGCGTCGTGACCCTCGCCGGTGGGCAGCCAGAGCGTGGCGCCCAGGCCGTCGCCGGCGATGTGCACCTCACCGGTGCGCAGCGCGAACGCGACGAACGGTGCGAAGAAGGCGCGGTGGACACGCGCACGATGGTCGTCGTCGGGGAAGACCCAGCCGCTCACCGGATCCCGCATGAAAGCCTCGGCGAAAATCGCCGTCACGACGGCGGCGTCCGTCGCGGACGCCCGCCGGATACTGTCCTGCCACTCAGTCACTGGCCAACCGTCCTACCGGCTCGACGAGCCATTGTGGTCATTGATCGGCGTGCAAGGTATCAGGTGCGAGGCACCGGACGGCAGAGCTCGGGCGCGATGCTCGCCGCGACCCGGCCCGGCTGGCTACTCTGGCCCGGACCCCGACAGGAGGACCATGTCCCGCACGCGTCGTCCCGGCCCGCAGCCCGGGGCCGCCATGACCTCGTCTCCCTGGATCCTCGTCGCCGCGGGCGTGGTCGTGATGGTGGTCCTGCTGGTGGTGGCGCTCGGTTCGGTGCGGGGCCGGCGGACGTTCCCGGCGGCCGGTCCGGCGGATCCGGTGATGTCGCTGCCGCACGTCGCGCCGACGCCCACGGCGGTCACTCCCACCGGCCCGTCGCCGGTCTCCGCCACCGCCGCGGTGGTGCCGGGCCTGTCGCCCCGGTCCACCTTGTTGCCCGCCCGGCCGACTCCGGCCGCGCCGACTCCCAGCCCCCGGGGTGTGGCCCGGCCGGTGCTGCCTCCGACGCCTTCTCCGACGCCGCCGTCGGCGGTGACCGGCCGGTACAGCGTGCCGAGCGCCTTCGACGGCGGATTCATCGGTGAGGTGCTGCTGGTCAACACCGCGCGTACGGCGCGGGGCTGGACGGTGCGCGCGGTGTTCCCGGGTGGCCGGCTGGTCACCGCCTGGGTCGAGGGCGCCGAGCAGGGCGTGTTCCGCTTCGACGACGGCGTGTTCACCTACCGCAGCGGGTTCGACCTGGCCCCCGGGCAGTCGCTGCCGGTGCGGTTCCACATCGAGCGGGCCGGCACCCGGCCGGTGAGCTGCACCGTCGACGGCACGCCCTGCGCCGAACGGTAGGTCGCGCGGCCTGGTAGGGGCCGGCGTCGGATGCCTCCTCTTGCAAGGTGACTGCTTTGTTGCGGCAGTGTTTGCAAGGTATTGCAGAATGTTTCGGCAAGGGCTAGCGTGCGGGCGAATCAGCGACCAGAGAAAGGCCGTCGATGAAACCGCCGCCGATATCCCCCAAGGCGCTGCTCGCCCTGGTCACCTCCCTCGTACTCACTCTCGTCGGCGTGCCGGTGGCCCTCCACCAGCTCGGCGCCGACGCCACCGGCCAGGCCGCCACCCCCGACGTCCTGGCCGCCGGCAACGCTCCGCAGTGGAACCGCGAGCCGTCCCCCGACGCGCTGCTCAAGGCCGCCGCCGGCACCAAGAAGGCGGAGCAGTTCTACTTCGTCCTGCCGGACCGGTTCGCCAACGGCGACAAGCGCAACGACACCGGCGGCCTGACCGGCGGCCGGCTCACCACCGGCCTCGACCCGACCGACAAGGGCTTCTACCACGGGGGCGACCTCAAGGGCCTGATCGACCGGATGGACTACATCCAGGGCCTCGGCACCACGGCCATCTGGCTCGCGCCGATCTTCAAGAACCGGCCGGTGCAGGGCACCGGCGCGGACGTCTCGGCCGGCTACCACGGCTACTGGATCACCGACTTCACCCAGGTCGATCCGCACTTCGGCACCAACGCCGAGCTGAAGAAGCTGGTCGACCTGGCCCACCGGCGGGGCATCAAGGTCTACCTCGACATCATCGTCAACCACACCGCCGACGTCATCCGGTACGCCGAGGACAAGTACGGCTACGTGGACAAGAAGACCGCCCCCTACCGCGACGCGCAGGGACGCCCTTTCGAGGACCGCAACTACGCCGACGGCACCCGGAAGTTCCCGGCGGTGAACGAGAAGTCGTTCCCGTACACCCCGGTGTTCGCCACCCCGGCCGACGCGAAGGTCAAGGTGCCGGCGTGGCTGAACGACCCGACCATGTACCACAACCGCGGTGACTCCACGTTCGCCGGGGAGAACAGCGAGTACGGCGACTTCTTCGGCCTCGACGACCTGTGGACCGAACGTCCCGAGGTGGTCCGCGGCATGACCGACATCTACGCCCAGTGGATCGGCAAGGCCGGCGTGGACGGGTTCCGCCTCGACACGGTCAAGCACACCAACCTCGACTTCTGGCCGCAGTTCGCCCGCGGCATCGACGCCGCCGCGGCCAAGGCCGGCAAGAAGGACTTCTTCATGTTCGGCGAGGTCTACAGCGCCGAGCAGGAGATCCAGTCCACCTACGTGCGGCAGGGCGGGCTGCCCGCCACGCTCGACTTCTCGTTCCAGGAGGCGGCACGCGGGTACGCCGCCGCCGACGGCTCGGCCAAGGCGCTCGCCGACGTCTACGCCAAGGACGACCTGTACTCCGCGCGGGACACGAACGCCAACCGGCTCACCACGTTCCTGGGCAACCACGACATGGGCCGGATCGGCTCGTTCGCCGCCGCCGCCGGCGGTGACGACGCCACCCAGCTGAACCGCAGCCGGCTCGCGCACCAGCTCATGTTCCTCACCCGGGGCCAGCCGGTCGTCTACTCCGGCGACGAGCAGGGCTTCACCGGCCCGGGCGGCGACAAGGACGCCCGGCAGGACATGTTCGCCTCACGGACCGCCGACTACCTCGACGACGACCTGATCGGCACCACCCGCACCCACGCCGCCGACCAGTACGACACCCGCCACCCGCTCTACCGGACCATCGCCGAGCTGGGCGAGCTGCGGTCGGCGCACCCGGCGCTGCGCGACGGCGTGCAGGTGACCCGGCACGCGGCCGACGGGCCGGGCGTGTTCGCGTTCTCCCGCGTCCTGCCCGCCGACCGGATCGAGTACGTGGCGGCGGTGAACAACGCCGCGACGCCGCAGACTGTCACGGTGGACACCTGGTCGGCCGGCGCCCGCTTCACCGGCGTGTACGGCGGCGCCGCGGGCGCGACTGCCGGCGCGGACGGCAAGCTGAGCGTCACCGTGCCGGCGATGTCGGCGCTGGTGCTGAAGGCCGACCGGGCGATCCCGCAGGCCGGGGCACCGACGATCACGATCACCGAGCCGGGCGACACCCCGGTCCCCGGCAAGACTGCCGTCACCGCCCAGGTGACCGGCGACCCGCTCGCCACCGTCACGTTCGCCGCCCGGGTCGCGGGCGGCAAGTGGACGCTGCTGGGCAGCGCGCAGCGCGCGCCGTACACCGTGCACCACGACCTGACCGGCCTGCCCGGCGGCACCCGCGTGGAGTACAAGGCGGTGGTCCGCGACGGCAAGGGCCGCACCGCCACCGCCCGCGCCACCGGCACCGTCGGCACCCCCGCACAGGGCGCGTCACGCGACTGGGCGATCGTGCACTACCAGCGCCCGGCCGGCGGGTACGACGACTGGCGGCTGTACGCCTGGGGCGACATCGACCCGGCGTACGTGACGCAGTGGCCCGCCGGGCAGCCGTTCGCCGGTGAGGACTCGTACGGCCGGTTCGCCTGGGTCAAGCTCAAGCCCGGCGCGAAGTCGGTCGGATTCCTCGTGATCGACGGCGACGGCAACAAGGACGTCGCGAACGACCGCACCATCGACGTGACTGCGACCGGCGAGGTCTGGGTCAAGCAGGGCGACCCGGCGGTCTACCCGACGCGGCAGGCCGCCACCGGCGAGCCCGACCCGCCCGTCGCCCAGGACACGGCGCTGATCCACTGGCGCAAGGCCGACGGGAACTACGACGGCTGGGGCCTGCACCTGTGGGACGGCGCGGCCACCCCGACCGACTGGGCCGCCCCGCTCAAGCCCGAGAAGATCGACGCGTACGGGGCGGTGTTCCGGGTGCCCCTCGCCGCCGGGGCGACCGGGCTGAGCTACATCATTCATTCCGGTGACGAGAAGGACCAGCCCGAGGACCAGCGGCTCGACTTCGCCTCCGCCGGACGCGAGGTGTGGCTGCTCGCCGGCGTCAAGGGACGGTTGTTGCCCACCACCACGTCCGGCGCCGCCAAGGACCTCGACCTGACCAAGCAGAAGGCGCACTGGATCGACAGGTCCACAGTCGCCTGGGCGACCGGGCCGACCGACGGCAGGCGGTACGCGCTCGCCGTCGCCCCGGCCGGCGGGATCGGCCTCGCCGACGGCGAGCTGACCGGCACGTACACCACCATCGGGCTGCGGGCGCAGCGCAACGGGCTGACCGAGGCGCAACGGCAGGCGTACCCCCATCTCTGGGCCTCGCAAGCCTTCACGCTCGACCGCGCCGACCTGGCCCGGGTGCCGGCGGCGCTGCGCGGCCAGATCGTGGTGACCGAGCGGGACGCCGACGGTGCGCTGCTCGCCGCCACCGGCGTGCAGATCCCCGGCGTGCTCGACGACGTCTACGCGGCGGCGACCGGCGCGAAGCTCGGCCCGACGTTCGCCGGTCGGGTGCCCACCCTGGCGGTGTGGGCGCCGACCGCGCGGACCGTCTCGCTGGAACTGTACGACTCGCCCACGTCCCAGCCGACCAGCGTGGCGATGCGCCGCGACGACCGCACCGGCGTCTGGTCGGTACGCGGCACGAAGGCGTGGAACGGCCGCTACTACCGCTATCGGGTGCAGGCGTGGCAGCCGGCCACGCAGAAGATGGTCACCGCATCGGTGACCGACCCCTACTCGGTGGCGCTCGCCCCGAACTCCACGCACAGCCAGATCGTCGACCTGACCGACCCGGCGCTCGCACCGGCCGGCTGGGCGAACCTGCGCAAGCCGGCCGCCCCGCCGGCGTCGAAGGTCCAGATCTCCGAGCTGTCGGTGCGGGACTTCTCCATCGCCGACACCACGGTCCCGGCTGAGCGCCGGGGCACCTACCTGGCGTTCACCGATCCGAACACGGCAGGCATGAAGCACCTGCGGGCGCTCGGCGACGCCGGGGTCAACCACCTGCACCTGCTGCCGGCCTTCGACTTCGCCACCATCCCGGAGAAGCGGGCCGACCAGGCCCGGCCGGCCTGCGACCTGGCCGCGCTGCCGCCGGACTCCGACGAGCAGCAGAAATGCGTCGCGGCTGTCGCCGGCACCGACGGCTACAACTGGGGGTACGACCCGCTGCACTACACGGTGCCCGAGGGCGGGTACGCCGTAGACCCGAACGGCGCGAAGCGCACCACCGAGTTCCGCCGGATGGTCGCCGGGGTGAACCAGGCCGGCCTGCGGGTGGTCATGGACGTGGTCTACAACCACACCTCGGCCGCCGGCGCCGACCCGAAGTCGGTGCTCGACCAGGTGGTGCCCGGCTACTACCACCGGCTGCTGGACGACGGGACCGTCGCGAACTCCACCTGCTGCGCCAACACCGCCCCGGAGCACGCCATGATGGGCAAGCTCGTGGTGGACTCGCTGGTCACCTGGGCCAAGGCGTACAAGGTGGACGGGTTCCGGTTCGACCTGATGGGCCACCACCCGAAGGCGAACATCCTGGCCGTACGGGCCGCGCTGGACAAGCTCACGCTCGCCCGCGACGGCGTGGACGGTCGCAAGATCCTGTTGTACGGCGAGGGCTGGAACTTCGGCGAGGTCGCCGACGACGCCCGGTTCACGCAGGCCACCCAGGCCAACATGGCCGGCACCGGCGTCGGCACGTTCAACGACCGGCTCCGCGACGCGGTGCGCGGCGGCGGCCCGTTCGACGCCAACCCGCGGGTGCAGGGCTTCGCCTCCGGCCTCTACACCGATCCCAACGGTGACGAGGTGAACGGCTCGGCGGCCGAGCAGCGGGCCCGGCTGCTGCACCAGCACGACCTGATCAAGGTGGGGCTGACCGGGAACCTGCGCGGCTACCGGTTCACCGACTCCACCGGCAAGCGGGTCACCGGCGCCCAGGTCGACTACAACGGCGCCCCGGCCGGATACACGGCCGCGCCGGGCGAGGCGGTCACCTACGTCGACGCGCACGACAACGAGATCCTGTACGACGCGCTGGCGTACAAGCTGCCGCAGGGGACCTCGGCACAGGACCGGGCCCGGATGCAGGTGCTCGCGCTGGCGACCACAGCGCTCGGGCAGGGCGCCGGGTTCGTGACCACCGGCTCCGAGCGGCTGCGTTCGAAGTCGCTGGACCGCAACTCGTACAACTCCGGTGACTGGTTCAACCAGATCCGGTGGGACTGCGCCCAGGGCAACGGGTTCGGCGCCGGCCTGCCGCCGGAGGCGGACAACAAGGACAAGTGGTCGTACGCGAAGCCGCTGCTGGCCGATCCGTCGCTGGTGCCGGACTGCGCGGCGATCGAGCTGGCCGACGCCCGGTACGCGGAGCTGCTGCGCGTCCGCCGGTCCTCGCCGGTGTTCGGGCTCGACACCGCCGAGCAGGTGCAGAAGCGGGTGGCGTTCCCGCTGTCCGGGACGAAGGAGACCCCGGGCGTGCTCACCATGACCCTCGACGCGCGAGGGCTGGACGGGAAGTGGAAGTCGGTGACAGTCGTCTTCAACGCCACGCCGGAGAGGGCGGAGCAGACCGTCACCGGGCTGCGCGGGGCGAACGTGGCGCTGCATCCGGTGCTGCGGAACTCGGCCGACCCGGCGCTGCGTACCACGTCGTTCGACCGGGCCGCCGGTACGTTCACCGTGCCCGCGCGCAGCGTGGCGGTGTTCGTCCAGAGCTGACCGGCAAGGCCGACCGGCCCCCTGCCACGTCACGTGGCAGGGGGCCGGTCGCGTACCGGCGGACCGTCAGGTCAGTTGAAGCAGTCCTCGACGGTGTTGGCGCAGTTGGTGGGGTCGTTGTTGCTGATGAGGGACTTGTCGTCGAGCTTGACGCGTCCTTCGTTGTTGAGGACGCCGCCGGCGACCCGGTGGAGCTTGCTGGAGTCGGTGGCGGTGTTCTTGGTGACGTGGGTCTTGGTGAGGGTGATCTTCGCCTTGTTGTTGAAGATGCCGCCGCCGTTGAGGGCGGTGTTGCCCTTGATGTCGGTGTCGCGGATGGTGAGGGTGGCGTTGTCGTCCTTGTCGTGGTCGCGGGCGAGGAAGCCGTCCTCGATCTTGATGAGCCACTCGCCGTTGTAGATGCCGCCGCCGAACCGGTTGGCGGTGTTGTCGACGATCTTGCTGTCGGCGATCGTGGCGCTGGCGTGCTCCTTGTTCTCCGGGTAGCCCCAGTGCTTGCCGCCGGTGACCACGACACCGCCGCCGTCGCCGTCGGCGTGGTTCTTGGCGACGTGCACCTTGTCCAGGTCGAGGTCGGTGTTCTCGGCGTAGACGCCGCCACCGTTCTCGCAGGCGGTGTTGCCCGTGATCGCGGTGAAGGACACCGTGACGGTGCCGCCGCTGCTGAACAGGCCGCCACCGTTCTTGCCGGCGCGGTTGTCCGACAGGCTCGACTTCACACCGTCCTTGCCGTGGTCGGAACCGTAGATCTCGACCGTGCCGGCCTCGTGGTGCTTCTCCTTCTTGTCGTAGCCCTTCGGCGCGGCGGAGGCCGCCGGGCCGTGCCCACCGGACAGGCCGCTGCCGTTGGCCACACCGCCGCCGTTGCCGCCGGCGGTGTTGTCGTCGACGTGGGTCTCCTCGACCTTGAGGATGCCCTCGTTGTAGACGCCGCCGCCGTCGCCCTGGGCGTGGTTGTCGACGACCTTGCTCTCCTTGAGCCAGGTGCGGCCGTAGTTGGCGATGGCGCCGCCGTCGCCCTCGGCGTTGTTGTCGACCAGCTTGACGTTGTCCAGGTAGGCGCTGCCGCCGCGCTCGACGAGCAGTGCGCCGCCGTCACCCTCGACGCGCTTGTCGTCGTCCTTGCCGCCGTTCATGCCGCCGTCGGCGACCGGCGCGGCAGTGACGGCAGTGGTCGCCGCGGCCGGAGCCGCGACAGCCGGGGCCGCGGCCGGGGCCGCCACCGCCGGGGCGGCGGCCGGCGGCTGGCCGCCGCCGGGAGCCCCGCCACCCGGGTACTTGAACTCGTTGGCGTTTCCGCCCTTGACCGTGAGGTCCTTGAGGGTGAGGTCGCCGCCGTCGACGACGCGGAAGATGCGGAAGGTGTCTTCGGCGTCGCGCTTGATGGTGGAGCCGTTGCCCTTGATGGTGACGTCCTGCTTGATCTCGGGCAGGGCGGAGCCGAACTTGCGGTCCTTGACGCCGAGTTCGTAGGTGCAGTTCTCGGCGAGCTTGATGGTGCCGCCGTGGTCGCGGTTGGCCAGTTCGAGGGCGTCGACCAGGGCGTCGTCGTCGCAGGCGACCTCGCGGGTCTTGCCGTGGTCGTCCTTGCCGTCCTTGCCCCACTCGCCCTTGTCCGGGCCCCACTCGCCACGGTCGCGGCCTTCCTGGCCACGGTCCTTGCCGTCCTTGCCGTACCCGTCCTTCTCGTGCCCGTCCTTGTCGTAACCGTCCTTGCCGTACTCACCCTTGTCGCCGTGGTCGCCGTCGCTGAGCTGCTGCGTGGTCGACCACTTGACGTCGGCGAGCCGGTGCGGGCCGGTGGCACCGGTGGTCGCGTAGGCCACGCCGGCGAGGCTGACCGCTCCGGTCAGGCCCACAACGCCGGTGGCGAGCCACATCCGGCGACGCCGGAGCGGGGAGATGGTCTTGCTGGTGGCGTCATCGTTATTGCGAAGGTAGTTGGACATCGGAGCTCTCTGCCCTCTCCTTGTACCTGACAAGGTCGCTTCGCCCTGGCGAGGCGGCCTTCGCTACAAATCGGTTGTAGCTGCTGAAGATGACCGTATGAGAACCTTCTTCGCCTCGTGGTCATACACGAAAAAAACCCGCATAAGGGTGCGGGTGGGATGGGCGGGCGCAGTGCGGTCCGGATGCCCCGGCGGGGGACACCGCGGGCAGTAGGGCTGCTCCGGGGTGGGAGCCCTCCTCGCGCCGTGGCGCGGGGAGGGCTCCCCGGTTATGTGGTGGTTCCGTCAGTTGAAGCAGTCCTCGACGGTGTTGGCGCAGTTGGTGGGGTCGTTGTTGCTGATGAGGGACTTGTCGTCGAGCTTGACGCGTCCTTCGTTGTTGAGGACGCCGCCGGCGACCCGGTGGAGCTTGCTGGAGTCGGTGGCGGTGTTCTTGGTGACGTGGGTCTTGGTGAGGGTGATCTTCGCCTTGTTGTTGAAGATGCCTCCGCCGTTGAGGGCGGTGTTGCCCTTGATGTCGGTGTCGCGGATGGTGAGGGTGGCGTTGTCGTCCTTGTCGTGGTCGCGGGCGAGGAAGCCGTCCTCGATCTTGATGAGCCACTCGCCGTTGTAGATGCCGCCGCCGAACCGGCCGGCCGTGTTGTCCACGACGGCGCTGTCGGCGATCGTGGCGCTCCCCGCGAGACCGTCCTTCTCCGCGCCGTTGCCGGCCCAGTCCCGCCCGCCGGTCGTCACCACGCCGCCACCGTCGCCGTCGGCGTGGTTGCCCGCCACGTGGACCTTCTCCAGCAGCAGGTCGGTGTTCTCGGCGTAGACGCCACCACCGTTCTCGCAGGCGACGTTGCCGCCGATGGCGGTGAACGAAACCGTGACCCAGCCGCCGCTGCTGAACAGGCCACCACCGTTGCGACCCGCCCGGTTGTGGCTCAGCGTGCTCAGTGAGGCGTCCTTGCCCTCGTACGCCCCGGTGATCTCGACGGTGCCCGCGCGGTGCTTGCCGTGCTCGCCCTTGTCGGCCTTCGCGGCCGAGGCCAGGTCGACCGGCCCGTCGTGGTGCGCACCGCCGCCGTTGGCGATGCCGCCGCCGTTGCCGCCGGCGGTGTTGTCGTCGACGTGGGTCTCCTCGACCTTGAGGATGCCCTCGTTGTAGACGCCGCCGCCGTCGCCCTGGGCGTGGTTGTCGACGACCTTGCTCTCCTTGAGCCAGGTGCGGCCGTAGTTGGCGATGGCGCCGCCGTCGCCCTCGGCGTTGTTGTCGACCAGCTTCACGCTGTGCAGGTGCGCGCTGCCGCCGCGCTCGACCAGGAGCGCGCCGCCGTCACCCTCGAACCGCTTGTCGTCGTCCTTGCCGTCCGGTCCGGCCGCCTTCGGCACCGACGGTCCGGGGTACTTGAACTCGTTGGCGTTTCCGCCGGAGACCGTGAGGTCCTTGAGGGTGAGGTCGCCGCCGTCGACGACGCGGAAGATGCGGAAGGTGTCTTCGGCGTCGCGCTTGATGGTGGAGCCGTTGCCCTTGATGGTGACGTCCTGCTTGATCTCGGGCAGGGCGGAGCCGAACTTGCGGTCCTTGACGCCGAGTTCGTAGGTGCAGTTCTCGGCGAGCTTGATGGTGCCGCCGTGGTCGCGGTTGGCCAGTTCGAGGGCGTCGACCAGGGCGTCGTCGTCGCAGGCGACCTCGCGGGTCTTGCCGTGGTCGTCCTTGCCGTCCTTGCCCCACTCGCCCTTGTCCGCGCCCCACTCGCCACGGTCCTTGCCGTCCTTGCCGTACCCGTCCTCGCCCTTCTCGCCGCCCTTCCCGCCCTCGGCGCGGGATTCGTCACCGGCGTTCTGCGGCGCGGCGGCGTGGTTCTCCGCCACCGGTTCGGTGCCGGACTTGTCGTCGCGGGCGGCGAGACCGCCGAGCGCCGCCAGCCCGACGACGCCGGTCAGCCCGGCCACGCCGGTGGCGACCCAGAGCGCCCGCCGTTTGCTCGTCCGCGGCGGGGGCGCCATCGGAGCGCCGCCGTCGGGTGTCGTTACGTCGTTCGACATGAGAGCCCTTTCGGTTCTTCCCAAACGGGTCGCACCGCCCCAGGCCGGGCGACCAGCTACAAACCGGTTGTAGCCTCTGATCAGCACCGTATGAGAAGGTTCCTCGCGAGGAAGGCGTATCCGAAAAAAGCCCGCATTCCTCCCACGAACGGCGGTCGGTGACCAACCACGTCAGGGGGACCGCAACGGCCCAGACGACGGCGGGCCCCACCACCTGCCGGAGAAGGCGCGGTGGTGGGGCCCGCCGGAGATCGCGGCCCGTGAGGATCAGCCGGGCAGGCGCGGGCCCGCCTCACGCTGCTCGGCCAGCCAGGTCTCCACCTCGGCGGAGGCACGCGGCAGCCCGGCCGACAGGTTCACCGGACCGTCCGCGGTGACCAGGATGTCGTCCTCGATCCGCACGCCGATGCCCCGCAGCTCCTCCGGAACCAGCTCGTCCTCCGGCTGGAAGTAGAGCCCCGGCTCGACGGTGAGCACGTACCCCTCGCCGAGCGGCCCCTCGCGGTAGGTCTCCTTGCGCGCGTTGGCGCAGTCGTGCACGTCGATGCCGAGCATGTGGCTGGTGCCGTGCAGCGTCCACCGCCGGTAGACCGTGGAGGCCGGGTCCATCGCCTCGTCCACACTCACCGGCAGCAGCCCGAGATCCTTCAGCGCCTCGGCCAGCACCCGCATCGAGGCCAGGTGCACGTCCCGGAACGCCACGCCGGGCCGGCACATCTCGATGCCGGCCTGCTGCGAGGCGTACACCGCGTCGTAGACCTGACGCTGCAACGGCGTGAACCGGCCGTCGATGGGAAGCACCCGGGTCACGTCGGCGGTGTAGAGGTTGCGGTTCTCCACGCCCATGTCCATCAGCAGCAGCTCACCCGGACGGGTCGCGCCGTGGTTGTGCACCCAGTGCAGGATCGTGGCGTGCTCGCCCGCCCCGACGATCGAGCCGTAGCCCACGTCGTTGCCGTCGTGCCGGGCGCGCAGCGCGAAGACGCCCTCCAGCAGCCGCTCGGAGACCCCGCGGTCGGCCGGCAGCGCCCGTGCCACGTCCTCGAAGCCGCGCACCGTGGCGTCGCACGCCTCCTGGAGCTGCGCGATCTCCCACTCGTCCTTGACCAGCTTCAGCTCGGAGATCGCGATCGCCAGCTCCCGGTCGCGGCCGGGCTGCCCCTCGGCGCGCGCGCCGTCGTAGGGACGCACGGCCGCGTCCACCCGGGCGTCGAAACCGCGGAGCACCCGGGTACGCCCCGGCGCCAGCTCGGCCAGCGCCGCGTCCAGCTCGCTCAGGTCGGCCGTCGGCAGGCCCAGCTCGGTGGACTTCTCCCGCAGCGTCGGCCGGCGGCCCACCCACAGCTCGCCGTGGCGGCTGCGGAAGAACTCGTCGGTCGCCCGGGACGAGCGGGGCCGCATGAACAGCGTGGACTCGCCGCCCGGCCGCAGCACGAGGACGCTGTCCGGCTCCAGGTCGCCGGTCAGGTACGCGAAGTCGCTGCCCGGCCGGAACCGGTGGTCGGTGTCGTTGGCGCGTACCTTCTCGTTGCCGGTGGGGATGACCAGCGTCTCGCCCGGGAAGGCCTCGGCCAGCGCGGCCCGCCGCTTGGCGTGGTTGGGCACCTCCGGGCGCGGGGTGACCGGCAGTTCGGTGTCCCGCCAGCCCTGCCGCATGAACGACAGGAACGCCTCCGGGAAATCCGGGTCGTGCGACTCCGTGCCGTCCGCCGCCTTGCCCTGCCGGGTCCGCTCCTCGGCCATGATCCGCCCCTCCCTGAGCCTCGTCGCTGGTCCCGACGGTACCGCGCGCACGACAGCGGGAGGTGCCTGCGGTGCCGCGACGACGGCTTCCGGCGCGTGGAAAGATGGCGACCATGTGCGGACTCCTGGCCTTCTTCAGCGCGCGCGGCGACGCCGCCGCCCACCGCGACAACATCGCCGGCGCACTGGAGTGCCTGCACCACCGCGGCCCGGACGAGACAGGGGTCGAGGTGGTCGGCGACGCCTCCGGGCGGTACGCGGACGGCGTGTTCGCGCACAAGCGCCTGGCGATCATCGACGTGGCGCTGAGCCACGAGCCCCTGCCCTACGCGGGCGGGCGTTACCTGCTCACCTTCAACGGCGAGATCTACAACTACATCGAGCTGCGCGACGAGCTGATCCGCGACTACGGCGCCCAGTTCGCCACCAACGGCGACGGCGAGGTGATCGTCGCCGGCTACCACTACTGGGGTGAGCAGGTGCTCACCAAGCTGCGCGGCATGTTCGCGTTCGTGATCTGGGACCGGCAGGAGCGGCGGGCCTTCGGCGCGCGGGACTACTTCGGCATCAAGCCGCTGCACTACCTGGAGACCCAGGACGGCCTCTACCTCGCCTCGGAGAAGAAGGCGCTGCTGCCGTTCGCGCACTCGGCGTACCAGGGCGACGCGGGCATCGACACCGCCAACCTGAGCCACTACCTGACGCTGCAGTACGTGCCGGAGCCGGGCACGCTGCACAAGGGGATCAGCCGGATCGGCTCGGGGGAGTACCTGACCTGGACCCCGGGTGGCCGGATCGAGGTGCGCCGCTGGTACCGCCCGGTGTTCCGGCCGGCCCCGGTCTCCGACGAGCAGCGGCTCTACCACGACATCCGGGAGACGCTGCGCGAGAGCGTCCGGATGCACATGCGCTCGGACGTGCCGGTCGGCTCGTTCCTGTCCAGCGGCATCGACTCCACCGCAGTGGTGGCGCTGGCCCGCGAGTTCAACCCGAACATCCTCACCTTCACCGTCGGCTACGACGTGCCGGGCTACTCCGAGATCGACGTGGCCCAGGACTCGGCCCGGCACCTCGACGTGACCACGATCCCGACCAAGATCGGGCCGCAGGACATGATCGAGGCGCTGCCGAAGATCGTCTGGCACCTGGACGACCCGGTCGCCGACCCGGCGCTGGTGCCGCTGTACTTCGTGGCGAAGAAGGCCGCCGAGCACGTCACTGTGGTGCTGTCCGGTGAGGGCGCGGACGAGTTCTTCGGCGGTTACACGATCTACCGGGAGCCGTTGTCGCTCAACGCGGTCAACAGCCTGCCCGACGGCGTGCAGAAGGGCCTGCGCGCGGTGTCCAAGGCGATCCCGCAGGGCGTCAAGGGCAAGAGCTTCCTGGAGCGCGGCACCACCCCGATCGAGGAGCGCTACTACGGCAACGCCCGGATGTTCACCGAGGAGGAGAAGCAGCACCTGCTGCGCCGCTACGACCCCTCGGTGCGTTACACCGACGTGACCGCGCCGATCTACGCCGAGTGCACCGAGCTGGACGACGTCACCAAGATGCAGTACGTCGACCTCTACACCTGGCTGCGCGGCGACATCCTGGTCAAGGCCGACCGGATCTCGATGGCGCACTCGCTGGAGGTGCGGGTGCCGTTCCTGGACCGGGAGGTGTTCAACGTCGCCGCCGGCATCCCGGTCGACCTGAAGCTGCCGCCTCGCTCCGAGGCCACCAAGTACGCGATGCGCCAGGCGCTGCAGGGCGTCGTGCCGCCGGCCATCGTCAACCGCAAGAAGCTGGGCTTCCCGACCCCGACCCGGGTCTGGCTGCGCGGCGAGATGTACGAGTGGGCGCGGCACGTGCTGTCCACCTCGGGCGCGGGTGACCTGATCGACCTGTCGTACGCGCTGCGCCTGCTGGACGAGCACAAGCGGGAGGAGGCCGACCACTCCCGCAAGGTGTGGACCGTGCTGATCTTCTGCATCTGGCACGCCATCTTCGTGGCCAAGACGCTCGACCCGGGCATCCAGCGCAACCAGTCCGCGCTGCTCACCAAGCCGGTCGTCGGCAGCATGGTCCGCTGACCCGAGTGTGACGAGGAAGGGCCCCCGGGATTTCCCGGGGGCCCTTCTCAGTGCCTGGTCACCGACCGGTGCAGGTGACTGTCGGCAGGGTGTTGGTGCCGGAGAAGTTCGCGGTGAAGCCGAACGTGGTGGTGCCCTCCGGCGGGACGCTGCCGTTGTAGGCGGCGTTGGAGACGCTCACCGACGCCCCGCTGCCGCTCAACGTGCCGTTCCACACCTGGTTGATGGTCTGGCCGCTGGGCCAGGTCCAGTTCGCGGTCCACCCGGAGTACGTCCGGGTGCTGTGGTTCATGATCGTCACTTCGCCCTGGAAGCCGCCGCCCCAGGCGGTGACCACCTTGTACACCGCCATGCAGGAGCCGGACGGCATGGTCGGGCTGCTCGTCACCGGCGGAGGTGAGGTCGGCGGCGCGGTCGTCGGGGGCGCGGTGGTCGGCGGCGCGGTCGTCGGGGGGTTGCTGCCGCCCGAGCCGATCCCGGTCACCTCGCCGTTGCCGCCGTCGAACGTCACGTCCGAGCAGCCGAAGAAGTTCTCCTGGCTGTCCGAGCGCACCCAGCGCGAGTAGATGATGTGCCGGCCGCTCTTGTTCGACGGCAGGTTGCCGCTGAAGTAGTAGTGGCCGTCGTTGGTGCCCACAGCGCCGCGCTGCGGCGGGTTGGTCACCTGGAGGAACGGCTGCTCCTCCAGGTCGCTCCAGGCCAGCGGCCGGTTCGGGCTCCAGCTGTCCTTGGTCACGTAGAAGTAGAACGTGCCCGGGTGGTGGGCCCAGTTGCTGTACCGGAACTCGATCGACCGGCCCGCCGTCAGGTGGGTGACCGGCCAGTCGGTGCGCGCCGCGTCGTACCCGCTGAAGCCGGGGTTGCCGCCGCTGCACAGCTTGCCGTCGGGGATGAACCCGACGGTCCGCCCGCCGGCGTCGGAGCGCAGCACGCTGAACCAGTTGTACAGCGAGTTCGCCCCGCTCGTGGCCACCGCCGACGAGCAGGCGGGGTTGTTCGGCCGGATCTCACCGGTTCCGGTGAGGCCGTCCTTCCAGCACAGGTAGGTGCGGGCGCCCGGCGTCATGGCCGCGCCGTGTGCGGCCGCCGGTCCGGAGTTGGTGGCCAGGGCGAACGCGCCCAGGGCCAGGGTGGCGGCCGCGGTGAGCAACGCGGCCGTACGGGATCGGTGCACGGGGATCTCCTGACTCGCGGAGCGTGGCCCGGTTCGGCCCGCTCCGCTGGGACGAGCGGATGCGACGATCGCGGTGCCCGCGCCCGGTCGGTGTGCGGCCGGGGCCGTCGGCGGGCGCGCACCGCCTGCGGTCCGTTGCCACGGACCGTGGATGCCCTCGCGTCGGCTCGACCCGGCAGCCGGCGACGCGGCAGCCCCCCGCGTCGTCACCCGGCACCGCCATCCCACCACGTCGGGACGCGGCCCGCAATAGGTGCCGCTCGATGCCCGGGTCCGGACGCGCCGCGACCCCGGCATGCGCCAGGATCGGGGGGAGGACGACGAGGGGAGCCAGGATGGGTTACGCGGTGGTGCTCGGCGAGGCGCTCGTGGATCTGCTGGAAGCCGCACACGACGGGGAGCCCGTCTACCGGCAGGCGATCGGCGGCGGCCCGCTCAACGTGGCGGTGGCGATCGCCCGGCTCGGCGGGGACGCGCGGTTCGTCGGGTCACTCGGCGACGACGCGCTGGCCGGGCGGATCCGCGCCTTCCTCACCGACGCCGGCGTGGACGTGAGCGGGACGGTGACGGCGCCGGCGCCGACCGCGCTCGCGGTGGCCACGTTCGCCGGCCCCGAGCCCGACTTCCGCTTCTACGGCGAGCCCCGCTCGTACGCGCTGCTCGGCCCGGACGACCTGGACGTGGCGCTGATCGAGGGCGCGGACGTGCTCTACTGCGGCTCGATCGTGCTGCTCGACCCGCCGGTGCTGGCCGCCGCCCGCCGCGCCTGGTCGATCGCCGGCGGGCTGCGCGTGTTCGACCCGAACGTCCGGCCCAGCCTGCTCACCGCGCCGGACGCGCTCGACCGTCTGCGCGCGGTGGTCGCCGAGTTCGCCGCCGCCGCGCACCTGGTCAAGCTCAGCGCCGCCGACGCGCGGGTGCTCTACCCGCACGAGCCGGTCGCGGGCGTGGCCGCGTACCTGCGGGAACTGGGCGCGAGCGCCGTCGTGGTCACGCTCGGCGCGGACGGCGCCCTGGTCGCCGCCGCCGACGACGTGGTACGCGTACCCGCGCCGAGGGTGACGGCGGTGGACGCCACCGGCGCCGGTGACTCGGTGATGGGTGCGCTGGTGGCCGAGCTGCTCGCCGCCGGTGAGCCGGTCGACCCGATCGGCTGGCGGGAGCGGGTCGCGTTCGCGCTGCGGGTGGCGGCGGTGGTCTGCGAGTCCCCGGGCGGCGCCACCGCCATGCCCACCCGTACCCGGGTGGCCGCCCGCTTCCCGTGACCCGCCCGCGCTCAGGGGCGGGAGCGGGCCATCGTCAGGACGGCGGTCAGGGACAGGAACGCGGCGCCGGCCAGGACCACCGCCATCGGCAGCGCGCTGCCCTCGCCGCCGAGCCCGACCAGCGGCGCGGCCAGCGCGCCGACCACCGACTGGATGCCGCCCATCAGCGCCGCAGCGGTGCCCGCGTGCCGGGCGTGCGCGTCCAGCGCCAGCGCGGTGCTGTTCGGCATCACCATGCCGAGCGAGCCGACGAAGGCGAACAGCGCCACCGCCGTCACGGCCAGGCTGCCGGCCAGCGCGCCGCTCAGCACGCCGACCGCCGTGACCACGCCGACCACGAGCGTGGTGACCAACAGCCGGCGCGGCGTGAACCGGTCGAGCAGCCGGGCGTTGGCCTGCCCGACCGCCACCAGGGCGAGCGCGTTGACGCCGAAGATCACGCTGAACACGGCCGCGGAGACGCCGAAGACGTCCTGGAACACGAACGACGACCCGGAGATGTACGCGAACAGCCCGGCGAACGCGAAGCCCTGCGTCAGCGCGTACCCGAGGTAGACCCGGTCGGCGAGCAGCGACCGCATGGTCCGGACGGTGCCTCCCAGGCCGCCGGTGCTGCGGCGCTCGGCCGGCAGCGTCTCCGGCAGGCGCAGCGCGACCGCGACGGCGAGCACCGCCCCGATGACGGCGAGCGTCACGAAGACGGCCCGCCACGAGCCGAACCGCAGCACCAGACTCCCCACGCCGGGCGCCGCCACCGGCGCCACGCCGAAGACCAGGGTGAGCCGGGAGAAGTACTTCGCGGCGTCCCGGCCGGAGTAGAGGTCGCGGACCACCGCGCGGGCGACCACCACGCCCATGCCACCGGCGACGCCCTGGGCGAACCGCGCGGCGGCCAGGAGCGGGGCGTTCGGCGCCGCGGCGCAGGCCAGCGCCAGCACCGTGTACGCGACCACGCCGACCAGCACCGGACGGCGGCGCCCCCAGCGGTCGCTGAGCGGACCGGTGACGAGCTGGCCCAGGGCGAGACCGATCAGGCAGGTGGTCAGCGAGAGCTGGATGCCGGCCTGGTCGGCGCCGAGGTCGCGGGTCATGGCCGGGAACGCCGGCAGGTACATGTCCAGCGACAGCGGGCCGATCGCGGTGAGCGTGCCGAGCAGCACCAGCAGCGTCACGCCGCCGGTGGTGGCCGTGGTGCGGTCGGCGGTCGGGCGCGCGGCGGCCGGCGCGGCGTTGCTCACGAGTGGGTACCCCCTGGATCGGTGCGTCCGAGGTACCTTACATCTGTAGTCAGAACTATTGCGATGTGAGGCGGGTGACCCCGTGGCGACGAACGAGCAGGTCGCGCGCGTCGGCGCGGTCGTGGGGGAGCTGCACCGGCTCCTGCGCCGGCGGACCGGGGCGCGCGTGGGACGAGACCCGCTGCCCGAGGCGCAGGTGGAGCTGCTGCTGCTGGTCCGGGAGACGCCGGGGATCAGCGGCAAGGAGGTGGCCCGTCGCCTCTGCACCGCGCCCAACACGGTGAGCACACTGGTCCGCGACCTCACCGACGCCGGGCTGCTGGCCCGTGACCGCGACCCCGTCGACCGCCGCGTGCTGCGGCTGCACGTGACCGAGGCCGCCCGGGCGCGGATGGCCGACTACGAGACCAACCGGGCCGCGCTGCTCGACGAGGCCCTGGCCGAGCTGGATCCGGCGGCGCGGGCGGCGATCCTGGCCGCCGCCCCGCACCTCGACGCGCTGCTCGGCGCCCTGCGGGGCCATGCCCGGCCGGAACCGCCCGGGCGGGCCTCCGGAAACCCGGTGGCCATCGCACCGGCCCGCCCCGCATGATCGCCGGATGGCGCTGCACCAGGACGAGATACCCGTGGACGAACAGGTCGTCCGGGCACTGCTGGCCGACCAGCGCCCCGAGTGGGCCGCGCTGCCGCTGACGCCGGCCGGCGCCGGGACCGACAACACGATGTACCGGCTCGGCGCCGACCTGCTCGTCCGGCTGCCCCGGACCGCGGAGAAGGCCGGTGCCCTGCGCAAGGAACAGCGGTGGCTGCCCCGGCTCGCGCCGCTGCTGCCGTACCGGGTGCCGGAACCGGTGTACGCCGGCGTCCCGGCCGACGCCTTCCCGCTGCCCTGGTCGGTGCAGCGGTGGATACCGGGCGACGAGGTCCGGCCCGGCACCGTCGGCGACTGGGCCGCGCTCGGCGCCGACCTGGCCGTGTTCGTCCGGCACCTGCACGCGGCCGACCTGCTCGGCGCGACCCGCGCGGGCGACCTGAGCGGATACCGCGGCGGCGCGCTGCGTCCCTGCGACACGTGGATCTCGGCGGCGCTCGACGACTGCCGCAGCCGCATCGGCGACGAGACGGACGTCGACACCCTGGTCCGGCTCTGGCGCGGCGCCCTCGACCTGCCCGAACCGGCCGGCCCGCACGTCTGGCTGCACGGCGACCTCAAGCCCACCAACCTGCTCGTGCACGACGGCCGGTTGCGGGCGGTCATCGACTTCGGCGGCCTGACCGTCGGGCACCCCGACGCCGAGCACGCGCCGATCTGGGACCTTCCGCCGCCGGCCCGGCACGCCTACCGGGAGGCGCTCGGCGTGGACGACGTGACCTGGGCGCGGGCCCGCGCCTGGGCGCTCGGGGTGGCGGCCAGCGGCGTCTCCTACTACTGGGACACGTTCCCGGCGTTCGTCGCCGAGTGCCGCAACCGCCTCCGCGAGATCCTGGCCGACGCCGGATGAGACCGGCCGCCGGTCAGGCCGTGCCGTCCAGCTCCGCGTAGCCGCGGCGGGCGGCGATCAGACCCGGCCGGGCGCCGAACGGCGACTCGGCCGCCACCCGCTCCGGCGGGGCGCTGCCGGTGTGCCCGGCCCGGATCAGCCACGCCTGCCGCGCGAGCTGCGCGTGCTGCTCGCGGACGAAGTCCACGCCGACCGGCTCGCCGTGCCCGGGCACCACCACCGTCCCGGGCGTGGTCATCCGCAGCAGGTCGGCCAGCGCGTCCGGCCACTTCAGGGGGTACGACTCCTCGAACGCCGGTGGCCCGCTCTGCTCCACCAGGTCGCCCGCGACCAGCACGTCCGCGTCCGGCACGTGCACCACCAGGTCGGCGTCGGTGTGCCCGTGCCCGGGATGGCGCACCACCACCCGCCGGCCGCCCACGTCGAGCACGGTCTCCTCGTGCACCTCGTGCGTCGGCGCCCGCAGCTCGGTGTGCGCCAGCTCCTCGGCCAGCGCCGGATGCCCGGCGTGCATCTCCTCGTACGCGGCGCGGCGCACCGCGTCGGACCGGTCCCGCAGCGCCGCCGCGGCCTGGGCCTGTGCGTAGATCGCGGTCTCCGGCCCGGCCAGCGTGGCGTTGCCGAAGCAGTGGTCGAAGTGGTGGTGCGTGTTCACGATCGTCCACGGGTACGGCGTCACCGCCCGGGCCGCCTCCGCCAGCTCCCGGGCCTGCCCGGCGGTGGAGAGCGTGTCCACCAGCAGCGCCGCGCCGTCACCGACCACCAGCACGACGTTCACCGCGAGCGTCGGCTCGCGCAGAACGTGCACCCCGGCGGCGACCTCGGAGAACCCGGCGGTCATGACGGGCCGAGGGCCCGCTCGACGAAACGCTGCCGGTCGACGAGCACCCGCTCGACGCGCCCCTGCGCCGCCACGGTGGGCCCGTCGGTGACCGTCACGTCGAAGACGAGCCGCTTGCCGTCGACCTTCACCAGCTCGGCGTGGGCCGCCACGGTACGCCCCACCGGGGTGGCCGCGCGGTGCTCCAGCTCCACCCGTACGCCGACCGTGGTCGACCCGGAGGGCATCCGGGTCGCGGTGGCGGCCACCGTCGCCGCCTCGGCCAGCGCCAGCACCCGGGGTGTGCCGAGCACCGGCACGTCCCCCGAGCCGACCGCCTGCGCGGTGTCGGCGTCGGTCACTGTCAGCTCGACCCGGGCGGTCAGGCCCGGCGAGAAGGGCGACTCCGGCTGCTCCTGCATGCGGCCGAGCCTAGTGCAGCCGACCCGTGGCCGTCCGGCGTCCGAGCCGCCGCCGGTCCGGTCGTCGCCGCCCGCCCGCAGGCCCACCGGCCGCCCGCCGTTAACCTTGTCCGCGATGGCCGAGCTGACACAATCTCCGACCCCCGCCCCCGACGCGACCACCGAGTCGCCCGACGGTGGGCGCCGCCGTGTGATCGCGATGACCATCTGGGGCGTCGCGTTCGTCGTCGCCTGGCTCGCCATCGGCCTGCCCACCGACCCGGCGTACGCGTTCCTGTGGATCTGGGCCGGCACTGTCGCGTGGAACTCGGCCCGCCCGTGGCGCACCCACCTGCGGTTCGCCCGGGACTGGATCCCGGTGGTGCTGCTGCTCGCGGCGTACAACCTGTCCCGGGGATTCGCCGACAACGGCGCCACCCCGCACGCGATGGAGCTGATCGTCGCCGACCGCTTCCTCACCGGGTGGCTCACCGGCGGCGAGGTGCCGACGATCTGGCTCCAGGAGCGCCTGTACGACGCGTCCGAGGTGCGCTGGTGGGACGTGCTGGTGAGCTGGATCTACTTCTCGCACTTCGTGGCGACGTTCGCCGCCGCCGCGGTGCTGTGGATGCGGAACCGGCAGCGCTGGATCGCGTACATGTCCCGCTGGGGCTTCCTGTGCGCGGCCGGCCTGGTCACCTACTTCGCCTACCCGGCCGCGCCGCCGTGGTGGGCGGCGCAGAACGGCCTGCTGACCGAGGTCGCGCGGATCTCCACCCGGGGCTGGAAGGAGATCGGCATGCACGGCGCGGGCAACCTGCTCAACGCCGGGCAGATCGCCTCCAACCCGGTGGCCGCGATGCCGTCGCTGCACACCGCGTTCGCGCTGTTCGTGGTGCTGTTCTTCATGCGGTCGGTGCGCAAGCGCTGGTGGCCGCTGATGCTCGCGTACCCGCTGGCGATGACGTTCACGCTGATGTACAGCGGCGAGCACTACCTGATCGACGTGCTCGTCGGCTGGGCGTACGTGGGCATGACGTTCCTGGTGGTCGGCCTGGCCGAGCGCTGGTGGGCGGCCCGGCGGGCCCGGCGGGCCGGCGAGCCAGCCGTCGCGGCCGGGGCGCCGACCGCCGACGACGACACCGCCGCCGACACCCCGGACCGGGTGGCCGGCGACCGGGACGCGGTGCCCGCCGAGCGCCGGTAGGCCCGCACCCGCCGGTGCGCCGCCGCGGGCCCTGTCAGCGCCCGCTGTCGGTACGGCGGGCGGCCCGCGACCGCTCGGTCAGCTCCGCGGCCAGCTCCCACGCGTCGGCCAGATCCCGGTCGACGGCTGCCGCCCCGGCCCCACCGGCGGTGTCCGCGTGCACGGTGGCCAGCCGCAGCAGCCGCTGCACCGGACCGCGGGTGACGCGCACGCTCTGGATCCGCGCGTACGGCACCAGCGTCAACTGCCGGGTCAGCAGCCCGGCGCGGGCCACGAAGACCTGCTCGTCGAGACCGGCGCCGACCACCTTGCGGCTCAGCGGGCGCAGCCACCGGGCCCGCGACGGGGGCGGCGTGGCGGGCAGCGCGTCCAGCCGCACGCCGGGCAGCACCTCCGCCACGACCATCGCGCCGGTGCCCGCGTCGCCGACCGGCAGCAGCCGGTCCGGGCGGTTGCGGTCGTCCGGTTCACCGGCCGAGTAGCCGGCCACCTCCAGCCGCAGCCGCAGCCACCCCTTCATCCGCCACAGCAGCGGCCAGGTCGCCCGTACCGTCTGCACCCGGTGCAGCGGCACTGTCTGCACCCGCGTCTCCAGCAGCCCGTTGTGCACGCGCAGCGTGCCGTCGTCCCGGTCGAGCCGGAAGCTCCAGTCGTCGAGCACCCGGCGGATCGGTTGCAGCACCACGCCGGCCATCGCGGTGAGCGTGCTGGCCACCGCGATGAACGACCACGAGCCCTCGGAGAGGAACTGGGCGCCGACGAACACCAGGCCCAGCGGCAGCAGGAACGCCTGCGGCGTGAGCAACTGGCTGATCAGCAGGTCCTGGTTGCGGACGGCGTGCAGCCGGCGCCCTTCCGGCACGGGCGGCGCGACCGGCGCGCCGGGCTCGGCCACCGGAGCCGGCGCCGGGGCGGATCGACCGGCCACCGCGAGCAGCCGCTGCCGCAACGCGGTGGCCTCGGCGACGCTGAGGTACGCCAGCGGCGCCTCGGTCTTGCCCCCGCCGACCACCTCCAGCCGCAGCTCGGCCAGGCCGGTGAGCTGGGCCAGCAGGGGCCGGACCACCTCCACCGCCTGCAACCGCTCCAGCGGGATGGCCCGGGTGCGCCGCCACAGCAGGCCCTCGTACACCCGCAGCTCGCGGCCCACCAGGTGGTAGCCGGTGTTCCACCAGCTCACCACCGACAGCACCGTGGCGCCGAGCACGAAGACGGTGACCAGCACCGCGAACCAGCCGAACCCGACGCGGGACAGCGTCGACCAGGAGAGCCCGGCGATCACCACGACCAGGGACTTCGCGCCGTGCAGCGCCGGGCTGAGCGGGTGCAGCCGCTGCCGTGGCTCCTCGCCGCCCGTGGGCGGCCCGGCGGCCGGACCCCACGGTCCCGGGTACGGCGGCAGCGGCGCCGGCCACGGCCCGGGCGCCGCGTCGGTACCGGGCGGTGGCCCGTATCCGGGCGCGGCCGAGCCGGGCGGCCCATGGCCGGGTGGCGGTGCGTACCCGGGAGGGGGTGCGTACCCGGGAGGGGGTGCGTACCCGGGCGGTGGTCCGTGTCCGGGCGGTGGTCCGTGTCCGGGCGGCGGTCCGGATACGGGCGGCGGTCCGGATACGGACGGCGGTCCGGGGACGGGCGGTGGTCCGTGACCCGGCGCGGGCGGGCCGGGGGTCGGATCGGGCCGGTCGTCGTGGGGCGGCGGGGCGCCGGAGTCGCTCCGTTCGCTCACAGGCCCTCCGCCCGGTCCTCGCCCAGCGCGGTGAGCCGGTCGCGCAGCCGGGACGCCTCGGCCGGACGCAGACCGGGCACGCGGGCGTCGCTCGCGGCGGCCGCCGTATGCAATTGCACTGTGGCGAGGTCGAACGCGCGCTCCAGCGGACCCGCGCTCACATCGACGAACTGCATCCGCGAGTACGGGACGATGGACAGCCGCCGCACCAGCAGGCCGTGCCGCACGAGCAGATCGTCGTCGCGCTCGGCGTACCCCCAGGCGCGGACCGCGCGCACGATGGTGACCGACCGCCAGACGCCGATGAGCAGCGCGACGCCGACGGCGGCACCTAGCAGCCAGTGCCCGGACAGCGCCCAGGCCACGCCGAGCACCACGAGCGCCACGGCCAGCCCGATGCCGAGCCGGATCAGCTCCACCCAGATCAGGTCGCGCGAGATCGGCTGCCAGCGGACCGTGTCCGGCCAGGGCTCCAACGCGCTGCGCGAGGCGGGCGGAACGCCGGCGGGGCCGTCACCGCTCACCGGGAGGACCTGCCGTGCTCGCCGCCGGTACGGACTCGGATCATCTGCTCGCTCACGCTTCGAGCGTAGGCGATCAGGGAAGCGGGACCACCTCGCGGAGGAAGCCGCGTGCCTCGAGGAAGTCACCGAGGGAGCCCCGGTGCTCCGGGCAGGCCAGCCAGGTCTTGCGCCGGTCCGGCGCGTGCAGGCGGGGATTGTGCCAGCGGAGCTGAAAGGCGGCGGGTGCGCGACACCCCCGCGCCGAGCAGATCAGCGTCTCGTCCGGGGTGGTGGGAGTCGTCACCGGGGCGAGTCTAGAGGCCGCACGCCGGGAGTTTTAGCGCCGGGCGGCCACGGGGGGAGCCGCCCGGCGACGGGGTGAATCGTACACACGGCGGACCCCTTGTTGTCCACCCGTGTTCAGCGTTTCCCGCGCGGCGGGACGGCGTGGCCGGACGGCGCGGCGAAAATCGTGCCTCTCCCACCCTCGGCTCTCAGCGAGGCATGACAGTCTTGATACGCACCATGCCGCGACGACGACCCTGCTGTGGAGGACCGGTGGCCCAGCCGACCACACCCGACGTGCCGAACCCGACCGAGGTGGCGCCGGACGCGCCGCCCCCGGCGGGCACCACCCCGGCACAGGACGCCACGCTGCTGGAGCGGGCGCTGTTCGAGACCAAGCGGGTGATCGTCGGCCAGGACCGGATGGTCGAGCGGATGTTCGTCGCGCTGCTGGCCCGGGGCCACTGCCTGCTGGAGGGCGTCCCGGGTGTGGCCAAGACGCTCGCCGTGGAGACCCTGGCCCGGGTCGTCGGCGGTTCGTTCGCCCGGGTCCAGTTCACCCCCGACCTGGTGCCCGCCGACATCATGGGCACCCGGATCTACCGGCAGTCCAGCGAGAAGTTCGACGTCGAGCTGGGCCCGGTCTTCGTCAACTTCCTGCTCGCCGACGAGATCAACCGCGCGCCGGCCAAGGTGCAGTCGGCGCTGCTGGAGGTGATGAGCGAGCGGCAGGTCTCCATCGGCGGCGAGAGCCACCGGGTGCCCGACCCGTTCCTGGTCATGGCCACCCAGAACCCGATCGAGCAGGAGGGCGTCTACCCGCTGCCGGAGGCGCAACGGGACCGGTTCCTCATGAAGATCGTCGTGGGCTACCCGACCGACGCCGAGGAGCGCGAGATCGTCTACCGGATGGGCGTGGCCCCGCCCGAGCCGGCCCGCGTGTTCGACACCCCGGACCTGGTCGCCCTCCAGCACAAGGCCGACCAGGTGTTCGTGCACAACGCGCTCGTCGACTACGCGGTCCGGCTGGTGCTCGCCACGCGGGCGCCGGCCGAGCACGGCATGCCCGACGTCGCCCAGCTCATCCAGTACGGCGCCAGCCCGCGCGCCTCGCTCGGTCTGGTCCGGGCCACCCGCGCGCTGGCGCTGCTGCGCGGCCGGGACTACGCGCTGCCGCAGGACGTGCAGGACATCGCGCCGGACATCCTGCGCCACCGGCTGGTGCTCAGCTACGACGCGCTCGCCGACGACGTACCGGCCGACCACATCGTGCACCGGGTGATGTCGACCATCCCGCTGCCCGCCGTCGCGCCCCGCCAGCAGGCCGCACCACCGCCGCCGGCCGTGCCGCACAACGGGTGGCCCGGGCAGCGGCCGTGACCTCGCCCACCAGGCTGAGCGCCACCGGCGACCGCTCGGGGGCCGCGCTGGCCCGGCTCCAGCTCATGGTCACCCGCAAGCTGGACGGGCTGCTCCAGGGCGACTACGCCGGGCTGCTGCCCGGTCCGGGCAGTGAGGCGGGGGAGTCCCGGGAGTACCGGCCCGGCGACGACGTGCGCCGGATGGACTGGCCGGTCACCGCCCGCACCACGATGCCGCACGTGCGGCGTACGGTGGCCGACCGCGAACTGGAGACCTGGCTGGCCGTCGACATGTCGGCCAGCCTGGACTTCGGCACCGGACGGTGGCTCAAGCGGGACGTGGCGGTGGCCGCTGTCGCCGCGCTGGCCCACCTCACCGTGCGGGGCGGCAACCGGATCGGCGCGGTGGTCGGCACCGGCGGTCCCGGGACGGTGCTGCGGCTGCCCGCCCGCGGAGGCCGCAAGGAGGCGCAGGGGCTGCTGCGGGCGGTCGCCGGTGCCGAGATCCGGCCCGGCCGCAGCGACCTCGGCGCGCTTGTCGACATGCTCAACCGGCCGCCCCGGCGGCGCGGCGTGGCGGTGGTGATCTCCGACTTCCTCGCGCCGCCGCCGCAGTGGGGCCGGCCGCTGCGTAAGCTGCGGGTCCGCCACGACGTGCTGGCCGTCGAGGTGGTCGATCCGCGGGAACTGGAACTGCCCGACGTGGGGGTGCTGCCGGTGGTCGACCCGGAGAGCGGGGAGCTGCACGAGGTGCAGACCGCCGACCCGGGCCTGCGCCGCCGGTACGCCGAGGCGGCGGCCGCCCAGCGCCTGGCGATCGCCGCCGAGCTGCGCGCCGCGGGCGCGGCCCACCTGCGCCTGCGTACCGACCGAGACTGGCTGCTGGACATGGTGCGTTTCGTCGCCGCGCAGCGGCACGCCCGCACCCGAGGGACGACTCGATGATCCGTTTTCTGCAACCGTGGTGGCTGCTCGCCGTGCTGCCGGTGCTCGCCCTCGCCGCCGCGTACGTCTGGCGGCAACTGCACCGCCGGCAGTACGCGCTGCGGTTCACCAACGTCGACCTGCTGCGCACCGTCGCGCCCAAGGGACTGGGCTGGCGGCGGCACGTGGCGGCCACCGCGTTCCTGCTCTGCCTGCTGGTGCTGGCGACCGGGCTGGCCCGGCCGGCGATCGACACCCGCGAGCCGCTGGAACGGGCCACCGTGATGCTCGCCATCGACGTGTCGTTGTCCATGCAGGCCGACGACGTGTCGCCGAACCGCCTGGAGGCGGCGCAGGAGGCGGCCAAGCAGTTCGTCGGCGAACTGCCGGAGAGCTACAACCTGGGACTCGTCTCGTTCGCCAAGTCGGCGAACGTGCTGGTGCCGCCGACCAAGGACCGGGCCGCCGTCACCACCGCCATCGACGGGCTGGTGCTGGCCGAGGCGACCGCCACCGGCGAGGCGGTGTTCACCTGCCTGGAGGCGATCCGCTCGGTGCCGGCCGACGGCGCCGCCGGCATCCCGCCGGCCCGGATCGTGCTGCTGTCCGACGGCTACCGCACGTCGGGCCGCTCGGTCGAGGAGGCCGCCGCCGCGGCGCAGGCCGCGAACGTGCCGGTGTCCACCATCGCGTTCGGCACCGACTCCGGTCAGGTCGACATCGGCGGACAGCTCCAGCGGGTGCCGGTGGACCGCACCGCGCTGTCCCAGCTCGCGGAGACCACGCAGGGCTTCTTCTACGAGGCCGCGTCGGCCAGCGAGCTGAAGCAGGTCTACCAGGACATGGGCAGCTCGATCGGCTACCGGACCGAGCCGCGCGAGATCACCCAGTGGTACGCGGGGATCGCGCTGCTGCTGGCCCTGTGCGCGGGCGGGCTGAGTCTGCTCTGGACGTCCCGGCTGGTCTGAGCCGGAACCGGCCGGCGGTGGTCAGTGACCGCCGCCGGCCAGCACGAACAGGACGGCCACCCAGACGGCGGCGAGGGTGAAGCCCAGCGGGGCGACGTAACGGCTCATGAGTGTGCTCCGTGGCGACGGTCGGCCCGGTGCGGGCCGATGGGGGTCGGGGCGTACGCGCACGAAGTCGTGACCGGGTGCTCCGCCGCGCGGCAGGGCCACCCCCGGCAGGTGTCGCCGGAGAGCGGATGCGGTGCGGAGGGCGGGAAGCGGGTCAGCCGCGTCGACGGAGCCGTGGCTCAGCGGGGCTGACGGTGGGCCCGGCCACGACTGGGAGGATCGCTATCTCGCACAGCGATCACCTCCTGTCGGTCGGCGGGGCCCGGAACGCGGGCGCAGAGCGGCCCGCAGACCCGGTGATCGTACACCGGGGGTGCGGGTGTCGCGCACGCGGCCGACCGGTCTCGCGGACCCCGGCGGGAGCGGCCCTGTGACCTGCGCGGGTTAGCGCTTACCTGTCGGTAACCCCTAGGCTCCGACCGACCGAGAGATCACTGGAGCAGAGGGGGATCCGTGGCCCGAACCGTGCTGGTGACCGGCGGGAACCGGGGGATCGGCCTGGCCATCGCGCAGGCGTTCGCCAAGCAGGGCGACCGGGTGGCGGTGACGTACCGGAGCGGCGAAGCCCCCGAGGGCCTGTTCGGTGTGCGGTGTGACGTGACCGACGCCGAGTCGGTCGACGCCGCGTTCACCGCGATCGAGGCCGAACTCGGCCCGGTGGAGGTGCTGGTCGCCAACGCCGGCATCACCGACGACACGCTGATCATGCGGATGTCCGAGGAGCAGTTCGCCCGCGTCCTCGACACCAACCTGACCGGCTCGTTCCGGGTCGCCAAGCGGGCCTCGACGAAGATGCTCCGCGGCCGCTGGGGGCGGATGATCTTCATTTCCTCAGTGGTCGGTCTCTCCGGCGGCGCGGGTCAGGTCAACTACGCGGCCAGCAAGGCCGGCCTGGTCGGCGTGGCCCGCTCGATCACCCGCGAGCTGGGCACCCGCAACATCACCGCGAACGTGGTGGCACCCGGCTTCATCGACACCGACATGACCGCGGGCCTGCCCGAGGAGCGCAAGGCGGAGATCCGCAAGTCGATCCCGGCCGGCCGGATGGCCACCCCGGACGAGGTCGCGGGCGTCGTCACCTGGCTCGCCTCGGACGCGGCGGGATACGTCACCGGCGCCGTCATCCCGGTCGACGGCGGCCTCGGCATGGGTCACTGAGCAGAGCACGGAGGAGACACGCAATGTCCGGACTTCTCGCCGGTAAGCGGCTGCTGGTCACCGGCGTCATCACCGACGCGTCGATCGCCTTCTCGGTGGCGAAGCTCGCCCAGGAGAACGGCGCCCAGGTCGTGCTCACCGGCTACGGCCGGCTCTCCCTGGTGGAGCGGATCGCCAAGCGCCTGCCCGAGCCGGCGCCCGTGATCGAGCTGGACGTCAGCAACGAGGAACACCTGGCCGGGCTGGCCGACAAGGTACGCGAGCACGTCGACGGCCTGGACGGCGTCGTGCACTCGATCGGGTTCGCCCCGCAGAGCTGCCTCGGCGGCGGATTCCTCGACGCCCCCTGGGCGGACGTGGCGACCGCGCTCCAGGTCTCCACCTACTCGTACAAGTCCCTCGCCATGGCCGCGCTGCCGCTGATGTCCGCCGGCGGCGCGGTGGTGGGTCTCACGTTCGACGCCACCAAGGCGTGGCCGGTCTACGACTGGATGGGCGTGGCCAAGGCCGGGCTGGAGTCCGCCTCCCGCTACCTGGCGCTGCACCTGGGCAAACAGGGCATCCGCAGCAACCTCGTCGCGGCCGGCCCGCTGCGCACCATCGCCGCCAAGTCCATCCCCGGCTTCGACCAGTTCGAGGACGCCTGGACCGAGCGGGCGCCGCTGGGCTGGAGCCTGACCGACCAGGAGCCGGCCGCCCGGGCCTGCCTTGCGCTGCTGTCGGACTGGTTCCCGGCCACCACCGGCGAGATCGTCCACGTCGACGGCGGCTACCACGCCATCGGCGCCTGACACCCGGACCCGGGGTGGCCGCCGCGCCGCCCCGGGCCGCGAGGGACAATGGTCCCCATGGCGTACGACGCGTTGGTGCTGGTCTCCTTCGGCGGCCCGGAGCGGCCCGAGGACGTTCTCCCGTTCCTGCAGAACGTGACCCGGGGGCGGGGAGTGCCGCCGGACCGGCTGGCCGAGGTCGCCGAGCACTACATGCACTTCGGCGGGGTGTCGCCGATCAACCAGCAGTGCCGTGACCTGCTCGCGGCGATCCGCGAGGACTTCGCCGCCAACGGCGTCGACCTGCCGGTCTACTGGGGCAACCGCAACTGGGATCCGATGCTCGCCGACACCGTCGCGCGGATGCGCGACGACGGGATCACCCGGGCGCTGGCGTTCGTCACCAGCGCGTACGGCGGCTACTCCTCCTGCCGGCAGTACCAGGAGGACATCGCCTCGGCCCGCGCCGCGGTCGGCCCGGACGCCCCGCTGATCGAGAAGCTCCGCCAGTTCTGGGACCACCCCGGCTTCATCGAGCCGCACGTCGACGCGGTCCGGGCCGCGCTGGCCCAGCTCGACCCGGCGAAGCGGGACAGCACCCGGCTGGTCTTCACCGCGCACTCGGTCCCGATGTCCGCGGCGGCCACCGCCGGCCCGCACGGCGGCCGCTACACCGCCCAGCTCGAGGAGGTCGCCCGGCTGGTGCACGCCGCGGCCGCGCCCGATCTGGCGTACGACCTGGTCTGGCAGAGCCGGTCCGGGCCGCCGCAGGTGCCGTGGCTGGAGCCGGACGTCAACGACCACCTGGCCACGCTGCCCGAGCAGGGCGTGACGAGCGTGGTGGTCAGCCCGATCGGCTTCGTCTCCGACCACCTGGAGGTGGTGTGGGACCTGGACACCGAGGCGCTGGAGACGGCCAAGCAGCTCGGCCTGGACTTCGTCCGCGCCGGCACGCCGGGCACCGATCCGCGGTTCGTGGCGATGGTCCGCGAGCTGGTTCTGGAGCGCACCGCCCCGGACGGCGAGCGGCTGCGCCGCCGCCTCGGCGAGCTGCCCGCCTGGGACACCTGCCCGGCGTTGTGCTGCGTGCCCCCGGCCCGCCGGCCCTGAGCCCGACCCGACGACACCCTGGGGACGACACGATGCTTGACCGCAAGCCGGTGCAGAGCTGGCTCACCGACATGGACGGCGTGCTGGTGCACGAGGGGCAGCCGGTGCCCGGCGCCCCGGAGTTCGTCAAGAAGCTGCGTGCCTCCGGCAAGCCGTTCCTGGTACTGACGAACAACTCCATCTACACGCCGCGCGACCTCCAGGCCCGGCTGGCCCGGATGGGGCTGGACGTGCCGGAGGAGGCGATCTGGTCGTCCGCGCTGGCCACCGCCCAGTTCCTGGCCGACCAGCGGCCGGGCGGCACCGCGTACGTGATCGGTGAGGCCGGCCTGACCACGGCGCTGCACGCGGTGGGGTACGTGCTCAGCGACTTCGCCCCGGACTACGTGGTGCTGGGGGAGACGCGCACCTACAGCTTCGAGGCGATAACCAAGGCGATCCGGCTGATCAACGACGGCGCGCGATTCATCTGCACCAACCCGGACGCCACCGGCCCGTCGATGGAGGGCGCGCTGCCGGCGGCCGGCTCGGTGGCGGCGATGATCTCGAAGGCGACCGGCGTCGACCCGTACTTCGTCGGCAAGCCCAACCCGATGATGATGCGCTCGGCGCTGAACACCATCGACGCGCACTCCGAGTCGACCGCGATGATCGGCGACCGGATGGACACCGACATCCTGTGCGGCCTGGAGGCCGGGCTGGAGACGATCCTGGTGCTCACCGGCATCAGCAACCGGACCGAGGCGGAGCGGTACCCGTACCGGCCGTCGCGGATCGTCGACTCGGTGGCCGACCTGATCGACGAGGTCTGAGCGGGGGTCTCGTAGGGCTCCGCCGCTACGCGCTAGAGACGCAGCGGCGCGTTGCAGGCGGCCACCAGGGCCTGCCGGCACGCGGTGGTCAGCGGCCGCAGCGCCGCGTCCCGCTGCTGCGCCTCGTAGGTGTTGACGGCGCCGCCCGGCGCGCTCTCGCCGGCCAGCGCGAGCACCCGGTCCAGCACCGCCGCGCGGGCGAACAGGCGGCGGGCCCGCGGGTCGAAACCGGGCGGAAGGTCGGTCGCGCCGTCCGGGCGGCGCAGCGCGGCGAGCGCCCCGGCGAGTTCGGGCCGCCACTGCGCCACGTCCAGCCGGGTCAGCGTCGCGGTGGTCTCGGCCAGCACGGCGGCCAGTTCGGCCTCCGCCTCCGCCGCACCCGGCGTGGCGAGCGACGCCTTCGGCGCGTCCGCCGGCAGCGGGTGGACCCGCCAGAGCACCGTCTCCCAGGTCATCCCCGAGCCGGAGGTGTGCGTACGGACCTCGGGCACCAGCCCCATCCCGCTCGCCACCACCGCTTCGCCCGCCACCAGCGCCGCCCCGGCGAACGCGCCCGGACCGGGCAGGCCCCGCGGGTCGCCGGGAGCGGGCAGCACCAGACGGATGTCGTCGGGTGAGTGCTTGGCGAGGCTGGGCAGCGCCTCCCGCAGCGACACGTCGGTCCAGGTGCCGGGGGCGTCGGCGACGAGGTGCTCCTCGTCGCCGGCGACGGCGTCGGCCACCTCGTCGAACGGCACCAGGCCGGCTCGCCAGGCACGCACCCAGGCGACGAACCGGCTCGACCGGCGCGGAGCCAGTGTGGCCGCGCCCGTTGCGGGGGAGGACATGCGGAAAGGGTACGTGCTCCGCGCCGCTGCTGTCTCGGCTGCCGCTCCGGCGGCGCGACCTGGCCCCAACTACCCCCTTCGCACCGTTTCGTGCCGACGGATGGTGGCCCGGTCGGCGCGTCGCCGAGCGACACGCCGGGACGCTGGCTAGCGTCTGCGGCATGGCGGGGCGATACGACGGGGACGTGCTGGCCGGCGACTGGCGACGACGGAAGGTGACCCCCGAGGTCGACGCCGAACCCGACCTGGTGGTCGAGGACGCCGACTCCGGATTCTGCGGCGCCGTGGTCGGCTTCGACTCCGGCGCTGTGGTGCTGGAGGACCGGCACGGGCGGCGGCGCAACTTCCCGCTGCTGCCCGCCGCGTTCCTGCTCGACGGCAAGCCGGTCACGCTGCGGCGGCCCGCCCGCGCCCCGGTGCCCGCCGCACGACGGCGTACCGCGTCCGGCTCGATCGCTGTGGACGGCGTACGGGCGCAGGTCGCCAAGGCCAGCCGGATCTGGGTCGAGGGGGTGCACGACGCCGCGCTGGTCGAGCGGATCTGGGGCGACGACCTGCGCATCGAGGGCGTGGTGGTGGAACCGCTCGACGGCATCGACGCGCTCGCCGACGAGGTGCGCGCGTTCGCGCCCGGCCCGTCCCGCCGCCTCGGCGTGCTCGTCGACCACCTCGTGCCCGGCTCGAAGGAGAGCCGCATCGTGGCCCGGGTCAACTCGCCGTACGTGCTGGTCACCGGACACCCGTACGTCGACGTGTGGCAGGCGGTGCGCCCGGCGGCGCTCGGCATCCCGGCGTGGCCCGTGGTGCCTCCGGGGCAGCCCTGGAAGGAGGGCGTCTGCGCGGAGCTCGGGGTGGCCGAGCCGGCGGACATGTGGCGGCACATCCTGTCCCGGGTGGACAGCTTCGCCGACGTGGAGACGCCGCTGATCAACGCGATGGAGCGCCTGATCGACTTCGTCACCGAGCCCGGGTGAGTGGTCGCCGCCCGGTCGTGGTTGCTGTCAGGGCTGCGGTTGCGGTTGGGGTCCGGGGGCGACCGTGCCCGGCTCCGGGCGGTCAGGCTTGATCCCTGCGCCGGTCACGGTCGCCCTCGGCCCCGCCGTGCGCCGACTCCGCCCGCCCCCGGTCCCGTACCCGCCTGGGTCTCCCTTCCGTCTCCCGTCCCCGCGCCCCTCGCCTGGTTGATCAAGGAGTTCGCGGGCGTGCTGGAGATCAACGCCGACACAAACTCCTTGATCACCGGGCCGAGCGGTGCGGGGGTGCGTCGATCATGGAGTTGTGGTCCCGGCGGATCGGGCGTATTGGGGCGAAATGGGGGCCACAAGTGCAAGATCGGCGGGGGCGGGGGCGGGGGCGGGGGCGGGGGCGCCGGGGAGGGCGTCAGGGGAGTTCGTCGGGGGTGCGGGTCAGGACGAAGGTGGCTATGTCCAGGGCTACGGGGGTGCCGGAAGTGTCTCGGATGACGGTGAGGATCTCGCCGTCCTGGGAGCCGGAGCGGCCCCGCCACCGGTCCGGTCCCTCGGGGGTGAACCGGAGCAGCGGCCTGCCCACCTGACCGCCGACCAGGTCCCCGGCGGCGTCGACGCGGAACTCGTACTCGCCGCCCATCCACCACCAGCGGCCGGTCAGCGCGGCCACGTCGGCGGCGGGCGGGTCGGCCGGGCGCCACGGGGCGGGCGCGGCCGGTTCGGCGTCCAGCACCAGCGTGAGTGCCTCCCGGCCGAGCGCGCCGATGTGGTGGCCGCGCAGCCCGTACGAGTTGGCGAAGTTGACCACCGCGGTGCGGGTGGGCCGGTGCACGGCCAGGCCGGCGACGTACCCGGGCATGGAGCCGCCGTGCCCGACGTACACCCGGTCGCCGACCCGGTAGAGCTCCACGCCGAGGCCGTGCCCGCCGCTCCACGAGTCCAGGTCGTTGATCACCATGGGGGCGCACATCTCGGTGAGTGTCGCGGGGGAGAGCAGTGCCGGGTCCGGGTCGGCCAGGAACGCCGCCCAGCGGCCCAGGTCCTCGACCGTCGACCAGAGCTGCCCGGCCGGGGCCATCGCGCCGGTGTCGGTACGCGGCTCCTCCCGCAGCGTCTCGTGCCAGGGGTGGACGACGTAGCCGGTGGCGTACGGCTCGGTGGGGTGGTACGTGGTGCGGCGCATGCCGAGCGGCGCCAGCAGCCGCTCGGTCAGCAACTGCGCCCACGGCGTGCCGGTGATCCGTTCCAGCACGCCGCCGAGCAGCCCGTACGCCAGGTTCGAGTAGTGGTAGACGAAGTGCGGCGGGTGGGCGATCTTGTCCGGCGTCAGTCCGGCCAGCAGCGTGTCCAGGTCCGTGCCCCCGGCGCGCTCCCACCACTCGCCGTCCGGCTCGCGTTGCAGGCCGCTGACGTGGCCGAGCAGCCGGCGCACGGTGACCGAGCCGACCGGGGTGCCGGGCAGGTGCGCGTCGAGCGGGTCGTCCAGCGCGAGCCGGCCGGCGTCGCGCTGCTGCATCACCAGCACCGCGGTCATGGTCTTGGTGATCGAGCCGACCCGGTACTGCAGGTCGCCGTCCGGGCGGGGCGTCTCACCGGCGACCGCCAGGTGCGCCAGCCAGCCGTCGCGGACCACGCCGAGCGCGAGCGAGGGGCCTCGTCCTTCGGCCTGGGCCCGGGTGACCAGCAGGTCCACCTGACGCGCGGTCTCGGGCAGCAGGGACATGTCGTCCTCCTCGTCGGCCGGGGGTGCGGTACGCCGTGCCGAGCCTAGCGATCATGACAGTTCGATGACACGTGCGTTGACGTGTCAGGATTGTTCTCGTGGACGCCGTCTTCTGGATCGTTCTGGGTGTGGTATTAGCGGTCGCCGAGATCTTCACGACGACGCTCTTCCTGATCATGTTCGGGGTCGGGGCGTTCGCCGCTGCCGGCGCCGCGGCGCTCGGTGCGCCGGTGGCGCTCCAGGCGGTGATCTTCGCGGTGGTGTCGGCGCTGTCGGTGGCGGTGGTCCGTCCGGTGGTCCGGCGGCACGCCCGGCCGGCGCTGGAGACCGGGGAGCAGCCGTTCGGGGTCGAGGCGCTGGAGGGGGCCACCGCTGTGGTCCTGGAGCCGGTCGACGCCGACCGGGGCATGGTCAAGATCGATGGTGAGCTGTGGACGGCCCGCTCGTACGACGCGACGCGCACGTACGCCGAGGGTGAGCGGGTGCAGGTGATCAAGGTCCGGGGCGCTACCGCCCTGGTATGGCAGGACGACATTTCCACCCCGGGCGAGCTGCCCGAAGCGAAAAGGTGAACGGTATGGAGTTTCTTGCGATCCTGATGATCGCGGTGGCGTTGATCGGTGTGGTGACGCTGTTCAAGGCGGTACGGATCGTGCCGCAGCAGCGTCAGGACGTGGTGGAGCGGCTCGGCCGGTACAAGCGCACGCTGAACCCGGGCCTCAACCTGCTGGTGCCGTTCGTCGACGCGGTGCGTACCAAGGTCGACATGCGCGAGCAGGTGGTCAGCTTCCCGCCCCAGCCGGTGATCACCTCCGACAACCTGGTCGTCTCGATCGACACGGTTCTCTACTTCAAGGTGGTCGACTCGGTTCGCGCCACCTACGAGATCTCCAACTTCCTCCAGGCCATCGAGCAGCTCACCGTCACCACGCTGCGTAACGTGATCGGCTCGCTGGACCTGGAGCGCGCGCTGACCAGCCGCGAGGAGATCAACCGGCACCTGTCCGGCGTGCTGGACGAGACCACCGGCCGCTGGGGCATCAAGGTGACCCGGGTCGAGATCAAGGCGATCGAGCCGCCGCCGAGCATCCGCGACTCGATGGAGAAGCAGATGCGCGCCGAGCGGGACCGCCGCGCCGCGATCCTCAACGCCGAGGGGCACAAGCAGTCGCAGATCCTCACCGCCGAGGGTGAGAAGCAGGCCGCGGTGCTGCGCGCCGACGGTGACCGGCAGGCCCGGATCCTCCAGGCGGAGGGTCAGGCCAAGGCGATCCGTACCGTCTTCGACGCGATCCACACCGCCAACCCGAGCCAGAAGGTGCTGGCCTACCAGTACCTCCAGGCGCTGCCGCAGATCGCCAACGGCACTGCGAACAAGGTCTGGATCGTCCCGACCGAGCTGACCAAGGCCCTGGAGGGCATGGGTGGCGCGCTGGGCGGTCTGGCCAACATGGTCGGCGACCAGCCGTCGCCGGAGGCCGCCAAGAGCGCCGGCGAGGTCGAGCGGGAGGCCGCCGAGGCCGCCGAGGCCGCGGCCATCGCCGCCCAGGAGATCCACGACGAGGTACGCGTGGCCGAGGCGCAGGCCACCGGCGGCAACAACCCGAAGGGTCTGCCCGCGCCGGAGCCGGTGTCGCCGGCGAGCCTGGTGAACGACCCGGCGGACCAGCGCGAGCGGGGCTGACCGGCAAATCCGAGAATCCCTCATACGGCGCTCCGGCGGCTGCCACCATCGGTCTTGAGGACGGGTGGTGAGCAGGGCCGGAGCGCCGTTGCGCGTCCCGGGCCACGGCGCGAACGAGGTGAGGCATGAAGGACCCGGCGAACCGGCTGTTCTCCCGTACCCCGGTCCCCGGCGCGCACGACCCCGCCGGACCGATCGGCTCCCGGCGTACCGGAGGGGGCTTCGGGGTCCTGCCGTTCGTCTCCGAACCCGGCCCCGGGGCGCCGGCCACCGACGCGACCTGGGCCTGGTCGATCCGCCGGTTCGCCCGCGCGGCGGTCTGGCTGCTGCCGGCGTACGCGGTCCTCTACGGCCTGGTGGCGATGGCCAGCGACGGCGGGGTGGGCAACGACCCGTACCCGGCCGACGGCCGGGCGCTCTACCTGGTCGGCTGGGTCGCAGCGGTGTGGCTCGGCCTGCTCGCCCTGCTCGCGCTCACCGGGCTGCTCGCCGCCACCCGCTGCCGCCGCGTCGCGCTGGCCGGGCTGCTCGCGAGCATCGGCGGGATGGTGCTGATGCTGCCGTTCGCCGGGCTGGCCGAGCAGACACCGGTGTTCGGCGT
The DNA here is from genome assembly GCF_049315215.1 of Micromonospora sp. WMMD1219. Taxonomy (NCBI): domain Bacteria; kingdom Bacillati; phylum Actinomycetota; class Actinomycetes; order Micromonosporales; family Micromonosporaceae; genus Micromonospora; species Micromonospora sp. WMMD1219. The sequence goes on from NZ_CP186057.1 coordinate 3,918,830, forward strand.
GACCGCGCGCGGCATCGTGCTGTTCGGCGCCACCCTCTACAGCGCGGGCTGGTTCCTGACCGGCTGGTCGGTCGCCCGGTCCGGGATGTTCTCCTACGGCGACGGGACCATGCTGATGATCGCCGCCCCGCTGCTCGGGCTGGGCGGCGCGCTGATCGGCTCGCTCCAGACGTTCGGTGCGATCTTCGTGCTGGTCGCCGGCATCGGCATCGGCTACCGCAGCGGCCGCCTGGTGCCCGAGACGATCGCCCGGGACGCCGCGGCGGCCAGCGTCGCCGCCGCGCCGGTGCCGCCCGCGTCACCGAAGGGACCACTCGGGGCGGGCTGACCGTTTCTCGGCTGGGCGGTCGCCGTGAAGTAACTGACAGTTGCCTGGCGAGGTGGCCGGTAGGCGGCTTTCGTGGCAATCCTTGCGTCCATGCCGTCTCCCAGGTCGCCGCTGTCGCGGCTGTTCACCGTGCTGCTGGCCGGCCTGCTCGCCGGGCTCGTCCTCGCGGTCGCCGCGCTTCCCGGCGGACTGCTCGGCGGGTTCGCCGCCCGGGCGGCGCTCGGCGCGTACGCGGACCTGCCCGACGCGCTGCGCACCCCGGTGCAGCCGCAGCGTTCCTACCTCTACGCCAACGACGGCAAGACGCTGATCACCACGTTCTACGACGTGAACCGCACCGACGTGTCGCTGGACGAGATCGCCCCGGTGATGCGGCAGGCGATCATCGCGGCCGAGGACCGGCGGTTCTACTCGCACGGCGGCGCGGACCTGCGCGGCATCGCCCGGGCGCTGGTGGCGAACGTCAAGGGCGGCGGCACCGAGCAGGGCGGCTCCACGCTGACCATGCAGTACGTCCGCAACGTGCTCAAGACCGACCCGAACCGCACCCCGGAGGAGCGGCAGGCCGCCACCGAGCAGACAGTCGGGCGCAAGCTCCAGGAGATCCGGTACGCCAACGCGCTGGAGCAGTCGCTGTCCAAGGACGAGATCCTCAACCGCTACCTCAACATCGCGTACTTCGGCTCCGGAGCGTACGGCGTCGCCGCCGCGAGCCAGCGCTACTTCGGCAAGGCGCCGGCCGACCTGACGCTGGGCGAGGCGTCGCTGCTCGCCGGCCTGGTCCAGTCGCCCGACGCGTACAGCCCGATCGACGGCGACAAGGACCAGGCGCTGACCCGCCGGGGGTACGTGCTCGACGCCATGGCCGAGACCGGCGCGATCACCGCGCAGCAGGCCGCCGCCGCGAAGGCCGAGCCGCTGAAGCTGCGCCCGACCGCCCAGCCCAACGGCTGCACCGCCACCGCCCAGGGCCACGACGACTGGGGCTTCTTCTGCGACTACCTGCGCCGCTGGTGGGTCACCCAGCCGGCCTTCGGCAGCACCCCCGAGGAGCGCGAGCAGGCGCTGCGCCGGGGCGGCTACCGCGTCGTCACCACGCTGGACCCGAAGATCCAGGAGACCGCGCAGGAGCAGGCCACCAAGGTCTACGGGTACGGCAACAAGCGGGCGCTGCCGATCGCGGCCGTCGAGCCCGGCACCGGCCGGGTCCTCGCGATGGCGGTGAACCGGCACTACAGCCTCGACGCCAACCCGGACGGGCAGGCCAACCACCCGAACACGGTCAACCCGCTGATCTCCGGCGGCGCCAGCGTCGACGGCTACCAGGCCGGCTCGACGTTCAAGATGTTCACCATGCTGGCCGCGCTGGAGGCCGGCAAGCCGCTGGCCACCGGCTTCGACGCCCCGAGCCGGCTGCCCACCCGGTACGCCTCGGACGACGAGGGCAACTGCGACGGCACGTGGTGCCCGGCGAACGCCAACCCGCAGTGGATGGACGGCTACCGGATGATGTGGGACGGCTTCGGCCGGTCCGTCAACACGTACTTCGTCTGGCTGGCCGAGCAGGTCGGCGAGGACAAGGTGGTGGAGATGGCCCAGCGTCTCGGCATCACCTTCCGGGCCGACTCCGACGCCGCGTTCGCCCGCGACAACGCCGCGAACTGGGGCGCGTTCACGCTCGGTGTGGCCGCCACGACCCCGCTGGACCTGGCGAACGCGTACGCCACGGTGGCCGCCGAGGGCACGTACTGCACGCCGCTGCCGGTGGTCTCGGTCACCGCGCCCGACGGCGACGCCGTCGACGTGGCGCAGCCGTCCTGCAAGCGGGTGCTCGAACCGGACGTGGCCCGCGCCGCCACCGACGCGGCCCGGTGCCCGGTCGGCCAGCAGTCCGCGTTCGGGCAGTGCAACGGCGGCACCGCCACCGCCGTCGACTCGATCGTCGGCCGCCCGGTGGCCGGCAAGACCGGCAGCTCGGAGCGCAACGCCACCGAGACGTTCGTCGGGTACACCCCGCAGGTCGCGGTGGCCGGCATTGCCGCCAACCCGGACGACGTCACCGACCTGGTCGGCTCCGCAGTGCAGGCGAAGGTAATCGACGCGGTGGCCCGGACCATTAGGACCGCCCTCACCGGCAAGCCGGTGGCCGGCTTCACCGCGCCGAGCCGGGCGCTGGTCGGCGACCCGCAGCGCCCGCAGCCGCCCCGCCGGACCGAGCCGGACCGACGCGAGCAGCGCGAGGACCGCGAGCTGCCCTCCGACGTGCTCCGCTGGCTGCGCGAGCGGGGCTGAGCCGGGCCCGCCTCACGCGTCCGGTGGAGGCGGGGTGGTCGCCCGGGTCGTCAGCGCGGCGTCGAGCGCGGCGTCCAGGGCGGCGGCCACCTCCGCCGGGGCGCGGTCGCCGTCGAGCACAGTGAACGTGCCGAAGTCGGGCAGCGCCCGGTAGGCGGCGTCCAACGCCCGCAGGTGCGCCGGTTCCTCGGTGTCGATGCCCCGCGCGGCCACCCGCAGCCGCGCCACCTCGGGGGAGGTGGCGAGGAAGCACACCACCGCCGGCCGCGGGAAGACCGCGTACGCGGCGCGCACCACGCGCCGTCCCCGGTCGCCCCGGGCCGCCATGATCACGTCCTGGCACCAGGTCCACCGGTCCAGCACCGCCACCCGTCCGGTCAGGCGGGCCACCGCCACGGTCCGGGCCATCGCCGCCGCGCGCACCGTCGCCTCCAGCGCCGGATAGAGGGTACGGCCGAACAGCGCCACCCCGTCGGCGCGGCCGAACGCCCGGGCCAGCCGGTTCCACAGCGGCCGGCCACCGGCGTTCTCGAAGTACCGCGCCCGGACGCCTCGCTCGCGCAGCCGCGCCGCGAGCGCCCTGGCCTGGGTCGTCTTGCCGGAACCGTCGACACCGATCAGCGCGATCATCACGGGGCGGGCCACGCCGGGAGGCTAGCCGGAAATCGACGACGCCGGGTTGTCGGATCCGCCCGGCCGGCTCCGACCCACCGGCGAGCGCGCCCGTTCCGGGGGCGCCGTGCGACGCGGAGGAACACATCATGGGCAGTGTCGTCTACGGGGTGCACACGTCGGTCGACGGTTTCATCGAGGGGCCGAACGGCGAGTTCGACTGGCCGGAGATGGGGGAGGAGTTGTCCGCGTACTCGATCGGGTTGGCCGAGCGGGCCGCCGCCTTCGTCTACGGGCGGCGGGTGTGGGAGATGATGTCCTCCTACTGGCCGCAGGTCGAGTCGATCTCCGACCACCCGCACGACCTGGCGTTCGCGCCGATCTGGCGGCGTACCCCGAAGATCGTGGTCTCGCGGACGCTCGCCGAGGCCTCCCACGGCGCCGTGGTGGTCGGCGGCGGCGACCTGGCGAAGGAGTTCGCCGAGGTCCGCGAGCGGTTCCCCGGCGACCTGCTGGTCACCGGCGGCACCGGCGCGGCGACGGCGCTGGCCGCGCTCGGGCTCGTCGACACCTACGAGGTGATCGTGCATCCGGTGGTGCTCGGCGGCGGGCGGCAGGTGCTGCCCGGCCTGGCCCGCCAGAACCTGCGGCTGGTCGAGACGCGCACGTTCGACGGGCGGTCGGTGCTGTTGCGCTACGCGCGGGCCTGACGCCTCAGCGGCCCCGGCGGCGGGGCCGGTACGTGGCGAGCGCGGCCGGCACGCCGCGCCGCACGATGCCGGCCCGGTCGCTGTCCCCGCGCAGCACCGCTGCGGCGGTCTTGCGGGCCTGCTCGGCGGTGAAGTGCGGCGGCAGCATCAGCTCGGCCGGGTCCACCACCGCGTTGACCACCACCGGCCGGTCCGCGTCGAGCACCCGCTGCCACAGGCCGTCCACCCGGGCGGGGGAGTCGACCAGCTCGCCGCCGAGGCCCAGCACCTCCGCCCACCTGTGGTACGCCACGTCCGGCAGGTCCTGGCTGTCCGGGAACATCGGCGTGCCCTCACCGGACCGCTGTTCCCAGCTGACGAACGCGAGGTCCCGGTTGTTGAGCACCAGCACCACGAACCGGGGGTCGGCCCACTCCCGCCAGTACTTCGCCACCGTGATCAGCTCGTTGACGCCGTTCATCTGCATCGCCCCGTCGCCGAGCAGCGCGATCACCGGCCGGTCCGGGTGGGCGAACTTCGCCGCCAGCGCGTACGGCATCCCGCCGCCCATGGAGAGCAGCGTGCCGGAGAGGCTGGCCAGCATGCCGGGGCGGACCCGCACGTGCCGGGCGTACCAGGCGGTGGCGGTGCCGCAGTCCACGGCGAGCATGGCGTCGTCCGGTAGCGCGTCGTCGAGCGTAGTGAACAGCGACTGCGGGTTGACCGGGTCGGCGGGCTGCGCGGCGACCTCGCGTTGCGAGGCCCGCCACTTGCCGGTGGCGTCGGCGAGGGTGGCCCGCCACGCGGTCGGGCCCGGCCCCGGGCCCAGCTCCTTGAGCAGGGCGCGCAGCGTCGGCCCGGCGTCGCCGGTCAGGTTCACCTCGGTCGGGTAGCGCAACCCCATCCGGGTGCCGTCGATGTCGATCTGCACCGCCCGGGCCTGGCCCTCCGGCGGGTAGAACTCCGAGTACGGCATCTGGCTGCCGACGATCAGCAGCCGGTCGCACTCGCGCATGAGCTGCCAGCTCGGGCGGCTGCCGAGCAGGCCGATCGCGCCCGTCACCCAGGGCTGCCGGTGGTCGACGGCGGTGAAGCCGAGCAGCGCGGTGGCGACACCGGCGCCGAGCCGGTCGGCGATCCGGCGTACCTCGTCCTCGGCGCCCAGCGCGCCCTGCCCGACCAGCATCGCCACCCGCTCACCGCCGCGCAGCACCTCGGCGGCGCGGCGCACGTCGGCCTCCGGCGGCACGGTCGGCGTGCTGCTCGGCACGGCGCTGGTGTGGTAGTAGCCGTGGGCGTGCGGCGGGTGCGGCACCGCCGGCAGGTCCTGCACGTCGGAGGGCAGGACCAGGGCGGTCACGGTACGCCGGGCCAGTGCCGTGCGGCAGGCGCGGTCCACCAGGTGCCGGGCCTGCGACGGGTCGTCGAGCTGGGCCAGGAAGGCCGACGCCACGTCCTTGTAGAGCGAGAGCAGGTCCACCTCCTGGTAGTAGCCGCCGCCCTCGGCGGGCAGCGCGGTGTGCCCGAGCAGCGCCACCACCGGCTGGTGGTCGAGCTTGGCGTCGTAGAGGCCGTTGAGGGCGTGGATCGCGCCCGGACCGCTGGTCACCACCACGCAGCCGAGCGGTCCGCCGCCGTACTTGACGTGCGCGCCTGCTGCGAACCCGGCCGTCTCCTCGTGCCGGACCTGGATGAACCGGGCCCGTCCCTCGGCGCGTTGCAGCGCCGAGGTCATGCCGTTGATCCCGTCGCCGGGGTAGCCGTAGTAGCGGTGCACGCCCCACTCGGCGAGCCGGGCCACCAGGTAGTCGGCGACTGTGGCGTCGCGGGGGAGGTTGCCGTCGTGATCCGCGCCCATCCTGGTCCCTCCGTCACCGTCGGCCTTCCGGCTCCGTTCCCCGCCCGGGACGACGGAAACCCGGCCCGCGCCGGAGCGGCCGGGCGGGCCGGGCAGAATCGCCTGGTGCCCGTCCACGAGATCACCGACCCCGACGACGACCGGATCGCCGACTACCGCGCGCTCACCGACGTGGAGCTGCGTACCCGCTGGGAACCCCCGCACGGGCTGTTCATCGCCGAGGGGGAGCTGGTGCTGCGGCGGGCGCTGCGGGCCGGCTACCCGGCCCGGTCGTACCTGGTCGACGCCAAGCGGGTCGACCAGCTCGCCGACCTGGACACCGGTGACGCGCCGGTGTACGCCGCCACGCCGGACGTGCTCCAGCGCGCCACCGGCTTCCACGTGCACCGCGGCGTGCTCGCGTCGTTCCACCGCAAGCCGCTGCGCCCGGCCGACGAGGTGCTGGCCGCCGCCCGGCGGGTGGTGATCCTGGAGGACGTCAACAACCACACGAACCTGGGTGCGATCTTCCGGGGCGCCGCCGCGCTCGGCGTCGACGCGGTGCTGCTGTCCCCGACCTGCGCCGACCCGCTCTACCGGCGCAGCGTACGGGTCAGCATGGGCGAGGTGTTCGCGGTGCCGTACGCCAAGCTCGACCGCTGGCCCGACGGGCTGGACCAGGTCCGCGCCGCCGGTTTCACGGTGCTCGCGATGACACCAGCGCCGGATGCCGTACCGATGCAGCGGCTGACCCCGGCGCAGCGGGAGCGGGCGGCGTTGCTGCTCGGGGCCGAGGGGCCGGGCCTGACCGCGTCGGCGCAGGCCGCCAGCGACGTGCGGGTGGTGATCCCGATGCGGCGCGGCGTGGACTCGCTGAACGTGGCCGCCGCCGCGGCGGTGGCGTTCTGGGAGCTGGGGCGGGAGGACGCGCTCTGAGGACCGGCCCCGCCGACCGGCTTGCATGACCATGCGACACCGTGCATAATCTTCCTTGTGTCCAAGGTTCTCACCTCCCTGCCCATCGGCGAACGTGTCGGCATCGCCTTCTCCGGCGGCCTCGACACCTCGGTAGCCGTCGCGTGGATGCGCGACAAGGGCGCCGTCCCCTGCGCCTACACCGCTGACATCGGCCAGTACGACGAGCCCGACATCGCCTCGGTGCCCGGCCGCGCCCACACCTACGGCGCCGAGGTCGCCCGGCTCGTCGACTGCCGCGCCGCGCTGGTCGAGGAAGGGCTGGCGGCGCTGACCTGCGGCGCCTTCCACATCCGCTCCGGCGGGCGGGCCTACTTCAACACCACGCCGCTGGGCCGGGCCGTGACCGGCACGCTGCTGGTCCGGGCGATGATCGCCGACGACGTGCAGATCTGGGGCGACGGCTCGACGTTCAAGGGCAACGACATCGAGCGGTTCTACCGGTACGGCCTGCTGGCCAACCCGCAGCTGCGGATCTACAAGCCGTGGCTGGACACCGACTTCGTCACCGAGCTGGGCGGCCGCACCGAGATGTCGGAGTGGCTGCTGGAGCGCGGCCTGCCCTACCGGGACAGCACCGAGAAGGCGTACTCCACCGACGCCAACATCTGGGGCGCCACCCACGAGGCCAAGACGCTCGAACACCTGGACACCGGCATCGAGACGGTCGAGCCGATCATGGGGGTCAAGTTCTGGGACCCGTCCGTGGAGATCCCCACCGAGGACGTCACCATCGGCTTCGACCAGGGCCGCCCGGTGACGATCAACGGCAAGGAGTTCGGCAGCGCCGTCGACCTGGTGCTGGAGGCCAACGCCATCGGCGGCCGGCACGGCCTGGGCATGTCCGACCAGATCGAGAACCGGATCATCGAGGCCAAGAGCCGGGGCATCTACGAGGCTCCCGGCATGGCGCTGCTGCACGCCGCCTACGAGCGGCTCGTCAACGCCATCCACAACGAGGACACGCTCGCCAACTACCACAACGAGGGCCGCCGCCTCGGCCGCCTCATGTACGAGGGCCGCTGGCTGGACCCGCAGGCGCTGATGCTGCGCGAGTCGCTGCAGCGCTGGGTCGGCACGGCGGTCACCGGCGAGGTGACGCTGCGGCTGCGCCGGGGCGAGGACTACTCGATCCTGGACACCACCGGTCCGGCGTTCAGCTACCACCCGGACAAGCTGTCGATGGAGCGCACCCAGGACTCGGCGTTCGGCCCGGCCGACCGGATCGGCCAGCTCACCATGCGCAACCTCGACATCGCCGACTCCCGCGCCAAGCTGGAGCAGTACGCCTCCGTCGGGATGGTCGGCGGCGGCACCCCGCAGCGGATCGTCGGCGCCGCCCAGGCGGCGTCGACCGGGCTGATCGGCGCCATGCCGCAGGGCGGCGCGGAGGCCATCGCGTCCCGGGGCGTGCCCACCGCCGAGGACGAGGCGCTCGACCGGGCCGCGATGGAGTTCGGCGTCGACTGATCGCCACGGCTCGTCCCGTCTGCCCGCCCGCCGGTCCCCGCCTTCTCGGCGGGCCGGCGGGCGGTGTGGCTTTCGGCAACGGTGGTGACGCAGGGTAGCGTGTCGCCCGTGTTCCCTACCGTGCGTGAGGTGCTGGACCTGGTGCCCGTGCGCAACGGCGCGCCGCGCCTGGTCGCCGGGACCGCCGGGCTGGACCGGCCGGTGCGCTGGGTGCACATCGCCGAGGTGCCGGACATCGCCACCCTGCTCGGCGGCGGGGAACTGGTCCTGACCACCGGGATCGGCCTGCCGGGCGACGACGCCGGGCTCCGCGAGTTCATCGGCGCCCTGGCCGACGTCGGCGTCTCCGGGCTGGCCGTCGAGCTGGGCCGCCGCTACGTCAGCGGAGTGCCCCGGGTGATGGCCGCCGCCGCCGAACGACGCGGCCTGCCCCTGATCGAGCTGCGCCGGGGCACCCCGTTCGTCCGGATCACCGAGGCGGTGCACGCGCTGATCGTGGACGCCCAGCTCACCGAGCTGCGTGCCACCGAGGAGATCCACCAGCGGTTCACCGAACTGTCGGTCGAGGGCGCCGAACCGGCCGAGGTGCTGCGGCAGGCCGCCGAGCTGGCGGGCTGCCCGATGGTGCTGGAGAACCTGTCCCGGCAGGTGCTCGCGTACGACCCGGCGGGGGAGAACGCCGAACTGCTGCTGGACGGCTGGGAACGGCACTCGCGGCAGATCCGCCCGCCCGGGCGCACCGCGTACGACCCGGACAGCGGCTGGCTCGTCACCACCGTCGGCGCGCGCGGACAGGACTGGGGACGGCTGCTGCTGCGCTGGCCGGCGACCGAGTCCACCCCGCCGACCCGGCTCACCATCCTGATCGAACGGGCCGCCTCCACGCTGGCCCTGGGCCGGCTGATCCGCCGCGACGCCGAGGGCCTGGAACGGCAGATCCACCGCACGCTGCTGACCGCCCTGATCGACCACTCCCGCCCGGTGGACGAGGTGGCGCTGCGCGCCAAGGCGCTCGGCGTCGTCCTGGACCGCCGGCACCTGGTCGGCGTCGTGGTCCGGCACCGCGCCGACGAGCCGGCCGGCGACGCGGGCACCCCCGACGACGAGCCCGCCCCCGCCCGGCGCGGCGGGCGCCGCGACACCGACGCCGAAGGCCCGGAAGCCGGCCCGGCCCGGCTGCGCGACCTCGCCGAGGCGGTCAGTCAGGCCGTCCGGGACGCCAAGCTCACCGCGCTGACCAGCCCGCTCGACGACCAGGCCGTGGGCGCGCTGCTGGCGCTCCCCGACCCGGCCGCCGAGGAGAAGGCACTGTCCGCGTTCGCCGCCGCGTTGCGCCGGGTACGCCTCGACGCCGCCCCCGCCGCGCCGGCCGCCCCAGCCGCCCGCCCGGCCCGCCCGCTGGAGGCTCCGGACCGTCCCGCCGGACGGGCCGTGGCGTCGGCGAGTGCGCGGCCGGTCGACGCGCCGCCCCGAGCCGCGATCGTGGTGGCGGCCGGCTCCGGCGTGGGCAGCCTGCGCGAGGCACGCCGGTCACTGATCGAGGCGCGGCAGGTCGCCGAGGCGGCCCGGCGGGATCCCCGCGATCTGCCCTGCTACCGCCTGCCGCACGTCGGGCTGGCCGGGCTGCTGCACCTGTTACGCGACGAGCCCCGGTTGCAGACGTTCGTCGAGCGTGAACTCGGGCCACTGCTCGCCTACGACGCCCAGCATCCACGGGAGCAGTTGCTGGGCACGCTGCGGGCGTACCTGGAGCAGGGGCGGAACAAGTCGGCCGGTGCGGCCGCCGCGCACCTGTCCCGGCCGGCGTTCTACGAGCGGCTGGCCCGTATCGGCCGCATCCTCGACGCCGACCTCGACTCGGTCGACAGGTGCCTGTCCCTGCACGTGGCCCTGCTGGCCCTGGACGCCGTCCGCACCCCCTGACCCGGCCCCGTCACGCCGGTCCCGCCCCGTCGATCATGAGGTTGAGCCGGTGTTTCGCCCGAATCCGCCCCGTCAACTTCATGATCGACGGGGCGGGGCGGGGCGGGGTGGGGTGCGGCGGGCGGGGAGGGTCAGGTCAGGGCGGTCAGGGTTTTGGCGTAGGGGGCGGGGACGAAGTTGTCGCCGCCGGGGGTGAACACGTCGGAGGTCGCCGCCGCCTGCCAGGCGGTGTCGGGCAGTGCCGCCACCAGAGCGCGGACCACCGGGGCGTCGCGCCACTGGTCCTGCTGGGCGAGCAGGCTCAGCGCGACCACCGACTCCTCCACCTCACCCACGCACTCGAACGGCTTGTGCCCGTCGATGCCGAGCAGCTCCCGGTAGCCGGGGATCTGCGTCTCGTCGGCCAGCAGGTCACCGCCGAAGATGCCGGTCAGCCGCTCCCGGGGCATGAACGGCGCCATGGCCAGGAACACGAACCGGCACTTCGGGCAGTCGCGGCACCAGCGCTCGCTCGCGTCCCGCAGCTTGAACGCCGCGTTGCAGCTGGTCACCACCGCGTCGTACCGGTCGATCTCGGCGAACAGCCGGGCGATGTGCAGCTCGGACAGGGACCGCAGCAAGGAGAAGTACGGCTCGGTGAGCCCGGCGTGCTCGGCCAGCGCCGCCCGCAGCAGCCCTTCCGCCTCGACGCCCTTGGACCACTGGTGGTTGATCTCGTGGCCGTTCCAGATCAGGTTCGGGTCGGACGCGGAACGCTCGTTCGACATCACCACCGGGCCGAGCCCGTGCAGGACGGCGGTCGCCACGGCGATCAGCGAGTTGATCGCGGTGACCGGGATGTGCCCGTTGCGCGCGCCGGCGGCGTTCAGCTCGAACAGCACCGGGTCCAGCCGCCGCCGGGCGGCCAGCGGCACCAGGTCCGACGCCTCGTTCACCGACACGATCACGTGGTTCGGGTTGACCGAGAACGGCACCGGGTCGAGGCCGGCGCGGCGCAGCGCCTCCAGCGTGACGATGGAGTCCTTGCCGCCGCCCACCGCCGACAGCGGGCGGCGGTCGGAGTTGTCCACCGGCACGGCCGGGTCCACCGTGCCGGACGGCACCTCGGGACGCAGCTCCAGCACGTGCGGCAGCTCGTTGCGGTACGCGTACTCGGCGAGGCCCTTGGTGTAGACGGCGGTGACCAGCTCGACGGCGGCGGCGCCCAGCGGCGCCGGCAGCACCAGCCGCGGCGGCGCGGCGGCCTTGTAGTAGCTGACGCCGGCGACCACGTGCAGCAGCTCCAGCACCCGGGCCAGGGTGGCCGCCGTGGCGTCGGAGACGGGCTCGGCCGGCAGCGGAAGCGTGATCACCTCGGTGAACCGCTGCTCGCCGTCGGGACCGGTCAGGGCGTAGTCGAACAGGACCTCGCCGGTGGCGAAGTCGATCGAGTAGGACGGGAAGGTGAAGGCGTCCATCCGCCGCAGCTGCTCGTTGGGCACACGCCATACTAGGCCCTGGTTCGTCCGTCCGTGTCCGGCTGGGCCGGACCCTGCCCGCCGTGCGTCGACCGAGTCCGAGGAGAGCCCGTGCGCCTGTCTGATCTGCGCGGACGTCATGTCGCCGTCTGGGGCGCCGGCCGCGAGGGCCGGGCCGCGGTGACCGCGATCGCCGCGCACGGGCCGGCCGGCCTGGTCGTCGTCGACGACAGCGCCAACTTCCTCACGCTGCCCTGGGACGGTCCGCTGGCCGCCGCGGCGCCGCTCGTCACCGGCGAGGAGGGCTTCGAGCGCCTGGCCGCCGCCGACGTGGTGGTCCGCTCGCCGGGCGTGCCGAACACCCATCCGTGGATGGTGGAGCTGCGCCGCCGGTCCGTGCCCGTCACGCAGGGCAGCGCGCTGTGGATGGCCGACCACGCGGACCGGACCGTCGGGGTGACCGGCAGCAAGGGCAAGAGCACCACGTCCAGCCTGATCAGCCACCTGCTCACCGCGATGGACCGGCCGAACGTGTTCGGCGGCAACATCGGGGTGCCGCTGCTGGACCTGCCCGAGGCGGAGCTGTACGTGCTGGAGCTGTCCAGCTACCAGTGCTCCGACCTGACCGACTCGCCGCGGGTGGCGGTGGTGACCGCGCTGTTCCCCGAGCACCTGGACGCGCACGGCGGCGAGCGCGAGTACTACCGGGACAAGCTGAACCTGATCGCGCACGGTCCGCACGCCGTCGTGGTCAACGGCGCCGACCCTCGCCTGGCGGCCGAGCTGGGTGACCGGGCGGCGGTACGCGCCGGCTCGCCGGACACCACGCACGTGGCCACCGGACCGGACGGCGCACAGTGGTTCCACCTGCGGGACACGCCGCTGTTCCCGCGCGCGGTGCTGCCGCTGGTCGGGCGGCACAACGAGGGCAACCTCTGCGTCGCGCTGGCCGTGCTGGACGCGCTCGGCGTCGACGTGGTGGCGCGCAGGGACAGCCTCGCCGTGGCGGTCGCCGAGTTCCAGGGCCTGGCGCACCGGCTCACCGAGATCGCCGACCCGTCCGGGCTCACGTTCGTCGACGACACGCTCGCCACCAGCCCGTACGCGGCCATGCACGCGATCGACGCGTACGAGGGACGGCCGCTGACCGTGATCGTCGGCGGCGCCGACCGAGGGCTGGACTACAGCCCGCTGCGCGCGCACCTGGCCGACCGGGAGATCACCGTGATCGGTGTGCCGGACAGCGGCCCCCGCATCGTGGACGCGCTGTCCGGGCTGCCGTCGGTGCGTACCGAGCTGGCCGACGACCTGGTCGCCGCCGTCGGGCTGTCCCGCAAGCTGACCCCGGCCGGGGGTGTGGTGCTGCTGTCCCCGGCGGCGCCGAGCTACGGCCGGTTCCGCAACTTCGAGCACCGCTCCGAGGTGTTCGCGCAGGCGGTGGCCGACACCGCCCGCTGAGCGGCGCCGGCCGCCCGCGCGGCGCTGCCCGCTCGGTCAGCCGCGTTCCGCCCGGGCGTCCCGGTGCGGCGACGGCTCGGCGGACAGGATCGCGTCGAGGGACTCCGTGGGCGCGGACCGGTCGACCGGCTCCCGTTGCGCGGGCGCGACCTCCGTGGGCCCGGTCTCGGCAGGCCCCGCCTCCGGTGCGGTGCGGGCCGCCCGCGTCTTGACCGGCGTCCAGGCGAACGCGAGCGCGCCGCCGACGAGCGCCAGCAGCATGCCGATCAGGAACCCGCCCAGGTTCGAGGTGAGCCAGGAGACCAGCCCGAGCACGAGGGAGAGCACCGCGTAGAAGACGCGTTGCTGCGGCGTGGTGATCAGCAGCACGCCACAGATGACCAGGATGGCCGGGACCAGGTACGCGGCCAGCCCTTGCGGCCCGACGTGCAGCAGCACCCCGAGCGGTGCGCGCAGCGTCACGAGCATCTCCGCGCCGCCGAGCGCGATGAGCAGCCCGGCGGTGAACGGCCGCGCCCGGCGCCAGCGTCGCCAGCGTGTGCGAACGCCGGCGGCGGGCGCCGCGTGCTGTCCTGCGGTCACGTCAGCACCCTTCGGAGCTGAAGCCCATGCGCAGGTTGGGCAGCGTGAAGACGGCGGCGGTGGTGGCGTAGTTGTTCTGCCGCAGGTTGGTGATGGTCACGGTGTCGGCCTGCTGGGCGAACACGCCCGGGTTGCCCTTGACCCCGGGGACCTTGTCGACGGTGCTGGCGTCCTGCCCGACGTCGATGTTCTTGAAGGACGCGTTACCGGCGATCTCGTCGCCGTCGACCACGAGCGTGCGGGCGGTCACCGGCTTGCCGGAATTGCCGGCGGTGATCCGCAGGTTGGTCCCGCCCAGGTTGATGCTCTGGCAGAGATTGGTCAGCTCGGCCTTGTCGATGGCCGAGACGATCACGAGCACCTGCCCGCCGGTGTCGCCCTGGTTGGGGCTGTCCGGGATCATCTGGTCGAGCGTGGCGAACTGCTCGAACCCGGTGCCCTCCAGCTTGTCGGCGGTGACCGTGAACGGCATGCCCGAGATGGCGAACTGCGCGCCGAGCACACCCTGCGCGGTCAGCACCACCATGCCGGCCGCGCCGGCCGCCACGGCGCCGAACGTGACGGCGAACCGGCGCCAGCGCACGCCGCTTCTCGGTTGATCGGTCTCGATCTGCTCGATCTGCTCCGGCATGCCGGGCCCCTTTCGAGATCAATTCACCTGCGACGATGTGAATTGGCTTCGCAGGATGTATGCGCCGAGGGGCGCAGGCCGAAGTTACCGCTGAGTAAAGGGGCGGTCAACTGCCTGTAGCAGATCGTTGAGCGGCATTTGCCAAAAGCGGCCAAAGTGAAAAACCGCTGCGGTTTTCCATCGCTCAGGGCTGGCCGGGCGCGCAGGGCGCGGTGGTGGCCGGGCCGTCGTCCGCCCGGTCCGCCCGGGCGACGCGGCCCGCCTCCCGCGGGCCGAGGAACGGCGCGGTGGCCGCGTACGTGAGTGCCGGCAACAGCAGCGGCAGCTCCTCGGCCCGCCCCTGCGCCACCCGCTCACGGATGGTGGCGTGGATGCCCCCGACCACAGTGGACAACAGTGCGTCCCGGTCCACGTCGGCCGGATCCGGCCCGGCGCCGGCGAAGAACCGGCGGAAGCTGCGCAGCAGCGCGTCGCGCTCCCGGCGGGCGTCCGGGCCCGCCGCGTCCACCTCGACCAGTGCCATCCGGGCGAAGGCGGGCACGCTCGCCAGCACGTCGAGCAGCGTGCGCAGCGCCGCCCGGGCGGCCTCCGGCCACGCCGGGCCGGCGTCGCGGTACGCGTGCTCCATCAGCTGCGACACCACGGCGATGCCGTGCCGGTACGCGGCCAGGAACGCGTCCTGCTTGCCGCTGAACAGCGCGTAGAACGCGGGGCGGGTGACCCCGGCGGCGTGGCAGATGTCGCTGACCCGGGCGTTGTCGTACCCCCGGGTGGCGACCTCCCGGACCAGCCCGTCGAAGAGGCGGTCGCGCTGGGTCGCCGCCACCTCCTCGGCCGGCACGCGCCGCGGGCCGCGCTTGATGGCGCGGTCCGGGTCGCGGCCGTGGCGGGCGCCCGGCAGGGGCACGGGTGCCGGCGACGGCGGGCTCGGGATTGTCACTCATCGACCTTTCTTGATGCGTTGACTTCACGACCCTCCGGGGTTTATAACTTTCGACACGCTCAGTTCACGCCTCGTCACCGCTGGTGATCTCTCCTGATCGGTCACCCGAAACGCGTCGAAGGAGGGCCGGATGGCTGCCATTATCGCCGCGCGGACCCGTCCCCCCAAGACCGGAGAGAGCCAGGTGACGCGGCGACGCCGCACTGCGCCACGCCGCCCGGCCCGCTGAGGCCGCACCGGCGCACCACCACCGGCGGCCCCATCCCGGCCGCCGCACCCACCGGCTCCGTCCGCTCCGGACGCCGCCGGCACCGTTTCCTGTCCCACCGCCGGAAGGAACAACCATGCCCAGGTACGGACGTATCGGCGCGGGCCTCGCCGCCCTGACGCTGCTGACCGGTCTGGTCGGCGCCGCCCCCGCCACCGCCGCACCCACCACCTCGCTCGCCAGCGCCGTGCTGACCTACCCGACCGTCGCCGGCACCGCCGTGTCGGTGGGCGACGTCATCCAGGCCAGCCTGCGCAGCGGCACCAACGCCACGTTCTACAACTCGACCAGCGGCACCACCGGCATCAAGTGCGCCGCGTCCAGCTTCAGCGCCAAGGTGCTGACCAACCCGACCGCTCCCGGCACCGCGACCGAGAGCCTGACCGCGCAGTCGTTCTCCAGCTGCACGACGAACGTCTTCGGCACCACCGGCGTGCAGAGCGTGACCGTCAACAACCTGCCCTACACCACCTCGGTGACCAGCGCCGGCGTGGTCAAGATCTCCGGGACCGCGGCGGCGCCGATCCAGAGCACCGTCGTGCTCAACTCGCTGCTCGGCGCGATCACCTGCGTCTACCGGACGAGCACGAACTCGCTCACCGGAACGGCGTCCAACGCCACCAACTCGATCAGCTTCACCAACCAGCCGCTCACCAAGTTCTCCGGCCCGTCGCTCTGCTTCGGCACCGCGTACTTCACCGCGACGTACTCGCCGGTGAGGGACACCAGCAAGACCGGCAGCCCGGCGGTCTACGTCAACTGACACCCGGCTCCCGGGCCGGTGCGCGGCGATTCGCCGGGCACCGGCCCGCGCGCCGGTTCAGCCGGCCGTCAGCGTCATGTGCAGCGCGCGCATCGACCGCAGCGCCGACCGGATCTCCTGGAGGTAGCGGCCCGGCGTCAGCGTCGGCTCCGGTACGTCGACCGCGGCGCGCGCGACCGGGTCCACCCCGACCGTCTCGATGCCGCACCCGTACGGCACGGCGAGTGTCCGCAGCGCGTCGCAGTGCTGGAACGGCACGTAGATCGGGGCGGTCACCATCAGCACCGGGTCGTCCGCGCGCAGCCGCACGTGCTCGGCCCAGAACCGCTGCGTGTCGGCGGTGTGCGCGCGACGGCGGTCCGGTTCGCTCGACGGCGCGGCGAGCACCCGTACCGGTGGCAGCCCGGCCGGCCGGTAGGTGCGCGAGGACCAGGACCGGTGCGGATGACCGGCCGGCTCGCCGCGCTCGTCGTCCGGCTCGTCCACCCCGAACGCCAGCCGCACACCGGCGTCGAGGACGTCCACCTCGGTGGCGCAGCCGGACAGTCCGGCCGCGTCGAGCACCCCGGACTCGGCCGCGGAGAGCGGCCGGAAGCTGCCCAGCACCGCCACCTCGCCGGTCACCTCGGCCGCGCTCCGGGCCAGCACCGCCGCGTACGCGGTGCGCCGCAGGCAGGCGTGCGCCAGCCCGCCGAGCACCAGCAGGTGCGCGTACCCGGATCGGGCCGGCGCGACGGCGCGGACCAGGCCCAGCTCGGCGGCGGCGCTCAGCACCAGCCCGGCGGTGGCCGGATCGAACGCCGGCTCGCGGGCGTCCGGGCGTTCCCGTCCCTGCCGGAAGTCCCAGCGGCGGGCGGAGAACGCGTCCAGCCCGGCCAGCACCGCCGTCAGGTCGCCGCCCGGCCAGTCACCGCCGAAGTGCGCCACGAGACGCCGCACCGGCGCCGACTCCACCCAGGACCCGACCCCGGCGAGGAGCCGCTCCCGCGTCGTCCCCGCCGCGCCGCCCGGCAGCGTCACCCGATCCGTCCGCACCCGGCGGATGCTACCGCCGGGCCGACTCGCACAGTGCCGGTTGTCCCGGCCCCGGTCGTGGTGGGAACGTGCGGGGATCCACCTCCGCTGAAGGGTGCGCCGATGACCTCCGACGACCTGCTGGCCCGGCACCGGGCCGTGCTCCCGTCCTGGATGCCGCTCTACTACGCCGAACCGCTGGAACTGGTGACCGGCTCCGGCCGCCGGGTCACCGACGCGGCCGGCCGGACCTATCTGGACTTCTTCGGCGGGGTGCTGACCACGATGGTCGGTCACGACATCCCGGAGATCCGCGAGGCGGTCGAACGGCAGCTGCGTACCGGCCTCGTGCACACCTCGACGCTCTACCTGATCCGTCAGCAGGTCGAGCTGGCCGAGAAGATCGCCCGGCTCTCCGGCATCCCCGACGCCCGCGTCTTCTTCACCAACTCCGGCACCGAGGCGAACGAGGCCGCGCTGCTGGTCGCCACGAATCACCGGCGCTCGCACCAGATCCTCGCGGTGCGCAACAGCTACCACGGCCGGTCGTACGCGACGATGGGCGTCACCGGCAACCGCGGCTGGTCGGCCAGCGCGCTGAACCCGTTGCAGGTGGCCTGGCTGCACTCCGGTGAACGGCTGCGCGGGCTGCTGGCCCGGCTCGACGCGGCCGACCGGGTCGACGCGGCGGTCGAGGATCTGCGCGAGGTGCTCGCCACCCAGACCGCGGGCGACGTGGCCTGCCTGATCGCCGAGCCGGTCCAGGGCGTGGGCGGCTTCGTGCACGGCCCGGACGGGCTCTTCGCCGCCTGGAAGAAGGTGCTCGACGAGCACGGCATCCTGCTGATCAGCGACGAGGTGCAGACCGGGTGGGGCCGTACCGGCGAGCACTTCTGGGGCTACCAGGCGCACGGCGTGACACCGGATCTGCTCACGTTCGCCAAGGGCATCGGCAACGGCTTCGCGCTCGCCGGGGTGATCGGCCGGGCCGAGGTGCTGGAGTCGGTTCCGGCGATCAGCTTCTCCACGTTCGGCGGCAACCCGGTCTCCACCGCCGCCGGCAACGCGGTGCTCGACTACCTGCTCGACCACGACCTCCAGGCCAACGCCGCCCGGGTCGGCGCGATCCTCGGCGACGGCCTGCGCGCCGCCACCGCCGGGCTGGAGCAGGTCGCCGAGGTGCGCGGCAAGGGCTTGATGCTCGCCGTCGAGTTCGTCCACCCGGGAACCGTCGAGCCGGACGCGGCGCTGACCACCCGCGTGTTCGAGGCGTGCCGGGCCGGCGGCCTGCTGGTCGGCAAGGGCGGCCTGTACGGCAACGTGATCCGGATGGGCCCGCCGCTGACGCTCACCGAGGACGAGGCCCGGGAGGGTCTGGCGATCATGGTCGACGCGATCCGCGCCTCGATCGAGGCGTGACCGTCAACCCGGCCGGCGCCGTCCCACCCGTCCGGACCTGAGCAGCCGCAGCAGACCCGCCCCGGCCAGGTACGCCACCAGCGCCGGGGCGGGCAGGCCCAGCGGCTCCGGCGCGGTCTTGGGCGCCAGGCTGTTCAGCAGCAGGCCGACGAGCACGCCCGCGTACCCGGCCACGGCCAGACCGGCGCGTAGCCGCCGTCGGCCCGTCCCGGCCGGCCCGGTCGCGGGCGGGCGGCGGGTGCGGGCCTCGACCGGCCCGAAGACGGCGACCAGCACGGCCAGCACCGCGGCCAGCGCGAGCAGCCACGGTACGCGCCACGCCCACCAGGCCGCCGAGCCGGCCGGGGGAGTGGGCAGCACGCCGAGCGCGTCCAGCAGGCCGACGAGCAGCACCGCGGCGGTCAGGTGCCAGAGGAAGAGCGTGAGCACCACCGCGTTGACCGCGATCACCGCCTGCCAGGGGCCGGACCGGCGCAGCCGGCGCCCGGCCGGGTGCCGCAGCAGCAGGATCAGTCCGAGCTGGGTGGCGGCCGCGGCCATCAGCGCCAGGCTCGGCGGCGCCGCGTTGTCCAGCCGCTCGCCCGGTATGTGGAGCATCGCCACCGGGTACGGCCCGACCGCCGTGAGCAGCACCAGCGCGACCAACCCGCCGCCGAGCAGGAGCGCGCCGGCCCGGCCGGACAGCGGCAGCCCGCGGCGGAACAGGCCCCGGGTTCCCGCGTGGGCGGCGTCGTACCAGGCGAAACCGAGCTGGTGTACGGCCAGCCAGCCGAACAGGTAGTTGCCGTCGGCGAGTGCGGCCGGGCCGAGGAGCCGGCCGAGGTCGCCGAGCGCCACCAGGACCACGAGCGCCACCGGCACGGCGAGCCCGAACCGGCGGTGCAGCGCGTACATCGGCGGGGTCAGCGCCACCACGGCGACGTAGGCGACCAGGAACCACAGCGGGATGGTGGCGAACCAGACCACCGTGCGCACCTGCGCCGGGTCGGCGCCGCGCAGCGTGGCGATCCCCGCGCCCGCGGCCAGGACCAGCAGCAACACGGTGGTGGGCCGGACCAGCCGGGCGCTGCGGTCCACCAGCCATCCGGCCGCCGACCCGCCCCGGCGCCGGCGGGCGGCCAGCGAGGCGGCGTTGGCGTAGCCGCCGACCAGGAAGAACACCGGCATCACCTGGGCCACCCAGGTCAGCGGCCAGGCCCAGCGCAGATCCGCCAGCGCGGAGTGGCCGGCGGGGCGGCCGTCGTCGTACCCGACGGCGGTGACGCCCCAGTGGCCGAGCACGACCATGGTGATGGCCAGGGCCCGGAGCAGGTCGACGTAGCGCTCCCGCCCCGGCGGCGTGCGTTGCGCGAGCTGCCGCAGGCGGCGCATGAGGTCAGGCTAGGCCAGCCGGCTCCGACCGGTACGGATAACGGATCGGTCGAGAGGTCTTGTGGTCCCCGTCGCACTGTCGTAGAAATTCTTCATTACAAGTGCGTCTTGTGAAGACAAGCGACAGGGTGCTCACCGCGTGTACCCGGACCGAGGAGATGCGATGAACAGGCGTGAGATCCTACGGCGCAGTGCCGCCGCCGGTCTGCTGGCCACCCCCGTCGCGGGGCTGCTCGCCGGCTGCGCCACCTCCGGTGGCGGCGACGAGGGCGACAAGGGCGCGTACAAGGGCACCAAGAGCGAGCAGAACCCGCTCGGCGTCGCCGAGGACGCCCCGCTGGAGGTGGTGATCTTCAACGGCGGCTTCGGGGAGGACTACGCCAAGGCCCACGAGGCCATGTACAAGGAGCGGTACCCGAAGGCGGAGATCAAGCACTCGGCCACCGCGGAGATCAGCAAGACGCTCCAGCCCCGCTTCGTCGACGGCAGCCCGCCGGACGTGGTGAACAACTCCGGCGCCGGCCAGATCGACTTCAACGGCCTGGTCTCCCAGAACGCGCTCGCCGACCTGGGTGAGCTGCTCGCCGCGCCGAGCCTCGACACGCCCGGCAAGACGGTCAAGGACACGCTGCTGCCCGGCACCGTCGAGGTCGGCTCCTACGACGGCCGGTTCCTGGTGCTCAACTACACCTACACGGTGTACGGCATCTGGCACTCCACCAAGCTGTTCGCCGACCGCGGCTGGGAGGACGCCAAGACCTGGGACGACCACATCGCGCTCTGCCGCCGGATCAAGGCCGCGGGCATCGCCCCCTGGACGTACGCCGGTGTGCACCCCCGCTACATGAGCTGGCCGCTGATCTCCACCGCGATCAAGCTCGGCGGCCCGTCGGTGGCGCTGGCGATCGACAACCTGGAGCCCAACGCCTGGAAGTCGGACGCCATGAAGACCGCCGCCGACGCCTGGCACCAGATCGTCAAGGACAAGTTCATCCTCGACGGCTCCCCGGGCCTGGACCACAAGCAGTCGCAGACCGCGTGGTGCCAGGGCAAGGCCGCGTTCATCTCCTGCGGCTCCTGGCTGGAGAGCGAGCAGAAGGACGTCACCCCGCCCGGCTTCAACATGACAGTCGCGCCGACGCCGAGCCTGGGCAGCGGCGACAAGCTGCCGTACGAGGCGATCCGCGGCACCGCGGGCGAGCCGTTCATGGTGCCGGCGAAGGCGCGCAACGTCGCCGGTGGCCTGGAGTACTTCCGGACCATGCTGTCCCGCAAGGGCGCCCAGGACTTCACCCGGAAGGTCGCCAGCCTGCCCGTGGTCGCCGGCGCCACCGAGGGCATCGAGCTGCCGTACGGGCTCAGCACCGTGGTCAAGGCGCTCGACGCGTCCGGGTCCAACGGCTTCAACTGGGTCTACAACAACTACTACCGCAAGCTGGAGCGCAACCTGGTCGACGCGGCCTGCGGCGAGTTCTTCAGCGGCCGGACCTCCCCGGCCGAGTTCCTCGACCAGTGCCAGAAGGGCGCCGACTCGATCGCCCAGGACAGCTCGGTCAAGAAGTACAAGCGGTCGGCGTGATGCGACAGGGCCGCCTCCCCCTGATCCTCACGTTCCTGCTACCCCCACTGGCGCTGTACGGCATCTTCGTGCTCTCGCCGTACCTCCAGGCCTTTCAGATCTCCACCACCGACTGGATGGGCTACTCCGCGCAGGCCGACCCGGTCGGGATGGCGAACTTCCGCACGCTGCTGCACGACGGGTACGTGTGGAACGCGTTGAAGAACAACGCGATCCTGCTCGTGGTGTTGCCGGTGGTGACGATCGGGCTGGGGCTGTTCTTCGCCAGCATGCTCACCATGGGCGGTCGCAAGGGCCGGGCCGGTGTGACCGGGGTGCGCGGCACCTCGGTCTACCGGCTCGTCTACTTCTTCCCGCAGGTGCTCTCGGTGGTGATCATCGCGCTGCTCTGGAAGGAGATCTACAGCCCGACCAGTGGCCTGCTCAACGGCGCCCTGCGCGCCGTCGGGCTGGCCACCCCGGCCTGGCTCGGCGACCCGCGCTTCGCGTTCTGGTGCGTGCTGGCGGTGATGGTGTGGAGCAACGTCGGCTTCTACGTGGTGCTCTTCGGCGCCGCAATGCAAGCGATCCCGCGCGACATCTACGAGGCGGTGCTGCTCGACGGCGCGTCCCGCACCACGATGCTGCGGAAGATCACCATTCCGCTGCTCTGGGACACCATCCAGGTCGCGTGGATCTACCTCGCCATCGCGGCGCTGGACGGCTTCATCCTGGTCCAGCTCATGACCAACGGCGGGCCGAACTTCTCCTCCGACGTGATCGGACTGCGGATGTACGACACGTCGTTCGGCAGCGAGAACAAGTTCGGGTACGCCTCGGCGATCGGTGTGGCGATGTTCTTCCTGACCCTCTCGGTGGCGGTGCTGGCGCTGCGCACCGCCCGGCGTGATCGGATCGAGTACTCGTGACCACCGTGGACACCGGCGCCCCGGCCGCCGAGACGACCCGCGCGACCGCCCCCGCCGACCGGCCGCCGCGCCGCGAGCTGGGCGTGGCGAACGTCTTCTCGCACGGCTTCCTGCTGCTCTGGGCGGCCATGACGGTCCTGCCGCTGGCCTGGATGGTGCTCAGCTCCCTCAAGACCAACGGCGAGATCATCGCCGAGCCGTGGGGACTGCCCGAGGCGCTGCGGTTCGACAACTGGTCACGCGCCTGGACCGGTGCCCACATCGGCCGGTTCTTCTTCAACAGCCTGGTCGTGGTGGCCGGCTCGCTGAGCCTGACCATGCTGTTCGGCGCCACCGCCGCGTACGTCTTCGCGCGCTACGAGTTCCGCGGTCGGCAGGTGGTCTACTACCTGTTCGTCGGCGGCATGATGTTCCCGGTCTTCCTGGCGCTGGTGCCGCTGTTCTTCGTGGTCCGCAGCGTCGGCCTGCTCGGCACCTGGCCGGGCCTGATCCTGGTCTACACGGCCTACTCGCTGCCGTTCACCGTGTTCTTCCTGAGCGCGTTCTTCCGGACGCTGCCCACGTCGGTGGCGGAGGCCGCGCTGATCGACGGCTGCGGGCACTTCCGGCTGTTCTTCCGGGTGATGCTGCCGATGGCGAGACCGGGACTGATCAGTGTCGGCATCTTCAACTTCCTGAGCCACTGGAACCAGTTCCTGCTGCCGCAGGTGCTGCTGCCCGGCGACGGGCAGGACCGGATGCTCGCCCAGGGGCTGAGTTCGCTCGCGGTGAGCCAGGGCTACGCCGGTGACTACGCCCAGTTGTTCGCCGGCCTGACCATCGCGGTGCTGCCGGTGCTCGTGGTGTACGTGGCGTTCCAGCGCCAGGTCCAGTCCGGACTGACCGCCGGGCAGCTCAAGTGAGGTCGTTGCCACAGGCAACGGGGCAGTGGGGAGGAACGAGCTGACCTAGGGTGAGCCGGCACGCTCATCTATCGACAGGAATCTCATGTTCTTCCTCCTCTACACGCTGTTGCTGCTGCTCGGCGGCATCGCGATGATCGCGGTGGGCATAGCCGTCAAGGAACAGGGCAAGGGCTCCCGGATCCTCAACGTGGTCATCGGCCTGGCCTTCTTCGGGTACGGCTTCTACCTGCTGTTCCTCTTCGACGGCGACAGCTACCGGATCTTCTTCTACGTCTTCGTGCTGCCGATCCTGCTGATCGTGCGCGCCGTGAAGGCACGCAAGGAGGCCCGCGAGCAGGCCGCCGCGCCGCAGTTCGCGGGCGCGCAGCAGTACCCGGGCGGACAGCAGCAGGGCATGTACCCGGGTGCGGGGCACGGTCAGCCCGGTCCGGCGTACCCGCCCGTCCAGGGCCAGCCTGCCCAGTTCCAGCCCGCACCGTACGGCGCCGCGCCGCAGGGGTACCCGGCTCAGCCCGCTCAGCAGGGCTGGCACCCGAATCAGCCGGCTCAGGGCAGCGCGCCCCAGGGCCACCCGGGTCAGCCCGCGCAGTACGGCCCCGCGCCGCAGGGCCATCCGGGCCAGCCCGCTCCGCAGGGCTGGCACCCGAATCAGCCGGACCCGCAAGACCGATACTGATCAGCCCGGAAACCCCGCGCACGCGAACGTCTGCCGGAAACGGCGGTGGAACGTCACGGGTGTCAAACCGGCGTTGTGACACCCGTGGCGTTCCACCCGAACGGCCGAGCACGGCGCAGGGCGACGCGGCGGGCGGGTCAGGTGGGTGAGGGGACCAGCCGGGTGTGCAGTGCCGCCGGGTCGGTCACCTCGGGCAGGTCGCGGGCGGCGAGCCAGGCCGCGGCGGCCGCCCCGTCCCCGGCGCTGTGCAGCGGTGCGCCCGGCCACCGTCCGGCCAGTTCGGCGCGGACCGCACCGGCCAGCGGGGTGTCGCCGGTGAGCAGCCCGCCCCCGAGCACCACCGGATCGGTCGCGCCGGAGGGGCGGATGCGGGAGACGCTCTCCGCCAGCAGAGCCGCGGCCTCGGCGACCAGCGCGACTGCCGTCGGTTCCCCGTCGCGGGCCGACGAGACCACGAGCGGCGCGAGCCGGGCCAGTTCCACGGGTGGCCGCCGGGTCACCGCCTGCACCACGGCGCCGGCGGTGACGCGCGGCTGGTCGTCCACCTCGGTCGTGCCGGTCAGCTCGGCCAGCACCTGCCGGGCCAGGTCGCCGGGGGCGTCGGCGCGGTCCAGGTCGGTCAGCAGCCGGCGGACCGCCTCGTGGCCGAGCCAGAACCCCGAGCCGGCGTCGCCGAGCAGCCAGCCGTGGCCGTCGGCGGTGCGGTCCAGCCGCAGGTCGCGTACCTGGGCGGCGATGGCGCCGGTGCCGGCGACGAGCACGGTGCCGTCCGGGGCGGCGGTGCCGGAGGCGTAGGCGACCAGCGCGTCGCCGTGCACGGCGTACGGGCACCGCAGCCCCGCCTCGGCCCACGCGTGGTCGAACGCGTCGCGGCCGTGCGGGTCGGCCAGGAGGCGGCCGGCGCCCGCGAGGCCGATGACGCCGGCGCGTACCCGGATCGGGTCGATGTCGGCGAGCGCCGCGCGCAGGGCGGCGAGCAGCTCGGCGGCGGCCCGCTCGGCCCCGTGGCTGGTGGGGTTGCCGCCGCCGGCGCGGCCGGCGCCCAGGCGGGTGCCGTCGAGGCTCAGCGCTGTCGCGCGGGTGGATGTGCCCCCGACGTCGAGGCCGACCACGACGGTGTCCGACATGGTCCTCATGCTGGTCGGCCGCGTCGCCGGGCGCAAGATCGCGGCGGTGCGCCAGGTAACAGTTTGAAAACTTCGCCCACGCCCTTGACACGGAGGGCCCTTCAGTAAGAACTTTTACCACTAACAGTTAACACTCTTTTCCGAAAGGCTTCCGCCGATGGCCGAGCACGAGGTGGAGACTTCCGCGGCGACCGCGGTGGTCGATGCCGGTCCGGCCGACCGGCTGGGCGCCGACGGGGTGCTGGCCAGGGTCCGGGCCGGTACGGGGGAGCTGACCGGTGCGCTGCGCCGGGTCGCCGAGCACGTGCTCAGCGACCCGGAGGCGGCGGCCCGGGCGACAATCGTCGAGCTGGCCGAGCGCAGCGGCACGTCACCGGCGACCATCACCCGGTTCTGCCGGGCGATGGGCTTCGAGGGCTACGCCGACCTGCGGCTCGGCATCGCCGCCGAGACCGGCCGGGCACGCTCGGCGGGCTGGACCGTCGACATCGGACGGGAGATCCAGCCCGGCGACCCGCTGTCCCGGGTGCTCGACCAGATCATGGCCGCCGACACGCGGGCCATGCACGACACCGCCGCGCTGCTCGACCTGGCCGAGGTGGAACGCGCGGCGGTCGCCATCGCCGGGGCCAGCCGGGTGAACATCTTCGGCGCCAGCGGCAGCGCGCTCGTCGGCGAGGAGATGCAGTTCAGCCTGCACCGCATCGGCGTCGCCGCGTGGGCCTGGAGCGACGTGCACGAAGGGCTCGCCAGCGCCGCGCTGCTGGGCGCCGGGGACGTCGCGCTCGGCATCTCGCACACCGGGCAGACCCGGGAGACGATCGAGCTGCTCGCCGAGGCCGGCAGCCGCGGCGCCACCACCGTCGCGCTCACCGGCTTCCCCCGCTCGCCGCTGGCCGAGCTGGCCGACATCGTGCTGGTCACCGCCAGCCAGGCCACCACGTTCCGGCCGGACGCGCTCTCCGCCCGGCACCCCCAGCTCGTCGTGCTCGACCTGCTCTACATCGCGGTGGCGCAGCGCACCCACGACCGCGCCCACGCGGCCTTCCGGCGTACCGCCCAGGCCGTCGACGGGCACAAGGCCGCGAAGGGGGCCCTCTCATGATCAGTGCCCAGCGGTACGCCGACGCGGTCCGCCCGGTGCTCGACCGGCTGGTGGACAGCCAGGCCGTGGCGGTGGACCGGGCAGCCGACCTGATCGCCTCCGGGCTGCGTGCGGGCGGCGTCCTCCAGGCGTTCGGCGCCGGCCACTCGGAGGCCTTCGCCGCCGAGCTGGTCGCCCGCGCCGGCGGCCTGGTCCCCGCCAACCGGCTGTCCCTGCACGACCTCGTGCTGCACGGCGACGCGCCCCGCGACGTGCTCGCCGACCCGAAGCTGGAACGCGACCCGGCCGTGGCGCACCAGCTCTACGCCCTGGCGGCGCCGCAGCCGGGGGACGTGTTCGTGGTCGCCTCGCAGTCCGGCATCAACGGCTCGGTGGTCGAGCTGGCGACGCTGGTCAAGCGCGGCGGCCATCCGTTGATCGCTGTCACCTCGGTCGAGCACACCGCCCGGGTAGCTCCTCGGCACCCCTCCGGGCACCGGCTCGCCGACCTCGCCGACGTCGTGCTGGACAACGGCGCGCCGTACGGCGACGCACTGCTGCCGCTCGAGGGCGGCGGCGCGGTCTGTGCGGTCTCGTCGGTCACCGCGGCGCTGCTGGCGCAGCTGCTGACCGCCGAGGTCGTACGACGGTTCCACCAGGCCGGAGAGGTACCCCCTGTCTACCTCTCCGCCAACGTCCCCGGTGGGGACGAGCACAACCTCGCCCTCGAGTCGCGGTACGCCGGGCGTCTCCGGCGGACCGCCTGACCCGACCCACAAGGAGAGACAAGATGTCGGTTTCCCCCGAGAAGTTCGGCGACGTCAGCCGTCGGACCCTGCTGCGGCGCGCCGCGGCGGCCGGTCTGCTGGCCGTACCGGCGGCGGGTCTGCTGAGCGCGTGCGCCGGCAGCGAGCCGAGCAAGTCCGACGGCGGCGGCGCGGCCAAGAGCAAGGACAACCCGTTCGGCGTCAAGGACGGCAGTGCGGTCAAGGTGGTCGTCTTCAACGGTGGCCTGGGCGACCAGTGGGCCAAGGAAGACAAGGTCATCTTCAACGCCAAGCACGCGAACGTCACGGTCAACATGTCTTCGACCCAGAAGATCAAGACCGAAGAGCAGCCCAAGATGGCGACCCAGCCGAGCGACCTGGTGATGAACTCGGGCGCCGACATGATGGACCGCAGCACGCTGATCAACGAGGGCGCGATCGAGCCGCTGGACGACCTGCTCACCGCGCCGGCCTGGGACAGCGAGGGGACTGTGGCCGACAGCCTGCTGCCGGGCACCGTCGCCGACGGCACGCAGAACGGCAAGTTCTACGTGGTCAACGTCGCGTACACGGTCTGGGGCAACTGGTACAACGCCGCCCTGTTCAAGAAGGAGGGGTGGACGGCGCCGACCACCTGGGACGAGTTCTTCGCGCTCGCGCCGAAGATCAAGGCCAAGGGCATGGCGCCGTACGTGCACGACGCGGTGCACGGCTACTACCCGCGCTGGGCGCTGTTCGCCAGCATCTGGAAGGCGGTCGGCAAGCAGGCCGTCGTCGACATCGACAACCTGAAGGACGGCGCCTGGAAGGCCGACGGCATCGTCGCGGCGCTGGAGCCGTGGGAGAAGCTGGTCAAGGACAGGCTGCTGCTGCCGGGCAAGCTCGACCACACCCAGTCGCAGCAGGCGTTCCTGGACGGCAAGGCGGCCTTCATCCAGGTCGGCACCTGGCTGAAGAACGAGATGGCCGCGACCATCCCGCCGGGCTTCGAGATGACCATCTCCGACTACTGGAGCAAGAGCGGCGACAAGGCCGCCAAGGACGTCTTCGCCTCCTCCGGCGAGGGCTTCGTGGTGCCGAGCAAGGCGCCGAACAAGGAGGCCGCGAAGGAGTTCCTGCGGGCCATCCTCTCCAAGGCCGGCTCGGCGAAGTTCGCCGAGCTGACCAAGTCGCTGGCCTCCACCAAGGGCTCCGGCGACAACGTCCAGGACACCGCGCTGGCGTCGGCGAACTCGCTGATGAAGAACGGCAGCTCGGACCTGATCTCGGTGAAGTTCCCGGACTTCTACGCCGACCTGGACAAGGAGAGCCAGAACCTCTCCGAGGAGCTGATGGCCGGCCGCCTGACCGCGCAGCAGTTCGTCGACAAGATGCAGGCGGCCGCCGACAAGGTCGCCAAGGACTCGTCGATCAAGAAGCAGACCCGCACCGCCTGATCACCGCGAGGAAGTGAGTCCAATGCGGCACGGAGTCGCGCGTTTCGTCACGGGTTTCCTGGCCCTGCCCGTCGCGCTGTACCTGTTCTACGTGGTGTGGCCGTTCGCCCAGGCGGCGGGGTACTCGCTCACCGACTGGGGTGGGTACTCCGATTCTCAGCGCTTCGTCGGGCTGGACAACTACGTCCGGCTGTTCTCCGACGAGCTGATCCGGAAGGCGTTCTGGCACAACGTGTTCTTCCTGGTCACCGTGCCGCTGTTCACGATCGCGCTGGCCCTGTTCCTCGCGTTCCTGCTCAACGTGGGCGGACGCGAGGACAGGGCCGGCATCCGCGGGGTGTTCGGCTCCGGGATCTACAAGGTCATCTTCTTCTTCCCGCAGGTGCTGTCGCTGGTGGTCATCGCCGTCATGTGGCAGCAGATCTACCGCACCGACGGGCAGGGCCTGATCAACGGCCTGCTCATCAAGATCGGGCTGGTCGACGCGGACAACCCGATCGCCTTCACCGCCGACCCGGAGCCGTTCCTCGGCGTGCCGGCGGTGCTCTGGTGGCTGCTGTTCATCGCGGTGTGGAGCGGCGCCGGCTTCTACATGGTGCTGTTCTCCGCCGCGATGCAGTCGATCCCGAAGGACATCTACGAGGCCGCGATCCTCGACGGCGCGGGCCGGTTCCACACGTTCTTCAAGGTGACCCTGCCGCTGCTGCGGGACAGCATCTCGGTCGCCTGGGTCTATCTGGGCTTCATCGCGCTGGACATGTACGCGCTGGTCTTCGTCATGACGCCGAGCCAGGGCGGGCCGAACCACGCCAGCGAGATCTTCGCCTCGGTGATCCAGTTCAACGCGTTCCAGAAGGGCCAGTTCGGTTACGCCTGCGCGATCGCCGTCGCGCTGGCCATCTTCACCATCCTGCTGGCCGCGCTCCAGCTGAGGATCACCCGCCGTGAGCGGATCGAGTACTGAGGAGGTCTGGACGATGAGCACTGTGACCCACACCTCCGGCCCGGCCCGGTCCGACACGGCACCGCCGGACCGGCCGCCGGCGGACCGGCGGAACGTCGGCAACGGCTTCGGCGGCCGGATCTTCAACGGCTTCTCCCACCTGTTCCTCGCGGTCTGGGCGATCATGGTGGTCTACCCGCTGCTGTGGGTGGTGATGTCGGCGCTCAAGACCGACTCGGAGGTGATCCGCGAACCGCTGTCGCTGATCCCCGACGCGCTGCAGTGGGACAACTTCGCCCGCGCCTGGACCGCCGGGATCGACAGCTTCTTCCTCAACACGCTGCTCGTGCTGGTGTTCAGCGTGACGCTGACGATGCTGCTGGGCTCGATGGCCGCGTACGCGCTGGCGCGCTACGAGTTCCGCGGCAACCGGCTGATCTACTGGATGTTCCTGTCCGGGCTGACGCTGCCGATCTACCTGGCCGCGGTGCCGCTGTTCAAGGGCGTCTACAACACCGGGGTCAGCCTCCCGCTGCTCGGCCCGAACAAGCACCTCATGCTGATCCTGGTCTACGTGGCCTGGTCGCTGTCGTTCACGATCTTCTTCATGCACTCGTTCTTCCGGACGCTGCCCGACTCGATCGCCGAGGCGGCCCAGGTCGACGGGGCCTCGCACACCCGTACGTTCTTCAGCGTGATGCTGCCGATGGCCAAGCCGGGCCTGATCAGCATCGGCATCTTCAACGTGCTCGGCCAGTGGAACCAGTGGTATCTGCCGACGCTGCTCATGCAGTCGGTCTCCGGCGAGCCGAAGAACCAGGTGATCGCCCAGGGGCTGATCGAGCTGTCGGTCAACCAGGGCTACAAGTCGGACTGGTCCGGACTGTTCGCCGGCGTCACCATGGCGATGCTTCCGGTGCTGATCGTGTACATCGTCTTCCAGCGCCAGGTGCAGTCCGGCCTCACCGCAGGCGTCGGCAAGTAACGCGCGGGGCCCCGGCTCGACGAGCCGGGGCCCCGCACTGTCGGTGGCACCGGGCAGAATCGCGTCCGTGCTGGTGGCGGTGGTGGCGGACGAGCGGGGCGGCGGCATGCTGCAACCGCTGCACGCCGACGGCACCCCGGCCGGTCCGGCCGAGGAGGTGGCCGACCTGGCCGCCGCCGTGGCCGCCCGGGAGGCCGCCGGGCGTCCCCGCTGGCTCTGGGCCGCCTGGGCGGGCGTCTACCCGGCGCTGCTGCGCGCCGGGGTGCGGCTCGACCGCTGCCACGACGTCGAGCTGACCGAGGCGCTGCTGCTCGGGCACGCGGGCCGGTGGGGCGAGCCCCGCGCGCTGCCCGCCGCCTGGGCCCGGGTCAGCGGCGCGCCGGTCCCGCCGGACCCGGCGCCCCGCCCGCCCGAGCCGCCCGGCCACGCCCAGGCCGCGCTGTTCGAGCCGCCGTCCGGCCCGCCCGGTCCGGGCATCACGGCGTTGACCCGGGTGTACGCCGACCAGCTCGCCCGGATCGCCGCGACCACCCATCCCGGCCGGTTCCGTCTCCTGGTGGCCGCCGAGTCGGCGGGCGCGCTGGTGGCCGCCGAGATGGGCGCGGCCGGCCTGCCCTGGCGCGCCGACGTGCACGACGCGATCCTGGCCGACCTGCTCGGCGAGGCGTCCCCGGTCGGCGGGCCGCCGCGCCGGCTGGCCGAGTTGCAGGCGCGGATCGCTGACGCGTTCGGCGTACGCCAGGTGCACGCCGACTCGCCCGCGGAGCTGTTGCGGGCGTTCGCCCGAGCGGGCGTGGACCTGCCGAACACGCGCGCCTGGGTGCTGCGCGGGGTGGAGCACCCGGCGGCGCCGCTGGTCCTGGAATACAAGGAGCTGTACCGGATCTGGACGGCGCACGGCTGGGCCTGGCGCGACGCCTGGGTCTCCGGCGGCCGGTTCCACCCGGAGTACGTGCCCGGCGGCGTGGTCTCCGGCCGGTGGGCGACCCGGGGCGGCGGGGCGTTGCAGATCCCGAAGGTGATCCGGCAGGCGGTGGTGGCGGACCCGGGCTGGACGTTCGTGGTGGCCGACGCGGGTCAGCTCGAACCGCGCGTGCTCGCGGCGGTCTCCGGCGACGAGCGGCTCGCCGCGGCGGGCGGCGCCGGTGACCTCTACGCCGCGCTGGCCCGGGACGCGTTCGCCGGTGACCGGGCGAAGGCCAAGGTGGCCCTGCTCGGGGCGATGTACGGGCAGACCGGCGGGGCGGCGGTGCCGGCCCTGGCGGTGCTGCGGAAGAACTATCCGACCGCGTTCGGCTACGTCGAGGCGGCGGCGCGCACCGGTGAGGCGGGCGGGCTGGTCCGGTCCTGGCTGGGGCGCACCTGCCCGCCCGGGTCGGCGGGGTTCGCCGAGGGGGAGGAGCCGTTGCCGGAGGGCGGGGCCGATCCGCACAGCCCGTCGGCCCGGGCGGCCCGTTCGCGGGGGCGCTTCACCCGCAACTTCGTCATCCAGGCCACCGCCGCCGAGTGGGCCTCCACGCTGCTGGCCACGTTGCGCACCGAGCTGGCCGGTACGGAGGCGGAGCTGGTCTTCTTCCAGCACGACGAGGTGGTGGTGCACTGCCCGGCCGGGCAGGCGGCGGTGGTCGCCGAGGCGGTCACCGCCGCCGGCGCGCGGGCCACCCGGCTGCTGTTCGGCGACACCCCGGTCCGGTTTCCGCTCGACCTGTCCACTGTCGACTGCTACGCGGACGCGGCATAGTCACGCAATTTTCCGTTTTGCCCCGCTACTTGCCCCCGGCCGCGCTCGTTGGGTCCGGTGTGCGTACGACGGGACGGACCGGGCGGCTGTGCCCGGTCCGTCCCCAGATCGAGGGGGCACCGCTGAACCGGATCGCTGCAATGATCATCGCCGCCGGTGGCGGCCGCCGCATCGGCGGACCCGAAGCGCTGCTGCACCAGGGCGAGAAGCCGCTGGTCAGCCAGATGATCGACACGATGGCTGAGGCGGGCTGCGCACAGGTCGTGGTCGTCCTGGGCGCGGCGGCCGAGCAGGTGCGGCAGACCACCGACCTGAGCGGCGCCACCGTCGTGGTCAACCGCGCCTGGGGCACCGGCGTGGGCTCCTCGATCCGGGCCGGGCTCGCCGCGCTCACCGACGACGAGATCGAGGCGGTGGTCGTGGTGCCGGTGGACATGCCCGGGCTCACCGCGGCGGCGGTCCGCCGGGTCACCGCGCTGCCGTACCCGGACGTGCTGGTCTGCGCCACCTACGACGGGCTGCGCGGCTACCCGATGCTGTTCGGCCGCCGGCACTGGTCCGGCATCGCCACGCTCGCCAGCGCCGACGTGGGGGCGCGGCCGTACCTGCTGGCGCACAAGGACCAGATCGTCGACATCGCCTGCGACTCGGTGGCCGACGGCAGCCGGATCGACAGCCCGGAGCTGATGGCGCTCTACGGCCTGTCCATCCCCGAACAGCGCGTCGGCGCCTGACGGCCCGAAATCCGGCTGCGCGCCCGGACCGCCCGGCCTACGCTCCTGACCTGCCGCCGACGACGACGGCGGATCGGAGACGGGCAGATGGCGGTACACCTCTACGCGGTCAGCCTCGACGCGGGCGACCCACGACGACTCGCGCGGTTCTGGTCCGGGGTGCTGGGCCGGGAGATCATCGACGACCCGCGCGAGGGCGTGGCGCTGGGCCCGGACGCCCACAGCGACTTCCGCATCCGCTTCCTGCCCAGCGACGCGCCGAAGACCGTGCAGAACCGCGTGCACTTCGACGTGACCAGCGCGTCGCCGCAGGCCCAGCAGGAGACGGTCGACCGCGCGCTGGCGCTGGGCGGGCGGCACATCGACATCGGCCAGGGCCCGGACGACGACCAGGTGGTGCTCGCCGACCCGGAGGGCAACGAGTTCTGCGTCATCGGGGCGGGCAACACCTTCCTCGCCGGCTGCGGCCCGGTCGGTGCGGTCAACTGCGACGGTACGCGGGCCGCCGGCCTCTTCTGGAGCGAGGCGCTGGGCTGGCCGCTGGTCTGGGACCAGGACGAGGAGACAGCGATCCAGTCGCCGCGCGGAGGCGCGAAGGTCACCTGGAGCGGTCCGCCGCTGATGGACCGCGGCGACGGGGACCGCGTACACCTGGATCTGGTCGCGGACGGTGATCGGGACGCGGAGATCGACCGGCTGCTGGCGCTCGGCGCGACCCGGGCCGGTACGGGAAGACACACCGCCGGCGACGTGGTGCTGGCCGACCCGGACGGCACCGAGTTCTGCCTGCTGACACCCCGCTGAGGCGGGTGCGGCCCCGGGGGACCGCACCCGCACCGGTCAGCGCAGCCGCAGGCTCGGCTCCAGCGTGACCTCGAACAGCCGGTCCCACGGCAGCTCGACCCGTACCGCCGTGACCCGGTCCAGCGTCGCGGTGAACGTCTTGCGTCCGCGTCGGCCGAGCACCAGCTCGTGCCCGGCGAAGTGGTCGGCGAAGTACCGCTCGGTCAGCGGCACCAGCCGGTCGCGTACCCAGCCGTCGAAGTAGCGCTTCTGCTCGGCGGTCAGCGCCAGCGGATCCCAGCCCTGCGCCCGGGCGTGCGCGTACGCGTCGGCCTGCACCACGTTCTTCCACGGGTCGTCCTTGACGAACCGGTAGAGCAGGTACTCGGCGTGCGCCTGGGCCGGCCCGCGCAGCTCCGGCACGCCGAAGCCGCTGCCGGAGGAGCGCAGGTACGCCCACCGCGCGGTGCCGTGCGCGAGCGCCAGCCCGAGCGCGTTGCCGCCGGTGTTCCACCCCGAGTACGACAGCAGCGCGGGCAGGTCCAGCCGGGTCTCCATCCGGGACACCAGGTCGTGGTCGCCCTTGTTGACGATCAGCGGGTCCACCACGACCACCGGGGTGCCGGCGGCCAGCAGCTCGCCGATGCGGCCGACGAACGCGTCCAGGTCGGCGCCCCGCTGCCCGGTCGTGGCCGACGGGGTGTTCACCGCGAGGACGATGTCCGCGTCGCCGGTCACCACCCGGCCGCCCACCGAGGTGACGTGCCGGCGGATGTTCTCCGCGAACGGGATGCCCTCCAGCGCGGCGGTCCAGCCCTCGCCGGACACCCCGGCGTACTCCACCCGGTAGGTGGGCGCGGCGCCGGCGGCGACGACGCGCGCGACGAGCAGCGCGTTCACCTCGTCGGCGCCGGGGAAGATCTCCACCCGGTCGCCGACGCCGAGCCGCGCCACCAGCGCCTCCAGCTCGACCCGCTCGGCACGGGCCAGGCCGACCGGCGCGGTGTCGTCCTCGGAGAGCACCAGGT
This sequence comes from Micromonospora sp. WMMD1219, assembly GCF_049315215.1. Lineage (NCBI taxonomy): Bacteria > Bacillati > Actinomycetota > Actinomycetes > Micromonosporales > Micromonosporaceae > Micromonospora > Micromonospora sp. WMMD1219. The sequence continues at coordinate 3,953,558 of NZ_CP186057.1, forward strand.
GGCTGATCGTCCCGTCCGCCACCCACTCCACCATCAGCCGGTTGACCTGGTGGTTGCGTGCCCGCGCGGCCAGGTAGTCCTCGACCACCGCGTCCGGGATGCGCGCCCGTACGGCGTCGAGCTGGGCCCGCAGCGCCTCCTGGCCCAGGTTGACCACCTGGTCGTACAGCTTGGCCCACTGGACCAGCAGGTCACGGTAGTTGTCCAGGTCGGTGCCGGTGCTGGTGATGGCGAGCCGCTGGATCGTGTCGTGTACCTCGATCACCGTGTCCGACCCGCGTGTGCGCAGCCGCCGGATCGCCTCCAGGTTGCGCAACGCGTCGGCCAGCGCCGGTGCGGCGGTACGCGAGGCGATGAGGCCCCCGTACGCCAGCATGCTCACCGAGATCACGTACCCGTCGACGCCGTCGGTGCCGTCGAGCCAGCGGGCGATGCCGGCGCCGTCGCCGGGGGTGAAGAAACGGCCCAGCAGGTCCCGCGGCGGCAGCAGCACCTCGGCGCCGGCGCTCGCGGCGGTCATCTCGGCGCAGTACGTGTTGACCGGCCGGTCGTCCAGCGGCACCAGCGCCACGCTCGGTCCCCGGCCGGCGGGCCGGGCGACGGCGGGGCCGCCGAGGGCCACGGTGGCCAGGCCGGCCGCGCCGGTGGCCGCAAGAAGCGTTCTTCTCTTCATCGATGCTCCCTCTTCTCCGGTGCGCTCGCCGCCCGGGGGGTGGCCGGAACCAGCCGGCGGGTGATCCACAGCGGTGAGGTGACGGCGTTGCCCGTCACCACCGCGTGGGCCCCCGCCTCGAAGGCCCGGCTGATCTGCTCCGTGGTGCGGTAGCGCCCCTCGGCGATCACCGGCACGGGCAGCAGCGCGGCGAGTCGCGCCACGAGCCCGAGGTCGGGCCCGTCGATCGTTGGGCCGGCCGGCGTGTAGCCGGACAGCGTGGTGGCGACCGCGTCCGCGCCGGCCTCGACGGCGGCGACGCCCTCGGCCACTGTGGAGACGTCGGCCAGGACCAGCGCTTCGGTCTGCTCGTGCACCGCGCGGACGGTGTCGGCGAAGGTCCGGCCGTCGGGCCGGGGACGGTCGGTGGCGTCCACCGCGACGACGTGCGACCCGGCCCGCGCCGCTTCGAGGGCGTGCCCGGCGGTCGGGGTGATGAAAACGCCCTGCGTGCCGTGCTTGTACAGCCCGATCACCGGCACGTCGACGGCGGCGCGTACCGCCCGCACGTCGTCGGGGCCGTTGACCCGGACCGCCACCGCGCCGCCGCGGACCACGGCGGCGGCCACGCGGGCCTGGACGTACGGGTCGCGCATCGGGTCGTCCGGGTCGTCGGGCAGGGGCTGGCAGGACACGACCAGCCCGCCGGCCAGTTCGTCCAGGACACTCACGTGCTGGTTCCTCCGTCGTGGTGGTTCGGTGCGGTGGCGAGCCGGGCGGCGCCGACCACCACCGCGTCGGCGCGCAGCGCCGCGGGAAGCAGTGGCACGTGCGCCCAGCCGCCTGGTAGCTCCGCCCGGTAGGCGGCAGTCGCGGAGGGCAGCAGGGTGCCGGCGGCGCCACCGGCGACCAGGACGGCCTCGGGGTCGAGCAGCGCGACCAGCCCGGCCAGTGCCGCGCCGAGCGCGGCGCCGGCCCGCTCGACGACCTGCCGGGCGGTCGCGTCACCGGCCGCCGCGCGCCGCGCCACCTCCCGCCCGGCGACCGGGTCACCGCCGGCCAGCGCGTACGCGGCGGACAGGCCGGTGCCGGAGGCGATCGCCTCCAGGTGCCCGTACCGGCCGCAGCCGCAGCGCAGCCGGTGCGCGTCCGGGACCGGCAGGTGCCCGAGCTGGCCGGCCGCGCCCCGGGCGCCGCCCTCGACCCGCCCGTCGCGGACGATCGCGCCGCCCAGCCCGGTGCCGACGGCGGCCAGCAGCACGTGCCCCCGGCCCCGTCCGGCGCCGGCCCAGCACTCGCCGAGCGCCGCCGCGCTCACGTCGTTGGTGACGCGCACCGGCCGGCCAAGCCGTGCGGCCAGCTCGTCGGCCACCGGGGTGCCGGCCCATCCGGGCAGGCTGCCGGTCGCGTACCTGATGACGCCGGTCGCCGGGTCGACGGTGCCCGCGGTGCCCACCCCGACCGGCCCGTGGCCGGCGGCGGCGAGCAGGTTCGCGGCCAGGCCGGCGGCGGTGTCCAGCACCGCGGCCGGCCCGCTGCGGGCGGGGGTCGGCGCCTCCCGGCGGTCGAGCACCCGCGCACCGGGACCGACGAGGGCGGCGGCGGTCTTGGTGCCGCCGATGTCGATCCCGACGACCGGCGCGGTCATCCCTTCAGGCCGGTGTGCGCGAGGCCCTCGACGAACTGCTTCTGCGCGATGACGAACACCGCCAGCACCGGCAGGGCGGTCATCGACGCCGCGGCGAGCTGGACGTCCCACATCGGGCCGCCGTACGCGTCGACGAACTGGGTGAGCGCCTGCGGCAGGGTGAACTTGTCCGGCGAGGACAGGAACACGATCGGTTCCAGGTACAGGTTCCAGCTGTGCAGGAACGTGAAGATGGCCACCGCGCCGAGCGCGGGCCGGGACAGCGGCAGCGCGATCTTCCAGAACGTGGCGAAGCGTCCCAGCCCGTCGACCCGGGCCGCCTCCTCCAGCTCACCGGGGAGGCTGATGAAGAACTGCCGCATGATGAACGTCGCCAGCACGCTCGGCGCCCCGAAGATCGGCACCAGGATCAGCGGCCAGTGCGTGTCGATCAGGTCGAGCTTGAAGAACATCTGGAACAGCGGCACGATCGTCACCTCGCTCGGGATGAGCAGGCCCGCGAGGACGACCAGGAACAGCACGTTCTGCCCCCGGAACCGGATCCGCGCGAACGCGTACCCGGCCAGCGACGCCACCGCCAGCGTGCCCACGGTGACCAGCAGCGCGATGTAGAGGCTGTTCAGGTACTGCTGCCCGAACGGCTGCAGCTCGAACACCCGCCGGTACGCGTCCACCCGCGGATCGGTCGGCAGCAGTTGCGGCGGGAAGGAGAAGATGTCCGCCACCGGCTTCAGCGACGAGGTGACCATCCACCACGTGGGGAACACGAACGGAACGGCCAGGACCATCAGTACGCCGTAGAGCACCAGCTTGGTCCGCCGGGACAGCTCACGATTCATGGAAGACCCACCTCTTGCGCATCTGCCACTGCAGCACCGTCAGCGCGAGCACGATGACGAACAGCAGGATCGACAGCGTCGCGCCGTAGCCGAAGTGATGGAACTGGAAGGCCTGCTGGTAGAGGTAGTAGACGAGCACCGTGGTCGAGGTGCCGGGCCCACCCTGGGTGAGCACCGCGATCTGCGCGAACACCTGCAACGAGCCGACCACCGTGATGATCGACGTCAGCATGATCGTCGGGCTGATCAGCGGCACGGTGATCCGCCAGAACTGGCGCATCCGGCTCGCGCCGTCGACCTCGGCGGCCTCGTACAGCTCGGCCGGCACGCCCTGGAGCGCGGCCAGGAACAGCACCATGTTCAGGCCGACGTTCTTGAACACCTGCACGACGATCACGGACAGCATCGCCGTGCCCTCGCCGCGCAGCCAGTTGGGCCCGTCGACGCCGATGGTGTCGAGCAGGCCGTTGACGCCGCCGTTGTCCTGCAGCAGGAAGCCCCAGACGATGGTCCACGCGACCAGCGAGACCACCACGGGGGAGAAGAACAGCGTGCGGAACACGATCGTGCCGCGCAGCTTCTGGTTGAGCAGGACGGCCAGCAGCAGCGCCAGGCCGAGGTTGAACACGACCAGACCGACCGAGAACAGGCCGGTCGACCGCAGCACCGGGCCCAGGTTGGGGTCGTCGGCCAGCGCGGCGTAGTTGTCGGTGCCGATGTAGTCGAAGCTGCCGGCCAGCACGTTCCACTCGTGCAGGCTGTACCAGAACACGAGGACCAGCGGCAGGATCACGAAGACCACGCTGCCGAGCAACTGCGGGGCGATGAACAGGTATCCGGTGAGCTGGTCCCGGCGGCGGGTGGTCCAGAACGGCCGGGCCCGGCCCGGGGTGGGCCCGGCAGCAGCCGGGCCCACCCTGGTGTCCGTCTGGGTCATGATCCTCGGCCCTACTTCGCCAGCAGCGGCTGGATCTTGGTGCAGACGCCGTCGAGTACGCCCTTGACGTCCGCGTCCGCCTGCCACAGCGGGTCGAGCGCGGCACGCACCTGCTGGCTCAGCTCGGCCTGCCCGGCGTGGCTGGGCTTGACCACGCCGTTGGTGATGCCGTCGATGACGACCTTCTGCAGCTGCTCCGGCTTGAGCTTCGGGTTCGTCTTGGCCAGCGTCTCGGCGGTGAGCTGGGACTGCCGCGGCGGCGGGAAGAACTGGGCCAGCTTCGCCGAGTTCGCGGGGTTGGTGAAGAAGGCCAGGAAGTCGGCGGCCTGCTCGGCGTGCGGGCTCTTCTTCAGCACGCCGATGCCGGCCTGGCCGGACACCGCGTACGGACCCTTCGGGCCGGCCGGCAGCGGGACCAGGTCCCACTCGAAGCCGTCGTCCTTCAGCAGCGAGGCGCGGGAGATCTGGGTGACGGTCATGGCCGCGTCACCGGCGAAGAAGTCGGCAGTCGTGCCCGGTCCGGGCAGCGCCTTGCCGGTGAAGATCGCCTTGTGCAGCGTGGTCATCGCCTCAACCATCTCCGGGCTGTTGAAGCCGCAGCTCCGGCCGTCCTCGCTCCACGCCTGGGCGCCCCAGCCGGTCCAGAACGTGGCCAGGTTGTCCCAGCCCTTGTAGTCGAAGTCGCGGAACACGAGCCCGGCCTTGCCGGACTTCGCCGCTGTGGCGCCGGCCGCGGCCAGCGCGGTGTCCCAGTTCCACTGACCGGCCGCGATCAGCTCGGCCGGCGTCTTCTGCCCGGCCTTCTTGAGCATGTCGTTGTTGACGAACACGCCGAACGGCGAGGTCGAGAACGGGTACGCGAAGAGCTTCCCGTCGTCCTGCCAGAGCTTCAGCGTGGCGGGGGACAGGTCGTCGTACTGGTAGCCCTCGGCCTTCTTCAGGGTGTCGTCGAGCGGGCGCAGCGCGCCGGAGGCGACGAAGTCCGGAGCCGAGTTCTCGAAGATCCACGCCAGGTCCGGCGCGTTGCCACCGGCGATCTGCGTGGTCAGCGTCGTGGTGTAGTTCTCGAACGGCAGCGGGTCGAACTTGATCTCCGCGACGTCCGGGTTGTTCTTCCGGTACTCGTCGGCGATCTCGTTGAACAGCTTCATGTGCGCCTCGTTGGCGGACCAGACGGCCATTCGCAGGCTGACCGGACCGTCGTCCTCGGCCCCGTCGCCACCGCCACAGGCAGTAAGCGCGAGCACACCGGCCATGGTCGCCGCGACCAGACCGGACAATCTTCCGTATCTCACTTTCGTCTCCTCACCGGGGGTTCAGTAACCCGCGACCTGCGGCCAGCGGCATTCCACGCCGGCGGCCGAGATGCGGTCCGTGAATTCGGCCAGCAGGCGGGGGGTGCCGCGGACCGCGCGCGGGGACTCGCCCCGCGCAAGGCAGAAGTCGGCGAGCAGGCCGGCGACCTCACCGACGTTCCACTCGACCGGGTGCAGCCGGTAGCTGCCGTTGGTGATGTGCGTGGTGCCGATGTTCTTGCCGGCCGGCAGCAGGTTCTCCATCCGCTGCGGGATGAGCGCGCCGAGCGGGATCTCGAACGGGCAGGAGCCGACGTCGATGTAGTTGTCGCCGCCGGTCGACGGGTGCAGGTCGATGCGGTACATGCCGACGCCGACGGAGTCGGGGTAGCTCACCGCGCCGTGCTCGCCGCGTACCGCGAGGGAGAGGTCCTGCTCGGCCACCGTGTACTCGGCGCGGATGCGGCGCGACTCCCGGATGTAGGGGGCCTGCGCCAGCCCGTCGGCGCTGCCGGTCACGTCGCCGCGCAGCCGCAGCCCGGGGAAGCCGGTGCCGCCGTCGGGGCGGGGCGCCTCGGTCTGCAGCCAGTACAGGACGGAGTACGACAGCTCGCGCGCCTGGGACAGGTGCCAGGACGCGTTCGGCACGTCGATGACCGGTCCCTCGAAGTAGTCGATCATCGGCCAGTTGACGAGTGTGATGTCGCTGCCGTACGCGCCGTCGACGAAGTTGCGCCGCGCCGCGATGCGCCGGAACGTCCACAGGTTGCCGTCGCCCGGGTTGAGCCGCTGGTCGGCGTTGACGCCCAGCGGGTCGTCGTCCGGGTTCGGGGTGAAGCTGCGCTCGACGATCTCCAGCGTGCGCGGGTGCGGCGACCGCCAGGACAGCAGCCGGTCGCCCCAGAAGTCGGGCTTGTAGTCGCGCCAGAAGTCGTAGCCGGCGGGACGGTCGATGGTGTGGTCGCCGTCGACGTGGTCCAGCGCGAAGCAGACGGACACCGCCTGCATGTTCAGCGGCTGCGCCTCGGCGGGCGCGCTCGGCTCACCGGTCTGCGACTGCGACTCGAACCCGGTCACGTACTCGGTGCCGGTCAGCGGCAGCAGCTCACCGGTCTCGGTGGCGTCCAGGACGTACGGCGCCTCCACCTCGATCCGCTCGTCGCGGTCCCGGTGGGCGAGCGTGACGCCGGTGACCCGGTCGCCGTCGGTCTCGGCCGCGACCGGCCGGTACGGCTGGAGCACCGTCAGCCGCCCGGACCCCCGGTACGGCGCGAGCATCTGCTCCAGGACGGCGACCGCCACCCGGGGCTCGTGACAGAGCCGGCTCACCCAGCCGGCGCCCGGGTTCAGGTCGGTCCACGCCCGGGACCGCTCGGTCAGCGGGTAGTGGCGGCGGTAGTAGTCGCGGATGCCGTCGCGCAACTCCCGGTAGCTCGCGGTGGCGCCGAACTGCTCGATCCAGGAGTGCTCGTCCGGCGGGACCGCCTGGCTGGTGAGCTGCCCGCCGAGCCAGTCGAACTCCTCGGTCAGGATGACGGACCGCCCGGCACGGGCCGCGGCCAGCGCCGCGGCGACACCGCCCAGTCCGCCCCCGACGACGAGGACGTCCGCACGCATTAGTACCACTTGCTTCCTTCCAGTTGCGCGGCCGGGCGTGTCAGCGCCGGTCGGCCGCCGTTCCAGGGACGCCGAGGGTGTCGCCCTCGACGAGTTCGCAGGGCAGGAGCCGTTGCTGGAGGCCGCCGGCGCTGCCGTCGATGACGCCGGTGAGCACCTCGACGGCCTGGCGGCCCATCTCCTCACGCGGGATGCGGAACCCGGTGAACGTGATGTCGGTGGGCACCGGGACGGTCGGGTCGCCGAGGGTCACGACGGACAGGCCACCGGGCACCGTCAGCCCCTTGCGGCGGGCGGCCGCCTCCAGCGCCACGGCGGTGGCGAAGTCCTCCACGAAGGCGACGGTGCTGCCGTCGGCCCGCAGGTCGTCCACTGTTGCGTCGGCGGTCTCCGCCGTCGCGGTGATCTGGCGGGCGCTCTCCGCGCCGGCCGCGCCGGCGTGGAAACCACTGCGCCGGTCGTGCGAGGACTCGGCCGCGGTGCCCATGCCCACGTACGTCAGGCGCCGGTGCCCCAGGTCCAGCGCCCGATCCGCCAGCCGGTGGACCGCGCTGGCGTAGTCGGCGCCGACGTAGGGCACCGGTCCGCCGGCGTCGTCGCGGCGCCCGACGGCGACGTAGGGGAACCCGTCGCGGTTGAGCCGGAGCAGCTCCGCGCCGTCGATCTCCCGGCCGAGCAGGATGCATCCGTCGGCCAGGCGCAGCCGGTTGTCCTGGTGGAAGATGCGCCGCCGGCCGTCCACCACCGGCGCGCTGGTGAACAGCAGCAGGTCGCAGCCGACCCGTTCGGCGTACTCCTCGATGCCGAGCAGGAACGGGTGGAAGAAGTCCCGGCTGCCGCTGGGGAAGGCCGGCTCGTAGGTGAAGACGCCGATGATCCGGTTGAACCCGGAGGCGAGGCGGCGCGCGGCCGGGTCGGCGGCGTACCCCGTCTCGGCGATGACCTGCAACACCCGGTCCCGTGTCTCCGGCGCGATCCGGACGTCGGCGTCGGTGCGGTTGTTGAGCACCAGCGACACGGTCGCCTGGCTGACGCCGGCCATTCGCGCGATGTCACGCTGGGTGACACGCCTGGGGGGAGGAGTCACGTCGGTCCTTCCACTGCCGCTAATGCGTATTAGCGATCGGGTCGGGATGGAGCCTCGCTGCTCTCCCGGCGTCCTGTCAAGGGGTGGGCGGGAGATTTCCGTTCGATGAACTCCCTGATCTAATGCGGATTAGCAGCGCGACCGCCGCCGCCCGACGGCTGTTCGGGCGGGGGATCTTGACAAGGATGGACCGAGCGCGCGACAGTAGGCGGACCTCGGCGCTAATGCGCATTAGCGTGTCGTCGATCGCCCGCGCGGGCGATCGACGACTACTGCTTCCCTACCCAGAGTGATATCAGGTGGGGCCTCAGCCCACCGCCACCCCGGGCACTACCGTTCTCATCGGACGGTCGTGGCGCCGTCCGTACGGGGGAGGGGACAACGTGGGCACCACTGTCGCTCGTCATCTCGCGGGAGCCGCGGCGGCGTGGCTCGTCGTCGTCGCGGAGGCGGTCGTCGGCTACCTCGGGCTGCTGGCGTACGCGCTCGTCACCGGCGCCGACCCGGGCGGCCCGCTGGCCGGACCGCTGCTGGTGCTGATCGCGGCGTTGCTCGGCGTGGCCGCGCTGCCGCTGCTGTTCGCGCCGGCGGTCGCGCTCGGTGAGGCCGCGGGCCGGCGGCGGACCGGTCCGGCGCTCGCATTCGCCGGGCTCGTCGCGGTCGTGCTGGCCGCCGGGTACGCCGCCGCGGCGGCGGTCGCCACGGACGTGCCCGGCGCCCGGGTGCCGCTGGTGGCCGGGATCGCCGCGCTGCTGGTCCTCCCGCCGACGGCGGCGTACGTGCTCACCGCCGGCCGTGTGGGATGGACGGCCCGGATGATCCGGCACCGGGCGGCCACGGCTCGTGCGGTGCGCGCCGAGGCGGGCTGACCTACACCTGGATGTCGAAGCGCTGCAGCACCGAGGGGGCGACCAGCCCCACCGCGGCCAGCACGGACAGGATCGTCATCGCGGTGCGCAGCACCACCGTCTCGGCCTTGCTGCCGGTACGCAGGGCGATCTTGTTGGGCAGGCCGACCATCGTCCACATGCGGCGTCTGATCGGGATGGGCCAGAGGATCGGCACGCCGGCCCGGGTGATCATGTCGCCGAGGATGTGCACGAAACAGCCCACGCCGACCGCGAGCCCGATCATCGGATAGCCCCGGTCGCCGGGCAGGTTGGCGAACGTGAACCAGGCCGCGGCGGCGGACACCAGCGTCACCACCACCCAGCCGGCGCGCTCGGCCCACTTGTCGAAGAGCCCGCGCAGCGCCAGGCCGATCATGAAGAAGAGGATGCCGACCACCGCCCACTTGCCGTAGTGGGCGCACAGCGCGGTGGTGCCCCAGCCGACGAGCACAGTGAACGGAATGGTGTGGGTCAGCGTGCGGTGCCCGTTGTTGCGGCGCGGATCCTTGCTGAGCTTGGTGGCGTAGTAGACGCCGAGCGAGATCTTCTCCATCACCTCGGCGACGAAGAGGCTGACCACACCGAACGTGCGGGCCACGGTCGCGCCGCCCTGGTTACGGGTGACCTTCCCGGACAGGTCGAGGTCGGGGAAGAGGGCCCCACCGGCGCAGACCGCGGTGCCCACCGCCAGGGCCAGCGGTGTCTGGTGGTAGTCCGCGAACTGGGCCATCGCCCAGGAGCCGGTCAGCCACACCGCCGCGCCCGAGAGCGCGTGGGACGGTCCCATCATCTCGGCTCGCCCTTCCCGAAGATCTTGATCCACAAAAACTACGCCACTGTAGTCAGCCCGTGCGACAGCGGGGCATCAGCCGGACGGTCCACTGGGGAAGGGGTGCCGCGGGCGCCGCCTCAGCCTGCCGTACGGGTGGGCTTGACGGTGCCGAGGCTCGCGCGGATGACGGCGAACTGCTTCGAGGCGGCGGGCCAGTCGGCGTCGGACGTGGTCCAGCCGAGCGTCCAGCCGGCCCGTTCGCCGGGCAGGACGCGCATCGCGTGCATCCGCTCCCCGTAGGGCGCGGTCCAGAGGCACTCCCACGCCGCGCCCGGGCCGTCGGACTCCAGCCGGACGCGCAGGTAGTCCGGCAACCGGCCGGCCGAGGTCAGATCCCGCTCGGACGACTTCAGCCGGCCCACCGGATCACCACCCGGGTACGGCTCGACGCCCAGGATGCGACGCGTCGCCGGGTCCTGGAAGCAGGTGGTGTCGCCGGAACGCAGTTGCAGCCAGCCGGCGGGCAGGGCGATGCGGAAGCCGCCGGTGTCGGCGGGCCAGACCCAACCGGCCGGTACGGTCACCCGCGGGTCGTCCGGGGGCGGGCCCTTGCGGACCGGCGTGCCGGCCACGTCGGGCCGGACGCAGGGGAACGGCGGAGGTGGCGCGCCCGGCCCGGGCGGGCGGTCCCAGGGGCGGGCGACGGCCTCGGTCGAACTGCCAGCCTGCGGCGTCTCGTCCCGGCCGCCGGTGATCGCCAGCGCGGTGCCCACACCGGTCGCCACGGCCAGCAGCACGGCTCCCAGCACGAGTCCCCAGCGGTGCAGCGGGTTCCCGTCACCCGAGGTCAGCGGGGGATCGGCGGGGCGGGGGACCCCGGCGGGCCGGGGTGGGGCGGGATGCACCGCGCCGCTGTCGACCGGCCCGCTGTGGGCGACCGGGGGAGGCTTGGCGACCGGCGCGGCGCCGGGGCCGACGATGTGCACCGGGCTGAGGGCGTCGGCGCGGGGCGCCGACTCCGGGCCGGCCGGGCTGCCGGGGTCGACGAAGCTGGTGAGGACCGTCGGGCCGAGGCTGATCGGACCCGGGCGGGCCGGCCCCCTCCGGGGCGGCTCCGGGGTCGCGTCCGGGGCGGCCTGCTCCGGGTCACCGGGGCGTCCCCGTTCCGGGTCGCCGGCCCGGCTCCGTTCCGGGTCACCGGCCCGGGCGCGATCCGGTGGCGCCGCCCGGCCCACCGCCGCCGACCGGCCGACCACACCCGAGCCGCCGATCCCGGCCGAACCACCGGCCGCGGCCCGGCCGTCGCCCCCAGTGGGACCGCCGACCGCACCCGAGCCTGCGACCGCACCCGAGCCGCCGTCGGCCTCGGCGCGACGGTTCGCATCCGGCGGGCCGCCCGGGGACGAGGGACCGCCTGCGTCCACGCGCCCGGCCGCCCCCGAACGGCCGGCCGGGGACGACGGGCTCCCCGCGCCCGCGCGGGCCGCCGGGACAGCGCGGCCGGCGGGGTCAGCGGCGCCGGCCGTGTCCCCGGACGGTGGCGCGCGGTCGCCCTCGGCGGGCGGGGCCCATTCGCTGCGCTTCGCCGCCCGGCTCCACGCGCGGGCGGCGGCGGCCGGCGGCATCAGGTCCGGGTAGATGCCGCCCGGAGCCGCCGGGTTCCCCGGTGACCCCGGCTCGTCACCCGCCGGACCGTCGGCATCTCGTCCGGCGGCCGGCCGGTCGGACGATCCGGCGGGGGCGCGTACCGCGGAGCCGGCGGCCTCCGCGTCGGCCTCCGACACCGCGGCGACGCCGAGCAGGCGCGCCGTCTCGCGGTGCCCGAGGCGGGTACGCGGATCGCGCCGCAGCAGCCCGGCCAGCACCGGCATCAGCGGGCCGGCGTGCGGGGCCGGGTCGGGCGGCCGGGTGGCGAGCGCGGCGAGCGTGGCCATCGCGGTGCTGCGGGCGTACGGCGAGCGGCCCTCCACCGCGGCGTGCAGCGTGGCGCCGAGCGACCACATGTCCGCCTCGACGCTCGACACGCCCTCGGCGGCCCGCTCCGGTGCCACGTACTGGGGGGAGCCGAGGACCAGGCCGGGCCGGGTCATCGCGCCGTCGCCGCCCTCGAACACGGCCAGCCCGAAGTCGGTGAGCAGCACCCGCCCGTCCCGGGCCAGCAGCACGTTCGCGGGCTTCACGTCGCGGTGCAGCACCCCGGCGTCGTGCGCGGCGCGCAGCGCGGCGAGCACCGACAGGCCGATCTCGGCGGCCCGTCCGGGCGGCAGCGGCCCGTCGCTCTCGATGATCTCCTGGAGCGAGCGGGACGGGACGTACTCCATGATCAGCCAGGGCTCGCCCTGGACCCGGACCACGTCGTAGACCCGCACCACGTTGGGGTGGTTGAGGCGCGCGGACGTGCGCGCCTCGCGCAGCGTACGGGCGCGCAGTTCGTCCCGCTCGTTCTCGGCGAGCCAGTTCGGCGGCACGACCTGCTTCACCGCGACCTCGCGTTGCAGCTCCTCGTCGCGCGCCCGCCAGACCTGGCCCATCCCGCCGCGGCCGACCAGTTCGAGCAGGCGGTACCGCCCCGCGATCAATACCTCCCGCACCGCACTCCTCACCGCTGGTCAGTGGTCCACAATAGCCAACGGATCGGACGGTACCTATCGCCTGTCAGTGCGTCATGCCCCTAACCTGCCGCGCCGGCGAGCAGGTTGCCCTCCGGGACGGCGATCGGGGACCGGTCGCCGGCCAGCATGGCGGTGGCCCGGCGGGCCTGGAACGCGTCGTGGTCGCGGCGGGCGGCGGCGTAGCTTCCGGCGGTCCGGGCGGCGATCGCGGACCAGGTGTACCGCCGGCTGACCATGGTCCGGGCCTTGCGCGCCACCCGCCGGGCGAAGACCTCGTCGCCGAGCAGCCGGTCGACGGCGCCGGCCAGCGCGTCCGGGTCGCCGTGCGGGAACGTCACCCCGGTCACGCCGGGCTCGACGATCTCGGCCAGCCCGCCGGTGCGCGCCACCGCGAGCGGTGCTCCGGCGGCCGCCGCCTCCAGCGCGATCATGCCGAACGGCTCGTAGAGGCTGGGGATCACAGTGGCGTCGGTGGCGGCGAGCACCGCGGGCAGCTGGGTGGCGTCCATGAAACCGGCGAACCGGACCGTGTCCCCCAGGTGCAGCCGTCGCGCCTGGTCGACCAGCTCGTCCTTGTACGGCCCGTCCCCGGCGATCACCACCCGCAGGCGGGGGTGCCGCTTCGCCAGGTGCGGCACGGCGTGCACCAGGTGCTGCACGCCCTTCTCGTAGACCAGCCGGCCGGCGTACCCGACGAGCGGCCCGCCCGCGGCGAAGCGCGCCCGGGCGGAGGCGACCGCGTGCGGCCGCGCCCGCCAGGCCCGGTCGTCGACGCCGTTGGCGACCACGTCGATGCGCCCGGCCGGCACGCCGAACAGCCGGGCCACCTGGTCGCGCATGTACCCGGAGCAGACGATCACCCGGCCGGACTCGCCGGCGAGCCAGTGTTCGACGCCGTGGATGGTGCGGTTCATCTCCTCGGGCAGCCAGCCCTGGTGCCGGCCCGCCTCGGTGGCGTGGATGGTGGTCACCAGCGGCACGTCGAGATGCTCGGCCAGCGTGACGGCGGTGTGCGCGACGAGCCAGTCGTGGGCGTGGATGACGTCGTAGGAGCCGGTGGAGGCGGCGCGCAGCGCGGCCCGGGTCAGGGTGTGGTTGAACGCCATGGTCCAGGCCAGCAGCGATCCGGTGGCCAGCGGGAACCGGACCGGGTCCTCGGCGGCGCGGACGACGCGCACGCCGTCGGCGTACTCCTCCAGGGGAGCGCCCTCGGCGTGGCGGGTGACGACTGTGACCTCGTGCCCGGCGGCGGCCAGCGCCACGGACAGCGCGTGGACGTGGCGGCCGAGGCCACCGACGAGCACCGGCGGGTACTCCCAGGAGAGCAGCAGCACCCGCAGGCGCCGGGCGGGCTGGATGTCGATCACTTCGGCGTCAGCTGACACGCGGCCCCCTTTGAGTTGTGGCGTCCCCACCCCGGCGGCGGCGTCGCCGCGGTGTCCGGTGGGGTCGCCGCCCATCCTGCCCAGGGGTCGATAACCGGCGGCGACGCGCCGGTTGCCGGTCTGTAACGCGTTACCGGCGCAACCGCCGCGCGCGCAGCAGCTCGGCCACCGACCACGCCTGGAACGGGCATCCGGTGGCCGCGTGCGGAGCCGCGCCGTCGGCGGTCTCGCTCACCGATCCCAGGCCGTCCTCGGCGAGGTGGCCCACGAGCCCCACCAGCAGGTCGTCGGTCGGCAGCCCGGCCCGGCGGTACGCGTCGAGCAGCGGCCCGGTCAGCCACGGCCAGACGGTGCCCTGGTGGTACGCGGAGTCCCGCTCGGCGGGCCCGCCCCGGTGCCGCCCGGTGAAGCCGGGGGAGTCCGGGGCGAGGCTGCGCGGGCCGAGCGGGGTGAACAGCGCCTCGGTGATCCGGCGCAGCGTGGCCTCGTCCGGCTCCAGCGGCGCGTGCGGCAGGGACCAGGCGAGCAGCTGGTTGGGGCGCAGCAGGTCGTCGTCGTGGTGCGCGGCCCCGCCCAGCGGGTACGCGGGCGCCGGCGCGTCGACCACGTCGTGGAGCCAGCCGGCCGGGGCGGGGAACCGCTCCCGGAACGCGGTGCCGGCCCGGCGGTGCAGGTCGTGCAGCGCGGTGGCGTCGCGTCCGGCCAGCTCGGTCAGCTCCGCGAGCCCGGCCAGCCCGTTGATCCACAGCGCGTTGACCTCGACCGGCTTGCCGGTACGCGGGGTCACCGGCACCCCGTACACCCGGGCGTCCATCCAGGTGAGCGCCACGTCCGGCGGGCCGCCCTGGGCCAGCAGCCCGTCGGCCGGGTCGACGCCGATGCCGTACCGGGTGCCCGCCACGTGCGCCTCGACCACGCCGTGCAGCGCGGGCAGCAGCTCGTCGCCCAGGTCGGTGTCGCCGGTGACTGTGACGTGCCGGTGGACCGCGTGCAGGAACCACAGCGTGGCGTCGACGGTGTTGTACTCGACCCGGCCGGTGTCGGCCGTGTTCGCCAGCATGCCCCCGTTCAGCGTGGCCGCGTACGCCCGCAGCAGGTCCCGGCCCTCGTCGGCCCGGTTCGTGCACAGGAACAGGCCCTCGTAGGAGATCATCGTGTCCCGCGACCAGGCCCCGAACCAGGGGTAGCCGGCGACCACGTCCGGGCCGGTGGCGGTGCGTACCACGAACGCGTCGGCGGCCAGCGCGAGCGTCGCCTCGACCGCGTCGCCGGGTTTCGCCGCCGCCACCACGGCCCGGCTGCGCCGCCGGGCCGCCTCGACCACGGCGGTCGCCGGCGGCGGCTCCTCGGCCAGGTCGTCCGCCCAGGCCAGCACCGACACGGTCGCGCCCGGCTCGTCGAGCGCGCCGGTGAACCGGCCCGCGTACCAGAGGTCCTCGTCCGGGTGCAGGCCGCGCTCGGCCTCCGTGCGGTGGCGGACCCCGAGCCACCACTGCCCCTCCGGGGTCCAGTCCGGCCCGGCCAGGCGGTACGCGCCGTCGACCACCGCGCCGCCGGCCGCCGGTTCCAGCCGGGGCGCCGGACCGTCGGCGCGCCGCTCGCCGTGCGCGTCGCGCCAGGTGCACGCCGCGGCCAGGTCCAGCCGCACCGGGCCGCCGGAGATCAGCCGGTGCACCACCGCCACGCAGGAGCGGCCGTACGTCATGGCGATCTCGCGTTCGATCACCACGTCGCCGATGCGCCACCGCCAGCGCGGCACCCCGTCGGCCAGGTCGAAGTGCTCCAGCAGCTCGAAGCCGCGCGGGTCGACCACGCCGGAGGACCACTCGTGCGCGCCCAGGCGGACCTGCCGCCCCGACGGCAGCGTCACCGCCGGGTCGAGGCTCACCAGTCCCACCTTGCGGGACGCCGGCGTGTCAGCGGCCACCACGAGCAGCCCGTGGTACCGGCGGGTGCGCAGCCCGGCGACGGTGCCCATGGCGTACCCGCCGCGCCCGTCCGTGACCAGCCATTCCCGCGCGGCGGCGGCGGACAGCTCGCCGCAGACCCGCGGCCCGAAACGGATGTCGATCAACTTTCCTCCACCGGCAGCGAGGTGTGACATGCCACGACGACAATGGCCGCTGTGGAGAAGTACCCCGGCGGCGTCGAAGATGTGCCAGTGATCACCGACCGGTCGACCTCCGCGTCCCCCGACCCCGAGCGGCACCGGCTCGCCCAGGCCGACGCCGGGGAGCAGGACTGGCGCGCATGGGGCCCCTATCTGTCCGAGCGGGCGTGGGGGACGGTACGGGAGGACTACAGCGAACACGGCACGGCGTGGGACTACTTCCCCCACGACCACGCGCGGTCCCGAGCGTACCGGTGGAACGAGGACGGCATGGCGGGCGTCTGCGACGACCGGCAGACGTTCTGCTTCGCGCTCGCGCTGTGGAACGGGCGCGACCCGATCCTCAAGGAGCGGATGTTCGGCCTCGGCGGCGACGGCGGCAACCACGGGGAGGACGTCAAGGAGTACTGGTGGTACCTCGACAGCACCCCGACGCACTCCTTCATGCGCTGGCGCTACCACTACCCGCAGGCCGCGTTCCCGTACGACGAGCTGGTCGCGGTGAACGCGCTGCGCGGCCGGGACGACACCGAGTACGAGCTGGTCGACACCGGCATCTTCGACGACGACAGGTACTGGGCGGTCACCGTCGACTACGCCAAGGCGTCACCGACCGACATGTGCGTGGTGATCACCGTGGCGAACCGGGGCGACGAGGACGCGACGCTGCACGTGCTGCCCACGCTGTGGTTCCGCAACACCTGGGCGTGGGGGCTGCCCGGCACCGACCGGATGCCGAAGCTGGTCGGCGAGGCGGCCGGGGAGGGGGCCGGCGCCCGGCTCGTCGGTGAGCACTGGGTGCTCGGCCAGCTCCTGCTGTCCGGCGACGGCGACCCGGTGCCGCTGCTGTGCGACAACGAGACCAACGCCGAGCGGCTGTGGGGGCTGCCGGGGCGGTCCGCGTACCCCAAGGACGGCATCAACGACCACGTCGTGGCCGACGCCGCCACCGTCAACCCGGACCGCACCGGCACCAAGGGCGCGCTGCACTACGTGCTGGACGTGCCGGCCGGTGAGCAGCGGCAGATCCGGCTGCGGCTGACCCGTACCGCGCCGCCGCCGGCCGCCGCGCCACCGGCCCCGGCCGACCTGGGCGACGGGTTCGACACCGTGCTGTGGGCGCGCCGGGCCGAGGCGAACCGGTTCTTCGACAGCGTCATCCCGGCCGCCGCCACGCCGGACGAGGCCCTGGTGGCGCGCCAGGCCATCGCCGGGCTGATGTGGGGAAAGCAGTTCTACCACTTCGACGTGGAGCGCTGGCTGGCCGGCGACCCCGGCTCGGCGCCGCCGCCGGCCGGCCGCCGGCACGGGCGCAACAGCGCCTGGTGGCACATGAACAGCTTCGACGTGATCTCCATGCCGGACCCGTGGGAGTACCCCTGGTACGCCGCATGGGACCTGGCCTTCCACTGCGTCACCATCGCCCGGGTCGACCCGGGCTTCGCCAAGGAGCAGATCCTCCTGCTGCTGCGCGAGTGGTACCTGCACCCCAACGGGCAGATCCCGGCGTACGAGTGGGCGTTCGGGGACGTGAACCCGCCGGTGCACGCCTGGGCGGCGCTGAAGGTCTTCGAGATCGACGGCTCCCGCGACCACGAGTTCCTCGCCCGGGTCATGCACAAGCTGCTGCTCAACTTCACCTGGTGGGTCAACCGCAAGGACACCGGCGGCAACAACGTCTTCGAGGGCGGCTTCCTCGGGCTGGACAACGTCGGCCCGTTCGACCGCTCGGCCGCGCTGCCGGTCGCCGGGACGCTGGAGCAGTCCGACGGCACCGGCTGGATGGCCATGTACGCGCTCAACCTGCTCGACATGGCGATCGTGCTGGCCGAGCACGACCGCGCGTACGTGGACACCGCCACCAAGTTCTTCGAGCACTTCGCGTACATCGCCGCGGCGGCGTACCACCAGGGGCTCTGGGACGCCGAGGACGCGTTCTTCTACGACGTGCTGCGGCTGGCCGACGGCACGAAGGTGCCGCTGAAGGTCCGCTCGGTGGTCGGCCTGCTGCCGCTGGCAGCGGTCACCCGGCTGACCGCCCGGACCATGCGCCGCCTGCCCGAGCTGGGCGCGCGGCTGCGCTGGTTCCTCACCAACCGCCCCGAGTACGCCGAGGTGATCGGCGCCCGCCGGCTCGGGCCGGACGGCCGCCAGCAGCGGCTGCTGTCGATGGTCGCGCCGGACCAGGTGGTGCGGCTGCTGGCCCGGATGCTCGACACCGACGAGTTCCTCTCCGAGTACGGGCTGCGCACGCTGTCCCGGGCCCACCTGGACAAGCCGTTCACGGTGACGCTCGGCGGGCAGGAGTTCAGCGTCGGCTACGAACCGGCCGAGTCGACCAGCGGCCTGTTCGGCGGCAACTCCAACTGGCGCGGCCCGATCTGGATGCCGACGAACTTCCTGCTGATCAGCGCGCTGCGCGACTACGCCGCGTTCTTCGGCGACGACCTCCAGGTCGAGTACCCGACCCGGTCCGGGGTGAAGCGCACGCTCGACGAGATCGCCGACGACCTGTCCGCGCGGCTGATCTCCCTGTTCACCCGCGACGACTGGGGGCGGCGGCCGATCTACGGGGCCGCGCAGCTGTTCCAGACCCACCCGGACTGGCGCGACCTGATCTGTTTCCCGGAGTACTTCCACGGCGACAACGGCGCCGGCCTGGGGGCCTGGCACCAGACCGGCTGGACCGCGCTGGTCGCCGACCTGATCCTCACCTTGCGCCGCTGACGCGCCCGATCCTCACGCTGCGCTGCTGACGCGTGGGGCGCGACGGGGAAGCCCCGCCGCGCCCCACGCGCTCACGGCAGCGGCAGGAACGCCAGCCGGGCGTGGTACTCGCCGGCCACCGTCACGGTGTCGCTGCCGACCCACAGGCCCCGGTCGGTCGCGTACAGCTCCTGGGTGCCGACGCCCCGGTCCTTGGTCGGGTTCCAGGGCAGCGCCTTGCCCGTGGTCGGGTGGATCGCCCCGATGCCCGGCCGGGACACCGCGCCCGGACCGGCCGAGTTGCGGCCCTGCGGGTTGTCCAGCCAGCGCTGGTGACCCCCGACGTAGACCGCGGCGCCGGTCACCGCCACCGACAGCAGCGTGTCGCCGCCGGTGTAGTTGGCCCAGGTCGGCTGCTTGCCGCCGGTGGCCGTACCGAACTCGAACCGCGCCGCGGTGTCGCAGAGCGTGCCCGGGAAGGCCGCGCCGGTGGTGACCACCGCGAACCAGGTGCCGTCCGGGGAGATGTCCACCCCGCGCAGGTACGACGGCATCGACCGCGCGCACTGCGGCTGGTAGCGGTCGGTGGCCCAGCCGGAGAGCGTGGCGCCCGCGCCGGACAGGTTCGCCACCGCGAGCTGGTGCCGGGCCACGCCCGCCACCGTGCTGAAGTTGCCCGCGAACACCAGCCGGGTGCCGTCGGCGGAGACGTCCAGCGCCTCGACCTTCACCGGCGCGGTGGCACCGGACGTGGTCTTGCGCGGGCCGGCCAGGTTCAGGTTGACCGACGCGTCGGCCGCGCCGGTGGTGGCGCTCACCGCCGCCAGGGCACGCCGGGTCACCCCGCCGACGGTCTGGAACGCGCCGCCGACGATCAGCCGGTTGCCGACCAGGCGCATGTCGTTGACCTGGTTGTTCAGCGCCGGCGTGGTGAAACCGGCGACCCGGGCGCCGGTGGCCGCGTCGATCCGGGCCAGCCGGGACGCCGCCGTGCCGTTGACGGTGGTGAACGCGCCGCCGATGTAGAGCGAACGGCCGTCCGGCGCGGCGGCCAGCGCCTTGACCGCGCCGTTGACCTGCGGCCGGAACGTGGTGTCGATCCGGCCGGTGGTCGCGTCGAGGGCCACCAGGCGGGGCATCGCCAGCTGGGCCGACTGGCCGGCGTTGCGCACCTTGGTGAACGTGCCTGCGACGTACACGCGGTCGCCGATCTGGAGGATGCGGTGGACGGTGCCGTCCAGCGCGTGCGGCGTCCAGTCGACCGGGTTGGTGCCGACCACTGTGGTGTGTGAGGCGTTGACGGCCAGTGCCGGGGATCCCGGCAGCGCCGCGCCCGCGACGGCGAGCGTCGCGGCCACCGCGACGGCGGCGCGCCGCCGGCGCCGTCGTCCAGGTGGATGATCGGGTGAGATCGTCATGGCCGAAGCATGCCGTCGGACCAGGGATTCCGCAGTCGGGTAGCCGCCGGTAACGGGCCGCCGACCGGATAATCCGCGTGGCCCGTCCGGCGACCGGGCAGTACGGTGTGCGAGGTCCGCGAGGGGGAGGGGGACGCGATGCCGTCGCGCCGGGACGCCGCCGTGCTGGTCTTCGACGCCGACGACACGCTCTGGGAGAACAACGTCCTGTTCGAGCGCGTCATCGACGACTTCCTCACCTGGCTCGACCACCCCACGCTGGACCGGGCCCGGATCCGCGCGGTGCTCGACGACATCGAGCGCGCGAACGCCGTCGCGCACGGCTACGGCAGCAAGGTCTTCCTGCGCAGCCTCGGCGAGTGCCTGGAGAAGCTGCGCGAGCGTCCGGCCACCGCGCGGGAGCGCGCCGACATCGAGCAGCTCGCCGCCGCGCTGGTCGGCCACCAGGTCGAGCTGATGCCGGGCGTGGCCGAGACGCTCGACGACCTGGCCGGGCGGCACGAACTGCTGCTGCTGACCAAGGGCGAGCGCGAGGAGCAGCAGCGCAAGCTGGACGCGTGCGGGCTGC
Source organism: Micromonospora sp. WMMD1219 (assembly GCF_049315215.1). NCBI lineage: Bacteria > Bacillati > Actinomycetota > Actinomycetes > Micromonosporales > Micromonosporaceae > Micromonospora > Micromonospora sp. WMMD1219. The sequence continues at coordinate 3,974,094 of NZ_CP186057.1, forward strand.
TGCACCACTTCCGCGCCGCGCACATCGTGCCGGAGAAGGACGCGGACACGTACCGCTGGCTGGCCCGCGAACACGCCTTCGACCCGGCCGCCGCCTGGATGATCGGCAACTCGCCGCGCTCGGACATCCTGCCCGCGCGGGCCGCCGGGATGAACGCGGTCTTCATCCCGAACGAGAACACCTGGGTCCTGGAGCACGACGAGCTGGACCCGTCCGACCAGCGGGTGATCCGGCTGGCCGCGTTCCCCGACCTGGTCCAGCACTTCTAGGCGGGCCGGTAACGTCCGGGACGTGCCGCTGACCTTCCCGTCGCACCTGGCGCCGGTGCTGCCGCTGAAACGGTGGCGCCCGGGCTGGTTCGACGGGGTGGCGCTGTGCACCGGCGCGGTGGCGCCGGACGTCTCGTACCTGTTCACCGGCACGTCGCTGGCCCGGGACCTGCGGACGCACACGCTCGGCGGCCTGCTCTGGTGGTGCCTGCCGGTCGCCCTCGTGTACGCCTGGGTGGTGCGCCGCATGGTCGCCGGCATCGCGGTGCACCTGCCCGGGCAGCGGTTGTGCGGCTGGCCCTGGTACGTGACGCTGGCCCGGGTGCGCCACCCCTGGCAGGTGACCGTCTGCTCGGCGCTCATCGGCGCGTTCAGCCACGTGGGGTGGGACCGGGTCAGCGACAGCGACCGGCTGCCCCGGCTGCTGGGGATCGCCGACTTCCACGCCGTGACCGGCGTGTACTGGTACCGCTTCGTGGACGTGGTGGCCGGTCTCGCCGGCGGGCTGCTGGTGGTCGTCCTGGCCGTGCACGAGGCCCGCCGCGGCATGCGGGCCGACGGCGTACGCGGACCGGCGCCGGAGGCGAACCCGAACGTGTTCTGGCGCGTGGCGCTGGCGGTCACCGGGCTCGGTGCGCTGCTGATGCCCGCGCTGCCGGCGGCGGGCGTGCCCGCGCCGGCGGGCGTACGGGCGCTGCACGTGGCCGCGCTGGCGCTCGTCGCCGGGGCCGTCGCGGCCCGGACCGTCCCGCCGCGGCCGGCCGGGCGCAGTCCGCGTCTCGAAGTCGAACAGCGCGAAACCGGCTGACCCCGTTACGCCGACATGCCGCAATTCCGCATAGACATCAATCACAAGCGCAGCCGCCGGTCATCGCTTGTCCGGCCTGCGCGGACGCGCCTAACCTGAGCCGGCGCCCACGCCTCGTCGGGGTGAGACGGGGGCGCACCGGAGTCCGGTGGTAAGAGCACCGTGGAGCTGAGTGCGGGCAGACCGGCTCGCCGTGCGGAGCCCGGCGGAAGGCGTCGTGCCACGCCTGCCGCGCTCCTGCGGCGCAGACCGCTACCCAACCGGACGGCCGGGGTCAGGACCGGGGAGTTGCGGACCCGGTCCTGACCCGTCCGGCCCTGCCGCCGCGGGCCACGCTTTCCCGTCACCGCACCCTTCGCGATCGATGCGCCCGCCCGTCGCCGGCGGGCCGGTTCTGCCTGCTCGCGGGCCGGCCGTCCGCACTCCCGACGCCGGCTGGGAAGTAGCTGACAAATAGTCCGGCGTGTATGCGGTGTTCCTAGCCTTCACCCGTCCTGTCACCGGAGTTGACCGGAGGGTAACGGGTGAGAAGACCATCACGAGGCGCCCTGATCGGGGGCCTGGCGCTGGCCATGGTGGCCACGCTGGGCGGGGCGGCGGTCCTGCCGGACCGCGACCCCGCCACGACAGAGCAGGCCGCGCCGAGCGGGAAGAACGACGACAGCGGACTGCTGGACCGCCTCGGCAACGCCGCCCGTGGCCTGGTCGCCGGTGGTGGCGACCGGGCGAAGCCCGAGGTGGTCAGCGCCGGGCTGTACCGCAACGAGAAGCCCGCCGCCGGCCGGAAGTGGCCGGCGCAGAAGCGGGTCCGGGAGGTGGCCGGCAAGCGGACCGAGAACGCCCGGGTCTACCAGCTCTCCGACGGACGGTTGCAGGCGGAGATCTCCGCCGTGCCGTTGCACTACAAGGACGGCAGGGGCACCTGGCGGCCGATCGACACCAGTGTCCGGCCGGTGGACGAGCCCGGATACGTCCAGGGCAACCGGACCAACGCCTTCACCAGCCTCTTCGGTGACAGCTCGGACGACCTGGTGCGCTTCGAGCGCGACGGCCGCACCATCGAGCTGGGCCTGCCGGGCGCCGCCCGGAGCGTCAGCCCGAAGGTGTCCGGCTCCACCGTGACGTACCCGGGGCTGGCCGGCGGCGCGGACGTGGTCTACGACGTGACCAGCACCGCGCTGAAGGAGAAGATCGTCCTGCGGCAGGCGCCGACCGGGCCGGTCTCCTACACCTTCACGCTGGAGACGGCGGGCCTGACCGCGCAGCAGCGCGAGGACGGGTCGATCGCGTTCGTCGGCCGCGACGGCGGCGCCCCGGTGTTCGTCATGCCGGCGCCCTTCATGTACGACAGCAAGGACGACAGGTCCTCCCCGCACGGCAAGGTGTGGTCGGACGAGGTCACCCAGAAGGTGACCCGGTCGGGTGACACGTCGGCCGTCACCATCACCGCCGACGCGGGCTGGCTGGCCGACCGGGCCCGGGTCTACCCGGTGGTGATCGACCCGACGATCAAGTTGCAGCCGGTGCCCACCGACGCGCAGGACGTGCACATCTACTCCGGCGCCACGACCACCAACTACAACGACACCTACCAGTTGAAGGTCGGCACGGACGCGGCGAACGCGTACCGCACGCTGGTCAAGTTCGACGTCGGCTCGATCCCGCGGAACACCCCCATCGACGACGCGCAGCTGCAGATGTACTACTCGCAGACCCACCACGCCTGGGGCTTCGACGTCGCCATGGAGGCCCGCAAGGTCACCCAGCCGTGGAGCGAGAGCACCGCTACCTGGGCGAACATGAACGCCAACATGGCCGCCCAGCCGGCCGGCAACATGGTCACCCAGGACGACGGCGACGCCGGCACGTCCGTGTCCGGCACCTGGTCGTACTCAGGCAACGCCGAGCTGACGCCGCTGGCCGTCAACGGCGACTACCGCTTCAACAGCGACGCCACCACCGGCAACACCCACACCTGGGTGCCGACCATCACCGAGGCCGGCAACTACCAGGTCGAGGTCCACTACGTGTCGGAGTCGGACCGGCCGACGAACGCGCCGTACACAGTGCACTACAACGGCGGGTCGAAGACGTACACCGTCGACCAGACCGGCAGCGCGCGCGGCGAGTGGAAGACGCTCGGCGTGCACCCGTTCGCGGCCGGCACCACCGGCAAGGTCGTGCTCGGCGACGTGTCGGGCAAGTCGGTGATCGCCGACGCGGTGCGATTCACCAAGTGGGGGGCGGCCACCAAGAAGGCTTCGGTCTCCAACGTGTGGAGCTCCTTCCCGGTCCGCAACGTGGTGCAGGACTGGGTGAACGGCACGTCCGCCAACCACGGCTTCATGGTGAAGGCGGTCGACGAGGCGGCGAAGGGCCGCGGCGGCCCGATCTACGAGGCCTCCGAGTACGCGTACAACAACGCCCGCCGGGACTACAACCTGCCGAAGCTGGTCATCACGTACGGCCGGCCGGGTGTGGCGGTCAGCCCGCCGACGACGCTCACCTCCACCGGCGCGGTGCTGGACTGGCCGGCGTACGTCGACCCGTCGTCGTCGACGGCTGACGACGCGGTGGAGTACCAGGTGCACCGCAGCATCTACCAGAACTTCACCCCGTCGGCGGCGACCCTGATCGCCCCGGTGTCCACCAGCACCCGCACGTATCAGGACACCACGGCGATCCCGACGGCGGCGGACAACACCGACCCGCTGGCGCGGAAGTTCTACTACTACATGGTCGCGGTGAAGACCCGCGACGGGCAGGTCGTGGCCGGACCCACCCAGTCGGCGATCCTGCCGAAGGCGGGCCAGATCACCCGGATCTACCGCACCGGCACCACCGACACCACGCTCTCCCAGGCCCGCCCGACGGAGAACGTGGACGTCTACGACGGTGACCCGTACGTCAGCCCGGGCAACAACTCGTCCTACTACGGGGACACCCGCGGCCTGGTGAAGTTCCCGGCGCTGACCGGCATCCCGGCCAACGCCAAGGTCGTCGATGCCGACCTGCGGCTGTACAACAGTGGGCTCTACCCGGGCACCGACACCGACGAGTACGTCGACGTCCACAAGCTGACCAGGAACTTCACCGAGACCGGGGCGACGTGGAACACCTACGACGGCACCAACGCGTGGACCACCGCCGGCGGTGACTACGACACCACCTGGAAGGCGAGCTACAACCAGTTCACGAACGACCCCAAGTGGGCCTCCTGGGACGTGACCCCCGCGGCCGACGGCTGGGTCAAGGACCCGACGAAGAACTTCGGCCTGCTGCTGCGCCAGCGCGACGAGGCGAACCAGACCGCGCGGGCGGTGCTGCTGTCGTCCGAGGCGCAGGAGCCGCTGCTGCGGCCCACGCTGGAGGTCACCTACCTGGAGCAGACCGCGGAGTCGACGTACTACGCGGCCTCGACCCCGGCGCTGGCCACCGCCGACTCGACGTACACGGTGCCGGTGACGCTGTCGAACCCGACGCTCACGGCGTGGAACCCGACCGACTGGGAACTCGCCTACGACTGGAAGCGGGCCGACGGGGTCACCGACGGCGCGGACGCCGCCTACGAGCTGCGGACCGCGCTGCCGAAGAGCGTTCCGGCCGGCGGCACAGTCGACGTGTCCGCGCAGGTGAAGACCCCACCGTCGTCCACCGAGGGCAACGAGCGCACCGACTACGTGTTGCAGTGGGACCTGCGCAACAAGCTCACCGGCAAGAAACTGTCGGAGACCGCGTCGATCCCGGCGCTGCCGCAGAACATCTCGGTGGAGGAGCCGACCTCCGACCAGCTCGGCCTGGAGAAGTTCTACTCGTACGCGGGGAAGAACACCGGCGCCGGCGGCACCCTGATGAACAACCTGTACTCCGGCAACACGGTCTGGTCGTACAACGCGTTCAACAACCCGTCCCGGGGCCTGTCGACGTTCGTGCGGATGTCCTACAACTCGCTGGACACCACCGACACGGTGGCCGGGTACGGCTGGTCGCTGCAGGCGTCGTCGATGATGCGCCTCGGCGCCCCGCTGGACTTCCACCCCAACCCGAACCCCACCAAGGTCACCCTGACCGACGGTGACGGCACCAGCCACCGGTTCACCTGGGACGCGACCGCGAACGAGTGGAAGAGCCCGAAGGGTGTGCACCTCTACCTGCAGAAGTACGGCAGCGTGGACTGCAAGCCCAACACCGACGAGCCGAAGGCGTGGGTGCTCACCCGGCCGGACCGGACGCAGTTCTTCTACGACTGCGAGGGCTTCCTGTCGAGCGTCGTCGACAACAACGGCAACGAGATGCTCTTCACCTACGAGGAGCGCAAGTCCAACAACAAGCCGACGAAGTTCCTGCGGTACATGACCGACCCGACCGGCCGGATCACGCTGACCATCGACTACTACGCCAAGGGCCAGACGTACGACTACATCAACGACACCACCTGGACGCGGGTCTCCGGCGCGACGAACCTGACCAACCCGAAGATCATCGACCACATCTCGCAGATCACCGACGTCTCGGGACGCAAGCTCACCTTCACCTACACCGACAAGGGCCTGCTCGGTGAGCTGATCGACGGCGCCGGGTCGACGAACGTCACGCCGAAGACGTTCAAGTTCGCCTACGACATGACCCAGGGCAACAAGAACGTCAAGCTGGTCAAGGTCACCGACCCGCGGGGCAACCCGACCAGTCTGGTCTACAACTACCCGCAGACCGGGGACGACCCGAAGTTCCACTGGACCACGAAGTCCTACACCGACCGGCTCACCCACCTGACGCAGTTCGGCTACGTGGACCCCGACGGCCCGCAGGGCAACAACATCAACGCCACGGTCACCGACGCGGAGAACCACGCCACCCAGTACCTGCTGGACGGCTACGGCCGGGCGTACCAGACCACGAACGCCAAGAACGAGGTCACCAAGACCGGCTGGGACGACGACCACAACGTCATCCGGCTGGAGGAGGCGAACACCGCCGTCTCCACCTGGGCGTTCGACCCCAAGACCGGCTACCCGACCCAGATCCGGGACGCGGAGGCGGTCAAGAACGGCTGGCCGGGCACGGTGCTGACCTACCAGCGTCAGCTCAACGGCTACGTGGCCGAGGTGCTCAGCAAGACCAGCTCCGAGGGCCGCAAGTGGACCTTCACGTACACCGGTGAGGGCGACGTCGCGACCGTCACCGACCCGGTCGGCAACACCACGCCGGCCGACGGCGACTACACGAGCGTCAACACCTACGACGAGTGGGGCCAGCTGCTCAGCGCCCGGGACGCCAACGGCAACACCACCGGGTACGGCCCGTTCCACCCGAGCGGCTACCCGACGACCATCACGGACGCGGGCACCGGCAAGTCGTACTTCACCTACGACGACCGGGGCAACGTCACCGAGGTCAAGAACGGCAAGAACGCGAAGGTCACGCAGGCGTACGACACGTTCGGCCGGCCCACCACCAAGGTGGAGCCGATGGACGCGGCGAACAACCGCTTCATCACCACCAAGGCCCCGGTGTACGACCTGAACGACAACATCACCACGGCGTACGCCGCGAACGGCGCGGTGTCGACGTCCGTCTACGACAAGGCGGACCAGGTCGTCGAGTCGCTCGCCCCGAAGGACGAGCCGGCCAACACGGCGGAGCCGGAGCGCAGGACGACCACGACGTACGACAAGGTCGGCAACGTCCTGACCGTCACCGAGCCGCAGGGCAACCTGACCTCGACGGCCGGCGACTACACGACGACCACGAAGTACGACGCGATCTACCAGCCGACCGAGGTCACCAACGGCTTCGGCCAGAAGGTGAAGTCGGAGTACGACAACGTCGGCAACGTCACGGTGCTGTACGACGCGAAGAAGACCGCCAGCGAGGCGGACGACTTCACCACGAAGTACGAGTACGACCTGAACCACCGGGTCGTGAAGACCACTGACGCGGCGGGCAAGTTCACGACCGCCCGCTACGACAAGGACGGCCTGACGCTCGGCACCACCGACGCCGACGGCAACGAGTCGCTGGCGATGTACGACGCCCGCGGCGCGCTGGTGGAGTCGAAGGTGCCGCACAGCAAGGACGGCTCCGGCACCGTCACGTACCGCACCACCAAGTACGAGTACGACCAGGTCGGCAACCAGACGAAGCTGATCACCCCGCGCGGGGTGGACACCACCGACGACGCCGACGACTTCTCCGTGGTGACCGTCTACGACGCGCTCAACCGCAAGAAGGAGGAGTGGTCGTCCTACGACAAGGACGACAGCCGCTACGACAAGCCCGACAAGACCTTCTACAGCTACGACGAGATCGGCAATCTGACGAAGGTCAGCGCGCCACCGTCGGACGGGCAGACGGTCCGCAACGACACCGAGTACAGCTACTACGACAACGGGTGGACCAGGACGTCCAAGGACCCGTGGGACATCGTCAACTCCTACGACTACAACGACCTGGGCCAGCAGACCAAGAACACGCTGAGCTCGGCCGGCGGGTCGACCACGCGGACGATGACCTGGCAGTACCACCAGTCCGGCAACGAGAAGGGACGGTCGGAGGACGGCCTGCCGGTCGGCAGGGACGTGGTCCTGGTCGACAACACCGACACCAACAACACCGCCTCGCAGGGCACCTGGACCAACGGGGCCGCCACCGGGCAGTGGGGCTACGACGTCTCCACCGCCCCGGCCGGCAGCGGGTCGGCGCAGTTCAACTGGCAGCTGACCATCCCGCGTGACGGCACGTACGAGGTGTTCGTCCGGCACCCGCAGGTCACCGGCGCCGCGACGGACGCGAAGTTCACCGTCACGCACGACGGCGGCAGCGTCACCAAGACGGTGAACCAGACGCAGAACACCGGCGCCTGGATCAGCCTGGGCAGCTACTCCTTCAAGGAGGAGGGCGTCCAGAAGATCACCGTCACCGACCAGGCGACCGGCAAGGTGCTGGCCGACGCGGTGAAGCTGGTGCGGGACAACTCCGCCGACGTCGACAACGAGCGCAAGGAGTTCACCTACCGGTACAACCCGAACGGGATGATGGTCGAGGTCAAGGACCTCAGCCCGGGCGCGAAGATCGGCCGGTACGACATCGCGTACGACCAGCTCAACCAGATCTCCACGGTGAAGGAGTTCGCCGGGCTCGACGACACGAGCGCGAAGAACACCACGGCGCTGACCTACGACGACAACGGCAACCCGCTCACCTCGACCCACGACCTCACCTGGTCGAAGATCGAGTACGACCCGCGGGACATGGTCGCCAAGGTCACCAACGCCGACTCGCCGACGGCCGGCAACCAGCAGGTCTCGTCGTTCACCTACACCAACCGCGGGCAGGTGCTCAAGCAGACCAAGCCCAACGGCAACACGGTGGACTTCGAGTACTACCTCGACGGCGCCACCAAGCGTCAGCTGGAGAAGACGTCCGGCGGCGCCACTGTCGCCGAGCACAACCTCCAGTACCAGGCGAACGGGCACCCGTCGCGGGACGTGCTGAAGCTGATGAACGCCGACAACTCGTCGGACTACATCGACAACACTTACGTCTTCAGCTACGACCCGCAGGACCGGATCGCCAAGCTGGACAAGACCGGTGACAGCACCTCGACGGAGACCTACACCTACGACGCCAACGGCAACACGGTGTCGCAGACCGTCGGGGGGACGACCAGCACCAGCAAGTACGACCGCAACCGGCTGCACTCGACCACCACGGCGGGTGTGACCTCGACGTACAACTACGACCCGCTGGGGCGCCTCGACACGGTGTCGGTCGGCGGCCAGCGGGCGCAGAAGTACTACTACGACGGCTTCGACCGGACCGCGAAGACCACAGCGGGCGTCGGCGCCAACGCCAAGTCGACCACCTACGTGTACGACCCGTTCGACCGGACGGTGTCGCAGACGACGGCCGGCAAGACCACCCTGTTCACGTACCTGGGGATGGACAACCAGGTGCTGCGCGAGGAGGTCGCGGGCAAGGCGACGAAGTCGTACCAGTACGCGCCGTGGGGTCAGCAGCTGACCCAGATCAAGCACAAGGACGACGGCGGGCGGGAGTACTCGCAGTTCATCTACCGGCCGCGCGGCGACGTCATCGGTATCACGAAGGAGGACGGCAAGACCCGGGCGACGTACGGGTACACCGCCTACGGCAAGGACGACTCGTCGCAGTTCACCGGCGTGGACAAGCCGGGTGCGCAGCCGGAGGGCGAGGAGCCGTACAACGCTTTCCGGTTCAACGCCTCCCGCTGGGACGCGGGTTCGGGCACGTACGACATGGGTTTCCGCAACTACGACCCGGGTCTGAACCGGTTCCTGACGCGGGACACCTACGGCGGCGCGATGGCGGACATGGGTCTGGCCATGGATCCGTTCACCGGCAACCGGTACGCGTTCGCCGGCGGGAACCCGATCAGCTTCATCGAGCTGGACGGGCACCTGTTCGGGATGTCGTGGTCGGACATCGGCCACGCCACCCTGGACGTGGTCGGCATGGTGCCGGTGGTCGGCGAGGTCGCCGACGTCGCCAACGGCATCTGGTACGCGGCCGAGGGCAACTACGTCGACGCGGCGTTGTCGATGGCCTCGGCGATTCCGCTGGCGGGCAACGCGGTGACGGCGGCGAAGCTCGCAAAGACCGGCAAGAAGATCGCCGACGGCATCGACACCGCCAACGACGTCAAGAAGGGCGTCGAGGCGACCACCGACGCCTCGAAGGCGTTGCCGACCAACACCCCGAAGCCGAAGACCGAGACCCCGGCCAAACCGACGAAGTGCAACAGCTTCGTGCCGGGCACCAGGGTGCTGCTGGCCGACGGCTCGACCAAGGCGATCGAGGACGTGAAGGTCGGGGACCGGGTCCTCGCCCCCGACGTCGAGTCGGGCGACCGGCAGGTCCGTCCGGTCACCCATTTGATCCCGGGTGGCGGGGTCAAGAAGCTCGTGACCATCGTCGTGGACACCGACGGCAAGTCCGGCGACAAGACCGGCACCATCGTGGCCACTGATGGTCACCGGTTCTACCTGCCGGATTCCGGGGTCTGGGTCACCGCCGGCCAGCTCAAGGCCGGCGCCTGGCTCCAGACGTCGTCGGGCACCTGGGTCCAGATCTCTGCCATCCGGCACAAGACCCAGATCCAGCGAGTACACAACTTCACCGTCGATGGACAGCACACCTACTACGTCCTGGTCGGCGAAACCCCCGTACTCGCCCACAACGATGCCTGTCCGACCAAGACGGATGCACAGCTCCAGGATGACGCCGACGCGATTGCTGAGACCTGGCGTACCAGGTACGGGGACCGTGCGTACAACGGGACGACGGTGAGTACGGGCCACCTGAATGGAGAACTTGTCTACACTGTTAATCGAAACAACACCAATCCGGATGCTCGGGCTCTGGCAGAGCAGCTCGGATACCGGCGAGTGGCCGGATCGGATCTGCGGGGCCCTAACCAGACGGATGCCGAGCAGATTCTGCTGAATGCCGTCGACAAGGGCAGGGTTGGGTCCAACGGACGTATTGCTACCTCAAGAATTCCCTGTGGCCCGGTGCGGCCAACCGGCAAGCCGGGCCAGGATTGTGGCGGCAGAATCGGGAGTGGTAAGTACCCGAATATCCGGGTCGTTGGTAGATGGGGGGCCGGCGTAGGTTAGCTCCACATCACTGGTTGACAACTCTGGCTAGATCCGTGCCGGCCGTCGCCTCCCACATTCAGGGAGGCGACGGCCGGCACGCGGGTCTCACGTTTTTTCGCTGCCGGGTGCCGACGACCAGTCGGGTGCTGCGCAAGGAAGGTTCGCGGGTGCCGGTGTGCAGGTGAGCAGGTCGTTGTCGGCTTAGGTATGATCGGTGCCATGCCCGCAGTGGCCGTGCAGCCTGGTAAATGGAGCGGTCATGTCATCAGCCGCTGCCGCCTCCAGTCGGGTCGAAATTGCCCGCCGTGTTGGTTCGGATTTGCGTAACGTGGCTATAGAAACTGGAGGACCAGGTGCTACTCTGGGATCGGGAGATGCAGCCGCTGCGAGGTGAATTGCAGAATATTCAGCCTCCGCAAAGGCTCGCTCTTGCAATGGCGGCTATGGAGTGGACCCGCAATGCAATGGGTCGGATCGAGGTAGAGGAAGTTCGCGACTACCTGGATCGAGGTATGGTGGCCGGGCGCGAAGCGGTGGCTGCCGGCCTGGACAGGATCGAGCTCTCCGACGATGTGCTCGACGAGTACGAGGATGTGCTGGATCTGGCGGAGGAGCCCGGTACCTCGCACCTGATGTCGGCTCTGCTGGCCTGTGCCGATGCGCCCGACGGCCTCACCGGCGAAGTCCTGTACGGTGTTCTTTCCTTTTGTTACGAAGGTCTTCTCGATCGAGAAGAAGTGCCGGAGTGGACTGAGGAGGCTGAGCGGGCTAATGCCAGGTGCGTGGAGACGATCGCTTTTCAGAAGAGGCTCGTTCGTGAGGCGATGCCGCGCTGAGAGCATCACGGCGCCCGAATCGCGGGCTCTGCGGTCGCTTCGCTTCTCAGGTGTCCCGGGGTGCCGGGTCCGCAGCGGACGCTGGGTGGGGTCGAGGCCGGCGATGGCTTCTCGGCTGCCGAGTTGGAGGCTGCCGAGCGTGCGCTCGGATTCTCGATCCCGCCCCTCCTCCGGGATTTCCACGATTTGTCGGGGAAGAGACAGGACGCGTTGCGGCTGCAGGACCCCAGTGCATGCACGTGGCAAGGAGGATATTCGGGTTGCCTAGGCCGTGGCAACCGGTTGTGCAGCTTGTAGGACCTCGTTGAGCAGATGACAATCAGGAAGTCTGCGCCGGTACCGCTGGCGCGGACTTCCTGCTGCAGGGGCGGGCGAGTTCGTGCCGGGCCGACAACTTTTCGTTCTATCGATTGTCTGTCCTACCGCAGAGCGTGAGATCTGTCCCGGGCGCGGCTACTGCATTATGCTCAGCTCATGGAGCCCTCCCAGTTCGACCTCGGCGCAGTATTCAGATGGGCCCACGATGACCGGCCGATGCGGATCTTGATGCACGATGACGAGGTCGTCATGTACGACGCCTGGTGGCCTCATCTGGAAGCATGGGGTATGACGGACCTGAAGGATCTCAGGAGAGGGCGCGTCGACTATTACGCCGCCACGCTCTCAGCTCTCTCGAAAAGGGCGACCTATGTCCGAACGGAGCCGCTCACGGCTGGGGAGTCCGGGATTCACCGGCCTGACCTACCCCTTTCGGCGGGGTGTTGCGCCGATGTGGACTGGCCGAAGCAAGCGCCCGGAACCGTGCGACTACTTGCGGAAACCGCAGGCTTCGCTGATTGCCTGAACAAGGATGGCGACACTTCCGTGAGTGCCTCCGAGCTGTACCTGTACCCTTTTTCGAGCCGGGGCGGGCAGAAAAGGGCCGTCCGCATCGAGGCTGAGGATCTCACCGCTTTCACCCTCGACGAACTGCTGTGGCGGGCGGCTGACGCGCAGGCGCCGTTCGTGGGAGACAAGCTGCCTGTGCGCGGTATCGGGCTCTACCGTTCAGGTCTGCAGCGAGGGATTCCTGCGTATTATCTGTGGGGGTCCGCGAGTAGGCTGCATTCAACGCCGTAAGAACGGACTCAGGTGCGGTGGCGTCCGTACGGGGTACGGGCCGTGCACGACGATGACTTCGCCGACCTGTGGGACCAGGACGTTTCGCCCGGTCACATGAGCCTGGCGGAATTCGACGCCGCCGGGCGACCCAACCCGGTGCTCATGGCGGGTCGGTTCACCGCCAATAACGGCAAGATCACGTCCTGTGACAACTGGTCCGGCCATTACCAACCCCAGCAGTACGGCGGCCGGATGCTGCAGGACATCGCCGACCTGCTCGCGGAAGAGGGCGCAGACGCCATTCGGGACAGGGCTCGACGTGAGGGCCGAGAGCGTATGGAACTGCTGTACGCACACTCGTACCGGTGACCCGAGGCGCACCAGGCGGGCGGTATGTACGCTGCGGATGCCGGGTACCGCGACGACGCCGGGACCTCCGTGGACCGGAAGGGCCGGCCTCTGCCTCCCGTCACCCGGTGTGATCAACCCGAAGCGTCCCCAGTGGTATTTCTGTTACCTCGACACACCGCAAACCGTATTGACATTCATCACGCTTTATTGTCCGGTTCGACCCTTGTTGGCCGCGAAGTGGGCGCTTAGCGTGGGCGGCGCGTCTAGGGTCTACGGGGAGCGGCGCGATGGAACTTCAGATTCGGCTTCTGGGCACGGTGGAGCTGTGCGTCGACGGCGAGACCGTCACGCCCGGCGCGGCGAAACGACGGGCCGTCCTGGCCGGGCTGGCGATCGAGGCGAATCACTCCGTCTCCCTGCCCCGGCTGGCCCGGATGGTCTGGTCCGACCACCCGCCGACTTCCGCCACCGCCAACCTCCGTACCCATGCCGCCGGCCTGCGGCGCACGGTCGGCGACCGGCTGCTCGCCCGTCCGCAGGCGTACGAGCTGCGGCTGGCGCCGCACGAGCTGGACGTGACCGAGTTCCAGCGGCTGGCGGCGCAGGGGCGGTCACTGCTCGCGTCGGCCGATCCGGCCGGCGCGATCGACACGCTCACGTCCGCCCTGGCCTGGTGGCGGGGCCCGTCGGGTGACGGCCTGCCCCGGAGCACCGCGCTGGACAACCGGTGGGCCGCCCTCGACGAGCAGCGGCTACAGGTCTTCGAGGAACTGACCGAGGCGCGGCTGGCCGCCGGTGAGCACGCCCACCTCCTGTCCGACCTGCGCGCGCACCTGGCCGCGCACCCGCTGCGGGAACGGGCCTGGGGGCACCTGATGCTCGCCCTCTACCGGTGCGGGGACGTGCCGGCCGCGCTCACCGTCTACCGGGACGCCCGGGCCGTCCTCGACGAGCAGCTCGGCCTCGAACCCGGCGCGGAACTTGCCCGGCTGCACCGGGCGATGCTGGACCGCGCGCCGGAGCTGTCGTACGCCGAGCCGGGAGGCGCCGTCGCGACCGCCTCGGCACCGGTCGCGGACCTTCGCCCCGCCGTCGGCTGGACCGTACCGCGGGAGCTGCCCGCGGACCCGCTCACCTACGTCGCGCGTACCGGGGAGACCGCCGACGTGGTGGCGGCGGTGACCGCGGCGACCCCGGCCGCGGTGGTCGTCACCGGCGCCCCGGGCAGCGGCAAGACCGCCCTCGCGGTACGCGCCGGGCACGCCGTCTCCGCCCTGTTCCCCGACGGGCAGGTCTTCGTGGACCTCGGTTACCGGACCTCGGTGACGGCGGGGGAGGTGCTGGCCCGGGTGCTGCGCGCGTTCGGCGTGCCGGCCGCCGACGTCCCCGAGAAGACCGACGAGCGCGCCGGCTGGTTCCGCTCCCTGGCGGCCGGCCGCCGGCTGCTGCTCGTCGTGGACGGGGTCACCCGGGCATCGCAGGTGCGTCCGCTGCTGCCCGCCGGCCCCGGCCCGGCGCTGATCACCGTCGCTCAGCGGCACCTCGGCAGCCTGGACGGCGTACGCCGGGTGGCGCTGCGCCCGGTCGGGGTCGCGCAGGCCCGCGACCTGCTGGCCACGTTCGCCGGGCCGGACCGGCTGGCCGCCGAGCCGGCGGCCACCGCCGATCTGGTGCGGATCTGCGGCGGTTCGGTGCTCGCCCTGCGCATCGCCGGCGCCCGGCTGGGCCGGCGGTCCGGGGCGCCGGTGTCCACTCTCGTCGCGGAACTGGGTGACGGGCGGGGCCGGCTGGACCTGCTGGCCTACGAGGACCTGTCGGTACGGGCGAGCCTGGCCACCGGCGTGGCGGTGGTCCGCTCCGACGACGAACTGGCCGGCCGGATGCTCGAACTGCTCGCCGCGCGGCCGGGCACACCGGTGCACACGGCCGCGGACCAGCTCGGCGTCTCCCCGCAGCGGGTGCACCGCGCCCTGGACGACCTGGTGGACGCGCACCTGGCGCAGCGGGACGGGCACGGCGGCTACCGGCTGCCGACGCTGGTGAGCGACTACGCGGCCGAACTGGCCGCGGTGGGCCAGGTGTCCGTCCGCGAGACGACCGAGCAGCGGTTCGACCCGCGCGCCGCCTGACGGCCGAGACCGGGCCGGAATCGGGGACGGGACGCCTCTGGTGCGCGGGCCGGTCACGGAGCGACACTGAGTCATGACTCCTCAGCGCGTACCGCTGCTCGCCGGCCTGGTCGTGCTGCTCGCGGCGGCCTGCACGGCGACCGGCCACGACGGCGCGTCCACGGCGCCCACCCCGACGGCCGCGGCGGCGTCCGCGCCGGCCGCGACCCAGGCGCCGGAGGCCACGCCCACCCCGCCCGTGCCGACCGAGGCCGCGTCGACCGTCGGATCCTGGCGCGTCACCTGGGGCTGGGCGGTGCCCGGCGGGCCGGTCCGGGTGGCCCACCGGGTACGGGTGCCGGTCACCCCGCCGCCCGGGGAACCGCTGCCCGTCCTGGTGGCGGTCGACGTCGGCGACCACCCGGCGGAGGGGTTCAGCCGGATCACGTTCGCCTTCCGTGGACCCACCCCGTCCTACGAGGTCGCCTACGTGCCGCAGGTCGTGACCGAGGGGCGGGGCGCGCCGGTCACGCTGCCCGGCACTGCGTACCTGTCGGTGCGGTTCGATCCGGCCCAGGCGCACGACGCCCGCGGCGGCCCGACGGCCGACCTGCCGCCGGCGACGATCCGCTTCCCGACGCTGCGTGGATGGGCCGTGGCCGGCGACTTCGAGGGACACCTCAGCTTCGGGCTCGGCCTGCGGCCGCCCGAAGGCGGCCGCCTGCCGGTGCGGCTGGGGGAGGGCGACCGCCCCGACGGCACCCACGTCGTCTCGGTCGACGTGCGGCGGAGCTGACGCGGCCCCGCCTCAGCGGTCGATGATGGTGTTGTTCTCGTCGATGCCGTGGGTACGCCAGTAGACGTCCCACTCGTCGTCGACGTGCTTCGGCTCCTTGCCCTCCGGGTAGCGCACGTACGGCGGCGTCGGTTCCTCACCG
Source organism: Micromonospora sp. WMMD1219 (assembly GCF_049315215.1). NCBI lineage: Bacteria > Bacillati > Actinomycetota > Actinomycetes > Micromonosporales > Micromonosporaceae > Micromonospora > Micromonospora sp. WMMD1219. The sequence continues at coordinate 3,990,143 of NZ_CP186057.1, forward strand.
TCCGGCACGCAGGAACTGCCGCCCTGCGGGCCGACCGCGATCACCGGGTACTCGTCGCTGCCGCAGATGCTCTGCCGCAGGGAACAACCGGTGGTCGCCATCAGCCCGGCCAGCCCGAGCACGGCAAGAACGATCATGATTCGAGTTCGCACGGGAGAATTCTCGTCGCCGCGGGCGGACCCGCCATCGGTACGCGTACTCAGATCGTGTGCCGTCGCCGGCTCAGGTCAGCTCGCCCCGCACGATCGCCACCGCCACCCGGCAGAACTCGTCCATGTCCGGCTGGAAGCCGGCCGCGATGTCCGGGTGCAGGCCGGAACGGGTCTCGTCGAGCAACCGACGGCAGACGTCCTCCACCGGCTCGCCCGCGTAGCCGGCGCGGACCCGGTCGGCGGCCGCCTGCAGGGCCGAGGTCAGCTGATCCTCCAGCGGGCCGCGCAGCTTCTGCTGCACAGGGTCGAGCCCGCTCGGATCGAGCGTGACATGTGGCTCCGACATCGGCACTCCCTTCCTCGGCGTCCGCGGTACCCCACCGCGGACGTCGGTCAAACCATCGTCGGTACGGCCGACACCCGGACCAGATACGAGAACTCCTCCGCCGGCTCCTCGGCGTACGACAGCCGGCGGATCTGCCGGTCGTCGGACCAGAGCGCGACGTCGACAAGCACTCCGAGGTGGGCGAGACCGATGGTGGAGACCCGCTTCTTGTCCTGGAGCACCGCGCACACGCCGCCCAGCAGCGTGCTGGCGTCGGAGGTGCGGTGCCCGGGCGGACAGCGCAGGGTCAGGTCCACCTCGACCGGCCCGGTCAGCGGGGTCCACCCGGTGCGCTGGGCCGCCGTGCAGGCGGCCTGGAGCAGGGTGCGGACCCTCGTCGCCTGCCGGTGCCCGGCGGCGAAGATGGACAGGGCCTCGGTCTTGACCGGGGGCAGGCCGCTCACCTCGAACGTCAGGGCGAGAGCGCGGGTGTCCTGCACGACGGCACCTCCTCGGGGGAATCCTGCCCAACCGGGGAACGGGCGCACGGCACTTCCCGTCAGAACCAACCGATCGGGCGGGCGATGGGGGACGGCCGGAGGCGCATCGGCGTCGACGGCGACGCGCCGGCTACGGAGCCAGCCCCACGCTAGTGCAGACCGCTGACGCTGGGTAGCCTCGCCGTTTCACTACGTGGGACGACGTGCGATCGCCCGGCCCGGTTCGTGCCGTGGCCGTCACATGTCCGTGATGTTTCGCTCCGTCGCAGGTCGGGCACGTTCAGCCGCACGACACGCCCGGGGCGTCGGGCGATCGGGCCGATGCCCCGGTCGTCTCGCCGTGCACCGGGGCGCGGCTCACTCCCCGGTTCTTCGCCGAAGAGAGGGGGAGGGTGATGACGAGAGTCCCCGACACGGCCGCACGGCGGCCGGCCGGACGCGCGGCGGCGGCGGCCGCCGCGCTCGCGCTGGTGGCCCCGCTGGCCGCCTGCGGATCCGGCGGCGACGGCGGCGTCCCCACGATCAACCTGTACTACCCGCCCGAGCAGAACCTGCAGAAGGTGGTCGACACCTGCAACACGCAGGCGCAGGGACGGTACCGGATCGACTACCGGGTGCTGCCGCGCGAGGCCGACGAGCAGCGGGTGCAGATGGTGCGCCGCCTCGCCGCGCAGGACAGCGGGATGGACGTGCTCGGCCTGGACGTCACGTGGACGCAGGAGTTCGCCAGCGCGAAGTGGATCCGGGAGTGGACCGGCCAGGACAAGGCCGAGGTCGAGCAGGGCACGCTGGCCGGCCCGCTGGACACCGCCCGGTACGAGGACAAGCTCTACGCCGCGCCCAAGAACACCAATGTGCAGCTGCTGTGGTACCGGTCCGACCTGGTGTCGCAGGCGCCGAAGACCTGGGACGAGATGATCTCCGCCGCCCAGCAGCTCAAGGAGCAGGGCAAGCCGTACCAGGTGCTCACCATGGGCGCCCAGTACGAGGGCCTCGTGGTCCTCTACAACACGCTCGCGGAGAGCGCCGGCGGCAAGATCCTCAGTGACGACGGCAAGAAGGCGGAGATGGACGCCGGCGCGGTGCGCGCGCTCGACCAGCTCAAGAAGTTCGCCACGTCGGGCGTGACCTCGCCGTCGTTCAGCAACGCGCTGGAGGATCCGGTGCGGCTGGAGTTCCAGTCCGGCAAGGGCGCGTTCCAGGTGAACTGGCCGTTCGTGTATCCGGCGCTCCAGGAGGCCAACCCCGAACTGGCGAAGAACGTGAAGTGGGCCCGGGTGCCGGGCATCGACCCGGGCACCCCCAGCAAGGTCACCATCGGCGGGGTCAACCTGGCGGTCAGCACCTACTCGAAGCACCCGGAGGAGTCGTTCGAGGCGGCCCGCTGCCTGCGCAACGCCGAGAACCAGAAGTTCTCCGCCGTCAACGACGGCGTGCCGCCCACCATCGAGGCCGTCTACGACGACCCGGAGATGACCGAGGCGTACCCGATGAAGGAGACCATCCTGGAGGAGCTGAAGGAGCCGGCGGTCCGCCCGCTGACCCCGGCGTACCAGAGCATCTCCACGGTGATGTCGGCGATCCTGTCGCCGCCGTCGGCGATCCGGCCCGAGCAGACCGCTGACGAACTGCGCAAGGCGATCTCCGACGCGCTGGAGTCCAAGGGAGTTCTGCCATGAGCGTGAACGCCACGCCGGCCGGCGCGCAGGCCGCCGCCGAGGCCGAGGCCGAGCAGCCGGGCGGCCGGCACGCCGCCGTGCCGGAACAGCGGTCCCGGCGCGGCTCCCGTGCCCCGCTGAGCGAGAACAAGCGCGCCGAGCGGCGCCTCGGCTGGCTGCTGTGCGCGCCGGCCGCGCTGGTCATGGTGCTGGTCACCGCGTACCCGATCCTGTACTCGGTCTGGCTGTCGCTGCAACGCTTCGACCTGCGCTTCCCCGACGAGCGGCAGTTCGTCGGCCTGGAGAACTACGTCACCGTGCTGACGAACGACTTCTGGTGGACCGCGTTCGGGGTCACCGCGCTGATCACCGTGGTCACGGTCGCGATCGAGCTGGTGCTCGGCATGGGCCTGGCGATGATCATGCACCGGACGCTCGTCGGCCGGGGCATCGTGCGCACCGCGGCGCTGATCCCGTACGGCATCGTCACGGTGGTCGCGGCGTTCTCCTGGCGGTACGCCTGGACGCCGGGCACCGGCTACCTGGCGAACCTGTTCGACGGCAGCGCCCCGCTGACCGAGCGGGCCAGCTCGCTGGCGATCATCATGCTCGCGGAGATCTGGAAGACCACCCCGTTCATGGCGCTGCTGCTGATGGCCGGGCTGGCGCTGGTGCCGGAGGACCTGCTCAAGGCGGCCTCCACCGACGGCGCGACGGCGTGGCAGCGGTTCACCAAGGTGATGCTGCCGGTGATGAAGCCGGCCATCCTGGTCGCGCTGCTGTTCCGCACGCTCGACGCGTTCCGGGTCTTCGACAACATCTTCGTGCTCACCAACGGCGGCAACGAGACGTCGTCGGTGTCGATGCTCGCCTACAACAACCTGATCCGGGGCCTGAACCTCGGCATCGGCTCCACGATGTCGGTGCTGATCTTCATCACCGTGGCGATCATCGCCTTCGTGTTCGTGAAGCTGTTCGGCACCGCTGCCCCGGGCAGCGACGATGGGGAGAGGCGCTGACATGGCAGTGGAAACCACCACGCGGGCGAAGGTGCGCTGGGGCCTGCTGGACGTCGTGGTCGTCGTCTTCGCGCTGGTCCCCGTCCTCTGGATCGCCTCGCTGTCGTTCAAGACCCCGGCCACGCTCACCGACGGCAAGTTCTGGCCGCGGGAGTGGACGCTGGACAACTACCGGACGATCTTCGACACCGACCAGTTCGTCCGGGCCCTGGTCAACTCGATCGGCATCGCGCTGATCGCCACCACCATCGCGGTGGTGCTCGGGGCGATGGCCGCGTACGCGATCTCCCGGCTCGACTTCCCGGGCAAGAAGCTGCTGGTCGGCGTCTCGCTGCTGATCGCGATGTTCCCGCAGGTGTCGCTGGTGTCGCCGCTGTTCGAGATCGAGCGGCAGCTCGGGCTGTTCGACACCTGGCCCGGACTGATCCTGCCGTACATCACGTTCGCGCTGCCGCTGGCGATCTACACGCTGTCGGCGTTCTTCAAGCAGATCCCGTGGGACCTGGAGAAGGCGGCCAAGATGGACGGCGCCACCCAGGCACAGGCGTTCCGGCGGGTGATCGCGCCGCTGGCCGCGCCCGGCGTGTTCACCACGGCCATCCTGGTCTTCATCTTCTGCTGGAACGACTTCCTGTTCGCGATCACGCTCACCTCGACCGAGCGGTCCCGCACGGTCCCGGTGGCGCTGCAGTTCTTCACCGGCGAGTCGCAGTTCGAGGACCCGACCGGGGCGATCTGCGCCGCCGCCGTGGTGATCACCGTGCCGATCATCCTGTTCGTGCTCTTCTTCCAGCGCCGCATCGTCTCCGGTCTGACCTCCGGCGCAGTCAAGGGATAGGTGGTAGCAATGGCCGACATCGTGCTGGACAAGGTGAGCAAGCGGTTCCCGGACGGGACCACCGCGGTGCAGGACGTCGACCTGGAGATCGCCGACGGCGAGTTCGTGATCCTGGTCGGCCCGTCCGGCTGCGGGAAGTCCACCACGCTCAACATGATCGCCGGGCTGGAGGACATCAGCTCCGGTGAGCTGCGTATCGGCGGCGAGCGGGTCAACGACAAGGCACCCCGGGACCGCGACATCGCGATGGTCTTCCAGTCGTACGCGCTCTACCCGAACATGACCGTGCGGGAGAACATGGCGTTCCCGCTGCGGCTGGCGAAGATGGACAAGGAGACCATCAACCAGAAGGTCGACGAGGCGGCGAAGGTGCTGGAGCTGACCGCGCTGCTGGACCGCAAGCCGGCCAACCTGTCCGGCGGCCAGCGGCAGCGGGTGGCGATGGGACGGGCGATCGTCCGCCAGCCCAAGGCGTTCCTGATGGACGAGCCGCTGTCGAACCTGGACGCCAAGCTGCGCGTGCAGATGCGCACCGTGGTGTCCCGCCTCCAGAAGCAGCTCGGCACCACCACCGTCTACGTGACCCACGACCAGACCGAGGCGATGACGCTCGGCGACCGGGTGGTCATCATGCGGGGCGGCGCGGTGCAGCAGGTCGGGCCGCCGCAGGAGCTGTACGACCACCCGCGCAACCTCTTCGTCGCCGGGTTCATCGGCTCGCCCTCGATGAACTTCGTGCACGCGGTCGTGGAGGACGGCCGGCTGCGGACCGCGCTCGGCGACGTGCCGGTCGGCGACCGGGTCCGCCGCGAGCTGGAGGGCGGCGACGCGCCCCGGGAGCTGATCCTGGGCATCCGCCCGGAGCACTTCGAGGACGCGGCGCTGATCGACGACGAGACCCGCCGCCGGGGCATGGAGTTCGAGGCGCCTGTCGACATCGTCGAGTCGATGGGCTCGGACAAGTACGTCTACTTCACCGTCGAGGGGGAGCGGGCCACCGCCGCGGAACTGGAGGAGCTGGCCGCCGACGCGGGCGCCGCGGACTTCGCCGGCGCCGGGTCGAACCTGGTCACCCGGCTGTCGGCGGAGTCGCCGGTACGCGAGGGTGAGTCGCGCCGGGTGTGGTTCAACCTGGAGAAGATCCACCTGTTCGACCCGGGCAGCGGCCGCAACCTGACGCTGCACGAGGGCCGGTCGGCCGGAGCGCTCGCCGACTGACCCCTGGATGCGGGCGAAGGGCCGGTGGCAGTGCGCGCCGCCGGCCCTTCGGCCTGCTCGCGTCCCGGGTGCCCACGGTGTCACCAGGAGTGGCGCAACTCGAGCCCGAGGAAGCGGGCGTAACCCGTCAGCGCGGCGTCCACCCGCTCACGCAACGCGGCGTCGAACGGCACGAGCTGCTGCAGCTTCACCGTCACCGCCTTCGCGCCCAGCGTCCGCGTCCAGGTGCCGACCACGCGCCCGCCGCGCACCACGGTCGACCGGAACACGCCGTTGTTGCCGGGGACCACCGCCGCGGCGTGCACCGGGTCGAGCATCAGCGACCGGTCCTTGAAGCCGAGCAGGTATTCGTCGAAGCCGGGCAGCGTGTGCAGGTCGTCGACCGGCGCGCGGGGCGCGTCGAGCAGCGCGGCGTCGACCACCGCGGGCTCGCCGTCGACCTCGACCGGGGCGAGCAGGTCACCGGCCAGGGTGATCGCCCGGGTCGCGTCGGTGACCGTCAGGCCGGTCCACCGGGCCAGCTCGTGCCGGGTCACCGGGCCGTGGCCGCGCACGTAGCGGTGCGCCAGCAACGCCAGTGCCTCGTCGCGCTCCGGGCGGTGCGGGTCGGGCGCCCACTCGTCGAGCAGCGCGAACGTCTGCTCGGTGCCCACGTGCGGCGCGATGCAGGTGACGCCGCGCTGGCTGGCGTACCAGAGCAGGTGGTAGCCGCGCTGACCGTCGGTGGCCAGCCCGGCCGCGCGCAGCGCCGCCACGCACTCGGCGCGGGCCAGCCGGCCGCCGCCGGTCAGCGCCGCGCGCAGCACGTCACCGGCCCGTTCGCCGTCGGCGACGGTCAGCCCGAGTTGCCGCCACCGCCCGGCGATGCCGGCCAGCGTCCGCACCCCGGTCAGCTCCAGCATCCACCGCGCGTCACGCGCCGGGACCAGATGCACGGTGCCGCGCATGGGCCAGGTGCGCAGCGCCTCGCGCCGCTCCAGCGCCGCGCGGACGTCGGCCTGGGTGGAGCCGGGCAGGCGCAGGCCGAGCGACCACAGCCCGCTCGCCGCGTCCTGCGCCTGCATGGCGCCGAACCACTCGACGACGTCGGCGACGCGCTCGGGGCGGGCGGTGGGGTGCGGGCGCAGCAGCAGGCCGGTCATTCGCAGCGCGAGCGCCTCGGCGCGGTTGAGGCGTACGGTCACGGGCGTCAGCGTAGGCCCGGGGTACGACAACCCGGCCCCTGATCGCGCTGCGCCGGCGGCGCTGCCGACACCAGCGCGATCCCCCGTTCAGGATCCCGGCGCGGGGGCGGCCGCTGCGGCCGGCGCCGGTTCGACCAGCATCCCGTGTGAGCTGGGTGGGCAGAGCGGTTGCGGACGGAACTTGCGCAAATCTTGAGCCACGCTCAGTCCAGGCGCCGGTGCATGACCAGCAGGTCGACGTACCCCCGGGTGGGGTGCCGGAAGCCCTCCGGCACCCGGCCGATCACCTCGAAGCCCAGCGACCGCCACAGCTCGACGGCCCGGGTGTTGGTGGCCACCACGGCGTTGAACTGCATGGCCCGGTAGCCGTCGGCCCGGGCCGCGTCGAGCACGTGCGCGGCGAGCGCCCGGCCGACGCCGCGCCCGGCGGCGGCCGGGGCGACCATGAACGACGCGTTCGCCACGTGGTCGCCGGGGCCGCCCTGGTTGGGCGCCAGCTTGGCCGAGCCGAGCACCGCGCCGTCCGGCGCCATCGCAATCACCGTCCGTGCCGGCGCCGGCGGCATCCAGAGCTTGCGGGCCTGCTCCTCCGTGACGTCGCGGGGCCAGGTGTACGTCTCGCCGGCCGCCACGATGTCGCGCAGGAACGGCCAGATCAGCGGCCAGTCGGCCGGCGTGGCGGTGCGGATCTCCACCCGGAGAGCATGCCACGCCCTGAGTTTGACGGAACAAGTAACGGGTAGTCGCCGGAGCTGACCCGAGACGAGGAGGGAACGTCTGATGGATGGCCAGGTCAAGGTCGCGGTGATCTATTACAGCGCGACCGGCATCACCTACCAGATGGCGCAGGCGGCGGTCGAGGCGGCGGGGGAGGCCGGCGCCGAGGTGCGTCTGCGCAAGGTACGTGAGCTGGCGCCCGACGAGGCGATCCGCTCCAACTCCGGCTGGCAGGCGCACCGGCTGGAGACCCAGGACGTGATGGAGGCGCAGCCGGACGACCTGTCCTGGGCCGACGTGATCATCATGGGGTCGCCGACCCGGTACGGCATGATCGCCGCCCAGCTCAAGCAGTTCATCGACACCACCGGCCCGCTCTGGGCCGCCGGCGCGCTCGCCGACAAGGTCTACAGCGGGTTCACCTCGACCGCCACGTCGCACGGCGGCCAGGAGGCCACACTGCTGTCGCTGTACACGGTCTTCTACCACTGGGGCGGCATCGTGGTGACCCCCGGTTACACCGACCCGAGCCAGTTCGTCGCCGGCAACCCGTACGGCGCCTCGCACACCAGCAACAACGGCGAGGTCGCCCCGGACCACGTGGCCCTGGCCGCCACCGCGCTCACCGCCAAGCGCGCCGTGCTGATGGGCGCCGCGCTGAAGCGGGGCATGGCCGGCTGACCCGACTGGCGACCGGTGGCCGGACGGGGGCTCTCGAACCCGTCCGGACCACCGGTCGCCAGTGCCCTACCCGCGATCGGCCGCTCCATGCGCGCTCAGCGCCGGCCGGTCGAGCAGATGCCCGAGCAGGTCCGCCAGGACCCTCGTGCCGTCCTGGCTCAGCACCGACTCCGGGTGGAACTGCACCCCGGCGAAGCCCGCGCCGCGCAGCGCGTGCACCGCGCCGTCGGCCGGGTCGCGGGACACCTCGACCGGGCCGTACGGGCCGGCCACCCGGTCCGCGTCGGCGAGCGCGGTGAAGCTGGCGTAGAACCCGACCCGGCGGGTCGTCCCGAACACCGGGACGTCCCGCGGCAGCCCCTGGTACGGCGCGTCGCGGCGGTGCAGCGGCAGGCCCAGCAGCCCGGCGAGCAACTGGTGGCCCAGGCACACGGCGAGCGTCGGCCGGCCGGACGCGAGCAACTCGGTCAGCAGCGCCCGCAGTGCCACCATCTTCGGCGCGGCCGCGTCCCGCGGGTCACCCGGGCCGGGGCCGACCACCACCAGGTCGTATCCGTCCAGCGGGCCCGGGTCCGGCCAGTCCCGCCGGGTCACCGCCAGGCCCAGCGCGCCGAGCTGGTGGGCGAGCATGCCGGTGAACGTGTCCTCGCCGTCGACGATCAGCGCCCGCCGCCCGGCCAGCCCGCGCAGCGCGATCGCGCCCGGCTCCCGCTGCTCCAGCCAGAACCGGGCCAGCGGGGCGTTGCGGGCGGCCAGCGCGGCGCGTACCTCGGGGTCGTCGGCGTACCGGACGGCCGGCTCGGTCGCGGAGCGCGGCGCGTCCGGGCCGAGACCCAGCGCGGCCAGCACACCGGCGGCCTTCGCGTGCGTCTCGGCCACCTCCCCGGCGGTGGTCGAGTGCCGGACCAGCGTCGCGCCGACCGGCACCCGCAGCGCGCCCTCGGGCGAGATCTCGGCGGTACGGATCAGGATCGGCGCGTCCAGCGTCTGCCGGCCCTGCTCGTCGCGGCCCAGCAGGGCGAGCACCCCGGCGTAGTAGCGCCGGCCGGTGCGCTCGTGCCGGGCGATCACCCGGCAGGCGTTCTCCATCGGGCTGCCGGTGACGGTGGGCGCGAACATGGTCTCCCGCAGCACGTCGCGTACGTCCCGGGAGCAGCGCCCGGCCAGCAGGTACTCGGTGTGCGCCAGGTGCGCCATCTCCTTCAGGTACGGCCCGACCACCTGGCCGCCGTGCTCGGCGACCACGGCCATCATCTTCAGCTCCTCGTCCAGCACCATGTACAGCTCCTCCACCTCCTTCGGGTCGTGCAGGAAGCGCAGCAGCGCGGAGCGGTCGACGGTCTCGCCCCGGTGCCGGAACGTGCCGCTGATCGGGTTCATCTCGACCAGCCCGTCGGCGACGCTGACGTGCCGCTCGGGGCTGGCGCCGACCAGGATCCGGGTGCCGGTGTGCACCAGGAACGTCCAGTACGCGCCCCGCTCGCGCAGCAGCAGCCGGCGCAGCGCGGCCAGGGCCGCGGCCAGCGGGTCGCCCTGCACCGTGGCGCGCATGGTGCGGTGGATGACGAAGTTGGCTCCCTCGCCCCGGCCGATCTCGTCGGCCAGCACCCGTTCCACGATCGCCGCGTACTCGTCGTCGGCGATGTCGAAGCCGGCGTCGCGGGTGCGCACCTCGGCGTCGGGCAGGTCGTCGAGCAGCTCGGCCAGGGGTATCCGCCGGTGCGCCTCGACCGCCAGGAACTCCAGCGGCAGCCCGTCGTCGACACACTCGAAACCGCGTTCGGTGACCTGCCGGAACGGCACCAGGGCCAGCGTGTGCGGGCCGGCGCCGTCCTCGGGCAGCGGCAGGTCGGCGAGCGCGCCGGCGGTGCGTACCGGGCCGGTGAACAGGTCGACGTGGTCGGCGCCCTCGCGGCGGACGAGCGCGAACGGGCCGGGGTCGCGGCCGGCCGCGACGGCGGCGAGCGGGTCGGACAGGCGGGTCATCGGGTCTCCTCGGTGGGCCGGTGGCCGCCGGTGAAGGCGACCCGGGATGCCGGGGGAGACCGGCGGCCGCCTCGTCGGGCGGCCGCGTGGGGAAGCTACGCGCGGGGGTGGGCCGCCGGGTCGGCGGGCCACCAGCAGGACAGGTGCGCGGGCATGACGGTCACTGTACGCGATCGACAGGCGCCGTGGAACCCGATCGCGCGTCACCGGGTACGGATCTTGGAGTGGCCGCCGGTCCCGCCGGGTAGGTTGACCGGCGATGGACATTCTCGCTCTGGATCTGGGCACCTCCTCGGTGCGCGGCCTCGTGCTCGACGCGGACGCCGTGCCGCGCCCGGGCGCGCTGGCCCGCCGCCGGGTGCACCTGGTCACCGGGGACGACGGCACCGGGACGCTCGACGGCCCGGCCTACCTGGCGTGCCTGGTGGAGTGCCTGGACGAGCTGGCCGCCGGTGGGCACCTGCGGGACGTGGACCTCGTGGCCACCTCCGCGCAGTGGCACTCGGTGCTGCCGCTGACGCCCGACGGCACACCGTCGGGGCCGGTGCTGACCTGGCTGGACACCCGGCCGGAGCCGCCGGCCGGCGCGACCGGCCCGGCCGACCCGGCGGACTTCCACCGGCGGACCGGCACCTGGTGGCACCGCTGCTACTGGCCGGTGCGGCTGCCCTGGCTGCGCGAGCGCGTCGACCGGTGCACACGCTTCACCGGGCTCGCCGAGTACGCGCTCGGCACGCTGCTCGACGACGCCCCGATGTCGATCTCGCTGGCCTCCGGCACCGGGCTGCTCGACCTGCGCCGCATGGACTGGGATCCGGAGGCGTGCGAGCTGGCCGGCGTACGCCCGGATCGGTTGCCGCCACTGGCCCCCCGGGGCTGGCACGGCCGGCTGAACGCGGCGTACGCGCGGCGCTGGCCGCAGCTGGCCGGCGCGCGGTGGGCGCCACCGGTGGGCGACGGCGCGGCCGCCAACGTCGGCTCGGGATGCGTCGACCCGACCCGCGCGGCGGTGACAGTCGGCACCTCCGCCGCGGTCCGCATGATCCAGGCCGTGCCGGCCGGCGCGGAGCCGCCGCCGCTGCCCGGGCAGCTGTGGCGGTACCGGGTCGACCACGACCACGTGGTGACCGGCGCGGCGTACTCCAGCGGCGGCAACCTGTTCGCCTGGGCGGCGCGTGAGCTGCGGCTGCCGGAGGGCTCGGAGCTGGAGGCGGCGCTCGACCGCGCCGCCGGCTCGGTGCGCGCGAATCCCCGCTTCGGCGGCGACCGGCCGCCGGGTGTCGCCCCGGCGGGCTCGGGGGAGCTGCGCGGGCTCAGCTTCGGCACCACCGCCGTGGACATCCTGGCCGGGCTGATGAGCGGACTGTGCCGGCTCGTCGCCGACGACCTGACGCTGCTGGAGGCCGGTATCGGCGAGCCGATGGAGGTGGTCCTCGGCGGTGGGGCGCTGACCGCCTCGCCGTGGTGGCGCGGGGCGTTCCTCGACGTGCTCGCGCCCCGCCGGGTGTGCTGGCAACGCAACCCGGAGATCGGTGCGACCGGCGCCGCGCTAGTCGCGCTCGGCCGGATCGCGGAGGCCGACGAGATCGCCGGGATCGGCCGGACGGGCGAGGCCGCCTCGCACGCGTGACCGTCCACCCGCGGCGCTGACCGTCCTGGTCATGCCGTCCGGGCGGCCGTTGACACCGACCGACGGCCTGATTGGATGGACTCCGCTCCCCGACGTGGTGGGGCGGGAGGAGGAGGCAACCGTGGGCGCAGGTCCCGACCCGGTGCGCGGCGCGGCCCCTCAGCCGCACCGGCGGCGCTCCGGGTTCCGGCTGCGGGACTGGCGGATGGGCACCAAGCTCGCCACGGTGCTGGTGATCCCCTCACTGGCGTTCCTCGTCCTGGCCGGCATCCAGACCCGCGGGCTGGTCGGGCAGACCACCACGCTGAGCGCCTTCGCCGAGCAGGTCGGCATCGGGCGGCAGATCTCCACCGCCGTCGACCGGCTGCAGCACGAGCGGGACCGCACGGCGGGCGAGCTGGCCGCGCTGCGCCGCGCCGGCACCGACCGGGACGCCGCGGTGGCCGCGCTGAAGCCGCTCCAGGAGGCCACCGACCGCGCGATGACCGACCTGCGTGCCGCCGCCGCTCCGCTGGCCGACGCCGACGCGGCCTGGCGGGTCTCCTACTCCGAGGCGGTCGAGGCGTACGACCAGGTGGTGAACATCCGGGCGGCGGTGGCGCCCGCGGTGCTCTCCAGCGACACCGTGCTGAGCAACTACCACCGGTCGATCGCGGCGCTGCTGAACCTGCTGGCCGAGCCGTCGCCCGGCGGCGGCCGGCAGGAGCTGACCGAGGCGGTGCTGCGGTACGCGCAGTTGTCCCGGGTGAAGGAGCTGTCCTCGCGCATCCGCGCGGAGCTCTACGCCGCCGCCCGGTCCGGCCGGTACGAGCCCGACGACCAGGTGACGCTCAGCGACCTGCGAGCCCAGCAACTCACCGCCCTCGGCGCGTTCCGGGTCGCGGCGACCGCCGACCAGATCCGTCGCTACGACCGCACCTCGGTCGATCCGGCCTTCGTCGCCGCCACCCGGATGGAGGAACGGACGCTGCCCGGCGGCGGCGAGACGAAGCCGGCCCTGCTCGACGCGACCCAGTGGTGGGCGGCCAGCGAGCAGCGGCAGGAGCTGTTCCGCCAGATGGAGAGCGAGATCGTCGCCGACGCGGTACGCCAGGCCGACGACGCCAGCGCCCGCCAGCTGCGCGACACGCTGCTGGTGGGCGGCGCGATCGCCACGGTGCTCCTGGCCGCGGTGCTGATCTCGCTGCTGGTCGGCGGGTCGGTGGCCCGCTCCATGCGGCAGCTGCGCGGCCAGGCGCTGCGGATCGCCCAGGTGGATCTGCCGCTGACGCTGCAACGGCTGCGCACAGTCGACCGCCCGGTCGGCGCGATCGACGTGCCGCCCTCGGTGATCGACTCGCAGGACGAGATCGGCGAGCTGGCGGAGGCGTTCGTGGCGGTGCACCGCAGCGCCGTCGACGTGGCGGTCGAGCAGGCGATGATGCGACGCAACGTCAACGCCATGTTCGTCAACCTGGCCCGGCGCAGCCAGGTGCTCGTCGAGCGGCAGCTGGAGCTGCTCGACGAGCTCGAACGCGAGGAGAGCGACCCGGACCAGCTGGAGAACCTGTTCAAGCTCGACCACCTCGCCGCCCGCATGCGCCGCAACGACGAGAGCCTGCTGGTGCTGGCCGGCAGCGAGTCGACCCGGCGGTGGAACCGCCCGGTGGGCCTGGGCGCGGTGCTGCTGGCCGCGAGCGCGGAGATCGAGCAGTACCAGCGGGTGCGCCACGAGAACCGGACCGACCTGCACGTCGTCGGGCACGCGGTGGGCGACCTGGTGCACCTGTTCGCGGAGCTGCTGGAGAACGCCACCGCCTTCTCCCGTCCGGACACCGCGGTGCGGGTGGTCGTCGAGCCGGACGGCCGGGGCGCGCTCGTGCAGATCGTCGACGAGGGGCTGGGCATGAGCCCGCCGGCGCTGGCCGAGGCGAACGCGGTGCTCGCCGAGCCGCCGGCCGCCGACGTGTCGGCCTCGGAACGGATGGGCCTGTTCGTGGTGAGCCACCTCAGCGCCCGGCACGGCGTACGGGTGCGGCTGAGCTCGGGCCGGGAGGGCCTGGTGGCCCGGGTGCGGATCCCGGTCGCGCTGCTGGCCGAGGCGCCCGCGCCGGAGGCGGGCCGGCCGGAGCCGAATCGGCTCGTGCGCGGGACGGCGCAGGCGATGCTCACCGGCCCGGTCACCGCGTCCGCTGCGCTCGCCGCGGCGACCGCCGAACTGCCGGTGGCCGGATGGCGTCCGGCACCGGGCCAGCCCGCGGCGCTGCCGGTGTCCCCGCTGACCGGGCGGCCGCTGGGCGACGGGACGGACGCCGGGGCGGCTGCGCCGGCGCCGCCCGCCGCGCCGGTGACCGCGCCGCGTCCCCGCCCGGGACGGGCCGAGGACGTGCTCACGCCGGACGCCGGCGCGGCGGGCGGCGGGTGGTTCAGCCGGCAGGGTCCGGCCGCGTCGGCGCTGGGTGTGACGCCGGCGCCGGCGGCGACGCCGGTGACCGGAGGGACGAACGAGCGGGGCCTGCCGGTACGCGTGCCGATGGCCCAGCTCGCCTCGGCCGCCCCGGCCGACCGCCCGGTGGTGCGGCACGAGCCGGACCCGGAGGCGGTCGGCGGCATGCTGTCGCGCCTCTACAGCGGGGTACGGCGGGCCGAGGCCGAGGAGACCACCGAGATGTACCTGCCGCGCGATGAAGGAGGACGACGACAGTGACGACGTTGAGCCAGGAGGCACGCGACCTGAGCTGGCTGGTGAACGCGTTCGCGGAGCGCGTTCCCGGGGTGGCGCACGCGGTGGTGGTGTCCTCCGACGGGCTCCTGGTGGCGATCTCGGCGCACCTGCCGCGCGACAACGCGGACAAGCTCGCCGCGGTGACCTCCGGCCTGATGAGCATCACCGCCGGTGCGGCCCAGATGTTCGACGGTGACGTCGTCAAGCAGACGGTGGTCGAGATGGGGCGCGGCTACTTCCTGGTGATGCAGATCCGGGACGGCTCGATCCTGGCCACGCTGGCCGGGGCGGATGCCGACATCGGCGTGGTCGGCTACGAGATGGCGCGGCTGGCCAAGCAGGCGGGCGAGATGCTCACCCCGGCGTTGCGCGCCGAACTCCAGCAGGCGCTGCCGCGCTGAGGCGGCCCGGTGCCCGGCCGGCATCGCGCCGGCCGGGCACCGTCACCTACAGGCCGTTGCGGCGGATCACGTCGCGGTACCAGTGGGCGCTGCGCTTGAGCACCCGCCGCTGGCTGGCGTAGTCGACGTACACCAGACCCCAGCGCTGCTCGTACCCCTCGGCCCACTCGAAGTTGTCCAGCAGCGACCAGACGTGGTAGCTCTCCAGCGGCACCCCGTCGCCGATGGCCCGGTGGGCGGCGGCGAAGTGGTCGCGCAGGAAGGTGACCCGCCCGGCGTCGTCGACGTTGCCGTCCGCGCCGGGCACGTCCGGGCAGGGCAGGCCGTTCTCGGTGATGGTGATCGGCACCCGGCCGTAGTCGCGGGTGACCCGGGTCAGGATGTCGTACATGCCCTCCGGGTAGATCTGCTGCCACTCCGCCTCGGAGGTGGGCCACTTGCGGACCGTGCCGCCGTCGGCGGTGACGTAGATCGGCGTGTAGTACTGCACGGCGAGCAGGTCGACCGGGCTGGAGATGATCTTCAGGTCGCCGTCGCGGACGCCGCGGGCCATCCGGCTGGCCGGGCCGAGGTCGTCCAGCACGTCCTGCGGATACGCGCCCTTGAAGATCGAGTCGAGGTAGAGGCGGTTCTCGTAGCCGTCGTAGAGGCGGGTCGCGGCGGCCGACTCGGCGGAGTCGTCGGCGGGGTAGCAGGGGTGCAGGTTGAGCGCCGGGCCGATCCGGCCGGTGCCACCGGAGGCGCGCAGCGCCTGCACGGCGAGGCCGTGGCCGAGCTGGAGGTGGTGGGCGACCAGGTACGCCGCGTCCTCATCGCGGATGCCCGGCGCGTGGTGGCCCCAGATGTAGCCGTTCTGCACCACGGTCTTCGGCTCGTTGATGGTCAGCCAGACCGGCACCTGGTCGCCGAGGGCGCGGAACACCATGTCGGCGTACTCGGCGAAGCGCTCCGCGGTGTCCCGGTTCTCCCAGCCGCCGGCGTCCTGGAGGGCCTGGGGGAGATCCCAGTGGAACAGCGTGGCCATCGGCGCGATGCCGCGCTCGTGCAGCCCGTCCACCAGGCGGCGGTAGAAGTCGAGGCCGCGCTGGTTGGGGCGGCCGGAGCCGTCGGCCTGGATGCGCGGCCAGGAGATGGAGAACCGGTAGCTGCGCAGCCCCAGGTCGCGCATCAGGTCCAGATCCTGCGCGTACCGGTGGTAGTGGTCGGCCGCGACGTCGCCGGTGTCGCCGTTGCGGGTCCGGCCCGGCGTGTGGCTGAAGGTGTCCCAGACGGACTCACCCCGCCCGTCCTCCTTCGCGGCCCCCTCGATCTGGTACGCCGAGGTCGCCGCCCCCCAGGCGAAGCCGTCCGGGAAACGCAGCCCGCGGTCCGGCTCCGGGTCGGTGGTGCGCTCGGGCGGGCTGTCGCAGCCGCCGAGCGTGACGGTCGACGCGGCGATCCCGGCCGCGGTGGCGCCGGCGAGCCCGGTCCGGGCCGCGCCGGCCGCGGTCGCGGACAGGGCGGCGCGGCGGAGCAGGCGCCGTCGGGTGAGTAACGACATGAGGTTTCTCCTCGGAGTGACGGGCCGCCCTGGGCCGGGAGCGCTCCCATCATAGCCAGGGAGCGGCCGGCCCGATCCGGCGGTCGCGGCGACGTGCGGCGCGGCCGGCGGGCGGCCGGAAAGTGGGTGGGCGGGGGCGTCGCTCGGGAAGTCGCTCGCGGCGGCGTGAGCGGCGAGGGGTGGGGCGGATAGCGAGAAAGGCCGTCCGGGTGGCGTGTCACGCCTGTCCCGTCGGCCTCTTTTGCCGTCGACAACGGGGGTTTAGTGTGGGGACGGGGGAGGGCAACCCCCGTCCCCACCGATGGTGCACACACGCACGAAGTGGAATTGGCGTCCGTCGTGCGCGTCGCGCGGGAGCCGGGCCACGCGAGTGGCTCTGGTTCCACCTCCCTCCGTCTGGCGGGTGACGGCCGGCGGCGGCGTCCGGGCTGGTCCGCCGTCGGCCTCTGGCCGACGCGCCGGGCACGGGTGTACCCGGCGATCCAGTACTTGTATCTCCGTCGATGGAAGCGCTCCCATCGGCGATGCTGCGACTGTAACGCCCGTCACGGGTTTGGAAAAGCCCCTAAACGAGATCGAAACATGGAAGCGCGTATCTACGCTGGCCGTTGTGGTGGGAGCGCTTCCATGTCACACTCTCGTCACGCCACGCGGAGCCAGTGAACGCGAGCGCGGGCCGCCGAGGGCACCCGGTGACGAACCGGTGCGGCGCCCCGATCCCCGGCACGGCCGGGACGACCACCTTTCCGGACGCCTCCGTCCCCCCGCGTACGCCCCGTCGGCGCGTGGAGGCGCCCCGCCGGGGCCCCAGGTCCCGGCCCAGTCCGAGGAGACACCGCCCACATGAGACTTCTGGCCAGACGTCGCCGCACGGCGATGGTCGCCGCCGCCGCCCTCGTCATAGGCGGGGTGGCCCTGCCCGCGGGCGCCGCCCAGGCCGCACCCGCCTGCGACGTGACCTATGCGACGACCGACTGGAACAACGGGTTCACCGCCAACGTCACCATCAAGAACCTGGGCGACGCGCTGAACAACTGGTCGCTGAAGTTCGCCTTCCCGAACAGCAGCCAGCGCGTGGTTCAGGGCTGGTCGGCCCGGTGGAGCCAGTCCGGCAGCGAGGTGACCGCCACGAACGAGTCGTGGAACGGCAGCCTGCCCACCGGCGCGTCCACCAGCATCGGCTTCAACGGCAGCTTCAGCGGCAGCAACCCGAAGCCCACCGCGTTCACGCTCAACGGGGTCGCCTGCAACGGCGCGCAGACCAACCAGCCGCCGACGGTCTCCCTGAGCGTGCCGTCCGGCCCGTTCGAGGCGCCGGCGGACGTGCCGCTGACCGCGACCGCGAGCGACACCGACGGCACCATCAGCAAGGTCGAGTTCTACCGCAACGGCCTGCTGGTCAACACCGACACCACCGCGCCGTACGGCTACGACCTGCTCGACCTGCCGGCCGGCAGCTACACCGTGCAGGCCAAGGCGTACGACAACGCGGGCGGCACGGCCGTCTCGGAGAAGTCGTTCACCGTGACGGCGGCGAGCGGGCCGAGGCTGGTCGCCAGCCCGTCCGCGGTCACCGTCGCCGAGGGCGGCAGCGCCACGGTCCGGTACACGCTCAGCGCGGCGCCGACGGCCAACGTGCCGGTGACCCTCGCCGTCACCGGTGACAGCGACATCACCGTCTCGCCGTCCACGCTGACGCTCACCTCGAGCAACTGGAGCACCGGCGTCACCGCCACGGTGTCGGCCGCGGAGGACTCCGACACGGTCGGCGGCACCGCCACGATCACCGCGTCGGCCACCGGCTACGCCCCGATCTCCGTCGTCGCCACCGAGGCGGACAACGACACCCCCGGCGGCGACAACGCCTACATCAAGAAGTTCCTCGACCAGTACGGCAAGATCAAGAACTCGGGCTACTTCAGCCCCGAGGGCGTGCCGTACCACTCGATCGAGACGCTGATCGTCGAGGCACCCGACCACGGCCACGAGACCACCTCGGAGGCGTTCAGCTTCTGGCTCTGGCTGGAGGCGCAGTACGGCCGGGTCACCCAGAACTGGGCCCCGTTCAACAACGCCTGGACGGTGATGGAGAAGTACATCATCCCGTCGCACGCCGACCAGGCCACCGCCGGCTCGCCCGGCACCCCGCAGTACGCCGCCGAGCACAACCTGCCCAGCCAGTACCCGTCGGCGCTGGAGGCCAGCGTCCCGGTCGGCCAGGACCCGCTGCGCTCGGAGCTGCAGTCCACCTACGGCACCGGTGACATCTACGGCATGCACTGGCTGCTCGACGTGGACAACACCTACGGCTACGGCCGCTGCGGCGACGGCACCACCCGGCCCGCGTACATCAACACCTTCCAGCGGGGCACCCAGGAGTCGGTGTGGGAGACCGTGCCGCAGCCGTCCTGCGACACGTTCAAGCACGGCGGCCCGAACGGCTACCTGGACCTGTTCGTCAAGGAGTCCAGCGCCCCGGCCAAGCAGTGGAAGTACACCAACGCCCCGGACGCCGACGCGCGTGCCGTCCAGGCCGCCTACTGGGCGCTGACCTGGGCCAAGGCGCAGGGCAAGCAGGCCGACGTGGCGGCCACCGTGGCCAAGGCCGCCAAGATGGGCGACTACCTGCGCTACGCGCTGTTCGACAAGTACTTCAAGAAGATCGGCAACTGCGTCGGGGCGTCCACCTGCCCGGCCGCCAGCGGCCGTGACTCGGCGCACTACCTGCTCTCCTGGTACTACGCCTGGGGTGGCGCGTACGACACCTCGCAGAACTGGTCGTGGCGGATCGGCTCCAGCCACAGCCACTTCGGCTACCAGAACCCGTTCGCGGCCTGGGCCATGACCAACGTCGCGGAGCTGAAGCCGAAGTCGCCGACCGCGGTCTCCGACTGGCAGAAGAGCCTCGACCGGCAGCTGGAGTTCTACACCTGGCTCCAGTCCGCCGAGGGCGGCATCGCCGGTGGCGCCACCAACAGCTGGGACGGCAGCTACGCCCAGCCGCCGGCCGGCACCGCCACCTTCTACGGCATGTTCTACGACGTCGACCCGGTCTACAACGACCCGCCGTCGAACCAGTGGTTCGGCATGCAGGCCTGGTCGATGCAGCGCATCGCCGAGCTGTACCTGGAGACCGGCAACGCGAAGGCCAAGGCGCTGCTGGACAAGTGGGTGCCGTGGGCGATCGCCAACACCACTGTCGGCACCAACTGGTCGATCCCGTCGGACATGAAGTGGACGGGCCAGCCGGCCAACTGGAACCCGAGCAGCCCGCAGCCGAACACCAACCTGCACGTCGAGGTGACGGTCAAGGGCCAGGACGTCGGCGTCGCCGGCGCCTACGCCCGCACGCTCATCGCGTACGCGGCCAAGTCCGGCAACACCGCGGCGAAGGACACCGCCAAGGGTCTGCTGGACGCGCTCTCGGCGTCCGCCGACAGCAAGGGCGTCTCGACGCCGGAGAAGCGCGGCGACTACAAGCGCTTCGACGACGTCTACAACGCCGCCGACGGCCAGGGTCTCTACGTCCCCAACGGCTGGACCGGGAAGATGCCCAACGGCGACGCGATCGCCCCGGGCAAGAGCTTCCTGGACATCCGCTCGTTCTACAAGAACGACCCGGACTGGCCGAAGGTGCAGGCGTACCTGGACGGCGGTCCCGAGCCGGTCTTCAACTACCACCGGTTCTGGGCGCAGGCGGACATCGCCATGGCGTACGCCGACTACGGCACCTACTTCCCGCAAGGGTGAGGTGACCCCTCCTTCGTGGGCGGGTGAGAGCCCGCCCACGGAGGAGGCCGACCCGGCCGATGGGGGAACGGAGCGGCCGGGTCGGCGAACGGCCTGACGCCCGCGGTCAGGCCGGGTGGGCCGGCCGTCCGGCCGACGCAGCGGACCGGCCGGCCCACCACTCCGCCCGGCGACGACCCATGGCGCGAAAAGGCACGGAAAATTCAGCGGTCCACGGGATCACATCCGGGCCCTGGACGGAGTAACGTATTTGACGGAGAGGCCGCTCCCCCCGTGGCGGCCTCTCCATTATTCTGTGCGCGCCGCCACACCGTCCGCGTCCGCCGGGTCCACCGGGTGCCGCAGCCCCGGATGTCCGGCCGGCAGCGAGCGCCGGATCACCACCCAGCTCCCCGTCAGCGCCGCCGCGATCAGCGGCCAGGTCAGCGCCGCCCGCGCCACTGTGAGCGCGACCACCTGCCCGTACAGCCACAGTGGGACGAACACCGCGACCCGCAGCACGTAGGTGGCCGCCCACACCCAGCTGGCCCGGCCGTACGCCCGCAGCAGCGCCGGGTCGCGCCGCCACCGGGTGCGCTGGCCCAGCGCCGTGCCGACCACCACACCCAGCAGCGGCCACCGCACCACGATGCTCACCGCCCAGGCCAGCGCGCTCGCGGTGTTGGCGGCGATCTGGAGCAGGAAGAAGTCGGCGGCCCGGCCGGTGCGCAACGCGACGAGCGCGGCCACGCAGACCGCGAGCAGCCCGACCAGCACCGAGCGGGGACGGTCGCCGCGCCGCCACCGCCAGCCGGCCACCGCCGTGCCGGTCAGCACCGCCGCGAGCACGCCGCCGCCCAGGCCGCCGAGCACCCAGCCGAGCCCGAACGCCAGCGGGGGAAGCGTCGCGTCCACCGCCCCGCGCCGGCCGCCGAGCAGGTCGGCCAGCGACTCCGGCCGCGGCCCGTCCGCCGGTTGCCGCTGCGGCGTGCCGGTCACGCGCCACCTCCTCGAAATCGCCCGCCTCACCGTACGCCGCCGCCGATGGCGCTCCGCCGCGCGCCGGAGCGGACCTACCGTTAAGTTGTCCGGGTGCGGGAGACGGCGAGGGGTTGGACGGCGGTCTGGTTGGTCGTACTGGCCCTGATCCAGACAGCCGCGTTCGGGCTGGTGTGGCGCTTCGCCGTACACACCGAACTGGGCCAGTGGCTGGACACGGTGGCGCTCACCGGCAACCGGATCGGCCAGGACCGCATCGACGATCCGGTGGACACACTCCTCAACGCCATGTCGGTGGTGTCGCTGCTGGCCGCGACCGCCGTGATCGGCTTCATCGCGCTGATCCGGGGACGCAAGGCGCTCGCCGTCACCGCGACGCTGCTGATCGCCGGCGCCAACGTGACCACGCAGCTGCTCAAGCACTACCTGGCCCGGCCCGACTTCGGCATCGACCCGGAACGGGCCGCCGCCGGCAACAGCCTGCCCAGCGGGCACACCACGGTGGCCGCCTCGGTCGCGGTCGCGCTGATCCTGGTGCTGCCGCGCAAGCTGCGGGTCGCCGGGGCGTTCCTCGGCGCCGGGTACGCCGCCGCCGCGGGCGTCGCCACGCTCTCCGCCGGCTGGCACCGGCCCAGCGACGCGGTCGCCGCGTACCTGGTGGTCGGCGCGTGGGCCGCGGTCGCCGGGCTGGTGCTGCTGTTCTTCCAGCGCGAGCAGGCGGTGGTGGAGCCGGGCGACGCGCACCGGGTTGCCGGCGCCGTGCTCGGCGGCGCCGGCGTGGTGGCCCTGCTGGCCTCCGCGGTGGCGCTGTCCTGGCTCGTCGACCGTTCCACAGTCCCCGTCCAGGCGCTCGGCCGCCGTCCGCTGTTCATCGGGTACGCGGGCAGCGCGGCCGGCATCGCCGGCACGATCGCCGTGGTGGCCGCGCTGGTGCTGGTCGTGGTGCACCGGCTGGTGCCCCGCTGGAAGGGCTGACCGCAGGTGCAGACCGTACGGGCGGCGTTCCGGGCCGAGTGCGAACGCCTGGAACGGGTGCTGCGCGACCTGGACGACGCGGCGCTGGACCGGCCCACCCCGTGCCCGCCCTGGCTGGTACGCGACCTGATCGCGCACGTGAGCACCGGAGCCGGGCGCCTGGCCCTGATGCTCGCCGAACCCGCGCCGCCCCGGGCCGAGGTCGACGCCGCCGCCTACTTCGGCGCGGCCAAGTTCAGCCCGCCGGTCGACCGGGACCGCGTCGACTCGGCACGCCGGGCCGCCCGGGAGCACCCGGGCGCGGCCGAGGTGGCGGGGGAGTTCGGCCGGGCCTGGCGCGCCACCGACGAGGCGGTCGCCGCCGCGCCGCCCGGCCGGGTGGTGCGCACCCGGCACGGTGACGCGATGGCGCTGCCGGAGTTCCTGCGTACCCGCGTGGTGGAGGTCGCGGTGCACGGCCTGGACCTGGCCGACGCGCTGGACCGGCCGCCGTGGCTGACCCCGCCCGCGGCGGCCGTGGCGGCCGGCGTGCTCACCGGCGGCGCGCCGGTGCCGCCGGGCCTGCGCTGGGACACGCTCACCGTGCTGCGCAAGGCCACCGGGCGGCTGCCGCTGACCGGCGACGAGCAGGCCGAGCTGGCCCGTGCCGGCATCGGCCGGCTCGCGTTCGGCGGCTGATCTCCGCTCAGCGCCCGGCACACCGCCGCAGGTGATCCAGCACGATCGGGTCGATCCGGCCGGGCACGAAGCGTTCCTCCAGGTTCTCCAGGCCGGTCCAGGCCGCCAGCGCGTCGTCCAGGCCGGCCGGGCCGACCGGGTGACCGGTGGCGGCGAGCAGCTCCGCCACCTCTGCCGCGAGCGGACCGGTGAGATCCCGCAGCGTGGCCGGGTCGGGGCGGCCGAACAGCATGTGGTGGATGCCGAGCAGGCGGCGCAGCTCGGCGACCGGGTCGTCGTGGTCGTCCACGCGCAGGTCCACCAGTTCGTCGCCGGTGCCGGCGTAGCCGGCGTGGCGCTGCACCACGAGTATCGCGGCGCTCTGCCGGCCGCGCCGGTCACCGCCGGCCGCGTCACCGGCGGTGAGCGCCGCCAGCATGCGCTGCGGGAACGGCAGGTCGTCGCGGGCCAGCCAGGCGTCGCGCAGCGCGTCGATCACCTGCGGGCCGGTCAGGATGTTGCCCTGCGCGGCCCAGCCGTCGCCGGCCTGCCCGCCCGCCCAGGGGTGGCAGCGCGGTCCGGTCCAGGTGGCCCCGTCGCCGGTCGCCCCCACCACGGCGAGCTGCCGGTCGTCGCGGCCGGGGTCGGCGGCGACCAGCCCGGCCACCGCGTCGGTGGCGCTGACGCCGGTACGCAGCAGCGCGAGCGCCTGCGCCCGGTAGGCGAGGTTGGCGTGCGCCTGGGTGGCGACCGCGCCCACCAGTGCCTCGGCGGCCGGCACGAGCGCCCCGGCGGCGAGGAAGCGGCTGGCCACCGCCACGCCGTACAGGTGCCCGTCGGCGGAGCGGGCGACGAGCGAGAAGGTCACGCGCGGATCGTAGCCCGGTAGCGGTGTGCCGCACCGGCGTCGCCGCTCAGAACGGCGTCGCCGCCTCCTCCGGCGGGCGGCCCCAGGCGCGGCGAGCGTCGGCCACCGCCACCGCCGTGAGGACCAGCGCGGCGAGGATCGCCGCGACGAGCGGCGCGAGGCGCACCAGCAGCGGTGCGGGCAGCAGCAGCGCGGCGATCCCCACCAGCCGGGACGGGGAGACACGGCCGAACACCTCGTACTCGAAGCGGGCCCGGCCGGCCAGGAACACGGCCGGCCCGCCGAGGATCATGGCCAGCCAGGGCAGTTCGTTGTGCCCGGCCGGATGCTCGATGACCAGCTCGTAGCCGATCGCGGTGGCGACCACCCCGATCACCATGACCAGGTGGGTGTCGGCGGCGGACCGGCCGACGGTGGCCGGATGGGCGGCCCGGGTCACCGCCTCGCCCAGGATCTGCCCGGCCCGCTGCACGTAGATCCGCCACAGCAGCACCGAGGTCGCGAGCGCGACGGCGAACGCGGCGACCATGCCCGGGCTGGTGGGGGAGCGGGTGAAGGCCAGGCCGGCGAGCAGGATCGTCTCACCAAGCGCGACCAGGAAGATCTGCTGGTAGCGCTCGGCCAGGTGCTCGCCGTGGATGTCCCACCGGGAGACGGTCGAGCGGCCCAGACCGGGCATCGGCCAGCCGAACCGGGCGGCGAGGTACTCCAGCAGCAGTGCCGTGGTCCAGAGCACCACCCGGGCGCTGCCCGGCAGCAGCGCGCCGGCCAGCCAGAGCACACCCGTGGCGCAGAACGTGATCAGCATGCGCAGCTTGAGCCGGCGGTACTGCTGCCTGTGCAGCACCAGCACGAGGATCGCCGGCCGGCTCACCTGGGCCACCACGTATGCGGCGGCGAACATCAGGCCGCTGTGGCTGAACGCGCGCGGGATCGCCACCCCCATCACCATCGCCGAGATCAACGCGGTGATCACGATGACCTGCAACCACAGGTGGTGCGGGTCGTAGCGGCTGGTGGTCCACGCCGTGCCCTGCCAGACGGCCCAGAGCGCGAGCAGCAACAGCAGTGTCTTGCCGCCGCCGGTCACCGCCGTCCAGCCGGTCTGCCCGCCCTCCAGCACCAGGTCCTCGAAGGCGCGCGCCGAGATCCGGGTCAGCGCGAACACGTACACGAGGTCGAAGAAGAGTTCCAGGAACGTGGCCCGGTCGGGTCCGCCGCCGGAGCTGCGCAGCGCGGCCGGCTCGGCGGTCCTCACCGCCGGGCCCCGTCCCCGGTCCGACTCATGCGGCAGTCGTAACACTCTTTCCCGGCAACTCGGAGCGGATCACCCATATCTGCCTGGATCTTGCTCCGGGCGCTGCCGGACGGGCACCATCGACGGGTGACGAACCGATGGGGAATGACCGTGCCGTTGGGCGGAATTCCGCTCGCCGACCACGCCGCTGTCTACGCGGCCCTGGACGACGCCGGGTTCACCGACGTCTGGTCGTCGGAGGTGGCCGGCGCCGACGCGTTCACCCCGCTGGCCCTGGCCGCCGCGTGGTCGCCACGGCTGCGCCTCGGCACCGCGATCACGCCGGTGTTCACCAGAGGGCCCGGACTGCTCGCGATGAGCGCCGCCGCGCTGGCCGAGGCCGCGCCGGGCCGCTTCGCGCTCGGCGTCGGCTCCTCCTCGCCGGTGCTGGTACGCGACTGGAACGCGATCGCGTTCGACGAGCCGTTCAAGCGCACCCGGGACGTGCTGCGGTTCCTGCGGGCCGCGTTGCGCGGCGAGACCGTCGACGGGGCGTTCGACACGTTCGCCGTCCGGCGGTTCACGCTGGAGCGCCCGCCCAGCGTGCCGCCGCCGGTCGTGCTGGCCGCGCTGCGCCCCGGCATGCTGCGCCTGGCCGCCGCCGAGGCCGACGGGGTGATCCTCAACTGGCTGGCCGCCGACGACGTGCCGACCGCGCTCGCCGAGGTGGGGGAGCGCCGGCCCGGCTTCGACGTCGCCGCCCGCATCTTCGTCTGCCCCACCGAGGACGCCGCCTACGCCCGCGCACTGGGCCGCCGCATGATCACCGGCTACCTGACCGTGCCCGCGTACGCCGCCTTCCACAGGTGGCTGGGCCGCGAGGACTCGCTCGGCCCGATGTGGGAGGCCTGGGCCGCCGGGGACCGGCGGGGCGCCTCCGCCGCCGTACCGGACGAGGTGGTCGACGCGCTGGTGCTGCACGGCTCGCCCGAGCAGTGCGTGGCATCCGTCCGCCGGTACGCCGACAACGGCGTCGACGTGCCGGTCATCGCGGTGCTGCCCACGCCGGAGATCACCGAGGGCGGCGCGGCGGCCTGGATGGACCTGCTGCCCCGGCTCGGCCCCGGAAAGGTGGCCTGAGATGAACCTGACCGACCGGGTGGTGGTGATCACCGGAGGGGCCGGTGGGATCGGCGCGGCGCTGGGCCGCCGGTTCGCCGCCGAGGGCGCCGCCGCGATCGTCCTGGCCGACCTGGCCGCCGACGCGGCCCGCGCGGCGGCCGAAGCGATCGGCCCGGTCGCGAGCGGCGTCGGGCTGGACGTCACCGACGAGGCGGCGGTGCACGCGCTCGTCGACGAGACCGAGCGCCGTCACGGCCGGATCGACCTGTTCTGCGCCAACGCCGGCGTGGCCACCGGCGGTGGCATCGACGCGCCCGACGCCGACTGGGACCGGGCCTGGAAGGTGAACGTGCTCGGGCACCTGCACAGCGCCCGCGCCGTGCTGCCCGGGATGCTCGGCCGGGGCCAGGGACACCTGCTGCTCACCTGCTCGGCGGCCGGACTGCTGACCGCCGTCGGCGACGCCCCGTACACCGCCACCAAGCACGCCGCCGTGGGTCTCGCCGAGTGGCTGGCGATCACCTACCGGGACGCCGGCATCCGGGTCAGCGCGCTGTGCCCGCAGGGCGTGGACACCCCGATGCTCGCCGACGGCCTCGCCGAGGGGCACCTGGGCGCCCGGGTGATCGCCGCGTCCGGGACGATCCTCACCCCGGACCAGGTCGCCGACGCGGTCGTCGCCGGGCTGGCCGAGGAGCGGTTCCTGATCCTGCCGCACCCCGAGGTCGCCGACTACGCCCGCCGTCGCGCCGAGGACCCGGACGGCTGGCAGGCCGGGCTGCGCAAGCTCGTCCGGAAGCTGCGCGCCGGCTCCCCTCAGTCGTGACGGATCGACGGCGATTCAGCCGTCGCCACCGGCTCCGCCGCCGGCGGTCCGGACCGGGTGGGCAGCAGGAGGGCGGCGACTGCTGTGCCGGCCGCCAGTACGCCGATCACGAGCCAGACCGTGGTGATGAGGGGCAACTGCTGCCCGGCGATGCTGCCCGCCGAGGCACCCACGACGGTCGCGGCCATCTCGGCGGCGGAGAAGGCGGATCCGACCCGGCCGAGCTGGCGGTCCGGGGTGTGGCGCTGGACCTGAACCTGGACCAGCATCAGCAACGCGCCTCCGGGCAGGCCGGCCAGGGCGATGAAGACCAGCGCGGCGGCGAAGTGGTGGATGAGGAAGAGCCCCGCGAAGCAGAGGGTGATCGCCGCCAGGCAGCCGGTGAACGACAGCCGGAGGAGACCGCTTCGGGACAGCACGTTGCCGACGTACGCGCTGGCCAGGAAGCCGCCGCCCAGTGCGGCCATGAGCACGCCGACATCGCCGGCGTCGCCGCCGAGGACGCTGATGACGTACGGCACGAGAAGCACGTTCAGAGCGGCGTTCGCCATCAGGAAGATGCTGGAGACGCCGAGCGTCGTGCGGAGAACGGGATGCCCGAAGAGGAAGGCAAGACCCTCCCGGATCTGCCCCCGGAAAGCGGCCAGCCAGGACGACGTGCCCGGCCGGTGTCCGTCGTCGGCCACCCGCAGCCGGCCCATTCCGAAGATCAGTACGGCCGAGACCAGGTACGTCGCGGAGTCGATCAGCACCAGAGCGTCGAAACCCACCAGGGCGTAGAGCGCGCCGCCCAGGGGCGCGCCGGCGAGGCGGACGATGCCGCTCGCCACCGTGTTCCAGGAGTTCGCCGCCTCCAGGTCACCGCCCCGGCCGACGATGGCGGGCACCACCGCCCGGGCCGCGGGCTGGAAGACGTGCCCGATCGCGCTCTCGAAGAACATCACCGTGTAGAGCAGCCACAGCATGCCCGGATCGTCGACCACGACCAGCGCGAGCACGACGGCCATGCGCAACAGGTCCGCGCCGACCATCACCGCGCGCCGGTCCCACTGGTCGGCCAGCACCCCGGCCAGGGGCGCGAAGACGATCGCGGGCAGGGTCTGCGCGACGAAGGCGAAACCGCTGCTGAGCGTCGACCCGGTCATCGTGTAGACGTGAACCGGTACCGCGACGATCATCAGCCAATTGCCCAGGTTGGACAAGAGCGTACTGGTCCAGAGCAGACGAAAACGCCGGTTCCTGATCCAGATCACCGCTCACCCTACTTCCGTAAGCCGGCCGCCGGTGCCCCACTCAGGACGGCTCGTAGAGGTACCGGCCCGGCGATCCGGTTACGGCTGTTGATCAGCGTCGCCACCGGAGCGGCCCCGGATGGACCGCCCACAGCACCTGTCGCCACCGCGACCGGGCCGAACGCAGCGCGTCGGCGAAGCCGGCGCTCAGCCGTGCGGCCCGCTCCGCCTGTTCCGGCGTGACGCTGCCCGGCGCGAAGCCCGCCTGGTTGAGCAGACCGGCCAGCTCGTCCACCACCGCGCCATCCGGGTCGCCGCTCGCCGCGCCCTCTCCGGGCCGCGCCGCGCGCGCCTCGGCGAGCGTCCGGCGGGCCCGCTCGGCGACCTCGGCCGCCGCCAGGTCCGGCCCGACCGGGTGCCCGGCCAGCCGCAGCGCGTCGGTCAGCTCCCGCCACGCACCGGCGACCCGCTCGCCCGGGTCACCGGCGTCCAACCGGGAGCGGGTCAGCCGGCGGCGCATCGCCACGAGTACCGCCAGCACCGCCCCGACCACCAGCAGCAGGCCACCGGCACCGCCGCCGACCAGCACCGGCGTGCCGAGCCCACCCTCGCTCCGGCCGGGCGCGGGCGCGGCGGCCGAGGGAGTGGCGCTCGGCTCCTCGGTGGGCGCCGGCACCTCCGACGGCGGCGGATCCTCCGGCTGCGGCCGGAAGTCCTCCTCCACCGGGCGGGGCTCGGAGTCCGGACGCGGCATCGGGTCGAACGGCACCCAGCCGACGCCGTCGAACAGCACCTCCGGCCAGGCGTACGCGTCGGCGGCCCGCACCGGACCGTCGCCCTTGGGCTCGAACCCGACCACCACCCGGGTCGGCAGGCCGGCGAGGCGGCCGAGCACCGCGAACGCGGCGGCGAACTGCTCCGACGTGCCCCGCTGCCCGCCGCCGTTACGCGGTCCGAACAGGAAGAACGCCAGGTTCGGGTACGCGTGCCCGCTGGGCGCGTCGGCTGTCACCCGGTAGTGCTCGGCCAGGAACGCGGCGATCGCGTCGGCGCGCGCGTACGGGGCGCCGTTCGACTCGGCGAGCTGGGTGGCGAGCCGTCGCACCGGCTCCGGCGCGCCGTCGGCCACCCGCAGCACCCGGGCCACCTCGTCACCGGCGGGCACGTTCGCCGTGGGCAGCAGGTTCGCGTCCGGGCGCTCCCGCACCGACGACACCTCGTACCGCAGGCCCGGCGCGAGCCCTTCCGGCCGGATCAGCGTCCCGGTCGCCGGGTCGTACGCCACCCGCGCGCCGGTCACCTCGCGCGGCGTGGGCACCGCCGGCAGCAGCCGCCCGCTCAGGTCGCCGACCGTGATCTCCTGGCGCACCTCGTCGGTGGCCGCGTTCGGGGCCGGCTCGGCGGCGGGCAGGATCCGCCCCGCGTTGCGGTACGTGGCGCCGACCCGCCAGGTCACCCCGTCGTAGTCGCTGAGCACCGCCAGCCGGATCCGCGGCGACCCGTCCCCGGCCGCGCCCCCGCTCGTACGCACGTCGAGCAGCCGCTGGTCCGGGTTGAGCGCCCACCCGGAGATCCGGATCAGCGGATTCTCGTCCAGCGACTCCACCCGGGGCGGCTCCACGTAGCGGCGCGGGTCGACCGGCCGCTCGTCGACCCGGGCGGCCACCACCGGGGCGAGCAGCGCCGCCAGCGCCACCACCACTGCGAGCCCGGCCGCGCTCGCCGCCACCAGACGCAGCCGTACCGCCGCGCGTACCGCAGGACTGAGGCCGGCGACCGGATCGGGCGCCGGGCCGTCGCGGCGCCCGGGCGTCGCCAGGCCGGCCGCCGCGACGGCCGCGAACAGCACCGTCGGGCCGATCGCCGGATCCGCGTTCGGCCCCACCACGTAGAGCGCGCCCGCGTAGAGCAGCGCCGGCGGCAGGTAGCCCAGCAGCACCCGCCCGGCCCGCAGCGCCACCTCGGCGGCGGTCAGCCCGGCCAGCCACGCCGCGACCACCGGGACCAGCACCGTGTCCGGGGCCGGTTCGACCGGGATCATCGCGGTGAGCAGCCGGGGGATCGCGTTGCGGGCCGCGTCGGCGGTCACCTCGCCGAGCCCGCCGGGCAGCGCCGCGTGCGCGGCGGCCAGCCGCAGCGACAGCAGTGTCCACCCGGCCAGCGCGGCCACCGACAGCGGCGCGACCAGCCAGGACGGCAGCCGCCGGGCGGCCACGCTGACCAGCACCGAGCCGACCGCCGCGCCGGCCATGAGCCGGGTCAGCAGCGGGTCCGCGTACACCCGGCCCAGCACCACGCCGGAGAGCGCAACCAGCACGATCAGCGCGGCCGGGACCGGCACGGCCCGCAGCGCCCGGGCCACGCGCCCGTCCGCTGGCGGTTCGACCTGCGGCGGCGTCACCACCGGCGGACCCCGTCCCACTCGGCGGCGAACGCCGCGCCGTCGGCCGCGTCCAGCACCGTGAGGCCCGCCGCGCCCGCCGGTGTCGGCCCGTCCGCGCCGAACATCCCGACCACCACCGACGGGTACGCGCCGCGCAGCGCGCCCACGTGCCCCAGGTCGTCGCGGCCACCCGGCCCGGTCAGGAAGACGAGCGTGTCGCCGAGCCGGTCGCGGCGCAGCCTGCCCGTCGCGGCGGGCAGCACGTCCGGCCCGGCGTCCGCCAGCTCCACAGCTGCGAGCCGGTCCAGCGGCCCGGCCGCGCCCGCGGGCTCCACCTCGGCCGGTACGACGAGCAGCAGGTGCACCGGCAGGTCCTCCCGCACCGCGGCGGCCACCACCGACGCCGCCGCCTCGCACGCCGACTCGAACGACTCCGCGACACCACCGGCCCGGTCCGGGTGCGCGGATGCGCGGTTGTCCAGCACCACAACCAGTCGCGGCAGGCTGGTGTCCACGTTCTCCCGCACCATCAGCTCGCCCACCCGGGCGCTGGTGCGCCAGTGCACGCGGCGCAGCTCGTCGCCCACCACGTACTCCCGCAGCGAGTCGAACGTGATCGACCCGTGCGGCACGCTGTCGGTACGCCCGTCCAGGCTGCGCCCGGCGCCGGTGGGCACCGCGGAGAGCGGGTGGATGCGCGGGTGCACCCACACCGGCACCGTGCCGCCGTAGCCGCGCGCCAGCGCCACCAGGCCCAGCGGATCCCGGCGCACCACCCGCAGCGGCCCCACCGGCACCACCCCACGCCGATGTGTCGGCACCTCGTACCGCGCCACCGTGTCCCGGCCCGGGCGCAACCGCAGCAGCGGCACCGGCACGAGCGCGCCGGCGCAGCGGTCCTCGGCCACCAGGTTCGCCGCCCGCAACCGGCCGGTGTTGCGCACCGTCAGCTCCATCGCCGCCGGCTCACCCCGGGCCACCCGGTCCGGGTCGGCCCGCCGCTCGACGCTCAGCCGGGGCCGCCAGGCCGCGTTCACCACGGCGTAGCCGACCGCCACGCCGGCCGCCGCGCCGAGCACCGTCAGTTCCGGGTACGCGTACCGGAACCCCACGCCGAGCAGCACCAGGGCGGCGACGAGCAGCCCGATGCCACGGGCGGTGATCCCCACGCTCAGCCGTGCACCGCTGTGGCCTGGCCCGACGGCAGCGGCACCGGCACCGACGCGACCGCCTGGCGCAGCACCCCGGCGGGCGTCACACCACGCACCTGCGCGTCGGGGGTGAGCAGCAGCCGGTGCGCGAACACCGGCTCGACGAGCGCCTTCAGGTCCTCCGGCATGATCCAGCCGCGGCCGTCGATCAGCGCGTACGCGCACGCCGCCCGGGTCAGCGCGATCACCCCGCGCGGGCTCACCCCGACCCGCACCTGCGGATGGGTACGCGTCGCCGCGGCCAGCCGCACCGCGTACGCGTAGAGCGGCTCGGCGATGTGCACCCGCCGGGCCATCTTCACCATCTCGCCGACAGTCGCGGTGTCGGTGACGGCGGTCAGCGAGTCGGGGGAGCGGACCGTGGCGCCGCGCAGCACCTCCACCTCGACCGCCTCGTCCGGATAGCCGACCGACAGCTTCACCAGGAACCGGTCGAGCTGGGCCTCGGGCAGCCGGTAGGTGCCGTCCATCTCCACCGGGTTCTGCGTGGCCACCACCAGGAACGGCTGCGGCACCGGGTGCCGTACGCCGTCCACGGTGACGGTCCGCTCCTCCATCACCTCCAGCAGCGCCGACTGCGTCTTCGGGGACGCCCGGTTGATCTCGTCGGCGATGACGATGTTGGCGAACACCGGCCCTGGGTGGAACTCGAAGCCCCGGCTGGCCTGGTTGAAGATGGTCACCCCCGACACGTCGGAGGGGAGCAGGTCCGGCGTGAACTGGATCCGCCGCCACTGCCCCTTCACCGTCGCCGCGACGGCCCGCGCCAACGTGGTCTTGCCGACGCCCGGTACGTCCTCCAGCAACACGTGCCCCTGCGCGAACAGCGCGGTCAGCGCGAGCCGCACCACCTGCGGCTTACCGAGCACGACCGCGTTGACGTTGTCGGCCAGCCGGGCGGCCAGGGCGGCGAAGCCCTGCACCTCCGGCTGGCTCAGCGGTTCGTGCGTGTTCACGGGTGTGCCTCTCGGACGGTGCGGTCAGCAGGCCGGCAGGACGTTGAGGTCGTCGCCGCCCTCCAGGTTGAGCCAGGCCCACGGGATGTACGTCTTGCCTTTGTACTCCACCTGGATCCACCAGGTGCTCCGCTTGTTGTTGTTGTAGATCCAGGCGTCCACGTCCTCGCCCTTCACCTTGCAGTACGTGCGCAGCCGGTGGCCGTCCGGCACCCAGCCGGCCTGCCGGTCGTTGTCCTGCCTCGGCACCTCGAAGATCTCGTTGCCGTTGCGGCCCGGCACGTCCTTGTCGCAGTACGTCCGCTGGTCGCCGTCCGGACCGTTCTTGCAGGTGGCGACGCCGTACACCGGGTCGGTGGTCTGCGCGCGCGAAGCGGTGCCCTTACCGGCGGCGTTGCTCGCGGTCAGCGTCACCGTGTACGCGGTGCCCGGCGTCAGCCCGGTCACCCGCAGGCTGGAACAGCTGCCGCTCGCCGTCTTCCCGCCGGTCGCCGCCGTGCAGGTGGCGCGCCCGCCGCCCGCGTCCACAGTGAACGTCACGGTCACCGACGTGGCGTCCGCCGACGAGCCGGTCACCGTGATCCGGGGCTCGGCCACCGTCCGCGCGGTGGTGCTCGCCTCCGGTCCCGCCCCGGCTTCGTTCACCGCCTTGACCTTCACCGTCACGTTCTGGCCGTTGCCCAGGCCGCCGACAGTGGCCTGCACGTCGGTCACCTCGACGGACTTCCCGGCGGCCTCCACGACGTACTTCGTCACCGGGCGGCCGTTGTCCACCGCCGGGGACCACTGCACCGCGATCGTGCCCGGCTGGTCGGCGACAGTGGACGCCCGCAGCTCCGTCGGCGCCTTCGGCGTGGTGAACGGCACCACCGTGTTGCTCACCGGCGACGCCTTCGACCCCGCGCCCTTCTCGCTCACCGCGGTCACGGTGAACGCGTACTGGGTGCCGTACTCCAGTTGCCCGGCCGGCACCACCAGCTCCGTCTTCGCCGACTCGCCGGCCGGGGCGCTCGCGCCGGCCGAGGTCGCCGTCACCGCGTACTTCGCGATCTTGTTGCCCTGGCCGTCGGCCTCGGGCCAGCTCACCCGCACCGTGCCGTCCGGCCGTGCCTCGGCGGTCACCGACGCCGGCGGGTCCGGCACCTCGGCGGTCGGCACCACCGGGTTGCTGCGCCGCGCCGGACCCTCACCCTTGGCGTTCACCGCGTGCACCGAGAACGTGTACGTCTCACCGTTGGTCAGACCCGTGATCTCCAGCGCACGCTGGTTCGCGCCGACCTGGTGGGTCTGACCGGCGCCCTCCACCACGTACCGGGTGATCTCGGCGCCGTTGGACGCGGCGGCCTGCCAGCTCACCCGCGCCGACGCGTCACCAGCGGCGGCCGTCACCGACTTCGGCGCACCCGGCTTGGACACCTTGGGCTTCTTCGGCGGGGGCGGCGGCGGAGCGACCGGCGGCGGGTCGCCGCCGAGCACGTCGTTGGCGTACTTGTCGACCTCACGGACCTGGTTGCGGTCGTCGACCACCTGCGCGGTGGAGGAGTCCGGCGGGTTGATGAACAGGTGGTTCTCGCGCACCTCCAGCTCGACCGGGCCGGGGCGGCCGGAGCCCTTCACGGTCTGCACGAGCTGACCCTCGGTGTCGAAGGCGTACACCGTGCCGGTGTTCTCGTCGGCGCAGTAGAACCGGCCCGCCCACGACACCGCCGGGCTCAGCCGGGCGCCGGTGCCGGGCACCGTGAACCGCTTCACCTCGCGGCTGTCCCGCACCACGTGCACCGACCGGTCACCGGAGACCGTGACCGGCACCTGCGGCCCGCTGGTACGCGTCGGCAGGTTCCCCGGCGCGGTCATGCTCAACTCCGCCCGCTGCGTCTGCCCGCCGACCACAGTCACCAGCGACGCCGAGGTGCGGTCCAGCACCGCGACACCCTCGTCCAGGGTGGACACCACCAGCTCGTGCGCCGGCTCGGCCACGTCGTACGTCTCGACCCGCTTCGGGCTGAGCCCGGCGGGCGGCGCGTCACCGGGCGTCTCCGGCAGCTCGGCGGCGGTCACAGCCGAGACGGTGCCCTCGCTGGGCACCGCGATCCACAGCTTGCCCGCGCCGTCGAACGTGCCACCGGTGATGCCCGGCGGATAGCGGACCGGCTCGCCCACCGGCGTCAGCGCCCGCGGGTCGAGCTGCCGGACGATGCCCTGCACCGCGTCCACCACGAACGCCGCGTCCTCGTGCAGCGCCACACTCACGCCGAGCCCCGGCGCGGTCGGCGTGGTGGCCGTGATCTGCAACGTCGCCAGGTCCAGCGAGCTGACCCGGCCGGTGTTGAGGTCGCGCAGGATCAGCAGCCGGTCGGTCTGGGCCACCTGCATCTGGTGCCGGCGCCCACCCGGCACCTCCATCCGGGTGTCGACCCGCGCGGTGACGCCGTTGACCCGGGCCAGCTCGCTGCGGGTGGTGCTCCACAACCAGGAGGACGCGTCGAAGCTCGCCACCGCGTTGTCGGCCGCACCCAGCCCGAGCACCGTCAGGCCCATCGCGGCCAGCAGCGCGGCCACCGTGCCGATGGTCACCAGCCCGCCGCGCATCCGCGACCGTGGGCGGGCCGGCTCCGGCCCGGTGCCCGTGACGTCCTCGATGGTGGTCACTGCCGGCTGCCTCCCCGTGTCGGTGCGGGAGAACCGCCGAGCACGGCGGACCCTCCCCAGAGCCGGGAGCCATCATAGGTGCCGTGCGGAGCCGGTGAAACCCGCACCGTCCTCCTGTGGACACCGAGCGTGTCGTCTCAGTTCGGCGTGCCGCCGCCCTCCCGGTCCGTGCAGACCTGGCCCGAGGTGGCGTACGAGTCGGTCGAATAGACAGCCAGCACCGTGAAGCAGTAGTCCAGCTTCGCGCTCAGTCCGTTCACCGTGTACCGGGTCTGCCCGGCGTCCACAGTGGCCATCACCCCGAGCTTCTGCCCGGCCCGGCCACCCGCCACCACGAACGGCACCCCACCGTTCGTCGGATCGGTCCAGGTCACCGTCACGGTCGTGGTGTCGTCGCGCAGCTTCAGGTCACCCGGCGGCGGCCCGGCCACCTTCGGCGACGCGGAGCCGGACGCGGGCGCGGGTGCCGGAGGCGGCGCCGCCTCCCGGTTCAGCAACACCGCGCCGACACCGACCACCGCCACCACCGCGAGCACCGCACCGCCGACCACCAGGGCCAGCACCGTCCGATTGCGGCCCGACCGCTCCGGCTCCATCGGGTACGCGCCCTGCTGCTCGACCGGCTGCTGGTGGAACATCGGCGGGGTCGCCGGCCACGCGCTCTGCTCCGGCTGGGCCGGCGGCTCCGGTCGCGTGGACTCGGGGAAGTCCAGCAGATCCTCGTAGATCGTCATCGGCCGGTTCGGCTCCGGCGCGTCCCGCTCCGGTTCGCCGGCCGTGTCGGCGGGCGCCGGGTCGTCCTCCTCCGGCTCCGGGTCGGTGGGCCGGTCGACCGGCTGGGACGGGGCGACACTGCTCCACGGCGGCGCGACCATGCCCCACGGCGGTACGGAGGAACCGCTCACCGGCGCGGCGCTGACCGGTGCCGCAGGTGGTCCGCTCACGGGCGGCGGATAGGTGCCGGGGGGAGCGCTCACCGGTGGGTGTCCGGCGGGCGGCGCGCTGACCGGTGGTGGGTAGCCGGGGCCGGGCGGCGCGCTGATCGGCGGTGGGTAGCCGGGGCCGGGTGGTCCGCTGATCGGCGGGCCCGGAGGCCCGCTCACGGGTGGCGCGGGTGGTGTGCCGGTCAGTGACGGGTAGCCGGGGGCGGGTGGTCCGCTGATCGGCGGCCCAGGAGGGCCGCTGACGGGTGGCACGGTGGGCCCACCGGTCGGCGTCGGGTGGCCGGGCGCGGGTGGTGCGCTGATCGGCGGCGGATAGGCGGGTGCGGGTCCGCCGGCCGGTGGCGGGTAGCCCACGGCCGGTGCGGCGCTGGCCGGGGCGGCGGGCGGGCCGCTGACCGGTGGCGCGCTGACGGGCGCGGCGCTGGTGGGCGCGGCGCCGGCGGGCGGCGCGCTGATGTGGGGTTCGGT
This sequence comes from Micromonospora sp. WMMD1219, assembly GCF_049315215.1. Taxonomy (NCBI): domain Bacteria; kingdom Bacillati; phylum Actinomycetota; class Actinomycetes; order Micromonosporales; family Micromonosporaceae; genus Micromonospora; species Micromonospora sp. WMMD1219. The sequence continues at coordinate 4,026,952 of NZ_CP186057.1, forward strand.
GGGCAGCGGTGCTCCGCCCGGCGGAGGCGCACCGGCGTCGGTGACCGGTGCACCATCCGAGCCGCCTTCACTCGCACCGGGCGGGCTCACCGGCGGTCCGCTGACCGGGGACGTGCTCACCGGCGGTGCGCTCGCTGCGGAAGCGATCATCCCGGACGAGCCGGCCGACGGCGTGTCAGCAGGGGATTTGCTGGCCGGTGGTGCGCTGACCGGGGGGTCGGCGGCGGAGGTGGTCGCTGCGGGCCTCGTCGAAGCGTCGCGGGCTGCCTTTGCGGCGTTGCGCTCCGCCTCCTCTTCCAGCAGCGGGCCGATCTGCTGCACCTGGATCGTCGGCTTGTCCCAGCCCGGTCCACCGGGGACGGGCGGCGTGGCACCGGCGCCGGGACCGCCCGTTTCGGCGTCGGCCGCCCGGTTCGTGTCGGGACGCGGGGGAGCTGGGGCGGCCTCGGTCGTCGGGGTCGCCCGTTGGGCCGGCGCCGGTCGGGGCGCCACGGGGGCCGAGGTGGGCGCCGCTGAGGTGGCAGTGGCCGCCGCGGATTCCGGGACCGGCTGGACAACCGGGACCGGAGGCGCCGTCGAGCCCGCGGTGGTGACCGGCGGCGGGGCGGACGGGGTCGACCCCGGCGCGGGGACCGGCGGGGCGACCGGAGCGGCCGGCGGTGGTGGCAGGACACCGCGCTCCGGCGACGGGACGCGTGACGCCGGCGGGAGGACGGTCGGAGGAGGCGGTGGCAGGACTCGCGCCGCTGGGGTCCGGGAAGCCGGAGTGCCTCCGGTGGAGGGTGGCGTCTCGACGACCGGCATCGCGGGCGGCGGCGGGATGACCGGCGGAGGCGGTAGCGGGGACGCGCCGGCTGCCCCCGGCATCCGTGAGGGCGGCAGCGGCGTAGTCGCCTTGCCAGGCCTCTGCGGCGAGACGCCGACAGTGCCGGACGTCTGCGGTGGGGCGCCGGCAGTGCCGGGTGCCTGCGGGGACGGTAGCGGTCTCCCAGCGGTGCCCGGCACCGGCCGAGGCAGGACCGGAGGCATGCCGGCCACGCTCGGCGCCGGTGGTGACGGGACTGGAGGCGCGCCGGCCACGCTCGGTGGTGGCGGGACCGGACGTGCGGGGGCGGGCGGCGCGGAGACGGGCGGCGCGGAGACGGGCGCGCCATGCCCTGCGGCGGCCGAGGACGCCGGGCCCGGCATCGGAGGCACCGTCGGCCTCGCGGGCGCCGGCGCGCCCGCCGTGGTTGCCGTCGTCGGCGTTCCCGGCGTTCCCGGCGTTCCCGGTGTTCCCGGCGTTGCCGCCGGGGCTCCGGGGGGCGGCGGGGGCACGGACGTGCCGGAGGTCGCCGGGTGCGGGGGTGCGGCAACCGGGGCGCGGGGCGGCACCGGCGTCACGCCGGGAGCGACGGCCGGTCGACCGTAGGTTCCCGGCGGAAGCGAGGTGGCGCCCGAAGCCGGTGGAACCGCGGTCACGCCCTGAGCCGACGGAACCGGGGTGACACCGTGGGCCGGGGGCGCCGGGCGGACGCCGGGAGCATGCGGGGCGACCCCGGCAGCCGGCGGTGTCGCTGGTGCGGTGGGTTCGACGGGCACTACCGGGAACCGGGAGGTGGCCTCTTCCGTGATGGGCGCGAACCGGGTCGTCGCCTCTGACGCAGCCGGCGAGGGCGGCGCCCACTCATTTGCGGGTCCGCTCGGCCCGGTGCCGGCAGGGTGCTGGGGCGGGGCAGGCGGCACCGAGGGCGGAGGGACGATCGGCGCGGCCTGAGGTGGCTGCCCGGCGCGGGGCGTCTGCGGTGCCGGGCCCGGGCGGGGAGCCCACTGTGAACCGGGCGCCGGCGAATGCGCGACGGGCGCACCCGGGGCGACGGGCCGGGGCGGTGCCGGAGCGTGCGGGTGCGGCGGTGGGACAGGCCGCAGCGAGACGGTCGGCTCGGACCCTCCGTGCCCGGGGTAGCCGGAGGAGGCGGGACCGGGTTGGCCGGGCCGGACCGGGCCAGGGCCCCCCGGCGGTGCCGGATCGGCATGTCCGGGCACCGCCGGATAAGGGTGCCCGGGGCGTCCCGGAGTCGGGTAGCCGGGCGGGGGCGGAGCGGGGTGCGTTCCGGCAGCGGCGGCGGAGCCGCCGGGGGAGGGGCCATAGCTTGCGGGAGCGGCGGCGGAGCCGCCGAGGTACTGGCGGGCTGCGCGTACCGCGGGGTGGTCCGGACCGAGCACGGCGGCCCCGGCGGTCGCCACGCGGCTGTAGTTGCGGCGGGCCTCGTGCCGGTTGCCGAGTTCCTCGGACACCCCGGCGAGGTCGAAGCTGAGCGCGAGCATCAGCGGGTCGGCCTCGCCGCGGCGGCGCTCGCCGGCCGCGTAGGCCTCCTCGAGTACGCGCCGGGCGGCGGCCGGGTCGTCGGCCTCGCGGTGCAGCCGGGCCAGCAGGTGGCCGGTGGCCAGGACGTCCTGGTGGTCCTCGCCGTACGCCGGGCGGGCCGCGATGATCGCGTCGGCGAGCAGGCGGCGGGCGCTTGTCAGGTCACCTGCGGCGCGCAGCGCGAGGGCCTGGTGTTGAGTGGCGATCAACGGGGAGGGGTGGGACACGGGAGCAATGCTGCCCGGAATCGCCTGTTGCGCGCTACCCACCCGATCTATGTGGCCGCTGACCTGCGCAAACGTGCCGTGTTGGAGCTGATGTGCATGATCGTTCTGGGCCGTGTACAGTAATGCCCCGTGCGGCCCGCCAGGCCGACCGATGCGGTGAGTAGCTCACATTGGTCGACCGGGTAGGCTGGTACGTGCAGGTCCGGGTGGCGGAATGGCAGACGCGCTAGCTTGAGGTGCTAGTGCCCGTATAGGGCGTGGGGGTTCAAGTCCCCCCTCGGACACGAACCATTACCCCACGGTGCGCGTTGAGATCTACTTCAGCGCGCACCGTTTGCGTTTCCGGCTGGTAGTTCAGCCGGAGTCCGAGTTGCCGGTAGACCTCGGCTTTGTCGGCGGGGTCGGCGTCGCGGAGCACGGTGGTGATGTCGCCGAGCGCGGTCACCAGGGCCGTGATCTCTGCTCGGCTCATCCGCCGCGGGGTGGCTCCCGCGATGGCGCGTAGTTCGGCTTCCGCGCGGGTGCGTTCGGCCTGGGTTTGGGCGATCCAGCCGGTGACCACTGCTGGGTCGGCGCCGGCGTCGAGGGCGGCGCGGTAGCGCTCAAGCTTGGCGTCGCACTCGGTGATGATCGCTTGGGCTGCGGTGCCCGTTGTAGGCGGATGGTCCAGGGGTTGGGCGTCGGCCATCGCGGTGATCGTCTGCGCGATGCGGTGGGGCGCGAAGGCGGAGGCCAGCCAGGAGTCGAGCGGGTCGGTGAGCGCGTCCTCGCGCAGGTACACGTTGCGGGGATGGGGAACCTGGTTGGCGAGGGCGTACTCCTGCGGGAAGCGGCAGCGGTAGTAGGCGTCGCCGTGGTTGTACTGGCCCTGCATGCGCCGGTCGCAGGCCGTGCAGTAGATGAGGCCCCGGAAGACGTACGGGTTGCGGGTGCGCTGCCGGACGTGTTGTCCACCGGTTCCCCGGCCCCGCCGGTGCAGGATCGCTTGGGCCTCTTCGAAGGTCGCGTCGTCGATGAGTGGTTCGTGGGTGAGCTCCTTGGAGACCACCCACTTGTCGCGGGGGTTCCAGCGCATGACGCCGGTGTGGCCCATGGCCACGTCGTCGACGTCAAGCAGCACCTCGTCGGTGCGTTGCTTGTTCCAGACCTGCCGGCCGGTGTAGCGGGGGTTGGTGAGGATGACACGGACCGCGCTCTTGGACCAGGCGATTCCGCTGCGGTGGCGGTTGCGGGCGCGGTCGTGCGCTGACGGGCAGGGGACGTGATTGGCGGTGAGTCCCTCGGCGATGGCGAACAGGCCGATACCGGAGAGGAACTCGGCGAAGATCCGCCGGACGATCGGGGCGGTCTGCTCGTCGGGGATGAGGCCCTTGAGGTGTTTGCCGTCGGCGGCCTTGGCGGGGTTGGGGTGGGGTCCGAGGTCGCGCAGTGTGTAGCCATAGGGCGGGCGACCGCCGAGGTAACGGCCCTCGAGCAGGGTCTGGGCGGCCATGGCAGTGCGGACACGCAGCTTGATGCGGTTGCGTTCGCCTTTGCTCATGCCGCCGAAGACGGACATGACCAGCTCATGGGCCTCATTGTCGGGGTCGATCGGGCCGCCGATCTCGGGCACCCACAGTTCGACGCCGTAATGCGCGAACAGCGGCACCGTGAGACCGAACTGGTTGCCGTAGAAGGCGCGGTGAGGTTCACCGACCACGACGGCGGAGAACCCCCGCCGAGGATCGCGCAGCGCCGCGAGAAGAAGGCTCGCCTGGACTCGCCGCTGCCAGGGGAGGGAGCGGCTCTGGCCGACGTCGAAGTACTCCGTGACGATGCGTCCACCGTGAGGCTGGATGAGTGTGGTTGCTCGGGTGAGTTGCCAGCTTCGGGACGATTCGGGGTCTTGGTTGTCCTCGGTCGACACGCGGCCGTAAAAGGCGAAGGGTTTCGGTGGAGGGGCGTTCATCGGCTCTCCTGGTTCGAGTTGTCGGTGCGGCGGTCGTTCACGTGTCTGAGTAGCTCCAGCAGGGCGGCAGCGGCGCCGGGGTTCAACTCGGGTGGCTGCTCGGGTACTACCACGCTGGCGACGCTGGGCGGTGCGCTGCTGTCGACGGTCTCGACCGTCCATGAACGATCGTCTTCGCACGGCTGGTCAAGTCCCTCGTCGGCCGGCGCGGCCGAATCCGGCTCTTGGTGATGTTCAGACTGGTGGTCGGGCGGCAGCGTCATGCGCCTCCGTCCGGCGGTCGCCCCGGCCGGCACACGCTGCGGTGGGCGTGCGCCGTCCGCTCCTTGGCCTCCGTCAGCTCGCGGTGAGAGGGGGCGGACTGGAGGTCGAGGCCGGCATCGGCCGCAAGGATGGGCGGGATCGTGGCGCTGTAGCTCGTAGCGCTGGTGAATCGGGCCGTGGCAGATGGGTGGGTTGTCATGGGAGATGTCCTTCGGGTTGGTCGGTGCCGGTTGCTCCGGCGGGCATGAAGAAGCGGCCGGTGCCTTGAGGCACCGGCCGCTCGTTGGGCAGCGGGGGTGTGACGTCTCTGCGGTCGTCAGGTTGGTTGGTGGCGGCCGTCGAGGTCGGTGGCAAGCGCATGATGGCGCGGCTTGCTGTGCGCCCAGGCGGGCCAACCTGCTGCGAAGAGCACTCTCTTCACACCGAAGAGGTCACTGGTTCGATCCCAGTATCGCCCACCATGAATATGTGCAGGTAGAAAGCCCGTTGCTGGAGTCACCGGTAACGGGCTTTCGCGTTGTAGCCCCTTTAATTGGGAGCAGATTGGGAGCAGCGCCAACCGACTCGGGATCCTGGCCTCGGGAAACGCGGCACTCCTCCACAGCTCAGCAACATGCTCGTCGAACCCGTCAACGACGTCACGGCGGCGTGCCCGGTCGACCACGGGGGCCACTATCCAACCGGTCACCCACCATCTCCCCCAACGGCTAGCTAGCCCTGCTCAAGGCGGGCGACGCTCAGGCCCCCGTGGGCGGGTGGCGCACGCCCGACGGCGATCGGTCCCTCCGGCTGCGGGTGAAGCTTGTTCCACCGTCGCTCTGCCCGTGCCGGAGCTCGGTAAGGCGGTCAGGGTGATGCTCTACGAGCCGGTCAGCGAGGCGCTCCAGCCGCCGGTCACCCGATTTCCATGCGAGAAGAGCACGGGCCAGGCGGAGGGCGGAGCCTCCCCGGCGCACCACGCGGACGTACGTGCTCAAGACGGTCCCTCCACACGAACTCGATATTGTCGACCGCCATGCCGGGGCGCACGGTCACCTCGAACTCCAAGACCACCTCGCGGACGAAACCGACGTAGGACATCTGGTCGTTCCAGTCGAACGTCCAGGCCTTTACGTCGTGGTCGCCGAAGGTGTCGTGCTTGGACATGAACCCGTCGGGCGTGACAAGGGCTCGAACCTCCGCCGTCCCGACATGGGTGTCGCCCTCATCCGGTCAGCACGGTTCGAGACCAGCGTGTCCAGATCGAGGTCGATGTTGTGGATCGAGATCGCGTCGACCACGTCGCGTGGCAGGCGTCGAGCCGCGTCGGCAGGGTCTGACGCTAGTCCAGCTCGCACCGCCGAGATGGTCGCACCTGCTCGATACCCTCGATAAACGACGCATGGAACTCGGCCGATCCGATCGCTGACCAGAGCCGACCGCCAGGGGGATCAGTGACCCAACCTCTCTGGGAACAGCTCGACCCACTCGACTTTAACGACGGGGTCTTCTACGTGCCCGCCACGGTCGAGTTGCAGCCCAGGCTGCCCCTGTGGGGGCACCCTGGCGAGCCTGATCTGCGCGAGCGGTTGGCCAATGATCGTCCCCAAGGCGTCGCTGGCGAAAAGTTGCTCTGCCTGCTTTGTATGCGCCACCGGGCCAGGAAGGGTCTCCCCCCGGCACCGGTCTGGATGACCTTCGTGGAAGGTCGGTACGGGCCGATGTTCCGCCACGAGGATGGCCGCTCGCCGCACCCTGAGCACCAGCCCGAGACCGACACGCACAAGGCGCTCAAGGAGCGCAAAGCCCGCACCTGGCAGTCCGCCGGGGGCAGGGTGGAGGTCGAGGTGTGGCGGCCGCGAGCTCGGCGCCGGCCCGATGTCCTGGCTGTTGGTCCGGTGCTCACCGTGGCTGGCGAAGTCCAGCACTCCGTGGAACGCGAGCGGAAGATCCAGGCCCGGCAGCGGGCGCTCCGCAAGGCCGGTGACCGGGTGGTGTGGACCACCGACCGCAACGCCGAGGACATCGGGTTCCTGCATACGGTCCCGCACCTGTCGGTGCCCGCCCTTGACGACCACCGCCTGTACTTGAGTCAGAATCGGCTTGAGATCGGTGCAGGTGCCATCACGTTCGAGGAGCAGAAGTGCGGGTGGGCGGACCTCTGGACGGGCACGAGCCGCTGCCCGGTTACCCGCAAGTCCGTGCCGTGTGGCCGGTTGCACCTCTATCCGACCTTTAACCCCCACAGCTACAGCCGTAAGAAGGCCGCCACGACGGCCCTGTTTCCCTGCGGCCCGCGCCCTCACCTGGACCACCTTCTTGAGGGAATCCTGCATGGGTCGTGGCTGCCATATCGGCACCGCGACCGCGTAACTTGGGTTCCCGCGGACGCGCACGACCAGCTGGTTGCCGAACGGGGCGGGAACGTCGAGTTCGCCGAGGCCGGGAGTCTTGCCGACCGTCGTGATCGGACGGCCGAAAGAGCCTGCGAGCGTCGATTCGAAGCAACGATGGACCAGGGTAGTGCAGCCGACGTAGAGGAAACCCCTGCCTGCTGCGGCAAGCATCTGCCCCCAAATGAAGGCAAACCGATCACTCTGGCCTGTCAGCTCTGCCGGAACTCACCGACCTACTACCGGCGCGACGAACTTACCGGCGCAGGCCGCTAATCATGCATCCTCCCGCAGCTCGACGCCTCCCTGGGGCATCAGGAAGCGGACCGGTTTCAGCCGGAACGGTGGTGACGACATCCCTACATCTGTGCGCGGTGGTTGCAACGAATCCCGTCGAGTGCTTCACTGTTAACCGGTAATCTGACAATGGTTAATGGTTGGAGGGCGGATGAGGGCATCCGACGCTAGTTTGGATGGCGAGCACGAGGACGCCATGCCGTACGAGGGTCGCGGCGTGGCGGAGGACGTGCCGACGCAGCGAGAGGCAGTTGTACACGGTGAAGTTCTGCCTGCTGGTGTCGTACCGGACGAGCTGCTCGGCACTGTGATCAGCGACGAGAGATCCCCGACGTTCGAGGAGGTTCGCTTCCGGCTCAGTGCTCACGTCGCAGTAAGTCCGGGCGAGTTCGTTGCGATCGAGGCCCGCGACCGCGACGGTGATCTTGCCTCGTGGGTGCTCGGCCGCGTACTCGACGTCCACGAGATCAACCCACACGAGGACCCGCAGAGCGCGACTGTGCGTGACGTGCTGCCGTTCGAGAGCACCTACGCTGGCGAGGGCGAGTCGACGGTCATCTACCGGCTGGTGCGGTGCGAACCGGTAGAGGAGTTGCCAGTCATCGACCGGGCCATCGGTGAACCGACCGAGATCCGGACTCTTCCCCGGGCAGGGGGCGCCGTGCGCCGGCCCCGTAAGGACATGGTTACGACGGCGATGGGCTTCCCGAGTGATCCGGACGATGGGCTGCACATGGGCGCCCTGCATAGCGACGGTTCGATCCCGGTGACGGTGAGGCCGGGTGCGGTTCAGCGGCACGTGCTCATCGTGGGCGGCATCGGCAGCGGCAAGAGCTACACGCGTGGGGTGCTCGGCGAGGAGTTGCACCGCCTGGGTGTTCCCCAGGTGAACATCGACGTCAACGGCGAAATGATCCAGGCCGCGATCGAACTTGGTGGTGTCAACGTCGAGCCCGGCAAGGGCTTTACGCTCCCGCTGGGTTCGTTGACCCGGGAGGACGTGCTGGAGGCGCTGGCTGGGGTAAACCGCGGCACGAACATCGAGATCCTGGTCGGGTACACCTTCGACGTGCTTCAGCGCGAGATCGCGCAGGGACGTCGAACGGAGTTCAGCGTCGCCGACCTCGTGGCTGCGATCGCCGACCAGGCGCCAGTGCTGAAGATGGAGCAGCCTGGCACGCTGAATCCGGCGAAGGTGCGAGTGCAGGCGCTGGAGCGGAAGGAGTACATCGGCCCTCGGTTTGACTGGGTCGGGACCCTGCAGCCAGGCGCCTTCGTCAACATCGACTGCCGCGGGCAGCTCCTGGCCGACCTGCGAGTCATCACGGCGGCCGTGGCCCGCGACCTTCAGAACCTGGCCCGGTCCCGCAGAATTCCGTTCACCGTGCTGTCGATCGACGAGTTCCATCTGGTGGCGCCGGGCGACGATCGGCTGGTCTCTACCCAGGTGCTGCGTGAGATCGCGCGCATCGGTCGGCACTATCGTCTGGGGCTGGTCTTGACGACCCAGAGTCCGGCCGACGTGGACCGTTCGGTACTCAAGCGACTGCTGACCCGGTTTGTGCACACGATCGAGCCGGACCAGCTCGACTCGCTGCGTGGCATCTTCGCCGACGCGCCGGCCGAAATGATCCGGTCGCTGCCGAAGCTGCCCCAGGGCACCTGTGTGCTCACCGGCGTAGCGGAGACCGTTCGCCACGCCACCGTGCTCGACGTGCGCGGCAGGGTGACGACCCACGGAGGGGCCACCCCCGACGTATTCAGCGACCTGCGCGAGCGCGGCTGGCTCGGCAAGAGGCGGCTCTCCGATATCGTCCGCGCCGACGGTATGGATGACGGAGGCGTCAACGATGGTTGCTGAGGAGCGCAAGCTCGATGTCCATGAGCGCGAACAGGCGATCTTCAAGCGGCTGCGGCAGGTCGACGCCGCAGTAGGCTCGACCGTACGTGAGTTGCACGAGCACTTGACGGTTACAGGCGTCGAGCTGGCCACGTCCGTAGGCGTGGTACGTGACACCGTGACGGTTCAGGCTTATCACAAGCTTGTGGCCCGGCTCGTGCTTGACGGGCGGCTGATTGAGGTACCGACCGTGGCCGGGGATGCCCAGCGGTACGCGCTGGCGCCCGCGCTGCACGCCGACACGGCAATCAGCCTAGACGAGATCGATCAGCTTCTGGAAGATCTAAAGCCGACCGAGGCGATCGCTCGACTCATAGACGCGCGAGAGTACGTACACGGCGACCGCAAGGGCGTCCTGCGCAAGGCCGCCGTGGCCTTGCAAAAGGTCCCACCCCGTGATCTTGTGCGTGACGTTATCCTTGCCAAGATCGAGCTGTACAACGCCGACGTGGTTGCATGGCAGGCGCACGGCGGGGATGATGAGCCGCACCGTCGCCGACTCAAGGCCGCCCGGGCCGAGCTGGAGACCCTCTGCTATCGCTGGTTCGGGCTCAGCTGGGATGCCGTTTACGTACCACCTGCCAGTGCGGTGTCCACCAGCGGCGCGGGGGCGGTGACCGCCACCGTCAACGTCGCACACCTCGACGCCGAGCTCGCGGTGCGGGTGTTCGGTGAGTCGGTGATTTACTACGTGGACGCGTTGAATCCCTCTGCGCCGGACGACTGGTCCAATGTTGTTGTGGCCGGCAGCGACGGCAGTACCTACTCCAGCGTGATGAGCATCGACACCGCCAGGGCGTACGTCGATGACGGCGGCAGTGAGGTCGTCACCTTCAACAACTCCATCGCCTACCTCCACATGGAGGGCCTTAACCTGCAGCGGCACCCGAGCCGGGTGTACAGCGTACCGATTACCCGCAGTGCGATCGATAGCCCCACTAACGCCGGGATGGTGCTCGCGCCCTTCATGTTCCGGGACCTAACCGAGGGCGAGTACGAGCACATGGCGAAGTGCGCCACGGACGTGGTCCAGTGGCGGGCCGACGAGCGTGTCTTCGTCGGAGATGCCCCTGCCGTGGGCGGCAGCGGTCGGTTGCTACCCGCTCCCAGGGTGCACCTGCGCGACGGCACCGTGACCCTCCAAGAGCGTGAGGTGAACCACTACCAACGCAACGACGCCTACGGGAACATGGTGCGTGCAGGGGTGCAAATCTCACACCGCATCCTGACGCACATCCGTTCCCGTCGTCAGCCCCCGGTCTTCGCTGGCGCGGTGAAGGGCAGCCAGCTGCGGCTGTTCGGCACGATCCTCAACTGGTTCATCAAGAACGGCCACCCTGCCTCGGGCACGCCGCCGGTCGACCCCGGATGGGACGTGTCTCGTGGGGCATTGCTCAGTGATAACGAGGCCGTGACCACGCTGCTCGCGACCTTGATCCCAGACAACCGGGGCGACGGCTACTACTGCACGTTCGCGGTCGCGCGGCCGTTTCACGCGCTCACTGACGTGGCGCGCCTCTATGAGCACGAGGCCCCCGACTTCTGGGTCAATAAGATGCGCGAGCGCCAGCGAGATCACATGGCCAAGCCGGGGATGGACAGCTACTGGAAGACCGTCGACGTCATCGAGGACGACCCGTGGGTCCGAATGTGCGAGGAGGCCGACTACGTCCTGTTCTACATCGGACATAGCGGGGGCGAACCGCTGCCGCTCGCGCCTCGCTACGAGTTCCTGGAGTCGCTTCGCTTCCGAGCGCACCAGCCAGCAACATCCGTAGCAATGGCCTCAGAGCAGGTACATCGCAATATCGAGTTGCTCGTCGCGGCGTTGAAGCACACCAAACTGAGCATCGATCGAGACCACAACTTCCTGACCGGTAAGCGCCTCGTCAAGATGGTGCCGTCCGTCGTCTACCGGGCTCATGAGCTGTGCAAGGCGCTCGGCAGGCGGCTGGAATCGGAACTGAAGTCCCATATCGTCGCCGAACTTCACCGCCTCGGCCTGGCCCGACGAGCCAGCGATGACGCCGTCAGCCTTCGCCCGCTAAACGCGCGACGTTACCTTGAGCGCCAGGCCCGGATGCGCGACGAGAGCGCTAGGGAGATTGAGGCGGGCAGCGGGGAGAGCCCGCATTGAAACATCGGAGCGGTGGCCATGCGGTCAGTCCGCGAGCACCGCGTCGAGTTGGTTGCTGACGTGCCTGGCGATGACCTCCGCCCATAGGGGAGGGAAGGCGTTGCCCACCACCCGCTCCTGCCAGCTAGGATGGTCGATGAATACGACGTCGTCACCGAACCCCTGCAGCCGGGCCGCCTCTCGCACGGTGAGACTACGGTGCAGACGGTAGTGCAGAAAACGGCCGCAGCCGGGGTTGTGAAAATTGGTGGTGATGGTCCGAGCCAGGCCCCGACGGTGCAGTCGAGCGTATGCTTGGGAGTAGTACCTGCGGTTATTGGTTGCCTCTGCAGGCGGTCGGCGTCCCTCACGTACCAAAGCCATCCGCGCGACGAAGTCCGATCCATGTCTCCACGGGTGGTGATTCGTCGGTGCGGCGACGCCCTTGGCCAGCGCCTTGGCATAGGGGGAGCAGCGGCCACGGAACTCGGGCTCGAGGTCGCCGATCGCCTCGCCCACAGTGACGAAGTTCTTCAAACCGGCAAGGTCAGTCGGGTAGTGAGCGCGCATGCTGTACTGCTTATGGTCGCGCGCGCCGATGCGCGGTGCCGACCCGAGCAGGGCGTCCAAGGACGCTGCCTCCGGCTTGACGAACCGCTCCGCCCGGTAGTCCCACAGGCGGCGGTCCCCGCCGTGAGTCGGCGGCGGCGGAGAGGGCTGCACCCCGGTATCGATGTGATAGCCGATAACGATCGTGCGCTGGCGCGACTGCGGCAAACCGTACGACGCCGCGTTGAGCACGCCATGCCAGGTGCGGTAATCCGGCGCGAGTGCCTCCAGCGCCGCGGCCAACTCCACGCGGTCGGCCACGCTCGGCACGTTCTCCATGACGAAGAACAGCGGCCTGATGTCCGAAACCAGCCGGAAGAACTCACCGAGCAAGAGGTTACGAGGATCGCCAGTCGCTCGGGGGCCCGCTGCCGACCAACCTTGACACGGGGGACAGCCCAAGAGGCCGGCGATACGTCGACCGTCCGCCGCGTCCCGAATCAAGTCTCCGCTGATGTCACGTACATCGCACAAGTCATAGCGTACATTGTTGCCGTAATTGAACCTGTACGTCCGCCGCGCGTACTCATCGATGTCGTTGAGGTAGGCCACATCGAAGCTGCCCGCGCGTGCGAATCCCTGAGCCACCGAACCCACACCCGCGAAGACCTCGGCGACTGCCCAGTTTCCGCGCCTCCCCGCGAGCCGAGCCTGCGAGGAGGCGGCACTTTTCGACATCGACTGCCCTTCGCCTAACGATCAACGTAGGCAGCATGCTACCGCGATTTATATAATACCTTCCAGCACCGACCGGTGAGATGCCCGACGTGAGGGAACAGCGGTGAAGAGGGGCAGACGCAAGACCAGCATGGAGTGGCCCGTCGCCGTCGACGAGCGGTTGCGCCTTCTGGTGGCCTTAGCGGAAGAGGTTCCAGGGATCGGTGTGACCAGCGCATCTGAGCTGTTAGCGATGTTCATCTGTGAACAAGGCCTCGACGGGCCGCTACTTGCCGCCCGCGTGGCGCGGTACCGGCAGACAGATCAGGCCGACATCGCCGCGGACACTCGCCAGCACGCTGCGCTAATCGCCGAGCCGCGCCGCGGACGCCCTCGTAGTGCAAGCCAGCCCGACAACCCTCCGCGAGGACGATGACTTGGTCAAGACCCGGCGGCGCTGGTATGAGATGGACTGTCAATCAAGGGCCGCCCCGATCCGTCAGTCCACGTCGGGGTTGGAGCGGGCGGTCAACGCCGAAGGCTTCTGGGCGACGCCAAGCGACTCGCCCTCCGCGTCGTCCGGGTCGGCGTGCGGTCCGACGGCGAGGCCGTAATCAGGACGCGCGACGCCGCCTGCGAACATCTACGCCGGTTTCCTCGCCGAGACCACCAGCCGCCTGCACCTCGCCGGCGAGGCGCTCACGTCATGGCGCCCACCAAAGCCACCCGCGGCAGCAAGGTCAGCGTCGCGTAAGCGCGAGGCGTAGTGTTCGGGAGCACCTCGACCTGCTGGTGCTGCGCCTCCAGCTCGGCTAGGAAAGGCGGCCGAGCAGGCCGTCGACGAAATCGGGACCCTTGGCGATCTTGTCGGGCGAGTTCCCGGTACGGCGCTCGTGGGCGGCGAACTCCTCGCGCACGAGCGCCAAGGCCGCAGGCAGATCCGCGTCTGCCAATGGGGTGTCGGCCGTCGCGAGGCGGCTGAGCTGCTTCGGCGACCGCACCGGCTGCCCCACGAGCTTTGCCGTTGCCACCATGGCCAGGTGGAAGCGGTAGTTGTTCCGCTCCGGCAGGCTGACTCCGGCGGCCTCCGATGCCAGGAACGCGTCGATCTCTTTCTGAGCCCGGGCGACCCAGAGATAGATCTCCACGGGAATCTCTTTGGAGAAGATTCGCCGGTACTCTTCGTCGCGCTTGAGAAGACTGGAAGGCCGGGCTCGGGAGTTGTCGGGGCGGCTGAGCCCCATCGCCATGACAGCCTGCGCGAGCAGCGAGATGCTCACGATCCGTTCCGCGCTGCGCCCGCTGTTGCGGTAGAAGTTCTTCCGCCGGTCGTAGTACCAGTCGTGCCCGAGGAAGTACGCCTCGATGTCGCGTTGAATATCGTCGGTGGCGCGCAACGACGCGGCGGGCACCGACGTCTGCCGGTTGGTCGCGCGGATGACGAGATCCCGGGTGGCTAGGTCGTCTCCCGTCACCAGGATGCGGACGAGCACCGAGCGGTCGAACGCTGGATGGTCCGTCGGGGCCGTTCGCAGGAAGTTGAAGATGGTGTGCGAGGATTGCAGGCCGTTGACCACCTGCACGTCGTCGAGGGAATAGGTCTTGCTGACCGCGGTGGCCTTGGAGCAGACGATGGTGACGCCGTTGTTGAGCCACCAGAACTCGGGGCCCTCGGGGTCTTCCAAGGATCCCCGGATCTCCCGGTTCACCTCGACGTCCCCCTGGTAGTCGCGGACGTTCCAGTCGAAGATGTGCCGTCGGAGCCGGTTGTCCTCGTCGGTCAGGAAGGTCATGTAGTCGCGCAGCTTGACCAGGGCGACGTGGCTGTTGCCGCTGGTCGCGTTCTCCTGATAGGTCAGCTCGGTCGTATATGAGGGGACAGCGTTCGCGCGTCGCCACAGCTCGGCAGCCCCGAGGAACTCGACGTGGCCATTGGCGCCCGAGATCACGCCAGCGAGCTGAGCTTCTAGGTCCCGCGCCTTGATCGCGACCTTGGTGTTGATCGAATTCGGGCCGGTGGCGCGGCCGCGGGTCGCATACACGAAGTGGATCTCGACCTGGGGGTGCCGCGTGGCCAGCACGCGTAGAGCCTTTCGGAAGAATCCCGTCCGCGAGACGGTGCCCAGCGAGTAGAGCTTCAGAAGGTCGTCCTCGTCTTCCGAGAGGCTCAGCAGTCGCGCCAGCGCGCTCGCCGCCTTGTCGATGGCCGTCTCGGTGAACGACGTCTCCCGCTTGGCCTGCACCAACCAGAGCTCGAGTTTGACGCCGCGCTGCACCTTTACCGCAGAAAATCCGTCCTGCAGCACATCGCTGTCCTCGGAGAGGAGCACACCATCGACGAACACGTAGATCGCGTCGATGGCTCCGTCGTTGCTGCCTCCAATGACACCATCGGCCACCTCCTCCGAGGACAGTTGCCGCTCCGTAAGCGCCTGTTCGGCGGCGAAGAGCTCGAAGGCCTCGTCTTCGCGGATCGGGACGGGCCGCTCGGCCTGCCGCTGGACCAGGATTTGATCGAGCAATACCTGTTCGTTGTCGGCCACCCACGAAGTGTAGGTGAACTGCTCCCGCACTCTGCGACCTCGCGCACCACCTTGCAGAGTGGCTTCTCGTGCATGGCGCCCGGCGCTGGAGGCGGCTTGGGGGACCCAACGACGCCCGACAGCATCTGCGTGAGGTGGTGGCCGCCGCGCCCGGGTTACACGACCACCGTTCTGCCCTTACGCTCTCAACTCGCAGTAGCTTGCCGGCTTCCCCGGACACCTAGCGCGTCCTTTTGCTGGGGGCGAGGGGGACCAGGGTGTCGTGCAGCCCTTGGCGAATGCTTACCCGGCGCCGCCGCCCGTTCGTCGGTCCCAGTTACCGGTCGCGAGTTCGGCGTCAAGGTGGTGCAAGGCGCCCCACGTGCGCAGCAGCCAGAGGTCCTTGTCGAGTTCGGGCTCCGTGCTGGTGGCCGGCGGCTGTGCTGGTCGTGCCGGGGCGGGCTGGTCTCGCTGCAACTCCTCGACTGCGATGGCTTCGAGGAGGCTCCCTAGCGCGCGGGTGTACGCCTCGTAGACGGCATCTCCGATGCTGGTCAGGCCGGCCTGGCGTCGCCAGTCGCGGCTGATCGGTTACATCGTGAGGAGCACGCTCACGGACGCTGTGCGGTCCTGGCCGGGGTGAAGCCTCGGCGCGGACCGGGTAGCGAACTCGTCGACAGCGTGTGCGGCGTTCGTGCGCAGCGTGTCGTCGTCGCCGAGGAAGTCGAGGTTTGCCATGGATAGCCGAAGGTTGGCTCTGTCTCCGAACATCAGTCCCAGCCCCGCGAGATGGCCAACGCATACAGTGATTTGCCCGTTACGGCGCAGGGACACCGTACGGGAAACGCGAGAGCCCATGGGGGAGGGTGCTCGGCTCCCTGCGGCAGTCTGCCGCGGAGGCCGAGGATCCGCCGCGCGTGGAGCTCCTGCTGACCGCAGGGTGGCTGTGTGTGCTGGCGGCGACGGCGGTAGACGGAGGTAGTGGCGGTGGATGCCCGTTTGCGGTGGAGGCTGGCCGTCCCGCTGATCGGTCTGAGCCTGCTGATGGTTGTCCCTGCCATCGCCGGAGCCTGGGTGTTCTGGTTCGAGTTCGGGAACACGTCTCGGGGGCTGAGCGTCGCCGTGTGTGTGCTGTTGCTGGCTCAGTTGGGGCTGGCGGCATCGATCGGTGTCCGGCCGGTACGGGATGTGCCCTGGCTGCGGATCGCGTTGATCGTGCTCGCGTTCGTGCTGGCGTGCGGAGTCGCCGCGGTCCGCAGATCCCTTTGACCGATTACACAAGGGTGGGCTGCGGCGTGAGACGGGATAGAACTTGGGTGCGGGTGCCGTTCTGCCGCTTCTGTTCGTGACGGTTCTTCGCGCGGGCGTGGAGGGGCTGTTGCTGGTTATGCGGGCTGGCCGTTGCTGGTCCAGGTGATCGCGATGGTGGTGTGTGGGCGGGGGATCAGGAGCTGCAGGTGGTTGGTGGGGCTGGGTGCGGTGCCGGTGGGGTAGACGGCGATGTGCGGGCCGGGTTGGTGTCGGTGGTGGCGGTCCCAGGCGGCGATGAGGTCGAGCATGTGGCCGGTGAGTGTGGTGGCGTGGGGTCCGTAGCCGTGGGCGCCGAACTGCCAGGTGGTGTTGTCGAGTTGGCGGGTGGCGAGGTAGGCGATGCTGTCGGCGGTGAGCAGGGCCGGGCAGGCCACCCAGTTCTGCGGTGCCAGGTCGGCGGCGCGCTGCCGGTCGACGGCGAGCAGGCCGTGAGGGTGGGGTTGGCTGGCCAGCCATAGTTGCAGGGTGTCGAACGGGGTCGCCGGTGGGGTGGTGACTGGTGACCAGGCGTCGTGCCGCGGTCCGTCGAGGGCGGCGGGTAGCGCGCGGAGATCCAGGGCCTCGGTGACAGGGTCGTCGATGAATACGGTGACGTCGTCGCCGCGTAGGTGGTGTGGTGTGACGGGGTGAGGCAGCGGGTGTGGCCTCGCATCCGGAGCGGTGCGACGAGGACGCCGTCGGGGGCGAGCTGGTCGGTCCAGGCGGGTGGGATGTCGCTGGTTTCGACGGTGACGATGATGGCGTCGTACGGGGCGGCCGCTGCCCATCCTTTGTCGGCGTCGGCGTGCACCGCCGCAACGTGCGGGTAGCCGGCGGTGTCGAGGGCGGTGCGGGCGTGGGCGATGACGGCGGGGTCGATGTCGATGCTGGTGACCGTGCCGTGTGGGCCGACGACCTCGGCGATGAGCGCGGCGTTGTAGCCGCCGGATCCGACCTCTAGCACGCGTGGGCCGGGTTGAAGGTGGGCGGCGTGCAGCATGGCGGCTTGTAGCCACGGCGCGGAGATCGAACTGGTCGCCTTGCCGTCCGGGCCGCGGCGGGTGACCACCACGTCGTCTGCGTACGCGGCCTCGACACTGACTCCCGAGGGCGTGAACAGGTGGCGGGGGACCCGTCTGAAGGCCGCTTCCACGGCCGGTGAGGTGATCGCACCGTCGGCGAGCAGCTTGTCGACCAGTCGAGCGCGAGCCGTCTCCGTGAGCTCGGTGTCGAGCGGATCGGCCATCGTTGGCTCCCTGCGGTTCGGGCGCTCAGCGCGCGAGTTCATTCCTGACCTGGTCGGGCCGAGATCCTGGGGCTTGGGGTGACCTTGTCCAGCCTGCGGGTTGTCAAGACTGCCGGGCCCTCGGCTGCGGCTCACGGCCTTGAGCTATGCGCCCGTGGGCCCGGTGGATCGCCCAGTCGCCGGTCCATTGGGCGAGGTCGTGTACCCAGCGCTCGGTGTTGTGTCGGGCCTTGGTCGCCCACTTCGCGGCGTTGGCCGAGGCGAAATGGTTGAGCACGTCAGCGCTTGTGGCGGTCCAGGCCGGGAATTGCCCGAGCCAGTCTTCGGCTTGGTCGGCGGTGTGGCCGCTGCCGATCAGCCATTGGACGAGTAATGCCAGTTCGACCCAGGCAGATGCCTTGGTGGCCCAGGCCCAGTCGACGATGCGCAGGCCGTGCGAGGTGACGATCAGGTTGGTCGGGTTAAGGTCGGAGTGCACGAGTGTCCCGCCGTCCATCGCCGGGTGCGCGAACCCGAGCCGGTCGGCCGGGGTGAACCACCGATCGCCCGGTGCCGGCGTCTGCTGAAGGTCTTTCAGGGCGGCGGTGAGCAGGTCGAGATCCGGGCTGCCGGGGGACAGGTCGGGGTGGAGACCGGCGAGATGCTCGGTCCCCACCACCAGCCAGCCATCGGCCTCGAAGTGCCACCGCAGCGCCGGCGGGTACCGGTCGACGGTCTGGGTGACGGCCAGCTCGTAGCGCAGCGACCGGACGCCCCATTCGCCGCAGGCCGCTTTGACGAAGACCGGTCCGGACGGGCCGGTGACGGTCGAGGCGATCTCGGCGTGGTTGCCGTCGGCTGCCGGGGATGCCTCGAACGCTCCACCGACCTGTTCGGTGATCCTGGTGATCACGCTGCGGGGCAGGGCCGTCCAGTCGCTGCGCATCAGGTTCTCCTGCTACCGGCCGGGCTGCGGCGGGTTCGGCGGACAGCAGGACTCGGCCTCACCGCCCCAGAATTCCATGTCGATCTGGTAGCCGGTGTCGTGCAACGCCGCAAGGGTGTAGGTGATCGCGGTGCCGTCTCGCATGGCTTCGGTCAGGATCGGCCGGTGGTGCACGTAGTGGCCGGCGATCTGGTGGCAGGCGGCGGTGTAGGGCTCGCTGATCTGCAGTAGGGCGTGCCAGACGGCGTCGACCGGTCGGGTGGGCACGACCCGGTAGGACTCGCCGGTCGGCAGGAGCATCCCGAAGTCGGGCTTGCCGGCCTGGTCGGCGTGGGCCTTCAGGAAGACCAGGAATTGCCCGACCGCACGCTCGGCGTAGGTGTGGCTCACCTCCTGCCGGGCGGCGAAGTAGCGGGTCAGCTTGTCGAACACCTCAGCCGACACGAGCGTGCGCGGGTCCTGTGCGACGGTCGTGACGAGTTTGTCTGCGGTGATGCTCAAGGTTCCTCCTTGATCGCGAACGGGGATGAGCGCGTATCACGTCGCCGTCGGGGCGGTGATGCGAGCGTTTGTCGTGCGGTGATGTAGAGGGGACGTCGCGGCCAGGCCGTCGCGGAGGTCCTCTCACCAGCGGCAGGCTGCGGTGTTTGCTCACTGCTGCTTCAGGATTGATCTGCGGAATGGGCCCCAGGCCACGAAGCGGTCGAACATCTCCTGCGGGCTCGGTCCGTCGTGGGGGTTGAGGTGGAACAGGTCACGCATCGCCTCGAACATCAACCCGCTGAGGTAGATCGAGAGCGCAGAGAGAGCCGATTCGTACTCCACTTTCAACAGCAGCCGGGCCTGCGGGCACGGCCACGCTTGACCGCATGCCCGGCATGCCCACGTCGGCCGCAGCGGGGTGTGAGGAGGCGTTGTCTCCGTGCGGTAGCGCGGCCGATCTGGCGTCGGGCCGGCGCCCGGCGTCTGCAACTGCGACGACATCACCGACAGCTCCTGGGTGCTCGCACCTGCCACTCCTGGCAGGGTTGCTCGCTCGGGCCCGTTCGACGGCCAGAGCCGGCCCACGTTCGTAGATCCATGAGGAAGTACCTCTTTCCTTCGCCGCAGTCGGTTGGCGGTGGCGATGATTCGGTTGCCTGGTGCTGCAGTGGCTACGCGTCGCAGCTCGGGTGACCCCTGCTGCTGACCGCGCCTGCGATGTTGGAGGTTGGTGGCCGGCCGGTCAGGGTCCGACGGGGCGCCGGCGTGGGTGGTGTGGCCGCGTTCGGGGATGGGGACGTACGAGAACAGGCCGGCCCGGCGGCCGGTCAGCCGTTCGTGCGCGGCGAGGACCTCGCCGCTTTGCGGGTCGTCCAGGAGCTGCGAGGTGGATCCGTCGGCGGTGACGGCGAACGTCAGGCCGGTGCTCTGGCCGCGGTAGGTGATGCCGGGGATGTCGGCGAGGACGCGCAGGCTCGTCGCCCATGGGGCCTGGTTGAGGTATTGGCTGCTCACGAGCGCGACGACACCGCTGATGAGCAGCCGGGGATAGGCGAGGTCGGTGGCCAGTTCTCGGGGCGCTACCGCGCCGGCCAGCACGTCCGCGTTTCTCAGGAGTGCTTCGGGCAGGTATGGGTGCAGGCCGCCGGGCAGGTGCTCGTTCGTTTTCTTCGGCGCCTCGCCGGGTGTGGTGTCGATGGGGTCGGCGAGGGCGGTGAGCCGCTGCCACGGGGTCATTCCTGGCCCGGTGGCGCTGGGGTGCGTGGTGGCGGATCGGCTGGCGGTGGCCGCTGACGTGGTCGACGCGGGCGTCGGATGGCCGGGGGAGCTGGGGGAGCAGTCGGCGAGCAGGACGCTGCCGACCAGGTTCACCGCCAGGCGGGTGGGGACCGTCGAGCGGAGCATCACGGTGTCGGGGGTTCCTTCCTCGTGGTTAGCGGTAGGTGGCGGTGGCGAGGTCGCCGACGGCGGCGTCGACGGCGGTAGTGATGTCGCGGACGGGCCGGTGGTGTTGGTCGGCGATGGCGCGCAGCTGGTTGGCGACGGTGGTGGTGTCGTCGTGGAGATAGAGGTGGCCGGTGAGGTTGAGGGCGACGACGAGTCCGGCGAGGGCGGCGGTGTGGTTGTCGGGTTGTTCGCGGCCGTCGGCGAGGTAGCGCAGGCGGGCGCGGGCGATGACGGGCCACCGGTTGTGGGTGGGTAGGTAGGTGTCGGCGCGGATTAGTCCGCCGAGTCGGCGGTGGCTGGTGTGGCGGAGGATTCCTGCGGCGTGCAGGCCGGCGCGGGTGCGTTCGTAGAGGTCGTCGGCGAAGCCGCGTAGCCAGTGGCGCAGCGGTGGGGCGGGCCGGGTGTGGCGCAGGCTGGTGAGGGCGGCGTCGGTGATGAGGTCGCCGACGGGCCGGTCGGTGTGCAGCCGAACCCGCTGCTCCCCGACCGGATGGCCGCTGCCGTCGAGGGTGGTGCGGCCGGTGAGGACGAGGTCGATGAGGACGGCGCCGGCGAGACCGAGGGCCAGGGCTTGGCGGTGGATGTGGGGTTGGCCGGTGTCGTCGTTGTGGGCGAGCAGGTACAGCTCATCGCGCAGCGGCAGACCGGGCACCGAAGCGGTCATGGCCGCCCCTGGATGAGGCTGCGGAGCCGGGCGTGGGCGTCTGCGTAGGCGGGCTGCGGCTGGGGGAGGTGGGCCTTGTCGATGGCGGCCAGGATCGTGTAGTTGGGGTCGCAGACGTTGCCGATCGGCGCCCGGCCGGCTTGGGAGATGAGCTGGTAGGCGTCGAGGGTGTCCAGCCCGCACAGGTCGGCGGTCCAGGTGGTGAGGTCCTGGTGGGCGATGCGGTAGGCGTCCTCGAGTGGTCGGGCGCAGCCGACGGACATGATCGCGGCGTCGGTTTCCAGCCGCGGCCATGCGGTGGGAAGGCCGCCCTTGATGACCTCGACGGCGAGGGTGGTGACGGTGGCGATCTCCACCGCGACCCCGCACGCTTCACCGTCGCCTTGGCGGGCGTGTCCGTCACCGAGGGCGAGGAGCGCGCCGTGGACGTTGACGCCGAGGTAGAGGGTGGTGCCGGGGCGCAGTTGCGGGGTGTCGAGGTTCCCGCCGTAGTAGTCCGGGACGATCGTGGCGCGGGTTTCCATCGCGGCGGGGGCGACGCCGATCGTGCCGATCATTGGATCCAGCGGCAGCTCAACGCTGTGGTCGCTGGTGGTCGCGCGGTACCGCACGGTTCCGGCGGTGGGGTCGATGTCGTAGACCCAGACGCGTTCGTCGAGGGGTGGTTGGAGGGTAGCGGTGTGCGGGGTGGAGGTCAGCGCCCCGAAGTACGGGAACGTCGCGGATACTCCCCAGTCGTGGGCCGGGACGATCGAGGCGATGTGGACGGCGAGGGTGTCGCCGGGTTCGGCGTCCTCGACGAAGAACGGCCCCGACACCGGATTCAGATACGGCATCGCACACACCTGCGACGGCAGATCCGCCAGCCCTCGCACCCGTCCGCCGAAGCAGTCCTCGGTGTGCACGGTGAACACGTCACCGGAGCGCACATGCGCTACCGGGATCCGCCCGCCGAAGGTGTAGGCCAACTCGTCACGCGCCGGCCGATACGTGAAGTGACTTCCGGAAGACATCGTGGTCACACCCGCTCCAGGTCACGAGCGGACCGCTGCACTGGCGCCAGGCCGGACAGCGACGGGCGGCGGCCGCACAGGTAGAGGCCGGCGAGCACGACCATGCCGAGAGCGAGCCAGGCAAGGCCGAGACGCTGCGCGGCGATGTTCGCGTTCACCACCACATAGGCCAGGATCGCGAACCCGATTCCCGGCATGACCAGGTGCGCCCACCAGTTGCCGCTGCGCCGCCGGATGAGGTGGTGCACGACGACGGAGACGTGCAGGACCAGGAACGCGACCATCGCCCCGAAGTTGATCAGCGACGACAGCAGCGTGATCCCGTCAGCGCGGGTGGCCATGTACAGACCCAGCGTGAGGGACACGACGCCGGTGAGCAGAGTCGCGTTGATCGGCACGTTCCGGCGTACCGAAACCTTCGCCAAGAAGCTCGGGAGCTGCCGGTCGCGGGCCATCGCGTACAACAGCCGGGACGTCGCGACCTGCGCGACCATCGAGTTCGGTAACCCCCACGCGATCGCCGTCGCCACCGCGCACAGCGTCGCCAGCCAACCGCCGCCGGCCACCGCGGCGGCGTCGTAGAAGGCGGTGCCGTTCGGATCGCCCTGCGCCAGGAGCACGCCGGGGTCGGGGACGAGCATCGCGGCCAGCCACGTCTGGGCGATGAACAACACCCCCGCCAGGATCAGGACGGCGGCCATCGCCCGGCCGATCTGCCGAGAGCCGCCCCTGGTCTCCTCGGCCAGCATGCTGATGCCGTCGAAACCCAGAAAGCTGAGCACGGCAATCGACACCGCCCCCGCCACCACCGACCAGGTGAACGTGTCGGAGTTGTAGAACGCATCCCAGCTGAACCGGCCCCTGCCCGAGGCGAGAGCCCAGCCGGCGACGGCCAGAAAGACCGCCAGGACGATCAACTCGCCGACGAGCATCACCCGAGTCACCATCGCGGTCATCCGTATGCCGACCGAGTTGACGACCGTGTTCACCGCGACGAACCCCAGCAGCCACAACCACACCGGCACCGCCGGCACCGTCGCATGCATCGCCACCGACGCCACCAGATACAGCAAGCCCGGCACGAGAACGTAGTCGAGCAGGATCACCCAACCGGCCAGAAAACCGACCGGCGCGCTGATGCCACGGCCGGCGTAGTTGTAGACGCTGCCCGACATCGGGAACGCCTTCACCATCTGCGCGTACGAGAACGCGGTGAAAACGAGGGCCACCACACCGACCGCGTACGCCAGGGCCACCATCCCGCCGGAGCCGGCGTACACGCTGCCGAAAATCGCCATCGGCGCGATCGGCACCATATACACCAAGCCATACGCGACCAGGTCCCGGAATCGGAGGCGACGCGCCAACTCCTGCGTGTAGCCGTAACGCTTCAGCTCATCATGATCCGGCATCCGGGATCCCCCTCAGATTTCGTCAATCAATCATCGGTACCTGTGCCGCCGGGAACGCCGTCCGTGATGGGTTTGGTGGTAATGCGTTCAGGACCGAAACGCGGAATGCGCCATCGGCGACGAGAGTGACTAAAGGCGAACATGCTCGAGGTCGGCAAGGCTCATCGTCAACGTCTGACAATCCCTTGACAAGACGCCCCTTCTTTGGAGGTCGGGGTTGAGGATCACGCAGTCGTGCTGGGGCACACCATCTCGTTGTCGATCGGCTTCAAGCTCATAATCAGCCTCGGCCAGCTCTAGGTCACGGGCGTGGAATCGCAGGTCACGCGAGCTCGGGTCACCTGCGAGTGCGATGTCGGAACTTTGTCGGAGAATGTTGGAAGAAGCCGCTGGTTGGCCTACGCATCGTAATCCTGCACTACAGTGCTCCCAGGCCACCGCGTCTCGCGCCTGCGCGAGCGTCCGTACTAATCGGGAGCTGCTGATGCCGAGCGTGCCACCGCAAGACGTGGCCAATGTCTGGAGCGCCCTTGGTCAGATGCTTGCCCGCAGCCGCAAGGCCGCTGGTTACACGCAAGAGACGTTTGCGCCACTGGTGAGGTATGGACGGAGCACGATCGCCAACGTGGAGACCGGCCGGCAGCGCGTAGGGCGTGACTTCTGGACCCGGAGCGACGAACTGCTGGGAACCGACGGCAGGCTGTCCCGGGAATACGATCGCATCCGACTCGCCAGCAACCAGCACGTGCGGAACGGCGTGGCTGCCATTCAGGAATTCCAGGCGGCTGGGGCGCCGTCGTACTCCTCCAAAGCCGGGGAAATGCTCGCGCGCACGTCCGGAAGCGACTACCTGATGGGCGAGTGGAACAGCTTCTCCACGCTCACCAGCATGCTGGCCCAGCAGCGCCAGGCCGTGTCACCCGACGCGCTACTCGGTCTGATCGAGGCCCACCGTGATTGCCTGTCCACGCTATACCGCAAGGCCGGCCGCGCACCCATTCGTACTGATATCGGAGCGATGCTCGCCGAAGCCTCGATCGTCGCCAGCCGATTGTGGAGCGCACAGGGCAACCGAACCCTCGCGCTTGCTCACTGTGCCTACGCTCGCCAGCTCGGCGACAGGCTGGGCAACCACAGGGTCAGCGCGACCGCACGCATCTTCGAGAGCAACCTTCACTCGGAAGCCGCCACACTGATCGAAGCAGACGGTGACATCATGATTGGCCTGCGACTACTCGACGAGGCCGCCCGCGCGTCCACCGCCCTCAGTCCCGCCGCACGAGCTCGATTAGCTGCCGAACAGGCCCAAGCCTTCGCCGCCCTGCGACTTCCACGCGAGGCCACGGCGGCTCTGAAGCGGGCAGAAGAAGCGGTCAACGATCTGTCTCCCGTTGACTGTGTCGGTCTCTACAGCGACTGGAGCGGCGCCCGCCTCCACGTCTATGCGGGCACATGCCATCTCCTCCTTGGCCAGCCCCACCAGGCCGTGACCGTGCTCGAAAGTGCAGTACAGATGCTGGAACACGACCACGCCAACGTCAACGTCGCCTTGGCAGCAGCCGTAGACCTCGCCGGCGCCTACGCCGAGGTCGGCGAACTTGAACAATCTTGCGCCCTGCTTGGCCACACCTACGACCAGCTAAAAGCGGGCGGAAACCATCGAGGCATCGCTCGAGCCCAACGAGCCCGGCAGCGGTTGGCACGATGGCGTGACGAGCCGGTTGTCCTCGAACTCGAGGAGCAGATGGCCGCCTAAGGGGCAGCTGACGACCCGCCCGCACCCAACAGCGAACTGACGGCGGCCACCACCGTCATCGGGTCAAGACTCTCTAGTATCACGTCAGGTTCGTAGGACACCAACTCTTGACGCCCAAGCCGGTGAGAGACGACAGCGACACGAAAGCCGGCGTGACGTGCGCAAGCGATGTCGTTAGGCGCATCCCCGATGACGATCACTTGAGCAGGATCGAGCGGAGCACCGTAGATCGCGGAATAGCGCTGCGTTACGACCGCCGGAAGCTGAAAGCGATCGCGAGCGTCCGATCCGAACCCGCCGATGCGAAGATCAAGAAACTCATCCAAGCCCGCAACATGCAGCTTCACGTCGGCGGCCGAACGCAGATTCCCGGTCAGCACGGTCTGGATGAAACCATGGTCGTGTAACTCCGCGATGCTCGCCACGGCACCTGGATAGGGCGGCTGGACCTCCGCCAACTCCTGTTGGCCTTCCTGTATCACTGCAGCAATGGCCTCACGGAAGGCGGGCACGCCACCCTCCGCAGCTGACGGGTCCACGCCCGAAGCGATCGCCGTGTCCACGGCGATCGACTCGTCCGTATACCCATGCACCTTCTTGTCAGGGAAGACAACCTCCGACTCCGCGATGCCGTACGCACGAGCGATCGCGCGCGTCAGCCAGCGCAAATCAGCGGGTATGAGCGTCCCGTCAACGTCCCAGATGACCAAGCCGACGCTGCTGTGGTTCATCGAAGCATCGTCGCACAGGCTCCGGCAGCTGCCCCTGTCGAGCATTCCGGGGTGCGCGGCTGGCCGGTGGCGCATTGTCGGCAGGAATGCCCCGCTGACCAGGCACTCGACGTCGCGGCAGCAAAGGATGGGGCCGTGGCGTCCGGTGGCAGCCGGACCCGGCGGGGTTGGCAAGAGCCAACTCGCCGCCGGTCTGGCCCACCGGCTGTGGTCCCATGGGGACTCAGGGTCCCCCGGTTTGCCGAAGGGTTTTTACAAGATCCGGGGCGGTTCACAGCCCAGTGCTACGTCTCACGAGAGACGTAGCGTCGGGAGCGGGATCCGGCCCACGCGCTCCGTTCAAGCTGCTCGATCGTCGTCACCGCGGTCAGGGTAGTCCGCGCTCAACACGCTAGCAGCCGAAAGGGCCCCGACAGCGCCTGCAGTCCGCATCAAGGCCGCAAAAGTCGCCGGATGGTGGGGAGTGGTGAGAGATGCCGAGAGGTGTTTCCGCTGGTAGACGGCCAGGTTTCGAGGTCGACGGTCGCCCATCTTGATCTCGTAATGCGTAGGTTGTCGACTCTTGTCATCGTTGTGCAGTAGTCAAGCGCGAAAGCCGACGGGATCATCTCTTCGCCCAGGGTGTGGACTGTTCGTAGTCGATCCGGAGAGAGGTTGCCAAGCGCGGAGTGCCAGCGGTGTGGGTTGTTCCGGGCTTCGATTCATTCGGAGATCGCGTGGCGAGGTTCTTGCGGGTCGTCACTGGTGGATTAGCGTGATGGGCCCGGGTTGTGGCATCAGGAGGCTTATCTCTGCGGCGGTTGTCGGTGGGAAACGGCGAGGTTTCGGCCAGTGGCCGCGGGAATTCGAAGACCATGATGTTCACCCTGCATCGGTGTCCCGCCGGTGTCCTGGACGATCTCTATGACCGTCCGCGCGATCCTGTTCACAGCTTTCTCGTCCAGCAGTAGCTGATCGACTAGTTCGTCATAATTCGGATCGGCCAGCGGCGGACGTTCCATACTGTCAGTCGAGGTCGTTCCGAAAACCGTGCGCAGGATCTCTGCCGTCACCGTCGCCGGATCCTCGCCCGCGAGGATCCGGCGGCCGATCGCGGCGATGGCCGTCGCCGCGAGCTCTGTCAAGGCGACGTCGTCGGCCTCTTTGCGGTCATCACGAAGGAGGAGGGACGCGTCGGCGGCATCATGGAGACTCACGACTGGCATCTGCTTGCGACCCAGCGGCCGTTCCACGTACCTCTCGAAGAATTGTGGCCGGGTGCGCATCACCGCGAGCACCTTCTCGATGTCGCGGGCGACGGCGGCCGGCTCGTTGGCTGCCGGATCGCCGATGGATAGGGCGCGACGCTCGGCCCAGGCGTCTAGCGGCCAGAGGTCAACGCCGGCTGTGTTCGGCACGCCGACCCAGTTGAGGATCTCGATGGCGAGTTCGCGGAGCCACCGGTCGTCGCCCAGCCTGCTGGCCAGCCAACTCGACATGCGGGGCCGTTGGAGGGCGCCTCGCTCGCCCCGACGGCGACGGTAACCGTCGACGACGACCGACTTCGCCCGAACGGCGACCCACGCCTCCAGATCGCGAACAGGCCTGTCGGCCTGCGTGAGGATGTCGTTGACAACCGCGGCCACGTCGTCCATGAATTGATCGTGGCAAGGCTCGGTGAGGTGGCTCATCGAGGTAGCGCAGAGGAAGTGGCCGCGGGCGCGTTCGAGTGGTTTCGTCACCCGGTCGAACACGACCTGCGTGGCGATCTCGAAGGCCGCACCGGTCAGGACGGACCGCAGCTGCGGATCGGCTCGGGCAGCAGTCTTCGCGAGCTCGCCGTTAAGGGCGAGCCCGCGAAGCATCTCCACCGCCGGTGGCCTGGCCTTGGTCTGCACGGGTCAACAGTCGCCGCTCTTGGTCTTCGCCTTGATGTCGAGCTCTACCTTGATGCGGGCGAAGAAGCTGTCCCGGAAGCGGCGACCGAGGGCGCGTGCGTGCTTAATGCCGCGCCGCCCGAGGCTCGCCAGAAGCATTGCCCCGATTGGAACGAGGGCCTGCCGTAGCCACGGCTTTGCGTCCTCAAGCCACTCGAACCCGAAAGGTAAGGACATCTGGTCGTAGATGAGGATCAGCACTGCAAGGGACAGCAACACGTTGAACGCGCCCCAGCCGTGCGAGACACGCTCGCTACCGGCAGGGCCCGCCGCGTCGACGGACGCAGAAGTCACCTGGGTCTCCGTTCCTCGGAGGGCCTTCGTCCGCTTCCGGCAAGATTCAGACAAAGGCCCCAGCCATGAAGTTGTGCGCCTCATTTTCGCAGAGCGTGTCGGCGTCAAGCCGCTTCTGTGATATCAATCACCGTCGCCAGGAGTTCTTCTCCCCGGCTCCGGTCCGACAGTACGGACTAAACCTTCCCGGGTTTACCTGACCTCCGGCGGATGTTCCGCGCTGTCCGCGAACAGCTGTCCGACAGATGCAGGTAGCGGGTGCACTCCTCCCGCGACAGCCTGGGTGCGGTCTCCGTGCCTCGGGGGGCCCGCCACCTGCTTCCGGCAAAGAAGATTCAGGTGACGGGCCCTAGCTGTTCTGTCCACGGACGTTGGTAGCAGCCCGGCCCCGTCGGCGGTTCCCTCACGACATCCGCCGGCGCTGGGTGCGGGATCGCGACAACGATCCGCCGGAACGGCAGGTTGTCCCGCAGAATGAAACAGCCCCGAGCTCAACGCCGATGCCCCTCCGGCCAGGCCCAGCATTGGTAGTACCGCAGGGCGGTTGGGCCCGGCCTTGACGAGGGTGGTCAGCAGGGGAGTGCCGCCGGGAGACAGTAGTCGCCGCATGGCGATCTAGTGGGCAGGACTGTTAATTTCTGCTGTTCCCACCACTGTGGTGGGAACAGGTGGCGAAGCCTGCCTGTCTCTTCGCACAGTTGCCATTGGTCCCGGAATGGACACGTCTGATGATCGCGAACATCGTCGCGGGGCTGATCACGGCGATAGTGATCGCCGCCGCCTCCTTCCTCTATGGACACCGCGGCTACCTGCCGTTGCTGAGAGTTACGCTGCTGCAGTCGGACCGGGTCCGGGTCTCGATGTCTGCCCTGATCCGGGTTAAGGTGGATGACTGCTACGTACTCTTCCATCATCCCTACCGTCCCAGCGTGTATGGCCCGCCAGGCGGCGTCTTCAAGTTCACCTCTGCGGCACGGCAGGATCTCGACCGGCTGAGCTTCGTCGAGCAGCGAGCGACTGGTCGCCAGCAGGAGATGAAAAATGATCTACGGGGCTTCGTCCCCGGCCAGCGGGCGATCGGGTTCATGCGCTGGTTCAGCTCGGGCAAGGGGCGTGAATCCGGCGTCGACTGCCTGCGGCGGGAACTGGTCGAGGAGCTACACGAGGCGAACCACGCCGAGCTGGAGTCGATGGTCGCAGACCTCAATTTCGCGCTGGTTCGGACGGTGTTCGAGCCACCCGCCGAGCGAACCTCGATGACCGCGCGGCAGTTCGAGGTCTACGACATCGTCCAAGACACGCCGCAGGCCGCCGAGCTCATCGATAGGCTCGTTGCGATCGGCCACGACCCGAGCGACAACCAGATCATTGCCGTTAGCGGTACCGACATCGACGCTGGGCGCCACGAGCAGTATCTGGTGGCTCCGCAGACGGCCTTCCTCATAGGCGACCGTCGTAAGCGGGCCGACCTGCCGGCCCTGCAGTAAGGACGCCCGACCGTGGGTGACCGGCTCAGCGAGATCAGTGCGCGGCTGGACGCGATGGGTGTCCAGCTCAGCCTTCCTCTCATCGACGACATCACACGACGGCTGGGCGGTTCGACCTTCGCAGGGCTGTTCGACGAGACCACTGCCCCGGCTGTGGCCGGCGTAGTGTGGAAGGCGCTGCTGGACGCAGGGATTCAGCCCGGTGAGCGAGACCTGGCGATCGTGCTCGCGGTTCACCACGCGGCGCGCGCAGACGCTTCGGCCACCGCCGCCTGCCTGCCACCGTCGCTGAGCTGGGCGGGAACCTGGCTTGAGATCAACGTCCGGCTGGCCGGTGCGTGCTACGACCAGCACCGGGCGCTGCTCGGCCGTCAGGGCGCCAACGAATTGGTCCGGGCCAGCCTGAACGAGGCCTTCGGCGCCTGGGAGGTGCTGGAGGAGAACGACGGGCGGCTGCAAGGGGCCCGGGGTCGGATCTGGCGTGGCCAGCGTGCCGTCGCCGGGCTCGTCTTGGCCCGGCGGGACCCGGATCCGTTGGCCCTCCTCTTCGGCGCCGTCCGGGACTTCGCTTTCGCCGCCGAGCGCGGCGACCGATCGCCACAGCACTTCAGCTACCGGCTGGAGGCGTTCAAGCGGCTGCTCGACCTGGGACACGATGTCCGCGCGGACGCGCAACTAGTGATCGACGAGGCGGTGTTGCACGGCATCGACGGTCGGGCGTGGTTGTCCAGCCTCGGTGACATGCAGGTGTCCTTCGGCCAGTACTCCGGTCGTGATGCGGCCTGGTCCGATCCAGCGGCCGCATACGAGACGACGGCGTCATCGATGACCGATGCAGCCCAGCCGTGGATGCGGGAGGCGTCGGCGCGGTATCTCGAGGCCGTCGACTCGTACACCCTGGCTCTGGCCCGGACCCCGGACAGCGACGTGCCGGACGGGCTCGTCCGCGCCAAGCGCGGCATTGCCCGCCAACGGCTTGCGTGGATCGAGCGGGCAGAAGGCCGTGACTCCGGCGAGCTTCTGGACGCGGCGATCGAAGACCTGCGCTACTGCTCGGTGGCGGGTGCGCGGCTTCGGGGTCGGGCATTCCCCGCAGCGCTGCTTCAGCGGTCGACCCAGATGCAGCGTGCGGGCCACACTGAGGAGTCACTCCAGCTGGCCGAGGAGGGCTACACCTACTGCCTCTGCTATCCCGATGAGGTCGACGACCAGCACCGCGTCGGCCTGGCGCAGCGCTACCACACCGCCTCGTTGCTCCTCCTGCTGCGCGAGCCCCGGAGCACAGGGCTACCCTTGCTCGAAGATCACGTTGCCGAGCTTCTCTCCCTGCCGGAGGACGCTTGGCTCCCACTCGGGCCCCTCGCCTCGGCGGTCATGCGGCTGGCGCATGGCGCCACGGACACGAATCGTGCCCGCTGGCTAATTGAGCAGGTCGTAGACCGCCTGCGCGGCAGCGTGCAGACCGAGGACGACGGCCGTCGATGGGCTGCCGAGTGGGTGGGACGGCTGAGCGGCCAGCTGGCTAGCATGACGGCCGCCACCGATGAAGACGAGCTCGCGCTCGTGCGACGCAGGAAACTGCTGGTGGCAGCCCACGCTGCGTTCCGGGAGGCCCTGCCCTCGGCGGAAGGGCAGCCCGAACCGCGCCTACTGTGGGGCCTGGGACTGGCTGCCCTGCAGTACGGCAAGGCCGTCCGACACGACGAGGCGCTGGCGGCCGAGTTGTTCGAAGAAGCGGTAGACCGGCTGCTGACGCTGTGGAACCGGCCGGAACTGCCACGGGTGGCCTCGATGGAGGATCTACCGAGCGCCGCCTCTCCGGTCGTAGTCAACGGTGCCGAGGAGGCCACGAGACGCCCGTACGCCCTCCCGCTCCGTGAGCTGACTAGCTATCTTGGCGAGGCGTATCTCCGGCTGCACGTGGTCAACCGGGCGTCGGAAGACCTTGCCTCCGCCATCTCCTGGCTCGACCGGTCAGTCTCGAACGGCAACGAGTCGGCGGCGGTGTTCGGACTGCTCGGCGACGCCTACTACCGGGCGGGCCGGGCGGGCGGGAGGCCGGCATCGTTCCGTGCTGCCATCGAGTGGAAGCGACGGGCCCGTGAGGCGAAGGCGGTCCAGGGGACGGACCGGGAGAACTGGAGCGTCAGCGCCGCCTGCCATCGCGAGCTGTGGAAGCTGGAAAGCCGGTTGATCGACTTCACCGATGCCGTCCGTTGCTCGTGGGCGGCAGCCGAGAGTGACGCCAGCTGGCCTTGGCCTCTGCTTCAGCTGCTCAACCTGGCCGAGGACGCGGGGCCCGAGGAGTTGGCCGCAGTCGCTTCCGACGAGTGGCTGGCCGCAACGACCGTGGCGGACTTAGTCGCCGAACACGGACTCGACCGGCTGCGGCTACTGGTGGCGGAACGCGCAGCGGGCAACCGTAAGTTCCAGACCCAAACGCTGGGCGGCCGATCACAGACGTTCATCCTGAACGATCCGCATCAACTGCTCTCCGTCTCGCTGGTCATCAAGCCAGCCGATGAGACGGACGCGCTAGCCGAGGCGGACCGGACCCGATCGTTGCAGCTATACCTCCGGGCCACCGGGGCGCCGGAGTGGATGCAGGTGCCGGCTGTGCTGGGTGTGGTTCCGTTGCCGCTTACCAGCGGGCCGGTCGACTACGCCTACGTCACCCGTCGGGCGTACGGGCGCAGCCTTGCCGAGGTGATCCAGGACCGCCGCCAGGCGCGGACCGGTTTCACCGACACCGAGCGGGCGGCTCGGTTCCTAGCGCGCATCCACGACTGGCTCGGCGGCGTGGTCGAGGACGACGGCGCCGCGTTCGCGCGGATGGTTGAGATGATGATCAGGTTCGCCGAGCGCGCTGGCCTTGCGGACGCCCCGGCGGTGATCGATGCTTGGGCGCGTCAGCTGGTGATTCGGCCCGGCACGATGCCCGGCCGGGACGCCCACGCGGAGAACTGGCTGGTCTCCAGGGAGAGCGCCGTGGCGCTCGACTTCGAGGAACACCCACGCCAGCCTCTGCTGCACGAGATCGTGCAGCTCATTGAGGATCACGCCGTGCTGCCGTTGACTGAGGCTGGGGACAAGGCGCGTTTACGGCTGTGCCGCGTATACCTCTCGGAGCTCGCCGCCTGTGGGAGTGCGGTCCGATTCACCGACGCCGAACTGTGGCGGGACTACCAGGTGTTTGCCTTTGCCCGCGCGGTCTTCCTGCTCGGCTACCTGCCGCAGAAGGTCACTACGACCACCGATGCGGCATTCCTCCAGGCCGCGCGGCTCCGGTTCGGTCACGCCCGGGCCCTAGTGAGCCGTCTCGGTGCTGAGGCGACGGCTCCGGGGCTGCGGGATGTCTATCGGGCCGTGCTAGAGAGTGCACCCCTTTCTTGTGAAGGGCTTCCTAAGAACTCCTAACTTTGGGTGTGTTGGAGTTGGCGCCAGCAGATGAGGGCGCAGGCGAGGCTGAGGAAGGCTTCGTGGATGTCGTCGCGGATTTCCCAGCGGATGCGTAGGCGTCGGAACCAGTGCAGCCAGGCGATGGTGCGTTCGACGACCCAGCGTCGGGTGCCGAGGCCGGAGCCGTGGGGTGTGCCGCGTCGGGCGATGACGGGGGTGACGCCGCGGGCCCGGACGTGTTGGCGGTGGCTGTCGTAGTCGTAGCCCCGATCGGCGTAGAGCCGGTCGGGGCGCCGTCGTGGTGGGCCGGGGCGTCCGCCGATCGGGGGGATGGCGTCGAGCAGGGCGGTGGTCTGGGTGGAGTCGTGTCTGTTGCCGCCGGTCAGTGTGACCGCGAGGGGGATGCCGCCGGCGTCGGTGATGACGTGGTGTTTCGAGCCAGGCTTGCGGCGGTCGACCGGGCTCGGACCGGTTTTGGGCCGCCCTTGAGCGCCCGGATGTGAGAGCCGTCGATCACCGCCCTGGACATGTCCAACTGGCCCGCGCTGCGCAGCCGGGCCAGCAGCACCTCGTGCAGCCGTTGCCACACCCCCGCCTGGTTCCAGTCCCGCAGCCTGCGCCAGCAGGTCATCCCGGAGCCGAACCCCAACTCCTGCGGCAGGTACTCCCACGGGATCGCGGTGTAGAGCACGAACAAGATCCCGCACAACACCTTCCGGTCATCCAGGGGCTTACGCCCTGGATACCGGCGGCGGCGTGGTGGGCGGGGTGGCAGCAGCGGTGCGATCTCGGCCCACAACTCGTCCGAGACCATCCACGGCGGCTGCTCACCCCTGCTCACGTTCAGACGAAACGACCCTCACGTCCGGCCGGTTACGCCCAACATCATTAAGTTAGGACGCCCTAAAGGACGTCCTATTGTTGCTGATCGCCGGTGCGTCGCCATCTCGACAGGCGGATCGGCGGCGGGGCGGCGGACAGGCGAGTTCGCCCGGGGCCGGTGGCGCGGGAAGGGAACTGCTGAGGTCAGTGTTCGCGCGAGCCTTCCCCACTCTTCACAGTGGTGACCGTCGATGGACATGATGGGGCGAGATGGTCGCTGTCCACGACGGATGCCCGAGGAGGCCCTCATGCGACTTACCCTACGACTCACCCCATCTGCGTTGGCACGGCGTGTCCTGACCGGCGCAGCGGCGGTGATGGTCGCCAGCGCAGGCCTGGCAGCCGTCGACGCCGCGGTGGCTTCGGCGACACCTCCCGGTATTCCGTCCAAGGCGAGCGCCCAGTCGCAGCTCAACGCTCTGACGGTGAAGAGTGAGGGGTCGACGAGTGGGTACTCGCGGGATCTGTTCCCGCACTGGATCGCCATCAGCGGGGCCTGCAACACCCGCGAGACGGTCCTCAAGCGCGACGGCACGTCCGTGGTCACCGACAGCAGCTGCGCGGCGACCTCGGGCCGCTGGTACAGCCCGTACGACGGCGCGACCTGGACCGCCGCCTCCGACGTCGACATCGACCACGTCGTGCCCCTGGCCGAGGCATGGCGCTCGGGCGCCAGCGGCTGGACCACCAGTCGGCGGCAGAGCTTCGCCAACGACCTGACCCGCCCGCAGCTGATCGCCGTGACCGACAACGTGAACCAGGCCAAGGGTGACCAGGACCCGTCGACGTGGCAGCCGCCGCTGTCGTCGTACCGGTGCACCTACAGCAAGATGTGGATCACTGTGAAGTACAACTGGGGGTTGAGCCTGCAGTCGTCGGAGAAGTCCGCGCTGCAGAGCATGCTGAACACCTGCAGCTCCTAACTCCTCGCACCGCCTCAGGCCTGACCGCACAAGCACCGACGCACGGCAACGTCTGAACCATCCGTCATCGGCCCCGCCCGCGCGCCCGCGGACGGCGGCGCCGACGCGCTGGAGGGCGGGTCGCCACACGGACCCGCCCTCCAGCGCCGAGACGCAATCGGAAGGGGCGTAGGTGCCGCCGGCGGGGCGGTCACCCGGGTGGGGCGACGGCACCGTCACGGGCCCGCAGGGTGCTGCCGTCGGGCCAGACAACGGCCGGCTCGTCGACGCCGTGCAGCAGGCCGTCGCCGGTGACTCGCAGAACGGTGGGGCGCTGCATCATCACGGCCACCCCCGATAGGGGCCACCACGGCCCGGCCGCCAGCGCCACGTCACGGCATCCCTCCCACCCTGGGGTGGGTGCCGTGCCGAGCACCTGCTGGTAGGTGTCGATCGCGGCGAGCACAAGCCAGTCGGGGTAGAGGTTCCAGGCCGGATCGAAGAACCAGTCACGAGGATTCAGGCAGTAACGGATCACGGCGCGTCCCTCGTCGTTGCGCTTCACGATCGTCTGCTCGTCGCTCCAATACCAGGCGAATTGCATGATGTAGCTGCCGGTGAGGGTGCGGTCGATCGCCGTCCAGATCGGGCCCAGCACCTGGTTATACACCTGCCGTACCGCCTGCAGCACCGGTGTGAGCGCGGACCGCTCGCCCTTGGTGACCGGGTTGCAGAGGTACCGGTGCTCCATCAGGTTGTAGCGGGCCTCGAAGCCGTCGTAGCGCTGCTCGCCGTAGTAGCCGTGCCATTCCATGAAGTCGTGGAAATCGCCGAAGGCGGTGAACCGGTCGTGGTCGCTGGTCTGCTCCCAGATCGGGGCTCGTGCTGCTGCCAGCGCGTTGTTGAGGGCGTCGCGGCGAACCGAGGCGACCAGCGACGTGTGCCCGTCCTCGAGCAGTTGCCGCACCTGCTGCAGGGCGGTCGGGGGAGAGGGGCACCACAGGAACCGAGACGGCTCGGGATGCCCGGCGCTGCGGTAGGCGAGGCGGACGGCTGCCTCCGCGCGCGCCTGGTCCGCGGGCTCGCAGGACAACGCCGCCTGCGTCCATCGGTTCGCCACGGCTTGTCCGTGCGCTGAGATCGGATTGGTGGAGTCATGCATGGTGTCCTCCTGACGAATGATCGATGGCGCGGCATGCCGTTGACGATGCCGCTGCAGGTCAAGTGGCCAGACGCCACCAGCAGGTGGCACGGGCGATCGTCAGTCCCGGCGTTCACTGTTGTTGCCGGGCCGGGTGCCAAGCTTGGTTGCGGTGAGTGATTCAGGGATGACGTGAATGAGATCTTCATGTTTGACTGACATCCATGCGATCGGGGCAGGCGCGGCTGGCGATCGACTACGGCAGCGCCGACACCACCGCCGTACTGGCATGGCCGGACGGCACCTGGACGCCGCTGCTCTTCGACGGCGAACCCGCCCTGCCCAGCGCCGTCCTCCTCAGCGAGGACGGCACCACCGTGACCGGCCACCACGCCTGGCGGGCCGCACCGGCCACACCGCACCGGTTCATCCCGCACCCCCGCCAACCCTCCGAGCAGCGCCTCACCGTCGCCGACACCGACGTCGACCCACTCGATCTGGTCGCCGCGACCCTGCGCCACGTCGCCGAGCAAGCCCACCAGATTGCCGGCACCGGCATCGACGACGTGCGGCTCGTCGTCCCGGCAGGCTGGGGCCCGCGACGACGCACCTGGATGCGCCACGCCGCGCACCGCGCCGGCCTCCCACCACCACAGTTGATCGACGCGCCGACCGCCGTCGCCGGGCACCTGCTCGCCACCGGCCTGCAGCTGCCCGTCGGCGCCTACATCGCCGTCTGCGACGTCGGCGCCACCGCCGAAGTCAGCGTCCTGCGCCGCGGCCCCGCAGGCTTCGAAGTCCTCGCCACCCTCGCCGACCCGACCGCCGGCGGCACCGCCATCGACGACGCCCTCACCACCACACTCACCACCAACCCACCCGCCACCGGCGGGCAACGATGGGCCATGGCAGCCAGCCTCCGCGCCGGCAAACACGCCCTGACCGACCATCCGGCCGTCACCGTGCCACTACCCGACGGGCCGGCCGTGGTACTCCACACCGGCCTGCTCGACCAAGCCGCCCAGCCCGTCCTGCACCGCATCGCCCACCTCACCACCGAAGCGATCACCGCCGCGGAACTCACACCCCGCGACCTCACCGGCGTCTACTGCGTCGGCGGCACCGCCCGCCTACCCCTGCTGGCACAGACCCTCACCGACGCCGGCATCACCCCCACCCTCGTCGACCAGCCCACCCTGGCCGCAGCCCGAGGCGCCGCCGACACAGGCGCCACCAACACCACCGACCCCACCACGACCGAGGAGCCGGTACCGCCGGTGCGGCGCGCCGCCGCGATCGCCCTCCCCGGCTTCGCGTCCCTCGCCCTGGTCTCCCAGTTCCTGCTCACGCCTGAGTGGCGCGGCTCCCTCATGTACCGCGAAGCGATCCTCAACTGGGGCGAGCTGACGATGGCCGCCGTCTTCGCCGTCATCGCCTGCCTCAGCGCCGGCACCGTCCTCGCCTCCACCATCGCCAACCGCACCACCACCCCGACCAGCCCCGGCACACACACCGGCACCGGCATCCTCGCCGCAGCCTCCCTCGGCGTCGCCGTCAGCGGCATGTACGCCGTCGTCGGAAGCCTCTACGTCGGCTACCCCGTCAACAGCTTCCTGCGCTGGACACTGCTACCCATCACCCCGACCATCACCGCCGCCGCCGTCATGGCCCTCATCGCCACCCGGCAATGGCGCACCCCCGCAGGCGGATGGTCGAAACTGCTCGCCTTCCCCACCGGATCCGTGATCACCGCCGCTACCGGAATGCTGCTCATCCAATACAGCCTGACCGCCGACCGGTGGCCCCACCTGCTCCTCTGGATCGACCTCGCCGGCCGAGCCGGAGGCCTGCTCCTGGGCATCGGCACCGTCATGGCCGTCGTGTCCCAGCCGATCCTGCGCCTGATCCTCAGCGCACCCCTCGCCGTCATCACCGCCGCCCTGGTCTCCTGGCCCGCCTCCGGCATCCTCGGCGCCATCTACGCCATCGCCGTGACCACCTGGTGGCTACGCCAGATGTGGACCCACCTCCTACGCCCCCACCACCCCCACCGGCCGCCGCAATGACCCCACCAACCGGATACCACCCAACGCGCGTGGGGGAGGAGCTGCGGTGAACGGGGCCCGGCGACTCGCAGCCGCTACCGTCGTCCTGGCCGTCCTGGCGATACCGCCGTGGCTGCTGACCACCCTCACCCGAGCACACCTGCCCGGCTGGCCGACCAGCACGCGACTACGCGACTGGCTCACCGACCCGCTGACCCCGGCAACCCTCACCACAGGGCTCATCGCCGTAGCCTGGCTGCTGTGGCTGGGCATGGCCTACACCGTCACCGTGACGGCCGCCCGCCGACTACGCGCCAATGTCCGATGGGTGCGCCACCTGCCGCTACCTACCCCATGGCAGGCCGCCGCCACCAGCATCGCCGGCGCGGCCGCCCTCACCACCACCCACACCCCCTCCACCCATCCGCCGAACCCGCCGACACCAGTCACCGCCGATGAACTGCAGCGCCCTTCCGATACGCCCCAGACCGAGCGGAGCGGGGTGGTCGTGCCCGGCGGCTGGCTACCCGAGGACACCGCCCACCACATCGCCGCCGCAGCGGCCCTGGTGTGGCTACGCCGCCGTCGCGCCCACCAACCCGGCCAACCCGACACCGACGCCACCCAGCTGACACCCCTACCCGCCACCGTCACCGCCGTCCAAGCAGCCATCGCCGACCAACCACCACCGCCACCAGCAGCCACCACAACCGGCGCAATGCCGGCGCCGCTGCCCCCGGCCGGCATACGTCTCGCCGGCGACGGGGCCGACCACGCCGCCCGAGGTCTACTCATCACCAGGCTCCTCACCGCGCTACGCGACCCCACCGACACGACCCCGGTGATCGTTACCAGCCACGCCCTTACCAGGCTCCTGCCCAGCGTCGCCGAGACCGCCGCCACCATCCCGGGACTGCACGTCATCGACACCCTCGAACAGGCCGCCGCCCTGCTACCTGCGTCCAGCACGTCGTCCACAGCCGACCGCGGCATACCCAGCCTCGTATTGACCGCTGAACCCGCGAGGGCGGCACCGCCGAACCTCCCGGGCGCCCGTGTCGTCACCCTCGACGCCGGAGCACCACTACCCACCTGGCGCGTCGACCGCCACGGCCACACCGTGGACCACCAGACCGGGCAACCACGGCCACGGATGTGTGTCCTCGACGGCACCGCCGCGGCGGACCTGCTCGCCGTCCTGGCCCAACCCACCGCCGCAGCACCCGACACCGCCGCATCCGTATCGGCCCGGCCGATCAACCGGGCACAGGCAAAGATCCCCCGCCAAGCCACCCGAGTCACACCGCCCACACCGCGGCAGCCCACCGAGACCACAGCGACCGCTGTCCGGCTGCGGGTGCTCGGCCGTCCGGCGCTGCACATCGACAGCAACGAGGTCACCATCCGCCGCAGCGCCGCCCGGCAAATCCTCGTCTTCCTCGCCGTGCACCCCGACGGCGCCACCACCACCCAACTCGTACACGCCCTCTGGCCCGGCCTACCCGCCCACACCGTCACCGGCCGCCTCTACACCACCCTCAGCGACCTCCGCTCGACCATCCGCGCCACCACCGCCGACCAGGTGGTTGTCCACACCGAGGACCGCTACCACCTCGACCCACGCATCGACGTGGACCTGTGGCGACTGCAAGCCGCCGCCCACCACAGCGCCACCACAGACGCACCTGGCAGCTGGAAGGCCGTGATCGACGCCTACACAGGAGACCTCGCCGCTGGCCACATCTGGCCGTGGATCGACCCACCCCGTGAGGCCACACGCCGCCTAGTGCTCGGCGCCCACACCAACGCCGCGGAAGCACAAACCGACCCGCACGAGCGCCTGCGGCTGCTGCAAGCGGCGATCCGCATTGACCCCTACAACCACCAGCTCCACCAGCTCACCGCCGACCAACTGAACGCCCTCGGCGACTCCGCCGCAGCCGCCGACCTTCTCCACACCCACCGGCTACGCCTGCGCCTCGCCGGCATCCTCGAGCAACCCATAAGCACTGCTCGCTAGACCCCAAGGAGGTCTACCGGTTGCGGCGGAAGAGTGGGCACCCAGATCGGGTACCGAACAGGGGTGCTTCGATGCCGTTGCTTCGCGGCGAACCGCGCTCGAGCGCGTTCCTTGATCGCGTGCCTCGATCGGGAATGTTGTCATACCGGGCGCCTACCCTGGCAGTCGTGGTTTCTGACTTCACCGCAGCGTGGGTGCCGTACCAGCTGGGCCGGGAGTTCGCCGCCGCTGCGGTAGCGGCGATGCGCTGGGCCGAGGATCAGGCCGCGCGGCCCGGCCTGCCCGCAGTGCTGGTCACCGACCGCAAGGGCGAGTACCACGGCGAGGCGCTGTTCGAGCCGTACCTCAACGGCCGGCACGCCTCGCCGCGCTCCCCACGCGTCAACGTGCGTCCGGGCGCGGTGATCGCCCACGTACCCACTCCCGGGGCGATCGAGGTGGCCACCCGGCTGGCTCGTGGCAACGCCTTGGTCGTCGTCGAGCACCCCAGCCCCTGGCGGCTAGCCGGCTGGGCCGGCGTCGTCGGCGCGCTCGACCTCGACACCGGCGAGCCCACCACACTGGACCCGCAGCTGCACGAGCACCTGGACGAGTTGGTGCGCTACGGCAACAACGGCTACGCCCGCGGGTACGGCCGCGACGGCGCCCACCGGGTGCTTGCCGACATGGCCGGCGCGGGCCTGCTCGATCGCGACGTCGTGCTCAGCGCGCTGAGCGCTTACGACATCTCCCCGGCTGCCCAGCTGGTCATCAGCAGCCTGATCGACAAGGTCGCTCCGCTATTGAACCGCCGCTGAACTGCACAAACACCCGCCCAAAAAATCTTGAAAAAGGAGTGGCGGGTAATTGGGGTGGCCGCACATAGGAGAGGACGTCCGGTGGGTTCCTTCAGCGGACACACCGAACCGAGAAAGAGCCTCATGCATCCGGAAGCCGAGGAGCCGACGGACGAAGTGGCGGGATCGGAACTACAACGGGAACCGCCCCGCCGCGACGTCGCTGTCCCCGCATCCTGGCTCGCCGACTTCGCCGACACCCGCGAAGATCACGACTTGGACGAGACTGTCCGCGCGCTGCGCCGGCGCGAACGCCTCTCCGAGGACGCCGACCTGGTCGACTGGCTGCGCCGGTCCGACTTCTCCGGCAGCGACTACGACCTGTTCGCCACCGAGCTGGCCCGCTACGGCTACGCCGTCACGGTGGCCTGGATCCGCAAGGGCGCCATCTTCGGCAAGTGCCGCGAACGCGGCGCCGGGCTGCCCGAGCCGCCGCCCGGAGCGCTCAACCGTCCCGACGTCGCCGAGGAACTCGCCAACGAGACCGTGGCTACCGCGCTGAGGTCCTTCCGCAACACGGTGCTGATCCCCGACCGCTGGAACCCCGCCCGCGGCGCTTCACTGAAGACGTTCTTCATCGGCCAATGCCTATTCCGCTTCCCGAACATCTACCGCGCATGGCTACGTACCGAGGTGCACCACCAGGAGCTGCTCGTCGATGAACTCGCCGTCTTCGATCAGCCCGCCACCGGCGGAGGGCCCGTTGACCCGGCCCAGCTCGTCGCGCTGCGCCAAGAGGTCGACGTCCTGCTCGCCGACGCTCCGCCGCGCACCCGCACCATGATGGCGCTCATCTGGGCCGGCTACACCCAGGTCGAGGTCGCCGACCTGCTGAACCTCACCGAGAATGCCGTCCAGAAGGCGCTGTCCTACTACCGCACCCGACTGACCCGCCTGCCCGACCGCCAACCCGCTCAGACCCGAAGGGGGGCATGACCGCCCATGCCACAGCCCGCCCCGAACAACCCGCAATCATCCTCAGCAACCGCCAGGTCACCGAAGTCGACCATCCAAGCCAAGATCGAGCGATCCTCGCTCGGCACCGCCGACGCCCGCGCAATGCGCGCCCGCACCTCCACCGCGACCGCCCGCGCCATCGTCGCCCGGGCAGCCGGCACCACGGCCCGGACCACCAGCACCAGCCTCAGCCGAAAAACCGGTAGAAAGAGTGGCGGGTAAACAGCCCACCAGCACATACGCCTACGGCAAGAGCGGTCCAACCTAGACCGCCGAACCGAAGGAGATGATCCACATGGCTCGAGGCGGCTCCCGCAGCGTGTCCCGCAGCGCCGGCACCGGCCGGTTCGTCAGCAGCCGCACCGCGGCCCGCTCGCCGCGGGCCACCACAACCGAGCGTGCCGGTCGTGGCACCAGCAACAGCCAGACCGTCAACCGCAGCGCCAGCACCGGCCGGTTCGTCACCGCGGCCACTGCCGCCCGTCACCCGGGCACGACCATCACCCAGCGCGTCTAGCGCGAATCCCAACTGGCCGAGACCCTCTCCCCATCTGGGCAGAGGGCCTCGGTCAGTTTGTTCTCGGCAGCTGGTAGCCGCGTAACGTTGGCCGAGGCGTTGGGCGGCGCGGCAGCGTAAGGCGTGCGCCAGAACTGGTATCGACGCGGAGTTTCCAAACCCGGTCCACAGTCCTCGACGCCGCTGAGCGCCCGCACCGCCGACCGAGAGCAACGCCAGTCCCCGGCCACCATGAACGATGTTCTACTTGAACTCGGGGTACGCGGCTGCTTGGGCTTCGATGTCGTGCCACTGCCGACTGACGAGCGCAAGCTCGGCTTCATGAGATCGTTCGAATTCCGCAACCGATGGGGCTACGGCGTTGAGCGCTGCCTCGTATGCTGGCTGTCGGCAGTCGGCATCCAGACGTGCGGCTGCCCGTTCCGTCTGTACAACGGCAGACCAGTTCGAACTCGGCGCTTGGCCAGGCGTCGGCGGCTGAGCGTCTCCCATGCGTGTCAGGACCAGCTTGACTAGCTCGTCGTGGCTGTTGACCTTGAAGCCACCCTGGGCCATGCAGGTTGGGTACTGTTTGCCAGCAGCTTTTACCACGGCTGCCTTGGACGCGTCCGTCAGCATCTGGTTGTACTTCTCGGCTAAGGAGTGGTAGCTCGACGGAAAGTTGACCTCAGGGGTGTTGCGTGGGATGCAGGTGGTGAGGCTTTGTTGAAACTTCTCCTGGTCTTCCGGATCTAGGTTGCGATAGCTGGCGCTCGGCCCTGTATCGCCCTTGTTCGGGCCTTTCAATTCGGCGGTGTCGGTGATTCCCAGACGATCTTCGTTGATGGGGGCCAACCACTGTCCTGTGCCGATTCCCATGTGAATGACTGTGCGTCCGCGATATGGGTCCAGGAAGGGCGGGGGTTCGTAGGTGAAGCCTGCGTCTTTCATGCAGTCGCGAATGCCGTCTTGGTACGCGTGGTATTGCAGAACTTCGCCGGCCGTGCGTTGTCTGGGTGTCCCGCCGATTCGTTGGGACAGGAGGTCCAGCCGTTCGGATGTGACGGCAGGGTCGGCGGCGACCTGTTCGGCCGGCCGCGCGCAGCTCGCGACGGAGGTGATCAGCAGAAGGCCGATCATGGGGGATGCCAGAGTTGATCGACTCCGGGTTGTCATTCTCCGCAAGGTCATCACCTTAGCAATTCGGATTCGTGGGCGGGCCGCCAGTCCAATATTCTACGCCGCTCGATGTCCGCTTC
Organism: Micromonospora sp. WMMD1219; assembly: GCF_049315215.1. Classification (NCBI taxonomy): domain Bacteria; kingdom Bacillati; phylum Actinomycetota; class Actinomycetes; order Micromonosporales; family Micromonosporaceae; genus Micromonospora; species Micromonospora sp. WMMD1219. The sequence goes on from NZ_CP186057.1 coordinate 4,070,811, forward strand.
CAGTATCGGATCGAGCAGTTGTACTGATTCATCACCACGTTGATACTCGCGATCGATATCGTTGATCCCGCTGCGTTAACAAGGTATGACGTTGAGGTGGTGTTGTTGTTGGGGCCGTATGCGCCGCCGGCCTTCTGCATTCCTGCGACCGAGTTGCTTTCCGTCACAACGTCCCCGTACATCGAGTAGTTGCTTACGCATGTCCGCGCACCTCTGGAGTCGTAATGACTCGAACCCTCGGGCGTGGTCCAGTCGAACCAGGAGTCTAGGCAGTAGCCGGATGGGAGGTTCGCGCTGAGGATCGCGTTCACATACATTTTCTTGGTAGAGGAACTCCAGTACTGCTGCGACTGGCGGTGGCTCGTGTAAACGTTCTGGGTGGAATTCCCTGACGGCACGTTCGCGTAACCCGCCGTGGGGGCGATGGTCAATGTCAGGGCAGCGCCCAGGGATGCGGCCACACCCGCCCGCAGGCCAACTCGCATTGATCCTCCTTCGATATCGAGGGATGCGATTCTATCGGAGGGTCTGACTGCGGTCGGTGCCCGACCGTCAATAATCAACTAAGCTTGCCTATCCGGCATACCGCCTCATCTTGGCCCAGCGGCGTGCACGGCGCTGAGGCGTGTCGCGGCGACACCTTCGGCGCCGAGGAACTCGGTGAGCGCATCGACTGGTAAACCCACCTTGGCCACCTGCGCGGCACAACCCACGGCATCAACTACAAGCTCGTCGGCCCCTTGGCCGCCAAAGCCCTGCTCCCGCGCCAAGCGAAGAAGCACACGATCCAGCCTGCCGAAGGCGGCGGCGAAGGAGTGTGCACATGCCTTCGGGTGGCGGGTCGGCGTATTCACGTTGCGCAGGAAGCCGGGGGCGTGTTCCGTTGCGACGTTAGTCAGATGCTGCATCCTGGACCCGATGCCGCTTGTGCCCAGCACTCGCGTTGAGGCTAACCCTCGCACGACTCGGCGCCCGTTGTTACCAAAGCTCTCGTAAACCGACGAGCGCCCCATGATCGATGGGCCCAGGATCCGTCAACGCTCGCTGACTTGCTGTTGTGAGGCCGTGTCAGGTGCAGTGAGGTGCCGTGAGCTGCGGGCCTGCCCTCCGCGCCGTGCTCGGGTCATAGCGTCACGACATCGCCCCCACCAGCAGCCCTGTTGAGTGTCGACGGCGAGCAGGAGGAGCGAAGGTGACATCCCCAGGAGCCCGCACCGCCGCAGTCACCACCAGCGTCCTGTCCACCTCCGCCATCACGGTCGTCATGGCGATGCAGAACGGTTGGACACCGCGCCTGCCGGCGCCGGCCACCATGCGGCAGTGGATAGCCGATCCGATGAGCAGCGGCGTTGTCGCCGTCCTCGCCGCATCCGCGGCAGTGACGCTCTGGCTGCTGCTGGCCACTGTCGTCCTTGCCCATGCGTACGCGTCGCTGGCCCGCCAGCTGCGCCGCGCACCCGCCCTACGCCTTCCCGGTCCGGTCCGGGGCCTCGCCGCGGCGCTGCTCGGCGCGACCGCCGTCACCGCTGCTACCGGCGCGGGCGCACACGCCACTCCCGCGACCACCACGTCCGATGAACCAGCCGCGGCTGGACAGGCGACGGCCTCGCCCGCCTCCCACCATCCCGCTGCGAGCCATCAGCCGGCTGTGCCGCCGCCCACCTACACCGTGCGCCGCGGCGACAGCCTGTGCGGGATCGCTGCCCGTACCCTCGGCGACGCCGACCGATGGCCGGAAATCTTCACCCTCAACCGGGGCGCCCGCTTCCCCCACGTCGGCGGCACCCTGCGCAACCCCGACCTCATCTACCCGGGCTGGGTTCTCCGCCTACCGGCCGACGCCACACACAGGAGCGACCAGACTCCGCCGCGCGGCCACGATCAGCAGCCCCGCACCGAACCCGGACGCCCGGACGCCCCGGCGCCGCCCACGAAACCTGACTCCTCGGCCGGAGCACCGAAACCCACGACCACCACCACGGCAGGCCCGACAGCACCCACGATCGAACCACCCCCGGCAGGCCCCGAGGTCACCGCGAGCGCGCCGGGCACCGCCCGTGTGACTCCACGGCCCGGCAGCGCCTCGCAGCCGCCGACACGGAATCCGCTGCCTACACGTCACGGCTCTCCAGGCATCGACGTGCCGGGCGGCAGCTGGGTGGACATCGGCCTGGCTGCGGCGATCGCCGCAACCGCCGCGCTGGTGTGGGCGCACCGGCGTCGCCGCTACACCCCGCGCCCGCCCTCGACCGCTACCCACGTCGAGGGTCCCGACACGACCCCGATGCCGACCGTGGTCATGCAGATCCGCCGCCGTCTGCGCGCCGCCGCACCACGCACCGCCACACCCCCCGCCACTGGCCACCAACGGCACGACCTCCACTCGTCCCCAGGCCTCGAAGGCGGAAACACCGGACCAGACTCGGCCGCCCGCGACGGTGAAGACCACACCGACGGTGACTCGACACCTGTGCCGCGTCCGGCGGTGCCGTCCTTGGCGCACCCGCTGGCCGAGACTTGGCCGTCCGCAGGCCTCGGGCTCACCGGCCCCGGCGCTGACGCCGCTGCCCGCGGCTTCCTGACCGCCGCGCTCGCCGCCGGCGGCCTCGACGCCCCACACGAACGCACCCAGGTGGTGATGCCAGCGACAACCGCGACGACCCTCCTCGACACGGACACCACGACCCTGCCCCACAGCCCACGCCTGACGGTCACCACCACCGCCGAGGAGGCCCTCGACCTCCTCGAAGCGCAGATCCTGCACCGCAGCCGCCTCGTCGACACCCGCGACGCTGACACGGTGGCCGACCTACGGACAATCGATCCCGCGGGGGAGCCGCTGCCGCCTGTGCTGCTGCTGACCCACGCCACCGCAGCCCGGCAGGACACCCGCATCGCCGCGCTACTCACCCAAGGCACACGCCTGGACATCCACGGGGTGCTGCTCGGCGCATGGCCCGACGGAGACACCGTCGCCGTCGCCGCTGACGGCACCACAGCCCTCACCGACGGCCCTGCCGACCAGAGCGATCATCCCGTCCCAGTGGAGCGTCTGGCCGTGCTCACCTCGGCCGACACCCTCGCCCTGCTCGGCGTCCTCGCCGAGTCACAAACCGGCCAACCACCGGCCCCCATCGACGCCGCGCCGCAGTCAGACGACCGGCGACTGGCCACCGCGAACTCGACCGAACCCGACCGCAGCGCCCCGGCCGAGACACCGGGACCGGCCGCGACGCCCACCCTGACGACTGCCAGCACGTCACCCACCCCTGTCGAGGCCACCGGCCGCAACCCGGCCACCGCACATCCCCGCGCATCGGACGAGTTGACCGGCATCGTCGACACCCGGCCCCGTCCGATCGCCGTTGCCAGCGCCGGTGGTCACGACACCGCACTCTCCGCCGGGCCGGAAACCGTGCCGCCCGCCGTGAATCGCGAGCAGCAGCCCCGTCGCGTGCAGGTATCGGTGCTCGGCCCGCCCAGCATCACCGACGCCGCGTCCCATCCGCCGCTGCGCGCAAAGGCCCTCGAGGTGCTCGTGTACCTGGCGGTCCACGACGGGGAAGCGACCGTGGACGCCATTCTGGATGACCTGTTGCCCGACGCCCCGACCAGTAAGGCACCGGGCCGGCTGTACACCTACGTGTCGAACCTCCGCGCCGTGCTGCGGCACGCGGGAGGCCCAGGCGACTACCTCACCCATCCTCAGAACCGCTACACGCTCAACCCCGCCGTTGTCGACGTCGATCTGTGGCGGATGCGCGCGGCGATCCGCGACGCCGAACGCGCCACCGACCCGCAGGCGAGGATCGCCGCGTTACAGCGCGCCGTCAACACCTACCGCGGGCACCTCGCCGACGGCGTCGACTACGAATGGATCGAGCCCTACCGCGAGGCCGTCCGGCAGCAAGCCCTCGACACCTACCTCGCGCTCGCCGACGCCCTCGCCGACCATCCCGCCCACCAGCTGACAGTGCTCGACGAGGCGATCCGCCACAGCCCCTACACCGAGGAGCTCTACCAGCACGCCATGCGCGCCCGCGCCGCCCTCGGCCAGACAGACGCGATCCGATCCCTACGCCGAGCACTGACACGGGCTCTCGCAGAGATCGACGCCGAACCCCACGAAGACACCCTCACCCTGGCCAACGAGCTCATCGCCGCCCAGCAGCGCCCCCGGCCCCGACCGCAGGCGCAGCGCCACACCCACGACGAGGACGGAGCGACTGCATGACCGACACCTCCACCTCGCCGTCCTCGCACCTGGACCATCCGAACGCGGCCAGCCGTGACCAGCTGGCCGGTCTACGGCCGCTGCGCTGGGCGGTGCGTGCCGTGCTCACCCTCGGCGTCGCCGCGTCGATCGCGGCGAACGTGCTGCACGCCCACCCGAACCTCATCAGCCAGCTGATCGCCGCCTGGCCGCCGCTGGCGCTGCTGCTCACCGTGGAACTGATCTCCAGGGTGCCCAGCCACCGCAGGTCCCTGGCCGCCCTGCGGCTGCTGGCCACCGCCGCGATCGCCGGCATCGCCGGCTGGGTCAGCTACTGGCACATGGTCGGTGTCGCCGCCCGCTACGGCGAGATCGACGCCGGCGCCTCCTACCTGCTGCCGATCTCCGTGGACGGCCTCGTCGTCGTCGCCAGCATCAGCCTCGTCGAGATCACCGGAAGGATCCGCGCCGGCACCAGCCTGCCCACGCCCACGCAGCAATCAACGGCCCCTCAAGACCGGCCAGGACACCACACCTCAAGGCCCGGCGTCGACCGGACGACCAGGCGACGAACACCCCGCCTCACCAAGGCGATCATCGAGGTCGAGCCAACTGCCCCCTCCGCGTCCCCTACCGCCGTGTCTACCCGGGCTTCGTCGCGAGGACAGGCCGCGAGCACACAAGGCGCCGGCTCACCGGGCCGTCCACAGGAGCCTGACCGCGATGACGCCCCCGGCGATTCCGAGGAGCCCCGTGCTGTAGGCGGGGCGCGGGCCGACGATGCGAAAACCGCAGCAATGATCCCCTCCGACCACGAGAGCGCCGCTCAGATCGCCGCGGCTACTCCGGCGGCCGTGGCGTACTGGTACCAGCGTGATCCGTCAATGCACCCGGCCCAGATCGCCGAGCGGATCGGCAGATCCGAGCGCACCGTGCGCCGGTACTGGCCGCCGACAAAGCTGCAGCGGTCCAACGCCCACCATCACGGCCCGCATGCCGACCATCCTCGGGCGCCGTAAACCCAATGCCAGCGGCTGCGACCACGTGAAGGATCGATGACGCCACCAACGGATGATGCGCGGGTGAGCCTTCGCCGGAGGTCTTCCGGCAGCGACTGGATGCAAGTGGCGTGCACCCGTACGGCGGTCCGAAGCTGTCGATCCCGCACAACACGCCGACGCCGGCGTTAGGCGCGTCAGACCAGGCGGGCGCAGACGATGCCGGCGTACACGGCGAGCAGCGCGGCGGCCGGGGCGCGGCCAGGCAGACCGACGCCGAGGAACGGGCGCACCAGCCGGGAGCGGCTACACCTCGGCGATCAACACCGTCAGCACGCCCAGGTGCCCGCTCAGCGGGCCTTCCTGGTCGCTCGCTTTCGGGGCGGAGTCAGCAGGTCGGCGATCGCCGCGATCGCGGACGGCACGAGCCGGTAGTACGCCCAGACGCCGCGCTGCTCCCGTTCGAGCAGGCCGGCCTCGGTGAGGATCCGAAGGTGATGGCTCACGGTCGGCTGGGACAGACCCAGCGGCGCGGTGAGGTCACTGACGGACGCTTCCCCCTGCGCGGCCGACTGGATCAGGCTCAGCAGCCGTAGCCGGGCCGGGTCGGCGAACGCCTTCAGCACTCCCGCGAGCCGCTGGGCATCGGCGGGCTTCATCGGCTCGCCTGCCAGCGGCGAGGCGGCAGGCATAGCTGTTTTCGCAGTTGGCACGTCTTCCATCGTGGCACCAACACCATCGATACGCCGGTGGAACCAGGATTGTGAGGAAAGCACGGTCTTGACGCGCCGTGACGGGGGCGACCGGACACTCAACCAGGCACATGATTCCCGCGCGCTCGCGGTCCACCCCCGCACGTTGGAGCTCATTTGCTGGATTCGGCTTGCAGCGGCGGTCGGGTGTCCGGCTACAGCCGGCCGATCAGCGGCTGTGTCCGCGGGTCGAAGCGGTACCCGTCGTCCCAGGGGAATCGGCCCTGCTGGTCCGGCCACACCATCTGCTGGAGGCGGACCTGGTCGCGGCCGTAGCGGCTGATCGCCAACCCGGGTAACAGTTCGTCCGTCGGCTGTCCGTCGATGATGATCGCGTCGTAGCCGGCGATGACGTCGCTGAGGCGTTGTCCGTGGGTGAACCGTTCGGCCTGGTCGTTGACCCGGCGAGCCAGGTCGTTGAGCAGACTGTGGGCGACCTCGGGTGGCAGCCCGGCGGTGATCAGTTCGGGGTAGCCGTGGGCGGTGAGCCCGACGGTGTAGGCGAACGGGGCGGTGGGGACGGTGCCGTCGTCGGTGGGCAGGACGTAGGTGACGGCCCAGCCGATGGTGTCGATGATCCGTTCTTGGCGCCGCAGGACGTCGTCGATGTCACGCATGGTCGGTGCCTCCTGGGCATTTGGCGGTGGGGTCTGGGTGGGGTGGCTCGACGTCGACGAAGCCCCAGAGGTGTTCCATGACCTGGAGTTGCCAGGTGCGGTAGCGGTCGGCGAAGCCGCGGCAGAGCGCGGGCGGGATCGGGCTGCCGGCGTAGGGCAGCGTCGAGTGGCAGATGATGTATCCCGCGTCGCCGCGGGCTTCGGACACCATCTGCTGGAGCCGGCCGGGGGTGAGGTGCATCGGGTTGCCGGGCTTGAAGATGCAGGTGTTGCACTCGCGGGCGAGCCGGCGGGTCTTGCGCAGTTCCGGGTCGCCGACGCTGAGTCGGGGTGGCCGGTCGACGTCCGGTTCGTCGGCGGCGTCGAACATGTTGTTCATCGTCAGCTCCTTGTCGTTGCGGCACGGAACCTGCATGCGTAGGCGTGGGATGCGGGCCCGCTGAATGCGGACGCACGGAATTTGGCAGTGCCGGTGTGGTCAGAGCCGGCGCAGCCAGGTCAGCACCGTGGCGATGTCGGCGCGGCGAAGCCCGTCGTACGGGTCGACCGGATGGAGCAGGGTGGGTGCGCCGTCGGCGGTGCGCTGGTCGGCGGTGGTGGGGTCCTTGCCGCCGAACTCGTCGTCGAGGACGGCGAGTGGGCGCCGCGCGGCCCAGGCGTACAGGGGGTTGAGTTTGTTCTGGTGGCCGAAGCGGACCCCGCCGGCGTGGACGGGGACGTGCGGCCAGGTGGTCGGCAGGCCGAGCCGTGGCGCGATCCATGCGGCGGCGAGGTGGTTCCAGCTGGTGCACCAGACCGGTTGGGCGTGTTCGGCGAGTTCTCGCAGCCAGGGCCCGTGGTCGGGGTTCAGCCAGACGGTGCCGGTGACGTGCCGGCCGTCGGGGGCGGGCCCGTTGTAGCGGTGCGGCCGGTAGCCGAGTGTTTCGGCGTGGGCGGGGTCGGCGGGGTTGAGGACGCCGTCGACGTCGATGGCCACGACGGGGGATGAGGCGGGCTGGGTCGGTGGTCGGGTGGTGGTCACGGCTGGGCCTGCTCGCTGAGGATCGGGTGCAGGGGCACGGTGAGCCGGTCGGCGGTGCGGCCGGGCCGGTCGGCGGGTTGCCACGTGTCGGCGGCGGCGTGGGTGGGGAACGGGCCGACGGCGGCGAGCCTGCCGTCGGTGCGGTCGAGCAGCACGAGAACGGCGGTGCGGGCGTCGTCGAGGGCCGGCCGCAGAATGTGGGCGAGGTCGGGCGGTAGGTCGACCCAGCCGGTGGCGGGGAGATCCGTGACGGCGGGGTCGTGCAGCGGTACGGGCCTGGTCACGGCGAGGGTGGTGCTGTCGAGCGCGAGCGTGGCGGCGTGGGAGTGGGCTGCGTCGGCGTCGCTGGTGGGGCCGTGGGCGTCGAGGTCGCCGCTGGTGTGGACGGCGATCAGCGCGTGCGGGTCGCGGATCTCCAGGGAGTCGAGGACGGCGAGGGTGACGGTGTCGCCGGTGCGCATGTCGCGCAGGGTGAGCAGGACCGGCCGTCCGTCCGGGTCCCGGTTCCAGGTGATGGCGTCGAAGTGTTCGCTGGTGACGTCGCGTAGGCGCCGCCAGGCGCGGTTGTCGGTGTCGAAGGGGTGTTCGTCGTCGGTGCCGTAGCGCATGAGGAACTCCTTGTCGGGCAGCGTCGTAGCCGGGATCTGGATGGGTCGGGGCGCGATGCATGCACGCTTCGATGGCGCGGGATGGTCAAGTCGCGGGGGCGGCAGCGCCGTTCGGCATCGGCCCTGCGCGAGATGCGAGTGGGGCCGGCTGTGGCGGCCCCGCGTTCCAGGCCCGGTATGTCGCGGGGTCGCGGTGCGCGGCGCTGCCCGGCAGCGGCCAGGCAGCGCCGCGGCGGGGTGGGACTGGTCGGCTGCCGGCCGGGGTTCAGGCCTGGGTGAGGGCGGTGACGGCGGCGTCGGCGATCGCCGCGATGGCCTCGGTCGGGTCGGTGACGGTCAGGGTGGTGGCGTGGGTGAAGGTGTGCCCCCAGATCTGGTCCGGGTCGGCGGGGTGGAGCCACAGCACGGCGCAGCCGGCGCGGTGCAGGGTGGTGACGAGTTGCTGGCCGGTGGGGATGTCGTCGAGGTAGCCGTCGGAGACGACGGCGAGCATCCGCAGGGCGCGGCCGTGGCGCAGGTCGAGGAGCTGGTCGGCGACCTTGACCGCTTCCGGGAAGGTGGCGGTCGCCAGCTCGGTGCGCATGTGCAGCACCTGCCGGGGGTAGGTGCGTGGAGGCACCAGGACGGTGGTGCGGTCACCGAACCCGATGGTGGTGGTTGTCGCCTGCGCGCGGCGTGCCGCGTTGGCGAAGATCCACGCGGCCGACGACATCGCCTGCGTGTAGCGGGCCATCGACCCGGACAGGTCGACCAGGACAGCCAGATGCAGGCGGGGCTTCTCCGGAGGCAGCTGGGTGCGCTGCTGCCACGGTGCGGCCGTCGGCATCTGCCCGGCGGCGGTTTGCGCGTCGGCGGTGATGGCGTGGCGGGTCCGCAGCCGGCCGGGTGGGATCGGCGAGGGGCGCCGTCCGGGTTCGGGGTGGCGGGTGCGGGTCTGCCGCAGCCGGTTGGCGAGGTCGCGGGCGGCGCGGTGTTCCTGCTCGGTCGGGTCGGTGCGGTCCCACTCGGTGGGTGGGCTGTGCCGGTGGGCGAGCAGCGCCGTCGCGTACTCGGCCGGGGTGACGCCGGCGGCGACGGCGAGGTAGTCGACGAGGGCCGCGGCGAGGCGGCCGGGGAACAGGCCGGCGTCCGGTACGGGGGTGTCGTACTGCTGGTCGGGGTCGATGTCGAGGACCTGACACCACCGGCGGGCCAGGCAGATCATGGTGTCGGCGTCGGTGTCGTCGCAGGTGTGGGCCTCCCGCCAGATGTCGCGCAGTTGCCGCAGGCGCTTGCGTCCGAGGACGCCGGTGACCGCGGCGCGGATGGGGCGGACGTCTTTGCTGGTGACGATGCGGGCGTCGACGCGGGCCAGGAGCAGCGCGGCGAGTTGCCCGGCGTGCCACGCGTCGTCGACGGCCGCGTCGTCGGGGTGCAGGAGGGTTGTCACGACGTGGCGCAGCCACCGGCGGTCGCCGCGGCGGCGGGCGCGTTGGCGTCCTTCGGCCCGGGATTCCTCCAGCAGGTCAGCCACGGTGGCGAGGATCGGCGGGGTGCCGGGCGGGGTGGTCCAGCGGCTGTGCGCGGCGTGCGCGGCGCCGTGCACAAGCAGCCCGTAGCCGGTGGGCACGAGCCGCTTGTGCCGGGCCTTGGCCGGGTCGGTGACGTCGGGGCTGTCGGCGATGTAGGTGGCGTCGACCTCGATCCGGTTGAGGGCGGGGTAAAAGCATTCGGGTGCGTCCCCGGCGGCGCCGGGCGCGACGAGGACGGTGAGGTCGGTACGGCCGGTCAGCAGCGGAACGTGCTGGGTCCACGCCTGCGACCAGGCCCGCCAGTCGGCGGCGCCGGCCGGCGGCGGCGGTGTGCCGGGGCGCAGGTGGGTGTGCGGGTGGGACACGAAAGGGGCTCCTTCCAAAAAGGGGGCGGTCAGCGCTTGCCGAGGGCGAGCGCGGTGATGGGCGTGCCGGTGTGCCGGGACAGGGCGGCGGTGACGTCGTCGCGGGCGTCCTGCGGGGCGATGCCGGCCAGGTTCGCCAGGGCGGCGCTCATACCCAGCTGGTCGCGGACTGTGACGAAGCCGAGCAGTTCGCGCAGCTGCGGCGCCCACACGGTCTTGCCGGCGGCGAGGTCGGCGTTGAGGTCGATCGCGGCGGCCACGACCTGCTTGGGGACGCCGAGCTGGCGGGCGAGGTCCCAGTCGGTGGTGACGTGCAGGTGGACGGTGAACCGGGAGGCCAGGGCCTCGGTGAGCACGGCGCCGTGCACGCCTGGGTTGTGGCCGGCGACGATGTAGAACCCGTCGACGGCTTCCACGGTTTCGTTGCCGTGCGCGGGGATGGTGACGGTGCCGCGGCCGTCCATGGCCGGGTACAGCACGGCCAGGACGCGGGGCGGGATGAGGGTGGCGTCGTCGACCAGCAGCACCCGCCCCTGGCGCATCGCAATGACCAAAGGGCCGTGGACGAACTCGTAGCCGCCGCCGGGGACCGGGTTGTAGGAGCCCAGGAAGTCGTCGACGACGGTGTCGCCAGTACCGGCGACGGTCAGCAGATCGGGAAACGCCGCCTCAACCATCGCGGTCTTCCCGGTACCGGGCGGCCCGTACAGCAGCACGGGCACCTGCTGGGCGCGCAGCCGCCGCAGTTCCTCGACGTCCCAGCCTTTGCCGAGCCGCCGCGGGTGATAGAGCGTCCCGTTCGGCCGCGGCACCGGAGCGGGCCGGGACTGCCGGCCACCAGAGCTGCCGCTGGAGCGGGTGCGGGGCGCGGCGGGCGGGAGGGCGCCGGCGGCGTCGATGCCGTCCTGGGTGATCTGGAACCGGTGGTGCGGGTCGCGGTGGTGGGTGGCGTGCCCGGCGGCGGCCATCTTCTTCAGCGCCTCGAACACCGCCCCGGACGACGGTGCGCCGATCGCCCGGGTGATCTCGCCGACCTTGAGGATCTGGTCGGGGTGGTCGGCCAGGTGCAGGGCGACTGTGCGGTAGAGGTAGCCGGACCGGCCGGAGCCCTCGCCGGTGGTGGGAGTGGCGGCGCCGCTGGTCGGGGCCGGGTCGTTCTGCGGTGAACCGGCAGGTGGGTGTGGTGTGGTCATGGGATTGCCTCGATTCGGGTTCGGGCCCGCGCACCCGTCTCCGGGTGCGCGGGCGGTGGGTACCGCACAGCGGAGACGGGCGGGGCCAACCCCTGCCGGCCCGAATCGGGCCTGGCAGGTCGGCGACCACACCCCGGTGGTGCTGAAGGGTGACGGCGACACGTCAGGTCGCCGCTGATGCGTGCTGGTCGGTGTCGAGGCCGCGCGGGCGGTGTCGGCGCCGACGATGGAACCCCCGCCAGCCCAATTGATCAAGTCGAATGGGTGCGCGGGTGCGGGATTTCGGAAGTGCCGGCTGACTACGTGGGCGACGCAGCGTCGAGCGATGCTGCCGGCGGGGTCGTGGTCAGTCGGCGCAGCCCCGTTCGCAGCCCTGCGGGTCGCACTGCTGTCCCTCGGCCATCCGGGCCAGAGCCAGCCCGTCGCCGCCGTCGAGGTCGTCGTGGAACGGCCAGCTGAACCCGTCGGCGAACGCCTTGACCTTGGCCGCCCCGTTCCTTCCTGTCGGCCCACTCGTCGAGGTAGGGCATCGGTGGGTATGCCGGCCTATGCGTTGTCGGTGTCGGGCAGGTCGCCGACGATCCGGTCGCAGGCGTACGGATCGACGGCCTCCCAGCACCGGCTGCGGCCCATCACCACGTACCGGCCGTCCCCGTCTGCGGTGATGCGGTCGATGGCGTCCGGGTCGTCGGACAGGGCACGCTGGTCGGCGACGAGGACGTCGCCGTCGAAGGACAGACCGGCCAGCGCTTCGTCGACCTGCCGGTCCAGGTCGTCGGCCGGTACGCCCTGCTCGCGCAGGCTGTCGCGGTACCGGTCGCGGTGGCGCTGCTGGTCGGCGACGATCGCCTCGGCCACGTCGCGGGTGCAGGAGAACACCGCCCACCCGTTCCAGTAGTCGATCAGGGTGCCGACGAACCCGACCTCGACCCGGTCGTCGCCGTCGGGGCCGGTGGTGCGCGCCCAGTCGCCTGCGAACACACCGACGCCGCCGATCCGGACCCGGTCGGGGTGCAGGTGGGACACATCCGTGCCGGTGGGGCTGGCCGCGAGGTGACACAGTTCCGCGACGCGGTCGGTGGCGGCGGTGTCGTAGGCGTCGCGGTAGACGGCCATCGCCTCGTCGCGCTGCGGGATGCGCAGCCCGAACCAGCCCGCGGTGTCGCCGGTGGCGGCGGCGAACAGCTCCCACCCGGCGACGTCGACCGGCTCTCCGACCGAGGAGAAGTGGGGCAGGGCGTCGAGGACGGCAGGATCGCCGTCGTGGGTGCCGGCCAGGATCCGGCGCGCGGCCAGGCGGGTGTTCCCGCCGGCCCGGGCGCCGATGGTGTCCTGCGCCCACCACTCGGCGGCGGTGCGTCCGGCCTCGGCGCCGGCGGCGCGCATCCGTTGCAGCGCGGCGGCCCATCCGGTGGCCTCGGCAACCGGATCACCGGTCGGCGGCGGGGTGGTGGTGGCCGGTGCGATGCGATCGCCGGCGTCGAGGCACATCGCCAGCGTCGAGCCGCTGTCCCAGGTGACCTCCACGATGTTCTGCCGCTGGTCGTGGCGGCGGACAGTCCCGGTGTCCCCGGGCCGCAGCAGGGTGTACGGGTCGTCGGTGTGAACCAAGCTGACACGCTGTCCGACCTTGTAGCTGGTCATGGCGGTCTCGGATCGGTCGTCAGCGCCGGTGCAAGGGCCGCCGTCCCCGGTGGCCGCTGACGGCGTGCGGTCGGTGCTCAACGGGTTTCCCCCGCCGCGTCGTCCGGCGTGGGGGTCTGCGGTGGCCAGGGCTTGCGGGTGACGCGATCGCCGAACATCGGGTCGCTGGCGACCGAGGAGCCGCAGTGGGCGCAACTGGTGACGGTGTCGTAGCCGTAGCCGGCCATGGACGGCACCTCGACGTGGTCGATCTCGTCGACCGCGCCGCAGACGGTGCACACCGTCATCTCCGGACCGCCCCCGTCGTCGGCGGGCGCGGTGACGAACAGGTCCTCGACCGGGTCGAGGTGGTGCCCGCTGTGCCGCAGCCAACGGCCGTGGACCGTCGCCTCGTACACCACCAGCCGCCGCTGGTCGAGGTGCAGCAGATACAGCCACTCCAGGGCCCCGCCGACGTCCTCGCGCAGCGCACCCCGCCGGACGGTGGCGTCCTGAGCGACGACCGGGTAGCCCAGGCCGGGCACGGGCGGCTGCCGGTCCCAGCGCCGGGGCTTGGGGTGGACGGCGAGGGACCACCAGTCGTGGGCCAGCAGCGCGGCGGCCATAGCGCCGGTGTCCCGACCGAACGTGTCGGTCCAGATCCGGCGCAGCAGCGGCACCAGAACCTCCGGACTCTCACCGAACTGGATCAAACGGGCGGTGTAGCTGCCGCGGAACGCGGCGACACCGATGAGCGTGGGTGTGCTCACGGGCTATTCCTCCTCAGAGATGTGTGGATTGGGGCAGGCGGCGGTCGTCCCGGTGGGACGACCGTTGAACTTGGGTGGCATGGATCGGCCGGTATTACTCACGGCCCTCGTGCGGGAGACGGCGATACTCATATCCGGCGGTATTTCTCCGACCGGACTGCACCGGTGGGCAGGAGTCGGCGGATCAGGCGGCCATGTCGGTGGTCGGTATTACCGTGCGTGGATGGCTGCACGAATCAATAAAATTGATGGCATCGCGACCGCGCTGCGCGGGACCGCACTGCAGGGCCATCCCGTGGAGGAAGGGCCCGGTCACACCTTCGTGGTGGACGACGTCGATCCTGGCCGGCTACTCGACGCCTGGCAGGCGGCTCATGCGGCCATGCCTATTACAGGCCGCTGGCCGGTGTTTACGCTGCCGGACGGCGTCGCCCGCGAACCGGATGGCGATGAGCTCGCCGATCTGGACCAGGTGGCTCGGACGCTGGATCCGTGGTCGTTCTATCGGCGATACGGCAGGGATGACGTCCAAGACAAGGAAGACGTAAAACGCTATGTCCAGGCATTTTTGGGTGACAACATGGTCACCAAGGCCATCGAAGAGCTGACCCCGCCGACCACGTCGGCAGCTCTGCAGCGGTGGACCTATGACACCCTCATCGCCGATGGGCAGCTCGCCTCCCGAGCCTTCAGCGGTTCCGAGCACCTCGTCGGTACCGCCCGGTGGCACACCCCGCCGCGAGTGCAGCTGGTGCTGCTGCCCACGACGTCGCAGTGGCTGGCCCCCGCCTGGGTGCCATACTTCGAAGCCGACCGTGACAACGGCATCCCGGCGTTGGCAGCGGCGATCCGGCAGTGGGAACAGCGGTGGGGCGCTGCCCTGATCGCCGCCTGGGGAAGCATGCTGCAGTTCACCGCGCAACGCCGGCCGCAGCCCGGGCCGCCGGCTTGGGAGCTCGCCGGGCGGCAGTTAGCCGTCGGCGGCAGCTTGCAGTGCGAACAGTGGCAGCTCGCCATGGCCCTCACCCGGGGTGACGCATGGTTCCTGCACGACCGCCCCTAACCCCTAGTGTTTGCTGGCTACAGGCGCTGTTCGAGACTTGCCGGTATGCCTGCGCGTGGGGCGTTGGCGGGTACGAGCCGCCAGTCCGAGCAATCATCATGGCTTAGCCGGAGAGCCAGCGCCTCTGTGCAGCCGCCCTGATCGTGCAGGCGGGACCGGAGCTGCCGCAGAAGGGGCCGGGTACCTGAGCCGGGAGGCGCCGATGCGCTATGAAGGTTGACATGGCAGAAGGATCGTCGGTAGGGCGTGCAGGCCGCGGCATGGCAGTGGCAACGTTGGGGTCACGTATCGCCGGCTTCGTACGGCTAGTGGTGCTGGCCTCCGCCCTGGGCCTGGGTAGCCGGCTACTGGACAGCTACAACGTGGCGAACACGCTGCCCAACGCCGTCTACGAGCTCGTAGTCGGGGGCGCGATGGCCAGCGTGGTGGTGCCTCTGCTGGCCCGGGCGGCGCTGAGCGAGCCTGATGATGGGGTGGTTTACGCCCAGCGGCTGCTGTCGTTGATGGTCTACGGCCTCGGGGCGGTCACGGTGGTGGCGATGGTCTCGGTGCCGTGGCTGGTCGAGGTGTACACGCCCGGCTTCACCGGCGAGCAGCGTGAGCTAGCGGTCGTGTTCAGCCTGTTCTTCCTGCCGCAGATCCTGTTCTACGGAGTCAGCGCCACCGCCGGTGCCGTGCTCAACATCCGAGGCCGTTTCGCCGCCCCGATGTGGGCGCCGCTGGTCAACAGCCTGATCGTGATCGCGGTCGCCGTGGTCTACCTGCTAATCGGCGGCGCTAACAGCATCGAGTCGATAACACCTGCACACCTGCTGCTGCTTGCGGTCGGCACCACCGCGGGCGTGTTTGCCCAGATGGCGTTGGTGGTGTGGGCGCTCGCCCGCAGTGGTTTCGCGCTGCGGCCCCGACTCGACCCCCGCGGCATCGGGATCCGCCGTATCGGCCGGCTCGGCGGCTGGGTACTCGTGTCGGTCGTCGCCGCGCAGGTGCTGCTCGCGGCTGCTACGCGGGCCGCGTCGGTCAGCGGCCCGGGCGGGATCAGCGCGTATCAGAACGCGTTCGCGGTGTTTCAAATGCCGTTCGCGGTGATCGCCTTGTCGGTGATGACCGCCATGCTGCCCCGACTCAGCCGCTACGCCGCCCACCTCGATCATCGGCAGATCACCGAAGATCTGTCCCGGGCCATCCGGTTGGCCGTCGTGGCGCTCGCCCCCATAGCAGCAGCCATGCTGGTCCTCGGCCCGCAGATCGCCACTGTGCTGTTCGCCTACGGCCGCAGCTCACCGTCGGCGATCACGTTACTGGGCGCGGTGGTGGCCACCTTCGGCGTGGCCTTGGTGCCGTTCACCGGCTACATGATCCTCCAACGCGGCTTCTACGCCCTGCAGGACACCAAGACCCCCGCGCTGATCACCGCCGCGGTGACCGTCGTCGGCGTGGCGGGCTGCCTTGCCGCGACCTGGCTACTACCCCGCGCGGACATCGTCGTCGGGATTCCGCTGGCCTACGCGGCCGCCTACACCACAGGCCTCATCGCCGCCGCAGCCATCCTGCGCCGCCGACTCGGACGCATAGACGGCAACCGACTGCTCCGCACCCACGTCCGCGTGGCGGTCGCCGCCGGGGTCGCCGGAAGCTGCGCCGCCGCCACCACGTCCGCCCTGACGCCCCAGGTCGGTTCCGGTGTCAACGCGGCGCTCCTCATGCTCAGCGTCGCGGGCGTCGTAGGCACCGCAACATACGTCGCGGTGGCCCGACTGGTGCGTCTCACCGAACTGCAGCAACTTGTGGCCACCGCCCTCGCCGGCATCCGAACCGGCTGACATGACTCCTCGCAGGGAAGCGACCAACAGCCCGGTCGCCACAAGACACACCCCGTAGGGTCATGCCGCAGACCTACAAACGACTCACCAGTCCGGGAGATGTCATGAAGCCCTGGCACATCACCATCCTTGTCCTGATTTTGCTCCTGCTCGGCTTGCTCGGATGGCTCGTCACTTCATACCGCAAGGGCCGCGACGGGCACTGACGCTCGGCCGCGGCGGCCGGGTCCTGTCTGGGTTTAGGCCGGGCCAGGTACCGCCGTAGCAGCTCGAGTTCGCCATAGGACGTCGAGCGCGCCACACCGAACAGCTCAGGCAGCTCGGCTCTGGTGTGCTCCCCGGCTTTGTGCAGGGCCGACCAACTGGGCTTCCTGCTTGACGGTGAGCTTGGGCGCCTTGCCACGGAGCCGGCCCTTCGCCGTGACGACCCACATGCCCTCGCAGGTCCGCATCCAGGTCAGGTCCGCCACGACCTCAGCGATCATCGTCAGAGTGGTGAACAGGGGACCCCTCTGAACAACGTCGGTCCTCACGGGCCAGATGTATTGAGCCCAGCGCCTACTGAATTGACAGAGCCGCTGGTGCGCAGATGCATCACCGCTCATAGGGCCCGAGCGGGGCGTTCTGAACGGTCATGAAGGACACCGGGTCGATCGCACCGTTCGAACTGGCATCGCCGTGGCGGTGCACCTCGTAGTGCAGGTGCGGGCCAGAGCTGTGGCCGGTGGAACCGACAACACCGATCGGCTGCCCGGCGGCGACCGGCTGCCCAACCGTCACCATCGGCGGCTGGTGCATGTGGCAGTAGCGGGTGAGCAGCCCACCGGCATGGTCGATGTCGACATACCAGCCGCAACCCCGCGTGAGAACGGGGTCGCCGTCGCGGTCGCAGCCCCATTCAGCGCCGGTGTCGGCGTAAACGGCGTTACAGCGGACGGTGCGGACCCTCCCGGCGGAGGCGGCGCGGATGAGGGTGCCTCGCGGGGCGCTGAGATCGACACCGTCGTGGCCCGGCCGGTCACCGGTACGGAACCCCGACCCGATAGAGGCGAGGACCGGCTGCGTCCACAGGCCGGTGGCCCGGCACCCGGCAAGGCCGTCGGTGGACAGGCCGGCGGTGTCGGCGATCGCGGTGACCAGCTGGGTTGCCGGTCCTTCCCATTTCGCGTAGGCGTCGGGGAAAGCGCTGATCTGCACGGCCTGGGCGGCCTCGGTGAGCGGCATCGCCTGCCAACCGTCGACGGCCTGCAGACTCTGGTAGAACTTCGTCGCCGAGTACTGGGGATCGTGCAACTGTTCGGTGGTGCCCCAGCCTTGGGAGGGGCGTTGTTGGAAAAGGCCGACCGAGTCGCGGTCCCCGCCCGGGGTGTTGATCAGGAAGGATTCCTGCATCGCGGTGGCGACGGCGATGACCCAGCCGCGGGGCGGGACGCCGAGGCGGATGCCGACGGTCGTGACGGTGGCGGCGTTGCCGGTCTGCTCGGCGCTCCAGTCACCGATCGCATCGATGCCACCCGAGGCGGGGCCGCGCGCGGCCGACGAGGCGGTAGCGGGAATGCTAGTGATCGATCCGCACGCGCCGCCGCCGCCGGAGACCAGGGTGGCGGCCAGTCCGGAGCACAGCAGCAGGACAGCGGCGAACGCGATGGCGATCCCGGACAGCACGCGGGCGGTCATGATTGGACTCCTTCGAGGCCGGTGCGGCGGATCGTTGGGAAGGTGAAGCCGCGCGGGCCTCTGGAGCGGCGTCGCAAGGCCCTCGGACGGGTGCGGGTGGTCGGCAGGCGAGGGCTGCCAACTTTTCGCCGTGCAGCAAGGGAGCGTCGTCCGGGCCTTTGCGGTAAGCGATGATTCAGATGCGGTACGGGTTGCCGTCGCGGTCAATGAGGCGCTGTCAGTGGCTTCGGGCGACGAACCGCGCCGGGTAGTGCCACTTGGGGCTCGCCGTCAGGCGGTTCGGAGAGAGGGCTGGCGCGACGCAGCATCACCACGCAGGTCGTGACGGATGCTGGCCCGTACGACGCGGCGGCGTGCGGTGCGGTCCAAAGGGGGAGGCGGTGATGGTGGCGAGAGGTTGGACCTGGACGGGCAGGTCAGGGCAAGGGTCGACGGGTGGCCGATGGAGTCTCGGTGAATTCGGTCAGCACGGGGGACCGAAATGGCGGACGAGATCGGGCCGGTCAGCGAGTTGCGCACGATGGCGCACCGTCGGCGGGTCATGCAGGTCGCGTTGGTCGGCCCAGCCGGCGCTGGCCCGGAAGAACCGGCTGCTGTGGGTACTGGTGGTGCGGGCCCAAATGATCGCCCGATCGAGGACATCTCACCGCTGAGGCCGCGGTGCTCGATCGGTTCGGGCAGGAATAGCACCCCGCCGTAGCCGGGGGGGCGATGTCGGCAAGGAGCACCTTGGAGGGCTCACGGCGGCGGCGGCCATCGCGGGGGCAATGACGTATGGCTTGCCGAATCGCCACGGATTAGGCGGTGATAGCGAAGGCCGCGTTCAGGACCTTCACCATCCCGTCGGTGCCGGAGGCGGGGTGATCGGCGAGGCGACTGCGGAAGAACGCCTGCAGGTACTGCGCCGCGATCGGGCTGCGGTGGCAGTCGACCATGCAGGGCGCACAGGTCGACAGCGGTGCGGGCTAGCCGGCGCGCGGGTGTCGTTCGGGGAGGAAGCTCACCTGCTGCCTCCAGGAGCGTGCTCGGGTGGTCAACGCCGTTACGGGTCGACGCCGGTGGAGCCTGGAGTTCGGTCGCGCCGCGTCGGGTACGGACGCGGGCCGCATCACCGGTTCCGGCGGGCGGGCCGGCGTGAACCAACCGGCGAAGCGAGGCGGCGTGGCGGGAACGGGGCGCATCCGCGTGCGTTCTCGGCCGGGTGCGGCGAAGGCAGCGAGGTGAGGGTGGCGGCGCGGCGGGAGTGGAGTTCGGCGCGGCGGGCCGTGCGCACCGCCCAGCAGGGGCCGGGCGGTGCTGCCCGGGGCATCGCAGGTTCCAGCAAACACCGTCGGAACCCAGTTGGTGGGCGACGTCGACTGCGAACGCACGTTGCCCGCTCTGAACGGCAGCGTGGCGTAGGGGCTCCGGGTCTGCTCGGGGTCGAGGCGTACCCGGCTAGTGCGACGGTGTGAGCAGGTTGCGGGCGCTGCCAGTAGCGGCCACGGGGACGCAGACGCGATTGGTGTCGATTCCGCAGCAACGCGCCTACGGCTCGGGTCCGAGATCGGGTTCCAGCACAAGATCTGATCAGCCGGATGCCCAGTGGTCGGGACGCGATCCTCCGGGACGCTGCAGTGGCTGGTCCGCGACACCGACTCCAGCCTGCTGCACCCGCGCTTAGGAACCGATCGCTGCGGTGCTCAGCAACGCCTTGAGATCGCCGTAGAGCGCCGGACCTGGCGCTACCCGGCAGGCCTTCAGATCTAGCAAGATCGTACGCCCACTGGTGCACGCCAGCCGTACGTGCACCGGCGCACTGCCGTGGTGGCGGGTCAGGATCTGCTTCAGCTCGCCGACGAGCTGCGGCGTTACCTGGGTGTCCCGCAGCGCCAGCACGATCGGCGCGTCCTCGCCCGTCATGTCGAGCGGCGTCACCTCTTCCACGTGGATGCTCATCGTCTCTTCGCGGACGGTGATCCTTCCCCGCACGGCCACCACTCGGTCTTGGGCAAGTGTCGCTTCGTACCGTTCGTAGGTCTTGGGAAAAGCCAGGCATTCCACGGCCGCGTCGTGGTCCTCCAGCGTGAGCACCGCCCACGCGTGTCCCTGCTTGGTGATCTTGCGGTGCAGGCTCGCGATGATGCCGTTGACCCGGATCGCGCCATCGGTACGTCCAGAGGCCAACAGGTCGGCCAGGCCCATGTCGCGGTGCTGCCGGAGCACGTGCTCGGTCCCGTCGAGGGGGTGACCGGAGACGAAGAGACCGAGCATCTCTCGCTCGTACGCAAGCAGCGTGGACCGGTCCCACTCTCCCTCTGGAATGGTCACTGCGACGCTGGCGCCGCCCAGGTCGCCGAAGAGGGACTCCTGGCCGAGGGCCTGATTGCGCTTGACACCGATGACCGCATCGACAGCCTGCTCGTGAACGGTGACCAGGCCCTTGCGGTGATGGCCGAGTCCATCGAAAGCGCCGGCCTTAGCGAGCGATTCAATCACCCGTTTCTGGCATACCACGGGCGGTACCTTGGCGAGGAAGTCCGCGAAGTCGGTGAACCTGCCGCGCGACTTGCGGGCGTCGACGATCGCCTCCACCACGCTGGCACCGACATTGCGGACCGCGCCCATACCGAAGCGGATGCCGTTGCCGACCGCGGCGAAGTCGAGGCGGCTCTCGTTGACGTCCGGTGGCGTCACCGCGATGCCCAGACGGCGGCAGTCGGCAAGGTAGATAGCGAGCTTGTCCTTGTCGTCGCCGACCGAGGTGAGCAGTGCCGCGAGGTACTCGCTGGGGTGGTTGGCCTTGAGATACGCAGTCCAGTACGACACCAGGCCATACCCCGCGGTGTGTGACTTGTTAAATCCGTACCCGCTGAACGGGACCAGCACGTCCCAGATCGCTCGGGTCGCCGCCGGCGAGAAGCCACGCTCGCACATGCCTGCGGCGAACCGATCCCACTCGGCGTCCAGCACTTCTTTCTTCTTCTTGCCCATCGCCCGGCGCAGGTTGTCGGCAGCGCCCAGCGAGTAGCCGGCTAGCTGCTGCGCGATCGCCATCACCTGCTCTTGAAAGACGACCAGGTGATACGTGTCGCCGAGGATCGGCTCCAGTGCGTCGGCGAGCTCAGGGTGGATCGGCTCGACCGGTTGCTTGCCGGTCTTGCGCAGCGCGTAGTTGGTGTGCGCGTTCATTTCCATCGGGCCGGGCCGGTAGAGCGCGTTGACAGCAGCGATGTCGGTGAACGTGGTGGGCTGCATCAGTCGCAGGAGGGCACGCATACCGCCGCTGTCGAGCTGGAAGACGCCGAGCGTATCGCCGCGGGCCAGCAGCTCGTACGTCTTCGCGTCGTCCAGCGGCACCTCAAGAATGTCGATGTCGATGCCCTTGTTGGCGCACACGTTGGCGATGGTGTCGCCGATGACGGTGAGGTTCCGAAGCCCCAGGAAGTCCATTTTGAGCAGGCCCATCTCCTCGGCCTGCGTAAACGGGAACGCTGTGATCACCGGACCTGCGGCTTTGGGCCGCACCAGCGGGATGACGTCCAGCAGCGGCTCCGCCGAGAGGATCACCCCCGCCGCGTGGATGCCGGTCCCGCGGGTAAGCCCTTCCAGGCCTGCCGCTTGTCCAGCACCAGGCGTACGTCCGGCTCCTGCTCGTACATGCGCCGCAGTTCGGTGGCCTCGCCGTGGCGTGGATGGCCATCGTCGTGGATCGCCGCGAGCGGGATCTCCTTGCCGCCGTCCGCTGGCGGGAACGCCTTGGAGATGCGGTCGCCCAGCGCATACGGCAGGCCCAGCACCCGACAGGCGTCCTTCACCGCCGCCTTCGCCTTGATCGTGCCGAACGTAACGATTTGGCAGACCCGGTCGTCGCCGTAGCGCCGGGTGACGTACTCAATCATCTCGTTGCGCCGACGGTCGTCGAAGTCCAGGTCGACGTCCGGCATAGAGATCCGTTCGGGGTTGAGGAACCGCTCGAAGATCAGCTTGTGCTCGATCGGGTCGAGCTGGGTGATCCCCGTGCAGTAGGCGACGATCGAGCCGGTCGCCGAGCCCCGACCAGGGCCCAGCCCGATGCCCTGCTTCCGGGCGTATGCGCAGATGTCGGCTACCACCAGGAAGTAGCCAGGAAAGCCCATGGTGTCGATCACTGACAGCTCGTGGTCGATCCGGGCGAGTACTTCGGGCGAGAGCGTCTCGCCGTATCGTTGCCGGGCCCCGCGTAGAGTTTCGGCGCGTAGCCAGCTGGACTCGGTCTCGCCTTCGGGCACGGGGAACCGGGGCGTTAGGTCGCGGTGGGTGAAGACCTCGTCGTAGGCTCCGATCCGCTCGGCCACCAGCAGCGTGTTGTCGCATGCCCCGGGCACCTCGTTGTCCCAGAGGGCGCGCATCTGCGCGGCGGATTTCAAGTAGTAGCCGCTGCCGCCGAACCGGAACCTGTCGGTGTCAGCCAGCCGCCTGCCGGTGCCGACGCACAGCAACGCATCATGGGCGGCCGCCTGGTCCTCGGTGACATAATGCGAATCGTTAGTGGCCAGCGGCGACAGACCCAGATGACGGCCAAGGCGGAGCAGGTCGTCGCGGACCCGGCGCTCGATCGGTAGCCCATGATCCATCAGCTCAAGGAAGTAGTTGTCCGTGCCGAAGAGGTCTCGGTAGCGCGCGGCCGCCTCAACCGCCTGGTCGTACTGGCCGAGCCGGAGCCGTGTCTGCACCTCACCAGACGGGCACCCTGTGGTGGCGATCAGCCCGGACCCATGCTCGGCGAGCAACTCGTCGTCCATCCGCGGGTACTTCTGGACATGGCCTTCTAGCCAGGCGCGTGACTGCAACCGGAACAGGTTGCCAAGGCCGCGGGCGTCGGCTGCCCACATGGTCAGATGTGTGTAAAGGCCGCGGCCGGAGACGTCACCGCCCGCGCCGGTCTCGTCGTCAGACCTCCGCAGCGCCACGTTGTCACTGAAGAACACGGGCCGGCGGTCATGACGGCTGCCGGGTGCCAGGTACGCCTCGATGCCAATGATCGGCTTGACGCCGGCCTTGCGGGCGGCGTGGAAGAACTCGTACGCCCCGTGCACGTTGCCGTGGTCGCTCATCGCCACCGCAGGCATCCCCAGACGCGCCACTTCGGCAGTCAGCGGGGCGACTTTGGCGGCGCCGTCCAGCATGCTGTAGTCGGTGTGCACGTGAAGATGCACGAAGGAGTCCACCACACCCTCCGGTTGTAGCCTTCGCCAGAGCAGGCATTCGAACAGTTCAGGAGCTGAGGTGTCCAACAACCGACACGCGGACGATCCACAACCAGAGGTTGTTGAAGATCTCCACCTGGGATCGGTGCAGGCCTTCCTGGCGGTCACCGACGACCGCTATTTCGGCGAGGCGGCGGCCCGGCTCGGCATCAGCCAACAGGCCGTGTCCAAACGCGTCGCGACGCTGGAACACATTCTCGGAGTGCGCTTGTTCACGCGTACAGCCCGGGGCACTGCACTCACCATCGATGGGCAGGCATTCCTCCCACATGCGCGCGCAATGATTCAGCTGGCCGAGCGCGCGGTGAGCTCCGTCCGACCGGACCGCCGCGCGTTGCGAGTGGACGTACTGAACCGAAGGATCGGCCCGGCTGGGCTGCTACGCGACTTCCACCAGGCGCACCCGCAGACCGAGCTCGACGTGCTGACCCTGGTCGAGTCGGACGTGGCCGCCGCGATCGCCGCCGTCGAAGCTGGGACGATCGATGCCACGTTCCGGGCCGTCACCGTGCCGGTACGGGAACTGCCAACGGGTATCCGGGCGGCCCGGGTGCTGGACGATCCACACCAACTGCTGACCGGGCCGGGGCACCCGCTCGCCGCCGCCAGCCACATCACCATGGCCGACCTGACTGGCCAACGAATCTGGATCCCCGGCATCGCCCCCGGCACCGAATGGGCCGCCTACTACGACGACCTGGGCGCGCAATTCGGACTCACGATCGAGCGGGTCGGACCCAACTTCGGCACTGATCACCTGCTGGACGTGCTGGCCGAATCGCCGACGCTGGCCTCCCTGGTCGGCGAGCTCACCCGCATGCTGTGGCCGACGAACTACGACCTACGCCGCATCCCTATCCTCCACCCGACCCCCGTGTATCCGCACTTCCTCATCTGGCACCGCGACAACCCACACCCGGGCCTGGCTATGCTGCGGAGCTACATCCGCTCAGTGCCACATTGCCACCGCCACCGCCCCGGTGATGTCTGGGTCCCGAGGTGGGTAGCCCGCCCGTCCGCATCATGATGCAGCCCAGACCCGGACGAACGGCGGCACCCGGCAACCACGGCAGGCACCGACGCGGGAGGACGCCTGAGACCGCGAGGCCAACACACGGATGTCGAAGGTCATGTGACTAACGGTGCGCGACGACCTGCACTGCACCCAGATGTCGGCAACCCCACCGGGAGCTCCACTTATCCGCCCTGGCGACCGCGATGGAAGTGGCCGGGGCCATAGGTGCCTCGTGGATAATGGCCGACTCGCTTCCGGTGGTAGCGTCCGCCGCGGAGGCGAGCCAGGTCGACAGGCTGCCCTCCTCCTGCCGACCGCCGTCAACAGGTTCGACGACGACGCTGACAGTCAGCAGCAGGGTGACGCTCTGGGCCGCCCGCGTGCTGGGGCGTGCCGCTGTCGAGTCAGGGTCGCTGGACACCGATGGTGTGTGGGTGAGGGCCGACCAGGACGTACTCCCTTACAAGACCCTCAGCGACCGTCGCCGAGGACCGGGAAGGCAACGGCAGGGCGGACGGGATGCAGCGGGCACGGTGGGAACCTCGCGCACGGCGACGTGCGCGACGCTCTCTTGGTTCGTCCGTGAGCGGTCAGCGGCGGCGCAGGTCCCGTAGGCGGGGGCCGAGCAGCGGTCCGGTATGGCCGGCGGCGGCGGTGGCTCCGCGGACCCCGCTTCCGGTTTGTTTGGCTTGGTACATGGCGATGTCGGCCTGGTGCAGCAGGGTACGCGGGCCGACACCGAGGACGGCGCTGATGTGCCCGACGCTGGCGCGCACGACCAGCGCGTGGTCGCCGAGATCGATGGGGTGGCGGCCCACCGCCCGCCACGCGGCGCGGGCGACGGCGGCGACGTCGTCGGAGCCGCCGTCGACCAGTAGGGCGAACTCGTCGCCGGACAACCGTGCGGCGAGGCGCACCGGTCCTCGCAGGGCGGTCAGCCGTCGGCCGACCTCGGTGAGGACGTCGTTGCCGGCCTCGTGGCCGAAGGTGTCGTTGACGGCTTTGAAGCCGTCGAGGTCGAGCAGGACGAGCCCGAACGGGGCATCGGCGCGTGTGGCGCGGGTGAGGGCGGCGAGCAGGGCCCGCCGGTTGGGCAGGCCGGTGGTGTCGTCGTGGTCGGCGGCGTAGCGGGCGCGGGTCAGCGCCTGATGTTGGCGCCACAGCAGCGCTGCGGCGAGGGCGAGACCGGCGAGGACTCCACCTGCGGCGGTGACGATCGAGGTCAGGATGGGAGACACTTCGGAAGCTCCTTCTGTACTAAGGAGCACCGGGGGCGGGCGTGGTTCCGGGAAGTTCGACGCCCGCCTCCGGGCTACCGGCAGGGCGGGGTCGTTCAGGCGGTGGGGTCGGCGAGGGCGAACGTGGCGGGTTTCTCGGCGACCAGGACCACCCGCCCGGTTCCGACGAGCCTCACGGCGGCGTTGTGGACCGCGCCCGCGCTGGCCTTCTTCGCGCCGGTCCCCTCGTTGGCCCGGTCGACCAGCCTGCACAGCTCACTGACCTTGTACTGCCGGCCGGGGTTGGCCTCGAGGATGCCGAGGATCGCGCCGCGGAGGATTCCCGACGCCCGCCGGAGACGGGCCTGGACCTCATCGCCCGGCGCCTCTGTGGCCGGCGGTGCGGCGGGTACGTCCGCAGCGAGGCCACCGCTGGTGCTGTCGACGGCCGTGCCAGCTCCGGGAACCTCCGGTGTGGCCGGTTCGGCGTCCACACCGTCCGCTGCGGGCGTCGCTCCGGCGGCCGGGCCGGTGCCGCCAACGACCGGCACGTCGGGTTCAGCAGGCCGGCGGACGCTTGCCTCACCGTGATCAGCCTCGGTGTTCTCGGCCCCGCAGTCCTCACCGGGCGCCGCCTCGACGTCACCCGGAGCCGGCGATGCCGACTCCCGGCCGACCTCCGGCTGCCCGACAGCGGGAACCTCGGCGACCGGCGGCTGGTCGTCGTCCTGCCCGGCAGCCTCCCCGGCCTCCTGCCGGTCGCCGCCGCGCGGCCCGCGCTCCGCAGAGATGCCGGAGGTATCGGTGTCGCGGGTGGCGGGCCCCGGGGCGGGCTGGCCGTGCCGCCCCTGTCCGATGTGCGCGCGGCCGGTGTCGGTGATCCGCCACAGGGTAGGTCCGGTGTCGCTTCGCGTGGGCTCAGCCAGTCCCGCAGCGTGCAGGGTGCGCAGTTTCGGGGTGGTGGTCGAGTAGCCGAGGCCGGCTTCGGTGGCGATGGTGGCGGCGGCCGCTTCGCCGAGCCGGTGCAGCGCCGCGAGGACCTTCGTGACGCTGGGTGCCAGTGGCGCTGGCACGAGCGGAGCGGTGGTCGTACTCGTGGGGGTGCTGGTCATGGGCGCGTGGCCCCCTTTCTCCTGCCGTCGGCAGGGGTCGGTGAGTGAGGCGCGCGCACTGATGCACGCTCCGGATCGGCTATCGATCAAGTCGTCTGCCCGAGATGTGGGACTCCGCCGCAGGTACGCCGCCCGGTGATCGCACGCCCGGCGGCACGGCGGCCGGGGTCAGTGGGCGGCGTGATAGGCGTCGCGCACCGCGGCGGGGATGACGCCCCCGGTTCGTGGCCGGGGCAGGTTCAGCTCCTGCCAGTTGACCGTCCACCACCAGGTGCGGATCTCCTGGCTCGGGACGCGGCCGGTCGCGGTGCTGCGCTGCCGCCGCGCTGCCCGGGGCTGTTTCGGCAGGCGCCGCCCGGCCATGAGGAACGGGCCGAACGCTGCGGCCATCCGGTCGAAGTTGCCGGCGGATAGGTCGATCTCGTAGGTGATGCCGTTGAAGGCGAACTGGTGGGTGGCGACGTCGTCGGTGGAGCCGTCAAGGTCGTCGACGAGGATCGTGGTGGTCTTGGTGGCCAATGGGGCCACCTCCTTTCCTCTCGGGGTGGGTTACTAGGCGGGCGGGTGGGCGCCGAGGCCGAGCTGGTGGCCGATGACGGGCCCGCGGCGCACGGCGGCGACGGCGGCGGGCAGGTGTCGGCGTTGCCAGCCGTGCAGGGCGGCGGTGAGGTCAGCTCGGTACTTGCGGTGCTGGGTGAGGGCGGCGGCGAGGCCGGCGGCCTGCTCGATGCCGTTGTTGGCGCCGCGCGCGGTGTGCGGGCGCACGGGGGCGAGGGCGTCGCCGAGCAGAACGGCGTGACCGGCGCCGACGGGCCAGACCATGCGCTGCGGTGGGGTGATGTCGAGGACCGGTACCGCCATCCGGGTGGTGGTGGCGTGCACGACGGCGGCGTGGTCGGCCGGGAGGAGCAGGTCGGCGTGGGTGTCGACGTGGGCGCGGGCGGCGGGGCTGACGTGCCGGGGCAGGGCGAAGACCCGGCGGGTGGGGTCGGCGCCGAACCGCTGCGCGTACTCGGCGCGGGTGCAGTTGAGGTAGAAGGTCCAGTCGCAGCCGCCGGGTACCGGGGCGAGGTTGAACTGCACGCCCGGGCAGGGCTGCAACCGCAGGAAGTCCCGCAGCCCGGGCTGCGGGGTGATGCCGGCGATGCCGCGATGGGCGACGTAGCCGGCGTAGCGCAGGGCCCGCTCGGGATCCAGCAGCCGGCGGCCGGTGGAGGACCGGCCGTCGGCGAACACGACCAGGTCGGCGGCCGCGGTGTGGCCGTCGCGGAACCGCAGCACCGGCCGACCGTCCTGCTCGGCCAGGGCCGTGACCTTCATACCGGTATGCAGGACACCGGCGGGCAGGCGGCGGATCAGCGCCTGGTGCAGCAGCGTCCAGGTGGTGTTCCGCCCCGGGTAGGTACGCCGGATCGTCTCGGCCGGCCGGCGGTCGCGGACGGTCATCTCGACGATGGCCTCGGAGTCGTGGGCCACGAACTCGCTCTGGCCGATGTCGAGGCGGTCGAGCACGTCGAGGGCCGGGTGTTCCAGGCCGATGAGGCCGCCGCCCAGAGGCGCGGACGCCGGCGCCGCCTCGAAGACGGTGACGTCGTCGAATCCGACGCGCAGCAACAGCAGCGCGGTGACCGGGCCGGTGATGCTGCCACCGATGACGGCGATGGTGGGCTGCCGGCCGGAGGACGGCCTGGTGGCGGATGTCATGAGAGGGGTTCCCTTCTGGAGGGCGGGAAACCCGGGCACGACCGTGCCCGGGTGTGCGCGAGTGCGCGGGGTGGCCGGGCATCGGCCAGGTGGTGCCAGTGAGAAGGCGGGTCAGCGACGGTGGACTGCGGACCCAGGTCGGCCGCCTTGATGCGGCGGG
Source organism: Micromonospora sp. WMMD1219 (assembly GCF_049315215.1). Classification (NCBI taxonomy): domain Bacteria; kingdom Bacillati; phylum Actinomycetota; class Actinomycetes; order Micromonosporales; family Micromonosporaceae; genus Micromonospora; species Micromonospora sp. WMMD1219. Next base: position 4,099,481 of record NZ_CP186057.1, read on the forward strand.
CGGATGGAGGCTCGGACGGCGCGGCGCCGGACGGCGTCCGCTGGCCCGCGAGGTGCGACCGCGCCGGCAGGGCAGCGCCGGGAAGGTGTGGTCTCGGCCGGTTAGCGGCCGGGCGTTGTGAACGGAGGCGACACGGGAAGGATCCGCCGGGCCCGCTGCAGTACCTCGTCGGCGACCGTGATCAGCGGTGTCGCGTCCGGGGGCGTGGCTGGGGTCGTCCGGTGCCAGCCACTACCGGGGCTGCTCGCGATGATCGTCCAGGTGAACAGCGGGGTGAGGACTTCGGCGACCGCCGTGCTCTGCGTGGCGTAGCTATCGCGGCAGACCCGAACCCGCAGGACGTACCCGTCGATGTGGTGCACCCGAGTCAGCTCGTAGATGCCGTGGCCGCGCTGATGGAACACCTCGTCAACGATCACCGCGACCGGCCCTCCGGGTCCGTGGCGCGGGTCGTCGCCTCGGACGCGACACGGATCCAGGGCCACTGGTAGGCGCCGATGGCGTAGCAGCGGTTGGCATCCGGGACGATGCGGTCGTGCTCGACCCAGCGGCTGCCCAGGCCGTCGTCGTCCTCCCACTCGACGGTGACCTCGTCGCCGTCGAACCGCAGCCGGGGATGCTCGCCGGACATGTCACCGGGGTGGAGGGCGTCGAGGTGGGCGGCCATGCGCTGCACCGCGAACCGAGGGAAGCGGCACAGCACCCCGGCGCGGGAGAGGGTGGTGTAGCCGGTGGCGACCATGGCGCGGTAGGCGCCGCCGCCGACCACGTCGCAGGTCACCGTCGCCGGGGCCCAGGTGGCAAGCGGCGGGCTGATGTCCCCGCGGCTGCGGGACATGCGGTAGCGGCCGCCTGCGGTCTCGCTCGCCGGGTCCGGGTGCAGCCCGAGCCAGTGCATCCCGTGGCGGCGGGCGCAGCGGAGCAGGTCGAGCAGGTCCCGCCGGCCGTCAAGGTGTTCGGTGTGCAGGGGCAGGAATCCGTGTCCGTCGTCGGCGGGGACCGGGTTGCCGGTGACGCCGGTGGCGGTGTGGGTCCAGGTTTCGGCGCGGACGCGGTGGCCGGCGCCGTCGGCGTCGTACCAGCGGGGGACGCCGTTGGAGGACAACCAGTCACCGTCGATGTCGTGGGACCAGATGAGCGCGGCCTGGTCCCGGACGCCGGCCCGGTACTGCTGCCGGGTCCTACGGTGCGCGCCGGTGGAGGCGGCGTGTTCGGCGAGCGGCAGGACGTCGTCGACGCGGAACCACAGTCGCCCGGACATGGCGGGGAAACCTCCTGATGGTGGAAGAGGGAAAGGTCGGCCGCTTCGCCGGCCGGGCTGGCGGGTTGCCCCGGCCTGGGGCGCCGGGCGGTGCCCCACGGACCCGCAACCGGGTCCGCCGCTGCTCTGGGACCCGCGGTACGGCGCGTGACGCGCAGATGCGGATCGGATGTAGTCCCAGGCGTGTTTTGGCCGGCGGTGAACGTGGGTGGCGGTAGTGGCCGCACTGGTGGCGGCCCGGTGTGCGTCGCAGGGCCTGGGCAAGCTGAGAGAGGCGGCTGCAGAGCGTGCGTCTGCTGCCGCGCGCCGGCCCTCGGCCCGGGTGGAATGGGATGGAGCCGGTCAGGGCCGCCCCCCAATCCCTAGGGAAAGAGGAGATGAGTGGTGGCGCCCGACCGGCCCGGCGGTGCTACAGAGCCACGGCGAGCAGCCGCTGGTCGGGCTCGATAGTGTCGAGGTACCGCATCGCCTGCTCGAGGTAGGTCACCCGGTGGGTCAGGGCGTCGCTCGCCGGTGCCAGCTGGTGCCCGTCCGCCGTGAGCAGGGCGTCGCCGCACACGGCGGTCGTGGCGCTGTAGTGCTGGTAGGCCACCGGGCCTGCCTGGAACATCTCCAGCTCACCTGGGCTGAGGCGGGCGGCGCCGTAGCTGGCCGCGTTGTGCATCCGCATCGCGTTGACGCGGGGTTGCTGGTGGAAGTCCGCCTCGGCCCGCTCGCGCGGGTAACGGGCGGGATCCGCCAGGTGACGGGCCAGCAGGGTCGGCCACGGGGTGGCCGGCCGGGTACCGTGCACGACCTGCTGCCACAGTTGATGGCGGATGCCGGCGCCGACGCCGGCGGCGTGGCGCATGGCGGCGAGGTCGAGCAGCTTGACCGGTCCGCCGGCGCAGGACACCGGACGTCCCTTGCGAGGTGCGACCAGGTCGCGCCGCTGCCACAGCCACATGTCCGGGATGGCCCAGAACCGTGGCTGCAGGGTGCCCGACACGCCGAAGTGCCGGTCGAGCTGGGTGGCGGTCAGGGCCTGCGACGGCAGCCCGTCGGGCAGGCAGACGATCATGGTGTGGATCGTCGCGGTCGGCGTGACCACCGGCCTGGCGGGCACCGTGGTGCTGGCGACGGTCGCCCCAGGGGCGGGCTTGCGGCCCAGGCGGGGCGTCACCGTCGGCACGCGGGTGCCGTAGCGGCTCAGCGGAGTCGCGGCACCGTTGGTTGCGGCCATAAAGGCGTTCCTCCTCCGGTTGGGGCGCGCGGTTGGGCGCGCGGAAGCGGCCGGCCCACCGGGCACATGGGGCCGCTCACGAGACGAACAGGGGACAGGTGCAGCGAGGTGGTGCCGGCGGTGCGGTGGGACCTGGGGGTTGCCGCGCGGCGCGGGCGCCGACCGGCCGCAAAGGGGCGGGTGGGCGGAACGCACCGTGGGGGCGCGGCGGTGGTTCCCGAGGTGGGACCGGACCGGGTGGAGCGATATGTGGGTGAAGGTGGTGCCGATGAAGGTAGCGGCCGCGTCTGTCAGTGCCGGCCGCTGTCATGATCGTCAGCGGCGGGTTTGACCTGCACTGTCAGACGCATCGTCGGTTCTGCCCCAACTGGCAGCCGGAGACTGTGAGATCTGGCCGGTCTCACAACCGCCTCGACCCGCGGACAGGAAGCACCCCCTCGGGGCGAGGGCAGGTCTCACCGATCCGGGTCGACGCCGCCGGGGTCGGTGTCGGGGAAGCGGTGCGGGTTGGTGGCCGGGTTGTCCGGGCCATGGTCGGACGGCAGTTCGTGCAGCCAGCGGCGCAGGCCGGGATCGGTGGTGAGGGTCCAGGCGGATCCGGCGGGGTGTTCGCTGTGGATCCCGGTGGCGACGGGCATGGCGGTCGGCACCCCGGCGAGGGCCTCGAGGAGGTGCTGCTCGCGGCGGCGGCCGGGGACGCGCAGCAGCACCGGATACCGCGGCCCGTAGCCGGCGAGCTGCTCGTAGCCGCGCAGCTTGCGCAGCACCGTGCGGAGAGGTTCGGTGCCGTTGTCGTGTTCGAGGAAAAACCCAACCTCCCGACCGCCGGCCACCCACACGCCGTGCCCGTCAGGCTGGATACCCGAGCGGGCGAACACCGCGGCGGCGTGCTGCTCGGACCACCAGCGGGCCAACGTCGCGTTGTCGTCGCCGCGGGAGAAGGCGGCCAGGTCGATGAATAGCTGATTGGTGCCCAGGAGGTGGCGCAGCTTACGGCTGCCGATGATGCGTTCGGTGCGCTCGACGCTGGAACGGGGGGCACGAACGTGGGCCCGGTTGGGGTCGTTGAACGCGCTCGGATAGACCACAACGCCGAGCGGGCCGAGGGTGTAAAGGTACTGGCCGCTGCCGGTGGTGACGTCGACGAACCGGCTGACCGCCTCCATCTGCTGCAGCCGTGCCAGGCGAAGCCGGGCGGAGCGACGTGAGGGGAACAGGGCCGCCGCGATCTGGTCGGTGGACAGCACATAGTGCTCGGCGAGCCAGCGCAGCAGGTGATGGTCACGGGCGGTGAGGCGACGCAGCCGGTCGAGACGAGCCCGGCGAGACAACGCGCGGGCAGGCGACGATGAGGTCGCAGACGAGCGGGAAGGGGAGGTGTCGGCGGGCATCGTGGACGCTCCAAGCGGGAGAGGGAGTCCCTCTGAGGGAGGGTGTCGGGGTTCGGCGGGACGCTCACCACGGCGGGTGACCGCCGACGAGCGGCACTGACAGACGGGCACGGCCCGACCTGTCAGCGCCGCCTGGTGATCGGTGGTGAAGGACTGGTGAAGCCCCTACGGAAAGGGCTGACCTGGCTCGGCGACCGACGTCGACCGATCTGTCGATCTCACTCCAGGCCGGTGTTCACGCGTCGACTGCAGGGCCGGCCTTGCTCCGGGACCGGCGGGTGTCGTCGGGCCGGGCCGAGAACCGGTCGACGAGCTCGTCGATCGCGCTGGTGTCCTGCGCCGGCACCGCCTGCGCGGCGGCCTGACGGATCGCCGTCGCCTCGCCCACGACCGGCTTCGGCGGCCGGGTCTTGAAGGTGAACGCCGGCGCCTGCCGCCCGCCGACGACGAGGCGGGCGACGGCGGTGTAGGCGTCCAGGTGGGTCAGGTCGTGCTCGTCGAGCTCGGGCAAAGTGTGCCGGGCGAGGACGCGGGCGTCCTCCGGGGCAACGGAGAAGTACAGCTTGTTACGGGCGTTCGCGGACGCCGCGGCCAGGAGGTCGCGCGGGAACTGGGCCAGGTCCTGGTGCGCCAAGACCATCGACAGCCGGTACTTCCGCGCCTCCGCCAACATCGAGTCCAGACTGTTGGCGAGGGTCAGAAAGTTCTGACACTCGTCGATGATCAACGTGGCGTCCCGGCGTCTGTCCGCGGGCACACTGGCGCGGGCGGTCGCGGCCTGCCACACCTGCGCCAGCACGAGGGAGCCGAGGAGCTTGCTGGTGTCCTCACCCAGCTGGCCCTTCGGGATGCGCACCAGCAGAGCCCCACCGTCGAGGACCTTTCCCATGTCGAAGCTGGAGCGGGGGTAGCGCATGGTGCGCTTGACGAAGTCGCGCAGCAGGAACGCCCGCAGCCGCGCGAGGACGGGGCCGATGACCTGGGAGCGTAGGGCCGGGTTGAGCTGGTCGTACCACTGCCAGAACCCGGACAGGCCGGCCGGGTCGTCCAGGCCGACGGTCATCGCGCTTCTGAACTGGGCGGAGTTGAGCAGCGGTGGGATGTGCTGGAGGGTGACGTTGGCGTGCCGCAGCAGGGTCAGGCAGGCCACCCGCATGACGTCGTCCATCCGCGGCCCCCACGCCTTGGCGAAGATGTTCCCGAAGATCGACACGAGGTTGTCGACGACCAGGTCGGGGTCGGTCCCGGACAGCGGGTTGAGGGTGGGCGGGTTGGGCTGGTCGGGGTCGAACAGCACCACCCGGCCGGCGACGCTGGCGGGGAGCCGGTCGAGGATGTCGAGGACCATGTCTCCGTGCGGGTCGATGACCACGGTGCCCCGGCCGGTTTTGATGTCGTCGACGGCCATGTTGACCAGCAGCGTGGTCTTCCCGGAGCCCGTCGAGCCGACCACATGCAGGTGATACCTCGCATCGGCGACGGACAGGGCCACCGCGTGGCCGCCGACCTCGGCGTCACCGAGAACCTTCGCGCCGCGACCGCCGGTCGGGACCGCCACCGGGGCGGGCATGGACTTCGCCCGCGCCCGATCCAGCCCCGGCACGGCCAGATCCCGCGGCAGGGCGGCCAGGACGGCCAGCTCGGGGGTGCAGGCCAGGAACCCTGCCCCGAGCCGCCGAGCGGCCAGCACGGCCACCGGCCGCCCCATGCGCGCCCGGTGCGTGAGCCGGTTGCGGCCGGCGTACACGGCGAACGACGAGGCGACCGCGTCCGCGATGCCCTGCAACCTGGCCTGCGGCCGGGAGCCACCGCGGCGGTTGTTCTTCGCGACGGCGTAGCGGATACCGATCGTCCACAGCGGGTGAGCGGTCTTGTCGAGGATCGCCCGCACATCCCGCTCCACTCCCGGGTCCCTCCGGGTCGCCGCACCCGCCGACCCGGCCCGGCTGCGCGCGGAGGATCCCGCCTGGAAGGCCTCGATGAGCCACAGCAGCGGCGCGGCGGGATTCACGACCGGCACGGCGGTCTTACCGTCACGCAGCCGGCCCGCCGCGCGGCGTGCCCGCGCGGCCCGGCGCAGGGTGGCGGGACGGGCGAGGACCTGCACGCAGGCGTACTCGTCCGGCTTGAGCTGCGACCCCGCGGACATCAGCGCCCGCAGCGGGTCGTTGGCGTGATCCGTTCGCAACGGCAGCCACTCGGCGGCCGCCGGCAGTAGCTGCCCGCCGACGGCGGCCGGCACGTCCAGTGGGATCGGCGGCGGTGCCTGGTCGTCGGTGGTGCAGGCGGCGCCGGGCCACGCGGCCCGCACCGCAGCCTCCACCGCCCGGGCCGGCACGCTCCCGGGCACCCAGATCGAGATGAGTAGCCGGCGGCCGGTCCAGGTGTACTGCCACACCACGTGCGGGCTGCCGTACAGCAGCCGCCGTCGGCGCGACGGGGTGAGCGTGCCGTGCAGGTTCGCCCACAGCGCGGCGGCGCTGTGCGGGTCGACCTCCGGTGGTGGGGCGACCGTGACGAGGCGGGCCCGGTCGGCGTGGCGGCGGTGCCGCCACCCGTCGAGCAGGGTGCGCCCGGCGACGTAGACGACGAGCAGGGCGGCGGCGACACCGAGCAGCCACGGCCGGTCCACCGCCCAATCGGCGGCGTGCAGAACCCAGCGCGTGGGCGCGCTCGGCGGGGCAATGACTCCGGCGCCCGGCCCGGAAGGACTGGGCGCCGGCGCTGGCGATGCGACAAGGGACGGTGTCACAGGTCCTCCTCCGTGTCGTCGGGGTCGAGGTCGGCGAGGTCGGACGGTGTGGTGGTCGCGAGAAGGTGTTCGGCTTGCGAGGAGATCGACTCGAACGCGGTCCGGTTCGTGCCGGATATCAGCAGGCCGTGCCCGACCCGGGCCGACAGCAGCATCCGCCGCTCGCCCGCGGTCAGGCCGAACGCGTCGGCGACCTGGTCGATGGCCTGCGGGGCCTGCTTGAGCAGCACCTGCGTGGCCGCGTTCGACACGACGGCGTGGCCGAGGTCGGTGCCGAGCACGTCGGCGACGTCCTGGGTGATAACCGACAGGCCGGCGTTGCGCTTGCGGCCGGCCTTGCTCATCTTGAACAGGAACCGGGCGCCTTCCCCGTCGCGCATCAGCAGCCACGCCTCATCCACCACCACCAGCCGCCGGCCTTGCGGGCGGGATCCTTCGCGGGGCCGCCGCCGATATTGGGGTGGGAGGTCGACCTGCCGCCAGATCTCGTCCAGCGCGAGCAGGGTGCCGACGGTGCGCAGTTCGTCCGGCAGGTGCCGCAGGCTCCAGACCACGAGGTGCCCGTCCGGGCGGGTCGTGGTCGGTGAGTCGAACAGGTCGGAAAACGACCCGGCCACCCACGGCGCCAGCCGGGCGGCTAACTCGTGGGCGGCCGGGTTGTCGTCGGCCCGCAGTGTCGCGGCCAGATCCTTCAGCAGGGGAGCGGGCCGGTGGTGGGTGGCCGGATCGGCGGTGATGCCCGCCTGCCGATACACCTGCAGGATCGCCCGGTCCAGGGCGGCGCGCTCGGCGGGCGGCGGCACCTGCCCCAACAGCACCGCGATGAGGGTGTGGAGGAACAGGCCGCGGCGGGTGAGCACGTCCGGGCGGCCGTCGCCGGCCGGCAGATCCAGGGGGTTGATCTTCACGCCGGGTGCGCCGAGCCGCACGATGGTGCCGCCGACCGCGCCGGCGAGGCGGAGGTATTCGTCCTCGGGGTCGACGACGGCGACCTGCACCCCCTGGTAGAGCTGGCGGAGGATGTCGAGTTTGACGAAGTAGGACTTGCCGGCGCCGGAGCGGGCCAGGATCACGCCGTTGTGGTTCTCGCAGCTCCAGCGGTCCCACCAGACGATGCCCTGGGAGTCCGGGTTGACCCCGTACAACACCCCGCCGGTGGTGGCCGGGTCGCCGGGCAGCGGCGCGGGCAGGTCCGCCGACGCGAGCGGGAACGCGGCGGCCAGGGCTTGGGTGTCCATGGTGCGGCGCATCTGCAGGCTGTCGGTCGCAAGCGGAAGGGTGGTGGTCCAGCCGGGCAGGTGCCGCCACGTCGCGGGCTGCACCTCGATCAGGGTGGACGCGGCGGCGGCCTTCACCTGGGCGCACGCGTCGAGGAGTTCGGCTTCGGTGCGGGCGTGCACGGTCAGGTACAGGCCGACGCGGAACAGCTTCGCCGCCCCGCGGGCGAGGCGTTCGGCGAGGTCGGCGGCGTCGTCGGCGGCGGCCTCCACGTACGGGTCGGCCAACTTCCCTTTCTCGGCATCGGCCCGCCGGGACGACTCGAACCGGGCGCGCTGGTTGCGCAGCCGGGACGCCGCCACCGGCGCGGGGATCGGGTCGATGTGCAACGCGAGGTCGAGGCGGCCCGGCCAGGACAGCAGCGGCTCCAGCCACGCCGGCCCGACCTCGGCCGGATACCCGGTCACCACCAGCGTGGCGGCGTAGCCGTCCCCGACTCGCAGGAACCGGGGTGTCACCTCCACCGAAGCAGGTGCCACCGCCGCCGCCAGTCCTGCAGACGGCGGGCTGGCGCTGGGGTTGTCGTCGTGCGGGGCGCGTCGGCGCCTGACGAAGATCACGATGTCCTCCTGGTGCGTGGCCTCCTGACCGGAGGTCCGGTGATGGTGGTGTGGGGGGCGGCGAGGCCGCCGGGGCGGGGCGGCCGGTACGGGTCGGCCGCAGCGGCCAGGGCAGCGGTCGCGGCGTGGCCGTCCAACGCGCGGGTGGTCACGCCCAGCCCGGACAGCGCCCGGACCGTCTGGTCGGCGCGGCGCCGGGCAGCGTGCTCGCCCCGTTCGCCGCGGGTAGTGCGGGTGACGATGAGGACCTGCCGGCGCAACGGATCCCGCCGCTGCGCCAGGTCGTCGAGGAACCGGGCGTGGTCGGCCGCCGCGTCTGCGAGAGCCGGGTGCGGCATGGCGTCCGCCGCCCGGGCGAGGGTGTGGGCGGCGGAGTGCAGGTCGACCGGCTGCGCCGACACCACGATCTGCGTCGGCGTGGACAGGCTGTTGAGCCAGCGGCCGAACGTGTCGACCAGGGCGGCCTGCTCGTCGGCGGTACGCAGCGCCAGGTTGACGCTGGTCGCCGCGACCATCGCCGCCTTCACCGCGCCGAGGCTGATCTCCCCGCGGTCGTCGATGGCGTCGGCAGGCAGCTTCAGCGGGGCCGGCAGTGGCACCGTCGACGTCGGGGCCTGTACCCAGTCGGGTGTTGTCGCGGTGGTGTCGGTGGTGGACAACGCGCGCGGCGCCCGCCAGTGCCGTACCGCGCAGGCCAGCCACACGTCCATGGGCAGTCCGTCGCGGCGGCCGACAGCGAGGCCGAACACCAGGCCGCCGAGCACGACGCCCGCGCCGAGCAGCACCGGCGCGGGCACGACGGTGTGCAGGGCCTTCCCGCCGCCGTAGAAGACGACAGCGGCCACCGCCACGATCGCGAGTTGCCGGAATGTCAGCCCGTAGAGCACCCTGTCCGGTGCGTCCACGTCGGCGGGCATCCGAGCGGCCACGGGCTGCTCGCCACGGCGGTCGCGGCTCATCGCCGCACCGCCCCAACGCCGGGGATACGCAGCCCGCGGGTGAGCTGCTGCACCACGACGACCCGCACGACCGCGCCGAGCGGATTGCCGCCACGCCCGCCTGCACCGCTGGTGGCGTAGCGGCGCATCAGAGCAGGCACCTTGACCGTGGTCCACAGCAGGACCATCACGACGAACAGGTTGAGCGTCCCGCCCGGTTCGACCGGCAGGCCCAGCAGCGGCAGCATGGCGCTGGTGTCCAGCAGCATCCACTGGCCGGCGAACAGCACGAACGCCTGCACCACCGGGATCGCCAGCATGGCGACGTACGACCGCCACCACAGGCGGGCCACACCCTCGGTTTGCGGCAGGGCGTGGCACGCGAGGGCGATCGGCGCGACCGCGGTGAGCACCAGCGCGACCGCGAAGCGGACGATCACACTGCAAGCCGTGGCGGCGAGCAGGACAACGATGATCGCCAGGCAGACGACGAACAGCAGACCGGCGCTCTGGTCCCGCGCGGCCATCAGGTGGGTCTTGACGGCGTCGAGGGCCCCGTCACCGTTGAAGTCCTGCGCGGTCAGGGCGGTGGTGAACGCGTTCGCGACCTCGATCAGCGTGCCGGCGATCAGCTGCGAGAAGTGGGCGGTGACGAACCCGACCACGCACCGCGGCAGGAGATCCTTGACGGTGTAGCGGGCGCGTTCGTCACCGCCGGCGACCATGGTGAGAACACCAGCGGTGACGAACGCCAGGACGAAGACGGTGTCGACGACCCAGACCGACCGTCCGGTCAGCGCCTGCACCTGCGGCAGGCTGGTGACGTCCGGGGTGATCAGCAGCGCGCGGGTGATCGCGGTGATGAGCCCGTTCAGGCAGTCCAGCAGCAGACCGGCAAACCAGTCCAGGATCTGGTTGAGCGCCCAGGCCATCGTCAGCCTCCGACGATTCCCTGAACGACCCTCAGCAGGACGGGCGCGAGCACGGCCAGGCCGTAGCCGATCAGAGCGTTCTTCAACGCGCCCTTGGCCTTGTCGACCTGGACAGGGTCGCCGCCGGCGGTGGCCCAGTACACCCCAGCCAGGACCAGGAACAGGGTGGCGACGGCGGCCAGGATGCCCATCACCCAGGCCTGCAGGTTGGCGATGACGGTGGGCAGGTCGTTAACGGCCAGGATGACCGGCTCACCGGCGTCGCCGTAGGCGACGGCGGGCACGGCCAGCACCCCGAGGGCAGCCGCGGCGGGCGCGGCGACCCGGGCGACGCGGCGAAGCGTGGACAGCGCGATGGTCAGAGCACGAGAACGTGCCCACAACGTGGGGAACATGGGTGGCTGCACCTCCCGCACCGGCTCACGGCCGGCGCGAATCGTCGAAACGGCGGTCGGGGAGCCGCCGCCGGGCGCGGGAGACACATGCCGGACAGGGGAGCGCGGTGAACCTCGGGAGGAGCTCGTCCTCCCGTTCGGGTCAGCGGTCATCGATGAGGTGTCAGCGCATCAACGTGGCGCGGCACCCGAGGCACCCGGTCCCGTGTCAGCCCTATGTCCCGGCCCGACGGCGGGCGAAACCAAACCTCCGCATGACGCCGTGGTGGCGCCGGAGGAGTTCCGCACCCTCAAACCGGCGTTTGTGAGCCCTGGCGAACACCTGCCTGTCCCACAGCGCTCCGACACGACCTCACAAATCTCTGGCGACCCTGGCCGGAACGCCTTTCCGGACGAGCATGCCGCCGGTGACGGAACCGCCTGTCGGCGTCGGTGCCGGGACCGCACAGCAGCCTCCTCGACATCCCCTGGACGCCGCTGTGAGAGTCCCGACAGCCCGCCCCGCAGCGGTTCACGGCGGTTCGCCGCCGTACCCGGGGGTGGGAACCGGCGGCCGCTGCGGCACGGCAGGCTCGCCGCACACGGTCGCGGACCCGACCAGACGGCCGGGCTCGCGTCGAGGCGCTCAGCGGGGACGGCACCTCAGGCGGCTGCCAGCCTCACCCGCGCCGCCGGTCGCGGACCAGCACCGCGGGCGGCCCGAATGCGCTGCCGTCGCTCGGCCGCCGCGGCGAGGCCCTCCTGCACCCGCGATGAGAGCACCTCGGTAAGGAACCCGGCGGCGAGCGCTTCGGCGATGCGCACGTCGATGCGCTCGACGCGCCGCCGCAGCGTGTCGACCTCTACACCGAGCCGCGCGGCGATGGGTTCGATGGCCCGCCGGCCCAGCCGCAGGTCGATGTAGGGCTGCTCATCGCACTCATCGACGATGCCCAACTCGACGGCGCGACGTACCAGGAGGTCCGGATGCCCGTAGGGCCGCTTCGGAGTACGCGGGCCGGTGACGTGGTCGACGTCGTCCACCGGCACGGCCTCGGCGCCAGCACGCTGCCGCAGTTCATGCCCGGCTCGCCACGCGGCCATGCACAACGACGCGTACGGCGCCGGGCGGGCCAGGTCAACCCGGTCGCGCAGCGCGGTCAGGAAACCGGTGAGGATCTCGGCATCCAGGTCGTGGGCGTCGCCGGCCCAGCCGGTATGCAGCCGGCCGGCATAGCGGCGCAGCGCCGGCATCGCCAGGGCGACCGCGGCGATGACCCAGGCCGGCCCGTCGAGGCGGGCGCGGAGAATCAGCTCCCGCCACACCACATCCCGCACCCTGTAGGCGCGGGGATGCTCCAGCAGCCACTGCCGCAACGCCGGCAGCGCGATGACACCGCCGGGCAGACCGCTGTCATCACCGAGCTGCCCGACAAGCGAATCGAGGTCCAGGGACAACGGGTCGGGATCGCAGGTCAGGTCGGCGAAGGCGGTGTCCACGGCGTCCAGAGGCGAGTCGGGCCAGCCGGTGGCGGAGGAGGTCATGTCAGGAACTCCCATGTCAGAGACGAATGTCGGGGACGGGCCGAAGCCGCGCAGTCGGCACGCCTGACCGCCATTGCGCCACCCCGGCCTCACGGACCCCTGACAACGCAGGCTGGCCGACATGGAAACCGGGTCGACGCCATCAGTCGCCTCTCGCGACACCACCGCTCACTGACGATGGGCGTCGACGTGCACCATTCTGATACGCCACGCTGACCTGCACGCTGACACGACCAGAGACGGACGGACACGCTCCGCAGCCGCGGCCGGATGAGAGGACGCGCCACCGCGGCGCTGGCCCGACGACACATCCCAGCCCGTCTCACAGCGCCTGACAGCGAACAGTGACAGACCGCGATCGGCTGGACGCCCCGCCGCCTGTCGGCGCCCACGGGGCGTGGCGTGCGCCGGCGTGCCGGCTGACAGCGTCCTTCCGCCGGGCCATGACGGTCTGACGAGCCGCCATCCAATGACAGATCCGGAGCCGGTGCCCCCCGGCGGCGCCGCTGCCGTCTGGGGAAGTCGGACAGCGGTCTGACAATGCCGGCCAGCACCCCGTGTCATTGGCGTACGCCGCTGGTGTGGCCGAGGTGGCCGTGACACTGGGCGGCGGACAGAACTGGGACGATCGACGGCTCTGGCAGCCTCCCGATACTGATCCGACCCCATGGAGCCGGCACCCGCGTGATTATCCCCGCGGCGAGGGCAGCTAGGCGGACGGGAACCGGCTGTCAGACATCTGCGAGATCACCGTGAGAGCGGCAGGTGTTCGCCACAGCTGACAAACACCGGTTTGAGGGTGTCAGCGCACCACGGCGCGGCGCGGAGCCGACACCACATGAGCGAGCACACGCCGCAGCACCACAACCCGCATCCCGACCCCACCGCCGACACCGGCCCTCGGGCCGAAGTCGACCCGACACCGACCGACCTGGTCGCCGGCGACCCGCCGGTACCGCTCACCGTCTGGCGCACCGCCCACACCCCGGGCGAAGCCGGACGCAGCATCGGCACCCGACTGGCCGGCCGCCTCATCGCCGCCTACAGCCGCCCCGGCGAAGCGGTCGTCGACCTCACCACCGATCACGCCCTCACCCAGGCCTGCGCGGCCGGGGCACGCCGTCACCACCCCGCGTGGTTCACCGACACGTCCAGCCTGATCATCGGCCCGGCCACCGTAGCCCCGTCCGTCGGCACTACCGGCGACGCGGAACTGGGGGAACAGGACGACCTACCCGAGATGGGCGCCTGGTTCGGTGACGATCTCACCGACCCGCAACTGCACCCACCGACCGACACGGCGGCCGACCCGCCACCCGACAACTCCCTGCGGCAGGCGACCAGTCTCGTGGTCGCCTGCTGGCCCCTGCACGAGCACGCCGCCGCCAACCGGGCCCGGCTGGCGTGGCTGCTGACCGCCTGCGCCGCACTGCTGCAACCGGGCGGCTGCCTGATCCTCCTCGTCACCGTCCCGGCCGGCACCACCGCCGGCCCGCAAGACTTCTCTGGCGTGGTCCAGGCCGCCGCCGGCGTCGGACTGGGCTACCTGCAGCACCTCGTCGCCGTCACCGCCGACACCGACGGCGACGCCTTCGTCTACCACGTCACCGACGAGGAACTGCTCACCCTCACCACCACCAACCAGCGGTGGCAGATGGCGCACCTGCGAGTCCACGCGGACCTGATGGTCTTCAGCCAGGCCCAGCACCGCGCCCCGCGTCGACGGGGCGGGCGCGAGGGCGGTGGTCGCCGTGGCTAAGCACCGCGCAGAAGCCGTCGGCGACCCCGACGAGCAGAGCACACCGACTGCTTCCTCCATCATCGACCCGGTCGAAGGCCATCAGGCTGCTGCCGGCCCGGAGGGCCTGTCGGTGTGGGCGACCGCTCAGGCCACCGGCCCGGTCCAGCGCCGAGGTCGGTACGTCCGCGAGTCCGTGCAGCACCCGGCGCGGATGCTCCCCGCGATCGCCGCGCACGCCGTCGCCGCCTACACCCGACCGGGGGACCTGGTGCTCGACCCGATGTGTGGGATCGGCACCACCCTGGTCGAGGCCATCCACGCCGGCCGCGACGCGATCGGCGTGGAGTACGAGTCACGCTGGTCCGACATCGCCGACGCCAACATCAAACACGCCCACACCCAGGGCGCGACCGGCCGTGCCGGCGTCATCCGCGGCGACGCCACCAGCATCCTGTCGCTCGTACCCGCGGCCCTGACCGGGCAGGTCGCCCTCGTCGTGACCTCACCGCCGTATGGGCCGACCGTGCACGGCCTGGTGCGGCCCGGCGCCGGCGGCGTGGCGAAGTTCGACAACGCCTACAACGACGGCACCGACCGCGGGAACCTCGCCTATCGCGACCTCACCGGCCTCGCCGACGGATTCGCGCAGATCCTCGCCGGCTGCCACACCCTCCTACGCCCCGGTGGGGTCGTCGTTGTGACCGCTCGGCCTTGGCGCAAGCAGGGCGAACTGGTCGACCTCCCGTCGGCCGTCATCGGCGCCGCCATCCGCGCTGGCCTCACCCCCGTCGACCGATGCGTGGCGCTGCTCGCCGCCGTCCGCGATGGCGGGCTCGTGGCCCGCCCGTCGTTCTTCCAACTCCAGGCCGTCCGTAAGGCACGGGCCGCCGGCACCCCCATGCACCTGATCGCGCACGAGGACGTCCTCGTGTTCATCAAGAGCTCCGGAAATTCCCGCGAACCCAAGTGTTCTCACGGGGAACCCAAGGCGGGGTAGCCGGCTGCCTCATTCCCGTGCTGCCGTCCCGTGGGACGCTGGGCGGGTCGGTCCGCCGCCCGTGGTAGAGACGTCACGGTGGGTGGGCTGACTCGTTTCCGTGCGTCGCCCTGAGGGCTGACGAGGTCTTGCCATGTCGTCTTCGCCGTGTCGACCTGCCGGCGTGACGTGGTTGAAGCTTGGTCCCTATCCCCCGGTTGAGGCACGTCCGCCGGGTTTAGCCGCGGCGCCGCGGTCCCCACCAGGGCAGGATCGGAGGAAGATCACGCAGCGGGTTCTCGGGAAGCTTGGGCATCGGCGATTCGTCATCGTCGCCGTCCCACCGTCGACCGTACTGATCGGGCAGGTCCCCCCAGCCCCAGTACGGCGTCGGCTCCGTCGGGACGAAGCCGAGCTGTTCCAGCGGATCGATCCGCTGTTCATCGACCGTGCACAGGTGCGCCCAGTCGTCACCCATGTCGAAGACGTAAGCGAGCTGTTCACCTGGGGTGAGCCGGCTCAGCTTGGTCTTGTCGCTGTCGACAGCACCGTCCGGGGCCTCTTCCCAAACCTGGAACGAGCAGACCGGTGTCTCGTCGGTAAGGGTAAACAGGCGCAGGTGTGCCAGGTCCCATCGGCCGAAAGCGTCATCGATCGCCGCGCCGAACTGCTCAAACGTATGCGTCCGCGCCGCGGCGAAGATCCGCCCTGGGCGAGGCCAGAAGTCCTCGCCACGGCCGGACACCAACTCAACCCGGATCGACAACCACGTCCGCGCCACCGCACCGCCTCCGTCACCAGCTGCGCAAAGAACGCTACCGGCAGCACCTCCCTCCGAGGCCGCCGGGGCCACAAGCCCAAGCTTGGCATTGGAGCGACAAGACATCTCCAAGGCCGGCAAACGCGCCGCCATCAGCGGTGTCTATAGCAATCTGTGGACAAGCGCCACCCACGCTGTTCACGAACTTCGACCGCCCCTCGTGTTCGTGGAAAACGTCGCCGCCTCCGCGCACGCGGACTCGACGTCGTTCACGCCGACCTAGCCACGCTCGGGTACGAAACGAGCCGGCCATGCCTGCGCATCCGACGCCCGCACCGACGGGACCAGCTGATCCTGCTCGCCACCGGCGGCCGGGGAGCAGATACTCGCGCCGCCCACCCTCTGCGCCAGCGAGGGTAAAGAACCCGAGCACCACCACGGCTGCTCGACATCACCGAACCCCCACAGCACTCGCCACCTCCCACCAACCCGATTCGCCAGCGACAGCAGAACCAGTGGCCACGAGTCGGCCCCGACCTCCGCTCAACCCTGTCCCGGGTCCTGCTGCCTAGACCCCACGCCTCCTGATGCCAGAGGCCCCGGCCACCGGTCGTCGTAGTGTAAAGCTGCTCTACGACGTAGCGGTCTACTCCGACACAGTGCGTTGACCACCCGGCCCCGCGTCGCGCAACTGGTGGTTCACACCTCGCATGAAGGCTACTGAGTTGTGGAAGACGGAGGATGAAAAGGGCCCCTGCCTCCCTGTAGCTGGCCGCGCGCGGTGAGCCCTCGCAGTTCGACGTGGCGGAGATGCGTGATGGACCACCGACCCGCTCCCGGATCGGATCACTGTGCACCGGATACGGCGGCCTCGACATGGCCGTCGAGCTGGTGTCGGCGGCCAGCTCACCTGGTACGCCGAAACCGATCGGCACGCCACCACCGTCTGCGCCCACCACCGGCCCGGGGTGGCCAACCTCGGCGACATCCGCGCCATCGACAGGAGCCAGGTCCCGCCCGTCGACGTCCTCACCGCCGGGTTGCCCTGCACTCAATGACACGCTGGGGGCCGTCTTCGGGCGGCCCGGTGGCGAGCGGCGGCGTGCGGCGCCGCCCATGCGCGGGTGCTGCTCGGACTGGACATCCTTGGCCACGCCCGCGGCACGTTCCTGCGCGCGGCCGCAGGGCGCCCCCGCGTCCGCGTGCGACGATCCGCTGCGCGAGTGGCTCGGCGGCGTGCTGCGCAGGCACAGCCGCACGTTCAGCGCGGAGGTGATGGTCGGGCACTGGACCATGGATCCGGTGATGTCCTCGTTGAGCCTGGGCACCGCATCGCCCCGCACCGGCATGCGGTACGTGCAGTACAAGGGGCCCTCGGCGTTCCAGCGTGGCTGGCCGAACTCGATCCGGAGGTGCCCCCGTATGCGTCACGATGGCAATTTCACGCCGGCAGATATGGGGCGCGGACAGCGTACCTGTCGCCCGGTTGCTGGACGGCATCGCCGACCTGGGCGTCGAGGTGGTGGCGACGGCTGGTTTCTAGCGGGTCAGCGTGCGTACCGCGACGCGTAGGGCGAGGAGATGCGCGATGAGGTGCCGGCCCACGTTGCCGGTCGCACCGGTGATCAGAATCTTCATCGTCTACTCCCAGACCCGAACGGATAGCCCATGGTGGAACACGCCGAGCGGGTCGTAACTCCGCTTAGCCGGCTGCAGCCGTGGATAGTTGCCGCGGTAGTAGAACGCATGCCACGGAACTCCTGACCGGTTCCACGCGGGCTCGGCGATGTCGACGTCCGGGTAGTTGATGTAGGTGCCGCTGTGGCCTCACCCGGTACCGGTACGCTCCGTGGGGGTAGACGTCGGTGGCCTGGTGAACCGCCCCGAATCTTGTAGAAACTTGATGTTCGGCGCGGGCCGCTGGTCGCCTCCAGCGGCCGGAGAGTTGCGTTCACTTGAGCATCGTCGCCGACGATTGGCCGTCGATCGTCGACTTGGTGAATAGCGAGATGGCCCGGGTGCCGCTGACGAAGGCGATAGGCGTAAGATTTCCCCGGCTCAAGTAAACCCACGAGTTCGCCAGGAGTGACCACCATGGCGCGGAAAATGATCACCGTTTTGACCGACGACCTCGACGGCACGGCGGCGGACCGGACCGTCGAGTTCAGCCTGGACGGCGTCGCTTACACCATCGACCTGTCCGACCAGAACGCCGGTGCACTGCGTAAGGCTCTCGACATGTACATCGTCGCGGGCCGGCGGATGGGGCGCGGCGCCATCGACGCGGGGTCGGCACGGCGCGCAAAGCGTCCCGCGATCTTCAGCAGCAGTCGTGCTCACACTCGCGCGATCCGCGAATGGGCCGCCGAAAATGGCTACCAGGTCTCCGAACGTGGCCGCATCCCGACCTCCGTGGCAGAGGCCTACAACAACCGCTGACCGGACTGGCACCTCAGCGCGCTTCCGGCAGGCCTCGTTCTCGTCATTTCGGACTCCTTGGCAGCGAGCGAGCACTCGGCAGACGATGCTCATCCCGGGCCTGCACCTCGCCTGCTCATTCGCAGCGCTCCTCCGCGCCGCGTCTGTACGGCTGACAGAGGTCCGGCCGACGCTGGTGCACGCGCAGGTGCCGCCCGCGAGCGCTGCCGATGTCCGACATCGCTGGCAGAGGCAGGAACCGTAAGAGTGTGGCGGCCCTCCTCCTATCTGGAGGGCAGCAACAGGCTTTTACAGGCGGTGTTCTCGGGGTTGCCCCCGCTGGTCATCGAGGACGTGGCCGACGGGGGTGAGCGGATCGTGGTGCGGGCCCAGACGCCGCGGTCCGCCCGGGGCGCGGGGCCTGGTCGGGACGGTTCACGGCTATCAATGGCGGAAGGTCGCGGGTGTTCCGATGGGCGGGCGGCAGGTGGTGTGCGGCGTCTGGTGTGCCCCCGCGCCCGACTGCTGCCACACCTTCCGCGAGCAGATTCCGGGGTGATGGAGCGATACCAGCGCCGCGCCGTCCGCTTGAACAAGCAATTAACCACCGGAGCCTTGACCCGTTTGTCCCTCAGCCGGTGCCGCCGGCACCGACCGTCTGCCGACCGGGCCGTGGTCCGCAGCCGACCGGAACATCCTGTGACGGTGCGGTCGCAGTGTTTGGCCTAGACGTTGCCTCCGATGAGGACGGCGTCCCCGATCGTGGCGGCGAGCCGGCAGATGGGGCCCCGACCACCGTGATGATGGGCTATCGGCAGTACCACGAGCAGCAGGTGGCGGTCATGACGGCGGGCGGAAGGAGATGACGGTGCGCCCATCGTGTTCCCGTACGTCGGCATCGACGCCGTACACGTCGGCGAGCAGGCCGGCGGTGAGAACCCGGCCGGGTGGGCCGGAGGCGGCGACACGGCCGTGGTGCAGCACCACCACCGTGCTGCAGAACATGACGGCCAGGTTCAGGTCGTGCAACGCTGCGAGAGTGGTGACTTTCGCGCGGCGTACCAGCGAAAGCAGTTGAAGTTGATGCCCGATGTCCAGATGGTTGATCGGCTCGTCGAGTAGCAGCAGTTCCGGTTCCTGCGCGAGGGCCCGGGCGAGTTGGGCGCGCTGGCGTTCCCCGCCGGAGAGGGTGAGCCATTTCCGGCTGGCGAACCCGGCCATGTCCACCCGGTCCAAGGCCTGGTCCACGGCCGCATGGTCGGCGTCGGTGTCGGACCAGCGGGACCGACAGTGCGGGATGCGACCGAGTAGCACCACGTCACGCACGGTCAGGTCCAGATCGGTCTCGGCGTGCTGAGCCAGCAGCGCGACCCGCCGGGCGAGCGTGAACCGCCGCATCCCGGCGATCGGATCCCCGGTGATCGAGACACCTCCGGTATCGGGGCGAACGAGGCCGGCGACGGCCCGTAGCAGGGTGGTCTTGCCGGAGCCGTTCGGGCCGAGCAGCCCGACTAGGCTACCGGCCGGCACGGTGCAGGTGACGTGGTCGAGGATGCGGGCGGCCGGGACCGTCCAGGACACGCCGGTGATCTCGAGCATCAGCCGCGCACCTCCCGGCGATGCAGCAGCAACAGGAAGGCTGGCACGCCGAGCACGGCGGTGAGCACACCGACGGGCAGCTCGCGCGGTTCGAACACGGTGCGCGCGGCGGTGTCCACCCAAATCAGGAAGATCGCGCCGGCCGGGACGACGACCGGCAACAGGCGGCGATGATCTGGGCCGGTCAGAAACCGTGCGGCGTGCGGCAGGATCAGCCCGACGAAACCGATTGCCCCGCTGATGGACACCAATACGGCGGTCAGCAGCGCGGTCCCGATCAGCAGTAGCCATCGGCTGCGGCCTACGTCGACGCCCAGCGCGGCCGCCGCCTCCTCGCCGAAGGCGAACGCGTTGAGCGTCCGGGCGTGCGACAGGACCAGCAGCAACACGATTGCCAGCACCGGAAGAGCGCAGCAGACCTTCGCCCAGCCGGAGCCGGCGAGCGAGCCCGACAGCCAGAAGGTGATGCTTTGGGTGGCGCGTGGGTCACCCACCCAAATGATCACAAAAGAGGTGCAGGCGGCGCACAGCTGGGCGATGGCGATCCCGGCCAGCACCACCCGGGTCGGAGCGAGCGCACCTCGCCGCGCGGTCAGCAGCACCACGACCGCGAACGTGGCCAGGGCGCCGGCGAATGCGCCACCGCTGACCGCGACCATGCCGCTGCCGATTCCCGCGACGATCACCAGCACCGCGCCGAGCGCCGCCCCGGAGGAAACCCCCAGTAGGTAAGGGTCGGCCAGGGGGTTGCGCGTGACGGTCTGCATGACGGCACCGACCGCCGCTAGCCCCGCGCCGACAGTCGCGGCGGCGAGCACTCGGGGCAGCCGCAGGTTCCAGACGATGTGGCCGCGCAGTACCGATACATCAGCCTTGGCGAGGCCGAGGTGCTCGCCGATGATCGCCCATACCGTGCCGATGGACAGGTCCGCCGCGCCGATGGTGATCGCCGAAATCACCGAGGCCAGCAAACCGGCCGTGAGCGTCAGCGTGATGGCGGCCGTGCCGGCGGTGCGCACCCGGGTGGTGCGCGCCGCCGCCCGGTCCGTTGTGGTGATCAGTTTCCGGCCTTGGCCGGGAGGGCACCGATGCCCTGTGCCAGGGCTTCGATGCCGAGGACGCTGCGGACCCCGGCGACGGTGCAGGAGAACGGGATCACCACGTACCGCTGGCGTTTGACCGCAGGCAGGTCCTTGAGCGTGCTGTGCCCGGCCAAGAACGCCTTTTTCTTTTCTGCGGTATCCCAGGACGCGTCGACTAATACGATGACATCGGGGTCGCGTTCGACGACTGTTTCCCAGCTGGTGTCGGCCCAGCTGCCGCCCACGTCGGCGAACACATTCGTCACGCCGGTCGCGGCCATGACCATGTTCGGTCCGCCGCAGCAGGCGCCGACGCTCGGCGCGTCGCTGCCGCCGTCCCACCACATGCTCCGGGTGCCGTTGCCGTTGGCGTTACCGGCTGCCTTGTCGATGCGGGCCTGCTGATCGGCGATCAACGCCTCGGCCTGATCGGTCACCCCGAAGATCGCGGCGATCTCCCGGATCTCGGTGAAGACATCCGAGATCGCAAGCTTCGGCGGCCGGGTCTCCTTCGGGCAGCCGGCGGGGGAGATGTAGGTGCCGACACCGAGCTTCTGCCATTCCGCGCGGTCACCGACGCCCTCGTCACTGAACGCGCTGTTGAATGCGGCGTAGACGAAGTCCGGCTCCGCCTCGAGGAGCTTCTCCTTGCCCGGGTACTCCTTCGCCAGAACGGGGATCTTCGCGTAGGCGGCCGCATAGTCCGGCAGGATCTCGTCGTCGAGGTAGGCGGTGCCGATCATCCGGTCTTGCAGGCCCAGCGCCAACATGATCTCGGTGGCCGGCTGGTTCATCGTCACCACGCGGGCCGGCGGATGGGTGACCGTGACCGGGGTCCCGCAGTTGGTGACCGCCACCACAGCGGGGCTTGGAGCCGACGTCGGCGAGCTCGTCTCGGCGGCGGAACAGCCGGCGATCAGGATCGGGAGCAGAGACAGCGGCGCGGCGACGCGCCAGGACATGGGGAACCGCACAGCGGGACCGCCTTCCAACACCTCGTGGACAGGTCGTTCTGTTGCCGTGGCCGGTCTCCTGGCTGACGGGTGTACCTGCCGGCGGCCGGCCTTCCCAGGCGATGAGCCCAGTGACCTCGCGAACGACGAGGGCCGACGGCATTCCCGATCACAGTGGCGAGGGCCGCGCCGGCATCGCACCGGCTTCCCGAACACCACGGCGCACACACCTTAACCACCGTTGTGCCGACCCGGTCACTGCGTCCGCAGTTGCTGTCGTCACATCGGTTTCGACCTGCTCGGTGATTCTGGTCGGGAAGCATCTGGACGTCGAGGCGCTGTTGGCAGCCGCCGAGAGATGATGTGCGGGCGGTGTCGACGATCGGAGCGGACGGGTGAGGGTGCTGGTGCTGGGTGGGACGCGGGAGGCGCGTTCGCTGGCCGATAGATTGGTGTTCGCCGGCGACGAGGTGGTGACGTCGCTCGCCGGCCGGGTGGCTCGTCCGCGGCGTCCCGTCGGTGAGGTGCGGGTAGGCGGGTTCGGGGGGGTGGACGGACTCGTCGGCTATCTCGACGCCGAGGCGGTGGATGTGGTGGTCGATGCCACCCATCCGTTCGCCGAGCGGATCAGCGCAAACGCTGCGGAGGCGTGCCGCCGCGCGGGGGTGCCGTTGCTGCGCCTAGAGCGCCCCGGGTGGTCGACGCGACCCGACGCCGGGACGTGGCACTGGGTCGACGACCACGATGAGGCCGCGGGGGTGGCCGCGCAACTGGGCGAGCGGCCGTTCCTGACCATTGGCCGCCAGTCGCTGCACCGCTTCGCCGACCCGCTGCGTGAACACCGGTGCCTGGTGCGCGTGGTCGACCCACCCGAGATCCTGCTGCCTGTCCGTTGGACGGTCCTGCAGAGCCGCGGGCCCTACCCGCTCGAGCATGAGCGTGGAGTGATGGCCGACGTGGATGTCCTGGTGACGAAGGACTCAGGCGGGGATCATACGGTAGCCAAACTGGACGTTGCGGCCGAGCGAGGGCTTCCTGTCGTTGTCGTGCGGCGGGCCGGCACGCCGACGAGCGTCAGTGTCGTTGCCGAGGTGGAAACGGCTTACGCCTGGGTTCGAGCGCAGCCGGCACGCTAAGCGGGCCGCAGCGATGGCACAGCGGTACCGCGGCCCCTGCGATCCGGCCGGTCGACGTCCTACAGGGAGGCGGCGAGTTCGCGGCGACGCTGAGCCTCGGCGGCCCGGTCCGCGTCGCGCCCGACCAGGCCGGTCAGGACCACGCCGAGCACCGCCCATAGGGTGGCGATGGTGAGGATCGACTCGCGGCGGAAATACCAGAGCGTGTCGGCCGGGAAGTTGCCGACCTCGTTGACCGTCGGCAGGATCAGGGCGGCGGTGACCACGACGACGAGGTACCCGCCGCAAGCGACCACGACGCTGGCGAACGCGCCGAGCCGGGCCAGCAGACGGCGCGCCAACATGACCGCCGCGATCGCGGCGGTGAGGCTGATCGTCCAGAACCCGAAGTACAGGGCGGTGCGCTCCCCGATGGTGTCGCCGCTACCGACCGCCGGTGGGGTGGACGGGTATTTGAGGAAGGGCACGAGGGCCGTCGTGACGAACCCGGTGGCTGTGACCAGGGCAGTCGAGGAGCGTGGCGAAAGGGAGCCCAGCCGGCCGAGCGCGAATGCCGCGGCGAGCGCACTGGCGCCACCCAGGGCCGTGCCGAGCAGGATCGTGCCGGTGGCCAGGCCCCACGTGGACTGAGTGGCGCGGGAGACGTCGGCGGCCTCGCCATGGCTGTGGTCGCCCGCCGCCGTGGCGTCGTGACTGTGCTCGGCTGCGACTGAGGCGGCCTCTTCAATAGCGATGGCAGCGTTGATCTCGGGTTCGGCGATGGCGGAGGCGATGAGGAAGGCCGCGAAGCCGGCGAGGGCACCGGCGACCAAACCTCGGAGCAGAAAGGTACGGGGGGTCATCTCGGGTCCCGATCGTGAAGACAGCACCGCGGGCAACACAATCTGTCAGCGATGTCTTTGAAGAGAGGAGAATTCGGTGCCGGGTCCGGACAGGAATCCGGGCCGAATGACGCGCGGAGGTCAGTGGCAGGGATAGCCCATGACGTGGCGAGCGTCGTGGACAAACTCGTGAACCATCGTGCCCTCAATGACCGAGAAAGCACCCTGCTCGGCACCGACGAAGAACAGCACCACGAGGGCGAGTAGGGAGAAGAAGCCCGCCCACGGAGCGAGAGCGGAGACCGGGATGCGGGGAAGGGCCGGTACTGCCGTGGTGGCCTGAGGCATGTGACACTCCTTGGGGATTCAGCGTCCCATCGACGGATGTTCGCCTTGGCTGGAGGGTCTGGCTTCGCCGCGAGCGGCGTCACAGTAGCGCGACTGCGCCGGATTCACACCGGCTTCCACCAGCAAGGTGACACGAGGCTAACAGAGCGGCGAGCTCACCTGAAGGCGTAGCGCCGGTGCTTGTGTACTCAGGTGGTCACGGTACGAGGGCGGCTACCGCACCGATGACGGCGACGGCCGGGGCACCGACGCCGGTTGCTGCGGCATCGGTGGCGACGCGGGCCAGCGTGCTACGGACAACCCGTTGGCTGGCCAGACTGGCGTCGGTCACGAGGGCGCACGGGGTGTCGGGGACCAGCCCGCCGTCCAGCAGGGCCTCGGCGATGGCTGGCAGGGTCCGCACACCCATCAGCACGACCAGGGTGGTACCGGATTGTGCCAGTGCGGCGTAGTCCAGCGTGGAAGCCGAGTGGCCGGGCGGAACGTGGCCGGATATCACGGTGAATCCCTGGGCGAGGCCGCGGTGGGTGACCGGGATACCGGCCAGCTCGGGTGCCGCGACGCTGGAGGTGACTCCGGGCAGCACTGTGACCGGGACGTCAGCGGCGGTGCAGGCCTGGACCTCTTCAAAACCGCGGCCGAACACGTACGAGTCACCGCCCTTGAGCCGCACGACGTGCTTGCCGGACTTCGCGTGCTCGACGAGGAGCCGGTTGATCTCCTCCTGGCTGGTCGAGCGTCCGAACGGGATCTTCGACACGTCGATGACCTGCACGCCCGGAGGCGCCCAGGCCAGCGACTCCCAGGGGGCGAGCCGGTCGGCGACGACGACGTCGGCGGTTTCGATCGCGGCTCGTCCGGCGACCGTCACCAGGCCGGCGTCGCCCGGTCCGGCGCCGACAAGCGTCACGCGGCCGGTGTCCGTGGGTGCGGTGGCAGGCTGGCGTTGCGGTCGCGTAACGGAGCGGATGACCAGGTCGAAGGTTGTCTCGTCGACGGGCTCGGCGGTCAACCTGAGGCGGCCGCGTTGGGCGAGGTCCTCTAGGGCGGCGCAGACTGTGGCGGCATGGACGGTCACGTCGGCACCGTCGCGCAGCAGTCCCGCGACGATCGGGACGGCGTGGTCGGCGCCGTCCAGGAGGAGGACGCAGCGTCCGGTGACGTTCATCTCCATGCGGTGTGGACTCCCAGTGCGGTGATCAGGTGGCGGGTGGCCGCGGGCTCGGGCACGGTGATGCGGACCCAGGTGTCGTCCAGACCGGGAACGCCGTCGACGCGACGCACGGCGATGCCGTCGCCGTGCAGCCGGATACGGGCGGCGGACCCCAGCCGCGCGAGTACGAACGGGGCATTGGAGGCGGCGACCTCGATGCCGAGTGCGTTGAGCCCATCGACGAGGACCCGCCGGTGCTGCTCGACTCGATGTGCTTGCCGTCTGGCCTCGCGTGTTGCCTCGGGACTGGCGGTCGCCGCGATGGCGTGCAGGGCCGGGGTGCTGACCGACCACGGCGGCTGCTGCGCGCGCAGGTCGGCGAGTAAGGCCGGGTCGCCGATGACGTAGCCGGCGCGGATGCCGGGCATGGACCATAGCTTGGTGAGAGTACGGATGACCAGCAGACCCGTGACTCGGTGCTCGGCCAGACTGTCTGGCTGGCCGGGCACGAAATCCATCAAGGATTCGTCGACTACCACCACCCGCCCAGGTCGGCACAGCGCACGGATCGTCGCAGCCGGGTGCAGCCGACCCGTCGGGTCGGTGGGGTTGCTGATGACCACGAGGTCCGCGTTCGTGGGGATGGAATCCGGTTCCAGGGCGAAGCCGTTCTCGGGCCGGCAGAGGACGTGGGCAGCGGTGCGCAAGGCAACGTCCGGCATGGTGAGCTGCGGATGTACGACGACCGGGCGTTGCCACGGTCGGGCGCGGGCGAGCAGGAAGAACGCCTCGGTGGCCCCGGCGGTGACGAGGACGTCATCGGGGCGGCGGTCGTGGCGCCGTGCCACTGTCTGCTGCGCCGCCGTGGTGTCGGGGTAGCTGGTGCAGGCGGCGATACCGTCGCAAAGTGACTGGTCAAGCCAGTCCGGGCGAGGCCGCCGGCTCCTGTCGTCCGCGAGGTCGAGCAGATCGTTGCCGATCTCGGCCTCCGTGTCGGCCGGCGGCGGGCACACCACCGATGCCGGCCCGGGCGGCACCAAGGCGCGAGGGGCGGGGCGGGCTTGCGACGCGACGGCGTCGGCGAAGGATTGGGCGAGGTGAGGGTGACCGGCCCAGTGCACGTGCAAGTAGGACGCGCTCAGGGTGGGGCCGGCATAACCGACGGGCTCGGCGTCGACCCTCCAGGCCGGCCGGTCGCCGTGCACCGGGGTGACCGTCGTGCGGTGGAACTCGTGCGCGGTCGCGGCGGCGCCGGCCGGCCCGAGGAGCTGGTCGTCCACCAGGGTGGGCCGCCGGTAGGCCAGGGTGAGGCGCGGCGTCATCGCGGCGTCCGCGTCGAGGGCCCCGACCATGGGGTGGCCGTCGACGGTGTGGCACAGGTACAGCAGGCCGGCGCATTCGGCGACGGTCGGGACGCCGTCCAGCACAGCCTGGCGCAGCTCGGCACGCAGGCTCGTGTTCGCGCTCAGCGCCGCGGCGTGCACCTCCGGGAAGCCACCGCCCAGGTATAGCCCTCGAGCGCCGCTGGGCAGATGTCGGTCTGTCGCGGGATCGAAGGGGATGACGCTGCATCCCGCCGCTTCGAGCAGTTCGGTCGTCTCGGTGTAGCGGAAGGTGAATGCGCGGCCCGCCGCGACCGCCACCACCGGAGCCGCCAAGGAAGAGCGGCACACCTGCTGGCTGGGTTCCCAGGGTGCCGCCTTGAGGTCCGGTGCGGTTCGCGAGATCTCCAAGACGGCGTCCAGGTCCACGTGCGCGGCGACCTGTTCAGCGAGCCGGCCGAGCGAATCGGCCGCCGTGTCGCGTTCGGTGGCCGGAACGAGCCCGAGGTGCCGCGAGGGGGCGGTGATTCCCTGGTCACGCCGGAGGATGCCCAGGATGGGGACGCCAATGGACTCCACGGCCCCGGCGACCTCGGCGGCATGGCGGGGGGAGCCGGCCTTGTTGAGTACGACGCCGGCGATCGTGACGCCGGGCTCGAAGGTAGCCATGCCGTGCACGACCGCGCCGACGCTGCGTGCGGCGTGCGAGACGTCCACGACGAGGACGACCGGTGTTCGGGTCAGCGTCGCGACGTGCGCGGTCGAGGCGAACCCGTCGCCGCCTATCTGACCGTCGAACAAGCCCATCACGCCTTCGATGACCGCAATGCCGGCGTTGCGGGCACCGTGCAGCAGCAGGGGCACGATGAGCGAAGGGCCGACCAGGTGGGGGTCGAGATTGCGGCCGGGGCGGCCGGTGGCGAGGGCGTGGTAACCGGGGTCGATGTAGTCCGGCCCCACCTTGTGGCCGGAGACGACGTGCCCGCGGGCAGCGAGCGCGGCCATCAGCCCGGTCGCGACCGTCGTCTTGCCGTGCCCGGAGGCCGGCGCCGCCACGAGGACCCGTGGCAGGGTCACCATTCGATGCCCCGCTGGCCCTTCTGGCCCACGTCCATCGGGTGCTTCACATGCTGCATCTCGGTGACCAGATCGGCGACCTCCAGCAGGCGTGGGTCCGCGCGGCGGCCTGTGACGATTACGTGCTGGGTGCCCGGGCGGTTCGCCAGCGTCTCGACGACATCGTCGACGTCCACCCAGCCCCACTGCATCGGGTAGGTGAACTCGTCGAGCACGTACAGGCGGTGCCGCTCGGCCTGGATGCGTCGCTTGACTTCGGCCCATCCCTCCGCTGCCGCGGCGGAGTGGTCGTCGTCGGTGCCACTCTTGCGGCTCCATGACCAGCCCGAGCCCATCTTGTGCCACTCGACCGGACCGCCTTCGCCGGTTTCCTCGTGTAGCCGGGCGAGGCGTTCGAGCACGGTCTGCTCGCCGATGCGCCACTTGGCGGACTTGACAAACTGGAAGACGCCGATATTCCAGCCCTGGTTCCAGGCCCGCATCGCCAGGCCGAAAGCGGCGGTCGACTTTCCCTTGCCGTTACCGGTGTGGACCATCAGCAGCGGGCGGTTGCGACGCTGCCGCGTGCTGAGCCCGTCTTCCGGCACGACGAGCGGCTTTCCCTGCGGCATCAGGCCACCGCCTCACGGGCGGTCGCGGCGCGCACCACACCGGTGAGACCGTCGGCCGTCACCTCGCCGAGTGGCACGTACTCGGCCCGTAGGTGGGCGGCGAGCTCAGCCGCCAACCCGAGCCGGAAGCGGCCTGTCTCGCAGTCGACGACAACGCTCTGCGCGCCGGACACGGCGAGGTGCCGGGCGTGGCGATGGGCACGGCCGAGCGCATCAGGCCCGGCAGTGGCCCGCCCGTCGGTGACGACCACGAGCAAGGCACGGCGCGACGGGTCGCGCAGCGCCTCCCGGCGCAGCACCCCCGCCGACTGCTCGAGGCCTTCGGCGAGCGGGGTTCGTCCGCCGGCGGGCAGCTGCGCCAGACGGCGTGCGGCGACGTCGACCGAGCCGGTCGGCGGCAACGTGACGTCCGCGGTTTGCTGGCGGAACGTCACCAGGGCCACCTTGTCACGACGACGGTAGGCGTCCAGCAGCAGCGCGAGGACCGCTGCCTTGACCTGCTCCATCCGACGGCGCGCCGCCATCGACCCGGACGCGTCGACGCAGAGCAGGACGAGGTTGGATTCCCGACCGACGGTCTCGGCCCGACGCAGGTCGATGGCGGACAGCACGAGGCCGCGTCCGGTGGTGCGGCCGCCACGGGAAACCTGGTGCGGTGCGGCGGCGGAGATGGTGGCGGGCAGGTGAAGCCGACCGGTGGTGGACCGGTCGCGTTTCACCCCGGCGACGCGGCCCTGAGGGGTACGCGCTTGCGAGCGGCGTCCGGACTGGCCCTTCCCGGTGCCGTGCACGACGAGCAGCCGGGCGCGAACCGGCTGACCAGCCGGGGTGACCGTCTCGCTCGCCGCATTCGCCGGCGGTGCCTGCCGGCCGGGCTCGGCGCCGGAGCGCGGAAGGGACTCCGATGCGCCGCCCGCGGGTGCCTGCTCGGCCCGATCGTCGTGCGGCGTCCCGCCGGGGCCGTCACCCGGGCCGTCATCCTCGGGGCCGGGATCGTCGCGGCCGAGTAGCTGGTCGAGGCGCTCCTCGTCCAAGCCCGGCTCGTCGAACGGGTTGCGCCGACGCCGGTGCGGCAGGGCAAGCCGGGCTGCCACGCGGATGTCCGCGCGGGTCACCTGGTCACGTCCCTGCCAGGCGGCGTGTGCGGCGGCCGTCCGGGCGGTCACCAGGTCGGCGCGGAGCCCCTCTACGTCGAACGCGGCGCAGATCTCGGCGATCGCCGTCAGCGTTTCCGTGTCGAGCGCCACCGCTGCCACCGAGCGTTGCGCCTCGGCCAGACGGGCGCGCAGCTGCGCCTGCGCGGGCGCCCAGGCCGCGGTGAACGTCTCGGGGTCGGCGTCGAAGGCAAGTCGGCGGCGAACGGCCTCCACGCGCGACGCCGGGTCGCGCGGAGCGGCCACCTCGACGGTCAGGCCGAAGCGGTCCAGCAGTTGCGGGCGTAGCTCGCCCTCCTCGGGGTTCATCGTGCCGATCAGCACGAACCGGGAGGCGTGTTCGACGGAGATGCCGTCGCGCTCGACGCTTACCCGTCCGGTGGCTGCAGCGTCGAGCAACAGGTCGACCAGGTGGTCGTGCAGCAGGTTCACCTCGTCGACGTAAAGCAGACCGCGGTGGGCACGAGCCAGCAGACCCGGCTCGAAGGCGACGACACTGTCGCGCAGCGCGGCGTCGAGGTGAAGGGAGCCGGTCACCCGGTCGTCGCTGGCACCGATCGGGAGCTCCACGAGCCGAACCCGCCGCTCGACGACTCGCGCACGCGGCTCGAACGGTCCGTCGGGAGACATCGCGGCGGGGTCGTCCGGGTCGACGGAGAAACGGTCGCCCTCGAAGACCCGGACGGGGGGCAGCACTTGGGTCAGTGCCCGGACGGTGGTGGTCTTGGCGGTGCCCTTCTCCCCACGGACCAGGACACCGCCGATGAGCGGGTCGATGGCGACCAGGGTGAGGGCGAGGGTCATGTCGTCAGAGCCGACGACGGCACAGAAAGGGTACTGCGCTGGCATGTAGGGCTCCCGCTCGATCTGCCATGGCGGTCCGCGTCGCGGTCGCGTCGCGGGTCGGATCGAGGCCGGTCTTCGGACTTCCCCGGTCTGTGCCGGGGTCACCGCAGCGGGCCCTGTGCCGGACTTTCACCGGCTTCCCAGATTCTCCCCGTAGCCGTCGGCGTGGGGCACCTCGAACCTTCGCCAGCCACCCTAGACGCTGTCCTGACGGTCCGGGCAGGGGTCTCGGTCCCGAATACGCGGGGCTAAGGTTCACCTTTATGAGCGCGCACGTCACCGTCGTCGGGCTCGGAGCCGATGGTTGGGTGAGTCTGGCCGAACCGGCCCGAGCACTGGTACGCAGCGCGGCGACCCTGCTGGGCGGCCGCCGGCACCTCGAGTCGGTGCCTGCGGTCAAGGGGCAGGACCGGGTCATCTGGCCCGTCCCGCTCCGCGAGAGCCTCGCCAGCACGTTGGAAGGCCGCCGTGCGCCGGTCGTCGCTCTCGCCTCGGGAGATCCGCTTCTGTCTGGCATCGGCACGACGTTGCTGGATATCCTCGGCGCCGAACGGGTGACGGTCGTGCCGGCGGTGTCATCAGTCGCTCTTGCGCGGGCGCGGATGGGCTGGCCAGCCGAGACCACGACGGTGATCAGCCTCGTGGGCCGAGATACCCGGCTGCTTGTGCCAGCCCTCGCCGCGGGCCGCCGGCTGCTGGTGCTGTCCAGTGACGAGTCGACGCCCGCGGCCGTCGCGGGGTTGCTCGCGGAACACCGCTGGGGTGACTCGCGGCTGGTCGTGCTCGGTGACCTGGGGTCGCCGACGGAGTCACGGGTGGAGGCGGTAGCGCGCAGCTGGAATGTCACCGATGTGCCGAGGCTGAACGTCGTGGCCGTGCAGGTCCGGGGGACCGGGCCGGGGTGGGCGGCCGGAGCGGTGCTGCCGGACGAGGCGTTCGAGCACACCGGGCAGATCACCAAGCGCGACCTGCGCGCCAGCGCACTGGCGCGGCTGTCGTCCGCCCCCGGGCAGCTGCTCTGGGATGTCGGCGCCGGCAGCGGATCGATCGGGGTGGAGTGGATGCGCGCGTGGCCGACAGCCCATGCGGTCGCGATCGAGCCACGTGCCGATCGGGCCGCCCTGGTTCGTGCCAACGCGCAGCGCCACGGGGTGCCCTCGCTCGAAGTCGTCCAGGCAAGGGCACCTGACGCATTGCGCCACCTGCGACGTCCCGACGCGGTGTTCGTCGGTGGAGGCGCGACGACGCCGGGGGTGCTGGACGGCTGCTGGGCGGCGTTGCATACCGGCGGACGGCTCGTCGTGCACGGCGTCACGGCCGAGACCGAGGCTGTCCTGCTGGAGCGTTACCGCCGCCACGGCGGCGAGCTGGTACGGCTGCACGTCGAGCGAGCCGAACCGCTCGGTCGTTTCACCGGCTGGTCGCCGGGGCGTGCGGTCAGCCAGTGGTCCGTCACCAAGGGAGCGTCATGACCGTCCACTTCGTCGGGGCCGGACCCGGCGCCGCCGACCTGCTCACGCTACGGGCCGTTCGGCTACTGAACGCTGCCGACGTCTGCTTGTACGCGGGCACCTACCTGGACGCGGGAGTGCTCGGCCATTGCCGCCCGCGTGCCCGCCTGGTGGACACCCAGCACCTCGACCTCGACGAGATCACCGCGCAGCTGATCCGGGCGCACGCCGAAGGCCTCGATGTGGTCCGACTGTGCTCCGGGGACCCGTCGCTGTACTCGGCCGTCCACGAGCAGGCTCGTCGGCTCGACGCGGCCCAGGTGCCGTGGGACATCACTCCGGGCGTCCCCGCCTACGCCGCGGCCGCCGCCATCGTGGGTGCCGAGCTGACTGTTCCCGAGCTGGCTCAGTCTGTTGTGCTCACCCGCGCCCAGGCCCGCTCGACGGCGATGCCCGAAGGGGAGAGGCTCGCTGCCTTCGCGACGACCGGCGCGACGCTGGCACTGCACCTGGCGGTCACCCGGACCCGGGAGCTGGCCGCTGAGCTGGCCGAGCACTACGGCGCGACCTGCCCCGCCGTAGTGGTGTCCCGGGCAACCCAGCCCGGTGAACTCGTGCTGCGCGCGACGCTGGCTGACATCGGTGAGCAGGTGGAGGCCGCAGGGCTGCGCCAGGCCGCCGTCATCCTCGTCGGGCCGGCGCTGGCGCCAGATGTTCGCGGCGGCGAGTCGTTTCTGTACGCGGCCGGCCGCGAGCGGCGCACCCACGCCTGATCACCGCACGAATCGAGGACTCCAGACCTGGCCGTTTTCGGTGACGCGGGTGGCCGAGGCACCGATGAGCACCAGGCACCTCATGTCGATCGTCTCCGGCTCCATCTCGCCGAGACTCGTCACGCAGAGGCTCTCGCCGGGTCGTCCGACGTCGCGCCCGACAACCACGACCGTGGCCGACGGCTTCTGTTCCAGCAGCACCGCCTTGGCCCGTGCCAACTGCTCGGTGCGTGAGCGCGAGCGCGGGTTGAACAGCGCGAGCACCAGGTCGGCCTCGGCGACGGCACGCAGTCGCTTCTCCACCACCTCCCACGGCTTGAGCCGGTCGGAGAGGCTCAGCACCGCGAAATCGGCGCCGATGGGCGCGCCCGCACGCGCCGCGACGGCCTGGACCGCCGAGATGCCCGGCACCACGCGGACCGTGACGTCGGCGTAACGAGGGTCCTCGGCAGCTTCGAATACGGCCGACGCCATGCCGAAGATGCCGGCGTCGCCTCCGGAGACAACAGCGACCCGCTCACCGGCCAACGCGAGATCGAGCGCCGCCCGGGCGCGGTCCACCTCGACGCTGTTGCCGGACGCGTGCCGTACCAGCCCGGGCCGTTGCGGCACACGCTGGACGTACGGTCCGTAACCGACGACGTGGTCGACCTCGGCCAACACGTATGAGGCCTCGGGGGAAAGCCACTCCTCCGGTCCGGGTCCCAGTCCTACCACGACGACCTCCGCGCCGGGCGCCGCCCGGAACGGCTCGCGTTCGGGCCGGTCGTAACGGGCGACGCCGGGACGCGTGTCGCCCGGGACCAGGACGATCGAGAAGTACGGGACTGTCGCAGGGTCGACGTCGGCGACGGGGAGCACCCGTTCGGCGTCCATCGAGGCGCGTTCGACGTACCAGGAACCCTTGATGCGGCCAGCCTGCTGCAGCGCTGAGCGGACCTTGGCGAAGGTGCGGCCGAGCTTCATGATCACCGCGCCGTCGGTGTCGGCCAGGCGCCGTGCCAGCTCGGGCTCGGGCAGTGTGCCCGGCAGCACCGTGAGCACGTCGGTCTGGCGCACCAGGGGGAGCGCGGTGGTGGCGGTGGCGGCCGCGAACGCCGGGACACCGGCGATGACGTGAGTCTGGAATTCCTCGGCTAGACGGTCGTGCAGGTACATGAACGACCCGTAGAGCATCGGGTCCCCCTCGGACAGCACGACGACGTCGCGGTCTGCGATCAGGTGGTGACGCAGGCGCTCGGCGCACTCGAGGTAGAAGTCGGCCATCGCGCCGGCATACCCGCCCGGGTGATCGGTCGCCTGCGTCGTGACCGGGTAGACGAGGGCCTCCTCGACCACGCCGTCGGGCAGCAGGCCAGCCGCGATCCGCCGGGCGTTGGAGCTCTTGCCGACGCCTTGGTGGTAGGCCACCACGTCCGCCGCGCCGATGATCCGGGCGGCCTTGAGCGTGATCAGTTCGGGATCGCCGGGGCCGACGCCGACGCCGTAGAGGACGCCACTCATTCCTGCTCCTGTGCGAGGGCGTTGAGGGCCGAGGCGGCCATCGCCGAGCCGCCGCGGCGGCCGGTGACGACGAGGTATGGCACGTCGAGGTTCGGGTCGTCGCCGGCAAGGTCGATCAGCGCCTGCTTGGCCTCAGCGGCCCCGATGAAGCCGACCGGGGTGCCGATGACCGCCGCCGGCCGCGGTGCGCCGTCGCGCAGCATCTCCAGCAGGTGGAACAGCGCGGTTGGCGCGTTGCCGAACGCGACGACGGCGCCTTGGAGGTGTTCGGCCCACAGCGAGACGGCGGCGGCCGAGCGCGTGGTCGACCAGCCCTGGGCGAGGCCGGGGACGCGCGGGTCGCGCAGCAGGCAGCGGACCTCGTTGTCGCGCGGCAGTCGGGCCCGGGTCACGCCCGCGGCGACCATGTGGGCATCGGTGAGGATCGGAGCGCCCGACCGCAGCGCCGAGCGGGCCGTGGCGACCAGCGCCGGGTGGATGACCAGGTCGCGAGCCAGGTCGGCCTGCCCGCACGCGTGGATCATCCGGACCGCGACCTTCTCCGCGTTGACCGGGATGCCCGACAGGTCGGCCTCGGCGCGGATGGTCGCGAACGAGTCGACGTAGATCTGCGCGCCGTCGGTCACGTAATCGTAGCGGCGTGTCGGTGGGGCGAGGGTCATGCTTTCTCCAGGTCGGGCACGATCAGGGTGCGCCACGGTGTGACGACGACGTGCGGGGCGCCCCAGGCGGCAATCTCGTCCACCAGGCGCCGGTCCAGGCCGCTGCCGGGCACGGCGAGGTGCAGCGCGTGGCGCCCGTCGTCCTGAGTGATCCTGCCAAGGGCCGGCGGGCCGGTGGCCACCCGGGTGCCGGGGAGGGCCTCGATGCGGTTGCCCAGCAGGGTTTCGCCGCCTCCTGGCAGCTCGTCAACGTGCCACGGGGACCCCCGCTGCGTTCCGGCGGCCTCGACGAAACGAGCGGCGAGCCTCGTCAGGGCCGGCGCGGCCCGGTCGAGGGTCACCACATCGCCCCAGGCCGAGCGGCTGGCGCGGATCTGGGCACGGTCGGCGTCGACGGCGACCAGGCCGAGGTCGAGGTCGCGTCCAGCGACGTCGCCGCGCCCGTCGTCGAGGACGAACAGGAATCGGCCGGGCAGCCCGGCGAGACCGGCCTCGGCGCACACCAGTTCATCCAGTCGGCGCACGACCGGCCGCAGGTCGGCCCGTCCACCGGCCCGTCCGGTCAGCGGCGAGACCATGATGTTGCGCACCCGCTCGTGGGACGGCATTGGGAGCAGACCCGTGGCCATCACCGCGTCAACGACCGGGTCGGGCAGAAACTCGCCGTCGTGGTCAAAGCCCCGCAGCTGGAGGTTGGCGCGGCTGGTCAGACGTATCGTACCGTCGCCGTGCTGCTCGGCCACGTTTGATAGAGCGACGAGCGCGCCGGTGGGAAGGGTACCCCCCGGCAACCGTACGCGGATCAGTGCGCCGTCCTCGGCAATCCACGGACGCAGCAGGCCGGGGCACCGGTCACGTCGGGTGCGTGGGGTCATGGTGCCATGGTGCCAGGATCCGGCGGTTCCCTGCCCGACGGCTGGGCTGCTACGGTCCTCTCGCCAGTCGAACTCAGCGATGAGCCAGGGAACCCGGTGCGAATCCGGGACTGACGCGCAGCGGTGTGGGTGACGGGCGGAACACGATGCCACTGGACCAACCGGTCTGGGAAGGCGCTCCGTCCGGACGATCCCGAGTCCGAAGACCTGCTGGCCCTCACGGCACCCGCCGTCTGGTCTGACCGGGCTTCGCGAAACAGCCCCCGACCTCGTAAGGGGAACACGTGCGCGCACCTTCAGCCGCCGTCGAGCGGTACAACCTCACCGACCGTGCGACGGGGCAGCGGCAGCCGTGAGCGTGCTCGTCCATGTTGCGACGCTGCTGCAGGACGCCGCCCGCACCGACCAGTTGCACCGGCGGGCGCAAGCCGCCGGTGCTCAGCTGGCCTTTCTGCAAGGCGGTGAACCGACGCTGACCCACCTGCTCAATCGACTGCACGCTGACGGCGTCCGCGCCATCCAGCTGGAGGCGGTGAGCACAGATGAGCGTGCGTATGCGCGATCCTGGATCGGGCGGGTCGCTGGCCACTGGCGTCGACAGCAGGTTGACCCGCCGCTGATCGAACTCGGCGGGCGCACCATCACTGGCGGGGAGGCGCCGCTCTCGTCACCGGCCTGGGAGAGGCGGCCGCGGTACCGACATCACTTGTTGGTCTGTCGTGGCCCGCGGTGCAGCGCCCATGGGGCGGACAAGACGTACTCAGAGATCCTCCGCTGTCTCGTGGCGGCGGGCCTCACCGATGCCGACGTCCTCATGGCGCAGACCGGTTGCCTGTTCCCGTGCAACCACGGGCCGGTGGTCGTGGTGCATCCCGACGGCACCTGGTACGGCCCGGTGGGCCCCGACAGCGCCGAGCGGCTGGTTCGCCAGCACCTAGGTGCTGGCCTGCCCGTCCACGACCTGCGCATGCCTACGCCCATGGAAGGAGAAGCATGACCCGTATCGCTCTGATGTCGACCTCGGACACCGACCTGCTCTCGGCACGTGCCAGCGGCGCGGGCTACTCCTGGCTGAACCCCGCCCGGGCCAGCGACGAGCGCCGCGACGCGCTCGTCGCCGACGCGGATCTCGTCGTGCTGCGTGTGCTCGGATCACCCGAGGACGTTCGCGACCTCACCGCGCTAGTCCACGCGTCCGGCCGTCCCTGCGTGGTGCTCGGCGGTGAACGTACGCCCAACGCCGCCCTGATGGAACTGTCGACAGCTCCGATCGGGGTGTGCGCCGAAGCTCACCGTTACCTCGCCGAAGGCGGCCCGGAGAACCTGCGGCAGCTGCACGCCTTCCTATCCGACACCGTGCTGCTGACCGGCGAGGGCTTCGATCCCCCGGCAGTGCTGCCCGAGTGGGGGGTATCCCGTAAGGCGGCCGGCGACCGGCCGCGCGTCGGCATCGTGTACTACCGGGCCCATGAGGTGAGCGGCAACCACAGCTTCGCCCGCGACCTGGCCGACGCGGTCGACGCCACCGGTAAGGCCACCGGCGTCCCCATCTTCGTATCGTCGCTGCGCGCGGCCCCCGACGACCTGTTCGACGAACTCGCCACCCTCGACGCGATCATCGTCACCGTGCTCGCGGCCGGAGGCTCCAAACCTGCCGCGGTCGGCGCCGGCGGGGACGACGAGTCGTGGGACGTCGAACGGCTCCGGACACTGGACGTCCCCGTACTGCAGGCACTCGCGCTGACCTCGACGAAGGCCTGGTGGGAGGCCTCCGACGACGGCGTCACCCCGCTGGACTCGGCCACCCAGATCGCCATTCCCGAGTTCGACGGCCGGCTGATCACCGTCCCGTTCTCGTTCAAGGAGGTCGATGACGACGGCCTGCCCCGCTACGAGACCGACGCTGAGCGGTGCGCCCGGGTCGCCAACATCGCGGTGAACCACGCGCGGCTGCGGCACGTGGCGCCCGCCCAGCGCAAGGTCGCGCTCGTGCTGTCGGCCTATCCGACCAAGCACAGCCGGATCGGCAACGCGGTCGGCCTAGATACGCCCGTATCCGCGATCCGGCTGCTGCGTCGCATGCGTGCGGCCGGCTACGACCTCGGCGCGCCCGGCGAGATCCCGGGCTTGGATCCGCTGCCGGCGGTCGAGGGCGAGGACCCCGACACCACATCGGGCATCGCGCTGATCCACACACTCATCGCTGCGGGCGGCCAAGACGAGGAGTGGCTCACCCAGGCCCAACTGAACGAGTCCCACGTCCGCATCAGCCGCGAGGAGTACCTGCGCTGGACCGCGGACCTGCCCGCCGCGCTACGCGACGCGATGACCGAGACCTGGGGTGCGGCGCCCGGTTCGCTGTTCGTCGACAACGCCGGCGACATTGTGCTGGCGACCCTGCGCGCGGGCAACGTGGTAATCCTCATCCAGCCGCCGCGTGGCTTCGGGGAGAATCCGATCGCGATCTACCACGACCCGGACATGCCGCCCTCACACCATTACCTGGCCGCCTACCGCTGGCTCGAGAAGGGCTTCGGCGCCGATGCGGTCGTTCACCTCGGCAAGCACGGCTCGATGGAGTGGCTGCCGGGCAAGAACGCGGCGCTGTCGGCCGCCTGCGCCACCGACGCGGCCATCGGCAGTATGCCGCTCATCTACCCGTTCCTGGTCAACGACCCCGGCGAGGGAGCGCAGGCCAAGCGCCGCGCCCACGCCACGATCGTCGACCACCTGATTCCGCCGATGGCACGCGCCGAAGGATACGGCGACGTCGCCAAGCTGGAGCAACTGCTCGACGAGCACGCCAACGTCGCCGCGATGGACCCGGCCAAGCTCCCCGCGATCCGCCAGCAGATCTGGACCCTCATGCAGTCCGCCCAGATGCATCGTGACCTGGGTCTGGAGGAGCGCCCCGACGACGAGGAGTTCGATGACTTCCTGCTGCACGTCGACGGCTGGCTCTGCGAGATCAAGGACGTGCAGATCCGCGACGGGCTGCACGTCCTGGGACAGGCGCCGCTCGGCGAGGCCCGCATCAATCTCGTGCTGGCCGTGCTGCGGGCGACCCAGGTCTGGGGCGGGCAGGAAAAGGCGCTTCCCGGGCTGCGCGCTGCGCTCGGCCTGACCGAGGACGCCCCACTCGCCGAGGTCGACGCGGTCGAGACCCAGGCGCGAGCCCTCGTAAGCGCACTGGAGAAGGCGGGCTGGGACGTCGCGACCGTCGAGTCCGTGCATCAGGACCCGGTGGTGCGAAACATCCTGCGGTTCGCCGCCGAGCAGGTAGTGCCCCGACTGGAGGCAACAACCGACGAGCTGAGCAACGTGCTGCACGCCCTGGACGGCGGGTTCGTCCCGGCTGGCCCGTCCGGGTCCCCGTTGCGCGGCCTGGTGAACGTCCTGCCCACCGGGCGAAACTTCTACACCGTCGACCCGCGAGCGGTGCCCTCCCGGCTGGCCTGGGAGACCGGCCAGGCGATGGCGGAGTCGCTCGTCGCCCGGCACCTGGCGGACACCGGTGAGCACCCACGCTCGGTCGGCCTGTCGGTCTGGGGGACCTCCGCCATGCGTACCTCCGGCGACGACATCGCCGAGGTTCTCGCGCTGCTCGGTGTTCGGCCCACGTGGGATCCTGCCTCTCGACGGGTCAACGGCCTAGAGGTCATCGACCTGAACGAACTGGGTCGCCCTCGCATCGACGTGACCGTCCGCATCTCGGGCTTCTTCCGGGACGCCTTCCCACATGTCATCGAGCTCCTCGACGACGCGGTGCAGCTCGTGGCACAGCTCGACGAACCCGACGAGCTCAACTTCGTCCGCGCCCACACCCGCCAGGACCTGGCCGAGCACGGCGACCTGCGCCGCGCCACGACGCGGATCTTCGGCTCGAAGCCCGGCTCGTACGGCGCGGGGATCCTGCAGGTGGTGGAGTCCGGCACCTGGCGCGACGACGCCGACCTCGCCGAGGTCTACACCGCGTGGGGCGGCTTCGCCTACGGCCGAGGGCTGAACGGGGTCGCCGCCAGCGACGAGCTGCGCAGCAGCTACCGGCGCATCGCGGTAGCGGCCAAGAACATCGACTCTCGCGAGCACGACATCGCCGACTCCGACGACTACTTCCAATATCACGGAGGCATGATTGCGACCGTCCGCGCGCTGACCGGGACCGAACCGCGAGCGTACGTCGGCGACTCGACGACTCCCGACGCCGTACGCACCCGCAGCCTGCAGGAGGAGACGAACCGCGTGTTCCGTTCCCGGGTGGTCAACCCGCGGTGGATCGCCGCGATGCAGCGCCACGGCTACAAGGGCGCCTTCGAACTCGCGGCGACCGTCGACTATCTCTTCGGCTTCGACGCCACGGCCGGCGTCGTACACGACTGGATGTACGAGTCGCTGGCGAAGGAGTACGTCCTAGACGAGACGAACCAGCAGTTCATGCGCCGGGCAAATCCGTGGGCGCTGCGCGGCATCGTGGAGCGGCTGACCGAGGCGGCCAACCGCGGCCTGTGGGCCGAGCCGGACGCCGCGGTGATGGCCGAGATGGCACGTGTATATCTCGAGATCGAGGGCGACCTGGAGGACAACGCGTGACCCGTCGCCTCGCCCTGGTGGGGCTCGGACCGGGAGATCCCGACCTGGTGACCGCCCAGGCCGTCCGCGTGCTCAACGAGGTCGACTACTTCCTCGTCGCCGACAAGAGTGAGCAGCATCCCGGCACGGCGGACCTGATCGCCATGCGAGAGGCGATCTGCGCGCGGCATGTCAGGAAGAAGTGGCGACTCGTTACCGTGCCCGATCCGGAACGCGACCGCACCGACCCGGCCGACTACACCGGCGCCGTCCGGACCTGGCACGAGGCCCGGGCCGTCTGCTGGGAGCAGACGCTGCTGGACAACCCCGGTGACACCGCCGTCCTGGTGTGGGGCGACCCCGCGCTGTACGACTCGTCGATCAGGCTGGCCCACCGGATCGTCGAACGGGGAGTCGTAGATGTCGAGGTGGAGATCGTGCCGGGACTCAGCAGCGTCCAGCTGCTGGCGGCGCGGCACGGCGTGGTCCTCAACACGATCGGCGGGCCGATTACGATCACGACTGGCCGACGCCTGCTCGAGGACGCGGCCAGCGGCGACAACCTGGTCGTCATGCTCGACGGGGCGCTGACCTGTCGCCGTCTACCCGACCCGGCCGGGTGGCGGATTTGGTGGGGGGCGAATCTCGGTTCGGCGCACGAGCAGCTTGGCGCAGGCCACCTCGACCGGGTCGTCGATGACATCTGGGCACGACGCGCCATCGCCAAGCGCGCCTGCGGCTGGGTAATGGACACCTATCTGCTGCGCCGAGGAGAAGCGTGAAACCGGTCGACCGAGCTGAGGCAACCAGTGGTTGTCTCAGCTGGGCCGACCTTCCAACTGCCCATCGGCGCTGCACCGGCGGGCTCTATATACGCCCGGCGCGGATAGCAGCAGCCGGGGTTGCCCCGTGACGGGGCGTGGCATGACGCGGGGCAACACCGAGGACGGTGCGCACCATCGCGGGAGTGAGAACCCCGGGCGGCGGCCCGGCGCCAGGCTCTCCGGCCACTCCGTCATCAGCGCCTCCCCTGTAAACCCCATTACGACCGGTTGGCGGTGGTGGTCACCGACCGCATCGCTTCACCAGGAAGCCCATCACGGCGGATTTCGAGCGAATTTCTCAGCGGTCTGCCGCACCCGTACTCACCCGACGACGTGAGATGCCACGCAGGCGCTCTCATGCCGCCGATCGCGCGCTAGCAACGTCCGCGGGCTTGCACCGGTTCCTGTCTGTCGTAGAGGTCCCACAAGCTCGCGCACACCTACCGCCGCTGTACGCGGAGTTCCGAGCATGCGTCGTACGGTTCGATTCGAGTGAAGCAGCGAGGTGACCGGCATGCCGGTCACCAAGATGAGCGGACAACCGGTGTGGCTGCAAGCTCCGCAGTGGCCGGTGTCGCGATTGCTCGGCGAGCTAATGACGTGCATCGGCCAGTTCCGCCTCGATGTCGATGGCGGAGCTCCGCATGGCCTACCTGTTCTTGACTGGCGGCGACGAGTACGTCGATGGCACCTGGGAGCCTGAGGATGGCGAGAACGCCGTGATCGTTCAGCCTGAGGGATCGGTACCAGCCTTCTTCGCTGTGGCTGACATTTAGCGAGGGTCCGTCCTGACCCGTGGAGGATCACCTAACTGTGAATCAGCAGGTCCACAGCGATGAGGAACCGCAACATCGACACTGTGATCTAGCTGCGCCCTAACGGCCCCCGCGCCGACCCGCTCGCCGGGTCCGTTCCGGTGTCCAGTAGACCGCGAGTCTGCGCTATCGCCCGTGCCGTCGACTCGTCACCCTCCTGCAGGAACACACGGATCGCGTCGCGGATCGCGGCCATCTGCTGACGCTGCCAGTACTCCCGGAGGAAGTCTCCCTCGGCGGTTCGTACCCGTCCTTCCCGGGCGAGCAGCCACGTGAACGCAAGGCCCCCCGCAACGATCACGAGAGCGATTCCAAGCGCCGCGAACGTCGCGAAGCCTTTTGTGAGCACCCCGCTGGGGTCGTGTCGGGCGTCGGAGTAAATACGCCCCCACACCAGGAACGTGATGCCGCCGAGGAGTGCGGCGATGGCCCCGAGCGCCGCGTGGGCGGTGTTGCGGTGCCTCCTCTTCAGGACCGCGCCGACTGCTTCCTCTTCTTCCAGGTATCGGTCCCGGAAGGGCTTGTTGGTGGTGCGAGTGGAGTTCTTCATAGCGTCGGTGTCCTTCCGTAGAGACAGGCTGCTCGGCTGCCGTCCCTTTGCCGGCAGCTGGCGGGGCCGGAAAAAAGGTGGCTCTTTGTCACGGTGGGCGTCTGAATCTATGGCCTTTCGGTGACCCCTTTTTTGGGGGGCATTGCATGGTTCTATGGGACGACTGGGTATGTCTCAAAACTCGCGGTTCGGCCGGGTAGTGGGCTTTGGGTGCCACGCGGCTCGGCGACACTTCTATGTAACGCAGTGTGCTCCGGCGGGTACTTCTCATCGCAAATTTTGCGGCCTGTTCTAACAGATGATGAACGCGGAGTGACGGCAGTGTCGCGACTCCCGTCGATTGGACTAGGTCACACTCATGACACCGGCCGATCGCACGTCAAGACTATGGCCGCTTCCAATAACGTG
Source organism: Micromonospora sp. WMMD1219 (assembly GCF_049315215.1). Classification (NCBI taxonomy): domain Bacteria; kingdom Bacillati; phylum Actinomycetota; class Actinomycetes; order Micromonosporales; family Micromonosporaceae; genus Micromonospora; species Micromonospora sp. WMMD1219. Next base: position 4,142,161 of record NZ_CP186057.1, read on the forward strand.
CCGGAAGGGCTGCTTCACCATGAGCTGAAGCCGAATCGCCAGGGCATGCGCGCTGCTTTGGCTAGACGGAGCGCGACAGCGTCCGGCGCTGCGGGTTGGCCGCATACCGCGCAGTTTCCGGTTCTGGCGGCTCAAGTGAGCAAGCCTAGCCCACGCGGGGTCACAGAAGGCCAGCCAAACGATGGAAGGAGCAGTTGATTACACGCGAAAAGCACGAGGCCACCGAGTACGCCATGCCGAGCATCGACGTCGTCGGCCGGGAAGCCCGACATCTCGACGCCCCCGAAGTCGACTGCCCCCCGCTGTTCAAGCGCGAGAGGCGCCGAAAGCGGGTGCGCTACGCCGCGACAACGGCAGAGCTGCCTGACCAGATGGCTTTCGCTGTCGGGAACGGCTGGACAACTACGCCCCCGACAGCGCCCATAGGAAAAAGGCATTGAATCAGCCAATACCGCCAGCCGGTCATATTCCCTGTCGCCTGCCCGACAGTCCCTAGCTCGCCCCACCGGACACGACCAGCATCGACACGCCAACACCACGTGGGGAGAGAGCACCGCATGAGCGACCCGTACGCGGCCCACCAGCCGCAGCAGCCCTACCAGCAGGGCAACTCCGGCTACACCACAACCCCGCAACACCAATCCACAGCACCCGAGCAAACACACGTCAACGGCGTCGACCCGACAGAGCTGACAGCTCCGGTCGCCCCGGCCAAACAGGCCAGACATAGCCGCTCCGAACCAAGCCGGCGCAAGCCACTACTCATCGCCATCGGCGCCTCCCTCGTGATGCTGCTACTCGCCGCCGTCGCCATCGGCGTCTACGAGGGCTTCATCAAAGAAGACTCCGGAGTCGCCGCCTGCAAAGCCCTCCGCGACGGCAAGAAAGCCGACGGCAGCGAAAAAAGTAGCGACGATGACGACAAGCTTACCGAAACCGAGTACCGGAATGCGCGGAAACTGTTCGAGGACTCCCGGCATGACAAGCTACGCGAGCATGGCACCGCGCTTATCGACATCACATGGCAGGTGTCCAACCTGCCAGAAGGTCAGGAGATGGGTGCGCTGGCGTTCGTGAGCGCGATGGGCACCCACATGGCAGGCCTGCAGACGGCGTGCGCCGACCAGGGCGTGATCGTCAACTTGAACCAGAAGTAGCCGGACCATGGACGAAGCCGCCCATCCCGGTCGGCGGATGGGCGGCTTCTTCGTGTCACTCGCACCTGTCTTCGAATCCGCGTCTCTGCGGCTCGCAGCAGTCCGGGCGCGGCTGAACACGATTGTAGCCGCGCGCGGCCAGACGGTTGAGCCGTTCGTTTGAGGAGTCGACGTGAAGGGATTTACCAGGCGTCCGATGGTCTGGGCGGTCAGCGAAGCAGCAGGCGTAGGTTGCCGGACAGGACGCCAGGGATCGGTGATGCAGAGGAACAGCGTCTTGCCGGACGTACCCGGCGTGGCGAGCGCCTCGTCACGACGCATGCTCGGCCCGACCGCCGGGTGGCTCATCCGTTTGGGTAATGCCCGCGCTCGCACACGTAGTTCTCCGTTGCGGCAGGTACGGAACTCCGGATTCCTGATCGGAAGCTCGCTGACGAGCCGGCTGTCCGAAGCCACTGCCATACGGAGTGTCCGGCGCGCAAACCCGGTCGGTGATGTGGTCATGCACTGACCGTCCTAGGCCCGCCGGAGGGCACCCGCAGCGGTGACGCTCTCACTTCGGTGCCTGAGATGGGTTCGGCTCGGCAAAGATTGGAGGGCGGGGCAGGCGCAGCAATGGGCCCGAATGCGGGTCTACACGCCACATCGACGCTCCGCCAGGGGCGAGTTCCGAGGGGAGGGGTGGTGGCCGACGGGAACGCAGGTGACACAGGCCGGCGGCTGGCGGCTGTCTTGCTGGGCCTGGCCGGGATCTTCGACGCGGTAGCTGGTGCGGCCGACCTGAGTGGCGCCCGCTACGTCTCCCTCGCGGACGGTGCTGTGCATGAGCACGACCTCACCGGCTGGGCTTGGCTGCATCTGGCCGTCGGGGTCTTCACGGCGCTGGCCGGAGCCCTCGGACCGCTCCGCCGCCGCTGGTCGACCTTCCTGGCTCTGGCCGCGGTGGTGATCTTCGTCGGGCTCCACCTGTTCTTCCTCACCTATCACCCGGTCCGTGCGGTGCTGGTGCTTGGACTGGCACTGACTGCCGCCCGCTTGCTGATCATCAATCGACCTCGCGCTGTCGCTTGAGAGCATCCGGGCGACGGTACCCGCATGCACACGTAAGGTTCGCGCTCGACCCAGCACCAGCACCGTCTGTCCGGGCGAGTGACTGGGGTTCCGCCGGCTCCGCGGTGGGCTGTCGACATACGAGGGCGGATCAGTCGGTTGGCTGGCACACTTTTCCCGTGAAGGCGGGATCGGGCTGTCGGAATGCGGACCATGCCGGATTGGCAGCGATGGGCAGGGGCGGGGCCTGCCAGGCGGCGCCGAGACGTTGCAGGAAGGGGTACTCTTCGCGTTCCTGCTGGATCGGTTCGCCGGAGAGGAAGGCCAGGAGCCGGTTTTCGACCAGGTTGCGGTTGAGAAGACCTCCGTGCACGCCGGGCATCTGGAAGACGGGGATCCGGCTGTACTCGCCGGGCGGTGCCTCTGCGGCCGTGGTGGTGGGAATGAAAGCCACCATCCGGACCCCGGGCACCGGACACATGAGTTGGTTGCGGTAGAACGGCGCGTCGTCGACCAGGGAGCGGATGAACGGTTCGTCGGGACCGGCATGCAGGCCACCGAACAGGCGAATCACGCCGAACACGATCCGTAGCTGCGATCCAGTCGCCACGCCCCAGCCGTGGTTCTCGCGCGGAGGTGGGTAGTAGGCGCGGCCCGCGTTGATCAGGGGACTGAACATAGCCAGTGTGTCGACGGCGGGGTGCGCTCGCTGCTGAAGGTAGGTTCGGGCGACGATGGCCCCTTCGCTTTCCCCGATGAGGGCGATCGGCCGGCCGGTGCGCTGGTGTAGTCGTCGCACCTGTTCGTCGAGGAGGCCCACGCTGTCCGTCACCGAGATCGTGGTGTCGTGCGGCTGGTAGGGCAGGGGTGCGCCGTCCCGGCTCAACCCTCGGTAGGAGAACCTCTCGACACGATTGTCGAGTGGTTGCTCGCCTTCGTACGACGACCCGTAACCTGCGAGGACGATGACTGCCTGCGGCACGTCGGGCGGCAGCGGATGGTCAAGGGCCACCGCCTCGGCCCGCAGGCTCTTGTCCGGCACGGCGTCCACCATCGGGGGGATGAGCAACGGCACCGCGAGGGCAAGAACCGCCGCGACGGGAGTCGCCGGCAACCTCACCCACCGTGTCGATGGATTGATCAGCGCGGTACGGACCGTCCGGTTCCACAGCAGCCCGTTGACCACCCCGGCCGCGGCGGCCACCGGCACCGACCACCAGCCCGGCAGACTCCAGCACAACGCGCCGGCCACGGTCAGCACTACGAAGTTCAGCATCGACCATCCCACCAGCGAGACCGATGGCAGGCCTCGCCACCACGGGCCTACCACAGCTGCCCGTTGCAGGAATGGCGCCAGCAGGAACAACGGCATCAGGGAGGCCAGCAGCACCCAGGACAGCGGCACCACCGACGCGGCCACCGAGATCAAGGCCCACGGGGCGACGAAGACCGCCACCAACGCGGCGAGCCCGACATTCCGTTTCAACAGCCACCGCGCCGATGGCCGAGGCACCTCAGCCGGCCATGCCAACATCACCAGCAGCGTGTGAAAGAGCCCTCGGGCCACCACCAGCAAACTGAGCCAGAACACGAATGACGGCCACGAGTCGTGGTAGACATACAGCCACCGCAGGTCGTGGTAGGTGTCGTACGGCCACACCGCCGCCGCCTGCGGCGCGAGGCCCCGCGCCGCGACGAAACCCAGCGAGACCAAGACGACGGCCTCGACCGTCGGAGACACCGCGGTCAGCAGCAGCAGGCCCACCAGTCTGCGCTCCGCGAGCAGCACGCCGCCTCCTCGCTGTTGCTCTCTGCATGAAGATTTCCGCACACCAGGCCCCAACGGAGGCGTATCCCGCAACATCGCTACCCGGTAGGAACGAGCAGCGCCGGGACCCGACAAGCCATGAACGCGATGCCGACGGCTGTGCCGCCGATACGGAACGACGTCACCCGCGTGGCTGTACTTCTTCGGGCATATCCCGAGGTCCCGCACCCCTGCGGCCCGGCGCGCCGACGATGAGCCGACGTGGCAGGCGCCGCACCGCTGCGCGGCGTCGGCTCAGCCCGACGACGATTGGCTTTGCGCACTCCGTCTCGGCGACCCCAGCCGCATCCTCACTGGCAGCGTCTGCTGCTGGGTCTGCTCCCCACAGCTCGGCGCACGGTCTGGTCGCGGTGCTGCTGGTGCTCGCTGCGGCTGTCGTCGAGATACTGAGGTAGCAGACCGAGACGCTCGGCGATGAATCCGCGCGACGTGCTGCGCCGTCTGCTGCTGCCGGTGGGGTCGCCGTCGCCGTGCCGGTCGGCGCGGTGAGGCGTCAGAGCTGCTCCGACGTCCGGCCGGACTCGTGCCTTCCCGCTGACGAAGGGACGACCGCTGCGGGCACGCCGCCGTGTACCGCCGATGGCCGAGCGGGCGTCGAAGCCAGCTCGGCCAGTATCGGTGCGGCGGCCAGGCGGGTGGCCGGCCGCCGCGGGAGCACTTCATTCGGCGGTGGGGGACTTGATCGCTCTTGCTCGGGATGCAGCCTTGATTCCTCATCGGCTCAGGTAGGCGCGGTTGGCCATAGATGCGTAGGCCCGATCCGTCAGGACTTGCTCGGCGGGTCCGGGGGCTGGCCGGGACGCAGCGGGGGCCGCGGACGCGGTCGGACGCTGGGGACCGCGGGCTGATACGTTGCGGTCTTGCAGGGCTTACCGCCCGGGAACCGTGCAGCCTGGGCGGACGGGTGGCAGCAGCGGTGCGACCTCGGCCCAGATTTCGTTCGAAACGATCTGCGTGGCTGCCCACTCTCATCATTTCAGGCAGAACGATCCTCTGCGCCGAGGATATGTCCAACATTATCCAATTAAGGGCGCTTAGGCCTCATGTTGAATCTGGTCGAGGGCCTGCTGTCCCTCTCTGTGAGAGATACTGACCCCAACAGCCGGTGTTGCCGAGGTCCATCGCCAGGTTGCGGACAGGTTGGCCGCCGCGACAGCGGTGGGGTGCGTGGCCGGCCATTCCCGAACGCGTCGACCAGCAGGCCAACCGCCGCAGGCGCGGCAGCCGAGGCGGCCGACCACCGGCCTTCGACAAACAGCTCTACAAGCGGCGCAACGTCGTCGAGCGCTGCTTCAACCGGCTCAAGCACTGCCGCAGCGTCGCCACCCGCTACGACAAGACAGCCACGTCGTACCAGGCGACCGTCACCATCGCCGCGCTACTCCAATGGCTGTGAACCTTTGAAGACACGACCTAGCGCCGTCACGACCGCCGATCGACACTGATGATCGATCCGAACGCTGCCGGTGGTCGAAAAAGATCACTCATAGTACCTGTCCATAGCTGCCGCACGGATGCCATCTACCTGGATATCCTGACTGAGGATCGCACGGGCCTAGCGGCTTAGGTCAGGCATCGGTCAAGGCCGCTGCCCCCTCCATCCGATGGTCGTATGTCGGGTGATGTGGAAACGCCCCCCACTGCTTCGATGGGGGGCGTTTCCTATCACCGTTTGCGACTGACGGCTGTGGCGATGCAGTTCGTGCTGAAACGGCAGGTGGCGCCGCCTGCAACCGGAGCTGGAAAAGGGTTCGCCTGCACCAGCACGACGCCGTATAGGTCTACGGCGAGTCGGTGCAGGTCGGCTTGACCGTGCCGTACGTGGTCATGGAGCTGGTCGACGGCGGTCCGCTGAGCGGGCGGCTCGGCCGCGACGGGCAGCTTCCCTGGCGGGAGGCCATGACGATCGGCGCGGAGGTCGCCTCGGCGCTGGCCGCCGCGCACGCCCGTGGCGTGGTGGACCGGGACGTGACGCCGGGCAACGTCATGCTGACCCCGACCGGGGTGAAGGTCGTCGACTTCGGCATCTCGGCGCTCGTGGGGGAGAGCGACAAGGGGCCCGACGGCGCGCTGCTCGGCACGCCCGCGTACCTGGCGCCGGAGCGGCTGGACAACGGCCACGTCTCGCCGGCCACCGACGTGTACGCGGTCGGGCTGCTGCTCTACCGGATGCTGACCGGCCGCCTGCCGTGGCAGGCCAGCACCACCACCCAGATGCTGCGCGTATCGATTGGGCCGGGCAGCCACCGCTGTGTGTGGATCTTTGGGATTGAGCGTCGTCGTTACTGATGGCTTATCGAACCGAAAGTTTGGATCCCGGAAGCCTTTCCCAGGCCTGTGTTCCGGTTGTGGCGCTGCGTGTGGTCTGGCTAGCGTCCTGCGCCAGGCACGCATCGAAGTTCGTGATCGCCGGAGCGTCACGGCTTCGGTTTCCGCCCTAAGGAGGTCGCATGTCAAGAAGATCGGTCAGTCGAAGGATGGCAGTGTGTGGCGCGGCATTCGCGCTGACGCTGGGCGTTGGGGCCACGCCTGCCACGGCGGGGGCCAAGGCGCCGCCGTCATCTGGCTCTCCAGTGGCATCGGCCAGCTCGGCGCCTCCCGCAGCGGCGGACGCCGGTGGGCGAGAGGGCGAGATCAACGAGCATGTCGGTCAGGCCCGGCTGCCAGTCAGCAGACGCCCTCCGGAGCCAGCGGCAAAGGACGCGGCTCGCGTCGACTACGACAATCCCACCGTGGTTACGCACCGGGCGCGCCCATCAGAGCGCACGTCAAGGGCGGCTCAAGCGTGCAGGACTGCGGACTTCACGAGTCGTGCCGGCGCTGCCCTCGTCCATCACATCAAGGCGTCCTCGGTAAACTGCATCAATGGGCTGTTCGACCTCTCCGGCGATGAGGCCCACAAGGCTTTCCGTGAGGCGCAGATGATCACGGTCGCGCGCGCTGTCCGCGACGACGCGACCGCTTATCCGGGTAACCCCTCTCAGGGAATGACGCAGCTGGTGCAGTACCTGCGGGCGGGGTACTACGCACAGTGGCACAACGCAAGCGTGCGGCCCTACGGTCCTGACATGCGCACGGCCATCCAGTCGGCGCTCGACGCGTTCTTCACCAGTCCTCGGGCCTGGGACGTGACCGACGCCAACGGGGAGACGCTGGCCGAGGCGGTAACTCTCATCGACAGTGCTCAGGAAAACGCGCGCTACATCCACGTGGTCAATCGACTGTTGAACGCCTACAACTCATCGTTCGACGCGCATTGGTACATGCTGAATGCGGTTAACAACGTCTACACCATCCTCTATCGAGGGCACCAGGTGCCGGCGTTCGTGGCTGCGGTCCAGGCCGACCGCACTGTGCTCAAGACGCTGTACCAGTTCGCCAACGCTCACCTGGGCCTGCTGGGTACGGACATGAGCTACCTGACCTCCAATGCCGGTAGGGAATTGGCGCGTTTCCTCCAAGACCCGGCGCTGCGGGACACCGCGCGACCGATGGTCTCTGCGCTGCTGTCACGCAGCAAGGTGACAGGAGCAACGGCGCCGCTGTGGGTGGGTGTCGCGGAGATGACCCAGTCGTATGACGCCGCGAAGTGCTCGTCTTACTCAACCTGCAGACTGTCCTCGCAGGTCGCCTCATCGGTACTGACCATCAACTACACCTGCAGCTCCTCGATCCGCATTCTGGCGCAGGACATGACGGCCGCTCAACTGAGCCAATCGTGTAGCAGCCTCAAAAGCCAGGACGCCTACTTCCACAGTGTGGTCGCCGACAACGGGCCCGTCGCCGGTGACGTCAACTCCGACATCGAAGTCGTCGTCTTCGACTCCAGCACCGACTACCGCACCTACGCCGGAGCTCTCTACGGGATCGACACCAACAACGGTGGCATGTACCTGGAGGGCAACCCGTCCGACCCGAATAACCAGGCACGGTTCATCGCCTACGAAGCCGAATGGCTCCGGCCTGACTTCCAGATCTGGAACCTCAACCACGAGTACACGCACTACCTCGACGGTCGTTTCGACATGTATGGCGACTTCGCCGCCAACACCACCACTCCCACCATCTGGTGGATTGAGGGATTCGCCGAGTACATCTCCTACTCGTACCGCAACGTCGTCTACACCGATGCGGAAACGCAGGCCGGCTACCACACCTACGCGCTGCGCACCCTATTCGACACCACATACAGCAACGACCAGACCCGAGTCTACAACTGGGGCTACCTCGCCGTTCGCTACATGCTGCAGTCTCACCGCTCCGACGTCATGAACGTCCTCAACTACTACCGATCAGGTGCCTGGAACAGCGCCCGCACGTACCTCACGAGCACCGTGGGCAGCCGCTACAACACCGACTTCGACGCCTGGCTTACTCGCTGCGCCGCCGGTGACTGCGGTAGCACGACTACCCCACCAACCAACCGGCCCCCGACCGCCTCGTTCACCGTCGTAACCAACGCGCTGACCGCAACCTTTACCGACCGCTCCAGCGACAGCGACGGATCAATCGCCTCCCGACGGTGGAACTTCGGCGACGGAACCACCTCTACCGCCACCAACCCGACCAAGACCTACAGCACGGCGGGCACCTACACGGTGTCACTTGCCGTGACCGACAACCAGGGAGGTGTAGACACCGCGAGTCAAACGGTCACGGTTGGAACCGGCGGCGGCGCCACCCTACCGGAATGCACCTCAACCGACACCCGCACTCTCGATCGCAACTGCCAACGTAGCGGCCGCTCTGCCGCAACGGGCAACTACGATTACCTCTACATCTACATTCCCAGCGGAACCGCCTCGCTTTTGATTACTGCCGAAGGCGGATCCGGCAACTGCGATCTCTACTACAACCCCACTACCTGGGCCACTGCGACCAACGCGACCAGATCCTCAACCGGTACCACCAATACCGAATCCCTGACCATCACCAACCCGGCCGCCGGATACAACTACATCAGCCTCCATGGAAAGACCGCCTGCACCGGAGTGGCAATCAGCACGCGTTACTAAAGCCAGCCGGGCCGGCTCTCCTCGCGCCACCGCGAGGAGAGCCGGCCCGCTGCCGGTCATCGGTCGCGGACTTGAAGGCCATGGTCTGCCACCTAGTACAGCCCGTACCGGCGCAACCGCGCCTGTTAACTACGTCAACTCCGCCGCGTCCACGGTTGGAATCAGGATCATGCGTGGCACCAGACAGGCTGGTGCCACAATCAGAGTGCCTACGGCGCCGCCACCGGCTGGTCGACATCCGCTCAGTCGATTGTCACAGCCGAACTCGCGATTGTCGGCGGTCCTCTGACCCAGCTCACGGCCGTCGCTCATCAGAGGTCGGCAGTAATGGCCGCTATTCGAAGACCTGCATGTCGACAATTGCACTGGCAGGCGCCTGGTTGTGAGCCTGGACAATTCATGAGCGGACCCGGCTGTCCAACGGTGCGCAATCGACCCAGCTCGTTACTGTGCTCTTCCTTGCAATGCCTAGACTTCAAAGCCGGCGTGCATGAGTTCCTGTGCCCGCTGAAGAGCTTCCACTTCTGTAATGGAAGCGGAACCTGCATAAAGCTGCGCCAGTGCCATTACCAGGGTCGTCGCGCCGAGGGCGAGCGTGTTGTGATGCTCCATCAATGCGGAGACTTTCTGACAGATATCTCGTTCATCTATGGATTCACTCGCATGGGCGGTGTGCTGGAATTCCGTTGCATGGAAATGGCCGTAGAGCATCGACCACATGTCAGTTCGCTGACCCGTCATGACGCCAAAAATGATTTCAGTTGCAATCATGACCAGTCGGTCTCCCGCAGCCACGATCAGCGCGTCTTCCGGGTCCATACCGGGCGAAACGATCCGAAGGCTGTCTGAGTAACGGCCGCGCGCACGCATCGATCGATACGACAGGGCGGTTGTCGTTACGCACGCGTCAAGAATCAGAGCGCGGCCGTAGCGGATACGTGAAAATCGTCGACGGCATCCGGCTGCCGAGGTGGCATGAGGTGAGGGACCGAGATGCGGGCCCTCATCGTCGCAGGAGGCGCCTGGTGGTTAGCGAACCGAACCCCTCACCCCCAGCTAGTGGTCAGCCGACCTCGACCGGTCTCAGTTTCGCGGCGGGCTTGGCTGTCATGGTTGCCGCGGCCTTGCTGGCAGCGGCGGTGTTCCCGCCGACCGAGCCGCCGGGTCGGATGCTTGTCATGGCTGGCGCGGCTGGGGTCTTTGCGTCTGTAGTGGCAGACTTACGGGTGGTGGCCGCTGTCGCCGGGGTTGGGATGTCAACGTTCGTTGGATTCCTGACCAACCAATTCGGCGGTGCATGGTCGTACGCCGTGGCCATCGGCTTCGCCGGCGCGCTCGGGAGCGGCTACCGACTCATGCGGTCTCTGCCCGGTTCAGAGGGTCAACAGCCCAGCCCGGCGGCGGGATACTGTCCGGTCACCTTCAACCGTGATTCGGTGAGCTCGCCGCAGGGCACGCCGGGCGGTCACTCTCGTGAGGCGTGACCGCCCGGCCACTATCCCGGACGCCATGGATCGCGGCAGCCCGTGCAGCCAGGCGTCGCGTCGCGCCGCTACCCTAGACAGCGTTTTCTCCATCCGTGTGGAACTGGTCACCGGTCGTGGCCGGGATTACTGGCCGCGCCCTGGCCGCATTTTCACGACCCACCGTAAGCACACCTTTGCCCAATTGGCCGAGGCGATCGACATCGCCCTCGGGCGCTGGGACCTGGCGCACCTGCGCATGTTTGTCCTGGCTGACGGGGTAGAGATGAGTTGGTCACCCTGGCGGGACGGACCAGCGTTTCCCGGTACCCGGGACGGCCGCTGTAGCCGGCTGGACGAGCTGATCGTGGGCACGGTCTTCGCGTACGTGTTCGACCTCGGCGAGGACTGGGCGCACCTTTGTACCGTCGGGCCCCCTGATGCCTCCGTCGCGATGCCACTGCCGTCGCAGCCGCCTCGGCCCGACCGCGGCTGGGGTAATCTCCCCGATCAGTACGGGCGTCACCACCCCGACGACAGGGCTAGCGCTGCAGTGCCGCGCGGCTCGTCGGCACTGCTGAACGACCTTCCGTCGATCCTGCCTTCCTGGGGTCCCCATGGTGGTGGACCGCGGCGCCGCGCCGCGGGAATTCGTTCGCCCCAGCAGTGGCGCCCCCTGAATCCGCCGCGCCGCGGCGGCAGCGATCCTACGCGCCAGAGGTCCGAGGCGCCCTGATCTTCTTCCTGCTGGTTGGGAGACGGTCGTGCGAAGACCACCTCCACCGGAATGAGATAGGCTGCCGCTCTCGACTCTGAGCCTGGAAGCTGGCGGAACAAACCGCCCTGCGCGCCGCACCCAGTCGTAGATCCTCTGGTCGCTGATCTTCAAGTCCCGGGCGGGCCCTCGCCGATCGCCATTGGGCGTGAGAAGGTCACGACCTTGCGACGAAACTCGGGGAAAGATCTTCTCGGTGCGACTCGGCTCCAAGAGCGGCGAGCGGCGAATCAACCAATCCACTCCGCCGACCTTAGGGGGACGTTAGGCAGCGGACAGCGCCTACTGGATCTGGGCGGTCGGCGGCTTCTCAAGAGCTGATCCCTGGGCTACCGGCCTCGACGTTGCTCGGGCGGCGGCTATCGCCGCCCGCCCGGATGGCACCATGATCGCCACGATGGCCACAACGATGGTGACTAGGCCAGCCACGACTAGCAGGGTCTGAACACTGATCACGTCTGCCAGGGGGCCGAACACCACCATGCCTGCCGGAGTGGCCAGAGCCATGACGATGCCGACGTAGCTGAACACCCGGCCGTGCATTTCTGGCTCCACCGTCTCTTGGATCAAGGTCATGAACGGGGTGGAGAATAGGGGAACCAGGAGCCCGAACATGAACATGAAGCCGTAGAAGACCCACAGGTTGGCGCTGAGGCCCAGCGCCACGGTGAAAATCGCGAAGCCGAAGGTGGAGGTCAGGACCAGTCCGATCCGGCTGCGCTTGACCAGCCAGGTGGAGATCAATGCCCCGCCGAGCAGCATTCCTACGCTGAATGCGATCTCCAGTATGGCCAACATCCACTTCGCGCCACCGAAGGTTCGGGTCAGCATCAGTGGCGTGACGAACGACGGTGCGACGGTGAGCATGAAGATGATCGCGAAGACCAACAGGAGCCAGCGGACGATCGAGTGGGTCCAGATGTACCGTATGCCCTCGACCAGGTCGTGTCGATAGGTGGTCGTAGGCTCGGCCGCTCGATCGAGGGTGGGCACCCTAACCAGGGCCAACAGCCCGATGCCGATCACGACTGTGCTCACGTCCAGGAAGAAGGCCGGCACGACACCGAAACCGGCGTAGATGCCGGCAGCCATCGCCGGGGCCAGCAGGGCCATCGCGGAGCTGATGGTCTGGAACATGCCGTTGACCCGCATCAGCTGTTGTGGCGGCACGATTTGCGGAATCATCGCTTGCACCGTCGGTGTCTGCACCCCGGCTCCCAATGAGCGGACGGTGACGGCGAGCAAGATCACCCATAGGGCCGTGATGCCGTTCGCCATCAACAGGGCCAAGACCAAGGTCACTGCTGCGATACCCGCATCGGCAATGATCGTCAGCGTCTTGCGGTTCATCCGGTCGGCCAGCACTCCGCCGAAGATCGACACTAAACCCTGGGGGCCGAACGCGCATACGGCGTAGAGCGCGATCGCTAAGCCGGACCTGGTCTCAAGCGTGACATACCACATAACCACGTATTGGACGACCATTGAACCGAGCAGCGACACCGTTTGGCCGGACAGGAAAAGCGCGACGTTGCGTTTCCAGTTTGTGGGTGCGGGCGCGGGACTGGTCTCGGGGGCAAGGCTTGTCTCGGGCACGGTCTCCTCAATCTGGGTATTGTGCAGCGCCGACAGAGATAGCGGCCGGTGACCCGCTCAGGGCGCTGGTGGAGGCCGGTCGGGTCGGCCTGCATGTGGTGCGTCGGTGGGCACTCGTACGATCAACCAGAGACCGGCAACTGTCCGGGCGCAGCCGGCGCCCTAGTCAAACGGTGCTTTTTGGTAGCATGAAAGCTCTCATGGTGTGCCAGGCTTGTGCCTTTGTGCCCTCGGTCGATGTCCGCGCAGTCGATCGTAACCATGGCCGGCCGTCTCGTCGGACATTAAGACGACCTGGCTAGGGGTGGGATCGCCCCCGGCTGGCCTGCGGGACGTTGACTCACGTAGAAGATCACGGCGAGGATCGTAAGGGCAGCGGCGAGCCCGAGCAGGCCCAGGATGAGCGCATATTGGGTGGCCGGGCGGCTGGGAGGTGAGCTGTCCTGGCGTTTCTGCGGGCTGGTCATCCTGTACTCCTGCTGTCTGCGGCTATAGGACCCTCGTGGAGGTGACCAGCCACTGCCCATCGGGCCTCTGGGTCAGCTCGCACGTGTACTCGCCCCGAACCATCGCCCCGAAGCCGTTCTGCGCGTCGACCGTGCCAGCGACGTCGTAGTAGTGAGTGCCGAAGCCGCTGTCCCCGCGACTGACGATGGTGTCAGTGAACTCGGCGGTGGATGGGGCCCGCAGCTTCTTGCTGATCGCGGCCTGGCAGTGCCGGATGGCCTCATTCTTGTCGCGGTGCACCAGCGCGCAGGCCACCGCGCCGGCGCCGATCAGGCCGACGACGGCCGTGACGAGAATCCGTTGCCAGCAGCGCGACGTCCGGGCCGGTGCGCCAGGGGGCCGGTCAGTCAGCCCCGCGGGCTGGTCCGATGCCCGCGGCCGGTGGGAGTTCGAACCGGCGTGAGGGGATTTTAGGTAAGGGCCGGTCGGCTGGTCGGGCGTGGTCACGATTTTGCCCCCGGTCCAGGATGATTGCATCGGGATGGTCGGGAAAGGACCCTACTGCCGGTTGTTACTCGGCGGTTATTTGATGTCGCTATAGGTTGCGCTTCGCGGGTTGCCTGTCGTTCAGGCGGGCCGCTAGCGCGCACCGAGGCCCCGTAGCTGTTGGCGTTGTGCGGGCCTCGCCCTGGTTGATGCCGGACATTCACCTGTGGGTGGGGGCGCTAAGGCGTGTTTCGTAACTCGGGGTTGGCCGGTTGAAGTCACGGCGTGGCGGTGATCGATAACTGAAGAGGTCTCCGGTACTTGGTACAACGACCAAGAAGCACCATGCACCGGAGACCTCGTGGCCACCTTAGCGGTGACGAGGCGGCATGACCTGACTGACGCGCAGTGGGCTGTCCTGGCCCCGTTGCTGCCTGCTGCGTCGTCTACCGGTCGGCCGCCGAAGTGGGAGAAACGGCAGCTCATCGACGGGATTCGGTGGCGGATCCGGATCGGTGCGCCGTGGCGAGACGTGCCAGTGGAGTACGCGCCCTGGCCGACGGTCTACGGACTGTTCCGTCGGTGGCAGCGCGATGGCACGTGGGACCGAATCTTGTCAGCGTTGCAGGCGCAGGGCGACGCCCGGGGACGCATCGACTGGACGGTCAGCGTGGACTCGATGACCAGTCGCGCTCACCAGCACGCCGCAGGTGCCCGCACCGACGGTCATCTGCAGAAGGAACCACCCGGCGGGGTTCATGACGAGCCGGCCGATCACGGGCTGGGTCGCTCCCGTGGCGGGCTGACGACCAAGACGCATCTGGCCTGTGAGCAGGGCCAGAAAGTCTTGTCCCTGATCGTCACCGCCGGGCATCGCGGGGACAGCCCGCAGTTCATCCCGGTCCTGCGCCGCATCCGCGTGAACCGCCTCGGTGTCGGCCGGGCCAGGACCAGACCGATGCTGGTGCTGGCCGACAAGGCCTACACCAGCCGCGCCACCCGCAGATACCTGCGCTCTCGCGGGATCCGGGCGTGCATCCCGAGCAAGAAAGACCAGGACGCCCACCGCGAAGCCAAAGGCTCCCACGGCGGGCGCCCACCGGCGTTCGACCCGCAGCTCTACCGGCTACGCCACGCTGTCGAGAACGGCATCAACAGGCTCAAACGCCACCGCGGCGTCGCTACCCGCTATGACAAGTTGGCCGTCCGGTTCCACGCCGTCCTGACCATCACCATCATCACCGAATGGCTCTGACCGGCTATGAAACACGCCTTAGAGTCGGCGTAGCGGTGGACTGTAGGTGAGCAGCTTCCTGCCACTCCGTCATGACGGCGCCGGACAGTTGCCGGGTCAGCTACCGGCCGGGGCGGGTGAGACGTGTACGGGCCGGCGGCGCCGGCGGGCGAGCAAGCCGAGGGCGATGTCGACGAGGAGGAAGCCGAGCAGGGTGACGCCGAACCAGGGCAGTGCCCAGCCGAGTGCCACGGTGACCGGTACGCCGAGCAGCAGCGCCCACCACGGAAGCCCTCGGACCCCACCTCGGGCGGGCGGTGCGCCGAGCGGTGCGCGGCGGTCGGCGCGGGTGGGGCGGCGTTGCCACCACATGCGGTAGCCCCAGACGACGACGCAGAGCAGGCCGAGAGCGAGTGCGGCGAGCAGGATCTGGTTGATCGGCCCGAACAGGATTCCCATGTGGGCTTGAATGCCGAGGCTGCTGAGCTGTGCGAGCAGTGGCCAGTCGGCGAAGTCGCTGCGGGCGGTGACCGCGCCGGTGGTGGGGTCGACGGCGATCCGGTCCCTCGCGACCGGCCAGGTGTTGTCGACCTGGGCGACGGTCCATGCCAGGCCGGACTCCGCGGCGGGGCTGATCTCCGTCGGCCCCGTGAGTCCGGCGCTGCGCGCGGAGGTCAGCACGGTGTCGTAGGACGCCGGATTGTCCGCCGTGCCGGGTGCCGCGTCACCGTGCTGGTGCCCGCCGTCGCTCGCGGGCGGGGGCACGCCGTCGAGGGTGGTGGAGAGTTGCGGAGTGCCGGCGCGCAGGAGGTCCAGGCCGGCGCCGAAATTCGCGCCGGCGTACCGGGACCAGGTCAGGCCGGTGACGGAGAGGAACAGCAGGCCGACCGCGAGCCAGACGCCGGTGGTGGCGTGCCAGCCCCGCGTGCGGCGGACTCCCTTGCGGGCGCTCAGGTCCGGCACGAGCAGGTGTGCCGTCCGGGCGCGGGTGGCGTTGCGGCGGCGCCACCACAGGATCACGCCGCCGAGAACGAGCAGCCACAGCCAACTCGCGGCGATTTCGGAGTAGTGCCGGCCGACCTCACCGAGGTGCAGGTTGCGGTGCAGGTCGTTGAGCCAGGTGGTGGCCGGGGTGGAGCCGAACCAGGTGGTGAGCTGCCCGGTGACCTCGCCGGTGTACGGGTCGACGTAGACGGTGTGCTGCTTCTCGCCGAGTTCCTGCATCGAGAACACCACCCGGGTGGTCCGGTCGCCGGCGCCGGGCGCCACGGAGGCGATGGTGCCGTCGGGGTGCGCGGCGCGGGCGGCGGTGACCTGGTGGGCGAGGGTCTTCGGCTGGCCGCCGACGGCGGCCACGGCCAACTGGTCGCCGTAGAGGACCTGATCCAGCTGCGGGGTGATCGTGTAGGCCAGGCCGGTCAGGGCGGCGACCAGCAGAAACGGGGCGACCAGGATGCCGGCGTAGAAGTGCAGCCGGGTCAGCAGCGCGGCGAAGGGCGTGGGCTCGCGGCTGGGACGAGCGGTCTGCGTAGCGGCGGGGGCATCCGGCGCGGGATCGCCGGACAGGTCGGTGACGGACATCGACTACTCCGATCGGAAATGGAGGTTTCTGGTTCGGGGTGGCTCGTGCCCGTCGAGCCCTGGGCTGCCCGGTTGCCGTCTCCCGGTCGAGTAGTCGGTCAGGACCGTCAGGAAGTTCCCGGCTGCCCCCATACCTCTTCGAGGTCGCTGTCTAGCGGTGCCCGGACGGTTTACGCCCCGGTGCGGGCTGGCAGCGGTGAGGAAGACGTCGTAGCGGGTGAGGTCGTCCTCCTCACCATCGGCCTCGGCGCGGCGCGGTCGGCGCACGGTCGCGCCGAGCCGCCTCGCGCTGGCCGGCGCGGATCCACTGCCGAACAAGGATGATCATGACGGCGGTGGCGGGGATCTCGCCGAACGCCCGGGCGATGCCTGCCCCTCGTTTCTGGCCATCCAACAAGGAGGCGCCCATGCAGGAGGGACGGCGAGATGCCAGTCGGGTGGCGATGACGTTTGTGGTCTGCATGAGCACAAGGCCGAAGACGCCGTGCGCCATCATCGCGACCAGATGGATGATCACCATGATGGGATGCGGAACCCGGGGGCCGGGGCCGACGCCGATGAGCACCCAGAACAGCAGATGACCGGAGACGACGCGTCGCCGAGCATGGCCAGATGGCCCAGGTGCGAGCACGTCAGCGCACCGAGCAGGTCGCCGAAGTAGAGGCTGAACACGTTGCCGGAGTAGATGCTTAGCGCCACGATCGGGTAAGTGAACAGCTTCGCCGGTCGGCTGTGCAGGGCGGGCAGCAGCCAATCCCGCGCACCCTGCACCTGCGGGTCGATAGGGCGGCGTAGCGCGCGCAGGGCGAGCGTGATCGGAGCCCCACGGACGAGGAGAGTCGGTACCAGCGTGGCCAGCGCCATGTGCATGCTGAACAGCACGTGCGCGTAGCAGGCCACCCCCAAGACCGGTGGTCCCGGCGAGCACGACCAGGCCAGCGAGCCAACTAGCGGCGCGGACGAGCAGCCAGGTCTGCCGCTCCTGCGCACCCGGCGCAAACCGGCCAGGTATCCGGCACCGCTGAAGGCAACGACAGCCAACACAAACATGTCCGGCAGCGGCTGGCTCAGCAGGTTCCCAGCGCTGGGCGCGGCGGGCATCGGGAAGCCGAGCATCTCGGTCCCCGGATCGGCGTCGATCGGACCCGTGGCGACCGGCGTGGGGCTGCGCGACTACGCCACGGCCAGCCCGACGGTCGCCGCGAACAGGACCACTTCACCTGCCGCCAGCCGGGCGAACGCGCGCGGCCGGCCCGCCCGCAGCGCGGGCAGCGTCCGTGACCAGAGCGTACCTCGAACTGCCCGACGTCGAGGGCGGAGGCGTAGCCGCTCAGGCCAGCCCGGTCCCGGGACGATTCGAACCACGGAGTAGTCGTTCATGATGACCCGGTCGCAGCTGCAGTGGTAGCCGCCCCGGTAGGCGGGGCTCCCGCGATGTCGACCTACTACACCGGCTCCAAGTTGCCAGCACGGGACCGGAGGTGGGTCAGCAGCAGCTGACGTACTGGCCGGTGCGAGCGTCACGGCCGCCTCGCGTTGGTCGGTGCTGCCCGGGATGTCACCCGGGCGTCCGACACCCTGCCAACCGGGCCGTTCGACGCGCCACGAGCGTTGCGCCTCTCCTGAATGATCTTTCTACTGCCCGCCCCCGCCGGCGTCACCACCGCCATCACCACCGCCGTCACCACTGCCACAGACAACGGCGCCGCTGGTTCCGTCCGAATGGCGGATGAGGTTCGGTGATTGTCTTGCGGGTCCGCGATCAGCCATGAGTGACGACAGCCAGCGCGCCAGCCGTTGGTGCAGTGGCTCCCGTCGGGCAGGCGTCGGAGGTGTCGGGTCGTCGGTGTCGTCAGGGTGGACATAGCGCTCCATGAGGGAAGCATGGCACACAACGACACATGTTGATCCGCTGAAACCTCACGCGCTCGCTCGGCGTGGTCTGCTCGGCTTGCCGGATCGTCGGCCGGGGGACGGGCGGGAACTGGTCCACACCCATGAGTCGCAGCTGGTAGGTGCAGCTGCCAGCGGCGTTGCGCCAGCGGTCGGTGGAGAGGGCGATCCGGGGGCGGCCGGCGGGCCCAGGCAAGGATCTGACCCTCGTCCTATCGCTATATCGAATGCCGCGAGGAGGGCGCACGGCAGCGGACCCGGCAGTAGCGTGTCTGCCCGACCACTATCTGCAACTCGCCGCGCGGGGGCATTCATGACCACACCGGATCAGCGCCAACCAGCGGCAGAGGGCAAGCCTGCCCCCTTCTGGCGGTCGCCCACCCTCGGCCTAGCCGTGATCATTGCTGCCTTTGTGGCCGCTGCCGTCTCTTTCTTCATCGCATCTCGCGGCCAGCCGGAGGCGCCGCCGACCAGCTCAGGAGTCAGCCCCTCAGTGACGCCGGCCTCGACATCCAGTGCCAGTAGCAGTCCCGAAGGGCTGCTCCCGCTTGGGAAGAGCCATGTGTCCCCCGACGAGGTTGTCACCGCCACTGTTTACGCATACAAGCAGCCTGTCGCGCGGTCCGCGCCGCGCCCTGGCGGGCGGCTGGGATTCGAGTGGGCGGCTGCCGACATCAAGGTGTGCGTCAACGACGACTACGCCGGGGGGCAGGTCAGCGTCAGCAATGCATCGTGGGTGCTGGTGTACGCCGACACCGGTCAGATCGAACCGTCGAAGACTGGTTATGAGTCGTTCCTGAAGCCGGAGTATCCGTGGAGGGCCAGAGTGTTGACACCGGGCCGGTGTGTCCGCGGGTGGATTACCTACCCGGTTCCGGCGACAGAGCGGCCGGTGGCGGTGGAGTACGCAGCCAAAAGCGAGCTGGTGCCGCCGCGTTGGGCGGTGCGGTAGCGGGGAGGGGCCCGGCCGGTTCCCACCGCCTGTAGCCAGCGCGCAGGTCAGCGCCAGCCAACTGGCGGCCTCACCTCTTGAGACGCCGTCGACCGACCTGGCAGCGGACGCCAGATCTTGTGGCCTGGGCTGCTGGGAGCGGGTCGTTACGAGCGGGCAGCCGTATACATCGGCGCAGGCCCGAGCAATCAGCGGCGACGAAGGCCATGCGCCGGGCGATGCCGAGCTGCCACGTGCGCGCCGATGCCGGCTGGCGGGCGACAGCAGTGACCGGGAGCCAGCCGGGCAGTACGTGGCTAGCCGCGGCTCGGCCACCTCGACGCACGGTGGAGCGCGTCCTTCCCGGGAACCTGGCCGCACGACGACCTTGTTGCAAAGTTCTGGTAACTACCGAATACTGGCATCAGGAGGCGGGCGCCCGGGCATGCGATGATCCGCACCTTTCGCCCGGGTGACTGCCCCACAAGCCGCCGACGTCGATCCTGTGAGGAGTTGCTGGTGAGCGTCTACTCGCTGCCCGACATGCCGTACGACTATGGCGCTCTCGAACCGGCGATGTCCGGCGAGATCTTGGAGCTGCATCACAGCAAGCACCACGCCGCTTACGTCAAGGGCGCCAACGATGTCCTTGAGCAGCTCGCCGAGGCCCGCGACAAGGGCGACTTCGGGGCGTTGGTGGGGTTGGAGAAGACGTTCGCGTTCAACCTGTCCGGACACGTGCTGCACTCGATTTTCTGGAACAACCTGTCCCCGAACGGGGGCGACCGCCCTGAGAGCGAGCTGGCCGCGGCGATCGAGGAGCACTTCGGTTCGTTCGACGGCTTCGCCGGGCAGCTGTCGGCGGCCACGAAGAGCGTGCAGGGCTCCGGGTGGGGTGTGCTGGCCTGGGAGCCGCTGGGGCGGCGGCTGATTGTGGAGCAGGTCTACGATCACCACGGCAACGTCGGTCAGGGTTCTACGCCACTGCTGGTCTTCGACGCCTGGGAGCACGCATACTACCTGCAGTACCGCAACGTGCGCCCGGACTATGTCGACCGGCTGTGGAACCTGGTCGACTGGACCGACGTCACCGCCCGTTTCGACGCCGCCCGCGCGCAAACGACGAAGCCCTCATCGACGTGACAGGTCCCGTCTCGGTAGCGGCCGACCTCGTTCAACGCGCCGGTGGTGTCATCGCCGCCCGCCGTCGCGGTGACTTCGCCGGCGCGGAGACCCTCCTGGCTTCGTTCGAGACCGAACAGGCCCGGACCCTCGGCTTCTACCTGCTCGCCGATCTCGCCCTGGGGTTGGTCCGCGCGCAGACGGGCCAGTCCCCAGACGAATTGATGCGAGAACTCACCCTCCTCGTGGCCACCACATCGCCGCCCCCGCCTGACTGACGACGGGTCTGGCGACCCGGTGGCCGCGCCCGTCCACCCTCGCGGCGCATCCTCCAAGTCGTCACCGACGACTTGGACCCGACGAGGCAACGCCAGCGGCCCCAGCGTCCGCGGCCATCGAGGAAGCGGCGATATCGCCTTCTTCGTGGTATCAGCGAGAAGGCCATTCAAACCCGCCCAATCGCTGGCAAGGCCCGGGGCTGCCTCAAGTTCTCGAACGTCTTCGACCGCGGCCATCGCGTGCCAAGTTCGGTGTCAGCGGCAGTGTCACGCTCGATGAAGGTCTTTCAACGTCTGGGCACTGGCCGTCATCATCTAGGGCAGCGGTGAGACGCTCACACGCGTAGCCGATGTAGTTCTGCTCGGCGTGGATCGCCTCGATCCGCGCGAGGCGGACTGGTGCCTGCCGCAAACTCGTCGCTCAAGCCACCGCTCGGGCCCCTGCGTCACCCTCTCGCCGCACGGTACGCCTCGCTGCGGCGACGGCTCGCCGCCCGCAGGACGGACACACCGGCACGTCGGCTCAGCACCCCAGAGGATGGACAGCGGCGCTGGTTCGCCGTGCCTGTCAAGGGCGTGGCGACGTGAGAGGGAACCCGGTGCGAGTCCGGGACTGCCGCGGCAGCAGTGAGTGGGAGCGACCGCCGTCAACGAAGCACTGGACCGTGAGGTCTGGGAAGCGACGGCCAGGAGGAGACCGGGCGAATCCGGTCGTACCCGCCAGTCCGAAGACCTGCCCGCACCGCGCACACCATCCGGCGTGCGCCGCCGACAGCCGCTCGGGAGGGCCGGGTCGGCCTTAAGATGCGCGGCTATCCGGAGGTCGAGGCGTCCCTCCAGCAACTGGCCGCCGCTGCGGCTGAGCTGCGCGGACGTTAAGCCGCCGGGCGGAACGCCGCGCCGTTCCGCCCGGCGGAGCCCGGTCCAGCCCTTGAGGGGTACGGGATGAAGGTGCTGCGATTCTCGTCCACGTCGAGCCTGCGGCTGATCGCTGCGGCGGCCCGTTGCGGGCAGGTCTTCCGTTAGCAAGTCACACAGCCCAGGCCGATTTGGCGTGGCGCCTTCCGCCGCGTGCAGATCCATCCCGGCGGAGTAGACCAAACGGTTGGCGGGCCGGGCCTCGCCACCCGGGCCGACCGCGTAGACCTTGCCGGGCTGGTTATAGCCGCCGTGGTGGCGGGTGATGTGCGGGCGATCCACAAGTGGCGCGGCTGTCGGGCATCGCGGCGACCTGGGCGATGACTGGGCCGAGCGAGCTGAACGCCTTGCAGACGTTCTACAGTGGGCAGGTTCCGCCGGTGTGGGAGAAGGTAAAGCCGGTGGCGAACTGGCGCTTGCACATGTTGTCGACGCGGTCGACCCGGATGAAGAAGAACTGTATCCCTCGCGCGCGGGCGCTGTAGGGCGCTGAGCCGGTGGCATCCCGTCCCCCCTCCCATGGCGAAGTGGTAGCCGAGCAGGTCGAGTTCTACCGGCGTCGCCGGCCGCCGTCAGAAGAAATTCGAGCGATGGCCGGACTTCGTCCTGCTAGATCGCTCCGAGGTCACCATGACCGCACCGTTCATGCGCGCATGCACCGAATGCTGGTCAGCACCCCTCACCGGCGTGGCGCGCATGCGATCGGCGGGATGGCCGTGTGTTCATCCCCAGCTGGAATCCCAAGGTCAATGAGACAGCCGTCGACCGAGGTGCGGGCGGACAAGCGGCGAAAGGCCGGCGACGGATTCGACGGTTCGGGGGTCGCCCATCCGGGCCTGGTCGCCACCTGCCGGGAGGAGTTCCACGTACTGCTGGGCGACCGCCGGACGAGCTCGACCGGCTCCGCGACGACGTCATCGTCGCCACCGCTGGACTGCGGTCCAACATCGCCGTCGCGCGGGGCTACGTCGACGCCTGGCTTGGGCGCCGGCGCGGTGGCGCTGGGGAATCTCGTGGAGGACGGCGCCACCGCGGAGATCGCCCGCTGCCAGATCTGGCAGTGGCTTGACCACGCCACGCCCCTGGCCAACGACGGCACCGTGACTGACGAACTGGTCCGGTCCATCCTCGCTGAGGAACTGGCCCGCCGGAAGGTCGACCGCGACTCCGACGGCCGCGAGCGCGCCGGGGCAGGCCGCGCGAATCGTCGAGGACACCGCGCTAGGGGAGGATCTGCAGCCTTCTTCACCGCCGGCGCATATGCTCGGTATCTCGGCCCGGGTCGGGGATCCAGCGGGTCGGCCTGCTGAGTAGTCGGCCTATCGGGTGCCGGGTAGGCCCACGGACCTTCCCGACACCCGCCTCTGCTGCCCCGCCTTTGGGCCGCGGCCGTTGCCGTCAGCGCTGGCCTCCGCCGGTTCCGGGAGGTTCATGAGCGGCTGGGCTGGCTGACAGGGTTGGGGTCATGCGAGCTGACCAGGCGTACCGACTCATCTACTGCAAGCTTGGCCAGCAGTCGCTGCGTGTGAAGTCTGGCGGCTTGGTCGTGTTGTATCGAGGCGGCGAATGCCTCCACTGCAGGCGGCGCGGTGCAGGTGAGCTGCGCGTGGTGATAGACCGCATCGCCGACGTGCAGGAGACTCTGCCCCTGGGTTGCCTCGTCGACTAGTACGCCGGCGTGTCCCGGAGAGTGGCCCGCCAGCGCGACCAGACGGATCGATGCCGGGAGGCCCTCCAATGTCCAGGAGAACTGCCCCCGCCAATGAGGCGCCGGAGCGGGTGGGGAGGCCCACGTTACATCGTGCGCCCACTGCGCAGACACAGACATGACACGTCCGTCGCCCTTCTCCACAGCCAAACGACATTCGGTCGTGGCATGAACACGGGCCAACGGAAAGTCAGCCAGGCCGCCAACGTGATCGCGGTGATGATGAGTCAAGATCACGTCCGAGACATCCCGTGGATCCCGGCCCAGCGAGATGACCCGGGCCTTGAGCGTCTCGTCGCGATCGAGAGCTGGCTCGACCTGCGCGATCCAGTCTTCGCCTAGGCGACGTTGAGGGAAGTCGATGTCCGCGCATCCAATGCCGGTGTCGACGGCGATGAGCTGGCCGTCTAGCTCGATCAGGAGGCATCTGCAGACGAAGTGGGGTACCCCGAAGATGGCATGCCCGCCCGGAACGTTCAGGGTGCCGCAGTTGAGCTCGTGAATTCGCACTCGGTGGACAGTAGAAGTTCGTGCCGACACGAAGTCAACGACTATAGGCACATGTGCATCAAGCTACTGAGAATCGGCGAGGCGGCGGAACGTCTCGGCGTCTCCGCACACCTGCTCAGACACTGGGAGGCCATCGGGGTGATCACTCCGTACCGCACCGCCAGCGGAGCCCGACGGTACGACCAGGGTCTGCTGGATGCGCTCTCCATTGCGCTCAAGTGCCAGCACGCCGGCATGCCGCTCAGCGCGATCGCGCGACTGCTGAACGGCCAACGGCGCGAGCGTAAGCACCTTGTGGCTCAGCAGCGCGATGCGATCAACCGGCAACGTGTGCATCTCGAACGGATCGTGAACTTCCTCGATCACGTCCTGGAATGCTCCCACCCCGTAGTTCGGGAGTGTCCAGCTTGTCAAGACTTCGTGTCATCAGTGTCCTAACCACCAGTGCCCCGCGTCGCCTGCGCCCTTCTCGCTGGTCGCCTTGGCTCGGCCTCGAGCAGCCATCGGTCGGGGCGGCGGTGGCGACTAGGGAGGCTGGCACGGCCTTGCGGGTTTCGATTTACATGTGCTCCAGGGGTGCGGACTCGCATACGCCGCGCATCAGCACCTCCATAATCGAGGCGGTGAGTTCCTCGGGCGGCGCGGAGGCTCGGGCCCAGACAAACGTGTAGATGAACAGGCCCAAGATCGACTCGACGAAGGCGAGGTTGAGCTTGCGGAATTCACCGTTGGCCATCCCCTCCTCCAGAACGCGCCGCCAGCGGTTGAGGTATTGCTGCCGGCGTTGAAGGACCTGAGTCTTGCCGTCTTCGCCGAGCGCGCTGTACTCACGCAGGAAGACGGTCCAGGCGGCCAGGTCGGCTGCCATCGCCTGGCCAAGGTCGGTGCCGAGCTGTTGCAGCTTGCGGGTGGCGTCGGTGGCCGCACCGAGGACGTGCCCGCTGCTGGCGAGAACGCGGTCGATCGGATCGAGCATGATCTCCAGCAGCAGTTGCTCCTTGCTGGCAATGTGGTGGTAGAAGCCCCCTTTTTGCAAACCGACCGCATCGAGTAACTCGGACAAGCCGGTGCCGTGGTAGCCCTGGCGGGCGAATAGGTCGGCGCTGGCGGTGAGGATGCGCGCCCGCGTGTCTTCGTTCCTCGTTCGCATGCGTCGTCCCTTTCGTGCCTTAGCCCGGCCGAAAAAGGCGGGTTACGTTTCGATCTCACTCTACCGGACCGACTGGTCGGTCCGGTAGCGTCCCCTGCCACACGGACCGACTGGTCGGTCGGCAGGGGGTGGGAGACTCGTGTCCGATAGCGAAGCAGGAGGTGGCCTGCGCGCCGTCTACGACGGCGTGCGGGCGATCCTCGCGGACAGCGCTGGCGCGCGGGCGGTGTGGGGCCCGAATCTCATTGGCGACCCATCCTTCGCGGCTGTTGCGCTACGAGCCGCAGGGGCGAGCTGGTACTGGGCTGCGGTGGGCTTCGCGGGAAGATCCTTCTGGGACGTGCATGTGGGGATTCTGCCCCTCCTGGCGGGCTACTCCGTTGGCCTTCACTGGACTCCAGCCGTAGACCACGAAGTCCGGCCCTGGGCGCAGATCGCTGTGCCAGGGGGCACCCTGCAGTTCGCCGCAGGCGCCGGGGAGTACCAGCTGCTGTCCTCCGACTCCGCTGGCGTCGCCATTCACAGCACCCAGTCCGCTGTAGACGTGGCTCTGTCCATCTCCTGGCGGGTCCTTTCCTTAGAGATCACCGATCAGCCGGGAACAGCTGACGTGTGCCCATGAGCAAGCTGAGCACAAGGGAGTAGACATGCGGTTGAAAAGGGCGATGGTGGCCGCCACGCTGGCGAGCGCCAGCATGCTGTTCGCCGGCTGCGGCAATGCGACCGGTGGGTCGAGCTCGTCGGCGAGCGAATGCGACCCGAAGGGAGTCGGTCCAGGTGTCACGGACAAGGAGATCCGGGTGGGTGCCACCATGCCGCTCTCCGGTTCCGGTGCTGCCGGAGGCATCGGCACCAAGGAGGGGCAGGAGGCATATTACGCCAAGCTCAACGCCGAGGGCGGGGTCCAGGGCCGGAAGATCAAACCGATCATCCTGGACGACGCATACGACCCCTCGACCGCCCAAAAGCAGATGCGCCAGCTGGTCGAAAAAGAGGAGATCCTCGTCGTCTCCGGGGGCGAGGGCACGCCGAACTTCCTCGGCGCCGTTCCGTATCTCGAACGTAAGAAGGTTCCGGCCATTGCGCCGTACGCCCCGAGTGACGAGTTGGGCGGCGATAAGAACCCGCACATCTTCATGGCGACGGTGGACTACATCCAGGAATTCGAAATCCTGACCAACTACGTACTGCAGCAGGGCACGCCGAAGAAGATGGCCCTGGTTGGTGTCTCCGGCAACGTCGGGGACAACGCCAAGGCTGGCATGGACAAGGCGCTCAAGGGCAAGGGTGTCGAACTGCTCTACGTACCCGAGACGCCGGGCACCACCGATTTCACCCCCATCGCCACCCAGCTCAAGCAGTCCAACGCCGAGTACGTGTTCCTCATCCTCACGAACGCCGACACCGGCGGTCTGCTCCAGGCCATGTCCCGCATCGGGTACTCCCCGAAGACGGCAGCCTGGGCCGGCATGAGCGACGACTCCTACATCAAGGAGTTCGGGGCGCTGTCACAGAACATGCTGGTGGCGCTGGAGACCGCATCTCTGACGAGCGACAACGCCCAGGTGAAAAAGTTCGTCGCCGACTTCACCATGCAGGCCGGCAAGGCGCCGAGCAAGTTCAACGAGTTGGGCTGGGTGCAAGCGCAGCTCACCGCCGAGGCGCTGAAGCGTGCCGAGAGCCTGTCCCGTGGCTGTGTGATCAAGGCGCTGGAGTCGTTCGACAAGTTCGAGACCGGCATCCTGCCGCCGGTTAGCTGGGGCGAGGGCGACCGCGCGGGCGTCGACGCGGTCGGGATCGGCCAGATCAAGGGCAACGAGCTGGTCGTCCTCGAAGAGACGCAGTCCTTGCAGAACTGATCGGTTGAGGGCGGGGCCGCCCCGCCCCGCCCTCAGCCCGTACGAGACCAGGAGTCCAGATGGGTGACCTCGGTCAGATCCTCGTCGGCGGAATCACGACCGGCAGCCTCTACGCGTTGTTCCTGCTGGGCGTGCTGATCGTCTTCCAGGTCAGCAAGAGCATCAACTTTGCCTACGGGCAGGTCGGCATGATCGCCTCCTTCAGCGCGTGGTTCCTCTACGCGGAGCAAGGGCTGCCGGTGCCGGTGGCGCTGTCGGTGGGCGTCGTTCTCGCGGTAGCTGTCAACAGCGCCATCGACTACATCGCCATCCGCCGGATCCCGCCAGGGCGACCAGGACTGGACCTCGTTGTCACGCTCGGCGTCTTCCTTCTCATCACGGCCGTCATGCAACAGCTGATCGACGCCAACGCGCACACCTTCGTGTCGCTCGGCGCGGACACCCGCACCCAGATCGCAGGCGTCGTATTCAGTGTCAACGACGGCATCGTGGTGGGCCTAACCATCGCAATCATCGCGGTGGCAAACCTATTGCTCAACCGGACCAGCCTCGGTACCTCGCTGCGCGCCAGCGCAGAGGACGCCGACATCGCGCAATCCGCCGGTGTGAACGTCCGGGCTCTACGGACCGCCACCTGGGCGGTGGCGGGCGCGCTGGGAGCGATTGTCGCAGTACTGGTCGCCAGCCGGCTGTCGGTCGACGCGTTCTATATGACGCCGTTCCTGATCAAGGCGTTCATCGCCGGGATGATCGGCGGCCTCGACCGGTTTTGGCTACCGCTGGCGGTCGCCGTGACGATCGGCGTGTACGAGTCGCTCACCGTCTTCTGGCTCGGTGCGAGCGCGGGCACACCAGCTGTCTTCCTGCTGATCATCCTTGTCCTGGCGCTGGTACCGAAGCGGTTCGTCAACGAGCGGAATGAGGTGCGGGCATGACAAGCGCCATCTTGAAACGGCCCCGGGGCGAGGCAAAAAGCCCTCACGGGCGCGAAGGGTGGCAATCGCGTCGCCTGATGACCCGCGTGGTCGCCTTCATTGCGATCGCCGCAGTGCCGCCACTGCTGTTCGACGACTACTGGGTCTTCATGGCGGCGCAGGTCCTGGCGTTCGCGATCGCCACGATGGGTCTAGACGTCCTGTACGGGCGTACCGGACAGATGTCGCTGGCGCACGCCTCTTTCATGGGCGTGGGCGCCTATACCACCTACCTGGTCGGGTCGTTCGGCCATGGCCCGATAGTCCAGCTCTCCGCCGTGGCCGCGGTGTCGCTGATTACCGCGCTGGTAGTCGCTGTGCCCACGCTGCGACTGTCCGGCCTGCGGCTGGCGCTTGTGACGCTCGCGTTCGGCGAACTACTCGCCTGGTGGATCCGCAACACCGCCGACCTCACCGGTGGCACCCAGGGCGTGTCAGTCGACCCGCTGGTCATCGGGCGGCTGGACTCCAGCCAGCCGTTGCACGCCTACCTGATCGCTCTGGTTCCGGCAGTGGTCGCGACCGCTCTAGCCGCGCACCTCGGCCGCACGCAGCTGGGTCGCCGGATGCTCGCCGTCCGCGACACCGAGCTGGCCGCGGAGTCGGTCGGCGTGGCAGTGGCCCGCACCAAGATCACCGCATTCCTGATCAGCGCGGTGTACGCCGGCGTCGCAGGCTGGCTGTACGCCGCGATCACCGGGTTTATTTCGCCGCCCGACTTCGACCTGTTCGCATCGGTGTACCTCTTCGTCGCCGTGGTGATCGGGGGAGCAGGGACGGTCATCGGAGCATGGCTCGGCGCGGCATACATCGTGTTGGTGCCCGAGCTGTTCACGCTTGCCGGCCAGCCCAACCTCTACCCGATCGTCGGTGGCGCCCTGCTGGCGATCGTGGCACTTGCTGTGCCCGACGGGATCGTCGGGTTGGGGCGCGGCGCCTGGCGGCGTTTCAAAGGCGTCCGCGACCCACAGGAGGGAGTCAGATGAGCGCGTCCGCCAACACCCTCACCCCACCGGCCGTCCGAACCGAAGGCCTGACGGTCCGCTACGGCGCCTTCCACGCGCTACGCGACATCACGGTGACCCTGCCGGCCGGCGCGATCAGCGGCCTGATCGGCCCGAACGGGGCGGGCAAGACCACCCTGCTCAACGCCATCAGCGGGTACACCCCCATCGCCGAAGGACGCGTGCACGTCGGCGACCGCGACATCACTGCGTTCGGGGTTCGCCGCCGGGCGCTCGCCGGTGTCGTCCGCGGGTTCCAGACCGTGCGACTGCTGGAACGCGAGTCCGTGTGGGACAACGTGCTGATCGGCACCGAGCGGCTCGCACAACCCAGTGCGCTTACCCAGTTTTTCGCGCTGCCCGCGCAGTGGCGCGCCCACCGCCGGGCCGTCACCGCGGCGGCCGAGGTGCTGGACCTGCTGGGTCTCCGTCGGCACGCACACCGCCGGGTAGACGAGCTGCCGTTCGCCAGCCGCCGCTTGGTCGAGGTCGCCAGAGTCCTCGTTTCCTCGCCGTCGGTGATCCTGCTGGACGAGCCGGCCGCCGGCCTCGACCAGGAAGGACGACAAGAGCTGGCCGCAGTGCTCACCCGGGTCCATGACAACCACCCGTCGACCATGGTGGTCGTCGAGCACGACGTGGACCTGGTCAGGAACCTCTGCTCCTATGTCATCGCCCTCGCCTCGGGCGCCTTCCTATGCGGCGGCGCTGCGGAAGAAGTGTTCAGTGACCGACGGGTGCAACTCGCGTACTTCGGGAGGGCTGCCGGTGTTGACGCTTGATTCCATGAAGGCCTGGTACGGGCGTACCCAGGCGCTGTTCGGGGTCGACCTAACCGTCGCACCGGGCGAGACCGTGGCGCTGGTGGGAACCAACGGTGCGGGCAAGACCACCACGCTGCGGGCGATCCTAGGAGCGGTCCGTACTGAGGGAGCAGTACAGGTCGACGGTGTCGACATATCCGACACGCCTACGCACCGGCGAGTTGCCGATCACCGGATCGCGATCGTGCACGAGGGACGTGGCCTGCTGTCCCAGCTGACCGTGCTGGAGAACCTAACCGTCGGCGCGAGCCGCGTACAGCGGTCCCGGATCGACGATGTGCTGGATCTTTTTCCGATGTTACGTGACCGTCTATACCAGAGGGTGTCCCTGCTCTCAGGTGGTCAGCAGCAGATGGTCGCCCTCGGCCGGGCACTGCTGCGTGATCCGAAGTACCTGCTGCTCGATGAGCCCGGCCTCGGCCTGGCGCCGGTCGTGATCGAAGAGATTTACGGCTATATCGCCGAGCTGTGTTCGCGCGGCATGGGAGTGCTCCTTGTGGAGCAGAGCGTCACCCGCGCTGCGGGCGTTGCCGACGAACTCGTGCTGCTGCGCGTCGGTGCCGTCGACCGGATCGTCGACACCGACAGCAAAGCGCATGTCGACCAGCTCGTCGCCGACGCGTTTGGCGTTCATCACTGAAAGACGGAGGTTTTCCTTGAGCACCATCGCACTGACCAATGCCACGGTGTTCGACGCCACCGGCGCCGAACCGGTCGAGGGCGCAACCGTCGTGGTCGACGGCGAAGTCATCGTGGAGGTAGGCGTCGGCGGGAAGGTACCGCGAAAAGCTGACCAGGTGATCGACTGCGGAGGCCGGACGCTAATGCCTGGCTTGATGGACGCGCACGTGCACATCGGCGCTATCGACGTGAACATCCTCGAGCAGCACCGCAACTACCAGACCAGCCATGCGGCACTGAAGATGGGCCGCGTCCTGACCCGCACCCTTCTGCAGGGGTACACCACCGTGCGTGACGCGGGTGGTTGCGACGCGGGCTTCCGTCAGGCCGTTAACCAAGGCGACATCCTCGGTCCCCGCCTGCTGGTGTCGAACGCGGCGCTGTCGATGACCGGCGGCCACGCCGACTGGCGGCGCCCTACTGAACGCGGCAAAGCCGTCGAATGCTGCTCGCAGGTGGGCATGAGCGCCGTCGTAGCGGACGGGCCCGAGGAGATCCGCAAGGCTGTTCGAGAGAACATCCGCACTGGCGCCGACCAGATCAAGGTCATGGCCAGCGGTGGCGCGATGTCGCCAGCTGACGAACTCGACACGATCCAGTACAGCCCGGAGGAACTACGAATGGCGGTGGAGACCGCCACTGCGGCCGGCAAGTACGTCCTCGCGCACGCCTATTCCTCCGCGGCGATCCGCAACTGTGTGAAGGCCGGCGTCCGATCGATTGAGCACGGCAACCTCATGGATGAGAAGACCGCCGAGCTGCTGGCCGCAGAGGGAACCTACCTCGTGCCCACGTTATCCACCTACGAGCTGCTGCATCGCCAAGGCGCCGAGCACGGCGTCGCACCCGAGCCGCTGGAAAAGATCCGGATGGCACACGAGCAAGGTCTCCGTTCCCTGGAGTACGCCTACCGCAGCGGAGTTCGCATCGCCAGCGGATCGGACCTGCTCGGCCCGATGTTCGAGCACAAGCACCGGGAGTTGTCGCTGAAGGCGGAGATTATGCCGGCGGCGGAAGTCCTGATTGCGACGACCCGCGTCAATGCGGAGCTCTTCGGCCTGGCTGACCGACTCGGCACCATCGAGACCGGCAAGCTCGCCGACCTGATCATCGTCGACGGCCACCCCTGGGAGAACATCGCCGTGTTCGCCGCGCCCACCGCCGTACCCGTGGTCATCAAGGCCGGCGACCTTGTCAAGTACGAGCTCACGTGACAACAGATCATCAGTCCACCACAACAGAGGAGGAACACATGGCCCCCGTGACCCTGGCCGCGGCGAACGTGCAAATCGAGCACGATAAGGCGCGCAACCTGGCGAAGTTCCTGGAGATGATCGACGAGGCGGCCGCGAAGGGCGTCGACGTGCTGGTGCTGCCAGAAATCGGGTTGCAGGGCTACGCAGACTTCGCGTTCGGCCTCGGCGATAAGGGCGTCGCCGCGCAAAAGCAATACTACTTCCGCGAGTCGGAACCAGTGCCCGGACCCGCCACCGAAGCCCTTCGAGTCAAGGCCGCCGAGCACGGCATGTTCATCCAGCTCGGTCTCGCTGAGCGTGCCGCACACGGCAACGTGATCCTCAACTCCACCGCGCTCATCGGCCCCGACGGCGTCGTCGGCGTCTACCGCAAGACCCACAACACGTTCGAGTTTCCCTACTTCAACGCCGGCCAATCCACCCCGGTGTTCGACCTGCCGTTCGGCCGCGCCGCTAGCCTGATCTGCTACGACTTGGCCTTCCCGGAACTGCTGCGGGTCTTCGCGCTCCAGGGCGCGACACTGGCGCTCATGTCCACTGCTTGGCCGATGAAGGGACACGATCCGGCCGACGATTATCACGGATTTGCGATGGACCTCTGCGCGCAGGCGAACGCGTTCTTCAACCAGATGTGGCTTGTCGTGTCCAACCACTGCGAGAAGGGCGCGTATAGCGCAGGCCTCGACTACTGGGGCCACAGCCAGATCGTTGACCCGTTCGGCAAGGTCGTGGCGATGCTGACCGACGAAGAGGGCGTCGTCACGCACACCGCCGACCTCGACGCCGCGACGCTCAGCAGCCGCACCGAGGGCTTCTTCGGCCTGAATCTTCTTCAGGACCGGCGCCCAGACCTCTACGGCCCGATCGTCTCGACCGACCTCTACGCCCCCACAGACCGCCCGGCGGCTGTCCCGCCCGGCTCAGTCAACTGACACTCCTCACGGAAGGGCACGCCTGTTGCTCCGCCAGGCCATCCTGAAGACCGCGGCCAACCGTCGGGCACGACGCGCGATCGAAGCCACACCGATGGCCAGGTCGCTGGTCGAGCGCTTTGTCGCCGGAGAGGACATCCCGGCGGCGGTGCGCATATCCAGAAGAATCCGAGCTGCTGGCTGCATGGCCACCCTCGACTACCTGGGCGAGGACACCACCGACCGGACCCACGCCGTCCGCGTTGCCGGCCAGTATGTGCGACTCCTCGATTCCCTCGCCGCAGCCGGGCTCACCGACCAGACGGAGGTTTCTATCAAACTTTCCGCACTGGGACAGGCGTTGCCCGTCGACGGCGAGGCCGTAGCCCTAGACAACGCGGCACGGATCTGCGACGCCGCGCAAATGGCCGGGACAACGGTCACCGTCGACATGGAAGACCACACCACCACCGACTCCACGCTCGGGATCATCGCGCAGCTTAGGCGCGACTTCCCGCAGACCGGAGCCGTTGTCCAAGCGTACCTACGCCGCACCGAGGGGGACTGCCGTGACCTCGCAACCCCGGGTTCACGGGTTCGGCTGTGCAAAGGTGCCTACCGGGAGCCGGCAAGCGTCGCCTACCAATCCCGAGCCGAGGTGACCCAGGCGTACCTGCGCTGCGCGGAAATCCTCATGGCCGGACCCGGGCACCCGATGCTTGCGACGCACGACCCCGACCTCATCACCGCCGGTATCCAACTCGGTGCAAGCAGGGCCAGCGGGACTAGGGGATACGAGATCCAGATGCTCTTCGGCGTCAGACCGAGGGAGCAGCAGCGGCTCGCCGACCAGGGCCACCAGGTTCGTGTGTACGTGCCCTACGGCGAAGAGTGGTACGGATATCTGATGCGGCGTCTCGCCGAGCGTCCGGCGAACCTACTGTTCTTCCTCCGCGCCCTCACCAGCCGCAACTGACCACCAGGAGAGCGCCCCATGGACGCCATCGCCAGCACCCCGGCACCGGTAAACGAACATAATCTGTCCTACGCTCCGCACAGTCCCGAGTGGGCCCGCCTCGCCGAGAGGCTGACCCAATTTGCCGGCGACCGCTGGGAACTCGACATGACCATCGGCGGACGTCGCCGGATGGGCTCCGGTGATCGGTTCGACGTAGTGCAGCCGCACCATCGACGCCATATTCTTGGCACTCTCGGCAACGCCAGTCACGATGACGCGAGGGCGGCCGTAGCCGCCGCGAAGGCAGCGGCTCCACAGTGGCGCCGCCTATCGTTCGAGGACCGCGCCGCGGTATTCCTCAAGGCCGCGGATATGCTCGCCGGGCCGTGGCGGGAAACCCTGAATGCCGCCACGATGCTGGGACAGTCGAAGACGGCGTTTCAAGCGGAGATCGACTCAGCATGTGAACTGATCGACTTCTGGCGCTTCAACGTGCACTTCGCCCGACAGGTCCTCGCTGAGCAGCCCGCCTCAGCGCCCGGCGTATGGAACCGCGCCGGATACCGCTCCCTCGAGGGCTTTGTCTATGCCATCACTCCGTTCAACTTCACCGCGATCGCCGCCAACCTGCCGACTGCGCCCGCGTTAATGGGCAACGCTGTGGTGTGGAAGCCGTCTCCCACGCAGCAGCTCAGCGCATGGTGGACGATGCGCCTGCTGGAGGCGGCAGGTCTGCCGCCCGGCGTCATCAACATGGTGACCGGGAACGGTCTTGCCGTCACCGATGTGGCGCTCACCGACCCGGATCTCGCCGGCATCCACTTCACCGGCTCCACCGGTACTTTTCAGCGGCTGTGGCGGCGAGTGGGGGAGCGGATCGACACCTATCGCAGCTATCCGCGCCTTGTCGGTGAGACCGGCGGCAAAGACTTCGTCGTGGCCCACCCCTCTGCGGACCCGGACGTGCTCCGGACCGCGCTAATCCGCGGAGCTTTCGAGTACCAGGGGCAGAAGTGCTCGGCCGCCTCGCGGGCGTACGTCCCGCGCTCGCTGTGGACGCGGATGCGAACCGACTTTGCCTCCGAGGTGGACTCGCTCACAATGGGCGACGTCACCGACCTATCCAACTTCATGGGCGCAGTCATCGATGGGCCCGCCTTCGCCCGGCAGCAGAAGGCGATCGAGCGGGCACGAGTCACCGAATCGACTGAGATCATCGCGGGTGGCTCCTGCGATGACAGCCATGGCTGGTTCGTCCGGCCCACCGTCATCGAATGCGCCGACCCGACCGACGACATCTTCACCACAGAGTATTTCGGACCGATCCTGGCGGTACACGTGTACGAGGACGACACGTATGACGGCCTACTCGACCACATCAATTCTGCAAGTCGGTATGCGCTTACCGGCGCGATCATCGCGCAGGATCGAACTGCCATCGCGCGGACCACACAGGCACTCGAGTTCGCTGCTGGGAATTTCTACATCAACGACAAGCCCACCGGAGCCGTGGTCGGCCAGCAGCCGTTCGGAGGCGGGCGAGCTAGCGGAACAAACGATAAGGCGGGGTCCCCTCAGAATCTTCTGCGCTGGACCAGCGTGCGCTCGATCAAGGAGACGTTTGTGCCTGCAAAAGACTATCGATACCCGCACATGGGCTGACAAGCGCGCCAGCCACATCGGCTCGAGCGATTGACGCTCCGACTTGACGAGACCCCCTTGCGACGCCCGGCACGGATACCGTGCCCGATCTGGGCGATACCCCAGACTGGCGGCCGACCACGCTCGGGCGCGGCGGCAATCGGCCGCGCGCCGTTCGTACCGGCGCATGAGGACGACGGCGGACGGCATGGGCCCGGCCACCGACAATGTTCTCGGCCCGGGCTAACACTACCGCCACTCGCCGTCACCAGCCCTGGAAGGGAAACGCCCCCGCCTGTTGGCGAGGGCGTTTCCGTTCGCCCGCGACCGCCAGCGGAACCCGGGTGTCGCGCGCGGTCGCGGATAGGGCGCAGTTCACACCCGCTTTCGAAGTTGACGCGGGTCACGCGGTCCGATGAGTAATTACAGCAAGCGCGCGCCGCGCAAGCTAGTGACCTGGCCCGGCCGCGCTCTCTGGACGTCCTCCAGGGTGCGGATGGCTATCGGCGAGGTTGGGTTGGCGGGGTGGTGATAAGGGCGGGATTGGCGTCCTGCTGTGCGTTTTGTCCGGAGAACCGTTTGACGAAGAGGGCTTGGACGCGGGTGTAGGAATCGGCGTCGTAGGTCATGCCGTCTGAGGTCACGCCGATGGATGCCTCGGCCTGCTTCAGAGCCGCGGCGGTAGCATCGCCGTAGGCGCCGTCGATCGTGCCCGGCGGGAAGCCGATGTTGTGGAGGGCGTACTGAAGAGCGCGGACGTTCTCGCCTCGGTCGCCGTGTTTGCAG
The DNA here is from genome assembly GCF_049315215.1 of Micromonospora sp. WMMD1219. Lineage (NCBI taxonomy): Bacteria > Bacillati > Actinomycetota > Actinomycetes > Micromonosporales > Micromonosporaceae > Micromonospora > Micromonospora sp. WMMD1219. The sequence continues at coordinate 4,178,197 of NZ_CP186057.1, forward strand.
AACATCTGAATGCTCCCTTCGATGAGCCTGATCTCGGTGAGGTAGCGGCGGAATAGTCGAGTCTGGTCGCGGCCGGCCTTGATCGCGTCGCGAAAGAAGCTGAAGTGGGTGTGGAACACGTGGCTGTTGTCGCCGCTGCTGCGCTTGCCTAGCCGGTCCCAGCGGCGGACTGTGCGTCCGTCGGGGGAGTAGATGACCTCCCGGATATCGCGGGTGTCGGCCGTGTTCGCGGCGCATTGCGTGACAATCCAGGTAGAGAAGGTGCGCAGGTTGTGGGTCGCGCCGCCAGAGCGGACCTTGAACTGTCCAACGTCGAGCGCAGACGCGTAGCGGGTCAGCCCTGTGCGGTCCCGAGACGACTCCACGACGGAGTAGTCGTTAGTGATGACCCGATCTGAGCCGCAGTGGTAGCCGCCTCGGTGGGCGGGGTCGCCTACGATGCCGACCTCTGCCGATTCCAGGTCGTCGGCGCGAGCCCGGGTCTTGTCGACGTCGAGGTGGGCCAGCAACAGCTTGCGGACCGCAAGGAGGTTGGGAGGTGCAGTTGTCACAGCGTCTCCTTATTGCTCGTCTGCTAGGTCTGCTGCACGAACCGGCTGGTCAAGTCCCACGCTTCAAGGGCATCAGCAGCGGATCAGTGGCCGTTCGGCACGGCGGTGGCGGCCCATCGGTCGATCTTCACGGCGGCCTGCTCAGGGTCTCCGGCAGGTCACCCGCGCACCAGTTGCCCTCACCGGTTACCGGTCTGGCTCATCCGATGCAGAGCTGGAGACGGACCCGGGCGCCGTCTCGTCACACCTCGGTACGTCGGCGACCAAGTCTGTCCAGCCGGCTTCGCGCTGCGCGCCTGATCGCGGGCGGCCCTTCGGGGAGCCGCCCGCAGCGCGCTTCGTCGACGGTACTGGACCTTCGCATAACCGGATAATTCGATGGCGGCATAGGCGAGTGTGATCTTAGATTCGCGCCGACTTGGCAAGACTGATGGTCGTCCAGCCCGATCGGTTCGGCGGGAGGTCAGTGAGCGCCCGAAGCTTCCCTGCGCCTGGAGGCATAGCTGCCCGGTTACTTCCCGCTATCCAAAGAGCGGCGATACCGCGCCAAACGACGCAGCGGTGACCATCGGTGCTGCGGTGTGACTGCGTGTACGGTTCCCTTCCTCTGCCTGCCGGCATCGCCCATCATCCCGGCGCGCCCCACGGTCCATCGGGGCCATGCCGAGCAGGACAGCGGATGCTGGCGGATCCGCCAGCATCGTATTAGCCCCAAGGATCTTGGCAGCGCCTCGCCGCATTGAATCGCTAACCTCCGTCGGATTGATCGAAAAGGTGCCCGCCCCCGGCAGTCGCCGAGAACACTTCCGCTTTCGCGAAGGCGCCTGGCGTCCCTGATGTCGGAGCAGAACGACCTGGTCAAGGTGATGCGAAAGGCGGCTGAGCCGGGGGCGCGGCGATCTGGGGAGGATAGTCCGGCTGGCCGCCACCTCGGCGAAATGCGAAACTTCTACGACTGCCCGCGGCGGGAGCTGCCGGCTCTGGTCGATCGGTGGAAGGCACAGAGGTGATCAAGTGCTGCAGTCAGCGCGTGCGATTTAACGGTGTCGGCTGGCGCCGCCTCAACTGGCGGACCGGGCTCCCGTGGCAAGCGGACCGCCGGGTTCGGGTTCCTGCTTCGCTAGCCGGCCATTAGGTGCTACGCCTGCCTGGCGAGGGCGGACGCGCTCGATCTGGAGTTGACCTGGCCTGGAATCTCGCTGGGCCACCCGGTGCTGGCCAGTGAAGGCTTTTGCCTCAACGGTGGTTCAGGCGGCCAGTATGGGGCCGGTGACAGGTCGGCCCCCGAGACAATTGCGGGTGTGTCTTCGGAGGCCGACCTGGCGGCCACCGTGGCCGACGTGATCCGATCATTTGCCGCCGCCATCCCGATGTGATGACGGCGAGATTGGCGATCGGGTTCAGCACCAAGCTGTCCGTCCACCGGCGTATCGAGCGCCAGCTAACAGGCTGCGTCCACCAGGTTGGTGATTGCCCCTGTTTGTCGTCACGCTGGGGAGGCTGACAACCTGCACATCCGAGCGCCGGAAGAACGTTCATCGATGACGGACGGTGGTGACGGTGACTCGTTCACTGGTCGCCTCGATGGTGCCGGTCCACTCGCCGTCGTCCTTGTCGAAGGTGATCGTGGTGATGCCGCCGACGGTCCGGTCTGCCGTGACCTCGAAGAACCCCGTGGGCAAGTAGGCCCGGTAGAAAGCGAGCACCCGCTCAGGCGCCGGCGCGACCAGGGTGAAACGTGCACCGGCTTTGCTGTCGGACAGGTCGCGTAGCCGGCTGCCTGGTGGGAAGCGGAAGTTAAACGGCAGATTCGTCACGCCCAGGTCCCGGCCCGTCAGCGCCGTGCCCTCCTCTGGTGGTGGCGCGGCCGAGGTCTCGGCTGGCTGGTCGTGGGCGAACGTGATGGTGGTGTCTCGGGAGGTGGCGATGACCGTCACGACCCATCCACGCCCGACGAGGTGCAGCGTCTCGCCCGTGTCGGTGCGCACGGGGTAACCCGACGTCGGGCCCGCCTTCCGGTAGTGAGAGAGCGCCTGCTCCGGCGGCGGCGCGGTTAGGATGACCGTCGCGGCACCCGGGGCGCCGAAAGCGGTATCGACCTTGCTGCCGGGGGGAAAGCCCAGCCCCGGTGCAACGCCGAGCACGGTCCGGCCATCTACCTCCACCCGTTCGCCGTGGCTCGGATCCGCCGCAGACCCGGCTGGCGGGTTCGCGGGGCTAGTAGCGACCGTCACGCCGGGGCTCGACGGTTCGCGCACCGGCACGGTCGAGTTTCCGCAGCCCGCCACCGGGATCAGCAGCGCGATTCCGGCCAGCGCGGGCACCAGCCGCTGCTGCGGCGTCCGTCTGGTCTGAACCTGTTCCATCGGTGTCCCTTCCGGTATTACGAGAGTCGGTGAAGCCGCCCCAATCATGCCGCTCACGCGTAGGTCAACGCATGACCGACGAACTGTTGTCAGCACTCCTGCCGACATGTTCCGAACCGGGTTCGGCATGCTGGTGCCATGACCGTCACGGCCACCGCCGCCGCATCCGCCGTCCGATCCATGTCCGGAGCGCCGCCGCCAGCGGCCGAGCAGCCGCCGCTTGCCGTCGGCCTGGTCGGGCTGCTCGTCGCGGTGCGGCTCTGCCAGGTCGCCGCTTGGCCTGTCGCGGTCCTGACCGGCGGTACGGCAGGGTTGCACTCAATGCTCGGCGCGTCAACCGTGTATGCGGTACAGACGCTGGCTGTAGTCGGGGTGCTTGCCGCGGTGTGGCGTCAGCGGGCGGTGCCCCCTACGGTCGCGGTACTGGACGCGGCGGTGGCGGTGATGGCACTCCTGGCCGGTGGCCTGCTTACCCGTCCCGGGGCGGGTACCGGGTTCAGCCATCCGGCGCTGCCGGCCGCGATCGGCGCCGGATTGACCGTCGCCTTTGCGCTTTCGGCCCGACGCGCCGCCGCCTGGTGCACCGCGCTGGCGATTGCGTACCTGCTTGGGGTGCACGGCACTGTCTCGCTCGGCCTGGTGGCGCTGTCCGGCGCCGCAGCGAACCTGCTGATCCTCGTCGGCATGCCGGTGGCTGCGGGCCTAGTGGTCCGGGCGTTGCGCCACGCGGAGCAGCGAGCGCGGTCCGCGGCCGTACGGGCGGATGCCGCCGAGATACGGGCGGCGGACGCGGAGGCGGCGCTTGCCGAGGCCCGGCGGCGGCTTGCGGCGCACACCGCACACGTCGCCGAGTTAGCCCAACAGCACCGCACGTTGCACGACACGGTCCTACCCATAATAGATGGTCTAGTCCGGGGAGCGGTTGACGCCGGAGACCCGGCGGTGCGGCAGCGGCTCGCTGCCGACGCGGAGCACCTGCGCGGTCTCATCACGTCCGCCGGGTCGACCATCGGGCTGCGGTTGGTCGGGGAGCTCGCTGGGCTCGCCCGAGAACTGGCACCGACCGGGCTGACGGTGCATCGTCACATCACGGATGTTCCCGAGGACGTTCCGCCGGACGTGGTGCGCGCGATCGCTGGCGCAGTCCGGGAGGCGCTCAACAACGTGATCCGGCACAGCGGAACTTCCACCGCCTGGGTGACGGTGGTGGGGCTCACGGCCGATGACGATGAGCGCGACCCGGCATCGTTGCGGGTCACGGTTGCCGACCGGGGAAGGGGCTTCGACCCGGACCGGGTCCGCCCGAGGCTGGGACTGTCCCGATCAGTGCGTGAGCGGATCGGTGAGGTCGGCGGCGAGGTGCGGGTCGACAGCGGCGCCGGACTGGGCACCACCGTGGAAATGACCTGGCCGGCCGGCGCGTCGACGCCGACCGGCAGCTAAGGAGGCTGGATTGATCACCGTGGCCGCGATCGACGACGACCGCATGTTGCTTGACGGACTGCGCACCTGGCTCGCGCCAATGGAGGACATCCTCCTGGTGTCCACCGCTGCCACAGTCGAGGAGTACCTCGACGCCCTCGACGAAGGCACCCCGCCGGACGTCGTGCTGCTCGACCTCAACCTGCGCGATCACACAGTCCCGGCCGACAACGTGGCCCGCGTTCGGGCGGGCGGCGCGCGGGTGCTGGTGGTCTCGACCGTCCCCGATGCTGACAACGTGCTTGCCACAATCGGCGCCGGCGCCGCCGGCTACCTGACCAAGAACCACGCCCTCGACGTGCTGGTCGACGCGGTCCGCGAGGTGGCGGCCGGTGGATCGGCGATCAGCCCGGAACTCGCGTTCGTGCTCAGCCGGGACGCCCGGACCGACCGGCCGAAGTTGTCGCCGCAGGAGCGGGCCGTGCTTACCGCGTATGCGTCGGGGGCCACGCTGGCCGCCGCGGCGCGGCGGGCGGGCGTCGCGTACGGGACCGCACGAGAGTACCTGGAGCGGGTCAAGCGCAAGTACACCGAGGTAGGCCGCCCAACCCGGACAAAGCTCGATCTGGCCGACCGAGTCAGGGAGGACCGGTGGGACCTCCGGGGCCAGATTCGATGAAAGCCTCGGAGCGGGGCCAGGGCAGCGTCGCATACGGCGGAACTCGCAGAACGCTATGGTCCGTTCCGAGGTGGATCACGGTTCTCGCGAGGAGTGGGAGGAACACCCGGGGATCATCACGTTCGCCTCGCGCAACTGGTCGATGGGAGGGAGGAAGTTAAGGAACTCCTAGCTGAGGCAGAGCGGAGGGCCGTCGCCAGATGGTGAGGCTCACTGTGACGACGGCAAGCAGCGCGCCCCCGAAAGTCAGGGTCGGGATGAGCCAGGCTGGCGCGTTGGCCCAGTACGGCCCGTGCAGAAGGGCGGTGTGCACGGTAGGTATCGGCCCGGTGGTCTCGGTGTGTGGGCGAAGCAGACGGAGGAGGTTGAGGTATAGGGCGGCGGCCGGGGTCGTGAAGACGAGCAGGGTCGTGCCGGTCAGCGCCGCCACAGTGAGACGGTGCGCGGGGCAGGTGAATCGCATCCGGCCCTTCTCGGCGTCCCAGCCGGCATCCGTGGCGGTTGTCACGTAGATTCTCGGCTCGGTCCAGGGCGAAGTCTGCCGTCTGATCTGAGGGAGGGGGACCCGCCAGAGGCCTGCTGCGACAGATCCGCGAGTGCCGCGTCGTGCGGTAGGCCGGCCGCAGTACGCGAAGCCGTCCACGTGCCAGCTGCGGCACCGAAGCCATCGAGGACCACCGCCACCCCGAGCGCGGTCACCACCGTAATCAGCCGACGGCAGGGTAAGGCAAACAGCCATCGTGCCTGGTGGCGCACCGTACGCACCTGGTGACCGATCCTGGACCAAGCGACGCTCATCCGGTCGCGCTCCTCGGTGTTCGTACGATCCGCGAGCAGCCAGTTCGGCGGGTAGGCGTCGCGAATCCGTCTATGGGCGTCGATCGTAGGTGAGGGCAGCCTTGCACGGCTTGGACCGCTTCGGTGTGTCAGGGGTCAGTGGCTCACGATGAACAGGTAGCCCGGAAGGCAGCAGACAATCGGCAGCAGCACCACACCGGCCAACGAAAGGATCTGCCAGGTCGACAGAGTCCGCCGCATCACCACCCCGCGACCCGGCACGACCGTGATGTGTCCGGCCATCCATCGCCGCTCGACTGTCGCAGACCTGCCGCGGCACACCTTGACAGTGAACCCCTCTGCATGAGCCTGCCTGATGAACTGCTCCAGCGTGATCGGAAAGAAGATGCCCTTGTGAACGTGGCGGCCACCAGCAATCCCGTCGGGGGCCGGAAAAGAGCCGTCGTAGTCGTCTGCGTTCACCCGGCCCTTACTGCCGACTCTGATGCGGAGCGGGCCGGGGCGCCGGAAGCGGAAAAGGAAGTTCATTCTCGGACGGTAGGACGCGCCACTGTAACCTCCCATCTGGCCACGCCATAGGATCTGGCTATGACCCGGACGGACCGTATCTCAATAGCTTCGACCGTTCCTCCGGAGCAAGCGCCATGCTAGCCGCGCCGATGCGGCTTGACGGTTGACTCCTGCGACCTCAGGCTATGGCCGGATGGCATGTCGGAAGGATTGGCGAAACAGGGCTGGGACCTGGGAAAGTAGGATGCCTCGCTCTGGTGAGGGGCTCCGGGCGTGGTCTGTGGTGGTGGAGAAACGCGCCCGGGTTTGGCGGGGTGGTCGGTCGCATGTGCTGATCGCCCCGCTGCTCTTCCTGGTGGCCTGCTCCCTTTGCGGGGCGCTCGTGTGAGGGCGGCGGTGCCTCCGCCGGAGACTCCTTGCGCAGCGGACACCGTCCGCTCGCATGTTTGGTCGATCATGATGGATGACGCTCACATCTGTACTCCGGCGCGGGTCTCCGTCACCTCCTGTCGTGCTGATCGCACCCAGCGGGTGCTCCCTGAGTCAGCGGGGACGGCCGGACAGCTGGGAAGTCGGTGCTCCCCCTCACGCTGCTACTTTCGGAGCATGCGGTATGCCATGCCCTCTTACTTCGCGTGCGCCAGCACATGTGTCGCGATCACTGCTGTCTAGAGGGCTAGCTCATAAGGGCGGCTGAGGGTGTGACGAGCCGAGGCCTACCTGCATAGCGGCGTCCGCAGTGAACAGATCGCCGCCCACCCGAGCGTCGAACTGTCGGATCGTGCATGCGGCAGTGGCGTGTCTGGCCGACAAACAGCCGTTGTGCAGGCAAGGAAGGGTTTGGACAGGCCGTGGACGCCAGGCGCGCCTCGATCAGTTGAAGCCAACTCCAGGTGGCGGCTACGCGGCAGGCGTAGGGGCGCGCCCGCGGACGGACCGTAGCCGGTTAGCCCGGCGCCGAGACGTCGCCGACTGCGTCAGATCGCACGGTGTCTCCAGCTGCTGATGGTCACACCCCCTTCCTACGATTGATCTCTGTAGCCGCTTCCCAGCAGCGCCAGGCTGACGAACCGGCGAAGGCTAGAATGGCCGGAGGCATCATTGGCCGTGCAGTTCGCCGGAACGTAGGGGCTGCCCGTCTCCGCTGCGCTGGCGCGACACGATTTGCGAACCGGCATCATGCGTCGCTCAGCCCATCGTCGTCAGGAGGGTCGTCATGTCGCCCGCCTTGCCTCCGCCGCGAGGCCCATTCACCAAAGACAGGATCAACGTAGGCGCGTGGCCAATCACTGTGGACGAGGCACTCGGTGCAGCACTCGACGCGGGCTTCCACCTCACCGCGAGGAGCGCAACCGACCGCCTACACGTGCAGCGAGATTGGCTGACCGCAGCGATGATCACTCCGACAGCCGGTGGAGTGGTTGTCGAGCTGGCATGGACGGTTGAGCAGGCATGGTTCGTACTCGGATAGGGGCGCGTCATCCTGCACTCTGTATGCCATAGGCCTTCGAGGACCACATTGGCGTTGGTCAGCACCCCGATTCCGTGGCTGGCCTTGGCCCCCGCGACCATGGACGCGGTATGCATCCAAGACATCTGCTCCAGGTCGTGTGTGGACCAGTGGGATCGGCACTCTGCTTCGAGGGCTGACTTGCGGGTCCCGGGCTGCATGGTCTTTCTCCGGCAAGCAAGGAAAGCGCGCGGGATAGTCTACCCGTGCCGGCTGTGTGGGGTGGTGCTTCGGACAGGGCGAGACGTTCAAGCGTATAGAGCCTGTTTGTGAACCTTGTGTGGGTGTCGTGTTATGGGAGTCGGGCTCGGTGGCGGGTCATCTGGATGATGGCGGCCCAGTGGACCATGGGTTCGTGGTGGTCGAGTCGGCGTTCGTAGTCGCGGGCGCAGCGGCGGCGTCGGCTGATCCAGGCGAAGGTGCGTTCGACGACTCAGCGGCGGGGTAGGACGTGGAATCCTTTGCTTCGGCCGGTGCCGCTTGTGGGGCGCAGCACGATCTGCGGGGTGATGTCACAGACGTGTTGTGCGGCGGCGATGAGCTTGTCTAGTAGTAGCCCTGGTCGGCCCAGACGTAGCGGATGCCACGGTCGGGGGCGTGTGTAGTAGAGCGGGAGCGATACGTTGGTCAGCGGTGCCGGCGGTGGTGGCCACGACGTCGATGAGTAGGCCAATGGTGTCGACGAGTATGTGGCGTTTACGACCGTTGACGCGCTTGTGGCTGTCGTAGCCGCTGGTGGCGCGCGGTACGACGCCTTCGGCTGACTCGTGGACTGACTGGGCGTCGGATACAACCGGCGCTGGGCTGAGCGCGACGGCCCAGCGCGGCGCGTAGCGAAGCGCGTAGTCGGTGGGTGAGCCCGACGGTGGTGAGGTTGTCCGACCAGCGGATGAAGTAGCCGTAGACGGTGCGCCAGGGCGGGAAGTCCGCTGGCATGGCGCGCCACTTGATGCCGTTGTCGACCAAGTAGAACAACGCGTTGATGATCTGGCGACGGCTGTGCTGCTCCGGCCGTCGGCCCGTGGAGCGTTGCCACGACGGCGCCGGCAACAACGGCTCAAGGACCGCCCACTGCGCATCGGTGAGATCTGACGGGTAGCGCCGCGGCCGGGTCAGGCAACCGCAGACAAGACGCGCCCGAGGTCCGCGTGGACGCGACAGTCGGAGAAGGGTTCAATGAGCCGTTTTCATCCTGAGTAGCGGCTGGTCTCGACGCGGTGCAGGACGAGGATGGCCTGCACGATCGCCGTAGCGCGGCGGGGACAGCAACGCAGCTTGGTCAGGATCTTCCAGGTCTTCAGCGCGGCGATGGCTCGTTCGCCGCGGGCGCGGAGCCGGGCATGACCACGGTTGACGGCCCGCTGGCGGCGGGACAGCTTCGGTCGGTATCGGTGGCGCTTGAACGGCGTGCGCACGCTTCCGCCGGCGCCCTGATAGCCCTTGTCTGCGAAGGTCAGCACGTTTGCGCTGGTCAGCGCGTCGATAAGTCCGTGGGTGCGGGCGGCGGTGAGGTCGTGGACCGCGCCGGGCAGCGCCGGCGACGCCCAGACCAACCGCCCGGCCGGGTCAGCCAGGACCTGCACGTTCACCCCGTGGCGCTTGTGGAGTAGTAGGGCCGCTGGTCAGCGACCCGGTCGATGGAAATCAGCGTGCCGTCGAGGATCGCGTACGCCAACCGGGCAGCCCGACGCATGGCGGCGGTGACGTCGTCGGCGCAGGCGGCGAGCAGGTCGACGGCCTCGCGTAGGTACCGCCACACGGTGGCCACCGACACCTCGAAGCCGGCCGCGAGGCGGGTGAGGGTATCACCGTTGCGCAGATGGGCCAAGGCCATCAGCGCCTGCTGCTGCGCAGTCAGCCTCCGCCAGCGGCCGCCGAGCGCACATCGGCGGTCGCGGATCAGCTCGGTCAGGCGGGTCAGGCTGCGCGTGGACAGCGGGATACTGGCAGGATAGGTCAGCAACGAAGCTCCCGTGCTGGGCAGTGCGTCTTGGTCGACTGCTGTCCTACCGGGAGCTTCGTCCTATCCGGACAATCGACACGCCGCCCCCGTCTACCTGCTCAACCGCCCTTGATCACGATGAAAAGAGCTCAATGACATCACGGGCTCTTGAGGGCAGTTGGTGTAGGAACCGTTTGCCTATCAAGAGCCCGTACCCCATCGACAGCCGCCACGCGGTCAGCCAGCACGCCGACCCATAGCACCCGTCGCCCCGAGGTTCACAAACAGGCTCTATAGCGGTGAAGAGCAGCCGCGGGCCTGCCGGGCGACATCACGATGCGTCGAGCTGCTCTGGACGACAAGCGCCGGATCGGCTGTCGGGGTGCTGTCGTCTCGTCATCAATGAGCGGTGCCGTCATGAAAGGCAGTGCCAGGGACTCAAACCCCACGGCAGCCTCGATGATCTGCGGCTGGCCGACGGAGCATGCGCCGCCGGCCAGCCGCCGAGTGGCACGTAGCCCCCCACGCCACTCGGCCAGGTAAGTATCCCCGCCGAAAGATAGGAAAACATCGCTATCATGGATAGCCCTAAGCTATAACCGGCAGGTGCGGTTCCGCTACCGCGCTTAAGGAACCCGACCTGCAATGATTGTGGTGGCTAATACCCCGCTGAGCGGGGGACTGGAGCATTCGAAGAGGCCTCTCTGGATTATTCATCGAGGAGCGGGAGTGGAGGGATTGCCACCTGATGGGAAAAGAGCCGCGTGCAGTGCGCGTCCCTGATCTGGGCGACCTCAAGCGTGCTCGTGCAGGGTTCGCCACTGGTTGCAGCCAACTCCGTTGATTATGACTACTGCGGCCTACTGTTCCTTCCTCAACCTGGAGGGCTGGCAGCCGACCGGATGCTTCAAAATCCGGGGAGCACTTGCGGCGTTGTCAGATCTCAGCTAGGAACAGCGACGGCTGGGTATTGTTGCTGCCTCCGCAGGGAATCATGCCCTTGGAATCGCACACACGGCGCACTCCTTGGCATACCGGCCACGGCAGTTGTGGCTCACGCCGCCTCAGATGCGAAGGTGCAGATGTTGGGTTGCTTCGACATTTGACTACTGCAGCATGGGGAAGGATTTGAGGCTGCAGAGCGGGGCTGTTACTGCGCGGGTCTCGGTGCCGGACGTCCAGCCAGACTGCGGGTGTCGCGGATCGTGGTGTACGGGTTGCGTAAGCGGTGGCAGCAGGTGATGAAAATGTCTTGGTCTTAAAAGACAAGGCGTGCCCGTCGTCGGATGGACGAGGCGCGACTGCGGCGGTTGGGCGGTGCGGGTGCCCGCACATCGGCCCGTCGAACGCACGATCGCGGCATGGCGGCCAGATGCCTGGCCGGGAAGACGGTAGCGGGGCTGCGAACACGTGCATCGCTTTGAGACGAGGCCGTTGGGACGCTGCGCCAAGAAAGGCCAGCAGCTAGTCCGACATGGCCCGGTATCGGGCAAGGAGTCCAGACGAGTCTCGATCGCTAACCTGCCTAGCATCCCCGGCTGACGTAGCGCACGATCACCCACCGAGCTCGAAGACCGAAGGAAGCACCGTCGGCGAACGGGGCGACATCGGCCTGCTCGACTCCGAAAAACCAGTGACTACACGAGCGATGGTGCTCGCCTGGGACAACCTCAACACCGACATCAAACGCCACCATGCGGCAGCCGATCGCCGTACGAGAGCGGCTGCACTGGCCCGCCTACGCCCTCTACCTCGACCCCGAGCAGGCGCAATCCCCCACCCCACACGCAGAGTGCCTCCCGCGCTGGCTGGAATAGGCCTATCTGGAAGGGGTAGGCAGTCGGGGTTGATTGCGGGCTTTCACGGATGTTGCCAACCGTCGCGCCGACTGACCCAGGTTGAAGGCGTTTCGCTGCACCGCAGACGTGATAGCGCGAACCTCAGGATGATGCCCGTCGGCAACCGACGTCAATCGTTTGGGTAGAGACGCTGCGTCGTCATCGAGGTAGAGGTGGGTAACAAGGCCGAGCGCCGCAACCAAGCCCGCGAGTGCGGCCGTGTAATTATCGGGAACTTCCCTTCCCTGTGCTAGGTAGCACAACCTGGCTCTTGTCACAACGGTCCACCTAGGGTGTGTAGCCAGCCATCGGCGAGTTTGAAAGACACCGCCACAGTGCGACTTCACAGATTCTCGCAGGACCCCGATTGATACTAAATGACCCCGCACTCTTGCATAGAGGCCGAGGGAAAAATCGCATAGCCAGGAGCTCAGCTGCGGCGGCGTTTGGGCCCCTGCTATGGAGGCAAATGCCTGGCAGGAGATCGGGTCGGCAATCGAAGCCCCGGCGCGGGTGTAGAGAAGCAGGGACGCGTCCTCCGCGGTCGACGGCTGAACAACTGTCAGTCTTCCCGCTAGAAAGAGCTGAATTGCCGATGCTCCGGCCAGCCCAACGGCTAGGGCGGGTGTCCGCAGTCTGCAGCGCCCTGAGTCGTCGTTGTGCCCCAGCAGGAATAGCTGATCTCGCAGCGTGAGCTTCTGATTGGGTGGCGTCACCGTCGGAGCTACCTCGCCTCGAGTCGTTAACTGTGAATGGGAATCCAACGCAGTTGACGCGCTGGCGTAGCCGGGTGGTGCCATCTTTCGCTGTGCCTGAGCCTCTGCTTTGGAGTGGAAGCCTTTCATATGGCTAGCCAAATTCAAGCAGATGCTAGCGGTCCGCATGGCTCCCGCGAAAGTCTGCTCGGATCAGCACGGGCAGGCGCCGAGCGACCACTCAGCGGTAGGTCGTCTTCGCTAGCGCTATAGCAGCAGCTCAGGCGGTTGATTTTCGCGAACCGATCTCGGTGATAGCCTCGCGTTATCGCGTATTCGTATCGCCTTAAGATGGCGCCTGCTGAGGACAGGCGAGGACTCTGCCTGACGGCAAATTGCGGGCGAGTGGCGCCCGCAGCAGGCGAGGCGTAAGCCCACGGCTTCCGCCGGGTCGAGAGGGAGGCCGCGGAGCCGGCCTCAGCCAGGGCGGCCAAGTCAATGCCCCGGCTCGCTGAGGGCCATCTCCCACTGCTCATGCGGGGCGATTAGGACCCGTATGGGTGGTTGGCTAGTATGCCCGGCAATGATTCTTCTCTTTCGCTCCTTCCGGCTACGGCGCGCCGCCCGTAGGCACTTCGGCTGGGAGGAGCTGCGTCCCGCTCAGATGCAGGCAATGCGCACGCTACTGGCCGGTGGTGACGTGCTGGTCGTTCTCCCTACCGGCGGCGGGAAGTCCGCTATCTATCAGGTGCCCGCCGCGCTCCTGCGGGGTCCTACGGTGGTGATTTCGCCGCTGCTGGCTCTGCAGCAAGATCAGATCAGCAATCTCAACAACAGGGGCGACCCCGCGTTGCGCGCAGTTCGCATCAGCTCAGCGGAGAGCGCAAGTAGGCAGGTGGCGGCATTGGAGGAGCTGCGCGCGGGGAGGGCGAAGTTCCTGTTCATTACGCCGGAACAGCTCGCCTCACCGGACCGGCTTGCTCAGGTTCGAGCCTTGAGACCCGCCTTGGTCGCGGTTGACGAGGCGCATTGCATCTCGTCCTGGGGGCACGACTTTCGGCCGGACTACTTGGCTCTCGGACATCTCATACGCGGGCTCGGGAGCCCGCCTGTGGTGGCTCTGACCGCAACGGCCTCACCCCCGGTGCGCGAAAACATCACCACGCTGCTCGGTATGCGTAGACCGCGGCTCGTGCTGTCCGGACTCGACCGTCCAAACCTTTTCGTCGCCGCTGTCCAATGCCCCAGTGAGGAATACCGATGGCGGAGGTTGCTTACCCTGCTCAAAGAGGCGGATCCCCCCGGGATCATCTACACCCCAACTCGCCGCGCCGCAGAGGAACTCACGCGAAGGCTATCCAGCGCGGGTCATTCCGCTCAGGCATATCACGGCGGGATGGCTGCTGGAGTGCGCCACCGTCGTCACGAGGATTTCCTTGCTGACCGTGTGCCAATCATGGTGGCCACCTCGGCGTTCGGCATGGGCATTGATAAGCAGAACATCCGCTGGGTGGCCCACATGGCCTTGCCCGACTCGCCGGACAGCTACCTACAGGAGATTGGACGGGCCGGCCGCGATGGAGAGGCAGCCCGAGCGTTGCTGCTCTACCGGCCTGAAGATGTGGCGCTGCACCGCTTCTTCAATGCTGGCTCGCCTGATTTGGCAGAGCTGCGAGCAGTTGCCGTCGCCTTGCATCGTGGCCCGCTCACTCGTACGGCTCTCGCCAAGGCCGTCGGCCTGAGCCAGCGCAAGGTGGCGAGCTACGTCGGCCTGCTCGAGCAGGTGGGCGCCGTAGCGACAGGCTCGAAAGCTCAGCTCCACGTTGCCCCCCGTGCTCAGCTGCCGGAGCAGGTGGCGCGGGAGGCGCTGGCGGAGCACAGCCGTCGCCAGGCCGGCCAGCGCTCCCGCACCGACATGATGCGCCGCTTTGCCGAGGGCCAGGGATGCCGGATGCAGGCGCTGCTGGGCTACTTCGGAGAGCAAGCGAATCACCCCTGCGGACACTGCGACAACTGTCAAGCAGGCACCTCCGAGGTCCTTCCGGAGGATGGGCCGTACCCACTGCATAGCACCGTTCGGCACCCAAAATGGGGGTTCGGTATGGTTCTGGGTTACGAGAAAGACCGCGTTACCGTCCTCTTCGACGACGTCGGTTACAAGATGCTGTCGGTATCGGTCGTGCAAACTCAGGGTCTGCTGACCCTCCACAAGGATCGGCGATAGGCAGTCCTCTCACTCGTACCCAAGCGCTGATGTCAGCGACGGGCCTGTCGCAGCACGGGACGGCCGACGGTGCCCCTTCGCCGTCGGCCGTCAAACGAGAAGGCCACTTTGGTCCATACCCCGGCCGTAGCCGCACTTCTGGTACACGTCCCAGCTAGGGCCTGGTTGATCCTGACCGCGTCGGCGGTTGCACACGGGCATCGAGCCCGCCGTGAAGCCGAAAGGCTTCGCTTGGGCCATCGCAGGGTGCCGCCGGAGAGGACGGACGTCCGACGACCCTCCAAATGATCGCCGAGCCGATGCGCATACCAGCACGGCCGTCGGTGATCGCGGCGTGCGATGGATGGCCTAATCGGTCATTCTGCAGTGGCGTGCTCGTATCTACCCAAGCAAATACTGACGCGCCGACTCTGGAATCCACAGCAAGGCTAGGGTCACCGCGGTGACTGCCTGGCCGGCGGCCAGAATCGTCTTGACGAGCGCCGCATACGCACGGTCCTCCGCGCGCCACACGAAAACCCGCCCCACTCCTTGCACTCCCAGCAGAACCGTCAAGACGATCGATGCCCAGCCGGCTCCGTTCCATACCTGTACACCGAGCCATGAGTACAAGCCTGAGGAGACAAGGTGGAAGAAGAAGGGCACATGCAGCCCATATGGCGGCGTGGCCAGCGAGAAGACATGTTCGATGACGAGCAAGGCGATGCATACTGCGGCCCAAAGTACAGGCGCTGGCACGTCGACGGTGGGGGCGAGCATCTCAAGCATAGGAGTCCCTTCCAGCTGAGTGGGCCGCCGCTACGAAGTCAGACTATCTCAGATGAAACTACCTTATCGGCTAGGCTAGCGAGATGCTCGACAGCGCCCGGCCGTCATGGCCTACTGTTCCGTTGCCAGCCGGACACGTTGCTACAGGACTGCTGCTTCAGATGGCCCATCGTGCGGCCCGCTGCCACCTCGCATCCGCCTTGCAGTCCGTCGAGATGGACGTACGCCACTTCGGCATCCTGCAGTTCTTGGTGCACGGCGGGCTAACGCAACGTCAACTCACCGATCTCGCGGGCGTGGACAAGTCGACGCTTGTCCGCATCATCGACCGGCTCGAACACGATCAGCTGGCGCAGCGAACGCGAAACCCTCATGACCGGCGCTCGTTTCACGTAACTATCACCGAAACAGGGCGGCAGCGGCTCGCGGCCGCGAATGCAGCGGCTGGCGAGATAATCGAACACTTGTTCGGCTGGCTGGGTGAGCGGGAACGCTGCCAACTTCACCAGGCGCTCCTGGGCATAATCCAGGCGAGCCGGGCGGTTTGAGCAGGAAGGGACTGAGCCATGGCAGGGGGCTTGTCAGGTTGCGCTCGTGCTGCCGGTATCGCTGCCGGAGTTTGCGTAATGGCGGATGGTTAAGTCAGCACTCCACCCATCAATGGCGGTCCTGGTCGCGCCCGCCAGCTGTGAACCTGGTTTCGGCCCCACGCTAAGCTGGGCCATCCTGCGATTGCATCCGCGCTCATGGCCTCGGTGGTACTCACTCGGCGTATGGGGCCGTCACTGCTCGCCTTCGGCGCAACCAAGGTTTGCAAAGGAAGTCGAGGTGCGAGCCGAGGGGCAAGCAGCGTCGATCGTTGTGGCGCCGAGGGTGCGGCGGAAAGCTTCCATAGTACTTCTTCATAACATTCGCCTGGCGACCCGGTTAACGCGATACCATCATATCGGCCCAGACACAGGCCGAAGCGGCCCGAGTCAGCACGCTGGCTCGGGCCGCCGACAGCAGGCTTGCGTGTGGTTTCCATTGGCGAGGAACCTGCCGAGGCGGGCGTCTCCGCGAGTCCGTAGCTGGCGTTTGTCTCCCGACGCCCTGTCCCGGTGCTCACGAAAATGCGCGTCAAAGGTGGGCGCTGTCCTCGTCGAAATGGCTCACGGGTACTGACAATATCCGGCTTCTGGCCGGCCAGTGGCGGGTCCGTAGCAGCCTATGGCGATGTTCAATGGCGCAAACGAGAAGCGATCCGGTACAGTGCTTGATCGAATAGCAGTACAGCAGAATTAGGAGTGGCCCATGGCCGATCTCGGGAAACTCGATCGGGATCAACCCCTTGAGCTTGTCCCGGATCCTGGACCGACTCCTATCCGCAGCGCATCACTTCCATTCCTCTGCACCCTTGCCGCCGTTCTCATGCTTGTTGCGACAGTCCTTCACTTCATCGCGCCTGGGGAAAACATCCCCAAAAGCGATGCGGTCGCCGGTCCAACGCCCCCGTCTCCTATTGCGCGACCGGCGGCTATCGAGATCGAATGTCAGACCATCGGCATGGCCCATAATGCTTGGGCTGGGTCAGAGCTGCCTGCCGCTTCACCATCCATCGGCAAGTTCGACGACCGTTCGATCAAAATTGCTGCGCGAAACGGCGAGAAATATCTAAATGCCGTAAAGGGGCATAATGACCAGCAAGCAAACGAGCTCGCGACCGCGATCACTGATTATAATGCAGAGCTGGCTCTGGCGGCTTCACAGATGGCCCGGAGCCTGAGGGTGAGCAGAAGCCAGGCGACCAAGATTGAGCAACGTGTCGCCACGGTGGTGGAAAAGTATCAGGCATGGCGGGCGGCGATGTGTACCTGACCGAGACCCGACGAGGTAGTGGTATCCGCGGCTAAGGGACGTCTCGTAACTGGATGCAAGCGTTGCCCGGTACCGGGCCGGTGGTCAGCCGACGAGGATGATGTTGTGGAGGTTGGCGATGCCGGAAGTGGCGTCGGCCAATGTGTGGGTGGCGGGGCGGTAGTCGCGCGGGGTCTTGAAGCCCTTCATCCTGGCCAGAGCGTGTTCGACCCCTGCTCGGACGGGTGCGGTGTTCGACGTTGAGGGCTTCCTTCCAATCCGGCAGGTCGCTGCCGTCGGAGGGCTTGCGGTACGGCATGATCACCTCGGGGTTGCCGCGGTAGCCGCCGTCGACCATCACCGGCCGCCCGTGCAGCTTCTGGTCGATGCCGGAGGTGCGGTAGACGATGGTGTCGTTGCGGTTGCCGGGCTGCGGTTCGCCGACGGCGATGATCAGACGGGTGGAGGCGTCGATGGCGACCTGCAGGTTCGTCGAGTTCCGGTAGTTCTTGCTCCGGGCGGCCAGCCGGTGATCGCGGGTGGGGATCAGAGTCCCGTCGACGATCGCGATCTGCGCGACTGGCCGTTTGCGTACCGGCGCCAGGGCCAGCAGCGGCGCGAGGGTGTCGATGACCCGGTGGGCTGCGGAGTGCGACACCCCGAACAGCGGGCCGATCTGGCGCATCGTCAGGTTCGTGCGCCAGTAGGTGGCCACCAGCAGCACCCGGTCGGCGAGGTCGAGGGCCCACTGCCGGCCGTCGGCGATGCCGTCCCCGCCCCGCTCGGCGACCAGGCGGACCAGCTTACGGAACTGGGCGGGCTGCAACCCGGTGAACGGAAAGATCCACTCCGGCCGGGCTGCCGTGATCACCTGCACCCAGGCATCCTGCCTAATCGTCCTCAACCGACAGACGCCAGGGTTACGAGACGTCCCTTAGGGCGAACATCGATCCGTTCTCGCGGCGCAGCTCGTGCCTCACGGGCGAGCGCCTCACGGACGGGCTTCGCCAGGGCTCGCCTGTGAAGGTGCCGCGTTCCCCTGCGGGACGCCTGTTCGTGGTTCCTTCTCGCTGAATCTGAGTGCGACTGCTGGCAGACGAAGGACCTCGGCAATGTCCGGTGGGCCCTGGCCGGGGGAGCAGGGCGATGCCGGAGCCGCTGCTGCAAATCTTGAACGGTCAGCTGAGTCGTTAAAGGTAAGGCCGGTACTGAGCACGCTTATCTTGGTAGCGGGTGATCGCTGGGAGGTGGGCGGCGCCGCGTCGCGCTGCGGCCACTTGTTTTCCGGCCGGCCACACCCGCTGCTGCCACGTCGAGAACCGCGGCTTTGTCGCGTTCGACGGGCCGGTGCGCCGACCGTAGGCCGACCAGCTGATGCGGTGCAAAAGGATCCGCCACCGGACCGCCTTGATGGCGGTTCGCCGCATCGACGGCGGCCTGTGAGCGGTGCGACACCGTCGCCCTGCGGCCGTGGCGCCGCCAACCCGACTGACGAAGCACCTTCGCATCAGCTCGCCGCGTCTGGTAGCCATTGAGCCGCACGCCTCGACATCGTCAGTTCCCAGCGCATCAGCGCCGTGCGGGGAGGACGCGCCCGAGTTGATGGGCGAGTTTCGCAGCAACATGCCACCTCGACGCGCGAAGCGGCGCCGGCTCCAGGCTAAGGTGATAGATGCCGGGCTAGGCGTCCGCGTTGCTAGGTCGAAGGCGATCGACGATCTCGCGCGTGGTAGCAAGTCGTCCCAGCCGGCCCAAGGTCTCCAGCGACACGAGATGTGTTTGATCGGATTCTGCCGCGCAGCCGTCAGAAATAGTGATGGTACGATAGCCGTAGTTAATCGCTTCGAACGCAGTTCCCAAGACGGACAGGTTCGTTGCGACTCCCGTAAGCAGCACGGTATCAATATGTGCCCCACGCAAGATCGTGTCCAGGTCGGTACCAAAGAAGCCTGTAAGTCGCGTGTGGGTGATGACAAGGTCGCTGACTTGTGGAGCGATCTCGTCAACAATCCGACTATTCGGAGCACCTTCCAGGAAGGCTTCCTGATCTCTGATCATCTGAAAAGCAGGGGTATTTGGAATGAGATCCAGGTAATCGTGCCGGTACGCGACACGCGTATAAATGACTAGCCCTCCGGCGACACGGACAGCTTCGTTTACGAGGCGCGCATTGGGCAGAACGTGATGCCGTGCCACCTGCTCGGCATAGAAGGGC
This sequence comes from Micromonospora sp. WMMD1219, assembly GCF_049315215.1. Taxonomy (NCBI): domain Bacteria; kingdom Bacillati; phylum Actinomycetota; class Actinomycetes; order Micromonosporales; family Micromonosporaceae; genus Micromonospora; species Micromonospora sp. WMMD1219. Next base: position 4,197,551 of record NZ_CP186057.1, read on the forward strand.
CCGAAAATACCGTCGGGGTCCACCACCTCATACTGCCAGTGAATGGAAAGAACGGCGGCTCGTCCGAATTCCGTGTCGCGCATCGATGCCTCCAGTCAAGGTGAGGAAAGTTGCTGCGGTGACGTCTGCTGGTCGTGGCTCTTGGTGGCATCGGGGCTTCGTCCGTAGGCGTCGAGGTGGCCCCAACGTCCGGGGATGTCAAGCAAAGCCACGTGGCCCAGGTTGGAAGGGAGGGCCGGCCGGATGATCAAATCCTCCCCTCGTGGCTCAAGTCCTAGCATAGTCCTCAGCAGCAAGAGGGGAGCTCCGGCAGACCAAGCTTGAGGGCTGCAGGCTGTAGGGTAGTTGACCGGAAACATGGTTTCAGATCGGGCATATCCCGCGAAAGCCTCGGGGAGTCGGCCATCGTAAAATACTGCTGCGTCGAGGATGCCGGCGGCAATCCTCGCTGCGGCTTCAGGGTAACCGTATCGTCGAAGGCCCCAGGCGATAATGGAGTTGTCGAAAGGCCAGATTGTCCCTACGTGATAGCCGATGGGATTGTAGCGCGCCTCACCCTCCGCGAGCGTGCGTACTCCCCAGCCGCTAAAAAGCCGTGGAGACATAAGGTGGCGCACAAGGCATTCCGCTTTAGATTCGTCAACGATGCCACTCCAAAGCAGGTGTCCGATATTCGACGATAGAGCATCGACTTGACGGCCGTCGCGATCCAGGGCGAGGGCCATATATTCGCCTTCGTTGACCCAGAAGTCACGGTTGAAGCGTTCTTTCAACTCGGCAGCTTCTTGCTCCAGGCGTGCGGCGAACGCGGCGTCGCCCCAGATGTTCCGGGCTAGCCTAGCTGTTCGAATCTTGGCATCGTAGGCGTAGCCCTGGAGTTCGCAGGTGGCCCGAGGAAAGCCGGGAAGCCGTCCGTCGCGGAAGGATACTCCATCCCAGGAGTCCTTCCAGCATTGATTCTCTAGACCGTTTAGGGTGTTGCGTCTCTGAAATGAGACATACCCGATTCCGCTGCGGTCGGCGTACTTGTTTATCCAATCTACTGCTTCCCGCGCTTCCTGTTCTAGTGAGCGGACCAGGTCCTCGTCGCCAGTCCATCTCTCGTACTCGTCGAGTAGCACGAGAAATAGAGGCGTCGCGTCGGCGCTGCCGAAGTATGGCGTATGTGGGCTCTCTTCGAATACGCTCTTCTCGCCATATCGCATTTCATGAAGAATGCGACCGGGCTCTTCCTCCCGGAAGTCGTCTACCCGGCTGCCTTGCCGAAACGCGAGCACCCGCAGAGTGGTGGCCGCCAGTTCCGACACAAATGGCAGCGCCTGCAAGCTAGCGAAAATGCTGTCGCGGCCAAACAGAGCCATGAACCAAGGCAGCCCAGCAGCCGGCATGCTGCGGTCTTCTGCGAGGAATGGACTGAAACGCAGGGCTGCCAAGTCGATCAGGCTGCGTCGGTATGTGGCGCGCAGCGGCTCCCAGCTCGACTCTAGCCGGGGGGCCATGTCGAGCCACTCTGTTAGCTGTCGCGCCTTTTCTTCGGCGGAATCCGTGCCTCTCGGGAGCGCAAGCCGCTCTAGTCCTTGTGGTACAGGAAGCGAAGGCGTCGCGCTGAGCCTTGTCTTCCAGTCGCCGTAGGGCTCCAGGTGCACTCGGAGAGTCAATCCTGCATTGCCTATTTCCGCAGGTGTCGAGGAAGAAATGACGGTCTCCCTCCTGAAACGATCTCGCTCGTAGCCGAGAATCAGCTGGCTGTCCTCGATCCGGCGATAGTGCCTGCCTCTTTTTGAAACAAGGCCGTCCTTGGCTTCAAAAAGGTCAGCGAAGTCGGCGTCAACTTCGATTCTTACGACTATGTCGACCGGCTCTCCGTCGTGATTGATGATCTCAAGATCCTCGTGGAGGCCGGAGCTCAAAGTGTGTACGCGCCGCACCGAAAGCGTGCTGTTGACGTAGACGTCTTGCCGCCCAGGGACAAGATAGAACCGATTCTCGAAGTAGTGGACATCGTCGATGGCGAGGGTGCTTAAGCGTTCGCCATCCACGGTCAGCACCCACTTAGATAGCAGACGTGTGTCGTGAGCAAACAGCCCGAGAGAACCGTCGGCTGATTCAAGGATGTCACCCGAGCGGTCACAGACCATAAAAACTCTACCGTCCAGGATGCCCACTTGTTCCTCATTCATGGCTGCCTCCTGAGCGTTCCATCTCGTCGGCATGGCGATAGGGTGGGGGTGGAAAGAGCTTGCGGACCGTGGCGAAGAGATGAGGGCTTCCGATGACTGTTGCTTCGCCGCGCAGAACTGTCGTTAGAAAATATGCTTCACCTCGTGCGATCCGGTCGAATACGCTGCTATCTGCTTCGACAACTGCGTCTCCGCCTCTTGGTGAATCTACCTGGGCCACCCATATCCGTCCTCTTGCGATGCGGACCAGCCAATGCCGAGCGCGCCCTCTGTCGCTGATATCGAAACGCACGCTGCCGTGGTCGATCGCCTGGAGTCGGCGGTCATGGTGCCGGTGTGCCAGTTCCTGGAAGAAATCCCCGGTGGCGTCCGTCATCGGGCCTCCTTGTCAGATCCGGCCTGGACTTCGTAGGCCCTATCGGCGAAGCGGACACGTGCTGCCCGAACCCTGCTGCACGTGAAGTTCCCGCAGGTGTAACGCTGACACGACTCTTGTGGGCGGCGGCAGGCCGCCGACGCGGTGTACCCAAAAGATGCTCGTTAGATCTTCAAGGCGAGGAGGTTCTTGGACGCGATCGGCTACTGATACCACGACTATCATCTGTGCTCGCGCTTTGTCGTCCGAATCTGGAAGCTTCCGGCGTTAAGGGTCATCCGGCCAGCCGCTCAGTCGCTATGAGGTGCCTCCGTTCGGCCTAGCTCGCATCGCGGGCTCGCGCCCAGGACGTGGCCTGTTCGAAAATAGCAAAAGGGATATTTCATCTGAAACTCGCGCATATGAACGCTGTGCAGGGTAAAGCTCGGCGGCGGAACGGCCAGCTTAGGTGCTGAAGCTATCGCGACTTGCTATACAAGCCGCTAGGTGTCTTTCGCAGCTTCAGGGGCAATGAATCCGGCCATGAGGCGACTGAACAACATGGAGTTGCTCGGCGAGCGATACCGGTTGGTCGAGCAGCTGGGTGCGGGCGGCATGTCGGTCGTCTGGCGCGGCTACGACGAGGTGCTGGGCCGGCAGGTGGCGGTCAAGGTGCTGGCGTCGCGGCTGGCCAGCGACAAGGCGTTCCGGCACCGGATCCGGGTGGAGGCGCAGGCCGCCGCGCGGCTGTGCCACCCCAACATCACCAACGTGTACGACTACGGCGAGTCCGTGCAGGTCGGCTTGACCGTGCCGTACGTGGTCATGGAGCTGGTCGACGGCGGTCCGCTCAGCGGGCGGCTCGGCCGCGACGGGCAGCTTCCCTGGCGGGAGGCCATGACCATCGGCGCGGAGGTCGCCTCGGCGCTGGCCGCCGCGCACGCCCGTGGCGTGGTGCACCGGGACGTGACCCCGGGCAACGTCATGCTGACCCCGACCGGGGTGAAGGTCGTCGACTTCGGCATCTCGGCGCTGGTGGGGGAGAGCGACAAGGGGCCGGACGGCGCGCTGCTCGGCACGCCCGCGTACCTGGCGCCGGAGCGGCTGGACAACGGCCACGTCTCGCCGGCCACCGACGTGTACGCGGTCGGGCTGCTGCTCTACCGGATGCTGACCGGCCGCCTGCCGTGGCAGGCCAGCACCACCACCCAGATGCTGCGCGCGCACATGTACCGCGACCCGGACCCGATGCCCGCGGTGCCGGGCCTGCCCGAGCCGGTCGCCGCGCTGGTGCAGCGGTGCCTGGCGAAGCGCCCCGAGGACCGCCCGGCCACCGCCGAGGTGGCCCGTACGCTCGCCGAGGCGGCCGGTATCGCGGCGATCGTGCCGGTGTCGCCGGCGTTCGGCCGGATGGACCCGGGGCTCGCCGAGAACGCCGGAACCACGATCCTGCCGTGGTCGGCGGAGACCGACGCGCTGCCGTTCTCGGCGGTCCGTACCCGAACGCGGCGGGCGGTGGCGCGGCGGCGCAAGGTGGAGGCCGGCGTGGCCGCCGTCGGACTGGTCGCGGTGACCGCCACGCTGTGGGGTCTCACGTCGCGCAGCCCGGCCAGCGGCGGGGTGGAGCCGACCGAGGCGCGGATGAGCCTGCCCGAGGCGGTCCCCTGCGCTGTCGACTACTCGCTGCGCCGCGACACCGGCAAGGAGTTCTCCGCCGAGCTGACGCTCACCAACACCAGCGACCGGGAACTGCGCGGCTGGACCATGAACTTCACGTTCCCCGGCAAGCAGACCGTCACCACGTCCCAGCCCACGGCGCGTCAGGCGGGGCGTACCGTCTCGATCGCCGCGCCGGCGACGGACCCGGCGCTGGCGCCCGGCGCGTCGACGAAGCTGACGCTCGCCGGTCGCTACACCGGGAGCAACACGCTGCCGGTCGAGTTCACGCTCGGCGACAGCACCTGCGGCGTGCAGGTCTCCGGCATCGCCGGCTCGGCGCCGACCACCGCACCGCCGGTGAAGACGCCGGTCAAGCCGGCCACCAAAACCCGGGGCAGCGTGGATGGCGACGGCGAGCGCACCGAGTGGCGACCGCGTCATCGCGAAGGTCAGGATGAGGATGAGCAAGAAGACGATTAAGGGCTTGGCGCGGTTTGCGCCGAGTCGGGCGCCGGTCGGACCCTGCGAAGAAGGCGCGTGTGCCCGGTAATCAGTTGGTTTCAAGCCTAGCTGCGGCGTCGATCCGGTCCGACCGAGCGTTGAGCTCTGGTGAAGCATTTCGATGTAGAAGCCGTTCCGCGGTCGTCTCCCGTGCCTGTCCTAATACAAACCACCGGTGACGCGTGGCAGGATCTCCTGAGGGCGTTGCGACACGTCGGCGTCTTTCTTTCCCGCCCCCTCGACCGAGAGCCTCGCTCAGTCCTGCGCCAAGTCCCACACCCTCCGAGGCAGAAAGATTACCCGGTTGCCTGACGCCCCGGCTCAGGAGAGGCTGCTAGCTATGGAAGAGATGAGCTTACTCAATCACTCCGGCGGTCCCGTTACCCGAAGCCGGATCAAGCATGACCTTGCTGATCTCGGTCTCAAAGACGGAGACGTGGTGATTTTCCACACCCGCATGTCTGCCATCGGGTACGTGGCTGGCGGACCGCAGACAATCATCGGCGCACTCCTCGACGTTGTGGGAGTCCGTGGAACCCTTATGGTGCCCTGTGGCTGGAACAACGCGCCTCCATATGACTTCCTCGATTGGCCACGGGACTGGCAGGACGCCCTGCGAGCAGAGCATCCCGCGTACGACCCGGACCTCAGTGAGGCGGACTACAATAATGGTCGTCTCCCAGAAGCGCTGCGCCGCTGGCCTGGTGCGATCCGAAGTCGGCACCCCGACGCCAGTTTCGCAGCCCTGGGTCCGGCCGCAGCCGAACTGATGGCAGAGCATCCGTGGGACCATCCTCACGGATCCGACACGCCGCTAGCACGGCTGATCGCCCATAGCGGCCGAGTCTTGTTACTTGGCGCTCCATTGGACACCATGACGCTGTTGCATCACGCTGAGGCGTTGGCCGACGTCCGCAGCAAACGGTTCGTGACCTACGAACAACCGATCCTCGTTAACGGCCAGCGGGTCTGGCGACAATTCCGCGATATCGACTCTGAGGAAGGAGCGTTCGACTACTCGACGGTGGTGCGCCGAGGGGTGGAGCCGTTCGAGGCCATTGCACGGGACATGCTCTCGGCAGGAATCGGTCGTCAGGGCAGGGTCGGCGCCGCGGATAGCTACCTGTTTGAAGCGGAGCCTGTCTTCAATTTTGCGATCAACTGGATCGAGGCCAAGCTGAAGAGATAGCACCGGGTGTCAGGCCGACACTTTCCGTGCCGGTGTCGGGTCTCAGGAGTTGCGTGACAGGTCAGCCGGGACGTGGGGCGACACGTCCGGCTAGACGATCTTCAACTTACTTGCGTTGGGTTATCCGAAGGAGCCGTCGTCGCGGTTGGCGAAGGCGGTGCATCCGTCGTGTTCGAAGCGGACCCGTCCGTCGAAGTTCGAGGCGGGGTTCGTGCAGGCACCGTAGCCGTGGCCGACTTCGCCGTTGACGGGGATCCATAATCGGCATCCGCCGGATTGCTCGTCGCACCAGGGCCTCTGGGTAGGCCGGGTCGACGGTGTCGCGGTCGCGCTGTTTGATCTAGACGCTGGTGGCAGTGGTTGTTGTGGCCCGCGTCGTCGCCGGCCCACGGCTTGCCCGGTGCCATGGGATAAGGGTGCGTTACGAGAGCCGATCGGAGGAGGGGCTTTCTGACAGGTAGGACGTCGAGGCGGCGCGCCGTAGCCGGGGCGGCTCCGGTCTACGGGCCTTGCATCGTGCGATGGGCTTGGTGTGGTTCGGGAGACTTCGGTGAGGAGCTGGTTGCCGCCGTGGACGCGGAAGGTGGTGTCGGGCGGCTTCGACGGTGAGGGTGCGGCCGGCGCGGGCGATGCCGACATGGATGCATTGGCCGGCGATGACCAGAGATCCTCGGCAGCTGACACGGCGTTCGACCCGGACCGGTGATGGTGCCGGGGCGGTGGGGGTCCGGCGGGGCGGGCGTCGTGGATGCGGGTGGCTTCGGCGGATGTCCGCGGGTTGGGCAGGCTGCGCAGCAGGGCGCCGTCTGCGGTGATCTGCATGAGGCCGCGATCGAGGCGGACCGTGATGCGCCGGCCGGCGAAGCGGTAGCCGACGGGGTGTTGCCGTCCGACGAGGCCGATCAGGCCTGTCGCGTTGACAAGTCGTTCCACCTCAATCGCGGCGCCAGCTTGGACGCTGCCGGTGGTGATCGGTGGCAGCCCGGCGGGTTGGCCGTCGTCGTCGAGGAGCTGACGCAGGTGGTCGGGGGTGAGCCGGGACGGGACGGTCTTGAGTCGGACGCCGTCGATGAGCAGGTGGATGACGGTCGTGTCCGCCCAGAGTGTGACCGGCAGACCGGCCCGGGTGGGGCTGAGCCAGAACTGTTGCCCGCAGACGGTGAGGTTGCCCGAGGCGGGAATGATCCGGGTGACCTCCACGGCCAGGCCGACATCGTCGCCGCTTGGCACTGGCGCGGCTGCGACGGAGGCCGACCCACGGGCCGGCGGTGGCGCAGGCAGCGGCTTCCCGGGGGCGGGGTTCGTGCTGGTCAGCGCCGGTGGAAGCTGCATCGGCAGCGGCTCGTCTGCAGCAGAGGCGGTGAACCGGTTGGACGGGAACGCATCCCGAGGGACTGGTGCGGCCGTTCGGTGTTGTATTCGTGCGGAACACGTCGATCGCTTCTTGGACTTCCTCGGGGGGCGGCCCAAGCGTCGACGTCGTCGAGGAGCTCGCGTTGCAGGGCTTGGTGGAACCGTTCGGCCTTGCCAGTGGTGGTGGGTGAACGGGGCTTGGTCAGCCGGTGGGTGATGCCGTTCTCCCGGCAGATCCGGTCGAACATCACCTCACCACCGCCGCGGCCAAACCGGGCAGTGAACTGCTTGCCGTTCTCCGTGAGTACCTCCTCGGGCACCCTGAATCGTTACAGGGCCTCAACGAAGGCGAGACAGGCGGCCCGGCCGGTGGCCCGCCGAACCACGGCGGCGATGACGCAGAACCCGGCGTGATCGTCAACGCCGGTGACGCCCTTCGCCTCACCACCGTCAGCCAGCCGGATACCGCCAACGATGTCCAGCTGCCACAGTTCCATCGACCGGCCACGGTCCCATCGCCGGTAGTCCTCCCGCCGACGCCGGCGAGGCATCGGATCTACCACGCCGTGCCGGATCAACACTCGATGCACCTTAAGCCGCGAAGAGATCAATCTGGGACAGTCGCGGCGCCCGAGCTCATAGACGAGGCGATGGGCACTCCAACAGGGATGGTTCCGGCGCAGCTCACAGATCAGTGCCTCCACCTCAGGAACAGCCTGGCTAGGCAAGGAACGCGGACGGCTAGACCGGGTCGGCAAGCACTTCCAGGCCCTCGTCCTGATACCAGGCCAGCCAGCGATGCACCGCGCTTGGCGAGGGACTCCGAATAGTTCGGCGACGTCCGTGACCGTGGATCCGGCAAGCACGTCCTGGACGGTTCGGTACCGCTGTTCCATCACGCCCATCTCCACCAACACTCAGCGGAGTGTTACCCAGGTCGTGCTAGCGATGTGTCACGCAGGTCCCGAGACCGGACAATTTTCCCGTGTCGGCGTTGCTTATGCGCGTTGAAGCAGTGGATGGACGACAGCGCGCACAATCACTAAGGTCCAGCCCAGATTCGCTTCGGCAGTGCTAATGACCGCCCGCTCTGCGAGATACAGGGCGGTGGCAACGGTTGCGGTTTCCGCGTCTAGCTCCACCAAACACCGGTTCTGCGTCACAGCTGGATGTACCACGACGTTCATTGCGTGGCTGCGATTGGACCATGCCGTCAGCTCCGCGCGAAATTGTACGACAAAGCAAGGGAAAGGTGCTGATCTTTCCGTTTGCTCCGCTTCCACGGTCAAGGCAACATGATACGCGCTCACGAGCGCTCCCGTCCGACTGGGCAGGGCCATGCATCCCTGGTTCGCCAGCTGGACACTGACTGACGAACGGACAGCGCCCGTGCCTGTCTGACTGCGGAAGGCAAGCTAGTCCGGCCTGTTCGCGCGCAACGCGCCATGCCGCTTGACATCGCGGAACCTGCCTGAGGGGATGGGTGACCGTGGCTGATTGCTCTCGAACGCCGAAGTTGAACCTCCACCCGAACCAGCACATGGCCAATACCCGGATGCGGGGCCCGGCATGAAGGCGCGAAGCGCAGGGATGACGAGCCGCTAGAAACGCGCGCCAACGATTCCCCCAAGTGTCAGCCATGGACCGGGAGTCGAGCCGCCGACTCGACTCCCGGCTGAGCAGCCTGTGCCCTTGGCGCCAACCCAGGTACACCTGACGACCACTCACAGCTACAGTATGTGCACCTAGTTCACGCGGTCAACGGGAGAGTTGAGTGAACCTAGTGCGCGTGATCTCATCGGGGCGCCAACCCAGGAGTGACATGCCCCAACGAATGACCTACCGCCAGATCGCAGACGACATCGCCGCCCGCGTCGCCACCGGTGAGTACCCGCCAGAGACGAAGATCCCCTCCTACAGTCAGTTGTCAGCGCTCTACAGCGTCTCGATTGCCACCGTGCAACGAGCCATCTTGGTGCTCCATGCCAAGGGAATCGTCTATGGCGCGCCTGGAAGGGGGGTGTACGTCAGAGGCGAGGACTCCTAACTTTGAGAGAGCGGACATTACGCTAGATTGCCGGACACGCAACATGTGTCCAGTTGTGGGAGCGCACCCGCGCAACCAGTCCTACATCTCAGGCAGTGGCTAAGCCCAGGTCAGCCGCCATCGTCGGGACTGGCCCATGTTGCGCCATTTGCACAAAGCGTCAGTGGCGTCCCCTCCCACTTAAGGCGTGCCTAAGTCATGGCCGCCGCCCGGCGCTGATCGCGTTGCACTCCTCTCGACGGGATCATCGCTTGGCCGCTAGGCGCCTACCTGGAGTCGTGCGGTAGCGGTGGAACGAGCGCCGACCGGTAGCGCTCGGGTTGCGAGATGGCTGCGGATAGGGACCGGGAGGCGCCGTCCCCCGCCCGAGGCCCACGGGTCGGCGTGGCGTGCGCGGCGGTTCGTTCGGCTCGCTGGCGTGGCAGACACCCGGGAGCAGCCGCACTTGCCGAGCGCGAGGAGTGGCCGCTGGCCGCGGTGCTCGTGTCGGGCGGCATGGCTACGCCGTCTTCACCGGGGTTCCGAGAGGGTGGGAGGAATCGAAGCGCCACCAGGGCGGGTGGCCCAGCTGGAAATGCCACACGCCGTCAAGGCGCAGCAGGAGGCCCGCATCGCACTTGGAGCCTCTTGCGCCCGGCTGGGGTCCAGGGGTGGGCTCTGAGCGCATCCCAACCTGTCGCCTCGGCCCCTCAAAGCCTCCGGTTTTCCATCGCCCGACGTGCGAGGGGGAGGATGTGCCGACTTGCCGCCGGACCTATTGACTAAGTGAACTAGGCTCACATAATCTCTCGACGCCCTGACATCTTGTCTCCTGCGCGGAGCGAAGGGTGGAGGTCCCCTGGCCTGAAGGCGACCGGGTTATCCACTCTAGAGACTCTTCCCGCCGATCGGCGCAGTAGTTCGACCGCTCAGACGAGAAGATTCGAGAGATGCTCCAACGCCGCTTCGTCGCGAAGATAAGTCGTTGCATGGCCAGTATGCGCGCGGCGAGGCGGCCCAGCAAGAACCAGACCGACCATGTGTGAGTGCGCCACAGTAGTCAACGTTAGAGAGGTGAGGGGTGCTGTGTTCCGCCGTCCCGGCTCATCGCGCTCATCCTGGCTCAGGATTAACCCTCGCGGCCGATTGGCTTCGAGGCGCAACGCCCCACAATCTGCCGACACCCGTGACGATCGCAACCAGGGTGAAGCCGTCGCCGGTCAGTTCTTTCCGATTGACCTTTACGATGCGCTTATAGAGCTGACGTCCGCCGGGTGGCGAATCACCTATCGAGACGCGCAATCGGCTCGACTCACCTGCGGCTGGAGGGGTCTAGCGGTCATCGCAGTTCCTGAAGGCGTGGCATGGTGGCCGGTAGCTAGTCAGCGCACCCAGATTTTGATGTTTGCCGGGAGTGCTCTGCTCGCGGCCTGCGCACTCTCAGTTTGACGCTGACTGAGGCCATCAGGAGCAAGCCGTCCGTCACGACACTCCGCCATTGCTGAATTCCGGAGGTCGCAGTATCAAACGCCCCGCTGGCGGGTTGCTTCGTTCGAAGGAAGAGGATTCCCTTGTCGAAGCGCATCTCCCTAAGGGACGTCTCGTAACCCTGGCGTCTGTCTGTTGAGGACGATTAGGCAGGATGCCTGGGTGCAGGTGATCACGGCAGCCCGGCCGGAGTGGATCTTTCCGTTCACCGGGTTGCAGCCCGCCCAGTTCCGTAAGCTGGTCCGCCTGGTCGCCGAGCGGGGCGGGGACGGCATCGCCGACGGCCGGCAGTGGGCCCTCGACCTCGCCGACCGGGTGCTGCTGGTGGCCACCTACTGGCGCACGAACCTGACGATGCGCCAGATCGGCCCGCTGTTCGGGGTGTCGCACTCCGCAGCCCACCGGGTCATCGACACCCTCGCGCCGCTGCTGGCCCTGGCGCCGGTACGCAAACGGCCAGTCGCGCAGATCGCGATCGTCGACGGGACTCTGATCCCCACCCGCGATCACCGGCTGGCCGCCCGGAGCAAGAACTACCGGAACTCGACGAACCTGCAGGTCGCCATCGACGCCTCCACCCGTCTGATCATCGCCGTCGGCGAACCGCAGCCCGGCAACCGCAACGACACCATCGTCTACCGCACCTCCGGCATCGACCAGAAGCTGCACGGGCGGCCGGTGATGGTCGACGGCGGCTACCGCGGCAACCCCGAGGTGATCATGCCGTACCGCAAGCCCTCCGACGGCAGCGACCTGCCGGATTGGAAGGAAGCCCTCAACGTCGAACACCGCACCCGTCCGAGCAGGGGTCGAACACGCTCTGGCCAGGATGAAGGGCTTCAAGACCCCGCGCGACTACCGCCCCGCCACCCACACATTGGCCGACGCCACTTCCGGCATCGCCAACCTCCACAACATCATCCTCGTCGGCTGACCACCGGCCCGGTACCAGGCAACGCCTTCACCCAGTTACGAGACGTCCCTTAGGGAGTGCTGAAGGGGCGGCCGCGGGTGATCTATCGATCGTACTGGGGTCGCCGTCAGGCGGACATCGGTTGCGAAGCCGCTAGCGACTTGATGATTGCTCGGTCCATTGGGGAATTTGTGCTGCTCCATATCGAGGATTCGTGGCGGCGACTGCCTCAAGAGTCGCGCTTAAGTCGGGGGCGGCCGGCTTGCGGGACAGGAACGGCGCTCGCCCGTCGAAGCGACGGCGCGAAGTGCTGCTGGGTCGGCCGCGGGCCGGCGGGCACCAGAGCTGAGGATCGCGCCGTTGTCGAGGCGCATCCACGCGATCTTGTCGATGATGGTCATGCTTGACGCTCCCTGTGGCTTGTCCCGGGTGGGCTATGCGACGTCGCTGTCCGGACGCTCGACGAGTTCGCCGTTGATGACGGTAGGCGCCGGCGGGGGCCAGGGCGAGCAGGTGTGGTGCGTTCACCGCCCGCCGCCGATCCTGCACGGACTCGATGAGCCTGAACGCCACGGCCAGGCCGGCGGCTCGGCTGCCGATGCCCTTGAGTGACCCGGTTGCGGTGGCGCACCGTGACGAAGGTCGGTTCGAGCGGGTCCGAGGCGCACAGGTGGATCCACTGCTCGGTGGGGAGAGAATAGAACCCGCAACTCGTCGAGGTGTTCGATGAGCTTAGCGACAGCCTTGGGCAACTTGAGGCAGTAGGCGTCAGCGAACGAATTCGCCGCGGCGTGGGTGTGCCGATTGCCCTCGGCGTTGTAGACCCCAGCCAGGGCGGCCCTTGGCGCCCGGATGAGCGGACTAGGGTAGCGCGGCTAGGACGACGTTAGCCGTCTTGCGCACCCAGTCGCGCTGCCCGCGGGTGTCGGGAAGACCTCTTGCAGCGCGCAGCACAGGAGCCAGGCGCGCTGTCACTGACCGCGAGAACCGGGACCTGCGCACCTCGACGAGCGCAGTCGCGCAGCAGGTCAGCCCACGAGCAGGTTGACTCTCGGTAGCCGTCAGCCAGCGCGACCATCTCCTTCCAGCCGTCGGCGCGGACCTCGACGACCACGAGCAGCTTGTCCTCCTCTAGGCGCACGTCGGTGGCGATACCGCCGGCCCACCCACACATGTAGTCGACGGTGGACAAGTCCAGGGCCGGGACGAAATCATCGGGCGCCAGATCATCCAGGTAGAGCAGAGGTAGCTTCCGCTACCTTCGGGGCTCTTGCTGGCACCACGGCGGCAGGACCACCGACCGGACCCCCTTCCGCTGCCAGGTCCGGGTCGACCCGTCTGTCCTAGACCCCGCGGCGACCGCACCTGCACCGCGCCCAGCCGAGGTCATCACTTCCCTCGGCTGGGCGCGGCCGTTACGCACCGCCAGCCGCCAGCCGCCAGCCGCCAGCCGCCAGCCGCCAGCCGCCAGCCGCCAGCCCTGCTCGTCAGGTTCGACCGCCAGTTCGGCCAGTTGCGCGTCGACCTTCGCCTCCAGTGCGGCGGCGAGATTCGCCGGGCGCCCTCTTGCACGATGTCATCCAGCAGCGAGACGCCCTTGCGCGTCGTCCCGTCCTCGGCGACTACGGTCAGCATCGGCCTGCCTTCCCGAAAGACGCGCCAACGTCGGCCTTCACTTGAGATCCTCGAACGCTCATCGGGGAGGTACGCCGCTTCCCAACCGATCCACAAGTCCCAATCAGTTTTCCCCGGTCGTCGGCTGATAGTTGATGATCGGTGGGTGGGCGGCCGAGAAGGCACGTAGCGGAAGGTCACTCGCTGGACTGGGGTGACTTCCGCGGCAGCGCCAACTTCACCCGGAAGGTGACCTCACGGCCCGGGTGTCTCTCAGCCGCGTCAATCACGGCCTGGTTTTCTGGCTCGGCCCGCAGCCGTAGCTCTACCGCGGCGTCCGGTGGGGTGTGGGCGAGCGCGTTGGTCATCAGGTTTCCGACCACCTGTCGCAGGCGGCGTCGTCGCCGAGTACGACCAGCGGCCCGCTGCCAGGCTCGATGTGAAGCTCGATGCGGCGCTCGGCGTCGATCGCCCCCGCCGCCTGGACCGCATGGACCGCGTCGGAGCGAGGGCCGCAACTCCACCGGCACCAGCGCGATCCGGCTTTCCCGGTCCATGCGGGCCAGCAGCAGATCCTCCACCAGCAATCCCATCGGGGACGCCTCGTCCTCCGTACGGCGCAGCAGGCCGGCGGTCTGCTGCGGCTCTCGGCCGGCGCCCTGCCGGTACAGCTCGGCTAAGCCTCGGAACGTGGTCAGCGGCGTCCGCAGCTCGTGCGAGGCGTCCGCGATGAACTGCCGCGTCCACTCCTTCGGGGAGCGTACTCGCGCCTTGGACGCAGCCCCAGCGGTGAAGGCCGCCTCGCCTCGATCTGGGCGAGCATCGCGTTCAGCGCTCGGGATAGCCGGCCCCCTCTGAGGTCGGCGCCGGCCGTCCCTCCTCCGGGTCGGGCACCACTCGGTCAGGTCCCCGCCGGCGATGGCCGCTGCGGTCCGCTCGATCTCGACCAGCGGCTTGAGACTGCTACGCACCATCCCGGCACCCACCGAGGCCAGGCTGAGCAGGACCGCCCCACCCACCAGCAGGTCAATCCAGATCAGCTGCTTCATGGGCGATCCACGTCGGTGATGTGCTGCCCCACCGCCAGCACTCGGCCATCCGGCAGTTCCTGGTAGAGCATCCGCCACCGTCGAACACCCTTGGCACGGACAGCAAGCGCGACCCTCTCTAAATCCCGGGAACCTGTCAGATCGCGTTGTACGGAATCCACGTAATTCGCGGGCTAGCGATTATGACGGACTCCTCGGTCGCGCACAAGTAGGAGCGGTGGATGTTATGTGCAGTCATAGCATCCAGGCTTCGCAACCAATCCGATATCGGGAGAGGTGAAGATGAGGTCAGCGGTTCATGCGTCAGCCACTCCGCCGGCGCAGCTGTGCCATCAACGACAAACTCGAATCTCCTGCAAGTGAACGGAGAATAGTGCATGAAAAGATCTATAACTGCTGCGGGCGCGGCATTGGCCATGATCTTAGGGGGATGCGGAGCCAGCCCCACCGACCAGGAAAACGGGCGAACCGGTGGCCGAGGAGGGACGCTCATCGTTCTAGCCTCTGCGGACTTCGCTAATCTCGACCCGGCCCAGAACTGGACTATGCGGGATGTTCTGTTCGGCGGGCGAACGCTATATCGCACACTAACGGCCTATGCGGCCGCGCCTGGGTCCGAGGGCACAAAGGTTAGGCCCGACCTAGCCGAAGAGCTGGGGGTGCCGTCAGGCGGAAACAGGACCTGGACATATAAGCTCCGATCCGGGGTCAAATTTGAGGACGGAAGCGTAGTCACTAGCAAAGACGTAAAGTACGGTATTGAGCGGATTTTCGCGGCGGAACTCCAAGAGGGCCCAGGATATCTCCGCGACCTGCTCGTTGGAGGCGAAAAATACGCCGGACCATATAAGGATCCGAGAGGGCTGCCATCGATTCTCACCCCCGACGATCGAACCATCGTCTTTGAATTGAGGAAACCCACGGCTGACCTAGACTACATCTTGGCGTTGCCCACTTCGGCTCCCGTGCGCAAGGAGAAAGACACTGGGGTGAAGTATAACTCGGCCATTTTCTCTACTGGGCCATATAAGATCGAAAGGTATGACCGAGGTAAGGAACTCGTCCTGGTCCGGAACTCCCATTGGGACCCGAGCACAGACTCGATCCGAAAAGCCCTTCCTGACCGAATTGAGGTGAAGCAGGGGCTTTCGAGTGCGACCATCGAGCAACGGCTCATAGCGGATCAGGGGCGGGACCAGCGGGCCGTGGCGTGGGCCGGAATCAGCGCTGCCAGCATGCCTCGCGTCCTCAGCGATCCGAAGGTAAAGGATCGCTACGTTGCAGAGCCGAGCATCTGCACCCGCATGCTCACGTTCAATACTGCGAAACCCCCCTTTGACAACTTGATGGCACGTCAGGCTGTGGCCTATGGGATCAGCCGTGAGGCGTATAGGACAGCGCACGGTGGAGAAGGAGTCGGCGACTTCGCAACTTCCTTCATGCCGCCATCTCTCACGGCCGGTCAGAAGAATGAAGCCTTCCAGGCGCCACCAGAAGGTGATGTGACAAAGGCTCGCCGGCTCCTGGCTGATGCAGGGAAGCCCGAAGGGTTCGAAATCACATTAACTACCACTTCGACAGACACGGGCAGGGCCGAAGCCGAGGCCGTCCAATCTTCCCTGGCTCGCATCGGCGTTCGAGTCAAGATCAATTCTGTCGATGCATCGGTGTTCTACTCCACGACCGGCACCCCCGCCACAGCAGACGAATTGGTCTTCGATGGCTGGTGCGCGGACTGGCCGAACGGCGCTTCATTCATCCCGCAAAAGTTCGACGGCCGCAACATTCAGCCGAAGGGAAATAGGGTAATCAGCCAACTGAACGATCCGTCGGTAAACAAGCGTGTCGATGAAATCTTGGCCCTGACCGACGCGAATAGCGCGCAAAAAGCGTGGGGTGAACTCGACACGCAAATCATCCAGCTGATGCCTGCTGTTCCCCTGGTATGGGACAAGATGCCCCTGTTGCACGGGTCCAAGGTCACTGGCGTCTTCGGCCATCCAATCTGGCAAGGTGAGATCGACTACGCGGCGGTCTCGGTGGCATGACAGACCCACTTCCGGGACGGACCGAGGCGGGCTCCCCCGTCGGACCGTGGCGAAGACTCGTAGTCCGTGTATGGGCTCAGTCCGCCGCCAGGGTAGGGATCGTGATTATAGCTCTATTCATCGCCCTAGCCGTCTTCGCCCCACTAATCGCCGCCGTTATCGGCAGTGGTCCCAATGACTTCCACGAGGGCCAAATTGACAAGACGCTAGGCGGCCTTCCCAAAGGTCGGCTAGGCGGAGTAAGTGAGGATCATTGGTTGGGCGTCGAACCGGTTAACGGTCGAGATGTGTTAGCTCGCATCGTCTACGGGGCACGGATATCCCTTTTGATCGCTGTCCTCGCGACGGCCGTCTCCGTGATAGTCGGGACCGTGCTCGGAATGGTTGCCGGCTTCTTCGGCGGCTGGATCGACACGGCCATCAGCCGGCTGATGGACCTCGTGCTCTCCTTCCCCCAGCTCATCTTCATGATCGCGCTCGTAGCGGTGCTTCCGGACCAGGGCAGAACGATGTCACTGATCCTCGTGATCGGCTTCTTCGGCTGGCCCTACATCGGCCGTATCGTCCGAGGTCAAACACTGTCGTTGCGGCATCGAGAGTTTGTCGAAGCCGCGTGGGCGGGCGGCCAATTGCGGGGAACAATCTTGTTGCGTGAAATTCTCCCCAACCTCACATCGCCAATCCTTGTATACGCTACGCTCTCAATTCCTGCCAACATCGGCACTGAGGCAGCTCTATCGTTCTTAGGCATCGGGGTGCAGCCGCCGACGCCATCCTGGGGCCAAATGATGCAGAAAGCGATGTCTTGGTATCAGGTAGACCCTATGTTCTTCCTCGTCCCTGGGATATGCCTGTTCCTAACCGTTCTTGGGTTCACCCTCTTCGGTGATGCGCTCCGCGACGCCACGGATCCGAAATCAGGAGTGTAGTGCTTTCCTATACGCTTCGCCGCCTGGCTGGCCTGCTCTTCGTGCTGCTGGCCATCTGCGTTGTCACCTTTGGCATCTTCTATATCTTGCCCAGTGATCCGGCCCTACAAGCCTGCGGCAAGAGCTGTACCACGGAACGCATCGAGCAACTGCATCATCAGATGGGCCTGGACAAACCTCTCTGGCAGCAGTTTGTGGATTACCTCGGCGGGATCGTAGGCGGACGAACATTAGGGACGGGTGAACTCGCGGTGAAATGCGAATTTCCCTGCCTTGGGTTTTCATATCAGATGAACCGCCCTGTTTGGGAACTCCTTCTGGACCGGCTGCCCACAACTGCATCGATAGCCGCTGGGGCGGCAGTACTGTGGCTCCTGTTCGGCTTGACTGCAGGTGTGATCTCCGCGCTGCGGAAAGGCACCGTTCTAGACCGGTCACTCATGGCTGGCACGCTGACAGCGGCGTCATTGCCAGTTTACTTTACCGGCCTAGTTGCCCTATACCTAGTAATACAGTTGGCTGGATGGCTACCATTTCCAAGCTACGTGGAGTTGACGGAAAGCCCGATTGCGTGGGCGCAGAATCTACTACTGCCATGGGCCGTGCTCGCCCTACTGTACGCCGCGATGTACGCACGGCTATCGCGCTCATCAATGCTCGAAACCCTTGCGGAGCCATACATCCGAACTGCCCGCGCCAAGGGCCTCCCTGAACGAACTGTCGTCGTTAAACACGCCATGCGCTCGGCGCTGACTCCCGTGATCACCATCTTCGGGATGGACCTGGCGACGCTTCTGGGAGGCGCGGTCATTACGGAAAGCGTCTTCGGCTTGCCCGGCGTAGGACAGCTTACGATCAACGCAATCAATACAGCGGATCAGCCGGTGGTCATGGGAGTAGCCTTGCTTTCTGCGTTTCTTATCACCGGGTTCAATGTGGTTGTCGACGTTCTCTATGCCGTCGCGGATCCGAAGGTGCGGCAATCATGAGCGTGCTGGAAGTAACCGATTTGCGAGTGACGTTTCAGACTATTCACGGCGTCGTCTGCGCGGTTGACGGCCTGTCTTTCTCGCTCGACCGCGGCCAAACGCTTGGAATTGTCGGTGAATCCGGCTCTGGGAAGTCAGTTGCGAGTCTAGCGATAATGGGCTTGCACCGCGACGCGACTGTCGCCGGTTCGGTCCTCCTAGACGGTACCGAGATCATCGGCGCATCTCAAAGGACCATAAGGCAGTTGCGCGGGCGAAAGGTGGCGATGATATTTCAAGATCCGCTCTCATCGTTGCATCCGGCATATACGGTCGGAGAGCAGATAGCAGAAGCCTATCGGCTACACTTCGGCGCCGGACGACGCGCCGCACGAGAACGGGCTGCGGAGTTACTCGACCACGTAGGAATTCCCGATCCGCATCGGCGGCAGGCAGATTATCCGCATCAGTTCTCCGGCGGTATGCGGCAGCGAGTCATGATCGCAATGGCTCTGTCGTGCGAGCCGGAGGTGCTGATCGCAGATGAGCCGACAACGGCGCTGGATGTCACTGTGCAGGCACAGATCCTCGACCTCATCGTCGGAATTCAGCAAGAATTCGGTTTGGCTGTCCTAATGATCACTCACGACTTGGGCGTAGTAGCCCGAATGGCCGATAAAGTTATGATTATGTACGCTGGCCGCGCTGTGGAAGAGGGGCCGGCGCCGACTGTATTCGAGACCCCGAAGCATCCGTACACCCGCGCTCTGCTCAACTCCATCCCCCACCTCGACCGCCCCCTTGCCGAGGCGCTAAGGCCAGTCGCGGGCAGCCCGCCCTCGCTGATGAGTCCGCCACCTGGTTGTCGATTCCACCCCCGATGCGGTGAGCGAACGACCGGCTTACCCTGTGACACACGGTCCCCGAGGCTGGCTAATGTCGGAGACGGGCACAGGGCCGGATGTCACTTGCTCGAGGTGACGGGATGAGCGACGCGCTAATGGAGGTTGCCAGCCTGTCGAAGGTCTTCCAGGGGCGCAGGGGAGCCGACCTACATGCTGTGGCTGATCTCGACCTCAGTGTCTATGCCGGGGAGGCGCTAGGCCTTGTCGGTGAGTCGGGATGCGGAAAGTCGACGACGGCGAGATTGCTCGCACGGCTGTTGAGCGCCACTTCAGGCAGCATAAAATTTGAGGGGCGCGACATTAGTAAGATCGGCAGGAGAGCCATGCGCCCGCTGCGGCGCGACGTTCAAATGATCTTCCAGGACCCTTATTCTTCCCTCAACCCGCGGCGCACAGTCGGCGAGATCATTAGAACGCCGTTAAGGATCTTGCGGCCCGAACTCGATGAGCGCAGTGCGGTGGCCCAGATTATCGAGCGTGTTGGGTTGGCGCCCGAGCAGGTTGACCGCTACCCACACCAGTTCTCAGGGGGGCAAGCGCAGCGCATCGGCATTGCTCGGGCTTTGGTCACACGCCCGCGTCTCCTAATTGCCGATGAGCCAGTTTCTGCCTTGGATGTCTCCGTTCAAGCTCAGATTATCAATATGATGAGCGAGCTTCAGCGGGAATTCGGCTTATCCTACGTCTTCATTGCCCATGACCTTGCCGTCGTCCGTCAGCTCTGCACGCGCATCGCGGTGATGTATCTCGGCCGGATCATCGAGATCGGTGCAAGGGAATCGGTGTACCAAGCCCCTGCGCATCCCTATACCAGCGCCCTGCTTTCGGCAGCGCCTTTTCCGCACCCAGCGACCGAGAGGGCGCGACAGCGGGTCGTGCTGCAAGGAGATCCGCCAAGCCCCGCCGCGCCGCCCCCCGGATGTGCATTCAGCCCGCGCTGTTTCAAAGCGCAAGGCCGGTGCTTCACTGATCGCCCCCGCCTCGAGCCGGCCGGCGGTAGGCTCGTAGCGTGCCACTACCCATCCACTGGTGCGGGATCATAGTGTGAAGCCAGGAGAGATTCGTTGTCGGACGGTCCACGCTTGGTAGTGCGGGGTCTGCGCTACCAGGTCCTGATAGGCCTCGCGTGCATAACGGTGCAACTGTGCGGCCAGCGGGGCCGCCGGACCTTCGCGCCGCCATACAACTAACTGTCGGACCCGGATTGGCGACCCTTCCAAAGGGCGGACGACCATCCCATACATGGGCCTCATCGTTGGCTGACAAATCGTTACGCCGACCCCGGCTGCAATCATGTCCTGAAGGTTCTTCTCCCCGAGAAACTCGTGTGTAACTGCGGGCCGGAAACCCGCCTGTTCGCACGAGCGATAGAAGACGCCGGGCCAACCGGCGCCGTCGTCGGGACTAACGAACCATGCTTCGCCCGCCAGTTCCCGCAACGGCACCTCCGTTCGGTGGGCGAGCCGGTGCCCAGCTGGCAAGGCCACGAAAGCTGGCTCGACGGCGAACGGCCGAGTATCCAACATCTCAGAGTCGCGCAGTTCGAAGCCCGGATAGTCCAGTACAAGGGCGACATCCAACTTGTCTGATTCCAGCATCGCAAGAAGAGCCGCGATTCCGTACTCGGATCGTATGGTCACGCTAACGCCCGGCTGCTGCCTCGAAATCCTGGCGATCAGCCCGGCTAGAACCGGTGTAGTTGTGGACCCGAGGCGAAGCGCCTTGCTGCAAGAATGCCGGCCGGTGCGGCGGCCCAGGGAGTCGACGCTGGTGAGGATTTGGCGCGCCCCCTCCACGATCTCGATGCCAAACGAGGTTGGTCGGACGCCCGAATTTGTACGCAGGAACAGCTCGCCGCCCATGAAGCGCTCAATGCGGCGCAACTGTGCGCTCAAAGCCGGCTGAGAGAGCCTGAGAGCTGATGCGGCCTTACCTAGGCTGCCCAAGTCGGCGATGGCGCAAAGGACGCGTAGATGGCGCAGTTCAAGCCTCATCGATGCAGTGCCGTCGCTGTCGGTGCGGCGCAAACCTCAGCTGACACTGCGGCATGGGCCTGCTTGGTTGGCTGCTCGTCGATCCGTCGTCTTGACCGGATTGGCGGCTCGGCAGGCACACGCCTTCGACGGCCTGGAGGCGGCAAGGTCTGGATGGAGAACCTCACGGGCCCGGGTTGATGCCTGGCGCGCCCTGTGACTCGCAGCCGGGAGGTGAACATGGCAGCACCCTCGCATGACCAGCTGAGATCCTCCGATAGGACCTTCCGATAGCCTTACTCGATGGGCGCCGTTTTTCATCACTGACCAGAGAGAAGCCTCTCGGTTCCCGCAGTGATGTGCTGGGAGGGCGCGGTCGAGCGGGGACATGCGACCATGGAGATATCACCTGCCGAGGTGGGCGAAGTACGTAGCGATGAGAGGTCAGGGTGTCTGTCGTCGGCTGAGTGCACGCGCTCCGAGTGACTTGCGGTGACCGCACCGCGACTAGTCGCGTGCATATGGCCAAAGTGAGTCGCGTCAGGCGCCCGCTTTCGGTAGAACGCTTGTGCGCCTCGTAGGTTCGGACCAGACTCGGCGATGGCTTGAGGCCGTCGATCCCGCGAGGTATCCACCCTCTCTGCCGAAGTAGTGTCTTGGTTCATCGTTTAGGAGTTACCACATGACCGCCTCGACCGTGAACGTCGCACGCAATCCTCGCAATGTACGGGAGTTGCTGCCAGCTGCTCGCGAGATCACCCAGGAGTTGGGTGGTCTCCCGAGCCGACATCGGTTAATGCGGACGTTTCGTATCGGGGCACCTAAGGCTGACGAGTTGCTCAACCAGTTGACCGAGGAGTGGAGGCGGGCGTCGGCGGTCGATGAGGATGGGCCACCAAAGCCCAACTATCAGGATTCGCCAGGAGGAACCTCGGCCCAGCAGGTTGCGGAGGTGACCTCGGAAGCCGCGCACGCGCCCGTTACTGCAAGGCCTCTGCAAGAGGCTGCTGAACCTCGTGCTCTTGCCGACGTTGACCTAGCGTCACTCAAGAAGATTCGTTGGAGTGTCCGAAGTGTTCTCGCGTTCGGCGTCGCGGCCAGCGTGGCCGGTAACGTCCTGCACGCTCGCGACGATCTCATCTCACAGCTTATTTCTGCCTGGTCCCCACTTGCCCTCCTGCTGACGCTGGAGCTTATCTCCCGGGTACCTGTGCATCGGCGCAGCCTGGGGCTTGCCCGCTGGGCGGCTACGGCGCTTATCGCGGCGATCGCCGCCTGGGTGTCATATTGGCATATGGCCGCCGTGGCCTCGCGCTTTGGAGAAACGAATGGGTCCCAGTACCTGCTCCCACTGTCGGTAGACGGTCTAGTCATCGTTGCTTCGATCTCCCTGGTGGAACTAGGTGAGCGCATCGCTGCTGTCACGAAGGAACGATGAACGCTGCCGAAACTGTTCCCCTGGTCAGTTCTGGCGAGGCGCGTTTGGTGGGCGAACGTTGGCGGTGGATCGGCGCAACGACGGGCCCTGGTCAGTTGCTTTCTTTTCTGCACGTAAAGGTGTAAGCGGTTATAAGATCAATCTATCTAAGCGATTCCGGCGCAAGGACTATCCGGCGGCGGTGCGCTGGGCAGCTAGACGTTTGGCTCATCAGGCATAACGGATCTATGCTACCTGTGCTAAGCGTTAAAGCATGTGTTTGTTGTCGGCTCCGGCGGTCCATCGGTGCTTCTTTTCCCGGGAACGAACTTCAATGCGGGGATGTCGTTGCCGTTCGCTGCTGGCTAGCTGAGAGGCATCGGATCGGTTTCCCGACCTGCCGCGAAGACCGGGCCTCAGGAGCAAGCGCCCCGGGCGGACTGCTCGGCTAACCTCCGCCCTGCTTTTGCAGCACCAAGGTGGACGGCGACACCGGTCCTTTCGCCAGCGCAAGTCTGCGTCGCCTCATGCTCTCCCCTGGCCACGAGCCGGGTGGCGTCCTTGTCGGTGCCATGACGTCAGTAGCACGGCATGTCCGCTCAATCGGGACCCCGGACCGCGCGTCAACGGGTCACATCGCGGTTCCAGCACGCGTAATCGTGGACGTCACGACGTTTCTCTTCCGTTCCGTGTACTCGGCCCGGCGGTGAAGCGCAGTCTGAGACTCGAACTTCGGGCCTTCGCGGACGCCGGTCACCTCCTCACCCAAGAAAGGCGAAGCCATGTGGCGGCGTCGGTGACGGAAGTTCTTGGCCAGGGCAAACTGATCACGTTTGCAGCGCTACTGCACAGCGGGTGCGCTCGGTAAAGCCCGAGGAGGTGCCGGAGCCAAGCTCCATGGCTTGACCCGGCATCAAGTACAGCGCCTGCTACTCCATCCTCACCTTGCCTTGTCTGCGCTAGTAGCACGACCGGACTCGGGCTTGGCGTCGTCACCCGATCGAACCAATGCCGGGCGTGCTCGGGGAGCGCCACGCGAGGACCTCGTGATTTTCCCAACCGGCCGCGCCATCATCCGCCTCGTCGGCGCCGTCCTGGCCGAACAAACCGACGAATGGACCGAAGGACGCCGCTACATGGGCCTGGAACTACTGGCGAAAGCGCGACTCATCCCCGTCGAGCCGGACCAACACGATAGCGTCTGCGCTGGTGGGCGAGAGACGGCCATCGCGCGGGTGGAGAACGGCGCTGGCTGGCTGGCGCTCCTCTTGTGGTCGCGAGCACACGTTCTTCAAACCCCGGTCCTCGTCACGGGCCCGCATCGAGTCTGGATCCGAACTGCTCGATTATTCGCTCACACAGGTCATCGCGGACGGCGTAGCGTCCCACACCGCCGTGCGCAGCACCCGCTGCATCGCCGCGGATTACCGAGACCTGCCCGCTCCGCAGCGCCTGGCGGGTTTTCCATTCCGCGTCGGACAACAGCCCCGTTACCAGATGCCCAGCCTCCGCGTGGCTCGGCCCGCACGGATTGGCCACAGACACGCCGCCCAGGACGGCCCGTTATGGGCGAGGCCTAGGGTGTGGCGCGCGCCGCCGAAGAGTCCTCGGATGTCTTCGCAAACCACCGGTGATCGACCGCGCTGGCCGTCGCTACACCACGCCACGATTAACGCCGAAGCCAAGCGACGTTGGGGTACGAGTCGACTTGACCGAGGCCCGGAGACGGCCTCATCATTTGGCTATCCACCAACAGGTGGGGTGTGCCATCAGCCCGGCGAGCGATCCCTGCTCCCGGGCTGTTGTGCGTCTGGGGCTGAGCTCCAAGGTTGCGCCCCACAGACGCCAGACGACGGCGGCGTGTGCCTAAGGCGTACCCCTCACCCGAGCCGTATCCGCTGCAGGACGGCCAATCTGTCTGGCATGTCCGGGCCGTCGGTCACTGCATCTAGGAGGCCTAACCTTCCGCGCTCACCCGGTCGGGGTGTCCCTATGGGTTTGGTCTGGCGGGGATGGGGCTTGGGGGCGTTGTTGGCAGGGGATTTTGTCGCGGAGCATGGCGTGTAGGGCCTCGCAGCAGCGTCGGGTGCGTGGGTGTTCGCCGCGGATGCTGCTGCCGGAGTGCGGGTGACGGGGCCAGTCTGGCGTAGGCGGCGGGGTGGCCGGGTGGGGAATGCGGTGCCGTCGCGGATTCGAGCAGGAACCGGGCGGCGGTCACGGCGCCGAGCCGGGCATCGAGGTCAGGGCCGGGCGAGAGGGTGTGGGCATCAAGGATCTGCTCGACCTCGCCGGCGACCTGGTCGCGTTGTCGCAGGACGTCGTGGAGGCGTTCGGCGGTGGCGGTCTGCTCGTCGGGGCGGTCATGATCTGGGCGGCGAGCCGTCCACCCATGCGCCGTGCGTGGACGGCGGCGGACAGCAGTCTGCGGTGGCCGGCCTTCAGAGGCCGGCCGGTCCGCCGCAGCGGGACTGCAGCTCCAGCACGGCTTTCTGGTGCACTTCCGGGCCGAGGACTCGTTCCGGGGCGGGATGGATCTGGGTGAGCAGGCCACGGATGCGGTTGGACACGCGGGTCGCTTCGTCGGCGAGGTCGTCGTCGAACCCGACGAGGACTCCAGTTCGGGCAGGGTCGGCCCGGCGCAGCGTGTGGGGCAGGGTGCGGCGGTGTCGGCGATGATGCTGGGGTGCAGGTCCGTGATGCGCCGCATCGCCAGGCCGGGCAGGTAAGCCGCCTGATGCCCCCGCCGCCCGCGCCACCGCGACCGGCGGGGCGCCGATCGAGGTCGGCTGGTCGACCACCACCAGCACCCGTCCCTGGCAGGCCAGCTTGTCGAACAACTGCCGCAGTCGCGCCTCAGTATTCGGCAACGCCGCGTCGTGTAGCCGTCTACCTTCCGGAGCCAGCTCGACCGTGTGGTGGCCCTCTGTGCCGACGCCCAAGCCGAGGTAGAGGCCAATATCCGTCGCGTACCAGACTCGCCTCCACGCATCGTCCGTGGTCTCGGCCGCTGGTCTGAGCATCGCACTGCCGGCAGCCATGGTACGAAGAGATCAACCCCACGGGCGGCCGTGCCCCCTCTCAAAGGTCCACCGACGCCACCCCGACCGGCGACAACACCCCCGGATCATCGCAACGACAGGGAAGGAAGTCATACCGGACCGACCGACCGAGGTCCCCGGCCGGGAACAATCAAAAGGCACTAGGGCAGCGGAGTTAGTGTCAGCCCTGACACTGCTCTTCACACGACCACGATCGGACGAATATGTCGGTGTTAGCCCCGTGGTCTATCGGCGTGTCGGGGCGATACGGCTAAGGGGTGGGAGAGGCAGAAGCGCAGAAGCCTGCGATGTAAAAACGTCTCCATCTCCAGCTTGTGCCAAGGTCTACGGCTTCGGCAAGATGATGCCGAGTGGCTGGCAGTCACGCGGACCGTGGGCTCAGGTGAAAGACGGCAGACTTTGTCTGAAGTCTCCCTCTTGTAAATCACGGGCCTCGCCGCATCGGTCCTCAGTTAGGTTGATGCGACGAGGCCACTGTGCGAAGAGCGGCGGATGCCCGGCCTGTAGGCCGGGCATCCGCCGACCTCGGGGGCGCATCTCACCGGCGACAGCTACCCCGCCCCCGGGGCCCTCCTCCATTGACGGACGAGGCCTACCCATCTTGCACCCCCATCGCGGCTTCACCAACAGGAGCTCCATACCATTCGACTATAGGCTCGGTTTTGGTCCGCGTGTCTGCCATCTATGTGATCGTAGATGCCGAGCAATCTGCGCGGGGCTGCTAGAGCCGTGCGCCCAGAACATGCGAACAACGTTGGGAAAGCGCGTCGGATCTGTGCTGCAGAGCCACGCTAAGAAACACTCGATTTCTGCCTTCCGTAGCCGGCAGCTTCGGTGCGCTGGCAAGCACTATCTGAGTAATAATGCGGATTTGGTGGTAGCTCTGGCGCCGGCGGTAGGGCATTTCGCCGGTTCTCGTCGATGCAAAGAGTTGTTTCGGCGTATTCATTGACCGGCCGTTAACCGTGATGGTGGGCGCGCCGATAAGAACGTCGCCCACTCCCGACGCCGTCGGATGAAGTTCTTCCGGATGGGTGGCCTGGGTCTGAGCTGACCCAGGCCACCCTACGGGCCTGGGGGCCGTATCAGGATAACGTTTCCTCTGCCTGACCGCATGCTCCTATGGCGATCCGATATACAGATACGTAGGGTAGCTATCAAAATGTGTAGCTGGCTGTTCGACAAGTCCATGTAGCCGGCACGTCCGCACAAGTGCAGCGGTGACTGCCGCTGAGCTTTCGTCAACTGGACGGGGCTCGGTCTGGAATAATTATCTCATCGCGCGAATGGAGGTGTTAGAAACGTGGATGAATAGGCCTTGCGCCGCCGCTCGCAATGCGCTTTGGGTGGACCTCCTCATTTCGCTGCGCCAGATCTCCCTCAGCCCGTCGTCGGCTGCCGTGTCCACGTGGGCCTCAGCCGCGCGTTCCGCCTTCAGCTACCTGATCCGGCCGGGGGCGTGATCTCTCACCCATGCGCTGCGCTCGGTCCTCGAGCCGCTCTCGGTGCCGTCGTAACCAAGGCCGCGTAGGGATTTGGGCGGGAGTAGCAGAGTTGGTTCAGATCTCACCGCATTCTCGTACCTGGAAGCCGGCGGTATCAATTAGTGGCCTATGACTGTGGGCTTCCGCCCCGGTGAAATTTTTGCATCGCCTATGTACCTCATGGATCCCCTGCGGGCGGTGGGATAACCGCTGCAGGGTCTAGTCGAGGTCCACCGCTGCTTCCGTGACTACCCAGCTCCCATTCCGTTCCTTGGTCAGGTCGCACCGGTATTCTCCCCGTGTCACGATACCGAAACCATTCTGGGCATCCAGCTTGCCGGCGATGTTGTAGCGGGTGCCGAATTCGCCGCCTGTGCTTTTGACAGTGGCGTCGCCATACCTGGCTGTTGAGGGTGAGCGCAGCTTGTCTTCAATCGCCGCTTGGCAGCGTTCCACTGCCATGTCCCGGTCATGAGACATCAACGTGAAGGCCGTTCCGCCTGCGCCCGTCAGGACTACGGCAGTCGCCATCACATTCCACTTCCACCTTCGACGGCTTCGTGGACGCCCGACGGCGAGGGCGTCAGGCGGCTTCGGAACTACTGCGTGCTGCTCGTGCGAAGACGGCGCGTCGCGTTCGTCCGGCGGATCAGGAGTGGTCAACGGGCCCCCGTGAGTGCGGTTGAGGGTGGTGCTCGAGTAGAACGCTTCTGGGCGCTAAGCGCTGCCGCTGTAAGAGCCAACCGTAGCCGTGGACGCCGTCGGGAGGGCCATATTCAACAGGAACGCCCCCTCGGTCAGGAGGGGGCGTTCCTGCATCTACCGATAGAGACTATCGATGATTGGGCCTAAGCCCGTTGGGGGGATAGCGGCCTGTGCCGGTGCGACGACCAGGCCGCTGCAGCGGCCCCTGGCTGGGGCCTCGTTGAGGTTAGCCGGGACAAACGGGCCGCGGAAAGGCGCTATCCCCAGGTGGTATGAGCTGCCCTCTGTAGCTGAGATGATCACTCCGCGCGATCAGTGCTGCCCATGGCGCTGCTCATGCTGGTAGGAAGATGGCGGTTGGCGCTGGCCTATTCTTTAGGCTCGGTCTATCGGCCGGGAGGGATCCTAGGAGGCGTGTTGAAGATCGCGCGACGGGTCGAGGGCAACATCGTGCGGCTCACACTCGTGGGGGAGCTTGACATGGCCACCGTCGAAATGCTGGAGGCTGCCGTCGATGATGGCCTCACCGAGTACCGTCCTCACCTGTTGATCATTGATCTCGCCGGGTTGTTTTTCTGCGACTCCAGCGGCATCCGTGCGCTCCTGGATGCGTGCCGCGCCGCAAACTACAGAGGGGTCACTTTCCGGGCGACAAATGCCTATGGCATGACGCGCCGGGTACTCCAGGTCACCGGAGTGCTCGATATCCTGACTGCTGAGTCAAGGAACGGATGTACTGGCCCCGGCAGTGACTAGAAGCGCGTGTAGCCACTCGTTGTCCGACGTCAGCGACTCAGGAGCTGCGGTGGCTCGACGCGGTGGTGAATGCCGCTGCCCATCTCCCGCCCGCTTGACCCTGGGGGGATCGAGGGGGGCGTTGCCGCACTGCGGCGTCGTCGCGCTTGCTGGCGGACTTGATGGGCGTCCTGCCGCCGCCAGCGATTGTGATCACGACCGGGCGGCATGTCGTGGATCCGGTCGAGGCGCCACGGCCGCCGGCGCCAGCACGAGTGATAGACGCGGTAGCGCGCCCTGGCTGAAGCCGTGCGCCATCGGTGATTTGGCGCCGAACGCGTGCTGCTCGCCGCTACGACAGGGGATTGGTCCTGTCCGTAAGCCCTCGCCGCGCGACACGGCGTCGCGCTCGTAACAGGCCGCCACCGGCGACGTTCTGTTGGAGGGACGGCGTTGCGGGCCTCCTGCGCGAGACGAATGACTACCGTAGACCGTAGGCCTCGGGTACGCCCGCCAACCACTGGCGGCCCCTACCGGCTGAGTGGGTGATCCGTCGCGCGGCAGCTGATCATGGTGCGCGTAGCGCTAGCTGTCTCGGTGGCCGACAGCAGGTTGTTCGGAGCCACCCGGCGAGCATCTAGCATCTTCCGTGGTCCGACGAAAGGCTAACTTTTTGCTGCTGCCCGCGCCCAGGTACGTGATGATAGTAAGTTCGGATTACCGCCGGATGAGGCCGTGATACTTTGCGGCCGAAGCGACTGTTTGGTCGTGTGCTGGGGCAGCGAGAGCTCGTCCAGGAGAATTAGGGGGTAGTTATGATTGGGCCCGTGCAGGTTTTGCTGATTGGTTTCGAGGGCGACGAGGTTCCCCTTGGAATTGGAAAGAAATTAAAGGAACTGCGGGCCAATGATCAGATACGGGTGCTCGACGTGCTTACCGTCCTGATGCGACGGAACCGTACCATCGAACGGCAGTCCGGCGCGGACCTTCTGCCAGCCGCTCACTCCGGAGAACTGCTGGACAGGCTATTACGTGAATCTAGCGCATCGGCAGTGATGGGAGAGAGCACCTCCGGTGGGAAAGGCTACCTTTTCGAGGGAGACGACATTCCCCAGCTACGTGACTCGATGCGAGCAGGAACGGGCGTGGTCGCACTTCTTCTCGAACATCGCTGGGCTATACCCCTGCGAGACGCCGTCGTGAACTCCAAGGCGTTCCCTGTCAGGGATGGGTGGGTCGGTCGTAGGGCACTGCAGCGACTGGAACTCATCGCGGAACGGTAGACCGTCCACCAGGAGCATTGTGGTCGGCCTCCCGAAGCCACACAGAGCCGACGCGGGTCAGGAGCTTCGCAGCGGTCACGTGTCGGCTACCGTGCAGGGGAGAGTGCCCGGATTTCTGCCGACCGGACGGCCACCCTCGTCGGTGCCCACCGCGTCTGACCCCGGACACGCCGCGGGGCGCCCCCCGGGATGGGAGCGCCCCGGCGGTACGGGTGGGTCAGCGGCGGGCCTGGGCCAGTTCCCGGCGCCGGTCCCGCGACGACTTCGCCAGGCTGGCGGCCGTGGCCACGGCCAGGGTGCCGAGGATGACAGTGAGCGAGAGCCAGATCGGGATGTGCGGGGCCCACGCCACGTGCTCTCCGCCGTTGATGAACGGCAGGTTGTTCTCGGCCAGCGCCTCCAGCACCAGCTTGACGCCGATGAAGCCGAGCACCACGGCGAGGCCGTAGCTGAGGTAGATGAGCCGGTCCAGCAGGCCGCCGAGCAGGAAGTAGAGCTGCCGCAGCCCCATCAGCGCGAACACGTTGGCGGTGAAGACCAGGTACGGCTCCTGGGTGATGCCGAAGATCGCCGGGATCGAGTCCAGCGCGAAGATCAGGTCGGTGGTGCCGATCGCGATCATCACGATCAGCATCGGGGTGAACAGGCGCCGCCCGTGTTCGTGGGTGGTCATCCGCGCCCCGTCGTAGTCGCGGGACAGCGGCAGCGCCTTGCGGCTCCACCGGATCAGCAGGTTCTCGCTGAACTCGTCCTCGTCCGGCTCGCCCTGCCGGGCCAGGTTCACAGCGGTGTAGATGAGGAACGCGCCGAAGATGTAGAACACCCAGGAGAACTGGGAGATCAGCGCCGCGCCGGCCGCGATGAAGCCACCCCGCATGATCAGCGCCAGGATGATGCCGACGAGCAGCACCTTCTGCTGGTACTGCCGGGGCACCCCGAACCGGGCCATGATGATCACGAAGACGAAGAGGTTGTCCACCGAGAGGCTGTACTCGGTGAGCCAGCCGGTGTAGAACTCCCCCGCCACGCGGCCACCCGCGGTGAGCCAGAGGACCACGCCGAAGAGCAGCGCCAGGCCGACGTAGAAGCCCACCCACAGGCTGGACTCGCGGACGCTCGGCTCGTGCGGCCGCCGGCCGATGATGAACAGGTCGGCGAGCAGGACCGCGATCATCGCGATCAGCGTTACCGCCCACACCAATGCGGACACGTTCAAATCCATCCTCCGGCAGACACGCAGCGTCAGTGCACGGGTAGCCTGAAGGCAGATGCGCAGACGCTCACTCGGGTGACTGTCGGAGGTCTCTTCCGCCGCCTTCCGCAACTAGGGATGGCGACCGGCGGAGCCGGGTCGGAACGCCTGTGGTGTCGGCGCCCTTCCGTGCTGACGACTCCGCTGTTGGGGAATACTCCCCTCCTCGAGCACCATTATGTCCGACGGAATCGGATAAGCAAGAGCCGGGGATCGGCTTTCTGACCACTGCTGGGGCGCTGGCCGACTCAGCGTTGGCGCCGGCGCTGCGGCACCGCCACCCTGGCCCAGCTGACTCCACAGCGTTCGCCGACGACGTGGGCGAACAAAACCTTAGCGGCGCAGCGCCGGTTGCGGGCGGCTAAGGGCGGCAACCTCTACATAGTCCATCAGTGTGTCTGGCTACCACGTCAACCTGGCGCTTTGCCGGCCCGCGTCAACATAGCCCCGTGAGAAAGACAGGGCCTGCGGCCTCCAGAGGCGGCTCGTAACTCCTTGATGTCGCCTCGATGGCATCAGTCGATGCCAGGGGAGCGACTGCTACGCGGGACTGATCAGAGGCTTAGTTGCCAGAGCAACGTTGTCTCGCGGCTCCGCCGCCACAAGCGGCATGTCATCCAGCTATAGCTTTCGCATGCAGGTGACATCATCACCTACCGTCACTCGACGGTTGTACAGTTCTTGGCGCGACTCCGCGCCTTGGCGGTCGTGTGCAGCCAGATGCCTGCTGGATACTGTCGCTCGACGCGCGGCGCGAGTGGAGTGCGCACGAGCTTGTCAGGTTCTTACCAACGCTCGGTGTGCTCGCCGGTGCGCCAGCAGCGTTTAGCGATTCGCCCAAATCCCGTCTAGCCAGTTCGATCACGCAAACGATTGGTGTGGCGTCATCGCGCTGGCCTTAAATGATACCGCTGACAAGAGGGCGCAATGGCTTGTGTCGTTACCGCCCTGAGCAGTGGCTTTGCCGTCTTGTCCTCCGGCCATCGGCCGTAAAGCTGGAGTCGGCGCGGGGTTGGCTTTCTTGTCAACAATCACGCGATGACCCGATCCGTGAGCGCCGTCGACGCCCGGCGAGGCTGCCAGGGAGGTAGGGGCACTCGTCAGATCGGTCGACGGGACACTCGGCGGCGGGTGATCGCGTTTGTTGTCGGTCAGGTACATGGCTGCAGCAATGGCCAGCAAGATCGCGGCCAAGGCGTAGAGACCCGGCACGAGTGGGTTGAGGTCGTGGTGCGGATTCGGGGTGAAGCCGGAATTGTCGGGTGCGTAAGGCCACTGCCTGGATTGTGTCTGCTTAGCCATCCTGGTCCTCACTGGTTGATTTAACTGATCGGGCAAGCAGGCTACTGCCGCGCGTGGCGCATCAGTCATCGAACCTTGCGATAGCCTGCGGGCGTCCGAGGGAGGGCGGATGGTAGTGATCGTGCCGGCGCGAGGTTGAACCTGCGTTGCCGCAGTTGGCCGTACCGATGGTGGCGTTGCACCCGCCTCGCCGGAACCGCACTGCTCGACTTCGAACCGTGGGCACCTGGAGGTCCGGCAGTGATCGTTCTGTTGCGGCTGCATGCCCTGGGAATGAGTCGACAGCGACGGCTTTAGGTGAGCGCTCGCGTCGGGGCAGTACTCGATTCCGCAGGCCAAGGCATCGCCTGTCCGGTTGAACGCCAGAAGCTGTCTTCCCTCGCGCCCGCGCCCCAGGGCAGCCTCGCTGGAACCGAACGGCTGCAGCGGGAAGCCAGCTGCAGCAGGCTCCGATGATCGTCTTTAGAGCTCCTAACTGATTGAGCGTCGGAGTCGGCGCCAGCAGATGCTGGCGCAGGTGAGAGTGAGGAACGCTTCGTGGATGTCGTCGCGGATCTCTCAGCGGATGCGCGGGCGGCGGAACCTGTGCAGTAGGGCGATGGTCTGCTCGACGACCCACCGTCGGGTGCCGAGTCGGAGCCGTGGCCGGTGCCGCGTCTGGGCGTGATCGGGGCGCTGTCAGGGACAGCTGCGGGTGCCCTTGATGCGAGGATTTCGTCGACCGGGGGCAGCAGTTGGGTGACGTCGTGGCGGTTGTCGCCGGTCAGCGCCGTGGTGAGGGGGATGCCGCCTGCGTCGGTGATGACGTGGTGTTTCGAACCTGGCTTGCGGCGGTCGACGAAGCTCGGACCGGTGTTGGGCCACCCTTAAACGTCCGGACGTGGGAGCCGTCGATCACCGCGCGGGACATGTCCAACCGGCCCGCGGCGCGGAGTGTGCCGAGTGGCACTTCGTGCAGGCGTTGCCACACGCCAGCGTCATTCCAGTCCCGCAGTTGGCGTCAGCAGGTCATCCCCGAGCCGAAACCCAGCTTTTGGGCCGGGTACTCCCAGGCGATCGCGGTGTAGAGCACTAGTGCTCTGACCACGAACGTTCACGGCGTTGGGGTCAGGCTGCGCGGGTGGCGGTTGGTCCCAGCGTCGTTGGCGTTCGCTGCGGATGCGAGCGCGTTCTCAACGTCGAGCGGCCAAGACGTCGGGGTGGCGAACGTTGGCGTTGCGCCAGTGCAGGTAGCCCCACAGGTTTTGGGTCAGCACGGTGTGGTTGGGCTGGTCCGAGCCGGCGATGACGAAGATGCGCAGCCGCCCGAGCGGAGCCTCGATCGGGCTGGCCCAGGAGGCGTAAGTCGGGGCGAAGCAGAGCTCCACCTTGTTCCGGGCCGCCCATCTGCGGATCTTGAGGTCCTTGTGCGACAGGTTGTCCAGAGACGTAGATCGGTGCTCCGTCCGGGCGGGCAGCGCGGATCGACTTGAGCGCGGCGAGGGTGTTCGTGGCGTTCTTGCGGCGCCGCACGACGCCCCAGAGTTGGTCGTCACCGACGGAGTAGCGTCGCACTGCGGATCGTCGGTCTCCTTCCACGTCTTGTCCGCTGGAAGGCGTCCGGTGACGGTGCAAGACTTGCCGCAGCCGTTCCCGCCTGATCCCGACCCGGCGGGTCGAATGAGCGCGGGTGCTCGGCGCGCTTGCGGATGCTGCAGCTGGTGGATGGCCGTCCCAGTGTCGCTGGGGGAGTGTTGAGCGGCTCGACAATGACACTGTTTCTCGTCAGGACTGATCTGGCGAGGATGGCCCGCTGAGGGGTCAGGCTGGACATCCCCGTCTTGTTGAACCAGCGGACAACCTGCCGGATCGTGTCCTCCTCGGCCTGCACGAGACGGGTGGTCGCTGGCACGGTGTTGCCGCCGGCAGCTGCGAGCACGACCATGCCCGACGCCGTCGGGTGGTGAAACGGGTGCCCTGGCGGGTGATCCTGATCAGCTGCTGACCTTCCTGATCACTCAGCCGCCGCACACATACAGGATCTGCCACCGCGACAGCCTGACCGCCTAGAACGCCGCCCGGCCGACAGGCCGGACAGCGTCCCATTCAATGAGCGTTTTCATCCTGCGTAGCGGTTGGCTTCGACGTGGTGTAGGACGAGGATGGCCTGCACGATCGCGGTCGCGCGGCGCGGGCAGCAGTGCAGTTTGGCCAGGACCTTCCAGGATTTGAGGGTGGCGATCGCGCGCTCGCCGCAGGCGCGGATCTTTGCGTGGGCCCGGTTGACGGCCTTCTGCCGGCGTGACAGCTTCGGCCGGAATCGGCGCCGTTTGAACGGGGTACGCACGCTGCCACGAGCCCCTTGATAACCCTTGTCGGCGAAGGTCATCACGTCGGCGCTGGTCAAGGCGTCGATGATGCCGTGGGTGCGGGCGGCGGTCAGGTCGTGGGTCGAGCCGGGCAGCGCGGCCGAGGCCCAGACGAGCCGCCCGACCACATCCGCGATGAGCTGGACGTTCACCCCGTGACGCTTGTGCTTGCCGCAGTAGTACGGCCTCTGGTCAGCGACCCGGTCGATCGGGATCAGCGTGCCGTCCAAGATCGCGTACGCCAGCAACCGGATGCGCCGCATCGCGGTGTCCAGGTCGTCCGCGGCCGAGCTGAGCAGGGCGATTGCTTCCTGGACGTAGCGCCAGGCGGTGGAGATCCCGATGTCGAAGCCGGCGGCGAGGCGGGTGTAGGTGTCGCCATTGCGCAGGTGGGCCAGGACCAGCAGAGCCTGATGGCCGGGGTTCAGTCGCCGCCATCGGGATCTGCGCTGCTGGCGGTAGCTGCGGATGCGATCGGCGAGGTGGTTCAAGGTCCGGCTGGACAACGGAATCGCGGCAGGGTAGGACAGCATGGCGAGGCTCCCGGTCGGGGCATCGGGTTTTGGTCGATTTGCTGTCCTACCTGGAGCCTCGCCCTCATCGCTCGACACCCCCTGCCAACCCGGGCTGACCTGCAAGATCAGGTTGGAAAAGGCTCAATAACGTGAACGTTCGAGGCACTAGCTATCGATCAGCTGAGTAAAGCGTAAGACGTTACCGTAGGGGTCGATGACTTCGAGGGTAGGGCCCCCGGGGGATTCCTCGTCCACGTCCGGCCTCAGTGGGATTTCGGAGTGGCCGCGCAGCTCGTCCCGCAAGGCGTAGACATCGGCGACCGGAAACCACGCCACTCCATGTAGACTTCCGTCTCCGTGGTGCTCAGACAGATGCAGCACCGCCTTGGACCTCGATATTTGCACATAGATTGGCAGCTCGGGCTCGAAGCGGTGCTCCCAGTCCACGGTGAAACCTAGGTACTCGGTATAGAACCGAAGCGCAACCTCTGCAGATATCACTCGTAGAACCGGAACAGCCGAGTCCATGGCCGGTGGCGAGGTGCGTTCTTGCCCACTGTGTAGTACTGCTGTCAAGGCGTTCCAGTCTCTGAAACCAGCCAGCTGCGAGATCATTTCCAATGCCAAGCTGTGGGGAATTTCTACGCCCGCCCTAGACAGATTATTGCGCAGCAACTTCGCGAGTTTCTTAGCTGAGTCGTTGCTATATGTCACGGTCAGCCTTCCGCGTGGCACCGATCGCCGAGGCTCGCGTTGTCAGCATGTCCCACGCTCGAGGGAAGCCTAAGTGGACCGAATATCCTGTGCATTCACCTGTCCCGATGGGATGCGAGCGGCGGGCTGCACTGGCCACCCGCAGCCTACCACGCACCCTGCCTCTGCTGCGCCGGTCAGGCCGTGGGTAGTAGTCGTAGGTGTGTTCCTGACGAAGAGGGGAGTGTCGCGTCAGGGTCGCCGACAGGCGCTCGGCTCAGGGGCCGTGTGGCATGGCATGAGCGGTGGATTCGCAGACAGCGAGTGGACCCGGCAGCCGGCCCCAGGCCTGCGCCTGAGGCCGAGGGCTAACGGGGATACTGTATCGAAGATTGTGACGTGCTAAAACGGCAAAGTCTGGCAAGAGCGGGTTGTGTTGGCCTGGGGCAGGAGGTCTCCGGTGACGAGGATGGAAGGGGATTCACGCCGAGACTCGAAGCCAGGGTTGACGCCGGCGTCAGCATGCCGGTGCATGTGAGCGGCGACCCAATCGTGGTGAAATCGACGGTGAGCACTCGGGGTCCGCCGACGGACGGGACATCTCCAAGAGTATGACTTTGACTGGCCTAGTGGACCGAATTAATACGGCTTGGGGGTAAGCAAAGCTGACGCGACTCCCACGGCGAAGTCAACGACCAGTATTAGCGTCCCATCCAGCGGTAGCGACGTTCAGGGCGGCCAGTGTTTCCGTATTTAAGAGTTACGGCAGCCCGTCCGATAGCTGCGAAGTGCTCAAGATAACGGCGGGCGCTGACACGAGAGATTCCGGCCTGGCTCGCGCACTCGGCAGCAGACAAGGTGGCTGGTTGATTTCGCAGAATCTCTTCAACCAGCCTGCTCGTCTCTGAGCTAAGCCCACGGGGCAAGGTCGAGCCGGTGGTGGTTGGAGCAGAACACGAAAGTGCCCGATCGATGTCCGTTTGGTCGCACACATCGTTGGTCAACAGTGAATTGCGTCGAATGGCATACTGTTCGAGCCTGCCGCGTAGCTCCTCGAAGCTAAATGGTTTCAGCAGGTAGTTTACCGCGCCGTACCGGACCGCTCGGCGCACGGCCTCAGCTTCCCGGGCGGCGGTGATTACGATAACGTCGCAGTCGTGCCCCGTGCTATGCAGTCGAGCAACCACGTCGAGGCCGAACATGTCGGGCAGATAGAGATCAAGCAGTACCAAGTGGGGACGAAATTCGGCGACGGCGGCGACCGCTTGCTCGCCGGTGCTCGCTGACGCCACAACTCTGAAACCTTCGATCCGTTCAACGAACCCGCGATGGATCCGTGCCACCATAAAGTCGTCGTCTACGATCAGGACATCTATCATCGGCTCGCCCCGATCATCGCTGCCGATATTCTAGCGGTGAACATGGCCCCCTCTTCCGTATTCGTCACCGCGACCTCACCGCCGCGACGGTGACAAACCATCCGAGTGAGCGCCAGCCCGATCCCGCGCTCTCCGCCCTCCGCCGCCTTTGTCGTAAAACCATGGGCGAATACTTCCTGAGCCAGTTTGGGTGCAACTCCCGGTCCGGAGTCACGTACGATTATCTCAATCGAAGAGGAGTCTTGGCGTAGCTCGACTTCCACCCATTCGGGAATGACCTCGAGCTCGTCATCGGCACGTAACACTACCTCTGAATCTGTAGCGGCAGAATCGCGGCCTCCCGCGACGGCCTCGATGGCGTTGTCGATGAGGTTTCCCAACACCGTCCCGACATCCGCAGAGACTGCCATCTCGAGCCGGTCTAGCCTGCTCCGTTCGGAGATTCGCAATTCTACTCGGCGCTCTGAGGCCACTGCTGACTTCGCCATGAGTAGCGCTGCCACCGCAGTGTCGTGAATCCGGCTTGTCACTGTGAGATCCAGCGAGGCGCGGTGCCTGCTGAGGGCATCGACGTACCGGACGACTTCCTCGTGCTCGCCAATTTGGATCAGCCCAGAAATTGTGTGGAGCTGATTAGCGAACTCGTGAGTCTGCGCGCGAAGCGACTCGGTCGTGCTGCGGAAGGAGCCGATTTCCTGTTCCAGCTTGGTTAGCTCAGTTCGGTCCCGCAGAGTGGTGACCGAGCCTAGGCGGCGTCCGTCCTTGGCTACCGTCATCCGGTTCATCACGAGCACCCGGCCACCCCGCACCACGACCTGGTCCCGCGTCCCCAGCCCGCTGTCAGCACCGGCCAGGACGTCCCGCAACCGGCCCCCGATCCGTAGGTCTGACAAGGTGCTGCCAATGCAGTGGTCGGGCAGGTCGAGCAAACGCCGACCCACGGCGTTGACCAGGGTGATCCGGTGCTGCGGATCCAGAGCGATAACCCCTTCAGCGATGCCATGCAGCAGCGCCTCACGATGTTCGGCCAGCCCCGCGATCTCACGTGGCTCAAGGCCAAGGGTTTGCCGCTTGATGCGCCGCGCCAGTAGCCAAGATCCCAGCACCCCCAGAGCGCTGGCAATACCGAGGTAGGTGAAGAGGTACGAAGAAGCGCCGACCAGCCGTTGGGACCAAGACGGTGGCGCCTCCCCGACCATTACCACTCCGAGGTGTCGCCCGAGGTTCTCCTCCTTCCTGTCGCCCAGGACCGGCACCTGTGCCACGAGTTCCCGCGTCCCGCCTACGGTGAGCTCGCCGAACCAGCTTCGACCGCGTGCGACCCGCGGATCACCGAGCGCCATGGGACTGCCCACAAGCGTCGGGTTGGTAGAGGTGACGATCCGGCCGCTGTCGTCGGCGACGCTGACGGTTGTCACGTTGGCCTGAACCGGCAGGTTTTGTATCAGAGAGGCGATCGTCTCGCCCGGCGCTGGTCGGGCGAGACGATCGCGAAGCAGGGGGTTGCCGGCGAGCTGCTCCCCAAGGGCGGCAACTCGGCGGCCTTCGACTCGATTGAACGTGGCCGCTGACTGGGCCAGCGACACAGCCGCCACCGCCGTGAGGACCACGACGATGATCGCTAGTTGAAGGGCGAGGAGCTGCCCGGCGAGCGTGCGACGCCGAGACATGACCGCGACCACAAAGACCTCAACTTCCGCTGGTGACAGAAGGCAGACGGGTTGCCTGCCTAGGGGTCATCATCTTGCCGCCGGTCTGATTCGAAACGGAAGAGAAACATGATGACAACCAGATGGAACGCACTAGTGGTAGGTGTCGCGGCAGCTACGGCCCTTGCCCTCGGGGGCTGTGGCGCCACCGCAGGGAAGGAGGAGGCGGGGGCCGGCGGCGACGGGAAGCCGGTCACCGGTCTGCGGATCATGGTGCCGAACAGCCCGGGGGGCGGGTATGACACCACGGCCCGAACTGCCGCGAAGGTGATGGACGACGCAAAGATCGCCACCGGAGTGCAGGTCTTCAACCTCCCCGGCGCGGGCGGCACGGTGGGACTACAGAGAATCGTGAACGAGAAGGGTAACGGCAAGCTCGCCATGCAGATGGGCCTCGGCGTGGTCGGAGCTTCCTACACCTCGAAGTCGTCCGCCACGCTGACAAAAACGACGCCGCTGGCCAAGATGATCGAGGAAGCCGGTGCCATCGTCGTACCGAAGAACTCGCCGTACCGAACGATAAACGACCTGGTCGCGGCCTGGAAGGCCAAGCCGAAGAGCATCGCGGTCGGCGGAGGTTCCTCCCCCGGTGGTCCGGATCATCTGCTGCCTATGCAGCTCGCGAAAACAGTCGGCATCGACCCCCGTCAAGTCAACTACATCTCCTACGACGGTGGCGGCGAGCTGCTACCGGCTCTCCTCGGCGGCAAGGTGGCCTTCGGTGCGAGCGGATTCGGGGAATTCCTCGACCAGGTTGAGGCCGGGCAGCTCCGCGTTCTCGCCGTAACCAGCGAAGAACCGGTTGACGCGCTCAAGGATGTACCGACGTTGAAGTCCGCTGGCATCGGCCTTGTCTTCACCAACTGGCGGGGCGTTGTAGCGCCTCCTGGGATCAGCGACGCCGACAAGAAGGTATGGATCGACGTTCTGACAAAAATGCACGACTCCACCGAATGGAAGACTGAACTGACTAAGCGTGGATGGACCGACGCCTTCCTAACTGGTGATCAGTTCGCCGCCTTCCTTACCGAACAGGACAAGTCGGTGGCCGATCTACTCAAGCAACTCGGCCTGGCATGACCCGCCCGTCCTCCCGGCCGGACCGAGACGGCGCTTCGCCGTCTCGGTCACCGGTCCTGCCCGACACCCCGATTCAGCCAGCGTCCGAGGGATCCAGTGAAGATGGCACAGTACCACCTGCATCTCCTGCGCCTGATACTACGAGAGCGACCGGCTCGGTAGCAGGTGCCGTAACGCCCGTATCGAAGCCGGACCGAGCGCAATACCTCGTCTGCGCCTTTCTCGCCCTGGTCGGGGGCGGTGTCATTTTCGACGCAGCACGGATCGGGCAGGCGGTGAGCAGTGCCGACTCTCTGGGCCCCAAACCGGTGCCGATCCTTCTCGGGCTGCTTCTGCTGGCTGTCGCCGCATTCTACGCCATCGACGTGGCCCGAGGCGGCGCTGGCGAGCCTGAGGCCGGCGAGGACGTCGACCTTGACACGCCAATCGACTGGCGGACCGTGCTGCTTCTCGTCGGAGCGTTCCTGACTAACGCGGTGCTGATCGAACCGCTCGGCTGGGTGATCAGCGGGACTCTCCTTTTCTGGGGCGCAGCCTTCGCGCTCGGAAACCGCCACCACATCCGGAACCTGCTGCTCGCCCTTGGGCTTTCGCTCCTTACATTCTACACATTTGCTATCGGGCTTGGCGTGAACCTGCCGGCCGGCGTTCTGAGAGGGATCCTGTAAATGCAGAATCTCAACTCACTGCTTGATGGATTCGCTCATGTTGTGACGCCGATGAACCTGCTCATCGCGCTGCTCGGCGTCACCATCGGCACCGCGGTCGGCGTGCTGCCGGGCATCGGCCCGGCGATGACCGTGGCGCTTCTACTGCCGGTCACTTACGGCATGGAGCCCACTCAGGCCTTCATCATGTTCGCCGGCATTTTCTACGGTGGCATGTACGGCGGGTCGACCACCTCGATCCTGCTCAACACTCCGGGTGAATCCTCGTCCGTGGTGACCGCGATCGAGGGCAACAAGATGGCCAAGGCCGGTCGAGCGGCGCAGGCGTTGGCTACAGCTGCGATTGGGTCGTTCGTCGCTGGGACCATCGCCACCCTGCTGCTGGTAGTGGTGACCCCACCGGTGGTCCGCTTTGCGATCAGCCTAGGGGCGCCGGACTACTTCGCCCTGATGTTGCTCGCGTTCGTCGCAGTAACTGCGGTGCTGGGCGCCTCGCGAGTGCGGGGCTTCGCCTCGTTGCTGCTCGGTCTGCTGATCGGCTTGGTTGGCATCGACAAGGTGACCGGACAGCAGCGACTCACTCTCGGCATTCCACAGCTTGCTGACGGGATAGATGTGGTTGTCGTTGCTGTCGGCATTTTCGCCGTGGGGGAAGCGCTCTGGATCGCGGCACACCTCCGCCGCAGAGCCGCCGAGGTCATTCCCGTGGGACGGCCGTGGATGGGCCGCGAAGACTGGCGACGGTCATGGAAGCCCTGGCTGCGCGGCACCGCTTATGGATTTCCCTTCGGAGCGCTGCCTGCCGGAGGAGCTGAGATTCCCACGTTCCTGTCGTACGCCACTGAGAAGCGGTTGTCCAAGCACAAGGAGGAATTCGGCCGAGGCGCCATCGAGGGTGTCGCCGGCCCCGAAGCCGCTAATAATGCATCGGCCGCCGGCACACTAGTTCCCATGCTGGCCATCGGCCTGCCCACCAACGCCACGGCCGCAGTGATGCTGGCGGCGTTCGAACAGTACGGCATCCAACCTGGTCCGCTGCTCTTCGAACGGGAGTCCGGGCTCGTCTGGACCCTGATCGCCAGCCTCTTCATCGGCAACTTGTTGCTGCTGGTTTTGAACCTGCCGCTCGCTCCAGCCTGGGCCCGGCTGCTGCGCGTGCCTCGGCCCTACCTGTACGCAGGTATCCTCTTCTTCGCCTCAATGGGAGCCTACGCCGTCAACGCGCAGCCCTTCGACTTGTTTCTACTGCTCCTTCTCGGACTGCTCGGCTTCGGCCTTCGCCGATTCGGGCTCCCGATCCTGCCGCTGATCGTCGGCGTGATTCTGGCCCCGCGTGCTGAGCTCCAAGGTCGACGCGCATTGCAGCTCTCCGGTGGTGAATTGCATGGGCTGTTAGGCGGCTGGGTGTCTTACTTGATCTACGCCACTGTCCTGGTGGTGCTTCTCTGGCCCCTCATCCGACGGCTTGTTCTCCGCCGGTGGAACGGAAGGTTGGCGACCGAATGACGGTCCTAGTTGGATATGTTCCCTCACCCATGGGCCAGGCTGCCTTGCGCGCCGCTATCATTCAAGCACGGTTTCGCAACGAGCCGGTGCTCGTAGTTAATACCTCTCGAGGGGACGCATACGTAGACCCGTGCTTTGCCCAGCAGCCTGATCTAGATCTGGTGACCCGCGAGCTAGATGCGGCTGAGGTTCGCTACGCGATACGGCAGCTCATGCAGGGACGGGATGCAGCCGAGGAGATCGCCGACCTCGCGGAGGCGGCTGATGTGTCACTGGTGGTCATCGGTATACGGCATCGAAGCCCTATCGGCAAACTAATCCTGGGATCGACCGCCCAGGAGATCTTGCTTCGGGTATCCTGCCCCGTGCTGGCGGTGAAAGCCAGCTGACTCCGTCCGATCGCCGTGACATGCCGCACGTCGGTCACCTGCCACCGAGTGGCCCGCACCGGTCTTCTAGTTCTTGTTCTCCAGTTGGCCGGCCGAATGAGGCTGCGGTAGAGGGCAAAACGGACACCTCCGTGCAATGAGATGTCTGCGTGAGCCAGTTAACAACGATGGACATGGACCGCGGTGACTCGTTGCCCAGAGGTCGCGAGTGATCTGCCTTAGGGCTGGGGAGGAGTCGGATGACGAACGACCCTCTTGCGCGGTGCCGGGATCATCAAGCGCTCGCGGGGCACCTGCTGGAAGACCTCGCTTAGCTGCACAGCGGTGTTCTCGCTCGAATCGACCGTTTGTTATAGCGAAGGCCCATAGAGCACGACTATCGAGCTCGATCGCTCTGGTTCCGAGATTTATACGTATTCCTTACAGTTGGTGCGGACACTCCGGGTTTGCTGGGGGAAGGGGTGGGGTGACTTCCTTGTCCGGACGTGGGCGGATAGGCTGGTTATATGGATCTGGAGATTCGGCACCTTAGGGCTATTTGCGCAATCGCGGACACCGGCAGCATCTCCAAGGCGGCGTCCAAGCTCGGGATTTCGCAGCCCTCTGTAACGACTCTGCTCCAGCGAGTCGAGCGACTGGCCGGTCATCAAATATTCCTGCGTAGCCGCAGCGGTGCTCGCCCGACTACCTTCGGAGAGCAGTTCGTGCGACGGTCTCGTCTGCTGGTCGCTGAGATGGATGCGTTGGGAGGAGAGATCGTGGGGCCAGCTGGTGTGATCCGTTTCGGGTCCGTTCACATGGAGTGCGTATCGTCACTGTTTCAGCGCCTTGAGGACAGCTTCCCGCACATCTCCTTCTCCATGTGTGTTGAGCCTTCCAGTTCGACTTTGGCTCAGCGTCTCGTGCACGGCGACCTGGACGTCGCGGTGCTGGCTATCGCGGAATCTCAGCAGATACCGCTCCCGCGAGAGCTAGGCGAGAGGGTGCTTGCGCCGGCGATCCCCGTATACGTCGCCATCTCCAGCTCTCACAGACTGGCCGCACTTCAGGAGGTGCCACTAATAGAGCTGGCCGAGGAGTCGTGGATTAGGCCACCGGGTGGAGAGGACGGCTCCCTGTCCGCTTTCTGGGAGGCGGCCCGCAAGGCGGGATTCACCCCGAAGATCC
This sequence comes from Micromonospora sp. WMMD1219, assembly GCF_049315215.1. Lineage (NCBI taxonomy): Bacteria > Bacillati > Actinomycetota > Actinomycetes > Micromonosporales > Micromonosporaceae > Micromonospora > Micromonospora sp. WMMD1219. Next base: position 4,241,392 of record NZ_CP186057.1, read on the forward strand.
AGTTCGACGTCCCTAGCGGCGGGGGAGGGCCGCTTATAGCGTCGGGGCGGGCTGTTCGGCTTGTGGAGCCTACCTCTCGCGGCGGCCCGGGAATTACGATCGTCCCGCTTGCTGGTGAGCCGCTACGTATGCACCTCACCTTGTGGTGGCACCGGCGTCGTATCAGCGTCGAGCAAGCCGACGAGTTCTTCCAGGCTGTCCTCGACACCTACTCCATCTTCGCAATGGAGAGTCGTGTTTTCCAGCCCCGGTGGTCGAGGTGTCCACCTGCGACTCCCGAGGCGCCTGGCGACGGTGAATAGCGCGGTTATCGGTGGCGCGAGCCCCGGGTAACCGGGTGTACAGGGTTTACTGGTGCTTCCTACACTTCAGCGAAGCCAGGCGGGCTATCTCATTGTGCCCTGAGGGCGCAGTAATAGCGATGTAGGGGGTCTCGTCCAGCCCTAGCCGGGAGAGTTTCGGCACTTCATGGCCTGTCCTTGCGGGCGGTTTCCTTCCCCCTGTGGGACCTGACCAGGCCACCAGAAGTTGGCCTTGGGCCGCAGGCGGCCACCCGCCCGGGTCTGCTGGTCGACACCGGCTGCTAGTACGGCAGCCGCCGTTTGAGATGTCGCTGCTCTGACGGGGTGGACGGGGGTGGAGACCGCAGGATCGTTTGTGCGTTGTGGACCCCACATCAGATCTGGCGGCGGCCGAGTACCACAACGTAGCCCTTGGCCGGTGGGAGCGGGTGCTGGCTGAGGTGCTGCGCGGCCAGTTCGGGCGGGTCGAGCGCCTCGAGCGCGGGGCAATCGTGACGGGCTGCGCTCCCGATTGCGAGGTCAAGACGTGTTGGCAGTTGGGCGAGCGGGCCGGGCATGCCGGCCGGATGCGATGCAGCAACTGTTGTACCGGGCGGTGTGGGATGCCGACGCCGGCCGTGAAGACCTGAGGCAGATGATCACCTCCCGGTTCGGTGATCCGGACGCGATCCTGGTCGTCGACGACATCGGTGACCTGAAGAAAGGCGTCACGCGGTCGAGTGCAGCGGCAGTACACCGGCACGGCGGGGCGGATGGAGAACACCAGGTCGGGGTGCTCCTGGCTACGCCGGCGCCAATGTGCACCGCTTGATCGACCGGCTGGTGTATCTGCCGGCGTCGTGGACCGCCGAATGGGATCTCTGCGCAGCTGCTGGGGTGCTCTGGCGAGGTCGGGTTCGCCGCCAAGCCGGAGCTGACCGCCTAGATGATCACCGCCGCGCTGAACGCGAAGTGCCGCCGGGGGGCGGCCGCGGACGAGGCTTACGACAACAGCGGTGTCTTCCGTGCTGCCTGTGCGGACACGAGATCGGCTATGTCTTGGCGGTGTCCTGCGGTCACCTGGTGCCGCTCGGCGGCGGTAAGACCCGCGTCCGCGCCGACTGCATCGCGGCTGACCTGCCCGCCTCGGCATGGCAACGCCGATCGGCCGGTGCCGGATCCAAGGGCCCGCGCTTCTACGAGTGGGCCTGGCTCGACGACGTGTGCACCGACGACGGCGGCTGACACAGTCTTGCTGATCCGGCCGCAAAACCAGCGCCGGTGAGCTGACCTTCTACCGCTGCTGGATCCCCGGGCCGACCACGCTCGCCCACCTCGTCCGCGCCGCCGGGATGCGCTGTACCGTCGAAGAAGCCTTCCAGGCCGCCAAGAGCCAGGTCCGCCTGAACCAGCGCCAGGTCCCCCGCTGGGGCTCCTGGCACCGCTTCGCCAGCCTCGCCCTGGCCGCCCTGGCGATCTGCGCCCCCGACGCGGGCCGCCATGACCCTGCCGACACCGGACCGATCAAGCTAGTCGATGAGGGCTGCCGCCTGATCAATACCTGCATCATCCGCCCGATCAGCGACCTCGCTCACCGTTTACACTGGTCGCAGTGGCGGGGCCGGCATCAAGCCCGAGCCCGACGATCCCACTTACGCGCGCGCCGCAACCTCGTCGCCAGTCGTTGTTCATCGTCGTTGCAGATGGCGTCCGACGGCCTGATGACGACCTGGCTGCAGACATCGACGAGCCGTGATTAATGCTGGCTCCTTCGAAAGTCGATGGCGCCAGGCCGCTCGTTGGGTTTGAGCGCACTCATGAGCATCAACTTGCAGACCCCCAGCGTTGATGAGCTGTCACCAGCGGTGCATGCGCTCAAGCGGTGGCAGTACGACGGAGGACCACTGCATCTGCGTTCCCGCGATCTTGGGTGGCACTCGTTACATGGTGCGGCGGCTACGGCCGCTGCAATCCGGGCGTGGTCGCGTAACGGGGAGGCTCTCGCGATCGGGCCACTGGACGGCGCCGACCTGGTGCGCATGGCGGCCGCTCCCGACTGGCATGATGACGAGGCACTGGCCCACCGGTTCACCGCTGATCTCGACACCCCAAGGTGTGTCCTGGCTCCTGACGGTGGGACCGTCGAAGCCCGAGGTGCGGAGCGTCTCACCCAATTGCTGCTGGAGCGGAATGAGCCGTGGACAACGTTCCACCGCGGTCTCGGACCCGGTACAGGAGCGCGGGGTGCGCATCGAGACGATCGAGACCGACCGCGCCGAGGTGTGGGTCGGCCTCCACTGGTCCGCGTTCCGCGGCTCACCCTTCAGTGATGCCGACCGTCGCCGCATGGTCGGGCGTTGGCGAGCGATAGCCGGTGGCCCGTTCTACGCTGACACGCGCTGCCCCGTGGCATTCGATCAAAACGACGACGCTGTGGCAGTCGCGGCTGTTTGATCAGTCGGCCCGGGGCGGCCAGGACTGCTGGAACCGATGGGCGTGCACCGCAGTCACCGAGGCCACGGTAACGGCACCGCGATCACGCTTGCCGCCGCTGAGGCCCTTCGGGACATGGGTTCGTCCGGCGCGAGTGTGCGTGGAGAGCTCCAATGTCGGCGCCGTAGCTACCTACGCCTCGGCCGATTGCACGCCGTAACCCGAGGTGACCGATCTGCGCCGCGGTTCCCGGTGAATACCGCGACGCCGCCGACCACGACCCCGCCGATGCCGGACTGATCAAGCTCAGGCCAACGAGGCCCGCCGCCTGATCAACGCCTGCCTCACTCACCCGATCAGGCCCGAGTCCGACGAGCCCACTACACACCCCGGCTCAACTTCGGACTTTAGTCATGATCCCAAACGCCGGCAGTCGTACTAGCTGAGGGCTGGTCGCATCGGCTGCCGATCATGACTGCGGCGAAGTTGCACCTCACATGCGCCCTTAGAGGGCCGGAGGCTTCTTGCTCGTGATGACCAGGCCTGCCTGTCACTTGTGGTCGGAGACCCGCTGGAAGAACAAACTGGCGGCTTCTCTGCGAAAGAGACGCAGGCGCCCTCGGCGAGCATCAACAGCAGGATCCGGCCGGGCGTGACGGAACTGTCTTACAGACGTGGCTCGGCGCCTCACGTCACACAGTCCGCCGCAAACCTCCACAGGGATGACTCTGCGTCAATGAGAGCTGGCAAGAAGTCTCCTCCCGCCATCGAGGCGCCGAGATCGCGAAGACTTGGCGCCCGGCCGACCACGACTTGCTTTCGGACCTCGCCGTCCAGCCATCCTGGGTTCGGCAGCGATGCATGCCTATCGGCACGTCGGCCCGCTCGCAGACGCTTTCTCAACATGCTGCTGTCTTGGAACGGGATGCAATGAGACTCCGCGGCCTCGGGCGGTATGCAGGAACTTGGTACCGGCAGCGCGCTCAGCGAGCTTGCGCCGGAGGCGGCACAGCAAAGCGTCAAGTGAGGCGGCCGAGACCGCATCTCCTCCCGCTCTTGTCCTCAGGAGCGACCGCGACACTACCCGGCCAGGATGCTCCGCCAGGCAGGAAAGAAGGTCGAACTCAGTGCGTGTCAGCGTCACCGGTTGTCCCTCTACTGTGACACTGCGGCCTGCGACGTCGATGCGGAGCGTGCCAACCTCCGACGGTGCCGGAGGCGGCGCAGGTGGCACGCGACGCAGCAGGGCGCTAATGCACGCGTCAACTACCGCTGGCGGGCATGGCTTGGGCAGGAAACCGTCTGCGCCCGCGCGTAGCAGGCTCACAACGTCGTCGTCGGTGCGGTTGAGCGTATGCGCCACCACCGGCCGCCGTGACGCGACGCACAACAGGCGCATTAGGAGTAAGCCGTCCACTGCGGGCATGATCGGATCCACGATCACGGCATCCGGTCGCTGGTGGGTATGGCAGGTCAGATCAGATAGCGTTCGGCCGCTTTCGTGCAGGGCGACTTCTGTGACCGCGTGGCCGAGACTGGTCAACTGGTCGCTGAGCAGACGTCGATAGCGATGATCTTCGTCGATGAGCAAGATGTTCGCCATGGTTGCCATCCGGTGTCTACTTCGTGAACACCTGGACGATCGCACGCACAGACCACCCGTTCTCATGTCATGTGTCCATCACACCGACTGATCGCTCGTGCAACCTCTGCGTCCTCGACTTTAGGTTTTGGCAAGGCAGGAGCCGCTCGCTCTCATCGATCCCTGTGGCCTTGTTGTGGCCGTCCGAGCCGGGTAGCTAGCGTCCACCCCCCAAGCGTCCATCGAAGCACGTAATCGCCTTCGCTGGAGCACACCTCGCCCATGAGGAGAGAGCATGTCTGGACACCTGCTGCGGCGAAGATTAGGCCAGCTGTGCGGCGCGCTCACCGCGCTGGCGCTTTCCTGTGGCGTCATGGCCGCGCCGGCGGCCGCGAACTCGACCTGGCCGGTATCTGTAAAACCGCAGATCAAGACGGCCGACGCGGTGCCTCCGGCGGCGGGCGACGGCAGCGGCCACGGGAAGGGCGACGCTGATCATGTCAGCGAGCGGTCGCTTCCCGCGCACAAGCGTCCTCCGCAGCCAGCCGCGAAGGACGCCAGCCGCGTCGACTACGACCGGCCAGCTACTCAAAAGCGCCGCGCGCGCCCGTCGGACCGCAGTGCCCGCGCGGCTGCCGCGTGCAGCACGGCAGATTTCACGAGTCGAACCGGATCGGCGCTCGTAAGCCAGATCAAAGCCTCCTCCGTCGACTGTATCAACGGCCTGTTCAGCCTTTCCGGCAGCGATGCCTACTACGCCTTCCGTGAGGCGCAGATGGTGAGCGTCGCCTACGCGGTGCGCGATGGTGCCGCTAGCTACCCTGGAAACAACTCCACCAGCATGACCCAACTCGTCCTCTACCTGCGCGCCGGCTACTACGTTCAGTGGTACGACACGAACGTGGGAACATATGGCCCCGCCCTGCAGACTGCGATCCGATCGGCCCTTGACGCCTTCTTTGCGAATTCCCGGGCGTGGGAGGTCACCGACGCCAACGGTGAAACCTTGGCGGAGGCGGTCATCCTCATCGACAGCGCCCAGGAGAATGCGCGCTATCTCTACGTGGTGAACCGGCTTCTGACGAGTTTCAACTCGTCGTACACCTCCTCGTGGTACATGACCAACGCGGTCAACAACGTGTACACGGTGCTCTTCCGCGGTCACCAGGTGCCCGCATTCGTGTCCGCTGTCCAGGCGGATCGCACAGTGCTCGACAATTTGTACAACTTCGCCAACAGGCACGCGAATCTTCTTGGGACGGACAAGAGTTACCTGACCTCGAACGCTGGCCGAGAACTCGGACGATTCTTGCAGCACGCGTCGCTCAAGCCGACGGTGCGTCCGATGGCGTTGGCGCTGCTTCAGGGAAGCAGCATGACCGGTAGGACGGCGCCGCTTTGGGTGGGCGTCGCGGAGATGACGCAGGCTTACGACGCCGCCAACTGCTCCTACTACGCCACCTGCAACCTCTCCGCCCAGTTGACGAACGCCGTCCTGAAGATCAACTACACCTGCAGCTCATCGATCAAAATCGTCGCACAGGACATGACGTCAGCTCAGCTGAGCGAATCCTGCGCCAGCCTGAAGGGCCAAGACGCCTACTTCCACAACATGGTTGCCGATAGCGGGCCCGTCGCGGGTGATGTCAACGACGACATTGAGGTGGTTGTTTTCGACTCGAGCACTGACTACCAGACCTACGCGGGCGCCATCTACGGCATCGACACCAATAACGGCGGCATGTACCTGGAGGGCAACCCCTCGGACCCCAACAACCAGGCCAGATTTATCGCCTACGAAGCCGAGTGGGTTCGGCCAACCTTCCAAATCTGGAACCTCAACCACGAGTACACCCATTACCTCGATGGTCGGTTCAACATGTACGGCGACTTCAGCGCCAACATCGCTACGCCTACTATCTGGTGGATCGAAGGCTTCGCCGAGTACGTCTCTTACTCCTACCGGAACGTCACCTACACCAGCGCGCAGACCCAGGCAGGTAATCACACGTACACGCTTCGTACCCTGTTCGACACCACCTACAATAACGACCAGACGCGCATCTACAACTGGGGTTATCTCGCCGTGCGGTACATGATGCAATCGCACCGGCAGGACATGACGACCGTCCTCGGCTACTACCGGTCGGGCGCCTTCAACGCCGCACGCACGTACCTGACCAGCACCATCGGCACGCGCTACAACGCCGACTTCGACGCCTGGCTGACTCGTTGCGCGGTCGGTGACTGCGGTGGAGGCACGACTCCGCCTCCCACCAACCAGCCGCCGACCGCCGCCTTCAGCGTCGTGACCAGCGGACTGACCGCCAGCTTCACCGACCGGTCTACAGATGCCGACGGCAGCATTGCCTCCCGGCAGTGGAGCTTCGGTGACGGAAGCACTTCGTCGGCCACCAACCCGAGCAAAACCTACGCGGCGGCTGGCACCTACACGGTCTCCCTGACGGTCACCGACAACCAAGGAGCGACTGCGAAATCCTCTCAGACGATCTCGGTCTCGGCGGGTGGAGGAAGCACTCTGCCGGAGTGCACCGGTGCGGATACACGCACCCTCGACCGTAACTGTCAGCGCAGCGGGCGCTCCGCAACGGCCGGCAACTACGACTACCTCTACATCTACCTGCCTGCGGGTGTCAGCACCCTCACTGTTGGCGTGGTCGGCGGCACGGGCAACTGCGATCTCTACTACAGCCCGTCCAGTTGGGCCACCATCAGCAACGCTACCCGCTCCTCGACCGGTGCCGGCAATGACGAGTCTCTGGCCATCGCCAGTCCGGCCGCCGGCTACCACTACATCAGCCTGTATGGGAAGACCTCCTGCGCGGGCGCAACGATAAGTACCCGCTACTGAACCAACCGTGACGAATGCAGGCGCGCCGCCCGATCGGGAGACCGGGCGGCGCGCCCGCTTGACCTGCCGCCGAACCTGCCCGCCGCCGCGTGCATAATCTCGGTCATGGGCATCGATGTGCGCCACCTGCGGGCGATCAGTGCCATTGCAGAGGCCGGAAGCGTGACGGGTGCCGCCGCCCTCCTGGGCATGTCGCAGCCAGCGCTGACGGCGCAGGTGCATCGGATTGAAAAGATGCTCGGAGGCCCGCTGTTCGTCCGTAGCCGCAGCGGCATGCACCCGACCGAGCTTGGCAAGCAGGTGCTCCGGCGTGCCCACGTCGTGCTGGCAGAGGTGGATGCGCTTGTTGAGGATTTCGGCGACCGGCACCCCATCCCTGGTCTGCTGCGGATCGGAACCGTTCACATCGCATGCGCGGGGAGTCTCGTGCGCCGCATTGCGGAGGTGTTCCCGGATCCGGAGATTGCGCTGCAGATCGAGCCGTCCTCGCGGCTGTTGGTAGAGGCGCTTAACCGCGGCCAGCTAGATGCCGCGTTGCTAGGCATCCTCGAGGGTTTTGAGGTGCCGATCGGCCCGACACTCACTGCTCGGCCGCTGGTGCCCCGCTACCCGATCTTCGTCGCCATGTCCGCATCTCACCCGCAGGCCCGCCGAGAGCAGGTGAAATTGGCTGACCTTCGAGACGAATCCTGGGTGTGCCCGCCAGGACCGGACGACGGCTCTCTCGCCTCATTGCGGCGAGCCTGTCGGGCGGCGGGCTTTGAGCCGAAGATCCGGTACGAGGCGCCGAGCGGTGCCGCGCACCCGTTGGTGGCAGCCGGAGACGGAGTTCGGCTGGTCGACCCGTCCTGGGCTCCGGCTGCGGGGACTCGGGTGCTGCCCCTGCAGGGCGAGCCGCAGCTGCTGGCAAGACTGGTGGTGGTCTGGCGGCGTGATGCTCTGACGAACGAGCAGAGCTCCGTGCTGTTCCGTGCCGTCGGTCGAGCCTACCTAGATCACGTGCACGACAACCCCGCCTTCGCTCAGTGGTGGCAGGATAACCCCCATGCTCACCACATGGTGCAGTAGGCGTGAGGACTCGGCCGCCGACCGAGCACTGGGCTGGATGATGTTGACGTGGTGCACGCCATCGCCTAACCTGCGATAGGTTCATAACTACATAGGCACCATTCGAACCTGCGCGGGAGAGCCTCCGTCATGCGGAGCGCCGAAGGAGCAAACTCCCAAGAAACTCTCAGGCCCCATTACCGCGCGGGCAAGGTGAACTCTGGAAAGCAGACGACCATTCGTCTCACCCACGGTGCAAGCCGCTGCCCCAGCGGTGAAGCTCTCAGGTCAATGACAGAGCGGGAGGCCCCCAACCGTTCGACGCCCGTGCGTCGGGACGAGGAGAGCCTCCATGCACGACGGTCCCGCGAACCTGCTTCGCTCACCGCTGCACGCCCTGCATGTAGCGCTCGGCGCGCGATTTACCGAGTTCAGCGGCTGGTGGATGCCGCTCCGCTACGGAAGCGAAATCGCGGAGCATCGGATTGTACGTGAACAGGCCGGCCTCTTCGACCTCAGTCATATGGGCCAGCTTGAGGTTGCGGGTCCCGAAGCCGCCTCGGCCCTAGACTATGCCCTGGTCGGCCACCTCTCAGCGATGCAAGTCGGCGGCGCCCGTTACACCATGCTCTGCGAGGCGACGGGCGGCGTGTTGGACGACCTCGTCGCCTATCGCCTCGCATCCGACCGGTATCTGCTAGTCGTCAACGCCGTCAACACGCGAACCGCGTATCAGGCACTGAAGGACCGCTGCGCACACTACGCGGCCGCAGTCACCGACCGGACCAATGAGCGGGCCATCATCGCCGTGCAGGGTCCACGTGCCGCCGCTGTCGTAGAAGGCCTGACCGATACCGCGGTCAACGATCTCCGCTACTACACCGCAACAACGTCGACCATCCATGGTCGCCCAACGTTGGTCGCTCGCACCGGATATACCGGGGAGGACGGCTTCGAGCTGCTCGTCGATGCTAAGGACGCTTCTGGCATCTGGACACTGGCACTTGCAGCCGGACGACGCCACGGCCTGTCGCCGACAGGGCTGGCCTGCCGCGACTCGCTCCGCATCGAGGCCGGAATGCCGCTGTACGGCTCCGAAATCGATCGAGAAGCAACCCCCTTTGACGCCGGACTGGGACGGGTGGTTTCCTTCGACAAAGCTGGCGACTTCGTCGGGCGGGCCGCGCTGATGGAGGTGCGCAAGGCAGGGGCAGCGCGCCGACTCGTGGGTCTCGTCACCGCTGGACAAAGAGTTCCACGCGCAGGCCATCAGGTCGTAACGCTGACCGACGTCGGCCTGGGCGAGCCTGTTGGCATCGTCACCAGCGGTATCCCTTCGCCGGTGCTGAAACGACCGGTCGCGATGGCCAGCATCCAATCCAGCACTGATGAGAAAGCACGCCTTGCCGTGATCATCCGGGGAACCGCCGAGCCGGTCCAGATTACCCCCCTTCCCTTCTACCGCCGTCCGCGGTGACCCGCGGCCAGAACTCACGAGGACACAGCGATATGAACGTGCCGAAGCATCTCAGGTACAGCATCAACCACGAATGGGTCAACGAGTCCGTCGATCCGGCAGAGGTGGGAATCACCGCGTTTGCAGCCACCGCGCTCGGAGATGTGATCTATGTGGAGTTGCCTGAGCCGGGAAACCACCTGACTGCTGGCGACGCATGCGGAGAAGTAGAGTCCACGAAATCGGTGGCCGAGTTGTATCTGCCCGTCAGCGGTGAGGTCGTTGCCGTCAACGAGGAGGTTCTCGCAGATCCGAGTCTTATCGGTGCCGACCCGTACGGCAAAGGCTGGCTCGTGCGCGTTCGGCTAGCGGAGGCGCCACCACTGATGTCCTCGGATGAATACCTCGCCTTCTGCAACGAGTCTCGGTAGGTAGAAAATGGCATCCTTCGACGACGACCTAGCCGACCTCGATCCGGCGATCGCTGAAGCGGTGGCCGGCGAACTGCGGCGTCAGCAAGAGAGCCTGGGCATGATCGCATCGGAGAACTTAGCGCCCCGAGCGGTCCTCCAGGCGCAGGGATCGGTCCTCACCAACAAGTACGCGGAGGGGTACCCCGGGCGGCGTTACTACAGTGGATGCGAGTACATCGACGACATTGAACGCCTGGCAACTGAGCGAGTCAAGCGTTTGTTTGCTGCCACATATGCCAACGTGCAACCACACTCCGGATCTCAGGCAAACGCCGCGGTCATGGCTGCGCTGCTCAAACCGGGCGATACCATTCTCGGGCTGGACCTTGCCCACGGGGGCCATTTGACACATGGCATGCGCATCAACTACTCGGGCCGGCTGTACCGGGCCGTGAGCTATCACGTGAACGTAACCGATTGCTTGGTCGACATGGATGAGGTCGAAGAGTTGGCACGGGAGCACCGACCGAAGATGCTCATCGCTGGCTGGTCGGCTTACCCTAGAACGCTCGACTTCGCTCGGTTCCGGCGAATTGCCGACGAGGTGGGAGCTCTACTTCTCGTAGACATGGCACATTTCGCTGGCCTGGTGGCGGCTAGGCTGCATCCCAACCCGGTGCCTCATGCACACGTCGTCACTCTGACCACGCACAAGACCCTCGGCGGCCCCCGAGGTGGCGCGATCCTTAGCGCGGACCCCGACATGGCGCGGCGGCTAGACTCTGCTGTTTTCCCAGGCCAGCAAGGTGGTCCGCTGGCGCACGTCGTGGCGGCGAAAGCGGTTGCATTCCGGATCGCCAGCGACCCGCAGTTTCAAGACCAGCAGCGGCGTGCCCTAACGGGAGCGAAAATCGTTGCTGATCGGCTCAACGCTGCCGACATGTTGAAGGCCGGCATCCGTGTGGTCACCGGAGGCACCGACGTGCATCTGGTGCTGGTCGACCTAAGCCAGGCGAACCTCGACGGGGTGCAGGCTGAGCGGCTGCTGCAGAACGTTGGCATCACTGTCAACCGCAACGCCGTGCCCTTTGACCCACGTCCACCTATGGTCACCTCCGGGCTGCGGATCGGCACGTCAGGACTGGCCGCTCGCGGGTTTTCTGACGCCGATTTTACGGAAGTAGCTGACATCATCGCTGCCACTTTGGTCAGTGCGGAGGCAGGTGCAGCACTGCGCACGCGAGTCGCTCGCCTCGTGGATCGTCACCCGCTCTATTCCGGGCGAGCGTTCTGACCACACGCCTACGCGGCCGCCCATGGTGGTGTCGTCGCCTCGTCGTTCGCTGTCACCATTCGGTAGCAGGGGATCAGGAAGGAAAGTGGGTTGCCTAATAAGCTGTTGCTTATGGCCGCTGCCAGTGATCGCCTTCGAGGAATCATCGCCGGATCCTCTCTGGGAAGGGGGGTGGCACGCCGCTTTGTCGCCGGCGAGGTTGACGACGAGGTGATCGTGGTGGCACGGCGAATCATCAACTCCGGAATGCAGGTGACGATCGACCATCTCGGCGAAGGCGCGGCGACAGCCGAGCAGGCCACTGCAGTACGCGATGCATACCTCAGTCTGCTTCCCGGACTGCGGATGCCCGGCATGGCTGAGGTATCGGTGAAGCTGTCAGCGCTTGGTAGCGCATTGCCAAATAACGGACGCACGCATGCCTATCAGTTGACTCGGGATATCTGCGCCGCCGCTGCTGCCGTGGATGCCACAGTGACCATCGACATGGAAGATCACACGACCGTTGACCTGACGCTGTCCGTGCTGAACGACTTGCGCGCCGAGTTTCCCTGGGTGGGGGTGGCACTGCAGGCATGTCTGCATCGCACACTGGCGGACTGCCGGCGCCTGGCGGTCGCGGGAAGTCGGGTCCGCCTGGTCAAGGGAGCCTATGCGGAGCCGTCCTCGGTGGCTTACGTGAATCGTCCACAAATCGACAAGGCATTTGATCGTTGTCTGCAGGTCCTGATGGAAGGTGAGGGCTATCCCATGGTGGCGACCCACGACCCTCGCCTCATCGAAAGGGCCGTTCATCATGCCCGGAGCGCGGGCCGGGGCATCACGGATTTCGAATTCCAGATGCTGTATGGCATTCGCACCAATGAACAGAGGCGGCTAGCGGAAGAGGGGTACCGGGTGCGGGTCTACCTGCCCTACGGACGTGATTGGTACGCTTACTTCACGCGCAGGCTGGCCGAAAAGCCTGCGAATCTTCTCCTCTTGGCTCGCTCCTTCAAGCCCGGCGCGGCCAACTGAAGAAGGAAGTAGTTCGATGCCGGCCACGGTGCAGAGTCGAGAGCCATAAGCGAAGCGGCCCAGGATGTGTAAACGATAGCGGCGACGACAGGAGCACGATCGTGATGATCAGTGTTTTCGATCTTTTCAGCGTCGGTATCGGGCCGTCCAGCTCGCACACCGTCGGGCCGATGCGGGCCGCCCGTACGTTCGTGGCGGGCCTGAAGGCCGACGGGCAGCTCGCGGACGTGGCGCGGGTACGGGCGGAGCTGTTCGGCTCGCTCGGCGCGACCGGTCACGGGCACGGCAGTGACCGGGCGGTGCTGCTGGGGCTGGAGGGCGAGGCTCCGGAGACCGTCGACACCGACTCGGTCGGGCCGCGTGTGGAGCGGATCCGCACGCAGCGGCGGCTCGACCTGTTCGGCAGCCAGGGGATCGACTTCGACCCGGACGCGGATCTGGTGCTGCATCGCCGGCGCTCGCTGCCGTACCACCCGAACGGGATGACGTTCGCGGCGTACGACGCGGCCGGGAACGAGGTGCGGTCGCGCACGTACTACTCGGTCGGCGGCGGGTTCGTGGTGGACGAGGCGGCGGCCGGGGCGGACCGGATCAAGGCGGACACCACCCGGGTGAAGCACCCCTTCCTCACCGGCGCGGAACTGCTCACCGTCACCACCGGCACCGGGCTGTCGATCAGCGAGGTGATGCTCGCCAACGAGCTGTCCTGGCGCAGCGAGGCGGACGTACGGGCGGGGCTGCTGGAGATTTGGCGGGTGATGCGCGAGTGCGTGGAGAACGGCTGCACCCGTGACGGCGTACTCCCGGGTGGGTTGAAGGTCCGGCGGCGCGCGGCCGAGATGCGGCGCAGCCTGGAGGCGGAGACCGGCAGCCAGGATCCGCTGCGCGCGATGGACTGGGTGACGCTGTTCGCGCTGGCGGTCAACGAGGAGAACGCGGCCGGCGGGCGGGTGGTCACCGCGCCGACGAACGGCGCCGCCGGGATCATCCCGGCCGTGCTGCACTACTACACCCGGTTCGTGCCCGGCGCCTCCGAGGAGGGCGTGGTCCGGTTCCTGCTCGCGGCGGGCGCGATCGGCGTGCTGTTCAAGGAGAACGCGTCGATCTCCGGGGCCGAGGTCGGCTGTCAGGGCGAGGTCGGTTCGGCGTGCTCGATGGCGGCGGCCGGTCTGGCCGAGGCGCTCGGCGGCACGCCGGAGCAGGTGGAGAACGCCGCCGAGATCGGCATGGAGCACAACCTGGGGCTGACCTGCGACCCGGTGGGCGGCCTGGTGCAGATCCCGTGCATCGAGCGCAACGCGGTGGCGAGCATCAAGGCGATCACCGCGGCCCGGCTGGCGTTGCGCGGCGACGGGGTGCACCACGTGTCGCTGGACAAGGTCATCAAGACCATGCGGGAGACCGGCGCGGACATGAAGGTCAAGTACAAGGAGACCGCGCGGGGCGGGCTCGCCGTCAACGTGATCGAGTGCTGAGACGGATCGCGCAGAGCCGGAGCATCCGCCAAGCGTCCCGGGTCCAGCTCGTCAAACGGTTTTGGGTGGCAACCACTGGCTGCTGACGCACCGCCGCGAAGTCAGTCCAAACCGTCGCGTTGGTTGCCCGCGAGGTCGGCGAGTGTGATCGGCTGCATCAGCGGGCGAGAAGCGTGGCCGGCTAGATCTGGCAAGCCCGGCGGCCGGGACGCCTCCCGGGCGGTCAGGCAGGCTGTGGCATAGCCACAGATCCGTCCTTGACACCACCCCATTCCAGCTCGCGTCAACAGCTTCGTGCCTCGGGCATCGGCAGCAGACATTTCACGCATCGCCTGCCGGACAGTGCCGACTGACACCTCCTCGCAGCGGCAGACGAGCGTGTCGTCATCGCAAAGATCGGGCCAGTACGGGGGCATGGGATGGACTGCGTGAAGCGCCGCGGCGAAACGCCGTAAACGGTGCCGGTTCCGCATCAATCTATTGCGTCGGCCTGTAGGAAGCGGGGCTACACGACCGAGAGAACGGGCAACCGCGTCACCGGCCAGGTGCCCTTCCACCAGCGCCAGCTTAGCCCCGCCGACTCCGGTCACCTCGCCCGCGGCGTATACGCCCACCACCGACGTTGCTTGATCCGGCGAGACCTTCACCACGAGGTTGCCGTCGTGGCCTAGGTGTGTCACGCATCCGAGGGCCACGGCCATCTCAAGCTGAGGTGTGAATCCGAAGCCGACAGCGAGGCCGTCGCAGTCGATGCGGAGTTCGCTCCCGGGCACGACGGTTCCCTGGCTGATTGCTGCGACGGTCACGCCAGTGAGCTGCTCGCTGCCGTGCGCGGCCACCACTGCCCTCCGGCGGTGGTACGGCACCCGGCGCCGTAGCATTCGCCAGCCGTACCGGCTGGCCTCGGTTAACTTGCTGGCTGCGCCGAGAACTGCACGGACGTGCCGCCCGTATTGGAGAGGATCGTTTGCTTCGTATACGCCGGCCACGGTGGCGCCCGCGTCGGCTAGACCGGTGGCGACCGGCAATAGGAATGGTCCGGTGCCTGCCACGACGACGCGTCGCGCGAACACCACCCCCTGGCCCTTCAGCAAGGCTTGAGCTCCGCCAGCCGTGACTACCCCCGGCAGATCCCACCCAGGGAAGGGCACAACCCGGTCGTAGGCGCCGGTGGCGATGACGAGTCTGCGGCCGAGCACGACCGTTGAGCGGGTATGGAGGAAGAACAGCGGACCGTTGTCATCTGGTTGAGACTCGACGAACCATACTGCCGCATCTGAGTAGTGGTCGACGCCTTCAAGCTGTACGCGCAGCCCGGCAAACAGCGATCCATCCTGGTAGCTCCGAGCGTCCGCCTCCGTCCGATGCCGCCAGTACTGTCCGCCTGGTCGTAACCCAGCGTCCAGTATGGCGACCCGGCAGCCGGCATCGGTTGCCGTAACCGCCGCGGCCATACCGGCCGGCCCCGCACCAACTACCACTAAGTCATACGTGCTCATGGGCCCTCCCGCAGCTCGTCCTGAGGTTCGATCACGTCACCCTGCTGAGCTACGACCAGACAGGCTCGCTGCGACGGCACACCGTTGACTCTGACAAGACAGTCGAAGCACACGCCGATGCCGCAGAAAACGCCCCGAGGTCGGCTTCCTATACGGGTGCTTCGCCAAGAACGGATGCCGGCGGCGAGCAGGGCCGCAGCGACGCTCTGCTGCTCCTCCGCAGGAATCGGGCGGCCGTCAAAGGTGAACATAGTGACGCTCCGGTGCGAACGGCCTGAGATCGACGTGCGGGCAACTCCCGGTCAGAAGGGCGGCGATGGCGTACCCGGTCGCGGGGGCGAGTCCGATACCTGCCCCCTCGTGGCCAGCTGCATGGTAAAGCCCTGGAACGGTCGGATCCGCGCCGATGGTGGGTAGATGGTCCGGACTGTAAGGCCGAAAACCTCGATAGGCACGGATCGCGGATACGCCGCCGAGGATGGGGAACAGGCCGATTGCTCCTGCGGCAAGCTTTCTGATCGCCCGCAACGACATGGTCGGATCGAAGCCGACATGCTCCCGGCTGGAGCCGATCAAGATCGTGCCCGCCCGGGTCCCTTCGACTACGGGCGAGATCTGCAGGTCGGCGGTGCTGCGCTCGACATTTGCGACGTAATCGGCGGCGTAGACCTTGTGCCGTACGAGCGCCGGCAGCGGCTGGGTGACGAGGACGAAGCCACGACGAGGCAAGACCGGCAGCTCAGCCCCGGCCGCCGCCGCGACTTCGCCAGCCCACACGCCAGCAGCATTCACTACCGCTCTCGTGGAGAGCAGCGCACGATCAGTCCGCACACCTCGAATTGCCCCGGCCGCGTCGCGGACGAAATCTACTACCCGGGTGCCGGTCAGCACCGTCACCCCGGCTGTACGGAGCAGGTGAGCTGCGGCGAGCATCGGCTGGACCTGCATATCTTGCGGGTAATGCATCGCGCCGGCGAGATGCGAGGCCAGGTGTGGTTCGTAGCTGGGCAGTTCGTGGGATGCGACATAACGCGCATCGACCCCGGCAGCGCGCTGGCGCTCGGCGAACGCTTTCAGGGCGTTGAGCTCTGTCGCGGACGCCGCCACCACCAGTCCGCCCTTGTTTTCCAGTTCGATCTGTGCTTTGCCTAAGGCCTCGCCTAGTTCATCCCACAGCTCGGCCGAATGAAGCGCTAGGGAGAGTTCCGGGCCAGGCGCTTTGTCAGAAAGGAGGATGTTTCCCTCTCCTGCGCCGGTGGTGCCCGATGCGACGCCAGCGCGGTCCACCACGGTCACTGTCAGACCGGCCCGAGCCGCATAGTAGGCGCAGGCAGCACCGGTCATCCCGGCACCGACGACCACGATGTCCGCGCCGGCCTCGGTCACGATGACACCCGATGCATCCAGGTTTCGATATCGTCGGGCTGCCGAGGTAGCTCGGAGGAGAGGATTCGGTAGCCGTCCTCGGTGATGACAACGTCTTCTTCGATTCGCATCCCAATCCCGCGTAGCTCAGCCGGGATCAACTCGTCGTCGGGTTGGAAGTACAGGCCAGGTTCAACAGTCAACACCTGACCTGCCTTTAGTTGTCCTTGCAGATAGCTGCCAGCGCGAGCAGCGGCGCAGTCGTGGACGTCCAGGCCGAGCATGTGCCCTGATCCACATAGCGTCCATCGCCGGTAGAGGCCGGACTTCTCAGTAAGGGCACGTTCTGCCGGCACGGGCAGCACGCCTAGGTCCGCGAGGCCGTGCGCCAGCACAGTCATCGCCGCCCGATGGAACTCACGCCACTCCATGCCTGGTTTGAGGCAATCCATAGCGGCATCGTTTGCTTTGAGGCACAGCTCGTAAAGATCGCGCTGAAGTGGACTGAACCGGCCGGAGACCGGTAGGACGCGTGTGATGTCCGCCGTGTAGAGGGACCGTGTCTCGGCGCCTGCATCCAGCAGCAGCAGGTCCCCGTCACGAACCGGACCGTCGTTGTCGATCCAGTGCAGGGTTGCTGCGTGTGCGCCCGCGGCCACGATGGAGTGGTATCCGACGTCGTTGCCCTCCAGGCGTGCGCGCTGCCAGAACACCCCCTCTAGGTAGCGCTCAGAGGTGCGCTTTGCCATCGGCAGCGCCCTTACCACGTCTTCAAAGCCGCGGGTGGTGATAGCTACCGCCTCTTCCAGCTGGCGGATCTCCCACGCGTCCTTCACCAGTCGCAGCTCATCCAGTACCGCAGCGAACTCCGCGTCGCCGGGTGCGGCCGCATTTGCTGTTAGCCGGTCCACGTGTACGTCGACGTCACGTAGAACGCGGGTGGCAACGCCGTTCCCGGCCAAGGCAGGCGGCAGTTCGGCCAGATGGTGTGTGGCGATGGCCAGCCGACGTTCGCTCTCTCCCAAGGAGGGCCGGCGTCCGGCCCATAGCTCCCCGTACACGCGGTCACGAAAGAACTCGGGCGTGCTCCGGTCGGAGCGAGGTCGGAGGAAGAGGCTTGCCTCGCCGTCCGGCTCGATGACCAGGACCCCGTCGGACGACTGATCACCCGTCAGCCATACGTAGGCCGAGTGCGGTCGGAATCGGTAGTGTTGATCGTTGGAGCGTCTTTTGAAGCTTCCTGCCGGAACAATGAGCCGTTCTCCGGGGAAGTGGTCGTGTAGCTGTCTCCGCCGGGCGACGGCCCAGATGGCGCCCTCGTCGGCAGCCGTATGGTATTGCTCGCTGTCTGCCCAGCCCGAGAGCATGAACTCCTCCAACGCGGGGCTGACTGGTAGGTCGTGGCTACCAGTGTTCAGATCGACCCGAGTCATGAGGCCTCCTCAGCAGAGGTGAGCGGGGGAGTGGCGAAGGTGACGGTATGCAACGAGGTGTAGAAGTCCAAGGCCGCCGTACCCTGTTCTCGTGGGCCGTGGCTGGACGCCTTTTCGCCGCCGAACGGCGCGTGGAAGTCCACCCCTGTGGTAGGTGCGTTGACCCGGATTAGGCCTGTGTCGATGGCCTTGGTCAGTTCGAACAGCCGGCCGATGTCGCGGCCGTGCACGGATGTGACCAACCCGAATCGAACACTGTTGGCCAAGGATGCGGCCGCGCGGACATTTGGCACTGCAAAGATCGTGGCTACTGGCCCGAATGTCTCCTCGCACGCGACCGAGTGGCCAGGGTCGACTGAGTCGAGCAGCGTTGGCGCTACATAGAAGCCGTCCCTGGTGGCGATGTCATTGGTGAGAACCCGGCCGCCTGCAGCGCGTGCCGCGGTGACGGCGTCGAGCACTCGGTGACGTGCGGCTTCGGTGATGACAGGACCGACGACGACGTCGACATTCGTCGGGTCGCCGACGCGCAGCGCCGCCACTGCCGCCACCAGAGCTTCGGTAAATACAGCGGCGTCCCCCACCACGATAATTCGCCGGGTGGCGGTGCACTTCTGCCCCGCGTACCCCATCGCGGCACCAGCAAGCATGATGGCGGTGGTGGCAGG
Organism: Micromonospora sp. WMMD1219; assembly: GCF_049315215.1. NCBI lineage: Bacteria > Bacillati > Actinomycetota > Actinomycetes > Micromonosporales > Micromonosporaceae > Micromonospora > Micromonospora sp. WMMD1219. The sequence continues at coordinate 4,260,227 of NZ_CP186057.1, forward strand.
GTCGGCGTCGGGCAGCACGACAGCGGCGTTCTGCCCGCCCATCTCGGCCTGAACCGGCAGTCCGCCTTGAGTAGCGGCGGCCACGACCTTCCTACCGACCGACTCGGAGCCGGTGAAAGAGGCGACATCGGCCGCTTGGATCACCGCCTGGCCGGTGTCCGCCCCACCCGGAACGACATGTAGCAGGTTGGCGGGAAGCAGCCCGTCGAACAGCTGCTGTACCAGATTGCCGCAGGCTAGGGCGCTCGGCGATGGTTTGAGCAGCACGCCGTTTCCGGCTGCGAGGGCTGGTGCGGCCTTCCATACCGGAATGGCCAGCGGGAAGTTCCACGGAGTTACGAGACCAGCCACACCTCGCGGTCGGCGTTCGGTGAACAGGAGGCCGGGCTGATTTGCTGGCAGCGTCGGTGCCAGCAGTTCGCCGGTCGGCGCGAAGCATGACTGGGCGTAGTAGTCCAGGATGGCAGCGGCCCGGCTGACCTCGGCGCGCGCCTCCATTGCCGGCTTACCCACCTCACGGACGATGAGGGCGGTCGCTTCGTCCGCCCGGGTTCTCAATCGGTCGGCCGCACCACGCAGGGCAGCGGCACGACTGGAGGGATCTTGGCGACGCCACGTGAGTTGCGCGGCTCGCACCCTGCCAGCTAGAACCTGCACGTGTTCAGGGGTAACCGGGACTCGTTCTTCGACGATGTCGTCTGGGTTCTGTGGGGAACGGCTCTGAATGAGGGTCATAGCATAAATCCCGCAGGGAAAGGGTCGTCTGGGTCGAGGAAGAACTGGGCGGTGCCAGTGAGCCATGCTCGTCCTGTTACGGTCGGTACCACCGCGGGCCGACCACCGACCGTGGTGGTCTCTACCAGCCGACCGGTGAATCGAGTACCGATAATTGACTCGTTAATGAAATCTTGGCCGAGGGGAAGCAGTCCACGGGCATGCAACTGAGCCATCCTTGCTGACGTGCCGGTGCCACATGGGGATCGGTCGAACCAGCCAGGATGGATAGCCATGGCATGCCGGGAAAGCCGAGCGGTTGCTCCCTCCGCAGCTAGGTAGACGTGATGGCATCCGGAAATGTGAGGCTGCTCAGGATGGACGGGGCGGGCGGTATCGTTCACGCCCTTCATGATTGCGAGGCCGACGTCCAGTAACCGGTTCTTGTCGGTGTGGTCCAGTCGCAGTCCCAACTCCGGCAGGTCGACAATCGCGTAAAAGTTTCCACCGAACGCGAGGTCGTAGCGCACCCGTCCGTATCCGGGAATGTCTACCACGGCGTCCTGTTCCATCAGGAATGAAGGGACGTTCTGGATCGTAACGTCCGTGGCGCGCCCCTGTGCCACCGTGACGGATGCAACCACTAGCCCTGCTGGAGTGTCGAGGCGGATAGTCGTGGAAGGCTCTGTCGACGGCACCATGCCGGTCTCCACCAGCACGGTCGCCACACCGATTGTGCCGTGCCCACACATCGGCAGGCACCCGGATACCTCAACATAGACCACCCCGAAGTCGGCATCGGGGCGGGTGGGTGGCTGCAAGATCGCCCCGGACATAGCGGAGTGTCCACGTGGCTCGTACATCAAGAATGTTCGGAGGTCGTCGCGGTGGTTCATCAGGTATTCGCGACGCTGCGCCATGGTGTTTCCGGGGAGGAGTGGCGCCCCTCCGGTCACCACCCTGGTGGGCATTCCCTCAGTGTGGGAGTCAACGACATGGATGACGCGGGTGCTGCGCATCAGCGGTGTCCTGCTGCGAGTAGCCGTTCGGTCGTAGCGCGGATCGTCGCAGCGTCCGTCGGTGCCAGTGGCTGCCGTGGCTGACGTGCGAGGCCACCAGTGCGACCGGCGACGTCCATTGAGAGCTTGATCGCCTGAACGAACTCGGTGCGCGAGTCCCACCGCAACAGTGGGTGAAGCGCCTTGTAAAGCAGTACAGCGGTCCTGAGGTCACCCGCAACCGCGGCCTCGTAGAGCCGGACGCAGCTTGCCGGAATGGCGTTTTGGTAGCCGCCGATCCATCCCACTGCCCCTGCAATAAGAAACTCAAGTGCGACATCATCCGCGCCGGCCAGGATGTCGAGACCAGGCGCTGCCTCCGCGATCTGGTAAGCGCGGCGGACGTCGCCGCTGAACTCCTTGACCGCGACGATCAGACCCTCCTCGTGCAGACGCTGCAGGAGAGTAGGGGACAAATCCACCTTGGTGTCCAGAGGATTGTTGTAGGCGACGATCGGCAGGCCAACCTTCGCCACCTCGCGGTAATGGGCCAGTACGGCTGTTTCGTCGGCGCGGTACGCAGTAGGCGGCAGCAGCATTACGGCCGCGCAGCCCTCCTCCGCGGCCTGCTCCGTCCATCGGCGGGCTTCGTCGGCGCCGTAGGCGGACACGCCTGGCACTACCGCGCATCCGCGGGGGACGGACTGCACGGCTGTGCGTACCACAGCCGCTCGTTCCTCGACGTTAAGCACTTGGTACTCGCCGAGGGAGCCGTTAGGGACAACGCCATGGCAACCGTTGTCGGCGAGCCATCCGACGTGCGCGGCGTAAGCGCCGAGGTCGATGCTTTGGTCGGGGGCGAACGGTAGAGCGGTCGCCACGAGCACTCCGCGCCACGGCATCTTTTCCATGCGGCCTCCATCAGTAATATGTTACATACTACATTAGCGCTGTTGAGGATCCCGTCAAGAGGCGTAGCCGGTTCATGTGTCGCAGGCGACCTGGATGGACGGGCGCGTATGCCGCGATCGAGCGAGATGCTGCGCACCCCAGCCGCGGTGAGGTCGCCGAGCTGCCGCGCGAGCTTGGTCCGCCGCACGGGCCTAGCCTGGGAGGTTTTCCAGCAACGACGGCGTCGTCACCAAGGCAGCCGCCTGGGCTCATCCATCGCTACCTCTTGATGATCATGAGTCCGATAAGGCCGAGCAGACTTCGACGCCGGTGTTCGAGCGGGGCGCCCCGTGCTTTGGCGGCCGGCGGGTTAGCGGCCCTGGCATCCTTGGCCGGCCGCGCATCTGGCTGCTGCCTGCGTCAGTGTCACATCGCTAGCGGCAACGCGGGGTCTGGGTCTTCGCATCCCGTGTGAAGTAGCGATTGCGTCTCATCTGGCCGTAGAAGCTGCGGGTCAGCCCTCGCGCCGCGCCGCCCAGATGCCCCGGACATGGTGCAAGTGGTGCCGCATGAGGTGGACCACTGCCTCTCGATTGCCTGCAGCTATCAGTTCCACCAGTTCTAGGTGCTCGCTCGCGGAGGCAACTAGCCCTCCGCTCTTCACCAACGCGTCAAGGCCGTAGAGCCGTGTGCGATTGCGCAGGTCGCTAACCGTTTCAACAAGCCGAACATTCTCGGCCGCGCCTAACAGCGTGAGATGGAAGGCGTTGTCCGACTCGATGTAGCTCACCAGGTCGCCACGCTTGGCAGCGGAAACGATGTCGTCCGCCAGCGCTCGCAGATCCTTCAATTGATCTGCCGTAAGTCTGCCAGCCTGATCGGCTACGATGGGAATTTCCAGGAGCTCCCGGATCTGAGTGATGTCGTCTAGCTCTTTTTCGGTCAGATCCTTGACGCGAAAACCCTTGTTCTTGACGATCGTGACCAAGCCCTCCTTTGCCAGGTCGAGGATCGCTTCCCGAACTGGCGTAGGCGATACGCCGAAGCGCTCGGCCAGCATTGGGACCGAGTAGGTCGAGTCGGGCCGTAGGCTTCCAGCAACGATGGCTGCGCGAAGGGCATGCGCTACGCCCTCGCGAAGACTCTGCCGGTTCTGAAGTGCTGTGATCTGCAGGCCAGGCGCAGCGTCACCTCTACTGCCGGTCCACTGATCCTCTTCCATGCCTGCTCCGCTCCGGGCCTGTCAGTCAAGCACCTGGGAACATCGCCATCTAGGCGGTAGTTCCATCCGGCCCTCAGGGCGTGCGTGATGCCCTTCTAGTACACGCCGACTCTGGAGCTTACCTAACCCCGGCAGGCGACCCGGCTCGGCCCGGTGGGTTTCGCTCGCCGCGCAAGGTATTGAGGCCTGTCGAGCATACCTACAAGACCGACCGCGCGGAGGGCTAGCTCCCGCTGACACCATGCCGCCGGCCAGCTCTTGCATGCCATGATCGGCGGAGTCATCCCCACCCGAGCAAGCCTCATCCAGCGGCCGAGGCATCCAGGCGGAACATCTGGCGGAACACCTCTTGCTTCGTGCACCCCTCGCCTGAACGTGATCCGGGCGCCCCTCGAGTCACAGGAGTGAGATCGATGCCGCACGGCACTGCTTGTCATGTGACGGCGGCGCACGCGTATGCGGCACGACATGGCGCGCGGGAATCAGTTCTCCACACAATAGTTGAGTGCGAGGCCGATGATCTGTTTGGAAGGTTGCCCGGCTGGACCTAGTTACGTATGCCTTCGTCGCTCGCTAAGCACGATGGCAAGAAAGACGCCGTGCGTGGAGCCTTATGGTGACCGCGCCCAGGCTTGCCCTTCCCGTCGTGGGGCATTCATTGTAGGCATAGTCTAAAGCAATGGAAAGTCCTCCGAGCTGGGAAGCGTTGCCTCATCCTGTAGGGCGTGCTTGACATTGCGGCTACTTGCCGGTAGTACTGTTGCACGCTCCACTGATTGAAGGGATCTCCATTGATTCCCGATATCATGCCGGATGCCATCGATGCCCAAAGAAAAGTCCTAATCGTTTAAATTCGAGATGAGTAGCGGAATCCGCTCAGGCTGCAAGGAGATGCCTTGACTCCCGTTGGCAACTCGACGTGGACGGTCGGTTTCGTTGCTGACGTGGTGACTGAAGTTTTGGAACAGGTGAATCGCTTTAGTCAGAACGAAATGGCGGCTACCCTGGCCCGGCGGCACGGTATTTCCCTGGTAACGGTTAAGGAGTGGGTTGATAGGGCGCGATTCCCTTTGCCTCCGCTCCTCCCGCCCGACGTCGCCTTTTGTCGATTCTGTGAACGCCTAATGATACCGGTGGAATTGCCGCATCAGGATGTGGTCTATCGATGCGGATCGTCGTGCAGGAGGAGGCCCATTCCTGCATCGAGCCTCGCCGTCACCGTGACATCGGCGGTCGTGACTCGCGTGAGCTATTCCTCGCTTCGAAGCACGTGGAGCAGAGACAGCGCACTCGTCTCGCGGGCTGTCCAGCGAGTAAGTGTGGGCGGAACGGTCAACGACCTTCTCATCACATGGCGGCAAGGCCGCCCGGGCCGTGCGGGTTCTGTCCCTCCTGCCGCAGTTGCCGCCCATGCTCGCCAACTCGCTGAAAGCGGTCGTTCCCGCGCGGCCATTAAAGAACTCCAGCATCTTCTAGCGGGGCTTGATCCGCTCGGCGGATCGCCACCGCCGAGTGTGGAGATTGCAGCATCGGCGTTACTCTACGCCAAGCTGAGGTCGCGTTGCGGCCAGTCCTCATCGGCATTGCCTTGGGCGGTGTGGTCTCAGTCCTTCCTCCGCGACGCACTAGGACGAGCGTCAAAGGAGGCGCGTGAGGCTCTGAGCGTCGTAGCCTCGCTCTACCTTGCCACCAATGACTTCGAGCGGGCAGCAAGCTCGTACAGCGATCTCGTATGTCATCATGCAGAAAGCGAAGGCGCGAAATCATTTGCGACGCTTCGAGCGCAGGCGACGCTTGCCTTGGTTCTGTACAGAAGCGGGCGATGCGATTCCGCCCAGCGCTTGCTTGATCATACGATCTCTGTTCACCGTCAGACGCAACTAAAATCGTCCTCGCGTCGAGCAATGGAACATGAGCTTCAGCGCATGCGTCTTGAATGCGGGCTCCTCGGCCACAATCATGTTGAATAGATAGGGTGCAGGTCCAAGGTGTTCACCTTGATGGTGAAAGTGCCATTCGGTTCGCGCCCTCAAACCCTTTCCGCTCCAGCTCCGACCAATTAGCGCGCTGGCTGCCGTGATCCGGGGGCGGTGTCTCTATAGGTTTGGTCTAGCGGGGACGGGGTCGGTGGGCCGTGGCCGGTAGGGATTTTGTCGCGGAGCATGGCGTATAGGACCTCGCAGCGGCGTCAGGTGGGTGGGTGTTCGCCGCGGATGCTGCTGCCGGAGCGTCGGGTGACGGGGCCAGCCTGGCGCAGGCGGCGAGGTGGCCGGGGGTGGCGCAGGACGTCGTGGAGGCGTTCGGCGAGGGCGGGGCAGGATCGTCTCCGGCGTGGTGGTGCCGGGGGCGGTGGCGGGTCTGCTCGTCGAGGGCGCTCATGATCTGCTCGACCAGGCGTTCGCCCATGCGGCGGTATCGGCGATTATGTAGGCGTCACGGGCGTCGGTCTTTGCTGTGCTGGGGTGCAGGTCCGTGATGCGCCGCATCGCCAGGCCGGGCAGGTAGGCCGCCTGATGCCCCCGCCGCCCGCGCCACCGCGACCGGCGGGGCGCCGATCGAGGTCGGCTGGTCGACCACCACCAGCACCCGTCCCTGGCAGGCCAGCTTGTCGAACAACTGCCGCAGTCGCGCCTCAGTATTCGGCAACGCCGCGTCGTGTAGCCGTCTACCTTCCGGAGCCAGCTCGACCGTGTGGTGGCCCTCTGTGCCGACGCCCAAGCCGAGGTAGAGGCCAATATCCGTCGCGTACCAGACGCGCCTCCACGCATCGTCCGTGGTCTCGGCCGCTGGTCTGAGCATCGCACTGCCGGCAGCCATGGTACGAAGAGATCAACCCCACGGGCGGCCGTGCCCCCTCTCAAAGGTCCACCGACGCCACCCCGACCGGCGCCAACACCCCCGGATCATCGCAACGACAGGGAAGGAAGTCATACCGGACCGACCGACCAAGGTCCCCGGCCGGGAACAATCAAAAGGCAACGGGGGTGCCGCAAATTGAGCGTACGCTTAGCCTCCGCCCGACGGCAGGAGGGGGCCCGTAGGTGTAGGGCTGGGGGAGCAGGGGTGCTAAGCACTGGCCAGGGATGGCTAGGCAAGCTAGGTGTCGCCTAGCCATCCCTGTCGGGCTGGCCTTTCAGAGATGTCAGCCGGCCTGGAATCAGCCAGGCAGAATGTTGACACCCCACCGCCGCAAGGCCCGCTTGACGGGTTCATGGATCATGCCGCAGCCTGAATTGGGTCCACCACTCAGGATGCCGTACGCCAGAGACCCGTAGTAGACGCCACTTCCGCTATCTCCCGCTGCCACGCAGGCGGTGCTCCACGTCATGCCGGTCAGTGTCCGCCCCGGGTAGTAGACCGTCGCGTTTGTCTGAGTGACCTCCCCGCAGGTGTAACCGGTCGTTGATCCTTCCTTGCAAACATACTGCCCGACATAGTCGGTGCCGTAGGACCTGATTGACGTCTGCGGGAAGACCCAGCCCCGCGGCTGCCACCACCCCGAATCTTCGATCCGGACAACGGCCGAGTCGCCGTAGTAGCCGAAGTCATACCCGGCCGCCGACCCGACGTACTGGTTGCCGTAGCTGTACGTCGGGACGTAGAACGAGTAGCCCATCTCCGCGCAATGCCCGGCGGTGAGCATGTAGTAGGAGCTTCCTGAATATGTCATGAAGGCCGAGGTGCATCGCCCGCCGCCCATGTAGACAGCCACACCAGACCTCAGTGGGGGGTCGCAGGCATACTGGTCACCACAGTACAGCGGGACGGAAGGGTGCTTGTATGTCCCAAGCCGTACGGCTTTCGTGTAGCGCTTCGTCGCCCATTGAACGACGGCCTGCTGGGCAGGCGTCAGCTTCTTTCCCTCTGGGAGATCGATCTGCACGCTGTTAGCCTTGATATCCACGAAGGACTGAAGGCCGTTTCGAGCGCCCTTGTTGGCTGCGCTGATTCTGCGGGCGATTTCCTCCTGTATGTCTTCCAGTTCAGATTCGGCACGCGGGACCGTAACTGTAGTCGTGTCGGCAAGACCGCTTGCGGTCGCGGCTGCGGCAACTTTGTTTGCGGTGACGGTGCGTTCTCCGGAAGAGCTCCCCGTGAGGGCCACGATCAGCTTGCCTTGATTTTTCTGGTCGATCCATGCACCACCGAAGCGCTTGCTGAATTTCTCGCGCAGGTCACCTGCCAATCGCAACTGAGATTCCTGGCGGCTGATCCTGCGAGTCGCCTCTGCCTCCGAGACTCGGTAGTCCCTAGCTAGCTGGCTTGCCGCGCTGACAGCGTGCGACGAACGATCAGTGCCGCTGGAGAGCACATTGCTCAGGGCTGATTCCGCGGGCATGACGGGGCTTGCTTGTGCGGCCCCTGTGGCCACTGCGGCAGAGGCCGCCGCAAGGACCGCTGCAGCAGCTACCGCCGCAGCTCTGTGGCTCAAGGAGTGATAGCTCATGCTTCACCTTCGATCTGCTTGGTGTTCTGCGCCTGTCGAGACTGGCTGGCGTCGCGCGTTGCGGGATCTCCCTTCTCCTGCCGCAGGGCCAATCGCATCGTCATGCGTAGATGGCTCAAATCAGGTTGGTCCCGTCACGTCGCCCTCGACTACTACGAAGTGGTGATAGGACTGAGCTATCGCGCTGCCTGCTTGGCGGTACGCCGCTCTAGTCCGGCTGCGATGCCGGCGCTGGCGCCCAAGCTGGGCAAGATGGACGCCTGGGAAGCTCCGTGATCATGGCTTGGGATCCAACGCCCGTTTAATCCCGTCTCGGGCGACAACCGTGAGCGCAGAACGTCAACGTTCTGTTCGTGGGACGACATTCGGGATGAGCGTGTGTTCATGGCCTTGTCCCAGGCGGCGGGTGGCCGATCGCGGCTGGGGCATCGCGGATTCTTCATCCTCCAGCGGGACGCCTCGATGCTTGTGACGGGCGACGTCGGGGCGGCGATGTCAATGATGGCCGCTCTGAGCTCCGCACGGCAGACGCGCTGCGCTCGTGCTGACCCGCGTGGTTGGGCGGTGTGAGCGACTTGTCGGCGCTCGATGGGGAGGCGCTATCCCGGCGAGCGCACGGGGCCCATCGTGGCGACGAAGCCTACGCGCATGGCTCGATGCCCGCTGTGCGCCCGCTCAGCGCCGGAGGATGCGCGTCCGCCCCATGCTTTGCCACCGCTTACTAACGGGCCGAGCGCGGCACAAGGGGCGGCAGGGCCATCGCTCCGCTGTTCGGCGACCCGTCCGTGACCACGATCTCCGATCAGGCCAGTAATGGACCGACGGCTGCCGCGCCGTGTGCTGCAGGCGGGACCTTCGAGCGCCGATGGCGTACCCATCTCGGCTGCACCATCGGAACCAATGTGTGAACTTTGGCGGTCCACACATCCTGACGATGACTCTGGTACTCGCCACCTCCCATCATGCGCAAGCGGCGACTGGCGCCTTTGCTGCTGTCGTTTGTGAGGAGGAGCTCGCGTTGGGAGGGCTATCCCGGGCGGGCATAGCGTCCTACACGTTGGTGTGTTCGACACTCATCTGAGTATGATATTGAGCCGAGGGAAGCGCTGGTGAGGCGCGGTTCCGCCGTTGGTGCGATCGCCCGAGATGGCGGTGACGTCACTCTCGGCGGTGAGCACCTCCGCCCGGAAGCTGAGGGCGAAGAATAGCGGGGCGCCCGCTCGCATTCGACCGGTCGCCCCGCCACGCCCGGAACGCGTCTCTCCGCCACCGCCAAACGCTCCGGTCCTCTCTCCCCAGAGTGAGGCAACTCATGGTGCAGCCATCTGCTCGGATTCACTACCCGATAGCTCTATGCCATCTGCCTATAGATTCTGGCTCAGTTGGTGGGCTGTGTGCGTCATCGACGCCCGCGGCTGGCGGCCACAACAACACGGAGCGAGCCCTACCTGCGGAGAAAACGCCACTGCCGCCGAGACCTCCTAGTCAAGGTCGGGACTCCTCCGCCGTCCCCTCGAATGTCAGCCCACGCCATGCGTAGCCGAGGCATGAAACCGATCTTACTGGCCTTCGCGAGATGCGATTCCCGGATGCGGGCCTGTGGATCTGACGGCACCTCTCTGTGTCAAGGCGTTGGCAGGAGAGAGGTCCCGCGTCTTTGATCATGGTGCGGTAGACGACGTCTGACAGGCGGCGCGTGGCTTCCCTGTGGGTTTGCCTGCGGTCCGTTTGCGCTGGTCGTAGTCCCGGCCCGGGGTCGCTCGTTTGATCTGGGCCATGGCCACAGCGCGCAGGGTGTAGTTCAGCTGACGGTCGCCGGCGCGTGAGGGTCCATGGCGTTGGACGTCACCGGATGACACTTCTATCGGTGCTACGCCGCTGTACGAGGCGACCGCGGACTCCGACCGGAACCTGTTGACGGTGCCGGAGCGGGCCAGGATCTTCGCGGCGGTGACGTCGCCGATGCCGTGCAGATCGGTCAGTGTGGCGCTGGAGGACGCGACCGCCGCGGACAGTGTTGCTGTTGCCTCGGCGATGCGCCGGTCGAGGCGGCGCAGCTTTCCGAGCAGTTCCACGGCGACCTGGCGCATAGTGCGGGCCAGCACGGCCCGTGGACTGATACTGCGCAGCGCAGCGGCCCGTGCTGTCGGCGGTCAGTCCGCGGGACAGGTCGGCGGAATGAGCTGTGCCAGCAGCGCATGCAGCCGGTTGACGATCTGGTGCATGACCGCAATCCTGACCAGGCTGGCCGACGCTCCATCGTCCGGGATCGCCGAGTACACCGCTGCTCGACTCAACACCGCCGTGGTGGATGAGGCCATCGCCGCCCTGCGATGCCTCACCGAACACCGCGATGACCTCGTCCGCAGCGCCGATCGCACGGTTCAGACCGCTGAAGCGCGGACTCCCGGTTTGGTGCGGATGTCGCACCGCAGCCGCCCGCCGACCGCCACTACAGCCGCCGACAGCGGCACTTCCTGCCGCGGGTCGTGCCCGTACGGCACGACCTCCAGTTCGGCCACGAGACCAGCGAGCAGCCCGGCGTTCTCCAGCACATCTGCGTACCGATGCACCAGGAACTGCTTGCAGCGGCGATACGACCGGGGCTCCATCGCAACCCTGCGGGCTACGTCCACCGCGTTCGCCTCCGACACCACCAGCCAGGGCGCCCGGCGCAGTAGCAGCCCGTCGCCGCCGGACCTGCTCTCGAATGCCTGCACCATCTCCTCCCGTACGTCTGCACGGGGCAGCACCGCTGCGGCCAGCACGTCCACCCAGCCCGAAGGGGCCGCAGCGGCCACCGCCGCCACCGCCGCCTCCGGGAACCGGGCGGCCACCAGCAGCGCCAACTGCTGGACGGCGTTGTATCCCGCGATCCACTCGTCGGGGTCCGCCGTGCCGACCAGCCGCCGCCAGGCTCCGTCCAGCCGCCCCAGCGCGCCCTCCGGCCCTTCGACGGAGGCGGCCATTACCTCTGCGCGGATCCGCGCATCGGTGCACAACGTGCCGATCGCGGTGCCCAGCGGCAGCGTCTCCAGCGTCTCGAACAGCTCCGTGTCGTCGTAGACGAGTCGGTAAGCGACAAGCGCCCGGAACGCCTCCGCCCACTCCGGCTCGCGGAACGCCCCCTCCAGGTCCGCGACATCCTGCGTCGGCACGTAGGAGAAGTCGTACGAGCCGTCGAATAGCGTCCGGAAGATACCGAGCGCCAGCGACATCTGAGCGAACGTGAACTGCTCGGCCCCGGCCGACGGACGGGCCTCGACGCGGAGCGTCCACGTCCCCGCCAGCAGCACCCGCTCCCAGCGGAACACCAGCTCGGGGAACCACGTACCGCAGCGATCCAGCAGTACAGCAAGACCAGTCAGCCGCCCAATCTCCGCTTGGGTGACATCCGGCGGCTCCGTCCACTCGCCCTCCACCCGGTCGGGGCGGAACATCAGGCTCGCCTTGTGAATGCCGAGTGGGACGTCCAGTTCGATCGCGTCACGCGTGAACCGCAACAATTTATTGCCTCCCGGCCCGAACCGGTCCGAAAGGCGCTGCAACTCCCGGACTCCGGCTGGGGCCCGCTCTGCGGGGTAGCGGGCGGTCCTGTCCAGCAACCACTGGTGCAGGGCGTTGTGCAATTGGTGCGGATTGCCCGGCCCCTTCTCGCTGTCGACCATCACGCCCTCGGCAGCCATATCCAGCAGCCGTTCCCACGTCTGGTCCTCCTTCAGCGCGAAGTCGCTGGGAAGGGCCGCCTCACGCCAGCCCGCGATCCATACGCCGAAGCCCGCGACCGCACGCTCCTCCCGCGGCGACAGCCCGAACTCCCTCACCAGGTCAAGCCACTGAGCCAGCACATCGAGGTAGGCACGGTACGGTCCGGGCTCCGGGCGGTCCACCAGCTCCAGCAGCAGCCGCTTGAGAGTGCTGTCGTACGCCTCGATGAGATCGTTGCGGGTGAGGTCCAGCAGCACTGCGTCGCCGCCGCCACGCCAAGCAGCGGCGCTCTCGTATGCCCGATACGTGTCGTTCAGAGCCCGGCCGCGACGGACTGCGTCCCCCGCATCGGCGCCCGACAAGTCGACCCGGCCACGTTCCACCGCCAGGTACAGCGCGGCGAACTCCTCATCTTGCGCAGCCAGGTCGAGCAGCCGGTAGATCTCCGCGGGCGGCGCCGATGAGCGCGTTGCGAACCGGCACAGCGCCTCGGTGCGGGCCGCGTCCTCCACCGGCAGCGCGGCCACCACGCGCGCGATGACAACGTCGCGCTCCTGAGTGGTGTACACGTCCAGAGCGCGCATGGCCGCTGCCAGAGCCTCTGCTGCCGCCAACAGGCCCAGTGCAGCCTCCGTACCCGCCGCGCCCTGGACGCCGCCTGCGAGGACGAGCGCCGTGGAAACCACGCTCTCCAGCGCCGCGTCCGACACCGTGGACGACGTCTCCAGGTGAGCCAGGGCCACCGCCAGCCGTACGTCGGGGGTCCCCGCAACAGCCGCCGCGAGCCTCTCGGGCGCCGCCGAGGCGCAGCGCGGCAGCACCGCAGCAACGCCTTGGGCATCCGATGCCCGTGTCGCGGCCAGCCCGCGCACATACTCCAGCGCTGCCTCCGGCAACAGGTCCGCCGCCCGCGCCATCGACAGGCCTCCGGCGAGCAGAGCCTCTGCCGCGCGCGCCACGAATGCGGGTGACGACACCTCTGCGCCTCTCCTGACGAACGTGTCCGGCGCCGGGAGGAAGCTGTTCAGCAGAATCGTGTCTCGCACTGGCGGGGGCAGGTGGGGCAACTCGTATAGGTGCGTGACACCGGGCATCAGTGCGGGTCCCAGTGGATGCCCGTCGCGGCCTGCTGCGGCGACTGCCTCCGCGCCATGGGCGGGCACGAACAGCAGCTGGCAGCCTTGCGGCATGGCTGACATGCGCCGCCTGCAGGTCTCCACCGCAGGCGGCCGGCCGACGCCGAAGTAGCACTCCTGCGTCCATGGATCGGCCAGGACGTACGACGCTGTTTCCGGGATGTCCTCCGGGCGGCCCCGCAACACGGCCACGCCCTCCTGACGGAACATCACCGCCGCGTGCTCGGCGGGGCTGCCGCGCTCCACCAGCACGTGGCCAAGCCGTGCTCGCTGCTCGGGGTCGAGGCGCAGATAGCGGCTCCAGGCGTCCTCCAACCGCACCGACGTGAGGAACGAGGAGGCGACCACGCGGCGCGGCGACACGAGGATGTCAACAGGCGCGGCCACACAAGCGTCTCGCCATCTGTCCCGGCAGGCGTCTGTAAGAACGTCCAGCAATGGCTCTGGGTCGAACGCGGCGGCCGACCGTACTTGGACCAGCCTGGTCCGCATCGTAGCCACTTGTCGCAGCAAGGCTCCATGCCACAGCGTCGCACCGATCCGGCCGGTCAGCCAGGCCAGGCTGTTATCGCCGGCGCCCAGGCGCTGCGCCGAGGCGAAGCCGAATCCCAGAGTCAGCTGGCCTACGAGCCGCCCGTCCGTGGCGAGTTCCGTAAGGGCTGTGATGGACACCGTGCCGGCGTCTGTCTCCAGCACCCACTCCGAGTCCACCCTTGGCATGCCGAATCGATGGTGAAGGTGCGTGAGCAGGCCGACCAGGCCGGTGATGTCGTCCTCCGCGAGCAGCGGTGTCTCCGACACGGCGACAGGCGGGTTCGCCGCCCGACCGGTCGTCTCGACGAGGGGCTGGACGAATGCGGTGATGGGCGACGGACGGTATGACTGGTCCGCCAGCCGCTGCTGCGCAATGGAGTGCTCGCTGTACCCACTGAAGACGACCGCTGCGACTGCGGCGTACAGGTCCTCGGCCCGGCGGCACACCAGGCTCTCGTAGCCACCTGCGTTGACGTTGTCCTCCTGGTCCTCCACACCCGAGCTGCGGACGATCCAGGGGGCGTCGCCGCACACCTCGCGCAGCTGTTCGGCGAGGCCGGGGCGCCGACCCTTCAGGAAGGCGGAATAACCCGCGACGTGTTCTTTCACGGACTTGCCCTCCGAGCCCGCCCGCGCCACGTACTCGTGCGCGTCGGCAAGGTCACATGGATACACAGGAAGGGCTACCGCGCTGAATTCAGGGTCACGGTGCAGCATCATCAGCCGGGCGCATTTGGCACCGTATCTTTCCTCAAGGGTGTCATCAGGTTTCTTCTCGGAAATCTCAGACCACATTGGGGATGCCTCGCTTCCTTTTCGGTCCTGCGGTGGAATCGGGCCGCGACGTCAGTCGTCCAGCAGCCGCGCCAGCCATCTCTCGGTCGCTTCCCGGTCACGCTCGGTCTCACGCAGGCCGTCCATCACGTTCCACGCGGCTCGGTAGCGGGCCGCGTCACTGACCGGCCCTGATCCGGCGTGCTGTGTGAGCCGGTCGCACACCCGCGTGAACCGCTGCTCGGCGTCCGTCACCACGGCGTCATCGAAGGCGGCGGAGACGGCCTGGTTGTCTCTTTCGTAGAACAGCAGGCCTTCTGCGTTGGCGGCCCGATAGAAGTCGTCCTCCAACTCCTCGGAGGCGGGGACGAACTGGAAGAAGGTGCCGTCACCGGCGATCTCGACGGGCAGCGACGCGTCCGTGAGCGCCTTGCGCGCATGGCGCAGGAACCGCTCGCCGGCTTCACGCACGGCCTGCTGCGGCTCGCCGGTGGCTACCCGGCGGAGGGCGACGGCCGCCGCGGCCAGGATCGTCGGCTCGAAGAAGGAGGTGAACGAAACTTCCTTCAGCGGACTGAGCAGCGCGCGCGGTCCACCGGCCGCCGACAACGCGTGGCCGTTGGCCATGCCCTTGGCCACCACCCAGACGTCCGGGGCGAGTATTTCCGCTGTGGACAGACCGGGCGCGTAGCGCAGGCCCACCTTGACCTCGTCCGCGATCACAATCACCCCGGCCCGGGAGCACAATCGCCGCACTTCTCGGCACCAGGCGGGCGACAAGTGCATGTGGTCGGGCGATACGACCACCGCGGCGACCCGCTCCGGGGTGCCCAAAAGTTCCTCGAGGAGCCCCAGGTCGAAGAAGAAGTCCACCACGCCGTCCGCGTTGGGCTCCAGCAGCGTCCCGGACGGGTACCACATCGGGTCATAGCCGTGGTAACCGCAGCTCAGCAGTAGCGGCCGGCCGGTAGCCTCCCTCACGGCCAGCACCGCCGCCCGCACCGCCGCCGTACCGGACCGAAACAGCCCTACCACCTCACCGCCGCACAGTGCGTGTAGCTGCTCCAGCACCACATCGACTAGAGGGCTCCAGCCGGTGGCCGAACCGTCCACACCGGTCGCCGCCCGTGCCACTGCGTCGGCAATGCTGGGGTCGCCGTGCCCCAGAAGCGTCGATCCGCGGGCGTTGTCGAAATCGATCCACCGGAAACCGGATTCATCAGCCACATAGGCTCCGGAGGCTGAAACGAAATTGCGCGGACGACCATTCGCGTCGCGCGGACATGTGGGGAATTCGGCCAGTAGGGAAGGGCTTTCCGTCATCTTTCACCTCACCGCAAATACATGGTTGCAAATAAGGGCGACCGGGCGCAGAGTGTGGGGTAGTCCAGGCGTGAAAGCGCCCGAACAGTGACCTGCACTCGGGAGGAATGGACGTGATGACAGCCGGCGTGGCACTGCCCGCTCTGCATCGTGATTTCGTGGACACGGTCCGGCGGGACGGGAGCACGGCAGCCCTGCACGCCTGCGTGTGCTTCGCCGAGCAGCTGCTCTCCGACACTACCGCGGCCGCGCCAGCGGTCGACGCCGCCGGTCTGGCCCCTTTGATAAAGGAGCTGCGCGAGCTGTGCACGGTGCTCGCTCGCGACATGGCTACCGACCCGGCCGCACCGGCTCGTGCGGCAGACGAGCGGATCGCGGTGGTGAAGCGCGCGCTGGGCCGGGCCACGGCCGTCGTCGAGGTGGTGTGGCGCTCCGCCGCCGCACGCCGGGGCGAGCGCACCGCGGCCCTGCTGCGGCACGCCGCCGACTGGAAGACCCCGGAATGCTACGGCTACGACCTCGCCGACCCCGAACTCTCCCTGGCCCAGGCCGCCGACTGGCTCACGACCCGACCCGGGCACGAGCCCGTCCTCGTCGTGGCTGTCCGCACCGGAGGCTCGTACCTGGCGCCCTTTTGGCAGGCCGCTGCCGAGGACGCCGGTCGTGCGGCGGGGCCGTGGCACAGTGTCCGTCCTGTGCGCGCCGAGGGCGGCATTATCCTCCCCGAGGCCGAGTTGGCCGCGCTCCCGCCGGAGCTGCCGTCCGGGACGGTCGTCGTCCTGGTGGACGATCAGCCGGACACCGGGGTCACCGCCAAAGCCGTACGCGACTGTCTTGCCGAACGTTTCCCCTCGGTACGGGACATCACCCTCGCGGCGCCGGGGCGGCTGTACGATCCGAACGGACCCGTCGTGAAGGTGCTGGCCGAACGCCCGGTGGTGCGCAACGGCACGGACCGCCTCTGGCAGCACGCCGACGCGGGCGACATCGTCCGGCTGGCCGACCGGGCCCGTTCGGCAGGGGTGCCCCTCGCCTCCGGCGGCGTCCACCGCTCCATACCGTTCCGGGGCCCCTTCCTTTCCACGTACGGCACTGTTCCGGCCTCTGCCAAGGATGGCGGCGCCCGCCGCATCGACCCCCGCACGCGCCCATTCAGCCTGGTCGTCGATGGTGACATCCGCGGGCAGGACCAGGCAGCGGCGTACCACTTCCGGTTCATCGGAACCGGGCCGCACGGCCTGCATTGCTACCGCGCCCTGCGCGCCATGTCTGAACTGCTGCCGCCCGGCCTCACCTTCGTGGACGGCTATCTGGTCACTCCTCATGAAACCGGCCTGCAGCCGCTGCGGGAGAACCTGCTCAGTCTGACGGAGCGCCAGCGGCGGCACGTGCTCGGCGCGGTCGCCCGGTCCTGGCATGCGCTGCGCAGCCTCGGCGAGATGGGCCGCCCTGGTACAGACGCCGTCTACGACCCGCGGGAAAGACTCGGCCACGCGCTGCGGCAGCTGCGCGACCGGATGCGCCGCTCTCTGGCCGTGGATGACACCTGGCTTACCCGCCACGTGCCAAACCGGGCACTGCTCGGAGGGACCGACGGCGTCCTGTTCCGCACTCCGCTTCCCTATGGGCACGGATTTTGGCACTGGCAGCTCACCGGCACCGAAGATGCCGGAGCTGCACCCGCGTTGCGGCGGTTCGGACTCGACTGGATCTGGGGCGGCGGCGGCTGCCTGGAGAGCGAGATCGCCTCCTTCACGGTCGAGAACCGGCTTGATGGCCCCGCTCGGGACCTCCTGCGCGAGGCAGTGGGCACCGTCATGGGCGACACCCGCGCGTTCGACGCGGGGCTGCGGCTGTGCGGCGAGGCCCTGTACTGGAACATCAAGACGTGGCTGCGGCGCTGTCCCGTCGTCAGCGGTGCCGCAGCCGACCGCATCGAGGCCGAACTCGCCGCGCAGGCAAACTACGTAGTCGGGCTGGGCTGAGCCCCGGCTCAGGGGACTGCCAGGCCCGAGCTCGGCTCCACCGAAACGCCGAAGGCCCGGGACACGTGACCCGCCGTGCCCGTTCACCGCCCCTCCGCCGTACTGGCCACGGTCCACACCCGCTCGGCCTGGGGCGTGGCGGCCGTGACGACAGGACCAGCCGGCTCCACATGGGTCCGGGAAGCCGCTGCAGTGCGACGGGCGTGCCGCAACGTCTCTCGCACACACTCGTCGTCGGTCTGGCTGCTGTACACGTGCATGCCGCGGACCTTCTGCTCCACCACCTGGGAGATGTCGATGTCGGTGTAGGGCAACAGCCCGCGGTCGTTCCGCAGTGTGCGCTCGACGTCCGCCAGCTCGTGCTGACCTGCGTAGGGCAGGTCCTCGTAGAACAGCACCAGAGTGCCCTCCCGGACCGCACCGCGCACCGCACCGTGCACCAGCAGGTGGTCGATGTGGTTGCCCACGGCTGCCGGGGCCAATACCGTGTCGGCACCCGACGCACGGACCGCGGTCGCCACAGCATCCTCCACCGCCCCGCGCAGGTTGTCCGTGTCGGCCGGCGACGAGATCTCCGCCTCATCGTCGTAGCCGCGCAGGCTCGCGTCGTCGAACCCCAGCGGCTGATAGTCCGCCAGGCCGCGCAGCCTGCAGTAACGCAGCTCCTCTTCTCGACGCTGGGCGCTGATGATGCGCGTCCCTGCACGCCGCAGCCGCTTCGGTAGCGCCCACGCGGACCGGGTGAACACCGTCATCAGCGTGGCATGCGCCGGCCGGCCCACCGTGGCCAGCAGCCCGCCACACGAGTACGCCACGTCGTCCGGGTGCGGCGAGACCAGTAGTGTGCGCCCTTCCCGCAGCCGCGCTGCCAGGCCCCGGCCCGGCTCTTCGGTCGCCTCCCATACGGGCTCACCCATCAGACCGTCCCTCCTGGATGACCTCGGCGTACCGGGCAGCCACGTCCCGCCAGCCCGTTGTCAGCCGCGGCTGGGGCGCCAGCGTCCGGTTGTCCGCCAGCACCCGGTCCAGCAGCGTGTCCAGGGTGGGGGCGCGCAGCGACGCGAACTGGGGCAGGTTGCCCCCCTCGCCCAGCGTGGCCACCGGCACGCCGAGTTGGACGGCCTCGGCCGCCGCGAAGTTGAACGTTTCGTGGAACACCGACGGCAGCAGGAACAGTGCGGCGCCGCCGAAGACCTTCTCCCAGTCTGTGCGGATGTCATACGTGTCGAACATCTCGATCTTCTGGCCCGCCTCTCGCTGCGCGTGCACCAGTTCCCTGGCCTCGCGGCCCCGCCGCGACCAGGTGGCGAAGATGACCCGCAGCGGCACACCGGCGCCGATCAGTCGACGCAGGCAACGCTCTGCGTCGGGCGTGTCGATCTTGCCGAGCTGGAGCACCACCGGCCCGGATGGGTCGTGCAGCTCCCTCGCCGGAACGTGGTCGGCAGCCCAAGGGATGACCGACCGGCGCCGGAAGCACCAGGTCCAAGGCAGATCCCGAAGGAACACCTCGCGCATCGGACCGTCCGGGTGCGTGCCCCGCGCAGGGCACGAGTCCTCCGTGGTCGCGCCCGACGCGGCCGGTTCGGAGGCGTGCACCGGACACGGCCGCGGCGTGGACAGGTCCACCGACAGCCGACTGACGTCGTGCCAGATCCGTACCGTCCGGGAGTGCAGCCCCGGCAGCCGCCGCCATGCGTCGCCCCCGAACAGTGCGCTCTCCACCAGGGGGAACACCGCGTCGACTCGGTCCCGCTCTACGCGCGCCGAGAGCGCGTCCAGGTCGGCTTCCCCCGACTCGCGGTAGAACTCCGCGTCGACGTCGGCCTCGCGCAGCGCACGCCCAAGGTGCCACAGGGCTGTCTCCACCCCACCCCACGACAGGGA
Source organism: Micromonospora sp. WMMD1219 (assembly GCF_049315215.1). Taxonomy (NCBI): domain Bacteria; kingdom Bacillati; phylum Actinomycetota; class Actinomycetes; order Micromonosporales; family Micromonosporaceae; genus Micromonospora; species Micromonospora sp. WMMD1219. The sequence continues at coordinate 4,279,846 of NZ_CP186057.1, forward strand.
GTCGAAGCCCTCGTCGTAGATCTCGAACAGGGCTCTCGCCGCTCGTCGGCTCGGAACCTCAGACATGGTCCGCCTCCGGTGAGCACCGTGTGATCGCCGCCGTCACCCGCGCCACGAGGTCCCGCACCACGAACCGCCGGCCGGGCTCCGACCGGAGGGAGAGCGTGCAGTCGAAATAGCCCTCCAGCCGGTTGACGATGTTGACGAACTCGCGGTCGTCGACGTCCACGAACCCCTGGGTGACGATGTCACCGGCGTCGTCGCCGGTCTCGTCACTGAGGCACTTCAGGACGAGCATGCGGGTCAGGCGGTCCTGGCAAGGTGCGTTTTGCTGTTCGCCACCACCAAGAAAGCGCATCCGTCCTCCATTCTGTCCACGATGAACACACCGGTATTGCTGATCTTGAAGCGAGTGTGGTGGAGCAGGTCGTCGTCGAGTCCCATCAGTTCGAAGAGGAGGGCCTGCATCGTCTCGGAGTGCGACACGAGCACCCACGGTCCGCCGCCGTGGCCCGCCGGGCAGCGCTCGTCCAGGAACTCCCGCACACGCCGACGCTGCGCTGTCCAGCTCTCCACGCCGAATACCTCGGTCGTCGGCAAGCACAGCCGTTCCTCCAGCACCGCGTCCCACTCCCGGAGCGTGATCGGCCGCGGGAAGATCTCCGGCGCCCGCAGCTCGGCCAGTCGGGCGTCCGCCGTCACGGGTATGCCCAGCGCCGCGCCCAGAACCTGCGCCGTGCGCGCCGCTCTCCGCTGCGGGCTGCTGAATATCCGCACGCCGGGGTCTGTTGTCCGCACCGCCGGGTCCCCGGGCAGGTGGCGGGCGAGTGCCCGGGCTTGCCGCTCACCGAGCGGTGTCAGCCCGGCGTGTGGGTCGATGCCCGGCAGGACGTCCTCGTCCCGCAGTACGTTGACGTCGGCCTCCGCGTGCCGGACCAGCACGAACCGCTGGGCAGCGGTCATACGAGCGGCAGCGGGATGCGCCCCTGTGGTACGCGCATCCGCTCGCGTGAGTTGTTGAACTCCTGGTTGGCGATGCACGTACCACACGGCCAGTTGTCGAACTCACGGATCGGCCCGAACCCGTGCACCGTGTGCTTGGGCACCGAGTAGCAGTCGCACTTGACCATCCGGATCTCGTCCCCGGACACCTGGTAGTTGTAGCCGTTGGTGATCTGGTCGCAGACCGCGTCCCGCTTGCCGGTCTCGTAGATGTGGTTCCATCGGCGGAAGTACTCTGGCGGTGCGAGGAAGTCGGCCGGGTGTAGGTCCTCGTAGCGTAGGTTTACCGTCAGCGGCTGCCCCTTGAAGGCCAGCAGCGGCATGAAGTGCAGCAGGCCCTGATAGTCGCGGGACTTGAGCAGGTCAATGTAGGCGTTGACCTCCTTTACCGACTGGCCCCAATAGACAGTCTGGAGCTCCGCGTTCAATTCGACGGCGGCGTTGAGGATACGGTCGACCTGCTCCTGCTTCAGGCCGCGCTTGGCATTCATCGCCTCGGTGTGCCCGTCGACCGAGAAGACCCACAGCAGGTCCGGTCGGCCCTCCAAGGCCCTCGGTAGCTTGGTGCCGTTGCTCAGCACTTCGACGCGGTAGCCCTCGGCGGCGCGCTTCTGCAGATGATCGACGATCTTGGGATAGAGGGTGATCTCACCGTCGGACTCCACCCGGAACAGCACAGTGTCGGGCTCGTACTCGGCGAAAATCCGGTCCAAGGAGCGGATTGTGGCCGGCTGGTCGACCCGGGTCTTCTTGACCTCGCAGTAGGAGCACCGGATGTTACAGGCGCCGTCGACGACGATGTTGCGGTAGGCGCGGATCTGCCGTACGGGCGGCGGCCAGATGATGTCGGATGCCATGGTCCTGACTCCTCGCTGAGTGTGAAGGGTGCTCGGGTGAGAAGGGTTTGTGCGGCGGGTGGCTCAGGCATGTACGGCGTGCCGGGTCGTAAGATCGCCCGCCACCGCCCTGGCGCTGCGCAATGCGTGGGCCTGAATGGTCAGGGTGGGGTTCAGACCACCGGGGTACGGCATGAAGCTGCCGTCGACCACATACACATTGGGCGCGGAGTGGACCCGGCCCCAGCCGTCCACCACGGACGTGGCGGGGTCGCTCCCGGCCCTGCACGTGCCGTGCAGATGGCAGCTGCCGTGCGCGAAGTCGCTCTCCTCGTGCTGGATGCCGGTCGCGCCCGCCTGTCGCAGCAGTTGCTCGCAACGGTCCGTCATGTAGGAGAGGCGGCGCAGGTCACGCGGGTCCGGCGTGTAGTCGATGACGACGGCGGGTACGCCATCCTCATCGACGTGGCGGGAAAGCCGCACCCGGTTGTCCAGGTTCGGGTGGTCGGCAAGGATCGTCTCGATCCGCAATTCCAGTACGTCGTCCCGGAAGCGCTCGGGCATGTCGTTTTTCGACTCGTAGATCAGGCCTCCCACCCCGGTGGGGCAGTCGGTGTCCAGGTAGTGGTCCAGGAAGGCGATCGTGGAGAACGGCCCTGAGTGCGTGCGCCAGTCCGCGAGCGTCGTCCCCGCCGGAGCCTCGACGTAGCCTGCGACGTACTCGCTGAGCTTCATTGTCAGACCACGTCCCACCAGACCCGAGTGGTTGCCTACGCCATCCGGGGCGTGTACGCCGCGGGACCGCAGCAGTAGAGCGGCTGTCTGAATCGCATTGCAGGCGACGACGAACGACCAGGCGCGGATCCGGTGCGCGGTACGGGATAGCCGGTCCAGGCAGGTGACGGCAGTGACCGCATCGCGGCTGTCCTGGTCAAGCCGCAGTGCCCTTACCCCGGTCCGCAGCGTGAAGTTGGGATGTCCAGCCATCGGTGCCAGGAAGACAGCCACGGCGTCGCCCTTTGCACCGGTTGAGCACTGGTGGCTCACGCAAAGCGAAGTCCGGGCGCAGGCCGATCGCCGGTCGTATGCGTGGCGATTGATAGCCAGCGGTGTGGGGAACGGCTCGTAGCCCAGCTCCGTGCCCGCTTCGTACAGCACCTCCGCGGCCGCCGTCGGCGGATGCGCCGCACCACGGCTGCTCTGCTTCCCCTCGCCCCCGCACACGCCGAGCCGACGTTCCAGTACGTCGTAGTATGGGGCGATTTCAGCGAGCCCGTATGGCCAGCGCACATCCAGGTCACCGGCGTCGATCAGTTCGCTCGGGTCGAAGTCGAACGGTCGATAGCGCCAGGAAGCGCCACCGTAGAAGACCGTTCCGCCGCCCAGGTTGGACGTCGTCCACGGCCAGCCCTCGTCGGACCAGCCGCCGTCGCCGTCCCGGACCAGCGCTGTGCGGCACATGTCGTCGAGTTCGGGGTTGCCGAGGTCCGGGGAGAGCCGGAAGCCCTCCTCGATCATCAGAACGTCCAGCCCTTGCCGGACGAGCCGGTCGGCGGCCACCGACCCGCTGGCGCCGCTGCCGATGACGACGACGTCCCAGACGCGGCCGTCGTCCTGGGAATCCCACCCATCGCGGTGCGCAGGCCCGAGCGGATCGGGGTGCCACGCGTGCCTGGTGTCCGTGGGCAGGGTGCCCCTGAGGCGCTCCATCGTGTGCCTTTCGTCGAAGGGGAGTTGCGTGGAAGGGAGACGGTGAAGGGTGCGCATTACGCGGACGTCGCGGCCAGCCACCCCTGATGCATGCCGGCGAACCGCCCACCCGCTCCCTTCAGATCCTCCGGAGGACCGTCTTCCATCACCGCCCCGTCCTCGATGACCAGGACGCGGTCGGCGATGGCGACCGTGGAGAGCCGATGCGCGATGATCACGGCCGTGCGGCCTGCGAGGACCTGGGTCAGCGCGTCGTGCACTGCCCTCTCCGAGGGCGTGTCCATGCTGGATGTCGCCTCGTCGAGGATCACCACGCGCGGCGAGATCAGCATCACCCGCGCCACCGCTATGAGCTGCCGCTGACCGGCTGAGAGACCCGTGCCACGTTTGTGCACGTCCGTGTCGTAGCCGTCAGGCAGGGCGCTGATGAACCCATGTGCGCCCACTGCCGCAGCCGCAGACAGGATCTCGGCGCGCGAGGCATCCGCGCGGCCAAGGGCGATGTTCTGTGCCACCGAACCGGAGAAGAAGAACGACTCCTGGGTGATCATCGAGATGGCGCCGCGCAGTTCGGCGTCGGACAGGTCGCGTAGGTCGACACCGTCCAGCGTGACCCGGCCTGCCGTGGGGTCGTACAGCCTCGCCAGCAGTTTGGCGATGGTGGACTTGCCGGCGCCGGTGGTACCCACGAGCGCCACCGTTTGGCCCGGTTCGAGTGCCAGGTCGATACCGGACAGTACTGGCGGACCCTGCTCGCCGTAGCGGAAGTGCACGCCTTCGAACCGCACGGCACCCATCTCCGCCCTTCCACTGCCCGCGGGCGGAAGCGCCACGGGGTGTTCCGGCTCGGCGACCGCCGGGTGACGCACGAACAGCGTCCCGATCTTCTCCAAACCCGCCGACGCTGCCGAGAACGCGTTGGCGAAGCTCGCGAGTTCGTCGATCGGGTCGTACAGCCGATGCACGTAGAGCAGGAACGCCGTGAGTGTGCCGAGTTCCAGTCGGCCCTGGTCGATGCGGTACACGCCCAGCGTCAGCAGCCCGAGCAGCGACAGGTTGCCGATGAGCTTCACTCCGCCACTGAAGGCTGCGCTGACCCGGCCGGCCTCCGCGCGCGCCGCGGCGTAGGACGTGTCTATCTCGCGCAGCCGCTGCGCGTTGGTTTCCTCACGGCGGAACGCCTGTACCGCCCGGATGCCGTTGTACGCCTCCATGGTGTGCTGGACCAGGCCCTCGACGGCCGTCCTGGTGCGGCGGTAAGCCTGCCGGGACCGGTGGCGGAACCACCTCGTCAGCGCGTACAGCGGGACGAACAGCGCGACCACGACCGCGGCCATCGGCTGGTCCAGCCAGAGCATCACCGTGAGGATGCCGACCATGGAGAAGAGTGCCGAGAACAGCCCGTCCAGGCCCATCTCCAGCATCTCTTCGACCGACTCCACGTCGCTGGAGAGCCGGGCGACCACCCGGCCCGACGGGTACGACTCGTGGAACGCCAACGGCTGGCCCATGACGTGGGCGAAGGCCCGGTGCCGCAATTCGAACAGCAGGTCCTGGGCGATGCTGCCCGAGTAGCGCAGGAAGCAGTACTTGACGGTGGCCGTAGTCAGCCCGGCCGCCAGCGCGGCGGACGTGAAGCCGAGTAGAGGGATCCACCGCCCATCGGTCGCCGAGGGCACGCCGCGGTCGATGGCGGCGGCGATCAGCAAGGGCGAGACCAGCCCACACAGGTTCTCCACCAGGGCGAGTGCTGTGGCAGCGGCAAGCCTCCGCCGCTTGGGCCACAACAGGATGCGTAGCAGGGCGTTCCTTCGGGCCCGTGACCGCCCGTCATCGCGGCCGCTCATAACGTGTGCATCTTTCCTGCGATCTCGCCCGCGGATCCGGCCGTACAGTCCGCTCCCCGCGCCCTGGCCCGGGCAGGCAGGGACGGCTGAACCAGCAACCGGTACTCCGGCTCACGGGTCATCAGCTCATCGTGCTTGCCCGTCGCGGCCACGCGCCCGCCTGAGAGGAAGACCACCTGGTCGGCGAGCCGCAGGGTGCCCGGACGGTGCGCGGCCACCACCGTGGTGACCCGGCTGAGACGTCCACGCAGGGCGGCCTCCACCTCGCGCTCGGTCCGCACGTCCAGCGCCGACAGTGCGTCGTCCAGCACGAGTACCGAAGGTCGGGGCAGGATCGCCCTGGCCAGAGCGAGGCGCTGCCGCTGACCGCCGGAGAGGCCGAGACCTTCCTCGCCGATCACTGTCGACAGCCGCTCCGGCAGCGCACAGACAAACCCGTCGGCCCGCACCGTCCGCAGCGCCTCCCAGACGGCCGCGTCGCCGTCCGCTCCCTCACCGGCCTTCTCGCGCGCCCCGCCGACGCCCCGGTCGCGGTCGACGCCCCGCACGCCCAGCGTGACGTTGTCCCGCACCGTCCCGGAGAACAACACCGGGTCGTCGAAGGCGCTGCACACCACCGACCGCAGATCCGCCAGCGCCAACTCCCGCAGGTCGACACCGTCCAGGGTGATACGGCCCGACGTCGGGTCGCCCAACCGGGACAGCAGCGACAGCATGGTGCTCTTGCCGGAACCCGTCGCCCCGACCACAGCCACAGTGGTGCCGGCCCTGATCGTCAAGGCCACCCCCCGCAGCGCCGCGACGCGCCCGCCAGGGTGTGCGTAGTGCACGTCCTCTAAGCGGATCTCGCCACGCAGTGGCGACGGCAGGAGCCGCGGCTGCTCGGGATCGGTCACCGTTACCGGCTCGTCCCGGACCTGCCAGTATCGATCGGCCGCAGCGGCAGCCGTGGAGGCATCTGCGGTCAGCCAGCCCAGCGTGTCGGCGGGCCAGCGGAGGTACGTGGCCACCGTCACCGCCGCCATCAGCGTGCCCAGCGTCAGTGTGCCGGTGGCGACGCTGTGGCCGCCATAGCCGATCATGGCCACGATGGCCAGGTCGGGCAGCGCTGTGATGATCCACCATAGCCCCGCCGTGTACGACAGTTTGCGCAGTTCCAAGCCGCGCAACCGGTGCACCTGCTCGGTGAATCGGCGCACCGTCTGCGGACCGCGCCCGAACACCTTCAGCACCCGCACGCCGAGTACCGACTCCTCCACCATGGTGGACAGGTCACCGCTCACTTCCTGCGCGGAGCGCGCCACCAACCGGAACCTCTGCTCGAACACCGTGGTGGCCACGACCATCGGCACGTATGCCACGAACACACTCAGTGCCAGGACCGGTGCAAGCCAGGCCAGCACAATCAAGCCGACGGCCAGGGCCGCGACGTTCACGATCAGGTAGATCGCGGAAAAGGCCACGAACCGCCCGATCTCCGTCACGTCCGACACGGTTCTCGACAACAACTGTCCCGACTGCCAGCGGGCATGAAACGACAGCGGGAGCCGCTGGATGTGCGCCGACACATCCGCCCGCATCGCCGTCTCGAGGCGGGTCGCGGGCCTGACCACGAGCAGTCGGCGTGCCCCCAGGAGGACTGCCTCGAACACTCCGAGTAGCGCGATCCCTCCGATGAACCACGGCAGTGCGGCGAAGTCGCCCTCCTCCACGGGACCGTCCACCAGCCGCTGGAGCACCAGCGGCATGGCCAAGCCCGCGAGCATCGACCCGAACGCCGCACCGCACGCCCCGGCCATCAGCCAGGGGTGCGCGCGAAGGTAGGGGGCGCAACGCCGCAACGACGTCATGGCGTCCACCCGGCATCACCCTTAGAGCCGTCGCCGAGCGCCCTCCGGTAATGCTCCAGCGCCCGGTCGACGGTGTGGGCGCCATACACAGTCAGCAGCCCCGGAAGCGCCGCGTCGACCGCCTTTCGGTGCCGGGGCGCGTCGGCGAGCGCGGCACCGGCCGCACGGGCCAGTGCCGCCACGTCGCCTCGCGGCACCAGCAGCGATGGGGTAACCCCGCCGACTGTGTCGCGCAGCCCGCCGACGGCATAGCCCGCTACCGGCGTCCCGCACACCATGGCCTCCAGGGCGCTGCCGCCGAGTTCCTCGTGGGCCGACGGCATGACCAGCGCATCAAGAGCAGTCATCACAGACGGCACGGCGTCGTGCGGGAGGAAGCCGGTGAACACGAACCGGTCCGCCAGCCCGGCAGCCGCAACGGCGTCGCGCATCCGCTTTCCCTGGGGCCCGTCACCCACTACGAGGAACACCGCTCCCGGCGCCCCCGACACCGCGTCCCACTGCCCCGCCATGGCCACGAAGTCCCGCCACCCCTTCTCATGCGCGACCCGGCCAACCCAGCCCACCACGGGCACGCTCGCCGGTACGCCGAGCGAGCGCACGTACTCCTCGGCCTCCTCGACCGGCACAGGCCGTACGTCCCCGACCGAGTCGGGCAGCACGTCCACCTGAGCACGGTCGAGAGGCAGCAGCCGCGCCACCTCGTCGGCCGTGCGCGCGGTGAGCGTCGACACCCGGCGGGCGTGCCGTAGGGCGTACCGCTCGGCGGCGTGCACCAGGCGGTGCTGCATCCGGTCGAAGCGGGACATGGGCTCATACACGGCCAGGCGCGAACAGTGCAGCGTGATGCAGTAGGGTGCGCCCACGATGCGCGACACGAGGGGCCCGACGAGCAGCGCCGACAGTTGCCCGTCGGCGTGGACGTGTACCAGGTCCGGTCGCCATCTGCGGCGCAGCGGCAGGCACGCGGCCAACACCGCGGCCAGCCACGCCTGGTTCAGCCCGACGAGGCCGGTCAGCTCCGAGCGCAGCCGAGGGAGGGGAGCCCGGGTCACCCGGACGGTGAGCCCGGGCCGGTCAACACGTAGGCGCGGCAGCCCGGGGAAACCCACGGTCATAACGTGCTGTTCCACACCGCGGTCGGCCAGCTCCCGCGACAGACGGAGGATCTGCACCTGCATACCGCCGACGGCGTCGAATTCCACAGGCCAGTCAGTGACGCAGTCATGGTGGAAGAAGGGGGTGAGTCGCAGCACACGCACGGAGAACTCCACGGTTTGGACGGCCGTCGGCAAGAGCGGTGAGCGATGCGGTAGCCGGCTACGGCAGTGGGGCGGTACCTGCGCCCCGCGCAGCCGTTCTGTCGACGACTTCCTCCAGCAGCGCCAGCGGGACGGAAACGAGCGGCAGCGAGCCTGTGCGCAGCACTTCGCCGGGCGCCGACAACAGCACCATCGGGGTGTGCCCGGACGGACTGTCGAGGTAGCCGCGCTTGTTGTCGTACGCGAGCCAGTTCTTCACGAGCGCGGTGTCGACGTGGGCAGGCACCACAGGCTCTACGCCACATGCGGCGACCAGTTCGCGGTGCAGAGCGACGAGCTCGGCGTCGGCGTGGCCCAGGCGGCGGGAGACCTCGGCGGCGATTGTCATGCCGACGGCAACGCCCGCGCCGTGCGCAACCGCGCCGCGCGAAGCATGTTCTATGGCGTGCCCCGCGGTGTGGCCATACTCCAGTACAAGCCCGGAGCGGCGCTCGTGCTTGTCATCCCAGGTGACGTCGGCCTTGGCCACCAAGCTCTCGGCGATGAACCAGCACAGGGTCTCGTCGTCGTAGCGTGCGTCGGCGCGCAGCAAGCGCCCGAGCTCGTCGAGCATGGTGGGCCGGATGGCGAGAGCGTTTTTGATCACCTCACCCGTCCCGGAACGGATTTCCCGGGCCGGCAGTGTGCGCAGCATCGCCGTGTCCGCGAGTACCTCGACGGGCTGGTAGAAGGTACCCACCAGGTTCTTGCCGAAGGTGGTGTTGACCGCCTGCTTCAGCGACAGGACCGAGTCGAGCATGGCGACCACGGTGGTGGGCACATGAACGAGGTGGACGCCGCGGAAGAGCAACGATGCCATGAGGCCAGCGATGTTGCCGGTCACGCCACCACCAAGCGCGACGACGACGGTGCGGCGATCGGCGCCGTGCTCCAGCGCCTGTTCGGCGAGTGCATCGACGGTGGCCAGCCCTTTGTGCGGTTCGCCCACCTGGTGGGTGAGCAGGTGGGCCGGTCCGGCCTCCTTGTCGATGCGGGCGGTCAGGTCGAGGCCGTAGAGCGCGGCCACCGTCGTGTCCGCCACCACGATGTAACTGCTGGCGGCGAGTGCAGCCAGCCTTGCGACGATGTCCTCGGCGCAGTCGGTTCCGAGTCGGTAGGGGAACGATGCATTTTCCATCGCTATAACGTTGAACTGCATACGCTTTCCCGATCCTCCGGCGGTTGTCGTGGCTGGGGCGCGGCCTGGCGCCGTGGTCATTGCGCCAGTTCGGCGCTGTGCCGCAGAACCTTCGCGAAGGCCGCGGCGATGTCAGCCATGTCGTCGGCGTCGCCGAGCAGGGCGGAATGGGGCAGGGTCACGGTCCGCCGGGCGGCCTCCTCGCACACAGGCAGTGTGAATCGCTTTGGATCGATTCGTTTCTCGTGGGCCTGGCCGAGCGTGTAGCGCCTGCGCGTGTGCGGCGCGTACAGCTTGTTGGCCGGGATCGGGGTGTAGCTCGGCACGACGGACAAGCGCAGCTCGGCGGTGAGCGCGCCGGTCACGTCGGCGATGGGGACGTCCTCCAGCACGCCTTCGGGGAGGCGGACCGCGTACGTGTAGTATGTACGCAAGGTCGTGCCCTTGGACGAGGCCTGTGGACGCAGGCCCAGTTCGCCGAGTTGACTGTCGAGCAGTGCAGCGTTCACGCGACGCCGCTCGTTCTGTTCGTCGAGTACGGTGAGCTGCTCGACGAGGATGGCAGCCTGGAATTCTGAGAGACATCGGTTGTTGCCCATCAGTTCGCCGGTCTCGACGAGTTCCATCGCCCCGGGCGCGGGAGGGGTGGCGGAAAGGCAGCGCCCATCGGCCCGCAGATGCTCGACACGGCGGGCGAACTCCCTGTCATGGGTGATCACCGCACCGCCCTCGCCGCTGGTGAGGACCTTTGCGTGCTGCATGCTGAACGTGCCGGCGGTGGCCAGCGCACCCACTTTGACGCCTCGGTATGTCGCGCCGTGGGCCTGGGCGCAGTCCTCGATGAGGGGCAATCCGTAACGCTGGGCTATCCGTTTCAGCGCGTCCATGTCGGCGACGGCGGAGTAGAGGTGGACCACGACGATGGCCCGGGTGCGTTCGGTGATGTGTGCCTCGACCGCTTCGGGGTCGAGGCACAGCGTGTCGGGATCGACGTCGCAAAAGATGGGTACGGCGTTGACGCCCAGAATCGTGGAACCGGACGCGACCCAGGACAGGCCGGGCACGATGACCTCGTCCCCAGCACCGACACCGCACGCTTCCAGCGCGAGTATCAGGCTCGCGGTGCCGCTGGCTGCGGGAACGCAGTGGGGTACGCCGTTGTAGGCGGCGAATGCCCGGGCGAAGCGCTGCTCGCGGGAATCGGCACCGCGGTAGGGGCCGCTGATCGACCATCGGCCGGAGCCGAACACCTCCGCCACCGCGCCGGGGACACCGGGAGCGGGCTGCGGCCAGACCGGCCAGGGGCGCTCGCGCAACGCTTCGCCACCTTTGACTGCCAACCGGGAAGCCATAGGCCTTCCTTCCTGAAGTGACGCCGTGAATCTGCGCTTGGTGAACGGGAGGGGAGGAGCCGCCGGACGGTGCGCCAGGAATGGCCCGTGCGGGGCGTTTCCCCTGTCATTGCGCCGGAGGCGCCCGCCCAGCTCCGGCGGGCTGGCGTTCAGGCCTGAAGATTGAAGTAGGAGCGGGTGTTGCCGTCGGCGCGGCGTAGCGCGACGTCGAGCGCCTTGGCGTAGTCGTCGAGCGCGAACTCGTGACTCAGCAGGGCGACGACATCGACCGCGCCGGACGCGAGGACGTCGATGGCCTCGTCGAACCGAGTGCCGGGGCCCATGGACGCCTGGACGGTGAGCACCTTGAGCACGATGTGGTGGGGGGCCATCACAGCGGCTTCCTCGATGCGGTAGCCGACCAGACCGACCCGTCCGCCTGGGCGGACGGCCTCCAGGGCCTCTTGTACAGCGGCCGGGTAGCCGGACGCCTCCATGACGATGTCGGGCACCGCCTCTGGATTCTTCCGGGTCAGGTCGATCAAGGCGCCCGGCTCACCGGACACAACTGCCGAAACGCCCATGGCCAGCGCCGCGGCCCGGCGCTCCGGCACCGGCTCGGCGACCGCCGTGACGATGCCGCCGCGCAGCCGCACGGCCTCGACCAGCAGTAGTCCGATGCCGCCGGCACCCACGACTGCCACCTTCTCCCCGGCCGTGACATTCAGCCGGTCCACCGCATTGAGGGCAACCGCCAGCGGCTCGGCTTGACAGGCGGAACGCAGCGGAAGGCTGTCCGGCAGGCGCTTGAGGTTGGCGACCGGGATGGTCATGTACTCCGCGCAGGCGCCGTCCCGGGTGAACCCCAACTCCTGGAGGTCCTCGCAGAGTGTGGGCTTCCCGGCCTCGCAATGCGCACAAGTGCCACAGGAGCACGTGAGGTCGCCCACCACGTTGGTGCCGATCAGTTCGGCACCCTGCGGACCGTTCACATCGACGACGGTGCCACTCCACTCGTGCCCCGGGACGACGGGGTAGGTGAAGCCGTGCCAGACACCCTTGTAGAAGGAGAGGTCGCTGCCGCAGACGGAGTTGTAGGCGACGCGGATCAGGGCCTCGCCTGGAGCCGGATCGGGTATCTCCCGGTCGGTGAGAAGAGCCCGCTCGGGGGCCTCGAATACCAGAGCCTTCATCGTGCCGAACCTCCGTGGTCAGGAGGGCCCGGCGGTCCGCCGGGCGGGCTGTTCACTAAGTGGATGAAGCTGCGCATGATGGTACGCCGAGTTGACACGAACTTGTCAACATAGGCTGATGGCTGTTTTGATGATCGGGTGCATGGCGTCCGCTTGAGCGGGCGCGTCCGGGGACTAGCCGGAGCAGGAAGGAGAGATGCGCATGCCGGTCAGCGGGGCGACCCCCAAGCCGTCGGAGCGTCCGCTGCTGCGGAAGTTCGACCAGCGCCTCAATGAGTTGATCGCCGCCCTGTACCCGGACGAGCGCAAACGGCCGGGCTACGGCCGGCTGGCCAAGGAGATCCGCGAGACCACGGGCGGCGCCATTTCGGGCACCTACCTGTGGGAGCTGGCCACGGGCAAGAAGCGCAACGTCACACTGGAGCAGTTGGACGTACTGGCCGAGTTCTTCGGGGTGCCGCCTGAGTACTTCCTCAACGAGGAGACGGCCGAACGCGTCAACTCGCAGCTCAAGCTGGCCACCGCGCTGCGCGACGCCCGGGTGCGCAACCTCGCCCTGCGGGCCGAGGGACTGTCCGCAGAGAGCCTGGACGCCCTTCTCATCATGGTCAACGCAGCACGCAAGGTGCAGCACCTCGCGTCTCTCGACGACCAGGACCACCAGGCCGCTCCGGACGGCGGCCAGATCGAAACACCCGGGGATACAACGTAAGCGAAATCCAGGGCGACCGGAATACGCCCATAGGCGTCGTCCAGGACGCCCAACATGGGGAGGCTGTCATTTATTCTCACACCGACCGACGAAGGCGTGGGGTAATGCCCTCCACGCCACCCGCCGCCAAGAGTTGCGTGAGCGGTCCGAGACGGGGAATAACCGCTTCCCCCTCCTTCCTGACTGAGTGGTAGCGCACCAACGGCCCACACACGGACCTAGACACGGTCGACGTCGACCGCTTGTCCGCATGCTGGAGCGCTCCACCGACTATTTCGCTCGCGCCTCGCCATCGCGACATGCGGCGACCGTCTGGTGGCTCGCCCTGCCCAGACCTTCCGCTACGCCCCCTGTGCGTGCGGGCGAGACGCCGATGCCGTCAGGCCGCTGCGCCGACATAACGCCATCCGGCCCAGACGGCCCGCGGCCCTCCAGCCGTGCCGTCACGGCCTCACACGGCCGCGCGGGCGAGCTCTCAGTGGACGGTCCGCGGTGTTCCAATGCCGCCCAAAGGAAGGCCGAACGGTAACTGCCGCATGTCGTACAGGATCGCCAGGCTGCGTCGACGCTGTCGGCCGCTGCTGCGCCGACTCGACCTGCCTCACCCCTACTCCTTGGAGACGTTGTGTGCGTATCTCGTGGCATACCGCAGGCGTCCGCTCCGCCTTCACCCGCTTCCCCTTCAAGCCGTCGCGGCCGGGGCATGCGGCCTGTGGATTGCCACCGACACCGACGACCACATCTTCTACGAGCAACGCACTGCACGGTCCCACCAGGAACACATCGTTCTCCACGAGATCGGCCACATGCTCTTCGGCCACCACGCCCTGACCGATGCCGGCGCGCTGAAGGCCCTCTTCGGCGACCTCAGTCCTCGGCTGGTCAGCCGCATGCTGGCCCGCACCAACTACTCCACCAGCCAGGAACAGGAGGCCGAGATGCTGGCCACGCTCATCCGCCTCGGAGAGGCCAGCGCCGAGCGGAGCCGGCCGTCCAACATCTACGGCAACCTGCACGCGGCCCTCGGAGTGAGCACTGACCATGAGCTCTGACTTACCGAGAGACTGGGCCCTCGCACTGGACCTCTCCAGCATCGGCCTACTGTGTGCGGCCCTCCTGCTGCGGGCCCTCCCAGCGATCCGCCAACCCCACCATCGGGCCCTGTGGCTCGCGGTCGCCTCCGCCGCTCTCGCCATGATCCTGAACATCGAACCGGTCCGCGAGTGGATCGCCGCCGTGACCGGTTCACCCCGGGCCGTCGCCATCGTCAGGAACCAGATCGGCGTGATGTCCGCCGGCGCCGTCCTGCTCTTCACTGTCCGCGCCACCCGGGCACGGCTCCGCAGCGGCGCACTCCTCGCCGCCATGGCCACCGTGATGGCCATGCTCCTGGCACTCGCAGGGCTCGGAGCTGTCCCCCCAAACAGCCACGGGCCATTCTTCGCACGCGCAAGCATCCCCTGCGCCGCCTACTGGTTGCTCCTCACAGCTGTTCACATCACGGCCTGCGTGGTCTGCGTCTGGGTCTGCTGGACTTACGGGCGGCGAGGCCCTCACCCGTCCGTCAACCTCGGTCTGGCTCTCTTCGGATGGGGCACCGCGTTCGCTGGACTGTTTTGGCTCGCCCATCTTGTGCTCCTCGCCATCGGCTCCAACCCCGGCACCGCGCTACGCGCCCTGATGAGCCTGCACGCCGTTCTGCGCGCCGCCGCGCTCCTGGTACCCACAGTCGTAGAAGTGCGCCACGCCGTCCGACACGCCAGCACCATCTGGCGGATCTGGCCGCTATGGCAGGAACTGGTCGACGCCGTACCACACGTCGCCCTGTCGGCCACCCGCTCCCGGGTGCTAGTGCTCCTCCAACCTCTTGTCCCGCGTCAACTGATGGCCTATCGGACGGTCATCGAGATCCGCGACGCCATCCTCATCCTCAGCCACTACGCGGATCCGGCCGTTTTCCGTAGCGCGCGCGCCCATGTGGCGCGCCAAGGTGTGCCCGCCGAGCACACGGACGCCCACGTGACCGCCTGTGTGCTCCGCCGGGCCCGCACCGCCAAGCTGGCCGGCGCCCAGCCGGGCCCCGCCGCCGTGGTTCTCAGCACCAACCAGGACACGGGCGACCTCGCAGCGGAGACGGCCTTCCTGCTGCAGCTCACCGAGGCTTATCTCTCCCCGTGCGCACGGGACTTCGACGGACGCCCACGCCCACCCCCGCAGGCGATCCTCAGTGAGCCGAACCGCTCGTGTCCGAAATTGTTCAAGCAGTATCAACATTCCCGGAGAAAGCCGCGTGACCTCTGCCATGATTCCGACCATGTACGCCATGTTGCGCCGGAAATACCAGCACTACGAATGGACCTCCGTGAACGAAGGAGATTCGGGCGCCTCCGTTTACCGCCTCGCCGGACAGCAGCCCGAGCTCTATGTGAAATTCGCTCCGCGCCAACCGGAAAATTCCGCGTTCGACCTGGCGGGCGAGGCCGACCGGCTCACCTGGCTCACCCGCCACGGCATCCCGGTTCCGTGCATTGTCGAGTGCGGCGGCGACGACACCTCGGTTTTCCTCGTCACCGAGGCCGTCACCGGCGTATCGGCCGCCGAGGAGTGGCCGGAGCACCAGCGCTTCGCCGTCGTCGAGGCGATGGCCGACCTCGCCCGCACCCTGCACGAACTGCCCGTCGGTGGCTGCCCCTTCGATCGCAGCCTGGCGGTGACGGTTGCCGAAGCCCGCCACAACCTACGCGAGGGCCTCGTGGACCTGGACGACCTCCAAGAGGAGCACGCCAACTGGTCCGGTGACCAGCTTCTCGCCGAGCTCGACCGAACGCGGCCCGAGAAAGAGGATCTGGTCGTCTGCCACGGGGACCTGTGCCCCAACAACGTGCTGCTCGATCCCGAGACATGCCGAGTCACCGGAATGATCGATGTGGGCCGCCTCGGCCGCGCCGATCGCCACGCCGACCTGGCCCTCGCCGCCCGCGAGCTGGAGATCGACGAGGATCCCTGGTTTGGCCCCGAGTACGCCCAGCGGTTCCTCGAACGCTACGGCGCGCACCACGTCGACGAGAACAAGATGGCCTTTTACCAGCTGCTCGACGAGTTTTTCTAGAAAGGCTCCGTTAGGTCTTCGGGTGCGGTCTGTTCCTGGACATGGTGGATGGATGGACGCACATGAAGTGAACCGTGTCCGGGCGAAGTTGACGTTGTACGTGGCTGACGTGTTCGCATCGGCGCCGCGTAAGGACCAGCGGGCCAAGGGCGACTGCTATCTGTGGGGATTGATGCTGGACGGCCCCCGCACGTCGGTCCAGGCCATGGCCTCGAGGCTGCCGGACGGCAGCGAGTAGAACCTGCAGTTCGTGAAACAGTCCACCTGAAACCCGGTGCCGGTGCAGCGGCGGATCTCGGAGCGAATGCTGTCGCTGATCAGCCCGACGGCCTGGGTGATCGACGACGCGTCTGTGCCCAAGGAGGGAGGAATGTCGGTCGCTGTGGCCCCGCAGGACTGCGGGGCCACAGGTAAGCGCGCCAATTGCCAGATTCCGGTCAGCGTCCATGCCGCCAGTGCCATCGCCTCCTGCCCGCTGCGGTGGCGCCTGCTTCTGCCCAAGCGGTGGGCGGCGGACACCGACCGCCGCACCGTTACCCGCATCCCGCACGGGATCGGACACCGTGAGAAGTGGCGGCTGGCGTTGGACATGCTCGATGAGCTGGCCGGCTGGGCCATGACGCCGCCGGTGGTCGTGGCCGACGCCGCTTACGGCGCCAACGCCCACCCGGGCGGCCGGCCTGACCGACCGGAAAATCGACTACGTACTGGCCGTCCACGCGGACGGGAGCGCACACGACATCACCACCTCCTTGGGCAGTACAACTAGCGGGCAGCCATGGACCGGTGCAGCTAGAGCTGCTTGATACCGCGCCTCACCGCAATCGGTAGTCGGCCGGACCGAACGCGGACGGCCGAATGCCTTCGGGATCCCTTGGCCTTGCGATGGGCGGTCTCGCTCAGGACGCACAGGCAGATCTTCTGGCGCGTGCTCCCGCAGGTGGTTTGAGCCCGTAGGTCAGGATCAGGTCGGGCAAACCGGGGTCGACCGCCCCCGAGCCCGGTGCGGCTTGGTCCAGCCCAGCACGGTGCAGAAGAGCGGACGGTCTGTGCGCGCCCACAGGTGATCACCGGAGGTCATGCATGCCCTGCTTGCAGGCCGGGGATGTCTTGGTTCCTCGACGGGGTCACAATGCACGTTCGACCGTCCATAGAGGATGGAAATAGCTAGTTCCAAGCCGTCGCCCGCGAGAGCTATATTAATCTAGGCCCCCAGGCCAAGAGCGGCCTCGGTCACAGACGTGGGCGGGGCCGTGAGCCCTCTCTGATCGGTCGTCGGAGAGGCGAAAGCGCCCCCACCAGCTGGTGGGGGCGCTTTCGCGCAGAAGGATGTAGTCGTGGCACCGGTGACGGAGTGAGTAGCGCTCGCGGCCAGCTACCGCTAACCATGGTGGCTGATCCTCCTGCCACTGCCAGCTCCGCTGGGCCTATCAGACGTGGTGCCGAGCCTGGACTTGCGCCAGCGGTAGCCAGGGCAATGGCGCGTGATCCTGGTTTAGGACCGGCTGCTGTTACTCGGCTGGCCGGGGGCGTTCGGATAGTCGTTGATCCTTATTTTATTGCCGATAGCTACACGCCATGAAGGCGACGCGGCGAGCGGAAGTGCCGTGCTTGCGCAATCACCGACGTACCGGAGGTTGGGATGACCAGACTCAATCGACATTCATCCGATGCTGCGGAGCGGGGCGCAGTCAGCCTTCGACGCGCCCTCATCCTTGGTCTGCTGTCGCTTGTTGTGGTCCTTGCGATGGTCGCATTCGAGTTGACCCGATCCTCGGTATGAACCGCCCTCGGCGGGAGGGGCCTTACCGAGTAGCACGTGCCGCCGCATGGCTGGAATCACCTAGGGCGTGTCCTGCCGATCATGTAATGGTTGATCGTTGACGATGTGCCGGTGGTGCGTCGTGGTGAACTGACCGATGAGGCGTGGGCGGTGATCGCGCCGCTGCTACCGGAACCTGGCGGGGCTCGGGGGCGGTGGCGGGATCACCGTCAGGTCATCAACGGGATCCTGTGGAAGCTACGCACGGGTGCGCCGTGGCGTGACCTGCCGGAACGCTTCGGGCCGTGGAAGACGTGCCACGAACGGCTGCGCCGCTGGACCGCTGATGGGACATGGGATCGGATCCTCGCGGCGGCGCAGGTGCATGACGACGGCACGCCGGTGCAGTGGACGATCAGCATCGACTCGTCGATCGTGCGGGCGCACCAGCATGCCGCTGGCGCCCGCAAAAAGGGGGCTCCCCGACAAGTGCGGCGACGCCTGGTGCGCAAGATGGCGAGGCCATCGGCCGGTCCCGCGGCGGGTTGAGCACGAAGATCCACCTCGCGGTCGACGGACGCGGACGGCCGCTGTCGATCCTGCTCACCCCCGGCCAAGCCGGCGACAACCCGCAGCTGCTGGCGCTGCTGGACGCGATCCGCGTCAACGAGCCCGGGCCGGGTCGGCCCCGCAAGCGACCGGAGGTGCTGATCGCGGACAAGGGCTATGCACATGACTCGACCCGGCGAGCCCTGCGACAACGCGGGATCCGGCACGTCATCCCGGAACGCAGCGACCAGGTCGCTCGCCGGGCCGCCAAGGGCAGCCACGGCGGGCGACCACCGGCCTTCGACAAGGCGATCTACAAGAAGCGCAACGTCGTGGAACGCTGCTTCAACCGGCTCAAGCAGTGGCGTGACCTGACAACGCGATACGCCAAACGCGCATCCCTCTACCGAGCCGGCCTCGTCCTGATCGCTGCCGTCATCTGGCTCCCATGATCGACAGGACACGCCCTAGACGGGGTCAGCGAGAACGGTCGGTGACCCGGTTGCGGGTGACAGCGGGCCGGCCATCCAGTGGGCGCCGTGAATATTGCCGCCACCAAGCTGCTCATGCTAGTGAGGAAAGGGAGGTGCCCTAGTTTGCAGGAGGCACTCCCTCGACGATCCGCCTACCCCAGCACTGCGTCAAGGCCCAGAACGTCCGAAGTGCTCTGGATTTGCTCAAGCTGCATGCGGTGCCGCCGGGCGGGGGGCGCAACCATACCTCCGGGCCCGTAGAGCACGAAGATCCATCTCGCCATCCACGGCCGCTGCTGGCCGCTGTCGATCCTGCTGACCTGGCCAGCTGTCGACAACCTCAACTCCACGCGCTGCTCGATGCGATCCGGGGTCAACGAGCCCAGGCCCAGCCGGCTCCGCAAACGCCCCGACATGCTGATCGCGCACAAGAGAGACGCCCACAACTCGACCCGCCGAGCGCTGCGGCAACGCGGTATCCGAGCATGCAGTTCCCGCCCGTCCAACCAGGGCGGCCGCTGCGCTGCCAAGGGGCAGCAGCGGCGGGCGACCAGTAGCCTTCGACACGGTGACCTATCCCCGTGGAACGCTGCTTAGACCGACTCAAGTAGTTGCGTGACCTGGCCACCGGCTACGCCAAATGCATCTCTCTACCCGATGACGCCGAAGCCACCGACTAACGGCCGCCGGTTGAGAGTCGCTGGCCTCCACCGTGCTGCGCCACGTCCGCTAGCGGCTGGACAATTCTCGCGGGAGGCGCTGCCAGGGTGAGGTAGGCAGTGTGCGGGAGCTGCGGGACACGTCGGACGCCCGTGGTGGCACATGACGTATGTGTAGCACTTACCTCCCGTGTCGGCTGCGCTGTGAGGAACGCTTGACAGACTTCGTCGGCCGGCCCGCGGCCGACGCAATGCCGGGCGGGCGGACTTCATAAGGACACGCGAGGGGGTGCCTGTCGTCGAGGCCGAGAACCGCTCCGTCTCCGCGATAGCGGCCCATGGTCAGCCTCGCGGAGATCCGGCATGCTCTGCACCCTGCGATATGGCCAGCATGTCCGCTATCGCAGGCTGGCACCGACACTGCCGGATCATGGTGACATATACCACGATCGAATGATCCAGAAGGCTCCAAGTCCAGTACCGTCGATCACGCAGTTGCGGCACGAACGCTTGCCGCCGGCGGCTCCCCGTTGGCTGGCGGTAAGCCGCGCCCCCCGGGCCTGCGGGAACCCGGGGGGCGCACCTCCGCATGCGGACAGGACAACGCCCGGCTGTCCGAGAGGACCTGTTCATCCGGGCGGCAACTCTTAACCGTCCTGGACGGCGATGCCTCGGGTGGTACAAGTGCGGCTCGATGTCGTCGACAGATTTACCACGGCCAACCCCGATATTCGGGCGCCCCTAGATGCCGCCAGTCCACCGTCGCATCGGTGCTCGTGGGATCGGTCCGGGTGCCGACGGCGGACGTTGGCGGCATCGCCGCCGCTCACCTGCTCTCCGTGGCCCCGTCCCAGCCTGCTCGGCGCAGCAGGATCGTCGCCGCCACCAGCGCACCCACCCTCCTCGTGCCTGGAGTCACGGCCTTCAGCGACCCGCGCACACCGTCGATCGCGCACCTCCGCGTTCGGAAAGACAACGTTGTCCCCCAAGCGCGACGAGCACCCAGGCCGGCGGTATCGACCAACAGCGGGGGACAAGACCTAGTCGAGTGACGTCTTGTAGCGCGGGTAGTTCTTGTGGCACTTCACCGTCTCGCCAAAGTGCCGAGGTGCTTCTGGCTATTGAGCCATGCCGTACGGTAGGTGCTCCTGGGTATCCCGAGGCTTCCTGTCCTGGTCTCCAGCGCCGCCGCTGCGGGCTCATGCGGGTGGAGGCTGCTCTAGCAGCCACTGCTCGACTTCGTTGATGTGCTCGATCGCGGACCGGCCGCTGAGATTTGCCAGATCCGCCGCAAGCGCTAATGCGATGAGGCAGGCGACGTTGCGTTTGACGACCACCATGTCCCGGACCTTCCGCCGCAGCTCTTCGACGGTGTCAGCCTCCAGTCGGCCGCAGCCGTGCACCTGGTTCCAGAGGATCTCGTTAGGTGACTGTCCGACGGGGTGCTCATCGTCGAACGCGCCGAGCAGGCGGGCTCGCATGAGGCTGGTGAACTCGGTGATTTCTGCGGTTACGTCGACAGGTGGTTCTGTAGTCATTGGTCCCTCAGGTCAGGTCTTGGCCGTGGGTGCTTTGCCCTCCCACCAGTGCATCTGGTGAGGATCATCTCGATGAGGTGCGAGCCTTTCAACGCATCCGGCTTCGCAGCGGTCCCTGCCGCAGTGACAGGGATCACCGAATCATGCCCGTACGCCTCGTACCTCCCGGCGACCCATGACCGAAGTTGCCACCCAGTCCACACCGGTGGGCATTGATGCTGCAATAGGTCGGAACGCAACGCCTTGCCGATGCCCCCGCACCTCCCTTGCGGTCAGCCTGACCGGCGGCAGTGAAATCCTGCCCATGTCGACAGGTCCCCCGGTTTATGGTGTCCGCGCCATCTTGGCAACGAGCCGAACGGGTCCACGCCGGCCGCAGCTACGCTACTACTCCTATCGTCGCCAGTAAGGCGCGAAGAGGGCCACTCCATCATCGTCCAGCGCGGCACTGACCCCTGCGCGGACTGGCTGCCCGACGTTTTGTAGTCGAGCTGGCCATCGTCCTGCTGCTCTAGTTCTGCGCCCCTTCAGGCCCCCAAGGAGATCAGCGTCCACATTCATGGAGCATTCCTGCCTCGCCAGTGCCGCCATCTGCTGGCACCGCCTCAGGCTCGGCGACGGCGCATCGTGCAACCGTGTGCCGTACGCTGCCAACCCGCGAGCCTGGTGTCGCTACGCCCGACGTCGAAGCTAAGGCGAAGGCGCCGTGCTCGCCGCGCACCCTCCGCCTCCACGCCTCGTCGCCGCCTTGGCTGTAGTCGAGGGCGTCTGCCTACCGACAGCCAGATGACGAAGAAAACCAGCTTCGCAGGGAGCAGCTGTGGCACCAGCGGTCCGCCGTCGTACTCACCTGGCGACGAAACCCCGAATCATCCGTGCGACAGGGGCACGTCGTTCTCACGGGCAAGCAACTGCGAAGTTCCTGGCTGGAAACGATCACGAAGGCAGCCCCGCCCGGCTGCGGGGATGGCTGCCCATTCGTCGGGCTGATGGCCAAAACGATGACATTACTGAGCGCCGTCAATTGGTCACGGCGATATGATTCGGCGTCGGTGCGAAGGGAAGGATGTGCAGGTCGTGTCATTCCCCCGCCAGCTCGCCGCCTTTGCGGCGTGGTGACCGGGTCCCACGACGCGGACTCGGTGGCTTCGTCCGCACCCGCGCAGAGCGACGCGAACTGCGACAGTACGAAGCCGGGCGACACTGCCTTGCAATCGACCAGACTCGTCTGGGGGCCAGCTGTCGGCTGGCCGCTCCAGCATCCGTCGATTCACGTAGCCGTCATCGAGGAGCTGGGACTGCTGCGTGCAGCGTTATGCGCTGTGCTGTCCAGCCAAGGCGACATGACGGTCGTCGCCGACGTCGCCGACGTCGCCGACCTGCCGACCCTGGTGCGCCGGTGCCCACCGGACGTTGTACTGCTCAGCCTGGCCGTCGAGGCGCCCGATCCGACTGCGGTGATAGCGGATGTCACCGCCGTGGTCCCCGGTGCCGCCGTCCTGGCGATGAGCAGCCGGTGGAGCCCTCGAGTACTCAAGGCAGCGGCGAAGGCCGGGGCGCGGGGCTTCGTGGGTAAGGACGGGCCGTTGGACGAGCTGATCCGGATGGTCCGCTCCTTGGCCGGGGGGCAGCGGGCCATCGATCCGACCGCTGCCGTGGCGGTACTGAAGCCTGCGACCTGTCCCCTCACCTGCCGGGAACTGGAGGTGCTCCGGGTCGCAGCCGAGGGCCTACCACTCAAGGAGATCGCACAGCGTCTCTTTTTGGCGCACGGTACGGTGCGTAATTATCTCTCGGCAGTGCTGCGTAAGACCGGTGCCGAAAACCGGCTGCAGGCGGTCCGGAAGGCCCAACAGCACGGCTGGCTGTAGCCGGGCACGGATCCGTACCGAGCAGGATAACCTTACCCGTGCTGGAATGATGACGGTCGGTTACCTGAGGGGTTGTTCGGATGGGAGTGGTACGACGTGATTCGCACACTGCTCGCCCTCGACGGCACCCTGGTCCGTGGTGCGATGTCGCTCGTCCTCGACGCCGAGGACGACATCATGGTGGTTGCGGAGCTAGACGGGGGAGAGCCGGTAGGGCGGGCGCTCTGGACGCAACTGCCCGATGTTGCAGTGGTTGACCTCGATCTCGTAGACGACGCCGTGGCCATAGCTACCAACCCCTGTCCGCTGTTGGTCCTCACCGATCCTCGGCGGGCGCACGGCCTCGGCGACCTGCTTTCCACCGGCCGGACCATCGGTATTCTCGGCAACAACGTACCGCCACAGGCCGTGGTCGACGGGGTCCGGCGGCTTTCCCGCGGCGAACCAGTGGTCGACGCGGATCTGGTCGTCGCCGCGCTAGAGGTCGACCTGCCGCCCGTGGACGGTCCGCTAACGGTTCGAGAGACCGATGTCCTGATGCTGACAGCGGCAGGGTCGCCCGTCGCCGAGGTGGCAGCGTCACTCGGGCTCCGCCCCGGCACGGTCCGTAACCACCTGACCCGAATCACCCGCAAGTGTGGTGCGCGTACCCGAGTCGAGGCGGTACAGGTCGCTCGGGACGCGGGCTGGATCTAACCTGCTGGCCTCGTCGCCGTCGCCACGCGCTTCCCGGACTGGCGCTGGTGCCTCGTCCCAGTACCCGACGAGCTGCCGGTAGGTCGCCGATCGGGCCAGCAGTTCCGGATGCGAGCCGAGCACCGGGCCCTCGGCATCGAGAAGCAGCACTTGGCTGGCCCGGATGGCCGAGCTGATTCGGTGCGCGACGACGACCAGCGTGCCAGCGCGGCGCATGAAGGCGTCCTCGACGACCGCTTCTGCGGAGGGGTCGAGATGCGACGTCGCCTCATCCAGGATCACCAGTGCAGCAGGCGCGAGCCAAGCCCGGGCCGCGGCGATCAACTGGCGTTCCCCTGCGGACAGTGCATTGGGCTCTACGAGAGCGGACGGGCCGCCGAGGCGGGCCGCGAGAGCACTTGCTCCGAGTGCGCCCAGTGCCTCCTCCAGCGCGGCACCCTTCGCCTCGGGCCGTAGATAGCGCAGGTTGTCGGCGAGCGAGCCGCTGAAGACGTACGCCTCCTGCGGCACCAGCACCCGCAGGCCAGCGACCGCGGCGGGCGCAAGACTCGCCAGTGGAATGCCGCCCAGTTCGACTGTGCCGGCCTGTGGCCGCAGCATCCCGGCCATGATCGCGGCGAGCGTGGACTTGCCGACCCCGCTTGGTCCGACTACCGCCAGGTGCCCGCCAGCCGGCACGGTAAGCGAGAAATCAGCCAGAACCGGCAGCGCCCGCGGTCCATGGCGAAAGGTCACTGCGCGCAGCTGGACTGCTGAAGCGGAGCCGGCACCGCCAAAGGGGCCACGTTGCCGGTGCAGGCCCGCCATATCGCTCAGGTGACCCGGACGTGGGCTGGTCGACAGGATCCGCTCCAGCGTCACCGCATAGCGCAGCCCACCGCCGGCCAACCCCTGCACGAGGGAGTGCAGGGCGGGTTGCAGCCCGGTCCCGACGTAGACCATCGCGCCGAGCACGGCGCCTGCAGTAAGTCCCCGCTGCACCAGCCAGGGAGCGGCGAGCAACAGCACCGCCAGCGGCAGCCAGCCGGCCAGCCCGAGGCTGAGGCTGCGCAGCGCAGTCATCCTGGCCAGGGTCCGTTCTGCGGCGGCCTGCGCAGCCACCTCCCGGCCCACCGCTGCTGCCATCCGCTCCTGCGCACCGCAGGCGACGACATCGCGGTGCCCCGCCAACACAACGGCCACCGAACGGCCGAGTGCCTCGCCAGCCCGCACATAGGTGCGCTGGTGAGAGATCATCCTTGGCAGCGCCGCGCCGAAAACGGCCAGCCCGGCGACAAGAGGGACCGCGACCAGGGCCGCCACCACAGGCGCCAGTGCGAGTAGACCGAGCAGGACCGCCCCGCAGGCGAACAGGAAATCCCGGACCACCATCAGCAGGCCACCGTAGGTGTCCCGGACGATCTCCACTTGGTGGGTCAGCCGGCTTACGGCGGCGCTGTCGGGTGCGCCACCCGTGGCAGTAGCCTCGCACAGTGCCCCGCGGACGACTCGACGGGCGAGATCGTCACGGAAAGGCTCCACCACGGCGCCTAGGCTACGGTAAACCCGCCCAGTCGCCGCCGCCCCAAGCAGCGCGGCTAGCGCGAGTGCGCCCAGCCAGGCCAGACCGGTGCCAAACCGGCCCGCAAGAAAACCCTCGTCCACGGCGCGGGCCACCACGTATCCAGACAGTAGGGCCGGCAGCACCTCTGGCACAGACCACGCGGCTAGTCGGCAGAGGTCACGCCGACTAGCCCGCAACGCCGCCCAGGTGACCCGGCGTACGTCCGCCTTGGTCATGGTGATCCAGGGAGGGAGGGTCCGAAGATCGCCCTATAGTCGGGATCTGCCCAGAGTCGGAGGTGCGGGGCAAACGCGCGCAACTGGCCACCGTCGAGCCAGGCCACTGCGTCTGCGGCGGCCGCCGTCGCGATCCGGTGGGTCACCACCAATCGGGTACGCTCGCCGGCCCGCCCACTGACCGCTTGGGTTACCCGGTGCTCCGTGGCAGTGTCCAGGCTGGAGGTAGCGTCGTCGAGGATGAGCAGCCGCCGCGCCGTGAGAGCGCGGGCCAGCCCGAGCCGCTGCGCCTCCCCGCCGGAGAGCGGGGCATCGATGAGGCAGGTGCGGAAGCCCTCCGGCAGTCGAGTGACACACTCCTCGACCGTCGCGTCCCGGGTCGCTCGCAGCACCGGCGCGGTGGCCGTCGATCCGTCGTCAGGCGGCGCCGCAGCGTCGGCGGGTAAGGCGAGGCCAACTGCGTCGTGGACCGTCGGGCCCACCAGGACCGGCCGGTCGAAGGCGTGTCCGACCGCTCGTCGCAGCTCCACCTGCCGTAGCTGTGGCAATGGCACATCGTCCAACAGCACCTCGCCCTCATCCGGGTCGTACAACCGGCCGGCCACGGCCGCCAGGGTGGACTTGCCGGCACCGGACATCCCGACCACCGCCACCGTGGCTCCAGCCGGCACGGCCAAATCGACGCCGTGCAGGACGGGCCGACCGTCTTCACCACGCACGGTGACCCGTTGCAGTCGAAGAGCGCCACGCCCGGGTGGGAGGCCACGGTGACCGTCCGCCAGCACCGGCCGGGCGAGCAATTCGGCGAGCCGTCGCGCTCCCACCCGGGATCGGACCACGCGATTGAGAGCGGCCACCACCGCGCCCAAACCCGCACCTAGGGCCGCATACCGGAGAGCGGCGACCAGCTGTCCCGTGGTGAGCCACCCTCTGGTCAGCGCGTACCCGCCGACAGCGATCACGGCGAGGTTCAGCAACGGTGCCACGGCGGCGGTACGCGCGCTGGCTCGAGCCAGCAGCCGCCAGCTCCGCCAGCCATGGTCGGTCAGTTCCGGCAGTGGCGCCAGAACCCGCTCCTCCTCGCGTCCTACGGTCGCCGCGGCGGCGATTGTCCGGGCCCCGGAAAGAGACTCCAGTAGCCGGCCGGCGATCGTGCCGAGGGCCCGTTGGTAGTCGGCGGTGGCTGCGGAGGCATCGGTGACGAAGGCCCGCATCAGCACGGCCATCAGGGCGAGCCCTCCGAGCAGAGTGACCCCGAGCAGCGGCTCCAAGAGAGTGAGCGCGACGACGCTGCCCAGCGGCGGTAGCAGCGCGACCAAGCCGAAGACCAGCGCGTTGCCGGCTTGCCCGGCGTCGGCCGCCTGGCTCACCAGCCGCCCGACCAGGTCACCGACCGGGTACCTGCGGGCGGTCCGCACGTCCAGCGCGAGCACGTGTCGCAGCAGCGTTCCGCGCAGCCGGGCGGTGGCCCGCGCGGCGCTGTACCCGACCGCCAGGCCGCCCACAATATCTGTGACGATCATCGTGGCGATCAGGCCGCAGGCGACGACCGGCCACCAACCCGCGCCGCCGCCCAGGGCGGCGTCCACGGCGAGCCCCAGCGTCGCAGGCAACAGCAGTTCGGCGATCGCGCCGAGCACTGCGACCACCGCGAGGGTGGCTGTCCAGCTACCACCCTCCAGCGCGGCCCGACGTAGCAGTCGGTCACCAGCGGTCCGGTCGTTCATCCGCTCCTCCTGCTGCGCGTGGAACCCCGGGCGAGTACGTCTACCCGCCCGGGGCTCCGCTTGGTGACCTGATCAGTTGCAGGTCGTGATGGACAGCGAGCTGTCGCCGCAGAGCAGCAGGCTCGCCCGGCTACCACCGCCCGTGCGGTCGGCCGGAGCCATCTCCAGGCCCTGAAGGTCGAGAAGCGCCATGTCGTGTCACCTCCTTCACTTGTTGCCAGTCATTCCGGTCGCCCCCGCGGGTGCGGGGGAGTTTTGGGCGCCCGACAGGGGCGTGAGGAAGGGCAGGGGCAGCGGCTGGCCGTACCGAGCAGCGGCCACGGCAAGGAGCACGCCTGCGGTGCCCGTTCCCAGGTCCATCGAGAGCCGGAGCAACTGCTCGCCGGGGAAGGCGATGCCATTCCGGTACGGCAGCGCGTGCCACGCCAGCCGCCGCACCTGGCTGTCTAGCTCCTGTCGCAGGTCGGCGTCGTGGGCGGTGGCGGCCAGGTACGCGATGATGCCTGCCCTGCCGGTGAAGAGGCCCGACTGGGCGTAAAAGGGCGACCGGGCAGCCCGGGCGACGCCCGCACTCGCCTCGGCGAACCGTTCGTCGACGCGGTGTTCCAGGTACTGGTGCAAGACAAGTCCGATGCCGACGCTTCCCCGGCCCAGGTACGGCATGGTCCGCCAGCCCTCATTGACCTCCAGCGCGCCATCCGGGCGCACGAGACATCGGCGCAGATCCTGGTGCAGCGCCGCGGCGGCGTGATCCAGCAGGCTCAGGTCGCCGGTAAGTTCGTAGAGCCGGACTAGCAGCAGCGCCGGCCCGGTACGTCCGCGCAGCAACCCGGCGTACGGGTGACGGCCGCCGCTAATGTCGCCGCCGGGGTCGTCAGCCACCTGCTCGATCATCCGTTCAGCGACCCGGAAGGCGGCGTCGTGCAGAGCGGTTTCGCCGGTGCGTGCGGCCAACTCGGCGAGATTCAGCGCGATTCCGGACAGTCCGTTCTCCAGGCTATGGTCGAGTTGCTCCCAAGGTTCGGCGAGGCAGATGTCGAGCACGTCGAGGGCATCCTGGCGGCGGCCGAGCCGCTCTAGCGCGTACGCGACGCCATGAAGCCCGTCGTAGAAGCCACACCGGGTGCCGGCCACGCGGGCGGTCGCCCGCCGAACCAACCAGTCCTCGTGCTCCGGCCACTGCCCGGCCCCGCTGATGGCGAGGGCGTACAGCACACCGGCGGCACCGTGGCCCAAGTTCAGCCCTCCACTGTGAAACTGCTCGATATCGCCGGGGAAGAGCCGGTCGTCTCGCTCGGGTGTCGCACTGGCCAGGATTGCGCTGGCGAGCCGGTCCCGCAGCCCAGGCCAGTCGTTGGCGGCCAGATGCCGCCCCGGGTCAGTGTTCCCGGTCCGCCCACCAGCAGCGGAAGCCGTGCAGTTGGTTCCAGGTGGGGGGGTAGGGAGTATCTCCGCGATAGCCGGGTCAAGGAAAGACCGTGGGACCGGAAAGGCGCTGGCGATCACGTCGGCCAAGTGGGTGGCTTTCGCTGGCGCGAGGCGCACCAGTTGAGTCAGCGGCAGGAACAGCGCCAAGCGTAGGCAGGCTAGAGCGTAGCGGTCGACCGCCGGTCCGATCCGGTCACGTGGAGCGGCGAAGCCCTGGTTGCGCAGCCCTGGGCGGTGGTGCCCCTCTGCGGGAGCTGCGACCTCGAAGTCCACCAGCGTGATCCGGTCATCCGGCCGGATCATGACATTGAACAGGTGCAGGTCGCCGTACACCAGACCACGGTCGTGGATCGCTCCGATTACCGACTCGACCTGGGCGTGGATGTGTCGGGCCCAGCGAACATAGTCAGCACGATCCTCGTCCGTCGCGTCCGCGTCGATCAGCGGGTACCGCTCGACGAGCGCCTTGTTGAGCGGCAGCCCTTCGATGTACTCCAGGGCGAGGAACCGGTGTTCGCCGAGAGCGAACTCATCGTGCACCTTGGGAACCTGCGGCAGGTCCGCGAGCTGACGGAGAACGCTCGCCTCCCGGAGCAGTCGGGCGACCGCGTCGACGCCGTCGGCGTCCAGGCCCGCGTGCGGCCGGGCCTCCTTAAGGACGACCGGCGTATTGGTGCGTACATCGCGGCCGATGTAGAGTCCGCCGCCGTTAGAGAAGTGAATCACGCGCTCGATCCGGTAGGGGACCTCGTCCGTGCTGGTCGCGCTGCGGGCGGCGAGGTGCGGAGCGAGGAAGTCGGGCAGGGTCACCCACGCCGGCACGTGGAAGACCGGGTCACGGCGATCGGGCACCAGCGTCCCAGAGCCGTCCTCCACGGCCGGAACCACCTGACCGTCCGAGGAGAGGCAGTACCGGGCGGCGAAGCCGCCGTAGCGTACGTAGACGGGTCCGGCGCCGTACCGCAGGTCGCTGAGGATATAGGGCCCTGGCTCGCCCGCGAGCAGCTCGTCGAGTTCCTTGCAGGTTAACTCCAGCTCAGTATTGTCTTGGGGATAGATGGTGACGAACTTGCCGCTGGCACTGCGGTTGGCGTACTTGGAGTTGCGCAATAGCAGCGCGCGCGGGCTGCGGATGAATTTAAACGACAGACCTCGCGGCACGCAGTAATCCCACACGGCCGTGAGCACCCGCTCGGCGTTCGGCAGGCTGGCCGAAACATGGACCTTCCAGCCTTGTTGCGGGAGAGAGCCGCTCTCCGGAGCGTAGATCAGCCAATCACCGAGCGGCTCGCATCGCCAGCCGACGGGCACCGGACGCTCGGCAGCGGAGAACGACGACGTATCCACCGAGCTGCCCAGGGAGTCGTAGAACAACGGGTCGGCCGCGCAGTAACTGTCGTAACGATCGTCCACGTCCCGCTCCCTTCCCACATCCCCCGACCGGTGACGGCACCGGCGTTGGTGTCGAGTTTTATCGCTGCGGAAGCGCTATCCCAGTGTGCTTAGTCATGACGTGATGGTGCGTGATCCACGGACACACATGACACCAGTCATGGCTTGCGGCCTGTGTCCAAGTCGGTCGCAGCCGCGCGTTGATGACCGCTAGGGGATGGCGGCTTTGTAGCGCATGAGGATGTCGAACCGCGTTACTACGCTTCGAATGCGCTGCCGACAGATGATTCGCCCTCCACGACGTGACCCTGCTGGTAGGCGTGTGGGTAGAAGGCAGCCCGTTCTTGAACCCGTAGCCTGCCGGCGGCCGCCCTGGTCGCCCTTGCTCGCAGTGATTGCGGCGAGGTCCCTTCGACACAGGCGGCCCGGATCACCATCGATGCGTACGCCTTGTCAGAGCCAACATCCACTGCCGGCGGGCGGTGGTCACACGCGGTATACGGATCGAAGCGAGGCCGGGATGAGCTGCGGACTGGTACCTCGCCGCCCGGCTGGCACCATCGCCAAGGGCTTGTGCCTCTGCTCGCCGCCCAGGTGCAGCTTGCTTGTAAGCATCGCGACTGCTCATTGCGCGGTGGAATTGCGGGTAGCGGCGTATCGCGACGGCGTCAAGATGAAGCGACCCCCTGAAACCGGACACCTTGGTCCGGCCGATAGGGGTCACCTCACCTCACGAGTTCAGCGCAGTCAGACCTTGACCTGCTTCCCGCCCGCCGTCGTCAATCCACACTTGCAGACAGCGGTAGCGAAGCTGACAGAATCTCGGCTTTTAGAGCAGGCAGCGGCCGGGTGGAGTGAGAGCCAGCTTCCTAGGGTGAGTGACAAGTGCCGCCGGTTCAGATTCTTGAACCTGATTCGTCAGCTGAGGGAAGGGCTCGCGTCTTGTGGCTGTTCGGCAACGTAGACGCCGGCGCCGGGGCGGCCGATCGTCAGGCCGCGGTCGCGGGTCAGTTCAAGGGCCCGTTGGATGGTGGACACGCTCACCGAGTACAGGTCGGCGAGTTCCTTCAAGGTGGGCAGTTTTTCGCCGGCCTGGTACTCGTGGCCGCGGATACGGGCGGTCAGGTCGTCGGCGATCTGACGCGAGGACATGGGTATGGGCATGATGATCTCCCTGGCTGGCGATCCAGATTTCATCACGCATGCCCATAAGCCTCAACCACTGTTTGACCAATGGTCACAGAGTGACCTAGCTTGGATGGCGGGTTACCTTCTACCTGGCTGGCGTTGGGCATGAGGCGACCCGGCCGGGCGGGGGTCGGCCCTCCAGGAACGCGCACCCGCCCGGTATCAGCTCTCCCGCGATGTCAGGAGCCGTGTGTGACCTCTATGTACGACGCGCCGGGAGGCAGCGGGGACGTCACGGTCGCGGCGGCCCTCGCCGCAGCGCACCGCGGCTGCGAGGCCTGCGGTGCGGGGCAGTGCGAAACCGGCGCCTACGCTGTTCGGGCACTCGCTGCCTATCGCGCCGAACGCGCACGAGCCCTCGGCCGGCTGCCCCGCCAACGGGAAGGGTGACCAGGGTTTGGCCGCGCTCGGCGCACCATGATCGTGCAGGCCGTCCCCGTTGCCGATGAATCGTCGGCGCCATACTGATGCTCCTCGGCGGCGTCCGCGCGAACCGCTGGCCAGAGCAGAACCCGGCCCCTGCCGTGCGGCTAGCCAACGAAGCGGAACGCCGCCAGCACCAGCTCGACGAGCTGACGGAGTGCCTACGGCGCGTCCAGCGGTGCCAACAGGCCGCCCAGGGTGTCGAGACCCGATAGATGCCCTAGCCGTATAAGGAGCGCCCACGCCCGAGCAGGTGGGGGCGCTCCGCGTCAGATGCCTGAACCGTGCCAAAGCATGCCGCTACATCTCAGGCTGGCCGGCCTTCCGCTTAACCCACGACCGACGTAGCTGATAGATGCCCCGAGTTGACAGCGGCTTGTACCGCCAGCCCTGCCCTTCGCCGCCCCACTCGGTTGCGCGCTGCTGCGGATTCTTCAGCGATCGTTGCACGGTGCGGACGGACACCTCCAGGGCCGCACACGCCTCGACGACGCTCATCCACTCGCCGCTCAACCTGCGCTCCCCCCGGGTTGCCAACACCTCTCCCCGGATGATCGCACGTCCATCAGCGTGACGACAGCTGCACTGAACTGCGCGCCGTGATCTTGTGCTTCTTCCGTTTCGCGGAGTCCCCCTTTAGCGCTGACGGCGTACTGGTGGGCTCGCACGAGGGCCGAGTCGACCGAGACCAGCCAGTCGACATCCCCGGCGGCGACCGCGTCGGCATGGACGCCTGTGAGCATCTGCTCGAACGTGTCATCTAATCACCACCTGCGGAAACGTGTGTAGATCGACTGCCCGGACCGTAGCGGGCGGGTATGCCCCGTCACGCCGCCCCGGCCCGGATCTTCCACACGATCCAGTTGAGCACCCGACGGTCATCGGCGCGAGGCCGACCACCACACCGCCAACGTCAGGTATCTGGACAAAGGCTTCCCACTCGACGTCAGTTAACTCATAACGACGACTCACGCGCTACATCCTCCGACGCCAATATTCCTTGAAGCCACCGCCCTGGGCGCGCACAGGGGTCTGCTGCACCGGCAGGTGACAGGTGTAGTCACGCGGCCTGACTGGCCGGTGGGTGCATGATGGTCTCGAATTCCACGGGGGTCAACGGGACAGCGACCGCTGGCGTCGGCGGCGGTGGTAGGTCCGTTCGATCCAGGTCACGATCGCGATCCGTAGTTGCTGGCGGGTGGCCCATGATCGCCGGTTCAGGACGTTGTTCTGCAGGAGTCCGAAGAAGGATTCCATGGCGGCGTTGTCGCCGGCGGCGCCGACGCGGCCCATCGATCCGGCCATCAAGTGGCGGTGGAGGGCTCGGACGAACTTCCTGGATCGGAATTGGGATCCGCGGTCGGTGTGCAGGATGCAGCCGTCCAGGCCGGCGCGTCTGGCGGCGGCGTTGTCCAGAGCGGTGACGGCCAGGCGGGACTTCATCCGCGAGTCGATGGAGTAGCCGACGATCCGGTGGGACCAGACGTCCTTGATCGCGCACAGGTAGAGCTTGCCTTCGGCGGTGTGGTGTTCGGTGATGTCGGCCAGCCACAGCCGGTTCGGGCCGTCGGCGGTGAAGTCCCGCTGGACCAGGTCGTCGTGCACCGGCGGGCCGACCTTGCCGCCCTTGCCGCGACGTTTGCGCTTGCCGAACGCGCTCCACCAGCCGTTGCCGGAGCAGATCCGCCACGCGGTCCGATCGGCCATCGGCTGCCCGGCGTCGCGGGCCTCGTCGACGAGGAACCGGTAGCCGAACTCCGGATCATCACGGTGGGCGTCGAACAACGCGTTGGCGCGATACGCCGCCGCCTCCTCGGCGCTGGTGACGGGTCGGGCCAGCCACCGGTAGTAGGGCTGACGAGCGATTTTCAATACCCGGCACGTCACCGCCACGGGGATCCCGTCGGCGGCCAGCTCGCTCACGAGCGGGTAGAGCCTTTTCCCGGCAGATGCGCCTGTGACAGGTAGGCAGCGGCCCGGCGCAGGACCTCGTTCTCCTGCTCCAACAACCTGATCCGCTTACGCGCCTCGCGCAGCTCGGCCGACTCGGTGCTGGCCGTCCCGGGCGTAGTACCCGAGTCGATGTCGGCCTGGCGCAGCCACTTGAACAACGTCATCGGATGCACCCCGAAGTCCTTCGCGACCTGCTCGACGGTCACGCCTGGCTCGCGGTCACGAGCGACACGCACGACGTCATCACGAAACTCTCGGGGATAGGGCTTGGGCACAGCGACATCCTTCCAGCCCGCCCGCTGGGCAAGCCATCTCAGATGTCACCTATCGGTGCAGCAGACCCCAGCCCGATCAGGAAGGCCGGGCTCATCGACTGACTCCTCCAGGCACTAGCCGCCCGGCGCTCGTCGGCAGCTAACTGGTGGGCGCGCTGCGTCTGAAGATTGGCGATGTGCGCCCCAGCATCAACGTGCGCGGGCGGGCCTGACACTCGGCCCCGTGCGCCGTCCGGCGCCCCTGCTCCTGTCCCCGGGATGCCGGCACCCTTCTACTCCCTTTGGTCGCCGACTGCATGGCCGACGGCCCGGCTCTTGGTCGACCAGGGTCGGGAGCTTCTGCGCCCTGCGAGGAAGTCGATCAAGCAATGACGGTTATCAGTAAATCGAAGGGTTAGCTGCTATACCCCGCCGGCGGTGCATGGCCGGGACTATGACCAGCGTGAATCCACAGGACCCCGAGCAGCAGCCGCAGCCGCATTCGCCGCAGCCGTACCTGCCCCCTCCACCGCCGGTGAGGCCGTATTGCCCGCCTCCGCCGCCGGTAGGGCCGCGTTGCCCACCTCCGCCGCCGTCCGCTGTGGTGCATCAGCAGACGAATAAGGGTGCGATGGTGGGCGTTTGGGTGATTGTGGCCTGGCTGGTGGGACCATTGGTGCTGCTCGTGTTGTGTTGCCTGGGCTGCATGTTCACGGGTGCGCTAGGGTCGATCCCCGAGGGTGTCAGTGACGGCGTGTCAGCGACATCTTCACCGTGAGAGGTGGGCGATGGGCAGGGATCCGCCCCAAGCCAATCCGGCTGCGCCTCGCCGCCCCGCCCCTGCTCCCGCATCCCTGGCGCGCCCCTGGACGCAGGACGGCCCGCGGAGCCGTGGGGACTCGACCTGGGCCGTGGGCGCACCCTAACCATCCAAGCGATAAGCGACGGAAGAGCTTAGCCGGGCTCGAGCTTAAGCTGGCGGGACCACCCGTGTACGGAGCGTCGCCCCCAAGCCTCGATGGCAGCGGCTGCACTTCAGCGGATCCCGTTGCACCAAGTCGCCCGGTGCCGCCTCCGGCAAATGACAAAAGTGTAGTCGCTGGGTGGCGGCAGTCGCTTCACCACTACGCATGGGCGGTGAATCACCCGCGGAGCTGAGCCCGCCTTACGAGCCGTTCGTCCCCCTTCTCTCGCGCGGCGTCGCGACGTCAGTTCGATCGGTCGACCCCTATCCTGTCCGCATCCGGTTGTCCCGCTCGGTGATCGCGGCTTCGTCGAGGGGGACACGACCGTCAGGGCTCTGCGTCTGCGCCAGCAGCTGTGGTGGATGTGACGTCGCGGCCTAGGAGTGCCGCCAGATGAGCCCGCCTCACCACCGGTATGCAGGTCGAGGATCATGAGCGCCCAGCCCTTCTGGAACGCTGCCGTTTCCTGGGCTGCCGCCTGGCCTAACGCAAGCATAAGGTCGCTTGTCGCCCGATTTCTGGGGAGCGGCTGCGGCTCCGGCTGTTGGTGTCCGGGCTCGGCCTGGGATGTGTCGCACCCGCACCCCAGGCCGTGCTGTCACCGGTTGCCATTGCGAGTTCCTCGGGAACAGTCCGGGTTGATGCAGCCGTCGTTCGGCAGATAGAAGGTGCCGATTGATCGGCAATCTCTGGACCAGCTCCGTGTCACCTCCTGTTTACCGCACTGCGGGCAATTCTGGGGCTGGTGACGAGCCTTGTCGGCTGCTCGGTACATCTTCGGCTGACTCATGGCCTCATCGTGCCCCAGGACGGCTACCGGTTCCCTTCAGGATGACGCGGCGGGCCAGGGGTGCGCGACGCCTACCGCATCCGGCATGCCGTAATCGAAGCCCGGCTCACTCTGACCCCGTGTTGAGCGGGTCGAGGCGCGGGCGACGAAGGCCGCGGCACCGAGCGGGAGTCCGGCGGGACCTGCGGTGCGCTGCTGGACGCAGGCGAGCCGCCAGCCCAGCGGTTCAGGCGGGCTGCCGACGGTCGGCGGCGATTGCGCTGCGTGGCGTCTCGGACGAGGGGGTGGCGCCGACCCGACGCCGGAGCGGAGCAGGGCGAGCGTCTCGTAGTCCTCAGGGGTGATCTTGGCCCTTCTTCGCCGGTGAGGCGGGTGAGGATGAGTGGAGGGTTACGCCGCCGCGGCGAGGGGCGGACAGGTGATGGGCAGGCAGGTGGCGCGGGGAGGTCGCGGTCTCCTCGAAGGGGTGCGGGTGGGTTTGGCGTTGCTGGGCGTGGGGATGCGGGTGGCGGCCCCACGGGGGCCCAGGGGCTGGTGTGTGCTGCCCGTGCGCACCAGTCCCTGCCGTGGTCGGACGGTAGCGCAGGGTGCTATTCGCGATCCCGTGGGTAGCAGCTGCCAAAAGCCTTGGGTACGGTCCGCGCCATGGGTGCTGTGAAGCCGTGGCATGTCGCCACCGTGTTCTGCGTGGTTGCTGTCCTCGCGTTGGTGGGCGGTGTGGTGTTCGGCGCGGTCCGGGCTAGTCGAAGGCGGCGCTAGGCCGACATGCAGTCAGATGGTGGAAGAGATGTGGCTTATCGACACGGTGTTCTGTGTAGTTGCCGCCCTCGTGCTGATCGCTGGTGGGGTCTTGGCCGCGATTCGTGCGGGGCTGAGGCGGCGCTAGGCTGAAGGGCGGCCAGCGGGGACAGCTCGGCAGGTCATCGGCTGGCTCAAAGGAGTTCGAGGGCGTCGATGGGGCGAAGGAAGACGTAGGCAGGGCATAGTCGTCGCCGTATTGCTCTCGGTGGCTTCGGCCTCGACAGCGGTGACATGCCGGACTGCCAGGTCCGCAGACCGAGCGGGGCAGATCCAGCGTCGCGGTCAGGGCACTGCACCGACGCCCTCCCAACTCCTTCGACTCAAGATCACATAGGCGGCTGCCGCGAGTGGCGGAGGCGGGACTGCGTCCTTACGGTTCATGCCGCCTTATCCCATCCGTGTGCTCGATCAGCGCAGCCACAGCCATCGCCTGCGCGCGCAGCATGGAAGGACTTGGGGCGATAGGTCGCCGGGCCGACGGCGGCGGCGAGGTGCTGGGCGCGGCGCCGCGTATCCGCAGCGCTGATGCGGCTCCACCCTGCTTACGTGACGTCTCCAACGCCATCGAGGGGGATATGTTAAACGACGAAGGAGGTCTTATCGGGCTCGGGCGAAACATGTTCTACCGCAACGGTTCCGCTCCTCGCAGCTGCGTCATGCCTGCTTAACTGATGGACCTTGTTAGATCAGTGGCCTACGTAGCCGACTGACTTGCGTTTCGTGAACGGCTGGGAGCAATCACCTCACAGTCGATCGTGGCACGCACTGCAGCGCTGCTGTGCTCGCTTGCTGATGATCGGCAGGCGTAAAGAGGGGTCTTCTCGGTCCGAGCTTCGGGCCGCCCTAGGCGCCTCGGCTAGATCCGACGGAGTCGCCGCACCGCGTCGTTCTACCTGGCCACGAGAGCCTGGGCCAGCAGCGTGGCGAGTTTGGCTGCGCGAGCCGGGTGGTCATGGCCGACCCAGAGAACTCGTCCGAACCGGCGGCGGGAGGCCGCCTGGAGGCGCATGTCCGTAATGGAGGGTCGAGTTGACCAGCGGTCGGCTGGTCGTTGTTGTGGTCGCCGGGCTGGTGGGTGCCGGCGCTCTGGTGTGGGTGTGGGTGTTGGTCTGCGGGTCTTTGCGTTGCGGTGCCGGGCTGCCGAGTGGGCGGCGTTGGCTGCTCTAGGTCGCTGCGCCGGGGAGGGCGAGCGGTTGGCCGCCGGGAAGGTCTGCGTGCTGAGCTTCTGGCGCCAGGTCGCCGGCCGGTACGCCTATCAGCTGCGCTGCGCCGGTCACGAGCCGGACCCGCCGAACCCGATCCCGCCGAATCTGATTCCGCTGGCCCAACGGGGTGACAGATCCTCGTGGGGGTAGCGGGCGCCCTGCCGTCGCATCCGCTCCCGTACGTCCATCGCGTGTCCGGCTGCGACTGCCATGTCTGCGCCGGCCGCTTTCAACAGTCGCACCGTTTTTCCGCTCATCTGGCATGGGTCGGCCAGCGCCACCCCGGCCTGGATGCCGAGCAGCCGCGCGTCGGTGGTGACTGCGCGGATCGCGGCGATCGCCTCGTCCTGGGAGCGGTCCCGGTCGACGCCGGTGCTGTAGCGGCCGGCTACGCCGGACAGCTCGGCGAGGATCAGCCGCTCACGCTGCGACAACGCCGTCACCTGCACCATGCCGAGACCGTACCGGGGAACCCCCCTAGATCCATCCGCCGTGCAGCCGACCCCGGCCAAGCCGGCCGGAGGATCCGAGGGCTGCGAGTCTGAGGAGAACCCCTGATGCATCGTCCCCGTCCCGTCCTCTACATCACCATGGTCCTGGCTGGCCTCGCCGCCTTGACCGGGTCCACCGGCTTCGCCGACTTGCTGCGCGCCACAGTGGTCCTGTGGCTGCTGCTCGTCCAGGCCTTCGGGGTCGCCTTGCCCGGCGCCTAATTCCAATCGGTGGTGACCACACTCGCGGACGCGGTGCAACGCCACTGCAGTGGCGGGCACCGCAGCCTCGGCGACGTCCCAACCAACGTCGAGTGACCCCTGTTCTCCTCGGGGAGAGGTGGGCCGCTTCGGCTAGGGCCTGTTTCATGAGGGCGGTCGAGCCGAGGCGGAGTCCGGACGGCGGTCCGGCAAGGCGCGGTTTCGTTTAGATACCGGTGTCGTACTCGGACGAAACCGCAACGTCGCCGGTCGTCGTCCGGACTCCGCGCAGGCTGACCAGTTCTTATGAAACAGGCTCTAGTGGCGGTCCGAGCCGGCTCTCATCAACCCGGACCGCCACTGCCTTGTGGACGAGGCTCAGCCACGGTAACGCCAGTGCCCCCTGAGCACAGACAGTGATCGACTCCTTATGGCAAAGCGGTATGGCCAATGGTCGTTTTGCGCCCGCGTGCTCTCCTGAGAGGCGGCCTCAATCACTACACCGTTCGCGTGGTCTCTACAAGATCCGGGGCGGTTCACGACTCTGCATCGCCCTACGCGCCGACTTGGCCGCCTCAACCCTTGCCCCATGGGGAGCATCAGTGAGGGCGGCAGCAGGAGCGGGAGTCAGGCCACGTTCTGCGCTGACGCACGTCGCAGGCGACTCGGACAGCGATCCAAACGCCGCCGGCCAAGGGAATCAGACCCCCTCGTCGCTGATGACAGGATGGCCGCTCGGTGCCTCGCTGCACGCGGGTGTGGCGATGGCAACGAGCGGCGGGGCAGCATGGCCGTGCACGCCGCCTTCGAGTAAACGGCCGAGCAAGCCGGCACCTTGCCCGCAGGGGCATATGGAGGGCAAACTGCGCGCGGCCCTCACCGAGGGTCTTTGCAGATCGAGCCGCCTCTGGCACTCTCCCGGCCAGCGTGCGCTCTACCGATTGCGGGACGCGGGCAGACGGCCATCGACTGCGGCCACCTGCGTAACGTCATCGTCGGCACCCACGAGAGGATCCACACTCCCCAGTTTGTGATCCTAGTCTCTGCCGAGGGCCGGTTGATGTCTAGCCATGCGAGCTGGTGGGCTTGCCCGGCGACGTGGCGCAGGGTCGCGGCGACCAGGTCGAGCGGGTCGACGTCGGTGTCGGCGACGGTGAGGCGCTGCTCGGAGGGTTGGCGGGGGTGCGGGATGAACCGGTGCGGTGTGGCCGGTGCGGCCCGCCAGGCGTGGTGGCCGGTCACGGTGGTGCCGTCCTCGCTGAGGAGGACGGCGCTGGGCAGGGCGGGTTCGCCGTCGAAGAGCAGCGGCGTCCAGGTGCCGTCCGGCCATGCCAGTACGGCGGTGGTGTCGGCGCTGCCGTAGTCGATCGCCAGCCTCGCCTGCCCTGATCGCATGAATGTCAGTCAAACATGAAGATCTCATTCACGTCATCCCTGAATCACTCACCGCAACCGGCCAGAGTGTTCCTCCGCCCGTCCTGTCCGCCCTTGTAGATTGCCCAGAGCTTTCCGCCGGCCTTGGTGGAAGCCTCGGACGCGATATCGAGGGCTTTCGCCTACTGCGCGAGGAGGTGGCCGCGGTGATGTGGGCCAGCGTCACGTCGCCTGGTGACTACGGTAGCTGCGGGTCGGAGGCCGCGAGGCGAGTGTCGATGTGGCTGGTCAGCGTGACGGCGTCGGGGGCTCATCTGGGTGACGACGGGCGCGCCGGGCGTCAGCGACGGCGGCGGCGAGCAGGATCGCTGTCGCGGTCACCGCGGCGGTGATGGGCGGCGTGCGTGTGGCGGCGGGGTAGCACAACAGCAGCGCGGTGAGAGTGAGGTAGCGGGCGGGCGATACACGGGCGAACACGTGATGTTCGAAGCGGGCACGTCCGGCGATGAAGATGGCGGGACCGAGAAGTATGGGCGCGATCCAGCTTGGTGGAGCGTGGGTGAAGGGGTGCTCGATGGTGATCTCGTAGCCCAGCGCGGTGGTCACCACTCCAATGATCATGATGAAATGTGTGTCGGCTGCTGCCCGGCCGATCGCTGCGGGCCGACGTGCGTGCGTGATCGCGTCGGCGAGGATTCGGCCGGCACGGTAGTAGTACAGGCGCCACAGCAGAGCTGAGGTGATCGCGGCGGTGACGAACGCCAGGGTGTGATTGCGGGTGAAGGGCCCGGTGCTGTAGGTGAAGCCGATGACGAGTATCGTTTCGCCCAGGGCGATGAGGAAGAATTGCTGGTAACGCTCGGCGAGGTGCTCGGCTCCTATGTCCCAGTGCTCCGCATCGGAGCGGCCCAGCCTTGGTAGCGGCCAGCCGGTGCGTGAAGCGGCGTACTCGAGGGCGAGGGCCAACGCCCAAAGCGGCCCCAGCGCCGCACCGCCGGCGACCGCGCCGCAGATCCAGAAGAGCCCGATGATGCCGTAGGTGAGCAGCATGCGTGTCTTCAAGGCCCGGCGGTTCTTGTCGGGCAGCGCGAGCAGAAGGATCAGCGGGCGAGCGAGCTGCCCGATCAGGTAGGCCAGCGCGAAGGCGAGGCCGTATCCGTCGTAGGCGCGAGGGATGGTTACACCCATCACCAGTCCCGCTCCCAGCGCGACCGTGACAACTGCCTGCACAGCAAGGGAGTCAGGATGGTAACGGCTGGTGGTCCACGACGTCCCCTACCACAGGCCGAGCAGAGCCAGCAGAAGCAGTAGTGTCCTTGCGGCCTGGGCGATAGCCGCCGGCCAGGCGCTGCCGTAGGGATCAATCACCAGGTGCTCGAACACCCTCGACACAATCCGGGTCAAGGCGAAGACGAACACGAGGTCGAAGAACAACTCGAGGAACGTCGCGCGGACCTGCCGCACCATCGGCGTAGCCACCGGGCCCTGACGGGATCGCCAGCTCACTGCCGCCCCTTCCCGATCTGGTTGACGAGCCCACGAGGCCGGTGACCAGATAGTGACTTGCCCATGCCGCCGGGGCCGGTCGAGACCATGGTGTTCACCGCCACGGGGGATCTCGCTTTCGCCCCCCGGCCCGCCGAATGGCCACGTCCGGATGGCATCCGGGTGCCTCGTTCGGGTGAACCGCGCTGGCGATGGGAGA
This sequence comes from Micromonospora sp. WMMD1219, assembly GCF_049315215.1. NCBI lineage: Bacteria > Bacillati > Actinomycetota > Actinomycetes > Micromonosporales > Micromonosporaceae > Micromonospora > Micromonospora sp. WMMD1219. The sequence goes on from NZ_CP186057.1 coordinate 4,321,099, forward strand.
GCGGATCAAGGCGGCATCGGCACCGTCGTGGGCGCGCGAGTGCGGCCCGCCGTATCGATCATCGCCAGAGGCAGCAGCCCGCCCGCTGGTTACCCGAAGGGCGGGCAAGCGACGGGTCCTCTCTGCCCGGCTTCGGCGTTGGCGGGTCAACAGAAAAGCCATGGCGCACCGCCCACGCGGGACGTCTGGCTTGCCTCCCCGGCCGCCGATACCGACCACCTGCGCATCCGAACCCGAGGTCCTCAGTCGCACCTCCGACGGGCGCAAGGTTTGGCAGCTGCTAGCCCGACGATCGAACAGGTGGCCGAGGCGGCTCCGCAGACAGCGATCCCAGGGGCCACGGCGACGGCTCAGACGTCGACGGCGACCGACCGCGCCGGCGGACGACACAGCTTCGCGCTACGACATCGCCCGACGACATCGATGAGCGCGTCACCATACGGCCACGAGCCTCGCCTGCGGCCGCCCCGACGAGCTGACCGGCAGCGGTATGCCCACATCGACGATCAGTATGAGCAGCTCGCTACGCATCTGTTCACCGATGCGGCCTACCCCCTGGCCGGGGCAGCCGCCATCCGCAAACAGGCCGCCCAACAGGTGGCGAAGGCAGTGGCCCGCCCGTTAGGAATGTACCGACCCGGACCGGCGCACGGCACCGCATGCGTCACGGACTCACGGCTCCACACCAGGCGCATCAAGGCGGGCACCTGGCGCTTTTGCCCGGGCCCTAATCGAACTGCGCAGGCGCGGGGGCTGCAACCAGGGGAGCGCCCATGGTGAGCATCATTACGGCGTGCGGCGCTGCCGCCATGACGCCCGTCATGAGTTCGTCGCGTCATGGACATTGACGTGGCTGGCATCGGGGTGCGTCGGCGCGAGATGCTCCAGCTGGCACGTCAGCAGCTTCTGCACATAGCCGACATAGTGTGCGGGTAGAGCTGCTGACCGACCCGATGGGCAAGGCGTCGTGGGCTGTCATGCGTGGGCTCAGCGGCCCGCCTTCGCGTGATACTCGTCGACGATCTCCTGAGGGATGCGGCCGCGGTCGGAGATGTCCCGGCCAGCCTTCTTGGCCCAGGCCCGAATGGCCATGTTCTGTTCGCGACCGGCGGTAGCACCGCTCCGGCCGCGTGCGGCCTGGCCGCCGACCACCACCCCACCGCGACCGACCTTGGCGCCGTGGGCGATATACGGGGCGAATATGTCACGCAACTTCTGGGCATTGGCTGCCGTCAGATCGATCTCGTACTGCACGCCATCGAGTCCAAACTTGACGGCCTCGTCAGCGTCCCCGCCCTCCAGGTCATCGACCAGCTTATGAACGATTTGCTTAGCCACGTCCCACGTTCCTTTCGAAGGAGGTAATGCTTCTCGCGGTTACCAGGAGCACAATAGCCCGACCCGATGCGCGCCGCACCAGCAGGAGCCACAAGGGCGCGCTGATGCGTTGGGCCTCCTCAGGGATAGCGAGAACAGACTCGTTTCGGGTATACAGGCTAGTCAGCGCCATCAAGAGCTGGTCGATTCTCAATCCCATACCACCGGTCGGCGGCATCACCACCTCGCCGCGGTGCGGATCCGCGTAGCACCGATGCAGCGAGTGGCCTCGAAGGCGTTTCACGGTGAGTGGCATCGAAGGCGTTTCACGGTGAGTGGGCGGGAATGGCTTCCCGCGGGCTGCCGGAGCCCGATGGCCACGCGCTGCTCGCAGTCTTGCCGGCGGTTGCACGCCGACTTGAAGATCGGCAGGCTGCCCGACCGCCTCTTCGAGGGGCGCACTCGGCAGCTCACCCCGCGGCTCCACGGATCAGCGTTCTCGCTTGCCGTGAACCCATCCCACTCCACCCTGTGCCTGCAACGCCTAGATGTACTGTCCAGGGACGTTGGTCGACGTCGCGTGGCGACACGACGTAGATGGACGTGATGACGAAGGCCTCCAGAAGCCTTGACTTACTCATGGGTGTCAGGCGGCTGGGTTAAGGAGAAGTCCTTGGTGGAATCGAGCCGAGCATCGTGATGCTGTCGTTCATTTCCATCGACTGGCGGGATCGACCATCGACTGCCTCTACGAGATCGGGGAGACGACTGCGGCCACTCGCACCAGGATCGGGCTGACCCTTGAGGGCGTCCCAAACGCCGGCAGGCGGCGCGCGGAACCTGCTACTTTCGAGGTGGCTGATGCCGCAGAACTTCACCGCCGTCACGGTTCCCGAGATGCCGCACGCACCCTAGGCGCTGGCATCCGCAGCGGGGATGCCACAGGACTCCGGTTTCGACTTTGCTCTGGCCGTTACTGCCTCGGACTATCGTCTTTCGCCGACCCCAGCCAGGAGGATACCCACCGGTCGCAGGTTACGAGACGAGCGAGCGTTGGTCCGAGCACCTGCATAGATGAAGCATTGGCGGCTCGGCGGGGCCGCATCCACTATCACGCTAGTGACCCCATCACGACCTCGAACTGGCCGAGGGCGCGGCCGGACCGACCGGGTCCGGAACGACAATTCAGGCGGCGCGGCGGGCCAAGCCTCCCATCTTCACCGCGGTGAACACCGCGGCAGCCAGCGCGACGTCGGAGAGCAGCATCAGCCCGATAGCGTAGGAGCCCTGCGATCCGTACACCCAACCCATCACCAGCGGAGGCACGAACCCGCCGAGCCCGCCGGCCGCCCCGACTAGCCCGGTGACCGCGCCCACCTGGTCGGCGGGGGCGACCCTGCCGACCAAGGCGAACACCGCGCCGCTGGCTGCGCCGAGCAGCCCCGCCATGCCGAGCAGCGCGACCGTGGCGACCGGCATCAGGGCCGGCTGGAAGGCCTGCAGGACGGCGAACCCGGCCACCCCGGCGAAGCACCACACCAGCACCGGCACGGGGTGTAGCCGGTCGGAGAGCCAGCCGCCCGCCGGGCGGGCCAGCACGGCGAGCACGACGAACCCGGCGGTCCGGAGCGCACCGTCCGCGGCATTGAGCCCGTAGGCGGTGCGCAGGTACGCCGGCAGGTACACGCTGAAGGCCACGAATCCGCCGAACCCGACCGCGTACAGGAAGCACAGCTGCCAGGTGACGGTCAGCCGGGCGACGCCGGCGAGCCGCTGCCAGGCCGACCCGGTGGGCCGGGCCGGGCCCGGCGCGTCGCGCAGCAGCAGGAACGACAGCACCGCGTACGCCGCCAGGATCGCCGCGACCAGCAGGAACGGGGCCCGTTCCCCGTAGGTGTCGGCCAGCCGGACGGTGGTGAAGTTGGCGATCGCGGTGCCACCCATGCCGACACCGAACACGCCGATGGCGAAGCCGCGCCGGGCCGGCGGGTACCAGCCGGACACCAGCGGGACGCCGACGGCGAAGGCGGTGCCGCCGATGCCGAGGAAGAAGCCGGTCACGATCAGCGCCGGGTAGGAGGAGACCGTGGTGAGGGTCAGCACCGGCACGATGGTGGCGACGGTGACCAGCGGGAAGACTACTCGGGCCCCGTACCGGTCGGTGAGCGCGCCGACCGGGATGCGGCCCAGCGAGCCCACGATCACCGGTACGGCGACGAGCAGGGACTGCGCGGCGAAGCCGAGCCCCAGCTGTTCCTTGATGCCGGGGCCCAGCGGACCGAGCAGGGCCCATGCCCAGAAGTTCACCAGGAAGCCGAGGGTGGCCACGGCTAGCTGGAGGGCGGCGCCGGAGGTGGCCTCGGGACGCCCGACCGGGGCGGTGGACCCGGCTTGGTCACGGATGCTGGTCATCGTTCAACTCCGTCAGGATCGTCGTGCTGCTGTCGCGGCGTCAAAGGGGAATGCGGCGGTCCGCTTCACCGGTACGAGCCTCGCTCGAGCCAACCCACCCCGGCAGGGCCGGAAGACCCGGCCAGGAGGACGTCCCCACCTGTCACGGCAGGGTGAGCAGACCGACCGGGGTGCCGGGACGCCAACCGGGCGGCACCACGGCCAGCGCGTCGGCGTCCGCCGCCGCGCCCAGGTATCCCGGGTGCGCCCCGTCGACCAGCCGCACGCCCCGCGCGCCGCGCCGGACCGGCACGATCCGGGTGTTCCGCTCGTCGAGGCGCAACGGATCGGTGAGGACGGCGGTGTCCAGATCGGCCGGCGGCCGTCCGGCCAGCCCGGTGAGCAGCGGGTCGATCAGGGTGAGCGCGGCGACCAGCGCCGCGTACGGGTTGCCCGGCAGGCCGACGATCCAGTGGGCCCCGGCCTGGGCCAGGACCTGTGGGTGCCCGGGCCGGCACCGCACCCCGTCCACGTGCGCCACGGCCCCGAGGTGCCGCAGCGACGCGTGCAGCCCGTCCGCCGGGCCGACGGAGGACGCCCCGCAGACGACCGTCACGTCTGCCTCTCGCGTGCTGTCCGCGATCGCCTCGGCGAACCAGTCGGGCTGGTCGCCGATCATTCGAGGACCCAGGAGGTCCGCTCCCCAGGCGGACAGCAGCGGGGTCAGCATCGGGCCGATCGCGTCCCGGACCCTGCCCCACGGGGGACGGCCGGCGTGGATCACCTCGTCGCCGCTGATCACCAGGCGGGCCCGGGGTCGGGCCCGGACGGTGAGGTGGTCGAGGCCGACGCTCGCGGCCAGCCCCAGCACCGCCGGCGTGACCGGCGAACCCGTCGGCACCAGTTCCTGACCGCGGGCGGCGTACTCGCCCGCGCTCCGGATGTGCCGACGGTCGCCCGGCGCCGCCCGCAGGACGTCACCGATGCGGTCGGCGATCTCGTAGGGCACGACCCGGTCCGCCCGGGCCGGGACGGGAGCGCCGGTGGCCACCTCTACGGCGGTCCCCTCGACCAGGGGCGCGACGGCGTGGGTGCGTCCGGCCAGGATCCGGCCTACCACCCGCCATGGGCCCGGACCGCGCACCGCGTATCCGTCCATCGCGGAGTTGTCGAACCCGGGCAGCGGGACCGCCGCGACCAGTGGCGCCGCGAGGGTCCGGCCGGCGGCGGAGGCCAGCGGTACCGACTCCGCGGGCAGGGGAGCGGGGAGCCGGTGGGCTAGCGCCCGCGCCGCGGCCCACTCCGTCGCGGGTCGGGACGAATGGTGACTGTCGGTGTGGTGCGGTGCGATGGTCACCGGTGGTTCCTCCCTGCCGGGACGTCGGGCTGCCGTCCGCCCGGAGGCAGCCGGTGGTGGTCTCCGGGCGGTCGAGGCGGCGGTGGTCACCGGCGCGAGCGGGTCCGACCGCCGCGCGGGGTGGGCAGCCGGGGCGGCCCTTCCCATCCGGGGCGGGTCGGCCGCAGTCCGGGCCGGTCGTCGCGGCTGCGATAGACGACGTAGGGGCGGGTGGCGTAGCCGACCGGGGCGCTGAACGCATGGACGAGGCGGGTGAACGGCCAGAACGCGAAGAGCGCGAAGGCGGCCAGGATGTGGATCTGGAAGCCCACCGGGACGTCGGCCATGATCTCCGGATCCGGGCGGAGGTAGAACAGCGACCGGAACCACGGGGAGATGGTCTCCCGGTAGTCGTAGCCGGGGCCGGCGACGTTGGCCTGCACCGTGGCCCAGAGGCCCAGCACGATCACCCCCGCCAGCACCACGTACATCGCCTTGTCGTTGCGGGTGGTGGCGGCGAAGATCGGCCCGGTCAACCGGCGGCGGGCGATCAGGATGCCCAGCCCGATCAGGGTGCAGAAGCCGGCTACCGTGCCGATGAACACGGCCATGAGGTGGTAGGTGTGCTCGGTGACGCCGACCGCCTCGGTCCAGGACTTCGGGACCAACAGGCCACCGATGTGTCCGATCAGGACCATGAGTACTCCGAAGTGGAACAGTGGGCTGCCCCACCGCAGGATGCTGCTCTCGTAGAGCTGGGAGGATCGGGTCGTCCAGCCGAACTTGTCGTAGCGGTGGCGCCAGATCAGGCCGCCGACGAGGATCGCGATCGACAGGTACGGGTACACCACCCACAGCAGGATGTTCATCGGCGTCCTCCAGTCGTGTCGACCAGTCCGAATGGTTCGAGTCCGACCTGCTCCACCGGCGGCCCGGTGCGGGCCAGCCGGGCGGCGGCGGCGATGTCCCCGGGCTGGGCGGGCGGCAGCATCTCCCGGACGGCGGCGACGGCCTGCCGGTACACCGACTTCTCCCGCGCCAGCGCCTCGACCAGCAGGTCGAGGCCGACGCGGTTCTCCCGCAGCAGCCGCCACCCGTCGTCGTCGGCGGCGGCCAGGTCGAGGACAGCGGGCAGGAAGTCGGGCAGCTCGCCGTCGACGACGGTCAGTCCGGCCGCCTTGTATGCGGCGGCGAAGTCGACCAGCGCCTCACCCCGGCGACGGGTGTCGCCGCAGGTGTAGTAGGTCAGGTGCAGGCAGCAGCGGCGCCGGAAGTCGAACACCTCCACGTAGGCGGTCCGCAGGTCGACCGGCGCGGCGGCTTCCCGGTGGGCGACCACCTCGCGCAGCGGCCGGGCGACTTCGGCCGGCAGGCCGGCGAGCGCGGCCCGCACGGTGGGCAGCGCGGCGAGGACTTCCTCTTCGGGATAGCGCAGCAGCAGGGACGCCGCGCGGGCGGCCACCGCCCGCCAGGTCGGCTGGCTCACCGGTTACCTCCGTCGACGGGTGCGGATTCGTGGCTGCGGGGCGGGAAGAGGCCCTTCGGGCTGCCTTTGCCGTCCCAGTTGAGCAGGTTGACCCGGCGGGGTTCGTCGCCCGGGTCGGTGAAGCCCTCCGCGGTCTGCCGGTCGCGCAGCATGTGGAAGGTCTCCACCTGGACCGGCACCGGCGTGCCGGAGGACTCCCCGAAGGGCCCCTGGCCGTACGGGCCGCCGCCGCCCATCCCGGGGCCGCCCTCGTAATCGAGGCTGCACTCGGTGGCGATCTTCTCCAGCCGGTGCGCGTCCTCGGCGTGCGCGGCGGGGATGACGTACCGCTGCTCGTACTTGGCGATGGCGAGCAGCCGGTACATCTCGTCCATCTCCGCGCCGGTCATGCCGACCGCGGCGGCGATGGACTCGTCGCGCTCCTCGCCCAGGTTGATCCGGCGCTGGTAGGCGCGCATCGCGGCGAGCCGGTTCAGCGCCCCGCGCACCGGCTCCGGGTCGCCGGCGGTGAAGAGCTCGGCGAGGTACTCCACCGGGATCCGCAGCGCGTCGATGGCCCCGAAGAGGTTGCCGGCCTCCTCCGCGTCGTGGCCGGTCTCGCGCAGCACGTCGGCCACCGGCGACAGCGGCGGGATGTACCAGACCATCGGCATGGTCCGGTACTCCGGGTGCAGCGGCAGCGCCACCTCGTAGCGCATGATCAGGTCCCAGATCGGCGAGCGCTGCGCGGAGTCGATCCAGTCGTCCGGGATGCCGGCCTCGCGGGCGGCGTCGACCACGGCCGGGTCGTGCGGGTCGAGGAAGACCGACCGCTGCGCGTCGTACAGGTCGTGTTCGTCGGCGATGGCGGCGGCCTCGGCGACGCGGTCGGCGTCGTAGAGCATCAGCCCGAGGTAGCGCAGCCGCCCCACGCAGGTCTCGGAGCAGATGGTGGGCTGGCCGATCTCGATGCGCGGGAAGCAGAAGGTGCACTTCTCGGCTTTGCCGGTGCGGTGGTTGAAGTAGACCTTCTTGTAGGGGCAGCCGGTCACGCACATCCGCCAGCCCCGGCAGCGGTCCTGGTCGACCAGCACGATGCCGTCCTCGGCCCGCTTGTAGATCGCCCCCGACGGGCAGGAGGCAGCGCAGGACGGGTTGAGGCAGTGCTCGCAGATGCGCGGCAGGAAGAACATGAAGGTCTTCTCGAACTCCTGCTTCACCTGGCCGGAGACCTTCGCCAGCACCGGGTCACCGGCGGCGATCTCGTTGCCGCCGGCGAGCGAGTCGTCCCAGTTGGCGCTCCAGGTGATCTTCGTGTTCTGGCCGGTGAGCAGCGACTTCGGCCGGGCTACCGGGGTGTCCTCGCCGGCCGGCGCGTTGATCAGGTGCTCGTAGTCGTACGTCCACGGCTCGTAGTAGTCCTGCATGGATGGCAGCTTCGGGTTGGCGAAGATGCTGAACATCTTCTTCATCCGGCCACCGGAGCGTGGCTTGAGCTTGCCGGAGCGGGTCCGCACCCAGCCGCCCTGCCAGCGCTCCTGGTTCTCGTAGGTGCGCGGGTAGCCCTGCCCGGGGCGGGTCTCCACGTTGTTGAACCAGACGTACTCGACGCCGGAGCGGTTGGTCCACGCCTGCTTGCAGGTGACCGAGCAGGTGTGGCAGCCGATGCACTTGTCGAGGTTCATCACCATCGCCATCTGTGCCATGACCCGCATCAGTACTGCACCTCCTGGGAACGGCGGCGGATCACGGTGACCTCGTCGCGTTGGTTGCCGGTCGGGCCGAGGTAGTTGAACGCGAAGGACAGCTGCGCGTACCCGCCGATGAGGTGGGTGGGCTTGACCAGCAGCCGGGTCAGCGAGTTGTGGATGCCGCCGCGCCGGCCGTTGGTCTCCGACTTGGGCACGTCGATCACCCGTTCCTGGGCGTGGTACATGTAGACCGTGCCCTCGGGCATCTTGTGCGTCACCACGGCCCGGCAGACCACCACGCCGTTGCGGTTGACCGCCTCGATCCACTCGTTGTCCCGGACGCCGATCTTCGCCGCGTCGGCCTCGCTCATCCACATCGTCGGTCCGCCCCGGGACAGCGTGAGCATGATCAGGTTGTCCTGGTACTCGGAGTGGATGGACCATTTCGAGTGCGGGGTGAGGTAGCGGACGGTGATCTCCAGCTCCCCGTTGCGGCCGAGTCGCGGTTCGCCGAAGAGCTTGTGCATGTCCAACGGCGGCCGGAAGATCGGCAGCGCCTCGCCGGCCTCGTGCATCCAGTCGTGGTCGAGGAAGAAGTGCTGCCGGCCGGTGAGCGTGTGCCAGGGCTTGAGCCGCTCGGTGTTGATGGTGAACGGGGAGTAGCGGCGGCCGCCGTGCTCGCTGCCCGACCACTCCGGGCTGGTGATCACCGGCACCGGGCGGGACTGGGTGTCGGCGAAGGTGATCTGCTTGCCCTCGTGCTCGGCCGCCAGGTCCGCCAGGCGTACCCCGGTGCGCTTCTCCACGTCCCGGAAGCCCGCGGTGGCGACCCGCCCGTTGGTGGTGCCCGACAGCGCCAGGATCGCCTCGCAGGCGTGCGTGTCCTTCGCCAGCGACGGCCGCCCGTCCGCGGCGCCGCCGCGCACCTCACCGTTCTTGCGGCGCAGATACTCGACCTCCGGCCGCACGTCGACCGAGAAGCCCTTGCCGGTGGTGCCGAGGGTGTCCATCAGCGGCCCGAGCGCGGCCATCTTGTCGGCGATCGCGCCGTAGTCCCGCTCGACCACCACCAGTTTCGGCATGGTCCGGCCCGGCACCGGGGTCTCCCCGGTCGCCGCCCAGTCGCGGACCCGGCCGTGCGGGGTCGCCATCGCGTCCGGGGTGTCGTGCAGCAGCGGCGCCGCGACCAGGTCCTTGCGTACGCCCAGCCGCGGCCCGGCGAGAGTGGAGAACGCCTTCGCGATGCCGTGGAAGGCGTCGAAGTCGGTCCGGGTCTGCCACGGCGGGTTGATCGCCGGGGTGAAGGCGTGCACGAACGGGTGCATGTCGGTACTGCTCAAGTCGTGCTTCTCGTACCAGGTGGCAGCGGGCAGCACGATGTCGGAGAAGAGCGTCGTGGAGGTCATCCGGAAGTCCAGGCTCAGCAGCAGGTCGAGCTTGCCCTCCGGGGCCTCCTCCCGCCAGGTCACGTCCTTGGGCCGCAACTCCTCCGGCGCCTCCTCGGCGCGCAGGTTCGCGTCGGTGCCGAGCAGGTGCCGCAGGAAGTACTCATTGCCCTTGGCCGACGAGCCGAGCAGGTTGGCCCGCCATACGGTCAGCACCCGTGGCCAGTTCTCCGGCGCGTCCGGGTCGGTGCAGGCGAACGTCATGTCGCCCTCGCCGAGCCGCTCGGCCACCCAGCCCGCCGGGTCGTCCGGCCGGGCGGCGAGGGCCTCGTCGGCCAGGTCGAGCGGGCTGCGGTCGAAGGTGGGCATCGACGGCATCCACCCCGAGCGGGCCGACTGGGCCAGCAGGTCCATGGTGTGCTTGCCGGCGAACGCGCCGGTACCGGTGGGGGAGGAGACCACATCGGCGGAGTAGGTGTCGTAGCGCCACTGGTCGGTGTGCACGTACCAGAAGGCGGTGCCGATCATCTGCCGGGGCGGGCGGACCCAGTCCAGGCCGAACGCGAGCTGCGCCCAGCCGGTCGCCGGGCGGCACTTCTCCTGCCCCACGTAGTGCGCCCAACCGCCGCCGTTGACCCCCTGGCAGCCGGTGAGGGTGACCAGCGCCAGAATCGCCCGGTAGGTGGCGTCGGAGTGGAACCAGTGGTTCGTGCCGGCGCCGAGCAGGATCATCGACCGTCCGCCGGAGCGGTCCGCGTTGTCGGCGAACTCCCGCGCCACCCGGGCCACCTGCGCCGCCGGCACGCCGGTGACCGGCTCCTGCCACGCCGGCGTGTACGGCGCCTCGACGTCGTCGTACCCGGTCGGCCACTGGCCCGGCAGGCCGTCGCGGCCCACCCCGTACTGGGCCAGCACCAGGTCGAAGACGCTGGTCACCAACTGGCCCCGCACCGTGCGGGTCGGCACGCCCCGGCGCAGCGTCTGCGGGGTGTCGGTGTCGAACCGAGGCAGCTCCACCTCCACCGCGTCGCCCGCCCCGAGGCAGGTCAGCGCCGGCTCCAGGTCGCCCAGGTCCAGGTTCCACTGGCCCTGCTGCTCGCCCCAACGGTGGCCGAGGCTGCCCCGCGGCACGGCGGGAGCGTCGGTGGCCGAGTCCCAGAGCACCGTCCGGAAGGCCGCCTCCTTGTCCGTCTCGCCCAGGTCGTCGGCGGTGAGGAACTTGCCCGGCCGGTACGCCCCGTCGGCACCCGGCTCCAGGGTGACCAGGAACGGCAGGTCGGTGAACCTGCGGACGTAGTCGACGAAGCGCGGGGTGCGCTGGTCGACGAAGAACTCCTTGAGGATGACGTGCCCCATCGCCATCGCCAGGGCGCCGTCGGTGCCCGGCTGGGCGGGCATCCACTCGTCGGCGAACTTGACGTTGTCGGCGAAGTCGGGGCTGACCACCACGACCTTCTGCCCCCGGTAGCGCGCCTCGGCCATCCAGTGTGCGTCCGGCGTGCGGGTCACCGGGACGTTGGAGCCCCACATGACGAAGTAGGAGGCGTCCCACCAGTCCCCGGACTCGGGCACGTCGGTCTGGTCGCCGAAGACCTGCGGGGAGGCCACCGGCAGGTCGGCGTACCAGTCGTAGAACGACAGCATCGAGCCGCCGAGCAGGGACAGGAACCGGGCGCCGACGGCGTGCGACACCATCGACATGGCCGGGATGGGGGAGAAGCCGGCGACCCGGTCCGGGCCGTACTCGGCGATCGCGTGCACGTGCGCGGCGGCGACCATCTCCTGGGCCTCGTCCCAGGTGATCCGCACCAGGCCGCCCTTGCCGCGGGCCTTCTGGTAGCGGCGGCGTCGTTCCGGGTCGGCCTGGATGTCCGCCCACGCGGCCACCGGATCACCGAGGCGGCCCCTGGCCTCCCGGTACATCTCCACCAGCACGCCCCGCGCGTACGGGTAGCGGACCCGGGTGGGGGAGTAGGTGTACCAGGAGAAGGCGGCACCCCGGGGGCAGCCCCGAGGCTCGTACTCAGGCCGGTCCGGTCCGACGCTCGGGTAGTCGGTCTGCTGCTGCTCCCAGGTGATGATGCCGTCCTTGACGTACACCTTCCAGGAGCACGAGCCGGTGCAGTTCACTCCGTGTGTGGAGCGCACCACCTTGTCGTAGGACCAGCGATCCCGGTAGAAGGCGTCCGCCTCCCGGCCGCCGATCTGGTGCAATGTCCTGCCGTCGGCGGAGACCTCGGCCCGGCGTACCAGGCCGCCCACCGCCAGCAGCGCCCGCCCCGCACTATCGGTGGCTCGCGACATACGCCTCATTCCTTCGATAGATGGCCGTACTGCCCCACGTTCTCGACAGATGCGCCGGAGTGCAACCCCGAGCGAGGGCGTAATGGCCATGGTGCCGACGTACAACCTCGGGAAACCGGGCCGAAGGTCCCGAGATCATCGGCTTTGAATCTGCGGGTTCGCGGCGGGACTTCGGGCCCGGTCGGGCGGTCACCGGCAGGGCACGGAGCGGGGCCCGGCCGTCTCGGCGTCACCGTCCGGGACGCCCACCCTCACCCGCGAGGCGCTCGCCGGGCAGGTCCGGGACCGGGGGCCACTGTGGAGCGTGTTCTTCCTGGTGCCGGTCGGGTGGGGCGCCGCGCTGGGCGGCCTCGACGCGGGCAGACCGAGGACGTGCTCGACGCCCTCTACGACCTCCGCGAGACCGTGCCGGTCAAGACCACCGAGGCGCACCGCCGGTAGCCGCGGGGCGGCGTCGGCAGCGGCCGGCATCCGGGCCGGCTCACCCGGCCGCCGCCTCCGCCGGGGTGATCCGGTCCCAGGCCGGGATCGGCAGCGCGATCACCGCGGCCGGGAAGAGACCGTGCTCCTCGTTGTCGATGTGCCGGTGGAGCCGGTCCAGGGCGGCCAGCACCGCGGGCCAGTCCGGGGCGGCCCGGTCGACGCCGCCGAGCACGCCGTGGATGTCGTCGTGCTCCGCGCAGAGCTTCGCCACCGCCTCGGCCAGGCTGCCCTCGGCCCGCAGCTCCTCGAAGAGGCCGTCCTCCTCGGTGGCGGTGTGCGGCATCAGCAGCGCCAGCAGCGCGTCCAGCGCCACCAGAGCGTCCGGGCCGCCGGCCCGCACCGCGCCGCGCAGCAGGCCGGCCGCGTTCGCGATCGCCTCGTGCTCGGCCGAGAGCCGGCCGATCAGCGGGAACTCCCGACAGCCGCAGTAGTTGCACACTTCGTCTCCTGACCACGAGGGTGGGCGACTCCATCGTGCGTACCGGCAACCTCCGTCAGCAGGGCCGGACGGCCCGGTACGCCGGGACGGCGGGCCCTGACCCCCGCCGCCCGGGCACCGACAGACTGCTCAGACCGTCAACGGCCGGCGGGAGAGCCGGATCTGCCACACGTCCGGCCCGTCCTGCAGCCACTCGCTGGTCATGCCGTCGCCGTAGCGGGCTGCGACCTCGGCCAGCAGCGGGCGGGGTGCGTGCGGGGCGACCAGCACCAGCGCTCCACCGGCCGGCAGCGCCTCCAGCGCCGCCTGCACCCGCGCGTGGCGCTGGTCGTGCGGGAGCTGCCGGACGTCCAGCCGGGGATCGATGGTCAGGGTCGGTGCCGCCGCGTCGGCCGGTGCCCGGTCACCACCGCAGCCGCAGCCACCCCCGCCGCAACCGCCGCCTTTCGAGCCTTCCGAGGAGCCGAGCAGATCATGCATCCCCTCCAGCAACTTCGCCAGCGAGACGTCGGCCGCGTCCACCAGCAGCGGGACGACCAGGTCGTTCTCCTTGGCCAGGTGGACGGCGAGGAGCGCGGCGAGGGCGCGCGCGGTGCCGGCGAGGCGTACCGGCCGGTTGCCGGTCTCCAGCTCGGCGACCAGGCCGGTGATCGCCTGGTGCTCGTCGAGCATGCCCCGGACCAGCAGCTCACCCTCGGCCCGCTCACCGGCGGCGGCGTAGAGGGATTCCTCCTCGGCGTGCGCGTGCGGCAGCAGTTCGTCGCGGAGCCATCGGAGCAGTTCGTCGCGGTGCCGGAGCGCCCCGGCGGCGTCACCCTGGTCGGCCGCGGTCAGCAGGTTTCCGACGTGCCGGTCGAGGTCGGCGGCGAGCTGGGCGTGGTGCCGGACGACGGCCTGCGCGGCCTCGTGGTCGGCCGGGGAGCGTGAGGCGGACATGGAGCCCTCCAGGGTTTTGCGGGTGAACGACGTTGTAACGTTATCTAACGTGGAAACCCCGAGAACAGGGCCGGCCGGCGAGACCATCGACCCGCAACGCCACCGGGCCCTCGGCACCGCCAGCCGGGCCTCGATCCTGGAGTTCGTGCGCGCCGCCGGCGTCGGCATGACGATCGCCGAGGTGGGGGAACGGACGGGCCTGCACCTGTCCACCGCCCGCGCCCACCTCGACCGCCTGGTCGACGCCGGACTGTTGGTCAAGGCGCGGGCCAGTGGGGGCCAGCCCGGACGGCCGGCGTGGCGCTACCGGGCCGTCGCGGAGGCCCCGGCCCCCGCGCCCTACCGGGCACTCGCCGCCGCCCTGCTCGACCACCTGTCGCGGCGTGGCCACGGAGACGTCCGGGCGGAGGCCACCCGCGCCGGCCAGGCCTGGGGACGCCACCTCGCCGCCGCCACCCCGCCCGGCAGGGAGCCCGTCGAGACGCTGCTCGACGTCCTGCGCGGGCTGGGCTTCAATCCCCGCCGACACCGGACGGCCGACGGGGCGACCGAGATCCACCTGCACACCTGTCCCTTCCTGGAACTGGTCAACCGCAACCCCGACGCGATCTGCGCCCTGCACGTCGGCGTGGTCCGCGGCACGCTCGAACACGCCGGTGCCTCACCGGCCGGCGCCGTGCTCGAACCCTTCGGCGCACCCGACGCCTGCGTGGTGCGGCTGGCCCTGCCGAACATCACCGAAGAGCCGGCATGAACCCACGGCCGGTCGCCGTACGATGGCGTCTCCCCGTCCTCGCCGCGGGCGGCTTCGCCCTGGTGAGCGGTCTCTACGCCGCCCTGCTGCTGCTCGGCCTGCCGATGCCCGCGCCTCACGTCCCACTGGAGCAGGTGCACGGCCCGCTGATGGTGCTGGGCTTCGTCGGCACCCTGGTGGCGCTGGAACGCGCGGTGGCCCTCGGCACCCGGTGGGCCCTGCTCGCACCCGCCTGCTCCGGCGCCGGGGCGGTGCTGCTGGTGCTGACCGGGCCGAGCCTGCCCGGCCGGCTGCTGCTCATGCTCGCCTCGGTGCTGCTGCTGCTGATCTACCAGCGGCTGTGGTGGCGGCAGCCCGGCCCGGCGCTGCTGGCCCAGGTCACCGGCGCGCTGAGCTGGTACGCCGCTACCCTGCTCTGGCTCGCCGGCCTCAGCGTGCCGGAGATCGTGCCCTGGCTGGCCACCTTCGTGGTGGCCACCATCGCCGGGGAGCGTCTGGAACTCGCTCACCTCACGCTGCCCCGGCACGGCGTCGGCTGGTTCCTCGCCGCCCTCGGCACGCTGACCGCCGGCGCCACCGCCGCCGCGCTCTGGCCGGCCGTCGGGGCGTACCTCTTCGGGGTCGGCCTGCTCGCGACGGTGGCCTGGCTGGTGGTCTGCGACGTCGCCCGCCGCACGGTGCGCGCCGTCGGCCTCCCCCGCTACGTCGCGGTCGGCCTGCTCACCGGGTACGCCTGGCTGGCGCTGGCCGGCCTGCTGTGGGCCGGCGCCGGGCCGGTCACCGGCGGCTCCCGTTACGACGCCACCCTGCACCTGGTCTTCCTGGGCTTCACCATGTCGATGATCTTCGCGCACGCTCCAGTGATCCTGCCGGCTGTGCTTCGCCGCCCACTGCCCTACGGACCGTGGCTGTACGCCCCGCTCGCCCTGCTGCACACCACCCTGACGATCCGGGTCCTGGTCGGCGACGTGCTCGGCGTGCCGGCCGGGTGGCGCTGGGGCGGCGTCGGCAACGTCCTGGCGGTGCTCGGTTTCGTCGGCGGAGTGGTGGCCGCGTTGGTCCGCGCCGCCCGGCGGCGGACCCGGACGGCGGTCGTCCCGCCGGTCGTGCCGGCGGTGCGGTGATGGCCGGCACCCGCGGCGACTCCGCCCCGACCGCGCCCTCGGGCCCGAGGCCCGGGCCGACCGTCTCGGCAGTCGCGTCGGCCGGTCCCGCCGCCCCGGCCCCCGGCCCGGTGACCGCTCCGGCCGTGGCGGCGGGCCTTCGGCGGGCCGGCTGGCACCGCCGGGTCGCTGCGCTGCCGTTGGCCTACCTGGCCGGGCTGGTCGTGTTCGCCTTCGTCCATCCGTTCCTCCCCGCGTGGCACTGGACGGCCATCCACCTGCTGCTGCTCGGTGCGGTCAGCAACGCCGTCGTGGTGTGGAGCGCCCACTTCGCCGCCGCCGTGCTGCGTGCTCCCGCCCCGGACCGCCGCCGCGCCGAGGCGGCCCGGCTGGCCGCGCTCAACGTGGGCGTCCTGGCGGTCCTGACCGGCGGCACGGCCGACCGCCCCTGGCTGGGCGTGGCGGGCGCCACGCTGGTCTTCGTCGCGGTGACCGCCCACCTCGTCGCGCTCACCCGCCGGCTGCGCCGCGCCCTGCCGGCCCGGTTCTCCGTCACGGTCCGCTACTACCTGGCGGCGACCGTGGCCCTGCTCGCCGGCGTGCCGGTCGGCGCCGGGATGCTGGTGATCGACGACCCGCTGCGCCCCCGGCTGCTGCTGTTCCACGCCCACGTGAACCTGCTCGGTTGGGTGACGCTGACCGTCCTCGGGACACTGCTGACACTCTGGCCCACCGTGCTGCGTACCCGGATGGCCGACGGTGCGGTCCGAGCCGCCACCGTCGCGCTGCCGGTGGCGACGACCGGACTGGTCCTGCTGGGCGTCGGCCTGCTCGCCTGGTGGCGGCTCGTCACCGCGGCCGGGCTGAGCCTGTTCGCCCTCGGCGCGCTGGTCGCCCTGCGCCCCGCGCTGGCCGTCGCGCGCACTCGCCCCCCGTACGCGTTCGCGTCCTGGTCGCTCGCCGCGGCCGGCGGCTGGCTGATGGTCGCTCTCGCTGTGGACGCCGCGACGCTGCTGCCCGCTGCGGACCCGGCCGGCGCGGCCGACCGCTTCGGTGCGGTGCTGCTCCCGCTGCTGGTCGGCTTCGTCGCCCAGGTCCTCGTCGGAGCCCTGACCCACCTGCTGCCCGTGGTGCTCGGCGGCGGACCCGCGCCGGTGCGCCGCCGCGCCGCGCTGCTGGAGCGGCACGGCCCGCAGCGCGTCGCGATGACCAACGCCGCCCTGCTGGTCCTCGTCCTGCCCACCCCGCCGTTCGTCCGCATCACCACCTCACTGCTGATCCTCGCCGCGCTGGTGCAGTTCCTCGTGCCGGCCGTGCGGGTCCTGCTCACCGCCCGGAGGTAACCCGTGTCCGCGCGCACCGACGCCCCCGTGCCCCGCCCGCTCGGCGGAGCAGCCGCGGGTCTCGCCCTCGTCCTCGTCGCCGTCCTCGTCGGGGTCGCCGCCCAACGCGTCTCCGGTGACGCGCCCGTCCCCGCCGCCGCCACCGCCGTCACCCCGACCGGGCACACCACCACGGTCACCGTGGTCGCCGACGGCATGCGTTTCCACCCCGACCGGATCGACGTGCCCCGGGGTGATCGACTGGTCATCGAGCTGACCAACCGGGACAACCGCCGCCACGACCTCGTCCTGGCCTCCGGGGCGAAGACACCGCTGCTGACGCGGGGCGGCGACGCCCGGCTGGACGCCGGCGTGATCGGGGCGACGGTGGAGGGCTGGTGCTCCCTGCCCGCCCACCGGCAGGCCGGCATGACACTGCGGATCGTCCCGACGGGGGCCACTGTGGCCGCTCCGACAGGGACGGCCGCGGCGACGGAGGGAACGAGGCCGCGCCTCGATGCCATGGCCGACCCTGGCGCGGCCTTCGTCGCCCGGGACGCCACCGCGCCGCCCGCGCCGCCCGGCCGGCTGCACCGGCGTGAGCTGCACGTCCGGGAAGTCGTCCGGGAGGTCGCGCCCGGGGTACGGCAGCGGCTGTGGACCTTCGACGGAACCGTGCCCGGCCCGGTGTTGCGCGGCCGGGTCGGCGACACCTTCGAGATCACCCTGGTCAACGACGGCACCCTGGACCACGGCATCGACTTCCACGCCGGTGCCGTCGCCCCGGACGAGGTGATGCGCCCGATCGACCCCGGGCAGCGGCTGACCTACCGGTTCACCGCGACCCGCGCCGGCATCTGGATGTACCACTGCTCGACCATGCCGATGCTGCACCACATCGGCAACGGGATGTACGGTGCGGTCATCGTCGACCCGCCCGACCTGCCCCGCGTCGATCGCGAGTTCGTGCTCGTCCAGTCCGAGTTCTACCTCGGCCCGGACGGCGAGCCCGGCGACCTGGCCGCGATGCAGGCGGAGCGCCCCGACGCCGTCGTCTTCAACGGCTACCCCGCCCAGTACGCGCACCGTCCGCTGCCCGCCCGGGCCGGTGAACGGGTCCGGGTCTGGCTGCTCGACGCCGGCCCCAACCGAGACAGCTCGTTCCACATCGTCGGCGCCCAGTTCGACACCGTCTACCGGGAGGGGCACTGGGAGAACCGGCCGACCGACCCCGGTGGAGCACAGGTGCTGTCCCTCACCCCGGCCGGCGGCGGCTTCGTGGAGACGGTCTTCCCCGCAGCCGGGCACTACCCGTTCGTCAGTCACGCCATGGTCGACGCCGAGCGCGGCGCCCGTGGCCTGTTCGAGGTCCGGTGACCACCATGAACACCGCTGTCGTAGCCGACCGCCCGGTAACGCGCCGCCGCCGCGTGCGGCAGTTCGTCCCACCCCAGCACGGCGCGTGGGCGATGCTCCTGCTGCCGTACACCGTGGGGGTGGCCTTGGCCGGCCCGCGCTGGCCGCACCTGCCGCTGCTCGGCGCCTGGCTGACCGGCTACCTGCTGTCGTATTACGCCTTCCAGGCGATCAAGAGCCGTCGGCCGAGCCGCTTCACCCCCCAGCTGCTGGTGTACGGCCTGTTGGCGGCGCCGCTCGCGGCGACTGTGGCGCTCGCCCGGCCCGCTGTCCTCTGGTACGCCCCGGGCTACGCCGCGCTGCTGGCGGTCAACGCCGGATACGCCTGGCGTCGCCGGGAACGGGCCCTGCTCAACGACTTGGCCTCGGTGGCGCAGAGCTGCCTGCTGGTCTTCGTCGCGGCGACCATCGCCGGTGTGTCCGTCACCCGGGTCGCCCCGGCCTTCGCAGTGCTCCTGCTCTACTTGTTCGGCACTGTCCTCTATGTCAAGACGATGATCCGCCAACGCGGTGACAGCCGCTTCCTCCGTCTCTCCGTCGGATACCACGTGCTCGCCCTGGCCGCCGTGGTCTGGCTGCTGGATGTGCTGCTCGGTCCGGTCTTCCTGCTGCTCCTGCTCCGGGCCGCGCTGCTGCCGGCACGCCGGCTCCGCCCTGTGCAGGTCGGGATGATCGAGATCGGTTGCTGCCTGGTCGTTCTGGCCGGGGTGCTTGCGACGCTCTGACCGGCGCGCCCCCGTCCTCCGGAGTAGATGTTGTCGGGCAGCACGCTGAACGGGATCTTGACCTCGATCCGGTTACCGGTGTACGGCTCGCTGGTCACGACCGAGGCGATCTGGACGCCCGGCGAGCAGTTTCGCCAGCGCGTCGACGAACTGGCCCGTTGGCTCGTCACGTGCTGCCTCCTGCTCGACCCGCAGCGGATCGTGCTGGTCGGCAGGGTGGCGACCGAAGCCCAGCCGGCGTTGGTCTGAGCGGTACGCGGGGCGCGGCTAACCGGCGCCGACGCCAGAAGGCCGCTCGGGCAAGCGGCCACGATGTCTGACGAACGACCTGTAGGACGCCCGTTCCAGCCTGGCTGCAGCAACCCGGTCACGGGCCCGGGATTGGGGGAGCAGGTTGGGAGCAACAGGGTGCACTGAACGGCCCTCAACCGCACCGAACGGCACCCAACGGTGCGCAACTGCACCCACCCCTGCCTGCGGCTTCTCGTTTCCGCAGGTCAGAGTCGGTGCGGCGTCCTGCTTCACACAACTGCACTCAACGGCACTGAACAGCAGTCAACGGCACTCTATGTCTCCTGGTAGGAGAGTGTCTGCAGGTCAAATCAGTAAGGCCCTCGGAAGCGTTGATGCCTTGCAGGTGGGTGCAGATTGGGTGCACGTTGGCGAAGTGGTCACCGCGCCCGAAGTGCTCATCGAGATCGCGCCGAGTCGGGTGCTCTGACCTGCGGCGGTACAGACGACTGGATAGGCGTGACTTCCCAGAGAACACCGAAGTGGTCAGCCTTGGCTGCTCTCCGCCTGCCTACTGCCGTCTTGTCGTCCCGGGCCCGCCGCCCGCCCCGCCGAAGCCAGTCGCCGCGACGAACCAGCATCGGCGTGCGGCTCTAGACCCGCCATAGCGGAGTTGGTGGGGCTTCCCGCAGTTGAGACTCGAATCCCACTGGCAGCCATCTGACCAGGGCTTCCTGGGCGGTGACATCTTCGGCGCGCCCGAAAGCGTCAGCACCGGTGGCTCCGCTTCATAGGCCGACGACGTCCGCTCATGCCGATGAGCGGATGTCGGCGCCCCGTCGTATACCGGTCGACAGAAGTGCCGCTGTTCGCCGTATCCTCACCGGGTGGTAGAGGCCGACGTTACAGATGGTGTCATCGATCGGCTGCTTTCAGCGCTGGCTGCGCAACTTGCCCTGTCGGAGGGGCAGGCCCTGTCCGGCGGCGCGGCCGAGGCGCTCGCCGATCTGAGCAGAGCCGAGGCCGAGCAAATTTTCGGCCACGCCGGCCATCTCGTCCACTACGGCGCAGACACTGAACCGCTGGAGTCCCTCATCCACGCGATCTCGGCCGTCCTCCGCACCGAGGCCCCGGCAGACGCTCCGTTCAAGCCGGGCGACGAGGTCCGACTCGTGGGCGCACTGCCGGAAGCTCTCTCGAGATACGACGAGACGTGGCTCCGGCAGATCAGCTTCACCGTACGCTACGCCGGCCGAGGCCCGATGATCGACGTGCAGTCGGATCTGACCGAGGATTATATAGTCGCGACTGTGCCTGCGGCTGCGGTCGAACACCTCCCGAGGTAGCCGACGCCGCATCCGCTCATGCCGCTGATAAGGCGCGGCATTCCTGAGCACGTCCGGTTGACGAGCGGACCGTAGGAGCGGGGGTCAGGAGCGACTGAGCCTCACGGTCGCTGGCCAGGCGCCGACGCCAGCCAAGGCCGCTCGGGTAAGCGGCCACGATCTCTGACGAACGACTTGTAGGACGCCGTTCCAGCCTGGCTGCAGCAACCCGGTCACGGGCCCGGGATCGGGGAGCAGGTTGGGAGCAAAAGGGTGCACTGAACGGCCCTCAACCGCACCGAACGGCATCCAACGGTGCGCAACTGCACCCACCCCTGCCTGCGGCTTCTCGTTTCCGCAGGTCAGAGTCGGTGCAGCGTTCTGCTTCATGTGGAGTGCTCCGCCGTTCTGGGTGGCAGTCGATGGCTCTCTATGTTGCCTGGCGGGGGTGTATGCGCAGGTCGCCGCGGTAAGGAGCTTCTGGACGGGCTGGCCTGGCCAGTAGGAGCAGATTGGGCGCACGTTGGCGAAGAGATCAACGAGTCCGAAGTGCTCACATGCACGGTGCCGGGCGAAACGCTTTGACCTGCGGTGATGCGGTCGAGCGATGCGGCGTGACCTCCCAGAGAAGACCGAAGTAGTCAGGCGTTGATGCTCCCCGCTTCGCTGGCGCGTCGGCTGTCGTGCTGGGTTCGCCGGCCGCGATCGGGACGGTCGCGTTGGATCGATGTGAGGCACTGGCGTCGTTGTGGCCGCGTCGGTGCTGATCCCGCCGGTTGAGACTCGAATCCCACCGGTAAGCCTATGGTCAGGCCTTCTTCAATGGTGACCTCTTCGGCGGGGCTGAAGTGGTCGAGCGAAGCCGCGTTGGTCGGTGCTCGACCGGACGCCGACCTTTGTGCAGGGGACCTGGCGTGGGTGATCGCCGGCTCGACTGCGGCTACCGGTTCGGGCCTGTTCGTTGCGCCGTTTCTGGGTCGGGTACCTGACTGTAGGTGAGCGGACGGGTGCCTGCGTGGGTCCTGTTGGTGGGACTTGTTGGCTGAGTGATCGATGTTGAGATGCGGTTGCGGGGCTAGCGTCAGCGGTTCATGGGTGACACGTGGGGGATTGATCTGTGGCGTACCGTTTCAATGCTCCGCCGAATTGGCCGACGCCGCCGGCGGGTTGGGTGCCTGGCCCTGGGTGGAAGCCGGATCCGGCGTGGGGGCCTCCGCCGCCGGGTTGGCAGCTGTGGGTTGCCGAAGCGCCGCCTGCGGTTCCGGTCGCGCCACAGCAGCCGCCCGCCGCGCCTGGAGTGGCCGCATCCGTGCCTGCGTCGGTCCCGGCTCCACGTGCCGATGAGTCTGAGATTCCGCTGTTCGGGGCCCGTGGCAAGGCGCGGGAGTTGGCTGCGGAGGTGACGCAGCTGCGGGCGGAGCTGGAGCGGCTCCGTGGGGAGATGAACCGTCTTGGTGTGCTCCCGGCGGTCGAGCTGGAGCAGTATCGAGAGCGGTTGAAGCGGGAGACCGCGGAGCAGGCTGCGGCGGCTCAGGGGCAGAAGGCTGATCTGGATCGCCGGTTGCGTGAGCTCCGTCAGCAGGTCGTGGTGACTGAGGAGACGGCGCTGCTGCAGGAGGCCGGCGTCTACGAGTATCGGCATCCCCTGTCGGATGCGGTCGCCTACCAGGCTGCTTTGGCTGGGCTGCAGGGCCAGATCAAGAGCATGACCAAGCGGGAAGGTGGGGCGGTCTTGGCCGCGACTGGCTGGACGGTGAACGGTTCCGAGGCTGAGGGGCGGGTGATGGTGCGGGACTTCTCCAAGCTGATGCTGCGGGCCTACAACGCGGAGGCGGACAACCTGGTCCGTGGTCTGAAGCCCTACAAGCTCGACTCGGCCGTGGAGCGTCTGGGTAAGGTGGCGGCGATTATCGCCAAGCTGGGCAAGACGATGCACATCCGCATCTCGGAGGCCTACCACCGGCTGCGGGTTCGCGAGTTGGAGCTTACGGCTGACTATCTGGCGAAAGTTGCCGAGGAGAAGGAGCGTGAGCGGGGGGAGAAGGCGCGGCTGCGGGAGGAGCGACGGGTTCAGCAGGAGATCGAACGTGAGCGCGCTCGTTTGGACAAGGAGCGTCAGCACTACGCGAACGCCCTGGCCGCGCTGCAGGCCAAGGGTGATGTTGACGGCGCCGCGCAGATGCAGGAGCGGCTGGCGCAGATCGATACCGCGATCGAGGACGTGGACTACCGCGCGGCCAACGTGCGGGCCGGCTACGTGTACGTCATCTCCAACCTGGGGGCGTTCGGGGAGAAGATGGTGAAGGTCGGCATGACCCGACGCCTCGACCCGCTCGACCGGGTGAAGGAACTCAGCGACGCCTCCGTACCTTTCAACTTCGACGTGCACGCCCTGTTCTTCTCCGACGACGCCGTCGGCATCGAAGCCAAGATGCACGCCCGCCTGGCCGACCGCCGAGTCAACCTCATCAACCAGCGACGCGAGTTCTTCTACGCCACGCCACAAGAGGCCAAGGAACACCTGCTCGAGCTGGCCGGCAGCCTGCTGCAGTACGAAGAGGTCCCCGAGGCGCTCGAATACCGCCAGAGCCTGACCCAGGCTAAGGCGGAGGTCATGTAGGGCGTTGCGGGAATAGGCAGTGTCTCGAAGCCGGGTACGGGCATGCCGGTGATCGATAGACGATGAGGGAGCGTTTGCCTCGGGGACCGTGGCTCGGCGTACGCTGACCCGAGCCGGCGCGGCGCGATGGCTTGAAGGGGACGTGAGATGGTCGAGTGTGCGACTGCGGACCGGCTGATCCTCGTTGACGTGGTGAATCACTGGTTCTACCTGCGACAGCCTACGTTCATCGGCGCTGGACAGACCTATTGGATCGATCACGAGACGAACGATCTCTGCGTCGACCGCGGTGATGATCGCGTTACCCGGCATGCCCGCGTGACCCGGCACGCAGGTTGGATGTGTCGCTAGTACTCCCGGTCTTCACCGAGCGGCGGCATAGGTCGGATCCTTGATCTGGCAGGGATCGGGTTCACGACTGCCTCGGGTGACCGAGGGCTCCTACGCTGAAATTTGTGGAAGATGTCGATGACGCCCGCGAGCTCGTTGAGCAGCGGATACGCGCCACGGGGTTCGAGGAGGACATCCTCGACAAGGTCTTGGATCTGCTGGAACGCTTCGACACCGATCGGGAGAAGCTGTTCGAGGAGATGCTCTCCAAGCTGGAGCAACCGGGCTATGACGGCCTGACCGACCGGTGGGAGACCAACTGCGAGCAGGCCGAGGCGCTGATGGAGCGCCTCGAATCGGACATCCGGTCGGTGCTGGAGGACAGCCAGGCCAACGCGATGTCCGTCGACGAACGGTGGACCGCGGTCGGCCCGCGTGACTTCCTCGCCGGGGAGCGCAAGATCTGGGCGCAGGTCGCCCGGCTCGACGTCCCCGAGGTCGCCACGCTGATGAGCAAGGTCCTGGAGGCCGACCTCGCGCTCATCAAGAAGTGCGAGGAGGACCTCAAGAACGCGCGCAGCAACGACGCGATCGTCGAGCAGCTGCTCCTCAAGAACTTCGGCTCCATCCAGGACACGGTCAAGAGCCTGCTCGTCAAATACCTCCCGACCTCGGGCGCCCGCCTGATCGTCCTCTTCATGAAGGACCCGTCGTCCAAGGAAGCCGCCAACGAGGCGATCAAGAACTTCGAGAAGCTCACCGCGGAGAACCTCATGGCGGCCAAGCAGAAGCGTGCCGCGAAGCAGACGGTGGTCGACAACATCAAGCTGCTGACCGCGGCCCGCGAACAGCTCGACGAGGACTGGATCGACAAGCTCTTCGCCCGCGGCGCCGAGGCGGCGGGGAACTGGCGCGGCATCGGCGCGTCCGGCGACTACCGGGCCACCGACTGGGACTGGATGAAGGAGAACGTCCTCGACCGAGGGCTCGACACGCGGGCCGAGGCGGCCAAGGAGCAGTCCAGCAAGCTCTACGACGAGCTCTTCCCCACGCTCGTGGAGGAGAGCACCAACGCCTTCGCCCAGCTGACCGATGATCCGGGCACGCTGGCGAAGTTCAACGAGGAGCTGGAGAAGGCCTCGGAATCCCTGGAGTCGCTGCTGGCGACCGAGGAGGAATACGTCAAGGATCTGGCCGAGGGACCCTACAAGCAGACGGGCCTCGCCGCGTTCGCACAGGTCAGAGACGCGGTCAAGGTGGGCTTCAAGCTGCTCGCGGACAAGACGGAGGAAGCCGACGACGAGGTGAAGAAGTCATGACCGACCTCTTCGTCGCGGCGGGCGGCCCGGTCGGCGACGGCACCCGGGCCCGGCCGTTCCACGACCCGTGGCTCGCGCTGCGGCAGGCTGCGCCCGGCGACCGCATCCACATCGCGGCGGGCACCTATACCGGGCGCGGCGAGCGCTCCTCGTGGGTCGTCGACACCCCCGAGCTGACCCTGCTCGGCGGATACAGCCCCGACTTCGCCCGCCGTACCCCCTGGCAGACACCGACGGTCTTCGCGGCAAAGACCGGCCTGCGCGTCCCGAACGAGCCGAACATGCTCCAGGGCATCGGCGCCCACGACGGCCTCGTCCTGGACGGGCTGTTCTTCGACGGGGCCGGACGCGACGACTACGACGAGCAGGGCGGCCTGCAGCGCGCCTCCTACGGGGACGGCCCGCTGGTGAGCCTGCGCGGCGAGCGCATCACCGTCCGCGACTGCTGCTTCGCCAACGGCAGCTCCGGCGCCGTCGAGCTCGGCGGCGACTCCGTGGTCTTCGAGAACAACATCGTCGTCAACTGCGTCGGCCTCAGCCTGCTCACCGTCCGCGACGGCGCCCCCGAGACCCCGGCCGCGGTCAGCCGCAACACCTTCGCCTTCGCCCACGACGACTCCGACCCGCCGCGCGGCTCCGGCGCCGACCGGGCCGTCGGCGTACGGGTCAACGGCGCCGCCGCGATCGTCGACAACGTGTTCGTCGGCTGCGGCAACGCGGCCGTCGCCTGCCTGCGCGACGTCGGGCAGATCGCCATCGACCGCAACCTGTTCTTCGCCACACCGCGCGACATCGTGCGCAGCCGGGTGTCGGGCGCGGAGGCCGAGCTCACCGAGGAGTACGCCGCGGAGCTCGAAGACGTCGGCCTGCGGTCGGCGGCCGGCAACACCGTCGGCGACCCACAGCTGACCGGGCTCCCGGCGGCGTGGCTCGACACGTACACGGTGGACGTCGCCGTCACGTACGAGCGCCCGCCGATCGCCGCCCTCAACGCGCTGCGGAAATCGGCCGGCCTCGGCGAGCTACCGTCCACATCAGACAGTGATGTTCAGCGGCCCGTCATGCGCCGGCTCGCCCCGGCCGAGGTGCTCGCCCTCGCGGTCGGCGCGGCGCCGGGCGCGCACCCCGCCGACCTGGCGGCGCCGGAGCCGTTCACCGAGCTCCCGGCCGGTCCGGCGTACCAGGCCGTCGACTGGGCGCGGCTCTACGAGGCCGACCCGGCGCTCGCCGGAGCCCCGGTGCAGGTGCGGGCCGGGGTCGGCTTCGACCAGAACACGCAGATCCTCCCCGAGCTCGCGGAGACGCACATCGGCGTCGCCGTCTACGAGCCCGGCACCGACAACAGCCCGTGGTGGGCGCTCGCCCCGCGCTACGGCCTCGTCCATCACCAGACTGAGGAGGCCGTACGGTATTCGCGCGGCCTCGACGTCGAGTCCACGTACCTGCTCCGCGGCACATATCGCCTCACGCCGCCCGGCGGGCGTCAGAGCGCCACCATCGTCCTCGACTCCCTCGCGCCCGTGCTCGACGTCACGGCCCCCGAGCCGCCCCGGCCGGCCGGCCGCGACTGGTTCGTGCGGGCCGGATCCTCCGGCGGGGACGGCAGCCGCGAGGCGCCGTTCCGCGACCCGTTCCAGGCCCTCGAGAAGGCCGCCGAGGGCGACCGCATCCTCGTCGCCGCAGGTGAGTACACGGGCCGCCTGCGGTCGGGCACGTGGCGCATCCCCGTACGCAACCTGACGCTGCTGGGCGGGTGGGACGCCGAGTTCGCCGCGCGCGACCCCTGGCGACACCCCGTGCGTTTCGTGCTCACTCCGGAGACCAAGGCGAAGGGCATCTTCGGCGATCCGGTGCTCACCGGCGAGGACTCGGGGGAGGGCCTCATCCTTGACGGGTTCATGTTCGACGGGGCGACCTACAACGCGTACGCCGACAGCGGCGCCCTCGACGCGGGCCATTCCCAGTCGGCGGCGCTGCTCGACCTGCGCGGCGGCAGCGGCGGCATCACCGTGCGCAACTGCGTCTTCGCCAACGCGGCGTACTGCGCCGTGCAGCTCAGTGCGGCGTACGGGACGTTCGAGAACAACGTGGTCGTCAACACGAGCGGCACCGCCGTCCGTATCCAGGCACCCGGCGCGGGCCCCTGGACCATCCGCGGCAACACGGTCCTGTTCGCCGCCGACCCCACCGGCCGGGCCTCGACCGGGCAGTCCACGACCGGCTGCCTGCTGGACATCTCCGGCCGGGGTGTCATGCGGGTCGAGGCCAACGTGCTCGCCTTCGCCGACAGCATCGCCGTCCGCGCGACCGTGCCCGACCAGAACCTGCTGCTCGACGGGAACGTGCTCGCCGCCAACCTGTACGCCGACCTCCACGACGGCCGCCACGTGCTCGTCGACGCCGAGAACCGCGACCGGGTGTTCCGCGACGCCCCGTTCGGCGCTCAGACCGGCACCCGGTTCGAGCTGCCGGCGGTGCCGGTCGACGCCGCGTACGCCGACCAGGCCGTCGGCCGCCTCTCGGCGCTGGCCGCCGCGATGCCGAAGGACGGGCTCAACGCCGCCGCGGCGGCGCTCGGCGTCTCGATCACGGCACCGAAGACGGAGGCACCCGTCGAGGCGGCGCCCCCGGAGCCGAAGAAGGAACCGTCAGTGGCCGACCTGCTCGCGGACCTCGGCCGGGCCCGCAAGGCGTTCGAGGCGAAGGACGCGGCCCCGCCGGCCACGGACACTCCGCTGTACTGCCCGGTCTATCCGGTCGAGGCGGCGCTGAGGCTGGCCCTCGACGCCCCGCCAGGCGAGCCCGGCGCCCACGCCCCGCCTTCATGATCGAAGAGCTTGTTCCGGCCACGAGCCGCGGGCGGCGCTTCAGGGGGAGGTGCGTTCCCGCCACGCCCGCAAGCGGTCACGCAGCCAGTGGTAGCTGGCCTTGGGCGTACGGGATCCGGTGCGGTAGTCGACGTGGGCCAGACCGAAGCGGGGCCCGTACCCGCGGGCCCACTCGAAGTTGTCGATGAGCGACCAGTAGAAGTACCCCCGCAGATCGAGCCGGTCGTCGACGGCGGCCGCACGGGCCGCCGCCGCCAGGTGCCCGGCCACGAACGAGATCCGTTCCGGGTCCGGCTCGGGTCCGTCCCGCAGGTCGGCGCAGCCGTTCTCCGTCACGTACACGGCAGGCAGGCCCGGGTAACGGTCCGCGAGCCCGGTCAGGGTGTCGAACAGCCCTTGCGGCTCCACCGGCCAGCCCAGGTCGGTGGTGGGCAACCCGTCCGGCCGTAGCTGCCGGACCCCGATGTCGAACGCGCTGCGCAGCGCCGGGTCGGGCTGCTCGTACGGGGCGTCGGCGACGTGCACCCGGTAGTAGTAGTTGACACCGAGGAAGTCCAGCGGCGTGGAGATCACCGCCAGGTCACCGTCCCGGCGGAACGACAGATCGCTCACCCCGGCGTAGAGCCGCTCGAACCCGGGCGGGTACGCGCCGCCCAGCACCGGATCCGTGAACTGCCGGTTGAGCATGAGATCCTGCCGATCCGCCGCCGCCCGGTCGGCCTCGGTATCGCCGGCCGGCACGGCGGGGGAGAGGTTGAGCGTGATGCCGACGCGCGACCGCGGCCCGGCGGCGGACCGGACTGCGGCGACCGCCCTGCCGTGCCCGAGCAGCAGGTGGTGGGCGGCGGCCAGGGCACCATGTCCTTCGGTGGTGCCGGGAGCGTGCCGGCCCTCCGCGTAGCCGACCATCGACGAGCAGTACGGCTCGTTCAGCGTGATCCAGTCCTGGACCCGGTCACCGAGGACGCCCGCCACCACGGCGGCGTACTCGGCGAACCACTCGGCGGTGTCCCGCACCCGCCAGCCACCCTCGTCCTCGAGCGCCTGGGGCAGATCCCAGTGGTACAGCGTGACGAACGGCCGGATGCCGTGCCCGCACAGGGCGTCGACGAGCCGGTCGTAGTAGTCGAGGCCCCGCCGGTTCACCGCGCCCCGCCCGGCCGGCATGACCCGCGGCCAGGCGACGGAGAAACGGTAGGCGTCCACGCCGAGGCCGGCCAGCAGGTCCACGTCCTCCCGCCAGCGGTGGTAGCTGTCACAGGCGACCGAGCCGGAGGTGCCGTCGTCGACGGCACCGGGGCGGCGGCAGAAGGTGTCCCAGATCGACGGCCCGCGGCCGTCCTCGTCGACCGCCCCCTCGATCTGGTACGCCGCGGTGGCCGCGCCCCAGCTGAAGCCGGCCGGCAGGTCCGGCAGCTCGGGCAGCTCGGGCAGGTCCGGCCGGGTTGCGGCCGCGGCGGCGCCTTCGGATGTGGTGGTCACCCCTTCACCGCCCCCTGCATGATGCCGTCGACGAGATGCCGGCCGAGGAGCATGAAGACGACGAGGATCGGCAGCGTGGCGAGCAACGTGCCGGTCAGCGTCAGGGTGTAGTCGGTGGTGTAGCCGCTGGCCAGTGCGGAGAGCGCCACCTGCACGGTCGCGTTGTCCTGCAGCACGACCAGCGGCCAGAAGAAGTCGTTCCACGCCTGCATGAAGGTGAACAGCCCGAGCACCGCCGCGGCGGGGCGGGCCGCCGGCAGGACGATGTGCCAGTACAGGCCGAATGTGCTGGACCCGTCGACGCGGCCGGCCTCCAGCAGTTCGTCGGGTACGGCGCGGCCGAGGTACTGGGTCATGAAGAAGACGCCGAACGCGGTTACCAGCCCGGGCACGATCACGGCGGTGAGGCGCCCGGTCCAGCCGAGATCGGCCATCAGGATGTACAGCGGGATGATGCCGAGCTGGTGCGGCACCATCGAGGTCGCGATGGCCACGACGAGAAGCGCCTTTCGGCCTCGGAACCGCAGTTTGGCGAAGGCGAACCCGGCCAGGGTCGAGAAGAACACCACGGAGACGGTGATCGAGCCGCTGACGATGAAGGAGTTCACCAGGGCTCGGCCGAAGTCGGTCGTGTCGAACACGCGCGCGATGTTGTCGAAGAGGTGCCCGCCGGGCACCAGGGCCGGCGGCACCTTCGTGACGGCGTCGCTGGTCTGCGAGGACACGACGATGGACCAGTAGAGCGGGAAGACCGACCCGGCCACGACCGCCAGCAAGGCGCCGTAGCTCCAGACCGAGGCCTTGCGTGGGTACCCGAAGCTCCGGCGCCGATGGGACCGGCGTTGCGGCGGCGAGGGTGTGGTGCCGGTCTGTACGGGGTCCGCGAGGGTGGTCACGGCGTTCTCCTCAGTCCTCGTCCTTGGCGATGCGCCGGGTGAGCAGGAAGTTGATGATCGCGAAGATGGCGATGACCAGACAGAGCGTCCAGGCGACCGCCGAGGCGTAGCCGAAGCGGAACTCCCGGAACCCCTGCTCGT
This sequence comes from Micromonospora sp. WMMD1219, assembly GCF_049315215.1. Lineage (NCBI taxonomy): Bacteria > Bacillati > Actinomycetota > Actinomycetes > Micromonosporales > Micromonosporaceae > Micromonospora > Micromonospora sp. WMMD1219. The sequence goes on from NZ_CP186057.1 coordinate 4,351,338, forward strand.
ACATGAACAGGGCGACGGTCTGGAACTGCCGGTCGGAGCCGCCGGTCGGTGTCTGGGAGCTGGCGAACAGCAGGGGTTCGGCCATGATCTGCAGGCCGCCGATCGTCGAGATCACCGTGGTGAAGATGATCGTCGGCCGCAGCATCGGGACGGTGATCCGCCTGAACTGCTGAGCCTGCGACGCGCCGTCGAGGTCGGCGGCTTCGTACAGGTGGTGCGGGATCGCCTGCATCGAGGCGAGGTAGATGAGGGCGTTGTAGCCGGTCCACCGCCAGGCGACGATGAACGAGATGGCCAGGTGGGAGCTCCAGGTGTTGGCCTGCCAGTCGATCGGGCCGATGCCGACGAGGCCGAGCGCCCAGTTGACCATGCCGAAGTCGCGGCCGAAGAGCTGGGTGAAGACGATCGTCACCGCCACGATCGAGGTGACGTTGGGCAGCAGCACGCCCATCCGTAGCGCGGTGCGGGCCCGCAGCCGGTGGTTGAGCAGGTGGGCGATCCAGAGCGCGGCGAGCAGTTGCGGCACGGTGGACAGCACCCAGATGCTGAGTGTGTTGCCCAGGGCGTTCCAGAAGTACGCGTCCTGCAGCATCTCGCGGTAGTTCGCGAGGCCGACCCAGCGGTGCGACCCGGAGTCGAGCAGGTCCCAGTCATTGAACGAGACGTACGCCGTGTACAGCAGCGGGAACAGCCCGAACGCGCCGAACAGCAGGAAGAACGGCAGGATGTAGAGGTAGGGCGAGCCCTTGGTGTCAAGCCGGCTCAGGCCGGCCCGCCGGGCCTGGTGGAGGTAGGTGGCCATCGTCGATCCTTCGTCGCCGGGCGCCGCCGGCGGTCAGGGGTGACCGCCGGCGGCGCGGGTCGAGTTACTTGGCGAGGCGCTCGACGTCGCTGACCATCTGCTTCCAGGACTCGTCGGGCCTTTGCTTGCCCTGTTCGATGCGGACGAGGGCGTCGCGGATGGTGGTCTGCACGTCTCCGGCTCGCGGGCCCTGGTGCTGGGGCTTGAGTTGCTTCGCCGCGGTGGTGAAGAGCTGGCCCACCGGGGCGTTGTTGAAGAAGGCGTCCTTGTACTGGGCAATGTCGGGCTTGTCGTAGAGAGCCGGGATGGACGGCAGGTTGCCCCGCGCGGTGAACACCTTGGCCTGCTGCTCCGGGGCGGTCAGCCACGCCGCGAGCTTCTTGGCCTCCTCGATGTGCTTGCCCTGCTTGGGAACGGTGAGGTACGAGCCGCCCCAGTTGCCGCCGCCGCCCGGGACGCTCGCCACGTCCCACTTGCCGGCGGCGTGCTTCGCCTGGTCCTTGATCTTGGTCATCATCCAGGCCGGGCACGCGATGGTGGCGAACTGGTCCTTCGCGAAGCCGTTGTTCCACTCCTGCGAGCTGCCGATCAGCTTGGCCGACAGGTTGCTCTGGATCGCCTTCACCGTCAGGTCCCAGGCCTTTCGGACATCGGGGTTGCTGCTCACGACGATGGCGTTGTCCTCGTTGTAGTACCCGACCGGGGCCTGGCCGATGATGGCGTTGAACAGTTGGCCTCCGCCATCGAAGAAGGCGCTGCCGGCCGGGGCCTTCGCCGCGTACCGCTTGCCGAACTCGATGTACTGGTCCCAGCCGCTGCCCCAGGCGGCCGACACCTGGTCGCGGTCGAACGGCATGCCGGCCTTCTCGAACAGGTCACGCCGGTAGCAGATGGCCAGGCCGCCGACGTCGGTGCCGTACCCGATCTGCTTGCCGTCCTTGGCCAGCGACGCCGCCCACTTCCAGTCGAGGTACTCGGACTGGCGGTCCTTGCCCAGGTCGACGAAGAGGTTGCCCCGCTCGCGCATCTGAGCGATGAAGCCCGTGTCGACGCCCTCGATGTCGCCCGCGCCGGAGCCGGTGGCCAGGTGGGTGATCAGGTCGCGATGATGGTCGTTGTAGGCGGCCGTGCGCTCCTGGATCGTGATGTTCGGGTGCGACTTCTGGTACTCGGCGTACAGGTCCTGGTACCCGAAGTTGCCGAACAGGTTGACGTTCAGGGTGATCTTTTCGTCGCCGCCGCCGGAGCCTCCCTCAGTGCCGGTGCCACACGCGGTCAGCAGTACTCCGGCGGCCAGGGTGGCCGCCGCTAGTCGCAACAGTCGGTTTGGGTGCATGCCAGGGAACCCTTTCGTGCGATGTAACCGGTTACCTGAAACCGGTTACATTGTCGGCGAAGCGATGGTGGTGGGGGTGGGTGGAGTTGGATGAAGATCGGATGTCGGCCGAGTTGCGGGTGGCATCCGACGAGCGCCTTTCCTGAGAAGTGTGAACGGGTTCGGCTAGGGGGTGTCAAGCTACGAAACGGTAACGGTCGATGCGGCTTGACCGGCGGACATCGCTGGCGCTACGGTCGTGAAACCGGTTACAGATAAGGCACCACATTGACCACTATCAGGGAGTTGGCGCGCCGCTCCGGCGTGTCCGTCGCCACCGTGTCCCGCGTCTTCAACACCCCCGAGGTCGTCAGCCAGCACACCCGCCAGCGCATCCTCGACCTGGCCGCCGAGATCGGCTACCTGCCGAACGGGTCGGCCCGGACGCTCGCCACGAAGAAATCCAACATGGTGGGTCTGGTGTGGGACACCGACCATCGCCGCCCTGGATGGCGCCACCCATTCCTGCAGGAGATCCTCGTCGCGCTCAAGACGGCGCTCAGCGCGCACGGGCTGAACCTGCTCATGCTCGCCGGCCACGACGCGGCGGGGCCCGACGACGGGCAGCGATACGTGCGCGCCGTCCGCCAGCACAACCTCGACGGCGCGGTCATCATCGACAACGGCACCCGGGACCCGGCCGTGCTCGCCCTCGTCGAAGCCCAGGTGCCGTGCGTCGCTCTCGACCTGCGGGTCGACGGCCCGACGTCGACCTACATCACCTCGGACAATGCCGGCGGCGCGGCGCTCGCCGTGCGCCACCTCGTCGAACGCGGCCACCGGCGCATCGCCACCATCACCGGCCCGCTGCGAACCTGGCCGGGAGCCGAACGGCTCGTCGGCTTCCGGGCCGCGCTGGCCGGGGCCGGCCTGCCGCTCGCCGACGGCCACGTCGTCGAGGCAGACTTCTATCTCGACGGCGGTCACGCCGCGATGGACCGGCTGCTCGCCCTCGACGACCGCCCTACCGCAGTGTTCGTCGCCGGCGACGAGATGGCTGTCGGTGCGATGCGCGCGGCCCAGGCGGCCGGCCTACGGATCCCCGACGACATTGCGATTGTCGGCTTCGACGACATCGAGGTGGCCGCGCTGATCCCGCCCGGGCTCAGCACCGTCGCCCAGAACAAGCCCGGCTTCGGCACGGCCGCCGCCGAGGCGCTGGTCGCCATGCTGCACGGCGGCGACGACCCGCCCAAGCCGACCGTGTTGCCGACGACGCTCGTCGTCCGGGGCACCACCTGACCCGAACCGCGAGACGTCGGCGCCGTCCGCTCTGGATCGTGCTGCTGCTCGCGGTCGCTGTTGCCGGAGCCGCTGTCACCGACCCCGCAACCGGACCTGCCTCGAGCGTCACACCCGTGCCTGGGCGAGGTCGCGGCCGGCGGTGGCTCGAATGATCCGGGGCCAGGTCCATGCGGCGCGCAGGATGAAGGCCAGAGGAGCGGGTCCCACAGCTCGAAGTCTTGATGGCGGCCAGCGGGCGATGGAGCGACGGGGTCTCGTCGCCCGCCCGAAGTGGTCACCGAGGCCGGGCATAACGGAAGGCTTTGGCCTGCGGTGATGTGGGCGATGAATCCGGTGTGACCTCCCGCGGGCGGCCGTCCTCACCCGGTGGACGCGACCCCGACCAGCGTCGCCAGCTGAGCCCGCGACGTGATGCCCAGCTTGGGGAACGCCTTGTAGAGGTGGTAGCCCACGGTCCGTGGGCTGAGGAAGAGTTGGGCGGCGATGTCGCGGTTGGAGGCGCCGGCGGCGGCCAGCCGCACGACCTCGCGTTCCTGCGCCGTGAGCACGCTGAGCGGGTCGCCGGCCCGGCGCGGCGCGGCCGGGACGTCCCCGGTCGCGCGCAGCTCGGCGCGGGCCCGCCGGGCCCACGACTCCGCGCCCAGCCGGTCGAAGACCTCCAGCGCGGCGCGGAGCTGGGTGCGCGCATCCGCCCGCCTCCGGGCCCGCCGCAGCCACTCGCCGTAGGCGAGTCGCGTCCTCGCCTGCTCGTACGGCTGGTCGTCGCCGTCGTGGGCGCGAACGGCGGCGACGAAGTGCGCCTCGTCCTGCTCCACCAGGGCCCGGCAGCGCAGGGCGACCGCGTCCGAGGCCGGTTGACGGACATGCCGTGCCCAGGTCACGTAGCGCTCCAGCGGCTCGGCGGCCCGCTCCGGCCGGCCACTGCGGACCGCCGCCTCGACGAGATCGGCGGCGGCGAGCGCCCCGAACCCGGTCGGCGGGATCCGTTCCAACTGCTCCAGAGCGGCGTCCGCGTTCCCCTGGCCGAGTTCGAGCCGGCCGAGCGCCCAGCGTCCGAGGGTCGCCGCGAGGACCAGGTTGCGGTCGTCGGCCCGCCGGACGCCGTCCTCGGCCCTCGCGCGGCACCCCGCCACGTCCTCCTGATGAGCGAGCACCCAGGCGAGACAGCAGGTGAGGTGGATGACCCGGTGCTCGTGACCCAGGTCGGTCGACAGCCGCAGCCCTTCGTCGAGGGTCGCCCTCGCCTCCCCGTAGCGGCCCTGTAGCCCTTGCGCGAACCCCTGGTCCTGGAGGGCGAACGCCAGCCAGCCGATCATCCCGCTCGTCCGGCAGTCCGCCACGACCCGCCCGGTGAGTTCCTCGCAGAGGGCCGCGCGGCCCGTCGCGAGGGCGGCGCCGGCGGTGAAGGTCAGTCCGGGAACGCCCAGCCCGGCGAGCCCGGACGGGTCCAGCGCGCCGCCGGTGAGCGGCAGCCCACCCGCGAGGTCGCCGACGAGCAGCCGGGCCAGCCCGACCGCCTGGCCGACCAGCGGCGAACCGGTCGCCGGCAGCTCGTGGAGCGCCGTCGCCGCCTGTTCGGCCAGCGGCGCGTCGCCGGCGAACCAGGCGCAGCGAACCGCCTCCACCAGCAGCCAGGTCGCCTGCTCGGGGTCGCGCGCCGCCACCCGGGGCGCGGCGTCGAGGATGATCCGGCCGGCGGCCAGCGGCGTCCCCAGCTCGACCTCGCGGTGGGCGCGGACCTGGGTCAACGCCACGATCATCGCCGGGTCGTCCACGTCGGGCGTGGCGTTTGCGGCGAGCGCGGCGGCGCGGTCGGTCAGACCGGCGTCGCTCGCGGCCAGCGCCGCCGCGGCCAGCCGAGCGGATCGGCGTAGCGGATCGACGGTGAGTTCGGCGGCCCGCTGGTAGGCAGCCGCCACCGCGGCGTGACCGCCCCGGGTACGGGCCCGGCCCGCCGTCTCCTCCAGCTGCCGCGCGACGTCCTCATCGGGACCGAGCGCGGCGGCGGCCAGGTGCCAGATGCGCCGGTCGGCGGCGTCGGGCGAGGCCGAGCCGCTCAGCGCGTCGGCGAGCGCCCGGTGTACGGCGAGGCGGCGGCTCACCGACGCGCTCTGGTATGCGGCAGCCCGGATGAGGGGATGACGGAAACCGACGGCCGTCCCGTTGATCCCGATGAGCCGGCTCCGCTCGGCGGCTTCGAGACCGTCGAGCGGAGCGCCGGCGGCGACCAGCGTCGCGAGTTCGCCCGAGCCTTCCGCCGCCGCGACCAGGAGAGCGGTGCGCGCGGCTTCGGGCAGCGCGGCCATCTGCGCGAGGAAGGCCTCCTGGATCCGCTCCGCCACCGGCATCGCCCCCACCGGCGACAACCGCCCGGACCGCTGTTCGGGGGTCAGCGCGGCCGGCAGCTCGATGAGCGCCAGCGGGTTGCCGGCCGACTCCTGGACGAGGCGCTCCCGGACCTGCGGCGGAAGATCGGCGGGGAGCAGGGCGGTGGCGGCCGTGTCGTCGAGCCCGGCGAGACGGTGTTCGGGAAGGCCGGTGACCGGGAGATCCGGACGGGCGGCGAAGATCATGGCGACACCCTCGGCGCCGAGCCGCCGCGCCGCGAACACCAGGGCGTCGACGGACGCCTCGTCGCACCATTGCACGTCGTCCACGAGGCAGAGCAGTCCGCCGTCCCCGGCCAGCTCCGACAGGAGGCTGAGGGTGGCCAGGCCCACCAGGAACCGGCTCTCCGGTGGCGCGTCGCGCAGCCCCAAGGCGGCACCGAGCGCCCTCGCCTGCCCGTCGGGCAGCGCGTGGATCCGGTCGAGCCCGGTTCGCAGGAGCAGGTGCAGCGCGGCGAACGGCAACGCCGCCTCGGACTCGATACCGACACCGCGCACCACCCGCATGCCGGTCGCCCGCAGCGCGGCGTACTCCAGCAGCGCCGACTTGCCGATTCCCGCCGGACCCCGGAAAACCAGGGCGCCGCTGCGACCTTCCCGGGCGCCGTCCACCAGCCGGTCGATCTGCGCCTGTTCCTCGACCCGCCCGTACAGCACGACTGGCAACCTACCGTCACGATGACGGATTCGGCATGGCCACCAGCTCCGTAGCTTCGTGATCAGACGCACGTCAGCACCACGAAGGGACTTCGAGATGGCCACCATCGCCAGTACCGTCCGGACCGCCGACGACGCCAAGCTGCTCCGCTTCGCCCTCAAGCAGGACGCGATCGGCTCCGGCGCCAACGGCGTCGTCTACCTCGCCGCCGCGGCGATCTTCGGCCGGCTGTTCGGCCTTCCCGCCGGTCTTCTCTACCCCGTTGGCGCCTTCCTGGTCGTCTTCGCGGCCACCCTGCTCCTCCTCGCGTCGAGGCCCACGGTGAGCCGACCCGCCGTGGCGGTCGTGATCGCCATCAACATCGCCTGGGTCGCCGCGAGCGTCGAGGTGCTCGTCGCCGGCTGGTTCCCGTTGACCACCCTCGGCGTCGCGCTCGTGATCGCACAGGCGGTGGTGGTCGCCGGATTCGCCGCCCTCCAGATCATCGGCCTGCGACGGACGGCCTTCTGATTCGTACCGATCCCCGGGTGCCCGTTCCGGGCCGGAGCGGGCACCCGGGGATCCAGCCCGCCGGCCGATCCGGTCGGCGCCCGTTCAGTGACCGACACGCCCGAACCGCCTGCGCCCACCACGGACGCCTGGTGACCGTGCGGCAGTCGACGCATTCACCCGCGGCTGGGTCAGGCCGGGGGATCGTCTCGGAAGAGGGCTTCCTTCACACCTCGACCGCCCCAGCGGGTGGCGACGAGTTCGGGACGGGGATGGGTCGGCTCGGGCACCCCGCGGTGTCGTCTGGTGTCGGGCGCCGGGCGGTCCCAATCAGCGACCAGGCCGAAAGGATCGGTGGCGCGGTCCGGCTCATCGTCACATCGCTCCCGGACAACCATCGCTGGGTAGAAGCGCAGTTCCTGCGCCACGTTGCAGTCGTCTGCCCGCGAAGCGACCACGGCGCCGCAGCCCCGACACGCGACACAGGGGATCCATCCCACCACCGACCAGCAGCCCGTGCGGACACGGTCATGGACGAAGCGTGTCCCGCGTACGTCGCCGGGTGAGAGGACGAAGGTGCCGGCGACCTGATCACGGCCGTAGGCGGCATCGTCGATCGCGTAGGCGTCGGGGTCCAGGAGCGGCGGGTTCACGTGGTGGCAGCCGAGCGACGGCATACGAGATGTGCTTACTTCGGCAGGCTGCGATCTACAAGGCGTTGGACGTGCGTGGTCTGATCTGGCGGGTCTGTCAGGATGGGTCCGTCAACGGGCACCGCTGTCAGAGTGGTGGATCTTCGGTCGCTGGGGCGGGCGGTTGGTCGCGCCCCACGGCCTGGACCCGTGCCCGGTCGCCGTGGAAGTCCGGGTTGAGGCGGTCAGCCAGACACGACCGGTGCGCGACGAACGACGCGCATCCGGGTCCCTCGCTGCTGCGCACATCCACGGTGACGCCGTCGCCGCCGGGGCTGAGTACGGTGAGCTCACCGCAGCATCCGCACGGCCAACTGAACTCCCGCAGATCCGAGGCACGCATCGTGAGGCGTACCCAGAGGGGCGGGTGGTACCTGCTGATTTCCTGGACGACTGCGTCGACCTGTTCGCCGATCGGCGGGTATTCCTCGGGCAGCGCCCGAGACGTGCCTGACGGGCTGTCGATGAAGCCGGCGTCGACCGACGAGCCCACAGTCTCATGTCCGAGGACAGCGGTCATTACTCCCCAACGCTCATGGCTGACGATGGTCGCTCGGACGGCGGCGCCCACCACCAGGTCACCGCCGAGGCTGTCGAAACGCTGCATCGGTTGATCGTCGCGCACCGCTCCGTCGGCGTCACACAGGCATGCCTGCCACCCGGCCGAAGCGCTCACCGAGCCTGCGCGGAAGGGAGTGGCTTGCCCTGCGGTGATGCGGCCGGGTGATCCGGCTCGGTGTGCTTCGGCGACCAGGAGCTGCTGGGGCGCCCGGTGCGCCGGATCAGCCGGCTCGGCATCGGCCGGACGTTCCAGACGTCGACGGTCTTCGAGGAGCTGTCGGTCGTGCAGAACCTCGACATCGCCGCGGGTGCCCGCCGGAGCTGGGCCACCCTGGCCCGACGTCGGCGGGGGATCCCCGACGAGGTGGCCGCCGCGCTGGAGACCATCGGGCTGACCGGCCGGGCCAACCGGCTCGCCGGCACGCTCGCGCACGGCCAGAAGCAGTGGCTGGAGATCGGCATGCTGCTGGTGCAGGGCGCGCGGCTGCTGCTGCTCGACGAGCCGGCCGCCGGGATGAGCCACGATCCGGCCGGGTCACCTCGCACGGCGACGGGGGAGTGACCGCGGAGCGGGAGGTGCGCGCGGCCCTCGCGGTCTGATCCGGTGCGTCGGTGTCGATTTACATTGACAGCCGTCTTTACTAACATCGTGGCTGGGAGTCGCCATGCGCTGCTGGGCAGCAGTGCCGTCCGCCCCTGGGACGGCTTGAATCGATCGGCGTCACCTTCTCCGGGGTGGGCACCCAGCGAGGGCCACTGGGCGCCGGCGCATCCACTGGAGCATCATGAAAATCTCACGGACAGTACGCCGTCTGGGACTGGGCGCGGTCGCAGTTCTCGTCGCCTCGTTCACGATGGTCGCCGTCAACCAGGCCGGTCCGGCCTCGGCGCACGGATCGGTCACCAACCCGCCGTCACGCAACTACGGATGTTACGAGCGCTGGGGCTCCGACCACCTCAACCCCACGATGGCCCAGACCGACCCGATGTGCTGGCAGGCGTGGCAGGCCAACCCGAACACCATGTGGAACTGGAACGGCCTGTACCGCGAGAACGTCGGCGGCAACCACCAGGCCGCCGTGCCGGACGGGCAGCTGTGCAGCGGCGGCCGCACCCAGGGTGGCCTGTACGCCTCGCTCGACGCGGTCGGCGCGTGGACCGCGAAGCCGATGCCGAACAACTTCACGCTGACGCTGACCGACGGGGCCAAGCACGGCGCCGACTACATGTTGATCTACATCACCAAGCAGGGTTTCGACCCGACCACCCAGCCCCTCACCTGGAACAGCCTCGAACTGGTGCTCCGTACCGGCAGCTACCCGACCACCGGGCTCTACGAGGCGCAGGTGAACGCGGGCAGCCGCACCGGACGGCACGTCGTCTACACCATCTGGCAGGCGTCCCACCTCGACCAGCCGTACTACCTGTGCAGTGACGTGATCTTCGGCGGTGGCGGCAACCCCCCGCCGACGACCCCGCCGCCCACCACGCCGCCGCCCACCACCCCGCCGCCGACGACTCCGCCGCCCACCACGCCGCCGCCGGCCGGAAACGGTGCCTGCACCGCCACCTTCCGCAAGACGAACGAGTGGTCCGGTGGATTCGGCGCCGAGGTCACCGTCCGGGCCGGCAACGCCGCCATCTCCGGATGGACTGTGGCATGGACCTGGCCCAACGGCCAGAGCATCACGAACTCCTGGAACGCGACGGTCACCTCCAGCGGTTCGTCGGTCACCGCGTCCAACGTGGCCTACAACGGTTCGCTGAGCGCCAACGCCACCACCAGCTTCGGCTTCAACGCCTCCTGGAACGGCACCAACTCCACACCCAACCTCACCTGCACCGCCCGGTAACAGCGTCTGCGGTGGGGTGGCGCGAATTGCGCCACCCCACCGTCGGGGCATCGCCGTGCCGGCAGTGTGTCGGCCGCTGCCCTCCGCCACCATCAGGAACCGCGACGAGGTGAGGAACGACAATGATTCCCCGGGTACTCAGCGGCTGGTACCGGAGCGCGTTCGTGTGGATCGAGGTGTGCCTGCTGGCCGCGTCGATCGGCGCGGCCGCAGTGGTCACCTCGACCACCCCGAAGACGGACCCGGCAGCTCTCCGCCAGGAGATCCTGGCCCGGATGCGTACGACCCTCGAGCAGGCGGACCCGACACATCACGGTCACGCCGGGCACACCGCCCCACAGGCGCCGGCCGGAGAGCAGGCCGCGCCGAAGGTCGTCTGCGGAGTCCACGTCTACGGCCACGAGCCCACCGGGGCCGCCACACTGGCCGACGTCCGGACGGTCTACGGCTTCCACCTCTGCGGCGTCGCCGAGCAGAAGCGCCAGTGGGACGGGGCGGTCAAACTCGTCGGCCCGCTGATCATGGACATGACCACCCAGCCTCCCGGCATCGAGGTGGTCGAGGCGACCGCCGACGTCAGGTTCGTCGACCGGCTGCGGGAGATGTTCCCCGACAAGTACGAGGAACTGGCACTCAGGGAAGCGTTGCCCGTATCGGAGATGGCCGACCTGCGGCGCCGGTACGACGCCGCCGCCGGCCTCTGACCACGCCGACCGCCGGGTCACCGATTCCGGGACGCGATCTGCAGTACGGCACCCGCCGGCGCCTCCCGACAGCCGCCGATCGGCGCGAGAGCATCGACGTCAGCGGCGGGTGGCGAGGACCACGCCGCTCAGGCACAGCGCGCCGCCGGCCAGTGCTAGCGGTGCCGGCACCTCGCCGAGCAGCGTCCACGACAGCAGGACGGTCACCGGGGGCACCAGGTAGGTAGCGGCGGTGGTGCGACCCGCGGTCCAGCGGGACAGGACGTAGCCCCAGGTGAGGAAGCCGACAGCGGTCGGGAACACGCCCAGGTACAGCATGCCCAGGGTGGCCGCCGGTGGGGCCGTGGCGAGTTCTGCCAGGAGCGTGGGGGCGAACGGCAGCAGGGCCGCGGTCCCGGCCAGCGCGCCGAGCCAGGTCATCGTCACGGCGTCCACCCGCGCCAGTAGGCGCTTCTGGAGCAGTACGCCGAAGGCGTACAGGAGGGCGGAGAGCACCGCCAGGGCGACGCCGGCCTTGTCGGCGTGTCCGGTGAAGCCGCCGGCCGCGATCAGGGCGACGCCGGCGAAAGCGATCGCCACCCCGACGCCGAGCCGGCCGCTGAGCCGCTCGTTGAGAACGAGGACCGCGGCGACCGCGACGAGAATGGGCGCGACCGCCACCAGCAGTGCCGCCGTCCCGGCGTCCACCAGCCGCTCGGCGGCGTTGAGCGCCACGTTGTATCCGCCGAACCAGGCCGCGCCCCAGACCGCGATCAGCGCGAGGGTTCCGCCACGGGGCAGAGCCGTCCGGCGGGGAGCCGTGGCGTCCGGCCCGGGCTGAGCGTGCTGCGGTCGCGTGCTGCGGCGTCGGACGCCGGCGTTTACCGCCATGAACGCGCTCAGCGCGACGGACGCCGCTGCCATGCGGCCCAACGCCATGGCGCCGGGGGAGTGGTCGTGCCCGGCGAAGCGGATGCCGACGAACGCCGACGCCCACAGGATCACGGTGACACCGGCGGCACCGACCGTCGGCCAGGGCCGGGGGTACGCCGTGCCGGCGTGGTCGCTCTCGGTGGCAGTCGGCCGGCTCGGGGCGGCGGTCAGCGGTGCACTCCTCATGTCACGATCCTCATGCGCCCGAATGTTCAGCACCAGCGACTATTTCTTCACAACCATTCAGTGGGGCTTTACTGTCGTGAGGTGCTCGACGTCCACCGCCTCCGCGTCTTCCGCTCCGTCGTGGCCTCCGGGTCCGTCCAGGCCGCCGCCGCCAACCTGGGCTACACCCCCTCCGCGATCAGCCAGCACCTCACCGCACTCCAACGCGAGACAGGCCTGACCCTCCTCGCCCGAGTGGGACGCGGCCTGCGACCGACGGCCGCCGGGCATGCCCTCGCCGCCGAAGCAGACCGGGTGCTCGCTCGGATCGGAGCGGCCGAGTCGCTGATCGCCGACCTGCGCACCGGACGCACCGGCGCGCTGTCCATCGCGTACTTCGCATCAGTGGGCGGCGCCTGGATGCCTTTCGTGGTGCGGCGCATCCTCACCGAGCTCCCCGGAGTCCGGCTCGACCTGCAGTTGCGCGAACACATTCCGGACAGCCGCGAGGAACGCGCTGACGTCCAGGTGGTCGTGGCAGGCAACGGCTTCGACCCCGGCTCGGGTTTCACCACCCGTCACCTCCTCGACGACCCCTACGTGGCCGTCCTTCCTGCCGGGCACCGCCTCGCCGGGCAGGAGGAAGTGGACCTGGCCGACCTCGCCGACGAGCGCTGGATCGACAACGACTTCGCCCGCGGCTGGTGTCGCGCCAACCTCATCGAGGCCTGCACCGCCGCCGGGTTCAGCCCCGCCTTCCGCGTCGAGGCGCACGACTACCCGACCGCGCTCGCCTTCGTGGCGGCCGGCATCGGCCTCACGGTGCTCCCTGCGCTCGGGGCAGTACACCTGCCCGACGACGTGACCCGCGTCCGGGTGGTCCGCCCGACGCCGATCCGGTCGATACACGTAGTGGTGCACGACGCGGTCGAGCACACCCCGGCGGTACGGACGGCGGTTGCCGCGCTGTGGGAGTCGGCCGGCGCCGCGAGCGGGCGGTAGGACCGGGGGAGGCTACGCCTCACCGGCAGCCGCGGACCCGCCACCGCCCGCTGCCGCAGGCGATCTGACATCGCGGAAGGCCATCGACAGCCGGCGGGCCCGTCAGACGGTCGTACGCGACCACTGCTGGTTGGCACCGGTGTTGCACGTGTACTGCTTGAGGACCACACCGTCCGCGGTCGATGCGGCCGGTACGTCCACGCACTTGCCGCTGTGCCGTGCCCGGAGCTGGAAGTAACTGCCGCCCATGACCATCTGGAACTGCTGATTGGTGCCACTGCCGCAGGTGTACTGGATCAGCTCGGCGCCGTCGGCGGTGGACGCGCTCACCACGTCGAGGCACTTCCCGCTGTTGCGGCTGACGAGCCGCCAGTAGCCGCTGCCGGCGTCCTGGAACTGCCACTGCTGCCACGTGTTGCCGTTGTACGTGTACTGGCCGACGCGCGCGCCGTTGTCGGTGTTCGGTTGCTGGACGTCCATGGCCCTGCCGCTGTGCCGCACGGTGATCCGGTAGAACGTTCCCGTCGACGGCGGGGGCGTCGTGGGGCCGCCCCCGATGGTGTCGCCCCACGCGTACCGGATCCGGTCGGCGCCGGAGGTGTTGCGGACGGTCAGGTCGAGGTCGGTGCCGCCGCCGCTGAGCGAGTACATCGAGTACCAGTCGTAGCCGATGGTGCCGGGCTTGCCGCCGAGCGCGGGCCAGTACGTGCCGCCCATCCGGTTGTCGCGCATGACCTGGGCCATGGCGCGGATGTGGCGCACGAAGTTGTCGGTGCTGTTCGCGTCGGCGTAGTTGCGGCCGTCGTTCATGGGCGCGCCGAACTCGGTGGCGACCGCCCGCGACGCGCAGTTGCCGAGGCGGGTCTGGATGTGGCTCCGGAAGGCGTCGTAGGTCATCTCGCCGTAGAAGAAGGCGTAGTGGTGGAAGGACAGCAGCGTCGAGGCGAAGCGGGTGTCGTTGCAGATGTCGCGCAGGTCCTGGCTGAACCCGGTGCCCCCGATGAGCACCCGGCTGGGCACCGCCGAGTAGTGGTAGCTGAGCCAGTCGGCCGCGACGTTGCGCCACTCCGTCGAGCTGTAACCGTGGGGCTCGTTCATCGGTTCGAAGTAGACGTCGGGGTTCGAGCCGTACGTGTTGGTCACCGTGGACCACATCGCGTTCCACGCGGCGAGGTTCGTGATCCGGCCGCCGGAGGCGGCGCCGTCCTCCCAGTAGGCGAGGATGACCTTGAACCCGCGGGCGGTGGCGGCGTCGACGGCACCTCGGTAGGCCTCCCACCACGCCGTCCCCACAGTGTGGGTGTTGATGGGCAGCCGGACGGTGTTGACCCCCATGGTGGAAGCCATGTCGTCATAGAGGGCGTTGGCCTTGGCCCGCACCGTCGCGTTGCTGTCGGAGGTGCTCAGGCCCTGCACGACGAGGGGGCCGGTGCTGAAGTTGTCACCCAGCACGGCCCAGTTCATGCCTCGGAACTGGTTGGTGGCGGCGATGGCCGGCGACGAGATGACGATGCCGCCGACCATCGCCGTCGTCGCGGCCACCAGCACGATCAGCAGCCGGCGAAACGACCGGGTGCTCCGTGGTGGTCCGGCTGTGTGGCCCCGCGACGACGTGGTCCGCGTCAGGAAGTGGTGAGTCACCGATCTGGCCTCTCTGGGTTCGGGCATCAGGCTGATCGCCGAAGCCGCTGCTGCCCCGGGTCCGAGTTCGTTAGCGCTAACATCGCCGGATCACGCTCAAGCCAGTCACGACGAGGCGGGCAGATGTGTGCTGATTGTTAAGTGCGTGTTGCAGACAAGTGTTAGCGGTCTCATCCGGAGAGTCAAGGCATCGACCAAGGTCGTTCCCTCTGCGCTCCGGCCCACCGGCCTGCGCCGGGCGGGCGCAGAGACCGCGCACCCGGGACGGTGCCCGGCACTAGATTGAGACGGGTGAGCCGGGGCGAACCATCGGCGGAGGCCGGTCCGTCAGGCGAGGACGTGACGGCGGCGCTGCTGGCGGCGGCGCGTGCGGGCGACGGCGCGGCCTTCAGTCGTCTGGTCGCGCCGCTGCGGGACGAGCTGCGCGCGCACTGCTACCGGATGCTCGGTTCCTTCCACGACGCGGAGGACGCGGTCCAGGACACCCTGGACCGGGCATGGCGGGCAGTCGACCGGTTCGAGGGTCATGGGTCGATCCGGCCGTGGCTCTACCGGATCGCCACCAACCGCGCGCTTTCCTTTCTCCACTCGCGCGGGCGGCGTGAACTGCCTACCGATTTCACCGCTCCGGGCGTGTCCCGGGCCGAGGTGACCTGGCTCGAACCGTATCCGGACCGCCTTGCCCCGTCCGTCCGACCGGATCCGGAGACCCACGCCATCGCGAGGGAGACCATGGAACTCGCGTTCGTCGCCGCGTTGCAGCATCTGCCACCGCGGCAACGTGCCGTTCTGCTGCTGCGCGACGTTCTCGGTTACTCCGCCGAGGAGACCGCCCGGATGCTGGTCACCACCGTCGCGGCGGTCAACAGCGCGATGCAGCGCGCCCGCCGGATCGTCGCCGGGCTGACGCCGTCGGACAGTCAGCAGCGGATCCTCGCCGACCTGGGCGACGCGGGGCAGCGGGAGGTGGCCGGGCGGTACGCCGCGGCGTGGGAGTCCGGGGACGTCGAGACGATCGTGGCGATGCTGACGGAGGACGCGCGGTACTCGATGCCGCCGCTGACCGCCTGGTACGAGGGCCATGAGCGGATCCGCGGTTTCCTGGCCGAGGTGACGGGAGGGCGGAGGTGGCGGTTCCTGCCGACGAGTGCCAGCGGGCAGCTCGCGTTCGGGACGTACCTGTGGAACGACGCGGCCGCCGCCTACCTGCCGGCGGGGCTGGACCTGCTCGTGCTGCGGGGGCGCCGGGTGGCCGAGGTCGTCTCGTTCCTCGACGCGCGCCTGCCTGCCTTCGACCTACCGGATCGGCTGCCGGAAAGTTCGCGCGGAGGCGATGAGTTCGCGGTCCGGCCGGGGTTTTAGTCCCGACGGGTTCACCGGCCACGAAGGGCAGAGTCGACATGCCGAGCAACGAAGAACAGATCCGGGCCCTGGTCGAGCGCTGGGCCGCCGCGGTTCATGACGGGAACCTCGGCGGCGTCCTGGCCGACCACGCCGAGGACATGGTGATGTTCGACGTGCCGCCGCCGTACGAGGGCGTGCGCGGGTTGGACGCCTACCGGGAGATCTGGCCGCCGTTCTTCAGGTGGCAGGCGCAGGGCGCGTCGTTCGAGGTCGAGTCGCTGGACGTCGAAGCCGGCGAGGACGTGGCCCTCGCGTACGCGCTGCTGCGCTGCGGCACGGCGGCCGACTTCGCCGCACGTCCGGAGAACCGCCTGCGGCTGACCCTGGGCCTGCGCAGGCGGGAGGGCCGGTGGGTCGTCACTCACGAACACCACTCCTTCCCGCTGGCCGATCCCGCCGCCGAGCCGGCCCCAGACGCGGCAGCCGCCGAGGCGGAGGTACGCCGGCTCCACCAGCGCTGGTTCGAGGGCACCGCGGCCAAGGATCTCGATGCCCTGATGGATGCCGTAGCCGACGACGTGGTCTCGTACGAGCACGACCAGCCGCTGCGATACGTCGGCGTGAACGCGGTCCGCGAGGTCTGCGCGGCGGGTCTGGCGGCGTCGGGCGACGGATCAGTCGCCTGGGACGTGCCCGACCTGACGATCGTGGTCGACGGCGACCTCGCCGTCGCGTGGGGCCTCAACCGCGTCTCGGTACGCCCGAGCGGTGGTCCGCCGATCGAGAGCTGGTCCCGGGGCACCCGGGTCTTCCAGCGGCGCGACGGGGCATGGCTGATGACCCACCAGCACCTCTCCTACCCGTACGACCCCTCGACCGGGGCGGCACTGACGGATCTGCGTCCGTAGCGGCGCGGCACGACGTCGCACACCGAGCCGCCCATCGACGTTCATCCAACGGATCGGTGTGCGTAAGCTCCGCACGGTCGGATCTGGGGAACCTACGGAGGAGGTTCCATGGATCGTCGAGCGATGTTGCGGGCCACTGTTCTCGGTGCGGGCGCTGTCGCCCTGCCGTTCACGGCGTGGTCGGCCGCGTACGGAGCCCCGGCGCAGAACGCGGCGGGGCCCTACGGTGGGCTCCAGGCCGCCGACGCCAACGGCATCCAGCTGCCGGCCGGGTTCACCAGCTCGATCGTCGCGCGTTCCCGCCGGACGGTGCCGGGGACGTCGTACACCTGGCACGACGCTCCGGACGGCGGCGCCGTGTTCCCCAACGGCTCCGGCTGGATCTACGTGTCGAACTCCGAGGTGGCGGCCGGCGCGGGCGGCGGCGCCTCACGTCTGGTCTTCAACTCCAGCGGTGCCGTGGTCGGGGCGTCGCGGATCCTCTCCGGCACCAACAGCAACTGCGCCGGGGGGAAGACGCCGTGGAACACCTGGCTCTCCTGCGAGGAGGTGTCCCTGGGCCGGGTCTTCGAGACGTACCCCCTCGGCGGGACCGCCGTGGCGCGTCCCGCGATGGGCCGGTTCAAGCACGAGGCGGCCGCGGCCGACCCGGTCCGCCGGGTCGTCTACCTGACCGAGGACGAGACCGACGGCAAGTTCTACCGCTTCGTGCCGGTCACCTGGGGCGACCTGTCCGCCGGAACCCTCCAGGTCTTCCGCGCCGGTACGGCCACCTCCGGCACGTTCACCTGGGCCACGGTGCCCGACCCGGACGGCTCGCCCACCCCGACCCGGCAGCAGGTGTCCGGCGCGAAGACGTTCAACGGTGGCGAGGGCTGCCACTACGCGGACGACACCGTCTGGTTCACCACGAAGGGCGACAACCGCGTGTGGCAGGTCAACCTGGCCGCCGGCACGTACGAACTCGCCTACGACGACAACCTGGTCAGCCCCGGCACCGCTCCGCTGACCGGCGTCGACAACATCACCGGGTCCACGGCCGGTGACCTCTACGTCGCCGAGGACGGCGGCAACATGGAGATCTGCATGATCACGCCGGACGACAAGATCTCCGTCTTCCTGCGGATCACCGGACAGAGCGGTTCGGAGATCACCGGGCCGGCGTTCACCCCGGCGGGGGACCGGCTGTACTTCTCGTCGCAGCGCGGCACGACCGGCTCATCCTCCGGCGGCATCACCTACTGCGTCACCGGGCCGTTCCGCCGCTGACCGGCTCCCGCCCTCGCTGACCGCCGTCGATCACCTGCGCGCGAGCCCGGTCACCGCCGGGCCGGCCGGGCTCGCACGTTCTCCGCCCGGCCGGCCCGGTGTCCGGCGGACGCCGGGACGGCGGCCTGCTCGCGGTGGCGCGGCAACGACCGGGGCGACGGCGCCTGCGGCCTGTGGCGAGGTCATGATCCAATGAAGCACATGATTGTCCAGCGCGTTGCCGCCGGCCTCCTGTTGCTGATCGGGCTGCTGGCGATGGCGGCCACCCGCACCTTCCCGTTCCTCGACGATCTCTCCGAACCGGCCGAGACGGCGGTCGCGATCGGGGGCGCGGCGTGCCTGTCGGCGGGGGTGTGGCTGTGGTTGCGCAAGCGGGCGGACGCGTCACCCGGGGAGACGCCGGCGAGTGCGCTCGGCGGGCGGTCCGGGCGGTGGCGTCGGATACTGGGCCGATGACCAACCCCGACCTCGATCCCGAGGTGTACCCGCCGATCGACCCGCGTGAGGACGTGCCGGACGACCCCGGCGAGCTCCTCCCGGACACGCCCGGTGAGCTGCCCGAGGCGCCGGTCGAGCCGATGCCCGACGACGGGGATCCCGGGGGCGTACCCGAACCGGCCTGACCGGTCCGGCCCGCTCGTCGATCGACGATGATGGATAATCCTCTGGTGACCGGCGCGCCGACCGCAGGGGAGACCGGATGAGAATCGTCGATGCCCGGGTCATCGTGACCTGTCCCGGCCGCAACTTCGTGACGCTGAAGGTCGTCACCGACGAGGGAGTCACCGGCGTCGGTGACGCCACCCTCAACGGCCGGGAACTCGCAGTCGCGTCCTATCTGCGCGACCACGTCGTGCCGCTGCTGATCGGGCGGGACCCGGCCCGGATCGAGGACACCTGGCAGTACCTCTACCAGGGGTCGTACTGGCGGCGCGGGCCGGTCACGATGAGCGCCGTCGCCGCCGTGGACACCGCGCTGTGGGACATCAAGGGCAAGGTCGCCGGGCTGCCGGTCTACCAGTTGCTCGGCGGCCGGTCCCGCGACGGCGTGACCGTGTACGGCCACGCCAACGGCGAGACCGTCGACGAGGTGCTGGCCGAGGTCGCCCGCTTCGTCGACCTCGGCTACCGCGCGGTGCGGGTGCAGTGCGGCGTGCCCGGCCTGCCCCGGACGTACGGCGTCAGCGCCGACAAGATGTTCTACGAGCCCGCCGACGCCGCGCTGCCGACCGAGACGACCTGGTCGACGGAGGCCTACCTGGCCCACGTGCCGGGCGTGTTCGCCCGGGTCCGCGAGGAGTTCGGCCCCACCCTCCGCCTGCTGCACGACGTGCACCACCGGCTCACCCCGATCGAGGCGGCGCGGCTCGGCAGGAGCCTGGAGCCGTACGCGTTGACCTGGATGGAGGATCCCGTCCCGGCGGACCTCCAGGAGGGTTTCCGGCTCATCCGCTCGCACACCACCACGCCGATCGCCGTCGGCGAGGTCTTCAGCAGCATCTGGGACG
The DNA here is from genome assembly GCF_049315215.1 of Micromonospora sp. WMMD1219. NCBI lineage: Bacteria > Bacillati > Actinomycetota > Actinomycetes > Micromonosporales > Micromonosporaceae > Micromonospora > Micromonospora sp. WMMD1219. Next base: position 4,370,853 of record NZ_CP186057.1, read on the forward strand.
CCGCCCAGCTCATCCGCGAACAGCTCATCGACTACGTCCGCACCACTGTGGTCCACGCCGGCGGGATCACCCACCTGCGACGCATCTTCGACCTCGCCGCGCTGCACCACGTCCGCAGCGGCTCGCACGGCGCCACCGACCTCTCCCCGGTCTGCATGGCCGCCGCGCTGCACCTGGACATCGCCATCCCCAACTTCGGCCTCCAGGAGTACATGCGGCACACCGAGCAGACGGACGAGGTGTTCCCGCACGGCTACCACTATGACGGCGGCTACCTGCACCCGGCCGAGACCCCTGGGCTCGGGGTGGACATCGACGAACAGGCCGCGGCCCGCTACCCGTACGCGCCGGCCTACCTGCCGGTGAACCGGCTGGCGGACGGCACCGTGCACCCCTGGTGAACGTGCCGGTTCAGTGGATGCGGCGACCGTGCGCGTCCGGCACCCCGGACTTGCGGAAGAAGTACGTGTTGATCTGGTCCCGCCACTCGACGGCGCTGCGGAACTGTTCGTCGAGGCGCTCGGCCACCCGGTCGTGGACGGCCGGGTCGACCGCCCCGGCGACGAGCCGCCACCGCTCCCGCATCGCCGCCACCTCCTCGACCCCGGCGAAGTGCGTGTCGTAGATGTGCTGGATGACGGTGCGGCCGCTGTGCAGCACGTGCCCGTACGGGACGTGATGGAAGAACAGCAGCAGCTCGTCGGGGCAGCGCTCCCGTGACTCGTACACCTCCGACCACGGCGGCGGGTACTGGCCGGTGAAGCCGGTGCCGGTCGCCCGGGTCCGGTCCACCCCGACGCCGTCGCGGTCGGCGAAGTGGTACGTGCCCCACGGGGTGTACTCGTACCCGTCCACGTCCGGGCCGTAGTGGTGGCCGGGCCGCACCATGAAGCCCACGCCGAGCGGGGCGGTGTAGCGCTCGTAGGTGCGCCAGGAATCGTCCATGATCGCGTGCATCGTCCGCCGCACCGCTTCCGGATCGCCCGTGGTGACCGGCAGCCAGGTCAGGTCGATCCACTCGTCGAGGATCGCGGCGGGATCCAGCAGCGGATCCCAGGCGAGCCGGCCGAAGGCGTACAGGTTCGCCTGCGCCAGCGGATGCCCGGCCCAGAACGGGTCGTCGCCCACGTTGGACACGGCGACCAGACCGCCACCGGCGCCCGCCCGCCCGGCCGCCACGTCGGCGATCGTGCCGCCGGCCTCGCCCCGGGGGCGGAACCGCAGCACCTCGCTCCACCAGGGCCCGAGGTAGCAGACGTGCCGCTGCTGGCCGGTGTACTCCTGCGTCGCCTGCACCTCCACCGCCAGCCGGGTGGCCGGCATCGCGGCGAGCACCGGGGACACCGGTTCGCGTGGCTGGAAGTCGATCGGGCCGAACTTCACCTGGAGGATCACGTTGTCGGCGAATCGTCCGTCCAGCGGCGCGAAATGGTCGTGGGCGGCCCGGGCCCGGTCGGTCGACCGGTCCCGCCAGTCCTGGTGGTGGTCGTAGACGAACGCCCGCCAGCGCACCACGCCGCCGTGCGGGGCGAGCGCCTCGGCGAGCAGGTTCGCGCCGTCGGCGTGGTCACGCCCGTACGCGAACGGGCCGGGCCGGCCCTCGGAGTCGGCCTTCACCAGATAGCCGCCGAAGTCGGGGATCCGCTGGTAGACCCGCCGGGTGGCGTCTATCCACCACGCCCGGACCCGGTCGTCCAGCGGGTCGGCGGTGGGCAGGCCGCCGAGGACCACCGGGGCGGCGAAGGTCACCGACAGATGCACCCGGATGCCGTACGGGCGGAGCACCTCGGCGATCTCCGCGACGTCGCCGAGCCGGTCGGTCAGCAGCAGTGCCTCGGTGTCGTGCACGTTGACGTTGTTCACGCAGATCGCGTTGACGCCGCAGGCGGCGAGCAGACGGGCGTAGTCCCGGAGCCGGGCGGGCTCGCGCCGGGCGGCGCCGTCGCGCCAGAACAGGGAGCCGCCGGCGTAGCCCCGCTCGACCTGGCCCGACACCGGGTGTACGGCCACGTTGTCCCAGTGGTCGAGCATCCGCCGGTCCAGCGCCGGCCGGTGCCGGCGCGCCGGAAGGTCGTCGTCGAAGGCCGCCGCGCCGAGCCGGACCACGTGGAACATCCCGTACAGCAGGCCGGCCGGCGCGTCGGCCAGCACCACGGTCACGCCGTTCGTCCGCGCCAGCAGGTACCCCTCGTCGCCGAGGCCGCCGTCGCCGGCGCCGTTCACCGCCGGTGTCGCACCGAGCCGGGCCGCCTCCGCCGCCGCGTTCGGCACCGGGCCGGCCTCGCGCAGGGCCAGCACCAGGTCGGCGTCCACCTGCCACGGTGGACCGTGCCAGACCCGTCCGCCGTACCGGGCGCAGGCCCGGCTCACCTCGTCGAGGACGGTGTCGACCAGCAGGCCGTCGCCGTGCACCAGCACCGGCCGGGAGCCGAGTTCGCGGAACGCCGCGGGCGGCAGCCAGGCGGCGTGCCAGGTCGACTCGCCGGCGGCGGCCGACGCCCGGCCGGTGACCGGAACGCTCATGCGGTGAACTCCGCCCGGATGTCGTCGATCATCGGGCCGCCGACCCGCAGCAGCGCCAGCACCAGGAGCACGGCCAGCAGGGCGAGCACCGCCTCGGAGAACACCGCTGTGACACCGGCGGCGGCGGCCAGCAGCACGACGTTGCCGAACGTGACGCCGGGCTTGCACGCGACGTAGTACACGGCGAGCCGGAGCACGTCGCGGGTGCGGAAGGTGAACAACGAGACGATCACCAGCGCGTTGAGGCCGACCAGGACCACCCCCGCACCGACCACCACGAGCGGCACCGCCCACCAGCCGGGGACGGCGGCGGCGGGCAGGTTCGCCAGGTTGACCGCGATGACTGCGAGCCACAGCAGCGTCGGCGCCCAGACGCGCAGCACGCCCGGCAGGTTGGCCCGGTAGGCCCGGCGGAACGCGGCCGCGGGACGCAGATCGGTCAGGTCGGGGCGTTGGTGCCGCAGCGTGTACAGGGCGGCCGAGACCGCCGGACCGACCGGCAGCGCGGCGGCGGCGACCAGCGGGAGGTTGCTGCTGTCGCGTTCGAGCAGCACGAGCACGGCCAGGCCGGGCAGCATGCTCACCAGGAGCAGCAGTTCGACCACGAGCAGGATGTGGACCGTCGCGGCGGCCCGCGACAGCGGCCCGTCGCCGAACTCCCGCAGCCCGCCGGCCGGGCTGGCGCTCATGATCGCTCCCCGGGTGGGTCGAGCAACCTGTCGCCGTCCCACCACGGCGGGGTCTCGTCCACCACCGCAGTCAGCTCGGCGAGGGTCACCTCGTGCCGGGCGAGGACGAGGTCGAGGTCCGCCCGCCCGCCCGCGACCGGCAGGGCCCGATGGGTACGGGCCGGCTCGGCGGCCTCCCGCAACGCGTCGAGCTGCCGGGGCCGGGGCGAGTGCGGGCTGCCCATCTCCCGCCAGGCCGCCCAGGCGTTGCCGGCGTCCTCACTCACCGACGAGCGGAGCAGGAACGCCGACGCGGTGCCCGGCGTGCCGATCGGCACCGACAGCGACACGGTGTGCCGCTCGGGTGCCGGCTCCCGGCCGGTGACGTCCACCGGCGCCCAGGCCAGCACCGCGACCCGGCCGTCGGGGTGCCGGGTGACGAGGTGGTCCGGCCCGCGCGCGAGCACCTCGTCGCCGAGCCGGGCCATGAACGTGTACAGATGGTAGGTGGGTTTCTTGATCTGCCGGTGGGTGAGCAGGCCGAAGCCGCCGTGCAGCGGCGCGGTCGGCACCCCCTCCTCCTCGAACACGTCGCTGAAGGTCCAGTAGGAGAAGGAGTCGACCAGATCCCCGCCGCCGGCCAGCACCGGAGCGAGGTAGGCGGCGTGGAAGGCCGTGTCGTGGATCGGGTTGTCCGGCCGGTAGGAGGAGTTGAACTCGGTGATGTGCACCGGGCGGTCGGCCAGCGCGGTGCCGGCCAGGTGCCGGCGGGGCGCGGCGAACTGCTCCAGCAGGTCCGCGGCCGGGGCCAGGGTCTGCCGGGTGCCGAACGGCAGGTGCCGCGCCGGGCCGGAGGTGTAGGCGTGCCGGCTGACGAAGTCGACCGGCACGTCCCGGTCGGTGACGAACTCGGCGAACGGCTTCAGCCACTCGTCGGCCCCCGGTGACAGCGCCGGACCGCCGACCTGGAGCGCCGCGTCGACGTCCTTCACGGCGTGCGCCGACACCTCGTACAGGCGGTGGTAGGCGTCCTGGTCGGCGCCCTGCCAGAACGCCGTCAGGTTGGGCTCGTTCCACACCTCGACGGGCCAGCCGCGCACCTCGTCGAGGCCGTACCTGTCGACCAGGTGGGCCACCGTCGCGCGCACCAGGTCACCCCATTCGGTGTACGACTCCGGCGGCGTGACGTTGCCCCGCCACCAGAACACCGTCCGGTCGCCGGAGGCGAGCGCCGAGGGCATGAACCCCAGCTCCACGAAGGGCCGGATGCCCATTTCGAGGTAGGCGTCGACGACCTGGTCGACGTAGGTGAAGGCGTGCCGCACCCGGCGCTCGCCCCGGTAGTCGTAGGGGCGGTGCACCCCGACGCCGTCGCTGAGCAGCCCGTGCCCGCGGATGTGCCGGAAACCGATGTCCCGCTGCACCAGCGCCAGCGAGTCCTGATAGTCGCGTCGCAGGGCCAGGTCGAACCGGCCGGTGCCCACGCAGGTACGCCAGGCGTCGGTCAGCCGGCCGACGGGCCGCTCGGGAACGGTGCCGCGCATCGCCGCTCAGCCGTGGCTCTTGCGGTACCGCTCGTACGCCTTGTTGACCAGGTCGATGTAGGCCTGCGCGTTCTTGCCCTTCAGCTCCGAGACGTAGGCGTCCCACTCGCTCAGCGGCCGCTGGCCGAGGGCGAACTTCAGCGTGTTCTGGGTGACGTGGTCCTTCAGCGCGGTCGCCCAGAGCGTCGTCTGCTCCCGCTCCTCGTCGCTGAGCGGCGCGGGTGGCGGAGTCACCCAGGGCGCGGCCTTGCGGGCGTTCATCTCCTTCTGGAACTCCAGTTCCTCGGGCGAGAAGAACGACTGCACCAGGTCGAGCTTGCCGCCGTACGCGAAGACGCCGTTGTAGAAGCCGAAGTCCTTCTGCAAGTGCTTGGTGCCCTTGGGGTTGAGCCCGATGACGTTGACGTCCGGGGCGAGGGTGCGCTTGCCCGAGGCGTCCCTGGTGTACGTGGTGCCCTCGACGCCCCACTTGGCGAACTCCTGGCCGGCGTCGGAGTACCAGAGCCAGTCGACGAACTGCATCATGGCCACGAAGTTCTTGCCCTCGCGGGCCTTGCTGGAGATCATCACGCCGTTCTCCAGCCGGCTCGCCGCGTTGACCGGGCCGGCCGGTCCGACCGGGAAGAGGATCTTGCCGAGCCGTGCGTTGGGGTTGATCTTCGCGATGTCCGGGCGGTAGTCGTTCACCAGCGTCTGCGCGTTCGTGCTGATCACGAAGGACTTGCCGCTGGCGAGCTTCTGCCGGGCCTGGTCGTCGGTCTGGGTGAACGTCTCCGGGTCGAGCAGCCCTTCGGCGACCAGCTTGTGCAGGTACTCCACCACCTGCCGGTAGCCGTCCGAGGCGCCGGTGAAGACGTACTTCCCGGCCCCGGCGTCCCAGGCCGTCGGCTGGTAGTTCCAGCCGGCGCCGGGCAGGCCGTGTGCCAGGGCGAGCATGTTCAGCAGGTTGCCGGCCGGGTTGGGCTTGCCGAAGCGGTCGGAGAACGGGATGACGTCCGGGTGGGCCGCCTTCATCGCCTTGAGCATGGCGTACACCTCGTCCCACGTGGTCGGGGACGGGATCTTCAGCTGCTCCAGCACGTCGGTGCGGACCGCGAGCGTGTAGTCCTGCCAGGGCTTCTCGTGCAGCCCGGGCAGCAGGTAGAACTTGCCGTCCTCCTGCCGGAGCGTGTCCATCTCCGGCTGGAGCTTCCACCGCTCGATCTTGTCCTTGAAGTGCGGCATCAGGTCGAGGTAGTCGCTGACCGGCAGGATCGCGCCGGAGGAGACGTACGAGTTCTCCTGCGGGTGGTAGGTCTTCGGGATGATCAGCGGGGCGTCGCCGGAGCCGACCAGCACGCTGCGCTTCTGCTCGTAGTCGCTCAGCGGCACGGCTACCGGGTCCAGCTTGACGTTCGTCCGCCCGGCCAGCTCGGTCCAGAACAGCCACTCCGGCTTGAGCGGGTAGTTCGGGTGGTTGTTGTAGAGGATCGAGAACGTGACCGGCTCGGTGGCCTTGAACTGGTCCCCGACACCGTACTTCTCCATCGCGCCGGCACGGTTGCGGTCGAGGTCCTTCTTGTCGGGGGTGTCGTCGCCGCAACCCGCCAGGGAGACGACGGCGGCCGCGCCGGTGGCGAGCAGCACCTGGCGCCGGGACAGCTGGGCCATGAGTTCTTCCTTCCGGTGGTGGGGGTGCGTGGGCGGCTATCCCTTCACGGCGCCGAGCATGACTCCGGAGACGAAGTAGCGCTGGATGAAGGGATAGACCGCGAGGATCGGCAGGATCGTCAGCACGATCGTCACGGACTGGATGGTGGCGGCGGACTGCACGACGTCGCCGGCGCTGCCGAGGCCACCGCCGGTCTGCGTGGCGTCGGTCGCGCCCGCGATGAGGTTGCGCAGATAGACGGTCACCGGGAGCAGGTCCTGACGGTCCATGTAGAGGAACGCGGCGAACCAGGAGTTCCAGAACGAGACGGCGTAGAACAGCACCATCGTGGCGACCATGGCCTTCGACAGCGGCAGCACGATCCGCAGCAGCGTGCCGTACGTGTTCAGGCCGTCGACTGCGGCGGCCTCCTCCAGCTCGACCGGCAGGCTCTCGAAGAACGCCTTCATCACCAGCAGGTTGAACACGTTGATGGCGTTGGGCAGGGCGATCGCCCACACGGTGTTCTTCAACCCCAGGCCGGTGACCAGGACGTAGTTGGGGATCAGGCCGCCGGTGAAGAACATGGTGAACACGGCGATCCCGACCAGCGCGGTCCGGCCCCGCAGGTGCCGCTTCGACAGCACGTACGCGTAGCAGGTGGTCAGCACGACGGAGATGAGCGTGGCGACCACCGTGTAGAAGACGGTGTTGCGGTAGCTGACCCAGAACGTCGGGTCGGACGTCACCACCCGGTACGCGGTGAGGTTGAACCCCCGCGGCACGAGGTTCACCTCGCCCGCGACGATGTACGCGTTGTCGCTGAGCGAGCGGGCCACGATGGTGAGGAACGGGTACAGCGTCACCACCACGACGCCGGTCAGCACGACGGCGTTCACCACCTGGAAGACCCGGTAGCCCCGGGTGGGCCGGGGGCCACGCGGCCGGGCCGCCGGTTCCCGCGTAGGGGTCCGGGTACGGTCCTGCGTGCTCACCACAGGCTCGTCCCCACCGTGCGCCGGGAGATCGCGTTCGCCGACAGCACCAGCGTCAGCCCGATCACGGACTCGAACAGGCCGATCGCGGCGGCGTAGCTGAGGTTCCCGGAGACGATGCCCACCCGGTACAGGTAGGTCGAGATCACGTCCGCCGTCGGGTAGGTGAGCGGGTTGTACAGCAGCAGGATCTTCTCGAAGCCGACGGCCATGAAGGTGCCGATGTTGAGGATCAGCAGGGTCACCATCGTCGGCCGGATCCCCGGCAGCGTCACGTGCCACGTCTGCCGCCACCGGTTGGCGCCGTCGATGCGGGCCGCCTCGTACAGGTCGCCGTCGACGGTGGTGAGCGCGGCGAGGTAGAGGATGGTGCCCCAGCCGACTGTCTGCCAGACCTCCGAGGAGACGTAGATCGTCCGGAACCATCCCGCCTGCTGCATGAACGGGACCGGCTCGCCGCCCACGACGCGCAGCATCTGGTTCACCGCGCCGTCCACCGACAGCAGCTGGAGGACCATGGCCGCCACGATCACGATCGACAGGAAGTGCGGCAGGTAGGACACCGACTGCACGAACCGCTTGAGGGCCCGGTTGCGCACCTCGTTGAGCAGCAGTGCGAGCACGATCGGCAGCGGGAAGCAGAACACCAGGGTCAGCGCGCCCAGCACCAGCGTGTTGGTGAACACGTTCCAGAAGGTGGGGTCGGTGAAGAACAGCCGGAAGTACCGCAGCCCGGTCCAGTACTCGCCGAACAGACTGCCGCCCGGCTGGAAGCGCCGGAACGCGATCACGTTGCCCAGCATCGGCAGGTAGCGGAACGTCAGGAAGAACAGGAGCGGCAGGACGGCCAGCGAATAGAGCTGCCAGTCCCGGCGCAGGGCCCGCCGCCAGGGCGTACGGCGACCGCGCGGGATCGGGGATGCCAAGCTCATCCTCCCGCCTGACCATCGACCGGAACTTTCCGGTAATACGCCGTAAGCCTTTCGGAAATTTATGGGTATCGTTATCGCGTGTCAAGAGCGTCGATTGACAACTCCCTCGACCAGCTCGGTCGCTACACGCCGGCCGTCGTGGAGCCCGCCGACTTCGACCGGTTCTGGCGCGCCACCCTCACCGCCGCCGCGGCCACCCCGCCGCTCGTCCGCGTCCGTCCCGAACCCACCGACCTGCGGCTGGTCGACGTGTGGGACGTGACGTTCGCCGGCTTCGCCGGCGAACCCGTCCGGGCCTGGTACACCCGTCCCGCGGGCGTGCAGGCGCCGCTGCCGGCCGTGGTGGAGTACCCCGGCTACGGACGCGGCCGGGGCCTGCCGGGCGAGCGGCTCACCTGGCCGGTGGCCGGTTACGCCCACCTGCTGGTGGACAACCGGGGACAGGCCGGACTGTTCAGCCGCGGGGACACCCCGGACCCGCACGACGCGCCCGGCGGGCCCAGCCCCGCCACACGGGGGATCCTGGCCCCGGACGACTACCACTACCGCCGCCTGATCACCGACGCGGTCCGCGCGATCGACGCCGTCCGCGAACTGCCCGGGGTGGACCCGGCCCGCGTCGCCGCGGTGGGCAACAGCCAGGGTGGTGGACTCGCGCTCGCGGCGGCGGGCCTCGTCGACGGCCTCGCCGCGCTCCTGGTCACCGCCCCGTTCCTGTGCGACATCCAGCGCGCCATCGAGCTCACCGAGGCTTCCCCCTACGGCGAGATCGCCCGCTACCTGGCGGTGCACCGCGAGGCGGAGGAGCAGGTCCGGCACACGCTGTCCTATGTCGACGGCGTCACCTTCGCCCGGCGGGCCACCGCTCCGGCGCACTTCGGGATCGGCCTGCGGGACGAGGTCTGCCCGCCGAGCACCGGCTTCGCCGCCTACAACCAGTACGCCGCCGCCGCGTCGGCCACTCCGCCACGGGAGATGCACACGTACCCGTTCAACGGCCACGAGGGTGGGGAGGCCGTCCACGTCCGGCGGCAGCTGCGCTGGCTCGACGCGGTGATCCGTCCCGCCGGGACGGCGGCCGGCTGACGGCCTCACCGGATGCGGGCAGCGCAGCGCCTGGACCTGGGCCGGCGTCCCGGACCAGGCGTCGTGACGCCTGCGCGGGCACTCTCCGGAGCGACTTGTCGTCCGCCCATAGACTGCGCCGATGGATGCTGAGTTCACGGCCAACGCCGCCGCCACCGCCGCGATCTTCGGAGTCTTCGGGATGGCCTGGTTCGGCTGGGCGCAGGAGGCGCCGCCGAAGGCGTGGCGTCCGTGGCTCGGCGTCGGCTCGGTGTTGTCCCTGGCGGCAGCGATCGCCGGCGGCGTCGTCGCCGTACGCACCTGGGACGAGGGCAGCTCCGTGGACGACAGGACGGGGCCGGTCTTCGGGGTGATCGTCCTGATCGAGGTGGTCCTCTGCGCCGCCGGCGCGATCTGGCTCCAGCGGACCGGCCGCGCGTCCCTGGTTCCGGCGTGGGTCGCCCTGATCGTCGGCCTGCACTTCTTCCCCCTGGCGCCACTGCTCGGGTATCCGGCCCTCGCGATCTGGGCCGTGCTCGTCACCCTGGTCGCGGTCGCCGGCGTCGCCGTCGCCCGGCGGTACGACCTCACCCCCAGCGCCGTCGTCGGTGCCGGCACCGGCGTGACCCTCCTGATCGGAGCGACGACCGCGCTGGTGCACGCGCTCACCTAGGCGCACTGCCGGGCGGGTTGGTGGAGGTCCGCCGCGAATCGCGAACACCTTTCTTATTTTCATCGATGAGCATTAAGCTCTGGGTCAGCCCTGAGGTGGATCACATCGGAGGTTCTTGTGAGGAAGATGACCGTCCGTCGCACGACTGCGCTCCGCCTGGTGTCCGGCGCACGCCGGCTGTGGATCGAGTGGTGCTGGTAACTGCCGGCACGGCGGGCGCTCCCGGGCGCCCGCCCCTGCGGCGGTGGGTCCGGCGATGACCGGCGGGCCGGAGCGCTACGACTGCCACCGCGACCACGGGCCGTACGCCGGTATCTCGGCCTTCCTCGGCCGGGTCGCCGCCGACCGGCCCCGCCTGGCGGCGCGGCACGCGGTCGAGCTGCGGGCGATCGCTCCCCGACTCGATCCGGCGGCCCGGTCGGCCGCCGAGGAGGAGCCGATCCGCTTCCACCCCGCACGCCGGACCGCCTGCCTGGCCTACGGCGCGGCGGAGCTGGTGGCGGCCTGGGCCGGCACACTCCGGCGGCCCGTGACCGTCCGGTTCGATCATGTCGCCTCCGCCGACGAGACGACCGCCGAGTTGCTGGACGCGCTGGCCCGCCGGCTCGGGCCGACCCCGGTTCGCCTCGACCTCCGCGATGACGGGGCCCCCGACCCGGCGCCCGACGAGCGCACCCCGCAGGCGTTGCGGCGGACCCTGGGCGACAGCCTGGCCGCCGGCTACTACCACCACGCGGCCCGGGTCGCCCGGCGCGGGCGGGCGGCGGTCACCCCCGACCGCGACCTGAGGCACTGGTGGGCGTTCACCACCGGCCTGGCCACCGCACTGGCTGCCCTGAACCGGGCCACCGAGGCGCTCGACCTCTATGACGAGGCGCGGACCGCCACCGACGACCCGAAGATCACCATGTCGGCGGCGTACGCCACAGCCATGCTGTACGCCCGGCACCTGCCGGCGGCTGACCAGGACCCGGCACAGGCCCGGCTCTGGCTGGAACGGGCGCTGCGCCTGGCCGCCGGGCTGGCCGACCCCCGCCGGCGGCTGCTGTCGACGGTCTTCTACGAGCAGGGCCTGGCGCTGCTGGACAGCCGGGCAGGCCGGCCCGACCGGGCGCTACGGCTGGTCGACGACGGGCTGGCCCGGCTGACGGCCGCGCTCGGCCCCGGCGAGCGCCCGCAGGACCTGGCCCGGCTGCGCCACAACCGGGCGCAGGTTCACCTCGCGCTGGGCGACCCGGCGCGGGCGCTGGCCGATCTGGACACCGTGATCGCCCAGGACCCCGGCAACTGTGAGTACTACGTGGACCGCGCCGCCCTGTACCGGGCGGCGGGCCGGACCCGGGCCGCGATCAGGGACTACGACGCCGCCATCCGGCTGGGACCGCACCTGCCCGAGGCGTACTACAACCGGGCCGTGCTCCACCAGGAGCGGGGCCGCCCCGAGCGGGCGCGCGCCGACCTGGAGCGGGTGCTCGCCATCGAGCCCGGCCACCTCGACGCCCGGATCACCCTGGTCAACCTGCACGTGGAGCGCGGCGCGCTCGACGCCGCCGAGGCCGCCGCGCGGGCCGGGCTGGCCGACGTGCCGCAGGAGCCCGCGCTGCTGTGCACCCTGGGCCTGGTCCGCGCCGAGCGCGGCCGGCCCGCCGAGGCCGACGAGCTGTTCACCAGTGCTCTGAGTGGGGACCCGGAACTGGTGGAGGCGTGGACGAACCGGGCCGCCGTCCGGTTCGAGCGCGGCGACGTGGCCGCCGCGCTCGCCGACCTGGACCGGGCGGTGGCGCTGTCGGCCGCCCCCGTGCCGCGATACAACCGGGGCACGGCCCTGGCCCGGCTGGGCCGGTGGGACGAGGCGGCCCGCGACTTCACCGAGGCGCTCGCCCAGCCCGGGCTGGACCGTGCCCTGCGCCGCGACCTGCGCGCGGAACTCGCCCGTTGCCGCCGAGCGCCGGCCGACTGACCCGGCCGCGGGCCGGGTGCGGGTGGGAGCGGAGTCAGCAGCCCTGGCGGCGGCTGTAGATCTGGTGGCGCTGACCGGCCCATCCGATGTAGCCGACCGCCTCGACGCAGTAGTTCGCCGTACCGGTGACGGCGACCGGGCCGGCGTAGTAGCTGAAGTCACCGGAATTGGTGTCCGTGCCGCCCGAACGGGTGCAGTGCGCGCCCTCGCCCGACCGCTCCGCGCAGCGGTAGATCTGCACGAAGGTGGGCGCCGACTTCCCGTACGCCGCGCCGCGGTGGTAGAAGCAGGCGCTGTTGGTGCCGCCGTTGCTGCTGTTGTAGTAGATCACCAGTTCACCGAGCCCGGACGACTGCACCTGGCTGTAGGTGATGGTCCCCGAGCAGGAGCCGGCCGCCTGGGCGGCGGGGGCGCCGACCGTCAGGCCCGCCCCGACTGTCACCAGCGCCGTCAGCATCGAGAGTACGCGCTTCATGAACCTACCCACCCAATCCACAGTCGACTGTTCCGGAGTGGATCTTAATCAACCGGTGACCTTCGCCGTGGCCCTGATCAATAGGCGACCGCCTATTGACAAACAATATTAACAATTGGACCCTGCTGAGAGAGCGCTCTCCCGTCCCCCCTGTCTCCAGCGAGGTGTCGCCATGCGTCTCCGAAGAAGGCTGCTCGCCGCCGCGTCCGCCCTGCTCGCCGGGCTCGCGGGCGCCGTCGTCGCCACGCCCGCCCACGCGGCCGGACCGGCGTTGCTGCCGGTCACCGTCACCAACACCACCGGCCGCAGCGACCCGGTCTACCTGTATGTCATCGGCGTCCAACTGTCCTCCGGCCGGCTCGGCTACGTCACCTCCGGCGGCGCCTTCGTGCCGTGGACCGGCGGGCAGATCCCGCCGTCGCCCGCGCCGGACGTCTCCATACCGGGCCCCGGCAACGGCGGCAGCACCACGATCCAGTTCCCCCGCGGCTTCTCCGGCCGGGCCTACTTCGCGCTCGGGCAGAAACTGAAGTTCTTCCTCACCCCGGACGGGCTGGTGCAGCCCGCGCCCTGGGCGGCCGGTGACGCGAACCGCGACATCCTCTTCGACTGGAGCGAGTTCACCTACAACGACTCCGGGCTGTGGCTCAACAGCTCCCAGGTCGACATGTTCGCGATCCCGCACGCGGTCACCGTGACCGGCGCCAACGGCGTCACCAAGCGCACCGGCGACGTGGTGGCCAACGGGCGCAACGCGGTCATCGACGGCATCCGCGCACAGCCGGGCTGGGCCGGCACCGTCCACACCCGCTCGGACGGAACCGTGCTGCGCGTCCTGGCTCCGGGCAAGGCGGCCGGGGCCGGCCTGCTGAGCGCCACCTACCTGGACTCCTACATCGCCTCCGCGTGGAACGCGTACACCACGAAGACGCTGACCGTCGCGCCGTTCGCCGACCAGCCGGCCATCCGGTACTACGGCCGGACCTCGGGCAACACCATGACCTTCACCAACGGCAGCGGCCAGGTGGTCGCCTCCTTCAACCGGCCCTCCTCGGCCAGCGTCTGGGGCTGCGACGGCGACCTGCCCGCGCCGAACGACCAGGTGGTCGGCCCGATCTCGCGTACGCTCTGCGCCGCCCTCAACCGGGGCACGCTCGGCACCGTCGACACCCAGCCCAGCACCGACGCCGCCGGCTTCTACCGCAACAACCCCACCAACCAGTACGCCCGCCTGATCCACGCCAACATGACCGACGGCCGGGCGTACGCGTTCGCCTTCGACGACGTCGGCGGATTCGAGTCGCTGGTGCACGACGGCGACCCCCGTGCGGCCGGACTGATCCTCAGCCCGTTCACCGGCGGTGGCGGCGGCACCCCGACCACCGGGGTGCCCGTGGTCAGCACCTGGAACAACAAGTGCATCGACGTACCGAGCTCCAACTTCGCCGACCGTGCGCCGCTGCAGATGTGGAACTGCAACAACACCGGCGCGCAGAAGTGGACGTTCAGCGGCACGGCGCTGAAGAGCCAGAACAACAAGTGCATGGACATCGACGCCGGGTCCACCGCGAACGGGGCGGTGGTGCAGCTCTACACCTGTAACGGCACCGGGGCCCAGCAGTTCACCCTGAACGCGGCCGGAGACCTGGTCAACCTGCAGGCCGGCAAGTGCGTCGACATCAAGGACTGGAACAGTGGCGACGGCGCGAGGCTCCAGCTCTGGGACTGTGGGGGCACTGCAAACCAGAAATGGCGCAAGGGCTGACCGGCCGTGCGACGGCGGCGGGGGCCGACCGCGAGTCGTCCCCGCCGCCGGCAGGGTGACGATTGCGTCGACCACCCGGCGAGCCGGCGCGGGCGCCGCCTGCTCCCTGCGACCGCGCGGCGAGGATCCGCGATCGGCGACGCGGTGCCCGCCCGGCGTTGGATGATGGCGTGAGTCGTCCATGCACGAGAGGCTTCGGTGAATGACCGAGCAATTGCGGGCGCGCCCTGCGCGCGAGGTGCTCGACGAGCATCTGCGCCTGTCGAACGAGGGCCGGTTCGCCGAGGACATCGAGCGCAACGTGTCGCCGGACTGCGTCGTCCTCGATCGCAGGGGAGTGTTCCGGGGGCACGACGGGGTGCGGAAACTGGCGCAGTGGCTGAGCGCGGAGCTTCCGGGCGCCCACTTCACCTACACGACAGTGCTGACCGAGGATCGGATCGGGTTCCTGGAGTGGACCGCTGACGCACCGGGCGCGCGGGTCCGCGACGGCGCCGACTCGTACGTCATCGAGGACGGCTGGATCGTCGCGCAGACCATCCACTACACGGTGGAATCGACCGCCGAAGCCTGAGCGTCGGACCGGCCGCGGGCGGAGCGCTCACTGGACCGGGACGAAGGTGGCGGCCAACACCCGCCAGTTGCCGTCCTCCCGCGCCCACAGCCGGGTGTAGCGCAACCGCGCGGACACGACGGCCCCGCCCTGAACCGCTTCCACCGCAGCGACCGTGCGGGTCACCCCGGTCTCACCGTCGTCCTGGACGTCGAGCGACTCCTCCACCAGGCCGGTGATCCGCAGGGCCCCCGAGCGGTAGCTCTCCAGATCATCCTCCTTGGTGAAGACCGTGCCGTCCGGTCCGGCACCCACGACCCGGGGGTGCAGAAGCGCGTCGAGAGACTCGACATCGGCGGCACGCTGAGCGGCCTGGAGCCGCCGTTCCGCAGCACGAAGATCCATCCACCGATCCTCTCCGGCGCCCCGCACCACGACAAGCGGGTTAGCTCGCGGCAGAACGGCGACGCTGCGCCCTAATGCCGGTCGCTGACATCTACCATCCCTGATCATGATCTCGACCATGTGGCGGATACTCACCCGCCAGATCGACCCCAACCCGGCGCAGGACGACGCCGTGCTGCGCGAGGCGTGCACGCAGGCGCGGTACGGCTCCGACATCGGACCGGCCCGGAAGGCTCTGGCCGCCACCCGGGACGACTACGACCGCCGGGCACGGTACGTCCGTGTGCTGGCCGAATCGACCGCTCGCGGGCTGGGATCGCGGGTCGACCGCACGACCGGTCGCGTCGACACCACAGACGCGTGGACCGACCGCTGGGCCTCTCGCGCGCCCGCCGATCCGGACGCCCAGCTCGTCCGTGCCCGTTCCCTGATTGCACGGGCGTGGGAGGTGCGCGGCGGCGACTGGGCCTCCAACGTACGCCGGGAGCAGTGGGCCGAGTTCCACCGCCTGCTGGACATGGCCCGGCAGGTGAACGATGTCGCGATGCGGCTCGCGCCGGACGACCCCACGCCGTGGGCGCACCGGCTGACTCTCATGATCGACGAGAGTGCCCCACTGGAGGACGTCGAGGAGACGTGGCGTGAGCTGACCAAGCGGGATCCCCGGCACCATCAGGGCCACGTGCTGCGGCTGACCTACCACTGCCGGAAGTGGAGCGGCTCGCACGAGGCGATGTTCGGCTTCGCCCGCTCGGTCGCCGCCACGGCGCCCACCGGCTCGCCCCTACTCGTGCTGCCGGTTCGGGCCGCCGCGGAGTGGGCGCTGTGGGAGCAGGATCGCGAACCCCACGGTGGTACCGGCGACGAGATCGCCGAGCGGTGGCGACAGGATCCGGTCATGCAGTCGGATCTCGACAACGCGCTGAACCGGTGGTTCCACCAGCCGGCGGCCCGGCACGCCGACTGGCTCGACGACGCGAACTTCCTGGCGTACGGGCTGGTGCGCACCGGCCGCGACGCCGAGGCCGTGCCGGTCTTCGCGTCGATCGGCCGATACATGACCGACGTTCCGTGGGCCTGGTGGGGCGACGAGCGGCACGACGCCGTCTTCCTCCGAGCCCGTCGCCGCGCCCGCCGCGCCGCCTGACCGCAGGCGAGGCCGCCACGGCCACAGCCGATTCCCCCTCGGAGGAGCCGTTCTTACCACTCTCTTACGGGACCGCGCTCGGGCGCACACGGACCTTCCCGGAACGGGATACGGCGCACGCGCCGTGGGCCGCCCCGGCCGGGACCTCGGGCCTGCTGGACGTGGCCGCCACGGGCGGCGGACGGGCCGTGTTCGTCGGTCACGACGGCGGCCGGCCGCTGGTCGTGGCAGGCGGCAGCGGTCAGTTCGGCCGGGTCGCGGTACCGGGGACGGAAGGTCTCAACGGCGTCCTGCGGGGCGGTCTCCCGCACTCCCGACGGTGGTGTGTTCGCCGCCGACGCGCCCTACCCGGAGCCGATGATCGCGCAGCGCGTCGGCGGGGTGTGGCGGGTGGCGCCGCTGCCGTCGATCCCGAGCGCCCGGCTCACAACATCCCGGGGACCTCGTCGTTCTGGGGAGCGGAACCGTGTCGACCGCCGGGCTCCGCCTCACCGCCGTGATCGAGCGGACCAGCTGAGGGCAGTCGTCGACCGGACTACCGCCCGGTCGCCAGGACCGAACGGGTCAGTGCCGTCAGCCCGGCCTCCCAGCGTTCGTCGGACCAGTCGCGCAGGTGCTCCACCAGGTCGCTGCGCATCGCCGACGTCACGGTGCACGAGACAGCGGACCCGGAGGTGATCGTCGCCGAGTTCACCGCCACCGGCGTCGTCGTCGCCACGGGAGAGCCGTACCGGCTGCGGTACATCGCCGTCCTCACCGTCCGGGCCGGGCGCATCGTGCGCTACCGCGACTACTGGAACCCGCTGGCCGTGCAGGAACTGTTCGGCGAGGGGGTGCGCGCATGATCCTCGTCATCGGAGGCACGGGAACGACCGGCCGGCTCGTCGCCGCGAAACTCGCCGCCGCCGGCCGCCCGGTCCGGCACCGCGCCGTCGACGAGGACGCGCTCACCGCGTACCACGAGGCTCACGGCCTCGCGCCCGACTACGCCCGCTTCCTCGCGGGCCTGGACACGGCCGTCGCCGCGGGCTCGGAGGACCGTGTCACGACGACCGTCGCGGACGTGACCGGCCGGCCCGCCGGACGTTCCGGGACTTCTGCCGCGACCGGCTGGCCGGGGCGCCCCGCGCCGCGGACGCCTGAGATCGGCGTCAAGCAGGGCTTGCGGGTTCCGTCCTGCTCGCGTCGGGCGCCTCGCGCGGCGGCGTACGGCCCGGCACCGGCCCGGTCCGGGCGGCCAGCGACCCCAGCAGGCGCAGGTTGTCGTGCGACGGGCTGCCCGGATCGGTCGTGTAGACGAACAGCGTCTGGTCCGGGTCACCGGGCAGGGCGAGGGCCTCGTGGCGGAGGGTGATCGGCCCGACCGCCGGGTGGTTCATCCGTTTGGTGCCGTGCGTGCGTTCGTGCACGTGACGGCCGTTCCACCAGGTCCGGAACTCCGGGCTCCCGATGGTCAGCTCGCCGACGAGTTCGCTCAGCCGCGGATCGTCGGGATGGCGCCCGGCGTCGAGGCGCAGGGTGCCGACCACGTCGGCGGCCACGGTCGACCAGTCGAGGAAGGCGTCGCGGGCACCCGGGTCGAGGAAGATCCACCGGATGTAGTTGCGGTGCCGCGGCGGCAGCAGTGTCCAGTCGGTGAGGAGCGCACGCGCGAGCGCGTTGGAGGCGAGCACGTCCGTGCGGCGCCCGAGGATGAGCGCGGGATGTTCGGTCATCGAGGCGAGGAGCTGGTGCATCGCCGGGCGGACCCGTTGGGCCGGCGTCTGCCTGCTGCCGCGCCTGGCCGGCCGGGCGAGGTCGGCGAGGTGGGTGCGGGCGGCGGCGTCGAGCCGGAAGACCCGCGCCAGGGCGTCGACCACAGCGGCCGACGGGCTGGTGTGCCGGCCCTGTTCGAGCCGGGTGTAGTAGTCGACGCTCACGCCGGCGAGCATCGCCACCTCCTCACGGCGCAGTCCGCGGACGCGGCGTCCCTGCGCCTCCGCGGCGATGCCGGCCGCTTCCGGAGTCAGGTCGCTCCGGCACCGACGAAGGAACCGGCCGAGGTCCGATTGTCCCGTCATGACTCGATGATCCGCCGCGACCGCCGTCCGCGACACCGCCTGGGTGGGTACGCCGTTCCCCGGCAGCGCTGGGCCTGCCCGGCCGTGTTCCCGGCCCTCCCTCGTACCCACGATGGAGAGGCGTCCCCGGCCGGGGACGCGACGACATCGAGATCCGGGAGTCTCCATGCCCTACCCCACCGCAGGTCCGGCCACGTGGTTCGTCACCGGCACGTCCCGCGGCATCGGCCTCGAACTGGTCCGGCAGTTGCTGGAGCGGGGTGACGACGTCGCGGCGACGACCCGGTCGGCCGAGCGCCTCGGCGCGGCCCTCGGACCGGTCGACCGCGAGCGGCTGCTCGCCCTCGAACTCGACCTGACCGACGCGGCGGCGGTGACGGCGGCCGTCCGGGCCGCCACCGACCGGTTCGGCAAGATCGACGTCGTGGTCAACAACGCCGGCTACGGCTTCCTCGGCGCGGTCGAGGAGGCAGGAGACGCCGAGGTCCGGACGATGTTCGAGGTGCAGGTCTTCGGCGTCTGGAACGTGCTCCGCGCGGCCCTGCCCGGCATGCGCGCCGCCCGCAGCGGCCACATCATCAACGTCTCCTCGATCCTGGGGCTGACCGCCTTCCCCGGCTGGGGCCTCTACTGCTCGGCCAAGTACGCCCTGGAGGGCCTGTCGGACTCGCTCGCGGCCGAGGTCGCACACCTCGGCATCAAGGTCAACGTGGTGGAGCCCGGGTACATGCGTACCGACTTCCTGCGCCCGTCGTCGCTCGGCCTGCCGGCGCGCACCACCGACGGGTACGAGGCGATCCGCGAGATGACCGAGGCGCGCCTGGCCATGCCCGGCACCCAGCTCGGTGACCCGGTCAAGGCCGCGGCCGCCGTCATCCAGGTGGCCGTCGGCGGCGACGCGCCGCTGCACCAGGTGCTCGGCTCCGACTCCTACGACCTGGCCAAGGCCCGGGTGGCGGCGCTGCTCGCCGATGTCGAGGCCGGCCGTGACCTCGCGTTCAGCACGGACGTCGACGGAGCCTGACCGCGCCGTCGAGGGTTCGTGGCGCGCCGCGCGGCAGCTCATGTCGGCGTGATCCGGTGTTGTCGGAGTCCGTGGCTATTCTGTCGCGGTGTCGTACGCCGATCTGAGTTTCTCGCAGTGGAACGCTCTTTCCGACGGCGCTGCCGGCCGGCTGGCCCAGGACATCGCCGCGCGGCACGAGCTGACGGTGGCCGCCGTGCGGAATACGTCGTACGCGGGGCGGTCGCACCGGACGGCGCTGTTCGACCGCGGCGGGATGCGGTTCGCGCTCGTACCCGGCGGCCGGCCGGCGCTCGGCTACGACGCGGGCCGGTTCCGGCCCGGCCCGCGCCAGACCGCCGACTACGCCGACAGCGCCGCCGAGTTCGGGCTTCCGTCCCTGACCGAGTACGTCGAGGCCATGACCTCGCCGGTACGCGACGTCGACATGCCGGCCATGCTGGTCGCGGTGGACGCGTTCGACCCGTGCGAGATTCCGCTGGCGCCGGACGACCCCCGGGTGCGGGAACTGGTCGCGTCGGCCGGTGGGCGGGTCGGCGGGGTGCGCACCGTCGGATCGGGCGGTGACGGGCTGACCGTCGAGTTCGACCGGACCGGACAGGTGGTGCGGGCCCGGGCGATTCGCGAGGTCTCCTACGACGAGGCGATGGCCGGGCTCGCGAGCCTCGGCCTGCGCACGGCCACCCCGGACGAGTGGGAGTGGGCGTGTGGCGCCGGTGCGACGACCCTGTTCCGCTGGGGCGACGACTGCCCCGACGACGGCTATCCGTACGACCACAGGACCGGCCCGCACCGGCAGGAGAACCTCTGGGGTCTGGCGATCGGGCAGGATCCCTACCGGCACGAGGTGACGACCGAGCGCACCGTCGTCTGTGGTGGCGACGGCGGCGGTGCCACCTGCGGCGGCAGCGGCTTCTTCCTGGGCTGGCTCACCAGCGCGACCGCGTACCGCGACGAGGATTTCGGCCGGTGGTTCGCCTCCGAGGACGGGTACGCCGACGAGATCCTGACCCGGCCCGTCGTCGAGCTGGGCTGAGGCCCGGACGGATGCCCGGAAGCCGAGCCGGTCAGGCTGTGCACAGCGCCGCCTGTCATGCTCGAAACGATGACCACCGAGCGTCCCCACGGTTCCGGCCGCCCGCGCCGCCGCGCCCCGCGCGTCCTGCTGGTCGTCGGCGTCCTCGCGGTGCTCGCCGCCGCCGCGGCGGTCGTGGTGCCGCTGGTGCGGCCACCCGGCCCGCGACCGGACTTCCAGCTTCCGGTGGCCTGCGGCGAGACGTGGCGCCTGTCCACCTATCCGGGGCACGACGACTACGACGTCGACCTCTTCCCGACCTCCGGGGAGGCGTGGGGACGGCCGGTGCTCGCCTCCGCCGCCGGCACCGTCACGGTGGCGGGGATCAACGGCTCGCTGGGCGGTCGTACCCCTGAGGATCCGGACGGGCCGCGGGGACGCGGCGGCGGTTACTGGGTCAAGATCGACCACGGTGGGAAGTGGGAGACGCAGTACCTGCACCTGCTCGAACCGCCGTCGGTGAAGGCCGGGCAGCGGGTGGCCCGGGGCGACCAGCTCGGGCGTGTGGGCAGCACCGGGAACTCCGGCGCCCCGCACCTGCACTACGAGCAGCGCCGGGGCTGGGAGAAGGTGGAGGCGTACTTCGACGGCGTACCTTCCGGGATCACGTCCGACGACCGCGAGTACTCGGTGCGGCTGACGAGCGCGAACTGCCCGCCGACGCGCCCGTGACCTGGGCCGTCAGCGTTCGCCGGTGGACGGTCCGGCACGGCGGGCCTTCCCGATCCGGCCGAGGTGGGTGTGCTCGAACCCCTCGGTCGTCTTGAGGCCGTAGCCCAGGGCGCGGTCGACGGCGATGTGGAACACCCACGCGACGGCCAGGACGCCGAGCCAGTCGATCCGGTCGCCGGACGCGGCCGCCGCCACGGCCACCGCTCCGAGCACCGCCGGCAACGTGTACGAGTGCGCCACGTTGTAGCAGGTGGCGCCGACGCGCGGCCCGCGCAGGTAGCCGAGCATGGACAGGTCGAAGACGAGGAACAGGGCGAGCAGCGACCACCACGGGTACCCGGCCGCGACGGTCACGACGACGGCGAGGGCCGCGACGGCGACGGCCTCCGCGCGCTGCGCCGCGACCGGGTTCAGCTGCGGCATCTCCAACCTCGATGTCTGTCCGTGGCCACCGCTCAGGGCCCGATCACCCCGGTGGCCGAGGTGGCCGGCGGCAGCCGGCTCGCGCCGTCACCGGCCCCGACAGGGTACGCGGCGGAGGCCGCGCGCCGGCGACGATCGCGACGGTCAGCCGGCGAAGCGTTGCCGCAACTGGAACTTGAGCACCTTGCCGGTGCCGCCGCGGGGCAGCGCGTCGAGGCGGTGGATGCGGGCGGGAACCTGGTGCGGCTCCAGCCGCTCGGCGAGGAACGCGGCGAGCGTCGCGTCGTCCAGGGCCGGATCGGCGGCCACGACGGCGGCGACGATCTCGCCGTGCTCCGGGTCGGGCAGCGCGATGACCGTGGCCTCGCGTACCGAGGGGTGGTCGTAGAGCGCGGCCTCGACCTCCAGCGACGACACGAGCTTCCCGTCCGTGGTGATCACGTCGGTCATCCGGTCGAACAGGAACAGCTCGCCGTCGGCGGTGGCGCGTCCGAGGTCGCGGGTGCGGGTCCATCCGCCGGCGTGGACGCGGGCGTTGAGCGCCTGGTCGAGGTACAGCCGCTTGGGCGCCTCGCAGCGCAGCCACACCTCGCCGAGCTCGCCCGGCGGCAGCGGCTCGCCCTGCGGGTCGACGACGCGCATCTCGGTGCCGCGTCCGGGGCGTCCCAGCCACATCGGCCGGTCCGGGTCGACGTTGCCCAGGATGATCGCCGGCACCGCCTCGGACTGCGCGTAGGCGTTGGCGATGGTGGCGTTGGGCATGGCGGCGAGCAGGTCGCGGGCGATGCGCGGCGGCATGATCGCCGACGCGTTGCCGATGGTCTTGACCGAGCCGAGGTCGTAGCGGTCCTGCGGGCGGATGGCGGCGAGCCGGATCGCGGTCCACGGGGTCAGGATGAGCGTCGCGCAGCCGTGCGTGGCGAGCAGGCGGGCGATCTCCTCCGGGTCGTCCGGCGAGCACACGATCAGCGGTGACGGCGTCGTGGTGGCCAGCACCGCGACGGTCGTCGCGCTCGACGTGGTGCCCAGCGGCATCGGCGCGAGCAGCGGCGCGGGGTCGACCAGCTGCCCGAGGGCGGCGGATCCGCGCCCGTACGTCAGGTTGCCGTGCGGGTTGGTGAACGGCTTCGCCGGGCCGGTGGTGCCGGAGGTGTAGAGGATGTCGGAGATGTCCTCGGGGGTGACGCCGGTGTCGACGGCGCCGCTGTCGCCCTGGTCGAGGTCCGCGACGACCACCGACCAGCGTCCGGCGTCGTCCCGCCACGGCGGCAGCGCCGCGCCGCGGATCACGCCGGCCACCGCGCACTGGTCGAACCGGCGGCGCAGCTCCACCGCCGGCATCGTGTCGTTCACGTGTACGGCGGTGGCGCCGGCCTTGAGCACGCCGAGGTAGGCGACCGCGTAGTCGATCCAGTCGTCGCCGCCGAACAGCAGCGCCACCCGGGCGCCCCGGCCGGTGCCGCCGAGCCGGTCGAGCACCGCGCGGGCGACGGCGTTCGAGCGCCGGTCCCAGTCGCCGTAGGTGATCGCCGTCTTGCCGCGGACGTTTATCGCCTCCTGCTCGGGCATCAGGCCGGTGCGGTGCCGGAGCAGGTCGGGCACGACGACCGCGGACGTGGGCACACTCATGGGTCCTCCCTCGGATGGCGCGCTCAACTCCACCGGTACACGCGGTGGAAGTCTTCGATCCGGTCGAGCAGCAGCAGGCCCCGGCCGGCCACGTGGCTGTCCAGCACGGACCGGTAGGGGCCGGTGTCCAGGACGGCGTCGCGGACACCGAAGGCACGGTCGGCGGTGTGCCGGCTCCACTCGTCGAACTCGGCGACGGTGAGCCGGCGGCGCTCCTCGACGGCGCGGGCGAGCGGGCGGGCCGCGAGCCGGCCGGCGGCGCGCTCCGTGACGACCCCGCTGAAGAATTCGGACCCGCAGCCGGAGCCGTAGGAGAACAGGCCGATGCGGCGGGCCACCGTGAAGTCGGCGTGGTCGATCAGCGAGCACAGGGCGAGGTAGAGCGAACCGGAGTAGAGGTTGCCGATCTCGCTGGTGTACGACAGCGACGGGGCGACCCGCGCCGCGAAGTCCCGGTCGATGTCGGCCGGTGCCATGCCCTTGGTCTTGCGCAGCAGCGTGCGGTGGGCGCCCTTGACCATCCCGGCGAAGGGGATGTGGAAGACGAGGTGGTCGAACGTGGTGACGATGTCGGCGCCCTCGACGCGGTCCCGGTAGGCGGCGAAGCACCGTTCCAGGCAGGTGAGATAGGCGAGCAGGGACAGGTCGGAGTTCACCACGTCGACGTCCGGCCGGGGCCGTAGCGTGTCCATCACCTCCTGGGTGTGGCACCCGCTGGCGCCCAGGTCGAGCCGCAGCACGTCGGGCGTCCGGCTGACCAGCATCGCGACCGCGCCGGCGCCCTCCGACGGCTCGAAGTAGCTGCCGGCCGCCGCGACGCCCGCGATGTCGGTGGCGACCACGAGCGCCCGCGCGTCCGGCGCCGGGCTCGCGGCGATGATCGCCGCCGCGCTCTGCAGGGCCGCGGTGCCGCCGTAGCAGGCGTGTTTGACCTCGAACGACCGGCAGCGCGGCGGCAGGCCGAGGAGGTCGTGGACGTAGGTGCTGATCGGCTTGCCGAAGTCCAGCCCCGACTCGGTGGCCACCACCACCAGTTCGATCGCCTCCCGCTGCTCCGGCGACAGCGCGTCGACCAGCGGCCGGGCGGCGTTGACGGCGTGGGTCACCTGGTCCTCGCAGGGCAGGCTCACCGACCGGCGGCGCATCATCAGGTTCGGCAGCCGCGACGGGTCCAGGCCGCGCGCCTCGAACAGGCCCGGCACGTCGACGTACGCCCGCCCGGGGTAGACGTGGAGATCCTCGATGCCGACCGCCGTGGTGATCATCCTCGGGCCTCTCCTCTTCGTGGATTCCTCACCGTCGCGGTCCCTGACGTTGTACGGCCCCGGGCCGGGCGTGTCTGCTCAGAGTTGAGCGCCCGCGACCGGCCCGGCCGGTTACCATCCCGGGTCATGACGAGATACGTCGCTCTGTTGCGCGCGGTGAACATCGGTGGCGGTAGCTCGATGGTGATGACGGAGCTGAAAGAGGTCTTCGTCTCCTGCGGCTTCGACGGCGTGGCGACGTACATCCAGAGCGGCAACGTCGTGTTCGGCTGCCCCGAGACCGACGAGGTCGCGATCCTGGCCGAGATCGACCGGGGCATCAAGCAGCGGTGGGGCCGCGACGTGCCGGTGCTGCTGCGCAGCCTGGCCGAACTCGACGCGATGATCGCCGCCAACCCGTACCTCGACGTGCAGACCGATCACACGAAGCTGCTCGTCACGATGCTCAGCAGCGATCCCGGCGCGGACAAGCAGGCGGCGCTCGCCGCCCCGCCCGGCGAGACCGGCACGCTGACGCTGCTCGGCCGGGACGTGTTCGTGCACGTTCCCGACGGGTACGGGCGCAGCAAGCTCAGCAACGCCTTCGTGGAGAAGAAGACCGGCGTGGTTGGGACGACCCGCAACTGGCGCTCGGTGCTGAAGCTGCGCGACATGGCGGCGGCCTGACCGCGTACCCGTCATCGAGGGCTCGCCACTGACGGGCCGGACACGGCGCCCGAGGCGCTGTCGCCGGCGTCGGCGCCCTGACCGAACCGGTCCGCCAGCGACAGCAGCGGGCCGGTGAGAAGCGTCGTGACCAGCGCCATGACGAGCAGGGCGAGGAACAGCGGCGGGCTGAGGATGCCGGCCTGGAACGCGACCTGGAGCACGATGAGCTCGGTCAGCCCGCGCGTGTTGAGCAGGATGCCGATCCGCGCGGCCTCCGCTGGCGCGCAGCCCCCGAGCCGGCCGCCGAGATAGCCTCCGCCGATCTTCCCGACCAGGCCGAGGGCGAGGACGACGACCACCAGCGACCACGGCGTGCTGCCGACCGCGCCGGTCAGCGCGGTGAGCCCGGCGCTCACGAAGAAGATCGGCAGCAGCGACCGCCCGAGCCGCGACACGGCGGCGGTCGGCGCGTCCCAGGGCTCGCCGGGCGGCACCGCCAGGCCGACCAGGATCACGCCGAACACCGCGGTCAGCCCGAGGAGGTGGACGCCGAAGCCGACCACGAGAGCCACCACGCCGAGAACGACGGCACTGGCGGCCGGCCACCGGCCGCACCACAGTGCCGCCCGGCCGCGGCGCAGCACCCATCGGATCCCGCCGGCCAGCAGCAACGCTCCGGCGAGGACCGCCATCGCACGGCCGAAGGTCGCCGGGTCCCCGGCGCCCAGCCCGACGGCCAGGGACAGCAGCAGCCAGCCGATGACGTCGACGACCACGGCGGCGGCCAGCGCGAGGGCCCCGGCCGCCGTCTCCGTCAGGCCCCGCTCGGTCAGCAGCCGCGCCAGCACCGGTACGGCGGTGATGGACAGCGTCACCGCGACGCCCAGCACGAAGGCCGGCATCGGCGCGTCGCCGCGTACGGCCGGGCCGGCGACGAACTGCACCCACAGCGCGACCAGCACCCCGCAGACCAGCGCCGGGACGAGCGCCCCGGCGGTCACCCAGGCCAGCCTGCGGTCGTCGCGCGCCGGCCCGACCCGTAGCTCACGCGCGAGGCCGACCAGGAAGAGCACCAGCGCGCCCTCGGCGACCAGGCGCAGGAGCGCGCGTACGTCCTCCGGCAGCACCGCCGCCAGCCCGTCGTGACCGGCGAACAGGACGAGGGCCGGGCCGACGAGGAGGCCGGCGACGATCTCGCCGATCACCGGCGGCTGCCGCAACAGCCGCGCCGCGGCTCGTCCGGCCCCGCCGACGAGCAGGAGCGCCACGAGCAGCGCGGCTCCGTGCAGGGAGACCAGGACGGCGCTCACGCGGACAGCTCCCGTTCGCCGCGCAGCAGGCGCGCGCCGTTCACCGGCCGGATCGGGTCGGCGCCCCACCGGGCGGGCTCGTACTGCCCGCACTCCACGTACCGGGTCAGCGCCGGCTCGTTGATCAGGAGATAGCCGCCGGGCAGCTGATCCACCAGCTTCGCGGCGCGGAAGTGCTTGAGGAACAGCCCGACGCGGGACCGGGTGGTGCCGACCATGCTGGCCAGCTCCTCCTGGGTGATCTTCGCGTCGATCTGCATGCCGAGGTTGAGCCGGCGGCCCACCTTGCGGGCCAGTCGCAGCAGGGTCGCGGCCAGCCGGTGTTCGCTGTCCATGGTGACCAGTTGGGTGATGGCCTGCTGCTGGTCGAGCAGCTTGGCCATGAGGAACCGGGTGAAGTGCCAGTTGAGCTGCTCGTCGCTGCTCAGGACGTCGAACAGCTTCGCCGAGTTGACTCTCCTGATCACACTGTCGCGCATGGCCCGGGCGGTGTCGTGGCGTGGTCCGCCGAGCAGACCGAGCTCGCCGAACATGTCGCCCCGGGTGTGGATCGACAGCAGGCACTGCTTGCCGTCGGCGGAGGACGCGATGGTCTTGAACTGTCCGACCTCCACGAGGTACATCCGCAGATCGTGGTCGCCGGAGTTGTACGCGGCCCCGCCTCGGGGGACATGTGTGCGGACGGCGAAAGTCGGGTCGTCCCGGATCAGCCGATTCAGCTCGTTACGCAAACTGGTGGTGGCGCCGGCGATTCGCAAGGAGGCCTCCTGGCGCCCGATGTCGGTGCTCGGGCGTGTTGTCAGGTTCCTGAACATTCGCTGGTTAAATGCGTGACGCTATCAATCGTTGACAGTGCAGCCGCAACGCCGGCAAGTAATTTGTCAGCGTGCTGTCGGCATACTGTCGGAATTGCATTACGGCCCGTGCCGGCCGTTCGTCCCGTTGGCCGCCCTCGGTGCGCCGCGTGCCCGGCGTCGGGGCGGGTTCGCCACATATCCGCAGGTGAGGGGCGTCAGGCCGGGTGGAGGCATGGTGCGACCTGCGATGTCCATCGATCCGTGGTGTCTGATTCCTTCCACGTTCGGGACGCGTTCATCCAGTGAAGCAAATGCATGCAAGGGGCCTTCCGGAGGGTGTGGGGCGACGGTTGCACATACTGCTCGATCGAGCAGTATTAATGCCCGCCGCCATCGTAACTAATTGGGTGACGGGTGTCTACGCAGAGCAATGACCAGGCATTTTGTGACCTCGGGTCGGTTCGTAGGGGGTGATTGTCAGCGGAATGGGAACCGGCTGGTCTTTTTAAGGATTTAGGTCAATTTGCCTCGCTGAGCAGACGCTCGGTGACCAGCTCGGCGTGCCGGGCCCGCCAGTCGGCCAGCGGCTCCGCCGCGACGAGCCGGTTGAACGCCCCGACGTCGGTGGAGGCCGGCACCCGGTAGTTCAGCCGCTGACCCGGGGTGCCGCGCAGGGCCGCGGCGGTGGCCTCCCGGCAGTAGGCGGCGCAGACCGACGCGAGCACACCCCGGTCGTCCCGCCCCGCGACGCCGAGATCGGCGCGCACCTCGTCCAGCGGGCGGCCGAAGTGCGTCCGCTCCAGCTCGGCCAGCCGCCGGGGACCGACGTCGGCCAGCCGGTCGTAACGCAGGAACATCCGGTACAGCTCCTCGGCACGAGCGGCGAACAGCGTGCCCCGGTGCGCCACCGGAGACCGCGCGCCGAGCTCGAACAGGTCCGGATCGGGCGCCTCGCGGACGTCGGTGACGTCGAGCGCGGCGAGCAGGTCCTTCGCCGCGTCCGAGGTGGCGGCCTCGGCGGTGCACTGGTTCACCGTCGTCGTGACCACGAAGTCGGCACCGAGCGCGAAGGCGGCGGCGACGGCCGCCGGGGTGCCCACCCCGGCCACCCCGATCCGCGCCCCCGGCGCCTCCCGGTCGCGCAGGGCCACCAGGGCCGGCACCAGCGCGTGCGCGTCCCGTTCGACGGCCACGTCGGTGGCGACCGCCTCCCGTGCCGCCGCGCCCGCGGACGCGCCGTCCAGGTGCCCGGCGGCGGTCAGCGCCCGTACCGTCGCCGGGTCGGCGGGGCGCAGGAACCGGACCGCGGTGGCCAGATCCGGGGCGCGGACCATGACCTGCCGGGGACCGTCGCCGTGCCGGAACCGTACGAGCTGCGGCGACACCACGGCGAGCGGGCCGGTGACCTCCACATGGCGCACGTCGTGGGCGAGGTACAGGTCGCACAGCGCCCGCTCGTCGCCACCGGACGGCCAGGCCACGCCGTACCGGCGCACGTCGCGCAGCTCGGCGAGCGCGGCCCGGATCTCCGGCAGGGTCAGGCCCTGGGCGCCGAAGAAGCCGAGCAGCCCGGCCCCGGACAGCCGTCGCAGGAACGCCGGTGACGTGACGCCGAACGGTGACGACCCGGCCAGGCAGGCGTACCGGATGCCGTAGTCGTTCCGCAGCCCGGACGAGCCCGCCGGGCGCGGACGCGACGCCGCGGCCGGCGGCGGCCCGGGGGCGGGACCACGCGCGGCCGGCTCGGACCGCGGCGGCGCGGCCGGCGGATGCGGCACGGGAGGCGCCACCGGCGAGGGCACCGGAGGAGCGACCGGCGTGGCCGACGTGGGCGGCGAGGCTGGCGTGGGCGGCGGGACGGGCGCGGCCCGGGCGAGCGGCCCGCCGGGGGCGGGCGCCGGCAGGCTCCCGGCGGCCCGGCGCCACATCTTGGTCAGCACCTCACCGGGACCGACCTCGACCGGCTCGGTCACCCCCGACCGGGCCAGCAGGCACATCGTGTCCCACCACCGGACCGGCTCGACGAAGTGCCGTAGCAGCGTGCCCGGGATCTCGCCCGGCACGTGCGGCGCCCCGGTCACGTTGCTCACCACCGGGATCGACGGCGGCGCCGGCGCGACGTCGCGCAGGGCCACCGCGAACGCCTCCGCGGCGCCGGCCATGAACCGGGAGTGCGCCGGCACGCTGACCGCCAGCGGCACGCACCGGCCGGTGCCGTGCCGCCGCACGGCGTCGACGACCGCACGGATGCCCGCCGTGCTGCCGGCCAGCACGAACTGGTCGGGCAGGTTGTGGTTGGCGAGGTCGACGTCCGGGATGTCGGCCAGCAGTTCCGTCACCCGCGACAGCGGCAGGCCGAGCACCGCCACCATGCCGCCGCCGGTCACGCTCTCCATCAACCGTCCACGGCGGACGACCAGACTCAGCGCGCTGTCGAAGTCCAGACAGCCGGCGAGGTGCAGGGCGGCGTACTCGCCGAGGCTGTGCCCGGCCACCACCTCCGGCGGCGGCCGGCCGTCCGCCAGCGCGGCCCGGGCGGCCAGCACGCTGACCAGGAACACGGCGGGCTGCACGTAACGGGTGCGGCCGAGGTACTCGCCCCGGGCGTCCCGGCACAGCTGTGCCGGTGGCACGCCGATGATCCGCTCGGCGGTGGCGCACTCGGCGGGGAACCGGTCCAGGAGACCCTCGCCCATGCCGGGGTGCTGCGAGCCCTGCCCCGGGAAGACCCACGCGCGCACGGCGATCACCGTTCCCAGGGGTAGCGGCCGTGCGCGACGAACTCCGTGATCCGCTGCCGGACCGCGGGCGCCGACATCAGCCGGCCGAACTCGGTCACCGCGTGCTCGCGCAGCCGGTCGTCGACGCCGGAGAACGCCCGGAAGTACCGCTTGGCGTCGCCGACGACCACCGGGTCGAGGCGGTTGAGCCGGAACAGCAGCTGCCGCAGCACCGTCTCGGGACGCTCGGCCACCTCGTCGACGAGTTGGATCCGGTACGCCTCGGCCGCGGAGATCGTCTGCGTGCTCAACGTCGCGGCGTACGCCTTCTGGAACCCGACCCGCCGCACCAGGAACGGCAGCACGCAGCAGGGCAGCAACCCCCACAGCGCCTCCGGCAGCGCGAACGTGCTGCGGGCGGTGGCGTGCACGAAGTCGCTCGCGGCGGCCAGCCCGACACCACCACCGGCGACCTGCCCGTCCACTTGGGCGATCACCACCCGTGGCACGGTGGTGAAGCGTTCCAGCAGGGCGAAGAACGCCGCACCGCCGTCGGAGGCGCCACCGTCGCCGGCGGCGCTCTGGAAGTCCATCCCGGTGCTGAACACGCCGTCCCGCCCGGCCAGGACCACCGCCCGGCAGGCGGCGTCGCCCTCGGCCTCGTCGAGCGCCGCGTGCAACTCGCGCAGTGTCTCGTCGTCGATGCCGTTGCGCCGCTCCGGCCGGGCCAGCGTGACGCGCAACAGCCCGGGCTCGCGCCGGAGCTCGATCGTGCGGTACGCCATCGGTGCTCAGGCCGCGCCGCTCGGCACCTGCGGCAGCAGCAGCGTGTCGCGGATGCTGCCCTCGATGAACAGCCGGTCCCAGGTGCCGCCGCCCTTGGACTCGTGCAGCCGGCGCCGGCCGAACACCTCGGTGGCCATCTCCTTGCTCCGCTCCAGCTCGGCCAGCTCGTGGTAGTCGTCGACGCTGCGCAGATGGATCAGCTGGAACAGGTGGTCCTGCTGGCCCCAGGTCTGCTCGTACAGCGTCGCGGTGACCCGGCCGGCGAGCCGCTCGTTGACGAAGTGCTGCCAGTGGGCCGCGTACATCCGGCCCTCCTCGCGGAACTCGTACTTGACGTCCGAGGTCCGCATGACGATCGCGCCCGCGGTCGCGGAGTTGATCTGCTGCTCCGGCGGCTGGTTGAGCTGGGACGACGCGGGCGGTACGAAGGTCGCCGGCTCCGCGTCGTCGCCGTCGTGGTCCATCCCGTGCTGCGGTACGAGCACGTCCTCGTGCAGGCTGCGGTGGACGAAGATGCGGTCCCAGTTGCCGCCGCCCTTGTGCGGCAGCCGGTCCTCGTCGGAGATCCGGCGGAACTCCAGGTCGTGGTCGACCATGTTGAGCAGGATCCGGTAGTCCTGCGGGGACTTCAGGTGGATGAACCAGTGCATCCGGTCCCGGCCGCCGAACACCTCCTCGAAGGCGAACGAGGTCGCCACGCCCTCCTGCGAGGTGTTGATGTACTGCAGCAGGTCCACGCTGAACTGGCGCCCCTCGGCGGCGAACCCGTAGGCCATCTGGCCGACCCGGTGCAGGATGAAGCCGGAGTTGAGCGTGTGCAGCACCCGCTCCAACGGCAGCGACGATTGGTTCAGCGCGCGGTACGGCTCGACCGTCGTGGTCATCGGTTCGCTCCTCAGGTGAGATCGCCGGTTCCGGCCCGTTTCTACGGGGACGGCCGACGGCGTGTCTGCTCACGGTTGAGCGGGCGCCGCAAGCAACCGGCCTGCTCAACGTTGAGCAGGCGAAGCCGGTACGACTGCCTAGCGTGATGTCTCGGCCGGGATCCACGGCCGTCGACCCTTCCCAGGCGGGCAGGTGCCGTGAAGCAACAGACCGATCCAGCCCACGCCGTTGTCCTCTCCGCCGCCGATCCGGAGCGGCTACGCCGGTCCGCGCACCGGCTGCGCGAGCACGTCTCCGCCACGGAGCCGGCGCTCGACCTCGCCGACGTGGCGTACACCACGCAGGTCGGCCGGATGCCGTTGCCGCACCGGCTCGCCGTGCGGTGCGCGAGCGTCGCGGAGCTGGTCGGCGGACTCGACGCCTACCTGCGGGGCGAGGCCCGCGACGGGGTGCTGCACGGCGTCGCCGGGGCGCCGTTCGCGCCGGCCGCCGCGCCGACCGACGCCGACGCCGCCGCGGACTGGGTCGGCGGCGGCCTGGTCGACTGGCGGCGGTACTGGCCGGGACCACGCCCGCGGGTGCCGCTGCCCGGCTACCCCTTCGGTGCGGCGCCGCCGGCCCCGCCCGCCGCACCTCCGCGCGACCCGGCCGGGTCGCTGCGGGCCTACCTGGTCGAGGTGTACGCCGAGGTGTCCGGCCTGCCCGCCGAGTCCGTCGACCCGCTCCTGCCGCTGGCCGAGCTGGGCCTGTCGTCGTTCCTCGTCACGCGGCTGACCGCCCGGCTGGAGAGCGACCTGGGGGAACGGTCGCGGACGCTGTTCTTCGAGCACGCCACGCTCGCCGAGGTCGCCGCGGCGCTGGCGGCCGCCGGCCGCACCGCGCCCGCCGGGGCGGTTCCCGCCGAGTCCGCCGAACCCGCCGCCGCACCCGCGGTGCCCACCGGTTCCGCCGCACCCGACACACCGCCCGCCCCGGCCGTCGTGCCGGCCACGGCCGTCGTGCCGGCCCCGGCGGTCGCCGCGGAGCGGGAGCCGGGGGAGGAGCGCGACACGGAGATCGCGGTGATCGGCGTCGCGGGACGCTACCCGCGCTCGCCCGACCTCGACGCGTTCTGGGACAACCTCGCCGGCGGCCGCGACTGCGTCACCCCGCACCCGCCGGAGCGCGCGCGACCGGGATGGCCGACCCACCTCATGGACGGCGGGTACCTCGACGACGTCGACCGGTTCGACCCGCTGCTGTTCGGCATCACCCCCCGCGACGCCGCCCTGATGGACCCGCAGGAGCGGCTGTTCCTCGAAGTGACCTGGGCCGCGCTGGAGAGCGCCGGGTACACCCGCGCCCGGCTCCGGGAGCGGCACCACTCCTCGGTCGCCGTGTACGCCGGCGCGATGTGGAACGAGTACCCGCTGTTCGGGGCGGAGCGGACCCTGCGCGGCGTCCCGCAGGACTCCGGCGCGACGCTCGGCGGCATCGCCAACCGGGTGTCGTACTGCTTCGACCTGCACGGCCCCAGCCTGACCGTGGACACGATGTGCTCCTCCGCGCTCGTCGCGCTCGACCTCGCCGTGCAGAGCCTGCGGCGCGGCGACGCCGAACTGGCGGTGGCCGGCGCCGTGAGCCTGTCGCTGCACCCGAACAAGTTCATCCAGCAGCACCGGATGAAGCTCACCGCGAGCGACAGGCGCAGCCGGACCTTCGGCGCCGGCGGCGACGGGTTCGTACCGGCCGAGGGGGTCGGCGCGCTGATCCTCAAGCCGCTGCGGCGGGCGCTCGACGACGGCGACCCGGTGCACGCCGTGATCCGCGGCACCGCGGTCGTCCACGCCGGACGGACGAACGGCTACATCGTGCCCAGCCCGGTCGCGCAGGCCGACGTGGTACGGCGGGCGCTGCGCGACGCCCGCACCGGACCCGCCGAGATCGGCTACGTGGAGGCGCACGGCGCCGGCACGGCACTCGGTGACCCGGTCGAGATCGACGGCCTGACCCGGGCGTACCGGGACGCGGCCGGGACCGACCTGCCGCCGGGCGGCATCCCGATCGGCTCGGTGAAGTCGACGATCGGGCACACCGAGGCCGCCGCCGGGCTCGCCGGTCTCACCAAGGTCATCCTGCAACTGCGGCACGGCGTGCTCGCGCCGTCGCTGCACGCCGACGAACTCAATCCGAACATCCCCTGGGACGCCGTGCCGTTCCGGGTGCAGCGGCAGCGGGCCGAGTGGACCGGTCCCCGGGTCGCGGGCGTCAGCTCGTTCGGCGCCGGGGGCACCATCGCCCACGCGATCGTCGCCGCGCCACCCGCCCGTACCCGGCCGGTCGCGCCGCCCGGACCGCAGCTCGTCGTCCTGTCCGCCTACGACGAGGACCGCCTCGACGAGGTGGTGCGACGGCTCGTGGCGTACCTGCGCCGGGACCGCGGACCGAGCACGGCGGACCTCGTCGCGGCGGTCCGGCGGATCGCCGCCGGGGAGCATGCCGGCTCGGCCGCCGACCACGCCGCAGCGCTGCTGGCGCACGACGGGCCGGCCCTCGCCGACATCGCCTACACGCTCCAGATCGGCCGGGAGCCGCTGCGGCAGCGGCTGGCGGTCGTGGTCGAGGACGTCGCGACGCTGTGCGAACGCCTCGCCGCCTACCGCACCGACCCCGCCGTGCTGCGCGGGCGCGCCCCCGCGGCACCGGACCCGGACGCCGCGCCGCCGGCCGGGGCGAGCCTGACCGACCTCGCCCGGCACTGGGTGAACGGCGGAGCCGTCGACTGGGCCGCGCTCCACGAGCCGGGCCGCATCGTCGTGGACCTGCCGGCGTATCCGTTCGCTCGCATGCGGTGCTGGGTGCCCGAGGACGTACCGGCCGGTGCCGGGCCCTCCGGCACGCAGACGCCGATCGCCGTGCCGTCGCCGGCCGCCGTGCCGACGCCGGCAGTCGGGGCGTCACCGGCAGTCGGGGCGTCGCCGGCAGTCGGGGCGTCGCCGGCAGTCGGGGCGTCGCCGGACGTCGCGGCGACGCCGACGCCGGTCGTCGAGCCCGCGCCGGCCGCGGACGTGCCGCTCTACGCCAAGGGGTGGGAACCGGACCCCGATCCCGGACCGGCCGTGTCGCCGGTGGCCGGGGTGATGCTGTGCGTCGGCGGCAGTCCCGATCTCGTCGCCCGCCTCGGCGGCCTGGCCGTGCACGACGTGGCGGACCTCGCCGCCGTGCTGTCCCGCGTGCCCGGCGTCGGCGGACTGGTCGGCCTGCCCGGCGGACCCGGCTGGGAGACCCGGGTACGGATGGTGCAGCGGCTGCTGGCCGAGCGTCCCACCACGCCGTTGCGGATCCTGGAGACGGCCGTCGACGACGTCCGCACGGCCGGCTTCGTCAAGATTCTCGGCGCCGAGTACGCCCGCGTCACCGCCACCGTGCTGCACACCGACCGTCCCGGCGACGACACCGACCTCGCCGCCCGGATCCTGGCCGAATGGGTACGGGCCGACGCCTACGGCGAGGTCCGGTACGCCGGCGGCCGGCGCTTCCGGCCGCGCCTGGACCTCGTACCGGCGCCCCATGCGCCGCTGCGGTGCGACCCGGCCGGGGCGTACCTGGTGACCGGCGGCACCCGGGGCGTCGGCGCGCTCGTCGCCCGGCACCTGGCCGCGCACGGCGCCCGGTCGATCGCCCTCGTCGGCGTCCACGCGGACACCGGGGTCGCGGACGACCTGCGCGCCCGCGGCGTGCGCGTGCTCCAGCACGCCGGCGGGTTCCCCGGTGTCGAGGAGTTCCTGCGGCAGGTCCGCGCCGAACTCGGCCCGCTGCGGGGCGTCGTGCACTGCGCCGGTGTGGAGAGCCGCGGCAACCCGGCGTTCCTGCACAAGGACCTGGCGGACGTACGTGCGGTGATGGCGCCCAAACTGGACGGCTTCGAGACCCTGGCGCCGCTGTGCGCCGCCGACCCGCTCGACTTCTTCCTGGTGTTCTCCTCGGTGTGCGCCACGGTGACCGGGCTGGCCGCCGGGGTCTCCGACTACGCCGCCGCGAACATCGCCGTCGACGAGCTGGTCCGCGCGCGGATCGCCGCCGGCCGTACCGAGTTCCGTTCGGTCGACTGGCCGCAGTGGGCACAGACCGGGTCCACGAGCGGCCGCCCCAACCCGTGCGCGCCGGCCGGGCTCGCCCCGCTGGACGACGCCGCCGGACTACGCGTCGTCGACCGCGTGCTCGCCCTGCCGGCCGGTGCGGTGGTGCTGCCGTGCCCGCCGCTCGGCGACGCCCCCGACCCGGACGCCCTGCTGCGGCTGCGCCCGCGCCGTCCGGCGCCGGCGGCACCCACCGCCACGACCGGCGCTCCGCCCGCCGGTACGCCCGCCCCGGGCTCAGCCCCGGCCTTGTCCTCGATCCCAGCCTCGTCCTCGGCGCCGGCCCCGTCCTCGGCCTCGGCCTCGCCGTCGGCCGTGGCTACGGGCGCGGCACCAGGTTCGGCTCCGGCCCCGGTCACGGGAACTGCGCCGGCCCTGACTACGGGCACGGTTTCGGCCGAGGTGGCGTCGGGCGGGCCGGCGGCTCCGCCGGGGTGGCTCGTGGGCATCTTCTCGGCGGCGCTGGGCATCCCGGAGCGCGACCTCGACCCGACCGTCGAGTTCGGCGACCTGGGCGTGGACTCGGTGCTGCTCGGCGAGCTGCTGGTGCGCATCGAGGAGCGGCTCGGCACCCACCTCGACCCGGCGACGCTGCTGCTGCACCCCACGCTGGAGCGGCTCACCGCCCACCTCGGCGTGCAGGCCGCGCCCCCCGAGCCCGAACCGGTGACCGCGCCCGTACCCGTGACTCCGCCCGAGGCGGTGACCTCACCCGAAGCGGTGACGGCGCCCGTACCCGTGACTGCGCCCGTACCCGTCGATGAGCCTGTGCCGACGGCGGCGCAGGCGGCCGGCGGCCGGACGCGGGCGGACCTGGACGGACGGGTGGCCGTGATCGGCATGGCCTGCCGGTTCCCGGGGGCGACCGACGTCGCGACGCTGTGGGACAACCTGCTGCACGGGCGCTGCGCGGTCACCGAGGTGCCGGCCGAGCGCTGGGACCACCGCCGCTGGTACTCGCCAGAGCCCGGCCTCGGGCGGTCGATCAGCAAGTGGGGCGGCTTCGTCGAGGGCATCGAGTGGTTCGACCCCGGCTACTTCGACATGGGCGACGACGAGGCCCGCTGTCTGGACCCGGCGATCCGGATGTTCCTGGAGGGCACCGCGGAGTGCCTCGCGGAGGCCGGGTACGCCCCGGACGAACTGCGCGGCCGGCGCGTCGCCGTCGTGGCCGGAGCGCGGCTGTCCGACTACGGCCGGCGCGTCCCGATCCGCACCGACGTCCTGCGCTCCGACCAGAACTTCATCGCCGCCCGCGTCGCGCACCACTTCGACCTGCGTGGCCCGAACCTGGTCGTCGACAGCGCCTGCTCGTCGTCGCTCGTCGCGGTGCAGGTCGCCTGCCGCAGCCTGCTCGCGGGGGAGTCGGAGCTGGCGGTCGTCGGCGGCGTCGAGGTGCTGCTCGACCCGGAGACGTACCTCGATCTGAGCGCCGCCCGGGCGCTGTCCCCGACCGGCCGGTGCTGGACGTTCGACGAACGCGCCGACGGCTTCGTACCCGGCGAGGGCTGCGGCGTGGTGCTGCTCAAACCGCTGGCGGCCGCGCTCGCCGACGGCGACCGCGTCCACGCCGTGATCGACGGCGTCGCGGTGAACAACGACGGGCACACCATGGGCGTCACCACCCCCAGTCCCGCCGCCCAGGCCGACGTGGTCCGGCAGGCGCTGGCCGCCGCCGGCCGCCGTCCCGCCGACATCGCGATGCTGGAGGCCCACGGCACCGGCACGCTCATCGGCGACCCGATCGAGCTGCGCGCCCTCAACGACGTCTTCGGCGACCGGCCCGGCGGCCGGATCGAGATCGGCAGCGTGAAGTCGAACCTGGGCCACCTGCTCAGCGCCGCCGGCATGGCCGGGCTGTTCAAGGTGGCGCTCGCCCTGGAACACGGCACGATCCCGCCGACGCTGTTCTGCGACACCCCGAACCCGCGGTTCGACTTCGACCGCTCGCCGCTGCACCCCACCACGGAACCGGTCGGCTGGCCCGCCGGATCCGAACGCGTGGCCGGCGTCAGCTCGTTCGGTCTCGGCGGCACCAACGCCCACCTCGTGCTCAGTGGCGCGCCACCGGGGCCGGTCCGCCGGGCGCCGCTGCCCCGGCCGGTGTTCCGCCGCCGGCGGCTGTGGCTCGACGGCGAGGCGCCGGCCGGGGCGCCACCCCCGGCCCGGCCGGACGCGGGCGAGCCACTCACGGCGTCCCTGCTGCGACTGCAACTCGTCACCACCGACTGACCAGCGAACCGGAGGCAGGTTCCCGATGGCCGACGTCCAGAGCCGGTTCCGGCTCACCCACGACGACTTCGTCATGCGGAACCACCGGCTGCACGAGGTGTCGGTGCTTCCCGGCGTCGTCTTCTTCGACCTCGTCTACCGCACCGCCGTCGCGGCCGGCTGGGACCACCGGCGGCTCTGCGTCCGGGACACCGTGCTCGCCGAGGCGATCGTCACCACCGACGGCTTCGACCGCGAGGTCGTGCTCACCATCGGCGAACCACGGGACGCCGGGCGCCCGTTCACCGTACGCAGCCGCTGGGTGCGCGGTGACGACCCGGTGTCCGGCTGGCACGACAACGCGCACGGGCTGGTCTGCTTCACCGACGAGCCGGTCCCGGCGCCGCTCGACCTGGCCGCGCTGCGGGCCGCCGCGGACCGGCACGACGACGTGGACGTGCTCTACCAGCGGGCGGTACGGGAGAACATCCGCCACGGCCCGGCGATGCGCTGCCGCGGCACCCTGCACATCGGCGGCGGCGCGCTCCTGGCCGACCTGACCCGCGAGCAGCACCCGGGGGCCACAGCCGCCGGGTTCCACCTGCACCCGGCCTCGCTGGACGCCTCGACGCTGGCCGGGTTCGGGCAGGTCGAGATGCCGACCGACGACCCGTTCGTGCCGATGTTCGTCCGGGAGTTCCGGGCACCCGAGGCGCTACCGCCGACGTGTCACGTCCACGTACCGCGCCCGGAACGGCTCGCGCCGTCCGGCGACGTGATCACCACCGACTACACGATCCGCGACGAGCACGGCCGGTTCCTGGCCGGATTCACCGGCCTCACCTGCAAGCGCATCCGCGAATCCGGGCTGGTGCGCCGGCTGCTCGCCGACGTGTCGGCCGACGCCGCCCGGCCCGCCACCGGGGCGTCGGCCCTGGCGCCCGGACGGCCGGCGGCGTCCCCGCCCGGTGCCGCGAACGGCTTCACCGACACGCTGCGCGCGGCCGTCGCGGACATGCTCGGCCGCCCGCCCGCCGAGGTGGCGACCGGGGCCGGGTTCTACGACCTCGGCTTCGACTCGGTCGCGCTGCTCCGGCTCACCGAGCGGGTCGAGCACCTCGTGGGCCGCAAGCTCTACCCGACGCTGCTGTTCGAGCACACCACCATCGACGCGCTCGCCGCGCACCTGTCCACCGGGCCCGCCCCGGCCGTCCCTTTGTCGCCCGACGCGCCGGTGGCCGACGCGGCCCCGGCTCCGGCCGCCCCCGAGCCGGTGGTGCTGTCCTTCGTCGACGCCTGGGTGCCCGCGGACCCGGCGCCGCCGGCCGCCCGTACCCCGGAGGCCCTGGTCGTGGGCGGCGTGCTCCCCGCCGGGCTCGCCGCCGCCCACGTCGACTCCGTCGACCGGCTCCGCGACGTCCCTGACCTGCCACCCGCCGTCGTCCTGCTGTCCGGCGACCCGGCCGCCGACCTGTGGCGCGCCGCCACCGCCCTCGTCGACGCCGGACCGCGCGACCTGCTCGTCGTGCACGCCGGCGAAACCACAGCCGAGCAGGCGGCGACCGCGGCGCTGGCCCGTACCGTGACCGCCGAGGTCCCCGGCCTGCGCTGCCGGTTCGTCCAGGTCGAGCACGCCCGCGACCTCGCCGCCGCGGTACGCGCGGAGCTGCGCGCGGCCGACGCCGAGCCGGAGGTCCGCTACGTCGGCGGCCGGCGTCTCGTGCGGCGCTGGCACGAGGTGGACCTGGCCGTCGAGGCCACCGGCGGGGAGCCGTTCCGCGACGGCGGCGTCTACCTCGTCACCGGGGGATCCGGCGGTCTCGCCGCCGTCCTCGCGACGCACCTCGCGCGCCGGCACCGGGCCCGGATCGCCCTGCTGTCGCGCACCGCGCCCGCGGCGGCGCTCGTCGACCGGTGCCGCGCCGCGGGCGCCGAGGTGCACGTCGCGATCGCCGACGTCACCGACGCCGCCGCCGTGGACGCGGCGGTGGCCGGCGTACGCGAGCGGTTCGGCCGGATCGACGGGGTTCTGCACTGCGCCGGCGTCACCCGGGACGGGCTGTTCTTCCGCGGCGACCCGGGTGACCTCGCCGCCGTCGCCGCGCCCAAACTCGACGGCCTCCGTCACGTCGACGCCGCCACCGCCGGTGACGCGCTCGACTTCCTGGTCGCCTTCTCCTCCGCGTCGGCCGACGTGGCCAACCCCGGCCAGGCCGCCTACGCGTACGCCAACGCCGGCCTGCGGCACGTCCGACGCCGCGGCCGCGGCCGGACCGTCGTCATCGGCTGGCCGTACTGGGCCGAGGGCGGCATGCGTGCGCCCGCCGACGCCCTGCGCCGCTCGACCGAGCGCACCGGCCAGGAGCCGATGCCGACGGGGACCGCGCTCGGCGTCCTGCGCGACGTGCTGCGCGGTCCGTACGACGCGGTCCTGGTCCTGCACGGGCAGGCGGACCGGTTGCGGGAACTCGTGCCGGCCCCGGGTGAGGCTGCCGGCGAATCCGCCACCGTCCCGGGCCCGGCCGTCCTGTCCGACCGCGGACCGGCCGTCGGTGCCTCGGCCGTGGGCGTACCGGCCATGGGCGATCCGACCGACGACCCGGTCGCGGTGGTCGGCGTGGCCGGGCGCTACCCCGGCGCGGACGACCTGGACGCGTTCTGGCGCAACCTGGCCGGCGGGGTCGACGCGATCACCGAGGTGCCCGCCGGCCGCTGGGACCACGCGGCGCTGTTCGACCCCGAGAAGGGCACCCCGGGACGCACGTACGGCCGGTGGGGTGGCTTCCTCGACGGCGTCGACCGCTTCGCGCCGGCCTTCTTCGGGGTGTCCCGGCGCGACGCCGAGCGGATGGACCCCCAGGAACGGCTGTTCCTCACCACCTGCTGGCACGCGCTGGAGAACGCCGGGCATCCGCCCGAGAGCCTGCGGGGCGAGGTCGTCGGCGTCTACGCGGGCGTCATGTGGAACCACTACCAGCTCGTCGGCGGGGCCACCGACGGCGTCGCCCCGACCGCCATGCACTGCGCGATCGCCAACCGGGTCTCGCACACCTTCGACCTGACCGGGCCGAGCCTGGCCGTCGACACCGCCTGCTCGTCGTCGCTGACGGCCGTGCACCTCGCGGTCGAGAGCATCCGGCGCGGCGAGTGCACGCTCGCGCTGGCCGGCGGGGTGAACGTGACAGTGCACCCGCAGAAGTACCTCCAGCTCGCGCAGGGCCAGTGGCTGTCCACCGACGGCCGGTGCCGGGCGTTCGGCGCCGACGGCACCGGCTACGTGCCCGGCGAGGGGGTCGGCGCGGTGCTGCTCAAACCGTTGTCGCGGGCGCTCGCCGACGGCGACCACGTGTACGGCGTCATCCGCGCGACGTCGGTGAACCACACCGGACGTACCGCCGGGGCGACGGTGCCGAGCCCCGGGTCGCAGGCCGCGCTCGTCCGCGCCGCCCTCGAATCGGCCGGCTGGACCCCCGCCACAGTGGGCTATGTCGAGGCGCACGGCACCGGCACCGCGCTCGGCGACCCGATCGAGGTCGAGGGCCTCCGGCAGGCGTTCGACGGTGCGGACCTGCCGGCCGGGGCGTGCGCGATCGGGTCGGTCAAGTCGAACATCGGGCACCTGGAGGGCGCCGCCGGCATAGCCGGGCTCACGAAGGTGCTGCTGCAACTGCGGCACCGCGCGCTCGTGCCGTCGCTGCACGCCGGGGAACTCAACCCGCACATCGACTTCGCCGCCGTGCCGCTGCGGGTCCAGCGCACGCTGGAGCCGTGGACCCCGCCGCCCGGCGTCCCGCGGCGGGCCGGTGTCAGCGCGTTCGGCGCCGGGGGCACCAACGCGCACGTGCTGGTCGAGGAGTTCGCCCCCGCCGCCGCACCCGCGCCGGACGGGCCGGCGCTGGTGGTGCTCTCCGCGCCGACCGCCGGGACACTGCGGGCGTACGCGGGCGCGATGGCGGCCGGCCTGCCGGCGTCGACCGGCCCGACCGCGGCGGTGGCCGACCTTCTCGGCGTACCCGAGGAGGCGCTGGAACCCTCGGCGACGCTCGGCGACCTCGGGCTCGACCCGGCGCGGCTGGCGGACCTGGTCGGGGTGGAGGCGATCGGCCGGCTGAGCGTGGCGACGCGCCTCGACGAGCTCGCCGGGGACCGCGGCGTCCGCGACATCGCCTACACGACGCAGGTGGGACGGGCGCCGCAGGCGGTCCGCGTCGCCGTCGTGACGTCCGGCACCGACGCGCTGCGCACCGCGCTGGAACGCTTCGCCCGGGGTGCGGACACCGCGGACGTGGTGACCGCCGGCGCGCCCGCCACCGGCGATCCGGTGGCGGCGTTCCGGGCCGGTGACCTGCACGAGGTGGCCCGGCACTGGGTCGGCGGCGGCGCTGTCGACTGGTCCGCCTGCTACCCGGACGGGCATCCCCGCCGCGTCCCGCTGCCGACCTGCCCGCTGCCGGAGGAACCGTGCTGGCTCGGCGGCTGGGACGCCGCCCGCGCCGGCACGGCCGGTACGCAGGTGACCCGTGCCGACGCGCACGTGGCCGACGCCGGCGCGGCCGGTACGCAGGCGGCTCGCACCGGCTCGGTCGACGCGGTCCGAGCCGGGACCGGCGGCGAGGTCAGGTCGGCGGCGAGCCCGCCACCGGCCGCCGACGGCGACGTGGTCGTCCCGGACGGGCCGGAACTGGAGTTCCGTGTCCTGGACCAGGGCGTCGCGCTGGTGTCGATGCGCGCGCCGATGTTCACCGACGGGCTGCTCGCGGCACTGGGGGACACGTTCGCGGAGATCGAGCGGCGCGACGACGTACGCGCCGTGGTGATCACCGGCCACGGCTCGGTCTTCAGCATGGGCGGCACGCCCGAGGCCCTGCGGGCGCTGGCCGAGGGCGAGGGCACGTTCACCGACGCCGCGCTCGTGTACGAGGGGATCCTGCGGTGCACCCGGCCGGTCGTCACCGCCGCCGCCGGGCACGCCTCCGGCGGGGGACTGGCGTTCGCCTGCTACGGCGACGTGGTCGTCCTCGGCGACACGTCGGTGTACAGCGCGAACTTCACCCGCTACGGCTTCACCCCGGGTATGGGCGCCACCTACATCCTGGAGCAACGCCTCGGCCCGGCCCTGGCCGCCGAGATGATGCTGACCGGACGGTCGATGACCGGCGCCGAGCTGAGCCGGCGCGGAGCCGGCGTGACCGTGCTGCCGCCGCACGAGGTCGTTCCGGCCGCGCTGGACCTGGCCCGGTCCATGGCGGACAAGCCACCGGCGGTGATCCGGTCGCTCAAGAACGAACTCGCCGGCCGGATCCTCGACCGGCTCCCCGACGTCATCGCCAGCGAGGTCCGCATGCACGGCAACGTCCTCGGCGCGGAGTCCGCCGCCCTGGTGCGGGAGCACTTCACCAAGGTCGACGACTTCCGTAGCCGGGCGACGCCGGCCGCGCAGCCGGAGCCCGGCCCGGACGACGGGACGGTGAGCGACGCGGTGACGGAGATCGTGGGCGCCCTGCTGTACCTGCGCCCGGACGAGGTGCTGCCGTCGCGTACCTTCGCCGACCTCGGACTGGACTCCATCGGCGCCGTCGAGCTGGTGCGGGACCTCAACCGCCGGTTCGGCACCGACCTGGACTCGGCCGCCGTGTACGACCACCCGACGGTGCCCGACCTCGCCCGGGCGGTGCGGCGCAACCTGGCCGAGTCCGCCTCGCTGCGCGCCCAGGCCACCGCGCCCCCGGCACCGTCCGTCGTGGACGAACCGGTCCCGCCCGCCGCGGGCCCGCCGCCACTCGTCCTGACCGCACCCGCCGCGGCGCCCGGGAGTGCCCCGACGCCCGGGAACGCCCCCGCCACGGCGTCGGAGCCGCCGCCGCTGACGTTCGCCGTCCGCCCGCCGTCGGTGTCGCCTTCCCACGCGGAGCCGGCGCCGACCGGGATGCCGGCATCTGCGGCGACGCCGCTACCGGCATCGACCGCAGGACCGGCACCGGCTGCGGCCGCGGCACCGGCACCAGACACGTCGCCGGACGCGCCCACCGCGATCGCGGTGATCGGCATGGCCGGGCGGTTCCCGGACGCCCCGGACCTCGACACGTTCTGGGACAACCTCGCCGCCGGCCGGTCCG
Source organism: Micromonospora sp. WMMD1219 (assembly GCF_049315215.1). Taxonomy (NCBI): domain Bacteria; kingdom Bacillati; phylum Actinomycetota; class Actinomycetes; order Micromonosporales; family Micromonosporaceae; genus Micromonospora; species Micromonospora sp. WMMD1219. Next base: position 4,414,927 of record NZ_CP186057.1, read on the forward strand.
CCATCCGGGAGGTTCCGCCCGACCGCTGGGACCTGACGGAACTGTACGACCCGGACCCCGCCGTACCCGGCCGCACCCGCAGCCGGTGGGCGGCGCTGCTGGACGACGTGGACGCGTTCGACGCCGGGCTGTTCCGCGTCTCGCCGCTCGAGGCCGAGGCGATGGACCCGCAGCAGCGGATCTTCCTGGAACAGGCGTGGGCCGCGCTGGAGGACGCCGGGTACGCCGGGCGGCCGATGCGGTGCGGCGTCTTCGTCGGCTGCGGCGCGGGCGACTACCCCCGGCTGCTGGAGCGGCACGGCCGCAGCGACACCAGCGAGGCCTTCCTCGGTGGGGCCAGCTCGATCCTGCCCGCCCGGATCGCGTACCTGCTCGACCTGACCGGGCCCACGATGGCGATCGACACCGCGTGCTCGTCGTCGCTGACGGCGGTGCACCTGGCCTGCGAGAGCCTGCGCTCGGGCGACTGCGACACGGCGCTGGCCGGCGGCGTCGCCGTCATGTGCACGCCGCAGATGCAGGTCTGGACCAGCCAGACGGGGATGCTGTCGCCGACCGGCCGGTGCCTGCCGTTCGACGCCGCCGCCGACGGCATCGTGCTCGGCGAGGGCGTCGGCGTGGTCGTCCTCAAGCGGCTGGACCGGGCGCTCGCCGACGGCGACCACGTCCACGGCGTCATCCTCGCCGGCGGCGTGAACGGCGACGGCCGTACCAACGGCATCACCGCGCCGAGCGCGGTCTCCCAGGCCCGTCTGCTGCGCGAGGTCCACGCCCGGGCGGGCGTCGAGGTCGGGTACGTCGAGACGCACGGCACCGGCACCGCGCTCGGTGACCCGATCGAGGTCAAGGCGCTGGCCCAGGTCGTCGGCCCGCACTGCCGGATCGGCTCGGTCAAGGCGAACATCGGCCACACCACGATGGCCGCCGGCGTGGCCGGCCTGATCAAGGTGCTGCTCAGCCTGCGGCACCGGCAGTTGCCACCGACCCCGCACGCCACCGAGCCGATCCCCGGGCTGCCGGTGGTGCGGGAACTGACCGGCTGGCACGACGACCGGCTGGTCGCCGGCGTCAGCTCGTTCGGCTTCAGCGGCACCAACTGCCACCTCGTGGTCGCCGAGGCGCCGGCCCCGTCGGCGAGCACCGGCACCGGGCCGGTGGTGGTGCCGGTCTCGGCCCGGACCGCGTCCGCGCTGCGGGACCTGACGGACCGGCTGGCCGAGCGCCTGCGTACCGAACCGGTCGACGTCCACGACGTCGCCGCCACCCTCGCGCGGGGCCGGGCGCACCTGGCGGTCCGGGCCGCGTTCGTCGCCTCCGACACCGCCGACCTGGTCCGGCAGCTGGCCGGCGGGCCGCCCGCGCCCGACGCGCCGGCCGACCTGGTCGCGCTCGCCGAGCGCTGGGTGGCCGGCGCGGACGTGGACTGGACGGCGATGCCGGCCGGCCGTCGCGTCCCGCTGCCCACGTACCCGTTCGCCCGCGACCGCTTCTGGACCGGCCGCGACCGGCGGGAGACGGCCCTCACGCCGGCCGACCCGCTCGTGGCCGACCACACGCTGCACGGCGTCCCGGTCCTGCCCGGCGCGGCGTTCCTGCGCCAGGCCACCGCCGGTGGGTCGGCCCGCGCCGCCGACGTGACCTGGCTGCGGCCCGTCGTGGTCACCGGGCCGGTGACGGCGGTCGTCACCCGGGACGACCGGACCACCCTCACCGTCGGCGGGACGCCGCACGCCGTCGCCACCCGCCGCGCCGCCGACCCGGCCCCGCCGGGCCGGGTGGACCTGCCGTCCGTCGAGGCCCGCTGCCCCGGCCGCCGTCCGGTCGACGACCTGTACGCGGGATTCGCCCGGGCCGGTCTGCGCTACGGGCCGTCCTTCCGGGTGCTGACGGAGCTGCGGCTGGGCGCCGGTGAGGCGCTCGGCACGCTCACCGCGGACGGCGACGTCCAGCTGCTCGACGGGGCGTTGCAGGCGATCGCCGGGCTGGTCGATCCCGCGGACCGGATGCTCGTCCCGTTCGCCGTCGAGTCGGCCTTCGTGGCGGACCGGCTGCCCACGACCGCCCGCGTCCACGTGGTCCGCCGGGACGGCGGACGGTTCGACGTGGTGGTCACCGACCTGACCGGCGACGTCCGGGCCCGGCTCGACGGTGTGGCGCTGCGTCCCTACGACCCGTCCGGCGCCACGCCCTCCGCCGCCGAGAGCCGGCCGGCCGTGCCGGCGCCACCGGCCGCCGCGGAACCGGACCTGCTGTACGTGCCGGCCTGGCGGCCGGTGGGTGCACCCTTCGCAGAACCGCCCGCCGGGCGGGTCCTCGCCGTGCACACCCCCGGCGACGCCGCGCTGGCCGCCGCCCTCGGCGCCGACGACGCGCTGCCGTTCGGCGAGCTGCCCACCGGCCGGTACGACACGGTGTACGTGCTCGCCCGCACGGCCGATCCGGCCGCCCCGCCGCACGACGACACCGCGACGCTCGACGCGTTCCGCCTGCTGCGCCGCCTGCTCGACCTGGGCGCGGACCGGGGATCGCTGACGCTCACCTTCGTCGTGTCCGGGGTGGCCGGTCTGCCCGGCGAACCGGTCCACCCGCACGCCGCCGGCCTCGCCGGCCTGGCCAGCGCGATCGCCGCCGAGTACCCGCAGTGGCGGGTCGCCTGTGTCGACGCCGGTCCCGGCGACACCACCCCGGCCGACGCGATCCGCCGCGAACACGGCACCGACCGGTTCGTCGCGCTGCGCGGTGACCGTCGCCTGGTCCGGCGCCTGGAGCCGGTGGCCGGGCCCGCGGGCGCGGCGCCGCTGCGCGACGGCGGTGTCTACCTCGTCGTCGGCGGCACCGGCGGCATCGGGTTCGAGGTCAGCCGTCACCTCGCCCGGACCCGGCGTGCCCGGCTCGTGTGGCTCGGCCGGTCCCCGCAGGACGAGCGCATCCGGTCCCTGGTGACGCAGATCGAGGCGCTCGGCGGGCAGGCCGTCTACCTGCGCGCCGATGTCACCGACGCGGTCGCGGTCCGCCGCGCGGTGGCCGAGGCGCGGCAGCGGTTCGGGCCGGTCGACGGCGCGTTCCACGCCGCGCTCGTGCTCCGTGACCGTGCGCTGTCCGCGATGGACGAGGCGGCGTTCACCGAGGTGCTGCGACCGAAGGTCGCCGGCGTCGGCGTGCTCGCCGACGCGCTGGCCGGCGAACCGCTGGACTTCCTCGCGCTGTTCTCCTCGGCGCTGTCGTTCGCCCCGGCCCCGGGGCAGGCCAACTACGCGGCGGCGAGCACGTTCGAGGACGCGTACGGGCTGGCGCTGCACCGCCGTGGACAACCGGTACGCGTGGTCAACTGGGGCTGGTGGGGCAGCGTCGGCGTGGTCGCCGACCCCGGATACGCGGCCCGGTTCGCGGCGCTGGGCATCGGTTCCATCGAGCCGGCCGAGGGCGTCGCCGCGCTGGAACGGATCCTCGCCGGCCCGCACCCGCAGGTGGCAGTCCTCAAGGGCACGAGGGACGGGCTCGCCGCACTCGGCGTCCACCCGTCCGCGCCCGCCGACGACGCCGCCGTCACCGCAGTGTCGGGCCCGCCCGCACCGGGTGGCGCCGCCGGGGACACGGACCCGTCGCTGGACCGGTCCAGCGCTGCCTTCCGTACCCTCGACGGGCTGGCCCGCGACCTGCTGCGCGACCGGCTCCGGGACCGTCCCGCGCCGGCCTCCGGGCCGCTGGCGGCCGCCGTCGCCGCCGCCGTGTCCGCGCCCCCGGCCGGCCTGTCCACCGCCGGCGTGCTCGCCCGGCATCCCGACCTCGCCCCGCACGTGGCGTTGCTGGCCCGCTGCGTCGACGCGCTGCCCGGCGTCCTGGACGGCCGGACCTCACCGACCGAGGTGCTCTTTCCCGGCGGCAGCACCGACCTGGTCGCCGCCGTCTACCGGGGACAGCGGGCCGCGGACTTCTACCACCGGCTGGTGGCGGCCGAGGCCGCCGCCGTACTGGACCGGACGGACGGGCCGGGCCGCGTGCTGGAGATCGGCGCCGGCACCGGCGCAGGCTCGGCCTTCGTCCTCGACGCCTGCCCGGGCGTACGGTACGACTTCACCGACCTCTCGACCGCGTTCCTCCGCGAGGCCGAGGACCGCTTCGGCGGACGCCACCCGGGCCTGCGGTTCGGTGTCCTCGACATCGAACGGGAACCGGCCGGGCAGGGCTTCGCGGCCGGCTCGTACGACGTCGTGCTCGCCACGAACGTGCTGCACGCCACCGAGGACGTGGTCCGCAGCCTGCGCCACGCCCGATCCCTGCTGCGTCCCGGCGGTGTGCTGCTGCTCAACGAGGTCACCCGCGCCTCCGACTTCCTCACCGCGACGTTCGGCCTGCTGCCGGGCTGGTGGCGGTTCACCGACGCCCACCGGCGGCTGCCGCACTCCCCGCTGCTGTCACCGGCCGGATGGCGCGCGGCGCTCGCCGAGGCGGGCCTGACCGGCCGGATCCTCGGCATGCCCGGTGTCCCCGGCGAGGAGCAGGAGCAGTGCGTGCTCGTGGCGACGGCCGGCGCGCCGCCGGTGGACCGGGTGCCGGCCCGCGCCGCCCGGGACTACGTCCGCGCGGTCTTCGCGGAAGTCCTCAAGTACCGTCCCGACCAGCTCGACGACGACGTCACGTTCGACAACTTCGGCGTCGACTCGCTGGTCGGCCAGCACCTCGTACGCCGGTTCTCGGCCGACCTCGGCGACCTGCCGGCCACCCTGCTGTTCGAGCACCTGACGATCGAGCAGCTCGCCGACCACCTGGCCCGGGAACGGCCCGGCCCGCTCGCCGCCACGCTCGGCGCCGCAGCGGTGGACGCCGTGCCGGCGCCCGTCCACGCGGCGGAACCGGAGCGACCGGCAGCCCCGGTCGCCCCTGCCGTCTCGGCCGCCCCGGCCCTCGCCGCCCGGGGCGACGCGGACGCGATCGCGGTCATCGGACTGTCCGGCCGCTACCCGGGCGCGCCGGACCTGGAACGGTTCTGGCAGAACCTGGTCACCGGCACCACCTCGATCACCGAGGTGCCGCCGGAGCGGTGGGACTGGCGCGAACACTTCGACCCGCGCCGCGGCCGGCCGGGGCACACGTACAGCCGGTGGGCCGGGTTCCTCACCGACGTCGACCGGTTCGACCCCGGCTTCTTCGGCATCCTGCCGAAGGACGCGGCCGCGATGGACCCGCAGGAGCGGCTGTTCCTGGAGACCGTCTGGCTGATGCTGGAGGACGCGGGCGCGCTCGGGGGAGTGCTGCCGCGCGACACCGGTGTCTTCGTCGGCACCATGTACGGCTCGTACGGCCGCATCGCCGCCGCGCAGGGCTGGCCGGAGGGCCGCTACACCGACGGGCACTCGGCGTACTGGTCGATCGCCAACCGGGTGTCGTACACGCTCGACCTGACCGGGCCGAGCTTCGCCGTCGACTCGGCCTGCTCCTCGTCGCTGACCGCGGTCCACCTGGCCTGCGAGAGCCTGCGCCGCGGGGAGTGCTCGGCGGCCGTCGCCGGTGGCGTCAACCTGGTCCTGCACCCGGCGCACCTGATCGCGCTGTCGTCGATGACCATGTTGTCGGCCGACGGCGCCTGCAAGGTGTTCGACGAGCGCGCGGACGGGTTCGTGCCCGGCGAGGGCGTCGGCGCGGTGCTGCTCAAACCGCTGTCCGCGGCCCTGCGCGACGGCGACCGGATCTGGGGCGTCATCGAGGGCGGCTTCGTCAACGCGGGCGGCCGGACCGCCGGCTACACCGTGCCCAACCCCACCGCCCAGGCCGACCTGGTGGTCCGGGCGCTCGCCGCGGCCGGTGCGACACCCGGCGACGTCGGATATCTGGAGGCGCACGGCACCGGCACGGCCCTCGGCGACCCGATCGAGATCGCCGGCCTCGGCCGGGCGCTCGGCGCCGCGCTGCCGGACGGCCGGCGCATCCCGGTCGGCTCGGTCAAGGCCAACATCGGTCACCTCGAAGGCGCCGCCGGCATCGCCGGCCTGACGAAGGTGCTGCTGCAACTCGCGCACGGCACGATCGCCCCCTGCGCGAACCTGTCCACTGTCAACTCCCGCATCGACCTGTCCGGGTCGTTCCTGCTGCCGACGAGCGCGCAGCCGTGGACCGCGCCGCGCCGCGCCGGGGTCAGCTCGTTCGGGGCGGGCGGCGCGAACGCGCACCTCGTGGTCCGGGAGCATCCCGCGCCGCCGCCCGCACCCGTCCGGCCGGGGCCGCACGTCGTGGTGCTGTCGGCGCGGACGCCGGAGCAGCTGCGGACGCTCACGGCCGCTGTGGCGGACCTGGCCGAGCGGACGCGCCCGCGCCTCGACCAGCTCGCGTACAGCACCCAGGTCGGGCGGGCGGAGTTCGACCACCGGCTCGCCGTCGTCGTGTCCGACATCGACGAGCTGGTCCGCCGCCTGCGAGCCGGCGAGGTGACCACCGGCACCGCCGGCACCGATCCGCTGTTCGACGACGACGGCGGCGCCGAGATCGCCGCCGACCTGCTGCGCCGCGGTCGACTCGACCAGTCGGCGAAGCTGTGGGTACGCGGTGTCCCGGTCGACTGGGCGGGCCGCTGGCCGGTCCGGCCGGGACGGGTGTCGCTTCCGCCGTACCCGTTCGACAGGCAGCGGCTGTGGCTGCCCGAGCCCGCCGGTACCGCACGGCCGCCGGCGCCACCGTCCGTACCGGACGGTGACCGGACCGCCGACCGCCGAGTCGTGTCGCCGAACCCGGCGGTCACCGAGGCGGTGGCGCGGGCGAACGCCGTGCCCGAGGCGGCGGTGCCGGAGAACGCCGTGCCCGTGAAGACCGTGCCGGGGAGCGTCGTGCCGGGGAGCGTCGCGCCGGAGACGGCGGCGCGGGAGACCGGCGTGCCCTGGACCGGCGTGTCCGAGACCGGCGTGCCCGGGACCGGTGCACCCGAGAGCGACCCGTGCGTGTACCTGCGGCCGCAGTGGCGGGCCGAGCCACCGCCGCAGGGCGGGCGACCGCCGGCCCGCATCCGGGTCGTCGGCGAGGGCCCGACGTTCGGCGGCCGCCACGACCAGGCCGACCCGGACGTGGTCGTGGTGCACCTGCCCGCTCGTGCCGGCGGGCTCGCCGACGAGGTGCGCGAGAGCCTGCACACGGTCCTGCGGACCGCCGTCGAGGTACTCACCCCGGATCCGGCCGCGCCGCTGCGGATCGTCGTCGGCTGCCCGGACGAGCGGCCCGCGTACACCGCCGTGACGGCGGCGCTGCGCACGCTCGCCCTGGAGCACAGCGGCTTCTCCGGTGCGGTGGTCCGGGGTGGCGTGACCGCCGAGGCGGACCTGTGGCACGTCTCCGGGCCGCCGGAGCAGCGGGTGGACGACGTCCGCTGGAGCGGCGGCGTCCGTGAGGTGCGGCGGATGGTGCCGTTCCGGCCCGGCCCGGCCGTCCGGCGCACCGGCGGCGTGTACGTCGTGGTCGGCGGCACCGGCGCGGTCGGCCGGCACCTCGCCGTGCACCTCGCCGCGACCCGTGCGCCGTCGGCGGTGGTGCTGGTCGGCCGGACCGCGCCGGCCGACGACACCTTCGCGTTCGTCCGCGCGGACGTGACTGTCGAGTCCGACGTGCGCGGTGCCGTGGCCGAGATCCGCCGGCGCTACGGGCGCATCGACGGGGTGGTCCACGCCGCGGGCGTGCACGACGACGCCCGCGCCCTGACGAAGCCGGCCGCCGCCGTCGACGCGGTGCTGGCCCCGAAGGTGTTCGGCCTGCGGCACCTGGTGGACGCGCTCGGCCCGGAACCGCTGGAGTTCCTCGCGCTGTGCTCGTCGATCGCCGGGCGGACCGGCAACCTCGGGCAGGTCGACTACGCCTACGCCAACGCGTTCCTGGACGAGTTCGCCGCCGGGCGGCCCGGCACGGTGTCCGTCTGCTGGCCGCTCTGGGCCGACGGTGGCATGGCCGTGGACGACGCCACCCGGCGGTTGTTCGCGCGGCGCTGGGGGAGTGCCCCGCTGCCGACCGCCGAGGCGGTACGGGCGTTCGACCGCGTCGTGTCGGGCACCGAACCGGTGGTGGCGGTGCAGCGCCCCGCCGACGTCGCGCCGGAGGTGCCGCAGAGCGGCCCGGACCCGGAGCTGGACCTGGACGCGGAGCTGCGCGCGCTCGCCGCCGGGTTCCTGCTCGTCGAACCGGACGAGGTCGACCCGGACATCCAACTGCTCGACCTGGGCTTCGACTCCATCTCGCTGACCGGCCTGGTGAACGAGACGAACGAGCGCTTCGGCGTCGACCTGCTGCCCACAGTCCTCTACGAGCACCCCACGCTCGCGGCCTTCGGCGCGTACCTGCGGACCGTACTCCCGGCCCGGCCGGCACCGGCCACAGTGGACGCCGGGCGCGCGGCGGACCGGCCCGGGGCGGACGCCGCCGAGCCCGCCGCGGACCTGCCGGCCGACGCGGTCGCCGTGGTGGGAATGGCCGGTGTGCTGCCCGGCTCGCCGGACCTCGACGCCTTCTGGCGGCACCTCGCCGCCGGTGACGACCTCGTCCGCCCGGTCCCGGCCGACCGCACCGACCTGCTCGCCGACCCCGCCACCGCGGGCGTCCGCGCCGGTTTCCTCGACGACGTACGCTCGTTCGACGCCGACCTGTTCGGCATCGCGCCGCGCGAGGCCGCGCTGATGGACCCCCAGCAGCGGTTGTTCCTCCAGACCGCCTGGCAGGCCGTCGCCGACGCGGGCTACCGGCCGGCCGACCTCGCCGGCACCGACACCGGGATCTTCGTCGGCGTGTCCGCCTGCGACTACGACGACCTGCTCCGCGCGCACGACGTGCCGGTCGAGGCCCACACCGCGAGCGGCCTCGCCGACTGCATCCTGGCCAACCGGGTCTCCTACCTGCTGGACCTGCGCGGCCCCAGCGAGGCCGTCGACACCGCCTGCTCCAGCTCCCTCGTCGCGGTGCACCGCGCGGTACGGGCGCTGCTGGCCGGCGAGTGCTCGACGGCGCTCGCCGGTGGGGTGAACGTGCTGCTGAGCCCCGGCCTGTTCGTGGCGTTCCAGTCCTCGGGCATGCTCAGCGCCGACGGCCGGTGCAAGACGTTCGACGCGTCCGCCGACGGGTACGGCCGCGGCGAGGGCTGCGGCGTCGTGCTGCTCAAGCCGCTGCGCGCGGCGGTCGCCGACGGGGACCAGGTGATCGCCGTCATCCGGGGCAGCGCGGTCAACCACGCCGGCCGCGGACCGTCGCTGACCGCGCCGAACCCGCAGGCGCAGGCGCAGGTCGTCAGCCGGGCGTACCGGGCCGGCGGCGTCGACCCGGCGGACGTCAGCTACATCGAGGCCCACGGCACCGGCACCCGGCTCGGCGACCCGATCGAGATCGAAGGGCTGAAGAAGGCGTTCGAGGGCGTGGACGCCACGATCGCGGTCGGGACGGTGAAGACGAACATCGGCCACCTGGAGGCCGCGGCCGGCATCGCCGGGCTGCTCAAGGTGCTGCTGAGCCTGCGCCACGAACGGCTGCCGCGCACGCTGCACCAGCACCGGCGCAACCCGTACCTGCGGCTGGACGGCACCCCGTTCACAGTGCTGGACCGCGACGTGCCCTGGACCGGCGACCGGGTCGCCGGGGTCAGCTCGTTCGGGTTCGGCGGCACCAACGCCCACGTGGTCGTGCAGTCGCCGCCGCCGTTGCCGGCGTCCCCGGCGCCGGGCCCCTGGCGCCTGGTGCTGTCCGCGTCCGGTCCCGCGGCTCTGGCCGAGTGCCGGCGCCGGGTCGCGGACCACCTCGCGGAGGGCGCCGACCTGGCCCGTGCCACGTACACGCTCCAGGTGGGACGCGACGCCCTGGCCCATCGGTTCGCCGCTGTGGTCGCCGACGCCGCCGAGGCGGTGGCGGTGCTGCGCGGCGACGCCCCGGCCCGCCTCGACGCCGAGACCGAGACCTGGCTGGCCGGCGGTGACGTCGACTGGGCGACGACGTGGGAGCACCGGCCGGCCCGGATCTCCGTGCCCGCGCCGCCGCTGGCGGCCCGGCCGTTCTGGTTCGACGAGGGCCCGGCCCGCGCCGCCGCGCCGTCCCGGCCCGCCCCGGCCGAGCCGCCCGCCCCGCGCGTTCCGGCCGAGCGGCCCGCCCCGGTCCGGCGCACCGCCGCGGACCGGATCGTGCTGCGGGATCCGTCGGCCTTGCGCCGCAACGGCGCGGGCCGGAGCGCGACCGCCGGCGCGGGAGCGGTGAACGGCGGACACACGCCGAACGGCGCGGCCCCGGTGGGCGTCCTCGCCCGCCCGGCCACCCGCCCGGCCGGAGCCGGTCCCGCCGCTACGGCGCCACCCGCCGCCGCTGCGCCACCGGCCGCACCCGCGCGGACCAGCCCCGCGCAACCGCACGAGCACGTCGACCGGCCGGACCCCGTCGACCGGCCGGACCCCGCCGACCTGCGGGGCCTCGTCGAACCGCACGGCCCCGCCGAGCAGCCGCGCCGCGCCGGACGGCCGGCCGCCGCCGTCGCCGTCGCCCAGGAGCCCGCCGGTACGGTCCCGGCCGCGCCCGCGGAGGTGGCCGAGGCGGTACGGGACTGCGTGGCGCGGGTGCTCGGCGCCGACCGTACGGAGATCACGGCCGACCGGGCGTTCGCCGACCTCGGCCTCGACTCGATCTTCCGGATGGAACTGGCCCGGCTGGTGGTGGCCACGTTCGACGTCGAGATCACCGCGGCCGACCTGTACGAGCACGACACGGTCGAGGCGGTGGCGGCGCTCGTGGCCGCCGGCACGCGGGCACCACGACCGGCCACACCCGGCGACGGCGTCGAGGAGATCGTGGCCGGGGTGCTGGAGCATCCCGTCGAGCCCGGGCGGACGTTCGCCGACAGCGGCCTCACCTCGTTCGACATGCTGCGGGTCGTCGGCGCCCTGGAACAGCGTTACGGCGCGCTGCCCAAGACGCTGCTGTTCGACCACCCGACGATGGCCGACCTCACCGCGTTCCTGGCCGGGCGGTCCGCCGGGATCGGCGTCCGGACCGAGCCGGGGACCGGTCCGCGGGCCACCGGCCGGACGATCGAGAGCGGCGCCGAGGTCGACGGCGAGCCCGTCGTCGTCCGCAAGCGGACCCTGCCCGGCCGCCCGGCGCTGCGTGACCTCCTGGCCGACCTCGACCGCCGCCACGCCAAGGAGGGCGGGCTGGCCGGCCGGGACATCGCCCCGTACGCGTTCGTCGACTCGGCGCGGGCCGGCTACGTCAACTTCTCGGTCCGCGGCGACGACGTGTTCGCCTGGAGCTTCGTCGGGCACCACGACCACTTCCACGACCTCGTCGCGGAGTGGATGGCCTGGGCGCGGCGCCACGGCCTGCGGCCCAACTTCCTGTCCCTGGCCCACCTGACCGAGGTCGCCGGGGAACCGGTCACCGCGACCCCGTTCGGGGCGGTGCAGCGCCTGACGGACCTGGCCTCGTTCACCGTACGGGGTGGCCGGATGCAGCGGCTGCGCAGCCTCCTGCACCGGTTCGAGCGCGCCGGTGACTGCCGGATCGAGGAGTACCGGGCCGGCGCGTCGCCGGAGACCGACCGGCAGATCGTCGGTCTGATCGACTCCTGGGGCCGCCGCAAGCAGATGGTGAACCCGTACGTCGGCGTGGTCCGCGAGGAGATCGGCGGCGGCACGCTCGACCCCCGGCACCGGGTCTTCCTCACCCGGGTGGACGACGTCCTCGTCAACGCGGTCATCGTGACCCGGATCCCGTCCGAGCGGGGATACCTGCTCGACCTGGAGTTCTACGCCGACGAGATGCCCGCCGGCGGTCTGGAGTGGGCGATCGTCCGGATCATCGAGCTGACCGCCGCCGAGGGATGCACGTCGTTCAGTTTCGGGGCGAGCTTCGGCGTCGCCATCACCGAGTCGCCGAACGCCGACCCGGCGGTGGCGGACGCGCTGGCGGAGCTGCACTCGGTGGGCGTGTTCGGGCCCGGCAACTTCCAGTTCAAGAACAAGTTCCGGCCCGAGAACGCGCCGATCTACCTGTGCCAGCCGGCGACTGGTGACCGTACGTCGGTCACCGACATCATCCTGATGATCGCCAACCCGGACCTCGTGGACGGCGCCCCCGCCGGTCCCGCGCCGTCGTCGGACGCCGCCGCGACGCCGCCGCGCGCCACCGCGCCGCCGGAGAGCGCCGTGCCGTCGGGCGCCGCCGCGCCGCCGGCGGACGCGGGACCGCCGCCGGACCCGGCGCTGCGGCCGGGACGTGCCGACCTGCTGGCCGGGCACGGGTACAACGCGCTGGCCCTGCCGACCGAGCTGGTCCCGTTCGACCTGCTCACCGACTCCTGGGCGGAGCGGGCGGACGGGTTCGTCGCGGCCCGGACGCGGCTGCTCGCCGAGCGGCCCGCCCCGCCCGAGCTCACCGCGCACGACTGGCTGCCCATGCCCGAGGTGGTGCCGACCCGGTCGGGGCGGGCGGCCGAGGAACTGCTCTGCCGCTGCCACCCCGGCCCGCGCGGCGTCGTGCTGCACGCCGCGGCCTTCCCGACCTGGCTGTCCACGCTCGCCGACCTCGGCTACGAACCGGTGGCCGTCGGAATCGGCCGGCTCGACCCGGAGACGATCGAGGCGTTCGCCGCGGAGCTGACCCGCCGGGCCCCCGGATCGGTGTCGTTCGTGGTGGTGGAGGCGGCCAGCAACGCCGCCGGTGGCGTACCCGTCGAACCCGCCGCCCTCCGGGAGCTGCGCCGCGTCACCGCCGCACACGGGGTGCCGCTCGTCCTGGACGCCAGCCGCGTCGTCGACAACGCCGTCCAGCTCGCCGGCCCCGGCGGGGATCCCTGGACCGTGGTGCGGGACATGCTCGCCGTCGCCGACACGGCGACGCTCAGCCTGTCCAAGGACTTCGGCGTCACCGCCGGCGGGCTGGTCGCCACCCGCGACCCGGAGCTGGCGGCGCGGCTGCGCGAGCACGTGGCGCGGCGCGGCGCCGAGGTGGACCGGGCCACCCGGATGACGCTGCGGGCCGCGCTCGCGGACCGCGACGGCGTCACGGAACTGGTCCGGCGGCGCGTCGCCGCCGTCGCGGTGCTCCGCGACGGCCTGCGGGCGGCCGGCCTGCCGGTCGTGGACGTCGACGGCGCCCACTGTGTCCTGCTCGACCTCGCCCGGATGCCCGGACTGGCCGGTCAGGAACACCCCACGATGTCCGGGCTGGCCTGGCTCTACACCGGCGCCGGCGTCCGGGGCGGCCCGCACCTGGCCGTCGGCGGGCCGCTCGCCGGCACCGTCCGGCTCGCCGTGCCGGTCGGCTTCGGGCCCGGCGACGCCGAGGCGGTGGTGGCCGCCGTCGCCGCGCTCACCGCCGCACCGGGCGAGGTTCCCGAACTGGTCACCGGCGGGATCCGCACGGCGGGGGAGGCGGCCCGGGCGGTCTACCAGCCCGCCGACCGGGTGCCCGAGGACGTCCGGCAGGCGCTGCGCGACCAGGCCCCGGCCGACGACAACGGCACCGTGCTGCGGGAACACCAGCCGGCCGTACGCCGGCGGGTGGTGCCGGTGGCCGGCGCCCAGGTGGAGGTCTTCACCGCCGGCGACGGCCCGCCGCTGCTGCTCGCCCACCCGTTCAACATCGGCGCCGGCGTCTTCGCGCGGCAGTTCGAGGCGCTGGCCGGGCGGTACCGGGTGATCAGCGTCCACCACCCCGGCGTCGGGGCGAGCACCGCCTCGGCCGACCTCACCCTCGACGGGATCGCCGCCCTCCAACTGCGGGTGCTGCGGGAGATCGGGGTCGACGGGCCGGTCCACGTCGCCGGCGCGTCGTTCGGCGGGCTGGTCGCGCTCACGTTCGCCCTCAACCACCCGGAGGACACCGCCTCGCTGATCCTGCTCGGCAGCTCCTACAAGATCGGCAACCGGGTCGGTGAGATCAACCGGCTGGCCGTGGTGGCGGCCCAGGACCTCGACCGCACGATCGAGGGGTCCGGCGCCGACCGGCTGCGGCATGAGCGGGCCGCCGTGGAGGCGCTGCTGCTGCGCTGCGAGAGCATGGACCCCCAGACAGGGCTGCGCTACCTCGACGTGTTCGCGGCCCGGCCGGACCTCCGCGACCGGCTCGGCGAGCTGGACCTGCCGGCGCTCGTCGTGCAGGGCCGGCACGACACGGTCATCCCGTCGGAGACGGCCCGGCTGCTGCACCAGGGCATCCGGGGCGCCCGCTACGAGGAGATCGCCGACGCCGGCCACTTCCCGTATCTGACCAGCCCGCAGGAGTGCAACCGGATCCTGACCGACTTCCTGCGCGGCGCCGGAGGGGAGGGGTCGTGACCGTCCTGACTCCCGAGCTGGAACTGCTCGGTCCCGACGCGACGACGCGGACGACAGTGGTGCGGCCCGGCATGTGCGGGCCGGGGTCGCTGTTCGTCGGCCAGGTCGGCGACTGGACCTGGGACACCGTCAGCGCGCTCTGCGACACCAACGTCTACACCGCCCGCGACGCCGACGGGATGCCGACCTACCTGGCGTTCCACTACATCCACCTGCGCGGCGGCGCCGACCTGCACGTGCGCGGCATGACCTTCGGCGACGTGCTGCGGGTGGACTCGCGGTCCTTCGCCTCCGGCAGCGAGTCGGTGCTGACGCTGCACGAGATCCGGCGCGGCGACCGGCCGGGACGCGTCGTCGACCCGGACGAGTTCTACGCCCACCCCGACCCGGCATGCCTGTACGCGCAGAACTTCAACCGCTGGGTGGTGCGCGGCCCGTCGGGCGGCAACGGCGACCTGCGCAGCGCGTCCCCACCGGGGTTCCGCCACGGGCACCTGCCCGTGCTGCCCGCGCGGCACTCGCCCCGGCGCGCGTACGCCGAACTGCGCGCCCTCGGCGCCGAGCCCGACCCGCCCGACCCGCTGGACCGGCTGGCGCTGGACTACCCGGTCGACCCGAGCCGCGACCTCAACGGCGTGGGCCTGCTCTACTTCGCGTCCTACTTCTCCATCGTGGACTGGGCGTCGCTGCGGCTGTGGCGGCACCGCGGCGGCACCGACGCCGGTTTCCTGCGGCGGATCGTGCTGGACCAGCGGATGAGCTACCTCGGCAACGCCGACGTGGGCGCCGTGCTGCGGGTGCGGGTGTCCCGGCGGCCGGGCGGCGACGTGACCGGCGCCGACGAGACGGTCCGGGTGGTGCTCGCCGACCGCGACACCGGACGGCCGCTCGCGGTGGCCCTTGCGCAGACCCGGACGGAGGCGACGACGTGAGCGCGAACGACGAGGCGGTCCGGCGGGTGGTCCACGAGGTGATCACCGAGATCCTGCCGGCGGTCCCCGGCGACCGGATCCCGGGCGGCGCGCACCTGCGCGACCTGGGCGCCGACTCGATCGACCGGGTCGAGATCATCCTGGCCCTCCGGGAGCGGCTCGGCGTCGACGAGCCGCTCGGCAGCTTCAGTGACCTGCCCGACATCGACCACCTGGTCGCGTACCTCTGCGAGGTGACGGCATGAACGTGGGCATCGAGGCCCTGAACGTGTACTGCGGGGTGGCCTCCGTCGCGGTGCCGGTCCTGTTCGAGGGGCGCGGTCTGGACGCGACCCGCCTGGGCAACCTGATGATGACCGCGAAGTCGGTCGCGCTGCCGTTCGAGGATCCGGTCACGCACGCGGTGAACGCCGCCAAGCCGATCCTCGACGCGATGGACGAGGCCGACCGCGACCGGATCGAACTGCTGGTGACCTCCAGCGAGTCCGGCCTGGACCTCAGCAAGTCGATCGCCTCGTACGTGCACCGGCACCTCGGGCTGAGCCGCCGCTGCCGGATGCTGGAGGTGAAGCAGGCCTGCTACGCCGCGACCGGGGCGCTCCAGCTCGCCTGCGGCTACCTCGCCGCCGGCCTGTCGCCGGGCGCCAAGGCGCTGGTGATCGCCACCGACGTGTCACTGGTGAACGAGAACGCCTCGTACACCGAGCCGGCCATGGGCACCGGCGCCGCGGCGGTGCTGCTCGGCGACGACCCGCGGGTGCTGGACGTGGACCTCGGGGCGTTCGGGACGCACAGCTACGAGACGTTCGACTCGGCCCGGCCGGGCCCGACGTTCGACGTCGCCGACGCGGACCGCTCGCTGTTCGCCTACCTGGACTGCCTGACGAACGCCTACGCCCACTACGCGGAGAAGGTGGCGGACGTCGACTTCGCCACCACCTTCGGTGGGCTGGCCATGCACACGCCGTTCGCCGGCATCGTCCGCGCGGCGCACCGCAAGCTCGCCCGCGAGCACCGGATGCCGGACGCCGACGCGGACTTCGCCCGCCGCGTCGCGCCCGGGCTGGAGTACCCGCGGCTGGTCGGCAACCTCTGCTCCGGCTCGGTCTACCTGGCCCTGGCCAGCCTGATCGACCACCTGCGGCCCGACGAACCGGTGCGGGTCGGGATGTACTCGTACGGCTCCGGCTGCGCCGCCGAGTTCTACTCCGGCCTGGTCGACGCGCGGTCCACCGCCGAGGTGGGCCGGATGCGCATCGGCGAGCACCTCGCCGGCCGGTGCGAGCTGACGTTCGACGAGTACAAGCGGATCCTCGCCGACAACGCCGACTGCCTCGTGCCGGTGGCGGACAAGCGGATCGACCCGGGGCGGTACGCCGAGGTGCTGGACCGGGTGGCCGGCCCGCGCACGCTGCTCGCCTGCACCGGCGCCCGCGCCCACCACCGCACCTACGAGTGGATCGGGGCGGGCGCGTGACGCCGGGGCTGGACACGGCCGCCGCGCTGCTGGCGGCGGGCCCGCTGCTGCGGGTGCTGCCGCCACCGGTTCGGGTGCGGTGCGCCGACCCGGCCACCGCCGCCGCGCTGGTCCGGCTGTGCGAACGGCTGGACGTGCCGGCGCCGGCGCCGGTGGCCGACGCCGCCGATCTCGGCCCGTTCGAGCGGGTGCTGAGCGACCTGCTGGACCTCGACGCGAACCCGGCACCGCGGGCGGCGGACGAGCCACGGGTGGCCGCCGAGGCGCGCGAGCGGGACTTCACCTGCCGCTTCCGGCGCACCGACGTGCGTACCGGCGACGGGGCGGTGCTGCCGACGTACGCCGGCGGCGACCCGGACCGGCCGCCGGTGCTGCTGGTGTCCGCGTGCGGGATGCCCGCCCGGCTCGCGGAGGGCTGGGCCGACCGGCTGTCCCGCGACTTCCACGTGCTCGTCCCCGAGACCCGGGGCCTGTTCGCCGACGTGGACGGGTTCACCGGCGACACCGGCGTGGTGGCCCAGGCCGACGACCTCCTCGCGGTGCTGGACCGGTTCGGGCTGCGCCGCGCGCACCTGATCGGCCTGTGCGGCGGCGCGGTGCTCGCGGTAGTGGCGGCCGCGCGGGCGCCGGAGCGGGTGTCGTCGCTGAGCCTCTGGCACGGCGACTTCGACCTCGGCGGCGAGAGCCCGAAGACCGACCACCAGCAGAACCTGCAGGCTCTGATGGCGATGGCAGCCCGCGGCCCGCAGCAGGCCGCGGCGGTGCACGCGGTGCTCACCAACACCATGCTCGGCGTCGCCCCGCCACGGCTGGCGCACCTGGTCACGTACCCGTACGCGACGCCCGAGTTGCTGCGCCGCTACTGCCGGCTCAACGGCGCCATCATGGGCACGGACCTGCGTCCGTACCTAGCCGGGCTGACCACGCGCACGCTCGTCGTCACGAGCGAGGACGACCACACGGCACATCCCGCCGGTTCGCGGGCCGTGGCCGCCCGGATCGCCGGGTCCGTCCTGCACGTCGCCCCGCACGGCGACCACCTGTCGCTGTTCCACGCCGAGGACAGCCTCGTCGACCTCGCCGCGCGGTTCGTCGCCGGCGACGACGCCCTCGGCACACGATCTCCCGCCGAAGCCGGCCGGCGGGTGCCCCCCGTCCCGACGAGAGGTGGAGAGGAGGTGTTCCCATGACCAAGGAGACCGCGCCCAAGAAGTCGCTCCCGGTGCGCAAGCTGGAGTCCATCAAGGCCAGCACCGTCGCCCCGTGCGCGCCCGCGCTGAACTGAACCCGGTGACACGGGGGCGGGGGTCCGGCTGCCGGACCCCCGCCCCTGCGCCCAGTCCCGCACCGTCAGAGGAGAGGTCCCACAGTGACCGAGTTCGCCCTCGACGCACCGGTCCTGGTCCGGCCGTACACCGCCCGCAGAGACGGTGACTTCGCCGTGATCGGTGACGACAGTCGTCAGGTCTACCTGTCCATCCCGGCCGAGGGCCTCGACCTGCTGGAGTGGCTGCGCGACGGCGCCACAGTCGGTGAGGCCGTACGCCGCTTCGAGGCGACGCACGCGGCGTCACCGGACGCCGACGCGTTCCTCCAGGCGCTGGCCGACGAGGGGTTCCTCGCCCCGGCCGGCGCGCACGACCCGCCGCCGGACGCCGAACCGGCCCGGGCGCGACGCGCCGGGCATCTGGAGTGGCTGTCCCCGCACGCCGCACGGCGCCTGCTGAGCCGGCCCGTGCTCGCCGTCTGCGGCGTGGTCGTCGGAGTCGCGGTCGCGATGGCCGTCGACCGGCCGGGGCTGGTGCCCGGGCCGTCCAGCCTCATGTTCCACTCCCACTTCTGGGCCTACCTGCTGGTCGTCCTCGGCATCGCGGTGATCGGCGTGTGGCTGCACGAGCTGGCCCACGTCGTGGGGGCGCGCGCCGCCGGCACGTCGGCCCGCATGACTGTCGGCAACCAGATGTACGCCATCGTCGCGCAGACCGACCTGTCCGGCATGTGGATGGCGTCCAAGCGGGAGCGCTTCGTCGCGGTGCTGGTCGGGCCGCTCGTCGACGTGATCGGCGCGGCGCTGCTGTTCATCACGCTGTGGCTGAACGACGTCGGCGTCCTCGGGCTGCCGGAGCCGGTGCGGCTGGTGGTGGCCGGCGTGCTGTTCACGTCGTTCATCCGGCTGCTCTGGCAGACGTTCCTGTTCCTGCGTACCGACTTCTACTACCTGATCACGACCGCGCTGGACACCCGGAGCCTGATGGCCGACACCGGCGCCTACCTGCGCAACCTCGTCCGGCGGGTGCTGCGCCGCCGGCTCATCGACCAGTCCGGGGTCGGGCGCGGCGAGATGCGCACCATCCGGATCTACGCGGTCGTCTGGGTCCTGGGCCGCGTCGTGGCCCTGGCCGTCCTGTTCACCGCGACCATCCCGCTGCTGTGGTTCTACCTGGTCCGGGTCGTCGCCTTCTTCCGCGGCGACGAGATGACCGGCCAGTTCACCTGGGCCGACGTGCTCGCGCTGGCGATGCTGTCGTTCCTGCTCGACGGCGGCGGCACCCTGATGTGGCTGCGGTCGCTGCGACGCTCCAGCCGGCTGCGCCGCCGCGCGCCGGACCGCGTCCTGGTGGAGTAGGCCCCCCACGGACGACGACTCCGCCCGGTTGCACGGGCGGAGTCGTCGTCCGGCGGGAAGCGGGCGTCTCAGCGCCCGGCGGACCTGCGGAACTGGGCGATCGCCAGGGGGATCGACAGGGCCAGCAGAGCACCGATCCACAGCGCGGAGGCGGCGACCGGGTGCTGCAGTGGCCAGACGTCCGGCGCGGTGGACGGGTCGACGTTGCCGAACTGGACCCGGACCGCCTGGACGATCGCCGAGACCGGGTTCCACTCGGCGACCGGTTGCAGGACGCCCGGCATGGAGTCGATCGGCACGTAGGCGTTGGAGAGGAAGCCCAGCGGGATGGCGATGGTGAAGCCGGTGCTGCTGACCGCCTCCGGCGCCCGGGACGCCAGCCCCACCACGGCCATCAGCCACGACAGCGCGTACGCGAACGCCAGCAGGATCAGGAACCCCAGCGCCGCCTCGGGCACCGACGTGCGGCTGCGCCACCCGACGACCAGGCCGAGCAGCGCGGTGACGGTGATGACCACACCGCTGTTCACCAGGTCGCTCGTGGTGCGGCCGACGAGCACCGCGGACCGGGAGATGGGCATCGACATCAGCCGGTCGACGATGCCGTTGCGCAGGTCGGCGGCGATCGCGGTGCCGGTGTTGACGGCGCCGAAGAGGACCGCCTGCACGAAGATGCCGCCGAGCAGGTACTCGCGGTACGGCACCCCCTGCGCGTCGATCGCGCCGCCGACGATGAAGCCGAACAGCAACGTCATCATCGCCGGCGCGATGGCCGCGTTGAGCAGCATCTCCGGTACGCGCAGGATCATCCGCAGGTTGCGCTTCGCGACGACGACGCCCTCACCGAAGGCCAGTACGACGGCGTTCACTGCTTCTCCTCCACGGTCTCCTTGGCGGGCTCGTCGCCGGTCCGCCGGCCGGGGCCGGTGAGGGCGAGGAAGACGTCGTCCAGCGTCGCCGTGCGCAGCGCGGCGTCCCGGACCGGGATGCCGGCCTGGCGCAGCAGCCGCGCGCCGGCCAGGAGCGTGTCCACGCCGTCGCCGGCCGGCACGGAGATCCGGCCGGCGGCCTCGTCCACGCTGGCCGGTCCGGTGCCGAGCGAGGTGAGCACCGCCTGTGCGGCGGTCAGGTCGGCGTCCGGCCCGAGGGTGATCTCCAGGCTGGTGCCGGAGACCCGCCGCTTCAGCTCGTCCGGCGTGCCGCCGGCGACCACCCGGCCGTGGTCGATCACCACGATCTGGTCGGCCAGCCGGTCGGCCTCCTCGAGGTACTGGGTGGTCAGCAGCAGCGTCATGCCGCCGGAGACCAGCTCACCGATGGTGTCCCAGAGCGCCGTCCGGCTCCGGGTGTCCAGGCCGGTGGTCGGCTCGTCCAGGAACAGCACCCGCGGCGTACGGATCAGCGCGGCGGCCAGGTCGAGGCGCCGCCGCATGCCGCCGGAGTACTCCTTCGCCCGGCGGCCCGCGGCGTCCACGAGGTCGAAGCGTTGCAGCAGCTCGTCGGCACGCTGCCGGCTCTGCCGGGAGCCCAGGTGCAGCAGCCGGCCCAGCATCTCCAGGTTCTCGAACCCGGAGAGGTTCTCGTCGACGGCGGCGTGCTGCCCGGACAGGCTGATCACCCGGCGTACCTCGGCGGCCTGGGTGACCACGTCGAACCCGGCCACCTCGGCCCGGCCGCCGGTCGGGGCGAGCAGTGTGGTGAGCAGCCGGACGGCGGTGCTCTTGCCCGCGCCGTTCGGCCCGAGGATCCCGGTGATGGTGCCCTCCGGCACCACCAGGTCCAGGCCGTCCAGCGCGGTCACCTTGTCGAACTGTCTGCGTAGCCCGTCAGCGACGATGGCGTTCGCCACGTCGTCTCCTCCCTCTGCGGTTCGGTCGGGATGCTCACCGGCCGGCCGGCCGAACCGCAGTGGGAGCCGGTCGCGCCGGCCCGGTCAGAACTCGACCGTGAGCGCGGTCAGCCCGCGCAGCGTGAGCCCGGGCCGCCAGGGCGTCTCGTCGAGGCGCTCCGCCGGGCGCAGGTCGGGCATCCGGGCGAGCAGCGTGGTGATGGCGACCTGCCCCTCGACGCGGGCCAGCGGCGCGCCCAGGCACATGTGGGCGCCCCGGCCGAAGGCGAGGTGCCGGTTCGCGGTCCGCTCGATGTCGAGCCGGTCCGGCTCCGAGTAGCGGCCCGGATCGCGGTCGGCGGCCGCGAGGACGCCGATCACCATCTCGCCGCGGCTGATCGGCACGCCGCCGATCTCGGTGTCCTCGGCGGCGAACCGCGGGAAGCTGATCTCGATCGGGCCGTGGTAGCGCAGCATCTCCTCGACGGCGCCCGGCGCCAGCTCGGGCTTGTCGCGCAGCAGCCGCAACTGGTCGGGGTTGCGGAACAGCGCCAGGACCATGTTGCCGATCAGGTGCTGCGTGGTGCCGAGGCCGCCGACCACGAGCAGCGCCACCATCTTCAGCAACTCGTCGTCGCTCATCCGCTCGCCGTCGGCCTCGGCCAGGGCCATCCCGGAGATCAGGTCGTCGCCGGGCTCGGCGCGCTTGCGCTGGATCAGCGCGTCCAGGTAGCGCACGAACTCCTCGATCTCCGCCATCACCTGGGCCGGGTCCATGCCCTGCGGCGCGGACTGCGCGGAGGTCGGGTCCAGCGACAGCAGCAGCTCGGACCAGAGCCGGAACCGGTCCCGGTCGGCGCGGGGGATGCCCAGCATGTCGGACATGACGGTGAGCGGCAGCGGCACCGCGAAGTCCTCGACCAGGTCGAAGGTCCGCCCCTCGCGTTCGAGCAGCCCGTCGACGAGCTGGTCGGTGATCTGCTGGACGCCGGGGCGCAGCCGTTCGACGTACTGCGGCGTGAACGCCTGCTGCACCAGCCGGCGCTGGCGGGTGTGCTCGGGCGGGTCGACGCTGCCCATGCTGCCGCCGAGCAGCCGTACCACCGCCTCGGGCAGCGCCGGCGCCTCCATGCCCTCGGGCATCACTGTCGGGCTGGTCTTGAACCGGTGGTAGTCGGTGAGGAAGCTGGTGCACTCGTCGTAGCCGGTGACCAGCCAGACGTCCTGGCCGGTGGGCATCCGGACCCGGGAGACCGGGTTGGCGTCGCGGAGGGCGGCGTAGGTGTCGTAGGCCGTCTCCCGTGCGGCGGGCGACATCAGGTCCGGTTGTTCGGAGGTCGTCACGTCGGCGTCCCCTCTCCAGCGTTCGGCCGCACCGGTCGGCGCCGGCTCCGGATGAGCATTTCCGGGCCTTGGCGACACCTCTGCTCAGAGTTGAGCACCGGCCACCCTGCGCACTACTGCGCAGACGTCACCGGCCCTCTTCCGATGGACTGCGTGCTGTTGTCCTGGTTCCCTTCGATGACGGAGCGCCGACGCATGGACCTCGAAACCACGGAGACCGAACGCCTGCGCACGCTGGACCAGCAGCGCGTGTGGCACCCGTACACCCCCACCGACGCCTACCTCAACGCCAAGCCCCTGGTGATCACCCACGGCGAGGGTGTCTACCTGGTGGACAGCGACGGCAACCGCTATCTCGACGCGGGCTCCTCGCTGGGCGTGAACATCCACGGCCACCAACGTCGGGAACTGAACGAGGCGCTGGCCGCGCAGGCGGCGAAGATCGCGCACACCACGCTCTACGGCATGACCCACCCGGGCGCCGCGGAACTCGCCGACCGGCTGGTCCGGCTCGCCCCGGAGGGCATCGACAAGGTGCTGTTCCTGGAGTCCGGCTCCAGCGCCGTGGAGACGGCGATGAAGATGGCGTACTCCTACTGGGTCTTCAAGGGATCGCCGCAGCGCAACAAGTTCGTGTCCATGGGCGGGGCCTTCCACGGTGACACCATCGGCGCGCTGTCGGTGGGCCAGATGACGATCCTGAAGAACTTCTACCAGCCGCTGCTGCGCGAGACCAGCTCGTTCGCCCAGCCGTACGCGTACCGCTGCGGGTTGTGCAACAACAACTGCAACCTGGCCTGCGCGGATACGCTGGAGGAGGTGCTGGAGCGCGAGGGCGACGAGGTCGCCGCCGTGCTCGTGGAGCCGCGCGTGCAGAACGTCAGCGGCATGATCGTGGCGCGCGACGGTCACCTGGCCCGGGTCGCCGAGATCGCCCGCCGCTACGGCGTCCTGCTCATCGCCGACGAGCTGGGTGTGGGCTTCGGCCGTACCGGCCCGATGTTCGCCTGCCAGGCCGACGGCGTGTCGCCCGACATCCTCTGTGTCGGCAAGGGCCTGACCGGCGGGTACATGCCGTTGACGGCGACCATGGCGTCGGCGGAGGTGTTCGACGCGTTCCGCGGTGACGGCAAGATGCTGCTGTCCGGGCACACGTTCTCCGGCAACCCGCTCGCCGTCGCCGTGGCGCTGGCGAGCCTGGACCTGTTCGAGAAGGACGACCTGATCCGGCACGGCCAGGCGCAGGCCGTGGTCCTGGCCGAGGAGCTGGACAAGTTCCGCAGCGTCCCGCACGTCGGCGACGTCCGGCAGTGCGGCCTGCTGGCCGCCGTCGAGCTGGTGGCCGACGTGGAGACGCGCGAGCCGTTCCCGATGGAGCTGGGCGTCGCGACCCGCATCACCGAGCGGTGCCGCGAGCTCGGCATGATCATCCACTCGGCGCCGAGCGACACCATCGTCATCGTGCCGCCGCTGGTGATGACCGAGGAGGAGCTGCGCACGATGTCGCGGATCCTGCTCCAGGCGACGCAGGAGGTCGTGGCCTCGCTGTCCGCCTGAGCGCGGGAGAACGGGAACGGGACGGGCGCGGGCCCGTCCCGTTCCGTCGTCTCCAGGACCGGCTCAGGACCGGCTCAGGACCGCACGGCGAGATCGGCCAGGAGCGCCTCGGCCAGCTCGGCGGGCGGGCCGGCCAGATAGAAGTGACCGCCGCTGAACACCCGCAGGCTGAAGCCGGCCGACGTGACCTCGGCCCAGGAGCGCATCTCCGTCACGTCGACCTCCGGATCGGCGTCGCCGGTGAACGCCGACACGGGACAGCGCAGCGGTGGGCCGGGCAACTGCCGGTACGTCTCGTTCACAGCGAAGTCGGCGCGCAGCCCCGGCAGGAACAACGCCATCAGGTCGTGCCGCCGCAGCACCTCGTCCGGCGTGCCGCCCAGCGCCGCGACGGCCGGCAGGAACTCGTCCGCGCCGAGCGTGTGCCGGTCCGGCCGGCGGGCGGGCAGGTGCGGCGCGCGCCGGCCGGAGACGAACAGCCGCGCCGGACCGTTCGGCCCGGCGGACAGCCGCCGGGCGGTCTCGTACGCGACCACCGCGCCCATGCTGTGGCCGAACAACGCGTACGGGCGGTCCGCGTGCGCGGCGATCGCGGCGGCCAGCGGCGGCACGACGTGCTCGATGCTGGTGTACGGCGGCTCCGACAGCCGGGACTCCCGGCCGGGCAGCACGACCGGGCAGACGCCCAGGTACGGCTCCAGCGCGGCGCGCCACGGCCGGAAGAACGAGCCGCCGCCCCCGGCGTGCGGGACGCAGTACAGCAGCATCGGGGCGTCCGGGTCGGCCGGGCCCTTGATCCACCGGTTGCTCATCGTTCCTCCTCGTCGGACCGCAGCACCACGTGCCCCACGGTGCCGGTCGCGCCGACCGCCGTGACGAGCGCGCGCAGCGGGACGCCGGTCCACGGCTCGGACCGGCGGACGAACCGCACCGGCAGCGCGCCGAGGTCGACGAGCGGGTGGGGCGTCTCCGCCACCAGGGTCGGTACGAGCCGGCGGTGCCGCAGCTGGAGGAGCACCTTGGTCAGCTGCGCGAGCCCGGACGCGGCCTCCGCGTGGCCCAGGTTCGGCTTGAGGGTGCCGATCGGCACGCGTACCCCCTCGGGACCGGGCGCGGCCGCGGCCAGGAACCGGCCCACGGCCTCGATCTCGGCGGCGTCGGACAGGGCGGCCCCGGAGGCCGCGCACTCGACGTACCCGATGTCGGCGGGGGTGAGCCCGGCCCGGCCCACCGCCTCGGTGAGCGAGCCGGCCAGTGTGGCCGCGTCGGGCGTGCCGAACCGGCTCGTCGCGCCGCTGTGCCCCACCCAGGTGCTCTCCACCACGGCGTCGACGCGGTCGCGGTCCCGGCGCGCGTCGCCGAGCCGGCGCAGCAGCAGCGCGCCGGCGCCCTCGCCGGGCGACCAGCCGCCGGCGGCGGCGTCCAGCGCCCGGTGCGGCGTCTCGGCGACCAGGCCCAGCCCGCGCAGCACCGCCACGTGGTACGGATGCGCCAGCAGGTTCACCGCGCCGACCACGGCGGCGTCGCAGTCGCCCCGGTCGAGGCTCTCGGCCGCCTGGCGCAACGCGGTCAGCGCCGAGGAACAGGAGGTGTCCACGGCGACGCTCGGGCCGCGGAAGTCGAAGGTGTGGGAGATCCGGTTGGCGATCTCCGAGCCGGTGCCGGAGATCCGGGCCGGGTCGCCGTCGCGCCACCGGTCGGTGCCGGCGAGGCGGTGGTCGTGCCACATCACCCCGACGAAGACACCGACCCGGCCGAGGGACGCCGGGGTGTGGCCGGCGTCCTCCAGGCACGCCCACACCACTTCGAGCAGGACGCGTACCTGCGGGTCGAGGACGGCCGCCTCGGCCGGTGCGATCCCGAAGACCATGCTGTCGAACGTCTCCAGGCCGGACAGGTAGCCGCCGGCCGGTCCGGCGCCCCGCCCGGGCGGGGGTGGCGTGATCGCGCAGTGGCCGGCGTCGAGGTTGCGCCAGAGCGTCCCCACGTCGTCCGCGCCGGGGTAGCGGCCGGCCACCCCGACGACGGCGATCTCGTGCGGCCCCGCGGCGGGCGGTGGACCGGCGGCGGGCGTCTCGGTCTCGTCGTCGCGCGTCACCGGACCGCACAGGAACGCCTGCTGGAACACGTGGCCGTCGTCCAGCCGCAACGCGGCGCGCACCGGCGCCTCGGCGACCGCGCCGACCGGGCACAGCCCGAGACCGTGGTCGGCCTGGGCGCCCATCAGCACCTGGCCGAGGTAACCGGCCTCCAGGGCGAGGTACCGCTCGGCGTCGTCGCCGTAGAGCGGGCGGATCGCCCGCGTCTGCCCGACGAGGAGGATCTGGAACGCCGCCCGGTCGTACACCGGCCGGTTGTAGACGAAGTGGGCGGTGCGGTCCAGGGCCGCGCCGTCGCCGATGCGGCGCAGCGTGTGCTCGTCGGGGTGGTGGTAGTAGACGCCGGCCGGCAGCCCGGTGACCCGGTCGCCGGGCACGTGGACGTAGACCTGCACGCCGTAGGTGTCGCCGGCCGACGGGTACAGCCGCCGCGCCCGGTCGCCGTCGGGCAGCGGGCGCAGCGGGCCCAGCAGACCCGCCACCGTGGACAGCGGCACGGGCCGGTCGAGGAAGTCGCGGCGCGAGGCCCGCCGCCGGTACCGCCGCCGCGCGGGGGGCTCCCCGGACAGGGGCACCGCCTCGCCGTCGTCGCGCAGGTCCAGCCGGGCCGCGGCGAAGGCGGACCGCTCGGTGGGGGAGAGCACGTCGACCGTCCGCGGCGGCGCCGCGGCGGCCGGGGGCGGGTCCGCGGGTACGGGTGCCGGCGGGCCGGGCGACAGGTGCGCGGCGATGCCGTCGATCGTCGGGTTCTCCAGCAGCGCCGCCACCGGCACCCGGGTGCCGAGACGCTCGTGCAGCCGGGCCGAGACCTGGACCATGGTGAACGACGTGGCGCCCTGGTCCCACAGGTCGGCCGCCGGGTCGACGGTCTCGCCGAGCAGGTCGGCGAACAGTTCCGTGAGCACCTGACGGACGCCCGGCGCGTGCGGGGTGTCCGCCGGTTCCGGCGGCGCGACCGGTATCTGTGCGGCGTCCGGCGCGGGCGGCGTGACCGGCGGCAGCGGCCACGGCAGGGCGGCGCGGTCCAGCTTGCCGTTGTCGGTGGCGGGGAACTGCTCCAGCACGGCCAGGTGGCTCGGCACCATGTAGTCGGGCAGCGTCTCGGCGGCGAAGGCCCGCAGGTCGCGTACGGCCGGGGCGGTGCCGCCGGAGGACAGCAGGTACGCCACCAGCTTGCGCTCGCCGCCCTCCTCTCGGGCGACCACCACCGCGTCCTTGACGCCCGGATGGCCGCGCAGCCGGTGCTCGATCTCGCCGAGTTCCACCCGGAACCCGCGGATCTTCACCTGGTGGTCGGCGCGGCCCAGGAAGGTCAGGTTGCCGTCCGGCAGGAACGCCGCCCGGTCGCCGGTGCGGTACATCCGGTCGCCGGGCGGCCCGAACGGGCACGGCACGAACCGGTCCTCGGTGAGGTCCGGGCGGTTGTGGTAACCGACGGCGAGCACCTCCCCGGCGATGTAGAGGTCTCCCTCGACGCCGGGCCGGCACGGGCGCCGGTCGTCGTCCAGGACGTAGTAGCGGGCGTTGTCGATCGGCCGGCCGTACGGGATGCTGCGCCACCCGGGGTCGACCGTCCCGACCCGGTAGAAGTTCGACCACACGGTGGCCTCGGTCGCCCCGCCGAGGTTGACGATCTCGGCGGCGGTGAAACAGGCCCGCAGCTCGTCGGGCAGGGACAGCGGCGTGTGGTCCCCGCTGAGGAACACCAGCCGCAGGTCGGTGGTGCCGGGCCCGCCGCGGTGCGCGGCGGTCAGCGGTACGACGTGCGCCAGGGTGGTCGGCGCGGAGTTCCAGAACGTGACCGGCTCCCGCAGCAGGACGTCCAGCAGCAGCGCCGGGTCCTTCTGCTGCTCGGAGTCGGCCACGTAGATCGAGGCGCCGTAGCCGAGCAGCCCGAGGATGTCGAACACGGACAGGTCGAAGCCGAGCGACGTCACGCACAGCCCGGTGTCCTCCGGTCCGAAGCGGAACGTCCGGCGCGCCCAGTGCAGGAGGTTGTGCACGGCCCGGTGGGTGACCGCGACCCCCTTGGGCCGGCCGGTGCTGCCGGAGGTGAAGATGACGTACGCGAGGTCGTCCTCGCCGGTGCACGGCTCCGGGTCCGGTACGGCGGCCGAACCGACCCGGTCGGCGTGGACCACGGCGATCCCGTCCGGCCGGCCCGGCGCGGGCAGGTCCAGGTCACCGGTCGTGACGAGCGCGATCGCGCCCGCGTCGGCGAGCATCAGCGCGGCCCGCGCCGGCGGCAGTGACGGCTCCACCGGCAGGTAGGCGCCACCGGCCTTGAGCACGCCGTACACGGCGGCGACCATGAGCGGCCCCCGGGCGACGCTGATCCCGACCACCGATCCGGCGCCGACGCCCGCGGCGCGCAGCCGGACCGCGATCCGGTTCGCCACCGCGTTCAGTTCACCGAAGGACGTGGTCCCGCCGCGCCCGCGTACGGCGACCGCCTCGGGCCGGGCCCGGGCCTGGGCCTCGAACAGCAGGTGCACCGGCCCGGCGTGCGGGAACTCCACGGCGGTGTCGTTCCACCCGTACAGGACGTCGCCGAGGTCCGCCAGCTCGGCCAGCGCCGACCGGTACGCGTCGAAGATCCGGTCCAGGTCGTCGTCGCCGATCGCGCCCTCGGTGGCGTCCCAGAACAGCCGCAGCGTGTCGTCGCCCTCGTCGATCGCGATGCAGTCCAGCGCCACGTCGGGTGTGCACGTCAGCCACGGGCCGGCTGTCACCCCGTCCGGCAGCGGCACGTCGCCGAGTTCGAGCAGCCCGGTGCACACGACCGGGTAGCCGGCGCCGCCGTCGCGCATCCGCCGCAGCACCAGCCGCCGCAGCTCGGCCAGGCCCGACGCGCCGTCCGCCGCCGCGTCGGCGGTGATCTGCCGGTCGTAGCGCTCGGCGAGGTCGAGCAGGCCCTCGCCCGGCTCGCCCGCGGCCAGCCAGCTCAGCGCGGTCAGCTCGGCGGGCCGGAACGGCTCGGACCGCGGCGTCCACCGCACCAGCGGCACCGCGAAGCGGTCGTGGTGGCAGGTGCCGAGCGCGGTGGTGAGCGCGGCCATGAGCAGCGCGTCGAGCGCGAGGCCGCGTTCCCGGGCCAGCCGCCGGATCCGTGTCCAGCCCGCCACCCGGGCGGTACGCCGCCGCCGCGGCCCGGCGTGCGCCTCGATCGGCGGGCCGGGCGGAAGGTCGGCCAGGCGGTCCTGCCAGTACCGGCGGGCGTGCGGGTCCGGCGACGCCTGCGGCGCGCGGGGCGGCCCGGCCACCGGCGTGCCCGGGTCGGCGTAGCGGCGCATCAGCTCGCGCAGCAGCAGGTGGATGCTGCGGCCGTCGGCCACCAGCAGGTCCAGCGCCACGTGCACGGTCGCCGCGCCGGCCTCGTCCACCTGGACGCGCAGCTCGCCCTGGGGGAGCCGGCCGAGCGGGAAGGCCCGCCCCACCATGTCCCGCTGCACCGCGTCGGACGACGGCCCGCCGGGCCCGGTCACCGGGATGTGCCACCGGTCCGGCACGTCGTCGCGGGTGACCAGCCGGCCGTCCGGGGTGACGGCGGTCCGCAGCGGCTCGTGCGCGGCGAGCAGGCCCAGCCACGCCGACTCCAGCCGGGACAGGTCGAGCCGGTCGACGGCGAAGGCGTGCACCACCTGGCAGCCGCTCCACGGCCCGGTGCCGCCCGTGGTCCGGGCCACGAAGTACGCCTGCTGGAGGTCGTTGAGGGGACGGCCGGCGTCGTCGGGGACGGGCCGCAGCCAGCGCAGCGTGTTGACGAACCAGGCGAAGGTCGCGGCGACCACGCCCGGGGCGAAGGCGTCCTCCGCGACGTCCCACCGCACGCGCAGCTCCCCGTCGCGCTCGCCGATCTGCGCGTCGAGCGTGACACCAGTGGTCTGGCTGACCGCGTACCGGCCGTCGGCGCCGGTCCCGCCCACGTCGAGCAGGCTGGTGAACACCACCGGCAGCCCCGCCGGGACCGGCAGCCGGCGCGACCGCAGCTCACGGAGCGCGGCCACACCGGGCACGTCGGCGTGTTCGAGGTCGCGGCGCAGCCGGTCGTGGACCGCCCGGGCGGCCTCGGCGAACGGCCGCCCGGTCGTCGGCTCGGCGACGAACACGGTGGTCGAGGTGAACGGCCCGGGCACACCGGCCGCGTCGGCGGGCAGCCACAGCCGGCTGTTGGTGGTGAGCACGAGCGAGAACGCCGCGTCGGCGCCGGCCCGCCGCAACGCCTCGGTGAAGGCGGTGAGCACCACAGCGGTCGGGGAGACGCCGAGATCGCCCGCGTACGCGGTCACCGCGGCCCACTCGCGCCGGGTCAGCGCCGCCGTGTACGGCACCCGGACCGGGCCGGGCTCGGCGCCGGAGGTGGGCAGCGCGGGTCCGGGCGGCAGGTCACGCAGCGCGTCGGCCCAGTACTCCAGGCCGGCGCGGTACCCGTCGCCGTCGCGGTGGGCGGCGAGCGCCACGCCGAGGTCCCGCAGCGAGGCGCCGGGGGCGGGCAGCTCGTGGCCGGGGTCGTCGTAGAGCGCCCGGAGCTGGTCGACGAGCAGCTCCAGCCCGGCGCCGTCGACGATCGCCGCGTCGACGCTGAGGTGCAGCACACCGCCGCCGTCCGGGGCCCGGGTCACCTCGACCGTCCACAGCGGCTCGTCGGCCGGGCCGTAGGAGTGGTGGGAGAGGCGACGGCGTACCTCCTCGGCGTCGGCGCCGACCGGCATGGTCCAGTCCGGCGGCCGCTCGGCCACCCGCTGACGCCCGTCGGGGGTCAGCACGAGCCGCAGCGCCTCGTGGTGCCCGACCAGCCGCCCCCACGCCGCGCGCAGGCGGTCCACGTCCAGGTCGGCGACGTCGTACTCGCGGTAAAGGTGGCAGCCGGGCCCGCCGGTCGCCTTGGCCAGCAGGTAGCCCTCCTGGAGCGGGGTGAGCGGGAACGGCTCGTGCCGCCGCCCGGGCTCGGGGCGTACGTCGGGACGCAGCCCCGCACCGGCGGGCGCGGCCCGGGCGGCCAGCTCGGCCAGTTCCCGGGCGGTGGCGCAGCGGCGCAGCGCGTCGGTCGGCAGCTCGGTGCCGAACGCGGCGCCGACCTCCAGCAGCACCCGCGCGGCGGCGAGGGAACCGAGTCCCAGGTCGCCCAGGTCCGTGTCGGCGTCCGCCGTGACTGCGGCGGGCAGCACGCCCGACAGGACGTCCAGGACGATCTCCACGCGGTCCGGGATGGCGGTCTGCTCGTTCATGCGCTCCCCGCTCCGAAGGCCGGCCCTGTCGCCGCAACCTAAGCGGCGCCGGACCGGGCGTGCTGCTCAACTCTGGGCAGCCAGTGCGTCCGGCGGGCCGGACAGTCCAAGTCGTGTCCACCAGACCGAAGTCCGCCTGGGTGTTCCCGGGGCAGGGCGCGCAGCGCCGGGGCATGGGCGGTGACCTGTTCGACCGCTTCCCGGCCGAGTGCGCCGTCGCCGACCGGATCATCGGCGTACCGGTGGCCCGGCTGTGCCGCGACGACGCCCTGCTCGGCGACACCCGGTACGCGCAGCCGGCGCTGTTCGTGGTCGGCGCGCTCGCCTACCTGGCGGCGCGCGACGAGGAGCCGCCGCCGGACTACCTCGCCGGGCACAGCCTCGGCGAGTACGCGGCGCTGTTCGCGGCCGGCTGCCTGGACTTCGAGGACGCGCTGCGCCTGGTGTGCCGCCGCGGCGAGATCATGGCGCGGGCGGCCGGCGGCGGCATGCTTGCCGTGCTCGGCGAACGGCTGGACCGGCTGCCCGGGGTGCTCGCCGACGCCGGCGTCGACGACGTGGACGTGGCCAACGACAACGCCGACGGCCAGGTGACGCTCTCCGGCCCGCGCGAGTCGCTGTCGGCCGCGGCGCGGGCGGTCACCGCCGCCGGTCTGGGCCGCTGCGTCCCGCTTCCGGTGGCCGCCGCGTTCCACTCGCGGTACATGCGGGCCGCCGCGGCCGAGTTCGCCGACGTGCTGTCGGAGGTCCGGTTCGCGCCGCCGCGGGTGCCGGTGATCTCCAACGTGACCGCCCGGCCGCACGACCCGCTGCTGCTGCCCGACCTGCTCGCCGTGCAGCTGCGCCGCCCGGTGCGGTGGCGCGAGACGATGGCGTACCTGGTCGGCCGCGGCGTGCGCACGGTGCGTGAGCTGGGTCCGGGCCGGGTGCTGACGGACCTGTTCCGCCCGGTGCTCGCGGCGGCGCCGGCCGTGCCGGACGGCGGCGACCGGGGACCGGCGGCGCTCGGCTGTCAGCGGTTCCGCGCCGACTACGGCGTCACGTGGGCCTACCTCGCCGGCTCGATGTACCGCGGGATCAGCTCGGTGGCGATGGTCGCCCGCCTGGGCAAGGCGGGCCTGCTCGGCTTCTTCGGCGCGGGTGGCTTCGACCGCGACGAGGTCGAGGCGGTCCTGCGCTCGCTCACCGCGGATCCCGGTCCGGGCCGCTTCGGCATGAACCTGCTGGCGATGCCGGACAACCCGGCGCTGGAGTCGGCGCTGGCGGAGCTGTACGTCCGGCACGACGTCCGCTACGTCGAGGCGGCCGGGTACACCGGCGTCACCGCGGCGCTGGTGCGGTTCCGGTTCGCCGGCGCGCACCTGAGCGCCGACGGCACCCCGGTCGCCGTCCGGCACGTCGTGGCGAAGGTGTCCCGGCCCGAGGTCGCGGCCGCGTTCCTGGCACCGCCGCCGGCGTCCGTGCTCGCCGCTCTCGTGGCCGAGGGCGCGCTGTCCGCCGGGGAGGCCGCGGCTGCGGCGCGGCTGCCGGTCAGCGGCGACCTGTGCGCCGAGGCCGACTCGGCCGGGCACACCGACGCGCGGTCCGCGCTGACGCTCGTGCCGGACCTCGTCCTGCTGCGTGACGCGGAGATGCTCCGGCACCGCTACCCGGAGCGGATCCGGGTGGGCGCCGCGGGCGGGCTGGGCACCCCGGAGGCGGTCGCCGCGGCGTTCGTGCTCGGCGCCGACTTCGTGGTCACCGGGTCGATCAACCAGGCCACGCCCGAGGCCGGGACGTCACCCGAGGTCAAGGACCTGCTGGCGCGCGCCGGGATCCAGGACACGGCGTACGCGCCGGCCGGCGACACGTTCGAGTTCGGCTCCCGCGTGCAGGTGCTGCGCCGCGGCACGATGTTCGCGGCGCGGGCCACCCAGCTGCTCCAGCTCTACCACCGCTACGACACCTGGGACGAGGTGCCCGCCGCGATCCGCGACGCCGTGGAACGGACCACCTTCCGCCGGCCGTTCGCGCAGGTGTGGCGGGAGACCGAGCGGCACTACCGGGCCACCGGCCGGGCCGCGGAGGTGGAACGGGCCGACCCGCGCCGGCGGATGGCACTGGCGTTCAAGTGGTACTTCGCCCACGCCACCGACGTGGCGCTGCGCGGCGACACCACCGAACGGGCGAACTTCCAGGTCCACACCGGACCGGCGATGGGCGCCTTCAACAGGTACGTGCGCGGCACCGAACTGGCCGACTGGCGGCTGCGGCACGTGGACGTCATCGCCGAACTGCTGATGCGCGGGGCGGCCGACGTCCTGCGCCGGCACTGTCCGCCGGTGGCCAGTAGTGAGCAGAGCGGCTGCTCCGATGCTGACTAGCGTGTCCGGGCGCCCACCGAACCAGCCGAAGCGAAGGAGTCTCCGATGACCACCACATCGAGTCCGCCGTTCGTGTTGCCGACCGCCCAGGCCCAGACCTCGATCGACCGGGCCGCGATCCTGCACTCGGGCAACGCCGGCGTGATCGTCGAACGGGTCGGTCAGTTGCGTGCCGAGTTCCGCTCCGAGGCCCGGCAGTTCGCCCGGGAGCTGTCGGAGTACCTCAACACCAACTACGCCGGCATCATCACGGTGTTCGTCTACGAGGAGACCTTCGGCACGAAGGACCGCCTCCACTGGCTGATGCACCTGAAGTCGCTGCACGCGTACGAGACGCTGATCGAGATGGGCAGCCGCGACGCCGGGTGGCGGGACATCATCATGCGCCAGCGCATCGACCCCGCGCGCGGCGGCGGCACGTGGGACCGGATGTTCCTCGACGGCGACCTGCACGAGACGGTGCTCATCCCGTCGGCCTTCGGCATGTACGGCACGTCGGACGAGACGCCGGACTCGGTGCGGACCACCGACGGCGCGGCCACGTTCACCGTGCCCACCGCGCAGCTCCAGACCGACGTGCCGGTCGAGGACCAGCTCAACTCCGCCACCTGCGGCATCCTCATGCACCGCACCGGCGAACTGCGCTACGAGTTCCGCGCCGAGGGGCGCGCGTTCGCCCGGGCGCTGTGCGAGAGCTGGAACCGGGCGCTGACCGGCCACGCCACCATCTACCTGTACGAGGAGGCGTTCGGCCGGTCCGACCGCATCCACCACTTCATCCACCTGAAGTCGCTCAGCTCGTACTACACGCTGATGGGCGTCCGCGCGATGAGCGACCCCGCCACCCGCGAGGTGTTCACCCGCCAGTGGATCCCGGAGGAGAAGGGCGGCGGGGGCTGGGAACGGATGTTCGTCCAGTCCAGCCTGTCCGACCTGTCGCTCACGCCCCAGCACTGGGGCATGTACGCCACCAAGACGGAGCGGTGACCGATGCCCGTGACTGACTGCCTGCACACGATCTTCGCCCGGCGGGCGGCGGAACAGCCGCACCGGATCGCGGTGACCTGCGGCGACCACCGGCTGTCGTACAGCGAGCTGGACCGGCTCTCCGGTGAGCTGGCCGAGCGGCTGCGCGGGTACGGGGTGCGCCCCGGCGTCCACGTCGGAGTGTGCGTCGACCGCTCGGTCGACCTGGTCGTGTCCGTCCTGGCGGTGGTCAAGGCGGGTGGCGCGTACGTGCCGGTGGACGCCGAGCATCCGGCCGCGCGGGTCGCGGCGGTGCTGGCCGGCAGCCGGGTTCCGGTGACGGTGGCGGTGACCCGGACCGCCGACTCGCTCGCGGAGTGGTCGGGCCCGGTGCTGTGGGCCGACGACAGCGAGGACGACGACGCCGCCGACGACGAGGACACCGACGGCGAGGACCCGCAGGGCGAGGTCACGGCGGTCGAGGTCACGGCCGCCGGCGGCACGGCGGAGCGGGCCGGCGGCACCGGCGCCGTGCGGGAGCCCGCCGCCGAGGCCGGGCCGGACGACCCCGCGTACGTCATCCACACGTCGGGTTCAACCGGGGCGCCGAAGGGCGTGGAGGTGACCCACCGCAGTGTCGTGGCGCTGCTGGAGCACGGCGCCGGACGGTTCGGCTTCGGCAGCGACGACACGTGGACGCTGTTCCACTCGATCGGCTTCGACTTCTCCGTCTGGGAGCTGTGGGGCGCGCTGCTGTCCGGCGGCCGGCTCGTCGTCGTACCGGGGCGCGTGGCCCGGACCCCGGCGCTGATGCTGGACCTGGTGCGGCGCGAACAGGTCACCGTGCTCAACCAGACCCCGTCGGCGTTCCGCCAGTTCGCCGCCGCCTACCTGGCCGACGAGGGCCCGGACGAGCTGCGCCTGGTGGTGTTCGGCGGCGAGCGGCTCGACGTCGGGGTGCTGGCGCCGTGGATCGCCCGGCGCGGCGACGACCGGCCGGAGCTGGTCAACATGTACGGCATCACCGAGGTGACTGTGCACGCCACCGCCCGCCGGATCGTCGCGGCGGACCTCGACCGGCCGTCGGTGAGCCCGATCGGCCGGCCCCTGCCCGGCGTCCGGATCGAGCTGCGCGACGAGACCGGCGCGGTGGTGCCCGACGGCACACCGGGGGAGCTGTACGTGGCGGGCGCCGGGCTGGCGCGGGGATACCTGCACCAGCCGGAGCTGACCGCCGAGCGGTTCGTCACCTCCGGCGGTGAGCGCTGGTACCGCTCCGGGGACCGGGCCGTGCGGACCGACGGCGACCTGGTCTACCTCGGCCGGGTCGACAGGCAGTTGAAGGTCCGCGGCTACCGGATCGAGCCGGGCGAGGTGGAGGCGGCGGTCCTGGCCCATCCCGGCGTCGGCACCGCGCTGGTGACCGCCCAGGACTTCGGCGAGGGCGACGTACGCCTGGTCGCCTACGTCACGCCCCCGCCCGGCGCGGACCCGGACACGCTCACCGAGGCGGACCTCGCCGCGACCGTGGCGGACCTGCCCGGCTACCTGCGGCCGTCCCGCTTCCACGTGGTAGCCGACATCCCGCTCACCGTGCAGGGCAAGGCCGACGTGGCGGTCCTGGACCGCCTGGCCGAACCGGCCGGCGACGACGCCGTGTCCGGGGTGAAGGCGATCGCCGACGAGGTGCTGCGCCGCGACGTGCCGGTGGACGGCGACCTGTTCGACCTCGGCGCCACGTCACTGGCCCTCACCCGGATCGTGGCCATGGTGAACGACCGGTTCGGCATCGCGCTGACCGGCGCCGAGATGGAGGAACCCACGGTCGGGTGCCTCGCCGAGGTGGTGGACGCGTCCCGACGCCACCATTCCCTGCAACAGGTAGGAGGATGACATGGAGGACGACTACACGCTCACCGACGAGGAGCTGGCCGGCTTCCACCGCAACGGGTACTTCGGCCCGTTCCCGGTGTACGAGGTCGAGGAGATGCAGCGGCGGTGGCGGCGGGAACGGCTGCGCCTGCTGGACCGCTCGCACGCGGTCTACCAGGACGAGGCCGCGCTCTCCGGCAACACCAACATCTCCAACTACGACCGGCACCTGGACAACGAGTTCCTGGCCGACCACATCTGCCACCCGCGCATCGTCGACCGCGTCGTCAGCGTGCTCGGCCCGGACGTGCAGTGCTGGCGGTCGGAGTTCTTCCCCAAGTACCCCGGCGACGAGGGCACCGACTGGCACCAGGCCGACACGTTCGCCAACGCCTCCGGCAAGCCGCAGATCCTCTGGCCCGGCGACGCGAAGGACTTCGGCGGCACGATCACCGTCTGGACGGCCTTCACCGAGGCCAACGAGGAGACCGGGTGCCTCCAGTTCATCCCGGGCACCCACCGGACGATGTTCTACGACGAGACCAAGCGCATGCACTACGACCCGTCCTCCATCAACAGCACCGACAAGGACGGCGTACGCCGTGGCTTCTTCGGCTACGACTACCGCGAGCTGCAGATCGACCCGGACTGGAAGCCCGACGAGTCCAAGGCGGTGTCGATGGTGATGCGGCCCGGCGAGGCGATCATGTTCTGGTCCACGCTGATGCACGCGTCGCTGCCGCACGCCGGGCGGACCGAGGAGATGCGGCTCGGCTTCGCCGGCCGGTACGTGCCGGTGTCGGTGGACGTCTACCCGGACACCGACGTCATCGAGGAGTACGGCGGCGCCGTGTCGCTTGACCGCTGGGGCTCGGTGCTCGTCGCGGGACACAACGGCAACCCGCACAACCGGATGGCGACCGAGACCACGCGGGGTCACCGGTTCACCCGGCGGGACCGCTCCGGGGCGCGGGTGTCACCGGCATGACCGTCTTCGAGGTCGTGAAGGCGAGCCTCGTCGAGGTCGTCCCGGACGTCGACCCGGCGAGTGTCACCGCCGGGCGCACGCTGAGCGACCTCGGCTGCACGAGCATCGACCGGGCCGAGGTCGTGACGCTGGCCATGGAGCGGCTCGGCATCGTGGTGCCGATCTCCGAGTTCCGCGACGTCAACGACCTCGACCGGATCGTCGAGCTGCTGCGGACACACATGTGAGCACGGTCGCGGTGA
Organism: Micromonospora sp. WMMD1219; assembly: GCF_049315215.1. Taxonomy (NCBI): domain Bacteria; kingdom Bacillati; phylum Actinomycetota; class Actinomycetes; order Micromonosporales; family Micromonosporaceae; genus Micromonospora; species Micromonospora sp. WMMD1219. The sequence continues at coordinate 4,452,725 of NZ_CP186057.1, forward strand.
CCGGCACCGGGATCGTCTGCGCGATCGGGGCGGACGTCCCGTCGTTCACCACGGCGCTGCGGGCGGGCCGCAGCGGTGTCGTCGGCACCGCTGACGGCCTGGCCGCGCCGATCACCGGGTGGTCCTTCGAGGACGCGGTGGCCGGCGCGCCCGAACCGCTGCGCCGCCGGGCGGTCCGGGCCGCGGCCCGGGCGCCGCGGCCGGTGCGGGCCGCCGTCGCGGCGGCGCTGCAGGCGTGGACCGGGGCCGGCCTGCCCGGCGCCCGGATCCCCGGCGACCGGGTCGGCATCGTGGTGGCCGGGCACAACCTGACCGCGCGCTACACGCACGAGCTGTACCGGACCTGGCAGGAACGGCCGGCGTACCTGCCTGCGCGGTTCGCCCTGCACGTCCAGGACACCGACCACGTCGGCACGCTCAGCGAGGTGCTGTCCGCGACCGGCGAGGGGTTCACCGTCGGCGGGGCGTCGGCCAGCGGCAACGTCGGCATCGTGCACGCCGCCCGGCTGGTCGCCGCCGGCGCGGTGGACTGCTGCGTCCTGGTCGGCGCGGTCACCGAGCTGACACCGATGCATCACCGGGGCTTCGCCGTGCTCGGCGCGCTCGCCGAGCCGGGCGGCGACCCGGCCGCCGCCTGCCGGCCGTTCGACCAGGACCGGCGCGGTTTCGTGCCCGGCGAGGCCGCCGCGGCGCTGGTGCTGGAACGCCCCGCCGCCGCGGCCCGGCGCGGTGCGGAGATCCTGGCGACGGTGCCCGGGTACGCGCTCGGCCTGGACGCCAACCGGCTCGCCGACCCCGACGCGGCCGGGCAGGCCCGCGTGATCCGGGCCGCCCTGGCCGCCGCGGGACTGGCCCCGCACGAGGTGGACTACGTCAACGCCCACGCCACCGGTTCCCGGCTGGGCGACGAGACGGAACTCGCGTCGCTGCACGACGTGCTCGGCGCCGCCGCCGGCCGGCCGTGGGTGAACGCCACCAAGGCGCTGACCGGTCACTGCCTCGGGTCGGCCGGGGTGGTCGAGGCCGTCGCCACAGTCGCGCAGCTCACCGGCGGCTTCGTGCACCCCAACCCGAACCTGGCCCGACCGATCGACGCCCGGATCCGGTTCGCCGGCCCCGGGCCCGAGCCCGCCCGGCTGCGGTACGCGCTGTCCACCGGCTTCGGCTTCGGGGGCGTCAACACGGCCGTGGTCCTCGCCCGTACCGCCGATGGAGGTTGAACGATCATGTACGACGTCGTCGTCGTCGGGGCCCGCTGCGCGGGCGCGCCGACCGCCATGCTCCTGGCCCGCCAGGGCCACCGGGTGCTGCTGCTGGACCGCAGCGGCTTCCCGGCCGACAAGCTCTCCACGCTCTACATCCAGCAGCCGGGCGTCGCGCGGCTGGCCCGCTGGGGCCTGCTGGACGCGCTGCGGGCCACCGGCTGCCCGCCGCTGGACCACGTCGTCTACGAGCTGGGTGACGTACGCGTCGAGGGCTGCTGCAGCGGCATCGACGGCATCCGCGCGGCGTACGCGCCCCGCCGCTCGATCCTGGACCCGCTGCTGGCCGGCGCCGCGGTCGACGCGGGCGCCGAGTTCCGCGACGACTGCCGGGTCACCGGCCTGCTGTGGGAGGACGACCGGGTCGTCGGGGTGCGCACCGACCGCGGCGACGAGCGGGCCGCGCTGGTCGTCGGCGCCGACGGGATGCGCTCCACGGTCGCCGGGCTCGTGAACGCGCCGACGACGACCGCCCACCCGCCGCTGACCTGCGCGTACTACGCGTTCTGGGACGGGCCGAAGACGCACTTCGAGATGTACGAGGGCGACACCGGCTGGGTGTCGGCGGTGCCGACGAACGACGGCGCCGTGCTCATCGCCGCCTACTACCCGCAGCAGCGCTTCGACGAGGTCCGGCACGACGCGCAGGCGGCCTACCTGGACAACGTGCGGACCAACGCGCCGCGGCTGTACGAGCAGATGGAGCGCGGCCGGCAGATCGGGGCCGTCCACGGCACCGGCGACCAGCAGAACTTCTTCCGCCGCGCGCACGGCCCCGGCTGGGCGCTCGCCGGCGACGCCGGCCACCACAAGGACTCACTGACCGCGCGCGGCATCTCCGACGCGTTCATGCAGGCCGACCTGCTCGCCGAGACGGTGGGCGGGCACCTGGCCGACCGGACACGGCTCGACGCCGCGCTGGCCGACTACGACCGGGAACGCGAGCAGCGGCTGATGGAGAACTACCAGGCGACCCTGCTGGTGGCCCAGGCCGAGGCGCGGGACAAGCGCCGCGCGCTGCTGCGCGCCGTCGGCAGCAGCCCCGAGCTGACCACCCGCTACTTCGACGCGGTGGCCGGGATCGTCTCGCTGCGGGAGCTGTACACCCCGGAACTGATGGCGCTGATGTCCGCCCCGACGGCCACCTGACACCGCGCCCTATTGAGCAGACACCCGTGCCGATGATCGGCGACCGTCAGATCCGCAGACGTCTTGCGATCCGATTTCACCGGCACGACTTTTTGTGGAGGAACCATGTCGCCCACCCCGTACGACTCGCCGTTCAATCGCCGCGCGCTGCTCCGGATGGGCCTCGTCGCGGGCGCCGCGGTGGCCGGCGTGCCGCTGCTGTCGGCCTGCGGCGACGACGAGGAGCCGTCGCCGGCGGCGGCCGGCGGGGGGTCGCTGGCGGTGCTGAAGGTGGGCGCGCCGAACGCGGTCACCGACGCCGAGGCCGGCAACCCGCTGCTGACCAGCATCGGCGCGACGCTCATCGTCATGCGGCACGTGTACGACTCGCTGATGGTGCTCGACAACGGCGAGTACAAGTACCAGCTCGCCGAGTCGGTTCAGCCCAACGCCGACGGCAGCGTGTGGACGATCAACCTGCGTTCCGGGGTGACGTTCCACGACGGCAAGCCGGTCACCGCCGCCGACGTGGTGCACAGCATCCGTACGCTCGGCGCCAAGCCCAGCAACCGGGCCTCCGTCTACGCCAACGTCGACCTCGCCAAGGTGACGGCCGTCGACGACCGCACGGTCACCGTGCCGCTGCTGACCCCGCGCGGCGACTTCAAGGAAGCCGTCCTCGTCGTCTTCTCGCCGGTCTTCCCGGCCGGCATGACCGAGTTCAGCAAGCCGATCGGGTCGGGCCCGTACCGGCTGGCCGAGCGCAACGGCACCACGACCCGGCTGGTCGCCAACGAGCAGTACTGGGGCGGCAAGCCGAGCGTCGCCGAACTCCAGGTGGTCGGCATCCTCGACGCCGGCGCCCGGCTGTCGGCGCTGAAGGCGGGGCAGGTCGACTACGCCGTCAGCATCAGCTCCACCGGCGCGAAGACCGAGGCGGCGAACAGCGAACTCACGGTCGTCCGGGGCGGCCCGGCGAACGCCAACGCGCTGTCGTTCGCGATGAACCAGAAGCTCGCGCCGTTCGACGACGCCCGGGTCCGTCAGGCGGTCCGGCTGGCGGTGGACCGGCAGGCGCTGGTCGACAACGCGCTGCTCGGGCTCGGCTCGACCGCCGACGACGTGGTCGGCAAGAGCCTGCCCGGATACGCCGACCTGCCGGCCCGCGCCCGCGACCTGGAGCAGGCGAAGCGGCTGTTCGCCGAGGCCGGGATCACCAAGCTGACGCTGCGGACCGGCGAGCTCGTCCCCGGCATGCTCAACGCCAGCCGGCTGCTGGCCCAGCAGCTCAAGGAGGCGGGCGTCGAGCTGACGCTCCAGGAGATCTCGCCCGACGCCTACTACGCCGACCTCACCACGCTGGCCACGCACCCGTTCCAGGCGTTCTACTACGTGAACCGGCCGGCCGCCGTGCACCTGTCGGCGGTCACCCACGGCAAGGCGCCGTTCAACGTCACCGGCACGTCGGCCGCCTACCAGGAGCGGCTGGCGAAGGCCCAGGCGACAGTCGACGACAACGCCCGCGCGGAGGCGTTCAAGGCGTTGCAGGAGGAGTTCTACAAGGAGGGCGGCGACCTGCTGTGGGGCTTCCAGGAGCAGCTCGACGCCGCCCGTAAGGGGATCAGCGGGGTCCGCACGATGCAGTCGATCCAGCTGTTCGACCGGGCGACCGGGCCGGCGTGACCGCGCTCGGGTTCCTGGCCCGACGGCTGCTGGCGACGGTGGCCACGCTGTTCGCGGTGGCGGTGGTGCTCTTCGCCGGCTCGGAGGTGCTCCCGGGTGACGCCGCGTCGGCGTCACTCGGGCCCGACGCCACCATCGAGGAGGTCGCGCAGCGCCGGGCCGAACTCGGCGTCGACCGGCCCTGGCCGGTGCGGTTCGTCGAGTGGGGGACCGCGGCGCTGCGCCTCGACCTGGGCACCAGCACCTCGATGCACCGGCCGGTGGTCGACGTCGTCGCCGAGCCGCTGGCCGCCACCGGCCTCCTGGTCGGCCTCACCGCGGCGGTGACGGTGCCGCTGGCGATGGGACTGGGGCTGCTCACCGGGCTGCGGCCGGGCGGCCGGGTGGACCGGGCGGTGTCGGCGGTCGCGGTGGTGGCGGTGTCGATCCCGCAGTTCGTCACCGCCGGCCTGCTCGTGCTGGTCTTCGCCGACCTGTGGCCGCTGCTGCCGGCGATCTCGCTCCCGCCGCTGGGCGGTGGACCGCTGGACCGGCCGGAGATCCTGGTGCTGCCGGTGGCCGCGCTGACGCTGTTCGGCGCGGCGTGGGCGAGCCGGATCGTGCGGGCCACGGTCATCGACGCGGACGCGATGCCCCACGTCGAGGCGGCCCGGCTGGCCGGGCTGCCCGAGCGGGTGGTCGTGGCGCGGCACCTGCTGCCCGCGGCGGCGCCGCCGTGCGCGCAGACGTTCGCGTGGCTGCTGTCCGGGCTGTTCGGCGGCACCACTGTGGTCGAGGTGGTGTTCAACTACCCGGGCCTGTCGCAGACGCTGGTGGCGGCGGTCCGCAACCACGACACCGCCGTCCTGGAGGGGGTCGGGCTGCTCCTCGCCGCGATCATCCTCGTCTCGTTCATCGTGGCCGACCTGCTCGTCCTCGCGGTCGACCCCCGGCTGCGGGTGGCCGCCCGATGAGGGCCGCGCGGTGGCTGCTCGCCGGGACGGCAGCGGCCGTGGTGCTGCTCGTGCTGGGCGTCGCGTTGTTCGGCCCGCTGTTCGCCGGCGAGCCGGAGCGGATCGTCGGGCTGCCCTACAGCGCGCCGACGGCGGGCAGCCCGCTGGGCACCGACAGCGCCGGACGGGACGTGCTGGACCGGGTGCTGGCCGGCGGCCGGCCGCTGGTGGCCGTGCCGGTGGTGGCGACGATCCTGGCAACCGTGCTCGGCCTGGTGCTGGGCCTGCTCGGCGGCTACTTCGCCGGGATCACCGACGCCGTGGTGTCCCGGCTGGACTACCTGCTGCTGGGCCTGCCGCCGGTGCTGATCCTGCTGGTGCTGCTGCACGGCTGGGGGTACAGCGCCACCACGATGATCATCGTGGTGGTGCTGACCGGCACGCCGTTCGTCTCCCGGGTGACCCGGGCCGAGACGCTCCGCGCGGTCGAGGACGGTTACGTGGTGGCCGCCTACGCCGGCGGCGACTCGCACCTGTCGGTGATCGTCCGGGAGATCCTGCCGAACATCGTCCGGCCGGTGCTCGCCGACTTCGGCACCCGCCTCGCCATCGCGGTCACGCTGACGGCGGCGGCGGCGTTCCTCGGCTTCGGCTCCAGCGGCCCGAACTGGGGGGCCATGATCAGCCAGAACGTCGAGGGCATCCAGCTCACCCCGTGGGGCGTCGCGGTGCCGGCGGTCCTGCTCGGTGTGCTCACCGTCGCCGCGAACCTCGGCATCGACCGGATCGTCGGGCGGGTGCTGCGATGATCGAGATCAGTGGGCTGCGGGTCGAGGACGCCGCCGGGCGGGCCGTCCTGGAGAACCTGTCGTTGCGCGTCGCCGAGGGCGAGCGGGTCGCCGTCGTCGGCGAGTCCGGGGCGGGCAAGACGACGCTGGCGATGGCCCTCGTCGGGGCGGTACGGCGCGGACTACGGGTGGCCGGAGGCACGGTCGTGGTCGACGGGCACGACGTGCTGACGGCCTCCGGGGCCGAGGTGCGGCGGGTCCGGCGGCGGGTGCTGGCGTACCTCCCGCAGGATCCGCCGTCGGCGCTGAGCCCGACGTTGCGGGTGCGGGCGCAGATCCGCGAGCTGGCCGCGGACCGGTCCGACGCGGCCGTGAGCCGTGGGCTGGTCGAGGTGGGCCTGCCCGGCGACCGGGCCTTCCTGCGCCGGTACCCGCACCAGCTCTCGGGCGGTCAGCAGCAACGCCTGGCGCTGGCCCGGCTGCTGGCCGGCGACCCGCGCGGCCTGGTGCTCGACGAGCCGACCACGGGCCTCGACGGGCTGGTGCGCAAACAGGTGCTCGACCAGTTGGACCGGCTCTCCGCGGATCGCGGGCTGGCGGTCGTGCTCGTCACCCACGACCTCGCGGCGGCGGCCCGGATGACCGATCGCCTGATCGTGCTGCGGGGCGGCGTCGTGGTGGAGCAGGGACCGACCGCGCAGGTGCTCACCCGGCCGGCCGCCGCGTACACCCGGGACCTGCTCGCCGCGGTGCCGGACCTGCCGGCGGAGATGCGCCGTCGCGCCGCCACGCCGCAGCGGGGCGCGGAGGTCCTGACCGTGTCCGGGCTGACGGTGCCGCGGGGTGGCCGGGTCGTCCTGGACGACGTGTCCCTGCGGTTGCGCGCCGGCGAGGCGCTGGCCCTGCTGGGCACGTCGGGCTGCGGCAAGACGACGCTCGCCCGGGCCGTCGTCGGAACGCTGCGCCCCAGCTCGGGCCGGGTGACGCTGTCCGGCGAGGTCCTGGAGCCGACGCTCGGGCGCCGGCCGGTGCACCAGCGACGCCGCTTGCAGCTCATCCCGCAGGACTCCGGCGGGTCGCTGAACCCGCGGCGGCCGGTGGGCGCGGCGATCGGCCGGGTGGTCCGCCTGGCCGGCGGGATGACGGCCGAGGCGGCCGCGGCGGAGACCCGACGGCTGATGGGGCTCGTCGGCCTGCCGGGGGAGCTGGCGTCGCGGCTGCCGCGGGAGCTGTCCGGCGGGCAGCGGCAACGCGTCGCCATCGCCCGCGCGCTCGCCGCCGGGGCCGACGTGCTCGTCTGCGACGAGATCACGTCGAGCCTCGACGCCCAGGTGGCGGCCTCGGTCCTGGCGCTGCTCGACTCGCTGCGGCGGACCCTGGGCCTGGCGGTGCTCATCGTGACGCACGACCTCGGTGTGATCGCCCGCAACGCGGACCGGGTCGCCGTGCTCAGCGGTGGGCGGATCGTCGAGGAGGGGACTGTCGAGCAGGTGTTCGGCAACCCGCGCCACGAGGCGAGCAGGATGCTGCTGGACGCCGCGCGGCCCGTCACGGCGGCGGCGGACGTGCCGTGAGCGCCCGAGACGGAGGGCCGCTCCCGGTTTCCCGGTAGCGGCCCTCCGTCTCGGTATCAGGGCGTCAGACGAGTTCGTCGAGGAGCTCGTAGTTCAGCGTGAAGGTGTGGCTGCCGTCCTCCAGCTTGCGCATGGTGGCGGTGCCCTGGATGCCGGCGAGCCCCTCGGTGCCGGTCCCCGGCACGATGTGCCACTCGGCGCCGCCCTCCTCGTCGCTCATCAATCCGACGGCCTGGTGCTGGAGCATGAAACTGCCCTTGGAACCGCCGATCGACACTTCGATCACCTCGTGACCGACGTATCCGGCGCCGCCCTTGCCATAGGCGAACAGGAACTGCGCGCGGCTGGTGCCCTCGAGTTCACCGGAATACGTCTTGGTGACCGAGGCCCGCGAGAATTTCATGCCGTCGGGGGTCTCCTGCCACTCGTCTTCGTCCCAGGAGTCGAGCGTAAATGAAGCGGTCGCGGTGCTCACCTTGTCTCATTCCTTCCGTGGTTCTTTTTCAGTCCCAAACCGAGGCGCAGAACGGGTGACCGGCGGGGTCGAGGAAGACCCGCCACTTCGCGTCGCCGGGCTGGTCGGCGGGTTTCGTCGCACCCAGGCGCAGCAACTCGGTCTCGGCCGTCTCGATGTCGTCGACGGCCAGGTCGAGGTGCAGTTGCTGGGGAACCGTCTGCCCGGGCCACTCCGGACGCCGGTAGTTCTCCACCCGCTGCAACGCCACGGCGACGCCGTCACCGTTGCGGAGGAACGCGCCCGACTCCGACTCGTGCACCGGCTCGAGGCCGGCTGCTTCCCGGTAGAAGGCCACCAGCGGGGCGATTTCGGAACAATCCAGTGTTACCGCCGCCAAGCGACCGACAGCCATTCACGTCTCCTGGAGATTGTCGTCCGATCGAAAGCGTGGCCCGAGCCTAGCAATCCGCCGTCGTCCACGCCACGGTTACCGGGTGTGTCGCGGCCGCCCTGCTCATTAGACGGTTGCGAATGGACAGCACACGCCGAAGGTTCCGCAGCATACCGGGGCAACCGCCGGCGGCGCCACCGTCACGCCAATCGAGTTGCTCTCACTTCGTGCTCAGAACAGCGCAGCGTCGAGCGCACTCGTCCGCCACGATTCGCCGGTACCCCAATGACCGGCGTGGAGGAGAACACGGTGGAAGGCTTCGAGATCTTCACCTACGGGGACGCCGTCGCCGACGTCTTCGACGGGACAGGATGGGCCGGTGACCCGGGCGACACCGAGGAGACGATCGAGTGGCTCGCCGAGAACTCCGGCGGCGGGCCCGTCCTCGAACTCGGCGTCGGCACCGGCCGGGTCGCCGTCCCGCTGGCCCGCAGGGGCATCGAGGTGCACGGCATCGACGCGTCGGAGGGGATGCTGACGCAGTTGCGCGACAAACCCGGCGGCGAGCTGGTGCACGTGCACGTGCAGGACTTCACCGACTTCACGCTGCCGTACAAGTTCTCCCTGGCGTACGCGGTCTTCGACACCCTGCCGTTCATCACCGACCAGGAGGAGCAGATCCGCTGCTTCCAGAAGGTCGCCGACGTTCTGGAGCCGGGCGGGCGGTTCGTGATCCAGACGTCCATCCCCGACCCGGCGCGGTACGACCGCAACCAGCGCACCCAGACCGTACGGGTGGAGAAGGACCACGTCGTGATGACGTTCACCCGGCGCGAGCGGATCTCCCAGTGCTCGTCGATCCAGTTCGCGGTCCTGCGGCCCGACGGCATCCGGTTCTTCCCGATGCGCATCCGCACCGTCATGCCGTCCGAGATGGACCTGATGGCCCGCCTCGGCGGGCTCACCATGGAGTCGCGCTGGGGCCACTGGGACGGACGACCACTGCGCGACTCCGACGAGCGGCACATCACCGTCTACCGCAAGTAGGGCGGCGGATCGGTGGAGCACAGCCAGACGAGCGCCGGCGACGCTGACCGGCGCCTTCGGGTGGTCCTGGTGCAGCAGGGCGTCTGGGACATGCCGCTGGAGTCGCTGCCGCTCGCCTCGGCGTACCTCAAGGCGATGGTGTCCGGCGACGCCGAGCTGGACGCCCGGGTGTCGGTGGAGATCTGCAACTTCCGGGGGCGGGTGACGCACGGGGAGATGGCCGCCCGGCTGTTCGCCGGCCCCCTGCCCGACGTGATCGGGTTCTCCGTCTTCGGCTGGAACCAGCGCGCCTTCGGCGCGCTGGCCGCCACCTACAAGCAGCTCAACCCGCAGGGGTGGGTGCTCTTCGGCGGCACCCACGTCAGCGCGCAGGCCGACCGCGTGTTCCGGCTCTACCCGGAGATCGACGTCGTGGTCAACGGCGAGGGTGAGCTGACCTTCCTCGACCTGCTCCGCGCCCGGCTGGCCGGCGTGCCCGCGGACGACCTCGGCGAGGTGCTGGGCATCTCCTGGCACCGCTCCGACGGCAGCGTGGTCACCAACCCGGACCGGCCCCGGATCGAGGACCTCGACGTCATCCCGTCGCCGTTCCTCACCGGAGCCGTCGAACTGCTCGACGCCGACGGCCGGTTCCGCTACGACGTCGCGCTGTTCGAGACCAACCGCGGCTGCCCGTACAAGTGCTCGTTCTGCTACTGGGGCGGCGCGGTCGGCCAGCGGGTACGCGCGTTCTCCCGGGAACGGCTGCGCGCCGAGCTGGAGCTGTTCGCCCGGTGCGGCGTGCACACGGTGGTCGCCTGCGACGCCAACTTCGGCATGCTGCCGATCGATCTGGAACTCGTCGACGACCTCATCGACATCAAACGGCGGCACGGCTTCCCGCTGGCCTTCGAGAGCTCGTGGGCCAAGAACAAGTCGAAGGTGTTCTACGAGATCGTGCGGCGGATGAAGGAGGCCGGGCTGCGCAGCTCCTTCACCCTGGCCCTCCAGTCGCTCAACCCGGACGCCCTGACGCTGATGCGCCGGCGGAACATGAAGGTCAACGACTGGCGTGACCTGGTGCGGTGGCTCAACCGGGAAGGGCTGGACTGCTACGCCGAGCTGATCTGGGGTGCGCCGGGCGACACCGTCGAGTCGTTCCTGGCCGGGTACGACGAACTCGCCCAGCACGTGTCCCGCATCGCCGTCTACCCGATCATGCTGTTGCCGAACACCGAGTACGCGGAGAACAAGGAGCTGTACGGCATCGTCGCGCTGCGCGGCGACAACGACGACTTCGAGTACGTGCTCGCCCACCGCACCATGACGTTCGAGGACAACGCCGTGATGCAGCGGTTCCTGTTCTGGGCCCGGGTGATGGCCGAGAACGCCGTCCTGCGTCACTGCTGGCTGCCGCTGCGGCGGCTGGCCGGGTGGGAGCAGTCCCGGGTCCTCAACAGCCTCGCCGACTGGGCGGACACCACCTCGGCGCGGGAGGCGATCCCGTTGCGGGAGGCCGCGATGCGGGGGCACGGCGGCGGCGCGCCGGCGTACGCGGCCGCCATCGGCTACCTCTTCACCGAGGCGGACGGGCGGCGGGCGCTGGAGCTGTGGTGGCAGGAGGTGGTCTCGCGGCAGCTCGCGGACGACGTCCGCCCGTTCCTCGACGAGGTGTACCGCTACGACCTGCTGACCCAGCCGGTCTGCGATCCGGACGAGCTCCCCGTCGTCGAGATCGGCGGTGTCGAGTACTTCCACCGCCCGGACGTGACCCTGGCGTACGACGTGCCGGGCGTCCTCGCGCGGATGCGCGCCGACGAGCCGGTCTCACTGGAGCCGGACCCGGTCCGGGTCGACATCTACTACCGCACCGGCGCCATGACCGCTGTGATGTCGACGAACCACGAGGAGATCCTGCACTTCATGGGGGAGGTGCGGAGGGCAGGCAGCCCGCTGACCGTGCCCTGACCGATCGTCGGTGTCCGGAGTGGACCGGGCGCTGCCATACTCGGCACGATGGGGTCGTCGTCGACGTGACTGTGCAGTTCCGTGTGCTGGGCCCGCCGGAGGTCGTCCGGAACGGGCGGGTCGTGCCCCTCGGCGGGCCGAAGCAGCAGGCGCTGCTGGCCCTGTTCCTGCTGCGGCCGAACCGGTTCGTCGCCGCCGACTGGCTGGTCGACGCGCTCTGGGACGCGCGACCGCCGGCCAGCGCGCCGACCACGCTGCGCACGTACGTCGCCGGGCTGCGCCGGGCCGTGGAGCCGCAACGGTCCCACCGCGAGCCGGCGCGCGTCCTGCGCAGCCACCCGCGGGGGTACGAGCTGCGGGTCGACTCCGACGCGGTGGACGCGATCCGGTTCGCCGGCCTGGTGGACCGGGCGGCGGACGCGCTCGCGGCCGGGCAGGCGGCGGCCGCCGAGCGGACGTACACCGAGGCGCTGGCGTTGTGGCGCGGCGAGCCGCTGGCGGGCGTGGCCGAGCTGGCCGCGGTGCGCCCGGAGGCGGCCCGGCTGGCCGAGCTGCGGTTGAGCGCTGAGGAGGGGCGGTTGACCGCCGCCGTCGCCGCCGGACGGCACGCGACGCTGCTGCCGGAGCTGCGCCGGTTCGTGTCGGCGAACCCGCTGCGTGAGGGCGCCCGGGCGCAGTTGATGCTGGCGCTGTACCGCTCGGGGCGGCAGACCGAGGCGCTCGCCGTCTTCGACGAGGGGCGCCGGATCCTGGCCGGCGAGTACGGGCTCGACCCCGGTGAGCAGATCCGCGCGGTGCACCGGCTGATCCTGGAGCAGGCCGTACCGCCGGACCGGAGCAGCCCGGCGGAGGTCGCCGGCCCGGCGGCGGCCGGACGCCCGGCCCCGCCGGAGCGTGACGGCGGACCGCTCGTGGGCCGGGACGCGGAGCTGGAGCGGCTGCGGGAGACGCTGGACGCGGCGACCGGGCACGGCGGGCGGGTGCTGACGCTGGTGGGGGAGGCCGGTATCGGCAAGACCAGCCTCGCCGCGGCGCTCGGCGCGCGGGCCGCCGCGACCGGCGTCCCGGTGGTCTGGGGCCGGTGCCCGGACGTCGGGCAGGCGCCGCCGTTCTGGCTGTGGAGCCAGGTGGTACGCGCGCTGGTGGCGATGCCGCAGACCGGCGCCACCGGCTCGGCGGGCCGGCTGGGCGGGTTCGCCGCCGGCGCGCCGACCGGGCCGGCGGACGGTCGCGGTCTGGACCCCACGGCGCGGTTCCAGGTGTACGAGGCGGTGGCCGAACTGGTGCACGCGGCGGCCCGGGAACGTGGCCTGCTCGTGGTCCTGGACGACCTGCACGCCGCCGACCCGGACTCGCTGCTGTTGCTGCGGTTCCTCGCCGCCGCCCTGCCCGCGTCCCGGGCGCTGGTGGTCGCCACGCTCCGGCCGTACGACGACGACCCGGCTCTGGTGGCGACCGTCGCCGAGCTGGCGCGCGGGAGCGGCTTCGGTCAGGTCCGGCTCGCCGGGCTGGACGCCTCGGCGGTCGCCGACCTGGTCCGGGACCGCACCGGCGAGGCGCCACCGGAGCCGGTGGTGACCCGGCTGGTCACCCGGACCGGGGGGAACCCGTTCTTCCTCACCGAACTGCTGCGGTCCCGGACCGGCCCGGGCGCCGGCGCGGAGCTGCCGCCGAGCATCCGGGACACGGTGCGGCTGCGGCTCGCCGGACTGCCCGGCCCCACCCGGCGGTGCCTCGACCTGCTCGGCGTGGCCGGACACGACCTGGACCTGGCGGTGCTGGCGGCGGCACTGGACAGCACCCCCGAGGCGGTCGCCGATGACCTCGCCCCGGCCTACCCGGCCGCGCTGGTGGTCGAGACCGGGCCGGGCGCGCTCGCGTTCCGCCATCCGCTGATCGCCGAGGTCACCTACGCCGAGCTGGTCCCGCCGCGCCGGGCCGCGCTGCACGCCCGGCTGGCCGCCGCGTACGAGCAGTCGGCCGGCACCTCCCCGGCGGAGCTGGCCCACCACTACGGCGAGGCGGTCGGGCTGGGCCACGGCGAGGACCACCTGCGGTGGTCGCTGCGCGCCGCCGACGACGCCACCCGCCGGGTCGCCTACGAGGACGCGCTCGGTCACCTGGAACGCGCCGCGCTCCGGCTGGCCCCGGCCGCGCGGGCCACGCCCGCCGCGGCGGTCACCGAGCTGACCGTCCAGTTGCACCGCGCGGCCCTGCTCCAGATGACTGTGGGCGTCGGCAGCGACGCGGTGGACCGGGTCTGCGCCCGGGCCCGCGAACTGCTGACGCTCGTGGGGCCGGACGCCGACATCCGCCACGCGCTCTGGGCGCTCGGCGAACTCGCCGCCAACCGGGCCGAGTTCGCGATCTGCGCCGACCTCGCCGGGCGGCTCGTCCGGGCGCAAGACGACGGCAGCGGGCTGATCGCCGTGGCCGGTGAGTACCTGCTCGGCGCGATCGGCTACTTCACCGGACGGCAGGCCGAGGGCGAGCGGCGGCTCACCGCGGGCATCGACCGGCTGCGTACCGTCGACCGGGCGCTGCTGCGCCGCGAGGTCGGGCGGCGTCCCGTGCTGGCCTGCCACAACTTCCGGGCGCTCGTGCGCTCGATGCGCGGCGACCCGGCCGGCGCGTGGGCGGACATCGCCGCCGCCGAGGCCCTCGCCGAGGAACTCGACGACCCGTACGGCCGGGCCAACGCGGCGCTCTACGCCGCCTGGCTGGCGATGCAGGAACACGACGTCGCCGCGGCCGACGCGGCGGGGCGACGGTGCCGGGACATCGGCCGGGCCACCGGCCTGCCGCACATGACGGCGACCGGCGCGTACTTCCTGGAGTGGGCGGCCGCGCGCGGCGGCGACCCCGGCCGGCTCGACGCGATGCGCGCCGCCGCCGAGGAGTTCTACCGCCCCGGGCTGCGGTCCACCCGGACCATCACGCTCTGCGCGATGGCCGAGGCGTACCTGACCGGCGGCCGTCCGGACACCGCGGCGACGCTGGCCGAGGAGGCGCTGGCGCTGGCGGACCGGGTGGGCGAGCGCGTCTTCGTCGCGGAGCTGCACCGGATCCGCGGCGCGGCCCGGCGCGACCGCGCGGAGTGGGACCTCGGCGCGCAGATCGCCGCCGACCAGGGAGCGGCTCTGCTGCTGCCCCGGTTCGCCTCCTTCTGACCGGTGTGGAGGCCCGCCTCCACGCCGTCTCCACACCCCTTCCACAGCGGGCTGGTGCCCTGACCGGTGCCGGGCGGCGGAGAGCCGTCCGGGACCACGTTTTCGAAGGGGCGCCACGATGGGATCAGTTCAGCCGCCGGCTCACCAGGAGGTCCAGGAGGTCGAGGTCGCCGTCATCGGCTGCGGGCCGGTGGGCGCGCTCACCGCCAACCTGCTCGGCGCCCGCGGCGTCACCACGCTCGTCGTCGAACGCAGCGCGGCCCCGCACGGCCAGCCGCGGGCGTTCTCCTGCGACGACGAGGCGCTGCGCATCTACCAGCAGGCCGGCCTGCTCGACGAGGTACGCGACGAGATGGTCGCGCCGCCGCTGGTCGAGTACGTCAACGGCGGGGGCCGGGTCTTCGCCCGGATGAGGCTGTCCGAGACGGACTTCGGGTACGGGCACGCGCCGCTGCGCTTCTTCGACCAACCGCGACTGGAACGCACGCTGCGCGCCGGGCTGGACCGTTTCCCGCACGTCCGGCTCGCGCTCGGCACCGAGCTGGTCGGCCTCACCCAGGACGAGGACGGCGTGACCGTGCTGCTGTCCGACGTGGCCACCGGGCAGCGGCGGGCGGTCCGCGCCCGGTACGTGCTCGGCTGCGACGGCGCCCGCAGCGCCACCCGCGCCGCCGTCCGGATCCCGCTGTCCGGGGCGAGCTACGCCGAACCGTGGCTCGCGGTCTCCGGCGACGTGCCGCCCGGCGCGGTACGGGTGCCGGACACCACGTTCGTCTGCGACTGGCGGCGCCCGGCGTTCGTCTCTCCGGGCGCGGCCGGCAGCTACCGGATGGAGTTCATGCTGCGCCCGGGCGAGACCGAGGACGAGGTGCAGCGGCCGGAGAGCATCGCCGCGCTCGTCTCCCCGTACGTCGACCCGGACCGGTTCACAGTCACCCGGGCGGTGGTCTACACCTTCCACCACCTCGTCGCGCAGCGGTGGCGGGAGGGGCGCGTGTTCCTGCTCGGCGACGCGGCGCACCAGATGCCCCCGTTCATGGGCCAGGGCCTGTGCAGCGGCCTGCGCGACGCGGCGAACCTGTCGTGGAAACTGTCGCTGGTGCTGTCCGGCGTCGCCGACCCCGCCGTGCTCGACACGTACGAGACCGAGCGGCGCCCGCACACGGTGGAGATGGCGCGGACGAGCGTCCGGCTGGGACACGTCTTCCTGGCCCGCAACCGGATCACCGCGGGGCTGCGCGACACCGCGCTGCGGGCGGTCCAGACGATTCCCCGGGTACGGCGGTTCGTGGAGCGCTTCGAGTTCAAGCCGGTCCCGGCGTACCGGCGGGGCCTGATGGCCGGCGGGCGGCGCGACGGCGTGGTCGGGACGATGTTCCCCCAGCCGCGCGTCCTCGTCCCGGGTGCGCCCGGCGAGCGCCTGCTCGACGAGGCGCTCGGCGACGGCTTCGTCGTGCTGGGCCGCGCCGGCGTGGACAGCCCGCCCGGACCGCTGTGGCAGCGGCTGCCGGTGCGGTTCGTCGCGGTCCACCCGCCCGGCACGCCGCTCGCCGGCCTGCCGGACTCGTCCGGGGACGGCCGGCCGGGCCGGGTCGACGTCGTGGACGCCGACGGCGTGCTCGGTGGGTGGCTGCGGCGGCACGGCGCCGACCTGGTGGTGCTGCGGCCGGACCGGTTCGTGTTCGCGCTGGTGCGGCCCGGCGGCGTCGAGCACGCCGCCCGGGACCTGTCGGCCGCCCTCGGCGCACCGCCCGAACAGCCGGGCGAGCCGCGCTCGGAAAGGCCGGAGGCGGCACCCGCCCGGTGACCGGCTCGCCGTCCGGACACGGGCGGGCACGACCGACGGCGGCGCCATCGTCTCCCGTCGACCCATCGAGACCTCTCATCTCCTCCGACGACTGTGCGCAGCCGTGCCCTCCGGCCGGTGCGCACGGAAAGGTGACAGTGATGCGATCAGGAAGATCCGGCCTGTGGGCCGGCGCGATCGCGGCCGCTCTGGCCGTGGCGTTGCTCGGCCCCGGGACGGGCGTGCCCGGCGCGGCGGCACCGGTCCGGGCCGCCGGCCCGCCGGGAGCTGGCCTCGTCGCCGGCTGCGAGACGTTCGGGTTCACGGCCATGCCGGCGGTCGCCGGGATCGCCGCTCCCCGTGACGTCGAGGCGGTCGACACCAACCAGAACGGCTTCGACGACCTGCTCGTCGCGTCGGCGAGCGGTGACGGCGACGTGCACCAGCTCATCGCCGTCGGCAACGGCACGTTCCGCACGTCGACGACGCCCGGTGGCCGGCCCGAGGTCTATCCCGTTTCGGGCACGCCGCGCCGCATCGCCGTCGGCTACTTCAACCGGGACGCCAAACCGGACTTCGCCGCCGCCACCACCGAGGGGGTGGGCATGTGGTACGGCAACGTCGGTACCGACCCGAGGTTCGGGCCGGGCGGACTCCTGCTGGACGGTCGTAGCGTGGCGGACGTCGCGGTGGCCGACTTCAACGGTGACCTGCGGCCCGACCTCGCCGCCGTCGACCCCCGGATCCAGTCCGAGCCGGACGACGACCGGGTGGTGGTGATCCGCAACCTCAACGGCAGCCTCGACGACCGGTTCCTCCTCGGCGACCAGCCGTCGTACGTCCGCCCCTACCGGCTCGCCGCCGGCGACCTGACCGGCAACGGCGTGCCCGACGTGCTGCTGAGCAGCTACGAGCAGGGCACGGTCTCGGTGATCCGTGACGGCAGGAACAGCCCCGCGCCCCGGATCGAAGGGCTGGGCGAGGCGTTGCAGCCTGCGATCGCCGACTTCGACCTCGACGGCCGGCTCGACGCGGCCGTGGCGATCCTCGGCGAGGACCGGATCCGGTTGTGGAGCGACTTCCGCGACCCGCCGTCCGGCGGCTTCCCGCCGGCACCCCGGGAGTTGCCGTCGCTGGACCTGGGGCCGCAGACCCCGGGACGCGAGGGCCCGCACGACGTGGACGTCGCCGACGTCAACCGGGACGGCCGGCCGGACCTGGTGGTGGTCGGCTACGCCAGCCGCGCCGTCTACGTCTTCCCCGGCAACGGTGACGGCACGTTCGGCAGCCCGGCGGTGCTCGCGGCGGGCAGCCGGCCGGTGCAGGCGGCGGTGGGCCGGTTCGACAACAACCAGTCCCTCGACGTGGCAGTCCTGGACGAGGTCGACAACACCCTGCGCGTCTACCTGAACACCTGCACCGCACCCGGGCCGAACCTGACGGTGAACGGGGTGGAGGCCACCCAGGTCATCCAGGACCTGGGCAACTCCGTCGACCTGGTCGCCGACCGCCGCACTGTCGTGCGGGCGTACGTCGGCACCGACGCGGCGACGCCCGCGGTGACGGCCGCCCTGCACGGGTTCCGGCCCGACGGCACGTCGCTGGGCCCGCCGCTCGCCCCGGCCAACCCGGGCCGCCTGCTGGTGCCGGACCCGACGGTACGGCGCGGACAACTGGGCGGCGGTTTCCTGTTCGAGCTGCCCACCCAGTGGACGAGCGAGGGAGCGGTCACACTGCGGGTCGAGATCAACCCGGACCGCCGCGTGACCGAGCCCGACCACCTGGACAACGTGGCCGAGCGCACGGTGCGCTTCCAGGCGTCCGAACCGGTACGCGTCAAGCTGATCCGGTTCGGTTACCAGCGCGACGGGCAGACCGTGCTACCTCCCGAGTCCGACCTGGACCGGGCCGAGTCGCTGCTGCGGCGCACGCTTCCGACGAGCCGGCTGGAGGTCACCCGCGCCGACCACCGCGACGACCACCCGTTCCGCTGGATCGGCGACGACAGCTACTACCGCGACGCGCAGGACGCGCGTTCGGTGCTCGACCGCTACCGGCAGGCGACGGCAGGGACGCGGGAGCCCGGTGTTCACCACCTCGTCATGGTGAACCGGAACCAGATGGGCGGCATCGCCGAGAACATCCCCGGATGGGTGGCGGTCGGCGGATCGCACGATCCCACCATCATCCTGCACGAGCTGGGGCACCTGCTCGGCGCGCAGCACGTGGAGTGCACCGACGACCCCGACGACGAGACCGGGCGGCGAACCTACCCGTACCCGCGCGGCACCATCGGCGGGCCCGACCTGGCGAATCCCCGCTTCGCCGGCTACGACTACGGCGACTACTCGGTCGGGGCTCCGCGCCGGGTCGTCTGGGCACCGGACACCAGCCCGCCGGTCGCCGACATGATGAGCTACTGCCGGAACAAGTGGATCTCCGACGACCTGTGGCGGCTGTGGCGCAACCGCGTCCAGAACCCGCCCGCCCAGCAGGGCGCGACCGGTGACCTGCTGGCACTGTCCGGCGCCGTCGGCGACGGTGACGCCACCCTCACCGGGCAGCGGCTGACCCGTACCACCGAGCGCCCGGCCACCACCCCCGGCCCGTACGCGCTGCGACTGCTCGACGCCACCGGGGCGACGCTCGCCGAGCACCCGTTCACCCCGGGGGCGGCCACCGAGCACGCCGCGACACGTCCCTTCCACGAGGTCGTCGACTTCGCCCCCGGCACCCGCCGGGTGACGCTCGTGGACACCCGTGCCGGGCGGAACCTCGCCACCCTCGCGGTGTCGGCGAACCCGCCCGTCGTGGCGCTGGCGGGCGAGGCGCCACCCGCGTCGGTACCGGCCACCGGGCCGGTCACGGTGGGCTGGAACGCCGGCGACACCGACGGCGGCCCGGTCACCGCGAGCGTCCTGTACAGCCCGGACGGCACCGACGACTGGCGGGTGCTCGCCGCCGGGCTCACCGGGACGTCGTACACGGTGGACGCCGCGCAGCTCGCGGGCACCGGCGGCGCGGCCACCGGCCGGCTGCGGGTGCGGGTCACCGACGGGGTGAACACCGCCGACGCGACGAGCGGCCCGCTCACCGTCGTCGGCAAGAACCCTTCGGTACGGATCACCGCTCCGATGGGCGGCACGTTCTTCGCCACCGGGCAGACCGTCACGCTCGCCGCGTCCGTCACCGACCCGGAACAGGGCGACCTGGACGGGGCGGCGGTGCGCTGGACCTCCGACCGCGACGGCGACCTCGGCGCCGGCGCCACCCGTACCCCGGGTCAGCTCAGCGAGGGACGGCACGTCGTCACCGTCACCGCCACCGACGCCGACGGCCTGCGGGCCACCGCGCGTACCGAGGTGACTGTGGGCCGGGTCCTGCCGGCCGGTGGTCCGCCCACCGCCGACGCCGGGCCCGACCGGGCCGCCGTCGAGGGTGACACCGTCACCCTCGACGCGACCCGGACCACCGACCCGGACGGCGACCCGGTGACCCTGTCCTGGGCGGTGCTCGCCCAGCCGGACGGTGGCGGGCTCGGCGGCGGCCTGCGGCTGGAGGGCCCGGCCCGCACGCCGTCGTTCCGCGCCGACCGGGCGGGCACGTACCGGCTGGAACTCACCGCCACCGACGCCCGCCACGGCACCACCACCGACACGGTGACCGTCACCGTGGCGAACCGGCCGATCGAGGTGAGCCCGATCGCGCTCGACGAGGAGCTGCGGGTGGCCGGACCGGTCACCGTGCGGGCCACGTTCACCGACCCGGGTGTGCCGGACACGCACCGGTGCGCTGTCGACTGGGACGGCGACGGTCCGGCCCCGGCCACGCCCGGGGTGGTCACCGGGGAGCGCAACGAGGGCGTCTGCGTGGCCGGCGGTGAGCTGCGGCCCGGTGTGCACGTCGCGCGCCTCACCGTGACCGGCGACGACGGCGGCACCGGGCGGCAGCAGGTACGGATCGTGGTCTACGACCCGTCGGACGTCACTGTGGCCGGCTCGGGCGCGATCGTCTCACCGGCTGGGGCGCTCAGCGCGGACGTGGCCGCCACCGGGCCGGGGGAGTTCGCCTTCGTCGCGGGCCTGGTGAAGGGTTCGCCCACGCCGTTCGGCACGACCACCTTCCGGCTGCCGGACCGTGGGTTCACGTTCGCCGGCATCACGCACGAGCGCCTGACCGTCGCCGGATCGGTGGGCCGGTACCAGGGCGAGGGCACGGTGGACGGCCGGCCGGGGTACGCGTACCAGCTCACCGTCTCCGACGCACCGGACGGGCGTGACGTGGACCGGTTCCGGATCCGGATCTGGGAGAGCGACGGGGGGCGCGTCGTCTACGACAGCGGCCGGGGCGCACCGGACGATCTCGACCCGGCGCACCTGCAACCGCTGAACCAGGGTCGCGTCGTGGTCGTCGGCTAGCCCGGTCCTCCCGCCGTCCGCCACCGGGAGGAGGCGGACGGCGGGAGGCCTCGCCCTCTCACACCACGTCGGACACCCGGGTCAGGTTGGTGCGCTGCCAGTCGTGGTCGCCGAGGGCGCGGGACAGCAACTGGATGTTGCCGTTCGCCGCCGTGTACGTGATCTGGAGCCGGCCGCCGCCCAGCCACACCGACAGCACGCTGCGCCCCACCGGCGGCATCCCGTCGATCTGCACCCGCTCGGCCTGCCACGTGTCGCCGTCGCCGGTCAGCTCCCACAGCCCGCCGTCGAAGTCGGCGAAGACCAGCAGCCAGCCGTCGGGCGCGCCGTCCACGCCGGGCAGCCGCTGCACCGCCGACGCGCTGCACTCCGGCAGGCCGAGTTCCGCGGTCAGCGACCGGGTGTGCCAGGCGCCGTCGTCGCCGACGGCGTACATCCGGATGTCCTGCCGGTGGTCGAGGCCGAACACCCGGTGCCGTTCGCCGGCGCGGTGCTCGCCCCACACCGGCATCATGGTCAGCGGCAGCGGGTTCTCCGCCTGGGTGGCCCAGGTCAGCGAGATCTGCCCCCAGCCCTCGGGGCCCTCCCACAGCATCCGCAGGTGCTCCTCGGCGTCCCGGTAGACGATGACGTCGAGGCCGGTGACGCCGTCGACGTACCCGTAGGGGGTGCCGTCGGCGGCGACCGCGCCCTCCACCGACACGTCCTGCCAGACCCAGCCCTCGCCGGGCGCCTGGGACAGCCGGATGGTCCGGCCGTCCGTGGCGCTGTACACGACCCGCTGGGTGTCGCCGTTGCGGTAGGCGTGCGGGCCGTACCGCACGGCGGGCGGGCCGCCGCTGTCCTGCGTCAGGTCACCCCACCACCACTGGCCCTGGTCGTACCAGATCTGGAGGACGTGGCCGCCGTCCCCGGCGTAGACGTACGACGGCACGCCGTCGTGGGCGAAGAACGGCGACGGGGAGGTGCCGCGGGCCATCCGGGGCGCGCCCACGTCCGCGGTGAGCCTCGTCCACGTCCACCCGTCGCCTTCGGGGTAGTGCACCACCAGGTGCCGCTCGCAGTCGGAGTAGGCGACGTGGTCGACGTCCGGCAGCACCCGGATGCCGACGCCGTCGGTGAACGGCAGCCGCCCGTACATGGCGAAGAAGCCGTTGCGGTCGTCGGACTTCGGCACCCGGTACCAGCTCGCGTTGCGGTGCATCACGTTGCCGCTCTTGCCGTGGTTGAGCCCGAACGCGTGGCCGATCTCGTGCGTGGCGACGTGCCGGAAGTCGGGGCCGTGGAGGTCGACGTCGAAGTACCCGTGCGCGTCCCAGTTGATCTTCCGGTTGAAGATGACCGGAAGCTGGCCGCCCGTGTCGGGCCAGCCCGGAGCGGCCCCCCACTTGGTCACCGCGTAGACGGTCCGGAACCAGCCGGTGTCGTGGAACACCGGGTCGTCGCCGACGGAGAAGACGATGTCCGCCTGCGCCGGGTCGAAGACGCGGGTGAACTCGAACGGCCCGTACCAGTTCTCGCCCAGCACCTCGCGCCACACGTCGAACGACACCTGGATCAGCTCGTGCTTCAGCGCGTCGGTGAACTCGTCCCGGGCGTACGGCATCGTCATGTCACCGAGGTGGTAGGTCAGGTTCGTGTGCCGGAAGTGTCCACCCTGGAGGACGAAACCGGTGGTGGTCGTCCGGTCCGGGGTGCCGCAGCCCGGTGCGGTCAGGTGGGCGGCGGTGACGGCGTCGGGCCGTCCGGTCACCGGCAGCTCGTGGAACGTCTGGTACGCCCGGATCGCCGCGCCGAGCCCGGTGGTGGGGGCGAAGCCCGCCTCGGTGAGCAGCGTGGCGACCGCGTCCAGGGGCAGGTTCGCCACGTCCGGCCGGATCAGCGACACCGTGCCGTCCACCACGTCGCCCACGTACGCGGTGCCGTCGGCGGTGACCGCCACCGCGTACGGGGCGTGGCCGGTGGTGATCGGATCGAGCGTGCGCGGCGCGTACGGGTTGGTGGTGTCGACGAGCTGGACGCCCTTGTCCGTCGCCAGCCAGGCCCGGGACAATCCCGGCACGGCCGCGAGGTCGCGGACGCCCGCCGCGCTCGGCACCGCGCCGAGCCGCAGGCCGCTGTCCGGGTCGTGCACGCCGAACAGCGGGTGCACGGTCCCGCCGCCGAGCGAGCCGACGTAGATCATCCCGTCGTGCGCGACCGCCACCCCGCCCGGCTGGAGGTGGGCGGGCTCGATCGGCGCCACGGTGAGCGTCCCGTCCGGACGCAGCACGGCGAGCGCGTCGTCGGCCGGCACGAGCCCCTTGACGTACAGCGTGGCGTAGACGGTGCCGTCCGGGGCCACCGCGAGCCGGTTCGGCGCCGACGGCAGCGGCACGACGCGCCGCTGCGTGGGGTCCGCCAGTTCGATCACGTGCAGGCGCCTGTGCGCCCAGTCGGCGGTGTAGAGCAGGTCGGCCACCGGATCCACGGCGATCGCGATCAGCCCGAAGCCGATCGGGATGTCGGTGACCGTGCCGGTGGCCAGGTCGCACCGGGAGACGCTGTAGCTCTGCACGCCCCGGTTCATCACGTACGCCTGCCCGCGTCCGGGGTGCCAGGCCACCGCGCGGGGCTCGTGGCCGACCGGCAGCGACGGGCGGACCGGGGCGAGGGTACGGGGGTCGAGCACGTGCAGCCGGCCGGCGCCGGACGCGGGGTAGTGGGTGACGAGCAACGCCGTGCCGGTGCCGGTGACGGCGTGCACGGAACCGGGATCGGCGGCGGTGCCGAGGGCGACCTGGAGCTGAGGCGGTGGTGTGGGGGCGGGAGTGGTCATGACGTCCTCCACTGGACGTGAATGCTTCGCGACCCACCGTAGGGCTATGCGCCTGACCTGCGGATTCTTCGTCGTTGATCCGGCAGTGTCGATGTGCGGGCCCTTGCCGAGATCCGTTCACGAGCGTAGGAAGAACACCACCGTCCGATGTCGAAGGAGACACGCGTGCCCACCCCCAGACGGCTCCGTCTCGCCGTGTCCGCGTTGGTGACCGCATCGGCCGTGCTGCTCGGCTCCGGCGCCGCCGCGGCGCCGTCCGCGCCTCCCGCGCCGCCCGGACAGCGGTCCTGCGACCCGATCGACCCGGCGGCCTGCCTGCTGCCGTTCCCGAACGACTACTTCACCGTCCCGGACCGCAGCACCCCGACCGGCAAGCGGGTCCGGTTCGCGGCCTCCGCGATGCCCGCCAACGTGCTCGGCGTGCCGATCGACCCGGCCGAGTGGAACCGGCAGGACGGCTTCAGCCCCGGCTCGCCGATCCTGGCGCGCGTACCCGGCCTCGACGCCGCGCGGACGCGGATCGCGCCGGTCACCGACGTCGGCCGCTCCCTGGCGCCGGACGCGCCGATCGTGCTGCTCGACGCCCGCACCGGCCGGCGTACGCCGTACTGGGCGGAACTGGACGCGCACGCGACCGGCAGCCCGGACCGGCAGGCGCTGATCATCCGGCCGGCGGTAGCGCTGACCGAGGGCGCCCGCTACGTCGTCGGCCTGCGCGGTATGCGCGACGGCGACGGCGCGCTGATCCCGGCGCCGAAGGCGTTCCGCGCGTACGTCACCGGCGCCGGCGTGGACCGGCGTGACCCGCGCGCGCCGCAGATGAAGCGGATCCTCGCCGACCTGAGCCGGGCCGGGGTCAAGCGGCACAGCCTCTACCTCGCCTGGGACTTCACGGTCGCCAGCCGGCAGGGGCTGACCGGGCGGATGCTGGCGGTCCGGGACGGCGCCTTCGCCGCGCTCGGCCGCCGCGCGCCCTCGTTCACCGTCAGCCAGGTCACCGACTACACGCCGGAGCAGGATCCGCTGATCGCCCGGCAGGTGACCGGCACCGTCGCCGTACCGTCCTACCTGACCGGTGACGGCGGGCCGGGCTCCCGCCTGCACTACGGGCCGCCCGGCGGCGACGGCACCCCGCCGGGGCCGAGCGCCCTGCCCACACCGTCCGGCACGACAGTGGCGGCCGACTTCGTCTGCAACATCCCGCGCAGCGCGTCCGCCGCGCGACCGGCCCACCTCTCGCTCTACGGCCACGGCCTGCTCGGCCGGCCCACCGAGGTCAACGCCGGCAACGTCAAGACCATGTCGCAGACGTACGACTTCACGTTCTGCGCGACGAGCTGGATCGGCATGGCCGCGGCGGACGTCCCGTACGTGGCGGGCGCCTTCACCGACCTCAGCGCCTTCCCGGCGGTGGCCGACCGGCTCCAGCAGAGCTTCCTGAACTTCCTGTTCCTGGGCCGGGCGATGATCCACCGCAACGGGTTCGCCGCCCACCCGGCGTTCCGCGACGCCGCCGGGCGGCCGCTGATCGACGTGAAGGGCGGACTGCACTACGACGGCAACAGCCAGGGCGGCATCAACGGCGGCGCGCTCACCGCCATCGCCCAGGACTGGACCCGCTCGGTGCTCGGCGTGCCCGCGATGAACTACTCCACGCTGCTGCAACGCAGCGTCGACTTCGCCCCGTTCCAGACCGTCCTGGACGGCTACTACCCGGACCGGATCGACCAGCAGATCGTCTTCGGTCTGCTCCAGATGCTGTGGGACCGGTCCGAGGCCAACGGGTACGCCCAGCACATGACGGACCGGCCGCTGCCGAGGACCCCGGCGCACCGGGTGCTGATGCACGTGGCCTTCGCCGACCAGCAGGTCTCGACCGCCGCGGCGGAGGTCCAGGCGCGCACCATCGGCGCCCGCCTGCACACCCCGGCGCTCGCCCCCGGCTGGTCGCCGGACGTGCGGCCGTTCTGGGGCATCGCGCCGATCCGCAGGTACCCGTACGCCGGCTCGGCCATGGTGGTCTGGAACAGCGGTGCCGCGTACGCCCCGCCGCCGACGAACCTCGCACCCGCCGGACCGGAGTACGGCGAGGACTCGCACGAGTTCCCGCGTGCCCAGCCCGGCGCCCAGCGGCAGAAGGCGGTGTTCCTGCTCACCGGCAAGGTGATCGACGTCTGCGCGGGAGGCCCCTGCCCGTGAGCCGCCGTGACCGCGCGGACCAGGTGAGGGCCGGGCGGCTGTCCCCTGTTCGCGGGGCTTGGCCGCGTCCCCGCAGTGCGCGCGATGATCCGGGGCAGCCACACACCGGCGAGCCGAGCGCGGAGCAACATGACTGGGGCAACGAAAACCGAACATCCGGCCGGGCCGGACGTCGAGCATCGGGCGTCCGAGGCACTCAGCCGGCGCAGCCAGTTCGTCCGGGCCTTCGTCGAACACGCGGCCGCGCGCCCGGCGAGTGAGCGGGCGACCGTCCGGCTGCCGACCCTGATCACCGTCACCGCGCTGGTGGCGGTGGGTGCCGTCGTCGTCGGAGTGTTCTGGAACCTGGTCAAGCCGATGAGCGCCGCCGAGAAGGCGGCGTTCAAGGGCAAGTCGTCGGCTAGCTCGGCCCCACGGCCGGCCGAGCCCTTCAACGCGGTCGCCGGCTGGGACTGTGAGGCGCGTGCCGACCGCGGCTTCGAAGCCCAGGGTCGCACCGGGCAGTGGCGGACGATCGGCACCGGCGGCTGGCGGCAGGACGGCTGCCGTGGCACGTTCGCGACGCTGCCCCTGCCCGTCGGGCAACGGACCCCGGCGCAGACGTCGACGTGGTCGTTCAGCACCGGCGAGCGCACCACCTCCTGCCAGGTCGGGATCTATGTGCCGGAGGTACCCGGAGCCACACTTGCCGACCGGGTCAAGTACACGATCACCGCCGGGGGCGCCGGCACGCCGTACGCCAACTTCACAGTCGACCAGCACAAGGCCGCCGGTACCTGGTTCGACGCCGGAACCTTCCCGGTGAACCGCAACGAGATCGCCGTGCGGCTCGACGCGAAGGACGCCTCCGGTGTCGAGCAGGCACAGATAGTCCTGGCCCAGGTGCGGGTGAACTGTGCGTCCTGAGGTGGCGGCGGCGAAGGTCGAACGGGTCTCCACCCGGGCGTGGAGCCGGCACCGCACGATCGGCGCGGCCGTGCGCGCCGCCAAGCCGGGCACGATCGTGGCGGTGGCGGCCGGCACCTACCGCGAGTGTCTGGTGCTGGACGGCACCGTCACCGTCATGGCCGAGAACGAGAGCGGTCTGGTCGAGCTGGTCGCGGCCGAAGGACCGGCCGTGACGGTACGCGCGGGCACGGTCACCGCACGCGGCCTGATGATCCGCGGCGATGTCACGGTGGCCTCCGGGCACCTGAACCTGGAGGACAGCCGGGTCGCCGGCGGGTCGGTGCTGCTCACCGGTCGGGCCACGGCCCGGCTGACCGGCTGCTCGGTGGACGGCGCCGAGGACGTCGCGGTGGGCGTGGCCGACGGGGCCAGGCTCGATGCCGAACGACTGCGGGTGACCGGAGCCGCAGTGGCCGCTACCGGTTCTGCCGTGCTCACCCTCATCGACGCCGTGCTCGCCGACAGCCCGGGGACCGCGGTCCGCCTCGCCGGGACCGCCTCGGCCGTGCTCACCGGCTGCGACATCGGCGGAGCCGCCGACGCCGGTGTCGAGGTCCGCGACGCCGGCGTGCTGCGCCTGTCCGGCAGTCAGGTGCACGACGTCGGCCGCGACGGCGTACGCGTGCTCGGTGACCTGCCCGGCGACGGCGCCTGGTGGTCGCCCGTGCGACCCGGACGAGCCGACGAACACGAGATCGTCGAGCCGCCGGTGGGCGCCGGCGTGGTCGTCCGTGACTGCGAGATCAGCCGCACCGGCGCGGCCGGGCTCGTCACCGGCGGCACCTCCGGGACGCTGCTGGTGGACACCACAATCGTCCGGGCCGGCACCGCCGGGGTGCTGGCCGCACAGCAGAGCCGCTTGGGCGTACGCGATTCCACCGTGTCCGACAGCCTGCAGACCGCGCTCGCCCTGCGGGACGACGCCGAGGTGCGCTGGACCGGCGGCGCGCTGAGCACCGCCGCGGCCAACGGCGTCTTCGCGGTCGGCGCGAGCCGGCTGCTGATGCGCGACGCCGCCCTGACCACCTGCGGGTTCACCGCCGTGCACCTGACCGCGGCGGCGGCCGTCACCCTGCTCGGAGTCACCGTCGAGGGCACTTCCGAGCTGGGCGTGCGCGCCTCCGGTGCGGCGATCCTGCATGTACGCGGCGGCCGGGTCGAGCGGGCCGCCATGGGCGGCATCCAGATCGACGAGACCGCCGACGCCCAGCTTCGCGGGCTGACAGTGGCCGGATGCCCCACCGGCGTGCGGGTCGACACCCCGCACCGGCCGCTGCTGCAGGACTGCGTCATCAGCGACATCGCCCAGACCGGAGTGGAGGTCGGGGCCGGTGCCGCACCGGCGATCACGCGGACCGCCGTACGCGGCTGCGGTGCCGCCGGCATCTTCATCGACGTCGACGCCGAGCCGACGCTCGACGAATGCGAGGTCACCGGCATCGGAGGCAGCGGGGTGGCCGTCTGGACCGGCGCCCGCCCGTCCATGCGGCGGCTGACGGTCGCGGACACGAAGAAGAACGGCATCTACTTCGGAACGGGTGCGCACGGCAGCGTCACCGACTCGACGTTCTCCCGGACCGGGTATCCCGCCGTCTACGTCGGCGACGACGCCGACCCGGAGTTCCACAGGTGCGCCGTACGCGATACGGACGAGGACGTCAGCCAGGGGGACAGGGCGTCGGCGACCTTCACCGAATGTCACAGCTCGGGGGTCGGTGCGGCGCGCTGGCCCTCGGCCGCGGTTGCGGCACAGGGCGCTGCCCCGGCGCCGGTCGCGACCCCGGCTGCCGGCCCCGCGCTCCAGGCGGGCGGCGACAAGCTCCAGCCGCTGCTCGACCAGCTCGACGAGCTGATCGGGTTGACCCGGGTCAAGCAGGACGTCGGGACGATGGTCAAGCTGATGCACCTGGTGAAACGGCGTCGCGAGGCCGGTCTGGCACCGCCGCCGATGTCCCGGCACCTGGTGTTCGCGGGCAACCCCGGCACCGGCAAGACGACAGTCGCCCGGCTCTACGGCCAGCTGCTGGCCGCGCTGGGCATGCTCAGCAGCGGCCACCTCGTCGAGGTCGACCGCGGCATGCTCGTCGGCGAGTACGTCGGGCACACCGCACCCAAGACCCAGGCCGCGTTCGAGCGCGCCCTGGGCGGCGTGCTGTTCATCGACGAGGCCTACGCGCTGGTGCCCGAGGGGCAGGGCGCCGACTTCGGCCGCGAGGCGATCGCCACGCTGGTCAAGCTCATGGAGGACCACCGCGAGGAGGTCGTCGTCATCGTGGCCGGCTACCCCGACGAGATGCGCCATTTCATCGCCGCCAACCCGGGCCTGTCGTCCCGGTTCTCACGCACCCTGACCTTCGACGACTACTCCGAGGCCGACATGGTCCAGATCGTCGGCAAGCAGGCCAAGGACCACGACTACCGGCTCTCCGACGGTGCTCAGGACCGACTGGCCGAGTTCTTCGCCACCGTCGACCGCGGCGATGGCTTCGGCAACGGTCGATACGCGCGCAAGGTCTTCCAGGCGATGACCGAACAGCACGCCGGGCGCATCAGCGCCCTCGACGATCCCACCGACGAACAGCTCAGCACGCTGGAAGCCGTGGACCTGACCGACGTCGACTTCGACGTCCGAGGCTGAGGAGCCTGATGAGCCGCCTGGCCTTCCACCGGCCCGCCCGGATGCTGCTGCCGCAGCTGCCGGCGCAGACGGTGACCCTGCCCAGCCCGCCCGAACCGCCCAAGGACAACGCGGCGAACTCCGCATGGACGTTGGTTCTGCCGCTGCTGAGCAGCGTCGGCATGGCCGCATACATGATCACTTTTGGCAAGCCCGCGATGATCATCATCGGTGTGCTGTTCTTCCTGACCTCCGCCGGCGCGGTCGTCGCGATGCGGATGCAGAACCGCAGCAGCAACAACCGCACCGCACGTAAGCAGCGCATCCGCTACCGCCGGCACCTCGCGCTGGCCCGCGACCAGGCCCGCGAGGTCGCCCAGGCCCAGCGGACCGTCGCGGCACTCGCCGACCCCGACCCGATGCGGCTGTGGTCGATCAGCATCAACCGGCACCGGGTGTGGGAACGACGCCAGGAAGACGCCGACTTCCTGCGCGTACGGATCGGACACGGTCTGGTACGGCTCGCCACGCCGATCGAGCTCGACCCCAAGATGGACCCGCTCGGCGAATACGACTGGGACTCCCTGCAGGCGGCACATCGGCTGATCGACCGGATGGGCTACCTCGACAACCAGCCGGTGATCATCGACGTGGGCAACGCCGGAGTCATCAGCGTCGTCGGCGAACGGGCCCGCACCGACCTGCTCACCCGGGGCCTGCTGTGCCAGATCGCCGTGCTGCACGCCCCCGACGACGTCACAATGGTGGTCGAGACCGGCGGCGCCGAACACTGGGAATGGACCAAGTGGCTGCCGCACACGTTCGAGCCGGACGCCCGCAGCGACAGCGGATCGGTGTCGCTGGTCGCCGAGGACCCCGATGTCCTGATCGGTTTCCTCCAGGCCGAACTCACTCGGCGCACCGAGCTTCAGAACACCCGGCGCAACGCGTTCAGCGGTGACCGTCCCGCCGCCAGACAGCGGCGGCTGGTCGTGCTCTTCACCGGATTCGCGCCGTTCTCCGAATGGGGCCGCTCCGACCTCATGGCCGCACTGCTCGCCGGAGCCGGAACCCAGCTCGGCCTCACCCTGATCTTCTGCGGTGACCGGGAGCTCGACGAACCCAGCCGGGTCGACCTGCGGATCCGCATCGACGACGCGGGGCACGTGGTCACGGAAGGACGCGGCGAACTGGTCGGCACCCGGGCGTTGCGGTGCTGGCCCGACGACATGTCGCCGTTGCTGGCCGAACTCGTCGCGCGCAACCTCGCACCGCTGCGGCTCAGCGACGAACGCGAACAGGTCCTCACCCGCACCCGGTCGCTGAGCGAGATGATCCTCGGCACCGATCCCGGCAGCGGCGACATCACCAGCCGATGGGTCGACGCCGGGGATCCGCGGATGCTGCGTGCACCGATCGGGGTCGACGGGGACGGCCAGATCGTCATGCTCGACATCAAAGAATCCGGGCAGGGCGGTTCCGGGCCGCACGGCCTCGTCGTCGGAGCCACCGGCTCCGGCAAGAGCGAACTGCTGCGTACGCTGGTCACCGGCCTCGCGCTCACCCACTCGCCGGAGCTTCTCAGCTTCGTCCTCATCGACTTCAAGGGTGGCGCGGCATTCGCACCGCTGCAGGGCCTGCCCCACGTCTCCGGGCTGATCACCAACCTCGCCGACGACGCTGCCATGATCGACCGGGTACACGCCGCCCTGATGGGCGAACAGCAACGCCGTCAGCGGCTCCTGCGTGACGCCGGAAACCTCGACACCGTCCGCGAATACCAGATGCGTCGCGCGGCGGGCGTCAAGGCTGTCGACGGCACTCCGCTCGAACCGCTCCCCACGCTGCTCATCGTGGTCGACGAGTTCGGCGAGCTGCTCTCCGGGCGCCCCGAGTTCGCCGAACTTTTCGTCCAGATCGGCCGGGTCGGCCGCAGCCTCGGCATGCACCTGCTCATGGCCACCCAACGGCTCGAAGAGGGCAAGCTGCGTGGACTGGACTCGCACCTGTCCTACCGAATCTGCCTGCGCACCTTCAGCGCCGCCGAGAGCCGAACAGTTATCGGCACCACCGACGCGTACAAGCTGCCCCCGATTCCCGGCTCGGCCTATCTGAAAGTGGACGAGTCGATCTACCAGCGATTCCGCGTCGCGCACGTCTCCGCGCCCTACGTCAGCGCGGAGGAACGGTTCAGCACCGCCCGCGGTGACGGCACGTTGCTGCCGTTCGACCTGCGCAGCCACACCGCGATCGTGCAGCAGCCCGAGGAACCGCCGCTCGTCACCCAGCCCGGCCCGACCGAGCTGAAGATCGTGGTGAACCGGCTGACCTCGGTCAGCAGCCCCGCACACCAGGTGTGGCTGCCGCCTCTGCCCGCCGCGCTCGCCCTCGACCACCTGATCGGCCAGCCCTCCGTCCAGGAGGAACGCGGCTACTGCGCCCGCGTCTGGCCGCTGTCCGGGCGCCTCGCCGTGCCGATCGGCCTGCTCGACCTGCCGCTCAAACAGGACCAGGAAACACTGGTCATGGACTTCGCCGGCCCGCACGGGCACCTCGCCGCCGTCGGCGCGCCGCGGACCGGGCGCAGCTCACTGCTGCGCACGATCATGCTCGCCGGAATGCTCACCCACACCCCCGAGGAGATGCGGTTCTACTGCATCGACTTCGGCGGCGGGACGCTTCACCCGTACGCGGCGGCACCGCATGTCGGCACGGTCGCCGGTCGCGCCGAACCCGAACTGGTCGGCCGCACCTTCGCCGAGATGCGTGCACTGATCGTCGAACGAGAACGCACCATGCGCGCCAAGGGCGTCGAAACCATCGCCGACCTCGACGTGCCGCACGTCTTCCTGATGATCGACAACTGGGGTGCGCTGCGCAGCGAGTTCGAGGGCGCCGAAGCCGCGGTCAACGAGATCGCCGCGCGCGGCCTGGGCTCCGGAGTGCACCTGGTGCTCACCTCCGGACGCTGGAACGACATCCGGCCCGCCCTGCGCGACAGCATCGGCACCCGCATCGAGCTGCGCCTCAACGACCCCAGCGAATCCGACGTCAACCGCCGGATCGCTGCCCGCGTGCCCGCCGGGGTGCCGGGCCGCGGCGTCAGCGCACCGGGCATCTACTTCCAGCTCGTGCTGCCCCGCCTCGACGGCGTCGACTCCCCACACGGGCTGCGCGAAGCCCAGGAGGCGACCATCGCCCAGATCGCCGAGCACTGGAACGGTCCGCCGGCACCCCCGATCCGGCTGCTGCCACAGCGCATCACCATCACCGAGTTGCCGGCCCTGGCCGCCACCCCCACGGCGGTGCCGATCGGCATCGCCGAGAACGACCTGAGCACCGTCGGGCTCGACCTCACCACCGGCGACCCGCACTTCCTCATCTACGGCGACGCCGGGTCCGGCAAGAGCACCTTCTTGCGTACGTGGCTGACTGGGCTCACCGAACGCATCTCCGCGTACGACATGCGGGTGGTCCTCTTCGACTACCGCCACTCACTCATGGACGCCGTCGGACCCGAACACCTCGGCGCGTACGCCGGTGACGTCGACAGCGCGCGGGTCTACGTCCAGAGCGTCGTCGACAAACTCAAGGAGCGCATCCCTCCGCCCGGCATCACCCCCGCCCAGCTCAAAGCCCGCGACTGGTGGGAAGGCACGGAGATCTACGTCGTCGTCGACGACTATGACCTGCTCTCCGGCGGTCCGCAGGCCGTCCTTACCCCCCTCATACCGTTCGTCCCGCAGTCCCGCGAGGTCGGCCTGCACCTCGTCCTCGCCCGTCGGGTCACCGGCATGATCCGCGCCGGTGCGTCCGACCAGCTCGCCAGCCGCATCCGCGACATGGGCTGCGGTGGCCTCGTGCTCTCCGGCGATCATCGGGAAGGAGTCATCATCGGCGACGAACGCGCTGCCCAGCGCCCGCCCGGCCGTGGCGTCCTGGTCCGGCGCGGCCATCCCAGGCAGCTCATCCAGACCGCCGTTCCCGTGCCGGCGCTCGAACCCGTCAACTGAAAGGCCGCCGCATGGCGAACGAACACACCCGTGTCACTGTGGTCGGCACCTACCGCAGCGTCGACATCGCCCTGCCGTCGCTCAGTCCGCTGGGTGAGTACACCCCCCGCCTCGCCGAACTGTGCGGCCAGGAAGGCTCCGACCAGCTGCCGCCCGTCTGGTCACTGACACGCGGTGGCACCGGGCCGCTCGCCCTCGATACCGGACTGCTGCAGGCCGGCGTCGTCGACGGCGAGGTGCTCTACCTGTACGACGTCGCGGCGAACCCGATCGACGTGCCCGACCTCAAGGACATCGACGAGACAGTGGCCGACGAAACCGAGCAGCTACGCCGGGACACCGTCCATCCCGGTCCCGTCTTGCTCGTCCTCGGCGTCGCCCTGCTGATGGCCGCAGCCGTCCTGCTCTCGCTGCTCTATCGCACCGACACCGGTGCGGCCGCGGGGCTTACCGTCGCCAGCATGGCTCTGCTCGGCACCGCTTGGGGGTTGCGCCAGCGGCAGACCGCGGTACCGGTCGGCCTCGTGCTGACCATCGCGCTCACCGCCGTACCCGGCTTCGCCTGCGCCGGTCTGCTCATCGCTCACGGCCTCGGCGGCAGCAACTGGGCCTGGGGCGGCGCCGCCATCGGCGCCAACACCGCAATGCTCATGGCGATCGCCCTAATGCCCGAAATGGTCTTCGTTGCGGTCGAGGTCGGCCTGCTCGCAGGCGGTCTGACCATCGCACTCGCCGCCGGCCTGGAAGCAGACGGCGTCGAATCCGCCGCGATCGCCGCAGCGGTCGCCACTGGCATGCTTGCCCTGAGCCGCCGTATCGCCGCCCTCATCACGGCCTGGACGCCGCTGCGGCCCATCCCCGAACTCGTGCACACCTCGGCCCGGATCCTGCCCATCGTGCTGGCCGGCCCAGCCCTCACCCTCGCCGTGGCCCTGCCCGTGCTGGCGCTCTCCGGACGTGGGTTCGCCGTGGTCCTCGCCGTCTTCGTCTGCATCGCCGTCGCCGCCCGGGC
Organism: Micromonospora sp. WMMD1219; assembly: GCF_049315215.1. Lineage (NCBI taxonomy): Bacteria > Bacillati > Actinomycetota > Actinomycetes > Micromonosporales > Micromonosporaceae > Micromonospora > Micromonospora sp. WMMD1219. Next base: position 4,486,915 of record NZ_CP186057.1, read on the forward strand.
ACGCGGAGCGGCGTTCACCGCCGAACTCTACCTGCTGGGCGGTGCGGCAACCGTCGGTATCTTCGGGCTGCTGGTCGTGGCAGCGGGCGCCTTCGCCACCTCCGGCGGTACGGCAGCGTTCATCCTGCTCGGGGCGGGGCTGCTCGTCGTCGCGATCGGAGTCGGGATGAGCGTGTTCATTCCGCCGGCCAAGCCACACGGACCCGGCCCCACGCCGCCGATCCGCCGCAGCCGCACCGAAACACTCGGCGTCCTCGCGGCCATCGTCATCGCGCCGCTGACCATGGGCGTCTTCGGCGTCTTCGGCCACCTGATGATGATTGGACGCACGATCTTCTAGCGCTTCAGCGCTGCGCAGACGTCAGGTGGCCGAGCTCGATCGCGCGGCGGGTCAGCTCGGCCTTGTTGTTGGCGTTCAGCTTCGCTCGGATGCGCTTCGCGTACGTGTTGACCGTCGCCTGGGACAGTCCCATCCGTGTGGCGATCTGCGAGTGCGTGAAGCCGGACGCGATCCACCGCAACGTCTCCACCTCCCGCGGTGCGAGCCCGCCCTGCTCGTTCCCGGGAGAACCCGGCAACTCGGCCGGGAACCGGTCCGCCAGCCGCGGGCACAGATAGAAGCCACCCTGCGCGGTCACCCGCATGGCCTCCCGCACCGCCTCCTGCTCCGCGCGCCGACTCACACAGCCGCGTGCGCCCGCCCGGATCGCGGCCATCAGCCCCGGACGGCCCGTCCAGTCGGCGCTGACGAGCAGATGCCCGATCGGCGTGGCGTCGCGGACCAGCCCCAGCGTTGACGCATCCGGCTCCGCCGCATCCAGAACCACCAGGTCGTACGTCGCGCCGGCCGGCAGATCCGCCAGCGTAGCCACCGCCGCGAGCACCAGCAGATCCGGATCATCGCCGGCCAGCTTCTCCAAGCCGGCTCGCCAAATCGGCTGATCCGCGACGACAGCGACCTCGAACATTGCTACCTCCCACACCAGGTTCCGCCATAGAACGGGCGGAAGCGCGTGCGGGTTCGAGGAGGTGGCAAAGTTCCTCGCAAGAACAGCCCCAGACGTCCCCGAACGGGTGTCTTGCCGTCTGCTCTGTCGTCGCTCCTAGGCTCGAAGCGCATCCCTGCCGCCAGTCCAGGAGACCGACGTGCCCACCGAGACCAGCGCCGACGGCACCGTCGTCGACTATGACAGCAACGGCCGTCCCGTGCGCCAGCAGCTCCCCGACGGAACCGTCTTTGATCGCTTCAATGCCGACGGTAAGCCGACCCACGTGACTCTCCCGGGAGATCAGGAAGTAACGATTTCCTATGGCGGTGATGGCAGTAGTACGTGGACCTACGGCGATGGCACGAGGGTGCAGCGTGATGCTGACGGGGATGTGACTCGTCAGGTGACGGCTGATGGTGCGGTGTTTGATCGGTTCACGGCTGATGGGAAGCCGGAGCACGGCACCGTCCCTGGTGTTGATGGTCAGCCGGCGCAGGACGTGTCCATCTCCTATGGCGGTGATGGCAGTAGTACGTGGTCGTATGGTGATGGCACTCGGGTGCAGCGTGATGTGGACGGGGATGTCAGTCGTCAGGTGACGGCTGATGGTGCGGTGTTTGATCGGTTTGATGGTGAGGGAAGGCCGACGCACGGCACTACCCCTGGTGTCGACGGTCAGCCGACGCAGGACGTGACGATCTCCTACGGCGGTGATGGGTCGAGCACCTGGACCTACGGTGATGGCACTCGGGTGCAGCGTGACGCTGACGGGGATGTGACTCGTCAGGTGACGGCTGAGGGTGCGGTGTTCGACCGGTTCGATGGTGACGGGAAGCCCTCGCACGGCACCATTCCCGGCGCTGGCGGGCAGCCGACGCAGGACGTGTCCATCTCCTATGGCGGTGATGGGTCGAGTACGTGGTCGTATGGTGATGGCACTCGGGTGCAGCGTGACGCTGACGGGGATGTGACTCGTCAGGTGACGGCTGAGGGTGCGGTGTTCGACCGGTTCACCGCTGACGGGAAGCCGGAGCACGGCACCACCCCTGGTGTCGACGGTCAGCCCGCGCAGGACGTGACGATCTCCTATGGCGGTGATGGGTCGAGTACGTGGTCGTATGGTGATGGCACTCGGGTGCAGCGTGACGCTGACGGGGATGTGACTCGTCAGGTGACGGCTGAGGGTGCGGTGTTCGACCGGTTCGATGGTGACGGGAAGCCCTCGCACGGCACCATTCCCGGCGCTGGCGGGCAGCCGGCGCAGGACGTGTCCATCTCCTATGGCGGTGATGGGTCGAGTACGTGGTCGTATGGTGATGGCACTCGGGTGCAGCGTGACGCTGACGGGGATGTGACTCGTCAGGTGACGGCTGAGGGTGCGGTGTTCGACCGGTTCACCGCTGACGGGAAGCCGGAGCACGGCACCACCCCTGGTGTCGACGGTCAGCCCGCGCAGGACGTGACGATCTCCTACGGCGGCGACGGGTCGAGCACCTGGACCTACGGTGATGGCACTCGGGTGCAGCGTGATGTGGACGGGGATGTCAGTCGTCAGGTGACGGCTGACGGTGCGGTGTTTGATCGGTTTGATGGTGAGGGAAGGCCGACGCACGGCACCACCCCTGGTGTCGACGGTCAGCCGACGCAGGACGTGTCCATCTCCTATGGCGGTGACGGGTCGAGCACTTGGACCTACGGCGATGGCACGACGGTGCAGCGCAACGCCGACGGGGATGTCACCCGTCAGGTGACGGCTGATGGTGCGGTGTTTGATCGGTTCACGGCTGATGGGAAGCCGGAGCATGGCCGCATTCCTGGTGTTGATGGTCAGCCCGCGCAGGACGTGACGATCTCCTACGGCGGCGACGGGTCGAGCACCTGGACCTACGGCGATGGCACGAGGGTGCAGCGTGATGCTGACGGGGATGTGACTCGTCAGGTGACGGCTGAGGGTGCGGTGTTCGATCGGTTCACGGCTGACGGGAAGCCCTCGCACGGCACTATTCCCGGTGTTGATGGTCAGCCGGCGCAGGACGTGTCCATCACCTATGGCGGTGACGGTGGTAGTACGTGGACCTACACCGATGGCACGAGGGTGCAGCGTGACGCTGACGGGGATGTGACTCGTCAGGTGACCGCTGAGGGTGCGGTGTTCGACCGGTTCGATGGTGACGGGAAACCCTCGCACGGCACCATTCCCGGCGCTGGCGGGCAGCCGACGCAGGACGTGTCCATCTCCTACGGCGGTGATGGGTCGAGTACGTGGTCGTATGGTGATGGCACTCGGGTGCAGCGTGACGCCGACGGGGATGTCAGTCGTCAGGTGACGGCTGAGGGTGCGGTGTTTGATCGGTTCACGGCTGATGGGAAGCCGGAGCATGGCCGCATTCCTGGTGTTGATGGTCAGCCCGCGCAGGACGTGACGATCTCCTACGGCGGCGACGGGTCGAGCACCTGGACCTACGGCGATGGCACTCGGGTGCAGCGTGATGCTGACGGGGATGTCAGTCGTCAGGTGACGGCTGATGGTGCGGTGTTCGACCGGTTTGATGGTGAGGGAAGGCCGACGCACGGCACCACCCCTGGTGTCGACGGTCAGCCCGCGCAGGACGTGACGATCTCCTACGGCGGCGACGGGTCGAGCACTTGGACCTACGGCGATGGCACGACGGTGCAGCGCAACGCCGACGGGGACATCACCCGTCAGGTGACGGCCGATGGTGCGGTGTTTGATCGGTTTGATGGTGAGGGAAGGCCGACGCAGGGCACTACCCCTGGTGTTGATGGTCAGCCGGCGCAGGACGTGACGATCTCCTATGGCGGTGATGGGTCGAGCACTTGGACCTACGGCGATGGCACTCGGGTGCAGCGTGATGTGGACGGGGACATCACCCGTCAGGTGACGGCCGATGGTGCGGTGTTCGACCGGTTTGATGGTGAGGGAAGGCCGACGCACGGCACCACCCCTGGTGTCGACGGTCAGCCGACGCAGGACGTGACGATCTCCTATGGCGGTGATGGGTCGAGCACGTGGACCTACGGCGATGGCACGACGGTGCAGCGTGACGCCGACGGGGACGTGACTCGTCAGGTGACGGCTGAGGGTGCGGTGTTCGACCGGTTCACCGCTGACGGGAAGCCGGAGCACGGCACCACCCCTGGTGTCGACGGTCAGCCCGCGCAGGACGTGACGATCTCCTACGGCGGCGACGGGTCGAGCACTTGGACCTACGGCGATGGCACTCGGGTGCAGCGTGATGTGGACGGGGACATCACCCGTCAGGTGACGGCCGATGGTGCGGTGTTTGATCGGTTCACGGCTGATGGGAAGCCGGAGCATGGCCGCATTCCTGGTGTTGATGGTCAGCCGGTGCAGGACGTGTCCATCTCCTATGGCGGTGATGGGTCGAGTACGTGGTCGTATGGCGATGGCACGAGGGTGCAGCGTGACGCTGACGGGGATGTCAGTCGTCAGGTGACGGCTGAGGGTGCGGTGTTCGACCGGTTCACCGCTGATGGGAAGCCCTCGCACGGCACTATTCCCGGTGTTGATGGTCAGCCGGTGCAGGACGTGTCCATCTCCTATGGCGGTGATGGGTCGAGTACGTGGACCTACGGCGATGGCACTCGGGTGCAGCGTGACGCCGACGGGGATGTGACTCGTCAGGTGACGGCTGATGGTGCGGTGTTTGATCGGTTTGATGGTGAGGGAAGGCCGACGCACGGCACCACCCTTGGTGTTGATGGTCAGCCCGCGCAGGACGTGACGATCTCCTACGGCGGTGATGGGTCGAGCACGTGGACCTACGGCGATGGCACGACGGTGCAGCGCAACGCCGACGGGGATGTCACCCGTCAGGTGACGGCCGATGGTGCGGTGTTTGATCGGTTTGATGGTGAGGGAAGGCCGACGCACGGCACCACCCCTGGTGTCGACGGTCAGCCCACGCAGGAAGTAACGATCTCCTACGGCGGTAACGGCAGTAGTACCTGGACCTACGCCGACGGCACCAAGGTCGACCGGAACCCTGATGGTGCGGTGGTTCGGCAGGTCACCCCCGAGGGCGTGGTCTACGACGCGTTCAACGCCGACGGCAGGCCCATCCACGGGACGATTCCCGGCCGGGACGGCGGGTCGGCGCAGCAGGTCGATATCGTCTACCACGCCGACGGGTCGAGTGTCTGGGACTACCAGGGCGACGGCACCAAGGTTTACCGTAACGCCGAGGGCGACGTCACCCGGCAGGAGTTGAAGGACGGCACCGTCTTCGACCGGTTCGACGAGAACGGTAACCCCACGCATGGCACCGTGCCGGCGGGTAAGAGCGGGGAGCCGGCCCAGCAGGTAAACATCACGTACGCCCCGGACGGATCGAGCGCGTGGAAGTACGGCGACGGGACGACCATCCGGCGGGACCCGGCGGGAACTGTCACGGGGATGCAAGCCGGGGGATGGACGTTCGACAGGTTCGACGACCAGGGCCGCCCTACGCACGGCACCGAGGACGGCAAGAACAACGCCGTCGACATCAAGTACTCCGACGACGGCTCAAGTGTGTGGACGTACCAGGACGGCGCGACCGTCAACCGCAACGCCGACGGGGACGTCGTCCTGATGCAGGCGAACGGGTGGATATACGATGCGTTCGACGATCAGGGCCGCCCCACGCGCGGGACCAAGGATGGCCAGACCGTCACCATCGCATACGGGGCTGACGGGCTAACCACCATGATGTACGACCCCAAGAACGGGTTGGTCACCGACAGTAAGGGCAACCCGGTCGCCGTCATCGTGGACGGCAAACGCTACGACTACGCTGTGCAGATCGCGCTGTTGGGCGAGTCGATCAGCAAGGTGCGCACTCAGCGGGACTCGATCGGCAGCAACCTCGAAGCGATGGCCAGCCACCTGGGGTTGATCCGCGATGCGTGGAACAGCCCGGCGGGGGCGAAATACGAACAACTCAGCACCGACCTCAAGAAGCTCACCACCGACACCAGCAGCCTGCTCGATGACGCCATCAGGGCAATGCAGAAGTCGTACGACAACTACGTCGCGGCCGAGGGCGCGAACGTCAAGAGCATGCTCGCTGAGAGGCGCATGAAGAAACTGCTCCCTCACGAGCGCATGAAGCTGCTCCCTGACGAGCGCGAGAAGCTGCTCTGAACCCGGGGACGGTCGCGATGTCCTGCAAAGAGGTCACTCGCGTTGTCCGCGTCGGCAGCATCATGCTGGTCAGGGCAGTGCAGCTGCCGACGGAAGTCGGAAGGAAGAAGTTGCGATGGACCACATTCTCGTAACACCGGAAATGCTCAATAGTGGCGCAGCCAGCTGCGACGCCACCGCGTCGGCGGTTCAGAGTGACCTGGCAGACCTGCGTAACTATGTGGTGGGTCTGCAAGCGACGTGGCATGGCGTCGCGGCCAGGCAGTTCGAGCAGCTCATGCACGACTTCGATACGTTCGGCAACATGTTGAACGACGCTCTTACGGACATCGGCTCCGGCCTGCGTACGAACTACGTCAACTATGTCGAGTCTGAGACCGCCAACATCAACAGCCTCATTGCAGTGAACCAGGACATTCCTGGCGCGCACCTCTAGGGCGTCCCGGCGAGACAGGGGAGATCAATGGTAGATCCGAGCGGCAGCAACCTGCGTGTCCCGGCGGAGTTGGAGTTGGCCGGGCAGACGCTCAACAACAAAGCGGAAGTGATCGTCGAGCAGCTCGACACACTGATCCGTACGCTGTCGCCGCTGCTGGACGAAGCCGCAAGCGCGAAATACGACGCCGCCGCCGCAGCCGACGGTTGGCAGGGCTCGGCCCAGTCCTACTACAGCGGTCTGCAAGGCGAGTGGAATATCGCCGCTAACGGTTTGTTCGGCGAAACTGGCGTACTCGGCGTGATCGCGTCGGCGCTGAACCTTTCGTGGAACAATTACATGGAGGGCGAATGGGCTAACGTGCGCACTTGGAGGCCCTGATGGAGAACCCCGTGTCGGACTTGGACCGGATGCTGGAACAGGCGCAGGCGTTACAGGACCAGATGGCCGACATGCGCGACCGATTGTCGGCCACTGAAGTCACCGGCACGGCTGCTAGCGGTGCAGTACGGGTCTCCATGACCGCCGCCGGCACCTTCACCGCCGTACGCCTGGATCCACATCTCATCGCCGATACCGACCCGGAGGAGCTGGAGGAGTTGATGCTCACCGCCCTGCGGGATGCCGGCGAACAACTGCGTGAGATGACCGAGCGCCGGATGGGCTCGCTTAACGAGATCTTCCAGTCGTCGATCCAGCAGTAGCCGGTTGGAGAACAAGGAGCCGGCGGCATGCCGCCGTGGACTTTGCCCCGCCCCCGGTGCGTAACTGCACCGGGGGCTGCTGCATGCCGTGGGCGTTCCCCACGAGTTGCTTGGGCGAGCACGGCTGGCGCTGGCGCCGGGGCCGCGGGTTGAGCGTGCGCTGTCTCTGGCCGGGCTCGCCCGGGCGCGGATGGCCGACGGCTGCTCGGGGCGTACCTGTCTGGTGGCCTGCCGGAGGTCCCGCGAGCCCACCCGCCGGATCTGACGGTCCACGCCCGCGCAGTACCGCCGTACGGTCATCACCACCGGCCTGAGCGGTGCAAGGGCGCCCTGGTGGACGTGGCGCTGCGACGGCGTGCGGACGTACCTGCCAGGGCTCGACGCACCGGTAACCGGGTTGGCCGGCGGGCCAAAGACGGGCCACCCAGGCCACACCGGCCACGACGACCGGCTGCGTGGCCCGGAACGCAATTGGCGCTGCCTCGGCCCTGGTAAGCACAGCGCAACACGATGGCGCTTTGCCCGAAGCCGGAAGAGCCGTCGCGGTCCGCATCGAAGACCGGGTTGGGCAGTTGCTGGACCAAGTTGTCCCACGTGTCCTGCTGGTGGTTGCGCTAGGTTCAACAGTCCAGGATCAACGGGCCAAGGTTTTCAACCACCGGCCTCCACCCCGGGTCGGCGACGGCCAACAGGCTCAGATTGTCTATGAGTATCAGCTTCGTCTCGGGGCGCAGATCCTTTGCCGCGGCGCGCACCTTGGCGACCGGCAGCGATTCACCCTGGGCGGCACCGTAGGCGTATCCCAGCATCTGGGCGATTGCCTTGTCCGAAGCAGTCGCGGCCGGCAGCGCGGTGTGTAGCGCGGGCAGGGCGCTCAGCACCGCGTCGCCTCGGTCGAGCAACCCGATGAGCAGCTCGGTCCGGCGGGCCGGGTCGGGCTCGGTGAGGAAGGCCTCGGGGATCTCAGCGTGCCCGGCTGCGGCCAGGATGTCGGCCGCCTCGTCCGCTGCCGTGCGCGCATCGGCCGCGGGACCGGTCGGCTCGGAGCCGCTGAGTTGGCTCACCTCGACCTGCTCACCGGCCACCCCGGGGTCGAGCAGATGCCCTTCCGCCGTCACGACGGCGGGCTGTAGGGACCTTGGCGTGACGTCTTCGGGCAGACTCGTCGGAGCGTTGTTGCTGGTGTCGAGTTGCCACAATTCCTGGGCTGGCTGGCCGGCCGAGGCGTCGGTGATCGTGGTCTCGGACAGGCTGAAGGTCGGGTTACCGGGGACGTCAGCAAGCAAGCGCGTGTAACCCCGTGCCACCTCCGGCGTGATCAGATCGGTGTTGGTCAACTCGACGGATGATACGGGGCGCGACTTGCTCAGCTCGATCAGGAATTCCCGGAGCTCCGCCATGTCGGACACCGGGCCGTCGACGACAAGGGTCCGGCCTGGGCCGGGTCGCGGTGCCAGGTCCGCTCGAGTGGGCGGCCGTGCGTCCTGGGGGGAGATGTAGACGACATCGCCCTCCTCGGCCATCTCCTGGGTCAAGCGCATTGTGGGGACGGTTGGGGTGGTGGTGAGCGCTGCTGCCGGCTCAGTGGGGAAGGCTTCGGGAATCTCAGGGTGCCCGGCCGCGGTCAGGGTGTCGGCCGCCTGGTCCGCTGCCGTGGGCGTATCGGGCGCGAGACCAGTCAGCACGGAGTCGCTGAGCTGGCTCATCTCGAGCTGCTCATCGGGCACCCTGGGATCGAGCAGCTGCCCTTCCGCCGTCACGACGGCGGGCTGTGGGGACCTTGACGTGACGTCGTCCGGAAGAACCGTCGTGACGTCTTCCGGCGGATTCATTGGAGCGTTGTTGCTGGTGCCGAGCTCGGACGAAATATCGGCTGACTGCTCGGCCGGGGGGTCGATGAACATGGACGCGGGCAGGATGATCGGCGGGATGCCTGGCAGACCCGGACTCAACTCGACGGCTGACACCGTACGCGCCTTGTCAAGTTTGATCAGGAAGTCCCGGAGTTCCGGCACGTCGGACACCGGGCCGTCGACGACAACGGTCCGGCCCTGACCAGGCCGCGGTGCCAGAGCCTCAGCAGTGGGCGGCCGCCCCATCTGGGGGGAGATGTAGATGACATCGCCCTCCTCGACCATCTCCCGGCCCAAGCGGGTCTCGCTTACGCGTCCTGGCTCTCCTACTCCTCGGAGTGTGGCGTCAATCTCTATAGGTGTGAGGGTCGGTCGGGCAGTGCTGGTGGTGTGGAAGTCGTATGAGGCTTGTTCGGGCTGTCCGGCTGGGGGTGCGGTGAGGTTGGACCTGGGCACTCGGAGGGTCACGTCGGGTATGCCGGCGAAGGCTTTGCGGACGAAAGCTCCCACGGCTTCCGGCGTGGTCGGCTTCGCCGAGGGGCGGCCGTCTTCGACGAAGATCGGTTTGTCCCCATTCGCTTCCCGCATCCGTTGCAGGAAAAGATTAAGTCTCGTGGCGTCAACTTTACTACCGAGGGTGACGGTCAATCCCGGGTTGTCCGGGCGCGGGGCCATTAGCTCTTCGGTGGGCGGCCTTCCTGTGGAGACGTATATGACGTCGCCCCTGGCGGCCGTCGTGAAATCGGCAGGGAGAGTGTCGGCGAAGGACTGTTCGTGGATGAGCGCTTCCCGCATCCGGACGGTTGGCGTTGCGGCAGGCTGGAAGTGGTATTCGGCTGCGCGCGTTTGTTCGGCCGGAGTGCCGATGACCGCGCGTTCGGGAACGACGAGTGATGGGTTTCCTGACAGGTCCCGCAGGATGGTGTTCGCCCATTCCTGCCACTCTTGGGGTGAGCGCGCAGGCAGCGCGTTCCCGTTGCCGTCGGTGTGACTGTATCTGACGACGGCGACATCAATGTCTGGACGTTCCACGACCCTTTGTTTTGGGTGACCACTTCTGGTGAGTCCGCCGTTCGGGTCGTCTTCGAGGTAGGGGTAATTGGGTTCGTTGTCGTTTCGGAGGAATCCTGGGATTCGTGATCCGCTTCGTCCTACCGGGTTCAGGATGTTGGCGGTGTGAACGAGGTTTACTCCGTCTCCTAGGTTGAACTCGAGTCCGGGTCTGCCGCTGGTCGGGCGGAGGTCGGCGGGAGACGGGGGCACGGTGCCGGCGGAGAAGTGCAGGACGTCTCCGTCTCTTTGCCAGGAAACGCCGTCGGGTACATCGGTTTCGTTGCCGATCCCTCGGCCTGGTGTTCCTGTTCCTCGGAGTGTGACGTCGATTTTTTTGGGGGTGAGGGTCGGGCCGGCGGTGTTGGTGGTGCGGAATTCGTATGAGGCTTGTTCGGGCTGTCCGGCTGGGTGTGTGGTGAGGTCGGATCTGGGCACTCGGAGGGTCACGTCGGGCATGCCGGCGAAGGCTTTGCGGACGAAAGCTTCCAGGTGTTCCGGCGTGGTCGGCTTCGTCGAGGAGACCCCGTACATGACGGTTATCGGGCCGGTGATCTTCTTTTTGATCTCGTCCAGGAGCGCCCAAATCTCGGCCGGGGTCATCTTCTGGAAGAGTTTGATGGTCAAGCCCGGGTTTTCCGGGTGCGGGCCCATTTGTTCTTTGGTGGGTGGCTTTCCTGTGGTGAGAGCGATGACATCGCCCTTTTTGTACGTCGTGTACGCGGCGGGGAGAGTGTCGGCGAAGGACTGTTCGTGGATGAGCGCTTCCCGCATCCGAACGGTTGGCGTTGCGGCAGGCTGGAAGTGGTATTCGGCTGCGCGCGTTTGTTCGGCCGGAGTGCCGATGACCGCGCGTTCGGGAACGACGAGTGACGGGTTTCCTGACAGGTCCCGCAGGATTCTGTTCGCCCATTCCTGCCAGAGTTGGGGTGAGCGCGCAGGCAGCGCGTTCCCGTTGCCGTCGGTGTGACTGTATCTGACGACGGCCACATCAATGTCACGAGGGGGTAGACGAAGATCAATGGGGTCGTTGTTGGCTCGCAGGTAGGCTGGCGCGTGTATCCTGCCTCGCCTCACCGTGTCCAGGATCGCGATGGCCTGAGCGTCGTTTACTCCGTTTCCGAAGGTGAAATCCACGCCCGGCCTGCCGGCCTCCGATTGTAGGCTGGTGGGGGACGGGGGTACGTCTCCGGCGGAGAAGTGCAAAACGTTTTCCCTTTGTGTCAGGAAAACGCCGTCGGGTATATCGGTGCCGCCGGGAGGCGGGGATAAGATGGGTTTTTTCCGGCCAAAGGGATCAGCCATCTTTGCGCTGGGCTTCGGGTCGGCCGTCTTCACCTCGGTGCTGGACGCCTGCCCGGGCTGCGGCTTGCCGAGCACACCGTCCTTACTCATTACCCGGGCCGCCGCAGCCTCTGCCGAACTGCCGGTGCCGGCACCGGAAGCCGTCGCGCGTTCGCCACTGCCCAGAACGCGACCCAGCTCCGGCGGCTCGCTGGGCAGATGCTTGACATCGTTGCGTTTGACAAAGGTCACCGTGCTGTCGACGGTCTGGGTCTGGGTTGCCGATCCGCGAGACAGGCCGCGGCTGTACACGGAACCGCCCCCGGATCCTGAAGAACCGCCGCCCCTCGGATCTGGGGCGCCGCCACCTCCCGAACCTGAGGTACCGCCGCCACTCGGAGCCGATGTATCGGTGCGACGGGCACCATCCATGGTGATCGCACCGGACTTCGGATCGAACTTGAGCTCCTCGGAGGTGATCGCCTTAGCCGGAACGAGAGTGCCGTCCGGCAGCATGCGCAACGAGTCGGTGAGGATGCCGGCGCCCTTGCCGCCGGTGCCCACGTACTCGCTGATTGTCACCGATCGGCTCTGCGCCCCAATCTCGGCTATTTCGATGGACATGGCTGGCGCCTTCACCGGGACTGGGTTGCCCGACGGGCTGTGCCAGCGGTAGTGGACGTCGCCCGTTGCGTTGCCCTGGCCGGTGGGCCCTGTGCTGAATCTGAACTTGCCAACCTCAAGGGGCGGTGCGGAGGGATCGCGCCCCCAGGATTTCGGCAGCGCCTCTTCGCCTTTGGTCATTCCCAGCGGCGTCCACTGGTGGGTCGCTTGGTCCTTGAGCAGCAGGGCTTTGGGCTCACGCTGGAAGATGGGAATCTTGCCGTCGAACCGGTGGTCTCCGATCCGCTGCGGCTTGCTTACCTGATAAGCCGTGAACTTCTCATCCGGGCCGATCGATCGCGACTGCCAGCCGTGGTGTACCCCCGGTCCATCCAGGTCGTGGAAGCTTGTCTCACCCGGCCGTGGCTTGACCGGCGGCCCCGACGCGAGCGTCGGCGTTTTCTCGAACGTCAGCAGGTCGACGGTTCCGTCGGGGTTTTGCCGGAGCATCTGCACGGGCCGGTCGACCTTCGCCGCCGGGGCCGCCGGTGCAATCGGGATGACGTCCCACGATCTGCTTTCGGCGGAGTAGCTGAGGATCCGCTCCTGCGGACTGCTGGTCAGCGGCTTCTGGGGTCCGTTTCCGGCAGAGGAGCCGAGTATCCGGTCCTGCGGAGTGCTGGTCTGGGGCTTCAGAGTCCCGTCTTCCTTGGCGAAGCCGTGGACTCGGCCCTGCACTCTGCTGGTCTGCGCCTTCGGGGGCCCGTTTTCGGTGGCGAAGCCGTGGACGCGGCCCTGCAATGTTCTGGTCTGCGCCTTCGGGGGCCCGTTTTCGGTGGCGAAGCCGTGGACTCGGTCCTGCACTCTGCTGGTCTGCGGCTTCTGGGGCTCGTTTTCGGTGGAAGAGCCGAGGATCCGGTCCTGCGATTTGCCGCTCAACGGCTGCGAGTGAAGGACCTTCTCGCCCGGGCTAAGCGTGGTCGGGGCCATCGTGCCGTCGGCGCGCAGCTCGACGTAGGCGTAGGCCGCGTTAGAGCCAGGGTTCGATTGCTCGTGGGCCGGGCCCGCGGGGGAGCCGTCAATTCGTCGCCCTTCACCCGTGAGCTTCGACGGCTCCCCGACCCGCACAAAATCTGCACGCCCGTCACCGATCTGCAGCAACTGACGTCCGGGCTTCGGGGCACCGAGCTGGGGCGTGGCCGGAGACAGGTGCTGAGAAGGGTGTTCGGGTCTGTTTGGTGCTGCGGGGGTGGGGGTTTTTGCGAGTGTGCGGTCGGCCCAGAAGTCGCGTGTTTCCTGGGCAGGTGTTTTTCCGGTTTTGGTGGTGTTGCTTGGGGTGGTGGGGTCTGTGGTGCGGGCTGGTGTGGTGGTGGTGCTGCTGGTGGTGGGGGTTTCGCCGAGTGGGCGTTCGCTGTTGAGGGCGGTCGGTTCGGCGGGTTCGGTGGGTTGTTTTTGGGCTTTGTTTGGTGCTGCGGGGGTGGGGGTTTTTGCGAGTGTGCGGTCGGCCCAGAAGTCGCGTGTTTCCTGGGCAGGTGTTTTTCCGGTTTTGGTGGTGTTGCTTGGGGTGGTGGGGTCTGTGGTGCGGGCTGGTGTGGTGGTGGTGCTGCTGGTGGTGGGGGTTTCGCCGAGTGGGCGTTCGCTGTTGAGGGCGGTCGGTTCGGCGGGTTCGGTGGGTTGTTTTTGGGCTTTGTTTGGTGCTGCGGGGGTGGGGGTTTTTGCGAGTGTGCGGTCGGCCCAGAAGTCGCGTGTTTCCTGGGCAGGTGTTTTTCCGGTTTTGGTGGTGTTGCTTGGGGTGGTGGGGTCTGTGGTGCGGGCTGGTGTGGTGGTGGTGCTGCTGGTGGTGGGGGTTTCGCCGAGTGGGCGGTCGGCCCACTTTGCGCGTACTTCGCGTACTTCCTTGCTGACTGATTGGCCGGTGTCGGTGGGGTGCCCGTCGGGGTCTTTGAAGAGTTTGGCGATCTTGTCCCGGATGGTGCCGGCCGACGTAGCGGTGGTGGGGGTGTCGTCGGGCATGCGGCTGGGCGCGTGTGGTGTGGCTGGGGTGGTGGTGTGTGGTGCAGTTTGACCGGCGGTGCGGGTTGGTGTTGCGGAGCTAGCGGTGGAGGTGCTCGCGGTTTTGGTGGTGTTGCTTGGGGTGGTGGTGCTGGTGGGGGCTTCGCCTAGTGGACGTTCGCTTTCGGAGCCGGCCCACTTTGCGCGTACTTCCTGGGCAGGCGTTCCTGCGGTTTTGGTGGTGTTGCTCGGGGTGGTGGTGGGTTCTGTGGTGCGGGCGCTGGTGGGGGCTTCGGCGAGTGTGCGGTTGGCCCACTTTGCGCGTACTTCGTGTACTTCCTTGCTGACTGATTGGCCGGTGTCGGTGGGGTGCCCGTCGGGGTCTTTGAAGAGTTTGGCGATCTTGTCCCGGATGGTGCCGGCCGACGTAGCGGTGGTGGGGGTGTCGTCGGGCATGCGGCTGGGCGCGTGTGGTGTGGCTGGGGTGGTGGTGTGTGGTGCAGTTTGACCGGCGGTGCGGGTTGGTGTTGCGGAGCTAGCGGTGGAGGTGCTTGCGGTGGTGGGGGTGTCGTCGGGCATGCGGCCGGGCGCGTGTGGTGTCGCTGGGGTGACGGCGTGTGGTGTGGCAGGCGTGGTGGCGTGTGGTGCTGGTTGGCCGGTGGTGCGCGCTGCTGCTGCTGCGGCTGAGCTTGCGGCGGAGGCGGTGTCGTCGAACATGCGCGTGGGGCCGGGTGTTGTGGTGGGGTGGGGTGCAGGTTGGCCGAGGGTGCGCGCTGCTGCGGAGCCTAGGGAGCTTACGGAGCTTAGGGTGCCTACGGAGTCTACGGAGCTTAGGGAGCTTATGGAGGCGGCGTCGTCGAACATGCGGGCGGGGCGGGGTGTTGTGGCTGGCGCGAAGGCTTCCGGGATGGCGGGCGCGTAGGTCGCGCCGCCGGGCCGGGCGGTCGGCGGCATCAGGTGGTTGCCGGCGTTCAGCACCGAGGTCTCGGGCAGGCCGCCCGGGCGCATGGCCGGCGGCAGCGACGGCCCGTGCGGCACAGGGGCCGGACCGGTGGACGGGGTGACGTGCATCGTGGGGCCGACGGCCGGCGCCTTGGAAATGCTGTTGTTGCCCTGGGCCGTCTCGGCCGAGCCCCGCACGGCCACGTTGGGCTGGGTCGGCTGGTGGACGATGTTCGACGCCGGGGTGCTGACCTGCGGAGAAGCATCGACGCGCGTGCCGACGGTGGGAGGGGTGCGGTCGAGATTCGCCTTGCCCGGCCCGTCGCGGAGCACGCCATTCGGTGGTGTTGCCGTGGTGGGGCGCGGTGCGGCGAGCGGCTGGTTGACGTGGCCGGTGGCCGCCTGGGTGGACGCGCTGACCGCTTTGCCACCACCCGGCACACCGACATCGAGGCGGCTTGCGCCGCCGGCCGACGAGGCTGACGCGACCGGTGCGGCGCGGTTCGCGGCCGGCACCACCGGCACGTCGCTGGCGCTCGTTGCCGGCGTCGCTTCGTTGACGCGGGGTGTATTGGTGACGCCCGCGTTCTTGACCTGCGTCGGGTTGTTGAGTTGCACACCGGTGTTGTCCACAGTGGTGGCCGCCGACGCCTTCGTCGCCGGCGGCATCTTGGGGACCGGCGGGGGAGTGGCGCCGTTGGCTCCGCGGATCGGCGCTGCGCGGACACCCCGCATCGAGAACAGCCCGCCCAGCGCGCCCGCGCCCAGGACGCCCGCCAGGATCTCCGCGGCGTGCAGCTCCAGCGACAGGCCCTTCGCTGCGGAGACGACCCCCCGGACGCCGATCTCCATCACGACTTGCATCGAACCGTACGTCAGGAAGCCGAGCGCGAAGTCGAGCACCATGGTGACGATGCGGCTGGCAGCGGCGCTCATGGCCGGCAGCAGGCTGGCGAGCAGGTTGGACAGGGCGGCGAGAGCGGGTGCCAAAACGAACGCGAGGCCGATCGTGAGCAGACCGAGAAGGGCCAGCACGATCGAGACGATGTTGGCCGCCTTCTCCCGCTGGATCTGCTCTTCGACCTTGTCGGCGTAGTCCCTGAGGACCGTCGCGAATTCCCGTGCCGCCGAGGCCATCTCGGACAGCTTGCTTCTCACCCCGAGCGCGGAGAGGGAGGCAGGGAAGTAAGCGGCCCCTGACCATCGAATGCTGTCGAAGGCCCCGATGACCGTGTCACCCAGCGCCTCCAGTCGAGCGGCCTGCTCGTCCCAGCCAGTCGCGAGATCGCGCAGTTCCTCAGGGTTCGGGCGCCCGTCCTTCTGCCTCTTCTTGTCTCCCACGGTGCGTCCTTAGCCGTTGCTCTTCGGCGGCGCGGGAATCGGGTTGGCGGTGTAGTCCACGGTGATCGGCTCCATCGTGCTGTCCTGCGGTTCCCCCTCCATCTCGCCGCTCATGGACGCAAGAAAAGCGTTGAACATGTCTGTCACGGTGTGCTCGGCGCTGTTGTAGTTCGCCGCTGCCATCATGGCGCCGTAGCGCACCTGGTCGAGGATGCCTGGGGTCTCCACCATGGTCGGGTTGTCCGGGTCCGGGGTGCCGAACAGGCGCTGCTGCACGTCTTCGAGGCGCGTGTTGAACGCGTCGGCCGCATCGGCACTCTCTCCGACCCAGCCGATCTTGAGCTGATCCCAAATGTTGGCGATTGCCAGCCAGTCGTCCTGCAGGCTGTCGACCAGCGAAGCCAGGAAGACGGCCGCGTGACCATACATGTCGTGCATGTTTACGTCGATCTGCACACCGGAGGGGTTGTAGTCGGCCGCGTTGGGGTCGCCCTGCAGGCTGGCGATCAGCGAACCGATGAAGGCGGAGTGCTCGAATGGGTCCCAATTCACACCGGAGGCGCTGTAGTTGGTCGCATCGTCACTCACCATGCACGCTCCGTAGCTTGCGCTCTACTCTCCCTGCCCGACCGTAGCGAGGTTGGTGAGCTGCGTCCCAGACCCTCTTGCGGCACCGGTGGGTCGCATCAAGAGGGACGTTGCCGCCACCCCGACACGCGCGCAGTGTCTAGGTATGAGCGATGAACAGAAGGTTGGCGAGTACGACAAGGACGAGGTTCCGCATGATTTGACCGATTTCGTTCCGGTTGATCTGGAGCAGAGTTGGCGGTGGGGCAAAGCCGTCACCGGGAAGGAAGAGGATCTCGTCGGCTTCACGAGCGACCAGGGAGGCGGAGGCGGAGGCGGGGGCGGAGGCGGAGACGACAGACTCACCAAAATTGCGCCGAACGGGCCTCAACAACCGGACCTGAGCTTCCTTGACGTCAGCCCTGGCCAGATACGCGATGCCGAGACAGCGATCCTCATGGCCACCGCCACTCAGATCGAAGACTTCGAGCGTTTCCGCGACAGCGCGATGGCCAAGGCAAACTGGATCTTCTGGGCCTCCTCGGAGGAGGACGCGAAGCTTGTCAAGCACAACGCGATGCATATCAATCCGCCCAACCAACATTGGCAGGGTACGCAGACGGACGGCACCGACGGCATCTACGCCTCGTACAAGGATCCGCACCCGGAGCAGACCCAGGAGCTGCAGTACGCCCAGATTCAGCTGCTGCAGGGCTGCGGCGGCGTGCTCGAGTTGGTCGGCCAGTTCGTGGGCAGGCTCAACAACGCCGCCCAGATCTACGCCAGCGCGGACATCAACTCCACCGTCCCGGACGGCACCAGCACCGCCTGAGCCTCAGCCGCCGTCGGGGCGGGTCTCAACTCCGGTGCGCGAGAAGTGCGCGGTTGCCACGGTCCTGCGGTCGCTGCGCAGCACTGCCAGGTGCGAGATTCCGGCGATCGTGGCGGGCACGTCACCGTCATGCGCACCCCACTGTCCGCGTCGGTCATCGAGGCCGCCGCGCTCAGGACGGTCGGGGTGCTGGGCTCACCGCCATGCTCGCGCAGGAGCACTGTCGCGGCGGTTCCGCCGAGAGTGACGGTCGCGGCCAGCATCCCGATCGAGACAGCCAGCGATCACGTACGCCGGACCGGTCGCGTTTCCCCACCCGGTTGCGGGGCCAGGTGTGGCAGAGCAGGCACGGTCGACGGCGCAGGCCCCTCTACGGGCTTGGTGCGCACCTCCGGCGAGAATTCGGGCATCTCTGGCGCGGCAGCCGCCTCGGCGACGGCAATCGCAGGCGCGACGGCCGGTGGCACCGACGTGCCCAGCGCGCCGTACATGTTGGCCAGCTTCTCCCGGTCGTCGAGGAGCAGGGCCATCGCGGCGAGCGACTCACACACCTGCGCCGCCTCGTCGCGGCATGTCACGCACGCGTCGAGGTGGGCGCACAGCCCTTGGGCCGAGGCCGCGTCTAGTTCATCGACGTAGTAGAGCCCGAGTGACTCCTTGACGTGCCCGGTGCCGTCCACAGAATTCAATCCCGGTCCCGCTTCCGCTGGTCCGAACCCTCGTCGGGTTCCCTGCCCACCCTCGCCGAACCCCGAGGGGCCTCGAGGCACCAGGTGAGCATGCTCGATCCGTGCGGGGGCGGAAAAGTCCCTCATCGGGGGCACCTGGCCGCAGTCCACCGGGACGGCGACGAGTTTCCGTCGTTCGTGAACCGGGCGGGGCCGGCATCCGTCTCAGTGGCGCCCGTGCACACGGGCCCGACAGCTTGGAGGAGCCGGTGTTGACAGTGGCCATCGTTTCCGATCAGCCCATCTCCCGGGCCGGCCTGGAAAAGCTGGCATCCGACGATGGCGGTCTGCGCGTCACAGCCACCACCGCGGACATCGACGAGCTGCTGGCCGGTGGTCAGACGTTCGACGCGGTAGTGCTGGAGCTGTCGACCGGCGGCACGGACAGCATCGCGCGGGCGGCCACGGTGGGCCGGCCGCTGGTGAGCGCAGCGTGGGACCGGTCACCGAGCCTGCTGGCCGCCGTCCGGGCCGGGGCGCGGGGCTGTTTCAGCAGCCTCAGCGAGCAACGTGACGTGCGGGAGGCGGTGCGGGTCATCGTCCGTGGGGGCTTCTACGTCTGCCCGAGACTGGTCGATCAGTTTCAGGGCGAGCTTGCCCGGGGCGGAGGCGAGGAGCAGAACGGGCTGGCGCCGCGGGAGGTTGAGACGCTGCGGTTCATCGCCTCCGGCTTCACACACGCGCAGATCGCGACCCGCATGGGCCTCTCACAGGCGACGGTCAATACGTACGCGAAGCGGATCCGGGCGAAGCTGAACGTCGGCAACAAGGCGGAGCTGACCCGGATGGCGATCGAACTGGGCCACTTCAACCATCCTCGCCGGCTGAGCCGCACAGCGGCCTGAACCAGCTCCGTGACGTCGGGACCGCCGCCGGCGTGGGCGTGAATCTCGATGTGTTCGCCGGACACGTCGCTGCGGCGGCCCTCGGTCGCCCGGACGTGGTCGAGAAGGGTCCGCGCTTCGCGGAAGCCCCGGGAAACAAGTCGAGCCTTCACCACCGTCCACTCGCGTACCGGATTGCGCGACGCCCCAATGGAGAGCCCGGCGGTGATTCCGTCGAGCGGAGCGCGGCCTCGTCATGGGGCGGCGGGCGGCACCGGGCGGGTGCTGGTCGCCCGGCTCATCGACTGCGACGACCCCGAGACCGGGCCGGCCGTGCTGGTGTCGTGTGAAGAAGGACTTGCTGGCGTCCCTGTGGCTGGACGAGCGTCGACCATGACCGGTGGAGTGGGAGAGGTGCGGCTGTGGATGTGCTGGCGGAGTGCTTGGAATGGTTCACCAAGGCTGGGCTCGGCGTGTTCGTGTACCGCGATGCCGGTTCACCCTCGAGGGTGATCGACAGTGGGGTTTACGAACTTGCCCGGCAGGCCACGGCTCCGGGCGGGGTCGCGTTGCTCGTTCCCGACCGCCCCTCCGACAGCCTTCGTGCCTATCTTCAGGATTTGGTAGCCGCCGATGGCCGGGTGGTGGTGGTGCCGTTCTCGACCGCGACCTCCGGGCTCCTGGATCTGCCCAGGGCCGTTAGGGTGCAGGAGCAGCTGGGCCTCGTGACGGCCGTGCCGGCAAGTGCCGTGGCGGCTGTGCCGCCGGGCCTGGAGGGCCGTCTCCTGCCGGTCGGCTCGCCGGAAGGGCCTGGCACGGCCGGCCGGTCAGCTGTCGCCTACCGCCTGCTGCCTGAGCCGCTGGCGGCGAACCACCAAAAGCTCGCCAAGCTTCTGGAGCTTCCCCGCCCGAAGCGCGGAGCGTCGCCCGAGGGGCGCGAACTGGACGCCATGGCAAGGCTACGCCGATACTCCGCGGCCGGTGTGAGCCCGACAGCCGGTGGTGACGGCCTTGTAGCGGACGATCTCTCGCCTCTGGCCGGCGTGTACTACGCGAGGTTCGGTGACCACCCGCCAAAGCTGCCCCTCGGGGGACTGCTCGCCTCCAACAGTTCGCTGTCTCGGCAGGCCCTGAATGGTGCCCTCGGCTTCGACTCGATGCCCATGCCGCGGGCGAACGTGCTCAAGGAGCTCACGTCGGGTCGGGCGGCCGCCGTACTGGTTCACGCTCCTTACCGGACCCGTACGCCCGGCTCGTTCTGGATTGTGCGGGACGAGGCCGGAACGCTGTGGTGGGCGAGCGGAACCCAGCCGCTCGCTCCGGTGGTCGAGGACGGAGCCCTCGACAAACGAGCGGCGACCCTGGAGGACCCGCACAGCGAATTCGTGGTCGTCGACCCGGCCGGAAAACCGTATCGGCCGAAACTGCCGGCCGCGGAGACCTGGGAGCCGTGGTTGTCGGCCAAGGCCCGCAAGAAGGGCAACACGATTTTGCTCGGCCCGGACTCCCGTTCTCCGGCGATCACCGAGATCATGACTAGAATCGGTGGCCTGGACCTCGGCCTGATTGTCGTGGTCAACGTACGCCGCGGTGCTCCGTTCCGGCAGCGAACCACCCTGGACGAACTCACCGCGAACAGCCTGCACCACACCTTGCAAAATAATCCCGAAATCCGCGCGGTGATCGCCACGGAAGACAACGACCAACTGAAATCAATCGTTATCAACCAGCACGGTCGGTCGTCGGTGCAACCCACGATGATCGGTTTAGAGAAGTTTTGGGTCGTGGAGGGGCCAGGCTATCTGGAAAACTACCGTAGCCTCACCGAAGGTGCGGTGGTACGGGCTGTGCAAGCTGCCGATGAGCCAGAGGCTGGTCCTTCGGCACTGGTGAGGGACCTCATCACCAAGCCGACGTGGGAGGCCGTCGAGTCGTATCTGGAGAAGAACCGGTCGAAGCTGCTCACCCCAGAGGTCCTGCGGGAGCTGAAAGATATGGAAGAAAAGAGTAACAACAGGTCTCGGTATGGCAACGGGCGGGTCGGGGACGATCCCTTCTACCGGCCAAACCTGACCTTGCCGGCTTTGCGGGTCCTGATCGAGCACGGGTTGCGGGGAGAGGACCCGAAATTTGACGGTGAGCAGCCGAAAGAACCGCAGCAGGCCTACCTGGCAGACGAGGTTGATTCGTACACCAAACCGGTCGACCCGAGCGCGTTGTTCCTCGGTTACCTCACCTCGCGCCGCCTGGATCCGGGTAGCTTCCGTGAAAGATTCGGCGACTACCGAGCGGGCCTCATGTGGTTGCGGGAGTCACTGGAGACGGCGCGAAATTCCAATGTGACGAAGGTCAGCCTCGCCGACGTCTTGGCGGTGGTCAGAGCTAAGGGCGAAATGGAGGGGGAACGGGCGGCCCGCCGCCCGGGCCAGCCCGAGATCTTCCGGGCGCATGCCGCGCTGCTGGAGGTCCTTGCCGAGTTCGAACGCCTCGGGAGGGCCCCAGCCGATTGGCGCGAGCGGCTCAAGGTCGCGGACTGTCTCACCGGAGCTGACCGCCTGCTCTGGCACTATGTGATCAAGAATTTCTTCATACCAACGTTTCCGGAGAGCCGAACAGATCTCGAAAGAATTCGCGATTTCATGATCATTTGTCATTGATAAGGTGGATTCGTGATGCTCGGTGCCACCGTTGATCCCATCTGCCTGGACGGGTTCGTACCCCTTTCTTCCGGCCTGGCCCTCAAGCTCGATCGCGCCACTCCAGGGCTGCCTCCTCACGTGCGAGATGCCGCGCCGGTCTCTGGCTTGGTGCAATTGCACCTGCAAAAAGACGCGCTGGGTTCGGAAAGTGTGCGGTCGGCGTTGCTGCGCCAAGAGCCGTCGACTGTCGCGCGTCTGTCGGTAAGTCTCCCGCCGGGATTCAGCAGTGCCGTCGACCGCGAGACGGCATTGTTCATCGCCGATGACCTTGGCGTATATCTCGATCTGCCCGAACGTGCCGACCTGATCGATCCGACCGATGACCGGCTGTTACCCATCAACGGCAAGCGCGGCGTCACCAGTGCGGCTTCCGCGACCGGTGTGCGGGTGATACCTCAGAGGCATCTGCTGGGAGATCTCACGACACCTGTCGATCCGCAAGCAGCCACCGGTTATGAGCCGATGCGCGGTCAACTGCGACTGACTTCGGACAGCGTCGAAATCGGCGTGCCGCGTTCCGTGGCCGACGCGGTGCTGAGTCGGGCCAAGGGGCCGTCGCGCCCGACCGGTGGGTCGGGGGCCGTCCAGGAGTTGGACGTCCAAAGCTACGCCGAGTTGATGTCGCTTCTTGACGGCCTCGAAAAGGGGCAGCAGGCGACGATCACCGCAATGACTGCCGAAGGCAGGCGCCAGGTGACGGCGACGATGCACGGATGGGGCTTGGCGGTATCAGCACCGCTACCTCGTCGGCCCGGCTACCTCTCGGTGACACTTCCGGCTCCTGCCGCCGCGCTGTCGGAGCGAGATCTGAACTGGCTCGATGACGTGGCCTCCGCCATCAAGGCGCGGCTGAACCCCGCCCCAGGACGGATCCCCTGACAACCCCGACGTCAAGATTGACGACGAGATCAATGACCAGCTTGCGGAGGTCAAAGCAGCCCGAGCAGCCCTCCAGTTGCCGGAGAAACCCTTCCTCGAAGCGATCTTCGAGGCGAACAAGAAAGGCGAGCTGAGAAACTGGCAAGAAAAGGGTGAGAGTATAGCCCAGTCGCTCGTGGGTAAGGCGGAACGCGCGGCCAACCCCCAGGAGCGAGCCAGATACCTGCTCGAAAGCGTGTTGCACCGTGAGTTTTGGCTCGAAGGCCAGGCGCTAGGGGCCGCGAAGGGGAAGCCGGACAGCGGCCAGTCGACCGTCCTATCCCCTGCCGGAGGGGGCCATGGCGCATCCATACCACTGACGCCTATTGCCCCTGGATCATCGACGGCTGTCGACCGCGACGGCTTCATCCCGCTGGTCCGGATGATCCTCGATCCCTCGGCCGCTCAGGTCACCGACGAGCATATGGCGAAGTTGAGGACGTACGCCAATGAGGCGTACGAGGATGAACTGGTTCCCAAACCTGTGGGGCTGGATGCGCTACGCCGCGCGCACGGCTACGCCGCTCTGGGTATCGAACTCGAAAAGATGGTTGAGCCGGGGAAACTGACGGCCAAGATCAAGCGTAAAGTTGAGAGATTCACTCGAAGTTTGAATGAATCGGCGCTCTATGGGACTTACCGAGCGTACGAGCTGCGTAGCCTCGTGCTGCATCTTCTGGGTAAAGAGAATAACGTCTCCGAGCGGATGTACGACGGCATAATCCGTCATGCGAACCAGTTTCTTGACTGGGCTCATCGTCGCTACCTCAAAACCGTCGGCAATTTTTCACCCGGCCCTCTGTCTTGGCAGGTCTTGCACGATCTGATTAGTGACAAGCTGGGTCCCGGAGCCTCCTTGCGTTTGTGGGAAGTCGAGTACATCGGCCCGCGCAGCAACGCCCGGCAAGCCTGGTGGCAGAGGCATTCGGCTGTCCGGAGAGAAGTAGTCGGCCGGGTGGCCAGTGCGCCTGGGCTCGGCATGGTGGCCAAACCTGCGTCTGCCCTGCACGCGAAACGGATCGCGCGAGAGTTTGACGACGGCGACACGCCCCGAGCGCGAAACCTCGAGGTGGCGGCGCTTCGCGCCCTGCTGGAGGCGGCACCCCCTTCGGCGAGCGTCTCGGTCAAGGACCTCGAACGACTGGTCGCGATACGGCGGGAGTTCTACGCCAAAGAGTGGGATCGGCGCTATACGTCCGAGGGCGGCCTGTCCCACTACGGGCAGATGGCGCAGGAGCTGCTGGGCCGTGGCCAGGTGACTCCGGCTGTGTTGCGGGAGCTCGCCGCAATGGCGCACTCCGAGGCCCCCCTGCGCTTCGGGGGTGTCAACGAGCGATTCAACCACAACAAAGTCCGGAAAGAGATCACCGATAAGGCGCTCCAGAAGTGGCAGCCCGGAACGGTCAAGCCCGGCCCTCGGCCAAACCTGCTGGGCGACGGCCAGGATCACAGCCGCATGGTAACGGCTTTCCACACCATCGACGTGCAGCAGCGGGACATAGCCGATCTGACCGCTTGGGTCAATCGGTCGGTGCCGTTTGCCGACGCGCAGATCACCGAGGATGTTCTCAGAGGTAAGATTGAGTCTCTTTTTGGGCAGACGCTTGACGATGGTTCGCCGCTGGAGATTGTCGTCGATGACACAACCTACGACATCCGGCTGTGGGCGATTCCGGTGCGGGGCCCGCAGGTCGAGCTCAAGAGCCTGCCCGCACAGAGCGGCCTGTTCGCGGGCGCGCTGGAGGGCCGTACCTACAACTTCTTCGAACGCGCCGACTGGTCGACGCGGATGGATGGGATATTCTTTGACTTCGGTTTTGCCCATCGATTCCTGGCGGGTGTGCGGCACGACTTGACGGCCACCTATGGTCAGAGCAACGGTTCGGGGAGGCGGGTCCTCGCCAGCAACACCACGGCCAGGTATCAGCAAGTTCGAGTCAAGGAGAACATGGGCTGGGCGGGCCTTGACGTGAACTGGGTGCTGCGGATCCAGGAGCGCAGGACATACCACCGAAGGCGCGACGCCGTGGCCGAGGTGAAAGGAGTGTCGCGCGCGGTCAATGCTCTGCGAGAGGAGACCCTTCCCGGAAGTGGAGATGGCGGACGGTGGACCGAGCGGGTCTTCACGGACCAAAACGGGGCGGCGGTCACCCATACGATTCGATACGCGGTGCCGGAGTTCAATCTTCCCTACTCTCTAGCGCAGGCCAAGAGTGAAGAGCTGAAAGAGAAGACTGATCCTGACTACCGGAAGACGATCTCGATTACCGATCCGGAGCAATTCCCGGTATGGCGGATTGATCATGCCGTCACCCGGGTCCAGGTCGCGGATCAGGTGATCGCCGGCGTCCGGGACATTCTCAAGCCAGAGGATTACGCTTTTTGGAAAACCTACGTCGAGCGCTATCTGTCCAACGATGAGCTTGCTCTGCAGTTCGCGAATCTCGTGCGCCCCCGGAAAGAACGCAGCTACCAGCAGACTTTCCGCGTGGTACTCCAGAGCAATGGCCGCCGCCTCAGCTTCAGTATCGTTGCCAAGGGTGACCGGCCGATCAGTACCGTCACCAAGTCAAGTCAGGTGAGCACCAGCGGAGAGACTCGAATGGACGTGGTGCGAGCCTCCGTGAAAAGGATTCAAGTCACGCAGAACCAGGACTCCACGCACCGCTTCACGGTCAACGAGTTGGTGCGGTTTCCGGCTTCACGGTTCGGTCGTGCCGGCGGGCGGTTTTCGAAGCCTTTCGGCCATAAAAACGACCAGTACAGCCAGCAAACCAGGACATTCACCACCCGTGCCACCCGGGTTGTCGACCAGTTGCAAGTGGCGGTGATTGACTTCGATCTGGAGCTTCAGCTTCACCATCACCACGGAAGTGAATCCTACTCTGACGTCAGGGACCTGTCGGGTTACGCGCACGTCATGGTGCACAAGACCGATTTCGGCAACTTGAGCGGCGTGGGCACCTCCCCGTCCAGTAAGCCCGCGATCACGATCGACGAGAACCCTGCGCCGCGCTGGTGGACGCCGGGCCCGGGCTGGGGCATAACGATGGACGTCGTCGATCGTCTGGGCGGCGTGGAAAGGCTCTACAACGAGATCGTCCCGCGTCTGGTCGACAGCGGGCACCTTCCCGAGGCGGCGCGGGCAGCACCCGGTGCCGCCACCACGCCGTGGGACATCCTGCAAGCCCTGCCGTCCACCGGCGAGACGGTGAACAGGCCCGGTCTGGCGTATCGCAACTGGCAGACGTTGATCGACCAGCTGTCGGAGGAAAGTCTCCTGCCGAGAGCGGACGAGGTGCTGGGCTCCAGCGTGGACATCCCCGGTATCGTCTGGACCTTCCCGCATCCTCGATCGCCGGTCCGCATGGAAGATGCCGTCACCGTCAGCCTCGCGGCCGAGATCGTCAAATCCGAGTTCAAAGAAGACACTGTCTACGAGTTGCAGTACGGTCACATGAACACCGAGGCGACCACCCTCAAGGACGCCAAGGTATCGGCCGTCGAAGCCGGACTTTCTGCCGGCGCGGGTGCGAACATCAAAGCCTCGATGCAGTTGACCGCGAACGCGCAGTATGGCTCCAGGAAGTCTGAGAACAGCGGACAGACGCAGTCCAGTTCGCTGCTCTCCGACACCGACGGTCAAAAGATGAAGAGTCGCCGTTTCACGTTGACCTTCGACTGGCATTGGTCGATTAAGCCTGCTGGCCCTGCCGACACGCGGAAGAGGATTTACCCACCGACGCCGAGTATCGCTGATCGGACCTTTCAGGGCACCTTTGCCGCGGAAGCCAGTGTGCTGCAGCCGGGTGTGCTCAACGACGACGGAAGCAAAGACGCTCTCGACGGAACCGGACGAATTCCAGATTTGGGCAGGCTCGTCGTCGAACCGGCTACTGACGGTAACGCGCCGAGGGCCACCGACAACCTGTCGGTTGATTTCATGAAGCGCGCCCTGAATGATCCAGCCCTACAATCTCCGATAACCCAGATGAACGCCAGCGCTTACACCGTGATCGGCACGTGGGGTGCGGGAAGGTTGCGAACCGCGGCGGAGCAGGCGGCGCTGGCCGAGCGGGAGCGGGTATTCGCCACCAAGAAGAGCAGATGGTTCACTCAGGCTGTCGAATACGTGGACTCAGATCCGATGAAACGGTCGCAGCAGTTGCACGTCTTTCTGGCGACCGCGCTGAGCCGGCAGGCGTACAACGGCGCCCTGCTCAGGGCGTTGACGGGGGCGAGCGTGGCGATTCCGCTCGGCGACCAGCTTATGGACCTGAGAGCAGTGCTGGTGGGTACTCCAGAGATCCTGCAATCGTGGAAGCCCTACACCCAGCAGGTCACCGAAGCTCAGGCGGGCAAGGAGTCGGGCGCCGAGGGTAGGTACCAAGCGGGTTTCGGGGCCGGCGGTTTCGTCGGAAAGAGCGGCTTCAAGCCCGTTATCGCGGACGCCCCGAAGAGCGACGCTGGAAACAGTGAAGTGGCGATCGGCTCCTTCGGCTACACCCTGCTGCATGGACGGGGACAGGTATCCGGTACGTCGAGCACGGTGGGTAAGTATTCGGGCCTGTTTCAGGACGACTTCTTCGTGCTCGTCCGTTCCGCAGTGGTGCACCAGATCCGGGTGGGCCAATCTGTGCGGTGGGTGGCGGGCGAAGTGCTGTTGAACATGAAGTCCACAGATGTGCTCCCGTATGCCGCTCTCTTCACTGACAAGAACAAGGCGCTTGCCGACCAAGTAGCAAAGGTGGGAGAGAAAATCACCCCGCCCCCGGCGGCCGCCATGACGTCTACGGTGCGGCCGTCGGGCGGTCACAAACGTTCGCCCCAAGGTGTGACGTTGTGGCAGATGCTGCTCAGTGGCGGCAGCGAGCAGACAGGCTTTGCCTCACTGGTCAAGGAGCTGGCCTCCGCGGCAAGGGCGCACGACTCCGACGAGCTCGCCACGTACGTCACCTCGGTGCCCTCTCTGATGAATCCTTTCATGGGGAAAGCGCTCGACGGTGGCGCCACCATGCCCTTCCGCAGTTCAGATTCCCGAACATTCATGATCGTGTTGCAGGCCGAGCTGGTGGGTCCTGCCTCGGGCAGTCATGACAGCGGCAGTGGGACCAAGTCCTACACCCGGCGGAACGACGCAGATTTCGGATCCCGCCTTTTTGACCACGGTCATTCCTGGACTGTCGGAGTCGGTGCGATGGGCCGGCCGACTGCGCCGGAAGACGCCACCGATCCGAAGGGCTTCGAGGGCGGGCTCGTGGCTGGTGCCCTCGCGCACGGACGCAGCCGGACCACCGGACGCAGTGATATTCAGGGCTCAAACCTGCTGACGATGAAGGGCGTACGCGCCAACGACCTGCTCGGTTACTACCAGAACGTGCGGTTCTTCGGCTCGATCGAGGAGACCACGCCACCTGGGACGAGAGAGAAATTGAAGAATTTCGTCCTCGCGGCGACTCCGGCTGCGCTCGGGGTCGCTGGTGAGGCTCGGAAGGTCCAGGAATTCAGTGCCACTGTGCGGCTCTTGTTCAACGAGCCCAGGGGCGGCTCCACCGCACTGGGGGCAGAGGAGCGCTCTCTCAATTTCGGCCTGAGGCAGGCACTGCCGGCGGGCGCATCGGTCGCCTCCGTGTACGGGCTCGCTGACCTGCACGCGGCAATCACGGCTGAAAAGGGCCTCAGTCTCGTGAAGCCGAACGACACCAGCGGGGAACTGAGGTACGAGACGTTACCCGAGAGTCTCAGCAAGATGCTCACGGACGAGGGGGCCAAGTTCAAGTCGCTGCTGACAGGGATGGGTCACCTCGGCGCTGGTCCGAAAGGCTTCGTGGTAAGGGCCCGCTTCGCCGAGGTTGAGAATCTCTACTGGCTGGAGAAGTCGGAGATCGAGAAGTACAAACACGGCACCGACATCTTCGGCCAGGCCGCGCGCGACTCCATCCGCACGAACACCGGCGTTTCGGCCACGGTCGCCGTCCCGGTGGACCCCGTCCACTGGCTCGGCGTCACTGTGTCCGGCGGTAGACAGGCAAGCACGACCACCGGTGCGGATCAGGTGCGTTCGAACGAGCACCGCGCCTGGGTGCGTATAACCGGCCCCCTGTTCGTCCTGCAAGCGAGGCTGCACTTCTACGTCGAGTGGCCCAAGGGGAACGGGACAGCCAAGATCCAGTCAATCGGCAGCACCGAAATGTTGCTGTCCAAGGAAGACGCCCGAGCGCTGGGAATTCCGGACGATACGCTGGCGGCTGCGGTGCCGGCGGCGAACCGCGCCAAGCAGTTCCCGCGCTATGCAGAACGGGCGGACAGACTGTCCACGGCCCCTCGCGCAGCCGCGCACCGGCTCCACACCGCGGTCCGGCTGCAGGAGGCTGGGGCGTTCGCGGCTCAACCTCCTCCCGGCATCGTGAGCCGGGTGGACATCACCAACTATTTTCTGCTCCCGAACGGGTCTGGGCACCCCGTCGTGTGGTATGAGATCACGCGCAGCGACAAGGAACTGATCTTCGTCCTGCGGGTGCACCTGACCGGCCACCCGGACGCCGTGGCGAAGGTCAAGAACCTGACGAAGAAGGGAGTGCAGTCCCACCTCAACGATCCGAAACATCGGCTGCCGATGGCCGGCCGTCAGCTACGGGTCGACGTGCAGTTCGTCGATGCCGAACGGGCGCACATGGAAGTCCCGGTGGTTTCGGCTGACGTTGATCTCGCGAGAGCCTGGGTATCGGGTCAGTCTCCGGCGTACTACGCGCTCAAGGTGCTGCGTGCCATCGGCGCGGCCGACCGTCAACTGCCGCGCGACGAGGGCGCGGCGGGTCCATCGCGGCTGGTCCGGCCTGCGGACCTCCGGCAGATCATGGATGTCCTGGAGCCGATGTGGCCGTGGCGCGCTGTTCCCGGGGCCGCACTGGTCAGGCCGGGAGCAGCGCAGGGTGGTGACGCCGTCGGGCCGACCGGCGTCCTCCAGGAAGGCGGTAGCGATGTCGGAGAGGTCAGCGACCTCGACGTGGGCGGCGGCGTCCTCGACACGGAGCCGGATTGGCTGCGGATGTCTCTCGCCGCGATGGTGCCGGACGCCGAGATCCCGAACCTGCTCTCCGACATGCCGGTGACCGGTGGAAAGTCGCAGGCTCCGCCACCGGACCTTCAGGCCGTCGCATCCCGGCAACCGCAGCAGTACTTCATATGGCTCAGCACGGCGCGTGGCGCGGCGGTGGACCGGCGGGTGCTCGGGTGGCTCAACGAGCGGTTGGAACAACTCGCCCATGCCGGAAGGACACCCATCGTGGTGACCCGAGGCCGGCCCGAGCTCAATACGCCCGGCGGCTCACAGAGCGTCCCAGGCGAGCCGCGAAGCCTGATCGAACTCATCAAAATGTACGGTGCCGCTGTCATGCACGAGGTGCCACGCAGTTCCGGACTCGCTGGTGGGTTGAACTTCGGCAACAGTTGGGCTGCGAAGGGAGCCATCCCCGCGTCAACAGTCGGCCGGGATGAGAACGCCACCTGGGAGAGGATCAATCCGGCGGTGGTGGCAGCCGCCCGCAGCCTGACCCGGCCGATCGTCAGCCGAGTGTCCGAGTTGTTCGGCAGGCTGGTATGGGACACGCCGGACGTAGGCGGGCAGTTCAGCCTGCTGAAGTCGCGGTGGGCGGATCTGCAGGACCCGGCATACCAGGCACAGGCCGCCGAGATGGCAAAGCGGGTTCCGACCAGTATGAAGATCGCACTGGTCAGGCCCCTGCTGCGCTTCGGGCCGGACGACAACTTCGTAGCCGCGTTCACAGCGTCCCCGCCGGAGAAGCAGTCGAAAACGCTGCTGCAAGCCGTCACCCGGCTGGAAGAGGGAGGCAAGCTGGACCCGCACCGGTCCGGCGACGCCATCGGCGACTTCATCGATGTGGTCCAGGCGGCCCGGCTGGGTGCGGACGAGGCGGAGCACGACCGGTTCGACTTCACGGTTGCTGTGCTCAAGGCCATCGCCCAGGTCAAGGCCCGCAATTTCACCGGCGCTACGCAGTTCATCGAGGAGAACACCGGACGGCTCAGCGGGGAGCAGAAACACATCCTGGTAGAGGAGCTTGGTGCCCTCCATGCCGTCATGACTGACGCCGACGAAGGCGTGCAACTGGAAGCGGTGCAGTCGGCGGTCCTCAACTGCTGATCGGGTGCCCCGCGGCCAACGTGGCCGCGGGGCACCGACGAGCGGTGGATCAGGCGGGCGGAGGGCTGCCGGCCAGCTCGCGACGCAGCACGGGCAGCACCTCGGCGCCGAGGATGTCCAGCTGCTCCAGCACGGTGCTCACCGGCAGCCCGGCATGGTCGATCAGGAAGAGCTGCCGGGAATAGTCACCGGCGTACTCCCGGTAGCCGAGGACCGCGTCGATGACCTGCTGCGGGCTGCCCACCGTCATCGGTGTCATCTCCATGTGCTCCTCCAGCGAGGGCCCGTGGCCGTAGAGGGGCGCGTTGTCGAAGTACGGCCGGAACTCGCGGACCGCATCCTGCGACCTCGGCCGGACGAAGGCATGTCCGCCGAGCCCGACGACCGCCTGCTCGGCGTTGCCGTGGCCGTGCGCCGCATACCGCTCGCGGAAGGTCCGGACCAGCCGGGCCGTGTGCTGCCAGGGCCACATGATGTGGTTGGCGAAGAAGCCGTCACCGTGGGCCGCGGCCAGTTCCGCGGTCTTTTCGCTGGACACCGACGCGTGCCAGACGAACGGCGGACGGCCCGCGAGCGGTCGCGGCATCGCTGTGAAACCCCGCAACGGCGTACGGAACTCGCCGGACCAGTCGACGGTGTCCTCGTCCCACAGCCGGCGCAACAGCCGGTAGTTCTCGGCCGCCAGCCGCCGGCTGTCGTCCGCGTTGCGGCCGAACCACGAATACACCGGGCCGTAGATGCCTCGGCCGAGCATGAGGTCCAGCCGCCCGCCGCACAGGTGCTGCACCGTCGTGTAATCCTCGGCGAGCCGGACCGGGTCGTTCGTGGTGATCAGAGCCGTTGCCGTGGAGAGCCGTATCCGGTTCGTCCGCGCGGCGAGGTAGCCGAGCAGTACGGCCGGGGCGGAGACCGCGTACGTCGTGGCGTGGTGCTCTCCGACGGCGAAGACGTCGAACCCGGCCGCCTCGGCGTGCTCGGCGATCCGTGCCGTGTTGAGTAGCCGCTCGTGATCCGTCGGCGACCGGCCGGTCAGCGGGTCAGGAGTGCGGTCGCCGAGACTGTAGACACCGATCTGCATACCCCCCAGACGAACGAGGCAGGTGGCCGGTTCAGGTGGTTGCCCGGCTCATCAGGCGGTGGTGGATCCCGGACCCGCGTCCCGGGGTAGAGGACTGGTCTCGTCAACCAGCGCAACCGGCGGCGGAGCGGCAGACGGTGGCACCGCGGCCGGCGAGGGCGCAGCCGGTGGCGGTGCCTCCCCTCGACCGACGTCGGGCCCGACGTCGGCCGGTGCCTCCCGGTGGCCGCCCCCGGGGCCGTGCCGCCGGGTCGTAGCCGAAACCGGCCTCGGTCGGGCCCGAGGCAGCGGCTCACCTCGGCGGCCGTTCGGGTTTACGTCCTTCTGGATTTTTTTGGCGTTTTCTTGTCCGGGTTGTGGTGGTCGGCTGGTTGTTGCTGGTGTCCGAAGTCGAAGCCGCGGTTGGTGAGTGCTTCCCGCATGGCGCGTAGCGCGTAGAAGGTGCGTGATTTGACGGTGCCGGCGGGGACGTCGAGTGCGTCGGCGGCTTCGGACACGGACCGTTCCCGGAAGAAGATCTCGACCAGTGTGATGCGTAGTCGTTCGGGTAGGGAGTCGAGTGCGGCCCGGACCTCGCGGGCGTCGAGGAGGCGTTCGATGGCGTCGTCGGGGTGTGCGTGATCCTGGATGTGGCTGACCGGTAGTTCGGTGGGCCGGACGTCGGTGGAGCGCATCTGGTCGATGAGGATGCGTTTGGCCACGGTGAACAGCCAGGCTCGGTTCCAGTGGCCCTGGGCGTTGCGCGCTTCGGGGTTGCGCCAGGCCCGGAGCACGGTTTCCTGCACGATGTCCTCGGCGCGGTGGATGTCGCCGCGGGTCAGGCGGGTCAGGAAGGCCAGCAGTACGGGCGCGTGGACCTGTTGCAGATGGCGTAGGGCGGTGAGGTCCTCGGGGCGTTGGGTGCTGGGAGCCGGACCGTCCACAGGGGGCCGCGGGTCAGCTGCCGTACCGTCGGCACCGCTGACTTCTGGGGAGGGTCGCACGCGGCAAAGACTTGCACCGGGACCGGCGATTGTCTACTCGGCGACACTACGACGACAGTCCGGCCGGTCGGTGCCCGGGCTCTTCGTCGATCGCGGCGTGCCGTCCGGCGGCGTGGTGCCGCCCGCCGTTCATTCACGCAACGTGACGACGATGTCGGGGCGTTCGGCTGGCTGACCTCCGACTGGGAGAGCGCCCTACCAGCGCGAACTGTGCGGGGTCACGCGCCCGCCGAGCCGTTGCCCGGGGCAGCTAACCTACGTCCACTGTTCACTCGGCGATAGACACGTCCCGACACGCGCCGCGTCGCTGCCGGACCGGACGGGTTCGGCGGGCCACCGATTCGAGGAGGGCGAGCATGGGCACCGCTTGGTTGATCGCGGTGGCTTCCGTGGTCGGCGGTCTCGTCGGCGCGTCGATCATGGCGCTGAGTATGCGCCGCACGGCTGCCGTGAGGAGCAACGAGCTGACGCAGCTCGAACAGTTGGTGGAGCGGCGGGCGGAGCAGGTGACCGCGCTGAGCCACGAGCTGCGGACGCCGTTGAGCATGATCAAGGGAGCGGTCGATCTGTTGCGGGAAGGCACCCCGGGGCCGCTCACCGCTGCGCAGGCGCGCTTCCTGCAGGTCCTGGATCAGCAATCCACGCAGGTCATCGGGCTGTGCGAAAGTCTCCTGATTCAGGCCAAGATCGAGGCTGGGCTGTTCACGCCACACCTGGAGAGAGTGGACGTGTCGGTGGTGGTGCGCGAGGTGGTGACCGCGATGCGCCCGTTGTGCGGGCAGCGGCAACAGCGCATCAGCCTCGACGTGCCGCAGGTGATGCCGCGCATCCGAGCGGACCCGATGCTGCTGACCCAGGCGCTGACCAACCTGCTGTCGAACGCCAGCCGGTTCACCACGACCGGCGGGAACCTCGACGTGCGGGTCATGCTGATCGACACTGGTGTGGCGGTGTACGTGTCCGACGACGGTGCGGGCATGAGTCAGGCGGAGCGGCACCGCCTGTTCCGCCGATTCGCCACGGGCCGGCCGCTGGCTGACGGCACCGGCCTCGGCCTGGTGATCACGAAGACCATCGTGGAACTGCACGGAGGCGAGATAATGGTGCACACGGCGTCGACCCGGGGGACCACCGTTCTCCTGACCCTGCCGGAGCGGCCGTGACGAGCGCCGGCGAGCAGCCCGGCGGCGGGCCGACCGCGCTCGTGGTCGACGACGAGCCGCAGATGACGATCATCGTGGAGTTCGCGCTCCAGACCCAGGGCTTCACCGTCCTCAGCGCCCACGACGGCGCCACCGCCCTGCACCTGCTGCGGACACACGCGGTGGACCTGGTCGTGCTGGACGTCATGATGCCCACGATGGACGGGCTCGACCTGTGCCAGCGGATTCGGTCCCGCTCCGAGGCGCCCATCATGTTCCTCACCGCGCTGGCCCAGCGTGACGACGTCATCGCCGGGCTGGAGCACGGTGCCGACGACTACGTCACCAAGCCGTTCCACCCCCGGGAGGTGGCGCTGCGGGCGCAGGCGTTGGTGCGTCGCCGCCGGGGTGCGGGCACCACGGTCCGCGTGGGTGATCTGGTCATCGAGCCGGCCACCCAGACCGCGACGCTGGCACAGCACCGGCTCGACCTGCCGTTCACGGAGTTCAAGCTGCTGCATCACCTGGCGGTGCGCCGGGGTGTGCCGCAGTCGTGGCAGGACCTGCTGCGGGAGGTCTGGGGCACCACGGACCTGATCGGTGGGCGCGACGTGGTGAAGTCCGCCGTCTACCGGCTGCGGTCGAGGCTCGCGGGGACGCCGAACGGGACGGCGTACGTGCGTACGCTGCGCGGGGTCGGCTACCTGATGCCCGAGATGGCCGGCGGCGCCGCCGAGGACGGGGACGACTCCCCGGCAGCCAGGTGACGGCGGCGTTACCAACACTTACACCGCCGTCACCGATGCGTCGTTGACACGCCTTTAACGTGGCCGTCACAACACTGCCACACATTCCGGCGGCTTCAGCAGGGGAGAACGCGTCATGGTGACGAAGAAGATAACGGCCAACCGGGCGCTGCTGGCGACAGCGATGGCGGCCTCGCTGGTGCTGGGTGCGGCCGGCTGCGCCCGCGAGGGTGGCGCCGAGGCCGGCAAGGACAGCGGTGTGGTGCACGTGGTGTGCGGCGCCACCGAGGACTGGTGCGCGGCCACCACCAAGAAGTTCACCGAGTCCACCGGCGTCAAGGCCGACTTCGTACGGCTCTCCAGCGGCGAGGCGCTGGCGCGCATCAAGGCCGGCAAGGGCAACGCGGAGTTCGACGTCTGGTATGGCGGGCCCGCCGACGGGTACGCCTCCGCGGGCGAGGAGGGGCTGCTGGAGCCGTACGTCTCGCCGAACGCGGGTGTCATCCCGGCCAAGTACAAGGATCCGCAGGGCACCTGGACCGGCGTCTACGTCGGTGCCCTGGGTTTCTGCAGCAACAACAAGCTGCTGGCGGAGCGGGGCCTGCAGGTTCCCGACTCGTGGACCGACCTGCTCGACCCGAAGCTCGCCAAGGACGTCGGCATCGCGCACCCGTCCACCTCGGGTACCTCGTACACCGCGCTCTGGACGCAGGTGCAGCTGGCCGGCGGCGACGAGACCAAGGCGCTGGACTACATGCGCAAGCTGCACCCGAACGTCCTGCAGTACACCAAGTCCGGCTCGGCGCCCGCCCAAATGACCGCCCGCGGTGAGGTCGCGGTGGGGATCATCTTCGCGCACGACTGCGTGGCCACCGTGGAGGCAGGCTTCCCCGACCTGCGGGTGAGCTTCCCGACGGAGGGCACCGGTTACGAGACCGGCGGTGTCGCCCTGGTGAAGAACGCCAAGAACCCGACCAGCGGCCGCAAGTTCGTCGACTGGGCCCTCACCACCGAGGCGCAGGAGGTCGGCCCGAGCGTCAAGGCGTACCAGTTCCCGACGAACCCCCAGGCGAAGGTGTCGTCCAAGGTCCTCCCGCTCTCCGGCATCAAGATGGTGGAGTACGACGCGGTGGCGGCAGGTAAGGCCAAGTCGGCGCTCAACAAGCGGTTCGACGCCGAGGTCGCGCAGGCGCCGAAGTCATGACCACGCTGCTGTCCGATCCCGGAGTGGTCACTCCGCCCCCACCCGAAGCGGTCGCGCCGCGCAAGCGGCGCCGCCGGCTCGGCGGAGGGCTGCGGATCCTGGTCGCGGTCTGCGCGGCGGTGGTGGGGTTCGGCGCGGTGATCCCGCTCGTGGCGGTGCTCGCCACGGCGTTCGCGCCGGACGCGCTGCCCCGCTACGCCGAGTTCTTCACCTCCTCCGTCGACCTGGGCATCCTGCGGAACACGTTGGTGCTCGGGGCGTTGGTCGGGGTGTGCGGCACCGCCCTGGGCTTCCTGTTCGCGTTCGTGCAGGCCCGCCTCGACGTTCCGGGCAAGAAGATCCTGCACCTGATCGCCCTGATGCCGATCGTCAGCCCGCCGTTCGCGGTGGCCACCGCCACTGTCGTGCTGTACGGCCGGCGCGGCGTGATCAGCAACGGGCTCTTCGGGCTGGAGTACGACATCTACGGCCTTGACGGTCTGGTGTTCGTGCTGTCGCTGTCGCTGTTCCCGGTGGCGTACCTGGGCCTGCTCGGCATGCTCCGCGGCCTGGACCCGGCGCTGGAGGAGGCCGCGATGAACATGGGTGCCAGTCGCTGGCAGATCATGCGTCGCGTGATCCTGCCGCTGCTGGCTCCCGGGCTCGTCGCCCCGTTCCTGCTGCTGTTCGTGGAGGCGATCGCCGATCTGGCCAATCCGCTGGTGCTCGGCGGCGACTACACCGTGCTGGCCAGTCGCGCATACCTGGCGGTGACGGGTGAGTACGACACCACGAGCGCCGCCGTGTACTGCGTGATCCTGCTGGTGCCGTCGTTGGCCATGTACTTCGGCCAGCG
The DNA here is from genome assembly GCF_049315215.1 of Micromonospora sp. WMMD1219. Lineage (NCBI taxonomy): Bacteria > Bacillati > Actinomycetota > Actinomycetes > Micromonosporales > Micromonosporaceae > Micromonospora > Micromonospora sp. WMMD1219. The sequence continues at coordinate 4,523,996 of NZ_CP186057.1, forward strand.
ATGGTGGCTCAGCCGGAAGGTGCGCACCACCATCACCGGGCGACCGTCCGGCTCGGTGCACCTGGTCACCGGCTGGAGCCGGTGGCCGATCTACGGCCTGGCGCTGTTCGCCGCCGCGATCATCGTGAGCGTCTACGGCACCGTCATCGTCGGCTCGGTGACGAAGGTGTTCGGCGTGGACAACACGTTCACCCTGGAGTACCTCAAGGAGGTACTGGTCGGGGTGGGAGTGGAAGCCGTCCTCGACACGTTGACCTTCGCGGTCATCGCCACGCCGATCGCCGCCGTCCTCGGTCTGGTCATCGCCTGGCTGGTGGTTCGTCACCTGCGCCGTACCGCCTGGCTGCTCGACCTCGGCGGCACGCTGGGTGTCGCCGTGCCGGGCACCGTGCTGGGCATCGGCTTCGTGCTCGCCTATCGGCCCGAGCGGTACATCGGCGACTACCTGGTGTTCCCGAGTCTGGTGGGCGGCAGCGCCATCGCCGCCGGTGCGATGGCGATCGTCGTGGCGTACGTGATCCGTAGCGTGCCGGCGGGGCAGCGAACGGCGGTGGGTGCGCTCACCCAGTTGCATCCGCAGATCGAACAGGCGTCGACCGACCTCGGGGCCAGCCCGATGCAGACGTTCCGCCGGGTGACCCTGCCGTTGATCAAGCCGGCGATGCTCACCGGGCTCAGCTACAGCTTCGCCCGCAGTATGACCTCGGTATCGACGATCGTGCTGCTGGTCACGCCGGAGACGAAGATCATCACCTCGCAGGTGCTCAGCGCCGCGAGCACCGGTCGGTACGGGGTGGCGTTCGCCTACTGCACGGTGCTGACCGCGCTCGTCCTGGTCGCCTTCGCGATCATCCGACTGCTCGTCGGCGGTGGTGCCGCGCTGCACCGCACCGCCAAGTCTGAAAGGCCGAAACGATGACCGTCGCCGCGCCCACCGACGCCGCTGCGCTCGCACCTGCCGGCCGTGGTGAGGCCAGCACCGGGCGCCTGCAACTCGAGGCCCTGACCAAGCGTTTCCGCAGCCGCACCGGGGACGTCACCGCAGTCGACAGCGTGTCGCTCGACGTCCTGCCGGGGGAGTTCATCACCCTGCTGGGCCCGTCGGGCTGCGGCAAGACCACCACGCTGCGCATGGTGGCGGGCTTCGAGGACGCCACGAGCGGCAGCATCCTGCTCGACGGCAACGCCATCGACGACATGCCGCCGCAGCGCCGGCCGATGGCGATGGTGTTCCAGAGCTACGCCCTGTTCCCGCACATGACAGTCGCGGAGAACATCGCGTACGGGCTGCGGTTGCAACGGCGTAGCAAAGCCGACATCGCCGAGAGCATGCGGATGGCGGTGACCAGCATGAACCTCGTCGGCCTGGAGGACCGCAGCCCGCACGAGCTCTCCGGCGGTCAGCAGCAGCGTGTCGCGTTGGCCCGGGCACTCGTGGTGCAGCCGAAGGTGCTGTTGTTCGACGAGCCGCTGTCGAACCTGGACGCGAAGTTGCGCGACGCGATGCGGGCCGAGATCCGTCGCATCCAGAGGATGTTCGGGATCACCAGCATCTACGTAACCCACGACCAGGACGAGGCGATGAGCATGTCCGACCGGATCGTGGTGATGAACAAGGGCAAGGTCGAGCAGGTGGCGACGCCCGGCGAGATCTACGCCCGCCCGGCCAGTGTCTTCGTGGCCGACTTCATCGGCCGGGCGAACTTCATCGAGACGGTGCCGGAGAGCATCGCCGACGGCACGGCGACGGTGACGGTGCTCGGCCGGCCGATGAGTGTCCCCGCGCACTCGACGGTGGCGGCCGGGTCGGGGGACGCCTACCTCATGGTCCGTCCCGAGACGGTGACGCTGTCGCCGGTCGTCGACGGCGGGACCGGCATGGGCGTGGTGCTGCGCTCGACGTTCCACGGCCCGAGCATCGACTACGAGGTGGAGACCACCGGCGGCACGATCACGGTGACCGAGTCCGGCAAGGACCCGCGAGACGCACTGGCCGAGGGGACCAACGTGGACGTGGCCGTCGTCGCGGACCGGGCGTACCTGCTGAACCGGGAATGAGCCGCTGACGGCCCGCGGCCTTCCCCCCTCTCCTTGCGCCGGCGGGCCGTCAGTGCCGACCGGGCCGACCTGGATTCCGCGGGTCGTCCTGGTCGGGCCGGAAGATGCCCCGACCGAGCATGAGGTCGAGCCGGCCGCCGCACAGGTGCGGCACGGCTGCGTAGTTCTCGACGAGTCGAACCGGATCGTTCGTGGTCGTCAGAGTTGTGACATCCCCCGGGCGAACGGGGCAGGTGGCCGGTTCAGATCGCGGCCCGGCTCAGCTGCCGGTGGTGGCCACCGTACCCGCGTCGCGAGGCAGATATGCCGTGACGACGACCCGTGCGCCGCGGGTCACGGCGAAGTGGGAGAGGTCGGCGATGCCGACCGGCAGTTCACCGTCGAGTTCCTGCACGCCGGCCCGGCCGGTCCAGTTGACCAGCGGTCGCTGCCGGCCGTCGAAGGTGTAGCCGTAGAGCCGGTAGCCGGCGCCTTCGTCCAGGCCGCTCAGGGTGGCCCGTACGGTGACCCGGTCGCCTTCCTGGGTGACGAAGACCGACAGCTTCGTACCGGAGTCCTGGTCCATCGCGGAGGCGGCGGCGGTCCGGACGGTGGCCGTCCGCACCTCCGGGCCCGGCGGTGTGAGCAGGGCCTTGGCGGAGATTCCGGCCACCGTGAGGGTGCCTGCGAGCAGGGCGCTCAGGCCCGCGAAGGCGACCGCCCGCCGGGGGAGAAGACGTTTCGGTGCGGACTCGGCCCGCCGGCCGCCGTCCGAACGCCGGCTTTCCGGCGAGCGGTCCAGGTCGGGGCGGGTCGGGTGCGCGACCGGTCGTGGGACGGCCGGTTGCGACCCGGGTACGGCCGGAGGCGCGGCCCGTTGCGGAGTCCTGTGCGCCAGCGCCGCCGGTGGGGATACGGACGCTGCCGGAGACGGCGTGGCCGGTGCCGGTGGGGGCGCTGCCGGTGACGGCGTGGCCGGTGGCGGCGGTGCGGCCGGTAGGGAGAGTGCCGGTGGCGGCACGAGCCGCGGGGGAGCGACCGGTGGCGGCGCGGGGGGCGGCGGTGCGGGCGAGGGTTCCACCCGTTGCGGTGCGGGCTTCCCGCGACCGACGCCGGGCTCAGCGGCAGCCGGCGCCTCCCCGGTGGCCGTTCCGGGTCGCGCGCCACCGCGTCGCAGCCGGAACCGGCGTCGGTCGGTCTCGCGGGCGTCGCGGTGCGGCGGGTCTGCCGGCTCCTGCGGTGCGAACCGGGCCGGAAAGGCCGGCGGCACCGCCGTTCCCAGGGCCCCGTAGAGGTTGAGCAGCTGATCCTTGTCGTCGCCGAGCAGGGCCAGGGCGGCGAGTACCTGACACACCTCGGTCGCCGCCGCCCGGCACTGCCGGCACGACTCGAGGTGGCGGCCGACCTGCTCCCCGTGGCGCCGGTCGAGCGCGTCGAGATGATAGAGGGCCAGCAGGTCCGCCACATGGGCGTCGGTACCGGAAACATCGTCCACCCGCATCAGACCCTCAGTTCACCCGACTTTCCACCAATGATGTGTGAAACGTGCCCTGTCGGCCCGCGGTTCACTCACAGCCGAGCCTTCCACCGGGAGCTACCGCGCTGTAGTCCTCCAAGTGGGGACGACCACCACGTCCCCACGCCCGCAACAGGCGCAGGAGTCAGCGTCGCGGTGGCGGCACGGCGGCAGGCCCGGTGCCTGTCATGACGCGTCTGGACGCTGCTGGGGCGACTTGGCTCCGATCGACGCCTTCGGCAGTGCCACGGTCTCGTGATGTGTGCCCGGGCGGTCGCTGGCGGTGGAGGCGCTGCCACCGGCCTGCTCATCGTCCGGGGCGGGCTTGCCGCTCTCCTGCAGTGGCGGAGCGGTGTCCGGCCTACCGGACACCGACCGCATCCGGGGCGCGGATATGGGAGGCAGCGCACCGCCGCGAACCGGCGGCACGGCGGTCACCGGACGAGAGTCGTCGTCGCCCTCACCACCACCGTCCCCCTTGTCGTCGCTCAGCAGCCGGCGGATGCGGAACACGAGCAGCACCGCCGCCGCGAGGGCGACCAGCGTCACGATGGCCAGCAACGTCGACCGTCCGCTAGAGCTGCCGGAGGTGAGCTGCCCGCCCGACTCCCGTCCCGAGGCGGCGGCCTCGGCCTCCTCGGGCAGCACCTTCGTCACCGCTGCGGCAGGATTGATCATGCCCCAGCCGTACCGGCCGTCGGGCTGTGCGCCGGCGCCCATCTTGTCCGACGTCACCTGGAGACGATGCGCGATCTGCTCCGGGCTCAGGTCCGGGTACGCGGCCCGGACCAACGCGACGGTGCCGGCGACGAAGGCCACCGCGTACTGGGTGCCGCTACCCGCGACAGCGCCGGTCCCGGTGATCCCGACGCTGCTCACGTTGACACCCGGGGCGACCACGTCGATGCCACCCCCGCGGTAGTCGGCGGCACGCTGGCCGTCGACTGCCACGCCGGCCACCCGGAGGACGCCGGGGCCGATCTTCGCCTCCGGGTTGACCGGAACCGACGCACGGGAAGCGCCGACCACCACGACCACGTCCCGCTCCACGGCGGCCATGACGGCCTCGGCCACCTCCGGCTTGGTGGTGTCGACGTAGTTGCCCAGCGCGATGACCGTCGCACCCGCCTGGACGCTGGCCTCGATGGCCGATGCGCCGTCGGCGGGCTGGACCTTGGTGTCGTTGGCCACGAGGCGGACCGGCATCACCGTGGCGTCCGGGGCGACACCCTTGACGTCGCTGCCCTTTGCGGGCTGCCCGACCACCAGGCCCGCCATGGCGGTGCCCGAGCCGATACAGTCGGTGTCGCCACGCCCGCTGCCGCTGACGATGTCCATCCCGACCGCCACGTGACCGCTGAGGGCCGGCAGGCTGCCGTCCACACCGGAGTCGATGATCGCCACGAGCTGCCCCTTGCCGCGGCTCTGCGGCCAGGCCTGGTCGGCGGCCAGGCGCAGACTCGCCCAGTCGGACCGGTTGCTCGACGCCGCGATGGTCGCGCACTCGCCCGCCTTCGGACGGCGCTGCTGCGGCCGCTTGCCCGGGACCGCGCCGGCCCCGGCGACCCGCGCGGGCGGGACGACAGGGCTGGCCTTGCCGCTGGGCGTGGCCTTGGGCGTGCCGGGCTTCGTCTCGACCGGTGTGGTCGGTGCCTTGTCGGGCAGGACGCCGTACCTGACGCCCTCGCCGACGGCGTCCCAGGGCAGCACCAGCAGCCAACCGGCCCGCAACTGGTCCGGGTCCTTGAGGGTGCGACCGTCGGGTTGGCGTCGTCCGGCGTTGAGGTTGCGGATCTCGACGGACCGGGCCCCGTCGCCGAGCAGCCGGGTGGCGATACTGGTGAGGTTTTCCGGCTTACCCTGGTACGACGACTGGACGGCGTAGAACTTGACGTATTCGTCGGCGGCCGAGGCCGGGGTCATGGTTCCCACGACCAGGGCAATCATGACGCACACCGCGAGGCAGGCACCGCGTGCCGACCGGGTGATCCAGAACATTCTCTACTTCCCTTTGTCGTCGCCCAGGGCGGATCTGCACACACGACGGCCGAGACGGGATCGCGGTTCACGGCCGGACGAATTCGCGTCGGCACCGCGGTGCCGACGCGCCAGGGCGCCGCCGGTGAGGGCGGCGTCTCTCAGCGTGGTGTCGCGGGTGTGGGCCGCGGAAGCTGCACGGTGACCGCCGGCGGGCCGTCCACGACGCGGATCGTCACGAACGCCAGGTCGGCCAAGCCCACCGGCAGGTCACCGGAGGACTCCTGCACGGTGTCGGTGCCGGTCCACTCCGCGATCTTGCGGGCCTGGCCGTCGAGGGTCACCGCGTACAGCTCGTAGCGGGTGCCCGCGCGCAGGCCGGTGGCGGTGACCCGGACGAGCACACTGCCGTCGCTCTCCGACGCGAAAACCGAGGCGGTCGCACCGGTGCGGGGCTCGCTCCCGGTCGCCGCGACAGTCACCACCTCCGGTCCGGGCTCGTCGGTCGTCCGGTCCAGCACGAAGAGGGTGCCGAAGCCGACGAACAGCACCACCGCGAGCGCAAGCCCGACCCGCATCAGCGCGAGCTGCTGGCGTCGGGTCCGCGGCTGCCGCCCGGGCCCGGCCGAGCCCGAACGCCTCCCGGCCGGCCGGGAGGCGTCGGAGCGACCGCGGCGCGCGGCGGGCACCGCCGGCCGGGTGACCGGCGGTGGCACCTGCTCGACTGCCACATCGTCGCTGAGCAGCGCGAGGGCGGCGACGACCTCGCACACCTCGCGGGCCGCCGACCGGCACTGCGCGCAGTCGCGCAGGTGCCGGTCGACGGCGTCGCTCTCGGCCGGATCGAGGGCACCCATGTAGTGCGGACCCAGCAGGTCCGTCACATGGCCGTCCACGGCGGGTACGTCCGTCATGCCGATCAGCTTCCCGGCCCGCGGCCGGTCGGCGTCACTGCTTCATGAATCGCCACTTCTGGTCTCTCTGGTTGTCACGGCGCTCCAACTGTTCGACCCAGTATCCGTTCCAGGTGGTGCCGTTGTCTCTCGTCGGTCCCAGGTCCTCGCCGAGCAGCTCCATCACCTGGCCGGAGCGCCGGTTGGTCATGACCACGTTCCCGGCGCCGACGTCCTCCAGCAGCCACTGCTGGTTCTCGTCGTTGTCGTCACGTGCGTACACGGCCATCTTCGCGTTCTGCTGCAGGGACCGGTCCTCCACCCCCAGGGCCTGCTTGCTCCAGGCGTTGACGATGATGACGTGTCGCTTGTCCGGCGCCGGGTACAGCTTCCAGCGCTGGTCGGCGTACCCTTCATCGTTCCAGAGGTGGACCCGGGTGCCTTCCGGAAGGTCCATGTTGATGCCGGGCAGTTCCACGACCGCGCCGGCCCACGAGCTGACCAGCCGATAGGTGGCACCCGCCTCGTACGCGAACAGCTTCGGGCCCTTCGGCTGCTGTTCGGCGGGGTTGCTGCGCTCGGACGAGGGCCGGACGCTCGGGCTCTGGCTCGCCGAGGCCTGCGGGCTCTGGCTCGCCGACGGCGAGGGGCTCGGCTTCGCGGAGGTCACGGACAGCCGGCCATCCCTCTCGTACTCCGCGATGTGGGCCGGAACCTCGTCGGCGAGCTGACTGACGTTGACGCGCGGCAGGCCGCCGGCCCGCCGCACCGGGTCGATTCCCCACTGGTACGCGCTCAGCGCCAGCCGGTACGGGTCCCCGCTGTCGAGTTCGGACAACTGCTGCGTCATGTCGCACATGGCGACGCCGAGCGCCGCGATCGCGTCCGCGGGGCGCCACACCGACGTGTTGGTGCCCGGCCGGTACTGCTCCCACATGGCGGTCGTGAACTGGGCGACGCCCTGACGGTCCGACGTCCGCTTGTTCACGTCGAAGCCGGACAACGTCCGCAGCTGTGCCGCGATCTGGGCCGGCGTGATCTGCGGGCACATCTTCCCGGCGGCCTTGATCGGCTCCACCAGGGCGGCAGGCACCTCGACCGCCTCGGCGGCGGCGGTGCTGACCGGCCGGGTGACGGCCTGCTCGGAGAACTGCGGCTGCTCGGCATACCAGGCGGCGTACGCCTTTACCTTGTCGACGTAGGGCTTGGCCTCCTTCGGAACGCCGCGGGCGTCGAGCACCGCCTTGACCCCGGTCTGCTCCGCCGCGACAGCGGCCGGCCAGAGGTCGCCGTCGATGTCAGCTGAGCGCAGGTTTCCGACGTTCTCGCAGGTCCGGTGGCCTACCGCGATGATGTTCGCCCGCCGGTCGCCGCGGTTGGCGTTGGGCGAGGGCCGCCACTTCTGCCACGCGGCGTCGTCGAGGCCGCCGATCCGCTCGGCGCTGCCCTTGAAACCGGACGCGGCCATGATCTGTGCGGCGAGCTTCGGCGGGTTGAGGGTGGGGCAGGACAGGGCCGCCTCCACGATGGCGGGCACGTCGCCGTCCGGCACCGGCTCACCGGCGAGCTTGTCCGGGTCCGCGGTGGCGGCCATTTCCAGGCCGACGGCCCCGCACGCCACGATGATGCCGACCAGTGCCACGATCTCGACGCGTCTGCGCGTTGACGAAACGAGCCGTTGCCACGGGCGGCGCTGGCCACTTGCGGATTTTCTCATCGACTCACTCTTAGCTCAGTGGTGGGGGAGAGGTCTCGCGCACATGACGGTTCGGCGGCCGTTCGGGTTCACGTCCTTCTGGATTTTTTTGGCGTTTTCTTGTCCGGGTTGTGGTGGTCGGCTGGTTGTTGCTGGTGTCCGAAGTCGAAGCCGCGGTTGGTGAGTGCTTCCCGCATGGCGCGTAGCGCGTAGAAGGTGCGTGATTTGACGGTGCCGGCGGGGACGTCGAGTGCGTCGGCGGCTTCGGACACGGACCGTTCCCGGAAGAAGATCTCGACCAGTGTGATGCGTAGTCGTTCGGGTAGGGAGTCGAGTGCGGCCCGGACCTCGCGGGCGTCGAGGAGGCGTTCGATGGCGTCGTCGGGGTGTGCGTGATCCTGGATGTGGCTGACCGGTAGTTCGGTGGGCCGGACGTCGGTGGAGCGCATCTGGTCGATGAGGATGCGTTTGGCCACGGTGAACAGCCAGGCTCGGTTCCAGTGGCCCTGGGCGTTGCGCGCTTCGGGGTTGCGCCAGGCCCGGAGCACGGTTTCCTGCACGATGTCCTCGGCGCGGTGGATGTCGCCGCGGGTCAGGCGGGTCAGGAAGGCCAGCAGTACGGGCGCGTGGACCTGTTGCAGATGGCGTAGGGCGGTGAGGTCCTCGGGGCGTTGGGTGCTGGGAGCCGGACCGTCCACAGGGGGCCGCGGGTCAGCTGCCGTACCGCCGGCACCGCTGACTTCTGGGGAGGGTCGCACGCGGCAAAGACTTGCACCGGGACCGGCGATTGTCTACTTGGTGCCGGGCGGCGTGAGCGGCCCGCCGGGGGTGCCCGGGATGGTTCGTTGACCACTGACGATGTGTGTAGGGCCGTGATGCCGGCGGCTGGTGACCGAGCGGAGGCGGCGGTCACAACCGCTCGTGTCGTGCTCGCGTCGAGGAGGGCGCAGCGACAGCCGCCGCAGGCCGCCGGGTGGGGCCACGCCGGCGCCGGCCGCACCTCCCGCGCCGGCCGGGCAGTGGTCCTGCGACCCGGTCGACCCGGCGGCCTGCCTGTTGCCGTTCCCGACCGACTACTTCACCGTGCCGGACCGCGGCACCGCGGCACCGCGACCGGCGAGCGGGTCCGGTTCGTGGCCTCCGCGATGCCCGCCAACGTGCTCGGCGTGCCGATCGACCCGGCCGAGTGGAACCGGCAGGACGACTTCAGCCCCGGCTCGCCGATCCTGGCGCGCGTACCCGGCCCTCTGCGCGGGCGGCCCCTGCCCGTGGCGGAGCGGCACCCGGCGCGGTCGGCGGCCGGGTCGGTCAGCCCCGCCGGGTGTTTCGGCGAGGCGACACTCACCTCGGCGGGCCGGCCTCCGGCGCCGGCCCGCCGACATGAGTGCTCAGCTACCGGCGCAGGTGGCGGTGGCGCCACCGCCGGTTCCGGTGCCCTGGAATCCGAAGGCGGTGGTCTGCCCTGCGGCCAGCCGCCCGTTGTAGCTCTGGTTGGCCACGGTGACGGTGCCGCTGGTGCCGCTGGGCACGCCGTTCCAGAGTGAGTTGATCGCGGCGCCGCCCGGCAGGGCGAGCGTCACCCGCCAGCCGGTCAGCGCGGTGCTCCCGGCGGTCACCGTCACGTTGGCGACGAAGCCACCGTTCCACTGGTCCTGGACGGCGTAGACGGCGGTGCAGGAGGCCCCGCCCGGCGGCGGAGTGGTCGGCGGCGGGGTCGTGGGCGGGGGAGTGGTGGGCGGCGGGCCGTCCAGCGTCAGGTTCCTCTGCTGGACGCTCCACTGTGTGCGGCACAGGCCGCAGTCCGGGCCGACGAAGCTGGCGCCGGCGCTGACGTCGCCCTTCAGGCGCCACTTGAGGTAGAGCACCGCGACCCGGCCGAACTCGCCGCCGTTGGGCTGGTCGTACGTGCCGCCGTGCCCGACGTTCAGGTTGCCCATGAAGGCGGGCAGCCCGGACGGCAGCTTGCCCCAGTCGTCCATGGCGTTCGGGTACGCGATGTCGCTGGGCCCGCCGACGAAGTACGCGATCGGCTTGGTGAGTCGCCGCAACTGGTAGTCGTCGGCGTCGTTGAGCAGGCCGCTGCTGAAGATGCCGGTGGTGGTGACGCGCGGGTCGTTGGAGACCGCGTACGCCTCCAGGCCGCCGCAGGAGAACCCGGCCACGGCGATCTTCGTGGTGTCGATCCGGTTGTAGTACTTGCTGCCCGAGCGGGAGTTCTCCGCCACCGCCCAGTCGATGGACTGGGTGAGCATCTGGGCGTTCGTGGAGCCGGAGCCGTTCGGCGCGCCGTTGGCGATGGCGAGGAAGCCGTGCGAGGCGATCTCGCGCAGGAAGGTGCCCTGCGACAGCCCGTTGGCCGAGCACGCTCCGTTGCCCCACACCAGGACGGGAAGGCGCTCGGACGGGAGCGTCTGGGGCCGGAAGATGGTGTGGTTGGGCAGGCTCGACGAGGTTTCGTAGTCGGCGGGGTAGGGGCCCGAGCCGCCGATCGCGGCGCCGGCCGGTGTCGCGCCGAGCGCCACGACCACGGAGGCGAGCGGGACGAGGGCGGCGGCCAGGCCCGCGTAGATCTTCGATCGTCTTCTCATGCGCCCTCCGGGGGACGTCGTGACGGCGCTCCCTGGATGGTGGTGGTGGCGGTGTGTCGGCCACGTCGGTGTGGCGCCGCCGCGATGCGTCCCCGCGGGGGACCGGCGGGAGCTTTTGCAGTTACTATCACCGCCGCAACGAAATGTGTCAATATACGTCGGTCGATGCCTCGGGCTCGTGTCGGACGCTCTGGCAGACCCCGCGACGCCGGTCCGGTAGGCCGTGCGGGACCTGCCGCGGACCCCTCGCCGGACCGATCGCGGCCGGCGCGCTGTGCGCGTACGGCATCCGGGCGGGATACGCGGTGACCGCCTTGGCCGGCGCGCTCGTCATGATCCTCGCGATGGCCGAGCGCGGCTTCCTGTTCGCCGCGTTCTGGCTGTTCGGCGGGCTGTACCTGGCGATCGGCGCCGGCGGGTACGCCGCGTCGCGGACCGCCGACGGCGAACCGGCCGGGACACCCGGGCCACCGGCACGGACGCGCCCCGCGCCGGCCCCCGGAGGCTGACCGGGGGCCGTGGCAGCGCCGGTGTGGCCGGCCGGACGGCTACGGGGCGGCGGCCGGCGAGTCGGCGACGCCGCCCGGCGAGTCGGCGCCGGCGGCCTGCGGGTCAGCGACGTCGTGCGCGGCCATCTCGTCCTGCCGGGCGGGCTCCTCGCGCAGGATCGCGGCGTGCAGCCACGCGTCCGGGATGGCGAAACCGTCCACGAGCGTGCGCATGTACGGGCGCAGCTCCTTGAGCAGCCCGTTCACCACGCTGGTGATCGCCTTCGACCGGGCCGGGGTGAGCCGGCCGTGCTCCAGCAGCCAGCCCTTGTTCGCCTCGATGACGCTCAGCGCGTACAGGTCGCAGACCCGCGACAGCAGTTCCTTGACCGCCGGGTCGGCGGTGGCGTCGATGCCTGCGACGAAAGCCTCCAGCGTGACGCGGTCGACGTGCGCGGCGGCGACGGCGAGGACGTGGTCCTGGACGTCGTTGAAGATGTCGAACGGGCGGTCCTTCTTGCTGGACGCGCCACCGCGCAGGCGGCGGACCGCGCTGTCCAGCAGGTGTTCCTCCCGGTCCTCGAACACCTTGAGCTGCCAGCCCCGGTCGGTGACGGCGACCTCGTCGTCCCGGCCGGGCACGGCGCCGACCAGCCGCGCGATGAGCGCCCGGGCGGCGGTGCGCTCCAGCACCATCTCGCGTACCTGCTCGGCGACGAAGGACGCGCGTCCCCAGCCGTCCAGCGAGCCGAACTCGTCCCGGTAGCCGGTCAGCAGCCCCTTGGCGACGAGCTGGAGCAGCACCGTGTTGTCGCCCTCGAACGTGGTGAACACGTCGGTGTCGGCCTTGAGGCTCGGCAGCCGGTTCTCGGACAGGTAGCCGGCCCCGCCGCACGCCTCCCGGCACGCCTGGATGGTGCGTGTGGCGTGCCAGGTCTGCGCCGCCTTGAGCCCGGCGGCCCGCGACTCCAGCTCCCGTTGCCGGTGCTCGTCGACCGGCCCGTCGCCGCCCTGGATCTCGTCGAGCGCGGCGACCAGCTCGGTCTGGGCGAAGTGCAGCGCGTACGTGGTGGCCAGCGCGGGCAGCAGCTTGCGCTGGTGGGCCAGGTAGTCGTTGAGCAGCACCTCGCGGTCGCCCTCGGCGTCACTGAACTGGCGGCGGATGTCGCCGTACCGCACCGCGATGGCCAGCGCCGCCTTGGTGGCCGCCGACGCGGCGCCACCCACGCTGACCCGGCCCCGCACCAGCGTGCCGAGCATGGTGAAGAAGCGGCGGGAGTCGTTCTCGATCGGGCTGGAGTACGTCCCGTCCTCGGCCACCTGCGCGTACCGGTCCAGGAGCATGTCCCGCGGCACCCGTACGTGGTCGAAGCTGAGCCGCCCGTTGTCCACGCCGAGCAGTCCGGCCTTGGGGCCGGCGTCGCCGATCGTCACGCCGGGCATCGGGTTGCCGTGCTCGTCGCGGATCGGCACCAGCCACGCGTGCACCCCGTGGCGGCGCCCGCCGGTGATCAGCTGGGCGAAGACCACAGCCATCCGCCCGTCCCGGGCCGCGTTGCCGATGTAGTCCTTGCGCGCCGCCTCGTGCGGCGTGTGCAGGTCGAAGGTCTGCGTCTGCGGGTCGTACTCGCAGGTGGTGCGCAGTTGCTGCACGTCGGAGCCGTGGCCGGTCTCGGTCATCGCGAAGCAGCCGAAGATCCGTCCCTCGACGATGTCCCGGAGATAGGCGTCGTGGTGCCGCTTCGTGCCGAGGGCGGCGACCGCGCCGCCGAACAGGCCCCACTGCACGCCGGCCTTCACCATGAGTGACAGGTCGACCTGCGCGAGCATCTCGGTGGCGACGATCGAGGCGCCGATGTCGGACCGGCCGCCGTACTCGGGCGGGAAGCCCGCGGCGATGCCCAGCTCGACCGGCAGTTCGCCGAGCAGCCGGGTGATCCGCTCGCGCGCCTGGTCACCGGTCTCCCCGTACACAGGGAGGAACCGCTCGTCGAGGTGTTTGCGGTGAGCCTGACGGACCTCGGCCCACGGTCCGTCGAGCGTCTCCTGAAGGCGGGCGATGTCGATGCGGCGGGACGCGTGATCGAGCATGGTCGCTCCTCGGGGCAGCGGACATATGGGTGCACTCTCGGCCTGATCAACATTACCGGCGGTCACCGTGCCCCGCTGGCGGAGAGCGTGGTGAGCCGTGCCACCCGACTCGGCCGCCGAGGCTGAGGTTAGGCTGTCCTCACTTCGATCACTGGAGGCATCCCCTCGTGTCCCCGCTCCCCGCCGGCGGCGCCGTCACGGCCCGGTACGTGCTGCGTCAGGCATTGCGCCGCCAGCGACGGCCGGTGCTGATCGGCGTGACGCTGCTCGGCCTGCACCAGGTCGCCGAGGCGCTCGTGCCGGTGGCGATCGGCCTGATCATCGACCGCGCCGTGGTCACCGGCGACCCGTGGGCGCTGGCGTACTCGGTCGCCGGCCTCGCGGCCCTGTTCGCCGTGCTCGCGTTCGCCTACCGCAACGGCGCCCGCCAGGCGTACGCCGCGGTGGAGCGGGAGGCGCACCTGCTGCGGGTGGAGATCGCCGAGCGCGCGCTCGACCCGCGCGGGCACCGCTCCGGCCTGCGCGACGGCGAACTGCTCTCCGTCGCCGCCTCCGACGCCGAACTCTCCGCGCTCGTGGTGCGGGTGGCCGGGTTCGGCGTCGCCGCGGTGACCGCGCTCACCGTCGCGGCCACCGCGCTGCTGGTCATCGACGTCCCCCTCGGACTCGGCGTGCTCGTCGGCGTACCGGTCCTGGTCCTGGTCCTGCAACGGATGGCGCCGCTGCTGTCCCGGCGCAGCACCTCCCAGCAGGAGGCCCTCGCGGAGACCACGGCGCTCGCCGTGGACCTCGTCTCCGGCCTGCGCGTGCTGCGCGGCATCGGCGCCCAGCACCACGCCGCCGGCCGGTACGCCGCCGCCAGCCGCAACGCCCTCGCGGTCACGCTGCGCGCCGCCAACACCAAGGGACTGCACCTCGGGCTCACCACCGCCGCCAACGGCCTGTTCCTCGCGGCGGTCGCCGGGGTGGCCGGCTGGCTCGCCCTGCGCGGCCGGCTCACCATCGGCGAGCTGGTCACGGTGGTCGGGCTCGCGCAGTTCGTCGCCGAGCCGGTGCAGACCATGGGCTGGTGCGTGCAGCTGTTCGCGATGGCCCGCGCCTCCGCCGCCCGGGTGGCGCGCGTGCTCGGTGCCGAGCCGCTGACCCGGCCCGGCGACGCGCCGGCCCCGGCACACCCGGACGGGCCGCGGCTGACCCTCGACGACGTCGGGCACGCCGGACTGGACGGGGTGAACCTGCGCGTCGGCCCCGGCGAGGTGGTCGGTGTGCTCGCGTACGACCCGGCCGACGCCGAGGCGCTGGTGGCGCTGTTGTCCGGGCGGGTGCCGTCGGACACGCGCCGGGGCGCCGTGCGTGTCGACGGCGTACCCGCCGACGAGCTGCACGTCGACGCGCTGCGCCGCACCGTGCTGGTCGAGCCGCACGACGTGACGCTGTTCGAGGGCACTGTCGCGGCCAACCTCGCCGCCGGCGCCCCCGCCGACCAGGCGCGGCTGCACGCCGCCGTCCGGGCCGCCGCCGCCGAGGACGTGGTGGACGCGCACCCCGACGGCCTCGACCACCGCCTCGTCGAGCGGGGCGCGAACCTCTCCGGTGGACAGCGCCAGCGGCTCGGGCTGGCGCGGGCGCTGCACGCCGACCCGCCCGTGCTGGTGCTGCACGATCCCACCACCGCCGTCGACGCGGCCACCGAGGCGCAGCTCGCCGACGGACTGGCCGAGGCGCGCCGGGTGGTGCCCCGGGGCACGCTGCTGATCACCAGCAGCCCGGCCCTGCTGCGGATCACCGACCGGGTGGTGGTGATCGCCGACGGCCGGGTGGCCGCCGAGGGACCGCACGAACGCCTGCTGGCCTCCGACGCCCGCTACCGCGAGGAGACACTGCGGTGACCGCTGACCCGCGTACCCCCGGCCGGACGTTGCTGCCGGTCGCGTCCGCCCGGCAGACCTGGACCACGCTCGGCGCCCAGTTCCGCGACCGGCCCGGCCTCAGCGCCGCCGCCGCGACGGTGCTCGTCGCCGCCGCCACGGGCGGCCTGGTCGCGCCGTGGGTG
Source organism: Micromonospora sp. WMMD1219 (assembly GCF_049315215.1). Classification (NCBI taxonomy): domain Bacteria; kingdom Bacillati; phylum Actinomycetota; class Actinomycetes; order Micromonosporales; family Micromonosporaceae; genus Micromonospora; species Micromonospora sp. WMMD1219. The sequence goes on from NZ_CP186057.1 coordinate 4,539,335, forward strand.
CTCGGCCGCCTGGTCGACGACGTCATCGCCGACGCCCCGGTCTCCCGGATCGCCGGCCGGGTGGCGGTGATCGCCGCCGCCGCCGTGCTCACCGGCCTGCTCACCGCGCTCGGCGCCGCGCTCGCGTCCCGGCTCGGCGAGACGGTGCTGGCCCGGCTGCGCGAGCGCGTCCTCGACCGGGCGCTGCACCTGCCGTCGGCGACGCTGGAGCGGGCCGGCACCGGCGACCTGCTGGCCCGCGTCGGCGACGACGTGGCGGTGGTGACGAACGTGATCGCGGTGAGTGGCCCGGCGTTCGTCGGCGCGCTGCTGTCCGTCGTGCTCACCGTGTTCGGGCTGGTCGCGCTGGACTGGCGGCTCGGCCTCGCCGGGCTGGTGGCCGCGCCCGCGTACGCGCTGGCGCTGCGCTGGTACCTGCGGCGCTCGATGCCGTACTACGCCCGCGAGCGGGTCGCCACCGGTGAGCGGACGCAGGCGATGGCCGGTGCGCTGCGCGGCGCGGCGACGGTGCGCGCGTACCGGACCGAGGACGCGCACGTGGCGGCCATCGCCGAGCGCTCCGGCGTGGCGCGCGACCTGTCGCTGGAGATCTTCAACCTGCACACCCGCTTCGGGCTGCGGATCAACCGGTCGGAGTTCCTCGGCCTGGCCGCCGTGCTCGTGGCCGGGTTCTTCCTGGTCCGCGACGACCTGGTCACCGTCGGCGCGGCGACCACCGCCGCGCTCTACTTCCACCGGCTGTTCAACCCGATCGGCCTGCTGCTGCTGGAGTCCGACTCGGTGCTGCAGGCCGGCGCGAGCCTCGCCCGCCTGGTCGGCGTGGCGAACCTGCCCGACACCGGCCCGGCCACCGCCTCCGGCCCGGCCGCCCCGCCGACCGGCCCGCGCGGCCCGGCGGCGCTGGACGTCACGGTGCGCCGCCACCACTACGACGACGGACCGCTCGTGCTCGCCGACGTCGAGCTGCGCCTGGCGCCGGGGGAGCGGGTCGCGCTCGTCGGCGCCAGCGGCGCCGGCAAGAGCACGCTCGCCGGCATCGCCGCCGGGATCATCGCGCCCACCGACGGATCGGTACGCCTGGACGGCGCGCCGCTGACCGGGGCGGACGAGGCCGTCTCCCGGCGCGACGTGGCACTGGTCAGCCAGGAGGTGCACGTCTTCGCCGGGCCGCTCGCCGCGGACCTGCGCCTGGCCGCCCCGGACGCGACCGACGCCGAGCTGCTCGACGCGCTGGACCGGGTCGGCGCCACCACCTGGCTGCGTACCCTGCCGGAGGGTCTTGCCACACCGGTGGGCGAGGGCGGTCACCGGCTCACCGCCGCGCAGGCCCAGCAGGTCGCCCTGGCCCGGCTGGTGCTGACCGCGCCCGCCGTCGCCGTGCTGGACGAGGCGACCGCCGAGGCCGGCAGCGCCGGGGCGCGTGACCTGGACCGGGCGGCCCTCGCGGCGACGCGGGGGCGTACCACGCTGATCGTGGCGCACCGGCTCAGCCAGGCGGTCACCGCGGACCGGATCGTCGTGCTCGACCACGGCCGGATCGTGGAGCAGGGCACGCACGACGAGCTGCTGGCCGCCGACGGCCGGTACGGCCATCTGTGGCGGTCCTGGCGCGTCCCGGTATGATCACCGACCGCTCCACGGCCCAGGCGAGGTGCCCATGACCGACCTGCCGACCCGCTTCGTGCTGTTCCCGGGGCGGCATCACCTGCTGACCCGGTTCCAGGCCGACTACCTGAGCCGGCTCGCCGGCGACGAGGCCACTGTGGTCTGGGCGGTGACGTCGGCCAACCACGAGAACACCCGGCGCAACCCGGTCGCGTACCACAGGCGGGAAGCCGCGATCGAGCGGTTCAGCGTGCTGACCGGGCTGCGCTCGCTGGCTGTGCCGATCTTCGACACCGCGTACACCGACGCGTTCGCGGAGGTCACGCTCAAGAGCATCGCGGTGGCCACCGGGCTCGAACTCACGCCCGCCGACACGGTGGTGGCCTGCTCCACGCCGGAGGTCGCGAAGCTGTACGAGCGGCTCGGCTTCGCGATCGCGCAGGTCGAGGCCGACCCGGGCCTGAGCGAGGCGCCCGAGCGGCCGTGGGACGTGCTGCTGCGCCTGGCCGCCGGCGACGAGACCTGGCGTACGCTCACCCACCCGGCGACGATCGACGTGTTCGAGCGCTACCGCCTCGTCGAGGCGATCCGGTCGGTGGTGAACGACCCGCTCGTCGGCGACGAGGGCGGCCTCACGGTCACCCGCGACTACCGGACCTACGTGGAGGCGTTCGCCTCGGCCGCGCAACGCAAGTGGGACTCGGTGCGCCGGTACGTGCAGCCCGGACGCATCGTGGACATCGGCTGCGGCGCGGGCGCGGTCCTGGAGCTGGCCGACCGGGAGGCCGCGCTGCGGGAGAGCGACCTGATCGGCGTGGAGGTGGCCCGCCACCTCTACCAGGAGTGCCTGCACAAGAAGGCGCAGGGCGTGTTCCGCAACGCCAACGTCTACTTCTTCCACCGCAACGTCCTCGGCGGCGCCGTGTTCAAGGACCGGTCGGTGGACACCACGCTCACGTTCGCGCTCACCCACGAGATCTGGTCGTACGGGCGGCAGCGGGAGTCGCTGCTCCAGTTCGCCCGTCGCATCCACGACCACACGGTGCCCGGCGGCGTCTGGATCAACAGCGACGTGTGCGGACCGGACGACCCCGGCCGGCCGGTGATCCTGCGGCTGACCGCGGACGACGGCGACAACCCCGCCTCGCCCCGCCGTGACCTGGCCGACCTGACCTCGGCCGAGGTCCGGCGGTACGTCTCGGGACTGTCGACGCGGGCGCGGCTGGACCAGTTCGCCGTGGACTTCGCGTTCGGCTTCGACTACGAGCCGCTCGCCGACGGCGCGGTACGCCTCGGCCTGGGCGCGGCGATGGACTACCTGACCCGCAAGGACTACACGGACAACTGGCTGTCGGAGACGAAGGAGCAGTTCTGCGGCCTGAGCTTCGCCGACTGGACGGCGCTGCTCACCGAGGCGGGCTTCGAGATCGGCCCGGCCTCGGCGCCGGTCCGCAACGACTGGGTGATCGACAACCGGATCGCACCGGTCGCGTCCCTCACCGACCTGGACGGCCGGCCGCTGGACTGGCCGACCACCCACGTCCTCACCGTCGCCCACCGTCCGCGCAACGCCTGACACCACAGCGCCGCCGGCCCGGCTGGATGCGGCCGGGCCGGCGGGCGCCTGTGGTGCGGCTCAGTGGCTCAGCGCGATCCGCACCGCCAGGACGATCAGGATCAGCCCGGTCAGCCGTTCGATCACCAGCAGCACCGACGGCCGCGTCAGCCAGGGCTGCAACCGGTCGATGAGCAGGATGTAGCAGGCCCACCAGAGCACGGCGAGGCCGATGAACGTGGCGGCCAGCACCGCCGTGCGGGCCGCCGCGCCGTCGCCGGGCTTGACGAACTGCGGCACGAACGAGACGTAGAAGACGACCACCTTGACGTTCAGCAGCTGGCTGGTGACGCCCATGACGAACGAGCGGCGCGCCACGTGCGGCTCGTCGGCGGCCGGGACGTCCCGGACCGGCGCGGCGGCCTCAGTGCCGGCACCGGCCCCACCCGCGCCGACCGGCACCGGCTGCGCCACCGGGGCGCTCCGGCGCGGCCGGGTGGCCCAGAGGATGGTGCCGCCCAGGTAGAGCAGGTACAGCGCGCCGGCGACGCGCAGCACCGTGTAGAGCGCCGGTGAGGAGACCAGCAGGGCGGACAGGCCGGCGGTGGCGAGCGAGGCGTGCACCAGGGCGGCGGCGAACAGCCCGGCCAGCACCACGAATCCGGCCCGCCGCCCGTACCGGACGGTCTGCCGGGTGACCAGGGCGAAGTCGACGCCCGGCACGATGATGATGAGCAGGCTCGCGGCGACGAAGCTGACGATCTGGATGTCAGACACGCTGCTCCTCCCTCGCCTCGACGCGCGCCGGGGCGGCCTCCTCGATGACCGAGACGCCGCTGTCCCGACGCGGCCCGTGCCGGCGCCACCGCTCGCGCAGCCGGATCCGGCCGTCCGGCAGCCGCTCGGGCCGGGACTCGCACTCGCCGACCACGATGCTGCCGTCGGTGAGCACCTCCACGTACGCGAAGCGCACCACCCCCTGCGCGTCGCAGGTGCCGGCGAGCCGGCCGTGCCGGACCGGACCGCCGGAGATCTCCGCCCAGACCAGGTCGCCGCGCTGGTGGTAGTGCCCCCGCAGCGGGTCGGCGTCACCGGAGTGGTCGACGGAGACGAAGATCCGGTCGTCGTAGTCGAATGTGGTCATCGCGCTCACGCCCATCGGGTGCTGAGGTAGTCGTCGCGGAACCGGCAGACGGTACGGCCGGCGATCGAGTTGAGGACCATCGCGCTGCGGATCGGCAGGATGCTCAGATTGGAGTCGACGAGCCCCTGGACGTACCGCCCCCGGTTCAGCACGAAGATCTTGTGGTCGTCGGCGTGCTTCCACCGGATCGAGTAGTCCGACTCGATGACCGGCTCGCCGCGCTCGTCCAGGTCGATCAGCGCGGTCAGCTCCGGGTCGAAGGGCAGCGGCGCCTGCCGGCGTCCCGCCGCGACGACCAGGTTCACCGCCCGGTGCCGCTCCTCGCCGCTGCCGGCGGTCAGGCACTCCAGCTCGACCTCCCCGTCGAGCTGCCGGGCGCCGGTCACGGTACGGCTCGGCATGATCGTCACCGGGAACCGCCCGGTACGCAGCCGCTCCTCGTAGTTGTGCTGGTAGATGCCGCGCAACGTGCCCGGGGAGATGCCGTCGCTGGTCAGGATCTGGCCGGAGACGAGGCGTTCCCGCACGTCCCGGGACAGGGTGAGGAACGCCTCCTGGTAGGCGGGCCGGTACAGGTCGTTCGCCGACGGGGAGTCCTCCAGCGGGGCGAACCACGACCGCCGCCCGATCCACCTGATGTCGCGGCACCCGCGGGCGAGCAGCGCCGCGACGCACTCCGCGCTGGTCTGGCCGCTGCCGATCACGATCCACGGCAGGTCCGGCTCGTCCGGCACGGTGGCGAGGCGCTGGTGCAGCTCGTCGGCGACGAACAGATGCCGCGGGTCGAGGGCGTCCAGGAACTCCGGTACGAAGGGGACGGTCCCGCTGCCGAGCACCAGGTGCCGGGAGCGGGCGAGAGCCGCACCGCCGCTGCGGCTGACCAGCGCGCCGTCGAACTCCACCCGGTCGACGCGGGTGCCGTACGTGATGCGCGGCAGTTGACCCGCCGCCCACACCAGGTACTGCTGGTACTCGATCCGGGGGATGGTGTCGAACCCGGCGCCCAGCAGGGCGTACACCCGGCCGGTGGTGACCAGGTAGTTGAGGAACGACAGCGGGTGGGTCGGGTCGTAGAGCGAGACCAGGTCCTTGACCCAGCCGGTCTGCATGCGGACGCCGCTGTGCAGCATCCCGTCGTGCCAGCCCGGCCGGTCCCGCGCCTCGAACAGCGCGATGTCGTGCGGCGCGAGGGTGTCGTACATCGCCGCGAGGCTCAGGTTCGCCGGCCCGGCGCCGATTCCCACTGTGTGAAAGGTCTGCGTCATCAGTCTGCCTCTGTCTGGCCGTGGGGGACAGGGATCGCGGTTCGGGTGTTCAGCAGGGCGGTGGCGGCGAGCCGGCTGGCGGCCAGGACGGTCTTGGCGGCGCCGCCGCTGCCGCCGGTGAACGTGTGCACGCCGCCGGCCACGTGGCGCAGGGCCAGGCCGGCGGGTTCGCTGTAGCAGTCGGCGGCGCTCACCGGCGGCCCGGCCGGTCGCAGGTCCACGCCGGGCAGCCGTCGTGCGGCCACCGCCCGGACCCGTGCCGCCAGAGCGGCGTCCGGCTCGGGGGCCGGCGGGTCGACGTCCCACCTGTCGCTGGGCAGCCCGAGCAGCACGCGCCCGGGACCGGCCGGCCGGCCGTAGAGGCCGCTGCTCTCGTCCACGAAGCACGGCAGGTCGTCCCGGCCGGTGGCGTGGTGGGCGTACTGGATGTGCTTGGTGCGCAGCGAGGTCGGCAACCCGGCGGCGCGCAACAGCCGCGGGGTCCAGGCCCCGGCGGCCACGACGACGAGGTCGCCGGTGAGCCGGCGGCCGTCGCGCAGCTCGACCGCACGATCGTCGAGGCGGGCCACCGGTGTCGTCTCGGTCCGGTCCAGGCCACGCAGGACGGTCCGGCGCAGCCGGTCCGGGTCCAGGTATCCGGCCCGGTCCTCCCAGATCCCGACCGTGCCGTCCGGCAGCCCGGCGAAACCGAACCGCTGGGCGACCTCGTCCCGGGTGAGCACCTCGGCGCCGTCCACGCCGGCCGCCGACCCGGCGTCGAGCAGGTAGAGCGAGCCGGTCCGCCGCCACCCGGCGGCGGTCGCGAGGGACGGATCGGCCCGCAGTTCGGCGAGGCTCGCGGCGGCCAGGGACCGGGCGGCCGGATCGGGCTCGAAGGCCCGCACCAGCCCACCGGACGCGGCCGTCGCGTCGGCGGGCCGCCCGTCCGGGCCGCCGCCGTGCGGGCCGATCAGGACCGCCTCGGCGCCCGCGTCCCGCAGCCGCCGGGCCAGCAGGACACCGCTCACGCCCGCGCCGACGACGAGCACGCGCGGCTCACCCATCGGACTCCGCCGGTTCCGCGCCGGCGACGATGCCGAGCAGCCGGGCCGCCCGCTCCGGCCGGCCGGGGTACGCGGCCAGCGCCGCCCGGACCGCGGTGGCGGGGTCGAAGTGCTCCAGGCGCAGCGCCTGCTCGCCGCGGGTCAGCTCGGTGTCGGCCAGTACGCCGTCCAGGCCGGCGGTGGTGCCGGCCAGGGTCGCGGCGTACCGGGCGGTGAACGCCTCGTACGCCTCCGGGCGGAAGTCCGACTCGTAGCTGTCCGGCCGGTCCCAGCTCAGGAACGCCCGGACCACCGCCGGGTCCTCGGTGGCCAGGAACTCGTGCGCCCAGATCGCGTGTTCGCGGCTGGTGGAGAACTTGGCGCCGGTGAGCCGGTAGAACTCGTTGACCACCAGCCCGGTCGGCCGGTCGGGCAGCCCGGCGGCCAGGTGCACCGCAGGGATGAGCAGTGCGTAGTAGAACGCGTTGTCGACCCCGAGGAAGATCCACTGCTCGTCCACGTCCCGCCACGCGTCCAGGTACCCGGCCAGCGTGTCCGCGTCCGGCCGCAGGTGGCGGGCGGGCAGCACCAGGTTGGCCAACGCCATCTCGGCCCAGACGTCGATACGCAGGCCGTCGTCCCACTCGATGCCCCAGTCCGACGGGTACGCCAGTGGCACCTCCGGCAGCCCGCCGTCGAGGTACGACGCGACGAGGCGCCGCAGCCGGGGCGGCAGTACCGCGCGGGACCAGAACTCGGCGAGCCGCTCCCGGTGCTCGTCCAGCCGCAGCACCGGGACCGTGCGGGTGACCGGCTCGGGTGCCGCGTCGCAGCAGGTCGACCGCGCGTCGACCAGGTTCGCGGCGGTGCAGAAGCCGCCGCACCCCTCGCAGGTGCCGCCGTTCGCGCCGGCGCCGCAGGACGGGCAGCGCCCGGCGACCCGGACGTGGTGCAGGGTCCGCCCGCAGGCCGCGCAGGCGCGCAGCGACACCGGGGCGACCTCCACCACCTTGGCCTCCACCAGCTCGGTGAGCAGGCTCGCCACCGCCCGGCGGTAGTCGGCGTCGGCCAGCGGGTCGGCCATGACGTCGTACCGGATGCGGGCGGCGCGCAGCGCGGCGTGGATCGACGAGCCGTAGCGGGCGGCGGTGTCCGCGGGAGCCTCGCCCAGCGCCTGCGCCCGGGCGAGCACGTAGTTCTGGTGCGCGTCCAGGCCGCACTGGGTCACCACCCGCCGGCCGACGGCCCGCAGCGCGCGGGCGGCGATGTCCCCGGCGACGTACGGGCCGCTGAGGTGCCCGAGGTGCAGCGGCCCGTTCGGCGTCGGCGGCGGCGTCACCACCAGCACCGCCCCGGCGGCGGAGGCGGCGTCAGTCACGGCCGGCTCCGCCGTCCGCCCCGCTCTGCCGGCTGTCCGCCCCGCTCTGCCCGCCGTCCGCACCGGCCTGCCCGGCCTCGTCGGGCCGGGGCATCCAGTAGATGCTGAGGATGGTGAGCGGCTGCTCCGGCGAGGGGTTGTGGATGACGTGCCGCTGCTCCGGTTCGAGCAGGATCACGCCGCCGGTCGGCACCTCGACCTTCTCGCCGCCCGCCTCGTAGATGGCCGTGCCGCGGGTCACCACGGCGAACTCGACCTCCGGGTGGACGTCCTCGCTGCTGCTGCCACCGGGCGGGATCACGCACCACATGGCGTCGAACGGCAACGGGCCGAGATCGCGGTACTGCGTCCAGCGGCCGATCCGGATGCCGTACTCGTCGGTGAGTTCGGCGGTGTCGCTGACGTACCTTCGCATGTTCGTCCTCCTGGTCGGCGCGCTGCCCTCCGGGCCCGCGCCGGACGGTTCTGAGGTTTGCGGAGAGTGACCGGAAGTGCTGCTTCTGCGACGCTGCACCGATGCCGGGAAGGGCCCGTCTCGTCGACCGTCGATTCGACTCCGGTCGATAGCGTCGGACCCACTGTGGACTTAACCTCGTCTGGCCAACAGGAGCTTCACCGGCAGATCACCGGCAATGTCGCTGCTGACTGCCCGCTCAGCAGCCTCGGCTTCGGTGGTCCACCGGCATGAATCCACCAGAACCGGTACGGAGACGACGCTGTGATCGGCTACATGGATACGTTGGGTCATGAAATCGCTACCGCACGGCGACTGGCCAACCTGACACAGGAGGAGTTGGCCGCCCGTACCGGACTGAGCGTCCGGAGCATCCGCAACCTGGAGTCGTCGCGCGTGACCCGTCCGCGGCCCGCGACCGTCCGGCTGCTCCGCGAGGTCCTCGGCCTGCCCGCCAACCCGGCGCCGTCGGGCCGGATCCGCCCCATGCAACTGCCGCTGGAGATTCCCGGCTTCACCGGCCGTACGGCACAACTGCGGCAACTCGACCGGCTGCTCGACGGCGGACCGCGGCGGATGTCGAGCGTGGTCGTGTGCGTCCTGTCCGGCCGGTCCGGCATCGGCAAGACGGCGCTGGCGCTGCGCTGGGCGCACCGGTCGGCGGCCCGGTTCTCCGACGGGGTGCTGCACGTCCAGCTCGGCGGCAGTGAACCGGGCAGAGCGGCGGTGGCGCCGGCGGAGGCGCTCGGCGGCCTCATCGAGGCGCTCGACGTCCCCGGTGGTGTCCCGTGCGGACCGGCGGCGCGCACCGGGCTCTACCGCAGCGCGCTCGCCGGACGCCGGATGCTCATCGTGCTCGACGACGCCCGCGACGCCGACCAGGTGCGGCCGCTGCTGCCCGGCGTACCCGGCTGCATGGTGGTCGTGACCAGCCGGGACCGCCTCACCGGCCTGGTCGTCGGCGAGGCCGCGTGCCCGGTCGTGGTCGACGAACTGGCCGCCGGCGAGGCGTGGGACCTGCTGGCCGCCCGCCTCGGCGAGCGTCGCCTCACCGCCGAGCGCGCGGCGGTGCGGGAGATCATCGCGTACTGCGCCGGAGTGCCCCGGGCGCTCGCGGTGGTGGCCGCCCGCGCGGCCGTCCAGCCCCGCCTGCCGCTGGCGGAGGTGGCCCGCCAGCTCCGGTAGGCGGGCCGGGGGCCGCCCGGCCGGTCAGGCCTGGTCGGCGCGGGTGCCGGCGCGCGCGGCGACGTGCGCCGGCACCGGCGTCGTCGGCGGCAGCGCCGGGTCGGTCGCCGGCTGTTCCCAGCGCGCGACCAGGGGAAGCTCGCCCGCCCACAGCCCGAGGGCGGCGTCCGGGCCGTCGCCGTCGTCCGGCGGGCCGCTGCGCGTCTTGACCGACGCCTCGGCCAGCGGAAGCGCCAGCAGCGTGGTGGCCGCGAGTTCCCGCCGGTTCGGCCGGCGGGCGTGGTCCCACTGGCCCGGGGCCACGTGCTCGGTCAGCAGCCGCAGGCCGTGCAGCTTCTCCTCGGCGTCGGTCACCCACCGGGGCCGGCCGTAGATCATCGCGCTGCGGTAGTTGATCCCGTGCTCGAACACCGACCGCGCCAGGACCAGGCCGTCGACCACTGTGACGGTCACGCAGACCTCGGCGTCGGTGGTGAGACTCCGGCTGGCCACCGAGCCGTGCAGGTAGAGGTGCCGGTCGTCGAAGCCGTAGACGGTCGGCACCACCATCGGGCCGCCGTCGACGATCACCCCGAGATGGCAGACGAAGGCGGCCCGCACCACGTCGAAGAGGGCGGCGCGGTCGCGGTGCCCCTTCTCCTTCATCCGGCGCAGGGTCGTACGCGGCGTCGCGGACAACCGCCCGTCGATATCGGTCATGGCTGATTCTCCTGTCGGCCCCGCCGTTTCTACCGGGTCGGGCCGCGGTCCTCAAGGGCCGGCCCGCCGGACCGGTGGGGGAGCGGGGAACGGTACGGCGGCAGGAGGGTGCCGGCGCCCAGCCTCCCGTCCCGGACGGCCTCTTGCAGGGCACGGGTGAGCGCGGACCGGCGGCCACCGGCGCCGGCCAGTTCCAGATGCAGGTCGCTGCCGAGCAGTCGCGCCGGATTGGCCCACGAATCCGTCATGCGGATGCACCCTTCGCCGACGACGTCGTCGCGCTCGTCCGGTATGCCCGCTTGGTCGGACTGGGCATCGCCGCGCAGCCCAACGGGCACGGTGCCAGCGGCAGTGCCGACGGCAGGTCCCGCTGGCGCGCCGTGACCGCCGCCGGGTCGGTGGCGACACCGAACAGGTAGAGCGCGTACGGGGCCGTGCGGGCTGTCGGAGGCCCGGGCGAGGGCGCCGCCCAGGTGCCGGGGCTGGACGCTCAGCAGCGGGGCGATCGGGCCGACGCGTTCACTCCCGCCCTCGACCGGCTCCGGGCGGTCAAGCGCCGCCACGACCCGGACGCGCTCGTCCGATCCAACTTCCCGGTGGCCGGCTGACGTTCCGGGGCACGACCCGGTCAGGCCGGCGGGCACGCGCGGCAGCCCGGCAGTCCCCCGCTCAGCGGACCTTCTTCGTCGGCCGTTTACGAGGCGGCGTCAACGACTCGGCGATCGCCGAGATCGCGGACGGCACCAGGCGGTAGTACGCCCACACACCCCGCTTCTCACGCTCGAGCAGGCCGGCCTCGGTGAGGATCCGAAGGTGATGGCTGACGGTCGGCTGGGAGAGACCGAGCGGCGCGGTGAGGTCGCTGACGGACGCCTCGCCCTCCGGAGCGGACTGGATCAGGCTGAGCAGGCGCAACCGAGCCGGGTCGGCGAACGCCTTCAGGACTCCCGCGAGCCGTTCGGCATCGGCACGCTTGATCGGCTCGCCGGCAAGCGGCGAGATGGCAGGGGTGGAGGTTTTCGCAGTTCCCACGCTTGCATCGTTGCACCAACGGCGGCCGCCTGCCGGTGCAACCAGGAGCGGATCACCGTCAGTTGCACGCCGGGAGCTGACGACCGCCGTCCGGCCGCGGAACAGTCAGGGCGGATGTCAGGCGCTGCGGCGCAGTTCGGCGAGCAGCCGTTCCACCCGGGTGCGGATCTCGTCCCGGATGGGGCGTACCGCGTGGAGGCCCTTGCCTGCGGGGTCTTCGAGCTTCCAGTCCTCGTACCGCTTGCCCGGGAAGACGGGGCAGGCGTCACCGCAGCCCATGGTGACGATGACGTCCGAGGACTCCGCCGTCTCGTACCGCAGGAGCTTGGGGGTCTGGTCGGTGATGTCGATGCCGGCCTCCCGCATGGCCTCGACGGCGGCAGGGTTGACCTCGCCGGCGGGTGCGCTGCCGGCGGAGCGGACCTCGACGGTGTCGCCGGCGAGGTGGCGCAGCCACCCGGCGGCCATCTGGGAACGACCGGCGTTGTGCACGCAGACGAACAGGACGCTGGGCTTGTCGCTCATCGGGTCTCCCTGATTCCGGTGGTCGCCGCGCGGCGTGCCGCGGCGCAGTCGAGGCGTCTCATGGCCGGGTTTCCGGGGCGGGGAACAGGCGGGCGCGGGCCCACAGCGACACGTAGACCAGGCCGACGAGGACCGGGACCTCGATCAGCGGGCCGACGACGCCGGCCAGGGCCTGACCGGAGGCGATCCCGAAGGTGCCGATCGCGACCGCGATGGCCAGTTCGAAGTTGTTGCCCGCCGCGGTGAACGCCAGGGTGGTGGTGCGTTCGTAGTTCAGGCCGACGGCCCGGCCGAGCAGGTAGGAACCGGCCCACATGAGGGCGAAGTAGGCCAGCAGCGGCAGGGCGATGCGGGCCACGTCGACCGGTCGGCCGGTGATGGCCTCGCCCTGCAGAGCGAACAGGACGACGATGGTGAACAGCAGTCCGTACAGGGCGACGGGCCCGATCCTGGGCAGGAATCGCTGCTCGTACCAGTCGCGGCCCTTGGCGCGTTCGCCGAGGCGGCGGGAGAGGTAGCCGGCGAGCAGTGGGATGCCGAGGAAGACGAGCACGTTGCCGGCGATGTCCCAGCCGGAGACCTCCAGCGCGGCGCCGTCCAGACCCAGCCAGCCGGGCAGTACCGACAGGTAGAACCAGCCGAGCAGGCCGAAGGCGAGGACCTGGAACACCGAGTTGACGGCGACGAGGACCGCCGCTGCCTCCCGGTCGCCGCAGGCCAGGTCGTTCCAGATGATGACCATCGCGATGCAGCGGGCCAGACCGACGATGATCAGACCGGTGCGGTACTCCGGCTGGTCGGCCAGGAACACCCAGGCCAAGGCGAACATGACGGCGGGACCGACGATCCAGTTGAGGATCAGCGACGAGACCAGGAGACGCCGGTCACCGGTGACGGTGTCGAGGCGGTCGTAGCGGACCTTGGCCAGTACCGGATACATCATGATCAGCAGGCCGAGAGCGATGGGTAGGGAGATGCCACCGACCTCGACGGCGTCGAGAGCGTCGTCCAGTCCGGGGACGATCCGGCCGAGCAGTAGGCCGGCGACCATGGCCAGGCCGATCCAGACCGGCAGGAACCGGTCGAGGCGCGACAGGCGGGCCACCACCGGTGGGGCGTGGTCGGCTCTGGTCGCGGTGCTCATGGGTGTCTCCCGTGGGTCGTCGGTGCCGGCGCGTGCGCGTCGGGTGAGGTCGCCGCGGTGTGCGGGGCGACGCGGTCGACGCGGTCGGCGAGGTCGGCGTAGGCCGCCTCGAACGCTTCGTCGGTGTCGACGCGGGCGGGGTCCGGCACCGACCAGTGCAGACGGGGGCGGACCGGCCCGGTGAGCTCCTCGTGGGCGTTGTCGCAGACGGCGATGACCAGGTCGTCGTCCCGGACGATGTCGTCGACGTGTGCGGTGCCGGCCGGGTCGAGGTCGAGGGCGTGGCGGTGGGCCACGGCGACCGCGCGGGGATGGACCCGGGGCGCCGGCCTGGTGCCGGCGGACGCGGCGTCGCCGTTGGTGCGTCGCTTCCACAGCGCCGCGGCCAGTTGCGAGCGGGCGGAGTTGTGGGTGCAGACGAAGACGACCCGATGCGCAGCCGCCAGCGGCGGCGGCGTGAGAGCGGAGAGGGCGGCCGGTCGGAGTCGCAGGTAGGTGCGCCGCCGGTCGCCCTCCGACCGGCCCCGGGCGACGAGGCCGGCGTCGGTGAGGACCTTGACGTGGTGGGCGACCAGGTTCGTCGGCATGTCCAGGGCGTGGGCGATCTCCCCGGGGGAGGCGTCGCCCAGGGTGAGCGCGTCCACGATGGCCAGGCGGGCCGGATCGCCGAGCGCGGCGTGGATCCGCGCACGGGCGGCGAGGGATGAAGGATCAATGTCCATTGACTCAATCATCGCTGAGCAATCTGGAAGCGTCAAGCCGGCATCGAGCGGATCGAAGCGCGGGGCGCCGCGCGGCGGTCTACCGCTGCGTCGCGGCGGTCGGCTCGATCGACAGCAGGCCGGCGAGCTGGCGCAGGATCTGTGGCCGCGCCCGGTAGTAGACCCAGGTGCCCCGCCGCTCGGCGTCCACCAGGCCCGCCTCGCGCAGGGTCTTGAGGTGGTGGGAGATCGTCGGCCCGGTCAGGTCGAACGCCGGCGTCAGGTCGCACACGCAGGCCTCGCCGCCGTCGGCGGAGGCGATCATCGACATGAGCTGCAGCCGTACCGGATCGCCGAGGGCCTTGAACGCGGGTGCGAGCACCGCGGCCGTCTCGGCCGGGACCCGGCGCTGCGCCAGCGGGGGGCAGCACGGCACGTCGGCGTCGAGGTCGACGAGTGGGATCGGCGCCTGGTGCTTCGGCATGCCCCTAGGTTGACATCTATCTAATCAGCGTGCAAATCTCTGTTTAGACAGGCATCTAGACAGGGTGCCCCGAGGAAATGAGGCTCGCCATGTTCGGCTTCCCGCGCCGCCGGCCGTCGGTCCTGGCAGGGGTCCGGTTCTGCGACTCCTGTGCCCGGGTGTCCACAACCGCGCAGCGGATCGACCGCCTCCACGACCGCGCCCGCACCGCCGCCTACGCGCTGACCGCTCCCCGCTGAGAAGGGGCCACCGCCCTGCGGGTCACCGTTCCCGCGCCTGCTACACTTCGATCGTTAATCGGCGATGAACGATAGAGGGAGTGATGGTGGGCGACCTCCTCGACCGCGGCACCGCGCAGACCTACGCCTCGTGGTTCCGGGCACTCGCGGACCCGACGCGGGTGCAGCTCGTGGAGTACCTGGCCCGCCACGCCCGGCCGATGAGCGTGGGGGAGATCGTCGCCGCCGTCGGGCTCGCCCAGTCCACCGTCTCCCAGCACCTGAAGATCCTCACCGAGGTGCGGTTCGTGCTCGTCGAGCCGGTCGGCACCGCACGCCACTACCGCATCAACGACGCCTGTGTCGGATGCTTCCCGTCCGCCGCCGACGTCGTCATGGGCCGCCCGGCGCCCGATCCGGTCGAAGCCTGCTGACGGCCGGCCGCGCCGTCACCTGATCCCGGTCCGTGCCGTCCGCGCGGCACCACCGCACCTCATTGATTCGACAATTCTCAATACAGAGGAGTTCCCGATGAGTGTCCTGGACGAGTCGCCCGTCGTGGTGATCGGCGCGGGCCCGGTGGGTCTGGCCGCCGCCGCCCACCTGCGCGAGCGTGACCTGCCCTTCCTCGTCCTGGAGGCCGCCGACACCGCCGGCGCGGCGGTGCGGCAGTGGGGGCACGTGCGGGTGTTCTCCCCGTGGCGGTACAACGTCGACCCGGCCGCCCGCCGGCTACTCGACGACACCGGCTGGGTCGCCCCGGCCGAGGACGCCCTGCCCACCGGCGCCGAGCTGGTCACCGACTACCTCCAGCCCCTCGCGGACCTGCCGCAGCTCAAGCCCCACCTGCGCTACGGCGCGCGGGTGGAGGCGATCAGCCGGCTCGGCCTGGACCGGCTGCGCACCGCCGGCCGCGAACAGACGCCGTTCCTGATCCGCCTCGCCGACGGCGACGAACTGCTGGCCCGCGCCGTCATCGACGCCTCCGGCACCTGGGGCACCCCCAACGTCCTCGGCGCCTCCGGCCTGCCCGCCCGGGGTGAGAAGGACGCGGCGGCGTTCCTCGAACACGCACTGCCCGACGTGCTCGGCGCCGACCGGCACCGTTTCGCCGGCCGGCGCACCCTCGTCGTCGGCGCCGGCCACTCGGCCGCGAACACCCTGCTCTCACTGGCCGAGCTGGCCACCGCCGAGCCCGGCACCGAGGTGATCTGGGCGATCCGCTCGGCCAGCCCGGCCCGCACCTACGGCGGCGGAGACGCCGACGCCCTGCCCGCCCGCGGCGCGCTCGGCGCCCGGCTGCGCGACCACGTCGACGCCGGCCGCATCCGGCTGCTCACCGGCTTCTCCGTGCACGCCCTCACCCCGGCCGAGGGCCGGGTCGCCGTGGTCGTGCGTCACGCCGACGGCACCGACGAGTCCGTCACCGTGGACCGCATCGTCGCCGCCACCGGATTCCGCCCCGACCACTCGATCGCGGCCGAGCTGCGCCTGGACCTCGACCCGGTCATGGGCGCCACCCGCGCCCTCGCCCCGCTGATCGACCCGAACGAGCACTCCTGCGGCACCGTTCCTCCGCACGGCGCCGCCGAACTCGCACATCCGGAGATCGGCTACTACGCCGTCGGCATGAAGAGCTACGGCCGCGCGCCGACGTTCCTCATGGCCACCGGCTACGAGCAGGTCCGCTCCGTCGTCGCCGCTCTCGCCGGCGACTGGGACGCCGCCCGCGACGTCCAGCTCGACCTGCCCGAAACCGGCGTCTGCAACAGCAACCCCGCCGACTCCACCGGCACCGACGGCTGCTGCGGCCCCGACCCGGCCGCCCAGCCGGCCGCGCAGGGACTGGCGACCGGAATCTCCGGGGGCCTGCTCTCCGCGCCGCTCAGCCTGGTCAGCCTCGACACCCTGGCCGGCGGCCAGACCGGCGGCTGCTGCGCCGGCTGACGACTGTCGCCACCAGTGGCTCGCCGGCCCGCGACCGGCGGACGCCACAGGTGGCGCGTCGTCGCCGTCCCGGCTGTCCCCACCGCTCGCCTTCGTCCCGCCTTCATCCGGCTCCCGCGATCGGCTCGCCGGGCCTAGGCGAGCAGCGTCCGCAGCGCCTCGGCCAGGCCGGCGCCGGCGGTGACCGGGCGGGCGAAGGGCAACCGGGTGTCGGTGTGGCCGTCCGGCCGCTCCGCGCGCAGCACGATGCCCTCGGCGTCCAGCGCGACCGGGACGACGCGCGTCGAAGCGGCGGGGTCGACGAGCGTGCCGAGCCGGTCGAGGACGTCGCGGTGGCAGCGCGTCAGGTGCGCGAGGTGGGCGGCCTCGTCGACGGCGATCGGATCCGGCCGGGCCGCGCGGTACGCGCCGAGGTCGACCGAGACGGGATCGGCGGCCCGGTCGAGCACGACCTCGTCGGGCGCGATCGCCCACAGCGCCACCGGGGGCAGGTCGAGCAGCGACATCACGGTGGCCGGATCGCAGGAGTCGAGGGCGGCCGGGTCGAACCGGCGGGCGGTGCCGAGGATCCGCAGCCGGGCGCGCACCCGGGAGCGCACGGCGACCGGGGCGAGGTGGGTCACGTCGAGGCGTACCGCGCCGCTGTGGCTCCGCGCGGCGACCAGGAGGCCGCCGGTGCGGCTCATCGCGTCGACCGCGAGGACGACCGTGCCGTCGGGGAGGACGGCGTGGGCGGCGAGGAGGTCGGCGGTGGTGTCGCCGAGCGTGAGCCGCAGTGAGGAGGCAGCGGTCAGTACGCACCGGGCGGCGACGGCGTCGCGGGGCGTGGAGGTGCCCGTACCGCCCGCCGACGGCCCGGGGGCGACCGGGACGACACCGGCCGCCGGGGCCGGACGCCCCGCGGGGTGCAACGCCATGTCTGTCTCCTCGGCCAGGAAGGGGTGAAGTCGGCCCAGGTCAGACGTTAGTAGGTAAGGCTTACCTGTGCAACGGCGGGTCGGGTGCCGGAGACGCGGTACGGGTCACGACGGTGACCGTCGTGACCCGTACGGACGTGCTGTCCGGTTTGTCAGGCGGGCTGGTAGGTGAGGCAGTCGCTGACCGTGGCGCCCGGACCGACCGTGATCGACTCGGCGGTGCAGGCGAGGTTGGTGTTGTAGACGCACTCGGCCCGCGCGCACGCGCCCACCGCGCCGGTGACCTCCTTCATCCCGCCGCTGAGCGACGACTCGACGAACGTCGCGCAGGAGGCCGCGTCGGCGGTCGCCGCGACGGTGATCGCGGGAGCGTGACAGCCGTTGTCGTTGAAGCTGCACGCGGTGGCGGCGCATTCACGTACCGGCGGAGACTGCAACAGGGTCTTCATGGTGCCTCCAAGTCATGTGGGCCGGCGAACGCGTACGGCCGGCCCTCGTGGTGCTCGAATGCCATCTGGTATTTGCCCTGCGGCCGGTCCTCAAACCCGTCGGCCGCCAGTGAGGATCATGCTCACCTTAACAACGGAATGCGGGGTTGGCGGCCGTTAGCCGCCGTTTCCGCGCGGAATCCCGAACGACGAAGATAAGGCTTACCTTGGTTAGGTGAGTCTTTCTTTACCCGCTGCCGGCGTGAAAGCGGATGCGTGATTTCCACCGGCGGGACCGCGGCTCATCTGCGGTTATGCTCGCTGCCCACCGGCCGGATGCCCGGCGGTCGCGGTGGAATGGGTGAGCGCGTGACGACCGGGTGTCCCGAAACGGCCGGCACCATTGCGGCCCACGCCGAAATGCCGGCCGGGAAATCAGCGATCGACGGGGGATTCACAACCGGCCGGCGGCCGAATGCGAATCCGGAGGTGGTTGGCGCGGTCGCCACGTACCCGATGGCGTCCGGGCCGGTGCCACCGCTCGACGCGGCCGTGGCACCCTGACCGACGGCGGGCCCGTGCGGGCCCGGCGGATCCGGGCGGAGGCGGCGTGATCGAGGGATGGCACGGCTGGTTCGGCACGATCAACGGGGTCGTGCTGCTCACGGTGGCCGCGTTGCCGGCGGCCGCGCTCGTGGTGTGGCTCCTGGCCCGCCGGCGCGGCGGCACGCGGCCGGCGTGGCGCAGGTCGCTGGCCGAGGTGGGCATCGTCTACGGGACCGTGCCGTGGGTCTGGATGATCATGCTGCCGGGGGGCGGCGCCGGCGTGGTTCCCGGCCGGGTGAGCCTGGTGCCGCTGCGGGACCTGCTCACCGTCCTCACGGGCGGGCCGCTGACGGTGACGGTCCAGATCGTCGGCAACCTGCTGGTGTTCGCGGCGCTCGGGTTCCTCGCCCCGCTGCGGTTCGCGACGCTGGCGTCGGTACCGCGGATCCTGGCGCTGGCGGCCGGCTGCTCGGCCGTGGTCGAGGTGGCCCAGTACGTCCTGCGGCTGGACCGGGTGTCCTCCGTCGACGACGTCCTGCTCAACACCGCCGGCGCCGGGCTGGCCGCGCTGGCGTCGCGCCGCTGGTGGCGCGAGCCGGCCGAGGTGTCACCGGCCGCCGCCACCGGTCCGGCGCCGGTCCGCTGAGCGGGGTGCGGCGCGGGTCACGCGGACGGCACGATGGGCCGGGCCTGCCGGCCCGGCCCATCGCGTGCGTCAGATCGACGCGATCAGTGTCCGCTCAGCAGATCTTCTTCGACAGAGCGGTGGTGGCGCCGCCGTGCTCGTACGAGACGAGCAGCGAGGTGCCGGCCGGAAGCGACCCGCTCAGCGGCAGGACGAGCGTGCCGTCCTTGCGCAGCTCGGCCTTGGCGTCCGCCACGACCCGGGTGCCGTCCCAGAGGAAGGCCCGGGCGGTGCCGGCCTTCTTCACCTGCAGCTGCACGGACACCTTGCTCGCGCTGCGGGTGACCTTCTTGATCTTCACGGTGTTGTCCGCCAGCTTGGCGTAACCACCCGGTGCGACCCCGTCCGAGACGGACTGGAGCAGGGTCTGCGGCGAGTCCACGCTCAGCGCCGCGGTGTCGGGCATGATCGGAGCCTTCGGCGCCGACGGCTTCGCCGGCAGGTCCGGCAGGAGCGCGTTGCCCCAGCGCCACGGGTCGGCCCGCACGCCGCTCCAGGTCGACCAGCCGACCCGGGTCTGCGAGCTGAGGTCCTGCGTGTCCGAGTCGTTGACCAGGATGTTCAGGCCCATCCGGCTCGGGTCGATGGTGTCCGGCAGCACGCTGAACGGAATCTTGACCTCGATCCGGTAACCCGTGTACGGGTTGCTGGTCACCACGGAGGCGATCTCCACACCCGGCGCGGTCTCCGGGCCGCCCTGGTGGTTGTCCCGCTCCCGGGCGAAGCACGGCGGGTTCCCGTTGGCCGGGTCGTTCGTGGCCGGGAAGAGCGCCATGTTGAACACGGTGGAGGTGTTCGCCGAGTTGCCGCGCGGGTCGATGCCGAACTCGATGTTGTCGTTACGCCGCGGACGCTTGCAGTCCTCCGGCGGCAGGACGGTGCCGAGCACGTCGTCGGTGATGTTGAAGATGGCGTACAGGGCGTCGTCGGTGTGGGTGAGCTGGGCGGTGCCGGAGATGTCCGACGCCGGGGCGGCGGTGCCCTCCCAGCGGGTGGAGATGTCGATGACCTCGCCGGTGTACTCGTGGTCGTGACCGTGACCGTCCACAGTCGGGGCGGTGGCGGCCTTCGGGATCGTGGTGGTCGGCACCAGGTTGAACGCACCCGGCTCGCTCGCGCTGCCACCGGTGTAGCTGGTCTCGATCTGCACCCGGTAGGCGCCGTTGTCCGGGGCCCGGTTGGCCGTCGGCAGCGACGTGTCGGTGTTGGTCACGGTGAACGTCACCGAGGTGCTGGCGCCCGGCCGCAGGCCGCTGTACGGCACCTGCTGCTCGGCCACCGAGAAGCCGGCGGGGACGTTCAGCTTGACCGTGCCGGACTCGACCCGGGTGCCGTGGTTGGTCAGGTTGACCTTGACGCTGCGGGTGCCGCCGCTGGGGATGTTCAGCAGGGACTCGATGAGCGCGTCGAGCTGCTGGGTCTTGTTGCGCACGGTCCAGGCGCGGAAGTCGGCGATCTCCTCCAGCGGCTCCAGGGTGCCGCGCACCGGAGCGGTGCCCTGCACCCGGGCGCTGCTGACGCCGCTGCCGTCCTTCTTGCTGGTCAGCGTGGCCTCGAGCTTGAAGCGGGTGCCCACCTCGACCTGCGCCGGCGGGGTGACGGTGAAGGTCTTCACGACCTCCTTGCCCGGCGTGAGCGTGCCGACGTTGCCGTTACCGCTGACCTTCCAGCCGGCCGGGACGTCCAGGGTGACCTTGGCGCCCGGGATGGCCTTCTCGGCGTACAGGACGGTGTCCACCTTGATGGGCTGGCCGCCGACGGCCTCCCAGTTGCGCGGACGCACGTGGACCTCGGTGCCGAGCGGCAGGCCGCCGGGCGCGCGCAGCGTGGCGCCCTGCAGCGCACCGGTGCCGGCGCCGACGTTCGGGTCCGGGTACGGCGTGCGGGTGTCGATCAGCGTCAGCCGGTTGCAGCCGATGGCGTCCGGGTTGGTCGTCGGGAAGGAGCTGTTGCCCCAGCCCTGCGACACGTACTCCCGGCGGGCCCAGGTCTGGACCGTGTTCCACCGGTTGCCGTCGTGCCGCGCCGACTCGTACCCCTGCCAGGTGCCGAAGATGACGTTGCTGGCCTCGGCCGGCGTGAACGTCGTCTCGCAGGCGGGGCCGTTGGTGCCGGTGGTGCCGCTGCCACCGGTCTGGAAGATGCGGGAGACCCGCCAGGGCTTGAGCCCTTCCTTCTTGATCTGCTCCGGGAACGCCTTCGGGTCGGCCGCCGCGTAGAAGGCCTCCACGGCCAGCATGGCCGCCTTCTGGTGGTTGCCGTGGTTGCCCTGCGTCGCCGAGGGGTTCATCGTGAGGATGACCTCGGGCTTGGTGGTCCGCAGGACCCGCACGATCCGGGACAGCGTCTCCTGGTGGCCCCAGACCTCCTCGGTCAGGGGAGCGCTGGCGGTGTACCAGAAGTCCAGCGCGTCCAGGTTGTAGATGTGCTCGACGCCGGCCCAGCCGACGGCCTTGCGCTCCTCGGCCTCCCGCAGGATGCCGAGCTCCGGGCCCTCCTCGAGACCGGTGGCGTTGCCACCGCCCTCGCCGCGGGTGGTGGTGATGACGCCGGCCTTCATGCCGTGATACTCGTTCCAGTATCCGAGCATGCCGAGCTGGCCGGCCTCGTCGTCCGGGTGGGCGCCGATGAACATGATGTCCAGGTCGACCGGCTTGTCGGACTTCTTGGCCTGGGGCTTCGGTGCTTGCTGGGGGTTGGCCTGGGCCGGAGTGGCCAGGCCCAACGACAGCAGACCGCACATGGCGATCGCTGCGCTGGTGCGCCATCTCATGGGCATACCTCTTCGTCTCGAAGCGAGAGTGCTGCGGCTGGGGACGGTCGGCCCGGCGCGGGCCGGCTGACACGTGGCTCGTGCCGGGCCGTGATGCAGACAGCTGTCCACTGAGGACCGTCGGGTCCTCGGGGGTCGTGGTGCTCGACAACGGGATGGTGGTGCTCGCGCACCGTCACGGGGTGAGCGGTACGCACGGTGGTGACGTCGGTCCACCGGAAGGCCTTCGGGCCGTAACCTAGGGATCTTGCGGAGGCGTCGTCAATAGCTCTGGACGACTTTCTTCCTTATCCGAATAAACGATCGTGCCTGCTCAGGGCGATCATCGGGAGGCCGGCCGTGGCATGGGGACAGTCTTTGTCCAGGTTTGGCACCCCAATGTGGACCGTAGGGCTCGGTTTTGCGCGTCATGTCGGGCTGGCCCCAGCCCGACCGGCTTGTCGGTCGCAGAATTTTCCCTGGTCGGCGGACCGAGATCATCTCGTTACTTGACGGCAGAATTTTTTCTCACTAGGAAGAAAGTGTGTCTGACAAAGCCCCGACCAGCCCGGTCAGCCGTGAGCGGTCCCGTGAGATCAAGCGTCTCTCGGTGATCTTGGCCGCCCGGCAGGCCCGGCGGCTGTCCCGCGTCGACCTGGCGGAGATGACCGGCCTCTCGGCGGCCACTGTGACCGCACTCGTGCGGGAACTCGTCGCCGAGGGCTACCTCATCGAACGCGGCCCGGGCGCGCCCACCACCGGCCGGCCCCGGGAGATGCTCGAGTTCAACCCCCGCGCCGAGCTGGTCGCGGCGGTGTCGCTGGAGCCGCCCCGGATCAGCTGCGAGATCGCCGACAGCGAGGGCGCGGTCATCGCGCACCGCGTCGCGCGGCTCGGCGCGAACGTGGTGGAGACCGTCTGCGAGTTCGTCCTCGACCTGGTCGGCGACAACCTGCCGTCGCTGCGCGGCGTCGCGATCGCGGTGCCCGGCGTGTCCAGCAACGGCGCGGTACGCCTCGCGCCGTCGGTCGGACTGGTCGAGGCGTGGCCGATCGGCGAATCGGTGCAACGGCGGCTCGGCGTACCGGTGGTCGTCGACAACGACGTGAACCTCATGGCCGCCGGCGAGTGCGTCGCCGGCGCCGGCGCGGACGTGGCCAACCTGCTGCTGATCCACGTCGCCGACGGCATCGGCGCCGGGCTCGTGCTCGACGGCAAGGTCCGCCGCGGCGCCAGCGGGGCCGCGGGCGAGGTCGGCTTCCTGCCGCTGGGCGGCGCGGCCGAGCGCCGCTACAGCGGCGTCGGCGAGTTCGAGGCCCGGTGGTCGGTGAACGCCATCGCGGAACGGGTCGTCGCGCTCAACCCGGGCCGCCGGCCCGAGTCGCCGGTACGGGAGCTGAGCCGGCTCGCCGCGACGTCGGCGCCCGCCCGCGCCTACCTCGACGAGGTCCTCGGCGCCTGGGCCGGGCTCATCCTCTCCTGCGCCTGCGTGGTCGACCCGGGGCTGGTGCTGCTCAGCGGCGCCGCCGCGGAACTCGACGACCCGGCGCTCGGCCAGCTCCAGACCCTCGTCTCCGCCCGCACCCCGGCACCCACGGAGGTGCGGCGGGCCACCCTCGGCAACCAGGCCGTGCTGCACGGAGCGATCAGCTACGCGCTCTCGGCCGCGGTGCCCCGGCCCTCGCTTCCCTGACCACCACCCGACCCCCGACGACTCCGACACCCCCGACCCCGACACCCACCCACCGTCACCGCAACCGTCGCGGCGACCGCGTCCCTGGGACGACCGGTCGCGGCGCGATACGGCGCGCCCCGGTCCGGCACGCCACCCGCGGACCCTCGACCCCGTCCCGGGGAACCGGCGAACCCGCCGGCGCCTCCGGTCGGGATCGCACACCGTCTTTTCCCGCTTCCGATAGTTCCCCCGCAAAGTGGAGGTACCAATGAAACGTCGTTTGGCCCTGGCCGTCGCGTTCAGCGCGCTGCTGGCCGTCAGCGCGTGCGGCAGCAGCGACGACGACAAGGACGCCGGCTCCTCCGGCTCCGCGTCGGCCGAGAAGGTCGTCATCTACAGCGCCCGCGACAAGTCGGTCACCGACTACGTCGTCGAGCAGTTCACGACCAAGAACCCCGAGTACAAGGGCAAGGTCGAGGTGCTCAACATGGGCGCCCAGGAGGTGCTCGAGCGGGTCCGCGCCGAGAAGGCCAACCCGCAGGCGTCCGTCTGGTGGGGCGGCACCCAGCAGGGCCTCGCCGCCGGCGCGTCCGAGGGCCTGCTGGAGTCCTGGCAGCCCTCGTTCGCCTCGAAGATCGACGCGCGGTACAAGGACGCCGAGGGCCGCTGGTTCGGCGAGATCCTGCTGCCCGAGGTCATCATGTACAACAACAAGGCGCTGACCCCGGAGACCGCGCCGAAGGACTGGGACGACCTGGTCGACCCGAAGTGGAAAGACAAGATCATCATCCGGGACGTGGCCGCCTCCGGCACCATGCGCTCGATCTACGCCTCGATGATCCAGCGCTTCACCGCCGACGGGTCCAACCCGCAGCCCGGCTACGACTGGCTGCGCAAGCTCGACGCCAACACCGTCGAGTACGCCGCCAACCCCAGCGACCTCTACCTGAAGATGTCGCGTGAGCAGGGCGTGGTCAGCGCCTGGAACCTTCAGGACATCCTGCTGCAGGCCAACGAGAAGATGCCGTTCGGCTACGTGATGCCGGCCTCGGGCGCCCCGGTGCTCGTCGACGGCGTGGCCGCGGTCAAGGGCGGCAACAGCGAGGGCGCGAAGAAGTTCCTCGAGTTCCTGTTCGACGACTCGCTGCGGGCCAGCCTGGCCAAGGACTACTTCCAGATCCCCGCTGTCGACATCGCCGAGAAGCCCGAGTGGCTGACCAAGCTCGACCTCAAGCCGATGGACGTCGACTGGGACGTGATCGGCAAGAACGAGACCGCCTGGATCACCCACTGGAACGCCCAGATCAAGGGCAAGGGCTAAGACGCTCGGATCCGGGCCGTGCTCCGGCACGGCCCGGCTTCGTCCTGGAAGGACCCACGAAATGATCGATGTCCGACTGACGGCGGTCAGTAAGCGCTTCGCCAAGTCGAGCGACTCCGCGGCGGTCGATGACGTCACCGTCACCATCGGAGCGGGCGAGTTCTTCACGCTGCTCGGACCGAGCGGTTGTGGCAAGACGACGACGCTGCGCATGGTGGCCGGCTTCTACTTCCCGACCTCCGGTCACATCCACTTCGGCGACGACGACGTCACGCACTGGACGCCCAACAAGCGGGACACCGGCATGGTGTTCCAGAACTACGCGCTGTTCCCGCACATGACAGTGGCGCAGAACGTCGCGTACGGGCTCAAGGTCCGCCGGGTCTCCCGCGCCGACCAGGCCCGCCGGGTGGAGGAGGCGCTCGCCCAGGTGCACCTCGCCGGGTACGGCGACCGGCGCATCGACGCGCTCTCCGGCGGCCAGCAGCAGCGCGTCGCGCTGGCGCGGGCCCTGGTGATCCGCCCTCGCACCATGCTGCTCGACGAGCCGCTGTCGAACCTCGACGCGAAGCTGCGCGAGGAGACCCGCGCCGAGATCCGGCGCATCCAGCGGGAGAGCGGCACCACCTCGATCTACGTCACGCACGACCAGGCCGAGGCGATGGCGATGTCGGACCGGATCGCGGTCATGGAGTCCGGCCGGGTCCAGCAGGTCGGCTCCCCGCACGAGGTCTACTACCAGCCCGCGAACGCGTTCGTGGCCCGGTTCATCGGACGCAGCAACGTGCTGAGCCTGCCGGTGACCGGCGCCGCGGAGCAGCGCGTCCAGGTACGCCTTCCCGGCGGCGCCACCATCGAAGTGGGCGCTCCCGCCGGTCACGGGCTCGCCGAGGGCGACACCGCACTGGTCTCCGCGCGCCCCGAGCACATCGCGCTCGGCGGCGACGACGACACGGCGGCCATGCGCGGCCGGATCAGCCACGTCGAGTTCACCGGCATGGCCACCCACATCACGGTCGACGTCGACGGCGCCGAGGTGATGGCCGCACTGGTCGACGCGCCCGCCGGCATCCAGCTCGGCGACGTCGTGGGCCTGCGGCTCACACCGGAGCGGCTCTGGGTGGTCAAGCCGTGACCGCTGCGACCCCGACCGCCCCCGGCTGGGCGGCGGCCCTCGGCCGGCGCCTGGCCGGCGGAGCCGGCTCCCGATGGTTCCCCTACCTGCTGGTGCTGCCGCTGGTCCTGGTGCTCTGGGGCTTCGTCGTCCAGCCGATGTTCGCCACGTTCCGGGAGAGCGTCAGCGCCAACGGCAGCGACAACTACCTCCAGTTCCTCTCCTCCTCCGGCGTGGCCCGCGAGTCGCTGTTCACCTCGCTGTTCATCTCGGCGGCCAGCGTGCTGCTCTGCGGCATCGTCGGCGTGGCGATGGCGTTCCTGCTCAAGCGCTTCCACTTCCGCGGCCGGCGGCTCATCGAGGCGTTCATCCTCGTGCCGGCGGCCCTGCCGCCGCTGATCGGCGCCGTCTCCTTCCAGCTGCTCTACAGCAACATCGGCATCGTGCCGCGCGGCCTTCAGGCGCTGCTCGGCACCGACAAGCCGGTCCTGGCCTTCGACGGCATCGCCGGCGTGCTGGTGGTGCACACGTTCACCATGTACCCGTTCTTCTACCTGGCCGCCTCCGCGGCGCTGGCCGGGATGGACCCCTCGGTGGAGGAGGCGGCGTACAACCTCGGCGCGGGCCGGGTACGCGTGTGGCGCACCGTCCTGCTGCCGATGCTCACCCCGGCGCTGATCTCGGCGTCGCTGCTGGTCTTCATGACGTCACTGGCGTCCTACACCGCGCCACTGCTGTTCAACGTCAGTCAGACCATGACCATGCAGATCTACATCAACCGCACCAACGGTGACCTGCCGATGGCCTCGGCGTACGCCTCCGTGCTCGGCATCGTCTCGATCATCTTCCTGCTGGCCATGCGCTGGTACGAGGGGCGGCGCAACTACCAGTCGCAGTCCAAGGGCATCTCGGCGGTCCGGCGGGAGATCACCAACCCGATCGGCCGCTGGCTCGCCCCGCTCGCCTCGGTGCTGGCCACGCTGGTCCTGCTCGCCCCGGTCGGCGCGATCGCGCTCGTCGCGTTCTCCGCGGACCGGTCCTGGACCACCGAGGTGCTGCCGCCGACGTACACGTTCGAGAACTTCGTCACCATCTTCACCGACCCCAAGGCGTTCCAGCCGATCCTCAACTCGGTGCAGATGAGCCTCCTCGCGGTCGTGGGCTGCGTGGTGATCGGCGTGCTCATCGCGTACGCGGTGCGGCGGCTGACGTTCGTCGGTCGCGGCCTGCTCGACGTGGCCGTGATGATCGCCTGGGCGCTGCCCGGCACGGTCGTGGCGATCAACCTGATCTCGGCGTTCAGCACCGGCAACGCGTTCAGCTTCGGGCAGGTGCTGGTCGGCACGTTCTGGATCCTGCCGCTGGCCTACTTCGTGCGGTTCCTGCCGATCGTGTTCCGGTCCAGCTCCGCGACGCTGGCGCTGATCGACCCGTCGCTGGAGGACGCGGCGCGCAACCTGGGCGCCTCCTGGCTGCGCGCGTTCTACACGATCACCGTGCGGCTCATGCTGCCCGGCGTGCTCGCCGGCGCGCTGCTGGCGTTCGTGCACGGCGTCGGCGAGTTCGTCGCCTCGGTGCTCATCTACACCTCGTCGACGGTGCCGATTTCGGTGGCCATCAACAACCGGATGTACAGCTTCGAGCTGGGCACCGCGGCCGCCTACGGCATGCTTCAGGTGCTGCTCATCTTCGTGGTGATGTGGTTCTCCGGGCGGCTGGAGAGCAGCCGGACCGCGACCCGGAGGGCCGAGCAGTGGACGAACTGATCGAGCGGTGGCGGACCGGGGGAGGACTGCTCCCGGTCACCCGGGTACCCGGGCACGCGTTCGCCGCCGTGACCGAGGCGGCCGACCTGGCGGTGCTGCCGGTCGGCGCCGTCGAGTGGCACGGTCCGCACCTGCCGATCGGTACCGACCTGATCCTGGCCGAGGGCTTCGCCGGGGAACTGGCCACCGGGTCCGCCCGGGCGGTGCTCTTCCCGGCCACGCCGTACGCCGCCTGCCCCGGCCAGACCCGGCCCTGGCCGGGCACCGTGGCGCTGCGCCCGGAGATCGCCGTCGGCTACCTCGCCGACGTGCTCGCCGGCATCGTCGAGGCGGGCTTCACCCGGGTGCTCGTGGTCAACGGGCACGACGCCAACATGTCCACCGTCCGCGCCGCGATGGAGTGGGTGTCCGGGCGGCACCGGGCCAGCATGATGCTGGTGAACTGGTTCCAGCTCGTCGGCCCGGACGAGACGGCCGGGATGTTCGGGGAGCTGCCCGCCCGCGGGCACGGCGGCGCGTACGAGAGTTCCGCGGTGCTCGCCTTCGACCCGGCCGCGGTGCGCCTGGACGCGGCGCCGGACCTGCCGCCGAAGCCGAAGCTGCCCACCCCGTACCCGTACGTGCTGGTGGAGTCGCGGCCGGACCCCTGGCAGGGCTGGTCGGGCCACATCTCGCTGGCCGGCGAGGAGGCCGGCGGCCGGATCCGCGTCACCGCCGGCGCACGCCTGCGCGAGCTGGTCGGGGCGTGGCTCGCCGCGCCGCTGCCCGGGCCGCCCGGCGCCGACGGGCCGGACCAGACGACCGGATGACCACGCGCGGCACGCCGCACGACAACGCACCACCTCGGGAGGCCACCATGAGCCCGTCACTGACCGTCTACCAACAGCACCATCTCCGCGTCGTGTTCGACCACCACGTCGCCAACCTCTACCCGGCGATGGTCACGGCCAGCAAGGCCCACGTCGTCATGCTCGCCGAGCAGGGCCTGATCTCCGACGAGGCCGCCGCGACGATGCTGCGCGGCCTGGTCGCCCTCACCGGTGACCGGCCCGAGGAACTGGAGTACGACGGCAGCGTCGAGGACGTCTACTACACGCTGGAGAAGCGTCTCGCCGCCGCGGCGGGCATCGAGGTGTCGCAGCTGAGCGTGCAGCTCGCGCGCAGCCGCAACGACCTCGACGCCGGCGTCTTCCGGATGGTGCTGCGCGACCAGCTGCTCCAGGTGCTCGACGCGCTGCTGGCCACCGGCCGGACCGTGCTGGACCGCGCGGACCGGCACGCCGACGTGGTGGTCACCGGCTACACGCACCGCCGCCCGGCCCAGCCGACCAGCATCGGGCACGTCTTCGCCGGCTACGCCGAGGCGCTCGCCGGTGAGGCCGCCGCGTACGCCGACCTGCTGGACGAGATGAACCGGTCGCCGCTGGGCTCCTGCGCCTTCGCCGGCACCGACCTGGACATCTCGCCCCGCCGCCTGGCCGACCTGCTCGGCTTCGACCAGCTCATCGTGAACTCGTACGAGGCGGTGGCCGGCGCCGACCACCTGGTCCGGGTCGCCACGCTCAACGCGCAGGCGCTCGCCACCGGCGCCCGCCTCGCCCGCACCCTGATGGACTGGCTGAGCTGGGGCTGGGTGGTCACGCCCGGCGAGTTCACCCAGGGCAGCAGCATCATGCCGCAGAAGCGCAACCCGGTGGTGCTGGAACACCTAGTCTCGATGGCCGGCGCCGCCGCGGCCGACGCGGCGAGCGTGCTCAACAACGTCGGCGCCGCCTGGTGGGAGGACTCGAACAACGCCACCACCGACGTGCAGTCCCGGCTCTGGGAGGGCGACGACCGGGCGTACCGGTTCTTCTCCCTGCTCGGCGGACTGATCGAGAAGCTGGACCCGCAGCGCCCGCCGTCCGGCGAGGAGATCGTCGCCTCCGGCGCCACCACCACCGCGGCGGCCGACGCGCTGGCCCGCCACGGCGTGCCGTTCCGGGGAGCCCACTCGCTGCTCGGCCGGCTGGTCCGCGGCGGCGCGCCGGCCACCTGGACCGACGAGCTGGTCCGGTCCACCGCCGCCGACCTCGGTCTGACGCTCGACGACGCCGCGGTACGGGACCTGCTGGCCGCCGCGGTCCGCCCCGAACTCGTGCTGCGCCGCGCCCAGGCCGACGGCCCCGGCGAGGCGGCCGTCCGGGACCAGGTCGGGCGACTGTCTACAATGCTCGACGCGGTGCAGGAGCGGGCGCAGACGTTGCGCGAGCGGCTGACCCGTGCCGACGCGGCTCTCGCCGAGGCGGTCGCGGCGAGGGTAGGCCCGTGACGGGGCGGCAGACGCAGCTTGCCGTGGTCGCGGACGTCGTGTCGCGGCGACCACGTGATCTGGACCGACGGCCCGAAGGGCGATCTGACATCACCATGGAACGACCGGCAAATCCACGCCTGCTCGGCATCGACTTCGGCGGCACCAAGATGGCGATCGGCGTGGGCGACACCGACGGCCGGCTGCTCGCCTCCGAGCGCCTGCCCACGATCGCCGAGCAGGGCGCGCAGCAGGCCCTCACCCGGGCACTGGACCGGGCGTGCGAACTCGCCGAGCAGACCGGCGGCACGATCGTCGCGGCCGGCATCGCCTCGCCCGGCGTCGTCCACGACCACGGCATCGAACTGGCGCCGAACGTGCCCGGCTGGGAACAGTTGCGGCTGGGCGAGGCGGTCCGCGCCCACCTGAACCTCGCGCACGTGCGGGTGACGAACGACCTGAAGGCCGCCGCCTACGCCGAGCTGCGGCTCGGGGCGCTGCGCGACGCCGATCCCGGACTCGTCGTCGGGCTGGGCACCGGGGTCGCCGCGGCGGTCACCGTCAACGGCGAGGTGCTGCCGGGCCGCCACGGCGCGGCCGGCGAGATCGCCTACGGACTGACCGACCTCAGCTGGCCGCCCCGCCTGGAACCGATGCTGGAGGCGACGTTCTCCGGCCGGGCCCTGGACGAGCTGGCGCAGCGGCTCGGGGTGGACGGCCGGGCGGCCGGCCTGTGTGCCGCCGCGGAGCAGCCCGGCCCGGTACGCGATCAGCTCCACCTGCGTGTCGACGAACTGGCCCGCCAGCTCGTCACGTGCTGTCTGCTGCTCGACCCGCAGCGGATCGTGCTGGTCGGCAGCGTCGCGGGCAACGACCTGGTGCGGGAGCTGCTGACCGAGCGGCTCACCCACACGCTGCCGTACCCGCCGGAGATCGTGCTGTCGGACTTCGCGCAGGACGCCGCGCTGCTCGGCGCGCTCGTCATGGCCACCGAGGCCCAGCCCGCGGTGGTCTGACCGGAACCACTGGAAGACGCCGCCGGGCGGGGCGCACGGGAGCGCCCCGCCCGGCTCACGCCGACCGGCTCAGGGCGCGGAGCGTCGCACCCGTCGACGGTTCCCGGCCCGGCGTCACGGTTCAGCCGGCGGACGCCTCGGCGCGGCGTACCACCTCGGTGGCGGCGCGCACCACGGCCCGGTCCAGCAGCCGGCCGTCGGCGTCGGTGGCCACCCCGGAGCCGCCGCGTTCGGCCCGCTCCAGCGCCGCCAGCACGGCCCGGGCGGAGGCCACCTCCTCGGCGCTGGGGGTGAACACCTCGTTGATCGTCGCGACCTGCCCGGGGTGGATGGCGCTGCGGGCCCGGAAGCCCTGCCGCAGCAGCGCCCGGGTGGTCCGCTCCAGCCGCTCCGGGTCGCGCAGCGTCGTCTCCACCGGCCCCACCGGCGGGTTGACGCCGGCCGCGGCCGACGCGACCACGACCTGGGCGCGGATCGGGGCGAACTCGGCGCGGTCCGGTCCGGGCTGCAACCCCAGCTCGCCGGCGAGGTCCGCCTCGCCGAGGCCGAGCCGCAGCACCCGCGGCGCTTCGGCCACCCGCGGCGCGGTGAGCACGCCCCGGGCGGTCTCGATCAGCGCCACCACCCGGAACGCCGGGGCGTCCGGGCCGAGCCGCCGCTGCACCCGGGTCAGCGCGGCGTCGACCTCGGCGAGCAGCTCCGGCTCGGCCTTCGGCACCCACACCCCGGCCGCGGCGGGGGAGAGGGCCTCGACGTCCGCCTCGACCTGGTCGCTGTTGATCCGCACCCACAGCTCGGGTGCGGACGGCGCGGCGGCGCCCAGGTACCCGGCGACCGTCTCCCGGGCCTGCGCCTTGCGAGCGGGTGTGACCGCGTCCTCCAGGTCGAGCACGAGCGCGTCCGCGCCCCGCCCGGCCGCCTTGTCCAGCAGGTCCGCCCGGTCGCCCGGCACGTACAGGTAACTGCGCGCCACCGCCGTCATGTCGTTCCCCTACCGCTGCGGGCGGGCGAGGTAGCGGCCGGCCGGCTCGCCGGTCACCTTGCCGTCGACCAGCACGTGCTGCCCGCGGACGAAGGTGTCGGTGACCCGGGCGGTCAGCTCGAAGCCCTCGAACGGCGTGTACTCCTGCGTCGACTCGGAGTCCTCGGCGCGCACCGTCCAGGTCGAGTCCGGGTCGACCAGGCAGATGTCGGCGTCGTACCCCTGCGCGATGGCGCCCTTGTTGCGCAGGCCGAAGCGCTGCGCCGGGTTCCACGAGGTCAGCTCCGCCACCCGCTGGTACGACAGGCCGCGCCGGTTGCCCTCGGTGACCAGTCCGGGCAGCAGGTACTCGGCGCCGCCGAACCCGGACTTGGCGACGAAGATGTCGTCGCGCGGCTCACCGAACTTGACCTCGTCCTTGCAGCAGGCGTGGTCGCTGACCACCCAGTCGATCTTGCCGTCCAGGACGTACCCCCAGAGCGCCTCGACGTCGGCGCGCGGGCGCAGCGGCGGGTTGACCTTGCCGCCCAGGCCGTGCGCGGTGTCGATGTCGGCCACCAGGTGGCCGATTGTCACCTCGCGGCGGAAGTCGATGTGCGGGAACGCCCGCGCCATCCGCAGCGCCGCGTCGACCGCCTTCTCCGAGGTCAGGTGCAGCAGGTTGATCTTCGGCAGCCCGGTCTCGTGCGCCAGGTACGACGCGATCGACACGGCCAGTCCCTCGGAGTGCGGCGGCCGCGAGGCGTGGTACGCCTCCAGCCCGCGCAGCGTGCCGTCCTGCTCGACCTGCTTGGTGTACGCGCTCATGATCTCGGCGGTCTCGCAGTGCAGCGACAGCGAGATCTCGTCGGCCAGCTCGGGGAAACGCTCCCGGGCCGCCTGGACGCCCCGCATCACGAACTCGAAGTGGGCGTAGTCGTACCGCTCGCCCTCCGGGATCATCAGGAAGGAGTTCTGGTCGGCGGAGCGGCCGTGCAGGCCGTGGCTGCCGTAGAACATGAAGATCTTGAACGAGGTGACCCCGTGCTCCTCGACCAGCGACGGCACCTCGCCGATGTGCTCCCGCGACATCGGCGCCAGGTGGAAGCCGTAGTCGATGTAGGAGCGGCCCTCGGTCGCGGCCAGCACCTCGGGGAAGAAGTCGGCGTACCGGCCGCCCCGGTTGAGGTAGTACTGCCCGGTGCGCATGTAGTTCAGCGCGGTGGTGACGCCACCCTGCACCGAGGCGCGGCTCTCCGAGACGGCGTCCTCGCTCAGCGGGTTGTAGATGCCCCAGTGCTGGTGCGCGTCGACCACACCGGGGAAGGCGAGCCGGCCGCCGCCGTCGACGACCTGGGCGGCCTCCGCCCGGTCGATCTGCGGGGCGACGCGGCTGATCCGCCCGTCGGTGACCGCGATGTCCATCAGCTCGGGCTCGGGCCGGTCGTGCCGGACCACGCGGACGTTCGTCAGCAGCAGGTCGTAGGTGCTCATGGTGTTGCTCCTCGTGCTCGGTTCAGCGGCGGTTGATCAGGCCCATCAGGCCGTGGACGTCGGGGGCCCGGTCCAACCGGTGGACCTCCTCGGTGATGCGGTCGGCGGTCGCCTCCGGCAGGGCAGCGGCGTTGGTGCGGAACTTGACCGCCAGTTCGGCGTCACTGAGCGGACGCTGCGGCCCGCCCCGGTTGGCGAGTACCTCCTGCACCCACTCCCGCCCGTCGCGGGTGACCACCCGCAGCACGGCCGGGAACTGGTGCGGGAAGATCGCGTCGCACCGCTCGTCGCCCACCACGTCGACCAGCGCCATCAGCGCCCGCCGCTGCGGGTCGTGCGCCAGGGCGTCGGTGAAGTCGGCGAGGTCCACGCCGAGACCGCCGCCGCCGATCAGGCCGGCGACCACCGCGTACGGGCCGCTGAACTGCGCCTCGTAGCCGGTCTGCGGCGCCCGCTTACGCTCGATGGGCTGGCCGATGGTGCGCACCGTCGGCGTCGGCACGCCGAGCGTGATCGACTCGATCTCGTCCAGCGGCAACCCGCGCTCGCGCAGCGCGATCGCCGCGTCGATGGCGGCGTGGGTGAAGTGGTTCGCCGGGTACGGCTTGAAGAAGATGCCCGGCACCGCCCAGTCGGTGCCGAGCCCGCGGACGATCTCGTCGCCGTCGAACTCGCCGCGCAGGAACGCCTGGAAGAAGCCGAAGCGTCCCTCCAGCACGGTCGGCGGGCCGGTCACGCCGTGCCGGGCCAGCTGCGCGGCGCTCACCGCCGCGTGCGCCGCCCAGCCGCAGTGGATCCGCTTGACGGTGCCGCCGTTGCGGTTGGACTCGATCAGACCGGCGGCCATCGAGGCGGACACGCCGAGCGCGTCGAGCGCGCCGTCGGCGTCCAGCTTCAGCAGCCGGGCCGCCGCCACCGCGCCGCCGAGCGTGCCGCAGATCGAGGTGGCGTGCTGCCCGTGCTCGAAGAAGACGGAGTTGCCGGCGGCCGGGTCGTAACCGGCCATGCCGAGCCGGACGCACACCTCCAGGCCGACGGCGATGGCCGCGACCGTCTCCCGCCCGGACGCCCCGGACGCCTCGGCGGCGGCCAGCGCGGCCGGCACCACCGACGCGCTCGGGTGCAGCACCGACGGCAGGTGCGTGTCGTCGTAGTCGAGCGAGTGCGCCAGCACGCCGTTGGCGAACGCGGCCAGCGCGGCCGGGACCTTCTCGTCCAGTCCGACAGCGGTGGCCTGGCCCCGGCCGCCCTGCTCGGCGACGTAGTCCAGCGCCGCCTGGCTGGTCGGCAGCGGCCGGGCCGCCACGCACAGGCCGAGCACGTCCAGGACGCGGGCCCGGACGCTCGCGACGACCTCGTCGGGCAGCGCCTCGGCGGCGGTGTCGGCGGCGAAGGTGGCCAGGTGGCGGCCCAGGGTCGGCTCAGCCACGGCTGATCACCGCCAGCGGGCGCACCGGGGAGCCGGTGGCGCCGTACAGCGGCAGCGGCGCCATGACGAATGTGAACTCGTGCACCCCGTCGCGGGCCAGTTCCTCCAGCGCCATCGTCTCGATCAGGTAGATGCCGTGCTCCACCAGCAGGATCCGGTGCGCCGGCAGCGTGCTGTGGCCCTTGCCCGGCGGCAGGCACTCGAAGGCGATGGTGTCCGCGCCGGCCGCGTGCACGCCGCGCTGCGCCAGCCAGGTGGCGCCGTCCGCGCCGACCCCCGGCACGCCGGAGTCCTTGCCGATGTACTGGTTGCGGTCCTCGTGGTCGAACAGCCGACCCCAGCCGCTGCGGATGAGCACCACGTCGCCCGCGCCCACCGGCGTGCCCTGCCGGGACACCGCGGCGTCCAGGTCGGCGGGGGTGATCTCGTAGCCGGGCTCGCAGCTCTGGACGCCCAGCGCCGCGGGCACGTCCAGCAGCACGCCGCGGCGCACCATCGGCGCGACCGTGTGCACGCCCAGCTCGTCGAACCGGCCGCCGACCTGCGCCGCGGCGGCGTCGGCGCCGCCGTGCAGCCGGCCGTCCTGGGAGACGTGCGCGAGCGCGTCGACGTGCGTGCCGACGTGCGTGCCCATCACCAGCAGGTCGTTGGCGGCGGAGCCGCCGTCGGCCCGGACCATGTCGCCGTGGCGGCGCGGCAGGGTGAGCCCGAACGCCGGGTGGTTCGGTGACTGCGGCATGCCGGCGGTCAGCCGCCGGCCCAGGTCGTAGATCGTGACGCCGGCCTGCACGGCGTCGAGCAGGCGGTCGGCGGTTCTGGCAGTGGTGCCCACGGGGTTCCTCGCGTTTCGGCTGTCGGCGTCGTCAGGCGACGACGCCACGGGCTTTCAGGTCGGCGATCTCGGCCGGGTCGCAGCCGAGCTCCTCGACGAGCAGGGCGTCGGTGTCGGCGCCGGGGGAGCGGCCGGTGAACCGGATCCGGCCCGGCGTCTCCGACATCCGCCACATGACGTTGTGCATCCGCATCGGGCCGAGGTCCGGATCGTCGACCGTGGTGATCATCTCGGTGGCCTGGACGTGCGGGTCCTCGACGATGTCCTTGGCGCTGTAGACCGGGGCGACAGCGGCGCCGGCCTCGGCGAACGCCGCCGCCACCTCGTCGCGGGTCCGCTCGGCGATCCACGAGCCCACGTACTCGTCGAGCAGGTCCGCGTGCGCCACCCGCCCGACGCCGGTACGGAACCACGGCTCGTCGATCACCTCGGGGTGGCCCACCAGCCGCAGCACCCGCTCGGCGATGGCCTGGGCGCTGGTGGAGATCGCCACCCACGACCCGTCCTTGGTCTGGTACGTGTTGCGCGGCGCGTTGTTCGTCGAGCGGTTGCCCTGCCGCTGCTCCACCACGCCGAGCTGGTCGTAGACGGTGGGACCGGGACCGACAGCGGTCATGATCGGTTCCAGCAGGCTCATGTCGACGACCTGGCCCCGGCCGCCGGAGCGCTCCCGGTGCCAGAGCGCCATCATCACGGCCGACGAGGTGGCGATGCCGCAGATGCTGTCCGCCAGCCCGAACGCGGGCAGCGTGGGCGGGCCGTCGGCGGTGCCGGTCAGATGGGCGAAGCCGCTCATCGCCTCGGCCAGCGTGCCGAACCCGGCCCGGGAGGCGTACGGGCCGGTCTGCCCGAAGCCGGTGATCCGGGCGATCACCAGACCGGGGTTGACCCGGTGCAGCTCCTCCGGGCCGACGCCCCAGCGTTCCAGCGTGCCCGGCCGGAAGTTCTCCACCAGCACGTCGGCGCGCTCGGCCAGCCGCAGCAGCAGCGCCGCGCCCTCCGGCGCGGACAGGTTCAGCCCGACCAGCCGCTTGTTGCGGGAGATCTCCTTCCACCACAGGGGATGGCCGTCCTTGGCCTTGCCGTGGCCGCGCATGCTGTCACCCATGGTCGGATGCTCGATCTTGATCACGTCGGCGCCGTAGTCGCCGAGGATCTGACAGCACAGCGGTCCGGCGAGGATCGTCGAGACGTCCAGCACCCGCAGGCCCGTCAGCGGTCCGTCACTCACCTGTTCCACCTCCCCAGTTCTGTTCCTGACCCGTCCGGCCGGCGACACGCTGCGCCGGCGGCCGGAAACCCAGTTCGGCGGAGATCTCCGCCGCCGCCGCGGCGACCAGCGCACCGTGCGCGGCGCACACCTCCGGGGTGAACCGGTTCTGCGGCCCGCACAGCGAGATCGAGCCGAACACCTGCCCGGTCGCGTAGCGCACGACCGCGGCGACGCTGCCGGCGCCGTTCTGCCGTTCACCCATGCTCACCGCGTACCCCTGGCGGCGGACCCGGGCCAGCTCGGCCCGCAGCTTCGCGGTGGAGGTGATGGTGGCCGGGGTGACCGCGTCCAGCGGGTGGTGGCCGAGGTAGTCGTCCACCTCGGCGTCCGGCAGCGCCGCCAGGATCGCCTTCGACGACGACCCGGAGTGCAGCGCGTGGCTGGTGCCCAGGGACACCGACATCCGGACCTCGTGCGGCGAGAGCACCTGGTCGATGTAGACGCGCGACCAGCCCTGCCGCACCGACAGCGTGGCGGTCTCGCCGCTGTCGCGGACCAGCCGGACCAGGTACCGGCGCGCGATGTCCGGCACGTCCAGCGCGCGCAGCGCGGCCAGGCCCACCGCCAGCGCGCCGGTGCCGAGGCGGTACCGCTTGGTCTCCTCGTTGAAGGTGAGGAAGTTGTCGGCCACCAGCTCCTTGAGTATCCGGTGGGCGACCGCCTTCGGCAGGCCCAGTTCCCGCGCGATCGTCGACACGCCGAGGGTCTCCGGTGCCCGTTCGGCGATGATGTTGACGATGTCGAGGGCGCGTCCCAGACCGGAACGGGTCCGGCCGGCGCTGCTCTCGACGACCGTTGTCGTGATCATCTCTGTTCCTCCAGTGTCGACGTACGTGTGCGGGGTCGCCGGGCGTCAGGCGGGCGCGACGGGGGTCTTCCCGGGCGGGAGGCCGCCGGCCTGCCGGGGTCGCTCCCGCGCGATGACGAGCGCCACCGAGGCGAGCACCACGGCACCGGCGAGCACCTGTCGTCCGGACAACGATTCATCCAGCACCATCATGCCGAGCAGGACCGCCACCACCGGGTTGACGTACGCGTAGGTGGACGCGAGCTGGATCGGCGCGTTGCGCAGCAGCCACGTGTAGACGCTGAAGCCGACCACTGTGCACACCAGCATCAGGTAGGTCCACGCCATCCAGGACCGGCCCGTCACGTCGGCCGGACGGAACCGCCCCAGCTCACCGCTGACCACGCTCGCCACCGCCACCGCGACGCCGCCGACGAGCATCTGCCAGCCGGTGCCCACCAGGTGGTCGGCGGGCATCTGCAGCCGCTGCGACAGCGTCGAGCCCAGCGCCCAGACCATCGTGGAGACCACCAGCAGCAGCATCCCGCCCAGGTGCCCTCCCTGCGTCGGCACCGAGAACAGCAGCGCCAGCCCGGCCACCCCGCCGAGCACACCCACCGCCGCCAGCGCCGACGGCCGCGGCCCGACGGCCAGCCGCAACACCAGCACCCACAGCGGCATGCCCGCCACCAGCAGCGACGCCAGCCCGGTCGCCACGTACTGCTGGCCCAGTGCGAGCAGCGCGCTGCCCGCACCGACCATCAGCAGCCCGCTGGCGCCCACTCCGCCCCACTGCCGCCGGGGCAGCAGCAGCCCGGCCGCTCCCCGGCGCAGCGCCGCCACCGCGAACAGCAGCAGCGCGGCGGCCAGGAACCGGGCCGAGGTGGCGACCAGCGGCGGGATGCTGTCCAGGGCCACCCGGTTGCCCAGGTAGGTCGAGCCCCAGATCAGGTAGACCGCGCCGAGCCCGACGGCCAGGGCCATCGGGCCGGCGGGCCGCGGCGGATCCGCCGGGTGGGGGACCGCTGCGGGCTCGGTCAGGTCAGCGGTGGCCATCGACCCGGATCGCCACCGCGGTGTTGCCCCGCAGGGCGTTCGAGTAGGGACACATCCGGTCGGCCAGCTCCACCGCGCGTTCCAGGTCGGCCTGCGGGCACTGCGGCGCGGACACGTCCAGCACCACCGCGATCGCGTACCGGCCGTCCTGCGTCTGCCCGAGGGAGACCGAGGCGGTGACAGTCGTCGGACCGGGCCGGATGCCGGCCTGCCGGGCGGCGACGGCGAGCGCGCTGTCGAAGCAGGCCGCGTAGCCGGCCGCGAACAGCTCCTCCGGGTCGGTGCCGGGCGCGTCCGGACCCCGCTGCGCGGGGCGGGTCAGGTCGACCCGCAGCGACCCGGTCAGCGACCGGGCGCTGCCGCCCCGGCCGCCGGAGACCTCGACGGTCGCGGTGTAGAGCGTGTTCGCCGGTACGACCTTCGCCTCGGCGACCGGGGTGCCCGCGTTCACGCCGCCACCTCCCGCCCGAGGTCGGCGTGCACCTGCGCGGCGACCGCGTCGGCGAACGCCTCCGGCTGCTCGTCGGCCACGAAGTCGGTGCCACCGGGGATGGTGACCAGCTCGGCGCCGGGCAGCGCGGCCCGCACCTGCGGCGTCATCCGGTCCAGCAGGTCGTCGGCGCCGTGCAGCAGCACGATGGGCAGCGCGTCCAGGGCGGCGGTGTCCACGTGGTGGTCGAACACCGCCCGGTACGCGGTGGCGTAGTCCGGGCCGGTCAGCAGGTACTCGGTGACCTGGCGGTCCGCCTCCTCCGGGGTCAGGCGCGGGTACAGGCCGTACACCCGGTCCCAGATCACCGTCAGGTGCCCGCCGTCGCGCGCCGGCACGTAGCCGGGCGCGTACGACCGCTTCTTCTCCGCCCGCTCCTGCTCGTCGTAGAGCGGGATGCCCTGGAGGATCAGCCGGTGCACCCGCTCCGGCGCCGACATCAGCGCCTGGGCGCCGACGATCGCGCCGGTGTGCTGCCCGAGCAGGTGCACCCGGGACAGCCCGAGGGCGTCGGCGAACTGCCACACCCCGGCCGCGTACTCCGGGATGGACCACGGGCGCGGCGGCGCGTCGGACATGCCGAACCCCGGCGTGTCCGGGGCGATCACCCGCAGGCCGCGGCGGGCCAGCGGCTCGATCACCGCGTCGTAGGTGGCCGAGGAGAGCGGGGACTGGTGCAGCATCAGCAGCACCGGGGCGTCGGCGTCGCCGCCGTGCCGGTAGTGCACCTGACCCCACGGCACGTCGACGTAGGCGCGGCGGGCCACGCCGCGGGCCCGGGTCACTCGGCCACCGCCAGCGCCGCCATGACCTCGATGACGTGCTTGATGCCGGCCTTGTAGTCGTCCAGCCGGATGTTCTCGTTCGGGCCGTCCACACCGGAGTCGGCGCGGGACACACCGACGCCGACGATCGGCCGGTCGGCGATCACGCCCTGGTTGCCGATCCACTGCGTGTACGGCTCGATCACCGGCTCGGTCCCGTACACCCGGCGGGCCGCGTCGGCGACCAGCGCGACGAACGGGTCGCGGTGGTCGGTGAGGTTGGGCCGGCTGGTCGCCATCACCTCGATGCGCAGGTCACCGAAGCCGGTCGCCGCCAGGTGGTCGCGGATGCAGCCGAGCACCCGGTCCGGGTCCTGGCCCGGCACCAGCCGGATCTCCAGCTTCGCCGAGGCGGTCGACGGGATGCCGAGTGTCACGTCGTCGCGCATGTCGCCGCCGGCGAAACCGGCGACGGTGAGCGTCGGCACGGTCCGGATGGCCACGGCGGCGGCCTGGTCGTCCAGGTCACCGGTGAACCGGTCGACCTGGGCCCGCTTGCGCAGGAAGTCCCCGTCGAACGCCACCTTCTCCAGCAGCGCCCGCTCCTCGTCCGTCGGCGGCCGGGCGTCGTCGGCGAAACCGGGGATCGTCACGGTGCCGTCGGGCCGCTGCAACTGCGCCAGGGCGGCGGCCAGCCGGGCCGTGGCGGCCGGCAGCAGCGCGGTGTTCTGGCTGGTCAGGTCGCGCGGCAGGGTCTGCGCGGTGAGCCGCAGGTAGAGCACGCCCTTCTCGGCGAGCTTGAGCAGCAGCCGGTCCTCGCCGTCGAGCCAGGAGTTCTCCCACAGCGCCGCGTCGCTGGCGAGCCGGTCGGCGTGCGCCTGCACGAACGAGCCCAGACCCGGGCTGTGCAGCCACTTCTTGCCCTCGAAGATGATCCGGTTGGTCACCGGCGGGGTCAGCCCGGCCAGCTTCCAGGCCGCCGCCGCGTGGATGCGGGACATGACGACGCCCTTGTCGTCGGCCACGCCCCGGGCGTACAGCCGGCCGTCGTGGATCTCCGCCGCGTACGGCGGGCTGATCCAGTCGGCGTCGTCACCGGCCGGCTCGACCTCCACGTCGTAGTGGGTGAAGTGCAGCAGCGCCTTGTCGCCCTCGCCCGGCACCTCGGCCAGCACGTACGGGTACGACTGCTCCCACGGGATGATCTCGGCTTCGCCGCCCCAGCGGCGGACCGACCCGGCGATGAACTCGGCGGTGGCCTCCATCTGCTCCGGCTCCTGGCGGCGGCTGCGGATGCGGCACAGCTGCTGGAGCTCCTCGACGAACTCGTCGAAGTGGGCGTCGACGGCCGCGAGAGCGGCCGCGGTATCCGGTTTGGGCATGGTGGTCCTCACAGAAGGGGTCGGAGAGGGGGAAGTCAGTGGATGGTGACGCCGCCGTCGACGAAGATCGTCTGCCCGGTGGTCATGGCGGCGGCGTCACTGAGCAGGTAGGCGACCGCGTTGGCGACGTCCTGCGGCTGCGCCATCCGGCCCAGCGGGATGCTCGCCATCTTGTCGGCCAGGTACGCCTCGTCGCCGCGTACGTCGGAGGTCATGTCGGTGGGGACGATCGTGGGTCCGACGGCGTTGACCCGGATCCGGTCCGGCGCCCACTCCAGGGCGAGTACGCGCGCCATGTGCATCACGCCGGCCTTGCTGACGCAGTACCCGAGCGTGTTCAGCACCGCGATGTGCCCGTTCGTGGAGCCGATGTTCACCACCGCGCCGCGGGTCTGCCGCAGCGCCGGGTACGCGGCCTGGCACATCCGGAACGTGCCGGTCAGGTTGACGTCCAGGACGGCGGTGAAGTCCTCCTCGGACATCGTGGCCGCCGGCCCGCGCCGGACGATCCCGGCGTTGTTGACGAGCAGGTCGAGGCGGCCGTGGGAGTCGAGTACCTCGGCCACCAGGTCGGTGCAGGAGGCGGCCGACCGGACGTCCACCCGGTGCCGGGTGTGCGCGCCGCCGGTCAGCTCGGCCTCCGCCCAGTCGTCGAGCAGGTCGGCCTGCGCCACAGTCGCGCCGCGCTGTGCGAGGGTCGCGGCGATCCGGGCGCCGATGCCGCGGGCCGCGCCGGTGACCAGTGCCACCCGCCCGTCGAACCGGTTCGGGTCGGTGTTCATGTCTCGTGTCCTGCCTTTCCCGTTCGGCCACCGGCCGGGCGGGCGTGAACCACGCCCGGCCGGTGCTCCGCACGCGTGACGACGGTCCCGTCAGCTGTCGTCACGCGCCGATCACCTTCGTGTCCTCGGCCCAGAAGGCCAGGCGCTTCTGCAGCAGCCGGATCACGAAGTGCGCCACCAGACCCATCACCGACAGGACCACCAGGACGGCGAACATGCCGGCGATGTCGAAGTTGTAGTTGGTCTGCAGCAGCAGGTAGCCCAGGCCCTCCTTGGCGCCGATGAACTCGCCGACGACCGCGCCGAGGATGGCGAAGACGATGCCGATGTCCAGGCCGGCGAAGATGAACGGCAGCGCGCTGGGCAGCCGGACCATCCGGAAGATCTGGGTCTTGCTCGCGCCGAACACCGTCAGCATCTGGATCTTGTCGGCGTCGGCCGCCCGCAGACCCTCGATGACGTTGACGAGCATCGGGAAGAACGAGATCACCGCGGCCATGACCACCTTGCTGGTCAGGCCGAAGCCGAACCAGACCACGAACAGCGGGGCCAGGGCGACCTTCGGCACGGTCTGGAAGGCCACGATGTACGGCATCAGGGTGGCTTCGACGATCTTGATCTGGGAGATGAACGTGCCGAGCAGCAGCGCGGCCCCGACACCGATCACGAACCCGAGCAGCGCCTCCTGGGTGGTCACCCAGAAGTGACCCCAGAACTGGTCGTCGCCGAGCTGCTGCCACAGCGACTCGACCACGCTCGACGGCAGCGGCAGGACGTACTCGTCGACGCCGATGAG
The DNA here is from genome assembly GCF_049315215.1 of Micromonospora sp. WMMD1219. NCBI lineage: Bacteria > Bacillati > Actinomycetota > Actinomycetes > Micromonosporales > Micromonosporaceae > Micromonospora > Micromonospora sp. WMMD1219. The sequence continues at coordinate 4,582,249 of NZ_CP186057.1, forward strand.
CGCGACGCCGTACTCCCAGGCCAGCACGACGACGACGAAGACCGTCGGGACCAGCCAGAGCTGGGGCTTCTCGCGGAGGTCGAACTTGCGCCGGGCGGGCCGGGCGGGCCGGGCGGACGGCGCCGGTGGCTGGGCCGGCTCGCGGACCAGGTTGCTTGTTGCCATGGCTGTCCCTCGTCAGTCGATAACGCCGGCGGCGTTGAAGTGTCGGCGGATCCGCTCCACGTAGACCCCGGCCCGGTCGGACGACATGACGCCGAGGTCACGCGGCCGTTCCAGGTCGATGTCCAGGACCTCCGCGATCCGGCCCGGCCGGGGGCTGAGCACGACCACCCGGTCGGAGAGGAAGACCGCCTCCGGGATGGAGTGCGTGACCAGCACGATCGTCTGGTTGCTCTCCTGCCAGATGCGCAGCAGCTCCACGTTCATGTACTCGCGGGTCATCGCGTCGAGCGCGCCGAACGGCTCGTCCATCAGCAGTACCGCCGGGTCGTGCACGAGCGCCCGGCAGATGCCGGCCCGCTGCTGCATGCCGCCGCTGAGCTCGTGCGGGTACTTCTGCTCGAAGCCGTTGAGACCGACCATCTCGAGCAGTTGCTGCGCGCGTTCCCGGTGCCGGCGGGGATCCAGTCGCTGGATCTCCGCCGGCACCATCACGTTGTCGAAGATGGTGCGCCACGGCAGCAGCGTCGGTGCCTGGAACACCATCCCGACCTCGGGAAGGGGCTTCGTCACGTCCCGCCCGGCGATCCGTACCGCGCCGCCGGACTTCGGGCTGAGCCCGGCGAGGATCTTCAGCAATGTGGTCTTGCCGCACCCGGACGGTCCCACGACCGAGATGAACTCGCCGCGACGTACCGTCAGGTTGATGTCGCTCAGCGCCTGGGTCGGTGCCGACTTACGGGGCCGGTACTCCTTGTCCAGCCCGTCGATCTCGATCCAGGAGTCTTCCGACACCGATGCCGGAGCCTGCGTCTGCGCCCGGCGGGCCGTCGCCTTGATGGCCATCGAAATCCCTTCCGCTGTCCGCTGCCTAGGCGGTGTAGTTCGCGGCCTTGCTCAGCACCGCGGCCTTGTCGAAGTCGTTCGCGCCGGAGAGCAGGCTCGGGTCCCAGAGCTTCTTCAGGTCGACGTCGCCGGTGATCTGCCCGGCCTCCTTGGTGTACGCCTGGGTCTTCGCCCACTCGTCGTCGCTGATCGCGCCCCAGTCGCCGAACTGCTCCGGGTCGCCGCTGGCCGGGGTGGCCGTCTTCAGCCAGGCGGTGAGGCTCTCGGTGTCGGCCTTGAGGCGCTCGTCGGCGGACTTGCCGGCGAGGATCTGCGGGAAGACCTTGTAGCCGATCTTCATGGCGGCCTCGGGGTTCTTCGCCGAGAAGAGCATCGCCTTGTACGCCGCGCGCAGGAACCGCTCGTACGAGTCCTTCTTGGCGTCGAAGTCACGGGCGCCGACGCTGAAGGTCAGCGACCGGATGCCGGTGAACACGTCCGGGTTGGTCAGGTACTTCAGCTCGGTGCCGGCGTTCTCGATGACCGCGTACGCCTGGGTGTAGAGCGCCAGCATGTCGACCTTGCCGTCGTTGAGCGCGGCGGCGGCCTGCGCGCCGACGCCCACCGGCAGCAGCTCGACGTCCTTGGCCGGGTCCAGGCCGGCGGCCTTGACGTAGGCGCGGGCGTACGGGGCCGAGCCGGAGGCCAGGCTGATCACGCCGATCTTCTTGCCGCGCAGGTCCGCGCCGCCGGTGATCGGGGAGTCCGGCTTCACCGCCATCACCCACGGCCAGTTCTGCACCAGGCCGCCGATCGCCTTGATCGGCACGTTCTTCTCCACCGCGCCGAGCGCCGAGCCGGCGTCGGCGGGGGTGATGTCACCGCTGCCGGACGCGACCGCCTGGAGGGCGGCGACCGAGCCATCGGCGTTGATCGTCTCGACGGTCAGCTTCTCCTCGGCGAAGTAGCCGAGTTCCTTGGCGACCGCGTAGACGGCCACCTCCTCCTTCGGGCCGATCACGGCGGAGGCGATGGCCATGGTCAGCTTCGCCTCCTTGCCCTCGCCGCCGGCCTCGTCGTCGGAGCCGCCGCCGCACGCGGCCAGGACCAGCGTGGCGGCCAGCGCCGCCGGGAGCAGAGCCCACTTTCGTTTCATATGCACACACCTCGTCGTGAGTCGGGGGAGACCGCCTCCGCCGCCGTGACGGCGGAGGCGGGGGAATCAGCTGTCGCGCTGCTGCGCGACCAGGGCCAGATCGTTGTAGACGTGCTGCTCGACGATCAGTCCGCCGTCGAGCACGAACACGTCCGCGTAGCGGATGTCCTCGAACGGAGTGCCGTCGAGCCATTCCCCGTACAGCCGCCCGAGCGAGGTCACAGTGACCCGCCCGTCGGCGTCACCCACCAGGTAGCGGTCCCGGTGCTTGCGCACCCACCGGTAGGTTCCGGTCGACGCGGCCGCCATCTCCCGCAGCGACGAGTACTCCCGGCCGCCCGGGAAGACCAACCGCGCCTGCGCCGCGAGAAAGCGGCCTGCTTCGTCGAGCTCGCGGTCCTCGCACAGTTGCAGGTACCTGTCGATCAGGCCGGGCGCGTCCGGTGTGCTCATCAGCCGGTCTTCTCGCTCAGGGCCGCCTCCCACTGGTCCCGCAGCGGGTGCTCCGCGGGGCCGTGCTCGGTGAGGATGCGCATGAGGCGGGCCAGCAGCTCGTCCCGCTCCCGGTCGAGGACCCGCTGCTCCTCCTCGGTCGAGACGAAGCCGTCGACGGCGCCCGCGGTGAGCGCGCCGGAACGGACCAGCAGCGCCTCGACGACGCGTACCCGCTGGCGGGTCACGTGCAGCTCGGTGGAGAGCTGCAGCACCAGGTCGAGCAGCTTGCCGACCTTGGGGTCCCCGAAGTAGTCGAACTCGGTGCTCATCACGCCTCCGGCTTGGTCGCGGCCAGTACGGCCCAGGGGAAGTGCCACTCGGGACGGTCGCCCCAGCCCTGCGGCTGGACGCCGTTGCGGCGCTCGTCGAACGGGGTCCACGACACGTCGGTCAGGCCGGCCTCGGTGCAGACCTCGATCAGGTCCGAACCGAACAGGTCGTGGAAGAACGGCTCGTTGTTGCGCTCGGCGTGCTCGTAGACGGTGGCGTCGCGCAGCGGGTCGCCGGTGAGCATGAACTCCAGGAAGCGCAGCGAGCCGCCCGGCTTGAGCAGGCGCGCGGCCTCCACGATCGTTTCCCGGATCGCGGCGGCCGGCATCTCGTGCAGCACCATCGTGCCGGTGACCACGTCGCAGCTGTCCGACTCGATGCCGGTGGCCCGGCCGTCGGCCTGCCGGTAGTCGATCGCGACTCCGGTCGCCTCGGCCTCGGCGTGGGCCAGGCGCAGACCGGGTGCGGCCAGGTCCACGCCGATCACCTCCGCGGTCGGGTACTTGGCCGGCAGCGGGCGGGTGCTCTTGCCGAAACCGCACCCGATGTCGACGATCCGGGTCGCCGCGGGCAGCTCGGGCAGCGCGGTCTGGGCGAACAGCGTGTGGAACTTGTAGCCGTCGTTGTCGCGCAGCATGACGATGCGCGCGCCGAACTCGTACACGTAGGCCGACATGTCGTCGGAGAAGAAGCTGCCGGGCTGGATGTGGATGTCGTAGTCGGTGTACCAGTCGGGCAGTTCCAGGTCGGGGTTCAGCTCCAGCGAGCCCTTCGGCTGCTCGGGCAGCGAGGTGAGCTGGTCGGTCAGCTCCTCGCGGCGGCTGAGCACCGCGTCGCCGGCGACCTTCCACAGCATCTTCTGCTGCACCCGCTCCAGGTGGCTGAACCACGGGTAGAGCGGAAGACCACGCAGCACCTGACCGGCGTCGGCGATCGTCGTGGCCGACGCCCCGGTGGCGCCGTACTCCTCGCGCAGCGCCGGGTAGACGGTGTCCGCCCAGCGCTTGCGCAGGCCGAGGACGAAGTCCACGGCGGAACGCTCATCCAGGGTGAGGCGCTCCTCGATGTCCAGCATGCTTGTCTCCTCTACAGGTGGGGGAGGTCCGGTCCGCGGTGCACCGCGACCGGGGTGGACGGGTCAGTGGGCGTACCGCACGCGCTGGGCGGACGCGGTGTCGAAGGCGCCGAGGAACGCGCCGGCCATCCGTCCCTCGTAGACGGCCTCGAAGGCGGTGCGGGGGGCGTTCGCGTCACCGACGACGTGGACGCGAGGGCCGTCGGGCAGCGCGTCGAGCTGCCGGTACAACTCGTCCGCGGCCTGCGCCGAGCCGCCGTCGACGACCGTGGTGACATCCTCGACGATGGTCTCGCCGCCGGCGAGCGGGCCGCCGAGGGCCACCGCCGTGGCGCCCGCCGCGCGGGCGGTCCGCATCGGGTGGACCGCGATCCCCAGGTCCGCGAAGCGCTTGAGCAGCGCCAGCCGCGAGTACGTGGTGATCTTGGCGCTCACCGTGGCGGTGGGGGAGACGAGGTGGACCCGGGCACCCCGCCGGGCGAGCGCCTCCGCGACCGAGGCCGCCGACCAGGTGCCCTCGTCGTCGAGCACGACGACGGCGCCGGCGGGCCGGTGGCCGGGGTCGGCCAGGTCGTCCACGGCCTGCCAGATGTCAATCACCGGCGGGCCGCCGGGCAGCTCGCGGCGGGCGGGCCGGGAACCGGTGGCGAGGACGACGTCCTGGTAGTCGCCGGCCAGCACGTCCTCGACGCCGGCACGGTGGCCGAGCCGGACCGGGATGCCGGCGGTCTCGACGTCGCGGGCCAGGTCGCGGGTGAGCAGACCGAGCCGCTCCCGTCCGGGTACGCGAGCGGCCACCTCCACCTGACCGCCGAGGTGGTCGCGCGCCTCGACCACCGTCACCCGGTGCCCGGCCCGGTGCGCGGAGAGGGCGGCCTCCAGCCCGGCCGGCCCGCCGCCGACGACGAGGACGTTCCGCGCGCCGGACGGCCCGGGCAGCTCCGGCCAGGCGTCGGCCCACTCCCGCTCGGCGCCGACCTCCGGGTTCACCACGCAGGAGATCGGCAGGCTGGTCTCCAGGCGGCCGATGCAGCCCTGGTTGCAGGCCAGGCAGGCGCGTACCTCGTGCTGGCGGCCCTGTTCGGCCTTGCGCACCAGGTGCGGGTCGGCGATGTGCGGGCGGGCCAGGCCGACCAGGTCGGCCTCGCCCGCGGCGACGAGTTCGGCGGCCTCCGGCAGGCTGTCCAGCCGGCACACCGCGAGCACCGGCAGGTCCGGGAACTCGCGCTTGAACAGCGCCGCGTGGTGCCGGAACGGGGCGTGGCCGAAGCTCATGTCCGCCATCTGGGTCGCGAGCGACCAGCTGCCGTGGTAGGCGGAGTGGCTGACGTGCACGTAGGCGAGGGGGAACTCGGCGCGCAGCTTTCCGACGATCTCCAGCACCGCGGCCGGGTCGAGGCCGCCGGGCAGGAACTCGTCGGCGCTGACCCGCAGCCCGACGGGCAGCTCGGGGGCGGCGGCGAGCACCGCGGTCAGCACCTCGCGGGTCAGGCGCATCCGGTTGTCGAGGCTGCCGCCGTACGCGTCGTCGCGGGTGTTCGTGTGCGGGGAGAGGAACTGCTGGAGCAGGTGGCCGTGGCCGGCGTGCACCTCCAGGCCGTCGAAGCCGGCCTCGCGCATCCGCCGCGCGGCGGCGGCGAACGCGGCGACGACGACGGCGATGTCCCGGCGTCCCATCGCGTGCGGCACGTGCGAGCCGGCCGCCCACGGCACCGGCGACGAGGACCAGGCGGCGGTACGGGTCGCGTCGCCGTTGGCCTGCCGTCCGGCGTGCATGATCTGGGCGAACATGCGTGCCCCGTGCTCGTGCACGGCCTCGGTCACCGCCGCGTACGCCGGGATCGACGAGTCGTCGAAGCTGCCGAGGCTGATGCTGCGGCCCGCGCTCGTGGGGTGCACGCGGATCGCCTCGGTGATGATCAGGCCGACACCGCCGCGCGCCCGCTCCGCGTGGTAGGCGACGTGGCGACGGGTGGGCACATTGTTCAGTCCGAAGTTGGTGGTGTGGCCGGGGACGAAGACCCGGTTCCGCAGGGTGAGGCGACCGAGCCTGGTGGGGGAGAGAAGAGCGAGAAGCTTGTCGTCAGGCATGCCTCGGACTTCCTGTTTCGGGCCGCACTCGGCGAGGCCGAGAGCGTTCGGATGAACCGTACGCCGTTCGATTGAGTGGAACGGTAGGGCCGGGTTCACATGCCGTCAACGGGCTACTGATCAGTAACTTAGTCCGCCGCACCACCTCTGAGCTGCTGTTCCACTAGGCGGAACGGTGACCGATGATGACCGTCGATGCGGCGGTCGATCGTTCGGTTCCTCCTGATCGGACGACAGTGCCGGCCGCCGATCCCTGGTCGGTGGCCCGCGCCGATCGTTCGGACGGCTGCGCCGGACCGTGTCGGTGGGCGTCCTCCGGGTATGCGGATGCGCCTCCGGGTGCCGGCTGCGGACGCGCGTCGGCCCGGGTCGTCGACCGGGCGCGCACCCGTGGTGCGGCTGCCGGCGACGACCCGGGCCGTCGTTGTTCAGCAGGCGTGGTGACGGCCGGGCGCCGTCGCGCCGCGCCGGAGGTCAGGGGCGGGCGGTCAGCCGGCGTCCGGGCGCAGGTACGGGGTGAGCAGCTCGCGGCCGAGGCCGGTGGCGGCCGTGAGGTCGAGACCGTTCTCGATCATCCGGCTGAGGGCGTAGACGACCGACTGGACGAGCTCCGCCATCCGGTCCGGGTCGCTCGCCCCGTGCTCGGTGAGCGCGGCGCGCAACGGGGCCTCGAGGCTGTCGTGCAGCAGCCGGCTGGAGGTCGCCAGCACCTCGCTGTTGCCCGCCGACGCCAGCGCCCGGGCCAGTGCGTGGTCGCCCCGGGCAACCAGTTGCAGGTTGGCCTCGACGTACGCCAGGATTCTCGCCCCCGGCGTGCGGGCCTCGGCCATCCGCTTCTCGACGAAGGCCGACCACCGGGGGAAGGTGTCGGCGACCAGCACGTCGAACATGTCGGTGCGGGACTTGAAGTACGAGTACGCGCTGGACCGGGCCAGCCCGGCGTGCCGGGCGACGTCGGCCAGGCTCGGGATCTGCTCCGGGTGCTCGGAGAGCAGGGTGCGGGCGGCGTCGAGCAACGCCGCCCGCTGCGCGGCCCGGTGTTCCGCGACGGTCGAGGCTTGGATCTTCGGCACACCGACCTCCCCGTGTCTCCCGCCGCCCGTGTCCGGTCCGCGTCGCTCCCTGCTCGTCGCCGTCAGCTGCTCGTGGCCAGCTTGCCGTCGATCATCTCGTAGATGGTGTCACAGTATTGCAGCACGTCGTGATCGTGAGTGACCATCACGACGGCCACCGAGCGCTCCCGCGCCTCCTGGGCGAGCAGCTGGACGATGTCGTGGCTGCGGGCCCGGTCCAGGGCCGCCGTCGGCTCGTCCACCAGCAGCACCGAGGGCTCGGTCATCAGCGCCCGGGCGATGCCGACGCGCTGGCGCTCGCCGCCGGAGAGCTGGTGCGGCCGGCGGTCGGCCTTACCGGCCAGGCCGACGTGCGCGAGCATCTCCAGCGGGTCGCGCCCGGACCGCTCCCGTCGCCCGCCCAGCCGCAGCGGCAGGCGCAGCTGGTCGGCGGCGGTCAGCGCGGGGAGCAGGTTGCCCGACTGGAACACGAACCCCACGTGCCGTCGGCGCAGCTCGGTGCGCGCCCGGCGGCTGGACACGGTCATGTCGTGCCCGGCCACGGTGACGGTGCCCTCGTCGGGGCGGGCCAGCCCGCCGGCGACGGCGAGCAGGCTGGACTTGCCGGCGCCGGAGGGCCCGACGATCGCGGCCAGCTCGCCCGGCGCGACGGTCAGGTCGACGTCGTCGAGCGCGTGCACGGTCTCCGCGCCGTCGCCGTGCCGCAGGTGGACGCCGCGCATGACCAGGCCGAGGTCGGCCGGGATGGTGCCCGGCGTCGAGGGGGACGGTGTGGTCCGGCTGCTCATCGGTTGCCTCCCAGGGCGGTCGCCGGGTCGATGGAGGTGAGGCGGACGACTGCGGCTGCCGCGCCGACCAGGCCGAGCACGAGCAGCCCGGCCGCGGCGGCGGCGATGCTCTGCGGGTGCAGCGCGAACGGGACGTTGCCGCCGGAGATCAGCGCGCCGAGGCCGAGGCCGATCCCCATGCCGACGGCGATGGCGAGGGCCAGCAGGATCAGTGCCTGGGTGAGGGCGTCGCGCAGCACCCAGCGGGTCGAGGCGCCCAGCGCCCGCAGCACGGCGACCTCCTGCTTGCGCTGGATCGCCCAGACCGCGAAGAACGCGCCGGCCACGAGCGCCGAGATCGCGTAGAGGAAGCCCTGGATCAGCTGGAGCGTTGTCGTCTCGGCGGTGTAGCCCGGCGAGGCGCCGTATGACTCGTCGAGCGTCAGGCTCTCCGTGCCCGCCGCCTTGTCGCCCGCGGCCAGGTCCACCGAGTCGCCGTCGGCCGCGCGGACCGCGACGGCGGTGATCTCCTGGGCCGCCTGCGCCGGCGTCTGCGCGCCGGCCGGGGTGCCGGACTTGACCGCCTGCCATGTCGCCAGCGGCACGTACGCCACGTCGACGTGGCCGAAGGTGTCCTGCTGCTGGGTGACGCCGACGACGCGCAGCCGCGTGCCCAGCCGGTCCACCGTCACGGTGTCGCCGACGCGCAGGCCCGCGTCGATGGCGGTGGGGCTCACCACGATCCCGTCCGCCGGGCCGAGCCGGTCGCCCTCGCTGACGGCGGGCGACAGGAACGAGTCGGTCTCGACGCCGAACAGGGCCAGGTCGACCTCGGTGCCCCCGTCGGTACGCCCGTTGACGAGCGTGTTGCCGAACGGCGTCGCCTCCGCCACGCCCGGCTGGTCGCGCCAGGTGTCCACCGCCGAGGCGTCCACCACGCTGCGCGAGAACGCCGAGTCGTGCTGCACTCCGTGGGCGAAGGCGAACGAGGTGACCGGCAGGTTCTGCAGGCCGGAGACACCGTCGCGGACCAGCCCGACGGACAGGCCGGACAGCATCACCATCAGCACCGAGATCAGCGCGATCACGGCCCCCATCAAGGCGAATCGCAGCCGCGCGAACCCCAGCTCGCGAATGGCCAGGAACATCAGCCGCCACCTCTCAAACTTGTCGACACCATGTCGTCATGTTAACAACGCGGTGTCGGCAAAAAGGGCCGGTGGTGGGTGTCTACCCGGCCACACCCGGTGACGGCGGGCGGGCGCGGCCGGTAGCGCCCGGCCTCAGGCGGCGACCGGGCCGGCGGTGGCGCGGCGACCGAGAGCGGTCACCGCGACGACGATGATCGGGGCGAGCGTGAGGTGGCACACCGCCAGCGTGATCGTGCTGGTGGTGTCCAGGTCGGCGGGCAGCGTCATGGTGGCGATCGTGAGCACCGCGAGCGCCGGGCCGATGATCAGCGCCGCCCGGACCACCCAGGCGAACCGGGACGCCAGCAGGGCGACGGCGGTGAGCCCGAGCGCCAGCGGCAGCGCGCTGAAGCCCGCGACGGTCACCGCGTCGACCTCGACCCGCCGGCCGTCGGCGGTGAACAGGAAGCTGCCGCCGGCCGCCCTGCCGATCGCGTACACGATCAGGTTGACGACCACCGCGGCGGCGGTGGCGAGCGCGACGACGGCGGTGCGGGACAGGTCAGCCACGGGAGGTCTCCTCTGCGTGCTCTCGGACCAGGTAAGCCTCGATGCGGGCGAACGCCCCGGCCCAGACCTCGCCGGCGAAGAAGTCGCGCAGGTCCGGGGTCGGGAAGCCGCTCTGCACCACTGTCATCAGCGTGCCGCCGTCCCTCGCCTCGAAGGTGACCTCGATGCGCGTGGTCATGGTCGTGCCGTCCGGGCCGGTGCCCGTGGACTCGGTGACCAGCCGGCGCGGGCGGTCGATCTCCAGGAACGTCTGCGTCTCACGGAACAGCATGTCGGGGGACGGACCCCAGACGGCGGTCTGCCTCCCGCCGACCCGCAGGTCGACGTCGATCTCCACGATGCCGGGCTCCTCGTCCAGGATGCCGAACCAGATCTTCTGTTTGCCGGCGTCGGTGTAGGCGTCGAACGCCTCGTCAGGGGTGCCCGGAAGGTGTCGTGTCACCCGTATGTGGAGCGTCATGGTCGCGGTCCTCCGTGGTGAGTGTGAGATAGGCGTCGAGGCCGTCGAGGCGGCGCGCCCAGAGCCGTCGGTAGAAGGCGATCCAGGCCATGGCCGAGTCCAGTGGCGCCTCGCTGAGCCGGCACTGCCGGGACCGGCCGACCTTGCGCGTCACCACGAGGCCCGCGTCCTCCAGCGCGCGCACGTGCTTGCGCATGCCGGTGAGGCTCATCCCGGTGGGCTCGGTCAGCTCGCTGATGGTGGCCGGGCCCGCGCCGAGCCGGATCAGGATGTCGCGTCGGGTGGGGTCGGCCAGGCTGGCGAACACCCGGTCGAGCGTCTCTTGCTGAACCACGAGGTTCACCGTACGACACTGAACCGTTCGGTTCAACGTTATGCCGCAGGTGGGCTGGTGCACGCGTGAAACGGCCCCGCGACCTCTCGGGTCGCGGGGCCGTCCCCGGCGCCGTGGGAAGAAACGCCGGAGTGCGGGGTGCCGGTCAGGTCAGCGTGCAGGGTGAGCCGTTGAGGCTGAACGAGCCGGGCCGGGCGGTGTTGCCGGTGTGCGTGGCCTGGAAGCCGATGGTGGTCGAGCCACGGGCCGGGATGACCGCGTTGTACGCGAGGTTGCGCGCGGTCACCTGGCCCGAGGCGGGGGAGTAGGACGCGTTCCAGCCCGAGGTGATGGTCTGGCCGCCGGGCAGCGTGAACACCAGCGACCAGCCGTTCACCGCGGCGGTGCCGGTGTTGGTGACGGTGATGTTCTCGGTCAGCCCGTTGTTCCAGGCGTTCAGCTCGATGCTCACCGAGCAGGCGCTGGTGCCGGGCGGCGGGGTGGTCGGGCCCGGCGGGGGTGTGGTGGGACCGGGCGGCGGCGTGGTCGGGCCCGGCGGGGGCGTGGTCGGGCCGGGCGGGGGTGTGGTCGGACCGGGCGGCGGCGTGGTCGGACCGGGCGTGCCGGTCAGGCCGAAGAACGCCACCGCGGCCGCGGCCATGCCGGCAGACGGCAGGCTGTGCCCGGCACCCTGGATGCTGTACGCCTCGACCTGGACGGTGCCGTTGGCGTCGGCGTAGCGCCGCCGGTTCCAGCCGGACTGCGGCGTGTCGGTGGACGTCGGGTTCTGGCTGAGGCCGAACACGTTCGTCCACTGCTCGATCGTCTCCTGGAGCAGCGAGTACGGCACCAGCGTGTCGTTGGTGCCGTGCCACAACTGCACCCGGGGGCGGGGCCCGGTGTAGCCGGGGTACGCCTGGCGGACCGCGTCACCCCACTGCTGCGGGGTGCGGTTCATGTTCCCGCCGGTGCACTGGCTGGAGCCGGGGGGATAGTCGGCGGCGCCGGCGAAGCAGTTGAACGGCACGCCCATGAAGGCCGCGCCGGCCTTGAAGACGTCCGGGTAGAGCGCCAGCATGTGGTTGGTCATCATGCCGCCGGACGAGCTGCCGGTGGCGTAGACCCGGTCCGGGTCGGCGCCGTACTGCTGCTGGACGTAGCGGACCATCGAGATGAGCGACACCGGGTCGCTGCCGCCGCCGCGTCGCTTGGCCGCGTCGGACCAGGTGTCGAAGCAGTTGCCGAAGCCGGCCTGCTGGGTCGCGCTGGGGTAGATCACGATGAACCCGTACCGGTCGGCCAGCCCGGCGAACTCGCTGCCGGAGTAGAAGCCGGGGCCGGAACCGCCACAGCCGTGCATGGCCACCACTGTGGCCGGCCGGGCCGGGCGGGCGTCCGGCACGTAGACGTGCATGCGCATCCGGCCGGGGTTGTCGCCGAAGCTGGTCACCTCGGTCAGCGACGCCGCGTACGCGGGTTGGACGGCGGGGATCACCAGGCCGGCCGCCACCAGCGACGCGGCCAGGGCCACCACCATCTTGGCTCTGATTCTCACGGAGACTCCTTCGATCGCCCTGTGCGGGCGGGGACGGGCGGGTGCGCGCCGCGCCAGCGACCCGGGCCGCCGCGGTGTCGCGCCTCACCCACTGACGTGGATCGCCCGGCCCGGCTCCGTCGTATGGCACATAGTGTTCCGGCCGGACGCCGAAGTGTCAATCGATGTGTTCCGATGAGCTGCGGCGGCGTTCGTCTACAGTCGGTGCACCGTCCCTGAGCCGAGCCCGGAGCGCGTGTGGCAAGCCCGTTCGACATCGAGGAGATCTACCCGGACGAGGGGCCGGCGCCGCGGCTGCCCCGGCGGCAGGCCGGCACCTCGCCGCAGAGCGTCGCGGTGACGCTCCTGACCGACTACACGCTGCGTACCCGCGCCGCGCTGCCGTCCGCGGCGATCGTCGCGCTGCTCGGCGAGGCCGGCGTGACCAGCGCCGGCGCGCGTACCGCGATCAGCCGGCTGGCCCGCCGCGGTGTGCTGGAGGGCGCCCGCCAGGGCCGCAACAGCTTCTACCGGCTCAGTCGCGCCGCCGCCGCCGACCTGTCCGCCGGCGGGAACTGGATCACCGCCTCCACGGCCGAGACGCAGGCGTGGGACGGGTGCTGGACCATCGTCGCCTTCTCGCTGCCGCAGGACCACGGCACCCAGCGCCGGGCGCTGCGCGGCCAGTTGCGCTGGCTCGGCTTCGCGCCGCTCTACGACGGGCTGTGGATCTCGCCGTACGAGCTGGCCGGGCCGGCGCGGGCCCGGCTCGCCCAGCTCGCCCTCGGTGCGGTCACGGTCTTCCGGGGGCGGCAGGACGCGCTGGACGCGATCGGCCAGCGCGCTCCCGTGGACGCCTGGGACGTCGACGCGATCAGCGGGCACTACGAGGCGTTCCTGCGCCGGTGGACGCCGCTGGTGTCGCGGCTCGGGTCCGTCGACGGCGCCGCCGCCGTGCGGGCCCGGACCGAGGTGATGGACACGTACCGGCGGTTTCCCACGCTCGACCCGCGGCTGCCGCTGGAACTGCTGCCCGCCGGATGGCCGCGCCGGGCGGCCCGGGACCTGTTCGCGGCCGTCTACGACGGTCTTGCCGACGCCGCCGAGGCCCACGTCCGGGCGGTCGTCGCGCGGTTCGCCGACCCGGTGCCGCCCGGCATCCGGGCGCACACCACCGCCGACATGCTCGCCGGCGTACGCGAGGAGCGGCCGTGCGCGTGACGATCTCCCTCGACGAGCTGCTCGGTGACGAGGTGCGGCGCGACCCGTACCCGTTCTACGCCCGGCTGCACGAGGCGGGGGAGGCGGTCGCGCTGCGGCCGGCCGACCCGCACGCGCTCGTCGTGCACGGGTACGACGCGGTCAACCGGGTGCTGCGCGACCCCGTCTTCCGGGTGCTCGGCGCCGACTACCTGGACCGGGCCGGGGTGCGCTGGCGCGAGCACCAGGTCATCCGGATCCTCCAGTCGTCGATGCTCAACGCCGCCGAGGGGGACCACCTGCGGGTCCGGCACCTGTTCTCCCAGGCGCTCACCCCGCGCCGGGTCGCCGCGCTGGAACCGGCCATCGGGCGCATCGCCGACGGCCTGCTCGACGGACTCGCCGCGGACGGCGCGGACGGCCGCCCGGTCGACTTCATGGCCCGCTTCGCGCTGCGGCTGCCCAGTGACGTCATCGGCGAGCTGCTCGGCGTGCCGGAGGCGGACCGGGAGTGGTTCCCGTCCCGGGTCCGCGCGTTCGACGCGGTGCTGGAGATCGGCCGCCGGTCCATGCGCGAGGTCCGGGCCGCCAACGTCGCGGCGGCGGAGCTGACCGCGTACTTCACCGACCTGGTCGCCGCGCGCCGGGAGCGGCCGCGCGACGACTTCGTCTCGGCGCTGCTGCGCGGCCTGGACGCCGAACCCGGCCGGATGACCGCCGACGAGCTGCTGGCCAACCTGATCATCATGTACAACGCCGGGTTCCGGACCACCGCGAACCTGCTCGGCAACGGGCTGGTGCTGCTCACCGAGCGGCCGGCCGCGCGGGACGCGTTGCGCGCCGATCCGTCGCTGGCCGCGTCGTACGTCGAGGAGATCCTGCGGTACGAGCCGCCGGTGCACTTCGCGGTCCGCTACGCCGCCGCGGACACCGAGGTCGCCGGCCTGCCGGTGACGGCCGGGCGGACGGTGGTGGTGCTGACCGGCGCCGCGAACCGGGATCCGCGCCGCTTCCCCGACCCGGACCGGTTCGACCCGTCCCGCACCGACAACCGGCACCTGGCGTTCAGCGCCGGGCCGCACTACTGCTTCGGGGCGACGCTGGCCCGCGCCGAGGGACGACTGGTGCTGCCCCGCCTGCTGGACCGCTTCCCGGCGCTGGCCGCCGAGCCCGGGCCGCGCCGCGCGCTGATGCTGCGCGGGTACGACCGGCTGCCGGTACGGCTGGCCGACCGGGCACCTTGCCAAACCAACCCGATCGAGTAAGGTCGATGCTACGCGGAGTGTCCGCTCCGCGCCTCACACGTTCCGTCGAGCAGGTCGAGCGCGCCGCCAGGACGCCGTGGAAGGGAAACACCGGACATGACCGACGAGATCCGCGCGTTCCTCCTCGCCGCACTCACCGAGATGAAGTACGACGTCTCCGACGTCGACGACGACACCGTCTTCGGCCCGGCCGGGCTCGACGTGGACTCCCTCGGCCTGGCCGAGCTGGCGGTGCGCGTGGAGGACCGGTTCGGGGTCGCCTTCGACGACGACGAGGCGGAGGAACTCGCCATGATGACGGTCGGCGAGTTCAGCCGGGCCGTGGCGGCGCGCATCGCACCGGCCTCGGCGCACTGACCGATGCCGGCGCACCGCACCCGGCCGCGCCGCGTCCCGGCGGCCCGGCCGGCACACCGGGGCCGGTGAGCGTGCGCGAACCGGTCACCGTCACCGGGATCGGGCTGGTCAGCCCGGTCGGCTCCACCGCCGCCGAGGTGTTCGACGCGGTCTGCGACGGCCGGTCCGGGCTGTCCCGCCCGCCCACCGGCCATCCGCTGCACGGCGTGGTCGACGTCGCCGCGTTCGCCCCGGCGATCGACCCGGCGAGCGTGCTGCCCGGCCCGGAGTCCCGCGTCGTGGACCGGTCGATCGTGATGGTGCTGCGCGCCGCCGAGGACGCGCTCGCCGACGCCGGACTGCGGATCGGCCACGACGTCGACCCGTACCGGGTCGCGGCCGTCGTCTCCGGCGTCGGCGGTCTGTCCATGCTGGAGGAACAGGTGCTCGGCCGCGCCGCGCGGGGCCGGTTCGGGGTCAGCCCGTACATGCTGCCCGGGACGCTGCCGAACATGGGCGCGGCCCGCATCGCGATCAAGTTCGGCATCCACGGCTACACCTCGTCCATCGGCACGGCGTGCGCGGCCGGGGCGCAGTCGATCGGCGAGGCGCTGCGCATCCTGCGCGCCGGGGAGGCGGACGTGGTGCTCGCCGGATGCGCCGAGGCGCCGCTGTTCCCGACCTTCGCGTACGCGTTCGGCAACGCCCGGGCGCTCGCCCGCGGCTGGGCCGACCCGGCCGCCGCGAGCCGCCCCTTCGACAGGCGCCGCAACGGGCTCGTCCTCGGCGAGGGCGCCGGGGTGTTCGTGCTGGAACGCGCCGCGCACGCCGCCGCGCGCGGCGCCCACCGCCACGCCGACGTGCTCGGCTGGGGTGCCACGAACGACGCCCACCACCCGACCACGCCGCGCCCCGACGGCGCCGGCGCGGCCGCGTGCATGCGGATGGCCGTCCGCGACGCCGGGCTGGTGCCGACCGACATCGGGTACGTCAACGCGCACGGCACCAGCACCCGGGCCGGGGACGCCGCCGAGCTGGCCGCGCTCACCGAGGTCTACCGGGCCGGCCCGCCGCCGCTGAGTTCGACAAAGGGCGTCACCGGGCACATGCTCGGCGTCTCCGGCGTGATCGAGGCCGCGATCGCGGTCGAGGCGCTGCGTCGCGGCCTGCTGCCGCCCACGCACAACCTGGACGACCCGGAGCGGGCGGGCGAGGTCGACCACATCCGCGAGAAGGCGCGGGTGGCGGCGGTGGACGCGGTGCTGTCCAACTCCTTCGGCTTCGGCGGCCACAACGTCAGCCTGGTCCTGGCGCGCCCGTCCCGACCGGCGGCCGGGGACCTCAGCGGAGCGTGATCACCGTGGCGGTGTCGTACGCGGCGACGGCGACGGTGAAGTGCGGGCGCAGCATGTCGGCCACGTAGTCGAGGTCGGCGACCAGCGGCACCGGCAGCAGGGCCCGCTGGTCCGGGCCGGTACGGGTGGCGACCAGCTCGATCCGGTCGGCCTTGAGCAGCCCACGGGTGAGGAACGCGGGCAGGTCCTCGGGCAGCAGGCACCGCCACATGTCGACGTTGACGATCACGTCCAGCGCGCCGGCCTTGAACTGCTGGAGCACGGTGCCGAGCAGGTGCGAGTTCGTCTCGCCGACCGGCGAGTCGTGGTCGAACGTGTGCGACCCGGCACCCAGGGCCAGCGCGGACACGCCGTTGCCGACGACCAGGGCCGCGCTGCCCGTCAGCTCGTCGCGCAGCGACGCGGGCAGGACGTCCGGCCGGCCCAGCCCACCGGCCCGGTACGCCTCGATGGCCTGGCCGTAGAGCCGGATCCGGCCCAGGTGCCGGCCGAACGTGTTGAGCCCGTACAGCACCTCGACGTCGTAGCGCAGGTGCTTGCGCAGCAGGTACTTCATGTTGTCCATCGAGGCGAGCCCGTTGGACGTCTTGCGGAAGTGCGGCAGGTGGTAGGAGAGTGCGTCGACGTCCAGCCGGAACAGCCCCGGCGGGGCGCCGTGCAGGTGGAACACCCGGTAGAAGAAGTCGAGGTCCTCGAAGCCCCACTTGACCATCGCCTCGTCGAAGCCGCCGACCCGCCGGAACGACTCGTGGTCCACCGAGGCGTTGTGGGTCAGGCCCAGCACCCAGGGGGCGCTCGGGAAGTCGTCCATCCGCTGCGGAAGGGCGATGTCCTCCAGCCGCGGGTCGCCGCGCTCGGCGTCGAGCATCGACGGGGCGACCGGCTCACCCCGGCGCAGCGCGTCCGCGCCGGCCCAGTCCAGGTCGTACCGCTGGCCGAGCAGCACCCCCGGCCGGCCGGCCCGCCCGGCGTGGAAGTCGCGGTGCCGTTGCAGCAGCCCGGGATGCGCCACCGTGTCGGCGTCCAGGAACATCAGCGTGTCCGCGCGGGCCCGCGCCGCCGCCGCGTTTCGGTTGGCGCTGCGGCCCCGGTTCCGCTCGCTGCGGACGTAGTCGATCCGCAGCCGGTCCCGGTACGCGTCCACCACCGGGCCCAGCGCCACGGCCGAGCCGTCGTCACCGACGACCACCTCGAAGTCCCCGGACGGCAGCGTCTGCCGGGTCAGCGAGCGCAGCGTCGCGTCGAGCGCTGACGCGTTCTCGTGCGCGGGCACCACCACGCTCAGGCCGGGCCGGTCCATGGTCGGCCCGGTCAGCGCGGGGTGGAGTTGGCGGTGATGTAGTCGGCCAGGTCGCCGAGCGTGGCCATCCGGTCCTCGTCCAGCTCCTCGACGTCGATCTGGATCTCCAGCTCGTCCTCCAGCGCCAGCAGCAGCTCCAGGCCGAGGGAGGAACTGAGGCCGAGCTCGTCCATCAGCTGGGTCTGCTCGGTGACCGGGGCGTCCGGCCGGAGCATCCGGGTCAGCAGCAGGGTCAGGCGGGCCACGACCTGGTCACGGGGCGGGGCGTCGTGTGCTAGCACCGGTGGTCCCACGAGTCGATCATGCGCGTCGGCATGGAGCCATCAGAGCAGGGGACATCGGCGGGTGTCAACGGGTACGGCGATCGTCACCGATCGTGACCGAGGCTGGTGCGGCACTCGACGGCGTACGGCCGGTCGCCGGCGAGCGCGACCGCCACCGCGTACCCGGCGGGCGTGGGCAGGTCGGCGAGCCGGTGCGGGCCGGCCGGGTCGACGCACTCGACCACGTCGCCCCGGTGCACCGGCATCCCGAGGTTGGGCCACAGCCGGCCCCCCGCCGCCTTGACGGCCGCCTCCTTGCGCGCCCACAGCCGGGTGAACCGCAGCGTCCGGCCGGCCGGGTCCGGTCCGGCCGCGACGTGCCGCGCCTCCCGGGGGTGGAAGAAGCGCGCGGCCGCCGACACCGGATCCCCGCCCGGCGCGACGTGCTGG
Source organism: Micromonospora sp. WMMD1219 (assembly GCF_049315215.1). NCBI lineage: Bacteria > Bacillati > Actinomycetota > Actinomycetes > Micromonosporales > Micromonosporaceae > Micromonospora > Micromonospora sp. WMMD1219. The sequence goes on from NZ_CP186057.1 coordinate 4,600,339, forward strand.
ATGTCCACCCCGACCGGACGGCCCTCGCTGAGCGCGACCGCCACGAGACCGCCGGAGTACGACAGGCTCGTGTGCAGCCCGCTCCACGGTGCGGTCAGCGCCGGTTTGCCGTACCGGCCCCGGCGCCAGGTCAGCGCCGCCGGTGGCGTGCCGGTGGCCCCTCCGGCCAGGACGCGCAGCGCGCCGTGCGCCACCGTGAACCGGTCCCGCAGCACCCCGGTGCCGAACCGCGCGGCCCGGTCCCTCTCGTCCGCGTCGAGCACCGCCCGGTACCGGGCCAGCTCGTCCGCCGGCACCGCTGCCGCAAGGATCCAGACCCGGACGGCGTCCCGCATGGACGGCAGCGTAACCGTGCGCGCTCACGTTGACACACGCCGATACGCGTTGCTCTGATGAACGGGTGTTCGCGCAGACGGTCCAGGCCCAGGTTCCCGTGCCGTTCGCCGGGCCGGGCGCCGGCACCGCGCCCCTGACCTGGGGGCAGAAGGCCATCATGCAGGACATGCGGGAGACCGGCTGGACGCACAACGTCAGCGGTGCCCACCCGGTGCCGGCGGGTGTCACGGTCGAGCAGGTCGCGGCCGAGTTCGCCGCGCTGATGGCCCGCCATCCGGCGTTGCGGATGCGGCTGGGCGACGGCGACGGGAGCGGCCCGTGCCAGGTCGTGTCGGGAAGCGGCGAGACGGTCCTGGACGTGGTGGACGTACCCGACGACGCCGACCCGGCCGACGTGGCCGCGTTCGCCTACGACCTGGGCCACGCCCGCCTGCTGAGCCACTACGACCTCTACCGGGACTGGTCGGTGAAGATGGCGGTGATCCGGCACCGGGGCGCCCTGGTGCACCGGGTGCTGACGATCGACCACCTCGTGGTGGACGGCACCGCCACGTCCCTGATCCTGGCCGACCTCGGCCTGGCCGGCCGGCCGGTCCGCCGGGTCGCCGACCCGCGTACCGTGCAGATCCTCGACCTCGGCCGGCGGGAGGCGACGCCGCCGCTGCGCCGGGTCAGCGACCGGGCCGTGCGTCACTGGGCCGGACACCTGCGCGACGTCCCGCCGCTGACGTTCGGTGAGCCGGCCGCCGGTGGGCGCCGGGGTCACCGGTACTGGCACGGCCGGTTCAGCTCGCCCGCGGCGTACCTGGCGGTGCGGGCCGTCGCGGCGCGGACCCGCACCGACACCTCCCGCGTGCTGCTCGCGGTCATCGCGGTCGCGATCGGCCGGGCCACCGGCGTCAGCCCGCTCACCGCCAAGCTCATCGTCGGCAACCGGTTCCGGCCGGGCTTCGCCGAGGCCGTCGCCCCGCTCAGCCAGAACGGCGTGCTGCGCGTCGACACCGCCGACACCACTGTGGACGAGGTGGTGGCGCGCGCCCGCCGGGCCGCGGTCTCCGCCGGGAAGTACGCCTACTACGACCCGGCCCAGCTCGCCGAGGTGGCGGACCGGCTGGACGCGGAACGCGGGTACCCGGCCCGGATCACCTGCCGGATCAACGACCGGCGGGTGACCACCCGGCAGGCGGCCGACGGAGGGCTGCACGACGACCCGGTGACCGCCGAGCGGATCCGCCGCCGGGCGGACGAGACGTTCCTGGTCTGGGACGGCCCGCTGGACCACCTGCCCGAGCAGATGTTCATCACCGTCGAGGACCAGCCGGAGACGGTCCTCCTCCAGGTGATCTTCGACTTCGGCTGCTTCACCGAGGAGCAGGCGGAACGGCTGCTGCGCGGCGTGGAGGAGGTGGCGGTGGAGGCGGCTCTCGATCCCGCCGCGCCGACCCGGGTCACCCCCGGGTCGGCGGGCGGCTGACCGGTCACCGGTCCCAGGTCACCGGCAGCGACTCCAGGCTGCGCACCACCAGCCCCGGCCGGAACCGCAGCTCCGACTCGTCGACCGCGAGCCGCAGCCCGGGCAGCCGCCGCAGCAGTGCGCCCAGCGCCTCCTGCAACTCCATCCGGGCCAGCGCCGCGCCCAGGCAGTGGTGCGGGCCGGCACCGAACGCCAGATGCGGGTTGTGCACACGGGCCAGGTCGAGCGTGTCCGCGCCCGGGAACACGGTGGCGTCCCGGTTCGCCGACGCGATCGCCGGCAGCACCGCGGCGCCGGCCGGCAGGCGTACGCCGCCCAGCTCCACCTCCTCGGTCGTGACCCGGGGCAGCAGCACCCCGTTGTCGCCGAGCTGGATGAAGCGGGACAGTTCCTCGACCGCCCGGGCGACCGCCACCGGATCGTCGCCGCGCAGCCCGGCGAGCTGCTCGGGATGGCGGGCCAGCACGAGCAGGAACAGGTTGAGCTGGTTGGTGGTGGTCTCGTGCCCGCCCACGAAGATCCCGGCGGTGACCGAGACCAGCTCCCGTTCGGTCAGGTCGTCGTGTTCGTCCCAGACCGCGATGAGCGCGCTCATCAGGTCGTCGCCGGGCTCGCGGCGCCGCTGGTCGATCAGCTCACGGAACGCCTCCAGTGCGGCCCGGGGCGCCTCCGGGTCGGCGTCCCAGTCGCCGACGAGCGCGTCCGACCACTGGCGTACCCGCTCCCGGTCCCGGTCGGGGATGCCGAACAGCGTGCTGATCACGGAGATCGGCAGGGGGCCGGAGACGTGCGTGATCAGGTCGGCCGGCGGACCGGCCGCCTCCAGGTCGTCGATCATCCGGTCGACGAGCGCCGCCACCCGCGGGCGCAGCTCCTCCACCCGGCGGACGGTGAACGCGTGCGAGACGGCCCGGCGCATCGTGGTGTGCCGCGGCGGGTCCATCCCGATCAGCGAATCCTCGGCGAGCGAGCCCAGTTCCCGGGTCGGGCGGTTCGGGCCGGCCGCGGCGGCCCGGCTGAACCGCTGGTCGGTGAAGACCCGGCGCACGTCGGCGTGCCGGGTGGCCAGGTAGGCGCACGCCCCGTCGGGCAGCTCGACCCGGGCCACCGGGCACGTCTCGCGCATCCGGGCGTAGTCCGGCGACGGGTGGTAGATCGTCGGAGCCGGCGCGAGCGGGTAGGTGATGGACGGTGGCTCCTGCGTCATCTGCGACTCCTCAGATCGGGCCGCCCCGGGCCAGGGCGGCGAGCGTCGGCACGAGTTCGGCGGGGGAGGGCATGGCGTGGACCCGGTCACGCATCAGCGCCGCGGCCCGCCGCCGGGGGCCGTCGCCGACCAGCTCGCCGACGAGATCCCGTACCGCGGTGGCGGTGGCGCGCTCGCCCGCCAGCCAGGCGCCGGCGCCGGTGACCGCCAGCCGCCCGGCGTTGAAGTGCTGGTCGCTGACCTGCGGCAGGACGAGCTGTGGCACGCCGTACGTGAGCGCGGTCATGGTGGTGCCGGCCCCGCCCTGCTGCACCAGGGCGGCGCAGGTCGGCAGCACCAGCCGTACCGCCAGGGGCCCGTCGACCAGGCGGACCCGGGCCGGGAGCGGCCCCAGCCCCTCGTGCTGGCGCGGTTCGACCACCACGACGACCTCCACGTCGAGCCCGGCCACCGCCCGGACCACGCCGCCCAGGTCGAGCCGGTCGTGCAGCCCGGCGCCGGCCATCATGGTGCCCGCCGTGACGCACACCCGGGGCCGGTCCGCCGGGCGGCGCAGCCAGTCCGGCACCACGGCCGGACCGTTGTACGGCACGAACCGCACCGGGCGGCCGGGGCGCCGCATCGGCACCTGCATGGGCGGCGGCACCGGATCGAGCGTCAGCCCGCCGTCCAGCGGCACGTCGGCGGCGGAGAGCCCGAACCTGGCGGCCAGCGGTCCGATCACCTCGTCCGGGTCCAGGCGCAGCGTGGTCGAGGAGTCCGGCCCCCACAGGTTCAGCACGCCCGGCACGCCCAGCGCGGCGGCGGCCACCGGTGCGGCCAGGTTGAAGGGTTCCCAGAGGACCAGGTCCGGCCGCCAGGACCGGCCGAAGCCGACCAGGTCGTCGAGGACGGCGTCGGCGAACCGGACCACCCCGCCGTCGGCGGTGATCGCCGGCTCGACGGCGCCGGCCGGCGCGGAACCGGCGAGCGGGGCCACCGCGCCGATCCGGCCCGCGAACGCCTCGGCGAAGTCGACGTCCGCGCCCAGCGGTACGGCGGCGAGCCCGGCCGCGCTGATCGTGGCGGCCATCGACGGGTGACTGGCCACCCGCACCTCGTGGCCGGCGGCCTGCAACGCCCAGCCGAGCGGTACCAGGCTGTAGAAATGCGACCGCCAGCCCCACGTCGACATCAGAATTCGCAGCGGCGCAGTCAAATCCCACCAATCCGCGCGGCGAAACGGCAGCCCTGGAGAACCGATGCTAGGGGATCGGCACCGGTACGCGGAAGGTCGCGGACCGATGCCACGGATATTGACGCCGGACGAACCGATGCTGGACTCTTAGCCGATGTCGGACGTGGACCGCGATCAGCCGGCCGGTGGCGCCGTGACAGTCAATTCCGGGCTGCGTTCCTATCCGTTCGAACCGTTCACCGGCGACCTTCCCGCCGAGCTGCTGGAGATGGTCGTGGCCGAGCCGGTCAGCCGGGTGCGGTTGCCCGACGGGCGGGCGGCCTGGCTCGTGCTCGGCTACGAGCACTGCTGCACCGTCCTGGCCGATCCCCGGTTCTCCCGGCTTCCGCCGGGCGCGACAGCGACACCGGACGGCGGCGGCCCTCGGGAGCTGAACATGGACGGTGCGGCGCACGCCGTGGTGCGGCGGATGGCCGGCCGCGCGTTCACCGCCCGGCGCATCGGCACGTTCCGGCCCCGGGTGCAGCGGCTGGTGGACGAGCTGGTCGACGCCATGCTCGCCGGTCCGCGCCCGGCCGACGTGGTGGCCGGGCTGGTGGCGCCGCTACCGGTGCTGGTGGTGTGCGACGTGCTCGGCGTGCCGGCCGCCGATCGGCCCCGGTTCTACGGCTGGATCGAGGGGCTGAACTCGGTCACCGCGTACGGCTCGGCCGCCGCCGCGACCGCGCAGGCGGAACTGCGGGACTACCTGGCCGGCCAGCTCGCGCGCAAGCGGGCCGAGCCCGGTGACGACCTGCTCTCGGCCTGGGTCCGCGGCGGAGACGCGCACGAGCTGGCCGACGCCGAACTGGTCGAGCTGGCCATGGGCGTGCTGCTCGGCGGGCTGGAGATCAACTCCACGAGCGCCGGCCTGCTCGCGCTGTTCCAGCACCCGGAGCAGTTGGCGAAGCTGCGCGCCGCGCCGGGCAAGCTTCCCGCGGCCACCGACGAGATCCTGCGCTACACGTCGGTGAGCGCCATGTTCCGGGTGCAGGTGGTCCGCGAGGACCTGGTCCTCGGCGGGGTCGCGATGCGGGCCGGCGACTGCGTGATGGCGATCCCGTGGGCCGGCAACCGCGACCCCCGGTTCTTCCCCGAGCCGAACGTCTTCGACATCGACCGCCGGCCCGGCGTGCCGCACCTGACGTTCGGCTTCGGGCCGCACTTCTGCCTGGGCACGGCGCTGGGCCGGATGCAGGTGGAGCTGTCGCTCGGCGCGCTGCTGACCCGGATGCCGGCGCTGTCGCCTGCCGTGCCGCTTGCGGAGATCCCGTGGCGGCACGACCGGATGAACGGCGGCATCGCCTCCTTCCCGGTCACCTGGTGACCGGCGGTCAGTAGCTCTCCACCGCGTTGACCCGGCCCGGCCAGTAGCGCTCGCCGGGTGCCGGCACGTAGTGCTCCCACCGGGGCGGGTTCCCGGCCGGGTGGTCGCCGAGCACGGTGATCCGCTGCCCGCGCCGCAGGCCGTCGTAGTCGTTGACGGCGTAGTGCTGGGTGACCCGGTTGTCCCACACCGCGACGTCCCCGGTCCGCCAGCGGTACCGGCAGGTGAACTGGGGGCTCTCGGAGAAGGTGAACAGGTGCTCCAGCAGCGCGTCGCTCTCGTTGCGCGTCAGTTGCGGGATGTGCGAGGTGAACAGCCGGTTGACGTACAGCGAGCGGCGCCCGGTCTCCGGGTGCACCCGGACCACCGGATGTTCGGCGCGGCTGGTGAACTCGGTGCCGATCCGGATGACGTGGACGGCGGTCAGCCCGTCGAGCAGGTCCCGCATCGGCGCGGAGAGCGCCTCGTAGACCCGGCACTGGTTGGTCCACATGGTGTCGCCGCCGACCTCGGGCAGCTGGATCAGGTGCAGGATCGAGGCGATCGGCGGGCTCTGGTGGAACGTCATGTCGGTGTGCCAGACGTCGACCTTGCCGCCGTCGGCGGAGTCGATCACGACGATCTCCGGGTGCCCGTCCAGCCGGGGCAGATACGGGTGCAGCTCCACCTCGCCGAAGCGGCGGCCGAACGCGACGTGCGCCTGCGGCGTCAGCCCGGTCTGGCCGGCCAGGAACACCACCTGGTGCTTCAGCAGCAGGTCGTGGATCAGCGCGAAGCCCTCGTCGGTGAGCGTGTTCAGGTCGATGCCGTGGACCTCGGCGCCCAGCGCGCCGGAGACGAGCCGGACCTCGGCCGCGATGGATGTGGTCATCGATGATCCCTCCGGTCTGCGCGCCACGGCTGGTCCGCGCATTGTTCCACGTCCATGAATGTCCTAACCAGCCGTCGTCGTTGACTCACCCGCCGTACGCCTGGAAGCATTCGCACCGGCGGGGGCGGCGGTGCCGGCCCGCGACGCGGGAGGAGGCGCCGGTGTCGATCGATGCCCCGATCGAGGGTGACGCGGGGGAGCGGCTCGACCGGCTCACCGACCTGGCCACCCCGTTCGCGGTACGCACGGCGGTGACGCTGCGCGTGCCGGACCGGATCGCCGCGGGCGTCACCGGTCTGGGCGAGCTGGCCGACGCCTGCGGCGCGGACGTCTCCGCGCTGGGCCGGCTGCTGCGCTACCTCGTGCACCGGGGCGTGTTCGTCGAGGTGTCGCCGGACGTGTTCGGCCTGACCGACGTCGGCGAGCTGCTCTGCGACCGCGACGGCGGCGGCCACGGCGCCTACCTGGACCTCGCCGGTCTCGGCGCGCGGATGGACCTGGCGTGGACGGGCCTGCCGCACGCGATCCGCACCGGCGGACCCGGCTACCGGGAGGTGCACGGGCGCGACTTCTGGGCCGACCTCGACGCCCACCCGGGCCACCGCGCCTACTTCGACGCGCTGATGCTCAGCCAGCAGCGGTTCACCGCGCCGGAGGTCGCGGCGCTCTACCCCTGGCACGAGGTCGGGCACGTGGTCGACGTGGCCGGGGGCGCGGGCGGGCTGCTGCGGGAGGTGCTGGGCGCCCATCCGCACCTGCGGGGCACGCTCGTCGACCGCGACGAGCCGGTGGCCACCGCCGCCGCGACCTTCGCCGCGTGCGGCCTCGCCGACCGGGCCGGGGCCGTGGTCGGGGACTTCTTCGCCCCGCTGCCGCCCGGCGCCGACGTGTACGTGGTCTCCCGCGCGCTCACCGACTGGAGCGACGCCCACGCCACCGCGATCCTGCGGCGCTGCGCCGAGGCGGCCGGGAGTACGGGCCGGGTGCTCGTCATCGAGGTGCTGCCGACGGTGCCGCACGTGCCGCACCTGTCGCCGTACGACCTGCGCATGCTGGTGCTCGTCGGTGGTCGCGAGCGCGGGCTGCCCGAGTTCGCCGTGCTGGCCGCCGCCGCGGGACTGGCGCCCCGGCGCACCTACCACGGCACCGACGGGCTGACGCTCATGGAGTTCGCCGCCGGCGCCTGAGCGGGCCCGGCGGGGCCGCACCTGTCCGGTGCCGTCCCGTCCGCCCGAACATTGACGTATATGCATCGACATGGCGGCCGTGGGTCAAACGGCGGATTTCTCTGGGCATCGGTCATTGTGCTGAAGAATGCTGTCACGACATTTGCGGCCACCCATGTGCATGCGCATTTATCAATGGTTGTTCGCGGGAAGGGCGAGCGGTAACGTCTCGCGTGGCGACTAGCCGATCCCTGGCGAAAGGGTCGACGCGTCATGACGGTTGCTGGCTCCACGCGATATCCGCCCTTCATCGACGACCTGGCCCGCAGCGAATCGGGGCGGCTGCTGCGTGCCGAACTCGGCCGGCGCTGGCCGGAGACGCCCGACCAGCTCGACGCGATCGTGCGCTACGCGCTGCTGCCGGCGGGCAAGATGCTCCGCCCGATTATGACGCTGCACGCCGCCGAGGCGGTGGGCGGGTCGCCCCGGGACGTCCTCGCCGCCGCGCTCGGCACCGAGTACCTGCACGTCGCGACGCTCGTGCACGACGACATCATCGACGCCGACACGCTGCGCCGCGGCCGGCCCGCGGTCCCGGTCGCGTACGGCATCCCCGGCGCCATAGTGGCCGGCGACCACCTCATCTTCCACGCCTTCCGGGCCGTCGTGGAGGGCGGCCGGGCCGTGCCCCCGGCGTCGGTCGTCGCCGCCGTCACCGCGCTCGCCGAGGCGGGCCAGGACCTGTGCCGGGGCCAGGCGCTGGAGGAACGGCTCGTCGGCGACCTGGACGCGGGCGACCGCTGGTACCCGGAGATGATCCGGCTCAAGACCGGCTCGCTGTTCCGCGCCGTGTGCCACATCGGCGCGCTGCTCGGCGGCGCCGACCCGCTGGTGTCGGCCGCGCTGGCCCGCTACGGCGAGCACGTCGGCACCGCGTTCCAGATCCGCGACGACCTGCTGTCCTATCTGTCCACCCCGGAACGGACCGGCAAACCGGCGACGAGCGACCTCAACAACGGTCGCCCCACCCTGCCGCTGCTGCTGGCGTACGACGCGGTCGGCGACGCGGCCCGGGTGGAGCTGCTGGCGGTGCTGCACCGGCGCGGCGCCGGCCCCGGCGACGTCGAGTGGGTCACCGCCCTGCTCCGCGACACCGGCGCGGTCGACGGCGCCCGGCGGCGGATGCTGGAGCACGCCGAGCGGGCCCGCGCCGAGCTGGCAGTGCTCACCCCGTCCGCGAGCGCGGACGTGCTCACCGGCATCGCGGCCTGGATGACGAGCGAGATGGCGTGAGCACGGCCGGCGCCGTGCGAGCACTACGGGCCCACGTGGAGACCTGGCGGCCCTACACCCTCTGGTACGTCGGTCTGGTCGGCCTGGCCGGCGCCGCGGTCGCCGGTGGACGGCGCGACCCGTGGCTGCTGCTGTCGGCCTGGGCCGCGCCCACCGCCGGCTGGCTGGGCGGCCACTATCTCGGTGACTACTTCGACCGGGAGCTGGACGCCGGCAGCAAGCCGCACCGGCCGATCCCGTCCAGCCGGCTGGGCGCGGGCACGGCACTGTGGTGCGGCAGCGCCTGCTTCGCCGCGCTCGGCGTCCTGGCCGTGCTCGGTGGCTGGGGCACCACGGTGGCGGCGCTGCTGGCCGGGTGCGGCATCGTCGCGTACAGCAGGTGGTTCAAGGCCCGGGGGATCGCCGGCAACCTGGTCCGCGGCGCGCTCGGCGCGGTCGCGCTCGGCTACGGCGCGCTCGCCGCCGGCCTCGCGCCGGACCGGGCCTGGGCGGTGCCGGTGCTGCTCGCGCTCGTCGTCGCGTTCTGGTCGCACGACGCGATGTCCAACCTGGTCGGCGCGCTGCGCGACATCGACGGTGACCGCGCCGGCGGCTACCGCACGCTGCCGGTGGGGCGGGGTGTGCCGGTGGCCGTGCGGACCGTGGTGGCGCTCTACGCCGTCACGATCGGCGCCGCCGTGGCCGCCGGACTGCTGGCCGGGCCGGGCACCCGCGTGCCGTACCTGGCCACGGTGCTCGTCGTCCTGGTCACCGGCGTCGTCGCGCTGGCCCCGCTGGTGGCGCGCCGCGACGGGATGCCCGTCCTGGTGGCGCTGCGCGCCCACTCGGTCCTGGTCGTCGAGCGGGTCGTGCTGGCCTCGGCGGCCGTCGGGCTCGGCCTCGGCGTCGCCGTGCAGCTCGCGCTCGCGCTGCCGATGGTGCTGCTGACCTGGCTGGCGCAGCGCGGCATGCGCGTCCGGCACGAACTCGGCCCGCCGGTCGCGGGCCTGACCCTCGCCACCCGCAGTCGACTGCCGCTGGAGGACGCGCCATGACCGCTGTGACCGCCGAGGCCGTCGGGAAGGCTCTCACCGACGGCGCCGAGGCGCTGTTCCGCCGCCGCCGACCCGACGGCGCCTTCGGTGACGACCCGCCCGCCTCGGTGCTCGGCACCGCCGGCGCGGTCGCCGCGCTGCACGCCGCCGACCCGTCCGGCTGCGCCGACCTGGTCGGCGCCGGAACCGCGTGGCTGCGCCGGGCGCAGCACGACGACGGCGGTTGGGGCGGCGTCGTGGGCGCCGAGACGGCTGTCGTACCCACCGCCGTGGCGGTCGCGGCGCTGGAGCTGACCGCGCCCGCCGACAGCGCCGACGCGATCGCGGCGGGCCGGGCCCGGCTGGCCGCGCTCGGCGGCGTCGACACGATCACCGATCCGGCCATCTCGCTGCTGTGCCGGCAACTGCTCACGATGGCCGGGATGACCGCCGAGGCCGGCCCGCTGCGCCGGCTGCCGCTGGAGATCGTCCTGTTCGACCGGGTACGCCGGCAGCGCCTGTCGTTCCGGACCGCGCCGTTCGTCGGGCTCGCGCTCATGCAGGCCGACATGCTGCCCGCCGGCCGGCTGCGCCGGGCCACGCTTCGCCGCGCCCGTCCGGCGGCGGTGCGGCTGCTGCGGTCGATCCACGACCACGAGGGCCGCACCGGCGCGCTGAGCGAGGATCCGTGGCCGGCCGCGCTCGTCCTGCTCGGCCTGGCCCGCAGCGGCGAGGCGCCGGACATCGCCCGCGCCGTCGTCGGCTGGCTGCGCCGGGCGGTACGCCCCGACGGCTCCTGGGACGCGGTCACCAACCTGGACCTCACCCGGTCCGGGTACGCGGCGACCGGGCTGATCGCGGCCGGCTACGCCGACGATCCCCGGCTGCACGCCACCCGGGACTTCCTCCACGCCGCCCGCAAGACGGAGGCGTTCGAGGTGCTGGACGTGCCGCCGGGCGGGTGGAGCTACTCGAACGCCCGGGGCTGGCCGGTCACGCTGGAGTCGGCCGAGATCCTCTCCGCGCTCGCCGGCCTCCCCGGCGCCGGGGCCGACCCGGTGCTGCGCCAGGGACTGGCGTGGCTCGCCGGCCGCCAGGACAGCCGCGGTTCGTGGAGCCTGTGGGTCCGCGACACCCGGCTCGCCAACGACGGCCCCTGCCCGGCCATCACCAGCCAGGCGGTCCTCGCGCTGCACGACGCCGGGCACCCGGACGACCATCCGGCGATCGCCCGGGCGGCGGCCTGGCTGCTGACCCGCGCCGCGCCCGACGGCACGTTCGAGAACCTCTGGTACCGCGACCACACCTCCGGCACCGCCGTGGTGGTCGCCGCGCTGTCCCGGGTCGGGCACGCCCGGCACGAGGCGGTGCGCCGGGCGGCCCGGTGGCTGCGCGACACCCAGCTGCCCGACGGCTCGTGGGGCCCGGGCGACGGCACGGACGGCACCGTCGAGGAGACGTCCTGGGCGGTGCAGGGCCTGCTCGCCACCGGCGATCCCGACGCCACCGACGCGGTCGACCGGGGCGTGGCCCGGCTGGTGGCCGCCGCCGGACCGGACGGCGCCTGGCCCGCCGCCCGGGTCTGCAACTACATCCGTCACCACATGCGGTACCCGAACGCGGTGATCACCCAGGCGCTCGCGCTGCGGGCGCTCGGTGAGTACCGCAGCGCCGCCGCCGCGCGATCCGGCGCCGCACCGGACGCGGTGGCCCGATGACCGCCGACGTCGTGGTGGCCGGCGCCGGCGCCGGCGGGCTGGCCTGCGCGCACGCGCTCGGCGCGCTCGGCCTGCGGGTGCTCGTGCTCGACCGGCAGCGCGCCCCCGCGTCGATCGCCAAGGGCGAGATCCTCCAGCCCGAGACGGTACGCATCCTCGACTCCTGGGGCGCGCTGGACGCCCTGCTGTCCACCGGCGCGCGTGCGGTCGGGCGGCTGGCCATCCGCGACGCGTACGGCGAGCCGTTGCTCTGCCTGGACTACGCCGGCCTGCCCGGGGCGTACCGGCAGATCCTCTGCGCCGACTACGGCGACCTGCGCGCGGTCCTCGCCGACGGGTTGCCGGCCACCGTGGAGGTCCGGTGGGGCGTGCGGGTGACCGGCGTCCGGCGCGACGGCGACGGCCGGGTCGGCGGCGTCCGGGCCGTCGCGGACGGCGCCGAGCGGGAGATCCCGGCGCCGCTCGTGGTCGCGGCCGACGGCATGTCCTCGCCGCTGCGCCGGGCGGCCGGGATCGGCGTGGAGCGCCGGGAGTACCCGCACGGCCTGGTCGCGTTCGACGTGGGCGGCGCCGCGGTGGCCGACGAGGTGTCCGCCTACCGCACCGGCCGGGGACTCTGCCTGGTCTACCCGCTGCCGGACGGGCGGTGCCGCCTCTACGTGCAGGTCACACCGGACGAGTTCCGGGGCCGGGCCGACCTGGACGCGTGGTGCGAGCGGCTGCTCGCCGACGTGCCGGCGATCCGCCCGCTGGGCCCGGCCGTGCGGGCGAGCCTGCACCGGCGCCAGTTGCTCGCGGTCTACCGGCTGCGCAGCGCACGACTGGCCGTACCGGGTCTCGCGCTCGCCGGCGAGGCCGCCCACGCGGTGCACCCGATGGCGGCGCAGGGCGTCAACAGCTCCCTCGGCGACGCCGAGACGCTCGCCGCCTGCCTGGCCGCCGAGGGCGGCGCGCCGGAACCGGCCGCCGTGGACCGGGCGCTGCGGGCCTTCGAGGCGGCGCGGCGGCCCCGGCTGGACCACGTCGCCACCGTCAGCCACAACGCCTCCCGCATGATCACCGCCGTGTCCGGGCTGCCGAAGCTGCTCGGCGCGCGGATGATGCGCCGCACCGCCGCCAACCCGCGGCTGCTCGGGCTCACCGCCGGGAACCTCTCCGGCACCGACGTCCGGCCGCTCTCCGCCCTCGACCGGCTGTACCAGCTCGGGCTGCTGGCTGACCGGCACGCGCACACCACGTCCCCACCGGTCCCGTCGGAAAGTGAGCGATGATGACGCCTGCCCCCGCCGTCGGGACGCAACCGCCGGCCGACCTGTCCATGAACGAGACGCCCTACCCGCCGTTACCGGGGGTGCGGCGGGTGGTCGAGGACGCCGCCGCGATGCTCCAGCGCTATCCGGACCGGACGTCGTCGGCGCTCGTGGCGGCGCTGTCGGCGCGGCTCGGCGTGGGCCCCGAGGTGATCCTCGTCGGCCCCGGCTCGGCCGGACTGTGCCAGCACCTCGTGCAGTCCCTCGGGCCGCGCCCGGACGTCGTCCACCCGGCCCTGTCCTTCGAGGGCTACCCGCTGATCATCGGCAACGCCGGCGCCCGCGCCGTGCCGGTCCCGATGGACGGGTACGACCACGACCTGCCCGCGATGGCGGACGCGGTCACCGAGCGGACCCGGTGCGTGCTGCTGTGCAACCCCAACAACCCGACCGGGGCGGCGCTGCGCCGCGACGACGTCGAGGCGTTCCTGGACCGCGTCCCGGCCGACGTCCCGGTGATCGTGGACGAGGCGTACCGCGAGTTCGTCACCGACCCGCGCTCGCCGGACGGGATGGACCTGTACCGGGCGTACGACAACGTCTGCGTGCTGCGCACGTTCTCCAAGGCGTACGGGCTGGCCGCGCTGCGCGTCGGGTACGCCGTGGTGCCGCCCCGCCTCACCCGGGCCGCCGCGCTCACCGGGGCGGTGTTCTTCCCGGGCGCGCTCGCCCAGGCCGCGGCGGTGGCGAGCCTGACACCGGAAGTGGAAGCGGAACTGACCCGGCGGTGCACGGAACTGGTGGCGGCACGTACCGGCCTGATCGGCGCGCTGCGCGGCCTCGGGCTCACCGTGGCGCCCAGCGAGGCCAACTTCGTGTGGCTACCGCTGGGGGAGCGGGCCGTGCCGTTCGCCGAGCGCGCCCGGGAGGCGGGCATCCTGGTGATGGCGTTGCCCGGCGCCGGGGTCCGGATCACCGTCGGCGCCCCGGAGGCCAACGAGCGGCTGTGCGCGTTCGTGCGCGCCGCGCTCGCCGACGGGCTCTGACCGTCCGGCCGGCTCCAGCGCGACCACGCTCAGGTAGCCCAGGCCGGGCTCGTAGTCGGCCGCCACCACCCGCCGGGGTCGCGTCGCGTCCCCGGCCAGACGGTCCAGCAGCGCCCACCAGAGGCCCGTGGACGGCTGCCTCGCCGGACCGGTCGTGACAGTGTCACCGCGGTGGCCGGGCCACGCGGCGGCCAGGTCCGCGCCGAGCACGACCGCGACATCGGTACGTCCGGCCGTCAGCTCGCGCACCTCGCCCGCCGCGAGCGTGGCCACGTCGTCCGCCCGGACGTCCGCGTGCTGGCGCAGCGCGGTCACCCGCGCCCCGCCGCCGAGCCCGATCCGCTCGGGACCGCCGGCCCCACCGTCGCCGCCTGTCGCGCCGTTGTCGCCGTGCCGCGCGGTGCCGCCGGTCACGTGGCCGTCGCCGCGGTGCGCGCCGTCGCCGGCGAGCGCGCCCCAGAGCATGGCCACGGCCCGGTGGCGGGCCGGTACGGGCACCCCCGCGTCGTACGGCAGGACCGCCTGTTCGACGGTGACCAGCAGGGCGCGGCGGCACCCGTACTCGCGGACGATCCGCAGCCCGGTGAACGCCGCGGCCGATCCCTGGTCGCAGAGCGCGAACGACATTGGCGTGCCCGGGCACACGTGACTGAGGTACGCCGCCGTGGCCCGCCCGGGCAGCACGTCGTGCACGGCGAACGCCAGCACCAGCACGTCCACCGGCTCGTCCGGCGGCACGACGGCCGGGATCAGCTCGGCGGCCATCTCCCCGTACGACTGCCCGAGCGCCCCCGGCGGCGCGTCGAACAGACCGTCGGGCACCCGCAGCCCGTACGGCCGGGTCAGGTCCGCCACGTACTCGGCGGCACGGCCGCGTAGCAGGGGATCGCCGAGCAGCGCGGCCGGGCCGGTGACGGTGTGCCGCGCGGCCCGCAGCAGGCGCAGCCCGTCGTCCATGGTGGCCTCCCGTCCGCCGGTCAGTGCTCGAACACCATGGCGGCGAACGTCGCGCCGTCCCCGGCGCCCACCGCCGCGACCAGGTACCGGTCACCCGGCCGGAGCAGGCCGCGCTCCCGAGCGGTGCGGTAGTTGACGAACGCGTCGGCGCAGAACACGTGGCCGGTCTCGGTCACGTTGTCCAGCAGCACCCGGTCCAGCGGCAGCCCGATCAGCCGGCACAGCCGCTTCCAGGTCATCAGGTTGACGTTGTGCGGCAGCACCAGCCGCAGCTCGGACAGCCCGGTGCCGGCCCGGTCCAGCGCCCGGCCGATCACCTCGGCCAGCGCCGGCCGGTACGCCCGCTGGAACCGTGCCGGGGACTCGCCGCCTGCCACGTCGAACTCGCCCCGCTGGTGGCAGGCGTACGCGAGCAGCCGGTCCCGGCCACCACCGGCGCTGAGCAGGCAGGCCGAGGAGCCCTCGCTGAACACCGACGTCTCCGGGATGAACTGGGCGTCGCGGGTGAACGCCTTCTCCCCGGTGAGCACCAGCGCGAGCGGTGGACCGTCCGGTGTGTCCGGTTCGGACGCGAGCAGCCGCCCGGCCACGTCGATCGCGGCCAGCGCGCTCGCACAGGACTGCTGGGTGAGCGTGAACGCGAGCGCGTGGCCCAGCCCGAGCGTGCGGCACACCTCGTGCAGCGGGTTGACCGGATAGGGGGTGACCACCGGGAACGCCCGCCCGTACACCACGAACCGCACCCGCCGCCGCAGCGCGGACAGCGTGGTGAGGCCGGCCGCGGCGCGCAGCAGCAGGTCGGTCAGGGACAGCCCGGGGTCGCGGCGGACCTCGGTCAGGCCGTGGAAGCGGCGGAACAGGCGGACCTGCATGTCGCTCAGGCCCAGCGGCGCGGCCAGGCCCTCGACCGGCACCCGGCGCTGCGGCAGGAACACCGAGACGGCGTCGATCGCCGTCATACGCGAACCGTCACGCCACGGATCAGATCAGTGACACAGGTGGATGTCAACGCACGTGCGATCATATCGACGTGGCTCGCTTCCTGTTCGTCGTGCTGCCGGTGGAGTCCCATCTGCACGCCCCGGTCGCCATCGCCCAGGAACTGGAGGCGGCCGGGCACGATGTGGCCTGGGTCGGGCCGCGCAGCGACCTGCACCCGCTCGTCGGCCCGGACGCCGCGCTGTTCCCCACCGGCAAGCGCTACTACCGCCCCGACGGTGCGTCCGGGGCGGCCTCGGTGCGCAGCCTCTGGGAGGGGCACGTGCTGCCCGCCAACCGGTTCGTCCGCGACGCCGCCGACGCGGCGGTCGAGCGGTACCGGCCGGACGTGGTGGTGGCCGACCAGTACGCGCTCGCGGGCGCGCTGGCCGCGCACCGCCGCGGGCTGCCGTGGGCGACGTTCTGCGTCGGCATGCTGGAGCTGACCCCGCCGACCGAGGAGATGCCCGAGTTCACCGACTGGGTGGACGCCCAGGTCCGCCGGGTGTGGGCGATGACCGACGTGCCGGTGGACGAGACGATCGACCTGCGCTTCTCGCCGTACCTCGTGATCGGCCTGACCACGACGGCGCTGACCGGCCCGGTGCCGCTTCCGCCGCGCTGCGTGCTCACCGGGCCGGCGCTGGGACGGCGGCCGAACGCGCCCGCGTTCGCCTGGCAGGAGTGGGATCCCGGCCGCCGGCACGTGCTGGTCACGGTCGGGACGATGGCCGAGCACCTGGCCGCCGACTTCTACCGGCGGATCACGGCGGCCACCGCGCCGCTCGCCGACCGGGTCCAGGTGGTCCTCACCGCCGCCGCCGGCCTGGTACCCGACCCGCCGCCGCACGTGCTGGTCGCGCCGCGGGTGCCGGTGCTGGAGCTGATGCCGCGGCTGGACGCGCTGGTGTCCCACGGCGGACTGGGCACCGTGTCCGAGGCGCTGGCCCACGGCGTGCCGGTGGTGGTCGCGCCGATCCGGCACGACCACCCGGCGGTGGCGCGTCAGGTGCGCCGGGCCGGCGCCGGCCTGGAGGTCTCCTTCCACTCGGCGACTCCGGCGCAGCTGACCGCCGCGCTGAGCGCGGTGCTCGACGAACCCGCGTACCGGACGGGGGCGCGCCGGGTGGGTAGGTCGTTCGCGGCGGCCGGCGGCGCCCGCGCGGCGGCGGCACACCTCGCCGCGTTGGCACGGACGGTCCCGGCGCCTGACGCATCGACCGTTGTCCAACAGTCGGGGCCGAACTAGCCTGACCTGACGCACCCGCTCAGGCGTCGTGCCGCACGAGGAGGCTCGATGATCGAGGCCACCGGCCTACGCAAGTCCTTCCGGGTCGGGCGCGGGCGCGGCGCCACCACAGTCGACGCGGTACGCGGTGTCGACTTCGCGGTGGGGCGCGGCGAGATCGTCGGTTTCCTCGGCCCGAACGGCGCGGGCAAGTCCACCACGCTGCGGATGCTCGCCACGCTGATCCGGCCCAGCGGGGGAGCGGCCACCATCGCCGGCGTCGACCTGCTGCGCGCGCCCGCGCAGGTCCGGCGGCGGATCGGTTTCGTGGCGCAGGCCAGCGGCACCTACGACGACTCCACCGCCCGGCGGGACCTGGTGCTCCAGGCCCGGATGCACGGGCTGTCGAAGTCGGTCGCCCGGGAGCTGGCTGTCGGGGCGATCCGCGCGTTCCAGCTCGACGACTTCGCCGACCGCAAGATCAAGACGTACTCGGGCGGGCAGCGCCGCCGCCTCGACGTGGCGCTCGGCGTCATCCACTCGCCGCAGGTCATGTTCCTGGACGAGCCCACCGCCGGGCTGGACCCGCCCAGCCGGGTCCGGATGTGGCAGGAGGTGCGGCGGCTGCGCGAGGAGGGCATGACCATCTTCCTCACCACGCACTACCTGGACGAGGCCGACAGCCTCTGCGACCGGGTCTCGATCATCGACGCCGGGCGGATCGTGGCCGAGGGCACCCCGTCGGCGCTCAAACGGGAGATCTCCGGCGACGTGGTCGCCGTCGACTTCGCCGCCGCCGACGTCGCGGGCGAGACCGGCGACCTGCCGGCCGCGACGAAGCTGCTGGCCGAGGCGCCGTACGTGCACGCGGCCGAGCCGGTCGACGGCACGCTGCGGCTCTACGTGGACAGCGCCGCCACCGCCATTCCGCAGATCATGCGGGCGCTCTACGACCGGGGCATCGAGCCCGGCGCGATCGAGGCCCGCCGGCCCAGCCTCGACGACGTGTTCCTGGCCAAGACCGGCCGGTCGCTCGCCGAGTGACCGGACGCCGAGAGGAGTACGGCGTGAAGCTCGTCCGCGACACCTGGCTGATCTTCCAGCAGGAGGCCGGCCTGATGGTGCGCAACCCGGTGATGGTCGCGTTCAGCCTGGCCCAGCCGATCACCTACCTGATCCTCTTCGCGCCGTTCCTCAAGGTGGTGATGGTAGACCGGGGCGCCTCGACCTACGCCGACGCGTACCGCATCTACGTACCGGGCCTGTTCGTGGCGATGGGCCTGTTCGGTGGCCTGTTCGCCGGGTACGGGCTGCTCAGCGCGCTGCGCGCGGGCATCATCGACAGGTGCCGGGTGACGCCGGTGAGCCGGACCGGTCTGCTGCTGGGCCGGGCACTGATGCACGTGTGCCTCAACGTGGTGCAGGCCGTCGTGGTCACGCTGGTGGCGCTGCCGTTCGGCCTGCGCGTGCACCTGGCCAACCTGCTGGTGTCGTACGCGCTGCTGTCGGTGATGGTGCTGCTGAGCACCTCGATCTCGTACGACATCGCGCTGCTGGTGCGCAACGAGAACAGCCTCGGCGTGCTGGTGAACACCGTCGGGCAGCCGGTGTCGCTGCTCGCCGGCGTGCTCATCCCGCTCGTGCTGGCACCGATGTGGATCCAGCGGGTCGCGGTGTGGAACCCGTTCGCCTGGGCCACCGACGGCATGCGGGCGCTGTTCGCCGGCCAGATCACCCAGAACGTGGTGTGGCAGGGCGCGCTCATCATGTCCGGGCTGGCCGCCGCCAGTCTGTTCTGGTCGTCGCACCTGTTCAACCGCGACGTGTCCTGACCGCGCGTACATCGACCATTGTCTCAGCGTGGCGGGCGCTCTAGCCTGATCGTGTCCCCGCTCGGCGGCCGGTACGGGGCGCGGCCGTGACGCGTGTCAGCTGAGGAGGCGACGAGTTGGGTGCCGACAACTTCCGGGCGACGCTGGCGGCCGACATGGAGCTGGGCGCGGGCAACGTGCTGCTCCGGCTGGCCGAGCACGGCGCCGACATGGAGATGCCCCGGGTGACGTTCGACGCCGACGTCGACGGCATCCCCGCCTGGACGCCGCTGTCGCTCGCCACCCTGACCGAGCGGGTCGCGGCGCGCGCGGCGTGGTTCCGGGACCGCGGCGTCCGCCGGGCCGACCCGATCGCGGTGTACGTGACCTCCGCGCCCGACGTGTTCCTCAACTTCCTGGCGCTGACCTGGCTCGGCGCGATCCCGGCGCTGATGAACGGCAACATGCCGATCCCGCTGGCCGCCGAGTTCGTCAGGCGGCTGCGCGGAGCCGGGGTGCTGGTCGACGCCGACCACGCCGCCCTGGCCGAGCACGACCTCGGCGTGGAGATCCTCGGCGACGCGGCGCAGACCGGCACCGGCGACCCGGCGCAGGCGCCGCCGCACCACCGGCACCACCCCGGGGATCCGGTGGTCATCACCCACTCCTCGGGCACCACCCGGGTTCCGGCGGCGATCGTCCACTCGCACCACGGCCTGTTCGCCGCCATCCGCGCGGTCCGGCTCACCGAGTCCCGGCCGTACGGCGAGGTGCGGGAGATGTCCGCGCTGCCGGCCGCGCACGCCGCCGGCATCATCACGCTCAACCAGGCGCTCTGCAACGGCTACCAGCTGCTGTGCCTGTCCGCGCAGGGCGGTCCGTTCGAGCGCAGCGCGGAGACGATCCTGGACGCGATCGAGCGGTGGCGTCCCACCGGCGTCTTCGGCTTCGCGGTGACCTGGTCCGAGCTGGCCCGGGTCGACCTCACCACCCGCGACCTCAGCTCGGTGCGCAACTGGTTCAACACCGGTGACTGCGCGCACGAGGCCCACGTACGCCGGCTGGTCGCGGTCGGCAGCCACCCCGCGTACACCCGCGACGGCATGGTCGACGTGCCCGGCTCCAAGTTCGTCGACATGCTCGGCTCCACCGAGATGGGTCACGGCGCGTTCCGGATCACCCACCGGCTCGGCAGCGACCGCTACGACCGCTGCGTCGGCAGGCCGTACCCGTTCGCCGAGATCGCGCTGCTCGACGTGGACACCGGCGAGGAGGTCGCGCCGGGGCAGGTGGGGCACGTCGGCCTCAAGTCGCCGACGCTGGCGCTCGGCTACTGGAACGACTCGGTCACCACGTACCGCACCCGGCTGGGCGGCTACTACCTGACCGGTGACCTGATGTACCGCGACGCGGCCGGCGACTACCACCACGTCGACCGGGCCAGCGACGCGGTCGACCTGGGCGGCGGCACCTGGCTGTACACCGCGTTGTCCGAGGAGCGCATCCTCAGGCACTGCCCGGACGTCCGCGACTGCACCGTCCTCGCGGCGACGGGGGAGGACGGCACGACCGTCACCGACGTCCTGCTCCTGCTCGCCGACGACGCCGATCCGGCGCAGGACCGGACCGGCCGGGTCCGGGCCGCGCTGGGGCCGGCGGTGGCCGCGACGCTGCGCCGGGTGGTGACGGTCCCCGACGACGACGTGGTGACGGGGCCGACCGGGAAGGTCCGCAAGTTCCTGATGCGACAGCGGCTGCTGGCCGACGCCGGAGCGCCCGGCGCGGGCTGACCGGGGGAGATCGACGGCTGGCGGGGGCGTGCCAGAATCCAGCCGTGTCCTACCTCCCCTCGCAGCCGTACCCGCCGATGCCCGGCGGCGTCAGCCCGCTGATCGCCTACCCGCACCCGATCACCCCGCCGCCCGGCTGCGGCGTGCTCGTCGTCTCGGTGAACCGCGGGCCGTACCTGATCCCCGTGCCGGTGACCAGCCGCTTCAAGATCGACCGCCAGGTGGTCGCGATCCCCGGCGAGGGGACCTGGCACGTCGCGGTGCCGGCCGGCTCGCACGACGTCCGGTACACCGACTTCATGGGCGTCCCGCTCGTCACCACCACGCTCGCGGTGCAGCCGGGGGCCGCGCACCACCTCGCGTTCCGCTTCGGCGGATGGCGCAACCGGGTCTACGACGGGTACGGCACCGACGTCACCCGGTTCGGCCTGTGGTCCAACTACAGCGTCATGCTGGTCCTGCTGGCCGTCCTCGGCGTGGTCTGCTGCGGGGCGTTCGGGCTGGTCCTGGGCTCGAATCCCTGACCCGGTCCGGTCGGCAGACCTGGTCGCGCCGCTAGCGCAGCGACCAGGTCTGCTTCACGTTGAACACGCAGGTCCAGGCGTTCAGCGGCGCGCCCGCGGCGTGCCCGTCGACGTCCAGGCAGCGATCGGTCGCCCGGTTGAACAGCGACCGCCGGCCCTGGCTCTCGATCCACTCCCACTTCTGCGCCGGGTTGCCGCTGCACCACGCGGTCTGCACCGGTACGCCGTCGCGCTTCTCGCCCCAGGCCACGTCCAGGCAGAGGTCGCCGTTGACCCGGACGCTGCCGTCGGACGCGAACGTCCACCACTGGGCACGCTCCTCCCGGCAGGCCCGCAGGACGACGCGTACGCCGTCCCCGCTGCCGCCGCTCGCGCACAGCCCGGTCTCCTTGCCGACGAGTTGCTTCGCGCCGGCCGGGCGGACCGGTGCGGACGGCTTCTCCGGCTCCTTCGACGTGCCCGCGGTGGGCGTCGGCGTGGACGGGCGCGCGACCGACGAGGACGGCGGCTTCGCCGTGGGCGTCGGGGTGGCGGGTGCGCCGGAACTCGCCGGCGTGCCGCGCAGCCGGCCGTCGAGGGCGTAGAAGTCGGCGAACTCCCGGACGGTACGCAGGAACGCCTGCGTCCCGGCGTCGAAGTCGCCGCCGGTGTGCCGCACGGCGTCGGTTCCGTCGCGGTACGCGGCCAGCGCCAGCAGGTCCGGATCGCCGTCGAGCGCGGCCAGTTCCCGCCGCAGCGCGCAGAGCGTGGCGCCGACCGCCGGTACGGCCGCCTGCGGGTCCCACGGCGAGGCGCCGGACGGCCCGTGGGCACGCCACAGCTCGGGCCGGAACTGGGCGACGCCCTTGCGGCCGCCGTCGCCGAGCAGGTTCGGGTCGAAGCCGGAGGAGGCCATGAGCTGGGCGGCGACAGTGGCCGGCGGCACCTGCGGGCACACCGAGCCGGCCCGCACCACCAGGCGGACGTACGCGGCGGGGACCGCCTTGGGCTGCCGGCGCTCGGCCTCGCCGCCCGCCGGGCCGGTTTCGGCGAAGCCGTCCTGCCGCCCGTAGTAGGCGGCGTACCGGCTCGCCTCGTCGACGTACGGGACTGCTGCCGGGGGCACCCCCTCGGCTTCGCGGACCGCGTCGAGGCCGGTGTGGAACGCGGCGAGCGACAGCCGCCACGGGTCGCTGGGGACTGCTGCCGCGCGTAGTTGCCCGGCCAGGTCGCACATGTGGTGGGCGAGCGCGAGGATGTTGGCGGCGGCGTCCGTGCGCTGCGCGTCCGGCCACGGCGCCCAGGTCCGCCACCGCTCGTCGTCCAGGCCGGCCAGTCCCCGGCCGCCGGACGCGGTCCGCTCGGCCCGCCCGTCCAGACCCGACTCGGCCATGAGCTGCCCGGCCAGCCGTGCCGGGGTCAGCGCGGGGCAGGCCCGGGCCGCGGTCCGGATCGCGGTCAGGTGCTCGGGGGAGACCGCCCGCCCGGCCGGTTCGTCGTCAGGGGCGGCGGCGACGGTTCCGCTGAGGGCGGCGACCACCAGGATCAGCGCCGCCAGCCCGGCGGCGCCGGCGGCGACCGGGCCGCGCGGGATCCGGCGCGGGCGCGGCCCGGGGGCATCGGCTGTCACAGGGCGGTCCTTCCGGTGATGACGTACGCCGGACGGGTGCGCGACGTCCTCGGTTCACCCGGCCGGAATCGGGTCCGACTCCGGTCCGGCCGTCATTGAACCGACCGACCGGCGAGCCGTCAAATGTGGACGGTCCGGCCGCCGCCGTCGCGGCATCCGCGGAGACGGCGACCGTGTTGATCCGGAACGAGCCCGAAAAGTTTCGGAGATTCCTCGCCTCGGACGATGGCTCAGCGGCTGCCACCGGCCCGTCGGTGCTGATCGGACGCCCTTTCCGGCAGCCGTAACGCCCGTTCAGGGCTCGGCGTGCGGTTACCACAACATTTCCGGAACTTGTTGACAGGATGAACCGGGCCTCCAATACTGTGGCCATCGGCGTATCTCGATTGACGTCGATGTCCGACCACCACCGTGGCGCGGTTGTCGCCCGGTCCCGCCGTCCGCGGGCGGGCGAGCACACCGCGGCTCGCGCCACCCGGCTGGCCGCCCGCCAGCCGTCACAGGGAGGAAACCCGTCCATGAAAGACGCCCCCGTCCGCACGGGCATCCGCAGGCGCGGACGCCTCAGGATGGTCCTCGGCGGAGCCTGCGCCGTGGCGCTGATCGCCGCCGGGGCGACGGCGGTCACGTCCGGTCCGGCCTACGCCGACACCACCGTCACGTCGAACTCGACCGGCACCAACAACGGCTACTTCTATTCCTTCTGGAAAGACAGTGGCAACGTGTCCATGACCATGGGCAACGGCGGTCAGTACAGCACCCAGTGGAGCAACATCAACAACTTCGTCGCCGGCAAGGGCTGGAACCCGGGCGGGCGGCGGACGGTCAGCTACTCCGGCAGCTTCAACCCGTCCGGCAACGCGTACCTGACGCTCTACGGCTGGACGCGCAACCCGCTCGTCGAGTACTACATCGTGGACAGCTGGGGCAGCTGGCGCCCGCCGGGCAGCGGTTACATGGGCTCGGTGTCCTCCGACGGCGGCACGTACGACGTCTACCGCACCCAGCGGGTCAACGCCCCCTCGATCGAGGGGACGCGGACGTTCTACCAGTACTGGAGCGTCCGGCAGTCGAAGCGCGTGGGCGGCACCATCACCGCCGGCAACCACTTCGACGCCTGGTCGCGCTACGGCATGAACCTCGGCTCGCACGACTACCAGATCCTGGCCACCGAGGGCTACCAGAGCAGCGGCAACTCCAACATCACGATCGGCGGGACCAGCGGTGGCAACCCGACCACCCCGCCGCCGAACAACGGTGGCTGCACGGTCAGCGTCAGTCGGGCCGAGGAGTGGGGCGACCGGTTCAACGTGACCTTCTCGGTCAGCGGCACCAGCAACTGGGTGGTCAGCATCCAGACCCAGGGCGGGCAGAGCCTCCAGAACAGCTGGAACGCGTCCGTCAGCGGCACCAGCGGCACGCTCACCGCACGCCCGAACGGCAACGGCAACAACTTCGGCATCACGCTCTACAAGAACGGCAACAGCAACACACCGACGGCGAGCTGTTCCGCCGCCTGAGCCCTCTTCCGGGGAGGGGGTGCCGCGCGCCAGGCGCGCGGCACCCCCGTTTTCGCGTGCCCGGACCACTGTCGTGTGACAGCCGACACACCCGCGCAAAAACTTGATTCATTCCAAAAGAGCGGACTAAGGTCGTCGCATGACGGCCGACTTCGAGACGCAGCTCCGGGCGGTCTCGTTGCGGGTGACCCGGCCCCGCCTGGCGGTGCTGTCCGCGCTGCGCGACCACCCGCACGTCGACACCGACACGGTGATCGCCCTGGTCCGCGCCGAGCAGCCCACCGTGTCCCACCAGGCGGTCTACGATGTGCTCCGGGCACTCACCGACGCCGGGCTGATCCGGCGCATCCAGCCGGCCGGCGCCACGGCCCGCTACGAGTCGAGGGTGGGAGACAACCACCACCACGTCGTGTGCCGTTCCTGCGGCGCCATCGCCGACGTCGAGTGCGCCGTCGGCCGCGCCCCCTGTCTCACCGCCTCGGACGACCACGGCTTCGTGGTGGACGAGGCGGAGGTCGTCTACTGGGGCACCTGTCCCGGTTGCGCGGCCGACCGTACCGCCCAGCGATCCGCCAGTTCGGAAGGAAACAGATGAGCGACACCCAGGACAACCGGCCCGTCAGCCCGCAGGGCGTGGACGCCAAGGAGGCGGCCGGCTGCCCGGTCGCGCACGACTCCGTGACCGCGCACGGCAGCGAGAGCGAGAACCCGGCGATCGACTCGCCGACCCCGAAGACCGGCGGTCGTCCGCGCAGCAACCGCGACTGGTGGCCCAACCAGCTCGACCTGTCGGTGCTGCACGCCCACTCCTCCAAGGGCAACCCGCTGGGCCCGGAGTTCAGCTACGCCAGGGAGTTCGCCAAGCTCGACGTCGATGCGCTCAAGCGGGACATCACCGAGGTCCTCACCACCTCGCAGGACTGGTGGCCGGCCGACTTCGGCCACTACGGCGGTCTGATGATCCGGATGAGCTGGCACGCCGCGGGCACCTACCGCATCGAGGACGGCCGCGGTGGCGCCGGCGACGGCGGGCAGCGGTTCGCCCCGCTGAACAGCTGGCCGGACAACGCCAACCTGGACAAGGCCCGCCGGCTGCTCTGGCCGGTCAAGCAGAAGTACGGCCAGAAGATCTCCTGGGCCGACCTGCTGGTGCTCGCCGGCAACGTGGCCCTGGAGTCGATGGGCTTCAAGACCTTCGGCTTCGGTTTCGGCCGTGAGGACGTCTGGGAGCCGGAGGAGATCTTCTGGGGCCCCGAGGACGCCTGGCTCGGCGACGAGCGCTACGCCTCCGAGAAGGAGATGGTGGCCGGCGTCGGCGCCACCGAGATGGGCCTGATCTACGTCAACCCGGAGGGCCCGCGCGGCAACGCCGACCCGCTCGCCGCGGCGCACTTCATCCGCGAGACGTTCCGCCGGATGGCGATGAACGACGAGGAGACCGTCGCGCTGATCGCCGGCGGCCACACCTTCGGCAAGACCCACGGCGCCGGCCCCGCCGACGGCCACGTCGGCCCCGAGCCGGAGGCCGCGCCGCTGGAGTCGCAGGGCCTGGGCTGGCTGAGCACGTACGGCGAGGGCAAGGGCGGCGACACGATCACCAGCGGTCTCGAGGTGACCTGGACCGACCGCCCGACGCAGTGGAGCAACCGGTTCTTCGAGATCCTCTTCGGCTACGAGTGGGAGCTGACCACCAGCCCCGGTGGAGCCAAGCAGTGGGTCGCCAAGGACGCCGAGGCGATCATCCCGGACGCCCACGACCCGTCCAAGAAGCACCGGCCGACGATGCTGACGACCGACCTGTCGCTGCGGGTCGACCCGGCGTACGAGAAGATCTCGCGCCGGTTCCTGGAGAACCCGGACGAGTTCGCGCTGGCGTTCGCCAAGGCCTGGTACAAGCTGCTGCACCGCGACATGGGCCCGGTCAGCCGCTTCCTCGGCCCGTGGGTGCCCGAGGCCCAGCTCTGGCAGGACCCGGTGCCGGCCGTCGCGCACGAGCTGGTGAACGACGCCGACATCGCCGCGCTCAAGGCGAAGGTGCTGGAGTCCGGCCTCACCACCGCCCAGCTGGTCTCCACCGCGTGGGCCTCGGCCGCGAGCTACCGCTCCACCGACAAGCGCGGTGGCGCCAACGGCGCGCGGATCCGGCTGGAGCCGCAGCGCAACTGGGAGGTCAACCAGCCGGAGCAGCTCGCCACCGTGCTGAGCACCCTGGAGGGCATCCAGCAGGAGTTCAACGCGGCCGGCGGCGCCCAGATCTCGCTCGCCGACCTGATCGTGCTGGCCGGCTCGGCCGCTGTCGAGCAGGCGGCGCGGGACGCCGGCGTCGAGGTGACGGTGCCGTTCCACGCGGGTCGTACCGACGCCACGCAGGAGCAGACCGACGTCGAGTCGTTCCGGGTGATGGAGCCGCGCGCCGACGGGTTCCGCAACTACCTGCGGCCGGGCGAGAAGACCCAGCCGGAGGTGCTGCTCATCGACCGCGCGTACATGTTGAACCTGACCGCGCCGGAGATGACCGTGCTGGTCGGCGGCCTGCGCGCGCTCGGCAACAACGTCGGCGGCGCCGCGCACGGCGTGCTCACCGACCGGCCCGGCGTGCTCACCAACGACTTCTTCGTCAACCTGCTCTCCCCGGGCACCCGGTGGAAGGCGGCGGAGTCCGAGGAGCACGTGTACGAGATCCGGGACCTGGCGACCGACCAGGTGAAGTGGACCGCCACCGCGGTCGACCTCATCTTCGGCTCCAACTCGCAGCTGCGGGCGTTGGCCGAGGTCTACGCCAGCGACGACGCGCGGGAGAAGTTCGTCCGCGACTTCGTGGCCGCCTGGACGAAGGTCATGGAGCTGGACCGCTTCGACCTGGCCTGATCCGCCGTACCTCCCCGAGCCCCGGTCCGTCGCGCCGCGACGGGCCGGGGCTCGCCCGCGTCCGGCTCAGCCCCGGCGCTCCCTGTTCCCCCGGGTGATCACGCTGAACTGGCCCTGGGACTCCATCCGCACCTCCTTGACCTGGTCCAGGCGCTCGACCCCGTGCTGGCGGAGCTGGCTGAACAGCTCGTCCTCGGTGATCAGCTCCCGGCGCATGTTGCGGTGCAGGATGCGGCCGTCGCGGACGAGCAGCAGGGGACCGGGGTTGACCAGGCGCGCGACCACGGGCCAGCGGTAGGACAGCACGTCGAGCAGGTACGCCCATCCGATGATCACGGCGACCAGCAGCACCCCGTCGGTGATGGACCGGTAGTCGTCGGCCATCGCGTTCTGCGCCGCGTCGGCGATCAGCACGATCACCAGCAGGTCGGTCACGCCGGTGCTGCCGCTCTCCCGCTTGAGCAGCACGCGCAGCAGGACGAAGATCGTCAGGTAGACGACGCTGCCCCGCAGCGCGATCTCCCACAGCGGGGTGTCGGGGATCAGCAGCTGCCGCCAGTCGCCCACGCCCGCTCCTACCCGGAACCCGCCGTCCCACACCAGGGGCGGTCACTGGTCGCCGTGGTTGCCCTCCCAGTGCCCGCCGAGGGCGGGGGTGTCGGCGCGGATCGCGGTGTGGTTGCCGTCCAGGTCGTTCTCGACCACCCGGCAGTTCAGACAACTTCCGCGCTCGGTGATCCAGATGCCGGCGGTCTGCGTGCCGGAGCCGCTGTCCCGGATCAGGTTCCCGCGTACCGTGACCGAGTCGCAGGTGGCGTTCAGCGTGACACCGGCCCGGTTCGGTGGCGGGCCCGGCAGCTCGTACGGGGTGCCGGGAGCGGGGATGTCGGCGCTCCAGGCGCTGGCGACGCCCGGCCGGTTCGACGCGAGCACGAGCGTGGTCCCGTCGTTGCTGGCGACCACCGCGAAGCGCCGCCCGACGCGGAGCACCTTGCCCCGGTGGCCGTCCTCCGGCCAGGTCGCCCGCTGGTCGACGAGCGTGTTCTCGGTGTAGCGCACCGACTCACCGCCGCCGGTGGCGGCCGGGGCGCACTGGCGGCCGTTGTTGCGGATGCGGTTGTTGATGATCACCGCGTCGCGCAGCGGGCGGTCCGACCGGATCCCGTCGAGGCTGTTGCCCCAGATGTCGTTGCTCTCGATGACGATCTCCTCGGCGGTGGCCCGGTTGCCCTCGCCGAGATCCTGGTGGTGGTAGCCGTAGCGGCCGTTGCCGGTGATCCGGTTGCCCCGCACGGTGTACGGGCCCCGGGTGTTGCCGATGTTCACCCCGTCGCGCATGTTGCCGTCGATCAGGCAGTCGGTGAGCAGGCCGCCCCGGCCGGGCACACCCGTGGTGCCCTTCGCCGAGACCTGGAAGCCGGCCTCCAGGTTGCCGACCATGCTGCACCCGGTGACGATCAGGCCGTCGGCGCCCCAGTCGGAGATGCCGAACCGGTTGCCCTCGGCGTGGCAGCCGATGATCCGGATGCCACGCGGCTGGGGCCGGTCCGCGTGCTGCATCTCGACGAAGATCCCGTTTGTGGCGTTGCCGACGGCCGTGCAGTCGGCGATGATCAGCCGCTCGACCGGCCCCCACCCGCCGATGCCGATGCCGATACCGGCGCCGCCCATCTCCAGGCCGTCGTCCATCCGGCCGCACTCCAGCACGCGGACGCCCTCGATCACGGTGTCCTGGAGGAAGTCGCATCCGAACCCGGTCGCGGCGGTGTGGTGGATGAACAGGTTGCGGAACACCCCGCCGGTCACGTACTGCAACCCCAGCCCTTTCGCCAGCGGGTTGTAGTCGGTCGACGCGACGCCGGAGCCGTCGATCTCGAAGTCGGCGAACGTGCAGTGGGCGAGGTGCCGGTCCGGGCTCGCCCCGTGCTGCTCGACGGTGTGGAACGCCAGCGGGACCGGCTGCGCCCGGTTGCCCTCGTTGCTCAGCACGAACCGGGTCACGCCCGGCCCGGCGCCGATCAGCGACACGCCGCTGCGCCAGACGGTGGCGGCGTCGCGGACGGCGTACACCCCGGGTGGGCAGTAGATCACCCGGGCCCGGCCGTCGGCGTCGTACGCGTCCCCGAGCCGGTCGACGAGCGCGGCGAGCGCCGGCTGGTCGTTCGTCACCCCGTCGCCGGTCAGGCCGTGTTCCCGGGCGTCGCACCGCAGCGGCGCACCGGCCACGGCGTACCGGCGGACACCGGCTGTGGTCACGGCATCTCCCTCGGGCCGGGACGGCGCGCACGGGCACGGCGGGTGAGCCGTCCGTGAGCGGGATCTACCGACACGGTACGTGCCGGCGGCCCGCGGCAGGCCCGGATCGGCTCACGTCGGAGTCGCCGCCCGCAAACGTTGGAAAATCTGCTCGGAAGTTGCGGGCGTCCCGCAAAGCGGTTCGCCGCGTCCCGCGCAGCGGGAATCGCGACCGGTGGCAGGCCGCTCGGTCCAGCGTGGATCTCCGCTGGTAGCCGCGAATCCGGACCGCTTCGTGTTGCCTGCTGGTTTCGAAAACTTTGCCGCAAGCTATTGCAAAGACTTTCATGGATGGCGCATCGTGTTCGTCACCCGGGACGGCCGCCCCACCCCCGCTCACCCTTTCGAACCCACGGAAGAGGTCCCCCAGCCATGCAATCCGTCAGGCCACACCCCCGTGGCCGCGCCGGTCGCCTGCTGCTCGCCGCCGCGCTCGTCGCGGCCGGCGGCACGGTGACCGTCGCCGCTGCCACCACCGTCCCCGCCCCCGCCCGCGCCGCCGTCGCGCTCAACGACAGCGAGGTGACCGCCAACCTCTGGGAATGGAACTGGACCTCGGTGGCCGCCGCCTGCACCGACCACCTCGGACCGGCCGGCTACGGCGCGGTGCAGGTGGCGCCGCCGCAGGAGTCGGTGAAACTGCCCGCCAGCGCCGACGGTGCGTACCCCTGGTACGAGGTGTACCAACCGGTCTCCTACAAGCTGGACAGCCGGTTCGGCAACCGCCAGCAGTTTGCCGCCATGGTCACCGCGTGCCACGACGCCGGGGTGCGCGTCTACGTCGACGCGGTGGTCAACCACATGGCCGGCACCAACAACCCGGCCGGTACGCGCGGCTACGCCGGCACCGAGTTCTCCGGCTACAGCTACCCGGCCGTGCCGTACGGCAACGGCGACTTCCACCGCCCCGGCGACAACTGCCCGACCGGCGGCACGATCAGCGACTGGAACAACGAGTCCCAGGTGACCAGCTGCGAGCTGCTGTCGCTGTCGGACCTCTACACCGAGAAGGAAGCGGTCCGGAACAAGATCGCGGCGTACCTCAACGATCTGATCGGGCTCGGCGTCGACGGCTTCCGGGTCGACGCGGTCAAGCACATCCGCAAGGACGACTTCGCGGCCATCCTCGGCAAGCTGAACGACACCGTTGCCGAGGGCCGGCGACCCTACGTCGCGCAGGAGATCTTCGACGGGGCGAGCAACCCGGCGTTGCAGGCCCGCGCGTACATCGGCAACGGCGACGTGCTCGACTTCGCGTACGCCAAGGGCATCCGCTCGGCGTTCCAGGGCTCCATCTCGGCGCTGGCGAACGTGCCGAGCTGGAACCTCGACGCGCCGAGCGCCAACGTCTTCTCCATGGTCACCAACCACGACCTGGAGCGCGACGGCGTGGTGCTGTCGTACAAGAACGGCACCGACTACGTGCTGGCCAACTACTTCGCGCTGGCGTACCCGCACGGCAAACCGTCGGTCTACGACAGCTTCACCTGGTCCAACCGCAACCAGTCCCCGCCGCACGACGGCACCGGACGGGTCACCGACACGGTCTGCGGCGCCGCCTGGAACTGCCTGAGCCGGACCACGGGCGTCAAGGGCATGGTCGGCTGGGCCAACGCCGCCCGGCCGGTGAAGACCGTCTCGGACTTCACCACGGTGAACAGCAACGTGATCGGCTTCCACCGGGGCGACCGGGCATGGATCGGCGTCAACGACTCCGGCTCCGCCACCACCGCCACCTTCGTCACCGGGCTCGCCGACGGCCGGTACTGCGACGTCATCTCCGGCGTCGCCACCGGCAGCGGCTGCACCGGCTCCACGGTGACCGTGTCCGGCGGCCGGGCCACAGTGACCGTCCCGGCCAACGACGCGGTCGCGATCCACGTGAACGCCCGGCCGGGCGCGAGCCCGTCCCCGACCGCCTCGCCGACCACGTCGCCGACGGCCTCGCCGACCGCGTCCCCCACGGTCAGCCCGGGTGACCGGATCGCCACCACGTTCACCGTCGCCGCGAACCTGGCCGCCGGGCAGGACGTCTACGTCGTCGGCAGCATCCCCGAGCTGGGCTCGTGGACGCCCGCGAACGGCGTCAAGCTCGCCGCGCAGGGCGGCGGCACCTACCGGGCCACCGTCAACCTGCCCCGGTCCACCGGCCTGGAGTTCAAGTTCGTCAAGCTGACCGCCGCCGGTGCCGTCACCTGGGAGTCCGGCGCGAACCGGACGTTCACCACCCCCGCGACCGGCACGTACACGGTGACCGAGACGTTCCGCGGTGACACTGTCACCACGGCGGTCGCCACCACGTTCTCCGTCACCGCGACCACCGTCTACGGGCAGAACGTGTTCGTCGTCGGCAACATACCGGCGCTGGGTGGCTGGAACCCGGCCGCCGCCGTCGCGCTCTCGTCCGCCGCCTACCCGGTCTGGCGGGCCACCGTCGACCTGCCCGCGAACACCGCCGTCGAGTACAAGTACGTCAAGAAGAACCCGGACGGCACGGTGATCTGGGAGTCCGGCGCGAACCGGACGCTCACCACGCCGGCCGGCGGCACCCGGGCCGTCAGCGACACCTGGCGCTGACGACCGTGCGGCCCGTCCCCCTCACCCCTGGGGACGGGCCGCATCCGGTCAGGTCCGGACCCGGGCCTCGGCCTCCGACGCGGTGATGACGCCTTCGCGGCCTCCGCCCCGGGCCGCCGTCAGCGCGGCGGCCAGGCACACCACGGCGGCGACCACCAGTGGGGGCCGCCCGCCGACGGCTACCGCCGCCGACCCGAGCGGGATGGCGAGCGTGATCGGACCGAACATCGCCGTGTTCGCGGTCCCGGCGACCCGCCCGAGCATCGCCGGTGGCGTGCACGTCTGCACGGCGGTGACCGCCGCGACGAGCGTCCACGGCAGACCCACACCGGCCACCACCGAGGCGGCCACGGTGCCCGGCCACCACGGCAGGCAGCGCCCCAGACAACCGGCGGCGAACAGGACCGCACCCGCGACGCCGACCGCGATCTCACCGTGGCGACGGGCGAGCCGGCCGACCACGAGCCCGGCGAGCAGCGACCCGGCGCCCTGCGCGCTGGCGAGCACACCGAGGAACGTCGAGGGCAGCGCCAGGTCCGTCACCACCACGTCGTACAGCGCCGCGGTGGTGAAGCCGGACATCGCGATGGACACCGCCGCGAGCGTCACGGGTACGCGTACCGCCCGCCGGGCCAGGAGCGCGGCGAGTCCGTCCCGCACTCCCGCCGGGCGTGCGGCCGGGGGAGCGGGGACGGTCCGGGTCAGGCGCAAGGCGCCGTACAGGGCGGCCGCGAGCATCGGTACGGCGGCGGCGAGCACCGCGACGACGTGCCCGCCCCGCCACGCGTACAGGCCCGCCCCGGCCAGCGGTGCCACCAGCTTCATGCCCTCCTGCGCGCTCGACCGCCAGCCGTTGACGTCGGCCAGCCGGGCCGGGGGGAGCGCGGCGGGCAGCAACGCGGTCTCGCCGGCGTCGACGAGCACGTACCCGACGCCGTAGGCGAGCGAGACGGCGTAGATCAGCCACGCCTGGCCGGGCCCTCGTACCGCCAGCAGGCTCAGCAACGCGGCGGCGAGCGCGAGGTCGGCGCCGATCACCAGCCGGCGCCGGGGCACCCGGTCGAGCAGGCCGCCGAGCCACGGTCCGGCCAGCGTCGGCGCGTAGACGCAGAGACCGGCCAGCGCGGCGAGCCCGGTGGAACCGGTGAGATCGAGGATCCAGATGCCGGAGACCAGGGCCATGGCGCTGCCGCCGAGGCCGGACAGCAGCGAGACGGCCACGAACAGGAACGCGTTGCGGCGCATGGGTCCCCCGAGAGTTGAGCCTGGAGGACTCATCCTCGGTAGTTGAGTCAGGGCACGGCAATAGCTTCCGCGTGCGTCAACGCTCCGTTGACAGGACTGTCGTGATGCGGTGGGCGGCGTCGCGTACCGGCGCGGGCAGCCGGCGCCCGGCCCCGGCCAGGTCGTCGGCGAGGTGCGTGGCCAGCGCGTACAGCGGCCCGGCCGGTGCGTCGAGCGCGAGCAGGCAGGTGCGGCGCGTCAACGCCGCGCGGGGGAAACGGCCGTCCCAGGAGCGGTCCGTCCCGATCCAGCGGTGCAGGTCGGCGACTGCGGCTCGGAGCGCCGGCACGTCGGGGGAGGCGGCCGGGTCGAGCGCGGCCAGGCGGCCCCGCCGGGCCGCCACGAGGCGTTGCCGGCGCTGCTCGGCGGCCTGCCGGCTGCCCAGGCCGAGCGCCCGCGCGATCTCGGCCCAGGTGGCGCCGTCGTGGCGGGCCCGGTCGATCAGGTCCAGTTCGCGGTCGTCCAGCCGGGCCCGGGCCGCGACGATCTCGGACAGGCGGGCCAGGCTCACCCGTCAACGTTACATTGACACCCCTGCGTCGGGCGTCAGTCCTCCGGGACGCCCGGGCCCACCTCGCCGCGCGCCAGGTGCTCGGCGTTGCGGTCGGCCTCGCTCTCCGCGTTCTCCGCCCCGGCACCCGGATCCCGGGTACGCCGCCCCTCGGCGTCCTGGAACACCTTCCCGCGCTCGAGCGCGCCCTCCTGCTGTCGCTGGAACTGCTGCGGATCAGTCATGACCGTCAGGTGCCCCGGCGGCCGCGCGGCAAACCGGTGCGTCAGCGCGGCGGCGCGACGTACAGGCCCGTCCGGCAGCCGGTCTCGCCCGGTTCCAGCCAGATCCGGTCGTACCCGGGGGATTCGATCTTCCCAGCCGGCGTGCGGACGAGCAGCAGGCAGTCCCGTTCGGCCGGTACGCCGACGGCGGCGACGAGCGCGCCCTCGTGCACCGTCGTGTCGACGGTGATCCAGTCCTGCGGGAAGGCCGCCCGTACGGCGCCCGCCAGCGTGTCCGGGGTGGCGGTGCGCAGCACGGCGGTCAGCCGCTGCCGCCCGTCCTCGGGCACCCTCGGCACCGGCGCGGCGGTGGGCGGCGGGGGAGCGGGGCCGCTCGGGCAGTCGATCTCGTGGTACGTCGTGTAGCGGTAGAGCTCGAACTCGTACCGGTAGCAGCGGGCGGCCTCACCGGCGGTGTTGCTCGCGCCGCCGATCGACACCGGCGGCTGCTCCGGCACCGTCACCACGAACCGCACGTCGACTGTGGCCCGCTCGTCCCCGGCGGTGCGGCCGGACCAGGCCAGCGCCTCCCGCCGGACCGTCGCACCACCGCCGGACGCGGCGTCCCGCGGCTCCCGGACGATCTCGGCCGCCGCGATCGACCCGGCGTCGCGTACCCGGTTGCGGTGCCCCAGCTCCGTGTTGAGCTGCTTCGCCTCCACGGCCGCGGCGTCGCGCGCCAGCGTGTCGCCGCTCTCCTCCCCGATCCCCTTCCCGCATCCGGCCGACGCGACGAGGAGCACCGCGAGCGTCCACCGGATCCCCCGGTGACGGGACGGAGGTTTCGGCCCGGCGGCGCTGCGTGTCCGGCTCACCGCGCCGACGGTACCGGCGAACCGGGCGCCGCGCCGCCCCGTACGCGGGGGCCGTTGGTCCCGGGTCCGACAGGCCCTCGGCCCTGCGACCCGGGCCCGCCCGCGCGGCATGCTGGGGTTGCCCGGCGTGGGCGGCGACGACATGGAGGACGATGTGGTGATCAACGGCGGGCCCGCTACAGCGACGACGCCCACCGAGATCTCTCCGGCTCCCGCGACCGGGCTCGGCTCGGCCGAGGCGGCCGCCCGGCTGCGCGCCGAGGGGCCGAACACCGTGGCCGCGCCGCGCAAGCGCGGGTTGGCCGGCCGGGTGTTCCGCCAGCTCACCGACCCGCTGGTGGCGCTCCTGCTGGCCGCCGCCGTGGTGACCACGCTGCTGCGCGACTACCCGGACACCGCCGTGATCGTGCTGGTCGTCCTGATCAACACGGCGATCGGCGTGGTGCAGGAGGTACGCGCCGACCGGGCCGTCGCCGCGCTGGACCGGCTCGCCGCACCGACCGCGCGCGTGGTCCGCGACGGCCGTGACCTCGTGCTGCCCGCCGCCGACCTGGTCCGCGGCGACCTGGTCCGGCTGGAAGCCGGCGACGTGGTGCCCGCCGACCTGGACCTCACCGACGCGGTACGCCTCAGCCTGGACGAGTCGGCGCTGACCGGCGAGTCGGTGCCGGTGGCCCGGGTCGCGGGGGAGGAGGCCAGCGCGGGCACGGTGGTCACCACCGGCCGCGCCACCGGGACCGTGGTGCGCACCGGCGCGGCGAGCGCGCTGGGCCGGATCAGCGCCCTGGTCGCGGCGACCCGGCCGGCGCCCACCCCGCTGCAACGGCGCCTGTCCTCGCTCGGCCGGGTGCTCGGCCTGACCGCCGTGGTGCTCTCCGGGCTGGTCTTCGCCATCGGCGTGCTCGACGGGCGGCCGGTCACGCAGATGGCGGTCACCGCTGTCAGCCTCGTGGTGGCAGCCGTGCCGGAGTCGCTGCCCGCCGTCGTCACGCTCGCGCTCGCCCTCGGCGCGCGCCGGATGGCCGGCAGCCGGGCCATCCCCCGCCGGCTGCACGCCGTGGAGACCCTCGGCTCGGTCACCGTGATCGCCTCCGACAAGACCGGCACGCTCACCGAGGGCCGGATGGCGGTGCAGTACGCCGTCGTCCCCGGCGACGACCGCTACGCCGTCACCGGCACCGGCTACGCGCCCGACGGCGAGGTGCACCACCGGGGCGAACCGGTGAGCGCCCCGGACGAGCTGCGCGCCCTCGCCCGCGCCGGGCTGCTCTGCAACGACGCCACGGTGACGCCGCCGACCGACGAGCGGCCGGAGTGGACCGCGATCGGTGACCCGCTGGAGGCGGCGCTGGTCACGTTCGGCGCCCGCTGCGGGCTGGACCCGGACGCCACCCGCGACGCCTGGCCCCGCGTGGCGGAGGCGCCGTTCGACCAGGACCTGCGCCGGATGACCACGGTGCACCGCCGCTGCGACGGGCGCTACCTGGTGGTCTGCAAGGGCGCGCCGGAGAACCTGCTGGCCGCGCCGCTGGTGGACGCCGACGCCGGGGAACTGGCCGAGCTGACCGACGCCGCGCACCGGCTCGCCACCGAAGGGCTGCGGGTGCTGGCGGTGGCCTCGGCGGTGGTCGACACCCCGCCGGACCCGGCCCGGCCGGCCGGCCTGCGCCCGCTGGGCCTGGTCGCGGTCGGCGACCCGCTGCGCGCGGCGGCACCCGGCATCGCCGCGGGCTTCGAGGAGGCCGGCATCCGGCTGGTCCTCATCACCGGCGACCACCCGGCGACCGCCGCCGCCATCGGCGGGCGGCTCGGGCTCTGGCGCGACGGCGACCCGCTGGCCAACGGCGACGACGGCGACCCCGGCCGCGCCCACCCCGAGACCCGGGTGTACGCGCGGACCCAGCCGGAACAGAAGCTCGACATCATCGCCGGCCTGCAGACCCGGGGGCACGTGGTGGCGATGACCGGCGACGGCGTCAACGACGCCCCGGCGCTGCGCCGCGCGGACATCGGCGTGGCCATGGGCGGCGGCACCGAGGTGGCCCGGCAGGCCTCCGACCTGGTGCTCGTCGACGACGACCTGACCACCGTGGCGACCGCCATCGGCGAGGGCCGCCGGATCTACGACAACATCCGCCGGTTCCTGCGCTACGCGCTCGCCGGTGGCGTCGCCGAGATCGCGGTGATGCTGCTCGGCCCGCTGTTCGGCCTGCCGGTGCCGCTGCTGCCGGCGCAGATCCTCTGGATCAACCTGCTCACCCACGGCGTACCCGGTGTGGCGCTCGGCGCGGAGCCGGCCGAGCCGGGCACGCTGCGCCGGCCGCCCCGCTCGCCGCAGGAGTCGGTGCTCGGCGGCGGCCTGGGCCGGGACGTGCTCGTCACCGGCGGGCTGATCGCCGCGGCGACGCTGGGCGCCGGGGTGTGGGCCGCGGCGGCCGACCGGCCGTGGCAGTCGGTGGTGTTCGTGGTGCTCGGTCTGTCCCAGCTCGGCGTGGCGCTGGCGGTCCGCGCGATCCGTACCCCGGGCTCCCGCGAGCGCAACCTCGCGCTGCCGGTGGCGGTCGCGATCTCCGCTGTGCTCCAGGTGGCGGGTGTGCTGCTGCCGCCGCTACGGGAGCTGCTCGGCACGTCCCCGCTCAGCGCGCTCGACCTGCTCGCCTGCGCCGCGATCGGCGTGCTGCCCGGGCTGGTGCTGCGGCTGACCCGCCGCTTCCGCGGGAGCAACGCCCCGCGGGCCGGGACCAACGACCCCCACGCCGGGACCGCCGGCCCTGCCGGGCCGGCCGCCGGACGGGCAGGCTGAGGACGAGTGAAGGAGGACGTCATGACGATCCACTCGCAGGCCCCCGTCGTGGTGGGCGTGGACGGCTCCGCCGCGTCGCTGGACGCGGTCCGGGTGGCCGCCCGCGAGGCCGCCGACCGGAACCGGCCGCTGCAGGTGGTGCACGCGTTCATCTGGCCGCTGACCCGCGCGCCGCTCACTCCGGCCCCGGGTGCGCCCGCCGGCGCCGGCCTGCGCAACCAGGCCGAACGGGTTGTCGCCGAGGCGGTCGCCGAGGTCGGCAAGGTCGCCTCGGAGGTGCCGGTCACCGGCGTGGTGGTCGACGGCGCGCCGGCGGCGGTGCTGGTCGCCGAGTCCCGCGAGGCGGCGCTGATCGTGCTCGGTCACCGCGGGCTGGGCGGGTTCGCCGGCCTGCTGATCGGCTCGGTCACGCTCCAGGTTTCGGCCCGCGCGCACTGCCCGGTGCTGGTGACACGCGGCGAGGCGCGCGCCGACGGCCCGGTCGTGGTCGGTGTGGACGGCTCCGAGCTGTCCACCGCGGCGGTCGGGTTCGCGTACGAGGAGGCCGCCCGCCGGGGCGCGTCGCTGATCGTGGTGCACGCCTGGCTGTACCCCACTCCGATCGGCCCCGGCGACATCCTTCCGCTGGTGTACGACCCCGAGGCCTTCGCCGAGGAGTCCCGGCGGGTCGTCGCCGAGTCGATCGCCGGATGGGCCGAGCGTTACCCGGACGTGCCGGTGCGGCAGCGGTCGATCCGCGGCGCCCCGGCCCGGGTCCTGGTGGAGGAGTCGAAGGACGCCCAGCTGGTGGTGGTCGGCGCGCACGGCCGTGGCGCCCTGGGCGGGCTGCTGCTCGGCTCGGTCAGCCACGCGGTGCTGCACCACGCCCACTCGCCGTTGGTGATCGTCCGCGACGGCGCCTGACGCCGCGACGGCGCCTGACGCCGCGACGGCGTCAGGCGCTGCGGACCGTGGTGAGGTCGGCCAGCCCGGAGATGGTCAGCAGCGGCTCCAGCAGCGGGCCCGCGATCAGCGTGATCCGGTCGGCGTGCGGGAACAACGCGGCCAGCCCGGCGCTGTCCAGGTACTCCACCTTGGTGAGGTCCACGACCAGAGGCTCACCATCGGGGCGTACCGCTTCGGCCAGCGCGTCGGCGAAGGTGGACGCGTTGCTCATGTCGATCTCGCCGACGGCGGCCAGCACGCGGGCGCCGTCGGGACTGTCGCTCGTCGTCAGGGTCAGAGACGTGCTCATGGCGTGATCCTCGCCTGCATGTCGACTGTGGTGCCGGTGGCTCCCGGGATGACGCTGATGTCGTCCATCAACGCGCGCATGAGCACGATTCCCCGGCCGCGGTGCGGGTCGGGGGGCCGGTTGCGGTCTCGCCACCGGCCGCTGTCGGTGACGCTCAGGCGCAGGTTGCCGGCCGTGGCGGCGGCGCGCAGCCGGATCCGCCCGCCCGGATCGTCGCGGTGCCCGTGCTCGATCGCGTTGGCGCACGCCTCCCCGGCCGCCACCAGGATGTTGTAGGCGTGGGCCGGGGCCAGCCCGCAGCGGTCCAGCCATCCCCGCAGCACTGTGCGGACCTCGGCCAGCCGGGTCGACTCGGCCGGGAACTCCAGCTCCAGCGGCCCGGGGTGGCGGTAGAGCAGCAGCGCCACGTCGTCGTGGTAGCCGCCGTCCGGGGCGAGCCGCTCCATGATCTCGGTCGCCAGGACCTCGACCGGCGCGTGGTGTCCCTGCTGGATGGCGTCGGTGGCGCGGGCGATGCCGGCCGTGATCGGCTGGCGGCGGCGTTCCACCAGGCCGTCGGTGTAGAGCATCAGGGTGGCGCGCGGCTGCACCGTCGCCTCCGCCTCCGGGCGTTCCTCACCCGGACGTACGGCCAGTGGCCGGGACCGGCCGTGTCGCAGCAGCTCGGGAGTGCCGTCGGCGCGGACCACGATGGCCGGCGGGTGACCGGCGCTGGAGTAGCGCATCAGGCCGGTGGCCGGGTCCAGCACGCCGCAGAAGACGGTGGCGCAGGAGGCGCCGGGCAGTAGCGCGGCGAACCGGTCCAGGGCCACGAGCGTGCGGGCCGGGCTCGGGTCCTGCAACAGCAGGGCGCGGCAGGCGCTGCGCAGCTGCCCCATCACCGTCGCGGCCTGGAGGCCGTGGCCCACGCAGTCGCCGACCACGATGCCGATGCGCCCGTCCGGCAGCTCGACGGTGTCGTACCAGTCGCCGCCGACCTTGAGCGGCATCGCGGCGGGGGAGTACCGGACCGCGAAGCCGGCAGGCAGCTGCGCCGGACCGAGGATGGCCCGTTGCAGGGCCAGCGCGGTCTCCCGCTGCTGGTCGATCTGGTGCACCCGGTGCAGCCCCTGGCCGATGTGGCCGGCCAGCAGCGCCAGCAGGGTCTGGTCCTGTTCGGTGAAGGGCCGCTTCTCGCCCAGGTCGATCCAGAGCGCCATGGTGCCGTACGGGTGCTCGACGGCGATCCCGGCGCCGTGCGTACGCGTCGCCACCGGCGTCAGCAGCGGGGTGTCCCGAAGCGCGAGCAACGCCTGCCGGCGCTCCTGCGGCAACGTGTCCCAGCGTGCCGCCGGGTCGGTGGCGGTCACCTCGGGGGCGGGCAGGTCGCCGAAGACGGCGGTGAGCACGCCGGCGGCCCGCCACAGCTTGCGCAGTTCGTCCAGCACCCCGAGCAGCGCGTCGGTGAGGTCGTCCGCCTGCGACAGCCGCATGCTGAGCCCGGCCAGGGCGGTCTCCCGCTGCACGGCGTAGTGCTCGGCGGTCACGTCGCGGAACGTGCCGACGATCATCCGGCGGCCGGTGTCCGGGTCGTCGACCTGGTTGAACGCGGCCGAGATCCAGATCCGGTGCCCGTCGCGGTGGGTGACCGGCACGGTGTACGTGCCCCGCGTCTGCCCCACGAGCGTCGAGAACGCGGCCGCCACCTGGCGGTGCGCCTCGGGCTCGGCCTCCCGGTCCGGCCACCACGGGTGCACCGCCGGGTACGGCAGCCCTTCGGTGCCGTAGCCGAGGATGCCGGTGAACGCCGCGTTGATCTCGACGACCGCGCCGTCCTCGTCGCAGACGAAGAACGCCTCCTGCAACGAGTCGACGAGTGCGGTACGCCAGCGGGCGTGGTGGTTGCGCAGCCGGGCCAGCTCCACGTTCGCGCGTACGCGGGCCAGCAGCTCGGCGGCCGGGAACGGCTTGACCAGGTAGTCGTCGGCGCCGGCCTCCAGCCCTTCGATCGAGGCCTCCTGACCGGCGCGGGCGGACAGCAGCAGCACCGGAGTGCCGGCCGTGCGCTGGTCGGCGCGCAGCGCGGCCACCAGTTGCAGGCCGTCGAGCCGGGGCATCATCACGTCGCTGACCACCAGGTCGGGGGTGTGCGCGCGGGCGGCGTCCAGCGCGGCCCGCCCGTCGGCGACCGCCTGCACCTCGTGCCCGGCCGAGCGCAGCAGCCGGGTGAGGTACTCCCGCATGTCGGCGTTGTCGTCGGCCACCAGGACGCGGGCCGGCGCCCCGCCGGGCAGCGGCTGCACCGGCCCGTCGGCCGGGGTGTCCGCGCCGACGGCGTCGCCCGGGCCGGCGGGCAGCCAGCGCAGCGCCTCCTGCACGAACGGCTCGGCCGACGCCGGCGTCCGGCCGCTGCCCGCCGGGGCGAGCGCGTCGGCGGGCAGGTGCGCGGTGCCGAACGGCAACCGGATCGTGAAGGTGGTGCCCCGGCCCACCGCGCTGTCCGCGTCGATGTCGCCGCCGTGCAGCATGACCAGCTCCTTGACCAGAGCGAGGCCGATCCCGCTGCCCTCGTCGGAACGGGAGCGGGCGTTCTCGATGCGGTGGAACCGCTCGAACAGGCGCGGCATCTCGTCGGCGGGGACGCCGATGCCGGTGTCGGAGATCCGCAGCACCGCCGAGTCGCCCTCGTCGCGCAGCTCCACCCGGATCGTGCCGTCGAAGGTGAACTTCAGCGCGTTGCTGAGCAGGTTCAGCACCACCTTCTCCCACATGCCGCGGTCCAGGTGCACCGGCTCGGACAGCGGCGGGCAGTCCACCTCGAAGGACAGGCCGGCCCGTTCGATCGCCGACCGGAAGACGCTCGCCAGGTCGGCGGTCACCGCGGCCAGGTCCACCGGCTCGTAGCGGGCCTGCATCCGCCCGGCCTCGATCCGGGAGAAGTCGAGCAGGCTGTTGACCAGCTTGCCCAGGCGCAGCCCGTTGCGGCGGATCACGTCCAGCTCGGCGCGGACCCGCTCGTCGGCGCCCTGCAACCGGCCGCGCAGCTCGTCCAGCGGACCCATGATCAGGGTGAGCGGGGTGCGGAACTCGTGACTGATGTTGGAGAAGAACGCGGTCTTCGCGCGGTCCAGCTCGGCGAGCTCCTCGGCCCGCCGCTGCTGCGCCTGGTAGCTGCGGGCGCTGGCGATGCCGGTGGCCAAATGCCCGGCGGTCAGCTCGACGAAGCCGCGGTACCCGTCGTCCAGCGCCCGGTAGCGGTTCAGCCCGGCGACCAGGAACCCGTACGGCGCCCCGCCCTGCTGCCGCAGCGGCACCAGGAGCGCCTCGGTCGGCGCGGCGGGCCAGACCCCGGCCGGCAGGTCCGTGAAGGCCGGGCCGTCGAGCGCGACCCGCACCGAATCGCCCTCGGTCAGGGCGCCGGACGGCCACGGGGCGGCCGGGTCGCCGGGGGACAGCGTGGCCGGGGCCGCCGGGTGGTCCGCCGCCAGCCCGGTCGCCTCCACCAGCCGGGCACCGCCGTCGTCGTCGTACAGGTAGGTGAGGGTGAACGGCAGGTCCTGCGGGTTGCGCGCCAGCTGGCGGCTGACGAACGCGAGCGTCTCCTGCTCGGTGCGGATGACGCTCGGGTCCGAGCCGAGGTCGCGCAGCGTGGCCATCCGCCGCTCACCGATGACCCGCTCGGTGTCCTCGCTGACCACGCAGAGCATCCCGACCAGGCTGCCGTCGTCGGCGCGCAACGGGCTGTAGGAGAACGTGTGGTACGTCTCCTCGCGGTAGCCGGCCCGCTCCAGGAACAGCAGCAGCCCCTCGTCCCAGGTCGCCTCGCCGGTGCGCAGGACGGTGTCGACGCGGGGGCCGATGTCGTCCCAGATCTCCGCCCACACCTCGTTCGCCGGACGCCCCAGCGCCCACGGGTACTTGCGGCCGAGCGTGTCCCGCCGGTAGGCGGCGTTGCAGAAGAAGGTGAGCTGCGGCCCCCAGGCCATCCACATCGGGAACCGGGAGGACAGCAGGATCCGCACCGCGGTCCGCAGGCTCTGCGGCCAGGTGTCCGGTGGGCCCAGGGGGTGCGCCGACCAGTCGATGCGCGCCAGGTCCGGCCCGATCTCACCGTCGACGGCGAAGACGTCGGCACGCGTACGCGGGTCGGTGTCAGCGCCGCTCATCGCACGAGTCTCCCCCACCCCACCCGATCCCGCTCGTCCGGGCCGCGTCGCACCGCGGCCCCGTGGTCGCTTCTTGCCCCGTGGCGCCCCCGGCACTCCACCCGGGGCGGGGAGATCTGACTCACGTGACGGCGGCGGGTCAGGGCAGGGAGACGTGACGACCACAAAACGAAAGGCGGGGAGACAGGTCTCCTCGCCACTATCAACATATATCGCACCCCGGGTCTTGCCGCAAGGCCCCGGTCGTGCCGCACAATCATCGGCCGATACGGGTTGAGCTGCGAAAACGGGGGCACGGCATGACCGGACGGTACGTGTGGGAGCTGCACGAGGTCGACGAGACGCGGATCGGCGCGGTCGGCGGGAAGGGTGCGCATCTGGGGGCGCTGACGCGGATCGACGGGGTGCGCGTACCCCCTGGCTTCTGCGTCACCACGGACGCCTTCCGGCTGGTGGCGCGGGCGCCGTCGCTGGCCGGCCTGCTGGACCGGCTCGCCGGCGCGGACGCGGACGACCCGGCGGCGATCCGGACGGCCGCCGCCGAGGTCCGTCGCGCCGTCGAGCGGACCGCGCTGCCCGCCGACGTGGCGGCGGCGGTCACCGCCGCGCTGTCCCGGCTCGGTCCGGACGCGGCGTACGCGGTGCGGTCCAGCGCGACGGCGGAGGACCTGCCGACCGCCTCGTTCGCGGGTCAGCAGGACACCTATCTGAACGTGGTCGGCACGGCCGAGGTGCTGCGGCACGTCAGCCGCTGCTGGGCCTCCCTGTTCACCGACCGCGCGGTGACCTACCGGCGGCGCCACGGCATCGACGACCGGGCCGTGGACATGGCCGTGGTGGTGCAGCGGATGGTCTTCCCGGACGCGGCCGGGATCATGTTCACCGCCGACCCGGTCACCGGGAATCGGACGGTGGTGTCGGTGGAGGCCGGCTTCGGTCTCGGCGAGGCCCTGGTCTCCGGACTGGTGAACCCGGACGTCTTCACGGTGCGCGACGGCGCGGTGGTGGGCCGGGCGATCGGCGCGAAGTCACGGGCGGTGCACGCGGCGCCCGGCGGCGGCACCCGGGAGACTCCCGTCGACCCGGCGCGGCAGGCGTCTGCCGCGCTGACCGACGCGCAGGCGGTACGCCTCGCCGCGCTGGGCCGGCGGATCGAGGCGCGCTTCGGCCGACCGCAGGACATCGAGTGGGCCGTGACCGGGGACGACGTCCACATCCTGCAGGGCCGGCCGATCACCACGCTGTTCCCGGTGCCGGCGGCCGCCGCCGACGGGCGGTTCCACGTCTACCTGTCGGTCGGCCACCAGCAGATGATGACCGACGCCATGAAGCCGCTGGGCCTGTCGATGTGGCGGCTCACCGCCATGGCGCCGATGCACGAGGCGGGCAGCCGGTTGTTCGTCGACGCCACGCCGCACCTGTCCACCCCGGCGGGCCGTACCGCGTTCCTGGGCATGATCGGCCGGGCCGACCCGCTCACCCGGGACGCGCTGGAGACGGTCCTCGCCCGCGACGTCCTGCCGGTCGCGCCGGACCCGGCCCCGGCCGGCCCGCCCGCG
This sequence comes from Micromonospora sp. WMMD1219, assembly GCF_049315215.1. Lineage (NCBI taxonomy): Bacteria > Bacillati > Actinomycetota > Actinomycetes > Micromonosporales > Micromonosporaceae > Micromonospora > Micromonospora sp. WMMD1219. The sequence continues at coordinate 4,645,027 of NZ_CP186057.1, forward strand.
GGCGGGCCGCCACAGCCGGTCGACACCGACCCGGCGATCGTCGCCACGCTCGTCGAGCGCAGCCAGGCGTCCGTCGCCGCCCTGCGCCGCGACGTCGGCACCCGGTCCGGACCCGAGCTGTTCGACTTCCTGACCGAGGCGTTCGCCGAGCACAAGCGGGTGCTCACCGATCCGCTGAGCGGTCAGGCGATCATGGCGGGGATGCAGGCCACCTGGTGGCTCAACGACAAGCTGGGGGAGTGGCTCGGCGAGCGCGACGCGGCCGACACGCTCACGCTGTCCGCGCCCGGCAACGTCACCTCCGAGATGGGGCTCGCGCTGCTCGACGTGGCCGACGTGATCCGCGCGTACCCCGAGGTGGTGGCGTTCCTGCGGGAGGTCGCCGACGACGGGTTCCTGGACGACCTGCCGAAGCTGCCGGGCGGCCCGGAGGCGCGCGAGGCCATCGAGGGCTACCTCGACCGGTACGGCATGCGCTGCGTCGGCGAGATCGACATCACCCGGCCGCGGTGGAGCGAGCGCCCCGCCACGCTGGTGCCGCTGATCCTGGACAACGTCCGCAACTTCGCCCCGGGCGCCGCCGCGCGCCGCTTCGCGCAGGGCCGGGAGCGGGCCGAGGCGAAGGCACGGGAGGTGCTCGACCGCCTGCGCGCGCTGCCCGACGGTGAGCGCAAGGCCGCCGAGACGCAGGCGATGATCGAGCGGGTACGGACGTTCGTCGGCTACCGGGAGTACCCGAAGTACGACATCGTGAGCCGCTACGCCGTCTACAAGCAGGCGCTCATGGCCGAGGCCGGCCGGCTCGCCCGCGCCGGTGTGCTCGCCGCCGCCGAGGACGTCTTCTACCTGACGTTCGACGAGTTCCGCGAGGTCGCGGCCACGGGCCGGGTCGACGCCGGGCTGATCCGCGGGCGCCGGGAGGAGTTCCGGGCGCACCAGGCGCTCACTCCGCCCCGGGTCCTCACCTCCGAGGGCGAGGCGATCAACGGCTCGTACCGGCGCGACGACGCTCCCGCCGGCGCCCTGGTCGGGCTGCCGGTCTCGGCCGGCGTCGTCGAGGGACGGGCGCGGGTCGTGACGGACCTGGCCGGCGCCGACCTGGAGCCGGGCGACATCCTCGTCACCGCGCACACCGACCCGAGCTGGACGCCGCTGTTCGTGGGCGCCGCGGGCCTGGTGACGGAGGTGGGCGGCCTGATGACGCACGGCGCGGTGATCGCCCGGGAGTACGGCCTGCCGGCCGTGGTGGCGGTGCCGGACGCGACCCGGCTGATCCGCGACGGCGGGCGGATCCGGGTGCACGGCAGCGACGGGTACGTGGAGCTGCTGTCCTGACCGGCGCGGCATGCTCGATGATGGAGGTTCGGCGAGCGGGAGGGCACGATGCGGATCGGGGAGCTGTCGGCGCGTACCGGGGTCAGTGCCCGGTCCATCCGGTACTACGAGCAGCAGGGCCTGCTCGCCGCCATGCGTACCGCGAGCGGGCAGCGGGTCTTCGCCGAGTCGGCGGTGGACCGGGTCCGGCTCATCCAGCGGCTGTTCGACGCCGGGCTGAGCAGCCGCAGGATGGCCGAGCTGCTGCCCTGCGTGACCGATCCGGAGATCCGCACCTCGTGGCTCACCGACCGGCTGCGGGAGGAGCGGACCCGGATGACCGCGGAGATGGCACGGCTCGCGCACGCCGTCGCGGTGCTCGACGACGTGGTGTCCGACATGAGCGTGACCGAGGACACCCGGGATCCGGCCGCCTGAGCGCTTGCCCTTGACACCGGTGTCAACTCCTAGCGTCGGGTCATGAACGCGATCCTGGACACCGCATCGCCGGTGGCGCCGCTGCTGGCACCCGTCACCGTCGCCGGACTGCCGCTGCCGTCCCGCTTCGTGATGGCGCCGATGACCCGTAACCGCGCGCCGGGCGGCGTGCCGACGCCGGCGATGGCCGACTACTACCGGCGCCGCGCCGCGGCGGGCATCGGCCTCGTCGTCACCGAGGGCGTGCTGGTCGACCATCCCAGCGCCGGGCACGAGGACACGGTGCCCCGGATGACCGCCGGCGCCGCGGAGGCCGGCTGGCGGGGGGTGGTCGAGGCGGTGCACGCCGCCGGCGGCCGGATCGCCGCGCAGCTGTGGCACCTGGGCAGCCTGCGCGAGCCGGTGGACGGCCGTCCGGCGTGGACCCCCTCGGGGGTACGCGAGCCGGGCCGCCCGGCGCCGCACGCGATGACCGCAGCGGACGCGGACGTGCTGCTGGCGGCGTACGCGGACGCGGCACGGGTCGCGGTGCGGGCCGGGTTCGACGCGATCGAGATCCACGCCGCGCACGGTTACCTGCTGGACGAGTTCCTGTGGCCGTACACGAACCGCCGGACCGACGCGTTCGGCGGCTCACCGGCGCGGCGGGCGGCGTTCCCGGCGGCCGTGGTGCGTGCGGTACGCGCGCAGGTCCCGGCGCGTCACCCGGTGATCGTGCGGTTCTCCCAGTTCAAGGAGCGGGCGTTCGACGCGTGGATCGCCGAGAGCCCGGCCGAGCTGGCGCAGATCCTCACCGCGTTCGCCGAGGCCGGCGCGGACGTCCTGCACGCCTCGCAACGTCGCTTCTGGCAGCCCGTGTTCCCCGGCTCGGCGCTGAACCTGGCCGGATGGGCGAAGCTTCTCACCGGTCTGCCGTCGATCACCGTGGGCTCGGTGGGGCTGCGGCGGGACTTCCTGCGCCCGGACGGTCCGGAGTCGGTGGCGGGCCTGACCGCGCGGCTGGCGGACGGGGAGTTCGACCTGGTGGCGCTCGGTCGCGCGCTGCTCGGCAACCCGGCGTGGGTGACGCACGCCGCCGCCGGACGGCTGGGTGAGATCGCCGACTACCGCAAGGCGCACGAGGACGTGTACCCCTAGGACCGGGGTGCCCGCAGGGGTTGACGCCGGGGGATGTTATCGCTCACAGTCGATGACAGGGCACGAGCGCCGCAAGGCTCACCGGGCGAGCCGCGCTGGTCGTACCTCGACACCACCGCCACCGGACGCGGGGGTCGAGGAGTCGCACCACCACCATCGCGCAACCCCCGGAAGAGGAATCCGCATGAGACGAAAGAGAGCCTTGCTGACCACCGGCATCCTGGCCGGCGCGCTCGCCGCCGGGATGGCGGTGGCCCTGGCGCCGGCCGCGAGCGCCGGCACCACGCTGCGCGCGGCGGCAGCCGAGAAGGGCCGCTACTTCGGCGCCGCTGTCGCCACCGGCAAGCTGTCCGACAACACGTACGCCACGGTGCTGAACCGCGAGTTCAACTCCGTGGTGGCCGAGAACGAGATGAAGTGGGACGCCACCGAGCCGCAGCAGGGGCGGTTCAGCTACGGCGGCGGCGACCGGCTGGTCAGTCACGCCCGCGCGAACGGAATGTCGGTGCGCGGGCACGCGCTGCTCTGGCACCAGCAGCAGCCGTCGTGGGCGCAGGGCCTGTCCGGCAGCGCGCTGCGCAACGCCGCGATCAACCACGTCACCCAGGTCGCCACCCACTTCCGGGGGCAGATCCACTCCTGGGACGTGGTGAACGAGGCGTTCGCCGACGGCGGCAGCGGCGGGCGTCGCGACTCGAACCTGCAGCGCACCGGCAACGACTGGATCGAGGCCGCGTTCCGGGCGGCCCGCGCCGCGGACCCGGGCGCGAAGCTCTGCTACAACGACTACAACACCGACGGCATCAACGCGAAGTCGACGGGCATCTACAACATGGTGCGCGACTTCAAGTCGCGTGGCGTGCCGATCGACTGCGTCGGCTTCCAGTCGCACCTGGGCACCACGCTTCCCGGTGACTACCAGGCCAACCTCCAGCGCTTCGCGGACCTGGGCGTGGAGGTGCAGATCACCGAGCTGGACGTGATGACCGGCGGCAACCAGGCGAACATCTACGCCGCCGTCACCCGCGCCTGCCTGGCGGTGTCGCGCTGCACCGGCATCACGGTGTGGGGCGTGCGGGACTGCGACTCGTGGCGCGGCTCGGACAACGCGCTGCTGTTCGACTGCTCGGGCAACAAGAAGGCGGCGTACAACGCCGTGCTGGACGCGCTCAACGCGGGCGGGAACAACCCGCCGCCGACCACGACCCCGCCGCCGAACAACCCGACCACGCCGCCGCCGGGTCAGGGCGGGTGTACGGCATCGGTGACGCTGAACTCCTGGACCGGTGGCTTCGTCGCCAACGTGAAGGTGACAGCCGGCTCGTCGGGCACCCGGGGATGGACTGTCACCATGACGCTGCCGGGCGGCGCGAGCATCACCAACACCTGGAGCGCCACCGCGAGCGGTAACAGCGGCACGGTGCGGTTCACCAACGTCGACTACAACGGCCAGCTGGGTGCCGGTCAGAGCACCGAGTTCGGGTTCCAGGGCAACGGCAGCGGATCGGGCATGACGCCCACCTGCTCCGCGACCTGAGCCGGGCCACCGCGGGGGCGGCACGCCGTCGCCCCTGCGGTGCCCCGCCACGCCGTCCCGTCCGACCTGGACTGCCGTCTCTGTTACGAGAAAGAGACATGCGCATTTCGCGCGATTGGTTGACGGGGCAACTTGTGAGCGTTAACACTCCCCGTGAGGGTTACCTGTGTCACAGGGACCGCCACGACAGGGAGGACGCTCGTGCGCAGACGACTTCTGGCCGCACTCAGCGGTGCCGCGCTCGCGATCAGCCTGGCCGCCTGCAGCGGCGAGGGCGCGGGAGGCGGCGGAGACACCAGCTCGGCCAAGCCCGGCGACCTGACGATCGGCGTCTCGATGCCGACGCAGACCTCGGAACGGTGGATCGCCGACGGCAACGCGGTGAAGGAGAAGCTCCAGGCGAAGGGCTACAAGGTCGACCTCCAGTACGCCGGGGACGACATCCCGACCCAGTCGCAGCAGATCGACCAGATGATCACCCAGGGCGCGGACGTGCTGGTCATCGCCCCGATCGACGGCACCGCGCTCAGCGGCCAGCTCCAGGCCGCCGCGGCGGCGAAGATCCCGGTCATCTCCTACGACCGGCTCATCCGCAACAGCCCGAACGTCAGCTTCTACGTCAGCTTCGACAACTACAAGGTCGGCGTGGCGCAGGCCAACGCGCTCCTGGTCGGGCTCGGCCTGCTCACCAAGGACGGCGCCAAGGGCACCGCGACCGGCCCGTTCAACGTGGAGCTGTTCGCCGGCTCGCTCGACGACAACAACGCCGGGTTCTTCTTCAACGGCGCGATGGACACGCTCAAGCCGTACTTCGACGCCGGGACGCTGAAGGTCAAGTCCGGGCAGACCAAGATCGAGCAGGCCGCCATCCTGCGCTGGCAGCAGGAGACCGCGCAGAAGCGGATGGAGGACCTGCTCACCTCCAGCTACAACGACGGCAGCAAGGTCGACGGCGTGCTCTCGCCGTTCGACGGCCTGTCCCGGGGCATCATCACCGCGCTGCAGAACGCCGGCTACCGCGGCGGCGCCAAGAAGATGCCGGTGGTGACCGGCCAGGACGCCGAGGTCGCCTCGGTCAAGCTCATCAACGACGGCGTGCAGGGCTCGACGGTGTTCAAGGACACCCGGCTGCTGGCCGAGCAGGCGGTCATCGCCGCCGAGGCGTTCCTGCGCAAGGAGGAGCCGAAGGCCAACGAGACCAAGGCGTACAACAACGGCGTCAAGGTCGTGCCGGCGTTCCTGCTGCCGGTGCAGACCGTCTACAAGGAGGACATCAAGTCCGTCCTGATCGACTCCGGCTACCTGACCGAGCAGGAGGTCGCCGCGGGCCGGGCCGGCTGACCCGCGGCGACGGGCCCGGCGGCCACCCGCGCCACCGGGCCCGTCCGCTCCGGACACCACGACCACGAGCAGGACGGATACCCATGAGCGATCACATCCTCGAGATGCGTGGCATCACGAAGACCTTCCCGGGCGTGACCGCGCTCCAGGACGTCTCGCTCGCCGTACGGCGCGGCGAGATCCACGCGATCTGCGGTGAGAACGGCGCCGGCAAGTCCACCCTGATGAAGGTGCTGTCCGGCGTCTACCCGGCGGGCAGCTACGACGGCCAGATCGTCTTCGACGGCGAGCCGGTCGGGTTCCGGGGCATCCAGGACAGCGAGTCCCGCGGCATCGTCATCATCCACCAGGAACTCGCCCTGGTGCCGTACCTGTCGATCGCCGAGAACATCTTCCTCGGCAACGAGCGCCGCGGCCGCGGCGGGCTCATCGACTGGCACCGGACCAACGCGGAGGCCGCGGCGCTGCTGCGGTCGGTCGGGCTGCACGAGAACCCGGTCACCCCGGTCATCCAGCTCGGCGTCGGCAAGCAGCAGCTCGTGGAGATCGCCAAGGCGCTGTCCAAGAAGGTGCGGCTGCTGATCCTCGACGAGCCGACCGCGGCCCTCAACGACATCGACTCGGCGCACCTGCTGGACCTGATGCGCCGGCTGCGCGACCAGGGCATCACCTGCATCATGATCTCGCACAAGCTCGGCGAGATCACCGCCGTCGCCGACTCGACAACTGTCATCCGCGACGGCCGTACCGTCGAGACGCTGGACATGTCCGACGGCGCCGTCACCCAGGACCGGATCATCCGCGGCATGGTCGGCCGCGACCTGGCCGCCTTCTACCCGACCCGCAGCGTGACGCCCGGCGACGAGGTGCTGCGCATCGAGGACTGGTCGGTGCGCCACCCGACGCAGGACCGCCTGGTCGTCGACCGGGCCTCGCTGCACGTACGGGCCGGGGAGGTCGTCGGCATCGCCGGCCTGATGGGCGCCGGGCGCACCGAGCTGGCGATGAGCGTGTTCGGCCGGGCGTACGGCCGCGACATCAGCGGCCGGCTCTTCGTCCGGGGCCGCGAGGTACGGGCGCGGACGGTGGCCGAGGCGATCGCGAACGGCATCGCGTACGCCACCGAGGACCGCAAGCACTACGGCCTCAACCTCATCGACGACGTGCGGGGAAACATCTCGGCCGCCGCGCTCGACAAGCTGGCCCGGCGCGGCTGGATCGACGGCAACCGTGAGATCCAGGTCGCCGAGCGGGGCCGGCGCGACATGAACATCAAGGCGCCGACGGTGATGTCCGTGGTGGGCAAGCTCTCCGGCGGCAACCAGCAGAAGGTCGTGCTGGCGAAGTGGCTGTTCACCGACCCGGACGTGCTGATCCTCGACGAGCCGACCCGGGGCATCGACGTGGGCGCGAAGTTCGAGATCTACACGATCGTCAACCGGCTGGTGGCCGACGGCAAGGCCGTCGTGCTCATCTCCTCCGAACTGCCCGAGCTGCTCGGCATGTGCGACCGCATCTACACCCTGGCGGCCGGCCGGGTCACCGGGGAGATGCCGGTGGCCGAGGCCACCCAGGAGAACCTGATGGAACTCATGACCAAGGACAGGGATCTCGTCCGATGACCAGCACGAAGCCTCCCCCCGCCTCGAAGATCGCCACCCCGGACACCGGCGCGGCGGCGACCCTGCACACCGGCACCAGCGACCCGCGTGCGCTGATCCTGGGCAACCTGCGGCAGAGCGGCATCTACATCGCCCTGGTGGTGATCGTGGCGCTGTTCGCGGTCCTCACCGACGGCGTCTCGCTGAGCCCCGGCAACCTGACGAACATCGTCCTTCAGTACTCCTACATCCTGGTGCTCGCGATCGGCATGGTCATCGTGATCATCGGCGGGCACATCGACCTGTCCGTGGGATCGGTGGTGGCGCTCACCGGAGCGGTCTCGGCGGTTCTCGTCATCCGCGAGGGCATGCCCTGGTGGGCCGGCGTCCTGGCCGCGCTCGCGGTGGGCGTCGCGGTCGGCGCGTGGCACGGGCTCTGGGTCGCGTACGCCGGCATCCCGGCGTTCATCGTCACCCTGGCCGGCATGCTCCTGTTCCGTGGCCTGACGCTGCGCGTGCTGGACAACATCTCGCTGTCGCCGTTCCCCGAGGAGTACCAGCGGGTCGCCGCCGGATTCCTCAACGGACTGCTGGGCGGCCAGGGCTTCGACGCCTTCACGCTGTTCATCGGCGCGTTCGCCGTGGTCGGGTACGCGGTGAGCGTGTTCCGCACCCGCGTCGCCCGGGTGCGCCACGAGCAGCCGGTGGAGTCGTTCCCGCTGTTCGTCCTGCGGATCGTGGTGGTCGGCGCCGTGGTCATGTGGTTCGCCTGGCAGCTCGCCCACGCCCGGGGCCTGCCGATCGTGCTGATCGTGCTCGCAGTGCTGGTGCTGATCTACGGCCTGCTCACCCGCCGTACGGTGTTCGGCCGTCAGGTGTACGCGATCGGCGGCAACCTGCCCGCGGCGATGTTGTCCGGCGTACGGGTGAAGCGGGTCAACTTCTGGATCTTCGTGAACATGGGCTTCCTGTCCGCCGTGGCGGGCGTGATCTACTCGTCCCGGTCCAACGGGGCCCAGCCGGCGGCGGGCAACATGTTCGAGCTGGACGCGATCGCGGCGGCGTTCATCGGCGGCGCTGCCGTCACCGGCGGCGTCGGCACCGTGGTCGGCGCCATGGTGGGTGGCCTGATCATGGCGGTGATGAGCAACGGGATGCAGCTCATGGGCGTCGATCAGTCCGTCCAGTCGGTGGTCAAGGGCCTGGTGCTGCTCGTCGCGGTGGCGTTCGACATCTGGAACAAGCGCCGGGCCGCCGGCGCCCGGTGACGGCCGGCCGGACGCTCGCCCCTTCGTCCGGCCGACCGCCGTTCACCGGCCGCAGCCGCTCACACCCGGCTCCACCGTTGGTTGGTGTTGCCGTGGCAGGTCCAGACGATCACCCGCGTGCCGTTGGCGGTGCCCGCGTTGTCGACGTCGAGGCACAGGGACGGGAAGCGCACGTTGCTCACCGTGCCGTTGCCGTTGATCGTCCACTGCTGGTTGGTGCCGCCGTTGCAGTCCCAGATCTGCACCCGGGTGCCGGCCGTCGCGTTCGTCGGCACGTCCAGGCACTTGCCCAGCACCTGCAATGCCTGCCCGTTGGCGGTGAACTGCTGGTTGGCGTTGTTGTGGCAGTCCCAGATCAGCGTCCCGGTGCCGTTCGCGGTGCCGGCGTTGTCGACGTCGAGGCACCGGCCGGACGACTCGCTGCGCAGCCGGAACGTGGTCGGGACCGGCGGCGGGGTGGTGGTGCCGCCGCCGCTGACCCGGTAGACCACCGTGCCGTGCGCCGGGACGCTGGCGGAGATCGCGCCGCTGCTGCTGGAGGTGGCGTCGGTCCAGGCGTCGCGCAAGGTGAACGAGCTGCCGCTCTTGCCGACCGCCGCCGCCGTGGTGGAGACCGTGGTGGTCGAGCTGCCCTGGTTGAACAGGGCGACCGCCACGTCGCCGTTGGCCAGCGGCTTGGCCAGCACCCGCCGGGTGCCGTCGAAGGAGACCTGGACCGCCTGGCGGCCGAGCGTGTCCTGGTTGATCGCGACCAGGTTCGCGTTGCGCAGGATCGCCAGCGTGGCCGCGCTCGCCGAGCGTACGTCGTTGCCCATCATCAGCGGCGCCGCGAGCATCGACCAGAGCGCGAAGTGGCTGCGCATCTCGGTGTCGTTCATGCCACCGTTGCCGACCTCGAGCATGTCCGGGTCGTTGAACCCGCCGGGGGCGGCGTACCCGGCCAGCGGCACCGTGACGTCGACGATGTTCTGGATGCCCATCGGGTAGCCGTTGGTCTGGCCGGTGTTCCAGGCGTTGGTGATGTCCTCGGTGGTCCGCCAGAGGTTCGCCACGTCGCTCCAGTTGCGCTGCGGCCCGGTCTTGGCGTGGTAGCTGTTGGGGTTGATGCTGTAGACGATCGGCCGGCCGGTGGACGCCAGCGCGTCGCGCATGATGCCGAACCGCGCCACCTGGTCGTTGATCGTCCCGGTGCCGGAGCACCAGTCGTACTTGAGGTAGTCCACGCCCCAGGCGGCGAACTGCCGCGCGTCCTGGTACTCGTGGTTGAGGCTGCCGGTGGCGCCGGGGAACGCGCCGCCGACCTGGGCGCAGGTCTTGTCCAGCGGCACCTGGTAGATGCCGAACAGCAGGCCGCGGGCGTGCAGGTAGTCACCGAGCGACTTCATCCCGCTGGGGAACCGCTGCGGGTGCGCCTGGAGGTTGCCCTGCGCGTCCCGGTTCGGGTTGAACCAGCAGTCGTCCACGACGACGTACTTGTATCCGAGGTCGCGCAGGCCGTTGGCGACGATCGCGTCAGCGGTCTGGCGGATGAGCGTCTCGTTGATGTTGCAGCCGAAGGTGTTCCAGGTGTTCCACCCCATCGGCGGGGTCCGGGCGACGCCGTTGTCCAGCGCCCGGGCGGGGCGTGGGGCCACGGCCTGGTCGGTGACTGTGGCAGCGAGCGCCACCGCCGCGACACCCAGGACGGCGAGCGTCCGTCGGGTCCATTTGCGCACTGCGTCCTCCTCGGTGGCCGGGCGCCGTCCGTGCCGGCGCCCGGAGGGGAGCGGCCCGCCGGTCGCACGGCGTCGCCCGTGGTCCAGGGGACGGATGCGGCACGGCAGTTCCAGCGGCCGGTCGGTGCCGGCGGGCGCTCGTGGGTGGTGGGGTTCCGGCGGTCGACGGGGTCGCCGTCCGTCGCCGCCCGGCTGCGGCGCCGGGGTTTCCCGGACAGCGGCGCCACAGTGTGTGGGGATGGCGAAATGTTATCGCTGACATCAAACACTGTAAATAGGCTCACCACCTTCGGGTGGCCTGCGGCGACCGGCTGCCGAGGGCGTCGTCGCGAGAAAAAGGGCCGCTGAGCGGCCCTTTGAGCGGTCCGCGGCGGCGCCCGAGGGCTCGGGTCAGGGGTGCCGGAGGTGCCGAGAGATTTTCCGGAAGTTCCATCGATTGTTGTCGCTAACAGGCCGTCGGTCCGGGGTCTGGCCGCGCCGTCGGCGTGGATCTCCGGGCCGGCGGCCGGGCCGGTCCGTGCGGGGCGGCGGACGCCGGTTCCGGGCGCCGCCGCTCGTTACGCAGCTGTTGCTTGGACGTGTCTTGACGGATGTATATGTGAGCGCTAACACTAACTCCGTGACACGGCGGAGGTGCAAATGAGCGAAGTGGACGCGTCCGACCGGTACGTGATCGGCGTCGACTTCGGCACGCTGTCCGGGCGGGCACTGGTGGTCCGCGTCCGTGACGGCGCCGAACTGGGTACGGCGGTGCACGAGTACCGGCGCGGGGTCATCGAGACCGCGCTTCCCGACGGCGGCCCGGCGCTGCCCCCGGACTGGGCCCTGCAGGACCCCGACGACTACCGCGACGTGCTGCGCCACGCGGTGCCGGCCGCGCTCGCCGAGGCCGGCGTGGACCCGTCCCGGGTGGTGGGCATCGGCATCGACTTCACCGCCTGCACCGTGCTCCCGACGCTCGCCGACGGCACGCCGCTGTGCGAGATCCCGCAGTTGCGCGACCGGCCGCACGCCTGGGTGAAGCTCTGGAAGCACCACGCCGCGCAGCCGCACGCCGACCGGATCAACGCGCTGGCGGCCGAACGCGGCGAGCCGTGGCTCGGCCGCTACGGCGGCAAGATCTCCGCGGAGTGGCAGTTCGCCAAGGGCCTGCAGATCCTGGAGGAGGACCCGGAGGTCTACCGCCGGGCCGAGCGCTTCATCGAGGCCGCCGACTGGATCGTGTGGCAGCTGTGCGGCGCCGAGACGCGCAACGTCTGCACCGCCGGCTACAAGGGCATCCGGCAGGACGACCACTACCCGTCGGCCGACTACCTGGCCGCGCTCGCCCCCGGCTTCGCCGACTTCGTGACCAAGCTGGACGGTCCGCTGCTGCCGCTGGGCGTGCGGGCCGGCTCGCTCAGCGCCCGCGCCGCCGCCTGGACCGGGCTGCCCGAGGGCATCGCGGTCGCGGCCGGCAACGTCGACGCGCACGTCACCGCCGCCGCGGCCCAGGCGTTGCGGCCCGGCCGGCTGGTCGCCATCATGGGCACCTCCACCTGCCACGTCCTCAACGGCACGCACCCGGCCGAGGTGCCGGGCATGTGCGGTGTCGTCGACGGCGGCATCAGCCCCGGCGCCTGGGGCTTCGAGGCCGGGCAGAGCGGCGTGGGGGACATCTTCGGCTGGTTCGTACGCCACGCCGCCCCGGCCGGTTTCGACTCGCACGAGCAGCTCACCGAGGCCGCCGCCGCCCAGCCGGTCGGCGCGCACGGGCTGGTGGCGCTGGACTGGTGGAACGGCAACCGGTCCCTGCTGGTCAATCACGACCTCAGCGGGATGGTCGTCGGGCTGACGCTCGCCACCCGGCCGCCGGACGTCTACCGGGCGCTGCTGGAGGCCACCGCGTACGGCACCCGGATGATCGTCGAGGCGTTCGCGCAGGCCGGCGTGCCGGTCGACGACCTGGTGGTGGCCGGTGGACTCACCTCCAACCGGCTGCTCATGCAGATCTACGCCGACGTCACGAACCGGCCGCTGAGCATCATCGGCTCCGCCCAGGGCCCGGCGCTCGGCTCGGCCATCCACGCGGCGGTGGCCGCCGGGGCGTACCCGACGATCCACGAGGCGTCCGCCGCGATGGGGCGCATCGACGAGGCCGTCTATCGGCCCGTACCGGAGAACGTGCGCGCCTACGACGCCCTGTACGCCGAGTACCGCGCGTTGCACGACCACTTCGGTCGCGGCGCGAACGACGTCATGCTCCGCCTGCGGGCGATCCGCAACGCGGCCGTCGACGCCGCCGCGGACCGCGCCGCCGCGACCCTGGAGGTGGTCGGATGAACACCGAGGTGACCCGCGAGGTGGCCGCGCTGCGCGAGACGGTGGCCCGCCTGCACCGCGAGCTGACCCGCTACGACCTGGTGGCCTGGACCGCCGGCAACGTGTCGGCCCGCGTACCCGGTCAGGAGCTGATGGTCATCAAGCCCAGCGGGGTCGACTACGACGACCTGACCGCCGAGGCCATGGTGGTCTGCGACCTCAACGGCGCGGTCGTCGACGGCGACGGCGCCCCGTCCAGCGACACCGCCGCGCACGCCTACGTCTATCGCGCGATGCCCGAGGTCGGCGGCGTCGTGCACACGCACAGCGGGTACGCCACCGCCTGGGCGGCCCGCGGCGAGGCGATCCCGTGCTGGCTGACCGCGCAGGCCGACGAGTTCGGCGGGGAGATCCCGATCGGGCCGTTCGCGCTGATCGGCGGCGACGACATCGGCAAGGGCATCGTCAGCACGCTGTCCGGGCACCGATCACCCGCGGTGCTCATGCGCAACCACGGCGTCTTCACCATCGGCCGCGACGCCCGGGCGGCGGTCAAGGCCGCGGTGATGTGCGAGGACGTCGCCCGTACCGCACACCTGGCCCGCGCGCTCGGGCAGCCCGTGCCGATCGCGCCGGCCGACATCGACTCGCTCTACGACCGCTACCAGAACGTGTACGGCCAACGCCCGCCGGCGCCCTGACCCCGGACAGCGCCGCGCACCCCCCACCACCACACCCGGGCCGCGCCGGCTCCCGCCGGTCGTGCGCCCGGAACATCCAACCCCGGAGGAGAATCGATGAGAAGCAGGAGCACGGCACGCACGGTCATAGCGGCCTTCGCCGGCGTGCTGCTCGCCGCCAGCATGGCCGCGTGCGGCAACAGCGACACCGGCGGCGGTTCCGGCGACGGCAACGACAAGATCGTCCTGGGCTTCTCCCAGGTGGGCGCCGAGAGTGGCTGGCGTACCGCCAACACCACCTCGATCAAGGAGGCGGCGGCCGAGGCGGGCATCGAGCTGAAGTTCGACGACGCCCAGCAGAAGCAGGAGAACCAGATCAAGGCGATCCGCAACTTCATCCAGCAGAAGGTCGACGTGATCGCCTTCTCGCCGGTGGTGGAGTCCGGCTGGGACACCGTGCTCAAGGAGGCCAAGGACGCCAAGATCCCGGTGATCCTGACCGACCGCGCCGTCGACTCGGCCGACAAGTCGCTCTACAAGACGTTCCTCGGCTCGGACTTCGTCAAGGAGGGCCGCCTCGCCGGCGAGTGGCTGGTGGAGCAGAAGAAGGCGGCGTCCGGCCCGGTCACCATCGTGGAGCTTCAGGGCACCACCGGCTCGGCGCCGGCCAACGACCGGAAGAAGGGCTTCGCCGAGGCCATCGCCGCCAACCCCAACCTGAAGATCGTCGCCTCCCAGTCCGGTGACTTCACCCGCGCCGGCGGCAAGCAGGTGATGGAGCAGTTCCTCAAGGCCAACCCGAAGATCGACGTGCTCTTCGCGCACAACGACGACATGGGCCTGGGCGCGCTCGAGGCGATCACCGCGGCCGGCAAGACGCCCGGCAAGGACATCACCATCATCACCGTCGACGCGGTGAAGGACGGCATGCAGGCCCTCGCGGACGGCAAGTTCAACTTCATCGCCGAGTGCAGCCCGCTGCTCGGCCCGCAGCTGATGGACCTGGTCAAGAAGGTCAAGGCCGGCGAGGAGGTGCCCGCCCGGATCGAGACCGAGGAGACCACGTTCACCCAGGAGCAGGCCAAGGAGGCACTGCCCAACCGCAAGTACTGAGTCACCCCCCGGGGGTCGCCGTCGCAACCGACGGCGGCCCCCGTACCACCACCGTCGAAGAAGAGGTCCGATGGGATGACGGGTAACCGTCCGGTCCTGACCATGACCGGCATCAGCAAGACCTTCCCCGGGGTCCGCGCGCTGCACGACGTCGACTTCCGGCTGTTCCCGGGCGAGGTCCACGCCCTGATGGGCGAGAACGGCGCCGGCAAGTCCACCCTGATCAAGGTGTTGACCGGCGTCTACGGGACCGACGCGGGCGTCGTCACGCTCGACGGCGAGCAGGTCTCGTTCACCGGTCCGATGCAGGCCGCCGCGGCCGGTGTCAGCACCGTCTACCAGGAGGTCAACCTCTGCACCAACCTGTCGGTGGCGGAGAACGTCTTCATCGGCCGGGAGCCCCGCCGGTTCGGCGCGGTGCGCTGGGGCGAGATGCGCCGCCGGGCCCGCGACCTGCTGGCCCGGCTCGACCTCGACCTCGACGTCTCCGCGCCGCTCGGTTCGTACTCGCTGGCGGTGCAGCAGATGGTCGCCATCGCCCGGGCGATCGACGTGCGGGCCCGGGTGCTGATCCTGGACGAGCCGACGTCCAGCCTGGACGCCGGCGAGGTGGCGCAGCTGTTCCGGATCATGCGGCAACTGCGTGACGAGGGGATCGCGATCCTGTTCGTCACCCACTTCCTCGACCAGGTCTACGGCATCGCCGACCGGATCACCGTGCTGCGCAACGGCCGGCTCGTGGGGGAGTACCGCACCGAGGAGCTGCCGCAGTTCAGCCTGGTCGAGAAGATGATCGGGCAGGAGCTGGACGTGCTGGAGCGGCTCGACGAGCAGCAGAAGCGTGCCACCGTCGACGCCGGTGACGAGGCCCCGCTCGTGGACGCCGCCGAGCTGGGCCGGCGCGGCGCGGTCGCCCCGTTCAGCCTGCGCATCCACGCCGGCGAGGTGGTCGGCCTGGCCGGCCTGCTCGGCTCCGGCCGCACCGAGGTGGCACGGCTGATCTTCGGCGCGGACCGGGCCGACCACGGCCAGGTCCGGCTCGACGGCGGCCGGGCGCCGGTGCGCAACCCGATCCAGGCCATCGGCCAGGGCGTCGGGTTCTGCTCGGAGAACCGCCGGGCCGAGGGCATCGTCCCGGAACTCACGGTGCGGGAGAACATGATCCTGGCGATGCAGGCCGCGCGCGGCTGGCTGCGGCCGATCCCGCGCCGCCGCCAGGACGAGCTGGTCCGCAAGTACGTCGAGGCGCTGAGCATCCGCCCGGCCAACCCGGAGCTGCCGGTGCGCAACCTCTCCGGCGGCAACCAGCAGAAGGTGCTGCTGGCCCGCTGGCTGATCACCGAACCGCGCCTGCTGATCCTGGACGAGCCGACCCGCGGCATCGACGTCGGTGCCAAGGCCGAGATCCAGAAGCTGGTGGTGCAGCTCTCCGACGGCGGCATGGCGGTGCTGTTCATCTCCGCCGAGCTGGAGGAGGTGCTGCGCCTGAGCCACCGGGTCGCGGTCATGCGCGACCGGGAGATGGTCGCCCAGCTCGACAACGACGACACGCTCGACGCCGGCCGCGTCATGCGCACCATCGCCAGTGGAACGCCCCGGGAGGAGGTGACCCGATGACCGCCGTCGCCGACCGCCTCCGCCCGCTGACCGGCCACCGCCTGTTCTGGCCGGCACTCGTGCTCGTGGTCATGATCGCCGCGAACACCGTCTACCGTCCCGGCTTCCTCGCCGTCGAGGTCAAGAACGGCCATCTGTACGGCACGCCGGTCGACATCCTCCGGCTGAGCGCGCCGCTGATCCTGGTCGCGCTCGGCATGACGCTCGTCATCGCCACCGGCGGCATCGACCTGTCGGTCGGCTCGCTCTGCGCGATCAGCGGCGCGATCGCCTGCCTGCACATCAGCGGGGCGGCCGACCAGAACAGCCCGGCCACGGTGGCCACCGCGCTCGCCCTGGCCTTCGGCGCCGCGCTCGTGCTCGGCGCGTGGAACGGGATACTCGTGGCGGTCATCGGCATCCAGCCGATCATCGCCACGCTGATCCTCATGGTGGCCGGGCGGGGCATCGCCCAGCTCGTCACCGAGGGCCAGATCATCACCATCAACTCCGGTCCGTACCGGGCGATCGGGCTCGGGCACTTCCTGACGCTGCCGCTGGCCATCCTGATCGCGCTCGCCGCCGCGCTGCTCGTGGCCGCGTTCACCCGGCGCACGGCGCTGGGGCTGATCGTCGAGTCGGTCGGCGGCAACGCCGAGGCCAGCCGGCTCGCCGGCATCCGGTCGCGGCGCATCGTCTTCCTCGTCTACGTGATCAGCGCCGTCTGCGCGGCGCTCGCCGGTTTCATGGTCACCGCCAACGTCTCCAGCGCCGACGGCAACGCCGCCGGTCTGTGGATCGAGCTCGACGCGATCCTGGCGGTCGTCATCGGCGGCACCTCGCTGGCCGGCGGCCGGTTCTCCCTCGGCGGCACCGTCCTCGGCGCGCTGATCATCCAGACCCTGACCACCACGGTGTACGCCATGAACATCTCGCCGCAGACGTCGCTGCTGTTCAAGGCGGTCGTCGTCATCGCCGTCTGCCTCGTCCAGGCTCCGGCGTTCCGGGCCCGGCTGCGCCGGCGCCGGCGCGGGGCCGAACCCGGCCCGGCGGCCCCGCAGCGGGAGAAGGAGCAGGTGCCGGCATGAGCAGCACGTCGTTGACCACCGGCCGGTCCTGGCGGCCCAGCCTGCCCCGGCGGCACGTCCCGGTGCTGGCCACGCTCGCCCTGCTGCTGGTCATGTACGGCATCGGCGTGTCCCAGTACCGCGCCTTCTCCAACGTCCAGGTCGTCTTCAACGTCTTCATCGACAACGGGTTCCTGCTCGTCGTCGCGGTGGGCATGACGTTCGTGATCCTCACCGGCGGTATCGACCTGTCAGTCGGCTCGGTGGTGGCGATGACCGCGATGGTGTCGGCGTCGTTGCTGCGCGACGGCCTGCCCGCGGCCCTGGTGCTGGTGATCGCGCTGCTGATCGGCCCGACGCTCGGTTTCCTGATGGGCTGCGCGATCCACTTCTTCGAGATCCAGCCGTTCATCGTGACACTCGCCGGGATGTTCTTCGCCCGGGGCATGTGCACGTTCATCAGCGACTCCTCCATCTCCATCACCGACGGTTTCTGGACCTCGATGTCGCAGCAGCGCATCGGCGACCCGGCCGGCAACTTCGTGTCGATCAGCGTGCTGATCGCGTTCGCGGTGGTGCTGATCGCGGCGTACGTGCTGGCGTACACCCGGTTCGGCCGCAACGTGTACGCGGTCGGCGGCAACGCGCAGTCGGCGCTGCTGATGGGCCTGCCGGTGGCGCGGACCCGGATCGCCGTCTACACGATCAGCGGGCTCTGCTCGGCGATCGGCGGCATCCTGCTGTCGTTCTACACGCTGTCCGGCGCGCCGCTGATCGCCGTCGGGATGGAGCTGGACGTGATCGCCGCCGTGGTGATCGGCGGCACCGTGCTCACCGGCGGTTCCGGGTACGTCTTCGGCACCGTGCTCGGCGTGCTGGTGCTGGGCGTGATCCAGACCCTGATCACGTTCGACGGCAGCCTCAACTCCTGGTGGACCAAGATCGTGATCGGCGGCCTGCTGTTCGCGTTCATCCTCCTCCAGCGCCTCATCGGCATCCGGTTCAAGTGACGGTTCCTAGCGCGGAAGGCAACAACATGGCAACTCACCCCCAGCCCGAGGTCTGGTTCCTCACCGGCAGCCAGGGCCTCTACGGCGAGGACACCCTGCGGCAGGTCGCCGAGCAGTCCCGGCAGATCGCCGCGCGCCTGGACGAGTCGCCGGACATCCCCGTACGCGTGGTCTGGAAGCCGGTCCTCACCTCCAGCGCGGACATCCTCGCGGCCTGCCGGGACGCGGCGGCGCAGGGCGCGGTCGGGGTGATCGCCTGGATGCACACGTTCTCCCCGGCCAAGATGTGGATCTCCGGGCTGGACGCGCTGCGCACGCCGCTGCTGCACCTGCACACGCAGGCCAACGTGGCGCTGCCGTGGGACGAGATCGACATGGACTTCATGAACCTCAACCAGGCCGCGCACGGCGACCGGGAGTTCGGGTTCATCCAGACCCGGCTCGGGGTGGCCCGCAAGACCGTCGCCGGCCACGTCACCGACCCGCGGGTCGTCGGGCGGGTCGCGGCGTGGGCCCGCGCCGCGATCGGCTGGTCGGCGGTGCGGACCCTGCGGCTGGCCCGCTTCGGCGACAACATGCGCGACGTCGCGGTCACCGAGGGGGACAAGGTCGAGGCCGAGCTGCGCTTCGGCGTCTCGGTCAACACCTACGGCGTCAACGACCTGGTCGCCGCCGTCGACCAGGTGCCCGAGGCCCAGGTCGACGACCTGGTCAAGGAGTACGACGACACCTACCGCGTCGCGTCCGAGCTGCGGCCCGGTGGGGACCGGCACGACTCCCTGCGGTACGCGGCGCGCCAGGAGCTGGGCCTGCGCGCGTTCCTCGACGCCGGTGGTTTCCGGGCGTTCACCACGAACTTCGAGGACCTCGGCGGGCTGCGGCAGCTCCCCGGCATCGCGGTGCAGCGCCTGATGGCCGACGGCTACGGCTTCGGCGGCGAGGGGGACTGGAAGACCTCGGTGCTGGTGCACACGCTCAAGGCGATGGCCGTCGGCGTGCCGGGCGGTACCTCGTTCATGGAGGACTACACCTACGACCTGACGTTCGGTCAGGAGCTGATCCTCGGCGCGCACATGCTGGAGGTGTGCCCGAGCATCGCCGCCGACGTGCCGAGCGCGGAGGTGCACCCGCTGAGCATCGGCGGGCGGGAGGACCCGGTCCGCCTGGTGTTCGACGCGGCGCCGGGCCCGGCTGTCGTGCTGGGCATGGCGGACATGGGGGAGCGGTTCCGGCTGGTCGCCAACGCGGTGGACGTGGTGCCGCCGCCGCACCCGCTGCGCCGCCTCCCGGTGGCCCGCGCGGTCTGGCGTCCGCAGCCCGACCTGGCCGGCTCGGCGGAGGCGTGGATCACCGCCGGCGCACCGCACCACACCGTGCTCTCCCAGGCCGTCGGCGTGGAGGAGCTGCGCGACCTGGCCGCGATGGCCCGGACCGAACTGGTGGTCATCGACGCCGAGACGCGCCCGCACCGCTTCGCCGACGAGCTGCGCTGGAACCAGGCGTACTACCGGCTCGCCCGGGGTTTCTGAGCCGCCGCCCGCCGTCCGTGCCGGCCCGCGCGGCGGGCCGCACGTTACGCCTTGACGAACGGCATGTTATCGCTCACAGTCGATGGATAGGGTCACCGGCACCGCTCGCGGGCCGTTCCGGGCGCGATCTGCGCCGCAGTTGCCAGGGATCCGACTCTCGCCTGGGCGGGCGTCGCTGTTAGCGATAACGCCGCCGTCGTCGGCGCGTGCCGCCGCGCCCGGGCTCCGGTCGACGAAGGAGGATCGTGGTGACGGCTCGACTGTCCCGTGGACGTGGAAGCCTGTCCCGGCTGCTGGCCGGGGTGGTGGCGCTGCTTGTCGGCGGCGTGGTGGTGGGCGCCGTGCCGGCGCCGGTGTCGGCCGCCACGGTGGACACCAGCGCGTACTACGTGCTGGTGAACCGCAACAGCGGCAAGGCGCTGGACCTGTACAACCAGGCAACCAACGACGGCGCGCGGATCACCCAGTGGACGCGCAACGACGGCGCCTGGCAGCAGTGGCAGTTCGTGGACTCCGGCGGTGGCTACTACCGGCTGCGCTCCCGGCACTCGGGCAAGGTGCTCGACGTGACCGGCGCGTCCACCGCCAACGGCGCGGCGGTGGTCCAGTGGACCGACCACGGCGGCACCAACCAGCAGTTCCGGCTGGCCGACTCCGACAGCGGGTACGTCCGGCTGATCAACCGGAACTCGAACAAGGTGATGGAGGTGCAGAACGCCTCCACCGCCGACGGCGGCAACATCGTCCAGTACGACGACTGGAACGGCGCGAACCAGCAGTGGCAGCTCGTCCGCGTGGGCGACAACCCGGGCAACCCGGGCGGCAGCTTCACCAACCCGGCCGTCTGGCAGGACTTCGCCGACGTCGACATCATCCGGGTCGGCGACGTCTACTACATGTCCGCCTCCACCATGCACTACTCGCCGGGCGCGCCGGTGCTGCGCTCCTGGGACCTGGTGAACTGGGAGTTCGCCGGGCACTCCGTACCGCGGCTGGACTTCGGCTCGAAGTACGACCTGAGCAGCAGTGAGCACGCGTACGTGGACGGCATCTGGGCGTCGACGCTGAACTACCGGCCGAGCAACCGCACGTTCTACTGGGCCGGGTGCATCGACTTCGCGCAGACCCACATCTACACCGCGGGCGCCGTCGACGGGGCGTGGAGCCGCCTGGCCACCATCCCCAACTGCTACTACGACGCCGGCATGCTGATCGACGACAACGACACCATGTACGTCGCGTACGGCAACGGCACGATCAGCGTGGCCCAGCTCTCCGCCGACGGGCGCAGCCAGGTCCGAGCCCAGCAGGTCTACCAGACGCCGTCGAGCATCGGCACGCTGGAGGGCGCGCGCTTCTACAAGCGCAACGGCGCGTACTACATCTGGCTGACCCGTCCGGCCAACGGCCAGTACGTGCTGAAGTCCACGAACGGCCCGTTCGGCCCGTACGAGCAGCGGCAGGTGCTGCTCAACCTGCCCGGCCCGATCTCCGGCGGCGGCGTGCCGCACCAGGGCGGGCTGGTGCAGACGCAGACCGGCGCCTGGTACTACATGGCGTTCACCGACGCCTACCCGGGCGGCCGGATGCCGACGCTGGCGCCGATCACCTGGACCTCCGACGGCTGGCCGCAGGTGCAGACCGTCAACGGCGCCTGGGGCGCGAGCTACCCCAACCCGCTGCCGACCCGCCCGGTCAAGCCGCTCACCGGCACCGACACGTTCTCCGGCACCACGCTCGGGGTGCAGTACGAGTGGAACCACAACCCGGACAACAGCCGGTGGTCGGTGAACAACGGCCTGCGCCTGCAGACCGCCAGCGTGACGAACGACCTGTACCGGGCCCGCAACACGCTCACCCACCGCATCCAGGGCCCCACCTCGACCGGCACGATCGAGCTGGACTACTCGGGCATGCGCGACGGTGACCGGGCCGGCCTGGCGATGCTGCGCGACAGTTCGGCCTGGATCGGCGTACGGCGGGACAACGGCGCGACGCGAGTGGTGATGACGAACGGCCTGACCATGGGCTCGAACAACTGGAACACCACCAGCACCGGTACGGAGATCGCCAGTGCGGCGGTGTCCGGCGGGCGGATCTGGCTGCGGGCCAACGCCGACATCCGGCCCGGCTCCGGACGGCAGGCGCGGTTCTCCTACAGCACCGACGGGGTGAACTTCGTACCGCTCGGGAACGCGCTGACGCTCAACAACGCGTGGCAGTTCTTCATGGGGTACCGGTTCGGCTTCTTCAACTACGCCACCCAATCGCTGGGTGGCGCGGTGACGGTGCGGCAGTTCTCGCTGACAACACCGTGACAACGGTCACCATTCGCGGCCGTTGACACATCTTCAATAGCCCGGGGTGGGGCACCGGCAATCACCGGAAATGCCGCACCCCGGGCTCAATTCCACAGCTCCCGAGCTGCCTGTTCACGCCGCTGCGTAACGGAAGGGAATGAGCCGTCGGTCGATTCCGCGATATCGCCGCGCCACGATGTGAACGGTCGATCCACGGTGCCGATACCGATGGGACCGCTGGCGTAGACTGTCGCCACCCGGGCCGGTCCGGTCGAGATCGACCGGGTGTGGCCGCGGGCAGTGGCGAAAGTGAGGTGGCCGTGCGCGGTCCTGCGATGACGGACGTGGCCCGCCTCGCCGGGGTGTCGCACCAGACGGTCTCCCGGGTGCTCAACGGGCATCCCAACGTGCGTGAGCAGACCCGGCTGCGGGTGCAGGCCGCGATCACCGAACTCGGCTACCGGCCCAACCGCGCGGCCCGCGCGCTGGTGACCGGCCGGTCCCAGGTGATCGGCGTGGTCGCGCAGAACACCACGCTCTACGGCCCGGCGTCACTGCTGGCCGCGCTGGAGCAGGCGGCCGCCGAGGCCGGTTTCGCGGTGAGCGTCGGCAGCGTCCGCGACCTCGACCACCGTTCCATCTCGGCCGCCGTGGAACGGCACCTGGCGCACCGGGTCGCCGGCATAGTGGTCATCGCGCCGGTCGAGTCGGCCGGGGAGGCGCTGGAACGGCTGCCCCAGGACGTGCCGCTGGTGACTGTCGACGGCGACCCGCGCCGGCCGATCCCCTTGGTGACTGTCGACCAGGTCGCCGGCGCCCGGGCCGCCACCGAGCACCTCCTCGCCGCCGGGCACCGCACGGTGTGGCACGTGTCCGGCCCGTCGGACTGGTTCGACAGCGCCGGCCGGATCGAGGGGTGGCGCGAGGCGCTGCGGCAGGCCGGCGCCGAGATCCCGCCGCTGGTCCCGGCCGACTGGTCGGCGGCGGCGGGCTACCGGTGCGGGCAGATGCTGGCCCGGATGCCGGAGGTCACCGCCGTCTTCACCGCCAACGACCACCTGGCGCTGGGCGTGCTGCGGGCGCTGCACGAGCACGGCCGCCGCGTCCCCGACGACATCAGCGTGGTCGGGTTCGACGACGTCCCCGAGGCGGCGTACTTCATCCCGCCGCTGACCACGGTGCGGCCGGACTTCGGCGCGGTCGCCGCGGCCAGCCTCGACCTGCTCCTGGCACAGATCGAGTCGCCGACCGTCGGGCCGCTGCGGCAGACGATCGCGCCGACGCTGGTGCCGCGCCGCAGCGTCGGCCCGCCGCCCGCCCGCTGAGCCGCTCGCGGCCCGCTCACCGTCGCCGGCCCGCCGACGGGCCGGCGCTCACTCACCCGGGGCCGGCCCGCCGAGGGCCCGTGCACCCCGCCGCCGATCCCGCCGTGCGGTCCGGTCGTCAGTGGTCAGTGCGACGAGCGCGCGCCCGGCGCGCGACCAGCAGCGCGATCCCGGCGACCACGAGCAGCCCGGCGACCGCCCCACCGGCCAGCAGTGCGACCGGCCGGTCGTCGTCGCCGGACCGCGCGACCGAGGCATCCGGCTCGCCCGCGGCGTCCGTGCCGGTCGACGCGGGAGCCGCCGACGACGCGGGAGCCGACGGCGCGGGCGCGGCCGGGTCGGCGACGGTGAAGCGGTACGACCCCTGGACCGGGTGGCCGTCGCGGGACACCACCCGGTAGGCGACGGTGTAGGTGCCGTTGCCCAGCGGCTCGTCGATCGTCACGGTGCCGGTGGCGCCGTCCACCGCCGGTGCGGAGGTGGGCACCGTGCGCTGACCGGCGTCGCTGACCGTGATGGTGGTGAACGAGGGGTTCAGCCGTTGCAGGAACCGCAGCGTGACCTGCGTCGGCGCGGCGGTGAGCCGGGCGTCGCGCGCGGGCGTGGCCTCCTGGAGCGAGTTGTGCGCCGCCGCGGGCGTGGCCGGGACCAGCAGCAGTGCGGTGAGGACCGCGGCGAGCAGCGCGGTGACGGAACGGGTACGCATGACGCGCCTTCCTGTGGTGGTCAGCCGAGCAGTTGCCGGCCGATCCAGCCGCCCTCGGGGCAGCCGGGCGGTACGGCGAACACGGCGGAGCCGATCGGGGTGGTCCACTCGTTGAGCAGGTCGCGCTCGGCGAGCCGGCGTTGGACGGGCAGGAACTGGCGGGCGACGTCGGCCTGGTACGAGGCGAAGACGAGGCCGCTGTCCGCGTTCCCCTCGGGGGTCGGCACGCCGTCGTAGTTGTAGGGCCGGCGCAGGATCTTCTGCCGGTCGTCGGTGACGTGGGCCCGGGTCAGGTGCGAGAAGTCGGGGATGACGGTGAGTCCGTCCGGGCCGAGCGCGGCGAAGTCCGGCTCGTCGTGTTCGGCCCGGCCGGTCAGCGGCGCGCCGGTGTCGAGACGCCGCCCGACGGCGAGTTCCCGGTCGGTGCGGCCCAGCAGGTCCCAGGTCTCCAGGTTCATGCTGATCCGCCGCACCACGAGCGTCGTCGAGTCGCGCAGCCAGTCCGGTCCGTCGGTCACCCACACCGCGGTGTCGGCCGGCGTGCCGGGCTTCGGGTTGGCGGTGCCGTCGAGCTGCCCGAACAGGTTGCGCTGGGTACGCCCCGGCTCGGCGCCGGCCGCCCGGCGGAAGCCCTGCTGCACCCAGCGGACGACGGCGAACGGGCGGCTGTCCTTGACCAGGACCCGCTGGGCGTGGGCGACGGTGAGCGGGTCGTCGGCGCAGATCTGGAGCAGCAGGTCCCCGCCGGACCAGCGGGGTTGCAGCCGGTCGATGCCGAACGCGGGCAGCTCGGCCACCGAGGCGGGCCGGCGGTCGTCGAGCCCGGCGGCGGCGTAGAGCCCGGGACCGAAGCCGAACGTGACGGTGAGCCGGGCCGGCAGCACGCTCAGTTCCGGCTCGGTGTCGGCCAACGCCGGGCCGCCCTGGGTAAGCCGGGCCGCGTCGTCGGAGAGCAGCCGCAGCATCCGCTTGAGCGCCGCCCGGTCGGTGCCGGGGCGCAGCGTGAACGCGACGAACGCCGCGTGTGCCTGCGGATCGGTGGTGACGCCGGACTGCCGGGTGCCGTGGAACGGCTCGACCGCGCTGCCGACGTGTGCCACCGGGGCGGCGTCGTCGGGGCGTACCCCCTGGGGATGGACGGCGGCGAGGGCGCCCGCGCCGGTCAGCGCGCCCCCGGCGGCCATCGCGCCGCCAGTGAGCAGGCCACGCCGGCTCACCCGGCGGGCGGGTGTGCCGGTGCCGGTCATGACGCCGGGCTCGCGCCGTGTCCGGGCGCGTACGTCTCCTGGGCGCCGGTGAACGGCTTCGCCACGGCGGTGAACGTCTGGGTCCGGCCGTCGGCGAAGGTGAGCGTGATGTCGAGCTGGTCGCCGGCCCGCACCGGGCGGGTCAGGTCCATCAGCATCAGGTGGTCGCCGCCGGGTTCCAGGGCGGCCCGGGAGCGGGCGGCGACCACGACGCCGCCCTGCTTCTGCCGCATCGTCATCGTCCCGTCGGTCATGGCCATCTCGTGGATCTCGGCCCGGGACACGTCGGTGGTCACCCCGGTGATCGTGACGTCGGTGTCGCCGTCGTTGGCGAGCGTGGCGAACGCGGCGGTCATGCCCTTGTCGGCGGCCTTCACCCACGGGTCGCGGACGGTGAGCACGCCCGCCGCCGCGCTCGCCGACGCCGAGCCCGGCGGGGCGGCGGACGGCGTGCCGGAGGACCCGCAGGCGGTGACCGACGCGGCGAGCACGGCGGCGCCGATCAGGGCCGCCGGGCGCAGGAAGCGGCGGCTGGTGGTGCTGGGCATGACGTCGTCCCCTCGAAGATCCGGTGTTCGTACCGTTTGTCGGCGCGGTACGCCGGATAGTTCCGGCCGGGGCGGTCGGGCACGTCACACCGCAGGCGGCGGAGCGTCCCGGACCCGGGATCGGCGGTGCGGCCGGAAGGCATAATGGTTCCGGGTGTCACGTGGCGCGCCGGGCGCGGCCGCGGCCGGACGAGGGTGCCGGGCGGGCGCCCGGACGAGGGAGGCGACGGTGACCCAGGCGACGACCGGGGCGACCCGCAACACCCGTCAGCGCGCCGAGGTGCTGGCGCTGCTGCGGGAGTTGGACGGCTTCCACAGCGCGCAGCAGCTGCACCAGATGCTCGTCCAGCGGCAGGCGAAGGTCGGCCTGACCACGGTGTACCGGACGCTCCAGATGCTCGTCGACAACGGCGAGATCGACTCGGCGCGGTTGCCCGGCGGCGAGCACCTTTACCGCCGGTGCAGCCAGAGCCGCCATCACCACCACCTGGTCTGCCGCCGCTGCGGCCGGGCCGTGGAGGTGGCCGGCCCGGCCGTCGAGCGGTGGGCCGACCAGGTCGCCGCCCAGCACGGTTTCACCGACGTCGGGCACACGCTGGAGATCTTCGGCACCTGCGACCGCTGCGCCGCCTGAGCGGTGCCGCGGGCGGGCGGTGGCCCGCCCGCGCGTCCGGTCAGCAGTTGCGCAGCGCCGGCGACTGGTTGAGCAACTGGCCGCGGCTGGAGGTGAACCGGCGGTACGCCTCGGAGCCGGCCGCGCCGGGGCGGAACGCCGCGACCCGGTGGCAGTTCTGGAACGCCAGCGTCACCCCGAAGTGCCGCTCCAGGCCGGCGCGGATCGCGTCGCTGGCCAGCGCGCGCAGCAGTTGCCCGCGCTCGGCGTCGCCGGGCGGCGGCACCACGTTGTCGGCGAACTCGGCGTCGGACGCGGCCAGGTCGGCAGCGACCCGGCTGACCGTCTCCCAGGCGTACGGCAGGGAGTCGCGGACGCAGGCGACGAACTCCTCCTCGTTCACGGGACCGGTCTCGGCGGCGTGCAGCAGGGCGGGCGGAACGGTGAGCGACATGTCTCCTCCGAAGCGCTAACGAACACGGTTTCCATTACCAACTGAGCACACCACGCGACCGGCGGCCCGTCAAGCACCGGCGCACGCGAAACGGCGGGCGGACCCGCAGGCCCACCCGCCGTCCGGCGATGGAACGTGTCAGCGCAGGCGCGCCTCGATCGCCTCGATGACGCGGGGACGCAGCTCGGCGGCCCGGATCACCGCGTCGACCGAACCGACCTCGACCGCGCGCTGGATGCTGTGCACCCGGTCGAACTCGGCGGCCACCTCGCCCAGCTTCTCCGCCCGCACCGACGAGCGCAGCTCGTCCAGCTCGGCGGTGAGCGTCGCCCGCTCGGTACCGGCCGCGGCGACGACCTGCGCCTCCAGGTCGCGTACCCGGGGATCGGCAGCGGTGCGGGCGGCGACCTCGCCGGCGAACACCACTGCCGCGGCGGGCGCGCCACCGAGCACCGAGGCGAACGACCCCTCGATCGCCAGCACCGTCATGTCCGGGTTCAGCGCCTTGGAGAAGACCACGAACGCGCCGCCGTGGTAGCGCGAGATCACGCAGAACACGATCGGGCCGCGGAAGTTGACGATCGCCCGGCCGATCTCCGCGCCGTACTCCAGTTGCAGCTTGCGCATCGACTCGGGTGAGCCGTCGAAGCCGGACAGGTTGGCCAGCACGACCAGCGGCCGGTTGCCGCTGGCCGCGTTGATCGCCCGCGCGGCCTTCTTCGACGAACGCGGGAACAGCGTGCCCGCGGTGTAGGTGTCCGGGCCGTCGGTGGGCGGAAAGCCGTGCCGGGGCACCGAGCGGGACTCGATGCCGAGCAGGCACACCGGGATGCCGCCGAGGTGCACGTCCTGCACTACGGCGGTCTCCGCGTCGGCCATGCCGGCCCAGCGCTCCAGCACCGGGTGGTCCTGGTCGGCGAGCGCCCGCATGACGGTACGGATGTCGAACGGCTTCTTGCGGTCCGGGTTGGCGGTGGCGGAGAAGATCTCGCCCACCGTGGCGAAGTCGCTGCCGGCCACCGCGTGCGGATAGCCGCAGACGTCCCGGTCCACCGGGTCCATCGTGACGGCCCGGCGCGGGGCGTGCTCGCCCGGCGCGACGTACGTGTGGTCGTAGTGCGCCATCAGCACGTCCCGCGCGGCCGGCAGGTCCGGCGCCCAGTACTGCGCCTGCCCGTTCGGGCCCATCACCCGGTCGTAGCCGCCGATGCCGAAGTTGTCCTCGGCGGAGACGCCGCCGGAGAAGTCGAGCGACTGCTTGCCGGTGAGCACCATCGCCGAGTCCGGCGTCATGACCAGCACGCCCTTGGTGTGCATGAGCATCGTCGCCTCGGCGTTCCAGTACGGCTGGGCGCCGACGTTGATGCCGGCCACCACGATGTTGATCTCACCGCCGTCCTGGGTGAACTCGACGATGCGCTTGAGCGCCGCGGCCACCCAGTCCATGTTCTCGGTGCCGGAGGTCATCGAGATCCGGGCGCCGGCGCTCAGCGCGTACCACTCCAGCGGCACGCCCATCCGCTGCGCCAGGTCCAGCGCGGCGATCACCCGCCGGCACTCCGGCTCGGACAGCGCGCCCAGCGACTTGGTCGGGTCGCCCAGCAGCACCACCCGGGTCACGCCCTGCGGGTGCCGCGGCGTCGGGGTGGTCACCACACCGGCCACGATCGCCGCGCTGTTGCGCCCCTTCGGCCGGTCCACCGGCACCAGCTGGTGGTCCGCGTCCAGGTCGTGCTCGACGAAGTCGCCCAGCAGGCCGGTCAGCTCGTACGGGTAGACCGTGTTGCGCCCGGCCGCCCGCAGCACCTTCAGCCGGTAGTCGTCCAGCGGCTCGACCGGCTCGGCCGGCGGCTCGCCCACCGTCAGCTGCGCGTGCCCGGTCACGTCGAACGTGATCCGCACGCCCACCTTGGTCAGCTCGCCGGTACGCCGGTCGCGCTGCCGCGCGATGAACAGGATCTCCTCCAGCTCGGCGCCCACAGTGGTCGGGCGTACCCGCCCGGCGATCAGCTCCATCTCCTCGCGGGTCAGCTCGCTCGGCGGCCACACGTAGACGACGATCCGGTTGGTCGGGAACCGCGACTTCGACGGCCGCCGCGACTGCGCCCGGCGGATCGAGTCGATGCAGGCCGCCACCGTGTCCTCGGTGGTCGGCAGCGCCACCAGACGGCCGTCCTGCTCCCGCAGCTCGGTCAGGTCACGCACCTGCGCGAACGCCACCAGCCGCTGGTCGGACGGGTTCTGCCGGGCCACCGCCTGGAACAGGTAGACCTCCTCGTCCAGCGACGGCAGCCGGGTCAGGTCGAACTCGCGCAGCCGTTCCAGCTGCATCCGCTGCGCGATGTACGGGTGCAGGCCGCGGATCAGCCGCTCCTCGGCCATCCCGCCGCCCTCCGCCGGGCGGAACGTGACGTGGTGGTGCATCACCGCGCCGCCACGCCCGGCGACGGTGGTGGTGAGGCGGCGTACCTGCTGCGGCAGCGGGTGCGCGTTGACCACGTCCAGCAGCGCGGCGGCGGTGGTGTCCAGGTCCTCCGGCTGGTTCTCCCAGGCCAGGTAGACGTCCGCGTCGACGGCCTCGCAGTCGCGGGCCACCTCGGCCAGGCCGCGCAGCGCGTCGCCGAGCGCGTCGAAGCGTACGGCGGCCGAGACCACACTCGACCCGTCCCGCCCGGCCACCACGAACGTGCAACCACCGGCGGTGCGGGTACGCACCTCGGTGAGCGCCTTGTTGCCGTAGTAGCGGCGGGTCAGCACCTCCAGCATGGCCGCGTTGTCCAGGTCGTTGCGGACCAGGCGCTGGCCGAGCAGCCGGACCAGCGGTTCGGTGCTGCGGACCATCTCGGCGATCCGCTCGGCGCGGTCCGGCGCGTCCGGCTGCGCGTCGAGGTGCCGCAGGTGGGTACGGACCTGGGCGTAGACCCGGGCCCGGTTGCGGCGCAGCAGCGGCTGGGCGAACCAGGCGAACACCACGCCCCGGGCCAGGTCGGCGACCACCGGGAAGCGGACCTGGGTGGCCGCGACGAGCCGCTCCAGCGTGAGGCCGGCCGGCTCGCGCAGCGCCTCGTCCGGCGGCGGCTCGCGCAGCCAGGAGCGCAGCAGCGCGGCGATCACAGTGGCGTCGGCGGCGGCCCGCTGCTGGGCCAGGAAGATCCGGAAGACCGCGGCCTCCAGTTCGGGGGAGCGGTCCAGTTCGGTGACGCCGTAGTGGGCGAGCGCCTTCGCCAGGCGGGTCCGGAACGACTCGGGGGAACCGGCCCGCTCGACGTCGAGGCTCTGCAGGTAGGTGTGGAAGTACTCGCGGGCGCTGTGCACGTGCCCGCCCGGCCCGTCGTCGCCGCCGGGCCGGTTCCGGCTCAGCTCCGCCAGGTCGGCGAAGACGTTCACCAGTTCCAGTTCCTCGGCCAGCGGCCGGTGCCCGGCCTCGGTGGCCGCCCGCCGCGCGTCCAGGTAGTCGTCGAGCACCCGGCGCTCGTCGTGCGGGTCCACGTCGTAGCCGAGCAGCAGCGCGCACAGGTCCTCCTGGCCGCGCTCGGCCCGGGACCGCGCCGGCACGTCCGCGGGCGCGGCGGGCAGGTCCAGCTCGACCGCCGGTCCGGCCGGGCCGTCGGCGGCCTCGGCGTCGTCCTCGGCGACCGGCTCCAGACGCAGCAGCGGCGCGCCGGCCTCCACCTGGGTGCCCACCGCCACCGACGACTCCTTGAGGCGGGCCCGGAACGGTGCCCGCAGCACCGTCTCCATCTTCATCGCCTCCAGCACCAGCACCGGCGCCCCGGCCTCGACCTCCGCGCCGACGGCGAGCGGCGTGGCGACCACGAGCGCCGGCATGGGGGAGCGCAGCACGCCGCCCTCGTCGCGGCTGATCCGGTGCGTCACGCCGTCCACCTCGACCAGGTGGACCGGGCCGTGGGTGTCGGTGAGCAGGCGGAACCGGGCGCCGTTGACGGCGATCTGGCCGGTGTGCCGGTCGAAGCGGTCCAGCTCGACGTCGGCGGTGCGGACGTCGCCACCGGCCTCGACACCGACCCGGAACCGGTGCGCGCCGACCCGGGCCACCCGCATCCGGTAGGTCACGCCGCGCAGCTTCAGGTCCAGCGGCCGGCCGCTGCGGTGCTGCACCTGCGGACGTCCACCGGCCGCCGTGGACAGCAGCCGCTGCCGTTCGGCGGTCTCGTCCTCCTCGTACGCCTCGATCGCGGCGGCGGCGAGCGCCACGGCGGAGTGCCGGTGCGCGACCAGGCGGCCCTCGCCGCGTACCCGGTCGATCCAGCCGGTGTCCGCGCTGGCGTCGATCACCTCGGGCTGGTCGAGCAGGTCGAGCACGAAGCTCTTGTTCGTCGCGCCGCCGGCGATGACCACAGTGGTGTTCGCCATCGCCCGGCGCAGGCGGCCCAGCGCCTCGTCCCGGTCCCGGCCGTACGCGATGATCTTGGCGATCATGGAGTCGAAGTCGGCCGGGATGGTGTCACCCTCGCTGACCCCGGTGTCGACCCGGATACCGGGACCGGCGGGCAGGTCCAGCCGGGTGATCCGGCCGGGGGAGGGGGCGAAGTCGCGGTCCGGGTCCTCGGCGTTGAGCCGCGCCTCGATCGCGTGCCCGCGCTCGACCGGCGGCTCGCCGGTGAGCCGGCCGCCGCCGGCCACGTGCAGCTGGGCCTTGACCAAATCGAACCCGGTGGTCGACTCGGTGATCGGGTGCTCGACCTGAAGGCGCGTGTTGACCTCCAGGAACGCGAACAGCCGGTCGCCCGGGTGGTAGAGGAACTCGACTGTGGCCGCGCCCCGGTAGCCGACGGCGACCGCCAGCCGTTCGGCCGACGCCTTCAGTTCCGCGGTCTGCTCCGGGCTCAGCACCGGCGACGCGGACTCCTCGATCACCTTCTGGTTGCGCCGCTGCACCGAGCAGTCCCGGACGCCGAGCGCCCACGCGGTGCCCTGACCGTCGGCGATCACCTGGACCTCGACGTGCCGGGCGCCGGTGACCAGGCGCTCCAGGAACACCACGCCGCTGCCGAACGCCCGCGCGGCCTCCTGGCTGGTGCGCTCGTAGGCGTCGGCCAGCTCGGCGTCGCTGCGGATCACCCGGATGCCGCGCCCGCCGCCACCGGCTGTGGCCTTGAGCATCAGCGGGTAGCCGATCGAGGCCGCCGCGCGCAGCGCGTCCTCCAGGCTCTCCACCGCGCCGCGGCTCCACGGCGCGACCGGCACGCCGACCTCCTCGGCGATCAGCTTCGCGCCGATCTTGTCGCCGAGCTTGCGCATGGCGTCCGGGCTCGGCCCGACGAACGTCACGCCGATCTTCTCGCACAGCTCGGCGA
The DNA here is from genome assembly GCF_049315215.1 of Micromonospora sp. WMMD1219. Lineage (NCBI taxonomy): Bacteria > Bacillati > Actinomycetota > Actinomycetes > Micromonosporales > Micromonosporaceae > Micromonospora > Micromonospora sp. WMMD1219. The sequence continues at coordinate 4,677,185 of NZ_CP186057.1, forward strand.
ACGCCGGGTCCTCGGCCACGAAACCCCAGCCCACCCACGCGGCGTCCGCGCCGGTCTCGACCAGCGCGCGCTCCAGGGCCTTGAGGTCCAGGTACGGGCGGGCGGACGCTGGGCCCAGGTCGTAGGCGACGTCCGCCTCGCGGACGAAGGTGGCGGTACGGTCGACGTCGGTGTACAGCGCGACGGTCTCGATCCGGCTGCCGGTCTCCGCGGCCAGTTCCCGGACCGCGTGGATGAGCCGCATCGCGGCCTCACCACGGTTGACGATGGCGACACGGGTGAACACGTGACCGTCCCCTTCGGTTGACCCACTCCTGTGCGCCGGGCGCGGCGATGCCCCCGGCCTGCCTCACCTTTCCGCCTGTGCGCGGGCGGCGCCATGTCGTAACGGCCGAAGCCTGAGCGGGGACCGTTGTAGGAACCGAACAAAAGTTTTTAGCCAGCCACTCACTACCCGCCGGTACGCGATACGGCGCCGGACCCGTTCGGATCCGACGCCGTATCGCGTCTGCGCTGAGTGCTCAGCCCGGGATCTCCCGGGGGTCGCGGCTGCGGGGGTAGGTGTTCTTCTCGCCGATCGTGCCGTCCTGCTTCTTGATCACGTGCTCGGCGCCGCGCTCGGCCGCCATCTCCCGGCCGGCCGCCTCGGCCTCCGCCTTGGTGTCGTGGCGGCTGGTCGCGCGCTCGTTGCCCTCCGGGCGGTTCTTCCACTGCCCGTCCTGCTGGTAGGTGTCGATGTCGCCCTTCGCCATGCCGTCAGCTCCCTCGTTCGCGTGTCCGATGACAAATGTCTGCCCACGAGCGCGGTGCGTTAATCCTGCGGTGGCTCGGTGGTTTGCCGGATCGGCAAGGTTCCTTGCTGTCCGGTCCGAGGCGACGCACGATGGCGGGGCCGGTCGGGAGGCGACCGGCGGCGAGGAGGCAGACATGACGGGGCACCACCACGAGCATCCGGCGGCGGACACCGACCCGGCCCGGTTCTGGGACGAGCGGTACGGCCAGCGGGACCGGATCTGGAGCGGCCGGGTGAACCCGGTCCTGGCCGAGGTGGCCGCCGCGCTGCCCCCGGGCACCGTGCTCGACCTGGGGTCCGGTGAGGGCGGCGACGCGGTGTGGCTGGCGTCGAAGGGCTGGCGGGTCACCGCAGTGGACATCTCGTCCGTCGCGCTGGACCGCCTCGCCGTCGAGGCCGAGCGGGCCGGAGTGGCGGAGCGGATCACCACCGTCCGGCACGACCTGACGCAGGGCTTCCCGCCCGGCCGGTACGACCTCGTGTCCGCGCAGTTCTTCCAGTCGCCACTGGTCCTGCCCCGGGAGACGGTGCTGCCCCCGGCGGCCGAGGCGGTCGCGCCCGGCGGCCGGCTGCTCGTCGTCGAGCACGGCGCGCCGCCGCCGTGGGCCGGGTCCGACACCGGCCACCACCGGTTCGCCGAGCCGGAGGAGATCCTGGCCGCGATGAGCCTCGACCCGGACGGCTGGGACACCGAGCGGCTGGGCGCGGCACGCCGCACCGCCACCGGCCCGGACGGCCAGACCGGCGAGCTGATCGACCACGTGGTCCTGGTGCGGCGCCGCTGACCGCCGCGCCGGTCAGGCCCGCGCTCGCGGCCGGGTCAGCAGCAGCACCAGCAGCCCGGCCGCGCACAGCGCGGTGCTCATGCCGTACGCCCACCGGTAGCCGACCTGCGCGGAGATCCCGAGCAGCGGCCCGGCGAGCATGGCCCCGATCGGGAACGTGTTGGTGAACAGCGTGGTGGCCCGGCCCGGCTCGCCCGGCAGCAGATCCTGCACGTAGGCGATGCCGACGCCGGACACCGCGGCGATGAACAGTGCGTTCACCGGCTGCGTGAACAGCAGGACCGGCACGTTCGGCGCCAGCGCGGCGGTCGCGTAGTAGGCGACCCCGCAGGCACCGCCGACCAGGACCAGCGTCCGCAGCCGGACCCGCGCGGTCAGCGCGCCCAGCCCGAGCATCAGCGGGATCTCCAGCGCCGCGCACAGGCCGAGCACCAGACCGGCGCGGGAGGGGTCGTCGTTCAGTTCGGTGTCGATGAACAGCGGCAGCGCCTGCACACCGACCGTCAGCGGGCACTGGAGCAGGACGAACGCGAGCACCGTCAGCGCCAGCCGCAGCCGGGACGCGCCGGGTGGGCCGGGCGCGGCGCCGTCCGGATCGCCCGCGACCGGCCGCGCCGGCAGCGGCAGCTCATCCAGCCGGAACGCGGCCACCAGCGCGGCCAGCGCGTACATGACGGCGGCCATGCCGTAGACCAGGCGGAAGCCGCCGACATCGAGCAGCACCGCGGCCAGCGCCGGCCCGGCCACCCAGGCCAGCGAGAACACGGTACGCATGAGGCTGACGCCGAACGCGGCCCGCGCCGGATCGTCCCTGTCGAACAGCGCCCGGGTGTACGCGAACGACTGCGGGAACAGCGAGTTCGCCAGCGCCGTGGCGGTCGCGGTGAGCCCCAGCAGGATCCAGTAGTCGCGGACGTACGCGGTCAGACCCGCGCCCACCACGCCGGCCAGCGCGGCGCCGACGAGCAGCGCGCGCCGGATCGGCAGGCGGTCCGACAGCCGGCCGATCAGCGCCGAGGCGACCACCCCGGACAGCGGGGCGACGACCAGGAACACGGTCACCCGTAACGGACTGGCGTGCACCTCGCGGTCGAGGAACAGCGACAGGAACGGCAGCACCACGGCGGTGGAGAGGCCGACGGTCAGGAACACCACACCCAGCGGGAGCAGCCGGAATCGGCCGGCGCGCACCGCCGGCCTCGTGTCCAGAGCCATGCGGCGGACTGTACGCGGCGGCGGTGCGGCGGCCGACCGAGTTTCCGCCGCCCGGGTCAGCCGACGGCGGTGGGGGAGGGCGGCGCGCTGCCGCCCTGCGGCGCCTCGGCCGTCATCAGCCGGACGATCTCCGACCGGTCGGCCGCCGACGGCATCCCCCACTCCGGCCGGTAGCCGAACGCCCGGTCCAGCGGGATCGAGGAGGTCCGGCCGTCGAGGATCTCCACCGAGTCGGTGCCGATCAGCCCGGGATGCTCGACGCCACACGCCTCGGCCACCTTGACCAGGTCGCGGCGCAGCGTACGGATGTAGTTCGCGGCCCGGACCGACTTGCGGGCCGGGTCCAGACCCCGGGCCAGCCAGGCGTTCTGCGTGGCGACGCCGGTCGGGCAGGTGTCGGTGTGGCACTTCTGCGCCTGGATGCAGCCGATCGCCAGCATCGCCTCCCGCCCGACGTTGACCATGTCGGCGCCGAGCGCGAACGCCACCACGGCGTTGTCCGGCAGGCCCAGCTTGCCGGCGCCGACGAACACCACGCTCTCGTGCAGGTCGCGTTCGGCGAACGTCCGGTAGACCCGGGAGAAGCCCTGCTGGAACGGCAGCGAGACGGAGTCGCTGAAGATCAGCGGCGCGGCGCCGGTGCCGCCCTCGCCGCCGTCGACGGTCACGAAGTCCACGCCGCGGCCGGTGTCGCGCATCAGCGTGGTCAGCTCCTCCCAGAACCCCAGGTCGCCGACGGCGGACTTGATGCCGACCGGCAGCCCGGTCTCGGCGGCGAGCAGCTCCACCCAGTCCAGCAGGCTGTCGCAGTCGGAGAACTCGGCGTGCCGGGACGGGCTGACGCAGTCGCGTCCGGCCGGGATGCCCCGGGTGGCGGCGATCTCGGCGGAGACCTTCGCCGCCGGCAGCAGCCCGCCGAGGCTCGGCTTGGCGCCCTGGCTGAGCTTGATCTCCAGCGCGCGTACCGGCGCCGACGCCACCAGGTCCTTGAGCCGTTCCAGGCTGAACCGGCCCTGCTCGTCGCGGCAGCCGAAGTACGCGGTGCCGAGCTGGAAGACCAGCTCGCCGCCGTTGCGGTGGTACGGCGACAGCCCGCCCTCACCGGTGTTGTGCAGGCACCCGGCCAGCGCGGCGCCCCGGTTGAGCGCCTCGACCGCGTTGCCGGACAGCGACCCGAAGCTCATCCCGGAGATGTTCACCACCGACTCCGGCCGGAACGCGTGCGCCCGGCCGCGCGCCGCGCCGAGCACCTTGGCGCAGGGCAGCGTCACGTCGTGCCCGGCGGTCGGCGCCGACGGCGGGACCGCCCGGCCGAACGTGCGGTGCTTGATGATCGGATAGCCGGACGTGTGCTCGATGTCGTTGTCGGTGCCGAAACCGAAGTAGTTGTTCTCCTGCTTGGCCGAGGCGTACACCCAGCGCCGCTGGTCGCGGGTGAACGGCCGTTCCTCGTCGTTGCCGGCCACGATGTACTGCCGCAGCTCCGGGCCGATCGACTCGATCAGGTACCGGGCCCGGCCCAGCACCGGGAAGTTGCGGCGCAGCGCGTGGTCGCGTTGCAGCAGGTCCCGCGCCGCCAGCGCGGCGACGGCGGCGACGGCTGCGGGTACGGCTCTCTTCGCCCAGCTCATCCCGCCACTCTTTCCGCCCCGGCACCCGGCCAAACTCCCGGTGGAACCCGGGCGGCGCGAGCGGTGTCATGGAAGCGGACCGACGGAGGCTGCCCTGGACGACGACGAACTCGTCACCCGCGTACGCGCCGGCGACCGGGAGGCGTACGACGCCCTGGTCGCCCGGCACACCGCGCCCGCGTACCGGACTGCGGTGCTGCTCGGAGCCGGTCCGGACGCCGAGGACGTGGTCCAGGAGGCGTTCGTGAAGGCGTACCGGAAACTGTCCCGCTACCGGGCCGAGGCGTCGTTCCGGTCCTGGCTGCTCGCGATCGTCGCCAACGAGACCCGGAACCTGCACCGGACGCGCACCCGGCGCGACGGGCTGACGCTGCGCGCGGCGGCGGTGGACCCGGTCGCGACGGTCACCGCCGACGACGGGCTCGACGCCGTGCTGGCGGCCGAGCGCCGGGCCGCGCTGGTCGGGGCGCTGCGCCGGCTGCCCGTCCGCGATCGGGAGGTGATCGTCTGCCGCTACCTGCTCGACCTCGGCGAGGACGAGACGGTGACCGTGCTGGGGCTGCCCCGGGGCACCGTGAAGTCACGGACCCACCGGGCGCTGGCGAAGCTGCGTGCCCTGCTGGACCGGGAGGTGGCGCACCGTGGATGACCTGGAACGGGAGCTGCGTGAGCTGACCGGCTGGCTGGAGCCGGCGCGGACGCCCGACCTCACCGCGCGGGTCCGCGCCCGGCTCGACGCGCCCGCGCCGCGCCGCCGGTGGCGGTACGTGCTGGCCGCCGCGCTCGCCGCCCTGCTCGTGGCGGCGCTGCCGCCGGGCCGGGCCGCACTCGCCGGCGCGGTGACCGGGCTGCTGCGGATCTCCGGGGTCGTCATCGACACCGCACCCGCGCCGCCACCGGCGGGTACGCCCTCGCCGCTGCCCGCGCAGCACCAGGTCGCGCTCGCCGAGGCGCAGCGGCAGGTCCGCTTCCCGGTCCGCGTGCCGGCCCGCCTCGGCCCGCCCGAACGTGTGCTCGTCGCCGATCCGGACGGCGCCGGCGCGCACCGGGTCGTCAGCCTGCTCTACCGGGGCGGGACGGTGCGGCTGGACGCGTTCGACGGCTCGCTCGACATCGTGTTCCACAAGCGGTCCGCCGGGGCGGACGTGACGCTCACCCAGGTCGGCGGCGAGTTCGCGATCTGGGTGGGCGGTCCGCATGCGCTGGCGTACGTGGACCGCTCGGGGACGGAACGGGTCGCCACCGCGCGGTTGTCCGCCGCCACGCTGATCTGGGAGCGGGCCGGGGTGAGCTACCGGCTGGAGGGCGACCTCACCCGTGAGCAGGCGCTGGACGTCGCGTCCTCGGTCCAGTGAGCGGCGGGAACCTCGGGGCGCCGGGCGGTGTCCTGGTGACGAGAGTCGTCGACGGGGGAGGCCGGATGTCCGTTCGGAGAAGAGTCCTGCTGGTGCCGGTCCTGCTGCTGGCCGGTTGCAGCGGCCCGGCTGCGGTCCCGGCGGGCGCGCCGGCCACGGTCCCGGCCACCACGCCCGCCGCGGAACCGGCCGTGCCGGCGGCCTGCGCGGAGCGGCTGGAGACCGGCCGGCTGCCGGACTGGGCGGATGCCGGGTTCACCGGCGACACCCGGGTGCGGCACGTCTTCGGCACCCGGGGCGACATCGTGGCGATCCTGTTCGCGTACCCGCTGGTGCACGCGCGCGGCGACGGCGCGAACAACAAGATCCTCTGGGTGGCGCGCCCCGAGCCGGGCCGGTCCGAGCCGGCGCAGCGGACACCCCTGGTGATCACCGCGACGCGCGACGGGACGGACAGTCCGGTCGTCCGCCGGGTGGACGGCGGGCCCGGGCCGTCCATCGTCGACCTGCCGGCCGCCGGGTGCTGGCGGCTGCGGCTGGACTGGTCGGGGCGCGCCGACACGATGGATCTGGTGTACCGGCCGGCGTCCGGCTGACCGGCTGACCGGCATGGCCGCTCCCGGTCCGGGTAACGCTGCGTCATGGCGAAGTACACCGAGCCGGAACTGCGGGAACGCCTCAAGGCCGAGATCCGCGCCTCCGACAGGGGCGGACGGCCGGGGCAGTGGTCGGCCCGCAAGTCGCAGCTGCTGACGAACGAGTACAAGAAGGCCGGCGGGGGATTCGAGGGCCCGAAGGACGCACGGCAGCGCTCGCTGCAACGCTGGGGCGGCGAGAAGTGGCAGACCCGCAGCGGTGACACGCGCGCCCGCAACGGTGGCGAAACGCGCCGTTACCTGCCCGAACAGGCGTGGAAGGAGCTGTCGGAGAACGAACGGCGCGCCACCGACACCCGCAAGCGCCGCGCGTCGCGCTCCGGCCGCCAGTACGTGCCGAACACCGGCCCGGCGAAGCGGGCCCGCCGGGACGCCACGGCCGCCGAGCAGATCAACGAGCTGCCGGTGACCGAGGCGGTCAAGCTGGTCCGCGACCTCGACACCCGCCAGCTCGGCGCGGCGCTGCGCCGGGAGCGCGGCGGCAAGGCCCGCAAGACGCTCATCGGACGGCTGGAGTCGGAACTGGGCCGGCGCCGGGCGGCGTGAGCGCGGACCGGCCGGACACAGGCGGCGGGGCCGGTCACCGGACCGGCCCCGCCGTGGTGCGCCGGTCGTCTAGCGGCGCGGGTGCTGCGGGATGCGCGGCAGCACGTAGGGCGGACCGGAGAAGATCAGGTCCGACTTCAGCTCGTGGTACGCGAGCTTCGGCTGGTAGTTCTCGTCGTAGACGGTGGCCAGGCCCTCCGGCGGGTCGGAGAACGCCCCGGGCACCCAGGAGTGCTTGTCGGTGAAGCCCCAGAGGGTGAACGACAGGCAGTGCCGCTCGGCCAGGCAGGCCTGCATCAGCACGCTGAAGTTCGCCGCGGACGCCTGCAGGCGAGGGTTGATCTCCGCGGAGTCGCCGGCCTCCACCCCTTCGGTGATCTGGCTGCGCACGTCCACCTCGGTGAGGGCCGTGGCCAGCCCGAGCCCGGCGAACTTGCGCAGCGCCGCGGCCACCTGGAGCGTGCTGAAGTTGCCGTACTGGGTGCCCAGGTGGCCCTGTGCGCCCACGCCGTCGATCGGCACGCCCTTGGCCCGCAGGTCACGGGCCATGTTGTAGACGAACTGCGTCTTGTCGTCGGCCGGGTTGCCGGAGCCGAACGCCTCGATGTTGTAGTCGTTGTAGAACAGCAGCGCCTTCGGGTCGGCGGCGCGGGCCCAGCGGAACGCGTCGGCGATGTAGCCGGGCCCGAGGTTCTGCGCCCAGAACCCCTTGTAGTGCAGGGTGGACGGGGTGTCCCAGGGGTCGCTGACCGCCTCGTTCACCACGTCCCACTGCCAGATCTTGCCCTTGAAGTGGGTGACCACAGCGGTGATGTGGTCGCGCAGGATCTGGCGCAGCTCGGCCTTGCTGATCGAGCCGTCCGCGACCCCGCTGGTCAGCCACGCGGGCAACTGGTTGTGCCAGACCAGCACGTGGCCCCGGACCCGCTGGTTGTTCTTGCGGGCGAAGTCGATCAGCTCGTCGGCCGGGCCCCAGTTGTAGGTGCCGCGGGTGGGTTCGAGGCTCTCCCACTTCATCACGTTCTCGGCGGTGACAGTGGAGAACTCGGACGCGGCTATCTGGCGGTACTGCGGCTCGCTGGCGTCGTTGAGGGCGGCCATGTCCACTGCGGTGCCCACGTACAGGCCGTGGCGCTTGGCCAGCTCGCGCAGGCTCTGCGCGGCCGGGTCGTACGGCCGTCCGGCCGTCGCGGGGACGACGTTGAGGGCGGTGGCGGTCACGACGGCGACGGCGCCGGCGGCGAGCCAACGTCTCAGCTTCATGGTCGTTCCTTTCGGGAGGGTGCGCACGGCCGGGGGCCGGCGGTGGCGGTGCCGGGAACGCCGCGGCGTGGAACGGACCGGCGGGCGCCCGGGTGGACGGACGGTGCGGGCTTCCGAAACTTCCGGTCTCACTTCCGGAAGTAGCCCGAAACATTACGGACGCCGATAGCCGTCCGTCAATCACCGGATCGGGAGGGTGAGGTGACGCCTCAGCGCAGCGGGCGGCAGGAGGCCCGGACGACCAGCTCGGTGGGGAGCTGGATGTGCGTGTCCCGCTCGACGCCGGCGATGAGGTCGATCAGCAGGCGCAGCGACTCGGCGCCCATGCGTTGCAGCGGCTGCCGGATCGTGGTGAGCGGTGGGTCGACGAGTGCCGACTCCGGGATGTTGTCGAAGCCGATGACCGACAGGTCGTCCGGTACGCCGAGGCCGAGGCCGCGGGCGACGTCCACCGTGGAGATCGCCGAGAGGTCGTTGCCGGCGAAGATCGCGGTCGGCCGGTCGGGGAGCGCGAGCAGTTCGGCGGCGGTGCTGGCGGCGGTCTCGGTGCGGAAGCCGCCGACCCGGACGAGCTGCTCGTCGACGGGCACGCCCGCGTCGGCCATCGCCTTGCGGAACCCGGCCTCGCGCAGGCGGGCCGACTCCAGGTCGGGCCGGCCGCTGATGTGCGCGATCCGCCGGTGCCCGAGCGACAGCAGGTGGTCGGTGGCCAGCACCGCACCGGCGAAGTTGTCGGAGTCGACGGTGGGCAGGCCGGACGGGCCGGTGTGCGGGTCGACGGCCACCACGTGGAAGCCGTGCTTGGTCTCGACCACGGTCGGCGTCACGATCACCGCGCCGTCGATGAGCGTCCCGGACAGCCGGGCCAGCGAGCGCCGCTCCCACCCTATGGCCGCGCCCTCGCCGTCGCCGCTGGAGTAGGCGAGCAGCTGGTAGCCGCTGCCGGCGACCTCCCGGGAGGCGCCCTTGAGCAACTCGGTGGAGAACGGCTCGAACTCGGCGACCAGGATGCCCAGCACGTTCGTGCGGTGGCTGCGCAGGCTCTGCGCCCCGAGGCTGGCCTCGTAGCCGAGCTCGTGGATGACCTGCTGGACGCGCTCGACGGTGGCCTGCGCTACGCCGTACCTTCCATTGACAACCTTGGATACGGTTGCCACCGAGACGCCGGCCGTACGTGCCACGTCCGACATCTTGACGCGCTGCTCGAACACCACGCGGACGATGATAGAGGGCTCCTCCGGCGGGATCGAAGACGATGTCGAAAACGTTATCGATACCGATTGACTTCACGTTACGGCCCTGTAAAACTCCCCCGCAGGTAACCCGGCTAAGTGGTCGAGGAGACATCTATGGCGATGAAGCGCCGTGCTGGTGCCGTCCTGGCACTGTTTGTGACAAGCGCTCTGCTGGCCTCCGCGTGCAGTGGTGGTGGCGAGGAGGAGAAGGCCGCCGAGAGCGAGCTGTACAAGAACCCGGTGACGTTGACCTGGTGGCACAACGCCTCGCAGGACGGGCCCGGCAAGACGTACTGGGAGAAGGTCGCCAAGGACTTCTCCGCAGCCCACCCGACCGTCAAGATCGAGATCGAGGCGATCGAGACGAACCAGCTCCAGCGCACCCGGCTCCCCGCCGCGCTGCTGAGCAACGACCCGCCGGACGTCTTCCAGGCCTGGGGCGGCGGCGAGATGCGCGAGCAGGTCGAGGCCGACTACCTCAAGGACATCACCGACCAGGTGAAGGACGAGGTGGCCGACATCGGCAGCGCCTCGGAGATCTGGCAGGTGAACGGCAAGCAGTACGGTCTGCCGTACCGGATGGGCATCGAGGGCATCTGGTACAACAAGGACATGTTCGCGAGGGCGGGCATCACGGCGCCGCCGGCCACCTTCGAGGAACTCAACGCCGCGGTCACCAAGCTCAAGGCCATCAACGTCGTCCCGATCGCCCTCGGCGCCGGTGACAAGTGGCCCGCCGCGCACTGGTGGTACAACTTCGCGCTGCGTGCCTGCTCGGTCGACACGCTGAAGAAGGCCACCACCGACCGGACCTTCGACGACCCGTGCTTCGTCAAGGCCGGCCAGGATCTGAAGGCGTTCATCGACACCAAGCCGTTCCAGAACAACTTCATCGCCACGCCGGGCCAGAACGACCCGACCAGCGCCAACGGCCTGCTCGCCAACGGCAAGGCCGCGATGGAGCTGATGGGCGACTGGAACCGCGGCACCCTGGACACCGTGGCCACCGACAAGGCGGCCCTGGGTAAGTTCCTCGGCTGGTTCCCGGTGCCGGCGATCTCCGGCTCCGCCGGTGACCCGAAGGCCGCCCTGGGCGGCGGCGACGGCTTCGCCTGCTCCAAGAACGCCCCGGCCGAGTGCGTCGAGTTCCTCAAGTACCTCGTCAGCCCCGAGGTGCAGAAGGGCTACGCCGCCACCGGCACCGGCCTGCCGGTCGCCAAGGGCGCGGCCGACGGCGTCACCGACCCGGCCCTGAAGTCCATCCTGGAGTCCACCTCCTCGGCCACCTACGTGCAGCTCTGGCTCGACACCGCCTTCGGCAGCACCGTCGGCAACGCGATGAACGACGCGATCGTCGCGATCTTCGCCGGCAACGGGACACCTGAGAAGGTCGTCTCGGCCATGAAGGCGGCCGCAAGCAAGTGACGTCCGCATCGCAGACCCGTATGCCCGCCGGCGGCGTGACCGCGCCGCCGGCGGGCCTCCGGCCCGGCGCACGAGCCGCCTCACGCCGCGCCGAGACCCGCCGCAAGTGGTACGAGATCATCGGGCTGACCACGCCGGCGGTCCTCATCTACGTGCTGTTCGTGCTGGTGCCGATGGGCTTCGCGTTCTACTACAGCCTGTTCCGCTGGCGCGGCGTCGGGCCGCCCACCGAGTACGTCGGCTTCCGCAACTACACGCTCGCGTTCCAGGACCCGATCTTCCTCGACGCGCTGCGCAACAACGCGATCATCGTGTTCGGGTCGCTGCTCATCCAGGGCCCCGTCGCACTCGGCATCGCCCTGCTGCTCAACCGCCGCTTCCGCGGACGCTCGGCGTTCCGCCTGCTGGTCTTCGTGCCGTACGTGCTGGCCGAGGTCACCGTCGGCATCATGTGGAAGCTGATCCTGACCGACGGCGGCACGCTCGACGCGCTGCTGCGGTCGATCGGCCTGGGCGGCTTCGTGCAGGCGTGGCTGGCCGACCTCGACGTGGTCATCTGGACGCTGCTGTTCGTCCTCACCTGGAAGTACGTCGGCTTCGCCATCATCCTCCTGCTCGCCGGCCTGTCGAACGTGCCGCCGGAGCTGAACGAGGCGGCCGAGATCGACGGCGCGAGCTGGTGGCAGATCCAGCGTCACGTCACGCTGCCGCTGCTCGGCCCCACCATCCGGATCTGGATGTTCCTGTCGATGATCGGCTCGTTGCAGGTCTTCGACATGGTCTGGGTGACCTCGGTGCCCGCGGTGCGCTCGCTCGGCGCCTCGGCCACCATGGCCACGTACATGGTGGACAACGGCTTCTTCGCCCGGCTGTGGGGCTACGGCAACGCGGTGGCCGTGATCCTGTTCGCCATCTCCTTCGTCGCGGCGCTGCTGTTCCAGCGGTTCCTGCTCCGCCGTGACATCGAGGGCGCCATCACCCGGAAGGGGAAGTGACAGTGGCCGTGAACTCCGTACCCGCCCCCTCCGCCGGGCGCCGGCCGGTGCAGTGGAACACGCCGCTGACGTACGCGCTGGCGCTCGCGGTCGCGGCCGTGTCGATCGCGCCCGTCGTGTACGTCATCGTCGGCGGTTTCCGCACCACGCCGCAGATCGTGGACGACCCGGCCGGCCTGCCGGACCCGTGGGTCTGGGAGAACTACTACCGGGTGCTCACGCAGAGCGGCTTCTGGCGGCAGGCGTTCAACAGCGCCGTGGTCGCGTTCGGCACCACGCTCGGCGTGGTGGTGCTCGGCATGGCCGCCGCGTTCGTGCTGGCCCGTTACACGTTCCGGGGACGCGAGGCGCTCTACACCTTCTTCACCCTCGGCCTGCTGTTCCCGGCCGGCGCGGCGATCCTGCCGCTGTACCTCCTGCTGCGTGACCTGAACCTGATCAACTCCTACTACGCGGTGATCCTTCCGCAGGTGGCCTTCTCGCTGCCGCTCACGATCGTCATCCTGCGGCCGTTCCTGTCGGCCATCCCGCGGGAGCTGGAGGACGCGGCCGCCATCGACGGCGCCGGCCGGCTCGGCTTCCTCTGGCGGATCGTGCTGCCGCTGTCGCGGCCCGCGGTCGTCACCGTCGGCATCCTCGCGTTCGTGGCGAGCTGGAACGCGTTCCTCCTGCCGCTGCTCGTCCTCGGGGACGTCAACCTGCACACCCTGCCGCTGGGCGTGCAGAACTTCTCCAGCCAGTACACCACCGACACCGCGGGAGTCCTCGCCTTCACGTCGCTGGCGATGTTGCCGGCGCTGCTGTTCTTCACCCTGGCGGAGAAGCAGATCGTGGGCGGTCTCCAGGGCGCGGTCAAGGGCTGAGCGGCAGCGGTACCAGCACAACCAGTGGAAAGGCACACCATGACAGAGGTCCACGCGCTGGTGGACGGGCCGGTACCGGCTCAGGCAGGTTCGGGCCACGACCGGCCGGACGGGCCCGACGCCGAGGCGCGCGTACGGGAACTGCTCGCTCGTATGACGATCGAGGAGAAGGTCGCGCAGCTCGTCGGGTTCTGGGAGAAGGAGGACGGTGAGGCGGTCGCGCCCCTGCAGGGCGAGTTCGCCGACACCGGCCGGCTCGAGGACTTCTCCCGGCACGGGCTGGGTCACCTGACCCGCGCCTACGGCACCCGCCCGGTCGACGCCGCCGCCCGCGCGGCCTGGCTGTGGAAGTTCCAGCGGGACCTGGTGACGGGCACCCGGCTGGGCATCCCGGCCATCGTGCACGAGGAGTGCCTGACCGGCCTGTCGGCGTGGAAGGCGGCCACCTTCCCGACGCCGCTGGCCTGGGGCGCCGCGTTCGATCCCGACCTGGTCACCGAGATGGCGGCGGCGATCGGGGCCTCGATGCGCGCGCTCGGCATCCACCAGGGACTGTCCCCGGTGCTGGACGTGATCCGGGATCCCCGCTGGGGCCGGGTCGACGAGTGCATCGCCGAGGACCCGTACCTCGTCGGCACCATCGCCACCTCGTACGTGCGGGGACTGCAGTCGCAGGGCGTGCTCGCCACGCTGAAGCACTTCGCCGGCTACTCCGCCTCGCGGGCCGGGCGCAACTTCGGCCCGGTGCACGCCGGTCCCCGGGAACTCGCCGACGTGCTGCTGCCGCCGTTCGAGATGGCGCTGCTCGACGGCGACGCCCGCAGCGTCATGCACTCGTACGCCGAGATCGACGGCGTGCCGGTCGCCGCCGACCCGACCATGCTCACCGACCTGCTGCGGGACCGGTGGGGCTTCGACGGCACGGTGGTGGCCGACTACTACGGGGTGGCCTTCCTCAACCTGCTGCACCACGTCGCGGCCGACAACGCGGACGCGGCGGTGCAGGCGCTGAGCGCGGGCCTCGACATCGAGCTGCCCACCGGTGACGCCTACCTGACCCTGACCGAGTCGGTGCGGGCCGGGGCCGTCGACGAGGCGCTGGTCGACCGGGCGGTGCTGCGCGTCCTGCGCCAGAAGCAGGAACTCGGGCTGCTCGACGCCACGTTCGACGACGAGCCGCCGGGCGCGATCGACCTCGACTCGCCGGAGCACCGGTCGATCGCCCGCCGGCTCGCCGAGGAGTCGGTCGTCCTGGTCGCCAACGAGGGTGTGCTCCCGCTGCCGGCGGGCCGCCGGGTGGCGGTCGTCGGCCCGAACGCGGACCGGCAGGGCGCGCTGTTCGGCTGCTACTCCTTCCTCAACCACGTGCTGGCCCACCACCCGGGTGTGGAGACCGGCTTCGAGGTGCCGACCGTGCTGGAGGCGGTGCGCGCCGAGTTCGGCGCCGGCTCGGTCACCTTCGCGGCCGGCTGCGAGGTGGACTCGGCGGACCGGTCCGGGTTCGACGAGGCGGTCGCCGCCGCGTCCGCCGCCGACGTGGCGGTGCTCGTGATGGGCGACCACGCCAGCCTGTTCGGCCGCGGCACCGTCGGCGAGGGCTGCGACCGGGACGACCTGGAGCTGCCCGGCGTGCAGCGCCAGCTCGTCGAGGCGGTGCTGGACACCGGCACCCCGGTCGTCCTGGTGCTGCTCACCGGCCGCCCGTACACGCTCGGCTGGGCGCTGTCCCGCTGCGCGGCGGTGGTGCAGACGTTCTTCCCGGGTGAGGAGGGCGCCGGAGCGATCGCGGGCGTGCTGTCCGGGCGGGTCAACCCGTCCGGCCGGCTGCCGGTCACCCTGCCCGGCTCGGCCGGCGCGCAGCCGTACTCGTACCTGCACCCCGAGCTGGGGGAGGGCATGAACGGCACCAACCTGCCGGCGACCCCGGTGGCGCCGTTCGGGCACGGGCTGTCCTTCACCACGTTCGCGTACACCGATCTGACCGTGCCGACCGAGGTGCCGACCGACGGGACGCTGCGGGTGTCGGTGCGCGTGACGAACACCGGCCCGGTCGCCGGTGACGACGTGGTGCAGCTCTACGGCCGCGACCTGGTCGCCTCGGTGACCCGGCCGGTCGCGCAGCTGCTCGGCTACCGGCGGGTGAGCCTGGAGCCGGGCGCCTCGGTCACGGTCGAGCTGACCGTGCCGACCACGCGGCTGGCGTTCAGCGACCGCACGCTGACCCGTGTGGTGGAGCCCGGTGAGGTCGACGTCTGGGTCGGCACGAGCGCCCGGCGCGACGTCCAGGCGCGGACGACGCTGACCGGCGACACCGTCGCGATCACCGCCGAATCGCCCCGCTGGACGACGACCGACCTCCGCTGAGCCGGGTCCGCCGGTCGTCCACGGGGCGACCGGCGGACCCTTTCAGCTCATATTGGCGTTATGTCGTTTTTGACTCAGTAGGCTCCAGGATGTCATCCAGCCCGTGACCCGGGACGGTGCCGCCCGCCACGCGCGGGTCGCGTCTCGCCGCCCGGCCGGCTGGTCCCGGTCGCCGGCACCCACAGGGATGCGTGAGTCACGATGATGGACGCGGACACCATGGTCCTGCCCCGCCTCGGGGACGCCGCGGTCGAGGACCCGTGGGGCGAGGCCCGGCCGCACCGGGTCGCCGTCCGCTCCGCGACCGGCGTGCTCCGGTGGCGGATCGCGGCGTGGCTGGTGCCCGCGCTCCTGATGGGCGCGCTCGGCGCCGCCCGGATCACGACATCGGGGCCGAGTGCCGGCGAGGTGGCGACCCGGCGCGCGGCCACGTCGCAGTGGCCGGGGATCGGCGCCGCGCTGACCGGCGACGACGTCGCGCTCGGGCCGTACCACCTGCTCGTGCGCGGCTGGGCGGCGCTGTTCGGCGCGACGGACCTCGCGCTGCGCGTACCGTCCCTGCTGGCCATGATCGGGGCCGCGGCGCTCGTCGGCGCGCTCGCCGCCCGGATCGCCACGCCCGCCGCGGGCCTGGCGGCCGGGGTGATCTTCGCGGTGCTGCCGACCTCGATCCGGTACGCGCAGGAGGCGCAGCCGTACGCCCCGGCGGTGTTCGCCGCCGTGCTCGCCACCTGGCTGCTGGTGCCCGCGCTGGACCGGCCGGGCCCGCGGCGGCTCGTGCCCTACGCGGGCGCGGTGCTGCTGCTGGGCCTGTGCCAGCCGGTGGCGTTGCTGCTGCTCGCCGGCCACGGCTGGATCGTGCTGGCGTTCCGCCGCCGCGTCGCGGTCAGATGGCTGGCCGCCGTGGTCCTCGGGCTGCTCCCGGTCGCCGCGCTGCTCGGTTACGCCCTGCGCGACGGCGGTCATCTGGCGTCCGGCGTGCGGCCCGGTGCCGCCGTGCTGGCGGCCACGCCCGGAGACCTGTTCGGCGTCGCCGCGTTCGGCGGCGTGCTGGCCGGGCTGGCCCTGTTCAGCCTCCCGCTGCGGTACGCCGCCGCGATCTGCACCGCCTGGGCGCTGGTGCCCGCGCTCGGGCTGCTGGCGCTGGCGCAGGCGGTGCCGGTCTGGTCGGCGGGGAACCTGCTGTTCACGGTGCCCGCCTGGGCGGTGCTCGGCGGGGTCGCGCTGTCCCGGGCGCGTGCCGCCGGGGCCGTCGCCGTGCTGGCGCTCGTCGCGCTGCTCGCCGTGGCGGCCCAGCTTCCCGCGTGACCCGGTGACCCGTCGACGAACGGGCGATGTCTGCCTGATTCGCCCTTTTTGCGGTTGATTGTCGGCTTAGCATTCTGTCGGCTCCAGAGCCTGCAGACCATGGGGGAAACGTGGCCGTCGCCGCCGATACACGCCCGTCCCGCGCCACGACGGCCGGGACACCGGGCGCCCGCCCGATCGCGCCCGTCCCGCCCGGGACGCCGGCCGATCCGGACCGCCGGCAGCGCAACGTCCGCGCCCGCCTCGCGTACGCCCGCTGCGGCGCCACCGCCGGGCCGCTGCGGCCGCCCCGGCGCCCCGACTCGGCGGTCGAGTTCCGCCCCACCGCCTCGGTCGCCGCGCGGCTGGTCCTGACGCTGCTGGTGCTCGTCAACAGCGCCGCCGGACTGGTCTTCGTCGGCTGGCTGCTGCTGCCCCAGCACGTGCCCGGCCCCGGCGTCGTGGGGCTCGGCGGCTGGCAGACCGTCGCCGCCCGGCTCGCGTTCTGCGTCGTCGTCGGCGTCGAGCTGATCCGCCTGGCGCAGAACGTGGTGGTCTGGGTCTTCGCCTACCACGCCCGGGACCCGGTGCCGGTCGACCCGCCGGTCGGCCTGCGGGTCGCCCTGCTCACCACCATCGTGCCGAGCAAGGAGCCGATCGAGGTCGCCGAGCGGACACTGCGCCGGCTCCGCGAGATCGTCTACTGCGGCCACGTCGACGTGTGGATCCTCGACGAGGGCGACGACCCGGCGGTCCGGGCGATGGCCGCGCGGCTGGGCGTACGCCACTTCACCCGCAAGGGCCGGCCCGAGTACAACCGGCCCGGCGGCGAGTTCCGGGCCCGCACCAAGTCCGGCAACCACAACGCCTGGCGGGCCGAGCACGAGCACCGCTACGACGTGGTCGCGAACGTCGACCCGGACCACGTGCCGCTGCCGAACTTCCTGGAGCGCACGCTCGGCTACTTCCGCGACCCGGACGTCGCGTTCGTGGTGACCCCCCAGGTGTACGGCAACATGCACCAGAACTTCGTCGCCCACGGCGCCTCGGTGCAGCAGTACCTCTACAACGGGCTGATCGCCCGCGGCGGCAACGGCCTGGACGCGCCGCTGCTGACCGGCACCGGGCACCTCTACCGTCCGGCGGCCTGGCGGACCATCGGCGGCTACCAGGACTCGATCATCGAGGACCACCTCACCAGCATCCGCGTGCACGCCGCCGTCAACCCGGCCACCGGCAACCGGTGGAAGGGCGTCTACACCCCCGACGTGGTGGCGCTCGGCGAGGGACCGACCTCCTGGGCGGACTACTTCAACCAGCAGAAGCGCTGGGCGGCCGGGATCTGCGAGATCCTGCTCCGGCGCGAGCTGCGCACGCCACGCGACCTGCCGTCGCGCCGTCGCTGGCAGTACCGCCTGCTCCAGTTCTACTACCCGAGCGTGGCCGTGAGCCTGCTGCTGGGCAACGCCGCCACCGCGCTGTACCTGCTGACCGGCGTCGACGCGGGCCGGCTCGACCCGCAGGTCTGGGCGACGCTGTGGGGCTCCACCATCGGCACCTGGTTCCTGCTCTGGCTGTGGCTGCGCCGCTTCAACATCGCCCCGCACGAGCGGGAGGAGGTGGGCATGGTCGGCATGGCGCTCGCGCTGTTCGCCGGACCGGTCTACGTGGCCGCCGCGGTGGGCGCGCTGCTGCGCCGCAAGCTCGGGTTCGTGGTCACCGCCAAGGGCGCGCTGCGCACCGTCGAGTCGCCGCGCACGTTCCGGCTGCACCTGGGCTGGGCGCTCGCCGCCGCGGGGCTGCTCGCGGCGAGCTTCGCGCTCGACCACGACTACCCGCTGCTGCGGGTCTGGCCGGCGCTGACGCTGCTGACCGGGCTCGCGCCGCCGCTGATCTCCTGGGTGGAGAGTCTGCAGGCCCGGCGGGACCGGGCCGCCGAACCGGCCCGGGAGCCCCAGGTGGTGCCCCGGCCCGTGACCGACGGCGGTGTGCCGTGCTGAGGCCGACGCTGCCCCGGATGGGCCTGGCACTGGCCGGGTTGCTGCTGCTCGCGTACGCCTTCGTGGTGGCACCGGGCGCGTGGCGTGACGACCCGGGGACGGGCGCCTCGGCGCAGCGGCCCGCCCGGGCGACGCCGCAGGCCAGCACCGACGTGCCGGCCGCGGTCCTGCCGAGCCCGCGCGGCGGCCCGTTCCCCCCGGCCGGGCAGGCGTTCTTCGGGGTGATGACGGACAAGGGCCCGTACGACTTCGCGCCGGTGGACCGGTTCGCCGAGGCGGCCGGGCGATCGCCGCAGGTGATGCTCTTCGGCGCCGACTGGGCGTCGGCCGCGTTCGACCGGAGCCTGTTCGACCGGATCGCCGAGCGGGGCATGATGCCGATGCTCGGCTGGGAGCCGTGGGACCACACGGTCGACAAGGCGGCCCGCCGCACCGGCCTGACCGACCGGCAGATCGACCGGCTGCGCGCCACCCAGCCGGACTACCGGCTGGCCCGCATCGCGCGCGGCGACTTCGACGCGTACGTGCGCTCCTGGGCCGACGGCGTCCGGTCGCTGGGCTACCCGGTGGCGATCCGCTTCGCGCACGAGATGAACGGCGACTGGTACCCGTGGTGCGAGCGGGCCAACGGCAACCGCCCCGGCGACTACGTCCGGGCCTGGCGGCACGTGCACGACCTCTTCGCCGAGGCCGGCGCCACGAACGTCACCTGGGTGTGGAGCCCGAACGCCCGCTGGGACAAGACCACCGCCGGGCTCACCGGCCTCTACCCGGGCGACGAGTACGTCGACTGGGTCGGCGTCACCGGCTACTACGGCAGCGGCGCGTTCACCAAGACGTACTGGTCGTTCGACCAGATCTTCGGCCCGACGATCGCGGAGATCCGCAAGGTCACCGGCAAACCGCTCGTGGTCACCGAGACCGGCGCCGCCGACGCCGCCGGGCACAAGGCGCGGTGGATCCGGGACACGTTCCGCACCCTGCCCCGCTATCCGAACCTGATCGGGCTGATCTGGTTCGAGGTGGACAAGGAGAAGGACTGGCGCATCGCCGGCTCGCCGGCGGCGGCGACCGCGTTCGCCGAGGCGGTGGCCGCCGAGCGCTACGACGTGACCTGGTCACCGGCGGTGCGGCCGCGAGCCGGGCCCTGATCCCGCCCGTGCCGTACAGGCTCCATGTCGGACGGTGCGGCTACTCTCCACGATCATGAACGAGAGAGATCAATTCCGGCGGGCGGCGATCGAGCAGGGTGTGCCCGAGGACGAGGTGGCCCGCTTCGCGGAGCTGATCCGGTTCCAGATCCACGCCTGCCAGCGCGAGGAAGGTGTGCACGTCGGGCGGCGGGGCGGGCGGCCGCGGCTGCCGGTGGGCATGCCGTGGCCCACGTGCTCGGAGGGTTTCCCGTTGCCGTTCCTGCTGCGACTCGACTGCGCGGCGCTGCCCCGGGTTCCCGACCTCGCCCTGCCGGCCGACGGCACGCTGCTGTTCTTCCTCGACCAGGAGAGCGCACTGGACGCCTGCGGCATCGAGCCCGAGCAGGAGTTCGCGCGGGTCGTGTACGTCCCGGCCGGCGCCGAGACGGTGGACGGTGAGTACGTCGTGCCCGCCGACACCGAGATGGAGCCGTTCCTCGCCCCCGAGCACGAGATGTACGCGGGGCTCCAGGCGGAGCTGCCGGACTGGCTCGACCGCTCGGAGGAGTGGCTGAGCGCCACCCAGATCCAGCTCCTGCGCGACATGCCGCACCGCAAGGAGATGAGCGCGCTGCTCGAGCAGCTCTGGCCGGAGCGGAACTGGTGGCTGCCGGAGGACGTCTTCATCGGCGGCTACACCATCTCGGCGCAGGACCCCCCTGAGGTGATCATGGTGGATCCCGAGCGGGAGCGGCAGGCGAGGTCCCTGCCCCGCCCGGAGCGGATGGTGGCCCTGTACGAGGAACGGCAGCGGGTGATGCGCGAGTGGGTGCCACTGGCCCAGTTCGGCGTGCCGGACGAGGAGTTCGTCAACGCGCGGTTCCTGATCCGCCACGACGACCTCGCCGCCGGGCGGTTCGACAGGGCGCTGTCCTTCTGCGAGTTCACCGAGTGACGACCGTGCCGGCTCACACCAGCGTGCGGACCGCCCGCAGCGCCGCCTCCACGTCCTGCTCCCCGTTGGCGATCGTCGCGCCGAAGCGCAGGTACGACGGCCGGTAGGGGGTGCTGCTGGCGACCACACCGGCCGACCACATCCGGTTCACCGCCTCGCCCACCGGCACGCCGGTCACCTCGCAGCAGACCACACCGGCTGACAGGTCGGCGGCGCGCGGCGTGACCAGCCGGACGCCCCGGATGCCGGCGAGCCCCTCCTTGAGCCGGTCGGCCAGCTCCCGGGTGCGCTCGGCGACCCGGGCCGGGCCGATGCGCCGGTGGAACGCGAACGCGTCGGCGAGCGCCCAGCGATGCTCGAAGCTGTGGTAGCCGCCGGGCGTGTGCGCCGGGCCCGGCGGCACGGGCTGCCCACCCGCGCCGCCGGCGAGCCAGCGACCGATGCCGCGTCCGTCGAAGCTGGGGATCACCGGAGTCATCCGTGCCCACGCCCGCTCGGCGGCCCAGACCAGGCCGGTGCCGCGCGGCCCGAGCAGCCACTTGTGGCAGCCGGAGACCAGCACGTCGCAGCCGAGCTGCTCGGGCGTGGACGCGTCGGCGCCGAAGCCGTGCACCGCGTCGAGGCAGAGCAACGCCTCCGGGCTGCGCTCGCGTACCGCCTCGGCCAGCCGGCGTACCGGCAGCTTCACGCCGGTGCTGGAGTGCACCCAGGTCAGCGCCACCACCCGGGTACGCGGCGTGAGCGCCGCGGTGAGGCCCGCGACCATCTCGTCCGCCCCGGCCGTGGCCGCGTCGCGGTAGAGGCGTGCCCGGCGCACGGTCACCCCGTCGCGTTCGGCGCGCAGCCGCAGCGACTCGTGGGTGGCGTAGAAGTCGTGCTCGGTGGTCAGCACCTCGTCGCCCGGTCGCAGCCGGATCGCGCTGTAGACCAGGCCGAGGCCCATGGTCGTGGAGTCGGTGAGCGCGATGTGGTCCGAGCGGGCGCCGAGGTGCCCCGCCGCCGCGGCGAGCACCGCCCGGTCCAGCCGTTCCTCGTTCGCGGCCAGGTAGCCGGAGGCGTCCCGGTCGAGGCCGGCGCGGTGGGTGGCCACGGCGGCCCGTACCGGGGCCGGGTGCGGGGCGAAGACGAACGTGGCCAGGTGCGCCCGGGAGCGGTCGAGCGCGAACTGGGCGCGGACGCTGTCCCAACTGGCCGGATCCAGGGCGGGCGCGTCGTCGGACACCGCGGTCCCGCCCGCCGGGCGGTCCGGGTCGCAGCCGGTGGCCAGGCCGGTGACGCCCGCCGCCGCGGTCGCGCCGAGCAGGTGCCGCCGGGTCAGGCGCCGTCGGGTCGGATGCATGGGGTCAATCGTCCGCTGTGCATGTCACGGCCGGGTCACCGCCCCGGGACCGGTGATTTCACCGATGCGCGCCGGTGACCCGGACGCGGATGCTGACGCATGTCGATGTAATTCCGGCGCAAGGAGTGACCGACGTGCCCACCACCCGTTCCCGTACCCCCGTCCGTGCCCTCGCCCGTCTCGCCGTGGCGGCACTGCTCGCCACCGGCGGCGCCCTCGCCGTCCCGGCCGCGGCGAGCGCGGCCAGCCCCTACGAGCGCGGCCCGGCGCCCACGAGCGCCATCCTGGAGGCCAGCCGCGGCCCGTTCGCCACCTCGTCGATCAACGTCTCCTCGTTGAGCGTGACCGGCTTCGGTGGCGGCGTCATCTACTACCCGACCAGCACCGCCGAGGGCACCTTCGGCGCGGTCGCCATCTCGCCCGGCTACACCGCCTCCTGGTCCAGCCTGAGCTGGCTCGGACCGCGGATCGCCTCGCACGGCTTCGTGGTGATCGGCATCGAGACCAACACCCGGCTGGACCAGCCGGACAGCCGGGGCCGCCAGCTCCTGGCCGCGCTGGACTACCTGACCCAGCGCAGTTCGGTGCGCGGCCGGATCGACTCCTCGCGGCTCGCCGTGGCCGGGCACTCGATGGGTGGCGGCGGCAGCCTGGAGGCCGCGGCGGCCCGGCCGTCGTTGCAGGCCGCCGTCCCGCTCGCGCCGTGGAACCTGGACAAGACCTGGTCCGAGGTGCGGGTGCCGACGCTCATCATCGGCGGCGAGACCGACAGCGTGGCGCCGGTGGCGACCCACTCGATCCCGTTCTACAACAGCATCCCGGCGTCGTCGGAGAAGGCGTACCTGGAGCTGGACGGCGCGAGCCACTTCTTCCCGCAGACGACGAACACGCCGACGGCGAAGCAGATGGTGGCCTGGCTGAAGCGGTTCGTCGACGACGACACCCGCTACGAGCAGTTCCTCTGCCCGGGCCCGAGCGGGTCGGCGATCCAGGAGTACCGCAACACCTGCCCCAGCTCCTGATCCCCACCGCTGTCGGGGTGGTCGCCGCGCGGCGACCACCCCGACAGCGTGTCCGCCTCTTTTCCGGCGGGTTGCCCATAGGTGACACTGGATGCATGGTTTCTGCATCGACAGTGCATATAGCCTTGTGGGGCCGGGACGACGAGTGCGACGCGATCCGCCGCCTCCTCGACCGCGACGACGGCGGCGCGCTGCTGTTCCACGGGCCGCCCGGCTCCGGGCGCAGCGCCCTGCTGGCGTACGCCCGCAGGTGGGCCGGGCAGCGCGCGGTGCTCGCCGGCGCCGGCCTCGCCGACGAGGCGACACTGCCCTACGCCGGGCTGCACCGACTGCTCGACCCGGTGCTGGACGCGGACGCGGCCCTCCCGGTGCGGCAGCGGCGGCTGCTGCGCCGCGCGATCGGCGGCGACGGGTGCCCGGCCGAGCAGCGGCTGGCCCTGGCCGCGGCGGTGCGGTCCCTGCTCGCCGCCGTGGCGGCGGACCGCCCACTGCTGTGCACGGTGGACGATCTCGACACCGGCGATCCGCAGAGCGCCTGGACGCTCGCCGTGGTGGCGCGCCGGCTGCGCCGGCTGCCGGTGGCGATGCTGCTGACCGCGACCGCCCCGGCCACTGTCGACGGTGTGCCGGCCCACGTGCTGCGTCCGCTGGACGCCCACGAGTGCCACGCGATGCTCGCCGGACTGCGGGAGCGGCCACCCGCTCCGGTGGCCGCCGCACTGGCCGCGCTCAGCCGGGGCAGCCCGGCCGCGCTCGCCGACCTGGCCGGCACGCTCACCCCCGCCCAGTGGCGGGGCGAGGCGCCGCTGCCCGACGCGCCGCCGGTGGACGGCGCGCTCGCCGCCGCGTACCGGGCCCGCCTGGACCGGCTGCCGGTGCCGACCCGGCGGATGGTGCTGCTCGCCGCGCTCGACCCCGGAGACGACCCGGGCACGCTGGTGCGCGCCGCGTGGGCGGCCGGCCTGACCGTCGAGGCGCTCGCCCCCGCCGAGGCCGCCGGCCTGCTGCGCACCGGGCCCGGCGGGGTGACGTTCCCGCACCCGCTCGCCCGCACGATGATCACCGCCGTCGCGCCGCTCGCCGACCTGCGCGCGGCCCACCTGCTGCTGGCCGGCACGCTCGCCGAGGGCGCGCTGGGCCGGGCGCTGCGCCACGCCACCGCCGCCGACTGTCCGTCCGACGTGCTCGCCGCCGAGCTGACGGCGGCGGTCGACGAGGTGCCGGACCGCGCCGCCGCGGCGGTCGTGCTGCGCCGCGCCGCCGAACTGAGCCCCGACCCCGGCCGCGCCGCCGAGCTGACCATCGCCGCCGCGCGATGTGCCTGGACCGCCGGCGACCCGGACCAGGCCCGAGGGCTGCTGCGCCGCCTGACCGCCGGACCGGCGCACAGCCGGGCCGACCTGCTCCGCGGCGACATGCAACTGCGCTGCGACGCGCCCGCCGCCGCGGTCGCCACGCTGCTGGCCGCCGCCGACGCGATCGCGCCGGCCGACCGGCGGGCCGCGCTGCTCGCGCTGGTCCGGGCCGGCGAGGCCATCTGCGTCACCGGCGACCAGTACCGGTACGCCGAGGTGGCCCGCCGGGCCGAGGCGCTGCGACGGCCCGGCGACCCGCCCGAACTCGACCTGCTGGCCACGTTCGCCACGGGCGTCGGGGCGACGCTGCGGGGTGACCACGCGCGCGGCGGCCCGGCGCTGCGCCGGGTCGTCGTCATCGGCGGCCGGCTGACCGGGCCCGCGCTCACCCCCGGCGCGCTCGTCTGCGCCGCCGCAGCCGCCCTGCTGGTCGCCGTGGACGGTCCCGCGCACCGGCTCGCCGGCCGGGCGGTGGAGGTGGCCCGCGCACGCGGCGAGCTGTCGCTGCTGCCCCGGGCGCTGGAGCTGCGGGCCGTCGCCGAATACTGGCTGGGCCGGCACGAGGCCGCGGCGGAGACCGCCCGCGAGGGCGTAAGCGCCGCCCGCGCCGGCGGCCAGCACGTGTGCGCCCAGGTGCATCTCGGCATCCTCGCCGTGCTGGCCGCGGTACGCGCCGACCGGGACGCCGCGCTGGCCCGGATCGCCGAGATCGGTGACGGGGCCGCGCCGGGGAGCCGGCCGGACGCGTACGCCCGCTGGGCGCTCGGCGTGCTGGACCTGATCGACGGCCGGTACGCCGACGCGGTGGCCCGGCTGTCCGCGCTGGCCCGTACCGGCACCGGCCGGGGGCAGGTGCTGGTCCAGGTGATGGCCACGCCGTACCTGGTGGAGGCCGCCGCCCAGGACGGCGGGCGGCCGGCCGCCGCGCTGGCCGTGTTCGACCACTGGGCCAGCAGCACGGCTAGCCCGTCGCGGCGGGCGCTCGCCGCGCGCTGCCGGGCGCTGCTCGCGCCCCGCGGCGGCCCGGAGGCCGAACGGGAGTTCCACGCGGCGCTGCGGTTGCACCCGGCCGACACCGACCGGTTCGAGCGCGCCCGCACCGAGCTGCTGTTCGGCCGCGAACTGCGCCGCCGGCGCCGGCCCCGGGACGCCCGCGCGCACCTGCACCGGGCCCGGGAGGCGTTCACGCTGCTCGGCGCGACCGTCTGGGCCGACCGGGCGGGGGAGGAGCTGCGCGCGGCGGGGGAGTCGGTCGGGCCGGTGCGGCACGGTCCGGAGGAGTTGCTGACCGGGCAGCAGCTGCACATCGCCCGGCTGGTCGCGGAGGGGGCGACCAACCGGGAGATCGCCACCCGGATGTGCCTGTCCACGCGGACCGTCGACCACCACCTGCGCAACGTCTTCCACCGGCTCGGTGTGCGCTCGCGTACCGAACTGGCCCGCCTGCTGTCCTGACCGGGCGGGCCGGTTCGGTACGCGTCGTGTCGCGGCGGTCGTCGGGCCGGCCACGCGCGGGCTGTGCCGAGCCCCGGCGGCGCGAGTCGGGCCGGGCCGCGGGGCGAGCGGCGTCCGGCCGCGACGCCGTCAGCGCAGCGCGGCCACCGCGGCGTCCCCGCCGCCGCGCCAGAGCACGCCGGCCTCGGCGAAGCCGGCAGCGCGCAGCGCGTCCAGGTGCCACGCCGCGGGCGGGCTCCACTCCGGGCTGTGCCCGGTCGGGTAGATCTGCCGCCGCTTCTCCACGAGCGGGCCGAGCACCGGGTCGTCGGCCGCCTGCGCCCACCAGTCCGGCCAGGACAGCGCCGCGCCGGCACGGTGCCGGGCGTCCCGGCGCGCCCGCGCGCGCTCGCCGAGCCGTGCGGTGAGCGTCGGCATCGCGGCGTCGGGCATGTGGTCGGCGTTGACGAACACGCCGCCGGGGCGCAACACGTCGCGGATCTCGCGGTAGAGCTCGGCCAGGCGCGGACCGTCCACCCAGTGCAGCGCGGTGGCGGTGAGCACCGCGTCGTAGTCGCGGTGCGGCAGCGTGGCGGCCCAGTCGGACCGGTTGAGGTCGGCGGTCACCACAGCGGCCCGCCCGGCCAGCGCCGCCTCGGCGAGGGTGAGCAGCACCGGGTCGAGGTCGAGCACCGTCACCTCGGCGTCGGGCCGGCGGGCCAGCGTCCGCAGGCTGATCGAGCCGGTGCCGCCGGCCAGGTCGAGCACCCGTGGCGGCCGGTCGCCGGTGACCGCCTCGACGGCGTCGAGCATCGCGTCGAAGCGGTGCTCCCGGTCCGGCATGAACGTCTCCTGCTGCCGATCCCAGCTCTCCTGCCAGGCGCGCACATCCAAGTCGTAAGGAGTCATGCCGCTCACGATAGTTACCGGCAGGCGACCCTGTCGAGGCTTGTTGCCAAAGTTTTGCAATAAGCGACGGGCGTCCCGGCGGCGTCACCGGGACCGGACGTGCGGCGGGTCGACGGTGACGAGCGGGTGACGCGCGCTGCGGCAGGGTCGCGGCACGACGACGGCACCGTTCGAGGGGGCTGCATGATCAGGACGATGCTCCGGCTGCGCGCGCGCACCGGCTGCGAGCCCGCGGTCGGGCCGGCCTTCGAGACGGTCGCCGGGCAGCTCGGCGCGCTGGCCGGCAACCTGCGGCACGAGCTGCTGCGCGACGCCCTCGACCCGCGCGGCTTCGTCGTCGTCACCGAGTGGGCCGACGAGGCGGCGCTGCGCGCGTACCGGCGCGGGCCGGTGGCGGCCCGCCTGGCCGGCCTGCTCCGGCCGCTGACCGAGCCGGCGGACGGCCCCGAGTACCCGCTGATGCGCGAGACCGGGGACGGAACGGGCCCGGTCTACGTGGACGTCGAGCTCACCGTGCCGCTCGACCGGCTCGCCGAGTTCCACCGGGGCTACCCCGAGGTGGTCCGGCGGATGGCCGCGATACCCGGCTACCGCCGCGAACAGCTGCTGCGCGAACCCGGCTCGGACATCCACCACATCTTCGCCGAGTGGGACGGCGCCGCGCCGTTCCTCGCCTGGATCGGTGACCCGGCCCACGCCTCGGCGCAGGCCGGACCGATCGCACCGTTCCTTCTCGACATCCGGCGCCGGCTGTTCCACGTCGTGCCCGACGCGGACGACCGCCGACACCCCACCACGGGCTGGGAGGCCGACGTGCACAGGACAACAGACGTACTCGTCGTCGGGGCGGGGCCCACCGGGCTGACCGCCGCCGTCGAACTGGCCCGGCGGGGCATCGACTGCCTGGTGATCGACAAACAGGTCACCCCGCCCGGTCACGCGGACAAGGCGATCGGCGTGCACTGCCGCACCATGGAGATCTGGGAGGAGCAGGGCGTCGTCCGGGAGGCCATGGACGCCGGCATCTGGCTCACCGGCAACATGGTCTTCGTCAACGGCGAGCAGACCCACCGGATGAGCTGGGAGCTGCCCGGCCTGCCGTACGCCCACCTCGGCCTGCCGCAGTACGAGACCGAGCGGATCCTCACCGCCCGGCTGGCCACGCTCGGGGTGCGCCCGCAGCGCGGCGCCGAACTCGTCGACTTCACCCAGGACGACGAGGGCGTGACCGCCACCGTCCGCACCGCCGACGGCGGCACCGAGACGGTACGCGCGGCGTACCTGGTCGGTGCCGACGGCGCGCACAGCCGGGTACGGGAGCGGCTGGGTCTCACGTTCACCGGCGGGCTGGGCCGGTTCCCGCAGCTGTTCATGCTGGTGGACGTCGACGTGAACTGGGACATGCCGGACGGGCACCTGCTGCGGTTCCTGCACATGACCGACGGGCAGATGGACGGGATGCTCGTCTGCGTACCGCTGCGCGGCGAGCACCGCTACCGCATCGCCACGCTCGCGCCACCCCGGTTCTTCGCCCAGACCGGCGGGCGCGACGCCCCGCCCGGGTTCAGCGAGGAACTCGACGAACCGACCATCTCCGACGTGCAGGCCGCACTGGACCGCCTCGCGCCACCGGGCACCCGGGCGAGCAACCTGCGCTGGTCGTCGGTGTTCCGGATCAGCCACGGCATCGTCGGCCGCTACCGCGACGGCCGCGTGTTCGTCGCCGGGGACGCCGCCCACCTGCACCCGCCCGCCGGCGGGCAGGGCATGAACACCGGCATCCAGGACACCTGGAACCTGGCCTGGAAGCTCGCCCTGGCGGTACGCGGGCTGGCCGCGCCCGGCCTGCTGGACAGCTACGAGACCGAGCGGCGCCCGGAGGGCGAGGAGATCGTCGGCCGGGCGGTCCGGATGGCCGGCACCGAGGAGGTGGACCGCGCCGACCTGGAACGCCAGTTCCTCCAGGAGATGTCCATGCTGCTCAGCTACGCCGGCAGCCCACTGGTCGGGGAGACGGTCGCCGACCCGGCCGCGCTCGGTGACGCGCCCCGCCCCGGCGACATCGCGCCCGACGTGGACGGGCTGCGCCGGCGCGGCGTCGGCCACCCGCTGCGGCTGCGCGACCTGACCCGGGGCACCCGGCACACGCTGCTGCTCTACGCCGACCGCACGGCCGGCGCGGGGGAACTGGCCGCGTTCGCCGGGCTGTGCGCTGACGCGCGAAGGCTGGCCGGCGGGGAGATCGAGGCGTACCTGCTGCTCGACCCGGACGCCGACGAACCGCGACTGCTCGACCCACCGGTGGTGCGCGACGCCGAGCGGCGCTTCCGCACCGCGTACGGGCTGGCCGGCACCGGCCTGTACCTGATCCGGCCGGACGGGCACGTCGGGTTCCGGGGTGCGCCGGTCGACCCGGACGCGCTGCGCAAGCACCTGCACCTGGTCTTCGGGAGCGCGAGGTGAGCCGGGTCCGGACCGTGCTGTCGATGCGGACCCGGGAGGGCTGCGAGGAGCGCTTCGAGGCGGAGTGGCTCACCGCGGCCGAACAGATCCGCACGCTGGACGGCTGCCTGCACCAGGACCTGGTCCGCGACGCCGACGACCCGCGCAGCTATCTGATCATCAGCGACTGGGCCGACCGCGAACGGCTCGACGCGTTCGGCCGCAGCACGCACCGGGACCGGCTGCTGAGCATCATCCGCGAGCTGCGCGAGTCCGCCGACCGGCACACCTACCAGGTACTGCACAGCGTGGCCGGCGAGCCGGGGGAGGGGCGATGACCGACGACGTGGTGCCGGCGAGCGAGCTCTACACCGACGCGTTCGCGGCCGATCCGTACCCCACGCTGGCCCGGCTGCGCGCGCAGCGGCCGGTCTGCCCGGTCGGCTCGCCGCGCTTCGACTCCTGGCTGATCACCCGCTTCGACGACGCGCGCACCGCGCTGACCGACCCGCGCCTGTCCAAGGACCTGTACGGCCCGGAGCAGCACTACCTGAAGATCTTCGGTCCGAACTCCGAGGGCCTGAACCGCAACATGCTCAACTCCGATCCGCCGGAGCACACCCGGCTGCGCCGGGTCGTGTCGCAGGCGTTCGCGCCCCGGCGGATCGAGGCGTTGCGCCCCCGGGTGGCGTCGATCGTCGACCAGCTCATCGACAAGATGGCGCCGCACGGCGAGGCGGACCTCATGCACGACTTCGCCATCCCGCTGCCGATGACGGTCATCTGCGAACTGCTCGGCGTGCCGCCGGCCGACCACGGCCGGGTGCTCGACTGGACCCAGGTCATCCGCACCTCCGGCTCCACCAGCCGGCCCCCGGCCGAGGAACGGGCGGCGGTGCAGGAGGCCCAGCTCCGGCTGCACCAGTACCTTGCCGGGCTGGTCCGCGCCAAGCGCGACGACCCGGCCGACGACATCATCGGCGCGCTGATCAAGGCCGTCGACCAGGACGGGACGCTGTCCGAGGCGGAACTGGTCACCACCACGTTCCTGCTGCTGTTCGCCGGGCACCAGACCACCGCCGACTTCCTCGGCAACGCCGTGCTGGCCCTGCTCACCCACCCCGAGCAGATGGAACTGCTGCGCGCCACGCCCCGCCTGCTGCCGGCCGCCATCGAGGAGCTGTTGCGCTTCGACGGGCCGCTGCCGGTGGCCAGCCCGCGCATCGCCACCGAGGACGTCGACTACCAGGGCGTCTGCATCCCGCGCGGCGCGATCGTCGGGGTGGCGATCAACGCGGCGAACCACGACCCGGCCCACTTCGCCGACCCGGACCGGCTGGACCTGCGCCGGGTCCGGGGCCCGCACCTCGGGTTCGGTCACGGTGTCCACTACTGCCTGGGCGTCTCGCTGGCCCGGATGGAGGCCGAACTCGCGCTCGGCGCGCTGCTGCGGCGGCTGCCCGGACTGCGTCTCGGCGTACCGCTCGCGCAGGTGCGCCGGCTCCCCGCCGCCTCGCCGTTCCGCGGCCTGCTGGAACTGCCTGTCACCTTCACCGCCTGACGGCGCCGCCGCCGCGCGCCGCCGCCCCCGTCGCAACCATCAAGGAGCAGTCATGGTCTTCCGCAACGTGATCGTCTGTCACATGGTCCCCGGCAGCGAGCAGATCGTCGGCGGCGTGTTCGGCCACTACGACCAGGCCACCCGGCCGCAGGACCTGGGCGTCATCGGCCGGTACCTGCTGTCGCACCACGACCTCTACATCCACGTGATCGAGCGGGAGCAGGACCCGCGGATCTCCGGGCAGACCCGCGGCCTGCCCGCCTTCCAGAAGATCGCCGAGGAGATCGGCCCGTACGTGACGCCGTACCCGCGCTACTGGAAGAACCCGTCGGACTCGGTGGCCAAGGAGTTCTACCACTGGGCGCCCGAGGGCGAGCCGCCCGCCGACACCACGCTCACCGTGATCGTCGGCCGGATCAAGCCCGGCGCCGAACCGGACGTGGCCCGGGTCTTCGCCGAGTCCGACGCCGGGTCGCTCCCGGCCGACCTCGGCGTGACCGGGCGCTGGCTCTACTCGATCGACGACGTCTACGTGCACCTGCTCGAACAGGAGTCGTCGGCAGCCGAGGCCACCCGGGACCAGCACGGCGACAAGCCCGCCTTCGGCAAGGTGATGCAGGACCTCGGCCCGTACATCGAGCCGTACCGGCCGGACCGGTGGCAGGGCCCGCAGGACTCGGTGGCCACCGTCTTCTACCGCTGGCAGGCCCAGGACTGACCCGATCCGCGTCCCCGCCCACCGGGTGGCGGGAGCGCGGAAACGCCGCCCCCGCGACCGGCCGTACGCCAGGCTGGTGCGGGGGTGCCGGGTGTCGACGAAGGAGATCGTCCAGCACGTCGGGACGCTGCTGGACCTGGCCGGGGTGCTCGTCATCGCGGTCGGCGTCGCGGTCGCCACGGCGGTGTTCGCGGTGCGCTGCGCCCGGACCCGTCAGGTGGTCGCGCACTACCGGGCGTACCGGCAGGGGGTCGGCCGGGCCATCCTGCTCGGCCTGGAGTTCCTGGTCGGCGGCGACATCATCCGGACCGTCGCGGTGTCGCCCACGTTCACCAGCGTCGGCGTGCTGGCGCTGATCGTGCTGGTCCGTACGTTCCTCAGCTTCTCCCTCGAAGTGGAGCTGGACGGCCGCTGGCCCTGGCAGAGCCGGACTCCCGCCGAGCGGCCGAGCGTCGGCGCCCGCCCCCAGCGCTGAGCGTCGTACCCCTGCGGCAGCATGCCGGGCATGGCGGAGTTCCGGATCGTGCGCGGTGACGCGACGAGCCCGCAGGCGAAGGGCCCCAAGATCGTCGCGCACGTCTGCAACGACCTGGGCGGCTGGGGAAAGGGCTTCGTCCTCGCCGTCTCGCGGCGGTGGCCCGAGCCGGAACGCGACTACCGGGAGTGGCACCGGCACCGGGCCGGCAACGACTTCGGGCTGGGCGCCGTCCGGCTGGTCCGGGTCGCGCCGGACCTGTGGGTGGCCAACATGGTGGGCCAGCGCGGGATGCGCCGGGGCAGCGGATCGAGCCGTTGATCCGGCGCGCGTTGTCCGAGCGCGGCATCCCGGTGACCGTCTACGACCGGTAGTGACCTCCGCCTGTCGCCCTCGCCACTTCGCCGAGGCGATGCCGGCCGGTACCCCCAGGGGGTATGGTGGTGCGATGGAGCACGGATCCGGTCACGACACGGGCCACCACGGCGACCACGGCGGCGGTCATGGCGGCGGCCACGGCGCGCACGCCGGGCACGACCCGGAGCAGTTCCGCCGCCGGTTCTGGCTGAGCCTGGCGCTCACCGTGCCGATCGTCGCCACCAGCCACATGGTGATGGACTGGTTCGGCTACACGCTGGACTTCCCGGGTGTGCGCTGGGTCGGCCCGGTGCTCGGCACCGTGGTCTTCCTCTACGGCGGCTGGCCGTTCCTCACCGGCGGCCTGCGTGAGCTGCGCGAACGCACCCCCGGGATGATGCTGCTGATCTCGATGGCGATCGTGGTCGCGTACCTCGCCTCGGCCGCCACCAGCATCGGCCTGTTCGATCTGGACTTCTGGTGGGAGCTGGCCGCGCTGGTCACCATCATGCTGCTCGGCCACTGGCAGGAGATGCGGGCGGTCGGGCAGGCGCGCGGCGCGCTCGGTGCGCTCGCAGCGCTGCTGCCCGACGACGCCGAGCGCCTGGACGACGCCGGGCGGCCGCATCCGGTGCCGGTCGGCGAGCTGCGGGTGGGCGACCTGGTGCTGGTGCGCCCCGGCGGGCGGGTGCCGGCCGACGGCCGGATCGTCGAGGGTGCCGCCGAGCTGGACGAGTCGATGATCACGGGGGAGTCGCGGCCGGTGGCACGCGCCGCCGGGGACCGGGTGGTCGCCGGCACCGTCGCCACCGACTCCACCCTCCGGGTACGCGTCGAGGCGGTCGGCGCGGACACCGCGCTGGCCGGCATCGGGCGGCTCGTGGCGCAGGCGCAGGCCTCCGGCGGGCGCGCGCAGGTGCTCGCCGACCGGTTCGCCGCGCTGCTGTTCTACCTGGCGGCGTTCGCCGGCCTGGCCACGTTCGCGGTCTGGGCGCTGCTCGGCGACCCCGACCAGGCGGTGGTACGCACCGTGACGGTGCTGGTGATCGCCTGCCCGCACGCCCTCGGCCTGGCGATCCCGCTGGTGGTGGCGCTGTCGACCGCGCTGTCGGCCCGCGCCGGCATCCTGGTCAAGGACCGGCTGGCGCTGGAGCGGATGCGCACCGTGGACACCGTCCTGTTCGACAAGACCGGCACGCTCACCACCGGCCGGCACACGGTCACCGGCGTGGCCACCACCGGCGGGCTGGACGAGAACGCCGCCCTGGCCCTGGCCGGCGCGGTGGAGGCCGACAGCGAGCACCCGCTGGCCCGGGCGCTGGTCGCCGCCGCCGACGCGCGCGCGGCGGGTCCGGCCGAGCCCGACCGGCATCCGGACGCGCGGGAGGCGGGCCGGAGCAGCCGGGAAGCGGGGACGGCGCGTCCGGCGGCGCACGGCTTTCGCGCGCTGACCGGCCGGGGCGTGCGCGCCACTGTGGACGGCGTCGACTGGGCGGTCGGCGGGCCGGCGCTGCTGCGCGAACTCGACGCCCCGGTGCCGGACAACTTGGCCCGGGCCGCGCAGGAGTGGTCGGGCCGGGGCGCCGCGGTGCTGCATCTGGTCCGCCTGCCCGAGGGCGTCCGGCCCGAGGTGACCGCCGCGTTCGGGATGGAGGACCAGGTGCGCCCGGAGGCGCGGGCCGCCGTGGCGGAGCTGCGCGACCTCGGCGTAGGCAAGATCGTGATGATCACCGGGGACGCGCGCCCGGTGGCCGAGGCGGTGGCCGCCGACCTCGGGTTCCGGCCCGGCGTCGACGAGGTCTTCGCCGAGGTGCTCCCCGCCGACAAGGACAAGGCGGTGGCCGAGCTGCGCGATCGGGGACTGACGGTGGCGATGGTCGGCGACGGCGTGAACGACGCGCCGGCGCTGGCTCGCGCCGACGTCGGGCTGGCCATCGGCGCCGGCACCGACGTGGCGATCGAGTCCGCCGGGGTGGTGCTCGCCGGCTCCGACCCGCGCGGTGTCGGCGGCGTGATCCGGCTGTCCCGCGCGTCGTACCGGAAGATGCGGCAGAACCTGGCCTGGGCGGCCGGCTACAACGTGGTCGCGATCCCGCTCGCCGCCGGGGTCCTCGCGTGGGCGGGCGTCGCGCTCAGCCCGGCGCTGGGTGCGGTGCTGATGTCCGCCTCCACGATCGTGGTCGCGCTCAACGCCCAACTGCTGCGCCGGGTCCGGATCGCCCCGGCCGACTGAGCCGCAGTTCCGGCCCGGCGACCACCCGGAGGCTCGCGGTTGCGAGCGACAATGCCCCTTCCGGCCCGCACCTGCGTCCGGCTAGGGTGAGCGCGTGACGGTGTTCCGGATCGGCGAGGCGGCCGAGCTGCTCGGGGTCAGCGCGGACACGGTCCGCCGCTGGATCGACGCCGGCAAGCTGCCGGCCACCCGCGACGAGCACGGCCACCGGGTGCTCGACGGCGCCGACGTGGCCGCGTTCGTCCGCGCTCCCGGCCACCCCGAGCTGTCCTCGGCCCGCAACCGGCTGCGCGGCATCGTCACCGCCGTCGTCAAGGACACCGTGATGGCCCAGGTCGACATCCAGGCCGGGCCGTTCCGGGTGGTGTCGCTGATGAGCCGCGAGGCCGTCGACGACCTCGACCTCCAGGTCGGCTCCGTCGCCGTCGCGGTGATCAAGTCGACCACCGTCGTGGTCGAGCGCGCCTCCACCCCCAGGGGAAGGACCAGCCCGTGACCGTACGGTGGAGCCGCGCCGCGCTCGCCGCCGCGCTGGTGGCGGCACTCGGCCTGACCGCCTGCGGCGGCGCGGACGAACCGGCCGGGCCCGACGGCGCCGGCCCGGTGACCGTGTTCGCCGCCGCCTCGCTCACCGAGTCGTTCACCCGGCTCGGCCAGGAGTACGAGGCCGCACACCCGGGCCGCACCGTCACGTTCAACTTCGGCGGCAGTTCCGGGCTCGCCACCCAGATCACCCAGGGTGCGCCGGCCGACGTGTTCGCCGCCGCCTCCCCGGCCACCATGAAGACGGTCACCGACGCCGGTGACGCCGCCGGCGAACCGGCCGTGCTGGTCCGCAACCAGCTCGTCGTCGCCGTACCCTCTGGCAACCCGGCGCGGGTCGGCGGGCCGGCCGACCTGGCCCGCCCTGGCGTCAAGGTGGCGCTCTGCGCGGAGCAGGTGCCCTGCGGCGCCGCCGCGCGCACCGCGCTCGACGCGGCGGGTGTGCGGCTCACGCCCGCCACGCTCGAACAGGACGTCAAGGGCGCGCTGGCCAAGCTGCGCCTCGGCGAGGTCGACGCCGCGCTGGTCTACCGCACCGACGTACGCGCCGCTCCCGGGCTCGACGCGGTCGAGTTCCCCGAGTCGGCGCGCGCCGTCAACGACTATCCGATCGTGGTGCTTCGCGCCGCCGGCAACCCGGCCGGCGCCCGCGCCTTCGTCGACTTCGTCCGCTCCGACGCCGGGCTCGCCGTGCTCACCGCCGCCGGGTTCCAGGCGCCGCCGGGCGCATGAGCCGCACCGTACGCCGGCAGCGGGTGCCGATCGCCCTGCTCGTGCCCGCCGGGCTCGGACTCGCCTTCCTCGTCCTGCCGCTCGCCGGTCTGCTGCTCCGGGCACCCTGGACCACGCTGCCCCGGCGGCTGACCGAACCGGGTGTGCTCACCGCGCTTCGGCTGTCGCTGGAGACCGCCACCGTCGCCACCCTGCTCTGCGTGGCGCTCGGCGTACCCCTGGCGTGGCTGTTGGCCCGGGTGGAGTTCCCCGGGCGGCGGCTGGTCCGGGCGCTGGTCACGGTGCCGCTGGTGCTCCCGCCGGTGGTCGGCGGCGTGGCGCTGCTGCTGGTCTTCGGCCGGCGCGGGCTGATCGGGTCGTGGCTGGACGAGACGTTCGGCGTGACGCTGCCGTTCACCACCGCCGGGGTGGTGCTGGCCGAGGCGTTCGTGGCCATGCCGTTCCTGGTCATCGCCGTCGAGGGCGCGCTCCGTGGCGCCGACCCCCGGTACGAGGAGGCAGCCGCCACGCTCGGCGCCGGGCGGTTCACCACCTTCACCCGGGTCACGTTGCCGCTCGTCGCCCCGGGCGTGGCGGCCGGCGCGGTGCTCTGCTGGGCGCGCGCGCTCGGCGAGTTCGGGGCCACCATCACGTTTGCCGGCAACTATCCCGGCCGCACCCAGACCATGCCGCTGGCGGTCTACCTGGCGCTGGAGACCGACCTGCAGGCCGCGATCGTGCTGAGCCTGATCCTGCTCACCGTCTCCGTGGTCATCCTCGCCGCCCTGCGCGACAAATGGGTCGGTACGACATGAGTGTGCTGGACGCGCATCTGGTCGCCGAGCGGGACGGGTTCACCCTCGACGTGCGGCTGCGCATCGCCGCCGGTGAGGTGGTGGCGCTGCTCGGCCCCAACGGCGCCGGCAAGACCACAGCGCTGCGGGTGCTCGCCGGGCTGCACCCCCTCACCGCCGGTCACCTCACGCTCGGCGGCGCCGACCTGGACCGGCCGGACCGCCGGGTGTGGACGCCGCCGGAGCGCCGGCCGGTGGGCGTGGTGTTCCAGGACTACCTGCTGTTCCCGCACCTCAGCGCGCTGGACAACGTGGCGTTCGGGCCGCGCCGCCGGGGCGCGGACAAGCGGGCCGCCCGCACCAGGGCCCAGGAGTGGCTGGACCGGGTCGGCCTCGGCGACCAGGCCCGGCGCCGGCCCCGGCAGCTCTCCGGCGGGCAGGCGCAGCGGGTCGCGCTGGCCCGCGCGCTCGCCGTCGACCCGGCGCTGCTGCTGCTCGACGAGCCGCTCGCCGCGCTCGACGCCCGGACCCGGCTGGACACCCGCGCCGAACTCCAGCGCCACCTCGGCGCGCACCCCGGCGCGACGCTGCTCGTCACCCACGACCCCCTCGACGCCCTGGTGCTCGCCGACCGACTGGTCATCGTGGAGGACGGCCGGGTGGTGCAGGAGGGCGACGCCGCAACCGTCACGGCCCGGCCGCGCACCGACTACGTGGCCCGGCTGGTCGGCCTCAACCTGCACCGCGGCCGCGCCGACGGACACAC
Source organism: Micromonospora sp. WMMD1219 (assembly GCF_049315215.1). Lineage (NCBI taxonomy): Bacteria > Bacillati > Actinomycetota > Actinomycetes > Micromonosporales > Micromonosporaceae > Micromonospora > Micromonospora sp. WMMD1219. The sequence goes on from NZ_CP186057.1 coordinate 4,714,345, forward strand.
CGTGACCGTCGGTGAGCTGACGCTCACCACCGCCGACACCGTCCACGGTGAGGCGTTCGTCGCGTACCCGCCGGCCGCCGTCGCGCTGCACCCGTCCCGGCCGGAGGGCAGCCCGCGCAACGTGTGGGCCGCCACCGTCACAGGCGTCCAACGCCACGGCGACAACCTGCGCGTGCAGCTGGCCGGGCCGGTCGAGGTCGCCGCCGACGTCACGCCCGCCGCCGCGGCCCATCTCGGACTGATCCCCGGCCGCGCGGTCTGGGCGGCGGTCAAGGCAGCCGAGACACGCGCCTATCCGGCGTGACAAACACCGCTGGTCGCGACGTGTCCGCAGGTGAGAGGTTTGATCTGCGCTCAACCGGTCACTGGGACGGTAGCGACGACGCAAAGGGGGACACGGTGCCCGACACGATCCGCAACAGGTCCAGTCTGGACGCCGACCTGCCACGGGGAGTCACCGACCCGTTGCTCTGGCGGGCCGCGTACGACGTGGCCGTCGCCCACCGGCCCGACGAGTCCGGCCGGTGCGCGAGCCTGCTGTGTGACGGCCAGGTAGCGCCGTGTGACGCGCTGACCGCCGCCCACCGGGCAATGGAACTGGCCGGGGACCGGCACGCCGACCGGGCCGATCCGGAGACCTGGCGTACGGAGCAGCGCCGGCGCGCCGCCTGAGCATCGGGTCGCGGGCGGTTCGAACCGTGGACGCCCCGCTTCCGTGTTTATGATCGACAACTCGGTCGGAATGCGGGGAAGAGGAGAGTTCGTGACGGTCGACGCCCACGCGTTCTGGCTCCGCGCCCCCGGCGAGGGCGAGATCCGGCCGGTCCGGCTCGCCGCCCCCGGCCCCGGCGAGGTGCTGGTCCGGACCCGCTTCTCCGGCGTCAGCCGCGGCACCGAGACGCTGGTGTTCACCGGCCGCGTCCCGGCCGACCAGCACGACGCCATGCGCGCGCCGTTCCAGGAGGGCGACTTCCCGGCCCCGGTCAAGTACGGCTACCTGAACGTCGGCACCGTCGAGGCGGGCGACGAGCGGCTGCTCGGCCGTACCGTCTTCTGCCTCTACCCGCACCAGAGCGCGTACGTGGTACCGGCCGACGCCGTGACCGTCGTGCCGGACGGCGTACCGGCCGAGCGTGCGGTGCTGGCCGGCACCGTGGAGACCGCTGTGAACGCGCTCTGGGACGCCGCCCCGCTGGTTGGCGACCGGGTCACGGTGATCGGGGGCGGGATGGTGGGCTGCGCGGTCACCGCGCTGCTGGCCCGTTTCCCCGGCGTCCGGGTCGAACTCGTCGACGCCGACCCGGCCCGCGCCGAGGTGGCCGCCGCGCTCGGCGCCGGCTTCGCCACGCCCGCCGACGCGACCGGCGAGCGCGACCTCGTGGTGCACGCCAGCGCCACCGCCGACGGGCTGCAGCGCGGCCTGGAACTGCTGCGTCCCGAGGGCACGGTGCTGGAGCTGAGCTGGTACGGCGACCGGCCGGTCACGCTCGCGCTGGGCGGCGCGTTCCACTCCCGACGGCTGGGCATCCGCAGCAGCCAGGTCGGCACCGTGTCGCCCCGGCGGGCCGACCGCAGCTACGCCGACCGGCTCGCGCTGGCCCTGGACCTGCTGGCCGACCCGGCGTTCGACGCGCTGCTCACCGGCCGGTCCCGCTTCGACGACCTGCCCGACGTGCTGGACCGGCTCGCCTCTGGCGAGCTGCCGGCGCTGTGCCATCTCATCACCTACGGCGAGGAGTGATCGTGTTCAGCGTGACCGTCCGGGACCACATGATGGTCGCCCACAGCTTCCGCGGCGAGGTCTTCGGCCCGGCCCAGCGGCTGCACGGGGCGACGTTCGTCGTCGACGCCACGTTCCGCCGCGCCGAGCTGGACGACGACGGGATCGTGGTCGACATCGGGCTGGCCACCGAGCAGCTCAAGGCCGTGCTCGCCGAGCTGAACTACCGCAACCTCGACGATGAGCCCGCCTTCGCCGGGGTGAACACCACCACGGAGGTGCTCGCGCGGACGATCGCCGACCGGCTCGCCGACGGGGTGCACGACGGCCGGCTGGGGGAGGGTGCGCGCGGCCTGGCCGGGATCACCGTCACCCTGCACGAGTCGCACATCGCGTGGGCGAGCTACGAGCGGTCGCTCTGACCGGATGACAGTCGTCCACGTGGTGCTGCCGGGCGACATCGACGACCCGGCGGAACCCAGCGGCGGCAACGCCTACGACCGGCACGTCTGCCGGGGCCTGGCCGGGCGCGGCTGGACGGTACGCGAGCACCAGGTGCCGGGCGGCTGGCCGCACCCCGGGCCGCGGGAACGCGCCGACCTGGCCGGGCTGCTCGGCGGGCTGCCCGACGGCGTTCCGGTGCTCCTCGACGGTCTGGTCGCCTCGACCGTGCCGGACGTGCTCGCCCCGCACGCCGCGCGGCTGCGCCTGGTGATCCTGGTGCACCTGCCGATCGAGGGCGAGACGGAGGCGCGGTCGCTGGCGGCGGCCACCGCCGTGGTCGCCACCAGCGAGTGGACCCGCGACCGGCTGCTCGACCGCTACCGGCTGCCACCCGGACGGGTGACCGTCGCCCCGCCCGGCGTCGACCCGGCGCCCGTCGCCTCCGGCACGCCCGGCGGGGGACGGCTGCTCTGCGTCGCGGCGGTCACCCCGGTCAAGGGCCACGACGTGCTCGCCGCCGCGCTCACCGAGGTCGCGGACCTGGACTGGACCTGCGACTGGGTGGGTCCGCCGGACCGGGACCGGGCGTTCGCCGACCGGCTGCGCGAGCGGCTGGCCGCGACCGGTCTCGGCGGCCGGGTCCGGCTCACCGGTCCACGCACCGGCCCCGACCTGGCCGCCACGTACGCCGCCGCCGATCTGCTGGTTGCGCCCTCCCGGCGGGAGACGTACGGCATGGTGGTCACCGAGGCGCTGGCCAGGGGCGTACCGGTGCTGGCGAGCGACACCGGCGGCCTGCCGGACACGCTCGGGCACGCCCCCGGCGGCGACCGGCCCGGCCTGCTGGTGCCGGCGGGCGACCCGGGCGCGACCGCCGCGGCGCTGCGCCGCTGGCTCACCGACCCGGGCCTGCGGGACCGGCTGCGCCGCGCCGCCCGGCAGCGGCGGCACACCCTCACCGGCTGGCCGACCACAGTGGACCGGCTGGCGACGGCGCTCAAGGAGGCGACCGAGGCATGACCACCTCACTCCCGCCCGGCTTCGCGGACTGGCTGCGGCTGCGCGAGCCCGCCGATGCGGCGGCCCGCAGCGCCGAGCTGGCCGACGCGGTCCGCGACCGGCTGCCCGCCGACCGTCCGCTCGTCGTGCACGACCTGGGCAGCGGCACCGGCTCGATGGCCCGCTGGCTCGCCCCGCGGCTGCCCGGCCCGCAACACTGGGTGCTGCACGAACGTGACGCGGACCTGCTGGCGCTGGCCCGGGCCGGACGGCTCACCGCCGCCGACGGCGCCGAGGTCACGGTGACCACCCGCGGCTCCGACGTCACGAGGCTGACCCCCGCCGACCTGGCCGACGCCCACCTGGTCACCGCGTCCGCGCTGCTGGACATGCTCACCGCCGAGGAGGTCGAACGGATGGCGGCGGTGTGCGCCGGCCACCCGACGCTGTTCGCGCTGACCGTGACCGGGCGGGCCGAGTTCACCCCGCCGGATCCGCTCGACGCCGAGCTGACCGCCGCGTTCAACGCCCACCAGCGCCGCACCGTCGACGGCCGGACGCTGCTCGGACCGGACGCGGTGGACGTCGCCGTGGCCGCGTTCCGCCGTCACGGCGTCGAGACGCGCGTGCGGCTGACCCCGTGGCGGCTCGGGCCGGAGCAGGCGGAACTGGCCGCCGAGTGGCTCACCGGCTGGGTCGGCGCTGCGGTCGAGGAACGACCGCATCTGTCCGGGCCCGCCGCGACGTATCAGAAGTGGCGGCTCACCGAGGCCGCCGCCGGCCGGCTCGAGGTGGTGCTGCATCACGCCGACCTGCTCGCCGGCTGAACCGTACCGGCCGTCGGCACGTGACAACCGGTGGGAACAAGGGAGGACCGTTTGTCACACGTCGCCGTCGCCGGGCCCGTACCGGCCGTCACGCCCGCCCCGCGCCGGGCCCGGACCGGCCGGGCATGGGTACGCCCGCTGCTCGGGCTCGCGGTGCTCGCCGCGCTCGTCGCCTCGGTGGGCACCGGCCCGTTCCTGGCCGGGCTGCGGCTGATCGACGCGCCGGCGCTGGCCGCCGCGCTCGGCATCGGCGTGGTCACCACCGTCTGCTGCGCCTGGCGCTGGTCGCTCGTCGCCGGTGGGCTGGGCGTACGGCTGCCGATGCGCGCCGCGGTGGCGCACTGCTACCGGGCGGTCTTCCTCAACTCCACGCTCCCCGGCGGCGTGCTCGGCGACGTGCACCGGGCGGTACGGCACGGCCGCGACGCCGGTGACGTGGCGCGCGGCGTCCGGGCGGTGGTGTGGGAGCGCACCGCCGGGCAGGTGGTGCAGGTGGTCATCGCGGTGGCGCTGCTGGCCGCGTTCCCGTCGCCGGTGCGCCGGTACCTGCCGGCGCTGGCCGCCGTACTGGCAGTGGTGGCGTTGGCGCTGGTGCTGGCCGCCCGCGCGGTGCCCCGCTCCGGGGCGTCCCGCTTCGCCCGGGCGGCCCGGACGGCGCTCGCCGACGTGCGCTCCGGGGTGCTGGGCCGCCGGACCTGGGCCGGTGTGGTGATCGCCTCGACAGTGGTGTTCGCCGGTCACCTGGCCACGTTCGTGGTGGCCGCGCGCACGGCCGGCGCGGACGCGCCGCTGTCGCACCTGCTGCCGCTGACGCTGCTCGCGCTGCTGGCCATGGCGGTGCCGCTGAACGTGGGCGGATTCGGGCCGCGCGAGGGGGTGGCCGCGTGGGCGTTCGCCTCGGCCGGGCTGACCGCCGCGCAGGGTGTGGCGACCGGCACGGTGTACGGCGCGCTGGTCCTCGTGGCCAGCCTGCCGGGCGCCGCGGTGCTGCTGGCACGGCGGATGCCCCGGCGCGAGCCCGGCAACTGTCGGTGATCCCGCCTACGGTGGGGGAGCGAGGTGTGCGTCGCCGGGTCCGCCCGGCGACCGGACGACAGGAGAACCATGGACGAAACGCTGCCCACCGCGACGGTCCGGACCCGCGTGACGGTTCCGCTCCGGTTCCCCGACGGCTACGTGACCACGGCCCGCGTGCACACCTTCCACGGTCTCGTCGACGGCCGCGAGCACCTGGCGTTCGGGCTCGGTGAGCACGCCGACGCCGACCCGCCGCTGGTCCGTCCGCACAGCGAGTGCCTCACCGGGGACGTGTTCGGCAGCCAGCGCTGCGACTGCGGCCCGCAGTTGCGCGAGGCGGTCGAGCGGATCGCCGAGGCCGGCGGCTACCTGCTCTACCTGCGGCAGGAGGGGCGCGGCATCGGCCTGTACGCCAAGCTCGACGCGTACGCCCTGCAGGACGGCGGCCTGGACACGTACGAGGCGAACCTGGCGCTCGGGCGCGGCGCGGACGAGCGCGACTACACGGTGGCCGCGCAGATGCTCGCCGCGCTGGGCGTGGACCGGGTGGCCCTGCTCAGCAACAACCCGGACAAGGCGGCCCAGCTCGAACGGCTGGGCGTGACGGTGGCCGACCGGGTCTCCACCGGCGTGCACCTGTCGCCTGCCAACGCGGGCTACCTGGCGGCCAAGGTGACCCGTGCCGACCATGCCCTCGACCTGCCGTTCGTGCCGTGACCACCCGCCCGTACGTGCTGCTCAGCTGCGCGATGTCGATCGACGGCTACATCGACGACGCGACCGCCGAGCGGTTGCTGCTGTCGAACGACGACGACCTGGACCGGGTCGACGCGACCCGGGCCGGGTGTGACGCGATCATGGTGGGGGCGGCCACCGTCCGCCGCGACGATCCGCGCCTGCTGGTGCGCAGCGAGCGCCGGCGTGCCGAGCGGGTGGCGCGCGGGTTGCCGCCGTCGCCGGTGAAGGTGACTGTGACCGGCAGCGGCGACCTCGATCCGCGGGCCCGGTTCTTCACCGCCGGCGACGGCCTCAAGCTGGTGTACTGCCCGAGCGGCGTGGTGGACAAGGCCCGCGAGCAGGTGGGCGCGGTGTCCACGGTGGTCGACGCCGGTGATCCGGCCACTCCGGAGGCGGTGGTGGCCGACCTGGCCGGGCGCGGCGTGTCGCGCCTGATGGTGGAGGGCGGCGGCTCGGTGCACCGCCAGTTCCTCACCGCCGGCCTGGCCGACGAGTTGCACCTGGTGGTGGCGCCGTTCTTCGTGGGGGACCGGCGGGCGCCGCGCTTCGTCGGGGACGGCCGCTTCCCGTGGCACCCGGGGCGCCGGGCCCGGGTGGTCGAGGTGCGCCAGATCGGCGACGTGGTGCTCACCCGGTACGCGCTGTCCGACCGCTGCCCGGCCTGACCGCCGCGTCGATCCGGTCCGCCCTTGTGCAAGCTCATCGACGTGATTAGTTTGTTGACCATCCATACGAACTAATCCACTGCGCTTCCCTTCCTGAAGGGGGACCGATGACCGCGCACCACCCCGACCCGGGCTCCTCGCGCCGCCGCTTCCTCGGCCTGGTCGGCCTCGGCGTGGCCGCCACCGCCACCGGCCCGCTGCTCGCCGGCTGCTCCGAGAAGCCGGCCGGCTCCGGCGCCGCCCAGGACCTCGACGCCGTCTCCGGCCTGCTGCCCACCCGCAAGGACCTGCCCGGTGCGGTCAAGCCCGACATCGCGGGCACCCGCCCGGTGCCCGACGGCTACACCCGCTATCCGGCGAGCCTCGTCGACGCCGTCACCGGCAAGCCCGGCACCAGCGGCAAGCAGGTCACCGCGATGACCCCGGCCTGGGGCCCGGCGCCGCCCGGCGTGGCGCAGAGCGCCTACCTCCAGGCCGTGAACGCCGAGCTGGGCACGCCGGTCAACTTCACCATCCAGGACGGCGTCACGTACGCCGACAAGCTCAACGCGATGCTCGGCGCGCGGGACGTGCCGGACCTGCTGTGCGTGCCGGGGTGGGAGGTGGAGAAGATCCCGCGCTTCGCCGAGGCGATCAAGGTGCTCTTCGAGGACCTGACCGACCACCTGAAGGGCGACGCCGCCGCCGCGTACCCGATGCTGGCGACCTTCCCCACCGGGGCCTGGCGGCGTGCGGTCTGGAACGAGCGGATCATGTCCGTGCCCAACCCCACGGACGGGCCGTTCCCCTGGGCACTGTTCACCCGCAAGGACCTGCTCGACGCGCGCGGCCTCGCCGTGCCCGCGAACCTGGACGACCTGCTCGCCGTGGCCAGGCAGGTCACCGACCCGGCGCGCAAGGTGTGGGCGTTCAACGACGTCTTCGCCATGATCCAGATGTTCCACCGGGTGCCGGGCCACAAGGGCGGATGGCGGGTCAAGTCCGACGGCACCCCCGAGTTCAAGTACGAGACCCAGGAGTTCCGCCGCGCGCTGGAGGTGATGGCCAAGATCTACGCGGACGGCCTGGTCCACCCGGACATCGTGGCCAGCAAGGGCGCGGACGCCAAGCAGTTGTTCGCCAAGAACGGCGCGATCGTGTTCCTCCAGGACGGCTTCGGCTTCTGGCAGGGCGCCCAGGCCGAGCACCAGAAGACCAACCGCGCGCTGAACATCCAGCCGGTGCCGGTCTTCTCCGCCACCGGCGGCGACCCGCTGGTCTGGGGCGACGACGAGCCGATCTCCTACACGTTCGTCAAGAAGGGCCTCGGCAAGGACCGGGTCCAGGAGCTGCTGCGGATCATCAACTGGTGTTCCGCGCCGCTCGGCAGCCAGGAGGCCCAGCTACGGGACTTCGGCGTCGCGGGCAAGCACCACACCCCGTCGCCGAACGGGCCGGTGAAGACCGACCTGGCGTTCAAGGAGATCGCCAACCAGTACTTCTTCATCAGCGGCCGCAACCCCACCATCGGGCCCTTCCCGGACACTCCGCGCTTCGTGCCGGACGCGCTCGCCTACTCCAACGAGATGGTGAAGCACCTGGAGCCCAACCCGTGGGCCGGGGTGAAGCTGGAGATGCCCGCCGCCTACAAGGCCAACCAGGTGCCCACCGAGGACAAGTTCACCGACGTGCTGCGCGGCCGCCGCCCGCTCGCCGACGTGGACGCCATCGTCGCGGAGTGGAAGGCGAACGGCGGCGAGGAGGCCCGCAAACTGCTCGCCGACTCGCTGCCCAAGGAGGGCCGGTGAACGAGCCGGCCGTCCTGGCCGGGCCCGAGCGGGCCCGGCCGGACGCGCCGGCCCCACCCGGCCGCCCGCCCCGCCGCCGCCCGTCCCGCCGCCGGGTGCCGCTGCGCACCCGGCTGCGCCGGGACTGGCAACTGCTCGCCATGGTGGCGCCCGGCTTCCTCGTCCTGCTGATCTTCAGCTACCTGCCGATCGCCGGCAACGTCATCGCCTTCCAGGACTACAACCCCTACCTGGGCGACAACCCGTGGCAGGCGTTCCTGCACAGCGACTGGATCGGCTTCGGGCAGTTCCAGCTGCTGTTCGACGACCCGGCCTTCTGGGACGCGTTCCGCAACACACTGGCGATCACCGCGTTCCAGCTCGTGTTCTTCTTCCCGCTGCCGATCCTGCTGGCGATCGCGCTGCACAACCTGCTGTCCAGCCGGCTGCGCGGGCTCATCCAGACCGTCGTCTACCTGCCGCACTTCTTCAGCTGGGTGCTCGTGGTCACGTTCTTCGTCGCGATGCTCGGCGGCGCCGGGCTGCTCGCCCAGAGCATGCGCGAGGCCGGCATGCAGCCGTGGAACGTGATGACCAACCCGGACACGTTCATCGTCCTGGTCACCGTCGAGGCGGTGTGGAAGGACGTCGGCTGGGGCACCATCGTCTTCCTCGCCGCGCTGTCCACGATCGACCAGAACCTCTACGAGGCCGCCGCCGCGGACGGCGCCGGCCGGTGGCGGCGGCTCTGGCACATCACGCTGCCCGGCCTGCGCCCGGTGATCGTGCTGCTGCTCATCCTGCGGCTGGGCGACGCGCTCTCGGTCGGCTTCGAGCAGTTCCTCCTGCAACGCGACGCCGTCGGCCGGCAGGCCGCCGAGGTGCTGGACACCTTCGTCTACCACTTCTCCATCGCCACCGGGAACTACGGCTACGGCGCGGCGGCCGGACTGTTCAAGGCCGTCATCGGGCTGGTGCTGATCCTGGCCGCGAACCGCGTGGCGCACATGCTCGGCGAACGAGGGATCTACTCGAAGTCATGACCACGCTCATCCGCCGGGCCGCCGGCGACCGATCCCGCCGGCCGGTGTGGCAGGAGCCGCCCACCCGCCTCGGGCAAGGGCTCAAGGCCGTCGCGCTCACCGTGCTGGTGGCGGGCGTGCTGTTCCCGCTCTGGGTGATCCTGGTGACCAGCCTCTCCTCCCGGGAGACCATCGCGCGGGCCGGCGGCCTGGTGGTCGTGCCCCGCGGCGTCGACACGTCCGCGTACGAGACGATCTTCGCCGGTGGCGCTGTGACCCGGGCGCTGTGGATCAGCACGCTCGTCACCGTCTTCGGCACCGCCATCGCGCTGACCGTCACCGTGCTCGCCGCGTACGGGCTGTCCCGGCCGGGCACGCTGGGCCACCGCTGGCTGCTCGCGTACTTCCTGATCCCGTTCCTGGTCTACCCGCCGCTGGTGCCGCGCTACCTGGTGGTCACCGGGCTGGGCCTGAAGGACACCATCTGGGCGCTGGTCCTGCCGCCGGCGATCAGCGTGTTCAACCTGGTCGTGGTGCGCGGGTTCTTCCAGGGCATCCCGTCGGAACTGCTGGACAGCGCCCGCATCGACGGCGCGAGTGACTTCCGTACGCTCGCGCGCATCGTGCTGCCGCTGTCCCGCGCGGTGATCGCCGTGGTCGGCCTGTTCTACGCGGTCAGCTACTGGAACGTGTGGTTCGACGCGCTGCTGTTCATCGACCGCAACGACATGTACCCGATCCAGCGGGTGCTCCAGAGCTACCTGCTGGCCGGGCAGGCCCCGCACACGTCCGGCGCCAGCAGCGGGGTGACCATGCCGCCGACCGAGGCGATCAAGATGGCCGTGGTGGTGCTGACCGTCGCGCCGATCGTCGCGGTCTACCCGTTCATCCAGCGGCACTTCGTCAAGGGCGTGCTGATCGGTGCGGTGAAGGGCTGACCGGCCTGCTCAGAGCACCTGGGACAGGAAACGCCGCAGCCGCGGGTGCTCCGGTGCCTCGAACACCGCCTCCGGCGGCCCGGCCTCCAGCACCACGCCCGCGTCCATGAACGCCACCGTGTCGGCGACGCTGCGCGCGAACCCCATCTCGTGCGTCACCACGACCATGGTCATCCCGGCGGAGGCCAGGTCCGCCATCACCGCGAGCACACCCTTGACCAGCTCCGGGTCCAGCGCGCTCGTCGCCTCGTCGAACAGCATCACCTGCGGGCGCAGCGCGAGCGCCCGCGCGATGGCGACGCGCTGCTGCTGGCCGCCGGAGAGCTGCGCCGGCCGCGCGTCCGCCTTGCCGGCCAGGCCGACCAGGTCGAGCTGGGCGCGGGCCAGCGCCACCGCCTCGTCCTCGCTCAGCTTCTTCAGCTTGCGCAGCGCCAGGGTGATGTTGCGCAGCACGCTCAGGTGCGGGAACAGGTTGAACTGCTGGAACACCATGCCGATGCGCTGGCGCAGCGCGTCCGGGTCGTCGCGCAGCACGCTGCGCCCGTCCAGCAGCACGTCGCCCCGGTCCGGCTCGATCAGCCGGTTGACGGTGCGCAGCAGCGTCGACTTGCCGGACCCGGACGGGCCGATCACGCAGGCCGCCCGGCCCCGGGCCACGTCCAGGTCCGCGCCGCGCAGCACCCGGTGCGCGCCGAAGGCCAGGTGCACGTCGCGGACGGCCAGGCTGACCGAGGTCGTGGTGGTGGTCATCGCGGATCCTTTCCGGACGGAGTGAGGTCCGCCGGCTCGGCGTTGGGCTCGGGCTCGGGCGGCGCGACCGGCCGGCCCTGCCGCAGGCGCCGGTCCAGCCAGTTGACCGCGTGGGTCAGCGGCACGGTCAGCAACAGGTAGAACAAACCGGCCAGCAGCAGCGCGGACTGGTTGCCGGTGTTCGCCGCGTAGTCCTGCCCGATCCGGAACAACTCCCGCTGGCTGGCCAGCAGGCCGAGGAAGTAGACCAGGCTGGAGTCCTTGATCAGCGCGATGAGCTGGTTGACCCAGGCGGGCAGCACCCGGCGTACGCCCTGCGGGATGATCACCAGGCGCATCGCCTCGCCCCAGGAGAAGCCGAGCGCCCGCGCGCCCTCCAACTGGGCGGCCTCCACGCTCAGGATGCCGGCCCGGAAGATCTCACCCAGGTAGGCGGCGGCGATCAGCGACAGCGCCAGCACGCCCAGCGGATACGGGTTCGGGCCCCACACCTGCATGCCCAGCGGCGCCAGGCCGACGCCGATGAGCAGGATTGTCGCCGCGGCCGGCAGGCCGCGGAACACGTCGGTGTAGACCCGCGCCGGCCACCGCAACCATCGGGTACGCGAGATGCCGGCGACGGCCAGCAGCATGCCCAGCACCGAGCCGAGCAGGGCGGCGGAGACCGCCAGGGTGAGCGTGTTGGGCAGCCCGACGGTGAGCATCTCGGGCAGCGCCTCGCGCATCGAGTCCCAGTCGAAGAACGTCTCCCACAGCGTGCTCAGTGGATCCATGTCCGCTCCGTCCGCCCCGCTCGTGCTCGGTTACCGGTTCAGGAGGCGGCCGACGGCGACGGCACGGCCACCGACCCGCTGCCGGGCTTGAAGTCGGCCGGGATCGGCCGTCCCGGGTAGTACTCGGCCTGCAGACGGCTCCAGGTGCCGTCGGCGATCACCTCGTCCAGGCCCTTGTTCAGCGCCTCGCGCAGCTTGTCGTCGCCCTTGGCCACCGCGTACGCGGTCGGGGTGGGGCTGAGCTGCTTCGCCGCGACCTTGATCTTGCCGTTGCTGTCGGCGGCGGACTTGTCGCCGATCTCGGCCGGGGCGATCCAGGCGTCGGCCGTGCCGGCCTTGAGCTGGTTGATCGCGCTGTTGTAGTCCGGCACCCGCACCGGGTCGAGGTTCTGCTTGGTGGCGTAGTCGTCCTGCACGGTGCCCTGGACGACCACCACCCGCTTGCCGGCGAGCTGGTCGAAGCCGGTGATCGGGGAGCCCGCGGGCACGTCCAGGCCGAAGTAGCCGAAGTCGTAGCCGTTGCCGAAGTCCACAGTCTTCTTGCGGGCCTCGGTGATCGTGATCGAGGAGCTGCCCACGTCGAACTTGCCGCTGTTGACCTGGGCGAGCAGGCCGGAGAAGTCGGTGCCGACGAACTCCACCTTCAGGCCGATCTTGTCGGCCACGGCACGCAGCAGCTCGTTGTCGAAGCCGGTGAACTTCCCGTCCTTCAGGAAGACGTTCGGCGGGGCGTCGGTGAGCGTGCCGGCGCGGATCACGCCGGGCTGGAGCAGGCCGTACGGGTTGTCGGCCGCTGCGGTGTCGTCGTTGCCGCAGGCGGTGAGCGCGGTGACGGCGAGCAGGGCGGCCGCGCCGACGGCGGCGGCACGGGTCAGGACGGTACGGAAACGCACGATGTCTCTCCAGAGTGGATGGACGCGCGGCGCGCGTCGACGCCGGCCTGCCGGACGGACGGCCGGGCCGGAGAAGGGTGGATCGGGGAAAGGAGGGTGGCGTTCGCTCAGCGCGCGAGGCGACAGGCGTCGCTGCACACCCGCATCAGGTCGACGTGACGGCGCTTGACCAGCGCGAAGCGGGCCGGGTACGCGGCGACGTCGCCGGAAGGGGTGGAGGGTGGTGCGGACATCGGTCTCCCTGGTCTGTTGCTGACCTGGGTGCCAGGCCACGCTTGCACCGGCGGCTGCCGGTGCCTGGTCTTCACCCGGGGCACCCCACCGCGGAGGAGGGTTGCCGGCCAGCGAGCCGGGGCTTCGCGCTGGCGCTCATGACCTGCCCAGAAGGCTAGCAGCACCGCCGTGGCTGCCGTCCAGCCGTTATGACCACCCTCACGCGCGGCGCCTCACCGCCGGGCCGGGACGACCGGCGCGTCCCGGCCGGTGCCGTGCCGCGACGGGCTGCGCTGCTCGTGGTAGTCCTGCTCCACGTTGACGGTCCAGACGTCGTGCTCCGCGCCGTGCGCGATGTTCTCCGCGGTCAGCATCGCGGTGAGCATCGAGTGGTCGGCGTTGTTGTACCGGTGCATGCCGTTGCGGCCGACCGGGTGCACGTTCGGCACGTTCGCTGCCAGCCAGCCCCGGATCACGTCGACGTTGCGCTGGTACCGCTCGTCGTAGACCGGGTACGCCTTCGGCATCCGGACCACGTAGCCCGCCTCCACGCACCCGGGCTTGACCAGGCCCAGCCGCTCCAGCTCGGCGGTGGCGAACGCGACCAGCTCGGCGTCCGGCGTCCGCCACATCTCGTCGCCCTCGAACACGAAGTACTCCAGCCCCAGGCAGGTCCGCCCGTCCTTGACCAGGTTCGGCGACCACGAGCCGAAGTTCTGGATCCGGCCCACCCGGGCCGCCGGGTCGTGCACGTAGATCCAGTTGTCCGGGAACGAGAACTCCTCCGGCACCACGAGCGCCACGGTCAGGAAGTCCCGGTACCGCAGGTCGTCGGCGGCGGCCCGCACCTCGGGCGGCGCCTCCGGGCGCATCGCCCGCACCAGCGCGGAGATCGGCATCGAGGAGATCACGTGCGCGGCCGGCTCGGTGCGCTCCCCGCCGGCGTCGGCGACCGTCACGGCGGTCGCCCGCCGCGCGGCCGGATCCCGGTGCACCTCGCTCACCCAGGCGCCGGTACGCACCGTGCCGCCGCGCATGGCGACCTCCTCGGCGCAGCGCTCCCACATCATCCCCGGGCCGTGCTTCGGGTACTGGAACTCCTCGATCAGGCTGGTCACGTCCGTGCGGTTGCGCCGGGGCAGCAGTGCGTTGCGCATCGCCGTCGCCAGCGACAGGTTCTTGATCCGCTGGGCGGCCCAGTCGGCCTGCAACTGGTCCGCCGGCATCCCCCAGACCTTCTCCGTGTATGTCTTGAAGAAGATCGAGTAGAGCCGCCAGCCGAACCGCGCCGACACCCACCCCTCGAAGTGCGACTGGTCCTTCGGCGGGCGCAGCCGGGCCCGGCCGTACGAGCCGAGGCAGCGCGCCGCCTCCAGCAGCCCGAGGTTGCGCAGCGCGTTGCCGGCGTTGAGCGGGTAGTCGAACAGCGCGCCCCGGTAGTAGATCCGGCTCATCCGCGGCCGGAGCAGGAAGTCCTCGTCCGGCAGGATCTCGTGCCAGAAGTCCTCGACCCGGGCCACCTTCGTGAAGAAGCGGTGCCCCCCGATGTCGAACCGCCAGCCGTCGCGCTCCACGGTCCGGCTGATCCCGCCGACCACGTCGTCGGCCTCGTAGACCCGGACCGGCTCGCCGTGCCGCAGCAACTCGTAGGCGGCGGTCAACCCGGCCGGTCCCGCCCCGATGATCACGGTTCCGTCGCCGTCACCCATGCCGTCCGCGCCCCCCGCCGCCAACCTGCCGATGCGGCACCGCCCTTACCCGTCCTGCCGGCAACTTCACCTGCCGGCCCGCACCGATCCGCCGGCCGCTCAGCCCACTCACCGCCCCGCCCGCTCACCGCCCCGCCCGGCCCGGCCCCGTCGATCATGAAGTTGACGGTGTCTGGCGTCCGATTTGTCGCCGCCAACCTCATGATCGCCGTGGCCGTGGCCGTGGCCGTGGCCTGGGCGGGCCGGAGGGGTGGGTGTGGGCGGGGCCGGATGGGGAATGCGGGCCGGGTTTCCGGCCGGGCATGTCGGCCAGGGGCCGACCGGTGGGAGCGTGATGGCGGACGAGCGGCGGGCCGACGCCGGCGGCACGGCCGGGGCCGGCCGCGCGGGCGGCCCCCGCGACGTTGCGCGCTCCGGGCGTACCCGGTGGTGGGCGCGCGGGGCCCAGGTTGTCCGCCGGGTGCCCGAGCCCTGGGGATTCGTGTTCGCCGTCTTCGTCGGCTCGAAGCTCGTGCTCACCCTGGTCGGCGTGCTGGTGCTCACCGCCTGGGACGGGGTGCCGGGCGCACCGCCGGCCGACGAGACCGGCATGCGGGAGCAGCAGGACGCGATCTCGTCGCACCGCTGGATCTCGCTCTGGTTCGCCTGGGACTCGTTCCTCTACGACCACCTGGCCCGGCTGCCGCTGGACCGGCCCTGGACCGACTTCGGCTTCCCGCTGCTCTACCCGTTCCTGGCCCGGCCGATCGCGCCGCTGCTGGGCGGGCACACCGCCTGGGCGCTGCTGCTGATCAGCAACGTGGCGCTGGTGTTCCAGCTCTACTTCGCGTACCGGCTGGGGGGCCGGCTGCTCGGCGGCGCCGGACCGGACGACGGCCGGCGAGCGGTCCGGTACCTGATGCTCCTGCCGACGGCGTTCCTGTTCCAGGCGGCCCTCACCGAGTCGCTGTTCGTCTGCCTCGCGCTGGCCGCCTTCTGGTACGCCGAGCGGAACCGCTGGCTGCTCGTCGGCGTGATCGGCTACTTCCTGGCGATGAGCCGCTCGGTCGGCTTCCTCGTGGTGGTGCCGCTGGCGCTGGTGCTGCTGCGCGAGCACGGCTGGCGGGCCGGACCCCGGGCGTGGCCGCGCCTGCTGCGCCAGGGCTGGCCGCTGCTGCTTGTCCCGGCGGGCTGGCTCACGTTCATGGCGTTCTGCCGCTGGCAGAGCGGCGACTGGTTCGCCTACCAGCACGCCCAGGAGACCGGCTGGGGGATCCGGCTGCAGAACCCCCTGGGAGTGGCCGGTTCCGCGCTGTTCGGCGGCAACTCCGCCGACGCGCTGCGGGTTTGGATCGCCGTGGCGATGGTGGCGGTCGCGGCCGTCGGGCTGCGCCGCCGGGCCGACTGGCCGTACCTGGTCTACACGCTGGTCGTGGTGCTGGTGCCGCTGTCGATGGGGACGCCGGTGTACAAGA
The DNA here is from genome assembly GCF_049315215.1 of Micromonospora sp. WMMD1219. NCBI lineage: Bacteria > Bacillati > Actinomycetota > Actinomycetes > Micromonosporales > Micromonosporaceae > Micromonospora > Micromonospora sp. WMMD1219. Next base: position 4,730,273 of record NZ_CP186057.1, read on the forward strand.
GCCTGCTGCGCTACCTGCTGGCCGCCTTCCCGGTCGCGTTCGTGCTGGCCCGCTGGGCGCGGCGGCCCGGCCTCGACGGCTGGCTCACCGCCGCGCTGGCGCTGCTCCAGGGCGCGTTGTTCGCGGTGTGGCTCACCTACTGGACCCACCTGATCATCTGACCGCCGCCGCGGTTGCTGTCGCCGCCGCAGTTGCCGCCGCCGTCGCGGTTGCTGTCGCCGTCGCCGTGGGCGCCGTCCGGCGGGACGGCCGGAAGGGCCGCAGAATGGGCTGATGACCGACCGGCGGGTGACCCTGGACGACCTCGGCGCCTGGTTGATCAAGGGCAACGCGGACGCGGTGGACCTGACGGCCCGCTTCGCCGCCGACCCGCGCGTGACCGGCTGGTGCGTCCGCCCCGGCTACCGGGTACGCCTGATGCGCCCCGGCCAGCCGGTGGTGTTCTGGGCCAGCGGCAGCCGCGGCCGGGCGCCGTACGGCGTCTGGGATGTGGGCCGGATCGCCGCCGCTCCCGAGCCGGGTGCGCCGGGCCGGCCGTGGACCGCGCCGCTGGACCTGACGATCCTGGACGAGCCGCTGCGGGTACGCCGCGACCTGCTGCGCGCCGACCCGCGGCTGGCCGGCGCGGAGGTGTTCCGGCAGCCGCAGGCGGCGAACCCGTCCTACCTGACCGTGGCCCAGTTCGAGGCGCTGCGCGGCCACCTGCCCGTCCGGCCGAGTTGCTGATCTCGATCCGGGGATCCGGACGGGTTCGGCTTCCCGGCCGCCGTGGGCGCGCAAGACTTCGCCAACGGAGGTGTCACTCATGGCCGGTTCTTCCCGCGTCGCCCGCAACGCGCCCGCGTCCCCGGTACGCCGGGCCGCCCAGGTGGTCGGCATCGTCTTCCTGGTGGTGGGCGTGCTGGGGTTCATCCCCGGCATCACCACGAACTACGACACGATGATGTTCGCCGGGCACGAGTCCCGGGCGAAGCTGCTGGGCCTGTTCCAGGTGTCGGTCCTGCACAACATCGTGCACCTGCTCTTCGGCGTCGCCGGGCTGGCGCTGTCCCGGACGGTCTCCGGCGCCCGCGCGTACCTGATCGGCGGCGGCGCCATCTACCTGGTGCTCTGGCTCTACGGCCTGGTGATCGACCACGACAGCGGCGCCAACTTCGTGCCGCTCAACGGCGCCGACAACTGGCTGCACCTGTTCCTCGGCGTCGGCATGATCGCCCTCGGGGTGGCGCTCACCCGCCGCCCGGGGCGGCGCGCCTGACCACCCGCCCAAGCGCCGCGCCTGACGACCCGCCCCGACGCGCCGTGCCTGACAGCCCGCCCGGCGCGCTCCGCGTACCGGCCCGCCGCCCGCTCGGGTGACGACGCGCACGTTCAGGCGGTTAGGGCGACGGCGAGTCGCCGGGCCTCGGCGACCAGCCGGCTGCCGCCGCCCCGGGCCACCACGTCGGCCAGGCCGGGAACCTCGATCCGGACGCCCGTCGCCGTCGCCGTCTCCGCCGCCAGCGCGAGCAGGTCCGGCGTGCCCCGGGGTGGCGTCGGGGCGGCCAGCAGCGGCGGCAACGCCGCGGCGAGCAGCCGCCACACGCTCAACCGGGCACCCGCCGCGACCGCGTCGCGCAGCGGGGTGACCGCCCGGGTCAGCGTCACCTGCCCGTCGGCCGCCAGCGCGCCGAGATGCCCGCCGGTCGCGGGCGCGTCCAGGTCACCGGCGGCGGCGAGGATCAGCACCGCGTCGAGCGCGGCCACCCGGTCCGCCTCGTGGCGGGCGCACAGCCCGTAGGCCAGCGCCAGATCGAGGGCCGGGCCGCCAGCGCCCGTGCACTCGGCCAGCACCGGCAGGACCGCGCCGTGCCCGAGGGTGTCCTCCTGCGCCGCGCCGGCCACCTCGGGCAGCACGTGGGCGGCGACCACGCCCCGGTGCCCGGGCAGGACGGCCGGCCAGACGTCGCCCCAGCCGTCGGTCCACCGGCCGATCGGCGTGGGCTTCAGGGTGAGCAGGCCGAGCCGGTCCTCGACGCCGTCCGGCGGGGTGAGCGCGACCAGCGTCCGCCCCTCGGGCAGCTGGTCGTAGCCCCAGTCGTACCCGGCCGACCGCGCCCGCCGGCCCACTGTCACCACCTGCTGGGCCGGGGTCGGTACGGCGTCGCCGCGCAGCCAGCGGGCCAGCTCGTCACCGGCCGGCGTGCGCAGCGCCGCGGCGCGTTCGGCCAGCGGCTCGTCCACGCCGGCCGGCAGGCGCAGCAGGGCCTGTGCGAGATCCCAGCGCCACGCCGGACGGTCACCCAGCGCGGCCAGCCGTTCGTAGAGCACCACCGGCTCGATCGCCCCGGTGACCGAGGTCGGCGCGGACAGCAGGCCCGGGTCGTCGCGTCCGTCCAGCCGCTGCCCGATCTCGGCCAGCCGGGTGCAGGCGAGCTGGACGGGCGCGGGTCGACGCGTGGCCGGAACCGGTGGGCCACCCCGCAACGGCAGCGGCGCGCGTGGGCGGGAATCGGCCAGCAGGGTGCTCCACTGGTCGCGGCGGGTCGCCGCCTCGGGCGCACCGCAGACGGCCAGCAGGAGACCGTGCATCTGCACCGACTGGTTGAACACCGCCCAGGGATGGTCGTACGCGCCGACCTGCTCGCGGCGTACCACCGGCAGCAGCGCCGCCGCGAGCCGCTCGCGGTCGGCGGTGCCGAGCCGGACCAGGCCGTCCATGACGCGTTCCGTCGTCAGCGCGGGCCAGCGCCGGCCGAGCGACGCCGCGATCTCCTCGACCAGTTCGTCCACCCCGGCGATCGGCGGCGGGGCGGCCGCTGCCGGCAGCGGCGGCGGCAGGTCGTCGCGAGCCTCGGCCACCGTGGCTACGGCAACCGGCCGGTGGCCGTGCCGCCGGGCCAGCGTCAGCGCGCGTTCGCGCAGGCCGGCGTCCGGGTGGTCGGCCGCCACGGCGAGCACCGCGCCGATCTCCGGGGCCTGGTCGGGGTGCTGCCGGGCCAGCCGGTCGAGCCACGACACCTGGGCCCGGACCAGCGCCTTCTCCGGCCGGGCCAGCACCGTCCGGGCGGCCTCCCACAGCGCCTCCGGCTCGGCGGCGTCACCGGCGTCCCGCAGCGTCCGCTGGGCGGTGCGGGCCACCGGCCCCGGGCCGTCGGCGAGCAGCCGCAGGTACGCGCTCGACCGGACCGCCACCTCGTCCGGGGTCGGCGCCAGCAGGTCGTGCAGGATCAGGAACGGGCGCAGCGCGCCCGGCCGGTCGCCCCGCAGCAGCCGGCCGAGGACGCCGTTGAGCAGCACCGCCCGGTCGAGCCGGCCCTCCGCGGCCAGCGCCGCCAGTGCCCGTGGCAGCGCCTCCGTGCCGGTGCCGTCGCCGCGGGCCAGCTCGGCACCCACGCCGTCCACCTCGAACAGGCGCGGCAGCAGCGGGTCCAGGAACGGGTCCGCGCGCAGCCGGTCCACTGTCGGCGGACGGTTTCCGCGCGGGCCGGGCGAACCCTGCGCGGTGGCCCAGCCACGCACGAAGTCGTCCCCGGTCGGCGGCGGCGCCTTCTCCGCCAGCAGGAGACCGGCGACGAACGGCCAGCCCGCGACCATCCGGTCCCGGGGCAGCCGGTCGGCCAGCTTGTGTGCCACGTCGGCCAGCCAGGTCACCCCGCGTTCCCGGGCGGTGTCGACCACCGGCGCCGCGTCGACGCCCGCCAGCCAGACCGAGCGGCGGCCGAGCAGCGCGGCCACCTTGGTCGGGGTGCTCAGCGTGCCCACCGCGGCCACCGCCAGCGTCGCCGCCTCGCCCCGCCACCACCAGTCGTCCCGCCTGCGACGGACGACGGCGACCAGTTCGTCGCCCAGCGCCCGCCGGGCCGGCTCGTCCAACCCGGCCAGCACCGACCGGACCTCGGACATCCGGCCGCGCACCGCCGCCTCGGCGAAGCCGGTCACGACAGTGCCCCCACCGGCGCCGCGACCATCGACACGGCCAGCGCGTGCCGGCACGGCCCCCGCTGCCCGCGGTGCCGCGCCCACCAGCGGCAGGAACAGGAGTACGCGCCGTCCGGGTGCCGTCGTACCCGGTAGGTCTCGGCGTCGGTGCGTACCGTCGCGTTCTCGCCGTCGCGCTCGACCGCGCCGCGCTCGACGAGCGCACGCGCGCCGACCAGCCGGGGGTTGTCCCGCTCCGCGCGGCCCGCGTCGTAGGGCATCACCCGGTGGAAGTACGCCCCGTCCGCCACGTCGTACCCGACCCGGCCGGCGGTGCCCAGCTGGGCGAGCGCGGCACGCACCCGCTCGTCGGGCAGCGCGGCGGCGTCGGCCAGCGCGGCCACGTCGATCGTCGGATCCCAGTTGAGCAGCGCGCCGACCAGCTCCGCGTCGTCGACCACGTCGTCGCCCGCCAGCGCCGCCAGGGCCGCGCCCTCACCGGAGAAGCCGCGGTACGGCTCGGGGGACAGCGTCAGCGACAGCCGCAACGCCCCGGTGTCCAGCTCCCACGTGCTCGGCACGGCGGGGGAGCCGGCCCGCACCGCCGGACCGTACGCCCGCAGGGTGCGCGCGTGCCGCAGCACGCCGCGCAGCGCCGCGAGCCGGCCCGCGCCGGCCAGGCAGACCGCGCCCGGCGCCGGGCGGGAGGTCAGCCGCAGCGTCCGCCCGGCGGGCACCGCCCACAGCACGCTCCGGTCGCCGGCGGCCGGCAGCCTCCGCAGGAACGCCGCCGCCTCCGCCGCCGCGATCTCGGCGCGCGGCTCGAAGCCGGCGGTGAGCACGTGCACCTCGGCGAAGCCGCGCAGCCAGCGGCCGGGCAGCGGCACCTTCCGCTCGACCACCGCGCCGTCCATGGTGGATACGGTCAGGTCGTCCGGGCCGACCGCCACGTGCAGCGGCTCGATGCCGCCCACCCGAGCCAGCGCCTCGCGCAGCGGCGGGTTCACGTCCACGTTCGTGGTGCCGTGGCCGCTGATCTCGCCGTCGAGCCCGGCCGGCAGGACGTCCATCCGCGCGTACACCCCGCAGCAGCCGGAGAACGACTCGAACCGCAGGCGACCGCGGCTGCCGGTGACCACCGGGTCCAGGCTGGCCGGGCTGACCGGCTGGTGGTAGCGGGTGCGGGCCACCTCGGCGACGGCGAGCAGGCCGGCCGCCGCCGCGGCCGGGGCGGTGAGGAACCCGGCGAAGAAGCGCGGGTTGGCCGCCGGGCCGCCGCAGGTCTGCAGGTCGAGACCGGCGGCGCGCAGCGTGGACGGCTGAAGATATCGGTACGTCTGGACGGCGTTCACGGCGCAGACCGTAGAGGGACCGACCGACAAAACCGCGACGGTCCTGCTAGCTTCCTCGGATGTTCGCCCACGCCCTCACCGACGACGCCGAGCTGCGTCCACTGTCGCCCTGGCACGCCGACGAGTTCCTGGCCAACCTCGACCGCTGCCGCGACCACATCGCACCCTGGGTCGGCGCATCCTTCGTCGCCACCGACGCCGAGTCGGCCCGCAAGGTCCTCCAGGCGTACGCCGACCGGTGGGCCCGCGACGACGGCGGCATCTGGGGCATCTGGCAGCGCGGCACGCTCGTCGGCGGCGTGCTGTTCGTGTCGCTGAGCACCGACCGCGGGGTGTGCGAGGCCGGCTGCTGGCTGGAACCCGGCGCCGAGGGGCAGGGCCTGGTCACCCGCGCCGCCCGCTTCGTCATCGACTGGGCGGTGCGGGAGCGCGGAATCCACCGCGTCGAGTGGGTCACGAAGGCCGGCAACGAGCGCAGCGTCGCGGTCGCGCGGCGGCTCGGCATGAGCCGCGACGGCGTCATGCGCGGAGCCGCACCGACGCCCGACGGCCGCGCCGACCTGGAGGTCTGGTCCGTGCTGGCACCCGAGTGGACCGCCTGACCGCCGAATTTGTCGTACCCGGACGTGAACATGTGTCCATGGCTGTCCCCGCACTGGCCGACCGGTCCCCCCAGCCGCGCGCCCTGCCGCTGCGCGAGGTCCGCACCCGGCTCACCCAGCTCGTCTCCCTGGCCGAGCTGACCGACACCGTCACGCTCGTCACCCGCGACGGCGATCCCCGGCCGGTGGCCGCGATCGTGCCCGCGTCCGCCGCCCGCACCGGCGCCCAGGCGCGCGCCGACGCCGAACGCGTCGCCGCGATCAGCGCCGGCTGGGCCCGCCGCCTGGAGGAGCTGCACCGGCAGTCCAGCCGGCGGCACGCCGCCGAGCTGCGGGCGCTGGCCGACGCGCTCGCCGAGGCGTGGGCCGAACTCGACCGCCGCGCCCCGGCCGGCGACGCGGCGCTGACCCGGCTGCGCGCCGCGCACGCCGATCTGCTGCGCCGCTGACCAGTGGCGTCCCGGCGGGTGTACGCGGGACGCCACGGGCGTGCGGTCAGCTCCGGCCGCGCTCGGCCCGGTAGCGGCGGATCAGCTCGGCGGTCGAGGTGTCCACGTCGGCCAGGTCCGGGTCCGGCCCGGTGAGCTTCGGCGCGAGCTGGTTGGCCATCACCTTGCCCAGTTCCACGCCCCACTGGTCGAAGGCGTTGATGTCCCAGATCGCGGCCTCGGTGAACACGATGTGCTCGTAGAGCGCGATCAGCTGGCCCAGCGTCGCCGGGGTGAGCTTCGGCGCCAGGATCGACGTGGTCGGGTGGTTGCCCGCCATCACCCGGTGCGGCACCACCTCGGGCGCGGTGCCCTCGGCCTCCACCTGCTCCCGGGTCCGCCCGAACGCCAGCGCGGCGGTCTGGGCGAAGAAGTTCGACATGAACAGGTCGTGCATGTCGCCCAGGTCGTGGTTGGGCCGGCTGAACGCGATGAAGTCCGCCGGGACCAGCCGGGTGCCCTGGTGGATGAGCTGGTAGAACGCGTGCTGACCGTTGGTGCCCGGCTCGCCCCAGAAGATCTCCCCGGTCGGGTACGTCACGGGCGAGCCGTCGAGGCGTACCGACTTGCCGTTGCTCTCCATGGTGAGCTGCTGGAGGTAGGCGGGGAACCGGTGCAGGTACTGCGAGTAGGGCAGCACCGCGTGGGTCTCCGCGCCGAGGAAGTCGGTGTACCAGACGTTGAGCAGGCCGAGCAGCGCCGGCACGTTGCGCTCCACCGGCGCGGACCGGAAGTGCTCGTCGACAGCGTGGTAGCCGGCCAGCATCTCGCGGAAGCGGTCCGGCCCGATCGCCAGCATGACCGACAGGCCGACCGCCGACGGCAGCGAGTAGCGTCCGCCCACCCAGTCCCAGAAGCCGAACATGTTCTCCGGGTCGATGCCGAAGTCCCGGACCCGCTGCTCGTTGGTGCTGACGGCGACGAAGTGCCGGGCGACCGCGTCGTCGTCCGCGTCCAGCCCGGCGAGCAGCCAGCGGCGCGCCTGGTCGGCGTTGGCGAGCGTCTCCTGGGTGGAGAACGTCTTGGACACCACCACGAACAGCGTGCTCGCCGGGTCCAGGTCGGCGGTCTTGTCGTGGATGTCGGTCGGGTCGATGTTCGACACGAACCGGCAGCTGATGCCCGCGTCCCGGTACGCCTTCAGCGCCTCGTACGCCATCACCGGCCCGAGGTCGGAGCCGCCGATGCCGATGTTGACCACTGTGGTGATCCGCTCGCCGGTGTGGCCCCGCCACGAGCCGGAACGCACCCGCTGCGCGAACGCCGTCATGCGGTCCAGCACGGCGTGCACGTCGGCGACCACGTCCTGGCCGTCCACGGTGAGCGACGCGTCCGGGGGCAGGCGCAGCGCGGTGTGCAGCACCGCCCGGTCCTCGGTGGTGTTGATGTGCCGTCCGGCGAACATGGCCGCGATCCGGTCGGCCAGCCCGACCCGCTCGGCGAGCGCGCCGAGCAGCGCGATCGTCTCGTCGGTGACCAGGTTCTTGCTGTAGTCCACGTGCAGGTCGGCGACCTCACCGGTGAGCCGCTCACCCCGCTGCCCGTCGGCGGCGAACAGGTCGCGCAGGTGCGTGGCGCGCATCGCCTCGGCGTGCTTGCGCAGCGCCTGCCATTCGTCGGTGGTGGTGACGTCCACAGCCATCGGGTCGATCTTCTCCTTCACGACGGGCGGTCGGCCGGCCTGCGCCGGCGAACCCCACAAGCCTGCCACCCGGACCGGTCGCGCGCGACGCGACCCGGCGGCGATCACCGTGCGGGCGGGTGTTTCCGGCCACCGCTGCGGGACACGCCGTTGGGACAGCTGTACGACACGCCGGTCACGGAATGACAGCATTTGATAGCGGACCGTAGTATCCAGCGTTGCTGTCCGAACGCGTCGAGGAGGTGCCATGGCCGGGGTGATCCGTCCTCGTCGGGCGTCCGACCCGGAGGAGCCGGCCGGGGAGACGACCCTGCCCGAGCTCGTCGATCCGCACTGGATGCACCGGGCCACCGAACTGGCCCACACCGGCTTCTGGTCGGTGGCGCGCCGGTTGCCCGCGCTGATCCGCGAGGCGATCAGCCTCGCCTGGGCGACCAGCCGCCGGGACACCGCCGCCTCGCTGGGCCTCAACGTCGCCGCCGGTGTCCTCACCACGCTGGGCCTGCTCGCCACCACCGGAGTGCTCCACCAGCTGTTCGCGGCAGGTCCGACACCGGACCGGATCCGGGCGGCGCTGCCCGCCCTGGCGCTGGCGGCTGCCGCCGTCGCCGGGCGCGGCGCGCTGACCATCGCCGCCGGATGGGCGCAGGCCCGGCTCGTCCCGCAGATCAACTTCACGGTGGAGCGGCGGCTGTTCGAGACGACGTCCGCTGTGGAACTGGCGGCCTTCGACGACGCCGGCTTCGCCGAGGAGATGGACCGCGCCCGCGACCGTGGACTGGCCGAGGCGGGCTCCCTGGTCAACGACACGGTCAACCTCGTCACCGGCGTGGTCGGCGTGATCGCCACGGCTACCGCCGTGACGATCATCCACCCGCTGCTGCTGCCCTGCCTGGTCGTCGCCGCCGCGCCGGAGGCGGTGACGGCGGTGCGGATGGCCCGCCGCCAGCACGTCGACTGGCTCGCCCGCATCACCCGGCGGCGACGCAAGTGGATGCTGGGCGACCTGATGGCCAACCGGCACACCGCGGCCGAGATCCGCGCCTACCAGATGCGCGACTTCCTGCTCTCGGAATACCACCTCATGACGCGCCTGGAGACCCGCGCCGAGCTGCGCCTCGCCCGGGCGCAGACGGTCACCCGGGCGATCGGCCTGTCCATCACGGGCATCGCCACGTTCGGGCTCTACGTGGTGCTGGGTGCGTTGCTCGTCGGGGGCGTGGTGGCGCTCGCGGCGGCGGCCACCGCGCTGCTCGCGCTCCAGTCCGCGCGTACGAGCCTGCGCACCGCGATCTTCGCCACCAACTCGCTCTACGAGGACGCCCTCTACTACCAGGACTACCGCGACTTCCTCGACCGGGCGACCAGGCGGATCCCGGCCGGCGGGCACCTGCCGGTCGACGGGTTCACGCGCATCGACGTCGACCGGGTCAGCCTGCGCTACCCGGACACCGACAGCGCGGCTGTCGACGAGGTCAGCCTCACGTTCCGGCGCGGTGAGGTGATCGCGCTGGTGGGAGAGAACGGCTCCGGCAAGACCACGCTCGCCAAGCTGATCGCGGGCCTCTACCGGCCCACCGGCGGCACGATCCGGTGGGACGGCGTGGACGCCGCCGAACTGGACCCACGCCAGACCGCCGCCCAGGTGGCGGTGATGAGCCAGGACTGGTGGAGGTTCCCGTTCACCGCCCGGCAGAACATCCGCGTCGGCCGCCACGACCGCGCCGGCGCGCAGGGCCCCAGCGTGGAGACCGCCGCCCGCGACGCCGCCGCCCACGACATGATCAGCGAGCTGCCGTTCGGGTACGACACGCTGCTGGACCGGCAGTTCAAGGACGGGCAGGACCTGTCCGGCGGGCAGTGGCAGCGGCTGGTGGCCGCACGCGGCCTCTACCGCGACGCCCGGCTGCTGATCTGCGACGAGCCGTCCGCCGCGCTGGACGCCCGTGCCGAGCACGCCCTCTTCCAGCACCTGCGGCGGCACCCGGACCGGGCCGTCGTCCTGATCACCCACCGGCTCGCGAACGTCCGGCACGCCGACCGGATCTTCGTGATGGACCACGGCCGGCTCGTGCAGTCCGGCGACCACGACACGCTGATGGCGCAGGGCGGGCTCTACCGCGAGCTGTTCGAGCTGCAGGCGGCCGGCTACCTCGCCGGCAGCGCCGAGTCCGCCGACGGTTGACCTCCAGCGCACTCGAACTCCTACCGTGACCGGACCGCGCGCCAACCGGCCGGCGCGGTGCAACCCAGGGAGTTCACATGCGCTATCGCGTCCTCGGCGGCACCGGCATCGAGGTCAGCGTCCACTGCCTCGGCACCATGATGTTCGGCGCGGTCGGCAACCCCGACCACGACGACTGCGCCCGGATCGTCCACGCGGCACTCGACCGCGGAGTCAATTTCGTGGACACCGCCGACATGTACTCGGCCGGCGAGTCGGAGGAGATCGTCGGCAAGGCCCTGCGCGGCCGGCGCGACGACGTGGTGCTCGCCACGAAGGTCCACTTCCCGATGGGGGAGGGGCCCAACCGGGGCGGCAACTCGCGGCGCTGGATCATCCGGGAGGTCGAGGACAGCCTGCGCCGGCTGGGCACCGACTGGATCGACCTCTACCAGGTGCACCGCCCGGACCACACCACCGACGTCGAGGAGACACTCGGCGTGCTCACCGACCTGGTCCGGGCCGGGAAGATCCGCGCGTTCGGCTGCTCGACCTTCCCGGCCGAGGAGATCGTGGAGGCGCACCACGTCGCCGAACGGCGGGCGCTCGGCCGGTTCCGCACCGAGCAGCCGCCGTACTCGATCCTGGCCCGCGGCATCGAGACGTCGGTGCTGCCGGTGTGCCGCCGCTACCGGATGGGCGTGCTGGTGTGGAGCCCGCTGGCCTCCGGGTTCCTGTCCGGCCGCTACCGGCAGGGGAAGCCCGTCGACCTCGGCGCCGGCCGCCCGGCACTCACCCCGGCTCGGTTCGACCCGACGCTGCCGGGCAACGCCGCGAAGTACGCCGCCGTGGAGGAACTGGTCGCGCTCGCCGGCGAGGTGGGCTGCACGCTGCCGCAGCTCGCCGTGGCGTTCACCGCCGCGCATCCGGCTGTCACCTCGACCATCATCGGACCGCGCACCATGGACCAGCTGGACGCGCTGCTGGCCGGCGCGGAGCTGACGCTCGACGACGCGGTGCTGGACCGCATCGACGAGATCGTCCCGCCCGGCACGAACCTCTACCAGCCCGACGGCGCCTGGTCCCCGCCCACCCTGACCGACCCGTCCCACCGCCGCCGCCCCCTCCCCGAGCGAGCCGCCGCCTGACCCACGCCCTTCCCGCCCGCCCGCCCGGTCCCGCCCGCTCACCCGCCCTTCGGCACGTCCCGCCTCCGTCCCGACCCTCGGCTCCCCGGCTCGTCGATCATGGGCTTCCTGCCCCGGCAAAGAGCGCGAACCGGGCATCCGAGGGGCCGAAACCGCAAGATCGACGGGGCGGGGCGGGGCGGGGCGGGGCGGGGGGCGACGCGGGAGCGGCGGGGGAGGTGGGGCCGGAGGGCCAGGGGTGAGGGGGAGGGCGGGCAGGGGAACTGCGTCGACAGGGGACGGCTGCGGAATCACACTGGGCGGGTGGAACACCGGGATCTCGTTCGGGTGAGCAAGCGGCTGTCGCTGGCGTTGCGGCACCGGCCCGACGCGTTCGGACTGCGACTCGACCGGGCCGGGTGGGTGCCGGTCGCCGACGTGCTCGCCGGGCTGCGGATCAGCCGCGCCCAGCTGGACGCCGTGGTCGCTGGCAACGACAAGCAGCGCTTCGCGGTCGAGGCAGGCCCGGACGGGGGCGACCGGATCCGCGCCAACCAGGGGCACTCCGTTCCGGTCGACCTCGGCCTGACTCCGGCCGCGCCGCCGCCCCGGCTGTTCCACGGCACCGCCGAGGCCGTGCTGGACGCGATCCGGGCGCAGGGGCTGCGCCGGGGCGGGCGGCACCACGTACACCTGTCGCCGGATGTGGCGACAGCCCGGCGCGTCGGTGCGCGCCGGGGCGGCGCGGTGGTGGTGCTGACCGTGGACGCGGCGGCGATGGCCGAGGCCGGGTACCTGTTCTACCGCTCGGCGAACGGGGTGTGGCTCACCGACACCGTGCCGCCGCCCTACCTCGGCACCACCTGAGCGGCGGTCAGCAGGCGGTCACGGGGTGGGCCACCACGGCGTCGAAGAGGTACGCGAGGTCGTTCGGCGCGGCCCGGTCGGGCTGGACCGCGCCGGTGCAGTCCGTGGCGCGGGCACGCAGGACGTGCCGTCCGGCGGCCTCAGGGCGCCAGCGGGCGGTCCAGCGCTGCCAGGCCCCGCCACGGTCGGCGGCGACCAGGTCGGCGGGGCGCCACCCGTCGCCGGTGTCCACCTCGACGTGCTCGATCGGGCCGTTGCCGGACCAGGAGCGGCCGGTCAGCAGCATCTCCTCCCCGGCCGGCACCCGGGCGTCCCAGGGCAGCTCGAACGCGCTGCGTACCGGCTGAGCGGTGAGCATCGTGCCGTCGGCCGGGTGGCCGGGACCGAACATCCGGTAGAACTGCGTGTTCCACGGCGAGAACAGAGGGCTGGTGGAGACCTCGATCGCGCCCACCCACTTGATCGAGGAGATGCCGACCCAGCCGGGCACCACGACGCGCACCGGGAAGCCGTGGTCGGGGGGCAGCGGCTCGCCGTTCATCTCGTACGCCAGCAGCACGTCGTCGAGCGCCTTGGCGACGGGCATCGGGCGGCGTACCCGGCCGAGGTTGACCCCGCCGCTGACGTAGTCCGGGTCGAGGCCCTCGGGCATCACGTCGACCGCCTCGTCGCGCAGCCCGGCCAGGCGCAGCACCGTGCCGAGCCGCACGCCCCGCCAGCGGGCTACGCCGACGCTGCCCAGTCCCCACGCCACGCCCGGGGCGGGCTCGTCCTGCTGCTCGGCGAAGTAGCGCCGTCCGTTTCCGGCGCACTCCAGCAGCGCCGCGTGCTCCTCGGCGGGCAGCCGGCGCAGCTCGTCGAGGTCGAACTCGACCGGGTTCTCGCGGGTGGGCGCGCCGCGCAGGCCGTCGCCGAACAGGCGCAGTCGCCAGATGGCCGCGTCCAGGTGCGGGGTGACCGTGTGGTTGCGGACGAAGAAGCGGTCGGTCGGGACCACGTACCCCTGGCCGGCCATCGACGGCCAGCGCATCTCGGCGTTGGTGTCCAGCGGGCGCAGCAGCTCCGGCGGCAGCGGCTTGACGATCGGCGCGCCGGGGTCGACGCCGACCGGCGCGGACGCCACCGCGACCGGCTCGCGCTCCGCGGCGGCGGCGGTCACCGCGGCCATCGCCGCGCCCACCTCCAGCAGCCGGTCGCGGTCGACGCCCGGCCCGTGCGCCTGCCCGGCGAGCCACTGCCGGCTCCGGTCGGCGTCGTGGACGGCTTCGGCTGAGGACGGGGACTGACTCACGACTGACCTCCAGGGTGGGCGACGCTGCCTTTCCTATTCAATCAGTAGGACTTTTCGTCGATCCGTCGCAGGTGGCGGGCGACGACTCACGCCGCGCCGAGCAGTGTCACCACCCCGGCCGCCACGAGCACACCGGCCCAGAGCCGGTCGACGTTGAACCAGGCGCGGCGCAGCACACCGACGCCGAGCACCTCGTACACCAGCAGGGCCACGGCCAGCGCGACGGCGAGCATGGCGGCGGTGTGCACGGTGGCGGCAAGCAGGCCGGTCAGGGCGCCGGCCGGCGCGGCGGCGAGGTGCCCGGCGTGCGGGCCGGCGTCGGCCGCCGGTTCGGCGAGCAGCACCGGCAGCAGCATCAGGCCCGCGCCGTGCGCCGCCGACATCAGGAACGACCAGGCGGTGAGCTGCGCCGCCGACAGCCGCATCCCGGCCCACCGGAAGTGCCGGTCGGACAGCAGCCGCCACAGCCCGAACCCGACCAGCAGCACCCCGCCGGCCACCGCGACCGCCGTGCTCGTCGTCACCGACCGGGTGGCGCTCACCAGGGCGGCGACCACCGCCACCGAGGCCAGGTGACCGGCGGCGATGGGCGGCAGGGCCGCCAGCAGCGCGGCCCGGCGGCGCTCCTGGAGGCCCCGGGCCACCGCGAACAGCCAGCCCATCGCCGGGTTCAGGCCGTGGAACGCGCCGAGGCCGGCCAGCGCCGCCCAGGTCGCGCCGGTCACGGGAAGCAGTACGAGTCGGACGAGGCGTCGCCGCCCTGCAACCGGGTCTGGTGCACGCGCAGGCCGCGGAACTCCTCCCCGCGCGGGAAGAACCGCGGGTCCGGCACCAGGCCCCCGTGCTCCGGGTCGACGTCGAGCTTCGCCACCCAGGCACCCACCCCGTCGGGGTAGAACTGGTCGTCCCAGGCGCCGTAGAGCGAGTTGCTCACGTAGACGCGGCGGCCGTCCCGGCTGATCTCCACCATCTGCGGCCCGCCGGCCAGCGGCTCGTCCGGGAACGCCGGGTGCGGGGTGCGGTTGACGATGCCGCCCAGGCGCACCGAGCCGACGCGTACCGGGTGGAACGGGTCGCTGACGTCGTAGCGGATCAGTTCGCCGGTGCCCCAGCAGGAGACGTGCAGGAACCGGTCGTCCACCGACAGGTCGATGTCGGTGACCAGCGGCGGGACCGCCCCGAACGGCTTGAGCAGGTCCGGCAGGTCGGCCGGGTCGGCCGGCTCGGCCGGGATGTCGATCACCTTGGTCACCGCCCAGGCGTCGCCGTCGCGGTGCCACAGCCAGATCGAGGCGGACAGGTCCTCGACGCTGATCACCACGCCGACGAAGCCGTACGACTTCGTCGGGTCGTGCGCGGGGCGCAACTCCAGCGGCATCTGGTACTGGTCGCCGAGGTCGACGCGCTGCACGTGCCGGCGCTTCGCCAGGTCCCAGAAGTGGATGGCGTGCCCGTACCCGCGGCCCAGCAGCAGCTCACCGACGATGCCGTCCTCGATCATCGACGGCGTGCCCCACTCGCTGGTGACCAGCACGTCCTGCGTGTAGTGCCACCAGAAGTCGTACGCCAGGAACTGCGGCCCCCGGTCGGCCTCCCACGCGCCGCGTACCTCGAACGTGGTGTGGTCGAGCACGGCGATGCCGCCCGGCCCCTCCTGCCCGTCCGCGCCGCCGAGCGCGGAGACGTAGATGCCGTCCGGCCCGCAGTGCACGGTGTGCGGACGGGAGTACCCGGCGCGCTTGCCGAGTTCCTCCGGCCCGATCACCTTGACCAGTTCGGGGGCGCGCGGGTCGGTCTTGGTGTCCAGAACGTGGATCCGGGACGAGCGCAGGCCCGGCACGATCAGGTAGCGGCGCTCCACGTGCGGGTGCGGCGCGGTCGGGCAGAGCGCGCTGCTGCACGCGTTCCAGCCGAAGTGGTGCAGTTCGTCGCCGGTGTTCGGCAGCTCCGTCCAGCCCACCACCCGGCCGTACGAGCCGGAGTCCGGGTCGGTGTCGAGCACCGCGATGGCGTCGGGGCGCTGCCCGGCGCGGTCGAACGCGGCGACGTAGGCGAGTTTCTCGGCCGGCGCGGTCGCGGCGAGTGCGGGGGAGGGGTAGAAGGTCGGGTCGGGTGTCCAGCGGGTCATCGGGTCTCCCTCGCGGTCAGCCGGCGGGTACGCCGAGGCGGTCGAGCAGGTGGCGGCGCAGCGCGCCGAGGGCCGGGTCGTCGGGGCTCGGGGACGGGCCGAGGCGTACCGGCACCTCCTCGGCGATGACGCCGTCGTCGAGGAGCAGGACGCGGTCGGCGAGCAGCAGCGCCTCCTCCACGTCGTGGGTGACCAGCAGCGCGGCGAAGCCGTGCTGGGCGCGCAGCCGCCGCAGCAGCCCCTGCATGCGCAGCCGGGTCAGCGCGTCGAGTGCGCCGAACGGCTCGTCGAGCAGCAGCAGGTCCGGTTCGCGGACCAGCGCGCGGGCCACCGCGACCCGCTGCGCCTGCCCGCCGGACAGCTCCGCCGGCCAGGCCCGGCCCCGGTCGGCGAGCCCGACCTCGGCCAGCGCGCGGCCGACCCGCCCGCCCACGTCCGGCCCGGTCAGGCCGAGCGCCACGTTGTCGGCCACCCGCTTCCACGGCAGCAGCCGGTGTTCCTGGAACACCACGGCGGCGGTGCCGTGCACCGCGTGCTCGCCGCCCGCGTCGCCGTCGAGCCCGGCGAGCACGCGCAGCAGCGTGCTCTTGCCGGAGCCGCTGCCGCCGAGCAGCGCCACCGTCTGGCCGGCGGCGATGGTCAGGTCCACCCCGGCCAGCACCACGGCCGGGCCGAAGGACCGGGTCACCGCCCGTGCGGTGAGCACCGGCCCGGTCAGGTCGCGCGCAGTCCGCGTCGCCACGCCAGCGTCCTCCTCTCCGCGTACCGGATGAGCAGGTCGGAGGCGAGCCCCAGCAGCGCGTAGATGAGCAGGCCGAGCACCACCACGTCGGTCTGGCTGAACTCGCGCGCCTCCATCATCAGGAACCCGACGCCGGTCTGCGCGTTCACCTGCTCACCGACGACCAGGCTGAGCCAGGCCGCGCCGATGGCCAGCCGCAGCCCGAGGAACAGCGCCGGCAGCGCGCCGGGCAGCACCACGTGCCGCAGCCGGGCCGCCGCGCCGAGGCCGCAGGTGCGCGCCGCCTCCACCAGCCGCTCGTCGATGTCGCGGATGCCGGCGTACGTGTTGAAGTAGATCGGGAAGAACGCGCCGAGCGCGACCAGCGTGACCTTCAGCGACTCGCCGATGCCCACCCAGATGATCAGCAGCGGGACCAGGCCCAGGTGCGGCAGCATCCGGGCCATCTGCACCGGCGGGTCGACCAGATCGTCGCCGAGGCGCAGCAGCCCGGCCGCCGCGCCGAGCACCAGCGCCAGGCCGCCGCCGATGAGCAGGCCGAGCGCGGCGCGGGTGAGCGAGTCGAGCAGGTGCACGCCGAGCGTCCCGTCGCTCGCCAGCCGCCACCCGGTCGCGAGCACCGCGCTGGGCGCGGGCAGCTTCTCGGGGGCGAGCAGCCCGGTCCGCGCGGCGACCTCCCAGCCGAGCGCCAGCACGACCGGGCTCACCGCACGCCGCCACCGCCGCGAGACGCGGGCCCGCGACCGCCGCGGCGTCGCCCGATCGGGTACGACCGGAGCGGTCGCCTCGGCCAGCGCCGGACCGCTCACTGGAACGCCTCGTTGAACCGGCCGTCCACCCGACCGGCGATGTCGACCGGTCCGGGCACCAGCTTCAGCTCCACGAAGCTGTCCGCGATGGCCTGCAACTCCGCGCCGATCTCCGGGGTGACCGGGGCGAGCGGCTTGGCGCTTCGGGCCAGCGCCCGGGTGGTCACGTCGAGCGGGATCTTCAGCTCCGGGGCGAGGATGGCGGCCCGCTCGCTCGGGTGGGCGATGCCCCAGTCGGTGGTCTGCCGGTACGTGTTCAGGAACGCCTGCACGTCAGCGGTGCGGTTCTTCACCGCGTCCGGCGCGGCCAGCACGTACTCGCGGTTGCCGGCCAGGCCGGTGGCGTCGGCGAGCACCCGGACGCCCGGCTGTTCGGCCAGCGCGAAGTAGGGGTCCCAGATGATCCACGCGTCGACCTGCCCGTTGTCGAACGCGGGCCGTCCCTCGGCGGGCTTGAGGTACTTCACCTTGATGTCGGAGAGCGTCATCTTGTTCGCCTCCAGCAGCTTCACCAGCAGCCAGTGCACGTTGGAGCCCTTGTTCAGCGCGACGGTGCGCCCGCGTAGGTCGGCGAATCCACGATACGGGCTGTCCGCCTTGACCAGCACCGCCTCGCCCTGCGGGATCGGCTGAGAGGTGCCGACCACGGAGAACGGGATCTTCCCGGCGGCGGCGAACACCGGCGGCGCCTCGCCGACCTGGCCGATGTCGATCGAGCCGGCCTTCAGCGCCTCGGTCAGGGCCGGTCCGCTCTCGAACAGCGACCAGGTGACGTTCTTCGCGTCGCCGCGCGCCTTGACCAGGCTGAGCCCGCCGAAGCGCTGGTAGCCGATCCGCAGCGGGCCGTCGCCGCCGCCGCTGGCGTCGGCCGCCTCGCCGCCGCAGGCCGTCAACGCCGTCGCGGCGAGCAGCGCGAGGGTGGTGAGCAGCGCGGCCAGCGGCCGGCGGCGGGATCTGGGGGTACGCATGACGACTCCTCGGGGAGGGGAAGGGCCCGGCGTCGGCGGGCGACAGCAACCTACCAACCCGATAGGTTTTATGGGTAGGGTGTCGGCGTGGTCGTCCCACCCCTCAGGAGGCGGCCCGCCCGACCGCGCACCGGAGGTACACCATGTCGCTCACCTTCCACTGGTTCCTGCCGACCTACGGCGACAGCCGGGACATCGTGGGCGGCGGTCACGGCGTACCGGTCGGCACGGCCGGTGGCGCGCGACCGGCCAGTGTGGCGTACCTGGGGCAGATCGCCCGCACCGCCGAACAGCTCGGCTTCGCCGGGGCGCTCACCCCGACCGGCGCGTGGTGCGAGGACGCCTGGCTGACCACCGCGATGCTCACCGAGGTGACCGAGCGGCTGAAGTTCCTCGTCGCGTTCCGGCCCGGCCTGCTCTCACCCACCCTCGCCGCGCAGATGGCGTCCACGTTCCAGCGCCTGTCCGGCGGGCGGCTGCTGCTCAACGTGGTCACCGGCGGCGAGTCCGCCGAGCAGCGCGCATACGGCGACTTCCTGGACAAGGACGCCCGCTACGCGCGTACCGACGAGTTCCTGCACGTGGTGCGGGCGCTGTGGCGCGGCGAGACGGTCGACCACGACGGCGCCCACCTGCGGGTCGAGGGCGCCCGGCTCGGCCGGGTGCCCGACCCGGTGCCGCCGGTCTACTTCGGCGGGTCCTCCGGCGCGGCCGGGCCGGTGGCGGTCCGGCACAGCGACGTCTACCTGACCTGGGGCGAGCCGCCCGCGCAGGTGGCCGGCAAGCTGGACTGGATCCGCGGGCTCGCCGCCGAGGCCGGTCGCGAGCTGCGGTACGGCATCCGGCTGCACGTGATCAGCCGGGACACCGCCGAGGAGGCGTGGGCCCAGGCGCGCAAGCTGCTCGACGGCATCCCCGAGGCCGACGTGCGCGCGGTGCAGGAAGGGCTGCGGCGCAGCGAGTCCGAGGGGCAGCGGCGGATGCTCGACCTGCACGGCGGCTCCCGCGACGGGCTGGAGGTCTCGCCGAACCTGTGGGCCGGATTCGGCCTGGTACGCGGCGGCGCGGGCACCGCGCTGGTCGGCAGCCACACCGAGGTCGCCGACCGGATCGCCGAGTACCACGCGCTCGGCCTGGACGAGTTCATCCTCTCGGGCCACCCGCACCTGGAGGAGGCTTACTGGTTCGGCGAGGGCGTGCTGCCGATCCTGCGGCGGCGCGGGCTGTGGCGGCACCCGGCCGGTGAGCCGGAGATCGAGGCGCCGGCCGCCGTGCCGTTCTCGCCCCAGCCCGTCCCGGCGGGCGGCTGACCGCGCCGCGCCCGCTTCCGGTCAGAGCGGGCGTTGGCCGGCGAGGAAGTCGGCCAGCACCCGGGTGTGCGTGGAGAAGGCCAGCTCGACCGGATCGGTGAGCACCAGCCACTCGGTGGCCTCCTCGGTCGGCGCCGACGGCGGTAGGTCACCCACCGGCCGTTCGGGCAGCACGCCGAAGACCATCATGGTGCCGCCCGCCGGGGCGCCGTGCACCGCGAACAGCCGCGCCTCGCCCGCCTCGGCCAGCAGCCCGGTCTCCTCGCGCAGCTCGCGGACGAGCGCGTCGGACCACTCCTCGCCGTACTCGACGAAGCCGCCCGGCAGCGCGAGCTGCCCACGCGCCGGTTCGATGTCGCGGCGCACCACCACCACGCCGAGTCCTTCCGGCGTGCGGACCGGCAGCACCGCCACCGCCACCGGCAGCGGATTGCGCCACACCGTCTCGCCGCAGGAGGAACAGACACGCGGCCACCCGGCGCCCGCCGGGTAGGCCGCGCCGCAGAACGAGCAGTGCGAGTACGCGGTCACGACGCAGCACGTTACCCGCACCCCCGGCCCCGGATCAGGCGTCACCCCCTCCGGCCGGCGAGCGTGGCGCGCGCCTCCATCAGGGCGAACCCGAGCAGGTTGTCGCCCCGCCACGTCGCCGGGTCGGCGGCGCGCGGGTCGTCGGCGGTCAGGCCGATGCCCCAGACCCGGTCGGTCGGGCTGGCCTCGACGAGCACCCGGTCGCCGGTGCCGAGCAGGAACCGCCGCAGCGGCTCGTGCTGGGCGAACTTGGCGACGCTGCCGGCCACCACGATCTCGTGGCGGGCGGCCGTCCAGGTCGCCTCGTCGAAGTCGCGGACCTGCCGCCCGAGCGCCTTGGCCCGGTGCGGATGCCCGGCGGCCAGCACGCGCTCGGCGATCGCGTGATCACCGAAGAGGGTGGCCTTGTGCCACATCATCCAGTGCTCGGCCGTCGCGAACTCGCGCCCGTCCACTGTGAACGCCGCCGGCCACCACTGGCTCAGGCAGCTCGCGCCGATGCTGCCGTCAGGCCGTGGCCGGTGCCCCCAGAAGTGCAGGTATTTGAACGTCTCGCCGGTGCCGAGCGCGGCGGTCAGGTCGGCGACGGAACGGATCG
This sequence comes from Micromonospora sp. WMMD1219, assembly GCF_049315215.1. Classification (NCBI taxonomy): domain Bacteria; kingdom Bacillati; phylum Actinomycetota; class Actinomycetes; order Micromonosporales; family Micromonosporaceae; genus Micromonospora; species Micromonospora sp. WMMD1219. The sequence goes on from NZ_CP186057.1 coordinate 4,750,792, forward strand.
GCATGCCCGCAGTCTGCCCCACCCCACCGACATCCCACCCCCGCACTTTCGCAATGGCGCACCGACATCACCGTCCACCACGGACACCTCCACCCCTCCCCGCCCACTGCCTCGACCCGTCCGCTCGCGCCGACAGGCCGACCACACGCGCCGCACGACGTCGAGGCGCATCTCGCCAACCCGAGCCGATCGCGCGTCTCGACCGCAGAGAAAGCCGTCCCGCATCACGAGATCCCAAGAGATCTTGGAGCGAACAGGCCCCCATGAGGGCCATTTTCTACCAAGATCTCCACGCGCCGCCCTCCCTCCCCGTCGATCTTGCACTTTGGTGGCCCGCATAACGCGCCTACCGGACATTCTGCGGGCTCAAACTGCAAGATCGACGGGGAGAGGGAGCGGGAGCGGGAGAGGGGGAGGGGAGGGCGGGGGAGGGGGTTAGGGGGTTAGGGGGTGGGGGCGCCCGTGTAGAACGCGGTTACTCGGGTGCCTGCGGTTTGTGCCTGCTCGGTGGGGGTGCCGGCCTCGATGCTTGCTGCCGTCCAACTGTTGCTGGACTCGGTGACGAAGCGCAGGCCCTCGGGTGAGGCCATCCACTCGGCTGCGGCGGCCGGGTCGACGCCCGTGCCGTCGGCGGCGAAGTGGGAGGCCAGGCCGACCAGCGCCAGGTCCCAGCCGATGCCGACCGCGCCCGGACCGTACTCGGCCCACCGCTGGTCGTCGACGTGCGCGACGTGTTCCAGCTCGAAGCGGGTACGCCCCGGTCCCGCCTCGCGCAACCGCACCTCGATCCAGCTCACCTCGCCGCCGAACTCCCACGTTGCGGCGAAGCCGTGCGGCGGGTCGCAGCGTTCGACGGTGCCGCCGGCGTTGCCCTCCAGCTGGTAGCGGCCGCCGAGGCTCAGGTCACCGGAGACCGGCAGGAACCAGCGGGGTATGCGTTCCGGGTTCGTGCAGGCGTCGAAGACGTCGGCGACCGGCGCGTCGTACGTCTGGGCGATGGTGAGCACCCGCGCCTGCCCGGCGGGGAGCGTACGGGCGCCGATGTGGCGCTCGACGGCGCTGATCTGTCCGGTCACGTCGATCATGGGTCGGTCCTCTCGTCGTCGGTGGTGTCCTCGCGCAGCCGTCGTTCGCGGCGGCCCCGGGCCAGCTCGGTGGCGAGCGCCGCCAGTGGCGGCGTCCAGAAGCGGCGGAACCCGTCCAGCCACGCGTCGATCTCGCGCAGCGGGCCGGGGTCCACGGCGTAGAGCCGGCGGGTGCCGTCGGCGCGCACAGTGGCGAAGCCGTGCTCGCGCAGCACCTTGAGGTGCTGCGAGACGGCGGGCTGGCTGATGCCGAACTCGCGCCGCACGGTCTCGCCGAGCGCGCCGGCGGGTTGCTCGCCGTGGGCGAGCAGTTCCAGGATCCGGCGGCGGACCGGGTCGCCGAGGACGTCGAAGGCGTGCACGACCCATATATATCAGGTGACGCTTATATAAGCGAGGAATAACGCTGACGCGACGCGGGGCGCCCGTCGCACCCGGGCGCCCCGCGTACCCCCGTGGTCAGCCGCCGAGACGGGCGGCGACGGTACGGCGCAGCTCCGGCAGGCGGCCGTGCAGCAGGCCCGGGCACTGCGTGTCGTTGAAGTCCTTGTGCCCGTAGATCTCGGTGGGCGCGATGCCGTACTGCTGGCAGGTGAACGCGCAGAACGTGACCAGGCTGTTCCAGAGCGCCTGGGGCGGCTGCACGTCCACGTAGATGCCGTCGTTCTCGATGCCGATGGCCTGGCTGTTCTGCCCGACGCAGTGCGCGCCCTGCACCATGGTCTGGCCGTGCAGCAGCGCGTAGAGGCTGCCGTGCCGGCCCTCGGTCAGGTAGCCGCCCCGGCTGTTGGTGAAGTGCTGCCCGGAGTCGAGCCAGCCGTTGCTGTCCATGTGCAGGTTCTGGATGTCGCGGGAGTTGCGGTACGCCTGGGCGAGGCTGTAGTCGGTGGTGTTCGGGAACGCCGTGTGGTGGACGATGATCTTGTTGGGCCGGCTGGACACCACGCTCACCGGCGACGAGGGCGGGCGGGCGCCCCAGGTCGCGCAGTTGGCGATGGTCGGCTGGTCGACCCGGGTGGCGGCGGCCCGCGCGTCGGGGCCGGAGCCGATCTGGGTCAGCGCGCCGACGCCGGCGGCGGCGCCGAGCAGGACCGCGCCGCGCAGCACGGTCCGCCGGGGGACATGGGCAGGCATCGCAGCCTCCTGGGGAAGAGAGGCGGCCGGGCGTGGCGGGACCGGCACCGCCCGCCACGCCCGGGCCGGGGTCAGCAGGGTCCGTTGCAGGCCAGGACGCGCAGCCGGTCGAGCGAGCCGTTCCACACGTTCTGGTCACCGGGGAAGACGCCGGAGGAGGACCACTGCCAGAACGAGTACGTGCCCCAGCCGGCCGGCAGCGTGCCGACGCTGCTGGAGTACCTGGCGATCCACAGCGGGTTGTTGGCGGCGAACTGCGAGGTGTTGCCGGTGCAGGTGCTCCACCAGTCGGTGGTGGTGTAGATGGTGGCCCATCGGCCGGTGCGGGCGTAGTACTGGTTGACGAACGAGGCGATCCAGCTGCGCATCGACGCCTGGCTCAGCCCGTAGCAGGTGGCGCCGTACGGGTTGTACTCGATGTCCAGCGCGCCGGGCAGCGTCCGCCCGTCCTTCGACCAGCCGCCGCCGTGGTCGACGAAGTAGTTGGCCTGGGTGGCGCCGCTCGTGGTGTCCGGGCGGGCGAAGTGGTACGAGCCGCGGATCATCCCGACGTTGTACGAGCCGTTGTACTGCTGGGCGAAGTACGGATTGGTGTAGTACGTGCCCTCGGTCGCCTTGATGTACGCGAACCGGGCGCCGTTGGCCCACGCCCCGGACCAGTTCACGTTGCCCTGGTAGCTGGACACGTCCATGCCGGGCAGCCCGGCCGGGGCGGCGCCGGCGGGGGCCGCCCCGGACAGGGTCGCCGCGGCGACGGTGGCGGTGGCGAGCAGCGCGGCTCCGGCCGCGCGCAGCGCCGATCGGATCGAGCTGTGCATCTGTCCTCCCTGGGGGTTGCCGCGCTCCGGCGGCGGGAGTATGACGAAAGGAACTGTCGTCATTAGGTCACAGGGCGGAGAAACTTTTCAATAGAGTGCATCGAAGAATCTCACTTAATAGGGCGCTCAGCCGAGCTGGGCGAGCGCCTCGGCGGCGGCGCGCTCGCCGGCGGTCACCGCGCCCTCCAGGTAGCCGCTCCAGCGGGTCGCGGTCTCGGTGCCGGCCCAGTGCACCCGGCCCACCGGCGTCCGCAGCTCGGGGCCGTACGCACACCACGCACCGGGCGGCAGGACGCCGCAGAAACAGCCGCGCGTCCACTCGTCGGCCGACCAGTCGTACTCGACGAGGTCGTCGGGGCGCGCGGCGGCCGGGCCGAAGATCGCGGCGAGCGCCTCGCGCAGCGCGTCCCGGCGCGCGTCGTCCGGCAGCCGGCGCAACGCCCGGGCCTGCGCCCCGTAGCTGAACGCGGTGAGCACCCCGCCCGGCACGTACGGCAACGAGTTGTCCACCGTCTCGGTGAGCGGCCCCGTGTCGGCGCTGGACACGCCGGAACGGCCGTCGGCGCGCCAGAACGGCTCCGGGTAGAGCGCGTGCACCTTCAGCGCCACACCCATCGGCATCCGCTGGGTCAGCCCGTCGCGCAGCGGCGGCAGCGGCGGGTCGTACCGGATGCGCCCGGCCAGCGCCGGCGCCAGCGCGACCACCACCGCGTCGCCGCGGTACGTCTCGCCGCCGGCGCGCACCCGCACGCCGTCGCCGTCCTGTGCGACGCCGTCCACCGGCGCGCGCAGGCACAGGCTCCCCGGCGGCAGCGCGGCGGCCATCCGCTCGGCCAGCACGGCCGGGCCGCCGACCAGCCGGTCCTGCTGGGCGCCACCGGCCATGCCGAGCAGCGACCGGGTGCCGCCGCCGCTGCGCAGGTAGAACAGCATGTGCAGCAGCGAGACCTCGTCCGGTGAGGCGGCCAGCAGCCCACCGGCGAGCAGCCGGCCCGCGTACCGGGCGGTGACCGGGTCGGCCGCGCTCGCGCCGAGCCAGCCGCCCAGCGTGATCCGGTCCCACCGGACCGCGTCGTCCGCCCGCCACGGCGCGGCCGGGTCGAGCCCGGCCGCCATCTCGTCGAGCGTCCCGAGCAGCCCGGACAGCCCGGGCGGTTCGCCGGTGGCCGGGCGCCCGCCGAGCAGCAGCGTCGCCGCGCCGTGCGCGGGGGAGGGAAACGTGGTCAGGCCGTACGCGGCGACGAGCGCGTACATCCGGTCCTGGGTCGGGCCGATCCACTGCGCGCCCAGATCCAGCCAGCCGCCGCCGGGCAGCGGGCGGCTCAGTGTCCGGCCGCCCACGCGGTCCCGCGCCTCCAGCACCCGCACCTGCGCGCCGGCCGCGTCCAGCGCGAGCGCGCAGGCCAGGCCGGAGAACCCGGCGCCCACGACGACGACCCGGTGGCGGCGCACGCGTCGGCGTACCCCGCTCCCGGCCGGATTCACCCGGCCCGGCGTGTCGAAACGGGCGTCCACCGTTCGTGTGGAGGGTGAAGGGACGGCGCGGGGCCGTCCGGCGGTGAAGAGGAGAAGCCGATGAAGCAGTACCTGATCAGCATGTACCAGCCGGCCGGCCAGGGTAGTCCGGACCCGGAGTTCCTGGCCGGGGTGATGCGCGAGGTCGAGGCCATCGGCCGGGACCTGCGGGAGGCCGGGTGCTGGGTGTTCGGCAACGGCCTGCACGACCCGCAGACCGCCACCGTGCTGCGCCCGGCCGGTGACGAGGTGCTGGTCACCGACGGGCCGTTCGCCGAGGGCAAGGAGTACCTGGGTGGCGTCACCGTCATCCGGGCGCCGGACCTGGACGCCGCGCTGGACTGGGGCCGCCGCTACGCCCTGGCCACCACGCTGCCGATCGAGGTCCGCCCGTTCCAGGGCGAGGGATGACCGACGTCGAACGCGTCTTCCGGGCCGAGTACGGCCGCGCGGTAGCCGTCCTGGTCCGTCTCCTCGGCGACATCGACCTCGCCGAGGAGGCGGTCCAGGAGGCGTTCGCGATCGCCGTGACGCGCTGGGCCGCCGACGGACCGCCGCCCAGTCCGGCCGGCTGGATCATCACCACCGCCCGGAACCGGGCGATCGACAGGTTGCGGCGCGAGGCGACCCGGGAGGCGCGGCACGCCGAGGCCGCCCTGCTGCACGCCGCCGACCCGCCCGCCGAGGAGGGGCCCGTGCCCGACGACCGCCTGCGCCTGATCTTCACCTGCTGCCACCCGGCGCTCGCCGCTCCCGCCCGGGTGGCGTTGACGCTGCGCCTGCTCGGCGGCCTGAGCACCGCCGAGATCGCGCGGGCCTTCCTGGTGCCGGAGACGACCATGGCCCAGCGCCTGGTCCGGGCCAAGGCGAAGATCCGCGACGCCGGTATCCCGTACCGGGTGCCGCGCGACGCGGACCTGCCGGACCGGCTGCGCGGGGTGCTCGCCGTGGTGTACCTGATCTTCAACGAGGGGCACACGGCGAGCGCGGGGGAGCGGCTGGGCCGCGCCGAGCTGGGCGCCGAGGCGATCCGGCTGGGCCGGCTGCTGGTGACGTTGATGCCGGACGAGCCGGAGGCGCTCGGCCTGCTCGCGCTGATGCTGCTCACCGAGGCGCGCCGCGCCGCCCGGACCGGCCCGGACGGGGTGCCGGTGTCGCTGTCCGAGCAGGACCGCGGCCGGTGGGACCGGGAGCTGATCGCCGAGGGGCAGGACCTGGTCCGCCGGTGCCTGCGGAGGGGCCGGCCCGGCCCGTACCAGATCCAGGCCGCGATCGGCGCGGTGCACGCGGACGCGCCCACCGCCGCCGCCACCGACTGGGGACAGATCCTCGCGCTCTACGACCAGCTGACGGCCGTCGCGCCCGGGCCGGTGGTGGCGCTGAACCGGGCCGTCGCGCTGGCCGAGGTGCGCGGGCCGGCGGCCGGACTGGCCGCTGTGGACGGTCTGGACCTGGGCGGCTACCACGTGTGGCACGCGATCCGGGCCGACCTGCTGCGCCGCCTGGACCGCCCGGCGCAGGCCCGGGCGGCGTACGACGCGGCGATCGCCGGTACGGGCAACGCGGCGGAGCAGACGTTCCTGCGCCGCGCCCGCGACCGCATGCCGAGATGATCACACCGACAGTGCACGTTGGAGGCCGGTAACCCCGGCAGATGAACCGTGATCGTCGGGGCATTGACGCGGCGGCAGAGAAAAGTACACTCCCGGTGTAATTAGTTTTCCCGCTCCGTCGACCGGCACGAGGTGACGATGAGCCCACCGGCCACAGCCGCCGACGGCCTGGCACTGCACCACGTCGGCGTACGTTTCGGCGGCCTGGTCGCCCTCGACGACGTCTCGCTGCGGGTGCCGCCGGGCCGGGTCGTCGGCGTGATCGGGCCCAACGGCGCCGGCAAGACCACCCTGTTCAACGTGGTCTGCGGCTTCGTCCGGCCGACCGAGGGTTCGCTCACCCTGGACGGCCGGCCGTTCCGGCCCCGCCCGCACGCCCTCACCCGGCTCGGGATCACCCGCACGCTCCAGGGCGTCGGGCTGTTCGCGGGGCTGACCGTGCTGGAGAACGTGGTCGCCGGCGCGAGTCACACCGCCCGCGCCGGCTTCGCCGCCGCGCTGTTCGGTCTGCCCCGCAGCGACAACGACGAGCGGCGGCTGCGCGCGGCGGCGCTGGACCTGCTCGCCGAGCTGGGCATCGGGAAGTACGCCGACGCGACGCCGGCCACCCTGCCGTACCCGGTCCGCAAGCGGGTCGCGCTGGCCCGCGCGCTGATCGCCCGTCCCCGGCTGCTGCTGCTCGACGAACCGGCCGGCGGTCTCGGCGCCGACGACGTGGCCGAGCTGGCCGACCTGGTCCGCGCGCTGCCCGAACGCGACGACGGCTGCGCCGTGCTGCTCGTCGAGCACCACATGGACCTGGTCATGTCCGTCTGCCACGACCTGGTGGTGCTCGACTTCGGCAAGGTGATCGCGGCCGGCCCGCCGGAACGCATCCGCGACGACCCCCGGGTCACCGAGGCGTACCTGGGCGCCGACGTGCCGGCCGAGGGGAGCACGTCGTGACCGCCGTGCTGGAGGTCGAGGCGCTCAGCTGCGGCTACGGACCCGTGCCGGTGCTGCGCGACGTCGCGTTCACCGTCGCGGCCGGCACCGTCACCGCCGTGCTCGGCGCCAACGGCGCGGGCAAGACCACGCTGCTGCGTACCCTCTCGGGTCTGCTCCGGCCCACCGGCGGCCGGGTCCGGTACGCGGGCGAGGACCTGCGCGGCGTCCGGGTGGAACACCTGGTCCGGCGCGGCCTCGCGCACGTGCCGGAGGGCCGCGGCGTGGTGACCGAGCTGACGGTGGCGGAGAACCTGCGCCTGGGCGGGCTGTGGCGGCGTGACCGGGCCGACGCCCGGCGCGCACAGGACGAGGTGTACGAGCTGTTCCCCGCGCTGGCCCGCCGCCGCGACCACGCCGGACACCAGCTCTCCGGCGGGGAACGGCAGATGCTCGCGATCGGCCGCGCGCTGATCGCCCGGCCCCGGCTGCTGCTGCTCGACGAGCCGTCGCTCGGGCTGGCCCCCAAGGTGGCCGCGCAGATCATGGCGCTGCTGCGGCGGCTGCGCGACGAACGAGGGCTCACCGTGCTGCTCGTCGAGCAGAACGTGCGCACCGCGCTGTCCGTCGCCGACCAAGGCATCGTCATGTCGCTCGGGCAGGTCGTGACGGCCGCGCCGGCCGCCCGGCTGCGCGACGACGACCAGCTCCGGCACGCGTACCTCGGATTCTAGGAAGGGGTCGCCGATGGAGCGGTTCTGGTTCCTCACCTTCGACGGGCTCGCCGCCGGGGCGGTGTACGCGGCGTTCGCGCTCGCGCTGGTGCTCATCTGGCGGGCCGCCCGGGTGGTCAACTTCGCCCAGGGCGCGATGGCCGTGGCCACCGCCTACGTCGGGTACGCGGTCGTCTCCGCCACCGGCTCGTACTGGCTGGGCCTGGCCGCCGCGATCCTGTCCGGACTGGCCCTGGGCGCGCTGGTGGAGCGGGTGCTGATGCGGTTCGCCGGCCCCGGCGGGCCGCTCAACCAGGTGATCGTCGCGCTCGGCCTGGTGCTCGTCATCCAGGCGGTGCTCGGCATGGTCTTCGGCAACGACTACCGGCCCGCCCCGGCACCGTTCGACACCGACGCGCTCACCATCGCCGGGGTGGCCGCGCTGTCCCCGTACGACCTGTGGGTGCTCGGCTCGGCGCTCACGGTGGTGGCGCTGCTCGCGCTGCTGTTCACCCGTACCCCGGTCGGCCTGCGGATGCGGGCCGCCGCGTTCGCCCCCGAGGTGTCCCGGCTGCTCGGCGTCAGCGTCGGCCGGATGCTCACGCTGGGCTGGGCGCTCGCCGCCGGGGTCGGTGCGCTGGCCGGGATGCTGGTCGTCCCCACCGGACTCGGCCTGCACTCGCACGCCATGGACCTGGTCTTCGTGGTCGCGTTCACCGCCGCCGTGGTCGGCGGCCTGGACAGCCCGGTCGGCGCCGTCGTCGGCGGCCTGCTGGTCGGGCTGATCCTGTCCTACGTCACCGGCTACCTGGGACCGGACACCACCCCGCTGGCCGTCCTGGTGCTGCTGCTGGCCGTCCTGCTGGTCCGCCCCGGCGGGCTCTTCTCCGCGGCGAGAGCGAGGCACGTGTGACGAGCACCCCCACCGAGGTCGCCCCCGCCGCACCGTCGGCGCTGCGGCGGCTGCTCCCCGGCGCACCGGCCGGACGCGAGGCGCGCGGCTCCACACTGCTGCGTCACCTGGCGGTGGCCGTGTTCTTCGGCACGCTCGTCGTGCTGGTCACCAACCAGCTCGCGCCGTACCAGAACCTCCAGGTGGCGCGCGTCTGCGCGTTCCTCTGCGTCACCGCCGGGCACACCGTGCTGGTCGGGCTCAACGGCCAGCTCTCCCTCGGGCACGGCGCGCTGATGGCCACCGGCGCCTACACGATGGCCCTGACCCAGCAGGCCCTCGACGAGCGGGCGCTACGCGGCTGGTGGACGCTGCCCGCGTCGCTGCTCGCCGCCGTAGCGGTGACCGCGCTCGGCGGGCTCGTGGTCGGGCTGGCGGCGGCCCGGCTGCGCGGGCCCTATCTGGCCGGCGTGACACTGGCCGTGGCGACGCTCGTCCCGGCGGTCACCACGATCTTCACCGGCGTGTTCAACGGCGAGCAGGGACTGCCGTTCCCGGCGCAGACGCCACCGGCGACGCTCGGCGCCTACTTCCAGCCGGAACGCTGGCTGGCCTGGATCGCGCTGGCCGCCGCGCTGCTCACCATGCTGCTGCTGGCCAACCTGGTGCGCAGCCGCTTCGGCCGGTCCCTGCGGGCGGTCCGCGACGACGAGGTCGCGGCCCGGCTCGCCGGCATCCCGGTGGCCCGCACGCAGGTGCTCGCGTTCGTGGTCAGCGCCGCCTGCGCCGGCCTGGGCGGCGGCGTGTACGCCATGCTCACCGCCACCGTCGCGCCCGGCAAGTTCCCGCTGGACCTGTCGCTGTTCCTGCTCATGGCGATCGTGATCGGCGGCCTGGGCAGCCTGGCCGGCGCGGTCTGGGGAGCGGTGCTGCTGGTGGCGCTCCAGGACCTGCCCGGCCTGCTCACCGAACACCTCGACCTCTCCGCCGGGCTGGCCCAGCGGCTGGAGGGCAACCTCGCGCTCGCCGTGTTCGGCCTGATCCTCATCGTCGTCATGCTCGCCGCCCCGGGCGGCCTCCAGGGCGGCGTGCGCGCCGTCGGCGCCCGGCTGCGCGCGGCCGTCCGCAGCCGGCGCGCGCCCCTCCGGTCGCCGGACCGCTGACCCCACCGGTTCCACCCACCGTTCGCACCGTCGCACCGGATTGGAGAACCATGCGCCCCACCACCCGCCGCGTTCTCGCGGCCGCCGCCGGCCTGGCCCTGCTGGCCGCGTTGCCCGCCTGCGCCGACGACGAGAAGCAAGCCGCCGAGAACGTCCCCGGCGTCAGCGACTCCGAGGTCGTCATCGGCACCCACCAACCGCTCACCGGACCGGCCGCGCCCGGCTACTCGAAGATCTCCGCCGCCACGAAGGCGTACTTCGAGCACGTCAACAGCAAGGGCGGCGTGCACGGCCGGAAGATCGTCTACAAGGTCATGGACGACGGCTACAACCCCGCCAACACCGAGAACGTGGTCCGCAAGCTGGTGCTCGACGACAAGGTCTTCGCGCTGCTCGGCGGCCTGGGCACGCCCACGCACACGAACGTGCTGGAGTTCGTCAAGACGCAGAAGGTGCCGGACCTGTTCGTCGCCTCCGGCAGCCGCAACTGGAACCAGCCGGACAAGTACCCGACCACGTTCGGCTGGCAGCCCGACTACACCGTCGAGGGCAAGATCCTGGCCGGCTACGTCAAGCGGGAGTTCCCCGGCGCGAAGGTCTGCCACTTCGGGCAGAACGACGACTTCGGGCGGGACTCGCTGGCCGGCGTCGAGCAGGTCCTCGGCCCGGTCGCGGCGAAGCAGACGTACACCACCACCAACCAGCAGGTCGGCCCGGCCATCGGCGCGCTGCGCGCGGCCGGCTGCCAGGTGGTCATCTCGGCGACCATCCCCGGCTTCACCGCGCTCGCCATGGGCCAGGCCGCCGGGCAGGGCTTCAAGGCGCAGTGGGTGGTGTCCAACGTGGGCGCCGACTACACCACGCTGTCCGCGCAGCTCGGCGACAAGAAGGTGATCCTCGAGGGCATGGTGGCCGACAACTACCTGCCGAACGTGGCCGACACCGCGAACCCGTGGATCCAGGAGTTCACCAAGATCCACCAGAAGTACAACGCGGGCAACCCGGTCGACGGCAACGCGATCTACGGCTACTCGATGGCGTACACGTTCGTCCAGGCGATGCTCGCCGCCGGGCCCGACCCCACCCGGGAGAAGCTGGTCGAGGCCGTGCGCAAGGGCGGCTTCCGCGGCCCGGGCCTGGTCCCCTTCCGGTACGCCGACGGCGTGCACGCCGGCTACGGCGGCGTCCGGCTGACCAAGGTGAGCAACGGCGCGCAGGAGTACTTCGGTCCCGCGTACACCACCGACGACGGTGACGGCGCGGTCACCGAGTTCACCGAGCCGCCGACGAACCCGCCGGCGGACGCCGTGCCGACGTCCTGACCACGGTGCTGTCGCCGGGTGGCCGGGTGGCCGGGTGCCGGTCGCCCGGCGGCACGCACGTAGAGTGGCCGCCGGCAGACGAGCAACAGGAGAGCCCGTACCCATGATCGAGCTGGAGACCGACCCGCCGGAGCGGGTGGACGGCCGGGCGGCGCGGGCCGAGCGGACCCGGGCCGCGATCGTGGAGGCGCACCTCGCCCTGATCGACTCCGGTGACCTGCGGCCCACCGGGGAACGGATCGCCGAGCGGGCCGGGGTGTCGCTGCGTACGCTCTGGACCAACTTCAAGGACATGGAGACGCTGTTCGCCGCGACCGGGCGGCGGGTCGGCGAGCGGCAGGCGGCGCTCTGGCGGCCGGTGCCGCCGGAGCTGCCGCTGACCGCCCGGATCGCCGCGTTCTGCGACCAGCGTGCCCGGCTGCTGGAGGTGCTGGCGCCCTCGGCCCGCGCGTCGGCGCTGCGGGAGCCGTTCTCCCCGCAGTTGCGCCGTAACCGGGAGGCGGCGGTCGCCCGGGTCCGGCAGGAGATCGAGGCGGTGTTCGCCCCGGAGCTGGCGCAGGCCGGGCCGGGCCGGGAACAGTTGCTCGACGCGCTCACGGTGGCCGGCACCTGGTCGGCCTGGTCGATGATGCGCGACTCGATGGGGCTCGACGTCGACGCCGCCCGCGCCGTGATGGCCCGCACGCTCGGCGCGCTGCTGGTCGACGCGATCGCCGCCGGCCTGCGCTGAGCGGTCCCGGCGGCCGGTCAGGCGATCTCGCCGGTGGCGACGACCTCGCCGAGTTGGCCCAGCGTGCTCAGGTAGGTGTCGTGCAGCTCGTCGGTGGCCGCCGTGCACGCGTCGGAGACGGTGACGATGCGGTACCCGTTGTCGACCGCCTGGTAGGCGGTGGCGGTGACGGCCAGGTTCGTCGCGACGCCGGTGAACACGACGGTCAGCACGCCACGGCCGCGCAGGATCAGGTCCAGGTCGGTGCCGGAGAACCCGCCGAGCCGGGTGGAGGTGACGACGACGTCGCCCGGCTGTCGCGCGACGTCCTCGACGATCCGGGTCTTCGGGTCGCCCTCCAGGAACGCCCCGCGCTCGGCGATCATCGCGAAGCTCGGCGTGTTGGCGATCAGGTCCGGATAGCCGGGCCGGTAGGCGACCCGGGTGAAGATCACGAGGCCGCCCGCGGCCCGCGCGGCGGCGGCGACCCGGGCCGCGTTCGCCGCCACGCCGTGCCGGGCCACCTGGTCGGCGAAGAACGGGCCGAAGACGCCGTCCGGGCTGACCACCTCGTGTTGCCAGTGGACGCCCACGACCGCGGTGTGCGCCCAGTCGATGCGCTGCATGTCGATCCCGTCACGGTGCGGAGAGCTGCTGCGGAGCCAGCTCGTACCGGCTCAGGCCGCCGGCGGCGGTGCTCCTGCCGAAGGCGTCCAGGCGCCCCCAGCGGCCGGGGACGTCGAGCAACGCCACGTAGTCGAGGCTAGCAGGCAGGGCGGGCCGGGCCACGAGATCGTCGCCGACCGGCCGCAGGCCGAGCATCGTCCGCAGGAGCAGCAGCGGCGCGCCGGCCGACCAGGCCTGCGGGCTGCACGCGGTCGGATACCGGATCGGGTAGCGGGTCTCGGACCGGGCATGCCCGGCGAACGCCTCCGGCAGCCGGCCGTCGTAGAACGCCGCCGCGTCCAGGATGCCCGCCGCGATACGGGCCGCCTCCTCGGCGTACCCGTAGCGCCGCAGACCCCAGGCGATGAACGAGTTGTCGAACGGCCAGATGGTCCCGACGTGGTAGCCGACCGGGTTGTAGCGGGCCTCGCCCTCGGCCAGCGTGCGGACACCCCAGCCGCTGAACATCGCCGGTGACATCAGGTGCCGCACCAGGGCCTCGGCCTTCGGCTCCTCGACGATGCCGCTCCACAGCAGGTGGCCGATGTTCGACGACAGGGCGTCCACCCGGCGGCCGTCGCCGTCCAGCGCCAGCGCCATGTACTCGCCGTCGTCGATCCAGAAGTCGTGGTTGAAGCGGCGCTTGAGGTCGGCGGCGTCCCGCTCCAGCCGGTCCGCGTACGCCGGGTCGTGCCAGATCTCGCGGGCCAGCCGGGCGGTGCGCACCTTCGCGTCGTACGCGTACCCCTGGAGCTCGCAGGTGGCGCGCGGGAAGCCCGGCAGCCGGCCGTCGCGGTAGCAGATGCTGTCCCAGGAGTCCTTCCAGCACTGGTTCTCCAGGCCGTTCACCGCGTTGCGCCGCTCGTAGGAGACGTAACCGTTGCCGGCCCGGTCGGCGTAGTGGTCGATCCAGTCGACGGCCGCCCGCGCCTCCTGCTCCACCGCGCGGACGAGGGCGGCGTCGCCGGTCCACCGCTCGTACTCGTCGAGCAGCACGAGGAACAGGGGAGTGGCGTCCGCGCTGCCGAAGTAGGGGCTGTGCGGTGTCTCGTCGAAGACGGTCAGCTCGCCATAGCGCATCTCGTGCAGGATCCGGCCCGGCTCCTCCTCCCGGAAGTCGTCGATCCGGCTGCCCTGCCGGAAGGCGAGCACGGTGAGCGTGGTGGCGGCGAGTTCGGGTGCGAACGGCAGCGCCTGGAGGCTGGTGAGGATGCTGTCGCGGCCGAACAGGCACATGAACCACGGCAGCCCGGCGGCCAGCACGCACCCGGCTCCGGCGAGGAACGGGCTGAACCGCAGCGCGGCCAGGTCGATGAGGCTCTGCCGGTACGTGTTCTGCAGCGGTCCCCAGCTGGTCTCCAGGCGCGGCGCCCGGTCCAGCCACTCCCGCAGCTCGGCGGGCTTGTCCCGGGCGTGGCCCTCGACCCGCCCGGGCAGGCTGAGCCGCTCCAGCCCTCGGGGCAGGGGGAGGTCCGGCTCGGCGGTCAGCCGGGTCTGCCACCGGCCGTGCGGTTCGATGTGCACGCGCAGCGTCAGGCCGTTCTCGTCCACCTCCGCCGGGGCGGTGGCCGACACGATCGTCTCGCGGCGGTAGCGTTCGCGCTGGTACCCCAGGACGAGTCGCGGGCCGTCGACCCGCCGGTAGTGCCGCCCCCGGCGGTTCGTCGTGCCCTCCTTAACCGCGAAGAGGTCCGCAAAGTCGGCGTCCACCTCGATCCGCACGGTCAGGTCGACGGGCCGCCGGTCGTTGTTGACCAGGAGCAGGTCCTCCTGGAGTCCGGCGTCCAGCCTGTGGGTCCGGCGCACCGCGAGTGTGCTGTTGACGTAGACGTCCTGACTGCCCGGGACCAGGTAGAACCGGTTCTCGAAGTAGTGGATGTCGTCGATGGATAGCGTGCTGAGCCGCTCGCCGTCGATGGTGAGCTGCCAGCGGGACAGCAGACGGGTGTCGTGGGCGAACAGGCCGTGGGTGGCGTCGGCCGCCGGGACGACGTCGCCCGCCCGGTCACAGACCAGGAAGATCGTCCCGTCGAAGATGCCGACGTGGTCGTCACCCATCGTCGTCTCCCCGATGTCGTTCCGGGCGCGAACCGGGCGGGGAGGGGAACAGTCGGCGTACTGTCGCGAACAGCCGCGGGCTGCCCTCCACCTCGGCCTCGCCGCGCAGGACGGTGGTCAGGAAGTACGCCTCGCCCTGCGCGATCCGGTCGAAGACGGCCCGGTCCGCCCGGACGACCGCGTCCCCGCCGGTGGCCTGCCGCGCCGCGGTGACCTCGCCGCGGGCGATGGAGACCAGCCAGTGGTCGACCGAGCCGTCGCCGGCGATGTCGAACCGGACGGTGCCCTCGTGGAGCGCTGTCAGCCCGCGCTGCCTGCGCTGCCCCAGGCTCCGGAAGAACTCTTCGGTGGCGTCGACCATCGGCCCTCCTCCCGATGGCGCTATTCCCCGCCAGGGGGCTTGTCGCCTCACCCGGAACGGGTGAAACCGGGGAAGCCGGAGACCTAGTCCTCGCGCAGCAGGCGCAGGATCCTGGCCAGCTCGGTCCGGTCCTCCGGTGCGAGCGCGCCGAAGAACCGTTCCGCCTCGGTGGCCCGCGCCTGCCGGATGGCGGTGCCCACCCGCTCGCCCTCGGCGGTGGGGGCGACAAGCGTGGCCCGCCGGTCGCCCGGGTCGGGCCGGCGCTCGACGAGGCCACGTTCCTGCAACCCGTCGACCACCTCGGTGGCCGAGCGCGGCGCGATGCGCAGGTGCTCGGCGAGCGCACCGGGACGCAGCGCGCCGTGACGCATCAGCACGCCGAGCGCCCGCGCCTGCCCGGGGCTGATCTCCCACGGCTCCAGCGCGCGTTTGGTCTGGTGCCGCAGTCGGCGGGTCACCGCCCAGAACGTCTCGGCCAGGCTCTCGTCGCTGCCGCTCACGGGAATACGGTAACAGGCTTTCGTGTTGTTCCCTCATGTTGAGGTAACCTCAGCATGTTTCCCCCGAGACACTAGGAGCACCATTGGACCGCATCCCCGACGGCCGCCGTGACGGCCGGACCGTTTCCCCCGCCGAGAAGGCCCAGGCCCGTGAGGTGTCCCTGCGCCGGATCGGCGGCCTGTTCACCGCCCACCGGGGCCCGCTCGCCACCGTCGTGGCGATCATCGTGGCGTCCTCGAACATCGCGATGGCCACACCGTTCCTGCTGCGTGCCGTGATCGACCGGGCCCTGCCCGAGCGTGACCTGACGCTGCTTGCCTGGCTGGTCGCGGGCATGGTCGCGGTGGCGGCGGTCACCGCCGTGCTCGGCGTCGCACAGACCTGGATCTCCACCCGCGTCGGCCAGGAGGTCATGCACCGGCTGCGCGCCGACGTCTTCGCCCACCTCCAGCGGCAGTCGATCGGCTTCTTCGTGCGCACCCGCACCGGCGAGGTCCAGTCGCGCATCACCAACGACATCGGCGGCATGCAGGCGGTGGTCACCTCCACCGCCACCTCGATCGCCGCCAACCTCACCACAGTGGTCGCCACCACCATCGCCATGCTGGCGCTGAGCTGGCGCCTCACCCTCGTCTCGGCGGTCGTGCTGCCGCCCGCGCTCTGGCTCACCCGCCGGGTCGCCCGGCTGCGCCGGGAGATCACCGCCCAGCGGCAGCGCGAACTGGCCGACCTCACCGTGACCATCGAGGAAGGGCTGTCGGTCAGCGGCGTACGGCTGGCCAAGACGCTCGGCACCGGCCCGGCCCTGGTCGACCGGTTCACCGCCTCCTCGGCCCGCCTGGTCGACCTGGAACTGCGCTCGGAACTGGCCGGACGCTGGCGGATGGCCGCCATGAGCATCGTCTTCGCCGCCATCCCCGCGGTGATCTACCTGGGCGCCGGCCTGCCCGGCACCGCCGGCACGCTCACCATCGGCACGCTCGTCGCGTTCACCGCCCTGCAGGGCAACCTGTTCCGGCCGCTGATGGGCCTGCTCAACGTCGGCGTCACGCTCACCGCGTCGCTGGCGCTGTTCGCCCGGATCTTCGAATACCTCGACCTGCCCGTCGAGGTCGCCGAGCCGGCCCGCCCGGTCCCGCTGGACCCGGCCACCGCCCGCGGCCACCTGCGCGTCGAGGACGTCACCTTCAGCTATCCGGGCAGCGACACCGCCGCCCTCGCGGGCGTCAGCCTGGACGTCCCGGCCGGCACCAGCCTCGCCCTGGTGGGGGAGACCGGCTCCGGCAAGAGCACGCTCGCCGCGCTGATCAGCCGGCTGCACGACCCGGACGCCGGCCGCATCACCATCGACGGGATCGACCTGCGCGACCTGCGCCCGGCCGACCTGGCCGCCGTCGTGGGCGTGGTCAGCCAGGAGACGTACCTGCTGCACGGCACCGTGCGGGACAACCTCCGGTACGCGCGCCCGGACGCCACCGACGCCGACATCGAGGCCGCCGCCCGCGCCGCCCGCATCCACGACCTCGTCGCCGCGCTGCCCGACGGGTACGACACCATGGTCGGCTCGCGCGGCCACCGGTTCTCCGGCGGCGAGCAGCAGCGCCTGGCGATCGCCCGGACCCTGCTGCGCGACCCGCGGATCCTGGTGCTGGACGAGGCGACGAGCGCGCTGGACACCGAGACCGAGCGCGCGGTCCAGCGGGCGCTGGACGAGCTGGCCCGGGGCCGCACCGTGGTGACCATCGCGCACCGGCTCTCCACCGTCCGCGACGCCGACCGCATCGCGGTGCTCGACCACGGCCGGATCGTCGAGTCCGGCACCCACGACGCGTTGCTGGACCGGCGCGGCCGGTACGCCGCCCTGGTCGGCTGACCGTAGGAAAGTTTTGGCCGGGCATTCATCCGTGTAGCTATTTACCCGACGTCCGCGCGGCCCATAGCATCGACCCGGATCACTCGATGCGAGGAGGGGAACGATGTCGCTGACGACCACCGCCGCCCGGTGGCGCGTGCCGGCGCTGCTCACGACCGCTGTCGTCGCCGGGGCGATGCTCGGCGTGCAGCCCGCGCATGCCGCCCGGCCGGGCTTCCGGATGCCGTTCCTGTGCGGCCAGACCTGGCAGGGCAACAACTGGAACGGGCACAGCCCCGCCCACGCCATCGACTGGAACCACTACGACGCCAACGGCAGCCCCGACGACCTCAACCGCCGGACCGTCGCCAGCGCCGCCGGGACCGTCCTGGAGTCGTACTACTCCACCACCTCCGGCTACGGGAACACCATCGTCATCGGGCACGGCGACGGCTGGCGCACCCGGTACGCCCACCTGAACTCGCGCGCGGTGGCCACTGGCGACACCGTGAAGCGCGGCGATGTCATCGGCCGGGTCGGCGCGACGTCGACGAAGTACGACCTCAGCCCGCACCTGCACTACGAGCAGATCCACGACGGCAGCGTGGTGGTGGCGGTCGTCCAGGGCGTCACCTGGTCCGACGGGCTGAAGCGCAACCAGACCAGCACCAACGGCTGCTGACCCCGGGACACCCGCCGGCCGGGATGAAAACCCGATCTGCAAGACGTGATTTACGGAGCGCCAATGGGTAGAGTGGCGCGGTGCGCAGCGGAGTGCAGGCTCAGGTCCCGGTCCTGAACGTCGGTGACGCCGACGCGGCCGGCCGGTTCTACGCGCTGTTCGGCTACACCGGGCAGCCCGGCGAGGACGGCCGGTCGCGCCTGCGCTGCGGCGACCTGACCCTGCTGCTCGTCGTCCAGGCCGCCCCGGCCCCGGCCACGCTCCACCTCCACGTCGACGACGACGCCGCGACCGCCGAACGCCTCGTCGCGGCGGGTCACCGGGTCGAGAACGCTCCCGGCGGCGAGTGCCGCACAGTCGACCCCGACGGCAACACGATCCTGTTCGCCCGCTCACCGGGTGTGCCTGCTCCGCAGGTCGATCCGGACGGGCGACCCGCCCCGGTCCGCCGGGCCGCCCAGGTCGCCGCCCGGCGCGACGGCGCCCCCGGCCACTGCCAGATCGGCGGACCACGAGGCGAGCCCTGCGCCGAGCCGGCCGAGGTCAAGCTCGCCGACTCGTGGGGCGACACGGTGTGGGGCTGCCTGACCCATGCCGACGAGGCGCTCGTCAACGCGCGCGGCGCGTTCCTGGCCACCGAGGACAGCACCGGCATCGCCGCCTACCTGGCCGCCCGGCAGGCCCGCCCCGAGACGGCCGCCGTCCCGGGCTGACGCCGTCGGGCTCAGACCTGGGGCGGCTCCGGTTCGCCGGGCCGGGGCCGCTGCCCCGGGGCCGGGCGCGGTGCGGGCGGAGGGAGCAGCGGCTCCAACGGGGTGAACGACTCCACCGGTCCGTCCGGCCGTGATCCGCGCCGTGCCCGCCCCGCCTCGCCCGCCGTCCTCGGCTGCTCCGGCGGGTGGTCGCGCCGGTCGCGTTCCTGCGCGTACTCGGCGCGACGCCGGGCCAGGTCGCGTTCGCACTCCAGCGCGATGCGCTGCTCCCAGTACGGCTGGAGCAGCTTGCGCACCCGCTCGTCCAGGTGCACCGTGACGTCCGGCTCGCAGGCGAACGTCACCTCGCCGCGCGCGTACGTCCAGGGCGACGGGTCGTCCTCGGCCAGCGCGGCGGTCAACGCGGCGTGCAGGTCGCGCGGGCGGTGCGGCGGCACCTCCGCCGCGCAGCGGACCGCCAGGCGGTGCAGGCGCTGCGCGGCCTGCTGCTGGAAGTAGTCCACGTACCAGCCGAACAGCTCCGGCCGGGCGGTCTCCGACGACCAGGTGTAGGTGGCGCGGACCAGGAACACGTACACCTGGCCCTGCGCGGGCACCGCGAGCGGCTCCGGTACGCGCCGGTCGACTGTGGTCACCGGCGTCACCGGTTCCTCGGTCCACCAGAGCTGCCGCAGCGTCGGCTGTGCACCGTCCCAGAAGCGCCGGGTCCGCACGCGCGCCGCCTCGCCGAGCGCCCGTGTCCGTACACTCAAGCGCCGCCGCCAGCCGTCGACCGGCGCGCCGGGCGCGGGCCGCCGATCACCCGGCCCCGGGTCCTCCGGCACCGCGGTCATCGCACCCCCTCCATGCCGGATCGCAGCACCGCGTCCCGCGGCGTCACCGGGACGCGCGGGCCGTCGGGTGAGGGGTGGCCGGACCGCCGTGCGGTCCGCGATCCACGCTAACAACCCCGACCGGTGTACGCGCGCAGCCGCGCGTCGGGTGTTGACCGATCGGACGAGCCGCCCCGTAGTCCTATCCGTGGGACTCGAAGCGGGTTCGGTCCCGTTCACGGGACCGACCATCCAGAGTCGATCGGCACGCCTTGATCCGTGTCCGTACCGCTTCATAGCGTGAGCTTCCGTGATCCTTCGGGGAGGACCAGAACGCATGGGTGTTGACGCTCACCACGCCGCCGGCCGTACCGTGCAGTTCCTGCGGTCCCTCGCCGAGCGGCAGTACGACCGGGTCTGGATCCCGGACTTCCTGCATCTGACCCCGGACGTGCAGGGCTTCGCCGTGTTCCACCGCGGCGGCCTGGTGCTGGTCTACGGCGCGGTGTCACCGGAGGACCCGGCCCGCTGGGTCTTCCGGATGGCCTGCGTGGCCGGCGCCGACGTGCCCGACATCTCCGGGGCGATGGCCTGGGCGAACATCCGTAACCGGCTGGCCGAGGCCGGGCGCTACTACTGCGTGGTCAAGTCCGACCAGAGCGCCTGCCACGTGGTGTTCGCGCTCGACGTCCGCAGCCCGCTGCTCGACGACGTCACGGCGCCCGACGCGCAGGCGGTGCGGGAACTGCTGCACTTCTCGCTCGCGGTGTGCGTCCACAACGCCGTGGCGGACTTCCGCGACCTCGCGTCCTACCTGCCGGCGCGGCCGCTGGCGCCGACCGAGATCGACGCCTGGACGCTGTTCGCCGGCACCCAGGACTGACCGGACGGTGGCGGCTCGACGGCCCGGCGCAGCCCCGCGACCTGCACGAAGATGTCCCGCTTCGCGGTCGCGGTGCCCCGGCGGTTGAGCACGTAGCCGGTCAGCCAGATCCAGCCCATGTGCGTCACCTCGGCGCCGACCGACACGACCCGGAACGTCAGCGCCCGGTCGCCGCCGAACTGCACCGACGCGCGGCCGTCGACTCGCAGCAGGTCACCGGGTTGCGGGGAACGCACGGCTCTACCAGTGGCCGTCGTTCGGCGGGCGGCACTCGCGGGCGTGCATGGCCTGCCAGTCACGCAGGGCGCGCTTCAGCCTGTCGTTCTCCTGCGCGACCGGGCGTACCCGCCGGTGCAGCTCGGAAAGCTCGTCGGCGACCCGGGCCTGGAACTCGCGCACCTGAGCGGGGTCGACACCTCGCCGATGCGGGTCGAAGGCGTGGGTGCGCACCTCGTGCGGGGTCAGCCGGGCAGGTAGGGCGGTCAGGTAAGGCCGGCCGGATCGATGCGGCGTCATGTCGGTCCTTCCAGGAGCGGGGGACAGGTGCGGTGGGTCTGGAGGGCGGGCCGTCCGCACGCCGGCCGCGGACGGCCCGCCCGCTGCGCCCCCGCAGCCCGGATCGGCGGTACGGAGGCGGGGCAGTCCGGAGGGTCGGGACGGGTACGCGCACCCGCCCCGACCGGGGGATGAGCCGAACTCGTTGCCACGCGAGGACCGGCTCGGAGCCAACTTATATAGACATGTCAGATGAGTCAACGTTACTTGTTGGGCGCGTCGCGTTGTGATCGAATCGGGGTCGCCACGCGAGGAGTGCCATGCGAGAAGTGCCGGATTACTGGCGCATCGCCGACGATGTGATCGCCGATGTCAGAGGGAAGAAGCTGAAGCCGGGGGAAAAGCTGCCCTCAATCGCTGAGCTGCGCGAGCGCTACCGCGTGAGTCATGGGACCGTCCAGATGGCGTATGCGCGTCTCGAAGCGTTGCGGGTGATCCGGCGACAGCAGGGCAAGGGCGTCTTCGTGACGGACCCGAAGACCTGGATGCGCGAGCCGTAACCGGCGTCGGTCCAGAAGTGCCGCAGCGGGTCGCCCAGGGCTCGACCCCCGACCCGCCGCTCTGCGACTCGCCATACTGTCGTCGATGACTGCGGACGTGCGTACCGAAGACGGTTGTCGCCTGTGGGCCGACCGGGTCGGCGCCGGCGCGCCGCTGGTGCTCTGCCACGGCGGCCCGGGCATCTGGGACTACCTCGGCCCGGTCGCCCGGCTGCTCGACGGGCACGCCCGTGTCGTTCGGTGGGACCAGCGCGGCTGCGGGCGTTCCCAGCGGGGCGGTCCGTACACGATCGACCGCTTCGTCGCCGACCTCGACGCGGTACGCGAACACCTGGCCGGACCGCGAACGGCAGTGCTGGGCCACTCGTGGGGCGCGCACCTGGCGCTGCGGTACGCGATCGAGCACCCGGAGCGGGTCAGTCACCTGATCTACGTGTCCGGCACGGGGATCGACCCCGGACGCGGCTGGCATCCACACTACGAGCGGAATCTCAAGCGGCGGCTCGGGCCCCATCTGAACCGGTGGAAGGCACTGGGTGCGCGCACCCTCACGCCTGCGGAGGAACGCGAACGGGCGGTCCTGCAATGGTCGGCCGACTTCGCCGACCCTGACGCCGCCATGACGCACGCCGAGGCCATGGCCACGCCGTGGCTGGGCATCAACCACGACTGCAACCGGGCCGTCAACGCCGAGGTCAAGCAGGAACTCCGCGCCTCCCCGATCGCCACGCGGTGCCGGTCACTCGACGTCCCCGTGCTGATCATCGACGGCCCCGAGGACATCCGCCCCCGCTGGGGCGTCGACTCGCTGGAAAAGGCGCTGCCGAACTGCGAGCGGGTCAGCCTACCCGGATCCGGTCACCTGCCGTGGGTCGAGAATCCACACGGCTTCCGTCGGGTCGTGGCCACCTTCCTCGATGCGACCGTGTGAGCCGACGTCCGGAACCCGTTGGCGGAAGCCATCGGTAGCGGTCTGTCGCGGAGATCGGTACTTACGGCTGCCGCGGTCCCGGCGACGGGACCGCTAGAGTCGTCGCGTGATCGACCGGAAACTGCTCCTGTCCGACCTGCAGAAGCAGGCCGAGAAGCGGGAGAAGGACCTGCGGGAGCGGGCCGATCCGGTCGATGAGATGCGCCTCCACCATCCGCTGCCGAAGGACGAGTGTGCGCATTCCTGGTCGCTGGCCGCTGCGTTCGTGGCGACGCGTCACCACTGCCTGCCCGATCCGGAAGAGACGGCCTTCGACCGTTCAGCGGCGTACCCGGTGGAATTGAGCCGGGAGATCGACGATCTGGCGCGGCGGCTCGACAGGGTGACCCCGGCGGCGGTTGCCGCCTCCGGGGTGCCGACCCGCAAGCGGCTGGATGCCGCCGGCTACGAGTGGCACTGCGTTCGTGGCGTGATGATCGGACTGCAGGAGGAGCTGGACTGGCAGGTCTACTCGCTCTACGGGCTGCTGGACGACGACCTGACCGCGCCGGAGAGCGTCCGGCCTCCGATGCAAGCGCCGGGGGAGCGGGCGTTCGAGATCGTGCTCGCGCGCAAGATGCGTGACGAGGGCCTGGAGACGCAGTGGTTCGAGCGGCACCGGTCGAAGCCGATCACCGAGCTGCCGGCGTACTGGAGGCCTGAGTACCGGGCGATCGTGGAACGGCGGATCGCGCTCATCGAGGGCAACCGCACCGTCGGGCTGATCGAGCGGCCGGAGTACAAGCGGCGGTGGGCCACCGAGGGCTGGGACGCGATGCAGCGCAAGGCGCTGCGGGACTGGCTGCTCGACCGGTGCGAGGCACGGGAACTGTCGTGTCACCACGTCGACGGCCCCGAACAGCCGCGTGCGCTGACCACCGCCCAGCTCGCCGACGAGCTGCGCCGCGACGCCGACGTGCTGGCCGTCGCGGGCATCCACGCCCCCGGCCAGGATCTCGGCCAGGTGATCGCCGACCTGATCGCCGACGAGCACCCAACTCCTCACCGAGACCACTGACCGTCTGCACCTCAAGCTGTGAACAGGGTGCACAGCATCGCTCTCCACCCTCCCCACCTGTCAGGAGCCGAGAATGGGTAACGAGATTCAGCTGGTCAGCGACGGTGACGGGCTGGCGGTCATCGGAGAACCGACGGCTGTCGAGCGCTTCCTCGTCTCCGAGGGCCTCCCGTCCAGAGACCTCGGGCTGCCTCGGCTCGGATCTGTCCTCAAGGTCGGGGCGACAGCGGCACAGGCTGGTTCCGAGATCGCCGCCCACTCGGGTCGATGGGTGCAGCTGACGAAGGAGTCAGCGCAGGCCGTCCACAAGTACGGTCTGATGCCGAGCAAGACGCCGGGTGTCAGCCACGCGATGGTGGGAGATCCAGGCTCGATCCAGAAATGGCTCCAGATCTCGAAGGGGCCTGGGGTGATCACCGCCAACCCGGCGCTGCTGGCCGGTGCTGCGGGACTCATGGCGCAGCTTGCGATGCAGCAGAGCATGAAGGAGATCACCGACTATCTCGCCACGATCGACGAGAAGGTCGACGATGTGCTCCGCGCCCAGAAGGACGCGGTGCTGGCGCGGATGATCGGCGTGGGCTTCGTCATCGAGGAGTCCATGACCATCCGCGAGCAGCGAGGTCGGGTCGACGAGGTCACGTGGTCGAAGGTGCAGGGCGCACCGGCGACGATCGCAGAAACCCAGGCGTACGCGTTGCGTCAACTCGACGCGCTCGCGGAGAAGTTGGAGCGTAAGGCCGCTATCGGTGATCTCGCCAAGGCGGCCAGGGAAGCGGAATCCAAGGCACAGGAGTGGCTCGTCGTCTTGGCTCGCTGCTTCCAGCTGCAGGACGCGATTGCCGTGCTCGAACTCGACCGGGTGCTGGATGCGTCGCCGGACGAGTTGGACGGGCATCGCGTCGGGCTGAGGAACGCCCGGCAGAAGCGGCTCGAACTCATCTCCCGGTGCACCGAGCGTCTGCTGGCTCGCATGGAAGCGGCCGCGGGCAGGGCGAACGCCAAGGTGCTGCTGAACCCGATGGACTCACCGGCGGTGGTGAAGTCGAGCAACCACGTGTCGGCGGCCATTGTCGGCTTCCACGGGCGGCTCGGGATCGAGGGTGATCGGCAGTCGTCGGAGGCGAGACGATGGACGGACGCGGCCATCGAGGTGCGGGACAAGGCACTCGAGACAGGGGCAGAGGGCGTCGGTGCCGCCGTGCGCCTCGGCACCGACACCTTCGACCGGGCCAAATGGGCGACCGGCAAGCTCTCCGGCCGGGTCGGCGGGTGGTCGTTGCGCCGGCGAGGGGACGACGACGAACTCACGGAGAAGAAGGGCGGCGACGTTTGATCAGGAGAGAGAACGCGACCTGAAAATCGCGACCTGTCGCGTCTGGCGTGGTGGAGGACTGACCGGGACCCGGTTTGCGTCCTCGTGACGGGACTTGACGACGTGGACACGCGAATCCTGACTGGTCGGGTTCGTGACGCCGGTCGGGGTAGCGACAAGATCCGTTCTGGTGCAGGCTGGCGGTGTGAAGGCCTTCGTCGGAGTCACGGACGAGAAGTGGTACCGGTTCCTGGCGGCGCGCCCTGATCTGAACGAGGTGAACTTCTGGCGTCCCTCGGGTGGTGCATTTCGTGCGCTCACACCTGGCGAGCCGTTTCTCTTCAAAGCCCACTATCCGTTCAACCGCGTCGTCGGCGGTGGCTTCTTCAGCGGCTTCACACAGCTGAAGATCTCGGAGGCGTGGAACCTCTTCGGTGAGGGCAACGGCGTCGCGAGCCTCGACGAGATGAGGCGTAGCGTCGGGCGGTACCGGAAGCAGCCAATCGGGCCGGGAGAGGATCCGGTGATCGGATGCATCTTCGTTCGTGACAGTGTCTTCTTCCCCGACGGCTCTACGGTCGATCCGCCCCCTGGCTTCGCACCCAACGTCGTACAGGGCAAGACGTACGATCTCGCAGATCCAGTCGCTGCGGACTATTTCAGTCTTGCCCTTCACCGCCTTCTGGGTGGAGAGGTCGAAGTGGACCTTCGTGAGCCATGGCATCGCCCCGGTCCGGTCTACGGAGATCCACGGCTCGTGCCCCAGCGTCTCGGCCAGAAGTCGTTCAAGGCGGTGGTGCTCGGTGCGTACGGCCGCCGCTGCGCAATCACGGGCAACAAGTTGCAACCGGTGCTCCAGGCGGCGCACATCCGGCCACTGCCTGCGGGTGGCGAGCATCGGATCGACAACGGCATGCTGCTCAGGTCCGATGTCCACATCCTTTTCGATCAGGGCTACCTGGGTGTGGACCCGAGGTATCGCCTGATGGTGAGTCCGCGCCTGCGAAGCGAGTTCGGCAACGGCGACCAGTTCTACGCGAAGGCCGGGTCCCTCATCGCGATCCCGGAGCGACGTGGAGACCGGCCCAGAGCCGAGTTCCTGGAGTGGCACCTGGAGTCAGTGTTCAAAGCAGCCTGACTGCTGAGTCGCCTCCGCTGCTGACGTTGTGGAGATCTTGGTACGAAAGGGCCCTCATGGGGGCCGTTTCGTACCAAGATCTCTTCGTGTCTCGTCTGGTGGGACAGCGCCGCCGAGAAATCGACGCAGCAACATTTATGGATGTTCGGATGGTGTCGGACGGTTGATCGTCCTGGTCGGATGGCGGAACGGACATCGCCGTTCGACGATGACAGGAGGGACCGTGCGCACACCATCCCGTGCGTTGACGGGGACCACCGCGCTGCTGCTGGCAGCCGGTCTGGTCCTGACCGCCGCTGGCGGCGGCCAGGCGGCACCCCGGGAACAGACCCGTACCCAGGCGCCACCCGACCACCTGCCGGGCGACCGGCACGACACCAAGGCCACTGACAACCGCAAGGGCCGCGTTCTCGCCAGCGAGCGGCAGCGGGACCGGGCCGCCGCGCTCGGCGCGCGGGTGCGCTGGACCGATTTCGGTACGCCTGCCACGCTCACCTCGACCGGCAAGCCGCTCGCCACCGGCCTGCCCGCCGACCCGGCCGCCGCCGCGCGCGCGTACGTGGCAGCCAACCGGGACGTGCTGGGCCTGACCGCCGAGGGCGCGGCCGCGCTGGAACTGCTGACCGTGGCGCCGATGGGGCAGGGCGCGACGGTGCTGTTCCGGCAGCGCTTCGGCGACCTGCCGGCCGCCGTCGACGGCATGCTCTCGGTCGGCGTACGCGACGGAGCGGTGTGGCACGTCAGCTCCTCGCTGGCCCGTGACGTCGGTACGCCGGCCCCCGCCACGATCAGCGCCGAGCAGGCCCGCAAGGCCGCGATCGCCGACGCCGGCCGTGCCGACGCGCAGGTCGTGCGTACCTCATTGGTCGCGGTGCCGACCGCGGACCGTGGGCCGCGCGCGGCGTGGGAGGTGGTCCTCGGCGCGGACACCACAGGCGCGGACCCGGCCGCCTACTCCACCTACGTGGACGCCCGCGACGGCGCGGTGCTCGTTCGCGAGGACCTGATCGACCACGACGCCGACCACCCCTCGTGGGAGGTCTTCCCGAACTCGCCGCGTGTCGACGGGTCCTCGGCCGACACCCGCAAGCGGTGGTGCGCCGTGCCGGCGCGCGGCTGCGCCGAGGTGGTGGGCGTGCCCGGGCACCCGGCGTGGGACGTGGACCCGGCCACCGGCCAGTCCACCACCACGACCAAGGGCAACAACGCGATCGCGGTGCAGAACTGGAACAGCAACGACCCGTTCAGCGTCGGCACCGAGACCGCGACGCCCCGCCCGGACCGCAGGTACGACTACCCGTGGACGAACCAGTGGCAGGAGCAGCGCTGCAACCCGGAGGTGTTCACCTCGCCGCAGGCGAACGACATCGACGCGGCGCGGGCGAACCTGTTCGCCATGCACAACCGGATGCACGACTGGACCTACCACCTCGGGTTCACCGAGGAGACCTGGAACATGCAGCAGGACAACCTCGGCCGTGGTGGCCTCGGTAACGACCCCGAGCAGGGCAACGCGCAGGCCGGCGGCATCAGCGGCGGTCCGCCCGCGTTCGCGGCGCGTAACAACGCCAACCAGATCACCCCGCCGGACGGCGTCGCGCCGACCACCAACATGTACCTGTGGCAGCCGATGGCGGGCTCGTTCTACGCGCCCTGCGTGGACGGCGACTTCGACATGTCGGTGATCGCCCACGAGTACGGCCACGCGGTCACCAACCGCATGATCGCCGGCCCGAGCGCCGGGGTCAGCTCGCCGCAGGGCATGAGCGAGAGCTGGTCGGACCAGCTCGCCATGGAGTACCTGTTCGAGCACGGGTACGCCGCACCCGGCCGGCGCGGCTTCACCATCGGCGAGTACACCACCGGGGACCCGAACGCGGGCATCCGCAACTACAACATGAGCGACAGCCCGCTGAACTACAGCTCGGTCGACTACGACTTCGTCGGCCTCCAGGTGCACGCCTCCGGTGAGCTGTGGAGCGCCACCAACGCCGACATCCGCGCGGCCATGATGCGCCGCTGGGGCAGCGGCACCCCGGCCGTGCAGAAGGCGTGCGCCACCGGCGCCCGCGACGTGACCGCCTGCCCGGGTAACCGGCGCTGGATCCAGCTGGTCTTCGACTCGTTCCTGCTCATGTCGGTCAGCCAGGTCAGCATGGTCGACGCCCGGGACGCGATGCTCGCCGCCGACCGGATCCGCTTCGGCGGGGCCAACCAGGAGCTGCTCTGGAACGCGTTCGCCGGGCGCGGCCTCGGCGAGACCGCGGCCAGCGTCGGCCACACCGACCCCGACCCCACCCCGGGCTTCACCTCCCCGTACGCGCGGGAGGGCTCGCTGCGGCTCCTGCCGATCGGTGAGCGCGGGCCGGTCGCCGGCGCGCAGCTGTTCGTCGGGCGCTACCAGGCGCGGGCCGTGCCGGTCGCGGACACCGACGCGGCGACCCCGCTGACCGACCGGGTGGACCTGGTGCCCGGCACGTACGAGTTCGTGGTGCGGACGCCCGGCTACGGCCACACCCGCATCGGCCCGGTGAAGGTCAAGGCGGGCCAGAACCGGACGCTGCCGGTGACGTTGCGGCCCAACCTGGCCTCGGCCACCGCGGGCGCGGCGGTCAGCGGCGACGGGATCAACCTGCCGCAGATCGCCGACGACGACGAGGCCACCAACTGGGCCTCGCTCGGTGCGCCGGTCGCCGGCCGGCAGGTCACAGTCGACCTGGCCGGTGACGTCCAGCAGGTACGCCGGGTGCAGGTGAGCGCCATGCTGCGCCCGCCGGTCACCGGTGACGCCGATGCCGGCACCCAGAGCCGGTACTCCGCGGTGCGGCAGTTCCGGATCCTGGCGTGCACCGCGACGGGGCCGGTGACCTGCGCCGACGCGGCGGACTTCCGGCCGGTCTACACCAGCCGGCCGGACGCGTTCCCGGCTGTGGCGCCGCGTCCCCGGGCGCCCGAGCTGATCATGCGGTCGTTCGACATCCCGCGCACCAAGGCCACGCACCTGCGCGTCGAGGTGCTGACCAACCAGTGCACCGGCGCGCCGGACTACGCCGGTGAGCAGGACGACGACCCGCGGGCGGCGACCGACTGCGCCACCGCCAGCCCGCAGGCGCAGAACGTGCGGATCGCCGAGTTCCAGGCGTTCACGCACTGATCCACACGGCGGGTGCGGACAGGCGGCTCGGGTCGCCCGTCCGCACCCGCCATCGTGTGTTCACGCGGGGTTCGGGGCGCCGTCGCCGGATCGGGGCTGTACGGCGGGCAGGATCCTCGACAGACTGAGCGGTGACCAGGAAATGATGCTGGTCGATGTCCTGCCGGCTCGCTCAAGGAGGATCCCTTGACCCCGTTCCGCGCCGCCGTCACCCGCGTACGCCGCGCCCTCGCCGCGTCCGCCCTGGTCACCGCCGTGGCCGCCGCCGCGCTCGTCGCCCCGTCCACGGTCTCCACCCGGCTCGCCGAGCCCGCCGCGGCCGCCGTCTACGGCTCCTGCACGCAGTCCCGCTGCGCCGACGCGCGCACCGCCCGTTCCGGCTGGTCCGCCAAGAGCTTCCCGACGAGCCGCGGCTGGTACTCGTGGAGCGGCGGCCAGTGCAACTTCGCCGGCGGCCGGTTCTACAACTACGAGGGCCAGTTGCCCTCCGGCGCGACCTACTACGAGTACGACGTCTACCCGCGCGCCTGCAACGCCTCCCGGGACGCGTACCGGATCGTGGTCAACAAGAGCACCGGCGCGACCTGGTTCTCACCCGATCACTACGCCAACTTCTACCGGCTCTGAGCAGCCTCGACGCCGACCGGGCATTCCCCGCCCGGCCGGCACCGTCGGGAAAGGACGGATCCATGGGCGCGGCGTCTTCGCAGGCACCGGCCTGGCTCGTGTACGACGGCGCGCCGCCCGAGCCGGACGGCGGCGCGACCGTACCGGGCTCGGACGGCGGCCCACAGTCGGGCGGCGGGGCGCTGCCGGGCGGCGGGGTGCTGCCGAGTGGCGGGACGTTGCCGGCCGGCGGGGTGCTGCCGGGCGGCGGGGCGCTGCCGGGTGGCGTGCTGATGTCCGGCACGCGGGCGCGTACCCGGGCCGGGCTGCACGAGGCGCTGGCCGGGGCGTTGGCGCTGCCCGGCTGGTACGGCCGCAACTGGGACGCCCTCGCCGACGCGCTCGCCGACCGCCTCGACGCCGGCCCGCTGACGGTGGTCGTGGCCGACGCGGCGGACCTGCTCGCCGACGAGCCGCCCGCCCATCTCGGCACGCTGCTCGACGTGCTCGGCGCGGTCGCCGCCGGTGGTCACGAGACGCTGCGGGTGGTGCTGCGCGACGCCCCAGACCGACTGCGAGCCCTGCGTGACCGGGTAGCCGCGGTGCTCGGCCGAGGGGTCGGCACCCCACCCTCCGCCGGCTGACCCCGCCACCCGCGCCGCGCTCAGGCGTGCCGTCGACCAGGCCCGCACAGGCGGTGCACCCCCTCCGTTGCCCTGCCAGGCCTCCTAAAACGGGCGAGTGATCAAGGAGTTTGCGTTCGGATCAGGCCGCCGCAGCGACACAAACTCCTTGATCACCGCCAGGGGGAGGGCCGCCAAGGGCCGGGGAGGGGGTGATCATGAAGTTGGCGGCATTGGGGAGCGCTCTCCGGGCGGTCAACTTCATGATCGACGGGGCGAGGCGGGGCGAGGCGGGGCGGGGGCGAGGTAGGGAGGGGAGGGAGGGAGGGGCGTTAGGCGGGGTGGTCGAGGATGGCGCTGAAGCGTTCCTCGGCCAGGTCCAGCTGGGCGAGGATGTGCTGCTTGACCGGTGGGGACAGCGGTGTGTCCGGGCGGGCCACCAGGTCGCGGAAGATCGGCACCATCGGGCGGTACTTGGTGGCGGCGCGGGTCACCTTCGGCCCGACCGTGTGGATCACGCCCACACCGTTGTCGGTGAAGTCGGACACCTTGATCACCCGCGCCCACGGCTCCCGTTCGAGGCTCGTCGCCACGTGCTCCCGGTACTGCTCGTCGCGGTTCCGGCCCGGGTCGTACGCCGGGTTGGTGACCGCCGCGACGAGCCGGGCGACCCGCGCGCCGAACCGGTCGGACAGCGTGGCGAGCGCCGCCGGGGTCGCCTCCGCCCCTGCGCCGGGATCGAGCCCGGCCAGCTCGGCGGGGTGGTCCTCGACCGCGTCGTGCAGCAGACCCGCGACGATCACGTCCACGTCCCGCACCTGGTAGTGGTGCATCAGGCGGATCGCCACACGTAGCAGGTGGTTGAGGTAGGGCTCGCGTACCCGCCGGTCGTCGCGGTGCAGGTCGGCGGCCAGGTCGAGCGCCTCGGTCAGCCGGTCCCGGGCGGCCTCGTCGAACGCCTCGATCTCCAGCCGGAACCGGGCCAGCAGGCCGGGCTCACCGTGGATCTCGGTGATCGCGTGCATCGGCATGGTGGCGAGGTAGGCGGGGAACTCCATGCGTCTCTTATAGCTGATCTTCGCTAGATCCGGCGCCCGCCGGGCCGCTCGCGTCGCCGGTGAGGCGCTTGACCAGGCGTACGCAGGTGCCCTCCGGCGTGCCGACGATGGTGGCCTCGTCCATCACCCGCGCCATGATCAGCCGTCCCCGGCCGCGGTCGCCGGTGTCGTCGCCGTCAGCCGCGCGCCAGCCGCCCCGGTCGCGTACCTCGATCTCCAGCCGGTCGCCGCGCAGCTCGGCCCGCAATGTGGTGATGCCCTCCCGGGCGAAGCGGTAGCCGTGCTCGATGGCGTTGGCGCACGCCTCGCCGGTGGCGATGAGGACGGTGTCGACGTCCCACTCGCTCACGCCGTGGGCGTGCAGCCAGCCGCGCAGCCGTTCCCGGGTGGCGGCGAGCTGGGCCGGGTCGGCCGGCAGGTCGATGGTGAGGACCGGGCCGACGTCGCCGGATGTCCCACCCGTCACGTCCGGCCCTCCGTCCCGTGCCCGTCCCCGGACCTGGGCGCCCACTCGCGCTGTCACCGCCTGATTCTCACCCTGTTGTCCCCGGTGGCCGCCGGTTCATTCCCCCGGCGGCAATGTCCGTCAAACGTGATCATTGCGCATCGGGGGCGGCGTGTCAGCCGGCGGGCCGGTGACGACGCCGGGCCGGCGTCCCCGGGGGGACGCCGGCCCGGTCGCCGGGTGGGCTCCGGCGGAGGTCAGAGCGGCAGCCGGCCGGCGCCGGCCCAGGTGTCCACGACGAACGGGACCAGCGGGGCCGGCAGCGGCCGGGCGGCGCGGAGCGTGGGCGTCCACCCGGCGTCGCCGCCGAGGTCGGGGTCGTGGGCGGCGTTGTACGCGGCGCGCAGGTCCACCGGCCGGGGCAGGCGGTCACCCTGCCGGACCCAGGTGCCCCGCTCGGTGAGCGCGGTGCCGCCCCAGTCGTAGAGCAGGTCGGCCGGGGCGGTGTCGCCGGTGAGCGTGAAGAAGTTGTTCTCCGCGTACAGGGCGGACTGCACGCCGACGCCGAGGGCGTACGCGAAGCCGGGCCCGCCGAGCCGGTAGTGGTTCTCGTGCACGTCGACCTGGCCGAACCGCACCCGGGGCAGCCGTTGCAGCGTGCCGTCGAACAGGTTGTGCCGCACCGTGACGTTGAGCCGGCCCACGTCCGGGCCGACCGTGTTCGACGAGCCGATGAGCATCACCTTGTCCCGGCCGGTGAACCGGTTCCAGGAGGCGGTGACCAGGCTGGCGGTGTGCGTGACGTCCAGCGAGCCGTCGTGCACCTGCCAGGGCCGGCCGAAGTAGACGGGCTGCGCGCTGTCCGGGTTGTCGCCGTCGGTGAACGTGTTGTGGTCGATCCAGACGTGCTCGCTGCGCCGGACCGAGATCTGGTCGTACTGGGAGTTCCAGTTTCCGGTGTCGCCGTCGGTCGGCGACCAGGCGGGGAAGCAGTCCCGGGCGTCGGCGAACTCGATGTTGCGGACGATCACGTTGTCCACCCGGTCGATCATCAGCGTCAGGCCGGTGAGCCGGGCGCCGCGCAGGCCGATGATCGTGGTGTTGGAGCCGACGTTGATCTGGGTCTGCCGGGTCTGGGCGGCCACCGACCGCACCCGGGCGGCCTCCAGCGGCCCGCTCGGGTTCGTCCGGCCCCAGGTCGCCGGGTCGTACGCGGCCAGGTAGGCGGGCAGCGAGTACTCCGGGTCGGCCAGGTCCGCGCAGTCCAGCGGGGTGCCGTCCGGGCCCTCGAAACCGTCGACGGTTCCGGCCACGTACACGATCTTGGGGCTGGCGTCGGCGGCGTTCGTGGCGTTGTCGCCGCCGAGCGCGGCGACCAGCTCGGCCCGGGTACGCACGACGCGTACCCGGTCCGGCGCGGCGGCCGACCCGCCGGTGGTGCCGGTGCCCGCGGCGGCCCAGCCGTCGTTCGCCGGGAGGGTCTGGCGGCCGAGCAGTTCGGCGGCCCGGGACGGCCCGCCGGGTGCGGCCGGCGCGGGCGCGGCGGTGGTGAGGACGAGCGCGGCGGTCAGCGCCGCGACGACTGCGGTTCGGGTACGCATGACTCGTTCCGTTCTCTCGGGGACATTCACTGCGCGGGCAGGTCCACCACGTACGGCGGGAGCGCCCACGGCACGCCCGCCTCGGACGGCAGCGCGCCGGTCTCCGCGGCGGCCCGCAGCACCGCGCCGACGCCCCGCACCATCCGCACCCGCTGCGGGCCGTCGCCCGCCTCGCGCACCAGGTCCCCGTCGAGCAGCGCCGGGACGGGTGCGTCCCGCAGCGCGTCCAGCACCGCGGTGAACGGCTCGGTACGCGCCAGCGGTGCGATCAGCGGCGTGCCGTCCGCGCGGTGGTCGAGCAGGTTCGCCAGCAGCCCGCGGCGGCCGGGCACCGGGCGGAGCGCGTCGTCGCCGGGTAGGCGTAGCCGGTCGGTGGGGTACTCCAGCACCGCCCGCCCTCGCTCGCCGGTGACCAGCACCTCCCCGGGGACGTGTTCCTCGGCGGCGAGGGTGAGCGCGGCCAGCACCGGCGGCCCCGCGTGCGGGGTCAGCCGCAGCATGGCGGTGTCGTCCACCTCGATCGGGCGGACCCGGTAGCGCTCGACCTCGATCCGGGCCGGGCGTACCGGCGCGCCGGTGACGGATTCGGCGACGGCGAGGCACTGCATCAGCGCGTGCGCGAGCGGGTTCGCCAGCGCGCCGTCCAGCGCCGGGCGGCCGTCGACCGACCGCCGCCCGGCCCAGGGGGAGCGGGCGTAGTAGGCGTCCGGGCGTTGCCAGGCGGCGAGTGTGGCGATGCCGGTGACCGGGGCGAGCCGCCCGAGCGCGCCGGTCAGTTCGGTCAGCGCGGCTGAGCCGAGCGCCTGGAAGTTGACCTGCACGGCGCGGCCGGCGACGTCCGCGGCGGCGGCGAGCGTCAGGTGCTCGGCGAGGTCGAGCACCGGCGGCTTCTCCAGCAGCAGGTCCGCCCCGGCGGCGAGTACGTCGAGCGCGATCGGCAGGTGGGTGTGCGGCGGCGTGCAGACCACCACCACGTCGGGGCGGGCGGCGGCGAGCATGGTCCGGTGGTCGGTGAAGACGCCGGTCTCCGGCGGGACGGGCGCGTCCGGCTCGGCCTCCAGCGGGCGTACGTCGACCAGGGCGACCAGGCGCGCACGCCCGGCGGCGTGCAGTTCCGCGATAGCCCGGCGGTGCCAGCGGCCGTGCCCGTTCGCCCCGATCAGCGCCGCCCGCGGCGGGTCGTTGCCGCGCACCGGCGACCCGCGGCGGGTCGCTGCCCACCCGCTGGTCACCGGGCGTCCGCCAGGGTCGCCCGGACGCCGTGCCGTTCCAGCGCGGTGAGCCAGCCGGTCACGTCGGCGCGGACCTCGTCGTCGGCGGCCAGGTCGGCCGGGAACACCTCGCGCAGCGCGAAGACCGCGTCGACCACCCCGGCCGGGGTGTGCGCTCCGGCGGCGAGCGCGGCGCGCAGCCGGTCGGCGAGCGGGTCGTCCAGCGGCAGCGGCCGGCCGTCGTCGGCGTACCCGAGCAGGAACCGCAGCCACGCGGCCACCACGAGCGCGCTCCACCGCGCCGACCGGCCGGCCGCCCGCAGGTCGGCGACGGTGTGCAGCACCCGTTGCGGCAGCTTCTGCGAGCCGTCCATCGCGACCTGCGTCGTCCGGTACCGGATCGCCGGGTTGGCGAAACGGGCGAGCACCTGCTCGCCGTAGTCGGTC
This sequence comes from Micromonospora sp. WMMD1219, assembly GCF_049315215.1. Lineage (NCBI taxonomy): Bacteria > Bacillati > Actinomycetota > Actinomycetes > Micromonosporales > Micromonosporaceae > Micromonospora > Micromonospora sp. WMMD1219. The sequence goes on from NZ_CP186057.1 coordinate 4,785,849, forward strand.
ACGTCCACGCCGGGTGGCGGGGTGAAGCTGGGCGCGATCTCCTCGGTGACCAGCCGCCGCAGCACCGCATCCAGGTGCGGCAGCGTCAGCGCCTCGGCCACCGTCTCCGCGCCGGCCAGCGCCCCCAGGTACGCGGTGGCGGAGTGCACGCCGTTGAGGGCCCGCAGTTTCAGCCGCTCCCACGGGCCGGCGTCGTCGGTGAGTACCGCGCCGGATCGTTCCCAGGCCGGTCGCCCGCCGGGGAAGTCGTCCTCGATCACCCACTGCGACCACGGTTCGGCGGCGACCGCCGCCAGGTCGGTCACGCCCAGCGCCCGCCGGGCGGCGTCCCGGGTCTCGTCGGTGCTGGCCGGCACGATCCGGTCCACCATGGTGCCAGGGCAGGTGACGGCCGTGAGCACCCGCTCGGCTGTGGCGTCCGGCACCCGGGCCAGCGCGAGGCACTGCTCCACCAGCCCGCGCAGTCGCCGCCCGTTGGCGGGCAGGTTGTCGCAGCTCACCAGCGCCAGCGGCCCGGCGTCGGCGGCGGCGCGGGCGAGCAGCCCGCGCACCAGCAGGCCCGGCACGGTGCGCGGGGGACGGCCGGTGGTCAGGTCGGCGGTCAGGTCCGCGTCCACTGTGAGCGCGGCGGTCACCGGGTCCAGCCGGTACGCCTTCTCGGTCACCGTCAGCGTGACCACCCGGATCGCCGGGTCGGCGAGCAGGCCGACCACCGCGTCCGGGTCGCTCGCGGCATGCCGTACCCCGGTCAGCGCGCCGATCGCCCGGGTGGACGCGCCCTCGGCGGCGAGCGTGGTGACGCTGAACAGGCAGTCCTGCGCGGCGAGGGCGTCGACCACGCCGGTGCTGCGCGGCGCGACGCCGATGATGCCCCAGTCGCCGCCGGCCGCGCCGACCGCCGCCTCGGTGTGCACGGCCTGGTGGGCGCGGTGGAACGCGCCGAGGCCGAGGTGGACGATGCCGGCCGGTACGGTGCCGGGGCGCAGCAGTGGCCGGGACTCCTGCGGCAGGCGGCGCAGCGTGGCCAGGCCGAGCCGGTCGGTGGTCAGCGCCATGCCGGACCGTCCGGGAAGCGGAACTGCGCGATCGACTCCGGGCGCATGGTGGCGCTGTAGCCGGGCGCGGTGGGCAACAGGTAGCGTCCGCCCCGGGTGCGGACCGGGTCGGTGAAGTGCTCGTGCAGGTGGTCGACGTACTCGACCATCCGGCCGTCCAGGCTGGTGCCGACGCGCAGGTGGTCGAAGATCGCGAGGTGCTGCACGTACTCGCACAGGCCCACGCCGCCGGCGTGCGGGCACACCGGCACGCCGAACTTGGCCGCCAGCAGCAGTTCGGCGAGCACCTCGTCCACGCCGCCGACGCGGCAGGCGTCGACCTGCATCACGCCGATCGCCTCGGCCTGGAGCAGCTGCTTGAAGATGACCTTGTTGGCGGCGACCTCGCCGGTGGCGACCCGGCAGCGTCCGCCGGTCAGCTCGTCCACCGCACGGGCGATCCGGGCGTGCCCGAGCACGTCGTCGGCGTGCGTGGGCTCCTCGATCCAGTACGGGTCGACCTCGGCGAGCACGCCCATCGCGGCGATCGCCTCGTCCACGTCCCACACCTGGTTGGCGTCCATCATCAGCAGCGCGTCCGGCCCGATCTCGGCCCGGATGATCCGGGCCCGCCGCAGGTCGTCCTCGATCCGCCCGCCGACCTTCATCTTCATCGCGCGCCACCCCTGCGCGTACGCGTCGCGGGTCAGCGCGCGCACCTGCTCGTCCGGGTAGCCGAGCCAGCCGACCGACGTGGTGTACGAGGGGAACCCGTCGCGTTCCAGCGCGGCCAGCCGGTCGGTGAGCCCGTCGCGTCCCTTGTCCAGGATGGCCGCCGCCTCGTCGGGGGTGAGCGCGTCGGTGATGTGGTGGAAGTCGATCGTCGCGACCAGTTCGTCGGTGGGCGCCTCGGCGAGGAACCGCCACATCGGCTTGCCGGCGAGCTTGGCGCGCAGGTCCCACACGGCGTTGACGAGCGCGCCGGTGGCCATGTGGATCACGCCCTTCTCCGGGCCGAGCCAGCGCAGCTGCACGTCGGCGGTGAGCGAGCGCCAGAACGCCACGGGTTCGGCGGCGATCTCGGCGATCGTGCGCCCCCGGACGTGGTGGGCGAGCGCGCGTACCGCCGCGCAGGTGATCTCGTTGCCCCGGCCGTTGGTGAACGTGAACCCGGTGCCGGTGGGCCCGCCGTCGGTGGTCAGCTCCACGTACGTGGCCGAGTAGTCGCCCCTGTTGATGGCGTCCGAGCCGTCGCCGCTGGCGGCGGTGGGGAAGCGCACGTCGTGCACCTCGACGTCGACGATTGTGGTCATGCGGGTCCGCCTCCGAACTTGAAGACCTGCTTCGGCAGCCGGTACGCCAGGTCGACGATCGTCTCGGCGGCCTCGTCCTCGCCGAGGCGGTGCTCGGCGACGAGGCGGGCCAGGAAGCCGGCGTCGACCCGGCGGGCCACGTCGTGGCGTACCGGGATGGAACAGAACGCGCGGGTGTCGTCGACGAACCCGGCGGTGTTGTAGAAGCCGGCCGTCTCGGTGACCGCCTCCCGGAACCGGCGCAGCACCTCGGGGGAGTCCAGGAACCACCAGGGCGCGCCGAGGCGCAGCGCCGCGTACCCGCCGGCGAGCGGGGCGAGTTCCCGGGTGAACGTGTCCTCGTCGAGCGTGTAGAGCACCACAGTGAGGCGGGGGTCGTTGCCGTGCGCGTCGAGCAGCGGGGCGAGGCCGTGCACGTACTCGGTGGCCTGCGGCACGTCGCCGCCCACGTCGCGGCCGTGCCGGGCGTGCAGCCAGCGGTTGTGGTTGCGGACCGCGCCGGGGTGCAGCTGCATGACCAGGCCGTCGTCGAGCGACATCCGGGCGAACTCCAGCAGCATGTGCGCCCGGAACGCCTCCGCGTCGCCCGTGTCGGCCAGGCCGCGCCGGCCCCTGTCGAACAGGGCCGCGGCCTGCGCCGGGCCGAGATCGAGGGTACGGGCGGTGGGGTGCCCGTGGTCGGTGGAGGTGGCCCCGGCGGCGGCGAACGCCTCCCGCCGTGCCCGCAGCGCGGCCAGGTATCCGGCGTACGTGCCGGTGTCCTCGCCGGAGACCTCGGCGAGCCGGTCCACGTTGGCCGACCAGTTGCCGAACTCCATGTCCACCACGTCGTCGGGGCGGAACGTGGTGACCACCCGGCCGCCGGGCCCGCCCCAGCCGTCGGCGGCGAGCTTGGCGTGCCGGCCCAGGTCGTCCAGCGGGGACTCGGTGGTGGCGAGCACCTCGATGCCGAAGCGTTCGAACAGCGCCCGGGGCCGGAACTCCGGTTCGGCCAGGCGCGCGGCGAGCGCGTCGTAGACGGCGTCGGCGGTGGCCGGGCTCAGCGGCGTGTCGACGCCGAACACGTGCCGGAACGTCTGCTCCAGCCACAGTCGCGACGGGGTGCCGCGGAACAGGTGCCAGTGCGCGGCGAAGCGCCGCCAGATGGTCCGCCCGTCGGTCTCCACCGGGCTGCCGTCGACGCTGGGCACGCCCAGGTCGGCCGGGGGTACGCCCTGGCTGAGCAACATCCGGGTCAGGTAGTGGTCGGGCACGATGAGCAGCCGGGCCGGGTCGGGGAACGGCTCGTCCTCGGCCAGCAGCCCGGGGTCGACGTGCCCGTGCGGCGAGATGATCGGCTGCTCGGCGGCGAGCGCGTACAGCTCGCGGGCCAGGGCGCGCAGCCCGGGCTCGGCGGGCAGCAACAGGTCGCCGCGGGGGATGATCGGCACAGCGAGGGCTCCTCGGTCAGGGCAGGGTGAGCAGGTCGGCGACCCGGACGGGCGCGCCGGTCTCCAGCGAGCGGTTGGCGGCCAGGCCGGTGAGCAGCGCCAGCGCGCCGTCGCGGGCGGTGGCGGCCCGGCCGAGCGGGTCGGGTTCGCCGCCGAGCAGCACCCGGGTCATCCGGGCGTCCGCGCCGCCGTGCCCGCGCCGGGTCCAGCCCTCGACCGGGATCTCCTGGGGCGGCGCCCAGAACGGGCGCAGCGTGAGCCGGGCCGCGCCCCGCTCGACGGCGGCCTCGTCGCCGTGCAGCGCCGCGCCCTTGAGTGCACCGGCGACGGACGGGCTGACGTGGTCGCTCTCGGTCACCTCCAGTTCGAGGCGGCCCCGGCTGCCGTTGACCATGACCCGGTAGCCCTCCCAAGGGGCGTACGCGGTGAGGTGGTAGGTCATCGTGGCGCCGGTGTCGTAGCGGGCGAGCACCGCGAGGTCGTCCTCGATGGTCACGCCGGGGGCGAAGACGTTGCGGTCGCGGTGGTAGCCGTCCTCGGCCTCGGCGTCGAGGTACAGCTCGCGCAGCCTCGGGTGGTCGGCCAGGCGCAGCGCGAACGGGTCGCCGTCGGCGGCGGGGGAGCCGTGCGCCCGGTCGTAGTCGCGGGCGTAGCCGTGCCGGCGGCCGTCCGCGCCGTAGAAGAACAACCGGCCGTACGCGTGCACGTCGACCGGGCGGGCGTCCAGCCACCAGTTGACCAGGTCGAAGTGATGGCCGGACTTGTGCACGAGTAGCCCGCCGGAGACGGACTTGTCGCGGTGCCAGCGGCGGAAGTAGTCGGCGCCGTGGCGCACGTCGAGCAGCCACTCGAAGTGCACCGACCCGATCTCTCCCACCGCGCCGTCGGCCAGCAGCCGCCGGACCTGCTCGTGCAGCGGGTTGTAGCGGTAGTTGAACGCGACAGTCACGCGCCGGCCGGTCTCGGCGACCGCGTCCAGGATGCGGCGGCACCGCTGCGCGTCCACGGTCATCGGCTTCTCCACGACCACGTCGCAGCCGGCGCGCAGCGCCGCCGTCACGTACTCGTCGTGGGCGGCGTCCACGCTTGTCACCAGCGCCACGTCGACCCGCTCCTTGGCGAGCAGGGCCGCGAAGTCACCGGCGGCGTACGTGGGCACCGGCCGGTGGCCCAGCTCGGCCAGCCAGCGGTTGTGCGCGTCCATTCTCCGCTGGTTGACGTCGGCGAACGCGACCAGCTCGGCGGTGTCGGCGTGGTCGAGCGCGAGCGCGCGGACGAACATCTCGGCGCGCGCCCCGGCACCCACCAGGGCGTGGCGGACCCGTTCCCGGGCCGGTGGTGACATGACGTCGGCCTCCCCGGCAGTCGGCTGCAAAGGTTTGCAGCCGAAGAAACCATGACGGTGGATGCGTCGTCAACGGATGGCGGCCAAGCCGCCCTATCCATCCGCATTGATGAGGTTTCGCGCGCCCACCGGGACCGTCGCCGCAATCGAGCCGCAACAATGGACCGTTGACACGGGCGCAACCGTTTGCATTAATGGGCGGCACCCGTGACCCCCACCACATCGGACGAGGGAGCCCGCCGTGCCAGCCACCATCCGGGACGTCGCCCGCGCCTCCGGTGTGCACATCTCCACCGTGTCCCGGACGTTCTCGGCCCCGCACCTGGTCAACCCGGAGACCCGGGTCCGGGTGCTGGCCTGCGCGGAGGACCTCGGCTACCGGCCCAACCGGGCCGCCCGGGCCCTCATCACCGGCCGTACGCACAACATCGGCCTGATCGTGGCCGACATCGCCAACCCGTTCTTCCCGCCACTGATCAAGGCGGCGGAGGGGCAGGCCCGGCACCGCGACTACCACGTGTTCGTGGCCGACACCAACGAGGACCCGGTCGCCGAGGAGGACCTGGTCCACGCCCTGGCCAAGCAGGTCGACGGCGTGCTGCTGTGCAGCCCCCGGATGAGCAACAGCCTGATCGAGCAGGTCAGCCGCGAGGTCCCGGTGGTGGTGATAAACCGCCAGGTCGCCGGCCTGCCCTGCGTGATGATGGACGTCGGGCAGGGCGCCCGGGCCGCGATCGAGCACCTGCTCGGGCTCGGCCACCGCCGGATCGCGCTGCTCGGCGGCCCGCGCGGCTCCTGGACCGCCCGGGAGATGCGCCGCGCCGCGACCGCCGCCGCCCGGGGCGGGGGAGCGGACCTCACCGTCCTCGGACCCAACCAGCCCACCGAGACCGGCGGCGGCGCCCTGGCCGAGCAGGTACGCCGCAGCGGCGTCACCGCCGTGCTCGCCTACAACGACCTGATGGCGATCGGCCTGATCGAAGGGCTGGACGCGCTCGGGGCGCGGGTGCCGCACGACGTCAGCGTCGTCGGCGTCGACGACATCGCGCTGAGCCGGCTCACCCGCCCCAAGTTGACGACGGTGGCCACGCCGACCGCGGCCGCCGGCCGGACGGCCGTCGACATGCTGCTGCAACTCGACTCCGACGCGTCACGCGGCGCCCGGGGCCGGGGCGCGGCGGCCGGCGACCGTCGCACCACCGCACAGGTAATGCTCCAGACCGAACTGGTCGTCCGCGACTCGACCGGGCCCGTCCCCGCGCCCGGCCGGGACGGCACCGGGGCCTGAGCAGGTGGCCCGGGCCCGCACAGCACTGCGGACCCGGGCGGCCCGTGGACGGCCGCCGGTGACGTCGTCGCCTCCCACAGCCGAGGAGTGAGCGCAGATGCACCCCGCAACGTCCCCCACCGCCGGCGTACCCGCCGGGCGGCATCACCGTACCCCCCTGACCCGACGCCGACTCGTCCGCGGCCTGGCCGCCGTCGCGCTCGCCGTGCCGCTCGCCCTGGGCGCGGCGGGCTGTGGCGACGACTCCGCCGGCGGCGACGGCGGCCCGGTCAAACTCTCCGTCTTCTGGTGGGGCGGCGAGGCCCGGGCCAAGCTCACCGAGGACGCACTGGCCCTCTACACCAAGAAGCACCCCGACGTGACGTTCGAGAAGACCTGGCAGGCCAACCAGGGCTACTTCGACAAGCTCGCCACGCTGACCGCCGGCGGCAACCCGCCCGACCTGTTCCAGATCGACGACAACTACCTGGCCGAGTACGCCGGCCGCAGCACCACGCTCGACCTGGGCAGCTACCGCGACTCCGGCAAGCTCGACGTGTCGAAGTTCCCCAAGAGCCTGCTGGAGTACGGCGTGGTCGACGGCAAGCTCGCCGGGGTCGCCGCCGGGGAGAACACCCAGGGCCTGGTCTACAACAAGACGCTGCTGACGAAGAACGGGCTGCCCGAGCCGACCACCGGGATGACCTGGGAGGAGCACATCGCCTGGGCCGAGCAGGTGGCGAAGAAGACGAAGGTGCCCGGCACCCAGGACCCGAGCGCCGACTACAAGGCGTTCTGGGTGTGGCTGCGCCAGCAGGGCAAGGACCTGTACAACGGCAAGGAACTCGGCTTCACCGCCGAGGACGTGACGAAGTGGTTCGAGCTGTGGAAGGGCGCGCGGGACCGGGGCGCCACCCCGACGCCCGACGTCATCCACGAGGGCAACTCCAGCGACATCACCAAGCAACTGGTGGTCACCGGCAAGTCCGCCACCTCCTGGGTCTGGGTCAACCAGATGCCGGACCTGAAGAAGAACACCAAGGACGAACTGGGCGTGGTCGCGTACCCGGGTGACCCGAGCGCGCAGTGGGCGCGGGCCTCGATGTACTGGTCGGTGTTCAAGGGCAGCAAGCACAAGGACGTCGCCGTCGATGTGATCAACTTCCTGAACAACGACCCGGAGGCGGTGGCGCTGCTCGGCACCGACCGCGGTCTGCCGTCCAACATGGACCTGCGCGCCAAGGTCAGCGAGACCGCCACCGACCCGGCCATGAAGCAGTCCATCCAGGTCGAGTCCGACCTGGCGCAGAAGTTCGGCGCCTCGCCCCAGGTGCCGATCAAGGGGCACAGCAAGGTCAAGTCCGAGCTGGTCAAGGCCGCCGAGAACGCCCAGTACGGCCGCGCCACCCCGGCCCAGGCGGCGGAGCAGTTCGTCACCGCCTGCAAGTCCGCGATCGCCTGACCCCACGAAAGGACCGGTCCCGTGGCTCTCACCACGGCGCCCGGCCGGACCCCGCGCACCGGACCGGCCGGCCCTCGCCCCACGCGGCGTCGGGCCGGCCGGGCCCGGCTCGGCGAGGGCCTGGCAGGGTACGTCTTCCTCTCGCCCTGGCTCATCGGACTGATGGGCGTCACGGCGATCCCCATGCTGCTCTCGCTCTGGCTGAGCTTCACCGACTACGACATCCTCACGCCGCTGTCCGAGGTGCGGTGGGTGGGGCTGGACAACTACGAGCGGATGTTCACCGCCGACCCGTCGTACTGGCACGCGGTGCGGGTCACGCTGACGTTCGCGCTGATCGCGGTGCCGCTGAAGCTGGCCGCCGCGCTCGGCGTGGCGCTGCTGCTCAACCGGGCCTGGCGCGGTGTCGGGCTGTTCCGCAGCCTGTTCTACCTGCCGTCGCTGCTCGGCGGCAGCGTCGCGCTGGCCATCGTCTGGGTCAACATGTTCAACCGGGACGGCGCGTTCAACTCGTTCCTCGCCCTGTTCGGCGTCGAGGGGCTGCCCTGGGTCAGCGACCCGGACTGGGCGCTGGAGACGCTGATGGTGCTGGCGATCTGGCAGTTCGGCGCGCCCATGGTGATCTTCCTGGCCGGGCTCAAGCAGGTGCCCACCGAGCTGTACGAGGCGGCGGCGGTGGACGGCGCCGGGGCGTGGCGGCGCTTCCGCGCGGTCACCCTGCCCATGCTCTCCCCGGTGATCTTCTTCAACCTGGTGCTGGAGACCATCAACGGCTTCCAGGGCTTCACCGCCGCGTTCGTGCTCAGCAACGGCACCGGCGGCCCGGTCGACTCCACCCTCATGTACACGCTGAAGCTCTACATCTCCGGCTTCACCGACCTGGAGATGGGCTACGCGTCGGCGATGGCGTGGGTGTTCCTGGTGGCGATCGGCGTGGTCACCGCCGTCTTCTTCAGCACCGGCCGGTTCTGGGTGCACTACTCGGACGGAGACGACTCATGACCGCGCTCACTGTCGCGCGCCGCCGGCCGGGCAGCGGCCGGAACGTCCTGCGGCTCGTCGTGCTCGTGGCGATCGTCGCGGTGGTGCTCTACCCGCTGTTCTGGATGCTCGGCACCTCGGTCAAGTCGCAGGCCGAGATCGCCAACAACGTCGGCCTGCTGCCGGAACGGTTCACCCCCGGCAACTACCTCGACGGCTGGACCAACTTCGACATCAGCTTCGGCCGGTTCTTCCTCAACAGCGCGCTGGTCAGCGGGCTCACAGTCGTCGGCAACGCGCTGTCCTGCCTGCTCGCCGCGTACGCCCTGGGCCGGCTGCGGTTCCGGCTGCGCAAGCTCTGGTTCACCGTCATGATCGGCACGCTGCTGCTACCCGGGCACGTGCTGATCGTGCCGCAGTACATCCTGTTCCGCAGCCTCGGCCTGGTCGGCGGCGACTGGCCGTACCTGCCGCTGCTGGTGCCGCAGTTCCTGGCCACCGAGGCGTTCTTCGTCTTCCTCATGGTGCAGTTCATGCGCGGCATCCCGCGCGAGCTGGACGAGGCGGCCACCATCGACGGCGCGTCCCCGTACGGCGTGTTCCGGCACGTCATCCTGCCGCTGAGCCGGCCGGCGCTGGTCACCACGGCGATCTTCTCGTTCATCTGGACCTGGAACGACTTCTTCCGGCAGCTGGTGTTCCTGTCCAGCCTGGAGGACTACACCGTCCCGGTGGCGCTGACCCTGTTCATCGACTCGACCAGCCAGAGCGCCGTCGGCCCGATGTTCGCCATGTCGGTGCTGTCCCTGCTGCCGGTGTTCCTGTTCTTCCTGGCCTTCCAGCGGATGCTCGTCGAGGGCATCAACACCAGCGGGCTGAAGGGATGACCGCCGTGCCTGCCCCCACCGACGCCGTACCCGACCACCCCGTGCCGGCCCGTGCCGACTGGCGGGACACGCTGCGCGAGGCGACCGACCTGGCGCTGCTCGGCTTCGCCGTGGCCCTCGCCGCGCTGCCGGTGCTCACGCTCGCCCCGGCGCTCGCCACCGCCAGTGCCGCACTGCACGACCGGTCGACCAGCGGTTCCTGGCCCGGCGCGCGGACCAACCTGACCCGGTTCGGCCGGGCGCTGCCCGCCGGGTCGGCGGTCAGCGCCGTCGCACTGGCCGCCGCCGCGCTGCTCGCCGCCGACCTGCTCGCGCTCGCCACCGGCCGGGTGCCCGGCGGCGGGCCCGCGCTCGCGCTCACCGCCGTCGTGGTGGCGCTCCTGCTCGGGTACGCGGGCCTGGTCGCCGTCGCCATCGGGAGCACCGGCGGCCGGGGGTGGCGGGCGGCCGCGCGTGAGGTGGCGCGCACCTGCCCGCAGCGGCCCGGCACCTGGGCCGCCGCCTCCGGCATCTGCGCGCTGGCAGTGCTGCTGGGCGTGCTGGTCACGCCGGTCGCGGTGCCGATCCTCGGCGGGTACGCGCTCGCGGCGCTGCACGCGCTCGATGCCCGCCGTCCGGTCCCCGCCCCGGACCCGTCGTGACCGCCGAACCGCGTTCCGCCGCCGCCGAGTCGAGCCCCGCCGGGACCGACGCCGAACCCCGGCTGGTCGTGGACGGTGCGGAGGTGGCCCGGTACCTAGTCCGGCCCGACCTCGACCCGCGCCACGGCCCTCGGCCGTACCTGCATCCGGTGCGGACCCGGGCCGGCACGCCGGTCACCGACGCGCTCCCGGCCGACCACGTCTGGCACCTCGGCGCGTCACTGGCCGTGCAGGACGTGGACGGCGCCAACCTGTGGGGCGGCCGGACGTACGTGCGCGGCACCGGCTACACCTGGCGCGACGACCACGGCGTCATCGCGCACACCGGCTGGCGGGACCGGGCCGCCGACCGGCTCGACCACGACCTGGAGTGGCGGGACCGGCACGGCCGGGTGCTGCTGCGCGAGCACCGGCGGATCACCGCCACCCCGGCCGGTGAGGACGCCTGGTGGCTGGACCTGTCCGCCACGCTCACCGCCGCCACCGGTACGGACGTGCACCTGGGCAGCCCGGCCACGAACGGCCGCCCGGGCGGCGCCGGGTACGGCGGCTTCTTCTGGCGGGCGGTGGCCGACGGGGAACCGCTGGTGCGCACCGCCGAGGCGGAAGGCGAGGAGGCGGTGAACGGGTCGGCCGCGCCCTGGCTGGCGCTGTCCGCCACCGCGCCGGGCGGCGGCGCGTACACGCTGGTGTTCACCGGCCTGGGGCCGGGCGACAGGTGGTTCGTGCGCACCGCGATGTACCCGGGCGTCTGCGTCGCGTACGCGTTCGACAGCCCGGCGGTGGTCGCGGCCGGGCGGCCCCGGCACAACCGGCACCGGGTGCTGGTCGCCGACGGCCACCTCGACCCGGCCGGCATCGCGGCCCGGCTGGACGCGGCGGTCGTTCCGTGAGCGCGAGGAGTGAGCCGGTCTTGCGAGCCCCGCGGTCGCGGACGAGGGTGATGCCGTGAGGCCGGACGTGGTCTGCGTGGGCGAGACGATGGTGGTGCTCGCCCCGGCCGGCGGCGGCCCGCTGGAGCACTCCGCGCGGCTGACTGTCGGTGTCGGCGGCGCGGAGTCCAACGTGGCGGGCGGGCTGGCCCGGCTCGGGCACCGCGCGGCGTGGGTCAGCCGCGTCGGCGACGACCCGTTCGGGCGGCGGGTGGTGGCCGAGGTCGCCGCCGCGGGCGTGGACGTCAGCCTGGTCACCGTGGATCCGGACGCGCCGACCGGCCTCTACCTGAAGGATCCGGGGCCGGACTGCACCCGCGTGCACTACCACCGTGCGGGGTCGGCCGCGAGCCGCCTCGGCGTGCCGGACCTCGCGCGTCCGGGGCTGGCCGGGGCACGCCTGCTGCACCTGTCCGGGATCACGGCCGCGCTCTCCGGCACCTGTCGTGACCTGCTGGAGCACGCGCTGACCGGGCGGGCGCTGCCCGGCGCGCGGGTGAGCTTCGACGTGAACCACCGTCCGGCGCTCTGGGCCGCCGAGCGGGCCGCACCGGTCCTGCGTGACCTGGCCGACCGCGCCGACGTGGTGCTGGTCGGGTTGGACGAGGCGGCCGTGCTCTGGTCGGCGGACGATCCGGCGGCCGTCCGTGCGCTGCTGCCCGGCCCGGAGCTGGTGGTGGTCAAGGACGGGCCGGTCGGCGCGACGGCGCTGCCGCGTACCGGGCCGGCGGTGTTCGTGCCGGCGTTGCCGGTGCGCGTGGTGGAGCCGGTCGGCGCCGGGGACGCGTTCGCCGCCGGGTTCCTCTCCGGGCTGCTGCGCGATCTCGACCTGCGAGCCTGCCTGCGGCTGGGTCACCTCACCGCCGCGCCGGTGCTGACCGTGCCGGGCGACACCGCGCCGCCACCCGACCCGGAGACGACCGCGCGGGCGCTGGCGTTGCCGGACGAGGCGTGGACCGAGCAGGCGCAAGCCACGGGAGGGAACGGGAGATGAGCGGGCACGACTTCGAGGCACTGTTCGGCGACGCGCGGGTGATGGTGATCCTGCGTGACCTGCCGCCCGGTGAGACGGTCCGGCTGGCGGAGCTGGCCTGGGATCTCGGCATTGCCGTGGTGGAGGTGCCCATCCGTACCCCGGAGGCGGTGCCGGCGCTGCGCGCCGCCGTGACGGCCGGACGGCGGCGGGACCGGATCGTGGGCGCGGGCACGGTGCGTACCCCGGAGCAGGTCCGGCAGGCGGTGGCCGCCGGGGCGGCGTTCACCGTGGCGCCCGGCCTGGACCTGGCTGTCGCCGACGCGGCGGCCGGTCTCGGCGTGCCGCACCTGCCCGGCGTGGCCACGCCGACCGAGGCGCAGCGGGCGCTCGACCACGGCCTGGTGTGGCTCAAGGCGTTCCCGGCGGTCAGCCTCGGCCCGGCCTGGTTCCGGGCGGTGGCCGGGCCGCTGCCGGAGGCCCGGTTCGTGGCCACCGGCGGTGTCGACGCCGGCAACGCGGGCGACTTCCTCGCCGCCGGGGCGCGCGTGGTGGCGGTCGGGTCGGCGCTCACCGACCCGGAGCAGCTGCCGCGCCTGGCCACGCTCGCGGCCGGCGGGCCGGTCACCTGACCGTACGGCCGGACGTGGTGGCGGTGGTCCGGATCGCCTTGACGATCGCCGGGATCGACCCGATCAGCAGCACCAGCGCCCAGATCAGCGCCACCACGGCGAACACCACGGCGCCCAGGTCGTCGAGGATGCTGACCAGGATCACCGGCACCAGGCCGTGCAGGAACTGCAGCACCACCGTGCACAGCAGCGTGGTCAGTGCCAGCGCGACGAGGCCCTTGTTGCGCAGGAACCGGGGCTGGGCGGCGAGCAGCAGCCCGGCCCAGACCAGTTTGAGCAGCAGCGCCAGCCCGAGCAGCACCGCCGCGTCGTCGACCGGGAAGAACCCCCACACCGCGAGGTACGCCAGCGTGCCGAACGGCGGGGCCAGGAACAGCGACACCATCACCGTCAGCTCGACGAACGCGACGATCAGCAGGACCAGCGACACCAGCAGCAGCACGATCGAGAAGACGAGCGTCGCCACGCCCTGCACCCGGCCCTGCATCCGGTCCGGCAGCACCAGGCTCAGGCAGAACAGACCGGTGGTCCAGAGCGCCACCACGTCGATCAGCGCCAGGTAGCCGACGCCCCGACCGGACGGTTCGGACACCGCGCCGACGTCGCCCAGCTCGACGCCGAGCCGGCCGGCGCTGTCCCGCAGCGCGCCGCTCGCGTCGCCACCGCCGGTCAGCGCCGCCGCGCCCAGCTCCACGCCGACCACGAGCGCCACCGCGAGCAGCGCCAGCAGCAGGAACGGCTTGCGCAACTCACCCATGCCGCGTCTCCGTCCCGGTCAGGACCGGGCCAGCGTGACCGAACATCCGCCACCTCCCGGACAGCGCAGGAGCACATCGGTCTCCCGGTCCACAGCCACCTTTGCCACGGCCGGGCCGTCCGGGTCGGGCGCGACCTCGTCGCTGACTGTGACGTCCGCGCCGCCGGGTGCCCGGGCGGTCACCTCGAACGGCGTCGTACCGCGCAGCACCAGCGTGCGCAGCGCGCCCGGGTCGGCCACCCGTAGCCGGCACGCGGTGCCGAACGCGAGCGTCACTCCGTCGGCGGTGGTGGCGGGATCGGCGGCCGGCGGCAGGCACGTCACCGCCACCGTCGCCGGGTCCACAGTTCCGGTCCCGCGCCCCAGCCGGGCCAGCGCCCCCGGCCCGGCCGCCGGGTCGCCCGGGTCGTCGCGGCGCCCGGCCACCGCCACCACGTACAGCGCCACCAGCAGCACGGCCACCGCCACCAGCAGCACCTTCTGTCTGGCGCTCACGGCCGGACGACGGGCGTGAAGCGGATCTCGTCCACCCCGGCGAAGTACCTGTCGGTGCCCTGGGTCTTGCTCACCGCCACGAGCGTCAGCTTGTGCGGCCCGCGGGTCAGCTCCACGGTGCCCACGTCCACCTCGTCGGTGCGGACCACCGTCGGGCTGAACCCGAAGAACGTGTCGCCGACCTGCCGGCCGTCGACCAGCCAGATCGTGTTCGCGTAGTCGAACGACGTGGTGCGCACGGTGGAGAGCCGCCAGGTGCCGTCGGACGGCACGTCCACCTGCACGGTCACCCGGTCGCCCACGCCCCGGCCCAGGAAGAACAGCTGCGCGTCGCCGGACCACACCACGTCGCAGCAGTTCTCCTGCGCCACCACCTCCGCCTTCGCGCCGGTGGTGGACTGCACCGCGGCGCCGGAGACGAGTGTCTCCGCCTCCACCACCACCGCCCCGGCCTGCGGGGGAGCCGGGGTGTCCGGGCCGCGGGTCACCAGCCAGGCCACCACCCCGGCCACGACCAGCACCAGCGCCGCGGCGGCGGCGATCCACGGCCACGGCGCGCGCTTCGGGGGTACGACGGCCCGCACGTCGTACGTGACCCGGCCGCTGGAGCGGGAACTCTCCTCCGGTGCCGTGTTCGCCGAGTACGCGAACCCGGTCATGTCGTAGCGCCGGGGCGGCGTGCCGGGCGGTACGGCGAGCCGGACCAGGAACGACACCGACCCCTGCCCGGGCACCACCCGCTGCGGTTCGGCCACCGTGAACCAGGCCCGCTGGCTGCCCTCGCCGGGCGCCACGTCGAACACGACGGTGTCCGGCGCGGTGCCCGGGTTCGACACGGTGAACGTCAGCTCACCGGCGTTGCGGGCGTCCAGTGTGAACTGTTCGGCGGCGGCGACGACTGTCCATTCGGTGGTCATGACGGCTCCTCGGGCGGATCGTGGGGCAGGGGTGCGGGGACGTGCGCCCGGCCGACCGCGCGCACCGCAGCCACCCCGGCGGCGGGCTCGGCGACGTCCGGCTCGGTCGGCGTCGGGTGGGAGGGCGGGTCGGCCGGGGCGGCGACGACCTCGACGGTGACCGCGGCCGGTTTCTCCGCCTCGACGATGCGGGTGACCAGCGCGAGCCGGTCGGCGGCGGCCGGTGGCACCCGCACCACCAGGTGGAACGGCCGCTCGGGCGGTTCGTCCAGCACGAACCCGGTCACGCCGGTGGCCAGCTCCAGCGCGGTCCGCATCCCGTACGGGGTGCCGCGCCACCGGGCCAGCAGCGCGCCGTGCGCGACCAGGTTCCGCAGCCGGCCTGCCGGCAACGGCAGCGGCGCGTCGGCGCGGGGCGCGGCGACCACGTGGTCCATCGCCACCCAGCGCGTCAGGTAGGCCACGAACCCGTCCGGCGTCCGGTACGGCCCGAACAACGCGTCGACGTCGGCGAGCACCGCCTCGTCCGGGGCGTGCAGCGCCTCCATCACGTCCAGCAGCGCGCCCAGCACGCTGCCCGGGCCGGCGGCCCGCTGGTACGCGGCCGGCAGCAGCCGCTCAATCGCCGCTCGGCGCATCCTGCCGCACCACCTCGATGTCGTGCTCGCCGGAGCAGAGCAGCCAGGTGCCGGGGACGGTGACCACGTCGGCGGTGGCCTGGTTGGCGCTCGCCGTCCAGTCCTCGCCGTCGCCGCTGCGGAACACGCCGCGCTCGCCGCCGGCCAGCACCAGCCGCCCGGCCCCGGACGTGCCGGTGGGCGCGGTGGCGGCGATGGCGTCGACCGGTACGAACCGGGTCCGGTCCCGCAGCGGCAGGCCGCAGTTCACCATCACCGGCGACCACTGCGGCTGCCCGGCCAGCGTGTCCAGGCGGACCACGCCGCCGCTCTGCGTCGCGGCCAGCGCCAGCGGGCCGCTGAACGCGAGATCCCGGCAGGTGCCGCCGATCCAGCCGGACGCCATCGACTGCCACTTCACGTCCGACTCGAACAGCCGGGTGCGGTGGCAGCCCTGACCGGGCTTCTTCGGGTCCGGTTCGCCCGCGCCGCACCACAGCAGCGTGGCCGGACCGTCGTACTGGACGGCGAGCACCCGGTTGTCCACGTTGGCGAGGCCGACGTGGGCGAACGTGCCGGGCCGTCCCGCAGCGGTGGACAGGTAGACCCCGAATCCGGCCTGCGCGGCCACCGCCACGCCGGGCGCGCCGCGCTCGGAGACGAACGCGCGCACCGCGTAGAAGCCCCGGTCGGCGTCGGCCGGGTCGACCAGGATCTGCAACGGCACCGCGCCGGGCAGCAGTGGCACCTCGTACAGGCCGGTGTCGGTGGCCAGCAGCAACGCGCCGGTGCCGTCCCGGTCGATCCAGGCCAGGTCGCGTACGCCGGAGTCGAGGTCGGTCAGCAGCGTCCACGTCTCACCCAGGTCGGTGCTCAGCCGGACCCGGGAACCGCCGGCGTCTCGGGTGGTCACCACCGCCACCGAACCGGCCCGGGGCACGACGCCGGGGCGTACCGGGGCGGGCGCGGGCACCACCCGCACCACGGTCTCGTCGTCGAACCGGCCGGCCGGTTCCCAGCCCGCGCCGGCGTTGGTGGAGCGGAACAGCACCGGGCCGCCGCCGGCGTACCAGGTGTCGGCCTGGTACTGGTCCACCGCCACCGTGCGCACCTGCGCGTCCGGCGCCTCGTCGACCACGAACCGCACCGACTCGACGTAGCGCACGCCCGGCTCGGCGTGTTCGAGCATCCGGTACACGTTGGAGGCGCGCAGCGGCTCGCCGAACGCCCAGCCGGCCGGGTTCAGCGGCGTGGGCAGCGGGCTGAGCGTCTGGTGCAGCCGGTCGTGGATGCGGCGGCGCACCGCGTCCACGTCCTCCTCGCGGCGTACCACCACCCGCGCCTGGATGGACACCGCCTTGTAGCGCGCCCAGCCCGCGCGCACCGCCGTACCCAGGGCGCGGCGCCGCTCCAGGTCGGCCTCGACCCGGCGGCGGGCCTCCTCCACCTCGTGCTCGCGCAGCACCGCCACCGGCAGCCGCCCGCCGGGACGGGCCGCCTCCGGCACGTACGGCACCAGCACCACCTCGACCTCGCCGGGCCGGGCGAAGCTGTAGACGGCGGCCCGGGTGAACGCCCGCGCCCGCGCCACCGCACCGGAGCCGGTGGCCAGGATCTCGAAGTCCCGGGCGGTCACCGCGCGCTGCTGGGCGAAGAACTCGTACGGCCCGCGCGCCAGCACCGACTCCAGCGACTCCAGGTCCCGGCCGCCGGTGGCCGGCTCCGGGTTGTCCACCTTCACCCCCGGCAGCGGGTCGCGCAGGCTGGTCAGCACACCCGCCGCGACGTTGCCGGCCGGGCCGCCGCCGCAGCGGTACCAGAGCCGCACCTGCCGCCCGGCCGCCGGCACCGCCGCCACCGTGGTCGCCCCGGCCGCCTCCTCGACGGCCGGTGCGCCCCCGTCCGGACGCAGGTCCAGCGCCGGGGCGAACGTGACCACCCCGGAGGCCCGGTCCACCAGGTAGACCTTCGCCTGCGGCCCGACACCGGCGAAGCTGTCCACCGGCCGCCAGATCTCGTACGTGCGCCCCTCGTGCTCCCGGGCCGCGGCACCCAGCTCCACCGAGCCGGCCGGCACCTCCACGCCGAGCAGCAGGTCCAGCGCCTCGGTGGTACGCGTCAGCGGCGCGCGGGCGGCCCGGAACACCTGACCGGGCTGCCCGGTGCCGGTGCCCAGCAGCTCAGCCTCGACCGGTTCGCAGTGGTGCACGCGTACCGTCGCAGTGGTCTCGCCGGCGGGCAGCACCGCCGGTTCGGTGGTCATGAAGACGACCGGCCGGGGGTCCGCGCCGCGGGCCGCGGCGACGCGGGTGCCGGCCGGCACCCGCACCGGGCCGCGGTCCGGACCGGTGCGGGTCAGGCGCACGTCCGCCCAGGCCGCCGCCGGTGGGTGCCGGGTGACGCCGAGCAGGTTCAGGAACGCGACGTACGCCTTCTCCGGCAACTGGTTCAGCCGGTAGATCATCACCTCGGTGAGGTAGGCGAACGCCTCCACCAGGGCCATGCCCGGGTCGTGCGCGGACAGGTCGGTCCAGTCCGGGCAGGACCGGGCGATGCGTTCCCGCGCCTCGGTGACCAGGTCGAGGAAGGCGCGGTCGTCCAGGTGCGGCACCGGCAGCGTCATGGCGTGCCCTCCTCGTCGGGGGTTTCCTCGTCGGCGGGCAGCAGGTCGACCGAGAACACCAGGTGCCCGGGGGAGAGGCTGGCCCGGACCCGGTAGTCCAGCCGGATCACCAGGCGCCACGGGTCGTCCGGGTCGGGACCGGCGTCCACGTCCAGCACCTCGATCCGGGGCTCCCAGCGCCGGATCGCCTGCCGCACGTAGTGGATCGCCAGCCCGGCGGTGGTGGCGTCGTTGGGCGCGAAGACCAGCCGGTGCAGCCGCGACCCGTACCCGGGACGCATCAGCCGCTCCCCGGGCGTGGTGGACAGCAGCAGGTACAGCGCCTGGCGTACCGTCTCGTCGCCGTCGGTCATGGCGAGCCCGCCGGCGGCGGTGAGCGCGAGACCACCGGCGCGGCCGGCGTCGAAGCCGGCGCCGACGAAGCGGAAGGCCCTCATGCGTCCGCCCCCAGGAAACCCTGCCGCACGTCGCGGACCTGGTGGTGCACGGTGCCCGGCGGGGTGCCGTCGGTGAGGCCGTCCAGGTGCGACAGCACCACCGGCTGCCGGTCCACCCGCACCCACGTGCTGTAACCAACTGTCACGGTCAGCGTGTGCAGGCAGGGTTTGATCGTCGGGCCGTAGTTGGGGCAGGCGGTGATGTCGCGCCCCTCCGGGTCGGGGCGGATCAGCACCGGCACGGCCTGGACCCTCACCCAGTCCTGGGACGGGCGGTTGCTCACCCGCCCGTCGTGTCCGCAGGTGATCAGCGAGTCGCGGTGGATCCAGCGCATCAGCCACCTCCGGCGGAACGGGCGAGCGTACGGGCCTGCGCGGCGGCGGTCTCGGCGTCTTCGGCCGCCGGGGCGTGCAGGAAGTCGACTGTGCGGCCGCGCACCACGACGGCCCGGCCGGGCGCGGAGAGCACCAGGTCACCCGCCGCGTGCACGGTGGTCAGCTCGGGACGCAGCTCGACGAAGCTGCCCGCGTCGGTGGCCAGCCGCAGCGTCCGCCCGTCGTCGTCGATCACGATCGACTGGCCGGTGCCGGTCCGCATCGACCAGCGGCGCGAGCGCCCGGACACGATCCCCGCGTCGTACGGCTCGACCGCGCCGAACAGCGAACCGAGCACCACGCCCGAGGCCGGCTCGCCGCCGGGCAGCGCCACCAGCACCGTGTCGTCCGGGTCGGGCAACGCGACGATCCCCTTGCCCCGGCCCGCGCCCGGGCAGAGCACCGCGAGCCAGCCGGCGTCCAGATCGCCGTACGCCGGGAGCGTCACCCGGGCCCGCCCCAGCCCGTCCGGGTCGTCGATGTCGGTGACGGTGCCGAGCGTGACAGTGGCCGGCGGGGGCGCGGCCGACGGCGGCGGGCCGGGCGGCGCTGTGGAGAACCGGGTCAGGTGCCCGTCCGCGTCCACCGTGTGCACCACCTCGGTGAGCACGTACACCCCGGCGACCGGCTCCGGGACGCCGGCGAGGGCGATCCGCCGGCCCGGCCGCAGCGCCGGGTCGCCCTCCGCGGTGCCCTCGGCGGTGACCAGCGCCGCCACCCGGGCGTCCAGCCCGGCCTGGGCCAGCGCGGCCAGCTCGTCGTCGCTGCGGCCCGGCTGGTCCACAGCGGTACGCACACCGTCGGCGCCCACGTCGCCCGGGTCCGGGCGCAGCGGGATCCGCCGCCCGCTGCGCGCCTCGTCCGCCCGCTGGCCCAGCGGCTCCGCGCGTTGCGGATGCCAGCCGAGCACGGCGCACTCCGCGCCCGCCCGGTCCAGGTTCTCGGTGACCCGCAACGCGTGCACCGTCTCGCCGAGCGTCAACGGCAACGGCTCCCCGTACCCGTCCAGCGTGAACAGCCGCAACCGGTCACCGTCGACGCCCAGGTGCAGCCCGGCCCGCCCGGCCACCTCGCACAGCAGGTCCAGGTCGGTGTGCCGGTGCTGGAGCAACCGGTCCAGACGCGGCCCGTCGTCCTCGGCATCCACGCTCAACCCCAGCCCGGCGCACAGGTCGGCGGCCAGCTCGGCGGCCGTCACCGACTCGAACACCCGCAGCTCCTGCCGCTTGCGCAGCCGGTGCAGCGGGTCGTACGCCCGGATCCGGGCCAGCGCCCCGCCGTCACCGGCGTACTCCCGCTCGACGGCGGTCACCTCGCCGGTGAACAGCGCCTCCGACTGCCCGTCGAGCCGTACGCCGACTGTGGCGCCGGGGCGTACCGGGGGGTCGAGCGGGCCCGCGCCGGGCGCGGCGGTGAGCGTCAGCTCGCACTGCGCCGGCCGGTCCAGGCGGGCGGCGACGCGGATGCCACGCAGCCGGGCCGGGTCGGCCAGCGGCCTCCCGTCGATCGTGACCAGGGCGGCCCGGCTCACGGCGCACACCCGGCGGTCGCCGGCCGCGCGGCGCTTCTTGTCGCGTCGCCGCTCAGGGGAGTCGTGTTCGCGGGGGCGGGGTGGCGCGGGGCGCCGGTCGCGTGGCCGGTCACGGGGTGCCTCCCGTGGTGACGGCGTCCGGCGGGGACGTGGCGGCGCCGACCGGCGGGACGGCGAGCGCGGTGCCGGCCGGCACGGTCAACGGGTCGGTGATCCGGTTGTGCTCGGCGAGCAGCCGCCACCGCAGCGGCGAGCCCAGCGCGTCGTGGGCGAGCAGGTCGAAGCGGACCCCGGACCAGCCCGGCTCGGCCGCGCCGTCGGCGGCGGCGACCACCGCCGACCCGGGCGCGACAGCGGGTGTGCTCGCCGCCGCCAGCTCCTCCTCGAACCCGGCGCGCGCCGCCTCCGCGCCCTCCGCGACGCGGACCAGCTTCAACCGCAGCCAGGACCGCCGGGGCGTACCGGTGAGGGTGAACGCGTCGAAGCGTTCCGCGATCGCGGTGATCACGCCGGGGACGTTCCAGGTCTTGCCCCAGACCAGGCGGACCAGCGGCGGGCGCAGCCAGCCGTGCTCGACCGCCGAGTTCTCGGCGAGCATCCACAGCGGCCGGGTCAGCGCGCGGACGTCCTCGGGCCGGGCCGGCGCCTCCACGAAGTCGACGTCGAACAGCAGATCCAGGACCAGTTCGGTACGCCCGCCGCCGGTGAAGACGAGCGGATCGTCGGCCAGCCCGGCGCCGGTGAGCGGCCCGTCCGGTCCGCCGCGCGGGCGTACCCCGGCCAGCCGGGTCACCTGCACGGTCTCCGGGTTGAGCAGGCAGTCGAACCGGGTGCCGGACTCGTCCACGAGGAAGGCGACGCGCTCCATCAGTCACCCGCCTGTTCCCGGTCCAGCCGGGCCGTGTCACTCCACGGGGTGGCCCGCGTCGCCGGGGTCCACCACGCCGGTTCGCCCGGTAGTGCCGGCCACAGATCCGCGTGCGAGCTGCCGTCGGTCGCCCGGGCCGCGCCGGTCGGGTTCGTCGCCGGGGCCGGGCCGGCGTCGTCCGGCAGCGCCGGCCAGGGGCTGCCGGGCGTGGGCCGCGCGGGTCGCTGCCCCGGTCGCGCCCGGGAATCGCCGCCGGGGGCCGGGTGACGCCCGTTCGGGTACGGCGAGTCCGCGGCCCGCCCCGGGTCGTGTCCGGCCCGTCCCTGCCATCCGTGCGGTGACGCGGCCGCGAACAGGAGCGGGAGTACGTCGTCCCGAGCGGGCGACGGTTCCGTCCCGGGGTCGTCGGCCCGGCGCCGTTCCCGGCTCCGGTCGGCCCGAGCGCGCCGCGTGAGGGCGCCCGCCCGATCCGCGCCGAGGCCGGGCCACTCCGTGGCCGGTGACTGCCGGTCCGGTCCGCCCGACGTCGGTGTGCCGGATGATCCGGCCGTGCCCGTGGCGCGTGATCCGGCCGTGCCCGTGGCGCGTGATCCGGCCGTCTCCGTGCCGCCGGTGGTGCGCGCTGTACGCGCCGACCCGGCCGCATCGGTCGAATCTGCCGTGTCCGACCTGCGCGCTGCGCCCGGCGTTGGTGCCCCTCCCGGTGTGCCCGCCGATCCGGTCACGTCCGCGTCGCCTGCCGTCGTCGGCCGGCCCGGCCCTGTCACGTACCGGGATGCCGGCGGGAGGCCAGACGCCACGACGGTGTCGGGGCCTGCGTCGTCATAGCGGCTGAAGGCGGCACCGGCCGCCGGTGCCGAAGATCCGGCTTCGGCCGATCCGCTTCTCGCCCTGGCCCGTCCCGTTCCGCGCCCTGCTCCGGCCGGCCCGTTCCCTGCACCGGCCGGCCCGCTCCCTGCACCGACTGGCTCGCTCCCCGCACGGGCCGGCCCGCTCCCCGGCCAGGCCGATCCGCTTCCCGGACCGCTCCATGTAGACGCCGCCCGGGTCGGTCCTGCGCCAGCGCGGCTCGCTGCTACGCCTGGCCCGGCCGATCCCGGCGGCCCGCCGTCGACCCCCGCCGGCTCCCGGCTCCCAGCTCCCGGGACCCCCGTCCCGCCGAACGGGACGCCCTGAAGATCTTGGTAGGAAGTGGCCCCTGTGGGGGCCGTTTCGTACCAAGATCTCGACGACGAACCCGGATCGGCCCCGTGGGGACGGCGCGTTCGGGAACGGGGTGTGCCGAAGCGGCCGGCCAACAGCGCCTTCCATCCTCGCCACAACCGGCCCATCCCGCGTCGGCCCGGCTCGTCCCGTCGCGTCCGCGTCTGGTCCGGGCTGCCGCTCGCGGACGGATCGGTGAGAAGCCCGGGCTCGACGGGGGACGGGGGCGGAGGTAGGCCGCGCAGGAGGCCGGGGGCGTGCGCCGCCACCAGGCGCCGCCAGTGCTCGGGCGGCTGACCGGGAGCACGCGACACATCCTCCGGTGAGCCCGGTGCGTCCGGCGAACCCGGTGCGGACAACCGATCGGCAGTGGCCCGCAACGCGCGGGCCAGCCGGTCACGCGGTCGCGGGGGCGGCGGCACCGCCGGCCTCCAGCTCCAGGCCCTCGTACGCCAGGGTCAGCGCCTCGATGGCGATCTCCTGCGACAGCGTGTTCAGGTGCGCGCCCCGCCACCGGGTCGGCCAAGCGTTGATCATGTTCCAGCGCAGCACCTCGGCGGTGCCGGCCGGGTCCAGCAGCACCACCGACACGTTGCGCCGGTTGACGGTGCCCTTGGCGGCCGCGTTCACCCAGTCCCACAGCTCACGTGAGCTGGTCAGGCCGAAGTGGAGGGTGACCGGGGCGTACTCGACCTGGCCGGGCACGGACCGGATGCGCTCGTTGCCCGCCTCCCGGTACGACAGCGCCGGTATCGCCACCTCGAAGCCGCTGACCTCGGTGAAGTGCCCGTTGGTGATGCCGTTGATCAGCAGTTTGAAGTGGTACGCCCGGTACGGGTCGACGGGTGCTCCGGGCTGCGGGGTGGCCGTGGTGGGCATGTCAGCCTCCGATCGTCTCGGTCTCGGTGCCGCCGGCCCACTGGCTCAGCTTGAACACCACGAACTCCGCGGGCTTGACCACCGCGATGCCGATGTGGGCCACCACCATCCCGGCGTCGCGGACGTCGGCGGGGTTGGTCTCCTCGTCGCACTTGACGAAGAACGCCTCCTCGGGCGTACGGCCGAGCAGCGCGCCGTCGCGCCACACCCGGGTGAGGAACGCCCCGATGTCGCGGCGGATCGAACGCCACAGCGTGAAGTCGTTCGGCTCGAACACCATCCAGCGGGTGCCGCCCGCGATGGCCTGCTCGATGGAGATGGACAGCCGCCGCACGTTCAGGTAGCGCCACTCGCTTGCCTCGGCGGCGAGCGTACGGGCGCCCCACAGGCGGATGCCCTCTCCGGCGAAGAAGCGGATCACGTTGACGCCCTTGGGGTTGAGCACGTCGTGCTCCGGCCGGGTCACCCGGTACGCGAGGTCGACGGCGCCGCGTACCGGCTCGTTGGCCGGTGCCTTGTGCACGCCGCGCAGCGCGTCGGTGCGGGCCCAGATGCCGGCGACGTGCCCGCTCGGCGGAGTGAGCACCAGGTCGCCGCTGAGCGGGTCGCGGACCCGGATCCACGGGAAGTAGAAGGTGGCGTAGTCCGACTGCCGGGGCCGGTCGCCGCCGGTGCCGGGCGGCTCGCCGTCGCCGTCGCCCGGCGTACCCTCGGCGGGCTTGTCGGCCGACCCGGACGATGCGGCCGACCCGGACGATGCGGCCGACCCGGCCGATGCGGCGGACCCGGCCGAACCGGCGGACCCGGCGGACCCGGCGGACCCGGCCGACCCGGACCTAGCTGGCTTGCCGGGCGTGGCGACGCGGGTGAGCCGCGAGACGTCGGTGACCTCCGGCGGCGGGTCGCAGATCGCCACCATGGTGCGCAGCCGCTCGGCCATGCTGATCAGGGCCTCGTGCGAGACCGGGTCGTGGTAGCCGGGCGCGGCCAGGATGGAGATCTCGTCGATCGCCTCCAGCAGTTGCAGGCCGCCGCGTCGTCCGCCGGTGCCGGTGAGCTGGCCGCCCTCGCCGACGTTGACGACCCAGCAGCGGGTGCCGCCGTTGTCCAGGAAGCCGAACACGGCGCGGGCCAGCGGGGTGCTCTCCAGCTGCTCGCCGTCGGCGTACAGCCGCAGGAACTCGGTCCAGCTGTTCACCGCCAGCGCCTCGCCGACGTGGGCGCCGCGGTCGGGCGCGATCCCGACGAACGCGGCGGTGCTCATGCCGACCGGCCCGATCGGGCGGGCCCCGCTGGGCACCTCCTCGACGTAGATGCCGGGGGAGAAGTAGGTGGGCATCGGTCCTCCTCGGGACGTCAGTCGGGGGCGCGGACGACGATCAGGCCGTCGCCTTCCGGGTCGAGTTCGGCGGTGTGGACGCGCCCCGCGCCGGTGAGCCGGATCCGCACCGGGGCGCCCGGCGCGTCGGGGTCGTGCGGAACGCCGACCAGCCGGAACCGGCCGGCGGCGTCGGTCTCGGTGGCCTGGGCGGCACCCACCAGCTCCACCCGGACGGCGGCGAGCGGCTGGTCCTGCGGCCCGACCACCCGCCCGTGCAGCGTGCGCATGCCGAGCTGCCGCAGCCGCAGCGGCTGCCGTACCGGCGGCGCGACCGGGACCGGCCGTTCCACCCGGGCCGGCGCGTCCAGCAGCAGCGCGGGCCGGGGTGCCACGCCGAGCGCCCGCCACAGCGCCGGGTCGCCGGCGGCCAGCACCAGCTCCGGCCGGCCCGCCGTGGTGGCGGCGGCGAGCACCCGGTCCAGCGCGGGCAGCGCCGCCGGCCCGCCGCCGGCGACCAGCAGGCGGACCACGAACCGGTACGGTTCGCGCGTCGCGCCGCCGGTCGCGGTCTGCCGGGCCGGTCGCAGCTCCAGCGGCCAGACCGTGAGGCCGCCGTCGGGGTCGTCGCGCGGCGGACCGACCGGTACGGGTTCACCCGCGGCCCCGGCCAGCCAGCTCGCGACGTCCGCGACGGCCGCCTCGATCGCGCCGGTCATCGCGGTGGCGTCCCCTGGATCCGGTACGCGATGGCCTCGTTCCACACGTGCGGGTAGACGCCGATCTCGAAGTAGCGGGTGAACCGGTTGATCGGTGCGTTGGTGTGGTCGTGCCAGAGCAGCCACACCGGCGCGATGGTGAACAGCACGTAGTTGAGCGCCACCAGCGGCAGGTAGAACGGGCCGAGCAGCCGGGCCTGGAACACGTGCACGTCCTCGTGCCGCTGGATGCCCGGGCTGGACCCGGCGCAGACGGTGCCGATGGTGGTGGCGTACCGGGGGGAGACGCCCTCGACGACGTTGACGCGGCCGCTACCGGCCGAGACGACCCGGTCGAGCTGGTGACCGAAGACCAGGTGCAGCGCCAGGAACAGCGCCCCGGCGAACGTGTTGAGCAGGCTCCAGGTGTGGTCGACGACGAAGAGGAAGATCCCCTTCGGGTCGGCGCCGTACGTGCCGGCCGAGGCGGACGCCCAGCCGAACGGCGCGCCGACGAGCAGTCCGACGACCGCGCCGACGAGCAGGCCGACGGTGCCGGCGGCGAGTTGCCCGAGTACGGCGCCGAAAACGACCTGGACGGCGGCGCTGAGGATGCCGAAGATCATGGGGTCACCTCTCTCAGACCCAGGAGCGGACGAAGCGGGGCTCGTGCCCCTGGGCGAGCTGGGTCGGCGACGCCTGCGTCGCCTGCCGGTTGCCCGGGGGGAGCTGGTTGACGCCGAGCGCGGCGGAGAAGATCACCAGCCCGTTGAAGAACGCGATGACCCACTTCTCCGGGCCGGCGTCGGTGGCGAACGCGGCGGTCAGGTACGACAGGAGGAGCGCGAAGCCCAGCGCGATCCACTTGCGCGCCTTGTCGCCGCTCGGACCGATCAGCCCGCCGATGACGTTGGTGGCGAGCAGGGTGGCGGCGCTGGCGCCGGTGAGGCTGCCCAGGGCGGCCCAGGTGAAGAGATCGTTCACGGCGATCCCCCTCTTTCCACTGTGCGGTGGTGCGGTCGGGGTGGATGGTGCGGCGGCGTCCGGGGCGTACCCCGGGGTCCGCCCGGTGTGTGGTGGGCCGCCGGCGCGGGCGCCGTCGGTGGTCGGAGGGGTCCGGCCGGGCTCAGGCCGGCGGACCGGCGGGCGGTGCGGGCGCGGCCGGGGCGCCGGGTGCGGGCGGAGCGCCGGTGCCGGCCGGGGCCGGACCGGTGGGCGTCGCCGCGGGTGGAGCGGCTCCGCGGGAACGCCGCCGCAACAGCAGCACCACCGCGACGGCGACGACCAGCAGCAGGACGACCACGCCGGCGACGACCGGCAGCCAGGGGAAGGAACCGTTCCCGGTCACCACCGCGGCCGGGCTGGTGGCGGGCGGCGGGGGCGCCTGGGCGACGGCACGCAACTCGGCCGGCTTCGGCTGGTTGGCGACCACCTTCCAGCTGACCGAACGCCCGGTGATCGTGCCGTTGGTGTCGAGCACCCGGCCGGGGAACGTCACCGAGATCTCGAACTCCATCAAGGTCATGAACGCCTGCTGCTGGCGCGGATCCTGCTGGCCGAACTTGCCGCCGTATTTCTTCGGGTCCAGCGGGAGCGAGAAGCGATAGAGATCTTCGTCCCGAACAAGATTCACGCTTTCACTCGTGAATTGCGCCAGTGGCGTTTTCCGGTACGTGATCTGAATGCCGTACGAGGTGGCGTCCTCGTACCGGGTCTCCGCCCCGGGTGGAAGTGAGGGAATGTTCGGCCGCAGTTCGGCGAACGCCACCGCCGGGTCCGGGTTCCGCTGCTTGAGCACGGACTTCGGCGCGGTGAGCAGGAGCTGACCGGAGACCGTGTCGTCGTCGTTCACGGTCAGCCCGAGGTTGAGCTGCATGCAGCCGCTCAATATCGCCACGAGGGCGAGACACACCGCGAGGCCGAATGCCCGGCTGCGGCGGAGTCTCGTATTCATGCGGCAAGTGTGAGCGCCCGCGCCGGGCGCGACAGTCAGCGATCAGCCGCCTTCGTGTCGCCGATCTTACCGGCCGTCTCTCCCATTCGGCCGACCCGCGGAAACCGTCGCGCTCGATATTCTGGAGTTTTGTGCCCGAGCCTTTTCACCGGGTGTCCGCCGGCACGATCCGGAACACCGGAACACCGGCGGCGACCCGGGCGAAGTCGGCGAGCGGGGCGTGCCGGTCCACCGGCACGTGCGCCCGGGCACCAGGGGCGAGCGCCAGGTGCCGGCGCAGGACCGGTGGCCGCTGCGCCACCGGCACCTCGACCAGCCGGACCGGCTCGCGGCCGCGACGGCGCAGCACGACCCGCCCGCCCGCGGCGCGCACGTTCGCCACCCAGTTGGCCCGATCGCCCAGCATCGACACGACGTACCGCTCGCCGTCGAGGTCGGCGACCACGATCGGCACCGAGACGGTCCGGCCGGTGCGGCGGCCCGGCACCTCCATGGTCACCCAGTGCCGCGGGGCGAGGCCGGCGCCGTACTGCCAGGCCGACAGCGCGTTCATCATCCGGGCCAGCCGGTTCGGCCGGCCGCCCCGGTACATCCATCTGGTGGGTCGCCACCGCCGCATCGGAACTCCCTTCCCCGCCCTCCATTAGCGGACGGCGCCAGGGAGACATCCAGGGCCGGCCGGCCCGGACGGGACCGGGCCGAGTGGCCGGTCAGGCGCTCTCCCGGGTGACCAGCGTCGACGGGAACGCGGTGCTCGGGGCGGCCGGCGCGCGCGTCAGCACGGCCGTGGCCGCGGCGGCGGCGATCCGGTCGACCGGGTGGGTCGCGGTGGTCAGCGGCGGGCTGCTGATCGCCGCGTACGGCAGGTCGTCGAACCCGGCCACCGCCACGTCGTGCGGCACCCGCACGCCGCGCCCGCGCAACGCCGCGATCACGCCGAAGGCGGTGGCGTCGCTGGCCGCGTAGACGGCGTCGGCGTCCGGCCACCGGCGCAGCGCCTCCAGCGCCGCCCGGCCGCCCTGTGCCGTGGTGAAGTCGCCGGTGACCAGCCGCTCCGGCGATCCCGACTCTCGCATCAGCTCCCGGTACGTGGTGACCGACCGCTCGGCGCAGCTCAGCCAGCGCGGACCGGTGACCATGACGATGCGGCGCCGGCCGGTGGCGTACAGGTGACGCAGCACCTCGCCCGCGCCACCGGCGTTGTCGACGTCGAACGACGGCACCGTCGGCGAGCCCTGGCCGATCGAGACGACGCGACCGCGCAGCCTCGGCGGCACCGCGTCCAGCGCCGCCTGGGTCGTGTTGACCAGGACGACCCCGCACACGCCCCGGTCCGCGCCGAGCCGGGCCAGCCCCGACGGGTCGGCCAGCGGCAGCCACTCCAGCGCCACGCCGACGCCGTGCGGCGCGCACACCCGTGACGCCGCGCTCACCACCCGGTGCACGTACGGGTCGTCCAGCACGGTGTCGTCGCGGCCCACCACCGCCACCACCAGGCGTACCCCGGCCCCGCGCACCAGCGCCCGGGCCGCGAGGTCCGGTACGTAGTCGAGGCGCTCGGCGGCGGCCCGCACCCGGGCACGGGCGTCCACCGAGGTGAACCCGTAGCCGCCGAGCACCCGGGAGGCGGTGGCCCGGGACACCCCGGCGTCGCGGGCCACGTCGTCGAGCGTGGCGGGACGTGCGGTCGGCGTACCCATGCCCGCATCATGCCTGCTCCGGCGCGGATGGGCGAAGCCATAACGGCGCTTGTGGTGGAAGCGCTCTCAGGTGTGCGATTGTCGTCGGGATCAGACGGGGGAAGGGATCACCACACCGTGAGCAGCACCATCGACGCACCGGCCGGGAAGCGGCCACCGGCGCCCCGGGCGGTGCTGACCGCCCGCAACGGCGTCGCCGTCGTCTTCGCCCTCAACGGGCTCGCGGTGGCGAGCTGGTTCTCCCGCGTCCCGGCGGCCCGCGAGGCGCTCGACCTCAGCCCGAGCCGGCTCGGGCTGCTGCTGCTCTGCGTGTCGGCGGGCTCGCTGCTGGCCATGCCGACCGCCGGTCTGGTCACCCAGCGGCTCGGGCCCGCGCGCACGGTGGCCGTGTCGGTGGTGCTCGTCTCGCTCGGCCTGACCGGCGCCGGTCTCGCCGCCAGCCTGGCCGGATCGGTCGTCGGCGTCGGGTTCGGGCTCGCCGCGTTCGGCTTCGGCTCCGGCATGTGCGACGTGGCGATGAACGTCGAGGGTGCCGCGGTGGAGAAGCGCCTCGGCTACACCATCCTGCCCCGGTTCCACGCCGCCTGGAGTCTCGGCTCGGTGGCCGGGGCCGGGCTGGGCGCCGGCGCCGCCCGGCTGGACGTACCCGTCGGGGCGCACCTGCCGGTCCTGTCCGTGCTGGTCCTGGCCGGCACGCTGGTCGGCGCCCGGGCGTTCCTCGCCGCACCGGCCGAGGGGGCCGGCGACGGGGAGCCGGCGGCCCGGCGGCGGGCGCTGCTGGCCGCCTGGCGCGAGCCCCGCACCCTGCTGATCGGGTTGCTCGTGCTGGTCATGGCGTTCACCGAGGGCAGCGCCAACGACTGGCTCGCGGTGGCGTTCGTCGACGGGTACGGGGTCGACGAGGCCGTCGGCGCCGCCGTGTTCGGCGTGTTCGTGGTGGGCATGACGCTCGGCCGCACCGTCGGCACCGTCGCCATCGACAGGTGGGGGCGGGTGCCGGTGCTGTACGCGACCATCGCGACGGCGTCGGCCGGCGCCGCGCTCGCCGTGCTGGCCGGGTCCGGCCCGCTCGCCGTGGCCGGCGTGGCGCTGTGGGGCATCGGCGCGTCGCTCGGCTTCCCGGTCGGGATGAGCGCCGCCGCCGACGACGAGGACAGGGCCGCGGCCCGGGTGAGCGTGGTGGCCGTGATCGGCTACACCGCCTTCCTCGCCGGCCCGCCGCTGCTCGGCTTCCTCGGCGACCACTTCGGCGTGCTGTCCGCGCTCGGCGTGGTGCCGCTGCTCCTGCTGCCCACGCTCGCGCTGGTGCCGGTGCTGCGAGAACGCGCCGCCGCGCCCGACGCGCAGGCCGGCGCCCCGGCGGCGAAGGTCGGCTGAGCCGGCCCAGCCGACTCCCACCGCGCTCCCAGCCGCCTGCCAGACGGGCGTGCTGCACTGGAGCGAACGCGAGGAGAGGAGGCGGGCATGGGCTGGTTCAGCCGCCGGGCCGCCGACCCGACGACGCCCACGAAGCTCGACCGCGAGGCGACCAAGGAGGACCTGGCGCAACTGGAGGCGTTCGTCACCAGCCGGAGCGGGGTCGAGTTCTACCTGGAACCGGAGACCACCGCCACCGACACCACAGTCGTCGCCATCGCGCACGACGGCGAGTGGATCCGCCGCCGTACCGGCTCGCCCCGGGTCGCCGGCAGGATCGCCCAGAAGCACGCGGTGCCGCTGTACGAGGCGGCCCGCACCGGCTACCCGGAGCGGATGCGGGCGTGGAACCGGGCCCACCCGGAGCGCCGGGCCCGCTGACCGGCGCCGGTCAGCCGGTCAGCGTGGTGACGACCGCGTAGCCCAGGAACGCCGCACCGAGCCCCGCGACCACACTGAGCGCCACATTCGCGTACGCGAGGCGGCGCTCGCCGGTGCGGGCCAGGCGAAACGTCTCGTAGCTGAGCGTGGACCAGGTGGTCAGCGCGCCGCAGAAGCCGGTGCCGACCAGCGCGGTCACGGCCGGGCCGACGGGCGCCGCGAGCAGCCCGCCGAGCAGCACCGACCCGGCCAGGTTGACGGTGAGCGTGCCCCACGGGAACGGCGAGCCGTGCCGGGCCTGCACCGCCCGGTCGGTCAGGTAGCGCAGCGGCGCGCCGATCGCGGCGCCGAGTGCGATCAGCAGGACCGTCATCGGTCCGCCCCGTGCCGGGCGCGCAGCAGCGCGACGGTCATCGTCGGCTCCCGTTCCGGGCGCGCAGCAGCCGGGCGGTGACCGCGTCCCCGGCCGCGACCGCCGCCAGCGCGGCGAGCACCGTCGCGGCCAGGTAGGCGCCCGCCGTACCGGCCGCGCCGTCGGTCAGCAGCCGCTGCGCGTCGACCGCGTACGCGGAGAACGTGGTGAACCCGCCGAGCCCGCCGACGCCGAGGAACGGCCGGGTCAGCGGGTGGGCCCGGCGGGCAGCGAGCACCGCCATCAGCACGCCGATGAGCAGGCAGCCGGTGACGTTGACGGCGAACGTGGCCCAGGGGAAGCCGCCGGGCTGGTGCGGCACGGCGGCCTGGGCGCCGGCCCGGGCCAGCGCGCCGAGCACACCGCCGGCGGCGATCACGCCGAGCACCGCCGCCGGGTGCGCGGGCAGTTCCGCCCGGTCCGCCGGTACGCGCAGGTCGACGTCCGGATCGACGCGGGGATCGGACACGGCACCTCCCACCAGGACTCGTCACTGGCAGGGACCGTTGGCGACGTCGCGGTTCTCCCGGCACCCGCCGGAACGGCGGGCCCCACCGCCACCGAGAGCATAACCCCGCCCCGCCCCGCCCCGCCCGCCCTCGCCCTCGCCCCGCCCGCTCCCGCCCTCGTCGATCTTGCAGGTTCGGCCCCGGCATACCGGACATCCGCGGCACCCGAGGGGCGGCAAGTGCAAGATCGCGGGGGAGAGGAGGGGAGAGGAGGGGAGGAGGGAGGGGCGGGCGTACGGTGGGCGGCAGCGCCCGGCGCGGCGGCGTCCGGGGCCCCTCGTGCCAGGAGGTCACCGTGGAGGAGCGCACGCCCCGTCCGGACGAGCTGGATCCCGTCGAGCGGATCGGCGTCGACGAGCTGCGCGCGCTGCAACTGGACCGGCTGCGGCACTCGCTGCGGCACGCGTACGACAACGTGCCCCACTACCGGCGCGCGTTCGACGACGCCGGCGCGCACCCGGCCGACCTGCGTGAACTGGCCGGCCTGGCCCGCTTCCCGTTCACCACCAAGGCGGAGCTGCGGGAGAACTACCCGTTCGGCATGTTCGCGGTGCCCCGCGAGCGGGTCGCCCGGCTGCACGCCTCCTCCGGCACCACCGGCCGTCCCACTGTGGTCGGCTACACCCGCGCCGACCTGGACACCTGGGCGAAGCTGATGGCCCGCTCGATCCGGGCCGCCGGGGGCCGCCGCGGCGACCGGGTGCACGTCGCGTACGGCTACGGGCTGTTCACCGGCGGCCTCGGCGCCCACTACGGCGCCGAGGAGCTGGGCTGTACGGTCGTCCCGGTCTCCGGCGGCATGACCGAGCGCCAGGTGATGCTGATCCGCGACCTCGAACCGGAGGTCGTCATGGTGACGCCGAGCTACATGCTGGCCATCGTCGACGAGATGGAACGTCAGGGCGTCGACCCGCGCGCCACCTCGCTGCGGGTGGGGATCTTCGGGGCCGAGCCGTGGACCGAGGACATGCGCCGCGAGCTGGAGCAGCGCCTGGACATGCACGCGCTCGACATCTACGGCCTGTCCGAGGTGATGGGGCCGGGTGTGGCGGTCGAGTGCGTGGAGACCAAGGACGGCCTGCACCTCTGGGAGGACCACTTCTATCCGGAGATCATCGACCCGGTCACCGGGGAGGTGCTGCCCGACGGGGAGCGGGGTGAGCTGGTGCTGACCTCGCTGACCAAGGAGGCCATGCCGGTGGTCCGCTACCGCACCCGCGACCTGACCCGGCTGCTGCCCGGCACCGCCCGCCCGATGCGGCGGATCGAGAAGATCACCGGGCGTACCGACGACATGATGATCGTCCGGGGGGTGAACGTCTTCCCGACCCAGATCGAGGAGCTGATCCTGCGTACCCCGGCCCTGTCGCCGCACTTCCAGTGCGTGCTCGACCGGCGGGGCCGGCTCGACACGCTCACCGTCCACGTGGAGCGGCGCGCGGGCGCCGCCGCGGACGAGGCCGAGCGGGCCGGCGCGACGCTGGTCGAGCAGGTCAAGAACACGATCGGGGTGTCCGTGGCGGTACGGGTGATCGAGCCGGACGGGGTGGAACGCTCGATGGGCAAGATGCGCCGCATCGTCGACCAGCGGCGGGAGTCCTGACATGGCCGGTGACGGCGGTCGCACCGCGGCGCACGACATGTTCGACGCCGACGTGGCGTCCAAGGGGCTCGGCATCGAACTCGTCTCGGCCGGCGACGGCGCGGCGGTGGCCCGGATGCGGGTCACCCCGGCGATGCTCAACGGGCACGCGATCGGGCACGGTGGATTCGTGTTCCTGCTCGCCGACACCGCGTTCGCGCTGGCCTGCAACAGCCACGGTCCGGCCACCGTGGCGGCCGGCGGCGAGATCAGCTTCCTGCGCCCGGTACGCGAGGGCGACCTGCTGGAGGCGTACGCCACCGAGCGGGTCCGGCACGGCCGCAGCGGCATCTACGACGTGACGGTGCGGCGGGGCGACGAGGTGGTGGCCGAGTTCCGCGGCCGCAGCCGCACCATCGCCCGCGACCAGCCGACGGACCCGCAGGCCGCCGCGCCGGCCCGCTGAGACGCGCGACCGGCCAGCCGGGCTCGCCGACAAGCGCGACCAGCCGACCCGGCCCGCCGACACGCGCTGTCGGATGACGTCCCGG
Organism: Micromonospora sp. WMMD1219; assembly: GCF_049315215.1. NCBI lineage: Bacteria > Bacillati > Actinomycetota > Actinomycetes > Micromonosporales > Micromonosporaceae > Micromonospora > Micromonospora sp. WMMD1219. The sequence continues at coordinate 4,819,969 of NZ_CP186057.1, forward strand.
GCCGGAGTGGCCCCGTGCCCGCTCCGACCCGGACGTCATGCCGCCAGCCCGAGCGCGTGCCCGCCGGGCTCGGTTCTTCGCCGGTTCCGGCCCACCCGCCCGGGCGGACCGGTCCGCCGTTCCCGCCATGCCGTGACCACAGGTGACGGCCCGGTCCGCTGCCCGGGCCACGCCGCGACTGTGGACGACGGCCCGGTCCGCTGCCCGGGCCACACCGTGACACCCGGGATGATCCGTGCCGGACCGGCGGCCGCCGGTCCGGCACGCACCGGCTGCCCAGGCACCGCCCGGAGCGCGCCGGCCTGGTCCGGCTGCCCGGGCACCGGGTGGAGCGCGTCGGAGCGATCGAGCCGGTCCGGCGGGACGGGCGCCGGTCGGGCCCCTCCACCCGACCGGCGCGACCGTCCCGCCCCGAGCGGGCAGACCTCCCGCTCGCCGGCGCCCCGGGACGGGACGCCGGTTCCCGCTCCCGGCACGCGGCCGGCAGCGGTGTCCTTCGCGGCGCGCAGGCGGCGGGCGAAGTCCGCGCGTACCGCACGGGACAGCCGCAGCGCGGCCACCCGCGCCACCAGCGCGTCGATCGCCCAGCCGCCGGCCGTGACCGGGCGTACCAGCCCCGCCGCGGCCAGTGCCCGCAGCACCGGCTCGGCCCGGCCGGCGGGCCAGCCGAGCATCGCCTCCACCACGGCGGCCACGACCGGGCCACCCCGGGCGGCACCGGCCAGCAGGACCGCACGGTGCGTACCGTCGAGCCGGTCCAGCCGGGCGTCCACCAGGCGGCGCGCGACGGCGGGTACGCCACCCGGCTCGCCGGCCGGATCCGCCGACGCGTACGCGGTCGCGACCGCCGGACTGCCGCCGGCCAGCGGAAGCAGCCGCGCGGCGAGCGCGGCCGGCCGCCCGGCGCGGTCGAGCAGGTGCCGCAGCAGCCGCCCGGTGTCCAGCGGGCCCAGCGGCTCCACCGGGATCCGCCGCGCCGGTGCGGGCAACGGGTCGGCCGAGCCGGAGCCGCACGTGGTGACCACCGCCAGCGGCAGTTCCCGCTCGGCCGCCGCCACGTGGAGCTGGTGCAGGAACCGGCGCAGCGCCGGGGCGGCCCGGTCCAGGTCGTCCACCGCGATCACCACCGGCGCGTCGGCGGCCAGGCCGAGCAGCACCTCGCGGCAGGCGACCACGGCGCGGGCCGCCACCGTGTCGTCGTCCGGCGCGGCGAGGAACGCGGCGAGCACGCCGCCCGGCCCGCCGACGACAGTCCCGTCCGGCCGGGGACGGACCAGGTCGGCCAGCGGGGCCAGCTCCCCGCACGGGTACGGCGGGCAGGCCGTCACCCGGCGGCGCACCGGCACGCCGTCCACGTGCGACACGGCCCGGGTCACCTCGTGCAGCAGCCGGCTGCGGCCGCTGCCCGGCGGGCCGACCAGTGAGATCCACCGGGGACGCCGCTCGCGCAGCGCCCGGGTCACCTCGTCGGCCGCGCCGGCCAGTTCGCGGCGGCGGCCCACGAGCGGGACGCGGTGCCGGGCCGGCCTGCTCCCGGCCGCCCCGGTCACCCGCCACACGTCCAGCGGGAGCGCCTTGCCGGCGAGCGTCAGGGTGGCGAGTGGACGCTGTTCGACCAGCCCGGCCACCGCGCTGCGGGTTTCCGGGCAGACCACGACCCCGCCCGGCGGCGCGTGTTCCTGGAGGCGGGCCGCCGTGGTGATCACCGCGCCGCTGGCCGCACCGTGGCCGCCGTCGCGGACCCCGGCCAGGTCGAGCAGCACCTCGCCGGTCGCCACGCCGACCCGCACGCGCAGCCGGACGCCGCCCAGCCGCCGCCGCTCCAGCGCGGCCTGGATTTCCAGCCCGGCCCGCACCGCCCGGTACGCGTCGAGGCCGTCCGAACCGGACGCGCCGAACAGCGCCATGACCGCGTCGCCGACGTACTTCTCCACCACGCCCCGCCAGCGGCGCAGCACCGAGGCGACGGTGCCGAAGTAGGCGCGCTGCAACGCGCGTACGTCCTCCGGGTCGAGCCGCTCGACCAGCCGGGTGGAGCCGACGATGTCGACGAAGAGGACGGTCACGGTGCGTCGTTCCTCGGGCACGGGCCGGCACGCCGCGATGACGGCTTTCCGACTCCCTGCGGGCGTGGTGATCAACATCGCACCCACCCTTTCCCGATCGTGGTGCCCGACGACCTCAGCAGACTTTCACCACCGGGTTCTCGGGGGATCTGTAGGACGACGTATGTCGGGCACCCGCAACCATTAGTCGTGTAGTCGACGCGAGAGGTACCGGTCCGGCCCCGAGGCCGTAGAACGGTGCGGGGACCTGTGACTAGGCTGCGTCCCATGGCCAGCGACGTGGACACGGCACCTCTCGTCGGCCGTACCGGGACCATGGCGACGCTGCGGTCGGCGCTCTACGACGACCTGCGGCCCGGGCAGACCGGCGCGGTGTTCCTCACCGGAGAGAGCGGGGTGGGCAAGACCCGCCTGCTGACCGAGGTCGGCGAGCAGTTGCGGCAGACCGGCGCCCTGGTGCTCACCGGCACCTGCCTCGACATCGGAGACGCCTCGCCGCTGCACCCGGTACGGCAGGCGTTGCGCCGGCTCGACGCCGAGCAGGCGCAGGCGCGCACCACCTCGGCGATCCGCGGCGTGTTGCAGGTCTTCGACGAGGAGACCCCCGGCCCGGACGGCGCGGGCGCGCTGCTGGAACGCGTCGCCCAGGGCCTGCACGTGGTGGCCGGCGGACGGCCGCTGGTGCTCGTCCTCGACGATCTGCAGTGGGTCGACCGCAGCACCCGGCAGCTCCTGCTCTACCTGCTGGCCGGCCTCGGCGACCTCCAGCTCTCCGTGCTGGCCGCGATCCGGGCCGAGTCGCTGCGCGGCGCGCACCCGCTGCGCCGGGTGCTCACCGAGCTGCGCCGGCTGCGCTCGGTGCGGGTGATCGACCTGATGCCGCTGGACCGGTCCGCCACCGACGAACTGGCCACGGCCGTGGTCGGCGCGCCGCTGCCGCCGGACGCCGCCGACCAGCTCTGGCAGCGCAGCGGCGGCAACCCGTTCGTGGTGGAGGAACTGGCCCGCGACCGGCGCGACGGCCGCGACGGTCTCTCCGACACGCTGCGCGAGGTGTTCCTCGACCGGGTCGACGCGCTGCCCCAGCCGGCGCACGCCGTGGTGCACGCGGTGGCGGTGGGCGTCGAGCCGGTCGAGCACTGGCTGCTGGCCCAGGTAGTGCGGCTGCCCGAGGAGGAGCTGCTCGACGCGGTCCGCGAGGCGGTCGCGCACCGCCTTCTGGTCGGCGCCGACGACGGCTACCGGCTGCGGCACCGGCTGGTCGCCGAGGTCCTGGCCCACGAGCTGCTGCCCGCCGAGCGGGCCGCGCTGCACCGCCGCTACGCCGAGGCGCTCACCGCCGTACCGGCCGAGCTGCACCAGGCCCGGCTGGCCCACCACTGGCGGCACGCGGGCGAGCCGGCCCGGGCGCTGCCCGCCGCGATGGCCGCCGCCCGCGAGGCGGAACGGCTGCACGGGTACGCCGAGGCGCACCGCCACTGGTCCGCGGCGCTGACCCTGGCCACCGAACCGGCCGCCGTCCTGCCCGACGGGGCGCGGCCCGAGCCGGTCGAGGTGGACCGGGCCGAGCTGCTCAGCCACGCCGCCGAGGCCGCGCACCACAGCGGTGAGCACGCCCGCGCCCTCACGCTGCTGGAGGAGCTGGCCGACGACCCGTCCGGCCCGCCGGTCTGCGCGCTGCGCATCCGCCGGGCCCGCTACCTGGCCGCGGCCGGCCGGTCGGCCCCGGCGGAGCAGGAGTACCGGCGGGTGCTGGACTCGCCCGACTGCACGCCACAGGAGCGGTGCACCGCCGCCGCCCGGCTGGCCGAGCTGCTGCTGCACCTGGGCCGCTACGCCGAGGCCGGCGACCAGGCCCGGGAGGCCCTCGCGCTCGCCGCCGACGTTCCCGGCACCACCTCCGAGGTGGTGATGGCCAGCGCCGCGCTCGGGTTCAGCGAGGCGTTCCTGGAGGATCCGGCCGCCGGGCTGGCGGTGATGCGCCAGGCGCTGGACACCGCCGAGCGGTCCGGCCGGCCGGAGGACGTGGCCTGCGCGTACCTGCACCTGGCCGAGCTGCTCACCGGGCCGCTGAACATCCTCGAGGAGGGTGTGGTGGTGGCCCGCCGAGGCGCCGACCGGGTCGCCGAGCTGGGGCTCGGCCGCACCTGGGAGACCCGGCTGCTGGCGGTGGCCACGAACGGGCTGTTCCGGGTGGGGCAGTGGGCCGAGGCGGAGAAGGTCGTCGCGGCCGCGCTGCGGCACCGCCCCTCCGGGGCCGACGCGGTCGAGCTGCTGCTGGCCCGGTGCCGGCTCTCCGTCGGGTACGGCGACGTCGAGGCGTCCGACCGCGACCTGGAGGCGGTCGCGACGGTGCTGGCCGGTGGCGGTGCCCGGCACGTGCTGCCGATGCTCATCCTGCGGGCCGGCCTGGCCATGTGGCAGGGCCGGCACGACCTGGCCCGGCAGGCGGTGCAGCGGGGCCTGACCGAGAGCCGCTCCGACGACGTGATCGTGCTGGCCACGCTGGCCTGGCACGGGCTGCGGGCGGAGGCCGAGGCGGCGGCCAGCCGCACGATCGAGGTGGACCCGAACGCGGTACGCCGGCTGCGCGAGGTGGTCGACCGGGTGACCGGCAAGAGCGCCAAGGCGGGCGCGCCGGTGCGGTACGTCGCCGAGGGGTTCCTCGCGCTCTGCGACGCCGAGCTGAGCCGGCTCGACGACGGACGGGGCGACCCGGCGCTGTGGGAGCGCTCCGCGCTCGAGTGGGACCGGCGTAACCACCCCTACCCGGCCGCGTACTCGCGGTTGCGGCAGGCCGAGGCGCTGCTGGCCCGCCGCAGCCGGGTGGCCACCGCGGGCAAGCTGCTGCACCGGGCGTACGCGATGGCCCAGTCGCTCGGCGCGGTGCCGCTGACCGCGGAGATCCGTACCATCGCCTCGCGGGCCCGGGTGACCCTGGACGCCGCACCGGACCCCGCGCCGGTGCCCCGGCAGCGGGCGGCGGCGCCCGCCGGGCCGGCGGTGGACGAGCTGGCGACGCTCACCGCGCGGGAGCGGGAGGTGCTCGCCGCGGTCGCGGAGGGCCTGACCAACCGGGAGATCGGCCAGCGGCTGTTCATCAGCGAGCGGACCATCGGCGTCCACGTCTCGCACATCTTCGACAAGCTCCAGGTCCGCACGCGCGTGCAGGCCAGCGCCATCTTCCTGCGCAACGGCGCGGAGTAGGCGTACGCCGGCAATACGTCGTTCGACGGATCCGCGGTGTGGACGGCGGCTGGCAGGCTGTCCCGCGGAACGCCGGTGGTGGCGTCGTGGGGGCGCCGGCCGTTGTGGAGGAGAGATGACCGAACCGGTCTGGGGGCCTGTGCACCAGGACATCGTCGGGTTGCTGGCCGACCACCCCGCCGACGTGCCGGCGGTCGTGGACCATCTGACCAAGCTGCAGGATCTGCTGGTCCGGCTGCCGCCGCTGGAGGAGAGCTGCCCGCTCGCCGACTTCAACAAGCTCTACCTGGTCATCACCAGCACCGTGCTCGACGGCCTGTACGACGACCGGTTCTGCGACCCGGCGTTCCTGGCCCGGCTGGACGTGGAGTTCGCGGCCCGCTACTTCGAGGCGCTGCGGTTCTGGACCGACTCCAGCCCGAGCACCCCGAAGGCGTGGTCGTGCCTGTTCAAGCGGATGCGCGGCCCGGACGCCCGGCCGCTGCCGTCGGCCGCCGCGGGCGTCAACGCGCACATCAACTACGACCTGCCGTTCGCGCTGGTGACCACGTTCGACAGCCTGGAGTCCGAGCCGATCGACGGCAGCGACCAGCACCGCGACTACCTGGAGATCAACAAGATCTTCGCCGAGCGGATCCCGGAGCTGCGCCGCGGCTACCTGGACAACTGGCAACTCATGATCGACATGGTCAACGGCGACATCGACGACTGGTACCAGGGCGAACTGGTGGAGTACACCCGGAACGTGGCCTGGCGCAACGCGCAGAAGATCTGGCGCTGCCGGCACGACCCGGACGCCCGCGAGTGTGAGCGGACGCGGCTGGACGACAACGCCGCGCTGCTCGGCCGGCTGCTGCTGTCACCCCTCGGGGCGTTCCTGCAGTAGCCGGGACGGGGGGTTCCCGCGTCCCGCGCTCCGGGCGCGGGACGCGGGAACGCCGCCCGCGGGTGTCGCGCCCGCCGCACCGGGTACGTCGTCGCCGTGCCGCGAGACGAACCGGCCGGCCCCGGGGCGCTCCCGCCGGGCCCGGTCCGCCGCTTCCCGTTCCGCTTCGACCCGGCGTTCCGGCTGCCGCTGGCGCTGCTCGGCGTACGGCCCGCCACGGCCTGGCTGGACTGGGGTCCGGACGCGCTCGTCGTCCGGTTCGGTCCGTGGCTGCTGCGCACCACGCCGGACAACGTGACCGGGGCCGAGCTGAGCGGGCCGTACCGCTGGTGGCGGGCGATCGGCCCGCACCTGTCGGCGGCCGACGGCGGGGTGAGCTTCGGCGCCAGCGTGGCCGGCGGCGTCTGCCTGCGCTTCGCCGAACCGGTTCCGGCGCTGGTGCCCGGCCCGTGGCTGCGGCATCCGGCGGTCACCGTGACAGTGGCCGACCCGGCGGCGGTGCGCGACGCGCTCGCCCGCGGACCGGATCTTTGACCGGTTCGGCCGGGCCGCGCCCGGGACAACCCCTACCGTCTTCATAGGGACGAAGGGGAGCAGATGGGGCAGGCGGGGGACGCGGAGCAGCCCAGGCGTACGCGGGAGCGGCGCCGGGAGGCGCACGCGGCCGCGGCGGCCCGGGCCGGCCGGCACGGCGACCACGCCGAGCGGTCCGGCCGCGCCGTGCCGGAGCTGCCGGAACGGGTGGCGGCCCCGACGCGGCCGGCGCGCCCGGCGGGCCGGCTGCACCGGTGGTTGTTCGCGCACCGGGTCGAGCCGGTCGGCCCGGAGGTCCGCGAGCACCAGACCCGGTCCCACCCGTGGTGGCAGGTGATGTGCCTGACCGGCGTCGACTACTTCTCCACGCTGTCCTACCTGCCCGGCATCGCCGCCGTGGCGGCCGGCGCGCTCAGCCCGCTGGCCACGCTGCTGATCGTGGCGCTCACCCTGCTCGGGATGCTGCCGATGTACCGCCGGGTGGCCCGCGAGAGCCCGCACGGGCAGGGCTCGGTGGCCATGCTGGAGCGGCTGCTGCCGTTCTGGCGCGGCAAGGTCTTCGTGCTGGTGCTGCTCGGCTTCGTCGCCACCTCGTGGATCATCACGATCACGCTGTCCGCCGCCGACGCCAGCGTGCACCTGCTGGAGAACCCGGTGCTGCCCGCGTCGTTCCCGCACGGCGACACCGCGGCGGTGCTGGTCACCGTGGCGCTGCTGCTGGTGCTCGGCGGCGTGTTCCTGCTCGGGTTCAGCGAGGCCGTGCAGGTCGCCATCCCGCTGGTGGCGGTGTTCCTCGCGTTGAACGCGGTGGTGGTGGTCGCCGGGGTGGCCGAGGTCGTCGCCGACCCGGGGCTGCTCGGTGACTGGACCGGCCGGCTGGCCGACGCCGGCGGGCCCGGCGACGTCCTGGCCACGAGCGTGCTCGCGTTCCCGCTGCTGGTGCTCGGCCTGTCCGGGTTCGAGACCGGGGTGAGCATGATGCCGCTGGTGCGGGGCGAGGGCGACGACCCGGAGCGGCGGCTCGACGCCCGGATCCGCAACACCCGCCGGCTGCTCACCGCCGCCGCGCTGATCATGTCGGTGTACCTGATCGCCACCACGTTCGTGACCACAGTGCTGATCCCGCCCGAGGCGTTCGACCCGGGCGGTCCGGCGAACGGCCGGGCGCTGGCGTTCCTCGCCCACGAGCACCTCGGCGAGGCGTTCGGCACCGTCTACGACATCAGCAGCGTGCTCATCCTCTGGTTCGCCGGCGCGTCGGCGATGGCCGGGCTGATCAACATCGTGCCCCGCTACCTGCCGTCGTACGGCATGGCGCCGGAGTGGGGGCGGGCGGTGCGCCCGGTGGTGCTGGTCTACACCGCGGTCAGCATCGCCATCACGATCGCCTTCTCCGCCGACGTGAACGCCCAGGCCGGCGCGTACGCCACCGGCATCCTCGCGATGATGGTCTCCGGCGCGATAGCGGTGACCATCGCGGCGCTGCGGGCCCGCAGCCGCGCCGCCGCGGCCGGCTTCGCGCTGCTCACCGCCGTGCTGCTGTACGCGCTGGTGGAGAACGTGGTGGAGAAGCCCGACGGCATCACCATCTCCGGGTTCTTCATCGCCGGGATCATCGCGGTGTCGCTGATCTCCCGGGTCACCCGGACCACCGAACTGCGCGCCGAGCGGATCGAGTTCGACGAGGCGGCCCGCCGCTTCGTCGACGAGTCGGTCGCCCGGGACGGGCGGCTGCACCTGATCGCCAACAAGCGGCAGCGCGGGTCGGTCAAGGAGTACCGGGTCAAGGAGCGGGCGCAACGGTCGATGAACCCGGTGCCGGGCGCCGCCGACGTGCTGTTCCTGGAGATCGACGTGAGCGACCCGTCCCAGTTCAGCCAGGTGCTGCGGGTGCACGGGGTGGAGTCCGGCGGATACCGGATCCTGCGCGCCAGCAGCCCGGCCGCGCCGAACGCGATAGCCGCGATCCTGCTGGCGCTGCGCGACGCCACCGGCGTACGCCCGCACTGCCACTTCGAGTGGTCGGAGGGGAACCCGATCGCGCACCTGCTGCGCTACCTCATCCTCGGCCGGGGCGACACCCCGCCCGTGGTGCGGGAGATCATCCGCAAGTCCGAGCCGGACCCGACCCGCCGCCCCGGCATCCACGTCGGCGGCTGAGGCCCGAGGGCCGGCCGGGCACGGGGACCGGCTGAGCGCGAGGGCCGGCCGGGCACGGGGGACTAGCCGAGGGCGCGGACCCGGGCGAGCAGGTCGCGGGCGCAGAAGTCCAGGAACCCGTCCGGGTCCGGCCCGGCGTTCTGCAGCACGATGTGGTCGAAGCCGGCCTCGACGTACGTGCGCGCCTTCTCCACGTGCGGCGTGGCGTCCGGGCCGACGGAGAACTGCTGCCGGATGTGGTGGTCCTCGACCCAGGCGGTGGCGGCGTCGAAGTTCACCGGGTTGGGCAGCTCGCTCATCACCTTCCAGCCGGTGATCGCCCAGCGGCTGGTCTCCTTCGCCGCGCGTACCGCCGACTCCTCGTCGGCGGCCCAGGCCATCGGCACCTCGGCGTAGCGCGGACCCCCGCCGCCGGCGTTGCGGTACTGGTCGACGATCGACGACTTCGGCTCGGTGGCGAACAGGCCGGTGCCCAGCTCGGCCGCCAGACCGGCCGACTCCCGGCCACTGGCGGCCACGGCGATCACCGGCGGCTGGTCGGGCAGGTCCCAGATGCGGGCGTCCTCCAGCTTCAGGTGCCGGCCGTCGTACGAGCGGTAGCCGCCCTGCCAGAGCAGCCGGATGATCTCCAACGCCTCGCGCAGCCGCTCGTGCCGCCCTCGGACACTGGGGAACCCCTGCCCGATGACGTGTTCGTTGAGCCGCTCGCCGGCGCCCACCCCGAGCGTGAACCGCCCGTCGGAGATCAGCGCCATGGTGGCGGCGGCCTGGGCGACGATCGCCGGGTGGTAGCGGACCGACGGGCAGGTGACGCCGGTGGCGAGGCCGAGGGTGGTGGTCCGGGCGGCGATCGCGCCGAGCGCGCTCCAGGTGAAGCAGGAGTGGCCCTGCACCTCCAGCCAGGGGTGGTAGTGGTCGCTCATCTCGACGAAGTCGAAGCCGGCCTCCTCGGCGCGTACCGCCTGCCGGATGAGTTCCTGGGGCCCGAACGCCTCCGAGGCGAGCTTGTAGCCGATCCGCATGCCCGGTTCTCCGTTCCGTCGTCGGCGAACCGCTGCCGTTCCCACCGTTTCCGCGGGCAAACCCCCCGAAACCCAGCCTCCTAGGACGCCGTAGAGGTGATGACGCACCGCGCCCGGGCACGGAACGGCCCGCGCTCGCCAGGCGGGCGCGGGCCGGGAGGGGAGTACGGGGGTGACGCCTACTTCGACGGCTCGGGGAGCTTGCAGTCCACCTTCGGGTTGGCGCCGATGTAGTTCAGCGGGCCGGCCACGATGGTGACCAGGATCGTGCCCGCCTCCGCGCAGTTGGTTTCGTCGTTGCCGTAGTAGCCGCGCTGACCCGCGGCGATGGCGCCGATGATGAGCCAGATGACGACCAGGACGCCGACTATCGAGGTGCCGCGCATCAGTTGCCTCCACTGGGGTTGTGGTGGATTCGAGGTGGAGGCCATGTACCCCGTGCGGGTGATCCGCCAAACGGCGCACCGGTGCCGGCACGGCCGATTCCGATTACGTCAGTGCGGTGGCATCGGCTCCTCGGGCGGGCGGCCACGGCTGCGGCGGTAGTCGGCGAACGCCACCCCGGCCAGCACCAGCATCGCCCCGGCCGAGGCGTAGACCGTCGGGAGGAACAACCCGGCCGGCGCGATCGTGAGCAGCGCCAGCACGCCGCCCGGCCGGGACCGCGAGACGCGGCTGAACACCTCGTACTCGAAGGCGCCCCGGCCGGTCAGGAACAGCGCCGGCCCGCCGAGGATCACCGCCAGCCAGGCCGGCGGCGTGTGGCCGGTCGGCTCCAGCAGGACCAGGTCGAAGCCCGCCGCGGTGGTCACCACCCCGGCCACCATCAGCAGATGGGTGTACGGCGCGGTGTTGAGGAACCGGCTCGGCTGGGCGGCCCGGGCGATGGCGTGCGGCAGCAGCTCACCGGACTTGTGCACGTAGACGCGCCAGAGCAGCAGCGTGGTGGCGAACGCGGTGGCGAAGGCGGCCAGGTTCTCCACCTCGGAGTGGTGCAGGCTGAACACGGTGCCGGCGACCAGCACGGCGTCGCCGAGCGCGATGATGAAGAACTGCTGGTACCGCTCGGACAGGTGCTCGGCCGTCACGTTGCGCTGGGACTCCGGCACCGCGCCCAGGCCGGGGACCGGGTACGCCAGCCGGAACCCCAGGTAGTCGATGGCCAGGGCGCCGGCCCAGAACCACAGCCGGGCGGTGCCGTGTGCCGCCAGCGCGCCGACCAACCAGGGCACCGCCGACACGGCGAACCAGCTGAAGATACGCAGTGCCCGGCGATTGCTCTCGGGATGTCGCCGTACGGCGGGCATGAGGAACAGCCCGCGTCCGAGATGGATCGCCACGTACGTCCCGCCGAACACCAGCCCGCGGGCGCCGAACGCCTCCGGGATGGCGGTGGTCATCAGCAGCGCGCCGAACATCACCGCCACGATCAGCAGCTTGATCTCGGTGCGCTGCGGATCGTAGATGTCGGTGACCAGCGTGGTGATCGCCCAGGTCCACCAGATCGCCATCAGCATGATCAGCGACTCGGCGGCCCGCTCCCAGGTCACCGACCCGACCAGGTTGCGCGAGATCAACGCGAGCGCGACCACGTACACCAGGTCGAAGAAGAGTTCGAGCAGCGTCACCCGGCGCGGCGCCTCCGGATCGCGGACCGGCGGTCGCCGGCCGGCGGGATCCGGCGCTGCGGTGGGCACGAGACGCTCCTGCGGGTGGCGGTACGCGCGGCGGGCCGTCCCGGCCCTTCACCGACGGTAGTCATGCCCGCCCGCCCGCGGTCACTTTTCCGACATACCGGCCCGGGATGGCGATGGCAGTGGTGGGAGCGGCCGCCAGTTCGGGGTTGTGGCGGGGTCGGCGGGGTGCTGATGTCACCACTTCGGCGTACTGGCGGGGCGGGCCGCGAGAGCGGGGAGGTGGCGGTATGAGGGAAAGGCAACGGGCCGGTGGCGACCATCGTCACCACCGGCCCGGAATGTGGAGGAGTGTCTACTCGGCGCCGGCCGGGAGCACCCGCTCGGCGTCGGCGGGGGCACCCGCCAGCACCTTGGCCTGCTGCGGCCAGGTGGCGAGGCCCGGCGCGGAGCGCAGGCCGGCGGCCTTCACGGTCTGCCGCAGCGCGGCCTCGTCCAGCTCGGCGAGCTGCCGGTAGGTGCGGATCCCGGCGTCCTGGAGGGCGGCGGCCAGCTTCGGCCCGATGCCCTGGATCCGCCGGAAGTCGTCCGCGGTGTCCCCGGCCGCGTCCGCAGCCACGTCGTTCTCGGCCGAGGCCCGCGGCGCGGGCACGACGGCCGGCGCGGCGACGACGGGCTCGACGGGCTCGGTGGTCTCCACCGTCTCTGCGGTCTCGGCCGTCGCGGCGGCGTCGACCGGCTCGGGCGTCGTGGCGGCCCCGACCGGCTCGACCGTCGCGGCGGCGTCGACCGGCTCGACCGTCTTGGCGGGCTCGACCGACTCGACCGACTCGGCGGCCTCGACCGGCGAGGGCGCCGCCTCCGCGGCAGCCGCCTCGGCAGCAGCCGAATCAGCAGGCGACGGCGTCGCCGCCACCGCCGGCTCGTCGGTGGGCGTCGACTGCGCCGGAACGACGACGGGGGCGCGCTCCGGTTCCGCCGCGAAGGGCTCCGACTCGACGACGAGCGCCGGAGAAGCGGCCGGCTCGTCCACATCGGTGGAGGCCGGGGCGGCGGGCTCGGACACGGCAGGGGACGACACCGGCTCGGCGACGACCGGCGACGCCTCCGGCTCGTCGGCGGCACGGGCGGCGGTGGCGACGGCCGGCTCGGTGGTCGCCGTCTCGGTGGGCGCGGGCTGCTCGGCCACCGTGGCGGTCGCCGGGGGCTCGTCGACCACCGCGACCGGGCGCGGCTCGTCGACGGTGGCGGTCACCGCGGGGGTGGTCTCCACCGTGGGCGTAGCCGGGGTGCCGGACCGGCGGCGGCCGACGACGAACCAGCCGGCGCCGAATCCGATGAGCAGGGCCAGTATCACGAACAGCCACTGCCCGAAGCTCGACGGCATGGCCAACCTCCTTCTATGTACGTGCACGACGGTGGCGAAAGACTCGGGGCAGCTTCGCACACGCGCGCGGCGCACGACAGGCAGCCCGGGGCCGGGCCGCGGCGGTGGGACCGGCGGTGTCGGCCGGTGCCCGGAGGATGACCGAGCGTGTGCCGGAAGCCGGGATCGAGCGGCTTCGCGGGGCAGGGAGACGCCCCGGAACCTGGGTGCCGTGCGTGGTTCCGGGGCGTCCCGTCCGTCGCCCGTGGCCGGTCAGTGGATCCGGTCGGGCGCAGGCGCGTCGGCGGCGTCCCAGCTGTAGAAGCAGCCGGCCACCGCGTCGCGGGGGGAGTGCCAGGTCGGCAGGTACGGGGAGGTGTGCGCGGAGAGCCGCTTGTTCACCTGCTCGTAGAGCGGGTTGTCGCGCAGTTCCGCGGTCAGCCCGGGGGCGACGTCGACGGTCTCCATCAGATGGACGCACAGGTCGTGCAGGTAGTACAGCGACCGGTGCCGGACGCCGGTGAGGTGCGGCAGTTCGGTGGCGTCGGCCTCGGCGAAGATCTGCGCCACCCGTCCCTGTGCGCCCGGCACGATCCGGCTGACCACCAACAGTCGACTCATCGTGACCCCTCTCGCCGCCGTGGTGCTGGCCTCACCGTGCCGGTCGCGCTGTCACCTCGCCGTCACCGCGTACCCCGGGGCATTGATGGTGGTGGCGGCGGTGCGGTGGGGGCGCGCGGCGCCGGTTTGGCGGTCCGGTCCGTGCGGCGCCGCGGCGGCGGGTCCGGGCGGCTGGCCCGGCGGATCGGCGCGAGCGTCTCGTCGAGCAGCGCGGTCATCGCCGGGGACGGTTCCAGGCGCAGCTCGCGCAGGAGCAGATCGCGGTAGACGTAGAAGGAGTGGACCGCCTCGAACGCGTTGCCCTCGGCCAGGTGGATGCGGACCACCAGGCGGTGCGGGGTCTCCCGCAGCGGTTCGGCGGCCATCGCCTCCAGCGCGGCCTCCAGCGCCTCGCCGTGCCGCCCGGCGGTGAGGTGGTTGCCGGCGAGCTCCTCGAGCATGTGCAGGCGTAGCTGGCGCAGCCGTTCGCGTTCCAGCAGCACCCAGTCGTCGTACCAGCCGGGGAGCAGGTCGTGCCGGCCGGCGCCGGCGGCGCCGCGCGGGACGGCGCCCTCGCGGACCAGCGCCGCGGTCTCCACCAGGTCGTCCACGTCGAGGCGGACGGTGGGTCCGAGCCGGACGGTGTCGCCGTCGGTGCGCAGCGGGCAGCACGGGTCCTGCCGCAGCCGCCACAGCGCGGTCCGCAGCGACGACAGTGCCCGCTCCTCCGGCGTCTCCGGCCACAGCAGCCCGGCGAGGTGGCTGCGGGTCGCGGCCGGGCGCAGGCCGATCAGCGCGATGACGCGCTGCAAGCCCCGGGGTACGACCACCGGAGTGTCGTCGTGCAGCAGTTGGAAGCCGCCGAGCAGGTGCAGTGACACCCGTGGGGCGGGTTCGCCCGCCGTCGGCATTCTCGATCCACCCGCCACGGCGCACCCCCCAGCACCGGAACCCTCGTCCCGACCGTTTGCGTTGCCCGGACCGTCGCCCGCGACGCCGGTGTCGGAACGCCTCCGCCACGGTCGGGAACCTCCGCCGTGGCCGGGCTGACCGAGACGGAGAATATCAATGCCTGTTACTCTCAGTCAACGGTCGGTCGGCCACCTGACTGTCCGCTGCGGAGCCGTAACACGGCCGTGATCTGCGAATAAGTGTCGCCGACCCGGAAACCGGAAGGCGATCTTCGCATAGCTCACGCACAGCTTGCGTCAACGCAGCGTCACCATGTTTGTGCCGCGATGGGGCCCGGTTGACGCCTGGTAGACGCCGCCGGCGCGACCGTGTGGCAATCCGTGCGGCGCGACCGGTTCGCCGCGCACCGGGACGTGCAGGAGGCGCGAATGGACCGTTCGCTCATCGTCGCCAAGGTGGTGCCGACGGCCGAGGACCGGGTGGCCGAGATCTTCGCCGAGTCCGACGCGACCGAGCTGCCCGGCCTGGTCGGGGTCCGGCACCGCTCGCTGTACCGGCTGCACGACCTCTACGTCCATCTGCTGGAGACGGAGACGCCGGCGCAGGGCGCGGTGGAGGACAACCGCGGCCATCCGGAGTTCGTCCGGATCAGCGAGCGGCTGCGGCCGTACATCTCGCCGTACCTGCCGACCTGGCGATCGCCGCGCGACGCGATGGCGCACTGCTTCTACCGCTACGACGCGCCGGCCCACGACATCGCCGGGCGGCCACGGTGACCACGACCGCACCGCGCGACGAGCAGCTCTGGTCGAGGTGCGACGGGTGCGCGTCGCTGCTCTACCGCAAACGGCTGCGCCGCAACCTGGACGTCTGCCCGGAGTGCGGCTCGCACGCGAGGCTGGACGCGCCGGACCGGGTGGCGCAGCTGGCCGACCCGGACTCGTTCGTCCCGCTGCCCGACCGGGCGGTACGCGTCGACCCGATCGAATTCGTCGACGAGCTGCCGTACCCGCACCGGCTCGGCGCGGCCCGCGCGGCGACCGGACTGGACGAGGCGGTGCTCTGCGGCACCGCCCGGCTGGGCGGGCACCCGGTCGCGCTGGCGGTGATGGACTTCCGCTTCCTCGGCGGCAGCCTCGGCTGCGCGGTCGGTGAGCTGATCACCCGGACCGCCGAGCGGGCGCTGGCCGACGGCATCCCGCTGGTGCTGGTGACCGCGTCCGGCGGAGCGCGGATGCAGGAGGGCGCGCTGTCGCTGATGCAGATGGCCACAGTCAGCCAGGCCCTCGCCGGGATGCGGGAGGCGGGCCTGCTCACGGTCAGCGTGGTCACCGATCCCACGTACGGCGGCGTGGCCGCCTCCTTCGCCACCAACACCGACCTGGTGCTGACCGAGAGCGGCGCCCGGCTGGGTTTCGCCGGGCCCCGGGTGATCCGCCAGGTCACCGGCGCGAAGCTGCCGGAGGGCTTCCAGACCGCGGAGTACCTGCTGCGCCACGGCCAGGTGGACATGGTGGTGCCCCGGCACGCGCTGCGGGGCCGGCTCGCCGCGCTGCTCGCCGCCGCCGAGGCGGGCCGCCGCGCGCCCGAGACCCCGCCCGCCCCGCGCGCGCCGGCCACCGCGCCGACCGCACCGGCACGGCCGGACCGCGACCCCTGGGAGACGGTACGCACGGCGCGGCACCCCGGCCGGCCGACCACACTGGACTACCTGGAAACCGCGTTCGACGGGTTCGTGGAGCTGCACGGCGACCGGCTCGGCGCGGACTGCCCGGCGGTCGTCGGCGGCATCGCCCGCCTGGACGGCCGGCCGGTGATGGTGATCGGCCACCAGAAGGGACACACCACCGCCGAGCTGGTCACCCGCAACTTCGGCATGGCCAGCCCGGCCGGGCACCGCAAGGCGCTGCGGTTGATGCGTCTCGCGGCGCGGCTGCGGCTGCCGGTGGTGACGCTGGTGGACACGCCGGGCGCGGACCCGGGGGTGAGCGCCGAGCAGCAGGGTCAGGCGGCGGCGATCGCGGAGAACATCCTCGCGCTCACCGTTCTGCCCACGCCGGTGGTGGCGGTGGTCACCGGGGAGGGCGGCAGCGGCGGCGCGCTCGCGCTCGCGGTCGCCGACCGGGTGCTCATGCTGGAACACGCCGTCTATTCGGTGATCAGCCCGGAGGGCTGCGCCGCGATCCTCTGGCCGGACAGCTCGGCCGCCCCGCAGGCGGCCCGCGCGCTGCGGCTCACCGGCGCCGACCTGTGCCGCCTCGGCGTGGTCGACGAACTGGTGCCGGAGCCGCGCCCGGCCGCGCACGCCGACCCGGGCGGCGCGGCCGAGCTGCTGCGCCGGGCGGTCGCGGCGAACCTCGCCCCGCTGCTCACCGTCCCTCCGGCCACCCTGGTCCGCCGCCGGCGGCAGCGGTTCCGCCGCTTCGGCGCGGCCCGCTCGGCGGCCGCCGGTCCGTCCGCGGCCGCGCCCGCGGGTGGCCGGGCGGAGGTGGCGTGATGGCCGACGCCGAGGCCGAGCAGGTGCTCGACGGGCTGCGCCGGCAGGCCCGCAAGCTCGTCGCCGACCTGGCCGGGCCGGTACGCCGGGTGCGGCTGCGCAGCGGCGAGTCGGTGCTGGAGGTCGAGTGGCACGACCCGGCGCCCCCGGCGCAGCGCGCCGCCGAACCGGCCGGTGCGCTCCCCGCCCGCGCCGCCGAACCCGCCGCGCGTACCGCGCCCGCGACCGACCGGCCCGTCGTGCGCTCACCGGTGGTCGGCACGTTCTACCGCGCGCCCGAGCCCGGGGCGATGCCGTTCGTCGCGGTCGGCGACCTGGTCCGCCCGGGCCAGGTGGTCGGCATCGTCGAGGCCATGAAGCTGATGAACGAGGTGACCGCCGGCCAGGCCGGACGGGTGGTCGAGGTGCTCGTCGACGACGGCAAGCCCGTCGAGTACGACCAGCCGCTGATCGCCCTGGAGCCGGTCACCGGACGGGACTCCTGATGTTCGACAAGGTGCTGATCGCCAACCGGGGCGAGATCGCGCTGCGGGTGCTGCGCGCCTGCCGGGAACTCGGCGTGCGCACGGTGGTGGTGCACTCCAGCGCCGACGCCGACTCGCTGCCGGTGCGGCTGGCCGACGAGGCGGTACGCATCGGCCCGGCGGCCAGCCGCCGCAGCTACCTCAACGCGGCGGCGATCGTGGAGGCGGCCCGGCAGACCGGTGCGCAGGCGGTCCACCCCGGCTACGGCTTCCTGTCCGAGGACGCCGACTTCGCCGAGATCTGCGCCGAGAACGGGCTGGTCTTCGTCGGCCCGCCGCCGCAGGTGATGGCCGCGCTCGCGGACAAATCGACGGCGCGGGCGCTGATGAGCCGGGCCGGGCTGCCGCTGCCGCCGGGCAGCGTCCGGACGCTGCCCACCGTCGGCGAGGCGCAGGAGGTGGCCGCCGAGGTGGGCTACCCGGTCATCGTGAAGGCCGCGGCGGGCGGTGGCGGGCGCGGCATGACAGTGGTGCGCTCGGCCGCCGAGCTGCCCCGCGCGTACGCCCGCACCCGCGCCGCCGCCCAGGTCGCGTTCGGCGACGACCGGGTGTACGTCGAGCGGTACCTCGCCGACGCCCGCCACGTCGAGGTGCAGGTGCTCTGCGACAGCCACGGCAACGGCGTGCACCTGGGCACCCGGGACTGCTCGGTGCAGCGCCGGCACCAGAAGCTGATCGAGGAGGCGCCCGCGCCCGCGCTGCGGCAGGCCACCCTGGACACGGTCGCCGAGGTGGCGCTGCGCGGCGCGCTGTCGGTCGGCTTCACCGGCGCCGGCACCGTCGAGTTCCTGGTCGACGAGGCCGAACGCTGCCACTTCCTGGAGATCAACTGCCGGATCCAGGTGGAACACCCGGTCACCGAGATGGTCACCGGCATCGACCTCGTGCAGGAACAGCTGCACGTGGCGTTCGGCACCCCGCTGCGGCTGCGCCAGTCCGACGTGCGGCTGGACGGCGTGGCGATCGAGTGCCGGGTCAACGTGGAGGACCCGGACCGCGACTTCGCGCCCGCACCCGGCCGGCTGGACCGCTTCCGCCCGCCGGGCGGCCCGTTCACCCGGGTCGACACCCACGGACACGTCGGCTACCTGGTCAGCCCGCACTACGACTCGCTGCTGGCGAAGGTGGCGGTGTGGGCGCCGGACCGGGACGCCGCGCTGGACCGGCTCGACCGGGCGCTGGCCGAGTTCGACGTGGCCGGTCCCGGCGTGCGTACCACCATCCCGTTCGCCCGGCGGGTGCTGCGCGACCCGGCCTTCCGCGCCGCCCGGCACACCACCGCCCTGGTGGAACGCCTGCTCGCCCCGCCGGCCGAGGCGGCGCGGGCCGTCGTGCCCGATCCGCGCGCCGAGCCGGGCGGCCGTACCCCCGTCAGCGCCGTGCCCACCGCCGGCCCGACCACCTGGAGGAACCGATGACAGTCGCCCCCGACCGCCCGCTCGCCCGCGAGATCACCGACATCCTGGTCACGCACTGCGGCCTGGACCCGGACGCCGCCGCCGGCGCGCCCGCCGCGAGCCTGGAGGAACTGGGCATGGACTCGCTGGCGCTGCTCGAACTGTCAGCGGTGGTGGCCGACAGGTGGCGGGTGAAGATCCCCGAACAGGCCGCGCAGCTCAGCATCGCCGGCGTCGCCGACCTGGTGGCCCGCAAGGCGGACCCGCCCGGGCACACCGAGAACGCCGTCGAGATAGCCGCGCCGCTGCCGCTGGTCTGGGAGATCACCAACGACGTGGCCCGGTGGCCGGACCTGTTCACCGAGTACGCGACCGCGGAGATCCTGCACCGCGACGGCGACACCGTGCGCTTCCGGCTCACCATGCACCCCGACGAGAACGGTGTGTCGTGGAGCTGGGTCAGCGAGCGCACCGCCGACCCGGCCACCCGCGAGGTGCACGCCCGGCGCGTCGAGACCGGCCCGTTCGAGTACATGCGCATCCACTGGCGCTACGACGAGACGCCCGGCGGCACCCGGATGACCTGGACGCAGGACTTCGCGATGAAGCCCGACGCACCTGTGGACAACGCCGGCATGACCGACCGGATCAACACCAACAGCACGATCCAGCTCGCCGTGATCAAGGAGAAGATCGAGCGGGCGCACGCGGGAGGCGCGCGATGACCGACACCACCACCGCCCGGGTCTCCGTCCACGACGTACCGGCCGACCGCCGTCGCGGCGGGGAACTGCGGGTGCTGCTCGGCCCGAAGACAGTCGGCAGCACCTCCGGATTCATGGGGGTGGCCACGCTCGCGCCGGGGGAGCGGATCGCCGAGCACTACCACCCGTACAGCGAGGAGTTCCTGTACGTCGCCCGCGGCGCGATCACCGTCGACCTGGACGACGTGCCGGTGCCGGTGGCCGCCGGGGAGGCGCTCTACGTACCGAAGGACGTCCGGCACCGGCTGCGCAACACCGGCGACGAGCCCGCCGAGGTGGTGTTCCACCTCGGACCGCTCGCGCCCCGCCCGGAACTCGGCCACGTCGACACCGAGAGCGCGGCGCCGCCGCCACGGGAGCCGTCGTGACCGGCCGGCGCACGGTCGTCACCGGCATCGGCGTCGTCGCGCCCGGCGGCGCCACCCGGGACCGGTTCTGGAAGACGATCACCGAGGGACGTACCGCCACCCGGCGGATCAGCTTCTTCGACCCGTCGCCGTTCCGGTCGCAGATCGCCGCCGAGTGCGACTTCGACCCGGACGCCGCCGGGATCACGCTCGCCGAACGGCAGCGCGCCGACCGGTACGTGCAGTTCGCGCTCGCCTGCTCCGCCGAGGCGCTCGCGGACAGCGGCCTCACCCTCACCGACGCGCAGCGGGAACGCGCCGGGGTGGTGCTCGGCACCGCCGTCGGCGGGACCATGGCGCTGGAGCAGGAGTACGTGCGGGTCAGCGACTCCGGCCGGCACTGGCTGGTCGACCACGCGCTCGGCGGGCCGTACCTCTACCAGGCGCTGGTACCCAGCAGCCTGGCCGCCGACGTGGCCTGCCGGCACGGCCTGCACGGCCCGGCGCAGGTGATCTCCACCGGCTGCACCTCCGGCATCGACGCCATCGGGTACGCCCATCAGCTCGTCGCCGACGGCGAGGCCGACGTGGTGCTGGCCGGTGCCGCCGACTCGCCGATCTCCCCGGTCACCGTCGCCTCGTTCGACGCGATCGGCGCGACCAGCCCGGACAACGACGACCCGGAGCACGCCTCCCGGCCGTTCGACGCCGACCGGCACGGGTTCGTCCTCGCCGAGGGGGCGGCGGTGCTGGTGCTGGAGGAGGCCGAGCACGCCCGCCGCCGCGGCGCGCACGTCTACTGCGAGGTCGCCGGGTACGCCGGCCGCAGCAACGGCTTCCACATGACCGGGCTGCGCCCGGACGGCGCGGAGATGGCGGTGGCGATCAGCGACGCGCTGCGGCAGGCCCGGCTCGCCCCGTCGGCCGTGTCGTACGTCAGCGCGCACGGCTCCGGCACCCGGCAGAACGACAGGCACGAGACGGCCGCGTTCAAGCGGGCGCTGGGGGAGACGGCGTACCGGGTGCCGATCAGCTCGATCAAGTCGATGGTCGGCCACTCGCTGGGTGCCATCGGCTCGATCGAGATGGCCGCCTGCGCGCTCGCCATCGAGTACGGCGTGGTGCCGCCCACCGCGAACTGGAGCACCCGCGACCCGGAGTGCGACCTGGACTACGTGCCGAACGAGGCCCGGGAGGTGCCGGTGGACGTGGCGTTGTCGGTGGGCAGCGGCTTCGGCGGCTTCCAGTCGGCGATGGTGTTCCGCCGTCTGGCGGTGACGGCACCGTGAGCGCGAGGAGTGAGCCGGGTTTGCGAGCCCCGCAGTCGCGAACAAGGACGGCACCGTGAGCGCGAGGAGTGAGCCGGGTTTGCGAGCCCCGCAGTCGCGAACAAGGACGGCACCGTGAGCGCGAGGAGTGAGCCGGGTTTGCGAGCCCCGCAGTCGCGAACAAGGACGGCACCGTGACCGCGCGGGCCGTGGTGACGGGCATCGGCGTGGTCGCGCCCAGCGGCGTCGGCGCCGAGGCGCACTGGAACACCGTGCTCGCCGGCACCCGCCGCACCGGGCCGATCACGCTGTTCGACCCGGAGCGGTACCCGACCCGGGTGGCCGGGGAGGTGGCCGGCTTCGACCCGGCCGGGTTCAGCGACACCCGGCAGCGGGTGCAGACCGACAGATGGACGCACCTCGGCTTCGCCGCCACCAAGCTGGCGCTGGCTGACGCCGGGCTGCCCGAAGTGTCGCCGGACCCGTACAAGTGGGCGGTCACGCTCGCCAGCTCGTCGGGCGGCAACCTGTTCGGGCAGCGGGAGCTGCAACGGCTCTGGGGCGGGCCGAGCCGCACCGTCGGGGCGTACCAGTCGATCGCCTGGTTCTACGCCGCGAGCGTGGGGCAGCTGTCGATCCGCCACCAGTTCAAGGGACCGTCCGGAGTGACCGTGTCCGAGTCCGCCGGCGGGCTGGACAGCCTGGCGCACGCGGTGCGCACCATCCGCCGGGGCACCCCCGTGGTGATCGCCGGGGCGACCGAGTGCCCGCTGAGCCCGTACGCGCTCGCCTGCCAGCTCCGCTCCGGCCTGCTCAGCGACGTGTCCGACCCGGAGCGGGCGTACCGGCCGTTCGATGTCGCGGCCTCCGGGTACGTGCCGGCCGAGGGCGGTGCGGTCTTCGTGGTGGAGGAACTCGGCCACGCGCTGGCCCGGGGCGCCCGCGTCTACGGGGAGGTCACCGGCTGGGCCGCCACCCACGACGCCGCGCCCACCGACCCGGCCACCGGACCGGACCCGTCCCACTACGCCAGGTCGATGCGGCTGGCGCTGGAGCGCGCCGGGGTACGCCCGCACGACGTGGACGTGATCTGGCCGGACGCGCTCGGCGTGCCCGCGTACGACCGGGCCGAGGCGGCGGCGCTGCGTGCCGTGTTCGGCGACCGGACCCCGCCGGTGACCACGCAGAAGCCGCTGACCGGGCGGGCGCACCAGGGCGGGTCGGCGCTGGACGCGGCCACCGCGCTGCTGGCGTTCCGCCGTGGGATGCTGCCCGCCTCCGCCGGTCCGGACGAGCCGGCGCCCGGCTGCGAGCTGACGTTCCTGCGGCAGCCCCGCCCGCCGCGCAGCCGGATCGCGCTGGTCGGCGCGCGCGGCTTCGACGGGTTCAACAGCGCGCTGGTGCTGCGCGGCGCGGCGCCCCCGCCGGCCGGGGAGGGCTGACGAAGCCCGGTCAGTCGCGTCGGTCGACGCGCTGCCGGAGGGAGCGGCCGGCCCGGAGGGCGCGCCGGGGGAGCCACACCCGCAACCCGACGAGGACCAGGATCAGCCCGAGGAGCAGGACCAGGTAGAGCCAGCGCATGACGCCTCCGCTCGTTCGGGGCGGACCGGTGGTGGCCGCTGGCACCTCTGTGCCCGGTGCCGGCACCGGTGAATCGTTCCCTGCGGCCCGGCCGTCCGAGGGTGCGCGTCGTCGCGCGGCGGTCTCACCCGGGCTGTTCCACGCCGTGCTCGGCGGCGATCCGGGCGATCTCGGCGGGCGTGCCGGCCATGATCGTGCGGGCGTGCGCGGTGACGAGGTCGGTGGGCCAGTCCCACCAGGCGGCGCGGCGGAGCCGCACGATGTCGGCGTCGTCGAAGCGTTGCCGGATCGGCCGGGCGGGATTGCCGCCGACGATCGTGTAGGGCGGCACGTCGGCGGTGACCACCGCGCCGGTGGCGATGACGGCGCCGTCGCCGATCCGCACGCCCGGCATGACCACGGATCCGAAGCCGAACCAGACGTCGTTCCCGACGACGGTGTCGCCGCGGCTCGGCATGGCGGTGACGATGTCGAGGGTCCGTTCGGCCCACTCGCCGCCGAACATGGTGAACGGGTACGTGGACACGCCCATGCTGGGATGGGCCGCCCCGGCCATCAGGAACCGGGTGCCGGAGGCGATCGCGCAGTACTTCCCGATGACCAGCCGTTCCGGTCCGTAGGCGTACAGGACGTTGCGGTGCTCGAAGCCGGTCGCGTCGTCAGGATCGTCGTAGTAGGTGTAGTCACCCACGACGATCTTCGGTGACGTCACCAGTGGCTTGAGGAACACCACGCGGTCGAAGGCGGGCAGCGGGTGGACGGTGCGGGGGTCGGGTGTCATCGGTCGGCCTCCTGGTGGGACGGTCGGTGTGCGGTCTTGGCGCCGGCTCAGGCGTGCAGGTCGGCCAGGACCCGGGCGCGGGTGGGGTGGCGCAGCTTCCGCAGCGCCTGGCTTTCGATCTGGCGGACCCGCTCCCGGGTCAGCCCGATCCTCGTGCCGATCTCGTCGAGCGTGCTCGGCCGGTCGTCGTCGAGGCCGTACCGCTGGCAGATGACGGCCGCCTCGCGCTCCGACAGGGTGCCGAGCACCTCGTCCAGATAGCGGCGCCGCCAGGACGACACCACGACGCCGGCCGGGTCGGGCGCCTCGTCGGGGACGAGGTCGCCCAGCTCGGTCGTGCCGGCAGCCCCGGCGACCGGCGTGTGCAGGGAGACCGGCTCGCGGTCGTGCCGCAGCAGCAGTTCCACCTTTTCGACGGGCACCTCGATCCGGGCGGCGACCTCGGCAGGCGTCGGCTCCCGGTCGAGTTCGCCCGCCAGCGTGCGGCGGGTCCGGTTCACCCGGTTGAGCACCTCGACCAGGTGCGCCGGCAGGCGGATCGTGCGGCTCTGGTCGGTGAGGGCCCGGCCGATCGCCTGCTTGATCCACCAGGTCGCGTACGTCGAGAACTTCAGTCCACGCCGGTGGTCGAACTTCTCGACCGCCCGCATCAGGCCGATGGTGCCCTCCTGGATCAGGTCGAGCAGTGGCAGCCGGCCGGCGAGCGCGTACCGTTTCGCGACCGAGACGACCAGCCGCAGGTTGGCTTCGATCATGTGGTGCCGGGCGCGCCGCCCGTCGGCGACGAGCCGCCGCAGCCGGTCCCGCTCGGCCGCGCCGACCCGGTCGCCGTCGTCGTCCAAGCGCCGCTGCGCCAGGCTGCCGGCCTCGACGCGGGCACCGAGGCACGTCTCCTGCTCGGCCGTGAGCAGCGGCGTGCGTCCGATCGTCCGGAGGTAGTCGGCCACCGCGTCCGTGGTGTGGCCGGTGGCTGCGGGGTGGGTGGTGGCGAGCAAGAAACGTGCTCCTTCCGGGACGGTGCGGGGGCTCGGGACGGGTGGCGGGTCAGCGGCGGCCGGGGAGCCGGCGGGGCTGACGCCGGGGGGCGACCACGGGGACGTGCGGCCGGCGCGCCGGAGCGAGGTGCGGGCGGCGGGGCTTGCCGGCGGCGATGTCGCGGGTGTGGGCGGGCATGTCAGGCTCCCTTCCGTGTCGGCGTCTCGCCGGCACGACATAAAATTAGAACCGACCTAAGAACATGTCAAGGATAATTTTTGGTCGGTACCAGGTATGGTGGATGCATGACCGCGCAGAGCACCGGCCTCAGGGCCTTGAAGAAGCGCCAGACCAGGGAGAACATCTCGAGCCAGGCCACCCGCCTGTTCCTCGAACGCGGCTTCGACAACGTGACGATCGCCGAGGTGGCCGCCGCCGCGCAGGTGTCCAAGATGACCGTCACCAACTACTTCCCTCGGAAGGAGGATCTGGCGCTGGACATGCACGACGAGTTCGTGCGGCAGTTGGCCACCGTCGTCCGGGAGCGCGAGCCCGGCGAGTCGGCGCTGGCGGCGCTGCGCCGCGCCTACCTCGCCGCGGTGGCCGCGCACGACCCGGTCATCGGGTTCTCCGGTCCCACGTTCGCCCGGATGATCGCCGCCAGCCCGGCGCTGGTGGCCCGCCTCCGCGAGTTCCACGACGACCGGGAGAAGGCCCTGGCCGCCGCCCTGGCCGAGGAGACCGGGAGCCCGGAGGGCGACGTCCTGCCCCGGGTCGCCGCCGCGCAGCTGGCCGGCGTCCACCGGCTGCTGTTCGAGGAGACCATGCGCCGCACCATCGCCGGGCAGGACGACGACGACATCGCGCGTGCCGTCACCGGCTACGCGCACGTCGCCTTCGACGCCCTCGCGCCCGCGCTCGCGGACTACGCCGTCCGCCCGGCGGGTGGGCGGGCACCGGGGTGAGGCTGGAGGGCAGCATCCGGCGGCCGGCGGACTACCTTGCCGGCGTGGCCCCGATCCTGCCTGTCCGATCGAGCCTGAGCAATCCACCCAGCCGCTGTTTTGGATCTAGCCATTTGCATCTGGCGATGCGGAAGAGGAGCGTCGTAGGGTTCCGCCATACCCCGAACGACGTACCCGCTGGGCGGATCCGCCCAGTTCCTCAGTGGAACGGTGGCTGGTCGTGACTGCACATCCCGTGGCGGAAGATCCTGCCTCGACGACGGTGGACTGGGTGGACGACATCCTGTTCACCGGCCGCGACACCGACGTCTGCCTGCGCCTGCCCGAACCGGTGGACAAGGGCACGCTGCGCCGGCTCGTCGGCGAGGCCCAGGACCGGCTCGCCGGGGCCGGGCTGCGCGCCGGAGGCGCCGCCGCGCTGCGCCTGCCGCCCTCGCTGGCGTACGTGGCTCATCTGCTCGCCACCTGGCGTACCGGCGCCCAGGCGGTGCTGCTCGACCACCGGCTCACCGACCACGAGGTCGACCAGGCGCTGCGCCGGCTCAGCCCGCAGGTGGTGGTCGCCCCGACCCGGACCGGCGGCGGCGCGCTGCGGATCTTCGTCGACGTCACCGCCGGGGTCAGCGCCTACTCCGACCGCCCGGCGGGCAGCCCGCACGCGGTGATCCAGCTCAGCTCCGGCTCCACCGGACCGTCCAAGGTGATCGGCCGCACCGCCGCCGACCTGGTCGCCGAGGTGCACCGCTACACCCGCATCGACGGTGTCGCCCTGCCCGGTGAGCGGATCATCCTGTTGCCCAGCATGGTGCACGTGCTCGGCCTGGTCGGCGGCCTGCTCTACGGGCTGCACGCGGGCGTCGAGCTGTGCCCGCCGGAGCGGCTCAGCGGCGACGCGATCCTCGCCGCCGTCGCCGCCCAGGACACCCCGGCCACGGTGCTCGGCGTCCCGTTCCACATCGGGCTGCTCGCCTCCACCACACCGGCCGGGCCGCTGCCGCAGCTCAAGCGCATGACCACCGGCGGCGAGCTGGTGCCCGCCGCCGTGGCGAACGCGTTCACCGACCGCTACGGCGTGCCGCTGGGCAACATGTACGGGATGACCGAGGTCGGCGTCATCGGCACCGACCTGTACGGGCGGCACCGCCCCGCCATCGCGCCCGCCCCCGGCATCGAGGTACGCGAGCGCGACGGCGAGCTGTGGGTGAGCTGCCCGGCCGACCCGTACGTCGGACTGGCCGACCCGACCCGGTGGGCCGACGGCTGGCTGCACACCCGCGACGCCGGCGTGGTCGACCCGGAGACCGGTCTGGTCACCATCAAGGGCCGGCTGGACTCGCAGGTGTCGGTGGGCGGCCTGAAGGTCGACCTGACCGAGGTGGAGGCCACTGTGGCCGGGCTGCCCGGCGTCCTCGCCGCGGTGGTGGTCTGGGACGACGGCATCACCGCGTACGTCCAGACCGACGGCTCGCCGACCGAGGAGACGCTCGACAAGCTCATCGCCGAACGGCTGGCCGGCTTCAAACGTCCCCGCACGCTGCGCCTGCTCGACCAGATGCCCCGCACCACCACCGGAAAGCTGGTCCGGTCCGTCCCGGCGCTGCGGGACGCGGCGTCGTGACCGGCCCCCTGTACGAGCCGCACACCCACCGGACGCCCGCCGGACGTCCGGTCCACCCCGAATCCCGCCCCGGACCGGCCGGGCAACGCGCGACCCGCGCGCCCGAGCCGGCCGGTTCACACGCACGCGGTGTCCCGACCGGGCACCGTCAGCCGGTACACGGAGAAGAGGTCTGAACCCATGCGAGACGAGGTCCGCACCTTCGTCGTCGAACAGCTCGCCGACATGAACTACGACGTGGAGGAGCTCGACGACGACACCACGCTCGGCCCGTCCGGCGTCGACCTGGAGTCGCTGGCCCTGGCCGACCTCGCGGTCCGCGTCGAGGACCGGTACGGCCTGAAGTTCGCCGACGACGAGTCGGAGAAGATGGCGCTGATGACGGTCGGCGAGTTCACCACGATGGTCGCCGACCGGGTGGCCGCGAACAGCGACAAGTCCTGATGTCCGGTCAGCCCGACCTGGGGCGAGCTGACCTGGTGAGCATGCTCGCCGAACTGACCGCAAGCCCGGCCGACCAGGTGCCGGACCGGCTCGGCTCGATGGAGCTGGCCTGGCTGGTGCACATGGTCGAGCAACGCTACGACCGCCGGCTGGACCTGAGCGACGACGAACTCGCCGGCATCCGCACCGTCGACGACGCGCTCGCGGTGTTCCGTGGCTCTCTCACCGCTCCCGCAGATGGCTGAGCGGGAGACCGTACGGATCACCGGCACGTACGCGCTCAGCGCCCTCGGCAGGGGCGCCGACGCGCTGCTGGCCGGGGTGCTCACCGGCACCCCGGCGTTCGCGCCGGTGCGCCGTTTCGACACCACGGGCCGCCGGGTGACGGTGGCGGCCACAACGCCGGACGTCGGCACGCTCGCCGGCGAGCTGGCCGACGCGATCGACGCCGCCGCCCGGGCCGCCGGACTGGACCGGGCCGGGCGGGCGGAGTCGGCGCTGTTCCTGGCCACCCACGGCGGGCCGTACTCGCTGCCCGTACCTCGGGGGTGGGACGAGCCGACGGTGCCGGCGCTCGCCGGTCACCTGGCCGCACGGTGCGGCATCGGTGGGCGTACCCGGATCTACACCACGGCCTGCGTGTCGGCGAGCAGCGCGGTCGCCGACGCGGCGGCGCTGATCCGCCGCGGCGACCTGGAGCGGGTCGTGGTCGCGGCCGGTTACCTGGTCGAACCGGACCAGTACGCGCTGTTCGACGCCGGCCGGGCGCTCGCCGCCGACGGCGCGGTACGCCCGTTCAGCGCCGGCCGCAAGGGCCTGCTGCTGGGCGACGGGGTGGCCGCCGTGGTGCTGGAGTCCGCGGGCGCGGCCGCCCGGCGGGGCGCCGAGACGCTCGCGACGGTGGCCGGGTGGGGCCGGGCGGGGGACGCGTACCACCCGTGCCAGCCGCACCCGGACGGGCTCGGGCTGGCCCGGGCGGTCGAGGCGGCGCTGCGCCGGGGCGGGCTGCCACCGGACGCGGTCGGCTACGTCAACGCCAACGCCACCGGTACCCCGTTCAGCGACGCCTCCGAGGCGGCGGCGCTGGCCCGCGTCTTCGGTGCGGACGCCGGGCGGCTGCCGGTCAGCTCCACCAAGTCGGTGCACGGGCACGCGCTGGAGGCGTCCGGGCTGCTGGAACTGCTGGTCACCGTGCTGGCCCTGCGGCACGGCAAGCTGCCGGTCACCGCCGGGTGGCTCGGCGCCGACCCGCAGTGCCCGCTGGACGTCATCCGTGACGCACCCCGCCCCGCGCGCACCGGACACGCGCTGACCCTCAACGCCGCCTTCGGCGGCGCCAACACGGCCCTTCTGGTGAGCACCTCATGACCGCGCCCACCCCCCACCCCGACCTCCCGCGATCTTGCACTTCCGGCCCCGGCGAAACGGGCACAACGCCCGCCGAGGGGGCACCAACCGCAAGATCGCGCGCAGGGGTGGTGGTGCTCGCGGAGGCGTGGTGGCCCGAGGCGGGGGATGAGGGCACCGCGCCGGCGGGGGTGCCGGGGTTCGTGCACTCGCCGTTCCATCCGCTGGTGGCGGCGGTGGCGCAGCGGTGCCTCGCGCGGCGGTACGGCGACGGGCCGCTGCCGCCGGGCAACCGGACGGCTGTGGTGCTGGTCAGCGCGGGCGGGGACACCGCCGGTGCGGCGCACGTCCGCGCCACCGTGGACGCGGGCGCGCGGATCGGGCCGTTGTTCTTCTTCCAGTCGGTGCCGAACAGCGTGGCCGGGCACGTCGCGGCGCGCTGGGGACTGGACGGGCCGGTGGTGTGCCTGAGCCCGACCGGCAACCCGCGGGCCGAGGGGGAGGCCGAGGCGGACCTGCTGCTGTACGACGGCGACGCCGCACAGGCGTTGCTGATCCTGATCGAACTGGCACCGGACGGTACGCCGGGCGAGGCGACCGCGGTGCTGCTGGGGGAGGGAACACGTCAATGAGGACGAAGGGACTGCGCGGCGCGCTCGCGGCCGACGCGGAGCTGGGCGCGGGCAATGTGCTCGCCCGGGTGCTGGCCCACGGCGCCGACCCGGACGGGCCGGGGCTCACGTTCGACACCGAGGTCGACGGCCACCCGGCCGAGACCCCGCTGACCCTGGGCCGGCTCGACCGGATGGTCGCCGCCCGGGCGGCCTGGCTGCACGAACGCGGGGTGAAGCCCCGCGACCCGGTCGCGGTCTGGGCCGGCACCGCCGCCGACATGGTGCTGTCGTTCCTGGCGCTGACCCGCCTCGGCGCCGTCCCGGCGCTGATGAACGGCAGGCTGCGCCCCGAGATCGCCGCCGAGTACATCCGCCGGCTGCGCGCCGCCGGTGTGCTCGCCGACGCCGCGCACGCCGAGGCGCTGGCCGGGCACGACCTGGGCGCGCCGATGATCGGCGAACCCGCGCAGGCGGGCACCGGCGACCCGGACGCCGCGCCCGCGCACTACCGGCACCACCCGGACGACCCGATCGTCATCACCCACACCTCGGGCACCACCGGCGTGCCGAAGGCCGTGCTGCACTCGCACGCCAGCCTGTTCGCCGCCACCCGCCACCTGCTGTCCATGCCGCAGGCGCAGGGCACCACGCGCATCCTCAACGCGCTGCCCGCCCCGCACACCGCCACGGTGCTCATGGTCAACCAGGCGCTCGGCAACCGGGCCGAGATGTTCCTGCTCTCCGAGCAGGGCGGCGAGCGGGTGCTCGACGCGATCCAGCGCTGGCGCCCGGACGGCGTGTTCGGCTTCTCGGTCACCTGGGCCGAGCTGGCCCGCTTCGACCTGTCCGGCTACGACCTGGACTCGGTGCGGCTGTGGTTCAACACCGGCGACTGCTCGCACGAGCCGCACGTCCGGCGGCTGGTCGCGGTCGGCTCCCGGGACGTGGTGACCCGCGGCGGCGTGACCCGGGTACCCGGCTCGGTGTTCATCGACGGGCTCGGCTCCAGCGAGATGGGCCACTCGATGTTCCACATCACCCACACCGTCGACACCGACCGGTACGGCCGCTGCGTCGGCCGCCCGTACCGGTTCACCAAGGTCGCGGTGCTCGACGCCGACGGCAACGAGCTGCCGCCCGGGCAGGTGGGCTGGCTCGGCATCGACTCGCCGTCGCTGTTCCGCGGCTACTGGAACGACTCGGTCACCACGTACCGGTTCCGGCTGCGCGGCTGGTACCTCACCGGCGACCTGGTGTACGCCGACGACGACGGCCGCTACTACCACCTGGACCGGGCGGTCGACTCGGTGGAGGCAGGTGACGGGAAGCGGTTCTTCACCGCGCTGTCCGAGGAACGCATCCTCGCCGCCTGCCCCGACGTGACCGACTGCACAGTGGTGATCGTCAAGGCGGACGACGGCACCGTCACCACCGACGTGCTGCTGGAACTTGCCGCCGGCGCCGACCCCGGGACGGACCGCACCGAGCGCATCCGTACCGCGCTCGGCCCGGACGTGGCCGCCACGCTGCGCCGGATCGTCCCGGTACGCGCCGACGACATCCCGGTCACCGTCACCGGCAAGGTGCGCAAGGTGGCGCTGCGCGAGCGTTACCTGACCGAGGCGCCGTCGTGAGCGCCGTCATCACCGGCATGGGCCTGTTCACCCCGGCCGGGCGCGGTGCGGCGGACACGTTCGACGCGCTGATCTCCGGCCGGTCCGGGCTGCGCCGCCCGCCCGAGGGGCACCCGGCGGCGGGCAGCCTGGAGGTGGCCGGCGTGCTGCCGGACATCGACCCGCGCAGCGTGGCCTCCGGACCGGAGACGAAGGTACTCGACCGGGTGGTGCTGCTCGCCCTGATCACCGCCGCCGAGGCGCTCGCCGACGCCGGCATCGAGGTGGGCCGCGACGTCGACCCGGAGCGCATCGCGGTGATCGTCGGCGGTGTGGGCGGCATGTCCACGCTGGAGGGCCAGGTGCTGGCGCGGGCCGCCCGGGGCCGGGCGGCGGTCAGCCCGTACCTGCTCACCGGCATCCTGCCGAACATGCCCTCGGCGCGGATCGCCATCGCGCACGGCATCCGCGGTTACAGCTCGTCGGTCGGCACGGCCTGCGCCTCCGGCGCCCAGGCGGTCGCCGACGGGGTACGCCTCATCCGCTCCGGCGAGGCCGACGTGGTGGTGTGCGGGGCGAGCGAGGCGCCGCTGTTCGGCACGTTCGCCGACACGTTCGGCAACGCCCGGGCGCTGGCCCGGGGCTGGGACGAACCCACCGAGGCGAGCCGCCCGTTCGACAAGCGGCGCAACGGATTCGTGCTGGCCGAGGGCGCGGCGCTGCTGGTGCTGGAACGCGCCGGGCACGCCGACGGCCGGGGTGTGCGCGGCTACGCCGAGGTCGCCGGTTTCGGGGCGAACACCGACGCGTACCACCCGACCGCGCCGCGGCCCGACGGCGCCGGCGCGGCGGCGTGCATGCGCCGGGCGCTGGCGGCCGGCGGGGTCGAGCCCGCCGACGTCGGGTACGTCAACGCCCACGGCACCGGCACCAAGCTCGGTGACGTCGCCGAGACGATCGCGCTGGCCGAGGTTTTCGGCACCGGCGGCGTGCCGGTCAGCTCCACCAAGGCGCTCACCGGTCACCTGCTCGGCGCATCAGGGGTGCTGGAGGCCGCCGCCACCGCGCTGGCGCTCGACGGTGGCCTGCTGCCACCCACCTACCACCTGGACGACCCGGACCCGGAGTGCGAGGCGGACCACGTCCGCGCCGTGCCCCGGCCCACCCGGGCCGGCCACGCGCTGACGAACTCGTTCGGGTTCGGCGGCCAGAACGTCAGTCTGCTCCTGCGCCGGCTCTCCGGGCCGGCCCGCCGGGCCGCCACCCCGGCCGCTGGCTGACCGGACTCCAGTCCCGGGCGTCCGTCCGGGTCGCGATCACGGGGGGAACAGGGGAAGCCCATGACCATCAACGGGATAGATCATCTCGAACTGTATGTGGGGGACGCCCGGCAGGCGGCCTTCTACTTCGACAACGCCGTCGGTTTCCGGCTGTGCGGGCAGGGCGGTCCGGAGACCGGGCTGGACGGGCAGCGGTCGCTGCTGCTGGCCCAGGCCGGCATCCGGCTGCTGCTGACCACCGGCCTGTCCGCGGAGCACCCGGCGGCCACCTACGTGCACCGGCACGGCGACGGCATCGCCGTGGTGGCGCTCGCCGTCGACGACGCCGCCGGGGCGTACGCGGAACTGGTGGACCGCGGCGCGACGGCGCTGAGCCCGCCGCGCACCTTCACCGGCGCGGGCGCCGAGGTGGTGGTGGCCGAGGTCGGCGGCTTCGGCGACGTGGTGCACCGCCTGGTCGAGCGCCGCGGCGACCCGGGTGTGTTCCTGCCCGGCGCGATCGAGCCGGTGACCGCGCCGGACGGCACGGACACGCTGCTCGCCGAGGTCGACCACCTGGCGATCTGCGTGCCGCCGGGGCAGCTCGGCGAGACGGTGGCGCACTACGAGAAGGTGTTCGGCTTCGCCGACATCTTCACCGAGCACATCGAGGTCGCCGGCCAGGCGATGAACTCCAAGGTGGTGCAGAGCCCGTCCGGGAAGGTCACCTTCGTGCTGCTGGAGCCGGACACCGGCGCCCGGCCGGGGCAGATCGAGGACTTCCTGCGCTGGCACGCCGGCGCCGGGGTGCAGCACCTGGGCCTGCGCACCGACGACATCGTCAGCGCCGTCGGCGCGCTCGCCGGGCGCGGGGTGCGGTTCGCCAGCACCCCCGGCGCGTACTACGACGGCCTGGAGCAGCGGGTCGGCCGGCTGGACGCGCCGGTGGACCGGCTGCGTGAGCTGAGCATCCTGGTCGACTCCGACCACGACGGGCAGCTGCTGCAGATCTTCACCGAGTCGATGCACGTGCGCCGCACCCTCTTCCTCGAACTCATCGAGCGGCGCGGGGCGCGCACCTTCGGCAGCGGCAACATCAAGGCGCTCTACGAGGCCAAGGAACGCGAGCTGGCCGCGGCGGGGGCGACCCCCGGCGTCGCGGCCGGAGGGGTAGGGGCATGACCACCATCGATCCCGGGCTGACCGCCGAGGAGGAGGCGCTGCTTCCCTCCGACGAGGACGTCCGGCACTACGCCGAGCACGGCTGGTACCTGTCGAAGAAGCTGCTCACCGACGACGAGGTGGACGAACTCGTCGCCGCCACCGACAGCTACTACGCCGGGGAACGCGACCGGCGGTTGCCGGTACGGCCGCCGAAGCTGGCCTACTGGGAGCCGTCCCGGGGTGACGTGCAGCGGCACAACGACTACGTCCACCACGAGCACGACGGCATCGCCCGCATCCTGCGCAAGCCGCTGATCGGCGCGGTCGCCGCCCGGCTGGCCCGGGCCGCCGAGATCCGCATCTTCCAGTCCACGCTGATCTGGAAGCCGCCGATCGCCGGTGAGCCGTCCAACATCGTGCCCTGGCACTTCGACAAGCACTACTGGGCGTCCTCGTCGTCGGAGAACATGCTCACCGCGTTCATCCCGTTCCACGACTGCGGCGAGGAGATGGGCACCATCACCATGGTCGACGGCTCCCACCGCTGGCGGGAGATCGGCGCCGACGACACGGTGGTGCGGCACTTCGCCGACCGGGACCGCGACCAGCTCGAAGTGATGCTCGCCGAGAACGCGGCGTACAACGGCGCCGAGATCCGCAAGATCCCCATGGTGATCCCCAAGGGACACATGAGTTTCCACCACTGCCGCACCTACCACGGCAGCGGTGCGAACGTCAGCGGGCGGCCCCGCCGGGCCATTTCGCTGCACCTGCAGGACGGCGACAACGCCTGGCGGGAGTATCCGCTCTCCGACGGCACGCTCGCCGCGTACAACCACGACGTGCTGGTCCGCCGCACCCACGAGGGCCGGCCGGACTACGCGGACCCCGATTACTGCCCGGTCATCTGGCGCGACCGCGCCCAGCAGGGAGGCTGACAATGTCACGGTACGACTGGGGTAAGACGCACCCGGGCATCGAGCGGCTGGAGCGGGCGGTGACCGAGCGCCGCGACGTGGTGGTCAAGCACCCCCTCTACGCCAACCTCGACACCCACGACGCGCTCGTCACGTTCATGGAGCACCACGTCTTCGCCGTCTGGGACTTCATGTCCCTGCTGAAGTCGTTGCAGCGGCAGCTCACCTGCGTCACGGTGCCGTGGATCCCCACCGGACCGACCGGCAGCCGCCGCCTGATCAACGACATCGTGATGGTCGAGGAGAGCGACGAGCTGGGCGACGGCTACATCAGCCACTTCGAGCTGTACGTGCAGGGCATGACCGAGGCCGGCGCCGACACCAGCGCCGTGAACAAGCTCGTCGACCTGCTGCGCGACGGCACCCCGGTCACCGAGGCGCTCGGCGCCGCCGGCGTCCCCGCGGCGTCGGCCGCGTTCGCCGGCACCACCTGGCGGATCATCGAGACCACCCCGGTGCACTGCCAGGCCGCGGCGTTCGCGTTCGGCCGCGAGGACCTCATCCCGGAGATGTTCACCCAGGTCGTCGCCGTCAACGAGCGCAGCAACCGGCTGAACAAGTTCGTCGACTACCTGGAGCGGCACATCGAGGTCGACGGCGAGCAGCACACCCCGATGGCCATGCAGATGCTGGCCGACCTGTGCGGCGACGACGACACCAAGTGGCAGGAGTGCGCCGACACGGTGAACGCCGCGCTCGCCGCCCGCGCCCGCCTCTGGGACGACATCCTCGCCGCCGTCAAGGAGGGCCGTCCGGCGTGACCGGCTCCGACCCGCTCCGGCTCTACCGGACGGTCCGGCTGATCCGCCGCTTCGAGGAGCGCGCGATCGAGCTGGTCCGCGCCGGGGAGATCGTCGGCGGCATCCACCCGTACCTCGGTCAGGAGGGGATCGCCGCCGGCGTCTGCGCGGCGCTGGGCGCCGAGGACCTGGTCACCGGCACCCACCGCGGGCACGGGCACGTGCTCGCCAAGGGCGCCGACCCGGCCCGGATGCTGGCCGAGCTGTGCGGCCGGGTCACCGGGCTCAACCGGGGCCGGGGCGGGTCGATGCACGCCGCCGACTTCGGCGTCGGCGTCCTCGGCGCCAACGCCATCGTCGGTGCCGCCGGCGCGATCCTCACCGGAGCGGTGTGGGAGCGCCGGCGGCGCGGCGCCGACATCGTCGGCGCCACCTTCTTCGGCGACGGCGCGGTCAACGAGGGCATGCTCCTGGAGGCGTTCAACCTGGCCGCGCTCTGGCGGATACCGGTGCTGTTCGTCTGCGAGAACAACGGCTACGCCACCACCATGCCGGTCGACGGCGCGGTCGCCGGCACCATCGCCGGGCGGGCCGCCGCCTTCGGCATGCCGGCGGCCACCGTCGACGGGCAGGACCCCGAGGCGGTACGCGAGGTCACCGCCGCCGCCGTCGCGCGGATGCGCGCCGGCGGCGGCCCCGAGCTGGTCGAGGCCCGCACCTACCGCTTCGACGCCCACCACACCTTCGAACATCAGGTACGCCTCGACTACCGGCCGCCGGAGGAGGTGGCCGAGGGCCGGTCCCGCGATCCGGTCGACATCGCCGGAGCGCGGCTGGACCCGGCGGTGCGGGCCGAGGTGGACGCCGCGGTCGAGGCGGAACTGGACGCCGCCGTCGAGTACGCGCTCGCCGGGCCGCACCCCGACCCGGCGACCGCCCTGGACCACCTGTACGCCAGCGGGCTCACCGCCCGGACCGGAGGTGGCTGATGCCCCGGCTCTCCTACCGCAGGGCGCTCACCCGGGCGCTGGCCGACGAGATGACCCGCGACGAGTCGGTCGTGGTGCTCGGCGAGGACATCCGGGTGGCCGCCGCGAACGTCACCACCGGCCTGCTGAAGAAGTTCGGTCCGGAACGGGTCCGCGACACCCCGCTGTCCGAGCAGGCGTTCACCAGCTTCGCCACCGGCGCGGCGCTGGCCGGGGCCCGCCCGGTGGTGGAGTTCCAGATCCCGTCGCTGCTGTTCCTGGTCTTCGAGCAGATCGTCAACCACGCGCACAAGTTCCCGCTGATGACCGGCGGCCAGTGCGCGGTGCCGGTCACCTACGTGGTGCCCGGCTCCGGCTCCCGTACCGGCTGGGCCGGGCAGCACTCCGACCACCCGTACGCGTTGTTCGCCCACGTCGGGGTGACCACAGTCGTACCGGCCACCCCGGCCGACGCGTACGGGCTGCTGGTCTCCGCGATCCGCTGCGACGACCCGGTGGTGGTCTTCGCCCCGGCCGGCGCCCTGGACCTGCGCGCCGACGTCACCGACCTGACGCCGGTGCCGCTGGGCCGGGGGGTCGTCCGCCGCGCCGGCGCCGACGTGACTGTGGTGGCGGTCGGGCACCTGGTGCACGACGCGCTCGCCGTCGCCGAGGAACTCGCCGGCCAGGCGTCGGTGGAGGTCTTCGACCCCCGCACGCTCTACCCGTTCGACTGGGACGGCCTCGTCGAGTCGGTGAGCCGCACCGGGCGGCTGGTCGTCGTCGACGACGGCAACCGCTCCTGCGGCATCGCCGGGGAGATCATCGCCACCGTGGTCGAGCGGGTCCGGCTGGCCGCGCCGCCGCGGCGGGTGACCCGCCCCGACGGCGCGGTGCTGCCCTTCGCGCCCGCCCTGGACCGGGCCGTGCAACCCGGCCGCGACCAGCTCACCGCCGCCATCCAACTGACCCTCAAGGACGGATGAACGATGGACCCGAACTACACGTGGCCGCCGCTCGGCCAGGCGTGGACCGACCTGCCCGAGTCCACCCGTACCGCGATGGTGACCACCGGCGCCGCGGCCTGGGAGAAGGTCTTCCACGGCCGGGCCACGTACAACAAGCAGTGGCGGCTGGCCCGCCCGCCGGTGTTCACCGCCGACGCGTTCCGCGAGCTGAACGAGGTCTGCGACCGCATCGCCCAGCTCATCCTGGAGGCGTGCCGGCGCCGCGCCCGTACCGCCGGCGAACTGCGCCTGCTGCTCGACGTGCCGGACGGCGAGACCCGGCTGCTCGACCCGGACGAGGAACTGCACGAGGGGCTGCTCGCCGCGTACCGGCCCGACGTGCTGTTCTCCGGCGGCGTGCCGTGCATCGTGGAGTACAACATCGACAGCAGCCTCGGCGGCGGCTTCGACGCCGACACCGTGATCCAGCGGTACGCCGAGCTGTACCGTACCCATGACCTGCTCGACGGCGCGCGACCCGCGCCGTCCCTGCTGGACCAGCGGTTCGTGGCCATCCGGGACACTCTCGGCCTGCCCGACGGCGCGCGGGTGGCGCTGCTGATGGACTTCGACGCCGACTACCCGGGACTGGACGACCCGGAGACGTTCATCCGGATCCTGTCCCCGCTGATCGACCAGGCCCGCCCGTTCGGCATCGACCTGGTCATCGCCCCGGTCGCCACCGCCACCCTGGACGGGCAGAACCGGCTGGTCGTCGGCGGCGCCCCGGTGGACGCCCTGTTCCGGCTGTTCGTGCCCAACCGGGTCACCCCCAGCGCCGGGCTGGACGCGGTGGCCGGCGCGCTCGCCGCCGGCACGCTGCCGATGTTCGTCAGCAGCGCCGCCTGGCTGCTCAGCAACAAGCTGAACTACGCCTGGCTCTGGGACGACCTGGACCTGCTGCCGGAGGACGACCGGACGCTGATCCGCCGGTACGTGCCGCACACCGTGGCGCTGACCGCCGACCAGCTCGACCGGGCGCTCGCCGAACAGGCCGACCTGGTCGCCAAGCCGGCCGGCGGCTCGGCCGGGCACGGAGTGCTCATCGGCCGGGAGATGACAGCTGTGGCGTGGGCGGACGGGGTACGCGCGGCCATCGCCGAGGGCGGCAACATCCTGCAGCGCTACCACGAGGCGGACCGGGTGGCGATGGACTTCGTGCAGATCGAGACCGGTGAGACGGTCACCGCCGACGTCCCGTACAGCCTCGCCCCGTACCTGTTCGACCGCACCGCATCGGGTGCGCTCGCCCGAGTGGGTTACCCGGGTTGCGACGAGGTCCTCAACCTGGCGAGAGGCGTCCTCCTGACCGGCATCCTCCTAACCGACTGACCGCCCCTTTCGCCCGCCGTCCACCCCTCACTCCCGGCGTTGATCAAGGAGTTTGTGTCCTCACGGGGGCGTCTCACCGACCCAAACTCCTTGGTCAACGGAGTGGGCGGGGCTGCGGGTTGGGTCCCGGGCACCCCTGGCCCCGCTGATCATGAAGTTGGCGGGGACAAAATGGACGCGCAGTGCCGTCAACTTCATGATCGTCGGGCAGGGCAGGGCAGGGCAGGGCAGGGCAGGGCAGGGCAGGGGGCGGCGCGGCGGGACGAGTGGGTCAGGGGTGCGGGACGTGGGTGGCGAGGACTCGGAGGGTTTCGGCGGTGGCTATCGCGTCGCTACGAGCGCTGCCGTGCCGGCCGTCGCTGCTGTACAGCGACGCGTCGGCCACCAGCGGGTGGTCGGTCAGGTGGACGTGCAGCGTGCCCAACCGTTCGGCCACGCCCCGGGTGTGCCGGGACAGCCGGCGCATCCGCTCGCCCAGGCCCGCGCGTAGCGCGTCCGGCACCGCCGGGCTGTGCGACACGTCGAACATGCCCACCGTGATCACGTCCGCTCCCGCCTCCCGCAACGCGATGATCATCGCGGTCAGCTCGGCGTCGACCGCGTCCGGGTCGTAGGCGGACCGGAACGCGTCGTTGCCGCCGCACACCACCAGGGCCAGGTCCGGTGCGAAGGCCAGCGCGTCGGCGAGCTGGGTGGCCCGTACCTCGTGTGCCCGCAGCCCGCGCCGGCCCAGGTTCAGGTAGGCCAGCTCCGGCCGGATCGCGCGCAGCTCGGCCGCGATCCGGTCGGCCCACTGGAGGTCGGGGTAGCCGTCGGCCGGCTCGCACAGCCCTTCCGCGACGCTGTCGCCCAGCACCACGAACCGCTGCCACGGGTGCCCGCGCAGCAGTTCGGCGGCCTCCCCGGGCCGCAGGCACCACGGGTCCGTCGCCTCGGTCAACGTCGATGGCATGCCCGGCAGGCTAGCCGAGCGTCCCGTGCGGGGAAAGAGGCTCAGGGCAGCAGGGCCAGCAGCTCCCCGGGCCGGGTCAGGCTGAGGTCGGCCGGCTCGTCGGGGTCGTACTGGTGACCCCAGGCGGCGGCCACCGCCACCGCGCCGCTGTGCCGGGCGGCGCGTACGTCAAGTGGCGAGTCGCCCACGTACGCGGCGCGACCCGGTGGCACGCCGAGCCGGCGGCAGGCCGCCTCCACGCCGTCGGGCGCCGGTTTGGGGCGGTCGACCTGGTCGCCGCCGAGGACGACCTCGAAGTGATCGAGCAGGCCGGCCCGGTGGAGCAGGATCTCGGCGGCGCGGTGGCTCGCGCCGGTGAACACGCCGACCGGCACCCGGGCGGCGATCTCCGCGAGGGCGTCCGCGACGCCGGGGTAGACGCGTACCCGCCCGGCGAGCGCGTCCAGCTCGGCGTGGTAGCGGTCCAGGTCGTCGCCGGAGGCCGGCCGGCGCAGCAGGTGCGTCAGCAGGTCCGCCGGGGAGCCGATCGAGTAGCCGGCGATGATCTCGGCGTCGGTGTACGACGGGCCGCCTCCGGCGCGCACCGCCGCCCGGTAGGCCGCGGGCACCACCGCGTGCGACTCGACGAGCGTGCCGTCCATGTCGAAGACGATCGCGTCCACCGGGCCGGTCACGCGTTCTCCGCCCGGTGCGCCGTGGCGAGCCGCTTCGGTGCGCGTGCGTACCACGCCTCGGTGACCAGCTCGGTCAGCTCGTCCATGTCGATCCGGTCGAGCCGCACCAGCACCGCCGGGTAGCCGTCGAAGTGCGGCGTGGTGAAGTAGACCGCCGGGTCGTCGGCGATCAGCGCCTCCTTGGCGCCCAGGTCGGGCACCCGGACGCCGAGGATCGGGCCGTCGGGCGCAGCGTCGCCGAGCGCCTCGATGTCGCCGCGGCGCAGCGGCCGTTCCCAGACGAACATCTTGTCGCGTACCCGCCAGGCGGGCAGGTCGTCGTGCGAGCCGCGCTCGGTGGTCTCGGGCAGGGCCAGCGCGATGCGCCGCACGTCGTCCCAGGTCGCCATGGCCCCGACCGTACCGAAACCCCCCGACACGACGGCTCAGACCGGCGTGGGCGTGGCCGGTTCCGCGGCCGGGCGCCGGGACGCGCGGGTCAGCAGCAGCGGCCCGACGGTCAGCACCAGGCAGACGCCCGACATCACCAGCAGCGCCGGGGTCAGGTCGAGCAGCGCCACCGACCAGCCGCCGAGCAGCGCGCCGACGGGCAGGCCGAGGAACGCCACCGACCCGGAGATGCCCAGCACCCGGGTCTGCAGCTCGCCCGGCACCCGCTGGTAGAGCGCCGCGCCGAGCAGCGGGTTCACCGCCGCGATGCCGATGCCGGACAGGAACGTCACCACGAGCACCACGACCAGGTCGTCGCTGAGCGCCAGCGCGAGCAGCCGGGGCGCGCCGCTGAGCGTCAGCCCCAGCGCGAACGTGGTCCCGGCCGGCAGCCGCGTGCCGACCACTGTGAACAGCAGGTTGCCCAGCAGCGCGCCGGCCGAGAAGACGCCCAGCAGCAGGCCGAACCCGGCCGGGTCGCCGAGCACCTCGTTGACCCACAGCGGGATCCAGACCGCGACGCTGGCGTTGGCGAACATGTTGGACACCGAGACCACGATCAGCATGGTCATCAACGTCCGGTCGGTGCGCAGGTACGCGAAGCCGCCGCGCAGCGCCCGCAGGTACGGCTCCCGGGGCGCCGGTTGCGCCGGTGCGGGCGGCCGGACCAGCACGCCGATCAGCAGCGCGCAGACCGCGAATGTGGCCGCGTCGATCCAGATGGCCCGGGTCAGCCCGACCCAGTCGATGAGCAGCCCGCCGAGCACCGCGCCGAACAGCGTCATGCCGCGGGCCAGGCCGTCGTAGGCGCTGGTGAGCCGGATCAGCGGCACCCCGGCCCGCTCGGCGGCCGGCTTGAACAGCACGTGCTTGACCCGGTCGCCGATGCCGCGTAGCCCGCCGGCGATCGCCACCAGCACCAGCAGGGTGCCGAAGCCGAGCCAGGGCGCCAGCGCCACCACGGCCATCGCGACGGCGCTGGCCGCGTCCACGAACACCGAGGTACGGCGTACCCCGAACCGGTCCGCCCAGGGGGTCGCCAGCGCGCTGGAGAGCATGTACGGAAGCGTCTCCGCCGCCGCGACGAGCCCCATCTTGGTGGGGCTGCCGGTGGTCTCCAGCACGAGCCAGGGGATGGCGACCACCGAGATCCGGGTGCCGAGGTTGGACAGCAGGTCGGCGCCGACCAGGGTGTACAACTCCCGGCGCGGGTTCACGCCGGACTGCCGATCGGGTCGGCGCCGACCGGGTGTCCGGCGGCGTACCGGGCCCGCAACGCGCGCTTGTCGACCTTCGCGGAGCGGTTCAGCGGCAGCGCGTCGACGAACTCGACGGCGCCCGGTGCCCAGGTCTCGCTGAGTTCCCGGACCACGAGCGCGATCAGCTCCTCGCCGGTCACCGACGCGTCCGGTGCCGGCACCACGTACGCGTGCGGCAACTCCCCGGCCACCGGGTCCGGTACGCCGATCACGGCGGCGGCGCGTACCTCGGGGTGGCCGGCGAGCACGTCCTCGATCGGGCGGGAGTAGATCGGCCAGCTGCGCTGCCGGGTGAGGATGCGGTCCTGTAACCGGTCGACCAGGTAGAGGAAGCCGTCGGCGTCGAGGTGGCCGATGTCGCGGGTGCGGACCCAGCCGTCGACGAGCGTCTCGGCGGTCAGCTCCGGCTGACCGTGGTAGCCGGCGAAGCTCAGCTTGGTGCGTACCCACACCTCGCCGTCCTCGCCGGCCGGCAGCACCCGCCCGTCGGCGTCGCGGATCTGGACCGAGACGTCACCGTACGGGCGGCCGCAGGAGCGCAGCCGCTCCGGGTGCTCCGGGTCCTCGGTGAGGCCGGGCAGCGCGCAGATGACGACCGCCTCGCTGAGCCCGTACACGATGCGCAGGCACGGGCCGAAGCGGGCGATGGCCTGGCGCAGCCGGGCCGGCGCGGCGGGCCCGGCGCCCACGTTGAACATGAACATGGCGGAGAAGTCGGCGCCCGGCAGGTCGGGGTGGTCGAGCACCTCGTAGAGCATCGGCGGGGTGACGAACGTGGAGGTGAGCCGTTCGGCGTCCACGGTGGCGATGAACGCGGCCGGATCCCACTGCTCGCGCAGGAACAGCACGCCGCCGGTGAACAGGTTGAACAACGTGGTGATCTGGCCGCTGGCGAGCCACATCGGGGAGTGCGACAGGTGCCGCAGCAGCGGGAACCCGGCGCCCCGGAAGTCGGCGGCGAGCGCGAGCACCTGCCGGTAGAAGCTCTCCCGGTGGTGCACCAGCTTCGGCGTCCCGGTGGTGCCGCTGGTCTGCAGGAACGACTCGGGCGCGGGCACCTCGGCGGGCAGTTCCACGGCCGGCCCGGCGGCCTCGGCGGTCAGGTCCGGTCCGGCGCCGCCGGGGCCGAGGCAGAGCACCGGTACGCCGGACAGGCCCGTCGCGACCTGCACCGCCTGCGCGTCCCGCGGGTCGTACACGAACGCCTCCGGCGCGGACAGCGCGACGAACTCGTCGACCTCCCGCCGGGAGGTCACCGGGGCGACCCACATGCTCCGGCAGCCGAGCAGGTGCAGGGCCAGTTGCAGCAGCGGACCGTCGATCGTGTTGCCGAGCATCACCAGCACCGCGGCGCCGGGGCGTACCCCGTGACGGCGCAACGCGGCAGCCAGGCCGCGCACTTCGGCGGCCACCCGGGGGTAGGTGAGGCGGCGTCCGCCGCCGACGAGCGCCTCCC
This sequence comes from Micromonospora sp. WMMD1219, assembly GCF_049315215.1. NCBI lineage: Bacteria > Bacillati > Actinomycetota > Actinomycetes > Micromonosporales > Micromonosporaceae > Micromonospora > Micromonospora sp. WMMD1219. The sequence goes on from NZ_CP186057.1 coordinate 4,863,308, forward strand.
GGTCGCCGAACCCGGCGAACAGCTCCAGCGCCTCGTGCACGTAGTTCGGCCGGTCGGTCATCGGGCAGCCCCCATCATGGTCCGCGAGCGGCGTCCGGCCAGGTCAGGGCCGGGACAAGGCGGCAGGTGCCAGGGTCGGCGACCGCACCGCCGCCAGCCCCGAGCCTAGGCAGCCGCGGTCCACGGCGGACAGAGCCGATCGTCGCTGCGTCACGTCCCCCGGGCATTTGATCATGTCGATCAGGTTGATTGACGCTCGTCACGGCCGGAAGCTAGTTTCCGGTCCATCGCCCGGGCCGGTGCCGCCGACCGCGTCACGCCCGGGGCTGCCGACCATGGAGGATCGATGCCGACCCCGAAGAGATGGCACGTCATAGCTTCCGCCGTAACGCTGCTGATCGCCGCCACCCCGGCGGTCACCGCGAGCGCCGGCCCGACCGGGAACGACCGCGCCGGGCACGGGCGCGCCGAGTGGGCCGGAACCTGGGCCGCGGCGGTGACCCGCGGGAACAACGTGGGCCTGACCGAGACCGGCCTGAACAACCAGAGCATCCGGATGACCGTGCAGACCTCGGTCGGCGGGCCGCGCCTGCGGGTGCGACTGACCAACCTGTACGGCCAGCAGGCCGTCCAGGTCGGCCGCGCCACGATCGCCCGGCCGAACACCGCCACCCCCGACGACCTGTCCGACATCGTCCCGGCGAGCGTCCGCCAGCTGACGTTCTCCGGCGCCGGGTCGGCGACCATCAACAAGGGCGCCGAGCTGCTCAGCGACCCGGTGGCCTTCCCGGTGGCCGAGCAGGAGGACCTGGTGGTCACCCTGTACTTCCCGGTGCTCACCGGACCGGTGACGTTCCACGGCCAGTCCAAGGTCACCAACTTCATCGGCGCCACCGACCTCACCTCGGCGGCCGACGGCGCGGGCTTCACCATCCGGCCCAACTGCTGCTGGATGTTCCTGTCCGGCATCGACGTGGAGCGCAAGGTCACGCCCGGTTCGGTGGTGGTGCTGGGCGACTCCATCGGCGACGGCAACGGCAGCACCGTCAACGCCGACCGCCGTTGGCCGGACTTCCTGGCCGAGCGGCTGATCGACGCCCGCCCGGAGCCGCGTACGCCGGGTGTCCTCAACCTCAGCCTGGCCGGCAACCGGCTCAACCACGAGGGCACCGAGCCCGGCGCGGGCGGGTTCCCCGGCTACTACGAGCTGGGCCCGAACGCGCTGGCCCGGCTCAACGAGGACGTGTTCCCGCAGACCGGGGTGCGTACCGTCATCACCCACCTGGGCATCAACGACATCTGGATGAACGGCGATAGCCCGGAGGCGATCATCGCCTCGCTGCGCCAGCTCAACCGGCAGGTCCAGGCGCGCGGCCTGACCAGCATCGCCGGCACGCTCATGCCGTACGAGGGCAACGGCGGCCCGGGTGTGTGGACGCCGGAGAAGGACGCCACCCGGCAGGCCGTCAACACCTGGCTGCGCGGGCCGGGGCGGGCCGAGTTCGACGGCGTCGTCGACTTCGACGCGGTGATGCGCGATCCGGCCCAGCCGAGCCGGCTGCTGCCGGCGTACGACTCGGGTGACCACATCCACCCGAACGACACGGGCGCTGCGGCCATGGCGAACGCCGTGCCACTGAAGCTGCTCGGACTGTGACACCGGGCGGGGGCGGCGGTCGACACGACGCCGCCCCCGCCGCCGTTTCCTGGGGAGGAAGAGACAGTGGACGTCAGCGAGATCCTGACCGGGCTCTACAGCGAGCAGGGCCGGCAGAACCCGTATCCCTTCTACGCGGCCCTGCACGAGCACGGGCCGATCAACGCCGTACCGGCCCGTGCCGAGCACAGCACCGTGAGCGCGGTGGCCGGCGGGTACGACATCGTGGACCAGATCCTGCGCGACCCCGGCTGGTACAAGGGCTTCCCGCCCGGCTGGGAGGAGCAGGAGATCCTGCGCACGTTCCTCACCTCGATGATGTTCGTCAACCCGCCGGACCACACCCGGATGCGTGCGGTGTTCGCCCGGACGTTCACCCCGCGCCGCCTCGGCGCGCTGGAGCCGGTGATCGAGCGGATCGTCGCCGAACGCCTGGACCACATGGCCGAGGTGGGTGCGGACGGTCACGAGGTGGACTTCGTGGCCGACTTCGCGTACCCGGTCCCGGCGCTGGTGATGGCCGAGTTCATCGGCCTGCCCGCGGCCGACCTGTCCTGGTACCGGCAGCGGGTCGACTGGATCGACGAGTACATGGACGTGTCCGGCAAGACGCCGGAGCGGCTGGCCCGGGCCAACCAGGCCGCCGAGGAGCTGCGTGTCTACTACCGGGACCTGATCGCCCACCGGCGCCGCACGCCCGGCCACGACCTGATCAGCGGGCTGGTCGAGGTGCTCGACGCGGGCGGCGTCGACCTCACCGAGGAAGAGTTGATCAGCAACCTGATCGTGCTGTTCAACGCCAGCTTCGTCACCACCGTCTACATGTTCAGCAACGGCCTGCCGCTGCTGCTGGACCACCCGGACGTGACCGCCGCGCTGCCCGGCGACGACGAGCTGGCCCGCGGCTGCGTGGAGGAGGTGCTGCGGATGGAGAGCCCGGTGCACTTCCTGGCCCGCTCCGCCCCGGCCGGCGTCGACCTCGGCGGCGTCCCGGTCGACCGCGACGACAACGTGCTGCTGCTGATCGCCGCCGCGAACCGCGACCCGGCCCGGTTCCCCGACCCGGACCGCTTCGACCCGCGCCGCGACGGCCCGCCGTCGCTGGCCTTCGGTGTCGGGCTGCACTTCTGTCTCGGGTCGGCGGTGTCCCGGCTGGAGGGCCGCCTGGCGCTGCCGCGCCTGTTCGCGCGTTTCCCCCGGCTCGCCGTCACCCAGCCCTACTCGTACAGCGGGAGCCTGTTCCTGCGCGGTATCGACAAACTCTTCGTCACCACCGGGGAGGCCGGATGACACTCGATCCGCAGGTGGTCGCGTGGCGGGCCGCGCGGGCCGCCGCCGGCACCGTGCCGCTCTACACGCAGACCCTCGCCGAGGCCCGCGCCGCCGACCTCGCCGCGATCCGCGCCGGCTCCGGCGCGGTCGAGCCGGTCTCCGAGGTACGCGACACGACGGTGCCCGGCCCGGGCGGGCCGCTGCCGGTGCGGATCCACCGGCCGGACGGCGACGGGCCGCTGCCCACGCTCGTCTACTTCTTCGGTGGCGGTTGGACGCTCGGCAGTGTCGACACGGCCGACGGGATCTGCCGCCGGCTGGTCAACCTCACCGGCGCCCAGACCGTGACGGTCGGCTACCGGCTCGCCCCGGAACATCCGTTCCCGGCGGCGGTGGAGGACTGCCACGCCGCGCTGCGGCACCTCGCCGCGCACGCCGCCGAGTTCCGCGTGGACCCGGACCGGCTGGCGGTGGGCGGCGACAGCGCGGGCGGGAACCTGGCCGCCGCGGTCACGCTGCTGGCGCGCGCCGACGGCGGTCCCCGGCTCGCCGCCCAGCTGCTGGTCTACCCGAACACCGACCAGCGGCCCGGGCACCGGCCCGGCGACGACGAGGACCCGATGCTGTTCAACAGGCACTCGGTGGGGTGGTACCGCGGCCACTACCTGGCCGATCCCGGCGACGCGGCCCACCCGCTCGCGTCGCCGCTGCTCGCCGAGGACCTGTCCGGCCTGCCTCCGGCGCTCGTGGTCACCGCCGGGTACGACCCGCTGTGCGCCGAGGGCGAGCGGTACGCGTCCCGGCTGCGTGAGGCGGGCGTGCCCACCGAGACGGCCCACTACCCGGGGATGGTGCACGGGTTCTTCGCGATGCCCGGCGTGTTCGACGCGGGCCGCCAGGCCCAGGAGCGGGCCGCGGCCTTCCTGCGCCGCGCGTTCGGGCTCGACCCGGCGCCCGCCCGGGCGGCGGAGGGTGCCGACCATGGCTGACGTGGCGGACGGGTTCGTGCCGCCGGCCAGCCTGGCCGAGTTCGCCGCGCCGGCCCGGGCGGTCCTCCCGGCCGACGTGTGGGACTTCGTCGACGGGGGCAGCGGCACCGAGACCGCGCTGGCCGCGAACCGGGCCGCGCTGGACCGGGTGGCGGTGCTGCCCCGGATGCTGGCCGGGGTGGACGACCCGTCCACCGGGGCGGCGCTGCCCGGCGGCCGGGCCGCGTTGCCGGTGGCCGTGGCGCCGATGGCGTACCAGCGGCTGCTGCACCCCGACGGCGAGCCGGCGCTCGCGGCGGCGGCTCGCGCGGCGGGCGTGCCCTACGTGGCGAGCACGCTGTCCAGCACGCCGATCGAGGAGATCGCGGCGACCGGCGCGACGGTGTGGTTCCAGCTCTACTGGCTGCGCGACCGGGCACTGGTGGCCGACCTGCTCGACCGGGCGGAGGCGGCCGGCTGCGCGGCGGTGATGGTGACTGTGGACGTGCCGGTGCTCGGGCGGCGTCTGCGCGACGCCCGTAACGGGTTCGCGCTGCCGCCGCACGTCACCGCCGCGAACCTGCCCGGCGGCCGGGACGACCTGGCGCACCAGGGCACCCCGGGCGTCTCGGCGGTGGCGGTGCACACCGGCGCGGTGTTCGCCCCGGCGCTGAGCTGGGCGGACCTGGAGTGGCTGCGCGAGCGTACCCGGGTGCCGTTGCTGGTCAAGGGCATCCTGGACCCGCGCGACGCGGTCCGCGCGGCGGACGCCGGCGTCGACGCCGTGGTGGTCTCCAACCACGGCGGACGCCAGCTCGACGCGGCCCCGGCCAGCGCGGCCATGCTGCCCGAGGTGGTCGGCGCGGTCGACGGGCGGTGCGCGGTGCTGCTGGACAGCGGCGTCCGCAGCGGCGTCGACGTGCTGCGCGCGCTGGCGCTCGGCGCGGACGGCGTGCTGCTGGGCCGGCCGCTGCTCTGGGCGCTCGCGGCGGGCGGCCGGGCCGGCGCCGAGGCGGCGCTGGCGCTGCTCGCGGCGGAACTGCGCGACGCCCTCATCCTCAGCGGCTGCCCCGACCCGGCCTCGGCCCGGCGGCTGCGTACCCGGATCGGAGGCTGACGTGGAGCCCGTCGACCTGGCCGTCACGGCGCTGCACGGCAGCGTCGGCGACCCGGCGCTGAACTCGATGAACTTCCTCAACGAGGTGGCGCAGCACTACCCGGACGCGGTGTCGCTGGCGGCCGGGCGGCCGTACGAGGAGTTCTTCGACTCGGCGCTGCTGCACACGCACCTGGACCGCTTCCGCCGCCACCTCGCCGAGGAGGTCGGGCTGGACCGGGCCGGTGTGGACCGGACGCTGTTGCAGTACGGCCGCACCAAGGGCGTCGTGCACCACCTGATCGCCCGGCACCTCGCCGTGGACGAGGGCCTCACCGTCGACCCGGAGTCGATTGTGGTGACAGTCGGCTGCCAGGAGGCGATGTTCCTGGTGCTGCGCGCGCTGCGGGCCGGCCCGGCCGACGTGCTGTTCGCGGTGGCGCCCACCTACGTCGGGCTCACCGGCGCGGCCCGCCTGGTCGACCTGCCGGTACGCCCGGTGGCCGGCGGGCCCGACGGCGTCGACCTGGACGACCTGCGCGCCGGGCTGCGCCGGGCCCGGGCGGAGGGGCTGCGGCCCCGCGGCTGCTACGTGATGCCCGACTTCGCCAACCCGTCCGGCGTCAGCATGGACACCGCACAGCGGCGGCGGTTGCTGGACCTGGCCGCCGAGGAGGACCTGCTGCTGATCGAGGACAACCCGTACGGCCTGTTCCCGGCCGACGGCACCGCGCGGCGGCCCACGCTGAAGGCGCTGGACACCGCCCGCCGGGTGGTCTACCTCGGCTCGTTCGCCAAGACCGTGCTGCCGGGCGCCCGGGTCGGCTACGTGGTGGCCGACCAGCGGGTGGGGGAGGCCGACGGCACCGCGGTCCCGTTCGCCGACCACCTCGCGAAGATCAAGAGCATGGTCACCGTGAACACGTCGCCGATCAGCCAGGCGGTGATCGGCGGCGCGCTGCTCGCGCACGACTGCTCGCTGGTGGCCGCGAACACCAGGGAGCGGGCCGCGTACGCCCGCAACCTGCGCCACCTGGTCGACGGCCTGGCCCGGCGCTTCCCGGCCGGCGGGCCGGTCTCCTGGACCGTCCCGGCGGGCGGGTTCTTCGTGGTGGTGAGCGTGCCGTTCGCCGTCGACGACGCGCTGCTGCACCGCTCGGCCCGCGAGTACGGCGTGCTCTGGACCCCGATGGCGCACTTCTACGACGCGGGCACACCGGTGAACGCGCTGCGGTTGTCGGTGAGCGCTGTCACACCGGAGTCCATCGATCTGGGTCTGGACCGGCTGGCCGCGCTGGTCACGGACACCATGCCGAGTGGCGTGACGCCGGAGTGTCAGGGTTCCGCCACAGCGCGTGTTTCCTGACGCCGTCGCTCTGTTGATAATGGACGAATGGTTGCCTGGGAGTACGCGTTGCTCGTTCGTCGGTATCAGGGTCAGGGTCGCAATTTCCACGTCTCGTTCGTGTGGTACGGCCCGGACGGGTCACGCACCGACGTGACCGCGTACGGCGACACCGCGATCGCGCACCTCAACCGGGTCGGCCGGGAGGGGTGGGAGCTGGTCTCCGCCGCCGAGGACGTGAACAACGTGCAGGGCAGCACCGAGGTCCACCGCTACCACCTGAAGCGCCCGCTGCGCTGACCCCGTGACCGCCGGCGCCCCGGGAGAACGATCTCCCGGGGCGCCGCTGTCACGACTGTCAGCCCAGGTCCACGGCGGGGTAGAGCGGGAACGGCGTGAGCAGGTCGGCGGCCTGCTTGCCGACGGACTCGGCGACGGCCGGGTCCAGCACGTACTTCGCCTTCGACGGCGCGCCGTCCGGGCCGGTGCCCGGCGTGGTCTGGCTGAGCACGGTGTGGATCAGCTCGGCGGTGGCGTCCATCTCGGCGGCGCCGAGCCCTCGGGTGGTCAGCGCCGGGGTGCCGATGCGGATGCCCGAGGTGTACCAGGCGCCGTTCGGGTCCTGCGGCACCGAGTTGCGGTTGGTGACGATGCCCGAGTCCAGCAGCGCCTGCTCGGCCTGCCGGCCGGTCAGGCCGTACCCGGACACGTCGATGAGCACCAGGTGGTTGTCGGTGCCGCCGGTGACCAGCGTGGCGCCCCGGCGCAGCAGCCCGTCGGCGAGTGCCTGCGCGTTGTCCACGATCCGCTGGGCGTAGTCGGCGAAGTCGGGGCGGCGCGCCTCGGCCAGCGCGACCGCCTTGGCGGCCATCACGTGCGGCAGCGGCCCGCCGAGCACCATCGGGCAGCCCCGGTCGACCTGGTCGGCCAGCTCCGGGCCGCAGAGCACCATGCCGCCGCGCGGGCCCCGCAGCGACTTGTGCGTGGTCGTGGTGACGATGTGCGCGTGCGGCACCGGGTCGAAGTCGCCGGTGAACACCTTGCCGGCGACCAGCCCGGCGAAGTGCGCCATGTCGACCATGAACGTGGCGCCGACCGAGTCGGCGATCTCCCGCATGATCCGGAAGTTGACCTTCCGCGGGTACGCGGAGTAACCGGCGACCAGGATCAGCGGCTTGAACTCGCGGGCCGCCTCGGCCACCCGGTCGTAGTCGATCAGGCCGGTGGCCGGGTCGGTGCCGTAGCTGCGCTGGTCGAACATCTTGCCGGAGATGTTCGGCCGGAAACCGTGGGTGAGGTGCCCGCCGGCGTCCAGCGACATGCCGAGCATCCGCTGGTTGCCCAGCTCGCGGCGCAGCGCGAACCAGTCGGCCTCGGTGAGGTCGTTGACCTGCCGCGCCTGCGCCTTGCGCAGCGCGGGGGACTCGACCCGGTCGGCCAGGATCGCCCAGAACGCGACCAGGTTGGCGTCGATGCCGGAGTGCGGCTGCACGTACGCGTGGGACGCGCCGAACAGCTCCCGGGCGTGCTCGGCGGCGAGCGCCTCGACGGTGTCGACGTTCTGGCAGCCGGCGTAGAACCGGCGCCCGACGGTGCCCTCGGCGTACTTGTCGCTGAACCAGTTGCCCATGGCCAGCAGCGTCGCGGGGGAGGCGTAGTTCTCGCTGGCGATGAGCTTGAGCGACTCGCGCTGGTCGGCCAGTTCCGCGGCGATGGCGTCGGCCACGCGCGGCTCGACGCCGCGGACGACCTCCAACGCGCTGCGGAAGGCGGTGGACTCGGCGTTGCGCGACATGCGACCTCCAGGTGACGTGCGGAAGGCCCAGGCGCTCGGCATGCGTCCTCATGACGAGGCCGCTCCCCGATGGTGCTCCATCTCCACGCGCCAGTCACGGCCCGTGCCGATCCTACCGGCCCGGCCGGGACCTGCGGGGTTGGGCCGCCCGTCCCGGGGCACACCGTGGGGGAGGCCGGCCCCGACCCGGCCCGGGGGAGAGGAGGCACGACCATGACCACACCGAGCACCGGACGGCCGCTCGCCGTGGTGACCGGCGCGTCCAGCGGCATCGGGTACGAGCTGGCGGTCCAGTTCGCCGAGCACGGGTACGACGTGGTGGTCGCCGCCGAGGACGCGGCGATCGAGCGCGCGGCGGGCGACCTGCGGCGCGACGGCGGCCCGGAGGTGTACCCGGTCCAGGTGGACCTGGCCACGCCCGAGGGCGTACGGCGGCTGGCCGGGGAGGTGACCGGCCTGGGCCGCCCGGTCGACGCGCTGGCGCTCAACGCCGGGCGTGGCGCGGGCGGGGACTTCGTCGGCGGCACCGACCTGGCCGACGAGCTGACAGTGATCGACCTGAACGTCCGCTCGACCGTGCACCTGGCCAAGCTGCTGCTGCCGGACATGGTCCGCCGGGGTGCCGGGCGGGTGCTGTTCACCTCGTCCATCGCCGCCACCATGCCCGGGGCGTACCAGGCGGTCTACAACGCCTCGAAGTCGTTCGTGCAGTCCTTCGCCGAGGGGGTGCGCAACGAGTTGAAGGACAGCGGCGTCACGGTGACCTCGCTGATGCCCGGCCCGACCGACACCGAGTTCTTCGACCGGGCCGACATGGAGGACACCCGGGTCGGCCAGGGGCGCAAGGACGACCCCCGCAAGGTGGCCGAGGACGCGTTCGAGGCGCTGATGAAGGGGGAGCACAAGGTCGCCGCCGGCTCGCTGGTCAACAAGATCCAGGTGGCCGCCGGCAAGATCGTTCCGGATCGGCTGAAGGCCGAGCAGCACCGGAAGATGGCCGAGCCCGGCTCGGGCGACTGAGCACCGACGCGAGCGGGACCGCCCCGAAGGAAAGGGGCGGTCCCGCTCGCGTTCCGGGCCCGGTGTCAGGCGACCACGGCGTCCAGCGACTTCTTCAGCGCCTTCGGGGCGGTCGGCGTCTTGGGCGCCTTCGGCCGCAGGTCGAGCATCCGCTGGCCGATCTCCTGGAGCTGGTTACGGCCGAGCGCCTCGCGCACCTTCGGGAACCACTCCTGCTCCTCCTCCTCGACGTGGTGCAGCACGTTCTCGATCAGCACCGTCGTCTTGGCGTTGAAGCGCTCGTCGTCGGCGTCCATGGTGAACAGCTCGAAGCAGAGCACGTCCGCGACGTGGTGCTCCTCGTACGACTCCAGGATGTCGTCCTCGACGTCGGGCACCAGCTTGCGGACCTCCGGGTACATCACCTCGTTCTCCAGGTAGGTGTGCACCGTCAGAGCTTCGAGGATCTGCCCGACGATCTTCCCGCGCTTGTTCGCCGGCCCCTCCTCGGCCTCCTGGAAGGCCTTGAACAGGCGGCGGATCTCCTTGTGGTCCTCCTTGAGCAGGACGATCGCGTCGGTGGACACCGGTTACCTCCTAAGTCGGCTGACGGTGCCCCCCTACCCGGTGCCCGACCAGGACAAACAGACCGGGCCCAGCGTGATCGCCGGGCCCGGTCCACGCGCGTCTGGGTTACTTCACCGCGTTGTACGCGTCCACGACGCCGGCGCCGTAGAACCCGTTGCGGTTCCCGCCGGAGCAGGTCGCGTCGTACGCGTTCGGGCCCGCCGGGATCAGCGGCACCGGGTTGTAGACGCCCGACGGGCAGGACTTCGCCACCGCCGTACGCTCCAGGAACGAGGCCAGCTGGCCGGGGTTCATGCCCGGGTGCGCGGACAGCGCCAGCGCCGCGACGCCGGTGGCGTGCGGGCTGGACATCGAGGTGCCCTGCTTGTAGCCCCACCCGTTGGTGCGGGTGGCGGTGTTGAAGGTGGTGGACAGGATGCCGTCGGCGGACGTCGAGACCGCGCCCCGGGTCCGGAACCGGGTGTCGCCACCCGGCGCGGTCACGTCGATCACGCCCTGGCCGTACGAGGAGTAGTAGCTCTTCTCACCGGTCGGGCCGACCGCGGCGACCGTCACCACGCCCGGCGCCTCGGCCGGTAGGACCAGGCAGGCGTTGGTGAGGTTCTCGCGGTCCTCCGGCGTGCCGTTGTTCGGGCTGCCGGTGTCGGTGATCTTGTGGGCCAGGTCCCAGTTCGAGTTGCCGGCCGACGAGACGTGCAGCACGCCCTGGGACTGCGAGTAGCGCAGGGCCCGCTGCACGGCCTTCCACACCGGGCGCTGGCGGGCGTCGTTGCGGCAGTTCAGCTGCCACGGGTCGATGTAGTAGCTGTTGTTGGTGAGCTGGAAGCCGTGCTCGGCGGCCCACATGAACCCGCAGACCGCGGCCTCCGGGAAGATGTAGCCGTCGTCGTTGACCACCTTGACGGCGGCGACCTTCACACCCGGCGCGACGCCGGTGACCCCGGCGCCGTTGACGGCGGCGGCGATGGTGCCCGCCACGTGGGTGCCGTGGTCGCTGGTGGTGGGGTTCCACGAGGCCTCGGCGGTGTTCGGGACACCGCCGACGCAGGAGGCGCTCTTGTCCCTGGCGATCTGGGTCGCCAGGTCCGGGTGGCTGCTGGAGATGCCGCTGTCCAGCACACCCACCACGACCGACGGGCTGCCGCCGGTCACCGCGTGCGCCTGCGGGACGCGGATCTGGTCCATGTCCCACTGAAGGTTGTAGAGCGGCTCGGCGGTCGGGTCGCCGGTGGCCGCGGCGACGGCGGCGGCCGGCACCTCGACCGTCTCGCCCTCGTCCAGGGCGGTGCCCAGGCCGGCGGTGGAGGCGACCGACTCGACGCCGGCGCCCGCCACCCGGGTGACGAAGTCCGGGGCGGACGAGCGCACGACCAGCACGCCGATCTTGTCGTACGCCGCCACCACGGTGCCGTCGGCGGCCGCCACCCGGGCGGCGGCCTTGGCGGTGCCGTTGCCCTGCGGGGCGAGCACCAGATACGAGGTCTCCGGTCCGGCGGCCGCGGCCGGCGCCATGCCGCCGGTGAGGGCGAGCCCGGCGCCGAGCGTCACCGCGGACGCCGCGGCGAGTGTCTTGCGACGGAGATTGTTCACACAGACTCCCAGGGGTTCGTGCGGGTGGACCGCACCCCTGAACGGGCTGCGGTCCGGGCGGAGGCACGGCGAAGTACCGGCCTCGCCCGGACCAGCGCCGCCGCGCCCCCGGGTGTTACACGTCCCGCGCGCCCGTGAAGTCGATCGTCAGACGGTGGCGATCGTGTAGGGGATCTCGTCCAGCAGCTCCCGGGCGAGGAAGCCGATCCGCCCGTACCGGGGGACCAGCCGCTGCCCGCTCACCGCGTGCGCGAACGCCGCCCAGCAGGCCGCCTGCGCCGGGTCGGCACCCCGGGAGAGCAGGCCCGCGAGCAGCCCGGAGCGCACGTCGCCGCTGCCCGAGGTGCCCAGCCCGGCGTCCCCGCTCTCCTCCCGCCAGGCCCGGCCGTCCGGCGTCGCGATGTGCCCGTACAGCGACACGACCGCGTCGTACCGGCCGGCCAGTTCCACCGCTTCGGCGTCCAGGTCGTCGCCCGGATCGCGGCCCAGCAGGTGCTGGGCCTCGGTCAGGTTGGGCGTGAGCACCACCTTGCGGCCGGACCCGACCAGCAGATCCGGCGCGTGGCTGAGCGCACCGAGCGCGTACGCGTCGAGCACCAGGGCGGTCTCCCGCCCGGCCGCGTCCAGGACCAGGCGCAGCAGCTCCCCGGTGGCGTCGATGTCCTTCAGGCCGGGGCCGACGGCCACCACGTCCGCCTCGGCGACCAGCCCGCCGAGCAGGTCGCCCGGGTCGCCGCGTACGGCGCCGTCGTCGGTCTCCGGCAGGCCGATCACGAGCGCCTCGGGCACCTGGATGCTCAGCGACGGGGCCGTCGACTCGGCCGCGGCGAGCTGGAGCACGCCGGCCCCGGCACGCAGCGCGGCCACCCCGGCCAGCAGCACCGCGCCGGGGGTGAACCGGGAACCGCCGACCACCAGCACGGTGCCGCGCGCCTCCTTGCCGCCGGTGGGCACCGGCAGCGCCCAGTCCCGCAGCAGCGCGGGGGTGATCACGTCAGACCGGCTCGGCATGGACCTCGTCCTCCCTGGTGGGTGTCGCCCCCTGGCGGTGCAGGTGGGTGACGTCGTTGAACACGTCCGGCACGAGCCGGCCGGAGTCGTCGGCGTGCCAGCCGGTGACCGAGCAGTTGGCGATCACATGCTCGCGGGTCAGCGCCATCAGGTCCGCCTCGGTGAGCCCCTCCACCAGGTAGCGCAGCAGGAAGACCAGCGCGTCGTGGCCGAACAGCAGCACCCGGCCCCCGTCGTGGTCGCGGCGCAGGTCGCCCAGCAGCGCCCGCAGCCGCAGCGCCACGTCGGTCCAGGACTCGCCGCCGGGCGGCCGGTAGTAGAACTTGCCGAGCCGGGTACGCCGCTGCGCCTCCTCCGGGTAGCGCCGGGTCACGCCGTGGGCGGTGAGCCCGTCGAGGATGCCCAGCTCCCGGTCGCGCAGCCGCTCGTCGACGCTCGTCGGGATCCCGGTGCCGTCGAGCGCCAGCTCGGCCGTCCGGACCGCCCGCAGGTACGGCGACACCACCGCCACGTCCGGCCGTTGCGAGTCCGGCAGCCCGGCCAGCCAGCGGCCGGTCGCCTGCGCCTGCTCCTCACCGGTAGCCGACAGCGGCACGTCCGCGTCGCGGTGGGTGAGGTCGATCAGCTCGGCGCCGGACGTCTCGGCCGCCGTGGCCGCGACGTTCGCCGTGCTCTCGCCGTGCCGGACGATCCAGAGCGATGCCATCTCCGCCATGCGGCTCCCGGTACCCGGGCCCCGGGACGGATAACCGTGCCGGCTCAGTCGAGCAGTCGTCTCAGCGCGTCGTTGAGCCGGGGCGCCAGGGTGGTCACGTAAGTCGCCGTGAGGTGGCTGCTGTCCCGATAGATCAGCACGCCGCCGATCACCGGCGCGCAGCGCTCGGTCGGACAGATCGAGTCGGTTAGATCGATCAGGTGCACGCGAGGCTGGTCGACCACCGCTCGCAGCATCGGATTCGCCGCGCCGGTGGCCAGGGCGACGTCGCGGGGACTGGTACAACGGGTCAGCTTGCGCGGGTTGGCGGTGATGCACTCGGGGATGTCCATCGACTGGTACGGCGTGTCCCGGATGACGGCCACCGGCACCTTGGCCGCTGTCACCTCCCGCCAGGTGGCGCGCATCGCCTCGGTGAACCGGTCGGCCACCACTCGGTTCTCGACCGGCTCGCCGTCCTCCAGCACCACGTAGATGGTGTGACTGACCACCAGCAGGTTGGGCTTGTGCTCGCCGGTGAGTGTCCGCAGCACCGACCGGTTCCAGTCCAGGCACTCCGGCTGGGGCCGATTCTCCCGGGCGATGCCCCGGTTCAGGAACGGGCACGCCTGCCGGACGTACGACTCGAGCCGCCAGTTGTTGGCGTCGGCGATTCCCCGCAGGGCCGGTAGCCACTGGTTCGCGTGCGAGTCCCCCACCAGGGCAACGCGGAAGGCGGAGTCGGCGTCGCCGTACATGCACGGGGACGGCTGCCCGCCGTCGAATCCCGCCGTGCACTTGTCCGGCCATGCCTCGGGCCCGTCCTTGAGCGCGGTCAGCGGGTCGGGGACCACCGAGGCGACCCGGTCGACCGGCGCGCCCGCGCCCTTGCCGCGGGTGAGCACGGCGGCTCCCGCCGGGCCGGCCGGTGCCGCGGCACTGGCGGTGGCCTGCGCCGTGCTCAGTGGCGGCAACACCACGGTGGAGGCCGGGGCCTGCGGCGGCGGCCAGACGGTGAACTGGAACAACAGTCCCGCAGCTACCGCGACACCGGTGCAGGCCGCGCCGATCCGGAGGGCGCTGGTCGGTTCCCACTGCAGGGTCTTCGACATCCGGATCGGGTTCTCCACGTAACGGTAGGACAGTACCGCCGGAATCGCGGAGAGTGACACGACGACCAGCCCGGCGACGGGGGCCAGCTCACCGAAGCGTGCCTCGGCCACGATGAGCAGCGGCCAGTGCCACAGGTACAGGGAGTAGGAGACGGCACCGACGGCACGGAACGGGGCGAGCCCCAGCATCCCGGCCGGGCCCGCGCGTCCGGCGGCCACCGAGCAGCCGATCACCGCCGCCGTGCCGAGCGTCGGCAACAGCGCGGCGGTGCCCGGGAACGGTGTGTCCGGGCCGAGGACGAAGGCACCGGCCGCGACGGCGGCGAGACCGGCCCAGGCGAGCGGGGCGGCCAGTGCCCGAGGCAGGCGGTGGAGGGCCGTGCCCGCGATGGCCAGCGCTCCGCCGAGCGCGAGTTCCCACAGCCGGGTGGTGGTGACGAAATAGGCGGCTCCGGGGTCGGACCGGGTCAGCCACACGGACCAGGCGAAGGACGGCACCGCCACCAGGACGAACCCGACCATCAGCAGGGCGGGACGCGCGGCGCGTCGCCGGCCCGGCAGGGCCAGGACGAGCAGCAGGAGGGGCCAGACGAGGTAGAACTGCTCCTCCACGGCCAGCGACCAGAAGTGCTGGACGATGCTCGGCGCCTGATCCGCCGCCCAGTAGTCCACGGCCTGCGCCGCCAGGCGCCAGTTCATCCCGTAGACGGCGCTGGCCACCACGTCCCAGCCGGTCGCCGACCAGCGGGTCCGCGGAAGGAGGGTGTAGGCCAGCAGCAGGCTGACGACGAGCACCAGGACCGCGGCGGGCAGGAGTCGCTTGGCCCGGCGGGCGTAGAACCCGGTCAGCGAGATCCGCCCGGTACGGCGCAACTCGCCGACCAGCAGTCCCGTGATCAGGAATCCGGAGATCACGAAGAAGACATCGACGCCGACGAAGCCTCCCGGCACCAGGTTCCCGGCAGCGTGACCGCCCAGCACCAGCAGTACGGCGATGGCCCGGAGCCCTTCGATGTCCCCGCGGAAGGAAGACCGGGGCGATCCGGGTTGATTGATGCCGTTCTCGGCCATGAAGCTCCACCTGTCCGTTCGTATCTCCTTGCGGCATAACGACGGACCAAGTGGGAGGTTGCCGTCGGGCGTTGTGGGGCGCCGTGCCGGCACCGGCTCTCCGGTGGCCGGGGCGGCACGGGCTGGCATCGACCGGGCACAATGCCGGACGGGTCGCGGCGGTCCGCTTCGAGGGAGGGCGCACATGTCGACGGTGGTGCGGGGTCTGCGGGAGGCGCTGGTGCTCTTCGTGATCGCCGCGGTGGTGATCGCCGCGGCGGTCGGCATCTGGGTGGCCGTCGGCGGCGGCGACTTCACGCACCGGGTGGGAGTGGCGTTCATGATCGTCGGTGCCGTGATCGGGATGACCGGTGACCTGACGCTGAGCCGCATCGGCATGCTGCCGGCCCGGTCCACGTTCGGCCTGGCGCCCGAGCGGGAGGACGGCGGCGGCGGGCGGGTGCTCACCGGCGTCGGCATCTTCCTGTTCGTCTCGGTGCCGCTGATCGTCGTCGGGGCGCTGCTGATCACCTGAGCACGTTGCCGGCCGTCGCCGGACCGGTCAGTCCTCCGGCGAACCGGGACTCACGAGACCCGTCTCGTAGGCGACCACCACCGCCTGGACCCGGTCGCGCAGACCGAGTTTGGCCAGGATGCGGGCGACGTGGGTCTTCACCGTCGCCTCGGACAGGTGCAGCGCGTCCGCGAGTTCGGCGTTGCTCAGGCCGCCGGCCAGCAGGCGCAGGACCTCCGTCTCGCGCCGGGTCAGCGTGGCCAGGTCGCGGTGCACCGCCGCCGTCTGCGGGTCACGGCGGGCGAAACGCCGCACCAGGCGGCGGGTGATCGCGGGCGCGAGCAGCGCGTCCCCGTCCTGGACCAGGCGTACGGCCGCGACCAGGTGCTCCGGCGTCACGTCCTTGAGCAGGAAGCCGCTCGCCCCGGCGGCGAGCGCGGCGTAGACGTACTGGTCCAGGTCGAACGTGGTGAGGATGATGACCCGCGGCGCCGCGACGGCCCCGGTGAGGATGCGGCGGGTGGCCTCGAGACCGTCGAGCTCGGGCATGCGCACGTCCATGAGCACCACGTCGGGCCTGGTGCGGCGCACCGCGTCCACCGCCTCCGCGCCCGTCGCCGCCTCGGCCACCACGTCCACCCCGCCGGCCGTGAGGATCATGCGGAATCCGGTACGGACCAGCGCCTGGTCGTCGGCGACCACCACTCGTACCGTCATGTCGCCTCCCACGGGATCAGGGCCTCGACGTGGTAGCCGGCGCCCGGCCGCGCGCCGGCGCGCAACGTCCCACCGTAGACGGCGAGCCGCTCCCGCAGCCCGATCAGGCCGCGCCCGCCCGTCGTGCCGGTCGCGGCCGGTACGCCGGGCTCGGTGTTGCCGACCTCGATCCGCAGACTCTCCGGCGCGTACTCGACGACGACGGTGCCGGCGGCGCCCGGCGCGTGCCGGACCATGTTGGTCAACGCCTCCTGCACCACCCGGTAGGCCGTCAGCCCGACACCGGAGGTGACCGGCCGGCGCTCGCCCGAGACGGTCAGGCCCACCGGCACGCCGGCGTCACGCATGCGTTCGACCAGTTCGGGCAGGTCGTCGATGCCGGGCTGGGGGTCCTCCGGGTCGTCCGGTTCGGACTCGGCCAGCAGGCCCATGACGTGCCGCAGCTCGGTGAGCGCGGACCGGCCGGTCGACTCGACGGCGAGCAGCGCCTCCCGTGCCTGATCCGGTGCCGCGGCGAGCACCGTCCGGGCGGCGCCGGCCTGGATGACCATCACGCTGACGTGATGCGTCACGACGTCGTGCAGTTCGCGGGCGATGCGGGCCCGCTCACCGGCGACCGCGTCGCGCAGCGCCTGCTCGTGGGCGCGGGCCTCGGCGGTGAGCCGTTGCCGGTCCTCGCCCGCCCGTCGCCGCCACACGTGGTGGCCGCCCGCGGCGGCCACCAGCGGGGCCAGCACGACGAACGGAAGACGGTCCGCGGGCACCGTGACCACCATCAGCTCCCGCAGGCCCAGGGCGAGCAGCGCCACCACCGGGACCGACGCCAGCACCGGCAGCCGGTACGGGCTGTGCGCCGCCGCGCTGTAGACGGCGACGAGGCAGGTCAGCACCACGCACGGGAACAGGGCCGGCTGCCGGTCCCCGTCGGTCACCAGGACCAGTGACGCGGCGGCCGTCGTCGCCCAGAGCACCGCGAGCGGATACCGGCGGCGCAGCACCAGCGGCGCGCACATGACGAAGACCAGCAGCAGCGCCCCGAGAGTCGAACCGGGCGGCGCCGGCTGCACCTCCGGCGGGACCGCCAACGGCGGCAGCGGCAGTGGCGGCGGCAACGGCGGGGGCGGGACACCGACGTCGTCAGTGGCGGCCTGGAAGCACACCAGCCCGAGCACAGCCACCAGCGCCGCGTCGAGCAGCAGCGCCCGCCAGCCCGGCCTCGGCAGCGGTCCGGTCGCCACGATGCCTCTCACGAGCCACATTCTCGCCGCCGCACGCCGGCCGGGGCATCGGTCACGGTGTGCACTGCGACTACATCGCAGGGATGACCCCGGACGAAGATCCACCTCCGGCGGTACGGCGGTGCGTCTCCGGACCGATGCCCCGACCTGCGGCCCACACCTAACGTCACGGCGTCCAATCGACCGGCCCGACCACAAGGGGCGACACATGACCGATCCGGTGATCGACGTACGCGGGGTGACCCGCCGCTACGGTGAGGGGCCGCCCGCACTGCACGACGTCTCGCTGACCGTCCGGCCCGGCGAGTGCGTTGCAGTGCTCGGACCGTCCGGCAGCGGAAAGTCCACGCTGCTCAACCTGCTCGCCGCACTGGACCGGCCGGACGCCGGCACGGTGACCGTCGCGGGCACCCGGCTGGAGAGGCTCGGCGAGGCTGCGTCGGCCCGGTTCCGGCGCGCGCACGTGGGCCTGGTCTTCCAGTTCTTCAACCTGCTCGACGACCTGACCGTGCTGGACAACGTCCTGCTGCCCGCCCAGCTGGCCGGCGCCCCGGCCCGCGCGTCGCGCACGCACGCGGCCTCCCTGCTGGACTCGCTCGGCATCGCCCGGCACGCGCAGGCCTACCCGGGACGCCTCTCCGGCGGTGAGCGCCAGCGCGTCGCCGTCGCCCGCGCCCTGATCAACCGGCCCGCGCTGCTGCTGGCCGACGAGCCGACCGGCGCGCTGGACACCGCCTCCGGGGAGGACGTCCGGCGCCTGCTCGACGAGCTGCACCGCAGCGGCCAGACGATCGTGCTGGTCACCCACGACCTGCGGCTGGCCGAGGCGTCCGCCGGCCGGACGATCCGCCTGCGCGACGGCCGGGTCGAGGTGCGGCGGTGAGCGGGCTCGGCCGGGTCGTCCGGTCCGGCGTACGGCGCCGCCGGGTGCAGACAGTCGTCGTCGGTCTGGTCACCGCGGCCGCCGTGACCGCCACGGTGCTCGGCGGCGGGCTGCTCGTCGCGTCGCAGGCGCCCTTCGACGACGCGTTCGCCGCCCAGCGGGGAGCGCACCTGACCGTGCGGGCGGACTCCGGTGCGGTGACGGAACCGCAGCTCGCCGCGTCGGCCTCGGCGCCGGGCGTGGTTGCCGCGGCAGGCCCGTACCGGGTGCTGGTGGTCGCCTTCTCGGAGCGCGGCGGGATGCGGACGCCGCCGCTGACAGTCGTCGCCCGCGCCGATCCCGGCGGTCCGGTCGACCGGATCGAGCTGGCCGGCGGGCGGTGGCCGGCCGGTCCGGACGAGATCGTGCTGAGCGGCGGCGCCGTCCGCGTGCCGCCCGGCTCCCGCCTGGCCACACCCGGCGGCGCCGAGTTCACGGTGGTCGGTACGGCCCGGTCGATCAGCGACACCGCCGGGGCCTGGGTGCTGCCGTCCGCCGTCGGCGTCCTCGACGGGCCGGACACGGCGGACGGGTACCAGATGCTCTACCGGTTCACGGATGCGCGCACTCCGACGGAGGTCGCGACCGGCCGGGACGCCGTGGTCGCCACGTTGCCCGCCGGCGCGGTCACCGGCGCCCGATCCTGGTTAAACGTACGGCAGCAGGCCGTCGAGGACGCGGCCGTCTTCGTGCCGTTCCTCGTCGCGTTCGCGCTGCTCGGCATCGTGATGGCGCTGCTGGTGGTCGGCACTGTCGTCGCGGGCACGGTCGGTGCCGCCACCCGCCGGATCGGCATCCTCAAGGCGCTCGGCTGCACCCCCGCGGGTGTCGTCCGCGCGTTCGTCGCGCAGACGCTGGTCCCGGCCGCCGTGGGTGCCGTCGCCGGAACCGTCACCGGGAACCTCCTCGCGCTGCCGGTACTGGCCGAGACCGAGGAGATCTACGGTTCGGCGAACACCACCATCGCCTGGTGGGTGACCGTCCTGGCCACCGGCGGGGTGCTGGCGGTGGTGACGCTGACCGCGTGGGCGGCCGCGCTGAGAGCGGGGCGGCTTCGCACCGTGGACGCCATCGCTGTCGGACGGGCGTCCGGTCCGGCGCGGGGCCGCTGGGCGTCGCGGCTGGCGGCGCGGCTGCCGGTGGCCCGGCCGGTGGGCCTCGGCCTGGCCCGCCCGTTCGCCCGGCCGGCCCGCACGATCGCGATCCTGCTGGCGGTCGCGACCGGCGCGGCGGCGATGACGTTCGCGACCGGGCTCGCCGCGTCGCTGCTGCGCATCCAGACCGCGCTCACCCAGGACGTCGCGGACGTCACGGTGACCGGCGACCCGGACGCCGGACCGGTCGCCGCTCCCACCGCCGATCCGGCCGCGGTGCTGGCGGCGATCGA
Source organism: Micromonospora sp. WMMD1219 (assembly GCF_049315215.1). Classification (NCBI taxonomy): domain Bacteria; kingdom Bacillati; phylum Actinomycetota; class Actinomycetes; order Micromonosporales; family Micromonosporaceae; genus Micromonospora; species Micromonospora sp. WMMD1219. The sequence continues at coordinate 4,883,263 of NZ_CP186057.1, forward strand.
CGCGCAGCCGGGCACCCGCGCCCGGTACGGCCGCACGCAGGCACCGGGCACCGTCGCGGGCATCGCCGATCCGGTCTCCGTCACGACGATCACCGGCGACGCGGCGTGGGAAGGCTTCGAGATGGTGTCCGGACGCTGGTTCGCCGCACCCGGCGAGGCCGTCGTCGGCGGACCCCTGCTGAGCGCCACCGGAGTGCGGATCGGTGACACCGTCACGGTCCGGATCGAGGGCACGCCGGTACGCCTGCGCATCGTCGGCGAGGTGTTCGAGTCCGTCATGGCGGTGTTCACCGGTACCGCCACGCCCACCGGCTCGAACCCGTCCGAGTACCGCGTCGCGCTCGCCCCGGACACCGACGCCGGCGCCTACGCGCGGGCGCTGACCGGCGCACTCGCCGGCCGGGGCCTCACGGCGCGGCCGAGCGGCACGGAGACCGACCCGCTCCTGCTGGTCGTGGAGGGGCTGACCGCCACGCTGACCCTGCTGCTGCTCGCGGTGGCCGCGCTGGGTGTGCTCAACATGCTCGTGCTCGACCTGCGCGACCGGGTCCACGATCTCGGCGTGCACAAGGCGCTCGGCATGACGCCGGCCCAGACGATCGCGATGGTGGTCGCCTCAGTCGCCGGTGTCGGCCTGGTCGGCGGGCTGCTCGGCGTACCCGCGGGTGTGGCGATGCACCGGCTCGTCGTCCCCACGATGGCCGCCAGCGGCGGACTGCACCTGCCGGAGGCGCTGCTCGACGTGTACGGGCCGCTCCTCCTGACGGCGCTGGCGCTGGGCGGGCCGCTGACGGCCCTGCTCGGAGCGCTGCTGCCGGCCGGGTGGGCGGCCCGGACCCGGACCGCGACGGCCCTGCGGAGCGAGTAGCGCCCCGGCGGTTCCAGGGGTGTCGGTGGGGCCGGTTATGGTCCCGGCACACTGCGGGCGATCAAGGAGACGGTGTGCGCAGATTCGAGTTCGTGGGCGGCAGCTCGGCCAAGTTCTGGGAGGTCGGGCAGCGCGAAGCGACGGTGACGGTCCGCTATGGATCGATCGGCGCGCAGGGCCGCACCCAGGTCAAGGAACTGGGTTCGCCGGCCGAGGCCGCCGCGCACGCCGACAGGCTGATCGCGGAGAAACTGCGCAAGGGGTACGCCGAGACGACAGTCGCGCCGTCCACGGGGCACGTCGGAGCGCCCGCCGCCGGGCCGGCCGCGCCGAGCCGCGACCCGGAAGCGCCCGCCGCCGAGCCGGCCGGCGCCGATCCGGCCGGTGCTCGTGCGGCCGGTAGCGACCCGGCCGGGGCGCAGTCGGCCACGTCGCCTGCCGGCGGGCTGCCGGACGAGGACGCGTTCGAGGTTCCGGCCGGCTGGCGGCGGATGCTGGTCCCGCGCCGGGGCGGCACGCCGGGCACGGCCCTGCCGAGCGCCGCGAAGGGCCGTGCCGCCGGGCGGAAGGTGCTGGACGCGGTGGCCGTCCCGGTGGCCGCCACCGCGCGGGCCACCGACGATCCGGAGCTGGGCCCGGCGCTGCGCGGCTACCTGGACGGCGAGCCCGGTCCGCTGGGCGGGGCCGCGCTGGTGGCGGCAGCGGCGGTGGCGCTCGGCTATCACGCGCGCGACCAGCAGGGGGTGGCCCTCGCCGACCTGCTCGTCGCCGATCTCGGCCCGGTCGGCGCGGCGGTCGCCGCGACCGGGCAGATCACCGTGGCGGCCACCGGGTCGGCGTCCCCGCTTCTGCTGCACCGCACCGAGGCGGAGAAGTCACACAACTACGGCCACTGGCGTCTGCGCCAGTCCGTGCTGCGCCGCGTCCGGGCGCACCTCGCGGCGGCCGGCGACGCCGACTACGCCGCCGCCCGTGCCGCGCTGGTCCCGTACCGGTCCGGGTCGCTGGCGACGCGGGCGGTCACCTCGTTCCTGCTGCCGACCGAGCGGGAGTGGGTGGCCCAGGACGTCGCCGACGTGGCGCGCGACGGGGGCCCGTTCCTCGCCGAGTTGCTGCTCGCCGCGGTCGACGACGTGGACGCGATCCACGCCCTCGCCGGGCACCTGCAGGTCTACCGGCTGATGTACGACCCGGCGTCGATCGTCACCGCCACCACCGCGGTCGGGCCGCCCGCCGCGCCGGTGCTGGCCGGGTGGTTCGACCACGAGCACACCGGCGCGGACGGGCGGCAGCGGCTGGTGTCGCTGCTGGCGGCCCTGCCCGGCGACGAGCCGATGACGGCGCTGCTCGACCGGCTGGACCGCAGGTACGTCCCGCCCGCGGTGACGGAGATGCTGCGCCGCTTCCCGGTGCGCGGCGTGCGCCTGCTGTCCGCCGCCGCCGAGGGGCGCAGCCCGGCCGCGCGGGAGGCCGCCACGTTGCTGCGCGCGCACGTGCTGGCCAACCCGGCGGCCGTCGAGACCGCGCTGCCGGCGCTGGACCCGGCGCGGCGGGAACGGGTCGAGCGGATCCGCGACGACGCGTCCGCGCTGCCGGTCGCCGCGCCGGACCGGCTGCCGCCGGTGCTGGTGACGCCGCCCTGGTCGGTCCGGCGCCCACGAGCCAACCCGCCGGTGGTGGACGGGCTGGAACGGCCCGCCGGGTCCGCCATGGCCTGGCTGCCGGGGGAGCGGGACCGGTGGGCCGCGATCGTGCCCGGCTGGGCCGGCTACTGGCACGGGAACGACCTGGGCGCGCTCGCCACCGAGGTCGCCGCCGGGCGGGCCGGGTCGTACGCGGCGATCCACTTCTTCGTCCGCGCCACCGAGGAGCTGGCCCGGCCGCTGCTGCCGTCCTGGCGGCCCGACGAGTCCTGGGGCGCCGACCGGTGGATGCTGCGCCTCGCCGGCCGGTACGAGCTGGACGCGCTGCCCACCGCGCTGCACCTGGCCCGCAGCGCGCCGAAGAGCGTCGGCGAGGTGCTGCTGCCGTACGCCGACGGTGAGGTCGCCGACCTGATGGCCGACTGGCTCGACCGGCTCAAGACGGTCCGCCCGACCGCCCGGGCCTGGCTGCGGCGGCACCCGGAGTACGCCACGCGGGCGCTGCTGCCGGCCGCCCTGGGCGCGCCCGGACCGCGGCGCCGGGCCGCCGAGCGGGCGTTGCGCCTGGTCGCCGCGGAGCATCGCGAGGCGCTCCTGGGCGTGGCCGGGGAGCACGGTGAGGAGGCGCTCGCCGCCGCCACGGCGATGCTCGACGCCGACCCGCTGGCCCAGCTCCCGGCCCGGATGCCGAGCCTGCCGGCCTGGCTGGACCCGGCGGTGCTGCCGCAGGTGCTGCTGCGGGACCGCTCGGCGGCGCTGCCCGCCGACGCGGTACGCCACCTCTGCACGATGCTCGCCATCTCCTCGCCCGGCGAGCCGTACCCGGGGGTGGAGATCGTCCGCGCGGCGTGCGACGCCGACTCCCTGGCGGAGTTCGCCTGGGCGCTGTTCGAGAGCTGGCAGAGCGCCGGCGCGCCGTCGAAGGACGGCTGGGCGTTCACCGCGCTGGGCCTGCTCGGCGACGACTCGACCGCGCGGCGGCTCGCGCCGCTGGTCCGGGCCTGGCCCGGTGAGAGCCAGCACACCCGGGCGGTGACCGGCCTGGAGGTGCTGGCGCAGATCGGCACCGACGTGGCGCTGATGCACCTCTACGGCATCTCGCAGAAGGTGAAGTTCCGGGGCCTGCGGGAGCAGGCGGCGCGCAAGGTCACCGAGGTCGCCGACGGGCTGGGCCTGACGCCCGAGCAGCTCGGCGACCGGCTGGTGCCCGACCTCGGCCTGGACGCCGACGGCAGCCTGGTCCTCGACTACGGGCCGCGCCGGTTCACAGTCGGCTTCGACGAGCAGCTCAAGCCGTACGTGGTGGACGGCACCGGCGCCCGCCGCAAGGATCTGCCCAAGCCCGGCGCCCGGGACGACGCGACGCTGGCGCCCGCCGCGCACAAACGCTTCGCCGGCCTGAAGAAGGACGTGCGCACGCTCGCCGCCGACCAGATCCGCCGCTTCGAGGCGGCCATGGTGACCGGGCGGCGCTGGCCGGCTGCGGACTTCCGCCGCTACTTCCTGTCCCACCCGCTGCTCTGGCACGTCGTCCGCCGACTGGTCTGGGCCACGGTGGACGACGCGGGGACGGTGGGCGCCGCGTTCCGGGTGGCCGAGGACCGGACGCTGGCCGACGTGGACGACGAGACGTACGCGCTGCCCGACGACGCCACCGTCACCATCGCGCACCCGCTGCACCTCGGCGCGGCGGTGCCGGCCTGGGCGGAGGTCTTCGCCGACTACGAGATCCTCCAGCCCTTCCCGCAGCTCGGGCGCGAGGTGCACCGGCTGGACGCGGCCGAGCGCGGTGAGGCGCTGCTGCACCGGCACATGGGCGTCACGGTCCCGGCCGGGCGGCTGCTCAGCCTGGAACGGCGGGGCTGGCGACGCGGCACCCCGCAGGACGCCGGCATCCAGGGCTGGCTGGAACGTGACGTCCCCGGCGGCCGGGCCGTGGTGATCGACCTCGACCCCGGCATCGCGGTCGGCGTGGTGGACATGTTCCCCGACCAGAAGATCGAGGCGATCTGGGTCAACGACGTGCCGCAGGGTGACTGGTTCCAGCGCGGCGGCAAGGTCCGCCTCGGCGACCTGGACGACGTCGCCGTCTCCGAGGTGCTGCGCGACCTGGCGGAGGTGACCCGGTGACCGCGCTCGACCCGGCCGCCGAGCGAGCCCAGCGGCCGCCGGCCGAGGTCCGGTACGCCGACGAGCTGGCCGCGCTGGCCGCCGACGACGGTGACCCGCGCCCGCCGGGCTGGCGGCTGAGCCTGCGCGCCGCGCGGCGGTTCATCCTCGGTGACCCGGCGGCCGGGATCCGGCGCAAGTTCGTCGGCGACCCGTCCCTGATCGACCGGGCGCTGGTGGCGCTGGCGACCAGCCGCGGGCTGATGCTCGTCGGCGAGCCCGGCACCGCCAAGTCGCTGCTGTCGGAGCTGCTCGCGGCCGCGGTGAGCGGCGACTCCACGCTCACCATCCAGGGTGGCGCGGCCACCACCGAGGACCAGATCCGCTACTCGTGGAACTACGCGCTGCTGGTCGCGGACGGCCCGTCCCCGCGCGCGCTGGTGCCGGCGCCGCTGCTGCGCGGCATGGCCGAGGGGCGGGTGGTCCGGTTCGAGGAGATCACCCGCTGCCCGCTGGAGGTGCAGGACTGCCTGCTCTCCCCGCTGTCGGACCGCGTGCTCGCCATCCCGGAGCTGCCGGGCGCCGACGCCATGGTGTTCGCCCGTGAGGGGTTCAACGTGATCGCCACCGCGAACACCCGTGATCGCGGCGTCAACGAGATGAGCGCCGCGCTCAAGCGGCGGTTCAACTTCGAGACCGTCTTCCCGATCCCCGACCTCGGCACCGAGCTGGAACTGGTCGAGGCTGAGGCGGGCGAGTTGCTGCGCCGTTCCGGCGTGACCACGCCGCCCCGGCGCGACCTGCTGGAGGTGCTGGTCACCACGTTCCGGGAGTTGCGGACCGGGGTCACCGAACGCGGCGACGCGATGGAGCGGCTGTCGGCGGTGATGAGCACCGCGGAGGCGGTCTCGGTGGCGCACGCGGTCGGGCTGCGGGGCTGGTTCCTGCGCGGCGAACCCGGCGACGCCGCCGACCTGGTCGCCTGCCTGGCCGGCACCGCCGCGAAGGACGACGCGGAGGACCTGGCCCGGCTGCGGCGCTACCTGGAACAGCAGGTGTCCCGCCGCTCCGGCGCGCAGTGGCGGGCGGTGCACGACGCCCGGCACCTGCTGCCCGGGTGAGCGTCACCGGGGCGCCCGACGGCGTCACGTTCCTCGGCGTCCGGCACCACAGTCCGGCCTGCGCCCGGCTGGTGGCGGCCACCGTGGCCCGGCTGCGTCCGGCGTACGTGCTGGTGGAAGGGCCGGCGGACCTGAACGGGCGGATGGACGAGCTGCTGGGAGACCACGAGCTGCCGATCGCCGTGTTCACCGCGCACCGCGACGGCACGCGGCGGCACGCCTCCTGGAGCCCGTTCTGCGCGTACTCGCCGGAGTGGGTGGCGCTGACCGCCGGCCGGGAGGCGGGTGCGCAGCTGCGCTTCATCGACCTGCCCGCGTGGCATCCCGCGCTGTCCGGCCGCGCCAACCGGTACGCCGACGCCGACCAGCGGTACGCCGAGGCGGTACGCCGGCTCTGCGCCACGCTGGCAGTGGACAACGTGGACGCGCTCTGGGACCACCTGTTCGAGATCGGCCCGGACGACGGGCTGGCCGAGCGCCTCGACACGTACTTCGACGTGCTGCGCGGCGAGTCGGCGGCGGGGGATGACGACACCGCCCGCGAGGCGTACATGGCCCGCTGGGTCCGCGCCGCCCGGCGCCGCGCCGCCGGCCGTCCGGTGCTGGTGGTGACCGGCGGCTTCCACCGTCCCGCCCTGGTCCGGCTGACCGCCGACGGTGACGGGGCGGACGACGACTGGCCGGAGGTCCCCACTCCCGCACCGGACGCGGTGGCGGGCAGCTACCTCGTGCCGTACTCGTTCCGGCGGCTCGACGCGTTCGTCGGCTACCAGTCCGGCATGCCCTCCCCGGCGTACTACCAGCGGGTCTGGGAGGACGGTCCGCGCCGGGCCGCGGAGGCGCTCACCGAGGCGGTGGCGGCCCGGCTGCGGACCCGGCGGCAGCCCGTCTCCACCGCCGACCTGATCGCCGCCCGGAGCATGGCCGGCGGCCTGGCCCGGCTGCGCGGCCACGCCCACCCGGGCCGGGTCGACGTGCTCGACGGGCTGGTGTCCGCGCTGGTCACCGACGCGCTCGACCAGCCGCTGCCGTGGGCGACCCGGGGCACCCTGGCACCCGGCGCGCATCCGGTGGTGGTGGAGATGGTCGCCGCGCTCAGCGGCGACCGGGTGGGCCGCCTGCACCCGGACACGCCGCTTCCGCCGCTGGTGCACGACGTCGACGCCGAACTGGAACGGCACCGCATCGACGGGCGCGAGCCGGTCGAGCTGGACCTGACCGACGCGGACGACCTGGCCCGCAGCCGCCTGCTGCACCGGCTGCGGCTGCTCGACGTACCCGGCCATGCCCGCGAGAGCGGCCCGCGGGTGGGTGCGGACGCGCTGCTCACCGAACGCTGGACGCCCGCGCCGTCGGCGGACCGGCTGGCCCGGGTGATCGAGGCCGGCGGGTACGGCCCGACCGTCCTCGACGCGGTCACCGCCCGGATCGAGGAGCGGGTGACGCTGCTCGGCGCGGACGTGGACGCGCTCGCCACGACGCTGTTCGACACCGCGCTGGCCGGGCTGCCCGAGCACTCCACCCGGACGCTCACCGCGATCGCCCACGCCGCGGGCGCGGTCACCGATCTGCGGGCGCTGGGCCGGGCCCTGGCCGTGGCACTGGCCCTGTGGCGGCACGACCACCTCCTCGGCAGCGCCGGAACGGCCCCGCTCGGCGCGCTGATCACCGCCGCCGTACGCCGGGCGCTCTGGCTCGTCGAGGGCGTGCGCGCGGTGGCCGCGCCGGCCGACCCGGGGCGGCTCACCGCGCTCGTCGCGGTCCGGGACGCGGTCCGCCACGCCGGTCCGGCGCTGGGGCTCGACCGGGACGGCGCGCTGGCAGTGGCCGGGCGGGTGGCGGGCGACGCGGCGGCCCCGCCGGACCTGCGCGGCGCGGCGCTGGGCCTGGCCTGGTCGCTGGGCGACGTGCCGGACGCCGCCCGCGCCCTCCGGGCCGTGGCCGCGCCGGACACGCTCGGCGACTGGCTGGGCGGGCTGTTCGCGCTGGCCCGGGAGGAGGCGGTCAGCGGCGACGCGGCGCTGCTGACGGTGGTGGACGAACTGCTCGCCTCGATGGGCGCGCACGACTTCCTGGTGGCGCTGCCGGCGCTGCGGCAGGCGTTCGGCTGGTTCCCGCCCCGGGAACGGGCTGAGGTGGCCCGGCACGTGCAGGCGCTGCACGGCGGCGACGCGCCGCCCGGTGACCTGCTGCGGCTGGACGCCGACCCGCTGCTGGTGGCCGCCGCCCGCGCGGTGGAGGAACGGGTCGACGCGGTGCTGACCCGGGAGGGGCTGTGGGAGGGGGACGGGACGTGAGCGACCCGATGCGGGAACGCTGGCGGCTGGTGCTCGGCGACGCCGCGCAGGACAGCCTGGGCGGCCTGTCGGCCGAGGCGGCCGGCCGGGACGCCGCGCTGGACTGGCTCTACGGCCGCGACGCCGAACTGGGCCGCCGCGACGTGCGGCGCGGCGGGTCCGGCCCGTCCGCCTTGACCACTGTGGACTGGCTGGACGGGATCACCCGGCTGTTCCCGAAGGAGACGGTGCAGCGGCTGGAACGCGACGCGGTCGAGCGGTACGGCATCCACGAGGTCGTCACCGACCCGGCGGTGCTGGCCCGGGTCGAACCGAACCCGGCACTGCTGCGCGCGGTGCTGCGCACCAAGCACCTGATGGACCCGGAGGTGCTGCGGCTGGCCCGCAGGCTGGTCGAGGCGGTGGTGCGGCAACTGGTCGAGCGGCTGGCCGCCGACGTCCGGCAGTCGTTCTCCGGGCCCCGGGCGCGACGCCCCAGCCGGTTCCGGCAGGCCCGCAACTTCGACGTCCGGCGCACCATCCGGGCGAACCTGGCGCACTGGCGGCCGGACGAGCGCCGGCTGCACGTACGGCAGCCGCACTTCTTCTCCCGGACCCGCCGCCACCTGGACCGCTGGCAGGTGATCCTGCTGGTGGACCAGTCCGGTTCGATGCTCGGCTCGGTGATCCACGCCGCGGTGACCGCCGCCTGCCTGTGGGGGCTGCCCGGTGTACGGACCCACCTGGTCGCCTTCGACACCGAGGTCGTCGACCTGACTTCCGACGTGGACGACCCGGTCGAGCTGCTGATGAAGGTGCAGCTCGGCGGTGGCACCGACATCGCCCGCGCGGTCGCGTACGGCGCGCAGCTCGTGGAGAACCCTCGCCGCGCGATCGTCGCGCTGGTGTCCGACTTCTACGAGGGCGGCGACGCCGGGCGCCTGGTCCGGTCGGTGAAGCAACTCGTGGAGCAGGGCACGCACGTGCTGGCCCTGGCCGCGCTGGACGAGGAGGCCGACCCGGCGTACGACCGGGCCACCGCGCAGCGGCTGGCCGACGTGGGCGCTGCGGTCGGCGCGATGACGCCGGGCGAGCTGGCGGCGTTCGTGGCCGAGCACGTCGGCCGGTAGGGAGACGAGGCATGACCCGCGCCGACCTGATCGCGCTCACCCCGGACGTGCTCGCCGCGCTGAGCAACAGGGGCCTGGTGAAACGTGCCACGAAGGAGGTCGACGCCGGTGAGCGGCCCACGCTCATCGAGGACACCGACGGCGCGGTGCGCGCGGCGTACCCGGACGGGGTGACTGTCACGCTCCCGCCTGGCGGCGGTGGCCTGGCGGCGGCCTGCTGCTCCTGCCCCGCGCCGGGCGTGTGCCGGCACCTGCTCGCCGTCGTGCTGACCTACCAGCGCACCCACGCCCACACCCCGGACCGCCAGGCCCCGCCCGACCGCGACGCCGCACCGGGCCACGACGCCGCCCCGGACCGGAAGGCCCCACCGGACGGGGAGGTCGCGCCGGGCTACGACACGGCAGGCGACCGGAAGGCCGCACCGAACCTGGAAGCCGCGCCGGACGGGCAGGCCGCGCCGGGCCGGGACGACGCCCGGGCCGGTGGCGAGCCGTGGCGGTGGTCGCCGGGCGACGTCACCGACGAGGAACTGGCCGCCGCGATCGGCGCACCAGCGCTCGCCGCCGCGCAGCGGCGCCGGCGGCGCGGCTACACCGCCGTGGTCCACCGGCCGGACGCCGCCGACCCGGTCCCGCGCGTGGAGCTGCCCACCGGCACGGTCCGCTTCCTGGTGCCCCGCCAGATCGGGTACGCGCGCGGCGACGCGGCCGACGACGGCGGCGAGGCGATCGCGCTCGCGGTGTGGGCGTGCCGGGCGGCCGACCGGGAACACCCGGACCGTCCCGAGGCACAGGTACGCGTCGGCGGTGCGGCCACCGTGACGGACCATCCGGCGCTGGACGCGGCGGTGACGCTGGCCGCCGACGTGCTGCTGACCGGGGCCGCGCACCTGGGTTCCGGGGTGGACGCCCGGCTGGCGGCGGTCCGGCGTGACCTCGACGCGGCCGGTCTGCGCTGGCCGCTGCTGGCGGTGGACGACCTGGCCGGGCAGCTGGAGGCGTACGCCGCGCGCGGCGCCCGCTACCGGCCGGAGACGTTCGCCGACCTGCTCGCCGAGCTGCCCGCCCGGCGGCGCGCGGTGGTCAACGCCGGCGCCACGCCACCGGAGCGGGTGCTGGGCACCCACGAGCCGGCGGAGACGCCGCTGCGGCGGGTACGCCTGACCGGCCTCGGCGCCCGGGTCCGGTGCAGCGGCGGGGAGGTGGGCGTGGACGTGGTGCTCGCCCACCCGGCGGCCGTCTCGGTGCTGGTGCTGCGCCGCGCCTACCCCGTCACCGACGACGGCACGCCCACGGGACACGAACTGGCCGGGCGGCGGGCCACCGGCGCCACGCTCGGCGCGCTCGCCACCGGCAACGTGGTCTCCGAGTCGGCGGTGCGCAGCGCCGCGCACCGGCTCCGGTTCGCCGCCGGCCGGCTGGCCCGTACCACAGTCACCCCCGGCACCGGGTCGTGGTCCGAGCTGCCGCCCGGCCTGCTCACCGGCGACCCGGACGCGCTCGCCGCCGAGCTGGCCGGCCGGCCACCCCGGCTGCTGCGCCCCCGGACCGCCGCCGAGGCCGTGCGGGTGCTCGCACTCGGCGAGGTGCGCGCCATCGGGTACGCGGCCGGTGAGCAGCGCCTCGACGCCACAGTGACCGGGGCCGACGGGGGCACGGCTACCGTCACCGCGACCCACCACGCCGCCGCACCGGGCGCACTCGACGCGCTCGCGGCGGCGCTCGACGGCACGCACGGGCCGCCGCGCTACGTCAGCGGGACGGTCCGCCGTGGCGCCGACGGACTCGTCGTCGAGCCGCTGGCGGTGGTCGCCGACGCGGTGGTCGTACCCGAGCTGGCGCCCGGTGCGGGCGACGGCCGGCTGGCCGGCGCGGTCGACGTCCGGCCCGACCCGGTCGCGGCCGCGTTGGGTACGGCGTCGGCGCTGCTCGCCCAGGCCGCGCACACCGGCCTGCGGCACCTGGCGGCCGGCTTCCCCGAGCGGCTGCGCACGACGGCGGCCGGTCTCGCCGGAGTCGGACTGGAGCGCTGCGGCGCGGCCCTGTCCGGCCTGGCCGGGACGCTCGGCGCCGACCCGGGCGAACCGGCGGTCCGGGCCTGGGTCGACGCCTGGATCCGGCTGTCGGTGACGACGGAGTCCCGGTGAGCCGGTCCCCACGGCCGGGAAGGATCGCTACGGTGTGACGGTGGCGACCACGGCGGCGCAGGAGATCCAGGTGGGGGAGCGGCTGGTCCGCGTCTCCAGCCCCGACAAGCCCTACTTCCCGGAGCGCGGGCTGACCAAGCTGGACGTGGTCCGCTACTTCCTGTCCGTCGGCGACGGCATCCTGCGCGCGCTGCAGGACCGGCCGACCATGCTGGAACGCTGGCCGCGCGGCGTGTTCGAGGGCGCCAAGGTCGCCACCCGGCAGACCAACAAGGGCGACGCGTTCTACCAGAAGCGGCTTCCGGCCGGCGCGCCCGACTGGGTGCGCACCGCGCACATCACGTTCCCCAGTGGCCGTACCGCCGACGAGGTGGCCCCGAGTGAGCTGGCCGTGGTGATCTGGGCGGCCAACCTGGGCACGCTGCGTTTCCACCCGTGGCCGGTGTCCAAGGACGACGTGGAACGCCCCGACCAGCTGCGCATCGACCTCGACCCGATGCCGGGCGTGGACTTCGCGCAGGTGGTGCCGGTGGCGCACGAGGTACGCGCGTTCCTGACGGAGCTGGGCCTGGAGGGCTTCCCGAAGACCACCGGCGGGCGCGGCATCCACGTCTACGTCTCCATCGAGCCGCGCTGGAGCTTCGGCGAGTGCCGGCGGGCGGTGCTCGCGCTGGGCCTGGAGATGCAGCGCCGCCTGCCCGACCTGGTCACCACCACCTGGTGGCGCGACCAGCGGGACCGGCCGGTCTTCGTCGACTACAACCAGATGGCCCGCGACCACACGATGACCTCGGCGTACTCGATCCGGCCGACGCCCGCGGCGCTGGTCTCGGCGCCGCTGGACTGGTCCGAGCTGGACGACGCCCGCCCGGAGGACTTCGACGTGCTCAGCATGCCCGCCCGGTTCGCCGAGCGGGGAGACCCGCATGCCGGGCTGGACGGGCGGCGGTACTCGCTGGAAGCGCTGCTGGAGCGGGCCGACGCCGAAGGGCTGGAGTCGCCGCCGGAACGCTGAGGCGGTCAGTCCCAGGGGCTCTGCGTGCCGTCGAACTCCTCGAACACCAGCCAGGTACGTGTGGACAGCACGCCGGCGATGCTCTGCACCCGGTCCAGCACCACGTCCCGCAGCGTCGCGTTGTCCGGCGCCCGGACCAGGGCGAGGACGTCGTGCTCGCCGCTGAGCAGCGCCGCGTGCTCGATGTAGCGCACCCGGGCCAGCTCCGCGGAGACCTCCCGCCAGGTGTTCTGCTCGATGGTGAGCGCGATGTACGCCGACGTGCCCAGCCCGGCCGGCTCCGGCGCGACCCGCGCGGTGAACCCGGTCAGCACGCCGTCGCGCAGCAGCCGCTCCACCCGGGCGTACGCGTTGGTGCGGGAGACGTGCACCCGTTCGGCGAGCGTACGGATCGACGTCCGGGCGTCGCGGACCAGCTCACGCAGGATCCGCCGGTCCACCTCGTCGAGCGGCCCGGCCGAACGTCCCGTTCCGCCCGCCGCGCCCGGTGTGGTGCCGGTCTCCTGGCTCACCTCAGCCGCCCTCCCGTGCCATTCGTCCCGCGTTCATCCCGCATGTTGAGTCAATCATCCACGACCGGGAGCATAGGGCCACCACACGTCCAGGAGGTCCCCGCCGTGACGACCACACCCCAGGCGGTCCGCAGGGCATCCCCGCGCACCCGCCGGAAGACCACCCCGGCCGCACCCGACCCGTCGGCCGGCTTCATGCCGCAGCGGGAACCGGTCCGGCTGCTCGAACCCGACGGGACCCCGCTGCCGGCCCGCGACGACTACCCGGAGCCGCCGGTCGAGACGCTGCGCGAGATGTACCGTCGCATGGTCGTCGGCCGCCGCTTCGACGTCCAGGCCACCGCGCTCACCAAGCAGGGCCGCCTCGCCGTCTACCCGTCCGCCCGTGGCCAGGAGGCGTGCCAGATCGGCGGCGTCCTCGCGCTGCGCGACACCGACTGGGTGTTCCCCACCTACCGCGAGTCGATGGCGCTGACCGCGCGCGGCCTCGACCCGGTCGAGGTGCTCACGCTGCTGCGCGGCGACTGGCACTGCGGGTACGACCCGGCCGTCACCCGCACCGCGCCGCAGTGCACCCCGCTCGCCACCCAGTGCGTGCACGCCGCCGGGCTGGCCTACGGCGAGTCGTACCAGGGCCGCGACACGGTGGCCCTGGCGTTCATCGGCGACGGCGCCACCAGCGAGGGCGACTTCCACGAGGGCATCAACTTCGCCGCCGTGTTCAAGGCGCCTGTCGTCTACCTGGTGCAGAACAACAAGTACGCGATCAGCGTGCCGCTGTCCCGGCAGACCGCCGCGCCGAGCCTCGCCTACAAGGGCGTCGGCTACGGCGTACCCAGCGAGCAGGTCGACGGCAACGACCCGGTGGCCGTCCTCGCGGTGCTGGAGCGCGCCGTGGCGCACGCCCGCGCCGGCAAGGGCCCCTACCTGATCGAGGCACACACCTACCGGATGGAGCCGCACACCAACGCCGACGACCAGACCCGCTACCGCGACGCCGACGAGGTGGAGGCGTGGCGTGACCGCGACCCGATCGCCCGGCTCGAGGCGTACCTGCGGGTCAAGGACGTGCTCGACGACGACGCCGTCGCGGCGATCGCCGCGGAGGCCGAGGAGTACGCCGCGGCGCTGCGCCGCCGGATGGACTCCCAGCCGACGGTGGACCCGCTGAGCCTGTTCGACCACGTGTACGCCGAGCCGACGCCGCAACTCGTCGAGCAGCGCGAGATGGTCCGGGCCGAACTGGCCGCCGACGCGGAGGGGGACGCCTGATGGCCACCATGACCATGGCGAAGGCGCTCAACGCCGCGCTCGCCGACGCGATGCTCGACGACGACCGCGTGCTCGTCTTCGGTGAGGACGTCGGCCAGCTCGGCGGCGTCTTCCGGATCACCGACGGGCTGCAGGCCCGCTTCGGCGACAAGCGCTGCTTCGACACCCCCCTCGCCGAGGCCGGCATCGTCGGGTTCGCCGTCGGCCTGGCCATGTCCGGGCTGCGGCCGGTGGTCGAGATGCAGTTCGACGCGTTCGCGTACCCGGCGTTCGAGCAGATCGCCTCGCACGTGGCGAAGCTGCGCAACCGCACCCGCGGCGCACTCAGCGTGCCGATCGTCATCCGCGTGCCCTACGCCGGCGGCATCGGCGGCGTGGAGCACCACTGCGACTCGTCCGAGGCGTACTACGCGCACACCCCCGGCCTGAAGGTGGTCACCCCGGCCACGGTCGACGACGCGTACTCGCTGCTGCGTGCCGCCATCGACGACCCCGACCCGGTCGTGTTCCTGGAGCCCAAGAAGCTCTACTTCACCAGCGCCGAGGCCGAGCTGCCGGCCCGTACCGCGCCGATCGGCACCGCCGTGGTGCGCCGCCCCGGCACCGACGCCACGCTGATCGCGTACGGCCCGGCGGTGCCGGTCGCACTGGCCGCCGCCGAGGCCGCCCGCGAGGAGGGCTGGGACCTGGAGGTCGTCGACGTCCGCAGCATTGTGCCGTTCGACGACGCCACCGTGACCGCCTCGGTACGCCGTACCGGCCGGTGCGTGGTGATCCAGGAGGCGCAGGGCTTCGCCGGTGTCGGCGCGGAAATCGCCGCCCGGGTGCAGGAGCGCTGCTTCCACGCCCTGCACGCCCCGGTGCTGCGGGTGTCCGGGCTGGACATCCCGTACCCGGCGCCGATGCTGGAGCACACCCACCTGCCCTCGGTCGACCGGGTGCTGGACACCGTGGCCCGGTTGCAGTGGGACGACCAGCCCGACACGCGGTGGGTGGCGGCATGACCGAACGCACCGAGCGGAGCGAGGGCCGTGTGGGCATGCCCGGCCGGCACGGCATGACAGCGGCGATCGGAACCCGCGACTTCCTCCTGCCCGACCTCGGGGAAGGGCTGAGCGAGGCGGAGATCGTCGAGTGGCGCGTGGCCGTCGGCGACGTGGTCACCGTGGACCAGACCGTGGTCGAGGTGGAGACCGCCAAGGCCGTGGTCGACGTGCCGTGCCCGTACGCCGGACGGGTCGTGGCCCTGCACGGCGCGGCCGGTGAGGTCCGCCCGGTGGGTCAGCCGCTGATCACCATCGCCCCGCTCGACGACGCCCCCGACCCGCACGCCACCTACCGCGAGGAGGAGCGGGCCGGGTCCGGCAACGTCCTGATCGGTTACGGTACCGGGCACGGCGGCACCGGCCGGCGGCGGCGCCGTCCGCGGCTGGCGCTGGCCCCCGAGCCCGGCACGCCGAACGCGACGGGCCTCGCGCCCAGCCCTGCCCCCGAGCACGGCACGCCGAACGCGGCGGGCCCCGTGCCCGGTCCGGCGTCCGCGTCCGGCTCTCCGGCCCCGGCGGCCTCTCCGGCCCTGGCGGGTTCGGCGCACGCGGGCTCTCCGGCCCCGGCGAGTCCGGGGCCAGCCGGTTCGCCGGCCCTGGGCGGCGTCCGGTCGGCGGACCGCACGGCCGAGCCGGCACCGACCGGTGGACCGGCGGCGCCGCTGGTCATCTCGCCGATCGTGCGGCGGCTCGCGAAGGAGCACGGCATCGACCTGGCGTCGCTGCGCGGCACCGGGCCGGGCGGCGTGATCCGCCGTGCGGACCTGGACGCGGCAGTGGCCGCCCCCGCTCCGGCGGCCCGGCTCGCGGCGGTGCCGGACGCCCCGGTCGCGCACGTCGGGCTCGCCCCGGCCGGCGACGGTGACACGGTCATCCCGCTCACCGGCATCCGCAAGGTGATCGCCGACAAGCTCTCCCGCAGCCGGCGGGAGATCCCCGAGGTGACCATCTGGGTCGACGTGGACGCCACCGGCCTGCTGGAGACGCGCGCCGCGATCAACGCGGCCACCCCTGACGCGCCGGTGAGCATCCTGGCGCTGCTGGCCCGGATCTGCCTCAGCGGCCTGCGGAGGTACCCGCAGCTCAACGCGCACGTCGACACCGAGGGACAGCGGATCGTGCAGTCCGCGGGCGTGCACCTGGGCATCGCGGCGCAGACCGACCGGGGCCTGGTCGTGCCCGTGGTACGCGACGCGCAGCGGCTCACCACCCGGGAACTGGCTGCCGCGCTCGCCGAGACCACGGCGGCCGCCCGGGCCGGCACGCTGCCACCGGCGCGGCTGACCGGCGGGACGTTCACGCTCAACAACTACGGCGTGTTCGGCGTGGACGGCTCCACGCCGATCATCAACCACCCGGAGGCGGCGCTGCTCGGCGTCGGCCGGATCGTCGACAAGCCGTGGGTGGTGGACGGGCAGCTCGCCGTCCGCAAGGTGACCCAGATCAGTCTCACGTTCGACCACCGGGTCTGCGACGGTGGCGTGGCCGGCGGCTTCCTGCGCCACGTCGCCGACTGCGTCGAGCAGCCCGCCCTGCTGGTAGCCAACGTCTGACCAACTCCTCCGGCCCCGGCCCTCACCAAGAGGGCCGGGGCCGCACCGTCCCCGCCGCCCCTCCGCGATCTTGCACTCGCTGCCCCCGACGTGCCCTGTTCGCCCCCTTCTGGAGGGCCGCAATCGCAAGATCGCGGCAGTGGCCCGGTGGCGTGGGCGAGAGCCCGGGTTGACTGACCCGCGGTACCCAGCGCTGTCCGTCTCGCGAGACGGTTGTGTCGCACGGTGGGACGGGCCGAGATCTTGGTAGGAAAGGGCCCTTCTGGGGGCCGTTTGGTACCAAGATCGCGCGGCATCGGCCCCCTGGCGCTCGCCGTCTCTGCGTCGATCATGAGGTTGACGGGGAGAAAGCGGGCATATCGAGCGGCTAACTTCATGATCGACGGGCCGGGCCGGCGCGGGGCGGGGGGGCGTGAGGCGGGTGCGAGCGGCGGGGAACCGGGCGGAGGGGGCGTGGGGCGCAAGCGGGGACGGGATTTACCTGTCCGGCACAATTCGCGCAGCTGTTTCCGAGCAATTCCGCCGAAGGTGCCACGGCGCGATCCCGGGCCTACAGAATGTGGGCGAGAGGGTTCGGAAATGGGGGGCGAAATATGTTTGCGAGGCGCCGACTGACGCTTTTCGCGATGACCGTCGCAGCCGCGCCGCTGGCGGTCGGCGCGTGTACCGCCGGCCCGAAGTCGGTGGCGAAGCGGGCCGAGGCCGCACCACCGTCGGTCTCCGTGTCGCCGGCCGACCGTACCCGGGACGTGCCGATCAGCGCGGAGGTGGGGACGAAGGTCAGCAACGGCAAGGTGACAGCCGTCAAGCTGACCGACGACAAGGGAAACGCGGTGCCGGCCCAGCCGCGCGAGGACGGCTCCGGCTGGGTGCCGGACCGGCCGCTTGCCAATTCCCGGACGTACACCGCGGAGGTGACCGCGACCGGCGATTCCGGCAAGACCGCCACGCAGAAGACGACGTTCACGACGATGGCCAAATCCACCAAACCGGCCGTCACCAGCGAATTGTATTTCCGGCCGAATCAGACGTACGGGACGGCGATGCCGGTCGTGCTCGGATTCGACCCGCCGATTCCGAAGGAGGCCCGCGCGGACGTCCAGCGGCGGCTGTTCGTGAAGACCGACCCGCCGCAGCCGGGCACCTGGTCCTGGGTGGCCGACGGCAAGCAGGCCGAGTACCGGGCGCCGGACCGGTGGAAGCCGGGCACGAAGATCAGCGTGCGCAGCGCGTTGCAAGGGCTGCCCATCGGCAAGGACGCGATCGGCGACTCCGACCGGGTCGCGAGCGCCAAGGTCGGCCGCCAGGTGACGCTCGACATCGACAACGGGACCAAGCAGATGACCGTCTACCAGGACGGCAAGGTGCTCAAGAAGATCCCGGTGAGTCTGGGCAAGGCGAGCACGCCGACGTCCAGCGGCAACATGGTGATCATGGAGAAGCACGAGCACACCACGTTCGACACCCGTGGTGAGCCCAACGGCGGCTACGTGGTCGACGTGGACGACGCCCAGCGGCTGACCTGGGGCGGCGAGTTCATCCACTCGGCGCCGTGGTCGGAGGGCGACCAGGGGAGCACGAACGTCTCGCACGGCTGCACCAACGTCTCGGCCACCGCCGCGGACTGGCTGATGGGCTTCACGCAGGTCGGTGACCTGGTGACGGTCAAGGGCACCGAGGTGAAGCTCGACCAGGGCAACGGGTTCACCGCCTGGAACGTCGGCTGGGACGAGTTCGCCAAGGGCAGCGCGCTGCCCGTACCGGCGGGGCTGAAGCCCACGCAGAGCGCCACGCCGCACCCGGGCGCGGTGGCCGGCGGGTCGTCACCGGCCCCGGCCCCCTCGCGGAGCAACAGCGGCGGCTGAACCTGGGGAGGAACGGCCACGGGGCCGGCCCGCGTTCGCGCGGGCCGGCCCGTCGTGCTCAGTCCAGGCCGACGCGGGCCACCCCGGTCGCGGTCAGGCTGCCCAGCCAGAGGTGGCGGCCGTGCTGCCGCACGCCGGTGACCATCGGGTACGCCCCGCTCGGGCCGTGCAGCGTGCGCAGCACCCGGCCGGTGCCGTCGACCAGCGCGACCAGCCCGTAGCGGCGCGGCTGCGGCTGCACCGCGCCGGGCAGCAGGGCCACGATCTGCCGCACTCGGGGGTGTGGCAGCAGCCGTTCCATGGCGCGCAGCCGAGGGCTGGGCAACGCGACCCAGTAGGTGCCGTCGCCGACCGCGGAGATGTTGTCCGGGTACGCGGGCAGGTCGGTGAGGACCGTGACCCGCCCGCTCGGCAGGTCCACCCGGAGCAGCCGGTGGGTGGCGGTCTCGGCGAGCATCAGCGCCGACTCGTCCGGGGTCAGCGCGAGCCCGTTGGGGAAGTAGAGCCCGTCCGCGACCACGTCGGTGCGCCCGGTGCCCCTGTCGTACGCGAGGATCCGCCCGTTGGGCCGGTGCTCCAGCAGGTCGCGCTTCCAGTGCGAGAGCGGGAACCGGTCGGACGAGTCGGTGAAGTAGACGGTGCCGTCGCGCGCCACCGCCGCGTTGTCGGCCAGGTGCACCGGCGGCGCGGTGCCGGTCAGCGCGTGCACCCGGCCGGCCGGGTCGACCCGCAGCAGTCCCCGGTATGCGTCGCAGACCAGCAACCCGCCGTCGACCGGATCGTGCTCGATGCCCAGCGGTCGTCCGCCGGTCTCGGCCAGCAGCGTGGGCGGGGTGCCGGGCGGGGAGTCGGCCGGCCACCACCAGAGCCGGCCGTCCTCGTCGCCGGTGACCACCCGGCCGTCGCCGTCGACCACCACGTCCTCCGGGCCGTGCCCGCCGGCCGGCAGCGGCAGCAGGTCGGCCCGGTCGAGCCGGGTGTCAGCGGGCGTCCAGGGGCCGGTGAGCGGCGGCGGCACCGTGGCCGGTTCGCGGACCGGCCGGATCAGTAGGGGGGCACGCGGGCGGGGGACGGCCATCGGCTCATTGTGGCCCGGCGGCGTCGCGCTGGGCAGTCCCCGACGGCGTTTCGCGGTGTCCGGCGCGGCGTGGCGTGGCGGCTGCGGGTTGACCCTGAGACGGCTCGGGGTCGGGTCCCGGACAGTACCCGGAGCCCCCGCCGCGAGGCCCGGAAATGTCGGTGGGGCCGGGTAGGTTTGGTCGCATGGTACACAGCGTTGAGCGCTTCCACGTGGCGATGGACGTGCACGATCACGTGGTCGAGCTGCGCCCGGTCGGCGAGATCGACATCGCCTCCGTGACGGCGTTCCGGGCCGCGCTCTGGGCGGCGCCGGCCCGGCCGGTGCTGCGGGTCGACCTGTCCGGTGTGCGGCTGCTCTCCGCCGCCGGGGTCCGCGCGCTGGTCGCCACCCACCTGCGGGTCCGGGCCCGCGGTGGCGAGTTGGTGCTCACCGATCCCGACCCGGTGGTGGCCCGGGTGCTGCGGGTGACCGGCCTGCACCGGGTGCTCCCGGTGCGCTGCTCCGACCGCTCGCAAGCCCTGCCCGGCCGCGCCCACGACCTGCCCGGCCGCGCCCACGACCTGGTGGCCTGCGCGGCCTGAGCCCGAGCGGGGCACCGGGCGGCCGGAGCACGAGCGGAGCCGCTGCGCGCCCCGGGCACGAACCGGGCCGCCGCGCGTCGGCCGGGCACCCGACGGGCCGCCGGCGCGAGTGCCGACGGCCCGACGTGGACGGCGCTGCGCTCAGCGCACGCCGAGCAGGTCCACCACGAAGACGAGCGTCTCGTTCGGCTTGATGACGCCACCCGCGCCCCGGGCGCCGTAGCCCAGGTGCGGCGGGATGGTGAGCCGGCGCCGGCCGCCCACCTTCATGCCCACGACGCCCTGGTCCCAGCCGGCGATGACCTGGCCGCCGCCGAGCGGGAACTCGAACGTCTCACCCCGGTTCCACGAGGCGTCGAACTCGCGGCCGTTCGAGTGGGCCACGCCCACGTAGTGCACGCTCACCAGTTGGCCCGGGCGGGCCTCCGGGCCGTCGCCGACGGTGATGTCCTCGACGACGAGATCGGCGGGCGGCGCGCCCTCGATCGGGCCGACCTCGGGCTTGTCCATGAGCGGGTCTCCTCGGGTGCTGACGGTGTGGTCACTGTCGATCCTGCCGGATCGCGACCGGCCGATACGCGCCGGTCCCCGCACACCGGAGTGGCGGGGACACGAAAGGGGGCGGGCGCCGCCTGTCGGCGACGCCCGCCCCGGGGCGAGCTGGTCACTTCAGCCAGGGGAGACGCTGGACCAGGGGGAGCCTCGCCCAGACCCGGCCGAGGCCGAGGGTGTTGCCGGCGCCCACCAGGGCCAGGCCGGCCAGCAGGCCCGCGTAGATGAGGTGGTCGTCCATGAAGGGGTTGTTCGCCGGGGGCAGCACCGCCGTCCACATCAGGACCAGGAGCAGACCGCCCGCGACCGCGGCGACCCGGATGCCGATGCCGAGCATCAGGGCGACACCGATGCCGAGCAGGCCGACCATGAACAGCGTGTCCGCCCAGGCCGCGCCGGCCAGGTTCTGGTAGAAGCCCGCGAACGGTCCCTCGACGGCGTTGCCGAGGAAGCCCTTGGTGGGGCTGCCGCCGTTGATCCAGGCGTTCTTCGCCGGGGTCTCGTGGCCGAGGCCGAACATCTTGTCGAGGAAGGCCCAGAGGAACACCCAGCCCAGGGCGAGCCGCAGACCGGCCCAGACGTACCGGGTGGCCTTCTGGCGGGTGGTCTCGGTGTGCGCCGCCGGAGCGATGGTGGCGGCGGGGGTCCGCTTGACGGCGGGGGTCCGCTCGATTGTCGCGGTCATTGTCTCCACGTCCCTTCCTGTGCCTCGCACCGCGCTTCCCGGTGGCACATTCATTCCACCGCCGCGCGGCGTCCGGGAGCAGGGCCGAGAGGTGCCCTCGTGACCGGGTCATTGGTCCCGTCCCGACCCGGTCCGGTCGGCCCGTCGCGGCCGGTCCGCCGCCCCTGACCAGGGCGCCCGCCGGCCGCCTACCGTCGCAGGTGGAGGCCCGGCACGAGGAGGTCGTGATGAGGACGTGGCAGGTGGCCGACGTGATGACCAGGGACGTCGCGACGGTGACGGAGGAGACCCCGTACCGCGAGGTGGTCGACGTGCTGGTCCGGCAGCGGATCAGCGGTGTGCCGGTGGTGGACTCGTTCCGCCGGGTGCTCGGGGTGATCTCCGAGGCGGACCTGCTGCACAAGGTGGAGCGGTCCGGCCACCCGGACGAGCGGCGGGTCTTCGAGGGGCGGCGCCGGCGTACCGCGCGGGAGAAGGCGGGCGCGCTCGTCGCCCGGGACCTGATGACCGCCCCGGCGGTCACCACCCACGAGCGGGCGTCGCTCGCGGCGACCGCCCGGCTGATGGACCAGGAGGCGGTGAAGCGGCTCCCCGTGCTGGACGACCTGGGCCGGCTCGCCGGCATCGTCACCCGCGGTGACCTGCTGCGCGTGCACCTGCGTACCGACGCGGAGATCCGCGAGGAGGTCGTGCACGAGGTGCTGCGCCGGGTGCTGTCGGTGCGCGACGGCCTGGTCACGGTCCAGGTCCGCGGCGGCGAGGTCACCATGGACGGGCGGTTGGACCGGCGCAGCGCCGTCGATCTGGCCGGCCGTCTCGCCGCCCAGGTCGCGGGCGTGGTCGCGGTGCACAACGCGATCGGGTACGACGTGGACGACACCACGCTGATGGAACTGGACCCGGTGCACGCCACCCCGGTGGCCTGAGCGCCGCCGCCCGGGCCCCACCGGTCAGGTGGGGCCCTCGGTGGCGAGCTGGGCGGCGAGCAGCGCCGGGGCCTCGGCCAGCGACGGGCCGTACCAGGTGAGGTGACGGCCGGACACCAGCGCCGCCGGCACGCCGGGGAACGCCTCCGGCCCGTCGTCGGCGGTGAACCGGTACGGCTCGTCGGGCAGCACCACCAGGTCCGGCGCCCGGGCGCGCAGCTCCTCCAGGCCCGGCCGGGGATAGCGGTCCGCGTCGTCGGCCCAGCCGTTGCGCACACCGAGCCGGGCCAGCACGTCCCCGGCGAACGTGTCCCGCCCCAGCACCACCCACGGCCGCCGCCACACCGGCACCACGGCGGTGCGGACCCGTCCCGGCGGCGGCAGCGCGGCCCACGCGCGGCGGGCCTCGCGCAGCCACGGCGGCTCGGCCGGCGCGCCGAGCGCGACCACCAGCTCACCGAGCTGGTCGAGGGCCTCCGGCACGGTACGCGGGAAGGTGACCCGGACCGGCACCCCGGCCGCGCGCAGCGCCTCGGCGTCGGCCAGCCGGTTCTCCTCCTCGTTGAGCAGCACCAGATCCGGCTCCAGCGCGAGCACCCGGTCCAGGTCGGGGTACTTCGTCCCGCCGACCCGGGCGACGTCCAGCCCGGCCGGATGGGTGCACCAGTCGGTCGCCCCGACCAGCACCTCCGGGCGGGTGGCCGCGACCGCCTCGGTCAGCGACGGTACCAGCGACACCACCCGCACCGCGTCTCCTCCCCTCGGGCCGGACCGGCCGGTCAGTGGGCCGGCGCGGCCACGGCGTCGGCGGTCTCCGTCGGCAGGCCCGCCACCGGCACGCCCTTGCGTACCGCCCAGTCGACCGCCGCGCGCAGGTCCGCGGTGGGCAGCGGCCGCCGGGTGGTCACCCCGACCGCCGCGTGCACGGTGTACGCCATGAACGGGTACGACCGGGCCAGCGCGCCGATGGCGTCGTGCAACCGGCGTACCACGTCCAGCGCCGCCGGCTCGTCGAGCCCCGGCAGGAGGAGCTGGAACTCGTTCTCGGTGACGCGCAGCGCGCGGTCGACCGGCCGCAGGACGGCGGTGATCGCGGTGAGCACGGCGTGCCCCTCCCGGGCGACACCGCGGCGGCCGAAGCGTTCCGGCGAGCCGGGCGGCGCGTCCACCCGCAGGCCGACGAGCGCCACCGGCAGCGTGCCGGAGGCGGTCACCCCGTCCGCGCCGGACCACCGGGCCAGGCCGGGTTCGTCCAGCATCGCCTCGGCCGGCTCGACCGGCTGGTCGTTCCGGTCGCCGCGGCGGGCCAGCAGCCGCAGCGCCGCCTCGGCGCGGGGTTCGCCCGGCCCGGCCGGGATGTCCCGTACCCGGGCGATCGCCTCGTCCAGCGCGGTACGCGCCGCGGCGGGCAGCCGCTCGGCGAGCTGTTCGCGCAGCCGGATCGCCTCGTGCAGCGCCTCGTCGCGGCGGAAACCCCAGCGCCCCTCGAACAGGCGGCCGGACTCCAGCGTCGGCGCGGGCACCACGTCGGCCCGGTCGTGCGCGACGAGTGTGGCGCCGAAACGTGGGCTCAGGGCCACCACCGTCCACTCCCGGGCCAGCGCCTCCGCCTCGTCCAGCGCCACGCCGTAGGCGCCCTCGGGCAGGTCGGGCGGCGGGCCGCCGACCATCGCCACCACCGTCACGGCGGCGCGGCCGGCGATGCGCCGGTAGACCTCGCGCTCCCGGGCGAAGTACGGCAGCCGCTGGAACAGCGCGAGCACGACGAGCGGGCCGTCCTCGGCCTCGGCGAGCGCGGCGCGTTCGATGGCATGGGAGACGGCGACGAGACTGCGTTTGGTGAACTGTTCCGGGGTCCGTCCGCTGGGCACGGGCAGAGCCTAGAGGGACGGGCGCGGTAGCGCACCGGTCGGCCGGACCGGTCCTGCCGCACCGCCTACACTCGGGCGTCGACCGGACGAGGGGGATCGGGGCGAGATGACGAGCACAGGCAGCGTGACCGCCTCCTGGCTGCGGCCGATCCCGCCCGGTGTCGCGCCGTCCCTGGTCCGTGCCGGCCACCTCGGCCACGCCGGGCGACGGCTCGGTGAGCTGGTGCAGGGCCGCCCGCCGGGGGTCACCGGCAGCCAGTGGAGCACCGCCGGGCGGGCGGCGCTCGACCTGGTGGTCTGCGCCGCCGACACCGGGCTGCCGCGCTTCGCGGTGCGGTTCACCGCGCCCGCCGGCGACGGATCGCCCGCGCGGCGGGAGGAACGGCTGACCGACGCCGTCTGCGTCGCCGTCGGCCTGCCGCTGCTGCGCGTCGAGTCGCCGACGCTGGGCGGCGCGGAACAGGCCCGCCGGTTCGCCGAGTACGTGCTGGACGCGCGGGCCTACGCCGACGGCACCGACCCGGACGGCGGCGACGCGGTCGGCTTCCGGGACATCGTCGGCCGGTTGCCGGACGGCCGGCAGGGACCGGTGAACGACCTGGGCGCGCTGGCCCGGGTCGAGGCGGTCGAGGCGTACGTGGCGGGCCGGATCGCCGACCCGATCGTGCGCGGCCTGCACGTGCGCTGGACCGGCGGCCCGGCGGAGGGCTGGGCCTGGGTCGAGGTGCGGCCCGGCCGCTGCCTGCTGGAGCGGGTCCGGCTGACCGCGCGCGGCTTCTCCTGCGGCGTCGACCCGGGCCGGCTCGCCGAGGACCTGGCCGTGGTGGCGCTGGGGGAGCGGCTGCGTGACCTCGACGCCGCCGCGCCGTCCCTGCTGGACCGTGACGAGCTTCTCCGGCGGGTACGTGCGCTGGCCGCGCGGCGGGACTCCTTCGACGGCGGCTTCGCCTTCGATCACCTCTGCGCCGACTGAACCGTCCTCGCCGGCGACCACGGCGACTTTCGATTTTTTTTCCGATCTCCGGTTGAACCTTCGCCGACGGCGCTCCGTACCTCATCGGGAATGGACGCAGATCTTCCCCGCCGCGCCGCCGACGGCGCGGAGACGGTGCGGAAAGGGCATCGTCGGCCATTGACGTGCGACCGAGCGTCGCAGTGATCTCACACCCCGAATTCGTCGGTCCGCCGGGATCACCAGTCAACTACCGGATCGAGAAGGAGAGCAATTCGATGCGCAGGTCCACACGGGCGCGCCGGTCATCCGGTAACGCGCGGAGCAAGCGGTTGCTGGCGGTTGTCGGCACGCTCGCGGTCTTCGGCGGCATCGTCGCCGTCACCCAGATCTCGTCCGCCCAGGACCGGCGGACGACCACCCGCGCCGCGTCGGCGTCCTGCGTGCCCGCGAGCCCGGGGGCGACCGCCCCGAACGGCCAGGGCAGCACCACCCGTACCTGGCAGAACGGCCGCTGGGTCCGCAGCCACTGGGGCGACGGCCAGATGTCACCGGCCGAGTGTCAGCAGACCAACGCGGGCGGCGCCGGCGCCGGCACCCCGACCGTGGCCTGCCCGGACGTCCGCGGCCGGCTGCCGCAGGTGCCCGACCGGGCGCGCGCCGAGGTGGACCGCACCCTGGCGCTGCTGGAGTCGCAGATCGCCGACGCGAACCGGCGGCTCGCCGCGGACGGCCGCAACGGCGGCGACTTCATCAACAACGCGATCCTGCGTCCGCTCGCGGACAAGCGCACCGCGGCGCTCAACCGGATCGCCACCGCCATCGGCCGGGTCGCCCAGCGCCCGCAGGGCCTGGACCAGCTCGCCCAGTGCGCGCTGACCGACACTCCCGGCACCGGCGGCGGCCAGAACGGCGGCAACAACAACGGCGGCAACAACGGGGGCCAGAACGGCGGCCAGAACGGCGGCGGGAACAACAACGGCGGTGGCCAGAACAACGGCGGCGGCAACGGCCTGAACGTGCTCGCCAAGGACTGCTCCGGCAGCCAGCTCCAGGCGCACGACGGTTTCCAGAACGGCAACCGGTGCGTGAGCACCGCATTCGGTGAGGTGGGCGCCGCGGCGAACAACCCGTCGCTGCTGATCACGCAGTTCCCGAACCAGGTGCGGCGCAACCAGCCGTTCACGCTCCGGGTCACCACCAAGAACCTGGTGCGCGACCGCTTCCTCGCCGCCGGCCAGGGTGGCTACTACCTGGAGAGCTCGCTGCTCAACGGTCAGGGCCTGGTACGCGGTCACTTCCACACCGCCTGCCGGATGCTCGGCAGCACCCGGCAGCCTCCGAACCCGCAGGACGTGCCGGCCTTCTTCGTCGCCACCGAGGACGGGCGGGGCGGTGATCAGCCGGACGACGTGCTGATCCAGATCCCGGGCCTGGCGCAGTCGGGCGTGGCGCAGTGCGCGGTCTGGGCCGGTGACGGCTCGCACCGCATCCCGATGATGGAGCGGGCCAACCAGACCCCCGCCATCGACGTGGTGCGCATCCGGGTCAACTGAGCCGGCGAACGGCCGCGGCCGTCCGGGGGACTTCTCCGGGCGGCCGCGGCCGTTCCCGCGTACGGCACGGTGGGAGGTGATCCCGGAAGAAATTTCGTGCCGGCGGTATCCAGCCGGATGAAAAGCGCCGACCACAGAAAGCCGATCGGGGCCACACCGATTTCTCAGCGTGACCCCGGGATGCCCGACGGTGAACCGGTGACGGTCAGCGGTTCTTGTACGCCTCGACCACCGACACCGGGATGCGCCCGCGCTCGGAAATCTCGAACCCGTTCTTGGCGGCCCATTCCCGGATGGCGCGGTTCTGCTCGCGGTCCATTCCCGAGGTGCTCGGCCGGGAGGTGCGGCGGGCGCCGCGGGTGACCTCGGTCGCTCCCCGGCCGATTCGCCTGCCAGCGCTGATGTACGGATCCAGCGCCTTGCGCAGGACGCCCGCGTTCTCGTCGGAGACGTCGATCGTGTACGCCACGCCGTCCAGGCTGAACTCGACGGTCCGATCGGCCTTTCCGCCGTCGAGGTCGTCGGTCAGAACGGTGATTACTTTCCTTGCCATCGCCATTACTCCCTGTGTCGGGCGGGGTGTGGCTAAGAGTTTGACCTACCGCGCGGTAATTCCGCAACAATAGTCGGCTGTTTCCATTCGGCGGGTCGCGGTAAACGGTGCCGCCATTGGGTGCGCGGCGCGGGAACGAGGCGCTCGGGAGTGGCGTGGGTCACAACCCGGAACAAGGGACACGTTTTGTTACTTGAGCCAGACACGCTCAACCAACGTGATGGCAGGTGTTCGATGGCAACTCTTCCGGTACTTCCTCTGACCGACGCCGTCCTGCTGCCCGGGATGGTCATCCCGGTGACCCTCGACCCGACCACCCAGGCCGCCGTCGACGCGGCGCGCGCCACCGGCGACAAGGAACTCCTGGCCGTACCCCGCATCGACGGCGAGTACGGCTCCGTCGGCGTGGTCGCCACGATCGAGAAGGTGGGCCGGCTGCCGAGCGGCGAGCCGGCGGCGGTCATCCGCGGTCTGGCCCGCGCCCGTATCGGCTCCGGCGTGCCCGGCCCCGGCGCCGCGCTCTGGGTCGAGGCGACCGCACTCGACGAGCCCGCACCGGCGGGCCGCGCCCGGGAACTCGCCCGCGAGTACCGCGCGCTCATGACGTCCGTGCTGCAACAGCGCGGCGCCTGGCAGGTGATCGACGCCATGGAGCGGATGACCGACCTGTCCGAGCTGGCCGACTCGGCCGGTTACGCGCCCTGGCTCAGCCTGACGCAGAAGACCGAACTGCTCGCCGCGCCGGACGTCACCGCCCGGCTGGAACTGCTCGTCGGCTGGGTGAAGGAACACCTGGCCGAGCAGGAGGTCACCGAGCAGATCAACAGCGACGTCCGCGAAGGGCTGGAGAAGTCCCAGCGGGAGTTCCTGCTCCGCCAGCAGCTCGCCGCGATCCGCAAGGAACTCGGCGAGGACGAGCCGGACGGCTCCGCCGACTACCGCTCCCGGGTGGAGTCCGCCGACCTGCCGGAGAAGGTACGCGAGGCGGCGCTGCGCGAGGTCGGCAAGCTGGAGCGGGCAAGCGACGCCTCACCCGAGGCGGGCTGGATCCGCACCTGGCTGGACACCGTCCTGGAGATGCCGTGGAGCACGCGTACCCAGGACAACACGGACCTGGCCGCGGCCCGGGCCGTGCTCGACGCCGACCACGCCGGCCTGGCCGACGTGAAGGACCGCATCCTGGAGTACCTCGCGGTGCGCAACCGGCGCGCGGAGCGCAACCTCGGCGTGGTCGGCGGACGCGGCTCCGGCGCGGTGCTGGCCCTGGCCGGCCCGCCCGGTGTCGGCAAGACCAGCCTCGGCGAGTCGGTCGCCCGGGCGCTGGGCCGCAACTTCGTCCGCGTCTCCCTCGGCGGTGTCCGGGACGAGGCGGAGATCCGCGGCCACCGGCGCACCTACGTCGGCGCGCTGCCCGGCCGGATCGTGCGGGCGCTGCGCGAGGCCGGCTCGATGAACCCGGTCGTGCTGCTCGACGAGATCGACAAGCTGGCCGCCGGCTACTCCGGTGACCCGGCGGCGGCCCTGCTGGAGGTGCTCGACCCGGCGCAGAACCACACGTTCCGCGACCACTACCTGGAGGTCGACCTCGACCTGTCCGACGTGCTGTTCCTGGCCACCGCCAACGTGGTCGAGGCGATCCCCGGCCCGCTGCTGGACCGGATGGAACTCGTCGCGCTGGACGGCTACACCGAGGACGAGAAGGTCGCCATCGCCCGGGACCACCTGCTGCCTCGGCAGCGGGACCGGGCCGGGCTGACCGCCGAGGAGGTGACCGTCGCCGACGAGGCGCTGGCGCTGATCGCGGGCGAGTACACCCGGGAGGCCGGCGTCCGGCAGCTCGAACGGGCCCTCGCGAAGATCCTGCGCAAGGTCGCCGTCGCGCTCGCCGAGGACTCCGCGCCGGTACACGTCGACGCCGGCAACCTGGCCCGCTACCTGGGCCGGCCGAAGTTCACCCCGGAGTCGGCCGAGCGGACCGCCGTGCCCGGCGTGGCGACCGGCCTGGCCGTCACCGGCGCCGGTGGCGACGTGCTGTTCATCGAGGCCACCACGATGGAGGGCGAGCCGGGGCTGACGCTCACCGGCCAGCTCGGCGACGTGATGAAGGAGTCCGCGCACATCGCGTGGTCGTACCTGCGGTCGAACGGACGGCGGTACGGCCTGGACCCGAACGCCCTGGCCGGGCGGCGGATCCACCTGCACGTCCCGGCGGGCGCGGTGCCCAAGGACGGCCCGAGCGCCGGCATCACCATGGTGACCGCGCTGGCGTCCCTGGTGACCGGGCGGCCGGTGCGGCCCGAGTTCGGGATGACCGGCGAGGTGACGCTCTCCGGCCGGGTGCTGCCGATCGGCGGGGTGAAGCAGAAGCTGCTCGCCGCGCACCGGGCCGGTCTCACCGAGGTGATCATCCCGAAGCGCAACGAGCCGGACCTGGACGACCTGCCGGCCGAGGTGCGGGAGGCGCTGACCGTGCACACCCTGTCCGACGTGGCGGACGTGCTCGCGCTGGCGCTGCGCCCGGTCGAGATCGACACGGAGTCGCTGGACGGTCCGGCGCTCGCCGCGGCCTGACGACCGATGCGCCCCGGCCACAGACGCACTGTGGCCGGGGCGCCGTCGTGTCCGCCCGCGGGTCGCGCCGGGCTCAGCGGCGGTCGCGCCGCTCGTAGCCCCGGTCGCGGCGCTCGCCCGTACCGTCGCCGTCGCGGTCCCGGCGCACCGTCGCCTTGCGGCCCTTGATGGTGGTGCCGCGCAGCCCGGCGATGATCTCGTCGGCCACCCCCTGCGGCACCTCGACCAGGGAGAACCGGTCCGCGATCTCGATCGAGCCGATGTCCCGGCCGTTGATCCGGGTCTCCCCGGTGATCGCGCCGACCAGGTCCTGCGGCCGTACCCCGGCCCGGCGGCCCAGCCCGATGAAGACCTGGGTGGTCCCGCCGGTACGCGGACGCCCCGGGCCCCGGCGCTCGCCCCGCCCGCCGGTCTCCGGCCGGCCCTCGCGCGGACCGCGGACCGGGACCTGCGGGATCTCCTCCTCGTCGTCCGAGCCCGGCGACGTCGCCTCGTGCGCCAGCTTCACCGCCGCCAGCGCCACCTCGACCAGGTCGAACTCGTCGGTGAGCGACTCCACGATCGCCCGGTACGGGTCGAGGTCGTCCTCCAGCAGGCTCTCCCGCAGCGCGCCCTGGGTCAGCTCCAGCCGCCGGGTGCGCATGTCCGCCACCGTGGGGATCTTGTCGATGGTGATCCGCTGCCCGGTGACCCGCTCGATGGTCTTGAGCATCCGGTGCTCGCGCGGCTCGGCGAGCGTGATCGCCACACCCTCCCGCCCGGCCCGGCCGACCCGCCCGATCCGGTGCACGTACGACTCCGGCGCGGACGGGACGTCGTAGTTGACCACGTGGGTGAGCTGCTCGACGTCCAGCCCTCGGGCGGCCACGTCGGTGGCGACCAGCAGGTCCGCCGTGCCGGCGCGCAGCCGGCCCATCACCCGGTCCCGCTGCTCCTGGCTCATCCCGCCGTGCAGCGCCTCGGCCCGGTAGCCCCGGCCGTTCATCGTCTCGGTGAGCCGGTCCACCTCCTCGCGGCTGCGGCAGAACACGATCGCCGCGGTCGGCGACTCCACGTCCAGCACCCGGCCCAGCGCGGCCGGCTTGTGCCCCCGGGCCACGATGTACGCGCTCTGCCGCACCCGGGGCGCCTCCCCGGCGACCGGCCGCTCCCGCTCGATGCGGATGCGGACCGGGTCGGTCAGGTGCTGCCGGGCCAGCCCGTCGATTCGGGCCGGCATGGTGGCCGAGAACAGCACCGTCTGCCGGCCGGCCGGGGCGTGCTCCAGGATCGCCTCGATGTCCTCGGCGAAGCCCATGTCGAGCATCTCGTCCGCCTCGTCCAGCACCACCGTGCTCAGCGCACCGAGGCGCAGCGTGCCCCGGGCGATGTGGTCCAGGGCCCGGCCCGGCGTCGCCACCACCACGTCCACGCCGTGGTCGAGCGCGCGCAACTGCCGGCCGATCGGCTGCCCGCCGTAGATCGGCAGCACCCGGGCGCCCAGGTCCTTGCCGTAGCGGTGGAACGCCTCGGAGACCTGCACGGCCAGCTCACGGGTCGGCACCAGCACCAGCGACACCGGGTCGCCCTCGGCCCGGCCGACCGGCATCCGCTGCAACAGTGGCAGCGCGAACGCGGCGGTCTTGCCCGTACCGGTCGCCGCCTGCCCCAGCAGATCCTGCCCGGCCAGCAACGGAGGGATGGCCTCCCGCTGGATCGGCGTCGGTTCCTCGTACCCGAGCGCGGACAGCGCGCCCAGCAACTCGGTGCGGAGCCCGAGATCGGCGAAGGCGAAGGCGTCCTCGGCGTCGTCGGGAACGGCGGGGTCGGTCGGGGTCGGTGCGGCGGTCATGCGACAAGTTTTTCATCACCGCCGCGCGGCGGTCGCGGCGACCGGGGCAAACGTTCGCCGCGCCACCCCTGTGCCATCCCCTCCGGGTGATCCGGCGTGGCCCCGTGCCCCCGCCGGATCACCGGGACAGGACGGCCAGCAGCGTGGTGAGACCCACCCCGACGTCGAACACCGCGCACCACAGCGCGTACCCGCGCGGCACCACCGCGCCGGTGCGGTGGTACCAGGCGTCCCACGCGGCGTGCACGAGCCAGCCCACCCCGACGAGCACCCCGGCGACCTCGGCGGACGCGGTCGTCGCCACGACCGCCAGGCCGCCCCACACGGCCGCCCCGGCGAGCTGCGCGGCCAGCGCGCGCCGGTCGCTCCACTGCCGCCGCCAGGTGCCGATCAGCAGGTAGCCGGCCGGCAGGACCAGCAGCGTCCAGGGCGCGAAGACGGTCGGCGCGAACCACATGTCCACGGTCATGAGCAGCCCCAGCCCGGCCGGCCACCCCCGCGCCACCGCCGCGGCGACCGGGTGCCGGCGCGGCGGCGCCGCCGGCGCGTGCCGGTGCCGCAGCGCCACCAGCAGCATCGCCGGGACCATCAGCAGGTGACCGCCGAGCAGCAGCATGTCGTCCCCGACCCACCCGGCCCACCAGGGCGGGAGCAGCAGCAGGAACGGCACGTACATGGCCGCCGACATCTCCGCGGTGGCGGCCCGGCCGTCCCCCCGGTACCACATCCACGCGGCCATGCCCGCCGCCATGTTCGTCGCCATCACCAGCGCGCCCACGTCCGGCCGCGCCAGCACCGCCGCGCCGCCCAGCAGCCGCCCGCCCACCTGCCACAGCGGCCCGAGCAGCACCATCCCGGCCACCATCGCCACCACCATCCCGGCCAGGTGCCGGGTCCGCGCCCACCCGGCCCACCGCCGGGGTACGACCACAGTCATCTCCGTCATGCCCCGACCCTGCCGCCGCCGGGCGCACCGGAGAAGGCGCGTCAGTCACCGGGAAACCGTGCGGAACGCACGATCCGGCCGTGACATCTCGCAGGGGCGGGCGGGCCGGCGCACGCCCTAGGATCGGCGGGCATGACAGTCGATTCCGCCGACCACCGGCTGCGCCGGGCCCGGCGGGTCACCCTGCTGTCGCTGGCCACCAACGTGTGGACCACCGTGCTGCTGCCCGTGGTCGGCCTGACCCGTGAACCCGACCCGGTACGCGTCGCGCTCGGCGCCGCCGGGCTGCTCGCCTTCACCGCGGCCCAGATCGCGGTGCTGCACGCGGCCGTCACGCCGTGGCTGCCCCTACCGGCCCGCCGTCGCCGGCACGCCGCGCTCACAGTGGCGGCGCTGCTCAGCCTGCCGCTGCTCGGCCCGGTCGCGGCCGGCTCCTGGCCCACCTGGGCGTGGCTGGGCGCGTCCCTGGTCGGCATGGTGCCGCTGCTGTTCCGGCCCGTCGTCGCGGCGGTGGCAGCGGCCGGCGTCCTCGCGGTGTCCGCCGCCGTCACCTGGTCGACGGGCGGGCCGGTGCCCACGGCGCTGCTGGTCACCGGCGCGGTGGGCGCCGGGATCGCCGCGCTCACCTGGGTGCAGGTCTGGTTCTGGGATCTGCTCGTCGAGGCCCGGCAGGGGCAGGCCGCCCAGGCGCGGCTCGCCGCGGCCGAGGAACGGTTGCGCTTCGCCCGGGACGTACACGATCTGCTCGGCCACGACCTCACGGTGATCGCGCTCAAGGCCGAGCTGGCGGAGCGGCTGGCGCCGCGCGACGCCGGCCGGGCCGCCCGGGAGGCGGCCGAGGCGCGGCGGCTGGCCGGCTCGGCGCTGACCCGGGTCCGGGCGGCGGTGCACGGCTACCGTGCCGTCGACCTGGTCGAGCAGGCCGCCGCGGTGGGGGAGGTGCTGCGTTCCAGCGGGGTACGCACGACTGTGGTCCCGCCGGACGGTGAGGTGCCCGCGCCGATCGCCGCCGACCTGGCCGCCGTGCTGCGCGAGGCCGGGACGAACGTGCTGCGGCACAGCCGGGCCGGCTGGTGCCGGATCGAGATCACCCGGGAGGGCGGCGTGGTGACGCTTACCGTACGCAACGACGGCGTCCGCGACGACGGCGGACCGGACCGGCTCAGCGGCGGCCTGCGCGGCCTGGCCGACCGGCTCGCACCGGCCGGCGGACGGGTCCGGGCCGAGGCCGCCGACGGCGTGTTCAGCCTGGTGGCGACAGTGCCGGTGACGCCGTGATCCGGGTGCTGCTGGCCGACGACGAGGAACTGATCCGGCTCGCCCTGGCCGCCCTGCTCGACCTGGAACCGGACATCGAGGTGGTCGCGCACGCCCACGACGGGCGCAGCGCCCTGGACGCGGCGCTGGCCCACCGCCCGGACGTCGCCGTGCTCGACCTGGAGATGCCGCCGCCCGGCGGCGTCGAGGTCGCCGCCGAGCTGACCCGGGCACTGCCCGGCTGCGCGCCGGTGATCCTCACCGGACACGGCCGGCCCGCCCAGCTCCGGCCGGCGCTCACCGCCGGGGTGCGCGGGTTCCTCGCCAAGGGTGCCCCCGGCGGCGCGCTGGCCGACGTGATCCGCCGGGTGCACTCCGGCGCCCGCTACGTCGATCCGGCGCTCGCGGCCGACGCGCTCACCCTGCCGGAGTGCCCGCTGACACCGCGTGAGCTGGAGACGCTGCGGCTGGCCGAGCTGGGAACGCCGGTCGCGGTGATCGCCCGGCGGACCCACCTGGCCGCCGGCACGGTCCGTAACCACCTGAGCGCCTGTGTGCAGAAGCTCGGCGCCGCCGACCGGGCGGAGGCGGTACGGCGGGCGCGGGAGGCCGGCTGGCTCTGACGTACGGGACGTCGCGGGCGGCTGACGCCGACTAGCCTGATCACGTGCGGACGGTCGAACTGCTCTGCTCTCCCGAACTGGAAGCGGCGGTTCGCGCTGCCTGGGACCGGCTCGCCGCCGCCGGGCTGCCCAGCCTGGCCCGCAACACGCACCCGACGAACCGGCCGCACCTCACGCTCGCCTCGGTCGAGGAGTTCCCGCCCGGCGCCGAGCAGCGCCTCGCCGACCTCTGCGACGCGGCGCTGCCGCTGCCGGTACGGCTGGGCCGGGTGGCGGTCCTCGACGGCAGCGC
Organism: Micromonospora sp. WMMD1219; assembly: GCF_049315215.1. Classification (NCBI taxonomy): domain Bacteria; kingdom Bacillati; phylum Actinomycetota; class Actinomycetes; order Micromonosporales; family Micromonosporaceae; genus Micromonospora; species Micromonospora sp. WMMD1219. The sequence continues at coordinate 4,918,097 of NZ_CP186057.1, forward strand.
GCCGCTGGTGTGGCTGGTCCGGCCGACACCGCAGCTGGTCGCGCTGCACGGCGCGGTCTGGGACGTGCTCGCCGAGGCGTCCGGCGGGCACTCGTGGCACCAGCCGGGCCGGTGGGTGCCACACCTGAGCCTGGCGCTGCGGTTCGGCGCGGCGGACCGGCGGCGCGCCCGGGCGGTCGCCGGTGCGCACCCGCCGGCCGGTGCGTTCGTGGCGGCGCGCAGCTACGACGGCGACACCCGCACGATCAGCGAGCTGACCACCGCCTGCCCGCGTTCCGGGGGCTGAGCCGGGGCCGCCCCCACGACAGGGGACGGCCCCGAGTGTCAGCGGTGGAAGCGCAGGTAGTCGAACTCCGCGGTCACCGCCGGTGTCGCGCCGCCGTGCGCCACCAGCCCGATCCGGGGCGTCGTGTCCGCCGGGAACGTCCACACCGCGCCCCACGTCCAGTGCTTCCCGTCGCGGCTGGACCCGGCCCGGAACTCGTGCTCGCCGTTCACCGGATCGATCCGGTGGGCCAGCCGCAGCCAGGTGGTGGTGCCCGGGGTGCCGACGATGTTGCCGCCGTACACGGGTTGCCCGGCGAAGGGCAGCTCGTAGCCGTACTCGACCTGCCGGGTGTTCCAGATCGCCACCTGGGTCAGCCGGGCGAACCGGTCGTCGTCGACGTACGCGACCAGGCCCGCCTGCTGGTAGTTGCGCACGCTGTCCTCGCTTAGGTCGAGCGTCACCTTCGTCTCGGCGACATAGTTGCCGGCCGGCGCGTCGCGCAGCAGCACCCCGGCGGTGTTGCCGGTGCCGGACAGGTCGGCGTCCTGGACCGGCCAGCGCAGCGCGCCGCCACTGACGGTGGCGGCCGGGTCCTGACGTACCCACTGCCAGGCCGGGCCGAGGCGGGCGCTGAACTCGTCGGAGTAGCCGCGCAGCACCGGGCCGACGCGCGGGTCGGGGACGGTGTGCCGCGCCGGGCGGTACAGGCGGGCGGCGCTGACGTTGTCGAACTCGGCCGGGCCGCCCTCGGCGCGCACGGACAGCTCACCCGTCGCGGGGCGGGGCAGCCGCACCGTCACCCGGGCGACCGGGTCGCCGAGGCGGGACGGGCTGAGCGTGGCGACGAGCTGCCGCCCGCGTAGCTCGATCGCGAGATTGTGCCGGTCGCGCAGGTCGAGGCCGGCGGGCAGCGCGGTGGTCGCGACGCCCGCGCTCAGCTTGCCGCGCCCGATGCGGACGTCCACGCCGCCCACCCGCAGCCCGGCGGTGGTCGCGCCGGTCAGCCGCAGGTCGGTCTCCACCCGCAGGTCGCCGCCCATCCGGGTACGTGAGGTGAGCGTGCCGCTGCCGGTCAGCACCCCGCCGGCGGCCTGCCAGCGGCCGTGCTCGGCCCGCCAGCCGCGCAGGTCGGCGGTGGCGAAACGGGCGTCGATCGGGCCGGTGGTGACCGGTGCGGGCCGGACGCTGTCGGAGGGACCGGCGCCCGCGTTGACAGTGGGCCACCCGTCGATCCAGTCGAGCCGGTCGAGCAGCATCGGCCGCTCGTTGACGCCGAACGGCTCGTCCAGGTACGGGTCGGCGCGGTCGATCGCGTGGTAGGCGATCCAGTCCTGCCCGGACAGGTCGGTGAGCACCGCGTTGTGCCCGGTGCCGATCCAGCGGTTGCCGTTCTGGGTGAGCACCGGCGTGCCCCCGGCCCGGGACACGTCGAGGCGCTGCCCGTCCCGGTCGGTGAACGGGCCGCGCGGGTCACGGGACCGGCCGACCTGGACGGAGTAGCCGGTGGCCGGGCCGGCGCAGCAGTTCGCGGTGGAGGCGAACAGGTAGTACCAGCCGTCGCGGCGCAGCACGTACGCGCCCTCGAACTTGTTGTCGATCGCGACCGGCGTCGGCGTGCCGGCCGCGCGCAGCCCGTCCGGGGACAGCTCGGTGACCGAGATGCCGCCGTAGTAGCTGCCGTAGTAGAGCCAGTGGCGGCCGTCGGCGTCGGTGAGCTGGCTCGGGTCGATCGTCCACAGGTAGCCGCCGCCGGCGCCCGGGCGCGGCGCGACCACGGGCGTGTCGGCGAACGTCCACGGGCCCGCCAGGCTCGGCGCGGTGGCCACGCCCACGGCGGTGTCGAACGTGTCGTCGGAGACGCCGGTGTCGGTGACCGTCACGTACATCACCCACCGGCCCGCCACCCGCCGCACGTCGGGCGCCCAGAACGCGGCACCGGGCGCGGCGTAGGCGGGCCGCTGGTCCGGGGCGAACGCGTCGCCGACGTAGGCCCAGTCGACCAGGTCGGCGGAGCGGGCGATCGGCACCCGGTGCGCGCGCCCCTCGCCCTCGCGCAGCGGGTCGGAGGTGCCGAAGGCGTACCAGAGCCCGTCGTCGCCGCGCACCACGACCGGGTCGGCGAAGGTGTCGGCGAACCCGGCGGAGACCGGGTTGCGGTAGCGGTCGGGCCCGGCGGCGGACGCGGGGGCCGCGCCGGCGAGCAGAAGCGTGAGTACGGCGGCGAGCGCGCCACCGCGGCGGAGGTGTCCCATCGGGCCTGCCCTCGGGATAGACGGAGGTGCGGTGCCACCGTTTCTACAACGTTGGAGAGAGTGCTGTAAAGAACCCCGGGACCGTTCGGCGCGGCCCGAACCGTGCCCGTGTCAACATGGGCCGATGACCACTGGCGCCGACGGCCGCGGACTCGCCGGGTTCGCCGCGCTGCTCGCCGACCCCACCCGGGCCGGCTTCTGCCTCGCCCTGCTCGACGGCCGCGCCTGGACCGCCGGGGAACTGGCCCGCGCCGCCGGGGTCGCCGCGTCCACCGCGAGCGACCACCTCACCCGGCTGGTGGCCGGCGGCCTGCTCGTCGAGGAGCGGCAGGGCCGCCACCGGTACGTCCGCCTCGCCGACCCGGGCGTCGCCCAGCTCGTCGAGGACCTGGCCGCACGGGCGCCCGCCCCGGCCACCCCGCCCCGCACGTTGCGCGCCGCGTCGGCCGGCGTCGCCCTCGCGTACGCCCGCACCTGCTACGACCACCTGGCCGGACGGCTCGGCGTGCTGGTGTACGACGCCCTGCTCGACCGCGGCGTGCTCGACCGCTCCGGCGGCCTGGCGCTGACCGGCAACGGCGTGACCTGGCTGGCCGGTCTCGGCGTACCGGTCGAGCCGCTGCGCGCGACGCGACGGCCGCTCGTCCGCGACTGTCTGGACTGGACCGAACGGCGCCCGCACCTGGCCGGCGCGCTCGGGGCGGCGCTGTGCGGACGCTTCCTCGACCTCGGCTGGACCATGCGGGGCGCCGGGCGAGCGGTACGGCTCACGCCGTCCGGCCGGGACGCGCTGGCCGACGCGCTCGCGCTCGACCCGGCGCTGCTGGCCCCGCCCGCGTCCCGCGACAGCGGTCCCGCCCGCGCCTGACCCGCCCGCGGCACCCGTCCCGCCCGCGCCGGGCCGCCGGAGGTGCCCGGCCGGATCGTTCGGTCCGGACCGAACTGTCGGCGCCCTACGGTCGGGCGATGGATTCACCGACGATCACGGCTGCTCCGGGCATACCGCCCTGCGGGCCGCCGACCTCGGACGACGGCGGCTGGGTGGTCACCCGGTACGCGGACGTCGTCTCCGTCCTGACCGATCCCCGCTGCGTGGTGCCGCCCGCCGAGGAGGCGCCGGAGGGTGGCCTGGCCTGGCTGCGCGCCTCGGTGAGCCGGTTCAGTCCGCCGGACCGGCATGCCGCGCGGCGAGCCGTGGGGGTGGCGGCGCTCGACACCCTCGACCCACGGGAACTGGGTGTGGCCGCGGAACGGCTGACCGGCCGGATCCTCGACCGCGCCGCGACCGGGGACGACGGCGGTGACCGGGTGGACGTGACCGGTGACCTGGCTCGGCGCGTACCCCTCGTGGTGCTGGCGGAGCGGCTCGGCCTGGCCGAATGTGCTGGTCGGGCATGGCCTCACGGCCCTCGCTTCGCTCGGTGCGATCGCTCATGCCCGGCGGCGGCCGTCGCGGAGGTGACGGCGGTGGCCGCCGCGTACCACCCGGGCGCCGACCCGGCGGCGGTGCGGCGGGCGGACCGGGCGGTGGCGGCGCTGCTGGCCATGTCGCCGCCCGCTCCGGCCGAGGTGACAGCGAACCGGCTCGGGCTGCTGGTGCAGGCCGCCGACGCCACCGCCGGGCTGATCGTGGCCGCCGTCCGGCACGGGCTCGCCGCGCCGGACGGGCTCGGGACCGACGCGCTGCTCGCCGAGGTGCTGCGCCTCGACCCGCCGGTACGGGTCAGCCGCCGGGCCGCTGAGCCTGGGCGGCCAACCGGTGCGCGCGGGGGAGCGGCTGCTGCTGCGGTTCGACGCCGCCAACCGCGACCCGGCGGCCTTCCCGGAGCCGGACCGCTTCCGCGCCGGCCGGGCGAACGCCGCGCTGACGTTCGGCGCCGGCCCCCGCGGCTGCCCCGGCCAGCGACACGCGCTCGCCCTGGCCGCCGGCGTGGTCGGCGTGCTGCGCCGCCGCTGCCGTCCCGCCGTCCCGGCCCCTGACGTCCCGACGACCCGACTCGAGGTGATCCTGCGATGACCGACCGGTACCGCGCATTCCGTGACCTGCACCGGCGCGGCGAACCGCTGCTCCTGCCGAACGCCTGGGACCACGCCTCCGCCGCGGCGCTCGCCGCCCGGGGCCACCCGGCGATCGGCACCACCAGCCTGGGCGTGGCGGCGGCGGCCGGCCGGCCGGACGCGGTCCGCGCCACCCGCGCCGAGACGCTGGAGCTGGCGTACCGGCTGCGGGACCTGCCGGCGCTGCTGACGGTGGACGTCGAGGACGGCTTCCACGACGACCCGGCGGAGGTCGCCGGGTTCGTGGGCGAGCTGGCCGCGCTCGGTGTGGTCGGCGTGAACCTGGAGGACGGCCGCCCGGACGGGCGCCTGGCCCCGGTGGAGCACGTCGCCGCCGTGATCGCGGCCGTCCGCGCCGCCCTGCCGCAGATCTTCGTGAACGCCCGCACCGACGCCTGGTGGCTGGGCGTGCCGTCGCCGCTGGCCGAGGCACGACGGCGGGCGGCGGCGTTCCGCGCCGCCGGCGCCGACGGCCTGTTCGTGCCGGGCGCGCCGGACGACCTGGTCGGCGTGCTCGCCGCCGAGGTGGGGTTGCCGTTGAACGTGCTCCACCGGCCGGGCGGTCCGGACCTGGCCGCCCTCGGGCGGCTCGGGGTGGCCCGGGTCAGCACCGGATCGCTGCTGTTCCGGGCCGCGCTCGGTGCCGCGCTGCACCTGACCGACGCGATCGGCGCCGGGCGCGACGCGGGCCTGCCGCCGCCGCCCGGGTACGAGGAGGTGCAGGCGCTGGTGCGGCCGTCCGCCACCTGATCGGGCACTTCGGGGGAGATGGGACGATCGCCACCCTCTCGGCTCATTACGGTGTGTGCAGGCCCAATCACGCCGTGTCCTGACCGAGAGGGGACGGAGACCATGCGAGTGCCCAGCCGCAGCCCCGGTCGCCAGCCCGGTCCCGCCGTCACGTCCACCGCTCCCGCCCGGCGGGTGCCCGCGGGCGGCCGGCGCGCCGGCGCCGAGCCGGACCTGTCCGCGTACCGGGCGGCGGTGGCGGAACTCCTGGTCGAGGTGGGCGCGCTCGCCGACGCGCCGTCCACCACCGCCCGTCAGGTGCTGCTCGACCAGCGGCTGCGCGAACCGGCCATCGCCGCCGTCCTCGACGCCACCCCGCAGGGGCTGATCGGCGCCCGGGAGACGCTGCTGCTGGAGATGGCCCGCTACCAGCCCAACGCGCGCAGCTCGGCGCAGGACCTCACCGCGCTGGTCCGGATCTACCTGCTCTCCCGCGTCGACGTCCTCTGGTGGCGGGACAGCCCGACGTTCCTCACCGACGACCAGGTACGCGCCAGCACCGAACTGGTCGACCTGGAATGGCTGCGCCGCCGCGGCCTGCTGGAGTTCCGCTACCAGGAACAACCCGCCACAGTGGTGGGACGCGGACTGCGGGCGGTCCGGCGGCGGCTGCGCCCGGACGCCACCCCGCGTACCGCCGGGCTGCTGTTCCGCCGGGCCCGCCGCGAGATGATCGGCTTCCTCAACGACCTGGCCCGGGAGTTCACCGCCGTCGCACCGGGCGGCACGCCGCCGCTGTGGGTGACCAGCCTGGCCCGCAGCGCCGAACACCAGTACCGGCTGCGCCGCCTCGGGTACGCCGCGATGGTGCCCAGCGGGCACTGCCTCGGCTGGGCTGCCGACGTCGAACTGGAGTGGTACGACCGTTTCGGCGCCCGCCCGGCGCTCGCCGGGCTGCTGCTGGCCCGTCAGGACGCCGGTGAGGTGAACGTGGTCGACGAGGGACAGGCCTGGCACGTGTGCCTCGCCCCGGACGCCCGCCGCCGGTACCGGCGGGCGTACGAGGCCGAGATGGGGGTGTGACCCGGTGTGCGGGATCGCGCTGAGCATCGGCCCCGAGGCGGATCCGGCCACCTTCCGGCGGATGCTCGCCGCGCTCGCACCGCGCGGTGAGGTCACCGAGACCCGGCAGGAACACGGCCTCCTCGCCGGCGTACGGCGGCTGAAGATCGTGGACCGGGAACGGTCCGTCCAGCCGTGGATGTCACCGGACGAGCGGCACCTGCTCTGCTTCAACGGCGAGATCTTCAACCACCACGAGCTGCGCGCCGAGCTGACCCGGCTCGGGCACCGGTTTCGCACCACGGGCGACACCGAGGTGGTGCTCACCGCGTTCCACCAGTGGGGCGGGAACGCGGTCCGCCGGCTGCGCGGCGAGTACGCGTTCGTGATCGTCGAGCGGGACACCGGCCGGGCGTACCTGGCCCGCGACCCGCTCGGGGTCAAGCCGCTGTACTGGTCCCGCCTGCCCGGCTGCCTGCACCTCGCCTCCGAGGTCAAGGCGCTGGTCGGGCACGGCGCGCCGATCGGCGAGGTGGCGCCCGGCCACCACGGCTGGGTCGAGCCCGGCCGCCCGGTCCGGCTCGGCCCGCACGTCGACCTGCTCACCCTCGGCGACGGCCTGCCGGTGATCGACGACCCGGACGAGGCCGCCCTGCTGGTCCGCGTCGCGCTCACCGACGCGATGCGCGCCCGGCTGGACACCGACCTCACCGTCGGCGTGGTGCTCTCCGGCGGCCTGGACAGCTCACTGGCGCTGCTGCACGCCCGGGAACTGCACCCCGACTGCGTGGCGGTCACCATCGGCGTGCCGGAGAGCCCGGACGTCGCGTACGCCCGGCGGCTCGCCGCCGACCTCGGCGTACCGCACGAGGTGATCGAGCTGCGCCCGCGCGACATCCGGCTCGCCGACGTCCGCGAGGCGATCCGCATCTCCGAGCTGACCGAGTACGGCGACATCATCAACGCGGTCGTCTCCGTGCCGATCTTCCGGCGGCTGCGCGAGCTGGGCGTACGGGTGGTGCTCACCGGCGACGGCTCCGACGAACTGTTCGGCGGGTACCCGATGTACCACCGGGTCGGGCCGGAGCGGTCCCGCCGCCTGTTCCTGCACAAGATCCGCAACCTGTGCCGGACCGAGCTGCAACGGGTGGACCGGGCCAGCATGGCGCACGGCGTGGAGGCCCGCGTGCCGTTCCTCGACCTCAGCGTCGTCGAGCTGGCCATGCGGCTGCCGCTGGGCGTGAAACTGCGCGACGGGCAGGAGAAGTGGATCGTCCGGCGGGCCTTCGCGGACGTGCTGCCGTCCTACGTCCGGCAGCGGCCGAAGAACCCGATGTCGTACTCGTCGGGGCTGCACGAGCGAGCCCGCCTCTACAAGCCGCTGTTCGCCCGGCTGCACCGCTCCTTCGGCTACGACCTGCTCGAACCGGTCCGCCGGGACTTCGACAGCGTGCTCACCCGCTGCGGCAACGACCTCGACCGGGCCATCGCGGAGGGCATGGCGCGGCCCGACTACACGGTGCTCGAACACGCCCGGGACCTGGTCGGTGCGGCCCGCTGGAACGCCGCGCCGATGGTCCGCCGGCTGGTCAACCCGCGCCGCACCCGAGGCGACGAGGCGCCCCTGCCCGGGTGAGCCCGGTCAGCGCCGCAGATCGACGTCGGCGGCCGTGCCGGAGACCGGGTCCATGCAGTGCACAGTCGGGCCCGGACGCAACCGGGCGTCCGAGGCGTACCGCCGGGCCAGCTCCCGCTCGGCTGCGGCGTCGCCACGGTCGGCGGCCACCAGCAGCGCGGCGACCTCGTCGACGAGCGTGAGGTCGGCGCCGGTCAGGTCCTCGGTCATCGCCCCGAACCCGTCCCAGAGCAGCACCTCGTCCTTGTGCCGGTGGGCCAGCTCCAGCAGCACGTAGTCGTGGACGAGCCAGTCGCCCCGGATCGGCAGCGACGGGTCCACGCCGTACGTGTCCGGGTCGATCCGGCCCGCCCGGTACGCCAGCCACACCCGGGCCGCCGACTCGAAGTGCCCCGCCTCCGGGTCGATGTCGTAGCCGTCGAACGGCCGGTCGCCGGCCGGGTCCAGCTCCGGATCGGACCAGACCCAGCGCTCGCCGTCCCACCACTCGGCGACCACGTGGTCGTGGTGCCAGCCGGGCACGAAGTAGCTCACGAACCCGATCCGGCTGCGAGCCGGGATACCGTGCTGGCGCAGCGCCGCGACGGTGAGCAGCGTGTGGTCCCGGCAGCAGCCGGCGACCCGCTCGGCGGCCGGGCGCTCGGCGGTCAGCGGCAGCGGGAACCGGGACTGGTCGGCGTCGAGGATGCGGTCCATCCAGCGCAGGTTCACCTCGGCCCGGCGGACGTCCGGCAGCTCCACGCCACCGGCGCGGTAGTGGACGATCACGTTGCGGGCGATCGCCGCGACGGTGGGCAGGTCGGCGGGCACGGCGTCGAGCAGCGCCACGTGGTGGCGGGGATCGCTGTACGGGGAGTGGGTCCGGTAGTCGTCGACGTCCATCCGGCCATTGTCGGCGCCGGACCCGGCCGGCGGGTGCCCGCTCCGTGCTCATTCTCGCGGCACCCGAATGCCAGGTCCGATCACCGCCAGCGCCGCGTTCCGCGCCGCGCCAGGCTGGGACCGTGACGACCACCCGTACCGCGTTCCGGGTCGACCCGCTGCCCGCCGCGACGCTCGCCGAGCTGCGACGCACCGGCCGCGACGCCACCGGGCAGCCGCCCGAGCACCGGCGCGCCACCGGCGGCGAGCCGGTGCTCGGGCGGCTGCCTTCGCGACGCCCGGCCGGACGAGGCGCTGCTGCTGTTCGGGTACGCCCCGCCGCTGCCGCCGGGCCCGTACCGCGAGGTGGGGCCGGTGTTCGCGCACGCCACCGGCTGCGCCGGCCCGGACGACGTGACGGCGTACCCGTCCGGGTGGCGCGGACGCGAGCAGGTGCTGCGCGCGTACGACAGCCGGGGCCGCATCGTGGGCGGACGGCGACACGACGGCGGCGACCCGGAGGCGGTGATCGCGGAGCTGTTCGCCGACCCGGCGGTGGACCTGCTGCACAGCCGCAACGTCGTGTACGGCTGCTGGATGTTCGCCGTCGTGCGGAGCTGACCGGGTCCCGGATGGACATCGGCCGACGCCTCTTCTAGCGTCGCTGTCATGCGGAGGACCCTCATCGCCGGCGGGCTCGCGCTGCTCCTGCTCGGCACGGCCTGCGGGGAGAGCCGCCGGTCCGACCCGCCGGCCGCGGCCGGCTCACCGACCGCCTCGCGGCAGGACCCGGGGCAGGTCGAACGAACCCTGGCCAGCCTCCGCAAGATCGACGACCTGCCGATGTACGAGATGACGTACGACGGCGACTACGACCCGACCGCCGGGCTGGCCGGGTCGACGCCGCCGAGCCCGTTCGGCTGCTCGCTGTTCGCCGCGCTCGCCGACCGCGACCGGCCGGTGTTCGCCCGCAACTTCGACTGGGAGCCGAACCCCGCGCTGGTGCTGCGCACCGACCCGCCGGACGGGTACGCCTCGATCTCGCTGGTCGACATCTCGTACCTGGGCGTGGCCGCCGACCCGACGGGGGACCGGCGGCTGCTGGACGCGCCGCTGCTGCCGTTCGACGGCATGAACGAGCGGGGTCTCGCCGTCGGGCTGGCCGCCGACGACGGGGCGCGCGCCGAGCCGGTGCCCGGCCTGCCCAAGGTGGGCTCGGTGCGCATCCTGCGCCTGGTGCTCGACTCGGCCGCCACTGTCGACGAGGCGGTCGCCGTGTTCAAGCGCTACAACCTGGACTTCGACGGCGGGCCGCCGCTGCACTACCTGCTGGCCGACGCGACCGGCGCGTCCGCGGTGGTGGAGTTCGTCGACGGCAAGCTCACAGTGGATCGGCGACAGGCCCCGTGGCAGGCGCTGACGAACGTGCCGGCCGTGGGTGTGCCGGACCGGGAACTGCGGCAGGACCACAGGTACGGGGTGCTGGCGAAGGAACTGGACCGCACCGGTGGGGTGGTCGACACGGCCGGGGCGCTGCGGCTGCTGAACGCGGTACGCCAGTCGCACACCCGCTGGTCGGTGACGTACGGGCTGCGCAGCGGTGAGGTGCGCGTGGTGACGGCGGGCGGCGGCACCCGCGACTACCGGCTGCCGATGAGCAACTGACCACGTCCGCTCAGACGATCGGCTGCCGGTACCTGGCGGCGAGTGTGGACAGGTCCGGCTCGCCGAACCGCTCGACGAGCGCCGCGAACCGGTCGACCTTGTCCGCGCCGAAGCGCCGTACGGCCACCGCGTAGGACGCGGCGGAGACGAACGACGGCGGCGTGGTCTTGCTGTGGAACTTGTCGGCGTACATCACGAGGTGTTCCTCGACGGTGACGGCCGTGTAGTCGGCGGCCGGGATCGGCAGCCCTTGCCGGCGGACGTCCGCCCGGGTGATCCCGACGCCGGTGTGACGGGAGCAGAACCGGGCGATCACCTCGGGCAGCCCCGCCTCCCGCGCCAGCGCGTGGCCCAGCACGCCGTGCCGCACGTAGTTCCGCTCGTCGATCCGCCCGTCCGCGTCGTAGAGGCGGTAGACCCCGATGTCGTGCAGCAGGCTGCCGGCCCGTACGACGGCGGCGTCCGCGTCCACACCGCTGCGGTCGAGCAGTTGTCCGGCGATGTCGCACACGATCCGGCAGTGCGTCCAGACGAGGCGCAACGCCTCGCGGGACGGCGCGAGGCGTTCGTGCAGCGCCCGGATCAGGGCGTCGCCCGGCACCGCCGTCCGGTCGTCGATCGTCACCGGCACGTGTCCGTTCCGGTCCCGGGACCGCACCGGGCCCGGTGCCCCCGAGGGGAGCACCGGGCCCGGCCACGGTCAGCGGGTCACCAGCTCAGGTAACCGGCCTGCGTCTGCACGTTCAGCTCGGGCACCAGCAGGAACTGGGCCAGCCAGGTGCGCGGGTCACGCAGCTCCAGCACGTCCAGTCCCTTCTGGATGTCGCTGGAGTAGATGTGGCCGTTGTACCAGTAGGCCGACCAGGAGCCGCCGGTACGCAGCTGCGAGGCGTCCAGCGGCCCGCGCTCCCAGTAGGCGATCTCCTTGGGCTTGCGCGAGTCGGTGAAGTCCCACACCGAGATGCCGCCCTGGTACCAGGCCTGGACCATGATGTCGCGGCCGGGCACCGGGATCAGCGAGCCGTTGTGGGCCACGCAGTTCTCCGTGTCCGTGTTGACGCGGGGGATCTTGTAGTAGCTGCGGAACTCCAGCTTGCGGGCGTCGCCGCGGCCGGTGATGTCGTAGATGGCGTCCGCGCCGCGGTTCGGGCCGACCACCTCGTTGCAGGTGGCCGCGCCGCCGCCGCCCAGCTCGTCGGTGAAGACGACCTTGGTGCCGGCGTTGTTGAACGTGGCCGAGTGCCAGAACGCGAAGTTCTCCGCGTCGGTGACCCGCTCGATCACCCGGGGGGCCTCACGGTCCTTGATGTCCAGCAGGACGCCGTCACCCATGCACGCGCCCGCGGCCAGGTCTTTCGACGGGTACGCGGTGATGTCGTGGCAGCCGGTGGTGGCCGACGACTGGCCCGGGACGCCCGGGTAGCCGCCGTCCGGGAACAGGTTCGGCGTGGCGACCACGGAGGCCGTCGTGGGGCTCTTCACCGGCACCTTGACGATGGAGATGGAGTCGTGCGGCGGCTGGCAGTCCGGGAACTCGGCCCGCGGGCTGTACGAGGAGACGTACAGGTAGACGTTCCGCTTGTCCTTGCCGGGCACCAGGGTGTGGGTGTGCGAGCCGCACGCCGTCTCCACCGACTTGATGTAGCGCGGGTTGCGCTTGTCCCGGATGTCGAAGATCTTGATGCCCTCCCAGGACTCCTTGACCGACGCCGGCTGGGTGGTGCTGGCGCAGGAGTCGTCGCTGCGGGAGGAGTCGGTCGACAGGAACAGCAGGTTGCCGTGGACCGAGATGTCGTTCTGCGAGCCGGGGCAGAGCACCTGCGACACGATCGTCGGGCGGTTCGGGCGGGAGACGTCGTAGACGACGAACCCGTCGTAGTTGCCGACGAACGCGTACCGCCCCTGGAAGGCGATGTCGGTGCCGAGGGCGGCCGAGGTGTCGAACGGCGCCTGCTTCGGCAGGTTCGCCACCTGACGCAGGTTGGGGCTGCTGGAGATCTCGTCGACACCGGGGACGGCGTTGTCCACGGTGGCCGGCGCGGCCTGGGCGCGGGGGATCTCCTGCGCGCTGCTCGGGGGCGCGGTGAACACGCCGGCGAGCAGCAGGCCGGCGGCGGCCAGGCTGACGATCCGGATGCGGGACGTGCGGATGTTGATCATCGGCAACACCCTTCGAAAGGGGGTCATGATTCGCCACACCTTACCTATTGACGACGCCCATCAATGTGAGCTGGGTCACACTGGGGAACTTTCGTCTATGGATAGGATCGCTGTCACCTTGACCGGAGGAGGCGTCGTATGACCAGCCGGCAGGCGCGAGTGTGGGTGGGCGTCACAGCACTGGTGACCCTCGTGGTGGTCGGCGCGCTGACGCTGACCGGGCGCGACGACGACGCCCGTACCCCGGAGGCTGCCGGAACGGTCGCGGTGGCCGAGCCGAGCGCGAGCGCCGTCGCGTCGGCGCCACCCGTGGTGGTGCCGGGGCGGCCGGGGGAGCCGGCCGCGACCCGCGCCGCCGAGCAGGTCCGGGGCGCCACCACGCCGCGGTGGAACAGCCTCGACGTCTGGTACGTCCGGATGATGATCCCGCACCACGAGCAGGCCCTGGAGATGGCATCGCTCGCGCCCGAGCGCGCCGCCGACGCGCGGATCCGTGCCGTGGCCGAGCGGATCCGCGCCGCGCAGGGTCCGGAGGTCGGCCTGCTGCGCGCCTGGCTCAGCACGCGCGACCTGCCCGCCGACGTGCCCGGGCACGACCATGGCAGCATGCGCGGGATGCAGTCCGCCGAGGCGATGCGGCGGCTCGCGGACGCGCGCGGCGCGGCGTTCGACCGGCTGTTCGTGCAGATGATGTCCGACCACCACCGGGGCGCCATCGTCATGTCCACCGACCTGCTGAAGGTCGGCGTCGACCAGCCGATGCAGGAGTTCGCCACCGCGGTCGCGGTCGAGCAGTCCGCCGAGATCACCCGCATGCAGGCCCTCCTGACCCCCTGACCCGCCCTCACCCCACCCCCAACCCACCCCACCCTCACCCCGTCGATCATGAGGTTGGCTGCGACAAATCGGACAGCATCCGCCGCCAACTTCATGATCGACGGGGACGGGCCGGGGACGGGCCGGGGAGGGCGGGCGGCGGGCCTAGGCTGGGGGATCGTGAACCGCCTGATCCTCGGTCGTCCGCTGCGGGGCGTCGCGTTCGACGCCGCCGTCTGCGGGCTCGTCGTGTTCTTCGTGCTGTCCGGGTACCTCGCCGGGCTGACCGGGCTCGCGGCGTCCGCGGTCGGCCTGGCGATGGCGGCGGTGCTGTTCTTCCGGCGTACCCACCCGTCGGCGGTGGGCGTCCTGGTGGCCGCGCTCGCGCTGGTCCAGGTGATCGCCGGCTGGGGGCCGCTCAGCTACGACGTCGCCGTGCTGATCGCCCTCTACAGCGTGGTCAAGTACGCCGACCGGCTCCGCGACGGCATCCTCGCCGGGGTCGTCGCCGCGATCGGCGGGGTGCTCGCCGCGCTCCAGTCGCCCGGCACCGGGCCCTGGTGGATGGGCGCGTTCTTCTACGCCCTGATCGTCGGCGCGGTCTGGCTGGCCGGGCTGAACCTGCGGACCCGCCGGCTCTACGTGGTCAGCCTGGAGGAGCGTGCCGCCACGCTGGAGCGGGAACGGGAGGCGGAGGCGCGCGCCGCCGTCGCCGAGGAACGCACCCGCATCGCCCGTGAGCTGCACGACGTGGTCGCCCACAGCATGGCCGTGATGATCGTGCAGGCGGACGGGGTGTGGTTCACGCTCGACCGGGATCCGGCCACCGCCCGGGAGGCGGCCAAGGTGGTGGCGGACACCGGCCGGGCGGCGCTGGAGGAGATGCGGCGGCTGGTCGGCGTACTCCGGGAACCCGACCGTCCGGAGCCGCTGCCGGCGGCGGACGAGCCGGCCGCCGAGCCGGCGCACCGCCGACCCGCGCTGGTGGAACTGCCCGCGTTGCTCGACCGGTTCCGTGCCGCCGGGCTGCGGATCACCTGCGGCGGCGCCGGCACCCCGCGGGCGCTGCCGCCCGGCCTGGAGCTGACCGTCTACCGGGTGGTCCAGGAGAGCCTGACCAACGCGCTCAAGCACGCGGGCGTCGGCGCGTCGGTGGAGCTGACGCTGGACTGGGCCGCGGACGCCGTCGTGGTCCGGGCGGTGGACGACGGCGGCGGCGCTCCGGTGGTCCGGCCGGCGCCGTCCGGCGGGCACGGCCTGGTCGGCATGCGGGAACGGGTCGGGGTGTACGACGGCAGCCTCGCCGCCGGCCCCACACTCGCCGGTGGCTGGCGGGTGCAGGCGCGGCTGCCACTGCCCGCGGCGGCCGGCATCGAGGAAGGGAGCGCGGCGGCGTGACCGTGCGGGTGATGATCGTCGACGACCAGGCGCTGGTGCGGGCCGGGTTCCGGATGGTGCTCGGCTCCCAGCCGGACCTGGAGGTGGTCGGCGAGGCCATCGACGGCGCGGACGCGCTGCGGGTGCTGGACCGGGTCGAGGCCGACGTGGTAGTGATGGACCTGCGGATGCCCACCATGGACGGGGTGGAGGCGACCCGGCGGATCTGCGCCGGTTCGGCCGGCGGCGGCCCGCGCGTGCTGGTGCTCACCACGTTCGACACCGAGGCCGACGCGTTCGCCGCGCTACGCGCCGGGGCGAGCGGGTTCCTGCTCAAGAACGTGCCGCCGGAGGAGCTCATGGCCGCGATCCGGGTGGTGGCACAGGGCGACTCGGTGGTGGCCCCGTCGATCACCCGGCGGCTGCTCGACCGGTTCGCCGGGCAGCTCGGCCCCGCGCCGACGGCGGACCCGCGGCTGGCCCAGCTCACCGAGCGGGAGCGCGAGGTGCTGCTGCTGGTGGCACAGGGGCTCTCCAACGCCGAGATCGCCGCCCGGGTGCACGTCGCGGAGGCGACCGTGAAGACCCACGTGGGCCGCATCCTGGCCAAGCTCCAGCTCCGCGACCGGGTCCAGGCGGTGGTCCTGGCATACGAGAGCGGCCTGGTCACGCCCGGCGGCTGACCGGCCGTACGTCTCAGGTCGTACGGGTTTGCCCGGTGGGGGACGACCGTGGTCGCACCGAGGTCGAGCGCGCAGGTGGAGATCAACTGACCGGTGCCGGACCTAGCGTCGGAACTGTCCGAAAGACCGTGTCCGACAGGAGCACCACCGTGTCCGCACCACCGACCACAGGCGTCGCCCTCGCCGCCCGCGCACTGCGCAAGGAGTACGGCGTGGGGCAGTCCCGCGTCGTCGCGCTCGGCGGCGTCGACCTCGACCTGGCCGCCGCCCGGTTCACCGCCGTCATGGGCCCGTCCGGCTCCGGCAAGTCCACGCTGCTGCACTGCCTCGCCGGCCTCGACCGGCCGACCGCCGGGGCGGTCCACATCGGTGACGCCGACCTGACGCGCCTGGACGACCGGCGGCTCACCCGGCTGCGCCGGGACCGGATCGGTTTCGTCTTCCAGAAGTTCAACCTGCTGCCCACGCTCACCGCGGAGGAGAACATCGTCCTCCCGCTGGCGATCGCCGGCCGCCGGCCGGACGCGACGTGGCTGCGTCAGGTGGTCGCCGCGGTGGGCCTGACCGACCGCCTCGGGCACCGTCCGGCCGAGTTGTCCGGCGGGCAGCAGCAGCGCGTCGCGGTGGCCCGCGCGCTGATCAACCGGCCGTGGGTGATCTTCGCCGACGAGCCGACCGGCAACCTCGACTCGCGCTCCGGCGCGGAGGTGCTGCGGCTGCTGCGCGAGGCGGTGGACACGCTCGGCCAGACCGTCGTCATGGTCACCCACGATCCGGCCGCCGCCGCGCACGCCGACCGGGTGGTCTTCCTCGCCGACGGCCGGCTGGTCGACGAGCTGCACGAGCCGACAGTCGGTGACGTCCGGGACGCGCTCAGCCGGCTCGACCCGGCCGTGGCGCCGGCGGGGCGGTGAGCGTGATGTTGCGCCTGACCCTGCGCCAGGTCCGCGCCGACGGCCTGCGCCTGCTGTTGTCCTCGCTGGCGATCGTGCTCGGCGTCGCGTTCGTCGCCGGCACGCTGATGTTCGTCGACGGCATGCGCGCCGGGGCGTACGAGCGGGCCGGTGAGTTCGACAGACACACCGACCTGGCCGCGTACGCCGGGACCGATCCGTTGCCCCCGGCGCTCGTGGACCGGGTACGCGCCGTCGACGGGGTGGCAGCCGCCGCGGGCGAGCTGACCGGCTCCGTGGGCGTGGTCGGCACCGACGGCCGTCCCGTGCTCGGGTACGCGGTGCTCGCCGCGATCCCCACCGAGGCGGACCTCCAGTCCTACGACGTGGTGGCCGGGCGGCTGCCGCAGCGCCCCGGCGAGGTGGTGCTGGACGACGGGACCGTCGCCGAGCAGCGCTTCGCACTGGGCGGACCGGTGTCGATCGGCGGGCGGGACGGCGCGGCCCGCCCGTACACCCTGGTCGGTGCCGTCGACGTGGACGGCAGCTCCCGCGACGTCGGCGGCCCGTACATCGGGCTGACCGGCCCGGACGCGCTCACCGTCAGCGGCGAGAAGGGCTACGGCCGGATCATGGTGGCGGCGCGGCCCGGTGCCGACGCGGCGGCGCTGGCCGACCGGATCCGCGCCGTGGTGGGGCCGGACGTGACGGTCCGGGACCGGGACGCCGTCCTCGACGCGGCAGTCGACGACGCGGTACGCGACCTGCGGCAGTTCGGCATGCTGCTGGGCACGTTCGCCGCGGTCGCGGTGGTGGTGGCCGGCTTCGTGATCGCCAACACCTTCGCCATCGTGCTCGCCCAGCGCTCCCGGCGTACCGCGCTGCTGCGCCTGGTCGGCGCCACCCGGGGGCAGATCTACCGGGCCACGCTGTCCGAGGCGGCGGTGACCGGCCTGCTCGCCTCCGTGGTCGGAGTGCTGGCCGGCGCGGCGGTGGCCGGCGGCCTCGGCCTCCTGCTCGCCGGCACCGGCGTGCCGCTGGGCAGCGGGCTCACGCTGACCCCGCGTACGCTGCTGGTCTCGCTGGGGCTGGGGACGCTGCTCACGGTGGCGTCGGCCGCGCTGCCGGCCTGGCAGGGCACCCGGGTCGCACCGGTGGCGGCGCTCACCGACGCGGCGGTCGACCCGGTCCGCCCGGCCGGTCGGATCCGGCTGGGGGTCGGCGTGCTGGCGCTCGCCGCCGGTGTGGCGGCGCTGGCCGGCGCCGGCGCCACCGGCCAGGTGGTGCTGGTCGCGGCGGGCGGGCTGCTGGCCTTCGGCGGCATCGTGGCGTTCGGCCCGGTGCTGGTGCCGGCGCTGGTACGGGTGCTCGGCGGGCCGTTCCGCGCGGCGTTCGGCGCCACCGGCGGGCTGGCGGTGTCGAACGCGGTGCGTAACCCGCGCCGGGTCGCCGCCACCGCGACGGCCATGGTGATCGGCATCGGGCTGGTCTCGGCCTTCGTGGTCGGCGCGGCGAGTGTCAAGTCCGGCATCGAACGCGCGGTGGACGCCCGGATCGGCGTGGACTTCCTCGTCACCGGCATCGGCGGTGACCTGCCGGCCACGGTCGCCGGCGAACTGGCCGCCCGCCCGGAGCTGGGCGTGGTGCACGAGCAGCGCAGCCGGGTGGTCGGCGACGTGCAGTTGCGCGCCGCGCATCCGGCGCTGGTCCGGCGGACGCTGTCCGCCGTGGACGCCGGTGACCCGGCGGATCTGGGGCCGGGAGCGGTGCTGGTGCACCGCGAACTGGCCGCCGCCCGGGGCTGGACGGCCGGCTCCACGATCACGCTCGCCGGGCGGCCGTTCCGGGTCGCCGCGGTGGTGGCCGACGAGGAGCCGGTCCTGGCCGGCAGTCCGGTGCCCGCCGGGCATCTGGTGGACGTGCTGGACGCCGACTTCACCGCCATGTTCCCGGCCGAGCGCGGCTACCTGGCCGAGGTGGACCCGGCCGCCGGGGTGAGCGTCGATGCGGCCCGGGCCGCCGTCGAGTCGGTGCTGGCCCGCTACCCGACGGTGAACGTGATGGACCAGGCCGCGTACAAGAAGATGCTCACCGGCACCGTCGACCTGGTGCTGGGGTTCGTCACCGCGCTGCTCGGCCTGGCCGTGGTGATCTCGCTGGTCGGGGTCGCCAACACGCTCAGCCTGTCCGTGGTGGAACGCACCCGGGAGACGGCGGTGCTGCGCGCGGTCGGGCTGAGCCGGGCCGGGATGCGGGGCGTGCTCGCGGTCGAGGCGGTGCTCACCGCGCTCGTCGGCACGCTGCTCGGCATCGCGCTCGGCACCGGGACGGCGGCCGGGGCGACGGCCGTGGTCGCCCGCATCGGCGGTGACTTCGCGCTGGTGCTGCCCTGGGGACGGATCGGGCTGATCGTCGCCGTGGCGGTGGTGGCCGCCCTGCTCGCCTCGGTCCTGCCGGCCCGCCGCGCCCTGTCCCGGCCGGTCGTGGCGTCGCTCGGCGCGGACTGACCGCCCGGTCCCGGACACGCACGAGCCGGCTCCGCCGTGGGCGGGGCCGGCTCGTGGATGCCGTGGGTCAGGGCTGGGTGACCGGCTGCCCGCCGGTGTCCCCGCCGCCGGTGCCGGTGCCGGTGCCGGGGTCGGCGGTGGTCGGGTCGGGCGCCGGCGGCGTGGTGGGCGCCGTCGTCGTCGGCGCGCTGGACGGCGTGCTGCTCGGCTCGTCCGTCGGGGCCGGCTCGTCGGTCACGCTCGGCTGCGCCGACGGGGTCGGGGAGGAGCTCGGCGTCACCGAGGGCGTGGCCGACGGCCTGTCGCCGGGACCGACCGGTCGGTAGGTGTAGTCGTCGTCCGCCGACGGCTCGTCGACGACCGGCTCGGCGGCCTGCTCGCTCGGCGCCACCGCCGGTGCGGTCTTGTCGATCTTCGTGGCCGGTTCGGCGGTGTCGTTCGCGGCCGCCACCAGAGCGCCCAGCGCCCCCATCGCCACCAGCACCGCGCCCAGCGCCCCGACGAGCGTGCCGCGCCGGCTCCGCCGCCGCGACGTCGCCACCGCGGCGCCCGGGCGGACCGCCGGCTGGTCGTCCCGCGACCGCGCCGGACCCGCCGCGCCGCGCAGCGCCACCGTCGCCGTCGGCGAGTCGGTACGCGCGGCCCGCGCCGCGTCGGCCATCGCCGCCGCGCTCGGGTAGCGGTCGGCCGGATCCTTCGCCAGCGCCCGCGACACCAGCTCCCGCACCGACGCCGGGATCTCCGCCGGCAGCTCCGGCGGCTCGTCGTCGAGATGGCGTACGGCCACCTGGAGCGGGTTGTCGCCGGTGAACGGCGGGCTACCGGTGAGGCAGCAGTACGCGACGGCGCCGAGCGCGTACACGTCGGTGGCACCCGAGACGGGCCGGCCGGCGGCCTGCTCCGGCGCCATGTAGAGGGCGGTGCCGGGCACCGCGTTCGTGCTGGTGATGCTCGTGACGTTGGTCGAGCGGGCCACGCCGAAGTCGACCAGGACCACGGTGCCGTCGTCCTGCACGAGCAGGTTGCTCGGCTTCACGTCCCGGTGGACGATGCCCCGGCCGTGCGCCGCGTGCAGCGCCTGCGCCACCTGGGCCACGATCGACATGGTCTCGGCGACCTCGAGCTGCCCGGCGGTTTCGATCCGCCGCGACAGCGGCTCACCGGCGACGAACTCCATCACCAGGTAGTCGGCCCGGCCGCCGCCGGGCAGGTCGTCCTCGCCGCAGTCGAAGACCTGGACCACGCCGGGGTGGCGCAGGGAGGCCATGATCCGGGCCTCGGAACGGAACCGGGCGATGAAGTCGGGGTCGGACACCAGGGCGGGAAGCAGCACCTTCACCGCGACCGGGCGACCGAGGACCAGGTCGGTGGCACGCCAGACGTCGCCCATGCCGCCGGTGGCGACACGGTCATCCAGGCGGTACCGACCGCTGAGTACGACGTCTGAGGACAGCACCCCCATACCGTACCCACTGCGGGCGCGAAGTATTTCCCGCGATATCCGCGGCCGGTTCGGTGGGCCGTCCGGCCGGGTGTGCGGCAGCCGGGACGCCGATCGGCTGATCGTGATCGACCCGGTACGATCGGCCAGGAAGTCACGCGCCCCCGCGTTCCCGGTCCGCCGTGCCGGCGGTGATCCGTCCGGGGGAGCGTCGCGGCCGCCCTGAGTGTTACCCCGACACGCCGGTGCCAGGGGTAGACATTTCTCTCTGTTTTTCCGGCCTCCGACGGCTTGCCGACGCAGTTCGCCGGGCCCCGTGTCGGCCCGACTCCCGGCCGCTCCCGGACGCCGGTACGGTATGTCCCGCCGACGCCCGATGCCGCGCGGCAGTGTCCAAGGCGCACCGCACCCTCGTGCGCGTGCCTGATCAGCTCACCGGGGGGCCGAGTGCGGATGGCGGTGTGGTCACCGACGCCCGTCGACGTCCGGCGCCGGGCCGTCACGGGACGGCGAGCGTGACGGCCGAGCTGAACGAGGCGGTCGCCGGGGCGCAGGCGGGCGACGAGGAGGCGTTCCGGTTCCTCTACCGCAGCCTGCAACCCGCGCTGCTGCGCTACCTGACCGCGCTCGTCGGCGCCGACGCCGAGGACGTGGCCTCGGAGGCGTGGCTCCAGATCTCGCGTGACCTGCCGTCGTTCACCGGCGGCGAGTTCCGCGCCTGGGTGGTCACGATCGCCCGTAACCGGGCCATGGACCATCTGCGCCGGCAGCGGCGGCGTCCCTCCGTGCCGGTGCCCGTGCAGGCGCTCAACGACCTGGCCGCCGACGTCGACACCGCCGACCGGGCGGGTGAGGCAATCGCCACCGAGAGCGCGCTGGCGCTGATCCGTACGCTGCCGCCGGCCGAGGCCGAGGCGGTGATGCTGCGGGCCGTCATCGGCCTGGACGCGGAGACCGCCGGGCGGGTGCTGGGCCGGCGGGCCGGCGCGGTGCGTACCGCCGCACACCGGGGCCTGCGCCGGCTGGCCGCGATGCTGGAGCGTTCGGCGGCGCAGGCCGCGCCGGACGACACCCGGGACGCCGTCGCGCCGCGTCCCCGTACCGACCGCCAGGTGCCGCACGCGCCCGAGGCCGAGCCGGCGGAGGGCTGACGTGAGGGGAGACGACGGCATGTACGCTCGCCGGTCCGGCGGGCCCGCCGACCGGGCGGAGTCCGACCGCCTGCTCGACGCCGCGCGCGCCGGCACGCCGCCGGGGGCCGACGCCGACCCGCTGAGCCGGCTGCTGTCCGCCGCCGCCGGACCGGCGGCCCCCGGCGAGGTCGCCGGGGAGGAGCGGGCGCTCGCCGCCTTCCGGGCGGCCCGCGCCGGGACCGAACCGGCGCCGGTGGCCGCGCCGCGCCCGCGCCGGCGCCTGCGGATCGCCGCCGCGCTGTCCGGGCTGGCCGCCACGGCGGTCGCCGGGGTGGCGTTCGCCGCCGTACGCCTGGACCGCAACCCCGAGCCGGTGCTCCCGCCCGCGACGACAGCCGGACCCACCGGCCCCGCCGTCACCGGGCCGTCGCGGCCGGCGCCGAGCACCCCCGCCGGCGACGCGTCCGCAGCGGCGTCGCCACCGGCGCCGACGCCGGTGCCCTCCGGGACGCCGAGCGCCAAGGCCCGGCCGTCCGCACCCCCGGCCGGCGGGGCGAGCATGGCCGGCCACTGCCGTGCCTACCTGACCAAGTCGGAGCGGCAGCGGGAGAAGGCGCTCACCACGCCGGGCTTCGCCGACCTGGTGGCCGCCGCGGGCGGCCCTGAGCAGGTGGAGAGCTACTGCCGGAACCTGGTCGGCGCTCCGGCGGACGACCCGCACGACGACCCGGAGCCCGAGCGCCCAGGCCCGCGGACG
The DNA here is from genome assembly GCF_049315215.1 of Micromonospora sp. WMMD1219. Lineage (NCBI taxonomy): Bacteria > Bacillati > Actinomycetota > Actinomycetes > Micromonosporales > Micromonosporaceae > Micromonospora > Micromonospora sp. WMMD1219. The sequence goes on from NZ_CP186057.1 coordinate 4,940,395, forward strand.
GACGACTGACCGCCACCGCGCAATCAGATTCCGGACAAAAATTCATCTCTCCGGGCAAGCGGAACTCGTCTGCTAGACAGAGGATGGTGGGGCGGCGTCCCGTGCCGTCCCGGCCGGGCGCGTCGCGACGACGTCGTCGCCCATCGCCGAGGAGGAGCCGTCCCATGGTGATGTCGCCGGATCTGGACCGGGCAGTCGTCCTGGGAGACGAGGAGACAGCCCGGGGCCACCTGGCCCGGATCTGCTTCAAGACCGGGCCACCCGCACTCGTCGGCGTCGAACTGGAATGGACCGTGCACGACGCCGCGGACCCGGCCCGGCCGGTCGACCGCGAGCGACTACGCGAGGCGCTGGGGCGGCACAGCCCCGTGACCCTCGACCCCACCAGCCCGGCCGACGAGCTCCGGCGCGGCGGCGCCGTGACCGTGGAGCCCGGCGGGCAGGTGGAGATCTCCGCGACACCGCGATCGTCGGTCGCCGCGCTCATCCTGGCCACCGAGGCCGACGTCGCCGAGCTGCGGGCCCGCCTGGACGCCGCCGGCCTGGTGCTCGGCCGCAGCGGCATCGACCCGTGGCGCCTTCCCCGGCCGGTCGTGGAGACCCCGCGCTACCGGGCCATGCGATGCGCCTTCGACCGCCGCGGCCCGGCGGGACGGGCGATGATGTACAGCACCGCCGGCCTCCAGGTCTGCCTGGACGCGGGCGAGCCGGACCATCTGGCGCAGAGGTGGGCCACCGCACACGCCGTCGGCCCGCCGCTGCTCGCCGCCTTCGCCACCGCCGACCGGCACGCGGGGCGCCGTACCGGCTGGGCCTCCGCCCGGATGGCCACCTGGCTGGCCATCGACCCGGCCCGCACCCGTCCGGTCTGGTCGCCCGAGCGCGCCGGCGAGGACCCGGTGGCGGCCTGGACCGGGTACGCGCTCGCCGCGCCGCTGCTCTGCGTCCGCGGCGACGGCCCGGACTGGACCGCGCCGCCCGGTGTCACGTTCGCCGACTGGCTGGCCGGGGCGCTGCCCCGCCCGCCCACCACCGACGACCTGGACTACCACCTCAGCACGCTGTTCCCGCCGGTACGCCCGCGCGGCTACCTCGAACTGCGCTACCTGGACACCCAGCCCGGCCCGGAGTGGACGGTGCCGCTGGCGGTGCTGGCGGCGATCTTCGCCGACCCGGCCACCACCCGGGACGCGCTGGCGGCTGCCGCGCCGGTCGCCGACCGGTGGCGCGCGGCGGCCCGGTGCGGGCTGGCCGAGCGCCCGCTGGCGACCGCCGCGGCGGCGCTGTTCGACCTGGCCCTGACGGCCCTGCCCCGGCTCGGCCTGCCGGCCGGCATCCACGACGAGACCCGGCGAGCGATCCGGCGGCACCGCGCCGCCGCGGAGAGGGGACACCGGTGACCACCACCGAGCGACTACGCGACCGGATCGCCGCGGAACTGGAGCGCACCCGGGCCCGTACCGCGCTGCTGACCGACGCGGTGGACGACGACGACCTGGTCCGGCAGCACTCCACGCTGATGTCTCCGCTGGTCTGGGACCTGGCGCACGTCGGCAACCAGGAGGAGCTGTGGCTGGTCCGCGACGTCGGCGGCCGTGACCCGGTGCGCCACGACATCGACGACCTCTACGACGCGTTCAAGCAGCCGCGCAAGGACCGGCCGGCGCTGCCGCTGCTGCCGCCGGCCGAGGCCCGCGCGTACGTGCGTACGGTGCGGGACAAGGTGTTCGACCTGCTCGACGGCATCCGCTTCACCGAGCGTCCCCTGGTCGCCGACGGGTTCGCGTTCGGCATGATCGTGCAGCACGAGCAGCAGCACGACGAGACCATGCTCGCCACCCACCAGCTGCGCGCGGGCGCCCCGGTGCTGGACGCGCCGCCCCCGCCGGAGCCCCGCGCCCGGGCCGGTGGGGAGGTACGGGTGCCGGCCGGGCCGTTCACCATGGGCACCTCCACCGACCCGTGGGCGCTGGACAACGAGCGCCCGGCCCACACCGTCGACCTTCCGGCGTACCTCATCGACGCCGCCCCGGTGACGAACGGGCAGTACCGGGCGTTCATCGCCGACGGCGGGTACGACGAGCCGCGCTGGTGGAGCGAGGCGGGCTGGCGGCACCGCGTCGAGGCGGACCTGAGCGCGCCGATGCACTGGCGGCGCGACGGGGACGGCTGGGCGTACCGCCGGTTCGGCCGCTGGTCGCCGGTACGCGACGACGAGCCGGTGGTGCACGTCTGCTGGTACGAGGCGCAGGCGTACGCGGCGTGGGCCGGCAAGCGCCTGCCCACCGAGGCGGAGTGGGAGAAGGCGGCCCGCTGGGATCCGGCGACCGGCCGGTCCCGGCGCTACCCGTGGGGTGACGAGGACCCCACCACCGAGCACGCCAACCTGGGGCAGCGGCACCTGTGGCCGGCGCCGGTGGGCGCGTACCCGGCCGGCGCCTCGCCGCTGGGTGTGCACCAGCTCGTCGGCGACGTGTGGGAGTGGACCTCCTCGCCGTTCCGGGGCCACCCGGGCTTCACCGCGTTCCCGTACCGGGAGTACTCGGAGGTCTTCTTCGGCGACGACCACCGGGTGCTGCGGGGCGGCTCGTTCGGCACCGACCGGTCCGCCTGCCGGGGCACGTTCCGCAACTGGGACTACCCGATCCGGCGGCAGATCTTCAGCGGGTTCCGCTGCGCCCGTGACGCCGGCCCGGAGGAGTGAGCCGGCCCGATGTGCCGTCACCTCGCGTACCTCGGTCCACCTGTGCTCCTGGGCAGCCTGCTGTTCGACCCGCCGTACGGGCTGCTGCGCCAGTCGTGGGCGCCGCGTGACATGCGCGGCGGCGGCACCATCAACGCCGACGGCTTCGGCGTCGCCTGGTACCCCGACGACGACGGCGACCCGGTCCGCTACCGGCGGGCCCAGCCGATGTGGAGCGACACGACGCTGCCGGAGCTGGCCGCCGTGACGCGGGTGCGGGCGGTGCTGGCCGCGGTCCGCTCCGCCACGGTCGGCATGCCGCTGCACGAGACCGCCGCGGCGCCCTTCGCCGAGGGGCGGTGGCTGTTCAGCCACAACGGCGTGGTGCGGGGCTGGCCGGACAGCCTGGTCCCGCTCGCCGCCGGCCTGCCCGTCCGCGACCTGATCACGCTCGACGTGCCGACCGACTCGGCGCTGCTGTGGGCGCTGGTCCGGCACCGGCTGCGGGCCGGCGCGCCGCCGGACGAGGCGGTGGCGGACACCGTCGCGGCGGTCGCCGCCGCCGCTCCCGGGTCGCGGCTGAACCTGCTGCTCACCGACGGTACGACGGTGGTGGCGAGCACGGCCGGGCACGCGCTGTCGGTGCGCCGCGGCCCGGACTCGGTGCTGCTGGCGTCCGAACCGTTCGACGACGACCCGGCCTGGCGGGCCGTGCCGGACGGCCGGCTCGTGGTGGCGACCACGGGCGGGCTCGACGTGCGGGAGACGAGCGCCGCCTGACGTTCCGTACCCACCGCAAGAGAGGACACTCGATGAGCGCGGAGCCGCTGGAGATCCACCTGGAGCAGCAGGACCTCGACCGTGGGTTGCGGGAGGACGTACGGGTCGGGCTGGCCGCGACGCCGAAGTGGCTGCCGCCGAAGTGGTTCTACGACGCCCGGGGCAGCGAGCTGTTCGAGGAGATCACCCGCCTGCCGGAGTACTACCCGACCCGGGCCGAGCGGGCGGTGCTGGCCGCGCACGCCGACGACGTGGCCACCATGACCGGCGCGAAGACGCTGATCGAGCTGGGCTCGGGCTCGTCGGAGAAGACCCGGCTGCTGCTCGACGCGTTCACCCGCCACGGTGACCTGGGCACGTTCGTGCCGCTGGACGTCTCGGTGAGCGCGTTGCGGTCGTCCACCGAGCAGATCGCCGCCGCGTACCCGGGGCTGCGGGTGCGGGGGATCGTCGGCGACTTCACCCGCCACCTGGACCGGTTGCCCACCGGCGGCCGGCGTCTGGTGGCGTTCCTCGGCGGCACGATCGGCAACCTGCTGCCGGTGGAGCGGGCCGAGTTCCTCACCGCGATGCGCGCGGCGCTGGAGACCGGCGACTGGCTGCTGGTCGGCACCGACCTGGTCAAGGATCCGGGCGTGATCGTGCCCGCGTACGACGACGCGGCGGGCGTGACCGCCGAGTTCAACCGCAACGTGCTCCGGGTGATCAACCGCGAGCTGGGCGCGGACTTCGACGTCGACGCGTTCCGGCACGTGGCGGTCTGGGATCCGCGGCGGGAGTGGATCGAGATGCGGTTGCGCGCCGAGCACCCGACCCGGGTGCGGGTCCTGGACACCGACGTGGTGTTCGCCGCCGGTGAGGAGCTGCGGACCGAGGTGTCGGCCAAGTTCCGGCCGGAGGGCATCGCGGCCGAGCTGACCGCCGCCGGGTTCGACCGGCGGGCGTTCTGGACCGACCCGGACGGGCTGTTCGGGGTGAGCCTGGCGCGGGCCGACTGAGCGCCGCCGTGGCCCCGCCCACACCCGGTGACCGGGCCCGCCGGTGATCGGCTAGGCTGGGCGGCGCGAAGGGGAGTAGCCCCCAATGTCGTGGTCGACACACTGGTGCGTTCCGCATCCGGCCACGCGGCCCCGGTCTCCGGGGCGGGCGAGACCTTCGACTCAGGCTGTCGCAGCCGGGTCGAGGGCGCCCCCGTTCCTCCTCCCGGCTTGATCGGGAAGGTTCACATGGAGGGTTTCCTCGTCGCGCTGGTGGTCAGCTTCGGCGTCATCTTCGTCGCCGAGCTGGGCGACAAGTCCCAGCTCATGGCACTGACGTTCGCCACGCGGTTCAAGCCGGTGCCGGTGCTCATCGGCATCACGATCGCCACCGCCGTCGTCCACCTGGCCTCGGTGGCCATCGGGTACGGCCTGAACGCCGCCCTGCCCACCGACTGGATCTCGCTGATCGCCGGTCTGGCGTTCCTCGGCTTCGGCGCGTGGACGCTGCGCGGTGACAGGCTGACCGAGGAGGAGAAGCGCAAGGCCGAGCGCGGCGGCCGGTCCGCGGTCATCGCCGTGGGTGTGGCGTTCTTCCTGGCCGAGCTGGGCGACAAGACCATGCTCGCCACCATCACGCTGGCCACCAAGTACGGCTGGTTCGGCACCTGGCTCGGGTCGACGCTCGGCATGGTGGCCGCGGACGCGCTGGCGATCCTGGTGGGCCGGATGCTCGGCCGGCACCTGCCGGAGCGGACCATCCGCTACGGCGCGGCGGTGCTGTTCGCCGTCTGCGGCCTCTGGTTGATCTTCGAGGCGGTCTCCGAGCTGACCTGAGCCGACCCGCGGCTGCGCCCGATGATCGGAGACCGCTTCGGTGGGTAAGTAGCCGGGTGAGCGCCGTGGCGGTGACCGCCCGGCGGAGGACGAATCGGCACGACCGGGAGGTTCCGCCCATGAGCAGGCACGACGAGCCCAACGAGTACGGCTTCGCCGGGGGCGCCACCGCGCCGGAGCCGCCGCCGGGCGGGCGCGAGGACGAGCAGGACCGCGCCGAGCAGGTGGCCGTGCCCGGCGACGACCTCACCGGCCCGGCCGCCGAGGCGCTCGAGGAACCGGAGCGCAAGCGCGAGCCGCGCCCGGCCGAGCGCCGGAGCTGAGGCGCAACCGCGTGGCAGGAGCGGCGGGTGTGACCGGCTGGTCGCACCCGCCGCGCCGGCTTCAGGCCGGGCCCTCCTGGTAGACGTCCGGGATGCCGTCACCGTCGGCGTCCCGGCTCTCCCGTTCGCTGATCCGCCGGTAGACCCGGTTGCGGCGGACCAGCACCACCGAGGCGAGCAGGGCGGAGATCAACGAGCCGAGCAGCACGGCCACCTTGACGCCGTCCTCCTCCGGGCTGCCGGCGCCGAACGCCAGCTCGCCGATGAGCAGCGACACGGTGAAGCCGATGCCGGCCAGCAGCGCCAGCCCGAGCAGGTCGGCCCAGGTGATCTCCTCGTCCAGTTCGGCCCGGGTGAACCGGGCGAGCAGGTACGTCGACCCGAACACGCCGATCACCTTGCCGAGCACCAGCCCGGCGGCCACCGCGATCACCACCGGGTTGGTCAGCACGCCGCCCACGTCCACGCCGACCAGCGTCACCCCGGCGGCGAAGAAGGCGAAGACCGGCACGGCCAAGCCGGCGGAGACGGGCCGCCAGCGGTGCTCCAGCCGCTCGGCCAGGCCGGGCGCGCCGTCGCGGCCGCGCAGCACCGGCACCGTGAAACCGAGCAGCACGCCCGCCACGGTGGCGTGCACGCCGGAGGCGTGCACCAGCGTCCAGGCGACCACCGCCAGCGGGATCAGCGCCCACCACCAGGTCCGCCGGCGCTGCACGAGCAGCCCGAACGCGGCGATCGGCAGCAGCGCGCCGAGCAGCGGCAGCGGCTGGAAGTCGGCGGTGTAGAACACCGCGATGATGGTGATCGCGAACAGGTCGTCGACCACCGCGAGGGTGAGCAGGAACGCGCGCAGCCCCTGCGGCAGGTGGGAGCTGACCACGGCGAGCACGGCGAGCGCGAAGGCGATGTCGGTGGCGGTGGGGATGGCCCATCCGCGCAGGCCGGCGCCGCCGGCGCCGAGCGTCACCGCCAGGTAGATCAACGCGGGCGCGATCATGCCGCCGAGCGCGGCGATCACGGGCAGCGCGGCCCGCCGGGGGTCGCGCAGGTCACCGGCCACGAACTCGCGCTTGAGTTCCAGCCCGACCACGAAGAAGAAGATCGCCAGCAGCCCGTCGGCGGCCCAGGTGCGCAGGTCCAGGTCCAGGTGCAGGCCGGCGCCGCCGGGCCAGGGCACCCAGTGGCTCAGTTCGGCGTACGCGGCGCGCCACGGCGAGTTCGCCCAGATCAGGGCGAGCACCGCACCGAGCAGCAGCAGGCCGCCGCCGACCGTCTCGGTGCGCAGCACGTCGGCCAGGAAGCGGGCCTCCGGCCAGGAGCGGCGGGACAGCAGGCGGGACCGGTGCGGGGTGTGCTGGGGCATGCGGGGTCCGTTCGGAAGCTGGGGTCGGCGGAACAATCGCCGACCAGGCTTCCCGGCACACCGGAACCAACCCTAACGGGTGCCGCCACCGGCGGCGAGCCGAGCCGGCCGATGGGACGCCCGTCTCACCACCTGGGTGGGGCGTCCCATCGGCCGGCGTCAGCGTTGTCCGGGCAGCGCCGGCAGGGACACCCCGGCCGGGTCGCAGAACGCGGCCATCCGCTTGATCAGCTCGTCCGGGTCGGCGTACGGGTCGAGCCCGCGGATCTCGTCCGGGTCCAGCTCGGGCACCGGGACGTGGGAGATCAGTGGGTGCAGCGGCCGGCTGTCCACCTCGTCGGCGCCGAACAGGTGCTCGTGCAGCTTCTCGCCCGGGCGCAGACCGGTGAAGACGATCTCCACCGGGCGGTCCGCCTCGGCGGCCAGCCGGCGTGCCACGTCGGCGATCCGGACCGGCTCGCCCATGTCGAGAACCAGCGCCTCGCCGCCCCGGCCGATCGTCGCGGCCTGGAGCACGAGGTGCACCGCCTCCTGCACGGTCATGAAGTACCGCGTCACGTCGGGGTGGGTGACGGTGATCGGCACCCCGGCCCGGATCTGCGCCTGGAACGCGGTGAGCACCGAGCCGCGGCTGCTGAGCACGTTGCCGAACCGGACGCTCAGGTACCGGCCGTTGAGCCGCTGCGCCTGGTACGCGGTGAGCCGCTCGGTGATCCGCTTGGAGTAGCCGAGGACGCTCGCCGGGTTGGCCGCCTTGTCGGTGGAGATGTTCACGAACTCGGCGACGTCCCGGCACGCCTCCAGCACGTTCAGCGTACCCAGGACGTTGGTCTTGATCGCCTCGCCCGGGTGGCGCTGGAGCAGCGTGAGGTGCTTGAGCGCCGCGGCGTGGAACACCACGTCGGGCTGCCGGTCGGCGATCACCCGGGCGATGCCCTCGGCGTCGCGGATGTCGGCCAGGATCAGCTCCGGCCCGTCCAGCAGCGCGCGCCCGTACAGGGACATCTGCAGGGCGTGCAGCGCGGACTCGTCCCGGTCGAGCATCATCAGCTCGTCCGGCTCGCAGCGGGCGATCTGGCGGCACAGTTCCGAGCCGATCGAGCCACCCGCGCCGGTGACGAGCACCCGGCGTCCGGCCAGCCCGCCGCGCTCGACGCTCAGCTCGGCCACCCGGTGCGCGCGGCCCAGCAGATCGGTGAGCTGGAGGTCGCGGACGTCGGTGGCGGCCACCGGACGGTCGAGCACCTCGCGTACCGGCGGCAGGACCTTGAACGCCGCCCCGGCCTCCAGCGTGCGGGTGCGCACGTCGCGCAGCAGCTGCGGGTCGGAGCCGCTCATCGAGAAGATGACAGTGCTCGCCCGGGTGGCCCGGACGGCGGCGGCGATCTGCTCCCGGCCGCCGAGCACGCGCAGCCGCTCCAGCCGCAGGCCGCGGCTGTCGGGCGCGTCGTCGAGCAGGCCCACCGGCCGGTAGCTGCTGTCCGGGTCGTGCAGCAGCACCCGGACGAGCCGCTCGCTCGCGGCGTCCACGCCGTAGATCAGGCAGCGCTCGGCGTGCCGGGCGGCGGGCGGCCGGCGGTCGGCGTGGGCCCGCCAGAGTCCCCGGGCGGCCGCCATCACCACGAGCGCCACCGCACCGCCGACCAGCGGCGTGCTGGCCGGGACCGGGTGCTGCGTCCACGGCAGGACGGCGACGAAGCCGACCGCGGTGACGAGCGCGACGGTGACGGCCAGGCCCTGCGCGTCGCCGGCGCTGCCGATCGGATACCGGCCGTAGAGCCGGGACCGCAGCAGCGTGAGCGCGGCGTACAGCGCGGCGCAGGCCAGTGCCAGGCCGAGCGTACGGGCGCTGGCGGCGGCGGTGAGGTCGAACTCGTACCGCGTCCAGGCCGCGCCGAGAAAACCTCCGCACCACGCGGCCGTGTCCAGCGTTAACAGGGAAAGGGTGGCGGCGCGGTGGGTGATCCGGCCGGGGGGTCGAACGGCTGTGATCGCGTCACGATCCATGGGCTGCCCTCTGTGTCCTATCCGTATTGAAAGGATTAGACCGTCTGTGCCTGTTCGGTCGTTTACTGTCGTCCAGTCACGTAACGTCGTGAATAGGCGATTCGATCCTGGCACGGCGACTGGGGTTTTTAGGGGGCTTTCGTGCAGTTTCATCGGCAGACCGGCGTGTCGCGAGGGGGAGCGTGATGGACGTTCTCGGCTACCTGCGCCTGGTCCGACGCCACTGGTGGATCGTGCTGGTGACGGTGATGCTCGGCCTGGGCACCGCCGCGCTGGTGACGGTCCGGACGGCGCCTCGGTACGAGGCCTCGGTGACGTTCTTCGTCACCACGCCCAGCCAGGGGGTCACCGACGCCTACCAGGGCAGCCTCTTCCTCCAGCAGCGGGTGAAGTCCTACGGTGACCTGCTCACCAGCGACCGGCTGGCGCAGAGCGTGGTGGCCGACGCGCCGCTCGGCCTCACCGCCGACCAGGTGCGCAGCCGGATCCACACCACCGCCACGACCGGCACGGTGCTGCTCAAGGCGACGATCACCGACACCGACCAGACCCGGGCGCTGAAGACCACCGAGATGCTCGCGACCAAGTTCACCGAGCTGGTACGCAAGGTCGAGACGCCACCGGACGGCAAGGCCCCGCCCATCAAGATCGAGGTGGTCAGCGGTCCCCGGGTCACCTCCAACCCGGTCTCGCCGCAGCCCACCCGCAACCTGGTCCTGGGCGGTCTGCTCGGCCTGCTCGCCGGCGTCGGCCTGGCCGTGCTGCGCGGGGTGGCCGACGTCCGGATGCGCGACGGCGCCGGGCTGCAACGGGTCACCGGCAGTCCGCTGCTCGGCGAGATCCCGTACGAGACCGGCGCGCGGTCGGCGCCGCTGATCGTCGGCGACGCGGCCACCTCGGCCCGGGCCGAGGCGGTCCGCAAGCTGCGCACCAACCTGCGCTTCGTGGACGTGCACGAGCCGGCCCGGGTCATCGCGGTCACCAGCGCGCTGCAGGGCGAGGGCAAGACCACGATGGCCTGCAACACCGCCATCGCGCTGGCCGAGGCGGGCTGGCGGGTGCTGCTGATCGACGCCGACCTGCGCCGCCCCAAGGTCGCCGACTACCTCGGGCTCGACGGCGGCGTCGGCCTCACCGACGTGCTCGTCGGTGACGTCCAGGTCGGTGACGTGGTGCAGCGCTGGGGCGAGAAGTCCCTGCTGGTGCTGCCCAGCGGCGCCACCCCGCCCAACCCGAGCGAGCTGCTCGGCTCCAAGTCCATGGCGGACCTGCTGGTCGCGCTGCGGGACTCGGCCGACATCGTGGTCATCGACACCGCGCCGCTGCTGGCGGTCACCGACGGAGTGGTGGTGGCCGTGCAGGCCGACGGCGCGCTCCTGGTCACCCAGCAGGGGCGTACCTCCCGCAGCCAGGTCGCGGCGGCGGCGCACGCGCTCAGCTCGGTCTCGGTACGCCTGCTCGGCTGCGTGCTCAACATGGCCAAGGTGGCCAAGTCGGACGCCTACCAGTACGAGGCGTACAAGGTGGTCGTGCCGCCCGCGGCGCCGTCCGTGCCGGCCGACCGGGCCGGCTCCCGGCGGGGCGCGAAGGCCGTGGGCGACCGGACGCAGGAACTCACCCGGCTGTCGCGATGAGCGCGAGCACGGGCCGGATCGACCGTTCGATCTCCCCGGCGCAGCGCCGGAAGTCGGCCGGCGAGCCGCCGATCGGGTCGCGCAGGTCCTCCGCGTCGGGGGCGGCGGGTTGCAGCCGCCCCCGGGCGCGGACCGCGGCCGACACCGCCGCCCGCAACGGCGTGCCCGCGTCCGCCTCCGCCTCGGCGGGGCGGGCCTCGGCCGCCAGCCGGGCGAACTGCCGCAACGTGAACGTCCGGGTCAGCGCGGCCGGCGCCAGCGCGGTGCAGGCCGAGCGTTGCCGGCGGGTCGCGGTCAGCACCAGCGCCGCCCCGGTCAGGTGCTCCGGGCGCAGCCGGCGGGTCCGGAAGGCGGCCGGGTCCGCGCCGGTGGCCGCTGTCACCTCGACCGCGTACGGGTGCATCGCGGCCCCGTCGATCGCGTCGGTCCCCGCGCTGGCCACCGCCAGCGGAAGGCCGGCCAGCATCCGGCGGGCGATGAACTCCGCCATCGGTGACCGGCACATGTTCGCGTGGCAGACGAAGAGCACCTCGTCGACCATCTGCACCCCTCTCGTCGGCACGGTCGCGACGGAGGGTGCCGCGACGGCGTTCTTCCGGCGGTCGCGGCCGGACGCAGAGGGGATGCGGGAATCGTACGCGGTGCGGCGCCCGGCCGTCCGGAAAGCCGCGCCGGGAGCGCGGCCATGAGGGTCGGCATCCTCACCTACCACTTCCCGCCGGAGCCGGCGTTCGTCCCGGGCAGCCTGGCCGAGGAGCTGGTGGCCCGGGGCCACGAGGTACGGGTGCTCACCGGTTTCCCGGACTACCCGGGCGGCCACGTCTATCCCGGCTGGCGGCAGCGCTGGCGGCACCAGACGCACAGCGAGCGGCTGACCGTGCGCCGGGTGCCCCGGTACGCCGCGGGCGACGATTCCGCCCGTGCCCGCACCACGAGCTGGCTGTCCTTCGCCGGCAGTGCCGCGCTCGCCGGCCGGGGACTGCTGCGCGACGTGGACGTGCTCTACGTCTACGGCCACCCGGCGGTCACGTTCGCCGCCACCGGGCTGCTGCGGCTGCTCGGCCGTACCCCCACCGTGCTGCACGTGCAGGACGTGTGGACCGGGCGGGACGGGCGCGCCGAGCGGGACGGCGGGCGGCCGGCGCGGCTGGAGGCCGCGACCCGTCGCCTCTACCGGGAGGCGGCGGTGGTGGCGGTCGGCTCGCCGTCCATGGCGGATCTGGTCCGTGCCGGCGGGGCCGACCCGGGCCGGGTGCGCACGGCGCCGAACTGGACCGACGAGCGCATCTTCCGCCCCACCCAGGCCGGCCCGGCGGTGCGGCGGCTGGTCCGCCGGGACGACCGCTGCGTGGTGATGCACGCCGGCACGATCGGCGCCCGGCAGGATCTGGAGACGGCGGTCCGCGCGGCGGCGGCGCTCGGCGACCGGATGGACCTGGTGCTCGTGGGATCGGGCCCGCAGGAGCGGCAGGTCCGGGGGCTCGCCGCCGACCTCGGCGCGGACAACGTCCGGTTCCTGGAACGACGGTCCGCCGTGGACATGCCGCAGCTCTACGCCGCCGCCGACTACCAGCTCGTGGCCCAGCGCGACCTGCCGGAGCTGCGTGGCCGGGTGCCCGACAAGCTCCAGGCCGCGCTGTCCTGCGCCGCGCCGGTGGTCGCCTCCGCGGCGGGGGAGACGGCGGAGGTGGTGGAGCGGGCCCGCGCCGGTCTGTCCTGCCCGCCGGAGGACTGGGCGGCGCTGGCCGACCGCTTCTGGCTGGCCGCCGCCATCCCGCCGGCCGCCCGGATCGACATGGGCCGGCGGGGCCGCGACGCGTACCTGCGGGACATGTCGATGCGGGCCGGTGTGGACCGGATCGAGGCGCTGCTGCACGAGGCGGCCGAGCGTACGCCGAACCGAACAAAACTCGCACACAGCGGCTAATTCATCAGAGTGTCGAATAACGCCTCGAACAGGCGCTTTCCTGTGCTAAAAAGCACTCGATCGCGAATTGTGTCCGATTCGACCGACTGGTAGGGGGAATCCGTGACCGGACCTGGTGCCACGCCCGTCCGGCGGCGTCGCTCGCGTCGGCGCCGGCGCGCCCGGGTCCGCCGGATCCTGCTGACCGGGCTGGTCGTCGTATCGGTGCTGCTCAGCGCCGGCGGCTGGGTGGCGTTCCGGGGCTGGCAGGCCCGCGCCCACCTGGTCAACGCCGCCGGACTGGCCCGGGAGCTCAGCGCCCAGGTGCTCGACGGCGACGTGGCCCGGGCCCAGCGCACGCTCGCCGCGCTGCAGGAGCAGGCCGCCGCCGCGCGCGGCGAGACCGGGGATCCGGTGTGGTGGGTGGGCCAGCAGACCCCGTACGCGGGGGACAACCTGGCCGCGGTACGGCAGATCTCGGTGGCGGTGGACGACCTGGCCCGGCTCGCGTTCCCCACGCTGCTGCGCGTCGACCTCGCCTCGCTGGTGCCGAAGCAGGGCAAGCTGGACCTGGCTCGTCTGCGCGCCGTCTCGGCCGAGGTCTCCGCCGCCGACCAGGCGGTGCGCACGACCGCCGACCGGCTGCGGAAGGTGCCCACCGGCGACCTCGTGACGCAGGTACGCGACGCGGTCACCGCGCTGCGCGCGGAGCTGGACCAGCTCGGCGAGCTGACCTCCGCCGCTGATCGTGGCGCGCGGCTGCTGCCGCCACTTCTCGGCGCGGACGGACCGCGCAGCTATCTGCTGGTCTCGCAGAACCCGGCCGAGCTGCGCGCCACCGGCGGCATGTTCGGCGCGTACGCCGTCCTGCGCGCCGAGGGTGGACGGATCCGCCTCGTGAAGCAGGGCAGTTCGTCCGACCTGCGGTTCTTCGACCCGCCACTCAAGATCGACGCGGAGGCGAAGCGGCTCTGGGGCGATCTGCCGGGCATCTATCCGGCGGACGTGAACCTCAATCCGGACTTCCCGGCCGCCGCCGCGCTCTACCGGGACATGGTGCGTCGCCGGACCGGCACCACTGTGGACGGGGTGCTGGCTGTGGACCCGGTGGTCCTGTCGTACCTGCTCGGGGTCGTGGGTCCGGTGAACGTGCCGGACGGGCCGTCGCTGGGCGCCGCCACCGCCGTCCGCACGCTCCTCAGTGACTCGTACCGGGACCTGGACACGAAGGACCAGGACGAGTACTTCACCAAGGCGGCCTCGGGGGTCTTCGACACCCTGTTCACCAAGACGGTAGACCCACGCGCACTTTTGACCGTTTTTACCCGTTCAATCAATGAACGTCGGATATTGTTCTGGAGTGTCCGATCTGAGGAGCAACGCGCACTGGCCGGCAGCCGGCTGGCCGGTCAGCTTCCGGAGAAGGACACCGTGCCGACCGTCGGCGTGTTCCTCAACGACGGCAGCGGCGCGAAGCTCGGCTACTACCTCAGGTTCTCGGCCACCGTGACGGTCGGCGAATGCCACCCGGACGGACGCCGCGAGCTGCGGCTGAAGGTCACGGTGCACTCCACCGCCCCGAAGTCGGGCCTGAGCAAGTCGGTCACCGGACTGGCTCTGGCCGGCGACAAGTACACCGCACGCACCTTCGTCTCCGTGCACACGCCCACCGGCGGCGCCGTCCTCACCGGCCGGCTGGACGGACGGGACGCCGCGATGGGCAGCGGCACCGACGGCCGCCGTCAGGTGGCGGTCGCGAAGGTCGAGGCCCGCCCGGGACAGACCCGGACGCTCGACGTCACGGTGCTCACCGGCAAGACCGGCGCCGGGACGGCCGAGCTGGTGCACACGCCCACCGTCACCCCATGGACCACCCAAGTAGTCAACGCACCAAGCTGTGAACAGTAGGAGGGAATCCATCATGCGGCTATCCCGCATCATCATGGCGCTCACGGTGGGCCTGGCCGTAGCGGCCGTGCCGACCGCGGCCGGGGCGGCGCAGCCGCAGCCCCCGGTCTACCCGCCCGAGGTCGCGTCGCTGACCGTCTCACCGACCACCATCCGGCTCGGCGAGACGTTCACCCTGCGGGGCTCGAACTTCGCGCCGAACGAGACGGTGCGGATCGACGTGGCGATCTCGGGTCTGCCCGCGGCCGCCCCGGCCGAGGGGACCGCGCGGCGCAGCGACGGCAGCACGGTGGCGATGGCGCCGGTCGCCTACACGCCCAACCGCGCCCAGCCACAGCCCGCGCCGACCACGTTCACCGTGACGGCCGACGCCAACGGCAACTTCACCGTCACCTACCGGCCGACCCGGCCGGGCCGGTACACGTTCACCGCCACCGGCCTGACGTCCGGGCGGATCGCGAGCGCCACCGGCACCGTCCTGCCGCCGCGGCCGACCAAGTCGCCGCACCACGGCGGTCTGCCGGTGACCGGTGACAGCATCGGCACGCCGCTGAAGCTCGGTGGGGGCCTCGCCGCCGCCGGTGCGGTGCTGCTGCTGGCCTCCATGGCCTGGCGCCGCCGTCGCCTCGGCTGATCCGGGGCGCGCCGGGGACGACCCGGCTCGATCGTGAGTGCCCGCCGGACCTCGTCCGGCGGGCATTCACGTGTCCGGGCGACACGACACAATGAGCCATGGACGCGACACCGTGGACCGATCAGGCCGGCCTGCTCACGCTGCCCGGGGGCGCCACCGTCCGCGGGCGCAAGGTCGCCGCGCCCGCCTCGCCCGCCGACTTCGCGCTGCTGCTGGCGCCCGGTCCCGAGCCGGAGTGGCCGGCCCGGCGGGTCCGCTGGCCCGACTTCTGGATCCCGTCCGACCGCGCCGACGCCCTGGACGCGCTGCGGGAGGCGCGGCGGCGCGCGTACGCGGGGGAGCGGGTCGAGGTGGCCTGTCACGGCGGCGTCGGACGCACCGGCACCGCGCTGGCCGCGCTCGCCGTGCTGGACGGGCTGCCGCCCGCGCGGGCGGTGGCCTGGGTCCGGTCCCACTATCACCGGCGCGCGGTGGAGACACCGTGGCAGCGGTGGTGGCTGCGCGGCGTGCGCTGACACCCGCGCCGGTCACCGAACGGGACGGCCCGATCGGCACGGCGTCACGACACCGGTGAGCCGTCCGGACCTGATCATCGGGCTCGGTAGGGTGCCTTCTCATGAGAGCCCGGGTCCTGGCCGCCGCCACCGCCGTCACCCTGCTCGCGGCCGGGGCACCCGCCCCGGCCGCCGCCGTCCCGGCCACCACACCCGCCGCCCCCGCCGCGCCCGCGACCGCGCCCTGCCCGCGCCTGCCCGCGCCGAAGGTCAGCCGGCCGCCCCGCCCGACGCCGCCGGCCACGACACCCGAACAGGCGGCGGTGGGCGGCGAGGCGCTGGCCGGCACCGGGCTGGTCAGGCCACCCGGCAGCCCCGCGCCCCCGGCGGTCACCGCCACCACCTGGCTGGTGGCGGACCTGGACACCGGCGCGGTCCTCGGCGCGTGCGGCCCACACGTCCCCGGCACCCCGGCCAGCACCCAGAAACTGCTGCTGGCCGCCACCATGCTGAGCCGGCTGGACCCCCAGCAGGTCGCCGTCGCCACCCGCGCCGACCTGGACATCGAGCCGGGCAGCTCGGCGGTCGGCCTGCTCGTCGGCGGCCGCTACAGCGTGGCGACGCTGTGGCTGGGCCTGCTGCTCCAGTCCGGCAACGACGCCGCGAACATGCTGGCCCGCCTCGGCGCCGGCAGCGCACAGGCCGGCGTCGCCGAGATGAACGAGCAGGCCCGCCGGCTCGGCGCCGGGCAGACGCACGCGGTCACACCGTCCGGCCTGGACGGTCCCGGCCAATTCACCAGCGCGTACGACCTGGCGCTCATCGCGCGGGCCTGCTTCGCCGACGCCGCGTTCCGCCGATACGCGCTCACCGAGCGCACGCAGATCCCGGCCCAGCCCGCGCTGAAGAAGGGCGGGTTCCAGATCCAGAACGAGAACCAGCTCATCTACCGCTATCCCGGCGCGCTCGGCGGCAAGACCGGCTTCACCGAGCTGGCCCGGCACAGCTACGTCGGTGCCGCGCAGCGGGACGGACGCCGTCTCGTGGTGACGCTGCTCGGCGCCGAGGCCCGCCCGGTACGCGGCTGGCAGCAGGGCGCCCAGCTGCTCGACTGGGGCTTCCGGCTGCCCCGGGACGCCTCGGTCGGCCGGCTGGTCGAGCCGGGTGAGCGGGACGCCGAGGCGGCGCAGCCCCGGCAGGCGGCGGCCGCCGAGCCCACCCGTACCGCCTCCCCGCCGTGGCGGGGACCGGCCGGGACGGCGCTGCAACGCATCGGCGACGGGGACTGGCGGGTGATCGTGCCGGTCGCCGGCCTGCTGGCGCTCACCGTGGGCGGGGTGGCGACGGTGCTCGCCGCCCGCCGGGGCCGCGCCCGCAGGCGGGGACGCCGCCGCGCCTGAGCGGGCGGCACTCTACCGCGCGGTCCCGGCGCCGGAACGCGAATCCCGGAGCCGGTGACCCGTTCGGGTCGGCGTGGCTACCGTCCGGGTCATGAGGACCTGGGGACCCTTCGTGGCGCTGGCCGCCGCCCTGCTGCTGCCGGCGCCGGCGACACCGGCGGCGGCCGCCGTCCGCGCGCCCGTACGCCGGCTGCCGGCCGCGCCGCCCTGCCCGAACGTGCCGGCCCCGTCGACCCGGCCACCGCAGCCGCCGCCGGCGCCCGACCCGGCCGCGCGGGCCGTCGGCGGCGCGGCGCTGGACACCGCCGGGCTGGTCGTCCCGCCCGCGTCGAGCGCGCCACCGGCGGTGACCGCCACCTCCTGGGTGGTCGCGGACCTGGACAGCGGCGCGGTGCTCGGCGGCTGCGGCCCGCACGAGTACGGCGTACCGGCGAGCGTGCAGAAGCTGCTGCTTGCCGCCACCATGCTGCCCCGGCTCGACCCGAACCGGGAGGTCACGGTGACCGCCGGGGACCTGGCTGTCGAACCGGGCAGCTCGGCGGCCGGGCTGGTCGAGGGCGGGCGCTACCGGATCGAGACGATCTGGCTCGGCCTGCTGCTGCGCTCCGGCAACGAGGCGGCCAACGCGCTCGCCCGGCTCGGCGGCGGCCCGGACGGGCTGCCCGGCGGGATACGGGCGATGAACGAGGAGGCGCACCGGCTCGGCGCCCGGCAGACGCACGCGGTCACCCCGTCCGGGCTGGACGGACCGGGGCAGTTCACCAGCGCGTACGACCTGGCGCTCATCGCGCGGGCGTGCTTCGCCGACCCGGCGTTCCGCAGGTACGCCGCCACCCGGTCCGCGCAGATACCGGCCCAGCCGGCACAGCGGGCGAAGGCGTTCGCCATCGCCAACGACAACATGCTGCTGGACCACTATCCGGGCGCGCTCGGCGGCAAGACCGGCTTCACCGACCTGGCCCGGCACACGTACGTCGGGGCGGCCGAGCGCGGCGGACGGCGCCTGGTGGTCACGCTGCTGGGCGCCGAGGTGACCACGCAGCGGGGCTGGCAGCAGGGCGCGGCGCTGCTGGACTGGGGGTTCGCGCAGCCGCGCGACGCCTCGGTGGGACGGCTGGTCGAGCCGGGGGAGCTGGACCGGTCCGCGCCTCCGGCGGGCGGGGCGGCCTCGGCCCTGGCCGGGCACGCCGGCCTGGCCGGCGGCGGGGCGGCACCCGGGCCGCGGCCGGGCGCGGGTGTGACTGTGGCGGTGGGCGCGGTGCTGACGGCCGGGGGAGCGCTGCTGCTGGCCCGGCGTCGCCGCCACGCCGCCGCCGTCGCCATGTCGACCGGGTCGGCCCTGCGGGAGCCGGAAATTCCGGAACAGGACTGAAAAGAGTGGCCCGGATCAGCGGCAGGCGGGCCCGGCGGTGCTGTCCCGTACGACGAGTTCGGTGGCCAATTCGACCCGGGGCGAGTCGATCTCGTCGCCCTGGGCCAGCCGCAGCACGGTGCGCGCGGCGAGCCGGCCCATCTCCACCAGCGGCTGGCGCACAGTGGTCAGCGGCGGTGACGCCCACCGCGCCTCGGGCAGGTCGTCGAAGCCGACCACACTCACGTCGTCGCAGACCCGCAGCCCGCGGCGGCGGACCGCCTCGTACACCCCGAACGCCATCTGGTCGCTGGCGGCGAAGATGGCCGTCGGCGGGTCGTCGAGGTCGAGCAGCGCGCCACCGGCGGTGAAGCCGGACGCGTGGTAGAAGTCGCCGGGCTGCACCAGCCGGTCGTCGGCGGCGACTCCGGCGGCGGCCAGCGCGGCCCGGTAGCCGTCCAGCCGGGCCCGGCTGCACAGCAGGTGCGGCGGGCCGGCCACGAAACCGATCCGGCGGTGGCCGAGCTTGAGCAGGTGCTCGGTGGCGGCCAGGCCGCCGGTCCAGTTGGTGGCGCCGATCGCCGGCACGTCCGTGGCGGCCACGCCGGCCGCCGGGTCGACCACCACCACCGGCACGTTGAGGCGCCGCAGCTGGGCCTGCACGGCCGGGCTCAGGTGCGAGGTCACCACGATCACGCCGTCGGACGCGCGGGCGCGCAGGTTGTGCAGCCACTGCCGGGTGGAGCTGGACTCGCGGTGGATAGCCGAGACGACGGTGCCCACCCCGGCGGCGTGGCTGACGTCCTCCACGCCGCGGATGATCTCCACCGCCCACGGGCTGTCCAGGTCGTTGAAGACCAGGTCGACCAGGTCCGCCCGGCGCACCGTACGGCTGCCCCGGCGCCGGTAGCCGTGGTGGCGCAGCAGCTCCTCGACCCGTTCCCGGGTGTCCGGCGCGACGTCGGAACGTCCGTTGAGCACGCGCGACACGGTCGGGACCGAGACGCCGGCCTCCCGTGCGATCGCGGTGATGGTCACCCTGCGCTCGTCGTCCGCGCTCACCCGTGTTCCCTTCGCCGGCTGCCGGAACCGACCGGTAGACCGTCCCGCCCCACGCACATCTTGCCGTACGCCGAGGGCTTGACGACAGGCCGGACCGGCCCTAGCGTTCGCACGAGTTGCGGAAACCTTCCGGAAATGCGCCCGCCATCTTCGACGGCTCGCCGTCCACCCCCGACGAAGGACGAGGAATCCGAGGCGTGTTCACCGACCTGACCGAGGCCGAACTCCGTACCCACCGCAGCGACCTGCACGAGCCTCCGGACTTCGACGCCTTCTGGGCTGACACTCTGGCACAGGCGCGCTCGTGCGGCGACCCCGTGTCGGCGACCCCGCTGCCGACGCCGCTGACCGGGGTCGACGTCTTCGACGTGACGTTCCCCGGCTTCGCCGGACAGCCGATCCGCGCCTGGCTGCGGGTGCCGCGCGGCGCCGCCGGGCCGCTGCCCACGATCGTGCAGTACGTCGGGTACGGCGGCGGGCGCGGCCACGCGCTGGAGAACCTGCTCTGGTCCGCGGCCGGCTTCGCCCACCTCCAGATGGACACGCGCGGGCAGGGCTCGGGGTGGAGCCGCGGCGACACACCCGACGTCGCCGCGGGCGGACCGCAGGCGCCGGGCATGGCCACCCGGGGCATCGAGGACCCGAACCGGTACTACTACCGGCGCTTCCTCACCGACGCGGTCCGCGCCGTGGACGCCGCGTGCGAGCTGCCGGCGGTCGACCCGGACCGGATCGCCGTGCTCGGTCACAGCCAGGGCGGGGCCGCCGCGCTCGCCGCCGCCGCGCTGGCGCCGAGGGTGCGCGCGGCGGTGGCGCTCGTGCCGTTCCTCTGCGACATCCCGCGCGCGATCACGATCACCGACGCCACGCCGTACCGGGAGATCCGCGACTACCTCGCCGTGCACCGGGACCGCGAGGAGCAGGCGCTGCGCACGCTCGGCTACGTCGACGGCGTCGCGTTCGCCCGCCGCGCCACGGTGCCGGCCCGGTTCTCCGTCGCGCTGATGGACGAGATCACGCCGCCGTCCACCGTCTACGCCGCCTACCACGAGTACCGGGGCGACAAGGACCTGACGGTGTGGCGGTTCAACGGCCACGAGGCGGGCGGCATCGACGACGACGCCGCCGCTGTCGACTTCCTCCGTACCGTGCTGGGCGGCTGACCACCGGTTCCGCCGATGCCGGCCCGCCCGGGCTGGTAGACACGGCGGGTGGGCACCGGCAGACGCGCGACGGCGGTCCTGGCCGTCGCGGCCGCGCTGCTCGCCGCCGCCTGCCAGCGGCCCGCGCCGTCCCCGTCGCCGTCCGCGCCGCCGTCACCCACGCCGACCGGCCCGCGCGCCCCGGCGGACTTCGTGGACCTCACCACCGTCGACCCCACCGTCCGCACCGACATCCGGTACGCGGGCCCGCACAACTTCGTCGGCCGCCCGATCGACGGGTACGCCGAACCACGCTGCCTGCTCACCCGCCCGGCCGCGCAGGCGCTGCACCGGGTGCAGACCGCCGCGCTCGCCGGCGGGCACAGCCTCAAGGTGTACGACTGCTACCGCCCGCAGCGCGCGGCGGACGACTTCGTCGCCTGGGCGAAACTCCCCGCCGAGCAGCGGATGAAGGGGGAGTTCTACCCCGGCGTACCCAAGGACCGGCTGTTCGCCGACGGCTACATCGGCGCCCCCACCGCGCACAGCCGGGGCAGCACCGTCGACCTGACCCTGGTCCCGGTCTCCGCCGCCGCGCAGCCCGCGTACACGCCCGGCCGGCCGCTCGTGCCGTGCACCGACCCGGCCGGCCGCCGCTTCGCCGACGACTCGATCGACATGGGCACCGGGTTCGACTGCTTCGACCCGCGCGCCCACACCGCCGACGCACGGATCAGCGACACCGCCCGGAGCAACCGGGACCTGCTGCGCCGGCTGATGTCCGCGCAGGGCTTCGAGAACTATCCGCTGGAGTGGTGGCACTACCGGTACGTCGACGAGCCGTACCCGGACACCTGGTTCGACTTCCCGGTGGCCGGTTCGTCGCTGCGGTGACGCGGTCGTTCCACCATGATCGATTGCGACTAGGCTCGGCGCTCATGGAGACCGAACGGATCGGCCCGCCGCTGCTCGCCGGCGAGCGGGAGTCGCTGCGCGCCTTCCTCGACTTCCACCGGGCGACGCTGGCCCTCAAGTGCGAGGGGCTGACCGACGAGCAGCTGCGCCGGCCGGCGTCGCCGCCGTCCACGCTGTCGCTGCTCGGTCTGGTCCGGCACATGGCGGAGGTGGAGCGCACCTGGTTCCGCCGGGTCATCGCCGCCGAGGACGTGCCGCTGGTGTGGTCGGACAGCGGCGACTTCCAGCAGGCGTACGACGCCCGCGACGCCGACGCGGCGGAGGCGTTCGAGGCGTGGCGGCGCGAGATCGAGCACGCCCGGCGCATCGAGCGGGAGGCCGAGTCGCTCGACGTGACAGGTCACCAGGCACGCTGGGGCGAGGACGTCTCGCTGCGCCTGGTCATGCTGCACATGCTGCACGAGTACGCCCGCCACAACGGGCACGCCGACCTGATCCGCGAGGCGATCGACGGCACCGTCGGCGTCTGAGCCAACTCAGCGCCCGCGCACACCGGTCAGCGCGTGCGCAGCGGCAGCCAGGCCAGCACGTCCTGGATCCGCGCGTCCCAGTACGCCCAGTCGTGGTCACCCGGACCGAAGTCGACGGTGACCGGCACGTCGCGTTTCCGGGCCACGTCGAGGAACCGCATGCTGTCCTCGTACAGGAAGTCCTCGGTGCCGCAGGCGACGTAGAGCGCCGGCCGGTCGTCGCCGGAGCGCTCCAGCAGCCCCACCGTGTCGTCGTCGGCGGGCACCGGGCCGTCACCCCAGACGGTGTGCCACACCGCCGGGTCGACCGGATGGGTCGGATGGTGGCGGCGGCGCGTCACGTCCAGCGCGCCGGACAGGCTGGCCGCCGCCGCGAACCGGTCCGGGTGGCGCAGCGCCCACTTCACCGCCCCGTAGCCGCCCATCGACAGGCCCGCGACGAACGTTTCCTCCCGGCGGCTGGACAGCCGGAAGAACGACCGGCACACCTCGGGCAGCTCCTCGCTGAGGAACGTCCAGTACCGGTTGCCGTGCGCCTCGTCGCAGTAGAAACTGCGCTGCACCTGCGGCATCACCACGGCCAGCCCCAGCGGCGCCACGTACCGCTCGATCGAGGTGCGCCGGGTCCACACCGTGTCGTCGTCGGTCAGGCCGTGCAACAGGTAGAGCACCGGCGGGTCACCGTCGGCGGCCGTGCCCGGCACCCCGATCCCGGCCGCGCCGCGATCGGGCAGCAGCACCGTCATCGACGTGCCCATGCCGAGCGCCTCGGAGAAGAAGTCACACCGGATCAGCGCCATGAGGCGGCAGCCTACCTCGGAGGGGTTCGATGCGGGCGTTCCTATTGCCCCGGGACGGTCGCACGGGAAAAGATGGCCGTGCGTGCCGGAAACACACCCGTAACCTGCGCGCTGCTGGTCTCTGTCACGAGGAAGTGGGAGTCAGTCATGAGCGACGTGTCGGCCGCACTGGGTGTGCGCCTCTACCCGGACCTGGTCGAGCCCGGCGGTCTCGCCCCCGCGCTCGTGGCGACCGCCGCCGCGCACCAGCTCGACGTCGGCGAGGTGACCGCGCCCGAGCAGGGGCGCAGCCGGTTCACCTGCGCCGAGATGACCTCCGCCCGGGGCGTCGTCTGTGTCAGCCTCGGCTCCCAGGCCCGCTATTTCATGATCGACCTTCGGGTGGACGGCGACGTCCAGGCCCGGGGCGACGCCACCGACCTGCTTCAGGTCGCGCAGGTCGCCGCCGCGTGGCGGGTCGGCATCACGCTGGCCGAGCTGACCGCGCGCTACCCGTTCATGGAGGAGATGCGGCGCCACCCGGTGGCGCACGCCGGCTGACAGCCGGGCCGCCGGGCTCGCCCGGCACAGTGGAACCGCGGTGCGGGTGCGCCGGTCGTCGCCCTCGCGGTGACCAACGCGCCCGAAGGAATATCGCATTGCCGCCCGGGTGCGGCGGCCGTACCGTGAGCAGGCAACGTCGATCTGATCCACCAGAGGAGCGCACCGTGTCGCAGCAGAACCGCACCCGCGCCGAGCGGCAAGCGCCGCGCGCCGGTGTCCTGCTGCCCGAATCGGGCACGGGCCGGCGACGGCAGTGGCAACCAGGGTGGTGGCGCGTCTAGCGCCGGCGCGACGATCCGCGCGAACCGCCCGCCCCCAGACCGGAGCCGGGCGGTTCTCCGTGTCCGGGGTGGATCCGCCGACGGCGTCACGCCGCCGGAGGGCCGTTGGAGCAATTGGCAGCTCACCCGGTTCTCACCCGGGAGGCTACGGGTTCGAGTCCCGTACGGCCTACGTCAGACGGAGATGAGCAAGGAGACGACGATGGGTTTCACCCCGCTGGCCGGTACCCGGGCACCGGTCCGGGTCTGGACCGACCCGTACGCGATCGAGGCGCAGGCGGCCCGGCAGCTGCGCAACATCGGCGCGCTGCCCTGGGTGCAGGGTGTCGCGGTGATGCCGGACGTGCACTTCGGCAAGGGCGCCACAGTCGGCTCGGTGATCGCGATGCGGCAGGCCGTGTCGCCGGCCGCGGTCGGCGTGGACATCGGTTGCGGCATGTCCGCGGTGCGGACCTCGCTGACCGCCGCCGACCTGCCCGACGACCTCGCGCCGCTGCGTTCGGCGATCGAGGCGGCGATCCCGGTCGGCTTCGCGATGCGTGACGACGCTGTCGATCCGCGCCGGGTCCGGGGGCTGGAGCAGGCCGGCTGGGACGAATTCTGGCGGCGGTTCGCGACGCTGGACCGGAAGGTGGCCCAGCTCCAGACGCGGGCGCAGCGGCAGCTCGGCACGCTCGGCGGCGGCAACCACTTCATCGAGGTCTGCCTGGAGCAGGGCGGCGCGGACGACGGCCGGGTCTGGCTGATGCTGCACTCCGGTTCCCGCAACATCGGCAAGGAGCTGGCCGAGCGGCACATGGCGGTGGCGCGCGGCCTGCCGCACAACACCGGCCTGCCGGACCGGGATCTCGCGGTGTTCCTCGCCGGCACGCCGGAGATGGAGGCGTACCGGCGGGACCTGTGGTGGGCGCAGGAGTACGCCCGCCGCAACCGGGCGGTCATGGTCGCGCTGCTCTGCCAGGTGGTCCGGGACGCGTTCCTGCACGTCGGCTACGACGAGCCGATCTCCTGCCACCACAACTACGTGGCGGAGGAGACCTACGACGGGGTGGACGTGCTGGTGACCCGCAAGGGCGCCATCCGGGCCGGGAAGGGGGACCTGGGCATCATCCCCGGCTCGATGGGCACCGGCTCGTACATCGTGCGCGGTAAGGGGAACCTCGACGCGTACTGCTCGGCGTCGCACGGTGCCGGGCGGCGGATGTCGCGGGGGCAGGCGAAGCGGACGTACAGCACGGCGGATCTGGCCGCGCAGACCGCCGGGGTGGAGTGCCGCAAGGACGCCGGTGTGGTCGACGAGATCCCCGGCGCGTACAAGGACATCACCGAGGTGATGGCCCAGCAGGAGGACCTGGTCGAGGTGGTCGCCCACCTCAAGCAGGTCGTCTGCGTGAAGGGCTGAGCGATAGGGCCGGCGTCGAGGGGGCGCCGGCCCTATCGGGTACGCCGGGCGACGCGTACGCCGATGGCGACCGCGCCGATGACGAGCAGCGCGGACAGGAGCTGGAGGCCGGGGGAGTCGTCGGCCTCCCCGTACACGAAGCCGGCGACGCCGAGCGCGACGGCGAGCAGGGCTACGGCGGCGGCCAGGTATCTCATCGTTCCTCCTCGTCGGCGACCCATTCGAGCAGGTCGCCGGGCTGGCAGTCGAGCACCCGGCACATCGCCTCCAGCGTGCTGAACCGGACGGCCTTGGCACGGCCGTTCTTGAGCACGGCGACGTTCGCCGGGGTGAGCCCCACGCGCTCGGCGAACTCGCCGACGCTCATCTTGCGCTTGGCCAGTTCGACGTCGATGCGCACGACGATCGGCATCAGATCACCGCTTCCATGTCGGTGCGCAGCGTGGTGGCCTGGCGCAGCAGCGCGCGCAGGACGACCATCAGCAGCCCCAGCACGCTGACGCCGGTGACCAGCAGGAACAGCAGCAGCGGCAGCCCCGGGTCGTCGGCGTTGAAGCCCACGTAGAGGAATACGCCGACGAGCACCACCCAGGCGGCGGCGACCGCCCAGACGATCCCGTCGACCCAGCCCAGAGACGCCTCGGTGAAGATGCGGTCGTTCTTGACCAGGGTGAGCAGGTGCCAGGTGCAGACGATCACCACCTGCACGCACAGCACCCAGAAGATCGTCACCGCGGTGGCGGGCCACCGCAGGTACGCCATGTCCGGGTTCTCGCGCGCCATGTGCGCGAACTGCCCGGGCAGCGACATGGTCTGGAACAGCACCAGGATCGCGAACAGCAGGACCAGGAATGCGCGGAGTGGTGTCACCGCACGTTGCGCCATCAACATGCATCGACTATCGCGCGGAACCTATCGAAAGTCAATCGCCTCACACGTTGTTGCTGCGTTCTCCGGGTTGACCGCGCGCACCTCGAAGGCGGTGCGCGCCAGCCGGTCGAACAGGTTGCTCGGTCCGGGAACCCAGACGATGCGCACCCCGGCCCCGGTCAGGGCGGCCATCGCGGCGGGCCACCGCACCGGGCGGACGATCCCGGCCAGCAGGAGCTCACGTACGCCTGGCCCGGTCGTGACGAGTGTGCCGTCGTGGTCGGAGACAACCGGCATGCGAGGCGCGGCGAAGTCGACACCGTGGCAGACCTCGGCGCACCGATCCCGGAGCTCACCGAAGGCCGAGCTGTGCACGGGCGGCGAGAGGCTGTAGAGGGGGATTCCGCCGATCGCTCGCACCGCGGCGTCCAGAGCAGGCACCGCGTCTCTGGCTAGGGTCAGCGCGGCGAAGCCGGCGTCGAGATCGCAGGAGAGCTCGTTCCAGGCGCCGCGCACGGTCAACTCACGGCGCACCACTGCCAGACCTGTCGTGTCGAGCCGGTAGAAGAACCGGGTCACCAGGCCGGTGTGCCGGGTTCGGAAGTACTCCCGCTCGCAGTCGGAGAAGGCGATGACGAGCTCGACGGCGATCTCGAACGGCAGCACGCCCAGGTGCGCGGCGAGAGCGAACTGGCCGAAGCTCGGACCGATGGCCAGCCGGGCGGACATGCCGGCCTGATCGGCGCGATCGGCCAGCGCGATGCAGTTGACCATGAACGCGAGCTGACTGTCAGCGTTGCCGGCCGGCCCGGCCGTCCGGAAACCGTCCACCAGCGACCGGCCCAGCACCGCGTCGGCCTGAGCCACCCGGCGGCGGGCATAGGGATCGGTCACCATGAACTCACCCACCGCGCGGTGATTCGAGGGGGCGAGCCCGGGAAGCAGCACCGCCTCGGTCATTCGGCCGCGCTCCGGAGTTCGGCGCAGGTCAGCACCGTCTGCACCTGGTACGACACGTCGACGAACTGCATCGACCGGTACACGAAGTGCCCGGGCCCGACGACCGTCACCCGCTTGACGCCGAGGTCCGCGAGCCGTCGCACCACCAGGTCCCAGCGGACCGTTCTCGTGTACTGCTCGACGAAGGCGGCCATCAGGTCCTCGCGTCGGTCGATGACCGCCCCGGTGTGATTGCATAGCTGCGGCACCTGCGGATCCGACGTCGGATCCAGATAGCTCCATTCGCGGGCGAAGGTTTCCTTGATGTCGTACAGCACCGGCAGCGGGCTGTGCGCGGGCGGTCCGTAGGGGATCACCAGGCCGACGCCGCCGATCGAGGCGGCCCGCAGATTGAGCTCCTGCAGCCCGGCCACCGCGCCGGTGGCAATCATCTGGTTGTCGGCGGTGATCGCGCAGGTCAGCAGCGGCGACTCGGCGGTGGATACCTCCCGCATCTCGGCCTGGAACCGGTCGAGGTCGACGTTGTAGTAGAACGCCACGCCCAACGGCCGCCCCGCCACCACCCGGTCCTCAACCGCGGGCATGGTGGACACCATCCGGATGGTGTCCCGGAACGACATGAATCCGCCGAGGTGCGCGGCCACGATCGAACCGAGACTCAGGCCCGCCATGTACCGGGGCGGTCGTTTACGCAGGCCGATCACATCGCAGATCGCCACCGCGATCGCGACCGAGGCCGGGCGCACGACCGTCCCGTCGTTGATGGCCGCCGGGTCCTCCGCGTAGAAGCGCGCCGCGAGGTCGACGCCGAGCACGTCCGACGCCTCCGCCATCCGGCGGTGCACCTCGGGGAACTCGTCGTAGAAGTCCCGGTGGTCGCCGGGCTCGACGACCACCTGGGGGTTGAACAGCACCGCGTCGGGCGTCTCCCGGTTCATGCGGTCAGCCCTCCGTCGACCACCAGCGTGTGCCCGGTGATGTAACTCGCCTCGTCACTTGCCAGGAAGGCCACTGCATTGGCCACCTCGTGTGCCTCCGCGAGCCGCTTCATCGCGATCCGGTCGAGGAACTCCCTCAGTCGCTTGTCGTCGATCCGGTCGACCATCCCCGTGTCGGCGGTGTACCCGGGCGCCACCGCATTGACCCGGACGTCGTACGGGGCGAACTCCCGGCTCAATGCCCGGGTCATCCCCTCGATGCCGGCCTTGCTCGCACAGTAGGAGCTCAGACCGGGTATGCCGACGCGGCCGGCGATCGAGGAGATGTTCACGATCGAGCCTGAGCGGGCCACGAGCATGTGCAGGGAGCTCGCCTTGATGCAGTGCAGCGTTCCCAGCAGGTTGGTCTCGACGCTGGCCGCCCATTCGCCGACCGGGTTCATCGGCACGACTGCGGAGGGCTGGCCCACCCCCGCGTTGTTGACCAGGATGTCCAGCTTGCCGTTCGCCCGGACCACGTGCCCGAAGACTCGCTGGGTGTCCTCGGCATCGGTGACGTCGACACGGACCGTCGCGGGCTCCGGCCATCCCTTGTCCCGGATCGCCTGCGCGGTGGTGTCGGCGCCGTCGCGGTTGCCGCGATAGCCGATCACCACCCGGGCGCCCGCCTGCGCCAGGCGCAGGCAGACCGCTCGCCCGATCCCACTCGACCCGCCGGTGACCATTGCGACGCGAGCTGTGAGGTCCACCCGTTCTCCTCCTGCCTACCGGATGCCGGCCGGCGTCAGCCGGCCCGCTTCTTCCGCGTCACCTCGACCAGCGCGTCGAGGAACGCCGTGACGTCGTTGTCGGTCGTGTAGGCGGCGACGCCCGCCCGGA
Source organism: Micromonospora sp. WMMD1219 (assembly GCF_049315215.1). Classification (NCBI taxonomy): domain Bacteria; kingdom Bacillati; phylum Actinomycetota; class Actinomycetes; order Micromonosporales; family Micromonosporaceae; genus Micromonospora; species Micromonospora sp. WMMD1219. The sequence goes on from NZ_CP186057.1 coordinate 4,969,014, forward strand.
CGGCGCCGGACGTCGCGGGCGACAACGCCTGGAACGCCGGCCCGCAGTAGAACGTGCCGTCCCAGACCGCGACGTCCCGCGCCGCGAGGCTGGTCGCCACTGCCGTCGCAGCCATTCCGGCCACCTGGAAAGTGATGATCGGCATCAGGGTTCCCCCGGCCGGCCCGAGCACCCTGAATCGGCTGTCCGCCCGCAGCCACGTGCGAATCCGCTCCGCGAGGGCGTGCTCGCGCTCGGCGATGACGGTCCGGTCCCAGCCCAACAGCACCTCGGCCGCGATGCCGGTGCCGAGCACCGCCTCGAACTGGGTGGTGCCGAGGTCCAGCCTGCCGGGCAGGGCGTCCCCGGCGGACGGCACCTGCTCCGGCAGCAGTGGGTCCAGGTGGTCGGAGAGCCACAGCGCCGCGCAGTGCGGGCCGTACCACTTGTAGGCGGACGTGACGAAGGCGTCGACTCCCCACTCGTCGACAGCCACCCGGCTGTGCGCCACCCGCTGCACCCCGTCGACGTAGACACGCGCGCCTACCCGGTGCGCGGCTGCGGAGACCGCGGCCACGTCCGGCACGGTGGCGAGTGCGTTCGAGGCGCCGCTGATCGCCACCCACCGGGTCCGTGGGGTCAGTTCGCGGATGATCGCCTCCGCCGGCAGGGCGCCGTCCGGGTGCAACCGCGCGAGGCGGACCCGGGCGCCCGTCCGCTCCGCCACCGCACGCCACGGCCAGTGGTTGGCCTCGTGATCGAGCTCGGTGCAGACGATCTCGTCTCCCGGCCGCAGATCGCCGGCGACCCCACGGCTGAACATAGTGGTGAGCGTGGTCATGTTCGGGCCGAACAGGATGTGTCCACCGGCGGCCCCGAGGAGGGCCCGGACACGGTCGGCGGCCCATTCGACTATCACGTCGGAGTAGGCGCTGGCCGGAAAGGGGCCGTGGTCGTTGGCCACGTGCCGGCTGCCGAGATACCTGCTCATCGCCCGCACCACGGCGGCGTGGACCAATGTGCCGCCGGGGGCGTCGAAGCGGTGGCCGGCGCCGCGCAGCCCGGGAAACTGCTCGTCGGCCGGCGCGCGCAGGAGGTCGTTCAACTCCGGCACCGGGTGCTCGGGCAGGCCGATCCGCGTCGTCGGGCTCACCGGACGGCTCCGGCTGTCGTCGGCAGGACGATGTCGACCTGGCCGTAGCCGTCCTCGCGACGTTCGGCCTCCGGGCGCTGGCTGGGCAATCGCACCATGATGCGCTTGAGCCAACGGTCCGTGCCGTCGTACCGCGGTGTGAACGGCACACGCCCGTGCACCGCCACATCGTTGTCGATCAGTGCGAGATCGCCTGCGCCCATCGGCACCGAACGAGCCTTCTGTTCCAGCCGCTCCGCCAGGGACCGGTAGGACTCTTCGAAGGCGGGATCGTCGTGGCTGCGGGTGCTGTAGGCGGGGTCGTAACGCAGGCAGGGGCCGTCCGGCGCCCACCACACTGTCGGTACGCCGGGCCGCGTCGTACCCGGCCCGCTCCCCGTCGCCGGGTACGACGCGTCGGGGGAGATGCGCACGACCGGTCGGCCGAGCCGGATCAGGTCCTCGCGCGGCAGTCCCAGCTCACGTACCGACGCGATCCGGGTACCGACGCCGGCGGGATTGCGGACGCAGGCGAGCATCAGCAGGCTGGCCCGGCCGGGATGGAAGGCGTCCTCGGTGTGCCATTCCAACGGCACGCTGCTGCTGGCACCGACCTGCAGGTTCTCGTAGCCCTGGCTGGGCACGATGTTGTGGACCAGACGCCCGTCCTGCTGCCCCGCCCAGCCGAACACCTGGCCGAGCGCGGCGGCGACCAGCACCAGGGCGAGGTCCATCGGGCCGGTGGGCGCGGCGGACCAGTGGGCGGGCGTCGGCCCGCACTTCGCGGCCAGCGGAGCGAGCAGACCACGGACCAGCAGTGCGCCACTGTGCCGCGGCGGCCGGCCCACCTGCCTGCTCAGGCGGGCCACGAGGTCGCGCGGGATCTGGCCGGCGTGCGTCTGGAGCAGCCGGTCCGGGACCGCTCCGAGGCCGGCGAGTCTCTCCGCGGTGGCCGCCAGATCGGCGACCAGGTCCGCGGCAGCAGTGGTCGCTTCCTCAGGCATGCGCGGCCTCCGGCATCCGCCAGTCGGAGAGCACACCACGCAGGTGGTCACCGCCGGAACCGGCGAGGTACCGGCGCAGCGTGCCGGCCGCGGCGTCGGCGTCGGCGTCGCAGATCAACCGCAGCGACGGCAGGTAGCCGTCGAGGGGAGCGAGGTACTCCTCGCGGTTCATGGAGCAGATCACGGCGTCGTGGTAGCCGCCGTCGACGTAAAGGTAGTCGCGCAGGACGCCGTCCACGACGAGATCCCCCTTGGCGAGAAAGGCCACCGAGCGCCGGTTGTAACAGGCCGCCAGCAGCTCCAGCCGGTGTGCCCGCTCCCGCTGGAAAAGGTGGTCGACCAGCAGAAGCGCCCCCTCCAGGCCGGCTCCGCTGTCCCACCACTGGTCATCGCCCACGACCGCGCCGACGGCGAAGCTGCGGTCGTGCGCCAGGGGCCGCCAGGAGACCATCCCTATCGTCTCGCCGTCGATGCGGGTCTCGATGGCGGCGTACTCGGTGTGGCCGGACTCGATGGCCGAGCGCCATCCCGCGGCATCAAGCCCGTCGCTCTGTCCTCCGCCTACCAGTACTCCGGCGGCCGAGTGCCGGGTCCACGTCGGTAGCCGGCCGTAGTCGTCCTCGCTGACCGGTCTGAGCCGGACGAGCATGCCCTCCACGATCAGCGCTCCTCCCGTACCGTTGTCGCCTGCCGGGGTCCGAGAACGGCCTCGATGCGCTCGATGGTCCGGAAGGTGTCCGTGTTGGTGGCGGCGATGTCCAGGCCGTAGCGCTCGTTGAGCAGCGCGATGAAGCGTAGGGTGTCCATCGAGTCGAGGCCGAACCGTGAGCGGGTGCCGAACAGCGGTTCGGTGGGGTCGACATCGCCCGGTGGCAGGTCGAGATCGTAGGTGGAGACGAAGAGCTCCCGGAGTTCGTCGCGCATGTGTAGACCTTTCGGATCAATGGTGGCGCAGGCAGACCGATCCCCAGACGAACCCGGCGCCGATGGCCGATACGACGGCCAGGTCGCCGGGGCGCAGCCGACCGGAGGTGAGTAACTGGTGGAGCACCGTGAAGACGGTTGCGGAGCCGGTGTTGCCGAGGTCGCCGACAGTGGTCGTGGCCCGGCCGCGGGGCACGCCGAGCTGGTCCATCACTTCGTGGATGATGTTGAGGTTGGCCTGGTGCAGCACCACATGATCAAGATCGTCGAGGGCGACTCCCGCGCGCCGGGCGACGTTGCGGATGCTGGCGGGCAGAGCCTGGGTGGCTTCCCGCCAGACCGCCCGGCCGTCCATCCGCAGGAAGTGCTCGCCGTCGGCCACCCGTTGCGGGGTCAGAGGCCGTCGGCTGCCGCCGGCGGTGATGCCGACGCGGTAGGAGAGCTTGTAGCCGGCGTCCCAGGCGAGCAGACCGCCACCCGGCTTGGTCCGGCGTAGCACCACAGCGCCGGCGGCGTCGCCGAAAAAGACCCTGGTGGTGCGGTCGGCCGGATCGGTGATCCGGGACAGCGTCTCGGCGCCGGCCACCACCACTGTTCCGATTTCGGGGTTCTGCAAGAGGTGGGCGGCGAGCACCAGGCCGTGCACCCCGCCCGCGCAGGCGGCCTGGGTGAGGTCGATCGGCCAGGCGGCGTGAGCGCCGAGCGCTTCGGCGACCGCCGCCGCCGTGGAGGGCAGAGGCTGGTCGGCGGTGATGGTGGAAACGATGACCGCGTCCACCTCGCCCGGGTCGATCCGTGCCCCCTCCAGGGCGTTGTGGACGGCGCGCAGGCACATGTCGGAGGTGGACTCGGTGGCGGCGGCGAAGTGACGGGTCAGAATGCCCGTCCGGCTTTCGATCCACGCCTCGGTAGTGTCCAGGCCGTCGGCGATCTCGGAGTTGCCGACCACCCGCTCGGGTACGTACAGCCCTGAGCCGAAGATGCCGACGGGGACGGCCGGCGCTCCCGCGGTCAGCGCCCGGTAGGCCGCCGGTGCTTGTTGCGCTGTCATGGGTGGCTTCCTTCCCGGAGGGCCGGGCTGGGCTGGGTACGAACGATGGGGTACCGCGCGACGTGGACCGGAGAGGTCCACGTCGCGCGGTGTGGTGCGCCGCGATCAGCAGGTCGAGCTGTCGAAGCTGGCCGGCAGGTCGACGTGCTCGACGACCACCTCGGTGCCCTGAAGGTCCAGAACGTTGGACAGGTCCATTTTCTTCACCCCCTTCCCTGTGCGTGCTCACGGAATCACCGGATGGTGCTCCGAAAACAGCGTTGGCCAATTGCGACGCGCGTAGTCGTCGGACTGCATCGGCCAGCGATCAGATGCGTTAACTCGGTGCCTATGGGCTTGTCTCGGGCGCTTGGCGCAGCGAGCTTCGTGGCACCGGAAAAGCTTTGTTGAGGCTGAGTCAGAGGTTATGGTCGGTTCAATGTGAGCGTCAAGCCGATGGCAGCATCCGGCCATCATGCAGATGGCGGCCCTCCGATCGGGGCGATCAAGGATGGATTGACCGAATTGTTCACATGGCGGGATGTTGACGGGGAATGAGAAATCGCAATTGTCATTCGATCGCATTGATTTCCTGCGAGTGTCCTGCGAGGGGTTGCTAAGAAGATTCATGCCAGGTAATCTCTCGGCAATAATTGAAGTGCACCTAAGCGCTGCGGGGGCTCGCTATGCATGAACTGCGCCGTCTTGTCTCCTCAATTGGAGGTAGCGATGCAGCGCCAGGGTCTGCGGAAGCCACCATCGTCCGAGTCGACCGCCAGCTCTATCTCCGCTCTGTCTCCGAGGCGGTCCGTGGCTGCACGAGGGAGTTCTGCGCCGCTCTGCCCTACCGCGTGACGCGCCTGATCGCGCCCGATCTGGTCGATAGGTGTCGGGGCGGCCAGGGGGAGACCGTCCAACGGCTGATCCATCTGCCCGACCCGGCGGCGCCGGTGGTGCAGGCGCTGCCGGCGACCGAGGCCCGCATCCAGCCCGTCGACTCGGCAGCGCTTCCGATCGTGATGGTGGACCGCAGGATGGCGATCGTGTCGCCCAACACGGTGCGTCCGGAGCGCTCGGCGGTGCTCGTGCGGGGCTCGGACACCCTGGACGAACTCACCCGTACGTTCGAGCGGATGTGGGCGGCGAGCCATCCACTCCCGGACGGCGACAGCGGTCCCCGGGATCGCCGCGAGGCCATAATGGCGGGACTCTCTCGCGGACTGACCGACGCCGCCATCGCCGCGGCGCTGCGCATCGGGGAACGGACCGTCCGCCGGGAGATCCAGGCTCTGATGGCCACCACTGGAGCGCGGAGCCGATTCCAGCTCGGAATGCATCTCGCGTTACGACATCACCGGAACCGGCGCGCGGTCAAGGACGGCAGCCGATGACTCCGGGACCGGGCATCCGAACCCTGGCCGAGCGGGTCACCGGGCACGCCGAGCGCGCGCCCGCCTCGACGGCAATGCGCTGGCTCGGCGAGGACGTGACCTACGCCGACCTGACCCGTCTCGTCGACCGCCACCGACGCCGGCTGACGATGCTCGGAATCCGGGCTGGCCACCCTGTCGCGGCGGTGGCCCCGGTCGCGCCCGACACCGTCGCCCTCATCCTCGCCTGCCACCGGATCGGTGCGCCGGTACTGCTGCCCTCCGGGGAACTGCCCGCCGAGACACTGTCGGCGCTACTGCGGCAGGCGGGCTGCCGGCACCAGGTCGTCGCCGACGGTGACGAGGTGACGGTGGTGCCCTCGGCCGAACCGGTCACCGACCCGTCCGCAGCCGTCCCGGCGGATACCCCCTTCCTGCTGACGACCTCGGGGTCCACGGGCGTGCCGAAGGTGGTGCCGGTCTCCGGCCGTGCGATCCACCGGTTCGCCGGATGGGCGGGTGGACGTTTCGGGATCGGGCCCGGCACCCGGGTGCTCAGCTACGCGCCGCTCAACTTCGACCTCAGCCTGCTCGATGTATGGACGACCCTGCACCGGGGCGGCTGTGTCGTGCCCGTCGCCCGGAACGACGCCACCGACGGAAGGCGGCTGCTCGATCTGCTCGCCCGGGAACGGCCCGAGATAGTCCAGGCCGTGCCGATGTTCTACCAGCTCCTCGTGGCCGCCCGGCCTCGGTTGCCGTTGCCGTCGGTGCGGCACGTGCTCTACAGCGGCGATGCGGCACCGGCCCGGCTCCTCGCCGAACTGCCTCGTCTCCTACCGCGGGCCGCGATCAGCAGCGTGTACGGCTGTACCGAGATCAACGATGCCTTCGTCTACCAGATACCTCCCGGCCGGCCGGCCCCGGATCCGGTGCCACTGGGCGAACCGGTGCCCGGCGTCGAATGGCTGCTGGCCGACGACCACGGAAGGCCCGTCGACGGCCCTGGCTCCGGTGAGCTGTGGGTGCGTACCCCCTTCCAGACGAGCGGCTACCTGGACGCCGCGCGTACCTCCGAGCGGTTCGCGGTCCCGGTGGCCGGCGTTCCCCACGAGCCGTTCTTCCGCACCGGCGACGTGGTCCGGCGCTGCACCGACGGCGCGCTGCATCTGCAGGGCCGGATCGACTTCCACGTCAAGGTGCGGGGCGTCCAGGTGAACCTGCAGGCGGTGGAGCGGGTCCTGCTGGAGTGTCCGGGGGTAGCCGAGGCGGTGGTCGTCGCCCTCGACGACCCGGTGGCGGGCAAGCGCCTGCACGCCGTGGTACGCACCGCCGGCGGCGCCCCGGCCGGTGAGATGGCTCTGCGGCGGCACTGCGCCGGCCAGCTCGCCCGCACCTCAGTCCCGAGCAGGTTCCACCTGGTCACCACACCCCTGCCACGCACCGGCAGCGGCAAGCCGGACCGGATCGCCACCGCCCGCGTCCATCTTGGAGCGACGCCGTGAGCCGCCACGACGAGATCCGCGACTTCCTGCTGGCCGAGTTCTTGCCCGGCGTGCCGGCCAACGAACTCTCCTTCGACGAAGACCTGGTGGCAACCGGAATCCTGGACAGCCTGGCCGTCTATGTCGTGGTGGCCTGGCTGGGTGACCGATGGTCCGTCCCGCTGGCCGAGGACGCTCTCGACCTGGCCGACTTTCGCTCGGTGAACACGATTGAGCGGTTCGTCGCGGCACGGCTGGCGGATCCGGACCGCACCGGGTCACCGCACCGGACGCTCGACGAGATCAGCGCCGACTGACTCAGCCGATCTTCTTCCACAGCTCGAAGTGATGCACGCAGCTAAGGACCAGCAGTGCCCCTGCCGCACTGAGTACCGACAGCCAGAGTTCAGCGGCCTGCCGCATCAGCCATGTGCCAGCGGACTCGAGCCGTTGCCGGATCCGGTTACCCAGTGCCTGGTAGGCCGCGAGCACCAGCAGCGGCGGCAACACCATCACCGCGTTGTAGGCGGCCAGCAGCACGATCGCCTGCGGGATGGACGTGTCCGCGCCGACCAGGATGCCGATCGCGCCGAGGTAGGGCAGCGCGGTGCCGAACTCCGCGACGGTCACGATCACACCGAGCAACGCGATCGCGGCGTAGGAGTGGGATCGGGGCCGGCGGGGCGTCAGCCGCTCGCCGCCTCGGCGACGGCCGGCCAGCCAGCTATAGAGCAGCAGCGCCACGCCGACCACACCCTGCAGCACGTAGCCCGCGTCACTGGCGAGGTATCCACCCGCCCGGTCGAGGAACGAATCCGCGCCGAGGAACAGCAGCACGCCGAGGGCGAGGTACGAGGCGTAGATGGCACCCACGTAGACGAGCACGCGGGCCCCGGGCGGTCTCGTCGAGAGCAGCAGATAGACCGTGACGGCGAGCGCCGACGGATTGAGGCTGTCCAGCAGGGCGAGGCCGAAGAGACCGGCGATCATCGTGGCCTCCTGGTCACGGGTGGTCCCTCTCGGTTCAGCCGGGGGTGGGCGTCCGGGGCACGACCATTGTAGGGCCGTGTCCCGGACGGCGCCGGATTTGTCCTCGTGAGACGGCCGTCTGGTGCGGACGGCGGCGTACCGGCGCGGTGCCCCGTTACCTTTTTGATCGTCCCCAGCCGGGGACTCCTCGGTCGCCCGGCCCGGTATGACTTCCTGCCCCTGTCGTTCGGATGATCCGGGGGGTGTTGTCGCCGGGTCGGGTGGCGTCGGTGGACCGCTGATAGGGACACGGCCACCCGTGTTGGGGTAGGTCTCTTCGTAACGTGGCTGCCGGCAGTCCGACGCCTGGATCAGCGGCCGAGGCCACGGACGATGCGTGGAGGCGGGTCTGGTGCACGACGGATACGGCGTCTACCTCGGCTTGGACGTCGGTAAGGGCGATCACCATGCGGTCGGGTTGGCGCCCGATGGCAAGCGGCTGCATGACGCGGCGTTGCCGAACACCGAGGTCCGGCTGAGGCAGCTATTCGGCAAGCTCGCCCGCCACGGTCGGGTGCTGGTGGTGGTCGACCAGCCCGCCTCGATCGGCGCCCTGCCCGTGGCGGTGGCTCGGGCGTGTGGGCATCAGGTGGCCTACCTGCCCGGCCTGGCCATGCGCCGCATCGCCGACCTGCATCCCGGCACCGCGAAGACAGACGCCCGTGACGCCTACGTCATCGCTGACGCGGCCCGCACCCTGCCCCACACGCTGCGGCGGGTCGACGTCGGCGATGAAGCCCTCGCGGAGCTGGAGGTGCTGGTCGGGTTCGATGACGATCTCGCCGGCGAAGCCACCCGCGTGTCCAACCGGATCCGTGGGCTGCTCACCCAGATCCATCCCGCTCTGGAACGGGTCCTCGGCCCTAAGATTCACCACAAGGCGGTCCTGGAGCTGCTGTCGCGCTGCGGCGGCCCCGTCGGACTGCGCAAGGCCGGTCGCCGCAAACTTGTCTCGATCGCCGCCGTCCACGCACCCCGCATGGGCGAACGCCTGGTCGAGCAGATCCTGACCGCCCTCGACGAGCAGACCGTCACCGTCCCGGGCACCCAGGCTGCGGAGACGATCCTGCCCCGCCTGGCTGACAGCCTCCGCGATGTCCTGCGACAACGCGACCAGACCGCCGGCGAGGTCGAGAGGATGCTTGATGCGCACCCTCTCGCCCCGGTCCTGACCTCGATGCCCGGCATCGGCGTCAGGACCGCAGCCCGGATCCTGCTCGAAGTCGGCGACGGCACCGCCTTCCCCACCCCCGGCCACCTCGCCGCCTACGCCGGCCTCGCCCCCGTCACCCGACGATCCGGCAGCAGCATCCGCGGCGAACACCCACCCCGCGGCGGCAACAAGAACCTCAAACGCGCCTTCTTCCTCGCCGCGTTCGCCGCCCTCGCCGACCCCACCAGCCGCGCCTACTACGACCGCAAACGAGCCGAAGGCAAACGCCACAACGCCGCCCTCATCTGCCTCGCCCGCCGCCGCTGCGACGTCCTGTTCGCCATGCTCCGCGACAAGATCCCCTACCAACCCCGCCCCACCAGCCCCGTCCCCGCTTGACGAAACCCATAGGGACACCCCCCGGGGGGCGATCAAGGGCGAGGTGAGAGGAACGGCAGGAAGTCCGGGGTGCGCCCGGTCGCCGCGGCGGTACCCAGGAGCACACCCGCGGTGCCGGTCGCGAGGTCCATCGACAGCCGGAAGTCGAGGTCCCCGGGGAAAGCGAGCTCACCGCGGTAGGCGATGGCGTGCCAGGAGAGCCGGCGCAGATGCCGGTCCACAGCGGACTCCACGTCGGTGATGCCGTGCCTGCCAGCGATCCGGGCGAGCGTCGCGCCGAGCCCTATCCGTCCCCGGAACAGGTCGACCTGGATGACGAAGCCCCGGGCACAGGCACTCAGCAGGGCGGGCAGACTCGCCCGCACCCGTTCGTCGTCGCGGTGTTCCAGCAGCTCGTCCGCGACCAGGGCGATGCCGGCGCTGCCCACCTCGAGGTACCCCAGCGTCCGGACCCCGACCTCCTCGACCTGGAGGGATCCGTCGGCGGTTGTCGTGCACCTGTCGAGGTCTCGGTGCACCGCGGTCACCGCCGCGTCCAGCAAGCCGCGGTCACCGGTCTCCTCATACAGACGCAGCAGGAACAGGGCCACGCCCGACCAGCCGCGCATCAGGCCCGCCTCCACCGGAGTGCGGGGCGGGCGCCGCTCGCCCCGGGGAAGATTCGGGTTACCGGACCGGACCGCGTCGGCCAGGCGGTCGCCGATGGCGAGTGCGTCGGTCCGCCAGCTCGACTCCCCGGCCGCTCGGCCGAGATGCAGGAGGTTGAGCCCGACGCCGGCGTACCCCGAGAAGAGGTCCATCGGCAGCACGGCGCCCGGCCCGCCACCCCAGCGTGCCACCAGGTCGTACGCGGCCTCCTCGTGCCCCAGGTGGTGCAGGGCGTACGCCACACCGGCTGCCCCGTCGTAGAAGCCCGGTCGCATGCCCGTCTGCCGTCGTACCGCCGACAGCAACCACTCCTCGTGACCGGGCCACCGCCCCTGCCCGGTCGCCGACAGGGCCCACAGCACTCCCGCCGCGCCGTAGGCGAGGTTCAGCCCGCCGACCGAGAACTGCCGGGTGTCGCCGGGAAACAGCCGGTCCTCCCGGTCCGGGGTGGCCGAGGCCATGATGGCCCGTGCCATCGACCGGGTGGCAGCGGACCAGTCCGGGAGGGACGCGTCTAGGTCGACCGCGAGCGGCTCGTCGCCACACGGCTTGTGGACCTTCGCGCCGGGTGGGCGCAGCTCCGCGATGATCTCGTCCGCCCAGCCGGCCGGGAGCGGGAAGTGCCGCTCTGCCTCGTGGGCGTACTGGACCACCTTGTCGGGGTCGAGAGCGACGACACGATTCAAGGTCATGAACATGCCGAGGCGGACGGCGGCCAGCGCGTACCGGTCCAGGTCGGCGCCGCTGCGGTCCCGGCTGGTGAAGCCGGTAGCCCCGAGCCCCGGCCGCCAGTCGGCCTGCGCGGCATCGAAGGCGAGCTCGAAGTCGATGAGGGAGACCGAGTCGTCCGCGTGCACCATCACGTTGCCCAGGTGCAGGTCCCCGAAGACGACCCCGCGCTCGTGGACGGCGGCCAGGAGCCGTTCGATCCGTTCGGCGATGGCCAGCGCCCGCTTGGTGAAGGCGGCGAAGTCGTCAGGGGTCGGGTCGGCCAGTACCACCCACGGGTGGTTGCAGCCCAGCCAGACGTGCAACGACTGAGCATCCAGGAACTCCTGGACCAGGAAGTGGTGGCCGCCGGCCTCGACAGAGCCGTACACCTCCGGCACGCCGGGAACACCGGCAAGCTTTTCCAACGCCCATCGTTCCCGCCGCATGCGGGCCACCGAGTCCTGCCGGTGCTCGTCGAAACCGGCGTACGGCCGCGCCTCCTTGAGCACCACCCGCTTGCCGTCGGTGGTGCGGACGGCCTGGTAGACGCCCCCGGCATTGGAGAAGTGCAGGGTCCGCTCCACCCGGTACGGCAGCTCACCGCCGCTGCCCGCGGTACGCGCTGCGAGGTGTGGCCGCAGGAACTCCGGCAGGGTCGCCCACGAGGGTGGCGCGAAGACGGGCCGCCGGACGTCCGGCACGAGCGTCCCGTCGGGGTCCCGGATCGCGGGCACGAGCTGACCGGCGTCGTCGAGGCACTCCATGCGGCGGAAGCCGCCGTAGCGGACGTACAGCGGGCCGGCGCCGTAGCGAAGGTCGCTGAGGATGTACGGGCCGGAGAGCCCGGCGAGCAGCGGATCGAGCTCCTCGAGGATCAGGCGTAGCGCCGCCTCGTCGACGGGGTAGATCGTCACGGCCTTGCCGCTGGCCGAGCGTGGCGCGTACTTGGCATTCAGCGCGACCAGCACGTTCGGGTTCCGCAGGTACTTGAACCGGATGTCACGCGCCGTGCAGTAGTCCCACACCCGGGAGATCACCTCGTCCGCGTTCTGCGGCGTGGCAGCGGCGTGGATCTTCCACCCCTGCTCCGGACCCTCCGTCCGATCGGGACGTAGCACCGTCCAGATGCCGCGCTCGACACGCGTCCACCCGTCCGGCACCTGACGTGCGTCGACCCGGAATCCCGCCGCCGTATCGAACCCCGGTCCGTCCCGCCAGTTGCTCACGTCGTCGAAGAAGACCTGGTCGGCGAAGCAGTAGACCTGTTTGAGCTCAAACATCGGCGTCCCCCTCAGGCGCTGCGGATAGGCTGGGTCGTGCGGTGTGGTGTCACCTGCTCGTCGCCGGTTCCGGCCAGCGCCCGGCGGCAGCGCTCAAGGAGGACGATCGCTGACCAGACCGGCACCGCGCCCGCGGCGTCGCGCCGGCCGGTGGTCGCGCTCCGGGCCGGCTGCGTGGGTGCGACCACGAGGTTCGGCCGGGTGGCCAGCCGTCGCAGGTTCCCCTGCACGATTGGATTGTCGGTGGCACCGGGGGGCAGGGACGGCGCCACCACGATGGGGATCGTGGCAGCGCACTGGAGGGCGAGCAGACTCGGGCTGTCGCCCAGCCCTGAGGCGAGTCGACCGAGGTAATTCAGCGTCGCGGGGTAGACCAGGGCGCAGTCGGCCCACTCCACCCACTGCGCGTGCAGTGCGCCAGTGTCGGTCTGCGCCGGCCACCGGTCGAGGTGGGCCCGGCGTCCGGTCAGCAGGGTGAGCGCGTCCTGACTGACGAAGCGCTGGGCGCTCGGTGTGACGACCGCCTGGATCTGCAGATCCGGATAGTTGGTGCTGATCCAGTTGAGCCAGAACGGCAGGTGCATCACCGCCACCGCGCCGCTGCTGACCAGCAGCAGACGCCGGCCGCCGAACTCCGGAACGGCCTTCGCGCTGTCGGCGGTCGGTTCGCGCTCGTTCTGCGGCACGGTGAATCAGCCCCACTCCCGGCTCGTCATACGGACTGTGCGCCGAACGTAGGAACGTCCGCGCCGGCTGGTCAACGCCGCTGGCCGCTACCGGCCAGCCACTACGGAACGCGTCGCGGCGAGCGGTAGCTTCGCCCCCACATGAACCGCGGCAGACCAGGGGGGCGCATGTCCGGCACACCGGAGCACCATCACCCACCGCGATACGACAACCACATCGCTGGCGCGGCCGTGCCGCCCCGGTCGGGACGGTGGGACACGGTGAACGACCCGTCGACCGGCCGGGCCGCGTACCTTGCACCCCGCTCCGACGCTGCGGACGTGGACGAGGCGGTGCGCGCCGCCACGTCGGCGTTCGGGCACTGGCGGTGGCAACCGCCCGCACGCCGAGCGGCGGCGCTGCTGGCGCTGGCTGACGCCGTGGCGGGGCAAACCACCGCTCTCGCGGAGGCGGAGGCTGCCATGACCGGGAAGTCGGCCCGCCTGGTCGCCGCCGACGAGATCGCGCCGGCCGTGGACCATCTTCGTTTCTTCGCCGGGGCGGCTCGCCTCGCACTGGCGCCGGCCGCCGGGGAGTACGAAGCCGGCCTCACCTCGCTCGTGCGCAGGGAACCGGTGGGGGTGTCTGCGCAGATCCTGCCCTGGAACTTCCCACTGCTGACCGCCGTGTGGAAGCTCGCCCCGGCTCTGGCCGCCGGGAACTGCGTGGTGCTGAAGCCGGCCCCGTCCACCCCGGTCACGGCCCTGCGGTTGGCCGAGCTCGCCGACGCGCATCTGCCGCCTGGCGTGGTCAACGTCGTCTGCGGAGACGCCGAAACGGGGCGACTGCTGGCGGTCCACCCGGACGTCGCCATGGTGTCGCTCACCGGAAGCACCCGCGCCGGTCGTGAAGTCGCGGCGGCCGCTGGCGACAGACTGAAACGGATACACCTCGAACTCGGGGGCAACGCGCCGGTGGTGGTGCTGGCCGACGCGGACCTGACCGAGGCCGTGGACGCGGTCGCCACGTCCGGTTTCGGCAACGCCGGCCAGGACTGCGTGGCGGCGGCCCGGGTGATCGTGGCCGCCGAGCGGCACGACGAGTTCGTGGCGGCGCTGGTGAAACGCGCGGAGTCGCTGCGGGTGGGCCCGCCCGGCGACGACTGCGACCTCGGCCCGTTGCACAACGCCGCTCAGCTCGACCGGCTGACCTCCCTGCTGTTCGCTCTGACACCGGGCGCCCGGATCCACACCGGTGGCCGGCGGATCGGCGAGACCGGCTACTTCTTCGAACCGACAGTGGTGTCCGGCGTGCGACAGCATGACCGCCTGGTGCAGGAGGAGACCTTCGGCCCGGTCGTCACCGTCCAGCCCTTCGACGACCTGGAGACGGCGCTGGACCTGGCCAACGGGGTGGAACAGGGTCTCGCGGCAAGCGTCTGGACCCGCGATCACGGTACGGCGATGGAGCTCGTCCGGCGGCTCGAGTTCGGTTGCGTTTGGATCAACACGCACCTGCGGTTCGCCTCGGAGATGCCACACGGAGGTTTCGGCGTCTCCGGTCACGGCAAGGAGCTGTCCATCTACGCCCTGGACGAGTACAGCAGGATCAAGCACGCGATGACGGTGTCCGGGGCGCCCCGATGAGCATGCTCGGTGGGACGTCGGTCCGGTTACGCGCCCTGGATGACGACGACGTGGCACTGGTGGCGCGCTGGCTGGCCGCGGAGACCGTGGTGCACTCGTCGCGAGGGCCGCGGTTCCTGACGCCGTCACAGGCCCGGGAGGTGATCGGGGGGACCCGGCAGACCACTCTCGTCGTGGAGCATGCGCACGGCGACCCGATCGGCGCGCTGTCGTGGCGACGTGCCGGCGTCACCGGCGGCTACACGATCGAGCACGTGGTGGGCGATCCGGAGCGCTGGGGTGCCGACGCCGGCCGGGAGGCGTTCGCCCTGTTGTTCGGCTACCTCTTCCGTACCCTGAACGCCCACCGCGTGGAGCTGGTCACCGCCACCTTCGACCGCATGATGATCGAGACGGTGGCGGCGTTGGGGCTGACGGTGGAAGGGGTGCTCCGCGACTACTTCTACCTCGACGGGCGCTTCCACCACGCCGTCGTCTCGTCGCTGCTCGCCACCGAGTACGCCGCTTCGCCCGGCCGGCACCCGTCGGCGGAAGCGGTGCCGGCCGAGGACCGCCGGGCCGCGCGACGGGTGTTGTCCCGCTACCTCGCCGCCGCGCCCGTCGACGTGGCCCGCCGTCTCGTCGGGGAGCCGGCCGATGACTGAGCCGGCCATCGACGTGCGCGACCTGCACAAGTCGTACGGCAGCACGCCTGCTCTGGACGGCCTCAGCCTGGCGGTCCCGCGCGGCAGCATCGTGGCGGTCCTCGGCCCGAACGGGGCCGGCAAGACGACGCTGGTCCGCATCCTGTCGACGTTGCAGCCACCGGACGCCGGAAGCGCCCGGATCTGCGGCGTCGACGTGGTGGCCGCGCCCGCCCAGGTCCGGCGCCGGATCGGCCTCTCCGGTCAGTTCGCCGCAGTCGACGAGTACCTCACCGGTCTGGAGAACCTGACCATGGTGGGCCGTCTCTACCAGCTCGACCGCCGCACCACGCGCAGCCGAGCCGCATCGTTGATCCGGCGGCTGGGGCTCGACAGCGCCGCGGACCGCCCGGCCCGAGGTTATTCCGGCGGGATGCGTCGACGCCTCGATCTGGCCTGTGCGCTGATCGGGCGTCCCGACGTGCTGATCCTGGACGAGCCGACGACGGGAGTGGACCCGGCCGGCCGCCGGGCCCTGTGGGACATCGTCAGAGGGCTCGCCGAGGACGGGGTGACCGTGCTGCTCACCACGCAGTACCTGGACGAAGCGGACCGGCTCGCCGATCGCATCGCGATCCTCGCCGGCGGCCGCCTGGTGACCGAGGGCACGCCCGAGGATCTCAAGAAATGCCTCGGCGGCGATCGTTTGGCGGTGACAGTGGACCGGCGGGACGCTGACCGCGCGGCGCGTCTGCTGGCGGCACACGGCCTGCGGGAGCCGGACCGGAGCCCGGACGGGTGCCGGCTCTCCGTGCCGGTGGCCGACGCCACCGTCGCGATGATCGGGCTGGCGGGTGACCTCCGTGCGCACGGTGTGGAGCCGCTGGAACTGGGCACGGAGCGGCCCAGTCTAGACGACGTCTTCCTGGCCCTGACTGCGGCAGAGGAAGGCGGACACCGATGACGACCCTGCGCGGGGCGCTCACCGACAGCGCGATCCTGACCTGGCGCAACGCCATCCGCATCCGCCGGGTGCCTGACCTGTTGGTCTTCACCACGATCCAGCCGGTGCTGTTCGTCGTGCTCTTCGCGTACGTCTTCGGGGATGCCATCACGGTGCCCGGGTCGGACTACCGCGCGTACCTGATGCCGGGCGTCATCGTGCAGAGCGCGGTGTGGGTCTCCGCGATCACCGCCATCGGCCTCGCGGACGACGTGCGACGCGGTATCGTGGATCGTTTCCGGTCGCTGCCGATGGCGGGTGCCGCGGTCCTGGTCGGGCGCACGGCCGGGGATCTGCTCAGCATGGTGCTCGTGGTCCTGGTCTGCGCAGGCGCGGGACTCGCAGTGGGATGGCGGCCGGCCGGCGACGCGGCCGGACTGCTTACCGGTGGCGCGCTGGTTCTGGGCTTCGGGTACGCGCTGACCTGGGTCACCGCCACGCTCGGCCTGGCGGTGTGCAACGCCGAGGTGGCGCAGAGCGCGAGCCTCATCTGGCTCTTTCCGGCCACGTTCCTGTCGAGCGCATTCGTGCCGATCGACCAACTGCCCTCCGGGCTTCGGGGGATAGCGACTTGGAACCCGGTGAGTGCGGTGACGCAGGCCGTCCGAGAGGCGGCCGGTGGGGCCGGCACGGCACCGCCGAACGGATTCGCCGCCGAGCATCCGGTTTGGATGTCGATAGGATGGATTATCGGCATCCTGCTCATGTTCGCGCCGCTTGCGACCTGGAGATACCGACGCTACACAGCCGCCCCACGGTGAGGGAGGATCTCGTGACCGGACATCCCCGTCGCGCTGCCCGACTGGCTGCCAGTGCCCTGGCCGTCGCCGTCTCGATCGGTTCGGCCGGCTGTGGGCGGGACGAGCCGGATCCGGCCCGGTCCGGCCCGCTGGAGCTCGACCGGCTCACCGCTCCGGCCGAGCTGGCCGGCCTGCCCCGTCAGGACACCGGGCGCGACAAACTCCCGCCGCTGGTTGACGGCCCACCCGGGCTCGCCGTGGTGATCAACGGGTACGGCGAGGCGATCCCGCCGCCGCTGACCCTCGAGGCCTACTACGGCAATCCGGTCGGCATCACCGCTGTGGGGCGGGCGTTGCAGTCGCGCCTCGGCGGCGGCACGGCCGCGCCCGGCGCCGAGACCACCTGCCACAGTGGCGCCGACGGGTCGATCACCTGCTGGCGCCGGGCGGACACGCTCGTCGTGACCGTCACCGCCCGCGACGGCCGGTCCGCCGAGCGGACGCGGGACGCCACCGAGCAGGCGTGGGAGGCCGTCACCGGCTGAACGCCGCTGACGTCAGGCGGTGCCTCTCGAACGGCGGCCGACGGCGTACCGGACGTGGACGGCGTAGCGTGAGTGGTGCACGGCGCGGATCTCCAGGTCGATGTCCCGGTCGAAACCCTCGAACAGCCGCTTGCCCCGGCCGAGGACGACCGGTGCGGTGCTGATGCCCAGCTCGTCCACGACGCCGGCCGCGAGTGCCTGCCGGATGACGTCGGCGCCGCCGCCGATGGCCACGGCGCCGTCGCCGGCCGCCCGCCTCGCTGCGGCCAGCGCCTCGTCGAACCCGTCGACCAGCAGGAAGCCGGTGCTCGGGTCGGGCTGGTCGGCGGTGCGGTGGGTGAGCACGACAAGGGTCCCCTGGAACGGGTTCCGGCCGCCCCAGGCGCCCGCGCTGTCGTACATGCCCCGGCCGCACAGCCCGGCGCCGGTGCCCGCCAGCAGTTCGTCGAAGTACGCGCGGTCCTCGTCCGCCATGCCGGCGCCGGGTTCGCGCTGCGTGTCGTACGTCCAGGGGCCGCCCATCACCCAGTAGTGCAGCCGCTCGCCGCCGACGCCCAGCCCCTGGCCCGCGTGGTCGTCGGGACCGGTGACGTAGCCGTCCAGGGAGACGGTGATGGACGCCCGCACCCGGCCGCGCGCCTCGCTCGTGCTCATGCTTCCTCCCGGAGATCGGAGAACACCGACACCGGGAAGACCGCCCGCCGGCGCCGGACTCATCGTCGCACCGGAGCCGGATCGGGCGTGGCGTCAGCCGTACACCGGATGCTCGGCCTGGAACGCCAGCCGCCGGTCCGCGCCGGCGGCCAGCTCGGCGAGCACGTCGTCGAGGTCCAGGAACGTCTGCCAGCGCTCCTGGCCGGTGATGCCGGCGAGCCGGTCGACCACGAGCTGCTCCAGGTCGGTGACCCGACGGCCCTTCCAGACCTTGTCGGCGAGGCTGACCAGCAGGTCCTCCAACTGCACGCCGGGGGAGTGCCAGGCGGCGTGGGTGACCGCGAAGCGGGCCCGCTCCTCCGGTACGCCGAAGCGCAGCAGCAACTGGTAGCCCGCCTCCTCGTGCGCCGATCCGGGACCGGTCAGCTCGCCGGGATGCTCGACCTTGCCGAGGTCGTGCACCGCGGCGCCGAACAGCACCGCCTGCCTGTCGAACGGCACCGCGGCGAACCGGTCGGCGAACGCGGCGGTCAGGTGCCAGGCGACGTCGTGCACGAGCCGCAGGTGCGCGCCCAGGCGCGGCGGGGCGGCCAGGGCGTCCAGCAGCTCGACCGCCACGCCGGGCAGCGGGAGCAGCGGCGGGTCGCCCGGTTCGGTGAGGGCGCGGCGCAGCGCGTCGGAGGTCATCGGGGCGAGCGTACCGGTCCCCGGTGGGCTCACCGGCGGTGATGGACGAGCAGCCGAACGTGAAGCGGCCGCTCGTCCGATTCCGGTGCGTCGATCCACTCGGGAGGGTGAGGGCCACGTCTCTCACGGGGGTTGTCGAATGACCACACTGAATCGTCGTGCCCTGCTGCGTACCGCCGCGCTGACCGGCCTGGCCGCCGCGACCGGGCTGGCCGCCGCGCCCTCCGCCGCGTCCGCCGCACCGGTGTCCGCCGCCGACGCGGTGAACGGGTCGTGGCTGGTCAGCGTCGGCTGGGGTGTGCTCCAGGTCGACCCGGGCCGGACCACGCCGCGAGAGCTGCTGCCCAACGGGGACCACGCGAAGGCGTCGCCGGACGGCCGGTACGTGGCCTGGGTCAACACGGCCCGCTCGGGCGACGGCACGCTCGAGCCGTTCGTGGCGGTGTACGACCGGATCACCGGCCAGAAGCGCACGCTGCTCGCCGACCCGTTCGGTGTCCGCTACGGCGCGCCGACCTGGTCGCCGGACGGTTCGGAGATCGCCCTGGTCACCGGGGAGAACAACGACCGGCTGATCGCTGTCGACGTGGCGACCGGCGGCACCCGCGTGCTGGTCCAGGGTCACTCCATGGCCGACCCGGACTGGTCCCGGGACGGCTCCATGATCGTCCTGCGGTGGCGCAGCCGTTCGGAGGGTCCGCAACTGCGTGTGCTCGAACTGGCGACCGGCACGGCGCGGCGGCTCTACACGCCCGGCACGCCGGGTGAACTGTTCGGCTCGCCGGTCTTCACGCCCGACTCCGGGCGCGTGGTGTTCCGCACCGACCGCTGGTATCCCGACCTGGAGTCCAGCAACCACTCGCTGGCGTCCGTGCGGATCGGGGGCACCGGGCTGAAGAAGCTCACCGACGAGCCCCGGTTCTACCTGTCGCCGGTGTTCTCCCCGGACGGCCGCTACTGCGCCGCGCTCTCGATCCCGCCGGAGAACGAGTACCCCGACGGCGGCAACATCATCGTGTCCACCAGTGGCTTCGGCGAGCAGTGGTGGATCCCCGGCGACGAGTACGACGACAGCACCCGGCTGGACTGGGCGCGGGCGATCTGACGTACCGGGCGCGCGCATCACGGACCGGATGCGCGCCGCCGGGCGTGACCGGTGCGAGGCTTGGAGCGGACGCCGCCGAAGGGGCCGGCGTCCGCTGTGGAGGGGTGATGGCCGAGCCGCCGACCGGGACGTCGTCGCACCGCGCGCAGGCGCACGGCAGGCACGCCAACCATCACCGCTACCACGACGGCGCCGAGGTCGACGGGTACGTCGACGACCCGTACCACCGGGTGCGCCGCGCGGTCGCGGCCCGGCTGATGGCCGAGGGGGTGACCCGGCGCGGGCCGGTGCTGGAACTGGGCTGCGGGCCGCGCGGCATGCTCGACCCGGCCGCGCTGCCCGGCCCGGTGGTGCTCGCGGACATGGCCGAGACGGCGCTGCGCACCGCCCGCGCGGCGGCCGGCGGGCGGGCGCTGCCGGTCCGGCTGGACGCCACCCGCGGGCTGCCGTTCCGGGCCGGCAGCTTCGCCGGGCTGCTCGCCGGGGAGCTGATCGAGCACGTCTACGACCCGCTGACGCTGCTGCGGGAGTGTCACCGGGTGCTGGCCGTGGACGGCCTGCTGGTGCTCACCACCCCGAACCTGGCGCCGGTGCAGGACCGGCTGGCGTTCCTCGCCGGCCGCGCGCCGCGGCAGGTCGACCCGCTGCACCCGTACCTCTGGCTGCACATCCGCCCGTTCACCGCCTCGCTGCTGCGCCGGACGCTGCGCCGGGCCGGGTTCACCCCGGTGGCGCTGCGGTCCAACGAGGTCGGCTGGCGGCTGCCGGGCGGCCGTTGGGTGGCCTCGCGGCGGCTGGCCCGCGCCGCGCCGGGGCTCGGCGGTTCGCTGATCTGCGCCGCCCGCCGGCACGGCGCACCGCCACCGCCGCGGAACAGGGCGTGATGGCGACATTGACAGCGGGCTATCATGGAGGTTCCGTCGTCGACCGGGGGATGTCATGACGCGCCTGCTCGCCTGGGTCGTGACCAATCTCGACGCGTTCATCGGCCTCGTCCTGGCGCTCACGGTGTCCGTGCTCGGCCTCACCAACGCGGTCGACCAGGAGGTCGTCAACAGCGCGATCCTGCTGGTCCTGGGCCTGCTCGCGCAGGCGATGCTGCGGGACCGGCTGCGCCGGCGCACCACCGAGCGGGAGATCCGCCAGGTCATCTCGGACACCCGTGACCGGCTGACCGACCTGGTGCCGCAGATGCAGGAGATCACCGGGCCGGAGGGCGCGCTGAACCGGGCCCGCGAGGCCATCGACAGTGTCTCCATGGTGCGCGTGCTGCACGGCAGCGAGGTCGGGCAGGCGCTCGCCGAGGCGCGGCGGCACACCGACCAGTGGAGCTTCAAGGGCGGCACCGGCACCTTCCTGCGCGCGGTCACGCTGCCCGACTGCCTGGAACACGCCCGGCGGCGCAACGCCACGCTCACCGTCGCGATCGAGATCATCGACCCGACCGACGAGGAGGTCTGCGAGCGGTACGCGCGTTTCCGGCGCAGCCTCGACCCGGACGCGCCGGGCGAGCCGTGGACCGTCGACCGCACCCGCAAGGAGTCGTACGCGACGGTGCTGGCCGCCTGCTGGCACCTGCAACGCTCCGGCCTGCTCACCGTCGACGTCCGGCTCTCCGCGCAGATGACCACGTTCCGCTACGACCTCTCCTCCTCCTGCGTCGTCATCACGCAGGAGAACCCGCAGACGCCCGCGCTGCGCATCGACCGCGGCGAGGTCTACTACAACCGATTCAACATCGAGCTGGACTACAGCCGCCGGCAGAGCCGGCGCGTGCCGATCGAGGCGGCGGCCCAGGTCAAGCTCGACGACGAGCCGTCGGTCGAGCAGGTACGGCGGTTGTTCACCGCCCTCGGCCTGACGCTGCCCCGGTCCTTCGGCGACCGCGAGGTCGCCGACATCATCGGCAAGGCCGTCCAGGCGAGGAACCCCTACTCATGACCAGTTACGCCGACCTCGAACGGGAGATCGACCGGGGCACCCGGCCGGAGATGCTGCGCGGCTGGGTGCTGGACGTGCTCGGCGACGTGGCCGACGGGCGGCGGCCGCTGCGAGCGGTCCGGCACCCGCTCGGCTTCACCTGCCTGCCAGTGGAACGCGACGGCCCGGACGGCATCTGCGTGCACGCCTGGCCGGCCGACCCGCCGCCGGTGCGCCCGACCACCTCCACGATGCACTCGCACAGCTGGGATCTGCTCAGCCACGTGCTGCACGGCACCGTCCGCAACGAGCTGATCGAGGTCGACGACGCGCCGGCCGACCCGTCCTGGCGGATCTACGAGGTGCACAGCCTCGGCGAGGTGGACGAGATGGCCGCCACCGACCGGCTGGTCACCGCGATGACCGCGGCGGTGGAGACGCACTCCGCCGGCGACTCGTACGCGCTGCGCGCCGGCGGTTTCCACACCTCGGAGGTGGACGCCGGTGAGCCGGCGGTGACTGTGGCGCTCGGCCGGACCACTCCCGGCGCGTGCGACCTGAGCCTCGGCGCGGTGGACGGGCGCAGCCACCGGGTACGCCGGGACCGCTGCGACGCGGCGGAGACCGCGCGGATGGCGCGGGAGATCGCGCGACTGGTGGCACGGGGCTGACTGGCTGGAGGAGCCATGGACGTGGAGCCGAGCAGAGGCGGGCCCGACCTGCGCGACGCGCACCGCTTCGCGGTGGAGGCCGCCCAGGCGGCGGGCCGCCTGCTGCGCCGGGGCACCCGGGGGGAGGTGCACGCCCGGGCCAAGAACGACACCGGTGACCTGGTGACCGACCTCGACCTGGCCGCCGAGCGGCTGATCGTCGACCGGATCCGGGCCCGCTGGCCGGAGCACGGCGTGATCGCCGAGGAGGGCGGCGAGTACGCCCCGGACACCACCTGGGCGTGGCTCGTCGACCCGCTCGACGGCACCAACAACGTGGCGATCGGGCTGCCCGCGTACGTCGTCGGGATCGCCCTGTGCGACAGCGGCTCGCCGGTGCTCGGCGTGGTGCACGACCCGGTCGCGGGCCGTACCTGGTCGGCGGTGCGCGGCCGGGGCGCGTTCGTGCACGCGCCCGGCCCGGCCGCGCGGCCGCTGCGGGCCGCGCACCGCCCGGTGCCGTCCGCGCCCGTGCTGGCCTGGACCCAGGGGCACGAGGTACGCCGGGACGACAGCACCGCCCGGGCGCTGAAGGTGGTGCTGGACACCAGCGCGCGCCGGGTACTGCAACTATGGGCGCCGCTGCTGTCCTGGGTGATGCTGGCCCGCGGCGACATCGACGGCATCGTCGGCTACCGTCCCGAGGCGGTCGACCTGCCCGCCGGGATGCTGCTCGCCGTCGAGGCCGGCATGGCGGTACGCGCGCTCGACGGCGGCACGTTCGACGACCGGTACGGCTGCCCCGCCGACCGGCGCAGCTTCGTGGCCGGGCCACCGGAGACCATCGACCGGCTGGTCAAACTGGTCACCGCGGCACAGTGGATCGAGCCGCAGGTGCGCCGCCTCACCCCGGTCGGCCTCGGCTCGGTCGGCTGGTGAGCGGGGTCCGCTAGCCTCGGCCGGATGGCCGCCAGACAGCTCGGGCTCCGGGTCCGTGACCTGGACCGTTCCCACCGGCTCTACCTGCGACTCGGCTTCAAGGAGATCCCGAACGCGGACCAGCCGAACCTGCGTTACCTCACGTTCGGCCACACCTGGCTGATCCTGTCCGACCTGCACCGCCACGGTCACCACGACGCGGAGCGGGAACGCGAGGTCAAGGCCGGGCCGCCGGGGCTCGGTGTCGTGCTCACCGTGCCCACCGCCGACCTGAACGCGACGTACGCGCTGTGGCGTGACGAAGGGCTGCCGGTGACGCTGGAGCCGGAGGACGTGGGCTGGGCACGGATCTTCTACGGTCTCGACCCGGACGGCTACGAGGTCATGTTCGAGCAGTTCCACCAGCCGGATCGCGCCCGCCACGCCTGACCGGCGGCGGGGCCGGCGCGTCAGACCGAACGCCGCGACGACGCTCGGCCGGCCGGGCCGCCACCTCGGCCGGCGTCCGCCACCGCGCGCTCGGCCCCGTCGGCTGAGCCGCGTCCTACCAGGGCAGCTCGCCGTGCTCGTCCTGCAACGTCCCGGTCGGGCCGTCCGCGTCCGGCGTGGCCAGCCGTACGATCACCCGGGCGCTGTCCCGCGGCGACCGGCCGCCGGCCATCGCGGCGGTCATGTCGGTGTCGGTGAAGCCGGGCTCGACCGCGTTGAACCGGATGCCCGGGTTCGCCTTGGCGTACTGGAGGGTCAGCATGGTGGCCGCCGCCTTGGACGAGGCGTAGAGCAGGGCCGGCATGCCGTACTCCGGGCGGTCCGGGTTGGTCGTCGCCCAGAACGACCCGGCGCTGCTGGACACCGTGACCACTGTGGGGTTCGGCGACCGGCGCAGCAGGGGCAGCGCCGCCTCGGTGACCCGGACGACGCCCACCGCGTTGGTGTCGAAGACACGTAGGGCGGTCGGGCCGCTGACGGCCTCGTCGAGCACTCCCGCGTTGTGCACGAGCACGTCGAGCCGGCCCTCGGCCGCGTCGATCGCGGCCAGCGCGGCGGTGACCGAGGCGTCGTCGGTCACGTCGAGCTGCACGAAGCGCGCGCCGAGCGTCGCCGCGGCCTTTTCGCCCCGTTCGACGTCCCGGGCGCCGACGTACACGACGTGGCCCAGGTCGAGCAGCTGCCGGGCGGTCTCGAGACCGATGCCCCTGTTGGCGCCGGTGATCAGTGTGACGGTCATGTCTCTCCTCGCGGTACGTGGGCCGGACTGGCCGCGGGGAACGCTACGAACGGCCGTCCGCGCCGGCCAGAGCCCTGTCGGACCGGGGTCCTGACAGGGCCCCCTCTGCGGGCGTCGCCGCGCCGTACGGTGGTCCGGTGAGCGACACGACGAACGCGCTCGGCGCGTACCTGCGGGCACGGCGGGAACTGGTGACCCCGCGGCAGGCGGGCATCCCCGACGGGGGAGTGCGGCGGGTGCCCGGGCTGCGGCGCGAGGAGGTCGCCATGCTGGCCGGCATCAGCGCCGACTACTACCTGCGGCTGGAGCGGGGCCGGGACCGCCGCCCGTCGGTGCAGGTGCTGGAGTCGATCGCCCGGGTGCTGCGCCTCGACGACGACCACCTCGCCCACCTGCTGACGCTCGTCGCGGAGCAGCCCCGGCGGCGCCGCCGGTCGCCGAGGGAGACACCGCCGCCGGGCGCGCTCAAGCTCCTGGACTCACTCGCCCAGCCCGCGTACATCGAGGGGCGATACTTCGACATCCTGGCCTCGAACGCGCTCGCCCGCGCGCTGTCGCCCCGGCTCGCCGTCGGAGGCAACCAGCTCCGGGACATGTTCCTGGACCCGGCCGAGCAGGCCCGCTACCCGGACTGGCAGGACCTCACCGAATGTCTCGTCGCGAACCTGCGGCAGGCGGTCGGCACCGACGTGGACGACCCCCGGTTCATCGAGCTCACCGGGGAGCTGGCGCTCGCCAGCGCCCGGTTCCGCCAGCTCTGGGCCCGGCACGAGGTACGCGGGCAGAGCGGCGGGCCGATCCGGATGCGGCACCCGCAGCTCGGGGAGCTGACACTCAACCGGGAGCGGCTAACCATCGGCGGCGCCGAGACGCTGATGCTCGTGGTCTTCCACCCGGAGGCCGGGTCCGGCGACGCCGAGAAGCTGGCGCTGCTGGCGTCGGCGACGCTCGACGCGCCGGACGCTCCGGCGGGCCGGGGCGTGAGGCGGCCGGGTCAGCCGGCGACGACCAGGTTGGCCATGTCGACCACCGGGCGGAAACCGAGCCGGGCGTAGAGCCGGTTCGACACCGGGTTGGCCTGGTCGGTGAACAGGCACACCCGCGCCCCCTCGGCGGTGAGCAGCCGGCACACCTCGGCGACCGCGTTTCCGGCCCAGCCGCGTCCGCGCTGCTCGGGTGGCGTGTAGACCGGTCCGACGCGGGCCACGCCGAACGACGTCGGGTTGGCGGCCGTCAGATGCACCGGAGCACCCGACCCGTCGGTCCAGAACCAGACCCGCCCGTCCCGGATCCGGCGCAGCAGTTCGGCGCGGTCGGGCGCCTCGTGGGCGCTCGTCCCGCGCGGGCGGCCCGCCTGCTCGTCGGCGTCGGCCATGAACGCGCCGAACCACGCGGCGACCAGGCCGACGTCGTGCGCGGTGGCCGCCCGCAGGGCGCCGGGCACCGGTGCGGGCGGCGTGAGGTGGCCGAGCAGGTGCAGCCGGGTGTGCTGGGCGACCTCGACCCGCCGGCCGTCGAGGCGGGCCACCTCGTCGGCGCAGGCGCGCACGGCGGGCAGCGCGCCGTTCACCGCGCGCACCCGCTCGCCGCGCCGGTACCACTCCCGGGCCAGCGCCACGGCGGCCTCCGGTGGCATGGGCAGCAGGAACGGCGGTCGAGGCGGGAACGGCGCGGCACGCATCGCGGCGCCCACCACCGCCCCGGAGGCGTCCCGGACCACGAGCCACCAGTCGTCCTCGGGCAGCGCGACGCCCTCGGCGCGGCGGGCCGCCATCCGGCGCGCGACGGTGGCGACGACGGTGTTGACCACCGGATCGGCGGCCAGGTACGCCTCGGCGGCGGCGAGGAACTCGCCCGGGTCGGTGCAGAAGTGCAGCGTCGGCGCGGCGGTCATGCGGGCCACGGTAGCCAGCGGCCGGAACCGCGCCGAAGCGGTTTTCCCGCCCCGGCTCAGGGGGCGATGCGCAGCCGGCGGATGCGGGTGTCGTCGTACTCCTCGAACCGGAACCGCAGCCCGGCGAACGGGCTGCCGGGGAAGTCACCGCTGATCGTGGCGGTCACCACCGTCCCGGCCGGGGTCTGCTCGACGTCGGTGATCTCGTACGACACCAGCGGCGTGCCGCTGCGCCAGGCGCGGATCTCGTCGATCCCGCGGTGGGTGCGTCCCTCGTCCTCGACCACCGCGTCGTCGGCGAACAGCGCGAGGTAGGGCTCCTTGTCGGCCTGGCCGGCGAGCGCGAAGTAGCGGCGGACGATCTCGGGCGTGCTGCTCATGGTCGCGATGCTAGGCGCCGGGTCCGACAAGAAGCGCCGTGACGGTGGCGGTGGTGGCGAGCACGGCGAGCGCGGCGCTGGTGGCCACGAACCGGCCCAGCGGCACGGCCACCCCGGCGGCCCGGCAGCGCTCGTACCAGATCAGTGTGGCCAGCGACGCCCACGGCGTGGCCAGCGGGCCGACGTTCGTGCCGATCAGCAGCGCCAGCAACTGGGTGTGCCGGTCGGCCGCGATCACCGCCTCGCCGGCCAGGTACGCGGGCAGGTTGTTGACCACGTTGCTGAACAGCGCGCCGACCGCGCCCGCCCGCAGTGCCCCCTCCGCGCCCGGGTCGGCGCCGATGAGCGTGCCCATCACCGTGTCCAGGCCGAACCGGCCGATGGTCTGCACCACCAGGAACAGCCCGGTGACGAACACCAGCAGCCGCCACGGCACCAGCGCGAGCCGCAGCCGGTGCCGGGCGCGCACCGCGAAGCCCGCGACCAGGATCGCGGCGGCCACCCCGGAGGCGACGCCGATCTCCACCCCGGCGAGGATCCCGGCGACGAACAGCAGGCAGGCGGCGAGCGCGGTGCGGTAGAGCACCCGGTCCGGCGGCACGTACGGCGGCGGCGCGACGAACGGGTCGGCCCCGGCCCGTGCCGGACGCCAGTACCACCACCACAGCAGCAGCGCGGTCACCGCGACGGCGACCAGCTGCGGCCACCACATCCGGGCCGCCCACGGCACCGGGTCCAGGTCGACCCGGTCGCTGGCCAGGATGTTCGTCAGGTTGGACACCGGCAGCAGCAGGCTGGCCGTGTTGGCCAGCCACACGGTGGTCATCGCCAGCGGCGTCGGCGGCACGTTCAGCGCCCGGGCCAGCGCGATCATCACCGGCGTGAGCAGGACCGCCGTGGTGTCCAGGTTGAGCGCGATCGTGGTGATCGAGGCGAAACCGACGCAGAGCCAGAACAGGGCCCGGAAGCTGCCCCGCGCGGTCACCGCCACCCGGGTCGCCAGCGCGTCGAACACACCGGCCACAGCGGTCAGCTCAGCCAGCACCACCACCGTGCCCAGGAAGATCAGGATCGGCACGATCCGCCGCATCGTGCCCTCGGCGTCGGCACGGGGCAGCAGCCCGGTGAGCACGCACACCACCCCGAGCACCGCGAGCCCGATCGCGATCCAGTCCAGCACGTGCAGGCGGCCCCAGCGGGAACGGTCGGGCACGGCGTTCGGCGGATCGCCGGGGGTCTCCACGAGGGATGATCCTCGCACACGCCGGTGCGGCCGGAGGAGCCCGACGCGGTCGCGATCCGAGCTGCCGAGGGTGTCGATCTGTTGACCGTCGGTGGCCATAATGACCATGTGGTTGTAGGCGCGCACCCCACCCGGTCCGACCGCCCCATCGATTTCTTCATCAGCTACTCGCCCGCGGACGAACGCTGGGCCACGTGGCTGGCGTGGGAGTTCGAGGCGGCCGGCTATCGCACGCTGCTGCAGGCGTGGGACTTCGTGGCAGGCACCAACTTCATCGACTTCATGGACCGCGGCGTCCGTGAGGCCGAGGTGGTGGTGGCGGTGCTGTCCGAGCGCTACCTGCACTCGACGTACGGCAAGCTGGAGTGGCAGGCCGCGCTGCGCGCCGACCCGGACGGCACCGGCAACAAGCTCGTCACGGTACGCGTCGAGGACTGCCCGATCGACGGCCTGCTCGCCACCATTACCTATGTGGATCTGGTCGGCGTGGACGACCCGGTGCAGGCCCGCAACCGGGTGCTCGACCGCATCCGGGAGGCGCTCGACGGCCGGGCCAAGCCGATGCGGCAGCCGGCGTTCCCGCACCACCCGGCCGACCCGCACGGGGTGCTCGCCGCGCCCGCCGCCGGAGCGCCCGCGCCCCGCCGCGCCCGGCGTACCCCGATCAACCCGCCGCCGTTCCCGCCGGCCGCGGCGGCGCCACCGACCGCCCGGGACACCGTGACCGTGCTCCAGGTCGCCGGGCCGCGCTTCGGCCGGGGCGTGATCACCCCCGGCGCGCCGGTCACCCCGGGCGAGGTGCAGGAACACCTGATGGGCGACCTCACGGTGCTGATGAACGACGGCGTGCCCCGGCCGGACCTGCTCGTCGTCGCCGGGAACCTCACCGAGTCGGGCAGCCCGCGCGAGTTCTCCGACGCGCTGAGCTTCCTCACCGGCCTGCGGGTGCTGCTCGGGCTGGAACCGCACCGGCTGGTCGTGGTGCCCGGCCCGCGCGACGTGACGATGGCCGCGTGCCGCGCGTACTTCGCCACCTGCGAGGCCGACGACGTCGACCCGCAGCCGCCGTACTGGCCGAAGTGGCGGCACTACGCGCGCCTGTTCGACGACCTCTACCAGGGCCTCGACGACCGGATCTTCGACAGCGAGCAGCCCTGGACGCTGTTCCCGGTACCGGACCTGCGGGTGGTGGTGGCCGGGCTGAACTCCACCATCGCCATCACCCACCGCGAGGAGGACCGGTACGGCTTCCTCGGCGAGGCGCAGTCCAGCTGGTTCGCCCAGCGGCTGCGCCACTACCAGCAGTCCGGCTGGCTGCGGCTGGGCGCGATGGCGCACGCCCCGGGGGCGCGCAGCCCGTACGCCGACGAGGTGCCGCCGGACCCGGTGTCCCTGCGCGACCGCGGCTCGGTCAACCGGCTGGTCGGCCCGATGCTCAACCTGCTGCTGGCCGACGCCGCACCGTCGGCCCGGGTGGACCCGATGGTGCCGCTGGCCGCCGCGCCCCGCGACGGCCGGGCGCAGGTGCTGCGC
This sequence comes from Micromonospora sp. WMMD1219, assembly GCF_049315215.1. NCBI lineage: Bacteria > Bacillati > Actinomycetota > Actinomycetes > Micromonosporales > Micromonosporaceae > Micromonospora > Micromonospora sp. WMMD1219. The sequence goes on from NZ_CP186057.1 coordinate 4,998,613, forward strand.
CTGGGCGTGGACGGGATGACCCGCTGGGTGCTCGGCCGCGACGACCGGCTCGACGGCGGCACGGCGACCGCCGTGTCCTGGCCGCACGCGGAGGCCACCTTCGGCGCGTCCGGCCCGGCGCAGGTGCCCGACCCGCGCCGCCCGGTCGCCGTCGAGGGGGCCACCCAGGGCGTGGCGGCGGCCGCCGCGCCGGTCGCCCCGGTCCAGCGGCTGCTGGACCGGCTCGCCGAGGTCTGCGAGGCCCGCTACGACCGGGTGGTGGTGCGCCGCGTCGACACCGACCCGCCGCACCTGTACATCAGCTACCGCTCCGACGGGGTGGTCCGCCAGCAGCGCGTCGGCGCGCACGTCGGCACCCCCACCGCCGCCGACCTTGACGTCTTCGCCCGGCGGGTGCACGCCACCGACCCGGACATCGCCTCCGAGCTGGTCTACGACGGCGACCGGGTGCCGCGCGGACTGGCCGAGGAGGCGCAGCGTCGTGGCGTACGCGTGCTGCACCTGACCGAGTTCCAGGGCCTGCTCGACCTGCGCGAGTACGTCGCCGCGCAGACCGCCCGGCTCCAGGCCGACCGGCTCTACCCGCCCGGGCAGTACGTGCCGCAGCGCTACCGCCACCTCGTCGGCGCCGACCAGCGCGTCCGCGACGACGTGGTGGACGAGCTGCTGGAGACCGTCTCCGCGCCGGACGGCCGCTTCGTGCTGGTGCTCGGCGACTTCGGCCGGGGCAAGACGTTCGCGTTGCGGGAGGTGGCCCGGCGGCTGCCCACCGCCGCACCGGACCTGATCCCGATCCTGGTGGAGCTGCGCGCGCTGGACAAGGCGCACTCCGTGGACGGCCTGGTCGCCGCGCACCTGGCGAACCACGGCGAGCAGGTGATCGACCTCAAGGCGTTCCGCTACATGCTGCGCCAGGGCCGCATCGTGCTGCTGTTCGACGGGTTCGACGAGCTGGTGGCCCGGGTGACGTACGACCGGGCGGCCGACCACCTGGAGACGTTGCTGCAGGCCGCCGAGGGCAACGCGAAGATCGTGGTGAGCAGCCGCACCCAGCACTTCAAGACCAACTCGCAGGTGCTGACCGCGCTCGGCGAGCGGGTCGGCCTGCTGCCGCACCGGCGCGTACTCGCGGTGGAGGACTTCACCCCCGGGCAGATCGAGGCGTTCCTGCGCAACCGGTACGGCGGCGACGAGCGGGCCACCCGCGAGCGGATGGACCTGCTCGCCGGCGTGAAGGACCTGCTCGGGCTCTCCCGCAACCCGCGCATGCTCGGCTTCATCGCCAACCTCGACGAGGGGCGGCTCGCCGCCGTCGCCGGGGCGGGCGGCACGTTCAGCGCCGCCGCGCTGTACCGGGAGATCCTGGAGTCCTGGCTGGACTTCGAGGAACGCCGGACCCAGGGCATCCCGGGCGCGCCGGTGAGCCTGCGCCGCCCCGAGCTGTGGCAGGCGGTGAGCCGGCTGGCGTTCCAGCTCTGGGAGAGCGGCGAGGCGTACCTTCGCCTGGCCGAGCTGGCCGAGTCCACCGGCCAGCTCGCCGGGCGGGCCGACTCCCGGCTGTCCGGCCCGCAGGCGGCGCACGCGGTCGGCGCAGGCAGCCTGCTGGTCCGCACCGACGACGGGCTGTTCGGGTTCATCCACACCTCGGTGATGGAGTGGCTGGTGGCCGAGGGGGTGGCCGAGCAGATCAACAGGGGCGAGGAACCGTCCGCGCTGGCGGTACGGTCGCTGTCCGCGCTGGCGGTGGAGTTCCTCGGCGACCTCGCCGACCCGGCCCGCTGCACCGCGTGGACCGCGCGGGTGCTCGGCGACGAGTCCGCGGGCGAGACGCTGCGCGCCAACGCGCTGCGGCTGTCCGCCCGGCTGCGCCTGCCCGACCGGGCCGACCTGCGCGGCGCGGTGCTGCGCGGCGAGGACCTGTCGCACCGCGAACTCGCCGGGGCCGACCTGACCGGCGCCGACCTGACCGACGCGCGGCTGGTCGCCACCAACCTGACCGAGGCGCGGCTGGAACACGCCCGGCTGCGCGGCGCCCGCCTCGACCAGGCCCGCCTCGCCGGGGCGGACCTGCGCGACGCGGAGATGGCCGGCGCGCGCCTGTTCCGTACCGACCTGCGCGGCGCGCGCGTCGCCGGCAGCAGCTGGCACCGCACCGCGCTGATCGACGTCAGCGCCGACCCGGCGCTGCTGCGCGCCCCGGAACTGCGCGGCGCCGTCGTCGCGCCGGGCCGGCCGGTCGCGCCGGGCCTGGCCCCGCCCGCCGTGGGCGTCGGCTACGGCTTCGAGGTGGGCCGGCTGCCGGTGCCGGTGGCGTACAGCCCGGACGGCGCGGTCCTCGCGGTCGGCAGCGACGACGGTGGTGTGCTGCTCTGCGACACCGCCACCGGGCTGCCGGTGCGCACGCTCCAGGGACACCGGTCCCGGGTGTACGCGGTCCGCTACGACGCCGCCTCCCACCAGCTCGTCACCGGCTCGGCCGACCTCACCGTACGGCTGTGGGACGCCGACCACGGCGACGTGCGGCACGTCATCGAGGACGTCTTCGCCGGCTGGGTGTGGCCGCTGCTCACCGACGGCCGCCGGGGCCGCCTGGTGGTCGGCGACGCCGCGGGCGTGGTGCGGCTGTACGACACCCGCGGCGCCCGGCTGCGCCACGAGTGGCCCGGCCACTCCGCGCCGATCTGGGGCACCTCGTTCAGCCCGGACGGGCGGCGGGTCGTGGTGGCCGACAGCGCCGGCACGGTTCGCGGCTGGGACATCCCCACCGGCAAGCTGGCGTTCGAGGTGCAGGAGCCGGAGGTGGTCTACCGGGTCGTGCACTCGCCGGACGGCCGGCTGCTGGCCGCCGTCGGGCAGCACGGCCGGATCTGGATCCGCCGGGCCATCGACGGCGAGCTGCTGCGCGCGCCGCGCGGCCACGAGGCCGACGTGTACGCCCTCGACATCCACCCCGACGGCACGCTGATGGCCACCGGCGACACGCACGGCGCGCTGCGGCTGTGGGAGACCGAGACGGGCCGTCCGGTACGGGTGCTCGGGCGACAGCGCGGCGCGATCTACAGCGTCCGGTTCAACGGCGACGGGAGCCTGCTCGCCACCGCCGCCAGCGACGGCGCGATCCAGCTCTGGGACACCGACGACGGGCAGGTGCGGCACGAGCTGACCCGGCACCGCGGCTCGGTCTGGCCGGTGGTCTGGCGGCCGGACCAGAACCAGGTGGCCACCAGCAGCAACGACGGCACGACCCGGCTGTGGGACGTCCGCAGCGGGCAGCTCCAGCACACGCTGCGCGGGCACGGCCGCCGCGTCACCGCGCTGTCCTTCCGCGACGACGGCGAGGTGCTGGCCGCCTGCGGCAACGACGGCGTGATCCGGCTCTGGGAGCCGCGCACGGGCCGCCTGCTGCGGCAGCTCGCCAGCCCGGCCGACCGGCTGCTGTCGGTGGTGTTCTGCCCCGAGGAGCCGCTCGTGGCCACGCCCAGCGGCGACGGCGGCGTGCACCTGTGGAACACCGACACGGGCGCCGACGAGCGCGAACTCAACGTGGACACCGACCACGTGTGGGCGGTCGCGTTCAGCCCCGACGGCGACGCCCTCGCCACCGCGAACGACGACGACACGGTACGCCTCTGGTACCGCCGTACCGGCCGGCACTTCGCCACGCTCACCCCGCACCGGGGGCGCGTGCGCACCGTCGCGTTCAGCCCCGACGGCGAGACCATCGCCACCGGCTGCGACGACCAGACGGTACGGCTCTGGGACGCCGCCACCGCCACCTGCCGCCTCACCCTCGAACACCACACCGACCGGGTCTACTCGGTCGGCTTCAACAGCGAGGGCACGCTGCTGGCCAGCGCCGGCAACGACGGCACGGCGGTGGTCTGGGACGCGGTCACCGGCGAGCGGCGCCTGGTGCTCACCGAACACGACGGCCGGCTCTGGTCCTGCGCGTTCAGCCCGGACGGCAACCTGCTCGCCACCGCCGGCGACGATCTGGTGATCCGGCTCTGGGATCCGGTCACCGGCCGTCTGCACGGCACCCTGGCCGCGCACACCCGGCGTGTCTGGTCGGTGCACTTCAGCCCGGACAGCAGCCTGCTCGCCAGCGCCGGCGACGACGGCACGGTGCGGCTGTGGGACGTGGCCGACCCGGAGCACGCCCAGTTGCGGACCACGCTCATCGGTCTGCCGGACGGATGGGCGGCGGTCAGCCCGGACGGCCGGTACAAGCTGGACGGTGACCCGGGCGGCCAGTTCTGGCACGTCATCGGCACGTGCCGGTTCGAGGTGGGCGAGCTGGACCCCTACCTCACCCAGGTCCGCCGCCTGTCCGTGGACGCCCCCTTCTGATCCCCGCCGTATCCGACACGAACTCCTTGGTCAACCCCGGGCAGGCGGGGGAGGCGGGGCGGCCGGTCCGGTCCAGCGGACCTCGCCGTCCTGCCACACGTCGGTGGGGGCCAGGCCGCAGGCCGTGGCCACCGCCGCCGACGCGCGGTGGTCGGGATGGACGTGAGCCACGAGGGTACGCACACCGCGCCGGCCCAGCCAGCCGGCCATTCCACGGGCGGCCTCGGTGGCGATCCCGCGCCCCTGCCACCGTGTTCCCACCACCCAGGCGATCTCCGCGACCGGTCCCGCGGTGGCCGGTGTCGCCTCGTCGAGGTGCCGGTGCCCGACTGCCCGCGCGCCCGCCGTGGCGGTGTCCGCCACCGGTTCGTGTGGCCCGGTGACCGTGGCCTGGACGAAGCCGGCCAGCCGGCCGTCGTCCCGGAGCCGGATCACCCAGTTGCACCACGACTCGGCCGGGTCGGGCGAGCCGGCGACCAGCCGTTCGTAGCGGGCTCGCAGCGCGGCGGGGGAAGCGGGCTCGCCGCCGATGAACGTGTGCAGCGCCGGGTCGGCGAGGACGGCGGCCATCTCCTGGGCGTGCTCGACGGCCAGGGGCAGCAGGTCAAGCCGTGCGGTGGAGATGGGCTCCGGCGTGAACCCGCTCGTCGACGGCAGCGCGCCGGTCGGTTCATCCATGATGGCGCTTCCAGGGGATCGATGACCTGGTCTCGCGGGAGCGAAACGGACCTCACGGTATCCCAGCCCGCAACGCCATTCGTGCCCCCGGCGAGGCGCCACCCCTCGCGATCTTGCAGTTTGTGCCCGGGCGGATGGGACATTCGCGTCACCGCTCGGGCCGAAAGTGCAAGATCGCGGGGGAGGGGTGGCGGGCCGTGACGCCGGTCAGCGGCGCCACTTCTGGTTGGCGGCGCCGGTGCAGTCCCAGATCTGCAGCCGGGTGCCGTCGGCCGAGCTGGGACCGGTGGCGTCCAGGCACTTGTTCGCCTGGGGGTTCACGATGTCCCCGGCCGCGCTGAACACCCACTTCTGCGCGCCGGTGCCGTTGCAGTCGTAGAGCTGCACCTTGGCGCCGCTCGCCGTCGATCCGGCGGCCACGTCGAGGCACTTGCCGAGCGCGCGTACCGAGCCGTCGGCGTTCCAGGTCCAGCGCTGGGCGGCGGTGCCGTTGCAGGTCCAGAGCTGCACCGGGGTGCCGTTGGCGGTGTTGGCGCTGGCCACGTCGACGCACTTGTCGCCGTACCCGACGATCTGCCCGCCGGTGCCTCCGCCGCCGTTGTCCCACGCCTGGACCCGGACGTAGTCGACGGTCATGGTCTGCGGGAACGTGGTGCTGCCGTCCGGCGAGCCGGGCCAGTTGCCGCCCACCGCCACGTTCATGATCATGAAGAACGGGTGGTCGAAGACCCAGCGGTTGCCGCCGATGTCGGCGGGCGTCTTGCGCGAGTACGCCACGCCGTCGAGGTACCAGGTGATCGAGTCCGGTGCCCAGTCCACCGTGAACGTGTGGAAGGCGTCGGCGAGCGCCTGGCCGCCCGGGAGCGAGGTGGACGCGCCGACGCCGCTGCCGCCGGAGTAGCCGGGGCCGTGCAGCGTGCCCCAGACGGTCGACGGCGCGTAGCCGACGTTCTCCATGATGTCGATCTCGCCGCTGCCGGGCCACGGGTTCGTGCCGATGTCGTTGCCGAGCATCCAGAACGCCGGCCACAGCCCTTGCCCGCGCGGGACCTTGATGCGCGCCTCGAACCGCCCGTACGCCTGCGCGAACGTGCCGTTGGTGAGCAGCCGCGCCGAGGTGTACTGGCAGCTTCCGTACCAGCACGAGTAGCCGGACGGGTTCTCCCTTCGGGCGGTGATGACCAGGTTGCCGTTGCCGTCGAGCGCGGCGTTGCGGGTGCTGTTGGTGTAGTACTGCAGCTCGTTGTTGCCCCAGCCGCCGCCACCGATGTCGTAGCGCCACTTGCTCGCGTCGGGGGCGGCGCCGGCCGGGCCGTTGAAGTCGTCGGACCAGGTGACCGCGCCGGGGGCGGCGATCGCGGGGGAGTGGGGGACGAGGGCGAGGGCGGCTGTGAGGCCGACCGCCGTCGCCGCCAGTGCGGCGAGGGTACGGATAGTGCGCACGGGGCGCCTCCTGCGGGGGTGGTGGCCGTTCTCCGTCACGGCGGCCGGCCCCGCCCAACGGTTAACAAACCATACAAATAGACTTCGATGAAGGTATGAACGAAGTCGGTCGATGTCAAGAGAGCGTTTCCCGCCGGCGCTCCGACGTGGGCTCCGGCTCACGCTGCCGCACCACGGTGGGCCGGCGCATGTCCCGCCACGGACCGCCCAACAGTGGCGTCAGCACCACCAGCAGGTAGCACGCGCCCATCACGACGAGCGTGGACGTGGGGCCGAACCGGTCCGCGGCGAATCCCGCGCCGACCGCGCCGGCCGGCATGGCCGCCCACGCGCCCGCGCCGATCACGCCGTAGACCCGGGCACGCATGGCCGGCGGCACCCGCTCCAACTGGACCGCGCCCATCAGCGGATTGAGCGCGCCGGCGGCCAGCCCGGCCACCGCCACCACGGCGGCCACCACCGGCAGCGACGGCGCGGCGGCGAGCGCCCACAGTGGTGGGGCGCCGCACAGCGCGTACGCGGTGACGAACGTGGCCCGGCGGGGCAGCCGGTGACCGATCGCGCTGAACACCAGCGAGCCGACCAGCGCCCCGCCACCCATGACGCCGACCAGCAGGCCGAACGCGGCCGGCCCGCCGAGTTCCCGTTCGGCGACCACCGGCAGCAGCACCTGGCTCTTGGCCGCGTCGAACAGGTTGGTCACCAGCACCAGCAGGACCATGGCGCGCAGCAGCGGCTCGCGGACCAGGAAACGCAGCCCGGCGGCGAACTGCCGCCAGTAGCCTCCGGTCTCCGGCTCGCTGCCGTCGTCGGACGGTCGCAGGCCGCGCGGGACCAGCAGCGTCACCACGAGCGCCGACACGGCGAACGTCACCGCGTCCAGCGCCAGCACCGGCACCGCCCCGAACACACCGACCAGCAGGCCGGCCAAGGGTGCGCCGATCATCCGGGCGCCGCGCGAGGTCGCGTCCTCCCACCCGGCCGCCCGCTCGATCGGCACCCCGGCCGCCGCCGCGGCCTCCGGCAGCAGCGCGGTGCGCGCGGTCTGCCCCGGCGTGTCCAGCAGGCCGCTGACGAAGACGAGGGCCAGCAGCGCCGGGAACGGCAGGCCGACTGTGGAGTGCAACAGGGGTACGGCGGCGATCGTCACGCCGGAGACCACGTCGGCGAGCACGCTGGACCGCCGGTAGCCGATCCGGTCGACGAGCACGCCGCCGAACGCGCCGCCGAGCACCACCGGCGCGGTGGCGAACGCGCCGGCCAGCCCGGTGGCCGCCGGCGAGCCGGTCTCGGCGAGCACGTAGAGCGGCAGCGCGATGAGCGTGAGCACGTTGCCGGTCAGCGAGACGGCGTGCCCGATCAGCAGTCCGGCCAGCGGCCGGCGGTCGCGGTTCACTGCGGCCCCCGGTACGCCTGCCAGATCAGCGTGACCATCTCGGCGCCGGCCCGGCCGGGTGCGCCGCGTTCCTGCCAGCGCCGGCCCAGCGCGGTCAGCTCGTCGCGCAGCTCGACCAGTTCCTCCGGCGTCAGCCGCAGCACGATGTCGCTGCTGGTGGTGCCGCGTACCCAGGCCGGGTCGAGGCTCGCCTCGGAGTCCAGGTACGCCTGGTAGCGGTCCACGTAGCGCTGCATGGCGGCCTGGCGCAGCAGGTTGCCGGCGAGCCGGCGCTCCGGGTCGTCGAGCAGTTCGAGCGGATCCCAGTCGGTGGTGGCGTGCGCGGCCCGCCACCACCGCTCGCGCCGGTCGCGGGCCAGGTCGGGGGCCTCGGCCACGAAGCCGTGCTCGGCCAGCTTGCCGACGTGGTAGCTGACCGAGCCCACCGCCTCGCCGGTGCGCTCGCTGAGCATGCCGACCGTCTGCGGGCCGCGCAGGCGCAGCTCGCCGAGCAGCCGCAGCCGGGTGGGGTGGGCCAGCGCCCGCATGGCTCGCGGGTCGCTCACGCGCCGGTTGCCGGTTCCGTCCGTCATACCGTCAGGCTAGACCTACAAGAGATGATGTACAAGAACCCTTGTATTTATCGGGCCGTCTCCGGCGTGTGGCGGTACAGGTCGCGCAGCAGGCACACCTCGCTCAGGTGGTGGATCACCTCCCGGTTGATGTGCAGCACGAGCGTGGCCATCGGGACGTCGGCGAACGGCCCCTCGGCCGGGCCGCAGGGGCGGGCCAGGCCCTCCTCGCCGAGCGCCTCGACCCCGGCCGTCCAGGCCGCGTACTCCTCGTCGAGCTGGGCCAGCGCGCTGGCCGCAGTCGGGGAGTAGGGGAACGAGCCGTAGTCGGTGGACGCGCGGCCGAAGTGCGACGCGTTGCGCATGGCCAGCACGCCGACGATGACGTGGGCGAGCCGCCAGGCGATGGTGGTGAACGGCGGCGGGTCCGGCTGCGGCATCGAGAAGTCGATCGCCGGAGTGCCGCCGTCGCCGCGCGGGCGCAGGCTCCAGCAGCCGGGGACCGGCTCCCAGAGGTATTCGGCGTCGGTGAGCCCGGCGAGGCGGTCGCGTAACTGGTAGGTCCAGTGCCAGGTGAGCTGCTCGCGGAGCAGTGGGTTCCAGGTCAGATCGGTCATGTGGGCCAGCGTGCCACCGGCCTGGGACAGAAACGGCGCGCTCAGCCCCGCCGCGTCGCCGTCCGGCCCTTGAGCCGGCGGCCCATCTCCCGCGCGATCTCCCGCTTGGCGTCCCGCTCGGCGAGCGCCTGGCGCTTGTCGTACGACCGGCGGCCCCGGGCCAGGCCCAGCTCCACCTTGGCCCAGCCGTCGGCGAAGTACATCGACAGCGGCACCAGCGTGATGCCGCCGTCGCGCAGCTTCTCCAGGATCCGGGCGATCTCCACCCGGTGCAGCAGCAGTTTGCGGGTGCGCCGGGGCGCGTGGTTGGTCCAGGTGCCGAAGCCGTACTCGGCGATGTGCAGGCCGTACAGCATGATCTCGCCGTCGCGTTCCTGGGCGAACGCGTCGACCAGCGACACCCGCCCTTCGCGCAGCGACTTCACCTCCGTGCCGGCCAGCACGATGCCCGCCTCGTACGTCTTGAGGATGTCGTAGTCGTGCCGCGCCTTCTTGTTCGAGGCGATCAGCTTGCGCCCGTTCTCCCTGGCCACGCCAGCAGGGTACCCGCCGGCGGCGGCTGCGGGCCGGTCGCCGGGCGCGTCGCGGCCACCCAGCCGGTGGTGATCAGCAGCAGCGCGGCGCAGTAGGTGGTCATCACCAGCAGACCCCGCCCGGGCAGCTCCACGCCGGCCGCGCCCACGCCGATGAGCAGGTCGGAGACGAGGAACAACGCCCCGCCGGCGGCGACCCGCGCGGACACCCCGGTCGCGGCGGCGGCCATCAGGCACAGCGCCAGGCTGTAGCCGAGCACCGGCAGCCGCAGCGGCCCGAGCATGCCCCACAGCAGCGCGTTCGCGCCCGCCCAGGCGACCAGGTAGCCCGCCCACGCCACGGCCCGCGCACGCCGGTGCCGGACGAAGGCGGTGATGAACGCGAGCTGGGTCACCAGGAAGAAGCCCATGCCGGCCAGGAACGCGGTGTCTCCGGGCAGGAGCAGCGCGATGTCGCCGGCGGTGGCGGCGACCAGGCCGACCGCCACCGCGTCGACCCGGCGCCGGTGCGCCCAGAGGTACGCCAGCAGCACCGGCGCGAGCAGCGGCTTGGCCAGCCACTGGAGCACGGTCGAGTCCAGCGCGACCCCGACGAGTTCGACGGCGGCGATCAGCCCGAACAGGGGCAGCAGCCAGGAGCGCCTCATCGGGCCGGCTGCCAGCCGGGACGGCCGAACAGGTAGCCGAGGCGGTGCCGCCAGGACTCGGCCCGGCGTACGTCGGACCAGATCGCGGCGAACTCGTGGGTGGCCACCCGCAGCGGGTTGTAGGTGCCGATGTTCTTGGTGAGGCCGTAGCGCGCGGTGGCCCGCTCCGGCTCGAACGTGCCGAACAGCCGGTCCCAGATGATCAGGATGCCGCCGTAGTTGCGGTCCAGGTACTCGGTGTTCGAGCCGTGGTGCACCCGGTGGTGGGATGGCGTGTTGAAGATCCACTCGATCGGCCGGGGCAGCACCTTGATCCGCTCGGTGTGCAGGAAGAACTGGTAGAGCAGGCTGACCGACTGCTGGAGGAAGATCATCCACGGCGGGATGCCGAGCAGCGCCAGCGCCAGCCAGAACGGCAGCGACGTCATCGGCGTCCAGCTCTGCCGCAACGCGGTGGAGAAGTTGTAGTAGACGCTGCTGTGGTGCACGACGTGGCTCGCCCAGAGCACGCGTACCTCGTGGTGCGAGCGGTGGAACCAGTAGTAGGCCAGGTCGTCGGCGAAGAACAGGATCACCCAGGTCCACCAGTCGCCGGGGGACAGGTGCACCGGCGCCACGGTCCACAGCGCCGCGAACGCACCGACGGTGAGCAGCTTCCACGGGAAGCCGATGATCTGGCTGCCCAGCCCCATCGACAGGCTGGTGGTGGTGTCGCGCAGCTCGTAGCCGCGTTCGTCGTCGTCGGGCAGGAAGCGGTAGGAGACCGCCTCCACGACGATCAGGAGCAGGAACGCCGGGACGGCGTACAGCACGGCGGGGATCATGCGCGCGCTTCCCTTCCGGAGGTGGGGGTGGTGGGGGTGGTGACCGGCGCGGTGAGCAGCGCCCGGGCGTGCCGGGCCGCCGCCGCGCCCTGACCGGAGGCGACCGACGCGGCGAGACGACGGTGACCGGCCACGTCGAGCAGTTCGGCCGCGCGGGCGTCCGGGGGGACGTCGCCGACCGCGAACGTGCCGGCCACCAGGCTGTTGAACGCGAGCTGGTAGGCGGTGTTGCCGCTGCCGCGTACGACCAGCCGCCAGATGGCGATGTTGGCCTCGTTCATCAGGTCCAGGTCGGGGGCCAGGTCGCCGTACTCCTCGGCGGCCCGGACCAGGGCGGCGACGACCGCCGGGTCCGCGCGCTCGGCGCAGAGCCGGGCCGCGTCGACCCCGACGCAGGCCCGCATCTCCAGCATGTCGCGCACCAGCGTCTCGACCGGGAGTACGTCACCGGAGCGGGCCAGTGACAGCGCCAGGTCCAGCCCGGCGTGGACCCGCCAGTCCAGCACCCGGGTCGCGCCGCCCTGGCTGACCCGGACCAGGCCGAGCTGTTGCAGGCGGCGCAGCGCCTCCCGGACCGCGTGCCGGTTGACCGCGAACGCCCCGGCCAGCTCCCGCTCGCCGGGCAGCGTCTCGTCCGGCGCGTACCGGCCGGACACGATCGCGTCGCGCAGCCGGCCGAAGACGTGGTCGGAGACCGAGACGCGGGGCGCGGGATCGAAGGTCATGCGCAGCAGTGTGGCCCCGAACACATCAACCCGTCAACTGGTTGTACCAGTGAATTTTGAGGGCGGCCGGTGCGTGCCGTTCCGGTCACCCCTCGTATCCTTTCCGCGGTAGGCCGCCAGAGGGAAGGGAGCCGGTGTGAGCGACGGGGTCGAGACGTTGGAGTTCCAGGCCGAGGCCCGTCAGCTGTTGCAGCTGATGGTGCACTCGATCTACTCGAACAAGGACGTCTTCCTGCGCGAACTGATCTCGAACGCGTCCGACGCGCTGGACAAGCTGCGGCTGGAGTCGCTCGTCGACAAGGAACTGTCGGCCGACACCTCCGACCTGCACATCGAGATCGAGGTCGACAAGGACGCCCGTACGCTCACCGTGCGGGACAACGGCATCGGCATGACCCGCGACGAGGTCGTCCGCCTGATCGGCACCATCGCCAAGTCCGGCACCGCCGAACTGCTGCGCAAGCTGCGCGAGTCCTCCGACGCCGCCGCCTCGCAGGAGCTGATCGGCCAGTTCGGAGTCGGTTTCTACGCCACGTTCATGGTCGCCGACAGGGTGACGCTGCTGACCCGCCGCGCCGGGCAGTCCGGCGGCACCCGCTGGGAGTCCACCGGCGAGGGCACGTACTCGATCGAGGAGGTCGGGGACGCACCCCAGGGCACCTCGGTCACGCTGCACCTCAAGCCGGTCGACACCGAGGACAACCTGCACGACTACACCGCCGAGTGGACGATCCGCGAGATCGTCAAGCGCTACTCCGACTTCATCTCGTGGCCGATCCGGATGACTGTCGACAAGCCCGGCGAGGACGGCACCACCCGCGAGGAGCAGACGCTCAACTCGATGAAGGCGCTCTGGGCGCGCTCGCGGGACGAGGTCGACGAGGCCGAGTACAAGGAGTTCTACCGGCACGTCGCGCACGACTGGGCCGACCCGCTGGAAACCGTCCACATGCGCGGCGAGGGCACGTTCGAGTACGAGGCACTGCTGTTCCTGCCCTCGCACGCCCCGCTCGACCTGTTCTCCCCGCAGGGCCGCCGCGGTGTGCAGCTCTACGTCAAGCGCGTGTTCATCATGGACGACTGCGACGCGCTGATGCCCAACTACCTGCGCTTCGTCAAGGGCGTGGTGGACGCGCACGACCTGTCGCTGAACATCTCCCGGGAGATCCTCCAGCAGGACCGGCAGATCCGCGCGGTGCGTCGCCGGCTGGTCAAGAAGGTGCTCGCCACGCTCAAGGACATGTCCGCCGAGTCGTACCGCACGTTCTGGACCGAGTTCGGCGCGGTGGTCAAGGAGGGTCTGCTGGAGGACCCGGACAACACCGAGACGCTGCTGGAGCTGGTCCGGGCCGCCAGCACCCACGACCCGGCCGAGCCCACCACGCTGCGGGCGTACGTGGAGCGGATGAAGGACGGCCAGACCGAGATCTACTACGCCACCGGCGAGAACCGGGCCACCATCGAGAACTCGCCGCACCTGGAGGCGTTCCGCGCCAAGGGCTACGAGGTGCTGATCCTCACCGACCCGGTGGACGAGGTGTGGGTCGAGCGCGTCGGCGCGTACGACGGGAAGACGCTGCGCTCGGTCGCCAAGGGGCAGGTCGACCTGGAGACCGAGGAGGAGAAGGAGAAGGCCGAGGCGGAGCGCCAGGAGTACGCCGACCTGCTCGCGTTCCTCGGCGGCGCGCTCGCCGACAGCGTCAAGGAGGTGCGCCTGTCCACCCGGCTGACCACGTCGCCGGCCTGCGTGGTGGGCGACGCGCACGACATGACGCCGACGCTGGAGAAGATGTACCGGGCGATGGGCCAGGAGATGCCGCAGGTCAAGCGGATCCTGGAGCTGAACCCGGCCCACCCGCTGGTCACCGGGCTGCGCAAGGCGCACGGGGAGGGCGGCGACACCGCCGCGCTGACCGAGACCGCCGAGCTGCTGTACGGCATGGCGTTGCTGGCCGAGGGCGGCGAGCTGGCCGACCCGGCCCGGTTCACCCGGATCCTCGCCGACCGCCTGGCCCGCGGGCTGTAGCCCTACCCCGACCCGGTTCGCCCGACCCACCCCGGCGGGCCGGCGTGATCGACTCCAGCTCGCCGAGGTGGTGGTATCGGACGGGCTCTGACCCCGCCACTTCGCCGAACTGGTGTTGATCACACTGGGGTGTCCCAGGGTGGGGAAGATCGATCCCACCTGGAGGGATGACCGGGGCGGTGAGGGCTTCCGCCCGTGTCGGCAGGGCTGCCCAGGTGCACATGTGTGGGTCGGGGTGGATGGGGCGGAGCGCCGCGCGGGGGGCACCGGCTGACGATCGACTATGCCCGGGCGGTAGTCGTGGCAGCTGCGTGATCGACACCACTGCGCCGAAGTGGCGGCATCCCACGGGCTCTGACCCGGCCACCTCGGCGAGCTGGTGTTGATCACGCTGGGGTGTCCCAGAGTGGCGGTAGTTGTGGCAGCGGAACCGTCTTGCCGAGGTGGCGCCGCCACCTCGGCGAAGACGGGTCGGCTCAGGGGAGTGCGGGGTAGAGCGCGGCCACGCCGCCGGACAGTCCGGCCTGGACCCGGCGGGCGACGTCGTCGGCCAGGATCTCGTAGCTGTCGGACTCGATGCCGTCCGCGGCGAGCCGGGCGACGTCGGCCGGGTCGGCCTTCGGGCCGGGGACGGCGGCGGCCATCTCGGTGTCCATGTAGCCCACGTGCAGGCCCGCGACACGGACGCCCCGGCCGGCCAGCTCGACGCGCAGGGCGTTCGTCATCGACCACTCGGCGGCCTTGGCCGCGCCGTACGCGCCGACGCCGGGGAACGTGAACCAGGACAGCGCCGACAGCACGTTCAGGATCGTGCCGCCGCCGTTGGCCGCGATCCGGGGCGCGAACGCCCGTACCACCGACAGCGTGCCGAGGTAGTGCGTCTCCAGCTCCAGCCGGATCTGCGCGAGGTCGCCGTCGAGCAGGTCGGTGCCGGTGCTCACGCCGGCGTTGTTGACCAGCAGCGTCACGTCACCGGCCCGCTCGGCGGCGGCGGCCACCGATGCTGGGTCGGTGATGTCGAGGCGTACCGGGGTGACGCCGGGCAGCTCCACGGTGTCCGGGTTGCGGGCGCCGGCCCAGACGGTGGCGCCGCGCGCGACGAGTTCGGCGGCCAGGTGCCGGCCGAAGCCGCGGTTGGCGCCGGTGACCAGGGCGGTGCTTCCAGCGATCTTCATGGTCTCGCTCCGAGGTGTGGTGGAAAAGGGAGGTCAGGCGGACAGCAGGCCCGGGCCGGGCAGGACGGCCAGCTCGCCGGGCGGTACGTCGTGCCCGGCGTCGCAGCGCAGCCGCGCGTGCACCGGCGCGCCGCACTCGTCGTGGGCAACCCGGACCGCCGGGCCGGCCTCGTCGGCGGCGTACGCGTCGCCCCACTGCCGCAGCGCGACGAGCACCGGGATCAGGTCGCTTCCCTTGGCAGTGAGCACGTACTCGTCGCGGGTGCGCTGCCCGGGCTCGCGGTAGGGACGCCGGTCGAGCAGCCCGTCGGCGACGAGTTGCTTGAGGCGTGCGGCGGCCACCGGCTCGCTGACGCCGACCCGCCGGGCGAAGTCGTCGAAGCGGCGGGTGCCGAACGACGCCTCCCGCAGCAGGAGCAGCGTGGTGCGGTTGCCGACCACCTCGAGCGCCCGGGCGATCGAGCAGTTGGCGGTGGACCAGGAGTCACGGTGGGCGAGGAGGTCCGTCATGGCGTCGACGGTACCCACCTGACTTAGGGAACCAAAAGTCAGCTACCTCACAGCTGGCCGGGGAAGAAACCGTGCCGGGCCAGCGGCTCGACGATCTGGTGCTCCTCGTACGACAGGTGCGACAGCAACGTGTCGGTGAGCAGGTCCACCGCCTCCTGGAGTCCGGTGAAGTCGCCGGGCCGGCGGACCAGCTCCACGAGTGCCCGGTCCACGCTCTCCACCACGCCGTGGATCACCACGTGCTCCTCCTCCAAGCGGTCCAGCACGGCGGCCAGCCCGGCCTCGGAGCGGCGCAGGTGCGGGAAGATCGAGGCGTCCTCCAGCCCGTGGTGCTGGGTGACCATCGTGCAGTAGGCCGCGCAGTACGCCCCGAGCGTCCAGTTGTTCTGCCGCATGGTCATCTCGTTCAGCGCGGCCCGCGCCCGGCCCGGTGTGACCGAGCCCTGCTTGACCTGTTCCAGCAGGTCGCGCACCTGGGCCAGCTCCTGCCGCAGGTGGTCGTGCACGTCCACCAGGTGCTGCCCGGCGGCCTGTCCCCGGGCCGGGTAGGTGTGCCCGGCCGGTGGCGGCGGGGCGCTCGGGCGGGTGGACTCGTCCCAGGGGCGGCGCGCGCTCAGGCGTACCCCCGGGTCGGGGGTGGGGGTGACACCCAGCGTGCTCGGGCCGCCGGCGGCGGCCTGCTCCTCGGCGGCCGCGCGGGCACCGCCGCCGGGCGTGGCGCGCTCGGCGGCGACCAGCTCCCGCACGGCGGGCGCGACCTCCTGGCCGAAGATCTGGATCGCGCGCGGCTCGTCGCTGCCGAGGATGAACGTGGTGATGCCGTGCTCCAGCGTGAGCCCGGCCAGTTCCTCCACCCACTGGTCCGGCGGCCCGGCCAGGAAACCGGCCGACGAGCGGGCGAACGTGCCGGTCACGTTGAGCATGCGGCGGATCGCGGCCGGGTCGCGCCCGGCGGCCCGGGCGCCCTCGTCGACGAGCGCGTTCAGGGCGGGCAGCTCGTCGGGGCCCTTCGGCAGGTACGACAGGGACGGCAGCCAGCCGTCCGCGGCGCGGCCGACCAGGCGCAGCATGCGCGGCTTGTACGCGCCGACCCAGATGCCCACCGGGTGCGCGGGCGCCGGGCCGCGCTTGGCGCCGACCACCCGGTAGTGCTCGCCGTCGACCCGGATCATGCCGCGCCGGTCGGTGTCCCAGACCTCGCGGATCACCCGGATCGCCTCGTCCAGGGCCTCGACGGCGGCGCCGGGGGACAGGCGCCGCCCGCCGGTCGCCTCGATCGCGTCCCAGAACGCGCCCGCGCCGAGCCCCAGCTCGACCCGGCCGCCGGTGAGCAGGTCCAGGCTGGCGATGCTGCGGGCCAGCACCACCGGCTGGCGCAGCGGCAGGTTGAGTACGTTGCCGGCCAGGCGGATGCGCTCGGTGGCGGCGCCCACGTAGGACATCAGCGTCCAGGTGTCCAGGAAGCCCGGCTGGTACGGGTGGTCCTGGAACGTGACCAGGTCCAGCCCGACCTGCTCGCAGAGCCGGGCGAGCGCCACCACCTGGTCGGGCTGCCCGGCGGCGGGGGTGAGGAAGCCGCCGAAGGTCAGCTCGTGTCCGTGATCGGTCATCCGTCCCGTCCTCCCGTGATCTTGCCTGGCCCTGCCACCGTAGCGCCGCCGCCGGTAGCCCGGCCGGGTGAAGAGCATCACAAGAAGTGGACGATCGTCGCAAAACGCTCCTAGCGTCGGTTTCGTTCGCAGACGCGGACACCGCGGGCCGGAAACGCCAAATCCCGCCGCCGTCCCCGGTAACCGAACCTCGCGCGGGAGCGGGGGAACCACACGTTCCACGGTGCATCGTCACCTCGGGGTGAAGCCGCCACCGGCGGCCGGGCTCCTCGGCCCGAACCCGACAGCTCACCTCGTCGGCGTGGAGGAATCCACATGGCAACTGAATACTCAGCCCGAAGCCGCCGTACCGCTCTCGGGGCGGTTCTGGCCGGCGCCGCCGTCGGCGCCGCGACCCTCTTCGGCCCGGCCGCCCCGGCCAGCGCGGGCGTCAACTGGGACGCGGTCGCGCGCTGCGAGTCAGGCGGCAACTGGAAGATCAACACCGGCAACGGCTACTACGGCGGGCTCCAGTTCTCCCGCGCCACCTGGAACGGCTACGGCGGCAAGAAGTACGCCGCCCGCGCCGACCTGGCCAGCCGCTCCGAGCAGATCGCCGTCGCCGAGAAGGTGCTGCGCGGTCAGGGCATCGGCGCGTGGCCGGTCTGCGGCAGGAAGGGCGGCTCGGCGAACGCCGGGTCGGCCGCGGCCGGCGAGCGGGCCACCACGAAGGCCACTCCGCGCAAGGCCGCCCCGGAGCGGCCGGCCCCGCGCAAGGCCGCGCCGGAGCGGCCCGCGACGAAGGCCGCGCCGCAGCCCGCGAGCGGTGCCGGGACGTACGTGGTCCGGCGCGGGGACACCCTGTCGGAGATCGCCGTGGCGCAGCGCGTCGACGGCGGCTGGCGTGCCCTGCACGAGCGCAACCGGGCAGTGGTCGGCGACGACCCGGGCCTGATCTTCCCCGGTCAGCGGCTGCGCCTGCGCTGACAGCGGTCCGGAGAACGCCCGGCCGGTCCGTCCGGCCGGGCGTTCACCCGTCCGCGACACGCCGCGTCGCCGGTGTCCGGCCTGCTCGCGGCGCCGGGGCGCGGCCCGCGACAGCCGGTGACCGCGATTCGTCGGAGCCGGTTGCTAGGGTCACGGTGCTCGGCTAAGACGTGAAGAAAGCGCGGAAATGACCAACGACCCGTTCTCGGCGGCCGCGAGCCTCGACGAGATGCTGACCCGCACGCAGCAGGCGCTCACCGCGATGCGCTCCCGGGCCTCGGCGCACGCCGACGGCGAGCCGGGCGACCTGCTCCGCGCCGAGGGCACGGCCGCCGGCGGGCGGGTCCGCGCGGTCGCCGTCCAGGGTGGCCGGCTGGATTCCGTGACGGTCGACCCGGAGCTGGCCGGCGAGCCCCTCGACGTCCTCTGCGGACACCTCGTCACCGCCGCCAACGCCGCGTTGTCCGAGCTGGACGCCCAGGTCAGCGCGTCGGCGCGGGCCGACGCCGACGCGCTCGCCGCCCGGCTCGGCACCATGGGCGACCAGGTCGAGCTGTTCGGCCGCGCGATGCACGAGGCGGCCGCGCGGATTCACCGCGACCGCGGCACCCCGTCCCGGGCCGGCAGCCCGGCCTGACCCGACGGCCGCGTGGCGCCGCGACCCCGCGACGCCCGGCACGACGAGGCTCTGGCACGACGAGGCGGCCGGCCGCCGGGAGGACGACGACCGGCCGCGCTACGCCACGGTCAGCTCAGGGTGACCGCGGTGTCGTCGACGACGAAGGACGTCTGCAACGAGCTGTCCTCCACGCCGCTGAACGAGATGGTCGCCGTGGTGCCCGCGAGCGACGAGATGTCGAAGGACCGCTGCACGTAGCCGGTGGCCTTGTTCAGGTTGGAGTAGGTGGCCAGCGTGGTGCTGCCCGCCTTGACGGTGAGCTTGTCGTACGCGGTGCTGGTGGTCGACTCCGCGCTGTCGACGTGCAGCCAGAAGCTCAACGTCGCCCGGCATCCGGCCGGGATCGTCACCGACTGGCTGAGCGTGTCGGTGTGCGACGAGCCGTACCCGTCCAGCCACGCCTTGTACGAGCCGCCGTGTGCGGCCTGGCCGCTGTCGGTGGTGATGACGCCGGACGAGGCGCTCCAGCTCACGTTGCCCGACTCGAAGCCCGGGTTGGCGAGCTTGTTGCCGGAGCAGCCGCCCGACGGCGGAGTGGTCGTGGTGCTCGGCGTGGGCGTCGGGGTGCCGCCGGCACAGGTCGGCTCGCCCGACTGGGCCGGTACGCTGACCGCGGTCCACGCCGCCTTCACCGCGTTGAACTCCGTGCAGCCGCTCGGGTAGAGGTTCTTCGCCGCCTGCAACGTCCACACGCGGTACTTCAGGTAGGACGAGGACGACGTCTTCAGCAGCATCGCGTTGTACATGATCTTCATGGCCTTCTGGATGCCCAGGCCGGTCACGCTGCTGCCGTTGCAGGTGGAGCTGGAGGGCTGCCCGTTGGTCGGGCTGCTGCCGTTGGCCAGCAGGTAGAACCAGTGGTTGCCCGGGCCGGCCGCGGCGTGCACCTCGGTCGACGGGATGCTGCTGGAGTAGCAGTTCGGGTCGCCGAGCGCGGACGGGTTGTACATGTTGCGGATCGGGCCGGAGCCGACCAGGTTGATCTTCTCGCCGACCAGGAAGTCCGGCGCGTCGTAGCTGGACGGCTCGTTGGCGAACCACTCGGTGGCCGCGCCGAACGTATCAGCCACGAACTCCTGCGTGCCGCCGCCGGAGATGCCGCCGGGGGTGTTGTCGTCGATGCCGTGGCCGATCTCGTGCGCCACCACGTCCAGCGAGCTGATCCACTGGCCGGCGGTGTTCTTGCCGATCTGCACCTGGCTGCCGTCGTAGTAGGCGTTCTGGTCGTTGAGGCCCACCCGGATCGGCCAGTAGCCGCCGTTGCCGTTGGCGCCGTTGCGGCCCAGCCACTGGGCGAGCATCTTGTGCTCGGTCTGCGCGGAGAACAGCGCGTCCACGCAGCCGGTCTCCTTGTTGGTGGCGGTGCCGTTGCCCCAGACGTCGTCGGAGCCGCTGAACGTGGTGTTGTTCGCCGCGTCCTGGCAGCTCAGGTTCGTGACCGTCGGGTCCTTCATGGTGTACGTCGAGCCCGACTGGGTGGTGTTGAGCGTCAGCGGGCTGGGCCCGTTCCAGGCGCCGGTGCCGGTGCCGCGCACCACGTGCTCCTGCTTGCGCAGGACCGCGCCGGTGCGGGCGTCGACGTCGACGGTGAGCCGGCTGGGGCCGTCCGCGCCGGTGCCGCGTACCGTGGTCTCCCAGGCCAGCGCCGGTGCGGCGCCGAGCGTGTAGACCACGAGCGTGGTGCCCTCGACCGCGTTCACGGTCGTGAGCTGGGCGCGCGCCGTCTTCGCGGCGGCGTCCCGGGTCAGCGCGGGCGTGGTGGCAAGGGCGCCGATGGGCCGCTGCTGGGCGACCGAGGCGTACTTCAGGTTGCCGGCTGCGTCCGTGGCGAGCACGAAGTCGCCGCCGACCACCGGCAGGCCCTTGTAGGTGCGCTCGTAGGGCACGTACTGGGTGCCCTCGGAGGAGATGACCGGCTTCTGGACGAACGCGTCGTCGGAGCCGGCCTGCAGGTAGGCGGGACGGTTCGCGACCAGGGCACGGGCCGAGTCGGCGGCGGTCGCGCGGGCCTGGGCCGGGTCCGGGGCGGCGGGCCCGGGTGGCGCGGCCTGCACGGCCGCGGCGGTGCCGGCAGCGAGGATGCCGGCCGCGGCCGCGCCGGTGAGCGCGGCGAAGCGAGGTGAGAGTTTCACGGGGGTTTGCTCCTGTTCTACAGGCGCGCCGCACGGAGCCCGGTGGGGACGGGCGGCGCGGTGGTGCGAGGCAGGGTGACGGCCGGTCACCGGAGCTGCCGGCGTGGCTCCGGGTCGACAGATCGACCGTCGTGAGTCGCCGGGGGTCGGCGGCTCGCTGGTGCACAATCACACGCCGCCCGAGCCCGGAGCAATGGGTGACCTGGGCAACGGCTGACAGTCGGGCGTGTCGCCGCGCGCGTCGATTCAGGCAACCATGATCTTCAATAGGCCCTGATCAGGGCGAACATCGCCGACTGTGGATGGGCGGGCGTGCAAATTGCGGACGTTGCCGCTGTGTGCGAATGGCGCGCATAGACGCGAGGCCGCCGTGCGCGCGGCCGGGCGGCCGATCCGCCGCCCGGCCGGGTCAGCGCGGGCCGCGGGTACGCGTCGGCGACACGGTGGGCAGCGGTGGAAGCGACGGCGTCAGCGTCGGCCGCGACGTCGGCCGACCGGTCGGGCCCGGGCTCGGGCTCGACGAGGAAGGGCTCGGGCTCGGCGACTCCGAGGGCGTCGGCGCGGCGGTGGTCGGCGGCGGTGGCACCGACCGCGTCGGCTCCGGGGTCTCGCCGGGGAACGCCGGCTCACCGAAGCGGTACTTGCCCGGGTCGAGCTTCATGGCCGCGGTGGCCCGGTTCATGAACTGCCGCCAGATCGGCGCGGCGCCGGTCGAGCCGTACACCTCGTAGCTGCCGCCCTTCGTCCGCAGCGGCTTGCCGTCGGTGGTGCCCAGCCAGACGGCCGAGGCGAGCGCGCCGGTCCAGCCGACCATCCAGGTGTGCACGTTCTGCGTGGTGCTCTGCCCCGCCTGCCACGTGCCGGTCTTGCCGGCGGAGTCCCAGCCGTTGCCCAGTTCGGCGGCCCGCACCCGGCGCAGCGTCCAGTCGAGCTGGTCGATCGCCTCCCGGTCCAGGCCCAGGTCCGTCGTCCGCAGCTGCTCGGTCCACACCTCCTCGTCGTCCTTGGTCACCGACCGGACGAAGTGCGCGTCGGCGCGCTTGCCGCCGGCCGCGAACGTCGCCATCCCGTTCGCGTGGTCCTGCACGGTGATCCCGTACTGCCCGATCCCGACCTCGGTGGAGAACCGCTTCGCCACCTCGTCGGCGGGATCACTGCGCAGGTCGACGCGCTGTGGCCGGGGATTGCCGCGGACCGTCTCCCACATCGACTCCACGCCCGCCTGCCGGGCCATCTCGATCACCTTGTCGGTGCCGAGCTTCTCGGTCAGCTCGAAGTAGGTCACGTTCAGCGAGGCGACTGTGGCCTCCCAGAGCGCACAGTCCGGCTGGCAGGGCGCGCGCTCGGCGTTGCGGATCGGCCCGGCCGCGCTCCCCCTGGTGCGCCCCGAGGAGGGGAACTCCTTGGTGTCCGGCGAGTCGAACCGCTGCTTCACCGAGATCCCGTCGCGCACGGCCGCCGCCAGGTCGTACACCTTGAACGACGACCCCGGCGGATGCTGGCCGAACCCGCGGGTCTCGCCGTTCTCGTCGTAGTACCAGCCGGCGTAGTCCGCGCCCGAGCCCTTGTCGCCGCCGTAGTAGCCGAGCACCCGCCCGGTGCCCGGCTCCACCGCCACCAGCGCCGCCTGCCAGTTGCGCGGCTGGCCGCGTACCGACTGCGGCGCGGTGTCGCGGCGGATGTCCGCCGCCGCCTCGGCCGCGTCCTGCACGCGCTTGTCGATGGTGGTGACGATCCGGTAGCCGCCGTCGCGGATCACCTCGTCGGGCTTGCCGCGGAACGGGTCGGTCTCGCGCAGCTCCGCGAGCACGTGGTTGACCACCAGGCCGGTCGGCCGGTCCAGGTCGGACCGGCCCGCGTCCTTGTCGATCGGCCGGACCGTGTCCGGGTACGCGAGATCCGCCGCCTGCTGCGGCGTCAGGTAGCCGAGCTTGACCATCCCGTCGCGGATGTAGTTCCACCTGTCGATCGAGTTCTGCCGGGCCAGCGCGTTGCGGCGCGGGTCGTAGCCGGGTGAGCCCTCGGGGTCGGCCGGGTCCGCCTCCGGCTGCTTCACCATCGCGCAGAGCACCATCGCCTCGGCCGGCGTGAGCTGCCGCGCGGCGGGTGCGTCCCGGCGCACCGTCCTGCCGAAGTACGTCTGCGCGGCCGCCTCGATGCCGTACGCGCCCCGCCCGAACGGCACGGTGTTCAGGTAGAAGCCGAGGATCTCCTCCTTGGAGTACGCGTCGTCGAGCTTCCACGCGATCACCGCCTCGCGCAGCTTGCGGGAGTAGGTGACCCCGCGCAGGTCGGCGGCGATGCGCGCGTACTGCTGGGTGAGGGTGGACGCGCCCTGCCGCTGTCCGCCGCTCACGTTGGCCCAGGCCGCCCGCAGCACACCCTTGAAGTCGATGCCCTGGTTCGTCCAGAAGGTACGGTCCTCGGCCGCCACGATCGCCTGCTTCGCCGAGTCGTTCATCTGGTCGTACGGCACGATGGTGCGGTTCTGCGCGCCCAGCTTCGCCATCGGCGTGCGCCCGTCGGCGTAGTAGACGGTGGTGGACTCGGGCAGCTTCAGGTCGCTGGGCGTCGGCACGCTGTCGAAGTAGTAGCCGCCGGCCACCAGCCCGCAGCCGGCCAGCAGCGTGCAGACCGCGAGGACGACCAGCAGACGCCGCCGCTTGCGCCTGGGGCGCACCTGAGCCGCGCCGCCCGGTTCCGGGGTGGATCCGCTGTTCCGCACGCGTTACCTCCGACTGCTCGGCTGAGTCGTGCCCGGCTCGCAGGCTAACCGAGCTGCGCCGGCCGCACCGGCCGACGAACCCGGACGGTGTGGCGCCGGTCCGGGCCGGGGCGGCGATCGTCCGCCCCGGCCCGGCGCTCAGCCGGTCAGCGCGCCGCCCACCCGGCGGCCCGGTCGTCGCGTTCCCGGCGGGCGGCTCGGCGGGAACGCCACCTGTCGCTGCCACCCGCGTGGAACGGCGCCGACCGCCACAGCGACCGCACCGGCGTGCCGTCCGGGGCGGCGAACGTCTCCCGTTCGGCGTAGCCGAGCCGCCGCAGCAGTTCCTCCTCCTGCGCACCGGCGCACGGGTGCGCGTACGTGGGCAGGCTCAACGTGTCCATCCGGCGCTGCGCCGCGGACAACGCCTGCGGCGCGCCACCCCGCGGCGCGGCCAGCAGCGCCAGATTGTTGTGCGGCTCGGCCGGTCGGCGTGCCGCCAGCTCGGCACCGAGGCGGCGGAACCGGTCCCCGTCCGGCCCGGCGGCGCCGGCGAGACGGTCGGCGTACCGGTGGGGGGAGGGGATCGGGCGGTAGCGGTGGAACCAGACGGTGGCGGCGCTGCCGTCGGGCAGCAGGAACGCGTCGCCGAACAGCAACGCGTGTTCGGTCCAGATCCGCGCCACGGCGGCGAGGACCGGCAGGCGGCGGGACGTGTCGGGGACGAGCCAGGCGGCCAGCGCGGTGGGCGCGAGGGCCTCGGCGACGAGATCGGCGATCCGGCCGATGTCGCACCACCGGGCGCGGACGACGGGCAGGGCTGTGCTCATGAACGGACTCCTGTATTCCAGGCGTGATCGGGTCGGTTGCGGGCGCCGGACGACAGTCGGCGGCGCCGCCGCGGCATGCGGCAGTCGGGCGGGACGCCCGTGCTCCGGATCGGAGATGGTGCCTGCGGAGTCCGCTCAGGCGGGTCTGGTGCCGGGGCGCGACGTGCGGGACGGCGGCAGCGGGTCGGCCGCCGGCCGCGCGTACCGGTGGGTCAGCGCCGGCAGCCGCAAGCGGTTCGCGTCCGCGTCGGCCGGCTCGCTGTGCACGGCGCCGCCGCCGTGGGTGACGCCGTCGAGCGGCAGCGGCAGTGCGGGCGTGGTGGTGACGTGCGCCGCCGGGCCGACGGCCGCCGGTGCCCGGCTGCGTACGGGGTCGACCCACCGGGTGCCGACGACGGTGAGGGTGCGCGCCGCCGGTGCGGCGAGGACCGGCCCGGCGGCGCGGGGCGGCGCGTCGTGCGCACGCCCGGGGGCCGGTGCCGGCGTCGCGGCCGGGTCGGCCGGAACGACCGGGACGCTCGGATCGGACGGCCCGGGCACGGGCTCGCCGGGCGCCGGCGATTCGGGGTCCGGCGTGGCCGGCGGGTCGAGCAGATCGGTCACCGGGCTGAGCGGGTCGAGCACCGGTTCCAGCGGGTCGAGCACCGGTGCCAGGCCCCGCCAGACCGGGCCGACGATCGGGCGCAACGGTTCCACGACCGGGGACAGCAGGTCCGCCACCGGGTCGAGCACGCCCACCGTCACCGGGTCGGTGACCGGGCGCAGACCGTCGGCGACGGGCGCGAGCAGGTGGTCGCGCAGCGGGTCGGTGACCGGACGCAGGCCGTCGGTGACGGGCGTGAGCACGTGCTCCCGGACCGGCGTCACCACCGCCTCGACCACCCGGCCGGTGACCGGTGCCGCGACGGCCGGGCGACGCGGCACCGGCTCGGGAGGCGCGGCCGGGGCCGCGTCCGGCGTCGCCGGTTCGGCCTTGTCCGGCGCTGCCGGTTCGGCCGGGCCCCGCGTCGGCGAGGTCGCGGCGGGCGGCGCGGCGGAGTCGGGAGCAGGTGCGGGTGCGGCCGATGCCGCCGGCTCCGCCGCGGCGTCACCGGGCCCGGAAGGGGGCGCGTCGCCGTCGTCGGTTCCGGACACGGGCAGGCCGAGCACCGTCCCGAGCGTGTGGGCGAGCACCCCGACGGTGGCGGTGAGCGGACCGGACGGCTCCCGGTCGGCGGCGTGGGCGGCCGAGCCGGATGCGGCCTCGTGGGCGCCCCAGACGACGGCCACGGCGCCGAGCAGCAGGCCGAGGCGCAGCGTGCCGCGCGCCATCCACCCGGTCCGTACCGACATCCCGCACCCCTCGGAACCCGCGCCCGGCGGCACGGATCGACGACCCGCACTGTACCGAACGTGGCGGGCCGGGCACAGTACGCCGTTGATCCGAATCGGGCGCGTCGCGCCGGGCGCAGGCGTGGGATCCGCGCTGTCCGGGTACCAGCCGGGCCATGGACACGCGCACTGCCGAACGCCCGGACACCGCCCCCGCTTCCGCCGCGCCCCCGGCCGGTGTGGTCGCTGTCGTCGCCCACCGGAAGAAGACGTTCGGGGGTGGGCTCGACGAACTGCGTTCCCGGCTCGTGGCCGCCGGGGTCGGGCGGCTGCTCTGGTACGAGGTGCCGAAGAGCCGCAAGGCGCCCAAGCGGGTCCGTGCGGCGCTGGACTCCGGCGCCGAGCTGGTGCTGGTGTGGGGCGGCGACGGCATGGTGCAGCGGTGCGCCGACGCGCTCGCGGGCAGCGGCGTGCCGATGGGCATCCTGCCCGCCGGCACCGCCAACCTGTTCGCGGTCAACCTCGGCATCCCGGTCGACCTGCCCGAGGCGGTACGGATCGCGCTGCACGGCCGCCGGCGCGAGCTGGACCTGGGCCGGATCAACGGCGAGCACTTCGCGGTGATGGCGGGCGCGGGGTTCGACGGCGACCTGATCCGCGACGCCGACCGGCAGCTCAAGGGCCGGTTCGGCCGGATCGCGTACGTCTGGACCGGGCTGCGGCACGTGCGCGGGGAGTGCGTACGGACCCGGATCCGGGTCGACGGCGCCGACTGGTTCGACGACGAGGCGAGCTGCGTGCTGTTCGGCAACGTCGGCACCATCACCGGCGGCATCCCGGCCTTCGACGACGCCCGCCCCGACGACGGGGCCCTCGAAGTCGGCGTGTCCACCGCCAGCGGCGCCGTGGACTGGGCGCGCACGCTGGGCCGGATGGCCGCCGGGCGCTCCGACGAGTCGCCGTTCGTCCGGATCACCCGCGGGCGCAAGATCAAGGTGCGGTTCGACGCGCCGAAGACGTACGAGCTGGACGGCGGCGCCCGGGGCAAGGCGAAGCGGCTCAAGGTCAAGGTGGTCCCGGGGGCACTGACCGTGTGCTGTCCCGACCCGGCGGACTGACCGCGACCGGGCCGGGGCAGGATGCCGGAATGCGTGACGACATCCGCGACTACCTGGCCGAAGTGGTCCGCCGTTCCCGGGACGTGCTCGGTGACGATCTCGTCGGCGCGTACGCGGCCGGCTCGGTCGGGCTGGGCGCGTACCAGCCGGGCCGCAGCGACGTGGACGTGGCGCTGGTGGCCGCCGGGCCGATGCCGGAGCCGGACAAGCGCCTGCTCGTGGACCGGCTGCGGCACGGGTCGCTGCCCTGCCCGGCACGCGGCCTGGAACTCGTCGTCTACCGCCGCGACGTGGCCGCCTCCGGCACCCCGGAGCCGGGCTTCGAGGTCGAGCTGAACACGGGCGCCACAATGCCGTTCCGCGCCACCTACGACCCGGCCGACCGGCCCGCCGCCGACGGGCTGTTCTGGTACGCGCTGGACCGCAGCATCCTGCGCCAGTCCGGCCTGGCCCTGCTCGGCCCGCCCGCCGCCGAGGTGTTCGCCGACCCGTCACCCGAGGCGCTGCGGGCGCTGCTGGCCGACGCGCTGCGCTGGTGGCTGGCGCTGCCCACGCCGCCCGGTGACGAACCGGCCCCCGGTGCGGAGGACGCGGTGCTCGGGGCCTGCCGGACGCTGGTGCGCTACCGCGACGGTGTCTGGCTGGGCAAGGTCGACGCCGGGCTGCGGGTCGCCGCCGACGACCCGGACGCCGCGCTGATCCGGGCCTCGATCGAGGCCCGCCGGGGCGGTACGCCGCCGTCCGGTCCGGCCGCCCGCGCGTTCCAGCGGCGGGTGCTGGACCGGATCACCGCGGACTGAGCCGCACCGCGCGTGACTACTGTGGGCCGGGGGAGGTGCGGTGATCATGACTGAGCTGAGCGCGTCCGCGCGGGCCGGGCTGGAGTCGGTGGTGCCCGGCGGCGTGGCGACCCGGGCCGCGGACCGGCTGCGGATGGCCCACGACGCCTCGCACTACCTGCTGCATCCCGGCGCGGTGGTCACACCGTCCGACGCCGGTCAGGTCGCCGCGCTGCTGGCGTACGGCCGCCGGACCGGCACCGCGCTGACGTTCCGCTCCGGCGGCACCAGCCTCAGCGGCCAGGCGGTCACCGACCGGCTGCTGGTCGACGTGCGGCGGCACTTCCGCGACCTCACGGTGCTCGACGACGGGCGGCGGGTACGGGTGCAGCCGGGGGTGGTGCTGCGGCAGGTGAACACGCGGCTCGCGCCGTACGGCCGCAAGCTCGGCCCCGACCCGGCCAGCGAGTCCGCGTGCACGGTCGGCGGTGTGGTCGCCAACAACTCCAGCGGCATGACGTGCGGAACCGAGTTCAACACGTACCGGACACTGGAGTCGCTGGTCCTCGCGCTGCCCAGCGGCACCGTGCTGGACACCGGCGCCCCGGACGCCGACGCCCGGCTGCGCGCCGCCGAACCGGAGCTGCACGCCGGGCTGCTGCGGCTGCGCGACCGGGTACGCGGCAACCCCGAGTCGGTGCGCCGCATCCGCGCCCAGTACGCCATGAAGAACACCATGGGCTACGGCGTGAACGCGTTCCTCGACCACGACGACCCGGCCGACCTGCTCACCCGGCTCGTGGTGGGCAGCGAGGGCACGCTCGCGTTCGTCGCCTCGGCGACGTTCCGCACCGTACCCGTGCACCGGCACGCCGCGACCGGCCTGCTGGTCTTCGAGTCCCTGGGCGCGGCGATGGCCGCCATGCCGGCGCTGGTGGCCGCCGGGCCGGCGGCGGTCGAGTTGCTCGACGCCGCCGCCCTGCGGGTGGCCCAGCGCGACCCGAAGGCGGACGCCGCCCTGCGCGGCCTGGCCGTGCGCGGGCACGCCGCGCTGCTCGCCGAGTGGCAGGAGTCCGACCCGGAGGCGCTCGCCGACCGGGTCGCCGCCGCCGAGCCGGTGCTGGCCGGCCTGCCGCTGAGCGCACCGGCCCGGCTCAGCGGCGAACCGGCCGCCCGCGCCGCGCTGTGGCACATCCGCAAGGGCCTGTACGCGGCGGTCGCGGGCGCCCGCCCGTCCGGCACCACCGCGCTGCTGGAGGACATCGCCGTGCCGGTCGAGGCGCTGGCCGGCACGTGCGCGGCGCTCGCCGACCTGTTCGACCGGCACCGGTACGCCGACAGCGTCATCTTCGGCCACGCCAAGGACGGCAACCTGCACTTCATGCTCAACGAGCGGTTCGACGGCGGTGCGGCTCCGGCGCGCTACGCCGACTTCACCGAGGAGATGGTCGACCTGGTGCTCGGCCACGGCGGCACGCTCAAGGCCGAGCACGGCACCGGCCGGGTGATGGCCCCGTACGTGCGGCGCCAGTTCGGCGACGAGCTGTACGAGGTGATGCGCGAGCTGAAGACGCTGTGCGACCCCGACGGCGTGCTCAACCCGGGTGTGCTGCTCAGCGACGACCCGGAGATCCACATGCGGCACCTCAAGACCGTGCCGACGGTGGAGGAGGAGGTGGACCGCTGTGTCGAGTGCGGCTACTGCGAGCCGGTCTGCCCCAGCCGCGACCTCACCACCACGCCCCGGCAGCGCATCGTGCTGCGCCGGGAGATCGCCGCCGCGCAGGCCGCCGGCGACACCGCGCTGGTCCGGGAGCTGACCGACGACTACGACTACGACGCGGTGCAGACCTGCGCGGTCGACGGCATGTGCGCCACCGCCTGCCCGGTGCTGATCAACACCGGTGACCTGGTCAAGCGGCTGCGCGCGCAGGAGCACGGCCGGACGGCCGGGTCCGCCTGGCGCGGCGCGGCCCGCCGCTGGGGCGCCACCACCCGGGGCATGGCCCGTGGGCTCGACCTGGCCGGGGCGCTGCCGCCCGCGCTGCCCGAGGCCGCCACCCGGGCCGCCCGCGCGGTGCTCGGCGCCGACCGGGTACCGCGGTGGCAGCGGGACCTGCCGCGCGGCGGCACCCCACGCCGCCCGCACCCGGCCGACGACCCGGACGCGGTGTTCGTGCCGTCCTGCCTGGGCACGCTGTTCGCCCCGGCGCAGGGCGGGACCGGCGTCGCCGCCGCGCTGCTCACGCTCGCCGAGCGGGCCGGCGTACGCCTGCTCGTGCCGGACGGCATCGGTGACCTGTGCTGCGGCACCCCCTGGTCGTCGAAGGGACTCACCGACGGCTACCGGGCGGTGCGCGACCGCGTGCCCCCGGTGCTGCGCGCCGCGAGCCGCGACGGCGCGCTGCCCGTGGTCAGCGACGCCGCGTCCTGCACCGAGGGCTTCGAGCGGCTGGTCGACGGCGCCGGGGACGTGCGGGTCGTCGACGCGGTCGCGTACACCGCGGGCACGCTGCTGCCCCGGCTCACGGTGCGCCGCCGGATCGGCTCGCTCGCGCTGCACCCGACCTGCTCGTCGGTCCGGCTCGGCCTGGACGACGCGCTGCTCACAGTGGCCCGCGCGGTCGCCGACGAGGTGGTGGTCCCGGAGGGCTGGCAGTGCTGCGGCTTCGCCGGTGACCGGGGACTGCTGCACCCGGAGCTGACCGCGTCGGCCACCCGGGCCGAGGCCGCCGCCGTCGCGGCGCGCCCCTTCGACGGGTACGCCTCGGTGAACCGGACCTGCGAGATCGGGCTGGCGCGGGCCACCGGGCAGCCGTACCGGCACCTGCTGGAGCTGCTGGCCGAGGCCACCACGCCGTAGCGACGCCGGAGGGGCGCCGATTGCCTGCTTGATCGACACCAGTTCGGGGTGGTGGTGGGGTCCGGGCGGGTCGGATGGCACCACTTCCCCGTACCGGTGTCGATCTTGGGTTGGTCGGGTGTGCCTGGGGTTCGTGATCGACACCAGGGGGTTCCCCTCCGAGGGCGCTGCTTCGGTGAGGCGCTGCGCCGGTTGAGGGCGGTGCCGGTGACGAGTGGGCTGGGCGGGCGTACCGGGGTCTCGATTGCGGGCGGGGCGAGGGCGGCAGGGCTTACGGTGCGAGAGGGGGAGTCCACGGGAGGGGTGACGCGGTGGCGGCCGGGATGTTGTCGGGGCGGGTCGCTGTGGTCACCGGCGCGGCGCGGGGGATCGGCCGTGCCGCGGCGGTGGCGCTGGCCGAGGCCGGCGCGGACGTGGCCGGGATGGACGTCGCCGGGCCGGTCAGCCCGATCCTGGATCTCCCGCCCGCCACGCCGGAGGACCTGGCCGAGACCGGGCGCCGGGTGACGGCGGCGGGCGCCCGCTGGTCGGCGCACGTCGCCGACCAGCGTGACATCGGCGCGGTACGCGCGGTCGCCGAGGCGGTCGAGCGGGAGCACGGCGGCGTGGACGTGCTGTTCGCCAACGCCGGCATCCAGGCGTTCGCGCCGCTGCTGGAGATGACCGACCAGCACTGGCACGACCAGATCGACGTGAACCTCACCGGCGCCGCCAACGTGCTGCGGGTCTTCGCGCCGCTGCTGGTACGCCGCGGCGGCGGCCGGATCGTCGTGACGTCGTCCACCCAGGGGCAGCACGGCACCACGAACGGGTCCGCGTACTCAGCGTCCAAGTGGGGACTGATCGGGCTGGTCAAGTCCGCCGCGCTGGAACTCGGTCCGCACGGCGTGACGGTGAACGCGGTGATCCCGGGCCTGGTCGACACCGCGCTGACCCGGCACCGGGACCGCTACGTGCAGGCGCTCGTCGAGGCGGGGAAGCCGGCCTCCGGTGACCTCGCCGAGGTGGAGGACGCCGCGATTGCGGCGCTGCGGTCGAAGACGCCGCTGGGCGTGCCGTGGGTGGAACCGGAGGACGTCGCGCCGCTCGTGGTGTTCCTCGCCTCGGACGCGGCCCGGATGGTCAGCGGCACGTCGTTCGCCGCGACGGCCGGCGACAGTGCGCACGTGACCGCCTGACCGCGCGGGGCTGCCGGTGAGGGCGGTCGTGGTTAGGCTCGGGCGATGCATCGATCGAGGTTGTACGCCCTGATCATCGACGCGCCGCGGGACGAGGCGGGGGAGGCGGCCGCGTTCTGGTCCGCCGCGCTCGGCTCGGAGCTGCGCACCGAACCGGCCGAACCGGAGTTCACCGGCCTGGCCGACGTGGTGCCCGGGCTGGTCACCGCCGTGCAGTCGGTCGGCGACGCGCCCCGCTACCACCTCGACATCGAGACCGACGACGTGGCCGCCGAGGTCGAGCGGCTGTGCGGACTCGGCGCCGCACCGGTCTCCCGCTGGCTCGACTGCCACGTGCTGCGCGCGCCGGGCGGGCACCTGCTCTGCGTCATCCCGGTGGCGAGCGACAGCGCGCTGTTCGAGTCCACCGCCACCCGCTGGCCGTGACCCGGTCGCGAACCGGCGCCCCGGCCACTGGGGCCGGGGCGCCGGAACCGCGGGTCAGGAACCGTACGGCAGGGTGACAGTCGAGCCGTTGCCGACGCCGAGGATCGTGGGCGCGCCGCCGATGGCGTTCCACACCTCGACGCGTACCGTGCCGCCGGCCAGGTTGCCCAGCGTGCCGGTGGACGAGAGCAGACCCTGGGTCTGCCGGTAGCGTTCCGCACCCGGGACCGGATCGGTGGCGAAGTACCGGTACGTCTCCACCCGCTCGACGCTGCCGTTGCCGGTCAGGTCGTAGGAGACGCGGATCTGGACGCCGTTGCCGACCGCGGTGCCCGCGTCGACGGCCAGGTCGAAGGCGGTCGCCCCGCCGGTGTACGTGCCGGTCAGCCCGGTGGCGGTGAACACCTGCGGGTTGGTCGGCGTGCCGTCGTGGTTGCCGTTCGCCGCCGCCACGTTCACCGTGCCGGCGGTGCCGGCGGTGCCGTCCAGCCCGCCGCCCGAGCGCAGGTACCGGACCGGCTTCAGCGGGCTGCCCGTACCCGTTGGGCTGGGGCTCGCGGAGGTCGGCGTCGGGCTCGCGGTGGTCGGGGTGGGGCTGGGCCCCGACGTCGACGGGCTGCCGGTCGGCACGGTCCCGCCGCCGGTGGCGTTGCCGCCGCTCCACGTGTACGCCCCGGACGTGGCCGTCTTCCCGGCCGGCACGACGAGGGTGGTGCCGGTGGAGAACGTGACAGTCAGCGACCGGGCGGTGATGTTCGACGCCACGTAGGTGCGGGCGCCGTTCTTGACGAACACCTTCGCCAGCGGGTGGTTCGCGGTGACGGAGGTGTCCACCGTGCCGAGCGCGGCCAGGTTGCGGATCCAGTGGAACGTGTGCGCCTTGCTCTCACCCTCCTCGCTGGTGAACCCGCTGTTGGCGCGGAAGTTGCGCAGCGCCTGCTCACCGTCGCCGAGGGCCAGGAACTCCCAGATGATGTCCTGCCACACCGTGGGCGGGCCGCCCTTGTTGGTGACCAGCTCGGCATAGTTGGCCTTGACGTACTCCGGGAAGTCGCCCAGGTAGAGGTGACCGCCGGTGATCGGCAGCATGTTGATGCCCTGGATCATCTCCGGCGCCGCGGAGAACCAGGTCGAGTACGACCCGCCGTCGCCCCACACCATGCCGACCGTCTTGTGCCCGAACGCGGCCGGGAAGTTCTGGTCGTACACGTCGAACCAGTACTCGGAGATGGCCGCGGACTGGGTGGTCCACAGGTAGACCCCGGCGTCGCGGACGGCGGTGT
This sequence comes from Micromonospora sp. WMMD1219, assembly GCF_049315215.1. Lineage (NCBI taxonomy): Bacteria > Bacillati > Actinomycetota > Actinomycetes > Micromonosporales > Micromonosporaceae > Micromonospora > Micromonospora sp. WMMD1219. The sequence continues at coordinate 5,031,967 of NZ_CP186057.1, forward strand.
CGCCGGTGGCCTGGCCCCACTGGATCAGCGCGTTGGCGAAGTTCATCCCCTCCGAGGAGGACTCCTGGTTGTTGCCGGCGAAGAACGGCGCCAGGCCGGAGGCCCAGTCGTGGCCGGCGTAGATGTCGAAGTCCCGCAGGTAGGGGAAGCGGCTGTCGGCGCGGTCGTAGTTGTTGGCGTCGCGGATGAGCAGGTCGACCATGCCGCCGTAGCGGCTGTCGCCGGCCCAGCCCGGGTCGAACTTGGCCAGCGTGGCGGCGGCGGCGATGAAGTAGCCGTAGTGGAAGTGGTGGTCGTTGAGGTCCTCGTCGGAGCCGTACGACGCGGGGTAGCCGATCAGCGTGCCCCAGTTGCGGTCGTAGTAGAACAGCTGGCCGCTCTCGCCGGAGCCGGCGGTGAGCCAGTTGGTCAGCCGGTTCCGCATCGCGGTCAGCGTCGCGTCGCGGACCGAGGTCTGCCCGAGCTGGTCGGCGATCTCGGCGATGCGGGCGGCCCGGCCGAGTCCCTTGCCGGCCCAGTAGGTGTCCGGGCCGCTGACGCCCTCCGGGTTGCCCTGCTCGGCGTTCAGGTAGCCGGTGACTGTGGACAGGTCTGCGCCGCTGGAGTCGCCGACGGCGGGCACCTCGGGCAGGACGCCGGTGAAGCGCATCGTGGTGGTGAACGACGGCACGCCGGTGAGCACCCGCATGGCGCCGCGCGCCGAGACGTACGTCTGCCCGATCGGGGTGGCGCCGGTGAGGCTGCGCCACTGGTGCGGGTAGAGCGCCACCACGGTCTTCGTCTCGCTGCCCTCGCGGGGCGTGGTGGTGAACGCGTACGTGGTGCGTACCGTGCCGGCGGACTGGTCGTACGAGTAGCTCATCCGGGTGCCGGTGACGTGGGCGTGGGCGTACCGGGCGTAGGTGTCGGCCAGGGCGCCCCGGTCGCCGCCGCCGGGCAGCACCGCGACCGAGAAGTACCCCTTGCCGGCCAGCGTCGAGCTGATGCCGGTGCCGCTGACGGTCCAGGTGGCGCCGGTCGGGGCGTACGCGACGTAGTCGTGGCCGCGGACGGTGAAGCCGATGGTGGCGCCGGAGTTGCGCCAGACGGTGGGCGTCCCGGCGGTGGTGAGCTGGGCGGTGCCGCCGCTGACCGTGTAGTAGCTGAACGGCAGGCCGTGGCCGATGGTGGCGCGCATGGTGCGGCTGCCGTCGCTCCAGTCGGCGGTGACCGTCCAGTCGGTCCACCCGGCGGCCTTGACCACCGGCGCGGACAGTCCGGGCATCCCGACGCGGACGTCCTCGGTGTACGGGTAGTGGAACTCGCCGACGCCGGTCGCGGTGCCGCTGATCGCCGGCGTGGTGGTGTACGACAGCCCGAGCCCGTTGTTCTCGGCCTTGGCCGCCAGCGGGTGGGCGTGCAGGACCTCGCTGCCCGTGCAGTTGTTGCGCTTCCAGATCAGCGACGACCACCAGTCGTTGGTGGGGACGGCGCCGGCGGGCGCGTCGGCGGTGGTGAAGACGCGCGGGTTGGTGCTGATCGCGCCGCAGCCCTTGGGCAGCAGGGCGCCGGCCGGCCGCGTCTCGGTGTAGCTGCCCGCGCCGACGGCGCCGGCGGTGGCCGTGCCGCCACCGGCGACCACGACGCCCAGCAGGCCGGCGGCGAGCACTGACGCGGCGACGAGGGCGGTCGCCCGCAGACCGCGCCGGCGGGCCGGGGACGGGGCGGGCGCGGTCGGGGGTACGGGGTCGGGGGAGAAGTCCCGCAGGTGGGTCATGGAGGTCCCCTTCACGAGGAGAAGGCGGGGGTACGGAGTGGTGGTCCGGCAGTCGTGAGAGCGCTCTCTTGGGAAGGGACATTAAGGTTCGGGTTACGGATCCGTCAATGTCTTGTTACCGAAGAGAGCGCTCTCCCACGCTTGGGGCGTACCCGCCGGCCCTGCCGCGAAGCGCGCTGACCAGCCGCGACGGGACGCGAAAGCGCCGCCCCGGGCCGAGGCGGCCGGGGCGGCGCGAGGAGCGTGTGCCTACCCTGAGTCAGGCGGCGGTGGCGGCCAGGTTCCGCGCGCCGGTCCGCGCCGCGCCAGTGCCCGGCTCACCCGCGGCACCGGCCTGCCCGTCGCCCGGCTGCCCGGCCGCGACCGGCCGCGTCGTGGCGGACTGCGGCGAGGCGGCCGGCTGCCGGGGCACGGCGGACTGCCGTGGCGTCCGGGCGGCGCTCAGCCCCGCCTGCGCGTTGTTCCAGGCCGCGCACGGCCACGCCGCCCCGGCGCAGCTCGGGCTGGCGCAGACGCGCTCGGCGTCCGGCTGGTGCGCGTCGGCCACCGCGGCGGCCAGGTCCCACAGCAGCGGATCGGTCACCTCCGCGGGGCGGTCGGCGACGCGGTCTGTGCTGGCTTCGGACATGATTCGGTCCCCCTGTCGTGAACGGCCCCCACCTGTTTCCGGAAACCGCCCCGCCCAAACCTGCGCCCGCCGGAACGCGGGAATAGGCTGACCGGCGTGGCGAGGTACTACGACCTGCATCCGGACAACCCCCAGCCCCGCGTGATCCGGCAGGTGGTGGACCTGCTGCGCGCCGACGGGGTGATCGCCTACCCGACCGACTCCTGTTACGCGCTCGGCTGCCGGATCGGCAACCGCGACGGCGTGGAGCGGATCCGGGAGATCCGGCGGCTCGACGACCGGCACCCGTTCACGCTGATGTGCGCCGACTTCGCCCAGCTCGGCCAGTTCGTCAAGCTCAGCAACGCGGTCTTCCGGCAGGTGAAGTCCGTCATCCCGGGCAGCTACACGTTCCTGCTGCCGGCCACCGCCGAGGTGCCCCGCCGGTTGCAGGACCCGCGGCGGCGGGTGGTCGGGGCACGCGTACCCCGGCACACCGTTACCCAGGCGCTGCTCGCCGAACTCGGCGAGCCGCTGCTGACCAGCACGCTGCTGCTGCCCGGCGAGGACGAGCCGATGACCCAGGGCTGGGAGATCAAGGAACGGCTCGACCACCTGGTCGACGCCGTGGTCGACGCCGGGGACTGCGGGCTGGAGCCGACCACCGTGGTCGACCTGTCCGGCCCCGAGCCGGAGATCCTGCGCCGCGGGGCCGGAGACCCGTCCCGCTTCGAGTAACGATCACCCGTTCCGCCGCGCCGGGCCGCCGTCGTAGGGCACCGTGATTCCCGGCGGACGGTGACGGGGGTACGGCGTGGAAGCACTCGTGCTGATCACCGTGCTGGGCGCCACGGTGCTCGTCGGCACCACGATCGGCGGTCGCTACAGCGTCGCGCCGCCGGTCCTGCTGATCGCCATGGGTGCGCTGATCGGCCTGCTGCCGCCGTTCGACAATCTGATCCTCGAACCCGAGGTCGTGCTGGTGCTGTTCCTCCCGGCGATCCTCTACCGGGAGAGCCTGGTCATCAGCCTGCGCGAGATCCGGGCCAACCTGGTGGTGATCATCGGCCTCGCCGTCGTGCTGGTGATCGTCACGATGGCCGCCGTCGCGTTCACGGCGCAGGCCCTCGGCGTGCAGCCGGCCGCCGCGTGGGTGCTCGGCGCGGTCCTCGCCCCGACCGACGCGGCCGCCGTGGCCGGCCTGGCCAAGCGGATGCCGCGCGGCATCCTCACCACGCTGCGCGCGGAGAGCCTGGTCAACGACGGTACGGCGCTCGTGCTGTTCGCCGTGGCGGCCGGGGTGGTCGCGGGCGGGACGGTGCCCGGGCCGCTGCTGCTCACCGGCGAGTTCGTCGGCAAGTCGGCCGGCGGGGTGGCCGCCGGCCTGCTCGTCGGCGCGGTCGTGGTGCTGATCCGCAAGCACGTGGACGACCCGATGCGCGAGGGCGGGCTGAGCATCCTCACCCCGTTCGTCGCGTTCCTGCTCGCCGACGCGGTGCACGCCAGCGGCGTGCTCGCGGTGGTCGTGTCCGGGCTGCTGCTGTCCTACGCCGCGCCCCGGGTGATCCGGGCCCGTTCCCGGGTTACCGCGTTCGCGTTCTGGGACCTCTCCACGTTCATGGTCAACGGTGGTCTCTTCGTGCTGCTCGGCACGCAGGTGCCGCGTTCGCTGCGCAGCATCACCAGCCACTCGCCGGCCGCGTCGCTCGGCATCGCGGCGCTCGTGGCGCTGGTCGTGGTGGTGATCCGGCTGGTCTGGGTGCACCTGTCGGTGTCGGTGCTGCAACGCGTGGACCGGCGCGAGTCGAGCCGGGCGCGGCACTTCGACGGGCGGATGCGTACGGCGGTGGGCTGGGCCGGGTTCCGCGGCGCCGTCTCGCTCGCCGCCGCGCTCGCCGTGCCGGTCACCATGCACGACGGGAGCACCGTGCGCGAACGGGATCTGATCATCTTCGTCACCGTGGTGGTGATCGTGCTGATCATGCTGGTGCAGGGCACCACACTGCCCGCTGTCGTGAGCTGGGCGGGCCTGACGGGCGACCGGGAACGCGACGACGAGGTGCGCTGGGCCCGGATCCGGGCCACCGAGGCCGCCCTGGAGGCGCTGCCCCGGGCCGCCAGCGACGTGGGCGCCACGCAGGACACGGTGGACCGGCTGCGCGCCGACTACGAGGAGCACCTGGCCGACGCCCGCGACCCGGGCGGTGAGGACGCGGAGGCGGAGCGGCAGATGGCCCGAAGGCTGCGGCTGCGGGTGCTCGACCACAAGCGGCAGGAGATCACCCGGCTGCGCAACACCCGGCAGATCGACGACGCGGTGCTGCGGCAGCTCCAAGCGGCCATCGACATCGAGGAGATCCGGCTGCTCGGGCCGGAGATGGAGGAGTGAGCCGGGCCGGCCGCCACCGGACGGGTGGCGGCCGGCGTGGCTCAGCGCGGGTCGACAGCGACCACCGTGTACGGGGTGGTCGGCGTCGGCGGGGTGGTGAACCGGCCGTTCGGCAGGTAGAGCCGGCCGAGCGCGGCGGCCACGGTGGTCGGCACGTCGAAGCCCGGGTCGGTGATGACGCCGCGCGCGACGCCGGCCGTGCCGGAGCGGTTCAGGTCGACCACGGCGACCTGGTTGAGGAAATTCTGCACCACGTACAGCGTGCGGCCGAGCAGCAGCAGGCCGTCGCCGTTGAGGAACGTGGCGCCCGGCACGTCGACGGCGGTGGTGACGCCGGTGGCCGGGTCCACCCGGAACAGCGTGCCGGTGTTCGACTGCACGACGATCAGCGCCCGCCCGTCCGGGGTGGGCGCGATGCCGTTGAGGTTGACGCCGGTGCCGTCCTGTTGGAAGTCGCCGGTCAGCGGCAGCGTGGTGAACCCGTCGGCGGGCGGCAGCGTGCCGCCGCGTCCCAGCGGCAGGCGGTAGAGCACCGGCCGGTTCGAGTCGGTGAACCAGGCGGCGTCGCGGGTGAGCGTCACGTCGTTGACGAACGTCGGCGCCTCGGCGAACCGGTAGCTGGCGAGTACGTCACCGGTGCGCGTGTCGATCACCCGGGCGTCACCGGCGGTGCCGCCGGCGACGAAGAGCCGGCCCCGCGGGTCGATCTTCAGGCCGAGCGAGGGGGTGCCGGTGGCGGGGCTGACCTGCTTGCCGGCTCCGGTGATCAGGTCGGCGCGGTAGATCTCGCCGGTGGCCCGTGACCCGAACCAGGCGTACCGGCCGGCGGCGGCGACGCCCTCCGGCGCGAAGCCGTCGGGCAGCGCGATGACGCTCGGGCGGCGGTCGTGGGCGGTGGCGGGGGCCGGGGCGGCGGTGGTGACGAGGGTGGCGGTCAGGGCGACGCCGAGGGCGGTCCTGATGCGTCGGTTCACTGTGGTCCTTCCGGCGAAACGGTGGGACAGGACCCACCCCACTGTACGGTCGCGGGCCGATGTCCGCCGGGGACGCGACCCGGCACGGTGCTCCCGTGCCGGGTCGCGCCGACGGTCAGCCCGCCGCGCAGGTCGGCGTGCCGGAGGGCGCGGTACCGGCGCCCTGGAATCCGAACTCGGTGGTGCCACCGGCACCGACCTGACGGTTGTAGTCCACGTTGCGGAACGTCACCGCACCGGTGGTGCCGCTGGCCTGGGCGCTCCAGGTGTTCGTGATCGCCGAGCCCGAGGGCACGGTGAGCGACACGGCCCACCCGTTGAGCCCGCTGGAGCCCGCGGTGATCCGGACGTTGGTGACGAACCCGCCCGGCCACTGGTTGGTGGTGAACGTCGCCGTGCAGGCGCCGGTCGGCGGGGGAGTCGTCGGCGGTGCGCTGGTCGGCGGCGTGCTGGTGGGCGGCGTCGAGGTGGGCGGGGTGCTGGTCGGCGGCGCGGTGGTGGGCGGCGGGGTGCCGCCCTCGTTGAGCGCGTTCAGCACGGCGGTGTACGCCTGCTTCTTGTTGCCGCTGCCGTCGAACAGCAGCGGGGTGCCGCTGGCCCGCCAGGAGTCGGTGTCGCGGATGCCCCAGACCGTGATGCCGTTGCAGCGCGGCACGGCCAGGCAGTCCCGGGTCACGTTGCCGTACGACGTGGCCTGGCTGCTGCCCGAACCCTCGATGTCCAGCTCGGTGATCTGCACGTCGACGCCGAGCGCGGCGAAATTCTGTAGCGTGGTGCGGTAGTTGCTCGGGTACGGCGACCCGCTGTTGAAGTGCGACTGAAGCCCGACGCAGTCGATCGGCACGCCCCGGGTCTTGAAGTCCCGGACCATGTTGTAGACGGCCTGGGTCTTGGCCCACGACCAGTTGTCGGTGTTGTAGTCGTTGTAGCAGAGCTTGGCGCCCGGGTCGGCGGCGCGGGCGGCACGGAACGCGGCCTCGATCCAGTCGTTGCCGGTCTGCTGGAGGTTCGAGTTGCGGCGGGCGCCGTTGTTGCCGTCGTCGAACGCCTCGTTCACCACGTCCCAGGAGTGGATCTTGCCCCGGTAGTGGGTGGCGACCTGGGTGACGTGGTTGATCATCGCCTCGCGCAGCGCGCTGCCGGACAGGCTTCCCGTCCACCCGGGCTGCTGCTGGTGCCAGAGCAGCGCGTGGCCGCGCACCCGCATGCCGTTGGCCTGAGCGTGCGCGACGAGCCGGTCGCCGGCGCTGAAGTTGAACTGGTTCCGGGACGGTTCGGTGGCGTCCCACTTCATCTCGTTCTCGGCGGTGACCATGTTGAACTCGCGGTTCAGGATGCCGACGTACGTGCTGTCGGACAACTTGTTCACCGCCACCGCCGTGCCGAAGTACCGGCCCTGCTCCGCCGCCGACGCGCCGAGCGTCGTGCCGGCGCTGGCACTGGTCGCCACCGCTATCGTGGCGGCGACCATCGCGGCCCCCGCCACCATCGCGACCACAGCGGTCCGCGGGCGTGACCGGGCTGCCGCGCTCCCGCTGCCGCGGGCGAGCACCTTGTCCATCTGAACGCCTCTCTAGCCTGTCAATGGGATCGGCTCGCCTCGGCCACCGCCCGCCACGACGTCGGCTCCGCGCGGCCGCCCGGTGGCCGCGCCAGGTGAGGGAGTGACTCCCCGGCACATCGTGAGTGGATCGAAGCGAATCTCTGCCCGGAGCCTACCGGAAGCGTTCCGAAAACTTAATCACCTCGATATGTCGACATCGGGGCACGCGGTGCCGGGTGGGCGGGCGGGATCTGCGTGTGGGCACGGCCTGCGGGCGCGCCCGTGCCGCCCGCCGTGGCTCCGGAAGTTTCGGGGATCGCCGGTTCTGCCGGTTGAGTCGATCGCGCCTGCGGGCCGATGCTTGGCGAATCGACCGTAGACGATGGAAGAGGTGCCGGAGCATGCGCCGACCCGCGCTCGTCGTACTCGTCCTCGCCGCCCTGCTCGCCGGCACCCCGGCGGTCGCCCGGGCCGGCGCCGCCGCACCGCCGCCCGACCCCGCCGCGCTCGCCGGGATCCGCACGCCCGGCACCGCCTGGGAGCACGACCCGGCCACCGGCCGGCTCACTGTCACCGCCGACGACACGGTACGCGGGCGCGAGCTGGCCGCGTTGCGGCGCACCGCCGACCGGGCCGGTGCGGTGCTGCGCCACGAACCCGGCCGGCTGCGCACGCTCATCGCCGGCGGCCAGGCGATCTACGGCGGCGGTGGGCGCTGCTCCCTGGGCGCGAACGTGCGCAGCGGCACCGCCTGGTACTTCGTGACCGCCGGGCACTGCACCCGCCTCGCCGCCACCTGGTACGCCGACAGCGCCCGCACCACGGTGCTCGGCAGCCGGACCGGCAGCAGCTTCCCCGGCAACGACTACGGCGTGGTCCGGTACACCGGGACCGTCGCCCACCCGAGCGCGATCCACACCTACCCCGGGCAGGTCACCGTCACCGCCGCCGGCAGCGCGTACGTCGGGCAGGCGGTCTGCCGCAGCGGCGCCACCACGGGCGTGCGGTGCGGCACCGTCACCGGGCTGAACGCGACCGTCAACTACGCCGAGGGCAGCGTCACCGGGCTCATCCGCACGAACATCTGCGCCGAGCCGGGCGACAGCGGCGGACCGCTCTACGTGGCCGCGACCGGCACCGTCATCGGCGTCCTCTCCGGCGGCAGCGGCAACTGCACGAGCGGCGGCACCAGCTACTACCAGCCGATCCTGGAGATCCTCGCCGCGTACGGCCTGACCATCCCGTGACCGGCGGTGCGGCCGGGGCGCCCGACGCGCCCCGGCCGGTGGTCAGCCCGCGCAGTTGTTGTTGCGCACCGGCCGGGTCAGCCGCTCCTGGTCCCCGAACGCCGCGTACACCCGCAGGTAGCACGGCAGGTCCACGTCACCGTAGTAGCTGACGACCTGGTCGTCGTAGTGCGTGGTGCCGCTGTCGGTCACCTGCCACGTGCCGCCGTCACCGGACTGGATCTCCCAGTAGACGTCGCCCGAGCAGCCGTCCAGGCCGCGCGACCAGGCGATCAGGTTCGCCCCGTTGTAGATCTCCGACTGCACCAGGGTGCAGGCCGCGGCCTGGGCCGGTGTCGCGACCGCGAGCAGGCCCGCGGCCGTCATCGCCCCGGCGCCGAGCGCCGCCATCAGCTTGCGCATGCTTCAGCTCCTCCACGGTGGATGGTGGATCTTTCCGCCGAGGGTAGCGGGAGGTGAAAACAAGCTTCAATGCCTGAGCGGTAAACCGTGGGAAATCTTCAGCTCGCGGTGTCGCCGGGCACGGCCATCTCGCCCAGGCGCGACCAGTCCTGCTGCGGCACCGTCACGTTGACGATCCTGGGCGTCTCGGCCAGGTGCGGAGGCAGCGTGCGCCGGGCGGTCCGGAAGTGCTCCGACTGCACGTGCGCCGCGCCCGCCTCGTCGTCGCGGAACGCCTCGACCAGCACGTACTCGGTCGGGTCGTCCAGGCTGCGGGACCAGTCGAACCACAGGCAGCCGGGCTCGGCCCGGGTCGCGGCGGTGAAGTCGGCGGCGATCTGCGGCCAGTTGTCGGCGTCCTCCGGACGGACCCGGAACTTCGCGGTAATGAAGATCATGGGATCAGGCTACCCAGGCCGGACAGGCCGCCGTGCGGCATCAGCTCTTGGCCGCCGGCCCGAGCAGTTCGGCCGCCCGCCGGTCGGCGAACGCGGTGACCGCCTGCTGTCCGGCGCCGAAGACGATCGCCAGGCCCAGCAGCGCGGCCGTGCTGCTCACGCTGGTCTCCACCAGGCCGCCGATGACCAGCATGATGCCGACCACCGCCACCAGCGGGCCGATCGCGAGCTTCAGCAGCCCCTGCTGGAACGGCAGCTTGTAGGGCAGCCCGCCGGACCGTGAGGTGATCATCGAGGGCAGCGCGCTGAGGAACGCGCCGAGCGCCCCGGCGATCAGCACGAAGAACAGCAGCCGCCAGGCCGGCACGCCACCGGCGTCGGTCGGCGCCTCCAGCAGCCGTACGTCGTGGCTGCGCCACTGCACCAGCACCACCAGGATCTCCGCCACCAGCGCGAACACCGACAGCCCCAGCATCCGGTTGCGCAGCCGGCGGGCCGACTCGTGGAACTCGTCGGACGCGGAGTGGTAGCGCAGCAGCAGTGCCTGCACCCGGGCGCGCAGCAGCGCGTCGGACGGGGTGCCGGCCGACGGGTCGAGATCGGTGAGCACCTTGTCGTCGGCCGGCAGCACCTGCGCCGCCGCGCTCCGGTACGCCGGCAGCAGCCCGGTCAGCTCGTCCGGGCTGCGCAGCGCCACCATCCCCCGCTCCACCGAGTGGATCGTCTGCCACGCGTACTCCAGGTTGCCGCCGCGCAACCACTCGACCACGCCGCTGCGTCCGAGCACCCCCTCCACCCCGGACAGCTGCGCGCGCAGCGCCCCGGCCCGCTCCGGGTCGCGCGCGGACAGCACCGTGAGCTGCTGGTACAGGTCGTCGAGTTTGGTCCGGACGCGGACCTGCCACACCGCGCCGGGAACCGGCGCGGCGGGCCGGACCAGCCGGTCCTCCGGTGCGTTCCGCGGCCCGGGTATGGCCTCCGGCTGGGTCTCCTGTCCGATCATCGTGCCCCACCTCTTTCCCCCCACCCGGCGCGGGGCGCGCGCGAGCCTGCCACCAGTATTCGCAGGTCAGAGGCATAATGGCTAGCGCACAACGGACAGTCGGCCGGGTCGCGGCGGCGATGGCGCCGACCTGACGGACGACACCGCGGCGCTCGGGCGGTCGGTAGCCTGAGCCGGTGACCGTCTACGCCCTCGCACAGCTCACCATCCACGACCGGGCGCGCTACGACAGGTATGCCGCCGCCTTCCCGCCGGTGCTGGCCCGCTACGGCGGGAAGCTGCTCGCCGCCGACACCGCCCCCCGCGTGGTCGAGGGCGACTGGCCGCACCAGAAGGCGGTACTGCTGTCGTTCGACAACCGCGAGGACTTCGAGCGCTGGTCCACCTCGCCGGAGTACCGGGAGATCTCCCGGGACCGGGAGGCGGCCACCGACGGCGTGGTCCTGCTGCTCGACGGGATCGGTCACGCCTGGCCGGCCTGAGCCGTCAGAGCCGGTGGCGCACCCACACGTTGGGCTCGACGTACGCGGCGTGGTCGTGGTCGACGTCGACGAGCACCGGGGTCAGCGCGCCCGGCACGCGTACCGGGCCGGAGGTGTCGAACGGCAGCCCGGTCCAGCGCCGCCAGTCGGCGAGCGTGCCGGTCACCGTCATCGACCGGGGCGCGATCCGCTCGACGACCCCGCCCGCCCGCACGTGCACCCGCAGCCACGGGTCGGCCGGCAGCCCGTCCGGGCCGCGCCGGGCCACGTACTCGGTCATCGGCACGTCCGGGACAGCGGCCTTGCCGTTCGGGCGCACCGGCGCCACCAGCGTGTCGAAGCCCGCGCCGGCCACCGCCGCGCGCATGGCCGCGAGCATCAGCCCGGACAGCCCGCCGCCGCGCCGGTCCGGGCGCACGCAGATCTCCAGCGCCGACACCAGGTTCGGAGTGGACCCGGTGAGCCGGCCCAGCGTGGCCCGCTGGATCACCCGGTCCCAGCCGCCGTCTGGCAGCTCGTCCTCGGTCCAGCGCAGCGGCACCGCGTACCCCCGGGCCACCGCCCGGCCCGGCTCGGCCGGATCGACGGCGGCGAAGACGAACTCGGGGTACGTCTCGTGCGCGACGCCGTAGTAGATCGCGCCCATCGGATCCCAGAGCATGAACGGCGGCCAGGCGCCGTCGAAGTCGGCGTCCAGCAGCGGCGCCAGGTCGGGCCGCTGCGCCAGGGTCACGATCTCCACTGTCACGCCGGGCAGGCTAGAGCCGCGCGGCCCGGACCGCACGCCGTTTTGTCGGCGCCACTGGCTAGGCTGCCGGCATGGCAGATCCGTTCCGGGTGCGCGTCACGGTGCGCGGCTACGAACTCGACACGCAGGGGCACCTCAACCAGGCGGTCTACCTCCAGTACGCCGAGCACGCCCGCTGGGAGTGCCTGCGCGCGTCCGGCATCGGCCAGGACCGGCTGCTCGCCGGCGGCGTCGGGCCGGTCGCGCTGGAGGTGACGGTGCGCTACCTGCGGGAGCTGCGCGGCGGCGACGAGGTCGACGTGACCTGCGAGTTCCACTGGGGCGAGGGCAAGACGTTCCGGATCGGCCAGGAGTTCACCCGTGCCGACGGCACCCCGGTCGCCTCGGTGACCGGCGTCGGCGGGCTGCTCGACCTCACCGGGCGGCGGCTCGTGGCCGACCCGCGCGAGCGGTTCCGGGCGCTGGCCACCGACCCCGTGCCGATGAACCTGTGACGCCCGGTCAGCCCGCCGCGCGCAGGTAGGCGAGCACGGCGAGCACCCGCCGGTTGGTGTCCTCGTCCGGCGGCAGGCCGAGTTTCGCCAGGATGTTGCCCACGTGCTTGCCGACCGCCGCCTCGGTGACGTACAGCCGGGCCGCGATGGCCGCGTTGGAGTGGCCCTCGGCGACCAGGCCCAGCACCTCCCGCTCACGGGGGGACAGCGTGCCGAGCGGGTCGCGCGGACGACGCAGCAGGTGCCGCACCACGTCCGGGTCGACGGCGGTGCCGCCGGCCGCCACCCGGCGCAGCGTCGCGGCGAACTCCGCGACGTCGGCCACCCGGTCCTTGAGCAGGTAGCCGACCCGGTTGCCGTCGCCGCTGTCGAGCAGCGCGGCGGCGTACCCGCTCTGCACGTGCTGGCTGAGCACCACCACGGCGAGGTCCGGGCGTTCGGCACGCAGCGTGACGGCCGCGCGCAGGCCGTCGTCGCGATGCTGCGGCGGCATCCGGATGTCGGTCACCAGGAGGTCGGGCCGGTGCGCGCGCACCGCGTCGAGCAGCTCCGGGGCGGAGCCGACCGCGGCGTCCACCGCGAAGCCGAACCGGGTCAGCAGGCCCACCAGGCCCTCCCGGAGCAGCACCTCGTCCTCGGCCAGGACGACCCGGGTCACGGACGGCACGGCAGCTCCACCCGCACGAGGGTAGGCCCACCGGGCGGGCTGGACAGCAGCAGCCGCCCGTCCGCCGCGGCCACCCGGTCCGCGAGCCCGGTCAGGCCGGTGCCGCGCGCCGGGTCGGCGCCGCCCCGGCCGTCGTCGCGTACCTCCACCACCAGCAGGCGGTCGGTACGGGTCAGCCGCACCTGCGCCCGGGTGGCCCCGGCGTGCCGGGTGACGTTGCCGAGCGTCTCCGAGACGACGTACCAGGCGGTGGTCTCCACCAGGTCGGGCACCGGGCGGGTCAGGTCGGCGTGCACGGTGACCGGGACGACCGACCGGGCGGCCAGGTCGCCGACGGCGGCGGCCAGACCGAGTTCGGTGAGCTGTGGCGGGCGGATGCCCTGCACTATGCCGCGCAACGTCACCATCAGCTCCTTGGCCTGCTCGTGCGCCGCCGCGAGCGGCTTCGCCACCGGGGAGTCGTCCGGCACGTCCAGGCGGGCCAGCCCGAGCTGGAGGGTGAGACTGGTCAGGCGTGGCTGCACGCCGTCGTGCACGTCCCGCTCGATGCGGCGCCGCTCCGCCTCGTAGGCGCTCACCAGGCGGGCACGGGACCGGGTCACCTCGCGCAGGGCCGTCCCGGCGGGCGCGTCGTCGAGCAGCAGGCGGGTCACCGCCGCCTGCACCGCGACGAGCAGGCCGGCCAGGTAGACCAGCGCCGGGAACGCCAGCAGGCCGGCGAAGGCGTACGGCACCGCCTCGGCCGGGGAGTCGACAGTGGCCCAGACCAGCACGATCCGATCCTCGCCGCCGGCCAGCCACGGACCGGCGACGAGCGCCGCGTCCAGCAGCACGAGCAGCCCGAACATCCCGTACGCCAGCGGCACCGCCGCACCCAGCACGGCCAGGTACGCGCCCTCCCGCCACCCGGTGGCGGTGGTGAAACGGGCGGCGAGCCCGCGCCACCTCGGCGCGGTGACCGGGCGGTCGTCGACCAGGCCGAGGCGCCACCGCTCGAACGCGGCCACCGGCGCGCCGGCCAGCGGGGCGAGCGCCACCACCGCCAGCGCCACCACGGCCAGCGCCGCCAGCGCCCCGGCGTCGACCGGGCGGCCCCGCCGCAGCGCGGCGGCCACCAGCAGCAGCGGCGCGGCGACGACCGCCGCGCCGAGCGCCGCCGCGCCGGCCAGGGGCAGGGTCGTGACGGCGTACGCCAGGGCCCGCCACGGCCACGCGGAGAGCAGGTAGCGGCGGCGGCGCAACGCGACGGCCAGCCCGTGATCAACTGTCATGGCCCGACGCTAGCCAGACCACGCCGCCCGGCCCAGCCGGTTGCACCCCGTTCTCGGGGTAGGCCTGGCCCTACCCCGAACCGGCCCGTCACGCCCCGTGCGCCGGCCGCCCCGGGACGGTGCACTCGGCGGATGAGAAACCGCCTCCCGGGCGCCTGCTGGCTGCTCGCCACCGCATCGTTCCTGGCCGCCAACGTCGTCGTCGGCCTGGCCTGGGACCAGCCCGGGTTCAGCTGGGCCGAGCACAACATCAGCGACCTCGGCAACGTCACCTGCGGCGTGTGGGACAGCAGCCGGCCCCGCCCGGTCTGCTCGCCGTGGCACCCGGCCATGAACGCCGTATTCGTCGGCGCCGGGCTGCTGCTCGCGCTGGGCGCGCTGCTCGCACACCGCGCGCTGCGCCCGGGCCGCGCCGCGGCCGTCGCCGTCGCGTCGATCGTGGCCGCCGGGTCCGGGTACGTGCTGGCCGGCCTCCACCCGGCGGACGTGGACGAGAACCTGCACGTGCTCGGCGCGCTGCTGGTCTTCGCGCCCGGCAACGCCGCGCTGCTCGCCGCCGCGCTCGCCCGCCGGTCGCCGCTGCTGCGCGAACTGCGGACCGTCAGCGCGCTCCTGGGCCTGCTCGGGCTCGCCGGCACCGTGCTGTTCCTGTCCCGGGTGGACGCCGGCATCGGCGTGGGCGGCATGGAACGCGTCGCCGTGTTCCCGCTGTTCGCCTGGGTGACGGCGGCCGGGCTCCGGCTGCTGTGGTCGTGTCGGTCCCGGCCCCTATCCTGACCGGATGGAGCTGGCGTTCAGCGGCGAGGTGTGGTTCTGGCGCGGCCCGGCGCCGTACCACTTCGTCACGGTGCCCGACGAGCAGAGCGCGGCGATCGAGGCCGCCTCGGCGTCGGTCACCTACGGCTGGGGCATGATCCCGGTGACGGTCCGCATCGGTGACACCGACTGGCGGACGTCGCTGTGGCCCAAGGACGGCCGGTACGTGGTGCCGCTGCGGGTCGCGGCGCGCCGGGCGGAGGGCATCGAGCTGGGCGATCGGGTCGACGTGCGGCTGACGGTGGACGTGTGACCGGGCCGGAGCTGGCCGAGGCGGGCCGGCTGCTCGCCGCCGCGCGGCGGCCGGTGGTGTTCACCGGGGCGGGCATGTCGGCCGAGAGCGGCGTGCCGACGTTCCGCGACGCCCAGACCGGGCTCTGGCAGCGCTACGACCCGCAGGAACTGGCGACCCCGGCGGCGTTCCGGGCCGACCCGGCGCTGGTCTGGGGCTGGTACGAGGCACGCCGGCGTGGGGTGCGGCGGGCGCTGCCGAATCCGGGGCACCGGGCGGTGGCGGCGATCCAGGCCCGCCTCCCGGCGACGGTGGTGATCACCCAGAACGTCGACGACCTGCACGAGCGCGGCGGCGTGCCCGCACCGGTACGCCTGCACGGCAGCCTGTTCGCGCCCCGCTGCTCGGCCTGCGCCCGGCCCGCGCCGCTGCCGTCCGACCTGCCACCGCCCGCCGGCACGCCGGTGCCCGGCGCTCCGGAGGCGCGCGACGAGGCGGAACCGCCCGGCGGGCCCGTGTCGCATGCGCCGGAACCGCAGGACGGGCCGCTGACCCCGCCCGCGTGCGCCGGCTGCGGCGCGCCGGTGCGGCCCGGGGTGGTGTGGTTCGGCGAGGCGCTGCCGTCGGCCGCGCTGGACGCGGCGGTCGAGGCGGCGGCCGGCTGCGACCTGCTGCTGACGGTGGGCACCTCGGCGCTCGTGCACCCGGCCGCCGAGATCCCGGTCGTGGCGGCCCGTCTCGGCGCGCCCGTGGTGCAGGTGAACCCGGTGCCGACGCCGCTGGACGCGATCTGCGCGGTGAACCTGCGCGGCCCGGCCGGCGAGGTGCTGCCCGCGCTGGTCCGCGCCGCCTGGCCGGACGCCGACGCCGGCTGAGCTGCCCGCCGCCGCCCTGCCTGACAGCCCGGCCGCGCCGTCTCGTCGTACCGCCCGGCGGGCACCGGTCCGGCGGACCGGGCAGGGCGTGATCGCGGAAATCACCCGACCGCCCGTCCGGGGCCGCCTACCGTCGGCGCAGGAGGTGGACCGGCGGAGGGCGGCGGACGTGGGACGCGAACGGGTGCGACGGCGGCTGCGTGCGCCCCGGCCGGGGCCGGACCGGCGCCGGGTCACCCCGTTCGAGATCTTCTTCGACCTGGTCTTCGTCTTCGCGCTCACCCGGATCATGGCGCTGATCGAGCCGCACCCGACCCCGGCCGGGATGGCCAAGGGCCTGCTCCTGCTCGTGCTGCTCTGGGTGGCGTGGCTGTCGTACACCTGGTTGGGCAACCACACGCCCGCCGACGTCGGGGTGGTGCGCGGCGGGTTCCTGGTCGCGATGGCCGCGTTGTTCCTGGCCGCGCTCGCCATGCCGCAGGCGTGGACGCCGGGCCCGGGGCTGGACGGGCCGCTGATCGTCGTGCTGGCCTACGTGGTGCTGCGCGTGGTGCACCTGACGTTGTTCCACTGGGCCGCGGCGGGTGACCCGGAACTGCGCGCCCGGATCCGGTTCTTCGCGTTCGTCAGCGCCGTCGGCTGGGTGCCGCTGCTGCTCGGCGCGCTGCTGGACGGTGCCGCGCACGCGGCGCTGTGGGTGCTGGGCTTCGCCGTCGAGGTGGCCGGTCAGCGGCTGTCGTACGCCCGCCGGGGCGCCTGGCCGCTGCGCAGCCCGACGCACTTCGCCGAGCGGTACGGCCTGGTGCTGATCATCTCGCTGGGGGAGTCGGTGGTGGCCGCGGGGGTGGGCGCGGCCTCGGCGGTCACCGAGCCGCCGGTCCTCGCCGTGGCGCTCGTCGCCTTCGTGGTGACCGTCTGCCTCTGGTGGCTCTACTTCCACCGCACGTCCCCGGCGGCGGCCCGGGCGCTCGCCGCCGCACCGGCGGCGCAGCGGGACCGGATGGCCGCGGACGCCTACAGCCAGACCCATCTGCTGCTCGTCGCCGGCGTCATCTACCTGGCGCTCGGCGTCGAACAAGTGCTGGAGCACGTCGCCGACCCGGAGGCCGGGCCCCGGCTGAACCCCTCGGCGGCGGTGGCGCTGTTCGGCGGCGCGGCCGTCTACCTGGCCGGACGGCTGCTGTTCCGGCGGCTGACCGGGCAGCCGGTCGGAGCGGCCCGGCTGGCCGTCGCCGGGGCGGCGCTGCCGCTGGGCGCGCTCGGGACGGTACTGCCGCCACCGCTGGCGCTGGCCGCGCTGGCCGGGCTGCTGCTGGTCGCGATCGCCGTCGATCGGCTCGGTGAGCCGTCCGCCGCCGGGCGGCCGACGGCAACCGGTGCGCCTCAACCGGTCTGAGGCCGGATCAGCGGGCGTGGCGGGTGACCCTCACGCGCCGCGCGGCGCCCGCTTCGGGAAGACGGTGTACGCGACCGGCCAGAACACCAGCCAGCCCGCCATCACCACGGTGAGCCGGCCGGTCCACGCCCACAGTTCGGCGGTGCGCTCGCCGTCGCCGACCAGGGCGATGCCGGCGAGCAGCACGGCGCAGGCGACCGCCCAGCCGATCATGCCCTTGCCCCACTCGCGCCACTCGTGCCGGGCCCGCGCCATCCCGTACCGGGGGGCCCGGCGCGGGGGAGGGCCGCCGGCGAACCGGTGCGCGAACCGCTGGTCGGCCCAGCGCACCATGCTGTGCCCGAACGCCACCGAGAACCCGAGGTACGCGGCGGCGAGGCCGTGGGCGAACGTGGCGGTCGCGCCCCGGCGCAGGTCGATCATCGTGGCGGCCAGCAGCACGAGGTCGACCACCGGCACGGCGATCAGCAGGGCGGCGCCGAGGCGGGGCCGCCGCAGCGGGTACCGGGCGATCAGTCCGGCGAGCAGCACCACCCAGAACGCCACCTCACATCCGACGATCACTGCGACGAGCATCCGGCCCCCCTTTTTAGTACGCTGTGCGATAACCGTAACAGCGGCCGTCAACCAGGTTCCGGAGGGGCCCGTGCCCAAGATCGTCGACCACGACGCGCGCCGTGCCGAGCTGGCGCGGGCGATGTGGCGGGTCGTCTACCGCGACGGCGTCGGCGCCGCCACCGTCCGCAGCATCGCGGCCGAGGCGGGCTGGTCACCGAGCGCGCTGCGGCACTATTTCGCCACCCAGACCGAGCTGCTGGTGTTCGCCATGGAGCACGTGCAGGCCGAGGCGGCCGAGCGGATCGCCGCCGACGACCGCACCGGCAGTCCGCGCGAGGTCGCCCAGCGGATCCTGGAACAACTGCTGCCGCTGGACCGCCAGCGCGTCCGCGAGGCCGAGGTGTGGCTGCTGCTCGCCGCGCGCGCCCAGACCGACCCGGCGGCGCGAACCCGGATGGCCGACGCGGACGACGGCATCCGTCGCGCCGCCGAGTTCGCCGTCGCGCTGCTCACCGGGCAACCGGCCGCCGGCCCCGAGGCGGTCGCCCGGCTGCACGCCCTGCTCGACGGGCTCGCGCTGCACGCGCTGCTGTATCCCGAGCGGATGCCGCCCGCGCGCGCCCGGGAGCTGCTCGGCGCGCACCTGGACACGCTGGCCGCGGCCTGAGCGACTCAGTCGCCCGGCGGCCGGCCCATCGCCGCGCCCAGCTCGGCGCGGCTGGCGATGCCCAGCTTGCGGTAGACCCGGGCCAGGTTGGCCTCCACCGTCTTCGGGCTGATGTAGAGCGCGTCGGCGATGAGCCGGTTGGTCTGACCCCGGGCGGCGAGCCGGGCGACCCGCTCCTCGGTGGCGGTGAGCGTGGTCGGGGCCGGGGTGCGGGCGCCGATGCGGCCCAGCTCCGCCCGCGCCCGGTCGGCGAACGCGGACGCGCCGAGCGCGTCGAACTCGGCCGCCGCCGCGTCGAGCGCCGCCCGCGCCTCACGACGTCGCCGCACCCGCCGGTACGTGCGGCCGGCGGCGAGCAGGCAGCGGGCCCGGTCCAGTGGCAGCACCCCCTCCGGCACCGCGGCCCGGGCCTGCGTCAGTGCGTCCAGCGCCGCGCCCGGATCCGCCCCGGTCGCGCCGGCCAGCAGCACCCGGCTGCGGGCCAGCCCGAGCGTCGTCCACGGGCGCGGCAGCCGGCGGTGGCGCCCGGCCAGCCGGTCCAGCGCGGCGCGCGCGGTGTCCAGGTCACCGGCGCCCACGCACGCCTCGATCCAGTCCGGCTCGAAACGCTGCCCCAGCGGTTCGGCGATGCCCGACCCGTCCAGATCGGCGGCGAGCGCGCCGTACGCCGCCGCGGCGGTGACCCACTCCCCGGAGGCCAGCGCCACCAGGCCGGTGAGCTGGTGGTGCAGTCGCCGACTCCACGCGTCGCCGAGGTCGTCGTCGCGGCGCAGCCCGGCGGCCGCGGCGCCCGCCCGCGCCAGCCGCCCCCGGTGCGCGTCGAGCACACCGGCCAGCCAGCTCTCGCCCACCAGTCCGGTGCCCAGCTGCTCACCCAGGTCACGGGCGGCGGCGATGTGCGTACCGGCCTCGGCGAAGCGCCCCGCCAGCAGTTCCGTCTCGCCGAGGTGGGTCAGCACCTCGTGCCGCAGCGGGTCGTCGCCGCGCGCCACCGCCAGGTCCAGCATCAGGTGCAGCCGGGACCGCGCCCGGTCGTGGTCGTCGACCGACTTCCACCAGATCGCCGGCACCGAACCGGCCAGGAAGGACGGTTCACCCGCCTCCAGCGACAGGGCCCGGTCCAGCAGATCGGTGGGCGCCGGGCCGCCGGCGCGTACCTCGTGGAAGAACAGCAGCAGCAGCGCGGCGGTGAGCAGCGGGCGGTGCTCGTCCCGGTCGGACAGGCGGGCGATCGCGGCCCGCGCGTGCCGGCGGGCGGGCTCCGGCTGGTCGTGGAACATGGTCAGGTGGGTGTGAATCCGCCCGGCCAGATCCCCGTCCGGCCCGGCGGCGGCGAGCGCCTGCTCGGCGACGCGGACGGCCGTGACCAGGTCGTCGGCGCACCACGCGACGAGCGCGCGCAGCAGCAGCGCCTCGCCCCGCTCGGCACCGGTCAGCTCCCCGGCCGCCGCCTCGGCGGCCCGCCCGGCCGCCGCGTAGTCGCCGCCGTCGATGCGGCACTGCACCGCGTCGAGGCGACGCCGGTTCCGGTCGGCGGCGGCGGACGACGGGGTCAGCTCGGCCGCCCGGGCGTACCAGTCGGCGGCGAGCGCTGAGGCGCCACGCATCCGCTGCCGGGCCGCCGCGGCGGCCAGGTCGGCGGCGACAGCGGCGTCCGGCGCCACGGTGCACCGGGACAGGTGCCGGGCCCGCTCGTCCGGGTCGGCGACCGTGCCGGCGAGCAGCGCGTGCATCCGCCGCCGGGCCCCCGGCGGGATGCTCTCGCGCACCGCCGCCGCGTACCGGGGGTGCGCGAAGTCGACCCGGCTCGGGGTGACCACGACCAGCCCGGCGTCCTCGGCCGCGTCCAGTGCCCCGGCCGGCACACCCGCCGCCGCCAGGTCCCGCAGCGTCGGCACGGTCAGCAGCGCGGCCAGCCGCACCGCGTCCCGGCTCGGGCCGGGCAGCGCCCGCAGCGTCTCCGCGAGCAGCAGGCGCAGCGACGACGGTACGGGCAGGTCCTCGTCGTGCGCGGGCGGGCGGGGCAGCCGCAGCACCGCCCGGGCCAGTTCGATCGCGAGCAGCGGATTGCCGTCGGCGTCGCGGGCCAGCCGGTCGGTGAGCGGACGGCTGAGTGTGCCGCCGAGCCGGGCCGCCAGGACGCGGTGCAGGTCCGGCGGGGTGAGCGGGGGTACGTCGGCGCGCAGCAGCGGATGCCGGCCGGTCGGGTCGTCGTCCAGCCCCAGCGGCACCGGCGCCGGCGTGCTGTCCCCGGTGCGGTGGGTGGCCAGGACGGCGGGCCACCGGGTCAGCCGGCGCAGCGCGAACCGCAGCGCCCGGGCGCTCGGCGGGTCCAGCCACTGCGGATCGTCGACCGCGAGCAGGACCCGGGGCGCGTCGGTGACCGCCGCGTCGAGCAGCGTGCGGGTGGCCGCGCCCACCGCCCGCTCGTCCACCGCGCCGTCGTGCTCACCGGTCAGCAGCACCATGTCGGCGGCCACCCGTTGCGGCGCGGGCAGCCCCGGCAGCGCGTCGGCGAGCGGGCGCAGCACGTCGGCCAGAGCCGCGTACGGCAGCGCGGTCTCGGCCTCGGTGGGCGCGGCGGACAGCACCCGCCAGCCGGTCCGCCCGGCGTGGGCGACCACTGCCCGCCAGAGCGCGGTCTTGCCGATGCCGCTGGGACCGTCGAGCAGCACCGGCGTACCGGAGGTCAGGGCACGCCACACCCGCTCGACGACCGCGTCGCGGCCGACCAGTGCGGCGTCCATGGCGGGATGGTGGCACAGCCGCGCCCGCGAACCCAGCGTCGGCGCGGCCTAGCCCGGAAGCTGTCCGCATATCGAGACGGGCGGGATCACCTCCTGGTTGCGGTAGACGGCGGCGCTCCAGCTCGGCCCGCCCGACGCCACGATCGGCGGGATCCGGGGCGCCCGGGACGGGCTGAGCAGGCTGAGGAACTTGTTGATCACCTGGACGACGGGTTCCAGGATCCGGTAGCCGATCCCGAACCGCGCATGCACACCGAGCCCGACGCCCCGGCACAGCGCGTACGGCGCGCCGAGCGCGGAACCGATGGTGGCGCCGTACGAGGCGATCAGCTCGAACCAGATGCCGGCGGTGAACAGGAACGCGCTGATCCCCATGGTGAACCGCACGCCGTGCCGGACGACCAGGCCCATCACGCCGACCGGCACGCCGGTGAGCGAGTCGAGCAGGCTCACCCGGCGCGCGAACCCCTCCGTCACGCGCGAGCCCACCTGGCCGTTCGCGTAACCGAACCCGAGCCTGCCGGCCAGCGCGTACTCACCGGCGCCGCGGAACGTGCCCCGGCGGGCGCCGAACGCGGTGGCCACCTCCAGCGTCTGGCTCACCGTGAACGACAGCGGCAGACCGGCGACCAGCCCGATCGGGAACGCGATGTCGACCGGGACCGGGAACGTGCGGCGGTGGTTCTGCCCGCCGTCGATGCCGGCGGTGAAGTCCACCTTGATGCCGAAGCCGCCACCGATCTCCAGCTCGGCCCGGGTCACCTTGCCCGCGCCGACGGCCAGGTGGAACGACGCGGTGGGCCGTCCGACGGTGAGCGTGACGGTGCCGGCCAGCCGGAGCCCGCCGTCGTCGTACGTGAAGTGCGTGCCGACGCCACCGGCGCAGCAGAACGTCCGCACCCGGTAGCCGTGGGCGGTGGCGCCCGCCTGCCCGCCCGGCGCCGGTGGCGGCTGCGCGGGCGCGACGGCGAGCGGACGCGACCGGCCCAGCGTGCCGCCGGCCGCCGCGACCTCCCGGGTCCACGAGGGTTCACCCGCCACGTAGACGGTCGGGCGGTCGAGGGCGACGTCGTCGCCGCCGAACGTGCCGTCGCGGATCACCTCGGTGAGCGTGACCGGTCCGATCGTGACGAGCAGGTCACCGCCTTCCTCGTCCAGGTCGAGCACCCGGCCCACGCCGCGTCCGGTGAGGAACATGACCCGGCCGGGCGCGAGCCGGTCCGCGTCGCGCGCGCCGGGGTCGAGCCGCCAGGTCAGCCCGTCCGGGCTCACCGACCGCACGGTCCGGCTGCCGCCGCCGACCAGCACCACGTCCGGTTGCAGCGTGACGTCCTTCCCCGGCGCCGGGGCCTGCCCGTACCGGGGCTGCCCGCCGTCGCCCCCGTCCGCCGGGCCGGGCGTGGGCCCGCCGCAGCCGGTCACCAGGAGCAGCGCCGCCAGGCCGGCCGCCAGCAGCCGCCGGCCGCGCACCGGCCGCCTCACATCCGGCCGGCGACGGTACGGGCGAGCCGTTCCAGCGGCGCCCGGTTCTCCTGCGGGTCGTTGAGCCGCACCAGCCGCACCGCGACCCACAGCTCGCCCTTGCGCAGGAAGAACGCCTCCGCGGTGAGCAGCGCCTCGTCGGCGGTCCCGGCCAGCTCACGGATCTCGTGCCCGAGCTGCCGTTCGATGTCGAGGTACTTCTTGGCGCCCTCGCCCACGAACACCTCGACCTGGGCGGTCGGCCCGGTCACCGGCCCGGTGTAGGTGCACGACTGCCCGGCCACCACCGGTTCGTCCAGCGCCGTGCCGGCGAGGCGTTCCGCGTCGGCCTTCGACACCAGCGTGCACGCCTGTGGGGCGGCGTCGTCCACCGGTCCGGCGTTCGGCTCGGCCGGTGCCTCCCCGGTCGGCTCCGCGACCGGCGCGTCCGCACCGGGCGGAGCGCCGCCGGCGGCCGGCGGTTCGTCGTCGCCGCAGCCGGCGGACGCGGTGAGCAGGGTCGCGGTCAGCGCGAGCGCGACCAGTCGGCGGCTTCGCATGCCGGCCCCGCTCAGGCCGGGATCGCGTCGAGCGTACGGCGCAGGATCTGTTCGTTGCCCGCGGTGCCGCCGCCGAAGCTGCTGATGGTCACCGTGTACGTGCCCTTGCCCTCGATCAGCACCGCCTCGCCGCGGATGTCCTTGACCGCGAGGTAGCCCCGCTCGCCCCGGTCCAGGTCGACGACCTTCTCGTACTGCTGGCCGGCCTGGTCGTACTGGTAGTCGTAGGTGGCCTTGCCGGCGGTGGCGGAGGCGGTGGTGACCGCCAGCTGGGCGATGCCGTCGCCGAACGAGCAGTTCCCCTCGTCGCGCAGCTTGCGGTCGACCAGTTCGGAGACCTGGGCGGCGGTGAACGGGCACGGGGGCCGGACGTCGTCCACCGCGCCCGCGTCCACGTCGCCGCCGTCCCCGCCCGCCGCGGAGTCGGCCGGCCCGCCGTCGACGATCCCGTCGCCGGAGTCGCACCCGGCCGGCGCGAGCAGGGCGAGCAGCAGCAGGGGCAGGATCAGCCCTCGCGGGAGCCCGCCGTCGCGGCGGGCACGTGCGGTCCGGGCCGGTGTGAGCGCGTCAGTTGCCATGGCCCGACGCTAGGCGCGCCGTCACCGGCCGTAATCGGGGGTTTCCCTATGCGGTGACCTTGCCGACGGGCTCGCCGGCCCTGGCCGGCGGCGCGTCCGCGCGGCTGCGCCGTCCCACCCGGATGGCGAGCCGATCCACGTAGCCGACCATGAGCGCGACGAACAGCAGCACGAACAGGATCAGCATGGGCAGCGGCAGGATCAGGCCCAGCGGAAGCTCGCCGCCGGCGCCGAAGGCGCGGCCGGCGATCATCGTCACCAGCGCGGGAGCGGTCAGGCTGTCCGGGCCGCGGCCCACCAGCATCCCCCACAGTGGCGACTGGACGTGCGCCAGCCAGGTCGCCAACGTGGTCACGGCCAGCATCGGCAGCGCCGGCAGCAGCAGGGTACGGCCGACGCCGCCGCCGGAGCGCCACCGCTCGTGCTGGCCTCGGAACAGCAGCGTGAACGCGAACAGCGCGGGCACCGACAGCCAGGTCGGCGGCACCAGGCCGAGGAACAGGCCGAGCTGGTCGAGTTCCCTGGTGCGCTCGAAACCGGCGATGGCCAGCGGGCCGACGCCGACGAACAACCACGGCGCGAACGGCACCAGCAGCAGTTCGCTGTAGCGCCCGAGCGGGCGCAGCGCGCCGATCCCGAACCCGGCCAGCGCGGCGAGCGCCACCGCGACGAGTGTGGACAGCAGCGGCGGCACCCAGGTGTTGGCGAACAGGTTCGAGGTCTCGACCCCCCGGGGCAGGGGCCCGGTGTCGGCGGAGAGGTTCCGCAGCCACGGCAGCGACGCCCAGACGGTCACGCCGAGGACGACGACGAGCGCGACGGCGGTCAGCCCGACGAGCAGCGGCCGGCGGCCGGAGTAGGACTCCGCCTCCCGCACGGCCGGGCCGTCCCGCCAGCCGTCGAACTCGATGCGCAGCCGGGTGGCCAGGATGAGCGCCACCGCGGCCAGCCCGAGCAGCCCGAGCAGCACCAGCAGCAGCGTCGACGTGGCCGATCCGGCGCCCAGGCGCATCGTCCGGAACGAGGTCTGCGCGGCGGTGAACACCGGCGTCGCCGTGTCGTCGCCGCGCGGCCCGCCGCCGGTCAGGATGTACGGGGCGGTGTAGGTCTGCAGGGCTGCGGCGAGAACGCTCAGGCCGAGCAGCCCACCGACGGCCAGCATGGCGGGCGCGGGCCGCTGGTCGGGCTCGCGGCGGCGCAGGGCGCTCAGGTACAGCGTCGCGGCCACCGCGACGACCAGCCCGAACGTCACCTGTGCCAGCGCCGAGACGAGGAGCGTCCGGGGAGACTGCAGTTCCTGGGTGAAGGTGCCGTTCTCGATGTGCTCGGCGCGCCGGCCGAGGAACACCGCGACCGGCGCGTACGCGGCGAGCGGCAGCGCCAGCACGCCCCGGGTGACCAGGCGGGCCACCCGGCCGGCCCGGTCGGCGACGATCGCGAGCAGCGGCGCGGCGAGCAGCGCCACCGCCAGCGGGATCAGGCTGAGCAGCACCGCGAGCCCGACCTGCCCGACGAACCCGGAGGTGAGGGCGGCCTCGTAGTTCGCCGTGCCGACCGACTCGCCCGAGCCACGCGGCCCGTCACCCTGGAAGCTGCGAGCCAACGTGGACAGCGTCGGCAGGACGTACGACCAGATCCAGGCGATCACCGCCGGGACGACCAGGGCCAGCCCGATCAGGGCCCTCCCCGGACGGTTCGGCGACGTGAGCGGGGGCACTGACGCTGTCGCCTGCGGTGCTGCCGGCTGGTTCATCGGGACATCCACCCTCGAAGATCGACGATCACGGCCGCCGCGACGATAACCGACCCGGTCAATACCGGCAGCGCCACCGGCCCACGTCGGCGCGGGGGCGGCTAGGGTCGCAACCGTGCGGACCAAGCAGGAGCTGTCGACGGCGATCCGGGAACGACGGCGGGCGGCGCTCGTGGTCAACGCCCACTCCCGCCGTGGCCGGCGGCTCTACGACACCGTCCACGCACGCCTGCGGGCGGCCGGTTTCGCGCTGCTCGGCGCGTACCCGGTGGACCGGCCCGGCGAACTGGACCGGGTGCTCGCCGAGGCCGCCGACCTCGGGCCGGACCTGCTGGTCACCGGCGGCGGCGACGGCACCGTCGGCGCGGCCGCCCGGCTGCTCGCCCACCGGGACATCGCGATGGGTCTGCTGCCGCTGGGCACCACGAACAACTTCGCCCGCACCGTCGGCGTCCCGCTCGACCTGGACGCCGCCGTCGCGGTGCTCACCGACGGCAAGGTCATCGACGTCGACCTGGGCCTGATCGGCGACACCCGGTTCACCAACCACGTCGGGATCGGGTTGTCCGCCGACATCATGCAGGCCGCGCCGCCGAGGCTGAAGCGGGTCGTCGGGCGGCTCGCGTACCCGATGACCGGCCTGGGGCTGCTGGCCCGGCACCGGCCGCTGGCCGTGACGGTCCGCGCCGAGGGCCGCGAGCACACGTTCACCACCCACCAGGTGTACGTGGCCAACGGCGGCTTCCACGCCGGCCGGCCCATCACCGCCGACGCCACCGCCGACGACCGGCTGCTGGTCGCGTACCCGGTGGGTGGGCCGACCCGGCGCGGGCTGCTGCGCGAGACGGCGCGCAACGCGGCGGCCGGCCACCGCCGCACGCTCGGCGAGGAGCCGTTCCTGGCGGTACGCCAGCTGTGGCTGGACACCGACCGGCCGGCCCGCATCGAGGTCGACGGCGAGCCGTACGGGCAGACGCCGGTACGCATCGGCCTGGACCCGAACGCGTTGCGGCTGATGGCCCGCGCCGACAGCCCGGATCACTGACCGGTCAGGCCCAGTGCTCCTCGTCGGGCAGTGGGATCTCCGTGTTCTGCTCCACCGCGTCGGCGGCGGTCAGGTCGTCGCGCACCGACTCACCCAGGCCCGCCCGGTCGCTCGGCGGGCGCAGCACGCCCTGCTCGGCCAGGTCCGCCTCGCTCGCCTCGGGCACCGCCGTGCCGACCGTGTCGGGCGGTCCGACGAGTGTCTCGTCCTGCCGCTGTTCCTGCGCGTCGGCCTCGGGCGGGCGGCGCAGCGCGTCCTCGCTCATCGGGCGCGCCCCGTCACGCCGTGCGCCGCACGTACGGCGCGCTCTGGTCGGCCACCTCGCCGTACTCGGCCGGGAGCTGCCCGACGACCTGCGCGTAGGCGGCCGGGTCGACCGCGTCGCGCAGCACGTCGAACACCGCCGTGATCCCGTCCCGCGCGGCGTCCACGTCGACGTCGGCGCGTCCGCTCACCCGCTCCACGAACACGTCGAGCCCGAACGGCTCGGCGTCCTCGGCCGGGCCGAACGCGTACGCCCGCAGCGCCTCCGGCAGCCGGTCGGCGAGGTCGCGGGCCTCTCCGCCGTCGATGCGCTCGGCCAGCGTGGTCAACGTCGCCCGGGTGATCGCGGTGGCCTGCTCCGTGGACGCGCCGCACCGTTCGGCCACCGCGCCGACGAACTGATCCTGGTCCATCTCGCCGCCTTCCTCCGCTGGGATTGCCGGATTCCCACGCTGGACCTCGGCAAACGGGGCGCGAGCCCGAGGCGCCGGAGCCGCCGGACCGGGGGTAGCGTGCAGGCCGGAACCCGCAGCGAGGAGGCCCCGACAGTGCAGCCGACGATCGTGGACGTGCCCACCCCCGACGGAACGGCCGACGCCTACCTGGCCACGCCGGGGTCCGGCGGGCCCTTCCCGGCCGTCCTGCTGTTCATGGACGCGTTCGGGCTGCGGCCCCGGGTCGCGGAGATGGCCGCCACGATCGCCGACCGCGGGTACGTGGTGCTCGCCCCGAATCTGTTCCACCGCGCCGGGCGCGCCCCGCTGATCGACCTCGGCGCGCTCGCCGACGACAGCCGCCGGGCCGCCCTGTTCGAGAGCATCGGGCCGATGATGGCCGCGTTGACGCCGGACGCGGTGGCCCGCGACACGGCCGCCTATCTGGACTTCCTCGCCGCCCGCCCGGACGTCGCGCCGGGCCCGGCGGCGATCACCGGCTACTGCATGGGCGGCACGAACGCGCTGCGCGCGATCGAGGCGCTCCCGGACCGGATCGCCGCGGTGGCCGCGTTCCACGCCGGGCGGGTGGTCACCGACGCCCCGGACAGCCCGCACCTGGCCGTCGGCGCGGTGACCGGCGAACTCTACTTCGGGCACGCCGACGCCGACCCGTCGATGACCGCCGAGCAGATCGCCACGCTGGAGAAGACGCTGGACGCGGCCGGGGTGACCTACCGTTCCGAGGTGTACGCCGGCGCCCGCCACGGCTACACCCAGTCGGACACCCCGATGTACGACGAGCAGGCCACGCGGAGGCACTGGACGGCGCTGTTCGACCTGCTGGACCGCACGTACCGCCGCTGACTCCGAAGGGCGCGCGGGGGCACGGCCGACGATTCACCGGCCCGGAGCCGGGTAACCGCCGTCATGACCGACCGCCGCGCCGAGGACACCGTCCGCTCGCCCCTGGACGGGGCGGTCGAGCGGGGCGGTCTCGCGCTCTCCCGGGTCCGTGACCAGGGCGGCGCGGCCGGCCGGAACCGGCTGCGCCAACTGGAGATCACCGTGGTGATCTCCGCGCAGGCCGGGCTGGCCGCGGCGCTCGCCGCGCTGCTCGCCCAGATGCTGCTCGGCTCCGGCGCGCACGTCTTCGCCCCCGCCGCCGCGGTCGGCACCATCGCCACCGCCATCGGCCAGCGCGCCCGCCGCACGTTCGAGCTGCTCGTCGGCGTCGGCCTCGGCATCGTGGTCGGTGACCTGCTGCGCGCGCTGCTCGGCAGCGGATCCTGGCAGACCGGCCTGGTGGTCACGCTCGCCATCGCCACCGCGCTGCTGGTGGCCGGGCGCGGCGGCGCGCTCGTGGGCCAGGCCGGCGGTACGGCGGTGCTGATCGCCACGCTCGCGCCGGTGCAGCCCGGCCTGGAACTGCCCCGCATCTTCGACGCGCTGGTCGGCGGCCTGGTCGGCCTGTTCGTGGTGGCGCTGCTGCTGCCGGTCAACCCGATCCGCGTGCTGGACCGGGCGGTGGAGCCGGTGATCGCCCGGCTCACCGAGCAGCTCGACGCCGTCGCCCACGCGCTGACCCGCGGCGACGCCGACGCGGCGCAGCGCGCCCTGGACGATCTGCGCGGGATCGAACCGGACATCGGGCGGCTCAACGAGGCGCTCAGCGGGGCCGAGGAGGTGGTCACCATCGCCCCGGCCCGCTGGCACCGCCGGGCCCGGTTCCACCGGTACGCCGACGCGACCCAGCACCTCGAACGGCTGGTCCTGTACGCCCGCTCGATCGCCCGCCGCTCCGCCACCGCGTTGCAGTACGACGAGCCGGTCCCGCCCGCGCTGCCCGACGCGGTGGCCCGTCTCGGCGACGCGGTGCGGGAGCTGAAGCGGGCCTGCAAGTCCGGGGAGGACCTGGACCGCACCCGGGAGCTGGTACGGCAGGGCGCCGAGCTGGCCGGGCGCGCGTGGTCGCAGGGTGTGCGCGCCTACGGCGAGGCGATGATCAGCGATCTGCGGACCGGGCAGAGCGAGCTGCTGCGGGCCACCGGCTGCCGGCCCGAGGACGCCAACGGCACCGTGCGCCGGGCCGCCGGTGCGGGGGAGGCGGAGGCGCGCCCGCCGGTCCGGGCCCGGATGAGCCGCCCGGTCCGGCGCCGGCCCGCCGGGCGGCCCCGGCCGAAGGCCACCGGGCGTCGACTGGCACCTGCCCGGGGCGGCCCGGCTGGTTAGCGTCGGCGCATGGACATCCGTCAGGACGCGCCGGCCGCGCGATTCGCCGCTCTGACCACCGCCCACGTCGCCGACGCCTGCCTGCGCGCCGGCGTGCCCGTCCGCTGCGCCCCGGCCGCCGTCGTCCCGGTGCTGCCGGGGCGGCGCCTGGCCGGCCGGGTCCGCCCGGCCCGGCACGCCGGCAGCGTGGACGTCTTCCTGGAGGCGATCGAGCTGGCCGCCGACGGGGACGTGCTCGTCGTCGACGACGCCGGCCGCACCGACCGGGCGTGCGTCGGCGACCTCGTGGTGCTGGAGGCGCGGGCCGCCGGCCTGGCCGGGCTGGTGGTGTGGGGCGCGCACCGCGACACCGCGGACCTGGTCGCGGTCGGACTGCCGGTGTTCAGCCTCGGCGCCACCCCGAGCGGGCCGCTGGAGCTGGACCCGCGCCCGGCCGGGGCGCTGGAGCACGCCCGGGTCGGGCCGTTCACCGTCGGCCCGCAGGATCTGGCGCTGGCCGACGACGACGGCGTGCTGTTCGTACCCGCCGACCGGGCCGGGGAGCTGTTCGACCTGGCCGGGTCCATCCGGGACACCGAGCGGCGGCAGGCCGACCGGATCCGGGCCGGGGAGTCGCTGCGCGCGCAGGTCGGGTTCGGCGCGTACCTGGCGGCCCGGGAGGCGGACCCGGCGCTGACGTTCCGGGCGCACCTGCGGGCGGTGGGCGGCGCGATCGAGGAGTGACCCGGTCAGCCGCCGCGCGCCCACAGCGCCAGGCGGACCCGGTTGGCGCTGCCGGTCTTGGTCATCAGGCTGGTGATGTGCGTCTTCACAGTGGTCACCCCGATGTGGAGGCGGTCGGCGATCTCGGTGTTCGACAGCCCGTCGGCGACCAGGTCCAGCACGTCCCGCTCGCGGGCGGTCAGCTCGGCCGCACGCCGGGGCGCGCCGGCGCGGGCGTGCACCGCGCGTTCGACCAGCCGGCGCAGGACGTCCGGGCTGAACGGGCTGTCGCCGGCGGCGGCGCGGCGGACGCCGTCGAGCAGGTCGGCCGGGGGCGCGTCCTTGAGCAGGAACCCGCAGGCGCCGGCGGTCAGCGCGGGGTAGAGGTGGTCGTCGTCGCCGAACGTGGTGAGCACCATGATCCGGGTGGCCGGCCGGTCGGCGAGGATCCGGCTGGTCGCGGTGATCCCGTCGACGCCGGGCATCCGCAGGTCCATCACCACCACGTCGGGGCGTAGCCGGGCGGCCAGGCTGACCGCGTCCCGGCCGTTGTCGGCCTCGCCGACGACCTCGAGGTCGGGCTGGGCGTCGCACAGCATCCGCAGGCCGGCCCGGATGAGGTGCTGGTCGTCGACCAGCAGCACCCGGATCACGCCGGCTCCGGCGTGCCCGCGCGGGGCCGGGGCGCCTGGTGGGCCGGCCCGGGCGGGGGCAGCACGGTCCGGACCCGCCAGTCGGAACCGGTGGGCCCGGCCTCCAGCCGCCCGCCGAGCACCTCGACCCGTTCCCGCATCCCGACGAGACCGTGCCCGCCGCCGGAGGGCACCCCGGCCGGCGCAGCGCCGCGCCCGTCGTCGGTCACCGCCCAGTGCACCGCGTCGTCCTCGACCGACACGGCCAGCCGGGCCCGGGCCGCCGCGCCCGCGTGTTTCGCCACGTTCGTCAACGCCTCCTGGGTCAGTCGCAGCACCGCCTGGCCGCGTACCGCGTCGAGCCTGCCGACCGCCGGGTCGACGTCGGCCTCCACCACGACGCCCGCCTGCCGGGCCCGGTCGACAGCCGCGCCGAGCGCGGCCGGCAGCGCCGACGGCTCGATCGCGGTCAGGGCGGCGTCGCCGCGGACACCGTCCGGGTCACGCAGCACCGCCACCAGCCGCCGCAGGTCGGTCAGCGCGGCCGTGCCGGTGGCGTGCACGTCGTCGAACACCTCGCCGACCCGGGGATCCAGGTCGGGCAGCACGTGCCGGGCCACGCCGACCCGCAGCACCATCGACGCGACGTGGTGCGCGAGCACGTCGTGCAGTTCCCGGGCGATGGCGCCGCGCTCGTCGGCGCGGGCCGCCCGGCTCTCCGACTCGCGCCGGCGCCGCTCCGCCTCTGCCCGCACCTCGGCCTGCCGCCCGAGTTCCCGGGTGGTCCGCACCACCAGCCCGAGCAGCAGCGGCAGGCCGACGGTGACGGCCAGCCCGAACAGGCCGGTGAGCGCCGCACGGACCGGTTCGCCGATCTGGCCGGACAGGTCGACGGCGGCGAGCAGTCCGGCGCCCAGCCAGACCGTGCGCGGCCGGGTGGCCCGCATGGTCAGCTCCAGCAGCGCCCAGCTCGCACCGACCTGGTTGATCATCACGTCGTCGACCAGCACGAGCGCGGCGACCAGCAGGGCCGACTGGATCAGCAGGTTCACCAGAGGGCGGCGGTGGCACAGCAGCGCCAGCGCGAACGCCGGGACCGCCAGCGCCCACTGCGTACCGGTGGCGGCCTGGCCCGCGTGCGGTCCGAAGACCAGGTAGCCGACGCCGCTGAGATCCAGCAGCAGGATCCGCGCGAGCGTGTCGCGCGCGTCGAACAGCCGACCGACCCAGCTCACCGCGTCAGCCTAGGCAACCGGAGCGGCCGGAGGCCACCGCGTTCGCCGGCCGCCGGCCCGGCGGTCCGAGGTGGGCCACCGGGCCGAACACCACGGCGCTCATCCGACCAGCACCACACCGGTACGCCGGGTCCGGCGGGCCAGCACCAGCGTGGTGGCCGCCGCGGTGGCCGCCACCAGCACCCCCGCCGCGGCGAGCGTGAGCGCGTCCGGCGCGAGCAGCGACTGCCCGCGCAGCGCCTGCCCGGTCAGCAGCAGCGTCAGTGCCGCGTACGCGGCCCCGCCGACGAGCACCAGCCGGGCCCGGGTCAGCTCGTCCAGCCGCGCGCCGAAGAACCGGTCGAGCAGGATCGCCAGCAGCGGCAGCGCCTGCAACGCGTGCATCCCGACGAAGTGCCCGACGCGCAGGTCGCCGCCGGTGGTGCTCCAGCCGAGCAGCGGCAGCCCCGGGCCGCCGTCGGGCACCCCGACGCTGTGCGCACCGCTGATCCCGGCGGGCGCGCCGGCCGGGCTCTGCGCCACCATCGGGAACGCGACGAGCATGCCGAGCAGGGACACGGCGAGGCCGAGCCGGACCGCGTATCCGCCGGCCCGGTCCGGAAGGGACCGGCGGGCCAGCACGACCGCCAGTACGAACTGGGCCGCGAACAGCACGGTGATCGCCACGCCCATGACGTCGAACAGCACCGCGTTCAGCGTCGTGGTGCCGTTGAAGTGGCTGGTGGTGCCGCGGAGCACCTGACCCACGATGACGACCATCTCCACCACGGACATGGCCACGATCACTGTGGCCGCCCGCTCGGCGGCCCGGCTGCGGCGGGGCAGCAGGGACAGCATCCAGGCCAGGGTGACGCCGTAGAGCACGAACGAGATCGCGAACTTCAGCGGCTTGAGCCAGATGGGCGCGCCGGTCAGCACGCGCGGGTCGGCCACGACGCCGACGGCGGCGACGACGGTGAGCACCGCCATCGCGGACACGAGGAGCATCAGGGGTCGGTGCCATCCGGCCGCCCGGTTCCGCAGGGTAGTCATGCCTGTAGATGCTCGTGACGGGCCGGGCCGGTCGCGCCCGCCCGCGGGCCGCACTCGCGGCCACGGGTCGGAGCGTGTCTCCTACCGGGGGAGGAAGCCGGCCGGTCAGTCCGGCAGCCGGGGCATCTCGACGCCCGGGTCGCGGCCGAGCAGCACGCCGCGGGTCAGCGCCCGTGAGCCGAAGCGGTCCCGCACCGCGTCGACTGCGGCGTCCAGCGCCGGGCCGGGGTCGGCGGTGAACGGCAGCGTGAGCTGCGTGTGCCCGCTGCCCAGGTTGCCCACCGAGACGCCGAGCAGCGTCACGCCACGTTCCGCGATCTGCGGCAGTGCGGCCCGCAGCAGGTCACGGGCGGCGGCCCGCAACGGCCCGGTCTGCGCGGTCGGCTCGTCGAGCGTGTGCGACCGGGTGGCGCGGGTGTAGTCGGCGAAGCGCAGCCGCAGCGTCACCGTGCGGCCGGTGCGGCGGGCGGCGCGCATCCGGCCGGTGACCCGGTCGACCAGCCCGGCCAGCACCGCGTCCAGGTCGGCGGGGGAGTGCGGCCCGCGTCCCAGCGCGTGCTGCGCGCCCATCGAGGAACGGCGGCGGCCCACCTGCACCGCCCGGGGGTCACGGTTGTGCGCCAGGGCGTGCAGGTGCCGCCCGGCGCCCGCGCCGAGCAGCGACACCAGCGCCGGCTCGTCCAGCCGGGCCACCTGCCCGACGGTACGGATGCCGCGTTCGCGCAGCCGGGCGGCGGTGACCGGGCCGACGCCCCACAGCCGCTCGACCGGCAGCGGGTGCAGGAACGCGAGTTCCCGCTCCGGCTCCACCACCAGCAGCCCGTCCGGTTTGGCCACCCCGCTGGCCACCTTCGCGAGGAACTTCGTCCGGGCCACGCCGACGGTGATCGGCAGGCCGACCTCGCGGCGTACCCGTTCCCGCAGCGTGGCCGCGACGGCGGCCGGCGCTCCGGCGAGCCGCCGCAGCCCACCCACGTCGAGGAACGCCTCGTCGATGCTGAGCCCTTCGACGAGCGGGGTGGTGTGCCGGAAGATCTCGAACACCGCCCGGCTGGCGGCCGTGTACGCGGCCATCCGGGGCGGCACCACCAGGGCATCGGGGCAGAGCCGCCGCGCCTGCCGGCCGCCCATCGCGCTGCGCACGCCCCGGGCCTTGGCCTCGTAGCTGCACGCGAGCACCACGCCGCCGCCGACGATCACCGGCCGGCCGCGCAGCCGGGGGTCGTCGCGCTGCTCGACCGAGGCGTAGAACGCGTCCAGGTCGGCGTGCAGGATGGTGGCCTCGCTCGACACCCGGTCATCCTCGCACAGGCGTTCGAACAGGCGTGGCTGACCTGCCCCGACGCAGGCGACCGGCCGGCGGGAGCACCCGCCGGCCGGTCGCGTGCGGTCACCGTCCGTAGACCTCGAACTCGTAGAGCGAGAAGCCGTACGAGGTGGCCCGGGTGACGCCGTACATCCGCACGTATCGCGCGCTGACCGGGGCGAACGTCACGTTGTCGACGCCGCCGTTGCCGGTGGTGGTGCTGAACACCGGCTGCCAGGAGTTGCCGTCACCGGAGACCTCGATCCGGTAGCCGGTGGCGTACGCGGCCTCCCACCGCAGCACCGCCCGGCTGACGGTCCGGGCCGAACCGAGGTCCACCCGCAGCCACTGGTTGTCGTTGTAGCTGCTCGCCCACCGGCTGCCCAGACTGCCGTCGACCGCCTTGGCCGGGGTGTTGCTGGTCAGGAACTGGGTGCTGGACGCGGTGGCGGTGCGGCCCTGCGCCAGGTTGGTCACCGCGTCGCCCCGGCGCGCCGGGAACGAGACGACCTGCTGGTAGGTGGGCCGGTTCTGCCAGGCGATCAGCGGGTGGGTGATGCCGCCGAGCCCGGACTGGGCGATCGAGTCGGCGCACCACTGGTCGCCCGCACCGCACGAGGAGTCGCCCGGGTAGACGGTGGTCGCGGGCGCCGCCGCGGCCTGGCCGAGCGTGTCGAGCAGCGCCTGCCGGCACGCGCCGAGATTGCCGTTGCCGCAGTACGTGCGCCCGAGCCCGCCGGCCACCGGGTCGCCGAGCACGGCCCGCAGGTCCTTGTCGACGTAACCCCACCAGCCGTACTGGAAGGCCGAGCCCTTGTGCGCCTGCCCCTGCGACGCCCAGTTGACGGTGCCGTCGCGGCCGCCGTTCTGGCCGCCCGAGGGCGCCTCGTTGACTTCGAGCGCGTCGACGAGCGCGGCGTACAGGTCGGGGCCGAGGCCGGGACGGAACTGCGCCGAGGCCAGCAGCGGCCACCACGCGTCGAAGATCCGGATGGCGTCGGCGTGCTGGTAGACCTTCGACCCGGGTGACGTCTCCACCCGCCGCGACCCGGCCTGCTGCCAGGCCCGCAGCTTGGTCACCGCGGCGGCCAGCGCCGGGTCGGTGACGGGCGTGCTGTCGAGCACCCGCAGCAGCTCACCGAGCACCTGCTGGCCGCGCAGGTCGGTCACGGCCGCCTCGGCGGTGATCCGGACGATGTCGGCGCGGCCGACCTTGCGCTGGGCGATGGCTGCCTTCACCGGACCGTCGAGCAGC
This sequence comes from Micromonospora sp. WMMD1219, assembly GCF_049315215.1. Classification (NCBI taxonomy): domain Bacteria; kingdom Bacillati; phylum Actinomycetota; class Actinomycetes; order Micromonosporales; family Micromonosporaceae; genus Micromonospora; species Micromonospora sp. WMMD1219. The sequence continues at coordinate 5,067,767 of NZ_CP186057.1, forward strand.
TGACCCCGGTGCACCGCGCCGTAGCTGAAGTTGCCGTCGGCCGCGCCGAAGTCACGCGCCTGCTTGTTGTTCCAGCTGACGTAGTAGTCCTGGTTGACCGACTGGGGGTGGGCCGACGCCGGGGCGTACGTGGCGTCGTTGGTGTCCGGGTTCCAGCCGGCCCACTCGTACGCCGGCTCCGCCTTCATCGGCAGGTTCGGGTCGGAGGTGGACGAGCGCACCGGGTTCGAGCCGGAGTTGAAGTACGCCGCCTCGGTCGAGTTGACGTAGAACCAGTTGAACGCGTACCCGACGCTGGCCGCGGACGCCTGGAACGCCGCCGCGCTGCCCATCGCCGCCGGGTCGTTGTACGCCTGGAAGCCGATCGCCGAGTCGGCCTCGTGCCGGTAGGTGGAGCGCAGCTTGGTGAACGCGGTGGGCTGCCCGTTGACCAGCCCTCGGTAGGACACCAGCCCGTACTTGGTGCGCAGCGCGCGCAGCGTGTACGCGCCGGCGGGGGTGGAGTCGGCGAGCGTCGGCGACCAGGAGTTGCGCTTCTCCAGCACCTCCATGGCCACGCACTGGCCGCGGTAGAGGTAGCGGTTGGAGCGCAGCGTCGGCGCGCTGCCGTCGGTGGTGCACAGCGGCACCGCGTACGTGTCGGTCAGGTCCTGCGAGGCGGAGGTGGCGCTCCACGCGTAGTCCTGGCCGCGGCCGAGCAGCACGTAGAGGTTCAGCCCGGCGAACGCGGCGCCGCGCGCGCTGATCCCCGGCCCCTGGAGTTCCTGGAGCATGAGCAGTTGCGGGGCGAAGTAGCCGGTCTGCGGGCCGAACACGGCCACCGGGTTGCCGGTGGTGGTGTGCCGGCCGGAGACCACGACCGCGTTGGACATGCCGTGCGTACGCAGGGTGGACAGGCCGCCGAGCAGGTCCTTGGTGGCGGCGCTGGTGCCGGTGCGGGCGGCGGCCCCGCCGGTGGCGTCGTACGCGAGCGGCTCGGCGACCACCGTCCCGGCGTCCGGCAGCACCGCGCTGGTCGCGCCGGGCGGCGTCGCGCCGTACGGGAAGCTCTGCCCGTCGTGCAGCGTCAGCACGGTCTCCGGGTCGTTCTGCGAGCGGAACGCCGTCCAGACCCGGTCGCCCTCGGTCGGCCCGTACTTGGCCCGGGCGGCCACCCGGACCAGCGCGGACTGCATCTCGCTGCCGCCGCCCCCGCCGAACAGCCCGCCGATGACACCGGCGGTGGCGATCAGGTCGGTCATGGTGAAGTGCTTCGGCTTCCCGGCGCCGGTGAGCACGTACTCGCCGGGGTAGTTGTCGTCGGCGATCGACTTGTCGATGTAGGCGTTGATGCCGGCGATGTAGTCGACGACGTCGGTGTAGAGCTGCTGGCCCCGGGTGCCCTTGAGGCGTAGCGCGTCGACCTGGGCCTGGAGGTCCGCCTCGGTGTAGGGCGAGTTGGCCCAGACGCTCTGCTCCAGTTCCCGGTTGCCGGGGGCGCCGCCGGCGAACGAGGTGACGTTGCCGCGGCCGACGTGCCGCAGCAGGTCCATCACCCAGAGCCGGTCCTGGGCGCCGGCGTACCCGGCGCCGAACATGGTGCCGGCGCGGGTGGTGCCGGTGACGTGCGGGACGCCGGTGGCCTTGTCCCGCACGATGGTGACGTCCGAACGCGGCGAGATCCTGCTCTCGACCTGCGCGTCGGGGACGCCGAACGAGGCGTCGTTGTAGAAGTGGGCGATCTGCTCGTCGGTCAGCCCGGCGTAGTTGTAGACCAGGTTGGCGTACTCGTCGAGCTGGTCGCTTGAGTGCGCGGGGCGGGTGCCGAGCGCCTGGTGGGCCAGGATGCCGGCGAGCGTGGCGTTGCCGTTCTGCCCGGGGGGCAGGATGTCGGCGCACTGGCCGAGGCAGTAGTCGTCGGGGGTGAACGTGGTGGCGGCGAGCGCCGGCGACGGCGGGGTGACCGTCAGGACGCTCGCGGTGAGGGCGGCGGCGGTGAGCGCCGCGAGGCGGGCACGGATGGCGGGTAATGGCATGGCGATCCTCCGGGGACGCGGAGCAGGGCCGTTCGGTACGCCCGGCTGACGGCGTCTCGGCCTCCGTGCCCGGGCGTCCTGCCCGGAGGTGAGAATGACTCATATCTATCTGCGGGCAATGATCGGCGCACCACTGCCGTCCGGGATAGCCGTCGTTCACCAGTCGTCAATGCCGACGTTTCGTCGCGATCCGTCCCGCAACGACGCGGTGGGGGTAGCGCCGTTGCCACCCCCACCGCTCTCCCCGCCGGTGCGCCGTCAGTGCTTGTGGAACGACTGGCGCACCACACCCCCCACCAGCGCGCACCAGGTAGTGGTGCTGATCTTGCCGTTGGGCGGTAGTCCGTGCAGGCGCTGGAGGTCCTTCACCGCCGTGCGGGTGGCGTGGTCGTACTCACCGGTCGCAGTGACCTCGGCGTAGCCCTTGGAGGCGAGCATGAACTGCGCGGCGGCCACCGGGACGCCGGACGACTTCTGGTCCAGCTCCGGGGCCAGGGTCTCCCAGGTCGGCGCCGTGAGCGTGGCGTCGACGTCGACCGGGATGCCGTTGCGGGCCTGCCAGTCCTGCACCGCCGCGACCGTCGCCGCGTCGAACACACCGGTCAGCGGCACTGTGTAGCCGTGGAACGTCAGCAGGTACTGCGCGACGCGGACCACCGGGCCGCCGACGAAGCGCCAGATGTCCGGCCAGCGGCGGGCCGGCACGTCGCCCAGGTCGGTGCCCAGGTTCTCGAACACGGCGCGGCGCAGCGCCGGGAACTCCCGGTAGAACATCGCGCCCGGGCAGAGCGTGGCGCGGAAGTCCCAGTGGCCGAAGATGTCGTGGGCGTGCAGCCCGTACTGCCGGCAGATCGCGGTGCACAGCCGGACCAGCCCGTCGAGCAGCTCCTCCGGAGGCGTCTCGGTGACGTAGGTGCCCTCGTTCTCGATGCCGATGGCCCGCCCGTTCTCGCCCGGGCAGTGCGCGGCGATCATCTGCCGGTCGCCGGCGAGCAGCCGGTCCAGGCTGCCGTGGCGTCCCTCCAGGACGTGACCGCCGCGGCTCACCGTGAAGTGCTGCCCGGTGTCGGACCAGCCGTTGCCGTCCATGTGCAGGTCCTGGCAGTCGCGGGCGAGCTGCTTGGCGTGCTCCTCGGAGTAGTCCGTGACGTTGGGGAACGCCATGTGGTGCACGATGATCTTGTTGGTCGGGATCGCGCTGACCGACAGGGGGTCGGCCGGCGGGCGGGCGGCCCACTCGTCGCAGCTGATGATCCAGTCGAGGTCCGCGCCCGGTGCGGCGTGCGCGGCGGCCGGCCGGGCGAGCTCGCTGCCGACGACCGCGACCGCCGCGGCGCCGAGGCCGGCCCGCAGCAGCGTACGGCGGTCCAGCTCGGGGTGGTCGAAGTGCATCTCGCCTCCTCGATGGCCCGAACGGCGCCGGGCGATGTAAAGGAACTGCAACGACTGCGCGTGTGGTGGAGAATATTGCCAAGCTCGCGCGGTGCGCCAGAGGACAAAAGCGACGTTCGCCGGCCGGTGCGCCCGCCGTTCCTACCGCCGGAGTAGGCGATGTCACGTCCGCTGACCGGGACGGACCATGGCCTTCCGCGACCTGCCGTGGCAGCCTGGGCCGGTGCAGTCGCCCAGCCTGACCGGGATCCTCGTGCTCGTCGCGGTGCTCGCGGCCGCCACCGCGTTCGGCTGGTGGCGCCGCCGCCACGACGGGCGGCTGCGCGCCGTCCGGAAGCGCCCATCGGCCGCCGACGCGCCGCACCTCGCCACCCTCACCGCCCTCGGGGTACGCCCCGGCGAGGTCACGCTGGTGCAGTTCTCGGCACCGGTCTGCGCGCCCTGCCGGGCCGCCCGCCGGGTGCTCGCCGACGTCGCCGCCCGCCTCGACGGCGTCGCGGTGCGGGAGGTGGGCGTGGACGAACACCTCGACGCGGCCCGGGAACTGGACGTGTGGCGCACCCCGACCGTGCTGGTGGTGGACGCGGCGGGCCGCGTGGTGCGCCGGGCCGCGGGCGTGCCCGACCGCGACGACCTCATCGCCGCGCTCACGGTCGGGGCGGGGCGATGACCGGCGTACGGCTGACCCGCCGCCGGGTGGTGGACCACGGCCGGCTCGCCACGAGCCTCTGTGCGGCGGCGCGTCCCGCCTGACCGACCGCCCCCGCACGAACGGACCCACCCCATGCTGCTCGACCCCCGGGGACCGCGCTTCGCCGCCGTCCTCACCACAGTCGTCCTCGCGATCGTGCTCGTCACCGGCTCCGGGCTGCTCCTGCTCGCCCAGGCCGTGGTGTTCGCGCTCACCGCCGTCAACCCGCGCCTCGGGCCGTACGGCCTGCTGTTCCGCGCCCTGGTGGCGCCCCGGCTGGACCCGCCGGCGGAGCTGGAGCCGGTCGCGCCGGTGCGCTTCGCCCAGGTCGTCGGCCTGGCCTTCAGCGCCGTCGGCGCGGCCGGCTGGTTCGCCGGGCTGCCCGCGCTCGGCCTGGCCGCCACCGGCGCCGCGCTGGCCGCCGCGTTTCTCAACGCCGCGTTCGGGCTCTGCCTCGGCTGCGAGGCGTACCTGGCGATCCGGCGGCTGGCCGGGCGCCCGCTCGCCGCCCGGGTGGCGGTACCCCCGCGCTGACCGCCCGCCCGTACGCTGACCCCGGCGGAACGGGGGAGTGGCATGGCGGGTCGCGGACGGCTGGACCGGCGCAGCGTGCTCGTCGCCGCGGGCGGGCTGGCGGTGGCGGGGATCGGCGTGCCGGTCGGGCTCGCCGCCACGAACGACCGGCCGCCGCCCCCGCCGCGCGGCCGGCGGCCGATCAGCATGGCGATGCACCTGCACGCCTCGTTCAGCGAGGGCGTGGCCAGCTACGCCGCCCACCTCGACCAGGCCCGCCGCAACGGCGTCGACGTGCTCTGGTGGACCGACCACGACTTCCGGGTCGCCGCCCACGACCACCGCCGGGTCGTCCACTTCGACGGCCCGGAGGAACGCGAGGGCGGCCTGGCCTGGACCTGGCAGCCGGCCACCGAGGGCCGCCTGCGCGCCTCGGCCGCCGACTTCGTGGACGCGCCGGACGCCCCCGACGGCCCGGGCCGCGCGCTGCGTCTCACCGCCGCCGGTGCCGGCACCCACTGGTACGCGGGCAAGGCGTGGAACTGGACGCACACCGCCAACATCTCCGACACGAAACTGCACCTCGACGTACGCCCCGAAGCGGCGGGCCGGGACGCCACGCTCACCGTTGAGGTCGCGCTGTCGCACCACCCGGCCGGACCCGGCCGCCCCGCCGGGCAGCTCGTGCTGCGCTACCGCCTCGGCGGCGTGGACGCGGTCCGGCACACAGTGGACGGCCGCCACGGCACCGTCGAGCTGCCCGCCCCGGCCGGCGTCTGGCGGCGGCACACGTTCGACCTGCTCGCCGACGTACGGCGGCTCTGGCCGGGCCTGGTCGCCGGGGACAACTCGCTGCGCGGGCTGCGCCTCGGCGTGACCGTGTCCGGTGGCGCGCGCGGCGCGTACCTGGTGGACCGGCTCGTCTTCGACCGCGCCCGCCGCGCCGGCCAGGCGGGCGAGGAGTTGCGCGCCGAGGTGCTGCGTGGCTACGCCGGGGCGTACGAGGGCGTCACCCACCACCGCGCGTACGAGGTGTCGATGGTGCGGCACCTCAACTGGTTCGGCGGCGACGGCACGCTGCCGCGCTTCCCGTCCCCGCCGTACCGGGACAACGACGTGGACGCCACCGAGGCGATGGTGCGGTTCCTGCACTCGCACGGCGGGGTGGTGTGCTGGAACCACCCGCTGGACGTGGAACGCCGGGAGTCGCTGGCCCGCCTGCTGGTCAGCCGCGACGCGCTCGGCGTCGACCTGATCGAGATCGGACGCCGGCCGGTCGAGGACCACCTCTGGGCGTACGACGTGGCGGCCCGCAACGCGATCCCGCTGACCGCCGTGGGGGTCACCGACGACCACGACGGCACCGACTGGCGCGCGGGCCGGGACCGGAACATCACCTCGGTGTGGGCGGCCTCGACCGGCCGGGACGACCTGGTCGCGGCGCTGCGCGCCGGGCAGGCGTGGTTCGCCGACCTGGCCGGCTACCGGGGCGCGCTGGACCTGGAACTGGGTGGCCGCAGCGCCATGGGCGCGCTCGCCGTGCTCACCGAGGACACCGTCACGGTGCGGCTGCGCGCCACCGACCTGCCGGCCGGGGTCACGCTGGAGACGGTGACCGGCGAGGTCGACCGGGCCGGTGTCGCGGACCCGACACCGGCGGTCCGGGTCGGGCAGGTCCCCTGGCGGCAGTTGCGGCCGGGCTGGCACGACCTGCCGGTGCGCGTCGGCGCCGGCACGTACGTCCGCACCCAGGTCCGCGACCGCGACGGCGAGATCGTGGGCGCGAGCAACCCCCTCTGGCTGCTCCGCACCCCTCCACCGGCGGGAATCGCCCCACCCCGCCGCCGCTGACCCGCGCCCTCTCACCCGCCGTGCTCCCTTCGTCGATCATGAAGTTGGCGGCGGTCTCGGTCCCTTTTGTCCCCGTCAACTTCATGATCGACGAGGTCGGGGACGGTTGCCGGGGTCTGGTACTCGTGGCGGTGTGTCCGATACCGACCACCTGCCGGGCGGCGCCGCGCCGTCCGGGGAACCGGGCGCCGACCGGCGTCCGGAAGCAGCCGTTGCGGCGATGGCCGGCGGCCGCGCCACGGTCAGAATGACGAGCGAGGCGGCGTCCGACACCCGCCCGTGGGACGCCGTGGAGTCTGTCGCATGAGCGGCTGGGAACTGTCCGGATACACGCCGGTCCGCCGGCTCGGCGCGGGCGCGTCGGGCAGCGTCGTGCTCGCCACCCACGACCCGACCGGCACCCCGGTCGCGATCAAGTACCTGATCCGCGACCTGGGTGAGGACTCGGCGTTCCGGACCGCGTTCCGCACCGAGGCGCGGCTGCTCGGCGAGATCGACGACCCGCACGTCAGCCGCCTCTACGAGTACGTGGAGAGCCCGCACGGCGCGGCCATCGTGATGGAACTGGTCGACGGCGTCTCGCTGCGCCAGATGCTGCGCGCGCACGGCCCGACCACGCCCGAGGCCGCGCTCTGCGTCCTGAAGGGCTCACTCGCCGGCCTGGCCGCCGCGCACGCCCACGGTGTCGTGCACCGCGACTACAAACCGGAGAACGTGCTGGTCACCGGCGCCGGGCTGAGCAAGCTCGCCGACTTCGGCATCGCCATGCCGATCGGCCAGGGCTCCGACACCACGGTGTCCGGCACGCCCCGCTACATGGCCCCCGAGCAGTGGACCGGCGCCCCGGCGAGCCCGGCGTGCGACGTCTACGCCGCCACCGCCACGTTCTTCGAGTGCCTCACCGGCCGGCCCCCGTACCAGGGACCGGACCTGCTCTCCCTGCGCGACCAGCACGCCAGCGCGCCGATCCCCACCGAGGCGGCGCCCCCGCCGGTGCACGAGCTGCTGCGCCACGGCATGGCCAAACGCCCCGACGATCGCCCGCCGTCCGCCGAGGCGTTCCTGGACCTGCTGGAACGTGTCGCCGGCAGCGGCTACGGCCCGGAATGGGAGGAACGCGGGCTGCGCGAGCTGGCCCGGCGGGCGGCGCTGCTCGCCGCGCTGTGGCCGTTCCCGGACCGGGCCGAGGGCGCCACCGCGGTGGCACACACCGCGCTGGGCGCCACCACCGGTCGGGGCGGACGGTTCCGCAGTGGCCGCACCCGTACCGCGCTCGCCGCCGGCGCCCTGGTCGCCGCCGTCCTGGCCGGGGGCGCCGGCTACAGCTACGCCGCCCACGACGGCACGCCCGCCGCAGGCCCGGCCGGCCCGGCGAGCGCCGGTCCCGCCACCACCGGCGCACCCGTACCGGACCCGACCGGCGTCGAGTCGCCGAGCCCGTCGCCGACGCCCGGCCCGTCCACCGCGTCCGCCGCACCACCACCTCCCGCGCCGTCGGCCACCCCCGACCCGACCGGGACGCCGACCCGTACCGGCACGCCCACCCCCAGCGCGTCGCGCACCACCAGCCCGCCGCCACCGGACGTGACAGCGCCGGTCGTGGACGGCGTCCGCGCCGACCCGGGCGAGCTGGACCCGAAGGGCTGCCCCTACGGCGCCAAGAGCAGCACCGTCACCGCCACCGTCACCGACGACAGCAGCGGCCCGGCCGCGCTCACCGTCACGTTCGGCTACACCCTCGACGGCGCCACCGGCACGATCCGGATGGCCGCCGCCGGGCGCGGCGTGTTCACCGGCACGCTCGGCCCGCTGTCCACGCCCAGGCGCAGCGCCCGCATCCCCGTCCGGGTCACCGCCGCCGACGCCGCCGGCAACACGACCACCTCGGCGTCACCGGTGTACGTGACGCTCTACCACGACTGCACCCCCGGCTAGGAGTACGACAGTGCCCGCTGCCCCGCACCGCAGCCCGTCCCGGGGACGGTCGGCGTGACCCGCCCCGACGAGCCCACCGAGGCGCTGCCCACCCGCGCCCTGCCGATCACCGGCGACGCGGACACCGCCGAGCCCACCGTCCACCTGGTCCGTCCCCGACCCGACGCCGACTCGACGGTCCCGCTCGCCGTCACGCAGGCGGACCCGGCCTCAGAGAAGGCGGAGCCGACCGTCCGGCTCGCCGTCGACACCCCGGCGGCGACCGGCAGGTCGGAGCCCACCGTCCACCTCCCCGGGGTCGCGGCCGACCAGCCGTCCAGCGCCGAACCCACGGTCCACCTGACGGCGATCCCCGGCGGCGACGACCACACCGCAGACCTCGCCGCCTCCGCCACGTCGGCACCGCCGGACGCCGAGCCGACCGTGCACCTGCGCCCAGCCAGGGCAGACGACACAGGCGAGGCGACTGTTCACTTCGTGGCGGCTCCGGACAGCAGGGCGGGGGAGCAGACAGTCAGTCTGAGTCCGGCCCCGGACGGCTCGGCGATCGAGGCGACGGTCCGGATGCGCCTGTCAGCCGGAAACGCGACCGGGCAGGCCACCGCCTACCCGCGTCCGAGCGCGGAACCGCCCCAGCGCCCCGGCGCGGAACCGACCGCATCGTGGCAGCCCACCGGCGTCCCACCCCAGCATTACGCCACCGGGACGGCGGCGACGGGCGCCGGGGCGTACCCGGATCGGATCGGCCACGCGCGGGCGGTGAGCGGCGCACCAGGGCCCGGCCCCGGCGGCGAGCGGCGCTTCGGGCCGGGCGTGCCGGCCACGCCGCCGCCGGCGCCGCCCTGGCCCACCGCGCCTCCGATCCGCCCGCGTCCGGTCTGGCGTCGCGTGGTCTCGGTGCTGTCCACGCTGCTCACCGTGGTGCTGCTGCTGGCGGTCGGCCTCTACCTGTGGCAGCGGCTGCGCCCGCTGGAGGTCGAGGGGGTCACCGTCGCGGTGCCCCGGCCGGCCGGTGTGGCCTGCGACGTGACAGTCGACGTGGTGGCCACCGTGCGCACCAACGGGCGCGGCGGGACGATCCGCTACCAGTGGTTCCGCTCGGACGCGCCGCCCGGCGCCGTGCTCACCGAACGGGTCGGCAGCGGGCAGCACACCACGGCGCTCACGCTCAAGTGGACGTTCACCGGGGTCGGGACGACCACCGGCATCGCCACCGTCAACATCATCGAACCGACGACGGCGCAGGCCAGCACGCGCGTCGTCTACCGCTGCCCCGGAGGCTGACCGCGTTTCCCCGCGCTCGCGTCCGGGTAGCCCCACCCGAACAGACCTGGACCACGTACGTGGAGGCCCTTCGATGAGAGACAACTTCGGGGACGCGGTGGGCGACGCGTTCCGTTCGGTGATGCTGTTCCTGCCCAAGGCGGTCGCGTTCGTCGCGATCCTGGTCGTCGGCTGGCTGATCGCCAAGGCCGTGCTGAAGCTCGTCGACAAGGTGCTGGAGCGGGTCCACTTCGACCGGGCCGTCGAGCGCGGCGGGATCAAGACCGCGCTGGCCCGCTCGAAGTACGACGCCAGCGACATCGTCGCGAAGCTGGCCTACTACGGCGTGCTGCTGGTCACGCTCCAGCTCGCGTTCGGCATCTGGGGCCCGAACCCCATCTCCGACCTGATCGCGGGTGTGATCGCCTGGCTGCCCCGGGCGTTCGTCGCCATCGTCATCGTGGTGGTCGCCGCGGCCATCGCCCGCGCGGTGAAGGACATCATCTCCAGCGCGCTCGGCGGCCTCTCGTACGGCCGGGTGCTGGCCAACCTCGCGTCGGTGTTCATCCTGGGCCTCGGTGTCATCGCCGCGCTCAACCAGATCGGCGTCGCCACCACCGTCACCACCCCGGTGCTGATCGCGGTGCTCGCCACCGTCGGCGGCATCCTGGTCGTCGGTGTCGGCGGCGGGCTGGTCCGGCCGATGCAGAGCCGCTGGGAGAACTGGCTGACCCGGGCCGAGGAGGAGTCGCGCACCATCGCCACGCACGCCCGGGCGTACCAGGCCGGTCGGCGTGACGTCGAGGCCCGCCTGGCCGCCACCGGCCCGTACGCGGATTCCGAGCTGACCCAGCCGGTGAGCCGCGACGCCGAGGCGGACCGCACCCAGCCGGTCCCGGCCTACCCGGGCACCCAGCCGGCCGCCGCCGGTGCGGACGCCACCGAGCCGGTGCCGTCGCAAACGGGCGTGGAGGCCACGCAGCACATCCCGGCGTACGCGGACTCCGAGCGCACCCAGCCGACCACGCCGCGCCAGCCGACGGCCGAGCAGGCCGCGGACAGCGAGGCCACCATGGTCATTCCGCAGGCCGACGTGGACAAGTTCCGCCGCTGACCCGACAGCGGGGCGACCGATCGGGGCGGGACCGCACGGTCCCGCCCCGATCGCGTGCCCGCCGGGGGACCACCCGGGCGCCTCGCGGCGGATAGGATCCCGGCATGACCTGGCGATGTTGATGCCTTCCTGAGCGACGAGGCCGCGGGCCGCCGCGGACACCGTGCATTCCGACCGGTGTCCGTCACGTCCCGTGGGAAGGTTCCATGGTCCTCGCTCCTGCCCGCGTGCCCGCGACCCGCCGTCTGGCGACGACGCTCTACGGGTACGCGTTCCTCACCGACCTCGTCCTGCTCTACCCGCTCTACGTGCTGCTGTTCGCCGACACGGGGTTGTCGGTCGGGCAGATCTCCTCGCTGTTCGTGCTCTGGGCGGCCGCCGGCATCGTGCTGGAGGTGCCCTCCGGCGTATGGGCCGACGCGGTGTCGCGTCGCCTGCTGCTCTGCCTCGCGCCGCTGCTGGCCGCGGGCGGGTTCGCGCTCTGGGTGCTGCTGCCGTCCTATCCGGCGTTCGCCGTGGGCTTCCTGCTCTGGGGCGCCGGTGGCGCGCTGCGGTCCGGCGCGCTGGAGGCGCTCGTCTTCACCGAGTTGGAACGCCTCGGCGCGGCCGACCGGTACGCCCGGCTGATCGGCCGGACCCGCACCGCCGAGGTGCTCGGCGCGGTCGGCTCCGGGGTGCTCGCCGGGCCGGTGTTCGCACTCGGCGGCTACCTCGCGGTCGGCGCGGCGAGCGTGGCGACGTGCCTGCTGGCGGCGGCCGTCGCGGCCCGCTTCCCGGAGCACCGCCCACCGCCGATCCCGAGCGCCGCACCGGACGGGCCGAGCGTGGGCGACGAGCCGGGGGAGGAGCAGGGTGACGACGAGCCCGGCTGGCTGGACAGCCTGCGCCTGGGCCTGCGCGAGGTGCGGGCCGACCGCCGCGTCCGTGCCGCCGTGCTGCTGGTCGCGGCCGCCACCGCGATCTGGGGTGGGCTGGACGAGTACACCGGGCTGCTGGCCGCCGACACCGGCACGACCGAGGTGGGCGTACCGCTGCTGCTCCTGCTGGTCTGGGCCGGGATGACAGTGGGCGGGCTGCTGGCACCGCTGGGTGAGCGGCTGTCCCACCGGGGGTACGCCGGTCTGCTGGTGTTCGCGGCGGGAGCGACGGCGGCCGGGGCGCTGCTGCGGCACCCGGGCGGGTTCCTGCTGCTGGCGGCGGCGTTCGCCGCGTTCCAGCTGGCCACCGTGCTCGCCGACGTGCGGCTCCAGGCCCGGATCGCCGGGCCGGCCCGGGCCACCGTCACGTCGCTGGCCGGGATGGCCACCGACCTGACAGTCGTCGTCTTCTACGGCGGGTACGGGCTGCTCGCCGGTGCGGTGGGCAACCCGGCGGCCTTCGCGGTCGCGGTGCTGCCGTACCTGCTGGTGGCGCTCTGGCTGCTCACCGGTCGGGCGTGAATCGGCAGAAAGGGGACCAATGGTCGCGTTCGCGGCCTAGCGTGAGTGCGGAAATCGGCGACCCCGGGAGACGATCGCGGTGACGTTGGAAGCAGAGCGCACGTTGCGCGACGAGGAGCTGTCCGGGCTGGCGGACCTGGCCGCCCAGCTACGGGTGGACGCGATCCGGTGCAGCACGGCGGCCGGCTCCGGGCACCCCACGTCCAGCCTGTCCGCCGCCGACCTGCTCGCCGTGCTCGTCGCCCGGCACCTGCGCTACGACTGGTCCTACCCGGGCAACCCCGGCAACGACCACCTGATCTTCTCCAAGGGGCACGCCTCCCCACTGCTGTACGCGGTGTTCCGCGCCACCGGCGCGATCAGCGAGCAGGAGCTGCTGGAGACGTACCGGCGGTCCGGGTCGCGCCTCCAGGGCCACCCCACGCCGGTGCTGCCCTGGGTGGACGTGGCCACCGGCTCGCTCGGGCAGGGCCTGCCGGTCGGCGTCGGGGTGGCGCTGGCCGCCCAGTACCTGGACCGGTCGCCCGCGCACGTCTGGGTGCTCTGCGGAGACAGCGAGACCGCCGAGGGCTCGGTGTGGGAGGCGCTGGACAAGGCCGGCCACTACGGGCTGCGCAACCTCACCACGATCGTGGACGTCAACCGGTTCGGCCAGCGCGGCCCCACCGAGCTGGAGTGGGACCTGGACACCTACCGGCGGCGCGTCGAGGCGTTCGGCTGCCGGGCGATCGTGGTCGACGGCCACGACCTGGGCGCGATCGACGAGGCGTACGGGCAGGCGCGCGAGGCCACCGGGCCGACGGTGGTGCTGGCCCGCACGGTCAAGGGCAAGGGCGTGCCCGAGGTGGAGAACGACCCGGCCTGGCACGGCAAGCCGTTCGACCCGGAGCTGGCCGAGCGCGCTGTGCGTGCGCTCGGCGGCCCCCGGCGCATCCGGGTCGCCGGACCGAAACCACCACCCGCGCCCCGGGCCGCCGCGCCGCAGATCCGGCAACCGGAACTGCCGACCTACGAGCGCGGCGCGAAGGTCGCCACCCGGGACGCGTACGGTGACGCGCTGCGCGCCCTCGGCGCCGCCCGGCCCGACGTGGTCGCGCTCGACGGCGAGGTCAGCGACTCCACCCGGGCGGAGCACTTCGCCGCCGCGTACCCGGACCGGTTCTTTCAGATGTTCATCGCCGAACAGCAGCTCGCCGCCGCGGCGGTGGGCCTGGCGGTGCGCGGCTACCGGCCGTTCGCGGCGACGTTCGCCGCGTTCTGGTCCCGGGCGTACGACTTCATCCGGATGGCGGGCGTGTCCCGCGCCGACATCGCGCTCGTCGGCTCGCACGCCGGGGTGGAGATCGGCCCGGACGGCCCGTCCCAGATGGGGCTGGAGGACATCGCCGCGCTGCGCGCGGTGCCCGGCTCCACGGTCCTGTGCCCGGCCGACGCGGTCTCCTGCGCGGCCCTCGTCGCCCAGATGCCCGACCACCCGGGGGTGAGCTACCTGCGCACCACGCGCGGCAAGTACCCGGTGCTCTACGACGACGCCGAGCCGTTCCCGATCGGCGGCAGCCGGATGGTGCGCGACGGCGGGGACGTGGCGCTGCTGGGCACCGGCGTGACGGTGCACCTGTGCCTCGCCGCCGCCGAGGAGCTGACCCGCGAGGGCATCGACGCCCGGGTGATCGACCTGTACTCGATCAAGCCGGTGGACCGGCAGCGCCTGGCCGAGACCGTCGTGGAGACCGGCGGGCGGCTCGTCGTGGTCGAGGACCACTACCCGGAGGGTGGGCTGGGCGCGGCCGTGCTGGAGGCGCTCGCCGACCTGGGCGAACCGGCCCGGGTCAACCACCTGGCGGTACGCGGGCTGCCCGGCTCCGGCACCCCCGCCCAGCAGCTCGACCGGGCCGGCATCGGTGTGGGCGCGATCGTCTCGGCGGCGCGGGCCCTGGCCTGAGCCCTTAGCCGCCGGGGCCGGCGGCGCGGCGGTGTTTGCCGCGGCCGGCGGCGGGTAGCCACGCTGCCGTTGCGACGGGAGGACCGACGATGGCCGAACCGGAGTTCTACGCGCGGGTCTCCGCCCGCGCCGGCGTGCCGGTGGAGACGGCCCGCGCGCTGACCCAGGCGACACTGCGCACGCTCGCCGAACGCATCAGCGGCGGCGAGGCCGACGACCTGTCCGCGCACGTCGCGCACGAGCTGCGTCCGCTGCTGGCCCGCGCCCGGGTCGAGGATCCCGAGGTCTTCGGGTACGACGAGTTCCTGCGCCGGATCGCCGAGCGCTCCGGCGCGACACCGTCCGACGCCGAGCGCGGCGCCCGGGCGGTGTTGCAGGCGCTGCACCGGGTGGTCGGACCGGCCCAGTTCAACCGGGCGTTGTCCCAGCTGCCGCGCGAGATCGCCGAGCTGGCCCAGCCCACCCCGCGCCCGGCCTGACCGCGCCCGCCCTGACCGTCACTCGGGCAGCGCGTCCAGGTAGACCCAGCGGCCGTCCTCGCGGGCGAAGCGGCTGTGCTCGGCCAGCACGCCCGCCCGGCCGCCCTCGCGGTAGTGCGCCCGGAACCGGACCGTCCCGGCGCTGTCGAACAGGCCGCCCTGCGCTGCCTCCACGATCTCCAGCCGGGTCCAGCGGGTGCCCCGGTCCAGCTCCAGGCGGTCGGGGCGGGTGCTGGAGTGCCAGCTGTGCCGCAGGTACGCGGCGTCGCCGAGCGCGAACGCGCTGAACCGGGATCGCATCAGCGCCTCCGCGCTCGCCGCCGTCGCCTCGCCCCGGTGGACCGGACCGCAGCAGTCCGCGTACGGCCGGCCGGTGCCGCACGGGCAGGCCGCCGGACGTGCACCGGCGCCCTCGCGCGCCTTCCGTCTCGCCACCCGGCGATTCTCTCCCACACCACGACCGCCCTCGCCGCCGGTAGGCCGGGGAATCCCGGACGGGACAGTCGTATAGTCGCCTCCATGATCACTCGTGGGGCCACGGCCGACGCCACCACCGGAGGTTCCGGCGTCCGGAACCTCCGCGACGCAGGCGGCGTCGGATCGTTGCGCCGTGGGATCCTGTATCGCTCCGGCGCCCTGCATCTCCTGACGCCCGAGGGTGCCCGGGAGCTGGAGGCTCTCGGGCTACGCACGGTCATCGACCTCCGCAGCAACCGAGAGGTGGCCGACCGGCCGGACCGGTGTGCGGGTCTCGACGTCGAGCACCGGCACTTTCCGGTGTTCACCGAGCAGAGCTGGCCGGACGACCAGGTGGCGCTGTACCCGTACATGGCTGAGCAGGCCGGTCGTGCCACCGTCGCGATCATCCGGCAGCTCATCACCCCCGGCGCGCTACCTGCCCTGGTCCACTGCGCCTCCGGCAAGGACCGCACCGGAGTCGTCGTCGCCGTCATCCAGACCCTCCTGAACGCCTCCGATGCGGAGGTCACCCAGGACTTCCTGCGTTCGAACGCCGCGCTGGACCTCACCGGATCGCCGGCCGGCGCGACGATCGGACACGGCACCCGCCCGGTGACCGCAGCGCACCTGCTTCATGCCATGGTCTGGATCCGCAGCCACCACGGCTCGGTCTCCGCCTATCTCCAGGCTGCCGGCGCCACCGAGGCCGAGCTGGAGGCCCTGCGGGAGGTTCTTGCCTGAAGCGGTCGCGCCGCCGGCCGGTGCCGCGCGTCTTCGCAATCGGTGCGCCCACAAACGCGGCCGCGGCCAGTACGATCCCCGCACCATGAGCGTGAGTCCGACTCAGCGTGTCCTCGACCCGGATCAGGTCCGCCGCTACCTGACCGCCTCGCTCGGATCCGACGCCGAGGTGGCCGGCTGCGGGCCGCTGACCGGTGGCGGCTTCGCCGCCGTCTGGTGGGTACGCCTCACCGACGGCCGCGAGGTGGTGCTCAAGGTCGGTCCGCCGCCACACGTGCCGCTGCTGCGCTACGAACGCGACATGATCGGCGCGGAGGCGCACTACCTGCGCCTGGTGGCCGGCCGCGCACCGGGGGTGCCCACGCCCGCGCTGCTGCACCACGGCACCCACCCCGGCCTCGGTGACTGGCTGCTGATGGCGCGGCTACCAGGTCGTACCCTCTGGGACCTGACCCAGGGCGGCGCGGACGTCGGGCCGCTGCGCGCGGAGTTCGGCCGCGCGCTCGCCGCGTTGCACACGGTCACCGGCGAGCGGTACGGCTACGACGGCGACCGGGCCTCCGGCGCGACCTGGCGGGACGCCTACACGGCCATGGTGGACGACATGCTCGCCGACGCCGCGGACTGGGCGGTGCCGCTGCCGGTGCCCGCGTCCCGGATCCGGGAACTGGTGGCCCGGCACGCGGCGGTGCTCGACGTGGTCGACCGTCCGGCGCTGCTGCACTTCGACGGCTGGGCCGGGAACGTGCTCGCCGTCGACGGGCCGGACGGCACCCCTCGGCTCACCGGTCTGGTCGACGGCGAGCGGTACCTGTGGGGCGACCCGCTGATGGACCTGGTGTCGCCGCTGCTGTTCCGCCGCGCCGAGGACGAGCCGGACGACCCGTTGGTGCACGCCTACCGCGAGGCGGCGCCGTTCCCGCTGGACGCCGGGGCGCGGCGGCGGCTCGGGCTCTACCGGCTGTATCTCTACCTGCTGATGACTGTCGAGATGCCCAGCCGGAACATCACCGCCGACAACGACCCGGGCCGGGTGGCGCTGCTGGCCGAGCTGCTCGGCGCCGAACTCGCCGACCTGGCCGGCTGAGCCTCACCGGGTCGCGGTGGCGAAGACGACGATGTTGTCCGGGTAGCTCCCGGTGCGCGGGTCGAACCGCCCGCCACACGTGATCAGCCGCAGCCGCGCCGCCGCGTCGCCGCCGTAGACCCGCGCGGTGGGGAAGCGCTCCTTCGGGTACGCCCCGACGCCGTCGACTGTGAACGTCGCGGTCCGCCCGTCGGCCCGCAGCACCCGGATCGTGTCGCCGCCGTGCAGCCGCCCGAGGTCGAAGAAGACCGCCGGGCCGTGCTGCGAGTCGACGTGCCCGACGAGCACCGCGTTGCCGGCCTGGCCGGGGGCCGGACCGGGGTGGTACCAGCCGGTCACCTCGGGGCGTTCCAGCGGCGGCACCTCCAGCGCGCCGTCGGCGTCGGTGGCGACCGGGACGATCTCGGCGTCCACGCCGATGCGCGGGATGGTGACCCGTACCGGTGTGGCGCGGGGGAGCGCCGGGCCGGCCGTACCCGGTCGTTCGGTCGCCGGCGCGGCGGAGGCGCCGGGCTGCGGTGGTGACGCCGACGTGGTGCCGAGCCCGGCCGAGACCAGCCCGGCGCCGGTGGCGGCGGCCACGGTGACGGCGGTGACCACGACGGCGGCGTGCAGGCGCGACCGGCGCTGCGACTCCGACAGCATCGCACCTCCGTCCGACAGGGACGCGGCGCCCGCGCCGGATGCTCCGGCGCGGGCGGACCGCTCGACGAGCCGGTCAGGCGACGGCGCCCGCGCGGCGCCGGCGGATCACCGCGTACGCGCCTCCGGCGAGCGCCCCGGCGGCCAGGACGCCACCGGCGATCAGCACCCCGGTGTCGCCGTCGCGCCCGCCGCCACCGGCCTGCGCGCCGCCGATCGGGGTGACGGTGAACGTGGCGCTGCCGCCGTCACTGCCGTCGCCGCAGGTGGTGGCCACCGTGTACGTGCCGAGCGTGAACCCGGCGGTGAACAGTTCGGCGCTCAGGCCACCGCCCGCGGCGGCCGTGGTGGACCGGACGTTCTGGTCCCGGTCCGGGCCGGTGACCCGGAAGATCGCGTCACCGGCGTTCGGGTTGCACGTGGTGGTCAGCACGACGGTGCCGCCGACCGGGGTGGTGGCGGGTGAGACTCTGGTGTCCGCCAGCGCGGCGGCCGGGAGCAGCAGTGCGCCGAGGCCCACGCCGAACGCCGCCGATCCGAGAAATGACTGTGCCTTCATCCGCGTCTTCCCTCACTTTTCGTCCGCTGTAGGCGTGGGACGTCGTTCGGGTGGCCAACTCCGTGACGAGCACCGGTGTGGCCAACACTAGGAGGGTTGCGGCGGTCACTGGGGGTAATTGAGAAATCTTCGTTGCCGTCCGGTGTGCTCCCTGCCGCCACGAGACGGCGGACATGCCGGGCCAGGCCGGGCGGCGAATCGTCCGGCTTCGGCACGTCTGGGTCCGGTGTCCGGTTCGGTCCCTACCGGACCGGCGGCTCCGGCCGGACCAGGCCGGTGTCGTACGCGAGCACCACCGCCTGGATCCGGTCGCGCAGGCCCAGCTTGGTGAGGATCGCCGAGACGTGGGTCTTCACGGTGGCGGTGCTCAGGTGCAGCCGGGCGGCGATCTCCGCATTGGACAGTGCCCGCGCGGTGAGCGTCAGCACCTCCCGCTCGCGGGCGGTCAGCACGGCGAGCGCGTCGGCGGTGGGCGTGCGCCCGGGCAACCGGTCGGCGTACCGGTCCAGCAGCCGCCGGGTCACTGTGGGCGCGAGCAGGGCCTCGCCCCGGGCCACCACGCGTACCGCCTCGGCGAGGTCGGCCGGGCGGGTGTCCTTGAGCAGGAACGCGCTCGCCCCGGCGCGCAACGCGGCGTAGACGTGCTCGTCCAGGTCGAACGTGGTCAGCATGACCACCCGGGCCGGGTTGCCGGCGGCCACCAGGTCGCGGGTGGCGGCGATGCCGTCGCGCCGGGGCATCCGGACGTCCATCAGCACCACGTCCGGCCTCGTACGCGTCGCCACCGCCACCGCCTCGACACCGTCGCCGGCCTCGCCGACCACGCTCAGGTCGGGTCGCGCGTCGAGGACTGTGCGCAGCCCGGCGCGGATCAGCTCCTGGTCGTCGGCGACCACCACCCGCACGGTCACCGGTCCGCTCCGACCGGCAGTCGCGCGTGGACCCGGAACCCGCCGGCCGGCAGCGGGCCGGCGTCGAGCGTGCCGCCGAGCAGCCGGGCCCGCTCCCGCATCCCGACGATGCCGCGCCCGGTGGGCGTACCGGGCCGGCGGGCGGGTGCCGGGCCGTCGTTGACGACCTCCAGCCGAAGTAAGCCGTCGCGGTAGCGGACGTCGACATCGGCGCGTGTGGCGTGCCCGTGGCGCAGCGCGTTCGTCAGTGACTCCTGCACGATCCGGTACGCCGACAGTTGCACTCCGCCCGGCAGCGCGTCGCCGTCGCCCTCCCGGTGCAGCGTCACCGGCAGGCCGACCGCCCGTACCGCGTCGGCGAGCGCGTCGAGCTGCGCCAGACCCGGCTGTGGCCCGCCCTGCTCGGACCCGTCGTGGAGGGCGAGCGCGTGCAGCATGGCCCGTAGTTCGGTGAGCGCCGACCGGGCCGCCGTGTCGATCGCGGCGAGCGCGGCGCGGGCCTGCGCCGGGTGCTCGTCGAACACGTCCTCGGCTGCGGCGGCCTGTACGGCGATGACCGCGACGTGGTGCGCCACCACGTCGTGCAGTTCCCGGGAGATGCGTTCCCGTTCGGTCGCGAGTACGTGCCGTTCCCAGGCGCAGCGCCGTTGCGCCTGGCCCCGCTGCAACTCGCCCAGCGTCCAGCTCAGGCCCAGCGCGGTCACCGCCAGCAGCAGGTCCCGCCAGCCGCCGGTGACCAGCTTCCACGGCGTGGGCGCCAGCAGCAGCCCGAGCGCGACGAGCGAGTACCGGGGCGGGCGCAGCCGGGCCACGTACGCCAGCGGCACCGCGACCAGGCCGAGCCAGCCGAGCTGCGGGCAGAACGCCTCCAGGCCGGCCCCTGCCAGCGCGGCGACGGTGAGGGCGTACCCCGGGTGGCGCCTGATCCACAGCAGACAGCTCGCCTGCGCCACGGCGAGCCCGACCGCGACGGCGGTCGCGCCGGCCGTGTCCGGTCCGGCGTCGGAGGCCAGCAGCGCGAGCAGGCAGACGGCGAGGCTCACGGTGGCGATGCCGCCGTCGAGCGGCAGCAGGAACCGGGGACGGGGCGCGCACCTCATGTCCGGATGCTAGGCCGCCGGCCCGCCGATTCTCATCGGTCGCCGGACGGAGATCCGAGCCGGTGGTCGTCCCGGCGACGGAGCCGGGAACCGCTCCGCGGCCCGATCCGCGCGACGGTCCGCCGGACCTAGCGTTTCCGGCAGTCGTTCCGATGTGGAGGAGTCACCGATGGAGACCACGATCCCGACCGTCGCCGCCCGCCCGAATCGCCGCCGGGACCGCCTGCTCACGGTGTTCGCGGCGACCGTCGTCGCGCTGCTGGGCTGGCTGGTCGCGGTGCCAGTCGCAGGGGTGGAGCTGATCGCGCGGAGCGGCTCCGCCGATCAGCGGGTCACGCCGGTGGCCGTGGTGGTGAGCACGCTGCTCGCCGGGCTGGCCGGCTGGGCGCTGCTGGCCCTGCTGGAACGGCTCACCGCCCGCGCCCGGACCGCCTGGACCGCTGTCGCGGTGCTGGCGCTGCTGGTGTCGCTGCTCGGGCCGCTGGGCGGGGGAGTGGGGAGTGCGGCGACGCTGACGCTGGTGGTGTTGCACCTGGTCGCGGGCGCGGTGCTGATCACCGGCCTGCGCCGGACCGCCGCCCGCTGACCGCCGGGCGATCCGCTGACGGGTCGGGACCGCCGCGACGGGGGCAGGCGGCCCGGACCATCAGAACTAGCCTCCTAGGATGGCCTACGCGATGTGACGCCCGGAATTTCTCCGCCGCCGATGTCGAGAACGCCAGGGCGGCTTCGTCCCCGGAGTGAACGCGGCCAGAATGGGTCGCACCCTCCACGAGGAGACACAGATGAAGTACCTGCTCCTGAAGCACTACCGCGGCGGCCCGACCCCGGTGTCCGACATGCCGATGATCGACAAGTGGACGCCGGAGGAGATCTCCGCGCACGTGCGCTACATGCAGGAGTTCGCGGCCCGGCTGCAGGAGAGCGGCGAGTACGTCGACGGCCAGGCGCTCGCCCCGGAGGGCACGTTCGTCCGCTACGACGGTGAGGGACGCCCGCCGGTCACCGACGGCCCGTTCGCCGAGACGAAGGACCTGATCGCCGGCTGGATGGTGATCGACGTGGACAGCTACGACCGCGCGCTCGAACTGGCCGCCGAGCTGTCGGCCGCGCCGGGGCAGGGCGGCAAGCCGATCCACGAGTGGCTGGAGCTGCGCCCGTTCCTGACCGCGCCGCCCACCATCACGGAGTGACCCGTCCGATGGACGAGGTGGCGCTGCGCAGCCTCATCCCGGGCGTGCTCGGTGTCCTCGTCCGCCGCGGAGTCGACTTCGCGGCGGCCGAGGACGCCGTGCAGGACGCGCTCGTGGAGGCGCTGCGTGTCTGGCCGGCCGACATGCCCCGCGATCCGCTGGGCTGGCTGGTCACCGTGGCGTGGCGGCGGTTCCTCGACGTGGTTCGCGCCGACGCCGCCCGGCGCCGGCGCGAGGACGTCGTGGACGAGGAGCCGCCGCCCGGCCCGGTGTCCGCCGTGGACGATACGCTGCGGCTCTACTTCCTCTGCGCGCATCCGTCGCTGAGCCCGTCGTCGGCCGTCGCGTTGACGCTGCGCGCCGTCGGCGGGCTCACCACCCGGCAGATCGCGCAGGCGTACCTGGTGCCGGAGGCCACCATGGCGCAGCGGATCAGCCGGGCCAAGCGCACCGTCTCCCGGGTCCGGTTCGACCAGCCCGGTGACGTCGCCACCGTGCTGCGGGTGCTGTACCTGGTGTTCAACGAGGGCTACTCCGGCGACGTGGACCTGGCGGCCGAGGCGATCCGGCTCACCCGGCAACTCGCCGCCGCGATCGACCACCCCGAGGTGGCCGGGCTGCTCGCGCTCATGCTGCTGCACCACGCCCGCCGGGCCGGGCGGACCGCGCCCGACGGCAGCCTGGTGCCGCTCGCCGAGCAGGACCGCAGCCGGTGGGACACCACGCTGATCGCCGAGGGCGTCGGCATCCTCCAGACCGCCCTGTCCCGCGACCGGCTGGGCGAGTTCCAGGCCCAGGCCGCCGTCGCGGCCCTGCACGCGGACGCGCCCACCGCGGCGGAGACCGACTGGGTGCAGATCGTCGAGTGGTACGACGAACTCGTGCGCCTGACCGGCAGCCCGATCGCGCGGCTCAACCGGGCGGTCGCGGTCGGCGAGGCGGACGGCCCGCGCGCCGGGCTGGCGGCGCTCGCGGCGCTCGACGACACGTTGCCCCGGTACACGGCGGTGGCCGCGTACCTGCACGAACGCGACGGTGATCCGGACCGGGCGGCCGCGCTGTACGCGGAGGCGGCCCGCCGCGCGTCCAGCCTGGCCGAGCGCGACCACCTGAACCGGCAGGCGGCCCGCCTCAACTCCCGCCGCCGGTAAACCGGTCGGCGGCGCGCGTCGCCGCTGGTAGGTTGCCTCGCCGTGACGGGGGAACGGCTCGGCGGGCGCTTCGCCCGACTGTGGACGGCGAGCACGCTGTCCGCGCTGGGCAGCGGGACGGCGACTGTGGCCGCGCCGCTGTACGTGGCGTCGATTACCGACGATCCGCTGGTGGTGTCGGCCGGGGCGGCGGTGTCGTGGCTGCCGTGGCTGCTGTTCGCGCTACCCGGCGGAGTGCTCGCGGACCGGGTGGACCGGCGGCGGCTGATGGTGCTCATCGACTGGGTACGCGTCGCCGCGCTGGCCGCCCTGGCGGTGGCGATGCTCGCCGACCGGGCCGGGATCGCGCTGCTCTACGCGGTGCTGTTCGTGGTGAACACCGGCGAGGTGGTGTTCCGTACCGCCGCGCAGGCGGTGCTGCCGGCGGTGGTGCCGCGCTCGATGCTGGAACGCGCCAACGGCTGGCTCGGCGGCGGCACCCAGGTGATGCAGAACATGATCGCCGGCCCGCTCGGCGGGTTCCTGTTCGTGCTGGCGGCGTCGCTGCCGTTCGCGCTCAACGCCGGCACGTACGCGCTCAGCGCCGTGCTGGTCGGGCTGCTCGCCGGGACGTACCGGGGCGGGCCGGCGCTTCAGGAGCGGCGTTCGGTGCGGGCGGAGGTCGCGGAGGGGTTCCGCTGGCTGTGGGGGCAGCGGCTGCTGCGCACCATGACGATGCTGATCGGCCTGCTCAACGTCACGCTCACCGCCGCGGTGGCGGTGCTGGTGCTGCTCGCCACCGAGCGGCTGGGGCTGGGCTCGGTCGGCTACGGCGCGTTGTTCACCTGCATGGCGGTCGGCGGGGTGCTCGGCTCGCTGGTGGGGGACCGGCTGATCGCCGCGATCACGCCCACCTGGACGGTGCGGACCGGGCTGCTGGTCGAGGCGGGGCTGCACCTGGCGCTCGCCGCGTCCCGCAGCGCCGCCGTGGTCGGGTTCGCGCTGTTCGCGTTCGGGGCGCACAGCGCGCTGTGGAACATCGTGGCGAACTCGCTGCGGCAGCGGCTCACCCCGCCGGCGTTGATGGGCCGCGTCGGCAGCACCACGTTGTTCGTCGCGGCGGGTGGCAACTGCGTCGGCGCGCTGCTCGGCGGCGTGGTCGCCGCCCGGTTCGGCATCACCGCGCCGTACTGGGTGGGTTTCGCGGTGGCGGTCGCGGTGATCGCCGCGACGTGGCGGGTCTTCGACCGGGCGACGGTGGCCGCCGCCTACGCCGAGCCGGCCCCGCAGAAGCCCGCCCCGGTGACCTGAGCGCGGGTCGGCCGGTGGCGGTTCCCGCCGGTGTGGCAGCGTGGCCGGATGCACGCATCCTTCCCGGTCGACGTCGACCTCGCGCTGGTCGGCGGCGGCGGCGCCGCGTCCCTGGTCCTGGCCGCGCTGGACCGGCACGGCGTGACCGGGCTGCGGGTCGCGGTGGTGGACCCGGTGCACAAGCGCGGCCAGGACCGCACCTGGGCGTTCTGGGGCCTGCCCGGCGACGACCTGGACCCGCTGCTGAGCGCGAGCTGGTCGCAGGTCGACGTGGTCACGGCCGCCGGCCGCCGCGTCCTGCCGCTGCACCCGCTGCGGTACGCCATGCTCCGCTCCGCCCCGGTCTACGACCGGGCTGCCGCGGCCGAGCGGCGGCTGGACGCGGTCCGGATCAGCGTCCCGGCGGGGGACCTGCACGACGACGGTGAGCGGGTCACGGTCCGCGACCCGGACGGGCGGGACCTGGTGCGGGCCGGGTGGGTGCTGGACTCGCGGCCCCGGCGGCCGAAGCGGCCGGGGCGTACCAGCTGGTTGCAGCACTTCCGCGGCTGGTGGCTGGCCGCCGACCGGCCCACGTTCGACCCGGAGCGGGCGGTGCTGATGGACTTCCGCACGCCGCAGCCGGCGCGCGGGGTGTCCTTCGGGTACGTGCTGCCGGTCGACGACCGGTTCGCGCTCGTCGAGTACACCGAGTTCGGGCCGGCCCTGCTCGACGACGCGGGCTACGACGCGGCGCTGCGCGGCTACGCGGATCTGCTCGGGCTGGACCTGACCGCGCTGCGGGTGCGGGAGGTCGAGGACGGCGTGATCCCGATGACCGACGGCCCGTTCGAGTCCCGTCCCAGCCCGCGGGTGGTGCGGCTGGGCACCGCGGGTGGGGCGACCCGCCCGTCCACCGGTTTCACGTTCTCCGCGATGCTGCGCCAGGCCGACCAGGTGGCCCGGGCGCTCGCCGCCGGTCGTCCGCCGGTGCCGGCGCCCGCGTACCCGGGCCGGCACCTGTGGATGGACGCGGTGGCGCTGCGCGCGCTGGACCGGGGGCACGTCGGCGGGGTGGAGTTCTTCGAGCGGCTGTTCGACCGCAACCCGCCGGAGCGGGTGCTGCGGTTCCTCGACGGCGTGACCAGCCCGGCCGAGGACCTGGCGGTGATGCGGTCCAGCCCGCTGCTGCCGATGACCGGCGCGGTGCTCGGCGACGCGGCCGGGCGGCTGCGCGCCCGCCTGCGCCGCTAGCCTCGGTGGCCGGTCGCCTCGGTGACGCGGTCGCGCACGAGCGTCCGCAACTGCTCCATCGGATCACCGTCACCGGCGCCGAGCCGGTTGCGCACCGCCGCCACCGTCAACCCCAGTTCGGGGTACGCGAACGCGAGGCTGCCGCCGCTACCGGCGGTGCCGAACGATCCGTCGTCGTCGACCGCGTACCCGAGCCCGAATGTGCTCTCCTGCCCGAACACCCACTCCTGGGCGCGTACCGCCGGGGCGGACACCTCCCGCATGCGCTCGGCGGAGATCAGCCGCACCCCGTCGACCGGGCCGAGCAGCGCCGCGTACATCCGGGCCACCGCGCGGGCGCTCATCGTGCCGACCGACGGCACGTCGGCGCGCAGCACGTCGGGGCGGGAACCGATGACGGTGTCCGGGCGTACCGCGGGCGGGGCGACCGCGTCGAAGTGCGGCAGGTTGGCCCCGGCCCAGGTCATCAGCGCGGACAGGCCGGCGTCCTCCAGCCGGGCCAGGCGGGGCAGGTCCGCCTCCGGGACGCCGAGGAACAGTTCCCGGTCCACGCCGAGGGGCCCGGCCACCTCCTGCGCGAGCACCCGCGAGATCGGCGCGCCGGTGACCCGCCGGACCACCTCGCCGAGCAGCCAGCCCCATGTCCACGCGTGGTACGCGAGCCGCTCGCCGGGTGCCCACAGCGGCCGCGCGTCGGCGAGCAGCTCGCACATGCCCGCCCAGTCGGTGAAGTCCTCCGGCGTGACGCCGGCCGGCAGCGCGGGCAGGCCGGCGGAGTGGGTGAGCACGTGCCGCAGCGTGATGCCGTCCTTGCCGTGCCGGGCGAACTCCGGCCACACCGCGGCGAGCGGCAGGTCGTAGTCGAGCCGTCCCCGCTCGGCCAGCACGTGCACCACGGTGGCGGTGAGTCCCTTGCCGGTGGAGACCGCGTGCACCGGCGTGTCGGCGGTCATCGGCCGGCCCGTCGTGGTGTCGGCCAGGCCGGCCTGTTCGGAGACGATCGCGACCCCGTCCAGGTACGCGGCCACCTGCACGCCGGCCTCCCGGCCGGAGGAGACCAGCTCGTCGATCGTCGCCCGTACCTCGGCCCGCAGGCCGTCCCACCGCGTGTCCACGATCCCGCAGCGTGCCAGACCGCCGTGCCGGCGTCGTCTGCTTTTCGGCCGCCGGTTCTCCGTCGCTGCGTGCTCGGCCGGGCGGCGGCCCTCAGCGGGCGAGTGTCGTCGGCGTGCTGCCGGTGGAACCCTGGGTGGGCAGCGGGTTCGGGCCACCGGTGAGCAGCCGGGCGCGCAGCGCGTCGATCGTCCGCGCGTCGACGCCGAGCCGGCCGGTCACGTAGCCGTGCACGGAACCGTGTGCCGCCCTCAGGTCGGCCAGCACCAGCCGGATGATCTCGGCCGGCGCCCGCCCGTACGCCGGCCAGCCCGGCGTCGCCCCGCCGTTGCGATCCCGCCACTCCGCCACCAGCCGGTCGGTGGCGTGCTCGGTGAGCGCGAAGTCCGCAGCGATCTGGTCGTCGTCCACGCCGAGCAGGGACAGCACCAGCGCGGCGAGCAACCCGGTGCGGTCCTTGCCGGAGGCGCAGTGGAACACCAGGGGATGCTCGCCGTCAGCGATCACCTCGAGAGCCCGGCGCAGCTCGGCCACGCCGTCCTCGGCCACCTCGGCGTACCGGTCGGCCAGGTAGCGCCACGGGTCCACGTCCGGGTCGATGTCCGCCTGCACGTACGGGCGGTGCTCGATGCTCAGGTTGTGCCAGGTCACGCCGAGGCTCTCCGGGGCCCGGCCCCGGTCGGCGATCTCCCACGGGTACCGCAGGTCGATCACGGTGCGCACGCCCAGCGCGGCGAACCGTTCCAGATCGTCACCGGCGAGCTTGGCCAGCGAGTCGGAGCGGTAGAGCCGGCCCCGGGCGACGGTGCGGCCGTCGCCGGTCCGCCAGCCGCCGAGGTCACGGAAGTTGCAGAGCGTGGCGAAGGCCGGGGGATTGGTCATGCCCGCACGCTAGCCGCGCGCGGCGGGTCGGGTGGTCCCGCGCGCCCGCGTACCCGGTAGGTTGCCGGGCATGGTGGAGGCGGAGACCGTCCGGGTCGTGGAGATCTGGACCGACGGCGCGTGCAGCGGCAATCCCGGGCCCGGCGGCTGGGGCGCGGTGCTGCGCTGGGGCGGGCACGAGCGGGAGCTGTGCGGCGGCGAGGCCACCCCGACAACGAACAACCGGATGGAGCTGACCGCCGCGATCCGGGCGTTGGAGAGCCTGACCCGTCCGGTCACGGTACGGCTGCACACCGACAGCACCTACGTGCGCAACGGCATCACCGGCTGGCTGAACGCGTGGAAGCGAAACGGCTGGCTGACCGCCGCGAAGCAGCCGGTGAAGAACGCCGACCTGTGGCAGGCGCTGGAGGCGGCCTGCGCCCGGCACGACGTGACGTGGCTGTGGGTGAAGGGCCACAACGGGCACCCGGAGAACGAGCGCGCCGACGCGCTGGCGAACCGGGGCATGACCGAGGCGCGGAGCGGCGCTGCCGCCGCCCCGCGTACGGCTCAGCGCAGCGGCCGGCCCTCCTCGATCTCCTCCGGCTCCTCGGACGGGTCGCCGGTGCCGGAGACGGCCTCCACGTCGTAGCCGGCGCGGCTGACCTCCCGCGCCGACCGCCGGTCCTCGGCGGGCAGGTCGGCGAAGTCGTCACCGGTGTCGTCGGTGGTGTGCAGGGATTCGCCCGGCGGGCGCAGGGACGCCTCGTACGCGGTCGCGCCGTCGGGTTCGTCGCCGGCCGCGCGGCCGAAGGACTGTTCACTGGTCATGTCGCACTCCTGCCCGCAGCGGTTGACGGCAAACGTCGAGCGGCCCTTGCCCGGCCGGTGACCTGCGTCGGTTCGGCGGCCTGCGCCCGGGCGCGGTGGCCTGTGCCCGGGGCGGTGGCCTGGTCGGCTAGGTGGTGGGCCCGGTCGGTTCGGTCGGCCTGTGCCTTGCGTCGGTCCGGTGGCCTGCGTCCGATCCGTGACCTGCATCGGGCTCGGCTCGGTGGCCGCTGGCCGTTCCGTGGCGCGCGCCCGTTTCAGCCGGCCGCATCCGGGCCGCGGGCCGCGTCCGGGTGGGTCGGCATCGACGAGCCACCCGAGCTGCTGCCGGACGCCCCGCCCGCCATGCCGGACCCGTCGTCCTCGGTCACCTCGTCCGGCTTCGGCGCGCCGGGAGCGGGCGCCGGCACGTCGGTGTCCGCCGCGGTCTGCACCAGCGGAACCTGCCCGGCCTCGTCCTCGGCGTGCGCCGGATCGACCGGCTCCTCACCGTCGCGTGCCCGATACCCCACCGGTGGCCTCCCGTCGGTCGACAGTCGTCCGCGCCGCCTACCCGACCCCACCCCCACCAAACCCACGCCCCTCCCGCGCCCGCCCGTCCTCCGACCCCGGCCCCTCCCTCCCTCCCGTCTCGCGGTTGATCAAGGACTTCGTGTCCCGTTCCGCTCTCGAACCCGCCACAAACTCCTTGATCACCCCCAAGGTCCCCTCCGGTGGGCCCTCAGCCGCGGTGATCAAGGAGTTTGTGGCCTGGGGAGGGGCTGACGGGGACACAAACTCCTTGATCAACGCTGTCCGGTGCCGGTGCTGACGGGTCGGTGCGCACCGTGGCCGACGTAATCTGCGGAAGCTGCTCGAGCAGTACGCGGCGGGTGTCAGTGCCGGTCGGCCGGTGCGAGGCGCGGGCCGATGGCCGGTGGCGGCGGGCGCAGCCGGGCGGGTGCGGGCGGCCAGGGGAGCGGCGGCGGGGTCAGCGGCGGCGCTGGCGCGGGCGGGGACGCGTCGGAGTCAGCGTCAGCGACCAGTGGGCCGGGCGGCGTAGCCCCGGCGGCAGCACCGTCCGGTGGTCGCCGCGCGCGGCGTCGAGCTGCGACTGGTGCGTGAACAGGCATTCGCCCAGGTCCGCGCCGCGCAGGTCGGCTCCGCGCAGGTCCGCGCCGGTCAGGTCGGCGGCGCCGAGGCGTACGCCCCGCAGGTCGGCGCCGATCAGGCAGGCGCCGCGCAGGTTCGCCCCGGCCAGCGGGGTTCGGCGCAGGTCCACCCCGATCAGCATCGCGCCCCGGCGGTCCGGCCCGGGCTTCCCGGCGCGGGCCTGTTCGGCGGCGCGGGACAGCAGGCGGTTGGCGCGGTCCCGGTGCGCGTCGACGTCGAGGGCGAGCAGTTCCTCGGGGGTGCCGTCGGTGAGCCGGCCGGTCTCGTCGAGCGCGGCGGTCAGCTCGTCGCGCAGCGGTCCGGCGGGGGTGAGGCGTACCGCCTCGGTCAGGTACCAGAGCAGCTCGTGCAGTGGCCGCAGCACCGCGAAGCTGTCGAACATCCGCGCGGCGGTGGCCGGGTCGGCACGCCAGTCGCGGCCGGCGAACGTGTGCTGGGTGAGGTGCTGACCGGCGCCGAAGCAGTCGAACACGGTGCAGCCGGGGAAGCCGCGTTGCCGCAGCTCGGTGTGGATGCCGCAGCGGAAGTCGGCGCCCAGGTTCGGGCAGGGCCGCCCGGCGGGCTTGTCGATGGCGAAGTCGGCCGACGCGGTGAACGCGGGAGCGACGCAGCACACCCCGGCGCAGCGCGAACAGTCCGCCCGCAACTCCCGCCCGCCACCCACCGCGCCCGACCCCGGTCCCACCGTTCCCCCTCCCAACACCCCGCCCATTCTCCCCACCCCACCCCCGTCGATCATGAGGTTGACGGCGACAAATCGGACCGGAATCGCCGCCAACCTCATGATCAACGAGAAGAGGCGGGGGAGGGGAAGGTCAGAAGGTGAAGAGGGCGGCTGTGGTGCGCTGCATCAGGCAGGGGTTGGTGAACGTCCGCGTGTAGGAGACGGGGCGGTCCTGCCAGAAGCCCACGGCACGCGCGACGACCGGGGCGTATTGGGAGGTGCACGGCGCGCCGTCCACGTCGAGCGCGTCCAGGTCGCCGTCGACGCGGGCGACAAGCCGGCAGGCGGTGATCGGGTCGGGGTGCAGGCCGCCGGTGGGGCCGCAGGTCAGCACCGTGGCGCGTACGCCGGTGCCGTCGTCGACGGTGAGCAGCAGCACCGAGGGGGTCTGCGGGCCGGGGCGTGGCGCGGCGTCCGCGGGGGAGGCCGGCACGGCGAGGCCGCCGAGCGCGGCGGCCAGGGCCAGGGCGGCGGTACGTCGGGCGAAGGGCATGGGTGGTCCTTCCGTCGGGGCCCCGGGTGAGGGCCGGTGGGTGGCCCGGCACGTCGTGCGAACCGGACCGCCGAGAACCCTAGGTGGACGGTGTGAACGCGAAGAGTCACGAAGTGTTACACCGGTCGGCTGCACCGACCGCCCGGTGTGACATCGGCGTGCGGGAATGCCCGAACGGCTGACAACCGTTTCAATGCCTCGCGGCAACGCATTCCGAATTTGCGGGACGGCTACCTGAAAGGCTGACAACCGAATCGCGTCGTTATTGCGCCGATGCATTCCGTACGCCGGATCGTTGTCAATGCGCGACAACCGGAACGGCCGTTATCGGAACGATTCTTTCCGGTGCTCGGAAGCGCATTACCGTCGGGTGGCAGGGCGTTTTCGTCCCCATCGGGAGGACTGCTCATGAGCGAACTGTCGCACCCACCGGCCGCTCCCGGCCCCGACGTCGAGCCCGTTCCCGCACCAGCGGGCCGGCCCGGTGAATTCGTCGGCCGGTCACCCGGCCAGCTCGCCTGGCTGCGGCTCAAACGCGACCGTACGGCCAAGGCCAGCGCCGTCACGCTCGCCGTCGCCGCCCTGGTCGCGCTCGGCGCGCCACTGCTGGGACGGCTCACCGGAATCGACCCGACCGACAAGTTCGTGGACCGGCTCAACGATTTCGGAATGCCGATCGGGTACGCCGGCGGAATCAGCGCCGACCATTGGCTGGGGCTCGAACCCGGCAGCGGCCGGGACATCCTGATGCAACTGGTCTACGGCCTGCGGACGTCCCTGTTCATCGCGTTCACCTCGGCGTTGCTGGCCTGCGGAATCGGCGTCGCGGTCGGTGTGCTGGCCGGATGGGCCAGAGGCTGGCTGGACAGCGTCGTCAACTGGCTGATCGACCTCACGCTGGCGTTCCCGTTCCTCATCTTCGCGCTCGCGGTCATCCCGATTCTCCAGGACCGCTTCTACTCCGACCGGGAGGCGCCGTCGCCGGCCTTCCGGGTGGCCCTGATCGTCGCCACCTTCGGCCTGTTCAGCTGGACGTACACCGCGCGGCTGGTCCGCGGCCAGGTTATCTCGCTGCGGGAACGGGAGTTCGTCGACGCGGCCCGGGCCGCCGGCGCCGGCACGGGGCACATCCTGCTGCGGCAGCTGCTGCCGAACATCTGGGCGCCGATCCTGGTCACCGTCTCGCTGATGGTGCCGCAGTTCATCGCCATCGAGGCGGCGCTGGCGTTCGTCAACATCGGCGTCACCGAACCCACGCCCGACCTGGGCCGCATGATCTTCAACAGCATCGGCTACGTCGCGAGCGACCCCTGGTACACCCTGTTCCCCGGGTTGACGGTCTTCCTGCTGGTCCTGGCGTTCAACCTGCTCGGTGACGCGCTGCGCGACTCGCTGGATCCCCGCTCCACCCGGTAGTCCCCACGGCCATCAGTGCCCGGCCGGCGGGGGCCGCCGGGCAGGAAGGAGCACACCGTGCGCGCACGGACCCGGACACTGACAGGTGTCCTCGCCGCGGCGGCGCTGGCCGCCGCCGGTTGCAGCCCCACCACCGACGGCGGTGGCGACGGCGACCAGAAGACCAAGACCCAGAGCGGCTCGATCTCGTACGAGGCCGCCGACAACCAGGGCCCGGCGAAGGACGTCGACGGGGCGACCCGCGGCGGCACCCTCACCGTCATGCAGCCGGCCGACTTCGAGCACCTCGACCCGGCCCGCAACTACGTCAACGTGCAGCAGGTCGCCGGCGGGCTGCTCTACCGCGCGCTCAACGGCTACAAGGAGGACGGCAGCGGCAAGCTGCTGCTCGTCGGGGACCTGGCCACGAACCCCGGCAAGGACGTGAACGGCGACTGCAAGGTCTGGGAGTTCACCCTGCGCGACGGCGTGAAGTACGAGGACGGTACGCCGGTGTCCAGCAAGGACGTCGCCCACGGCATCGCCCGGTCGTTCGCCGCGAACCTCAACGAGGGCCCGCACTACATCCAGCAGTGGCTCTACCCGGGCGGGGCGTACAACGCCACCTACAAGGGACCGTACGACGGTGGCAAGCCGGTGCCCGACGGCGTAGCCACGCCCGACGACCGGACCATCCGGTTCACCTTCCCGCAGCCGCACTGCGACCTGCCGTACGCCGCGGCGCTGCCCACCAGCGCGCCCGTGCCCGCGGCGAAGGACACCCGCGCCAACTACGACCTGCGGCCGTTCTCGTCCGGGCCGTACCGGGTGAAGTCCTACCAGCGCGACGTGTCGCTGGAGCTGGAACGCAACCCGAACTGGGATCCGGCGACCGACCCGATCCGCAACGCGTACCCGGACGCGATCCGGATGACGTTCGGCCTGGAGCAGGCGCAGATCGCCGAGCGCCTGGTCGCCGACGGGCCGGCCGACCAGGCGGCGCTGAGCTGGTCGGACGTGCCGCCGTCGGTGCTGCCCCGCACCACCGGCGCGGGCGTCGCCGACCGGGTGGTGCGGGGTCCGACGCAGTACAACTGGGTGCTGAGCATCAACACCCAGCGGGTCACCGACCTGGGCGTACGGCGCGCGCTGAACTACGCGGTCGACAAGGACGCCCTGCTCAAGGTGCTCGGCGGGCAGGCCGCCGGCTCGCCGGCGACCACGCTCATGTCGCCCACCACCGCCGGTTTCGTCCCGTACGACCTGTTCAACGCCCCGGTCACCGGCGACAAGGCCAAGACCGCCGAGCTGCTCGCCGGCAAGCGACCCAAGCTGGTGCTCGCCCACTCCAACCTGGAACTGCGCACCCAGCAGGCCGAGGCGCTGCGCAAGAACCTCACCGACATGGGCTTCGAGATCGTGATGAAGCCGATCGACAACAGCAGCTACTACGACGAGGTCGGCCGCAAGGACAACCCGTACGACCTCTACCTCACCGGATGGGGCTCGGACTGGCCCACCGGCTCCACTGTCATCCCGCCGGTCTACGACGGACGGGAGATCGTGGCCGAGGGCAACCAGAACCTGTCGTACCTCGACGAACCGTCGGTCAGCGCGGAGATCGACCGGGTCCGCGACCTGCCGGCCGCGGAGCAGGACGCCGGCTGGATGGCGCTCGACCGCATGATCATGGAGAAGTACGCCCCGGTGGTGCCCTGCTACTACGACGCCACCTACGAGCTGCACGGCTCGAAGGTCGGCAACGCCTTCCTCAGCGACGCGTTCGGGATCATCTCGCTCAACGGCATCTACGTGAAGAAGTGACAGCCGCGCGGGGGCGGCGGCCACGGCGGCCGTCCCCGCGCCGACCTCGGGGGAGGTGCTCCCGTGCTCCGTTTCGTCGTACGGCGGCTGCTCGTCGCCGCCCTGACCCTGGTCGTCATCAGCCTGGTCACGTTCGGTCTCTTCTTCGCGGTGCCGAGCAGCCCGGCGAAGGTGATGTGCGGCAAGAACTGCACGGCCGAGGACATCGCCCAGGTCGAGCGCCGGCTCGGCATCGACCAGCCGCTGCCCCGGCAGTACGCCGACTTCGTGGGCGGCGTCTTCGCCGGCCGCACCTACGGCGAGGGTGACTTCCGGCAGGACTGCCCGGCGCCCTGCCTGGGCTACTCGTTCCGCAACAACCAGCCGGTCACCGAGATCGTCGCGCAGCGCGCCCCGGTGACGTTCAGCATCGTCCTCGGCGGCGCCGTGCTGTGGCTCGGCCTCGGCGTCTCGCTGGGCATGGTGTCGGCGCTACGCCGGGGTACGGCGTTCGACCGCGCCGCCATCGGCGTCACGCTGGCCGGGGCGTCGATGCAGGTGTACTTCTTCGGGCTGATCCTGCTCTACCTGCTCGTCTACTCCACCGGCCTGCTGCCGTTCCCCAGCTACACCCCGCTGACCGAGAGCCCGCTGCGCTGGGCGGCCGGGCTGTTGCTGCCGTGGATGACGCTGGGGTTCCTCAACTCCGCGCTGTACGCCCGGCTGGCCCGGGCGCAGATGCTGGAGACGTTGTCGGAGGACTTCGTCCGTACCGCCCGGGCGAAGGGGCTGCCCGCCCGGAAGGTGCACACGCGGCACGCGTTGCGGGCGGCGATCACGCCGATCGTCACGATCGCCGGGCTGGACATCGGCACAAGCCTCGGCGGCACGTTCATCACCGAGACCATCTTCGGCCTCCAGGGTCTCGGCAAGGCGACAGTGGAGGCGGTGCAGTTCCTCAACCTGCCGGTGGTGATGGCGACGGTGCTGCTGGCAGCGGTGTTCATCGTGGTCGCCAACATCGTCGTCGACGTGCTGTACGCGGTGATCGACCCGCGGGTCCGGCTGAGCTGAGGGGAGGGATCGGACATGGTGGAGCTTCCGGCGCCGCGTCGCGGCGAGGGCCCGTACCTGCGGGTCAGGGATCTGCGGGTGCGGTTCGACACCGAGGACGGTGTGGTCAGGGCCGTGGACGGGGTGTCGTTCGCGGTGGAGCGGGGTCGCACGCTGGGGATCGTGGGGGAGTCCGGGTCCGGTAAGAGCGTGACGTCGCTGGCGATCCTCGGCCTGCACAACGCGAAGCGCACGACCATCTCGGGGGAGATCTCGGTGGGTGGGCGTCAGCTCGTCGGGTTGGGTGAGGAGGAGGTGCGGCGGCTGCGGGGCCGGGACATGGCGATGGTCTTCCAGGATCCGCTGTCGGCGTTGCATCCGTACTACTCGGTGGGCCGGCAGATCGCGGAGGCGTATCGGGTGCACCACCCCAGGGCCGGTCGGCGGGAGGCGCGCACGCGGGCGGTGGAGATGTTGGGCCGGGTGGGGATTCCGCAGCCGGGGAAGCGGTTCGATCAGTATCCGCATGAGTTCTCCGGTGGGATGCGGCAGCGGGCGATGATCGCGATGGCGCTGGTGAACGACCCGGACCTGCTGATCGCGGATGAGCCGACCACGGCGTTGGACGTGACGGTGCAGGCGCAGATCCTGGATCTGCTCAGTGATCTGCAGGAGGAGTTCCGGTCGGCGATCGTGTTGATCACGCACGACCTGGGTGTGGTCAGTCAGGTGGTTGATGACGTGTTGGTGATGTATGCGGGTCGGGCGGTGGAGCACGGGAGTGTGGAGCGGGTGTTGCGGGCGCCGCAGCATCCGTACACGTGGGGGTTGTTGTCGAGTGTGCCGTCGTTGCACGGCGACGCGGACGCGGACCTGGTGCCGATCCCGGGTAACCCGCCGTCGCTGATCAACCTGCCGCCGGGGTGCGCGTTTCATCCGCGTTGCCGGTGGGCCGGGGTGAACGGTGACCGGTCCCGCGCCGAGGTTCCGGAGTTGGTTCCGGCGGGGGCGGCGGGTCACCTGGTGGCCTGTCACCTGCCGGTCGCGGCGCGGGAGCGGATCTACCGCGACGAGGTCGCGCACGTGGGGGTGGCCCGATGAGTGCTGACCAGGACACGACGGGCGTGGTCGCCGGCCGGCGGGGTGAGGCCGTCCGTGCGGCGCCGGGCAGCGAGCCGTTGCTGTCCGTGCGAGGGCTGACCAAGCACTTCCCCGTCCGGCAGGGGCTGCGCAGCACGGGTGCGGTGCGGGCGGTGGACGGGTTGGACTTCGACGTACGCCCCGGCGAGACCCTCGGGCTGGTGGGGGAGTCAGGGTGTGGGAAGACCACGACCGGGCGGATGCTGGTGCGTCTGCTGGAACCCACCGCCGGCAGCATCACCTTCGCGGGGCGGGACATCACCCACGGTGGGCGTCGTGAGTTGCGGGCGCTGCGGCAGGACCTGCAGATCATCTTCCAGGACCCGTACGCGTCGTTGAACCCCCGCCACACGGTCGGGCGGATCGTGGCGATGCCGTTGCAGGTCAACCGGATCACCCCGCCGGGCGGGGCGAAGAAACGGGTGCAGGAACTCCTCGAACTCGTCGGGTTGAACCCGGAGCACTACAACAGGTATCCGCACGAGTTCTCCGGCGGGCAACGCCAGCGCATCGGCATCGCCCGCGCCCTCGCGCTGAAACCGAAACTCATCGTCGCCGACGAACCCGTCTCGGCGCTGGACGTGTCGATCCAGGCGCAGGTCATCAACCTGCTGCGCGACCTGCAACGCGACCTCGACCTGGCGTTCGTGTTCATCGCCCACGACCTCGCCGTCGTGCGGCACTTCTGCCACCGCGTGGCCGTCATGTACCTCGGCAAGATCGTCGAGATCGGTGACCGCGACACCATCTACACCCGCCCGCAGCACCCCTACACCCGGGCGCTGCTGTCCGCGATCCCTGACGTCACCGCGCTCGGACCCGCCGGACGCATCCGCCTCACCGGCGACGTACCCACCCCACTCAACCCACCGTCGGGCTGCCGCTTCCGCACCCGCTGCTGGAAAGCCACCGACCACTGCGCCACCGAGGAACCGGCGCTGGTCACCCGCGACGGCGGCGCACAGCAAACCGCCTGCCACTACCCCGAGCAGCAGCAGACACCGCTAGACGCACCCGTGGGAGCCACCCCCGATCCCGGCAGCAACGAACGCACCTGACCCACGACGGGGCCGGGGGCGACCGTGCCCGGCGCAGGGATCAAGCCTGACCGCCCGGAGCCGGGCACGGTCGCCCCCGGCCCTCAACCGCGACCACAGGACTAGGCAGAACGCCACGAGTGGGAGGAAAGAACAGAAGCCTGCGGACCCATCAACAGCATCCCCCCGTCGACCGCCCACGACGCTCCCGTCACGTACGCCGCAGCCGGTGAGGCGAGCATCGCCACCACCGCCGCCACCTCGCGGGCGTCACCGGGCCGTCCCACCGGCACACCGGGACGCTCCTGCGTGAACGGGTCGACGTCCTCCTGCCCGGTCATCGGCGTGGCGATCTCACCCGGGGCGACCGCGTTGACGGTGATCCCGTCGGCGGCCAGTTCCTGCGCCATCACCTTGGTGAGCAGGCCGAGGCCGCCCTTGGCTGCGCAGTACGCCGACGAGCCGACCCGGGGCGCGTGCTCGTGCACGCTGGTGATGCTGATGATCCGGCCGCCTCGCCCGGCCGCGCGCATCCGCCGGGCGGCCCGCTGCGAGCACAGGAACGGCCCGTCCAGGTCCACCGCCAGCACCTCCCGCCACTTCTCCCAGCTCACGTCCACGAAGGGCTCGGACAGGCCGGTGCCGGCGTTGTTGACGAGCACGCCCAGGCCGCCGAGCCGGTCGGCCAGTTCGTCGACCACCGCCGCCGCTTCGGGGAGCCGGGTCAGGTCCAACTCGGCGGTCTCGCAGCGGCGGCCGGTGGCACGTACCTCGGTGGCGGTGCGGTCGGCGCCCACCGCGTCGCCGTACCAGGTGATGCCGATGTCGTAACCGGCTTCGGCGAGCGCCACCGCGCACGCCTTGCCGATGCCGGAGTCGGCGCCGGTGACGATCGCGACGCGGTCGTAGTCCTCGTATCGTTCGGGCATGTCCGCGCACTACCCGCGGGCGGTGACCTCAACCGGCCGGACGACCCCGGCTCGCCCGGCGGTGTCGTCGGACCCGCTCGCTAGGGTACGGGCGTGATCGCCGATGACTCCGATGCCGTGACATTCCGCTTCCTGCGCATGATGCGTGCCGAGATAGGCGCCGAACGGGTGGGGGAGGATTCGCTCGGCCGCACCGTCGACCTGGCCCGGCGCTGGTGGGGCACCGGCGACGCCGCCGACGCGCGACTCGCCGACGCCCTGCGGGAGTTGCACGGCGAGCCGGTCGACCTGGCCGATCCGCACGACGTGGCGGGTGCCGCGAGCGCTCTGACCGCCGACGCCGGCCTGCTCACCGAGCCGGACCCGCGCGGCGCGGCGATCGCCCGGTTCGCCGCCAACGCCCGCCGGCTGCGCATCGGCGAGATCACCCCGGCCGAGTTCGACGAGCTGATGGCGCGCGACCGCACCGACCCCGACGCCTGACCACGAGGCGGTCGGCTACCAGCGCCGTCGCCGTGCGCCCGAAACGTGCGCGTCGGCGACCACGCCGCGCGACCGGCAGCCACCACGCCGGCGGGGTCAGCCCGTCCGGACCGGCACGGCGAACTCCGGCGCCGCCGCGGTGAGCAGCGCCGTCCGCGACGGCACGCGCCACAGTTCGTCCAGCGCCGCCGCCAGTTCGTCCAGCATCCGGTGTACGGCCGGCGCCGCGCCCTCGTGCATCGCCTCGATCACCACGAGCACGTCGGTGGTGTCGTCTCGTACCGCCGACGCGTCGCTCTGCCGGTGGCACCAGCGCCGGGCGTGCGCGTTTCCACCCTGGTCGGCGAAGATCACCTCGCCTGGCGCGGGGTGTTCGCTCTCCCCGCCGAGCCCCAGGTAGTGCTCCGTGCCGTCGGCCGGGCGCACGGTCAGGTCGCCGTCGATCCGGGCCAGGTCGAGCACGGCGACCGGCACCGCGTACCGGGTGGACAGCGCGTTGCCGAGGTCCACGAGCGGATGCAGCCGGGGCAGGTCCCCGTCCCGCCGCAACCGGCGCAGCAGCGACTCGGCCGCGCAGCGGTAGCGGGTCGGCGGGCAGCCCATCCGGGTGAACGCGCGACGCCACGCCTGGATCTCCGGGAAGCCACCCTCCGGCCCGGCGGCGAGCCGGTCCCGGGCGGTGCCCAGATACCCGGCC
Source organism: Micromonospora sp. WMMD1219 (assembly GCF_049315215.1). NCBI lineage: Bacteria > Bacillati > Actinomycetota > Actinomycetes > Micromonosporales > Micromonosporaceae > Micromonospora > Micromonospora sp. WMMD1219. The sequence continues at coordinate 5,106,478 of NZ_CP186057.1, forward strand.
GGCCGCGGCGTCACGTCGACGTCGGGCGTGACGCCCGTGGCGTGCAGGACGCCGCAGGTCAGTTCGGGGAAGGCCGACCAGATCTCGGGGGAGTGGCGGAAACGCACGGGAAGTCTCCTTCTGAGCGGTGAGGGCGGGTCAGGCGGTGAACGCGAGGCCGAGGCCCAGGACGAGGAAGCTGCCGGCGAAGGCGTGCCGCAGCAGCCCGGTCAGCCGGGGCCGGGACAGCACGCGGCGGCGCAACGCGCCGGCCAGGAGCGCGTACCCGGCGAACACCAGCAGCGTGACGGCCATGAACACCAGGCCGCAGGCGAGCATGCGCGCTGTGGCGGCGGGTGCGTCCGGGGGTACGAACTGCGGCAGGAACGCCACGAAGAACACCGTCACCTTCGGGTTCAGCAGGTTCAGCAGGACCCCGTCCCGGAACACGGCCGCCGCCGGACGCGGAGGCCGGTCACCGTCGAGGGCGAACGTGCCCCGGTCGCGCAGCGCCGACCAGGCCATCCAGAGCAGGTACGCCACACCCAGCCAGGTCACCACGCGGAACGCCGGGGTGCCGGCACGCAGCAGGGCGGCCAGGCCGGTCACCGCGGCGATCACGTGCGGGACGAGGCTGAGCGTGCCGCCGGCTGCAGCGGCCAGGCCGGCCCGGCGTCCGCCGGTCACGGCGGTGGCGAGCGTGTGCATCACCCCGGAGCCCGGAGTGATCGCGACGACGAGCGAGGTCAGCAGGAAGGCGACTGTCATGCGGTCCAGCCTGTGACCATAATGGTCCGATGGACAGGGCCAAAGTCGTCGTTCCTGAGGAGTCCAAAGCGGCCGGTGCGGACTTCCTCCAGCTCGACGTCGGCGAGGCGCCACCCGGTGGCCGCGCGGACTGGCTGGCCGCCCGGCTGCGGTCCGCGATCGCCGACGGCCGGGCGCCGGTGGGCACCCGCCTGCCGGCCAGCCGGGTGCTCGCCGCCGAGCTGGGCGTCTCCCGTGGCGTGGTGACCGAGGCGTACCAGCGGCTGGCCGAGGACGGGCAGGTGGCGGGACGCGGCCGGGCCGGAACGGTGGTGGTCGCCACGCCGGCCGCCGTGGTCACCCGGCCACCCGAGCCGAGGCGAGCACCGGACGTGTTCGCCACCCGGCCCGGCTTCGACGCCTTCGACGAGTTGCGCGCCGTACCCGCGCAGGTGGACCTGACTCCCGGCGTACCCGATCTGGCGGCCTTTCCCCGCGCGGCCTGGCTGCGGGCCGAGCGGGCCGTGCTGCACCGGATGACGCCCGCCGCGCTCGGCTACGGCGACCCGACCGGCACGCCCGCGCTGCGACTGGCGGTCGCGAACTGGCTGGCCCGCAACCGGGGCGTCCGCGCGGACCCGGCCGAGGTGGTGATCGTGGCTGGGGTGTCCCAGGCGCTCGGCCTGCTCGCGCGGGTGCTGCACGACCGGGGTACGCACACCGTGGCGGTGGAGGATCCCGGCTCCCTCGGCGTGCGGCAGCACCTGGTCTACTCCGGGCTGGCGACACCGCCGGTGCCGGTGGACGACCGGGGACTGTGCGTCGGCGAGCTGGAGCGCTGCGGCGCGCCGGCCGTGCTGCTCACCCCGGCGCACCAGTTCCCGACCGGTGTGGTGCTCGACGGCGATCGGCGCCGGCGGCTGCTGCGGTGGGCACGCGACGGCGGCCTGGTGGTGGAGGACGACTACGACGCCGAGCACCGCTACGACCGTCCGCCGGTGCCGGCGCTGCGTGCGATGGCGCCGGATCGGGTCTGCTACGTCGGCAGCATCTCCAAGCTGCTCGCACCGGCGCTGCGGATCGGCTGGATGCTGGTGCCGCCCGCGCTGCACGCCGACGTGGTGGCCGCGAAGCGGGCGGCCGACCTCGGCAACGCGGCGTTGCCGCAGCTCGTGCTGGCCGAGCTGATGGAGTCCGGCGCGCTGGAACGGCACCTGCGGCTGCTGCGCCACCGGCACGTACGCCGCCGGGACGCGATGATCCGGGCGGTCCGCGCGTACCTGCCCGGGGCGGTGGTGCACGGTGCGGCGGCCGGGCTGCACCTGATGGTCACGCTGCCCGGCGACGTCGACGACCGGGCGCTCGCGGCGGCGGCGCTGCGCCGGGGCGTCAAGGTCCATCCGCTGTCCTGGCACGGTCAGTGCCCGCAGCCACCCGGCCTGGTCCTCGGGTACGCGGCCACCCCACCGTCCGAGATCGACCGAGCCCTCGCGACGGTGGCCGACGCACACCGAGCCCTGCCCGGCTGATCAAGGAGTTCGTGTCCGAGTCGATCTCCCCGAAGGACACAAACTCCTTGATCAACCGGGGAGAGGCGGGGTGGGTAGGGGCGGGAGCAGGGGTAGGGGCGGGAGCGGGGGGTAGAGGGCGGCCAGGGCGGTGGCGGTCTCGGCCAGGCGGGCGCGCAGCGGGGCGGGGGAGAGGACCTCCACCTCGGCGCCGAGCCGGAGCAGGTCGCCGTGGGCGTGGGTGAGCGACTCGATCGGGATGACCGCGTGCACCCAGCCGGCGACGTCGGGCGGGCCGGCGCTCGCCTCGGCGGCGGCCACCACCACGTCGCTGCCGACCTCGCGCAGCCGGGCGAACCCGCGCGGCGACAGCCGGATGCGCGCCTCGTCGCGGTGCAGACCGGCCCGGAACTCCACCACGTGCGCGCGCCACCAGGCCGGCAGGTCGAACTCCGGCCGCTCGAACGGCTCGTCCAGCGGGGTCAGGTCGAGGATCTGGCTGACCCGGTAGGTGGCCGGGTCGGCGCGGTCCGGCCGGGTGGCGACCAGATACCAGCGTCCGCCCTTGAGCACCAGCCCGTACGGTTCGAGGACCCGGGTCGTCTCGCCCCGCCAGCCCCGGTAGCGCACCCGGACCCGGTGCTGCCGCCACACCGCCTCGGCGGCCTCGGCCAGGTGCGGCGACGGATCGCCGTCGGAGTACCAGCCCGGCGTGTCCAGGTGGAACCGCTGCTCCAGCCGGGCCGCCCGGCCGGCCAGCGGCGCGGGCAGCGCGGCCCGCAGCTTGAGCTGCACGGCGGCGACGACCGACTGGTAGCCCAGCTCGGCGGCCGGTCCGGGGAGCCCGGCGAAGAGCAGCCGGTCGGCCTCCTCCGCGGTCAGCCCGGTCAGCCGGGTCCGCCAGCCCTCCACGAGCCGGTAGCCGCCGTCGTGTCCGGCCTCGCCGTACAGCGGAATGCCGGCGGCGTGCAGCGCCTCCACGTCCCGGTAGACGGTGCGCGCCGACACCTGGAGGCGGTCGGCCAGGTCGGCGGCGGTGAGCCGGCCGTGCGCCTGGAGGAGCAGCAGGATGGACAGGAGTCGACTGGCCCGCATTCCACTGACACTAGCTGTCAGGGAAGCGGTCCTAACGTGCCCGCATGGCTTTTCACGACAAGGAGCTGACCGTGCCGGGGACCGTCGAGGCCGGCGGCCGGCACGTCAAGCGCTACCACATCGACCAGCCGGACCGCCGCCTCGAACCGCGGGTGGTCGACGCCGCGTACGCGTACCTTCCGAAGCTGCTGCCCGGCCCGGACGGCGCCACCCCGCCGGCGAGCTGGGTGGTGCTGCACCGGGGCGCGGACACCGGGGCGTACCTGCTGGCGTACAGCTGGTTCTTCGACAACGTGGTCGAGTGCCGCATCGCGATCGCCGGGCAGCCCGCGCTGGACTGCCCGGACGACGACCCGGCGCACTTCGTCGACCTGACCCGGCCCGGCGTCGGATGCGTCTGGGAACTGGGCGTGCTGGAACACGAGCGCGCCGCCTGGATCCGGCACGTGCTCGCGCCGGACCGGCCGGACCTGGCCGGCTACCTGGCCGACACCCGGGCCGAAGGGCCGGTGGGGCTCTGATGGGCGACTTCGACTTCCTCGTCGGCACCTGGGACGTGACCAACCGGCGCCTGCGGCAGCGCCACGTCGGCGGCGACGACTGGGACGAGTTCGCCGGCGTCAGCGAGGCGCCCTCGTTCTTCGACGGCGCGGGCAGCTTCGACGAGATGCGCTGCCCGAGCCGGGGTTTCGCCGGCTCCTCGGTGCGCGTCCTGAACCCGGCGACCGGGCTGTGGTCGATCTACTGGATGCACAGCGCGCGGGGCGTGCTGGAGCAGCCGCCGGTGGTGGGCCGGTTCACCGACGGCGTCGGTGAGTTCCACGCCGACGACACCGACGAGGGGCGGCCGGTGCGCTGCCGGTTCCTCTGGTCGGCGATCACCCCGGTCTCCTGCCGGTGGGAACAGGCGTTCTCCACCGACGGCGAGCGCACCTGGGAGACCAACTGGGTCATGCAGTTCCGCCGGACGGCGTGAGCGGCGGCGTGACCGGCGGCGTGGTGGTCCGGTAGATCGCGGTCAGCCACACGTCGAGCAGCACGTCGACCACGTCCCGCTCGGCCACCGCCGGGCCGTCCCCGGCGAACGTGGCGTACCAGACGCGTTCGTTCATCGAGTTCAGCGCGATGGCGAGGTCCCGGGCGGGCAGCCCGTCCGGGGCCGCGCCGCGGGCGCGTTCGGCCTCGATCGCGGCCTGCACCGCGCGGACCCAGCGTTCCAGCACCTCGGCCCAGAGCCGCCGCACCTCGGCGTTGGTGCCGCGCACCTGGGCGCAGGCCAGCACCACGTCGCGGTGCCCGCCGAACGTGGCGTGGAACCGGGCGATCAGCTCACGCCAGTGGGCGCGCGGATCCTCGGCGAGCCGCTCGAACACGCCCCCGGCGGCGGCGTCGGCCTCCTCGGTGACGCGGTCGAGCAGCGTGAGCAGCACCGCGTTCTTGGACGGGAAGTAGAAGTAGAACGTGGGCCGGGAGATCCCGGCGCCGCGGGCCAGGTCGTCGATGGAGATGTCGGCGAACGGGCGCTGGGTCAGCAACCGCTCGGCCGTGGCCAGGATCGCGGTCTCCCGCTCGTCGCCGGTGGACCGGCCGGCCCGCCGCCCGCGCGTCGGCGCGGCGCCGGTCGGCGTACGGGCGGTCGTCATGTCGGCTGATGCTACACCCGCTCGACACCGTGTCGATTCGACTCGACACGGTGTTGACTGCGGTCGACGGCGATGGATAGTGTCCGGTCCACCGCCGGTGCGAACGGGAGAAGCGATGGCCGCAGACCACGTCGACGTCCTCATCGTCGGGGCCGGCCTGTCCGGCATCGGCGCCGCCGTCCACCTCGGACGCGAATGCCCCGGCAAGACCTACGCGGTGCTGGAGGCCCGGGGCGCCATCGGCGGCACCTGGGACCTGTTCCGCTACCCGGGCATCCGCTCCGACTCCGACATGTACACCCTCGGCTACTCGTTCAAGCCGTGGACCGACCCGAAGGCCATCGCCGACGGCGACTCCATCCGGGCGTACGTGCGCCAGACCGCCCGCGAGTACGACGTGGAGCGGCACATCCGCTTCCACCACCGGGCGGTACGCGCCGAGTGGGACAGCGCCACCGCGCGCTGGACCGTGCACGCCCACCGCGACGACACCGGCGAGGACGTCACCCTCACCTGCGGGTTCCTGTTCACCAACTCCGGCTACTACCGCTACGACGAGGGCTACACGCCGCGGTTCCCCGGCGTCGAGAAGTACGCCGGCACGCTCGTGCACCCGCAGCACTGGCCCGAGCACCTGGACTACACCGGCAAGCGGGTCGTGGTGATCGGCAGCGGCGCCACAGCCGTCACCCTGGTCCCGGCCATGGCCGAGCGGGCCGCCCACGTCACCATGCTCCAGCGCTCACCCACGTACGTCATCGCGCTGCCCTCGCGCGACCCGTTCGCCGACGCCGCGCGGCGCTGGCTGCCCCCGAAGGCCGCGTACGCGGTGGCCCGCTGGAAGAACGTCACGCTCGGCGTGGCCAACTTCCAGCTCAGCCGCCGCGCCCCCGGCGTGGTGAAGCGGTTCCTGCGCCGCGCCGCGAAGGGCCGCCTGCCGTCCGGGTACGACGTCGACAGGCACTTCTCGCCCCGCTACAACCCCTGGGACCAGCGGCTGTGCGTGGTGCCGGACGGGGACCTGTTCGCCGCGCTGAGCGCCGGCCGCGCCTCGGTGGTGACCGACACCATCGACACGTTCACCGAGCGGGGCACCCGGCTCGCCTCCGGCGAGGAGCTGCCCGCCGACGTCGTGGTCACCGCCACCGGCCTCAACCTGCTCGCGCTCGGCGGCATGACCCTGAGTGTCGACGGCGCCGAGGTCGACCTCGCCTCGACTGTGGCCTACAAGGGCATGATGCTCTCCGGCGTGCCGAACTTCGCCATGACCATCGGCTACACGAACGCCTCCTGGACGCTCAAGGCCGACCTCGTCGCCACGTACGTCTGCCGGCTGCTGCGCCACCTCGACGACACCGGCCGGCAGATCGTCACGCCGCTCGCCCCGGACACCGACGACCTGGTGCCGATCATCGACCTCCAGTCCGGGTACGTGCTGCGCGCCGTCGACCAGCTGCCCAAGCAGGGGCCGCAGGCGCCGTGGCGGCTGCACCAGAACTATCCCCGCGACGTACGCCTGATGCGGCACGGCCCGCTCACCGACGGCGTCCGGTTCACCCGCGCCGGCGCGCCCGCCACCGCCCCGGCCGCCACGACCAGCTCCGGAGGAACCGATGCGTGACCTCGTCTTCCCCGGCGGCACGGCGGTGCTCACCGGCGCCGCGAGCGGCATCGGCGCGGCGCTGGCCCACGGGCTGGCCCGGCGCGGCGCCGACCTGGTGCTGCTCGACCGGGACGCCGACGGCCTGGCCGCCACCGTGGCCGCGATCCGGGCCGCGTACCCGGACCGGCGGGTCCAGACCCACGTGGTGGACCTGGCCGACGCCGACGCCACCGACCGGGTCGCCGCCGAGATCCACCGCGCGCACCCCCGGATCCGGCTGCTGATCAACAACGCCGGCGTGGCGCTGGGCGGGCGCTTCGACCAGGTCACCCTGGAGGAGTTCCTCTGGGTCATCGAGATCAACTTCCGGGCGGTGGTCCGCCTGACCCATGCGCTGCTGCCCGCGCTCAAGGCCGAGCCCGGCGCCCACCTGGTGAACGTGTCCAGCCTGTTCGGGCTGATCGCGCCCGCCGGGCAGGCCGCGTACTCGGCGAGCAAGTTCGCCGTGCGCGGCTTCACCGAGGCGCTGCGCCACGAACTCGTCGACGACGGCATCGGCGTCACCTCGGTGCACCCGGGCGGCATCCGCACCCGGATCGCTGCCAGCGCCCGCGTCGGCAGCGGCGTGGCCCTCGACGAGTACGAGGCTGGGCGCAAGCAGTTCGAGAAGCTGCTCACCATCGACCCGGCGACCGCCGCCGAGGTGATCCTGCGCGGCGTGCAGCGACGCCGCGGCCGGGTGCTGATCGGCTGGTCGGCGAAACTGCCCGACCTGCTCGCCCGCGTCGCCCCGGCCGGTTACGGCAGGGTGCTGGCCCTGGGCATGCGCCAGCCCCCGGCCCGGCCCGGTGCCGCGCCCACAGCTCCGCCCGCCGTCCCGCCCGCCGAGGCACCCACCGTCGCGACCGACGCCACAGTGCCGGTTCCGCCTCCCCGGTCCGGCGAGGAGGCCGCGGCAGAACCCGGACGCCGGGCGTGACGCTCGTCCTGCCCCCGGCCGACGAGCGCACCGTCGACGGACGGCGTACCCGCTGCCGGATCAGCGGCGACGGGCCGCCCGTGGTGCTGCTGCACGGCATCGGCCGTACCCTCGACGACTTCACCGCCCTGCACACCGCGCTGGCCCGCGACCACCTGGTGCTCGCGGTGGACCTGCCGGGGCACGGCGGCTCCGCGCCGCTGGACGGGCCGCACACGCTCCCGGCCCTGGCCGCCGCGGTGGCCCGCTTCCTGGACGCGGCCGGGGTGACCGGCCCGGCGCACCTGGTCGGCAACTCCCTCGGCGGGGCGGTGGCCATGCGCCTGGCCGCCGACGCGCCGCGGCGCGTCGCCAGCCTGGCGCTGCTCAACAGCGCCGGCTTCGGCCGCGAGGTGACAGTGGCGCTGCGGCTGCTGGCGGTACGCCCGCTGGCCCGGCTGCTGCTGCGCCCGCACCCGAGGATCGCCCGGCGCACCGAGCGGGCGATCTTCCACGACCCGGCGTACGTCACCGACGAGCGGATCGCCACCGCGCTGGCCGCGGCCGGTCAGCCGCACGCCGCCCGGGTGATGCTGGAGCTGGTCCGCGACCTGGGCACCTGGCGCGGCGTACGCCCGCAGTGGCGCGCCGACCTGCTCGACGCGGTGGCCGCGCTCGACCTGCCCACGCTGCTCGTCTGGGGCGAGCGCGACCTGGTCCTGCCCGCCGCGCATCTGGCGTACGCCCGCACGCGGCTGCCGAACGCGCGCAGCCACCTGTTCCGCGACACCGGGCACATGCCGCAGATCGAGCGGACCGCCGAGGTGGAGGCGCTGCTGCGCAAGCTGTGGGCCTGACCGTGGCCTTCGCCACTGTCCCGGCCCGCGCCGGACCGGCCGGACGGCCCGGGGAGCAAGCTTAGATACATGACGCATCCCAGCCGGGTCGTGCTGTCCGCCGCCGAGCGGGCGTACCGGCACCTCAAGCAGGCCATCCTGGAACAGGTCTACCCGGGCGGCCAGCTCGTCAGCGAGGGCGAGATCGCCGAGGCGACGGGCGTGTCCCGCACCCCGGTCCGGGAGGCGCTGCTGCGTCTGGAGACCGAAGGGCTGGTCAGGCTCTACCCGAAGCGCGGCGCGCTGATCCGGCCGGTGTCGGCCCGGGAGATCGCCGACGTCATCGAGGCCCGCCGCCTGGTCGAGCTGCACGCCGCCGACCGGGTCTGGCCGCGCCGCGCCGAGCTGCGCGCCGACCTGGCCCGCCGGCTGGACGAGATGCGCCGCGCGCACGCCGCCGGTGACCTCACCGCCTTGATGGCCGCCGACCGCTCGTTCCACGCCGCCGTGGTCGAGGCGGCCGGCAACGAGATCCTGGCCGAGCTGTACCACCGGCTGCGCGACCGGCAGCTGCGCATGGGCGAGGCGAGCTTCCGGCTCTCGCCCGGCTGGGCCGAGGTCGCCCTCACCGAGCACGCCGGGCAGCTCGCCGCGCTCGACGGCGACGACCCGCAGGCGTGGCACGACGCGGTCGCCGCGCACATCGACACCGCCGCGCGGATGCTCGGAACGCTGCGGTGAGCGCGGCTCGCCGGCCCGCCGCCCTGGTGTACGCGGTGGCGCTGACCGCGTACCTGACCGCCGTGTTCCACCGCAGCTCGCTCGGCGTCACCGGGGTCGACGCGGCGGACCGCTTCCACATCAACGCCGCCGCGCTCGCCACGTTCTCCGTCGCCCAGCTCGCCGTCTACGCCGTCATGCAGGTCCCGGTCGGGGTGCTGCTGGACCGCTACGGCTCGCGCCGGCTGCTGCTGGCCGGCGGCGCGCTGATGGTGGCCGGGCAGGTCATGTTCGCCGTCGCCGGGGACGTGCCGCTCGCGGTCGCCGCCCGGGTGCTCGTCGGCCTCGGTGACGCGATGACGTTCATCAGCGTGCTGCGCATCGTCGCGTTCTGGTTCCCCGGCCGGCGCAATCCGCTGCTGGTGCAGCTCACCGGCACCGTCGGCCAGCTCGGCGCGGTGCTCGGCGCCGTACCCCTGGTGCTGCTGCTGCACCGCGCGGGCTGGACGCCGGCGTTCCTGACCGCCGCGGCGCTCGGCGCGACAGTGGTGCTGCTGGTGCTCGTCGCGGTCCGTGACACCCCGCACGCCGAGCACGCCACCACGCTCGCGCCCGACCTGGCCACCGTGCGCCGCCGGCTCGCCGAGGCGTGGGCCCAGCCGGGCACCCGGCTGGGCCTGTGGACGCACTTCGTCACCCAGTTCTCCGGCTCCGTGTTCGCGCTGCTGTGGGGCTACCCGTTTCTGGTGCAGGGACAGGGCTTCTCGCCCACCGCGGCGGCCGGGCTGCTCACCGTGATGACGATGGTGACGCTCGTGTGCGGGCCGTTGCTCGCGTACCTGTGCGCCCGCTACCCGTTCCACCGCTCGGTGCTGGTCTTCGCGATCACCGCCGCCACCGCCGGGATGTGGGCGGTGGTGCTCGCCTGGCCCGGCCGGGCTCCGCACGCGCTGCTGGTGGCGCTCGTGGTTGTGCTCGCGGTGAACGGTCCCGGGTCGATGATCGGGTTCGACTACGCCCGCTCGTTCAACCCGGTGCACCGCATCGGCAGCGCCACCGGCATCGTCAACGTCGGCGGTTTCGCCGCCTCGATCGTGCTGATCCTGGCCGTCGGCGTGGTGCTCGACCTGGCCACCCCCGCCGGGCACGACGCGCCGCCGCTGGCCGCGTTCCGGTGGGCGTTCGCCGTCCAGTTCCTGCTCTGGGCGCTCGGCGCGGCGCAGGTGCTGCGCTACCGCAACGCCGCGCGTCGCCGGCTCGCCGACGAGCGGGCCGCCGCGACGGTCGCGGCACCCGCCTGAGTACGCGGGCGGCCCGGCGATGTGCGGGCGGCCCGGCGCGGCTTCGGCTCCGGGCGGATCAGCGCCCGTGCCGGACCAGCGAGTCGAGCACCAGGGTCAGCCCCGCCCCGACCAGCCACACGTCCTTGGCCAGGCCGATGCCCGCCTGGCTCGGCCGCAGGCTGGTGCCCTCGCGCATGCCCGGCGTCTTCAGGTAGAGCTGCACCAGGCCCGCGCCGAACGCGGTGAGCGCGGCCCCGGCCAGCAGCGAGGGCACGAACGGGGCGAGCAGCGCCGCGCCGAGCGCGACCTCGCCGCGCGACAGCAGCACGGCGAACCGGTCCGGCGGGATCTGCCGCAGCTGCGGCATCGCGCCGGCCGCCATGCCGTGCATGCCCGCGGCGGCCTCACCCTCCAGGCCCCGCTTGCCCAGCCCCGAGTTCAGGATGTACGCGCCGATGGCGACCCGCAGCGGCGCATGCGACAGCCTCATGATCACTCCCGTCCCACCTGGTAGAACCGGCACACCGGGTACCCGGTCATGACCAGGACAATCCGCCGGGCTTCATTGGTTCGCGGGTCATGATCAGCGGTAGGTTCTGGGTGCAGACGCACGTAACGAAGGAGGCACCGTGAGCCAGGAAGTCCGGGGAGTCGTGTCGCGGCGCAAGGGCGCGCCCGTGGAGGTCACCACCATCGTGGTGCCGGACCCGGGGCCGGGCGAGGCGGTGGTCCGCATCCAGTCGTGCGGCGTCTGCCACACCGACCTGCACTACCGCGAGGGCGGCATCAACGACGACTACCCGTTCCTGCTCGGCCACGAGGCCGCCGGCATCGTGGAGCAGGTCGGCGACGGCGTCACCGACGTGGCGCCCGGCGACTTCGTGGTGCTCAACTGGCGCGCGGTCTGCGGGCAGTGCCGGGCCTGCCGGCGCGGCCGCCCCTGGTACTGCTTCGCCACTCACAACGCGACGCAGAAGATGACGCTCACCGACGGCACCGAGCTGACCCCGGCGCTCGGCATCGGCGCGTTCGCCGAGAAGACGCTCGTGCACGCCGGACAGTGCACGAAGGTGGACCCGTCGGCCCGGCCGGCAGCGGTCGGCCTCCTCGGTTGTGGCGTGATGGCCGGTCTCGGCGCGGCCATGAACACCGGCAACGTGACCCGGGGCGACTCGGTCGCGGTGATCGGCTGCGGCGGCGTCGGCGACGCGGCGGTGGCCGGCGCGGCCCTGGCCGGCGCGACCACGATCATCGCGGTGGACACCGACTCCCGCAAGCTCGACTGGGCGCGCAAGTTCGGCGCCACCCACACGGTCAACGCCTCCGAGGACGACGCGGTGGAGGCCATCCGCGCGGCCACTGGCGGCTTCGGCGCCGACGTGGTGATCGACGCGGTCGGGCGTCCGGAGACGTGGAAGCAGGCGTTCTACGCGCGCGACCTGGCCGGCACCGTCGTGCTGGTCGGCGTGCCGACCCCGGAGATGACCGTCGACCTGCCGCTGCTGGACGTCTTCGGCCGCGGCGGCGCGCTCAAGTCCAGCTGGTACGGCGACTGCCTGCCCAGCCGCGACTTCCCGATGCTGACCGAGCTGTACCGGCAGGGCCGGCTGGACCTGGACGCGTTCGTCACCGAGGAGATCGCCCTCGACCAGGTCGAGGAGGCGTTCGCCCGGATGCACCACGGCGACGTGCTGCGCTCGGTGGTGGTCTTCCCGTGACCGCCCGCGTCGACCACGCCGTCACCTCCGGCACGTTCTCGCTCGACGGCCAGACGTTCGACGTGGACAACAACGTCTGGGTGATCGGTGACGACGCCGAGTGCGTCGTCCTCGACGCGCCGCACGACGTGGCGGCCGTCCGCGAGGTTATCGGTGACCGGCGGGTGCTGGCGATCATCGCCACCCACGCCCACGACGACCACGTCCGGGTCGCGCCCGAACTGGCCCGGGCCACCGGCGCGCCGGTGCTGCTGCACCCGGCCGACCGGGTGCTGTGGGACATGGTGCACCCGGACACGCCGCCGGACGGCGAGTTGACCGACGGGCAGACGTTCACCGTCGGCGGGACCACGCTGCGGGTGCTGCACACGCCCGGTCACAGCCCCGGCGCGTGCAGCCTGTACGCCCCCGACCTGGGCGCGGTCTTCACCGGCGACACGCTGTTCGCCGGTGGACCGGGCGCGACCGGGCGGTCGTACAGCGACTTCGGCACGATCGTCGAGTCGATCCGTACCCGGCTGCTCACGCTGCCGCCGGAGACGGTGGTGCACACCGGGCACGGCGACGACACCACCATCGGGGCCGAGGCGCCGCACCTGGACGAGTGGATCGCCCGGGGCCACTGAGGACTCGTGCGGGCCTGGCCCGGAGCAGTCCGGTCCGGGCCCGCGCGCGTCGGGGCCGGGCTGGTCGCCGGCGCGGAAACCGCGTGGCCGCGCGACGTCCGGTCCGGTGATACTCGGGCCCGTGCCCGTCGCCATCCTCACCGACGCCCAGTCCGCCGCGCTGCGCCACGTCCGCGACGTCGCGCTGCGCGACCGCTCCGCCGCGCTCGCCGTCATCGCCCGCCACCTCGCTGCCTCCGGCACGACCTACCGGTACGAGGAGGTCGTCGCCGCGATCACCGGGAACGGGCGGCTGACGCTCAACTTCCACCCCGACCGGGTGCTGCGCGACGGCCGCACCGTGGTCGAGGCGCTGGACGAGGAGGGCGTCTACCGCAGCCAGTTCGAGACCGGCGTCTCCAACGGCGGCCTGACCGCGTACCCGGGCGGCGACCGGGACGTCTGGGAGCAGGCGATGTTCGGCGGCGCGTACCAGCGTCCCGGCGTGCTCCCCGCGGAGCGCCCGAAGTACGGCGGCCTGAACCTGCTCGACCACGCCGACGGCGCGTGCCCCCGGTTCGGGTCCTGCCACCTGCGGCTGCGCCCGGAGGCGCTGGCCCGGGCCACGTTCAGCTTCGGTGACAGCCACGTCGAGCCCACCGAGTTCGGCACCGTCGACGTCTTCGAGCCGGTGTTCGCGGCGCTGCTGACCGCCACCGCCGGGACCGGCGTGGCCCTGGGCGTGGCCGGCATGGACACCGCCACGCTGCTGCGGACGCTGCTGCGGCGGCGGGAACGGGAGTCCGGGCGGGTCGGCCGGGCGCTGGACGACTACATCGAGGCGCAGGTGCACGGCGAGATCAGCCTCGCCCGCGACGTGGAGGCGCTCGTGGTCGACCCGTCGTTCCGCGGCACCGACGTGGGACGGCGCCTGGAGGGGATCGCCGGGCGGCACGGCCTGGCGCTGCGCTTCCATCCCGGCTTCGTGCTGCCGGTCGACGGCCTGGACGCCGAGTTCCGCGGCCCGGACATCCCGCCGCTCGCCGCGCGCGTGCACGCCGAGTTCGCCCGCCCGGGGGAGCCGCTGCACGCGGCGCTCGTCGGCCGCGCCGCCGCCTCGGTGGTACGCGAACCGCAGCGCTGGGCCGACCGGGGACCGGCCGAGGTGACGCTGCAGCACCTCAAGCAGCTCTGGCACGTGCTGGTCCGGTTCGGCGTTCCGGCCTGATCGTCCCGTCTGCGGTGGCCGCGGCCCCGCTGCCCGGAATTCCGGGTGACCTGGACCGCAGCCTCGGCCCTGCCCGGCATTTCCGGAATGACCGACACTGCGGGCTCGTTGTGTCCCCCGTACCGCCGGAACCCAAACACCTACCCGGCGGTAGTCCCTCGATGGGCGCTCACCCCGGAGCGCGTCGTAACGATCGAAAGGGCAACCATCGTGAAGCAGCACTTCACTCGATGGCTCCCCGCCATCGCGAAGACCGCCGTCGCGAAGACCGCCGCCGTCTCCCGTAACCGCCGTGCCGCGCTGAGCGTGGCGGGCGTGGCCGTACTGGGCGGACTGGCCGTCGGCCCCGTCGCCGTGGCCGCGCCGGTCACCAGCGGCCCGCACGCCGGTGCCAAGGCCGCCATCGACCTGGCCACCGGCAAGAAGACCTCCACCGAGTCGGTGAAGCCCGGCCAGACCACCGGCCTGGACAAGGTGCCGACCAGGGCCGACCGGCCGGCCAAGGAGAAGCTCGTGCCGCACGGCGTCGAGGGCGCGCAGTCGCGCATCCCGCTCGACGACGCGCAGCTCGACAACGCCAAGGCCATCGTCGAGGCCGCCAAGGAGACCGGCGTGGGGGAGCGAGGCGCCGTGATCGGCGTCGCGACCTCGCTCCAGGAGTCGAAGCTGTACAACCTGGGTCACCTCGGCGCGTACAACGACCACGACTCGGAGGGCCTGTTCCAGCAGCGCCCGTCGTCCGGTTGGGGCACGTCCGAGCAGATCACCGACCCGGAGTACTCCAGCAAGGCGTTCTTCAACGCGCTGAAGAACGTCGGCGGCTGGCACGAGCTGCCGCTGACCACGGCCGCGCAGACGGTCCAGGTGTCCGCCTACCCGTATGCGTACGCGCAGTGGGAGGAGCAGGCGGCGGACATCGTCCAGCAGGTCTGGTAACCCGACCCGTACAACGGCCGGCCCCCTTCCAGGGGTGCCGGCCGTTGTCGTCGATCTTGTAGTTGCGGCACCTCGCAGACGTCGTGAAACGGACATCCCGGGCGCCAGGTCTCCAAGATCGACGGGGGAGGGGCGCGGGGTGGGGGGCGATGTCCGGTTGCGCTGTGGTGGGCGGCACTCCGTCGGCGGAATCGGGGGTGGGCGGGTGGCGTTGTAACCCGGTGCGCGACCGGAGCGGCGCCAGCCGAGCGCCCCCGGCGGGAACAACCCCGGGCCGCCGGTCGTTGCAGATGCACCCGGCACGCCCCGCGCTGCCGGACCCCCGAGATCCCCTTGAGCGCCTGACGGTGCCCACGCGTCCACCCCCGGACGCGTCGACCCCCGAACGGAGCCCATCATGAACACGATCCTGCGCAAGAGCATCCTCGGTATCGCCGGTCTCGCCTTCACCGGTGGCGTGTTCGCCGGTCCGGTCGCCGCCCACGCGGCGGAGACCACCAAGCCGGCCGCCGTCGCGGTCCAGGGCGTGAGCCCGCAGGGCGCGCAGTCGCACGTGGACCTGAACGACGAGCAGCTGGCCAACGCCAAGGCCATCATCGCGGCCACCAAGAAGGCGGGCCTGCCCGAGCGCGCCGCGGTCATCTCGATCGCCACCGCGCTGCAGGAGTCGAAGCTGGAGAACCTGGGTCACCTGGGTGACCGCAACGACCACGACTCGCTGGGCCTGTTCCAGCAGCGGCCGTCCAGCGGCTGGGGCACGCCGGAGCAGATCACCGACCCCGAGTACTCGACGCTGGCGTTCCTCAAGGGCCTCAAGCAGGTCGACGGCTGGCAGGACATGCCGCTGACCGAGGCCGCGCAGACCGTGCAGGTCAGCGCCTACCCCGACGCGTACGCGCAGTGGGAGAAGCAGGCCGCCGAGATCGTCGCCGAGCACTGGAACAAGTAAGACCTGACGAGAGGCCGGCACCCGGATCGGGTGCCGGCCTCTCGCGTGTCCTCAGCCGCCGTGCGCGGCGAGCCACGACACCACCGGTTCGACTACCGGCGGGTCCAGCGGCCGCCTCGCAGCGCGCGGTCGACGGTCACCGCAGCACCGCCGCGGCCAGGGCCGGGGCGTCGTCGGCGCCGATGAGCAGGGAGTCGTACGCCTGGCCGGTGAGGGTGATGCGGACGGCCGGCTGGCCGCCGCGGACGCTGACGAACTCCTTGCCGGCCTTGCCGCGCCAGGTGCCGACGTTGCGCGTGCGGGGCACGCCGAGTCCGGGCGCCCGGATGCCGCGGGTGGCGCGGGCACCGTCCGGTACGACGACGGCGCCGCTGACGGCGGAGCGGGGGAACGACAGGTCGCCGCGCAGGGCCCAGATCTTCTCGGCGGGGGTGAGCCGGACGTCGATGCGGTCGGCGGTGATGTCGATGGTGGCCATCGGCGAACTCCTCAGTTCCGTTATCGATCAGGAGCGGCCCGCGGAGCGCCGGTGACCGAGCACGATGTCCGCCACGGCGGCGCCGAGCGCCAGCACGATGATCCCGGCGGCGAGCAGCAGTGAGTGGCGGAACGCCGTACTCCAGTCGCCGCGGTCGGCGGCGAGCGTCGAGAAGAACAGCGCGCCCACCGCGGCGATGCCGGCGGCCGACCCGATGCGCTGCCCGGTCTGGAGCATCCCGGCGCCGCTGCCGGCCATCGGCACCGGCACCTCGGACAGCGTGAGCGTCTGGTTCGGCGCGATCACCAGGCCGCTGCCCAGCCCGGCGACGAGCAACGGCAGCGCGGTCCGCAGCGGCACGTTCTCGTGCGGCCCGCCGGCCAGCACCAGATCGGTCGCGACCAGCCCGGCCACCACCGCCAGCAGCCCGATCGCGACGAGCGGACGGCCGTACCGGGTGACCACCCGGCCGCCCAGCGCGGAGGCGAGCGCCGAACCGAGCGCGAACGGGGTGATCGCCAGGCCGGCCACGAGCGCGCTGTAGCCCAGCCCCATCTGGAGATAGAGCGTGAAGATGAAGAAGATCGCGGTGAACCCGGCGAAGTAGATCAGGCCGATCAGCGCGCCCAGCGTGTACGAGCGGACCGTGAACAGCCGCAGGTCGAACAACGGCTGGGCGCGCCGGGCGTACCGGTGCTCCCAGAGCGCGAACCCGGCGAGCAGCAGCAGGCCGACGGGGATCAGCAGCCACTTGCCCGGGCCCCGCCACTGCTCCCGCTGCACCAGCGGCAGCAGGATCACCGTCACCCCGGCGCCGAGCAGCAGCACGCCGAGCGGGTCGAGCCGGCCCCGCCCGGCGGGGTTGGTCGGCCGGGCCGGCATCAGCCGCCAGCCGAGCAGCATCGCCACGATCCCGACCGGGATGTTCACGAAGAACACCCACCGCCACCCGTGCTCGGCACCGCCCAGTTCGATGAGCAACCCGCCGAGCAGCGGACCCACGGCGGTGGAGATGCCGATCGTCGCGCCCAGCAGCCCGAACGCCCGGCCCCGGTCCGCGCCCCGGAACAACTCCTGGATCATGCCGCTGACCTGAGGATTCACCACACCGGCGGCAGCGCCCTGGACGAGCCGGGCGACGACCAGCCACTCCGGGGAACGGGCCAGCCCGGCGAGCGCGCTGGTGAGCGTGAACAGGCCCACCCCGACCACGAACGCGGTACGCCGCCCGCGCGCGTCGCCGAACCGCCCGGCCGGCACGAGCACCAGGCCGAACGTCAGCGCGTACCCGGACAGCACCCACTGCAGGTCGCTCGGCGTGGCCTGCAACGCCCGGTCGATCGAGGGCACCGCGACGTTGACGATGCTGACGTCCAGCAGCGTCATGAACGCCGCGATCAGGCCGACGCTCAACGCACGCCAGCGGCGCCGGCCGTCGTACCCGGTGTCCTGCACCGGCGTCGACGACCGGCCCTCGCTCATCGTGCCCCCCACTGACCGTCGATCACCCGACTCCGATCGCTACCCGGTGCCCGGTGGGGCAAACGACCCGATCACGCCGTCTGGCGCGCGCACCACCGGGGTCCGAAGTCCAGGCCGGACATCGGGGAGTCCTCGCGGTGCAGCAGCCCCCGCTCGGTGAGCGAGTGCAGCGGCTCGCGCAGTTCCTCCTCGGTCATCCCGGTCTCCTGGGCGATCAGGTCCGGGTAGGGGACGTGCCCCTGCACCTCCAGCGCGGAAACCGCCTGGTAGACCCGTTCCTCGACCGCAGACAGCTGGACCTGAGGCATCGCTTCCCTCCTCGGCGTGGACCGCCCGACCCGCGGACGGCCGGCGACCGGCGGTTACCCGGACGGGCCGCGATGATGCTCACCCGTTCGACTGTCGTACCGGGCGGCGCGGCACGGCGGTGCCCTAGGCTGCACCCGTGATCATGGATCTCGTCGTGGTCGGCGGCGGGCCCGCCGGACTCTCCGCCGCGCACACCGCGGCCCGGGCCGGCGTCCGCACGCTCGTGGTCGAACGGGCCACCCACCCCCGGTACAAGACGTGCGGCGGCGGCCTGATCGGCACGTCGCTGGCCGAGGTCGGCGACCGCGTCGAGGTGCCCGCCCACGACCGGGTCGGCCGGATAACGTTCACCCGGGACGGGCGACGCGCGTTCACCCGCCGGCACCCCGCGCCGCTGGTCGCCATGATCCGCCGGGAGGAGTTCGACGACCGGCTGCGCGCCGCCGCCGTCGCCGCCGGGGCACAGGTCCGCGAGGGCGTCGCGGTCCGCGCGATCGAGCAGGACCCCGACGAGGTACGCCTGCGCCTGGCCGGCGGTGAGACGGTACGCGCCCGTACCGTCATCGGCGCGGACGGCTCGTCCGGCGTGACGGCACGCCACGTCGGGGTGCGCTTCCGCCAGGTCGACCTCGGACTGGAACTGGAACTGCCGGTGGACGCCCCCGAGCGGGACCGCTGGCGCGGCCGGGTGCTGCTCGACTGGGGGCCGCTGCCCGGCTCCTACGCGTGGGTCTTCCCCAAGGGCGACCGGCTGACAGTCGGTGTCATAGCCGCCCGGGGCGACGGCGACCGCACCCGCGCCTACCTGCGCGACTTCACCGACCGGCTCGGCCTGTCCGGGGTGACGCCGGAGCACGACTCCGGCCACCTGACCCGCTGCCGCACCGGGGACTCCCCGCTGCGGCACGGCCGCGTGCTGGTCGCCGGGGACGCCGCCGGGCTGCTGGAACCGTGGAGCCGCGAGGGGATCAGCTACGCGCTGCGCTCCGGCCGCCTGGCCGGGGAGGCGGTGGCCGCCGGTGACCTCGACGCGTACGCCCGGGAAATCGACCGGCGGCTGACGCCGGAGATGCGCGCCGGGCACCGGCTGCTGGAGGTGTTCGAGCGGCGGCCCGACGTGTTCCACGCGATGCTGGCGAGCCCGCCCGGCTGGCGGATGTTCGTCCGGTTCTGCCAGGGCCGGGCGAGCTTCGCCGAGGTGCTCGACCGGCGGCCGGTGCGGGCCGGGCTGGCGCTGCTGGACCGGCTGCCCCCGCTCAGGGGACGATGACCGCCCGCCCCCGCACCTCGCCCCGGCGCAGCGCCTCGTACGCCTGCGGCGCCTCCGCGAGGGGGAACGTGTGCACGTCGGCGTGCAGCCGGCCGGCGCGGGCCAGCGCGATCACCTCGTGCAGTTCGGCCCGGGTGCCCCAGAACGGCACCACCACACCGGTCTCCAGCGGCACCGGGGGCGGCTCGTCCGCGACCGGCCGCACCGGCAGGGTGCCGCCGGCCAGGCCCACCAGCAGGATCTGACCGCCGGTGGCGACCACCTGCCGGGCGGTGTCGATCGTGGGTTGCGCGCCGACGAAGTCGAGCACCACGTCCGCGCCGTCCGGCGCCGGCCCGACCAGCTCGCGGATCTTGTCCACCGCGTCCGGGCCGGCCTGCACCGTGTGGTGGGCGCCGAGGCGGCCGGCCAGGTCCAGCGCGGCGGTGTTCGTGTCCACGGCGATGATCCGTACCGCGGTGGTGGCGAGCAGGATCTGCAACCCCATGTGCCCCAGCCCGCCGATGCCGATCACCACGCAGGAGGTGCCGGGCCGCAGCCGGGGCCGGCCCAGCTCCACCGCGTGGTACGGGGTCAGCCCGGCGTCGGTCAGCGGCGCCGCCTGGGTCAGGTCCATGTCGCCCACCGGCAGCAGCCGGGACGCGGGCACCACCACGTAGTCGGCCAGCCCGCCGTCGCGGCTGAGCCCGATGCCGCCGACCGGGATGACCCGGCAGCGGTTCTCCTCGCCCCGCAGGCAGGCCCGGCACCGGCCGCAGCCGATGATGCCGTAGACCGCGGCCCGGTCGCCCGGCGACCAGCCGTCGACCCCGGCGCCGACCGTGTCGACGGTGCCGGCGATCTCGTGCCCGAGCGTCATCGGGATCGGGAACACGCCCGCCGGCGCGTCGAGGATGTGCAGGTCGGAGTGACAGGCGCCGACCGCGCCGACGCGCAGCAGCACCTCACCGGGGCCGGCCTGCGGCGTGGGCACCTCGGTGTGCTCCAGCACGCCGGGTGCGGTCATCCGTACTGCGCGCATGTCTCCTCCACCTCGTCGCCGACGGTCGACGCGGCGGCATACCCGTGCCGAGGCGGTTGATGCGGAGACGGGACGGGCAGGCGCACAATGCGGTCATGAGCGAATCCGCCGAGTCGTTCACCGACGAGCAGTACGCGTTCCTGCGGCACGTCCGCTTCGGCGAACTGCCGGCCCGGGTACGCCCGGAGGAGCGGATCGAGGCCGCCGAGACCGAGTTCCCGCCGGACCGGCCGGACCCGGTCGGCGGGGAGTCGGAGTGGCACCTGCGCGCGGGCGGCTGACGGGGCCCGGACAGGCGTCCGGACCCCGTCGTCCCACTGTCAGAAGACCGGCACGCCCTCGCGTACCAGCTTCCAGTTGGGCACGAAGAAGTCGGCCGGGTCGATGACGCCCTCGGCCTGCGCCCAGTCGATGAGCAGCTGGCGGATCTCCTGCTGGGCGTTGTAGACCTGGGTCTTCACGATGCCCGGGAAGTTGCCGCCGCCGCTGCGCCGGTAGTTGTTCACCGCCACCACGAACCGGGCGTCCGCCGCGACCGGGGTGTCGGTGCCGGCCAGCACCAGGCGGGTGATCCGCTCGCCGACCGGCCTGGCGATGTCGATGTCGTAGTCGACGCCGGAGAACACGTCGTAGTTGTAGTCCGGCACCGAGGTGTCGTTGATGTTCTCCACGTCCACGGTGGTGCCGGCCGGGAAGGTCTTGAAGTACTTCGCCGAGTACTCCAGGTACGCCTTCACCTCGGCGCCGGTCAGCACGACCGCCTCCAGCGTGTTGTCGTACACGTAGAGGCCCGCCACGTCGCGGATCCGCACGTCGCCCTGCGGGAACACCGCGGTACGGCTGAACGGCGCGGCGATGGACAGCACCGGCAGGCCCGCGTACTCGCCGCCGGCGAGCGCCTCGGTGACCACCTCGGTCTGGACGTGGTTGATGAAGTCGAGGATCGGCGTGTCCTTGTACCGCGACTCGGCGGCGGACAGCTCCACGCTCGACTGGGCGACGACCCGGTTGACGTACTCGACGGTCTTGGTGTGCTGGCCGCGCACGGCCGCGAGCACCGCCGGGTCCTCGACCACGGTGTTGGTGTTCAGCGTGGTGGCCGACTTGGCGGTGACCGTCCAGCGGCCCTTGTCCCGGGTCAGCGTGAAGTCCATCCGGGTCAGTCGCTGGCCCCACTTCGACGGCTCCGAGGTGAGCACCCGCTCGCCGGTGGTGAGGTTCGTGACGAACTTCTCCGGCACCTCGTTGTGCGCGTGGCCGAACAGGATCGCGTCGATGCCGGGCACCTGCTCGGCGATCAGCGCGGTCGGGTTCTCGTTCGGCAGCTCCGGGCCGTAGCTGGAGGTGCCGCTGTCCCCGCCGTGGGCGGAGATGACGACCAGGTCGGCGCCGCGGCGGCGCATCTCCGGTACCCACTTCGCGGCGGTGGCCACCATGTCGGCGAAGACGAGGCGGCCCTCGACGTTGCCCTTGTCCCAGATGGCCACGCCGGGGTTGGTCAGGCCGAGGATGCCCACGCGCAGCTTCGGCGCGCCGTGCCCGCCGAGCTTGACCTCCTTGATCACGTACGGGAGGAACGCCGGCTTGCCGGTCTTCGCGTTGAGCGCGTTCGCGGCGAGGGCCGGGAAGCCGAGCTGCTCGATCCAGGTCGCCAGCAGCGGCAGGCCGTAGTTGAACTCGTGGTTGCCGAGCGTCACGGCGTCGTACCTGAGGACGTTCATCGCGCGGGCCATGGGGTGCGTCTCACCGGTGCTGGTGATCGGCTCCTGCTTGGCGTAGTAGGTGGCCAGCGGCGTGCCCTGAATCGTGTCGCCGGCGTCCAGGACCAGCGTGGCGCGGCCCTTGCGCTCGGCGCGGATCTGGTTGACCAGGGTGGCGAGCTTCGCGACGCCGACGTCGTTGTGCTTGCTGTCGTCGAACTCGGCGTCCTTGTAGTAGTCCCAGTTGTAGACGTTGCCGTGGGTGTCCGACGTGCCGAGGATCGTCAGGTCCCAGGTCTTCGGCTTCGGCTTCGCCTCGGCGGGCGCGCCGGCCAGCAGGGGAGCGGTCGCGGCGGCGGCCGCGACGGCCAGCACCTGGCGCCGGGAGGCGCCGGAGGAGGAGGTCATGAGGTGCCTTTCCGAATGGGGGTACGCGCCTCGTGGGCGCCGTTGCGCACCATAACCACCACATGTCACGTGCGCCACACCGGCCCGAATTGTTTCCCCTCCGGTCACGGGCTGCTGTTTTCGCGCCGGTCACCGGGGTAGGGGCGGATCCATGAGCGAGGACCAGTTCACCCAGCAGCACCCGGCCGAGCAGTACGGACAGAGCGAGGGACAGCCGGCGCAGCAGCAGACGCCGCCCGGCAGCGAACAGGAGATGGGGCCGAAGCCCGACCACGGCGAGGAGTCGTACCGGGGCAGCGACCGGCTCACCGGCAAGCGGGCGGTCATCACCGGCGGCGACTCCGGCATCGGCCGGGCCGTCGCGATCGCCTTCGCCCGCGAGGGCGCCGACGTGCTCGTCACCTACCTCGGCGACGAGGAGGAGAAGGACGCCCGGGAGACCGTCAGCCAGATCGAGCAGGCCGGGCGCAAGGGCGTCGCCGTCCAGTGCGACCTGCGCGAGGAGGCCAACTGCCGCGCCCTGGTCGACCAGGCGGTACGCGACCTCGGCGGCGTCGACATCCTGGTCAACAACGCGGCCTTCCAGATGTCGCAGGACAACGGCCTGCTCGACATCACCACCGAGCAGTTCGACCGCGTCTTCAAGACCAACGTGTACGCCATGTTCTGGCTCTGCAAGTTCGCGGTGCCGCACATGAAGGAAGGCTCGACGATCATCAACACGTCGTCGATCCAGGCGTTCGACCCGTCGCCGCAACTGCTCGACTACGCCACCACCAAGGCCGCCATCGCCAACTTCACCAAGGCGCTCGCGCAGAACCTGGCCGAGCGCGGCATCCGGGTCAACGCGGTCGCGCCCGGCCCGATCTGGACGCCGCTGATCCCGGCCACCATGCCGGAGGAGAAGGTCAAGCAGTTCGGCACCGACACGCCGCTTGGTCGTCCCGGTCAGCCGGCCGAGCTGGCGCCCGCGTACGTGTACTTCGCCTCGCAGGAGTCCAGCTACGTCACCGGCGAGATCCTCGGCGTCACGGGTGGCCGCCCGACGAAGTGACGGTCTGTGCGGTCCTTGCCCGGTCCTTTCCCGTCCGGCCGCCGTCCGTGTGATCCCCGCCGCTTGCCGGGGTCGCTCCGAATTCGTGGGCGATCTCGGTCGGCGGGGCGGGGCCGTTCCGACTCGTGGGTGGCCCCGCTCAGCGGGGCCAGGCGGCCATCCGGCGGCGGACCTCGGCGATCCGCGGCGCGTCCAGGCCGTAGCGGGTGAACCGGCGGTCGGCCAGCCCGTCGAGATAGCGGCCCGCCGCGCGCACGTCCTCGTCGTCGAGTGCCGGGTCGACCTGCCGGGCCAGCTTCAGCAGCTCCGCGACCGCGTACCGGTCCAGCGCGGCGGACACGTCGATGTAGTCGCGTACCTCCCGCCGGTTCACCAGCGCGGCGGTCTTGTTGGCGATCAGGTCGCGGACGTCCATGACCGGGCCGAGGTCCATCACCACCGGGCTGCGGTGCCGGTCCAGGCGGGCCAGGCTGAGCCGGATCTGCCGGCCGTCTCGGCTCACCACGAAGTCGCGCAGGTCCCGGTCGAAGCCGTCGAACACCTCACCCAGCCCGCCCGGGTCCACCTCGGCCACCCGGTAACCGGCCCGTTCCAGCGCGGCGCGTACCCCGTCGGCCGCCGCCGCGGCGGCGCCCTCCACGTCGGCGAACAGGTCGACGTCCTCGGTGGGGCGGGTGACCAGGCCGTGCACGGCCCACGCCACCCCGCCGCCGAGCACGAACCGGTGCGGGCCGGCGGCGGCAAGCGCCACCCGGGCCACCTGCCGGTAGAAGTCGTGCGGGTGGGTCACGCCGGGCGCAGGCTCCGGTGCCGGCCCTCCCAGGCCAGGCGTACGCCCCGGGGCAGGTTGAGCAGCGGCCACAACCGGCGCAGCGTGCCCGCGTGGATCAGCTCGCGCAGATCCTCCACCCGGGTCGTCTCACGCAGCACGTTCTCGTACATCCAGAGCAACTCGTCCGGGTCGCCCAGGTCGAAGGCGCGTTCGCTGCTCCACATCAGGCGTACCGGCAGCTCGACGATGCCGGTGGTGGGACCGGTCAGCTCGTCCAGGGTGCGCGCCACCACGGCGGGTCGCCCGGGGCGGGCGAGGTACGCGTGCGCGGTGACCGACATGGCATCAGGGTAACCCCAACCCGGCGCCTTTCCCCCCATCCGTCCCGGGCAGCACCCCCACAGCACCCGCCCGCGCCCCGTCCTGCCCCGCCCCGCCTCGCCCCGTCGATCATGAGGTTGGACCGGACAAACCGGTCAGCTCGTGCCGCCAACTTCATGATCGCCCGTCGCGATTGCTCGCCTTGTTCACCTCGCGTGGCCGGTGCGCCGGACCTGGTGAGGTTCGCCCTGCGGCGATGCCCTCCGCCGCCGACGGATGGAGATCTTGGTACGTGCCCGCCCTTCGGGGGGCCGTTCCGTACCAAGATCTCCCGCGCGGCCCTCCACCGAGACCGGCGACATCCGCTCGGGGCCCTCTTCGCGGG
The DNA here is from genome assembly GCF_049315215.1 of Micromonospora sp. WMMD1219. NCBI lineage: Bacteria > Bacillati > Actinomycetota > Actinomycetes > Micromonosporales > Micromonosporaceae > Micromonospora > Micromonospora sp. WMMD1219. The sequence goes on from NZ_CP186057.1 coordinate 5,131,486, forward strand.
CAAGCCCGCCGTCGGCGGGCTCGACCTCCCCGTCGATCATGAGGTTGACGGGGGCGAACCGGGCATCATCTGCCGTCAACCTCATGATCGACGCGGCAGGGGCGGCCGGGCGGGAGTGGGGGAGCGGGCTGCGTCGGGTGTCCGGTTTCGGGGTGGTCGGGGACACCCGTGCGGCGGAATCGCCGGCGGGATCGGGGCGTTATACCTGGTGAACGACCGCAGCAGCGCCCCCCGCACCCCGAGAACGCGGGCGGCGGCGTCCGGGAATGATCCCGGGCCGGCGGTCGTTGGACATGTCTCCGGCGCGACCAGTGCGCCCCGCACGCCACCCCCGGCGTCCGCGGGCCGCGAGAGCAGACGCCGGATCCCCCGAACACTTCCCTGAGCGCCTGACGGTGCCCACGCACCCCACCCCCGGGTGTGCGTCGACCCCCGAACGGAGCCCACCATGAACAGCATCCTGCGTAAGAGCATCCTCGGTATCGCCGGTCTGACCGTCGCCGGTGGCCTCGCCGCCGGCCCCCTCAACCACGACACCGGCGCCCCTGCGGTGCGGGACACGGCCGTCACCACCACCCAGGCCGCGAAGCTCGACAGCAACACCCTGATCCCGCACGGTGTGCAGGGCGCCCAGTCCCGTATCGACCTGAACGACGAGCAGACCGCCAACGTGAAGGCGATCATCGCGGCGACGAAGAAGGCCGGCATGGACGAGCGCGCCGCGGTCGTGTCGATCGCGACGGCGTTGCAGGAGTCGAAGCTGGAGAACCTCGGCCACCTCGGTGACCGTAACGACCACGACTCGCAGGGCCTGTTCCAGCAGCGCCCGTCCAGCGGGTGGGGCACGGTCGAGCAGATCACCGACCCCGAGTACTCCACGACCGCGTTCCTGAAGGGTCTGAAGCAGGTCGACGGCTGGCAGGACATGCCGCTGACCGTCGCCGCCCAGACCGTCCAGGTGAGCGCCTACCCCGACCACTACGCCCAGTGGGAGCAGCAGGCCGCCGACCTGGTGGCCGAGCACTGGAACAGCTGACCCGGCGGTGACCGGGGTCACGACGAACGAGCGGAAGAACCGTGACCCCGGTACCGTTGTGCAGAGCGTCGGTGTGTCCAGTGTCCCCGGGCCTCACCTAAATTGCCTTCGCGGAATACCGTTCGGCTGGAGCCGCGTCGCGCCACTCGCCGAGAGGCGACATGCACACCGACGCCCAGAGCCGCCCCGGCCATCCGGCCGGGGCGGCTCTGTCTGTGGGCTCGAGTCGCACGCCCCGGGCCGCTGGCCTAGGGTTACAGGCAGAGGTGAGCCGTTCTCGACGGAGAGGGGGTGCCCGGATGGGTTTCAAGACGTTCATCCAGGGGTGGCCGGTCTACCGGCAACTCACCGGCACCGACCCGCTCGGTCGCGGCGCCGCCGCCCAGTCGGCGCGGTCCGCCGAGCTGGCCCCCCGCACCGAGTCAGCCGACGGCATGGCCCGCTCGGTCTGCCCGTACTGCGCGGTCGGCTGCGGGCAACGCGTCTTCCACTCCGGCGGCAAGGTAACCCAGATCGAGGGCGACCCGGACAGCCCGATCTCGCGCGGCCGGCTCTGCCCGAAGGGCTCGGCCAGCAAGAGCCTGGTGACCAGCCCGTTGCGCCAGACCAAGGTCCGCTACCGCCGGCCGTACGCGACCGAGTGGGAGGACCTGGACCTCGACGTCGCGCTCGACATGATCGCCGACCGGATCCTCGCCGCCCGCGCGGAGACCTGGGAGGACGTCGACGACGACGGCCGCCCGCTGAACCGGACGCTCGGCATCTCCAGCCTCGGCGGCGCGACGCTGGACAACGAGGAGAACTACCTCATCAAGAAGCTGTTCACCGCGATGGGGGCACTCCAGATCGAGAACCAGGCCCGTATTTGACACTCCGCCACCGTCCCCGGTCTGGGGACCAGCTTCGGTCGCGGCGGCGCCACGGACTTCCAGCAGGATCTCGCCAACGCTGACGTCATCGTCATCCAGGGCTCGAACATGGCCGAGGCCCACCCGGTGGGCTTCCAGTGGGTGATGGAGGCGAAGAAGCGCGGCGCGAAGGTCTTCCACGTCGACCCGCGGTTCACGCGTACCAGCGCGCTCGCCGACACGTACCTGCCGATCCGCGCGGGCACCGACATCGCGCTGCTCGGCGGCGTGGTGCGCTACATCCTGGAGAACGAGCTCGACTTCCGGGAGTACGTGCTGGCGTACACCAACGCGGCCAACATCGTCAGCGAGCGGTTCGCCGACACCGAGGACCTGGACGGCCTGTTCTCCGGCTACAACCCGGACACCGGCTCGTACGACCAGGCGAGCTGGCAGTACGCGGGTCACGAAGGCGACGCCACGATCCGGGGCACCGGCAAGGAACGCGACTCGGCCTCCGGGCTGGAGCACGAGTCGCACGGTGAGCCGACGCCGCCGCAGACCGAGCGGGACGAGACGTTGCAGCACCCGCGCTGCGTCTACCAGATCCTGAAGCGGCACTTCTCCCGCTACACCCCGGAGATGGTGGCCCGCGTGTGCGGCATCCCGGAGGAGAAGTTCCTCGAACTGGCGCGCGCCTGGACGGAGAACTCGGGCCGGGAACGCACCGGCGCGCTGGTCTACTCGGTCGGCTGGACGCAGCACAGCGTCGGCGTGCAGTACATCCGCACCGGCTCGATCATCCAGACGCTGCTGGGCAACATGGGCCGGCCGGGCGGTGGCATCCTGGCGCTGCGCGGGCACGCCAGCATCCAGGGCTCCACCGACATCCCGACGCTGTTCAACCTGCTGCCCGGCTACCTGCCGATGCCGCACCACGCCGACCACCCGACGTTCGACGAGTGGGTGGACAGCATCCGGCACCCGGGCCAGAAGGGCTTCTGGGGCAACTCGCGGGCCTTCGCGGCGAGCCTGCTCAAGGCGTACTGGGGTGACGCGGCGACGCCGGAGAACGACTTCTGTTACGGCTACATGCCCCGGATGACCGGCGACCACGGCACGTACCAGCAGGTCCTGAACATGATCGACGGCAAGGTGAAGGGCTACTTCCTGCTCGGCCAGAACCCGGCGGTCGGCTCCGCGCACGGCCGGGCCCAGCGCCTGGGCATGGCCAACCTGGACTGGCTCGTGGTCCGCGACCTGTTCATGATCGAGAGCGCCACGTTCTGGAAGAACAGCCCGGAGGTCGCCACCGGCGAGATCGTGCCGGAGGAGTGCCGCACCGAGGTGTTCTTCCTGCCGGCGGCCTCGCACGTGGAGAAGGAGGGCACGTTCACCCAGACCCAGCGGCTGCTGCAGTGGCGGGAGAAGGCCGTCGACCCGCCGGGCGACGCCCGCTCCGAGCTGTGGTTCTTCTACCACCTCGGCCGGGTGCTGCGGGAGAAGCTGGCCCGCTCCAGCGAGCGCCGCGACCGGGCGCTGCTGGACCTGGCCTGGGACTACCCCACGCACGGTCCGCACGCCGAGCCGAGCGCCGAGGCGGTGCTCAAGGAGATCAACGGGTACGAGGTGGCCACCGGCCGCCCGCTCAACGCGTTCGGCGAGGCCCGCGACGACGGCTCCACGGCGATCGGCTGCTGGATCTACTCCGGCGTCTACGCCGACGGGGTGAACCAGGCGGCCCGCCGCCGGTCCCGGCACGAGCAGGACTGGGTGGCGGCCGAGTGGGGCTGGGCGTGGCCGGCGAACCGGCGCACGCTCTACAACCGCGCCTCCGCCGACCCGGACGGCCGGCCGTGGAGCGAGCGCAAGAAGTACGTGTGGTGGGACGAGGACGCCGGCGAGTGGACCGGGTACGACGTGCCGGACTTCGAGAAGACGAAGCCGCCGTCGTACCGGCCGCCCGAGGGCGCCTCCGGCCCGGCCGGGCTCGCCGGTGACGACCCGTTCGTCATGCAGGGCGACGGCAAGGCGTGGCTGTACGCGCCGAGCGGCGTGCTCGACGGCCCGCTGCCGACGCACTACGAGCCGGCCGAGTCGCCGATGCGTAACCCGCTCTACGGTCAGCAGGCCAACCCGACCCGCAAGATCTACGAGCACCCGATCAACCGGATGAACCCGAGTCCGCCGGAGCCGCACAGCCAGGTCTTCCCGTACGTGTTCACGGTCAGCCGTCTCACCGAGCACCACACCGCCGGTGGGATGAGCCGTACCGTGCCGCGCCTGGCGGAGCTGCAACCGGAGATGTTCGTCGAGGTGTCCCCGGAACTGGCCGGCGAGATCGGGCTGGCGCACCTGGGCTGGGCGCACCTGATCAGCGGCCGTGCGGTGATCGAGGCGCGGGTGCTGGTCACCGACCGGCTCACCCCGCTGCGGGTGGACGGCCGGATCATCCACCAGGTCTGGCTGCCGTACCACTTCGGCACCGAGGGCCTGGTCACCGGCGACTCGGCGAACGACCTGTTCGGCATCACGCTGGACCCGAACGTCCTCATCCAGGAGAGCAAGGTCGGCACCTGCGACATCCGGCCCGGGCGGCGGCCCACCGGCCCGCCGCTGCTCGACCTGGTCGGCGACTACCAGCGGCGGGCCGGCATGACACCGGACCGCAAGGTGCCCCTGGTGACCACCGACGCGGCCGGCGGGGACGACGCCGCCGGCAGCACCGACGAGCAGTCGGCCGCCGCGCACCAGGACGGGGATCGGGATGCCTGACGCCAACAGCCTGTACGGCCCGCTCGACCCGGCCCCGGACGCGGGCTGGGTCGACGCGCCGCCCCGGATGGGCTTCTTCACCGACACCAGCGTCTGCATCGGCTGCAAGGCGTGCGAGGTGGCCTGCAAGGAGTGGAACGGCGTCCCCGACTCGGGTTTCGACCTGCTCGGCATGTCGTACGACAACACCGGCGCGCTCACCGCGAACTCGTGGCGGCACGTCGCGTTCATCGAGCAGCCCCGCCCGGCCGGGCACGGCACTCCGCCGTTCGCCGGTGACCCGACCGGCCCGGCGACCAGCCCGGAGTCCGCGGCGGTCGGCGCGGTCACCGCACCCGACACCGGTACGAACCCCGGGCTGCCGCCGGGGCGGCCGGAGGCGGCGGCGCGGATGGCCGCCGGTCCGGAGTTCCTCGGCATGCCCGGCACCCAGCCGCCCGGGCGGGCCACCGGCGTGGAGTCCCGTACCGACTTCCGCTGGCTGATGATGTCCGACGTGTGCAAGCACTGCACGCACGCGGCCTGCCTGGACGTGTGCCCGACCGGTTCGCTGTTCCGCACCGAGTTCGGCACCGTGGTGGTGCAGGAGGACATCTGCAACGGCTGCGGCTACTGCATCTCCGCCTGCCCGTACGGCGTGATCGACCAGCGCAAGGGCGACGGCCGGGCGTGGAAGTGCACGCTGTGCTACGACCGGATGGGGGCGGGCATGACGCCCGCCTGCGCGCAGGCGTGCCCGACCGAGTCGATCCAGTACGGCCCGCTCGACGAGCTGCGGGAACGGGCCGCCCGGCGGGTCACCGCGCTGCACGAGCACGGCGTGCCGGAGGCGCGGCTGTACGGCCACGACCCCACCGACGGTGTCGGCGGCGACGGCGCGTTCTTCCTGCTGCTGGACGAGCCGGAGGTGTACGGGCTGCCGCCGGACCCGGTGGTCACCACCCGGGACCTGCCGAAGATGTGGAAGCGGGCCGGGCTGGCCGCGCTGGCCATGGCGGCGGCTGCCGTCGCCGCGTTCGTCGGAGGATCGTCGTGAGCCCGGACCGCCCGGTCGGTGACCTGTTCCGCCGCTTCCGCGAGCGCCTGTCCGCGGAACGCGAGAACGGCACCGCCGTCGAACGCGAGAACGGCACCGCCGCTGGGCGGGAGAGCCGCAGCGCCGCCGAACGCGAGAACGGCAGCCGCGCCACCGCGGCCGGTCCGGGCGTGGGCCGCACCGACGCGGGCTCCCGCGACGCCGGGCTGGCCCCGCACCCGCCCCGCGACGCCGCACCGCGCCGCCGCAGGGGCGGCAAGGGCGGGGGGGAGCAGCTCAACGTCCCGCCGGCGGAGTTCACCTCCTACTACGGCCGGCCCGTCCTCAAGCCGCCGGTGTGGCGGTGGGACATCGCCGCGTACCTGTTCACCGGCGGTCTCGCCGCCGGCTCGTCGCTGCTCGCAGCGGGCGGGCAGCTCACCGGCCGTCCCGCGCTGCGCCGCGCCGGCCGGGTCGCCGCGCTCGCGGGCGTCGGCGCCAGCACGTACTTCCTGGTCAACGACCTGGGCCGGCCGTCCCGCTTCCACCACATGCTGCGGGTGGCGAAGGTGACCTCGCCGATGTCCGTGGGCACCTGGATCCTCAGCGTGTTCGGCCCGGCCGCCGGGGTCGCCGCGGTCGCCGAGGCGGCTCCGCTGCTGCCCGAGCGCGGCGTGCTGGGGCTCGGCCGCCGGCTGCTGCCCCCGGCTGGGCACGCCGCCGGTGTGGTCGCCGCCGTCACCGCGCCGGCGCTGGCCACGTACACCGGGGTGTTGCTGGCGGACACGGCGGTGCCGTCGTGGCACGAGGCGTACCCGGAACTGCCGGCCATCTTCGCGGGCAGCGCCCTGGCCAGCGGCGCCGGTGTCGGGCTGGTGGCCGCGCCCTGCGCCCAGGCCGGCCCGGCGCGGCGCCTCGCGGTCGCGGGCGCGGCGATGGAGCTGTGGGGTTCGCACCGGGTGGAGAACCGGCTCGGACTGCTCAGCGAGCCCTACACGCAGGGCACGCCGGGGAAGCTGCTGCGCGCGGGCCGGGCGCTGACCGCCGCCGGTGTGGTCGGCGCGCTGGTCGGCCGGCGCAGCCGGGTGCTGTCCGCGCTCTCCGGCGGCGCGCTGATCGCCGCGTCGGTGTGCACCCGGTTCGGCATCTTCCACGGCGGAGTCGCCTCGGCGCGCGATCCGCGGTACACGGTCGTGCCGCAGCGCGAACGCGCCGACCGGCGGGCCGCCGACCAGGTCTGACACCTCCCCGGGCGGCCTTCCGTCCGCTGTGGTTGACTGCTGCGTGGAGGCGTTCAGGCGGCTGGTGCCCCTCCCGGTCTTCAAAACCGGTGTGGTCCGGGACCCGGGCCAGGCGGGTTCGATTCCCGTCCGTCTCCGCCAAACCGTTCCCGGGAGTGCGCGATGCGTGAGGTCGACCCGCGACGGCGGGTGCCGCGCACCGACGCGCTGCTCGCCGATCCCGCGCTGGCCGCCGCCGCCGGCACGCTGGGCCGCGACCGGGTCAAGGCCGCGATCGTCCGCGCCCAGGACCGCGCCCGCCGCGGCGAGCTGACCCCCGATCAGGTACGCGACGCGGCGCTGGCGGACCTGCCCGGCCGGACGCCACGGGCGGTGCTCAACGCCACCGGTGTCGTGCTGCACACCAACCTGGGCCGCGCCCCGCTCGCCCCGCCCGCCGTGGACGCGCTCGTCGCCGCCGCCGGGCACACCGACGTGGAACTGGACCTGCGGACCGGGCGGCGGGCCCGGCGCGGCCGGGAGGCGCTCGACGCACTCGCCGCGGCCGTGCCCGACGCCGGGGCGGTGCACGTGGTGAACAACGGCGCCGCCGCGCTGGTGCTGGCCGCGACCGCGCTGGCCGCCGGCCGGGAGATCGTGGTGAGCCGCGGCGAGCTGGTCGAGATCGGCGACGGGTTCCGCCTGCCCGACCTGCTGGCCAGCACCGGCGCGCGGCTGCGCGAGGTGGGCACCACCAACCGCACCACCCGCGCCGACTACGAAGCCGCGATCGGCGAGCAGACCGGGTTCGTGCTGAAGGTGCACCCGTCGAACTTCGTGGTCACCGGCTTCACCTCGGCGGTGCCGGTGGCCGAGCTGGCCACGCTCGGCGTACCGGTGGTGGCCGACATCGGGTCGGGGCTGCTCGCGCCGGATCCGCTGCTGCCGGCCGAGCCGGACGCGGCCACCACGCTGCGCGCGGGCGCGCACCTGGTCACCGCCAGCGGCGACAAGCTGCTCGGCGGCCCGCAGGCCGGTCTGCTGCTCGGCGACGCCGACCTGGTGCAGCGGCTGCGCCGGCACCCGCTGGCGCGGGCGCTGCGGGTCGACAAGCTCACCCTCGCCGCGCTCGCCGCCACCCTGTACGCGCCGACCACGCCCACCCGCGACGCGCTGCACGCAGACCCGGCCCGGCTGCGGGACCGGCTGGAACGGCTGCGGGACCGGCTCGGCGAGGACGGCTGCAAGGCCGAGGTGGTGCCGTCGGCTGCGGTCGTCGGTGGCGGCGGGGCGCCCGGCGTGGAGCTGGACTCGTGGGCGCTGAGCCTGCCCGAGCGGTACGCCGAGCCGCTGCGCACCGGCGACCCGGCGGTCCTCGGCCGGGTGCTGCACGGCCGGCTCCTGCTGGACCTGCGCGCTGTGCCGGAGGACGCCGACGACCGGGTCCGCGCGGCCGTGCTGAGCGTGGGGGACTGACCGGCATGTGGGTGGTGGCGACCGCCGGGCACGTGGACCACGGCAAGTCCACGCTGGTGCGGGCGCTGACCGGGATGGAACCGGACCGGTGGGCGGAGGAACGCCGCCGCGGCATGACCATCGACCTCGGCTTCGCCTGGACCACACTGCCGTCGGGCGGCACCATCGCCTTCGTCGACGTACCCGGGCACGAGCGGTTCGTGCCGAACATGCTCGCCGGTGTCGGCCCGGTCCCGGCCGCGCTGATCGTCGTGGCCGCCGACGAGGGCTGGATGCCGCAGTCCGCCGAGCATCTGGCCGCGCTGGACGCGCTGGGTGTGTCGTACGGGCTGCTGGCGGTCACGCGCGCGGACCTGGCCGATCCCGGGCCCGCGACGGCGCGCGCCCGCGCGGAGATCGCCGCGACGTCGCTGGGTGAGGTGGAGGCGGTGCCGGTCTCCGCGGTCACCGGCGCCGGACTGCCCGAGCTGCGCGCCGCCCTGGACCGGCTGACCGCCCGGCTGCCCGACCCGGCCCGGGACGCGCCGGTGCGGCTCTGGGCGGACCGCGCGTTCACCGTGCGCGGCAGCGGCACCGTGGTCACCGGCACGCTCGGCGGCGGCCGGCTGCGCGTCGGCGACGAGCTGGAGCTGGCCGCCACCGGTGAGGCGGTGCGGGTACGCGGACTGCACTCCCTCGGCGTCGCCCGTGCCGAGGTCGAGGCGGTGGCCCGGGTCGCGGTGAACCTGCGCGGGCTGCCCCGGGACCGGGTCGGGCGCGGCGACGCGCTGCTCACACCCGGCCGGTTCGGGCGTACCGATCTGCTCGACGTGCGGCTGGCCGGCGATCCGGCCGCCGACCTGCCGGCCACGCTCACGCTGCACGTGGGCTCGGCGGCGGTGCCCGCCCGGGTCCGGCCGCTGGGCCCGGACACGGTACGGCTGCGCCTGGCCCGCCCGCTGCCGCTGCTGATCGGGGACCGGGCGCTGCTGCGCGACCCCGGCCGGCACCACGTCGCGGGCGGCGTGACGGTGCTGGACGTGGACCCGCCGCCGCTGCGCCGCCGGGGCGCGGCGGCCGTCCGCGCGGCGGTGCTGGCCGGACTGGACGGGCGGCCGGACCTGGCCGGCGAACTGCGCCGGCGACGGCTGATCCGGGCCGGTGACCTGACCCGGATGGGCGTGCCGCCGACCGCGATGCCGGTGGCCGGGCAGTGGCTGGCCGACCCGGAGCACTGGCGGGACCTGGGCCGCCGCCTCACCGACGAGGTGACCCGGTACGCCGCCGAACATCCGCTCGCCGCGGGCGTACCCGTCGACGTGCTGCGCCACCGGCTCGACCTGCCCGACCGTGCCCTGGTCACGGCGTTGCTGCGCCCGCCGCTGCGGCTGCGCGACGGCCTGGTCACCGCCGCCGGGCAGGGGACACTGCCGGACCCGGTGGCCCGGGCGGTGGACCGGGTCCGGGCCGAGTACGGCGACCGCCCCTTCCAGGCCCCCGAGGCGCACCACCTGGCCGACCTCGGCCTGGGCCCCCGCGAGATCGGCGCCGCCGTACGGGCCGGCGCGCTGCTGAAGCTGGCCGAGAACGTGGTGCTGCTGCCCGGCGCCCCGGACGACGCGGTGCGCGTGCTCGCCGGGCTGCCGCAGCCGTTCACGCTCAGCGCCGCCCGGCAGGCGCTCGGCACCACCCGCCGGGTGGCGGTGCCGCTGCTGGAACTGCTGGACCGGCGCGGCGCCACCCGCCGGCTGCCCGACGACGCCCGCGAGGTGGTCCGCCCGCCGGGCTGAGCCAACCGGCGCCGCCCGCCCGTCCCGGTCACCTACCGTGACGCCATGGACCCTTCCGCGGTCTGGCGGGACAAGAACCACAAGTGGCGGATCGAGGCGTACCGGGCGCCGGACCTGCGCTTCGCCATCTTCGCCACGAACGGCCCCACCGAGTCGGCGCCGCTGTGGCTGTTCGGGATGGCCGCGCTGGCCCGCTGGCTGATGACCCACGCGATCTCACTGGACGACCTGGAGACCGACTGATGGGCGTGCAGGTCGCGCTGGTGCTGGTGCTGATCCTGGTCAACGCCGCGCTGTCCGGCAGCGAGATGGCGCTGGTGAGCCTGCGGGAGGGACAACTGCGGCGGCTGGCGCGCTCCGGGCGGGCCGGGGCGCGGCTGAGCCGCCTCACCCGCGAACCGAACCGCTACCTGGCCACCATCCAGCTCGGCATCACGCTCGCCGGGTTCCTCGCCTCGGCCGCCGCCGCGGTGACGCTCGCCGAGCCGCTGGTCGGCCCGCTGGGCTTCCTCGGCGGGGCCGCCCGCCCGGTGGCGGTGTTCCTGGTGACGCTGCTGCTGACGTTCCTCACGCTCGTGGTGGGGGAGCTGGCGCCCAAGCGGCTGGCCATGCAGACGGCGGAGCGGTGGGCGCTGATCAGCGCCGGGCCGCTGGACCTGCTGGCCCGGCTGTCCCGGCCGGCGGTGTGGCTGCTGGGCCGCTCCACCGACCTGCTGGTGCGGCTCGCCGGCGGCGACCCGCGCGCCAGCCGGCAGGAGGTGACCGAGGAGGAGCTGCGGGAGATGCTGGTCAGCCAGCGCGGCCTGTCCGCCCAGCAGCGGGAGATCCTCGCCGGGGCGTTCGACATCGCCGGCCGTACGCTGCGGGAGATCATCGTCGCGCGCCGCGACGTGACCACGCTGCCCGCCGACCTGCCCGCGGCCGAGGCGATGCGCCGGCTCGCGGCCACCGGCCGGTCCCGGGCGCCGGTGATCGGCCCCGGCGGGCTCGACGACGTGTGCGGCACCGTGCACATCCGCGACCTGGTGGACGCCGACGGCGCGCGCGTCGGCGACCGCGCCCGCCCGCCGGTGCTGCTGCCGGGCACGCTGCCGGTGGCCGACGCGATGCGGCAGCTGCGCCAGCGGCACGAGCAGCTCGCCCTGGTGGTCGACGAGTACGGCGGCGTGGACGGCCTGGTCACCATGGAGGACCTGCTCGAGGAGGTGGTCGGCGAGCTGTACGACGAGACCGACCGGGACGTGCGCCGCGCCGTCCGGGAACCCGACGGGGCGCTGCTGCTGCCCGGAGACTTCCCGCTGCACGACCTGCCCGACGTGGGCGTGCGCGTGACGTTCCCGCTGTCGCGCGAGTACACCACTGTGGCCGGGCTGGTGCTGGCCGGCCTGGGCCGGCTGCCCGAGGGCCCGGGGGAGCGGGTCCGGCTGCCCGGCCTCACCGTCGAGGTGGTCGAGGTGGCGGGACGGGCGATCCGCCGGGTCCGGCTGCGCGGTCCCGCCGTGGGCCGCACGCCGGACTGACACCCGGACGGGGGACAGCCGCCCGATCCCCGCCCCGGCCCGCGCCGCCGGTCGTACGGTGCGGGCGTGAAGGACCGAGGAATGCGTATGTTCGTCACCGTGCTGGCCGGACTGGCCGTGATCTACTTCGGCTTCACCGGAAGCCGCGACAGCGGCGGGGAGGGCGGCGTCTCCGGCGGCGTGGTGCTGCTGGCGCTGCTCGCCTCGCTGCTGGCCTGGAACCTGACCAAGCCCGGCCCGGCCAAGTAGCCGCCCGGCTCAGTGTGCCGTCGCGGCGCTGCGGCTCACCTCGCCCGCCGACTCCTCGCCCAGGGCCACCCGCACCAGCGCCGACGCCAGCCGGCCGAAGTCGGCCTCGCCGACCAGCCCGACCAGCGCGCCCGGGCTCGCCGGCAGGCCCAGCCGCCGCGCCCCGGCGAGCGTGCGCCGGTCGGCGTACGGGCGCACGTCCGGCCACACCGACTGCGCCTCCCGCAGGAAGATGTCCGCACCGGTGGGGCCGATGCCGGGGAACTCGGTGAGCAGCCGGCGCAGCACGGCCGGTTCGGAGCCGGCCTCCTTGTGCAGCCGGCGCAGGTCGCCGTGCCAGCGGTCCAGGCAGAGCCGGGCGCCGGTGCCGAGCATGGTGGCGGTCCGCTCGTCGTAGCGCCGGTAGTGGCCCCGGCCCAGCGCGTCGACCCGGTCCTGCCAGCTCGCCGCCTCCATCGCCTGCGGGGTGCGGTAGCCGGCCGCGAACAGCTCCCGGGCGGCGGCCACCGCCACCGAGGCCCGGATCCGGGTGCTCAGCAGCGTGGTGAGCACCAGCAACTGGTAGAGCGGGCCGGGCCGGTCCGCGAGGGCGATGCCGGCCTCCTCCGCGTACGTGCGGGACTGCCGATCCAGCAGGGCACGCGCGACGTTGCGATCGTCTGGCATCCATCCGGCTTACCCGCCCCGGCCCCGGCCAGACCCCCGGGCCGATCCGGAATGCGCCGGGCGGCGACGGGTACGCCGGTCGGGTGCGCGGCCGACGGCCGTGCGCTCCACCGGGAAGGAGAGACCCGTGGTCAAGCCGCAGCAGGAGGAACTGCGCCGGAACGATCTCGGCGCCACCAGCCAGGACAGCCGCAAGACGGCCACCCAGGCGGGCAGCCGTTCGCGGGGCGGGGGCACGTCGAACGCCGACGCGGGACGGCCCGTCCCGAAGGGGCAGGTGTCGCCGTACGGCCCGGCCGGTGAGCCGGTGGCCGACGACGAGAGCGACAGCTAACCGCGAGCCGACGTCGGCCGCAGTCGCCGCCAGGTGGCTGCGGCCGACAGCCCGTACGCCAGGTGCGGGATCAGGTCGGAGACCCAGTCGCTGCGCCGCCAGGTACGCGGGTCGGTCACGCCGAGCGCTGTCATCGAGCCGTCGGAGGTGGCCATCACGCCGCCGCCGAGCAGCACCGTGGCCAGCGGCATCGGAATCCGCCGGCGCGCGGCGAGCACGCCGAACCCGGCCCCGGCGGCGATGCCCATGGCGTACCCCAGGAACGGCCCCAGACCGGAGCGGCGGTTCGCCGCCTCGACGCCGGGGCCCAGGTCGACGTGCGTCACGTCGGCCAGCCGTCCGGCGACCGATTCCGGGGTGCTGCTGGCCGGCCGGGCCCGCAACGCCATGTCCAGGTACGAGACCGCGTTGAGGACGGCGCTGCCGACGGCGCCCGCGATGGCGCCGTCGACAACCGCTGCCGTCCTCACTTCGGGTCACCCGGTTCCCGGTTGCCCTTGGGGCCGTAGGTCCGTTCGCCCCGGACCACACCCCGTTGCCCCCGGTCGTCCTGGAGGATCCGGTTGGCGACCTGGTTCGCCTCCTTGTCGGCCGCCCGTCCGGACTGCTCGACGAGGTCGCGAAGGCGTGCCCGCTGCTTGTCGTACGCGTTGCTGCCCGGCCGTGGTCCTGGCATCTCTGCCTCCTCCGGATCGCTGTCGGCTGACGTAGGCGTCTACCCGCCCGGGCCGGGACCAACCGTTGCGGGCGGATCCCCGCGTCGGGCCGGCGCTCAGTCCGGGGCCCGGACCACGGCTACCGGGCAGGCGGAGCGGTGCAGGATTCCCTGGCTCACCGAGCCGAGCAGCAGCCCGCCCAGCTCACCCCGGCCCTGCCGGCCCACCACGACGAGCTGGGCCCCGGCCGACGCCGTGGTCAGCGCCGCGACCGGTTTGGCGCGTACCGCCTCGGCGTGCACCGTGAGGTCCGGCCACCGTTCGCCGATCCCGGCCAGCGCCTCGGTGAGCACCCGCTCGTCCTCCTCGGCCCGGTCGTCCCGCCCGCGCGGGGCCGGGCGGGCGTGCACCACGTGCAGCGGGGCGCCGCGCGCGGACGCGGTCTCGGCGGCGAACTCGACGGCGGCGCGCGACAGCGTGGAGCCGTCCACCCCGACCACGACCGGGCCGTCCGCGCGGTCGGTGCCGCGCGCGATCAGCACCGGGCAGTCGGCGTACGAGGCGACCTGCACCGCCACCGACCCGACCACGAGCGCGGTGAACCCGCCCAGTCCCCGGTCGCCGAGCACGATCACGGCGGCGGTGGGGGACTCGCCGAGCAGCACCGCTGCGGCCTCCCCGTCGATGATCTCGCCGGTGATGCGCAGCCCGGGTGCCTCCGCCTCGGCCACCGCGACCGCGTCGGTGACCAGTTGCTCGGCCTGGTTGCGCAGCCCGGCGCCGGGCGGTGACCCGGCCGGCGCGGAGACCGGTACGCGCAGCAGCGGCCAGATGAAACCGTGTACGACCCGCAGCGGGCGGTTGCGCCGCCGCGCCTCCCGGGCCGCCAGGCGCACCGCCCGCGTCGCGGGTTCGGAGCCGTCCACCCCGACCACCACCGCGGCCCCGTTCGCCGAGTTCACCAGTACCTCCTCGTGGCCGGCGCTCCCGCGGCCAGTATCGCGGCCCGGGTGGGCGGCCCGGGGCGATACCGCCGGTGTCGCCCGGTGGGTACGCTGGCGTGCAGCACCCAGGGGAGGGAGCCCCGTCGATGGATCAGCCGGACGGACCGAGCACCGCCCGCATGATCGACTACTGGCTCGGCGGCCGGCACCACCGCCCGGTGGACGTCGCCGCGGCCGCCGCGTTCGAGGCGGCGTACGGGCCCTGCGCGGCGATCTTCCGGTCGCTGCGCGCTTTTCTCGGCCGCACCGTGCGGGCCATGGCCGCCGACGGGATCGACGGGTTCCTGGTCTTCGGCGCGGGCGTGCCCACCTGCGGAAACGTGCACGAGGTCGCGCCGGAGGCGACGGTGCTCTACACCGACGTGGATCCGGAGACGGTCCGGCTGGGCCGCAGCCTGCTCGCCGGCAGCGACCGGGCCGGGTACGGCTACGGCGACGCCACCGACATCGGGACCGTCGACCGGGCGCAGTTGCACCGGTTCGTGCCGGGCTGGGGGAGACGGCCGGTGGGTGTGGTCTTCCTCGGGCTGGCGGCGTTCCTGGACGACGACACGCTCGCCCGTACGCTCGACGAGCTGTACCAGGCGGCGGCGCCCGGCAGCCAGCTGGCGATCGACTTCGACACCGAGGAGCTGGCCGGGCACCCCGAGGCGCTGGCCATGATGGGCCCGGCGTTCCGGATGCGGGCGCCCGAGCGGTTCGCGCCGCTGCTGGGCCGCTGGCAGCCGACCGACGACGGCATCGTGCCGGTGGCGCGGTGGCGGCCGGCGGGTGAGCCCGAGCCGGTGCCGGACGCGTTCCACGGCGCGCTGGCGCTCCGACCGGCCGCCTGAGCCGGTCCCGTCACGCCCGGCCGAGGCGGGGCGTTCGCCGTCGGGCGGCCTTCGTATGATGTTTGCCCTGTAGCAATAGTCGTCATCGGAGGATGAGCATGCCGGAGGCGTCCGGATCGGTGTCACGTGCCCTGCGCACGGCGCCACCCGACCAGCTGGCGGAGACCGCGGACGCGGTGCTGCGCCAGACGCTCGGGGCCGCGCGGGCGGAGGTGTTCGTCGCCGACTACCGCGCCAGCGGACTCTGGCCCGTGCTCGACCCGGACGTGCCCGACGGCGGCCCGCTGCTGGCCCACACCGTCGCGCAGCGCTGTTTCAGCAGCCAGGAGCCGGTGCTGGACGTCGTCGAGGACGGCCGCTGCCGCGCCTACCTGCCACTGTCGGTGTGGGGGGAGCGGCTCGGCGTGCTGATGGTGGAGCTGCCCGGCGACCCGGACGCGGCCACTGTGGAGGCCGCCCGGGACGCCGCCGGGGAACTGGCCGTCGCGATCCGGGCGGCCGACCGGGAGACCGACCGGTACCGGCGTGCCCGGCGGCGCGAGCGGCTGAGCATGGCCGCCGAGATGCAGTGGGACCTGCTGCCGGGGCGCAGCGTACGGCTCGGTGACGCGCTGCTCGCCGGTCAGCTCGAACCGGCGTACACGGTGGGCGGTGACCACTTCGACTGGTCGGTGGACGGGGACCGGCTCACCCTCACCGTGCTCAACGGCACCGGCAGCGGGCTGGCCGCGTCGATGCTCACGGCGATGACGGTGAACGCCATGCGCAACGCCCGGCGTTCCGGCGGCAGCCTGGTGGAGCAGGCGGAGCTGGCCTCGGACACCATCTACTACCAGCACCGGGGCAGCCGGCACGTGGCCACGCTGCTGCTGGAGCTGGACAGCCGCCGGGGCGTGATGCGGGCGGTGGACGCCGGCTCACCGCAACTGCTGCGGCTGCGCGGGGGCCGGGTCACGCCGATCGTGCTGGAGCAGCAACTGCCGCTGGGCATGTTCGCCGAGACGCGCTACGACGTGCAGGAGTTCACTCTGGAGCCGGGTGATCGCCTCTTCGTCGTCAGCGACGGGGTGTACGCGGCGGAGCCCGACGAGCAGGAGCCGTACGGCGTCCGGGCGATGGCGCGCGCGATGCGGTCGACTCGGCTGCAGCCGGCGACCGAGGCAGTTGGTACGGTGATGCGCGAACTGCATGCGTACCATGCCGACGCGGATCTCCGTGACGACGCGGTCGTCGTCTGCCTGGACTGGCGCGGCTCCAGCCGGTCCGACGACGTGACGGGGCAGTGACGGGGGCGGCGGAGCGGACACGAGCGGGACGATCGCAGGGGACAGCGAGTGGAGCGACCTCCGAATCTTGCCGCGGCCATCGAATCGGCTGCGGAGGCGCTCATCGGTGTGCTCGACTCCGCGACGTCCCGGCACACCGTCAGCGTCTCGCCCACGCAGCTGCGGGTGCTGTCGCTGATCGTGTCGCATCCGGACACCAACGTGAACCGGCTGGCCGAGCTGCTGGACGTGGTCCCGTCGTCGGCGAGCCGGCTGTGCGACCGCCTGGAGGCGGTCGGCCTGCTGCGCCGGGTGGCGGACCCGCGCGACCGGCGGGAGGTGCGGCTGATCCCCACCGCGGCGGCGGAGACGCTGCTGCGCGACCTCCAGGACAGGCGGCACCGGGCGGTGCAGGCCGTGCTCGACCGGATGCCCAACCGGGTGCAGCACGAGCTGCTGCTGGCGCTGGTGGCGTTCAGCCAGGCCGCGACGGCGACCGCCCCGCAGGCCGGCTCGGATTCGACCGCCCGTACCGCCTGACGCCGTGCACCCACGTCCGCCTGGCCGTCGACCGCTCGACTAGTGTCCTAGGATGCCTTAGCGGTTGTGACGGTCACCACCGTGACACCACTGAGCAACGACGCAGCGGGCACCCGGGGGAGAACGGCGAGCCCGATATAGTGGCAGCGCAACTGGGCGGCCCGTGATCACTGGCCGCGTCGGGGAGGTCCCAGCCCGGGATCACAGAGGGCGCCGGCGTCTGACCGGCCGGCAACGCGCACGTCCCTCCAGCGGCCGTTCATCCGGCTGCCGGACCGTGCTGCGAAGGGAGGGTTCGGTGTCGCGTCGGCCGGCTCCAGCGGAGCAACCGGATTCCGGGACCGCCACGGTCGTGGGAGACCGCGTCCTCACGCTGCCCAACCTGATCAGCTTCGTCCGGCTCGTCGGCGTGCCGATCTTCCTCTACCTGTTCCTCGTGGTCCGGGCCGACGTCGCCGCCATCGCGGTGCTCGCCGTCGGCGGCACCAGCGACTGGGTGGACGGCTGGATCGCCCGCCGCCTGGGCCAGGTGAGCCGGCTCGGGGAACTGCTCGACCCGCTGGCCGACCGCCTCTACATCCTCGCCACGCTGCTGGCGTTCACCGCCCGCGAGGTGGTGCCCTGGCAGTTCACCGGCGCGCTGCTGGCCCGGGAAGTGCTGCTGCTGGTGTCCCTCGGGGTGCTGCGCCGCTACGGCTACGGCCCGCCGCCGGTGCACTACGTGGGCAAGACCGCGACGTTCCTGCTGCTGGCGGCGTTCCCGATCCTGCTGCTCGCCGACGCGGTGCCGGACATCGGCACCGCCGCCGGCGCGATCGGCTGGGGGCTGGCCTGGTGGGGCCTGGTCCTCTACTGGGTGGCCGGCGCGATGTACGTGGTGCAGGCGAGCCGCCTCGTGCGGGCCATGCGGGCGCGGCGTACCGAGGCGGCGGCATGACCACGTCGCCGCCGCGGGACGGGGAGAAGGAGCGCGACCCGTCGAACCGGGTGTACGCGCCGGACTTCCTGACCGAACTGTTCCGCAATCCGCTGGATCCGGGGTACGGGGACGCGGCGGCGCGCCGGGCGACGGGCTCGATGTCGCGGGTGCGGCAGGTGCTGGGCCGGCCGGTGAGCCTGGTGGTGCTGGCGCTGATCGGTTTCCTGTTCGCGGTGGCGTACCGGGAGACGATGGCGGAGGAGCCGAGCCGCGCGACGGCGCGGGCGGGTCTGGTCGCCGAGATCAAGGGGCGGGAGGCGGAGACCGACCGGTTGACCGAGCGCGCCGAGCAGTTGCGTGAGGAGGTCGGCCGGCAGCGGGACGCGACGTTGAGCGGTTCGCAGGCGTCCCGGTTGCGCACGCTGGAGGCGGGGACCGGCCTGGCCCGGGTGCGTGGGGACGGCGTGGTGGTGCGGCTGGCCGACGCGGCGGCGGACCAGGACGGGGTGACCGGCGGGGACGCGGGCCCGTCCCGGGTGCTGTATTCGGATCTGCAGAAGGTCGCGAACGCGTTGTGGGCGGCGGGCGCCGAGGCGGTGGCGGTGAACGGCCAGCGGTTGACGGCGACGTCGACGATCCGGTCGGCGGGTGAGGCGATCCTGGTGGACTACCGGCCGGTGACGGGTCCGTACGAGGTGCAGGCGATCGGGCCGCGGTCGATGCGGGACCGGTTCGACGAGAGCCGGGCGGCGGCGTTGATGCGTGAGGTGGCGCGGACGACGGGTCTGTCGTTCGGGGTGAAGCGGGTCGAGGACCTCACGTTGCCGGCGGCGCCGCAGCCGCGGCTACGCTACGCCGAGCCTTCGGTGAGTCCGAGTGCGCGCCCGTCGGGTTCGGGTGGCGCGGGTTCGTCGAGTCCCGGGTCGTCCGGCCCGGGTGGTTCTTCCAGCCCCTCGGGAGGTGGCCGATGATCGCGGTGCTGGCGTTGCTCGCCGGTGTGGTGCTCGGGGTGTATCTGGACCCCACGGTGCCGGCGGCGTTGCAGCCGTATCTGCCGATCGCGGTGGTGGCCGCGTTGGACGCGGTGTTCGGTGGGGTGCGGGCGAAGCTGGACCGGATCTTCGACGACAAGCAGTTCGTGGTGTCGTTCATCTCGAACGTGCTGGTGGCGGCTCTGATCGTGTACCTGGGTGACCAGTTGGGCGTGGGCGGTCAGTTGTCCACCGGTGTGGTGGTCGTGCTCGGGGTGCGCATCTTCGGAAATGTGGCGGCGATCCGCCGGCACCTGTTCCGGGCGTAGGTTTGTGGCGATGAGCGAGGAACACAGGGAGACGGGTACCGGGTGGCCGCGGCCGGGGGAGCCGGCGCGGCCGTCGGGTCCGGCGGGTGAGCCGGATCCGCGCCCGGACGCGCCCGATCCGGACGAGTTGAGCCCGTTGGCGCCGGTGGAGCCGGTGCCGGACGAGGCGGAGCCCGCGGAGCGGGAGGCGGTGCCGGAGTCCGAGCCGGAGCCGGGTGCGGCGGCCGGTGCGGGGGCGCCGTCGGCGGCGCGGCGGTTCTCGTCGGCGGGCGCGATGATCGCGGTGTTGCTGGCGTTGCTGGGTTTCACGCTGGTGGTGCAGTTCAAGACGACGTCGACGGATCCGACGCTCGCGGCGACGCGGGAGGAGGACCTGGTGCGGATCTCGTCGGATCTGGATTCGCGGGAGCGGCGGCTGCGCCAGGAGATCGAGTTGCTGGAGGAGAGCCAGCGGCAGCTGCGCTCGGGTGAGCAGGGCCGGCAGGCGGCGCTGGAGGAGGCGACGCGGCGGGCGGACGAGCTGGGCATCCTGGCGGGTACGTTGCCGGCTGTGGGTCCGGGTCTTGAGGTGCGGTTCTCGGGGCCGGCGAAGGCGGTGTCGTCGACGCGGATCCTGGACGCGGTGCAGGAGCTGCGGGGTGCGGGCGCGGAGGCGATGCAGATCCAGGGCACGGACGGTACGGCGGCGCGGATCATCGCGTCGACGTATTTCGTGGACGGGCCGGACGGTGCGCTGGTGGTGGACGGGCGGCGGTTGACGGGTCCGTTCACGATCATGGTGATCGGCGATCCGGCGACGATGCGTACGGCGTTGAACATTCCCGGCGGGGTGGTCGCATCGGTGCGGGACGGCGGCGGTAACGTGACCTCCGAGGATCGTGAGGTTGTGGAGGTTTCGCAGCTGCACGCGCCGATCAAGCTGGACCACGCCCGGCCGGTCTCGTGACCGGTCGCGGCCGCGCCGGTTTCTCCGGTGCACCGATGACGAAGGACGCAGTTGGTGATTCCTGAGGATCTGCGGTACACCGCCGAGCACGAGTGGGTGGTCGGCGGTGACGGTGGTGTCGTCCGCGTCGGTATCACGCACTTCGCGCAGGACGCCCTGGGTGACATCGTGTTCGTGCAGCTGCCGGAGCCCGGTGCGGTGGTGGCGGCGGGCGAGTCGCTGGGCGAGATCGAGTCGACGAAGAGCGTGTCGGAGATCTACGCGCCGTTGAGCGGTACGGTGGCGGCGCGCAACGAGGCGTTGGCCGACACCCCTGAGGTGATCAACACGGATCCGTACGGTGCGGGGTGGCTGGTGGAGATCACTCCGGACGATCCGGCGGCGGTCGAGGGTCTGCTGACCGCCGATGCGTACCGCGAGCTCACCGAGAGCTGAGTTCGTGCTGTTCCGGGCGGCGGCGAGGTTCCGCGCGTCCGGTTGCCCTGCATTTCGGCGCTGGCTAGGCTCGCCCAGTCGACCGAGAACCAATAGTTTGAGCGTTGCGGAATGCGCCTTCCCGGGCACGGGGAGCCAGCCGCCGGGTGTGGTGTTGCCCGGCGGCCAGACCCGCCATTCCCTGACGCCGACCGAACAGATCCGTGAGGTGGTCCCATGACGCGCCCAGACGACGAGTTCCCCCCGCTCGACGTCACTTCGACGCTCAATCTCGGTTCGCTCGACGAAGTGCTGGAGGGGCCGGACACCGATGTGGTGCCGAGCCGCATGTCCGGCTCGTTGCCGCCGGGTATGGCGTTGCTGGTGGTTCGCCGGGGTCCGAATGCGGGTGCCCGGTTCCTGTTGGACCACGATGTGACGACGAGTGGGCGGCACCCGGACAGTGACATCTTCCTGGACGACGTGACTGTGTCGCGTCGGCACGCGGAGTTCCACCGTGACGGTGGGACGTTCACGGTGCGGGATGTGGGCAGCCTGAACGGCACGTACGTGAATCGTGAGCGGGTCGAGGCGGCGACGCTGAGCAACGGTGACGAGGTGCAGATCGGCAAATTCCGGGTGGTGTTCATCGCCGGTCCGCGCCCGGAGGAGGAGGCCGGCCGGGGGTGAACGAGCCTGCGGCTTCGACGCCGTCCGGGGCGGCGCGGGCGCCTGCGCTGATGAGTATCGGCGAGGTGCTGGCGCAGTTGCGGCCGGAGTTTCCGGACGTCACGATCTCGAAGTTGCGGTTCCTGGAGGCCGAGGGCCTGGTGGAGCCGCAGCGGACGCCGGCGGGTTATCGGAAGTACGGCTGGGACGATGTGGCGCGGTTGCGGTTCGTGTTGACCGCGCAGCGGGATCAGTACCTGCCGTTGCGGGTGATCCGGGAGCAGTTGGCCCAGTGGGACGGGTCTGGTCCGTCGCCGGGGCGGGGGCGGCCGAATCTGGTGGCTGTGGGTCCGGGTGGTGAGGTTCCGGGCCGGGAGCCGGTGGAGTCGGTCGAGTCGTCGGAGGTGCGGCTGGACCGGGCGGGTCTGATCGCTCGTAGTGGTGTGGACGAGTCGACGCTCGCGGAGTTGGAGCGGCTGGGTGTGCTGGTGTCGGATCCGCCGGGGTGGTACGACGCGGATGCGTTGATCATCGCGAGTGCGGTGGCGGGTCTGGCGGCGTACGGGCTGGAGCCTCGGCATCTGCGGGCGTACCGGTTGTCGGCGGATCGTGAGGTCGGGTTGTTCGCGCAGTTGGTGGCGCCGTTGGCGCGGCAGAGCGATCCGGCGGCGCGGGCGCGGGCGGCGGAGACGGCGCGGGAGTTGGTGGCGTTGTCGCAGCGGTTGCACGCGGCGTTGGTGCGGGTGGGGCTGCGGTCGACGTTGGGCCGGTGAGGTCGTCGGAGGGGCCGGGTGCGGTGTGCGCCCGGCCCTTCTGCGTGGGTGGGCGCACAAAGATCTGGTCGGTGGAGCGTGTCGTAGGCTTGCCGGGGTATGCCCGTCCGGCGAGGCGTGGTGCACGTAGCGCGTGGGACTCCCGTGTCCTGGTCCGTGTACCGTGCAGGGAAGGGCGCGGTGCAAGGTGACGACGACACGGAGGCGGCGGTGCGCGAGCTGAGCGTGGTCGGAGTTCGGGTGGAGTTGCCCAGCAACCAGCCGATCGTCCTGCTGCGGGAGGTCGAGGGGGACCGCTATCTGCCGATCTGGATCGGCGCGGTCGAGGCGACGGCGATCGCTTACGAGCAGCAGGGGGTCAAGCCGGCCCGGCCGTTGACGCACGATCTTCTCCGGGATGTGCTGGCGGCGTTGCAGGCGCCGTTGCGGGCGGTGGAGATCACCGAGTTGAAGGAGAACGTGTTCTACGCGGATCTTCTCCTCGGTGACGGTGTGCGGGTGTCGGCGCGGCCGAGTGACTCCATCGCGTTGGCGTTGCGGGTGGGTGCTCCGATTCGTTGTGCGGAGCAGGTCCTCAGCGAGGCGGGGATCGTGATCCCGGACGAGCAGGAGGACGAGGTGGAGAAGTTCCGGGAGTTCCTGGAGCAGGTGCGTCCGGAGGACTTCGCGGGTTGAGGTGTCCGGCCGGGTGGCCGGGGTCGGCGTGGCGGTGGCCGGCGCGGCGTGTCGCGGTGTCTCCTGCGGGTGAAGTCCTTGGGGCGGCGTTAGGGTTGCCGTGTCGAGGGGTGCGCGTACGGGGAGTCGGCGCGGCACCGCCACGGGCGCGGGGAGGTTGGTCCGGATGCACGAGCCGCGGGATCCTGGTCCGGGTGCGGAACAGCAGGCGGGTGTGGGGGCCGATCCGGCCGGTGACGGCGAGGTCGGTTACCGGGGTGTGACCGCGTGTTCGGCGGTGGGGATCAGTTACCGGCAGTTGGACTACTGGGCGCGTACGGCGCTGGTGGTGCCGAGTGTGCGTGACGCGTCGGGTTCGGGGACGTCGCGGTTGTACTCGTTCCGCGACCTGGTGGTGTTGAAGGTCGTGAAGCGGCTGCTGGACGCCGGGGTGTCGTTGCAGAACATCCGTAAGGCGATCGAGGCGTTGCGGTCGCGTGGGGTGGATGATCTGGCGGGCATCACGTTGATCTCCGACGGGACGACCGTGTACGAGTGCCGGTCGCCGGAGGAGGTGGTCGACCTGTTGCAGGGCGGCCAGGGGGTGTTCGGCATCGCGATCGGTGGTGCGTTCAAGGAGATCCAGGGTTCGTTGTCGCATCTGCCGGCGGAGCCGGTGGGTGGGCAGGAGCCGGCCGTGCCGGCGGTGGAGCCGGAAGCGGAGTCGGTGGGTGACGAGCTGGCGGCGCGCCGGGCCCGGCGCCGGGCGGGGTGACCTGCGTCGCGTCTCGTTGACGGGATCGCGCCGCGCCCGAAAAAGGGTGCGGCGCGATTCGTGTTTTGGTGACGGGGTGTGGTCTCCGCCTGGTGGTTGAGGCGGGTGGCCGGTGTGGACCGGGCCGGGTGAGAGTCGTCGCAGGTCACGGCATGTGTGCGCGTGATGTCCGAAAAGGACGGTACGTCGGGCGGCTTGACGGCTTGTGTGCGAATGGTTGCGGTGCGTCCACCTTCTTCGGCCGGGTTGCTGACTGTCCGTGATCGACAGTTCTCGGGATCCGGACAGGGGCGGCGTGAAGTGTCGTGGCGGGCGCGCTATGGTCCGTTCCGGTCGTCGGCGTGTCGACGTCACGGTGGAACGCTGTGTGAACGCCGCGCCGGACGGCGAGCCCCTGCCGCGGCGCTGCCCGCGGACCCCTGCTGGAAGGACCGAGCATGACGGTGACGAGCGAGACCACCCCGATCTCCCACTACGAGCGCATCGGCGGCGCGGCCGCGGTGAAGGCCGCGGTGGAGCTGTTCTACGACAAGGTGCTGGCCGATCCGGATCTGGCCGGCTACTTCGCCGACGTGGACATGGTGGAGCAGCGGCGGCACCTGGCGCTGATGCTGGCGGTGGTGCTCGGTGGCCCGAACGAGTACGCGGGTCGTGGGCTGGCCGAGGCGCATCAGCCGCTGAACATCACCGGTGGGCACTACGCGAAGGTCGGTGAGCACCTGACGGCGACGCTCGTCGAGCTGGGTGTGCCGGCGGACGTGATCGCCGACGTGCAGGTCGTGCTCGGGCAGGTGCGGGAGCAGGTCGTGTCGGCGGGGGACGCCTGAGCGTGGACGTCGCACGGCTCAAGCAGAGCTGGTCCCTGGTCGCCGCGCACGGCGACCAGGTGCCGCTCTACTTCTATTCGACGCTGTTCCTGGCGCATCCGGAGACCCGGCAGATGTTCCCCACGAACATGGCCGGGCAGCGGGACCGTCTGGTGGCGGCGCTGGGGCATGTGGTGTCCCACGTGGACCAGGTGGACCGGCTGGTCGGGTTCCTGCGGGATCTCGGCGCGGATCACCGGAAGTTCGCGGTGCGCGCCGAGCACTACCCGGCGGTCGGTGAGGCGCTGCTGGCGACGTTGCGGCACTTCTGCGGTGAGGCGTGGACCGAGGAGCTGGCCGCGGACTGGGCCGCGGCGTACGGGCTCGTCGCGCAGGTGATGACGGAGGGCGCGCAGGCCGCGGAGGCGCAGTCGCCGCCGTGGTGGGTGGCGGAGGTGCTGACGCACGAGCAGCGCACGTTCGACGTGGCGGTGCTGACGGTACGCCCGCAGTATCTGTTGCCGTTCGCGCCGGGCCAGTCGATCGGGGTGTCGCATCCGGCGGTGCGGTCGTGGCGGTACTACTCGCCGGCGAACGCGCCGCGTCCGGACGGCACGGTGGAGTTGCACGTGCGGGCCGCGCCGGGTGGTGTGGTGTCGTCGCGTCTGGTGTACGGGTGCGCGGCCGGTGACCAGATCCATCTGGCGTCGCCGGTGGGTGACCGGTTGACGTTGTGGCAGGCCGGGTCGTCGGATCTGCTGCTGCTCGCCGGTGGGACCGGCTGGGCGCCGGTGAAGGCGCTCGTGGAGCAGGTTGCGGCGGAGGGTTCGGGCCGGCGGGTGGACCTGTACGTGGGTGCCCGTTCACGGACGGAGTTCTACGACAGCGAGGCGATCGACAAGTTGGCGGCGACGCATCCGTGGCTGCGGGTGTCGTACGTGGCCGGTGCGGATCCGGCCCGGCCGGGCGAGTCGGTGCGTATCGCCGACCGGGTGCTGGCCGACGGGGACTGGCGGTCGCGGCACGTGTACGTGTGCGGCTCCGACGAGATGGTGGGTCAGTCGGTGGCGGCGTTGACCGGCGCCGGGTACCAGCCGGGTCAGGTGCATCACGAGGGTTACGGCAAGCACTGGTACGGCCCGGCGTGGCGGACGATGACCGGCGCGGACGGGTCGGGAACGACGGAGGTGGGCCGGTGAGCGCGGGTCCGATCAGTAGTTACGACGCGCAGCAGGTGTCCGGTCCGGTGCAGGTGCGGTTGACCTCGGACCGGGTCCGGCGGTGGGAGTTCGGGTCGGCGGCGTTCACCCGCCGCGGCTACGACCAGACCGATGTGGACCGGTTCCGGTTGCAGGTGGCCGACGAGCTGGATCTGCTGGCGGCTCAGGTGGCGAACCTGCGGGCGGAGAACGAGCGGCTCAACGACCATCTGGAGCTGCACCGGCACGGGGTGATCCCGAGTACCGAGGCGGTGACGCCGGCGGCGAAGGAGGTCAACCTGTTGTCGGCGGCGCAGCGGGAGGCCGAGCAGATCATCGCGCAGGCCCACGACTACGCGCGCCGGGTCGCCGAGTACGCCCGTACCCAGTACGAGAGTTACATGCGGGCGGCGGCGGAGGAGGCGAAGCGGGAGGCCGAGCGGGCGGTGACGGAGTACCGCAGCGCGGCGGGGAGCGGCTTCGACGACTCGGTGGCCACGCGGGAGGCGTTGCGGATCTTCGGCGAGATGATGATCTCGCACATGCAGGCGGCGGCCCGGCACCTCGACGACGGCAGTGAGCAGTTGTCGCGCACGATGGAGCGGATCGCCCGGGAGCTGCCGCAGGGCGGCGGGGGCTCGCCGCAGCCGGCGTTGTCCCGCCACCAGCGTTGACCGGCGTCCCGGTCCGCCGCGGCGGGCGGGCCGGGACGTGCACGGTGGGTCAGGCGGTGACGGCGTCGATCGCCTCGGCGATGGGGCTGTCTCCGCCGACGAGTTCCAGGGTGTGCCCGGCGGTGGCCGGGGCGTACAGCAGGGCGAGCAGGACCCGGGCCACGTCGGCGCGGCTGATCGCGCCGGGTTCGGCGTGCCGGGCCAGGGTGATCCGGCCCGCGGGTTCGTCGTCGGTGAGGCGGCCGGGCCGCAGCACCGTCACGTCGAGGTCCCGTGCGGCGACGTCGTCCTCGGCGGCCTTCTTGGCCCGCAGGTACGCCGCCCACACGTCGTCGGTGCCGTCGGCGGGCGCGGCGTCCACGCCCATGGAGGAGACCAGCAGGTAGCGGCGGACCCCGGCTTGGACGGCGGCGTCGGCGAGGAGCACGGCGGCGCCGCGGTCGACGGTGTCCTTGCGGGCGGCGCCGCTGCCGGGTCCGGCGCCGGCGGCGAACACGACCGCGTCGGCGCCGGCGAGGTGGGCGGCGAGGGTGTCGACGTCGGTGTGTTCCAGGTCGCACACGACGGGTTCGGCGCCGGCGGCGCGCAGGGCGGCGGCGTGGTCGGGGTTGCGGATCAGTCCGAGCGCGGTGTCTCCGCGTCCGGCCAGTTCCCGCTCCAGCAGTTTGGCGATCTTTCCGTGCCCTCCGGCGATGACGACGCGCATGCGCTCAACCTAGCCCGGACCCGGCGGCCCCGCCGGGCGACCGGCCTCGTCGATCATGAAGTTGGCGGTACGACACGCCGGGCCGCACCACCGCCAACCTCATGATCAACGGGGCGAGGGCGGGCGGGAGGGGCGGTCAGCGGCGCGGCGAGGGACGATGGACGGGTGAGTGAGGCGTTCGAGGAACTGGCGCGGCTGGTGGCCGCCGGGGACGTGGTGGTGCTCAGCGGTGCGGGCCTGTCCACCGAGTCGGGCATCCCGGACTACCGGGGGCCCAGCGGCGCGGCGCGCCGGCACACCCCGATGACGTACCAGGAGTTCACCCGGGATCCGCTGGCGCGGCGGCGGTACTGGGCGCGCAGCCACCTGGGCTGGCAGATGATCGCCCGGGCGGCGCCCAACGACGGGCACCGGGCGGTGGCCCGGTTGCAGGCGGCCGGGCTGCTCGGCGGGATCATCACCCAGAACGTCGACGGGCTGCACACCGCCGCCGGCGCCACCGGTGTGATCGAGCTGCACGGCCGTCTCGACGAGGTGACGTGCCTGGACTGCGGCAACGCCACCGGCCGTGACGAGCTGCACCGGCGCCTGTCGGAGGCGAATCCGGGCTTCGACGCGCGGGTGGCGCGCGTCAACCCCGACGGCGACGTGGACCTGCCCGACGACGCGGTGACCGGGTTCCGCACCGTCGACTGCGGCCTCTGCGGCGCCGGCATGCTGAAACCGGACGTGGTGTTCTTCGGTGAGGCGGTCCCCGCCCCGCGGGTCGCGGACTGTTTCGCGCTCGTCGAGCGGGCCCGGGCGCTGCTGGTGCTCGGGTCGTCGTTGACGGTGATGTCGGGGCGGCGGTTCGTGCTGCGGGCGGCCCGCCACGGCATCCCGGTGGCGATCGTCAACCAGGGCGTCACCCGCGGTGACACCTACGCGACGCTGCGGCTGGACGCCCCGCTGGGTGCCACCCTGTGCGCGCTGGCCGACCGGGTGGCGGCGGCTCCGGCGCCGGTGTGATCAACCCCCGGGACATGAGCCGGAAACACGCCCGCTGGTAGCGTTGGGGGTGCCGGTACCACCCACGTGGGAGAGACCGTCGACCCGACGGCGCCGAAGGGGCAGATTCTCCCCGGAACCTCTCAGGCAAAAGGACCACGTGGGCAGGCGCTGTGGAGCGCGTCAGCGCGACTCAGGGGGAGGCCGACCCGTCGACCTCGCCCCACCAAGGAGCGCAGCGCATGACCGCAGAGCAGTTCGCCGACCGGCACATCGGTCCCGGCCGCGACGACGAGCGCCGGATGCTGGACACCGTCGGTTACGGCTCCGTCGACGAGCTGATGGACGCCGCGATCCCCGAGGTGATCCGCTGGCACGGCACCCTGGACCTGCCCGCCCCGGCGAGCGAGCGGGAGGCGATCGCCGAGCTGCGTGCCCTGGCGTCGCGGAACACCGTCGCCGTGTCCATGATCGGCCTGGGCTATCACGGAACGCACACCCCGGCGGTGATCCGCCGCAACGTGCTGGAGAATCCGGCCTGGTACACCGCGTACACGCCGTACCAGCCGGAGATCAGCCAGGGCCGGCTGGAGGCGCTGCTGAACTTCCAGACCATGGTCACCGACCTGACCGGTCTGGTCACCGCGAACGCCTCGATGCTCGACGAGGGCACCGCCGCGGCCGAGGCGATGACGCTCGCCCGCCGCGCGTCCAGGAGCAAGAGCCCGGTGTACGTGGTCGACGCCGACGCGCTGCCGCAGACCGTCGCGGTGATCGCCAGCCGCGCCGAGCCGCTCGGCATCGAGGTGCGCGTGGTCGACGTCGAGCGCGACGAGCTGCCGGCGGAGTTCTTCGGCCTACACCTGCAGTACCCGGGCGCGTCCGGCGCGGTCCGCGACCACCGCGCCCTGGTCGAGGCGGCGCACGGGGTGGGCGCGCTGGTGACGGTGGCGGCGGATCTGCTGGCGTTGACGCTGCTGCGCCCGCCGGGCGAGATCGGCGCCGACATCGCCGCGGGCACCACCCAGCGCTTCGGCGTACCGATGGGCTTCGGCGGGCCGCACGCCGGTTACCTGGCGGTGCGTTCGGGCCTGGAGCGGATGCTGCCGGGCCGGCTGGTCGGGGTGTCCCGCGACGCCGACGGCAACCCGGCGTACCGGCTGGCGTTGCAGACCCGCGAGCAGCACATCCGGCGGGAGAAGGCGACCAGCAACATCTGCACCGCGCAGGTGCTGCTCGCGGTGATGGCCGGCATGTACGCCGTCTACCACGGCCCGGACGGCCTGCGGGCCATCGCCCGGCGTACCCACGAGGCGGCGGCGCGGCTCGCGGCCGGGCTGCGCGCCGGCGGCGTCGAGGTCGCGGACGTCGTGTTCTTCGACACCGTCACCGCGATCGTGCCGGGCCGCGCCGCCGACGTGGTGGCCGCGGCGGCGGCGCGCAACGTGAACCTGCGGCTGGTCGACGCCGACCGGGTCGGCGTCTCCTGCGACGAGACCACCACGGCCGCGCACCTCGCCGCGGTGTGGGCGGCGTTCGGCGTCGACGGGTACGACGGCGACATCGACGCGGGCCTGCCGGACGGGCTGGCCCGCACGTCGGGGTTCCTCACCCACCCGGTGTTCCACAGCCACCACTCGGAGACGGCGATGCTGCGGTACCTGCGCCGCCTGGCCGACTTCGACTACGCGCTGGACCGCGGCATGATCCCGCTGGGGTCGTGCACCATGAAGCTCAACGCCACCACCGAGATGGAGCCGATCACCTGGCCGGAGTTCGCGCACCTGCACCCGTTCGCGCCGGACGAGCAGACCGCCGGGTACCGGGAGCTGATCGCGCAACTGGAGGGCTGGCTGGCCGAGGTGACCGGCTACGACGCGGTCAGCGTGCAGCCCAACGCCGGGTCGCAGGGTGAGCTGGCCGGGCTGCTGGCGATCCGCGCCTACCACCGGGAGCGCGGCGAGGGTCACCGTGACGTGTGCCTGATCCCGTCGTCGGCGCACGGCACCAACGCCGCGTCGGCGGTGATGGCCGGCATGCGGGTGGTGGTGGTCGGCTGCGACGCCGACGGCAACGTCGACCTGGTCGACCTCGACGCGAAGATCGACAAGCACCGGGACTCGCTCGCCGCGATCATGGTGACGTACCCGTCGACGCACGGCGTGTACGAGACCGGCATCGCCCAGTTGTGCGCGAAGGTCCACGACGCGGGCGGTCAGGTGTACGTCGACGGCGCGAACCTCAACGCGCTCGTCGGGTTCGCCAAGCCGGGCCGGTTCGGGGCGGACGTGTCGCACCTGAACCTGCACAAGACGTTCTGCATTCCGCACGGCGGCGGCGGCCCGGGTGTGGGGCCGGTGGCGGTGCGGTCGCATCTGGCGCCGTTCCTGCCCGGTGACCCCCTCGGTGCGCGCGCCGACGGGCGGCCGGCGATCTCGGCGGCGAACCACGGGTCGGCGGGGATCCTGCCGATCCCGTGGGCGTACCTGCGGATGATGGGCGCCGACGGGCTGGCCCGCGCCACCGGCGTGGCGGTGCTGGCGGCGAACTACGTGGCGGCGCGGCTGCGCAACCACTTCCCGGTGCTGTACGCCGGCAACAAGGGCCTGGTCGCGCACGAGTGCATCCTGGACCTGCGGCCGCTGACCAAGGCGACCGGTGTGAGCGTGGACGACGTGGCGAAGCGGCTGATCGACTACGGCTTCCACGCGCCGACGATGTCGTTCCCGGTGGCCGGGACGCTGATGGTGGAGCCGACCGAGAGCGAGGACCTGGCCGAGCTGGACCGCTTCTGCGACGCGATGATCGCGATCCGGGCGGAGATCGACAAGGTCGGCTCGGGGGAGTGGCCGGCGGGGGACAACCCGCTGTCCAACGCGCCGCACACCGCGGCGATGGTGTCCGCCGACGAGTGGCCGCACCCGTACCCGCGGTCGGTGGGCGCCTACCCGGCGGGTGTGGACCGGGCGGGCCGGTACTGGCCTCCGGTGCGGCGCATCGACGGCGCGTACGGCGACCGGAACCTGGTGTGCTCGTGCCCCGCGCCGGAGGCGTTCGAGGACTGAGCGGCTGACGCCGGGGCGGTGGGCTGTCGCCGCCCCGGCCGGTGCGCCGGACGGTCATGACCGGCGCGTACGCTCACTGACGCTGCGTGATCGCTCAGGCGACGAGGGCGTGGCGGGCCGGACCCCGGTGCGGGGCGATGGTGCGCCCGTCGGGGAGCAGCTCACCGGTGTCCTCGAAGACGATGACGCCGTTGCAGAGCAGGCTCCAGCCCTGCTCAGGGAAGCAGGCAAGGACGCGGGCGGCCTCGCGGTCGGTCGCGTCGGCGGAGGGGCAGGTGGGCTGGTGCTGACACATCGGGTTCTCCGGACTGTGGGGGCACTGTGTCATGGTTCACATGACCAGTGACGCACAGTACCAAGGAAAACTGAGCGGCAACGAGCAAGGATGCGTCATGTTCACCCAGAATGGGCTGAACGGATGACCCGTAACGGCCCGGACGTCGTGGAAGCGCTCCCACAGGTGGAGGTCGATGTTCCCGGCGCGCCGCCCGGATGCCGCCGCCGGCTCGTCGAGACCGCCCGCCTGCACTGGTCGATCGGCGACGGCGGCGACCCCGCCGACCTGGCACAACGCTTCCTCGCCGCGCACGGCATCACCCGCGACGACCTGTCGCGCCCCGGCCGCCACGACGCCGGTGCCGGAGTGTGCGGGGCCGCGCTGTACCTGTCCGCCGCCGCCGGCGCGTACGCCATCGGCGTGTCGCCCGGCGCGCCGAGCCCCGCGCCGGCGCTGCCCGACCTGGTGGTGGTCGTCTACCACCACACCGACCGCCCGGCGGCGCCCCGGCCGCCGGCCCCCGCGCCGTGGCGGCTCGGAGGCTGGCGGGACAGCTGGACCCCGGCCGCGCACGCCGCCGCCGTCGGCGCGGTCCGCGAGGCCATCGCCTGTGGCGACGTCTACCAGGTCAACGTCGTCGGCCACGCCGCCGCCCCGTACGCCGGCGATCCGGTGCCCGCGCTGGCCCGCCTCGCCGCGCTACCCGGCGCCCGCTACGGCGGCACCCTGCACGGCCCCGGCTGGGCGCTGGGCTGCGCCTCCCCGGAGACCCTCGTCGCGGTCGAGCGCGGCCGGCTGGTCACCCGCCCGATCAAGGGCACCCGGCCGGCCACTCCCGCCGGACGCCGCGACCTGCTCGCCTCGGCCAAGGAACGCGCCGAACACGTCATGATCGTCGACCTGGAACGCAACGACCTGGCCCGGGTGGCCCGTACCGGCTCGGTGCGCGTCGACGAGCTGTTCGCCGTACGCCGCTGGTGTGACCTGTGGCAGGCGGAGTCCACCGTGTCGGCGGCGCCCGCCGACGGTCTGGGCCTGGCCGACCTGCTGCGCGCGGTGTGCCCCGGCGGGTCGGTCACCGGCGCGCCCAAACACGCCGCCCTGGCGCGCATCGCCGCGCTGGAGCCGGTCGGACGCGGCGCGGGCATGGGCGCGCTGGGCTGGGTCGGGCCCGACCGGCTCGACCTGGGCCTGACCATCCGCACCGCCGCCGCCGACGGGGACCTGCTGCACCTGTGGGCCGGGGGCGGCATCACCTGGGACAGCGACCCGGCCGCGGAGGTCGCGGAGGCCGCCGCCAAGGCGGCCCCGATCCGCGCCCTGCTCGCCGGCTGACGGCCTGTCCGCCGCCCCGGCTGCCCGGCCCCGGGGGCCGCTCTAGCCGGGGGCCGCTCTAGCCGGGGGCGGGTCTAGCCGGCGGCGGGGCTCCGGCCGGCGGCGAACGCGTCCAGCGCGGCGACCACCCGCTCGCCGATGCCGTGCCCGCTGCCGTGGCCGCCGGACTCCACGATCTCCAGCCGCGCGTCCGGCCAGTCCCGGGTCAGCTGCCAGGCGATGTCCGGCGGGCCGCTGACGTCCAGCCGGCCCTGCACCAGGACCCCCGGAATGCCGGCGAGGCGGCCCGCGTCGCGCAGCAGCTGCCCGTCGGGCAGGAAACCCCGGTTGGCGAAGTAGTGCGTCACCAGCCGGGTGAACCCGTACCGGAACACCGGGTCGGCGTACCGGGGACTCGGCGCGTACCCGCCGGCCAGGGACACGTGCACGTCCTCCCAGTCGCACCAGTCCCGCGCCGCCTTGTCCCGCACCGCCGGGTCCGGGTCGGCGACCAGCCGGGCGTACGCGGCCGACAGGTCACCGTCGCGGTCGGCCTCGGGCACCCCGTCGCGGAACCGCGCCCACTCCTGCGGGAAGATCCGGCCCATGTCCCGGGTCAGCCACTCGATCTCGCGGCTGGTGTTGGCGACCACGCTGAACAGCACCAGCGCGCTCACCCGCTGCGGGTGCCGTTGCGCGTACGCCAGGGCAAGCGACGACCCCCACGACGCGCCGCACAGCAGCCACCTGTCGATCCCCAGGTGCGCGCGCAGCGCCTCCATGTCGGCCAGCAGATGCCCGGTGGTGTTCACCGACAGGTCCGTTGCCGGATCCGAGGCCGGGGGAGTGCTGCGCCCGCAGCCACGCTGGTCGAACAGCACGATCCGGTACGCGGCCGGGTCGAACAGCCGCCGCCAGGACGCGCCCGCGCCCGACCCGGGCCCACCGTGCACCACGAGCGCCGGCAGCCCGTCCGGGTTGCCGCACGTCTCCCAGTACACGCGCTGCCCGTCCCCGGCATCCAGCATGCCGTGGGCGTACGGCTCGATCGGTGGATACATGTGCGGCCTCCCCGGGTCAGATACAACAGCGCTGTTACATTAGTGGACGTGACCGCCCCATACCGCGACGCCCTCGGCACCCTGCTACGCCACGTCCTGGACGTCCTCGACGGCGACGTCGCCGCCGTCCACCAGCGGCTCGGCCTCACCGACTACCGGCCCCGCTACTCACCGGTCGTCCGCGCGCTCGTCGCCGACGGCCCACTGCCCATCCGCGACCTCGCCGCCCGCATCGGCGTCACCCACTCCGCCGCCAGCCAGACCGTCGCCCAGATGCGCCGCGCCGGCCTCGTCGACCTGAGCCCCGGCGCCGACGCCCGCCACCGCATCGTCACCCTCACCGACCGCGCCCGCGCCCTGCTGCCCGCCGTCGAAGCCGAATGGGCCGCCACCACCACCGCCGTACGCCACCTCGACACCGAACTACCGGTGCCACTCGCCGACGAGCTGTACGCGGTCCTCGCCGCCCTGCGCCGCCGGCCCCTGCGCGACCGCATCGCCGACACCGGCCTGCTGGACACCCCACCGGACACCCGCGAACGGTAAGCAACGGATAGCCTTCCGGACATGACTATGCGCCCCATCCGGATCATCGGCGACCCCGTGCTGCGCACCCCCAGCGAACCCGTCACCAGCTTCGACGTCGAACTGCGCGCCCTCGTCACCGACCTGATGGACACGCTGCTCGGCGCACCCGGCCGCGCCGGCGTCGCCGCACCCCAGATCGGCGTCAACGCCCAGGTGTTCGTCTACGACGCCGACGGCCACCGCGGCCACATGGTCAACCCCACCCTGGAGGTGTCCGACGAACTCCAGGACGACGAGGAAGGCTGCCTGTCCATCCCCGGCCTGTACTTCCCGACCCCCCGCGCCATGCACGCCACCGCACACGGCTACGACCAGCACGGCGAACCGCTCACCATCACCGGCAGCGGCTTCCTCGCCCGCGCCCTGCAACACGAGACCGACCACCTGCGCGGCCGCCTCTACGTCGACACGCTGCGCGGCGACACCCGCCGCCGCGCCCTGCGCGAGATCCGCGCCGGCCGGTTCGACTCACCCAGCCGCGGCCGCTGACGTCAACGCGCACTCGGTGAACCCGGCCACCCGGGAGAACCCCAGCCGCTCGTACAACCGCACCGCCGCGGCGTTGTCCGCCCGCACGTTCAACGTCACGTGATCCACCGACGCGCGCAGCCGGGCGCACAACGCCGCCACCACACCCGCACCCAGACCCCGCCCCCGCACGTCCGGATGCGTCGTCACGTTCCCCAGCGCCGCCACCCGCCACCGCGGCGAGAACACGTGCACCCCCGCCACCGCCACCAGCCGGCCACGCTCCCGAACCCCCACGTACTGGCCCGTCTCCAGCATCCGCGCGTCGAACCAGTTCCCCGGATACGCCACCGCGTACAACCCGGAAAGCTCCGCCGCGTCCGCCGGCCCCAACGGCTCACCCACCGCCGGCACCGCCGCCAGCCGGCCCGGATCCGTCAACGCCATCCGGTGATGCGCCGCCGCCTCCGACACCACGAACCAGCGGGACACCACCGCCTCCAGACCGGGGGACAGGTGCGCCCACATCCGCGCCGGCAACACCGGCGCCGCCTCCGACACCAGCGCGGCCAGATCCGCCACCCGATCCGGTGCCGCGAACGCCAGCAACGTCGGCAACTCCACCCCGTGATACAGCAACACCACCTGGTCCCCACGCCGGAACCACGACGTGTACGGCCAGAAGAAATCGTCCAGATCACCCAACTGGTACGCGTGCAACACCGGATCCCCGCCCAGCAGACCCGCCAGCACCGCCCGGTCGTGCTCCGCCCGCACCGCCACCGCGATCAGCCCGCCATCCACTGGTCGTAACCCAACCGGGCCACCAGCGCCAGCACCACCACCAACAGCACCACCCGCACGAACCCCGCACCCCGCCGCAACGCCATCCGCGCGCCCACCGCAGCCCCCACCACGTTGCACACCGCCATCGCCGCACCGAGCGCCCACCACACGTGCCCGGTCAACCCGAACACCACCAGCGCACCCAGATTCGTGCCCGCGTTCACGACCTTCGCCATCGCCGACGCGTGCACGAAATCCGAACCCAGAATCGCCGTGAACGCCAGCACCAGGAACGTCCCCGTACCCGGCCCGATCAACCCGTCGTACAGGGCGATACCCAGACCGGCCACCGCCACCGCCACCACCACCCGCGCCGGAGTCCGCCGCTGCGGCGACGCCACCACACCCAGCGACGGCCGCGCCAGCACGAACACCGCCACCGCCACCAGCACCACCAGCACCACCGGCCGGTACGCGCTACCCGGCACCGCACCCGCCAACGCCGCACCCAACCCCGCCGTCAGCACCGCCAACCCGGCCGCCGGACCCGCCACCGCCCAGTCCAGCTTCGTCCGCCGCGCGTACGTCACCGCCGCCGTCGACGTACCGAAGATCGCCGCCAGCTTGTTCGTGCCCAACGCCGTCGCCACCGGCACACCCGGCGCCGCCACCAGCAACGCCGGCAACAACAACAGACCGCCGCCACCCACCACCGCGTCCACCCACCCGGCCAGAAGGGCAGCGGTCAGCAACGTCGTCAACGACAGGGCATCCACCGCCGCATTCTGCCCACGCCGCCACCAACGGCGAGGCCCCCTGTGGCCAGCCT
The DNA here is from genome assembly GCF_049315215.1 of Micromonospora sp. WMMD1219. NCBI lineage: Bacteria > Bacillati > Actinomycetota > Actinomycetes > Micromonosporales > Micromonosporaceae > Micromonospora > Micromonospora sp. WMMD1219. The sequence continues at coordinate 5,167,902 of NZ_CP186057.1, forward strand.
CACCGCCCCCGGCGACGCCGCAACCACACCCCGACCGACCCCACCGCCACGAACACCAGCATCGAACAGCACAACAGTTTCAGCACCCGGCAAGACTCCCACGACGACGTAGGGTGTCCAGGTGCGCCTGGCCACCTTCAACCTGCTGCACGGCCGCTCCCTCACCGACGGGCTCGTCGACCCCGACCGGCTCACCGCCGCCGTCACCGACCTCGACGCCGACGTCCTCGCCCTCCAGGAAGTCGACCGCGACCAGACCCGCAGCGGCAAACTCGACCTCACCGCGGTCGCCGCCCGCGCCCTGCACGCCGACCACCACCGCTTCGCCGCCGCCGTCGTCGGCACCCCCGGCGAACAGTTCCGCCCCCTCACCCACGACGACGACGGCCACGGCGAACCCCTCTACGGCATCGGCCTGATCAGCCGCCACCCCGTCCGCTCCTGGCAGGTCACCCGCCTGCGCGCCGCACCCGTCCGCTCACCCATCTACGCACCCGGCCCCGGCGGCGGACTCGTCCTGCTCCGCGACGAACCCCGCGTCGTGCTCGCCGCCGTCCTCGACACCCCCCACGGCCCCCTCACCGTCGCCGCCACCCACCTGTCCTTCGTCCCCGGCTGGAACGTCTGGCAACTACGCCGCGTCGTCCGCGTCCTGCGCACCCTGCCCGCACCCCGGATCCTGCTCGGCGACCTCAACCTGCCCGCCGGACCCGCCGCCGCGCTCACCCGCTGGCAGCCCCTGGCCCGCCGCCCCACCTACCCGGCCGGGCAACCCCGCGTCCAACTCGACCACATCCTCGCCGACCGGCACGGCCTCGACCGGCTCCCACCCGTCACCGCCGTCCACACCCCGCTGGCCACCATCTCCGACCACCGGCCCCTCGTCGTCGACCTCGGCTGACGCTCACCCCAGACCGCTCTGCCGCCGCGCCGCCTCCACCGCGTTGCGGAACAACATCGCCACGGTCGTCGGACCCACCCCGCCCACACGCGGCGTGATCGCACCCGCCACCTCCGCACACGACTCGTCCACGTCCGGCAGCAACCGCCGCCCCTCGTACCGGACACCACCACCGACCACCACCGCACCCGGACGCACATGCTCCGGCCGCACGATCCCCGGCACCCCCGCCGCCGCGATCAGGATCTCCGCCCGCCGCGTGTACCGCGGCCAGTCCGCCACACCCGTGTGCACCACAGTCACCGCCGCGTTCGCCGTCGGCCGCTTCTGCGCCAGCAACATCGCAAGCGGCCGCCCCAACGTCGCACCCCGGCCCAGGATCACCACCTCCCGGCCCGCCACCGGCACACCGTGGAACGCCAGCAACGCCTCGATCCCCGCCGGCGTACACGGCAACGGACCCGGCAACCCCAACGCCAGCCGGCCCATGTTCACCGGATGCATCCCGTCCACGTCCTTGTCCGGATCCAGCTCCGCCAACGCCCGGTCGTAGTCCAGGTGACCCGGAATCGGATACTGCACCAGCACCCCGTGCACCGTGGCGTCCGAGTTGAAATCCGCCAGCACCGCGTGCAGATCCACCTGCGACGCCGACGCCGGCAGATGCACGTGCGGCGACACGAAACCCAGGTCGGCCGCCTGGCGTTGCTTGATCCGGATATAACCCGCGCTCGCGTCGTCGTCACCCACCAGCACCGTCGCCAGCGCCGGCGTCACCCCCGCCGCACGCAGCTCCGCCACCGACGCGGCGACCTCCGACAACACCCGCTCCGCCACCGGGGCACCCGGCAGCAACCGCGCAGAAGACATACGACACCTCGCCCGCGGAGGCCCAGGCGGTCGACCCCCACGACGAGCTCCCCGATGGTTCACCCATCCCCGTGCCGCCAGTCGCGTTCCCCCTCAGCCTGCCACAGCCTCCGCCGCCACCGCCTCCACCACCGCCTGCCACCCCGGCAACGCCGCCAGCAGACCGTCCGCCCGCCGCCGCCGATCCGCCGCCGACGCCACCCCCAGATCCGCCAGCACCGCCCCGAACGCCCGCTCCCGCTCCGGCGCCACCGGACCCGACACCACATGACACCGCGCGTACGTCACCAGCACCCAGAACATCGCCTCCCGATGCCGGCCCGCCTCGATCAGCTCAGCCGCACCGTCGAACACCACCGGACGCCCCGCCGCACCCAGATCCGCCCCGAACGCGAACCCCTCCCGCGGCAACCGCGCCACCTCGTCGAACACCACCGCCAACCCGGCCAGATGCTCCCGCACCCGCGCCGCGTCCACACCCGCCCCGCCGCCGTCAAGCGTGTCCAGCAGCCCCGGATACCGATCCGCGAACCCGAACCGCGACAACACCCCCTCCGCCCGCACGTACCGCCGCCGCACCGTCGGATCCACCAACCCCGCCACCGCCGGCCACACCGCCAGCAACGACGTCGGAAACACCCACGCCAGCACCTGCTCCGCGGTTGGCGGTTCGGCGTCGACCGCCCGCAGACCGGCCTCGATCCGCCGCCGCACGCCCGCGCACCGCGCCCGCACCCACACCGGATCCGCGAACCCCGCCGCCACCCGCTCCCGCACCGCGGCCAGCCGGCCCGACGGATCCGCGATCACCCCATCGGTACGGAACATCGGCGCGAACACCCACGACCCCAGCACGTCCTCCGGGCCACCCAACTCCTCCCAGGTGACAGTGCTGACCTCCAGCAGCACCCCCCGGTGCACGAACTTGCCCACCTTCGCGCCGGGCTCACGGCGCACCAGCAACACGTCCACGTCCGACGACACCGGCAGCACCGCGTCATCCGGCAACCCCACAGTCGACCCGCTGAAGAACGCCCCCTCGATCAACGGATCGACGCGCATCCGCTCCCGCACCCACCCGACCGCCACCGCCCGTGCCGCACCGACTCGCATCCCGCCGATCCTGCCAGCAGGTCGGACCGCCGCGCGCCCGTCACCGCGGCGGCGTCAACCCCGACAACGCCCGGTTGGTGCGGTTCGCCGCCACCGCCGCCCGCTGCTGACCCGCCGTCACCTCGATGTACGTCTGCGACGACGCCAACGACGCATGACCCAGCAACCGCATGATCTCCGCCGCGCTCGCCCCGTCCTCCGCCAACCGCGTCGCGAACGTGTGCCGCAACGCGTGCAACCGCGCGCCCCGCGGCACCCGGTCACCGATGCCCGCCCGCCGGTAACACGACTCCACCAGGTACTGCAGACCACCCCGCCGCAACGGCTCACCCTGACGGTCCACCAGGAACGGCGCGTCCGGCCGCACGCTGCGCGACCCGAACCGGTGCCGCCGGCTGTCCAGATAACCGGCCAGCACCCGGTCCACAGCGTCCTCGATCGGCACCGTACGCGGCCGCCCGCCCTTTCCCGCCACGTCCACCCGCCGCTCGCCGGCCCGCCCGGCCACCGACGACACACGCAGCGCCAGCAGTTCCGACAGCCGCAACCCCGCGCACAACGCCAGCGCCAGCACCGCCAGGTCGCGCTCCGGCCACGGATCACGCTGCCGGCCCTCCGCGCGCGCCACCGCCGCCAGTAGTTCCTCCGGGGTGTGCTCGCCCCGCAGCGGCTTGGGCCGGGGGAGAGGCGTGCGGGGCCGGCCCACCGCGGGCATCGGATTTCCCGGTACGACGCCCTCGGCGACCAGGAACGTGAAGAAGCTGTTCCACGTCGACCAGGCGCGATGGACCGACGCGGCGGCGCGGGGAGCGGCGAACCGCGCGAACGCCGCGCGCATCACGCGGGGGGAGAGGGCGCTGACCGCCAGCCGGTCCAGGGGGAGGGGAGTGGCGTCGCCGGCCGCCGCCACCAGCTCGGCCACTGTGGTCAGATCCCTCCGGTACGCGGCCAGGGTGTGCGGTGAGGGCTTACGGGTGGCCCGGGCGGTGAGAAACTCCTCGATGAGAGCCTTCACTGTTTCGTCCGGTTTGTCATGCATAAGGGATATTATGCATGATTCTCGCGTTCCCGCCAGGAGGCCCACTTCGGGGGAGCGCGGGCGATCAAGGCGATGATCAACTCCATCTCGCCGAGACGGCGGTAACGCAGTGCTCCGATGCAGCCACCTCGGCGAACTGGCGGCAACTCCGGGCGATCATGGTTGACCGGGAATGCTTTTGTCGCCGCCAACTTCATGATCGGTGGACGGTGGGTGGAGCGAGGTGGGGTTCAGGCGATTGGTGCCTGTCTGCGGGCAACGCCGGCGACATCGTGTCTGTCGGTGCGAGCCGGTTGGCGGCGGACGGCGAGCTCACTGTCGGTGCCAACCTCGCCAGGTCGAGCACGCGGCACGACAGGGGTGACTGCTTGACCCGCCGGCACCCGACGCTCTGCCGAAGCGGTTACCTGCTCGCGCGAGCGCTCGGGGAGGTCCCCGTCTCCGGTTTGCTTGACATAATGTGCATTATCGAATCTGACGACGGGGTGCTCAGGCAGGCTTTTATGTCCTCCGCGCCGAGCGCGTCCGACATCTGTCACTTCTCATTCGTCCTGAGCCATTCTCAACTTGAGGCATCTCCTGAACCTGCCCGCCTCGCTGCGCCTCGTGGCACCAGTCGAGGTAGGCGAGGGCGCGCCACCCTGAAACGCAGCTCCCGGCGGGTCATTCGTTGTCGCGGATCTTCGCCCCTGCCCCCGCCTCTCTCCCCCACGATGGAGAAGGTGAGGACCGTTCGCAGCCGGCGCGGGCGGTGAGCCCGGCCCGGAGCCGCGCAGGCCACGGCCGACCCCCGTGCTGCGCCGGCCTAGGTGTCCTGCGGACGCGGTTCGGTGGTGGCGCGGTGGTAGCGGCCGGCGAGCGTACGCACGAGTTCGACGAGTTCCGCGGGTTCCGTCACGGTGAAGTCGACGCCGAGCAGGCCGAGGTGGACGGCGAGCGCCTCGATGCTGTCCGCGCCGGTGTCCAGCAGACAGTGGGTGTCGTCGACCGGGGTGATGGTGCCGATGGCGGCGTTGATTTGCTCGATGAGCTGTTCGGCCGGTGCGTGTACGACGACCTGGGCCCGGTACCGCCATGCGGCCGACGACACGCCCCGGCGTACCTGGTCGACGGCTTCCTCGGGGAGATCGCGGGGGATGAATCGGGGGCCCGTCGGGGTACGTGGGTGGAGCCGGTCCACCCGGAACGTTCGCCAGTCGGCCCGCTCGACGTCGAACCCGACGAGATACCACCGTCGTCCCCAGTTGACCAGCCGGTACGGTTCCACCTCGCGCCGGCTCTCGGAGCCGTCGTGGCTTCGGTAGCCGAATCGCAGGCGTTCGTGGTCCCGGCAGGCTGCGGCGAGGACACTCAGCCTGTCCGCGTCCACCCGCGGGCCCAGGTCGTCCCGCGGCACCACGACGGCGTACCGCTTGAGGGCGTCAACGCGACGCTGGAGTCGCGCCGGCAGCACCTGCTCCAGCTTGGCCAGCGCGCGCAACGAGGTCTCCTCGACCCCGGTGATCGTGCCCCCGGCGGCAGTGCGCAGCCCGATCGCCACCGCGACCGCTTCCTCGTCGTCGAGCAGCAGCGGCGGCAGCGTGGCCCCGGCGCCGAGTCGGTAGCCGCCCACCGCGCCCCGGCTGCCGTGCACCGGATAGCCGAGGTTCCGCAGGCGGTCCACGTCGTTGCGAACGGTCCGGGTGCTGACCGACAGCCGTTCGGCCAGTTCGGCGCCGGTCCACTCGCGGGGTGTCTGGAGTAGCGAGAGCAGGCGCAGCAGCCGCGCCGCGGTTTCCAACATTCTTCGCAGTATGCCAGTTTATTAGGAACGGGCCTTGCCTAATTTCCTCCTACGCTGATGACCATGACGAACGACAGCACGGTCGCACCGTTCCGGATCGACATCCTTCAGGCCGAGCTCGACGATCTCCAGCAGCGGCTGGCCCGCACCCGGTGGGCGGAGGAACTGCCCGCGGACGAGTCGGCGCCGGCTGGTCCGGTGCCGCCCGGTTGGGAGTACGGCGTCCCGGTGGGCTACGTGAGGCAGCTGGTCGAGCGGTGGCGCACCGGGTACGACTGGCGGGCCTGGGAGGCGAGGCTGAACGCGTACCCGCAGTTCACCACCGAGATCGACGGCCAGAACATCCACTTCCTGCACGTGCGGTCGCCGGAGCCGGACGCGACGCCGCTGATACTGACCCACGGTTGGCCGACCTCGGTGGTCGAGTGGCTGGATGTGATCGGCCCGCTCACCGAGCCACGAGCGCACGGCGGCGACCCGGCGGACGCGTTCCACCTGGTCATTCCGTCGGTGCCGGGTTTCGGCTTCTCCGGGTCGACCCGGGAGCGCGGCTGGGACCGGTACCGGGTGGCCCGGGCCTGGGCCGAGCTGATGCAGCGGCTCGGCTACGACCGGTACGGCGCGGCCGGCAACGACGGCGGATCTCGCCCGAGGTGGGCCGGGTCGATCCTGAGCACGTCTGCGGCGTGCACGTGACACAGGTCTTCTCGTTCCCGTCGGGCGACCCCGCCGAACTGGCCGGCCTCTCCGAGGAGGAGCGCGGCAAGCTCGCGTTCGCCGAGTGGTTCACCCAGAACCGGGGCGCGTACGACAAGCTCCAGTCCACCGAGCCGCAGAATCTGGCGCACGCTCTAGCCGACTCCCCGGCCGGCCTGCTGGGCTGGAACGCGCAGCTGCTCGGCGCTTCGCTCGACCCGGATTACGTGCTCACGAACGTGATGATCTACTGGCTGACCAACACAGCCGCCTCAGCCGCCCGGTTCTACTACGAGGACGCGGCGGCGGCCCCCGTACAGCAGAAGTCGAACGGCCGGGGCACCACCGTGCCGAAACCGACCACCGTGCCCCTCGGCCTGGCCAACTTCGCCTGGGACTACCAGTCGATCCGGACGTTCGCCGACCGCGATCACGAAAACATCGTCTCCTGGAACGTCTACGACCGGGGCAGCCACTTCGCCGCCCACGACGCGCCCGATCTGCTCGTCCACGACATCCAGCAGTTCTTCCGCAAGGTTCGCTGATCCGCCGCCGGTTGCAGGCGGACCCCATCAGACCCCCAGTCTTCACACGAACGGAAACCCTCATGTATCTCGTCATTGGTGCCACGGCTCAGTTCGGACGTCAGGCAGTAGAAGAGCTGGTCGCCGCGGGTGCGCCGGTACGGGCGCTGACCCGTACCCCGGAACAGGCCGGGCTCCCGGCGGAAGCCGACGTCGTCCAGGGCGATCTGACCAAGCCCGAGACGCTGCCAGCGGCGCTGGCCGGCGTCGAAGCCGCCTTCCTGGTTCTGCAGTACGGGATGGATGTCGCTCCGCTATTGGCGGCCGCGGGGCGGGCCGGGGTGCGGCGGCTGGTGTTCCTGTCCTCGGGGGCGATCGTCCCGGGCGCCGAGCGGCAGCCCGACGTAATCGCCCAGTACCACCGCGACGTCGAGCAGGCCATCGAGGCGTCTGGGATCGAGTGGACGTTCCTGCGGCTTCTCTTCCCCGCCATCAACTCGTTGGCGTTCGGGATGCAGCTCCAGGGCGGTGACGTCATTCGCGCGCCGTACGCCGAAGCCGCGTTCAGCGCCGTGCACGAGAGGGACGTCGCCGAGGTGGCCGCGCGGATCCTGACCGGCGGCGGCCAAGCGGGGCGGGCCTACGACCTGACCGGCCCCGAGTCGCTGACCCAGGCGCAGCAGGTCCGCATCCTCGGCGAGACGTTGGGGCGCCCGCTCACCGTCGAGGACCTCGACCCAGAGCCCGTGCTGGAGCAGATGAGCCAGTTCATGGACCCCGAGTTCGTGGCGGCGCTGTTCGGTCTCATGGCGCAGGCGGTCGGCAGGCCCGCGCCGGTCAACGACGTCATCGAGCAGATCACCCGGCACCCCGCGCGTACCTACGCTCGGTGGGCCGCGGATCACCGGGCCGACTTCGGCGGCTGATCGACGAGGCTGGGGCGGCATCCGCCGCCCCTGCCATACGATGGAAAGGACGGCACGGTGGCACAGGTGCTGCGGCGACGGGAGCTGGGACGAGCCCTGCTGGCCCGTCAGATGCTGCTGGAACGGGCCGATGCGACCGCCGAGGAGGCGGTCACCCGGCTGGTCGGCATGCAGGCGCAGGCGCCCTACGCGCCCTACTTCGGGCTCTGGAGCAGGTTGCGGAAGCTCGGCACTGCCGACCTGACGGACGCGCTGACCAAACGCCGCCTGGTGCGGGTCGCGCTGATGCGCAGCACCGTCCACCTGGTCACCACGGCGGACTACCGCTCGTTGCGGCCATGGGCGCAGCCCGCGCTCGACCGTGAGCTGGACACCGCGTTCAAGACGATCCTGACCGGTCTGGACCGTGCGGCCGTGGCGGAGTCGGGCCGGGCATTGCTCGGCGCACGACCCCTCACCCCGAAGGAACTCGGCGCGGCGCTGCACGAGCGGTGGCCCGATCGCGAGCCCCGCGCACTCGCCACCGTGGTGCGGAACCTGGTACCGCTGGTGCAGGTGCCGCCACGCGCCGTCTGGGGCGTCGGCGGCACCACCCGGTACGCGACGGCGGCCTGCTGGACCGGAGCCGAGCCCGCCTGCGCCGCCGACTCCGAACACGTCGTGCTGCGCTACCTCGCCGCGTTCGGCCCGGCGTCGGTCGCCGACGTGCAGACGTGGGCCGGCCGAACCCGGCTGCGGCCCGTCCTGGAGAGGCTGCGGCCACGGCTGGCGGTCTTCCGCGACGAGCACGGGGTGGAGCTGTTCGACCTCCCGGATGCGCCACGCCCCGACGCCGACGCCCGCGCGCCGGTTCGCTTCCTGCCCGAATACGACAACCTCCTGGCCTCCCACACCGACCGCACCCGCGTGATCTCGGAGGAGGCCCGCAAACGGGTCATGACGCGCAACGGGATGCGCGCCACCTTCCTCGTGGACGGGCAGGTGACGGGCGCCTGGAAGCTCCGTCCGGGCAAGGCGTCAGCGACTCTGGAGATCGACCCGTTCCGGCCGCTGACCGCCATCGAGCGCGCCGAGATCGAGGCCGAAGGCGCCCGGCTGCTGGAGTTCGCCGTGCCCGGCGCCGCCCACGACCTCCGCGACGGCACGGCCCCGTCCGTCGGCTCCGAGGACAAGGTGACCAGTGAGGAAACCGGTCAGCAGTGATCGAACCGATGCGCTCTCATGATCATCCGAATGTCCCGGCGCGGCCATGGGGAGTGGGGCCGTCAAGCGGCGCCTCTCCCCCGCGTCGGCCGGCGCGACGGTCGGCTCAGACCGGCTGCGGGTCGCGGTGCTCGGCGTCGCCCGCCTCCTGGGCGTCCTCCTCGACGGACCGCAGATCGGGCATGGCGCGCACGGCGGGCGCGAGGGCGGCGACGACGGCGAGCGCCAGCATGACGGCTGCGAAGCTGCCGAACACCATCGGGGCCGGTACCTGGTCGATCAGCAGACCGGACAGCGCCGGGCCGAACGGCGCGACGATCAGCGCGATGAAGCTGGTGGCGGCGTTCGCCCTGCCCTGGAGGTCGCCGGGGGTCAGCAGCGTCTGGAGGGTCAGCATGCTGATGTTGGCCGCCGGTACGACGAGGACGCAGGCGCCGGCCAGCGCGCCGAGGAGCAGTCCGTTGTCGGTGGTGGCCATGGCGGCGGTCAGGACGCCGCAGGCCCAGATGACGGCGAGGATCAGCCAGCGGGTGGGTATCCGGGCGGTCAGCCAGGACGCGACGAGTGACCCGGCGACGGCGCCGAGCCCGACGCACGCCATGACGGTTCCGGCGGACAGGCCGGAGGCGCCGTTGCGGACCGGCACGACGATGATCGCCAGCAGCACGCCGGCGAACGCGAAGTTCAGGACGGCGCCGCTGAGCAGCGTGAACCGCAGTGAGGGGTGGCGCCACAGGAAGCGGACACCGGCGACCGCCTGCCGGGGCAGGGACTCCCCCGGCTCGGTCAGGGACCGGCCGAGCGGGCCGCGCAGCAGGGCCACGGCGACGAGGGAGACGGCGTAGGACATCGCGTCGACGAGGAACGGCAGTGCCGGGGCGAGGCCGAACAGGAAGCCGCCGAGCGGTGGGCCGGCCAGGTGTACGACGCCGTTGCGGGTCTCGTTGAACACGGTCGCCGTACGCAGGTCGCGGGCCGGGACGACGGCGCGGGTCGCCGCCGCGGCGGCGGGTTGCAGCGCGGCGCCGAGACCGGCGGTGGCGGCGGCGAGGACGGCGAGCAGCAGGACTGGTGCGTCTCCGACGAGGGCGAGGGCGATGACGCCGGTGACGGCGAGCAGGGCGCCGCCGTCGCAGCAGAGCATGAGGATGCGCCGGTCGCGGCGGTCGGCGAGCAGGCCGGCGGGCAGGAGTACGAGGACGAGGGCCATGCCCTCGGCGAAGGCGACGAGGCCGGCGTCGGTGGCGGAGCCGGTCATCATCAGGACGAGCAGCGGTGTGGCGACGGCGGTGACCTGGGTGCCGAGTTTGGAGGCGGTCCGGGCGACGGTGATCAGGAGGAAGTCGCGGTTGTGTCGCAGGCCGGTGGGCGGCATGGGGGCTCCGTTGGCGTGGTGGCGGGCGGGAGGTCGGCTCCACCGGCTGTGGGGCGGGTTGACGACGGACCCGGGCGGGCGGGGGGGCCGCCCGCCCGGGTCGCCAGGCGGATCAGGTGTGGCCGGGGCCGGTGGCCCTGTCGCCACTGCCGTCTCAGCCGTTGCAGCAGGCGATGCTGATGCTGCTGGACTGCGGCGGGACCGCGTGGCGGGTGCCGTTCTGCGTGGCCATGGCCTGCAGGTTGAGGAGCTTCGTCATGGGGGTTCACCTCCTTCGTGGGTGTGGTGGTCGGGCCTCCGGTGTCGGCCGGAGGGCCGTCGGTGGGTCCGACGGGGTCTGTGGGTGCCGGCTGGTTCAGCTCGCGGCGAGGAGGTGGTCGGTGGACGCGACGTGGGTGGGCGCGTCGAGGAAGGGCAGGGTGACTCCGGTGCGGTGCAGCGCGGCGTGCATCGCGGACAGGATTCCGGCGCCGCCGGCGGCCAGGTCGGTCGAGATCCGCAGCAGGGTGTCGCCGGGGAACGCGAGGCGGCCGTCGAGGGCGTACGCGTGCCAGGCGAGCCGGGTCAGGTGTGCCGGGTGGTGGCGGGTCGCGCCGTCGCGGACGAGGGCGACGGGGCGCGTGGCGCGCGGCCGGTGCGGTGGTGGGTCGTCGGCGAGCAGGGCGGCGGTGGCGAGCAGTCCGGCGCGGCCGTGGAAGAGGCCGGGCAGCAGGACGAACTCGACGTCGACGGTCCGGCGGACGGTGGTGACGACGTCGCGCAGCCAGGGGCGTTCGCCGTGGTGGAGCAGCGTGTGTGCGGCGACGGCGATGCCGGCGCTGCCTTCGTCGAGGTAGAACAGTCGTCGTGCGCCGTCGCGTACGTGCAGGTTGCCCTTGTCGTCGCGGACGGTGTGTTCGAGGTCGCGGCGGACGGCGGTGCGGGCGGCGCGCAGCCAGGCGGGGTCGCCGGTGGCTTCGTGGAGCCGGGTGAGGAGGACGGCCGGGCCGGACCAGCCGCGCAGCAGGCCGGGGCGGGCGGGTTCGGGTACGGGCTGTTTCGTGTCGCCGGTGAGGGTGCGGGCGAGCCGGTCGCCGATGCGCAGGGCGTCGTCGGGGACGGGCCGGCCGGTGCGGAGCAGGGCGAGTCCGATGCCGGCGAGGCCGCTGTGCAGGCCGGGGCCGTACCGGTCGTGGAGGCCGGTGCGACATCGGTCGAGCAGTTCCGCGGCGTCGTCGTGGCGTCCGGTGCGGTCCAGCAGCGCGGCGATGCCGGCGAGGCCGTCGTAGAGGCCGAGGTGCGTGGTGGGTAGGTGCCGTGCGGCGCGGACGAGCCAGTCGAGGTGTTCGTCGCGTTCGGGGTAGTCGGCGCCGGTGGTGACGAGGGCCCAGATGACGCCGGCGGCGCCGTGCGCGAGGGTGGCGCCGCCGTGCGGGAACTGTCCGGGGTCGCCGGGGAAGAGCCGGTCGGTGCGGTGCGGTGTGGCGGTGGCGCGGATTCCGGCGGCGAGTGATTCGAGCAGCGGGGTGTGGTCGGCGGTCTGGGCGGTGGGCCAGGGGAAGCGGGTGACGCGGCTGCGGCCGGGTGCCGTGGTGGCGGCGCCGTCGGTGGTGGGCGCGGTGCGTGCGGTGTGCAGGTCGTCCCGGATGCGCTGGAGGTAGCCGGCCGGCAGGGGGAACCGTCGGGCCGCGGTCGTCAGGTCGTGGAACTTCTCGTCGGTCAGGGCGGTGAGCTGGGTGATCGGTAGGAAGACGGCGAGCCGGAGGCAGGCCAGCGCGTACCTGTCGACGGCCGGGCCGCGGCGTATCCGCGGGGTGGCGAAGCCGGGGTCGCCCAGTGACGGGGTGAAGTCCTCGTCGACCAGGTACGCCTGTTCGAAGTCGACGAGGACGATCCGGCCGTCGGGTCGGATCATGACGTTGGCGGTGTGCAGGTCGCCGAAGACCACTCCCCTGGCGTGTACCTGGGACAGTGCGGTCTCGACCCGGTCGATGACGTCGAGGGCCCAGGCGGTGTAGTCGGCCAGGTCCTGGTCGGTGGGGTCGGGGTGGATCAGGGGGTGCCGCATGGCGAGGTGGTGTTGCAGGGTGTCCCCCTCGACGAACTCCTCGACCAGGAATTCGTGTTCCCACCAGGTGAGGCGGTCGAGCAGTCGTGGTACGCAATCGAGGCCGGCGAGGCGCCGCAGCATGTCCTCCTCGCGGCGCAGGCGGGTGAGCGCGTCTGTGCCGGCTCCGTCGAGACCGGCCAGTGGCCGGGCTTCGCGGAGGACGACGGTGCGGCCGTCGCGCAGGTCGGTGGCGCGGTAGACGCCGCCGGCGTTGGAGTGGTGCAGGACCTCGTCGATGCGGTAGGGCGGGTCGTCGTGGGTTTCGGCGGCCACCGCCGCGATGCGTTCGGCGACGAAGTCGGGTACGGGGGCCCAGTCGGGCACGGTGAAGACGGGTTCGCGCCGGTCGGGGACGAGGGCTCCGTCGGGGCGTACGACGGCGGGGACGGGTTCGTCGCCGTCGACGCACCAGAGTTCGGCGAATCCGCCGTAGCGCAGGTAGAGCGGGCCGTCGTGCCAGCGCAGGTCGCTGAGGACGTACGGGCCGCGGTAGCCGGCGAGCCGGGCGCCGAGGTCGTCGAGGATGCGGCGCAGGGCGGTGTCGTCGGCCGGGTACAGGGCGGCGAGTTTGCCGCTGCCGGCCCGGTGGGCGTACTTCTCGTTGTTGACCAGGGCGAGCCGGCGGCTGCGCTGGAACTTGAAGGCGACGTGGTGGCGGACGCAGTGGTCGCGTACCAGGTCGAGCACGTCGGCGGCGTCGTCGAGGCCCACTGACACGTGCACCTTCCAGCCCTGTTGCGGCAGCTGCGCCTGGGTGGGGTGCCACATGACCCAGCCGCCGTGCTCGGCGACGCGCCAGCCGGCGGGCGGGGTCTGGTCGGCCAGCGGGAACCGGCTCGCCGTGTCGGCGACGTACGCCGGTAAGTCGACGTGGACCGGGTCGGCGATCAGGAACGCACCGGGCGTGGGCATGGCAAACCTCGCGGCCGTGACGGATGGGACGGGTGTCCGGGGCGTTCGGTGTGTCGCTGCCGTCGTCCGGACTGGTTCCATCGTGGTCGTAGCCGGCCGGTCCTGGCGTCCGGCCGTGGGGCGAGGTTCGGGGTCCTCCCCGGCCCGGTGCCGGGCGCCGGGGGTCCGTCTGGAAGGTGACACCGGATGTCACCCGGTACGGGGACGTCCGCGGGGCCCGGTGTCGGCCAGAATTCGTCGCGTACGCGGGCTGTGCGCCCGCCTTTCCCTGTTCTCTGGAGGTCCGTGATGAAGACCGAGGTCCAGTCGCCGCCGACGGTTGTGCTCCTGCAGGCGCAGCGGCCGGCCGGGTGGGTGACTGTCGCGCGTGGGGTCGCGTTGGACGGCCGGCGTTGTCTGCTGAGGACGGTGGGTGCCGGGCGGCCGCGGTCCGGTGACGCGGTGCGTCTGGTCGGGGTCAGCGGCGCGGAGGTGCGACCGCTCACTGTCGCCGAGGTGTCGGTGCTGCACCGTGACCCGGCGGACCTGCTGATGGTGTCGATCGCCGGCGAGGTGGTTCCCGGTGGGTACGGCACCGACGCGTCGGCGGTGCGCCGGGTGCTGGCGCTGCTCGCCGACGACACGGACCGGCGGTGGCGGGTGGCCGCGGACGCCGCCGGTGACGTCGTACCGTCGGTGGTGCTGGTGGGGGCGGGCCGGCCGGGTGTGCCGGGCCGGCCGGCGGCGCCGGTGACGACGCACCGGGTGAGCGCGGCGACGCCGCCGCCGGACGGTGACGGCGGCGGTGACGACGACGGCTCCCCGCTGTCCTGGACCTGCCGGTTGTTCGGGATCGGCTGCCCGGCCGAAGACTCCTAGCCGCCGATGACCACGGTGACCGGTGCGGTGGCGCCGTCCGGCGCGGCGCGGGCTGCGAGATGGTGGCGTCACGATCTTCTGCTGCTGCCGGTGCTGTGCCTGCTCGACCTGTTCACGGCCTCGTCGGTGGTGATCCAGAGCGAGCCGGTCGGCCCGGCCCGGCAGTGGCTGCAGGTGCTCGCCGCGGTGCTGTCGATCGGCGCCCTGTGGTGGCGGGCCCGCGCGCCGGTCGCCGTCTTCGTGTTCGAGTGCGCCCACGGCGTGGCGATGTGGTTCCTGGTGCACGACTACCGGCCGTGGGTGGGCCTGATCGTCGCCCTGTACACGGTGGCGGCGTTGCGGCCGTTCGTGGTGTCGGCGGTGGCGTACGCGGCGGCGTGCGCGCGTAGCCTGCTCAGCGCGCTCGATTCGTTCCGGGTGGAACCGAACCCGGGCGCGCGGGCCGGGGAGTTCGTGGTCACCGCGTTGATGTTCGCGCTCATCTACGCCGCCGCGTGGGCGGCCGGTTCGGTGGTGCGGCGGCACCGGCGGCGGGTGGCCCAGCTGGAACGGGAGCGGCGGCTGGCCCGGGCCGAGGCGGTGGCGTTGGAGCGTCGCCGGATCGCCGCCGAACTGCACGACGTGGTGTCCCACTCGGTGACCGTGATGGTTCTGCAGGCCGCCGGTGCCGCCCGGATCAGCGCCTCCGACCCGGAGCGGACCCGGGAGGCGCTGCTGCACATCCAGCAGGCCGGGCAGCAGGCGATGGCGGAGCTGCGCCGGCTGCTGGCGGTGATGCGGGCCGAGTCGGGTCCGGCGGGCGACGGTGAGCCGGGCCCGCAGCCGCGGCTGGACGACATCGAGGTGCTCCTGACGTCGATGCGGTGCGCGGGGCTGACGGTGACGATGTCCGTGTCCGGCAGTCCCCGGCCGCTGGATCCGAGTATCGAGCTGGCGGCGTACCGGACGGTGCAGGAGAGCCTGACGAACACGCTGAAGCACGTCGGGCGGCGTGCCTGCGCGACTGTGCATTTCGCGTGGCAGGAGCGGGTGGTGTTGCTGCGTGTCGACGACGACGGCACGGGCCGCGACCCGGGCGGTACGGCGGCGGGGCTGTCGACCGGCAACGGGCTGGCCAGTCTGGCCGAGCGGCTGGAACGCGTCGGTGGTCGCCTGGTCGCCGGGCCGCGTCCGGAGGGCGGGTTCCGGGTGAGCGCGACGCTGCCGGTCGCGCAGCGCGGCGATCTCGTGGCGGCGCCGGGTGACGGCGGGGTGTCCGCTGTCGGGTGAACGCGTGTCCGCTGTGCGACATCCGGCTAGCCGCCGACGCCGGCACCGATGATCATGTGGTGGGGCCGCGGTCACGGCCGCCGAGGACGGGAGCCTTCATGATCCGGGTGCTGCTCGCCGACGACCAGCCGCTCGTACGGGCGGGACTCGCGATGCTCCTGACGAACGAGCCGGACATCGAGGTCGTCGGCGAGGCCGACGACGGGGCGCAGGCCGTGGAACTCGGTCGCCGCCTGCGCCCGAACGTGGTGCTCATGGACGTGCGGATGCCCGGCACCGACGGTCTGGCCGCCACCAGGTCGATGGCCGAGGAGAAGCTCATCGACGACGCCGACCGGCCGGTACGGATCATCATGCTGACCACCTACCACGTGGACGAGGCGGTGCACGCCGCGCTGCGGGCGGGCGCCTCCGGTTTCGTGCTCAAGGACGCCGCGCCCGAGGAACTGGTGTCGGCCATCCGCGCGGTGGCCGCCGGGGAGGCGTGGCTGGATCCCGCCGTCGCCCGGCGGCTGCTCGACGACCTCGCCTCCCGGCCCGACCCGGGGCTGCCCACACCGGTCCAGATGCGCGGGCTCACGCCGAGGGAACGCGAGGTCCTGGTGCTCATGGCGTACGGGATGTCGAACCGGGAGATCGCCGAGCACCTCGTGCTCGGCGACGCGACGGTCAAGACCCACGTCAGCCGGGTCCTGACGAAGCTGGGGATGCGTGACCGGACGCATGCGGTGGTGGCCGCGTACCAGTGCGGCCTGGTGGAACCCGGCACGGCGCCGCCGGCCCGGATGGCCGGCCTGTCCCGCTGAGGCCCGTGGCGCGGCCGGGGGCCTCAGCGGGGTACGGCGGTCAGGCGCCGACGTAGTCGGCGAGGTGTTCGCCGGTGAGTGTGGACCGGGCGGCCACGAGATCGGCCGGGGTGCCCTCGTAGACGATCCGGCCGCCGTCGTGACCGGCGCCCGGGCCGAGGTCGATGATCCAGTCGGCGTGCGCCATGACGGCCTGGTGGTGCTCGATCACGATGACGGACTTCCCGGCGTCGACGAGCCGGTCGAGCAGTCCGAGCAGCTGGGCGACGTCGGCCAGGTGCAGGCCGGTGGTCGGTTCGTCCAGGACGTACACGCCGCCCTTGTCCCCCATCCGGGTGGCGAGCTTGAGCCGCTGCCGCTCCCCTCCGGACAGGGTGGTGAGGGGCTGACCGAGCGTGAGGTAGCCGAGGCCGACGTCGGCGAGCCGGTCGAGGATGGTGTGGGCGGCCGGGGTGCGGGCCTCGCCTTCGCTGAAGAACGTCTCGGCCTCGTCGACGGACATGGCGAGGACCTCGCTGATGTCGCGGCCGCCGAGGTGGTAGTCGAGGACGGCCGGCTGGAACCGCTTGCCTTCGCAGTCCTCGCAGGTGCTGGCGACGCCGGCCATCATGCCGAGGTCGGTGTAGATGACGCCGGCGCCGTTGCAGGTCGGGCAGGCGCCTTCGGAGTTGGCGCTGAACAGGGCGGGTTTGACGCCGTTGGCCTTGGCGAAGGCCTTGCGGATGGGGTCGAGCAGGCCGGTGTAGGTGGCCGGGTTGCTGCGGCGGGAGCCGCGGATGGCGGTCTGGTCGACGCTGACGACGTCCTCGCGTTTGGCCAGGGAGCCGTGGATGAGGCTGCTCTTGCCGGAGCCGGCGACGCCGGTGACCACGACCAGGACGCCGAGGGGGATGTCCACGTCGACGTCGCGCAGGTTGTGGGTGCGGGCGCCGCGGACGGGCAGCGCGCCGGTGGGCGTACGCAGCTTGTCCTTGAGGGTGGCGCGGTCGTCGAGGTGGCGGCCGGTGGTGGTGTCGCTGGCGCGCAGGCCGGCGACGGTGCCCTCGTAGCAGATGGTGCCGCCGGCGGTGCCGGCGCCGGGACCGAGGTCGACGACGTGGTCGGCGATGGCGATGGTCTCGGGTTTGTGTTCGACGACCAGGACGGTGTTGCCCTTGTCGCGCAGTTGCAGCAGGAGGTTGTTCATGCGGGCGATGTCGTGCGGGTGCAGGCCGATGGTGGGTTCGTCGAAGACGTAGGTGACGTCGGTGAGGGACGAGCCGAGGTGGCGGATCATCTTGGTGCGCTGGGCCTCGCCGCCGGAGAGGGTGCCGGCGGGCCGGTCGAGGCTGAGGTAGCCGAGGCCGATCTCGACGAACGAGTCGAGGGTGTCCCCCAGTGCCTTGAGCAGCGGGCCGACGGAGGGTTCGCGCAGGTCGCGTACCCAGGTGGCGAGGTCGCTGATCTGCATGGCGCAGGCGTCGGCGATGTTGATGCCGTTGATCTTCGAGGAGCGCGCTTCGGGGGCCAGCCGGGTGCCGTCGCAGTCGGGGCAGGTGGTGAACGTGACGGCGCGTTCGACGAAGTTGCGGATGTGCGGCTGCATGGCGTCGACGTCCTTGGCGAGCATCGACTTCTGGATGGCCGGGATGAGGCCGGTGTAGGTGACGTTGATGCCGTCGACCTTGACCTTGGTGGGCTCCTTGTGGAGCAGGTCGTCCAGTTCCCGCTTCGTGTAGTCGCGGATGGGCTTGTCGGGGTCGAACAGGCCGCTGGAGCGGAAGATGCGGCCGTACCAGCCGTCCATGGTGTAGCCGGGGATGGTGATGGCGCCCTCGTTGAGGGACAGCTTCTCGTCGTAGAGGACGGTGAGGTCGAAGTCGGTGACGGCGCCGCGGCCCTCGCAGCGGGGGCACATGCCGCCGAGGCGGTTGAAGGTGCCCTTCTTGGTCTGGGTCTTGCCGGGGCCGCGGTCGACGGTGATGGCGCCGGCGGCGCGTACGGAGGGCACGTTGAAGGAGTAGGCGTTGGGTGGGCCGATGTGGGGGTCGCCGAGGCGGCTGAACAGGATGCGCAGCATGGCGTTGACGTCGGTGGCGGTGCCGACGGTGGAGCGGGGGTCGGCGCCCATGCGTTCCTGGTCGACGATGATGGCCGTGGTGAGGCCTTCGAGGATGTCGACCTCGGGGCGGGACAGGGTGGGCATGAAGCCCTGGACGAAGGCGCTGTAGGTCTCGTTGATGAGGCGCTGGGACTCGGCGGCGATGGTGCCGAACACCAGTGAGCTCTTGCCGGAGCCGGAGACGCCGGTGAAGACGGTGAGGCGGCGTTTGGGTATCTCGACGTCGACGTTGCGCAGGTTGTTCTCGCGGGCGCCGTGGACGCGGATGATGTCGTGGCTGTCGGCGTGGTGCAGGCCGGTGGTGGCCTTGCTCATGGTGTCTCCGTCCGGTGTTGCGGGTGTCAGTCGAGCCAGCTGCCGTCGCGCATCAGGGTGCGGCCGGGCAGCTCGTCGGCTTCGCGCCAGGCCTGGATGCGGCGTGGCGTGATGCGGTACCAGCGGTAGGGCGTGGTCAGGGTACGGGGGTCGAAGCCGGTTCGGGTGGCGAAGCGGTCCCCTCGGTCGGTGGGCAGGGCGTCGATGGCGAGGCTCTCCACGTCGCCGTCGATCATGGTGACGTCGCGGGTGGGGCCGAGGCCGACGCGGGCGCGGCCGGTTGCGAGGTTGCGGCCGGTGGGGCTGCCGGCCGGGGTGGCGACGAGCAGCGTGTGGCCGTCCCAGTCGAAGGACAGGGGCACGAGGTACGGGGTGCCGTCGGGGTCGGCGGTGGCGACCCAGCAGTCGACGTCGTGGTCGAGGCGGTGGGTGGTGTCGTGGCGGCGGCGGGCGCGGGTGCGGGGCGCGTCGGCCATGGGTGCGGTCAGCGCCGCTCGTTGATGCGGATCAGGTTGCCGGTGGGGTCGCGGAAGGCGCAGTCGCGTACGCCGTAGGGCTGTTCGGTGGGTTCCTGCACGACGTCGGCGCCGCTGGCCTGGAGGCGGTCGAACAGGCCGTCGAGGTCGTCGGTGGCGAGGGTGAGCGCGCCGTAGCTGCCCTTGGCGATGAGTTCGAGGATGGTGCGGCGTTCGTCGTCGGTGATGCCGGGGTCGGCGGCCGGCGGGTGCAGGACGATGCCGGTCTCGGGCTGGTTCGGCGGGCCGACGGTGAGCCAGCGCATGTCCTGGTAGCCGACGTCGTTGCGCAGTTCGAAGCCGAGGGTGTCGCGGTAGAAGGCGAGCGCGGCGTCGGCGTCGGTGTGGGGCAGGAACGCGTAGTGAATGGTGATCGTCATGGTGGTCACGCTAGTGGTGGCCGGCCGGTGCGGGCTTCTCGATTCCTGACCGGTCGGGTCGCCTGTTTGGTCAGGCACGGGGGTGGTTCGGCGGTGTCGGGTGCGTGGCGGGCGCGGTAGGCGCTGGGTGGTTCGCCGACGAGTTCGGTGAATCGGGTGCTGAAGGTGCCCAGGGACTGGCAGCCGACGGCGAAGCAGACATCGGTGACGCTGAGGTCACCGCGGCGCAGCAGGGCCATGGCGCGTTCGATGCGGCGGGTCATCAGGTACGCGTACGGGGATTCGCCGTAGGTCTGGCGGAACTGGCGGCTGAGGTGGCCGGCGGACATGTGCTCGCCGCGGGCGAGGGCTTCGACGTCGAGGGGTTTGGCGTACTCGCGGTCGATGCGGTCGCGGACGCGGCGCAGCCGGGTCAGGTCGCGCAGTCGTTGGGCGAATGCGGGGTCGTCGTTGGCCGGGTGCGGTGGCACGTCCGCATCTTGCCTGCTGGGCGGTGGTGTCGTCCACCTGTTCGAGCGGCGAGTCGCCGCCGGGTGCACCCGCGGCCCGGGCGCACCCGGCGGCGGTCAGCGCAGCCGGCGGGCGGTGAAGCGGGTGGGTGGGTCGGCGATGGCGTCCTGGGTGGCGACGAGTTGCAGTTCGCGGGTGCCGGCTTCGAGGGTCGCCTCGAGTACCGCGTAGATCGAGTTGGTGGTGCGTTCCAGCGCGGTCTGCGGTGAGCCGGTGGTGGCGAGGTGGGCGAGGTAGAGGGCGGCGGTGACGTCGCCGCCGCCGTTGGGGGCGATCGGCAGCAGCGGGGTGGTGACGGCCCAGGCGCCGTCGTCGGAGACGGCGACGACCTCCAGGTGGCCGGCGGGCAGGTCGCCGTGCAGGACGCTGGTGACCAGGACGTGCCGGGGGCCGGTGGCGCGGACGGCGTCGACGGCGGCGAGCAGGTCGTCGAGGGTGTCGGTGGTGCGGCCGGCGAGGAACTCCAGCTCGAACTGGTTGGGGGTGACGATGTCGGCGCGGGGGACGACGGTGTCGCGCAGGTATTCGGGGATGCCGGGGCGGACGAACATGCCGCGGCCGACGTCGCCCATGACCGGGTCGCAGCAGTACAGGGCGGCCGGGTTGGCGGCCTTGACGCGTGCGACGGCGTCGAGGATGACCGCGCCGACGGCGGGGTCGCCCTGGTAGCCGGAGAGGACGGCGTCGGCGGTGCCGAGCACGCCGCGGTCCTCGATCCCGGCGATGACGTCGGCGACGTCGGTGGGGGCGAGCAGCGGGCCGCGCCAGGCGCCGTAGCCGGTGTGGTTGGAGAAGTGCACGGTCAGGACCGGCCAGACCTCGTGTCGGAGGCGTTGCAGTGGGAACACGGCGGCGGAGTTGCCGACGTGGCCGTAGGCGACCGACGACTGGATGGACAGGATCTTCACCTGCTCATGGTCGCATCCCGGGCCGGGTGTGACGGGTGGTGGTGGCGTGATGACGGGTGGCTGCGGCGGTGACCGTTCGGCTCAGCGTTTCGACCGCCGGGCGCGGGGCGGGTTTGGGCGCAGCGTGCGGTGGGGGCATGAACGCGGGTGTTCTCGCCATCTAGACGGAGGAAGCAACGATGCTTTCCGCACTCGATCGTCGGCACACCGTCGCGCCGCCGGGGTACAGCCGCTGGCTGATCCCTCCGGCGGCGCTGGCGATCCATCTGTGCATCGGGCAGGTGTACGCCACGAGCGTGTACAAGAACTCCCTGATCGCGCACTTCGACACGGGGCAGACGGCGATCGGGGTGATCTTCAGCATCGCGATCGTGATGCTGGGGTTGTCGGCCGCGGTGGCCGGTACGTGGGTGGAGGCGAACGGGCCGCGTAAGGCGATGTTCGTCTCGGCGTGTTTCTGGGCGGCGGGGTTCCTGGTCGGGGCGCTGGGCATCGCGACCGGGCAGTTGTGGCTGCTGTATCTGGGGTACGGGGTGCTGGGCGGCATCGGTCTGGGGATCGGGTACATCTCCCCCGTCTCCACGTTGATCAAGTGGTTCCCGGACCGCCCGGGTCTGGCGACCGGGTTGGCGATCATGGGGTTCGGTGGTGGGGCGATGGTTGCCTCTCCCCTGTCCCGGCAGCTGCTGTCGTTCTACGACGCCGGTTACGACCCGTCCGACAGTGGTTCCACCGCGTCGGGGTCGGCGCTGGTGTGGTTGTTCGTGACGCTCGGCGTCGGCTACTTCGTGATCATGATGTTCGGGGTGTTCAACGTGCGGGTGCCGGCGCCGGGCTGGCGCCCGGCCGGGTTCGACCCGGCCCAGGTGGCCGAGAAGCCGCTGGTGACCACCGCGAACGTGTCGGCGGCCAACGCGGTCAGGACACGGTCGTTCTGGCTGCTGTGGGTGGTGCTGTTCTGCAACGTGACGGCGGGGATCGGCATCCTGGAGCAGGCCAGCCCGATGATCCAGGACTTCTTCCGCGACGGCGGCACGTCGGCGGTGTCGGTGGCGGCGGCCGGCGGGTTCGTGGGACTGCTGTCGCTGTTCAACATGGCGGGCCGGTTCGTGTGGTCGTCCACGTCGGATGTGATCGGCCGCAAGCCGATCTACGTGGTGTACCTGGGCGTGGGCATGGTGCTGTACCTGGTGCTGGCGCTGGTGGGGCAGACCTCGACGGCGTTGTTCGTGCTGCTGGCGTCCGTGATCCTGTCGTTCTACGGTGGCGGGTTCGCGACCATTCCGGCGTACCTGCGGGACCTGTTCGGCACGTTCGAGGTGGGCGCGATCCACGGCCGGCTGTTGACCGCGTGGTCGGCGGCGGGCGTGGCCGGGCCGCTGATCGTCAACGGGTTCCTCGACGCGCAGGGCGAGCCGGGCACGTTGACCGCGGCGGCGTACCGGCCGGCGCTGTTCACGATGGTCGGCCTGCTGGCGGTGGGGCTGGTGGCGAACCTGCTGGTACGGCCGGTGCCGCAGCGTTACCACGAGCCCGCGTCCGGGCGGGGCGAGACGGAGCAGGGACAGCCGGGGGCGACGGAGAGGAGCGGATCGTGAACGAGCACAGCGGTGGCGGGCAGCTGGTTCGCCTGGTGGTGTCGTGGCTGGTGGTGTCGGCGCTGCTGGGCTACGGCGTGGTGCAGACCGTGATCACGGCGGCGAAGCTGTTCACCCAGTAGGAGACGCGACGCGGCGGCCCGGGGGCGGCAACCCCCGGGCCGCCGTCAGGTCAGAGACCGCCGCCGACGCGCAGGACCGCGCCCGTGGTGTACGAGGCGTCCGCGCCGAGCAGGTGCGCGATCGCGCCGGCGACCTCCTCGGGTTCCCCCGCCCGGCCCATCGGGATCCGCCCGGCGGCGGTGTCGGGACGGTCGGGCACGCCGGAGCGGGCGTGGATCGTGGTGCGGATGATGCCGGGGGCGACGGCGTTGACGCGGATGCCGTGCGGCGCCAGTTCCTTCGCGAGCCCGACGGTGAGGGTGTCGGTGGCGGCCTTGACGGCGGCGTAGTGGATGTACTCCCCGGGTGAGCCGAGCGTCGCGGCCACGGAGGAGACGTTGACGATGGCGCCGCCGCGGGTGAGCCTCCGCGCCGCCTGCTGTGCGCACAGGACGTACCCGATGAGGTTGACGTCGACGACCTCGCGCAGGTCGTCGACGCGCAGGTCGGTGAACGGGCCGATCGGGCTGGTGACGCCGGCGTTGTTGACCAGGCCGGTGAGCGGGCCGAGCCGGTCGGCGGCGTCGAAGATGCGGCGTACCTGCTCGGGGTCGGTGGTGTCGGCGGCGACGGTGACCGCGCGGCGGCCGGCGGCGCGCACGTCGGCGGCCACCGCCTCGGCGGCCGCGTGGTCGGCGCGGTAGCCGATGACCAGGTCGTGGCCCTCGGTGGCGAGCCGGCGGGCGGTGGCCGCGCCGATGCCGCGCCCTCCCCCGGTGATGATGGTGACGGAGGTCAATGCCCTGCTCCCCTGCTCTGCGGTGGGGGCGACGTTACCGTGGGCGGGACCATCCGGGATGGAGAGGACTGTCACATGGGGCGCGCGTTGGTGCTGGGTGGTGGCGGGGTGACCGGGGTGGCCTGGGAGTTGGGTCTGCTGGCCGGGCTGGCCGGGCACGGCCTGCGGCTGGACGAGGCGGACCTGGTGGTGGGCACGTCGGCCGGGTCGGTGGTCGGGGCGCAGGTGCGCTCGGGTACGCCGCCGGCGCAGTTGTACGAGGCGCAGTTGCGGCCGCCCCGCGACGAGGTGCCGGCCCGGCTCGGGACGGGGGTGCTGTTGCGCTGGGCGTGGGCCGGCGGTCGGGGCCGGGACGCGGCGCGGGCCCGGGCGCGTATCGGCGCGATGGCGTTGTCGGCGCGTACCCCGTCGGAGCAGTCGCGGCGGGCGGTGATCGCGGCCCGGCTGCCGTCGCCGGACTGGCCGGCGGCGCGGCTGCTGGTCACCGCTGTGGACGCGGCCTCCGGCGAGTTCGTGGTGTTCGACGCCGACAGCGGGGTGCCGCTGGTGGACGCGGTCGGCGCCAGTTGCGCGGTGCCGGGGGTGTGGCCGCCGGTCACCGTCGGCGGCCGGCGCTTCGTCGACGGCGGGGTCCGCTCGCCGGTGAACGCGGATCTGGCGGCCGGCTGCGATCGGGTGGTGGTCCTGGCGCCGACGCGCGCGGCGGTGGGGCCGATGCCACGGCTGTCGGCGCAGGTGGCGGCGTTGCGGGAGGCGGGTGCGCGGGTGGCCGTGGTGTCGCCGGACCGGGCGGCGCGCACGGCGATCGGCCGCAACGTGCTGGACCCGGCGCGGCGGGCGGCGTCGGCGCGGGCCGGGTTCGCGCAGGCCGAGGCGGTGGCCGGCGAGGTGGCCGGGGTGTGGCGGTGACCGCAGCCGCTGTACGGATCAGGAGTCGCTGGTCAGGCGCGCCAGCCGCCGGTTGAGGTAGCGCTGTTCGGGCAGGCTGCCGGTGAGGCGGGCGGCCAGCTTGTAGTGCTCGGCGGCGGCGTGCGCGTCGCCGTCGAGTTCGAGCAGGTGGGCGCGGACGGCGTGCAGCCGGTGGTGACGGCGCATCGCCGGGTCGGCCAGCAGCGGTTCGAGCAGCGCCAGCCCGACGTCGGGGCCGTGCGCCATGGCCACGGCGACGGCCTGGTTGAGCGTGACGAACGGGCTGGGTGCGACCCGGCTCAGCCGTTGGGTCATGGTCCGGGCCGGCACCAGGTAGGCGGCGGCGATCTGTTCCACCCGCAGCCCCGCGACCGCGCGCAGGGTCAGCGCGACCTGCGAGGGGCGGCTCAGCGCCGGGTGGCAGCACAGGAACAGCAGCCGCAACGTGTCGTCGGCGCCGGTCACGGGCGTGTCGTCGTCGACGGGCGGTACGACGCCGGCGCCCGGTTCCCGGACCGCGTCGAGCCGCTCGCGGCGGGTCCGGGCCGCCTCGGCGCGCATCCGGTCGATCAGCCGCCGTGCGGCGACCTGGATGAGCCAGGCGCGGGGTTCGTCGGGGACGCCGGTGAGCGGCCACCGGGCGGCTGCGGCCTCCGCCGCGTCCTGGACGGCGTCCTCGCAGGCGTCGGGTTGCCCGTATCGGCGCAGCAGCGCGGCGCGGACGTGCGGCGCCTCCCGGCGCCACACGTCCGCGAGCGGCGTGGCGTTACTGATCGGACCCGCCCGGCCACATCGAGGGCCGCAGCTCGACGGTCTCCCCGGGGCCGGCGAACTTCGCGGCGACGGCCTCGGCGCGGGCCTGGTCCTCGACGTCGATGAGGAAGAAGCCGGCGAGGTGTTCCTTGGCCTCGGAGTACGGGCCGTCGGTCGCCAGCGGCGCGCCGTCGCTCCACCGGTAGAGCCGCGCGGTTCGGGGGTCGGCGAGCGCCTCGCCGACGACCAGCTCACCGTTGGCGTGCAGCTCGGTCATCACCTGCTCGAAGTCGGCGTTGAGCCGGTCGCGTACCTCGGCGGGCAGCTCCTGGTGGGCGGCGAGGTACTCCGAGGTGGGGTGCCCCCACGGCTCCGGGTTGGAGTGGATCATGATCACGTACTTCACTGTCTGTCCTTCGCGTCGTGCGGCGGTGTCTCCCCGCCGCTCGCCCGGTACGACGGAGCGGGATCGCCGATGTCTACATATCCTCGCCTCATGAGTGACGCGGTGGGTGTCGGTGACCTGGTCGAGGATTTCACGCTGCCGGACGAGACGGGCACGCCACGGCGCCTGTCGGAGTTCCTGGCCGCCGGTCCGGTGGTGCTGTTCTTCTACCCGGCGGCGATGACGCGGGGCTGCACGGCGGAGAGCTGCCACTTCCGGGACCTGGCGGCGGAGTTCGCGGCGGTCGGCGCGCAACGGGTGGGGATCAGCCGGGACCCGGTGCAGCGGCAGGCGGAGTTCTCCCGCCGGCACGGGCTCGGCTATCCGCTGCTGTCCGACGCCGACGGCGAGGTGGCACGGGCGTTCGGGGTGCGGCGGCGGCTGCCGCTGGGCGCGCTGAGCACCCGGCGGATGACGTTCGTGATCGGCACCGACCGGCGGGTGCTCGCCGTGGTGCACAGCGAGCTGAGCATGAACGAGCACGCCGACGCGGCGCTACGGGCCCTCGGGGGCTGATCATCGCGGTGTCGCAGCCGGCTGGTATCAAGGCTGCGTCAAACAGGTGTACGGAAGAGGGCGTGATGGCGGGTCAGGGTTTGTCCACTGACGAGGTTCAGGGAATCCGGGAGGCTCTTGCGGCTGGCCGCAAGCCCCGGGTGGTGTTCACCGAGGCGGCCGGGCAGATGGCCGGGCAGCTCGGGCAGGTGGTGGAGCTGACCGACCCGGCGGCGTCGGAGGAGTTCGTGGTGGTGCGGTTCGGCCGCGACGAACTGCCCTTCTCCCCCGCCGACGTGGCGATCGCCCCCAAGGGCGCCGGGCGGCGTCCGGCGGCCGAGGCGAAGCCGGAACCGGAGCAGGCGCCGGCCGCGCCGCCGGAGCCCGCGTTCGTGCTGGACACGCCGCGGGTGCCCGCGCCGCGACGGGAGGAGCCGAAGACCGAGCAGCCGCCGGCGGAGCCGAAGCCGGCGAAGCGAGCCGTGAAGGCCGCCAAGCCGAAGACCTCGCCGGGGCTGACCGTGACGCTCGCCTACGCCGAGGGCGAGTGGACGGTGGCCGCGCAGCAGGGCACGAAGGCACTGGCCCGGCCGTACGTGGTGAAGCCGGCCGAGGCGCTGCGGATGGTGGCGCTGGTCGACGTGCCCGGCGTGCAGGAGGCGGTGGAGCAGATCCTGGCCGCCGAGCGGGCCGAGGCCGAGCAGCAGGCGGAGAAGCTGCGCGCCGAGCTGGCCGAGATCGAGGCGCGGCTGGCGGAGCTGCGCGAGGCGCGCTGACCCCGTGACGCCCCGCGGGGCCGGTGCGACCCCCTCGCACCGGCCCCACGTCCCCTGCGCCCACAGGTCGATCAGTGTTGCGGAATGTTCTGTACCCCGATCCGGCGGCGGAACACCCAGTACGTCCAACCCTGGTACGCCAGCACGATCGGCGTGAACACCACTGCGACCCAGGTCATGATCTTCAAGGTGTACGGGGTGGACGCGGCGTTGGTGGCCGTCAGCGTGCCGGCCGCATCCAGGGTGGACGGCATCACGTTCGGGAACAGCGCGGCGAACAGCGTCGCCACGGCCAGCGCGATGGCCACCGCCGTACCGGTGAACGCCCAGCCCTCCCGGCGTACCCTGGCCGCGGCCAGACCGCCGAGCAGGGCGAGGGCGGCGCCGACGGCGAGCACGACGGCGGCGGCGCTGGAACGGATGGTCAGCGTCCAGCTCAGGAACGCCACGGCGGCCACGGCGGTGCCGACGCCGAGCTTGACGGCGAGGGCGCCGGCGCGCTCGCGGATGTCACCGGTGGTCTTCAGCGCCAGGAACACCGCGCCGTGGGTGAGGAACAGCCCCAGCGTGGTCAGGCCGCCGAGCAGCGCGTACGGGTTGAGCAGGTCGAACAGGCCGCCGACGTACTCGTGGTCGGCGTCCAGCGGCACGCCGCGGAAGATGTTGGCGAACGCCACGCCCCACAGCACGGCCGGGATCGCCGAGCCCCAGAAGATGGCCTGGTCCCAGCGGCGCTTCCAGGACGCCTCGGGCCGCTTGTGGCGGTACTCGAAGGCGACGCCGCGGGCGATCAGGGCCAGCAGGATGAGCAGCAGCGGCAGGTAGAAGCCGGAGAACAGGGTGGCGTACCACTCGGGGAAGGCGGCGAACATGGCGCCGCCGGCGGTGATCAGCCACACCTCGTTGCCGTCCCAGACCGGGCCGATGGTGTTGATCAGGACGCGGCGCTGCCGGTCGTCGCGGCCGAGCACCGGCAGCAGCATCCCGACGCCGAAGTCGAAGCCTTCGAGGATGAAGTAGCCGGTGAAGAGCACTGCTACGAGGAGAAACCAGACGGTCGTCAGTTCCACGGTTGGGCTCCGGGGTGTCAGTAGGCGAACGCCAGCGGGCGCTCGGCGTCGTCGGTGTCGTCGTCGTCGGTTTGCGGGGTGACGTCCGGTACGCCGGCGCGGGCGTAGCGGACCAGCAGCTTGAACTCGACCACCGCGAGGACGGCGTAGATGAGTGTGAACGCGGTGAAGGAGGTGAGCACCTCGGTCAGGGAGACGCTGCGGGACACGCCGTCACGGGTGAGCATCTCGCCGAAGACGATCCACGGCTGGCGGCCCATCTCGGTGAAGATCCAGCCGAAGGAGTTGGCCAGCAGCGGCAGGACGGGCATGACCAGGCCGGCGCGCAGCAGCCACTTGCTGGTGGGGGTGCGGCCCTTGCGCTGGCTCCACAGCACCAGCAGCGCGATCGCGGCGGCGGCCAGCCCGAAGGCGATCATGAACCGGAAGCTCCAGTAGGTGACCGGGATGATCGGGGCGTAGTTGCCGGGGCCGTACTGGCTGGCGTACTGGGCCTGGAGGTCGTTGATGCCCTGGACGGTGCCGTTGGGGTCGCCGGTGCCGAGGAACGACAGCAGGTACGGGATCTTGATGGCGAACAGCTCGCGGCTGCCGTCGAGGCTGCCGACCGTGAGCACGGAGAACGAGGCGGGGCTCTCGGTGGTGTAGAGGCCCTCGGCGGCGGCCATCTTCATCGGCTGCACGTCGGTCATGATCTTGCCCTGGATGTCGCCGGTGAGGACGACCAGCGCCGAGGAGAACAGGACGACCCAGGAGCCGAGCTTGGTGGCGAAGCGGTACGCGCCGGTGTCGGCGCTGTCGCGGTTGCGCATCACGTGCCACAGGCCGACGGTCACCATCAGCGACCCGGCGACCAGAAACGCGCCGGCCAGGGTGTGCGGGAAGGTGACCAGGGCGACCTTGTTGGTGAGCACGGCGACGAAGTCGGTCAGCTCGGCGCGGCCGCTCTCCGGGTTGATCCGGAAGCCGACCGGGTTCTGCATGAACGAGTTCGCGGCGAGGATGAAGTACGCCGACAGGTTGGTGCCGATCGCGGCGGCCCAGATCGCGGCCAGGTGCAGGCGCTTGGGCAGCCGGTCCCAGCCGAAGATCCACAGGCCGATGAAGGTGGATTCGAGGAAGAACGCGACCAGGGCCTCGATGGCCAGCGGTGCGCCGAAGATGTCGCCGACGAAGCGGGAGTAGTCGCTCCAGTTCATGCCGAACTGGAACTCCTGCACGATGCCGGTGACCACACCCATCGCGAAGTTGATCAGGAAGAGCTTGCCGTAGAACTTGGTGAGTTTGAGGTACCGCTCGTTGCCGGTGCGGTGCCACATGGTCTGGAGGATCGCCACCAGCACGGACAGGCCGATGGTCAACGGCACGAACAAGAAGTGGTAGACGGTGGTGACACCGAACTGCCAGCGGGCGACGTCCAACGCGTCCACCAGAAAACCCCCAGCTGTGCATACTACGAGACGTAGTAGATACTACTCGTCGTCGTAGAGAAAGCAGCAGGGCCGCAGGGCCCCACCCGGCCCGGGACCAATGACCCTGATCACCCTTGCCGGAGGACCTGCGGTCCCGGGCTCACCCGTGCCGGGCACCGGGGTCGCCCCGGCTCGTGCGACGATCCAGCACTGATGAACAGCACCCCCTGGCGCGCGCCGCTGCTGTGGCGGGGCGCGCAGACGCTCGCCCGCGCGGTCGTCGGGCTGGTCGGCCGGCTGGAGGTCACCGGCGACGTGCCCGACGCGCTGCGCCACGGCCCGCTGGTCCTGGCCGCGAACCACATCAGCCCGTTCGACCCGGTGGTGCTCGCCGCCGCCTGCCGGGTCCGGCGCGTCGCGCCCCGGATCATGGCGACCGGCGGGCTGTTCCGCGCCCCGGTGATCGGGGCGCTGATGCGCCGCGCCGGGCACATCCGCGTCGACCGCGGCACCGCAGCGGTGCACCGCTCGCTGGAGGTCGCCGCCCGGGCCGTGGCCGGCGGGTCGGTGGTGCTGGTCTACCCGGAGGGACGCATCGGGCTCGACCCGGGCATGTGGCCCGAGCGGGGCAAGACCGGCGCGGCCCGGCTCGCGTTCGCCAGCGGCGCCGCCGTCGTACCGGTGGCCCAGTGGGGCTCGCACGAGGTGCTGCCCTACCGGGCGCCCAGGGGAATGCTCGGCGCGGTGGCGCGGGCGGTCGCCCGCCGGCCCGTCATCCGGGTGCACTTCGGCGCCCCGGTGCCGCTGGACGACCTGCGGTCGGACTCCCCCGGCGCGGCCCGGCAGGCCACCGACCGGATCATCGACGCGATCACCGAGGATCTCGTGCCGCTGCGCCCCGACGAGCCCGATCGGCCCCGGCACGTCGACCCCGGCCGCCCGGTGGACGACAGTCGCGCGCACCGCCGCCGTACCGGCTGACGCATCCCGGGCCCGGTCGCGGGTATCAAGCCGCGCATCCCGTACGCGGAGAGGACCCGGCCATGACCGTTCGAGCACTCGTTCTCAACTGCACCCTGAAGCGCTCCCCGGCGACGTCCAGTTCACAGGTGCTCGGCCAGGAGGTGCTCGACGCGCTGGCCGAGCAGGGTGTCGACGGCGAGATCGTCCGGGTGGTCGACCACGACGTGCGCTTCGGGGTGTCCGTCGACGAGGGCGACGGCGACGGCTGGCCCGACATCCGCGCCAAGCTGCTCGCCGCCCAGATCCTGATCATCGCCACGCCGATCTGGCTCGGTCAGCCCTCGTCGGTGACCAAGATGGTCCTCGAACGGTTGGACGCCGAGCTGTCCGAGACCGACGAGCAGGGCCGCCTGCGCACCTACGGCAAGGTCGGCGGCGTGGCCGTGGTCGGCAACGAGGACGGCGCGCACCACACCATCGCCGAGGTGCAGCAGGCGCTCAACGAGGTGGGGTTCACCTGCCCGGCCGCCGGGGCCACGTACTGGGTCGGGGAGGCGCTGCACAAGACCGACTACGTCGACGCCCGCCCCAAGCCCGACACGACCGGCCGCACCACCGCCGCGCTGGCGCTCAACAGCGCCCACCTGGCCCGGCTGCTCGCGGAGCGGCCCTACCCGCCGCCCGGAACCCGCGACGCGGGCGTCGGCCCCAGCACTCAGCCCGGCTGACCCGGCCCCGACCCCGGCCGCGCTGGCCGCCTGCGCGCACCGCCGTCGATCTTGCAGTTGGTGCCCGGGCGAACCCGGCCAACCGCCCCCGACGAGGGCCGCAACCGCAAGATCGACGAGGTGAGGCGAGCGCGGGGCGGGGCGCGGGGGGTCAGGGGGTGGCGCGCAGGCGGTCGTCGAGGGCGGTCAGGTCGGGGACGAACCACACCTGGTCGTGCCGGTTCGACTCGGCCACCAGGGCGCGCAGCGCGCCGCTGCGCTCCAGATGCGCGGAGATGTCGCCGACGATCGCCAGGCGCAGCCGGTAGTTGACGAACTTCTGCATCACCTCACCGGCGAAGCGGGTGCCGAGCGTGAAGAAGTCGGGATCGAGCCGGTCGGCCGGCACCGCCACCACTGTCGCGCCGAGGAACGCCGCGCCGATCAGGTCCAGCGCGTCGCGTTCGGTGGCGATCGGCGGGCCGTCCGGGTCGCAGACCAGCACCGGCACGCCGGCGCGCTCCTGCATCAGGTCAGCCACGGCCGTGCTCCCCGCCGCCGAGCAGGCCGTTGCCGCCGTCGAGCACCCCGTCGAGCAGGCGCAGCAGGTCGGCGGTGGCGGTCAGGTCGCCCAGGATCACGATGGTCATGCGGTGCCGCTCCTCGTCGTGGACCGTCTGCACGCGCAGCGGACGGTCCGGGTCGTGGTGGGTGTTCACACCGGCCAGCACCAGCGTGCCGAGCCGGTCGGCGGCGGCCCGGTCGACGCCGTCGAGGCGCACGACGCTCGACACCTCCGCCCCCGGCGCCGAGGGCGACGCGGGCCGGCCGGTCAGCGCGTCCAGGTCCGCGCGGGCGATCCGGTACTGCTTGCCGATCCGCGTGGCCCGCAGCCGGCCGGAGCGGATGTAGCCGCGCACGGTGCGCACGTGCAGGCCGAGCAGGTCCGCGACCTGCTCCACCGAGTACATGTCGTTACTCATCGCACCCTATCCTAGCTATCTAAGGGAACGATAGGTAATTCCACCGCCCGGCCATGTGTGCGCCACCCACGCCGGGCATACTGCCCGCGTGCAGCCCCGTCACGGCTACCTCGACGCGCCCGCCCCGCTGGCGTTCGCCCACCGCGGCGGCGCGGCCGACGGCGACGAGAACACCGCCGCCGCGTTCGCCCGTGCCGTCGCCCTCGGCTACCGGTACGTGGAGACCGACGTGCACGCCACCGCCGACGGGGTACCGGTGGTCTTTCACGACCCGACGCTGCGCCGGGTCACCGGCGAGCCGGGCCGCATCGCGGACCTGCGGTGGGCCGACCTGTCCTCGGTACGCGTCGGCGGCGCCGCGCTGGTCCCCCGCCTGGACGAGGTGCTCGGCGCCTGGCCGCAGGTGCGGTTCAACATCGACGTGAAGTCCGACGGCGGCGTGGAACCCACAGTCGCCACTGTCACCCGGGCGGGCGCGGGCGAGCGGGTGCTGCTCGCCTCGTTCAGCGACGCCCGGCTGGCACGGCTGCGGGCACTGGCCGGGCCGAAGGCCGCCACCAGCCTCGGCATGCGCGGCGTGGCCCGGCTGCGGCTGGCCTCGCTGCACGGACGGCCGCTGCGGCTGCCCCCGTCCGTGGTCGCCGCGCAGGTGCCGGTCTCCTTCGGCCGGGTGCCGGTGGTGGACCGGCGGTTCCTCGCGTACTGCCACCGGATCGGGTTGCAGGTGCACGTCTGGACGATCGACGAACCCGCCCAGATGCACCACTTACTTGATCTTGGTGTGGATGGCATCATGACCGATCACGTCAGCGTGCTCCGTGACGTCTATCGCAGTCGCGGCCACTGGGCCGCCTGAGCCCCCGAGGACGACCCCCGATGGCCGATACGGTCACCCCCGCCGTCGCCGACCCCGCCGGACCGGGCAGCACCCGCCGCGAGCGCACCGGCTGGTACTTCTACGACTGGGCGAACTCCGCGTTCCAGACCACAGTCATCACGGTCTTCCTCGGGCCGTTCCTGACCACCGTCACCGAACTCGCCGCCGGCTGCGAACTGGGCGCGGACAGCTGCGACGGAGCCGTGTACCCGCTGGGCGTCAAGGTGGCCGCCGGCTCGTTCTACCCGTACCTGATCTCGCTGTCGGTCTTCCTCACCGTGTTCGTGCTGCCGGTGATCGGCGCGATCGCCGACCGGTCGGCGCACAAGAAGCGGCTGCTCGCCGGCGCGGCGTTCACCGGCGCCGGCGCGACCATCGCGTTCGCGTTCGTCACCGGCGAGCGCTACCTGCTCGGCGGCGCGCTGTTCCTGATCGCGAACATCTCCTTCGGCGCCGCCGTGGTCGTCTACAACTCGTTCCTGCCGCAACTCGGCGGCCCGGACGAGCGCGACGGCATCTCCAGTCGCGGCTGGGCCATCGGCTACCTCGGCGGCGGTCTGCTGCTCGCGCTGAACCTGGTCGCGGTCACCATGCTCAGCCAGGAGGGCAACGCCCAGCGCACGCTGGACCTGGCCCGCTGGTCGATCGTGTCGGCCGGCGTGTGGTGGGCCGCGTTCACCCTGGTCCCGCTGCGCTGGCTGCGCGAACACCCCACCGCCGCGGCCCTGCAGGCGGGCGGCAACGTGCTCACCGACGGGTTCCGGCAGCTCGGGCGCACCCTGCGCGAGATCAAGGCGTACCCGCTGACGCTGTACTTCCTGCTCGCGTTCCTGGTCTTCAACGACGGCATCCAGACCGTCATCACCCTGGCCAGCCAGTACGGCACCGAGGAACTGCGGCTGGAGCAGAGCACGCTGATCGTGACCATCCTGCTGGTGCAGTTCCTCGCCTTCGGCGGCGCGCTCGCCCTCGGCGCGCTCGCCAAGCGCATCGGCGCCTGGAAGACCGTGCTGCTGTCGCTGGTGCTCTGGACCGGTGTGATCATCGCCGCGTTCCGGCTGCCGGCCGAGGCGCCCGTGCCGTTCATGATCCTCGGCGGCTGCATCGGCCTGGTGCTCGGCGGCAGCCAGGCGCTGAGCCGGTCGCTGTTCAGCCAGCTCATCCCCGCCGGCAAGGAGGGCGAGTACTACGGCTTCTACGAGATCAGCGACAAGGGCACGAGCTGGCTCGGCCCGCTGGCGTTCGGCCTGGTCTTCCAGCTGACCTCGTCGTACCGGGTCGGCCTGGTGTCGCTGCTGATCTTCTTCGTGGTCGGCTTCGCGCTGCTGGCCGCCGTGCCGATGCGCCGGGCCATCATCGCCGCCGGCAACACCCCGCCCCGGGTGCTCTGACCCCCGGAGCCCCGACCTGTGGATCATCGCGGGC
Organism: Micromonospora sp. WMMD1219; assembly: GCF_049315215.1. NCBI lineage: Bacteria > Bacillati > Actinomycetota > Actinomycetes > Micromonosporales > Micromonosporaceae > Micromonospora > Micromonospora sp. WMMD1219. Next base: position 5,202,309 of record NZ_CP186057.1, read on the forward strand.
CGGATCAGGCGGCGTCGATGGACTAGGCTGCCCCGACGTGACCGACGACGCCGCCCCGACCTGCCTGGCCCGCCCCCTGCCGGGGCCCGGCGACGACCGAGCCTCCGGCTGCGCCGCCGCCCGCGGCGTCGACGGCCGGCCGCTGCACGCCGCCGCGCTCAAGTTCTTCTGGGGGCCGATGGACTGCGGCAAGTCCACCATGGCGTTGCAGATGAACCACAACCACGCCCGGCAGGGCCGCCGCGGCCTGGTCACCACCCGCATCGACCGCTCGCTGGGCCCGCAGGTCACCACCCGCATCGGCCTGGCCCACGAGGCCGTCGAGGTCACCGACGACCTCGACCTGCGCGTCCTGGTCCGCGACGCGTGGGCCGAGGGGGTACGGGTGGACTACCTGATCTGCGACGAGGCCTCGTTCTACAACCTCGAACACATCGAGCAGATGGCCGAGCTGGTCGACCGGTTCGACGTCGACGTCTACGCCTTCGGCCTGGCCACCGACTTCCGCTCCTGCCTGTTCCCGGCCGCGCAGCGGCTGTTCGAGCTGGCCGACGAGGTGGCCCGCATCCAGGTCGAGGTGCTGTGCTGGTGCGGCCGGGAAGGGCTGCTCAACGCCCGTGTGGTCGGCGGCCGGGTGGTCCGCGAGGGCGCGCAGGTCGTCATCGGCGACACCGTGGACACCGCCGACGTGCGCTACCAGGTGCTGTGCCGGCGCCACTACCGCTCGGGCGACCTCGGCCCGCGTGCCTGAGCCTCAGAAGGGATCCCCGCAGACCCGCCACGACCCGCCCTCCGGCACGACCGGCAACTCACGTTCCTCGCTGCCACCGCCGTCGCGGTTGATCCGCACGATCACCGTCCCCGTCGGCTTGCCGGACCGGGTCGCCACCGACACGTCGACGATCTCGTAGCCGCTCACCTGGGGCGGGGTCCGCACCCAGCTCCCGAAGCCGGTACGGCTCCACTTGCCGCGGGCCTCGGCGCACAGCCGCTCGTACGCCGCGTCGGTGTCGCCGGCCGCGACGTCGCGGAAGAACCCGTCGGCGGTCTCCCGCACGGGCCCGTCGGCCTGGAGCACCACCTGCGCGTTCCACGCCGCCAGCCCGGCCACCCCGATCAGGCAGGTGCCCACGCCGAGACCGGCGATCAGCACGCCCGCGCGTAGCGGCCGGCGACGCCGGGCCGTGTGGTGCCACTCCCGCTGCCTGCCCATCACTGTCGACGGTAGGCAACCGGACGGTGACGCGCAGCCGGTTGCGACGCGCGCTCGTACCGGACAGCAAATGGCGGGCATCGGCGGCAGACTGTCCGCATGACAGCTCACGCCGACATCGCCATGATCAGTATCGACAGCTCCGACCCGGCCGCGCACGCCGCCTTCTACGCCAAGGCGCTGGGGTGGGAGATAACCCACAGCGAGGCCGAGTACGCCATGATCGTCAAGGACGGTCCGGCGATCGGGTTCGGCCTGGTGCCCGGGTACACGCCGCCGGCATGGCCGGACGAGAGCGGCGACAAGCGTTACCACCTCGACCTCTACGTCGACGACGTGGCGGTCGCGGAGAAGGACCTGGTGGCGGCCGGCGCGACCCGGCCCGAGTTCCAGCCCGGCGGCGAGCGGTGGACCGTGCTGATCGACCCGATCGGGCAGCCGTTCTGCCTCTGCCCCCGCCCGCAGGGCTGACCGGTCAGCGCAGCGGGCCGCAGTGCTCCGCGGCCCGCTGCGCGGCTGGTGGCGGTCAGCCGCGGCGGCGGGCCCGGGCCGCCCAGATCGCGTACGCCGGATCGCGGTCCAGGTTGTGCCGGTCCCGGTCGTAGCGGCGGGTGGTACGCGGATCGGCGTGCCCCATCGCGTCCTGTACGTCCTCCAGCGGCACCCCCTCCGAGCGCGCCGTGGTGGCGAACGCGTGGCGCAGCGAGTGCGGCGACAACTTCGCCCACGCGGCGATCCCGGCCCGCTGCGCGAGGCGGCGCACCAGCCGGAACACGGCGTGCCGGTCCATCCGGCCGCCGGTGGCGGTGATCAGCAGTGGACCGGTCAGCTCCGGCACGGTGACACCCTGCGCGGCGGCCCGGGCGGCCAGGTAGGCGTCGACCGCGTACGCGGTGCCTGGGGTGAGCGCGCGCCGGCGTACCTTGCCGCCCTTGCCGACGAAGCGGACGCTGCGGTGACCGCGTTCCGTGCCCAGGTCGGACACGTCGAGCGCGACCAGTTCCCCGACCCGCAGCCCCAGGTCGGCCAGCAGCGCGACGGCGGCCTGGTTGCGGGCGGCGGCCGGGCCGGTGTCGGCCTCGGCGGCGGCGATCAGCGCGTCGACCTCGTCGGGGGTGAGGCCGACGGTGGCGGAGTGGTCCCGGTCGACGCGCGGCCGGTCCGCCGCCGACACCGGGTTGGCGGGCACCGCGCCCAGCTTGACGAGGAAGTCGTACCAGCTCGACAGCGCGGACAGCCGGCGCGCGACGGTGGCCGGGGTGAGCGGGCGGCCGGCGCGGCCGCGGGGTGTGGACTCCAGTTCGCGGCCGTAGGTGTTGACGTCGAGGAAGGTGGCCCGCAGCGGGTCGACGGCGTGCTCGGCGCACCAGGTCAGCCAGCCGGTGACGTCGCGGCGGTACGCGTCGCGGGTGTGCTCGGACAGCCGCCGGTTGCGCAGCCACGCCTCGGTGACGTCGGCCGGGCCGGCGGGCAGGGCGGCGGGGCGGGCGCGGGGCAGCACCTCGGGGCGAAGCATGTGAGAAAGGTTCTCAGCCGGCGGGGGGTTTGGCGACGAGGCGCGCTGATCCGCCGGTACGACGAAGCGGGGTCGGCCGGTGGCCCGGCCTCCCCCGCGTGTCGGTGTGACGTGCTCAGGCGGTGGTGAGCTGACGCCGGCCGTTGCCCTCGGCGGGCGTGCTCACGGTGATCCGGCGCGGCTTGGCGCGCTCAGCGATCGGGATGCGCAGCGTCAGCACCCCGTTGTCGTAGCCGGCCTCCAGCCGGTCGGTGTCGAGCGTGTCGCCCAGGAACAGCTGCCGGGTGAACGTGCCCATCGGACGCTCGGCGGCGACCAGCTCGACGTTCTCACCGGTGGGACGGCGGCGCTCGGCGCGGACGGTCAGCACGTTGCGCTCGACGGTGCAGTCGATGCTGTCCGGGTCCACGCCGGGCAGGTCGAACGCCGCGTAGAAGTGGTCACCGTCGCGGTACGCGTCCAGGTGCATCACGGCGGGCCGGGCGGTGGTGCCGAAGAACTGCTCGGCGATCCGGTCGATCTCGCGGAACGGGTCGGTACGCATCAACATGGCTCTTGCCTCCTCGGTTCTCCTGGCCCAAGGTCTCAAGTTGAGTCCGGGTGACTCAAGTTCCTGGTTCTGTTTTAGCGCGCCTCCGCCGCGTCGTCAACCCGGCCCGCGAGCGCCTTCTCGAACCAGTGCTGCGCGTACGGACCGCTGCTGAAGGCGGGGATCTCCCGGTAGCCGTGCCGGGCGTACAGGGCACGCGCCTCGACCAGGTCGGAGCGGGTGTCCAGCCGGATCCGCGTCGCCCCGCCGCCGGCCGCGTACGCCTCGATCGCCGTGATCAGCGCCGCCCCGCCCCCGGCGCCCCGGTGCTCCGGGCGCACGTACACCCGGGTCAGTTCGGCCCAGCCCGGCTGCCACCTGAGCCCGGCGCACCCGGCGAGCCGGCCGTCGCGGCGGGCCAGCACCAGCAGCCCGGTCGGCGGGGCCAGGTCGTCGCTCGGGTCCTCGGTGAGCGCGGCGTCCACCTCACCGGGCCGCTCCGGACGGCCGTACCAGCGGCGCACCATCTCCGCCATGTACTCGCGCAACATCAGCGTCGCGTCCGGTTCGTCCGGGCGCGCGGCCCGCGTGCTCCAGCCGGTCACGGGCCGGTCCGCCAGTAGACGCCCTGCTCGCGGGTGAGCAGCATGTCGTCGATCAGGTAGCGGCGCAGCGTCACGTGGTCTGCCTCGCCGCCCTCGCACCATCGGCGCAGCGCGTCGTTCACCTCCCGCTCCGGGTAGCGCCGCCCGGGTTCGAAGCTGCGTTCGGTGATGTGTTCCAGCAGCACCCGGCGGCGCCCTCGCTGCGCGGGCAGCCGGGTCAGCGCGCCGTCGCGCAGGAACGTGCGCAGGATCGCCTCGCGCGGGTTCGCGGCCGGGACCGCCGGGGACGCCGCACCGGCGCGGGCGAACTCGCGCAGCCGCTCGGCGTCGACCCGCAGCCCGCCCTCGTCGTCGGCGAGCACCCCGGCGTCGGTGAGGCGGCGGACGGCCACTGCGGCGTCGCGGGCGGGCAGGCCGGTGCGGGCCACCACGGCCGGCACGTCCCGGGCGCCGAGCACGATCGCGGCGAACACGGTCCGGCGGCGCTCGTCGGCGAGCGCCCCGGCGAGGGCATGAGCGGTCATGGCGGGCAGCCTGTCAGCAACCCGCCGGATCCGGCCAGGCGTTTTCGTGCCGCACCCGGCCCGCGCCGACGGCCGTGCGGTTCACGGCGCCGGCCTGCGCGGGCTCCGACGCCGAGCAACGCCGACCGGCGAGCCCGCAGGTGAGGCGGGTCAGGCGGCGAAGTCCACGTCGGCGGCGTCGACGGTGCCTGCGGTGCGCCCCGGCGCGGTCTGGAACCGCCAGTAGAGGTTGGTGTGGGCGATCACCTGCGCGGGCGGCGGCGCGCCGTAGGCGGACAGGTCCTCGGTGGTGTGCGCGTCGGCGACGAGCGTGGCGTCGTAGCCGCGGGTGAACGCGCCGTGCAGCGTCGAGCTGACGCACGCGTCGGTCTGCGCGCCGGTCACGACCAGCCGGCCCACCCGCGCGGTGGCGAGCACCGGCTCCAGGTCGGTGTCCTCGAAGGAGTCGCCGTAGGCCTTGTGCACCAGCGGCTCGTCGTCGCGTGGCGTCAACTCGGGCACGATCCGCCACTGCTCGCTGTCGGCCGGCAGGTCGTCGCTGCGGTGCTGCACCCACACCACCGGAACGTCGGCGGCGCGGGCCCGGTCGACCAGGCCGGCGATGGTGGCGACGACCCGGTCGCGGTCGTGGGCGCCGCGCACCACGCCGTTCTGCACGTCGATGACGAGCAGCGCGGTGCGCGGGCGGTCGGTGAGCGTGGTCATGGCGGCTCCTCGGGTGGTGACGGTCCAGGTCAACCTAGCCCCGGCCCCCGACAGTTCCGGTTCGCGCTCACAGCCGCCGGTGCATGACGTGCAGCCCCACCCGTCCCCGCGCCGGGTGCGCGAACGACTCCGGCACGGTGCCGATCACGCTGAAGCCGAGCCGCCGGTACAGCTCCACGGCCGCCGTGTTGGTCTCCACCACGGCGTTGAACTGCATCGCGGCGAAACCGTGCCGGCGGGCCCAGTCCAGCGCCTCCTCGCACAGCGCCCGGCCCACACCCCGGCCGCGGGCGTGCGCCGCGACCATGAAACTGGCCGTCGCCACGTGCGACCCCGGCCCGGGCCGGTTCGGGCCCATCTTCGCGGTGCCGCGCACCGCGCCGTCGTGGTCCACCGCGACCGAGGTACGCCCCGGCGGGCGCTCCACCCACACCTCCCGCAACGTCTCCGGCGGCCAGTCCGGGTCGTACGGGAAGGTGTCGGCGGCGGTGACGACGTCGGCGAGGATCGGCCCGACCTGGTCCCAGTCGGCGTCGGTGTAGTCACGAATCAGCATCGGCGCGCACGCTAGCCGCCGCCCCGGCCGTCCGGCCACCGGTTTCCGTCCACCCGGCCGAGGGCGGCGGGGCATCGGCGGACCACCGGCCGGGGCCATCATGGACAGGTGGCCGAATCAGTCGCCGACGTCGATCGGAGCGAGGCCGCCGCGCCCGGTGGCCCGCCGCCCGCCGGTCCGCGTACCGCAGTGCCCCTGGCGGTCGGCGCGGTCCTCACCGCGGTGCTGCTGTCGCTCGCCGGCCGCTACGGCTACCACCGCGACGAGCTGTACTTCCTGCTGTGCGGGCGGCACCTCGACTGGGGCTACGTCGACCAGGGGCCGCTCGTGCCGGCGCTGGCGCGGCTGGCCGACACGATCGCGCCGGGCAACCTGGTGGTGCTGCGTACCCCGTCGGCGTTCATCGGCGGCGCGGCGGTGGTCCTGGTCGCCGCGATCGCCCGGCAGTTCGGCGCCGGCCGCGCCGCCCAGACGGCGGCGGCGGTGCTCGCCGCCGCCTCGGGCATCGTCCTGGCCGGGGGCCACCTGCTCAGCACCACGAGCGTCGACCTGCTGGTGTGGCTGGCCGCCGCGCTCTGCGTGGTACGGATGCTGCGCACCGGCGACACCCGGTGGGCGCTCGGTGCCGGGCTCGCGCTCGGCACCGGCCTGCTCAACAAGCCGCTGCCCGCCCTGCTCGGCGTGGGCCTGGTCGCCGGTGTGCTGATCGCCGGGCCGCGCCGGCTGCTGTGCGACCGGTGGGTGCTCGCGGGAGCGGGCGTCGCCCTGCTGCTCGCCGTGCCGTACGCGGCGTGGCAGGCAGCGCACGGCTTCCCGCAGCTCGACGTCGCCGCGTCGATCGCCGGCGGCGACAGCTCCTACAGCGGCCGGATCGACGCGGTGGTGCTCCAGTTCCTGATCATCAGCCCGTTCGCGGTTCCGGTGTGGGTCGCCGGGCTGGTCGCGCTGCTGCGCCGGCCGTCCTGGGCGGCGTACCGGTCGCTGGCCTGGGCGTGGCTGGCGGTGGTCGCGATCGTGGTGGTGGCCGGCGGCAAGGGCTACTACGACGCGCCGCTGCTGCTGGTGCTCACCGCCGCCGGGGTGGTGCCGGCCGTCGAGTGGGCGCGGCGTGGTGCGGCCCGGGCCCGGCAGGCGCTGCTGGTCACCGCCGCCGTGCTGATGGCCGCGAGCAGCGCGGTGCTGCTGCTGCCCACGCTGCCGGCCGACCGGCTGCCCGGGTTCGTGGTCGCGGCCAACTACGACGCGGGCGAGACCATTGGCTGGCCCGAGTTCGCCGACTCGGTGGCCGCCGTGCACCGCGCGCTGCCGCCGGCCGAGCGCGACCGGGCGGTGGTGCTGACCGGCAACTACGGCGAGGCCGGCGCGCTGGCCCGGTACGGGCCGGCCCGGGGACTGCCCCGCGCGTACTCCGGGCACAACAGCATGGCCACGTTCGGCCGGCCGCCCGACGACGCCGACGTGGTGATCGTCGTCGGCTGGTCCCGGCCGGAGCCGTTGCGTGCCTGGTTCACCGAGGTCACCGAGGCGGGCCGGGTCGACCAGCGGGTCGACGTCGACAACGACGAGAACGGCGAGCCGATCTTCCTCGCCCGGGGCCTGCGGCGTCCGTGGTCACAGATCTGGGACACCGAGGTACGCCACGGCTCCTGAGATAATTGCCGCCATGCTCTGGGGAGTCAGCGGGCCGATCTTCCTCCTCGACTACCTCGGCGCGGTCGCCGTGGCAGTCGTGATCGCCGTGGCGGTACGCGAACTGACCGGCCGCCGTACCCGCGGTGCGACACCCGACCGGGTCGAGCTGGCGTACCTGACCGACCGGGCGCTGCTGGCCTGCCAGGTCGGGGTGGCCGCGCTGCGCCGCGCAGGCGGGGTCGACGTCGGCGAACTCGCCACCCTGCACGCGCAGGGACCGCCCCCGGCCGGCTCGCCCGCGCTGGTGCGCGCCCTGCACTCCGCGCTGCGCCGCCCGCAGACCTGGGCGGCGGTGCTCGCCGACCCGGCGGTGGGCCGGGCGCTGCGCCGTACGGTCGGGCGGCTGGTCCGCGACGGCTGGCTGCTCACCCCCGGGCAGCGGCGGCGGATCGCGCTGGGCACGGTGCCGTTGTTCGCGGTCGCCGCGGTCGGTTTGACCCGGCTCGTGGACAGCGCTGTCGAGGGGCGCTCGGCGGGCGGTCCGGCGTCGGTCGCCGGGCTGCTGTTGTGCTGCCTGGCCACCGCGCTCGGTGGCTGGTGGCTGACCGAGGTGCCGGAGACCGGCGCCGCCGCCCGCGCGCTGCTGCGACGGCTGCGCCGCGAGCACGCCGACCTCGACCCCGAGCGCCGCCCGGTCTGGCAGGGCCGGGACACCGACACGCTGCTCACCGGAATGGCCCTGTTCGGCCCCCGTCCCCTGCTCGCGGTGGACCCGGCGTTCGCCGTGCAGGTGGGCGTCGACCCGGAACGGGACCGTCCTCGCCCCGACCGCAAACCCGCCCGCCGCTGACCGAACCCCCCATTTCGCGTCGATCATGAGGTTGACGGTGTCCGGCGCCCCGGTTTGTCCGGTACAACTTCATGATCGACCCGGACGGGGCAGGCCCGCCGGTTTCCTTGTCTTGGGGGCCGGGAAGGCTCGGGCATGGCCGAGACATTCGTGAGCGAAGACCTGAAGACACTGCAGGCGATTGCGCGCGGGGCCGGCATACAGGAGGTCGACCGCCTGTCGCCGGACCAACTGGTCGAGGCGCTACGCCGCGCCGGGGTGACGAACGGTACGCAGGACCAGTGGCCGCCCCAGCCGATCGAGGACCCGGCGCACCTGGCCGGGCTGCCCCGCAGCTCGCTGACGCAGGGCGACGAGAGCACCGGCGGCCGGGCCGCCGAGGAGGCGATCGGCGCCATGCCCGGCGAGTCCGGCACCGAGATCAACGACCGCACCGAACGCTGACCGTACGGGAGAAAGGGGCCGCCCCCGGTGCTCCCGGGGGCGGCCCGTCACGCTCGACCGGACGCGGTCAGTGCATGCCGGCTGCTGCCGCCTCCTCGCGGGCCCGGCGCTCGTCTCCGCTGAGCGTGTTCAGCGGCTTCTCCTTGATGAACAGCACGACGATCAGGGCGAGCAGCGCGAACGGCGCGCCGATGAGGAACATCTCCGACGTGGCGATGCCGTAGACGTCCTGCACGATCCGCAGCACCGGTTCCGGCAGGGCGGACAGGTCCGGCACCTCGGCCGATCCGCCGCCGGTCGCGATCGGGCCCAGCCGCTCGACGGTCAGCGAGGTCACCCGGTTCGCCAGGACCGCGCCGAGCGCGCTCACGCCGACCGCGCCGCCCATGCTGCGGAAGAACGTCAGCACCGAGGTGGCCGCGCCGAGTTCCGCGGCCGGTACGTCGTTCTGCGCGGCCAGCACCAGGTTCTGCAGGAGCATGCCGACGCCGACACCCAGCACCGCCATGTACACCGACAGCATCGGCACGCTCGTGTTCGCGTCGATGGTGCTCAGCAGCAGCATGCCGACCGTCATCACCGCGGCGCCGGCGACCAGGAACATCTTCCATCGGCCGTACTTGGTGATCAGCTGGCCGGCCACCGTCGAGGAGACCAGCAGGCCGAGGACCATCGGCAGGCTCATCAGGCCGGCCGCCGTCGGCGACTTGCCGAGCGAGGTCTGGAAGTACTGCGACAGGAAGACGGTGCCGCCGAACATCGCCACGCCCACGAGGATGCTCGCGATCGTGGTGAGGCTGACGGTGCGGTTGCGGAAGATGCCGAGCGGGATGATCGGCTCCTCGGTGCGGGACTCGACGAACACGGCGAGCGCGAGCAGCGCCAGCCCGCCGCCGACCAGCAGCGCGGTCCAGCCGGACGCCCAGTCGAACTTGTTGCCGGCCAGCGACGACCAGATCAGCAGCGTGGACACGCCCGAGGTGATCAGCAGGGCGCCGAGCCAGTCGATGCGGACCTTGCGGCGTACCACAGGCAGGTGCAGCGTCTTCTGCAGCAGCGCGATGGACAGCAGGCTGAACGGCACGCCGATCAGGAAGCACCAGCGCCACCCGAGCCAGGACGTGTCGACCAGGACGCCACCGATCAGCGGGCCGGCGATGGTGCCGACACCGAAGACGGCGCCGAAGATTCCGGCGTACCGGCCCAGCTCACGCGGCGGAATCATGGCCGCCATGACGATCGTGGCGAGCGCGGTCATGCCGCCCGCGCCAATGCCCTGGATGACCCGGCTGAACAGCAGCACCTCGACGTTCGGGGTGAAGCCGGCGACCAGCGAGCCGACCACGAACAGGCCGAGAGACAACTGGATCAGCAGCTTCTTGCTGTAGAGGTCGGCCATCTTGCCCCACAGCGGCACCGTCGCGGTCATCGCCAGCAGCTCGCTGGTGACGATCCAGGTGTAGACGGTCTGACTGCCGTCGAGGTCGGCGATGATCCGGGGCAGCGCGTTCGCCACCACCGTCGAGGCGAGGATCGCCACGAACATGCCGACCATCAGGCCGGACAACGCCTGGAGGACCTCCCGGCGTGACATCCGCGTACCCGTCTCGGCGGGCGGAACAGTGGCGGTGGTCATCGAACTCCTTGTCGTGTGCGCAGGCGAGCGGCCGTGCGCGGGCGGGAGGGGTCAGTACGGGTCGGGCAGGCCGGCGGCGACGGCGGCGAACGCCTCGGCGGTCAGTTCGCGCAGCGTCGCCGTGCCGGGTCGCTCGACCCACTGCATGAGGGCCGTGCGGAAGACCGCGCCGGCGACTGTGGTGACGAGCGTCGGGTGGCCGTGGCACGGGCCGAGCCCCAGCCGGGTGGCCACCGCCGCGACGATCACCTGCTCGGTCTCGGCGTTGCCGCTGATCAGGCGCGGAAGAAGCGACGGGTTCGCCGCGATCACCCGCAGGCGCAGCAGCCACACGTCCCGATCTGCCTCGATGGCCTCGACCACGTCGTCGAAGGCCTGCCGCAGCGCGTCGAACGCGGACAGCTCCGGCGGGGCGGCGACGATGCGGGCGGCAAGCACCTCGCGGTCGGTCGGCTGGTCGCCGAGCAGCGCCTCGTCCTTGCTGGGGAAGTAGTTGAAGAAGGTGCGGGCCGACACGTCGGCGGCCTCGCTGATCTCCTCCACCGTCACCTGGTCCAGGCCGCGTTCGGCGACCAGGCGCAGCGCGGCGGCGCTGAGGGCGGCGCGGGTCTGGCGCTTCTTGCGGTCACGCAGGCCGGGGCGGCCCTGATCCGGGGTCACGCGCCGACTCTACGAGTGATCTTGCAGACAGTGCAAACTTTTAGTGAGTGAAGTGACGGGCGCCCCATGGCAGCGGCGCCGGAAAACGGGTTGAGAGCGGTTCCGGACGTCCCGTACGTTTCCCGCACTCCTGCCGCAGCGAAGAAGGACGATTTCGCGTGACCCCTCCTGCTCTCTAGAACCTGACACGTTCCCCACGCCTGTAGCCGGCCGTTGCGCGCCGGCTCCCCGGGCTGCCCTCGCGCGCCCGGCCACAGCGTCCGAGGCCGCGCGTAATCGGCCTCGCGTCAGGTCTTCAGAGATCAGGTCTCCATGTCATCCCAACCGCATATCGTGCTGCCCTGGGTCGTGCGCCGGACCCGCCTTCCGCTGCTGTCGCTGCGCTGCGCCGTCTGCCGGGCCGAGTCGGCCACCGCCGCCAAGGGCCGGTTCCGCGTCAACGCCAACGGCAAGCTGCTGGACGTGTGGCTGCTCGTCCGGTGCGTGTCCTGCGACCGCACCGTCAAGCTCACCGTCCGGGAGCGGGCGACCGTCAGTTCGTTCGATCCCACCGAGCTGCACGGCCACCAGCTCAACGACCCCGCCCTGGTGGCTGCCACACTGCTGGATCCGGCGTTCGCCCGGCGCTGCCGCTTCACCCTGGACTGGACGGACGCGTGGACGCTCGATGCGCCCACGGTGCCGCTGGACCGGTGGCCCGTCCAGGTGGACGTCACCTTCGCCGACCCGGTGCCGGTACGCCCGGACCGGCTCATCGCCCGCCGGTTCGGGCTCACCCGGTCCGAGGTGCTGCGCCGGGTCAAGTGCGACATTCCGCTGAAGCGTCCGACGAGCTCCGCCTTCACCTTCACGGTGCTGGCGGAGGACTGACCGGGGCGTGGTCGCGGCGGCCGGGTGCCGCCGCGACCACGCCTCACCCGCCGCTCGCGGCGCCGCCCCGTACCGCGGCGAGTTCGGCTTCGATCAGGTCGGCGGCCCGGTCGGCGCCGCCGGCGGCGCGGGCCTGCCGCTTGAGTTCCGCGCTGCGGGCGGCCACGGCGGGGTCCGAGGTGAGGGCGAGCAGCGTCTCGCGCAGTTCCGCGGCGGTGACGCCGGCCGAGTCGGCGACCCGGGCGACGCCGAGCGCGGCCAGCTGCTCGGCGTTCGCGAACTGGTCGGCCGCCTGCGGTACGGCGATCATCGGCGTCCCGCAGTAGAGACCCTCGCTGCTGCCGCCCATGCCGGCGTGGGTGACGAAGGCGTCCGCCTGCTCCAGTACGGCCAGCTGCGGCACCCACCGGTGCACCTCGACGCTGTCCGGGACGGGACCGAGTTCGGCGGGTTCGACGTGCTTGCCGATCTGGAGAACGGTGTGCCAGCCGGGCAGGTCACCGAACGCGGCGACACAGCGGCGGTAGAACTCGGGCTGCCGGGTGAAGGCAGAGCCGAGCGAGACGAGCAGGACCTTCTCGGCGCGCTCCGGTCGTACCCAGGAACCCTGGCCGGAGCGGTCGCCCAGCACCGGGCCGACGAAGCTGTAGACCGACCGGTCCACCCGGTCGGCGTTCGGCTGGAGCGCCTCCGGTGGCAGGACGAGACTGCGCACCGGCCGCCCCTGGAACGCCATGCTGTCGGTGACCGAGGAACCCTCGGCGGTCAGCCATTCAGTGAACCGCCGGTAGTAGTCGGCGCCGCGCGGATCGGCCCGCATCGCCTCCACGGCGGGCGCCATCTCCTGTTCGTAGCCGTCCCAGGCGACGAACGTCGAGGAGAGCTGGACGGCCGGGATCCCCCACTGTTCGCCGAGCAGCCGGGCCGGCGCGCCGGCGATGTCGTAGAGGAACAGGTCCGGCCGGTCGTCGGCGTAGGCGGCCCGCAGCTGCGGCAGCATGGCGATCGCATCGTCGAGGAAGGGCGTGAGCTGCGCGATCGGGTCGTCGATGCCGGCGCCGCCGTCGGCGGGCAGCGTCGACGTGTACGGCTTCAACTCGGCGCCGGTGGCGCGGATGACCTCGGCGAAGGCGGGATCGTTGGCGTAGGTGACCCGGTGACCGCGCCGCACGAGGGTACTGATGATCTCCAGGCTCGGGTTGACGTGGCCGTGGAACGGAATGCTGACCATTGCGATGTGCGGCACGTGATCTCCTGATCTCTGTTGAGACGAGACGTCCCGTCTCGCTTGCCAAAGCAGAGCACAGCTCGACGTGGCCGTCAAGACGATACGTCTCGTCTCGTTGTAGGCTCTCGCTGTGACCCCGCAGCCCACCCGCCGCAACGAGCAGTCCCGCCGCGCGATCCTCGCCGCCGCGCTGGAGCTGCTGACCGAGACCGGCTACCAGGCCCTGACCGTCGAGGCGATCGCCGCCCGTGCCGGGGTCGGCAAGCAGACCATCTACCGCTGGTGGCGCGGCAAGGGCGCGGTCATCCTGGACGCGCTCGCCGACGACATGCCGGAGGTCATCACCCTTCCCGACACCGGTGACCTGCGGGCCGATCTGCGCCAGGTGCTCCGGGCCACCGTCGCCGAGTTCGCCGATCCACGGCTGTCCGCCACCACCCGCGCCGTCACCATCGAGACACTCGCCGACGAGGACCTGGGCGGCCAGGCGCGCGACCGGCTGCTCCGTCCCCAGCTGAACGCGGTCCGCGCCCGCCTGGAGGCCGCCCGCGAGGCCGGCCAGGTGCGCCCCGACGCCGCCCTGGACCAGGTGGTGGAGTTGCTGTTCGGCCCGCTCTACCACCGCTGGCTGCTGCGCAACGGCCCACTGACCGACGACTACGCCGACGGCATCGTCGACCTGGTCGTCGCCGCCGTCACCCCGTCAGCGCGCACCAGCGGCTAGCCAGTCGTCTGCGGCCTATCCGGCGGCCAGTTCCTGCGACAGCCGATCGAGTCCAGCCCTTATCAGCTTTCCGTAGCCGTCGTCGCCGAGCGCGCCGATCCCCTCCCGGGCCCGCTGGAGGTGGTCCCGGGCCTGGTCGAGTTCGCCGAGCTTGCGGTGGCACTCCGCCAGGTTCAGATGCAGCGACGGGTACAGCCCGGCGACCGACATCGGCACCCCGGCCTGTGCGACCCGGGCATCGGTGAGCAGGTCGGCCGCCGCGAGCGCCCGCCGGTCCCAGGCAAGCTCCTGACGTGCGTCGTCCTGCACGTCGGCCATCGCGTGGGCGAGGACGCAGACGTGCAGGGGGTCGCCCTGTTCCCCGCCGATCTCGTCCCAGATCCGGGCGAACAGGTCGCGGGCGTCCTCCCGTCGGCCGTGCTGGTGGTGCATCTGCACGCCGTCGTTGATCCGGGTCAGCGTCGCGTCGAACACCATCGCCTGCTTTCTGGGGTCGGCTGCGGTGGCCTGATCGTACGCCGACAGCGGCCTCCTGAACCCGCGCGCACATAACTGTCATTATGGTGCGCCATCGGTTTGTCCTTTTTGACCGCATGGATTAGATGATTGCTGTTACCGGTAATCCGATAATTGACCATAACAGCGGCGGACTTGGGGGAGGTTCTCTTCCGCGTCGGCAGAGCCCTCGGCGCGCCGGAAGGCGGCGCGTCCCGCCCGGCTCGAAAATCAACGCATGACGACGCCTTCTCGCACGCGACAGGCAGCGGGCTCACCTCCCGCACTGCACTACTACCTGGTGTACGACGCTGCCGGCGCGCTGGAAGGGCTGCTGGCTGAGGAGTTCCTGTTCGCGGCGGACCACTCCTCCGTCGGACTGGCGAGCGGTGGCTGGAGCCAGCCGGAGGGGCGCTGGTACGAGGCGTCGGCCACCAGCCGGCGCCTACGCGTGGACCCTGTGTTGCGCAAGCGAGTGACCCCCGTCGGCCGCTCCGCGGCAGCGACGCTCTATCGGGACCTCTGCGGTGCGGACCTGCCGGACGAGGACGCTCTGCGGGAGTGCTTCGGTGCCCCTCCGTCTCAGCCACCGTCCCCCTTGCGGTTGGGTGGTTCCGAGCCCCGGCCGGGGTTCCGCGAGACGCGCGTCTACCGGATCCTGTTCGCCGGCGACTTGAGCCCGGACGGACTTGCGGCGCTCAGTGAGGCCTGGCAGATGCCGATCACCGGCGACCTGGCGGATCCCCGGGTGCGCACGCTGGGCCCGGTGCGCCGTCAGGTCTCGGGCGACGCCTTTCGCTGGGATCTGCGCAGGGTCGCTGCGGGTGCGGCCTGGGGTCTGGACGTGACCTGCGATCTTCTCGGGGATCGCGACGAGGCGGTCGGTGTGCTGCTGCGCGGTCTGACGACGCAGATGCGCCGGCAGGGGATGATCCCTGTCACCGTCGACCGGTTCCGCTGAGACCGGCACGTGCTCCGGACCCTGTCCTAGCGCGCGAACGGCCTGATCATCTCGAACGGCTCGGGGAACCGCACCGGGATGCCGCTCTCTGCGCTCTTGCGGTCGAGAAACGCCTTCGTCACGGCGAACCTGTCGAAGACGGCCGGCAGCGGGCGCAGCCTGCGGTCCAGCGAGACGAAGAAGTCGTCCCAGTGGATCGGCACGATCAGGTCCGGACGCGTCGCCTCCACCACGTGCCGCCAGTAGTCGCTCTGGAACTGCTGCGGCTGCACCCCCAGGGCGCCGACGGCGAGATACAGGACGTCGGCGTCGAGCCCGTCGAACCTGCCCGGGACGAAGTTGGCGCTCGGATGGATCAGCAGCGAGCCGCCCGGGTGGGTGATGAAGAAGGAGAAGCATCCGCCGTCGCGGTAACTGCTCGCCCTGACCGGCGGAACGAGCGGCTGCTCGATCGTGCCCGGGAACCTGTTGCCGGGGCTGTGGGCGCCGGCGAGCACGCGCACGGTGAACGCGCCGATCGTGTGCTCGTCGCCGTCGGCGATCCGCGTCATCGACTCCTCGCCGAGGCCCGAGCCGCGCCCCACGTGAAGAGTCGACTCGGAGCCGAACAGTCGTCCGCCGAGCAGCTTGACGATCTCGGGGGCGTCCATGGCGTGGTCGTAGTGGGAATGGGCCACGAAGAGCGCGTCGAGATCTGTCACACCGGCCCGGGTCAGGGCGCGGTTGATCCGCCCGAGGTCGGGGGCGACGCGGCCGAGCGCGACCCGGAGCAGGGACGGCCTGCTCAGGAAGCCGTCGATCAGGATTCCCGACGTCCCGTCGGACAGGTGGACGGTCGTGGTGCCGAAGAAGGTGGCTTCGACGGATGCCCCGCTGGAGCCCATGGACGGATGGTAGTGCGCCGACGAGCCGCTGATCATCAGCGCGCCGTGCCCGGCGAGGAGCCGGCGTCGGCGCCACGTGCTTCGGTGTCCGGAGTGGTGCTGCGCAGGCTCCACCCGATCGACACCGCGATCGTCACCACGATCACGCCGAGGGTGACCGGGATGGGCAGCTTGCCGACCGGCGTCTCCGAGAGGATCAACTTCACGCCGGCGAAGGCGAGCAGGACGGCCAGACCGTAGTGCAGGTGCACGAAGCGGCGTAGCAGCCCGGCGAGGCAGAAGTAGAGGCTGCGCAGGCCGAGGACGGCGAAGGCGTTGGCGGTCCAGACGATGAACGTGCTGGTGGTGATGGCCAGGATCGCGGCGACGCTGTCGATGGCGAAGATCAGATCGGTGGCCTCGACCGCGATCAGGACCACGAACAGCAGCGTCGCGACCCGTCTGCCGTCGACCCGGGCGAAGAACCTGTCACCGTGGAAGGCCGGGTCGGTCGGAACGACCCTGCGGACCAGCCGGACGACGGGGTTGCGGTCCGGCGGGGTCTGCTGATCGTGGCGGAACGCCATCTTGTAGCCGGTCCAGACGAGGAACGCGCCGAAGACGTACGCGGTCCAGAAGAACGTCTCGAGCAGCTCGGCGCCGACGAAGATGAAGACCAGCCGGAAGGCCAGGGCGCCGATGACACCCCAGAACAGCACCTTGTGCTGGAACGCGGCGGGCACGGCGAAGTAGGTGAAGATCAGCGCGAAGACGAAGACGTTGTCGATCGACAGCGCCTTCTCGATCAGGTAGCCGGCGTAGTAGGTGCCGGCGACGTCACCGCCCTGCCAGGCCCAGAGGACGGCGCCGAAGAGCAGGCCGGCGGCGATCCAGATGCCGGACCAGGCCGCTGCCTCACGGAAGCCGACGACGTGGTTGTCGCGGTGCAGGAACAGGTCGACGGCGAGCATCGCCGCGATCGCGAGCATGAGCACGGCCCAGATCCACCAGGACACCGACATGACGACGGGAAGACCTCTCGCCCGGGCCGGCCCACGCGAGGTGCGCCGGCGCTGCTGGACGAAGGTCTCCCCGGGCCACCTCTGACGGTGACTGCATCGCCGGGAGCCGGATGGGCCGGGCCCGTACTGACGGCGGTGCGTGGATCGTCGGGTACTCCCCCTCGAACTACGATCCAGTATTCACGAAGCACCGTTCGTACGTCAAGGGAGCCGGGCCGTCGATAGGGTGACCGGATGGACGAAGACGCACGACGCCGGCACTCCTCGTCGTTCGGCGCGGCGGCGACCGCGTACGCCGAACACCGCCCGGACTATGCGCGAGCCGCCCTGCGGTGGGTGCTCGAACCCGCCCCCGGCGCGCGGGTGCTCGACCTCGGCGCGGGCACCGGCAAGCTCACCGCCACGCTGGTCGAGGTGAGCGGCGACGTGACCGCGGTCGAGCCGGACCCGGCGATGCTCGCCGAACTGCGCCGCACCCTGCCGGACGTACGGGCGCTGTCCGGCAGCGCGGAGGCGATCCCGGTGCCGGACGCCTCCGTCGACGCGGTGGTCGCCGGCAACGCCATGCACTGGTTCGACATGGCGGTGGCCGGGCCGGAGATCGCCCGCGTCCTCTCCCCCGGCGGTGTCCTGGCCGGACTGTGGAACGTGGTGGACGACCGGGTCGACTGGGTGGCAGGGCTCGCGGCGGTCAGTGGCAGCGCCGCCATCGGTCCCCGGGACACGCCCGCGAGCTGGCGCGCCGCCACGGCCGGCATGCACCTGCCGAAGACGGGCGAGGCCCGGTTCGGTTCACCCGAGCAGGCGGAGTTCCCGCACGGGCAGCGCCGTACCGCCGACTCGCTCGTGGCGACGCTCGCCACCCGGGCCGGGATGCTGGTCATGCCGGAACAGGAACGCACGGAGACCCTCGACCGCATCCGCGCGTACCTGGCGAGCCGGCCGGAGACGGCCGACGGTGAGTTCACGCTTCCGATGCTGACCTGCGTGCTGCGCCTACGCCGGTTGTGAGGACGATGACCGGCGCGGACGTCCGGTCCGCCGCCGCCGCGATGGCCGCCGTGCTGCGGCCCGCCGCCGGCCGGGACTGGACGGTACGCGCCGGAGACCTGGACTGGTCCTGCTGGACCACCGCCGCGCACATCGCGCACGACCTGGTCGCGTACACCGGTCAGGTCTCGGGCCGGCCCGACGGTGGCTATCTGCCGTTCGACCTGCGGGTACGGGCCGACGCCGCGCCCGCCGAGGTGCTCACTGTCGCGGCGGCCGCGGCGGGGATGCTCGCCGCCACCGTCGACGCCGCGAGCCCGGACGACCGGGCGTGGCACTTCGGCCCGTGCGATCCGGGCGGGTTCGCCGCGATGGGCGTGGCCGAGATCCTGCTGCACACAGGCGACCTGGCCCGCGGGCTCGGCCTGGACTGGTCGCCACCCGCCGGGCTGTGTGCCGGGGTGGTGCACCGGTTGTTCCCCGACGCACCGGACGGCGAGCCGGCGCCGGTGCTGCTGTGGTTGACCGGCCGCGCGCCGCTCGGCGACCGGCCGCGGCGTACCGCGTGGACCTGGCAGGCGGCGCTTCGCTGAGCGTTCTCAGCGGCGCCACCAGCGCCAGCGGCGGCGCGGGCGGGCCGGGTCGGCGCGGGGCGGCTCCGGTGCCGTGACGGCCGGCGCGCCGCCGTCCCGATCGGCACGCCAGCGGCGCACCGCCTCCTCGACGTTCACCGGGCGGACCACCACGCGTGGCCCGGTCGGGGTACGCAGCCAGGCCACCACCTCGGTGTTGAGCGCCGCCACGTACGAGCGGACGGCCTCCTCGGTGGGCAGGTCGCGCAGCTCGGCCGGGAGCTGTTCGATGCGGCGGCGCAACTGGAGCGGCGTGGGCAGCAGCAGGTCGGACGGGATCTGCTCGCGCTCCATGAAGCTGCGGATCCACCAGCCCTCGTCGTAGGGCATGTCGCGCCCCGGGATGGGCTTGCCGGCACCCGGCAGGTTGTCGAACTCGCCACGTTCCTGGGCCGAGCGGATCTGCGCCTCGACCGCGGCCTCCCAGCCTGTCGTCACCGCCGTCACCTCCCGTACCCACGGTATCCGCCGCCGTCCGACAAGACTCAGCGTCGTGCGGGGCCCGACTGTTCCCGCGCGCCCGGGCGGGGACGCCCCGTAGCGTGCCACCGGAAACGGAAAGGGGTGACGGCGTGCGCGACTGGCTCATCGGACTCGCTGTGGCGACGGCCTGCCTGGTCGCGAGCTGGGCGGTGCTGGTGCTGCTGGCCCGGCGCCTGCCGCCGGGGATCCTGCGCGATCTGGCCGCGTTCGTACCCGACTGCGTGACCGCCGTGCGACGGCTGCGCCGTGACCCGCGGGTGCCCCGCCGCGCCCGGGTCGCGATCGTGGTCGCCGGGCTCTGGGTGGCCAGCCCGATCGACCTGATCCCGGAGTTCCTGCCGGTGATCGGCCCGCTCGACGACATCGTGGTGGTGGCGCTCGCGTTGCGCTACACCGCCCGGCAGATGCCCCGGCAGGTGCTGCTCGACGCGTGGCCGGGCGAGCCGCGGCTGCTGCTGCGCCTGATCGGCGGCACTGTCACTTCTTCGTCATGAGACCGGCCGGTGGCGGACGTGGCGGTGGCCGTCCCGGGGGAACGGCGGGCGGGCCGGCAGCACCTCGGCGAACGCGTACCCGCTCTTCTCCGCCACCCGGCAGGACGCCGGGTTGTCGACCTGGTGCAGCAGCTCCAGGTGGGTCAGCCCGGTGGCGGCGAACCGCGCGAACGCCCACGCGGTGACCGCCTCGACCGCCCGCGGCGCGACGCCCCGGCCCCGGGCCGGCGCGGCCGTCCAGTAGCCGACCTCGGCGGCCGGGCGTCCCGGGCGGACGTCCTTGAGCACCACGCAGGCCACCACCTGTTCCCCCTCCAGCACCGCGAACATGAACCGGTGCCCGGCGGCCCAGCCCTGGTGGCTGCGGCGCAGGAACACCTGCGCCTGCGCCGGGCCGGTCACCGGATGACTGGTCCAGGCACGCAGCACCGGATCCCGGTACGCCTCGATCAGCGCGTCGGCGTCACCGTCGCGCCACGGACGCAGCAGCAGGGCGGGCGCGGTCGGGGTGGCCGGCGCGGACAGCACGATCGACATGCCGCAAGTATCACCGCCGCCACACCGGCACCACCGCCCCCTGCTCCCGCGATCATGAGGTTGGCGGCGACAAATCGGACGCCAACGGCAGCCAACCTCATGATCGCCGAAGCAGAGGGGCGGAAGTGGAGGGTGGGTGGGCGTAGGGTCCGGGGAAGGGCGGCAAACGGGGAGGCGTCGTGGTCACTGTCGGTGCGGTGATGGGAATCGGCCTGGTGGCGCTCGGTCTGGTGCTCACGCCCGGGCCGAACATGGTCTACCTGGTGTCGCGGTCGGTGACGCAGGGGCGGCGGGCCGGGCTGGTGTCGCTGCTCGGCGTGGCGGCCGGCTTCCTGGTCTACCTGGCCGCCGCGGTGGCCGGTATCGCCACCGTGTTCGTGCTGGTCCCGCCGCTGTACACGGCGGTGAAGCTGGCCGGCGCGGCGTACCTGCTGTGGCTGGCCTGGCGGACGCTGCGTCCCGGTGGCACGTCGGCGTTCACCCCGACGCCGCTGCCGCCCGACCGGCCCCGGCGCCTGTTCACCATGGGCCTGGTCACCAACCTGCTCAACCCGAAGATCGCCATCCTGTACGTGTCGCTGCTGCCGCAGTTCGTCGACCCGGCGCGCGGGCACGTGGCGGTGCAGAGTCTGCTGCTCGGCCTGACCCAGATCGTCGTGGCGCTCACCGTGAACGCGCTCATCGTGCTCAGTGCCGGCTCGGTGTCGGCGTTCCTCACCCGCCGGCCGGGCTGGGCGCGCCTGCAGCGGTACGTGATGGGCACGGTGCTGGCGGCGCTCGCGGTGCGGATCGCCGCCGACCGCTCCCGCGCCGCCGTCGCCACCCCCTGACCCGGGGTACGCGCATCAGCGCACTGCCTCGCGTAGCACCGCCACTCCGCCCGGCTCCAGCGTCAGGGAGCCGTCGACCGTCGCGCCGGTCAGCAGGTCGAGCCCGGTGACCGGCACCCGCTGCGGCTGGTCGGTGTGGTTGAGCAGGTAGAGCAGGCTTCCGTCGGCGTCGTGCCGGCGTACCGCCTCCACGCCCGAGGGTGCGCCGGGGCAGGTGGGGGTCACACCGGCGAGCCGGGCCGCCTCGGTGAGCAGCCGGCGGTAGGTGTCGTCGTCGGGGCGGGTCGAGACGTACCAGGCGTACGCGTCGCCGACCCGGTTGCGGGTGACAGCGGGCCGGCCGTCCAGCACTCCCCCGGCGTACGCGCTGATGGTCTCGGCGCCGGCCGGGTGCACCGTCTCCGACCAGATCCGGCCGGTCCCGCCGCCGGTCAGCGGCACCTGTTCGTCGTCGGCGAGCGGGTGGAACTCCTCCACCCGCACGCCGAGCAGGTCCCGGTACGCCCCGGGGTAGCCGCCCAGGCGCACCCGGGCGTGCTCGTCGGCCACGCCGCTGAGCCACGTCACCAGCAGATGCCCGCCGCCGTGGACGTGCCGGCGTACCCAGTCGACTGTGGCGTCCGAGGCGAGGTAGAGGGCGGGGAGCACGAGCAGCCGGGCGCCGTCGAGCGGGCTGCCGGGCGGCACGACGTCGGCGGTGACGCCCGCGTGCCACAGCGCCCGGTGCGCGGCGGCCACCTCGCCGGGGTGGTCGAGTCCGTCGCGGGGCATCCCCGGGTGCCGCAGCGCCCAGCTGCTCGCCGCGTCGTACGCGACGGCCACGGCCGCCTGGACGCGGCCCGGCGCGGTCCCGGCGAGCCGGCCCAGCGCGGCGCCCAGGTCGGTGGCCTCGCGGAACACGCGGGTGTCCGCCCCGGCGTGCGACACCACTGCGGAGTGGAAGCGTTCCGCGCCGCCGGCCGGGGCGCGCCACTGGAAGAACATCACTCCGGCGGAGCCGCGTGCGACGTGGGTGAGGCTTTGCCGGGTCATCCGGCCGGGTTCCTTGGTGTGCATCCGCCCGGCGGTGTGGATCTGGTTGGGCGCGCTCTCCATGAGCAGCCACGGCACCGGCCGTCCGGCGCCGTGGCGGGCCCAGCCGCGGGCGAGGTCGGCGGCGAGCGCGGTCTGTTCCTCCGCGCCCGCGTCGGTCGTGGACGGGTAGTGGTCGATCGCCACCAGGTCGACCTCTCGCGCCCAGCGGGCGTGGTCGACCGGCACCCAGTCGCCGAGCACGGAGTTGGTGGTGACCGGCACGGCCGGGTTCGCCGCGCGCAGCAGGTCCCGCTGTTCGGTGTACGCGGACAGCAGCGTGTCGGACCAGAAGCGGCGGAAGTCGAGCAGCTGGCCGGGGTTGGCGAGGTACTGGGTGGCGCGGGGCGTGCCGACCTGCGCCCAGTCGGAGTAGTGCTGGCTCCAGAAGCTGGTGACCCAGGCGTCGTTGAGCGCGTCGAGGTCGCCGTAGCGGGTGGTGAGCCAGCGGCGGAACGCCGCCTCGGCGTGCGGGCAGTGGCACGTGGTGCCGTACTCGTTGTGCACGTGCCACAGCGCGAGTGCCGGGTGGTGCGCGTACCGGGCGGCGAGCGCCTCGGCGATGCCGCGGGCGGCGTCGCGGTACGCGGGCGCGGCGGCGCAGTAGGTGTCCCGGCTGCCGTGGGTCAGGCGGACGCCGTCGGCGGTGACCGGCAGCGCGTCCGGGTGGCGCAGCGAGAACCAGGGCGGCGGCGAGGCGGTGGGGGTGGCCAGGGCGGCGCGGATGCCGGCCGAGTGCAGCAGGTCCAGCACGTCGTCGAGCCAGTCGAGCGTGTACCGGCCGGGCTCGGGTTCCAGCCGGGACCAGGCGAACACGCCGACGGTGACCAGGTTGACCCCGGCGGCGCGCATCAGGGCGACGTCCTCGCGCCACACCCGCGGCGGCCACTGCTCCGGGTTCCAGTCGCCGCCGTAGCAGAGACGGCCGTCGTCCCACGGCGCTTTAGTTGTCATCCCGGCCAAAATAGGAACAGGTGGGAAGGAAAGTCAATGCCGTCGATCATTGACAGTTAGTTGGGCTTCCAAAGAAACTGGCGGGACCGCCCGTGGACGCCGCGAGGAGACGCCCATGCCGTACCGCCCGCCGCTGGTCCCGTACGAGACGTTCGTGGCCGACCCGCCCGACCTGCCGGTCCGCGCCCCCGGCGAGGAGGGCGCCGACGACGTGCTGCGGGCCGAGGTGGCCGCGACCGACGCGCACGGGGTCACCCTCACCGCGACCTGCGCGTCCGGCCGCACGCTCGTCGCGCGGGTCGAGGCCGCCGGCGACGGGATCATCCGGGTACGCCTCGCCGACGACCTCTCGGTCCGCAGCCGGTCCGCGGCCGCGCTGACACTGGTCCACCCGCAGCCGCACCCCGCCGCCGTGACCGTCACCGACGGACACGTCCGGGTCGGCGCCGGTGGCGTGGTCGCCGAGCTGCGCCTGGACCCGTGGGGGCTGCGGTTCCTCACCTCCGACGGGCGGCTGCTGCTGGCCTCCGACGGCGGTACCCGGGACATCAGCGGTCGCCGCCGCACGCTGCCGCTCGGCCGCTCCACGTTCGACGGCGAGCCGGTCGCCTGGCACGAGAGCTTCGTCGCGCCCGGCGACGAACGGTTCGTCGGCTTCGGCGAGAAGTTCACCCCGCTGGACAAGCGCGGCCAGCGCCCGCTGATGTGGAACTTCGACGCCTTCGGCGGCGAGTCCGACCGCTCGCACAAGAACGTGCCGTTCTACCTGTCCGACAGGGGTTACGGCGTCCTGGTCGACAGCGGGCTGCCGGTGCAGTTCGACGTGTGCGCGAGCACGCACAGCAGCGTGCAGATCCTCGTCCCGGACGACCTGCTCGACTACTAC
This sequence comes from Micromonospora sp. WMMD1219, assembly GCF_049315215.1. NCBI lineage: Bacteria > Bacillati > Actinomycetota > Actinomycetes > Micromonosporales > Micromonosporaceae > Micromonospora > Micromonospora sp. WMMD1219. The sequence goes on from NZ_CP186057.1 coordinate 5,226,219, forward strand.
GTGCTGGCCGGACCCGCCCCGTCGCAGGTGCTCGACCGGCTCGACACGCTGACCGGACGACCGTACCTGCCGCCGAGGTGGGCATTCGGCGCGTGGATCTCGTCCGGCTTCTTCCCGGACAGCCAGCAGCGCGTGCTGGAACGGGCCCGGCGCATCCGCGAGCGGGACATCCCCTGCGACGTGCTGCACCTGGACTGCTACTGGCAGGTCGCCGGGCACTGGTCGGACCTGCGCTGGGACGCCGATGCCTTCCCCGACCCGGACGGCATGCTCAAGGACCTCACCGAGCAGGGCTTCCGGGTGTGTCTGTGGATGAACCCGTACCTGATGACCGGCAGCCCGCTCTACTCCGAGGCCGAGGCCGCCGGGTACCTCCTGCGCCGCCCGGACGGGAGCACGTACGTCGCCGACACCTGGCACGGCAGCTACCCGGAATGCGCCATCGTGGACCTGACCGACCCGGCCGCGGTGCGCTGGTTCCAGGGCCTGCTGCGGCCACTGCTGGCGCAGGGCGTCGCCGTGTTCAAGACCGACTTCGCCGAGGGCGTGCCCGCCGACGCGGTCGCACACAACGGCATGACCGGCGTCGAACTGCACAACGTGTACGCGCTGCTGTTCAACGACGCGGTAGCCGACGTCACCGAGGAGGTGGCCGGGCACCGCACCGTGTGGGCGCGCTCGTCGTACCTGGGCGGGCAGCGGCACAGCGCGCAGTGGAGCGGCGACGTCAACGCCACCTGGCCGGGCATGGCCAGCACGCTGCGCGGCGGCCTGTCCCACGGGCTGTCCGGGGTGCCGTTCTGGAGCCACGACACCGGCGGCTTCCACGGCACCCCCGAGCCGGACCTGTACGTGCGCTGGACCCAGTTCGGCGCGCTCTCCCCGCTGGTGCGGCTGCACGGCACCACCAGCCGGCTGCCGTGGGAGTTCCCGCCCGAGGCGGAACGGCACGCGGTGGACGCGCTGCGGCTGCGCTACCGGCTGCTGCCGTACCTCTGGTCGGCGGCGGTGACGAGCGCCCGAACCGGCGGGCCGATGCTGCGGGCGCTGCTCGTCGACACCCCGGACGACCCGGCCGCCTGGACCGCCGACCTCCAGTACCGCCTCGGCACGGATCTGCTGGTGGCGCCGGTGCTCGACCCGTCCGGCGAACGCGCCGTCTACCTGCCGGCGGGCGACGACTGGCTCGACGCGTACACCGGGCAGCGGCACCCCGGCGGCCGGCACCTGCGGGTACGCGTGCCGCTGGACCGGCTGCCGCTGTACGTGCGCCACGGCGCGCTGATCCCCACCGTGGCACCCGCGACGACGGTCGGGACCGGCCCGTTCCGGGATGTCACGCTCGTGGCCTGGGGTGGCGTCGACGGCGTGAGCGTGGTGCGGGATCCCGACGGCGACACCACCGTCACCGCGGTACGTGACGGCGACACGCTCCGCGTACGCGTGGACGGGCCGCTGGACGTCCGGGCGGTCAGCGTGGTCGGGACGGACCTGCCGCGCCGGGTGGTGCTCGACGGCGAGCCGATGCCGGTGACGCCGTTCGCGCCGTGGTTCGGCGGCCGGGACCGGCCGGCCGGCATCTCGCCCATTTAGTTTAAGCTGTAGCCGAACTCGGGCCGGGCGCAGGAGGCGGGCAGTACGTGATCAGCATCGACCGGCCGACGGCCGACCTCGGCGACGTGCGGGTGACCAACCGGGCCGCGGTGCTCCGGCACGTCCGCCGCCACGCCCCCTGCTCCCGGGCTGATGTGGCCGCGCACACCGGGCTGAACAAGGCCACCGTCTCCAGCCTGGTCGCCGAGCTGATCGAGCACGGCATGCTGCGGGAGACCGGGCTGACCGAGAACCGGGTGGGCCGCCCGGCCACCATGCTCGTCCTCGACGGCTCCCGCTACGCCGGGCTCGGCCTGCGCGTCGGCGCCGACGAACTGGTCGCGGTCGCCGCCGGACCGGGCGGCGACCCGGTGCTCACCTGGCGGCGCGCGTTCCCCGCCGCCACCGCCGGTCCCGAGGAGACGGTGAAGGCGCTCGCCGCGCTGGTCCGGCGCGCCGTCACCCGGATCGGCGCCGACCGCACCGTGCTCGGCCTGACCGTTGCCGTACCAGGGCTGGTCGACCCGGACGGCGACGTGCCGGCCGCCCCCGCGCTGGGCTGGCGCGGCGTGCCGCTTGCGGCGTCGGTGCGCCGCGCGCTGCGCGACAGGGGTTTCCCCGTCGCCGTCGACACCGAGGCCAACCTCGCCGTGCTGGCCGAGCGACGACACGGCCCGTACGCCGCCACGACCGACCTGGTGCACCTCACCGGCGGCCCGGCGATCGGCGCGGGCCTGATCAGCGGCGGCCGGCTGTTGCGCGGCGGGCGGGGCTTCGCCGGCGACGTCGGGCACCTGCCCCTGGCCGCGGACGGACCGTCCTGCGACTGCGGGCGGCGCGGCTGCCTCACCGCGCTGCTCGGCGTGGACGCGGTGATCCGCCGCCTGCTGCCCGACGCCGGACCGGTCACCGACCACCTGCCGGAGATCGAACGGATCCAGGCCCTGGCCCGCGCCGGGGACGAGCCGGTACGGACCGGGCTCACCGAGATCGGCCGGTTGCTCGGGCAGGCGGCGTCGGTGCTGTCCGGGCTGCTCGACCCGGAGGTGGTGGTGGTCGGCGGGCACCTGGCGGCGCTCGCGCCGTGGCTGCTGCCGGCCGCCCACGCCGAACTCGCCGCCCGCACACCGGTCCCGCCCGGCGTGCGGCTGGAGGCCAGCACGCTCGGGTCCGCGGCCGGGGCACTGGGCGGAGCCACCGCCGCACTGGCCACAGTGGAGGCCGGGCGCCTGCCCGCCGGATGACCCCTTGACCGCACCGGCCGGAAGGTGCCAACCTCGGTAGCGCCGCGTTCCGGGACCGGGCAACCTGCGAAGCGGCGTGTTCTTCGGCGGTTGTCGAAGCGCTTCACCACCGCTCCGGGCCGACACCGCCGCACCCCCACCACCCCTTTTCGCGTACGCGACGCCGCATCACCGGCTCGTCCGTCGAAGCGCTTCGACGGACGAGTGGCAACACGTACGCCGACCGGAGGCGCCCACCATGACCGACCCCGTCCCCCACCGTCTCGACGACCTGCTGGCCCGGCTCACGCTGCCGGAGAAGCTCGGCCTGCTGCACCAGTGGCAGGCGCCGGTGCCCCGGCTCGGCCTGCGCGCGTTCCGCACCGGCACCGAGGCGCTGCACGGCGTCGCGTGGCTCGGCACGGCCACCGTCTTCCCGCAGGCGATCGGCCTGGCCGCGAGCTGGAACCCGGACCTGATCCGGGCGGTCGGCGCCGCCGTCGGCGACGAGGTACGCGTCAAGCACCGGGCCGACCCCGACCGCGTCGGCCTCAACGTGTGGGCGCCGGTGGTCAACCCGCTGCGCGACCCCCGGTGGGGACGCAACGAGGAAGGCTGGTCCGAGGACCCGTGGCTGACCGGCCGGCTCGCCACCGCGTACGCGCTCGGGTTGCGCGGCGACCACCCGATCCGGCTGCGGACCGCACCGACGCTCAAACACTTCCTCGGCTACAACAACGAGACCGACCGGGCCACCACCTCCAGCGACCTGCCGCCCCGGGTGCTGCACGAGTACGAGCTGCCGGCGTTCCGCGCCCCCCTCGCCGCCGGCGCGGCGGTGGCGGTGATGGCGTCGTACAACCTGGTCGACGGCGTGCCGGCGCACCTCAGCCCGCTCATCGAGGGCGAGCTGCGCGGCTACGCCGACGACGACATCATGGTGGTCGGCGACGCCGGGGCGGTCGGCAACATCGCCGGCGTGCAGGAGTACCTGCCCGACCACGTGGCCGGGTTCGCCGCCGCGCTGCGCGCCGGCATCGACAGCTTCACCGAGGACGACGAGGACAGCACCCCCACAGTGGAACGTCTCACCGAGGCGCTGGCCCGCGGGCTGATCGAGCCCTCCCACGTGGACCGGGCGGTGCGGCGGATCCTGTCCGTCCGGTCGCGGCTGGGCGACCTCGACCCCGATCCCCACGACGACGTGCCGCCCCACACGCTCGACAGCCTCGCCCACCGGGAACTCGCCCGCGAGGCCGCCCGCCAGTCGGTCGTGCTGCTGCGCAACGACGGCCTGCTGCCGCTGCGCCCCGGCACCCGCGTCGCCGTGCTCGGCCCGCTCGCCGACACCGTGCTCACCGACTGGTACAGCGGCACCCCGCCGTACACCATCAGCGCGTACGCCGGCCTGCTCGGACGCCTGCCCGAGGTGACCACCCATCCCGGCGCGGACCGGATCACGCTGCACGTCGGCGACCGGGCGGTACGCGACGACGGCGACGGCCCGCTGGCGCTCGGCGACAGCCCGGCCGAGTTCGACGTGGTCGACTGGGGGCGCGACGTGGTGGCGCTACGTGCCGTCGGCACCGGCCGGTACGTCGGCGCCGACGACACCGGGGCCCTCGTGGCCGACCGCGACGGACCGGGCGGGTGGGTGGTACGCGAGACGTTCCGCCTGCACCACCGGCCCGACGGCACCGCGCTGCTGCACCACCTGGCCACCGGCCGGCACGTCGGCGTCGCACCGGACGGGCGGCTGAGCGTCGCCACCGGCGACCCGGCCGGGTTCACCGTGACGCTGCTCGTGGACGGGGCCGCCGAGGCCGCCGCGCTGGCGGCCGCCGCCGACGTGGCGGTGGTGGTGCTCGGCAACCACCCGATGGTCGACGGCCGGGAGACCGAGGACCGGGCCGACCTGGCGCTGCCGACCGGCCAGGCGGAGCTGCTGCGGGCCGTGCACGCCGCGAACCCGCGAACCGTGCTGGCGCTGACCAGCAGCTACCCGTACGCGGCCGGCTGGGCGCAGGAGCACCTGCCGGCGGTGCTGTGGAGCGCCCACGGCGGACAGGAACACGGCAACGGGCTGGCCGACGTGCTGCTCGGTGCCGCCGACCCGGGCGGGCGGCTCACCCAGACCTGGTACGCCGACGCCGCCGAACTGCCCGACCTGCTCGACTACGACGTCATCGGCGCCGACGCCACCTACCTCTACCACCGGGGCGAGCCGCTGTACCCGTTCGGGCACGGGCTCAGCTACGCCGAGTTCGACTACGCTGACCTCCGGCTGAGCACCGCCACGGCGCGCGCCGGCGAGGAGGTCGAGGTGAGCGTCGAGGTCACCAACACGGGCCGCCGCCCGGGCACCGAGGTCGTGCAGCTCTACACCCGGCAGCGGCGCTCCCGGGTCAAGCAGCCGCTGCGGCAGTTGCGCGACTTCGCCCGCGTCACGCTCGACCCGGGCTGCGCCGCCCGGGTGACGATGCGTCTGCGTACCGCCGAACTGGCCTGGTGGGACGAGACCCGCGCCGCGATGGTGGTGGAGGACGCCGTCCACTCGGTGCTGGTCGGCCGGTCCGCGCGCGACATCCGCTTGGCCGGCGCGCTCACCGTCACCGGCGGCGACGCCACGGCCGAGCCGGCGGGCACCAGCTTCGGGACGGCCCGGTGACCGGCCGGACCCCTGGCGAGCAGGTCACCATCGCCGACGTGGCCCGCCACGCCGGGGTGGCCGCCAGCACCGTGTCGTACGTGCTCAGCGGCAAACGCACCATCTCGGCCACCACCCGCAGCCGGGTGCTCGCCAGCGTCCGCGCGCTCGGCTACCACCCGCACGCCGGGGCCCGCGCGCTCGCCAGCCGCAGGGCCAACGTGATCGCGCTGGTGCTGCCGCTGCGTACCGGCATGCAGGTGCCAGTGGTGATGCGCTTCGCCACCGCCGTGGTCACCACCGCCCGCCGCCACGACCACGACGTGCTGCTGGTCACCGCCAACGAGGGACCGGCCGGCCTGCACCGCATCGCCGGCAGCGCGCTCGTCGACGGCGTGCTGCTGATGGACGTGGAGCTGGAGGACTCCCGGGTGCCGCTGCTGCGCGAGCTGGCGCTACCCGGCGTCCTGATCGGGCACCCCGCCGACAGCACCGGACTGGCCTGCGTGGACCTCGACTTCCGGCGCGCCGGGGAGCTGTGCGTGGAACACCTGGCCGCCGCCGGGCACCGGCGCGTCGCGCTGCTCGGCGCGCCCGCCGCGGTCTACGACCGGGGCACCGGGTTCGCCCACCGCACCCGCGCCGGGGTACGCGCCGCCGCGCAGCGGCTCGGCGTCGACGCGGTGACCCGCCCCTGCGAGGAGGGACCGGCGGCGGTACGCCGCGACCTGGAGGCGCTGCTCTCCGACCACCCGGACGTCACCGGACTGGTGGTGCAGAACGAGTCGGCGGTCGGCCCGGTGCTCGCCGCGCTGCCGCTGCTGGGCCGCCGGGTGCCCCGCGACGTGTCGGTCGTCGCGATCTGCCCGGACGAGCTGGCCGAACAGTCGGGGCTCACCTGCGTGCCGGTGCCCGCCGAGGAGGTCGGCCGGCAGGCGGTGGCGTTGCTGATGCGGCGCTTGAGCGGCGAGCCGGTGCCGGAGGTGACGTTGCTGGAACCGCACCTCACCGTGCGGGACACCAGCGCCGGGACCGGACGGTGACGGCGCACCGCATCCACGACATCGCGCCGGCCGGCGACTGGACCGACGCGTTCCTCACCGGCAACGGCGAACTCGGGCTGATGGTCCCGGGACGGCCGCACGCGGAGCGGATCGTGGTGAACCACCACCGGCTCGTCCTGCCCAACGGCACCCGGCACGCCCGCGCACCCGAGCTGGCCGGCCGGATGCCGCACATCCGCGCGCTGGTGCTCGCCGGGCGACGGGCCGAGGCGGCCCGGCTGCTCACCGGCGGCCGGGAGCTGGAGTGGACCCAGTCGTTCCACCCCGGGTTCGCGCTCACCGTCGACGCGCCGCCCGGACCGGTACGCGGCTACGGGCGTGACACCGACTTCACCACCGGGGAGGTGACCGTCGAGTGGCCGGGCGGGCGGCGGCGCTGCTTCGCGTCCCGCGCCGACGGTGTCGCGGTGCTCCACCTCGACCAGGGCGACTGCGTGGTCGGGGTGACGGGTGAGCTGCCCGGCAGACCGGCCGACGTGGTGTACGAGCAGGCCGCGTACCGCCGCGACGGGCTGGTGTTCCTGCGGGTACGCGCCCGCTACCCGGACGCCGGCGGGGCGTACGGGTTCGAGGGGCTGACGCTGCTGCGCGGCGACGTGAGCGTCGACGGCGACCGGGTGCGGGTACGCGGACCGGCGCTGCTCACCACGCTCGTCGACCGGCCCGACGCGCCGCCCTGGCGTACCCGGACCTCGGAACGGCGGCTCGCCGCGCTCGCCGGGAACTACGAGGAGCTGCTGGCCCGGCACGTGCCCCGCCATCGCGGTCCGTACACCCGGGTCGGCCTGGACCTCGGCGTGCCCGCCGCCGACCGGGCGCTGCCAGTCGGTGAGCTGCTGGCCCGGCAGGCCGCCGCGCCGGACCGGCTGGACCCGGCGCTGCTGGAACGGCTGTTCCACTCCGGCCGCTACCTGCTGTTCAGCGCCAGCGGGGTGCTGCCGCCCCGGCTGACCGGGCTGTGGCTGGGTTCCTGGGACGCCGCGTGGGCCGGCGACTTCACCACCGACGCGAACCTGAACCTCCAGCTCGCGGGCGCGAACGTGGGCGCGCTGCCGGAAGTCACAGCGGCGCACGCCCGGCTGGTCGCCGCGCAGGTGGACCACTGGCGCGCCAACGCCCGCGCGGTGTACGGGGCACGCGGGCTGCTGGCACCCAGCCGCACCGACGGCGAGCACGGGCACCTGTTCCACGTCCACCCGGAGTGGCCGTTCACCGCGTGGCTGGCCGGCGCGGACTGGCTGCTGCACCCGCTGCACGAGCACCACCTGGTCACCGGTGAGCCGCTGGGCGAGGTGGCCGGCTGGCTGGCCGAGGTGGCGGACTTCTTCGCCGACGTGCTGACCGTCGTGGACGGCCGTCCCGCACTGGTGCCCTCGTACTCGCCGGAGACCGGCCCGTACGACGACACCGGCCGGACCGCGCCCGTCGCGGTCAACGCCACCATGGACGTCGCCGCGGCCCGGCACGCGTTGCGGCTGGCCGCCGAGGTGACCGGCGGCGACCGGTGGGCCGGGGTGCGGGAGCCGGACTACCTGGTCGACGGGCGCTTGAACCAGATCACGTAGAGCACGGCGAGCGGGTCGGTGCGCTGGCCGAGTGGGCGTGGCCCGGCAGCACCGGCGACGAGGACCACAGGCACGTCAGCCACCTGTATCCGGTGTGGCCGCTCGACGAGATCAACCCGGACGACACCCCGGAACTGGCCGCCGCCGCGCACCGGGCGCTGACGCTGCGCGGCGACGAGAACCGGTCGGCGCACGGCAGCCTGCACCGGGCGCTGGCGGCGGCCCGGCTGCGCGACGGCGAACTGGTCGCGGCGAACCTGCGCAAGATCCTCGGCGCGGACATGTTCTTCCGGTCGCTGATGAGCGCCCACAACCCGGGCCGGACCACGTACAACGCCGACGCCGCGCACGCGCTGCCGGCGGTGCTGATCGAGTCGCTGGTCCAGTCGCGCCCGGGGACGCTGCGGCTGCTGCCCGCGCCGCCGCCCGGCCTGCCCGCCGGCACGCTGCGCGGCATCACCTGCCGGGGCCGGGTCACCGTCGAGGAGCTGACCTGGGCGCCGGGCCGGGTGCGGGCGCGGCTGGTGTCCCCGGTGGCGCAGCGCGTGGTCGTGCACGCGCCGGGCGGCCACCGTGCGGTGGAGCTGACCCCGGACCGGCCGTGCGAGGTGGTGTTCGGCTAGATGTTGTCGGGCTGGTGCAGCGCCGGGTGGCTCTCCCCCGGAGCGGCGTACCAGGGCAGGGCGTCGTCGGTCAGCGCGGTGCCGATCCGCAGCCGCGCCCAGTCGTCCAGGTCCGGCAGCGCGTCCGGCGCGAACCAGGCCACCGCGAGCGACTCGTCGCCGTCGGCCGTCGGCGCTCCACCGATCGCCCGGCAGCGGAACCAGACGTTGAGGTATTCGCAGGCGTCGCCGTTGGGGTAGACCACCGGATGGGTGGCGACACCTGCCAGCCGGTCGATCGTCACCGCCACGCCCGTCTCCTCGTGGACCTCGCGCACCAGCGCGTCGGCGGGCTGCTCACCCGGGTCCACAGTGCCGGCCGGAACGGACCAGCGGCCGTTGTCGCCCCGGCGGGCCAGCAGCACCCGCCCCGCGTCGTCGGTGACCACGCCGCTGACGCCGTACAGCATCAGCAGGTCGTGGCCGACGTGGCGGCGCAGCCGGGCGATGTAGGGCGAGACGGCCATGGCGAGCAGGCTACCGGCGGGCCTGCCCGTGCCGCCGGACCATGCCCTCGGCCAGCGCCGCGCCGTCCAGGTCACCGGCGGCCAGCCGCCCGGCGACGGTACGGCGCACCATCCGGTCGGCGAGCGCCGGAGCGTGCCGGGCCAGCGCCATCTCGATCCGGCCACGCCGGGTGGTGGCCACGTCCCGTGGCGCGCGCCGGGCGGTGGCGGCGCGCAGGATCGCCGCGACCACGCCCTCGACCGGCTCCGGCCGCGACACCCCGCTCAGCGACAGCCCGGCCGCCACCGTGCTGTCGTGGATCGGGGAGGCGACCATGCTGGGGTAGACGACGCTGACGCCGACGTGGGTGCCGACCTCGTGGCGCAGCGCGTCGGCGTACGCGACGAGCGCCCGCTTGCTGACCCCGTACGCGGCGGCCAGCGGCAGCGGCAGCACGGCCATCCGGCTGGCCACGAAGATCACCCGGCCGCGGGCGGCCTCCAGGGCCGGCATGGCGGCGGCGGTGGTCCGCCAGGCGGCGAGCAGGTTCACCTCGATCTGGCGGCGGACCACCTCGTCCGGCGGCAGCTCGGCGGGCGCGGGGCCGCCCACACCCGCGTTGTTGATCAGCAGGTCCAGCCCGCCGAGCCGGTCGACGGCGGCGGCCACCGCCGGTGGCGTCGCGGCCGGGTCGGTCAGGTCGACGCCGAGGACCGGCGGTCTGGCGTCGGGGTCGGCGTGCAGGTCCAGCCCGACCACGTGCGCGCCGGCGGCGGTGAGCGCCGCGCCCAGGTGCTGCCCGAACGTGCCCCGGGCGCCGGTGACCAGCACCCGCCGCCCGGCCAGCCCGCTGGTCCGGCCCGGCGCGCTCATCGTGCCGCTCCGGCGCGGCGACGGCCGACGGCCAGTTCGCGGCCCAGCTCGGCCAGGTAGACGTCGAAGTCGACGCGCATGTGCGGGCGGCGCTGCCCCCACCGGGCGGTGGCGGCACGCAGCTCCTCGCGGCAGGCGGCGGCCTGCCGGGCCGGGTCCGGTGGCGCCCAGGTGCCGGCCAGGCGCGCGGCCACCAGCCGGGCCTGCGCCTCGACCAGGGGGAACGCCGCGCCGGTGGACTGCATGAGCCCGACGAACGCCAGCCCGGGCGCGTCCAGGTGGAACACGTGCCGGTACAGGGGCAGCCGGTCCGCGCCGTCGCCGAGCAGCGCCGGGTCGAGGAACGGCATCTCCACCCGGTAGCCGGTGCACCAGACGACCAGTTCGACCTCGTCGTGGCGGCCGTCGGTGAACTCGACCCGGTCGCCGTCGAAGCGGGCGATGCCGGGCCGGGCCTGGATGTCGCCGTGGGTGAGCCGGGACAGCAGCGCGTCGGACAGCGTCGGGTGGTCCTGGAGGAAGCCGTGCGCCGGTGCGGGCAGCCCGTACCGGGTGGGCGGCCCGACGGCGGTGGTGATCATGGTCTGGCTGATCCGCTGCCGCAGCCGCCAGGGCAGCCGGCGGGCGAGCGCGCCGTTGAGCGTGTCCGACGGGCGGCCCAGCAGGTACTTGGGCACCACCCACACGCCCCGGCGCAGCGACAGCAGCGTGCGCGCGGCGGCGTACGAGGCGTCGACGGCGATGTCCATGGCGGAGTTGCCGCCGCCGACCACGAGGACCCGGCGCCCGGCGAGCTGCTCCGGGCCGCGGTAGTCGTGGCTGTGCATCTGCTCGGCGGTGCACTCGCCCGGGTACGGCTCGGGTCTCTTCGGCACCCGGTTGTGCCCGTTGGCGACCACCACCGCCTCGACGTCGACAGCGACCGGGCCGTCCGGGCCGGTGGCGCGTACCCGCCAGCCGGCGCCGGTGCGGGTGACCCGGTCGACGGTGTGCCGCAGCCGTACCGCCTCGCGCAGCCCGAACCGGTCGGCGTAGTCGCCGAGGTAGCCGGCGATGCGGGTGTGGTCGGGGTAGTCGGGCCAGTCGGCGGGCATCGGGTGGTCGGCGAACTCGGTGCGCCCCTTGCTGGTGTTCAGGTGCAGCGTGCGGTACGCGGGCGAGCCGGGTGCGCCGTACACCCAGAGGCCGCCGAGCGTGTCGGCCGTCTCGAACGCGATCGCCGGGACACCGGCGTCGGCGAGCGCCTTGAGTGTGGCCAGCCCGGCGGCTCCGGCGCCGACGACGGCGACCCTGGGTGTGGCCATGCCCGCCTCCTTTTATCCAACGACCGATGGATAATCCCCGGAGCGCGGGCCGGCGTCAAGGCCGGGTGTCTCCCGGGCCGCCGGCGTACAGCGCGTCGAGGAACCGGTGCACGAACGCCCGGAACTCCCGCCGCTCCCGCGCACCCGAGCCGGCCCCGGCGGCGAGCGCCACCACGTGTCCGTGCACCGCCCAGACCAGGGAGCGCACCGTCACGTGCGGGGTCGGCTCACTCAGCGCGCCCGCTCCGGACGCCGCCACCAGCAGTTCCTCGACCAGCCCGTACAGCGGGGCGGCGTAGCGGCGGTCCAGTTCGCCGTGGCGCTGCGGCTCCAGCCAGCGGCGCAGCCACAGCGCTGTGGTCTCCGGCCGGTCCTCCAGGAAGTCGACGAACACATCCAGCAGGTCGTGCAGCGCGCGCAGCGCGTCCTGCGGGCCCGCTGCCAGGGCCGACCGGGCGCGTTCCCCGGCCGCCTCGATGACCTCCCGCTCGGCGCTGAACACCCGGGCGAAGCAGGCGTCGTAGAGCTGCGCCTTGGTGCCGGTGTGGTGCACGACGGTGGCCGCGTCCACGCCCGCCGCTGCGGCGACGTCGCGGACGCTCACCGCGTCGAAGCCGCGCTCGGCGAACGACGCGGTGGCGGCGGCGAGCACCAGGTCACGGGTCGGCCGCTGGTCGTCGCGGCGGGGCCGGCCCGGGCGGCGGCGGGGCATGGTCATCCGGCCATTGTTCCCCCTACAATCCAGCAACCGTTGGATTGGGGGCGGTGTGCCCCGAGGACAGGAGACCGCCATGACCGGGTTGGATCAGCGCTCCGACGCGGTCACCCTGCCGCGCGGCCCGCTCGTCGGGTTCGCCACCGGCTCGCTCGGCATGGGCGTCTGGGTGACAGTGCCCGGGCTGCTGCTGCTCTACTTCCTGACCGACGTGCTGGCGGTCGCGCCGTGGCTGGCCGGGCTCACGCTGCTGCTGCCGAAGATCGCCGATGTGCTGCTGCACCCGTGGATCGGGCACCGCTGCGACGTGGAGCAGGCCCGCCGGGGTCACCGCCGCCGGCTGCTGCTGGCCGGATGTGTGCTGCCGCTGGCGTTCGCCGCGCTGTTCGCGGTGCCCGGCGGTCTCACCGGCGCCGCCGCGGCGGGCTGGGTGGCGGTGTTCTTCGTCGCCGGCAACCTGCTGTTCGCCGCGTACCAGGTGCCCTACCTGGCGACCCCGGCGGACCTGCGGATCGGCTACCACGAGCGGACCCGGCTGATGGCGTTCCGGATGGTGGTGCTGACACTCGGCATCCTGGTTTCCGGGTTGCTCGCGCCGCTGCTGGCCGGCGGTGACGACGCCACCCGCGCCGGTTACCTGCGGATGGGTGTGGTGCTGTCGGCCGGGATGCTCGCCGCGATGCTGGTCGGCGTCGCCGGGATCGGCCGGTTGCGCCGTACCGCCGCCGACACGGTCCCGCCACACGGAGCGGGCGGGTGGCGGGCGCTGGCGGCGAGCCTGCGGGACCGGCAGTTCCGCTGGTTGGTCGGCGCGTACCTGGCCATGTCCACCACCACCCACCTGGTGCTCGCCGGGGTGCCCTACTACGCCGAGTACGAGCTGGGCCGCCCCGGGCTCACCACAGTGCTGGTGGCCGCGTTCGTCGCGCCCGCGCTGCTGGTCACCCCGGGCTGGCTGGCGGTGGCGCGGCGGATCGGCAAGCAACGTGCCCTGCTCGCCGGGCAGGCCGCGTTCGCCGCCGGGTCGCTGGTGCTGGCGATCGGCCGCCCCGCCGGGCTGCCGGTGCTGGTGGCCGCCGTGGCGGTGCTCGGGGTGGCGTTCGCCGGCATGCAACTGCTGCCGTTCTCGATGCTGCCCGACGTGATCCGCGCGGCCGGCGGCACCGAGCGGGCCGGCACGTACACCGGGGTGTGGACCGCCACCGAGGCCACCGGCGCCGCGCTCGGCCCCTACGCGTACGCGCTGTGCCTGGCCGCCGGTGGGTTCGTGGCCTCGACCGCCGGGCAGACGGTGACCCAGTCCCCGGCGGCGCTGGACGCGTTGCGCTACGGCTTCGGGCTGCTGCCCGCCGCCGTGATGGTGGTCGCGGTGCTGCTGCAGCGCTGCTACACCCTCGACGGCGCGGCCCGCGCCGACACCGCCGGATAGACTTCGCGCCCGATGGACGCCGAGCCCGCCACCGACATCCGCCCCTGCGCCCACTGCGGACGCGACGTGCCGCAACGCGCCGGCGCGGGCCGCCCGTTCCGCTACTGCCGGGACAACGACGGCGCCTGCCAGCGGGCCGCCCGCAACTCGCGGATGCGTCACCGCAACTCCCCCGGCCTGCCCGGGCAGGTGGCGCGCACCTGGGAGGCGGTGGACCGGCTCGACCAGATCGTGGAGACGCTCACCGAGGCGCTGCACGCCGAACTGTCACCGGCCGGTGTGGAACGGCAGCTCGCCGAGCTGCGCGCGGAGACGTCAGCGCAGGTCGCGGCGGCGCACGCCGAACGCGACGAGGCCCGCCGCGAGGCCGAGGACGCGACCGCGGCGGCGGCCCGCGAACGGCAGCAGGCCCGCGCCGCGTACGCCGAACGCGACGCCGCCACCGACCGCGCCGAACGGGCGGAGGTCACCGCGTCCGCCGCCGCCGAACGGGCCGCCGCGGCCGAGGACGCCCGCGACGCGGCCCGCGCCGAGGCCGGTGCCGCGCAGGCGCTGCGGGTGCAGGCCGAACGCGACCGCGACGCCGCGCGGCACGAACTGCGCACGGTACGCACCGAACGCGACGCCGAACGCCGCCGGGCGGCCGAGCTGACCGCCGAACGGGACACCGCCCGGGCCGACGCCGAGCGGGCCACCCGCTCCGCCACCGAGGCCCTGGACCGGGCCGAACAGTCCCGCGCCGAGGCCGACCGGGCGCGCGCCGACGCGCAGGCCGCCCAGGGCCGGGCCGCCGAGGCGCAACGCGCGGCCCGGGTCGCGACCGAGCAGGCCGACGCGCAGGCGGCCGCCGTCCGGCAGGCTCGGGCCGAGCGGGACCGCGCCGAGGCGGCACGTGTCGACACCGAGGCGGCACTGGAGCGCGTGCGCGCCGAGGCTGCCGCTTCGGCCGAGCGGGCCCGTGCGGACGTGGCCGCCGCGGTGGAGCAGGCTGCCGCCCGTACCGCCGAGCGGGACGCGCTGGCCGCGGAGCTGGCCGAGGCGCGGCGGGCCGTGAGCGCCGCGGAGGCCCGGGCGGCCGACCTGGCCGCGCGGACGGCGGTGATCGAGGCCGACCGGGACGCCGCGCAGCGCCGCGCCGGGCAGCTCGCCGACCAGGTCAGCGATCTGGCGACGGCGCTGGCGCGGCTGGGCACGCGGACCGGCTGAGGCGGCCACGGGCTGGGAACGGGGCAGCGCCACACCCGGGCCGGCGGCGAGGATCGGGGCATGGGAAAGACATACGAGCGCATCGACGGCCGGCTGCGGGACTTCATCGAGGCGCAGCCGATGTTCTTCGTCGCCACCGCCCCGCTGTCCGGTGACGGCACCGTCAACCTCTCCCCGAAAGGGCTGCGCGGCTGCCTGGCGGTGCTCGACGAGCACACGGTGGCATACCTCGACTTCGCCGGCAGCAACGCCGAGACCATCGCCCACCTGCGGGAGAACGGCCGGGTCACGCTGATGTGGTGCGCGTTCGCGGGCCCGCCCAACATCGTGCGGGTGCACGGGCGCGGCGAGCCGGTGTTCCGCGACGATCCGCGCTGGCCCGGCCTGCTGGCCCACTTCCCCGACATCGACCCGGGTCCGCACGGGCTGCGGGCGGTCATCGTGGTGCACGCCGAGCTGATCCGCGACACCTGCGGCTACGCGGTGCCCTTCATGACCTACGACGCCGACCGTGACCTGCACGAGCGGCGGTTCGCCCGGGAGGACGACGCGTCGCTGAGCGCGTACTTCGCGGGCAAGGACCACGTGGCCACGAGCATCGACGGGCTGCCCGGCCTGCCGTTGCCGCTGCCGCCCACGCCGGCGGTGTGAGCGGTCAGTGGATGCCGGCCATCAGGTGCCGGATCTGGCGGGTGAACATCACCGCGGCCAGGCCCAGCACCACCGAGGCCAGCCCGAAGGTCAGGAAGTACACCGGCTGGGACCAGGTGTCGGCCAGCCGGGCCACCTGGCCGCCGATGGCGTCGCCGACGGCGGTGGCGAGGAACCACAGGCCCAGCATCTGGCTGGCGTACTTGACCGGGGCGAGTTTCGTGGTGGCCGACAGGCCGACCGGGCTCAGCGACAGCTCACCGGCGACCTGGATCGCGTACACCGCGACGAGCCACAGCGGTGAGACCAGGTCGCCGCCGACGGCGGCCTGCGCGGCGGCGGCCATCAGCACGAACGACAGGCCGTTGAGCACCAGGCCGACGGCGAACTTCGTGGGCGTGGACACCCGGTGCCCGAGTTTGAGCCACAGCGCGGCGGCCAGCGGTGCGCCGATGATGATGAGGATCGGGTTCACCGACTGCAGCCAGGACGCCGGGAACGTGAACCCGCCCAGCGACCTGTCGGTCCGGTCGGCGGCGAAGATGTTCAGCACCGACCCGGCCTGGTCGTAGATGAGCCAGAACGAGGCGGCGAACAGGAACAGCCACACGTACGCCTTCATCCGGCTGCGTTCGGTGCCGCTGATCTCCCGGTCGGTGAGGATCCGCGCGAAGTAGCCGACAGTCACCAGCACCGTCACCACGGTCAGCAGGTTGACCACCGTGTCGACGGTGAACCAGCCGGCCACCAGCAGCACCAGCAGGACGGCGAGCAGCACGACGGTCGCCACGCCGATGCGGGTCAGTGCGCGCCGCCGGTCGGCGCCGAGCAGCGGGTCCGCCGGGCGGGCGCCGGCGTCGCCGAGGTTGCGCCGGCCCAGCACGTACTGGAGCACGCCGAAGGTCATGCCGACCGCGGCGGCGCCGAACCCCAGATGCCAGTTGATCCTCTCACCGAGGAATCCGGTGATCAGCGGCGCGATGAACGCGCCCAGGTTGATGCCCATGTAGAAGATCGAGAACCCGGCGTCGCGCCGGGGTGAGTCGCGCTCGTACAGGTCACCGACCATGGTGGAGATGTTCGGTTTGAGCAGGCCGGTGCCGAGCACGATCAACGCCATGCCGGCGAACACGCTCCACCCGGTGGGGATCGCCATCACGTAGTGGCCGGCGGCGATCACCACGCCGCCCCACAGCACGCTGCGCCGCGCGCCGATCAGCCGGTCGGCGACCCAGCCGCCGGGCAGCGCCATCAGGTAGACCATGGCGTTGTACGTGCCGTACACGGCGTTCGCGCTGGACTCGCCGAGGTCCAGCCCGCCGTCGGCGACCGCCGCGGTCAGGTACAGCACGAGGATCGCCCGCATGCCGTAGAAGCTGAACCGCTCCCACATCTCGGTGAGGAAGAGCGTGGACAGCGCGCGCGGGTGACCGAAGAAGGTCTTCCCGGCTGGCGGTCGGGCCCCGACCGGCGCGTCACTGCTCATCGTCACCTCCGGCACGCAAACAGGTGGGTAACATCCCCGTTGACAGGCGAAACACTCCACCGATTCGGCCCGGCCGGGGACGACCCCGCCGGGCAGCTGTCATGGCCGGTTACCCTTGACACTCCCGACCCGCGTACGGCCCTGCCGCCGTGGGCCGGGGAATGGGCGAGCGGTGACCGGTCGTTACACCTGAAGACCAGCACCACGAACGAGGGGAAGTCGATCATGGGCGAGCGCATGCTGCGCGGTAGCCGGCTGGGCGCGGTCAGCTACGAATCCGACCGCAACACGGAGCTCGCGCCGCGCCAGACCCGCGAGTACCTCTGCGCCAAGGGCCACCAGTTCGAGGTGCCGTTCGCCGTCGACGCCGAGGTCCCGACGACCTGGGAGTGCAAGTTCGACGGCAGCGTCGCCCGCCTGGTCGACGGCACCGAGCCGGAGCAGAAGAAGGCCAAGCCGCCGCGTACCCACTGGGACATGCTGCTGGAGCGGCGTTCGATCGCCGAGCTGGAGGACATCCTCGCCGAGCGGCTCCAGGAGGTCCGGACCCGCCGCGGTCGTGCCTGACCGTCCGTAACGCGCCGAAACGCCCTCGGGATCACCCGGGGGCGTTTCCGTTGCCCGGACCGGGAAGGGCCGGCCGCCACTTCGGGGAGGTCGCGGTATCGCACATGCCCTGATGCCGCCACGTCCCCGAAATGGTGCCGATCATGGGGTGGTCGGGGCGTCGACTCGCGCTCGGCCACCAATTCGGCGAGCTGGGTGTATCCGGGCGTCGATGATGCCACCGCTTCGCCGAGCTGGTGTTGATCACGAGGTCGGGCGGGTGAGGGTGAGGGCGGGGCTCGCCCTGGCGCCTGATCCGCGTGCCAGATCGATGTCGGCCCGCCATTTCGGGGAGGTAGCGGTAACGCGCGTGCCTTGATGCCGCCACCTCCCCCGAAGTGGTGTCCGATCATGGGGCGGGCGGAGAGGCCGTGGGCGGCTGATCCGGCGCGCGTCGCGTCCATTCGCCCCGCCCGGCCGGTGAATGGGCACCACCTCGGGAATGTGGGTGTGTCCGGGCCGCCGTAATGCCACCACCTCGCCGAGCTGGCGTCGATCATGCGAGCAGGCCACCCGGCACGGGCTCGTCGGCGACGACCCGGTAACCGCGGGCCCGCCGTGCCGAATCGAGGGTCGGGCCGCCAGTTCGGGGAGGTGGTGGGGTCGGGCGCGGTTTGATGCCGCCACCTCGACGAAGTGGAGTTGATCAAGCCGATGGCGAGGCGGGCGCGCGTCAGCGGTCGACGATCTCGCCCTCGATGGCCTTGCCCGGGTCGGTGACCGGCTGCGGCGAGGGCGCAGGACCAGGCGACGGTGCGGGCTCCGGGGCCGGCTGCGGCGCACCCCGGTACACGCGTACCCGGCGCGGCCCGAACAGGTCACCGGCGACCATCGACGACACCCGCCGCTCGGTCGCCCGGCGCACCCCGCCACCGGCCAGCCGGCGCAGCGGCGGCACCAGCAACAGCAGGCCCACCACGCCGCTGACCAGGCCCGGCATCGCCAGCAGCAGCGCACCCAGCAGACCGACCAGCCCGTCGGTCACCTCCGGCCCCGGCGGACGGCCCGCCTGGGCGGCGGCCCGGAAACTCCGCCACGCCCGCATGCCCTCGCGGCGCAGCAGCACCAGACCCAGCAGGGACGCCCCGAACACCAGCAGCACCGCCGCGCCGAACCCGACGGCCCGGCCGACCAGCACGAAAACGGTCAGCTCCAGCAGCGCGAGCAGCAGCAGGGCCGGTGGTACGTACTTCAGTCCTCGGCGCATCTCACCTCATCAGCCCGGGGTCATCACGCCCCTCAAGCATGACACGCCCTCGCTCAAGGCCAGCGCGCGAGCGCATCCGGGCGGGCGGACACGGTCGCCAGGCGGTCCCGCACCCCCCAGCGGGTGACCCGCCACAGCGCCTCGGCCACGATCAGCGGGCTCATCTTGCTGTCGCCGTGTTCCCGCTCGGCGAACGTGATCGGCACCTCCACGATCCGCACCCCGGCGCGGTGCGCCAGCCGCGACAGCTCCACCTGGAACGCGTACCCCTGGGAACGCACCGAGTCCAGGTCGATCGCGTCCAGCGCGCTCGACCGGTACACCCGGTACCCGCCGGTGGCGTCGCTGACCGGCATGCCCAGCGCCAGCCGCGCGTACAGGTTGCCCACCCGGGACAGCAGCAGCCGCCGCCACGGCCAGTTCAGCACCCGCGCCCCGCGGGTCCACCGGGAGCCGATCACCACGTCGGCGTCGCGGGCGGCGTGCAGCAGCGCCGGCAGGTCCTCCGGGGCGTGCGAGCCGTCGGCGTCCATCTCCACCACCGCGTCGTAGCCGTGGGCGCGGGCCCAGGCGAAACCGGCCAGGTAGGCCGCGCCGAGCCCTTCCTTGCCCTCCCGGTGCAGCACGTGCACCCGCGGGTCGTTCCCGGCGAGCGTGTCGGCGATCGCGCCGGTGCCGTCGGGGCTGTTGTCGTCGGCGACGAGCACGTCCACCGCCGGCGCCGCCGCGCGTACCCGGGCGACGATGCGCCCGACGTTGTCGGCCTCGTTGTAGGTGGGGATGACCACCAGGACCCGCCCCACCCCGGGATGGCCGACCGTCCGCCTGCCGGCTGCCACGCCCACCGTCGCACCGCCTCCCGCTCGTCGGCTCAGCCGGGAGCGACCTCCCGGCGGCGGCGCAGCACGGCCGCGCCGGCCAGGGCCGCGACCGCCAGCGCCGTCAGCGCCACCTCCGGCCACACCCCGGCCGTGGTCGCCGGGGTACGCCCGTTACCGAGTTCCATCTGCCGCACCACCACCGCGGCGGTGTTGAACCCGGTCGCACCGTCTACCCGCCCGTCCGGGGAAACGAACCCGGACACACCGACCGTGGAGGCCATCAACGCGGCCCGGCCGTGCTCCACGGCCCGCAGCCGCACCATGGCCAGCTGCTGGCGGGCCTCGGCCACGTCGAACGTGGCGTTGTTCGTCTGCACCACCAGCAGCTGCGCGCCGCCGGTGACGGTGTCCCGGACGATGCCGTCGTAGGCGACCTCGAAGCAGATCACGTCGCCGAGGACCGCCGGGCCGGTGTTCAGCACGCCGGGACGGTCACCGGGGACGAAATCGGACCGGACCCGGTCGACCTGGGAGCTGACCTTGCGGGCGATGGACCGCAGCGGCACGTACTCGGCGAACGGCACCGGATGCCGTTTCGTGTACACCTGGCCCAGATCCGGGCCGGTGCCCGGCCGCCACAGCAGCCCCGCGTTGCGCACCTCACCCCGGCCGGGCCCGACCAGCACCGCGCCGACCAGGATCGGCGCGCCGATCGCGTCGGCCGCCTGGGAGATCCGCTCCCCCGCACCCGGGTTGCGCAACGGGTCGATGTCGCTGGAGTTCTCCGGCCACACCACCACGTCCGGACGGTCCTGCCCGCCCTCGGCGACCCGACGCGCCAGCTCCAGCGTCGCGTCGACGTGGTTGTTCAGCACCGCCTGCCGCTGCGCGTTGAAGTCCAGCCCGAGACGCGGCACGTTGCCCTGCACGATCGCGACGGTCACGGTGTCGCCCGCGCCGCGTACCCCGGTCGGCACGGCCGTACCGGCGGCGAGCAGCGCCACCAGCGCGGCGGTGAGCCCGGCGACGGGCCGCCACTGCCCGGGCGCACGCCGCCAGTCCCGCCACGCGGCGGTGACCAGCAGCCCACCGGCGACCGCGACGGCGAACGTGACCAGCGGGGCGCCGCCGAGCGCCGCGAGCTTCAGCAGCGGCGACGTGTCCTGGCTGAACGCCAGCCGCCCCCACGGGAACCCGCCGAACGGGGTGCGGTCACGCAGCGCCTCCTGCCCCACCCACAGCACACCGGTGAGCAGCGGCCACGCCGCCCGGTGCCGGTCGGCGAGCGGCGACACCCAGGCGGTGGCGGCGCCCAGCAGCGCCAGATAGGCGGCCTGCAACAGCGACAGCAGCGCCCACGGCAGGTAGCCGGTGTGCAGGTTCGTCCACTCCAGCAGCGGCGCGAACAACGCCACCCCGGTCAGGAAGCCCAGCCCCGCGCCGGCGCGCAGCCGCCGCCGGTGCACCGCGGCGGCCAGCAACGCCACACCGACCGGCGCGAGCGGCCACCACCCGTACGGCGGGAACGCCAGCAGCAGCGCCATCCCGGCGAGCACGGCGGCCGGCACGGCCAGCGTCAGCGGCAGGGGACGCGCGCCGCCGTCGCCGGGTGCCCCGTCGGTGGCACGCGGCTGTTCCCGGTCCAGCGTCGTCACCGGCTTCTCCCCACGATCACGGGCCGAAGGCTACCCGCCCGTACCGGTCGTCGGCCCGCGCCCCTGCGCCACCGATCGGACAACTGCGCCCGGCGGGCGGAGCCCCGCTGTCATGCTCGGCAGCATGAGCGCTGAGCGGGGACGGGGCCGCATCCTGCCGACCGCGCCCGGCTCCCGCGTCACCCGGGTCGAGTTGTTCTACGACCTCGTGTTCGTGTTCGCGTTCCTGAACGTCACCAACGTGCTCTCCGAAACCCTGAGCGGCAGGTCGTTGCTGGCCGGGCTGTTGCTGCTGTGGTGGTGCTGGGTGTCCTTCGCCGCCCTGGGCAACGTCGTACGCACCGACCAGGGGGCGATGCCGCTTGTCGGCGCGGTGACTGTGGCGGCCCTGTTCGTCCTGACCCTGGCCATGCCGGCGGCGTTCGCCGACGAGCCGGCGCAGCGGCATTCCGGGCCACCCGCCCCGGTCCTGTTCGCCTGCTGCTATCTGGTCATCCGGGCGGCCCAGGTGCTGGTGTTCCTCAGCCGCAGCAGCCACCGCGGACGAACCGCCGTGCGCCTCGGCCTGCCGCCGCTGATCAGCGTGGCGTTGATCCTCGCCACCGCGGCCCTGCCCGAGTCGCCCCGGCAGACCTGGCAGGCGTGGCTGCCGCTGGCGCTGTGGCTGGCCGCGTTCTGCATCGAGTACACCTCCGGGGGCCTCGCCCCCAGCACCGGGCTGACAGTCGTGTCCGCCGCCCACTGGGCGGAGCGGTACGCCCTGATCCTGCTCATCGCGCTCGGCGAGTCGATCATTTCGCTCGGGCTGGGGCCGAAGCTGAGCGCCGGTCTGCCGGCCACGTGGCCGGTGATCGTGGCGTCGGTGCTCGGCGTCACCATCATCGCGGCGCTGTGGTGGCTGTACTTCGACAGCCTGGCGCCCGCGCTGGAGCAGCGCCTGCATCGCACCCGCGACGTGCGCGCACGGGCAGCCCTCGCCCGCGACGCCTACGCCTACCTGCATCTGCCGCTGATCACCGGGATCATCCTGTTCGCCCTCGGCCTCAAGCGTTACCTCGCTGTCATCTCCCACCCGCACGGTGATCCCTGGCGGGCACACGCCGCCGCTCTGGACAACCGGGTGCTGTTCGCCGGGCTGGTCATCTACCTGTCGGGGCTGCTGGCGCTGGGGGTGCGCGCGACGCACCGGGTTTCGCCGGTACCCACCGCCGTGGTGGTCGCGATGGCTGTGGGACTGCCGTGGGCCGGCCGGCTGCCGGCGGTGGCCGCGCTGGCGATTGTGGCGGTGGCCGGCGTCTCGGTGGTCCTGCTGGGCCTGCGGTCGACCGACCCGTGGCGCAGTCAGGTGCGCCGGACCGCGTTGGACGAGCAGGTCGCCGCCTGTGACTATCAGCTGTAGTTGTCACCGGATCATGGAGCGGGCCTGCTGTCCTGGTTGGGTTGGTTCCAGCTTGGTGTCACTTGATTTCACAGATAGTTGGCACCTGCGTCGGTCGGAGCGAGCGAGAAGGGAATGCTGTCTCTCGTCGCTGTGGGCACACCTTGCCCGGGCCTCGGCGTTCTCATGCCGCGACTCCGGGCAGCGGTACCGCTGTCGGTCCCTCGGTCGCAGGCTGGCTCGTCCGGGCGCTGATGACGATGGGGCAGTCATCCGCTGAGAGGGGAGCTGGGCGTCGGATGCGTCAACCTAGACGTCGGGTTAGCAGAAGTCTGGGCTGGCGGAGTGTCGCAGCGACGGCCATGGCGAGGATGGGGGCTCCGACTACGATGATGACAAGGGGTCCCCACGCCATGCGCCACGTCATGTCGGGACGCAGCGCGACAAGTCCCGCTGCAGGGGCGATCCCGGCCACAGTGCCGGCGAGCGCTCCGAGCCCGACGATAAACGCTGCTTGAACAGCATTGACGAATCTGAGTATGCGAGGTCCGGCTCCGATCGCTGACATAGTGCTCAGGTCGGTGCGCATCTCGACGCGGGCTAGGCCGACGACCACGGTGGTGGCGACGATGGTGACGACGCCGCTGACGATCGCGAGGACATACAGCAAGGGGTCCGTGGCTTGACCGGTGCCGACCTTGGTCGGCGAGACGAGTCGGGCAGGCTGGCTAAGGGAGTTGCCCTCGGCGCGGACCTGGGCTCCGAGCACGACGGACTCGGCGGCTTGGGTTTCCTCCGTCGTGGGAGGACGCATGGTGTCGATGATCAGGCCCGCGCTAGACGTGGACAGGTTCAGTCGCTGAGCACTGGCAGCGGATATCATGATTGCTGGTAGCTGCCGGTAGTAGTTGTCGATCGGTACGACGAGGGCGGGAAGGTCGACGTTCTTGCCGTTGATGTCCAGTCGTGCGCGTCCGTCCTTGGCGAAGGCCGGGTAGAACGCTACCGCGTCGCCGCGGTTGAGTGCGTCGCGTGCCTCGGCGGTTGGGGCGCGTCCGGTGACCGCGCTGATCAAGTCCTCCCCACCAACGGCCACGGCCTGGGACAGGTCCGGCGGAGGCTCATTCGACGGGCCTCCTTGGCTGAAGTAGCCGGCAGTCGCGGGTGCGGTGGTGATGGGCACGAGAGCCCGAATGGGCAGGCGCTGCCGGAGTGCCGTCTGGTCACCTTCGGTGAGTGCGCTGGCGCCTTGAGCTGGGATGAGGAGTTGCCCGGAGCGGATGTTGGGTTGCCGTGCCGCCCCGGTGCTGGTGTCGGCCGAGAAGAAAAGAACGATCGCTGTGCTACCGGCGACTGCGGCGCAGATGGCGGCGACGGCTGCGCCGGTGCGGAGCCGGTGTCGGTCTGCGTGTCGCACCGCCATACGTGCAGGAAATGACAGGCGTGTCACTACCCGGCTGGCAACGGCTACCAATGCCGGGCCGGCGGCAGCGAGTCCAAGCAGGATCAGTCCTGCGCCGATGGCTGCGAATTTGGCGTCGCTGACCTGGGGTCGGACGGCGTAGAGCACGATGAGGAGTCCCACTGCGGCCAACGCCCCCGCTGCCCTGGTCAGCCGCAGTGCCTGTGCGCGCGGCTTGAGTTCGCGGCTAGCGAGAGCCGTCCACACTTGCAGCCGCGCGAGGTTCCATGCAGGTCCGAGGGCGGCGAGCAGGCCGAACCCGATCGCGCCGGCGACAAGCAGGAGTAACGCCGTGACCGGCGGTGCGGTGTCCTGCAGGGGGTGGTTGACCAGCCGTTCGAGCGTGTCTCGGGCGGCTGCGAAGGTGGCGACTGCGGCGATCACCCCGGTCGCGCCGCCGAGGAGTCCCAGTAGTGCACCATCTGCCAGGAGTACTCGTGTCACCTGTGGCGGTGTGGCGCCTACGGCGCTGAGCATGGCCATCTCACGCCGCTGACGGCGTGCTCCGACGGAGAACGCGGTCGCGGCCAGCAGGCCCACCTGGACCCCGGCGAATCCGACTACGACGACGAGTCCGGCGATACGCGTTGCTTGCTGGGCGGCTGTGGGCTCGATCGAGGCCCGGTCGGCATAGCTGAGCCCGTTGATCGCCGGCGGTTCCCACCGCGCCTGGTCACCGGGTAGATCTACGAGCAGGTGCTGGGTGCCCCGCTGGGCAAGCGGGTCGGCGCTGCTCACGACCATCATCTGCCGACTGAGCTGGTCGGCCGTGTCCACTACTCCGACGACGGCGAGTGCGCGCCCGGGTGCGCCTCCCAGGCTGATCGTCGACCCCGGTCTGACACCGATCGACTCAGCCAAGGAGGAGGAGAGTGTGGCCTCTCCCGCGTGTCCTGCGGGCCGGCCCGATCTCACCACATATCGCCCCTGATGCATCGGATCACTCACGTCGGCAGCATCGAACGTGGTGACCCGATAGCCGGCGGGTGCGTCGATCACCGTTTCGCCGGAACTGAACGCCACGACGTTGCTGCCGGCCGGCAGCCGGGATGTCACGGCGTCCGTCGAAGGAACGTCCAGGCGAAGGTCTGCCTGACCAAGCTTCCAGCTAGCTTCGCTCTGCGTCGAGGCGTAGCTGGCCTGCCACACCAGCAGCAGGGTCGCACCGGCGTACACTGGGACGGCCAGCAGGAGAGCGATCAGTAGGGCGCGACCCTTGTTGCGGATGGCGGACCTACGCGCGATGCGCATCGCCAGCAGCCACGGTGCAAGTCCGCTGCGTCGTGCGGGCACGGTCATGACGCGGACCCAGCCGTCTCAGTTCGGTCTGCAAGGCCACCGGACGTCACCCTGCCGTCCTTCAACCTGATCACTCTGTCGGCCAAACGCGCTGACCGCTCGTCATGCGTGACAAGAACGCAAGCCGCGCCGTCTCGCACCCTGCGCTGCAAGACCGCCAGCACGGTGTCCCCCGTCTCACTGTCCAGCGAACCCGTCGGTTCGTCGGCCAGCACGAGCCGCCTGTCACCCATCAACGCTCGCGCGATCGCGACACGCTGCTGCTGCCCTCCAGACATCTGGTCCGGATACCGGTCGACAAGATCGCCCAGCTGAACCTCGTCAAGCGCCGCGTGCGCCTCGCTCAGTGCAACACGAGACGCCACTCCGGCCAGTTCCCGAGGCATGGCCACGTTCTCGGCGGCGGTCAGCGCGCTGATGAGGTTGAGGTCCTGGAAGACGTACCCGACGTGGTCGCGACGAAGTCGTGCGCGGTCGGCCATCGAGCGACCCGACAACGGTCGTCCTTCAACCCACACCTCACCTGCCGTCGGCGAGTCCAAGCCTCCCGCAAGAGCCAGCAGTGTTGACTTGCCTGATCCCGACGGCCCCATCACGGCCACGAATTCGCCTTCCGACACGGCTAGATCAACACTGTCGAGTGCTCGCACCGTCACCGGACCCGTGACGTAGTCCCTCCGCACCGAGTCGAACCACAAAACGGGAGTAGTCATCGACAATCACCATACCCCTCGCCAATATCCAATATCGACGGCTCGTCGGTCACCGCCCGGCCGGACACCCGGCAAGCAATCCCGGGCTGCTGATCAATATACAGGGGCGACGTCATCGGCCAGGCTAGTTCACCCCAAGGATCCTGGTCGTCCTGCACCGCCCTGTTGCCCGCTCGGTGAATCAGGACCAAGGTAGCCCAATGCCCACGATGCGACCATCCTCGGTGATCAATAAATCACGCGCGAGTGGTCGGATGGCCGAAATGACCTACCTGGCATTACGCGACTTGACAGCGACCTTGCTCTATGCAATTGGATCTTATAGGTTGTTTATCGCGCGCGCAGCGAAGCCCATCAATCAGAAAGGGCTCAACATGAATGTTCGTCGAATGCTGGGGATCGCCGGCGTGTCGGTGATGGCCGGTATGGGTGCTGTGGTTCTCGACGGAGCCCCCGCGCTGGCCGAGACGTGCCCGAAGACCCGGGACGTGTACATCCCTGGGGGCGAGTCCCACTACACCATCTCCTGTAGCGGTGGCAGCGTCTACGTCGACGGCCGAGTCAAGGACACCAAGTCCGACGGCAAGTGCGTTCAGGTCAAGGCGCTGATCAACGGGAGCTGGAACTACAGCGAGAAGGCCTGTCCGAGCGGAACGACCAAGTACTTCAGCTGGTCCGGCCCGGGCAACGCCGCCGAGGTCTACACCTACACGGTCTGATCTCGCTGGCGGCAGTCGGGCCGGCGGGTCCTTCGTGTCGCTTAGGATGACGCACCCCTGAACGGCGTCCACCTTTGGGTGGGCGCCGTTCAGGCAGAAGCGCGAAAGAAAATCGCTTTCCCATCTTGGTTCGTGCCGTTTGCGCGCCGCCGGCATGTCCGCTGTATTGTGCTCTATCAGCGAGACGGACGCGGCGCAGATTGCAGCATTGACGAGCTGTGGCTGATCGTCGTTGGTTGATCCACCGCACACTTCGCGACGGCGCGTCGCGGCGACCGTGAGGCCGTCGTAGGCTTCGATGGCACGGTGGCTGAAGGAACACGAGGCGTAGGTGCCGGCTATGCGCGTCGCGCTGATCAAGAGCGGCAGTGGTCACACGTGTGTCGTTGGAATGATCTCGCCGTGCTGTGTCGTGGCCTGGACGGCCTGCGTGAGGTCCTGGATCTGCGGGATGGCTGGACGCGGAGGTGGACGGCGGCGTGGCGGTACGCCGGCGGTGAGGTCCTCTGCCCGGTACGTGATCTGGCCTCGATGCCGGCCTCGGGTTGTCAGCCGATGCGCCGGTTCTCGTGGCGGCGGGGGCAGCGGCACCGCTCGGGGTTGCAGTTCCTGGTGAGCACTGGCCGCCATCACGGGTTCGAGTCGTTGCAGGAGGCGCGGCTGCTGCTGGCGCTGGACTTCGCCGGCGACCTGATTGACGTGCTGGCGCAGCCGCTGCGGCTGCGGTATGTGACCGACTCCGGCGCGCACGAGCACATCCCTGACTTCCTCGCCTACACGCGGGCGGGGCGGTGGCTGATTGACGTGCGCCCGGCGGCACGGGTGCGGAACGAGGACCTGGTGGCGTTCGCCGCCACCGCGGAGGTGGCGCTGAGTCTGGGGTGGCGCTACGCGGTGGTGACCGGCTGGCACCGGCACGTGCCGGCCTCGTTGGATGCGATGTCGGCGCAGCGCCGTCCGCTGATCGACCGGTTGGGGTTGGTCGATCAGGTGCTGGCGGTGGTGTCCGCGGGGCCGCGCGGGTTCGCCGAGGTCGCGGACGCGACGTCGGCTCCGGCGGTCGCGCGGGCGTATCTGCTGCACTTGTTGTGGCATCGACGATTAGGCATGGAGCTGAGTCGTCCGCTTACTGATGCCACGCTGTTGTGCGCGACGGAAGGCCGCGGGCGGTGACCGCGGCGGCGGCGGTGTTGGACCTGTCGCCAGGCGCAGCTCTGGTGCTCGACGGGACGGAGTGGGTGGTCGAGCGGGCAGAGCCGCATCACGGGCGGGTGGTATTGCTGTCCGCAGCGGGCCGGCGGATGCCGGTGAGCCTGCGGTTCCTGGTCGGCAACCCCGGCTGCCGGCAGTCGAGCCGATCGCCGTTGCTTCCGGCTGCGGACCGGGGTCGGCAGCCGGCGGTGCTGGGTGACCTGAGTCAGCGGCAGCGGGAATGGGTGGCGTTGCGGGTCGCGCATCTGCTGGAGGTGGAGACCGGATTCCGCGGCGGGGATCCACTGCGGCCGGGGCCGGGCGAGCCGAAGGCCTGCTATGACCCGACGGCGACGACGGTGACGCAGCGGCGACGGGCGAAGGCCGCCGAGTTGGCCCTGCTGGACGCGGAGCAGGCGCGGCTGTTGGCGTTGCAGCGGGTGGGTTACCGCACGCTGCTGCGGTGGGAGGCCCGGCGGCGACGGTTCGGGCTGGTCGGCTGCGCCGACGACCGGTGGCTGCGGCCCCGCAGCGGTCATCCGAGCGTCGGTGAGCAGGTCCGTGAGGCCATCTACGCGGTGCGTCAGGAGACGTTGCACCGCTCGCGGGTGAGTATGCGCACCCGCGAGCGGATGATCCATCAGTACGTGCGGGAGCGCTTCGGTGCCGACGCGCAGGCCGCGGTGCCGAGTTACGGCACGCTGCGGCTGGTTTGGCGGGAGTGGTTCGGGCCGGGCGGTGCCCGGCAGCGCTACGCCCGCGGCGGCGAGCTACCGGCCAGCGGCGGACATGTGGTGGTGCACCGGCCGGGGCAGGTCCTCGCGCTGGACACCACCGTCCTGCCGGTGAAGGTCCGTGAGACGGTCTTCGCGGAGCCGGTCTCAGTGCATCTGACCCTCGCCTTGGATGTCTACACGCACTCGATGGTGGCGTTCCGGTTGACGCTGGTCTCCGACAGTGCCGTGGACGTGGCGATGCTGCTGCGTGATGTGACCATGCCGCTGCCGATGCGCCCGGACTGGGGCGAGGACATGGCCTGGCCCTATCCGGGACTGCCCGGTGCGGTGGTGGCTGAGTTCGCCGGCTACGAGGTGGCCGGGCTGCCGTTCTTCGCTCCGGAGACGGTGACCACCGACCACGGCAGCGTCTACCGCAACCACCACCTGGTGGAGGTGCAGCGTGTGCTGGGGGCCAACATCCTGCCGGCGCGGGTGCTGCGCCCGACCGACAAGCAGGCGGTTGAGCGGGCCTTCGGCGCGGTGCGCAGTCTGCTGTTCGAGCACCTGCTCGGCTATAGCGGTGTCGACGTCGCCGACCGCGGCGTCGATCCGGAAGCCGACGCGGTGTTGACCATCGACGCGATGGAGCACCTGATCGCGACGTGGACGGTGAAGATTTGGCAGAACCGCCGCCTGGGTGAGCACGCCCCGTGCTGGGACCCGGCCGGTGACCACAGCCCGAACACGCTGTTCGCGGCGGCCATGGCGCAGGGCGGCTTCGCCATGCAGATCCCGTCGCCAGAGCTCTACTACCAACTGCTGCCGGCCCACCACGTCGCGATCCATGGCCAGCGCGGGGTCAAGGTCCGCGGACTGTGGTACGACGGCCCTGCGCTGGACGCCTACCGCCATACTCCGTCCGGGCGCGGTGGCCGCAATGCCGGGAAGTGGGTGGTGCGCCGGGATCCGCGAGATGCCCGCTTGGTGTTCTTCCAGGACCCGGCGACGCATCAGTGGCATCGCCTGGACTGGGTCGGATCGCCGTCGGACGGTGAGGTGCCGGCGTTCAGCGATGCCCGCGTACGCGAGCTGCTCACCACGGCGCGCCGGGCCGGGTTGCGGCCCCGTTCGGACGCCGAACTGCTTCCGTTGCTGCTGGACCTGATCGGCGCGCACATTCCCGTGGAGGCTTGGCCGACCCGGATGAGCAAGACCGAACGCACCACCCATGCACGGGAGAGCACCCAGGCCGGCGCCGCCGCCACTGACCGCCCCGCCCTCGCCGGTGACCAGGCGGCGCGTCGTCGTGCCAGCCGCGGCGGTGACGGATCCGTCGAGCAGCCCCGCTGGCGCGACCGTGCCCGGCAGGCGCAGCAAGCCGTCGACGATGACCGCGCCCACCGACGCCGCCAAGCCCTTACCGGGCAACCCGCTGCCGCTTCGGCGCGCCTCGGTGACGGATTCCGACGCCGCAACCTGTTCCTACTGCCTGATGAGGACACCGCGGACGTCGACGCCGACGGTCCGGGACAGCGGCAGCACCGCACGGAGGAGCGGTGAGTGCCGCAGACGATCAGCAAACGACCGGGACGGCACCGTTCATCCTGCCCGGGCCGATCACCGACCGGGAGACCGTCGACGGGTGGCGGCGGTGGCGGCTGACCCGGCATGCCTTCGTTCCGGCACCACGGCTGAGTCTGGCCGACTACCGGCTGCTGAGCCCCCGCCGACGTCACCTGCATGATCTGCACCGGGCCGCCACCCACGCGAACTTGCCGATGCAGGACACTCCGATGAGCCTCACGGTCACCCGGATGATGCGCTCGCGGCTGCAGAGTAACGCCCTCAAACACAAACCGACCACCCGCGCCGGACTGATGATCACCGGTGGCGGATACCAGGGCAAGACCGAGACCGCCTGCGAGATCGCCGCGGCGTTCGAGGACGTCTGGCTGGAGCTACACGCCCAGCTCAACCCGAATGCAGTCCCCGGCACACGGGACCTGCACGCGCCGGTCGCCTACGTCCAGACCCCGGTGACGGCGAAGCCGAAGAGCACCTGCGAGGCGATCCTGGACTTCTTCGGCGCCGATCACCACAAGATGACGCTGCCGCAGCTGACCAGATCGGTGCGGACGTCGCTGCACGATCACGGCGTCCGGGCGCTGCTGCTCGACGACATCACCCGGTTGAAGATGCACCGCGCCGACGACCAAGACACCCTCGACCTGCTGCGGGCGTTCATGAGCATGCACACCACGCTGATCCTCATCGGCGTGGACATCCCCGGCTCCGGCCTGCTGCGCGAAGGCCGCCACGACCGGCGCACCGGTCAAATCGTCTTCCCACCCCCGCCCAGTGGGGAGGGCCTCTCCACCCAGACCGAACGCCGGTTCGACCTCGTCCATCTCGAGCCCTTCCGCTACGACACCGCAGGACACATCGCCGCGTGGACCGCGCACCTGACCGGCCTGGAGCAGCACCTGCGGCTGCTCAACGCCGCCCCGGCGATGCTCACCGAGGCCACCATGCCCGAATACTTGTTCCGACGCACCGGCGGGGTGGTCGGCCTGCTGGAACGGCTCATCGAGGACGGCTGCGCCGAAGCCCTCGACAGCGGCGAGGAACGCCTCACCCAGGCGCTGCTGGACAGGGTCGTGGTCGAGGTCGGCGACGACCCGACCCGCGATGTGTCCGCCGGTGAGATTCCGCCCGTCCCCCCGGTCGGCACCGACAACGCCGCACGCCGACGGCCCGCCAAACGTGGCCGCAACACCGTCTTCGACGATCGAGGCATCCCCGCCGCTGACTCCGCCCGCAGCGCGTGACCGGCCGCCTGCCACTGCCCCGCAGCCTGGATCCGCTTCCCGACGAATCGATCGTCGGTTACGTGCTGCGCCTAGCGCGCCGGCTCGAGACGTCGCCGGCCCGGCTGGTGGTCGCCACCGGCCTGGTCTGTCCGCCAACGGGCAGCCGATACCGCGCAGCGGCGCGGACCGGGCTGCTCGTTGACGGCGAGCCGGCCGCGCGTCACCGCTTCGCGCACGCCACCCGGCTGACCCACGCCGAGACCGAGGCGTTGTTCCTCGCCGCGTACGCACCCCGCTACCCCGCTGCCAGACCCCGGCCGCAGCCGAGCGGACGCCGCGGCGTCAAGCGCCACCTCGACGGCTGGTTGTTGACGAACTACTCCCGCTACTGTCCGCGTTGCCTCGCCCCGCCGGATTCCACCGCCTCGTGGCCGCATGCCGGCAGTTGGCGACGCGCCTGGCGGCTGCCCGTCGTGTTCGCCTGCCCGGTGCATCGCTGCTACCTGAACCACCAGTGCAGTTCCGGGCACCTCGCTCACCACAAGGAGAACGGAGCGCTACCTCGCTGGTCCGACGAAACCCTGCACCCGAGCCAGTGCCGGGCCACCATCAGCCCGATCCGGCGAGACCAGGCCGCCGGCTGCGGGGTCTGGCTGACCGGCGCTGTCACCGCAGTCACGCCGCCACCGGCAACGCTGCGCCTGCAGCAGCGCATCCGCGACGCGCTCGACACCACCCGACCCGACAACGTCGTCGTCCTCGGTCAACGCACCACCGCCATCCAGTACTTCACCGACCTGATCCAACTCAGCTACCTCATCCGGTGCTCCTGGCCGCTGGCCCACGACCTGGTGCCCACCATCGAGCTCGCCGACGTGCTCGAACGCCACCTCACCGCAGCCCCACACCATCCGACGGACCGCTCTGGCAGCGAGCACCGGACGCCGACGATCGACGATCACCGCAGCCCGCCCGCCAACGCGATCGCCTGCGCGGCGCTGCTGGCCACCGCCGACCGACTGTTGACCCTCGCGCATCCGCGCGAGTTGACCGGCCACCTGCGCGGCCTGCTTACCCACGACTCGCGCCGCCCGGCCCGCGCCGACTGGAGCCGCCAATTCCTCGAAGAACGTCCCAACAGCTCCGAAGGGCTACGCCAAGCCATCGCCCCGGCCCTGCAGACCTACGCCCGCCCACGGCGTGCCCGCGGTCTGCGCGTCCCGATCCGACGCACACCCTTCGGCCCCGAACACATCGCCCAGTTCCTGCAACCCGACTGGTTCATGCGGTTCCTGGCCCACTTCGACGACGTCAACCCGGTGCACCTGCGACGAACCGCCGCGCTGCACCTGTGTCAAACGACCGCAGGGGGCTCGATCGGCCAGGCCGCCGCGCGTCTCGGACTGCCCGACACCGCAGCCGCACGCTCCCGCTGCTACTCCAGCGTCAAAGCGGTGCACGCGTGGGCGCGCCAGCGCAGCGACCCCCACGAGTTCGAGGCAGCCATCCACGACCTCGCCGACCACATCGAAGCCGCCTCCAGCCGCATCGACTACCACCAACGGCGCACCGCGCTGCGCGACTGGTGCATCGACCCCGCCACCTGGCGGCAGCTCACGCAACAGCTGCCACCGCCGGAGTGGATCCACGGACGCGAACCCGAACTCGGCGACCGCAAACGCCAGAGCGCCTCCATCATCGTCTGGTCACGGCTGACCGGCAGCGAGCACCTGTTCGCCCCGCATCCCATCCGCGACCGGCAGCCCCCTCACCTGCACAATGCCTGGCGTCTGAGCGCCTACGCGATGGTCGCCCGCTTCCGCGACGGTTGCACCCGCCCGCACGACATCGCCCTCGACCGCCTGCTCGTCGACTACGCCACCCAACTCGCCGCCGAAATCGACAGCCGCGACCACCGCCAGGCGAACCTCGCCGTTCCCCACAACACCCCCGCCGGTCCGTGAGTGGCACACCGCTGCCACGCAGCCTCACACCACTGCCAGACGAGTCGCTGCCCGGCTACATCCTGCGCCTCGCGCACCGGCTGGACCTCACTCCCGCCCGACTGGAACACCTCACCGGTCTCGCACAACCACCCGACGGCGCCCGCGCCAGCAACATGATCACCCTCACCCGCCACAGCGCGGCCACGTTCGCCCGCACCACCCGGCTCACCCCGAACGAAGTCGCAGCCCTGACCCTGGACAGCCTGAGCACCCCCTACCCGCCACTGAACCCGCTGCGCACCGGACGGCACCGACGCCTCGCCCACGGCATGCTCGTCAAGGAGAACTGGATCTTCGCCCGGTTCACCCGACACTGCCCCCAATGCCTGGCCGGCGACGGCAGCGACATCCAGAACCAGCACGGCGGCGCTTGGAGCAAGCTCTGGCGGCTACCCGTCGTGTTCGCCTGCACCGCGCACCAGCGGCTGCTCGCCCACGCTTGCCCGGCCTGCGGCCAACCCGCGCTGGCCCGTGACAGCGGCACCAGGATGCTGCCTCGGCGCCTTGACGCCACCCTGCATCCCGTCGCCTGCCGCGCCAACCTCCGCCCAAGCCCCTGCCGCTCAGCCGAGCGCGGCTGCGGCCAACGGCTCGACCAATCGCCGCCAGCCGTTCACGACGCCGACTCCGCGGCACTCGCGCTGCAAGAGCGCCTGCTCACCCTGTTGCACGACAACAGCCCCACCCGCAGCGCCGGCGGCCACGCCGCCGCCGGACAATACGTCACCGACCTACGCATCCTCAGCTGCGTCATCGGTGGATCCTGGCCGCTGGCCCGCCCTCTCGTCACCACAACCCGGAACGCGGCGCTCATCGACCGGCACGTCGAGCACATCCGCCGCCAGATCGCCAAGGACCGCCAGCAGCGCGGACGAGCGCGCGACAACGCCCTCTACGACAAACCACCCACCGACGCCGCTACGAACGCGGCCCTGCTCACCACCGCCTCAGCCATCACCTCAGCCGGTGACTCAGACACCGTCCGGCATCTCCTCGCGAATCTCCTCGACAATAGGCCGAGCCTTCGCCCGTGGATCAAGCAGTACCTCCCCGGAGACGGCTACTGCTCACCCGGCCTGCACACCGCGCTCGGCCCGGAAGTCGGCGCCCTGCACATCATCAAACGCACAGGAGTCCCCAGCCGGGCCACCCGCCGCCAAGGCCTGACCGGACCACCACCCACACGCCTGCGCGTCCAGCACATCCCGCAGCGGCCACCACAGCACTGGATCGACAACTACCTCAGCGACTTCACCGACCTCAAGCCCCGGCTGCTTCAGCACGCAGTGGCCATACGCCTCGCGCACATCGCTTCCGACAGCACCAGCACCGACGCCGCCACCCACCTCGGCATACCCCGGCATGCAGCCGTCAACGCCATGAACGTCGTGCACCGCGCGCTCACCACCTCCGCCCGCACCGCCGCGTTCCACCACGCTGTCGACGCACTCGCCCACCACCTCGACACCGACGCCGAACTGCTCGACTACGGCCGACGCCGCGACGCGCTCGCCAACTGGCAGATCCCAGAACACCAGTGGCGCGAGATCACCGATGGACTCCCCGAACAACTCGTGAACAAGCGGCGAGTGCCACACACCGACTGGGGCCACGGCAAACGCCGACTCGCCAGCACCTGGGTCTGGACCGAGATCACCCACGGGGACCACATCTACGCCCCCACGATCCGCCCCGACCTTCACGCTCGACGATCACCCGGCGATGAAACCCGCTACATCTACTCCCGCTGGAACCACCTCCTGCGGCCATCAGTCAACGGCCACTTCAGGGCACTCCGCGAACAGCTCAACCTCCTGATCGGCCGACTCGCCTACGAGATCGACGCGAACGAGCCGTCGCTTCGATAAGCGCTCGATCGTCTCCGAGCCAGCACGTCCGAAGCGCCGCATCAGCCCCGGTGACAAGCGCCGCATCAGCCCCGGTGACAACCACCGCCGAAAAGTGACATCTATAGCTGACCGTCACACCGCCGAACAGGAGCAGTCCGAATGGCGCCGGCACCATCTGTGACCGGCGGGTGGGGAGTGTGGGCGTCACCGGCGACAGGCGACAATCGGGCGCATGCGGTTCGGTGTGCTCGGCGCGACCCAGGCGTACGCGGCCGACGGCAGCGTGCTGCCCGTCGCCGGCGGGCGGCTGCGCGCGCTGCTGGTGCTGCTGCTGCTCGACGCCGGCCGCACCGTGGCGCCGCAGCGCCTCGTCGACGGCGTGTACGGCGACCGGCCACCCGAACAGGCCGCGAACGCGCTGCAGTCGCAGGTGTCGCGGCTGCGGCGGCTGCTGCCGGACGCGCACATCGAGTTCGGCCCGGCCGGCTACCGGCTGGCCGTGGACCCGCAGCGCGTCGACCTGCACCGGTTCACCGGCCTGGCGGCGGCCGGGCGGGCGGCGCTCGCCGCCGGTGATCCGGCCGGCGCGGCGGCGCTGCTGCGCGACGCGCTCGGCCTGTGGCGCGGCGAACCCCTCGCGGACGTGACCGGCGCGCCGTTCGCCGACGCCGAGGCGGCCCGGCTGCGGGACGCGCGGCTGGCCGCGGTCGAGGACCGGGTCGAGGCGGAGCTGGCGCTGGCGCCGGCCGGTGCGCCGCTGATCGCCGAGCTGCGGGACCTGGTGGCGGCGCATCCGCTGCGGGAACGGCTGCACGGGCTGCTGATGCGGGCCCTGCACGGCGCCGGCCGCCGCGCCGAGGCGCTCGCCGTCTACGCCGACGCCCGCCGGGTGCTGGCCGAGGAACTGGGCACCGACCCGTCGGCGGAGCTGGTCGCGCTGCACGCGGCGCTGCTGCGTGACGACGCCGCGCCGCCCGCCCGGCTGCCCAGCCCGCTCACCAGCTTCGTCGGCCGGGAACCGGAACTGCGGCGGGTCCACGACCTGCTCGGCGCGGCGCGGCTGGTGACCCTGCACGGCCCGGGCGGCGCCGGCAAGACCCGGCTGGCCACCACCGTCGCGTCCGGCCACGACGGGCCGGTGTGCCTGGTGGAGCTGGCCGCCGTGGCACCCGGGGCGCCGGTCGCGCCGGCGGTGCTGGCCGCGCTGGACCTGCGCGACGCCGGCCTGCGCACACCCGGCGGCCCGGCCGACCTCACCGACCGGCTGGTCGCCGCGCTGGCCGACCGGCGGCTGCTGCTGGTGCTGGACAACTGCGAGCACGTCGTCGACGACGCGGCCCGGCTCACCGGCCGGCTGCTCGCCGCCGCGCCCGGGCTGCGGGTGCTCGCCACCAGCCGGGAGCCGCTGGGCCTCACCGGCGAGGCGCTGTGCCCGGTCGGCGGGCTGCCCGCCCCGGACGGGCCGGCCGCGCCCGAGACGGCAGCCGCGTACCCGGCGGTGCGGCTGTTCACCGACCGCGCCGCCGACGTGTCACCCGGGTTCGCCCTCGACGCCGCCACCACCCCGGCGGTGCTGCGGATCTGCCGTACCCTCGACGGGCTGCCGCTGGCCCTGGAGCTGGCCGCGGCGCGGCTGCGGGCCCTGCCGGTGACGCAGGTCGCGGCGCGTCTGGACGACCGGTTCCGGCTGCTGCGCCGCGGCGACCGCACCGCGGCGCCCCGGCACCGCACGCTGGAGGCGGTCGTGGGGTGGAGCTGGGACCTGCTCGACGCCCCGGAGCGCCGCCTGGCCGCCCGGATGAGCGTGTTCGCCGGCGCCGCCGACCTGGCCGCGGTGCAGGCGGTGTGCGCGCCGGACGCCGAGGACGTCGTGGACGTGCTCACCGGCCTGGTGGACAAGTCACTGGTGGAGGCCACCGGCGGGCGCTACCGGATGCTGGAGACGATCCGCGAGTTCGCGGCGGCCCGGCTCGCCGAGCACGGTGAGACCGGGCGGGTGCGGGACGCGCACGCCGCGTACTTCCTGGATCTGGCGCTGGCCGGCGACGCGGGCCTGCGCGGCGGTGGCCAGGACCGGTGGCTGCGCCGCCTGGACGCCGCGCGCGACGACCTGCACGCGGCGCTGCGGCACGCGGACACCGGCATCGGGTTGCGGCTGGTCGCGGCGCTGGCGTTCTACTGGTGGCTGCGGGGCCTGCGCGGGGAGGGCTCGGCGCCGGCCCGGCGGCTGGTCGACCGGCTCGACGGCCCGCCCGACGGCCTGGCCGAGGAGTACGCGCTGAGCCTGCTGGTCGCCACGCTCGCCGGCGGCGGTGACCGCAGCGAGGTGGACACCGCGTCG
This sequence comes from Micromonospora sp. WMMD1219, assembly GCF_049315215.1. Classification (NCBI taxonomy): domain Bacteria; kingdom Bacillati; phylum Actinomycetota; class Actinomycetes; order Micromonosporales; family Micromonosporaceae; genus Micromonospora; species Micromonospora sp. WMMD1219. Next base: position 5,263,861 of record NZ_CP186057.1, read on the forward strand.
CGGATCCTGTGGACCCTGGCCCGGCCGCCCCGGCATCCGTTCCTGCTGTACCTGTCCGGCATGGCCAGCGGCCCCCCGTCACCGCAGGACGCGGCGGCGCTGCACGAGCAGGCCGTGCGGGACCGGCTGCTCGGCACCGACCCGTGGAGCCGGGCGCTGGGCCTGCTGGGCACCGCGATGGTCAGCCTGCTGCACGGCCGTCACGAGCAGGCCCGCACCGAGCTGGACGCCGCGCTGACCGGCTTCCGGGCCCTCGAAGACCGCTGGGGCATGATCGTGACGCTGTCCACCCGCGCCGAGGCCGCCTACCGCACCGGTGACGTCGCGTCGGCGGCCGCGCCGATGGCGGAGGCGCTGGACCTGGCCGAACAGCTCGGCTCCACCCTGGACCTGGCGGAGCTGCTGCGGACCCGCGCCGACGGGCGGCTGGTCGCCGGTGACCTGGCCGGCGCGGCGGAGGACTACCGGCGGGTGCGGCGCATCGCCGGGCCGGCCGGCGCGCCGGAGCTGGTGGCCGCCGCGGATCTGGGGCTCGGCGAGATCGCCCGCCGCGACGGCGACCCGCAGCGGGCGCGGGCGCTGTGCGAGCGGGCGGTCGCGCAGTGCCCGTCGGGCTGGTTCGGCGCCGAGGTGGTGCGGCTGGCGGCGCTGGTGACGCTCGGGCAGCTCGCCGACGCCGCCGGTGACCCGGCGGCCGCCCGCGCCCACTACCGGCAGGTCCTCACCGCCGGCGCCGGGGTGTGGGACGCGCCGGTGGTGGCCGCGGCGGCCGACGGGCTGGCCGGGCCGCTGCTGCGCGACGGCGACCACGAGGCGGCGGCCCGGCTGCTGGGCGCGGCGGCGGCGCTGCTGGCCGGCACCGGCGCGGCCGACGCCCCGGCCGGCACGCCGACCGCCGCCACGCTGCGGGAACGCCTGGGTGAGGCGGCGTTCGCCGCCGCGTACGCCGGCGGCGCGAACCTGCCCCGGCAGCGGGCGCTGGCACTGCTCGACGGCCGCTGACCGGCGCGGCACCGCCCGGTGCGCGCCCGGTACGCGCCCGGTCAGCGACGCCGGTGACGCTGACACCCATGACCGACGACACGACGGCCGTGCTGGCCGACGGGATCCGAAAAACGTACGGCCGCACCACCGCCCTGGACGGCTTCGACCTGGCCGTGCCGGCCGGCACCGTGTACGGGGTGCTGGGCCCCAACGGCGCCGGCAAGACCACTGCGGTGCGGATCCTCACCACGCTGCTGCGGTTCGACGCCGGCCGGGCCCGGGTGGCCGGGTACGACGTCGCCACCGACCCGGACCGGGTCCGCGCCGCGATCAGCCTGACCGGCCAGTACGCGGCCGTCGACGAGGTGCTCAGCGGCCGGCAGAACCTGGTGCTGTTCGGCCGGCTGCGCCGGCTGTCCGCGCGCCGGGCCCGCGACCGCGCCGAGGAGCTGCTGGACCGGTTCGGGTTGACCGAGGCCGCGGACCGGTCGGCCGGCGGCTACTCCGGTGGGATGCGCCGCCGCCTGGACCTGGCGGCAAGCCTGGTGGTGCCACCGCGGGTGCTGTTCCTCGACGAGCCGACCACCGGCCTGGACCCGCGCAGCCGCAACGGGCTGTGGACGGCGGTGCGGGAACTGGTCGACGACGGCACCACCGTGCTGCTGACCACCCAGTACCTGCAGGAGGCCGACCACCTCGCCGACCGGGTCTGCGTCATCGACACCGGCCGGGTCGTGGCCGAGGGCACCCCGGAGCGGCTGAAGGCCCGCATCGGCGCCGACCGGCTGGAACTGGTGGTCCGCGACGCGGCGGACCTGCCCGCGGCGGCAGCCGTCGTGGAACGCGCCACCGGCGCGACCGCGACGGTGGACGCCGAGCTGCGGCGTGTGGACGCGCCGGTGGCCGACCGGATCGCCGTGCTCACCGCCGTGCTGCGGGCCCTCGACGACGCCGGGATCGCCGTGGAGGACGTCCTGGTCCGCCGGCCCACGCTCGACGAGGCGTTCCTGCGGCTCACCGGCGCCCACGCCGACACGCAGCGGGTGGGGGTGGCGTCGTGAGGGCGCTCACCGACGGATGGCTGATGGCCGGGCGGAACATGCGGCACGTGGTCCGAGCACCGGAGGAGATCATCCTCTACTTCAGCCTGCCGATCATGTTCGTGCTGGTGTTCGGTTACGTGTTCGGCAGCGGCATGTCCGTGCCGGGCGACGGCAGCTACCGGGAGTTCCTGCTGCCCGGCGTGTTCGTCATGACGATGCTCTACGGCCTCGGCGCGACCGCGTCGGCGATCGCGGCCGACGCCGGCCGGGGCGTGGTGGACCGGTTCCGGTCACTGCCGATGGCCCGCTCGGCGCTGCTGTCCGGCCGCGCCGGGGCCGACCTGGTACGGGCGTGCCTGGAGATGACCACGCTGGTGGTGTGCGGGCTGCTGGTCGGCTGGCAGTGGCGCGAAGGCGCCGGCGCGGCGCTGGCCGCGGTGGCGCTGATCCTGCTGCTGCGCGTCGCGATGACCTGGGTGGGCATCCTGTTCGGGCTGCTCGTGCCGAACCCGGACACGGTCGCGGTGGTGGTGTTCCCGCTGGCGTTCCCGCTGACCGCCCTGTCCAACGTGTTCGTGGCGCCGGAGCTGATGCCGGACTGGCTGGGCGCGATCGCCGCGTGGAACCCGCTGTCGGCGACGGTGGCGGCGGCCCGGGACCTGTTCGGCAACCCGGGCCTGGGCGGGGACTCGTGGCCGGCGCGGCACGCGCTGGTACTGGCGGTCGCGTGGCCGCTGGCGCTGATCGCGGTGGCCGCTCCCGCAGCGGTGCGCCGCTACCGGCGGCTGGGCCGCTGAGAGGGCTGGGCCGCTGACACGGGGAACATCGGGGGGATGAAATCGGGGCGCGGCCGAAGCCGCGCCCCGATGCTCCCAGGCCCTTCCCGGCCGGTGGGGCGAAGACGATCGGCGCCGACCTTCGGACCGACCCGACGTGGACTGGCTGCCCCCGCCTGGCCGTTGTCTACTGGCCGTGCCTTTCACCCTGCCCGTACACCGGTAACCGCGGCCGGTTCGCGCCGCCCCGCCGACCCCCGCCCGCTGGACCTGGCCGCCGCAACCTTCCGGTCGCTCGGCCAGCGGACGAAGGGACGAAGCGAACAACAGCCGCTTCCCGTGGTAGGACTCAAAGACGGTACGGCGTAGACCCCCGCCGCTGTCAACCCACCCGGGCCTGTCGTGTGTTGCGACACGGCGTGTCGCGTCGGCGCGTCTCGATTCCTGAGCGCGGTTCAGGCGCTCAGGTGGTGCCGCAGCATCGCCGCCGCCGCACCCGGATGGTCGGCGGCGAGCAGCCCCGCGGCGGCCAGCACGTAGTCCACGTCGACGACCGGCCGGGCCGCCCGCGGCAACGCCCACCCGCCCGCGTGATCGGTCAGCACCGCGTCGAGCACCGCCGCCGCGTCGCCCGGCTCGGCGTGCCGCAGCACCCCACCGGAGCCGACGAGCAGCTTCACCTCCCGCAGGTCCCGCCCGGCCCGCTCCCCCGTCGCCGCGCCCCGCGCGTGCCGCCGCAACGCCACGGTCGCGGCCAGCGCCGCGATGCGCCGGTCCACGGCCCGCTCGCCGTCACCGGCGGGCAGGAACCCCGGATCGGCGGCCCGTACCGCCGCCGCGGCCGCCAGATCCGCCTCCTCGGCGCGGTCGAGCAGCCGCTCCTCGACCGCGGCGCGCACCACACCCGGCGCGCTCCACCGCATGCCCAGGTCACCCTCGACGGTGCGCGCCCGCCACAGCGTCCCGGCGACCTCCTGACTCGGCCCGCTGTCCCGCTCGTCGGGCGTGAGCACCGAGTACACGTCGGTGGTGGCCCCACCCACGTCCACCACTGCGAGGTCACCGCCGAGCGTGCCGGCGAGGACCTCCACGCCGGTGAGCACCGCGTCCGGGGTGGCGGCGCGGACCAGCCGCGCGAACCGGGTACCTCGGGACAGCTTCTTGCCGCCGATGACGTGCCGCAGGAACACCTCCCGGATCGCCGCCCGCGCCGACGCCGGCTCCAGCACCCCGATGCGGGGCAGCACGTTGTCCGCCACCGTCACCGGCACTCCCGCGCCGGCCAGCAGCGCGTGCAGGTCGTCGCGCACGTCGGCGTTGCCGGCGAGGACCACCGGCACCCGGAACCGGGCCTTCGCCAGCCGCGTCGCGTTGTGCGTCACCGTGTCCGCGTCGCCGCCGTCGGTGCCGCCCACCAGCAGCACCACGTCCGGGCGGGCCGCCCGCAACGCCGCCACGTCCGCCCCGGACAGCCGCCCCGCCGCCACGTGCACCACGTTCGCGCCCGCCGACAGACCGACCCGCCGGCCCGCCTGAGCGGTGACGAGGGGCTCGTAACCCACCACCGCCAGGCGCAGCCCACCCCCGGCCGACGAGCACACGTACCAGGGCACCTCAGCGACCCCGGCCGACGCGGTGGCCGCGCCGACCGCGGCGTCCAGGCCGTGGAGGACGTCAGTGCCCACCGTGGTGGGCGCGGACGCCGCCGCGACCAGCCGGCCGCCGTCGAGGTCCACCACCGCCGCCTTCGTGTACGTCGACCCGACGTCGGCGCAGACGACGGCGCGCAACATCGGCTCGCTCACGGGGACGGCGGTACGACCACAGTGCCGGTCGCGGTGACCGCGACGATCGGCTCGTCGAGCACCTCGGCGGCCGACTCGCCCTTGTCCGGACGGCCCCGGCACACCACGGTGGCGGCGAAGTCGATGGTGCGGCTGCGGGTGCCCACCCGGGTCACCGTCGCGGTCACCTCCAGCACGTCACCGGCCTTCATCGGCGCCCGGAACTGCACGTCGGCGTACGAGGCGAACAACCCCTCGTCGCCGTCGGTGCGGATGCACACCTCGGTGGCCACGTCACCGAACAACCCCAGCGCGTACGCCCCGTCGACCAGGTTGCCCGCGTAGTGGGCGTGGGAGTACGGCACGTACCGGCGGTGGACGACTGTGAGACCGACACGCGGATCGCTCATGGGGTGTTCGCCTTCCTGGAGGTGATCAAAGCGTGGACGAGGTAACTGGCGACCTCACCCGGAGTGGTGCCACGGCCGAAGATCCGGTCCACGCCCAGCTCGCCGGTCATCGTCTCGTCGAACCGCGGCCCGCCGACGATCAGCAGCGGCCGGCGTCCGGCCGGCATCGCCTCCCGGAACGCCGCGGACATCTCCCGCGTGTTGTGCAGGTGCGCGTCGCGCTGCGTCACCACCTGCGACACCAGCACCGCGTCGGCGCGTTCCCGCCGGGCCGCCTCGACCAGCTCCGGCACACTGACCTGCGCGCCCAGGTTCGTGACCTTCAGCTCCCGGTAGTACTCCAGGCCCTTCTCACCAGCGATGCCCTTGACGTTGAGGATCGCGTCGATGCCGACGGTGTGCGCGTCCGTGCCGATGCACGCGCCCACCACCGACAGCTTGCGGCGCAGCTGCCGCTTCACCACCGCGTTGACCTCCTTGGCCGACAGCAGCGGATAGTCACGCTCCACCACCTGCACCTTCGCCAGGTCCACCAGGTGGTTCACCCGCCCGTACACCACGAAGAACGTGAACCCGTCCCCGATCGGCTTGGCGTGCACCAGCATCGCCGGGTCCATGCCCATCTTGTTGGCGAGCTGCACCGCCGCGCCCTCGGCCCGCTTGTCGTGCGGCACCGGCAACGTGAACGACACCTGCACCATGCCGTCACCGGTGGTGTCCCCGTACGGCCGCACGACCGTCTTCTCACTCATGAGGGTTGCTCCAGGATCTCCGTGGCCGGGTTGTAGTAGTCCGCCTCGTGCCGCGCCACCCCGTCCAGGCCCTTGCCCCGGTCCGCCGGCCGCTTCATGATCCCGAACGTGCCCTCGGCGATCGCCGTCAGCAACGACTGGTCCCCGATACGCTCCAGCAGATCCACCGCCTCACCGAGCACCCGGTGCGCCCGCTGCTGGATGAACCCGCCCGGCGCCGGCACGAAGTCCTCGTGCAACCCGCCCGCCGCACCCAGCACGTACCGCACGTTCTGCAGGGCGATGTCCCGGTCCGACAGCCACGGCGTCACCACCGCCTCGGTCATCATCCCCACCAGCAGGATCCCCTGCCCGGTCATCGTGCCCACCAGGTTGAAGAACCCGTCGAGCAGGTTTCCCCGGAACACGTCACCGGTCATGTGCTTCGTCGGCGGCATCCACTTCAACGGCGCGTCCGGGAACAACTCCCGCGCCAGCAACGCGTGCGCCAGCTCCAACCGGAACGACTCCGGCACATCCGGGTTGATCTCGAACGCGTGCCCCAGCCCCAGCTGCCAGTCCGCCAGCCCCGCCTCGTGCGCGAAGAACTCGTTGAGCAGCTGCGACACCGTCACCGTGTGCGCCTCGTCCACCGCGTCAGCGGTGGTCAGGTAGTTGTCCTCACCGGTGTTGATGATGATCCCCGCCCGCGCGTGCACCTGCCGCGAGAACCGCTGGTCCACGAACGTGCGGATCGGGTTGATGTCGCGGAACAGGATCCCGTACATCGAGTCGTTGAGCATCATGTCCAGCCGCTCCAGGCCGGCCAGCGTCGCCATCTCCGGCATGCACAGACCCGACGCGTAGTTCGTCAGCCGCACGTACCGGCCCAGCTCCCGCGACGTCTCGTCCAGCGCCGCCCGCATCAGCCGGAAGTTCTCCTGCGTCGCGTACGTGCCCGCGAACCCCTCCCGGGTCGCCCCCTCCGGCACGTAGTCCAGCAGCGACTGCCCCGTCGACCGGATCACCGCGATCACGTCCGCGCCGGCCCGCGCCGCCGCCTGCGCCTGCGGAATGTCCTCGTAGATGTCACCCGTCGCCACGATCAGGTAGATCCACGGCCGCCGCTCCGGATCCCCGAACCGCTTCACCAGCCGATCCCGCTCCGCGCGCCGCCGGTCGATGCCGCGGATCCCCGCCGCGACCGCCTTACGCGACGCCCGCCGCGCAGCCGTCGCCGCCTTCCCCGACGGCTGCGCGAACCGCACCGACCCGGCCGCGGCCTTCTGCGCCAGCAACGTCACATCGGCGATGCCCTCACGCGCCAGCGCGTCGAACACCGGCGCCGCCACCCCGTGCCCCAGACCCACGTCCGCGACCACCGCGTCCACGAGCCGGTTCACCCACGGAATACCGTCCGGGTCCGCGCCGGTCACCCCGGCCAGCCGCAGCACCGCCCGCTCCACCGACACCGTGGTGTGGCTGCGCGCCAGATCCACCACCGGCTGCCCGGCCCGGCGCGCCAACTCCCGCGCCCGCGCCACCAGCGCCGGATCCAGCCCAAGCTTCCCTGTCACGAAGACCCTTCCTCATAGATCACGTCACCGCGCAACACGGTGGCCCGGCACACCGGCAGCGGCGTCGGATCGTCCGCGCCCCGCAACTCCGGATCCTCGGCCAGCACCACCGGCAGCCCCCGCTCCACGCCCGCCGGGGTGTCCCACACCGCGAACGTCGCCGGCGCCCCCAACGCCAGCACGCCCTCGTTGTCCAGGTGCACGGCCCGCCACCCGCCACGCGTGTGCGCGGCGAACGCCGCCCGCACACTCATCCGCTGCGCCGGGTTGTGATGCGCCGCCGCCGCCCGCACCGACCCCCACGGATCCAACGGCGTCACCGGCGAATCCGACCCGAACGCCAACGCCACACCGACCCCGTGCATCGCACCCATCGGATTCGACTCCAACGACCGGGCCAACCCCAGCCGCGACTCGTACATCCGGCCCGCGCCACCCCACAACCGGTCGAACGCCGGCTGCATCGACGCCACGATCCCGTACTCCACGAACCCGGCGATCAGCGCCTTGCTCATGATCTCCGCGTGCTCCACCCGGTGCCGGGCCGCCCGCAACCGGTCCACACCCAGCGACCGCGCCGCCAGCCCAAACCCCGCAAGCACCGTCCCGATCGCCGCGTCCCCGATCGCGTGGAACCCGCCCTGCAACCCGTGCGCCGCGCAGTCCAGCAGATGATCACGCACCTGCTCCGCCGACACGTACCCGTGCCCGCACGCCCCCGCCTCACCGTCCAGGTACGCCGCCGACACGTGCGCCGTCCGCGACCCCAGCGCCCCGTCCGCGAACAGGTCACCACCCGCGCCCACCGCACCCAGCTCCCGGGCCTTCGCCGCACCCAGCAGCTCACCCCAGTACCCGTACACCTCCGGCACCCCGGCCCCCGAGATCGCCAGCAGCCCGGTGAAGTCCTCCTCGTCGGAGATGTCCGGACCACCGCACTCGTGCACCGCCGCGACACCCAGCGACGCCGCGTGTTCCAGCGCCCGCCGCTGCGCCGCCACCCGCTGCGCCCGCGTCACCGACGCGAACGCCGCCGCCCGCACCACGTGATGCGCGTCGCGCCGCAACCACCCCGACGCCTCGTACCCGGCCGCCGACACCACCTCCGGGCACGCCGCCAGCAACGCCGCCGACACCAGCGCCGAATGGATCGACGCCTGCGACAGATACACCCGCCGCCCACCGGCCGCCCGGTCCAGCGCCGCCGCATCAGGCAACGCCCGATCCGCCCAGCCCGACTCGTCCCAGCCGTGCCCCAGCACCACCGCGTCACCCGGCAGGCCCGCCGCGAACGCCGACACCGCCTCCAGCAGCCCACCCGCCGACCGCACCGCCGACAGATCCAGCCCCGACAACGCCAACCCGGTATCCGTCGCGTGCACGTGCGCGTCCACGAACGCCGGCGTCACCAGCGCACCGCCCAGCTCCACCACCCGGTCCGCCCGCGGCGCGTCCGCATCAGTACCCAACCAGGCGATCCGCCCGTCCCGCACCAGCAGCGCCGTCGCGCTCGGGTCCGCCGGACAGTGCAGCACTCCACCGCGATACAGCGTCGAGGGGTTCGTCATGGCCTCAGTCTGCCGCCAGACGCGCCTCGAACAGACCGCGCACCCCCGGCTCGGCCCGCAACAGATCCAACGCCAGCGCCGCGTGCCCCGGCACGTACCCGTTGCCCACCAGCATCGTCACGTCCGCCGCCAGGCCCTCCGCGCCCAGCGCCGCCGCCGCGAAACTCGTCGCCATCGAGAAGAAGATCACCGTACCGCCGTCCGCCGTGGCCAGCACCGCGCCGTGCTCACACCCCGGCACGTCCACGCACACCACTGTCACGTCCGCCGGCACACCCAGCGCCGTCGTCACCGCCGTCGACAACCCCACCGGATCCCGCGCGTCGGCCAGCGCCACCACGTCGGCCAGCCCGGCCGCCGTCAGCGCGTCCTGCTCCGACGCCACCGGAACCACCCCGACGGTACGGGCGGCGCCCGCCCGCCGCGCCGCCGCGAGCGACAACGACCCGCTCTTGCCGGCCCCGCCGATCACCGCCACCGACACCGGACGCGGATCACCCTCACGCGAGCGCCGCGCCACCTGCTCGGCCACCACCCGCGCCGTCAACGCCGGCGCCCCGCACACGTCCAGCACCGCCAGGGACAGCTCGGGGTGCAGGTCCGGCGGCAGCACCGCCGCGATCGACCGGGCGAACAGGATCGCGTACCCGTCGCACGGCACCTGCTCGCTGCGCCCGTCCCAGCGGGCCAGCCCGTCGAGGATCGTCAGCGGCGTCAGCGTCAGCGACACGAGCGTCGCCACCCGGTCACCCGCCTTCAGCCCCAGCGGCGACCGGCGGCCCGCCTCCTCGACGGTGCCGATCAGCATGCCGCCCGAACCGGTCACCGGGTTCTGCATCTTCCCCCGGGTCGACACGATCTCCAGCACCTCGGCGCGGACCTTCTCCCCGTCGCCGCCGTGCTTCTCCGCCAACTGCCGGAAACTCGCCGCGTCCAGGTTCAGCCGCTCGACCCGGATCCGCACCTCGTTCGCCGCGATCCGCGGGTCCGGGTCCAACCGCCAGGCCGCCTGCGGGAGCACCCCCGCCGGTTCCACGACTCGGTGCAGACCCACCGGTGACGTCACGCCGACCCCCTATGTCCAGCCGCCCGAACCCCCGGCCAGGGGTCGCGTCGCGGGAAAACTTACGGCAGACTAATTTCTTCACCGCAGATTTTCCAGTAGCCTTCGCAACCGTTGATCAACCCGCACACTGACGAGGAGGGGCCGTGACCCAGACCCAACCGGTGGAGACCATCCCGACGCCCCGCCACGCGCCGGCCACCGTCCCGGCCGCCGGACAGCCCTACGAATACCGCCGCGCGCCCCTCGTCGAACCCGACTGGACCCGCTTCCCCGGCTGGCGCCACATCACCCGCGACCAGTGGGAGAGCGCCCAGTGGCAGCGGGTCAACTGCGTCAAGAACATCAAGCAGCTGCGCGCCGTCCTCGGCGACACCGTCGACGAGACCTTCTACGCCGACCTGGAGGCCGACCAGAAGGCCCTGGCCACCATGTCCATGCTGGTGCCGCCGCAGATGCTCAACACCATGGTGCCGCATCAGACGATCAGCACCGAGGCGCTGCTCGCCGACCCGATCCGCCGCTACATGATCCCGGTCGCCTCCGACCGGCGCACCGACTGGCCGTCCCACCCGTACGCCAGCCGCGACAGCCTCCACGAGCACGACATGTGGGTCGCCGAGGGCCTCACCCACCGCTACCCCACCAAGGTCCTCGCCGAGCTGCTCTCCACCTGCCCGCAGTACTGCGGCCACTGCACCCGCATGGACCTCGTCGGCAACTCCACCCCCGCCGTCGACAAGCTCAAGCTCACCCTCAAGCCCGTCGACCGCTACGACGCCCACATCACGTACCTCAAGGCCCACCCCGGCGTACGCGACGTTGTCGTCTCCGGCGGCGACGTCGCCAACGTGCCGTGGCGCAACCTCGAGTCGTACCTGATGCGCCTGCTGGAGATCGAGACGATCCGCGACATCCGGCTCGCCACCAAGGCGCTCATGGGCCTGCCCCAGCACTGGCTCCAGCCCGACGTGGTCGAGGGTCTCGAACGGGTCGCCCGCACCGCCGCCCGCCGCGGCGTCAACCTGGCCATCCACACCCACGTCAACCACGCCCAGTCGCTGACCCCGCTGGTCGCCAAGGCCGCCCAGACCGCGCTCGACGTCGGCGTACGCGACGTCCGCAACCAGGGCGTGCTCATGCGCGGCGTCAACGCCACCAGCGCCGACCTGCTCGACCTCTGCTTCGCGCTCCAGGGCGAGGCGGGCATCCTGCCGTACTACTTCTACATGTGCGACATGATCCCCAACGCCGAGCACTGGCGCGTTCCGGTCTGGCACGCCCAGCAGCTCCAGCACGACATCATGGGCTACCTGCCCGGCTACGCCACCCCGCGGATCGTCTGCGACGTGCCGTTCGTCGGCAAGCGTTGGGTGCACATGCTCACCGACTACGACCGTGAGCGCGGCATCTCCTACTGGACGAAGAACTACCGCACCTCGATCGAGTCGGCCGACCTGGAGGCGCTGAACAAGCGCTACGCCTACTACGACCCGATCGACACGCTGCCCGAGGCCGGCCAGGCCTGGTGGCTCGCCCACCGCGACGACTGACCCCGGACACCCGAACGGCGGGCCACCTCATCGCAGAGGTGGCCCGCCGTTCGCGTACTCACTTGTTGAAGGCGTCCTTGACGTCGCGGCCCGCCTGCTTGGCGTGCTCCCCGGCCTGCCGGGCGCGCGCCGTGCTCTGCTCGGAGGCGCCCTCGGCCCGCAACCGCTCGTTGTCGGTCACGTCTCCGATGCGCTCCTTGGCCATGCCGCTCATCTCCTGGGCCTTGTTCTTCGCCTTGTCGGTGAAGCTCATGTCGCCCTCCCTCGTCCGGCTACGCCTTGCCCTTGTCGCGTCCCCGGTGACTGTCGTGTGAAACGCTGTTGACCGGTGCACATCGCGTAGTGCGTCCTAGGACAATAGGTTGAAGGTTCGACGCCCGGCCGACGCCGCCCGACCGTGGTTGACTGGGCCGGTGAACGAGATCCTGCTGATCCGGCACGGCGAGACCACGTGGAGCGCCGCCCACCGGCACACCTCGTACACCGACCTGGAGCTGACAGCCGACGGCGAGCGGCAGGCGGCCGCGCTGGCTCCCCTGCTGGCCGGCCGGCGCTTCGCCCGGGTGCTGTCCAGCCCCCGGCAGCGCGCCACCCGCACCGCCGCCCTGGCCGGGCTCACGGTGGACGCGATCGAGCCCGACCTGGCCGAGTGGCACTACGGCGAGTACGAGGGCCGCACCACCGCCGACATCCAGGCCGAACGGCCCGGCTGGACGATCTGGACCGACGGCGGTCCCGGCGGGGAGTCACCGGAGCAGGTCGGCGCCCGCCTCGACCGCGTCCTGGACCGGGTCGCGCCGCTGCTGGAGGAGGGCGACGTCGCGCTCGTCGGGCACGGGCACAGCCTGCGGGTGCTGGGGGCGCGCTGGATCGGGCTGCCGCCCTCGGCCGGCGCGCTGCTGCGGCTGGACACCGCCACGCTCAGCGTGCTCGGTCACGAGCACGGCCGGCGGGTGGTCAGGCGGTGGAACCTGCCGGCTCCGCCGACGGACGGGGACGCCCCCGACCGGTCAGCTCGCCATTGATCTTCGGCGGCCGGTTCTCGTACGGCGTGGACAGCACCACAGTCGTGCGCGTGGTGACGTTCGCGGCGGTACGGATCTCCTGCAGCACCCGTTCCAGGTCGGCCGGACCGGCCACCCGCACCAGCAGGAGATAGAAGTCCTCCCCCGCCACCGAGTAGCACGAGTCGATCTCGGACAGGTGCGCCAGCCGCTCCGGCGCGTCGTCCGGCTGCGACGGGTCGAACGGCCGGATCGCCACGAACGCGGTCAGCGGCAGGTCCAGCGCCTCGAACGACACCCGCGCGGCATACCCCTTGATCACCCCGCGCTGCTCCAGCCGGCGGACCCGCTGGTGCACGGCCGACACCGACAGGCCCACCCGCTCGGCCAGATCCGTGTACGACAGCCGACCGTCCCCGGTCAGCGCGGCGACGATGGCACGGTCGATCTCCTCCACGCGCTGCACCCTAGCCGGAAAAGCGCTCCCACGCCGCACCCGGCCCGCCGCGGTGACGCTCAGCGCGCCGTCCGGTCGCGCACCGCGTCCGCGGCGAAGTTCAGCACCTCCGCCATGTCCTCCTCGTCCAGGAACGGCAGGTCGGTGAGGATGTCCGTGACGGACATGCCCTCGGCCATCATGGCCAGCAGGGTGGCCACGGGGATGCGCGACTGCCGTACGCAGGGCGCACCCCCCATGACGTCGGGGTCCACGGTGATCCGGGGGAAGGTCACCGCGACAGGCTAGCCCTTCGCCAGCGCGCGGGAGATGACCAGCCGCTGGATCTGGTTGGTGCCCTCGACGATCTGGAGCACCTTGGCCTCGCGCATGTACCGCTCGACCGGGTGGTCGGCGACGTACCCGGCGCCGCCGAGCACCTGCACCGCGTCGGTGGTCACCCGCATCGCCACGTCCGTGGCGAACAGCTTCGCCTTGGCCGCCTCGATCGAGTACGGGCGTCCGGCGTCGCGCAGCCGCGCGGCGGCGAGCGTGAGCGCCCGTGCGGCCGAGATCTGCGTGGCGGCGTCGGCCAGGTTGAACCCGAGCCCCTGGAAGTCGATGATCGCCCGGCCGAACTGGCGGCGCTCCCGGGCGTAGCCGACCGCGTAGTCCAGCGCGCCCTGGGCCAGGCCCACAGCGCACGCGGCGATGCCCAGGCGGCCGGAGTCCAGCGCGGACATCGCGATGGTGAACCCGGCGCCCTCGCCGCCGATCAGCCGCTCCGCCGGCACCCGGGCGTCGTCGAAGGCGATCTGCGCGATCGGCGAGGCGTGCAGGCCCATGGTGCGCTCGGCGGCCTGCGGGTGGATGCCCGGCGTGGACCGGTCGGCCAGCAGGCAGGAGATGCCCTTCGGGCCGGGGCCGCCGGTGCGGCAGAAGATGTTGTAGAAGTCGGCCACCCGGGCGTGCGTGATCCACGCCTTGGTGCCGGTGACCACGTACGCGTCGCCGTCGCGCACCGCCCGCGTGGTCAGGGCCGCCGCGTCCGAGCCACCCTGCGGCTCGGAGAGGCAGTACGCCCCGAGCAGCTCCCCGCCGATCATGTCCGGCAGGAGTTTGCGCTGCTCGTCGGTGCCGAACTGGGCCACCGGGTGGCAGGACAGCGTGTGCACGCTGACCGCCTCGGCCACTGCCAGCCACCGGCTGGCGAGGATCTCCAGCACCTGGAGGTACACCTCGTACGGCTGGGCGGCCCCGCCGTGCTCCTCCGCGTACGGCAGGCCGAGCAGGCCGGCCCGGCCCAGGGTGCGCAGCACCTCCCGGGGGAACTCGGCGCGGGCCTCGAAACCGGCGGCGGCCGGGGCCAGCTCCCGGTCGGCGAGTTCGGTGGCGAGGTCCAGCAGGTCGTGGGCCTCGTCGGTGGGCAGGATCCGGTCGACGTTCATAGCGCGATGAGCTCCGTGGGGGTGGTGTTGAGCCGTTGCCCGCCGTCCGTCGTGCAGACGACGATGTCCTCGATCCGGGCTCCGTGCCGCCCGGCGAGGTAGATCCCGGGTTCGACCGAGAAAGCCATGCCGGCCTGAAGCGGCCGGGGGTTGCCCGTCACCACGTACGGCTCCTCGTGGCCGTCGAGGCCGATGCCGTGACCGGTGCGGTGCAGGAAGGCGTCGCCGAACCCGGCGGCGCCGATGACGTCGCGGGCGACCGCGTCGAGGGCCTCGGCGGTCACGCCCGGCGCGACGGCGGCCACGGCGGCGCGCTGCGCCTCCCACAGCACCGCGTAGTAGTCCACGAACTCCGCCGGGGCGGGGCCGCCGGCGACGTACGTGCGGGTGCAGTCGGACCGGTAGCCCGACGGCATGGTGCCGCCGATGTCGACCACCACCGGCTCGCCCACGCCGATCGGGCGGTCCGAGGTGCCGTGGTGCGGGCTCGCGCCGTTCGGGCCGGCGGCGACGATGACGAAGTCGACGGCGGCGTGCCCGGCGGCCCGGATCGCGGCGGCGAGGTCGGCCGCGACCTCCCGCTCGGTGCGGCCGGGACGCAGCCACTCCCCCATCCGCAGGTGCACCGCGTCGATCGCGGCGCCCGCCTCGGTCAGCGCCGCCACCTCGGCCGGCGACTTGCGGATCCGCATCTCCCGCAGCACGTCGGAGGCGAGCCGCTGGGCCGCGCCGGGCAGCGCGTCGCGCAGCGCGAGGACCTGCTGCGCCCACATCCGGTCGGCCAGCCCGACGGCGCGGACCGGGCCGGGGAGCGCCGCGCGCACCAGCGGCCACGGGTCGGTGCCGTCGGCGTGGTCGACGATCCGGTACCCGGTGCCGGGCGCGGCCTCGGCGTCCGGCCGTTCCAGCACCGGCACGATCAGCGTCGGCTCGCCCTCCGCGGGCAGGACCAGGCAGGTCAGCCGCTCCCCCTCCCGGGCGTCGTAGCCGGTCAGGTAGCGCAGGTCGGAACCCGGGGTGAGCAGCAGCGCGTCCAGGCCCGCCGCGGCGGTGGCCCGCTGGGCCGCGGTCAGTCGCCCGGCGGGGTACAACTCGTCGGTTCCCACACCGGAAGCTTAACGGTCGTTTGGGTCCGGGCGGGAGTCCGGTCGATGCTCGCGCACGCCGGCCATCCGGTCCGCCTCGATCTTGGTCATGCCGGACGCCTGGAGCAACTCGCCGACCACGATGAACAGCTGCGAGGCCACGATCGTGCCGGAGAAACCCAGACCGGCGGCACGCGCCCGGCCGGCCTCCCGCGCGGCCTCCCGCGCCCGGGCGCGCGCGATGTCCGGCGTGCGCCCGGCCAGGAAGTCACGGTGCAGCAGCCGCAGCGACTGCCCGAACGCCTCGACCGCGGCCGGCAGGGGCGAGGGCACCGGTTCCCGGGCCTCCAGCAACGCGACCACCCGGCGGACCATGTTGCGGCTGTTGGTGTACGCCAGCTCCAGGTGGGCCGAGGCGTGCTCGTAGCGGCGCAACTGGGCCCGGCGCCGCCACCGCCACGGCGACAACGTCGTCACCTCCCGGGCCGCCGCGACGATCTCGGTGGTCTGTTGCCGCTCGACCTCGGCCGCCTCCAGCCGGAGCAGCGCCGCATCGGCCGCCCCGGCGTCCCGGGCGGTGAGCGCGTTCGCCGTGGCCGTCAGCTCGTTGGCGAACAGGTCCAGCGTGGGCCCGGCCGCGCGGTGCACCACCCGGACCGGGTTCAGCGGCAGCACCAGCAGCGCCACCCCCATCGCCACCGCTCCGCCCACGAGCGCATTCGCGGTACGCGGCACGGCCAGGTCCGGCGCGTTGGGCTCGACGGTGCCCAGCAGCACCGCCGTACTGCCCGCCTGCACCATCACGGCGCCGCTGCCGCGGATCACCACCGCCACCGAGATGGCGAGCGCGACCACCAGGCCGGTCTGCACCGGACCCGCACCGATCAACTTGATGATCAGGTCACCGACCAGCACGCCGAGGATCACGCCGCCGAGCAGCTCGGCGGTCCGGCGGATCCGGTTACCGATCGCCGCGGCGATGGTGCCCACCGCCGCCGCCGGTGCGAACAGCGGCTGCGGATTGTCGAGCAGCGTGCTGGCCACGTACCAGGCCAGACCGGCGGCCAGACCGGCCTGGAGAGCCACGATGAAGTACCGGCGCAGCCGCTCGTACGCCTCCCGGACCTCGCGGCGCGCCGCCGGAGCCGCGGGGGTCACGGCACCACCCGCCCGCCCGGGCGCCACGGGCACGACGGCTCGGGCTCGACCACGCCCTCCTCTACCCGCCGGGCAGCGCGGTATTCCCGGCGCCGCCCGCGACGGCGGTCCTGTCGTACCCGTGGTCCATGATCCTTGTCGTCACAGCGGCACGGATCACGGCCGGCGACGGCGTTCCGGCGTGCCCGGCGGCGGCCGGCCGGCGGGGAGGTCGGGAAGATGACGGAGGCGACGGACGCCTCGTGGCGACGGCGCAGCGTGCTGCGGGTGGCGCCGCCCGCGCGGGCCCGCAAGCTGGCCAAGGTGCCCTTCGTGGAGCTGGCCGACGGGCGGTTGCAGGGGGTGGTGTCCAGCGGCTCCGACGTGGAGCGGGTCTACGTCTCCTCGGTGACCGCCGGCACGCACGCGGTCAACTGCAGCACGAACAACAACCGGCCCTGCGGCGGCCTGCGCGGCAGCATGCTCTGCAAGCACCTGCACGCGCTGGCCGACGAGGCGGTCCTTCAGTACGGCGTCGAGCAGGTCGCCCGTTACCTGCGCGTCGACGTGGGCGACGGCGTCGCCGGCGGCACCGCCCTGCTGGCTCGCACCGACGCGCGGCACGAGCCGGGCCCGGCCGCCGTGGTGTTCAGCCGCTTCCTGCGCCACCTGGCCTACCTCGAGGTCCCCGCCGACACGGCAGCGGTGCCCGAGCTGCACTGGTTCCCGGCCACGGCGGGGGTGCGCTGATGCTCGCCGCGCAGCTCACGCAGCTCCACGACGGGGCGATCCCCGCGCTGGCCGAGACGCTCGCCGTCGTCGACGGCGCCGACGACACGCTCACCGCCGGCCTGGCCCGCCTCGACGAGCCGGGCGCCGCCGCCTGGGCCGCACTGGCCGGCGCGGTCGGCGGCACCCCGCTGGCCGCCCGCGTCACCGAGGCGGCCGGCGCGGTACGCACCGGCGCGCTCACCGAGGACCACCTGGCCGCCCTCGCCGGGGCCCGCTCCGCGCTGCTCGGCGCCGCACACGACGCCCTGCTCGACCGCCTCGACACGGCGCTCGGCCGGTCCCGCGCCCCGTGGGCCGCCACGCCCGCCGCCCCGGCCGCGTCCCTCCCCGCCCTGGCCGGCGCACGAGCCTGGCTGCACGAGCTGGCGCTCGCCGGCTGGCGCGGCACCGACCACGAGCTGCTCTCCGGCGCCGCCGCGCCGATCGAAGCCGCGCTCGCCGAACCGGCACTGCGCCGCCTCGCGGTGCTGCTCGACGGCCTCGCCGCCGAGCTGCGCGCCGCGCTGCCGGTGGCGGCCCTGCCGCAGGTGCCCGCCCGCCGGTGGGCCGACCTGTGGACCCGCGCCGTCCTGCTCAGCCACGGCGCGCACGGCGAGATCGCGCCCGGCGAGCCGGTATCCGGACGGCTGCTACCTCTCGGCGTCGACGTGCACGAGCACGACACCGCGTTCCAGGCACAGGTGCACGCGCTGCTCGAACCGGCCGGCGGCGGCACCGCCCGGCTGGTCCGGGTCACAGTGGTCGCGGCGAAGGTCGCCACCATCGTCGGCCCGGCCGGCTGGCGGCTGCTGGAGGCGTACCCGATCCTGCTCACCGCCCTGGCCCAACGGCGGGCGGTCACCGTCACCGACCTGACCGCCCACGGCGCGGACCTGCGCTGGGCCGAGGAGCGGGCCACGCTCGGCGAGCCGGCCGACCCGTTCGCCACCGCCCGGGTGCTGCTCGCCGGCGCCACCGCCGCGGCGACAGCGCCGCTGCTGCGCCACCCCGCCACGATCGCCGAACCGGTCCTGGTCGAGGGCTACACCGTCCGCGACGACGACGGCGCCCCGGCGCTCGACCTCGACGGCCGGCCCCTGCGCCTGGCCACCGGCCGGCTGCCCGCCGCCGGTCCGCTCACCCCGGCGCTCGTCGCCGCCTCGACCGCCTGCCTGGGCCTGCTCCGCTGGGACGACGGCCGCTGGCTGCTGCAACCCCTCGCGGTCCGGGCCACCGTCAGGAAGCAGACCGTCGAGGCGCACAACGGCGACTGGGCGTGCGGCGTCACCGACCCGAAGACGGCGAAGGCCGAGGCCAAGGCGGGCGACGCCGTGGCCGTGCTGCGCGAACGCGCGGGACGGTTGCTGCGCCGATGACCGACGACCGGACCCACGCCAACCGCCGCCAGGTGCTCTACTGGCGGCTGCTCGCCCGCCTGTTCAGCCCCGACGAGCAACCCGGGCTGGAGTCGGCGAGCGTCGCCGTCGTCGACGACCTCGGCCTGCCCGCCGCGCTGCTCGACCCGGCCGTCTCCGTCGACACCGTCGTCCAGCGCTTCCCGGCGCTGGCCGGCGAGCTGCGCGGCCTGCTCACCCCCGGCGACGACACCGCCGCCGCCGGGCCGTTCCAGCCGGCCGAGACCGAGGTACGCCGCGCGGCGCTGGCGTCCAAGCTGCTGCTCAACGTCTTCGCCACCGGCGGCGGCGAGGTCAGCGCCGGGCAGCTCGCCCGCTGGCAGGCCGACGCCGGCTGGTTCGAGCAGGCGTGCGGCGCGCAGGCCGGTGAGCTGCGCCGCGAGGGCACCGGCCTGGGCGCCACGCTCGCCGGGCTGGAAGGCGACCTCGTCGCCCGGATGCGGTTGCGCGAGGTGCTCGCCGACCCGGCGCTGGCCGCCCGGCTGACCCCGAGCATGTCGCTGATCGAGCAGCTCCTGCGGGACAAGTCCAACCTGTCCGGAGTGGCGCTCGCGAACGCCAAGTCGCTGATCCGCCGCTACGTCGACCAGGTCGCCGAGGTGCTGCGCACCCAGGTCGCGCAGGCCACGGTCGGCGCCGTCGACAGGTCGATCCCGCCGAAGCGGGTCTACCGCAACCTCGACCTGGACCGCACCATCTGGCAGAACCTCACCAACTGGAGCCCGGACGACGAGCGCCTCTACGTCGACCGGCTCTACTACCGGCAGACCGCCCGGCGGACCACCCCGTCGCGGCTGATCGTGGTGGTCGACCAGTCCGGCTCGATGGTCGACTCGATGGTCAACTGCACCATCCTCGCCTCGATCTTCGCCGGCCTGCCCAAGGTCGACGTACACCTGATCGCGTACGACACCCGGGCGCTGGACCTCACCCCGTGGGTGCACGACCCGTTCGAGGTGCTGCTGCGCACCAACCTCGGCGGCGGCAACGACGGCCCGGTCGCCGTGGCCCTGGCCCGCCCCAAGATCGTCGAGCCGCGCAACACGGTCATGGTCTGGATCTCCGACTTCTACGAGTTCGACCGATCCCAGCCGCTGTTCGACGGCATCGAGGCCGTACACCGCTCCGGGGTGAAGTTCATCCCCGTCGGCTCGGTCAACAGCTCCGGCAACCAGAGCGTCAACCCCTGGTTCCGGCAGCGCTTCTCCGACCTCGGCACCCCCGTCATCTCCGGCCACATCCGCAAGCTCGTCGTCGAGCTGAAGAACTTCCTCACCTAGGAGAGCACCCCTGATGTCCGACATGCTCCGCGCCCCGGCCGAGGTCAAGTACGCCGACGAGCTGGCCTACCTGGAATCGGTCGACACCGGGCCGAAGCCGTTCTCCTGGCGGCTGAGCCCCCGCATGGTCCGCCTGTTCGTGCTCGGCTCCGAACGCGCCGACGGCCTCGACCGGGAGATCCCGCAGAAGTGGTTCGGCGACCGCAGCTTCGTCGAACGCAGCATCGTCACCCTCGCCTCCGACCGCGGCCTGCTGCTCATCGGCGACCCGGGCACCGGCAAGAGCTGGCTCGCCGAGCTGCTCGCCGCCGCGATCTGCCGCAACTCCACGCTCGTCGTGCAGGGCACCGCCGGCACCACCGAGGACCACATCAAGTACTCGTGGAACGTCTCCATGGTCATCGCCCGCGGCCAGTCCCGCGACTCGATGATCCCCTCCCCCATCATGACCGCGATGGAGCAGGGCGTGATCGGCCGGTTCGAGGAGCTGACCCGCTCCACCAGCGACGTCCAGGACGCGCTCATCTCGATCCTGTCCGAGAAGTACGTCTCCATCCCCGAGCTGGACCACGACAACATCGTCTTCGCCAAGCCCGGCTTCTCGATCATCGCCACCGCCAACAGCCGCGACCGGGGCGTCAACGACCTCTCCTCCGCGCTGAAGCGGCGGTTCAACTTCGTCCGCATCCCGGTGGTCACCAACAAGCGCAGCGAAGCCGAGATCGTCCGCTTCCGCACCGAGGAGCTCCTGCGCCGGCACCGCATCGAACTCGACGTGCCGCCCACCCTGCTCGACATCCTGCTCCAGAGCTTCGCCGACCTGCGCGCCGCCGCGTCCGCCGCCACCAGCGACGACGAGAAGCTGGAGTCGGCGCTGTCCACCGCCGAGCAGATCGGCGTGCTGGAGGACGCGATCCTGCACAGCCAGTTCTTCGGCGACCGCACCCTGCGCGCCCAGACGCTCGCCGGTTCGCTGATGGGCTCACTGGCCCGCCGCGCCCCGGAGGACCTGGCCATCCTCAACAAGTACCTGCACGGCGTGGTCGAACCCCGCGCCAAGGCCGACGGTGGCGACTGGGAGGGTTTCCTCGACGGCGGCCGCCAGGCGATCGCGTCGCTGTCATGACCGCGCCCGCACCGACCGGACTGTTCGGCCCGCTGCGCGAGCAGCTCACCGAAGCAGCCGCCGCGTTCGCCGGCTCCCCGGACGCGCTCGCCGGCATCCTCGCCGGGATGGTCGACGACGTCGACCGGGCGCTCCGCGAACGGCTGGAGATCTTCCCGGTCTGCCACCACTCCCCCGCCTCGGCGCTGTCCATGGCGCGGCGGCTGCGCGCCCGGCCACCCAAGGTGATCTACCTGGAGCTGTGCGAGGACCTGCGACCGCTGCTCGACGAGCTGCGCAACTGCCGCCTGCCGGTCGCGGTGCAGGCGTTCGCCACCGAACTCGACGGCTTCCCCGCCGAGTGGAGCCCGCTGAGCGTGGTCGCGCCGGTCACCGAGGCGTCCGCCGAATACCAGGCCATCGCGTACGCCCTGGACACCCCCGGCGTGGAGCTGGTGCTCGTGGACCGCTCCACCGACCACGTCTTCCAGTGGACGCACCGCGACGACACCGGCCCGGAGCGGGGCTCCGACGTTCCGTCCTCGGACGAGGACGCGGGACTGCACGGCGACGCGGTCGGCGTGGAGATCGGCGACCTGCGCCCCCGGTTCGCCGAGCTGGAGGCCCACCTGCTGCACCACGGCAAGGTGCGCCACTGGTCGGAATGGTGGGACCAGTACGTCGAACGGCCGCTCGCCGACGCCGACCACGACACCTACCGGCAGGTCATGGTGCTGATCGGCAGCCTGTTCCGGCGGCTGCGCCCGTCCCGGTCCGCCCGCGACGAACGCGACGAGGACCGCGAACGGTACATGTGGACCCGGATGCGGCAGCACCTCGCCGAAAGCGGCGCCGACCCGGCCGACTGCCTCTACGTCTGCGGCGCCTTCCACGCCGCCAGCCGGGTCGAACAGTTCGGCCTCGACTCCACCGCCCCGGACTTCCCGATCAGCCCGCGCACCGGCACCCGCTGGCGCTACGGCCTCATCCCGTCCAGCCACTCGGCCATCGAGGCGCAGTTCGGCCTGGCCCCGGGCACCGTGTCCATCGCCGCCGCCAACTGGACGGCGGCGGTCAGCCGCACCCGGCTCACTCCGTACCGGCTGGCCGGGCAGCGTACCGAGAAGAAGGGCCGCCGCTCCCGCGCCGCCGCACCGGTCCCGGCGGGCCCGGCCACCGACCGGCTCAGCGGGTTCCTCGCCGCCCCGCCCGTCCTCGACGAACTGGACGAGGCCGAGCTGCGCGGCTGGTGCGTCGACATCGTCCGGCTGGCCCGCCGCAACGGCTACCTCGCCAGCACCGCCGACGCGATCGCCGTGTTCGAGACGTCGATCCTGCTGGCGAACCTGCGCAACCGCGCCCGGCCCACGCCGTACGACTTCGCCGACGCCGCCGTCACCTGCATCGAGAAGGACGTGGTACCCGGCCGGCGCGACGTCCGCCGGCTCTGCGAGATCCTGCTCGGCGGCGACCGCGTCGGCCAGGTCGGCTACGACTCACTGCCGCCGCTGGCCCGCGACGTCCTCGACCGGCTCCGCCCGCTCGGCCTCGACCTGGAACGGCGCACCGTCCAGCGGGCGCTGCTCGACCTGCGCGCCGACCCGGCGCTGGCGCCCTGCTCCGACCTGCTGTGGATGCTGCGGCACCTGCTGCCCGCCGACGCGGTCCGCCCGATCATGGGTGAGCGTCGCCTCGGTCACCGCTCCGAGCAGGAGAGCTGGGATCTCGCGCTCGGCCGCAACCAGCGCGCGCTCATCGAGCTCGGATACGAGGGCGTCACGGTCGAGCAGGTGCTGGAACAACGGCTGCGCCGGGCGGTACGCGGCCCCGACGCCACCGCCGCCCGCGCGCTCGCCGCCGTGGAGGACGCCATCCGGCTGCTGGACAGCCCTCGACTGGTCGACGAACTCGGCGCGCGGGCGGTGGAGCTGCTCGCCGCCGAACGCACTGTGGACGACGCGCCGGAGGTGCTGCGCCGCATCCGGCGGCTGCTCGCCCACCACCGCACCACCGCACCGGCGCTGCCCGCCTGGTGCCGGGCGTTCGTCACCACCGGGTACGCCCACTACTGCACGCTGCTGCCCACCGCGTTCGTCGACGAGGCCACCGGCGTCCGGCAGGTCGGCGCGATGCTCGGCTTCCTGTTCAGCATGGAGAGTCTCGCGCTGTCGCTGGGCTGCGACCGTTCCCAGCTCGAACTGGCGGTCGCGCAGGCCCACCCGGAGGCGCCCGCCAAGCTGGCACTGCTCTGGGCCGCCCGCCACCAGCTCGGCCTGCTGCCGCTAGCGCGTCTGCGCGAACAGTGCGCCGAGATGCTCGCCAACCCGCTCGTGGTGCCCGCGTTCCCGCAGTACCTGTCCGGCTTCGTGCACGCGCTCGAACCGGTGCCCGGGCTCGCGCCGTTCGTGGTCGAGACCATGTCCGCCGCGTTCGCCGGGCTGCCCGACCCGGTGCTGCTGCCCTGGCTGCCGACGCTGATCACCACGCTGCGCGAGCACGGCCCGGAGCTGGTGCCGCTGCTGGTCCGCGAGGCGGAACGCACGTTCCCCGCCACGCTGCCGGCACTGGACTCCTGGACACCACCGTGGGCCGCCCGGCCCGCCCCGTCCAGCGCACCCGCACCGGCCGCGGCGACGGGTCCGGTACACGGTCTGCTGGTGGCCCACCCGGAGACGGTCGACGCGGTGGCCGCGCTGCTCGGCTGCGCCGGCGAGTGGCAGCCGGACGGCGACGACGGCACTCCACCGGGCGGGCCGGCGTCGGTGCTGGTCGCCACCCATCCGGCGACGGCGCACGCGGCGGCGGTGCTGCTGGCGGACTGAGCGGCGGCGGTCTACGTGGTGACGGCGCTGCCGGAACTGAGCGATGTCGGTCTACGTGCTGGCGGCGCTGCCGGAGCGGAGCGGCGGCGGTCCGCTCCGCGGCGGGCGCTGCTGAACGGTGCGTGTCTCCCCAGTGGCGTCGGTCCTGGCGGACCGGGCGGCGTCGTCTCGGCGGTGCCGTCGCTGTCCGCGCACGGGCGGCGTTGGCGGGTTTGCCCGCACGAGCGACCATGGGGTGGTGATCCGCTTTCTGCTGAACCTCTTGTGGCTCGTCTTCGGCGGCGGCTTCGTCCTGGCCCTCGGCTACGGCATCGCCGCCCTGATCTGCTTCGTCCTCGTCGTCACCATCCCCTTCGGCGTCGCCTCGCTGCGGCTCGCCTCGTACTCGCTGTGGCCGTTCGGCCGCACCCTCGTGTCGAAGCCGGGCGCCGGGCTCCCCTCCGGACTGGCGAACGTGCTCTGGCTGGTGCTGGCCGGCTGGTGGCTGGCCCTGTCGCACATCCTCGCCGGGATCGCGCTCTGCGTGACGATCATCGGCATCCCGTTCGGGGTGGCCAACTTCAAGCTGGTCCCGGCGGCGCTGTGGCCGCTCGGCCAGGAGGTCGTCGAAACGCCGTAGCCGCCCCGGCGGGCCACCCACCTCGCCGCCCCGGCTGACCGCCAGCATCGGCACGGCTGACCGCCGGAAACAGGCGCGGCTGACCGTCGACAGCCGGCGCTGACCGTCGACAGTCGGCGCGGGCGACGGGCCCACCGACGGCGCGGCTGACGGACCGACCGTCGGCCCCGCCGATCCCCTGCCCCCGTCCACCCCTCCCTGCCACGGGTATCCCGCCCGGCCACTGGAACGCCATGGGTGTCTCCGGCCCTGTTCGACACCCACGGCGTTCCACTCCCACCACGGTTGCGCGGCGACTTGACGTTCGCGGCCGAAGACGACTCGAACGATCTCAGCAACCGGGATCGGTGTCCTGTGACGCGAGACAGCATGCAGATCTTGGTAGGAAGTGGCCCCTATGAGGGCCGTTTCGTACCAAGATCTCGCGGGGTGGTCCCACCACCCCTACAGCGTCCTAGGAGGATGGGGTGATTGCTTGAGTTCGCGGGAAGGATGCGAATGCGGCTCGTACCAACGCGGCGCTGGCTAGCGTCGGAGGCGTGCGGGACGGAGTGATCGAGACGCTCAAGGCGGACCCGGCGATGTCCGGCCTGCGCCGGTCGCTGGACTTCTACCACGGCGACCCGGCGCGGGACGCCGCCCTCGACGCGTTCTACGCCCCGCTGGTCCGCGCCGGTGACCTGGTCTTCGACGTCGGCGCGCACGTGGGCGACCGGCTGGGCAGCTTCCGCCGGCTCGGCGCGACAGTGGTCGCGGTCGAGCCGCAGCCGCTGTGCGCCCGGGTGCTGCGCGAGATGTACGCGGGCGACGACGCGGTGACTGTGGTGGAGGCGGCGTGCGGGCGTACCGCCGGGCCGGTGCGACTGCACGTCAACTCGGCCAACCCGACGGTCTCCACCGCCTCCCCCGGGTTCGTCCGCGCCGCCGACGGCGCGCCCGGCTGGGCGGGCGAGACCTGGGACGCGCAGATCGAGGTGCCGGGCACCACGCTCGACGCGCTCGTGGCCGCGTACGGCGTGCCGGCGTTCGTGAAGATCGACGTGGAGGGCTTCGAGGACGCCGTGCTGGCCGGGCTGAGCCGCCCGGTCCCGGCGTTGTCGTTCGAGTTCACCACCATTGCCCGGGTGGCGGCGGCCCGCTGCCTGGACCGGCTCACCGCGCTCGGCTTCACCCGGTTCACGGTGGCGCTCGGCGACGAGATGGAGTTCGCGCTGCCCGGCTGGCGCCCGGCCGCCGAGGTGGCCGCGTACCTGGGCGCGCTGCCGGACGAGGCCAACTCCGGCGACGTGTACGCCCGCCCCTGAACCTCCACTTCGGAGAGACGCGGGCCGGACCGGAAGGCATCGACCCTGCTCATCGCCGTGATCGGCGGAGTCGCAGCCCGGGCACTTTTTTCAAAGCTCGAACTTAGGAGTGCATCGTTATCCGTCTGTGATTGACGTGAGCCGCGCCACTTGGGTTGACTGCCACGGAACCGCTTCCGCAACCGGTTCCGAAACACCCCGCTCATCCCTGCGACCCGGGAGCGTCACGTGCCGATCACCATCGCCGACGTCGCCACCCGCGCGGGGGTGAGCAAGACGACGGTCTCCCGGGTGCTCAACGGCAAGGGCGAGGTGCACGTGCGCACCGCCGACCGGGTCCGCGCCGTGATCAGCGACCTCGGGTACGTGCCGAGCGCCCGCGCGGTCGGGCTGGCCCGGGGGCGTACCCGGGTGGTCGGGATGCTGGTCCCGGCGCTGACCTGGCCCTGGATGGGCGAGGTCCTGCAGGGCGCGGCCGACGTGGTCGAGGCGGCCGGCTACGGCATGCTGCTGTTCACCTGCACCCACGGCGACGAGTCGATGCGCCGGTTCGCCTCCCAGGTCTCGGCCAAGTCGTTCGACGGCCTGCTCGTGGTCGAACCCGAGGGGACGCTGGACTACATCACCGAGCTGCACCGGCGCGGCCTGCCGGTCATCCTCATCGACGACCGGGGCCACCAGCCCGGCTTCCCGTCGGTGCGGACCACGAACGAGGAGGGCGCGCGGGCCGCCGCCACGCACCTGCTGGCGCTCGGCCGGCGGCGGCCGCTCGTCATCACCGGCCTGCGTCAGTTCGGCTGCACCCGGGAGCGGCTCGCCGGGTTCGCCGGCGCCTACGCCGACGCGGGCGTACCGATCGAGCCGGACCGGGTGGTGGAGGGCGACTTCACCTTCGAGTGCGGGCGCGCGGCGGTGCGGCGGCTGCTCGCCGACGGCGTACCGTTCGACGCCGTCTTCGCCCACAACGACCTGTCGGCCGCCGGGGCGTTGCAGGCGCTGCGCGACGCCGGGCGGCGCGTCCCGCAGGACGTGGCGGTGGTCGGCTTCGACGACCTCCCGCTGGCCGGGCACACCCACCCGCCGCTGAGCTCCGTTCGCCAGCCCCTGCGGGAGATGGGTACGGCCGCGGCCCGCCTGCTCATCGGCCACCTCACCGGCACCCCGCTGCCGGACACCCCGACCGTCATCCCGACCGGCTTCACCGCCCGCGACTCGACGGGCGCGGGCGACCCGGCGAACGCGGACGACCCGACCGCACCGGACTCGACAGTCGCGCGGGAGCCGACGGGCGCCCGCGTCACCTGACCCACCCCGCCGCACCCGGCGACCACGCCGGCGGGCCCGCCCGCCGGTGGCACCACCGCACACCCTCCATCCACCACATCCCGCCCGAGGAATGCGGGACCACCGAGGGAGACCTCCATGAGAAGACGGCAAGTCCTCGCCCTCGCGCTGGCCGGCGCGATGGTCACCGGCGCCGCCGCCTGCGGCGACAGCCCGAACGCGAACAAGAAGAGCGGCCAGGCCGCGACAGTGCTGAACGTCGGCATGCCCAACGGTCCGCAGGCGGAGAACAACAACCCGTTCCTCACCACCTCGGCCGCCGCGTCGCTCGGCTACCGGTGGCAGATCTACGAGCCGCTGATGATGTGGAACCCGGTCAAGCCGGCCGAGCCGTTCAAGCCGTGGCTGGCCACCAAGGCCGAGTGGTCGTCGGACTACAAGACGGTCAAGGTGACGATCCGGGAGAACGCCACCTGGTCCGACGGGCAGAAGGTCACCGCCGAGGACGTCGCGTTCACCTACAACCTGGTGAAGAAGTTCCCGGCCCTCAACGACCAGGGCGTGCCGTACACGGACGCGACCGCGAGCGGCAACGAGGTCACCATCTCGATGGCCAGCCCGCAGTTCGTCAACCAGCAGAAGGTGCTGTGGCGGGTGCCGATCGTGCCCAAGCACCTGTGGGAGAAGATCGCCGACCCGGCGAGCGACCCGGTGAAGCAGCCGGTCGGCAGCGGCCCGTACACGCTGAAGTCGTTCACCCCGGCGAGCATGACGCTCGCGGTACGCGACAGCGGCTACTGGCAGGACGCGCCGAAGGTCAAGGAGCTGCGGTACACCTCGTACACCGACAACAGCGCGCAGACCACCGCGCTGGCCAACGGCGAGTCGGAGTGGAGTTTCGTCTTCATCCCGAACTACCAGACCGTTTTCGTGGCCAAGGACCAGAAGAACCACAAGATGTGGGCACCGCCGGTGCTGGGCATCCACGGCCTCTACCTGAACACCACGAAGAAGCCGTTCGACGACCCGACGCTGCGCAAGGCGATGAACATGGTCATCGACCGGGCGGACATCTTCACCACCGCCGAGGCCGGCTACTTCCACCCCGAGGTCAAGAGCGTGACCGGCCTGCCCAGCCCGGCCGGTGACTCGTTCATCGCGCCCGAGTACAAGGGCCAGGAGCACAAGGTCGACGTCGAGGGCGCCAAGGCGTTGCTCACCGGCGCCGGCTACAAGCTCGACGGCAACACGCTGAAGGACCGCAGCGGCAAGCCGGTCACGATCCGGCTCACCGACCCGGCCGGCTGGTCCGACTACCAGACCAGCCTGGAGATCGTGAAGGGCAACCTGGCGAAGATCGGCATCGCGGCCACCGTCGACAAGGCCAACCAGGACGCCTGGTTCCGCAACGTCGAGCAGGGCAACTTCGAGGCCACGTTCCGGTGGACCGAGAGCGGCGCCACGCCGTACGACATCTACCGGACCATCATGGACGGCCGGGTGCTCAAGCCGGTCGGCACCGCCTCGCCCGCCGGTAACTTCGGCCGGTTCCAGAGCAAGGAGGCGACCGACGCGCTGGTGTCGTACGCCAACGCCACCGACGACGCCACCCGCACCACCGCCCTGGGCACCCTGCAGAAGATCTTCGTCGAGCAGATGCCGATGATCCCGGTGGGCGCGGACAACATCGGCGGCGCGTACAGCACGAAGAACTGGACCGGCTGGCCGGACGACTCGAACCCGTACGGCGCGCTCCAGCCCACCCAGCCCAACGCGGTGGACGTGGTGCTGCACCTCAAACCGGCCAACGGCTGACCCGGCGCCGCCGGCCCGGCCACGATCGCCCGGCCGGGCCGGCGGCGCCCGCCCCTCGCTACCGGCAACCCCAGACAGGAATTCGGCATGACGTTGACCGAGAGCGCACCGGCGCCGGCCGACGAGGTGGTGCTGGAGGCCGTCGGCCTGACCAAGCACTTCCCCGTCCGCCGGCGGCTGCGTGACCTCCTCTCCCGCACCCCGGCGGTGGTGCACGCCGTCGACGACGTATCGATCGCGTTGCGCCGCGGCCGGGTGACAGCGCTCGTCGGCGAGTCCGGCTCGGGCAAGTCCACAGTGGCCCGGCTGCTGGCCCAGCTCTACCCGCGCACCGCCGGCGACATCCGGCTGCACGGCCGATCGACCCGGGTACGCGGCGGGCGCCGGTTCCGGGCGTACGTGCGCCGGGTGCAGCTGATCCTCCAGGACCCGTTCGCCTCGCTGAACCCGGTGCACACGGTCCGCTACCACCTGACCCGGTCGCTGCGCATCCACGGCAACGCCGGGACCGGGCCGGACGGGCTGGACAAGGCACTGGCCGACCTGCTGACCCGGGTCGCGCTCACCCCGCCGGAGCGCTACCTCGACGCGTTCCCGCACGAGTTGTCCGGCGGGCAGCGCCAGCGGGTGGCGATCGCGCGGGCGCTCGGCGCCGACCCCGAGGTGCTGCTCGCCGACGAGCCGGTGTCCATGCTCGACGTCTCGATCCGCCTCGGCGTGCTCAACCTGCTCCAGGACCTCAAGGACCGGCTCGACCTGGCGATCCTCTACATCACCCACGACATCGCCTCGGCCCGCTACTTCGCCGACGAGACGATCGTCATGTACGCCGGGCGGATGGTCGAGGGCGGCGACAGCGAGACCGTCACCCAGCGCCCGGCTCACCCGTACACCCGGTTGTTGATCGAATCGGCGCCGGACCCGGAGCGGATCACCGGCGCGGGCGGCGACGGCGCGGCGGCGGGCGAGCGGGGCCACGGCGAGCCGCCCAGCCTGATCCGCCCGCCGGGCGGCTGCCGGTTCCACCCGCGCTGCCCGGCGGCGATGCCGCGCTGCGCCACCGACCTGCCGCCGCCGATCCCGGTCGACGACGCGCCCGGGCACTGGGCGGCGTGCTGGCTGTACGACGCGGACACCGTCGCCGAGCAGAAGGCGGAGCAGGCAGAGCCGGTGAAGCAGGCGCAGAAGACAGAGCCGGCCGGGACGGAGGCGGCCCGATGAGGTTCCTGCTGCAACGGGTGGCCTTCTACCTGTTCACCGCCTGGGCGGCGATCACGCTCAACTTCTTCATCCCGCGGATGGTGCCGGGCGACCCGGTGCAGTCGTTGATCTCCCGCAACCAGGGCCGGATCAGCGCCGACGCGGTCGCGTCGCTGCGGGTGCTGTTCGGGCTGGACTCCGACCGCTCGCTGTGGGAGCAGTACGTCGCCTACTGGGGGCAGCTCCTGCGCGGCGACCTGGGACTGTCGTTCACGTTCTTCCCCGCGCCGGTGTCCGAGGTGATCGGGAGCAGCCTGCCGTGGACGGTGGGCCTGGTCGGCGTCACCACGATCGTCAGCTTCCTGCTCGGCACCGCGCTCGGCGTCGGCGCGGGCTGGCGGCGCGGCTCGTGGATCGACGGGCTGCTCCCGGCCACCACGTTCCTCTCCTCGATCCCGTACTTCTGGCTCGGCCTGGTCGCGATCGCGCTGTTCGCCGGGCCGGGCAGCTTCTTCCCGTCCTCCGGCGGGTACGAGCCGGGCCTGGTGCCGGCGTTCGACGCGTACTTCATCCCGAGCGCGCTCCAGCACAGCATCCTGCCCGCCGCGACCATCCTGGTGTCGTCGATGAGCGGCTGGATCCTCAGCATGCGCAACATGATGGTCACCGTCGCCAGCGAGGACTACATCACCGTGGCGCACGCCAAGGGGCTGTCCGAGCGCCGGGTGGCCCTCAGCTACGCCGCCCGCAACGCGCTGCTGCCCAACGTGTCCGGGTTCGCGCTGTCGCTGGGCTTCATCGTCGGCGGCACTCTGCTCGTGGAGATCGTCTTCTCGTACCCGGGTCTGGGGTTCCAGCTCTTCCAGGCCGTCGGCGCGAAGGACTACCCGCTGATGCAGGGCATCTTCCTGATCATCACGATCTCGGTGCTGGTGGCGAACCTGCTCGCCGACGTGGCGTACCTGCTCCTCGACCCGCGGACCCGAAAGAGCTGAGCGATGACACTCTCCCCGTCCAGCATCGAGCAGGTCATCCCCGGCCAGGGGGCGATGGCGCAGCCGTCGGCCCGGGCCCGCCGCCGCCGGTTCCGCTTCGTCGCCAACGCCAAGGCCGCGACCGGCCTCGCCGTCCTCGGGGTGTACGTGCTCCTCGCGGTGATCGGGCCGTGGATCGCGCCGTACGACCCGGACGCGCGCAGCGCCGACGTGCTCCAGGCGCCCTCGGCCCGGCACTGGTTCGGCACCACCCACCTCGGGCAGGACATCTTCAGCCAGATCCTGGTCGGCGCGCGCAGCGTGATGGTGGTGGGCCTGATCGCCGGCGTGCTCGCCACGATCCTGTCCATCCTGATCGGCGTGACCGCCGGCTACCTGGGCGGCGCGGCCGACGAGGGCCTGTCGGCGGTGTCGAACGTGTTCCTGGTGATCCCGGCGCTGCCGCTGATCATCATCGTCACGTCCCTGGTCGAGCAGGCCAGCGACATGCTCGTGGCGCTCATCATCGGCCTCACCTCGTGGGCGTGGGGCGCCCGGGTGCTGCGCGCCCAGACGCTGTCGCTGCGCCGCCGCGACTACGTCGAGGCGGCACGGGCCACCGGCGAACGGACCTGGCGGATCATCGGGTTCGAGATCCTGCCCAACCTGACCGCGATCATCGCCTCCGGCTTCGTCGGCACCGTCATCTTCGCGGTGATGTCGGAGATCACGCTGGCGTTCATCGGCGTCTCGTCGGTGTCGTCGTGGAACTGGGGCACGATCCTGTTCTGGGCGCAGGGGCAGCAGGCGCTGGCGCAGGGCGCCTGGTGGTGGTTCGTCCCGGCCGGGCTGGCCATCGCGCTGCTCGGCACCGCGCTGGCGTTGATCAACTTCGGCATCGACGAGTTCGTCAGTCCCCGGCTGCGCACCGGCGGCCGGACCCGGATCCGCACCGCCGACGGTCGCACCGTCGCGATGCGCGTCGGGTTCACCCCGGTGCTCGCGCCGAACCCGGCGCCGGTCCCCATGCAGCGGCCGGCGGACCCCATCCGAGAGGACGCGACCTCATGAGCGACCAGGTGCTGGAGATCCGCGGGCTGTGCGTCGACTACGGCGTCGGCGCGGACGCGGTCCGCGCGGTCCGCGACGTCGACCTGACGCTGCACCGCGGCGAGGTGCTCGGCCTGGCCGGGGAGAGCGGCAGCGGCAAGTCCACCCTGGCGTACGGGCTGACCCGGCTGCTGCCCCCGCCCGGCGTGGTCAGCGGCGGCCAGGTGATCTACCACCCGGCCGACGGCCCGCCGGTCGACGTGCTCACGCTCAGCCCGGCGAAGCTGCGCGAGTTCCGGTGGGCGGAGACGTCGATCGTGTTCCAGGGCGCGATGAACTCGCTCAACCCGGTGCACAAGGTCTCCACCCAACTGCTCGACGTGATCCGGGCGCACGAGCCGAAGAGCACGGCGGCGAGCCGGCTGGCCCGGGCGAAGGAGCTGCTGCGCCTGGTCGGCATCTCCGCCGACCGGCTGGACAGCTACCCGCACCAGCTCTCCGGCGGCATGCGGCAACGGGTCATGATCGCGATGGCGCTGGCGCTGGAACCGCAGGTGGTCATCATGGACGAGCCGACCACCGCGCTGGACGTGGTGATGCAGCGGCAGATCCTCGGCCAGCTCGCCGAGCTGCGCGAACGCCTCGGCTTCGCGGTGCTGTTCATCACGCACGACCTGTCGCTGCTGGTCGAGTTCTCCGACCGGATCGCGATCATGTACGGCGGCCGGATCGTCGAGGAGGCGCCCGCCGCCCGGCTGTACGCCGAGCCGCTGCACCCGTACACCGAGGGGTTGCTGCACTCGTTCCCGGCGCTGCACGGTCCCCGCCGCGAGCTGACCGGCATCCCCGGCTCCCCGCCGGACCTGCGCGCCATGCCGTCCGGCTGCGCGTTCCACCCCCGCTGCCCGAAGGCGTTCGAGCCCTGCGACGAGCAGGTGCCGGCGCTGGGACCGCCACGCGTCGACGATCCGACGCGGGCCGTCGCGTGCCATCTGCACCCGGCCGTCGCGCCGCTGTCCCGCTGACCCGCCCGACACCACCACCCGCTACCCGCGAGGAGAACCATGGACACCGATCTCACCCGCCCGTCGTCGGTCGCCGGCGCGGACCCGATCGACACGCTGCCGCCGACCTTCCGGTGGGGGGTGGCGACGTCTTCGTACCAGATCGAGGGCGCGGTGGCCGAGGACGGCCGCACACCGTCGATCTGGGACACGTTCTGCCGGGTGCCGGGCGCGGTCGCCAACGGTGACCACGGCGACGTGGCGTGCGACCACTACCACCGGATGCCGCAGGACGTCGCGCTCATCGCGGACCTGGGACTGGACACGTACCGGTTCTCGGTGGCCTGGCCGCGGGTGCAGCCGGGCGGGCGCGGTCCGGCGAACGTGGCCGGGCTGGCGTTCTACGACCGGCTGGTGGACGAGCTGCTCGGCCGGGGTGTCGAGCCGTGGGTGACGCTCTACCACTGGGACCTGCCGCAGGAGCTGGAGGACGCGGGCGGCTGGCCGAACCGGGACACCGCGTACCGGTTCGCCGACTACGCGGAGCTGGTCTTCGCCGCGCTCGGCGACCGGGTCCGCACCTGGACCACGCTCAACGAGCCGTGGTGCTCGGCGATGCTCGGATACGCCTACGGCGACCACGCCCCGGGCCGGCGGAACCTGGGCGACGGCATCGCCGCGGCGCACCACCTGCTGCTCGGGCACGGGCTGGCGACCCGGCGGCTGCGGGAGGCGGCCCGGTCCCCGATCGAGCTGGGCCTGACGCTGAACCTGTCCACCGCCGACCCGGAGACCGGCAGCGCGGCGGACCGGGACGCGGCGCGGGCCGCCGACGGGCTGGCCAACCGGCTCTACCTCGACCCGGTGCTGCGCGGGGAGTACCCGCAGGACGTGGTGGCCGACCTGGCCGCCGAGGGGGTGCGGATCCCCGTGCAGGACGGTGACCTGGAGGTCATCGCCACCCCGATCGACGTGCTCGGGGTCAACTACTACTTCGGGCAGCTGCACTCCGGGGTGGACGAGCAGGGCCGCGATCGCGACGACGCCGGCAGGCCGGTGCGCCGGGTGGTCCGCCGCGACCTGCCGCGTACCGCGATGGACTGGGAAATCGTGCCGGAGTCCTTCACCGACCTGCTGGTGCGGCTGCACCGCGACTACCCGGGCACGCCCATGGTGATCACCGAGAACGGCGCCGCGTTCGACGACGAGCCGGACGCCGACGGGTTCGTGAACGACGACGACCGGGTCGGCTTCCTCACCGAGCACCTGCGGGCGGTGGCCCGCGCCCGGGCCGCCGGGGCGGACGTACGCGGTTACTTCGCCTGGTCGCTGCTGGACAACTTCGAGTGGGCGTACGGCTACGACAAGCGGTTCGGCATCGTCCGGGTGGACTACGACACGCAGCGCCGCACCCCCAAGCGCAGCGCGCTGTGGTACCGGGACACCGTGCGGCGGGTCCGCGGGCAGCGCTGACGCCAGCGTGGGGGCCGGGCCGGTCAGTGACGGCGGCCCGGCCCCCACGCCGGGCCCGGGCGGGCGGCCGGGTCGCGGGGCACGCCGCCGTCGCGCAGCAGCCGGGTCATCGGCAGGGTGGCCGCGCCCATCGCGACCGCGTCCGGTCCGAGCCGGCACAGCTCGATCGAGGTCTGCGCGTACGGCTGGCGCAGCGCGTGCCGCGCGGTCGCCTCGCGGATCGCGGGCAGGTGCCGTTCGCCCAGGGCCAGCCCGGCCCAGCCGCCGAGCACCACCCGCTCCGGGTTGAACAGGTTCACCAGGTTGGCCACCCCGGCGCCCAGGTAGCCGACCGTCTCGTCGATCACCTTCGCGGCGGTGCGGCCGGTGGAGCGCAGCAGCTCACCGAAGGCGGTCTCCTCGTCCGCGCCCGGCGCCGGGCGGCCCCGGTTGGCCTGCCGGAACCGGTCCAGCACCGCCTCCGCGCCCACGTACGCCTCCAGACAACCGAGGTTGCCGCAGCGGCAGCGGCGGCCCCCGTACACGATGGTGGTGTGGCCCCACTCCCCGGCGCTGCTGTGCGCGCCGCGGTAGCCGACGCCGTCGGCGACCACGCTCGCGCCGACGCCGGAGCCGACCAGGGCGACCACCGCGTGCCGGACGCCGCGGCCGGCACCGAACCACATCTCGGCCTGGCCGAGCGTCTTCGCGCCGTTGTCCACGTGCACCGGCACGTCGGTGCCGGCGCGCAGCATCGCGCCGAGCGGGACGCCGTCCCAGCCGAGCGTCTGGGCGTGCACCACGGCGTCGGCGGTGCGCTCGACGGTGCCGGCGACGGCGACGCCGAAGCCGAGCACCGCGGCCGGGTCGACGCCCGCCTGCTCGGTGACGGCGGCGAGGCCGTGCCGCAGGTGAGCGGCGACCCGCTCGGGGTCGGGACCGGCCGCGGCGATCGGGTACTCCGCCTTGGCCAGCGCGGTCATGCTCAGGTCGAACAACTCCACCTGGACGCGGGTCTCGCCCACGTCGGCACCGACCAGGTAGCCGTAGCCGGGCGCGACGCGCAGCAGCACGCGGGGACGGCCGCCGTCGGACTCGACCGAGCCGGCCTCCTCGACCAGGCCCTCGTTGATCATCTCGCCGACCAGGTTGCTGACGCTGGCCAGGCTCAACGCGGTGGACTGGCCCAGTTCGTGCCGGCTGAGCGGGCCGTCCAGCCAGATCCGGGTGAGCAGGACCGAGCGGTTGGCCCGGCGCATGTCGCGCACCGTGGTGCGTCTGGCGTCCACGTCCGCCGCCGTCCTTCCCGGCCGCCCGCGGGCGGCTTTCGTTCCTGCTTCACGCCCTGAGCGGGGTGGTGACAGGGTACGCCGCATTTACACTTAACAAAGTTAACTGATAACCTCCGGCGCATCGATGAGGAGGTATGTCATGCGACTCGGACGTGGGATGACCGCTCTGCTCGGTGGCGTCGCGCTGCTCGCCGCCACCGCCGCCGCCCTGCCCGCCACCGCCGCCACGCCGACCGGCGCCGTCGGCACGCTCGTCGCCTGCGACGCGCCGGCCTGGGCCGAGGGCGTCACCTGGACCGCCGGCAGCCGGGTGACCTACGGCGGCCGGCTCTACCAGGCGCTCGTCACGCACACCCCGCCGGCCGGCGCGGGCTGGACCCCGGCCGCCGTACCGGCGCTCTGGACCGACCTCGGCGCCTGCACCGGTGGCACGCCGTCGCCGAGCCCCACCACCCGGCCGCCGTCCCCCACGCCGTCCGCCTCCCCCTCCCCGACGGCTTCCCCCACGCGGACGCCTACCCCCACGCCCACTGTGTCGTCCAGCCCGACCACGCCGGGCGGGGACACCTGCGCGCTGCGGTCCCGGCCGTCCGGGAAGGTGCTCCAGGGCTACTGGGAGAACTGGGACGGAGCCGCGAACGGCGTGCACCCCGGGCTCGGCTGGATCCCGATCACCGACTCCCGGATCACCGGGCACGGCTACAACGTGGTGACCGCCGCGTTCCCGGTCATCCGCGCCGACGGGACAGTGCTCTGGGAGGACGGCATGGACGCCGGCGTCAAGGTGCCCACCCCCGCGCAGGTGTGCCAGGCCAAGGCCGCCGGACTGACCGTGCTGCTGTCCATCGGCGGCGCCACCGCCGGGATCGACCTCAGCTCCAGCGCGGTCGCCGACCGGTTCGTCGCCACAGTGGTGCCGATCCTCAAGCGGCACAACTTCGACGGCATCGACATCGACATCGAGACCGGCCTGACCGGCAGCGGGAACATCAACCAGCTCTCCCCCTCCCAGGCCAACCTGATCCGGATCATCGACGGGGTGCTGGCCCAGATGCCGGCCGGCTTCGGGCTCACCATGGCGCCGGAGACCGCGTACGTCACCGGCGGCAGCGTCACCTACGGCTCGATCTGGGGCGCGTACCTGCCGATCGTCAAGAAGTACGCCGACAACGGGCGGCTGTGGTGGCTGAACATGCAGTACTACAACGGCTCGATGTACGGCTGCGCCGGTGACTCGTACCCGGCCGGCACGGTGGCCGGTTTCGTCGCGCAGACCAACTGCCTCGACGCCGGCCTGGTCGTGCAGGGCACCACCGTCCGCGTACCGCTCGACCGGCAGGTCCCCGGGCTGCCCGCGCAGGTCGGCGCCGGCGGCGGCTACATGAGCCCGGCACTGGTGGCCCAGGCGTGGAACACCTACCAGGGACGCCTCAAGGGCCTGATGACCTGGTCGGTCAACTGGGACGGGTCGAAGGGCTGGACGTTCGGCGACAACGTCCGCTCGCTCCAGGGCCGCTGAGACGCGCCGCGGGGCCCCGCCGGACGGGCGGGGCCCCGCGCCGGGTCAGGCGATCTTCTTCGGGGTGATCTTCTTCGGTGTGGTCGGCGAGTCCAGCCAGGCGTTGATCAGCGCGGTGAAGTCCCGGCCGGTCTGCTTGTTGACGAAGGCGATGAACGAGGCCCGGTCCTGCGGCGTGTTGCGCTGCTCCTGGACCCAGGCGCGGGCCAGCGCGAAGAACGCCGCGTCGCCAACCGTCCGGTGGATCTCGCGCAGCATCGCCGCCGGGCACAGGTAGACGTTGCCCTCGGCGAACCGCTTCGGGTCGGGCCGGCCGGGCGGGCCCAGCTTCTTGCGCAGGACGGCGTCACCCTCGCGCAGGTACCGGTCCAGGCTGGCCTCGCTGAGCTTCTGCGTCTCCTTGGTGTACAGGTCCTGGATGTACGTCGCCCAGCCCTCGTTCAGCCACAGGTCCCGCCAGGTGGTGGGCGTGACCGAGTTGCCGAACCACTGGTGGGCGTACTCGTGCAGCAGGTCGCTGCCCCAGCGGTCCCGGCGGGCCGCGGTGTTCTCGATCTTCCGGCCCATCGTGATCATCTGCTGGGTCTCCATGCCCGACGCCGAGTCCACCACCACGACGCCGCCGGAGGGGAACGGGTACGGGCCGAACTTCTTCTCCAGCCACGTCAGGTACTGCGGGGACTTCTTCAGGTACGGCAGCAGCTTGTCGTCCGCGCCCTTGCGGTACCAGTAGGTCAGCGGCACGCCGCGCGGCCCCGCCGCGGTCAGCTTCTGGTACTTCCCCACGGCGAGCGTGGTCAGGTACGTCGCGACCGGGTCGGTGCTGCGGTAGCTGAACGTGGTGCCGGACTGACCGGCGGGCGTGCCGCCGGCGATCGCGGACCAGCCCGCCGGCACCGTCACCCGGATGTCGTAGAGCGCCTCGTCCGACGGCTGGTCGTTCGCCGGGTACCAGGTGAACGCCCCGAACGGCTCCTGCATGGTCCAGAGGCCGCCCTCCTTGGTGACGGTGAGGCCCAGGGCCTCGGTGTCCTTGCGGTGCGAGGGCATCGGGGTCGTCTTCGGCCGGCCGTGGTAGGTGACCACCAGGGTGACCGGCTTGTCGGCCACCACCGGGGCGGACACGGTCAGCTTCTCCTTCGCCACCGCGCCGGGAACCGTCGCGCCGTCCAGCGTGACGCTGTCGACCTGGTAGGGCATGAAGTCGAGGACCAGGTTCGGCGCGTCCTTCACCGGCCGGATCCGCAGCGTGGCGGTGCCGGTGAGGGTGGTGGTCGACGGCGCCCACTCCAGCGCGAGGTCGTAGTGCAGGACGTCCAGCGCGTCGGTGCCCCGGGCCGGATAGACCGGGTCGGCCACCGGCGTCGACCGCCCCGCCTGCCAGGCGGCGTAGTCGACGGCGGGCGCGGTCGGGCTCGGCGGGGTGGAGGCGGAGGGCGTCGCGGCCGGGGCGGCGGGGGTCGTGGTGCACCCGGCGACGAGCAGCGGTCCGAGGAGCATGATCAGGGTTACGGGGCGGCGCATCAGCGCACCCTACGGCAGTGATCAGCTTTCGTGGGGGCGCCTCGGCTGGCACCGGTTGCGAGACCCTGCCAGGCTGGCGCTCGTGTATGACTACGACCTGCTGGTGCTGGGCTCCGGACCGAGTGGACAGAAGGCGGCCATCGCCGCGGCCAAGCTGGGCCGCCGCGTCGCGATAGTGGACCGCCGCGACATGCTCGGCGGCGTGTGCATCAACACCGGGACCGTGCCCTCCAAGACGCTGCGCGAGGCGGTGCTCTACCTGACCGGCCTGAGCCAGCGCGACCTCTACGGCAGCAGCTACCGGGTCAAGGAGGACATCACCGTCGCCGACCTGGCCGCCCGTACCCAGCACGTGATCACCCGGCAGACCGACGTCATCCGCAACCAGCTGGCCCGCAACAAGGTCTCGCTGATCACCGGCACCGGCCGGTTCGCCGACGCCCACTCCGTCTGGGTGGACGCCGGCTCCGGCCGGGAGACCCGGGTCAGCTTCGACAAGGCGGTCGTCGCCGCCGGCACCCGCCCGGCCCGCCCGGACAGCGTCGACTTCGACGACCGGACCATCGTCGACTCCGACGGCGTGATCAACCTCCAGGCCGTCCCGGGCAGCATGGTCGTGGTCGGCGCCGGGGTGATCGGCATGGAGTACGCGTCCCTGTTCGCCGCGCTCGGCACCAAGGTGACAGTGGTCGAGCGCCGCCCGCGGATGCTCGACTTCTGCGACGAGGAGATCGTCGAATCGCTGAAGTACCACCTGCGGGACCTGTCGGTGACCTTCCGCTTCGGCGAGGAGGTGGCCGCCGTGGAGAAGCACCGCAGCGCCGCGCTCTGCATCCTGCGCAGCGGCAAGAAGATCGTCGCGGACACGGTGATGTACTCCGCCGGCCGGCAGGGGCAGACCGACGACCTCGCGCTGGAGGCGGCCGGGCTCACCGCCGACCACCGGGGCCGGATCACCGTCGACGCCGACTACCGCACCGCCGTCGACAACATCTACGCCGTCGGCGACGTGATCGGCTTCCCCGCGCTGGCGTCCACCTCGATGGAACAGGGCCGCCTGGCCGCCCAGCACGCCTGCGGCGAACCGGCGCGCGGCATGTCGGACCTGCAACCCATCGGCATCTACACCATTCCGGAGATCAGTTTCGTCGGGAAGACCGAGGAGGAGCTGACCGAGGCGTCCGTCCCGTTCGAGGTGGGCATCGCCCGCTACCGGGAGCTGGCCCGGGGGCAGATCGTCGGCGACTCGTACGGGATGCTGAAACTGCTCGTCTCACCCGAGGACGGCCGGCTGCTCGGGGTGCACGTGTTCGGCACCGGCGCCACCGAGATCGTCCACATCGGGCAGGCGGTGATGGGCTGCGGCGGCACGGTCGACTACCTGCTGGACGCGGTCTTCAACTACCCGACCCTGGCCGAGGCGTACAAGGTGGCCGCCCTCGACGCCGCGAACAAGATCCGCAACATAACCCGGATCAACGACTGACCCTGCCGACCCTCCGCGTCGATCTTGCACTCTCGGCCCGGCCCGCGCCCGTTATGCCGGAAATACCCGGGCAGCAAGTGCAAGATCAGCGCGGCGGGGGACGCGGTGGGGGCGGGTCAGCGGCCTGTGGCGTAGCCCTGGGCGCCTCGGGGGTTGGCCGCCGCGGACAGGACTCCGGTACGCGGGTCGCGGGTCACGGCGCACATGCGGCCCAGGCTCCACGGGTCGGACAGGCGTACGGTGTGGCCCCTTGCGCGCAGGCCCGCCAGCACGCCGCCGTCGATCCGGTCCTCCAGCACCAGCACGCCGGGCTCGACCTCGCGCGGGTAGAACGACGCCGGGAAGCTCGTCGTGTGCCAGGTGGGGGCGTCGATCGCCTCCTGCAACTCCTGCCCGCCGGCCAGGTGCCGCAGCAGGAACAGCAGCTGCCACTGGTCCTGCTGGTCGCCGCCCGGCGTGCCGCACGCCATCACCGGCTCGCCGTCGCGCAGCACCAGCGTCGGGCTGAGCGTGGTACGCGGGCGCCGGCCCGGCCGCAGCGTCGAGGCGAGCCCTTCCTCCAGCCAGCACATCTGCAACCGGCTGCCGAGCGGGAAGCCCAGCTCCGGGATGGTGGGTGAACTCTGCAGCCAGCCACCGCTGGGCGTGGCGGAGATGATGTTGCCCCACCGGTCCACCACGTCGACGTGGCAGGTGTCGCCGCGGGTCACTCCGTCGGCGCGTACCGTGGGTTCGCCGGTGCTCGGGTCCTGCGGGACGGCCCGCCCGGCGGCGTGGTCGCGCAGGTGCGACGGCAGCCGGGGTGGCTCACCCGCCGGGCTGCCGGGGCGCAGCGACGTGTCGGCGCGGTCACCGACCAGCGCGGCCCGCGAACGGGCGTAGCCGGCCGACAGCAGCGCGGAGCCCGGCACGTCGGTGTCGCCGTACCACGCCTCGCGGTCGGCGAACGCGAGCTTCAGCGCCTCGGCCTGCGCGTGGATGCCGTCCAGGCGGGACGGGTCGTAGACGGCCGGGTCGTCGAGCGCGTCCAGGATCGAGAGCGTCTGGAGCAGCACCGGGCCCTGGCCCCAGAAGCCGGTCTTGGCGATCGTGTGCCCGTGCCAGTCCAGCGTGACCGGTTCCTCCCAGGTGGCCGACCAGCGGGCCAGGTCGTCGCCGGTGACCAGCCCGGCGTGGGCGCGGCCGCTGGAGTCGCGCAACGGCAGCCGGCTGAACGCGTCGATCGCCTCGGCGACGAAACCCTCCCGCCAGGCGCGCCGGGCCGCCTCGATCTGCGCCTGGCGGTCCGTACCGGCGGCCCGTCCGGCGTCGACGAGGCGGCGCAGCGTGTCCGCGTACGCCGGGTTGGTGACCATCTCCCCCGGCGTGGGCGGGCGGCCGTCGCGGAGCCAGAGCCGCGCGGAGGTCGGCCAGTGGTCGGTGAACAGCGACCGGACCCGCGCCACGGTCTGCCCGGCGGCGCCGACGAGCGGGTGGCCGGCGGCGGCGTAGCCGATCGCCGGTTCCAGCACCTCGGCGAGCGTGCGGGTGCCGTGGTCGCGCAGCAGCAGGAGCCAGGCGTCGACAGCGCCCGGCACCACGGCGGCGAGCGGGCCGGCGCCGGGCACGAGGTCCAGGCCTAGCGAGCGGAAGTGCGCCACGGTGGCGGCGGCCGGGGCCGGTCCCTGACCGCAGAGCACGCGCGGGGTGGGGTCGGTCGCGGTGGCGAGGATCGCGGGCACCTCGCCGGCCGGGCCGTTGAGGTGCGGTTCCACGACGTGCAGCACGAACCCGGCGGCGACAGCGGCGTCGAAGGCGTTGCCGCCGCGTTCCAGCACGCCCATCGCGGACTGGCTGGCCAGCCAGTGCGTGGACGAGACCATGCCGAACGTGCCGCGCAGCGTGGGCCGGGTGGTGAACGTCATCGGCGGTGAGCCTACGCCGCGCCGGCGGTGTCGGCGCGCGTCGTCGCGCCCTCCTCCCCCGGGCCGCCGTCGCGCTCGCCGTCGAGCGGGAACAGGCACGCCGCGTGGTGGCCGGGGCCGACCTCGGCGAGCGCCGGATCGGTCTCGGCGCACGCGGGTCGGGCCTGGGGGCATCGGGTACGGAAGCGGCAGCCGCTCGGCGGGTCCACCGGGCTGGGGATGTCGCCGGTGAGCACGATCCGGCGGCGCTCCCGTTCGACGCGCGGATCGGCCACCGGCACCGCCGACAGCAGCGCGGCCGTGTAGGGGTGCGCCGGGTGCCGGTAGATCCGCTCGGGTGGGCCGGTCTCGACGATGCGGCCCAGGTACATCACCGCGATCCGGTCGCTCATGTGCTCGACGGCGGCCGGGTCGTGCGCGATGAACAGATAGGTCAGCCCGAGGTCGCGTTGCAGGTGCCGGAGCAGGTTCATGATCTGCGCCTGCACGCTCAGGTCGAGCGAGGCGATCGGCTCGTCCAGGACGATCAGGTCCGGCTCCCCGGCCAGTGCCCGGGCCACGCCGACGCGCTGGCGCTGGCCGCCGGACAGCTCGTGCGGGTAGCGGCCCGCCGTGTCGGCGCGCAGGCCGACCAGGTCCAGCAGCTCCGCGACCCGGGCCCGCCGGGCGGCGGCGGACGCGGCGAGCCGGTGCACGATCAGCGGCTCGGCGATGCTGTCACCGACCGTCCGGCGTGGATCCAGCGACGCCTGCGGGTCCTGGAACACCATCGCGACGTGGCGCCGCGTCGCCCGCAGGCGGCGGCGCGACCAGCGGGTCACGTCCTCGCCCGCCACCCGGACCCGCCCGGCGGTCGGGTCGACCAGCCGCAACAGCGCCAGACCGGCTGTGGACTTGCCGCTGCCCGACTCGCCGACCAGCCCGAGCGTCTCACCCCGGCGTACGGCGAGACTGACGCCGTCGACCGCGCGGACCGTTCCGGCCGGGGTCGGGAAGTGCACCTTCAGGTCGTCCAGCTCGGCGACCACGTCCGGGGTGTCGGCGCTCATCCGGCTTCTCCACGGTAGAAGGTGCGGACCGTGTGCCCGTCGCCGACCGGCGTCAGCGGGGGCAGTTCGTGCTCGCAGCGGGGATCGGCGCGCACCGGGCAGCGTGGCCAGAACGCGCAGCCCGGGGGCAGGTCCAGCGGGCTCGGCGGCGACCCGGGGATGGCCACCAGGTCCTCGCCGCGCCGGGACGGGTCCGGCCGGGCCGCCAGCAGCGCCCGGGTGTACGGGTGCGTGGGCGTGTCGAACACCGCGTCGACCGGGCCCTGCTCGACGATGCGTCCCCCGTACATGACCGCGACGGTGTCCGCGATGCCGGCGACCACGCCCAGGTCGTGGGTGACCCAGACGACGGCGGTGCCCAGCCGCGCCTGGAGGTCGGCGACCAGTTCGATGATCTGCGCCTGGGTGGTGACGTCGAGCGCCGTGGTCGGCTCGTCGGCGATCA
Organism: Micromonospora sp. WMMD1219; assembly: GCF_049315215.1. Lineage (NCBI taxonomy): Bacteria > Bacillati > Actinomycetota > Actinomycetes > Micromonosporales > Micromonosporaceae > Micromonospora > Micromonospora sp. WMMD1219. The sequence goes on from NZ_CP186057.1 coordinate 5,307,774, forward strand.
GCAGGTCCGGCTCGCAGGCGAGCGCCATGGCGATGGCGACGCGCTGGCGCATGCCGCCGGAGAACTGGTGCGGGTACGCGTCGACGCGCCGCGCCGCCGACGGGATGCCCACCAAGTCCAGCAGCTCCACCGCCCGGTCCCGGGCGGCCCGGCGGGTCAGCCCGAGGTGTTCCTCCGCGGCCTCGGTGACCTGCCGGCCCACCGGCAGCACCGGGTTGAGCGAGGTCATCGGGTCCTGGAAGACGAACCCGACGTGCCGGCCGCGTACCTTGCGGCGGCGGTCGTCGGGCAGCGCGGTCAGCTCGGTGTCGAGCAGCCGGACCCGGCCGGTGACGGTGGCGGCACGTGGGGCGAGGCCGGTGGCGGCGAGCAGGGTCATGCTCTTGCCGCTGCCCGACTCGCCGACCAGGGCGAACGTCTCCCCCGGCCGCACCTGCCAGGACACCCCGGCGACGGCGCGCACCGGGCCGCGGCGGGTGCCGACGGTGACGGTGAGGTCGTCCACTGACAGCACTGTCGAATGGCTCATGGGGTGCTCCTGCGGGCCTCGCCCAGGGTGAGCTGGCGCGGGTCGAGCACGTCCCGCAGCGCGTCGCCGACCAGGTTGAACGCCAGCACGGTGAGGAAGATCGCCGCGCCCGGGAACACGCCCAGCCACCACGCGTCGGTGACGAAGCCGCGCCCGTCGAACAGCATCCGGCCCCAGGCCGGCGCGGGCGGCTGGATGCCCAGGCCGAGGAAGGACAGCGCGGCCTCGGAGAGGATCGCGAACGCCAGCGACAGCGACGTCTGCACGATCAGCGGCGCGGCGATGTTCGGCAGCACGTGCCGGCGCATGATGCGCAGGTCGGACGCGCCGATGGAGACGGCGGCCCGGACGAACACCTGCTCCCGTACGGACAGCACGCCGGCGCGGGTGATGCGGGCGAAGATGGGCGTGTAGACCACTCCGATGGCGACCATGGCGGTGAGCAGGCCGGGGCCGAGCACCGCCACGATCGCCACCGCCAGCAGCAGCACCGGGAACGCGAACAGCACGTCCATGCACCGCATGAGCACGCTGTCCAGCCAGCCCCGGTAGTAGCCGGCGAACAGCCCGAGCGTCACGCCCGCGACCAGCGCGATGCCGACGCTGACGGCGCCGACCTGAAGCGACACGCGGGCGGCGACGAGCACCCGGCTGAGCACGTCGCGGCCCAGTTCGTCGGTGCCGAACGGGTGCGCGCCGCTGGGTGGGCGCAGCATCTGGTCCACGTCGACGTCGTTGACGCCGGCCGGTGCCAGCCACGGGCCGGCCACGCCCACCACGACCAGCAGCACGAGCACGATCGTGCCGCCGACGGCGAGCGGGTCGCGGCGCAGCGCGTCCAGGACGCGGCGTCCGGTGCTCTCGGCCGTGGCGCTCACTTGACCGTGATCCTCGGGTCGAGGCGGGCGTAGAGGATGTCCACCAGCAGGTTGACCAGCAGGAACAGCGCCGCGACGAGCAGCACCGCGCCCTGCAGGACGGGATAGTCGCGGGCCTGCACGGCGTCGAAGGTGAGCCGCCCGATGCCGGGCCAGGCGAACAGCACCTCGATCACGATGACGCCGCCGAGCAGGCTCGCGAGCTGCACCGCGACCACGGTGACGACCGGGATGAGCGCGTTGCGCAGCACGTGCCGCAGGATCACCACCCGGTTGCGCAGCCCCTTCGCCTCGGCGGTGCGCACGTAGTCGGCCGAGAGCACCTCCAGCACGGAGGAGCGGATGAACCGGGTGAGGATCGAGGCGGTGACCAGGCCGACGGTGACCGCCGGCAGCGCCACGTGGGTGGCCCACCGACCCGGGTCGTCGGTGAGCGCCACGTAACCCGAGGGGGGCAGCCAGCCGAGCACCCCGGCGAACAGCAGGATGCCCATGATGCCCATCCAGAAGTCCGGTACGGAGACGCCGAACTGGCTGAACACGCGGGCCGCGTGGTCGACGGCGGAGCCGCTGCGTACCGCCGCGACGATGCCCAGCGGGAACGCGACGAGCAGCGCGAACACCACGGCGGTGACGGCCAGTGACAGCGTGGCGGGCAGCCGCTCCAGCACGATCGCGCTCACCGGCTGGCCGGTGCGGAAGCTGACTCCCAGGTCACCGGTGAGCGCGTGCCCGAGGTAGCTGACGTACTGCACCGGCAGCGGCTGGTCGAGGCCGGCGCGTTCCCGCAGCGCCTCGTACGTCTGCGGGTCGAACCGGGTGCCGAGCGCCACCCGGACCGGGTCGCCCGGCACCAGTTGCAGCAGCAGGAACACCACAAGGGTCACACCGACAAGCACGACCGCCGACTGGAGTACCCGCCGCAGGACGAAGCGGGCCATCACTTGGCCAGGGCGACCGACCGGAACCGGATCGCCCGGTCGGTGCGCACGTCGTAGCCGGAGACCTTCTTCGACCAGCCCTGCACCACGTCCGGGTTGTAGAGGTAGAGGTAGCTGGCGTCGTCGACGATCTGCTTCGCGGCCTGCTCGTACGCCTGCTTGCGGGCGCCCTGGTCGGTCTGGGTACGGGCGTCGTCGAGCAGCTTGTCGACCGCCGGGTTCTTGTACTTGTGGAAGTTGAACGTGCCGCCGCTGTGGTGCTGGGCGTAGTAGAACTCGTCCGGGTCGATGTTGCCGAGCCAGCCGAGCATGAACCCGTCGAAGTTGCCCTTCGCCTGCTCGTCGAGCCACTGGGCGAAGTCCAGCGTACGGATCTTGACGGTGATGCCGACGGCCTTGAGCTGCGCGGCGATGACCTGCGCGGCGGTGACCGTCTCCGGGTACTCGCTGGTGACCATCAGGTCCATGGTCAGGTTGCTCACGCCGGCCTGGCCGAGCATCTGCTTCGCCTTGCCCGGGTCGTGGCTGTAGGGCGCGTAGTCGTAGTAGAACGCGCTCGCCTTCGGGATGGCGGTCTGGTTGACGGTGGCCAGCCCGAACTTCGCCGCCTTGGTGATCGCCTCGCGGTCCAGCGCGTACCCGATCGCGCGCCGCACCTCGGGGTTGTCGAACGGCTTGCGGGCCTCGTTGAGCGCCACGTACCAGTAGTCGGTCGACGGCGCCGACTTCACCGTGATGTCGCCGTCGTCCTTGAGCGAGCCGACCTGCTGGGGCGGCAGGTTGTCGGTCCACTGGACCTGGCCGCTGCGCAGGTTCTGCAACGCCACAGTCGGGTCCTTGACGAAGGTGAACGTGACGCCGTCCAGCTTCGGCTTCTCGCCCCAGTAGGAGTCGTTGCGCACCAGCTTCACGCTGTCGCCGGAGGTGTAGCCGGCCACCTTGAACGGGCCGCTGCCCACCGGTGCGGTCTTCACCTTGCCGGACTCGACGTTGGACTTCTCCACGATCGCCACGCCCTTGAACCCGCCGAGGTTCGCCAGCAGGTTCGGCGTGGGCGCGCTCAGCGTCACCACCACCGTGGCCGGGTCGGGCCCGGTGACCGACTTGACGGTGGCGAACTTGTACGCGTTGTTCAGCTTCTCCTTGATGATCCGCTCGAAGGAGTAGACGACGTCCTCGGAGGTCAGCGGCGACCCGTCGGAGAACGTGACGCCCTCGCGCAGCGTGAACGTCCAGGTGAGCTGGTCGGCGCTGGTGGTCCACTTCGTCGCCAGCGACGGCACCATCTTCAGGTCGGCGTCCGGCTCGACGAGCGTGTCGTAGACGTTCTCCAGCACCTGGAAGCTGTAGTACGCGGAGGTCTTGTGCGGGTCGAGCTGGTCCGGCTCGCCGCCGATCGCGGCGTTGAGGACCCCGCCGGCGCCGCCGGCGTTCCCCCCGCCGCCGACGTCGACCGCCTCGCCGCCGGTGCATCCGGACAGGACGCCGACTGTCAGTGTGAGTGCGGCGCCGAGCGCGCCGAGCTTCTTCCTGGACACAGGCCCCCCTAGCGACTTCCCGGACAAAAGAAAGTTTCGGCGAGTCTTCTCTCCGAGCCGGATCATGTCAAACGAATCCAGCCAAATTGACTTGTCGTCGAGTGCTTGCCGGTGCGGAGTGAACGGTGGTTCAATCCGGGCCCCGACCCGATCCGCCACCAGCGCTGGGAGTTGCCGCCGTGACCACACACGAGGTCGTCAACCAGGTCCCGCCGATGGTCGGCCACGACACCGCCGACGACCCGGCGCTGTGCGACGGCGTGGCCCGCGAGGGCGCCGGCTGGGCGCTGCCCGGGCTGCACGAGCTGGGCCGGCTCGCCGGTGGTGAGGAGGCCGCCGAACACGGGCGGCTCGCCAACGAGCACCCGCCGGTGCTGCGCACCCACGACCGGTACGGCCACCGGATCGACGAGGTGGAGTTCCACCCGTCCTGGCACGAGCTGATGCGGACCGCCGTCGGGCACGGCCTGCACGCCGCGCCGTGGGCCGACGACCGGCCGGGCGCGCACGTGGCCCGGGCCGCCGGCTTCTACCTGTGGCGGCCCGACGCCGGGCACGGCTGCCCGATCTCGATGACGTACGCGGCAGTGCCCGCGCTGCGGCACAGCCCGGACCTGGCCGCCCGCTACGAGCCGCTGCTCACCACCCGCGAGTACGACTTCGGGCTCCGCCCGCCGCAGACCAAGCGCGGGCTGCTCGCCGGCATGTCGATGACCGAGAAGCAGGGCGGCTCGGACGTCCGCGCCAACACCACCACGGCCCGGCCGGAGCCGGACGGCAGCTACCGGCTCGTCGGGCACAAGTGGTTCACCTCGGCGCCCATGTGCGACCTGTTCCTCACCCTCGCGCAGGCGCCCGGCGGCCTCACCTGCTTCCTCGTCCCCCGGGTGCTGCCCGACGGCAGCCGCAACCCGATGCGGCTGATGCGGCTCAAGGACAAGCTCGGCAACCGCTCCAACGCCTCCGCCGAGGTCGAGTACGAGCACGCGGTGGCGTGGCGCGTCGGCGACGAGGGCCGGGGCGTGCGCACCATCATCGACATGGTCAACCTGACCCGGCTCGACTGCGTGATCGGCGCCGCGGCCGGGATGCGCCACGGCGTCACCACCGCCGTGCACCACGCCACCCACCGGCGGGCGTTCGGCGACTACCTCGCCGACCAGCCGCTGATGCGCAACGTGCTGGCCGACCTGGCCGTCGAGTCCGAGGCCGCCACAGTGCTGATGATGCGGCTGGCCGGGGCGACCGACCGGTCGGCGCGCGGCGACGACGGCGAGACCGCGTTCAAGCGCCTCGCCCTCGCCGTCGGCAAGTACTGGGTGTGCAAGCGCTGGCCTGGGCACGCCGCCGAGGCGCTGGAGTGCCTGGGCGGCAACGGCTACGTGGAGGAGTCCGGCATGCCGCGGCTGTTCCGCGAGTCGCCGTTGAACTCGATCTGGGAGGGCTCCGGCAACGTCGCCGCGCTGGACGTGCTGCGCGCGCTCACCCGGGAACCGCAGGTGCTCGCCGCGTACGAGGCGGAGGTGGCCGCCGCGGCCGGCGCGGACGCCCGGCTGGACGCCGCGGTGCGCCGGGTGCGCGACGAACTCGCCGACCACACCGACCTGGAGCTGCGCGCCCGGCGGGTGGTGGAGCGGCTGGCGCTGGTGCTCCAGGGCGCGCTGCTGGTGCGCCACGGCCACCCGGCGGTCGCCGACGCGTTCTGCGCGTCCCGGCTCGACGGCGACCACGGGCAGGCGTACGGGACGCTGCCGGGCGGGCTGGACCTCGCAGCGATCATCGACCGCGCCTCCCCGAAGATCGGCTGAGGGCGTGGTGACGCGACTCGCCTCGGTGCACCTGTACCCGGTCAAGTCCCTCGGCGGCGTCGACGTCGACCGGGCCGACGTCGAGCCGTGGGGGTTGCGTCACGACCGCCGCTGGCTGGTGCTGCGCCCCGACGGCGGCAAACTGGGCTCGACCGCCCTGCCCGCGCTGCTCGGCCTGACCGCCGCCCCCGGCTCCGGGTCGATCACGCTCACCGCCCGCGACGGGTCGTCGCTGACCGTCGCCGAACCGGTGGACGGGCCGCCGGTCGCCACCGACGTGTCCCTGCTGGACACGGTCCGGCTCGCCACCGACGAGGCCCACGACTGGCTCTCCGCGCGGCTGGGCCGGCCCGTACGGCTGGCCTGGCTGGACGACCCGCGCCGCCGGCCGATGTCGGCCGAGCACGGCGGCGGGCCCGGTGATCCGCTGAACCTGTCCGACGCCGGACCGCTGCTGGTGGCCACACTGCCGTCGCTGCGGCGGCTGCGGGACTGGATCGTCGAGGGCGCGCTGGAACGCGGCGAGCCCGCGCCGGAGCCGCTGGCGATGGCCCGGTTCCGGCCGACTGTGGTGCTGGACGGGCCGGTCGAACCGTTCGCCGAGGACGGCTGGACGCGGGTGCGCATCGGCGCGGTGGACTTCCGGGTGTCCGAACGCTGCGACCGCTGTTCGGTGACGCTCATCGACCCGGAGACCCTCGCCGGCGGGAAGGAGCCGATCCGCACGCTGGCCCGGCACCGGCGCCACGACGGGAAGACGTGGTTCGGCGTCCGCCTGGTCCCGCTGAGCACCGGCGAGATCCGGGTCGGCGACCCGGTCGCCGTCTCCTGATCCGGCGGCTCAGCGGCGACGCCACTCGTCGACCAGGATCGCGTGGACGAGCTGGTCGGCCCAGCCGCCCCGGAACCGGTAGCTGCGCACGTGCCGCGCCTCCCGCCGCATCCCGAGCCGGGCCATCAGGCGCGCCGACGGCTCGTTGTCCGCGTGGCAGCGGGCCACCACCCGGTGCAGCCCGAACTCGCCGAACCCCCAGTCCAGCAGCGCGCCGGCCGCCTCCGTGGCCAGCCCGCGGCCGGCGTGATCGGGGTGGAAGACGTACCCCAGCTCGGCGGTGCGGTCCGCCGCACTGCGCCAGACCAGCTCGACCGCACCGATCACCCGCCCGCCGCGCACCACGGCGAGCGTCAGGCAGTCGCCCTCCGCGCGCAGCGCGTCCTCGCCGGCCATCGCGGTCACCGACGCCAGGGACTCCGCCCGGGTACGCGGCGCGGCGCCCGCCATCCAGCGGACCACGTCCGGGCGGCGCTGCCAGGCGTGCACGTCGTCGAGGTCGTCGACGGTGACCGGGCGCAGCAGCAGCCGGGACGTGCGCACCGGGTACGCCGGGTGGGTCATCGGGCGATCGTAGGAGGAACCTAGGGTGGGTCGCATGGTCGTTTCCGCCGAGGACGGCAACCCGCTCACCCAGCTCACGCTCGACCAGCTCCGGCAGCGCACCAGCGTGAAGTGGCGGCTGTACCCGCCGGACGTGCTGCCGCTGTGGGTCGCCGAGCAGGACGTGCCGCTGGCGCCGCCGGTGGCCGAGGCGCTGCGCCGGGCGGTCGAGCTGGGCGACACCGGCTACTCGTACGGCACCGCGTACGCCGAGGCGGTCGGCGGGTTCGCCGCCCAGCGGTGGGGCTGGGCCGACTTCCCGGTCGGCCGGGCCACGCTGGTGCCGGACGTGATGATGGGTACGGTCGAGGTGCTGCGCCTGGTCACCGGCCCCGGTGACGCGGTGGTGGTCACTCCCCCGGTCTACCCGCCGTTCTACGCGTTCGTCACGCACGCCGAGCGGCAGGTGATCGAGGCGCCGCTCGGCGCGGACCAGCGGCTCGACCCGGCCGCGCTGGAGGAGGCGTTCCGGCGCGCCCGCGTGATCGGCGACCGGCCGGCGTTCCTGCTCTGCAACCCGCACAACCCGACCGGCGTGGTGCACCGGCCCGACGAGCTGGCCACGGTCGCCGAGCTGGCCGCCCGGCACGGCGTACGGGTGGTGGCCGACGAGATCCACTCGCCGCTGGCGCTGCCCGGCGCGCGGTTCACCCCGTACCTGACGGTGCCGGGTGCGGCGAACGCGTTCGCGCTGGTGTCGGCGTCGAAGGCGTGGAACCTGGCCGGGCTCAAGGCGGCGCTGGCGGTCGCCGGGCCGGACGCGGCGGACGACCTGGCCCGGATGCCGGAGGAGGTCAGCCACGGTCCGAGTCACCTCGGCGTGCTCGCGCACACCGCCGCGTTCCGGGCCGGCGGTCCATGGCTGGACCGGCTGCTCGACGGCCTGGACGCGAACCGGGCGCTGCTCGGGTCGCTGCTGGCCGAGCACCTGCCCACCGTGTCGTGGCGGCCGCCCGAGGGCACGTACCTGGCCTGGCTGGACTGCCGCGACCTCGGCGTGCCCACCGAGGCCGGCGACGGCCCGGGGGTGGCCAGCGATCTGGCCGGGCCGGCGCGGATGTTCCTCGACCGGGCCCGGGTGGCGCTCAGCTCCGGGCACGTCTTCGGCGCCGGTGGCGCCGGGTTCGTGCGGCTCAACTTCGCCACCTCCCCCGCCGTGCTCACCGAGGCGGTCACCCGGATGGGCCGCGCCGTACGCGACTGACCGGCAGCCCACGGTCAGCTCGCGGCGACGCGTACCCCCTGGTTGTCGCCCTCGGACAGGAACGACGCCAGCGCGGCGCCCTCCTCGGCGGCGGCCGTGCGCTCGGCGCGGGTGAACGCGCGCAGCGGCGTGACCACCACGACGCCCGCGTCGACCGTCCAGGTGGCGGCGACCCGGCCGTCGACGAGCACGAACCGGGCCCCGGCCACGGAGAGGTTGCGGTGGGCGTCGTCGATGATCCGGCTGCGGTCGTGGTAGCCGAGCACGGCGTTGTCGAAGGCGGGCAGGAACCGTACCGGCGCGGGGGTGTCCGGGTCGGGCCGGGGCGCGCCCGGCAGGTCGAGCAGCGTGCGGCCGCGCGCGTCCCGGAAGGCCACCAGCTCGTCGCGGACCGCGGCGACCGCCGCGGGCAGCCCGGCGAGGCCGCACCAGGCGCGCAGGTCCGCCGACGCGGCCGGGCCGAACGCGGCCAGGTAGCGCCGCACCAGCGCCCGCCCGGCCGGGTCGTCGCCGTCGGAGCCGGACGGGTCGGCGTCGCGGCCCAGCCACCGGGCCAGAGCGACGGTACGGACGCCGGCCGTGGTCCGCCACAGCCCGCGCGGCGGCGCCTGCACGGCCGGGACCAGCGCGAGCACGATCTCGCCGAGCGCCCGGCGGTCGGTCGCCGGCCAGCGCGCGGCGAGCGCCCCCACGACCTCGGCGGTGGTGCGCGGCTCGCCGTCGGCCAGGACGTCCCGGGCCGCCGCGGCGAGTTCGTCGAGGTCGACCCCGTCGAACTCGCCGCGGTAGACACCCAGCACCCGCTGCCGCAGCATCGCGTCGTGCCGGGACCGCCAGGCCAGCACGTCGTCCGCCGCGAGCAGATGCACGGTGCGGCGCATCAGGTGGGTACGCACCAGCCGGCGGCGCACCAGCAGGTCCGACAGCACCGCCGGGTCGAAGGCCCGCAGCCGCGACCAGAGCCCGACGTACGGCTCCTGGGGCTCCTGGGCCTGCAACCCGCACAGGTGCTCGACCGCGCCGGCCACCGGCAGGGCGGCGCGGTCGAGCAGCAGTTGCCGGGCGAGCGTCGCCCGGTTGAGCGTGCGCCGGTCGAGCACCGTCACGGCTTCGTTCTCCGGCCGGCTCAGGTGGTGGTCTGGCCGTCGATGCTCTCGCGCAGGATGTCCGCGTGCCCGGCGTGCTGCGTGGTCTCGGCGATGACGTGGATCAGCACCCGCCGGACGCTGCGGACCGAACCGGGCTCGTTCCACGGCGCGTCGGGCACCGGCCAGGTCGCCGACAGGTCCTCGACGCCGGCGACGATCTCCTCGGTACGCGCGGCGATGCGGGCGTACCGGTCCAGGATCGCCGGCAGCGTGTCCTCGGGCAGCATCTGGAAGTCCCGCCCCCGGTCGATCGCCCACTGCGGCAGCTCGCGGGCCCGGCCGGCCATGAAGTCCTCCCAGGTGACGCCCTCGGGCATGGCGAAGGACATCACCGAGGGGCCCTCGACCACGAACCGCAGCCACGCCTCCTCGGTGGACGCGACGTGCTTGATCAACCCGCCCAGGCAGAGCGCGCTGACGGTCGGCTTCTGCCCGGCCTGCTCGTCGGTGAGGCCGCGCACCGTGTTGATCAGCATGTTCCGGGCGTCGGCGAGCTCGGCCAGCAGGTCGGCCCGCTCGGCGTCGAGGGTGGTGGGGGTCGTGGTGGTGCCGGTCATCGTCATCGGTTCCTTCCGGTCCTGATCGGGTACGGGTCCACCCTCGCAGGCGTAGCGGTCAGGAAGTGTCCTCTTCTCGCGGCAGAATGCGTGTCGTGCCGAAGACTTCCGCCCGACTGCTCTCGCTGCTGTCCCTGTTGCAGGCGCGACGGGACTGGCCGGGCTCGCTGCTCGCCGAACGGCTTCGGGTCAGCCCGCGTACCGTGCGCCGCGACGTCGACCGGCTGCGCGAGCTGGGCTATCCGATCGAGAGCGCCAAGGGGCCGGACGGCGGCTACCGGCTGGGTGCCGGTTCCGCGCTGCCGCCGCTGCTCTTCGACGACGAGCAGGCGGTCGCGCTCACCGTGGCGCTGCAGACCGCCGCCGGCGGCGTGACCGGCATCGAGGAGGCGGCCGCGCGGGCGCTGACCACGGTGCGGCAGGTGATGCCCGCGCGGCTGCGGCACCGGGTGGACGCGCTGCGGGTGGTGGACGCGCAACGCGCCGGCACGCCCGCCCGGCACCGGGTGGAACCGGCGCTGCTGATGACGTTGAGCGCCGCCGTGCACGCCCGCGAGGAGCTGCGCTTCGACTACGAGGCGGTGTCCACGGCGCCACCGGATCCGGACCGGCCGCCGCGCCGGGTGCAGCCGCACCACCTGGTCACCTGGGGTGGGCGCTGGTACCTCGTCGCCTGGGACCTCGACCGCGACGACTGGCGCACGTTCCGGGTCGACCGGATCAGCCCGCGTACGCCCACCGGCCCCCGGTTCACGCCCCGCGAGCTGCCCGGCGGGGACGTGGCCGCGTACGTCGCCGGCCGGTTCAAGGGCGCCACCGGGCCGGGTGACTGGCCCTGCCGGGGCGAGGTGATCCTCGACCTGCCCGCCCGCGTGGTGTCCGGGTGGACCCGCGACGGGATCGTCGAGGAACTGGGCCCGGACCGCTGCCGGCTGGTGCTCGGCGCCTGGTCGTGGCCCGGGCTGGCCGCCGTGCTCGGCCGCTACGACGCCGACATCGAGGTGGTCGGGCCGCCGGAGCTGCGCGAGGCGTTCGCCCGCCTGGCCCGCCGCTACGCCGCCGCGGCGGAGCCCCCGGGCCCGCCTCGGTAGCCGGGCCGGTCGGGGTGTCAGTCGGTGGGCAGGAGCGGACGCATGAACGTGCGCTCGTACCGCAGGACGCAGCCCGACTCGTCGCGGATCCGGTCGGCGGCGACGAACTCCGGGTCCACCCCGAACCGGGCGCGGTACTGCTCGTACGCCGCCAGGCTGGAGAAGCTGAACAGCGCCTCGGCCCGGTCGCTGGCGCCCTCGGCGGGCAGGAAGTAGCCGTGGTGCACGCCGCCGTGCCGTGCCACCAGCCGCATCCAGGCGCGGGCGAAGCGCTCGAACGCCTCGATCTGCGCGGGGGTCGATCGTGTAGTGCACGACGCAGGTGATCACGCGGCCACGATAGCGACGCCCGGCCCCGGGCGCTCAGGCCGCGGAGCGGCGGTCGCCGGGGTCGGTCGTGTCGGCGAGCCCGGCGTACCGCCCCCGGTGGTAGAGCAGCGGCGAACCGACGTCGGCGTGCCGCAGCAGTTCCGGTTCGGCCAGCACGACGGCGTGGTCCCCGACGACGACCCGGTCCACCACCCGGCACAGCAGCCAGGCCAGCGTGTCGTCGAGGACCGGCACCCCTTCCGGGCCGGGCCGCCACCGCGTCGGCTCGGCGAACCGGTCGATCCCGCTGGTGGCGAACCTCCGGGCCACCTCGTGCTGGCCGTGCCCGAGCAGGTGCACACCGACGTGCCGCGCCCGGGACACCACCGGCCAGCTCGACGAGCCCAGGTCCAGGCAGAACGAGACGATCGGCGGTCGCAGCGACACCGCGGTGAACGAGGTGGCGGTGAACCCGGCCGCGGGCGGTCCGGCGGCGGTGACCACCGTGACGGTGCTGGCCTGGTGGCGCAGCAGCGTCCGCAGCGCGTCGGCGTCGGCATCGACCGGGGTGTCGGCGGGCTCGGGCACGGCGTTCCTCCAAGGTGTACGGGGACGGACGGCGGTCAGACCGTGAAGCCGTGGAACAGCACCGACGCCAGTCCGAGGGCCAGCACCAGGTTGAACACGGTGGCGGCGCCGAACACGGTCACCGGCCGCCAGCCGGCCTCGCGCAGCGACGACACGCGGACCTCCAGGCCGATGCTGACGAAGGCCAGGATGAGGAACCAGACCCGCAGGTCGGTGACGATCGCCATGGTGGCCTTGCCGTCCGACCCGGCCGCGTCGAGGTACCAGGTGGCGATCACCGAGGCGGCGACGAACCCGAGGACGAACTTCGGGAACCGGCGCCACAGCTCGCCCAGCCCGGGGCGCGGCGCGTCCGGGCGGCGCTCCACGCGCAGCGCGAAGTACGCGGTGAGCGCCACCGCGACCACGCCCATCAGCGCGTTCTGGGTGACCTTGACGATGCTGGCGATCTGGAGCGCGTCCTCACCGGCGAGCGCGCCGGCCGCGGTGACGGCGGCGGTGGTGTCGATGTTGCCGCCGATCCACGCGCCGGCGACCGCGTCGGAGAGGCCGAGCACGTCGGCCAGCCACGGCAGCAGGAAGATCGACGGCAGCGCGAACGCGATGACCAGGCTGGCCGTGTACGCGAGCTGTTCGCGGCGTGCCCGTACCGCACCGGCGGCGGCGATGGCGGCGCTGACTCCGCAGATCGACACCGCCGAGGCGAGCAGCGCCCGCAGCTTCTCGTCCAGGCCGAACCGCCCGGCCAGCCACCAGGTGAACAGGAACACGCCGCTGATCAGCAGCAGCGCCTGGGCGATGGCGGGCCCGGCGGCGCTCGCGATGACGGCGAGGTTGATCGAGGCGCCGAGCAGCACCAGACCGGTCTTGATGAAGAACTCGGTACGGAACGCGGCGGAGATCCGGTCCCGCAGCCCGGTCACCGTGACGACCAGGTTGCCGAGCAGGCCGAGCAGGATCGCGTAGACCGGGTACTCGACCGCGCCGGCCACGTCCTCGATGGCGCTGCCCTCGGCCCAGACCGGCACGTTCTGTTCGAGGTACCGGGTGAGCGCGGCGAGACCCAGCACCACCAGCAGGCCCAGGCCGGTCCAGGCCCAGAACGCGCCGGTGCGCAGGTCGGCCCGGGGTGGCGCGACCGCGGGCGTACCGGCGGGTCGGTCCGGGGTCGCGGCGGCCGGGGCATCCGCGGTGGAGGCCGCGGGCGGCCCGGCGGCGGTGCTGCGGACGGCGGGTTCCGGGGCGGCGGCCATCACGGCACCAGCCCGGCGGGGATCGCACCGGCCAGCACCAGGAGCAGCAGCGCGAGGCCGAGGACGGTGGCGGCCCAGTCCTCGCTGAAGGCGAGCCGGGACGTGCCTGCGGTGGGCGGTTCGGGTGGCGTGGGCGCGTTGCTCATGAGGGGCTCCTACGGGTACGCGCGGGCGACGGAGGGCAGCCGGAGGCGACGGGTGACAGGGGATCATCGACCCAGTGAGAGTTTCCTACTTAACTAGTAGGATTACAAGGTCTTCCCGGGCTCCGGCTCGTCGGCGGCGCGGGCGGCCACCACCACCGAGATGCCGTCGAGCACCCGCTGGAGACCGAACTCGAAGGCGTGGTCCGGTCCGTACGCCCCGCCGTGCGCCATCCCGGCGGCGGTGCCGACCCGCGCGGCGAGCGGAAAACTGCCGGCGGTCATGAACTTCTCCAGCCAGGGGCCGTGCGTCTGCCACCACTGGTCGTCGGTCATCCCGGTCTCACGTTCCAGCTCGGCCACGTCCAGCGCGCCCCGGGCCGCGTTCTTGGCGTGCCCCAGCAGGAGCGTGAGAACGGCGTCCATCTCCACGTCGTCGAGCCCGATGTCCGCCACGGCGTGCAGTTCGTAGTCGTACTTGGCGAGCACGTTCGGGCCGAGCACCGGCCGGGTCGTCTCGGCGCGCAGCAGCCACGGGTGGGCCCGGTAGAGCGCGAGGTTGTCCCGGGCGATGCGCTCCAGCCGGCCGCGCCAGCCGCCCGGCACGTCGGCCGGGCGCGGCAGGTCACCGAGGACGGTGTCCACCATGACGTCGAGCAGTTCCGCCTTGCCCGGCACGTACGTGTAGACGGACATGGTGCCGACGCCGAGCGCCTCGCTGACCCGGCGCATGGTGAGCGCGTCGATGCCCTCGGCGTCGGCGATCTCGATCGCGGTGCGCACGATCCGGTCGACGCTGAGGCCGGGACCGGCGCCGCGGCTGGCCGGCTCCCGGGTACGCCAGAGAAGGGCCAGGCTGCGGGCGGGATCGGCCTTGCGCCGGCGCTCCTTCGACATGGTGCCGTCATCCTACCGGCCGCGCCGGGCACCGGCCGCCGGCGGGACGCCGGAAAAGGGGAGCCCGAGAATTGTCCGCGCAAAAAGAATGGCGGGTTCTCCCGCCACTACCAACATATAGCGCACCCCCGGTCTTGCCGCAAGACCCGGGTGACGGCGCACAATTGCCGGCCGTAACCCATTGCCGAGGCATTCGAAAAGCCGCGAAGAGCGGAGGCTCGGCCGTGCCCGTGATCGGAGACGAGTTGAATCTGCCCACCACAAGCGTTTTCGATCTTCCCGAGCGTCTGTCGGCCAAGGCCGACCCGGGCCTGATCGCCGCCGACGAGCGGCACTTCGCCGCCATCGCGGACAGCCTGCGCCGCTCGATCGCCGACCTGACCGACCGGCTCGACGCGACGCGCCGGGCCGCGGGCGGCCGGGGCCGGCAGGCGGTCGACCGGGACCAGGAGGTCCGGCGGCTGAGCGCGCGCCTGCGTACGCTGCGCCGTTACGGCCTGGACCTGTGCCTGGGCCGGATGGTCGGCGCGGACGGCGCGGCCCCGGTGTACGTCGGCCGGCTCGGCCTGACCGACGGCGCGGGCGGCCGGCTGCTGCTGGACTGGCGCTCCCCCGCTGCCGAGCCGTTCTTCGGCGCGACCCACGCCGACCCGATGGGCCTGGTCAGCCGCCGCCGGTACCGGTGGAGCGGAGGCCGGATCACCGACTACTGGGACGAGGTGTTCACCGCCGACGGTCTGGCCGGGCACGCCGCGCTGGACGACCAGTCGGCGTTCGTCGCCAGCCTGGGCGCGACCCGGTCGGCGCGGATGCGCGACGTGCTCGGCACCATCCAGGCCGACCAGGACGCGATCATCCGGGCCGGTTCCCGGGGCGCGCTGGTGGTCGACGGCGGTCCCGGCACCGGCAAGACGGTGGTGGCGCTGCACCGCACCGCGTACCTGCTGCACGCCGACCCGCGGCTGGGCGAGCGCCGGGGCGGGGTGCTGGTGGTCGGGCCGCACCAGCCGTACCTGAACTATGTCTCCGACGTGCTGCCCAGCCTGGGCGAGGAGGACGTGCAGATCTGCACCCTGGCCGACCTGGTGCCGGAGTGCGCGGCGGCGGCGCCGGAGACCGACCCGGCGGTGGCCCGGCTGAAGGCGTCCGCGGACCCGGTGCGGGCGGTCGACGCCGCGGTCCGCTTCTACGAGGAGCCACCCACGACCGGGATGACTGTCGGTGTCGGGGACGCCGAGCTGGGGCTGACCGCCGACGACTGGCGGACGGCGTTCGAGGCGGCCGGGCCGGGCGTCCCGCACAACGAGGCCCGCGACGACGTGTGGGAGGAACTGCTGACGATCCTGGTGGAGAAGTACCGCGGCGACGAGCCGGAGGAGGCGGTGCGCCGGGCCCTGGGACGCGACCGCGAACTGGCCACCGCGTTCGGCCGGGCGTGGCCGCTGCTCGACCCGCTCGACGTGGTCGCCGACCTGTGGTCGGTGCCCGCCTACCTGCGCCGGTGCGCACCCTGGCTGAGCGTCGAGGAGATCCGTACGCTGCGGCGGGCCGACGCCCGGGCCTGGACGGTGGCGGACCTGCCGTGGCTGGACGCGGCCCGGCGGCGGGTCGGTGACCCGGAGGCGTCGCTGCGGCGGCGCCGCGACGAGGCGGTGCTGGCCGCGCAGCGCGTCGAGATGGACACGGTGGTCGACGCGCTGATCGCGTCGCACGCCTACGACGACGGCGAGGGTCTGATGACCATGCTGTACGGCGAGGACATGCGGACCAGCCTGGTCGACTCCAGCGCGCTGAGTGCGGCGGATCCGGACCTGCTGGCGGGGCCGTTCGCGCACGTCGTGGTGGACGAGGCGCAGGAGCTGACCGACGCGCAGTGGCAGATGCTGCTGGCGCGCTGCCCGTCGCGCAGCTTCACAGTGGTCGGTGACCGGGCGCAGGCGCGGCACGGGTTCACCGAGTCGTGGCCGCAGCGGCTGGCGCGGGCCGGGTTCGACCGGGTCGAGGTGGCGACGCTGACCGTCAACTACCGCACCCCCGCGCAGGTGATGGCGGCGGCCGAGCCGGTGATCCGGGCCGTCCTCCCGGACGCCAACGTGCCCACGTCCATCCGCGACGGCGCCCCCGTGCGGTACGGCGACCGCGCCGAGCTGCGCGCGGTGGTGGACGGCTGGCTCGCCGCCCACGCCGAGGGCGTCGCGTGCGTCATCGGCGATCCGGCGTTCCCGGCCTCGGACCGGGTCCGGTCACTGAGCCCGGTGCTCGCCAAGGGGCTGGAGTTCGACCTGGTGGTGCTGGTCGACCCGGAGTCGTTCGGCGACGTGATCGCCGGGGCGGTGGACCGGTACGTCGCGATGACCCGGGCCACCGGCGAGCTGGTCGTGCTCACCGGGCCGTGACCGGCGCCCCGGGGGCGGCACGCTGCCGCCCCGGGGTCCGGCTCAGCGGCTCAGCGCCCGGTAGCGGCGCAGCGACAGCGGCAGGAACACCGCGACCAGCACCAGCGGCCACAGCACCGCCAGCAGCGGGTGGTGTGCGGCCACCCACGAGTCGCCGCCCCAGCCGGGGTTGCCGAACAGCTCCCGGGTGGCCCCGACGGTCGCGGACAGCGGGTTCCACTCGGCGACCGCGCCCAGCCACGCGGGCATGGTGGACGGCGCCACGAACGCGCTGGACAGGAAGCCGAGCGGGAACTCCAGCGTCTGCACGGCGGTGACCGCGCTCTGCCCCTTCACGGTCAGGCCGAGGAAGATGCCCACCCAGACCAGCGCGAACCGCAGCAGCAGGATCAGCCCGAAGGCGGCGAGCGTGTCGCCGAGGTCGCCGCGCGCCCGCCACCCGACCGCCAGGCCGACGAGCAGCATGACGGCGAGCGTCACCACCGCGAACATCAGGTCGGCGGCCGCGCGGCCGAGCAGCGGGGCCAGCCGGGACACCGGCATGGACCGCAGCCGGTCGGTGACGCCGCGGTCCAGGTCCGCCGAGACCGCCATGGTGGTCATGCTGATGCCGAAGACCATGGTCATGGCGAACATGCCGGGCATCAGGAACTCGCGGTAGCTGCCGCCGCCGGGCACCTGGAGCGCGCCGCCGAACAGGTACGCGAACATCACCACCATCAGGATGTCGAAGCCCAGCGAGCCGATCAGCGGGCCGGGCTCGCGCCGCCAGTGCGCCAGCGCGCGCCCGGTGAGCGTCAGGCCGTCACCGGCCAGGGACGGGCGCCGGGCCGGGGTCACCGTCGCGGTCACGCGGTCACCTCCACGCCGGCACGGGCGGCGGACGGCACGCCGGTGAGCTGGAGGAACACCTCGTCCAGTGTGGGTCGCCGCAGCGCCACGTCGGCCACGCCGACGCCGTCGGCGTCGAGTGCGCGCAGCACCTCGGTCAGCGCGCCGGCCCGGTCGCCGACCTGGGCGCTGACCGCCCGCCGGTCCCTGTCGACCGCCGGTTCGGCGTGGGCGACCGCGCGCAGCCGTCCGGCGGCGGTGGCGAGGTCGGCGACGTCGCGGACGACCAGTTCGATCCGGTCGCCGCCGAGGCGGGACTTCAGCGCGTCCGGGGTGCCCTCGGCGATCACCCGGCCGGCGTCGAGCACGCAGACGCGGTCGGCGAGCTGGTCGGCCTCGTCCAGGTACTGCGTGGTGAGCAGCACCGTGGTGCCGGCGCGCACCAGGTCGCGTACCGCCCCCCACACCTCGTTGCGCCCGCGCGGGTCGAGCGCGGTGGTCGGCTCGTCGAGGAACAGCACCGACGGCGCGAGGATCATGCCGGCGGCCAGGTCGAGCCGGCGGCGCATGCCACCGGAGTACGTGCGTACCGGCCGCCCGCCGGCGTCGGCGAGCCCGAACCGGTCGAGCAGTTCGTCGGCGCGCCGTCTCGCCCCAGCCCGGTCCAGGCGGAACAGGCGGCCGAAGATGACCAGGTTCTCCCGCCCGCTCAGTGCCTCGTCCACGGCCGGGTGCTGCCCGACCAGGCCGATGCGGTGGCGTACCCGGTCGGCCTGCTCCGCCACGTCGAAGCCGGCGACCTCGGCCCGCCCGGCGTCGAAGCGCAGCAGCGTGGCCAGGATGCGGACGGCTGTGGTCTTGCCGGCGCCGTTCGGGCCGAGCAGCCCGCACACGGTGCCGGGTGGCACCCGCAGGTCGAATCCGTCCAGCGCGGCCGTGTCCCCGTACCGCTTGCGCAGGCCCTCCGCGAGGATCGCGTGTTCCACGTCTGTGTCCCCTCCGTCGACGAGGGCACTAACGTACAACGTACGGTATGGCGTCCGCCAATGATTTCAGTCGACGATGCGGTGCTCCCACGCCCAGACCGCGATCTCGGTACGGTTGCGCAGGCCGAGCTTCGTCTGCACCGCGGAGACGTGGCTCTTGACGGTGCTCAGCGAGATGAACAGCTCGGCACCGATCTCCAGGTTGGTGCGGCCCCGGGCGATCTCGCGCACCACCTCGATCTCCCGCTCGGACAACGCCGGGCGGCTGTCGTCGCGGGGTGGTGCGGGCGGGGTCAGGTGGCGCAGCAGCCGGACCGTCACCGACGGGGAGACCAGCGCGTCGCCCTGGTGCGCCGCCCGGACCGCCTCCACCAGCAGGGCCGGTCCGGCGTCCTTGAGCAGGAACCCGGCCGCTCCGCCGCGCAGCGCGCCGTAGACGTACTCGTCCAGGTCGAACGTGGTGACCACGACGACGCGCAGCGGGTCGGCCACCCCGGGCCCGGCGAGCGCCCGGGTCACCTGGAGACCGTCGAGCCGCGGCATCCGGATGTCCACCAGGCAGACGTCGGGGCGCAGCCGGCGGGCCTGGGCGACCGCGTCGACGCCGTCGGACGCCTCGGCCACCACCGAGATGTCCGGCTGGTCCTCCAGGATCAGCCGCAGCCCGCCGCGGACCATCGCCTGGTCGTCGGCGAGCAGCACCCGGATCGTCATCACGCCCTCCCGTTCGGCACGACCGCCCGCACCGACCACCCGGAGTTATCCGGGCGGGGACCGGCGCGCAGCGTGCCGCCGAGGGCCTCGACCCGCTCGCGCAGGCCGATCAGGCCGTATCCGTCCCGGGACCCGGCGGGCGCGCCGGACGCGTCGTCGGTCACCTCGACCACCACGGCGTCCGGCTCCCGCGCCACGTCCACAGTGACCTGGGCGGCGTGCGGCGCGTGGCGGGCCACGTTCGTCAGCGCCTCCCGGACGATCCGGTGCACGGTGCTGGTGACCTCCGGCGGCCAGGCCGTCTGTTCCGGCAGCCGCAGCCGCACCGGCGGGCCCTGCCGGCGGAACCGCTCGACAAGTTCCTCGATCTGCTCCGTACCGGCCGAGGCCGGCGGCGCGTCAGCGGTGTCCCGCAGCAGCCCGACCAGGCGGCGCATGGCCCGCATCGCCTCGCCGCCGGCCGCCTCGATGCCGGCCAGCGACTCCGTGGCGCGCGCCGGATCCCGGCGCCCGACCAGGTGGGCGGCCTGCGCCTGCACCACCATGCCGGTGACGTGGTGGGCCACCACGTCGTGCAGTTCCCGGGCCAGTTCCAGCCGCTCGTCGCGGCGTACCCGCTCGGCGGTGATCTTCGCCCGCTCGTCGAGCAGCCGCAACGTGAGCCCGGCGGCGACCCCGCCGAGCCAGCACAGGGCGTTGAGCGCCACCACCCCGGACCCGCCCGCCCCCGGCCGGGCGGCCGGCCACGCCCCGGCCGCCACCACGAGCCCACCGGCGGCGATCAGCCCGGCGGGCGGCGGCGGCAGCGCGCGTACCGCCGATCCGACCAGGACGGCCGACGCCATCGCCAGCGCGGGCCCCGGCTCGGTCGGCAGGTCGAACAGCCGGGCGGCGGCGACTGCCGACCCGGCGACGACGAGTCCGGCAACGGCCGTGACGACGCGCTGCCGGTGGCGTACCAGAGCGAGCGCGCCGACCACGACGGCGGCCGTGCCGCCGGCGAGCCAGTACCGCAGTCCCCAGCTCGCGGCGATCGCGACCGCCTGGACGCCGATCGCGGCGAGCAGCACCACGGCGAGCCCCGCCGTCGCCGCCACCCGGGTGAGCCGTTCGGTAGCCATGCCCAGCACGCTAGGAGATCGCCGGCCGCAGCGGACCGGCCGAAAGTAGGGGCCGCCGCGCGCCGGACCCTGCTCCGGACCGATGTCCGCCGGTCGCGGCGTGCCCAGGATGAGCCGCATGCATCCACCACTCGCCCTGCACGCCGAGCGGCTGACCAAACGGTACGGCCGCCGCACCGCGCTTGCCGACTGCGACCTGAGTGTTCCGCGCGGGCACGTGGTCGGCCTGGTCGGCCCCAACGGCGCCGGAAAGTCCACGCTGCTGCAACTGGCCTGCGGGCTGATCGCGCCCACCTCGGGTTCGCTGACGGTGCTCGGCTCGCCGCCGGCCGCCGACGCCGCGCACCTGGCCCGGGTCGGCTTCGTCGCCCAGGACACGCCGGTGTACGCCTCCCTCACCGTGGCCGAGCACCTGCGGATGGGCGCCTGGCTGAACCCGTCCTGGGACGCGGCGCTGGCCCGGCGGCGCGTCGACGAGGTCGGCCTCGACCCGGCGCAGAAGGCGGGCCGGCTCTCCGGCGGCCAGCGCGCGCAACTGGCCCTCGCGCTGGCCGCCGCGAAGCGCCCCGAACTGCTGATCCTCGACGAGCCGGCCGCCGCGCTGGACCCCCTCGCGCGCCGCGAGTTCATGCACGGGCTGGTCGGCTTCGTGCGGGAACTCGGCGCCGGGGCGGTGCTCTCCTCGCACCTGCTCGGCGACGTGGCGCAGGTCTGCGACCACCTGGTCGTGCTCTGCGCCGCCCGGGTCCAGGTGGCCGGCCCGGTCCCGGACCTGCTCGCCACGCACCGCAAGACCGCCGCCGCGCCCGCCGGGGCCGAGGTGGTCTGGGCCGAGCCCGGCCGCGTCGTGGTCCGGGGCCCGGCGGTACGCGACGGCGCGCCGGTCACGCTGGAGGAGCTGGTCCTGGCGTACCTGTCCCGGGCCACCGCCCGCCCGGCGGTGACCCGATGATCCGGATGACGCTGCGGCAGTTCCGCCTCCCGGCGCTCGTCGGCGTCGTCGCGCTGGTGCTGGCCGGCGCCTACCTGCTGCGTCTCGGCGCGGACATCCGGGCCGTGCCCGATCCGGCCCGGCTGCCCGACCGGTACGCGCAGACGATGCTGTTCCTCGCCGGCGGGTTCGCGCTGGTGCCCGCGCTGATCGGCGCGTTCTGGGGCGCGCCGCTGGTGGCCCGGGAACTGGAGCAGGGCACGCACCGGCTGGTGTGGAACCAGAGCGTGCCGCGCCGCCGCTGGCTGGCGGTCAAGCTGGCGGTGCTGTCGGTGGCCGCCGCGCTCGTCGCCGGTGTGCTCGGCGCGCTGCTGACCTGGGCGGCCGCGCCCGTCGACCGGGTCGCCGGCGACCGGTTCAGCACCGTGCTGTTCGGCGCGCGCGGCATCGCGCCGGTCGGGTACGCCGTGTTCGGCCTCGTCCTCGGCGTGGTGGCCGGGCTGGTGCTGCGCCGCACGCTGCCGGCCATGGCAGTGGTGTTCCTGGCCGTGGTCGTGGTGCAGCTCGCGGTGCCGAACCTGCTGCGCCCGCACTACCTGCCGCCGGAGCGGGTCACCGTGCCGATGACCTCGGAGGCGGTCAACCGGGCCCGCAACCTGGGCAGCATCACCGGCTCGCCGGTCGTCGGCGGGCTGGACGTGCCGGGCGCGTGGGTCACCGACATCAGCCCGCTGCGGACCGCCGACGGGCGGCAGCTCTCCGACGAGGCGTTCGGCACCTGTTTCCGTGACCCGCCGCGCACCGGCGCCAGCGGCACGTTCGGCGACACGGCCGTCTGCCTCGGCAAGCTCGACCTGCACGTGGACCTGGCCTACCAGCCGAACCGCCGGTTCTGGGCGTTCCAGTGGATCGAGCTGGCGCTGCACCTCGGCGCGGCCGGTCTGCTGGCGGCGTTCGGCCTGTGGCACGTCCGGAGACGGGCCGGCTGAGCGGACGGGGGCGGACGGTCCGGGCGCCACGCGCGCCCGGACCGCCGTACCTAGCGCTTCAGCAGCGCACGCAGCGCCTCGGCGATCTCGCCCGGCGCCTCCTCGGCCATGAAGTGCCCGGCCGTGGTGGTGCGGTGCTCCAGGTCCGGGGCCCACGCCCGCCACACCGCCGCCGCGTCGTAGCCGAGCGCGGCGCCCCAGTCCTGCTGGATGACGGTGACCGGCATGGCCAGCCGTCGCCCGGCGTCCCGGTCCGACCGGTCGTGCGCCACGTCGATCCCGGCCGACGCCCGGTAGTCCGCGACGATCGAGTCGACCGCCTCCCGGGAGGCCCGCAGGTACTCGGCACGCACCTCCGCCGGCATGGCCGCCGGGTCACCGGCCCAGGCGTCGAGGAAGTGCCCGAAGAACGCATCGGCGCTGCCCGCGATCATCTTCTCGGGCAGGCCGGGCGGCTGGGCCATCAGGTAGAGGTGGAACGCCACCGACGCGGACACGCCGTGCAGCACGTCCCACATGTCGAGGGTGGGCAGCACGTCCAGCGACGCCAGGTGGGTGACGGTGTCCGGGTGGTCCAGACCGGCCCGGACCGCGACCAGGGCGCCCCGGTCGTGCCCGGCGAGCGCGAACCGCTCGTGGCCGAGCGCGCGGGCCACCGCCACCACGTCGGCGGCCATGGTCCGCTTGCTGTACGTGTCCTCGGTGGCGGCGGCCGGCTTGTCGCTGGCGCCGTAGCCGCGCAGGTCCGGGCAGATCACCGTGTGCTCGCCGGCCAGGTCGGCGGCGACGTGCCGCCACATCAGGTGGGTCTGCGGGAAGCCGTGCAGCAGCACGACCGGGCT
Organism: Micromonospora sp. WMMD1219; assembly: GCF_049315215.1. Lineage (NCBI taxonomy): Bacteria > Bacillati > Actinomycetota > Actinomycetes > Micromonosporales > Micromonosporaceae > Micromonospora > Micromonospora sp. WMMD1219. The sequence continues at coordinate 5,330,903 of NZ_CP186057.1, forward strand.
GCCCGAGCCACCCACTGCCACGTTCAGCGTCACGCCCTCGGCGACCGGAACGCGCTGGTAGTCGAATCCCGCGATGGCGGTGCTCATCTCGATCCCTCTTTCGTCTCGTCGTACCGGTCCAGCGTGGCGGCGCCGGATGAGCAACCGATGAGCGCGATACGGTGACCCCTGGTCGAGGAGGGTCGGTGCCTGTCGGTTTCGGTGTGCTCGGTCCGGTGACGGCCTGGGACGACGCCGGTGCGCCGGTCGACCTCAAGGGGCCCCGGCACCGGGCCGTGCTGGCGCGGCTGGTCGCCGCCCGGGGCCGGACCGTGCCGGTCGGGCAGATCGTCGACGACCTGTGGGACGACCCGCCGGCCGGCGCGGTGGGCGCCGTCCGCACGTTCGTCGCGGCGCTGCGCCGCCGCCTGGAACCGCACCGTCCGCCACGCGAGCCGGCCCGGCTGCTGGTCACCGACGGACCGGGGTACGCGCTGCGCGCCGAACCGGACACCGTCGACGCCTGGCGGTTCGAGGACACCGTCACCGCAGCGGCCGACACGCCGCCCCGGGCCGCGCTCGACCGGCTCGACGAGGCGCTGAGCTGGTGGCGCGGACCCGCGTACGCCGACTTCGACCAGCCGTGGGCACACGCCGAACGGTCCCGGCTCGACCAGATCCGGCTCACGGCCGTGGAGCGCCGGGCCGAGGCGCTGCTGGCGCTGGACCGGGCCGCCGACGCCGTACCCGATCTCGACGCCCACGTCGCGGCGTACCCGTGGCGGGAAGAGGGGTGGGCGCTGCTGGCGTCGGCGCTCTACCGGGCCGGACGGCAGGCCGACGCGCTCGCCGTGCTGCGCCGGGCCCGGGAACTGCTGCGCGACCAGCTCGGCCTCGACCCGGGATCGCGGCTGCGGCGGCTGGAGACCGACCTGCTGCGCCAGGCCGAACCCGAACCGACCGGTCCGGCGCGGGTCTGGGCGGAGACCGCCGCCGCGTACGAGCGCAGTGTGGTGCCCGGCGCGCGGGCCCGGCTGGAGTCCACCGTCGGAATGCTGCGCAGCCTCGCCGTCACCGGGCCGGGCGGACTGGAGGCCGCCCGGGACCAGCGTGAGGCGGCCATCACCGCGGCCGAACATCTGGGCGACCCCGAGTTCACCGCGCGGGTGATCGGCGGGTACGACGTACCGGCGATCTGGACCCGCTCGGACGACCCGGCGCAGGCGGCCCGGGTGGTCGCGGCGGCGGAGCGGGCCCTCGCCGGGCTGGGCCCGGACGCGCCCGAGGCGACCCGCGCCCGGCTGCTGGCCACCGTCGCGATCGAGTCCCGCGGTACGGCGTCGCCCGGACCGGCGCAGGCGGCGCGGGAGGCGGAGGCGATCGCCCGCCGGGTGGCCGACCCGGCGCTGCTGGCGCAGGCGCTCAACGGCGTGTACATGCAGACGTTCCACCGGGCCGGGCTGGCCGCCGAGCGGGACGCGATCGGCGCCGAACTGGTCGCGCTCGCCGCCCGGCACGGCCTGGCCACAGCCGAGATCCTCGGGCACCTGATCCGGGTGCAGGCGCGCGGCGCGCTCGCCGACTTCACCGCCGCCGACGCGCACGCCGACGCGGCGGACCGGCTCGCCGCCCGGCACGAGAGCCCGCTCGTCGGCGTGTTCACCGGCGGCTACCGGGCCATGCGGACCGCCGCCACCGGCGCCGCGTATCCGCAGGCGGAGGCCGCGTACCGGTCGTGGGCGACCGCGCTGGCCGGCTGCGGAATGCCCGGCGTGGAACGTGGGCTGGCGCCGCTCGCACTGCTCTGCCTGCGGGTGTGGCACGACCTGCCGGCCGTCTTCCCGGCGGACACGGACTGGGGCCCGTACGCGCCCTGGGCCCGCCCGCTGCTCCTGCTCGCCGACGGCCGGCGCGAGGAGGCCGCCAAGGCATTGCGTCGCACCCCGGCGCCACCGCGTGACCTGCTCATGGAGGCGCTGTGGTGCCTGACCGGCCGCGCCGCCGTAGCGCTGGGCGACCGGGACGCGATGCTCCGGGCGCGGGACGCGCTCGCGCCGGCGACGGGTGAGCTGGCCGGGGCGGCCAGTGGCCTGCTCACCGCCGGGCCGGTCGCCGCGCACCTGGGCCGCCTCGACGCCGCACTCGGCGTGTCCGACGGCCAGGACGGTTCATGAGGGCAGCTCGCAAGGAACGTGTCCTCGGCTAAGGTGCGGCGATGGACGAGCTGAGGCACCTGTTCCGGCGCGCCGCCGACCACGCGGCCGGCTACCGGCTGTCGCTGCCGGACCGGCCGGTCGGCGTACCCGTGGACCAGGCCGCGCTGGCCCGGGCGTTCGCCGGCCCGCTGCCGGACGCGCCCACCCCGCCCGAGCAGGTGCTCGCGGAGCTGGTGGCCGCCGCCGAACCGGGACTCGTGGCCACCGCCGGGCCGCGCTACTTCGGCTTCGTCATCGGCGGCGCCTCGCCGGCCGCCACCGCCGCCGACATGCTGGCCGCCGGGTGGGACCAGAACGCGTTCAACGCCGTCACCTCCCCCGCCGCGGTGGCCGCCGAGACGGCCGCCGGCACCTGGCTCAAGGAGCTGCTCGGCATCCCGGCGACCGCGTCGGCCGGGTTCGTCACCGGCGGGCAGGCCGCGAACACCGCCGGGCTCGCCGCCGCCCGCCACCAGGTGCTCGCCGACGCCGGCTGGGACGTGGAACGACGCGGGCTGCACGGCGCACCGGCGGTCCGGGTGTTCGCCGGCGCCGAACGGCACGCCACCATCGACAGGTCGCTGCGGCTGCTCGGCCTCGGCACCGACGCGCTGCGCCCGGTGCCGGCCGGCCCGCAGGGCGCCGTCGACCCGCACGCGCTGGCGGCGGCGCTGCGCGACGCCGGTCCCGGACCGACGATCGTCTGCCTGCAGGCGGGCAACGTGAACACCGGCGCGTGCGACGACCTGCGCCGCGCCTGCGACCTGGTCCACCGGTACGGCGGCTGGGCGCACGTGGACGGCGCGTTCGGGCTGTGGGCGGCCGCCAGTCCGGCCACCCGGCACCTGGTGGACGGGCTGGAGGCGGCCGACTCGTGGGCCTGCGACGGCCACAAGTGGCTGAACGTGCCGTACGACACCGCGTTCGCGTTCTGCGCCCGGCCCGACGTTCACGCGGCGGCCATGTCCTACACGGCCGCGTACCTCGTGGGTTCCGGTGGGGTGCCCGTGGGCGCGGATCTGACCGCGGAGTCCTCCCGCCGCGCCCGTGGGTTCGCGGTCTGGGCGGGCCTGCGGGAGCTGGGCCGCGACGGCGTCGCCGCCCTTGTCGAGCGGTGTTGCGCGCTGGCCCGGCGGTTCGCCGACGGGCTGACCGCCGCCGGGTTCGAGGTGGCGAACGACGTGGTGCTCAACCAGGTGCTCGTCGGGTTCCGCGACGACGCGCACACCGACCGGGTGGTGGCCGCCGTGCAGGCCGACGGGACGTGCTGGGCGGGCGGGACGACGTGGCGGGGACGGCGGCTGATGCGGATCTCGGTGTCGAACGCGACCACGACGGAGGCCGACGTGGACCGGTCGGTGGCGGCGATCGCCCGGCTGGCCCGCTGAGCGGCGTCAGCCGGCCAGACGCAGCAGGTGCCGCCCGGGGAAGGGGCCGCCGTGCTCCCGCTCCCAGGTGGCGAGGTGACGCTTCTTCTCCGCAGGCGTAGGCGCGAGGAAGTCGAAGTAGGCGAGGATCACCGTGCGGGCCTCGTCGACCGTGTACGACGCCCCCGACGGCACCGGTCCGAGGCTGTCCACGTTGACGCCGGTCGGCGTGCAGCGCACCACCGCGGAGTTGCCCTCGTACTCCTCGTAGTCCGAACGCCCGGACATCACGTCGTCGATGCACTGCAGCAGCTCGAGGCAGTCCGGGGCGTAGGTCTGGATGTCGCTGACGAGCTGGGAGGCGAACGGGCGGAAACGCGCGTCGCCGCTGGTCATGGTGGGCGCGCCGTTCTGATTGCGCCCGAACTGGATGTCACCCACAGCTAGCGTCCCCCCACCGGCCAAGCCGAGTACCACGTCGTGCCACCGGGATTGTAGAAGCCCTCGACGAGCAGCCCGTTGGCCCTCCCCTGCCATTTGTTCGGGTCGTCCGGGTGCGGGCCGCCGGACCGGAACGCGCCCTCGATCGTCTCGTCGACCCGCTGCGGCGTCCAGTTGTCCGGGAAGAAGGTGCTCGAACCGCGCTTCTGACGCCAGACGCCGCCGTCGTCCTGCACGTCGACGCGGGCGCGGTACGTGCCGTCGGCGTGCCGTTCGAGGATCATCTCGCGGCCGTCCGCGTCGACGCGGACCCGGGCACCCGGCGGGTTCTCCCCCATGAACCGGTGGTGGAAGCCGGTGCCCCGGGGCGGATTGGCGTTGGTGTTCACGTGACCGCGGAAGATGTGCGCGTAGCGGCGGTGCCGCATCCGGGCCCGCAGCCACTTCTCCACCGGTGTGAAGAGACCGGCTTTTCCCCGCCTACCCACCGAGCACCGCTTCGGTCGCCATGTTCAGCAACTGGTCGATGAGGACACCGGTGATGAGCTTGAAGATCGGGATCTCCAGCAGTGAGGCACCGAAGGTGACCACCGCCGTGGCGACCGCCTGCGCGATCTGGATGGCCAGGAGCGTCAGCTGCACGATCACGTTGATCTTCAACGCCAGGACGATCCCGGCGCACACCATGAGCCCGGTCCCGATGAGCGCCGCCGCGGAGGCCCCGTCGTCCAGGTTGGTCTTCGCCGAGTCCGCCGCCTGCCAGCTCGTCTGGAAGCGTTCGATGGCGTCGTCGCGGTTCTGGGTCCACATCTGCTGCGCCGACCGGTCGGCGTCGGCCACCGGAGCACGGAGCCGGTCCGGGAAGGCGAGCCACGCCTGGCCCATCTCCAGCAGCTTCGTCTCGTCGGCCTCCGGCCAGGTGTAGCCGAGCATGCCGAGCAGGGACACCAGTTCTCCGGGCAGGGTCATTCCCATGTCAGCCGAGCACCTCACGGAAGCGGCCGAGGCTCTCAGTGATCATGCGTTCGGTCTCCTGGTAGTTGAGGCCCATCACCCGGCTCAGCTTGCCGATGTCCTCGATCTCGACGAGGTTCGCGTCGTAGCTCTCCAGCGCCAGGTCGCGGATCGTCTCGTACACCATCCCGATGAGCGAGCCGAGGTCGTCGTTGCCCCACGGCGTGCCGAAGGCCGCCAGCTCGGCGTCGAACGCGGACAGCGCGGCACGCATACGCTGCGCCGAGGCGACGATGTCGTCACCCGCCCCGATGATCGACTCGGGATCGATCTCGATCTCGCGAGCCATCAGCGCTCCCCTCCGTCGGTCATCGTCCCGGCTCCCGGATGGACTGCATCACGCCGGTCAGCGCGCCGGTGAGCGCGGACATCTGGCGGACGCTCGCCTCCTGCAGCTCGCGCAGCCGCGCGTCGAGCGCGGCCGAGCCGATCCCCTGCGGCGCCGCCGCCTGAGGGATCTGCTCCAGCGCGCGGTTGACCGCGACCACCACCGACTCGCCGAGCTCCGCCGAGGACAGCCGGCGGGGCGGTCTGGTGACCTCCAGCCGGGTCAGCCGAGCCGAGCCGTCGACCTCCGCGCGCACGGTCCCGGCGTCATCGGACCCGCTCCACCGCTCGGCCCCGCCGTCGTCGGCCGTCCCGCCGGTTGCCGCGCCCAGCACGCCCATGACCTGGTGCAGGAGGTCCGCCGGCCCGTTCGCCGGGAGATCCCCGCCGAGCCCGGTCGCCGGACCGGCCTTGGCGACGGCCTCGGCGATCGCGCCGTGGAGACGGCGCATCGCCGACTCGCTCTCGGCGAGGACGGCCCCGAGGCTTCCGGCCAGCGCGGGCAGGTCGGGCGCCGGTTCGCTGCTCGCCAGGCTGCTGCGCGACGCGGTCAGCGCGTCGTTCACCGCCTGCTCGACCAGGCGGCCCAGCTCGTCCTCGGACAGCCGCATCAACGGCGCCGCCAGCTCCACCGAGCGCAGCCGCCCGTCCTCCGCCGTCACCTCGACCTGGCCGTCGGCGGCGCGGCCGTGCGCCTCGGCGGTGACGCCGGCGGCAGGCCCGCCGGCGCGCAGGGCCGCCAGCTCCTCGCGATAGCCGGAGACGCGCGCCGCGTAGTCGTCGGCCGTGGCGTCCTGTGTCATCCCGTTGCCTCCCCGTCACGGTCAACCAGACCCTAGCAACGCCCGGCTCGCCGGGACGTCCCTCCACAGGGGAACGCGCTTGTCGCGGTGACGTCACGGGGCCCACACGCAGCGCGACGGGTTGCTACCGTGCCGGTGACCGCAGTCCTCTGGGGAGGGTCGTCATGTGGGCGGACGAGGCCGCGCTGGACGCGGCGGCACGACGGCTCGACGAATGGGAGTCGTCGCTGGCCGAACGGGCGGAACGCGCCCGCGACCTGTCCGCCCGCACACAGGCGCTCACCGGCACCGCCCGCACCGCCGACGGGTTGATCGAGGTCACCGTCGACGCGAACGGGCTGCTGGCGGATCTGCGCCTGGACGAGCGCGTCCGGCAGCACTCCGCCGCACACACCGCCCGGCAGATCCTGACGGTCACCCGGGACGCCCGGGCCGACCTGCTGCGGCGGCTCACCGATGCGACCACCGACGCCCTCGGCGCGGACGACCCGGCCGCGCGGGCCATCGTCGAGACCCACCAGCGGCGTCTCGACCCCGACCCGGGCACGCCGGATGCCGGCCGGTGACGGCCTCCGGGTCGACCCGGACGACCTGACCGCACACGCCGCCCACCTCGGCCGCTGCGCCGACAGCATCGACACCGCGCGGCAGGCCGGGCAGCACGTCCGGCTCAGCGCCGACGCGTACGGGCAGCTCTGCGCGATCATGCCGGTCCTGCTCGACGGCCTCCAACGGACCCTGACCGACGGCATCGGCACCGCCGCCGCCTCGGTCCGGGACACCGCCGGGAGGCTGCGGTCGAGCGCCGAGCGCTACCGCGCGTCCGACGCGCACGCCGCCGACCTGCTCGACCGGGTACGGCAGCGGCGGTGACCACGAACCCGCTGGTCGCCGCCGCGGCGGACTCCGGACCGAGTCCCTGGGCCGGCGTATGGATCTGCGAGGACATCGAACTCATCGCTCAGGGCGTCCGCACCGGCAGTTGGATCGACGGCAGCCTCGGCGTCGTCAGCGCCGGCCTCGACGCGCTCGCGCTCGTGTCCGACCCCGCCGGGGTCCTCCTCCAGTACGGCATCGCCTGGCTCATCGAGCACGTCAAGCCGCTCAGCGAGGCCCTCGACTGGCTCGCCGGCGACCCCGCCGAGATCACCGCGCACGCGCAGACCTGGCGCAACGTCGCCGCGTCGCTGCGCGAGGACGCCGCCGAGCTGTCGCACGCCGTGCGTACCGAGGTCGCCGGCTGGACCGGCGCCGCCGCCACCGGCTACCGCCGCTGGGCGGCCGAGCAGCAGCAGGCCGTCACCGGGCTGGCGCAGGGCGCCGAGGCGATGGCCGCGATCACCGAGGGCGCCGCCGGCCTGGTCGCGGCCGTGCGGCTGCTGGTCCGCGACGCCATCGCCGCCTGCGTGTCCCGGCTGATCGTGTACGCGGCCGAACTGGTCGCCACGGCCGGGCTGGCGACGCCGCTGGTGGTCGAGCAGGTGACGACGACCGTGGCGTCGTGGGCGGCGCGGATCGGGCGGTTGCTGCGAGGGCTGCTGGCGAGTCTGCGGCGGTTGATGCCGGAGATGCGCCGGCTCGGCGACCTGATCGAGAAGCTCCGCGAGGCGCTGAGCCGGCTAACCCGTTCCACCCCCGGGCGTCCGCACGTGCCTGTCGACGGAATCCATGGTGGCCATACCAGCCGGCCGCGGAATCTGTCCGACTACGACCGGCAGGAGAACTGGGCCAAGGACGCCTATGAGGCGATCCGCCGACACGAGGATGCCGAAGCCGTCGCACGCAATCTCACTGATGCCCCTCGCCTCGACGGATCCCGGGGCTTCTCACCTGCAGAGGTCGAGCAGATCCGCCGACACATCTTCTTCGAGGAGCACCCGATGGACGACTATGCCGGTGGGATCGTTCGCCAACGGTACGACCCGAGTGCGCCGATGGCCGAGGCATGGCTACGTCTGCGGCGCGGTGATCCGTTGCCGGAGGATTTGAAGCTCCTGGAGCACGAGTTGGCGGAGTCGCGGTACTACCTTGACAACCCGCACGCCGACTACCGGGAAGCTCATCTCGCTGCGAACCGGATCGCGAATTGGGAAGACTCGATCCCGGGGCCCACGTACGAGGACTATTCGAGACTTGGAGAATGAGCGACATGGGCATGATGGTCGCTGCCCGCCGGGTCGAGGCCCCGGCGGGCGAGGTGCGTTACGAGTTCGGGTTCGAGGACCGGTTCGACCGCATCCTCGTCATCGACCCGCAGACCTTGCGGGCGCGAGTCGAGGACGGCGACTTCAATGCCGCTGCCAGCGCGATCACCGCGAAAATCGTCAACGCCTGGCGCGCCGGGGGCGACTTCCCGCAACGCATGCTCTTCGCGAGTTAGCTAGCCTTCGTTGCGCACGCCACACTGCAACCAGACCCGCACACTCTCGGTCGCCTCGGTCCTCCCGCCGAGCGCATCCCGAAGCTCGGCGGCGAAGCGTTCGCGTTGCTGGTCAGTCGGTAGCTTTTCGGCGGACATGGCGGAGAAGACGCCGCCGACCATGTCGTCGACGGTGAGTGGCGCGTCGTACCGCACCGACGTCTCCTCGTACCGATAGCCGGCACGCACGAGCGCCTCCCGGTTGCGCCGACGCCCGTCCTCGTCGGTCTGGCATCGCGCCGTGACGGGGTGGCCGAGCATCCGCTCCAGGCATTCGCGCAGCGCGCGCGACCAATCGGCGTCCTGCGTCCACAGGGGTTCGCCGTTGGTGACGACGGCGATGCCACCGCCGGGGCGCAGCAACGGCCGGGCCGCCGCGAACAGGGCGTCGCGGTCCATGAAGTGAATGGCGACGGCGACGGTCAGCGCACCGACCGTCCGCTCGCCGACCAGCCGGGACAACGCGGGCACATCCCTGTCGCTGCCGAGCACCCACGTGGCGTTGCCGATTCCCTGGTCGAGGGCGGCACGCCGGGCGATCGCCAGCATGTCCGGTTCCGGATCCACGCCGATGACCGCGGCCACCCGATCGGCGAGCGGGAGGCTCAACTGACCGGTGCCGCAGCCGAGGTCGACCACCGTGTCGTCACCGCCGAGACGGAAGACTGCCGCCAGCGCGTCGAGCACCTCGGACGGATAGCCGCGCCGATGCCGTGCGTAGTAGGTCGCCACCTCACCGCCGAAGCCCGTCGCCATGCCGGCAGCCTGCCCGCCGCGACCGTCCCGAGGCCAGCCGTTCTGCTCAGGGCACGCCCCGAACGCCGCGCTCGTCCCCCGTGCGAGCTACCCGCAAGTGTCCACCGCACGGTGACGATTCCCGACCCGCGAATCCATAGCGTTCCAGGTGAACCGCGGCGCTCCGGCCGCGGACCTGTCGAAGGAATCGTCATGCGTGTGGTGAAGCAGCTCCTGGCCGTCGTCGCGGTCAGTCTCGTCGGCAGCCGGGCGGTCGTCGCGGCACAGGACAACGCCTGGCTCAGCCTGATCCTCGGCGTCGCGACCGCCGCGGCGGCGATCATGGTGTACGGGTGGGTGGTGCGCCGTACCGAACGCCGCGAGGTCACGGAGCTGGCCCGGGACGGCGCTGCGGCCCGGCTCCATCGCGGGGTGCTGATCGGCTTCGCCATGTTCGCGGCGGTCATCGTCAACATCGCCCTCATGGGCGGCTACCACATACACGGCATCGGCTCGGTGTCCGGTGCGGTCGGCATGTTCGGGTTCATGGCCGCCGCGGCGGTGACCGAGGAGCTGATGTTCCGCGGTCTGCTGTTCCGTCTGGTCGAGGAACGGCTCGGTACGTGGCTCTCGCTGCTGCTGACCGGCGTGCTGTTCGGCCTGATGCACCTGCTGAACCCGGACGCCAGCCTGTGGGGCGCGACCGCCATCGCGATCGAGGCGGGGTTCATGCTTGCGGCCTGCTACGCCGCGACCCGCAACCTGTGGGTGCCGATCGGCCTGCACTTCGGCTGGAACTTCGCCGCCGGCGGCGTCTTCAGCGTCGTCGTCTCCGGCAACGGCGAGTCGACCGGGCTGCTGGACGCCAGCACGTCGGGTTCGACGCTGCTCAGCGGCGGCGACTTCGGGCCGGAGGGCAGCCTCTACACGGTGGCCGCCGGGGCGGCGCTGACTGTGGTCTTCCTCTGGCTGGCCCACCGCCGCGGCCACATCGTGCGGCGGCGCCGCCGCGCGGTCGAGGCCCCGGCGGAGAGCGTTACGGTCTCCTGATGATCACCCGACGGATGCTCCCGGACTCGTGGCGGCACTGGCCCGTCACGGTCCGGGATCTCCCGCTCGCGCTGGTGATCGCGCTCGCATCAGTGACCCCACCGCTGCGTGGCATCGGTACGCAGCTCGGCGACCTGCCCGCGCGGCCGTTCGACGCGCTCACAGTGGTGGTGATCGCGCTGGAGTGCCTTCCGCTGGCGCTGCGCCGCAGCCGTCCCGCGCTGTCCCTCGCCCTCGTGTCACTCGGCTTCGCCATCGACCAGGTGCGCGCGTACCACACCTTCGCGGGCGCCGCGCTCGCCGTCGCGCTGCTGAGCGCGGGCGCCCACCTGGACCGGGTCCGCCGTACCACGGTGCTCGCCGGCTCCCTCGCGTACGTCGGACTGGCCGTCGCCCTCGACCGCCAGGGGTCGACCGAAGGGGTGGTCGGCTTCACCACGTTCTACCTGCTGCTGGCGCTCGCCTGGGGCACCGGGTCGTGGCTGCGGCAGAACCGCATCGCCGAGGCCGAACGCCGCCGGCACGTGGCCGAGACCGCCCGCGCCGCCGAACGCGCCCGCATCGCCGGCGAGCTGCACGACGTGGTGACCCACCACGTGACGGCGATGGTGGTGCAGGCCGAGGCGGCCCGCTACCTGACCGCCGCGCCCGACCGCCTCGACGCCGCCCTGACCGCCGTCACCGACACCGGCCGCCGCGCCATCGGCGACCTGCGGGTGCTGCTCGACGTGCTCAACCCCGACCACGGTACGGAGGCACGCACGCCGTCCGTCGGCGAGCTGCACGCCCTGGTGGAGCAGACCCGCCGGGCCGGGCAGCCGGTGGAGTTCACGCAGGAGGGCAGCCCGGCGGAGGTGACCGGCGGCGCGGAGGTGGCCGCGTACCGGGTGGTGCAGGAGGCGCTGACGAACGCGCTCAAGTACGCCCACGGCCGCCCCACCGCCGTCCACGTACACCATGGCGACAGGGAGATCACGGTGGAGATCAGCACGGACGGCCCCGGCACGCGCGCCGCGGGTCCGGGCGGCAGCGGACGCGGCCTGGCCGGGCTGCGCGAGCGCGTCACGGTGCTCGGCGGCGAGTTCGACGCCGGGCGCCGGGCCGGTGGCGGCTTCGTGGTCCGGGCCCGCATCCCCACCGGGAGCGCGTCGTGACCGCCCCGATCCGGGTGCTCGTCTGCGACGACCAGGCCCTGATCCGTACCGGATTCGCCACCATCATCGGCGCGCAGCCGGACATGGAGGCGGTGGGTGAGTGCGGCGACGGCCGCGCCGCTGTCGACCTCGCCGGCCGCCTGCGGCCCGACGTGGTGGTGATGGACGTCCGCATGCCGGTGCTCGACGGCATCGAGGCGACCCGCCTGCTGGCCGGCGCCGGCGTCGCCCACCCGGTCAAGGTGCTGGTGGTGACGACGTTCAACCTCGACGAGTACGTCTACGAGGCGCTGCGCGCCGGCGCGAGCGGGTTCCTGCTCAAGGACGCCCCACCGGCGCAGCTGCTGCACGGCATCCGCACCGTCGCCTCCGGCGCCGCGCTGCTCGCGCCCGAGGTGACGCGGCAGCTCGTCGGCCGGTACGCAGCGCGCATCCGCCCGGCCGAGGGGACGCCTGCGGACGTCGGGCTGACGCCGCGCGAGCTGGAGGTGCTGCGGCTGATCGCCGACGGGCTGTCGAACAGTGAGATCGCGGCGCGGCTGGTGATCAGCCAGGAGACGGTGAAGACGTACGTGTCGCGGATCCTGACGAAGCTGGACCTGCGGGACCGGGTACAGGCGGTGGTGTACGCGTACCGCACCGGCCTGGTCACCTAATCTACCCGTCAGGAACCGACACCCCGTCGTCGTCGAGAGGTGAGCCGTCCAGGGCGCGGTCGGTCTCCGCTGCGGTCAGACGCACGATCACGTCCCCGTCGGAGGTCGGAAAGCGGGTGAAACGCAACAGGACGAACCCCGAACGTTTGCTGCCCCGCACACCGTTGTCGAGGGGCATGGTGTGCACACCCTCGACGAGCCATTGATAGAGCGGCTGCGCGTCGGCGTCACGCCAGCCCTTCAAGCCGGCGTGGTGAACCGCGAGGGTCAGCTTCTCGGCCAGGTACTCGGGGTCACAGACGCTGGTGATCGTCAGATCGAGTTCCGCGAACCGGTGCGCCGGCCCGAAGTGCCACAGTGCCCGCACCTCGCGGACCCCCGGGGTCAGCGGCCGTCCGACGAACAACCAGTCGTACGCGTCCAGGAAGGGTGCGTGGCGCTTGAGCCAGCTCTGCCTTTCCTGCTCCCGCACGACCCAGGGCAGAGGGATCTCGTTGAACTCGTCGGTCCACACCACTTCGGGGATCTCCCAGGCGTCGAGCCAGGTTCTGACGCGCTCCCGGTTGGCCAGGAACGCGGCTCGCAGTTCCTCGTGCTGACTGCGTCCGGTCATCGGATCACTCTCCGTAGTCCCAATCGAGGCCCCAGATACGGACATTGCCCTGGTGGTCGCCGGTGACGACGGTGCCGAACGCGTCGTCGGCGCGTATCGCGTTGACCCGGACGTGGTGACCGTGCAGGGAGCGGATCCGGCGTCCGGCGCGCAGATCCCACACGTCGACGGTCTGCTCTCCCGGGTCTCCGGCCACCGCGAACCTCCCGTCGGGCGACACCACCACCTCCTCGACCCCGGAGAGGCTTCCGGCCGGGCCGTCGAGAGCCCTCCCGTCGAACACCAGCTCTCCGCTCGCGGCGTCCCACACGACGAAGCCGGTCAGCCCGGCGATGACGGCGAGCCGACGGGAGTCCGTGAAGGCCAACGCCGCCGACGAGCTGTGCTTGACCCGGTCGAGCCGGTACGACGGGCGCCTGTCACCCGGTCGCCACGCGGTCAGGCGGGTCATCCCGGCCAGCAGCAGCATCCCGGAGGCGAACCGGATCTCCGTGTGCCGGTCGACGTCCGCAAAGGTCTTCACGGGCTTTCCGGTGTCCATCGACCGGACCTCCACGGCGGCCGCGTCGTGGGTTCGCAGCTGCACGGCGATCGAGCGGGACGCCTCGTCAGCCGTGACGCCGACGATCGTGCCGGGTCCGGTGCGGACCGTCGCGACGCAGGCAGCCGCCTCCAGCGACCACACCGTCGCCAATCCATGGCCGAAGCCGACCGCCAACAGGTCGCCCGAGATGTCGAGCGTGGTGTTCCCGTCGTCGCGAGCCAGGGCGCCGGCCACCTTGAACCGGGGCTGGAACGTCCTGGTGTCGTGGCAGGCCACCGATCCGTCCGAGTAGCCGATGATCACGTCCCGGCCGCCCCTGGCGAAGGACAGGCTGGTGGCGGGGTTCCGCCGCTCGGTGACCCCGCCTGCCTTCTCCAGCGTCTCCAGGTCGAAGATCTCGACCTCGTCGACGTTGGCCGGGAAGGCGAACAACCGGCCGGAGGCGCCGACGTCGAAGGTGCCACGGGCGAGCATGACATCGGACAGCTCCTGCTCCAGCCAGATGCCGGTCAGTCCGGTGCGCCGCAGGTTCCGGCCCAGGGCCCCGGAGGCCCGGCGTAGCCGCGGGTGACGTTCGTGGCCGGGAACGGCACGCGCCTCGCGGATCGCGTCCGCCGCGCGCCGATCCTCTCCGGCCGCGATCATCGCCTCGACGCGTTCCATGACCTGGTCGAACGCCCGCTCGTCGCGCGCGAGGGCACCGACCGGGCGGGGCGGCGCGTACGACCAGGGAGCGAGGTGCCCGCTGAGCGGCATGGGAAGGCGGGAGAGCGAGGTCTGGCCGCTGTAGCCGTGCGACTCGGCGATGACCGCGTAGCCGCAGTCCCCGCTGAACGCCGTCGCGTCGCGACGCGAACCCCGCGCCCAGTCCTTCGGGAAGGTGCGGACGCATCGGCGGATGGCGAGTTCGAGGACTTGAAGGTCGCCGGTCCCGGGGTCGAGCAGCGCCCAACCGGCCCGGCCGGAGACGCCGAGCATGCGGTAACCGGTCAGCCAGGGGACCTCCCACCGTCGCGGTTCGTCCCAGACCCGCATGTCCACCACTGTCAGGGACTGGTAGCCGATCCTCAGGACCGTCGACCCGTCCGCCGCCAGGGCGACCTTCTGGCCGTCGCCGTCCATCTCGTCGGCGGGTAGGTGCAGGCCCCGCATCCTCGTGTCCCGCAGGGGCCACCACTGCTCCACCCGGTGGTCGACAGCGGAGCCGGGGCGGCCCAGTGAGGCGGAGACGCACACCTCGGCGTCCGGGCCGAGGATCACCCGTGTGACTGTGCCGTCGTGGGGCCGGATGCCGGCGACCGGCTCCCACGCGCCGGTGCGGAAGACGAGGACGCGGCCGTCGGCCGTACCCACAGCCGCGAAGCCACCCTCGGGGCTGAGCGCCACGGATGTTCCTCCCTCCAGCCGGCCTTCGAGGTGGGCCGTGCCGTCGGCGAGCCGCCACCGCTCGACGCGGGAATCCTGGTAGCAGACGAGGATCCGCGCTCCGGCGTGGTCGATCGCGACGTCGACGGGAGCCGGGCCGGAGGCGGCGAGTTCCGCGACCACCCGGCCCGCGAAGGCGTCCCAGACCCGCACCCGCCCTGATTTCTCGGCCACCACCACGTGTGTCGCGTCGTGATCGCAGGCCATCGCGACGACCTGGCCGGACATCTGCCCGAACACCTCGAGCGTGCCCCTCGGCTCCAGTCGGGCACAGCGCTCCCGCGCGGCCGCGATCTCCGGCGAACCCGGATGCTTGCGGTCCGCCTCAGCCAGGTGCCGGGCCGCGAGGACGCCGTCACCGCGTTCCATGTGCACCATCGCGGCCAGGTAGTCCGCCTCCCAGGAGTCGCCCGTGGCGCGCAGTTCCGACAGGAGGGTCTCGTCGGTGACCATGCCGTCGGCCCATCTGAGGAGCCCGTGGTTGTAGACCGCCCGGACGTTGTGCGGGTCGATCGCCTTGGCCCGCTCGAACATCTCGATGGCCCGGCGTTGGTCGCCGAGGTCCCACAGAGACAGCGCCTTGTTGGACAGGCCGTCGGCCTTGAGAGACGGCGGCACCCGGTCGGGGTGCGGGTAGGGACCCGATGTGCAGTCCGCGTAGACGCCCAGCAGGACGGCCTCCGCCTCGGCGGTGTCGCCGATCCTCGACCGGGGGTCGCGCGCCAGGCAGCCGGACAGGAGGTCGCGCAGCGGTCGCGGGAGATCGCCGCGTAGCGACGCCAGCGCATCCGCACCGTCGTGTCCCCACTTCCAGAGCCGGCGCCCGTGCAGCAGCTCGATCACCGTCAGCGCCCAGGACCACATGTCGCTGGTCCGGCCGATCCTTCCGTCCGGGTCGACCTGCTCGGGGGAGCAGTACTGCGGTGTGAATCCGCCGAGCGTCGCGTACGAGGTCTCTACGCCACCCGCTGCGCTGTGCGACACGGACGCTTTCGCCTTAGCGGTGCCGAAGTCGGTCACCCGTGCGGTCTCACCGTCGTACATGACGTTGGAGGGCTTGATGTCCTGATGCACCAGACCTGCCGCGTGCGCGTGGCCGATGCCGCGCAGCATCTGGATCGCGACGTCCAGGGCCCGCGGGAGATCGCGGCACCGCCCGTCCCGCACCGCCGCCGTCAGGTCACCGCCCGCGACCCATTCGGCGAAGACCACCGGGTACGCCCCGACGCGCTGCACATAGTTGCAGCCGACCACGTTCGGGTGCGGGTCGAGATCGGTCCAGGCCTGCGCCTCCTGCGCGAGCAGGTCGAGGATCCCGGGCGCCGAGGCCAGGTCGGGGCGCGGCGTCTTCACCGCCAGGTCGACGCCCCAGCCGAGGTGATGCGCGCGGTAGACGAACCCCGTGCCGCCGGTTTCGACGACCTCCTCGATGCGGAACGTGTCGAGGACGGTCTCCCCCGGCCGCCACCGGATGACCTGCCCCGCGTCCACGCCGAGGCCCTAGCCGACGAGCGCCACGTAGATCGGGCTGCCCAGCAGCGTGCCGTTCGGGCCCGGCCTCTCGGCCAGCCGCTTCGCGACGAACTCGACCCGTTGCGCCGGCCCCGGGAGCGCGGCCCCGATCTGCGCCAGCGACTCGTGGAAGCGCTCGTCGTCGAACTCGCCCGGGTCGCCTCGCAGTTCCTGGAGCTTGCGGAACAGGTACGGCGGGACCGATCCGACCGGTTCGGCGTCACCGCCACCGACCACGTGCGACGCCGACCCGCCGAGGACGACGACCTGGTCGTCGAGCGTCCCCGCGAAGACCACGATGCCGGCAGTCGGGAAGACCTGCCAGCGCATCTCCAGGCAGGCCTGGACGTAGGGGCGCTCCTCGTCTGCGGCGCCGATCTGGTCGGCGTCCTGCAGGTGCCGGATCACCTTCTCCAGCTTGTCGAGGTCGTGGCGCTCGGGCAGGACCGCCTTGCGGCTGTAGCGGACGACCTTCAGGTCCACGGCGAGCTCGGTCTCGTGCTGGGCGGAGGAGGCGACCTGCGCCGCCAGGAGCCCGATCTTGAGATGCGACAGGTAGAGGTAGTACTTGAGGCTCAAGATGCACTCCGGTAACGGGGAGACGTCCGAAGCCCACCCTACGTGGCGCACGCGCACGCCGCTGACCCCCGATCGACGATGATCGGTGTCCGCGCGGACCGATCTTGGTTGTGGGACCGTTCGTGCGGGATGGGCGCCACGACGACGCAGCACCACCTGGTCTACGGCCACGCCACGCCGTGGTTGCCGAGAGCGCTCGACATCTGGTCAAGGTCCACTTCCGCGAGCGATCCCCTGTCAGCAACTGCACGACGCTCCCCTGCCAGCCCCAAAGACATCGAAACAACACGTCTCGGAGTTGCAGAGAGGTGCCCATGTGTGACGTCGCAGCTCTGCGTAATCGGCTGCTACCGCTTTGCCTATCGCTGCCGATCGACCTTGGCGGCCTTCGCCTGCGGTGTCCCACCCCGGCCGCCGTGCTTCCACGACACGTCGCTGTAGTCGTCCCAGCGCTTGTCGAGAGCGGTTGCGTCATCTTGCCCGTCCGGTGTGACGGTGAAGTCGCAGCCGATCGCCTCCAGCAACATCCACACGGCGTTCGCGATGTCCGCATACTTCTCGGGCCCTACGTCGCGGAGGCCCACGGCGATGGTTCGCTGCCTGCCGCTTCCCCCCGTACCCGTACTGCTCACGACAGCTCCAATCCCCGGCAATTACCGCCCTGGTGCTCGCGGTGGTGCCGCATCCAGAACACGACATCCAGGACACGGATGAGGCTTACCTCCGCAGGCAAGTTGACCTGCCGGTGCAGCACACGGAGACGCTGCGCCAACGAGCCGTTGTCCTCCCGGAGCCTGCCGTGCAGCCACTCCCAGAAACCGGTGCCGGTACGTAGCGCGCAAGCCACCACCGAGTCGTAAACCGGCACCAGCTTCGGTCGCTTGCGAGCGAGCAACTTGCCGGCGATGACCCAGCCGATGCCGTCCGTGTCGCGCAGCATTCGCCACGCGACGTCGGCAGGGCCGCCCACGGCGATGAGCGGAACGGCATCCATGTCCCTCAGTTCGACCTCTACGGGGATCCTTGCCAACTCGGCCGCGAGCCGCTCACCGAGATGCCCCTGCAACAGGTCGAGCAACCGATGCGGGGGAAGGTGAACGCTGAGCAACTCCACCGCGATGAGATCCGCGGCAGTGACGATGTTGGCGATGTCGGGGCGGCTTCCGCCACCGCCGAGCCGCTCGAACTGCCCGCCGGCATACGCCTCGTCACCGGCTTCCAGGAAGTAACGCCGCAGGTCGGCAATTGACCGGGGGTCGTCGAGCACCATCAGTATCTGGGTGAGAGTGAGGGGTTCTCTCACGCCTCTCCTATCAAGGTCGGTCGTTGGCGGCGAACGCCAGGTGCTGCACCTGCTCAACCAGCGCGCTACCTCGGCCTGCGGCGACGCGTACCCGTGGGCCTCGGGTTTACGGCCGTGCAGCAGCGACCGGTAGCCGGCGAGACTGTCCTTTCCGTCGCCGCCGAGTTCGCCGCCCCGGGCGTCGACAAGCACCTGGGTCGCCCAGGCGAGGATCTCATCGGTGCTGCGGTAGTTGACGCGCAGCCGGCTGCGCCGGTCACCGAAATGCCGAGCGAGCCCAGTGACACCCATGATTCGTAGATGCGCTGGTGAGGGTCACCGGTGATGAAGAGGTTGCCGGGGCCGGGCGGTACGGCGGCTCGCAGCACGCGCCGCTGCGCCGGGCGCAGGTCCTGCGCCTCGTCGACCACCACATGCCCGAAGCCGTGCGGGAACACCAGAAGGTGTTGGCGAAGGCGAGCTGGGGGCACGAGGGCTCTCCACGGGTGACGCGCGGCGTAAGGGGTGAGGCCGAATGATAGAACCAGCCTCAGCCCTCGGCGTGAGTGATCTGTCCGTAAAACCAGCGGAGATGCTCGATCAGCGCCTCCCGCGCCTGCAGGTCGACGAGGACGTCGAGTGGGAAGCCGGGGCGGAGGGCGAGCTTGGCGGGGGCGATCTTCACCCCCGGCAGCGCGTCCAGCCGCTGACGGAACTGCTCCCGGAGCGTGATGTCGTCGAACGGCGGTCGGGTGCTCAGGTGCTGGAACACGATCTCGAACTTCCCGCTCGGATAGATAGTGGCAGGCCAGATGTTGCCGAGTTCGTGCTCCTTTCCGCGCGCCATCAGGAAACATGATGTCTCGCCGCCGGAGCCGTAGAGCAGCGTGCCGCCCATGCTGGCCCAGGCTTCGAGCACCGCAACGGTGCCGTGGGCGACCTGCGGGTCCTGGAGGTCGGTCAGTTGTTCGAGGAACCGGTCGTCCAGCGAGTTGCTCCGGCGCGATCGGGGCCGGAGAAGCTGGCCGGGATCGTCCTGCTGCGGCATGCCGGCGAGCTGGGCCAGTTCCTCGACGCCGATGCGCTGGGCCTGGCTGGCCCGGCCGTACTTGTCGAACTCGACGCCTTCGGCACGCAGCAGGTCCTGCGGGGCGTCGGTGCGGGTCGGGTCGGCCCAGTGGAAGTTGGGCGCGACCACGCCCTCAGCCTGCAGCACCCGGTGCACGTTGGGCGCGGGATGGTTGGACAGTCGCGCGCCGACGGCGACGGGGTGGCTGCCGATCAGCGCGGCCAGGTCACCGTACGAGGTCCAGGAGCCGGCGGGCAGAGCAGCGAGCGCCGTGTTCATGACATCCCATGGCACCTCGGACCTGTTGCCGGCTGCCTCGGTGGGCCCGGGCCAGGTGGTGATGATCCGTTCTGCAAGCGCATCAGCACGCGCATGGATCTCTGGGCGTCCCCAGCGCTTCTGGTCAGCGATCTCTCGACTGAGTGCGACCCCACTCTTGCCCAACTGCGCGCGCTTGACCAAGAAGGAGCTGTTGCTCAGTTCCGCGTTGTAGCCGGTCAGTGTGAGGTTGCCCAGCGTGTGAACCAGGGCTTCGTGCACCTCGGCGAAGCTCTCCTCGCCCTGCAGGTCCTCGCTCAGCATCTGCCGCCACTCTGCGGTCGGGCTCTGCGGCATCACATGTTCGATGGTCAAGGATGCCGGCGCGACCGGCTCCTTGCTGCCGTACGACTCCTCCAGCCACTGCAGGACCAGCTTGCGCTGCGTGGCGCGCCCGTTCAGATAGAACGGAATGGACCGCACCGCTTCCCGCAGGCTGGCGTCGGTGGCGTAGTACTTCCGGCCGACCGACAGGTAGGTCCGCACCGCTTCGTCGACCGGAAGGTCCTTCCGCATGTCGGTCACGCTGCGAAGCATCACCCGATTGATGCTCGCGGTGGCGCGGCCGATCAGCAACCGTCGGACGAAGTAGCTCTCGACGTACAGCATCGCTGAGGCGATCTGGTCGGAGGTGGCCGTGCCCTCTTTGCGGCGGTCAAGCAGGTGAAGCAGCAACGGCAACACGGTGGTGGTGTCCCACGTGTTGAGCCGGGCCAGACGCCGCCGTACCTCCAAGTCCTGCTCTTCGTCGGGGTGCAGGATGGTCCGTAGGAGGGCGCCGAGGCGACAGAGGCGGCGTACCTCGGCCTCGATCTCGGCTTCGGTGTGGAGGCCGTTGAGCCGCTCCTGCTGGCCGACGTAGGTGTCAGTCTGCTTCACCTCGGGGTTCCGATGCACCAGGTCGAGCCAGAACAACTGCTCCAGTTCTCCGGAGTCCAGCTGCTTCTGCAGTGGGAACCACAGCGAGTCGTAGACCGCATCCCCTCGGGTCGGCAACCGCATGAACAGGTAGTTGCGCAGCAGGTCGGCCTGCGTGAGCTTCAGGCCCGTGTTGTTGAGCGACTCGAAGATGCGATAGACGTTGTCGCCGCCGCCGGCCACGACCGAGACCAGCGCCATGCCCGAGATGACCGCGTCCTCGATGCGTTCGATGTCCATGGGGTCGTCCGGATCGTCGACGGCGACGAGTTGGGCCGCGAAGAACCGGTACGCCGCGCCCACCTGATCGCTGCCGCCGGCCTGCGGGGTGGCCTCCAGGCACGCCTCGTAGGCGGCACGGTCCGCCTGGGTGGGGACGAGCTTCAATCGGTGAGCCGGCTTGTACTTGTTGATCAGATATTCCTGGTCGATGCGATCCCGATGGTCCGGATCCTCGTGCTTCGCGCGGTGGTCGCGAATGGCGCAGAGCAGGATCGACAGGGTGGTCAACCGCTGCTGGCCGTCCACCACCAGGAACTCGGAGACGGAAGGCCCGAGCGTGGGGCTGGGAGCGAGCACGAGGGAGCCGATGAAATGGGTGAGGCTAGGGTTCTCGACGCGCTCCTCGGCGAGCTTGCGGATGTCGTCCCAGAGGCGCTTGAGCTGGGAGTCGGCCCACGAGTATGTCCGCTGGTAGAGCGGCACCCGATACTGCTTGGCACCCTCGAGTAGCTCCCGCAGCGTCGTCTCGTGCGCCGCAACCATGTGTTGCTCCCATCGTCTCAGGCGTAATCCCGCCAGCCAACCAGACGCTCGGAGTGGATCTGCTCTTCAGTCGCGAACGCGACTCGTCAGCAACCCGCCACGATTCGCCTACCTCTGCCTTGTCGCGGGGTCGCTGTCACTAGTGGAGATCAATCGCCAGGATTTGGCAGGCAGAAGCCGCTCCGCCTCGTCGAGAAACCTGCTTCGATCGGTCGGGGCGCTGAAGCAGAACGTCGCGACTCCCTCCCTCGCTTGCCAGTCCTTGGCCTTCGTCCCGCCCCGGGCAATCTGCTTTTGTGCCGTCCGGATTCACAGTATTGCGACACGCCCTGAGCAGGTGCAGCACCACTTCTTGTTGATCTGGACTGTCGCGCTGAATCTGCAGGCGGCATAGTGCGCATCGGCAATTTCGGTTCCCTCCCTCAAGACGGTCGCGTCGGCAGCGATCCTAGGCAGACGCTCTCGTCACTTGAGCGATCCGACGTGGGGCTCGGTCACGCTATTGACACTTCGAAACCATTCGATGACCCTGAGTGCTCAACCTCTAGCGGTACGTCAGCACCGGGGGTGGGCGTGGACATCGAATCCCTCGTACGATCCCTCAGCGAGCCGTCGAGACTGGTCGTCGAATCCTCCTTCCGCGTTGTCGACGCCGTCGAGAAGTACGCCAAGGAAGCTTCCAGGACAAACGACGCGTACCGCTACGGCAAGGCGCCCACCATCGTGACGATCGGCCCGACCGTGAGAACCAGCCCGGCGCAGGTGCTGCACGAACTCGGGGTAGCGACCACGCTGTTGACCGCATCGCCGTTGGCCCAGGTCGCCCGGCACTGGGCGCACGTCCGTTACTGCGCGACGTTGAACCGGCAGCGCGGTTTCCTCGGCCTGACTCCGTCGGCCCAGAGCCTCGTCTACCACCACAAGGTGACCCAGTCCGAGCAGTTGGGCATCGGCTTGGCCCTGGTGGTGGCAAAGAGGGTGCTGCAACGGCAACACCCTCGCTGGACCTTCTTCGCCGTGGACGCGGAGGTGGCCCTGAAGGCGGGCTTCATCGACGGGGCCGGCGTGGTGGCGCGCACCTCGAAGAGTCAGAAGCGCCCGGACTATTTCCTGGTGGGGCACCACAGTTCGGGCCGCCATAGCCGAATGAAGATCGTGGTGCTGGAATGCAAGGGCACCCACCAGTCGCCCGGCTTCGCCTACGGCCAGCTCGCCCGAGCCGCTGTGCAGGTGCGGACCCTCGCCGTTGGTGGACGGCGCCCACCGGCCCTGATGGTGGCCTCGCACCTGACCGAGCGGCGGATCACCTCATACGTCCTCGACCCGCCCGGCGACGACGAGCTGTGGGACGGCGATCCCGACGACTTCGAGGGAATGCTGCGCGATCGCCCGGAGGACCACCGCTGGCGCACCCGGCCCGCCGACGCCGATGAGGCACGGAACTGGCCGGCGGTGGATGAGAACGCTGGGCCACCCGACGCCACCGGCCCGGTGCCGGTGGACGAACTGCTGCCGGGAGCACCGGAGGTGTTCGACGTACCCGAGGAGGAGCGCGGCTGGTTCACGCGAGTCCTGACCCGGGCGGTGGCGGCCACCGCGCTGCTGTTCGCCGGCGACAGCGCCACCGCACGTGACTACGCGACACCTCGACAACGTGGCGACGAGGAGCCCTCCAACGGCCAACTGAGGCTGTTCGAGTTGGACCCGTCGTGGGCCGCGAGCACCGCCACGTCCCGCGAAGTGGCGAACGACCTGCATGCCCGGGGCACCCTCTATCGCGCACCGCTGCCGAACGGCAAGGTTCTGGAGGTGTTCCGCGGCGTGGAGAGCGGCCTGTACCGCCAGCTCGCGGACGGCCAGATCGCCGCGTACCTCCGGACGGCACCGCTGGTCCGCCGCCGGTGGCTGCGATCCCGGCCGCGCGACGGCGTCGTGTCGCTCGGCCGGGACGGCACGATCCTCACCATCCGCGTCACTGATCGGCGCGACTGAAGAAGAAGCGAGTGGCGGCTGACATCGACGCTACCGATCCATGGACCTCGTCCGAGATGGACATTAGGGTCCAGGTCGAACGCAAGGAGCCTCAGCCATCGGGGGTGGTGTGTCGCTCATCGCTGAGTTCGCCGCCGAGATACTGACCAGCCTCAGTATTGCCGCCGGTCGGCGAGCAACCGCCGCTGTCCGCTCCCCCGCTCTCGACCGGGATCTCGAGAAGGTCTGCCGCGCCGCGCTGCGCCAGGCGTTGACCGTGGTCACACCAGACACCGATGATTCCGCTCGGGAGCTGCTTGAGCTGGTTTGCCTGGACTTCTTCGCGGAGAACGGTGTGCCGCGGTGGATCGTGCAGCCGGGTCTAGTGCGAGCCGGGACGGGACGGTCGGTGAGCCTGGACCGTTGGGCCGGTCGCTTCCGCAGCCGTCTCCCTCAGGACGAGACGCTTGCGACGGTGGCGGTCGATCCGGTCGCGTTCGCCGTCGCGTTCAGCTCCGCGCTGTGGGAGGCGATGGTCGCCCACTCGCTCGCCCCGGGCAGCAGCCTCGGCCCGCTCGTGCAACAGTTGCGGCTCGCCTTCATCGAGCAGCAGGTCGACCTGATCGCTCAGCACATCAGCGTCCAGGCCACTGCCGAAGAAGCCGCCGACGCCCTCGGACCAGGCTCCCGCCGCCGAACGGAGGCGCTGCTGGCGGCATTGAGCGCCGATCGCGACCGGACGCCGCCGTACCAGGTGCCGGTGGACGCCGTGCGCAGCGTGACGAACTTCCTCGGCTCCAGTGCGCGGGTCCACCTGCTCGTCGGAGCCGGCGGATGCGGTAAATCACGGCTCGTCGAGCACGTCGCCGCAGTGGTGGACACAGCGGACTTCCAGCTCCACGTGGCTGATCACTGGTTGGCTCAGCAGGGATCGCCGGCGGCACGCATCCTGCGGTACGCGTCGTTGCCCGCCTCCGGTGACCCGTCATTGGCGGTCGAGGCTGCGGCGCGAAGCGCAGGAAGTTGCTGTGTGATCGTGGTCGACGGCATCCGCGACACCGGGCAGTTGACGGCCGTGGCCCAGGACATCGACACGCTGCTGCGCGAAGTGGTGGAGCCACAGCTTCGCTTCATGCTGGTCGTCCGGACACCGCCTGAGATCGACGTGAGCCCCTTTCCCGTGTTGGCCGCCTCGGTATACGCGCCGCGGGGAGCGACCGCCTCCCACCACCTGTCACGCTGGAGCATGACGGAGGCGGGACGGGCCTGGGAGGCATCCCGACAACCGGGTGACCCGGCATTCTCGGAGCTACCCCCGGCCGTGCGCGAACTGGTGCGGACGCCGCTGCATCTGCGGCTGCTTCGGGCCGGCGGTGAGATCGGCTGGGCTCAGATCAACGCGTACGACCTGATCGACAGGTGTGTGCGGGCCATCTCGCCCGGCGAAGGCGCGGTGGACGAGCTCGCGCGCGCGGCGGAACGCGAACGTCCGGATCTGGTGCCCCCAGGGCTCCGGAGTGACCCTCCGCCGTATGGCTCCCTGGCGGTGCCGGCGCCTCTGCTGGTCCGCTCGCCAGTCAGTGGGCGGATCGAGTTCGGCCACGATGTGATCCGGGAATTCGCCCTGGCCACCGTGATCAGCCGGCGCATGCGTGAGTCCCGATCCGTCTCGCTGGTGACTGCGGCCTTCAACACGCTCGCCGCGCAGGCGGTAACATCGGCGACGGCCCGGTCGGTCTGCGAGCTGACCGCACTCGCGCTGGACCGAGTCGCGCCGGCCACGGTCACGGCGGTCCTCAACGCTCCGACGGTGGACGGCCGGGTCACCGTGCCACTGCTGCTCGCGCTTCCCGATGCCCGATTCGTCACCGACAGTGTGCTGCGTCGCACCGCGGAGCGGGTGCTCCGGGAGGACGACGTGGACCTCGCCGGCAGTTTGCTCGGCATGGACCGTACGGCGACCGCGCTTGGCGCCGGCTTCCGGCCATGGCTGCTGCGCGTTCTCGACCGGTACGGCTCGCAGCTCTGGCAGCAGGTGCGGTCGGCGATTGACGCTCACCCCGGCGAGGCGGAACCGGACCGGTGGCTCGTGCCGGGTGGCGCTGTCTCCGGTGAGCTTGCCGCGTTCGTGGCCCGCCATTGGCACCTCTTTTCCACCGGCGAGGATGACCGGTTGGCGGACCTGTTGGCGTCGCGGGACTGGCGGGTGCGTGCCGCTTTGGCCGACGGCGCGCGGGACAAGGACGCGCCGTTTCCGTCGGCGGTTGCGCAGGTGCTGGAACACCTTTGTGACGACACGGATTACAAGGTGCGGGCGGCAGCCGCCCGGGCGCTGCCGGTGGTGCAGGCGCCCGCGGGTGCCGATCTCACGGAGCGACTGTTGGCCGACCCGAACTGGCACGTCCGGGAAGGCGTGTTGCACGCGCTCCTGGCGGAACCAGGAAGCGAGTTGACGGGGCGGGCGGCCCGAGTGATGGCGGCGGATCCGACGTGGACGGCTCCACCCCGGCACATCGGGGTGCTGGTGGAGCGGCTACGGCTTCTGGTGCCGGCGCTTGGGCCGGCGTCGGTGACGCCGGTGGCGGAGCAGGCGCTGTTCGGTCTGTTGCGGGAGTTGCGTACCGGGTGGACGGCGATGAACCCGGATCAACGGCGACGCCTCGTCGGCCGGGGGCAACAGTCCGACTCGTGGTTGGTACGACGGGAAGCGGAGGCGCTCGATCCTGCGCGGGACCGGGCACCCGAGGTGCCCTGGGACGCGCCGGTGCTGCGCGAGGCGTTCCGGCGGCTGAGGGGTGGCCGGACGCTCCAGGTGGCGCTGGACCTGGCCGATCTCGACGAGGCCGTCGCGGTGGCTCGCGCGGCCGGTCGCGCCGGTGTCGATTTCGTCGAAATCGGTGACCCGCTGGTGAAGCAATACGGGGTCCACGCGATCGAACGCATCAAGCGCGACGTTCCGCAGGTCGTGGTCGTCGCGGAGATGATGTCGGCGGACTGGGGGCGAGAACAGGTCGTGTTGGCGGCCGGCGCTGGCGCGGACGTCGTGTTCCTGATCGGGCCGGCGAGCGTCGCCAGCGTGGCGGCCGCCGCCGAGGCGGGACACCGGCTCGGTGTTCCGTTGATGCTGGACGTGCCGGGCACCGCGCTGTCGGAGTCCTGGGTGCGGGACATGGAACGTGCCGGGGTGGATGCCTTCGCGATTACCACCAACATCGACATCGGCGTCGGCACCCGCCGGCCACTGGCGCGGGTGCAGGCCATGCGGTCGTGGACTCGGCTGCCGGTGGCCGTGTCGGGTGGCTTCGGTCCGAGTGACCAGGACGTGCTGGTCAGTACGAACTGGGACATCCTGATTGTGGGCCGTAGCGTCACCGAAGGACTGGATCCCGAGTTGGTCGCACAGCAACTGGTCGCGGCGGTGCGCCGCCCGGATGAGGAGGCGCAGTGATCGTCAGCCCGTTGCGGTCGGAGCTGACCGGCGATGTGGAACGGTTGATGGCGCTGGGTGAGCCTTTCGTGCGGCCACGCACCTCGTCGGACTACTGGCTGTATGCGCGGCTCTTCTCGTCGACGTGCCCGGTGGCGTTGGAGGACAGAACCCTGGCCGGCGCGGTGATCGCATTCCGCAGTCAGGATGACCCGGCTGACGTCTACGTGCAGGACGTGATGGTCCATCCGGACTTCCGCCGGCGGGGTGTCGCCGGGCTGCTGCTCGACTCGGTGCGAACCCGTGCGGCCGACTGGGGCTGCCGCCGGCTCTACCTGACCTCGGAGCCGGAGAACCGCGCGGCGCACCGGACGTGGCTCACGCTCGGCTTTCACAATGTCCGCGGCAACCGGGATGTCGACGGCGTGCAGGTGCTGACGGATTTTAAGGGCGCTGGCAAGGACCGCGCCGTCTACGAGTTGCCGGTCAGCCCTCGGTCCTGACGCGGGACCGCAACTGGCCGACCAGTTCCGGCGGCGCAGCGAGCACACCACTGTCGAGCGGCTCCACCGAGGCGCCCGCCTCGGCGGCAATCACCCGACCGGCCGCCCAGTCCCACGGAGAGGCGCGGTCCTCTACGTAGGCGTCGATCCGGCCGGCCGCAATCCACGCCAGCGCCAGGGCGGTGGAGCCGAGCATCCGTACGCCCCGCACGTCGGCGGCGAGGTCGGCGATGACCTCGGACTGGTGCTTGCGATGCGCAACGTCGTAGGCATAGCCGGTGGCAAGGATGATCTCACCCAACTCACTGCGGCCGGGCCTGTGCAACGGCCGCTCTCCCAGCCAGGCGCCGCTACCCGTGACGGCATGAAACGTCTCGTCGTGCACCGGGTCGTGGACCACCCCGAGCAGCGGCGTCCAGCCGCCCGTGCTCGCCCGCTCGCAGGCGACGCTGACGCACCAGAACGGCATGCCGCTGATGTAATTGACCGTGCCGTCGAGCGGGTCGATCACCCACCGCAGCCCGGAGTCGCCAGACCGGTCATTGCCCTCCTCGGCGAGGATGCCGTCGCCGGGCCGACGCCGAAGCAGGAGACCCACGATCGCCTCCTCCGCCGCCCGGTCGGCCTCACTGACCGGGTCGGTGGGTGAGGACTTGTAGTCGACCCGACCGTGGTCGCCGAAACGGCGCAGCAGCTCCGTCCCGCCGAGGTGGGCCATCTCCCGGGCGAGGTCACGCAGCTTCCCGGCGTCGTCGTCCATTCGGGTCTCCTTGCCTCGACGTCGGTCAGGATCGTCGCACCGCTCGCCCGACCGGTGCCAGATCCTCGATCATCCGCGGTCCAGATCGGTTCGACCATGGTGCACCTCCTTCAGGATTTTGCCGGTGAGCCGCCGGGACTGGTGACCAATGTGTCAGCGCTGGCCCAGCTCTGCTCGTACACGGTCAGCTCCGCCGTCCGGTCGAGGTAGGGCGCGCGGGCAGCCTGGTGGACGACGTCGAGCACGTCGGTTCGTACCGGGTTCGCGTACCCCGCTCCGGGCAACGCCCGAGCCTGACCACGGACCTGGGCCTGGGCCTGGACCTGGCAACCAATCTGTCGCACGCCGTCCACGCCCTCGGCGGTGACCGGTGGACCGGGTTGCGTAACGACACGCTGACGCTCTACGCCGGCACCGAGGAGATGACGTCGACGCCGGTGTCCCGCTGGGTCACCGCCGAGGTCGCCGTCGAGGGCGGGCACATACTGCCGCACGAAGGGCAGTGGTACGAGATCGGTGACCGCCACAGCGGGTTTCTGCGTCAGGAGGTGAGCCGCACCCTGAACCGGCCGCCCAGCGTCGTGTTGCCGCCGTGGGCGAAGGATCGGGCGAACGGGACTGCTGCAACCGCGAGTCAGCCAAGCAGCACCAGGGTCTGGTGCTGCTGGACAAGAAGCTCCTCCGCACGGGGCAGCAACCACATGGCATCGACCGGATCCGTCACGCGGCCATGGTCTGCCTGTCCGATGGACGGTGGCGCCCGCGCCGGTCGTCGCCGCGACCGGCGCCAGGCGGCGGCGCCGCACCGGTAGCATCGGGTACGCGACCGCACGGTGGACCCGCCGGGTCACCAGTCGCGGGCCCACTCCGGCGGCGGTACGACGGCGAGTTGCGGCTCCCCACTGACCGGTTCCAGCGCGTGCACGATCCGCAGGTCCCCGTCGGCGGCGGCGTCGCAGTCGGTCAGCACCCGGCCGCTGCTTCCGTCGGCGCTCACCAGCACCCACCGGTCAGGATGGATGCCGCCGTCGTCGACGAGCGCCCGTACGCCGAACGCGCGGGCGAGGGTGACCGCGAAATCATGTTCGCGCAGACCGGTGGCGTCGGCCAGTTCGGTGTCGCCGGTGAGGATCCACCCGAAGCCCTCGTCTTGGTCGGGCGGGTTGAGCATCGCCACCGGTCGCGGATCGTCGACGGTCCGGTCCTCGATCCGCCCGACGTACACGGCCTCCGGCGCGACGCCGTACTCCAACAACAGGAACGCGCGCAGGGCGTCCGCCGGCACCTCGGCGTCGAAGTGGATCCGATACCGCACTCTCTACCCCTCTCCGAGGTCCGCAGGTAACGCGTCACAGTGCTTGCCCCGGCAGCCCGCCGGGGAGTTGGCTGTCGAGTATGGCCCGCATCGCGTACCACGACGCCGACGCCGAGGCGTTCGCCGCGACCCGGCACCTCACCGACGACGGTCTCACGGCCTGGCGTGCCGCCGTCGCCCGCCACCTCACCCCGCGCCCGGGCACGCGACTGCTCGACCTGGGTGCCGGGACCGGCAGCTGGGCAGGCGCGTTCACCGACTGGTTTCCCGGCGTCGAGGTGGTCGCCGTCGAGCCGTCGGCGGCGATGCGCGCCCGGTGCGCGTTCGCCCCGCTGATCGCGGGTGACGCCGAACGCATCCCACTCGCGAGCGGCAGCGTCGACGGCGCGTGGCTGTCCACAGTCATCCACCACGTGCCCGACCTGGCCGCGACGGCACGCGAGCTGCGCCGGGTGCTGCAGCCCGGCGCACCGGTGCTCATCCGGTCCGCGTTCGCCGGACGGCACGAGGCGATCACGCTGTTCGACTACTTCCCCGAGGCGATCCGCGTGCTGGACACGTACCCCGGCATCGCCGACGTCGAGGCCGCCTTCGCCGCCGCCGGCTTTGCCACCGCGGCGGTCGAGCAGGTTCCGCAGGTCACCGCGCCGTCGCTGCGGGAGGCGGCGGCCGGCCTACGCCGGGAGGCGCACACGCCGCTTCAGCTGATCACCGACGCGGAGTACGCCGCCGGCGTCCAGCGGCTACGCGAGGCAGCAAGGACCGACGACGGTCCGGTCGTCGACGCCCTGGACCTGCTCGTGCTGCGCTGATCCCGGTGGTGCGCCCCGGCCGCGGTTAGGGTGGGGCGATGGATCATCGTCAGTGGACGGTCGTCGGGGCGCCGTCGAGCGCCGGCGCCCACACCCCCGGGATCGAGCGGGCACCCGCCGCCCTGCGCGCCGCCGGTCTGCTCGACCTGCTGGGCGCCGACGTCGAGGACGCCGGTGACGTGCCGGGCTTCCGGTGGCGGCCGGATCCGGCGTACCCGAGGGGTCAGAACGCGGGCGCAGTGGCCGCCGTCGCCTCGGCGGTGGCCGACCGGGTCGCGGCGGCGCTGGGCCGGAGACGCGCGCCGCTGGTCCTCGGCGGCGACTGCACAGTCACTGTCGGCCTGGTCGCCGGTTGCGCGCGGGCCGGGCTGTCACCCGCGCTGGTGTACGTGGACGGCGGTCCGGATCTCTACACACCGGAGACCCGCGCGAACGGCAACCTGGACGCCATGGGGCTGGCGCACATGCTCGGGTTGCCGGGGACGCTGCCCGAGGTGGCGGGTGTCGGGCCGGCGGTGCCGCTGCTGTCGCCGGAGCGCGTGGTGGTGTACGGGGACTCGCTGCCCCGGGGTGACCACGAGCGGGAGCTGGTGGCGGAGCTGGGGCTCGCGTACGTGCCGGCCGAGGAGGTGCACGCCGACGCGCGGGCGGCGGCGCGCCGGGCCCGGTCGGTGGCCGAGGGCGCGGCCGATCGGTTCGTGGTGCACTTCGACGTGGACGTGCTGAGTTTCGTGGACGCGCCGCTGGCGGACGTGCCGGAGCCGTTCGGGCTCAGGCTCGACGAGGCGGCGGCGACGCTGGCCGAGCTGGTGGCGAGCCCGCGGTTCGCCGGGCTGTCCGTCACCGAGATCAACCCGGATCATCTGCCCGACGACGAGCTGCTCCCCCGGTTCGCCGGCGTGCTGGCCGGGGCGTTGACCGGGCGCTAGGCGGTTTCCGCGAGGTGCAGCGGCAGCACCTTCGCCGCGCTGACCGCCAGATCCCGGTCGAGCACCTGGTCGCGGGGCACGAACACCATCGCTTGTCCCTCGCCGAGCACCACGTCCTCCTGCCGGGCGTCGGTGGCGCCACGGAAGACGTACACGGTGACGGTGTGCGCGAAGCCTTCCTCGTGCGGGCGGGGGCCGCTCCACAGCAGGTGCAGCTCACCGGCGGTCAGCCCGGTCTCCTCGCGCAGCTCGCGGCGGGCGGCCTGCTCCGGGGTCTCGCCGGGCTCGATGCTGCCGCCGGGCAGGCTCCACTGGTACGGCGAGACGGGCGCGTTGCCGTCGCGATGCTGCATGAGGATCGCGCCGGTCGGGTCGACGAGCAGGACGAGAGCGACGTCGTATGCGGCCACGTCCCGAGCCTGCCACGCGGCACCGGCAACGCGCAGCCTCGACTTTCCGCCGCGCCGATCGAAAGTTCGACTCAGGGCACCGAAAGCCATAGACATATCGACATGCCTTTTGTAGCGTCGGTCACAGGCGACGAAGGAGTGCGACCATGTGCTACGGATTCGACGGACACGCCGCGCTGCGGCAGTCGCTGGACCGGCGCGACCTGCTGCGCGGCTCCCTGGCGGCGCTGGCCGGGATCGGGCTCGCCGCCGGGCTCGGCGGGACGGCCGCCCAAGCCGGCGGCGGTCACCACCACGGCCGGCGCCCGGTGCCGAAGGAGCTGATCAGCCTCCAGCTCTGGACCGTCCGCGACGCGCTGAACGGCTCTCCCGGCTACGACGCGACGCTGGCGCACCTGGCCCGGATCGGCTACCCGCGGGTCGAGCTGGCACTCGGCTACTTCGGCCGTACCGCGCGGGAGCTGCGCCGCTTCCTGGACGGCATCGGCATCAAGGCCAGTTCCAGCCACGACGGCATCGCCGCCGACTCCGCCGCGCTGGAGGAGAAGATCGCGAACGCCCGGACGCTGGGCCAGCGGTTCATGGTGGTGCCGTACCTGAACTCCGACCGCGAGGACGACTGGAAGCGCTGGGCGGAGCAGATGAACGTCGAGGCCGCCGCCGCGCGCAAGGCGGGCCTGCGGTACGGCTACCACAACCACGCGCACGAGTTCACCACCGACTTCGGCAACGGCCGGCGGCCGTGGGACGTGCTGACCGAGGAACTCGACCCGCGCCTGGTGCACCTGGAGATCGACATCTACTGGGCAATCACCGGCGGCATCAACTCCGGTGAGGGCGTCGACGACCCGGAGGGCTTCACGCTCGACGTGATCCGCTCGGCGCCGCAGCGGGTGTTGCAGTACCACGTCAAGGACCGCGACCCGGCCACCGGCGACATGGCCGACCTGGGCACCGGGATGATCGACTTCGCGCGGATCTTCCGGGGGCACCAGGTCATGGAGTACATCGTGGAGAACGACACCCCGGATGTGACGCCGCAGCAGACCGCCGCCGTCGGCTACCGCTACCTGCGCCGCCTGAGGTTCTGACCCCGGCGGGGCACCGGCCGCCGCCGGACGTGACACGCTCGGGGGCGGGCCGGCACCGACCGAGGGGGTACGCGATGACCGACGAGCCGGACGACGTCCACTACGACCGCCTCTACCGCGACGCCGACCGGCCGCCGTGGGAGATCGGCGGGCCACAGCCGGCGCTCGCCGAGGTCCTCGACACCGGGGTACGCGGCCCGCGCGTGCTCGACGTCGGCTGCGGCACCGGTGAGCTGGCGCTCGCGCTGGCCCGCCGCGGACACGACGTGACGGGTGTCGACATCTCGCCGGCGGCGATCGACCAGGCCCGGGCCAAGGCGTCAGCGGCGGGCCTGCCGGTGACCTTCGAGGTGTGCGACGCGACGGCGATCCCGGTGCCGCCGGTGCCGTACGACTCGGTGTTCGACTCCGGTCTGCTGCACTCGCTGGACCGGCGGGGCGCCGCCGTAGGCGACTACCTGGCGCTGCTGCCACGGCTGACCGCGCCCGGCGGTGCGGTGTTCGTGCTGGCGGTGTCGCCGGACGCGGGCGAGGGCTGGGGCCTGGACGCCGACGCCCTGCGCGGGGCCTTCCCCGAGCCGGACTGGACGCACGTCACTGTCGAACGGATCGACGTGCTCGCCCGGGTCGGCGGCGCGGACCTGCGCCTGGCCGGCAATCTGCTGCGCGCCACCCGTTCCCCCGCCGGTCCCTAGCGCGCCTGGGTGGAACCGGCGAACGGTGAGCGGCGTCAGCGACGCCAATGCTGGCGTGGGGCGTAGCCCTCGCGGCGCAGCCAGTGTTCGGTGTAGACGATCCGGTCGGCCTCGATCACGACAAGGGGGTCCTCGGGCGGCTCGGACAGCGACCGGCCCCGCTCGGCGTGTTCGTTCTCCCAGCGGAACGCGGCCCAGTGGCGGGCCCGGTCGGGGTGCTCCGGGCCGAGCACCCGGGCGGTGCCGAACACCTGCGCGCCGCGGCTGCTGGCCAGGCCGACCAGCGGCGCGAAGACGCCGACCGACACGCGCGGGTCGGCGGCGATGTTGCGCATCTTCGGTGAGCGCGGCGCGGCGGTGAACATGAGCGTGAAGTCGAGCGGGTAGTAGCGCACCGGCGTGGCCAGCGGCCCGTCCGGCCCGGCGGTGGCGAGCACGCACATGTTCTGCGACGACAGCAGGTTGAGGATGCGTTCGGCGAGTCGGTCCCGGTCCAGCTTCCGCGTCGGCGTCGGTCCGGTCAGCCAGGGGTTCGTCAGCGGCACGTGGCGTCCTCGATCATGACGGCACCCTACCGGCCGGGCTCAGGCGACCGGGGCCGTGCTGGCCCGCAGCACCACCTCGCCGGGCAGCCGCACGATCCGGCGGCGGCGAGCGGTGTTCTCGGTCAGGGCCAGCTTCATCGCCTCCTCGCCGAGGCGGTGCAGCGGCAGCGCCACTGTGGTCAGCGGCGGGGTGAGGTCACGCACGACCGGGATGTCGTCGAAGCCGGCGACCGAGACGTCGCCGGGCACCGACAGCCCGCGGTCGCGCAGCGCCGCGTACGCGCCGACGGCCATCACGTCGGTGCACGCGAACACGCAGGTGGCGTCGAGCCCGCGGTCGAGCAGCTCGGTCATCGCCCGGTAGCCGCCGTCGCGGGTGAACGCCGCCTCGGCCACCGCGCCCGGGTCGAGCGTCACGCCGGCGGCGGTCAGCTCGTCGCGGAAACCGCCGAGCCGGTCGGCGACTGTGGTCAGCTCGGGCGGGCCGGAGAGCACCGCGAAGCGGCGGTGCCCCAGGCCGAGCAGCGCGCGGGCCAGCTCGGCGGCGCCGGCCCGGTTCTCCGGCAGGACACTGTCGACCTTCAGGGTGCGGTGCCGGCTGACCACCGCGACCCGGCCGCCGCCGTCGAGGTAGGGCGCCAGCTCGGCGGCCATGGCCCGCTCCCAGCGGGGGTCCTCGAATCCGGAGCCGATGAGCAGGATCGCCGGTGCGCGTTCGGCGCGCAGCATCGACACGTACGCGATCTCGCGTTCCGGGTCGCGGAACGTGCTGGCGAGCATGACCAGCAGGTCGTTGTCGGCGGCGACGCGCATGACGCCGCCGGCGACGGCGGCGAAGTAGGGGTCGGTGACGTCGTGGCAGACGACGCCGACGCTGCGGCGGGACGCGCCGGCCAGCGCGCGGGCGTGGGCGTTCGGGGTGTACGCGAGGCGCGCGGCGGCGGCCAGGACGCGGTCGTGCAGGTGCGGGGTGACGCGCCGCCCGTTGAGCGCCCGGGAGGCGGTGGCCAGGGATACGTCGGCCGCCCTGGCCACGTCTTCCAGCGTCACGTGCGACATCGATGCGTCTCCCTGCGGAACGTCTTGACCCGGTGTTCCGGCGTGGCTACGGTAGCACCCTGAAAGCGCTTACTGAAAGCGCATTCACCTGCGGGGAGGCCCAGTGGAACGCACGTCCGTCGGCATCATCCTCAACGGCGTCACCGGCCGGATGGGCTACCGGCAGCACCTCGTCCGGTCCCTGCTCGCCATCCGCGAACAGGGCGGCGTACCGGCCCGCGACGGCAGCCGCATCTGGCCCGAGCTGACCCTGGTCGGCCGCGACGAGAACCGGCTCGCCGAGATCGCCGAGCGGCACGGGCTGTCGGCGTACACCACCGACCTGGACGCGGCGCTCGCCGACGACGCCCACCGGATCTACTTCGACGCGCAGGTGACCACCGCGCGGCAGAAGGCGATCCGCGCGGCGATCGAGGCCGGCAAGCACGTCTACACCGAGAAGCCGCTCGCCGAGGGGTTCCTCGCCTCGCTGGAGCTGGCCCGGCTCGCCGCCGCCAGGGGCGTCCGCAACGGCGTCGTGCAGGACAAGTTGTTCCTGCCCGGCCTGCGCAAGCTCAAGCGGCTCGTGGACGGCGGCTTCTTCGGCCGGATCCTGTCGGTGCGCGGCGAGTTCGGCTACTGGGTGTTCGAAGGCGACTGGCAGGCCGCGCAGCGTCCGAGCTGGAACTACCGCGCCGAGGACGGCGGCGGCATCACGCTGGACATGTTCCCGCACTGGCACTACGTGCTGGAGCAGATCATCGCCCCGGTCACCGCCGTCACCGCCGTCACCGCCACGCACATCCCCGAGCGCGTCGACGAGACCGGCTCCCGCTACCGGGCCACCGCCGACGACGCCGCGTACGGCATCTTCGAGCTGGCCGGCGGCATCGTCGCGCAGGTCAACTCCTCCTGGGCGGTCCGCGTGCACCGGGACGAGCTGGTCGAGTTCCAGGTCGACGGCACGCACGGCAGCGCTGTCGCCGGGCTGCGCGACTGCCGCATCCAGCACCGGGGCGCCACCCCGATGCCGGTGTGGAACCCCGACCTGCCGGCCACCGAGCCGTTCCGCGCGCAGTGGCAGACCGTGCCGGACAACGGCGAGCACGACAACGCGTTCAAGGTGCAGTGGGAGGCGTTCCTGCGGCACGTCGTCGACGACGAACCGTTCCCGTGGGACTTCCTCGCCGGCGCCCGGGGCGTGCAACTGGCCGAGGCCGGGCTGCGCTCGGCGCGGGAGGGGCGGCGGGTGCCGATCGAGGAGATCCCCCGGTGAGCACGCGGATCACGCTGCCGGTTCCGGGCGGCGGCACCGAGAAGCTGACGCTGCGGGAACCGCCCGCCTGGCACCGGCCGTCCGCGCCGCCGGCCAGCCGGATCGCGTACGCGGCGGCGCACGTCGTCGCCGACCCGTACGCCGACAACTCCCCCGGCCGCCCGGCGCGCCTGGACTGGGACGCGACGCTCGCGGTGCGGCGCGACCTGTGGTCGTGGGGCCTGGGTGTGGCCGAGGCGATGGACACGGCGCAGCGCGGGATGGGGCTGGACTGGGCGGCCACCCGCGAGCTGATCCGGCGCAGCGCCGCCGAGGCCGCCGCCTGCGGCGGGCGCATCGTCGCCGGGGCCGGCACCGACCAGCTCACCGGCACGCCCGCCACGCTCGACGAGGTGGTCGCCGCGTACGCCGAGCAGGTCGCCGTGGTCCAGGAGTGCGGTGCCACGCCGGTGCTGATGGCCAGCCGGCACCTCGCCGCGCTCGCCACCGGCCCGGAGGACTACCTGCGCGTCTACGAACGGGTGCTGCGGAAGGCCGGGGCGCCGGTGGTGCTGCACTGGCTCGGCGACATGTTCGACCCGGCGCTGACCGGCTACTGGGGCTCGACCGACCTGGACGAGGCCACCGCGACGTTCGCGGCGCTGGTGCACGCCCACGCCGACCTGGTCGACGGCGTGAAGGTGTCGCTGCTCGACGCGGGCCGGGAGGTGCGGCTGCGGGAGCTGCTGCCGCCGGCCGTGAAGGTCTACACCGGCGACGACTACCACTACCCGGAGCTGATCGAGGGCGACGGGAAGCGGTTCAGCCACGCCCTGCTCGGCGCGTTCGCGGCGATCGCCCCGGCCGCGTCGGCCGCGCTGGCACGGCTCGACGCGGACGACCCGGCCGGGTTCCGCGCCGTCCTCGACCCGACGGTGCCGCTGTCCCGGCACCTGTTCGCCCCGCCCACGCCGTACTACAAGACCGGCATCGCGTTCCTGTCCTGGCTGAACGGGCGGCAGCCCGGCTTCACCATGGTCGGCGGCCTGCACGGCGCACGGAGCGTCCCGCACCTGGTCGAGGCGTTCCGGCTGGCCGACGCCGCCGGGCTGCTGCGCGACCCGGAGCTGGCGGCGCGGCGGATGCGCGCGTACCTCGACGTCGCGGGCGTGGCCGGATGACCGCCGACCCGCGGCTGGCGCGGCTGTCGCTCAACCAGCGCACCACGCAACGCTGGTCGGTGGCGCAGGCGGTCGACGGTTGTGTACGCGCCGGCATCCCGGCGATCGGGCTGTGGCGCGAGCCGGTGGCCGAGATCGGCGTACCGGCCGCCGCGCGGCTCGTCGCGGACGCCGGGCTGCGAGTGTCGTCGCTGTGCCGGGGCGGGTTCCTCACCGCCGCCGACGAGGCCGGACGGATCGAGGCCCTGGCGGACAACCGGCGCGCCATCGACGAGGCCGCCGCGCTGCGTGCCGCCTGCCTGGTGCTGGTCGTCGGCGGCCTGCCGCCCGGCTCCCGCGACCTGGCGGGTGCCCGGCGGCGGGTCGCCGACGCGCTGGCCGAGCTGGCGCCGTACGCCGCCGAGCGTGGGGTACGCCTCGCGCTGGAGCCGCTGCACCCGATGTACTGCGCCGACCGGGCGGTGCTGTCCACGCTCGGGCAGGCGCTCGACCTGGCCGAGGCGTTCCCGGCCGAGCAGGTCGGCGTCGTGGTGGACACGTTCCACGTCTGGTGGGATCCGGACGTGTGGCGGCAGATCGCCCGCGCCGGAACGCGGATCGCGAG
Source organism: Micromonospora sp. WMMD1219 (assembly GCF_049315215.1). NCBI lineage: Bacteria > Bacillati > Actinomycetota > Actinomycetes > Micromonosporales > Micromonosporaceae > Micromonospora > Micromonospora sp. WMMD1219. The sequence goes on from NZ_CP186057.1 coordinate 5,368,604, forward strand.
CTTCCAGGTGTGCGACTTCCTCACCCCGCTGCCGGCCGACGTGCTGCTCGGGCGCGGCATGATGGGCGACGGGCACATCGACTTCCCGCCGCTGCGCCGCGCGGTGGAGGCCGCCGGGTACTCAGGCGACGTCGAGGTGGAGATCTTCAACGCCGAGGTGTGGGACACCGACCCGGAGCGGGTACTCGCCACCATGGCCGCCCGGTACGTGGATCGGGTGCTCGCCGACTGACCCGGCGTGACGAGTCCGGCCTGTCGGATAAATCAGGTGGCCGCTCCCCCGGCTCCGGGGGCAGGATCGGGATCATGGCATCCCCGCACCTCACCACCCCGATCACCACCGACCTGCTGCGCGGCGCGCTCGACCTGGAACAGACAGCGGACGGGGTGCTGCCGCACCGGCTGCCCGCGTGGGCCCGGGCGCAGAACGTCGACCCGCAGCTGATGACGGCGGAGGCGATGCCCTCGGGCGTACGGCTGGTGTTCCGTACCCGCGCCACCACAGTCGAGCTGGACGTGCTGCCCACGAAGATGGTCTACCGGGGCACCGGGCCGCGTCCCGACGGCCGCTACGACCTGGTCGTCGACGGCCGCCTCGCCGGTCAGGCCACCGCCGGCGGCGGCAAGGTGCTGACCATCGACCTCGCCACCGGCACGTCCGGCGTCGAGGCGGGTCCGGTCGGCACAGTGCGCTTCACCGACCTGCCCGCCACCGACAAGGAGGTGGTGATCTGGCTGCCGCACCGGGAGATCACCGAGCTGGTCGCGCTGCGCACGGACGCGCCGGTCGAGCCGGCCGACACGGGTGGCCGCCGGGTGTGGCTGCACCACGGCAGCTCGATCAGCCACGGCTCGGACGCGGAGAGCCCCACCGGCACCTGGCCGGTGATCGCCGCCACGCTCGCCGGCGTGGAGCTGGTCAACCTCGGGTTCAGCGGCAGCGCACTGCTCGACCCGTTCACCGCCCGCGCGATGCGGGACACCCCGGCCGACCTGATCAGCGTCAAGATCGGCATCAACGTGGTGAACGCCGACCTGATGCGGCTGCGCGCGTTCGGCCCCGCTGTGCACGGCTTCCTGGACACCGTCCGGGAGGGGCACCCGGACACCCCGCTGCTGGTCGTGTCGTCGATCCTGTGCCCGATCCAGGAGGACACGCCCGGTCCGGGCGCGGTCGAGTTCGTCGACGGGCGGGTGCGGTTCCGGGCCACCGGCGACCCGGCCGAGGTGGCCACCGGCCGGCTCACGCTGCGCGTCATCCGCGCCGAACTGGCCCGGATCGTGGCGTCCCGGTCCGCGGCGGACCCGAACCTGCACTACCTCGACGGGCTGGAACTGTACGGCGAGGCCGACTACGCCGAACTGCCGCTGCCCGACGAGCTGCACCCCGACCCGGCCGCCGACCGCCGCATCGGCGAGCGGTTCGCCGCGCTGGCGTTCGGACCGAAGGGACCGTTCGCCGCACCGGAGTGACGGACGCCTGCCCACGGCGCGGTGTGATCCAGGTCACGCCGCGCCGTGATCCGTGAGAGGTGCCGTGAACGACCATCTAGGCGTGGGAGGAAGCCAACAGGACGAGGAGCGGCTGCTGCGGCGGGTCGCGCGCGCCGACCTGGACGCGTTCGACGAGCTGTACCGGCGTACGTCGCCGTGGCTCGCCATCCGGCTGCGGCGGCGGTGCGCCGACGACGGCATCGTCGCCGAGGTCCTCCAGGACACGTACCTGACGGTGTGGCGGGCCGCCGGCTCGTTCAGCGGGCTCCGTCCCGCAGGCGGCGCGGACGCGCCGGGTGGCTCCGCCGCCGGCTGGATCTGGACCATCGCGGCCCGGCGCCTGGTCGACGCGCTGCGCCGCCGCGCCCGGGTGCAGGAGGTGCCGACCGACGTGCTGCCGGTACGCAGCGCGCCGGCCGCCGAGGACGAGGCGCTCGCCGGGTCGTTCGGCTCGGAGGTGGGCGCCGCGCTGGACGCCCTCGCACCGGAGCTGCGGGCGGTGCTCGCCGCGATGGTCCTGGACGGGCTGACCGTCCGGGAGACCTCCGTCCTGCTGGGGGTGCCGGAAGGCACCGTGAAGAGCCGGGCGCGGCGTGCCCGCAACGCGCTACGGGAGGCGCTGGCATGACCGCTCACGTTCCCCCCTCGGCCCTGGCCGCGTACGCTGCGGGCAGCCCCGACGACGCCGCCGCCTGGACCATCGAGGTGCACCTGGAGGGCTGCGCCGAGTGCCGGGACCGGCTCGGCGAGCTGGCCGCCCCGCCGCTGCGGGCCCTGCTCGGCGACACCCGGGAGGCGATCCTGGAACAGGCCCGCACCGGGCCACGGCCGGTGCGCCGGCGTCCGCTGCGGCGGTGGTGGCTGCGCTGGACCGACTGGTCGCTGCTGGCCTGGGCGGCCATGACCTGCACGGCGATCCTCGCCGCGGTGCTGCTGGACCGCAACTACCCGGACCAGCCGTCGGCGGTGCTGCTGCTGGCGCCGGTGGCGCCGCTGGCCGGGCTCGCGGTGGCCTGGTCGCGACGCGCCAACCCGAACTGGGAGGTGGTCGCCGGCACCGCCCGCGCCGGGCTGGAACTGCTGCTGCGCCGTACCCTCGCGGTTCTGCTCCTGGTGGCGCCGGTGCTCGCGGTGGCCGGGCTGGCGGTCGGCCGCAACCCCGCGCTGTGGCTGCTGCCCTGCCTGACGTTCACCGCGGCGACGCTGCTGCTCGGCAGCCGCGTCGGCGTGCCGCTCGCGGCCGCCGTCCTCGGCGGCGGCTGGCTCGCGGCGGTCGCGGCCGTGTCGGTCATCGGCGGCGCCGACGCGGCCCGCGCCGCCGCCGCGACCGACGCCCTGCTCCGGCCCGCCACCATGCCCGCCTGGGCGGCGGCCGCCGTCGTGTTCACTCTGCTGACCGCGCTGCGCGCCGAACACCTGCGGCGGCCCGCCGGCTGACGCCGGCCCCCCGAACCACGCCACGGCGCCCCGACGGCGCCGCGGACCACCCTGCCCCGAGAAGGAGACGACATTGGTACGCGCAGTGAGCGCCGACGAGGTGGCGCCGACCCGGCACGCCTGGCGGATCGAGGCGGTGGGACTGTCGGTGAAGGCCGGGCGGCACCTCGCAGTCGACAACCTCGGCCTGACGCTCGGCACCGGCGTGCACGGGCTGCTCGGCCCGAACGGCGCCGGCAAGAGCACGCTGATGCGCGCGCTCGCCACTGTGGTCAAGCCGCACGCCGGCGTGCTGCGGCTGCTCGGCGCGGACGCCGCCACGACCCGTGAGCTGCGCCCGGTGCGCCGCCGCCTCGGCTACCTGCCGCAGCAGTTCGGCTACTACCCCCGATTCACCGTCCGGGAGTACGTCGAGTACGTGGCCTGGCTGCGGGAGATGCCCGCCTCGGCGGTGCCGGGCGCCGCCCAGCGGGCAATCGACCGGGTACGCCTCACCGACCGGGCCGACGCCAAGCTCAAGTCGCTGTCCGGCGGCATGCTGCGCCGGGCCGGCATCGCCCAGGCGATCGTGAACGAACCGGAGCTGCTGCTGCTCGACGAACCGACCGTCGGCCTGGACCCGGAGCAGCGGGTCCAGTTCCGCGAGCTGATCCGCGAACTCGGCGCGGACGCGTGCGTGCTGGTCTCGACCCACCTGGTGGAGGACGTGGTGGCGGCCTGCTCCGACGTCATCCTGATGGACGACGGCGCCCGCGTGTTCCAGGGCCTGCCCGCCGACCTGGTCCGCCACGGCGAGACCGGCGGCGTCGGCGACAGCGCCGCCGAGCGCGGCTACTCGTACCTCCTCCAGCAGCACCGGGGCGCGTGATGATCCGACAGGTCCGTCTCGAACTGCGCCGCTCGAACGCGCCCGCCGTGGCGGTGCTGCTCCTCGTCATCGGGATCCTCGGCGTCGCCAGCATGTACAGCTTCTGGCAGGGACAGTGGCTGCGGCTGGGCTACGTGCACTCCTCGGCCATGTTCCTCCTGATGCCCCTGGCGCTGGCCGGCGGCGCCGTGCTCGGCCGCCGGGACCGGCGCACCCGCGCCGACGAGCTGATGAACAGCACCGGCCGGCCCCGCTGGCAGCGCACGCTGCCGGCGATGACCGCGCTCGGCGTCGCCGTCGCGGCCGCGCACCTGCTCGTGCTCGCCGGCGGTGCGGCGCTGGTCGCCACCGGCGGCGCCTACGTCGGCGTACGGGGGCTCGCCGGGCCCCTGGTCGACGTGCTGGTGCTCGTCGGCGCGGCCTGGTGCGGCACGGCCGTCGGGCGCCTGTGGTCCTCACCGCTGCTGCCCCCGCTGCTGGCCGCCGCCGCGCTGGTCGCGCAGGAGGGCGTGTCCATGCTCGCGGGTGCGGACAGCAAGATGTCGAACGTGTCCCTCATGATCAACTGGCCGCCGGACACGCCCTGGGAGACGCTGTCGGACCGGCTGCTGCTGAGCCGGCTGGCGCTGGGGGCCGGGCTGGTGCTCGCCGGCCTGCTCCTGGCGGCGGGCGGGTCGTGGCTGACCCGGGCCGGCGCGCTCGCGGGCCTGGCCGGCGGCGTGGCGGGTCTCGTGCTGATCGGCGTGCCCGGCCCGGCCGGGATCTGGCAGCTCGACCCGGGAGCGCGCCGCTACGTCTGCGCCGACGGCGCGCCGCAGGTGTGCGTCACCGCCGTCAACGCGCACCTGCTGCCCGAGGTCACCACCGAGGCCCGCCGAGGGCTGCGCGCGCTGGCGAAGCTGCCGGACGCACCGACCCGCGCGGTGGAGTTGCGGCTGGACACCATCGGCAGCAACGACAGCGAGCAGTGGCACCGGCCCCGGCCCGCACCCGGCACCGTCCAGTTCCTCCTCGAGGTCGACCCGGGCACCGGCCGGGCCGCGGACGTGGCCGAGCGCATCGCCCTGGGCGGCGGCACCATGTGGTCCGGCTGCGGCCGCAGCGGCGACGACATCGCCCCGGCGATCGTCGCGGCCTGGCTGCTGGACACCGAGACCGTACGGCTGTGGGACTCCTGGACCGGATACCGGTACGCCGACGAGCAGCAGGAGGAGATCCGGGCCGGGGTGCGGCAACTGCGCGCGCTGCCCGAGCCGGAGCAGATGCGGCGGGTCACCGCGCTGCGGGACGCGGCCGCGCGGTGCGAGCCGGACCTGATGCCGGCGCTCACCGGACGGGCCGCGCCATGAGCCGCTGGCTGCCGCTGTACGTGCGGTCCCGCCGGCTACCCGCCGCCCTGGCCGGATCCGCTGTCGCGGTCGCGGTGATGGCCGCCGCCTGGTCCGGCTTCACCGACCGCCCCGAGGTGCCCGCCGGCCTCGCCGTGCTCACCACCGCGCTGGCGGTTGCGCCGCTCGGGCCGACGCTCGCCGGCACCGACCCGGCGCTGGAGCGGACCGCCGCGTGGTCCTGGCCGCCGCGCCGGGCCGGGCACCTGCTCGCGTACGGCGCGGCGGTGGTCGGGATGCTGGCCGCCGCCCGTGTTCTCGGCGCGGACTTCGGGCCGCCGGCCGCGCTGGCCCGCAACACGGCCGGGCTGATCGGGCTGGTCGGGCTCGGCGCCGCGCTCGCCGGCGCACGGGCCGCCTGGCAGGTGCCGACCGCCTGGGCCGCCCTGGGGGCGTTCCTGGCCGTCCCGGGCGGGCCGCAATGGCGGCAGGCGGCGCTGTGGATGGCGCAGGAACCGGGCAACCGGATCGCCGCGGCCACCGCCGCGACGTTCCTCCTCGGCGGCGTCGTCGCGTACGCGCTGCGGGTCGGCCCGCAGGTCGCGGCGGCCGAGGCGGCGCTGGAACAGTGAGGGAACCGGGCCTCGTCGCGCACTCGTGGGCGCGGCGAGGCCCGGTCGTCGGCGTCAGGTCAGCGGCACCCAGGCCAGGGTGGTCATGCCGGACAGGGCGGTCGCCTTGAGGCCGGCGTCGGAGACCGTCCAGAGCACGCCGTCGACCATCAGCGAGCGGCGGATCGGGCTCCACTCCCTACCGTCGTCGGCCAGGACGCCGGGGTGGTCGACCGCACCGGCCACGGTGAAGCCCTTGTCGCCGACGCGCAGCGCCAGCACACCGCCGGAAGGCGTGCCCTTGACGCTCTCGGCCCGGTCGGTCACCACGCCCGGACGCTGCACCGGGATCACCACCAGGCGCTCCGGCGCCCAGTACAGGAACGCGTGCGGGTCGTTCTCCGCCTCGGACCAGCCGCCCGCGACGAGGTGCTGGGCGATCCGCGCCGGCCGGGCCGGGTCGGCCACGTCGAACAGCGACACCTGCGTGCCCGTCACCCGCCCCTGGTCGGTCGCGTCCTGGCCGACCCCGATCAGGCGGCCGTCGCCGGCCGGGTGCAGGTACGACGAATACCCGTTGATCTTCAACTCGCCGGTGACCCGGGGCGCGGCCGGGTCACGCAGGTCCACTCCGTACAGCGGGTCGGTCTGCCGGAACGTGACCACGTATCCGGTGCCGCCGACGAACCGCACCGCGAAGATCCGCTCGCCCTTGCCCAGGCCGGTGATCGCGCCGACCCGGGTCAGCGTGGCGCCGTCGGTGCGCAGCACGTAGACGCCGGACTGCGAGGTGGTCCGCCGGCCCCAGGTGTCACCCGTCGTGGTCGCCACGCGCAGGTGACCGTCCCACTCGGACAGCGCGTACTGGTCGATCAGCCAGCCGGGCACGGACCCGGCGGCGACGAAGCGGGGCGTGCCCGCCGCGGTGTCGAACTGGTAGATCTCGGTGTTGGTGTCGCGTGCCGCGGACGGCCCGCCACGCCACGTCCGCCAGCGCTGGTCGTTGGCGACGTAGAGGCGTGCGCCGTTGCTGTAGACGGTGTCGCCGTCGGCGGCCACGGTGACCGGGTCACCGGCGCCGAGCGCGGACGCGCCCAGGTCGAAGCTGAGCACCGTCACCATCGACGCGCCGGAGAAGCCCGCCGGCCGGCTGACCCGGTCGCAGCCGACCCGTCCGGTGCCGACGGTCCGCACGTCGTCGCGGATCTCGTAGCGGGGCAGCCAGTCGTCGAGCGTGGCCTTGTCGATGACCGCGCGGTTGGCGGCGATCCGCTGGGCGTCGGTCTTGCGATCGGAGCGGTAGGGGAAGTCGAGCCGTGGCGCGGACCGGATCACCACGCGGGCGGTCGCGTCGGACTGCCGGGCGTCGACCAGGAGGCCGTCGATCCGGTACTCCCCGACCACGCGCGGCGGTCCGGCGAGGTCCAGCAGGACCAGCCGGGCCTGCGGGGTCGTGCCCGGGCGCGTCTGCCTGCCCGGTACGGGGCCCTTGACGGTCCGGCCGGCGCGCAGCAGCACGAGCGCCCGGTCGCCGTGCAGCAGCAGGCTCGCCTCGCCGCCGGAGAACCGCTCGGCGTCGGGATCGAGCGCCAGCCGGCCGGTCACGCGACGGCTCGCCGGGTCGACCACTGACAGCACGCCCCGGGTGACCGTGACGATCCGCTTCCCGTCGGTCTTGACCAGGTCCGGTTCGTCCACGCCGGCCTCGTGCACGTTGGTGCCGGAGTAGCCCGCCGCGGACGCCCCGCTCGCGTCCTTGGCGACGCCGCCGAGCGCCGTCGCCCGTTCCGCGCTGAACTGCCGGAGGTCGTCCGCGCCGAATCCCCACGGGCCGACCGCCGCCTTCGCTGCCGTGCGGAGCTGTCGCAGCGCCTCGTCGCAGCCGTCGAACGCCACCAGCCGCAGCCCGCCGGCCGGTGCGACCCGCCCGGTGGGTGGCGGGTCGGCGGCCGGCGGTGACGCGGTGCAGCCGGCGAGAGCCAGCGTGACGGTCAGCGTGCATCCGAGCGTCCGGTATCCGTGACGGGTCATGCCGGTCAGACGTGGCGCCGGCGAGCGCGGTTCCCGGTCGTGCCGCTCAACCGCCGGTGGTGCCGCTCAACGGCCGGCCGTGGCGCTCAACCGCCCGCCATCGCGCCGAGCACGATGAACGGCTCCTTGCCGGCGACCACCTCCTCCGGCAGCGGGTCGTCCGGGGACTCGTTGGAGAGGTCCAGCTCGCAGGCGTAGAAGCGGACGAACGGCCGGCGCTTCCCGCTGTGCCGGTCACGGATCGTGCCGAGCAGCATCGGGTACGCGGCCTCCAGCGCGTCGAGCACCTCCCGCTGGGTGGGCGGCCCGGCCACCTCGACGCGTACCTCGCCGGTGACGTGCGCCAGGTTCTTCAGGTGCGCCGGCAGCACCACCCGGATCACGGCAGCACCTGGACCTCGACCGAGAGCACGCCCGGCAGGTCCCGCACGATCGGCGCCCACGTGTCGCCGCCGTCGGCCGAGTGGTAGACCTGACCGCCGGTGGTGCCGAAGTAGATGCCGCACGGGTCGAGCGTGTCGACGGCCATCGCGTCGCGCAGCACGTTGACGTAGCAGTGCGACTGCGGCAGCCCCTCGGTCAGCGGCTCCCAGTGCTCACCGCCGGTACGGCTGCGGTAGACGCGCAGCTTGCCCTCCGGCGGGTAGTGCAGCGAGTCGCTGGTGATCGGCACCACGTAGACCGTCTCCGGCTCGTGCGCGTGCACCGCGATCGGGAAGCCGAAGTCCGTCGGCAGGTCGCCGCTGACCTCCCGCCAGTTGGCGCCCGCGTCGTCGGTGCGCATGACGTCCCAGTGCTTCTGCATGAACAGCGTGTCCGGCCGGGACGGGTGCTGGGCGAGACGGTGCACGCAGTGCCCGACCTCGGAGTCGGTGTCGGGGATCTCGCCGGAACGCAGACCCTTGTTGATCGGCAGCCAGCTCGCGCCGCCGTCGTCGCTGCGGAACGCGCCGGCCGCCGAGATCGCGACGTAGATCCGGTCCCGGTCGGCCGCGTCGAGGATGATCGTGTGCAGGCACATCCCGCCCGCGCCGGGCTGCCAGGACGGGCCGGTCGGGTGCTGCCGCAGCGCGGTCAGCTCGGACCACTTCTGACCGCCGTCGGTGGACAGGTAGAGGGCGGCGTCCTCGCCGCCCGCGTACACGGTGTCGGGGTCGTGGCGGGACGGCTCCAGGTGCCAGATCCGCTTGAACTCCCACGGCCGTGGGGTGCCGTCGTACCAGAGGTGCTGCCCCACCTCGCCGCTGTAGGCGAAGTCGTTGCCGACAGTCGCCCAGGTCCGGCCGCCGTCGTCCGAGCGCTGGATCAGCTGCCCGAACCAGCCGCCGGACTGGGACGCGTACAGCCGGTCCGGTTCGACGGGTGAACCGGTCAGGTGGTAGATCTCCCAGCCGCCGAAGTGCGGCCCGTCGACGGTCCAGTCGTCGCGCCTGCCGTCCGAGGTCAGGATGAACGCGCCCTTGCGCGTGCCGACAAGTACTCGTACGCCGCTCATGTCTCGTCCTCTCGTCCGAGGGGTTCTCCCCGCAATGACCGTGCGGCTCACCGAAACTCATCGCTGTCGTACTCCCCGGCTACGACATTTCCTTCCCGGACGCGCGGCGGCGGGCCGCCACGCCGGTGCGGCCGGATTGTCGGGGGCTGCGGCTAGCCTGCGCGCATGACCGGCCCCGGAGACGTCCCACCCGAGCACCTCGCCCGCCTGCGGCCGGTCTGCCTCGGCCTGCCGGAGACCTACGAGGAAGCGGCCTGGGTGGGCGTGCGATGGCGCGTCCGCAGCCGGACGTTCGCCCACGTGCTCACCGTCGACCCGGGCCACCAGGCGGCGTACGCGCGGGCCGCGGCGACCGACGAGCCGGTCTGCGTGATGACGTTCCGCTCCCCCGGTGACGAGATCGCCGGGCTGCTCGCGGCCGGGCCGCACTTCTTCAAGCCGGACTGGGCCGCCGACGTGGTCGGGCTGCGGCTGGACGCGGACACGGACTGGACCGAGGTCGCCGAGCTGCTCACCGAGAGCTACTGCGTGCTGGCCCCGAAGAAGCTGGTGGCGCTGGTCGACCGGCCGGTGGGGCCATGACGCCACGGGCGGGGCTTCCCCGGGGCGGGACATCGGCAGTACGGTGAGCGCGGTGTGCCGGGAAGCCTGGTCGGCGGTCGTCGTCCCGCCGTCTCCAGGAGCCACGCCATGGGAGTCCCCGCCGTCCACACCCGTGATCTGACGAAGCACTACGGCCGCCTGGTGGCCCTCGACGGCCTGGACCTGACCGTCGAAGCCGGTGAGGTGGTCGGTCTCCTCGGCCCCAACGGCGCCGGCAAGTCCACCACGATCCGGTTGCTGCTCGGCCTCGCCCGTCCCACCCAGGGTGTCGCCCGGATCTTCGAGGCGGACGCCGCTGACGTGCGGGCGGCGCACCGGCTGCTGGCGTACGTGCCGGCCGACGTGGCGCTCTGGCCGCACCTCACCGGCGCGGAGATCCTCGACCTGCTCGCCGCGACCGGTCCCGGCGTGGACGCCGGCTACCGGGCCGACCTCGTCGAACGGTTCGCGCTCGACCCGTCCCGCCCGGCCGGCACCTACTCGACCGGCAACCGGCAGAAGGTCGCGCTGGTCGCCGCGTTCGCCACCCGGGCGCCGCTGCTCGTGCTCGACGAGCCGACGAGCGGGCTGGATCCGCTGATGGAGCTGCAGTTCCGCCGCGCGGTGGGCGAGGCGCGGGACAACGGGCAGAGCGTGCTGCTCTGCTCGCACCAGCTCGCCGAGGTGGAGGCGGTCTGCGACCGGGTGGCGATCCTGCGGGCCGGCCGGCTCGTCGACATCGCCCCGGTGCCGCAGTTGCGGCGGCTGCACCGCAGCGAGGTGACGGTAGGGTTCACCGGCCCCGCGCCCGGCCTGGCTGGCGTGCCCGGCGTCGAAGCGGTCGAGGAGCGGCAGGGACTGCTGCGCTTCACCCTCGCCGGCCCGCCCGCCGCCGCGCTGCGCGCCCTGTCCGGCGCGGAGATCACCACGCTGACCGTGCGCGAGCCGAGCCTGGAGGAGATCTTCCTCGACTACTACGGGGAGCAGTCGTGACCCGCCCGGCCGGCACAGCGGTCAGCCTGCTCGCCGCCCGCGGCGTCTGGCGGCCGGCCCTCGTCGTGACCGGCGTGACCGTCGGCATGTCCGCCCTGGTGGTGGCCACCTACGCCGGCGCCGTCGGCGAGGGCATGGACGCCGCCGCCCTGGCGACGCTGGCGCACAACCCGGCGATCCGTACGTTGTTCGGCGAGCCCGTCGCCCTGGACACCGCCGGTGGGTTCACCGTGTGGCGCACCGGCACGGTGCTGGCCGTGCTGGTCAGCGTGTGGAGCCTGCTGGCGACCGTCCGGGTGACCCGGGGCGAGGAGGAGGCCGGCCGGTGGGGGTTGCTGCTCGCCGGCCGGCTGACACCCGCGGCGGTGCTGCGGCGTCACCTGGCGCCGCTGACGGCGACGTCGGCGGTGGCCGGTTCGCTGCTCGCGGCCGCGCTGACGGCGGCCGGCACGCCGTGGCAGGGTGCGCTGCTGCACGGGGCCGGTCTCGCCTCGGCCGGGGCGTTCGCGGTCGCGGTGGGCGCGGTCGTCGTCCAGGTCCAGCCGACCAGGGCGGGGGCGGCCGGTAGCGGCCTGGCCGTGCTCGGGGCCGGTCTGCTGGCGCGGATGGCCGGCGACTCCGGGCCGGCGGCGGCGTGGCTGCGGTGGCTGCCGCCGTACGGTCCGCTCGCGCTCACCCGCCCGTACCACGAGAACCGGTGGGCGCCGCTGCTCGTGTCGCTGGCCGCCGTCGTCGTGCTGACCGGGGCGGCGCTGGCCCTGTGCGCCCGGCGCGACGTGGGCGCCGGACTGCTGCGCCCACCGGCTGGCCGGGCACCGCGACGCCACCTGCTGCACTCGGTGCCGGCCTTCGCGATGCGGCGCGCCCTGCGTCCGCTCGCCGGCTGGGCCACCGGTGTCGCCGCCTACTTCCTGCTGATCGGCGTGCTCGCCACGTCGCTGACCGGCTTCCTGGAGCAGAACCCCGCCTTCGCCGACCTCGCCGCGCGGGCGGGCTTCGGCGGGCTCGACCGGGTCCGGGGGTACGTGGCCACGCTGTTCGCGCTGCTGGCGGTGCCGATCGGCGCGTTCGCCACCGCGCGGTTGAACGCCTTCGTCGCCGCCGAGGTCGCCGGCCGGCTCACGCTGCTGCGGGCCGGCCCGGTCAGCCGGGTCCGGCTGCTCGCCGCCGACGTGGGCAGCGCGTCCGCCGGGGCGGTGGCGCTGGCGGTCGCGGCCGGTCTCGCGACGTGGCTGGGTACCACGGTGGTCGGCGCCGGCCTGCCGCTCACCGCCGCCCTGGCGGGCACGTTCAACGTGCTGCCGCTGGCGTTGCTCGGCGCCGGGGCGGCCACCCTCGCCGTCGGCGCGGCGCCCCGGCTCGTTCCCGTGCTGGGCATGCTGCCCACAGCGGGTGGTTTCCTGCTGACGGTGGTGACGGAGAGCGTGCGCGCGCCCGCCTGGATCGGCGCGCTGTCCCCGTACGCGCATCTCGCCGCCGTGCCCGACGCGGCGCCGAACTGGACGGCTCAGGGCGTGCTCGTCGCGGCGGCGTTCGCCCTGGCGGCCCTGGGCGGCTGGGCCTACGGCCGCCGGGATGTGGCGGGCTGAGTCAGCCGAGCTTCTTGCGCAGCGTCTCGAACGCCAGGTCCGGCCGCAGCGGCACGCCGAAGCGCTCGTCGCCGTACGGGAACGGGCTCAGTTCGCCGGTGCGCACGTAGCCGCGCCGCTCGTACCAGGCGATCAGGTCGTCGCGCTGGACGATCACCGTCATCCGCATCTCGCCGGCGTGCCACTGCTCGGCCGCGTAGCGCTCGGCCTCGGCCAGCAGTTCCCGGCCCAGGCCGCCGCCCTGCCGGCCGGGGGCCACCGCGAACATGCCGAAGTAGACGTGGTCGTCGCGGCGTTCGAGCTGGCAGCAGGCCACCGGGGCGCCGTCCTGCTCGGCGACCAGCACCACGCCGCCCGGGCCGGTGACCGCCGCGGCCACCATCTCCGGGTCGGTGCGCTGCCCGGCCAGCAGGTCCGCCTCGTGGGTCCAGCCCTGGCGGCTGCGCTCGCCCCGGTACGCCGACTCGATCAGGTCGACGAGGGCGGCCACGTCCTCGGGGCGGGCGACCCGGACGGTACGGGGTGCGGGGCTGGTCATGGCGGTTCTCCACGGTCGCGGCGACGTACCTGGTCAGCGTACGCACGCGGGTGTCCCGGACGGCGGCCGGGACCACCGGGCGGGACGGCTCGTGGTTCACTGCCCGGCATGGAGACGACGGTCGGCGCGGCGGGACTGCCGGCGGTCGTCGACCTGCCGGCCGGGCCGGTACGCGGCGGCCTCGTCGTGCTGCACGGCTCACACGCCGGGCAACGCTCCCACTTCCTCTACGCGCACCTGGCCCGGCTGCTGCCTCCGGCCGGGATCGCGGTGCTGCGCTACGACCGCCGCCCCCGGATCGACGGGCACGACGTGCCGCTGGCCGACCAGGCCGAGGACGCGTCGGCCGCGGTGACCGAGCTGCGCCGGCACGTCGGGGCGGTCCCGGTCGGGCTCTGGGGCTTCAGCCAGGGCGCGTGGGCGGCGGCGCTGACCGCCACCCGGTGCCCGGTCGACTTCCTGGTCCTGGTGGGGTGCAGCGGCGTGAGCCCCGCGAGGCAGATGCGCTACGGCACCGCCGAGCAGTTGCGCCGCAACGGGTACGGCCCGGCCGACGTGGCTGAACTGACTCGGTTGCGCGCGCTCGTCGAGGACTACCTGCGCGGCGACGTGGCCCGCCCGGTGGCGCAGGCGGCGATCGACGCGGCGGGCCGGCGCCAGTGGTTCCCGCTGGCGTCCCTGCCCGACGAACTGCCCGCCACGCCCGGCACCTGGACCGACATGGACTACGACCCGGCGCCGGTCCTGGCACGGCTGGCCGGCCCGGTGCTGCTCTGCTACGGCGAGACGGACGCGTGGATCCCGATCGAGGAGAGCCTCGCGGTGTGGCGGCGGAGCGCCCGCGACGCCGAGCTGACGGTGGCCCGGCTGGCCGGCTGCGACCACGCCCCGACGCTCGGGGAGCGCGAGGACCTGGACGGCGTCAGCCCGCAGTACGAGCGGGTCCTGCTCGACTGGCTCGACCGGACGCTGCCGCCGCCGGGCTGAGTGGCCGGGCTGGGCGGCCGGACTGGGTGGCCGGGCTGGGTGGCCGGGCTGGGTGGCCGGGCTGGGTGGCCGGGCTGGGTGGCCGGGCGCCGCGGAAGGCGGTCGCCCGCCCCGCGTGACCCGGCTACGCTGCCGCGCATGGACGCCGACCTGCCCACCTTCGAGTTCGCCTTCCCCGGCCCGCTGCGCGACCAGCTCGTCGCCGCGGTGCTCGACGGGAGCAAGACCACCACCACCGGGCTGCTCCAGGACTACGAGATCGACGGCGAGCCGCTGCCCGCCCTCGGCACCCGCTCGGCGGTGATCGACTCCGACGGCCGGCCGGTGGCGGTGATCGAGCTGGTCGAGGTCCGCGTCGCCCGCCTCGGCGACGTCGATCTCGACCACGCGCGCGACGAGGGCGAGGGGTTCGACACGGTCGCCGCCTGGCGGGCCGGCCACGAGCGGTTCTGGCACGGCGAGGACTACCGCGGCTGGCTCGGCGACCCCGGCTTCACAGTGGACGACGACACCCCGGCCGTGCTGGAACGCTTCCGCCTGGTCGAGACGCTCTGACGGGTTGCCCGCCCGAGCTCATTCGGCGGCGAGCCAGGCGCGCAGTTCCGCGCCGTGCTCGTCGAGGCCCGGCGGCGGCAGCTCGTAGCGGGGCGGCGCCTCGGACAGGCCGATCGGGTTGCGGATGCCCGGAACCCCGCCGGCCGTCACCACCGGCTCCAGGCCGAGCCCCTGCGCCAGCGCGACCCCCTCGGCGACCGAGTTGATCGGGCTGCACGGCACGCCCGCGGCGCGCAGCTCGGCGAACCACTCCGCGCTGCCGCGCCGGGACAGCGCCGCCACCAGCAGCGGGCGCAGTTCGTCGCGGTGCGCGGTGCGGTCGGCGTTGCGGCGGAACCGTGCGTCGCCGGCCAGCTCCGGCACGCCGAGCACCCGGCAGAGGGTACGGAACTGGCCGTCGTTCCCGGCGATCACCACCAGCTCGCCGTCGGCGGTGGGCAGCGGCTCGTACGGCACGATGCTCGGATGGGCGTTGCCCATCCGGTGCGGTGCCGCTCCCCCCGCGACGTGCGCGCCGGTGTGGTTGACCAGCCCGGACAGCGCCGAGGACAGCAGGTCCACTGTGACGTGCTGCCCGCGCCCGGTCTCCTCGCGGTGCCGCAGCGCGGCCAGGATCCCGACCGCCGCGTGCAGCCCGGCGATCACGTCGAACACGGCCACCCCGGCCTTGTAGGGCGGGCCGTCCGCGTCCCCGGTGAGGCTCATCAGCCCGGCCGCGGCCTGCACCATGAGGTCGTACCCGGGCAGGTCGGCGCCCCCGGCGGCGCCGAAGCCGCTGATCGAGGCGTACACCAGGCGGGCGTTGCGGGCGGTGACCGTGTCGTGGTCGAGGCCGAAGCGGCGCAGCGCGCCCGGGCGGAAGTTCTGGATCAGCACGTCGGCCCGGTCGGCCAGCCGGTGCGCCAGCGTCAGGTCGCCGGGGTCGGTCAGGTCGAGCACCAGCGAACGCTTGTTGCGGTTGACCGCGAGGTAGTAGGTGGAGACGTCGTCGCGCACCGGGGGCCGCCAGCCGCGGGTGTCGTCGCCGCCGGGCGCCTCCACCTTGACCACGTCCGCGCCCAGGTCGGCCAGCAGCATCGTGGCGTACGGCCCGGCGAGGATCCGGGAGAAGTCGGCGACCAGCACCCCGCGCAACGGACCCGACATGCCCATCCCTCCCTCGCCGCCGACCACGATGACACATTCCTGACGGCGCGCCGGGCCGGGGTGTCCGCCCCGGCTACGGTCACGGTGGGTCCGCCGACACGCCGGGCGGACGTACCGGTGAGAGGGGTGCCCGTGTCGCTGCTGAGCCGGCTCGCCGAGGCCACCGACGACCGCCCGGGCGCGGTGCGCGTGGGAGACCGGTCGCTGTCCTGGGTGGAGCTGCGCCGGGCGGCCACCGCCGTCGCCGACGACCTGCGGGGCGCGGCCCGGGTGGCGGTGCCCGCGACGGCGAGCCTGGAGACGGTGGTCGGCGTGGTCGGCGGGCTGCTGGCAGGCGCGGCGGTGGTGCCGGTGCCGCCGGACGCCGGCCCGATGGAACGCGACCACATCCTGCGCGACTCCGGCGCGGAACTGCTGCTGGCGGCGCCGGGCGCACCGGACGCCGACGCCGGCTCGCTGCCGGTCGTGCCGCTGGACCTGGCCCGGCGCTCGGACACCCGGCGCCCCGAGCCCGATCCGGCGGCCACCGCGCTGATCCTCTACACCTCCGGCACCACCGGCGCGCCGAAGGGCGCCGTGCTGTCCCGCCGCGCGATCGCCGCCTGCCTGGACGGGCTCGCCGACGCGTGGGCGTGGACCCCGGACGACGTGCTGGCACACGGCCTGCCGCTGTTCCACGTGCACAAGCTGGTGCTCGGCGTGCTCGGCCCGCTGCGCGTCGGCAGCCGGCTGCGCCACGTCGGCCGGCCCCACCCCGAGCGGTACGCGGCGGCGGGCGCCTCGATGTACTTCGGCGTACCCACGATCTGGTCGCGGATCGCGGCGCGACCGGCGGCGGCGCGGGCGCTGCGCGGCGCCCGGCTGCTGGTGTCCGGCAGCGCCGCACTGCCGGAGCCGGTCTTCGCGGCGCTGGCCGGGCTGACCGGGCACCGGCCGCTGGAGCGGTACGGGATGACCGAGACGCTCGTGACGGTGAGCGCCCGCGCGGACGGTCCCCGGCGGTCCGGCACAGTGGGCGTGCCGCTGCCCGGCGTGCTGACGCGGGTGGTGGACGAGCACGGCGGCCCGCTGCCCGCCGAGGCGATGGGTGAGCTCCAGGTACGCGGCGGCACGTTGTTCGACGGCTACCTGAACCGGCCGGACGCCGACGCGACCACCCGCACGGCGGACGGCTGGTTCCGCACCGGCGACGTCGCGACGGTCGGCCCGGACGGCGCCCACCGGATCGTCGGCCGGGCCGCCACCGACCTGATCTCCAGCGGCGGGTACCGGATCGGGGCCGGCGAGGTGGAGGACGCGCTGCTGGCCCACCCGGGGGTGCGGGAGGCGGCGGTGGTCGGCACGCCCCACCCCGACCTGGGGCAGCAGGTGACCGCGTACGTGGTCGGCGACGGCGTGGCCGAGGCGGAGCTGATCGACTTCGTGGCGCGGCACCTGTCCGCGCACAAGCGCCCCCGGCAGGTGCGGCTGGTCGGCGCGCTGCCGCGCAACGCGATGGGCAAGGTGCAGAAGTCCCGCCTGACCGAGGTGTGAGCGGCCCGTTCAGCGGGCCGCCGCCGCGCGGCGGACCTGGCGGCGGGCCTCGTCCGCGGGTACGCCCGTGGCGCGCAGCAGGTCGTTGGCGACGGTCCGCAGCTGCGACACCACGATGGTGCCGGAGAAGCCGATGTCCTGCCGGCACGCCTCGCCCGCGGCGCGGACCGCGCGCAGCACCCGTTCCCGGGCGGCGACCGGCTCGTCGGCGGCCAGGAACGCCCGGTGCAGCAGCCGGATCGCCTCGCTGAAGTGTTCCAGCGCGGCGGGCAGCTCCGGCGGCACCGGCTCCCGGTCCCGCAACGCGGTGCCGATCCGGCGGACCATGCCCCGGCTGTTGCGGAACGCCCGGTCCAGGTGCTCGGCGCCGCGCCGGTACGCGGCCAGTGCCCGCCGTCGCCGCCAGCGCACCGGCGAGAACCGGACCACCTCGGCGGCGGCGCCGACCATCTCGTCGATGCGGTCCAGTTCCGTCTCGGCGGCGCGCATCCGGGCCAGCACCTCGTCGGCGGCGCGCACGTCGGCGTGGGCCAGCGCCTCCGCCGACGCGGTCATCTGGCGGGCGAACGTGTCGAGCGCCGGGTCGGCGACGCGGCGGACCGCGCGCAGCGGGTTCAGCGGCGCGATCACCAGCACCACGAGCAGGCCGACGACGCCGCCGACGAGCGCGTTGACGGTCCGGGGCAGCTCCAGGTCGGGCGACACCGGGGTCAGCGTGGCGACCAGGACCGCCGTACCGCCGGCCTGGGTGACGAGCGCGCCGGTGCCGCGGACCAGCACCGCCGCGGAGACCGCCAGGAACACGATCACGCCGGTCTGCCACGGGCCGGTGCCGAAGAGACGCACCAGCAGGTCGCCGACGACGATGCCGAGGACCACCCCGACCACCAGCTCCACGGTCCGCCGGGTGCGGTTGCCGAGCGAGGCGGCGATGACGCTCACCGCCGCGGCGGGCGCGAACGTCGGGTCGGGGTTGCCGAGCACCTCGCGGGCCACCGTCCAGGCCAGCGCGGCGGCCAGGCCGGCCTGGACCGCCACGAGGAAGTACGTGCGCAGCCTCCGGCGGCTCGACCGCCCGGCGTCGCGTACCCGGTCGACGGCATCCCGCATGCGCCCGGGTACCCGCGGTCGCCCGCTCGAACCTCACCCGGGGTACGCCATCGTGCCGGTCAGCGCCACCACCCCGGGCAGCCGGGTGTCCTGGCGCAGGAACTGCACCACCACCGGGACCGGGGAGCGCAGCACGCAGCCGTACGGGCGGTCCAGCCGCACCGCCTCCGGGTCGATCAGGTCGTTCACCCGTACGTGCCGGATGCGTCGGGCACCGACCCGTATCCGGTACGGCCCGGCCGGTTCGGCGTCCTGGTAGTAGAAGTCCAGCTCCAGCTCGGCGTCCTCGTCGCCGGCGTTGAGCACGCAGAGCTGGTCGAAGGCGGTGAACGCCGGTTCCGGGCCGTGCGCGGGGAACGGCACGTGCCCGCCGGGCACCACCCAGATCCGGGCGCCGACCGGCCCGTTCACTGCTCCTCCAGCAGGCGGGCCAGGTCCGGGGTGAGGAACACCCCGCCCGGGTCGAGCCGGCGGCGCACCGCCTGGAAGTCGTCCCAGCGGGGAAAGAGGGGACGCAGGTCCCGCGCGCCGAGCCAGTGCTTCTTGCCCCAGTGCGGGCGTCCGCCGTAGTGCCGGAACACCGCCTCCACGTCCCGGAAGTACTCCTCGTACGGCAGCGAGGTGTTCTGCAGGCAGGCGATCGTGGTGGTGGGGCGGCCGTAGGCGTTGCTGAGCCAGATGTCGTCGGCGGCTATGGTGCGCACGAGGACCCGCCAGGCGGCCACCCGGCGGTGCCGGTCGCGCACCCGGCGGCGCACCTCGGCGAAGCAGGCCGGGAACGCCTCCGACGGCAGCATGTACTCGATCTCCTCGAAGCGCAGCTCCCGGTCCCGGGGAATGGTGCGGTGGGTCGGCCCGACCTGGCTCTGCCGGGGCTCGCCGTCCGGCAACCGGACCTCCGCCCGCTCCGGCGCGGCGTCCGTGTCGATGCGGTTGATCACCCGGATCTGCGTGCGGTCGCTGCGCGGGTACCAGTAGAAGTCCATGTTGCGGTTGGTGTGCTGGAGCTCGGCGAGGTGGTCGAGGGTCCAGTCCAGGTGCGCGCACCAGGAGCGGCGGTGCAGCTGATAGGTCGGCTGCACGTCGAGCGTGATCCGGGTGACCACGCCCAGCGCGCCGAGGGAGAGACGGACGGCGGGCAGCAGGTCCGGGTTGCGGCGCGCGTCGACGTCCAGCACGTCGCCGGTGCCGGTGACCAGGCGTACGCCGGTGACCTGCGTGCTCAGGTTCCCGAAGCCGATGCCGGTGCCGTGGGTGCCGGTGGCGGTCGCCCCGGCGATCGACTGGTAGTCGACGTCACCCAGGTTGTCCATGGCCAGCCCGGCGTCGTAGAGCCCTTCGCCGAGCGCCCTGAGCTTGGTGCCGGCCCACGCGGTCGCGAGGCGCCCGTCGTCGGAGATCACGCCGGACAGCCGGTCCAGGCTCAGCAGGATCCCGTCGGTACGCACCAGCGGGCTGGACGAGTGCCCGGAGCCGACCGGCCGGACGGTGGTGCCGCTCTCCCGGGCGCGGCGTACCAGCGCGCACACCTCCGCCTCGTCGGCGGGCTCGGCCCGCTCCGCCGGCGTGAAGCGGAGGCTGCCGGACCAGTTCACGAACTCGCGTGTCACAGCGGCCCTCCCCGGCCCGCTTACCCGTGCCCGCCCCGGGTAGTCACCGCCGTGCCCGAGTCGCCGCCGGCGTTCCCGCCGATCGACACGTACGCGTTCCTGTCCGACACGCACACCACGGCGCTCGTCGCGCCGGACGGGGCGGTCGAGTGGTTCTGCGTACCGGACGCGGCGGGCGACGCGGTCGCGGCCCGGTTGCTCGACCGGGACGCGGGCGGCCGGTTCACGCTCACCGTCGCCGGCTGCCCGGCGCCGCGGCGCCGCTACCGGCCGGACACGCTGGTGCTGGAGAACGACTGGGCCGGCCCGTCCGGCGCGGCGGCCGGCGAGGACCTGCTCGCGGTCCGGCCCGGTGCCGCCGACCGGCCGATCCACGCCGAGCGGGTGCTGGTGCGCCGGCTGCGGGTCACCGACGGCCTGCTGCGGGTCCGCGCCGAGCTGACGCCCCGCCCCGGGTACGGGGCACGTCCGGTGCGCTGGCGGCGCGACGGTACCGGCTGGCACGCCGACGGCACGCCGCTGCGGCTGTACACCGACCTGCCGGTCAGCGTCGAGGGCGGCACGCTCGTCGCCGAGGCGGAGCTGCGCGCCGGGCAGGACGCCACGCTGCTGCTCGGGTACGCCGACCCGGTGCCCGCCCTCGCCGACGCCGGCGAGCTGACCGAGCGGACCGCCGGCACCTGGCGGACGTGGTCGGCGCGCGGCGACTACGCGGGCTTCGCGGCCGGCGCGGTCCGGCACAGCGCGCTGGTGCTGCGCGGCCTGTCCTACGACGAGACCGGCGCGCTGCTGGCCGCCCCGACCACGTCGCTGCCCGAGGAGATCGGCGGGGTACGCAACTGGGACTACCGCTTCACCTGGCACCGGGACGCGGCGCTGCTGCTGCTCGCGCTGTTCCGCCTGGGCCACGCCGAGGAGGGCCGCCGCTACCTGCGATTCCTGCTCGGCGTCTGCGCCCGGCAGCATCCGCTCGCCCCACTCGTCGGCATCCACGGCCACCCCACCGAGGAGCGCGAGCTGCCGCACCTGTCCGGCTACGCCGGCTCGGCGCCGGTGCGGATCGGGAACGAGGCGGCCCACCAGATCCAGTTCGACACGTACGGGCACATCCTCGACGCGGCGCTGGCCTACCAGTTGCTCACCGGTGAGCTGACCGGCCCGCAGTGGGCGCTGCTGCGGCGTCACGTCGAGACCATGGCGGAGCGCTGGCGGGAACCGGACCACGGGGTGTGGGAGATCCGCGGCCCGTGCCGGCACTACGTCAACTCGAAGGTGATGACCTGGGTCTGCCTGGACCGGGGCATCCGCCTCGCCGGGCTGCTCGGTGACCGCACCGCCCCGGTGGACCGGTGGCGCCGGGAACGTGACGCGCTGCACGCCGAGGTGCTCGACCGCGGCTACGACGAGCGCGCCGGCAGCTTCGTCATGGCGTACGGCGACACCGAGCCGGACGCGTCGCTGCTGCGGATGCCGCTCGTCGGGTTCCTGCCCGGCGACGACCCGCGGATGGTCGCCACCGTCGAGCGGATCCGGGCCGACCTCGCCGTCGCGCCCGACCTGATCCGCCGCTACCGGGTCGACGACGGGCTGCCCGGCACCGAGGGCGCATTCCTGCTCTGCTCCTTCGAGCTGGTCTCCGCGCTGGTGCTGGCCGGCCGGCACGGCGAGGCGCGGGAGATCTTCGACCGGCTCGCCGGCCGGGCCGGGCCGCTCGGCCTGCACCCGGAGGAACGCGCGCCCGACGGCACCGCCCTGGGCAACTTCCCGCAGGCGTTCACCCATCTGGCGCTCATCGAGGCGGCGCTGAACCTCGACTCCGCCGGCGACCGGGACGCGCTGCACGCGTGGGCGGAACGGTCACCGGCCGCGCGGACGTGACCCGCACCCCGCCGGGAACCAGGCGAGGTGTCCCGACGACTATCCCTACATGGTGTGTGAGCAGTGGCGGGAGATCCTGTCGGCACAGCTGGACGGTGAGGCGTCCGAGTCGGAGATCGAGGCGGCCGAGGCGCACCTGACCGGCTGCGCCGGCTGCCGCGGCTGGTTCGACTCGGCCGCGTCGGTGACCCGGCGGGCCCGTACGCAGCTCGCCCCGCGGGTGCCCGACCTGGTCGACGCGGTCCTGGCCGCCGCTCCCCCGCCCCGGCCCAGCCGCCGCCACCGGATCACGCTCGGGCTGCGCGGGGCGCTCGGCCTGCTCGGCGCGGTGCAGCTCGTACTCGGCCTGGCCCAGATCGGCCGGGAGGCGGTCGTCACGCACGCGCACGCCTCCGGCCAGCACCTGTGGCACGAGTCGGCGGCCTGGAACGTGGCGGTCGGCGCCGGGTTCCTCTACGTGGCGGCGCGCCGGTCCGCCCCGTCCGGCCTGCTGCCGATGCTCAGCGCGTTCGTCGCCACGCTCGTCCTGCTGTCGGTGAACGACCTGATCACCGGGCAGGTGGCGATGACCCGGCTGGTCAGCCACGGCTTCCTGCTGGTCGGCTGGGCCGTGATGCTGGTGCTGTCCCGCCTCGGCCGGCGTCCCGGCGACACCCCGCCCGGTCAGCGCCGGTCGGAGGGATCCCGGTGGGCGCTGCGGACCGAGGAACCGGCCGCGCCGTCGCTGCGGCTGGTGCCGCCCGGCCCGTACCCCGCACAGGCCCGCGACCGGCGGGCCGCCTGACGGTCCCCGCGCGGACCTGTGCCTCGCCGTGGTCCCGGTGGTCGCGGTCTCAGCGGGCCCGGCGGTCGCGGGCGTCGCCGGACCAGGCGGCGACCAGGTCCTCCCGGGCGCGGGCCACCCGGGAGCGGATGGTGCCCACCGGGCAGCCGCACACCTCGGCCGCCTCGGCGTAGGACAGGCCGAGCACCTGGGTGGCCACGAACGCCTCCCGCCGGTCCGGTGCCAGCGTGGCGATGAGGCCGCGCAGCACGACGCCGTCGTCCCCGCCGCCGGTCACCGCGCCGGCCGCCTCGGCGGCCGCCTGCCAGTCCGGCAGCGCGGCCACCCGGGGCCGGGCGGTCGCCGCGCGCACGTGGTCCACCGCGACCCGGCGGGCGATGGTGAAGATCCAGGTACGCGCGGACGACCGGCCCGCGAAGCCGGGCAGGCTGCGCAGCGCGCGCAGGAACGTCTCCTGGGCGAGGTCGTCGGCCTCGGCGGGCCCGGCGAGGTGGGCGAGGAACCGCCACACCGGTGCCTGGAGGGCCCGGACGAACGCGGCCGCGGCCAGCTGGTCTCCCCGGGCGGCGCGGCGCGCCCACCCGGTCACCTGCTCGTCGTCGGCGTCCGGGCTCATCCGCGGCCGGCCCGCCGGTCCGGCTTGCTCATGCCGGACGGTACGGATGCGCGCCCCGCTCGGTTCATTCCTGGCGTCCCTCCTGCCGGCGCCGGAGTGCCGGTCGCCCCCGGTTGGTCGGCCCTCGGGTGGGGAAAGTTCCCGAACCGGGTCAATCGTCCACGGACACGGTGACCGGCCCGACCCGCAGGACGCCGTCGGTGAGCGGGGCGCACCGGACGCCGCCGCGTCGGCGCATCGCCTTCCAGGTGCCGGGGGCGACCACCACGTCGAGCCAGGCACAGGGCGGCGCGGCCCGGTGCACGCGCAGCCGGACCGGGCCGTCGCCGGAGTCGAGCGTGAGTACGCGGCCGACCAGCTCGTCCACCGGGATGCCCTCGGTCAGCACGTTGCGCCGCAGCTGGGTGAGGTCCGCGCCGGGCGGCAGCGACTCCCGCGCGATCAGCGTGACGCTCGCCTGCCGGTGCGCGGGGCGGCCGAAGTAGCGGTCACCGACGATGCCGAGCCCGGCTCGTAGCTCCACCCGGTCGACCAGTTCGCCCGGTGGCGCGGGGGCGGGTCCGTCCGCCGGGCGGCCCACGTACCGGTGCACGGGCGAGGCCAGCAACTGGACGATCCGCGGCATGCCCGAAGTCTAATCGCGGGCATACCACCCCCAAACCGGACGATAGCCGCGCTCACGTATCCGCGCTTTCTGGAGAGCGTTGTACCAGGTGTGACGGCGAGGCGACCCGATGCGATCGGCGCTCATCCGCAACGGCGGCTGGCCTGGGCACGGCGCGAGAACGAGCGCCGGCGCCAGGCGTACGAGGCCGCGGCCCGGATCTGGCGGCGCCGCGCCGAACACCTGGACCGGCTGTCGATGGAGGCGGCGGGCTTCCGTGGCTGTGCGCTGCCCGGCACCGCGCTCCCGGTGCCGCTGGACGACGGCGAGGTCGTCTACCGCATCCTGCCCACCGTCGACCTGGTCGAGGCCACGGCCCGGCACCTGCCCGGGCTTCCGGCGCCGGGCCGCACGCTCGCCGGCTGTCTCGACCCGGCCGACGGTCCGCTGCCGGCGGGACTACGCGTGGTCGACAGCGGCGCCGCAGTGGTGACCGACCGGCGGGTGGCCTTCGCCGGGCACGACGTCCGGCGGGACTGGCTGCTGCGGGATCTGCGCGGCCTCGGACATCACCCGGACCGTCCGGTCACCCTGCTGCACGACGCCGACGGCGGCACACCGGCGGGCCTGCGTGCGCCGGCCCCGGGCGCGGCGAACGCCCGCTTCTACCTCACCCTGGCCCACGCCGACGCCACCGGCACGCGGCAGGCGGTCGTCGAGGACGTCGAGGCGCTGCGGTCCGCCCACCGGGCCGCCCGGCCCCGCCCGCCCCGGCCGCTCGGCCCGTGGGACGCCCCGGCCGAGCGGGCACTCCCCCAGCGGCTGGCCGCGGCGGGCGTCGCGGCGGTGGCCGTACTGCTGGGCGTCACTTCGGCCGGCACCTGGACGGCCACCGCCGGGCAGACCGATCCGGCGCGCCGGCCGGCCGCGGTTCCCGCCACCACGGCCGCGCCTTCGGCGCCGCCAGTGGTGACTTCGGTCGGGCCGTCGTCTCCCCCGGCGCCCCGGCCGACCCGGCCCGCGCCGCGACCGGAGCGTCCCTCGAATCCGGCGGCGTGGTCGGGCGAGCGGGTCCACACCACCGCACCGCCTGTCGCCGGGCAGTCGCCGACGCACGCCGTCGGCCGTCCGCCGCCCCCGGCCGAACCGTCCAGCCCTCCTGCCGACGAGACGACCCCGGCGCCGACCGCGAGCCCGACGGGCGACCCGGCCCCGACCGGCGAGCCCGGCCCCACCGGCGAGCCGAGCCCCACGGCCTCATTCGAGCCGCCCCTCCTGGACCTGCTCGGCCTACGAATCGGCCCGACCGTCCGTTCCGGCACGACACCCTGACCCCTCCCCGCAACCCCACCCTCGGGCTCCTCCGAGGCGGCCCGCCCACCACGCCGTCGATCTTGCACTTGCCGCCCGACGAGCGTCCGGATTCATCCGATTCGGGTGGTCCGCAAGTGCAAGATCGCGGGGATCGGGGCGGGCGAGGGTGGGGGTGGGTTATGGGGTCTTGGGGGTCAGGAGGTAGTCGCCGTCTTCGGGGCTCCAGCGCAGCTCCACCGCGCCGTCGGTCGCGGCGGCCTTGCAGAACTGGAGGAAGCTGCGGTAGCCGAGCTTCTTCTCGCTGAAGTCGGGCCGGGCGCGCCGGAGCTGGTCCTTCAGGCCGGACAACGCCACCGCGCCGCCGTCCGCGGCGAGGTCCACCACCACGGAGCGGAGCAGCCCGAACGCGACCTCCCGGTCGCCCTGCTCGGGAAGCGACACCTCCGGGTCGCCCTTGGCGGGCCCGGCGGCCAACTCGACCACGTTGTGGGCCGCGAGGTGGCGCAGCAGTTCCCCGAAGGTACGGAAGCCGTAGTCGGACTCGCTGAACGTGGGGTCCTTGCGCAGCAGCGCGCGCTTGAGCGCGGAGGCGGTCACGTCGCCGCTGGAGCTGCCCTGCATGCCGGCGACTGTCTGCACGAGCTGCACGGCGAGCGTGTCGACGTCCCGCGCCGACTCCTCCTCGGCCGCGGTCTCCACCGCCGGCTCGGGCGCCGGCTCCACCGGTGAGGGACGGGCCGGGCGCGCCCGGCGGGCGGCCGGTGGCGGTACGTCGACACCTTCGAGGCGGTCGTAGTAGAGGAACTCGTCGCAGGCCGGCGGCAGCAGCGCGGAGGTGGACTTCTCCACCCCGACGCCGATCACCCGCTTGTTGAGTTCGCGCAGCTTGTGCACCAGCGGGGTGAAGTCGCTGTCCCCGGTGCAGATCACGAACGTGGAGATGTAGCCGCGCTCGAACGCCAGCTCGACCGCGTCCACCGCCATCTTGATGTCGGCCGCGTTCTTGCGCGAGGCGCCCATCCGCTGCGGTATCTCGATCAGCTCGACGTGTGAGCGGGTGAGCATCCGCCGGTCCTCGTCGAAGTACGACCAGTCCGCGTACGCCCGGCGCACCACCACGCGTCCCCGCTCGGCGAGCGCGTCGGCGATCGGCCGGAAGTCGAACGGCCGGCCGCCGTGATGGTCGCGTACGCCCAGGGCCAGGTTCTCGTAGTCGAGGAACAGCGCAATCCGGTCTTCGTGATCCACACCGGCAGCCTAGCCCGGCCGGGGCGCCGGGCCGGTCAGCGCCGCTCGTCGCGGTAGACGGTCTCGCGGCGGGCCACGCGCTGGATCGCGTAGCTGGCCACCAGCAGCAACAGCGCCAGCACCACCTCGACGCCGGCGACGGTGCCGGTGGCGACGGTGAGACCGAGCAGCAGCAGGATCAGCCCGACGACGGCGAGCAGGCCCGCCAGCAGCAGCCGGTTCCGCCGTCGCGCCGACCGCTGCGCGTCGTCTGCGCTCACGCTGGCCCGCCTTCCTCCGGTTCCGTCTCCGATCCTAGGCGCAGGCCGTCGCCGGGGTGGCGGATCAAGAAGCCGGGGCCGGACGCACACGCGTCCGGCCCCGGGTCACGGCGGCGGTCAGTGGATCGGGACCGGCACCTGACGCTTGTCGTCGCCCGCGTCGCCGTCGAGCAGGTGCGACGGTTCCCGGCGGCGGGGCAGGAACGCCGCGGGGATGAAGGTCAGCAGCACCAGACCGAAGGCCACCCAGAACGTGGTGGAGAAGGAGTTCGCCGCGAAGTCGAGCCCGCGCTCGATCAGCGACGGCGGCACCGGGAACTGCTGGATCAGCTCGGGCTGCTGCTGCGAGGCGATGGCGAGCTGGGCCTCGGTCAGCGGCGCGCCGGTGGCCGGGTCGGTGACGCCGGGGATCGGCCGCGAGCCGTTCAGCTCGCTGGTGAGGATGACCGACATGACCGCGGCGCCCACCGAACCGCCGATCTGCTGGAGGATGTTGACGAGCGTGGACCCGCGCGCCACCTCCGCCGCGCTGAGCGTCTTCAGCGCCGAGGTCATGATCGGCATCATCGTGCCGCCCATGCCGAGGCCCATCACGAACAGCGAGCCGCAGAGCAGCCAGTACGACGTGTCGGTGCCGAGCTGGGTGAAGGTGAAGAACCCGGCCGCGATGAGCACCAGCGCGAACGGCACCGTCCGGCCGACCGGCACGCGGTCGGCGAGCATGCCGGCGATCGGCATGGTCAGCATCGCGCCGATGCCCTGCGGCGCGATCAGCAGGCCCGCGGTCAGGGTGGATTCGCCGCGCACCTGGAGGAAGTAGCTCGGGAACAGCAGGCCCGCGCCCATGAACGCGATGATGAACACGAACATGGTCACGGTGGCGATGGTCAGGTTGCGGTTGCGGAACAGCCGCAGGTCCAGCAGCGGGTGCCGGGGCCGGAACGAGTAGAGCACGAAGGCGACCACGAGCGCGCCGCCGACGAGCATCGGCAGCCACACCTTGGTGTCGGCGACGGTGCCGGTCTCCGGCAGCGTGGAGATGCCGTAGAGGAACAGCGCGAGACCCGGCGAGAGCATGAGCATGCCGAGGAAGTCGAACGACTCGGACGGCTCGGCGTTGTCCTTGGGCAGCGCCAGCTGGGCGTAGACCAGGGCGACCACGCCGATCGGCAGGTTGATCAGGAAGATCCAGTGCCAGCTCGCGACGTCGATCAGCCAGCCGCCGAGGATCGGGCCGGTGATCGGGCCGAGCAGCATCGGGATGCCGAGCACGGCCATCAGGCGGCCGATGCGGTGCGGGCCGGCGGCCCGGGTCATGATCGTCATGCCGAGCGGCATGAGCATGCCGCCGCCGAGGCCCTGGATGACCCGCCAGGCGATCAGCTCGCCGATCGAGTCGGCCGTGGCGCACAGCCCGGAGCCGATGGTGAACAGCGCCAACGCCACCATGTAGAGGCGTTTCGTGCCGAACCGGTCGGCGGCCCAGCCGCTGAGCGGAATGACCGTGGCGAGCGCGAGCGTGTAGCCGGTCATGGTCCACGCGACGCGGGCGTACGTGGCGTCGAACTCGCTCTGGAACGTCGGCAGCGCCACGCTGACGACTGTCACGTCGAGGATCGACATGATCGCACCGAGCACGACGACGCCGGCCACCTTGAGTACGGCGGCGTCGAGTTTCGTCGACGTCGCTACGGGTTGCTGGGTCACTGACGGTCTCCTGGATCCGGTCCGGCACTGGGAGGCGGTGGCGGCGCCGCGCGCCGTCTGCGGAGCGCGGGCGGAACGCGCGGCGGGGCGGCGTCCGGGCGACAGCGTAGCCATGACCTGGGACGAGACGCGGCCGGTTTTGCCGACGGGAGAGCCACGGCGGCACGGCAGCGGGCCCCGCACCCGGCTCGCAAGCGGTCCGGCGGCTCGCGGAAAGGGCTGGTGCGCGCCGATTCGCCAGCCTTGTCGGGGCGTGGTCGGCGGGCGCGACCGTGACGAAGGTCATGCCCCACACCGCCGCCTCGCGGGGCCGGCCGCTCAGCCCAGGCCGGCCATCAGGTCGATCTCGGCGGTACGCGAACGGTCGATGCGGTGGGCGAGGTCGCGTACCCGCTCGCTCGTTCCGGCGGCGACCTGGGCGCGGGCCAGGTCGGCCGCGGTGCGCTGGTGCCGGCTGAGCACGTCGAGCAGCACCCGGTCGGCGTCGGCGGGCGCGGCGGCGCGCAGCCGGGCCAGTCCGGCGGCGGCGTCGCTGTGCCCGGAGTGGTCGTGCCGGGCGGCCGCGGCGGCGGCCGACGGGCCGGCGTCGCGCAGCCATCCGCGCATGGTGGCCAGTTCGTCGGTCTCGGTGGCCCGGACGGCGGCGATCAGCGTACGGATCCGCGGGTCGGTGGCGCGGTCGAGCCCGAGCGCGACGATCTCCAGCGTCTGCTCGGTGTGCGCCACCATCATGGCCAGGAACAACGCGTCGATCCCGCTGGTCGTGGCGTCCGCGCCGGACGGGACCGCGGCCGTGGCGGACGGGACCGGCGAGGGCGGATCGGCGGCCGGCGGCCCGCCGCACCCGGTCAGGGCCAGCACCAGGGCGAGCACCACCGCGACCGGCCGGGCGGCGGCGGACGCGCGGCGGAGCCGGGGACCGGCCTGCTCCGCCGCGCGGGTACGCCGGCTCAGATCTGCTGCCACAGCGCCGGTACGTTCGGCGGCTCCCAGCCGGCGATCGCGGTGTGCGCCTGGCGGCAGCGGTAGCTGCGGCCGTCGTAGGTGACCGTGTCACCGACCTGGTACGCCCGCCCGGCGGTCCAGGTGCCGCCCGGCGCCGGGGTGCTGGTCCGGGTCGGCGTGGGCGAGGGCGCGGGCGTGGTGGGCGCCGCCGTCGGGGTGGGCGACGGGGTCGGGTTGCCGCCTCCGCCGCCGATCTGGAGGTCGACGCAGGAGTAGAACGCGTTGGCGGTGTCGGAGATGTTCCAGATGGCGAGCAGCTTCTGCCGGCCGGAGAAGCCGCCGAGGTTGACGGTGTGCGACACGGTCGCGCCGGGCTGACGGCCGCCGCCGTCGACCACGGCGACCCGGGTGCCGCCGATCCAGTACTCCCAGTTGGCGGTGGCGTGCCGGGCGGTGTTGACCCAGGTGAACGTGACGGTGCTGCCGACCGAGGTGGCCGGCCAGTTGCGGCTGTCGTCGTTGAGCACCGCGAACTGGGCGATGCCGGCGTGGCAGCTCCGCAGGCCCTTGGGGCCTTCGACGCTCTGCGGCTCGTACTTGATCTGCCCGCAGTCGGGCACCCGGTTCTGCGCGCAGAGCGCCTGGCGGCTGGGCGGCGAGGAGACGTAGCCGTGGGCCTGCGCGGGCGCGGCGAGCGCCAGCGTGCCGGTGACCGCACCGGCGGTGAGCAGCGGGAGGGTGATTCTTCGGCGCATGGTGGCAACTCCTTCGGGGGGATCGGAAGGTGCCACGAACATAAATTAAACATTCTTAACAGTAAAGACTCCTGTCTATAAATTAAGCCCTGCACGCCGAGCTCCGGGCGTATGATTCTGATCGATGGCTCGCCGCGCGGAGCCGATCGTCGTTCGTGGGCATCCCGCCGCCGTCAGGGCGCCGGGAGGACGACGCAGAACCGGGCATCTCCCGTCGTCCCACTCCCCCCGAAGGACATCCCCGGATGAGAAGACCCACTGCGTTCGCGGCCGGCCTGCTGCTGCTCGCCACCGCGCTCGGCACCGCCGGCGGGCCGGTCGCCGCCGCCGACCCCACGGACCCGGTCACCGTCACCGTGAACACCAGAGCCGGGCTGGCCACCGTCCCGGCCACCGCGCTCGGCGTCAACCACGCCATCTGGGACGCGCAGCTCGGCACCGCCGAGACGTCCGACCTGCTCAAGACCGCGGGCGTGAAGATGCTGCGCTACCCCGGCGGCTCGTACGCCGACATCTACCACTGGGAGACGCACACCGCGCCCGGCGGCTACGTCGCGCCGAACACCGACTTCGACACGTTCATGGCCGGCGCCCGCCGCGTCGGCGCCGAGCCGATGATCATCGCGAACTACGGCACCGGCACGCCCGCCGAGGCGGCGGCCTGGGTCCGCTACGCCAACGTCACCAAGGGCTACGGCGCCAAGTGGTGGACGGTCGGCAACGAGAACTACGGCAACGGCCACTACGGCTCCGCCTGGGAGGCCGACGACCACCCGGACAAGAGCGCGAGCCAGTACGCGCGGCTGGTGATCGAGTACGCCGACGCGATGAAGGCGGTGGACCCGAGCATCAAGGTCGGCGCGGTGCTCACCATGCCCGGCAACTGGCCGGACGGCATCACCGCCGGCTCCGACCCGGGTCCGTGGAACCAGACGGTGCTCTCCCTGGCCGGTCCGAAGATCGACTTCGTGGACGTGCACTGGTACCCGGGCGGCAGCGCGGCCGACTCGCTGGCCCGCACCAACCACCTGCCGGACGCGGCCTGGCTGCTGCGCCAGCAGATCGCCCGGTACGCCGGCCCCGGCGCGGACCGGATCGGGATCAGCTTCACCGAGCTGAACGTGGACGCCGGCCGTACCACAGCACCGGGCGCGCTGTTCCTCGCCGACGCCTACAGCGGCCTGCTGGAGCAGGGCGTGTTCACGGTGCAGTGGTGGAACGTGCACAACGGCATCGGCACCGTCTCCGAGGTGGCCGGGCAGACCGACTACGGCGACTTCGGGCTGCTGTCCAGCGGCAACTGCACCAGCGACGGCGAGGTGTGCCAGCCGGCGTTCAACACCCCGTTCGCGCCGTACCACGCGTTGTCCATGATGAACCTGTTCGCCCGCCCCGGTGACCAGCTCGTCCGCGCCGGGACGGACGAGCCGCTGGTCGCCGCGCACGCGGTCCGCAGGCCGGACGGCAGCGTCGCGGTCCTGCTGCTCAACAAGGACCCGGACACCGCCCACCCGGTGGCGCTCGACTACGCCGGGTTCACCCCGGCCGACGAGGCGCCGACAGTGCACACGTTCGCCAACGGCGCGACCGGGATCAGCACCGCCCGCTCGGGCGACGCGACCGCGCGGACGCTGCCGCCGTACTCGCTGACCACGCTCGTGCTGCGACCGGCCGGCAGCTCGGCCGGGCGGCCCGGCGCCCCCGGCCGGCCGGCGGCGAGCGCGGTGACCGACCGCGCGGCGACCATCTCCTGGCCGGCGGCCACGCCCGGTGCCGCGCCGATCGCCAAGTACGAGGTGCACCGCCAGCACGGCGCGGTGAGCGAGCAGCTCGGCGAGACCGCCGGCACGTCGCTCACAGTCGGCAACCTCGAACCGGGCGCCCGCTACACGGTCAACGTGCTCGCCCGGGACACCGCCGGGCGGGTCTCGTGGTCGTCCCCGCCGTTGACGTTCGCCACCGGCAGCCCGGCCGAGAGTTCCTGCGCGGTGCGGTTCGACGCCGACAACGACTGGGGCAACGGGTACGTGGCGAACGTCGAGGTGATCAACACGGGCGCGAAGGCCGTCGACGGCTGGACGCTCACCTGGACCTGGCCGACGGCCTGGCAGCAGGTGAGCAGCGGGTGGAGCGCCACCTGGAACCAGCAGGGCCGCGACGTGCGGGTGACACCCACCGACGACAACCGGCGGCTCGCCGCCGGCGGCGGGAGCACGACAGTGGGCTTCGTCGGCGCGTACAGCGGGCCGAACGTGCCGCCGGGCGCGTTCCGCCTCAACGGCACTGTCTGCACGCTGCGCTGAGCGGCGGTCAGCCCCGGCCGGGTGGCCGCAGCCGCACGTCGGCCGCCGCCGGGACCTTCGGGTTCCGGCGGTGGCCGGCCCGGCGCGGCGCCGGCACCACGTGCGGGCGCACCGGTCCGGCCGGCGAGACCGGCACGGGCGGGTCCGGCACGGGCCGCGGCAGCACGGCCAGGATCGCCACGAGCAGCGCCACCGCGACGGCGCCGTCGAGCCAGTAGTGGTTGCCGGTGACCACCACCACGAGCGCGGTCACCAGTGGATGGAGCAGCCAGAGCCAGCGCAGCCGTCCGGCGGTGACCGCCGTCAGGGCCAGCGCGATCGCCAGCGCCCAGCCCACGTGCAGCGACGGCATGGCCGCGTACTGGTTGCTGAGCTGGTCGGTGTCGGGCGGTCCGTAGACGCTCGGGCCGAACCGGGTGCCGGTGTCGACCAGCCCGGTGAGCTCGGTCAGCCGCGGCGGCGCGAGCGGGACGCACACGTGCAGCACGAGCGCCACCGCGGTCAGCGCCGCCAGGGCCCGCCGCAGCCGCACGTAGTGGGCCGGGCGGCGCAGCCAGAGCCAGACCAGGCAGAGCACGGTGGCCGGGAAGTGCACGTAGGCGTAGTAGGAGTTGGCCAGCCGCACCAGCAGTTCGTGCGACAGCAGCGGCCCCTGCACGAGCGTCTCGTCGGGCAGGCGCAGCAGCCGCTCCAGCCGCCAGACCCACTCGCCGTTGGCCAGTGCCACGTCGGCGTGCCCGGCGACCACCTGCCGGCCCGCCTTGTAGGCCAGGAAGAGCACGGCGACGAGCGCCAGCTCGCGCGCGGCCCGCTGCCATGTGGCGAGGCGGGCGGGCGCGGTCCGCGTGGCGTCCACGGCTCCTCCTTCGGTTCGTCCCCGCATGGACCAGGGCCGCCGCCGGGGTCGGCGACGGCCCTGGGAGTACGGGCTCAGCGGCGGGCGCGTTCCTCCCGGCCGGCCGAGTCCACGCTCACCTCGTCGAAGGCGGGCGCGCCGTCGACGGCGTCCGCCCCCACCGCCACCGAACGGCCGGTGTCCGGCAGGTCGAGGCTGGAACGCAGGGTGACCGGGCGCAGCAGCAGCGCCGCAACGATACCCACCACCGCGATGGCGGCCGAGATCAGGAAGATGTGCCCCGTTGCGTCCCCGTACGCGGCCCGCACGATCTGCCGGACCGGCTCGGGGAGCGCGTCGAGGTTGAGCGTGCTGCCGCCGCCTCCGCCGGAGGTGGGGATGCCGGCCGCGGCGAGGTCGTGTGTGATCCGGTCGGTGACCCGGCGGGCCAGCACCGCGCCGAGCACCGAAACGCCGATGGTGCCGCCGAGCGAGCGGAAGAACGCCACGCTGGCGCTGGCCGCGCCGATGTCCTTGAGCGCGACCGTGTTCTGCACGGCGAGCACCAGGTTCTGCATGGTCATGCCGACGCCGACGCCGACGATGAACATCGCGAGGCCGACGAAGACCAGCGAGGTCTCGTGGTCGATGGTGCCGAGCATGGCGAACCCGATGACCAGCACGACCGACCCGAACACGATGTACGGCTTGATCTTCCCGGTGGCGGTGATCATCCGGCCGGCCACGATCGAGGAGATCAGCACACCGGCCATCATCGGGATGGTGAGCAGGCCGGCCTCGGTCGGGCTGTAGCCGCGGCCGATCTGGAAGTACTGGCCGAGGAAGACCGCGCCGCCGAACATGGCCATGCCGACCGCGAGGCTGCCGAGGATCGCCAGCGCGGTGGTGCGCTCGCGGACGATGTGCAGCGGCACCACCGGCTCGGCGGCCCGCGCCTCCACCCAGACGGCGAGCGCGAGCAGCAGCACCGAGCCGCCGACCATGGCGCCGGTCTGCCAGGAGACCCAGGCGAACGAGTCGTCGACGAACGAGATCCAGATCAGCAGCACGCTGACGCCGGCGGCGATGAGCGTGGCACCCAGGTAGTCGATCTTGACGTTGGCGCGGCGCACGGTGGGCAGGTTCAGGGTGATCTGGAGCAGGAACAGCGCGACGGCCGCGACCGGTACGCCGACGAAAAAGCACCAGCGCCAGCCGAGCCAGGAGGTGTCCACGATCAGGCCGCCCAGCAGCGGGCCGCCGACGGTCGCCAGCGCCATGACGCCACCCAGGTAGCCATTGTAGCGGCCGCGCTCACGCGGCGGGATCATGGCTGCGATGGCGACCTGCACGAGCGCCTGGAGGCCGCCGACGCCGATGCCCTGGAACGCGCGGGCGCCGATGAGCTGCCCGGCGCTCTGCGCGAAGCCGGCCGCGACCGACCCGACCAGGAACACCACGATGGCGATCTGGATCAGCAGCTTCTTGTTGAACAGGTCGGCCAGCTTGCCCCAGATCGGGGTGGTCGCGGTGGCGGTGAGCAGGGTGGCGGTGACCACCCAGGTGTACTGCGTCTGCGAGCCGTTGAGCGCTCCGATGATCTTCGGCAGGGCCGTCGAGACCACGGTGCTGCTCAGCATGGCGACGAAGAGCACCAGCAGCAGGCCGCTGAGCGCCTCCAGCGTCTTCCGCTTGCTCATGGGGGCGGCCTCAGCCGTCGTGGTGGGTGCGCTCATGCGCGCGTCCTCCAGATGTGTCGATACGGGTGGCCGCTTCGTTGCCTCAAGCAATCAACACTAAACCTTGCCCGATAGGCAAGTTTGCCCATTGAGAAATGGGTCACCTACGCTTGGCCCATGGAGGAGTGCACCGGGCTGCGGGAGCGGAAGAAGGCGGCCACCCGCCTGGCGCTGCACGAGGCGGCGCTGTCCCTCGCCGTCGAGCACGGCCCCGACCGGATCACCGTCGAGGCGATCGCCGACGCCGCGAACGTCTCCCGGCGGACGTTCTCCAACTACTTCGGCGGCAAGGAGGAGGCCCTCTTCCACGGCGACACGGTGCGGCTGCGCCGGCTCCTCACGCTGGTCGCGGAACAGCCGGCCGAGCTGTCGCCGTGGGCGGCGCTGACCCGGGCCGCCCTGGCCCAGGCCGAGGACGGCTACGACGACCCGGCCGAGCCGTGGCTCAACCGGCGCCGCCGGCTGCACGGCCACCCGAGCCTGGCCGCGCACCAGGTCGGAGCGTACGCGGCCCTGGAGCGGGAAATGGCTGAGGAGCTGGCCCGCCGGCTGACCGGACCCGACGCGCCGCTGCGGGCGCGGATCGTCGCCGCGGCGTTCCTCGCGTCCCTGCGGATCGCGGCGCACGAGTGGCTGGAGCACCCGGGGCGGTCGCTGCGCGACGTGCTGAGCGACGTACTCGCCCAAGCCGCACCGACTGCCGGCTGAGCGGGCAAGGGCTGCCGCTCCCCCGTCGGAGCGGTGGAATGGCGGGCGAAAGCGACACCCGGCCTGACCTGGCCTGACACACTCGCCCGGTGGGTGGCGACCGGTGGCGCAAAGGGCTCGGGCCGGCGACCGGCGTCGCCCCCGCCACCCGGGTCGACCGGTTCGAGATCTTCTTCGACCTCGTCTTCGTGGTGTCCTTCTTCATCATCACGCGCGCCACCGCCGCGAACGTGACCCCGCGGGAACTGCTGCACGCGCTGCTGGTGCTCGCCGTGCTCTGGTGGTGCTGGGTGGTGCACAGCGCGGTGGCCGCCCGGCTGCGCCTCGGCGAGGGCTTCGTGCCGATCCTCATGGTGGTCGGCATGATCGCGCTGTTCACGTTCGCGCTCGCGCTGCCGCAGACGTTCGGCGACCTGGGCAAGGGCAGCGCAGGGCCGATCCTGGTCACGATCAGCTACGTGGTGATCCGGTTCGTGCACACCACCCTGTACTGGTACGCCACGCGCGACGACCCGCCGGCCCGGCGCAAGCTGCGGCTGTTCCTGCCGGAGGCGCTGGTCACCGCCACCCTGCTGCTGGTGGCGGCGCTGCTGCCGCCGCGCGTACCGCCGGAGGTCGGCCCGTGGCTGCGCGACGGGCTGTGGATCGCGGTGGTGGCCATCCAGTACAGCAGCGGCCTGCTGGCCGGCACCGACGGCTGGAAGATCACCTCGGCCGAGCACTGGACCGAGCGGTACGACCTGATCCTGATCATCGCGCTCGGCGAGTCGGTCATCTCGGTCGGCGTCGGCGGCAACCTGCTCGGTCAGGCCGTGACCTGGCCGGCGATCCCGGCGGCGATCTTCGGCATCCTGTTCACCGCGGCGCTCTGGTGGGCGCACTTCGACATGGTCGGCCCGGCCGCCCGGATCGCGCTGCACGCCGCCCAGGGGCACGCGCGGGTGACGCTGGCCCGCGACGCGTACGCCTACCTCTACCTGCCGATGATCGCCGGGGTGATCCTGTTCGCGATCGGTGCCGAGGAACTGGTCCGGATCGTCACCGATCCGGCGGGCGGCGCGATGGAGCGCGGCCACGGGCCGGCGGTGCCACTGCTCTTCGGTGGCGTGCTCGTCTATCTCGCCGCCAACATGGCGTTCCAGTGGCGCGCGCTGGGGACGCTGTCCTGGACCCGGGTCGGGGCCCTGGCCCTGCTCGCCGCGGCGCTGCCGGTCGGCCGGCACCTGCCGGCGCTCGGCGCGCTGGGACTGCTCACCGCGATCTGCGTGGCCCTGGTGGCGGCCGAGCTGGTGATCTTCGCCGATTCCCGGGTCGCGTTGCGCCGGCTGATGCACGAGGAGAAGGCCAGCGCCGAGGAGAGCGAGGCCGCCTGGCGGACCCGCTGGCACGACGACGGCGACGGTGCCCCCCATCGGCCTTGACACAGGCCCTAGAGTCTCCGCGTGATCGAGATCGTCACCGAGGTCGACCTGTTCCACCCGCCCGCCCGGATCTGGCGGGCGCTCACGGAACGCGCGCTGCTGGCCAAGTGGTTCGCCGACAGCGCGCCCGGGTCCGACCGGTGGATCCTGGCCACCGCCGCGCTGCCCGGCTACGACGGCGACACCGAGGTGGAGACCGTCGAGCTGCGCGCGCCGGACCGGCTGGTCGTCCGCTGCCGGGAGGCCGGCCGGGCCACCCGCCTCGCCTGCGACCTGACCCCCACCGCCCACGGCACCCGGCTGTCCGTCCGCGAGGTGCTCGAGGAGGGCGACTGGGACGCCGACGCCCGCGCCGAGCAGCACGAGCAGGCGGTCACCGGACGGCTGCCGGCGATCCTCGACTGGCTGGCGTTCCAGAACGTCGACCTGCGCCGCGCCGAGGGCGGACTGACTGCCGAACTACCAGTGGTCCGGCTGCTCGGCGACGACCAGCGCCGGCCCGGGCGGCGCCGCGTGCTGCTGGCGGCCGGGGCGGTGACGCTGATCGCCGCCGCGGCCGGGGCGACGGTGTGGGCCACCGCCGGAGAGCCGCCCGCACCGGCCGCGCCGGCGCCCACGACGTCGCTGGTCATGCCGTCCAGCGCCGCGCCCTCCGTCCGGCCCACGACCGCGCGGCCCACACCCAGTGCCAGCCGCCGCAGCGCGTCGCCCTCGCCGACGCCGTCACCCACCCCCAGCCGTACGCCGAGCCCGACGCCCTCGACCGTGGTGGTGGCGCCGCTGAGCGCCACGTACGAGACGGTCACCGACCGGGTCTTCGGCTACCGGGGCGAGGTGGTGCTGCGCAATCCCGGCCCGGCACCGCGTCCGACCTGGACGGTCACGGTGACGCTGCACGACGGCGCCACAGTGGGCAGCGTGAGCGGAGCCGAGGCCACACAGGACGGCCCGGTGGTCACATTCACCGGGAGCGCCTTGCCGGGCGGCGAGTCCGCCACCATCCGCTTCGACGTCCGCGACCCCGACCCCTCACACAACGCCCCCACGGCCTGCACCACAGAGAACACCCCCTGCACCCCCGCCTGACCACCCCCACCCCGCCTCACCCCGCTGATCATGAAGTTGGACCGCGGATTTGTCCGCATTGAACGCGGTCAACTTCATGATCAACGGGTACGGGCGCGCGCCGGCGCGCGGGTGGGCGGGGTGAGCGCGGGGTGAGCGCGGTCAGTGAGGGCTGGTGCGGTGGGTGCGGAAATGGGTTGTTGAGTGCGTGGGAGCGCTCCCGTACCATCCCTGACGCGGCTGTTAACGCTCACAACACAATCGCCACCGCCAATGCCAGAGCCGCCGCCCCCGCAGGAGGTCAATCCATGTCCAGATCCAGACGAGTCAATGCCATATTGGCGTCGGCCGGTGCCGCGCTGCTCGCGTCGGCGTCGGTCGCCGTGGCGCTGCCCGCCGGGGCCGCCGCCGCGGGCTGCTCGGTCAACTACGCGATCTCGTCGCAGTGGCAGGGCGGCTTCGGCGCCAACGTCACCGTCACGAACCTCGGCGACCCGGTGTCGAGCTGGACGCTGACGTGGTCGTTCGGCGCCGGGCAGACGGTGACCCAGTCGTGGAACACGAGCCTGACCCAGAGCGGAGCGGCGGTCACCGCGCGCAACGTCGACTACAACGGGTCGATCCCGACGAACGGCACCACGTCGTTCGGCTTCAACGGCTCCTGGACCAGCAGCAACCCGGTGCCGACCAGCTTCGCGCTCAACGGGGTGACCTGCACCGGCGGCACCACCACGCCGACCGGCGGCCCGACCGGCGCACCCACCACCGCGCCACCCACCACGGCGCCGCCGACCACCGCACCGCCCACGACGCCGCCGCCGGGCAACACGTGCAGCCTGCCGTCGTCGTACCGGTGGTCGTCGACTGGCGCGTTGGCGCAGCCGCGCTCGGGCTGGGTGTCGCTGAAGGACTTCACAGTGGTGCCCTACAACGGGCAGCACCTGGTGTACGCGACCACGCACGACACCGGGTCGTCGTGGGGGTCGATGAACTTCGGGTTGTTCTCGAACTGGTCGCAGATGGCTTCGGCGTCGCAGAACGCGATGTCGTCGGGGACTGTGGCGCCGACGTTGTTCTACTTCGCGCCGCGCAACATCTGGGTCCTGGCCTACCAGTGGGGCCCGACCGCGTTCTCGTACCGGACCTCGACGAATCCGACGAATCCGAACGGGTGGTCGTCGGCGCAGCCGCTGTTCACCGGCAGCATCTCCGGTTCCGGTACCGGCCCGATCGATCAGACGCTGATCGCCGACGACCAGAACATGTACCTGTTCTTCGCCGGTGACAACGGCAAGATCTACCGCTCCAGCATGCCGCTGAGCAACTTCCCCGGCAGCTTCGGCTCCAACTACACCACCATCATGTCGGACTCGACGAACAACCTGTTCGAAGCCGTGCAGGTCTACAAGCTGCAGGGCCAGACCCGCTACCTCATGATCGTCGAGGCCATCGGCTCCCAGGGCCGCTACTTCCGCTCCTTCACCGCCACCAGCCTCAACGGATCCTGGACCCCGCAGGCCGCCACCGAATCCAACCCGTTCGCCGGCAAGGCCAACAGCGGCGCCACCTGGACCAACGACATCAGCCACGGCGAACTGATCCGCACCACCGCCGACCAGACCTTCACCGTCGACCCCTGCAACCTCCAACTGCTCTACCAGGGCCGCTCCCCCAACTCCGGCGGCGACTACGGCCTCCTGCCCTACCGACCCGGACTGCTCACCCTGCAGCGCTGAGCCGGCCGATCGAGGAGAGAGAGGTCCGATGAGAAGGCACCAGACGACCCGTACCGCGGTGTTGTCGGCCGGCGCGGTCCTGCTGGCGTCGACGGCGATGGCCGCGGCGCTGCCCGCCGGAGCGGCGGCCGCCGGATGCGCGGTCACCTACGCCGTGTCGTCGCAGTGGCAGGGCGGCTTCGGCGCGAACGTCACTGTCACCAACCTCGGTGACCCGGTCAACGGCTGGACGCTCACCTGGTCCTACGCCGCCGGCCAGACGATCACCCAGGCGTGGAACGCCACGGTGACGCAGAGCGGGGCGGCGGTCAGCGCCCGCAACGTCGACTACAACGGGTCCATCCCCACCAACGGCACCACGTCGTTCGGCTTCAACGGGGCCTGGACCAGCAGCAACCCCGCACCGACCAGCTTCGCGCTCAACGGGGTGACCTGCACCGGCGGCACGACGCCGACGTCGTCGCCGACCACGTCGCCGTCCACCTCGCCGACGAGTTCGCCGACCACCTCACCGAGCAGCCCGCCGCCCACCGGGGCGGCGGACATCACCGTCAACACCGCCAGCCGCTACCAGACGATCGACGGGTTCGGCGCCGCGGTGTCGATCTGGGGCGGCGCCTGGTCGACGGCGGAGACGCAGACGCTCGTCGGGCTCGGTCCCAACCAGCTCGGCCTGTCCATCGTGCGTACCGGCATCTCGCCGGTGTCCGGCGAGTGGAGCACCCAGGTCAGCGCGTTGCGGACGGCGAAGTCGTACGGGTCGAACGTGAAGATCATGGCGTCGCCGTGGACCGCCCCGGCGGCCTGGAAGACGAACAACAGCCGGATCAACGGCGGCAAGCTGCGCACCGACTACTACGACGACTACGCCGGCCACCTCAACAGCTACGTCCAGTACATGCGCAACCAGGGCGTGACGATCGACGTCACGTCCGTGCAGAACGAGCCGGACTGGCACCCGGACTACGACTCGATGGACTGGAGCGGCACCGAGCTGCAGACCTTCGTGCGGGAGCAGGGTGCCAAGGTGCAGAACACCAAGCTGATGGTCGCCGAGGCGGTGAACCTGAACTACGGCTACACCGACCCGACGCTCAACGACGCGGCGGCCCGCAACAACATCGGCTACATCGGCGGTCACCTGTACGGCACCGAGGCGTCCGGCCGGCTGAAGCCGTACACGCTGGCGCAGCAGTACAACAAGCCGGTGTGGATGACCGAGTGGAACCTGCACGAGGCCGACGGCGGCGGCTCGAACATCTGGGGCAACCCGGCCAACGCCACGGTCTGGAACGAGACGCTCGACGACATCATGCGCACCGTGCACAAGTCGATGGAGTCGAACTGGAGCGCGTACGTCTGGTGGTACGGCAAGCGCTACTACTCGTTCATCGGTGACGGGGAGTCCGCGTACGGCACCGTGGCGGGCGCGCCGCTCAAGCGGGGGTACGCGTTCTCTCAGTACGCGAAGTACGTGCGGCCCGGCTACCAGCGGGTCGCCCTGACCAAGAGCTCGAAGGCGTCGCCGCTGGAGGTGACTGCCTACTCCGGCGACGGGAAGGTCACGCTGGTGATCCTCAACCGGTCGACCAGCGCGGTGAACAACGCGGTCATCCAGGCGCCGCAGAACGTCAGCCGGGCGGAGTACGTGGCCACGTCGCAGAACGCCAGCGCGGCGAGCCAGCCGGTGGGCGTGAACGGCAACCAGGTGACGGTGAACGTCGGCGCGCGGAGCATCTCCACGGTCGTGCTCACCCTCTGACCGGGGACACGCACGAGGGCGGGGGCGGCCGGATCGGCCGCCCCCGCTCGTGTGTGACTGCTAACTGGCGTACGTCTCGAACTCGCCGACTCTCGGCGTACCGCCGGAGCTGTTGATCTTGAAGTTGATCTTCTTCAGCGAGGTCGCGCCGAACGTGATCTGCCCGGCCCCGCTGCCGGAGGCGAGCACCGCGCCGGTGTCGTTGTTGACGAGCTGCCACGACCCGATCGAACCCGAGGTGCCCGACGGCTCGCGGATGACCACGCGGGACACGGTGGTGGCCGAGCCCCACTTGATCGAGACGGTGCCGGTCGACCCGGACGGCGACCAGTACGTGCTCAGGTTGCCGTCGCGCACGTTGCCGTAGCTGGTGCCGTCGGCCTTGCTGGACCCGTCCGCGCCGGCGCCGGAGACGAGGCTCAGGTTGGTCCCGCCGGACGGCGGCGGGGTGGTCGTCCCGGGTGGCGGCGTGGTGGGTGCGGGCGTGGTCGGCCCCGGCGTGGTCGGCGCCGGAGACTGCGGCGTGCAGTTGCCGTCGGACACCCGCAGGCCGGTGTTGGCGCCCGCGGTCTGCCGCACGATGTCCGGCACGCAGCTCGCCGCGTCGAGCCGGTACGAGTACGGGACGCTCACGGTGGTCGTGGAGGTCACGTTCGGGCCCGCGGGGTAGTTGTCGCTGCCGGGCGAGGACCAGGTCACGTTGTCGAAGATGTTGCCGCTGACCTGCCAGGTGCCGCGCTCGCTGGTGTAGAACGTGCCGAGCACGTCCTTGGAGTTGCGGAAGTAGTTGTTGTCCACCTTGGCCCGCGCGCCGGCCCGGGAGTTGATGCCCGACTCGTGCAGCCCGTTGTAGTGGTTGTTGAACATGTGGGCGATGCCGCCGCGCAGCAGCGGCGTACGGGAGTCGATGTTCTCGTACAGGTTGTGCTCGAACGTGATGTAGCCGTTGCCGCGGTCGCTCTCGCTGGACCCGATGAGGCCGCCGCGGCCGGAGTTGCGCAGGATGCTGTACGACAGCGTCACGTACTGGGTGTCGTCCTTCATGTCGAACAGGCCGTCGTAGCCCTCGGACTCCCCGCCGGACGCCTCCAGCGTGACGTGGTCGACCCACACGTTGCGGACGCTGCTCTCCATGCCGATCGCGTCGCCGCCGTTGGAGGTGGGCGAGCCGGACTTCTTGACGTTCCGCACCGTCACATTGCGGATGATGATGTTGCGGGAGTCGCGGATGT
This sequence comes from Micromonospora sp. WMMD1219, assembly GCF_049315215.1. Lineage (NCBI taxonomy): Bacteria > Bacillati > Actinomycetota > Actinomycetes > Micromonosporales > Micromonosporaceae > Micromonospora > Micromonospora sp. WMMD1219. The sequence continues at coordinate 5,411,423 of NZ_CP186057.1, forward strand.
GGATGCCGAGCTGGTCGAACACGGCGCCGCTGCCCACGCCGATGATGGTGACGTTGCTGATTTGCTTCAGCTCGATCACGCCGTCGGCGGTGTTGCAGCTCGATCCGGAGACCTTGCTGGTGTTGCCGTGGTTGATGGTCCCGGTCACCTCGATGATGATCGGGGTGCTGCTGCTGGCCCGGCCGCACAGCGCGGCGTGGATGGCGGTGCCGGTGGTGGCGCGTACGGTCTGCCCGCCCGCGCCGCCGGTGGTGCCGCCGTTCTGGGTGGCGTAGCCGGTGGCGCTGCCGGCCGCCGCCGACGCCTGCGGGGACGGCAGCACCACGGCGACGGCGATTCCCACGACCGCCGTGGCCAGTGCCGCGTGGAGTCGCAGCGCGACTGGTCTTCTCATGTCGCCTCATTCCTTTTTCGAGCATGCGGGAATTGCCGCCGAGCAGCGGCAGTCACCGAATGGGAATAATGAGGAGCCGCGACGCGATCAGGCGCGTCGCCGGCGAATGTCGTTCATCTGCGATGCCCGGATCGCACATGAAACATCGATGTAACGCAATCGTATGAAAGCGCTTTCCAGGAAGGCAAGAGCTGGCGTTTGCAGGTTTTTTGCACTGTTCGGGGCGTCCGGGCGCGCGGGGCGGCGTCTTGACGGGGTGCGTGATCGATGGTTGCCTGCACGCCACCCATAGATCGAAGCTCGTCTACCTCATGCCCTCACGAGGAGCGCCCATGCCCCACCCCCGTACGAGCCGCCCGGTGGCGGCGGTCGCCGGCGCGATCGCCGCCGTCCTGGCCGTCTCGCCGGCGCCCGCCGCACCCCTGGCGGAACCGGCTGTCACCGGCAACACGTGGAACGCCGACCTCACGGTCGTCGACTCCGACGACGTCAACGTCCGCTGGTCCGGCGCTGGACTGCGCCTCGCCGGCGCGGCGAGCCGACCGGCCGCCCAGCGCCGGCAGGCGGCCGAGGGCATGCTCGTCACCGCACCCCACCCGCTCGCCGTGCCGGCCAACCGGGTCCGGGCCGACATCGCCGCGACAACCGGCCGGGGCGGCGCCGTCGAGGTGGCGGCGCGCGGCTGGCGGTCGGGCGCGTGGACCGAGTGGCGGTCCGTGTCCGGCGAGGCCGTCTTCGACCAGCCCGTCACCCGGGTGCAGATCCGGGTGGCGCTCACCGCCGAACGGCCGTCCGCCACGCCCACCCTGCGCGGGGTCCGGCTCGTCGCCGACTCGGTCGCCGCCGTCACGGCCGCCACCCCGGGCCTCACCTACCGGGTGTACGCCACCCGGGAGGGCCTGGTCGGCGGCACCACCGCCAACGGGCACGTGATCGTCTCGCGGGACCACTTCGTCGCGCTGTCGTCGGCCCGCGGCCTCGCGCCGAAGAACACCGGCGACTACACCGTCCGGGTCTGCACCACCACCCGCAGCCGCTGCGAGTACGCGCCGGTCTGGGACATCGGACCGTGGAACACCAGGGACGACTACTGGAACCCCAGCAGCACCCGGGAGATGTGGAAGGACCTGCCGCAGGGCCGGCCCGAGGCGCAGGCCGCGTACCAGAGCGGCTACAACGGCGGCCGGGACCAGTTCGGGCGCACGGTGGGCAGCCCGGCCGGCATCGACCTCGCCGACGGCACGTTCTGGGACGGTCTGCTGCTGACCGACAACGCCTGGGTCGACGTCGCCTACCTCTGGACCGGCACCGGCACCCGGGGCCGGATCGGCAGCGGTCCGCTCAACATCCGTTCCGGCCCCGGCACGAGCAACCCCGTCGTCGGCCTGGCCGCCACCTACGCCAACGTGCCGATCGAGTGCTCGGTCGTCGGCCAGTCGGTGAGCGGCCCGTACCGCACCACCACCCAGTGGAACCGCCTCGCGTCAGGACACTTCGTCAGCCACGCGTACGTCTCCGGCGTGACCGGCACCATCGCGCCCTGCTGAGGACGCCCCGCCCGGGGCGGGCCGGGCCGCTGAGGACGGCCCGCCCGGGGCGCGCGCCGGTGTGGTGCCGCCCCGGGTGCGCTGGATGAGCACGACGCAGGCGAGCACCGCACCCGCCACCACCAGCGCGCCGGGCGTGACCGCCTCACCGAGCAGCACTGCCGACCAGATCAGCGTGAGCACCGGCTGGACGAGCTGGATCTGGCCGACCTTGGCGATGCCGCCCCGGGCCAGCCCGGCGTACCAGGCGAAGAAGCCGAGGAACATCGACACCACTGTGAGGTAGCCGAACCCGGCCCAGTTGGCGACGCCGCCCTGCGGAGGGTGGACGAGAGCGGCCACCGCCGTGACCGGCACGGTGACCGGGAGCGACAGCAGCAACGCCCAGCAGATCGTGCGGGCACCGCCGAGTTCGCGGGCCAGTCTGCCGCCCTCGGCGTACCCGAGGCCGCAGAGCACCACGGCGGCGAGCAGGAACACGTCGGCCGCGGACAGCGCGCCGCGCATCGAGCCGCCGGCGGCGAGGAAGGCGAGCACCAGCGCCAGACCGGCGGCGCTGGCAATCCAGAACAGCGGCGGCGGCCGTTCGCCGGCCCGCAGCACCGCGAACACGGCGGTCATGGCGGGCAGCACCGTGACGACCACCGCGCCGTGCGCCGACGTCTGCGTGGTGAGCGCCAGCGAGGTGAACAGCGGGAAGCCGACCACGACGCCGAGCGCGACGATCGACAGCCGTCGCCACTGGTCCCGGGTGGGGCGCGGCGCGCCGGTCAGCCGCAGGTAGCCCCACGCGAGCAGCGCCGCGCCGACCGCCCGTCCGAACGCGACGAACCAGGGGTCGAGTGTGTGCACCGCGACGCGGGTGGCCGGCAGCGACATGCTGAAGGCCAGCACACCCAGCGCACCGAGGGCGATCCCGGCGCCCGGTCTCACCGTTACCGTCGTGCGCGTAGTAGCGCTACTCTGTGCCGTCATGAGCGATGGTAGCGCTATCGACCGTGTGGTCCGGCATCTGGGTGCGCTGGCCGCTGACGCCACTCCCGGCACGCGGCTGCCGTCGGTACGGGAGCTGACCGCGCACCATCACGTCTCCCCCGTGACAGTCGCCGAGGCGACCCGGCGGCTCGTCGCGGACGGGCTGGTGGAGACCCGGCCGGGTCGCGGCGCGTTCGTGGCCGCCCGGCGCGCCGACCCGCCGCGGGCGGACCTGTCGTGGCAGACCGTCGCGCTGGGCTCGCGGCGGGGCGGTGAGGAGGAGATGCAGGCGCTGCTGGCGTTACCGCCGTCGGGCGCGATCCCGCTGACCGGCGGCTATCTGGACCCGGACCTCCAGCCGGCCGCCGCGCTCGGTGCGGCACTCGCCCGCGCGGCCCGGCAGCCCGCCGCCTGGCAGCGCGGCCCGGTCGAGGGGCGCCTCGACCTGCGCGCCTGGTTCGCCCACGAGGCGGGCGGCGGCCTGCGCGCCGAGGACATGGTGATCTGCCCGGGCGGCCAGGCGGCCCTCTCCTCGACGCTGCGGGCGCTCACCACGCCCGGCGACACGGTGCTGGTCGAGTCCCCCACCTACCTGGGCGGGCTCGCCGCCGCGCGCGCCGCCGGGCTGCGGGTGGTGCCCGTCCCCGCCGACACCGACGGGGTACGCCCCGACCAGCTCGCCGCCGCGTTCGCCCGCACCGGCGCCCGCCTGTTCTATTGCCAGCCGCTGTACGCCAACCCGCACGGCGCGACGCTCTCCCCCGCCCGGCGCGCCCAGGTCGCCGACGCGGTCCGCGGGGCCGGGGCGTTCCTGCTCGAGGACGACTACGCCCGCGACCTCACCGTCGACGGCGAGGCACCGCCACCCCTGGCTGCCGACGACCCGGACGGGCACGTCGTCTACCTGCGTTCACTCACCAAGTCCACAGCACCCGGCCTGCGGATCGCCGCGATCGGCGCGCGGGGACCGGCCGGGGCACGGCTGCGGGCCGCCCGCCTGCTCGACGACCTCTTCGTCGCCGGGCCGCTGCAACAGGCCGCCGTGGAGTTCCTCACCGCGCCGGCCTGGGACCGGCACCGCCGTACGCTGCGCGTACAGCTGCGGGCCCGCCGGGAGGCGCTGCTCGCCGCGCTGGACCGGCACCTGCCGTCGCTGGCCCCGCGCGCCGTCCCGCGCGGTGGCCTGCACCTGTGGGTACGGCTGCCCGACGGCACCGACGACATCGCGGTGACGGCGGCAGCCGCCGCGGCCGGCGTCACCGTCTTCCCCGGCCGCCCCTGGTACGCCGCCGAACCCCCCGCGCCGCACCTGCGCCTCACTTACGCCGCCGCCCCACCCGAGCAGATGGACGGGGCGGTCCGCCGCCTGTCCACCGCCCTCCCCCACCGACGAGCCCAGGTCCCGTCCATCCCGGACACTCCGACCCGGGCGACGGAGCCTCCGCCCACATGACGGGAACACCGCGACCGTACGGCCGAGTAGGGTTACCGGTGCCGCTCGCCTCGGGCACAGTGGTCCCGTGAGTGATACTCCACACGGATCCGCCGCGGCGGTTCGGGTGGCCGTGCTCGGCAGACCGGGGCTGTGTCGCACGCTCGTGGCCGGAGTGGTCGCGGCGGCAGCCGACTTCGAGGTGGTGCGGGAGTGCGCCGCCGACCCCGACGACATGTGCCGCCTCGCCGGTTCCCACCCCGATCTCGTCCTGGTCGACCTCACCGCCGAGGACGAGATGTCGACAGTGGTGCCGGCGCTGCGCGCCGCGGTGCCGGACTGCGCGGTCGTGGTGCTGACGGACCGGCCGACGGCCCGGATGCTGCGGTCGGCGCTGCGGCTGCGCGCCCGCGCGGTCGTCGCCAAGGACGTACCGCCGGAGGAGATGCTCGCCCGGCTGCGGGCGGTCGCCGAGGGACGCCGTACCACCGACCCGGTGACCGCGCTCGCCGCCCTCGACACCGTGGTCAACCCGCTCACCGACCGGGAGCGTGAGGTCGCCGCCGTCGCCGCGAAGGGCCTGCCGAGCCGGGAGATCGCCGCGCTGCTGCACCTCGCCCCGGGCACGGTCCGCAACCACGTGTCCAGCCTGTTGCGCAAGACCGGGGGCCGGAACCGGTGGGAAGCGGTGCGGCGCGCGCAGGACGCCGGCTGGATCTGACGACACGCGCGGGCGGGTGTCGCCGAGACAGTGACTTCCCTAAGATTCCTGACGGCTCGTTATCGCATGTTTACGTTACGTCAGGAAGGCGGGGGGCCGTGGCTGGGAGTCGAGATGGTCCGCACGCTGCTCGCCCTCGAGGGACGGCTGGTCCGCGGGGCGCTCGCCCACCTGCTGTCCGCACAGGGCGACATCGATGTCGTCGCTGAGGCGGACACCGCCGACGCCGTCCACGCCGCGCTCCTGCAGGAGCGCCCGGACGTCGTCGTCGTGGACGTCGACGTCGTACCGGTGGAGCGGTTGGTCCCGCTCGCGGCCGCGGCCGACGACAACCACGGCGGCCGGGTGCTGGTGCTGGTGGACCGGCGTCACGCCGCACGGATGCGGGCGGTGCTCGCCGAGCATCACGGGTGGATCGGCTTCCTCGATCGCGACGTGCCACCGGAGCGGATCGCCGACGGGGTCCGGCAGGTCGCCGACGGTCAGCCGGTGCTCGACCCGGACCTGGTCGTCGCCGCGCTCGACGTCGCCGACGATCCGCTGACCCCACGCGAGCGGGAGGTGCTCGACGTCGCGGCCGAGGGCCTCCCGGTGCGGGAGATCGCCCAGAAGCTGGGCGTCTCACCCGGAACGGTCCGCAACCACCTGTCCCACGTCATGGCGAAGACCGGGGCGCGGACCCGCCTGGAAGCCGTGCGGCTCGCCCGCGAGTCCGGCTGGATCTGACCCGCCGCCCGCCCAGTGGCCCACCAGTTCCCGGTAGGCCGCCGAGACGGCCAGCAGTCCCCGGTGACTGTCCAGATGGGCGTGCCCGCCGTCGAGCAGCAGCACCCGGCGGGCACGTGCCGCCGAGCTGATGCGGTGCGCGATCACCACGAGGGTGCCGGGTCGGGCGGCGAAGGCCGCTTCCAGGCGCGCCTCGGTGGCGGGGTCCAGATGGCAGGTCGCCTCGTCGAGGATGACCAGCGGCGCCGGCGACAGCCAGGCGCGGAGCAGGGCCACCTGCTGGCGCTCCCCGGCGGACAGGTCGGCCGCCCGCAGCGTCGCGTCGAGGCCGCCGAGCCGGGCCAGCAGGTCGGCCAGCCCCAACCGGTCCGCCGCCCGGAGGACGGCCGCGTCGTCGAGGCCGGGCCGCAGGTAGCGAAGATTGTCCCGGACCGTGCCGGTGAACACGTACGCCTCCTGCGGGATCAGCACCCGGTGGGCCGCCAGCTCGGCGGCGCCCGCCTCGGCGGTCGACGTCCCCGACACGTGGACCGAGCCCGACTCCGGACGCAGCACCCCGGCCATCAACCCGGCGAGAGTGGACTTGCCGATTCCGCTCGCACCGACGATCGCCAGGTGATCGCCGGCCGGCACGGTCAGGTCGAAGCCGTCCAGCACCGGCTCGGCGTGCGGCCCGTACCGGAAGGTCACCGCCCGTAGCGACAGCGCGGGTGCGGCCGGGTCGCGCGGCGACGCGACCGCCGCGCCCTCCGACCCCGGCGGGGGTACGCAGGTGCGCAGCAGCCGGTCCAGGGTGACCACGAAGCGGAGGCCGCCGGCGGCCACCCCCTGGAACAGCGTGTGCAGCGCCGGCTGGATGCCACGGACGACGTAGACCAGCGCCCCGAGCAGCGCCCCCGGCCCGAGGCCCTGCCGCAGCAGCCACGGGCCGGCCAGCAGCAGCAGCGGCACCGGGAGCCAGCCACCGACGGCCAGGCTCAGGCTCCGCGCGGCAGCCATGACGGCCAGGCGCCGCTCCACCCGGGCCTGCACGTCGACGTGACCCCCGAGCCAGCCGACGACCCGGTCCCCGGACCCGCTCACCGTGACGTCACGATGGCCGGCCACCGCCACGATCGCGTCCCGGCCGAGCCGCTCGCCGGCCAGGACGTACTCGCGCTGGCGGGCGACCATCGCCGGCAGCGCCGCCGCGAAGAGCAGGAGACCGGCCAGCACCGGCCCGGCCACCAGCAGCGCGACCGGGGCGGCCAGGGAGAAGAGGCCGACCACGGCGGCCCCGGCGGCGAACACGAAGCCCCGGACCACCATCATCAGGCCGGCCCAGGTGTCCCGGACCATCTCCACCTGGTGGGTCAACCGGGTCACTGCCGCGTCGTCGGCCCGACCGTCCGTCGCGCCGGCCAGCGCCCCCGCCACCACCCGCCGCAGCAGGTCGTCGCGGAACGGCTCCACCACCTCACCCAGCAGCCCGTACGCCTGCCGGGTGCCGAGCGCGCCGACGAGCACCGCGACCGCCAGCAGCCCCAGCCAGAGCAGCCCGACGCCTGGCCGGCCGGCCAGGAAGCCGTCGTCCACGGCACGGGCGGTCAGCAGGCCGGTCAACGCCGCCGGCAGCGCCTCGGCCAGCGACCAGCCGGCCAGGCGCAGCAGCGGCCCACGCCGCGCCGACAGCGCGGCGCGGACGGTCGCGCCCACCGAGGTCACGACCGGAACACCGCCCGGTAGGCCGGATCGGCCCAGAGCACCTCGTGCGGGGCCACCGCCCGCACCCGGCCGCCCTCCACCCAGGCCACCAGGTCCGCGCGGGCCGCGGTGCCGACCCGGTGGCTCACCACCACCCGGGTACGCCGGTCGTCCGGGCCGGTGAGCGCGCCCACCACCTTGTGCTCGGTGACCGTGTCCAGGCTGGACGTCGCGTCGTCGAGGATCAGCAGCCGCTCGGCCCGCAACGCGCGGGCCAGGCCGAGGCGCTGCCGCTCCCCGCCGGAGAGGGCCAGCCCGGCCAGCGGGGTGCGGTATCGCTCGGGCAGCAGCCGCACCACGTCATGGACCTGGGCCCCGCGGGTTAGCGGCACCGGGTCGGCGCCGCAGCCGACCGCCGCGCCGACGGTCTCCCCCACCAGCACCGGCCGCTCGAAGCCGTAGCCGACCGCCCGGCCCAACGCCGCCGGCGTCAACTGGCGCAGCGGCACACCGTCCAGGCGTACCTCGCCGGCGTCCGGGTCCCGCAGCCGGCCGGCCACTGCCGCGAGCAGGGACTTGCCGGCACCGGACGGGCCGACGACGGCGAGCAGCGTCCCGCCCGGCACCCGCAGGTCGACCCGGTCGAGCAGCGGCCGGCCGTCGTCACCGCGGACCTGCACCCCGCACAGATCCAGCCGCCCTGACCCGGGCGGCAGGTCCCGGGCACCGTACCGGCGGGCCGGTTCGTCGAGGATCTCGGCGGCCCGGGCGCAGCCGGCGCGTACCCGCACGGCGGTGTTGACAGCGGCGATCGCGGCGCCCAGCCCGGCGCCGATCGCCGCGTACTGGAGGGCGGCGAGCAGTTCCCCGGGGGTCAGCCGCCCGGCCGCCAGCGACCACCCGCCGACCGCCACGACCGCCAGTTGCAGCAACGGGTTCAGCAGCGCGCCCCGGGCGGACGCCCCGGCCAGCACCCGCCAGGTGCGTACGCCGTGGCGGTGCAGCTGCGGCAGCGGAGCGAGCACCCGGTCGACCTCCCGCTCGGCGGTGCCGGCGGCGGCGATCGTCCGCGCGCCGGCGAGCGCCTCGACGAGCCGCCCGGCCAGATCCCCCTGCGCCCGCTGGTAGCCGGCGACCGCGTCCGACGCCTCGCTGACGAAACGCCGCAACAGCAGTGCCAGGAGCAGCAGTCCCACCACGAAGGTCAGGCCCAGCCAGGGGTCGATCAGGGTCAGCGCGACCAGGCTGCCCAGCGGTGGCAGCAGCACGCTGCCGGCCAGGACGACCGTCGGCGCGGCCTGCCCGGCGTCGGCGACCTGCCCGACCAGCCGGCCGACCAGGTCGCCCACCGGCCGGCGGGCCGCGGTGCGCGGATCGAGCGCGAAGAGGTGCCGGATCAGGGCGTGCCGCAGCGAGGCCACCGAGCGGGCCCCGGCCACGCCGCTGCCGAAGTCACTGGCCGCCCGCGTGCCGATGAGCACCAGCACCAGCGCGGCGACCAACGCGATCCACCGGCCGGACGACGACTGCGGCGCGGAGCCGACCACGGCGTCCACGGCGCGCCCCAGGACGGCGGGGAGCGCCAGTTCGGCCGCGGCCTCCACCACGGCGAGCACCGCCAACGTCGGTGTCCACCACCCGGCGAAGGACACGGCGCGCAGCGCGAGCCGGTCGGCGGGGGTCATCGGTCCTCCCAAGGCCGCGGGCCCCGGGCCGGCTCACGCCGGTCCGGGGCCAAGCGACTGATCGTCAGTTGCAGGTGGTGACGCTCAGCGAGCTGTCGCCGCAGAGCAGCAGGCTGGCGCGGCTGCCACCGCCGGTACGCTCGGCGGCCGGCAGTTCCATTCCCTGGAGGTCGAGCAGAGCCATGTCGCTTCCTCACTTCTCTCGTGTGACGTTGACGTCGGTGTTCGGACGGATCACTTGCAGGTGGTGACGCTCAGCGAGCTGTCGCCGCAGAGCAGCAGGCTGGCCTGGCTGCCACCGCCGGTACGCTCGGCGGCCGGCAGCTCCATCCCCTGGAGATCGAGCAGAGCCATGTCGATTCACCTCCTTCCGGTCACGTCGGTGCGGGGTCGCCCCGGGGAAGCCGGGGGGTCGGTGGCCGTCCGGTCCGCGCCCGCGACGCGCGTCGCGTCGGGCAGCGGGGTCAGGAACGGCAGGTGGAGCGCGTCGTCCGGCCGCGTCGCGGCGAGCGCGGCGAGTACCCCGGCGGTGCCGGTGGCCAGGTCCATGGAGAGCCGCAGGAGCTGGTCCCCGGGGAAGGCGGTCCGGTCCCGGTACGGCAGGGCGTGCCAGCCGAGCAGCCGGGCCTGCTGTCGGGCCGCGTCCCGCTCGCCCCGCTCGGCGAGGTACGCGACGACCCCGGCGCGGCCGGCGAAGAGGCCGGACTGCGCGTAGAACGGGGAGTCGGCGCAGCGGCGGATCGCGGCCGCCTCGTCGCGCAGGTCGTCGTCGGGCCGGTGGTGCAGGTACTGGTCGAGCACCAACCCGATCCCGACGCTCCCCTCGGCCAGGTAGGGCATGGTCCGCCAGCCCTCGTTGACCTCAAGGTGCCCGGCGTCGCGCCGGACGCAGCGGCGCAGGTCCTGGCGCAACGCGATGCGCGCGTGGTCGAGCAGGTCGTCGTCGCCGTACCGCTCGTACATCCGCAGCAGCATCAGCGCCACGCCGGCTCCGCCCCGGGCCAGCCCCGCGTACGGGTGCCGCCCGCCGCTGATCTCCGCGACCGAGTCGACGTCGCCGAGCCGGCCCACCACCACCTCGACGGCCCGTCGGGCGGCGTCGGCGTAACGCCGTTCGCCGGTGCGCGCGGCGAAGTGCGCCAGGTTCAACGCGATGCCGGACAGCCCGCCGGTCAGGTCGTCGCGCAGCTCCGTCCAGGGCTGGTCGAGGCACAGGTCGAGCAGGCGCGCCGCCTCGTCCCGGTGACCGAGCAGGTCCAGCACGTACGCGATGCCGTGCAGCCCGTCGTAGAGGCCGAGCCGGCTGCCGGAGGCGGGGCGGCGTGCCCGGTCGATCAGCCACCGTTCGTGCGCGGGGTCGGTGCCGGCGCCGCTGACGTGCAGCGTCCAGAGCACCCCGGCCGCGCCGTACGCCAGGTTGAGCCCGCCGTCAGCGCCGGCGAACTGGCGGATGTCGCCGGGGAAGAGCCGGTCGTCGCGGTCCGGGGTGGCGCTCGCGGTGATCGCCTCGGCAAGCCGGTCGCGCAGGCCGGGCCAGTCGTCCGGGTCGATCGTGACGGCGCGGCGCAGGTCCGCCCGGCGTCCGCCCACGATCACCTCGACCGCCTCGTCCAGCAGTTCGCGCGGCACCGGGAAGTTCTCGGCGACCACGTCGGCCAGGTGCGCCGCCTTGGCCGGGACCAGCCGCAGCATCGCGGTCAGCGGTAGGAACAGGGCGAGGCGCAGGCAGGCCAGGGCGTACCGGTCGACGTCGACGCCGGTGCGGTCGCGCGGCGCGGCGAACGCCTGGTTGCGCAGCGCGGGCCGGGTCGCCTCGGCGACGTCGGTGGCCACCTCGAAGTCGATGAGCGTCACCGCGCCGTCGTCGCCCACCATCACGTTGAACATGTGCAGGTCGCCGTAGACGACGCCGTGCGCGTGGATGGCGGCGACCGCCTCCGCGACCTGGCGGTGCACGTCGAGCGCCCAGCGGGTGTAGTCGGCCCGGTCGGCGTCGGCGTCGGCGTGGACCAGCGGGTACCGCTCGACCACCACCTGGTTGAGCGGCCGCCCTTCGACGAAGACCAGCGCGAGGAACTCGTGCCCGCCGAAGCTCAACTCGTCGTGCACCCGCACCAGGTGCGGCACGTCGGCCAGCCGGCGCAGCGTCTCCGCCTCGCGGCGCAGCCGGGTCACCGCATCGGTGCCGGTCGCGTCCAGGCCGGCGTGCGGGCGGGCCTCCTTGAGCACCACCCGCCGCCCGGTGCGCGTGTCGCGAGCCTCGTACAGGCCGCCGCCGTTGGAGAAGTGGATCACCTTCTCGATCCGGTACGGCAGGTCGGTCGTCGTCGCCGCATTGCGGGCGGCCAGGTGCGGGGCGAGGAAGTCGGGCAGGGTCACCCACTCCGGCACGTGGAACACCGGGTCCCGCCGGTCGGGCACCAGGACGCCGTCCGGGCCCTCGATCGCCGGCACCGTCTGGCCGTCCGCGGAGACGCAGTAGCGGGCCGCGAAACCGCCGTAGCGGACGTGCACCGGGCCGTCGCCGTAGCGCAGGTCACTGAGGATGTACGGCCCCGGCTCACCGGCGAGCAGGTCGGCAAGTTCCTTGGCGGTCAGCTCCAGCTCGGCGTCGTCGCGGGGGTAGACGGTGACGAACTTCCCGCTGGCGGCGCGCCGGGCGTACTTGCTGTTGCGCATGAGCAGCAGGCGCGGGCCGCGCAGATGCTTGAACGGGATGCCCCGGGGCCGGCAGTAGTCGGCCACCCGGGCCAGCACACGCTCGGCGTTGTCCAGCCGGGCGGACACGTGAATCTTCCAGCCCTGCGCGGGGAGGGATCCGCCGACCGGTCCGTGGATCATCCAGTCGTCCTTGACCTCGCACTCCCAGCCCTGCGGCACCGGACCGGTGAGGTAGCCGCCGGCCTCGGTCGTGGTGCCGGCCAGCGAGTCGTAGAAGAGCGGATCGACCGCGCAGTACGAGTCGTACCGTTCGTCCATGTCGGGTGCCTCCACCGGCTGATCGGTTGACGTCAATCCTGCGGATGGCGGAGTCGCGGGCACAGTGCGATGAGTCACGACGGGACGGTGAGTTCCGCACTGCGAAGTCGTGACAAAAGCGGAGTTTGAATTCGCGAACCCGGGTTGACCAGTGCCGAACCTCCACGGGTGTGAAGAAAGGGCCCCCTCAATGCCGGAGGCGTTGAGGGGGCCCCTTCTTTCCATCTCAGTCGCGGGTGATGGTGAACGTGCTCGTGGTGTTGCGGATGTCCTGGAAGTTGTCGCTCAGGCGGAGGTTGGTGAACCTCGCCGACCCGACAGCCGGCCCCTGACCGGCCTCGGGCATCTCGTTGACCCAGATGCCGAAGCCGGACTTCGCGTCGAACGCGTCACCGCTGCGCCGCGCACCGGAGATCGACACGTTCGTCAGCACCGTGTCGGTGATCGGGTTCTCCGGCTGGCTGCCGTTGTACTTGGTCTGGAACATGATCCCCGAGTACGTCGGATCGACGATGTCCACGTCGCTCACCCGGATGCCGCGGAACTCCTTCGACGCCGAGAACAACCACATCGCCGGGAACGTCTGCGCGCCCCAGAAGTGCCCGCCGGAGCGGATCAGCGAGATGTTCTCGAACCGGGTGGGCGGGCTGGCGCCGAACCCGACGAACGGGTAGCCGAAGTCCAGCGAGCTGATCGTGATGCCCGAGTACGTGAGCTGGTCGGCGATGTAGAGGTTGCGGAACACGTTGTCGTAGCCGCCGTACACCGCCAGCCCGGCCGCCCGCCAGGTCAGCGTCGCGGTCAGGTTCTCGAACACGTTGCCGTGGTTGCCGCCGGAGCCGCCCTGGTCGGTGGCCGAGAACAGCGCGAACGCGTCGTCGCCGTTGGAGCGGCCCTCCGAGTTGGTGACCAGGTTGTTCGTGCTGCCGTTGGTCATGTTCACCGCGTCGGCGAAGGTGTTGCGGAACCGGCTGTCCCGGATGGTCAGCCCGTCCACGCTCACCCCCCAGTACGCGCAGACGGTGTGCTCCACCCAGACGCTGTCGAGCGTCAGGTCGTCCACGTCCTTCAGCTCGCCCCACACCTTGCCGGGACCGTCGATCCGGTTGGTGTAGTTGCCGAAGAACGCCAGGTGGGCGAACGTGGAGCCGCTGGCCGAGGATTCGACCCGGAAACCGGCGTCGGTGTTCTGCTGGTTGCGCGGCGTCTGGAACCGGGTGTACCACATGCCGGCGCCGACGACCTTCACCGCCTTGCCGTACACCTGGAACTTCTGCGCCGTCTCGTACGTGCCGGCGGGCAGGTAGACGCCGACCAGCGTGCCGGTGGTGTCCATCCGTACCGCGTCGAGCGCGTTCTGCACGTCGGCGTGGCTGAACCCGGTCGGCACCCTGTAGCGGGCCGGGTCGGGGTTGGCGCGCGGCGACACCAGTTCGGTGTCGACGAAGTCGATCGCGTACGTGGTGGTGTTCGCCGGGTCCTTCTGGAGCCGGATCCGGCTACCAGCCGGGACCGTGGTGTCGAGCAGCACGTTCGCCTCGTCGTACAGGTGCCGGGGCGCGCCGGCGCTCGGCGAGTCGCTCGGCCCGGCCTCGGCGCCGTAGAGCCAGATGTGCTTGGAGGTGAGGCTCATCGGCTTGTGCAGCACGCCGTTGACGTAGACGTTGATCGTCGAGTCGATCCCGCCGCCGCCCGGCGCGTCCGGGATGGAGTAGCGGGCCACCAGGGCGTTGGCCGCCGAGCGGGTGGTCCACTCGACGTACGCGCCGGTGGTGTTGAGCGTGACCGCGCGGCGGCCGGACGCCTCCCCGGCGAGGTCGCCGATGGTGCGGTTCGGGCCGATCACCTGCGCGCCGCCGCCGGTCGTGCCGTCCTCGGCCTCGTAGGCGTCGTACGGCAGGTTGGCCCCGCGGCCGACGAACAGCGACCGGTCGCTGGAGTTGTTCTGCCGCTTGACCGGCAGCTCGTTGGCGTCGTCGGCGACCACCACCCGCACCGTGTACCGGCCGTTGGCGGCGGTCCAGGTGCCCAGCGACACCGGGCCGGCGGTGGCCCCGGCGGCGATCGTGCCGCTGTACGAGCCGGTGAGCGTGCGCACCACCGCGCCGGACTGGTCGCGCACCGTCAGCGTGATGCCGTGCGCGCCGCTGGCCGACGCGATGGTGCCCTGGTTGCGCAGCGTCACCGCGAAGGAGACGGTGGCGCCGGCGCTCGGCGTGCCGGGTGACCAGGTGACGGCGGAGGCGACCAGGTCGGAGCTGGCGACCGGGCTGACGGTCAGCGCGGTCGGGCTGGTGTAGGAGTTGTTCGCCTCGTTCTGCTCGATCACCGCGTTCGACTCGTCGACCTTCGCGGTGAGCGGGTAGCTGCCGGCGTCGCGTACCCCGATGTCGGCCGAGACGGTGCTCGACGCGCCCGCGGCGAGCACGCCGACGGCGGCGGTGCCGACCTTCGTCGTACCCAGGTAGAGGGTGACGGCGGTGGCGGCGGAGGTCGCGGTGCCGGCGTTGCGCACGGTGGCGGACAACGTGATCGCGTCGGTCTCCACCGGCGCGGACGGCGAGGCGGTGACCGCCGTGACGGTGAGGTCCGGGTTCGGCGCCGGGACGCCGATGACCTGGAGTTCGGCGACCTGCCCGTTGGATGAGCCGGAGTTCGCGGTGAACTGGAGCCGGACGTCGGCGGCGGTCGCGGAGACCGGGACGGTCACCGTGTTGGCGCTGTTCGGGTTGAAGGAGTACGTCGCGAAGCCGGCCAGGCTGGTGAAGCCGGACGCGGACTGTTCCCGGCCGAGGACCTGGAACGTCTGGGTGCGCGCGCCCCACGCCGGGTCCGGGTTGAGCTTCACCACGACGGCGCTGATGCTCGCGTTCGCGCCGAGCGCGACGGTCAACGTGCTCGGGTACGCGCCGGGCGCGCCCTCCCAGTACGTGGAGACGTCGTTGTCGACGGCGTTGGCGGCGGCGAACACGTGCACCATCGACGACGCGGTAGCGGGCTTGCCGACCGCCAGGTTGGTGCCACCGGACGTGCTGCCGGTGCGGGTGACGGTGTTGCTGTTCGCGGACACGTTCCCGGCGGCGTCGCGGGCCCGGACGTGGTACGAGACGGTGGCGCTGTCCGGCTGGCTGTCGGTGTACGTGATCGTGGACCCGCTCACTGTGGTGCGCAGCGTGCCGTTGGCGTACACCTCGTAGCCGGTGACGCCCACGTTGTCGGTCGACGCGGTCCAGGTCAGCCGGATCTGCCCGCTCCCCGGCTGGGTGTAGGCCAGGTTGCCGGGCGCGGTGGGCGCGACGGTGTCGCCGGTGTTGCCGGTCCGGGTGACCGTGTTGCTGTTCGCCGACACGTTCCCGGCCGCGTCGCGGGCCCGCACGTAGTAGGAGACGGTGGTCCCGGCCGGCTGGGTGTCGGTGTACGTGAGCGTGGTGCCGCCGACGCTGGTGCGCAGCACACCGTTGGCGTACACGTCGTAGCCGGTGACGCCCACGTTGTCGGTCGACGCGGTCCAGGTCAGCCGCACCTGGTCGGTGGCGGGCTCGGTGAACGCGAGGTTGCCCGGCGCGCCCGGCGCCTGGGTGTCGCCGGTGACCGGGCCGTAGATCTCCAGCTCGGCGAGCTGCCCGGCGGGCCAGGCGCTGTTCGCGGTGAACAGCAGCCGCAGGTAGCGGGTGGACGCGGTGGGCACCGTGACAGTCACCGTGTTGCCGCCGCCGGGGTCGAACGCGTACGACGCGGACCCGACGAGCGTGCCGAACGTGGAGCCGTTCGTGCTGCCCTGCACGGTGATCGTCTGGGTGCGGGCGCCCCAGCCGGACGGCAGCCGCAGCACGAGCCGGTTGACGCTGGTGGCGGCGCCCAGGTCGGCCTGGACCCACTGCGGGAACGCGTTGTTCGGGCTCTCCCAGTAGGTGGCCGCGTTGCCGTCGTTGGCGTTGCCCGCGCCGTACACGTCGGCGTGGCCGCTCTCGGTCATGGTCCGGCCGAGCGCCAGGTTGGTCGAGGAGGTGGCCGCGCCGTACACCTCCAGCTCGGCGAGCTGCGCGGCGGTCCAGCCGGTGTTCGCGGTGATCACGACCCGCAGGTAGCGGGCGTTCGCGGCGGTGAAGCCGAGCGTCACGGTGTTGGCGGCGGCCGGGCTGAACGTGCGGGCGGCGGACGCGACGACAGTGGTGAAGCCGCTGCCGTCGGCGCTTGCCTGCACGGACAGCGTCTGGGTGCGTGCCTCCCAGGCCGCCGGGAGCTTCAGCACGACCTGGTCGACGGCGCGGCTGGTGCCGAGGTCGACCTGCGCCCACTGGGGCAGCGCGCCGCTGCTCTCCCAGTAACTGCCCTGGTTGCCGTCGGTCAGGTTGGCCGCGACGTAGGGGCCGTTGACGCTGCTGGCGGTGGCGGTACGCCCGGCGGCGAGGTTCGGGCCGCCGGCGGCGAGGGCCGGTGGGGCGGGGGCCGCGGTGACGACCAGGCCGACCGCGGCGAGCACCGCGACGATTCCGGTACGGAGTCTGGACATGGTGGACGGACACCTTCTTCCCGGGGGAGGTGGAGAGGCGTTCGGGGTGGGGGTGCGGTGGCGCGGCGGGGACCGGGGCGGCCCCCGCCGCGCCGGGTCAGGAGGCGTACACCTCGAACTCGGACAGCTGGCCGGCCGGCCAGCCGGTGTTGCCGGTGAAGGTCAGCCGCACGAAGCGGCGGTCACCGGCGGGCAGCGCGATCGACACGCTGTTGCCGCCCGCCGGGTCGAACGTGTAGCCCGCCGCCGCCTTGAGCGTCGAGAACGACGAGCCGTCGGTGGAGCCGAGCACGGACACGGTCTGGGTGCGGGTCTGCCAGGCTGCCGAGGGGGGCAGCTTCAGCACCACCCGGGCGACCGGCCGGGCGCTGCCCAGGTCGACTGTCACCGACTGGGGGAAGGCGTTGTTGGCGCTCTCCCAGTAGGTGTTCGCGTTGCCGTCGACGGTGTTGGCGGCGCCGTACACGTCGGCGTGGCTGGTCTCGGCAACCGGACGGCCCGCCGCGAGGTTGCCGGCCGGCGGCGCGGTGGTGGGCGGCGGGGTCGTGGCGGGCGGCGGCGTGGTCGGCGTGGTGGTGCCGCCGCCGTACACCTCCAGTTCGGCGAGCTGGCCCGCCGGCCAGCCGGTGTTGCCGATGACCGTGACCCGGACGAACCGCCGGTCGCCGGACGGCAGCGCGATGGACACGGTGTTGCCCGCGGCCGGGTCGAACACGCGCCCCGCCGACGCGGCCAGCGTGGTGTACGAGGAGCCGTCGGTGGAGCCGAGCACCGACAGCGTCTGGGTACGCCGTTCCCAGCCGGGCGGGAGCTTGAGCACCACCCGGTCGACGGTGCGGGACGCGCCGAGGTCGACGGTGAGCGACTGCGGGAACGCGTTGTTGGCGCTCTCCCAGTAGCTGGCCGGGTTGCCGTCGACGGCGTTGCCGGCGGCGTACGTCTGGGTGGTGCTGGTGGCGGTCGCCGGCCGGCCCAGGGCCAGGTTCCCGCCGGCCGGCGGCGGCGTGGTCGGCGGCGCTGTGGTCGGCGCTGCTGTCGTCGGCGTTGCCGTGGTCGGCGCCGGGCTGGTGGGCGGCGGGCTGGACGGGCCGTTGCCCCACTGCGGCTGCGGCCACGGCCCGCAGTACGGGGTGGGCGTGTACCAGCCCGAGTTGCCGGCGCCCTGGGTGATCTGGAAGCCGCTGCCGACGCAGTTGTGGATCGGGTTGGACTGGGCGATGCCGGTGGCGCGGACGTTGGTGAACCGGACCTGGCTGGGCGCCTGCACCTGGAGCGCGTACGTGCCCGCGCCGTCGATTCGCACGTTGTCGAACGAGATGCCGCTGGTCTGCCCCTCGATCCAGTGCAGCGCCGCGTACGAGCTGTCCAGGATGTCGGTGTCGGTGACGTTGATCGTGGCGCCCTGAATCGGCTCGTTGAGCGCGGAGAACCAGATCGCGCCCACGCCGAACTGCCAGTTGTAGTCGGAGTTGCCGTTGCGGATCAGGGTGTTGCGGGCCACCGTGATGGTGCCGGACACGGCGGTCGGCCCGGTGACGCCCGGATAGCGGTTCGCCACGTGGATGCCGCCGCCGTTGGTGACCGAGTCGGCTGTGACGTTGTCGGCGATGGTGATGTCCCGCCCGCCGTACGTGACCAGGTGGTTGGCCAGGATCGTCACGCCGATGGTGTTGCGGGTGAAGGAGTTGCCGACGTTGGGCACGCTCTGCGCCCACATGGCCAGCGCGTCGTCACCGGTGTTGCGGACGAACGTGTTGGTGACCGTGGAGTTGGTGACGCCCCAGTGGAAGTTCACCCCGTCGGCGGTCTGGTCGAGGATGCGGCTGTTGCGGATGGTGAAGTTGTCCATCGGACCGTCCATCCAGGCGCCGACCTTGGTGTGCTGCAACCACAGGTTGTCCACCACCGAGTTCGTCATCGCGCCACCTATGGCGTTGACCTGGTCCTCGTCGACGCGTTCCCGGATGTCGCCGATGACGGCGAAGTCCCGCAGCGTGACGTTGCGGCTGGGTCCGCCGGCCTCGTGCGGGCGGATCTCGCCGGAGTAGCCGCCGCCCGGCACGTACTTGCCGTAGATGCCGGCGGCGCGCTTGCGGTCGGTGGGGTGCCGGCCGCCGAGCACCGAGTACCAGGGGCCGGCGCCGCGCAGCGTCACGCCGTCGACCACCACGTGGTCCCAGAGCGTGAACGTGCCGGCCGGGATCCACACCGCCCGGCCCTGCGCCTTTCCGGCGTCCACGGCGGCCTGGAACTTCGCCGTCGAGTCGGTGGCGCCGGTCGGGTCGGCACCGAAGTCGGTCACCACGTCCAGTACGCCGGACGGCTTGGTGATCTGCGCCCCGACCAGCTCGAAGTCGGCCAGGTCGATGGTGAACGTCGGCGACTGGGCGGTCGAGGAGACCTGGAGGCGGATCTTCGTGCCGGCCGGGTAGGTGGTGCCGAACATGGTGCGGGTCTCGTCGTAGAAGTGGTGCGGGTTGGTGTCGCCCGGGTTGTTGTTGAACGGGTAGCCGCCGTAGTACCAGCCGTACCGGGAGGTGACCGGCACGGCCTTGACCAGCGTGCCGTTGGCGCGCAGGTCGATGGTGGCGTCGCGGCCGGTGCCGGCGGCGTTGTCCGGCAGGCTGTACCGGAAAGTGACCGCGTTCGCCGGGGCGGTGAGCGTGAACTCGACGTACTCGCCGGCGGCGTCGAGCGTGACCGCCTCCCGGCCGGACGCCTCGGACGGCAGCGTGCCGTAGCGCCGGTCGGGGCCGATCCTCGTGCCGGTGTGCGCGGCCTGTTCGGCCTCCTGCTCCCGGAACGGCGCTGTGGCGCCGCGTCCGGTGATGTCGAACGGGGACAGTCCGGCGGCGTGCGCCGGGGTGGCGGTCGTGGTGAGCGCCACGACGACGAGTGTCGAGGCGGCGAGCGCGGCGGCGGCGAGGGCGGCCACGCCGGTGCTGCGGTGGCGGTGCGCGGTGCGGTGCTCGGCCATGCGGGGTGTGCTCCCTTTCGTCGGTGGCCAGATCCCCCGTGCGGCGTTGCCTCTCCTTCCTCCTCCCCAGGTGGCGGCGTGGCGGGGGCCGGGACGGGCCGCCGGCGCCGCGGTCAGGCCGACCGGGTACGCAGCCAGACCGCGGTGTCCGGTGGCAGCCGGTCGTCGTCGAGTGGGCCGCTGGCGAGCAGCAGCCGGTCGTGCGCGGGCAGCGGCACGGCTGCGCCGCCGAGGTTGACCAGGCAGGTGAAGCCGGGTTCGCGGGCGAACGCGAGCACGCCGTGCGGTGCGGGCAGCCAGGTGAGCGTGCCGTCGCCGAGCGCGGGTTCGGCGCGGCGCAGCGTGAGCGCGGCCCGGTACAGCTCCAGCATCGAGTGCGGGTCGCCGGTCTGGGCGCGGACCGTGCGGTCCTTCCAGTCGGCCGGTTGCGGCAGCCACGGCACGGCGTTCGCGCCGTCGGGGCTGAACCCGAACGGCGGGGTGTCGCCCTGCCAGGGCAGCGGCACCCGGCAGCCGTCGCGGCCCGGGTCGACCCGGCCGGACCGCTCCCACATCGGGTCCTGCCGCAGCTCGTACGGGATGTCCTCGACCTCCCAGAGGCCCAGCTCCTCGCCCTGGTAGACGTAGGCGGCGCCGGGCAGCGCGAGCGACAGCAGCGCGGCGGCGCGGGCCCGGCGGGTGCCCAGTTCCAGGTCGGTGGGGATGCCCTCGCGTTTGGCGGCGAAGCTGAACCGGGTGTCGGCGCGGCCGTACCGGGTGACGTGGCGGGTGACGTCGTGGTTGGACAGCACCCAGGTGGCCGGTGCGCCGACCGGGGCGTGCGCGGCGAGCGTGCCGTCGATGCTCTCCCGCAGCGCTGTGGCGTCCCAGGCGCAGCCGAGGAAGTCGAAGTTGAACGCGGTGTGCAGCTCGTCCGGGCGCAGGTAGTTCGCGAACCGCTGCCGGTCGGGCAGCCACACCTCGCCGACCAGCGCGCGTCCGCCCGGGTACGAGTCGGCGATGCGCCGCCACGCGCGGTAGACGTCGTGCACGCCGTCCTGGTCGCGGAACGGGTGCGGCCGGTCGGGGTGGACCTCGGGCAGCGTGCCGTCCTTGACGAGCAGACCGGCCGAGTCGATGCGGATGCCGTCCACACCCCGCTCGAACCAGAAGCGCAGGATGTCCTCGAACTCGGCGCGGACCCGGGGGTGGTCCCAGTTGAAGTCGGGCTGCTGCGGGGCGAACAGGTGCAGGTACCAGTCGCCGGGCGTGCCGTCCGGGTCGGTGGTGCGGGTCCAGGTCGGTCCGCCGAACTCGCCGGTCCAGTCGGTGGGCGGCAGGTCACCCCCCGGTCCCCGCCCGGCGCGGAACCAGAACAGCTCCCGCTCGGGCGCGGCCGGCCCGCCGGCGAGCGCGGCCCGGAACCACGGGTGCGCGTCGGAGCAGTGGTTGGGCACCACGTCGACGATGCTGCGGATGCCGAGCGCGTGCGCCTCGGCGATCAGCGCCTCCACCTCGGCGAGCGTGCCGAAGACCGGGTCGATGTCGCGGTAGTCGGACACGTCGTAGCCGGCGTCGGCCATCGGCGACGGGTACCAGGGGCTGAACCAGATCGCGTCGACGCCGAGCGCGGCGAGGTGATCCAGGCGGGACCGGATGCCGGCGACGTCGCCGATCCCGTCCCCGTCGCCGTCGGCGAAGCTGCGCGGGTAGACCTGGTAGATCACCGCGGAGCGCCACCACGAGCTGTTGTCGGCCATGGACACGGGCACCTGCTTTCTGCGGGTCGGTTCTGCTGCGGCGGGCTCGCGGCCCGGATGCGGGCGGTGGCGCGGGGTCAGCCCTTGAGGCCGCCGGTGGTCAGGCCGGACATGATGTTGCGCTGGAAGATCAGGAACAGCACGACTGTGGGGATCGCGGCGATCACCGACGCGGCGATGACCACGTTCATCGGCGTGCCGCCGGCGAAGGCGTAGATGCCGACGCTGACGGTCCGCGTCTCCGGTGACGGCATGACCAGCTTCGGCCAGAGGAAGTCCTTCCAGACCGCCGTCACCGCGAAGATCGCCACCACGCCGAGGATCGGACGCGACATCGGCAGGACGATGGACCAGAGCGTGCGCAGCGGGGAGGCGCCGTCCATCACGGCGGCGGCCATCAGGTCCTCCGGGATGGAGTCGAAGAACCGTTTCAGCAGGAAGATGTTGAACGCGTTCGCCACCAGCGGCAGCCAGATCGCGAACGGCGAGTCGAGCAGGTTGACGTGCACGATCGGCAGGTCGATCACCGTCACGTACTGCGGGACGATCAGCACCATCGCCGGGATCATCAGCGTCGCCAGCATCATGCCGAGGATCAGCTTGCCCAGCACCGGGCGCAGCTTCGACAGCGCGTACGCGGCGGCGGTGTCGAGGACGAGCTGGAACAGCACCGCCCCGGTGGCGTAGTAGAACGTGTTGAACAGCAGTTTCGCCAGGTCGAGATTGGTCCAGGCGTCGACGTAGTTGCCCGGCTGCGGGTCGCGCGGGAACAGCGTCGGTGGTGTCTGGGCGATCTCCTGGCCGGACTTCAGCGCGCCGGTGACCATCCAGTACAGCGGGCCGAGGAACACCAGCGTGAACCCGGCCACGACCACGGAGAGCACGATCCAGTAGAGGACGCGGCCACGACCGCGCCGCAGCTGGGCGTGGGAGACGAGGGTGCGGGTGGTGAGGTCGGCGGCCATGTCCTAGTCCTGTCTCGCGGTCAGTCGCAGGTAGACGGCGGAGAACCCGGCCAGCACCACCAGCATGATCACGCCGAGCGCGGCGGCGCCGTTGAGGTCGTTCTGGAAGAACCCGTGCTGGTAGATCAGGTACGCCACGGAGGTCGCCGAGTCCTGCGTACCGGCGCCGTTGGCGAGGATCAGCGGCTCGATGAACAGCTGCATGGTGGCGACGATCTGGAGCATCGCCAGCAGCGCCAGGATCAGCCGGGTCTGCGGCACCGTGACGTGCAGGATGCGCCGCCACAGCCCGGCGCCGTCGATCTCGGCGGCCTCGTACAGCTCGCCGGGGATGTTCTGCAACGCGGCCAGGTAGATCAGCACCGCGCCGCCCATGTTCATCCAGGTCGACGCGATCACCATGGCCGGCATCGTCATCGTGGGCGACTGCATCCACTCCGACGTGGGCAGTCCCAGCGCGGTGAGGATCGCGTTGAACAGTCCCGCCTCGCTCGGGTCGTACGCGTAGAACTTGAACAGGAACAGCGCGGACGCCGGCGGCAGCATCACCGGCAGGTAGACCAGCACCCGCAGGTAGCCCTTGGCGTGGCGCAGCTCGTTGAGCAGGATCGCCACGAAGAACGGCACCAGGTAGCCGAGCACCAGCGCCAGGCCGGTGAAGACGAACGTGTTCTTCCAGGCGGTCCAGAAGCTCGGATCGGCGATGATCCGGCTGTAGTTGTCCCAGCCCACCCAGGTGGTCTCGCCCCGGCGGGTGCGCTGGAAGCTCATCACGACGCCGCGGACCATCGGGTACCAGGAGAAGACGGCGAAGCACGCGACCGCGCCGATGAGGAAGGTGTGCCCGGTGAGGTTGTCCCGGACCTTGCGGCCGAGACCGGCGCGGCGTCCGGCGGTGCGCGACGGCGACGGGGCCGGTACGGCGGGTGGCGCCGGGGGCGGTGGTGAGCGCCAAGGCGACTCCTGCGGTGCTCGGGGAGGTGGGGCCGGTGCGCCGGCCCCACCTCCGGTCGGGTCAGCTCTGCGCGGCCAGCAGCTGGTTGACCTTGTCCTCGGCGGTCTTGAGCAGCGCGTCGATGTTCGCGTTCGGGTTGGTCAGCACCCCGGACATCGCGGCGTCGAGCACCGCGTAGATCGCCTGGGCGTTGCGCGGCTCGCCCTTGATCGGCACCGGGTTGGCCTCGAAGACCGCGAAGTTGGTGGTGTCCACGTTGGCGTTGGCCTTGCGCAGCTCCAGTTCCTGCTTCTGCGCGTCGCTGCCGTTCGTGAACAGCAGCGGCTGGGGCAGGCCGACCGGGTAGTTCTGCGGCTTGGCGCGCACGTAGTCGAACTGGCCCTTGCCCGGGGTCAGCTTCTGGTAGGCGAGCCACTTCAGGCCGGCCTTGACCTGCTCGGGGCTCAGGCCCTTCTTGAAGAAGTAACCCTCGCCGCCGCCGAGCGTCGCCAAGGCCTGCCCGTCCTGGCCGGGCAGCGGGCCCATCGCCCAGTCCTGGTACTTGCCCTGGAACTGGCTGACGATCGCCTGGGTCGCGTCCGGCGCGCCGATGAACATGCCGACCTTGCCGGCGCCGGCGTTGGTGAGCAGGTCACCCCACTGGAGCAGCTGCCGGCTGCCCATGCTGTTGTCGCCGTACCGCATGTCCTTGAGGTTCTGCAGGACCTGCTTGCCCATCGCGTTGTTGAAGTCGGCCTTCCTGCCGTCGGCGCTGAGCACCTGGCCGCCCTGGGAGTAGAGCAGCGAGGTGAAGTGCCAGCCGCCGGTGTTGCCGGCGCTGTACTCGGCGTACCCGGCGATGCCGTCGCCCAGCGCGGAGATCTTCTTGGCCGCGGCGCGCACCTCGGGCCAGGTCTTCGGCGGGTTGTTCACGTCGAGCCCGGCCCGCTGGAACAGCGCCTTGTTGTAGATCAGGCCCATCGAGTAGTTCTTCACCGGTACGGCGTAGAGCTTGCCGCCGTCGGTGAAGACGTCCTTGAGCGCCGGGTCGACGCTGTCCCAGGTGGGGATGGTGTCCTTCGTGGCGTACTGGCCGATGTCCATCGCCTGGCCGGAGTCCAGCACCTGCTGGAGGTCGGTCATGTAGCCGTAGAACACGTCGGTGACGGTGCCGCCGGCCAGGCGGGCGGTGAAGTCCGGCGGGTTGTTGCACTGCTCGCCGACGCTGACGCTCTTCACGACGATGTCCGGGTTCTGCCGCTGGAACTCGGCGACGTCGTCGTTCCAGTTCTTCAGCAGTTCCTTCTGCGCGCCGACCGGCTGGCAGTCGACCGTGATGGTGACCTTGCCGCCGGCGTCGCTGCTGTCGTCGCTCTTGGTGGAGCACGCCGCAAGGCTGAGCCCGAGGCCGGCCGCGAGCGCGAGCGCCGCGACCTTCCGATACTGCGGTACGGACATCTGTCCATCCCTTCGGGAACGGGTGTATCCATGGCCTTCACTGATGTGCGGTGACCGCGCGGCTGCCTCGGTGGTGGAACGGCAACCGGCGCGCGCCCTGCCTCCGGAAACCGCGCCCCGGGTCAGGTGTGAGTGGAGTCACTGTAACGACATGAACCATCGACAGCAAGATACCGACTCAAGAACGCAAGAACACGACTTGGTCACGCAGATCGCGGAGTCGGTGT
This sequence comes from Micromonospora sp. WMMD1219, assembly GCF_049315215.1. Lineage (NCBI taxonomy): Bacteria > Bacillati > Actinomycetota > Actinomycetes > Micromonosporales > Micromonosporaceae > Micromonospora > Micromonospora sp. WMMD1219. The sequence continues at coordinate 5,436,378 of NZ_CP186057.1, forward strand.
CACCTCGGGGAACGACGGCCGGCCCCGGGTCCTGGATGGACGCGGGGCGAGGCAGGAGAGGGTCGGGTCAGCGCCGAGGGGCGGGAGCGGTGGAGCCGCGCACCACCAGCTCGGGCTCGAACAGCAGCTCGTCGTGCAGTACGCCGGCGCCGTCGATCTGGGTCACCAGCAGGTCCACGGCGGCCTGGCCCATCGTCTCGATCGGCTGCCGCACGGTGGTCAGCGGCGGATCGGTGCAGGTCATGAACGCCGAGTCGTCGAACCCGACCACCGACACGTCGGCCGGTACGGCGCAGCCCAGGCGGCGGGCGGCCCGGATGGTGCCCAGCGCCAGCACGTCGCTGGCGCAGACGATCCCGGTGGCGCCGCGCTCGATCAGTTTCGTGGCGGCGACCCGGGCGCCCTCCATGGAGAAGCTGGACCGCTCCACCAGGGACCGGTCCTCGCCCCAGCCGGCGGCCCGGACCATGGCGTCGAGCTTGCGGCGCGAGGGGACGTGGTCGGCCGGGCCGAGCACCATGCCGATCCGCTCGTGGCCGAGGGAGCGCAGGTGCCCGTACGCCTGCTCGACGGCGACCGCGTCGTCGGTGGACACCCGCGGGAAGCTCAGTTCCTCGACACCGGCGTTCACCAGCACCACCGGCAGGCCCCGGTCGGTCAGGCGCCGGTAGTGCTCGTGCGAGGCGTCGGCCAGGGCGTACGAGCCACCGGCGAAGATGACGCCGCTGACCTGGTGGTCGAGCAGCATCTCCACGTACCCGGACTCCGGCACGCCGCCGATGGTGCGGGCGCACAGCGCCGGGGTGAAGCCGCGCTGCGCGAGCGATCCGGTGACCACCTCGGCCAGCGCCGGGAAGATCGGGTTCTGCAACTCCGGCAGCACCAGGCCGACCAGGCGGGCGCGCTCGCCGCGCAGCTTCGTCGGGCGCTCGTAGCCGAGCACGTCGAGGGCGGTCAGCACGGCGGTCCGGGTCGCCTCGGACACGCCGCCGCGGCCGTTGAGCACGCGGCTCACGGTGGCCTCGCTGACACCCGCCTTGCGGGCAACCTCGGTCAGGCGCTTCGTCACGGCGGCAATCGTACGTCGGATTCTTGCAAGAAATGAACAGCCGGAGCGGTCAGGTCTTGCCGTCCGGGCGGGCAATCGGTCCGAAAGATGCGAGCAGATTGATGCTTGAAAGTCAACAGGACGCCGGAATAACATGAGGAACCTTGTCGATGGCCTGCGCCGCCGAGGCCACCCCTCCCCGAGAAAGTGGGTGCTCCGATGTCGCGGAGCGTGCCGAGGATCCTCGCGGCGCTGGTCGTCGCCGCCGCCCTGCTCGCACCACCCGGCGCCGCCGCGGCAGGCCCGCCGCGCGGACCGGCCCCCGTGGTGACCCGCGCCGGGCTCGACCCCGCGCTCGTCGCCGGTCGCGGCGCGACGGTGGACTACGTCGAGCAGGAGGCGGAACACGGCCGCACCACAGGCACCGTGATCGGGCCGGACCGGTCGGCGTACACACTGGCCGGTGAGGCGTCCGGCCGCCGGGCGGTGCGCCTGCTGCCCGGCCAGTACGTCGAACTGACGCTCCCCCGGTCCACGAACGCGCTCACCGTGCGCTACAGCATCCCGGACGCGCCCGGCGGCGGCGGGATCACCGCGCCCCTGCGGGTCTCCGTCGGGCACGCGCCCGCGCGCACCATGACGCTGACCTCGCAGTACGCCTGGCTCTACAACCAGTACCCGTTCACCAACGACCCCGGCGCCGACCTGCTGCACCCGGACTGGTGGATCACCGAGTGCTCCTGCGTCCCGGCCGCCACCACACCCGCGCCGGTGATCGCCAAGCCGTTCCGGCCACACCACTTCTACGACGAGCAGCGGATGCTGCTCGGCCGTACCCACCGGGCCGGTGAGGTGGTCCGGCTGACCGCGCCGCGCGGCACCGCCGCCGCGTGGACGGTGATCGACCTGGTGGACGCACACCTCGTCGCACCGCCCCGGACGGTCCCCCGCGCGGTGAACGCGCTGTCCTTCGGCGCCGATCCGACCGGCCGGCGGGAGTCCGCCGACGCGTTCGACCGCGCGATCGCGTACGCCCGCCGGGTGGACCGCCCGCTCTACCTGCCGCCTGGTACCTACCAGGTCAACCGGCACGTGGTCGTCGACGACGTGACGATCGCCGGGGCCGGCAGCTGGTACACGGTCGTGCGGGGACGCGAGGTGGCGCTGGACCCGCCCGCTCCCGACGGCTCCCGCCACACCGGCGTCGGCTTCTACGGCCGCGACGCCGCCGACGGCGGCAGCAGCGACGTGCACCTGTCCGGTTTCGCGATCGAGGGCGACGTACGCGAGCGGATCGACACCGACCAGGTCAACGCCGTCGGCGGGGCGCTCAACCGCAGCACGATCGACGGCCTCTACCTGCACCACACGAAGGTGGGCATGTGGTTCGACGGGCCGATGACCGGCCTGCGGGTCACGAACACGGTGATCGCGGACCAGATCGCCGACGGCCTGAACCTCCACACCGGGGTCACGCACTCGTCGGTGACGAACTCGGTGGTCCGCAACAGCGGCGACGACGCGCTGGCGATGTGGTCGGAGGGCACTGCCAACGCGTCGAACACGTTCGCGTACAACACCGTGCAGTCTCCGGTGCTCGCCAACGGCATCGCGCTGTACGGCGGCGCCGACCTCACAGTGGCGCACAACCTGATCGCCGATCCGGTACGCGAGGGCAGCGCGATCCAGGTGGGCTCCCGGTTCGGGGCCGAGCCGTTCACCGGCCGGCTGCGGATCACCGGCAACACCACGGTCCGGGCCGGCACGTACGACCTGAACTGGAACATCGGCCTCGGCGCGATCTGGTTCTACGCGCTGGACCGCAGCATCGACGCGGCGGACATCGAGGTGCGCGGTGACGCGTACCTGGACAGCACCTACAACGCGATCATGCTGGTCAGCGACTGGCCGGTGAAGGACAGCGTCCGCATCGACAACGTCCGCTTCCGCGACATCCGGGTCGACGGCACCGGGACGTCGGTGGTCAGCGCGCGTACGGCGGGCGGGGCGAGCTTCGCGAACGTCGACGCCCGCAACGTGGGCGCGGTCGGCGTGAACAACTGCGGGTCGTTCCACTTCACCCCGGCCGGGTCGGAGTTCGGCCTGACCGACCTCGGCGGCAACGACGGCGGCTGGCTGGCGTCGTGGCTGCTGCCGAACACCATCACCTGCGACGACCGGCCGCCCGTGGTGCCGCCGCCTCCGCCCTCGCGCTGGTGACACGACGCGACCCCCGCCGGCCGGGCCGGCGGGGGTCGCGGTACGGGTGGCTCAGGCCTCGGTGAGCTGGCCGCGCAGCTTGGTCAGGGCGCGGGCGAGCAGCCGGGACACGTGCATCTGGGAGACACCGACCCGGGCGGCGATCTCGCTCTGGGTCAGGTTGCCGTAGAAGCGCAGCGTGAGGATCTTCTGCTCCCGCTCGTCGAGCGTGGCGAGCGCCGGGCCGAGCGAGGCGCGCAGGTCGGCCAGCTCGTACTCGTTGTCCTCGGTGCCGAGCGTGTCGCCCAGCTCGGTGGCGCTGTCGCCGTCGCCGATCGGGGTGGACAGCGAGACCGCGTTGTACGCGCGGGCGCCCTCCAGGCCCTCCAGCACCTCTTCCTCGGTGACGTCGAGGTGGGCGGCGATGTCGGCGACGGTCGGGGCCCGGTTGAGCGTCTGGGTCAGCGTGCTGTTGGCCTCGGAGATGCGCAGCCGCAGCTCCTGGAGGCGACGCGGAACCCGGATGTTCCAGGTGCGGTCGCGGAAGTGCCGCTTGATCTCGCCGAGGATGGTCGGGATGGCGAAGCCGGCGAAGTCGACGCCGCGCGAGGCGTCGAACCGGTCGACGGCCTTGATCAGGCCGAGCGCCGCGGTCTGGGCCAGGTCGCCGGCCGGCTCGCCGCGACCGCTGTAGCGGGCGGCCAGGTGGTTCGCCAGCGGCAGCCACGCCTCGATGACCTGGTTGCGCAGGGCGGCCCGCTGGGGGTGGTCGGCGGGCAGCGCGGCGAGCGCCGCGATCAGCTCACTGGCGCGGCTCTCCTCACCGGTCTGCGGCGCGCGCTGCACCTCGGTCGCGGTCGATGCCATGGTCATCGTGGTCATGCTGCCCTTCCTGTCCTCGGAGAACGGGTGGCCTCCCACACCGGTCGTGCCAGCCACACTAGACCAAAGGTCACCGCCAAATCAACCGAACGGACGATGGAGATTTCGGTTCATATCCGGACAGAGCGGCGAGGAAGGGCGTCAGCGAGGTAACAGCGGCCGGTAGTCGGCGGCGGTGAGCGGCAGCGCGGAGAGGCTTCCGTCCGCGCGTGGCACCTCCAGCGGCTGCCCGTCCCGGCGGAACGCCACGCTGTACACGTCGGGCCGCTGAGTGAGGCTGCACACGATCTGCCCGAAGGCGAGCACCTCGTCGTTGCGGCCGGTCTCCTCCCCGGCCTGGCGCACGTCGACGGTGGCCAGCGTGCCGGTCAGCGTCGCCCCGGCCACCGCCACCGTGCCCGGCAGCGCCGTGGCCAACCCCTGACGGCGCTCGCCGCCGTCCGGCCCGGCCAGCAGGTGCTGGAGGTGCGAGTCCACCCCGGGCAGCCCGTCCACCCGGCGCTTGACCACGACCAGCCCGTCGTCGCGGACGAAGCAGAACGGCTCGTCCACCCGCCCGTCCCCGTCGGCGGTCGACGAGACTGCGGGGGTCGGGAACGCGCCGGGCGGCGTCTGCACCACGCGGGGCTCGTCGTCCACCGGCACCCCACAGCCGGCCAGCAGCACGGCCGCCAGCAGGCCGGGCAGGAGCCGCCGGCGGCTCATCGCAGCGCTCCGGGCAGCTCGACCCGGAAGCGGGCGCCGGGCCCGCGGTCCAGCACCGCGGCCGTACCGCCGTGCGCGGCGGCGTGCTGCGCCACCAGCGCGAGCCCGAGGCCGGTGCCGTCGGTGCCGGCCCGGTCGTGCGCCGCCCGGCCCCTGACGAACCGGTCGAAGATGATCTCGCGGTCGCCGGGCGGCACGCCCGGACCGTCGTCGTCGACCTCCAGCACGCCCACGCCGTCTCGCCCGCCGAGGCGGATCGCGACCGGCCCGCCGCCGTACCGCTCGGCGTTCTCCAGCAGGTTCAGCAGCGTCTGGGCGAACCGGCGCCGGTCGACCCACCACAGGCGCGGGGCGTCGCCGTCGACTGTCACCAGGCTCTCCGGCAGCGACCGTTCCCGGCAGGTGGCCCGGGTCAGCTCCACCACGTCGACGGTCTCGCGGTGCGCCGGCTGCTCGGTGCGGGCCAGCTGGATGAGGTCGTCGACCAGACGCTGGAACCGGGTCACCTCGTCGGCGACCAGGCCCGCCGCGGTGGCGGTGCGCTCGTCCTGGTGCTCCCGGCGGCGGTTGAGCACGCTCGCGGCGGCGGCCAGGGTCTGCAACGGCGAACGCAGCTCGTGGCTCACGTCGGCGGCGAAGCGCCGGTCCCGCTCGATGCGGTGCACCAGCTTGTCGACCATCTCGTTGAACGAGCTGGACAGGCGGGTCAGGTCGGGATCGGTGGTCGGGTCGAGCCGGGTGGCGAAGTCGCCGGACGCGATCCGTTCCGCCGCGTCGGCGACCGCGGTGAGCGGCCGCAGGCTGTGCCGGGTGGCGTACCAGCCGAGCGCCGCGCCCGCACCGGCGACCATGATCGCCACCGCGATCAGCGCCAGGCCCACCACCTGGAACGTCTCCTCGACCTCCCGCAGCGAGGTCAGCTCGTAGTAGCCGAGCGCGCCGGGCAGCGGCACGCCCACCAGCAGCGCGGGCTGCCCGTCGAGCCGGATGCGCTGCACCGCGGGCTTGCCGTCGGCCACCATCCGCTGCAGCTCCACCGGCACGGAGCTGGCGCCCACGTCGGCGGTACGGGCGTACCAGCCGTCGGGCAGGTGCAGCAGCGGGCGGCGGGCACTGCCGGTGTCGAGCGAGCGCAGCACGGCCACCACGTCCGGGGTGCCGGTGTCCAGGCCGGAACGGACCACGGCGGCGTCGTAGTAGGCGGCCCGGACCGCGGTGCGCTCCCGCTCGTCGAGCAGCGAGCGCCGGGTCAGGTCGTACGAGAACAGGGCCATCAGCGCGGACAGCAGCAACGCCCCCACGGCGAACGCCGCGGTGACCCGGGCGCGCAGGCCGGGACGGGTCATCGCTGGAGTTTGTAGCCGAGGCCGCGCAGCGTGACCAGGTGGCGCGGGTTGGCCGGGTCGGGTTCGATCTTCTGCCGCAGCCGGCCCACGTGCACGTCGACGAGCCGCTCGTCGCCGGTCTCGTAACCCCAGACCCGGCTGAGCAGCTGCTGGCGCGACAGCACCCGGCCGGCGTGCTCGGCCAGCTCGCACAGCAGCCGGAACTCGGTGCGGGTGACCGGCACCGGCTGTCCCGAGCGCCGCACCTCGCCGGCCTCCGCGCTGATCTCCAGGTCGCCGAAGAACTGGGCGGGCACCGGCCCGGACACCGTGCGTACGCGTCGGCGCAGCGCCCGCAGCCGGGCGGACAGCTCCTTGATCGCGACCGGCTTCACCACGTAGTCGTCGGCGCCCGCCTCCAGCGCGGCGACGATGTCGTGGGTGTCGTCGCGGGCGCTGATCACCACGACCGGCACGTCGTCGTCGCGGCGCAGTTGGCGGATGCAGTCGAACCCGTTCATGCCGGGCAGCATCAGATCGACGAGCACGTAGTCGGCCGGCTTCTCCCGCTGCCGGCGCAGACCGTCCTCCGCGGTCGGGGCGCCGTACGCCTCGTAGCCCTCCTCCTCCAGGGCGAGCTGCAGCGCGAGCCGGATGCGGTCGTCGTCCTCGATCACCAGTACGGCCGTCATATGGGCATCATGACCGGCGCGGCACGGGTCGCCCAATCGCGTGGGCCGTTCGTGGTTTTTGTCATCGAACCGTCATACAACCGTCCGGTGACCTCCAAGATCCCTGCGCAGAGTGGGGGCTGACCCGATCCCGTCACGGAAGCGACCCGATGCCTGCCAGCCTGCCGTCCCCGCCGGAGTCCGCGGTGCCGCACGTGCGCGTGGACATCACCGACGAGCTGGACCTCGCCGGGCTGCCCGAGGTCGCCCACGTGATGGACCGCATCCTCGCGCTCCGGCCCCGCGAGCTGACGATCGACCTCGCCGGGTGCCGCCATGTGGACGCCGCCGCCGTCGCGCTGCTGCTGGACGTGCACCGCCGGCTGGCGCGCCAGGGCGGTCTGCTCACGCTGAGCAGTCCGCATCCGCGGATCCGGCGCATCCTGGAGAACTCCGGGCTCGGTGCCGTACCCGTCGTCGACACGCCCCGTCCGGCCGCGCGCGGCCGGGCCCGGGTCGCGTCCGCATCACGCTGAGGAGGAGTGGTGACCGGCAGCACGCTCGTCGGAGCGCTCGTGGTTGGTCTGGCCGTGGGCGGGCTGGGACGCCTCGTCCTGCCGGGGCGCAAGGCCGTCCCGGTGTGGCTGACACTCGCGCTCGGCGTCGCGGCCGCGCTGCTCGGCGCGATCGTGGTCGGGCTGGTGGACCACCGCACCGACGGATCGCCGGTGCTGCCGCTGATGGTGCAGACCGGCTTCGCCGCCGTGGCGGTCGTGCTGGCGGTGGTCGCCGCCGGCCGGCCGGAGGCCCAGGGGCAGACCCCTCCCGGCACGGGCGGCCGGCGGAAGGAGGAGGTGTGACTGTCGTACCCGCGGACCACCTGATGATGCTCATCTGCGACGGCTGCGGTGACAGCGTCACCGGCGCGGGCGCCACGCTGCCCGACGCCGAGGTGGTGTGGACGCTCGTGTTCGAGCACGACTGGGTCGGCTCGCCGTTCGCGTCCGGACCGCACCACTGCCCCCGGTGCAGCGCCCGGGCGGCCATCGCCGACGACGGCCTGGGCACCGAGGACCTGGAGCAGGTGGGCGGCACACCGGCCGCCCACGACGTCGACCCGGCCACGGCGGTCCGCCGCGCCCTCGACGAGCGCTCCCGGCGCGACGACATGGAGCTGGTCGACCTGTCCGGCCTGGAGGTGATCGACTCCGCCGGGCTCAGCCTGCTGGTGCGCGCGCACCAGGACGCCCGGCGCGACGGCCGGCGGCTGGGCCTGCTGTCCCCCTCGCGGTTCGTGCTCACCGTGCTGCACACCATGCGGCTCGACGGCGTCTTCACAGTCGTCGACGGCCGCGTCCCGGCGCCGGGCCCCGCGTCCCGGCGACCGGTCCTGACCGAACAGAAGGAGCCCTCCCCGTGGTGATGCCCTGGCCGTACCCCGAGTTCCCGTTCACCGGCGGCGGGCCGGAGCCCGACGACGCGGACACCCGCCTCGCGTCGCTCGTCGCCCAGCGGCTCAGCGCCGACTGGACCACCCGCCGGCAGCAGATCACCGTGACCGTGCAGAACCGGGTGGTCATCCTCGCCGGCCTGGTGGCCGACCCGCAGACGCGCCTGGTCGCCGCCGAGCTGGCGTGGGACGTGCCGGGCGTGTACGACGTCTGCAACGCGTTGCGGCTCTACGGCGGGCGCCGCGGCGGCCGCTGACCGGCGGCGGTTGCACGCATCGGTATCCACCTCTACGCTCGGCCGTGGGAGCGCTCCCCCAGGCCGCCGCGTCGGGCTTTCCGGGCAGGTTCACGACGGGCACCGTCCGATCACCATCCAGCGATGGGACCTTCCCGCATGTTCTCGATTCCCCGCCCGTCCCGGCGGCACCTGCTCGCCGGCGGCGCGGTCGGCGCGCTCGCCCTGGCGGCGGTGGCCGTCCTGCCCTCGCCCGACGCGATGGCGGCGACCGGCTGCGCCGTCACCTACACCACCAACTCCTGGCCCGGCGGCTTCACCGCGAACGTGGCGGTGCGCAACCTCGGCGACCCGGTGAGCAACTGGACGCTGGGCTTCACCTTCCCCGACGGCGGCCAGCGCGTGGTGCAGGGCTGGTCGGCCACCTGGCAGCAGAGCGGCTCGGCGGTCACCGCCCGCAGCCTCGACTACAACGGCACGCTCGGCACCGGCGCGAGCACCACTGTCGGCTTCAACGGCTCGTGGACCGGGTCGAACCCGAACCCGACGTCGTTCACGCTCAACGGCACCGTCTGCACCGGCGGCACGAACACGCCCCCGCCCAGCACGCCCCCGCCGAGCACCCCGCCACCGCCGACCACTCCCCCGCCCACCACGCCGCCGCCGACCGGCACCACGCCGGTTGCGATCAACGGCCAGCTCCAGGTGTGCGGCGTCAACCTCTGCAACCAGTACGGGCGGCCGATCCAGCTACGCGGCATGAGCACGCACGGGTTGCAGTGGTTCGCCAACTGCTACACCGACGCCTCGCTGGACGTGCTCGCGAACGATTGGCGGTCCGACCTGCTGCGCATCTCCATGTACGTGCAGGAGCAGGGCTACGAGACCAACCCGGCCGGCTTCACCAACCAGGTGAACACGCTCGTGGACAAGGCCGAGGCCCGGGGCATGTACGCCCTCATCGACTTCCACACGCTGACGCCCGGTGACCCGATGTACAACCTGGACCGGGCCAAGACGTTCTTCGCCAACGTGTCGGCGCGCAACGCCGCGAAGAAGAACGTGATCTACGAGATCACCAACGAGCCCAACGGGGTGAGCTGGTCGACCATCCGCGACTACGCCGAGCAGGTCATCCCGGTGATCCGGGCCAACGACCCGGACGCGGTGGTCATCGTCGGCACCCGGGGCTGGTCCTCGCTCGGCGTGTCCGAGGGCGGCAACTCCGACGAGATCGTGAACAACCCGGTGCGGGCGCAGAACATCATGTACACGTTCCACTTCTACGCCGCGTCGCACAAGGACAACTACCGCAACGAGGTGCAGCGGGCGGCGAGCCGGCTCCCGCTGTTCGTCACCGAGTTCGGCACCGTCACGTACACCGGTGACGGCGCTGTCGACACCGCCAGCAGCAACGCCTGGCTCGACCTGCTCGACCGGTTGAAGATCAGCTATGCGAACTGGACGCTCTCCGACGCCCCCGAGGGCTCGGCGGCACTGCGGCCGGGCACCTGCGCGTCCGGCTCGTTCGGCGGGACGTCGGTGCTCACCGAGTCCGGCGCGTACATGCGCGAGCGCATCCGCACCGCCGACAACTTCCCCACCTCCTGACCGGGCGGCCGGCGGCGATCCTTTCCCCTTCGGGTCGCCGCCGGTCAGCCCTCCACCAGCCCGGCCCGGCGCCACAGCACCCGGCCCGGCCCGGCGACCAGGCCCAGTTCGGTCAGGTGGTCGGCGATCCGCTGCGCGGACCAGCGCAGCGTGGCCCGCCAGTGCGGGTTGGCCCGCGCCGCGGCCCGGCCGGCCGCCGGGTCGATCCCGACCGCCGCGTACGCCCGCGGGTGCACCAGGCGCCGCGTGATCGAGTACGCGGCCCGGCCGATCACCATCCGCGCGTACGCCAGCGCCACCGGCCCGGCCGCCTCGACCTGCCGGGTCAGCTCGTCGCGGGCGAAACGCACGTGCCGGGCCTCCTCCACGACGTGGATGCGCGACACCATCCGGATCAGCGGCTGCAACGACTCGTCGGCCATGATCTCGCGCTGGAACGAGTCGAGGATCTCCTCGGCGATCAGGATGGCCGCGTACATCTGCGGGCCGGTCGCGGTGGACTTGAGCCAGCGCCCGAGCAGGTGGTCGAACGGCTCGGCGCGGTAGACCGGCGCGCCCGCGGCCTCGATGAGCCGGCCGAACATGATGGAGTGCCGGCACTCGTCGGCGACCTCGGTGAGGGCGTACTGGGCGTGCCGGCTGGTCGGGTCGGCGTCGTAGTACTGCCGGATCAGCATCTGCATGAGGATCGTCTCGAACCAGATCCCGGCGCTGGCCGCGCTGGCGACCTCGTGCTTGGTCAGCTCGACCCGCTGGTCCTCGGTCATGGCGTCCCACAGCGGCGTGCCGTAGAGACTGCTGCGCGTCGGCGGCAGCCAGTACGCGCCGGGCACCGGTGGCGCCGACCAGTCGATGTCGACCATCGGGTCGTAGCTGGTGCGCACCGAGGCGGAGAGCAGGCGATCGGCGACCGCCTCGCGCGGGAACCCGGCCGTCGTCCGCTCCATGACCCCTCCATATTGACGTAACTTCGAGTAACTGTTACGAGTGGTAGCATGCGACGGACCACCACCGATGTCAATGGCCCCGACGCCCCACCGGAGCCGGCCGCACCCCGTTCCGGCGGGCGGCGCGACCGCTGGGCCGACCACCGCGAACAGCGGCGGCAGGAACTGATCGCGGCCGCCGTGCAGGCGCTGCTGCGACACGGCCCGAGCGTCGACATGGACCAGGTCGCCGCCACCGCCGGGGTCAGCAAGCCGGTGCTCTACCGCTACTTCGCCGACAAGGCGCAGCTCTGGCTGGCGGTCAGCGAGGTGGTCGCGGCGCGCGTGGTGGCCGCCATCGCCCCCGCGGTGGAGCAGGTACGCGAGGAGCGGGCGCTGGTCGAGGCGACGATCGACGCGTACCTGAGCGTCGTGGAGTACGAGCCGTCGCTCTACCGGTTCCTCGTGCACGAGTCCGGGCATCCCGGCATCCAGCAGGTGGTCACCGGCACCAGCCGGCAGGTCGCGACCGGGCTGGCCCGGGTCATCGGCGACCGGCTGCGCGCGCTCGGCCTCGACGCCGGCCCGGCCGAGCCGTGGGCGTACGGGCTGGTCGGGTTCGTGCAGGCGGTCGGCGACTGGTGGACCACGCACGGGCAGCCGATCCACCGGGCCGCGCTCACCGAATACCTGACCACGCTGCTGTGGAGCGGCATCGAGGGAGTCCGCCGGGGCGCCGACCTGCCACCGGAGCTGACCCGCGCGCACGAACGGATCGACAGGTGACCTGGCAGGGCCCGGCCGAGATCGCCGGCACCCCGGTACGGCTGCACGCGGGCGGGCGGTTCGAGCCGGTCGACGGCCGCTACCACTGGGCCGGGCGGGTCGAGCCGGAACCGCGCCTGGTGCGGCTGCTGCGCTCCGGCCGCCGGGACGTGGAGGTCCGGATCGGCGAACGGGTCGCCCGGGCCCGGCTGGCCGAGGTGGACCCGTGGGGCGGCGTCCGCATCACCGGCGTCGGCACGCCGCCCTGGCCGCCGGACGACGAGTGATCCGGCCCGTACCGTGAAGGGATGACGCCTCCCGCCACAGTGCTGCTGGTCTTCGGGCGCGGGGTGGTGGCCGGCGACGACGGCTACCGGCTCACCGCGGAGAGCGTCGCGCGCACCGAGGCCGCGGTGGCCTACGTCCGCGCGCACGCCGAGGCGTTCCGCCGCGCGCCGGACGCCCGGGTGGTGTTCACCGGCGGCTGGCCGCACGGCCCGGCCGGCGCGCCCGCCCCGCCCGCCGGATACCGGGAGGCGGAGCTGATGCGGGCGCTGGCGCGCGACGCCGGGCTCGACGCGTACGCCCGCTCGGCCGCCGAGACCCGCTCCCGCACGACCGTGCAGAACCTGGCGCACACCGTCCAGGACGGGCTGCTCGGCGCGGCGGAGTTCACCGCCCAGCGGCCACTCGGGCTGGTCTCCCACCCGTGGCACCTGCCCCGCGTCCGGCTGCTCGCCGCGCGCGTGCTCGGGCTGTCCGGCCGGGCGCTGGCCGACGTGCCGGTGACCGCGCCCGACCCGGTGCCCGTCCGGCGGGAGCGGGCCGCCCGCGCGTTCAGCCGGATCGGCTTCCTCGGCGTGCGTACCCCGGAGGCGTCGCTGCGCCGCGAGCGCACGCTGACCCGCGCCGCCGACCGGATCGGACGCCTCACGCCCCGGCGGTGATTCGCCGGAGCGGGCGCGGGGTACGACGGTCCTCGATCGACCCGGCGGGCCGTGCCGGCGGGCGAGTCCACCCGGGAGGTTCCGTGATCGTGCTCGTGCCGGTGTACCGGCCCGGTGACCGGCTTCCGCCGCTGGTCGGCGACCTGCGGGCGGCGCTGCCCGGCGCGGACGTGCTCGTCGTCGACGACGGCAGCGGCCCGGCCGCCGCCGGGGTGCTGGGCGCGGCCCGCGCCGAGGGGGCGACGGTGCTGCGCCGCCGGGTCAACCGGGGCAAGGGCGTGGTGCTGCGCACCGGCTTCCGGTACGCCTCGGCGCACCGTCCCGGACGCGACGTGGTGTGTGTGGACGCCGACGGCCAGCACGGCGTGACCGACGTGTGCCGCGTGGCGGAACGGATGCGCGTCACCGGGGCGCCGACGCTCGGCGTACGCCGCTTCGACGGTGAGGTCCCGGCGCGCAGCCGGTTCGGCAACGCGGCGACCCGGGTGGCGTTCCGGCTGGCGACCGGCCTCGACGTGCGCGACACCCAGACCGGGCTGCGCGCCTACCCGGCCGCCCTGCTCGGCTGGCTCACCACCGTGCCGGGTGACCGCTTCGAGTACGAGATGGCGGTGCTGCTGCGGCTGGTCCGCGCCGGGGTGCCGGTCGAGCAGGTGGACATCGCCACCCACTACCACGGCGACAACTCGGGTTCGCACTTCTCCGCGCTCGCCGACTCGGTGCGGATCTACCGCCCGCTGGCCGCCTCCGCCGTCGCCCGCCTGGCGGGGCGCTCCGAGGTGGACGCCGTACCGGCCGCCGCCGTCACGACGTCGCGTCCCACACCTGCGACTCGAACTCCCTGAGCTGGTCGCGCAGCGACGGCGGGTACGCGGTGCGGTACGGGTGCTCCCCGGCCGGCACCACCCGGACCATCTCGTCGATCATCTCCTGCGGATCGCGCTGGTGGCCGAGGTAGTCGCCGAAGTCGGGCCGGGGCAGCAGGGCGGCGGACTCGTCCCACCACTGGGACATGGTCTCCACGCCGGTGTCGTTGTAGCCGGTCCGGTACGGGCCGGGGTTGATCACCGCGACGCGTACCCCGCGTGGTTCCAGCTCGCCCTTCATGGCCCAGGCCAGCGCCTCGATCGCGTGTTTGGTGGCGGCGTAGACGCCGATGAAGGGCCGGGTCCGCACGCCCACCGCGGAGGACACCCAGACCACCTTTCCCGCGCCCCGGGCCAGCATCGGCGGCACCAGTGCCTGCGCCAGGTGCAGGTGGCCGAACACGTTCACCTCGAACGACCGGCGGACCCGGTCCATCGGGATCTCCACCAGAGCGCCGGCCTCCTGCACGCCCGCGTTGAGCACCAGGATGTCCACCCGGTGCCGGGCCGCGGCGGCCCGGTCGGCCGGGTCGGTGACGTCCAGCTTGATCGCGTCCAGCGCGACGCCCGCCCGCTGCGCCTCGGCGCGCAGTTCGCGGACCTGGGGCCAGACCTGCGCGGCGGCGATCACGTGGTGGCCCTCGCGGGCCAGCCCGAGCGCGGTGCCCCGGCCGAGCCCGCTGCCGGCCCCGGTGATCAGGATGTCGGCCATCGGGCTCAGCCCTGCCGGGCCTTCTGCCGCCGGTCGGCCTTGTTGAGCACGAACAGCTTTCCCCGGCGCCGGACCACGATCGAGCCGGCCTTGCGCTTGAGCGCGCGCAGGGAGCTTCGGACCTTCATATCCGCTCCTTCGGTTCCCGCCGGTGTCCGTCCGGCACGGGTACCCGCCGCCGGTGCGGTCATGCCCGGCCGCGCCCGCCCCGGTCGGGACGGGCGCGGCCGGGATGCCGCTGCGGCCCCGCTCAGGCGGCCGTGCAGGTGCTCCCGTTGAGCGTGAACGAGGCGGGCCTGCCGGTGTTGCCGGTGTGGGTGGCCTGGAAGCCGATGTCCACCGAGCCGCCCGGCGGGATCGACGCGTTGTAGGACACGTTGCGGGCGGTCACCGCGCCGCTGGACGGGCTGTACGTGGCGTTCCAGCCTCCGGTGATCGTCTGACCGCCCGGCAGTGTGAACGCGAGGTTCCAGCCGTTGATCGCCGCGGTGGACGTGTTGGTGATCGTCACGGCGGCGGTCAGGCCGTTGTTCCAGGCGTTCACCACGTACCCGACCCGGCAGGCGCCCGACGGCGGCGGCGTGGTCGGCGGCGCCGTGGTGGGGGGCGGCGTCGTGGGCGGTGCCGTGGTGGGCGGAGGCGTGGTGGGCGGAGGCGTGGTGGGCGGAGGCGTGGTGGGCGGCGCGGTGGTCGGCGGCGCGGTGGAGTCCAGGCCGAAGAAGCGGATGGCCTGCGCCGCGTCCACCGGCAGGTTGTGCGTGACGCCCTGCATGCTGATCGCCTCGACGGTCGCGGTGCCGCCGGTGCCGCCGTAGCGGGTACGCGTGTAGCCGGCCTGCGGGCTGTCCGTGTACGCCGGCGTCTGGCTCAGCCCGTTCACGTTCGTCCACTGGTCGATCTGCTCGCCGAAGTTCGGGTAGCGCAGCGTCTCGTCGTTGGTGCCGTGCCAGATCTGCATCCGCGGGCGCGGGCCGGTGTAGCCGGGGTAGGCGTTGCGCACCAGGTCACCCCACTGCTGCGGGGTCTTCAGCACCTGGCCGTTGGCGCACTCGCTGTTCCACTCGGAGCCGTTGGTGGTGGCGAAGCAGCCGAACGGCACACCGGCGAAGGCGGCACCGGCGCGGAACACGTCCGGGTAGTCGCCGAGCAGCACGTTCGTCATCATCGCGCCGGACGAGGTGCCGGTGGTGAAGATCCGCTGCGAGTCCACCGGGTAGCGCTGCCGCACGTAGTCCACCATCGACTTGATGCCCACCGGGTCGCTGCCGCCGTCGCGGCGCAGCGCCTGGGGCGAGGAGACGTCGAAGCACTTGCTGCTGCGCGTCACCGACGGGTAGACCACGATGTAGCCGTACCGGTCGGCGAGCGCCGCGAACTGGGTGCCGGAGTACATGGCCGGGCCGCTGCCGGTGCAGTAGTGGTTCACCACGAGCAGGCCGGGACGGGCCGCGACGGTGTCCGGGACGTACAGGTACATCCGCAGGTTGCTCGGGTTGGTGCCGAAGTTCGTCACCTCGGTCAGCGCGGCGGCCGAGGCCGGCCCGGGGACGGCGAGCGCCGCCCCGACGGCGAGCCCGGCCGCGGCCAGCGCCGCACCGAGCAGCCGGAGTCTGCTCCTTCTGGACAGCATGCGTTCTCCTCGGATGGTGGGAACGCCGCGTGGCGCGGCGTTCTCGCCGGCGAGGCGCCTGCGATGGGCGGCCCGGACCCTCGGAGACGAGATAGACAGTCGCGGATCGATGCGACTCGAATCGGAGTCTAGGCCCCGGCCGGCGGGCCGACAACCGCCGCGGCCACCCGGCGGGCACGGTCCGCGTGGGTCAGCACGTCCACGCTGTCCACGTACTGGTCCACCGCGCCGACCGGCGGCCGGTCGCGCAGTTGCGGGTCGGTGATCGCGGCGCGCAGCGTCTCGACGAACCGGCAGGCGTGCAGCACCAGGAACGGCCGGTCGTGGAACGGCCGGGCGGCCGGGTCCACCGGCGGCGCCGGCGCGGCGTCGTTGGTCCAGCCGGCGACCGTCTCCAGCGCCCGGACCAGGCCGGGCTCCCGGGCCGCCCAGTCGCCCGGGCCGAGCGCGGCGGCGAGCCCGTCCACCACCGGCGCCGCGTCCGGCAGCGTCGCGAACACCGTGCCGAGCCATTTCGCGTACGGGGGCCAGCGCCGGTGCAGCAGCAGGCCGAGGCGCATCAGGTCCCGGGCCAGTCCGGCGACCACGACCCGGCTGCCCAGGTCGTCGCCGACCTCGGCGCACCGGCCGGCCAGGTGCTCGGCCTGCGCGACCCGCTGCCACCCGGAGGCGAGCACGTACCGCCACACGTCGTCCGGATACCAGGCCAGCCGGGCGCGGACGTCGGTGAGCGCGCCGTCGAGCCCGTCGTGGAACACCGCTCCCCCGGTCAGCTCGGCCAGCCGCTGCGTCGGCGTCGCCAGCCAGTCCGCCGCCGTCAGTCCGGTGCGCGGGTCGGCGCCGAGCCGCTCCCGCAGCCATCCGCCGAGTTCGTCCACCGTCACGCCGTGCCGGTCGCCGTCGGCGCGGACCGTGCCGAGGCGCGCCTCCGGCCCGCCTGAGTAGCGGGTCGGCCAGCCGAGGAACCGCGCCGGCAGCTCCGCGTCCAGCGCCGCCCGGACCGGCGCGACGTCGTGCGCGGCCGCCACGAAGAGCTGGGTACGCGGACCCCAGTCGTGGTCGGTGGAGCGGGGCGTGTCGAGGCCGAGCAGCTCGGAGCCGCCGTCGAGCAGACCGGCGGAGTACGGCAGGCCGGGCAGCCGCCGCGCCAGCAGCGGACCCACCACCTCGTCGTGGAACCGGCGGGCCAGGGTCAGGCCGGGTACGAAGCTCACCCCGCCAGTCTGCTCATGCCGCGCCCCGCGCGCGCCCGGGTTTCCGGCCCGGCGGTCGCCTCCCCCATGTCGTCACAGGGCTGTGGAAGGCTTGTCCGCGTGGCACAACGACAGCCGATCCTCCTGATCGACTCCCCCAGCCTCTACTTCCGCGCCTACTTCGGCATTCCCGAGTCGGCCGCGAAGACCGGCGACGGCCAGCCGGTCAACGCCGTCCGCGGCTTCCTCGACATGCTCGCCCAGCTCGTGCGCACCCGCCGGCCCGACCGGATGATCTGCGCGCTCGACCACGACTGGCGGCCGGCGTGGCGGGTGGAGCTGCTGCCGTCGTACAAGGCGCACCGGGTCGCGCCCGAGGGCGGCGAGGTCGTGCCGGACACGCTGTCCCCGCAGGTGCCGATGATCCTGGAGGTGCTGGACGCGCTCGGCATCCCGGCCGTGGGCGCCGACGGATACGAGGCCGACGACGTGCTCGGCACGCTCTCGGTGACCCAGCCGGGCCCGGTAGAGGTGGTCTCCGGCGACCGCGACCTGTTCCAGCTCGTCGACGACGCCCACCCGGTACGCCTGCTCTACGTCGGCCGGGGCGTGGCCAAGCTGGACGACTGCGACGACGCGGCGGTCCGCACCCGCTACGGTGTGCCCGCCGACCGGTACGCCGACTTCGCGGCGCTGCGCGGCGACCCCAGCGACGGGCTGCCCGGCGTGGCCGGGGTGGGCGAGAAGACCGCCGCCCGGCTGATCGACCGCTACGGCGGGCTGGACGGCATCCTGGCCGCGCTCGACGACCCCCGCTCCGGTTTCGCGCCCGGGCTGCGGGCGAAGCTCGACGCCGCCCGGGACTACCTGGCCGTGGCGCCGAAGGTGGTTCGGGTCGCCACCGACGTGCCGCTGCCCGAGCTGGACCCGGCACTGCCCACGTCCCCCGCCGACCCGGACCGGCTGCTGGAGCTGGCGCAGCGCTGGAACCTGGCCGGCTCGTGCCGCCGTCTCGTCGACGCACTGGCCGGCGACCGATCGTGATCAGTTGATCACGACGGGCGGTCGGTGCTCCGCCGGGACGGGAACTGCGCGCCGGGCTGCGCCAGCGTCGACCGGGCCCGCAGGCCGACCGGGTCCGGCGCGGGTTCGGCGGCCACCGTCTGCGGCCCCTCGTCGAGCCGCGCGCTGACGTACGCGGCCCCGGCCCGGTCGTCGTCGGACGGCGCGGCGAGCAGCGCGTAGACGAGCCCGACCACGCCGAAGACCACCGCCAGCACGATCGGCACCAGCAGCCCGCTCACCTCGGTGCCGGAGGCCGGGCCGCGGCTCTCGTGCAGGTGCACCGACAGCGCGCTCATGCCGG
The DNA here is from genome assembly GCF_049315215.1 of Micromonospora sp. WMMD1219. Taxonomy (NCBI): domain Bacteria; kingdom Bacillati; phylum Actinomycetota; class Actinomycetes; order Micromonosporales; family Micromonosporaceae; genus Micromonospora; species Micromonospora sp. WMMD1219. The sequence goes on from NZ_CP186057.1 coordinate 5,454,910, forward strand.
TGAAGTGCATGCCGTTGACCGCGATGCCCATGACCAGCGCCGACGCGGCGATGGCGATCCCCCGGCGGACGGTCATCGCCAGCCAGAGCGCCACCGTGGCGGCCACGATCGCGATGACCACGGACAGGGTCACCCGCAGCGGGTCGTAGCCGAGCGAGCCGTCCAGGCGCATGGCGGCCATGCCGGTGTAGTGCATGGCCGCCACCCCGGCGCCGGTGAAGAACCCGCCGGCGATCAGCCGGGGCGCGGCGAGCCGGCCGGTGCCCACGATCGCCAGCCCGATGCCGACCGCCGCCACCGCGATCGCCGTGCTGGCGGCCGTCAGCGGCACGTCGTAGCGGATCCGGGTGCCGCCGACGGCGAACCCGAGCATCGCCATGAAGTGCATGGCCCAGATGGCGGTGCCGCCGAGCGCCCACGCGGCGAGCAGGCCCCACCAGGCCCGCTGGCCGGCGCTGGTGGCGGTCCGGATCCGCCCGGCGCAGACCAGGCCGAGCGCCGAGCCGAGCACCGACAACGCGTAGCTGAGCGCGGGTGTGATCCATCCGTACTCGAAGTGATTGATCTCGCCCACGACGCCCTTCCCTCATCCTCGGCTCAGCGCGACCCACGGCGCCCCGGGCAATGATGGGATAGGCCCTGACCAGGGCGTGCATCGACCCCCCGCCAATTCGCGGGGTGGTGCCGCCGTGACGCAGAGGTGCGTCGATTTCCGGTAATCGCTGACCGAAAGTGACCGTCAGGCGGAGGCGTGGTAGGCCAGCACACCACGGTTGACCGCCGCGATGGCCTGCCGGGCGGTGCCGCGCAGCTCGGCCGAGGCGCCGCCCGAGTCGGCGACCTGCCCGAGCAGGTCGACGACCTGGCGCGCCCAGCGGACGAAGTCGCCGGCCGGCATCTCCCCGTCGATCTGGTGGCCGCTGGCCAGCACCTTCGCCAGCGCCTCGCCGCGCGCCCACCGGTAGATCGGCCAGGCGAAGCCGAGATCGGGCTCCCGGGTCACGGCCAGGCCGCGCGCCGCCTCGTCCGCCTCGATGTCGCCCCACAGCTTGAGCGTCTCGTCGACCGCGTCGGCCACCGCGCCGCGCGGCAGCGACGCCCGCTCGTCGACGTCCCGCCGGGCCTCGAACACCACCACCGACACGGCGGCGGCCAGCTCGGCCGGGGACAGGCCGTCCCACACCCGGCGGCGCAGGCACTCGGCCACCAGCAGGTCCGCCTCGGTCCAGATCCGGGCCAGCATCCGCCCGGCGTCGGTGACCTCGCCGTCGGCGGCCAGGTAGCCGCGGGCCGTCAGCAACGCCACGATCCGGTCGAAGGTACGGGCCAGCGAGCCGGTCCGCCCGGACACCCGCTCACGCAGCTCCTCGGTGTCGCGTTCCAGCCGGCGCCGCCGCTCCGCCCAGCGGGCGTGCTCCTCCCGGTCCGGGCAGGCGTGACACGGGTGGGCGCGCAGCTCGACGCGGAGCTGGCTGAGCCGGTGGTCCTCCCCCGCCGCCTGACGGGACCGGCCGCCCCGCCGGCCGCCGTGCCGGTCCAGGCCGGTGCCACTGACCGCGGCGGCCAGATCCCGCCGGGCCGCGGGCGATCGGTGGTTGAAGTGCTTCGGCACCCGGATGCGGGTGAGCACCTCGGCCGGGGTGGTGAAGTCGCCGGGCGTGACCCGCCCGGCCCAGCGGTCCTGGGTGAGGACCAGCGGCCGGGGCTCGCCGAACCCGCCGGTGGCCGGGTCCAGCACCACCGCCAGTCCGGCCCGCCGACCGGACGGCACCCGGATCACGTCACCGACCCGCAGCCGCTCCAGCGAGGCGACGGCCGCCGCCTTGCGCTGGGTCTGCCCCTGCCGGGCGATGGCGCGTTCCCGGTCGGCGATGGCCACCCGCAGCGCGAAGTACTCGTCGAAGTCGCCGTGGTGGCAGGCGGCCTCCGCGCCGTACGCGTCGATGGTCTCGGTGTTGCGCTGCACCTGACGGGCCAGGCCCACCACCGACCGGTCGGCCTGGAACTGCGCGAACGAGGACTCCAGCAGTTCCCGGGCCGGCGCCGCGCCGACGCTGCCGACCAGGTTGACGGCCATGTTGTACGACGGCCGGAAGCTGGAACGCAGCGGGTAGGTGCGGGTGGAGGCGAGCCCGGCGACGTGCCGGGGGTCGGTCTCCGGCGACCAGACCACGACCGCGTGGCCCTCCACGTCGATGCCCCGGCGGCCGGCCCGGCCGGTGAGCTGGGTGTACTCGCCGGGGGTGAGGTCGACGTGGGCCTCGCCGTTGAACTTGACGAGGCGTTCCAGCACCACGCAGCGGGCCGGCATGTTGATGCCCAGCGCGAGCGTCTCGGTGGCGAAGACGGCCTTGACCAGCCCGCGGACGAACAGCTCCTCTACCACCTCCTTGAACGCCGGGAGCATGCCGGCGTGGTGCGCGGCCAGCCCGCGCTCCAGGCCGTCGAGCCACTCCCAGTAGCCGAGCACCGACAGGTCCTCGCCGGGGATGGCGGTGACCCGGGACTCCACCACCCGGCGGATCTCGGCGCGTTCCTCCGGGGAGGTGAGGCGCAGCCCGGCGGCGAGGCACTGCTGCACGGCGGCGTCGCAGCCGGCCCGGCTGAAGATGAACAGGATCGCCGGGAGCAGTCCCTCCCGGTCGAGCCGGTCGACGATGTCCGGGCGCATCGGGCCGCGCCAGCGGGGGCCGCGCCGCCCGCCGCCGGGACCGGCGCTGCGGCCCTCGCCCAGCTCCAGCCGGCGCATCGTGTCCCGGGTGTAGCGCAGCAGCTCGGGGTGCACATCGTGCTTGCGGGCCGCGTCGGCGTCGTGGAACAGGTCGAACATCCGCTTGCCGACGAGCATGTGCTGCCACAGCGGCACCGGCCGGTGCTCGGAGACCACCACCGCGGTCTCGCCGCGCACGGTGACCAGCCAGTCGGCGAACTCCTCGGCGTTGGAGACGGTGGCCGACAGCGACACGAGCGTGACCGACTCGGGCAGGTGGATGATCACCTCTTCCCAGACCCCGCCGCGGAACCGGTCGGCCAGGTAGTGGACCTCGTCCATCACCACGTACGCCAGGCCCTCCAGCGTCGCCGAGCCGGCGTAGAGCATGTTGCGCAGCACCTCGGTGGTCATCACCACCACCGGCGCGTCGCCGTTGATCGCGTTGTCGCCGGTGAGCAGGCCGACGTGCTCGGCGCCGTAGCGGTCCACCAGGTCGTGGTACTTCTGGTTGGACAGCGCCTTGATCGGCGTGGTGTAGAAGCACTTGCGCCGGGTGGCGGGCGCGTCGCCGCCGGGCCGGCCGCGCAGCGCCAGGTGCACCGCGAACTCACCCACCACGGTCTTGCCGGCGCCGGTGGGAGCGCAGACCAGCACGCCGCTGCCCCGCTCCAGCGCCTCGCACGCCTCGCGCTGGAAGTCGTCGAGATCGAACCCGAGATCCAGCGAGAATTCGTCCAGGGCCGGGAAGGCGGAGGCCTGCGCGGCCCGGCGGCGCGCCGCGGCGTACCGCTCGGCGGGGCTCGACATGGATCCAAGATTAATCGGTGCCGCCGAGGAGTACCGGTCAAGGCCATCCGGCAGGACGGTCGGAGCGGTCGGTAGGGTGCACGACGTGCCGGACCGTACCGAACTGCCCCACGTCTCGAGCGGCGCCGACGACGCCGTCCGCCCGGGCCCGTCCCGCCGGCCGGTGGAGGCGGTGCTCTTCGACTTCCACGGCACCCTCGCCCAGGTGGAGGAGCCGCTGGCCTGGGTGCTCGCCGCCGCGTCCGCCTGCGGCGTCGAGCTGGACCGGATCCGGGCCACCTCGCTGGCCGACCGGCTGCTCACCGCCGGGCGTGCCGGCGGCCCGCTGCCGGCGCGGGTGCCGCCCCGGCTGGCCGAACTGTGGGCCGACCGCGATCTCTACCCGCACGCGCACCGGGGCGCGTACACCGGGCTGGCCGAGACCGTGGACACCAGCATCGACGGGTTCGCCGACGCGCTCTACGAGCGGGTGCTGGTGCCCGAGGGCTGGGTGCCGTACCCGGACACCGCCCCCGTGCTGGGAGCGCTGCGCTCCGCCGGGGTGAAGGTGGCGGTGGTCAGCAACATCGGCTTCGACCTGCGGCCGCTGTTCGCCGCCTGGGACCTCGACGCGCTCGTCGACGCGTACGCGCTGTCGTACGAGGTGGGGCGCTGCAAGCCGGACCCGGGCATCTTCCTGCGGGCCTGCGGGATGCTCGGCGTCGACCCGGAGCGCACGCTCATGGTGGGCGACACGCCGGCCGACGCGGGCGCGGTGGCGGCCGGGTGCGGGGTGCTGGTGCTGCCCTGCGCCGACGCCGGCCGCCCCAACGGGCTCGGCGCGGTGCTCGACCTGGCCGGGGCCGCCTGAGCGCACACCCCAGCGGCGCGAACCCGTCGCGGCGCACCGGCTACCGTCAGGGGCATGACCGGTGCCCACCCCTTGCCGCCGCGTGCGCCGGGACGGCTCGGCGGGGTCGCGCTGGTGCTCGGCGGGGCGCTGTCGGTGCAGTTCGGCTCCGCGCTGGCCGCGCTGCTGTTCCCGCGTACCGGGGTGGCCGGGGCGGTGACGCTGCGGCTGACCATCGGCGCGCTGCTGATGCTCGTGTTCTGCCGGCCGCGGGTACGCGGGTACGGGCGCCGCGACTGGGCGGCGGTGCTGGCGTTCGGGCTGGCCCTGGCCGGCATGAACTCGATCTTCTACCAGGCGATCGAGCGGATCCCGCTCGGCCCGGCCGTCACCCTGGAAGTGCTCGGCCCGCTGGCGCTGTCGGTGATCGCCGCGCGCCGGGTGGCCGCCTGGTGCTGGGCCGCGCTGGCGCTGGCCGGGGTGGTCCTGCTCGGGCAGGGCGGGTTCGACCGGCTCGACCCGGCCGGCGCCGCGCTGGCGCTGACGGCGGGCGCCATGTGGGCCGCGTACATCGTCTGCTCGGCGCGGATCGGCGCGCGGTTCCCCGGCGCCGACGGGCTGGCCCTCGCCCTGACCGTCGCGGCGCTGCTCACCCTGCCGTTCGGGCTGGCCGCCGGCGGCGGTCGCCTCGCCGACCCGGTGGTGCTGGGGCTCGGTACCGGGCTGGCGCTGCTCGCCTCGGTGCTGCCGTACAGCCTGGAACTGGCCGCGCTGCGGCGGCTGCCGACCGCGACGTTCGCGGTGATGATGAGTCTCGGCCCGGCGATCGCCGCGGTGGCCGGCTGGCTGGTGCTCGGCCAGGCGTTGCGCCCGGTCGAGGTGCTCGCCATCGCGCTCGTGGTGGCCGCGAGCGCCGGTGCGGTCCGCGCCGCCGCGGCGCCTCCTGCCGCGCCTCCGCCTTCGCCGCCGGCCGTTCCCGGCGAGCTGTCTCAGGCGGACCTGGCGGGGGTCAGCGCAGCAGCCGCAGCGCCGCCGGCACGGCGGTGACGGTCACCGGCAGGTCGAGGGAGCGTTCCCCGTCGGCGTACGTGGTGATGCCCTCGGCGGCCAGCTCCACCGTCCGCGCCCGGTAGACGCGCGCCAGCGGGTGCGTGACGTGGGTGCCCCGGTAGATCTGCGGCTTGACCCGCATCAGCGTGCGCCTGTCGAAGCGCCCGCCGACCACCACGTCCAGCAGGCCGTCGTGCGGGTCCGCGTCCGGGCAGATCCGCATGCCGCCGCCGTAGCTGGCCGTGTTGCCGACCGCGACCAGCACCGCGTCCACCTCCTGCGCCACCCCGTCGAGGACCAGCCGGTAGCGGCGTGGCCGCAGCCGGGCCAGCTCCACCACTATCGCCAGGTCGTACCGGCGAGGGCCGCGCGGCCAGCGCATCCGGTTGGCGCGTTCGTTGACGATCGCGTCGAAACCGGCCGCGAGCACCGCGCCGAACCAGCGGTCGGCCTCCCCGGGCCGGGACAGCCGCGCCAGGTCCACCGGCCGGGCGCGGCCGGCGGCGAGCGCCGCGGTAATCACCTCGACGGCGGCCGTCGGGTCGGCCGGGAAGCCGGTGTCCACCGCGAAGTCGTTACCGGTGCCCGCCGGGACCGGCCCGAACGGCACGTCGGTGCCGGCGACCGCCTGCAACGCGCGGTGCATCGTGCCGTCGCCGCCCACCGCCACGAGCGCCCCGGCGCCGCCGGTGACCGCGTCGTGGCACGCCGCCTCCGCCTCGGAGGGGGTACGCGCGCGCAGCAGCTCGACCGGGCGGCCCGCCGCGGCGAGGCGCTCCAGGATCCCGGGCAGCAGTCCGCGGTGCCGCCCCCGGCCCGCGGTCGGGTTGGCGAGCACGGCGACGGGGCCGGGCGGGACATGATCGTGCGCGGTCACGGCGAGCACCGTACGGCACGGCTCGCGCCGCCCACCAGAGGCAGGTCAGGCGGCGAATGTCCGGCGCACGCCGACGGCGCCCGGCAGGGGGTGCCGGGCGCCGTGGCGGGGGTGGGTCAGGGCAGGTCGATCGGGCGCAGCACCCGGTCCACCGCGTGCGCGATCTGCTTGTTGCCCTTGTTGATGTCGTACCGAACCACCCGCGCGTTGCGGTCGCTGGTGTCGGCGTCGACCAGGCGCACCTCGCGGCCGTACCAGCAGCGCTTCACGTCCACCTCGACGGTGGCGCCGAGCGCGGTGGTCAGGTCCGCGCCGTCGGCCTTCAGCGCCGCCTTCCGGTCGATCGTCGCGCCGGGCACGACGTGGTAGAGCAGGACATCCTCCACGGTGTCCACGCCCAGGCCGGCGACCGCGTCGAACGCGGCCTTCTCGCCGGGCAGCTTCCTCGCGGCGGTGATGTCCCGCACCAGCTCGCGGAACGCGTAGTCGTTCGGCACGAACGCGGTCAGCGCGACGGTGCCGTCGGTGAGCACCTTCACCGGCGAGTCCGGCTTGGCCTGCAACACCGTCAGGACCGCCTTCGTGAGGACGTCGAAGTCCCGCGAGTTGCGGTCGAAGCCGCTCTTGTCGGCGGTGAGCACTGCCGCCAGCGACCGCGTACCCGGCTGCTTGGCGCCGGCCTGGGCGGGCACGGCGACGGCGGTGGTGGCCACCGCCGCGGCGGTGGCGCCCACAGCCAGCCGGGCGGCGAGACGAGCGATGTTCATCGGGGAGCCTTTCGTCGAAGCGACCAGGTCCGTGACTGTCGTCACGACCATTGCTTCGCCCCGACCGTCCCCGGTGGATGCACCCGGATCGACCGACTTCTGATCGACGGTGTCGCGCCTCAGCGGACCACCAACGGCTTGCTCACCGACGGCACGCCGTCGCCCTTGACCTTCAGCGACCAGTCCCCCGCCGCGCCCAGCGTCACCACCGTCTCGGCGGTGCCGTTGGCCTCGGCCTTCATCTCGGCGACCCGCTTGCCCTCGGGGTTGAGCACGTACAGCGTCCGGGCCCCGGCGGTCTTGTTCGTCACCTTGAACGCGAGCTTCTCGCCGGGCTCGGCGATCAGCGCGTCCACGCCGTTCATCGCGTCGTCGGTCAGCTCGATCGTCACCGACCGGTCGTAGGCCACCTCGGCCGCGGCGCTGGCGAGATTGCCGTCGTCGGAGACGGTGATCCGGGTCCGCACGCCGTCACCCTGCCGGCCCGGCTTGCAGGCCACCTCGTACGTGCCGGTCTGCAGCGACGCGCGCAGGTCGCCGGTGCGGCCCGCCGGCACGTCCGCGACCTCCGCGATCACCTTCGTGAAGGCGTCACCCTCCCGGCCGTAGACGTAGACCCCGGTGGCCTGCTGACCCCGGTTGGTCACTGTGAACGTGACGGTGCCCGGCGTGAACAGCGTGGTGGTGACCTCGCAGCTGGTGTCGGTGGCGGTCACCGGCACCTGCTGGCCCTTCGGCGCGGGCTCGTCGTCACCGCAGGCGGTGAGCGCGGTGGCCGCGCAGAGGACGGTCAGGACGGCGGCGGTACGGCTCTTCATCGGGTTCTCCGGAGCGCAGGTCAGACGGGCTGACCGGAACGGGGCGCCGACGCACCCCGGCACACCGCCCGGGGGGCTCGGCGGAGTCAGCAGAGTCTAAGCGGGTACGGCGTCCCGGCAAGGCCCGAGGGCGGCCCGATGTCCGCACCGGACCGGCCCCGGGGCGGGGCGGTCCGTCCGCGGGGCATGATGGCGGGCATGCGGCTGGTCTCCCTGCTCCCCTCCGCCACCGAGATCGTGTACGCGCTCGGCCTCGGCGACGACCTGGTCGGCGTCACGTTCGAGTGCGACGTGCCCGCGTCGTACCGGTCGGGCACCACTGTGGTCGTCGGCGGCCGGGACACCCGGGGCATGAGTCCCGGCGACATCGACGCGTACGTCCGGGCGCAGGTAGCGGCCGGTGCCGACCTCTACACGCTGCACGCCGGCGCGCTCGCCGGGCTGGACCCGGACCTGATCCTCACCCAGGACCTTTGCCGCGTCTGCGCGCTCCCCTCGGGCCGGGTCGCCGACGCCGTGGAGCACCTGGGGTGCCGGGCCGACGTGCTGTCGCTCGACCCGTACACCCTCGACGACGTGCTGGAGTCGATCCGCGCGGTGGGCGCGGCGGCCCGGGTGCCGGATCGCGCGGAGGCCCTGGTCGACGGCCTGCGTGCCCGGCTCGCGGCGGTCGGCGCGGCGGTGGCGGGCCGGCCCCGGCGGCGGGTCGCGGTGGTCGAATGGGTGGACCCGCCGTTCGGCGCCGGGCACTGGATCCCGGACCTGGTCGACGTCGCCGGCGGCGAGCCGGTCGCCACCCACCGGGGCGCCCGGTCCGCGCCGACCACCTGGGAGGCCCTGCGGGCCGCCCGCCCCGAGGTGGTGCTGGTCGCGCCGTGCGGGTTCCGCCTCGACGGCGCGGCCGAGCAGGCCGCCGCGGTGGCCGGGCACTTCCCGGACGCGCAGGTGTGGGCGCTGGACGCGGACGGGCTGATCGTGCGCGCCGGCCCGCGCCTGGTCGACGGCGCCGAGACGATAGCCGCGATCCTGCACCCCGAGTCCGTCCCCCCACCCCACCCCGAAACAGCCCACCGCCTAACCTGACCCACCCCGCCCCGACCCTCGCCCCCCGGCGATCTTGCAGTTTCGGCCCGGGCAAAGTGCGGATTTCCGGCATCCGAGGGGCACCAAGTCCAAGATCGACTCAGGGCGGGGTGTCTGCGCGTTCTCGGAAGGGCGGCGCGGGGCGGGTGCGGAGACGCGGACGCCGTCCCCCGTGGAGCGGGGACGGCGTCCGGAGGTGCGCGGGATCGGTCAGGTCATGTCGTCGTAGCGGCGTTCGATCGGCTTCGGGGCGACGATCGGCTCGGGTGCGCCGATCGGCTCGGACGCCTCGATCCGGCCACCGGCGGGCACCGGCTCGTCCGACAGGTCCAGCGGTGACACCTCGTCGTCGGCGATGCCGGCGTAGGCCTCACGCCCACGACCGCGTCGCCTGTCGTTGAGGAACGCCACCCCCACCGCGGCGAAGTAGAGCGCGCAGAGGCAGATCGCCAGCGCGGTCATGCCGAACGGGTCGGGCGTCGGCGTGACCACTGCGGAGAACGCGAAGAACACGAAGACCGCCACGCGCCACCAGCTGAGCAGCCGCTTGGCGCTGGCCATGCCGACGAAGTTGAGCATCAGCACGATCAACGGGAACTCGAACGCCACCCCGAACAGCAGGATCAGGTTCGTGACGAACCCGACGTAGCGGGTGATGTCGAGCGTGGTGGTCACGTCGCCGCCGCCGGAGACGTTGAGCAAAAACTCCAGCCCTTTGGACGTGACGAAGTACGCCAGGACCGCGCCGGCGGCGAACAGCGGGGCCGCCAGCGCCGTGAAGAAGTACGCGTACCGCCGCTCGTGCCGGTGCAGGCCCGGCGCGATGAACGCCCAGAGCTGGTAGAGCCAGATCGGCGCGGCGATGATCAGGCCGACCCAGAGGGCCACCTTCATCTGCAGCAGGAACAGGTCGGCGGGACCGAGCTGGACGAAGTTGCAGTTGCCGTCGATCAACCGCGCCTTGGGCAGGTCGCAGTAGGGCTTCTGCAGGATGTGCAGCACCGGCCCGGACAGCCACACGCCGAACCCGAAACCGACAAGGATCGCCAGCGACGCGCGGAACAGCCGGTTACGCAGCTCACGGATGTGCTCCATGAGCGTCATCGAGCCGTCGGCGGCCCGCGCGAAGTTGCTCGGGCCGCGCTTCTTCAACCCGAAGGCCACGGTGATTGAGGCCCTCTCGGATCAGTTCTCGCGGACGCGCTGCACCGGGTCGGCCGGCGGGGCCACGGGCTGCTGCGGCTGCGGCTGCGGCGCGTACGGCTGCTGGGCGTACTGCTGCTGGCCCTGGACGTACGGCTGCCCCTGTACCGGCTGCTGCGGCTGGAGCGGCTGGTAGCCGGCCTGCGCGTCGGCCTTCTCGGCGAGGTCGCGGTCGTCGTCGTGCAGGCTCTTGGTCTCGGCCTTGATGATCCGCAGCGAGCGGCCCAGCGAGCGGGCCGCGTCGGGGAGCCGCTTCGCGCCGAACAGCAGGATCAGCACGACCACGAGTACGGCGATGTGCCACGGCTTGAGGGCACCCATGGGAAGCTCCAGTCGCTCTGTGTCGGTGAGGGGTGGGTCGTCGCCCATCGTACGTGTGTCGCAGCGGCTTGCCACCCCCGCGGGCCTGCCGGTGCGGGCCCGATCGGTGAAGTTTCGACCAACCCGAAGTGTCCCGTCAACCGTCCAGGTCCGCGCATTCCTGCGCGTAACCACCCGGGAACGCGCAGACGACGCTCACCGGGCCGACCGCCGTCGATCAGTCGCCGCGCTTGGCCTTGATCAACGTGATCCGCTCCTGCGCGACAGCGGCGCGCTCCTGGAGCGACTCGGCCCGCGCCTGCAACTGCTCGGCGGCCGCACGCAGCGACTCGGCCTCGACCGCCCGTCGCTGCAACGCCAGCGCGGAACGGCGCAGCCCGGGCAGGCGGCTCACCACCGGACGGATCGCCAGGGCCAGTACGACCAGCGCGAACACCACGACCCCGAGCACGATCCACGTCACCACGGCGGTCAGCCTATCGGGTGCCGCCGACGGCCGCCGGGTCGGCGCTGCCGGCCGGGGTGGCGTACGCGTCGAGCGCGGCCACGGCCTGGGCGCGGACCTGCTCGGCCAGCTCGGCCGGGGCCACCACGGTCACCTCCGGGCCCAGCCCGAGCACGAACCGCCGGGCCCACCCGAGGTCGGTGACGCGCAACGACACCAGCCACTGCTCGCCGTCGGCCACGACCCGCTCGCACGGATAATATTCGGTGATCCACCGCTCACCCCGGCCGATCCGCAGCGTGATCAGCGGCAGGTCGGCCGACGGGCTGAACACGCCGTCGCTGAGATCGTGCGGGCGGGCCTGCGGCGGCACCACCGCCTGCTCCGGCAGCTCGGTCACCGCGTCGATCCGGTCGGCCCGGAACAGCCGCACCCCCTCGGCGCGGCGGCACCACGCCTCCACGTACGCCCGGCCGCCGACCATCAGCATCCGCAGCGGGTCGATGGTGCGTTCGGTGGTCTCGTCCCGGGCCGGGGTGTAGTAGGTGATCCGCAGCGCCCGGCCGCGCTCGACGGCGGCGCGCAGCTCGCGTACCCGGGCGGAGTCGCCGGGCAGGCGGACCTCGACAGGCGCGCCGGCCAGGTCGCCGGCCGCGTTCTCGATCTTGGCGAGTGCCCGCTCGACCGCCTCCCGGTTGGCCACGCCCGGCGTCTCGGCGATCATCCGCAACGCCACCACCAGCGCCAGCGCCTCGTCCGGGGTGAGCCGCAGCGGGCGGTCGATCCCGGCGTCGTAGGTGATCGTCACCCGGTCACCGTCGAACGCCATGTCGATCAGGTCACCGGGACCGTAGCCGGGCAGCCCGCACACCCAGAGCAGTTCCAGGTCCTCCCGGAGCTGCTTCTCGGTCACCCCGAGGTCGTGCGCCGCCTCGGCGATCTCGATGCCGGGGCGGGCCAGCAGGTAGGGCACCAGGTTGAGCAGGCGGGCCAGCCGGTCGGCGGAGGCACGGCCCGCGCGGGCCGCCGGGCGGGTCACCGGGCACCCCCGGTCACGGCCAGCTCGTCGTGCCGGGCGGCGACCTCCTTGAGCCGCTGGATGACCGCCTCCCGTACCTCCGGTGGCTCCAGCACGCGGACGTCCGGGCCGTACCCGACGATCTGGCCGGCCAGGTAGTCGGCGTCGGCGTACGGCAGCACCAGCCGGTCCCCGTCGGGGCCGGCCTGGCACTCGACGGCCCAGCGGCGCAGCCCGGCGGCGCGGCCGGGGGTGGCCAGCACCGTGGCCCGGCCGGTGCGCTCCACCGGCCCGGACCAGCGGGCCACGTGGCTGATCAGGTCGACGCCGGCGGGCGGCTCGTAGGCGCCCGGCTCGCCGGTCGCCCGGACGGTGCCGACCACCCGGGACAACCGGAAGCAGCGGGTCGCGTCGCGGTCGAGGTCGTGGCCGACGACGTACCACCGGCCGCGCCAGCAGACCACGCCCCACGGCTGCACCCGGCGGCGGGTGGGCGCGTCCCGGTCCGGGACGCGGTAGTCGAAGCTGACCTCGCGCCGGTCCCGCGCGGCGGCGGTGAGCGGCGCGAACGCCGGGTCGACGGTGACCATCGGCTCCAGGCCCAGCGTGGCCTGCGGGTCGACGTCGATGCCGGCGGCGCGCAGCTTCGCCAGCCCCGACGACGCGGCGGCGGCCAGCCCGGCGTGCTGCCACAGCCGGGCGGCGATGCCCACGGCGGCGGCCTCGTCCGGTTCGAGCGGGATGTCGGGCAACGCGTACGCGCGCGGCGCGATCCGGTAGCCCGGCTCGGCGTCGAAGACGCTCGCCGTGCCGGTCTCCAGCGGCACGCCCAGCTCACGCAGCTCGGCCTTGTCGCGCTCGAACTTGCGCTGGAACGCCTCGTGGTCCTTGGCGTCGTCCGGGTCGTGCTCGTAGCCGGGCACGGTCGCGGCGATCTGCGCGGCGGTCAGGAAGCGTCGCGTCGACAGCAGGCAGATCACCAGGTTGACCAGGCGTTCGGTACGGGTCCGGGACACGCCCAAACGCTAGCAGCCCGCGCGTCCGGCGCGGGCACCCGCGCGGCGCGGCGCGGGGGTCTTCCCACCCGGCGGCGGGCATCGACCGGTCATAGGGTGATCGCATGGCGGAACCGGAGGTCAAGAGCGAGAGCGTCGGCACCGTCGTGGTGGCCGGCGCGGCGAACCTCGCCATCGCGGTCGCGAAGCTGGTCGCGGGCCTGATCTCGGGTTCCGCGGCGATGCTCTCCGAGGCCGCCCACTCGCTCGCCGACACCACCACCGAGGTGCTGCTCTACCTGGCGCTGCGCCGCGGCGCGCGGCCCGCCGACACCCGGCACCCCTTCGGGTACGGCAAGGAGAGCTACGTCTGGGCGTTCCTCGCCGCGCTGTTCACCTTCGTCGCCGGGGCGGGCTTCGCCATCACGCACGGCGTGACCACCATCCTGGTGCACGAGCACAGCGGCGAGTATCTCGTCGCGTACGTGGTGCTGGCGGTCTCCTTCGCGATCGAGTCGGTGTCGCTGGCCCGGGCGGTCCGGCAGGTGCGCGGCGAGTCGCGCCGCTGGGGCACCACCCCGCGCCGCTACCTGCGCCTGACCGCCGACACCACGGTCAAGGCGGTCTTCCTGGAGGACAGCGCCGCGCTGATCGGCCTGCTGATCGCCGCCGGCGGGCTCACCCTGTCGCACCTGACCGGCGACGAGCTGTACGACGGGATCGCCTCGATCCTCATCGGCGTGCTGCTGCTGGTCGTCGCCGCCGTGCTGGCGCGCAGCAACATCTCGCTGCTGGTCGGCCGTTCCGTGTCCGACCGGCTGCACCGGCGCATCGAGCGGGAGCTGGCGGACGTGCCGACGGTGGACCGGATCGACACGCTGATGACCATGTTCCTCGGCCCCGACGACATCCTCGTCGCCGCCAAGGTCGACTTCCGCGACGACGCCACCGGCGCCGACATCGAGGCCGCCGCCGACGAGGCCGAGCGCCGGCTCACCGGGCACTTCCCGGAGATCGCGTACGTCTTCCTCGACCCCACCCGGTCCCGCGCCCCCGGCCGGCCCGCCCGCACCACGCAGGACGAGGCGGGCCGCCCGGTCGACGACCGGAACCCCTGACCCGCCCGGGGGCCGTCCCGGCGGCGGCCGATAGCGTGCACCGCATGGTGCGATGGCGGTCCGGCACGGTCACGGCGGTACGGCGACGGTGGGCCGGCGCTGCCGAACTGGACGTCGACCTGCCCGACGGCACGCGGATGCGCGCCCTGGCCTACCCGGCCCTGGTCGGCGAGCCGGAGCCCGGCGACCGGGTGCTGCTCAACGCCGGCGCGCTGCTGATGGGCCTCGGAACCGGCGGGTACTCGCTGGTCGTGGCGCTGCCCGACCGGCTGCCGCCGGACCCGCCGCAGGCCGGCGACAGCCGCGACGCCGGGCACCTGGTCAAGGCCCGGTACACGCCGCTGCAACCGATCCTGCTCGGCGTGGACGAGGAGGCGTCGCCGCACCACGACCGGCTGGCCGCCGCCGACACCGTGGACGGCATGCCGGTGGTCACCGCCGACCTGCACTCCGCGCTGCCCGCGATCCTGGCCGGCGTACGCGCCGACGCGCCCGACGCCCGGGTGGCGTACGTGCTGACCGACGGCGGGGCGCTGCCGGCCTGGTTCTCCCGCACGCTGGCCGGGCTGTCCGGGCACCTCGTGGGCACGGTGAGCGTGGGCCAGGCGTTCGGCGGCGACCTGGAGGCGAGCACGCTGCACAGCGGTCTGCTCGCCGCGCGGCACGTGCTCGACGCGGACCTGACGATCGTCGCCCAGGGGCCGGGCAACCTCGGCACCGGCACCCGCTGGGGCTTCTCCGGCGTCGCCGTCGGCGAGGCGGTGAACGCGGTCGCCACGCTGGGCGGGCGCCCGGTCGGGTCGTTGCGCATCTCCGACGCCGACGCCCGCCCCCGGCACCGTGGCGTCTCCCACCACAGCCTCACCGCGTACGGTCGGGTCGCGCTGGCCCCCGCGGAGCTGGTCGTGCCGGACGGCCTGCCCCCCGGCCTGGCGGCGGAGGTCGCCGCGGCGGTGGCGCCGCTGGCCGACCGGCACACGATCGTCACGGTGCCCGCCGACGGCCTCGACGCGGCGCTGCGGGCCGCCCCGGTCGGCCTGTCCACGATGGGCCGGGGCCTGGACGCCGACCACGCGTACTTCCTGGCCGCGGCCGCCGCCGGCCGGCACGCGGCCCGCCTGCTCGGCTGAGCCGCGCCGCCGTCAGATCGCCAGGTAACCGTTCGCGACGAGGTGGTCGGCGGCTCGCGCGTACGCCTCGGGATCCCGCGGCGCCCACGTGCCCAGCCCGTCGACGTAGCGGTTGAACATGCAGAACGCGGCGGCGATCAGTACCGTGTCGTGGATCTCCAGGTCGGTGGCGCCCTCCGCGCGGGCCGCCTCGACCAGTCCGGTGGTGACCTCCCGGCCGCTGCGGCGCACCGCGGCGGCGATGTGCAGAAGTGCCCGCAGCCTGCCGTCGACCGGGGCGGTGCCGACGTCCGCGCGGACCTGGTCGACCAGCGGCATCCCGGCGGGCAACTGCGCGGCGGCGAACGCCGCGTGCGACGAGCAGCAGAAGTCGCAGTCGTTGAGCCCGGACACGTACGCCGCGATCAGCTCCCGCTCGCCCGGCGTCAACGTGGGATGCGGCGCGCGCAGCAGCACCTCCGCCAGCTCGCCCAGCGGCTTCGCCGTCTCCGGCCGGAACCGCAGCGGTCCCTGGATGCCCGGATGTGCCTTCTCGTCCAGCCCGAGATCGATGTGTGCGATGACGTCACGCTCCCTGTCCGTGCCGGCGACGCCGGCGGCCTCGCCGTCCAGAGTGCCGTCGCCGCCGGCGACGGAGAAGACGTCGCGGACAGGTCAGCATGATGGAAGAACCAGGGCCCTGCCCGGTCTCCTCATACTGGCCGGGTACTCGACTCCGGCCCCACCACTCCCCACTGACAGGCGTCGTTCCCGGCTGCCCGGGGAACGCGTGCGGCCGCCGTTCAGGAGGCCCCTCATGACACTGCGACAGTTCCCGGACGCGACCCCCGACGCCGGGATCTCCCCATACCGCCCCCGGCACCGGCTCCGACTCGCCCTGGTCAGCGCGGCAGCCGGCGTGCTGCTGGCCGTCCTGTGGTCGTTCGAGCTGGTCGACAAGGTCATCGGCGACAACGTCGCGAACACCGTGCTGGGCCACGACGCCAAGGAGACCGCCATCACCGGCACCGCCGCCGGGCTGCTCTTCGCGTTCGTCTCCGGCTTCGCCGGCACCTTCACCGCCTGCAACATCGCCGTCGCGGCCTCGGTCGGGCCGATGAGCCAGGTCTCCGGCGCCGACCCCGCCGGCGGCACCTGGCCGGCGCTGCGTGCCCTGCTGCGCCCGGTCGGCTGGCTGGCCCTCGGCATGGTCGCCGTCTCGGCCGGCTACGGCATCATCGGCGTGCTGGCCGGCGACCGGCTGCCCCAGCTGTCCACCGACGTGGTCGGTGGCGTCCCGGTACGCCTCATCCAGTCGTCGGTCGTCTTCGGCGTCATCGGGCTCGCCCTGATCTACCTCGGGCTCGCCGCGCTCAAGCTGGTGCCGGACGTCTTCGCGAACCGGCCCGTCGCCCGGGTGGTGACGATCGGCGCGCTCGTCGGCGGGTTCCTCGTCGGCCGGCCCTACCCGATGTTCAACAAGCTGTTCCACTGGGCCGTCGACACCGGCAACCCGCTCTACGGAGCGCTGGCGTTCACGCTCCAGTCGCTGGGCAACATCGTGCTCGTCACAGTCGTCTTCGCCGTCGCGGTGGCGATCAGCCGGGGACGCTTCCTCGCGTGGATGGCCGACCCCCGCCGCGCCGCCGTGGTCACCGGAGCGCTGCTCGTCGCGCTCGGCGTCTTCACGGTCGTCTATTGGGACGTGCGGGTGCCGGCGCTGTTCGGCTTCGGCTGGTTCCCCCGGATGCCGTACAACTGACGCACCCGGAACTCAGCCGAGGAACAGGATCAACGCCAGCCAGGCGCCCACGATCAGCACCAGCGCCGCGGCCAGCACCCAGGTCGGCACCGTGTAGTCGCCGCGCCTGTTGCGTTCGATCTCGGCGCGGATCTTCTCCCGCCGGCGGTCGATCCAGTTGAGCTTCTCGGTGCCGTCACGACCCGAGGACGTCTCGCGGCCGGACCCACCGGCGGATTCGGAAGTGTTCATCGCGACGCCAGCGTACCCGTGGACGGGCGGCCGGTGCCGGGCACCGGCCGCCCGCACGATCACATGCTGGCGATCAGCCGTTCCACCCGCTCGTCGTAGGCCCGGAACGGGTCCTTGCACAGCACCGTGCGCTGCGCCTGGTCGTTCAGCTTCAGGTGCACCCAGTCCACGGTGAAGTCACGCCGCTTCTCCTGGGCGTGCCGGATGAACTCGCCGCGCAGCCGCGCCCGCGTCGTCTGCGGCGGCGTCTCCTTCGCCTCGAAGATCTCCGGGTCGGTGGCCACCCGGTCCACCTCGCGGCGGCGCTCCAGCAGCCCGTACAGGCCGCGCCCGCGCCGCAGGTCGTGGTAGGCCAGGTCCATCTGCGCCACCCGCGGGTGCGACAGCGGCAGGTCGTGCTTGCGCTGGTAACGCTCGATCAGCTTCAGCTTCGTGACCCAGTCGATCTCGCGGGCCACCGGGTCCAGGTCGCCGGTCTCGACCGCGCGCAACACCCGGCCCCACAGGTCGACCACCCGCTTCGCGGTCTGGTCGCCGCCCCGGCGCTCCACGAACTCCGTCGCCTTGGCCAGGTATTCCTGCTGGATCTCCAGCGCCGAGACCTCCTTGCCGGAGGCCAGCCGCACCTTGCGCCGGCCGGTGATGTCGTGCGACACCTCGCGGATGGCCCGGATCGGGTTCTCCAGCGTCAGGTCGCGCATCACCACACCGGCCTCGATCATCCGCAGCACGATGTCGGCGGTGCCGACCTTCAGCAGCGTGGTGACCTCGTTCATGTTCGAGTCGCCGACGATCACGTGCAGCCGGCGGTAGCGCTCGGCGTCCGCGTGCGGCTCGTCCCGGGTGTTGATGATCGGCCGGCTGCGGGTGGTCGCCGATGAGACGCCCTCCCAGATGTGCTCGGCCCGCTGGGACAGGCAGTAGACCGCGCCGCGCGGCGTCTGCAGCACCTTGCCCGCGCCGCAGATCAACTGCCGGGTGACCAGGAACGGGATGAGCACGTCGGCGAGCCGGCCGAACTCGCCGTGCCGGGACACCAGGTAGTTCTCGTGGCAGCCGTACGAGTTGCCGGCCGAGTCGGTGTTGTTCTTGAACAGGTAGATCTCGCCCGCGATGCCCTCGTCGTGCAGCCGCTTCTCGGCGTCGACGAGCAGCCCCTCCAGGATCCGCTCACCGGCCCGGTCGTGTGCCACCAGGTCGGTCACCGAGTCGCACTCCGGAGTCGCGTACTCCGGGTGCGATCCCACGTCCAGATAGAGGCGGGCGCCGTTGCGCAGGAACACGTTGCTCGACCGGCCCCACGACACCACCCGCCGGAACAGGTACCGCGCGACCTCGTCGGGGGACAGTCGGCGTTGCCCGCGATAGGTGCAGGTGACGCCGTACTCGGTTTCGAGGCCGAAGATTCGCCGCTCCATGATGAGACACTAGCCGCCCGGAGCCTCCGATGGGCAGCGCCGACGCTCGTCGCTTGCGATCTCCCCCGCGCACATCGGCGAGGTGGCGGCATCCGTACGCGAAAGACCCCGCCACCTCGGCGAGGCGGCGGGGTCCGTGAACGCGCGTCACTCGGCGGGCTTGTCCTCCGCGTTGCCCTCCAGATCGGCCGAACCCGCCGACGTGGTCGGCTTCTTCGCCTCCTCCGTCGGCACGGCCGGCGTCTTCGCCCGGCCCGGCGCGGGCGCGGTGTCGGCCTCGGCGTCGCCCTCCAGCAGCGCGGTCAGCGCCGCACCGGTCACCCGCCGGAACGTACGCCCCACCCGGCGCCGGTCCAGGACCGCCACCTCCAGCTGGTTCGCGGCGATGGTGCGCGCCGCCCCGCCCTCGCCGCCGACGCTGCTCAGCGCCTTCATGGCGGCGCGGACCGCCTCCGACAGCGACATCTCCGGCCGGTGCTCGTTCTTCAGCACCCCGCTGATCGCCTCGGCCTGGCCGCCCATCGCCATCCGGCCCGGCTCGTCGTTCACCGAGCCGTCGTAGGTCACCCGGTAGAGGGAGTCGTCCTCGGGCGCGGCACCCACCTCGGCCACGCAGATCTCCACCTCGAACGGCTTCGACTGCTCCGTGAAGATCGCGCCGAGCGTCTGCGCGTACGCGTTGGCCAGCGCCAGGCCGTTCACGTCCCGCCGGTCGTAGCTGAGGCCGTTGAGGTCGGCCATCCGCACGCCCGCGCGGCGCAGGTTCTCGAACTCGTTGTACCGGCCGACAGCGGCGAAGCCGATCCGGTCGTAGATCTCGCTGACCTTGTGCAGCGTGCTGGACAGGTTCTCGGCGACGAAGAGCACCCCGCCCGCGTAGCTCAGGACCACCGCGCTGCGGCCCCGGGCGATGCCCTTGCGGGCCAGCTCGGAGCGGTCGCGCATGATCTGCTCGGGCGAGGCGTAGAACTGCATGGCCACGGCGGCGGTTCTCCTTCTGCGGGACTGCTGACTCGGTGGACGGTGGGAGCGGCCTCAGCCGCCGGGGTTCTCCATCCGGCCGGACACCACGCTCTCCGCGATCGCCGCCGTCTCGGCGTCGGTGAGCCGGTGGGTGCCCTCGGCGGTGGCGGTCATCACGACCGGGTAGATCCGCCGGGTCAGGTCGGGGCCGCCGGTGGCGGTGTCGTCGTCCGCCGCGTCGTAGAGCGCCTCGACCGCGAGCCGCGTCGCGTCCTCGACCGACAGGCCGGTCCGGAACCGCTTCTTCAGCGCGGACTTGGCGAACAGCGAACCGGAACCGATGGCGTCGTAGCCGGTCTCCTCGTACGGGCCGCCGGTCACGTCGAAGCTGAAGATCCGCCCGGCCCGCGCCGGGTCGCTCGCGGCCAGGTCGAAGCCGGCGAACAGCGGGATCACGGCGAGGCCCTGCATGGCCGCGCCCAGGTTGCCGCGGATCATCGAGGCCAGCCGGTTGGCCTTGCCGTCGAGCGAGAGCATCGCGCCCTCGATCTTCTCGTAGTGCTCCAGCTCCACCTGGAACAGTCGCATCAGCTCGATGCCGATGCCGGCGGTGCCCGCGATGCCGACGAGCGAGTACGCGTCGGCCGGGTGCACCTTCTCGATGTCGCGCTGGGCGATCAGGTTGCCCATCGTGGCGCGCCGGTCGCCGGCCATGACCACGCCACCGGCGGCCGAGATGGCCACGATCGTGGTCGCGTGCGGCGCCATGTCGGCGGCCATGCCGGGCGGCAGCGGCCGCCGGCCGGGCAGCATCTCGGGGGCCACCTTGCTCAGGAACGCTGTGAAGGAGGACGTCCCCGCGTTGGTGAACACATCTGGAAGACGCCCGGATGGATCAAAACCCGCTGCCACGTGGTTCCTCTCAGGTACGTGATCGCCCCGGCCGGCCCCACGGGAGTGTCCCGGGACCGGCCAAGACCACCGTTGCAGTTGAAGCAGATTATCCCGCGCACCCGTCCGGTGCGATCATCGTGGTGCCGGCGGTTGACGGCCTGCCCTTCGCCCTGATGGGCGAAACGGACATATGCCTTACTGGCCGCCCTTTTGTACATACCCCCGGACGAACTCCTCGGCGTTCTCCTCCAGGACGGAGTCGATCTCGTCGAGCAGGTCGTCCACGTCCTCGGTGATCTCGGCGTGCCGCTCAGCCACCTCGGGGTTGGCCTCCGCGGTGACCTCCTCGACCTCCTCGCGGGACTTGCCGGACTGGGTCTGCCCACCCTCTTGCGTCGCCATGGTGGTGCCTCCTCCACGATCGCCTGCGATCAACTTACCTCGCGGGAGCGACGAAAGGCCCGTCGCGTGCCCGTTTCCGGCACCCGGCGGGCCTTCCGGCATCGGGGTCACCCGGCGGTGAGCGTCTCCAGCAGATCCTTGGCGCTCTCGCAGCGGTCGAACAGCTCGCCGACGTGCGCGCGGGTGCCCCGCTCGGGCTCCATCATCGGCACCCGGACCAGCGACTCCCGGCCCACGTCGAAGATGACCGAGTCCCAGCTCGCGGCGACAACCTCGGAGGCGTACCGGTCCAGGCAACGGCCCCGGAAGTACGCGCGGGTGTCCTCCGGCGGCTCGGTCATCGCGGTGCGGGTCTGCTCGTCGGTGAGCAGCGTCTTCATCGAGCCGCGCTGCACCAGGCGGTGGTAGAGGCCCTTCTCCGGCCGCACGTCGGAGTACTGGAGGTCGACCAGTTGCAGCTTGTGCGAGCCCCAGGCCAGCTTCTCCCGCTCCCGGTAGCCCTCCAGCAGCCGCAGCTTGGCCACCCAGTCCAGCTCGTCGGCGCACTCGAACGCGTCCCGGCCGAGCCGGTCCAGCACGCTCTCCCAGCGGCGCAGCACGTCGGCGGTCTGCGCGTCCACGTCCTTGCCGTAGCGGTCGTCCACGAAGGAGCCGACCCGCTCCAGGTACGCCCACTGCACGTCCAGCGCGGTCAGCTTGCGGCCGTCGCGCATCCGCATCAGGTGCTTGAGCGACGGGTCGTGGCTGACCGCGCGCAGCTCGGCCACCGGGTCGGCGATGCCCAGGTCCGCGCCGAGCGCCTTCTCCTCGATCATGGCGAGGATCAGCGAGGTGGTGCCGACCTTGAGGAACGTGGAGATCTCGGAGAGGTTGGCGTCTCCGATGATGACGTGCAGCCGGCGGTACTTGTCGGCGTCGGCGTGCGGCTCGTCGCGGGTGTTGATGATGGGCCGCTTGAGCGTCGTCTCCAGTCCCACCTCGACCTCGAAGAAGTCGGCCCGCTGGGAGATCTGGAAACCGCTCTGGCCGCCGTCCTGGCCGATGCCGACCCGCCCGGCGCCGCAGACGATCTGCCGGGTGACGAAGAACGGCGTCAGGTACGCCACGATGTCGGCGAACGGCGTCTGCCGGCGCATCAGGTAGTTCTCGTGCGCGCCGTAGCTTGCGCCCTTGTTGTCGGTGTTGTTCTTGTACAGGTGGATCGGGTGGGTGCCCGGGATGGTCGCGGCCCGCCGGGCCGCCTCGGCCATCACCCGCTCCCCCGCCTTGTCCCACCGCACCACGTCCAGCGGGTTCGTCACCTCGGGCGTCGAGTACTCCGGGTGGGCGTGGTCGACGTAGAGGCGGGCGCCGTTGGTGAGTATGACGTTGGCGAGCCCGAGGTCCTCGTCGGCGAGCGCCTCGGCCGGGTCGTACGCGGCGCCGGAGTAGGTGAACCCGCGGGCGTCGCGCAGTGGCGACTCCTCCTCGTAGTCCCAGCGGGCCCGGCCGCCCCGGTTGAGTTCCGGCCGTGCCCCGTAGGCGTTGACCACCTGGGAGGAGGTGACCATCGGGTTGGCTCCGGCCTGACCGGGCACGGAGATGCCGTACTCGACCTCGGTGCCCATGATCCGTCTAACGCTCATCGACCTGCCCGCTCCGCTCGCCGTCCCGGTCCCCGTCACGTCGAGCGTAGTCGGCGTGACGCGCCGAGGGGGCGTGGCGGCAGCGCCGGTCCGGTGTGGCGGCCCTCCCGGATACGCGCGAAGGCCCGTGGCGCGTACGCCACGGGCCTTCGTCGAGGGACCGGACTACAGGTACTGGCCGGTGTTGCTGGCGGTCTCGATGGACCGTCCGGCCTCGGCGCCCTTGCCGCCGGAGACGAGCGTGCGGATGTAGACGATCCGCTCGCCCTTCTTGCCGGAGATGCGGGCCCAGTCGTCGGGGTTGGTGGTGTTGGGCAGGTCCTCGTTCTCGCGGAACTCGTCGACGCAGGCGTCGAGCAGGTGCTGGAGCCGCAGCCCCTTGCGCCCGGAGGTGAGGAACTCCTTGATGGCCATCTTCTTGCCCCGGTCCACGATGTTCTGGATCATCGCGCCGGAGTTGAAGTCCTTGAAGTAGAGGACTTCCTTGTCGCCGTTGGCGTAGGTGACCTCGAGGAAGCGGTTCTCCTCGGTCTCGGAGTACATCCGCAGGACCACCGCGTCGATCATCGCCGCGACGGTGGCCTGGGCGTCGCCGCCGTGTTCGGCCAGGTCGTCGGCGTGCAGCGGCAGGCCGGCGAGGATGTACTTGGAGAAGATGTCCTTCGCCGCCTCGGCGTCCGGCCGCTCGATCTTGATCTTCACGTCGAGCCGGCCGGGGCGCAGGATCGCCGGGTCGATCATGTCTTCCCGGTTGGAGGCGCCGATGACGATGACGTTCTCCAGGCCCTCGACGCCGTCGATCTCGCTGAGCAGCTGCGGGACGATGGTGTTCTCCACGTCGGAGGAGACGCCGGAACCGCGGGTGCGGAACACCGAGTCCATCTCGTCGAAGAACACGATCACCGGGGTGCCCTCGCCGGCCTTCTCCCGCGCCCGCTGGAAGATCAGCCGGATGTGCCGCTCGGTCTCGCCGACGTACTTGTTGAGCAGCTCGGGGCCCTTGATGTTGAGGAAGAAGCTGGTGTGGCGATCCTTCCCCTCCCGCTCGGCGATCTTCTTGGCCAGCGAGTTCGCCACCGCCTTGGCGATCAGCGTCTTGCCGCAGCCGGGCGGGCCGTAGAGCAGGATGCCCTTCGGCGGCCGGAGCTGGTGCTCGCGGAACAGGTCGGAGTGCAGGAACGGCAGCTCCACCGCGTCGCGGATCTGCTCGATCTGTGCCTGGAGGCCACCGATGTCCTCGTAGTTGACGTCGGGCACCTCCTCCAGGACCAGCTCCTCGACCTCGCTCTTCGGGATCCGCTCGTACGCGTACGCCGAGCGGGGCTCGATCATGAGCGAGTCGCCGGCCCGGATCGCGCTGCCGATCAGGGTCTCGGCGAGGTGCACGATGCGCTCCTCGTCGGAGTGCGAGACCACGAGCGCCCGGTCACCCGGAGCGCCCTCCGGGCCCGCCAGGATCTCCTTGAGCATCACCACCTCGCCGACCCGCTCGTAGCCGAACGCGTCGACGATGTTGAGCGCGTCGTTGAGCAGGACCTCCTGGCCACGGCGCAGCTCGTCGACCTCCAGCGAGGGCGAGACGGCCACCCGGAGCTTGCGCCCGCCGGTGAACACGTCCACCGTGCCGTCGTCGTGCTTGGCCAGGAAGACGCCGTAGCCACTCGGCGGCTGGGCGAGACGGTCGATCTCCTCCTTGAGCGTCACGATCTGCGCGCGAGCCTCCTTGAGGGTGCTCACGAGCCGTTCGTTGTTCTCGGTCAGCCGCGCCAACTGTGCCTGGGTGGCCGCCAGCCGCTCTTCGAGCTGCCGGACGTGTCGGGGGCTTTCGGTCAACTTGCGCCGCACCAGAGCGAGTTCCTCTTGCAGGAACGCGACCTGCGTGGAGAGATCGTGGGCTTCCTTTTCCCACCGTGCGGCGCGCGAGTCCGCGTCGTCGCTGCGTGCCACGTCCCACCTCCCCGGGGGGCTTGAACGTTCTGACCTAACACTAGCCGCTATGAGCCCGATTCGGTCCACAGCAACGCGCTCGTCACCGAAGCTTGATCGCGAAGGGCTGGTCGCGGGGCGGGTACGGGCGTTCGGGTACCGTCGGAGTGTGGGACGGGAGAACATGGGGGGTGCTTCGTGACCGACGTCGCGACCGACCAGTTGCAGGTCTGGGTGGATCAGGACCTCTGCACCGGTGACGGGCTCTGCGTGCAGTACGCGCCGGAGGTCTTCGAGTTCGACGTCGACGGCCTGGCGTACGTCAAGGGCCCGGACGGCGAGCTGCGGCAGGCCCCCGGCGCCCGGGTGGACGTGCCGGAGCACCTGCGCCTCGAGGTGATCGACTCGGCGAAGGAGTGCCCGGGCGAGTGCATCCACGTCGTGCGCGGCAGCGACGGCGTCGAGGTGGCCGGCCCGGAGGCCGAGGACTGAGCGGAGACGGACACGACGGGCCGGGGACAGGTCCCCGGCCCGTCGTGCGTCCGCCTCAGAGCAGGGGCCGGCCGACCACCGAGGCGACCAGCCGGGCGAACTCCTCCAGCCGGGCGATCTGCCCCGCCCCGCCGTCGTCGAGGGTCTTGCCGAAGCGCAGCGCGTCGTGCCGGGGCGCGCCGACCGCCTCGTCGCTGGGCGGCGCCTCGTCGAGTGAGCTGAGCAGCAGGTACACGTCGATGCTGTCGACCCGTACGGTGCCGTTGTCGGCGCGCATGAGCCGCCGCCGGCAGCCGACCTCGGTGACGGTGGACAGCGGCACCACCCGCAGCGACGAGGTCATCGCGCCGGGCGGCCCCTCCCCCGGCGGCACGTCCTCGCCGTGCCAGAGCACCAGCCGGCTGCCGTCGCAGACGACGACCTCCTGCCACACCCCGTTCACCTCGTTGACGAAGCGCTCCAGCGTGAAGCCGAGCACGGACGCGCCGCGCAGCACGCCGTCGAGCGCCTCCAGCGCGATGTCCGGGTCGCGCAGGTACGCCCGGGCGGCCGACTCCAGGTCGGTGTAGGGCGACCAGTCCGGGAAGACGGCGGGCAGGTCGCCGTTGCCGTAGCCGGGGTTGCTCACGCCGCCTCCCGCCGACCCGCGCCGCGGCGCCACCATCGGTTTCGGTCACCGGCACGGGCGCGCCGCCCGACGCGCGCCCCGATCCGCTCGCTCATGCCACCGTCTCCACCCGCTCAGGTGTCGTCCCCACCGGCACACATGATCCGCCCGTGCGCGCGCGTCCGCGCGGCGGGGGTCAGGACTGCTCCGGCTCCTCCGCCGCGCGGGCGGCCGCGGCGGCGCGCAGGGCGTCGCGGCGCTGCGCGTACGCCTCGGCGCCCTTGCTGGGCTTGCGCCGGCGCGGCGGCGCGGTGACCCCGGGGGCGAGCTTGCGGGCGGAGACCAGGAACGCGGTGTGGGCGATCATCCGGTGGTCCGGGCGCACCGCGAGCCCTTCGGCGTGCCAGTCGCGCACCAGCGACTCCCAGGCGCGCGGCTCGGTCCAGCCGCCGCGCTCGCGCAGCGCCTCGACCAGCTCGGACAGCTGCGGGGTGGTGGCCACGTAGCCGATCAGCACGCCGCCGGGCACGAGCGCCCGCTCGACCATGTCGAGCATCTCCCAAGGGGTGAGCATGTCGAGGATGATCCGGTCGAAACCGGTCTCGGTGCAGTCGGCGACGTCGCCGACGTGCAGCCGCCAGGCCGGGTGCGGGCCGTTGAAGAACGCCTCGACGTTGCGGCGGGCGATCTGGGCGAAGTCGTCGCGCAGCTCGAACGAGTGCAGCTCGCCCTCGGTGCCGACGGCCCGCAGCAGCGAGCAGGACAACGCGCCGGACCCGGCGCCGGCCTCCAGCACCTTGGCGCCGGGGAAGACGTCGCCCATTGCGACGATCTGCGCCGAGTCCTTCGGGTAGATCACCTGGGCGCCGCGCGGCATGGACAGCACGTAGTCCGACAGCAGCGGCCGCAGCGCCAGGAACGCGGTGCCGCCGCCGGCGGTGGTGACCACGCTGCCGTCGGGCAGGCCGATCAGGGTGTCGTGCTTGAGGATCCCGCGGTGGGTGTGGAACTCCTTGCCCGGCTCCAGCGTCACGGTGTGCATCCGGCCCTTCGGGTCGGTCAGCTGGACCCGGTCGCCCGGCCGGAACGGCCCGCGATGGACCGGGGGCAACGCCGGGACGGTGGAGATCTCTGCGGTCACGTGTTCGTCTTCCGTTCGGGTTCCAGGAGCTGGGCGAGATCCGCGATGTGCAGCACGCCGACCACATCTTCGCCTGCCGTCACGACGTACTGCGCGCCCGGGTGGGTGCGCACGGTCTCCAGCACGCGCTCGCCGTCCGCGCCGAGCGGCAGGGCCGGCACGGCGGACAGGTCGCGGGCCACCTCGTCCACCGCGACCCACGGCCTCCGTTCCGGGGGTACGGCGGCGACGCGGGCCGGGTCGACCAGGGCGACGGTACGGCCGGCCGAGTCGACCACGCCGAGTGCCGCCTCGGGGGTGCCCGCCTCGTCGCGGCGGCGCTGGGCCTCGGCCAGCGGCGTGCCGGTGGGCACCGGCAGCACCGTACGGGCCAGCCTGGCCAGGTCGACCAGGTGCAGCCGGCGGCCGATGCGCGCCAGCCGGATCGACTGGCCGGCGCCGCGCCACAGCGTCAGCGCGACGAGCAGCAGCAGTGGCAGGGCCAGGGGTGCCAGCGCCCGGCGCATGGTGAGCACCACGACCAGCACCAGCGTGCCCAGCGCGACGGCCCGGCCCACCCAGCCGGCCACCTCGGTGCCGCGGTGCCGGTCGCGGGTGAGCGCCCACACAGCGGCGCGCAGCGCCCGTCCGCCGTCCAGCGGCAGGCCGGGCAGGCTGTTGAAGATCGCCACCACCACGTTGCTCACCGCGAGCTGGAAGGCGAGCTGGTGGCCGAGCGTGCCGGCGGGCAGGGCGAGGGTGGCGGCGACCGCGCCGGCGCCGAGCACCGCGGAGACGGCCGGGCCGGCCAGGGAGATCAGCAGCTCGACCCGAGGGCTGGGGGCGTCGCGGTCCATCTCGGTGTAGCCGCCGAGCAGTTCCAGGGTGATCCCCCGCACACCGATGCCGTACCGGCGGGCGGTCAGCGCGTGCCCCAGCTCGTGCAGCAGCACGGAGCCGAGCAGCGAGATCACGAAGCCGAGGCCGACCAGGTAGCCGCCGAGCGGGCCGAGGTCGAGCTGGCGGCGGGCCAGTGCCGCGTACAGCACTGTGACCACGACGGTGAGCAGCAGCATCGAGGCGTCGACGCGCAGCGGCACCCCGAGGACCCGGCCGAGGCTGAGCCCCGGCCGGCGGGGTCCTCGGCTCCGCTGCTGCACCGGCCCGATGCTACGTGAGCTGAGCTTCGGCGAGCCCCGCAGCCGTGGACGACTGGGGGCGCCGCGGTTGCGGATCATGCTCCGGTGCGGCGACGCCGGTCCTGTCACACGCGTGCCCTAACCTTCCGGGCATGACGGCGGAACCGATGATCGACAGTCACGGCGGCCAGACGGCGGCACCGGCGCCGGTCACCGTGCGGGCCTCGTTGTCGCCGTCGCGGGCGGCCGACTTCAAGACCTGCCCGCTGCTCTACCGGTTCCGCAGCATCGACCGGCTGCCCGAGCGGCCGACCGTCGAGCAGGCCCGGGGCACGCTCGTGCACGCGGTGCTGGAGCGGCTGTTCGACCTGCCGGCCCCCGCGCGCACCCCGGAATCGGCCGGTGACCTGGTCGCCCCGCAGTGGGACCGGCTGGTCACCGAGGAGCCGGAGCTGGCCACGCTGTTCGCCGACGGCGACGCCGTCGGGCCGCAGGAGTTCCTCCGGTCGGCGACGGCGCTGCTGGACGGCTACTTCGCGGTGGAGGACCCGCGCCGGCTGGAGCCGGCCGAGCGCGAGGCGCTGATCTCCGCGGTGGTCGACGACGAGCTGCTCATCCGGGGCTACCTCGACCGGCTCGACGTGGCGCCGGACGGCGCGCTGCGGGTGGTCGACTACAAGACCGGCGGGGCGCCGCGGGAGGCGTTCGAGGCGCGGGCGCTGTTCCAGCTCAAGTTCTACGCCCTGGTGCTGTGGCGAACCCGGGGCGTGGTGCCGCGGGTGCTGCGGCTGCTCTACCTCAAGGACGCCGAGGTCTGCGACTACGCGCCGGACGCCGACGAACTGGTGCGCTTCGAGCGCACCGTGGTGGCGCTGTGGCGGGCGATCGAGCAGGCCACCGCCCGGCAGGACTTCCGTCCCCGGCCGAGCCGCCTGTGCGACTGGTGCAACCACCAGGCGCTGTGTCCGAGCTACGGCGGGACGCCGCCACCGTTCCCGACGCCCGCCGCCGCACCCGACCCGCTGGTGGACGCCCGCTCCCGCCCGGTAGCGCCCGGCGCCGACGAGTGACCTCCGCTCCTGCCGGCGGGTGCCCGGGCTGACGCCTGGCCGGACGGCCCCGTATCAGCGGGCGATCCCGCGCAGGGCCAGCACACAAGAGCGCCCGCGATCCCGCTGGGTAACCACCCCCACCTGACCGCCCGCTTCCCGCCCCGTGGGGCATGCGGGCCACTTCGGGGAGGTGGCGGGGTCGGGCGGTGCGTGATGCCGCAACCTTCCCGAGCAGGCGCGGATCACCATCGGTGGCGACCGGGCACCCCGGCCACTTCACCCAAGTGGCGAGTCGACGAGGGCGGGACGCGCCACCTCGGGGAGGTGGCGGGATCGGGCGGTGCGCGATGCCGCAACCTCCCCGAGCACGCGCGGCACTTCGCCGGGGTGGCTTGGATCGACGGAGATGGGATGCGGCCACCTCGGGGAGGTAGCGGAGTCGACGGGGCCGGGACACGCCACCTCCGAGAGGTATTGGGGTCGACGAGGGCGGGACACGCCACCTCCGGGAGGTAGCGGAGTCGACGGGGCCGGGACACGCCACCTCCGGGAGGTAGCGGGGTCGACGGGGCGGGACGCGCCACCTCGGGGAGGTGGCGGGGTCGACGGGGGTGGGATGCAGCCACCTCGGCGAAGTGGAGTCGATCATGGGTGCCGGCGTGCCCCACCATCGGCGACGGGCTCGCCGAGCGGAGCGCGGCGCTCCCCGAACCGGGCGAGTCCGGCACCGGGTCACCGCGGGGCGAGCCGGGCGCCGGGTCACCCCGCGGACGAATGCGATGCCGGGCCACCGTGGGGACCGGCGATCCCGCGCGAGCCCGCACAGAGACCGCCCACGATCCCGCGCGAGCCCGCACACCACCCACGATCCCGCGCGAGCCCGCACACCACCCACGATCCCGCGCGAGCCCGCACACCACCCACGAGCCCGCCCGAGCCCGGCACACAAACCGCCCACGAGCCCGCGCGGGCCCGGCACACAGACCGCCCACTATCCCGCGCGGGCCGGGCGCGCGGAGCCCGGCCAACCTGCGGGATCGGGGCGGCCTGATCGGCGACCGCGCGGGCGACGCCCTCTACGGTGGTTACCGCGGCCCGGTTCACGCCGGGTGGGCGTGGGCGTGCGCTGATGCCCGGCCGGACCGCCGCCCGGACGACGAGGGGGACGCATGACCGAGGGCGCCGTGTCCCGGCCGGTGCGGGTCCTGCTCGCCGACGACCAGCCGCTGCTGCGTACCGGATTCCGGATGGTGCTCGGCGCGGAGGACGACCTCGACGTGGTGGGTGAGGCCGGCGACGGCGCGGAGGCGGTGGAGCTGTCCCGGCGACTGCTGCCCGACGTGGTGCTGATGGACATCCGGATGCCGCGCCTGGACGGGGTGGCCGCCACCCGGGCGATCGTGTCGGCCCGGCTGCCGGTACGCGTGCTCGTGCTCACCACGTTCGCGCAGGACGAGCACGTCGTCGGGGCGCTGCGGGCCGGGGCGGGCGGCTTCCTGACCAAGGACGTGCCGGCCGAGGACCTCGTGGCCGCGATCCGCACGGTGGCCGCCGGGGGCGCGGTGATGTCCCCGCGCGTCCTGCGCCGGCTGCTGGACCGGTTCGCCCAGGTGCTGCCGGACCCGGCCGTCGCGCCGGCGCGGGCGCTGGAACCGCTGACCGACCGGGAGCGTGAGGTGCTCACCCACATGGCGCGCGGACTGTCCAACGCGGAGATCGCCCGGGTGCTGTCGGTCAGCGAGACCACCGTGAAAACCCATGTCGGGCACGTGCTCACGAAGCTACGGTTGCGCGACCGGGTGCAGGCGGTCGTGCTGGCGTACGAGACGGGCCTGGTCCGTCCCGGCGGCTGAGGTGGCGCGGGTCACCTACCGTGACCAGCGGCGGGGCTGATGTGTTGACCATCACGCCAGGTGAGGCCCTGACGTCGGCGTCGCCTGCCGGTCAGGGGTCACCCTGAGCCCGGATGGGGGTCGACCCTCACCGGAAGATCGGCACGGATTCCACCCCAGGTCGGAGGGTTTTCGGGCTCCCGACCTCGAGGATGGATTCCGCCGCACCGACCAGCGGGGGCGGTGCGGCATGAGAACGACAGACGGAAGAGGTAGATGACGTGACCGCGACGGTAGGCCGACAGCAGGCCGCGGCCCGGGCGAACGACGTGTGGAAGGTGTACGGCAGCGGCGAGGCGCAGGTCGTCGCGCTGCGGGGGGTGAGCGCCGAGTTCGAACGCGGCCGGTTCACCGCGATCATGGGGCCGTCCGGCTCGGGCAAGTCCACGCTGATGCACTGCCTCGCCGGTCTGGACACGGTGACCAAGGGCACGGTCATGATCGGCGACACCACAGTGACCGGGCTCAACGACTCCGGCCTGACGAAGCTGCGCCGCGACAAGGTGGGCTTCATCTTCCAGCAGTTCAACCTGCTGCCCACGCTCACCGCGCAGGAGAACATCCTGCTGCCCCTGTCGATCGCCGGGCGCAAGCCCGACCCGGCCTGGTACGACACGGTGATCGACACGGTCGGCCTGCGGGAGCGGCTCGGGCACCGCCCGGCGCAGCTCTCCGGCGGCCAGCAGCAGCGCGTGGCGTGCGCCCGGGCGCTCGTCGCCCGCCCCGAGGTGATCTTCGCGGACGAGCCGACCGGCAACCTGGACTCCCGCTCCGGCGCCGAGGTGCTGAAGTTCCTGCGCAACTCGGTCCGCGAGCACGGCCAGACCATCGTGATGGTCACGCACGACCCGACCGCCGCCGCGTACGCCGACCGCGTGGTGTTCCTCGCCGACGGGCAGATCGTCTCGGAGCTGATCGAGCCGACCGCCGAGACGGTGCTGGACACGATGAAGAAGCTGGACGCCCCGGTCGAGGTGGGCAACTGATGCTGCGGGCAACGCTCAAGAGCCTGCTGGCGCGCAAGCTGCGCCTGCTGCTGTCCGGCCTGGCGGTGGTGCTCGGCGTCATGTTCGTCTCCGGCGCGTTCGTGCTCACCGACACGCTCGGGCGGTCCTTCGACGCGGTCTTCGCCGACGCGTACGCCGAGGTCGACGTCAGCGTCGAGGCGAAGCCGAAGATCGACGTCTCCACCGCGGAGGGCATGCCGCTGAGCACCCCGATGCCGGCGTCGGTGCTCGACCGGATCAAGGCGGTGCCCGGCGTCGCCGACGCCAAGGGCGTGGTGGCCGCCGACGGCGCCCGCATGATCGGCAGCAACGGCAAGGTGGTCACCTCCTTCGGCCCGCCGCAGCTGGGCCAGAACTGGCTCGGTGAGAGCGACCTGGTGGAGATCCGCGAGGGCCGCGCGCCGCAGGCCGACGACGAGATCGTGATCAACACCGCGCTGGCCGAGGCGGGCAAGGTCAAGGTCGGCGACCGGGTCGGCGTGCTGACCCTCGCCCCGAAGAAGGAGTTCACGCTCGTCGGCGTGTTCGGCTACAGCGGCGGCCGGGACTCGATCGGTGGCGCCAACGAGGTCTACTTCACCACCCCGGTGGCGCAGCAGCTGATGCTGGGCAAGCCGGACGTGTTCAGCAACGTCAGCGTCCAGGCCGCCGCCGGCACCACGCCGGAGGCGCTGCGCGACGAGGTGGCCCGCACGCTCGGCTCCGACTACCAGGTCAAGACCGGCGAGCAGCTCGCCGCCGACGCCTCGGCCGGCCTCAAGGAAGGGCTGTCGTTCTTCAACAAGATCCTCCTCGGGTTCGCCGCGGTGGCGTTGCTGGTCGGCACGTTCCTGATCCTCAACACGTTCTCGATCATCGTGGCCCAGCGCACCCGTGAGCTGGCCCTGATGCGGGCGATCGGGGCCAGCGGCAAGCAGGTCATCGGCTCGGTGGTGCTGGAGGCGCTCGCGGTCGGCCTGATCGCCTCGGTGCTGGGGCTCGCCGCCGGCATCGGCGTGGGCGCGCTGCTGGCGTACCTGTTCGGTCAGCTCGCCGGGGGTCTGACCCTGGCCGGGCTGGGCGTGCCGGCCTCGGCGGTGATCGGCGCGTTCGCGGTCGGCATGCTGATCACGGTGATCGCCGCGCTGCTGCCGGCGCTGCGGGCCTCGCGCATCCCGCCGATCGCCGCGATGCAGGACGTCGCCACGCCGGACCGGCCGCTCACCAAGGTCACCATCGGCGGTGCGGTGATCACCGGCATCGGCGCGGTGCTGCTGTTCCTGGGTCTCGGCGGGCACGCCGGCGACAGCACCCTGGCGACCATCCTCGGCGGCGTGCTGTTCGCGTTCATCGGCGTGGCGCTGCTGACGCCGGTGATCAGCCGGCCGGTGGTCGCGCTGCTCGGCGCGATGTTCTCCTGGTCGGTGCCGGGCAAGCTGGGCCGGCTCAACTCGGGCCGCAACCCGCGTCGCACGGCGATCACCGCGGCCGCGCTGATGGTGGGCATCGCCCTGGTCACCGGCGTGACGGTGATCCTGGACTCGGCCAAGGGCAGCATCGGCAAGCTGGCGGAGGACAACATCAAGGCGGAGCTGGTGATCTCCGGGTCTACGACCGGCCCGCGCCCGGCGAGCTTCGACCCGGCGGTCCTGGAGAAGGCCGCCGCGATCCCGGGCGTGCGGATGGTCAGCGGCGAGTACGGCGACATGGCGGTGGTCGGCGGCGAGCGGACCTGGGTTGCCGCGTCGAGCAACGTGGCCGCGCTCCAGCAGATCTTCGGGGCGAAGGCCACCGCCGGTGACATCAGCAGACTGGCGCCGGACCAGATGCTGGTCAGCTCCGACACCGCGAAGGCACGCAACCTCGCCGTCGGTTCGACGGTGCCGGTGCAGCTGTCCCGCGGTGAGGCCCGCACCTACACGGTCAGCGGCATCTACGAGAGCTCGCAGCTGACCAACCCGGTGACGCTGCCGCCGCAGGCCACGGCGGACTTCGCCATCCCGCAGCCGATCCAGGGCTTCCTCCAGCTCGCCCCCGGCACGTCGGTGGGCACCGTGCAGCCGCAGGTCGAGCAGCTGCTGGCGGACAGTCCCGAGGTGTCGGTGGCCGACCGGGCCGCGTTCATCGAGCAGCAGACCGGGCAGCTGGACTCCCTGCTCCAGATGATCCAGATCCTGCTGGCGCTGGCCATCGTCATCGCGGTGCTGGGCATCATCAACACGCTCGCGCTGTCGGTGCTGGAGCGGACCCGGGAGCTGGGCCTGCTGCGGGCGATCGGCCTGCGCCGCGCCCAGACCATGCGCATGATCACGGTCGAGGCGGTGGTGATCTCCATCTTCGGCGCGCTGCTCGGCGTGGTGGTCGGCACCGGTCTCGGCGCGGCGGTGGTCGAGGCGCTCAAGGACGAGGGCATCACCGACCTGATCCTGCCCTGGGGTCAGATGGTGACGTTCCTGATCCTGGCCGCGGTCATCGGTGTGGTCGCCGCGGTGCTGCCGGCGATCCGCGCCGCGCGGATCAACGTCCTGGGCGCCATCGCCCACGACTGACACGGCGGAAAGGGCCCCTCCCGACGGGAGGGGCCCTTTCCGCTACCGGTTGAGCAGCGCCGCGAGCAGCTCCAGGTCCGCCCCGGTCAGGCTCTCCACCTGGTGTACGCCGTCGGCGGGCGCCAGCGGCACCTCCGCCGGTACGGCCAGCACCGCCGCCCCGGCGGCGAGCGCGCTCGCCACGCCGGTCGGTGAGTCCTCGATCGCCACGCACCGCTCGACCGGCACTCCCAGCAGCCGCGCGGCGGTCAGGTACGGCTCGGGGTGCGGCTTGGCCGCGTCCACCTCGTCACCGCACACCACCGCGTCGAAGCTGTCCCGGCCCAGCGTGTCCAGCGCCACCTCGACCAGGGACCGGCCGCTCGAGGTGACCAGCGCGGTGGGGATGCCGGCGTCGCGTACCGCGCGCAGCAGCGCCAGCGCGCCCGGACGCCACTGCAGCCCGGTGCGGAACAGCTCCAGGATCCGGGCGCTGATCCAGTCGGCGCTGGCCTGCACGTCCCGCTCCGGCTGGCCCAGGTCGTCGTGCACGATCCGCATCGCGTCGGCCATGCCGGTGCCGACGATCTCGCGGCGGGCGTCGTCGGACAGGACACCGCCGTACACGGCGGCCAGTTCCTGCAACGCGACGTCCCACAGTTTCTCGCTGTCGACCAGGGTGCCGTCCATGTCGAAGAGCACGGCGGCGGGGTGTGGGCTGCTCAGCGGGGGCCTCCTTCGGTACGCGTACCCCGCCGATCCTGCCAGCCGCGCCCGGTGCGCCCGCCACCGTCCCCGATCGGGGTGACCCGCGGCATCACCGGAGGCCGCAGGCGCCGAGCGACTTCTCGTAGCCGCGGAAGAACGAGTCGCTGCGCTGCTCGGCGGTGCCGTGCGAACCCTCGGCGAACCACGGCTGGTCGGGGTCGTCGCCGACCGCGAGCAGCCCTTCCCGGAACTCCTCCAGGTCACCGTCGGCCAGCTCCAGCGCCCCGGAACGCACGCTGTCCCCGAGGTACGCCCCGGCCATGCAGTCGGCCTGCAACTCCTGCTGGATGGTGAAGTTGTAGCGGATGCCCAGCCGCACCTGCATGCCGTGGGCGTACTCGTGGCCGAGCAGGTAGAACAGGAACGCGTCGCCGATCTGCCGGAACGCCGCCACCGACCAGTTCACGTCGTAGGCGATGAAGTCGCCGGCCGAGCAGTACACCGCGTTGTTGCGCGGCAGCCCCTGCCCGGCGCAGGCCACCTCGCCCTCGCGGCTGTAGGGCACCACCCGCCGGATCGGGGTGAACCGCTGACCGGAGGCGCGGAACTGCTCCGCCCAGTAGCGTTCGGCCAGCCGGACCGCGTCCTGGATGTCCTGCTTGAACTCGGCGACGCTCGTCGTGCCGTCCGCGCGGGTGGTCTGCGACTCGGGCTGCGCGCTACGCGGGGGTGCGGGCTGCTGCGGCTCGCCCTGGTCGTAACCGCCGGCCATGCAGCCGGCCGCCACCAGCGCGGCCACCACCAGCCCGGCGATCGGCCCGCGCCCCTGACGTCCCGCCCTGTCCCCCACCGTGACCTCCCGGCTGTCGCACCCGTGTCCCGCAGCAGTACCCCCGGCAGGCTCCGGTGATACTCACCGGCTCTCACGTACCGCCGCCGGGAAACGTTCACCGGCCACGGGAGCGGTACGGTCGGCGTCGTGGAGCCGCCGTACGCGGGAATCGTCTACTGGCGACGCAGCCTCTGGAACGGCATGCGCTGCGTACCGGTGCTGCTGACGCTGGACGAGGGCCGGCTGCGCGCCTGCGACAGGCACGGCGCGGAGGTGTTCGCCGCCCTCGCCGGCCGGGTCGAGGCCCGGGGAACGATCTTCGGCACGATGCTGCTCACCGTCGACGGCCGCCGGTACGCGCTGGTCGGCGAGGGCGCCACGGTCTCACCGGCGCCGAGCGCGGAGCAACGGCGGCGGCTGGCGGAGTACATGACGCGCGCCGAGCCTGTTTCCGACCTCGCGTCGTGGTGGGAGCCGCTGGCGCGGGCCGGTGTGGCGGTGCGCTGACCGGCGCGGTCAGTCCAGGCCGCGCATGATGTGCGGCTCGCCGTCGTCGTCGCCGAAGCAGCGGTGCAGCATCTGGGCGCGCGCCCACAGGTCCAGGCTGCTCGGCGGTCCGACCGGGCCCGTGCCGGCGGGCGTGGTGGTCAGCACGGGAGCCGGTTCCGGCGGGACCTGCGACGTCACCTCGTCGGTCATGTCCGCCCCTTTCGTCGTACCCATGCTCGTCCGCGGGCGTTTCCGCCACGTCAACTCCGACGGCGCGGGCGTGGACGCGGCGCGCCTGACCCACGCCGGCCCGTACTCCGGTGACGGTAGCCCGCCGGGCCGCCGAGCACAGCCGTATTCCCGACGTCGCCGCAGGTCGCGGCCGGTGATCACGTCCGGGCGTCGCCAGCGGCATCCGGGTGTCCGCATGGCGCGACCATTCCGCGTGTGCTTCGTTCCGGTGCCGGACTTGCATCCGGTACCGGGGTACGGGCTTACCGTCGAGGCGTGACCGACGACTCCTGGGTGCCCGACACCTGCACGCTGCCGACCACCGACCGGCCGCTGCGGCTGGCCGAGTTCGACACGCTGTTCCGCGACGCGCTGCGCGGCGTCGACCGGCCGACCGCCCGGCACCTGCGGCTGCACCTCGACGACGCCGCCGAACCGGCCGCCCGCGACCTGATCGCCCGCGAGTCGGCCTGCTGTTCCTTCTTCACGTTCGACCTCGCCCGCCCGGACGGCGGCACGCTGAGGCTCGACATCCGCGTCCCGGGCGCCCGTGTCGTCGTACTCGATGCCCTTGCCCTGCGGGCGACGGCCGCGCGGGGCCGGTGATGGGCGAGCCGGAGCTGCGCAGCGGCCAGGTCGCCGACGCGGCCGGGGTCAACGTGCAGACGCTGCGCTACTACGAACGGCGCGGGCTGCTGGCCGCGCCCCGGCGGTCGCCCGGCGGGCATCGGCTCTACCCGGCCGAGACGGTCACCCTGCTGCGGGTGGTGAAGGCCGCGCAACGTCTCGGCTTCACCCTCGCCGAGGTCGCCGGCCTGCTGGCGGCCGGGCCGCACGACGCCGGCCTGCGGACCCGGGCCCACGACAAGCTCGCCGAGGTGGAGCGACGGCTCGCGGACCTCACCACCGTCCGCGACACGCTGCGCGAGGCGATCTCGGCCGGCTGCGACGACCTGATCACCTGCGCCGGCAGCTCCCGCTGCCCGCTGCCCTTCGCCGATCCGGACCACGGCCCGGCTACGGTCTGACGCATGACTGTCGTCCGGTCCATCCTGCTGTTCCTGCTCGCCGCGCTCGCCGAGATCGGCGGCGCCTGGCTGGTGTGGCAGGGCTGGCGGGAGAACCGCGGGCTGCTCTGGATCGCCGCCGGGGTGATCGCGCTCGGCGCCTACGGGTTCGTGGCCACGTTCCAGCCGGACCCGAACTTCGGCCGCATCCTCGCCGCCTACGGCGGCGTGTTCGTCGCCGGGTCGCTCGCCTGGGGCATGGTGGTCGACAAGTTCCGGCCCGACCGCTACGACCTGGTCGGCGCGGCCATCTGCCTGGTCGGCGTCGCGGTCATCATGTACGCCCCGCGCACGAGCTGACGCGCCGTCAGGCGTACCGGGCGACGAACTCCTCCGGACGCCAGCGGGCTCCCTCGCTGAGATAGCGGAAGTCCAACGTCACCGCGCCCCCACCGGCCCGCCCCGCCATCTCCCGCAGCGGCATCGCGAGGAAGTGGTTGCTCAACGGGATGATCGTCGTCTCACCGTCCGGATACGGCACGTGCAGGAGCGCGAGTCCGTGGCTAACCGGTGCGTGCACGACGCCGTGCTCGTCCCGCCGGTAACCGCCGTAGCTCACCTCGGCGATCCAGGAGACCTCACCTCCGACGGAGGCCAGGCGGTATTCGCGCAGGGCCTGCGCCAGAAGCGACCCGAGGGTGCGGTCGGGGTCCACGTCGAGGGTCACGCGGTGGGAAGCGACGTCGTCGCCCATGCACACGGAGTCGCGGTCGATCGAGATCAGCACGGCGCTCACGGTAGTCCCGCGGGTCACGTCCGGGACCGCGACGGCCGGCGCTCGTGATGAGTTTCCGCGCCCGTACCCGTCACACCTACGACGACACACGACGACGCGGAAGGATGACCTCATGGGTACGGACACGCGGCTGCAGGAGCTGGGCGTGAGCGGTCTGGGCGAGATGGACGAGCCGGCGTTCACCGGGCTG
Source organism: Micromonospora sp. WMMD1219 (assembly GCF_049315215.1). Taxonomy (NCBI): domain Bacteria; kingdom Bacillati; phylum Actinomycetota; class Actinomycetes; order Micromonosporales; family Micromonosporaceae; genus Micromonospora; species Micromonospora sp. WMMD1219. The sequence goes on from NZ_CP186057.1 coordinate 5,493,353, forward strand.
GCGCAGCGGCACCGGCGGGAGCTGCACGTGCACTGCTACCGGATGCTCGGGTCGTTCGAGGACGCCGAGGACACCGTCCAGGAGACGTTCCTGCGGGCCTGGAGGCGGCGCGAGACCTTCGCCGGGCGGTCCACGTTCCGGGCCTGGCTGTACCGGATCGCCACCAACGCCTGCCTGGACCTGCTCGCCAGGTGCCGCCCGGAGCCGGCGACCGGCGGCGAGGTGCGATGGCTCCAGCCCTACCCGGACCGGCTGCTCGACGAGCTGCCCGCCGCCGGCGCGGACGAGCCGGAGACGGTCGCTGTGGCGCGGGAGACGATCGAGCTGGCGTACCTGGTCGCTGTGCAGCACCTCGCGCCGCGCCCGCGGGCCGTGCTGATCCTGCGCGACGTGCTCGGCTGGCCGGCCAAGGAGGTCGCGGAGCTGCTCGGCGACTCGGTCAACTCGGTCAACAGCGCGTTGCAGCGGGCCCGCGCGGGCATGCGGGAACACCTGCCGGCGCAGCGGCAGGACTGGACCGGCGACGAGACGGACAGCCGGACCCGCGAGCTGGTACGCCGCTTCACCGACGCCAGCATCGCCAAGGACGTCGACGGTCTCGCCGCGATGCTGCGCGACGACGTGCGCTGCTCGATGCCGCCCACCCCGGGCCTGCAGATCGGCCGCGACGCGGTGGTGAACGACTGGGTGGCGGACGGATTCGAGAGCCTGGGCAGCCTGCGGGCCGTGCCCACCGCCGTGAACCGGCAGCCCGCCGTCGCGTTCTACCTCTGGCAGGAGCGCGACGGCGCGTACCTGCCGCTCACCGTCGACGCCCTGCGCATCACCGGCGGGGCGATCACCGAGATCGTCACCTTCCACGCCGACCAGTTCCCGCGCCTCGGGCTGCCGGACCGCCTCCCGGCCGACCCCACGCCGTAGTGCCCACGCGGACGCTCGCCCTGCCCGGCGGCGCGCGCGTTCCGGTGGTCGCGGCCCGGTGGCACCACGCGTACGGCGTGGTCACCCGCGGACGGGTGCAGCTGGAGCTGCGCGACGGCACTCCCGGGCCGGTCCTCGGCCGCGACGCCGGTTTCTGGCTGCGCGGCACCGGCGTACGCGCGCTGCGCAACCCCGGCCGTCGTACCGCGACGGTGCGGATCCTCACCCCTCACCTCGACGCCCGGAGGAACGACATGATCAGCAGCACCGACACCGCCGTCGCAGTGGGCCGCCCGCGCGGCTTCCGGCGGCTCGCCGTCACCGGCCTGGTCTCCACGCTCGCCGCGATGGTGGTCACCACGCTCGCGGCCGCTCTGGCCCGGGCCGCCGGTGTGGACTTCGAGATCCCCGACGGCGGCGGCGAGACCATCCCGCTGGGCGGGTTCGCCGTGGTGACCGGGTTCTTCTCGCTCGTGGGCGTCGTCGTCGCCGCCGTACTGCTGCGGTTCAGCGCGCGTCCAGCGCGGCGGTTCGCGTGGACGGCGGTGGCGCTGACCGCGCTGTCGATGGTGCCGCCGTTCCTGGCCGGGGCGGCCGCGACGACCGTCGTCGCCCTGGTCGGGTTGCACCTGGTCGCGGCGGCGGTGATGATCCCCGCCCTGACGCGGAGCCTGCGGGCAAGCTCTCCGGGATGAGCCTGACGGCTACTCGGCCGTGGCTTTGCGGCGGCGGAGGGCCACCTTGGTGCCGCCGAACGCGACGAGCCACGGCAGCACCACGAAGCCGCCGCAGCCGATCACGATCAGCCACAGCGTCTCACCCGGCTTTCCCTGGTGTTCCAGTTCGGGCCAGGTGAAGGCACTGCCGAGCAGCGACAACACGTAGAACAGGACGATCACGATCGCGGCAGCCGTACCGATCCGGCGGCTGAGCCCGATGCCCGCAGCGCAGAGAAACCCGAGCCCGGACATGACAATGGGCGCGAAGCACATACCGGACAGGACGACGAAGGTGTAGTATGCCGCGCCGGGGTCGAGAGCCGAGTCCGCCAACGGTGTCGGGCCGGCTCCGACCGCGTGGACGACAGCGGAAAGGGCGGAGTTCACCACTTCGGACTCCTCGCGCCGGGACGCTCGCACGCCATCGAAATCGATCCCTCAGTCTGGCACCGGGCAAGCCGGCGGACCGACCCGCAGTCGTGAGCCCGCCACAAAATGATGCGATCCACAGGGTTCGATCCAAAACACTCGGGCACTTCGATACGGACCACACGCCGGGCGCCGCCAGTCGGCGCCCGGCGTCACGTACGACCGAGAGGTGACACCATGACCTTCCGCGCCAGGCTCGTCGGAGCCGCACTCGTCGGGACGCTCGCCGCCGGTGCGTCGGCACTGGCTGGGGCCTCCGCGGCCAGCGCGCAGGCCGAACCCTGCGTGCAGCGCATCGCCGTGGTGAACAACGCCGCCTTCGTGATGTCCTTCAGTGTTCAGGCGAGCAACGGTCTGGAGACGGCGAACACCGACACCTACCCGATCAACCAGTCGCGGACGATCGACCTCACCACCACCGCCCTGCCGGTCGGGTCCGACGTCCGCCCGGTGGTCGACGCGGTGGCCGGGGCGCAACGGACCCCGAGCAGCTTCGTGTCGTACTGCGAGAACGGGCAGACCGCGACGTACTCGGTGACCGGGACGACGTATGACTACTCGGTGACGCTGATCGGCTGACCGACGCGTCGACGCTTCGGGGCGTCCGCCGTCGCGGCGGGCGCCCCGTGCTCGTACGCTACGTTGATCGCGTGCCCGTACCCCGGCTGATTCCCATCGCGCACGAGCCCGACCACCGGACGGACACGATCGGCCGCTACGACGGAGGGCTGTTCCTCGCCTCGGCGTGGGACCACCACGCGTACGTGCACCTCTTCGACCACGACGGGACGTACCGGAACTCGACCATCACGCGGGTTCCGGATCGAGGTGCGCTGAGCGAGGCGCTCGACGAGCTGCTCGCGAGCCTGCCCGGCAAGTCGTACGGCGACGTCGCCGTACGACTGTTCCAGACCCGTCAGGACGGCGTCGTGTTCGGTCTGGTCGACGAGTCCGGCGACCGGGCGGGCGACGGCAGCCACGTCGACTGGGTCGAGCTGTATCCGGATCGCCTCGGATTCCACGAGCCGTGGGACGGGCTCTACGACACGTGACGCCACCTCGCCCACACCGGTGACGGCTGGCGTCGTTCCGCCGGGTCGGAGCTCCGCCAACCGCTCGCTGACGGAGCCCGACCCGTTCGTCCCGCCGGTCAGGGTGCGAGGGAGAAGTCCGCCACGACACCCTTGTGGTCGGAGTTGGTGTCCCCGACGATGCGGTAGTCGGTCATCCACATGGCCTGGGAGCTCTCGATCCGCTTCCAGAAGTAGATGTAGTCGATGTGCCGGTTCCCGTGCGTGCCGGTCCCCTTCTCGCCGTAGAGGTTGTAGACGGAGCGGAGGTTCGGCAGCTCGTTGGCCTCGAAGACCTTCCATGGGAACTTCTCGTACCCGCGGGCCTTGTCGGCGCTGAAGTCGACGTTGAGGTCGCCGCTGACGATGACCTTCCCCTCGGCCTTCTTCTCGCGGGCCAGCTCCTTGATCTCCGCGAACTGCTGCTCCGCGCACCGGGTACGCGGAAGGTCTTCCGGCCAGCCGTTGTTGTCGATACCGGCGACGGCGTGGAAGTTGATGTGGAACACGTACCGCCCGGTCGCCTTGTGCCGGTACTTGACCCAGTTGTTGTAGCGCGGCGGCGGTGGCTCGTCGGGGTTGGTGTCGCACACGAACTTCGACCCCTTGTCGACCACTTCGAACATGCTCTTCTTGGCCAGCAGGGCTTCACCGGCCGCGTGCACCGAAGTAGTCGGGGCGTAGAACGTCCAGCCGTTGTCGGCAGCCCAGCCCACCAGGAAGGCCCTGCGGGGACCCACCTCGTTGAGCGCGACCATGTCGGCCTTCGAGGTGATCAGGTTCAGGTCGTGGAGGAACTTCTCCTGGGTTCGGCCGTTGTAGATGTTCAGGTGGCCGGCCTGGAAGGTCGACGCCGCCGCGGCCGGCGAGACCGGCAGGAGGAGCGTCGCTATCGTGAGCGTGGTGATCAGGGCGATGGCGCGGCGGATGTTTCGGTAGGTTCTTCTCATCAATGGTCCTTCCTGTTGGAGGGCGCACTGGACCGGCGCCGCCACTGTGGTGGCGGTCCCAGTCCGGGACAATCGTTAGAGCTCCACCCTGAAGTCGGCATTGGAGCCGGAGCCGGTGATGACGAGACGCCCGGTCCGGCTCTTACGCCCCGAGCTGTCGTCGGCGAGGTAGTTCCACGTCACCCACGGCTTGCCGTCGCGGGCCCGGTAGACGTCCATCGCGCCCGGCCCGCGCTTGTTTCCCGGCAACGAGTACTTGCGCATCGTGTCGGGCAGGTGCGCGGCCGGACCCGAGTAGGAGAACCAGGCCCGATTCGGTCCGGGCATCGGCGAGCACAGTCCGTCGTCGATTCGGTCGCCGCAGAAGGCGATGCCGGTCGAGTAGTAGTTCTCCCGCCAGGCGTTGCCGGAGTAGAAGAGATACCAGGAACCGTTGTGGTAGAACACGCTCGGGTTCTCGATCACGGCGACGCCGCTCGTCTCCCGGTACGTGACCCAGCTCAGGTTGTCGCTGCGGAAGATGACGACCGGATCGCTGTTGCGGTCGACGGCGCCGTTGGCGTTGATCTTCAACATCATGACGGAGAGCGCCGACTCCTGCCCCTCGGCCCGCTGCCCGTCCCGCCAGGTCATCCAGATCGCACCCGCGGGACCGGCGGTGACATCCGCGTCGAGCGCCCACCGGCTGCCCTTGTCCGGGCAGCCGATCGGCAGGTCCTCGGCGGTGAACGCCCCGTACGGGTTCTGGGAGCGAGCCACTCCGATGCACTTGCGGCCGTCGTCGTTCTTCCGGGTCGCCGTGTAGAAGAGGTAGTAGCGACCGACCCCGTCCTTGACGTGGTAGAACGCCCCCGGCGTCCAGATCCCGGAGCCGGCCTCGACCCACGCCCCGCCGCCGCTCGGCATGGCGTCGCCGGCCACTGTCGGCGAGGTGCCCACGACATCCCCGGAGCCCGAAATGGCGTAGGGCACCTTCTTGCCACCGCTGCTGGCCCCGTAGGTGATGTATTTGTTGGAGCCGTCGTGCAGGGCGATGGCGTCCGCGCCGGGGAACGGAAAGTCCTGCGACTCGTCGGCCGGGTCGACGACGGCCGCGCCGGCGGAGGGTGCTCCGGCGACGCCGGTCGCGGCCGTGAGGGCCAGCGCCAGTCCGGCCACGAGCGCGCGGATGGTGACTCGCATGAGGCTCCTCTGCATCCGGGTCAGATCCCGAGGATAGATCGGAGCATGTAAATACAACGATTACCAGGGCCTCGCGGAGCCGGCGGTCCGCACCCACTCGCTGACGCGGCACGGCTGGGGACAGCCGTGGCTGGGCTGCCCCGGTACGGCTCAGCGCGCGGACGCCGATCTCCGCGCCGATGCCCGTCACCCGCACCGGAGCCCTGATCAGCCGGTCAGCCTTCGACGGCGACGTGCGGAATCCGGCGAGGACCGCACCGGCCGGGCTCCGTTGCCGTTCTCGGGCACGGCTCGACCGGCCCGGCGGCCCGGTGGCCCGGTGGCGGACCAGCAGGGTGTCGTGAACTTGTCAGCTCAGCTCAGGCGGGGCGGGGGCGTCACTTGGCGTTGAACTGTCGCCGGATGCCAGGCCAACCGGGCAAAGGCCACTCATCCCGCACTTGAGCTGAACGAACACCGAGCATTGACCAGCATCTTTAGGCACCGCTGGTCGACGTTCCACGGCCTGACGCCGACGGCTGTTGTTCTTCATCCACGCTGTCACACCCATCTGCAAGCATGGATGAAATCAACGACCGGAAGGGGCGACATGGCATCGACCAAGCGGCAACGTCAGCGGGAGCGGAGAGCCCTCGGGCGACCCGGGCAGTCTGTCGGGCCGGCCGCGGTCAGCGCACCGGCAGAACGAACGGAGCGGCCATGCGAACGGTGCGGCGAAGGTTGCCGCACGGACAAGCCCGCCTACAGGTGGGTCTGCGCCAACTGTGTCTACGAGCTTGATCAGTACGTCACGATTCGCATGGGCCTGGTTGGAGGGACCGTCCAGAGCATCTACGAGATCGCCACGCGACGGGGTGAACTTCCGCCGCCTGGCCCACGCGGGCCGGGCATCAACGTGCGTAAGCCCGCACTGCCGTTGAGGCACACGGTAGGAAGGGTGTAGCTGCTGCTGGGTCGCCATTCGTCTTACCAATGCCTGCGTCGGCGAACTTTCGGCGATGCGTCTGATCATTCCGGGCATGTTCCGGATCTTGACCGCGTCATCGCTCGTGTGCGGGCTGGGGCCCGCCTGCTGGACGTGGCTCAGCACCCCAGGCAGCCCATCTAGCGGGTGCGTGAGGCATCGGGCGACGACTCCGGACAGGTGTCGAGGAGCGGCTGCCAAGTGTTGTTCAGCTCCGCAGCGGTCAATGCGCGCCCATCGGCGGCCCCGTCGAGAACATCGGCCGCCCGGTTCAGAGCTGTCTTCAACTCCGGGCTACTTGCGCGGCCAGCGACTGGGCGAAGGTCGCGAGCCCACGCCCGAAAGTAGGCAACCTTCGCCGCGCCTGCTGCGCCTGGCTCGCCGTTGCCCTTGTAGTCCGCCTCAACCGCCTGTACGTAGGCAAGCCGCTCCGGAGATTCGCCGTCCGAGTAACGGCCAAAGACCAAGCGAAAGTCGCTACAGACCTGCCCCGTGTTGTCAACCGGGCCCGGCGCGCCCACCGATGATGTGCCGCAGCCGGCCGGGAACAACCCGAGGAACATCACGGCGGGCGTCACAACCCAGCGGCGCATCGCACCCCACCCTCTCGAAGATCGGATACAGGCTAGCCCACGTCAGCCAACCCAGCGACGATCAGAGCCGATACGTCGAGGAGACGAAGCGGAACCTAGAGCCGCTAGCCCGCTACCAGTAGGAACGGCGCTCGACGTCTGCTCACACGGCGGCTCTGGCTGTCATCGTTGGTCGTTAGTTGACGACGCTTCGCGGTGTCTTGCCCCCTGTGCGCCCCGAACCTCCGGGCCGCCTCCGGGCGGGATTGATCGAGGCTGGTTCACCTACAGTCGTCTCGTGGAATTCGGGACCTTCGCCGGCTTCGGCCTGCTGCTCTGTGCGGGATTTGCCTGTCTCTTCCTAATCGCCGTCGTAGGGCTACTCGCGGCCTGGTGGAAGCCCAAGGACTAACGGGGCCACCCTCAGCTTGGGAATCGGATTGATCGACGTTTCAGGCCTGGTGCTAGCTGGCTGGCGAGCGGAGGGGCGACGGCGACAAGCTGTGGTTAACCGATGTTGCCCCTTGCATCGGGCACGGATCGGGCACGAGGCAGGTGGGCCGGCGGAAAGGCTAGCTCTGTCGAGCCCAGACGCTTTCCGCTAGGGCCTGCGTGTAGGTGCTCTGGGGCCTGGCACCGTGTCTGACCCGACGACCGCCACCAAGCTCGCGCTGCGCAGCCTCGCCCGACGCTGGCTCGCACTCCAAGCCGAGGTCGACGACCTCGACAGCCACTTGGCCGCCCTCGTCACCGCCGCCGCCCCGGATCTGGTCGCGCTGCCTGGCGTCGGAGTCGACACCGCTGGGCAACTCCTCGTCACCGCCGGCGACAACCCTCACCGCTTGCACTCCGAAGCAGCTTTCGCCCGGCTCTGCGGCGTGGCCCCATCCGTCCAGTTCCGGACGCACCGACCGCCACCGCCTACACCGTGGCGACGACCGCGACGCCAACCGCGCCCTCTGGCGCATCACCCTCGTCCGCATGCGCTGCCACCAACCCACCAAGGGCTACGTCACCCGCCGCACCGCAGAAGGCAAGACCAAGACCGAGATCATGCGCTGCCTGAAGCGCTACATCACCCGACACACCTACCGGCTGCTCACGAACTCCGCATAGCCAACATCGGTCTCGACACCACTAGCCAGATCAGGCACGCTGCAACGGTGGCGATCGACACCACCGGCACATTCTGGCGCGGCGACGACATGGCCGACCTCGCCGACTACCTCCGCGAGTACCAGCCCGGCGGCTACCCGGTAGCTCGGGTTACGGAGATTATCTGCCAACCGTGCGGCGGCAAGACCTTCGCGGTCCTCGCCGACGACGAGAACGGGTGCGCACAGACACGGTGTCTGACCTGCAACGACCACGCCTTGATCGCGGACAGTGCCGACTACTGGCTAGACGCCGACCCGGAGGAATGCGCCTGCCCATGCGGCGGCGAAGCCTTCCAGGTCGCCGTCGGGTTCGCCCTGCGCGCCGACGGTGAAGTCCAGTGGGTCAGCGTCGGACTCCGCTGCACCCAGGATGGCACCCTTGGCGTCTACACCGACTGGAAGATCGACTACTCCCCGACCGGCCACCTGCTGATCGGCGCGGCATGACCCACGCGGCCCACCCGCTCTCTTGACAGAAATAGGAGCGTCCACTCAGCCGACAGTCGCTTGTCCTCCGTCGGCTGATGTGCGACACGCGTCCGCCAGACCAAGATCGTGCGCGTAACGTTGGTGTTCGCACCGCCCAAGGGCGGCAAACTGCGCGAGGTCCCGCTTCCCGACGCCGTCGCGATACGCCTTCGTGAGCACGCCGAGCAGATCGACCCGTACCGGTGACCCTGCCGTGGGGCACCCCCGACGGCGAACCTCGAACCGTCACGGTCTACCTGAGCACCGCCAACGGCGACCCGATCAGCCGGCCATCCTTCAACGCCAACGTGTGGAAGCCAGCCATCCGGGCAGCCGGCATCGAGGACACCCGGCAGAACGGCATGCACGTCCTGCGCCACACGTACGCCTCGGTCCTGCTCGACGCGGGCGAGAACATCAAGGCGCTGTCCCTGTACCTCGGGCACGCCGACCCGTGCTTCACGCTGCGGGTCTACACCCACCTGCTGCCGACCAGCGAGGACCGTACCCGCCGGGCGATCGACGCCGCCTTCGGGTACGGCCCAACCGACCCAGACGGCCTAGCGACGGCCCAGCCGGGAGCCGGAAGCGTTTTGCCCAGCTCAGGAACGGTGACGGCGTCACTTGGCGTTGAAGTAGTTCGCCTCCGGGTGGTGCACCACGATCGCGTCGGTGGCCTGCTCCGGAACCAACTGGAACTCCTCGGACAACTGCACCCCGATCCGCTCCGCGCCCAGCAACTCCACGATCTTCGCCCGGTCCTCCAGGTCCGGGCAGGCCGGGTAGCCGAAGGCGTACCGGCAGCCCCGGTAGTCGGTGCGCAGCAGACCGGCCAGGTCGGCCGGGTCGTCGTCGGCCACGGTGCCGCCGCCGGGCAGCACCAGCTCGGCCCGGATCCGCCGGTGCCAGTACTCGGCCAGCGCCTCGGTGAGCTGCACGGACAGGCCGTGCACCTCCAGGTAGTCGCGGTACTCGTTGCCGGCGAACATCTTCGCCGTGTACTCGCTGATCGGCTGCCCGACGGTGACCAGCTGCAACGCCACCACGTCGAGCTGGTCGCCCTTGGGCCGGAAGAAGTCGGCCAGGCACAGCCGCCGCTCCTGGCGCTGCCGGGGGAAGGAGAACCGGGCCCGCTCGCTGTGCCCGTTCTCGTCCAGCACCACCAGGTCGTTGCCCTCGGAGTACGCCGGGAAGTAGCCGTACACGACGGCCGCCTCCAGCACCTGGTCGGAGATCAGGCGGTCCAGCCAGTACCGCAGCCGGGGCCGACCCTCGGTCTCGACCAGTTCCTCGTACGACGGGCCCTTGCCGCCGCGGGCGCCGCGCAGCCCCCACTGGCCCAGGAACGTGGCCCGCTCGTCCAGCAGGGCCGCGTAGTCGGCCAGCGGTACGCCCTTGACGACGCGGGTGCCGAAGAACGGCGGCTTCGGCACGGACACGTCCAGCGCCACGTCGGAGCGGACCGACGCGTCGTCCAGCTCGGGCAGTGCCTCGCGGACCTGCGTCCGCTGCCGCTCGCGGCGCTCCCGGCGGGCCGCCAGTGCGGCCTCACGTTCCGGGTCGATCACGGGCGCGCCGCCGCGCTTGGCCGCCATCACGCGGTCCATCAGGGACAGCCCTTCGAACGCGTCGCGGGCGTAGTGCACCTGGCCCGGGTAGATCGACCGCAGGTCGTCCTCGACGTACGCGCGGGTCAGCGCCGCGCCGCCGAGCAGCACCGGCCAGCGCTCGGCCACGCCCCGGGAGGCCATCTCGGCCAGGTTCTCCTTCATGATGACGGTGCTCTTGACCAGCAGACCGGACATGCCGATCGCGTCGGCCCGGTGCTCCTCGGCCGCGTCGAGGATCGCGTTGATCGGCTGCTTGATGCCGATGTTCACCACGTCGTAGCCGTTGTTGGACAGGATGATGTCGACCAGGTTCTTGCCGATGTCGTGCACATCGCCCTTCACAGTGGCGAGCACGATCCGGCCCTTGCCGTCGTCGTCGGTCTTCTCCATGTGCGGCTCCAGGTAGGCCACCGCGGTCTTCATCACCTCGGCGGACTGGAGCACGAACGGCAGCTGCATCTGGCCGGAGCCGAACAGCTCGCCGACCACCTTCATGCCGTCCAGCAGCAGGTCGTTGATGATGGACAGCGGCGTACGCCCCTGCGCCATCGCGGTGTCCAGGTCGGCCTCCAGGCCGTTGCGCTCGCCGTCGATGATCCGCCGCTTGAGCCGCTCGTCCAGCGGCAGCGCGGCCAGTTCCTCGGCCCGGGTGGCGCGCGCCGATGCCGCGTCCACGCCCTCGAAGGCCTCGATGAACCGCTGCACCGGGTCGTAGCCCTCGCGACGGCGGTCGTACACCAGGTCGAGCGCCACCTCGCGCTGCTCGTCCGGGATCCGCGACATCGGCAGGATCTTGCTGGCGTGCACGATCGCCGAGGTCAGCCCGGCCTGGGCGCACTCGTGCAGGAACACCGAGTTGAGCACCTGCCGGGCCGCCGGGTTGAGGCCGAACGACACGTTGGAGATGCCGGCGGTGAAGTTGACGCCCGGATAGCGCGCGGCGATCTCCCGGATCGCCTCGATCGTCTCGATGCCGTCGCGGCGGGTCTCCTCCTGCCCGGTGGCGATCGGGAACGTCAGCGCGTCGATGAGGATGTCCTCCCGGCGCATCCCCCACCGCCCGGTCAGGTCGTCGATCAGCCGGCAGGCCACCCGTACCTTCCACTCCCGGGTGCGGGCCTGGCCCTCCTCGTCGATGAGCAGCGCCACGACGGCGGCGCCGTGCTCCCTGACCACCGGCATGATCCGCGCGTAGCGGGACTCGGGGCCGTCGCCGTCCTCGAAGTTGACCGAGTTGACCACGCACCGGCCGCCGAGCATCTCCAGCCCGGCCTCGATCACGGCCGGCTCGGTGGAGTCCAGCACGATCGGCAGCGTCGAGGCGGTGGCGAACCGGCCGGCCAGCTCACGCATGTCCTGCGTGCCGTCGCGGCCCACGTAGTCCACGCAGAGGTCGAGCAGGTGCGAGCCGTCCCGGGCCTGGCTGCGGGCGACCTCCACGCAGGCCTGCCAGTCCCCGGCGAGCATGGACTCGCGGAACGCCTTCGAGCCGTTGGCGTTGGTCCGCTCCCCCACCATCAGGATGCTGGCGTCCTGGGCGAACGGCACGTGGTGGTAGATCGAGGAGACCCCGGCCTCCGGCTTCGGCTCCCGCGCCACCGGCGCCCGCCCGCCCAGCCGCTCCACCAGCACCCGGATGTGCTCCGGGGTGGTGCCGCAGCAGCCGCCGATCAGGGCCACGCCGTAGTCGGTGACGAACTGCTCCAGCGCGTCGGCCAGCTCGTCCGGGCTGAGCGGGAAGTACGCGCCGTCGGCGGTCAGCACCGGCAGGCCGGCGTTCGGCATCACCGAGATCGGGATCCGCGAGTGCCGCGCCAGGTAGCGCAGGTGCTCGCCCATCTCCGCCGGGCCGGTCGAGCAGTTCAGCCCGATCAGGTCGACGCCGAGCGGCTCGATCGCGGTCAGCGCGGCGCCGATCTCGCTGCCGAGCAGCATGGTGCCGGTGGTCTCCACCGCCACCTGGCAGATGATCGGCACGTCCCGGCCGGCCTCGGCGCGGGCCCGCTTCGACCCGACCACCGCCGCCTTGACCTGGAGCAGGTCCTGGCAGGTCTCGATGATCAGCGCGTCCGCCCCGCCGGCGATCAGACCGGCGGCGTTCTCCTGGTACGCGTCGCGCAGCGAGGCGTAGCTCGCATGCCCGAGCGTGGGCAGCTTGGTGCCGGGGCCCATCGAGCCGAGCACGAACCGGGGGTGCTCCGGCGTCGCGTACGCGTCGGCTGCCTCCCGCGCGATCCGCGCGCCCGCCTCGGACAGCTCCCGGATGCGGCCGGGGATGCCGTACTCCGCGAGGTTGGGCAGGTTCGCGCCGAACGTGTTGGTCTCCACACAGTCCGCGCCGGCCGCCAGGTAGGCGTCGTGCACGCCGCGGACCACGTCCGGCCGCGTCACGTTGAGGATCTCGTTGCAGCCTTCGAGGCCGTCGAAGTCGTCGAGGGTGAGGTCGGCGGCCTGGAGCATCGTCCCCATCGCGCCGTCCGCGATCAGGATCCGATCGGCCAGCAGGTCACGCAACGAAATAGGCACATGCCCCAGGTTAGTGCGCCCGAGTGCGGCAGAGTCACCCGAACCGGGCCTTCCCACATTCTGCCCACCGGGCCGGCGTACACCTTTCCGCCGGTTCGCCCGGGTGGTCCGACCCGGCGACCGGCGCGGCCGACGGGCCGGGCCCCGCGGCGGCACGTAGGCTGACGGACGTGAAGGACAACAGGGGTGCGACAGTGCGACGGGGCGACGCCGCGCCCGACGAGCAGGGTGAGGTGACGGCGTGACCGAGTTCGACGGGCTGCCGGTACTGCGCTCGCCGGTCGCCATCGCGGCCTTCGAGGGCTGGAACGACGCCGCCGACGCCTCCACCGCCGCCGTGGAACACCTGGAGCAGGTCTGGCAGGCCCGGGAGGTGACCGAGCTGGACCCGGAGGACTTCTACGACTTCCAGGTGAGCCGCCCGACGATCACCATGGCCGACGGGGAGACGCGGCGCGTCGAGTGGCCCACCACGCGGTTCATGGTGGCCAGCCCGGAGGGCACCGAGCGGGACGTGGTGCTGATCCGCGGCATCGAGCCGAGCATGCGGTGGCGGACGTTCTGCGAGCAGGTGCTGGAGATCTGCCACAGCCTGGAGGTCGAGCGGGTGGTGCTGCTCGGCGCGTTGCTGGCCGACGTGCCGTACACCCGGCCGCTGCCGATTAGCGGCAGCGCGTCGGACGCCGACGCGGCCAAGCGCTACCAGCTCACCCCCACCCGGTACGACGGGCCGACCGGCATCGTCGGCGTGCTGCACGATGCCTGCACGCGGGCCGAGGTCGACGCGGTGTCGTTCTGGGTGCACGTGCCGCACTACGCGAACAACCCGCCCTGCCCGAAGGCAACACTCGCGCTGCTGCACCGGGTCGAGGAGGTGCTCGACCTGCCGGTGCCGATGGCCGACCTGGCCGAGGAGGCCGCCGAGTGGGAGCAGCGGGTGCGCAGCGCCGCCGAGCAGGACGCCGAACTCGGCGAGTACGTGCGTGAGCTGGAGGAACGGGTCGGCGACGCCGGCATCACCCCGTTGACCGGGGACGAGATCGTCCAGGAGTTCGAGAAGTACCTGCGCCGCCGCGGCGGTTCCGCCGGGCCGACCGCCGGCTCCTGGTAGTGCTCTCGCTCTGCTGAAGCCGGGCCTCGGATCGGGGCCCGGCTTCTTCGTGTCCGGGGTGGTGCGGTCACACCCTCTAGGGCATCCTAGGAACCTAGCTGTTCTGAGGAGGCGGGCAATGCAGATCAACCCGGGCGCGGCCGAGTTCCCGCACCGGCAGATCGCCGCGCAGCTCAAGGCCCAGGTGCGCCGCGGCGACTGGGGGCCGGGCGAGCGGCTGCCGTCCATCCCGGCCATCGCCGAGATGTTCGGCGTCGCCAAGCAGACCGTGCAGCGCGCCGTCGACCAGCTGCGGGTCGAGGGCATCCTGATCACCAAACCCGGCTCCGGTACGTACGTCCGGGGCACCCGGCGCCGCCTCAACCGCCTGTCCCGGGGCCGGTACGGCGGCTTCCGCGGCTACCACACCGACCTGGCCGCCCGGTACCGCCAGCAGCTCGTCTCCGTCGGCCGCTCCCCCGCCCCGTCCGAGGTGGCCGACGCGTTCGGCGTCGCCGACGGCACCGAGCTGCTCTGCCGGCGGCACCTGGTACGCACCGACGACTCCCCGGTCGAGGTCGGCGCGTCCTGGTTCCTGCCCGCCGACACCGCCGGCACGTCACTGGAGCGGGCCGAGGCATTCGGCCGGCCGCTCTACCAGGAGGCGGAGGAGGTCATCGGCCGGCGGTACGTCACCGCCACCGACACGATCAGCGCGCGTCAACCCAGCCGGGAGGAGGCGGAGATCCTCCAGATCCGCCCCGACACCCCGGTGCTGCACCTGTTGCACGTCGCCTACGACGAGCGGCACAAGCCGATCGAGGTCGCCCAGGCCACGTGGCCCGGCCCGATGACCACGCTCACCGAGGAGTACAAGATCCCCGCCCCCGCTCCCGACCAGGACCCCGACCCCGGCCTGGTCCTGGGCTGACCCGCCGCAACCCGGCACTCGGCACCCGCCCGGCACTCGGCGATCTTGCACTTTCCGCCCCGACAGACGGGGCATTCACGACATCCCGAGGGCCACAACTGCAAGATCGCCGAGGGCTGCGGGCCGGGCACCCCTGAGTGGAACACCACGGGTGTCAAACCGCCCTCGACACACCCGTCACGTTCCACCCGCTCCCCCGGTCGGCGCGATCTTGCACTTACGGACCCCGCCAACCTGGGCAAAACCGACGAAACGTGGGCAGCAAGTTCAAGATCGACGGCGCGGGAGGGCCGAGGCCGCGCGAGAGGGGCAGGGCTCGGCGGACGGACGAGGGCCGGGGCTAGAGGGCGATGCCGAGTAGGGCGTCCACCGTGTCGCGGAAGAGGGCCGGAGCGGTCTCGTCCTCGGTCACGCCGTTCAGGACGCCTTCGGCCCAACGGTCGGCCGCCGCCAGGGCGCCCGGAGTGTCCAGGTCGTCGGCCAGGCGCTCGCGTACCTCGGCCAGCAACGCCGCCCCCGACGGCCCGGCCGGCGCGGCGGCGGCCCGCCGCCAGCGGCCCAGCCGCTCCTGCGCCTCGGTGAGCAGTTCGTCGGTCCAGGAGCGGTCGCTGCGGTAGTGCCCGCTCATCAGCGCCAGCCGGACCGCCATCGGGTCCACCTTGTCGGCCCGCAGCCGGGACACGAAGACGAGGTTGCCCTGGGACTTGGACATCTTCTCGCCGTCGAGGCCGATCATGCCGGCGTGGACGTAGTGGTCGGCGAACGGCGCCTCGCCGGTCAGCCGCTCGGCGTGCGCGGCGGAGCACTCGTGGTGCGGGAAGATCAGGTCGTTGCCGCCGCCCTGCACGTCGATCCGGTCGCCGAGCAGGTTCAGCGCGATGACCGTGCACTCGATGTGCCAGCCCGGACGGCCGGCGCCCAGGTCGCCGCCGGGCCAGGACGGCTCGCCCTCGCGGGCGCCGCGCCACAGCAGTGGGTCGAGCGGGTCGCGCTTGCCGGCGCGTTCCGGGTCGCCGCCGCGCTCGGCGAACAGCTCGATCATCTGCTCGCGGGTCAGGTTCGACTCGTAGCCGAAGCGGGGCGCGGCGGCGACGTCGAAGTAGACGTCGCCGGTGCCGTCGTCGAGCCGGTACGCCGCGCCGTCCTTGAGCAGCATCAGCACCTTCTCGGCGATGTCCGGGATCGACTCGACCGCGCCGACGTAGTGCGCCGGCGGGATCATCCGCAGCGCCTCCATGTCCTCGCGGAACAGGGCGGTCTCCCGCATGGCCAGGACCTTCCAGTCCTCGCCGTCGCGCTCGGCGCGCTCCAGCAGCGGGTCGTCGATGTCGGTGACGTTCTGCACGTACCGCACGTCGAGGCCGGCGTCGCGCCACATCCGCTGCACCAGGTCGAACGTGATCATGGTGGCGGCGTGCCCGAGGTGCGTCGCGTCGTACGGGGTGATGCCGCAGACGTACATCGAGGCCGCGCCCTCGGGCCGGCTGGGATGGGCGCCCTGCCGCGCCGAGTCGTACAACCTCAGCGACACGCCCTCGCCGGGCAGCCGTGGCACGTCATGTCCCGCCCAAGACTCCATGACCGCCAGCCTAACGATCCGTCAGACGCTCGGGTGCCGCCCTACGGGTGATCAACGCGACAGCGGCTCACATCGGCGGCCAGGGCATCGCCGGCCACTCCTGCGGCGGCAGCGGGAACCGGCCGCTCTCGCCCAGCCGCTCGACCCGTTCCGCCAGCGCGGCCAGCTCACCGATGGTCAGGTGCTCGGCCAGCTCCTCGCCGAGCGGCCCGCGCAGCTGCCCGGCCAGGCCGTCGAGCATCTCCACCGCGTCCGGTGGCAGTTCGCGGCCGGCCCAGCCCCACAGCACCGTACGCAGCTTCTCCTCGACGTGGAAGCTCACGCCGTGGTCGACGCCGTAGATCCGGTCGTCCGGGCCGACGAGCACGTGCCCGCCCTTGCGGTCGGCGTTGTTGATCACCGCGTCGAGCACGACGAGCCGGGCCAGGCGGGGGTCGTCGGCGTGCGCCAGCGCGTACGCCGCCCCGTCGTCGTCGCGGGCCGCGGCCACCGGGAACCAGCGCGGCGGGATCTCCCGCGCCGGCACGAACCCGACCAGCGGCTCGGCGTCGTCCGGCTCGTCGATCCAGAGCTGGCACGAGCCGGGACCGAACGGCCCGTCGCGCAGCACGGTCGGGGGCACCAGGTCCCAGCCGGTGGCCCGGGACACGAGGTAGGCGGACACCTCCCGGCCGGCGAGCGTGCCGTCCGGGAAGTCCCAGAGCGGGCGTTCGCCGCGTACCGGCTTGTAGACGCAGTGCGCCGTCACGTCGCCGAGCGCGATGACGCCGCGCAGCGTCGCGTTGGAGGCGTCGACGAGCCGCCCCTCCAGGGTCAGCTCACCGTCGGCGAGCAGCCGCAGCGCCTCGGCGCCGTCCTGTCGGGGCTGCAGTTCCGACGAGGTCACCGGTGATAGCCGTTGTGCCGGGGGCAGAGGTGACCGGCCGGGTCGAGCGGCTGGCCGCACAGCGGGCAGGGGGGCCGGCCGGCGTTCACGACGCGCTTGGCGCGTTCGATGAACTCGCGGGTCGCCTCCGGGGTCAGCCGCACCCGGAGGCGGTCGAGGTCGTCGTCCGGCTCGTCCGGGTCCTCGTCGGCGTCGTCGTCCGCGTCGCCCAGCTCGACCTCGACCTCCGCCTCGCCGACGGCGATCGCCTCGATCACCACCGTGGCGGTGTCCACGTCGAAGGCCAGGCCCAGCGTGCCGACCCGGAACTCCTCGTCCACCGGCGTGTCGAGCGGCTCGTTGTCGCCGGTCACCGTGGTGACCGGCTCCGGCAGCTTCACGCCGAAGCGGCGCTGCGCCTCGGCGAGCAGCTCCTCGAGCTTCTCGGCGAGCAACGACACCTGGACCTTCTCCAGCGACACGCTGACCAGCCGGCCGCCGCCGCGCGCCTGGAGGAAGAACGTGCGCTCCCCCGGCGGGCCGACCGTACCGGCGACGAACCGCTCCGGCGGCTCGAAGGCGTGCACCTGGTGCGTCATACCCACGACCCTATCCGGCGTGTGGAAGCGCCGCGCAGCCCACCGACGCCGAATCCGCCCAGAGCGAACGCGCCGCGGCACGCCCGGCTCACCCGGCCGCGCCCGCGCCTCCGCCGACCGCCGCGTCGGACTCGGCCGCACGCGCCGGGCGCCGGCGCCGCTTGCGCGGCGGCGGGACCAGCGCCGACAGGTCACCGCCGGTGTCGTTGAGCCGGACCAGGAACGGCCGCAACGGGGTGTAGCGGATCGCCGTGACCGACGCCGGGTCGGCCACGATCCGCTGAAAAAGATCAAGGTGTACGCCGAGCGCGTCCGCCACGATCGCCTTGATCACGTCGCCGTGGCTGCACGCCAGCCAGACCGCCTCCGGCCCGTGCTCGGCGGTGACCCGCGCGTCCCACGCCCGTACCGCGGCCACCGCGCGCGCGGACATCGCCGCCATCGACTCGCCCTGCGGGAACGCGGCGGCGCTCGGGTGCTGCTGGACCACCGGCCACAGCGGCTCCTTCGCCAGCTTCTTCAGCGACTGCCCCTCCCAGTCGCCGTACCCGCACTCGATCAACCCGTCGTCCACCACCGGCTCGACGCCCGGCAGCGCCAGGTCGAGGGTCTGCCGGCAGCGGATGAGCGGGCTGGTCACCACCGCCGCCAGCGGCAGCCCGGCGAGGCGCGCGCCGACCGCCGCCGCCTGCGCGCGGCCGGTGTCGTCGAGCTCGACCGGTTGCCGCCCGGCCAGGCCGCCGTCGGCGTTCGCGGTGGTCCGGCCGTGTCGCAGAAGCAGAAGGGTCGCCACGCTGACCACCCTAGGCGGTACGCCCCTCGGATGATCGTCCCGCCACGACACCCCCCACCTCCCCGCCCCCGCACACCGGTTCCCGAACCTCCACCCGTCGGCGTCGATCATGAAGCTGCACCAGGCAAAACGGACACCAATCCCGGTCAACCTCATGGTCGACACCAGCAGCCCGAGGCAGCGGCGGCCCGCTACCACCCAAGGGGGCGCGTTGGGCGGCAGCCGGAGATCTTGGACGATTTCGGCCCCCATGAGGGCCGTTTCCTTCCAAGATCTCCCGTGGTGTCCGTGCGCCGGGACCCGCTCGCACCGACATTCGCCCTGCGCCGGCTCTCTGCCGCCGCAGGATGGAGATCTTGGTACGTTCCCGCCCTTACGGGGGCCGTTCCGTACCAAGATCTCTCGCGAGCCCTTCGAGACCGCCGTCGGCGGCTCGACCTTCCGATTGATCATGAAGTTGACGGTGACAAACCGGACGCGAGGTGCCGTCAACTTCATGATCGACCCTCGCGGGCCACGGTCGGGGGTGGGGGTGGAGGGCCGGGAGGCGGGTGTCCCGCGGTGCGTCGGCTGTCCGGTTTCAGGGTGGTCGGGGGCACCCGGGCGGCGGAATCGGGGACAGTGGCGGGGCGTTGTACCTGGTGAACGACCGCAGCAGCGCCCCCGCACCCGCAGCACGCGGGCGGCAGCGTCCGGGAATGATCCCGGGCCGGCGGTCGTTGGACATGTCTCCGGCGCAACCAGCGAGCCCGCAACGCCTCCCCAGGGCGTCCGCGGGCCGCGTGAACAGACGCCGGGTCCCCCGAACAGACTTGCTTGAGCGCCTGACGGTGCCCACGCATCCCCCCGGATGCGTCGACCCCCGAACGGAGCCCACCATGAACAGCATCCTGCGTAAGAGCATCCTCGGTATCGCCGGTCTGACCGTCGCCGGCGGCCTCGCCGCCGGCCCGCTCAACCACGACGACACCAGCACCCCCACCACGCGGGACGCCGCGGTCACCACGACGCAGGCCGCCGCGAAGCTCGACAGCGCCACGCTGATCCCGCACGGCGTGCAGGGCAACCAGTCCCACATCGACCTCGACGACGAGCAGACCGCCAACGTGAAGGCGATCATCGCCGCGACGAAGAAGGCCGGCATGGACGAACGCGCCGCGGTCGTCTCCATCGCCACCGCACTGCAGGAGTCGAAGCTGGAGAACCTCGGCCACCTCGGTGACCGTAACGACCACGACTCCCAGGGCCTGTTCCAGCAGCGTCCGTCCTCCGGTTGGGGCACGGTGGAGCAGATCACCGACCCCGAGTACTCGACCACGGCGTTCCTGAAGGGTCTGAAGCAGGTCGACGGCTGGCAGGACATGCCGCTGACCAAGGCCGCCCAGACCGTCCAGGTGTCCGCCTACCCGGACCACTACGCCCAGTGGGAGCAGCAGGCCGCCGACCTCGTCGCCGAACACTGGAACAGCTGAGAGAACAAGTGAGACACAGCGGAAGGCCGGCACCCCGAACCAACGGGGTGCCGGCCTTCTCGCGTGCCAGAGACGGCGTCAGGTGGCGCTGATCGTGCCGGTCGCCAGGAGGCAGATCACCAGGCTGCCCAGCGCCACCCGGTACAGCACGAAGACGTACAGCGTGTGGTGGGCGACGTAGCGCAGCAGCCAGGCGATGGCCGCGTACCCGACGGCGAACGCGATGAGCGTCGCGATCACCATCTGCGCCACGCTCGGCGCGGCGGTGCCCGGCGCCGACGGCTCGAACACGTCCGGCAGGCTGAACACGCCGGAGATCACCACGGCCGGGATGGCCAGCAGGAACGAGTAGCGGGCCGCGGTCTCCCGGGTCAGGTTGAGCAGCAGGCCCGCGGTCAGGGTGCCGCCCGACCGGGACACGCCGGGGACCAGCGCCGCGGCCTGGGCGAAGCCCATCACCACGCCGTCGCGCATCCGGAAGTTCTCCAGCGTGCGGGTCTGCCGGCCCCAGTACTCGGCGAAGGCCAGCAGCATCGCACCGATGATCAGCGTGCAGGAGATCAGCCAGAGGTTCCGGCCGGCGGTGCGGATCTGGTCCTTGAAGATCAGCCCGAAGATGCCGATCGGGATGGTGCCGACGATGACGTACCAGCCCATCCGGTAGTCGAGGCTGGAACGCACCGAGCGGTCGACCAGGCCGACGAACCAGGTCCGGACGATCCGCCAGATGTCCTTGGCGAAGTAGATCAGGACGGCGGCCTCGGTGCCGAGCTGGGTCACCGCGGTGAACGACGCGCCCGCGTCCCGGCCGAAGAACAGGGCCGAGGTGATCCGCAGGTGCCCGGACGAGGACACCGGAAGGAACTCGGTCAGTCCCTGGACCAGGCCCAGGACGACGGCCTCGATCCAGGTCACTCGCCGACTCCGGACAGCTCCAGCGCCTCGGCGACGGTACGCAGGGTCTGCACCCCGCTCTCCCGGTCGGCCACGAACAGCGACACCGACAGCGTGGTCACGCCCGCGGCGGCGTACTCCCGCATCCGCTCGGCGATGCGCTCCTTGGGGCCGAGCAGCGAGGTGCGGTCGATGAACTCCATCGGTACGGCGGCCGCCGCGTCGCGCTGCCGCTTGGCCAGGTAGAGGTCCTGCACCTCGCGGGCCGCGTCGCCGTAGCCCATCCGGGTGGCGAGCTGGTTGTAGAAGTTCTGCTTGCGGCTGCCCATGCCGCCCACGTACAGCGCGGCGTACCAGCGGACCAGCTCCGCGCAGGTGGCGATGTCGTCGCCGACCACGACCGGCACGGACGGCACCACGTCGAAGCCGGCCAGCTCCTTGCCCGCCGCCGCGCGGCCGGCCCGGACCGAGGCGAGGTGCTCCTCGGCGAACTCCGGGGAGTAGAAGACGGCCAGCCAGCCGTCGGCGATCTCGCCGGCCAGTTCCAGGTTCTTCGGGCCGACGGCGGCCAGGTAGATCGGGATGTGCTCGCGCGGCGGGTGGAAGCCCAGCCGCAGCGCCTTGCCGGGGCCGTCGGGCAGCGGCAGCGCGTAGTGCTCGCCGTCGTACGCGACCTCCTTGCGGGCCACCGCGAGCTTGACGATGTCGACGTACTCCCGTGTGCGGGCCAGCGGCTTGGCGAACCGGACGCCGTGCCAGCCCTCGGAGACCTGCGGGCCGGACACGCCCAGGCCGAGCCGGAACCGGCCGCCGGAGAGCGTGTCGATTGTCGCGGCGGTCATCGCGGTCATGGCCGGGGTACGGGCCGGGATCTGCATGACCGCGGCGCCCACGTCGATGCGCTCCGTCTGCCCGGCGATCCAGGCCAGCATGCTCGGCGAGTCCGAGCCGTACGCCTCCGCGGCCCACACGACCGAGTAGCCGAGCCGGTCCGCCTCCTGGGCCAGCGCCAGGTGGTCGAACGGCGTGCTCCACGCCGTCTGGTATCCGAGGTTGAGCCCGAGTCGCACTGATCCTCCCACCGTCCGCACCACAGGTCGCATCAGGTTACGCAATGAGCGTGGCGCCCTCGACGTCCGGCTCGCCCCGAACATGTCACACCGGGCGGAGGTCGCGCGGGAAGTTGACTGCGGCGAGGATATCCGTGACGCCGGGTTCGAAATAAGGTTCACCCATGCAACAGCGACCGCTCGGCCGAAGCGGGCTGGCGGTATCGCGGCTCGCGCTCGGCACCATGACCTGGGGACGGGACACCGATGCCGACGACGCGGCCGCCCAGCTGAAGAGCTACCTCGACGCGGGCGGCAACCTCGTCGACACCGCCGACGTGTACGCCGACGGCGACGCCGAGTCGGTGATCGGTTCGCTGCTGGGCAGCCTGGTGGACCGCGACGAGCTGCTGATCGCCACCAAGGCGGGCCTGCGGCCGGGCAGCCGCCGCCGGGACGGCTCGCGCGGTCATCTGCTGCGCACGCTGGACGCCTCGCTGCGCCGGCTGGGCACCGACCACGTCGACCTGTGGCAGGTGCACGGGTACGACCCGGACACCCCGCTGGAGGAGACGCTCTCCGCCCTGGACCACGCGGTGTCCAGCGGGAAGGCCCGCTACGTGGGTGTGTCGAACTTCTCCGGCTGGCAGACCGCGCGGGCCGCCGCCTGGCAGGCCGCCTGGCCGGGGCGCGCCCCGGTGGTCGCCGCGCAGGTGGAGTACTCGCTGCTGGAGCGCGGCGTGGAGCGGGAGGTGCTGCCCGCCTGCGCGGGGATGGGGCTGGGTGTGCTGCCCTGGTCGCCCCTGGGCCGGGGTGTGCTCACCGGCAAGTACCGCAACGGCCGCCCGGCCGACTCGCGGGCGGTGTCGCCGCACTTCGAGCGTTTCGTCGCCACGTACCTGGAGCCGCGCTGCTCCAGCATCGTGGAGGCGGTCGCCATCGCGGCCGGCGGGCTGGGCGTGTCGCCGCTGGAGGTGGCACTGGCCTGGGTGCGGGACCGGCCCGGTGTGACCGCGCCGATCCTCGGTGCCCGCACCGTCGGGCAGCTGCTCGGCGCGTTGCAGGTGGAGCGGATGACGCTGCCGGAGGAGATCGTCACGGCGCTGGACGACGTGTCGGCCGTACCGGTGGGCTACCCGGAGCGCGACGGCTGAGCCGGGTGAGGGCGATCCGGGTCACCCGCAGGGGGTGGCGGAGGGCCCGCGACCTGGGCAGCATAGGGGCATGGACTACGAATACGCGCCGCTGCGGTTGCCCTCGAACGTCGATCGGCTGACCGCCGCGGCGCAGCTGGCGATCCAGGCCGAGTTCTCCGGCTGGGAGCTGGCCCGGGTGCGGCTCTACCGGGACGGCACGCGGCAGGTGGTGCTGCGGCGCCGCCTGGTCAACCAGTCGCAGCCGGGCCTGTCGTACTGACGAGGGGCCCGTCCCCGGGGCCGCGCGACGCGGCGCCGCCCCGGGGACGCGCACGGCCTAGTGCGCGTGGTCGTGCTCCTCGTCGAGCTCCATGAACGGGTGCTCGTCGAGCCGGCCGACCAGCCGGTCGTCGGCGGCCGGCTGGAACGGGCCGACCGGGTCGTCGTCGTCGAACGACTCCAGGTCGACAGGGGTGCCGACCTCGCTGACCATCACCACACCGTCCAGCGGCTCCAGCTCCGGCACGTCGAGCGCGGACAGCGAGCCGTCGCCGCTCTGCAGCAGCTCCAGCACCGCCTCGCCGACGCCCTCGACCGGCGCCGGCTCGTCCTCCTCCGGGGTGCCCTCCCGGCGGGCCGCCTCGGCCGCGCGCAGCAGGGCGGCGACGCTCGGCACCCGGTAGTCGCGCCGCTGCCGCACCGAGATGACCCGCGGGTGCGGGTCGGTGGGCTCGCCGCCCTCGACGGCGCCGAAGCGCTCGTCGGCCTCGTCCGGGTCGATCGACTCCACGTCCCAGGGCGTCACCTCGCCGAACGCGTCGAGCAGCTGCTCGTCGTAGGCGAACGAGGCGTTGTTCAACGCGACGTACGCCTGCCAGACGGCGTCGTCGTCGATCCGGCCCTGGGCGGCCCGGACGGCGGCCAGGTGGGCGCGGGCGGCGTCGATCACCCGCTCGAGGGCGGCGTCCAGCTCACCGTGCTGGTCGGTCATGTGTGGCAGTCCCTTCGCGATGGGGGGAGGTTCCGCGCCGGCGGCGCCGCGGCGGGCGCGGTCAGCAGGTACGGAGGAAGCGGTCCAGAACCCGCACGCCGAACTGTAGTCCGTCCAGCGGAACCCGCTCGTCGATGCCGTGGAACAGGCCGGAGAAATTGAGGTCGGCGGGCAGCCGCAGCGGCGCGAAACCGAAGCAGCGGATGCCGAGCTGGGAGAACGCCTTGGCGTCGGTGCCGCCGGAGAGCATGTACGGCACCGGGTGGGCGCCCGGGTCCTCGGCGCGCAGCGCCTCCGACATCCGCGCCACCAGGTCACCGTCGAACGTGGTCTCCAGGGCCGGCTGGCGCTGGACGTACTCGATGGCGATGTCCGGCCCGACCAGCTCGCGCAGCTGCCGCTCCAGTTCCTCGCTCTGCCCGGGCAGGCTGCGGCAGTCGATGGTGGCGGTGGCCCGGCCGGGGATGACGTTGTCCTTGTAGCCGGCGGCCAGCCGGGTCGGGTTGGCGGTGTTGCGGACGGTCGCGCCGATGATGTTGGCGATCGGGCCGAGCTTGGCGATCGCGGTCTCCGGGTCGTCCGGGTCGATCTCGATGCCGAGCACGTCGGACACCTCGGCCAGGAACGCCCGTACGGTGTCGGTCATCACCACCGGGAAGCGGTGCCGGCCGATCCGGGCGACCGCCTCGGCGAGCGCGGTGACCGCGTTGTCGTCGTGCACCATCGAGCCGTGGCCGGGGCGGCCCCTGGCGCGCAGGCGCAGCCAGTCGATGCCCTTCTCGGCGGTCTCGATCAGGTAGAGGCGGCGCTGCTCGTCGACCGAGTAGGAGAAACCGCCGACCTCGCCGATCGCCTCGGTGCAGCCGTCGAACAGGTCGCGGTGGTGCTGGGTGAGGAAGTGCGCGCCGTAGTCGCTGCCGGCCTCCTCGTCGGCGGTGAAGGCGAGCACGACGTCGCGCCGGGGGCGGACGCCGGTGCGCTGCCAGTCACGGACCACGGCGAGCACCATGGCGTCGAAGTCCTTCATGTCGATCGCGCCGCGGCCCCACAGGTAGCCGTCACGGATCTCGCCGGAGAACGGGTGCACCGACCACTCGTCCGGGTCGGCGGGCACCACGTCGAGGTGGCCGTGCACGAGCAGCGCGTCGCGGCCGGGCTCGGTGCCGGGGATCCGGGCGACCAGGTTGGCCCGGCCGGGCGCCGACTCGTGGATCTCGGCGTCGACGCCGACCTCGGCGAGTTTCTCCGCCACGTACTCGGCGGCGCGCCGCTCCCCTGCGCTGGTGTCGTTGTCGCCGGTGTTGGTGGTGTCGATGCGCAGCAGGTCGCGGCAGAGGTCGACGACCTCGTCGGTGGCGTCGGGTCGGGCGGGGGCGGCGTCGCTCGTCATCGCTTCCTTATACCAGCAGGTGAGGTGGTCGCGGGCCGCCGGTGGCACGGCGGCGGTTTCGCGGATCGCCGCGCCGGGTACCGCCGGACCGCCCGGACATCGACTCCGGCCGTCACGAGGAGGGCACCATGACCGTCCCCCTGCCGCCGCTGCCGCCCGCCGCCGACGACGCGTACCGGCCGGGTGGGCGCAGCGTCGCCGACCTCGTGGACACCGAGCACCGGGCGCTGCTGGGGCTGGCCGACCGGGTCACCGATCCGGCGCTGGACGCGGCCGGCCGGCGCGAGGTGCTCGACGTCCTGACCGCCGCGGTGTCCCGGCACCTGTCCGCCGAGGAGCAGTACCTGTTCCCGGCCGCCCGCGCCGCGATGCCGGACGCCGCCGAGCTGGTCGAGCGGGAGATCGAGGCCGACGCCGGGCTGCTGACCGCGCTCAAGAAGCTGTCCGGGGCGGACGACCCGGCGGTCGCGGACGTGGCCGAGCGGGTCCGCCGGCACGTCAGCCGTGTCGCGGCGCTGGTCACGCCGCTGCGCGAGGTGGCCAGCGACGCCGACCTGATCCGGCTGGGCAACCGGTGGGAGATCGCGGAGGAGGCGGCGCCGACCCGCCCGCACCCCGGCACGCCCGCCACCCCGCCCTGGAACAAGATCGTCGAACCGGCGGTCGGGGTCCTGGACAAGGTGCGCGACGCGGTCACCGGACGGCGTACCCGGCTGAGCGACCTGGAGCATCCGCGCGAGGGGTGAGCCGATCGCCCCTTCCGTGTATCGGTTCGTGGTCCTACCGTCACGGTATGGATCTGGAGCTGCGACACCTGCGTGTGGTCTGCGCGATCGCGGAGACGGGGAGCGTCACCAAGGCCGCCTCGGCGCTCGGCCTGGCCCAGCCGGCGCTGACCGCCCAGCTTCAGCGGATCGAACGGGCGCTGGGCGGGCCGTTGTTCGAACGGGACCGCCGCGGCGCCCGTCCCACCGCGCTGGGT
Source organism: Micromonospora sp. WMMD1219 (assembly GCF_049315215.1). Taxonomy (NCBI): domain Bacteria; kingdom Bacillati; phylum Actinomycetota; class Actinomycetes; order Micromonosporales; family Micromonosporaceae; genus Micromonospora; species Micromonospora sp. WMMD1219. Next base: position 5,519,692 of record NZ_CP186057.1, read on the forward strand.
GAGCTGGTGCTGGACCGGGCGCGGGTGCTGCTGCCGGCGATGAAGGGCCTGCGGGACGAGGCGGCCCGGATGGCCGGTGCGGGCGATCCGCTGCGCCGGTACCGCTTCGGCGGGGTGAACAGCCCGATCCTGGGCCGGCTGGTGCACCGGCTCGCCGCCGAGCGGCCGGACGCGCAGATCACCACGTACGGCTCCTGGTCGGTGGACGAGCTGGCGCAGATGGTGGCCGGTGGCCGGCTCGACTTCGCGCTGACCGGCGTGTGCGGCGACTCGACGCCGTCGGCCGGGTTCGGGCTGAGCTGGCGGGAGGTGGCGGTCGAGCCGATCTGCGTGCTGCTGCCGCAGACCCACCCGCTGGCCGGCCACGCCGAGGTCGACCTGGTCGACCTGCGGCGCGAGCGGTGGGTGGCCGCGCCCGGCGACGGCTGCTTCGGCGACTGCTTCGCCGCCGCCTGCGCCCGCGCCGGCTTCACCCCGAAGAAGGTGTACGAGGCGGACGTGCGGGCCGCGCTGGACCTGGTGGACGCGGGCGAGGCGGTGGCGTTGTGCCAGGCCACGTTCCGTCCGGTGGCCGGGCTGGTCACCCGCCGGCTCGCCGGCACGCCGCTGCGCTGGCGGCTGCTGCTGGGCTGGCATCCGGACGTGCCCGCCGCGGCGGTGGCCGAGCCGGTGCTGGCGGCGGCGGTCGCGGCGTACACCGACGCGCTGGCGAACCATCCGGAATACCTGGGGTGGCTGCTGGCGCATCCGGAGTTCGGCGTGCAGCCCAACGGCTCGGGCGGGGTGCGAATCGCCTGAACCCGGGTATCACCGGCGACATGACTGATCTGTATCCGGCCGCCGACCAGCGGGAGCTGCTGCGCCAGGCGGCCACCGCGCACACCAGCGCCTCCGCCGAGGTGGAGGCGTTCCTGCGCCGGTTGCCGGAGGTGCCGGGTCCGGCCGACGTGACCGAGTACGCCAACCTGCTCAGCCGCGAGGAACGCGCCCGGGCCGACCGGCAGGCCGCGGCGGACGCGGCCGGGCTGCGGCTGCCCAGCCTGGAGTCGGAGTAGCCGGCGGCGCCCGGGCGGTGGTCCGCCCGGGCGCCGTCGTACCGGCTCAGCGTTCGACGAGTACGTCGTGGCCGAGGTCGAGCAGGGCGTGCCGCCACTCGTCGTCGGCGTTGCCCCGGCGTGGCCGCTGCGCGGTCAGCTCCCGGATCCGGGTGATCGCCTCCTGCATCACCTCGATGTCCTCCGGCGTGAGGTCCACCTTGCGCTTGCGCAGCACGGCGAGGATCTGACGGCCCGGCTCGGGCAGGTCGAGGTCCGGATCCGGGCCGAACGCCTCCTCCCCCGAGCCGCGGGTCAGCAGCCACTGCCGCAGCGTCTCGGAGGGCACGTTCACCTCGGCGTGGAAGTCGTCCCAGATCACCTCGACCTCGGGGTCGAGTCGCGCCTCGCGTACCATCACGCCTCCTCTCCCGGCGGCGGCCCGGATGCCGGCTCGCCCTCGTTCGGTGGGTGCTGTTTCAGGCCCTCCGGCGGCACCCGCACCCGGGCCGGGTTCGCCGTCGGGGCCGCCTCGATCGGTTCACCGGCCCCGGTGTCGTCGGGGACTTCCTCGGGTTCGGTCATGTCCGCCCTCCGGTCCTTCGGTGACGGCCCGTCCCGGTCCGGCCGGGACGGGCCCCGGCCGGTCATCGGGGATGGGACGTGGTGGCCGGCGTGTAGCCGCGCTCACCGGCGGCGACGTCGAAGACGAGCTGGCCGTCGCGGGTGTCGACGGTGACCTTCTGCCCCGGTGAGACCTCGTGCTCCAGCAGCATCCGGGACAGCCGGTTGTCGACCTCGCGCTGGATCACCCGGCGCAGCGGGCGGGCGCCGAACTCGGGCTGGTAGCCGTGCTCGGCGAGCCAGTCGACGCCGGCGGTGCTGAAGTCGACCTGGATGTCCTGGGCGTGCATGCGGCGGCGGGTCTCCTCCAGCAGCAGCCCGGTGATCTGGCGCAGCTGCTCGGCCTCCAGCCGCTGGAAGATGATCACCTCGTCGATGCGGTTGAGGAACTCCGGGCGGAAGTTCTCCTGCAGCCGGCGCATCAGCCGCTCCCGCAGCTCGTCGCTCTCCTGCTCGCCGGGCGCACCGGTGGCGAACCCGACGGTGCGCTGGGTGCCGGTGATCAGCTCCGAGCCGAGGTTGCTGGTCATGATCAGGACGGTGTTCTTGAAGTTCACGGTACGGCCCTGGCTGTCGGTGAGCCGGCCGTCGTCGAGCACCTGGAGCAGGATGTTGAACACGTCCGGGTGCGCCTTCTCGATCTCGTCGAGCAGCACCACCGCGTACGGGCGGCGGCGAACCGCCTCGGTGAGCTGGCCGGCCTCCTCGTAGCCGACGTATCCGGGCGGGGCGCCGACCAGCCGGCTGACCGTGTGCCGTTCCTGGAACTCGCTCATGTCCACCCGGACCATCCGGTCCGCCTCGCCGAACAGCGCCTCGGCCAGCGCCCGGGCCAGCTCGGTCTTGCCCACGCCGGTCGGGCCGAGGAACAGGAAACTGCCCATCGGCCGGTCCGGGTCGGCCAGGCCGGTACGGGACCGGCGTACCGCCTCGGCGACGGCGGTGACCGCGTCGTCCTGCCCGATCACCTTCTCGTGCAGGTGCCCCTCCAGGCGCAGCAGCCGGTCGCGTTCCTCCTCGGTGAGCTGGGTGACCGGGATGCCGGTGGCCCGGGAGACCACCTCCGCGATCTCCGTCGGCCCCACCTCGGGCACGTGGTTGGGGCCCTCGTCGCCACGGGCGCGGCGGACCTGGTCCTCCAGTTCGGCGAGCCGGTCGCGCAGCGCGGAGGCCCGCTCGTACTGCTCGTCGGAGACCGCCTGCTCCTTGTCCCGGCGCGTCTCGTCGAGCTGCTGCTCCAGCTCGCGCACGTCCTCGGCGGGGGTACGGGTGCGCAGCCGCACCCGGGCGCCGGCCTGGTCGATCAGGTCGATCGCCTTGTCCGGCAGGAACCGGTCGGTGACGTACCGGTCGGACAGCTCTGCGGCGGCCACCAGCGCCTCGTCGGTGAACCGGACCTGGTGGTGCGCCTCGTACCGGTCGCGCAGGCCGCGCAGGATCGAGATGGTGTCGTCGACTGTCGGCTCGGGCACCAGCACCGGCTGGAACCGGCGGGCCAGCGCGGCGTCCTTCTCGATGCTGCGCCGGTACTCGTCGAGCGTGGTCGCGCCGATCACCCGCAGCTCGCCGCGCGCCAGGGCCGGCTTGAGCATGTTCGAGGCGTCCATCCCACCCTCGCTGCCGGCGCCGCCCGCGCCGACCAGCGTGTGGATCTCGTCCAGGAAGATGATCAGCTCCTCGCGGTGGGCGCGGATCTCGTCGATCACCTTCTTCAGCCGTTCCTCGAAGTCGCCCCGGTAGCGGGTGCCGGCGACCAGGCCGGACAGGTCGAGCTGGATCACCCGCTTGCCGATCAGCGTCTGCGGCACGTCGCCGTCGCAGATCCGCTCCGCGAGGCCCTCCACGATCGCGGTCTTGCCGACACCGGCCTCGCCGATCAGCACCGGGTTGTTCTTGGTGCGCCGGGACAGGATCTCCACCGCCTGCTCGATCTCGTCGGCCCGGCCGACCACCGGGTCGATCTGGTCCATCCGGGCCAGCTCGGTGAGGTCCTGGCCGTACTGGTCGAGCGTCGGGGTGCCCCGGTCCGGGCGCGGGGCGTTCGTCGCGCCGCGCTCGGCGCTGGCCGCCTGCAACGACTCGGGCTGGATCCGGCCGGCGGCGAGCATCCGGCCGGCCGGCGACTCGGGGTTCAGCGGCAACGCCATCAGGATGTGCTCGGGACCGATGTAGTTGGCGCCCATCGCCCGGGACAGCTGGTGGGCGTCGAGCAGCGCCCGCTTCGCGGCCGGGGTCAGCGACAGGTTCGGCGGCACCTCGCCGCGCGGCGCGCCCTCACCGCGCCCGCCCAGCGCGCCCAGCAGCGCGTCCGGGTCGGCGCCGGCCCGGCGGACCAGGTCGCGCAGCGGCTCGCGCTGCAACGCCGCCCAGAGCAGGTGGTCGGTGTCCAGGTCGTTGCTGTGCTTCTGCGCGGCGCGGCGGGCCGCGTCGGCGAGCATCTCCCGGGCGTCGGCGGTCATCAGGCGGGTGATGTCGACCCGGTGCGCCGGCCGGCGTCCCCCCTCGCCCCGGCCGAAGTATCGGGCCAGGAACTCGTCCCAGGGGTCGTTGCCGAAGTCACCCGGTCCCATCATCTCGTCCTCCGCAGTCAGTCGGCACGACCGGCACCCGGCACGCGCGGCACGGTCGGCGGTGGCTACCCGGCGGTCGGCGCGACAAACGCGACCGGATGGCAGGCTGGGGGCATGGAGAGCAGACCGCTGCTGATCGTGGACGGCGCGAACGTGGTGGGCTCGCGCCCGGACGGCTGGTGGCGGGACCGGGCCGGCGCGGCGGTCCGGCTGCGCGACGCGCTGGCGCCCGTCGGGGAGGCGGGGGTGCCGCCGGAGCTGCCGCCGCCGGTGCAGGTGGTGCTGGTGGTGGAGGGCGCGGCCCGGCACGTGGCGCCCGCGCCCGGCGTGGAGGTCGTCTCCGCGCCCGGCTCCGGCGACGACACGATGGTCGAGCTGGTCGCCGCCGCGCCGGACCGGCGGCGGGTGGTGGTCACCGCCGACCGGGAGCTGCGCGAGCGGGTGGCCGCGCTGGGCGCGGAGGTCCGCGGCCCGCGCTGGCTGGTCCGCTAGGTCAGCCGGTCCCGTCAGCAGGACCGAGGAGTCCGCCGGCGGGACTGCCCGATCCCGTGTGCCGGACTCTTCGCGCACGTCAGGGCCGGAACCGGACACCGGGGCCGCAACGCCGCGAGGGTGGATGTTCGTCCACCCGCCGGGATGGGTTGTAATGGAGATCTCTTCCGCCCCCAGGAGGTCCCCGTGGCGAGCGTCGCCGAGCTGAAGGCCGCCATCGATGTCGCTCTCCAGCAGATCGGTGACGGCCAGACAGCGGTGCAGGCGGCCGGCGAGAAGCTGGCCGAGGCGCAGCAGACGCTGGCCGGCGCGCTGGAGGGCAGCGGCCACGAGACGGTCGAGGCGGCCCAGGCCTCGTTGACACAGGCCGGCCAGGAGTTGGAGGAGTGTCTGGCCGCGACACTCGTCGCGGTGGAGCAGGCTCAGATCTACGTCGCGACGCTCTGAGGCCGGCCTGTGTCCATCGTCGAGGACATCGGCGCGCAGGTGCGCGCCGCCGCCGAGGAACTGCCGCTGGCACAGCTCGCCGCCGCGCTGGAGAAGCTCGGCCAGGCGCAGGAGCGGCTGCGCTGGGTGCGCCAGGAGTCGTCCGACCCGATGGGGGTGCCGGAGCTGTCCTCGGCCACCGAGCACGCCGAGACCGCGGGCTACGCGCTGCGTGTGGCGCAGGAGCAGCTCACCGCGTACCTGGCCGCGATCGGGCTGTCGCCGGACGGCGCGCGGCCGGCGCCGCCGGGTGAGCGGCCGCCCCGGCACGACACGCCTCGCGGCGAGGACCCGCCCGCGCCGGGCCCGGCCGCCGAACCGGGTGAGCAGCCGGCGGTACGGCGCTGGTGGGCGGTGCGGGTGGCGGAGCTGACCGGCGGCCGGGAGGGCGCGCCGGACGAGCCGGACGAGCGCGTCGAGGACTCCCACGATCTGCTGCGCCGGGTGGTGGCCGGGATCCGCTCCGGCGACCGGGACCGGCTGCACCGCGAGTTGCGCCGGGCGCACGCCGACGTGGGGCTGGGGCTGGCCGCGATCACCCCGCCGCTGCTGCGCGAGCTGGCCGGTGAGCTGCTCGGCCATCCGCCCCGCGCGGACGACCTGCCCCGGCTGCGCGGGGCGCTGGACTCCCGGGTCCGCGACCTGCTGCCCGGGCTGCCGCGGCCGGTGCTGGACACGTTGCTGACCCGGGTGTGCCGGATGCCCCCGCCGCGCCGCGACGACGACGCGGAGCAGCCGCACGCGGCCGACCCGGCGGTCACCGCGGGCGTGCTCGCCGGCGTACTGCTCGACCGGCTCGGCCGGGACCTGCCCAAGGACACCGACGATCGGGAGCCGTCCCGTGGCTGACGTCCGCGCTCAACTCGTGACGCGGGTCCGGGGGATGCTCTCCGAGGCCCTGGGCGCCACCCGTACCCGGCTCACCGCCGCCGAGGCCGAGCTGGCCGCCGGGCGGGACCGGCTGGCCCGTACCCGCAAGGCCGCCGCCGCGGTGCCCGCCCGGGTGGGCGCGGCCCGCGACCGGCGCCTGGCCGAGATCGACGCCCGGCACACCGCACGCCTCGCCGAGCTGGCCCGCCGGGCCGCCGCCGCGGCACAGCGGGAGGCGCCCGGCGCGGCGTCCGCGCCCTGGGACCGCTGGCAGGCCACGCCCGCCGGCCGGTCCGAGCCGCCCGGCGCGTTGCGCGTCGGCACGGTACGCCTCGACGGCGCCGAACCGGTGCCGGCGCTGGTCCCGCTGCTGGACGCCGGGCACGCGCACCTGGCCGGCGGCGACCGGGACGGGCTGGCCGCCGTGGTGCCCGCGCTGCTGCTGCGCTCGGTCGGGCGGGCCGACCCGGGCGCGGTGCGGCTCTACGGGTACGACCCGGAACACCTGGGCGGCGGCCTGGCCGGGTTCGCGCCGCTCGGCACGGCCGGGCTGCTCACGTTCGTCGGGCCGGGCGGGCTGGGCCGGCTGCTGGACGACCTGGTGGAGCAGATCCGCCGGATCAACGCCACGGTGCTCGCCGGTGAGTACGGCTCGCTGCGCGAACTGGCCGCCGCGACCGGGCGCCGCCCGGAGCCGTGGCGGGTGGCGGTGCTGCTCGGCGGCGACGAGCTGTCCCGGCACGAGCGCGGCCAGCTCGACCGGGTGGTACGTACCGGCGCGGCCTGCGGCGTGCACCTGGTGGTCCGCGGCATCGAGCTGCCGGACGACCCGACCGTCACCCGGATCACGGTGGAGCGGGACGACGCCCGGGTGGCCGGGCTGCCGGTGGTGCTCGACGCGCCGCCGCCGCCCGCCCTGGTCACCGAGACGTGCCGCACCGTCGCCTCCCGGGTGGCCGCCGGCCCGCCGCCGACGCCGTTCACCGACCTGCTCCCGCCGCCGGACGAGTACTGGCGGGAGGACTCGGCGCACGGGCTCAGCGCGCCGGTCGGCGAGGGCCCGCACGGGCGGCAGGTGCTGCTCACGCTCGGCGACTACCCGCCGCACGCGTTGATCGGCGGCCCGTCCGGCACCGGCAAGACGAATCTGATCTTCGCCTGGATCGGCGCGCTCGCCGCCCGCTACTCCCCCGCCGAGCTGGAGTTCTATCTCCTGGACTTCAAGGAGGGTGTGTCCTTCGCCCGGTTCGCGCAGGGCCGCCGCGATCCGAGCTGGCTGCCGCACATGCGGCTGGTCGGCATCAACGTGAACACCGACCGGGAGTTCGGGCTGGCGCTGCTGCGCTTCCTCGCCGAGGAACTGCGCCGCCGCGCCGACGCGGCGAAGAAGCACGAGGTCACCAAGCTGGCGGAGCTGCGCGCGGTGGACCCGGCGGGGCACTGGCCGCGCATCGTGGCTGTGGTCGACGAGTTCCAGGCGCTGCTCGCCGGCCGGGACGTGGTCGCCCGGGAGGCCGCCGACCTGCTGGAGGACCTGGCCCGGCGCGGCCGGTCGCAGGGCATCCACCTGGTGCTCGCCTCGCAGGACGTGCGCGGCATCGAGGCGCTGTGGGGCCGGCCCGCGCTCGTCGCCCAGTTCACGCTGCGGATCGCGCTGCCGAAGGCGCTGCGCATCCTGGCCGAGCGCAACGACGCGGCGCAGTCGCTGCCCCGCCACCACGCGGTGATCAACGCCGAGTCGGGCCTGGCCGAGGGGAACGAGGTGGCCCGGATCCCGTCGGCCAGCGACTGGGAGACGTGGAGCGAGCTTCAGCACCGGCTGTGGCGGATGCGCCCGCAGGACGCCGCGCCGGCCCGGCTGTTCGACGGCGACGCGATCCCGAAGCTGGCCGACGCGCCGGACTTCCGCGCGCTGACCGCGCCGGAGCAGGGCGTGCCGCGCAGCCCGGTGGCGCTGCTCGGCGAGATCATCGACGTGCAGGCCCGCTCGGCGGCGCTGCGGCTGCCCCGCGCGCCGGGTCGCAACCTCGCCGTGCTGGGCACCCGGGTGGACGAGGCGTGCGCGGTGCTCGACGCCGCCGCCCGGTCGCTGGCCCGGCAGTACCGGCCCGGCACCGCCCGGTTCTCGATCGCCTGCCTGGACCCGGACGCCGACCCGGCCGCCCGCGCCCTCTACGAGGACCTGGAAGGCGACGCCTCCTGGTACGACGAGGAGACGGTGCCGGAGCTGATGGCCGAGGTGGGTGATGGGCTGGGCGCGCCGGGTGCGGCGCGTACCCCGCACTTCCTGCTGCTGTACGCGGTGGACGCGGCGGCCGCGGCGCTCGCCGGCAAGGCCGGTACGCGGACCGGGCTGGAGCAGTTGCGCCGGATCCTGCACGACGGGCCGGAACGGCGTACGCACGTGCTGGCGTGGTGGCGTGGAGTGGCCCGGATGCGGGTGGACCTGGGCGGCGCGGGCGCGCGCACGGATCAGATCGGCGCCTGGGTGGCGCTGGACGTGCAGGGTGGTGAGCTGGGCTCCTCGCTGTATCCGGGCAGCGGCGGGCCGGACTGGTATCCCCGGCCGTGGCGCGGTCTGTACTTCGACCGGGCGGTGCACCGCACCGGACAGGTGATCATCCCTTATGGTCCCTCCCGATGAACGAACCGGTTGCCAGTGAGACGTACAACGCGCAGATCCGCCGGCTCGCCGAGCTGACCGCCCGGGTGTCCGCCCAGCGGGCCGAGGCGCACACCTGGTACGCCCAGCAGGTGGCCGCCGCCGGCCGGGCGGTGGCCGAGGCGGAGGAGCAGGTGCGGCAGGCCGAGGCGGAGGTGGCCGAGGCGTCCCGGCTGGTGGAGCGCGTCGACGGCGAGGTCACTCACCTGTGGGCGCAGTTGCGGGCGCGGCTGGGCATGGGCGCCCGGCGGCTCGGTGACCCGCCGGGCCCGGTACGCGGCGCCGCCGGTGATCCGGTGCCACTGCTGCGGGCGGTCCGGGAGCTGCTGGACCGCACCGGGGCGCCGGGTGAGCTGCCCGGCTCGGTGAACCCGCTGCTGGTCGCGTGCGGGATCGGCGGGGCGCTGGTGGCGTACGCGCTGGGGGTGGGTGCGCGGGCGCTGGCCGCCGGTTCCAGCGGTGACCTGGCGGTGGGCCTGCCGGTGCTGGCGCTGGTGGTGACGCTGCTCGGCCCGGTGATCGGGCTGGCGCCGGCCCGGCTGCTGGCCGACCGCCGCCACGCGGTGCTGACCCCGCGCCCGATGATCCTGGTGGCCGCCTCCGGCCTGGTCACGACCCTGCTCCTGCTGACAGTGACCTACACCCGCTGACCACCCCTCCCCACGCCCCCCTCTCCGGCCGTCGATCATGAGGTTGGCGGCGCGACACGCCGTCGCGCCGCCGGTCAACCTCATGATCGCGCCCGTCAGGCGGGGGTCAGGACGGCCTCCTTCAGGAGGCGGCGGGCCAGCACCAGGCGGTCGGCGTCGTCGTCGAGGCCGGGCAGGTCACCGACCCGCGTCACCTCGCCGGTGAGCAGCGCGCGCAGCGCCGCCTCGCAGGTGCTGGGCAGCGTGAGCGTCCGGTCGGGCACGCGCAGCGTGACCCGTCCGCCGGCGGCCGGGGTGAGCTGCCAGCGCAGGCCGCCGCGCACCGCCACCTCGCTGTCCGCCGTGAGCCGGGCCAGCGCCTGCGCCTGCGCCAGCGGCCGGATCGGCGCCGGGCGGGCGGCCGGCCAGACCCGGGCGCGCAGCCGGCCGGCCACCGCCGCCGGGTCGGCCCGCAGCAGCCAGTCGCGCAGCGCCTCGACGGTCTCGGTCAGCTCCGGCTCGATCGCGTCCGGGTCGGCCAGGTCGAGCCCGAACGGCAGGCTCGCGCGCAGCCGCGCGTCCTCGGCGGCGAGCGCGAGCAGTTCCTCGACCACGGCGTACCGGGTCAGCGCCCGGATGCCCACGGTCAGGTGCAGTGAGCTGGACTCCTGCGCCTGGGCGCTGTGCAGCCAGCCGCGCGGCAGGTAGAGCGCGTCACCCGGTTCGAGCACGACGTCCAGCTCGGGGCGCCCGTCGGCGGTCGCGGAGACCTCGTCGGCCCGGCCGCCCCAGGGCTGGCGCTCCAGCGGGTCGGCCAGCACCGGCGGGTGGATCCGCCAGTGCTTGCGCCCGTCCACCTGGAGCACGAACACGTCGTGCGTGTCGTAGTGGGTGGCGAAGCCCTGACTGCCGGCCGGGGTCAGGTAGGCGTTCACCTGCAACGGCTGGGCCAGCGCGGTGCCCAGGTCGCGGGCGAAGTCGACGAGCGCCGGCCAGGTGCGGTGCAGGCCCTGCAACACCAGCGTCGCACCGTCGGCGTACAGCGCCAGCACCTTCTCGTCGAGGACCTGGTCGCCGATCTCGGCGCCGGCGCCACCGCCGCCGGTGAACCGCGCCGCCGGCACGAGCTGGCCGTCCTTCGCGACCCGCAGGAACGGGGTACGCAGGCCGCGGCGGCTGAGCAGCTCGTCGGCGTCGGCGGGGCTGAGCAGGTCGGTGAAGCCCTCCGGGTTGGGCAGTTCGGCGGCGCGGGACAGCAGCGGGCTGCGCCCCCAGTGGTCGGCGGCGAACTTGGCCGGCTCCACCGCCACGCACCGGGCCAGCGCCTCGGTCGCGGAGAACGGAACCGCCGGGCGGCCGTGGCCACCCGGCGGGTCGACGTGCGTGGTGCTCATGTGTCAGGCGCTGCCGTCGGCGCCGCCGTCGCGCTGGCCGGGGGTCGCGCCGCCGTCGGCCGGACCCTCCGCGCTGCCGTCCGCGCCACCGTCGTGCTGACCCGGGGTCGCGCCGCCGTCGGCCGGACCCTCCGCGCCGCCGTCCGCGCCACCGTCGTGCTGACCCGGGGTCGCGCCGCCGTCGGCCGGACCCTCCGCGCCGCCGTCCGCGCCACCGTCGTGCTGACCCGGGGTGGCACCGCCGTCGGCCGGGCCCTCCAGGCCGCTGCCGCCGCTGCTCTGGATGTCGTCGTCGTTCAATGCCATGGGTGCTCCCTCGGTGTGCCGCCCCGCGTGGTGCCGGGGTCCGTGTGCAGCGGGTGGTACCCCACGCCCGATCTTCTCTAACCACACCGTAGACGCCCGGACGCCGCCGTACGGGCGGTTCGCGGGGCAAGCGGCCGGGACGGGTGGATGCCAGGATGGCGGGAGGACGACGCGAGGAGACGTACGTGACGCAGCCGGAGCCGCTCACCCCGCTGACCGAGGACTGGCAGCGGGCGCTCGCCGTGGTGGCACACCCCGACGACCTGGAGTTCGGCGCCGCCGCCGCGGTGGCCCGCTGGACCGGGCAGGGCAAGGAGGTCGTCTACTGCCTGCTCACCAGCGGCGAGGCGGGCATCGACGGGATGTCGCCGGAGCGCGCCCGGGTGGTGCGCGAGGAGGAGCAGCGCGCCTCCGCCGCCGTGGTCGGGGTGTCGGCCGTCGAGTTCCTCGGCCTGCCCGACGGGCTGCTGGAGTACGGCGTGCCGCTGCGCCGGGCGATCGCCGCCGTGGTGCGCCGGCACCGGCCGGACGTGGTGCTGACGAACAACTTCCGGGAGACCTGGGACGGTGCGTACGCGCTGAACCAGGCCGACCACATCGCCTGCGGCCGGGCCACGCTGGACGCGGTCCGCGACGCCGGCAACCGGTGGATCTTCCCGGAGCAGCTCACCGACGGCGTCCAGCCGTGGTCGCGGGTGCGCGAGGTGTGGGCGGCCGGATCGCCGGCAGCCCGGCACGGGGTGGACGTGAGCGACACGTTCGAGCGGGGCGTGGCGTCGCTGCGGGCGCACGGGGCGTACCTGAGCGGGCTCGGCGACGGCAGCTTCGACGCCGAGGAGTTCCTGGAGGGCATGGCCCGGCCGGCCGGGCGCCGGCTCGGCGCGCGGTTCGGCGCCACGTTCGAGGTCTTCCCGATCAACCTCCAGTAGGGCTGCGGCGATGTTCCTGGTCGGCACGTCGGGCTGGCAGTACCGGGACTGGCGGGAGCGGTTCTACCCGGCCGGGCTGCCGCAGCGGCGCTGGCTGGAGCACTTCGCCTCGCGGTTCGCCACCGTCGAGGTGAACAACGCGTTCTACCGGCTGCCCGAGCGGGACACGTTCGTCGCGTGGCGGGAGCGCACGCCCGGCGACTTCTGCGTGGCGGTGAAGATGAGCCGCTACCTGACCCACGTGAAGCGGCTGCGCGACCCGGCCGAGCCGGTGGCCCGGTTCCTGGACCGGGCGTCCGGGCTGGGCGACCGGCTGGGGCCGGTGCTGGTGCAGCTCCCGCCGACGCTGCGCGCCGACCCGGACGCGCTGGCCGACGTGCTGCGCCGGTTTCCCGCCGACGTGCGGGTGGCGGTGGAGCCGCGGCATCCGTCGTGGTGGACCGACGACACCCGGCGGGTGCTGGAGCGGCACCGGGCGGCGCTGGTCTGGGCCGACCGGCTCAGCCGGCCGGTCACCCCGCTGTGGCGCACCACCGACTTCGGTTACCTGCGGCTGCACGAGGGCCGGGCACGGCAGTGGCCGCGCTACGGACGCGGCGCGCTGGCCGGCTGGGTGCGCCGGCTGGCCGGGGCGTTCGGCGACGGCGAGCCGGCGTACGTCTACTTCAACAACGACCCGGGCGGCGCGGCGATCGTCGACGCGGTCGCGTTCGCCGGGCTGACCCGGCGGGCCGGGCTGCCGGTGTCCCGGACGCCCGCGGCCCGCCCCGCCGAGGGGGCGGGACGGGCCGGGCCGGTGCCGGATCAGGGAATCATCTGACGCAGGTCACCCGGCATGGTGGCCTTCACGTCCTCCCACTCGCCCTGGGTCACGTGCCGGCGCAGCGTGTCCAGCACGACCTGCACCACCCGCTGCGCGCCGCCCTCGGCGTCGTACGGGAAGCCCTGGCGCACCTCGTACAGGAAGTCGTCGCGGTTGAGCTTGATCGGCACGTTCTCCGGCTGCCAGCCGTCGAAGTAGATCCCGCGCACCAGCACCGGCAACTGCTGGGCGAACTCGGTGCTCTCCTGCACCGGCAGCCGGTCCCGCAGCAGGTGCAGCACGGTACGCAGCGCGGCGTAGGACTGGTTGCGCCGTTCCTTCGGCCAGCCGTACGCGGACTCGATCTCCTTGAGGATCACGTTCGTCTTGTCCAGCGAGGACTCGAACGCGGACAACAGCTGTTCGGCCATCGGGCTCACCCCCGTGCTTCGGTCTCCCAGCGTCGGTCGTCGGCGCGGCGCGGCGGACCGCTGGGGCCCCGCCACAGCCGGGTCGGGCTGAACCGGCCGGGCCGCTCGCCCCGCCGTGCCGCCTCGGAGCTGCCGACCACGTGCAGTACGCCACCGCGGCGTCGGTCCGCCACCACCCGTACCGTCATGACCCACCTCCTCGTCGCGGCGCCCGAACCGGCGCCCACGGTCCATGCTGCGCCGGGGGCGGGTGAGCGGGCCTCACCCGTACCGGGTGAGGCGCTCAGGCGTCCAGCAGGCCGGCGAGTGTGGTGGCGTTGCGCTGCGCGTAGTCCTGGTAGCAGTTGTTCATCAGCACGTGCGTCTGCCCGGTCTGGCCGGCCAGCTCGCGCAGCTTCGGCGCCCAGTCGCGCAGTTCCCGCTTGGAGTAGTCGTAGCCGAACTTCTCGTGGATGTCCTTGCTGGTCCACTTGTCGCTGTGCCCGTGGAACCGGACCACCGCGAGGTCCGCGGTGGCCGCCAGCACCGGCGGGACGGACGACTTGTGTCCCTGCGGCATGTCCACGCAGACGAACGGCAGCTCGTGCTCGCGCAGGAACCCGAGCGTCTCCTCGGCGTTGTCGCCGTCGAACCAGGACGCGTGCCGGAACTCGAAGACCGGGCGCAGCGGCGCGCACCGCCGCTCCACCTCCAGCAGGTACTGCTTGTTGGCCCGCTTGATGGTGAACCAGGGCGGGAACTGGAACAGCAGCGCGCCCAGCTTGCCGGCCTCGACGAGCGGGTCGAGGGCGGACAGGAACCGGGTCCAGACCTCCTCGTACGCCTGCGCGGGCAGGTCGTCCGGGTAGACGTTGCGCTTGTCCGTGTCCGGGCGGAGGTCCTTGTAGAGCGCGGAGACGCGGGTGGGGTGGCCGGTCAGCAGGCTGAACGCCTTGACGTTGAACGTGAACCCGGCCGGGGTGCGCTCGGCCCACAGCCGGGCGGTCCGCTCGGCCGGCGGCGAGTAGTAGGTGGCGTCCACCTCGACCAGCGGGAACTGCCGGGCGTAGTAGGACAGCCGTTTCTCCGGCGTGTCGGCGCTCGCCGGGTACCAGCCGGAGTCGAGCAGGGTCCGGTCGGTCCACGAGGCGGTGCCCACCTTGATGTCACCCATGGGGGCAGTTCACCGCGTCGGGGACCGACCGGCAACCGGAACGGCGTTCAGGCCGCCCGCCGCTCCCGGGTCTGCTTGCAGGCCACGCAGGAGGTGGCGGACGGGAAGATCTCCAGCCGCTCCACCGGGATGGGCGCGGTGCAGCCCTCGCAGAAGCCGTAGGTGCCCTCGTCCAGGCGGGTCAGCGCGTGCTCGAACTGGGCCCGCCGGTCCAGGATGGTCCGCAGCAGCGACTGCGCGGTGTCCCGCTCGGCGGTCTTGGTGCCGCTGTCGGCCTGGTCGTCGCCGGCGGTGTCGCCGACCTCGACCAGCCGCAGCACCTGGCTCTGCGCCACGGTCTGCTCGTACTCGGCGGTCAGCTCGTCGTACCGCGACCGCAGGGACTGCCGGATCTGGTCGACCTCCGCCTGGGAGCGGCCGGTGGCTGTCGTGTCGTGGACGAGCATCGCTGCCTGCCTTTCCTACGTCCTCATACCGGACCGGGGCGGCCAGCGCCCCGGACCCGGTCCGACTGTGCGAGCGCGGGCGACGAGATCACCCGTGCTCTGTGAGCCGGGCGATTACCCCCGCCCACGGCGGGCCAAACCGGCTGTTTCCTGAGTGTTTCCGATGAGTCCGCAGCCCCTGGTCAGGCGGCCTCGACGAGGGCCGGACGACGCGGGTCGTCGGCCCGGACCACCACGTCGGCGAAGGACGCGGGGACGACCTCGTCGGCGTAGCGGGCGAAGGCGGGCAGGGTCCAGCGCAGCGCGGGATCGGTGCGCCGCGCGAGCGCCGCCGGGGAGAGCACGAGGTGGACGGTGACGTCGAAGGGCAGCGCGCCGCCGAGCAGCAGCGCGCCGCTGACCAACACCACCCCGCCGGGCGGCAGATCCACGTACGCGGCGCGGCTGGCCCGGTCGGCGGCGGCGTCCCACAGCGACGGCAGCAGCCGGCCGGAGCCGTCCGGACCGGCCGGGTCGAGCACCTCGCGGCGCAGCCCCGGTTCGTCGAGCCAGCTCTCGTAGTACGCGTCCGGGTTGGTGCGGCCGTGCTCCAGGCGCACCGAGGCGGGGCGGAGGAAGTCGCCGGCGCGCACGTGCAGCACCGGCCGGCCGGCGGCGCGCAGCGGGTCGACGAGCGCCTCGGCGAGCGCGTCCGGCCGGGCGGCGGGCGGGCCGTCCAGGGCGACCCGCAGCCGGCCGGGCGTCCCGGTGCGGGCGAGACGCTCGGCCAGCTCGGTGACGAGCAGGTCGGGGCTGATCGGGCGCACGCGCATCGGACCATCCTGCCGCGCGGGCGGGCGGGCCACCACATGATCGCTCCGGGCGGTCGGGGCTCCGTCCGGCGGCGGTCGGCGGGTGGTGGTCCCGGTGGTCAGCCGGTGCGGTCGATGGTGACCCGGGCGTCGTCGGCGAGCCGGTAGCCGACGCCGTAGACCGTGGTGACGAGCGGGACGTCCACGCCGACCTTGCCGCGCAGCCGGCGCACGTGCACGTCGACGGTGCGGACGCCGGCGTGCTCGTACCCCCAGACCGCGTTGAGCAGTTGCAGCCGGGTGAACACCCGGCGCGGGTGGGCGACCAGGTGCAGCAGCAGGTCGAACTCCAGACGGGTCAGCGGCAGCGGCTCGCCGTCACGCAGCACCGACCGGGACGACGCGAGGATGTGCAGGGTCGGGATGGTCGGGGCGAGCGGGCGCGCCGGAGCGCGGCCGGCCGGGACGGCGTCGGGCCGGCGTTCGGCCGGGACCGTGCCCGCGCTGACCACCGCGTCGCCGCGTTCGAGCATCTCGCGGGCGGCGTCGAGCAGCCGGCGGGCGGCCGGGGTGAGCGACTCCTCGCAGGCCAGGGGGATGGTGAGGGTGACGGTGAGCATGGGCGCGGCGGCGGTGTTGGCGGGACGGCGCTGGCCGCCGGGGGGACGACCGGGGACCGCGGGTTGGGACGTATGCCATCCGGCGCGCGACGAGGCGGGGCTGACCGACATGGTCCTCCTTGGGCTGGTCCGGGTATCTCCCCACGGCCCGGGACGCCGCTTCATCGATGCTTCCCGGCGTCTCTGCGAGGGTCAAGGGGCGGCCGCGTTGCATGAATGTGACATTTGACGAACACATCGCAGCCGTGCGCTCGCTCTGCGTGCGAGGCCCGTTGATTACAGCAGAGCACCGTTTCGCGGTGGTACGGGGGGTCTCCCCGGGGGTTCACAATGGCGGATCAGCGGCAGACGTGAACGCGGCGCACCCCGGGTCCGGGTGCGCCGCGTGCCGGTCGGCCGAGGTCAGGCGTCGCGGTCGACGACGATCTCGGCGTCGTCGGCGAGGCGGTAGCCCACGCCGTACACGGTGGTCACCAGCGGCGTGTCCGGCCCGAACTTGGCCCGCAGCCGGCGGACGTGGACGTCGACGGTGCGCGCCACGGCGTGCTCGTAGCCCCAGACGTTCGCGAGAAGTTGCAGTCGGGTGAACACCCGGCGGGGATGTTCGGTGAGGAACAGCAGCAGGTCGTACTCGATGCGGGTCAGCGGGATCTCGGCGCCGCCGTGGTGGACGCGCCGGGTGCCGGTGAGGATGCGCACGCCGCCGGGGGCGGGCGCCGCGGGGGCGGGCGCGTCGCCGCGGCGCAGGCCGAGCACGGTACGGGCGGCCGGGCGGTCGTCCGGTCCGGCCGGTCCTTCGCCGGACACGGCCAGCCCCTCCCCGGATGCGGCGAGTTCGTCGAGCAGGTCGACCAGGCGCGCGAGGCCCGGCGTCAGCGGCCCGGCACCCAGGTCGAGCGTGATGGTGAGCGTCGGTGCGGTACGCGGCCGGGGCGGCACGGCCCGGTCGGGGCGGCCCGATCGGGCCGGACGGGTGGTGAGGGCGACGACGGACATGGGAGCCTCCTGTGCGGGCGGTCGCCCCGCCCCGCCGGGTGCGGCGGGACGGTCAGCGGAGCGCCCCGCCGGCGGTGACCGGGGGCGCGGCGGACGAGGGTCGGGTCGGCGGGGTGGGACCGAGGGTGGGCAGGCCGGCGATCTGCCAGGCGGCGAAGCCGCCGACGACGTCGGTGGCCCGGTGCAGGCCGATGTCCTGGAGCGCGGCGGCGGCCAGCGACGAGGTGTAGCCCTCCTGGCAGAGCACGATCACCGGGACGTCGTAGCCGGTCGCCTGCGGCAGCCGTGCCGCGCAGCGCGGGTCGAAGCGCCACTCCAGCACGTTGCGCTCGACCACGAGCGAGCCGGGCACGGTGCCCTGCGCGGCGCGCTGGGCGGCCGGGCGGATGTCCACCAGCAGCGCGCCGCCCCGGCAGGCCAGGTGGGCCTGCTCCGGGTCGAGGCGGCGCAGGCGGGCCCGGGCGGTGGCGAGGATCTCGTCGATGCCCCGCGAGCCGGGCGGCGGGACCGGACAGCGCTCGGTCGCGGTGGTCGGGGTCTGCTGCGCCATCGTGGCGTCCTTCCGTTCGTCGGGGTTGTGGGGGCGGCTCACCAGGCCACACCGGCTCGGGCCACCTCGGCGACCCGGAGCCGGCCGGCGACGAGGTGGTAGCGGGTCATCCGGGTCAGCGCCGGCCGGTACACGTGCACGCTGACGGCGGGCTCGTCGCCGTGGTTGGTGACCTGGTGCACGTGCCGTACGCCGAAGCGCCGGCCGGCGCCGGCGGCGAGCCAGTGCGGGCGCAGCCGCCCGCCGCTCACCGTCTCCTC
This sequence comes from Micromonospora sp. WMMD1219, assembly GCF_049315215.1. Classification (NCBI taxonomy): domain Bacteria; kingdom Bacillati; phylum Actinomycetota; class Actinomycetes; order Micromonosporales; family Micromonosporaceae; genus Micromonospora; species Micromonospora sp. WMMD1219. The sequence goes on from NZ_CP186057.1 coordinate 5,537,737, forward strand.
GGTGAGCACGCCGGCCACGACCAGGAACGCGCCGGCCGAGCCGCCGTGGTCGTGCAGGTCGGTGCCCTGTCCGGGCAGCCAGCTCAGCGCCCACACCTCGTGCTCGTCGCCGGCGTCCAGCCGGGCGTACCACCGCTCGGACGCCTCGAAGCGCAGCGGCACCGGCCAGCCGTCCGGGTCGGCCCAGCGGGCGGCGACGGCGAGCAGGTCGGCGGGAACGGTGCTGGTCATGGGCGGGACGTCCTCACGGTGCGGAGCGGATGTGCTCCCCCAGCTTAGACGGTAAAGCCTATCGGTTTAGTAGGTAATACCGGATGCTGGGACGAGGGGCGCGCTCACCGCCGCACCGGCGGCTCCACCTTGTAACCCGGCACCGACGGCCAGCGGACGGTGAGCACCGTGGACTCCCGCTCGGCGTACCAGGAGTGGTCCACGCCCCGGCCCCACACCACGTAGTCACCGGGCGCGCGCAGCACCACCGTCCGGTCCGGCAACTCGATCCGGAACGCGCCGCTGATCAGCACCAGCAGGGCGGTACGCCGCTCACCGGTGGCCCACCGGGACCGGGTCTCCCCCGCCGGGTGCACGCCCCACTTCACCTCCACGTCGGTGCTGTGCCGCACGTCCCCGGCCGGCTTGAAGTGGCCCAGCAGCCAGCCCGCGTCGGTCGCGCCGTCCACCGCCGCGTTGCCCACGTACACCCGATCGTCCATGCGTGCGCCTCCCGTGCCCGGCTGCGCAAGCTACCAGGCGCGTCCGGCCGCGACGCCATAGCCTGGGCGGATGCCCGACGAACTCGACGACGAGACCATCGCCTTCGCCCACCGGATGTTCGACCTGGCCCGGGCCGGCGCCACCGAGGAGCTGGCGGCCAACGTGGACGCCGGGCTGCCGGTCAACCTCACCAACGCCAAGGGCGACACGCTGCTGATCCTCGCCGCGTACCACGCCCACCCGGACACGGTGGCCGCGCTGCTGGCCCGGGGCGCCGACCCGGCCCGGGTGAACGACAGGGGACAGACCGCGCTCGCCGCGGCCGTGTTCCGGCGCCAGGAGGCGGCGGTCCGCGCGCTGCTCGACGCCGGCGCCGACCCGGACCACGGCGGCCCGTCCGCGGTCGAGACCGCCCGGTTCTTCGAGCTGCCCGACATGCTGGCGCTGCTCGGCCGCGCATGACCGGCGGGCGGTATACAGGGACGGTGGAGGATCCCGTACCCGAGCAGATGCGTGCGGCGGCCGAGGCGTTCCTGTCGGCGCTGGACGATCCGGCCCGCGACGCCGCCCGGCACGCCTTCGACGACGAGCCCGCCCGGCGGTGGCTGGAGTACCGGCCGCGGCCCCGGCCCGGCGTCGCGCTCGCCGGCCTGGACGTCACCGCCCGCAAGGCCGCGCACCGGCTGCTCGCCACCGCGCTCAGCCCCGCCGCGTACGCGCAGGCCATGGCCGTGATGGCCCTGGAGGAGGTGCTGGACCGGGCCGAGGACTGGCGGCGCGGCCGGCACAGCGGCGACTACTGGGTGGCCGTCTTCGGCGACCCGGCCCGCGACGACGACTGGGCCTGGCGGTTCGAGGGACACCACCTGTCGGTGAGCATGACCGTCGCCGACGACCGGGTCTCCCCCGCGCCGGTCTTCCTCGGCGCCAACCCGGCCACCGTCCGGCACGCCGGACGCCCGGTCTCCCGGCCCCTGGGCCCGGAGGAGGACCTGGCCCGCGAACTGCTCGACGCGCTCGGACCGGGCGGCCGCTCCGCCGCGATCATCGCCGAGGAGGCGCCCGCCGACATCATCAGCGCCACCCGGGCCGCCGCACCGGACCGGCTCGACCCGCTCGGCGTACCCCGGGGGCGGCTGCGGCCGACCGGCCGGGCGCTTCTCGACCGGCTGGTCGCGCTCTACCTGGACCGGCTGCCGCCGGAGCTGGCGGCCCGCGAGGCCGACCGGCTCGACGGCGGCGAGCTGCACTTCGCCTGGGCCGGCCCGGTAGAGCCGGGCCGGCGGCACTACTACCGGGTGCAGGGCGAGGATCTGCTGATCGAGTACGACAACACGACCGACGACGGCAACCACGCGCACACCGTGCTGCGCCGCCCCGCCGGTGACTTCGGCGCCGACGTGCTGGCCGCACACCACGCCGCGGCGCACCCGCCCGGCCCGGTCAGCCCCGGCGCGCCTCGATGAGGAAACGGCGGGCGTACGCGACGAACGGTCCCTCGGCCCGGATCCGCGCGTCCAGGCGGCGCAGCTCGTCCCGGTAGCGGCCCACCGTGAAGCCGGGCACCGTCCAGACCACCTTGCGCAGGAACCAGACCACCGCGCCGATGTCGTGGAAGACGGTCCGCAGCGTGGCCTCGCGCAGGTCGACGACTGTGAGCCCGACGGCCCGCGCGTCGGCGACCGCCACCTCCGGGTGGCGGTGCTGCGGCGGCGGCAGCGGCCCGAGGATCGCCTCGCTGAGCTCCCGCACCGTGCCGGGGCCGATCTGCTGGGACAGGTAGGCGCCGCCGGGCCGCAGCACCCGGGCCACCTCGTCCCACCAGGTGTGCACCGGGTGGCGGCTCACGACCAGGTCGAACGTGGCGTCCCGGAAGGGCAGCGGTGGGCGGTCGCCCACCCGCACCACGGACGCGCCGAGCGGGCGGAGGTTGCGCCGGGCCACCGGCACGTTCGGCGGCCACGCCTCGGTGGCGACCAGCAGCGGCGGCGGCACGGGCACCTCGGCGAGCACCTCTCCGCCGCCGGTGTCGATGTCCAGCGCCGCCTTCACGGCGGCCATCCGGTCGCCGACCAGGCGCGCGTACCCCCAGGGCGGACGCTCCTCGGTGGCGCGGCCGCGCAGCCAGTCGAAGCCCCAGCCCTCGACCGGCGCCGCCTCGGCTTCGGCGACGAGTTCCTCGAACGTCCCGACCATGCCCGCGAGCCTGCCGTCCCGCGACGGCCGCGGCAACGGATTTCGGCGGGGTCAGAACCGGCGCGGGCGGGCGATCTCGACGGTGGCCCCGGCGGGCACGTCACCGAACGTCTCGAAGCCGGTCGGCTCGGCGGCCCGGACCCGGTCGAACTGCTGCATCAGCCGCGCGCCCAGCGCCACGCCGACCGCGCCGACCGCGAGCGCGACGAGTTCGGCGGCGAGCAGGACACCCGTCGCGCCCCGTTGCGGCGCGCTGGCCCGGATCAGGCAGGACAGCAGGAACAGCGCCGCCATCACGGCGTTGACGAGGTTGAACGTCAGCACGGTCCGGCTGGTGCGCCCGGCACGGACGTCCCACAGGTCGACCAGACCGGCGACGGTGGTGAGCCCGGCGGCGACGAGCGCGGCCACGGCGGTCCAGTAGCCCACCTCACCGAGGAACGCCGGACCGCCGGCCACGTCGGCCAGGTCGAAGATCGCGGCGCACACGAACAGGCCGAACGGGAACGTGACAAGCATCGGTTGAATGGGATGCCCCTGCACCCGCAGTCGGCTCTGCATCGCTTCCTCCCCAGGTCGGCGCAGCTCACCAGTCCAGAGTGCTACCCGAGGCGCCGCGAGGCGAAACGACTGTCGCTCAGTTGTCCCGGGGACGGGAGACGGTCAGCACGAGCCGCTCGGCCACCTCGCGCAGCGGGATGTCCAGTGCGGAGGCGGCGCTGCGCAGCACCCGCAGCGCCTCCGGGGCGGGACAGCCGCGCTGCGTCATGATCACGCCGACGGCCTGCCCGACCACTCCCTCGGCCAGCAGCGAGTCGTCGATCTCACCGGCCCGGCTGGCGGCCCGCTCGCGGTCGCGCGCCGCGGCCAGCAGGAGCCCGGCGTGCTCGGCGAGCAGCATCGCGGTGAGCTGGTGCCGGGGGGTGAGCGCCTCGGGCGACCCGGCGTACAGGTTGATCGCGCCGATGACCTGCTCGTCCACGTCGACCGGGGCGGAGATCACCCCGTGCACGCCCAGCGCGCGGGCCCGCTCGCTCCAGGCCGGCCAGCGCGTCTCGTCCGCGAGCCCGCCCGCGATGATCATCTCCCGGCGGCGGATCGCCGTCATCGCCGGCGTGTCCGGGCCGTGCCGCAGGTCGTCCAGCTCGGCCCGGTCCGGGTCGGAGGCGGCCACCCCGGCGGGCTCACCGGCGCGCAGCACGGTGAAGCCGCAGCAGTCCACGCCCGGTACGGCGTCGCGGGCGATCCGGACCAGGCGGTCGAGCGCCTCGTCGAACCCGGCCACGCCGATCAGGCCGGCGGTCAGCTCGCGCAGCAGCGCGGCCGTCTCCAGCACACCGAGGTTGTCGATCATGGGTTGGCGCGTGTCGAGGTTCACCGGGCCGGGGCCTCCACCGTCCCCGCGTACGTCCACGCGGTCTCCCCGTCCGGCACCGTTGCCTGTCCCATGTCCGTCCCTCCTGTGGGCCCCGGCCTACTACCCTCGCAGACCGCGGGTGAAACCGCGCAAAAAGGCCCCTCCCGGTTGCACCGGAAGGGGCCTTCGGTGCGGGTCAGCGCGACCCGGAGATGAGCCGCCGGCCCACCGAGGCGATCAGCCGGTCCAGCTCCGAGCCGAACGGGTTGTCGTGCACGAGGTACGTCCAGGTGGCGCTCGGCCGCACCAGCTTCGACGAGTCCGGCTCCCAGCCCTCGTCGAACTCGGTCTCCTCGAACGTGGCCACGGTCCGGGTCTCGATCTCGGGCACCAGCGCGTTGAACGCCGGCACCGCGCTGCGGTGGAACTCGTCGAGCGGGTCGAGCCGGCCCAGTGCCCGCAGGTGCACGCCCTCGCGTACCTCGGACAGCTCGGCCAGGTGGTCGGCCCAGAGCCGGTCCAGGTGGTAGAGGGCGATCTTGCGGGCCACGTCGGCGAGCAGGTCCTCGTCCATCTCGCCGGCCTTCTCCGGCACCCGCTCCAGCAGCATCAGCGCGGCGATGTCGCTGGTCAGCAGCCGCTCCCGGCGCTCGGCGAGCGCCTTGCGCTGCTGCTCGATCACCTGGCTGTAGCGCCAGGTGTTGCGGTGGATCTCGTGGTTGACGCCCTCGGCGACCCGCTGGGCGTGCTCGACCGCGTAGTCGACCTGCGGATCGGTGACCAGGCCGTCGGCGTTCATCCGGGGCGAGGCCGGCACGGTGTCGCCGGCGTGCCGGACCACCAGGTCGTCCTCCAGGCTGACGAAGAACACCGACCCGCCCGGGTCGCCCTGCCGGCCGGCCCGGCCACGGAGCTGGTCGTCGACCCGGCGGCTGTCGTGCCGGCCGCTGCCGATCACGTACAGGCCGCCCAGCTCCGCCACCCGGTCCCGGTCGGCCTGGTCGCTGCCGCCCAGCCGGATGTCCACGCCCCGGCCGGCCATCTGGGTGGAGACCGTCACCGCGCCGTACGCGCCGGCCTCCGCGATGATGCCGGCCTCCTCGTCGTCGTTCTTGGCGTTGAGCACCACGCAGGACACGCCGGCGGCGTTGAGCGCGGCGGCCAGCCCCTCGGACTCCTTGACGTCGAGCGTGCCGACCAGCACCGGCCGCCCCGCCTCGTGGCAGCGCGTGATCTCGTCGACCAGCGCCTCCTCCTTCTCGGCGCGGGTGGCGTAGATCCGGTCCGGCTCGTCCTCGCGGACGCAGGGGGTGTTCGGCGGGATCACCGCGACCTCGAGGCCGAAGAACTCGCGGAGCTGGTCGCCGACGAGCACCGCGGTCGCGGTCATGCCGCAGACCGTCGGGTAGAGCGCGATGTACGCCTGCACGGTGATCGTGCCCAGCACCTCGCCCTCGGCGGTGGCGTCCAGACCCTCCTTCGCCTCGACGGCGGCCTGAAGCCCGTCCGGCCAGCGGCGGCGCTGGGCGACCCGGCCGCGCATCTCGTCGATCAGCTCGACCGAGTCGTCCCGGACGATGTAGTCCACGTCGCGGTGCAGCAGGGCGTGCGCGTGCAGCGCCACGTTCACCGCGGAGAGCTGCCCGACGTGCTCCTCGTCGTACAGGTCGATGCCGCCGAGCTTGGCCTCGACGGTGGCCAGGCCGACCGAGGTGAAGGCGACGCTGCGGCCGTCCTCGGCCACGGTGTAGTGCTTGCCCTTGCGCAGCCCGCGCACCAGCGCGGCGGCCGCGTGCACCGGGTCCTGCTCGCCGCCGACCGCGCCTGCGAGCACCATCGGCACCCGGGCCTCGTCGATCAGGATCGAGTCGGCCTCGTCCACGATCGCGGTCTTCAGCGGCGGCTGCACCCGGTCGGCCAGGTCGGTGACGAGCTGGTCGCGCAGGAAGTCGAAGCCGGCCTCGCTGACCGAGACGTAGGTGACGTCGCAGGCGTACGCGGCGCGCCGCTCCTCGGGCGTGGACGCCTCGTTGACCCAGCCCACGGTCAGCCCGAGCAGGTCGTAGACGGGCGTCATCCACTCGGCGTCGCGGCGGGCCAGGTAGTCGTTGACGGTGAGCACGTGCACCGGGCCGTTGCCCAGCCGCACGTGCCCGTACGCGGCGACCGTGGCGGTGAGCGTCTTGCCCTCACCGGTGGCCATCTCGGCGACCTTGCCGGACAGCAGCGCCATCGCGCCGAGCAGCTGCACGTCGTAGGGGCGCTGGTCGAGCCCGCGCCGGGCCGCCTCGCGGCCGATCGCGCAGATCTCCTCGTACCCCGTGGCCCGGCCGGCGGCCTCGGTCAGCTCCGCGTCGGAGAGCTGTTCCAGGTCCGCCTCGCGCGCCTCGATCGCCGGCAGCAGCTTCTCCAGCGGCGCCAGGTCGACTGTCGTCCCCGGGCGCTGGAGGAACCGGCGGAACCTGGTCTTCAACCGTTGCGACACACCCATGAGCGGCAACGGTACGCGAACCGGAGCCGATTGTGACCCCCGCCCGCCGCGCGCCGGGCCCACCCCTTCCGGCCCGCTCCCGTCGATCATGAGGTTGACGGCAGTTCGTGTCCGTTTTGTCGCCGTCAACCTCATGATCGACGGGGCGGGGGCGGGGGGTCAGGGCGTCAGGACGACCTGGAGTTCGGTGCGGCGGCGTTCGGCCAGGTCGGTCAGCAGGGTGGGGGCCTCGTCCAAGGGGACCACGGCCGAGATCAGGTGCTTGCGGACCACGTCCCCGTACTGGCGCAGCAGCTCCACCGTCTCCGCGGACAGCCGCTCCCGGTCCCAGGTGGGGGCCAGCCCGCGCGGCACCCGGCCGATCTGCGCGCAGCGCAGCGACAGCCCGTTGTGGTGGAACTCCTCGCCGAGCCGGACCGCGTCCGCGCCGGCCTGGTAGAACGCCAGGTCGATCACCGTGCCCTGCGGGCGCAGCAGGCGCAGCGCGAGCTGCAACGCCCAGTCCTGGCCACGGCACTGGAAGACCACGTCGGCGCCCCGGTCCCCGGCCGCGTGGTTCCACCGCGTCTTGAGCACCACGGCCGGGTCGTCCGCGTCCGGGTCGAGCGTGTCCAGGCCGAGCGCCTCGGCGACCTGCCGCCGGGCCGGCGTCGGGTCGACCACGACCACCGAGGCGGCGCCGTGGCGGCGGGCGAACAGAGCGGTCAGCAACGCCACCACGCCGCTGCCGACCACCGCCACCCGGCGGCCGCGTACGCCGTCGCCGAGCGTGCGCACGTCGGCGCCGCACAGGTCGGCGGCGGCGTGCAGCAGCCCGTTGGCGCAGATCGGGCCCATGTGCGCGACGTACACGCCGAGCAGCGGATCGAGGTCGTCGGGCAGCGGCACGAACCGCTCGGTCAGCGGGTCGGCGACCCAGCCGCTGCGGTGGCCGTACGTCATGGCGCCGACCTCGCCCACCGCGACGGCCGGTGTGCGGCTCTCCACGACGCGCCCGACCTGCATGTAGCCGAGCCGGGTCACCGGGTACGGCGTGCTCGCCTCCCCCGGCCGGAACAGCCCCAGCGCGGCGTCCCAGGTGACGTGCAGGTAGGGGTTGGTGCCCTTGACGAAGCTCAGTTCGGTGCCGGCGGACACGCCGCTGTAGAGCGTCTCCACCCGGAACGTGCCCTCGCGCAGCTCCGGCGCGTCCAGTTCGGCCAGCTCGACCCGGCCGGGACCGCCGACCACCACCACCCGGTCACGCATCGACGCTCACCCCCGCGTCCGCGACCGGCGCGGTGAGCCGGGACGCCGGCCCGGTCGGCAGCGCCACCGGCCGTCCGGTACGCGCCGACTCGGCCACCGCGAGCGCCAGCCGGTGGGTGCGCAGCGCCTCGGCGTACGGCACCCGGACGTCGTCCCCGAGGCCGCACACCGCGTCGACGAAGGCCCGGTCGACGGCGACCCGCGCGGCGTCCGGGTCGGCGGGCAGGTGCCGCTCGCCGTCGCCGTCGCGGATCGTCAGGCCGTCCTCGGCCAGCCACAGCGCCAGCCCGTCGGCGAGGATCTCCACGCCGGCCCGGTGCTTCCAGCCGAGCACGCAGGACGCGGCGAGCGTGCCGACGGCACCGGAGCCGAAGCGCAGTGTGGCGGCGGTCACCGAGTCGATGTCGGCGCCCTCGACCGGCGGCGGGCTGCCGTCGCCGTACGCGGTCACCTCGACCGCCTCACCGGCCAGCAGCCGGACCAGGTCCAGCACGTGCGCGGCCTGCTCGACCACCGGGCCGCCGGAGCGGTCCCGCCGCGCCCACCAGGCCACCGGCGGCACCTTGTCCAGCCAGGCGCCGTTGACCATCCGCACCGGCCGGTCGGCGAGCAGCCGCCGGGCCTCCTCCACCACGTGCAGGTAACGCCAGTGGTGCCCGACGCCGGTGAGCAGCCCCCGCCGCTGCACCAGCGCGGCGACCCGCTCGGCGGTGTCCAGGTCCAGCGCCACCGGCTTCTCCACGAACATCGGCACCCCGGCGGCGACCACCGCCTCCTCGACCGGGCCGTGCGCGAACGGCGGCACGCAGACGTACACCGCGTCCGGGCCGGCCGCGAGCAGCTCGTCCACGTCGCGGAACACCCGGCCGCCGTACGTGCCGGCGAGCGCACCCGCCGCCTCCGGCGCGACGTCTGTCACGCCGAGCAGTTCCACGTCCGCGAAACCGGTGAGCACCCGGGCGTGGCGTTGCGCCACCCCACCGGCCCCGACAAGTCCCACCCGGCAGGTACGCATGGACCACAACCTCTCGCACGACTGGAAAGACTGCGGACACCACTCCCCCCGGCGGCGTCGCGCCAAACGCCGCCGGCGTGTGCAACGCAACGTTCATCCGCCCGGAACCTCCCGGTACGCGCCAGGTGATCAGGATGATGGGCAAGATCCGGTTAGCGCGGATGCGGGATTGGGAAAACCATGGTCCGCGATTCCACCATCTATGGGGGTGCCCGTGCGGGAATCTGATTCGACCGTCTCACCAGTGGTGGAGGCGTGGGCCACGTACCGCACCAGCTCCGCCGACGACTGGCCGGCGCGACGACTGGTACGGGCCAAGGGCGCGAGCCGGGTCAGCGTGGTGCTGCCGGCCCGCAACGAGGAGGCGACCGTCGGCGCGATCGTGTCGACAGTCCGGGAACACCTGATGGACCGCGTACCGCTCGTCGACGAGCTGATCGTGGTCGACTCCCGGTCCACCGACCGGACCGCGCAGGTGGCGCGCGCGGCCGGTGCCGAGGTGGTCAGCCAGGACGCGATGACGCGCGGGCTGCCCCGGCTGACCGGCAAGGGCGACGCGCTCTGGGCGGGGCTGGCCGCGGCCGAGGGCGACGTGGTCGCGTTCGTCGACGCCGACCTGCGCGAGTTCCGGCCGCACTTCGTGACCGGGCTGCTCGGGCCGTTGCTGACGGATCCGAGCGTGGAGTTCGTCAAGGGCTTCTACCACCGGCCGCTGGTCGGTGCGACGAGTGTGGAGCCCGACGGTGGCGGGCGGGTGACGGAGCTGATGGCCCGGCCGCTGCTCAACCTGTTCTGGCCGGAGCTGGCCGGTTTCGTGCAACCGCTCGCGGGCGAGTACGCCGGCCGCCGTGAGGTGCTGGAGCGGGTGCCGTTCGTCACCGGGTACGGCGTCGAGACGGCCATGCTGATCGACCTGCTGGAACTGGTCGGGCTGGACGCGCTGGCCCAGGTCGACCTGGGTGAGCGCAAGCACCGGCACCAGGACACCGCCGCGCTGGGCCGGATGTCCGCGCAGATCATGCTGACCGCCTGGTCGCGGCTGCAACGACGCGGGTGGGCGGCGCCGGGGGTGGCGCCGACCGCGCTGCTGACCCAGTTCCGCCGGGGCGGCTCGGAGACGCTGCCCAACCTGGACCGCGAGATCGTGGTCAACGACGTGTCGGTGCAGGAACGCCCGCCGCTGGCGCAGCTGCGGCACCGCCTTCCCCGCCGCCGGGTGGCGGCCGCGTGAGCGGGGAAACTCGGAGAGAGGACAGCGCATGACGCTCACCGTGCTGATGAACGCCGGGCCGTGGCTGTCCGTGCCGCCGCCGGGCTACGGCGGGATCGAGAACGTGATCGCCACGCTGGTGCCGGAGCTGCGCCGGCTGGGCGTACGGGTGGTGCTCGCCTCGGTGGAGAGCAGCACGCTGCCGGTCGACGAGAAGATCGCGGTCTTCCCGGACGGCCAGTTCCACGCGTTGCAGCGGCCGTACAACCAGGTCTGCGGCGTCTCCCAGGCGCACCTGTCCGGGGTGGTGCGGGCGCTGCACGCCCGCGACGACATCGACCTGGTGCACGACCACGTGGAGGCGGTCGGGCTGGCCACGCTCGCCGCGATGGGCCCGGACGCCCCGCCGGTGCTGCACACGCTGCACTGGGACCTGGCCAAGCACCCGGAGCTGTACGGCAACCTCGACGGCGGCGACCGGGTACGGGTCAACGGCGTGTCCGCGTCGCAGCTCGCGCGCGCGCCGGAGGCGCTGCGCGCGCACTCGGTGGGGCACGTGCACCTGTCCACCCCACTCGCGGTCGACGCGGACCGGCACGCGCCGGTGGCGAAGGGCGACCACGTGGTGATCCTCGGCCGGATCAACCCGGGCAAGGGGCAGGACCTGGGCGCCCGGCTGGCGCAGGAGACCGGGTTCCGGCTGGTGCTGGCCGGGCCGGTTGGCCCGTACCACCGGCCGGCGGATCTGGCCGCGGCCGGCGACGAGGCCCGGCAGAACCCGGACGTGCGCTTCTTCTACGAGAAGGTGGCCCCGTACGTCGACGGCGACCGGGTGCGCTGGGTCGGCACGGTGGCCGGGCGGGAGCGCGACGACCTGGTCGCCTCCGCGCGCGCGTCGCTGTTCCCGCTGCGCTGGGAGGAGCCGGGCGGCACGGCGGTGGTCGAGTCGCTGTCGCTCGGGACGCCGGTGGTCGCCGTCGCCCGGGGCTGCCTGCCGGAGCTGATCGAGCACGGCCGCACCGGCCTGCTCACCGGCGACGAGCAGGAGCTGGGTGACCTGGTCCTCGCCGCCGGCGGGCTGGAGCCGGCCGAGTGCCGGCGCGAGGCGGCCCGGCGGTTCACCCCGGCCCGGATGGCGCAGCGGTACGTGGAGCTGTACGACCGGGTCCGGACGGGCGCGGCGAAGCCGTTGCAGCCCGCCTGAGCGCGTCGCCGGCCCGGCCGCCCCGCGCGGCCGGGCCGGCGTTTGCCCCCGCCGGGCGCGGGAATCCGGCGCTTCCCGCGGTGGCGAGGAGGCCGGCGTGACGAACTCGATGGCGCACTCCCGGGCGCGGCGCAACCCGGCCGACGGGCGGGCGCCGGTACGCCGGGTCGCCTCCGGGTTCGCCGTGCTCCTGCTGCTGCTCGGCGCGCTGGGCTTCGTGCCGGGCGTCACCAGCGACTACGCGGATCTGCGCTTCGCCGGGCCGGGATCCGGCGCCCGGCTGTTCGGCGTGTTCCAGGTCTCGGCCGTGCACAACCTGGTGCACCTGGTGCTCGGCCTGGCCGGGCTGGTGCTGGCCCGCACCGTCGCGGGCGCCCGCGCGTTCCTGGTCGGCGCCGGCGCGGTCTACCTCGCGCTGTGGCTCTACGGGCTGGCGGTCGACAGGCGCGACGCGGCGAACGTGCTCGCGGTCAACCGGGCGGACTCGTGGCTGCACCTGCTGCTGGGCGCCGCCATGCTGGCCCTGGGCCTGGTCGCGGCGCGGCGCGGGGACCGCCGCTGACCTGCGCCTCGGGAGCCCGGATGCCCGGTTTCGCCGGTCCGGGGCGCGGGTACGTCCGTAGTCCTCCGGCAACGGGAGGCGGCGAGCGTCCCGGCCGGGCGACCCTCCCCGACGAGATGGAAACGAGGCGGCGATGGTGACCCGGATCAGGTGCGAGGTCCGCGACGAGTCACCGGTCACTGTCGTACGGCTGGCCGGAGCGCTCGACCTGGGCACGATGCGCGCGGTGCACGAGGTGCTCGACCGCTGCCTCGCCGCGCAGCCGGACGCCCTGGTGGTCGACCTGGAGGACATCGAGGTCGGCGAGCCGCTGGCGCTGTCCGTCTTCGCCGCCGCCGCGCGGCGCGCCGCCGACTGGCCGGCGGTGCCGATGGTGCTCGCCGCGCCCTGCGCCGAGACGGCGGCCTGGCTGAACGAGACCACCGCCTGCCGGGTGGTGCCGGTACGCCGGGACTGCGCCGAGGCGACGGCGCTGGCCGGCGAGTCGGCCGCGCCCCGGCTGCGGGTCCGGCTGGAGCCGGTCGCCGGTGCCTGCCGTCGCGCCCGGGAGCTGGTCACCGAGGCGTGCGGCAGGTGGAACGTGCCGGAGCTGGCCGGCCCGGCCTCGCTGGTGCTCAGTGAGCTGGTCGGCAACGTGGTGCGGCACGCCGGCACCCCGATGCAGGTGACGCTGACGCTGCGCCGGCCGTACCTGCGGGTGGCGGTGATGGACGGCAGCCCGGCCGACGCCCGCGCCGCGACCAGCCGCGATCCGCGTGCCGAGGGCGGCCGCGGGCTGATGCTGGTGCGCGAGCTGACCCAGCGCTGGGGCAGCACCCCGGTCGGCGCCGGCAAGGTCGTCTGGGCCATGCTCCCGGCGAACTGACCGAATTCTCCGCTCTCGCCTGGTTACATGGGCAGAGGGCCGGGTACGCCCGCCCGTCCTGTCTGTCGTCACACGGGGTGAGATGCCATGCCCAAGCGGGTAGTCACGGAACCGGCACGAGACCGGGGGCCCGCGATCCTCGCGCCGGCCCGGTTCGGGGGCTACCCCGGGCCCGTACGGGAAGCGGTGAAGGGCAACGCACTGTGGCGGTTGCTGCGCACCACCGACGCCAAGCAGATCGGCCTGCTCTACCTGGTCACGTCGTTCGTGTACTTCATCGTCGGCGGGATCCTGGCGATGGTCATCCGGGTGGAGCTGGCCCGGCCGGGGATGCAGATCGTCTCCCCCGAGCAGTACAACCAGATGTTCACCATGCACGGCACGATCATGCTGCTGCTGTTCGCGACACCGATGTTCTTCGGGTTCGCGAACTATCTGGTGCCGCTGCAGATCGGCGCCGCCGACGTGGCGTTCCCCCGGCTCAACGCGTTCGCGTACTGGCTCTACTTCCTCGGCGCGCTGATGGTCATGGGCGGGTTCGCCACCCCGGCCGGCGCCGCGGACTTCGGCTGGACCGCGTACACGCCGTTGAGCACCGCGCAGCACTCCCCCGGCGTCGGCGGGAACCTGTGGGTGGTCGGCCTGGCCGTGTCCGGCCTGGGCACGATCCTCGGCGCGGTCAACCTGATCACCACGATCGTGACGCTGCGCGCGCCCGGCATGACCATGTTCCGGATGCCGATCTTCACCTGGAACGCGCTGCTCACCAGCGTCCTGGTGATCTTCGTGTTCCCGCTGCTGGCCGCCGCGCTGATGGCGCTGGCCTCGGACCGGCTGCTGCACTCGCACGTGTACGACCCCACCACCGGCGGGCCGATGCTCTGGCAGCACCTGTTCTGGTTCTTCGGCCACCCCGAGGTCTACATCATCGCGCTGCCGTTCTTCGGCATCATCACCGAGATCATCCCGGTGTTCGCCCGTAAGCCGATCTTCGGCTACACCGGGCTGGTGCTGGCCACGGTCGCCATCACGGTGCTGTCGATGACGGTCTGGGCGCACCACATGTTCGCCACCGGGCAGGTGCTGCTGCCGTTCTTCAGCATCCTGAGCTACCTGATCGCGGTGCCCACGGGAGTGAAGTTCTTCAACTGGATCGGCACCATGTGGAAGGGGCAGCTCACGTTCGAGACGCCGATGCTGTTCGCCATCGGCTTCCTGGTGACGTTCCTGCTCGGCGGCCTGACCGGGGTGCTGCTGGCCAGCCCGCCGGTGGACTTCCACGTGCACGACACGTACTTCGTGGTGGCGCACTTCCACTACGTGCTCTTCGGCACCATCGTGTTCGCCGCGTTCGGCGGGCTCTACTTCTGGTTCCCGAAGATGACCGGGCGGCTGCTCGACGAGCGGCTCGGCAAGATGCACTTCTGGACCATGTTCATCGGCTTCCACGCCACGTTCCTGGTGCAGCACTGGCTGGGCAACGAGGGCATGCCCCGCCGGTACGCCGACTACCTGCCCGGCGACGGGTTCACCACGCTGAACACGATCTCCAGCATCGGCTCGTTCGTGCTCGGCGCGTCCACCCTGTTCGTGATCTGGAACATCTGGAAGTCGTGGCGGTACGGCGCGATGGTCACCGTGGACGACCCGTGGGGCTTCGGCAACTCGCTGGAGTGGGCCACCACCTGCCCGCCGCCGCTGCGCAACTTCGACCGGATGCCCCGTATCCGCTCCGAGCGGCCGGCGTTCGACCTCAAGTACGGCCCGCTCGTCTCCGACCTGGGCCGGGACCTGCCGCAGCGCACCACCAAGCCGCCGCAGTCGTTCCGCGAGGAGATGCACCACGAGCGGCACGTGCCGGAGTCGCCGTCGGCCGGCGGCGCGTACGGTGCCCCCGAGGCGGTGGACTACCAGCCCGCGCCGCAGTCCGGCGCCCGCCCGGTGGAGGTGCCGGCGCCGGAGGAGGTGCGCCGGCCCAGCTTCGAGGAGACCGACGAGCCGGAGGGCAGCGCGCTCAACGCCGAACGCGACGAGCAGCCGAACGACAGGTGGCGGCACCCGCGCGGGCACGGGGACACGCCGGAGAACTGAGACCCGGACGAGGGCCGGCGCCGCCCGGGCGCCGGCCCTCTCGTCGTACGCCGCGCGCCGGCTCCCCGTGGTGGGGAGCCGGCGCGGTACGTGCGGTGGGTCAGTCGGCGGCCGGCAGTCCGGCCGCGGTGAGCGAGCGGCGCACCGCCGGCTGCACCCGGGTCAGCCGCAGCGGCACCCCGGTACGCGCGGCGGCCTCCCGGCCGGCCATCAGCGCGGCGATCCCGCCGGCGTCGAAGCCACCGGCGCCGACCAGGTCGACCACCACCTCGCGGGGTTGCCCGGTGACCGCCTGGAGCATCGCCCGGCGCAACTGGTCCGCGCCGGCCCGGTCCACCTCGCCGCCGACCTCGACGACCACCCGGTCGCCGTTCTGCTTCACCGAGATCCGCGCCTTGCCCGGCTCGGCCTCGGCCGCGCCGTTCTGCCAGGGCGGCGGCGCGTCGGCGAGCATCGCCTGACGCAGCCAGGTCAGCGCCCGCGACAGCAGCCGGGACACGTGCATCTGCGAGATGCCGAACCGGGCGGCGATCTCCGCCTGGGTCTGGTTGCCGTAGAAGCGCATCGCCAGGATGCGGCGTTCCCGCCAGGGCAGCCGGTGCAGCAGACCGCTCACAGTGACCCGGTCGTCGACGGACTCCAGCGCGTGGTCGGACTCACCGACCAGGTCGCCGAACTCGGCCGAGCTCTCCCCGCCCACCGGCGCGTTCAGCGACGCCGGACTGTAGCCGGCGGCCGACTCCAGCGCGGCGAGGATCTCCTCCTCCGGCGTCTCCAGCCGGGCGGACAGCTCGGCCACCGTGGGAGCACGGGACAGCTCGCTGGTCAGCGTCGCAGTGGCCTGTCCCACCTCGAGGATCAGGTCCCGCAGCCGGCGCGGCACGTGCACGCCCCAGGTGCGGTCGCGGAAGTGCCGTTTGATCTCGCCGACGATGGTGATGGCCGCGTACGCGGTGAACGAACCACGTTCCGGGTCGTACCTGTCGACGGCGTTGACCAGGCCGAGACGGGCCACCTGCTCCAGGTCCTCCAGCGGCTCACCGCGCCCGCGGTAGCGGCGGGCGAGCCGGCCGGCGAACGGCAGCGCGAACCGGACCAGGTCGTCCCGCGCCTCCTGCCGCCGTTCCGGTGGCAGGCCCTCGATGCGGGCCGCGTACGCGAGCGCCGCCGCGTCCAGGTCCTCCAGACCCCGGTCGGTGGTCGGTGGTGTGGGTGTGGTGGTCTGTCCGAACATCCGCGCCCCCTCGCCGAAGAGCCCCCGCCCGGTCGGAACCGGTCGTGCGCGTGGTCGGACCACGCACCGGGTGAGGAAGTTGGGTTACGTGACGGATACGTCGAAAGCGGTGGCTGCCCGCCGCACGGCGTCGTGGGCCGTTTCGCGGCGAGCGGTCTTCCCGCTCCGTAGGTACTCAATCACGGACCGCAGGATCGCGAGGAAGTTTCGCCAGGTTGGCCGGCCAGCCGTTCCCGGCGGTCGGTCAGCAGACCAGCAGGCCCTGGTGCGCACCCGCGTCACGTAGCGCGGTGAGGGCCTCGGCCATCCGCAGCGGCGGCGGCGCGGGCAGGTCGCAGGGCTGGTTGCGCAACACCTCCGTGGCACGTCGGGTGGGTACCGAGGCGACCGGGTAGCCGCGCGCGGCACCCCGGTCCAGGGCCCGCCTGCGGCGCCCGAAGCCGGCCACCGCCAGCCACTGGGGCAGCCCCGCGTACGCGGGCGAGCGCAGGCCCGGCGGCTCCGGCAGCACGTCCACCGAGCTGAACGGCTCGCTGCCGGCCAGCCACCACTCGACGCCGGCGACCCGGCGCGCGGTGGCGTTCTCGCACCAGTAGGGCACCAGGCCGGCCCGCAGCACCTGCGCCGGGTCGAGCAGCCGGCCGCACTCCACCACCAGCCGGTTCCCGGTCTTGCCGGCCCGCCGCAGCCAGCGCCGGTACAGGTCGGCGGTCACCGCGCTCAGCGCGTCCGGCTGCGGCACGACCACCCGGTGCAGCGGATGCCCGTGCCGGTCGCTCCAGCAGCGGGCGTCGTGCTCGAAACCGGACTCCACGCCGTGTTCGGCGAACGCGCCCGCCACCGTGACCTCCGGCGTCTCCCAGCGCATCTCCTCCCCGCCGGCCGCGCGCAGCACCTGGCCCAGCGCGCGGGCGTCCGGGTGGAAGTCGACCGGGTCCAGGCCGCCCGCCGGGGACCCCGCCTGGAAGCTGTGCCCGTCGCCGCAGTCGCGTACCGGCCAGGTCCGGGCGTCGTGCAGCAGCAGCACCGGCGCGGCCGGTTCCAGCCGGTCGGCCAGGAAGCGCGCGTACGCCTTCGGCAGCGTGCGCCAGCGCACCGCGAACGTCACCGCCGCGCCGGCCGCCGCACCCCGGCTGGCCGGGCAGTGCACCTGGCGTACGTGCACACGCGGGTTGGCGTCGAGCAGCCGGGCGGCCAGCGTGGCCCCGTGCGCGAACGCGGCGTCCGGGCGGTCCACCGCTCCCCGGGGCCACTGCCCGGCGACCTCGAACCCGGCCGGGAGCCAGGGCACGCCGAGCGCCGTCGCGAGGTGGGCGGCGGCGCCGTGCGGGGAGCCGAGCACCACGCCGGGCCAGCGCCGGTCCGGGTACTGCCCGGCGAACCACCCGGCCACCCGTTCGGCGTCCACGGCGGCGATCTGGCCGGCGGTGAGCGCCGACCGCCCGGCGGCCCGGACGGCGGCGGCGCGGCGTACCGGCTCGGGCGCGCCGCTGAGGCGGGACAGCGCTCCCGGGTGGCCGAGGTCGCCGCAGTCGTCGCCGCGCAGCGCCCGGGCGGTCGCGGCGACCAGGACCCGGGCGGCGCTGCCGGCCGCCACCACCCGCTCCACGGGCAGCCCCGCGCCGCTGACCGGCGTCCGTTCGACTCGTTCGCTCACCACGCGGCCCGGCTTCCCGTCCCTCTGGGGTCTAAACGGGGCATCTCCCCACGGGTCAGGACCAAGGCCCGCCCGGTAACGGCACCGCCCGCGACACCCAGGTACGCCGTCGCGCCGCGTGCCCGCCGTCGCGGGCGCAACGGCGCGCGGGTGCGGGTTTGGGCCGGACCGGGACGGGCACTGCACCGCGCATGCCCGACGACGAGAGCACCCCGGCCGCGACCATCACCCCGTACCGGGACGGACCCCTGCTGGTGCGCGGCGACTTCGCGCTCGTCACGCCCGAGGGCACGCCGATCGAGACGCGCCGGGGCACCGTGGCGCTGTGCCGGTGCGGCAAGAGCGCGATCAAGCCGTTCTGCGACGGCACGCACAAGGTGTCGGGCTTCCGAGCCGGCAGCGACCGCGAGCCCTGACCCCCGCGACCCCTCCCCCGCGATCTTGCACTTTGGCACCCGGCAAACCTCGCGAACCGGGCACCCCGAGGGCCGCAACCGCAAGATCGCGGGGGACGGTGCCGGAGGTCAGGCTGCGGCGAGGATCTGGGTGGGCGGGCGCAGTGAGGACTCCCCGGCCGACCAGGCGTCGAGCAGGTGCGCGGCGAACAGGGCGTCCACGGCCAGCGCGGCGGCGGCGCCGAACAGCACGTCGGACGCGAGCACCGGCTCGGCCCGGACCAGCCCGCCGCACATGTCGTACGCGGCGATCTGCTCGTGCACGGCGTCGGCCTCGACGTGCTCGTCGTAGAAGCGCGTGGCGACCGCGTCGAAGCCGAGCCGGCGCAGTCCGTTGCCGTAGCGGCGGTTCGGCAGCGACGAGGTCATCTCGTACGCCGCCAGGTGCCCGAGCAGCGCCCCGCGCAGCCGCCGGTGCAGGCCGAACAGCGACATCAGGTTGTTCGTCGCCAGCGTCACCGCCGGCACCCGGTCCAGGTGGGCGGCGTAACCGGTGTCCAGGCCGAGCCGGTCCATCGTGGTGCGGAACAGCTCGGCGTGCATCCGGTCCAGCCGGCCGTTGCCGTACTCGTCGGTCTGGATCTCCACGAGGGCGGCCTTCGCCGGCCCGCCGAGCCGGGGCAGCGCCCAGCTGTGCGGGTCGGCCTCGCGCAGGTGGTAGATCGAGCGGTGGGTGACGAACTCGCGGAACCGGGCGAGGTCGGCGCGGCGTTGCAGCGCGGCGGCCAGCGGCGGGCCGTCGTCGGCGGCCACCAGGTCGGCCAGCGCGCCCGGCACGGCGGCCGGCAGCACCGCCGGCGGCGGGCCGGCCAGCTCGCGCAGCGCCGCCTCGAACGGCCGCTCGGCGCGGGCGCGCAGCGCCAGCAGCGACGGCTCCCACTCCCACGCCTCGTCGACGCCGGACCAGCCCCGGTAGTGCAGCTCGTAGCAGAGGAACAGGGTGAGCTGGAGATCCTCGTCGGTCAGCGGCGCGGCCACCGCGTCGAACGCGGCGCCCAGCCCGGCCGGCAGCTCCCGGGGAGCGTCGCGCAGCGCGGCCAGCAGGCCGGCGGAGACCGGCCCGCGCGCCGTGGGAAGCGGGGCGGGGCCGTAACGACGGTCGGCGACGACGGACATGGAACCTCCCGGGACGGTTGTGCCTGGTCGCAGTGCCCCGGAGTGATCCGGCTAAACGACCTCGTCCGCCGCGATGGCCTCGGTCTGGATCACCCGCTCCCGCACCCGGCGGGCGGCGTCCCCGTCGGTCACCAGGCCGCGCAGGTCGGCCAGCGCCGGTTCGGGCGCGTCCAGCGGCACGGCCGGGTCCACCACCGCCTCCAGGACGGCCGGCCGGTCGGCCGCGAGCACCTCGTCCCAGGCGGGTCCGACCAGGTCCGGCCGGTCCACCCGGACGCCGTGCAGCCCGAGCAGGCGGGCCCACCCGGCGTACGGCACGTCGGAGCGCCGCCCCCCGGGCGTCCGCCCGCCGCCCACGCCGGACTGGTCCCGGTTGTTCAGCACCAGCACGATCAGGCGGGGGTCGCGCCACCGCGTCCAGTGGTGGGCCACCGTGATCAGCTCGGCCAGGCCGTTGAGCTGCATCGCGCCGTCGCCGAGCAGCGCGAGCACCGGCTCGTCCGGGCGGGCCAGCTTGGCCGCGACCGCGTACGGCAGGGCGCAGCCCGTCGAGCCGAGCGTGCCGCACAGCTGCGCCCGCACCCCGGGCGGCAGCTCCAGGTGCCGGGCGTACCAGTAGATGACCGAGCCGACGTCGACGGCGACGCCGGCGTGCCGGGGCAGCCGGGCGGACAGCTCGCGGAGCACGAGCTGCGGGTTGACCGGCTCGGCCGGGGCGCCGGCGCGCTCGGCGGCGGTCTCCCGCCACCGGTCCACCATCTTCTCCACCATGCCGCGCCACTCGCGGTGGGGATTCTCCGGCACCCGGGTCAGCAGCGCCCGCAGCGTCTCGGCGGCGTCGCCGACGAGCGGCACGTCCACCGGGTAGCGGGTGCCGATGCGCCGGCCGTCGATGTCGATCTGGATGGTGCGTACCTGGCCCGGCATCGGGAACCAGTCGGTCCACGGGTCGTTGGTGCCGATCATCAGCAGCGTGTCGCAGGAGCCCATGAGCTGCGCGGCGGCGGTGGTGCCGACCTCGCCGAGCACGCCGGTGTGGAACGGCAGCCGCTCGTCGAGGACCGGCTTGCCCAGCAGCGACGTGGCGACGCCCGCGCCGAGCCGGTCGGCGAGCGCGACGATCTCCTCGGCCGCGCCGTGCGCGCCCTGGCCGACGAGCATCGCCACCCGCCGCCCGTTGCCGAGCAGCGACGCGGCGGCGTCCAGGTCGGCGTCGTGCGGCAGCACCCGGGCCAGCGGCTCGCCGGGCGTCGCGGTGACCACCCCGGCGGTCTGCGGCAGAAGATCCGGTACGGCGGTGACCTGCAACGCGCGCGGCAGCACCACGCAGGTCGGGCTGCGGGTCGCCGCGGCGGTACGGAACGCCTGGTCCAGCAGCGTCGGCACCTGTTCCGGGCTGCGGCCGTAGCGGACGAACTGGTTGCACACGTCGCCGAACAGCCGGCTCAGCCCGATCTCCTCGTGCGCGCCGCCGAGCGGGCCGGTGACGTCCTCGCCGATGATCGCGACCACCGGCTTGCTGTCGAGCTTGGCGTCGTAGAGCCCGTTGAGCAGGTGCACCGCGCTCGGGCCCTGGGTCGCCAGGCACACCCCGACGCCGCCGGTGAACTTCGCGTGCCCGGTGGCCATGTACGAGGCGGTCTCCTCGTGCCGGGCGGGGACGAAAGCCGGGTCCCCGCCCGCGTCGTCGAGCGCGCCCACGAGTGGGGCGATCGCCGCGCCCGGACAGCCGAAGACCCGCGGTACCCGCCAGGCCCGCAGGCGTTCGACCACCAGGTCGGCGACGATGCGCTCAGCCATTGCCCCGCCCCGGCGTGCTCGCGTCGACGTAGCGCAGCACCGCGCCGACCCCGTCGGTCAGCTCCGGCGCCTCCTCGGGCGCGAGCACCGTGAGGTCCGCGTCGGTGCCGATCAGCGCGCGCAGCAGCGCCGCGTCGGCGCGTACCCGCTGGGGGTCGGCCACCGACATGCCGGCCAACTGCGCCGGGTCGGTGGCGATCTCGGTCGGCTCGGGGCCCACCCACAGCTCGCCGTCGGCCGACGGGTCGTCCACGATGAGCATGGTGTCGACCTGGTTGCGTTGCAGCGCGGAGACCACGGCGTCGAGTCCGGCGCCGACGTCCTCCTGGACGCCGAAGCGGTCCAGCGCGGCGGCGATCCGCCGGTCGGCGACCTCGGCGACGGTCTGCACCGTGATGTCGTCCATCAGCGTGTCGTCGGCGCCCACGTCGCGGGCCCCGGCGTCGGTGCGCACCAGCACGTCCTGCCAGCGGGTGGGGAGCTGGGCGGCGATCATGCCGGTGGCCCGGACGTCCCCGGCCACCACCACGACGTCCGCGCCGACCCGCTCGGCCAGGTCGGCGGTGGCCGCCGCGGCGTCACCGGCGTTCTGGTGCCACGCCTCCATGGCGGCGCGCTGGTAGCGGGACTGCGACCAGCCGCCCGGCTGCACCCGGCGCAGCTGGCGGCTCTGCCCGCCCTGCACCTGGGCCCGCCGGGGCACCCCGCCGGCGCTGACCGCCATCGCGTCCGCGCCGGTCCGGTCGGCCAGCACCCGCACCCAGGCCACCTGCTCGCCGCGCTGGGCCACGAGCGGCATGGTGTGCGGCAGCGCCGACCAGCTCGCCAGGTCGCGCAGCGGCGGCGCGGACAGGTACTCGGTGAGCACCACGCGGCCCCGGCTGGCGAACACGGCGATGCCGTAGTCGCCGGGCATCGGCTGGTGCCGGCGCACGACCTCCTCCACCGCCTCGACGGTGACCGGGTCGGCGCCCTGCCCCAGCAGGTCGCCCTTGAGGGCCCGCCAGCGCAGGTCGACCTGCGCTCGCGCGTCCTGGGTGTCGCGGGAGGCGTCCATGTACACCGAGCACCACGGCCCGGGACGGTCGTAGAGCGGGCGCAGGAAGGACAGCTGCATGCTCGACCCCTTTCCGGCTCGGCCGCACGCATACCCGCGCCCCGGCGGAGTTCACCTGCCGGCCGCCCGGGCGTGACCACCGTTCATTCACGTCGTTCAACCCGAAGGGCCGATACCATCTGTGCACGGAACGGGACTCTCGGTGGTGAACATGGATACGGAGCTGTACACCCGACGCGTCGTCCACCCGGCGGAACGCGTCGTCACCGGGCGTCTGGTCCGGTTGATGGAGGGTTACGCGCGGGAGGTCCGGGTCGGGCAGCCGGCGCTGGTCGCGGTGCTGACCGCCGCGGGGGTGGTGGGGCTGCTGCTGAAGGTGGTGCGCGCGTTGCTCAGCAGTGGCGGCGGCGGGGCCCGGCGCAGCTTCAAGGAGCTGAAGAAGGGGCCGGAGTTCCTGGTCACCCCGGTCCGGGTGCGCGACGCCACCGGCCGGCTGGTCGAGGTCGAACTGCACGGCCACCTGCCGCAGAGCGCGCTGCACCCCGGCGACCACGTCCAGCTCACGCTGCGGGCGCAACGCGACGAGGACCTGCCGCCGCGGATCGAGCGGATCGTCAACCTGACCACCGGTCAGCTGCTCACGCCGCGTACCGCGACGCTCTGGTCGCACCTGGGACCGGCGCTGCTCCTCCAGGCGATGCTCGGCGCCGTGCTGCTGCTCGGCGTGGCCGCCTGCTCGGCGCTGACGTAGCGCGGGTTTCCGTCCGGCCGCCGGTGGGCACCGGTGCGGCCATGTTCCCCGGATTCACGCTCACCGAGATCGACGTCGGCGCGGTCCGCCTGCGCGTACGCCACGGCGGCTCCGGGCCGCCCGTGGTGCTGCTGCACGGGCACCCGCGTACCCATGCGACCTGGCACCGGGTGGCGCCGCGGCTGGCCGCGCGGCACACGGTGATCTGCCCGGACCTGCGCG
Organism: Micromonospora sp. WMMD1219; assembly: GCF_049315215.1. Lineage (NCBI taxonomy): Bacteria > Bacillati > Actinomycetota > Actinomycetes > Micromonosporales > Micromonosporaceae > Micromonospora > Micromonospora sp. WMMD1219. Next base: position 5,560,982 of record NZ_CP186057.1, read on the forward strand.
GCTACGGCGGCTCGTCGAAGCCGCCGAGCGACCCGGAGCACACGGTCTACTCCAAGCGGGCGATGGCCGCAGACGTGGTGGGCCTGCTCGACGTGCTCGGGCACCGCCGGGCCGCGGTGATCGGTCACGACCGCGGCGCGTACGTGGCCATGCGGACCGCCCTGGACCACCCGGACCGGGTGAGCCGCCTCGGCGTGCTGGACGGGGTGCCGATCGGTGAGGCGCTGGCCCGCTGCGACGCCCGGTTCGCCGCCCGCTGGTGGCACTGGTTCTTCCTCGGCCAGCTCGCCAAGCCGGCCGAGCGGGTGATCAACGCCGACCCGGACGCCTGGTACGGCGGATCACCGGAGCAGATGGGCGAGCAGGCGTACGCCGACTACCGCCGCGCCATCCACGATCCGGCCACGGTGCACGCCATGTGCGAGGACTACCGGGCCGGGCTCGGCCCGGACCGGGCGGCGGACGACGCGGACCGGGCCGCCGGGCGGCGGATCGGCTGCCCGGTGCTGTTCGCCTGGTCCGAGCGCGACGACATGGTCGACCTCTACGGCGACCCGGCCGCGATCTGGCGCGACTGGGCCGACGACGTGCGGACGGCGTCGATCCCGTCCGGGCACCACATGGCCGAGGAGGCGCCGCGGGAGCTGACCGACGTGCTGGCCGGCTTCCTCGCGGAGGACCTCGCCTCGGTCAGCGACCGGCCGGGGTGAGCGGCTTCTCCACCGGAGCCGGCGCGTCGAGCAGGCCCCGGCGGCTCGCCCAGCGCTCGAACAGCACCGTGGCGAACGGGGGCACCGCGCTGGCCAGGGCCAGCCCGGTCTGCACGAGCGTCCAGCGGCGCCGCAGGGCCACCACGAGCGCCAGCAGGCCGTAGACCACGAACAGCGCACCGTGGACGGGGCCGAAGATCTTCACGCCGATCTCGTTGCCGGGCGGGCCGTACTTGACCGCCATGCCGGCCAGCAGCGCCGCCCACGAGCACCCCTCGGCGAACGCCGCCACCACGAACGCCCGGATCCACCCGTCGCGCATCAGCCACTCCCCTTCGCCGTCGGCGGCCATGCTAGCCGCCCGGGCCGGGCCGCCCGGACGGAACCCGCTGCCCCGCGACGGGGATCACCGGGGCCGCCACGGGGTACAGAAAAGGGCCTCCGGGCCTTTCCTGACCCGCCACTCCGTGCGAGGTTGGGGAGAACCAACTGTGACAGGGTGGTGACCATGGGCGAGGACGTCGGCGTGCGTACCTTCAGCCGAGAGGACCGGGCCCGCTATCGCGAGAAGGTCCGGCGGTGCCTGGACGTGTTCGCCGAGATGCTGCGCGAGTCCCGGTTCGACGTGGAGCGGCCGATGACCGGCCTGGAGATCGAACTGAACCTGGTCGACGACGGCTTCGACCCGGCCATGCGCAACGCCGACGTGCTGGAGGCGATCGCCGACCCGGCGTTCCAGACCGAACTGGGCCAGTTCAACGTGGAGATCAACGTCGAGCCGCGGCGGCTCGCCGGCACCGGCACCGCCGCGTTCGAGGAGCACGTCCGGGCCAGCCTGAACGCCGCCGAGTCCAAGGCCCGCACGGTCGGCGCGCACATGGTGATGGTCGGCATCCTGCCGACGCTGCGCCCGGAGCACCTGACCGCCGAGACGCTGTCGGCCAATCCCCGGTACTCGCTGCTCAACGAGCAGATCTTCGCCGCCCGCGGCGAGGACCTGCCGATCGCGATCAGCGGGGTGGAGCGGCTGGCCACCACGGCCGACACGATCACGCCGGAGGCGGCGTGCACCAGCACCCAGTTCCACCTCCAGGTCAGCCCGGCGCAGTTCGCCGACTACTGGAACGCCGCGCAGGCGATCGCCGGCATCCAGGTGGCGCTCGGCGCGAACTCACCGCTGTTCTTCGGCCGGGAGTTGTGGCGCGAGACCCGCGTGCCGCTGTTCCAGCAGGCCACCGACACCCGGGCGGAGGAGATCAAGGCCCAGGGCGTACGCCCGCGGGTGTGGTTCGGCGAACGCTGGATCACCTCGGTGTTCGACCTGTTCGAGGAGAACGTGCGCTACTTCCCGGCGCTGCTGCCGGTCTGCGACGCGGAGGACCCGGCCACCACGCTGCACAGCGGCGGAGTGCCGAAGCTGGCCGAGCTGCGGCTGCACAACGGCACCATCTACCGGTGGAACCGGCCGGTCTACGACGTGCTCAAGGGCCGGCCGCACCTGCGGGTGGAGAACCGGGTGCTGCCGGCCGGGCCGACGGTGCTGGACACGGTCGCCAACGGCGCGTTCTACTTCGGCCTGGTGCGGGCGCTCGCCGAGTCGGACCGTCCGCTGTGGTCGCAGATGTCGTTCAGCGCGGCCGAGGAGAACTTCAACGCCTGCGCCCGGCACGGCATCGACGCCCAGGTGTACTGGCCCGGGCTGGGCTACCTGCCGGTGACCGAGCTGGTGCTGCGCCGGCTGCTGCCGATGGCCCACCACGGGCTGGACCGGTGGGGCCTGGACCCGGCGGAACGGGACCGGCTGCTCGGCATCGTCGAGCAGCGCTGCCTGACCGGCCGCAACGGCGCGACGTGGCAGGTGGAGACGCTGCACCGGCTGGAGTCGGCCGACCACATGGACCGGCCGGCGGCGCTGCGCGAGGTGGTCCGCCACTACGTCGACCTGATGCACAGCAACCGGCCGGTGCACGAGTGGCCGATCCCCTGAGCCGGGCCTCCCGTCAGCGCAACGCGGTCACCGTCGCCCGCGCCGCCTGGGCGACCAGCGCGTCGTCGGGCTTCGCGTCGCGGCTGTCGCGGCTGGTCATGACCGCGAGCACGATCGGTGCCCGGTCCGGCGGCCACACCACGGCGATGTCGTTGCGGGTGCCGTACCCGCCGGTGCCGGACTTGTCCGCCACCTGCCAGCCGGCCGGCACGCCGGCCCGGACCAGCCCGCTCCCGGTGGTGCTGGCCCGCATCCAGCCGAGCAGCAGGTCGCGGTCCGCGGGCCGCAGGGCCTCACCCAGCGCGTACGCCCGCAGCGAGCCGGCCAGCGCGCGGGGCGTGCTGGTGTCGCGCTCGTCGCCGGGCGTGGCCGCGTTGAGCTCCGGTTCGGTACGGGCCGGCCTGGTGACCCGGTCGCCCACCTCCCGTAGCGCCCGCGCGAAGCCGGCCGGGCCGCCGAGCGCGTCGAACAGCAGGTTGCCGGCGGTGTTGTCGCTGTACCGCACCGCCGCCTCGGCGGCGTCCCGCAGCGTCATCCCGGTCTCCACGTGCCGTTCGGTCACCGGGGAGTGCGCCACCAGGTCCGCCCGCCGGTAGCGGACCACCCGGTCCCGCTCGGCGTCGGACGTGGCGGCCAGCATCGCGCCCGCCGCGAGCGCCTTGCACGTCGAGGCGTACGCGAACCGCTCGTCGGCGCGGTGCGCGAGGGTGCGCCCGGTGCCGGTGTCGACGGCGAAGACGCCGATCCGGGCGCCGGAGCGCCGCTCCAGCGCCGCCAGCTCGGCCGGTGCGGGCACCGGCTCGGCGCTCGGTGTGGCGTTCGGTGTGGCGCTCGGCGTGGATGTGGCCGGGGCGCTGGTGGGGGACGCGGCCTCGGGGCGGCTCTCCGTGCAGCCGGCCACCAGACCCGTCGCCGTGAGCATCGCCGCCGCGAGCACCTGCCGTCGGATCACCCGTTTTCTCCCCCGTCGTCCGGACCACGCCGTTCCCGGATCATTGTCGCCGACCCCGGTCGGGCCGGTGGTCCGCCGCCTCTCCGGCGTGGTCACCCGGCTCGCCGCCCGCCCGGTGGCCCGCCTGCCGTCGCGGGGGGGGGTGTCCCTATGGGTTTCGTCAAGCGGGGACGGGGCTGGTGGGGCGGGGTTGGTAGGGGATCTTGTCGCGGAGCATGGCGAACAGGACGTCGCAGCGGCGGCGGGCGAGGCAGATGAGGGCGGCGTTGTGGCGTTTGCCTTCGGCTCGTTTGCGGTCGTAGTAGGCGCGGCTGGTGGGGTCGGCGAGGGCGGCGAACGCGGCGAGGAAGAAGGCGCGTTTGAGGTTCTTGTTGCCGCCGCGGGGTGGGTGTTCGCCGCGGATGCTGCTGCCGGATCGTCGGGTGACGGGGGCGAGGCCGGCGTAGGCGGCGAGGTGGCCGGGGGTGGGGAAGGCGGTGCCGTCGCCGACTTCGAGCAGGATCCGGGCTGCGGTCCTGACGCCGATGCCGGGCATCGAGGTCAGGACCGGGGCGAGAGGGTGCGCATCAAGCATCCTCTCGACCTCGCCGGCGGTCTGGTCGCGTTGTCGCAGGACATCGCGGAGGCTGTCAGCCAGGCGGGGCAGGATCGTCTCCGCAGCCTGGGTGCCCGGGACGGTGACGGTCTGCTCGTCGAGGGCGGTCAGGATCTGCTCGACCAGGCGTTCGCCCATGCGGGGTGCGTGGACGGCGGCGATCGAGACAAGTTTGCGGCGACCGGCCTTGCGCAGTCCGACGGGGCCGCCGCAGCGCGACAGCAGCTCCAGGACCGCCTTGTGGTGAATCTTAGGGCCGAGGACCCGTTCCAGAGCGGGATGGATCTGGGTGAGCAGCCCACGGATCCGGTTGGACACGCGGGTGGCTTCGCCGGCGAGATCGTCATCGAACCCGACCAGCACCTCCAGCTCCGCGAGGGCTTCATCGCCGACGTCGACCCGCCGCAGCGTGTGGGGCAGGGTGCGGGCCGCGTCAGCGATGACGTAGGCGTCACGGGCGTCTGTCTTCGCGGTGCCGGGATGCAGGTCGGCGATGCGGCGCATGGCCAGGCCGGGCAGGTAGGCCACCTGATGCCCACACGCCCGAGCCACCGCCACGGGCAGGGCGCCGATCGAGGCGGGCTGGTCGACCACCACCAGCACCCGACCGTGGCGGGCGAGCTTGCCGAATAGCTGCCTCAGCCGGACCTCGGTGTTCGGCAACGCCGCGTCATGCAGCCGCTTGCCATCGGGCGCCAACCCGACCGCATGGTGATCGCCCTTACCGACGTCCAAGCCGAGGTAGACGCCGTATCCGTCGTGCACCAGACCCGCCTCCACGCATCGTCCGTGGCCTCGGCCGCTGATCCAGGCGTCGGACTGCCGGCAGCCACGTTACGAAGAGACCTACCCCAACACGGGTGGCCGTGTCCCTATCAGCGGTCCACCGACGCCACCCGACCCGGCGACAACACCCCCCGGATCATCCGAACGACAGGGGCAGGAAGTCATACCGGGCCGGGCGACCGAGGAGTCCCCGGCTGGGGACGATCAAAAAGGTAACGGGGGTCAGCCGGCGACGGCGGAGAACGTGACCGCGCCCGCCGCGGCCAGCGGGACCGCCACCGCGGCGGCGAGCAGCCGTACCCGGGCGGACCGGCCGACCAGCACCACCAGCAGCACGGCGAGCGCGAGGTCGATGGCCACGTTCCACCACGCGCCGGGATAGCCGGACCGCGACTTCAGCGCGAACCGCAGCGCCTCCTCGACGAACACGGCCACCGGCAGCGCGGTCCCGACGACGCGGCGCCATCCCTCGGTCCGTGCCCAGATGCCGGCGACGCCGAACACCACGCCCGCCACCACGCCGAACGCCATCCAGACGATCGAGGTGGGCGACCAGATCACGGCGAGGTCGTCGTCCTGGAGCAGCGTCGCCGCGAGGTAGTAGCTGGGCACCGCGACGATGAGCAGAACGCTGGCCGCGACGGCGGCGCGCACCGCGCCCGACCGGATCCACAAGCCCAGCGCGAACGCGGCGACCGCCCAGGTGGCGGTGGAGTTGCCGAGTTCGGCGAACGGGAACGGCACCCACTTGATCCAGACGAAGTCTCCGAAGCCGAGCAGGAAGCCGGCGACGGGGACGACGAGGGCGACGGTGCGACGTGAGGGCGGCATGCGTGGGAGCATACTCAGTATGCTCACCGGCTCGGCGAGGCGGCCCTACGAGGCCAGCCGCCGCTCGGACGGCGTGAGACGCACCGCGCCGTCGGACCTGTTGATCTCCGACCACACCTCGTCGAGGGAGAGGCCGAGGACGTCGGCGATGGCCGCGATGGTGGGAAACGCCGGCGTGGCGACCCGGCCGGACTCGATCTTCCGGAGCGTCTCCGGGGAGACGCCCGCGTCGAGCGCGGTGAGCAGCATCGAACGCTCACCCCGCGCTCGCCGCAGGAGCGCGCCGAGGCGCTGCCCGCGCTCGACCTCGGCGGGAGTGAGGGGCAACCTGACCATGCCAGGATTCTAATACCGGGATAACATGGCCGGGATACTTATTGGTTCCGCGAGGAAGGCGCCTGCATGATCGAGATCCTGAGCCCCACCGACGTCCGGCGGGCGCGGGACACCGGCGCCCTGGTCGCCCACATCCTGCAGACGCTGCGCGGCAGCACCACCGTCGGCACCAACCTGCTCGACATCGACAGGCAGGCCCAGCGCATGATCGCCGAGGCCGGGGCGCAGTCCTGCTACGTCGACTACGCGCCGTCCTTCGGACGCGGGCCGTTCGGCCACTACATCTGCACCTCGGTCAACGACGCGGTGCTGCACGGACTGCCGCACGACTACACGCTCGCCGACGGCGACCTGCTGAGCCTCGACCTGGCCGTCTCGCTGGGCGGGGTGGTGGCCGACTCCGCGATCAGCTTCCTCGTCGGCGACGCACGGCCCGCGGAGAGCGTCGCGCTGATCGACGCCACCGAACGGGCGTTGCGCGCCGGGATCGCCGCCGCCGGTCCCGGCGCCCGCGTCGGGGACCTCTCGCACGCCATCGGCTCGGTCCTCACCGAGGCCGGATACTCGGTCAACACCGAGTTCGGCGGTCACGGCGTCGGGTCGACGATGCACCAGGACCCGCACGTGTCGAACACCGGACGGCCCGGGCGCGGCTACACGCTGCGTCCCGGGCTGCTGCTGGCGCTGGAGCCCTGGGTGATGGCGGACACCGCCACGCTGGTCACCGACGCCGACGGGTGGACGCTGCGCAGCGCGACGGGCTGCCGTACCGCGCACAGCGAGCACACCATCGCCATCACCGACGACGGCGCGGAGATCCTGACGCTGCCGAGGTCGTGACCCTCACCGGGCCCGGCGTCCGGCACGACGGCCCTCCGCGTTCCGCCGCCGGGCACCGTCAGGCGGGCGTGCAGCGCTCCCGTTCCGCCCCGCCGGGCGTCGTCAGGCGGGCGTGCAGCGCTCCCGCAGCGTCTGCACGCCGGGGCCGGTGAGGTCGTCGCAGTAGGCGGCCCGTCCGGCCATCGCCATCATCAGCGCGACAGTGGTGCCGCTGACCAGCGGGCCGACCCCGGCGCTGAACGGCCCGTCGGTCGCCTCCACCCGCAGGCCCTCGATCGCACTGCGGCCGGCCACCGTGAAGTCCCGGCCGGCGAAGAAGCGGGCGACGGGCGTGACGGCCTCGACCGAGGGCGTACGGGTCAGGCCGAGCGGACGCCGGATGTCCTGGGCGTGCACGACCACCTCACCGAGCCACGCCTCGGTCGGCCCGAACGTCGACGTGGTGCTGCCGACGATGCGGCGGAACCGGTCGAGCGTCTCCCCCGGGTCGGCGCCCCGGTGCTCGGCGAGCCGCCGGTCGTTGTGCAGGTCGAAGTCGAACCGGGCCCCGAGCACACTGGCGACCCAGCGGGCCCGGCCGACGCTCGCCGCCGCCGTCAGGTGCGCGAGCGTCTCCTCCACCGTCCACCTGCCGCACAGCGAGGGCCGGGCCCACTGCCCCGCGTCGAGTCCGGCGAGATCGTCGGCGAGGGCGGCGCGCTCGGCGTGCGCAAGCGCCCACAGCTCACGGCGGGTCAGCGTGTCGGACATGGAACCTCCAGGGTCGGGCCGTCGGAGGTAGGACCACGCTCCCGCCGCGAACTCACCGCCCCCGGCTCCGCCGATCTTGGAGTTGTGGTGGTTCGCGAACCGGACAGGTGGGACCTTCGAGACGCCACAAGTCCAAGATCGACGCCGGCAAGCGGTCAGAGCGCCACGATCGCGGCCGACTCCGGCGGCAGCTCGATGCCGTCGCGCATGACCGTGACCCCCTCGGACGTGGCGAGCAGCACCCGGCGTACCACGCCGGGCAGGTTGATCCGCTGCGCCCGGCCGGCCAGGTTCGCCACCACGAGCGTGTCGCCGCGCCGCATCACCAGGAACCGGTCGCCGTGGCGTACGTCGACCCGGTCCAGCCGGGGGTCGGACAGGTCGGCCCGGGAGCGGCGCAGCGCGATCAGCCGCCGGTACAGGTCGTACGTCTCGCGGTGCTCCGGCTTGTCCAGCTCGGCCCAGTCCAGCCGGGACCGCAGGAACGTCTGCGGGTCCTGCGGGTCGGGGACGTCGTCGGTGGCCCAGCCGTGGCCGGCGAACTCGCGTCGGCGGCCGGTGGCCACAGCCGTCGCCAGTTCCGGCTCGGGGTGGCTGGTGAAGAACTGCCAGGGCGTGGAGGCCGCCCACTCCTCCCCCATGAACAGCATCGGCGTGAACGGCGCGGTCATCAGCAGCGTCGCCCCGACGCGCAGCAGGCCGGGCGACAGCGTGGCGGAGATCCGGTCGCCGGTGGCCCGGTTGCCGATCTGGTCGTGGTTCTGCAGGTACGCCACGAAGCGGTGGCCGGGCGTGCGCTGCCGGTCGACCGGGCGGCCGTGGCTGCGGCCGCGGAAGCTGGACCAGGTGCCGGCGTGGAAGAACCCGCCGGTCAGCACGTCGGTGAGGCATTCCAGGGAGCCGAAGTCGCCGTAGTAGCCCTGCCGTTCGCCGGTGAGCAGCGTGTGCAGCGCGTGGTGGGCGTCGTCGTTCCACTGGGCGTGCAGGCCGTACCCGCCCGCCTCGCGGGGCGTGATCAGGCGCGGGTCGTTGAGGTCGCTCTCGGCGATCAGCGACAGCGGGCGTCCGAGGTGCGTGGACAGCGCCTCCACCTCGGCGGCGACCTCCTCCAGCCAGTGCACGGCCCGGCCGTCGGGCATGGCGTGCACGGCGTCCAGCCGCAGCCCGTCGACGTGGTAGTCGCGCAGCCAGCCCAGCACGCTGTCGGCGATGTAGCGGCGTACCCCGTCGGAGTGCGGGCCGTCCAGGTTGACGGTGCGGCCCCAGGTGTTGCTCTGCTCGGTGAGGTACGGCGCGAACCGCGGCGCGTAGGCCCCGGAGGGCCCGAAATGGTTGTAGACGACGTCGAGGATCACCCCCAGGCCCTTGGCGTGGGCGGCGTCGACGAACCGTTTCAGGCCGTCCGGGCCGCCGTACGGCTCGTGCGGGGCGTACCAGCAGACGCCGTCGTAGCCCCAGTTGTACTCGCCGTTGAACGCGTTCACCGGCAGCAGTTCGACCATGTCGACGCCGAGGTCGACCAGGTGGTCGAGCTTGGCGATGGCCGCGTCGAACGTGCCCTCCGGGGTGAACGTGCCGATGTGCAGCTCGTACAGCACGCTGCCGGGCAGCTGCCGGCCGGTCCAGGCGGCGTCGGTCCAGGCGAACGCCGCGTGGTCGTAGAGCCGGCTCGGCCCGTGCACCCCGGCCGGCTGCCAGGCCGAGCGGGGGTCGGGCAGGGCCTGGTCGTCGTCGTCGAGCAGGAACGCGTAGTCGGTGCCCGGCCCGGCGCCGGGCACCTCGACCCGCCACCAGCCGTCCGGCCCCTGGCGCATCGCGTGGTCGGCGACGCCGGGCAGGCGCAGCCGCACCCGGGCGGCCTCGGGCGCCCACACCGTGAACTCGGTCATGCGGCGGCCTCCACAGAGTCGGTGGGTGCGAGGAGGGCGACGGGATAGGTGCTCAGCAGATCATGAAGGAGCAGCTCAGAACCACTGTAGACCCGCCCGGTGAACAAGTCGGTGCACTGATGAACGGGAAGTGACACGGTCGTGTCCCGCCAGCCGCCGGAGCGGGCCAGCCGCAGCGGCAGCCGGGTCGCGACCGCGACCGCGCCGCCCCGGTCGAAGGCCACCGCGTGCGCGGCCGCCGGGCCGCGCGCCGGCACCGGCCGGTAGCCGCCGAACAGGTCCGGGCGGTCGCGGCGCAACCGCAGCGTCCGGGACACCACGAGCAGCTTGGCCGCGCCGTCGCCGGCCACCGCGGGCCGCCAGCCGGCGTCGAGCCGGGCCAGCATGTCCCGGCGTACGGCGAAGTCGACCGGCCGGCGGTTGTCCGGGTCGACGAGCGAGTTCTCCCACAGCTCGGTGCCCTGGTAGACGTCCGGCACGCCGGGCATGGCGAGCTGGACCAGCTTCTGCCCGAGCGCGTTGGACCAGCCGGGCGGGGTGATCTCGGCGGCGAACGCGGTGATCTGGGCGTGCAGTTCCGGGTCGTCGTACATCCGGTCGACCAGGGCGTGCAGCTCGTGCTCGAAGGCCGCGTCCGGGTCGGCCCAGCTCGTGGTGACCGACGCCTCCCGGGCGGCCTTCTCGGCGTACCCGTGCAGTCGTTCCCGTTCGATCGGCCACGCCCCGACGGCGGTCTGCCAGAGCAGGTGGGCCAGCGCGGGGTCGGCCAGCGGCGCGCGGGACATCCACTCGGCGACCCGTTCGGCCCAGCGGCCGGGCAGCTCGGACAGCACCGCGAGCCGGGCGCGGACGTCCTCGCCGCGCTTGGTGTCGTGGGTGGACAGCGCGGTCATGCTGGCCGGCCAGCGCACGTGCCGGGTGGCGGCGAAGCGGTGCAGCTCGGCCGGGGGTACGCCGAAGTGGGCCGGGCTGCCGCCGACCTCGTTGAGGGCGACGAACCGGCTCCACCGGTAGTACGCGGTGTCCTCCACGCCCTTGGCCATCACCGCGCCGGTGAACTGCGGGAACCGGGCGGCCAGCTCGTGGCCGGGGTCGCGCAGCCGGGCGGTGACCGCGTCCAGCACGCCGGTCAGGTCGGGCCGGCGGCGACCTGCTTCGCTGCGGGCGGCGGCCAGGTGCCGGGCGCCAGAGGGCGGGTAGCCGCGGTAGACCGGGAAGCACGCCGCCAGCTCGGCCAGGGCGGCGCGGACCTGCTCGCCCGGCAGCTCCGTCACCAGCGCGGCCAGCCGGGTCAGCTCGGCGGCGAGCAGCCGGGTGGCCGCCTCCAGCTTGGTGGCGTGTGTCAGGTCGGCCCAGGAGGTGTGCCGCCCGGTCAGCCGGCCGTCGAGCGTGGTGAACTCCGGTTCGGCGTCCGGGTCGACGAACAGCCCGGACACGGCGGCCAGCGCGTCGTAGCCGGTGGTGCCGTCGACCGGCCAGTCGGGCAGGTCCTCGCCGTACTCCAGGATCTTCTCCACCACCAGCCAGCGCTGCGGCGCGGCGGCGCGCAACCGGGCCAGGTAGCCGGCCGGGTCGCGCAGCCCGTCCGGGTGGTCGACGCGGATGCCGTCGACCTCCCCGGCGTCGACCCAGCGCAGGATCTCCGCGTGGGTGGCGTCGAAGACCTCCGGGTCCTCCACCCGCAGGCCGGCCAGGTCGGACACGGCGAAGAACCGGCGGTACGTCAGCTCGGCGTCGCCGCGCCGCCAGTTCACCAGCTCGTAGTGCTGCCGGTCGTGCACCTGCCGGGGGGTTCCGTCGCCGGTGCCGTCGGCGACCGGGAAGCGGTGCTCGTGGTAGCGCAGCTCCCCGTCGACGAGCTTCAGGTCGTCGAGCGCGTCGGCGGTGTCGGCGAGCACCGGCAGCAGCAGCCGGCCGCGGTCCCAGTCGATGTCGAACCAGCGCGCGTACGCCGAGTCGCGTCCCCGCCGCAGCACGTCCCACCAGGCCGGGTTGGCCTCGGGCCGGGCCACCCCGGCGTGGTTGGGCACGATGTCCACGACCAGGCCCAGCCCGGCCGCGCGCAGCGCCCGGACCAGCCGCGCCCGGGCGGCCTCGCCGCCGAGCTGCGGGTTGACCGCGCGGTGGTCCACCACGTCGTAGCCGTGCGCGGAGCCGGGCGTGGCGGTGAGCAGGGGCGCGGTGTAGAGGTGGGTGACGCCGAGCGCGGCGAGGTATCCCGCCAGCTCGGCCGTGGCGTCTAGGTCGAAGCCGGGCCGCACCTGGACCCGGTAGGTCGAGCGGGGGGTGTCGGGCATGGCTCAGGCCGTCCTCTCCAGGACCAGCAGCGAGCGGTCCGGCACGCAGACCGTGCCGCCCGCCTCGACGAGCGTCGTCTTCTCCGGATCGGGTTCCGCGGTGCTGATCACCAGTTCCCACCGGGTGCCGAACTCCTCGCCGGGCAGCGTGAAGTCCAGCGGCGCGTCGTGCGCGTTGAACAGCAGCAGGAAGGAGTCGTCCCGGTGGCGCTGGCCGTACTGGCCGCGTTCGCCGATGCCGTCGCCGTTGACGAACAGGGCGACCGAGCGGCCGAAGTCGTTTCCCCAGTCCTCGCCGGTCATCTCCCGGCCGTCCGGGGTGTACCACGCCAGGTCCGGCAGCCCGGAACCGGCGGCCCGTCCGCCCACCGGCAGGCCGGTGAAGAACCGGCGGCGGCGGAACACCTGGTGCCGGTTGCGGAACTCGGTGAGCCGGCGGACGAAGTCCAGCAGCTCGGTGTCGGCCCGGTCCCAGTCCACCCAGGCGAGCTCGCTGTCCTGGCAGTAGGCGTTGTTGTTGCCGCGCTGGGTGCGGCCCAGTTCGTCGCCGTGGCCGAGCATCGGCACGCCCTGGGACAGGATCAGCGTGGCCAGGAAGTTGCGCCGCTGCCGGGCCCGCAGCGCCAGCACGCCCGGGTCGTCGGTCTCGCCCTCGACGCCGCAGTTCCAGGACCGGTTGTGGCTCTCCCCGTCCCGGTTTTCCTCGCCGTTGGCCTCGTTGTGCTTGTCGTTGTAGGAGACCAGGTCGGTGAGCGTGAACCCGTCGTGGCAGGTGACGAAGTTGATGCTGTGGAACGGGCGGCGGCCGTCGTCCTGGTAGAGGTCGGCGGAGCCGGAGATGCGGGAGGCGAACTCGGCGAGCGTGGCCGGCTCGCCGCGCCAGAAGTCGCGTACGGTGTCGCGGTACTTGCCGTTCCACTCGGTCCACTGCGGCGGGAAGTTGCCGACCTGGTAGCCGCCGGGGCCGACGTCCCACGGCTCGGCGATGAGCTTGACCCGGCCGACCACCGGGTCCTGCTGCACCACCTCGAAGAACGTGGACAGGCGGTCCACCTCGTAGAACTCGCGGGCCAGCGTGGCGGCCAGGTCGAACCGGAAGCCGTCGACGTGCATCTCGGTGACCCAGTAGCGCAGCGAATCCATGATCAGTTGTAGTGAGTGCGGACTGCGCACGTTGAGGCTGTTGCCGGTGCCGGTGTAGTCGACGAAGTAGCGCCGATCTTCCTCGGAGAGCCGGTAGTAGCTCGGGGTGTCGATGCCCTTGAAGCTCAGCGACGGCCCGAGATGGTTGCCCTCGGCGGTGTGGTTGTAGACCACGTCGAGGATGACCTCGATGCCTGCGGCGTGCAGCGCCTTGACCATGCCCCGGAACTCCTGCACCTGCTGGCCCAGGCGGCCCAGCGCGGAGTAGCCGTGGTGCGGGGCGAAGAAGCCGATGGTGTTGTAGCCCCAGTAGTTGCGCAGCCCCAGGTCGGCCAGGCGGTGGTCGTGCACGAACTCGTGCACCGGCATCAGCTCCACCGCTGTCACGCCGAGCCGCTTGAAGTGCTCGATCATCACCGGGGAGGCGATCGCCGCGTACGTGCCGCGCAGCTCCTCCGGGATGCCCGGGTGGCGCATGGTCAGGCCGCGCACGTGCGCCTCGTAGATCACCGAGTGGTGGTACGGGGTGCGCGGCGGCCGGTCGTTGCCCCAGTCGAAGTACGGGTTCACCACCACCGACTTCGGCATGTACGGCGCCGAGTCCTCGGTGTTCATCCGGTCCGGGTCGCCGCCGACCTCGTAGTCGTAGACCGACGGGTGCCAGGTGACCTCCCCGTCGACCGCCTTCGCGTACGGGTCGAGCAGCAGCTTGTGCGGATTGCAGCGCAGCCCCTCGGCCGGGTTCCACGGCCCGTGCACCCGGTAGCCGTAGCGCTGGCCGGGCTCGACGCCGGGGATGTAGGCGTGCCACACGTACGCGTCGACCTCGCGCAGCTCCACCCGGCGCTCGGTGCCGATGTCCCACTCGTCGAACAGGCACAGCTCGATCTTCTCCGCCACCTCGGAGAAGATCGCGAAGTTGGTGCCCATCCCGTCGTACGTGGCGCCGAGGGGGTAGCTCTCGCCCGGCCAGACCTGCATGTCGCTCCTTCGGCCCATGATCGTGAGCGCATCGGGCGGGGGGCACCGCCGATGCGCACGCCGGTGATGCCCCGTCGTACCGCCCGTCAATCCACCCGTTCGGACCGTAACCGAATCCGCCCTCCTGAGTCCGGACAGACGTTCGGGTGTCATCCGTCACGATCGACCTTTTCAAGATGCGGACCGGCGGCAGATGGACTTTCCTGGATCCGGGCCCACGCGCGCGCGGGCCCGCCCGGCCGTTCGGCCACCCCTCACCACCGCTCGTCGCCGCCACCGATGCCGGCGTGCCTCACCATGCATGGACGGAGATCGACGTGACCACTCTGCGGGTCGGCGCTCAGCCCGCCACCGCGACGGACCGGCTCCACCGGCCCACCCTCACCTCCCGCCCGGCGCCCCCGTCGCCGGCCGGGGCCGGGCCCCGGCCCCGGCGCATCCTGATGCTGTCGTGGGAGTACCCGCCGGTGCTCGTCGGTGGCCTCGGCCGCCACGTCCACGCGCTCTCCGTGGCGCTGGCCGCCGCCGGGCACGAGGTCACAGTCGTCACCCGCCACGCCGAGGGCGCTCCCCTGGAGGAGTACGCCGACGGCGTGCGCGTGGTCCGCGCCGCCGAGGACCCGGTCCGGTTCCCGCTGGCCACCGGATCGCTGCTGGCCTGGACCATGGCGTTCAACCACACCCTGACCCGGGCCGCGCTACGCGCCGCCTCCACCGGCTCCTACGACGTCATCCACGCCCACGACTGGCTGGTCGCGCACACCGCGATGACGCTGCGCGAGCACCTCGACGTGCCGCTGGTCAGCACCATCCACGCCACCGAGGCGGGCCGGCACCAGGGCTGGCTGCCGGAGGAGATGAACCGCACCATCCACGGCGTCGAGCACTGGCTCGCCGGCGAGTCCGGCCGGGTGATCGTCTGCTCCGGTTACATGCGCGACGAGGTGGGCGCGCTCTTCGGCGTGGACGCCGCCCGGGTCGACGTGGTGCCCAACGGCGTCGAGCCGCACCGCTGGCGGGTGCCCGCGTCGGCGGTCGCCGCCGCCCGGGCCCGGTTCGCCGCCGACGGCCCGCTGGTCACGTTCGCCGGCCGCCTGGTGTACGAGAAGGGCGTGCAGCACCTGCTGGCCGGGCTGCCCCGGCTGCGCGACCGGCACCCCGGGCTGCGCGCGGTGATCGTCGGCGACGGGCCGTACAAGGCGGACCTGGAGGCCGAGGTGCACCGCCTCGGACTGGGCGCGACTGTGAGCATGCCCGGGTTCCTCGGCGGCACCGACCTGCCCGCCGTGATGGCCGCCTCGGACTGCTTCGCGGTGCCGAGCATCTACGAGCCGTTCGGCATGGTGGCGCTGGAGGGGGCAGCCGCGGGCGCGCCGCTGGCGGTGGCCCGTACCGGCGGGCTGGCCGAGATCGTCGAGCCGGGCGTCACCGGGATGACGTTCGCCCCGCACGACCCGGACGGGCTGGCCGAGGCGGTGCACACGCTGCTGTCCGACCGGGACCGGGCACGTGCGCTCGCCCGGCGGGCCCGCGCCATGGTGCACGAGCAGTACGGCTGGGCCGCCATCGCGTCCCGCACGGCCGCCGCGTACGCCGCCGCCATCGCCGGCGACCCGGCGTTCACCGCCGCCCGCGCCCAGCACCGCATGGCACACGGCCACACCACCCCGCGAGTCCCCGAGGGCAACCTCCTCACCGCCGCCGGCCTCCGCTAGCGGCCCTTCTCCCCCTCTCCCCCTCTCCCCCTCTCCCCCTCTCCCCCTCTCCCCCTCTCCCCCGCGATCTTGCACTTGGTGCCCCCAGGAGGGCCGCAATGCCCGGAAATGCCCGGGCGCGGAGTGCAAGATCGGCGGGAGTGGGGCGGGGTGGGGTGGGTGGGGGCGCGTACGGGAAAGGCCGCCGGCCTCCGGATGGAGGCGGCGGCCTTTCGCCGGGGTTGCGTCAGCGCTGCTCGGCGGGGACGTAGTCCCGCTCGGCGGCGCCGGTGTAGATCTGCCGCGGGCGACCGATCTTGGTCTCCGGGTCGTTGATCATCTCGCGCCACTGCGCGATCCAGCCGGGCAGCCGGCCGAGCGCGAACAGCACCGTGAACATCTTGGTCGGGAAGCCCATGGCCTTGTAGATCAGGCCGGTGTAGAAGTCCACGTTCGGGTAGAGCCGCCGGGACACGAAGAAGTCGTCGGCGAGCGCGATCTCCTCCAGCTGCACCGCGAGGTCCAGCAGCGGGTCCGGCTTGGCCATCCGGCCGAGCACGTCCTGGGCGGCCTTCTTCACGATGGCGGCGCGCGGGTCGTAGTTCTTGTAGACCCGGTGCCCGAAGCCCATCAGCTTCACGCCGTCCTGCTTGTCCTTCACCTTCTGCACGAAGGAGCGGACGTCGCCGCCGTCGGCCTGGATCTTCTGGAGCATCTCCAGGACGGCCTGGTTGGCGCCGCCGTGCAGCGGGCCGAACAGCGCGTTCACGCCGGCCGAGACCGAGGCGAACAGGTTGGCGTTGCTGGAGCCGACCAGCCGCACGGTCGAGGTGGAGCAGTTCTGCTCGTGGTCGGCGTGCAGGATGAACAGCATGTCCAGCACCCGGGCCACCACCGGGTCGACCTCGTACGGCTCGGCCGGCACGCCGAAGGTCATCCGCAGGAAGTTCTCGACGTAGCCCAGCGAGTTGTCCGGGTACAGCAGCGGCTGCCCGATCGACTTCTTGTACGCGTACGAGGCGATGGTGGGGACCTTCGCCATCAGCCGCACCGTGGACATCTCCACGTGCTCGGAGTCGAACGGGTCCAGGCTGTCCTGGTAGAAGGTCGAGATGGCGCTGACGGCCGAGGAGAGCACGGCCATCGGGTGCGCGTCGCGGGGGAACCCGTCGAAGAAGCGGCGCATCTCCTCGTGCAGCAGGGAGTGCCGCCGGATCCGCTCGCTGAACTCCGTGAGCTGCGTCTGGGACGGCAGCTCGCCGTAGATCAGCAGGTAGGAGACCTCCAGGAAGGAGGACTTCTCGGCCAGCTGGTCGATCGGGTAGCCGCGGTACCGCAGGATGCCGGCATCACCGTCGATGTAGGTGATGGCGGACGAGCAGGACGCGGTGTTCACGAAACCGGGGTCGTACGTGGTCATCCCGGTTTCCTTGAGCAGCTTGCTCACCCCGATCCCGGCGGGGCCCTCAACCGCGGACTGCACCGGCATCGACAGCTGCCCACCGGGGTGGTCGAGCTTGACTTCCGTCATCTGTTCCTCGCTTCGCCGGCAAGATCTTCGTTGAATTGCCTTCGCTTCTACCGTAATCACGGCGCGGAGAACACCGCTCGTCATGGTTTGAGGGTGAGGTGTGCGTCACCTGTTTCCCGGCCAGGCGGTCCGGAAACCGGATGGGAGCGCGGCCATGGGCACGTTCGGGAGGTCCGTCACGACAGCGTGAGCCGCCGCAGCGTCCCGTCGTCACCGACCCGGTAGAGGTCGAGCCGGTTGGCTCCGGCGGCGAAGAGCCGGTCGTCGGCGAGCAGCGCCGCGAAGCGCCGTCCACCGGCGTCCGGCGGCACCACGGGCACCACCGCGCCGACCGTGCCGTTCACCGCCACGGCGAGCCGGGTGCCGTCGGGCACGTCGTCCGGCACGGTGCCCCAGACCAACGCGGGCAGCCCGCCGCCGGCCGGGTCGACCGCGTCGAACGCGTCCCGGTTCGCCACCGTGGCGGACCCGCCTGCCGGCACGTCCCCGACCCGGGTGCCGACGAGCGGGTCGACCGGGAGCGGCGGGAGCGGGGCGGGCACGCCGCCGGTGACGGTGACCGGCTGGCCGGGGCGGTCGTAGAAGCGCTTGTCGGCCCGCTCGCGCGGCGCCGCCTTCGCCGACCGGCCGTCCATCCGCCAGGGCACCCGCATGTGCGTCTCGTCGGCGATCGTGGGCAGCAGGTCGACGTGCTCCCAGTTGCGGTCGTCCACCCGTCCGGCGCGCTGGCCGGGCTCCTTGACGAACATCGGCACCCAGGCCACCTCGTTCGCGGCGTGGTCGATGGCGTCCATCCCCCGGCCCTGCCAGTCCCGGCGGAAGCTCACCCCGTGGTCGGCGGTGACCACCACCAGCGCCTTGTCGTAGAGGCCGGTGGCGCGCAGCGTCCGCAGCGTCTCGCCGATCAGCCGATCGGTGTAGCCGAGCTGCGCCAGGTGCCGGGCGCGGGCCAGGTCGACCCAGCCGGCGCCGTCGTTGGGCAGGTCCTCCGGCGCCGCGTAGTGCGCCCCGGACGGCAGGTACGCCCACGGCGAGTGCGGCATCAGCAGGTGCAGGAAGTGCAGCGTGGGCCGGGTGTCCGGGCGCAGCCCGGCGAGGAACGAGGTGAACCGGGCCGGCTGGTTGTCGTCGAGCGTGTCCCAGCGGAACTTCGGGTCGTCCGGCACCGGCTCGGCGGCGTCCAGCCCGGCCTCGGCGGCGGTCCGCTCGCGGTAGGAGTCCTCCGGGTCGACCCGGCTGTCCACCGGCGCGGCGATCCGGCCCATCAGCTTGCCGCTCTCCCGGACCAGCACCCCGAGCCCCTGTTCCGGCGTGGTGGCCTGCTCGCAGCGGCTCGGCGGGCAGAGCCGGGTGATGCTCTCCTCGGCCTTGATCCGGTAGAGGCCGCCGAGCGCGGTGAACAGGTTGTCCGGGTACTGCGAGTAGTGCGGCGCCGCCCCCCGCTCCGGGTAGCGCCCGGTGAGCATCGCGGGCAGCGCGTAGGGCGTCCAGCCGCTGACGCCGGTGGCGTTGCGGTACCAGGTCGACCCGCCGGCCAGCGCCGCGAAGTTCGGGTAGCGCTCGGCGTCGATCCGGCCGTCCGGACCGAGCAGGGACACCAGCGGCAACTCGTCCAGCACGATCATGACCACCGGCGGGTGCGCACCCGCACCGGCCACACCGGCCGCGCCCCCCTCACCGCGCGGCAGCACCACCGCCGACGCGGGCGAGGCGAACAGGAACAACCCGACGAACACCAGTGGCCCGGCGGCGGCGACCCGCAGCACCCGCCGGGGCGCCCGCCACCGCCGGTGCGCGGCCGCGCCCGCGGCTCCGGCCGCACCGGCGACGACAAGCAGGGGTACGCCCCGAAGCGGCGTGACGTGCCGGCCGACCTGGACCGCCAGCGCGGCGAGCAGCAGGCCCACGAACGCGGTCTGCACGAGGGACCGGGTGAGGCGTCCGGCGGGCAGCGCGAGCGCGCCGAGCAGCGCGAACACCATCGTCGGCGCGAGCGCGATCAGGGCGACCAGCAGCAGCACGTCGGCCCGGGAGGCGCGGTGGAACAGGAAGAAGTCGGGGCTGCGGCCGAGCACGTCGAGCAGCGGCTGGGTGACCACCAGCCCGACCAGTGCCGTCACCTCTGCCAGCCGGGCCGCCTCGGCCCGCCACCAGGGCCGGCGCTCCCGGCGGTCCGGTCCGGCCGCGCGTTCCCGGGGTGGTGCGAGGGTGTCCTCAGCCACCCACCACCACCTGGTAGAGCGTGCGGGTGCCGGACGGCAGCTCGGTCCGGGCGACCACCCGGCCCCGGCGAGCCAGCAGCGCCTCGAAGGCGTCCCGCCGGTAGTCCGGGAACAGGCCGTCCGGCTTGTTCGCCAGCAGCCGGCGGGCCATCGGGTCGTCCGGGTGGACGAACTCCACCACCAGGCTGCCGCCGGTGGCGGTGAGCGCGGTCAGCTGGTCGAGCACCTCGGGCAGCGGCACGTTGCGCCCGATCGCCAGGTGGTGCACCACGGCCAGGGCCAGGACGGTGTCCGCGCGGGCCCGGTCGGCGAACGCGGCCCGCTCGACGCCGCGCCAGCCGCCGCCCGGCGACGGGTCGGCCAGGTCCATCACCAGCGGCAGGATCCGTGTCTCGCCCTCGTCGCGCAGCGCGCGGTAGAGCGTGTCGACCACTGCCGGGTCCTGCTCGACGGCGACGACGTGCGCGGCGTGCCGGGCGGCGATGCGGGCGTACCGGCCGTCGTTAGCGCCCAGGTCCAGCGCCGATCCTCCGCCGACGGCGGCCACCGCCCGGTCGACGAACTCCTCCTTGGCCTGCCGGTCCGGCACCGAGTACGCGCAGGTGCGCTGGTAGTCCGACCAGTGGCTGTCGCCGGGCCGGTGGTCGATCCGGCGGACCAGTTTCGTCAGCCCGCGTACCGTGGCCAGCGCCAGCTCCCGGGAGAACCCGGCGGCGCGCAACTGGGCGCGGACGTCGGTGGTGCTCGCGGCGGAGTTGCGGGCCTGCATCGCGCCGTGCAGGTGCACGTGGGTGGGCACGCCGGCTCGCCAGCGCCGGGCGCCGCCGAACAGCCGCCGCATCTGGTCCGGCTCGACGCCGTCGACGCGGGCGCGCAGGAACGGCTGGAAGTCCAGCCCGAGGTGGGCCTGGATCAGCAGCGGGTAGAGCAGCGTCTGGCAGAACTGCCGGTAGCCGGCCCAGGGTTCGCCGTCGCGCAGCGCCTCGAACGAGCCGACGTCGATGAAGACGGGCCGGGCGCCGCGCCACTGCACGTTGTAGGCCGATCCGTCCTTGGTGGTGAAGCCGGATTCCAGGGCGGCCCGCAGCACGTCCAGGTGCAGCAGCGCGGCGTCGCGCAGCATCGCGTACGACCACTCGTAGGGGTGCGACACGAACGGGATCCGTTCGTGCCGCAGCACCGCGGTCCAGGGCGCGTCGACCGGGGTCGGGGTCAGTTCCTCGGTGCCGACGATCTGCCCGCTGGTGGTGGCCTGGCGGAAGAAGTCGGTGACCGCCAGCGCCCGCCAGTCGCGGGCCGAGCGCTCGTCGAGCCCGCGCAGCACCTCGTCGCCGCGGTGGAACACCCGGTTGCCGGGGTCGCGGAAGGAGCCGGGTTCGACGCGGACGCCGGTGTCGGGGATCGTCACGCCGCCGGGCCCTGGTCGGTGGGCTGACGCCGGAACCGGGACACCAGGCGGCGCCAGTAGAGCTTGGCGGCCACTGCCACCCCGGCCACCCCGCCGACCACCGCCTGCACGATGAGACTGCCGGATCCCGCGTCCAGGTAGGCCAGATGCGTCACGGCTACTCTCCTTCCCTCGCCGGTCATCGGAGCATGCCCGGAATACGAGCTTTGTTGCTCGAAGCCGGACTTGTCCCTCACCGTAACGTCTCGGCGACCGGCCGCGCGGCCACACCGGCCACTCGTCCCCCGTCCGATCCGTTCAAGACGGGCCAGGCCGGGCGCGCCTACCGTGGCCGGCATGACACCGCAGTTCGATCTGGTCGGGACCGTGGTCACCGACATGGCCCACGCTCGACTTCTACCGGCGGCTGGGGCTGCCGATCCCGGCCGGCGCCGAGACCGAAGGGCACGTCGAGGCCACCCTGCCGAACGGCGTACGGCTGGCCTGGGACACGGTCGAGACGATCCGCAGCTTCTACCCCGACTTCGACCCGTCCGGCGGCAACAACCGGATGAGCCTGGCCTTCCGCTGCGCCGACCCGGCCGAGGTGGACCGCTGGTACGCCGAGCTGACCGGCGCCGGGCACCACGGTGAGCTGCCGCCGTGGGACGCGTTCTGGGGCCAGCGGTACGCGGTCCTGCACGATCCGGACGGCAACGGCGTCGACCTGTTCGCCCCGCTGCCCACGGCCGAGTAGACGCGAGCCGGCTCGCGGGCCGCTTCCGGGCCGGTCAGCTCGCCCGCGGGCGGCTCCGGGCCGGGGCGAGCAGCCGGGTCGGCGGCACCCCGGCCAGCTCGCGCACCTCGCGGGTCAGGTGGGCCTGGTCGGCGTACCCGCTGCGCACCGCCACCTCGGCGAGCGGCGCACCGGCGCGGGCCAGGTCCAGGGCGCGGCGCATCCGCAGGATGCGGGCCAGCGTCTTCGGGCCGTACCCGAAGAGGGCCCGGCTGCGGCGGTGCAGGGCGCGCGGGCCGAGGCCGACCTCGGCGGCGGTCGCGGCGACGGTGGCCCCGGCGGCCAGACGGGCGGCGACCCGCGCGCCGACCGGGTCGGGGCCGCCGGCCGCGCGCAGCCGGTCGCGGGCGACCCGGGTGAGCACCGAGGCGGCGTGGGCGTCGGCAGCGCTGACGGTAGCGGGCCCGTCGCCGCGGATCGGCGCGGCCAGCGCCGTCTCGACCCGCTCGGTCACCTCGGCGGCGGCGCGGCCCCACAGGTCGGCCAGCGGTACGCGGCGGTCCCGCAGTTCCTCGGCCGGCACCCCGAACACGGCCGGGCCGGTCCCCGGCGGCAGGCGCAGCCCGATCCACCGGTCCCCCGGCGCGGACCGCGACAGGTGCGCGGTGCGGTCCGGGCCGGCGACGAGCAGCCCGTTCCGGCTGGACCAGAGCAGGTCCAGGCACCCGTCCGGCAGCACCCGCGTCTCGCCCCCGCCGGACACGCTGCTCCACAGCACCCCGCCCGGAATCCGCGCCGCCTCCCACTCCCGGTACACACCGCCACCCTGCCACCCTCCCCGTCGATCATGAAGTTGACGGTGTCGGCGCCCGGCGTGTCGCGCCGCCAACCTCATGATCGACGGAGGTTCCTGGGGGGCCGGGGGCGGGGGCGTGGTCAGGGGCGGTGGTGCATGGCCAGGCGGAGCAGGAGGAAGCGCAGGGCTGTCGCGGCAAGGTTGGCGGCCACCAGGACGGTCAGCTCCCGTCCGCGACTCGGGGGCGTCGTGGCATGCAGTACGGCCAGGGAGCCGCTGGTCAGGGCCAGGCCGAGCGCGAACGCCAGCAGCCCCTGGAGGTGGTGGCGGCCGGCGTGCCGGCGTCCGGTCACCCCGAACGTGAGCCGCCGGTTGGCCGCCGTGTTGGCCACCGCGGTGAGCAGCAGCGCCAGCAGGTTCGCCGGTTGCGCACCGAGCGGGCCGCGGGCCAGCAGGAACAACAGCAGGTACGCGAGCGTGCTCGCCACGCCCACTGCGGCGAACCGGGCGAGTTGCCGGGGCAACCCGGCCGGCACCTGCGCCGGGGGTGTCGGCAGCGGTCCGCGCCCGAGCTGGGCGCGCAACCGCGCCAGCGGCAGCGCCCCGGTCACCAGCGCCCGGCCCAGCCGGCCGATGCCGCGCAGGTCGGCCAGCGCGGTGGCGACGATGTCGACGCGGCTGTCCGGGTCGTCCACCCAGTCCACCGGCACCTCGTGGATGCGCAGCCCGGCCCGCTGCGCCAGGACCAGCAGCTCCGTGTCGAAGAACCAGCCGGTGTCGCGTACCAGCGGCAGCAACTCGGCGGCCACGTCGGCGCGGATCGCCTTGAACCCGCACTGGGCGTCGGAGAAACGCGCCGCGAGCGCACCGCGCAGCAGCAGGTTGTAGCCCCGCGAGATGACCTCCCGCTTGGCGCCCCGGACCACCCGGCTGGTCCGCGCCAGCCGGGTGCCGATGGCCAGGTCCGAGTGCCCGGAGATGAGCGGCGCGACCAGCGGCAGCAGCGCGGCCAGGTCGGTGGACAGGTCCACGTCCATGTACGCGAGCACCGGCGCCGGCGAGGCCGACCACGCGGCGCGCAGCGCTCGCCCGCGTCCCTTCTCGTCCAGGCGCAGCACCCCCACCCCGGGCAGCTCGCCGGCGAGGGCGCGCGCCACCGCCGGCGTGCCGTCCACGCTGGCGTTGTCGGCCACCGTGATCCGGAACGGGTACGGGAAGTGCGCGGTCAGGTGCGCGTGCAGCCGCCGGACGCAGGGGCCCAGATCGCCCTCCTCGTTGTACACCGGAACCACCACGTCGAGCACCGCGCTGCCGGCTGCGGGCCGGGCCTGCACGGCGGCCCGGGGCGCGTACGTCTCCGTCATGGCTCAGCCCTGCTTTCCGCTGCTCAGGTCGTACACGGTCACGCCGTCGACGGTGGTCGCGGTGAAGGTTTCAGCGACCCAGGCGGCGATCTCGGCCGAGGCGTTGCTGCCGCCGTTGGCGCGGAACCCGCCGCCGCCGAGGAAGTAGTGGATCCGCCCGTCGGCGACGTACCGCTGGAACTGCGCGAGCGTCGGCGACGGGTCGCTGCCGTTGAAGCCGCCGATCGGCATGACCGGACGGCCGGTCGCCAGCTGGTAGCCGGAGGCGTTGTTCGAGCCGACAGTGGCGGCGACCCAGGGGTAGTCGTCGGCGTCGGCGGTGAGCAGCGCGGTCATCTCGGCGCTCGGCTCGCGGGCGTCGAGCAGCCCGCCCATGCCCCCGCCGCGCTGTCCCCGCCCTTCCTGCCTGGTCCCGCCGTCCTGGCCGGGGAAGCCGCCCTGACCCGGCACACCGCCCGGCCCGGTGCCGCCGTCCTGACCGGTGCCGCCGTCCTGACCGGTGCCGCCGGGCGCGCCCGGAGCCGAACCACCACCAGGGAATCCGGGGAACCCACCGGCGTTCGCCCCGCCGTCCTGGCCGGCGCCGCCCGGGCCGGAGCCGTCGGAACCCGTGCCGTCCGAACCGGTGCCGTCCGAACCGGTGCCGTTCGAACCGCCCGGGAAGCCCGGGAACTGCCCGTTCCCACCGCCCGGCATCCGCCCGCCCGGCCCGCCCGGCCCGCCGGGGCCGCCGAAGCCGCCCGCTCCGGCCGGCCCGGCGCTCGGGATCGAGCCGCTGTGCGGGGTGGCTGCGGTCTGCATCGCGTACGCGGCCGGCCCGGCCAGCGCCACCGCGATCCCGGCGACGGACACCACCGGCACGACCCACCGCGCAACCCGCCCGGCAAACCCGGCCCGGTGCCCCGACGTCGCCCCCGCCTCGGAGTTGACCAAGGAGTTCGCGTCACCCGGAACGCCACTTCCGGACACAAACTCCTTGATCACCGGGGCGGGCGGGGCGGGCGGGGCCGGCGGGGCGGGCGGGGCGGGCGGGGCGGGTGGGGAGCCGGGAGAGGGTGGGGAGGGCGTCCGGTGGGGGCGGGCGAGGAACGCTGCGGTGGCCAGGAGGGCGGCTGTGGTCAGGCCCAGGGCCAGCACCGTGGGGCGCAGCCAGGGGTGCCAGTCGGGGGTGCGGCCGAGCAGGTGCCAGGACCACCAGGCGGTGACCGCCAGCGTGCCGGCCAGGACCAGCGTGGCGGCCAGCCGGCGCCACCGGACCGCCGCGGAGCGGGCGCGCCACAACAGGGTGGTCCCGATGCCGACCAGCGCGCCGACCGCCGGGGCCAGGGCGACCGTGTAGTACGCGTGGAAGATCCCGGACATGAAGCTGAAGATCAGGCCGGTGACCAGCAGCCAGCCGCCCCACAGCAGCAGACCGGCCCGGGTGCGGTCGGTACGCGGCGCCCGCCCGGCCAGCCACAGCCCCGCCACCAGCAGGATCAGCGCGGCGGGCAGCAGCCAGGAGATCTGACCGCCGACCTCGGTGTCGAACATCCGCAGCAGCCCGGTCCGGCCGGAGAACGGTCCGCCGCCTCCCCCGCCGGGCCGGCCGCCACCGCCGCCGACGCTGCCCACCTCGTCGCCGGTGATGCGGCCCAGGCCGTTGTAGCCGAGCGTCAGCTCCAGGATGCTGTTGTTCTGCGAGCCGCCGATGTACGGGCGGGCGCTCGCCGGCACCAGCTCGACGATCGCCACCCACCAGCCGGCGGAGAGGACCACGGCCAGCCCGGCGAGCAGGAGCTGGCGGATCCGCCGTCCGAGGCCGGTCGGCGCGGCCAGCAGGTAGACCCCGGCGAAGACCGGGATCACCAGGAACGCCTGGAGCATCTTGGTGAGGAAGCCGAAGCCGACGAGCACGCCGGTCAGCGCGATCCACCGGGTGCTGGCCGTCTCGACCGCGCGCACCGTGGCGTACGCGGCGGCGACGAGCAGGAACACCAGCAGCGCGTCCGGGTTGTTGAACCGGAACATCAGCGTCGCCACCGGGGTGAGCGCGAGCACCGCGCCGGCGAGCAGTCCGGCGGCCGGGCCGTACCAGCGGCGGACCGTCGCGTACAGCACGCCGACCGAGGCGACGCCGAGCAGCGCCTGCGGCAGGAGGATCGACCAGCCGCTCAGGCCGAAGACGCGCACCGAGAGCGCCATCAGCCACAGCGACGCCGGGGTCTTGTCCACGGTGATCGAGTTGGCCGCGTCGGACGAGCCGTAGAAGAACGCCGTCCAGCTCTGCGACCCGGCCTGCACGGCGGCCGAGTAGAACGCGTTGGCCCAGCCGGAGGCGCCCAGACCCCACAGGTAGAGCAGCGCGGTCACGACCAGCAGGCCGAGCAGGGCCGGCCGGGCCCAGCGCGGTTCGCGGCCGGTGCGGGTCTGCGGGGTTACGGGCGCGGGGGCCGGCTCGGTGCCGGGTGGCGCGGCCGTGGGCACGGTCGGCAGGCTGTCGGTTCGGTTCATGCCGGCAAGCCTCGGCGGGTCCGCTGGCCCGCTCCCGTGAGCGGCCTATGCGTCGGCTGTGGATCCCGGCAGCCAGACCGTGAACGCGGTGTGGCCGGGCCGGCTGACCACGTCGACCCGCCCGTGGTGGGCCTCCACCACGGCGGCGACGATGGCCAGGCCCAGGCCGGTGCTGCCCTGCGCGCGGGAGCGGGAGCTGTCGCCGCGCGCGAACCGCTCGAAGACCTCCGGCTGCAACTGCTCCGGGATGCCCGGCCCGTCGTCGGTGACGCGCAGCTCGACGCCGCCGGGCGCGGGCGCGAGCCGGACGGTGACGGTGGTGCCGGCCGGGGTGTGCACGCGCGCGTTCGCCAGCAGGTTCGCCAGCACCTGGTGCAGCCGGTGGGCGTCGCCGGTGACGGTGAGCGGTTCGTCGGGCAGGTCGAGTTGCCAGCGGTGGCCGGGCCCGGCGACGTGCGCGTCGCTGACCGCGTTGACTGCCGTGGCGGTCAGGTCGACCGGCTCGGCGGCGAGCGGGCGGCCGGAGTCCAGCCGGGCCAGCAGCAGCAGGTCGTCGACGAGACTCGTCATCCGGGTGCTCTCCGACTCGACACGGCGCAGCGCGTGCGCCACGTCGGGCGGCACCTCCTGGCGGCCTCGGCGGGCCACCTCGGCGTACCCGCGGATGGCGGCGAGGGGGGTGCGCAGCTCGTGGCTGGCGTCGGCGACGAACTGGCGTACCCGCGTCTCGCTGGCCTGCCGGGCGGCGAGCGCGGCGGCGACGTGGCCGAGCATCCGGTTGAGCGCGCCGCCGACCTGCCCGACCTCGGTGCGGGGGTCGGTGTCGGCGGCCGGTACCCGCACGGACAGGGCGACCTCGCCGCGGTCCAGCGGCAGTTCGGTGACCCGGGCGGCGGTGGCGGCGACGCGGTTGAGCGGCCGCAGCGTGACCCGGACGATGAGCATGCCGAGGGCGCCGGCGATGACCAGTCCGGCGCCGATCACCCCGGCCTGCGCGACGAGCATCCACATGACTGTGTCGTCGACCTGGGCCAGCGGGATCGCGAGGACCAGGACGTCACCGTCGCCGCGCGGCGACGGCAGCGCGATCGCGCGGTAGCTCCCCCGGTCGCCGACGACGACTGTGTGCGGGCGGTCGCCGACGGGTACGCGGGCCAGCGCGGTCAGGTCGGCGGCGGGCACCTCCTCGCTGCCGCCGCTCTCGGACCGGACCCGGCCGACGGGTTCGGCGGCGGCGGGCACCCGGACCGCGATCGAGCCGGGCGGGAAGCCACCCGGGGGGTCCGGCGCCACCTCGTCGGCGTCCGGCGGGGTGGGCCGCTGGTCCGGGCGCGGCGGGTCGACGCCGCGGCGGGCCCAGCGTTCGAAGTCGGCGGGCCGCCGGTCGCCGAAGGTGAGCTGGTTGTCGATCTGGTCGACCAGGAAGTGCCGCAGCGCGACTGTGGTCAGGCCGCCGATGCCGATGCTGACCAGCGCGAGCAGGGCCACGACGGCGAGCACCAGGCGGCGGCGCAGCGACCACCCGGCGAGGCGGCGGCGCAGCCGGCCGCGCCTGTCACTCGGCGGGCTTGAGGACATAGCCCGCCCCGCGCAGCGTGTGGATCATGGGCGCGCGGCCCGCGTCGATCTTCTTGCGCAGGTACGAGATGTACAGCTCGACCACGTTGGCCTGGCCGCCGAAGTCGTAGTTCCACACCCGGTCGAGGATCTGCGCCTTGCTGAGCACCCGGCGCGGGTTGCGCATGAGGTAGCGCAGCAGCTCGAACTCGGTGGCGGTGAGCGTGATCAGGTCGTCGCCGCGGCGTACCTCGTGGCTGTCCTCGTCGAGGGTGAGGTCGCCGACGGTGAGCACCGCCTCCTGGCGGGCGGCGACCGCGAAGCCGGAGCGGCGCAGCAGCGCGCGCAGCCGGGCGATGACCTCCTCCAGGCTGAACGGCTTGGTGACGTAGTCGTCGCCGCCGACGGTGAGCCCGGCGACGCGTTCCTCCACCGCGTCGCGGGCGGTGAGGAACAGCACCGGCACGCTCGGGAACTGCTCGCGCAGGCGGCGCAGCACCTGGAAGCCGTCCAGGTCGGGCAGCATCACGTCGAGCACCACGGCGTCCGGGCGGAACTGGCGGGCGGTGGTGACCGCCGCCATGCCGCTGCCGGCGGTGGCGACCTGCCAGCCCTCGTACCGCAGGGCCATCGAGAGCAGGTCGGTGAGCGTCGGCTCGTCGTCGACGACGAGCACCCGCACCGGTTCGCCGTCCGGTCGGCGCAGCTCGATGCGACCCTGCGCGGACTGCGCGTTCATGACCATGCCCCCATCGTGGGCGGACCCGCTGTCGCCGGGCTGTCCCGATCCTGTGTACCAGCTGTGCGCGCCGTTCGGCGGCGATCCGGGCAGGTGCGGCCGGGTCTTCCGCACCGGGGCTACCCGGTGGTAACTTCCCGGCATGTCCATCGATGGTCGTGTTTCCGGCCGGTTGGCCGGCAAGGTGGTGCTGGTGACCGGCGCGGCCCGGGGCATCGGCGAGCACACCGCCCGCCTCGCCGCGGCCCGCGGCGCCCGGTTGTCCCTCGTCGGGCTGGAACCCGACCGGCTCGCCGCGCTCGCCGCCGAGCTGGGCCCGGGGCACGCCTGGTTCGCCGCCGACGTCACCGACCAGAACGCCCTCGCGTCGGCGGTGGACGGGACACTGGCGACGCTGGGCGGGATCGACGCGGTGGTGGCGAACGCCGGGGTGGCCAACCGCGGCACGATCGCCGTCGGCGACGTCGAGGCGCTGGTGCGTACGGTCGAGGTCAACCTGATCGGGGTGATGCGCACCGCGGCGGCGACCGTGCCCGCGCTCGTCGACCGGGGTGGCTACCTGCTGATCGTCTCCTCGGCCGCGGCGTTCGCCGCACTGCCCGGCATGGCCGCCTACTGCGCCTCCAAGGCCGGCGTCGAGCAGTTCGGCAACGCGGTCCGGCTGGAGCTGGCCCACCGGGGCGTGGCGGTGGGCACCGCCCATCCGTCGTGGGTGGACACGGATCTGGTCCGCGAGGCGCGCGCCGACCTGCCGGCCTTCGAGACCGCGCTGGCGAAGCTGCCCTGGCCGCTGCGGCGCACCACCACGGTGACCGAGTGCGCCGAGGCGTTCGTCCGGGCGATCGAGCGCCGCAGCCGCCGGGTGTACGTGCCACGCGCCGTGGCCGGCGTCCAGGCGGTGCGGTCGGCGCTGGTCAGCCCGCTGGCCGACCGGCTGGTGGGCCGCACCGCCCGGGCCACCGTGCCGTTGATCGAGGAGCAGTCCCGGGCGCTGGGCCGGGGCTTCGGCGCCAGCACGCCGCAGGGGCGGCCGTGAGCGCGCCGGTGGAGGTCGTCTACGAGCGGCGGGGCACCGGGCCCACGCTGGTGCTGCTGCACGGCATCGGTCACCACTGGGCCGCCTGGCGGCCGGTGATGGACCGCCTCGCCGAGGCGCACGACGTGATCGCCGTCGACCTGCCGGGCTTCGGCCGCTCCCCGGTGCCCGCCGCCGGGCTGCCCGCCGACATGCCCGGGCTGGCCGCGGCCATGGTCGAGCTGTTCGGCGCGTTCGGACTGGACCGCCCGCACGTCGCGGGCAACAGTCTCGGCGGCGCGATCGCGCTGGAACTGGCCGCGCTCGGCGCCGTCTCCTCGGCCACCGCGCTGTCGCCGGCCGGGTTCTGCACCGCGCGCGAGCTGCGCTGGGCGCTGACCGTGCTCTCCCTGCACCGCAACGCGGCCCGGCTGCCCGAACCGGTGCTGCGCCGCCTGTTCGCCGCGCCCGCGCTGCGGATGCTGGCGATGGGCATGATCCTGGCCCGGCCCAACCGGATGGCCCTCGACGACGCGCTCGCCGACGCCCGCGCGCTGCGCCAGGCCCGGGCGTTCCGCGCCGTCGCCCGCGCCGGCCGGGGGTACGCCTACGCGGGCGCGCCGACGGTGCCGGTGACCGTCGCGTGGGGTACGCGGGACCGGATCCTGCCGTACCGGCAGGCGGCGCTGGCGCGTACCCGGCTGCCCGGCGCCCGGCACCTGGACCTGCCCGGCTGCGGGCACGTGCCGATGCACGACGACCCCGAGCTGGTCGCCTCGGTCATCCTCGGCACCACCGGGGTCCGGCCGGCCTGACGCCTCGCGCCCGGCCGCTGCGGAGTCTCACTCGGTCGCGCCGAACGGGAACGTGTGCACGTACCGCATCGTCCAGCCGCCGGGTGACGCGTGGTCGTCGCGCTCGTAGAGGTGGTCGGCCACCCCCTCGGCCGGCTCCTCCGGATGACGCAGCACCCACCGCGCCGGCGGCACGCCGTCCGGCCCGGCGGGCAGCTCCCGGGTCAGCTCGTCGGCCGGTCCGCCGACGAACCGTACGCGCACCACGGCCACCGCTGCCCTCCGTCCGTCGACGCCCTCGCCGCGAAGCTACCCCGCCGCGGTGCGTACCCTCGGCGGTTTGCACAGCTCCGGGGCCGGGTAGCGGGACCGGAGGGCACCGGACGAGGCGAGGAGTGGGCGATGAGGACGCTGGGCGGGCGGTACGAGCTCGAACAGCGGGCCGGCCTGGGTGGCATGTCGGAGGTGTGGCGCGCGCACGACCGCGTGCTGGACCGGACCGTCGCGGTGAAGCTCATCTCGCCCGCGCTGGACGGCGACGCCGGCTCGGTCGAACGCATCCGGGACGAGGCGCGTTCGGCGGCTCGGCTGGTGCACCCGAACGTGGCGAGCGTGCACGACTTCGGCACCGCGACGCTGCCGGACGGGCGGCCGGTGCCGTACATCGTGATGGAGCTGGCCGAGGGCGAGACGCTCGCCGCGCACCTGCGCAGCGGGCCGCTGGACTGGCGGATCGCGGTGCGGGTCTGCGCCGAGGTGTGCGCCGCGCTCGCCGCCGCGCACGCGCACGGCATCGTGCACCGGGACGTGAAGCCCGCGAACGTGATCCTCACCCCGTGCGGGGTGAAGGTGCTCGACTTCGGCATCGCCACCCCGGCCGGCGCGCCGGACCGCACTCCGGACGGCGTCGTGGTGGGCACCCCGGCGTACCTGGCGCCGGAACAGCTCGACCGGCAGCCCGCCACCCCGGCCGCCGACATGTACGCCCTCGGCGTGCTGCTGTACTACTGCCTCACCGGCGAGCTGCCGTACGAGGCGGGCAGCACCACCCAGCTGCTCGGGTCGCGCCGCCGCCGGCCGCCCCGCCCGCTGCCCGAGGTTCCCGGCCTGCCGGGCGAGGTGGCCGAGCTGTGCCGCAGCTGCCTCGACGCCGACCCGTCCGCCCGGCCGACCAGCCCGATGGCCGCGTTGCTGCTGGCCGAGGCCGTGGACGCCCGGGTCTACGTGCCGATGACCGCGGTGCTGCCCCGGCAGCGCGCGCCGCAGGTGTCGCCGTGGACCAGCCGGGCCGCCGCCGAGGCCACCGAGGCGATGGCGGTGGACGCCGCGCCGAGCGGCCGGGTCGGCTGAGCGCTCCTACTGCCTGCCCGGGCGCGGTTTCGCCGCTCGGGGTCCGGGAACGCGGTCCGGTGAGTGACGGGAGGAACGCGATGCCGGATCCGAGTTCCTGGCTGGCCGAGACGGCCACGGCGACCGCGGCGGGCGGTCACGTACGCACCGACGACGGCGGGCTCTCCTCCGCCCTGGCGTCCCCGCTGGCGCCGCACTGCACCGGCCTGACGCCGGAGCAGCTCCTGGCCGCGGCGTTCGCCTCCTGCCTGCACCACGCGGCGGTGGAGGCGGCCGGGGAGATCACCGACGAGGCGCACACCGTGCAGGTGACCGCCGAGGCGAAGCTGGGCCGCGACGACGACGGCCGCTACCGGGCCGACGTGCACGCCGAGATCTCCTCGGCGGGGCTGACCCGGGACCAGTTGGCCGACCTGGTCGCGTACGCCGACCGGCTCTGGCCGTTCTCCAGCGGCGACCCGAGCCGGCACCGGCTCACGGTGACCCCGGCGGAGAACGGCCGGCACTGAGCGTTCACCAGCGGAAACCGGCGGTCACCGCCCGGTGGTCGCTGTCCGGGGTGCGCAGCACCCCGGCGGTGGTCGGCGTCAGTCCCCGGTAGAGGACGTGGTCGGGGCGGGTGACCGGCAGTTCCGCCGGCCAGGTGAACCCGAATCCCTGCCCGGCCTCGGCCTGGGCGTCGCCGAGCAGCCGGGTCAGCGGGTCGAAGACCCGGTCGGTGGTTGCGGTGTTCAGGTCGCCGAGCACCACCAGCCGGTCGGCCGGGTCGGCGCGCACGGCGTCGGCGAGCGCGGCGACGGTCTGGTCCCGGGTGGCGGTGTGCCCGGCCCGCGCGGAGCCGAGGTGGACCACGTACACGGTCAGGTCGCCCCGGGGCGCGGCGACCACGGCCCGCAGCGCGCGGTCCCAGCCCAGCCCGGTGTCGACGCCGTGCGCCTCGCGGATCGGCCACCGGCTCCACAGCGCGACAGTCGACACCACCGCCCGGTGCGGGTAGCGCTCGGCCAGCACGGGCGCCACCCGGTCGCCGTCGGCGACCTCCTGGAGCCCGATCAGGTCCGGGGCGTCGCCGGTGAGCGCGCCGACGGTGGCGGCCGGGTCGGGGTTGCCCACGCGCAGGTTCTGGCTGACCACCCGCACCGCGGCGCCGTCCGCGCCGGCGGCCGGGGGCAGCCACGCGCGGCCGTAGAGCCCGGCCCAGACCAGGGCCGGCAGCAGCACCGCCAGCAATGCCGGCCGGGAGCGGCGCAGCAGCGCCGCGAGCGCGAGCAGCGGTACGGCGATCCCGAGCAGCGGGGTGACGCTGTCCACCAGGCTGCCCAGGCCGTTGACGTTCGGCACCGCCCGGTGCCCGGCCAGCAGCAGTGCGAGCAGCACGGCGCAGACGACGAGGATCGTGCCGCGCCGGCTGCGGGGGCCGGGCGGGCGCTCGTCGACCATCCGCTCCGTCACCGTCGGAATCGTATCGAGCGCCCCGGTCGTCGCGCGGCGGCCTCGCCATGATCCACAACCCCGGCGCCGGAGCCGCCGGATCGCGGTCGGTCGATCCCGGCCGTCGGCGGACCGCCGCCGCGCGAGGGCCGCCCGACCAGGGCACCCTCGGCCGAACGGAGGAGCCGGGCGTCCGCCGCAGCCAGCTCACCCCGACGTCCGTTTCACACCGCCCAAACCGACATAGGCATTGTTCCGGGTACGCGAGGTTGGCGGTTTTCATGATCTGCCAACCCGAATGCGGCCCGCGAATCCGGCAGATTGTGGCGCATGCCACCAATCACCCCGATGGCAAAGGGCCGGAAGCTTTCTAGCCTCGGCGGGTGCATCCCGACCACCCCGATCATCAGCCGCTGCCCGCCAACCGCCGGGTTCGCCGAACGATTGACCCGGCATCAGCCGAACGGAGAGTGGGACGTCACCGCGCCCCGGAACCGCCACGGCGCGGATCGGCCCGGTCCGTACCCGGCCGGATCGCGGTGGCCACCGGCGTCACCTGCTGCCTCGGCCTGATCGGCGTAGCAGGCGTCGGCGAGACCGGCCCGGCGCACCTGGAGGTACGCGAGGCGGTCGCCGACCGGGCCGCCGCCGACCAGCGCGCCTCCCGCGACTTCACCCGGGTCGCGCCGCCGGCCGCCGCGGCCCTGCCGCCGCCGGCTCCCACACCCAGCGCCACCCCGGCGACGAAGAAGCCGCCGCGCAAGCCCGCACCGCCCAAGCGCCCCCGGCCGGTCGCCGGCCTGGACCAGCGGCAGATGGACAACGCCAAGGCCATCGTCGACGTGGGCCGGGAGATGAAGATGCCCCGCCGGGCCCTCGTCGTCGCAGTGGCCACCGCCATGCAGGAGAGCAATCTCTACAACCTGGCCAGCGACGTGCTGCCGGAGTCCTTCGACCACCCGCACCAGGGCAGCGGCTCCGACCACGACTCGGTCGGGCTGTTCCAGCAGCGCCCCAGCAGCGGCTGGGGCACTGTCGCCCAGCTCATGCGGCCGGCGTACGCGGCCCGCGCCTTCTACGCCGCGCTGCGCGAGGTGCCGGGCTGGGAGGACATGAGCGTCACCGCCGCAGCCCAGGCGGTGCAGGTGTCCGCCTACCCCGACGCGTACGCCCGGCACGAGAGGCGCGCCACGACCGTGGTGGCGGCGCTGGTCTGACCCGGCGCGAATCAGGCGGCGCTGCGCCCGGCACCACCGGGCCGCACGCTCGCCGCGGCCGTGGGCGTGTCCACCGCGACCCGCTCGCCCCGTGCCCCGGCCAGGATCTCGTCGACCCGCGACTCCCGGCGCCGGCGAGCCAGCAGGGCCGCCTCGAACTCGCGGCGCGCCCGCACCGCCTCGGCGTACGCCTCCTCCCGCAACCGGCGGGCCTCCTCGCGCGCGGCCTCCAGCTCGGCGCGGGCCTGCGCCAACAGCTCCGCGGCCTCCCGTTCGGCGGCCGACGGGCGGGACTGGCCCCCCTCGACCGGGGCGGTACGGCGATGCAGGAAGTCGCACAGGTGCAGGGCGTCCGAGCGGATCTGGTCCCACTCCCGGCCGGCCCTCGCGGCGCCCTCCGCACGCGCCGCCAGCCGCCCCAGCCGCAGGCTCAGCTCGTCTAGGCAGGCGTCGACCTGACGTCTGTCGTAGCCGGTCTCCACCACCGAGAACCTCATGCGTCGCCCCCCAGGCAGCCGGTGTGCGTCCCCACCTGCCGATCCTGCGGTGCAAGCGCTCCCGGGCGCGGCCGTTCCCACAAAATGTTCAGGATGCGGTGGCCCGGACTTCCCGCTCCTACTGGTGCTTCGGGAGCACGACCACCCGTCCGAAGAACTCGTCGATCCGGCGCACCACGTCGTTGAAGTCGTCCAGGTCGATCGGCTTCGTCACGTACGCGTTGGCCTGCAGGGTGTAGCTGCTGACCACGTCGGTGTCGGCGTTGGAGGTGGTCAGCACGACGATCGGGATGGTCCGCAGGCTCTCGTCACCCTTGACCTCGCCGAGCACCTGCCGCCCGTCCATCCGGGGCATGTTCAGGTCGAGCAGGATCACGTCCGGGCGCTGCGCCTCGGTGTGCCGGCCCTCGCGGCGGAGGAACTCCATCGCCTCCTGGCCGTCGGCGACCACGTCGATGACCTTGTCGACGTCCGAGTCGGCGAGCGCCTCCTCGATCATCAGGACGTCGCCCGGGTCGTCGTCCACCACCAGGATGCGAACGGGGCTGGGACTGGTCTGACCCATCGGTTTACCTGCTTCGTGGTGAGGAGGGCGTCCGGCCGCACGGCCGGCTGCTGGCGGGGAAATGTACCGGATCAGGAGGCGGCCGGCGCGGTCGGGTCGGCGGTGTCGCGGCCGTGGTGGAGCACGTCGGCCAGCCCGGTCACCTGGAGCACCCGGTCCACCCGGCCGGTCGCCCCGGTGAGCCGCAGCCAGCCGCCGTCGGCGGCGACGAGATTGTCGCCGCGGACGAAGGCCGCGATGCCGGTGGAGTCGCAGAACGTCAGTTCGGTGAGATCGAGCAGCAGCTCGCGGTGCCCCTCGGCGACCAGCCGGTCGATCGTCGAGTTCAACTCTCCGGCCGTGGCGAGGTCGAGCTCGCCGGCCAGCCGGAGGCAGACGCCGCTCCCGTCCCGCTGGGCGTACGTGACGGTGAACGTCACAGTGGCCCCCCTCGCTCCCACCACGGAAAACCCTTGCAGTGGTGCAAGTATATGGGACGGCCGCCCCGGCGCCCGTCAGCGGCCCGCCGCCGACAGCCCGCCCACCAGTGCGCGGCCCCGGTCGAGGAAGGCGGCCGCGCGCGGGAAGTCGCGCAGCTGCTGTCCATAGTGCTCCAGAGTCAGCCCCACCGCGCCCGCCGGCACCCCGCGGCTGACCAGGATCTCCACCAGCCACTCGACGAACGCGGTGAACAGCGTCGCGTCGTCCACGTAGAGCGCGGCGGCCAGGAAGTCCACGATGTAGCCGAGGTCGCTGATCGTGGAGTCGAGCTGCGCGGGGGTGTAGTCGGCCGTCGACGGCACCCGCTCCCGCAGGTCGGCCAGGGCGCTGTCGATCAGTTCGCCGCGCCGCTTGACCAGGCTGGCGTACTCGTCGTCGGCCAGGTGGTCCAGCCGCGCGGGCGGCGCCTCGCGCAGCGCCCGCTCGTCGGCCACCAGGTCCGCCGCGGCCGGCGCGTCGGGCGCCCACGGCACACCGAGCACGCGGGCCCAGCGGCCGTCGTCGCCGAAGCCCCGGCCGCCGACCACCACCGGCACGTCGGAGCGGCGGCACGCCTCCACCATCCGGTGGGCGTGCGGCAGGCGCATCGGCAGGGCGCACGCGAGCGCCACCGCCTCCGCGTCGTAGCGGTGCAGGTAGGACACCAGGTGCGCGGCCGGGACGCTGGCACCGAGGAAGACGACCTGCCAGCCGCGCAGCCGCAGCACCTCGGCCACCAGCCGGGCCGGCAGCGCGTGCCACTCGCCGTCCATGCAGGCCATCACGATCCGCCCGCGCGTCGGGCGGGGATCGGCGTACGCGGCCACCGCGGCCACCACCCGCTCGCTGATGTGGGTGGCGGCGTGCTCCTGGGCGACGCTCCACTCGTTGCGGGCCCAGCGTTCGCCCACCTCGGCCTGGGCCGGGGCGACCAGGTCCAGCAGCACCCGCTCGGCCGGCACGCCCGCCTCCAGCAGCCCGCGCGCCACCGCCACGGCGGCGGACTCGTCGGCGTCGGCCAGGCACTCCAGATAGCCGGCGAAGGCGTGGCCCGGGTCGGCCCCGACGGTCGGCACGGTCACGCGGGCAACTCCCTCGTTCGTTCGGTCCCGGCCAGGTCCGGCACGGCGTGCAGGTGCCGCGGCGCCCGCCCGGCCGGGCCGGTGGCCCGCAGCGCGAGCACCGCGATGTCGTCGTGGTCGCCGTGCGCGAGCCAGTCGCAGGTCACCTGCTCGACCCGCTCGGCGAGCGCGGGCGCGGGCATCCGGTGGCAGCCGGTGATCGCGTTGAGCAGCCGCTCG
This sequence comes from Micromonospora sp. WMMD1219, assembly GCF_049315215.1. Taxonomy (NCBI): domain Bacteria; kingdom Bacillati; phylum Actinomycetota; class Actinomycetes; order Micromonosporales; family Micromonosporaceae; genus Micromonospora; species Micromonospora sp. WMMD1219. The sequence goes on from NZ_CP186057.1 coordinate 5,598,227, forward strand.
GCGCCGAACTGCTCGTCGCCGCGCCGGCCGCCGCGCGCCTCGGTCACCCCGTCGCTGTAGAACAGGCAGGTCTCCCCCGGCGCCAGCTGCACCGTCACCTCGCCGATGCGGGGATCGGGCACCACGCCGATCAGCATGCCGCGCAGCGGCACCACCTCGACCTCGCCGGACTCCCGCAGCACCAGCGGCGGCAGGTGCCCACCGCCGGCCAGGGTCAGCGTCAGGCCGCCGTCGCGGTCCGGTCGCGCCACGCCGAGCACCATGGTGGCGAACCGGCCCTGCCCGTGCGCCTGCGTGGTCTCCAGCAGCGCGTCGTTGAGCAGCTTCAGCAGCCGCCCCGGCTGGGTCTCGATCCGGTGCAGCGCCTGCAGGCACTGACGCAGCTGGCCGGTGAACACGGCCGCCTCCACGCCCTTGCCCGACACGTCACCGAGGAAGAAGACCGAGCCGCCGTCGGCGAGCCGGTGCGAGCCGTAGAAGTCGCCGCCGATGCGCAGCCCGGCCTGCGCCGGCCGGTACGCGGTGCCCCACTGCACCCCCGCCGCGGGGGCCGGCTCGACCGGCAGCAGGCTCGCCTGCAACGTGTCGGCGACCTCCGCCTGGTCGCGGTAGAGCATGGCGGTGGTCAGCGCCGCGCCGGCCCGGGCCGCGAACGCGCGGACCAGGTCCACGTCGGCCTCGTCGTACCAGCGGTCGGCCCGCCGGACCACCAGCAGCGCCCCGGCCGGTGCCTCCCGGCCGGGCAGCGGCACCACCCGCGCGGTGGCGCCGGAGGCGTCCAGTCCGGGCAGCCAGCCCGCCTCGGCGGCCTGCTCGACCAGCCAGTCCAGCTCGTGCGGCTCGGCGCCGGACAGGCCGGCCTCGATGGCCGCCGGGAGCGCCGGGGCGGGCAGCACCCCGCTGTCCACCACCGGCGAGCGGTCGTCCGCGCGTACCGCCCGCCACCAGCGGGCGCGCCCGGAGCGCGGGGCGAGCACCAGGACCGCCACGTCGGCCGCCGTGGGCACCGCCAGACGCACCACCGCGGCGGCGGCCCGGTCCGGGTGCAACGGGTTGCCGAGCTTCTCGCCGACCACGGCGAGGAACGCCGAACGGGCCCGCTCGGCCAGCAGCGCGTCGGCCCGGCTGACGCTCTCGGTGACGTCGTCGACGTACCAGCAGCGCCGGCGGTGGGACAACGCGACCGGGCGTACCCGCAGCCGCCGCCCGTGGTGGGTGAACTCGGCCGGGCCGTCGCCGCGCAGCGGGGCCGGCCCGGCGGCGGCCAGCAGCTCCCCGGGCGTCGCCTCCGGGATCAGCCGCTCCGCGACCGGGCTCACGTGCCGGACGACACCGTCGCCGTCGCAGACGACCAGGCCCTCGCGGAAGTGCTCGACCACCTCGGACCAGTTCGGGACGGTGCGGTCGCGGTCGGCTGCCAGCGGCGGCAGGGCGGACGGCGCCGGTGCGGCGGCGGACCATGCCCGGGCCCGTGCGGCACTCGGCGTGGAGATCCGTCCGTCGCCCGGGTCGGCACCCCTGACGTCGGCAGCAGTCACCAGCTGAGCCCCACTCTCCTCGTCGACACCCGGGGGCGCCGGACCCGGCGCCTGTGGTCACGTCTCACCGCCCACCCTACGCCGGTGTGCCGGGAACGCCACCTCACGGCGCTGCCGGCCCGCTCGCGCGTCCAGCGACGTGCTGCCGCTGTTGTTACGATCCTGTCAACCCGGTCCCGGCCGGCAGCCCCGCGGAAAGGCGTGACGTGGTTCCTCAACGGAGAAGGCCCGAGGCGAGCCCGCTGAGCATCTCCGTGGATCGATCCGACCCGGCCGTCCCGGTGGTCGTCGTCGGCGGCGACCTGGCGTACGCCACCGCCGCCCCGCTGCGCGCCGAGATCGACAAGCTGCTCGCCGGATGCCCGGCAACGCTGGTGTTCGACTTCGGCGGCCTGGAGTTCATGGACAGCACCGGCCTGTCCGTGATCGTGCACGCCTGGCGTGAGGGCCAGCAGGCCGGCACCGTCATCGAGCTGCGCGCGGTTCCGCGCTTCCTGGAGACGATCCTCGACCTGACCGGCGTCACCGGCCTGCTCGACCGCTCGCCGGTCGACGACGCCGCCGGCCACCCGGTGCCGGGTTCGACCGCTTCCGCGTGACCCCGGGGGTTTCCCGGCCGCGCCCGGCTGGGAACATGGACGCGTGCCCTCCCAGATGTTGACCATCGAGGTGGACCGGCTCGGCGCCGGTTCCGCCCGGATGCGGCTGGCCGGGGAGCTGGACTTCGACACCGCGCCGGAACTCGTCGACGCCGTCGCCGACCTGCGCCGCGACGGCCACCAGGAGCTGGAACTCGACTTCGCCGGAGTGCACCTCTGCGACTCCTCCGGCCTGAGCGCGCTCGTGGTGATCCACCGGGCCGGCACCGGGGCGATCCGCCTGCTGAACCTGAACCCGCAGATCAAGCACCTGCTGGACCGCACCGGCCTGGCCGAACTGCTGGCCGCCCCGCCGCGCGACCTGAGCGGCGAGACCCGCGAGGTGGGCTGACCGACCCCGCGGCGCCCGCCACACGGGCTGAGCGTCCGGCGGACAGGGGTGGCCCCCGACCCTGGGACCAGGGGCCGGGGGCCGAGGAGGATGGCTCAGGCGGCGGGCGCGGCCTGCCGGTGCGGCGCCTCGTCGCGCGACTGTCCCGTGAGCGGAGGCTCGACGTCCTCCGGCGCGCCGGAATCGGGCGTCTGGAACAGATAACGGACGAAGTCCCCGCTCATGTCGTCGTCGTCCGCCCCGGGCCACTGCCCGACACAGTCGACGCCGACCACCTCGCGTCCGCTGCCGTCGTGGTGCTCCAGCAGGGCCCAGAGGGTCACCGGGTAGGAGCGGGTGTCGTCCGGGCCGATCCGCCAACGGGCGTACCAGCCGGGACGGGCGGGGACGATCTCCACGATCCGTTTCATGTCGACCTGCCCTTCCGCGTGCGTCGGAAGTTGTCCGGTCCGTCCGAGCCTGCCGCCCGCCGGGGTGAGCGCTCCTCACCCGCAGCGAATGAAGCGTCCGCCGGGCCGTCCGCCGTTACCTTCCCGGCAGCGCCGGGAACGCGGTCGGCGCAAGCGCAACCGACCAGGAACGAGGTGCGACGATGCGCAAGCAGATGGAGGGCGACAACCAGCGCCGCCGGACCCTGGCCCGCGAGGCCCGCGAGCGAGGGCTGCGGCCGAGCCAGACCGGCGCCAGCCTGAGCGCGTCCAAGCAGGTCACCTCGCTGGACCAGCACGACCGGTCCGGCCCGCCGCCGGCCGGACGGCACAAGCCGGACACCACCCGGGGTGGTCCCGCGCCGCCGCCGGTCGCCGTCGCGGAGCGCCAGCGCCCGCTGCCCGACCCGGCGCCGTCACCCGGGGTCTCGATGGCCTACCGGGATCTCGTCGACGACGTGAGCCGGCGCGCCGGCGTGGACTTCTCCACGGCCAAGGTCGCGGCGGAGGGCACCGTGCTGGCCCTGGCCCGGGCGCTGGACGAGGCGGAACGGGAGCGGCTGCTGGAGGCGGTGCCGCTGACCCTGCACGACGTGGTGCCGGTGTACGGCATGGAACCCCGCCGCGACCTGCCCGGCTTCCTGGCCGAGGTCGGCCGGTACAGCCGCCTCACCCCGGAGCAGGCGCGCTACCAGGCCGAGGCGACGCTCGCCGCGCTCGCCGCGGCCGACGCGGATCTGGTCGAGTCGCTGCGCGTACCCGACGAGTTGCGTGACCTGCTCGGGCCGACCGACTTCGGCGGCGGCCTGGTGGGCGCGTCCTCGGCCACCGCGCCGCTCACCGAGGCGGAGCTGCGCGACGCGCTGGCGACGCTGCCCTACTGGTCCAGCGACCGGCGGTCGCTCGTGCGGACGATCGAGCTGCCCGGCGGCAACCTGGACCGGGTGCTCGACCGGCTGGACCGGCTCAAGTCCGACGTCGGACGGTCGCCGCAGATCGGGCGGCCGGACCCGGACAACGCCGTGCTGACGGTCCGGACCCAGCAGGTCGACGGCGTGACGGCGGCGGACGTCGACCTCGCGCACCGGGTGGACGCGGCAGTCGACGAGGCCGGCGCCGGGATGGCGGCCGGCTGACCCGGCGGCGGGACGGCTCCGGTCCCCCGCGGGCCGGGGCCGCCCGCGGCCGCGCGGTACCGTGTCCCGCCGTGGATCACGACGACGCCGAGACCCTGGAGATCGTGGTGGACCCGGCCCGCCCGTCCGGGCGCACGCTGCTGGCCGACGGGGTCGAGCAGTCGTACGTGGACGTGGCCGACGCCCGGTACCTGCACTTCGAGTACGTGCGGCGGATCGCCGCCGCGATCGACGTGGCCGCCCCGCGCGGCGCGCCGCTGACCGCGCTGCACCTCGGTGGCGGCGCGCTCACGCTGCCGCGCTGGCTCGCGCGCACCCGGCCCGGCTCGGCGCAGCGGGTGGTCGAGCGCGATCCGGCCGTGGTCGAGCTGGTCCGGCGGAAGCTGCCACCGCTGCCGCCCGAGGTGGCGGTGGTGCTCGGCGACGCCCGGGAGGCGCTCGCCGGGGAGCCGTCCGGGGCGTACGACGTGGTGGTGGCCGACGTGTACCGGGCGGCCCGGATGCCGCCGCACGTGGCGGCGCTCGAGTTCGCGGCCCAGGCCGCCCGGGTGCTGCGCCCGGACGGCCTCTATCTGATCAACCTGACCGACCTGCCGCCGCTGGCGCACACCCGGGCGCAGGTGGCCACGCTGCGCGCGGTCTTCGCCGACGTGTGCCTGGTCGCCGACCGGCGGATGCTGCGCGGGCGCCGGTACGGCAACGTGGTGCTGGCCGCCTCGCCCGCCGCCGGGCGGCTGCCGGTGGTTCGGCTCGCCCCCCGCGTCGCCGCCGACCCGGTGCCCGGGATCGTGCTGCACGCCGCGACGCTCGACGCGTTCGCCGCCGGCGCCCTCCCGGTCACCGACGCCGGCCTGGGCTGAGCGTTTCCGCACCGGCGACGCGGGTAGCCGCGCCGGATGAGCGCCGCCTCGGACCGGTCCACCGCGCGCCGGACGCTGATCGTGATCGGTCTGGTCCTCGCCACCGTGGTCGGACTGGCGCTGGTCTGGGCCACCCGGCGGGTGCTGGTGTGGGGGCTGGTGGCGGTGTTCTTCGCGGTCGCCCTCAAACCGCTCGTGGACCGGCTGGAACGTCGGGTACGCCGCCGCGCGCTCGCCACGCTGCTGGTGTTCCTGGCCGCGTTCGCGCTGTTCGCCGCTGTCGGCGCGCTGATCGTGGTGCCGCTGGTGGACGAGGTGGGCCGGTTCGCCGACCGGGCGCCGGAGCTGGTGCGCGAGGCGCAGGCCGGACAGGGACCGCTCGGGCGGCTGCTGGAGCGGTTCCACCTGCTCCGGTACGCCGAACCCGGCCAGCTCCGCCGGTTCGGCGCCCGGCTCGGTGACCCGACGGTCGGGGTGGTCCGCAGCGTCGTCCAGGCGGTCGCCGCCCTGGTCACCGTGGTGGTGCTGGCGTACCTGATGGTCCTGGAGGCGCCGAAGATCGTGGCCGCCACGCTGCGGCTCACCGGTGACGGCCCGGCGGCGCGGCTGCGGCGCATCGGACGCGACTCGTCCCGGATCGTCACCGGCTACCTGAGCGGCAACCTGCTGATCAGCGTGATCTGCGGTGGTCTGACATTCGTCGTGCTGTTCCTGCTCGGGGTGCCGTTCGCCGCGGTGATCGCGCTGACGGTCGCCGTGTTCGACCTGATCCCGCTCGTCGGCGCCACGCTCGGTGCGATCGCCGCGACCGGCGCGGGGTTCCTGCACTCCCCCACCGCCGGCATCGTGGTGCTGGTCTTCTTCGTGGTCTACCAGCAGGTGGAGAACCATCTGCTGCAACCGGTCATCATGGCCCGCGCGGTCCGGCTGAACCCGTTGACGGTGCTGGTCAGCGTGCTGCTGTCGGTCGAGCTGGCCGGGCTGGTGGGCGCGCTGCTGGCGATCCCGGCGGCCGGCATCGTGCAGGTGCTGCTGCGCGAGTTCACACCGGCCGGACGGCAGGCCCTGCCGCAGCCCGCCGACGGCGAACCGGCGGGAGCGCCGCAACGGCCGCCGGCCGGTGGGTGAGGGCCGGCCGGCGGGCGCGCGGGGCGCTCAGCGGCGGCGGGCCAGCTCCGGGGACTCGCTCTCCAGCGGCACCGCGTTGGCCGGGACCAGGCCGAGCTGTACGGCGGGCCGGGGCAGCGTCGCGTCCAGTGCCCAGTCCGCCGCGACCCGGGGACGGTTACCCGGCATGGCGAGCAGGTGGTAGCCGCGGGTGACGGCCTTGGCGGGCAGCCCGGCCAGCGGCACCTTCAGCGGGTTCGCCGCCGCGTCCTTGCCGCCCAGGTCCACCACCCAGCCCAGGTCGTGGTGCTTGTACGACTTGCGCACGCCCTGCCCGTAGGAGGCGGCGATGTTGTGCGCGGCCAGCTTGCCCTGCCGCTGGGCGTGCTGCGCGGTCATCGCGCACACCTGCCCGGGGCGGGTCGGGTCGGGCACGGCGGCGGCGTCGCCGCAGGCGAACACCTCCGGGTAGCCGGGGACGTTGAGGAACTCGTCGACCACGAGCCGGCCCTTCTCGGTGCGCAGCCCCAGTTCGGCCACGAACGGGTCGGGGCGTACGCCGACGCACCAGATCAGGCTGCACGTCGGGACGTACTCGCCGTCGGTGAGCATCACGCCGTCCGGGGTGGCCTCCGCGACCGAGGTGCCCATCCGCACGTCCACGCCGCGTCTGCGCAGCACCCGGTCGGCGGTGACCGACATCCGCCGGTCCAGTTCGGGCAGCACCCGGGGCGCCACGTCCAGCAGCATCCAGCGCGGCCGGACGTTCAGGTGCGGGCGCTGGGCCATCAGCCGGTCGGTGAACAGCTGCCCGTGCGCGGCCACCTCGGTGCCGGTGTAGCCGGCGCCGACCACGACGAACGTGGAGCGGGCCCGCTGCTCGGCCGGGTCCTCGGTCAGCTCGGCCAGCTCGACCTGCCGGACCACGTGGTCGTGCAGGAACAGCGCCTCGGGCAGGCCGCGGAAGCCGTGGGCGTACTCGGTCACGCCGGGGATCGGCAGCAGCTTGTTGACGCTGCCGACGCTGAGCACCAGCCGGTCGTACGCGAGCTGCCCGTGCTCGCCCTCGATCGAGCGGTAGCCGACCCACCGGTTCTGCAGGTCGACCCGGTCCGCCTCACCGACCACCACGCGGACGCCGTCGAGCGTGCCGGCGAGCGGCACCGCGATCCGGGTCGGCTCCACCACGCCGGCCGCCACCTCGGGCAGCAGCGGCAGGTAGAGAAAGTAGTCGGTCGTGTTCAGCAGGACGATCTCGGCCCGGTCGCGGGCCAGTCGGCGCAACGTCTTGGCCGCGTGGTACCCGGCGAACCCGGCCCCCACGATCACCACCCGTGGTTTCGTCATGCCTGCTGCCGTTCCCGGGCAGACCTGCGACAAACGTGCCCATGATCCATCCATCGACGGCTATATGGACATTCCTCGTGATCGGCGCGAGGATGCCGGGATGGGAAACCACGAGACCGCCGAGGGTCGGCCCACGAGGTCCAGCCGGCGTACCTTCCTCACCGCCTCCGCCGCGGCCACCGCCGCCGCCGTCGCCACCCCGCTCGCCGCCGCCCCGGCCGCCGCCGCGACCGGCGCGCCCCCGGGCCCGGGCCGTCCGGCCCGGCCGCAGCGGCCCGACCGCGAGCTGACCGCGCTGCTGCGCGAGATCGACAGCCGCCGGATCGAGGCCGTCGTGCGCCGGCTCGCCGCGTTCGGCACCCGCCACACCCTGTCCAGCCAGACCGATCCGGTACGCGGCATCGGCGCCGCCCGCGACTGGATCCACGCCCAGCTCTCCGGGTACGCGGCCGCGTCCGGCGGCCGGATGAGCGTCGAACTGCAGTCGTACGTGCAGCAGCCCGCCTCCCGCATCCCCGTTCCGACCACCATCACCAACGTGGTGGCGACCCTGCGCGGCGACGTCACGCCCGAGCGGGTGTACGTCATCACCGGCCACTACGACTCCCGGGCGACCGACGTGATGGACGCGGTCAGCGACGCGCCCGGCGCCGACGACGACGCCTCCGGCGTGGCGGTGGTGATGGAACTGGTCCGGGTGCTGTCGACCCGCCGCACCGAGGCCACCATCGTGCTCGCCGCGGTGGCCGCCGAGGAGCAGGGACTGTACGGCTCGGCGTACCTGGCGTCGCAGCTGAAGGCGGCCGGTGCCGACGTCCAGGCCATGTTCAGCAACGACATCGTCGGGTCCAGCACCGCCGACGACGGCACCCGCGACCCGCGTACCGTGCGGTTGTTCGCCGAGGGCGTGCCGACCGCCGAGACCCCCGCCGAGGCGAGCGTCCGGCAGTCCGTCGGCGGCGAGAACGACTCCCCGTCGCGGCAGCTCGCCCGGTTCGTCACCGACGTGGCCGAGAACTCCGCCACCGGCATGGACGTACGCGTGATCTACCGGCGGGACCGCTACCTGCGCGGCAGCGACCACATCTCGTTCCTGCGCGAGGGGTGGCCGGCCGGCCGGTTCACCGAGCCGAACGAGGACTTCGCCCACCAGCACCAGGACGTACGCGTCGTCGACGGGGTGCAGTACGGCGACCTGCCCGAGTTCTGCGACTTCGGCTACATCACCCGGGTGGCGCGGGTGAACGCCGCGACGCTGTGGTCACTGGCCCAGGCGCCTGGTACGCCCAAGGGCGTCACGGTGGTGACCACGAACCTGACGAACGACACCACGCTGCGGTGGCAGCGCGGCCCCGAGCCGGACCTGGCCGGGTACGAGGTGGTGTGGCGGGAGACCACCGCCGACCAGTGGCAGAAGGTGCTGCCGGTCGGCGACGTCACCGAGGTGACGATCGACCTGTCCAAGGACAACGTGTTCTTCGGCGTGCGGGCGGTGGACCGGGACGGTCACCGCAGCCCGGTCGCCTTCCCGAAGCCCGGTAGCTGAGGCCGGCCGGTCACCGCCCCGGCGTCCGGTCCACCGTCCGGGGCGGTGATCGCCCAGCGTTCGTGGTCGCGCCACGCGCCGTCGATGAACAGGTAGTCCGGCGAGAACCCCTCCAGCCGGAAACCGAGCCGGCGCGCCAGCCGCTTCGACGGCTCGTTGCCGGGCTGGATGTTCGCCTCCAGCCGGTGCAGACCGAGCGGCCCGAACGCGTACTCGATCACCAGCCGCACCCCGGCCGAGGTGTGCCCGGTGCCCGCGTACGGGCGGAACGCCGCGTATCCGAGGTAACCGCCGCGCAGCGCGCCGAGCACGATGCCGCTGATGTTCGCGTATCCGGCGATCTGCCCGCTGGCCCGGTCGCAGAACAGGAACCCGGAGCTGTTTCGCGCCCGGATCTTGCGCAGGTACGCCGCGTACCGCTGCGCGTCATCGGGCGCGGACAGCCACGGATGGTGCAGGTCGCGGCTGCGCCGGGCGGCGGCGACGAACTCCGCCTCGTCGGCCGGACGGGGACGGCGGATGGCGACGCGTCCGTCACTGCGCAGATCTCGCACCGCTCCACTCTCGGACACCGCCCCCACCCCGCCCCACCCGGGGTGCACTCTCCCGGGCATCCGACTCTCACGCGATCTTGCGTTTGATGCCCGTGAGGTGTCCGTTTTGTGGGGGCTTGTCGGGGAGCAAAGTGCAAGATCGCGCGGTGGTGCAGTTCGCCCGTGCGGCGGCGTGACGGGTTTGGTGTTTTTTGTCCGGTTCGGTTGCGGGGTGTGGGTGTGGTCGGTGCCATCGTGAGGGTGGAATCGGTGGCGGGCGCGGGGCGTTGTACATGGCTGACCGCCCAGGCACCAGGGTCGAGCGCCGGACACCGGCCCGCCCGGCACCCCGGCAGGTCGGGGAATCGGCCCGGCCCGGTCGTCGTTACATCCCCGAGCGACGGGCACCCCCGCCGTCCCCGGGAATGGCCCCGGACCGCCCGTCGTTACACCCCCGAGCCGCGGAGCAGGCCCCCCAGCCGCCCGCGCGCCAGCCCCTACTGGCGGGCACCCCCCAATACTTTTCCCCTCCGCGGCACCCCCGCCGCGGTCATCCCCCACTTCAGGGAGGCAACCATCATGGCTACCACTCTGCTGCGTAAGACCGTTCTGACCACTGCCGGTATCGCCGCCACCGCCGGTGGCATCGCCGGACCCGCGATCGCCGCCCACGCCGCCCCCGCCGAGAAGACCACCGCCGCTGTCGCCGACCGCAAGGGTCACGGTGAGCGGGAACTGGACGTGCGCTACGAGGCCCAGCCCAACTTCTACTTCTGCGGCCCCGCCGCCGCCCGCAACGCCCTGTCCGTGCAGGGCAAGAACATCGACGTGCACGCCATGGCCAAGGAAATGGGCACCACCGAGGCCGGCACCAACAGCATCAACGACATCACCCCCGTGCTGAACAAGGAGACCGGCACCAGCAACGCCTACAAGTCCGTCGAGATCAGCACCCCCAAGGCCGACGACAAGCAGACCGACACCCTGCGCACCGACGTCGTCAAGACCGTCGACGCCGGCCGGGCCGTGGTCGCCAACATCGCCGGCACCGCCACCGACACCGACGGCGGAACCCACTCCTTCGAAGGCGGCCACTACATCAGCGTCATCGGCTACCGCGACGACGGCCACACCGTCACCATCGCCGACAGCGCCAACCCCAACACCGCCACCTACCGCATGAGCATCGACAACCTCGCCGACTGGATCGCCACCCGCGGCTACAGCACCAGCTGACCAACACCACCGCGCACACGGCTGCAAAGCAAGAGTGACAGCACACCGGAAGGGCCCGACCCCACCACGGGGCCGGGCCCTTCCGTGCGTCTCCAACGGCTGCCTGCCGGTCACCTCGCCGTCACGCCGGTGTCGTCACCCGGACGGCTCGCTCCACCACGCTGGGTCGCGCCGGATCGTCCGGGCGACCGCGAAGGAGCAGCAGTGGCAGCCGAGGAGGCGACGCACCGCCCACCGACCACGCACCGCCCACCCGCGACGAGCCGCCCCGACGTGAGCGTCGTCGTGCCGGTCTACAACACGCTGCGCTACCTGCGGTCCTGCCTCGACTCGGTGCTGCGGCAGACCATCGGGCCGGACCGGATGGAGATCGTGGCGGTGGACGACGGGTCCACCGACGGCAGCGGCCGCCTGCTGGACCGGTACGCCGCCAAGCATCCCGGCACGGTACGGGTGGTCCACCAGGCCAACTCCGGTGGCCCGGCGGCGCCCTGCAACCGGGGACTGGACCTGGCCACCGGCCGGTACGTCTTCTTCCTCGGCTCGGACGACCGGCTCGGCCCGGAGGCCCTGGAACGTCTGGTCGCCGCCGCCGACCGGTACGGTTCGGACGTGGTGCTCGGCAAGGTGGTCGGCGTCAACGGCCGGCACGTCTTCTCCGACGTGTTCGCCGGCGGCAACGCGGTCGACGTGAGCCTGTTCGACTCGGCGCTGCCCTGGTCGCTGGCGAACACGAAGCTGTTCCGGCGCGGCCTCGTGGACCGGCTCGGGCTGCGGTTCCCGGAGGACATGCCGGTGCTCAGCGACCAGCCGTTCACGCTCGCCGCCTGCTACCACGCCCGGCGGATCTCGGTGCTCGCCGACTACGACTACTACCACGCAGTACGCCGGCTGGACGCCCGTAACATCACGTACCACAGCCGGATCGAGCAGCGCCTGGTCAGCGTGGAGCGGCTGTTCGCGTACGTGGCCGACCTGATCCCCGCCGGAGCGCGCCGGGACGCGGTGCTGCGCCGCCACGTCGGGCTGGAACTGGCGAACCTGGTCGGCGACGACTTCCGGCACCTGGACCGGGCCGCGCAGGAGCGGGTGCACGCGACGGTCGCGCGGCTGGTGCGGCGGCACGTCACCGACGGCCTGCGGGACCGGCTCGGCATCGAGGCGCGGCTGCGCCTGGGCGCGGTGACCGCGGGCGGGGTCGACGACCTGCTGGCGGTCATCGAGCAGGACAGCGGCCGGGGCGTACCGGCGACGGTGTTCGCCGGTGACCGCTGGCACGCGGGCTATCCGGGCGCACCGGCGCGGTGGACCGACGTCACCGACGTGCGCGCCGACTGGCTGGCGCGGCTGGACGCCGTCGACGTGAGCTGGGCCGACGGGCACACGCTGACGGTGACCACGCGCAGCCCGTACCCCCGGTTCGCCGCGGAGGCCGGGCCGGTGCGGATGCTGGCCGGTCCGGTCGTGGGCGCCACCCGGATGGACGCCGGCGATCCGGCCGGCCGCACGCTGCGCACGGACTTCGCGCTGGACCGGCTCCTGACCGCCGGCCCCGCCGACGGGCAGCGGCACCCGGTGCGCGCCGAGGTGGACGGCGGGCACGGGCGCGGCGGGGCCGCGGTGCGCGCGCCGCGGCTCGCCGCCGGGCGGCCCCGGCTGCTGCGGCGCGGCGCCCGGCTGTACGGGGTGGCGGCGACCGTCGACCCGCGCAACGGTCAGCTCGTGCTGTCGGTGGTGCCGGTGACTGTGGGTCAGCTCGTCGGGCGGCTGCGCCGGCGCGGGCGACGCGGCCCGGCCGGGGCACAGACGTCAGAGCGCGGCCCGGCCGGGGTGCAGGTGTCAGGGCGCGGCGCGGAAGCCCTGCTCGGCCGCCATGGGCACCTGGAGGTACGTGGTGCCGCGCAGGTCCAGCCAGGCCCGCTGCGGCGCGCGGACCAGCCGCACCATCACCCCGGAGCAGGCAGGACAGCGCCCGACCAGGCCCGGGGCGTGCGAGTAGACGTGTAGCCCGGCCATCGGGCCGGTCGTCCCGCAGGTGTCACAGCGGCCGGTGGTGGCGCTCAGGTCTACGGCGAACAGCTCGCGCAGCGGCCCGTCGAGCATGTTGCCGTCCAGGTACGACAGGTCGGTCATACGCCCTCCTCGGGTCGTCAGCCGGTCGGGCCGAACCGTTCGGTCCGCACGCGCCGGGTCGGGTGGCCCAGCCCCACCAGCAGGTCGGCCACGGTCTCCACGAATCCGGTGGGGCCGCACACGTAGCACAGCGGCTCCAGGTCGGGCGGCCAGCCGTGGCTGTTCACGTCGGCCAGGCTGATCCGGTGCGGCTCGCCGCGCCAGCCCTCGGGCGCGGACCGGGTGTAGACGTACGCGACGTCGAGGCCCTGGTCGTCGCGGGCGCGGCGGCGCAGCTCGTCGGCGTAGATGACGTCGTCCGGGGTGCGCACCGAGTAGACGAGCCGGAACGGTGTGCGGCTGCCTGCGGCGCGGCGTGCGCGGATCATCGCCATCAGCGGCACCACGCCGGATCCGCCGCCGACCAGCAGGACCGGCGCGGTGTCGTCGGTGCGCCAGACGAACCAGCCGCCGACCGGTCCGCGTACCTCCAGCGGGTCGCCCTCGGCGTAGGTGTCGGTCAGGTACGGCGACACCTCGCCGTCGGGCACCCGCTGCACCGTCACCTCGATCCGCTCGCCGTCGGCGGGGCCGGCCAACGAGTACGACCGGGCGGCCTGGTAGCCGTCCTCGGCGGTCAGGCGCAGGTCGACGTGCTGCCCGGGCAGATGCCCGGGCCAGCCGGGCACGTCCAGCACCAGCGTCTGCGCGGTGGGCGTCTCGATCCGCCGCTCGATCAGCCGGGCGACCCGCCACATCAGCGGCGCGACGCGGCGGCCCTCGGTCTGCGCCGTCACCTCAGTCGCCCTGGTAGCGCTGCTCGCGCCACGGGTCGCCGTAGTCGTGGTAGCCGGCGGTCTCCCAGAAGCCGGGCCGGTCGTCGACGAGCAGCCGGATGCCGTGCACCCACTTCGCCGACTTCCACAGGTACAGGTGCGGCACGAGCAGCCGCGCCGGGCCGCCGTGCTCGGCCGGCAGCGGACCCCCGTCGTACGTGTGCACCACCCAGGCCCGCCCGCCGCGCAGGTCGTCCAGCGGCAGGTTCGTGGTGTAGCCGCCGTACGAGTGGGCCAGCGCGTACCGGGCGCCGGTGTCGACGCCGTCGAGCAGCGTGTCCAGGGAGACGCCCTGCCAGGTGGTGCCGAGCTTGGACCAGCGGGTGACGCAGTGCAGGTCAACGGTCGGGGTGTCCTGCGGCAGGCCCATCAGCTCGTCCCAGGACCAGCGGTACTCCGCGCCGGTCTCGCTGGTCAGCACGAACTCCCAGGTGTCGAGGGAGACACGTGGCGTCGGGCCGGCGGAGAGCACCGGGAAGTCCTCGGTGAGGTACTGCCCCGGCGGCAGGTCGGGTGCGGACGAACGGGGCCGGCCCTGGAAGCCGGGCGAGACGATTCCCACCCGTCAGTCGTACCACCGCCGGTCGCGCCGGGGCAGGGGTTCCCACCGAGTCAGGCGGAACCTCCGCCCTGCCCCTCGTGCACGACCGTGCGCTTGCCGTCGCCGCTGTTGCGGGTGGCCCGCAGGCTGGTGATGGTGACGATCACCAGGACGCCGATGATCACGCCGAGCGAGGCGAGCGTCGGGATCTCCGGTACGCCCTTCCAGATGCCGTGCGCCCAGTGCAGGCCGAGCTTGACGCCGATGAACGCCAGGATGGCGGCCAGGCCGTAGCTGAGGTGCACGAGCCGGCTCAGCGCGGCGTGCAGCACGAAGTAGAGCGCCCGCAGGCCCAGCAGCGCGAAGGCGTTGGTGGCGAAGACCAGGTACGGGTCCTCGGTGATGCCGTAGACGGCGGGCACCGAGTCGACGGCGAACACGATGTCCGTGGCCAGCACGGCGACCACGACCAGCGCGAACGGGGTGAGCGCCCGCCGGCCTGCCTGCCGGATCGTCATCCGGGTGCCGTGGTAGTCGTCGACCACCGGCATGATCTTGCGCAGCAGCCGTACCGACCGCATCTTGTTGATGTCGACCTCCTGCTCGTGCCCGGAGAGGGCGTCGCGCAGCAGCTTGACCGCGGTGGCGATCAGGATGAGCGCGAACAGCAGGAAGGCGAAGTCGAGCGTCTGGAGCGCGGCGGCGCCGAGCGCGATGAACACACCGCGCAGCACCAGGGCGCCGGCGATGCCGTAGAGCAGCACCCGCTGGGCCAGCACGGCGGGCACCGCGAACGCGGCCAGCAGCAGCATGAAGACGAACAGGTTGTCGACCGAGAGGGACTTCTCGACCAGGTAACCGGTGAGGTACTCGATGCCCTGCTGGCTGCCGTAGCGGGACCAGATCCACGCGCCGAAGGCCAGCGGCAGGGCGATGTAGAAGGCCGACCAGCCGAGCGCCTCACGGATCGAGACCTCGTGCGGCTTTCTGGTCACCAGGAAGTCGAGCACCAGCAGGACGAGCACGCCGACGATCGTCACGGCCCACAGCGTGGGCGTGCCGACCGACGACAACCCGGCCGCGGCCAGGGGCGACAATTCGGGCATGGAGCCTCCTCGAACACCGTGTCATGTTCGAGGTCTCCTTCACCCACGTTTTCGTGGGCAACCACCCGGGGCTCGCCTCGGCGGCTTGCCGTACTGACCGGAATGATTCGTGGGAAGTACTCCCCTCGCCTGGACAAGGCTAGGTCACCGCCCGACCGGACGCCAAGTCGGGACACGGTTGATTGCCCTGGTCAACCGCTGTGCGGCGGCGGAGGGCATGGCGCCGGCTCATCCCGGCCCCTATGGTGACGCGGGTGACCAACCAGGGACCACTGACCGGCGTACGGGTGATCGAGCTGGCCGGCATCGGCCCCGGTCCGTTCGCGGCGATGATGCTGGCCGACCTCGGCGCCGACGTGGTGCGCGTCGACCGGCCCGGCGGCGGCGGGTTCGGCGCCTTCCCCGGCGACCTGCTGAACCGCAACCGCCGCTCGATCGCTGTGGACCTGAAGCAGCCCGAGGGGCGTGACCTGGTGCTCGCCCTGGCCGCCGGCGCGGACGCGCTGGTCGAGGGCTTCCGGCCCGGGGTGACCGAACGGCTCGGCCTCGGCCCGGACGCCTGCCTCGCCGCCAACCCCCGCCTGGTGTACGGGCGGATGACCGGCTGGGGACAGGACGGGCCGCTGGCACACAGCGCCGGGCACGACATCGACTACCTGGCGCTGACCGGCGCGCTGCACGGCGTGGGCCGGGCCGGGGAACGCCCGGTGCCGCCGATGAACCTGCTCGGCGACTACGGCGGCGGGGGCATGATGCTGGCGCTCGGCGTGGTCGCGGCGCTGTACGCGGTGCGCGGCGGCGCGGGCGGCCAGGTGGTCGACGCGGCCATCGTGGACGGTGTGTCGGTGCTGGCCACCCAGATCCACGCCCTGCGCGGCATCGGCCTGTGGCAGGACCCGCGCGGGGTGAACCTGCTCGACGGCGGCGCGCCGTTCTACGACACGTACGAGTGCGCCGACGGGCGGTACGTCGCGGTGGGCGCGCTGGAGCCGCAGTTCTACGCCGAACTGGTCCGGCTCACCGGCTTCCCGCCGGGCGGCGAGGACGCCGGGGCGGACGGCAGCGCCGCGGACGACGCGCTGGACCGGGACGACCCGGCGAACTGGCCGGCGCTGCGGGCCGCGTGGGCGCGGCTGTTCCGCACCCGGACCCGGGACGAGTGGACGGAACTGCTGGCCGGCACCGACGCCTGCGTGGCACCCGTGCTCGACTGGGCCGAGGCTCCGGCGCACCCGCACCTGCGTGCGCGGGAGGTGTTCGTGGCGCCGGACGGCGTCACCCAGCCCGCCCCGGCGCCGCGCTTCTCGGCCACCCCGACCTCGGTGCGGCGCCCCCCGCCCTCGCCGGGCGAGCACACCGACGAGGTGCTCGCCGACGCCGGGATCGACGCCGGCCGGATCGCCGCGCTGCGCGCCGCCGGTGTGATCGGCTGACCGCCCGCGAACCGGCTCAGCGGCGGTTCGCCGCGGCCGGGGCGAGTGCCGGTTCGACCATGTCCCGGTAGTCGCGCGGGAACTGGACCACGACCTCCTGGAACTCCCCGCCCCGGATCGCCTCGCGCATCGTGACGAACACCGCGCGTACCGCGTCCCGGGCGGTGTTCTCGTCGCAGTCCGCCCGGCGGGCGACCCGGGCGACGAACTCCGCCGCCCCGAAGCGTTCCGCCGCCTCGTCGCGCGGATACGGACTGAGCAGCCCCTGCAGTGGCTTCGGCAGCTGCGCGGCCAGGTCCAGCACCTCGCCGCCGGTCAGCCGCTCGGCGAACGTCTCCAGCGTGGCCCCGGTGAGCGTGGCGGCCCGGTCCTCGCTGGTGCCGGTGAGCCGGGCGACCCGGCTCACGAAGGTCAGGTAGTGCATCCGTGGTACCCCCTTCGGTGCGCCCACCGCGGCTACCCGCGACAGCGCGCCGGAAACGGCGCCGGCCACCGGCGCGATCACGGCAGCGGGATTTGCGCCCGTGGGGGCGTGAGCGGCGGCGCGACGGGTAACCGCCGCCCGGTCACGACCGCGACTACTGCCCCGAGGAGCCCGACCCATGGCGAGTTACACGGATGTCCTTGAGTACCTGTCCGCGCTGGACTACCCGGCCGGCAAGGACGACGTCATCCGCGAGGCGGAACGGGAGGGCGCGCCGCCGGACGTGTTGCGGGCGCTGCGCGCGCTGCCCCCGGTGGACTACGCCAACGGCACCGAGGTGGCCCGCTCGGCCGGCATCGACGCGGCTCCCGAGGTGAGCCCTTCGCAGCGCGCGGCGCAGGCCCGGGTCGACCACCCGCGCGTGTCGCAGCACCTGCGCGGCATCTGAGCACGGCCGCGGGCCGGCGGGCGACACGGCCGCCGGCCTCTGCGCGTGCCGAGACGAGCCCGGCGTGCGATCGTCGCGGGTGGGCGGTCGTGCGCACTCCCGGGTGGGCGGTCGGCATGCCCGGACAGGCGAGCGCCCCGGGTCACGAACCGCGACCTGGGGCGCCACGCAGCACCTGTCCTGCGCGGTTCACGCCCGAACCGGGTCGCGACCGCGCAGCGGTGAGATGTTCGCCCGAACCGGGCGGGCATCGCTGCCACGATCATCATACGACGCGGCATCAGCCGAACGGGTGAGAATCGCGGAAGTGTGTCCGGGCGCACGCGTGCGCTCAGGCGGTCACCTCGGCGTACCGTCGCTCCAGGTCCACTCGCGCCAGCGCTCCGACCAGCCACGACAGTTGCTCCGACTCGCCACTGCCGGTCAGTCCGGCGAGGTCGCGGGCGGTGCGGCCCAGGCCGAGCCGCCGGGCCGCCGCGAGCGCCCGCCGGTCGGCCACCGGAGCCGCCTCGCGCCACAGCGCCTGCGCCTCACGCAGGAACAGGTCGCACACCTCGTCGTCCACTCCGGGCAGCGCGGTCAGCAGCCGCCGTTCCTCGCCCGGGTCCTGGTGCGCGGCGGTCCGCAGCCGGCGCAGGTCGCCCCGGTACGTCTCGACGACCGTGCGGGCCAGGTCGCCGAGGGTGTCGGCGATCCCGGCCAGGTCACCGCGCAGCCCGGCGGCGCGCAGCACGCGTACCCGGTCCTCGTGCCGGGAGCGGGCCATCCGGGCCGCGGTGTCCCAGCCGGCGTCGCGCAGCGCGCCGGCCGCGTCGACGGCCCGGTGGAAGTCGCCCCGGCGGGCCAGCAGGACGGCCAGGTACAGCACCTGGAACAACTGGGCCGGGTTGTTGGTCACCCGGAACCCGAAGCACTCGGCGAACCCGCGGCCGTCTCCGGCGAGCCGGCGGGCGAGCCGCTTCTTGTCCGCGACGTCGCGCGGGGCGGTCTTTGTCGGCATGCCGCCGTCTACCCCGGCGACGGCGCGGCATTCGGGTACGGCGGTCAGCCGCGCACGTCGCCGCCGCGGTCGCGGGCCTTGAGGCGGGTGGTGGGCAGCGCGGGCGCGGGCAGCGGTGGCGCCGCGTCGTCGGCGACCACACCGAAGCGGCGGCCGGCCATCCAGTCCTCCCGGGCGGCCACCACCTCCTCGTGCGAGCGGCCGACGAAGTTCCACCACATCACCAGCGGCTCCTCGAACGGGGTGCCGCCGAGCAGCAGCAGGCGCGTGCCCGGCTCGGCGCGCAGGGTCAGCGCGCTCCGCCCGAGGCCCAGGTAGAGCAGCGCGCCGGGGGCCAGCGCCGTGCCGTCGCACTCGGCGGCGCCGGACATGGCCAGCAGCCCGTACTCGAAGTCCGGACGCAGCGGCAGCGTGGCCGGCGCCGGGCCGCGGACCTCGATCTGCGCGCCGGCCAGCGGGGTGTGCACGACCGCGGGCGAGCGTTCCCCGCCGAGGTCGCCGACGAGCAGCGTGACGTCCAGGTCGCCGTCGCGGAGACGGGGCAGGTCGGCGTGGTGGGCGAAGTCCGGGTCACCGGCCCGGGCCGGATCGGGCAGCGCCACCCACAGCTGCACGCCGTGCATCAGGGGCGGGTGCACCAGCGGGGAACGCTCCGAGTGGGCGATGCCCCGCCCGGAGGTCATCACGTTGAGCTGGCCCGGGCGGATGGGCTGCACGTTGCCGAGGCTGTCGCGGTGCAGGATCTCCCCGTCGAGCAGCCAGGTGACGGTCTGCAGCCCGGTGTGCGGATGCGGCGGCACCTCCATGCCGGGCCGGTCGGCCACGTCGTCGGGCCCGAAGTGGTCGACGAAGCACCAGGCACCGACCATCCGGCGCTGCCGCTGCGGCAGCAGCCGGCGCACAGTGGTGTAGCGGCCGAGCGGGACGTCGTGGCCGGGCAGCAGCACGCTGCCCGGGTCGGTCGGGCCGACGCCCGGTGGGAGCGTCTGCGCGGGCAGGGATTCGGTGCGGTCCACCGCCCGACTCTACGCTCACTCCGCGGTGACGCTCACCGCGTTCGCGCCCCCGACCAGGTCGAGGTAGAGCCGGTCGGCGGCCCGGTCCCAGCCCGGCGAGCTGACGAGGTCACCGGCGGCGATCCCGCCGCGCCGCTCGTCGTACAGGGTCAGGGAGCCGGCGCCGGAGGCCACCCGCACCCGGGCCGGCGGCCCGCCGGGCGCGGTGACTGTGAGTTCGCTGACCCCGCCGGTCATCCGGACGGTGAGCGAACCGTCGATGCGCGGCAGCAGCAGCCGGGTACGCGACGCGCCGCCGACCAGGTCGACCCCGGCGAGCCGGGCCTCGCCCAGGTCGAGGCGCTGCTCGCTGACCCCGCCGATCAGCCGCAGCCGCCAGGTGACCCGGGAGTTGAGCACCACCTCGACGGCGGACGGACCGGGGCGGCCGTTCTCCTCCACCCGCAGCCGGACCCGGTCGCCGACGAGCTGCGGGCGAGGGGTCACACCCGAGCCGTCCGGCGCGCCGATCCGGTAGAGGTCGTCGCCGAGGTCGGCGGCACGCAGCGTGAACCGGGTAAGCCCGTCGACCAGCTCGAACTGGGCGCGCTGCCGGTCGCCGCGGGGTGCGGCGACGGTCTCGGCGCCGGCCACCTCGGCGGCGCCCGCCGCGCCGGAGCCGCCGTTCCCGGTGACCGGTGACGCCGGCGCGCCGCCGGAGAAGACCACACCGAGGCGGGCCGGGTTGGACAGCGTCACCGCCACCGCCACGACCCCGAGCACCACCACCAGCACCGCGGCGGCGGCCAGCAGCCGGGCTCCGCCGGACCAGCGGGGCAGGGCCAGGTCGGGGTCGTCCTCGGATGCGGTCATGGTCGTCCCCTCTCGCCGGTCCCCACCGGGTCATACGTCCGCGTCGGCGTCCCGGTTCATTCCCACTCCGGTACGCGAACGCACCTTGTCGGCGCACGCGGTCAGCACGGCGTGCGCGTCCAGGCCGAGGCTCTCGATGGCGACCAGCGCGGTGAACGCCACGTCGGCAAGTTCGGCGGCGACCTCCTCGCGGGTGTGCGTCACGCCCTTGCGCGGGTTCTGCCCGAGCAGGCCGATCCAGGCCGCGGCGACCTCGCCGGCCTCCTCGCCGATCTTGAGGATGCGGCAGGTCAGTTCGGTGTCGCCGCGGCCGTTCGCGGCGTCGAGCCAGGCGCGCGCGTCCCGCGCCGTCGTCCAGATGGTGGCGTCCACGCGGACCAGTGAACCCCACCCCACGGACCGTTCGTATCCTGGGGCGACGCAGGCCAGGGGGCCTGCGTCCCAGGCGAGAGGAGGTGCCCGTGATGCCGGAGACCGTCGAGTCGGTGTTCGCCGGCGTGGTCGCCCGGAACCCGGGAGAGCCCGAGTTCCACCAGGCGGTCCGCGAGGTACTGGAGAGCATCGGTCCGGCCCTGGCCCGGCATCCGGAGTACGCCGAGGTGGTCGAGCGGGTCTGCGAGCCGGAGCGGCAGGTCATCTTCCGCGTGCCGTGGGAGGACGACCAGGGCCGGGTACGGGTGAACCGCGGCTTCCGGGTGGAGTTCAACAGCGCGCTCGGCCCGTTCAAGGGCGGCCTGCGCTTCCACCCGTCGGTCTACCTGGGCATCGTGAAGTTCCTCGGGTTCGAGCAGATCTTCAAGAACGCGCTGACCGGGCTGTCCATCGGCGGCGGAAAGGGCGGCGCCGACTTCGACCCGAAGGGCCGCTCCGACCGCGAGGTGATGCGGTTCTGCCAGAGCTTCATGACCGAGCTGTACCGGCACATCGGCCCGCAGACCGACGTGCCGGCCGGTGACATCGGGGTGGGCGGCCGGGAGATCGGCTACCTGTTCGGGCAGTACAAGCGGATCACCAACCGGTACGACGCGGGCGTGCTCACCGGCAAGGGCCTGGCGTACGGGGGCGCGCAGGTGCGCCGGGAGGCGACCGGGTACGGGGCGGTGTTCTTCGCCGACGAGATGCTCCGGCAGGCCGGTGACAGCCTGGAGGGCAAGCGGGTGGTGGTGTCCGGCTCGGGCAACGTGGCCATCTACGCGATCGAGAAGGTGCACCAGCTCGGCGGCACGGTGGTGGCGTGCTCCGACTCGAGCGGCTACGTGGTCGACGAGAAGGGCATCGACCTGGCGTTGCTGCGCGAGCTGAAGGAACAGCGCCGGGGCCGGCTGGCCGAGTACGCGGAGCACGCGCGCAACGCGGTGGCGGTCCCGGACCGCAACGTGTGGGAGGTGCCCTGCGACCTGGCCCTGCCCTGCGCCACGCAGAACGAGATCGGCGGCGCGGAGGCGGCCGCGCTGGTCGCCGGCGGCTGCGTCGCGGTGGTGGAGGGGGCGAACATGCCCACCACGCCGGAGGCGGTGCGGATCCTCGGCCGGGCCGGGGTGCGGTTCGCCCCGGGCAAGGCCGCCAACGCCGGCGGGGTGGCGGTGAGCGGGCTGGAGATGCAGCAGAACGCCAGCCGCGACACGTGGACGTTCGGCGAGTCGGAGCAGCGGCTGCGCGAGATCATGCGGGACGTGCACGACAGGTGCTGGGCGACGGCGGAGGAGTTCGGCCTGCCCGGCGACTACGTGGCCGGGGCGAACATCCAGGGGTTCCGGCGGGTGGCCGAGGCGATGCTGGCGCACGGGCTGGTGTGAGCGGTCCGCGGGACGGACACTGACGGAGCGGTCGGTCAGCGATTGACAGCTCTCGACGCCCGGCCTAGGTTCAGGGCGCTACCGGCCGGTAGGCATCCGTCCCGCGTCGTCACCCCCGTCCCGGGGTGGCACCCGTCCCCGGGGAGCAGCGATGCAGCCCTCACCCGTCCGCCGCCGGCTGCTCGCCGTCGGCGCGGCCCTCGCGCTGACGCTCGGCCTGACCGGCGCGGCGCCCGCCGCCGCCACCGGCCGTGACGACGGCAGCGGCCCGCTGCCCGGCTACACCATCGTCAACCCGCCGCTGCCGCCGCTCGTCGTCGGCGGGGCCGCCACCACCGTGCGGCAGGGCGTGCACGCGAACGCCGGGTACATCATCGAGGTCCCGGCGCGCTGGAACGGCGACCTGGTCATGTGGGCGCACGGCTACCGCGGTCAGGGCACCGAGCTGTCGCCGGAGCCGCCCGCCTTCGAGCTTCGGCAGCGCCTGGTGGCGCAGGGGTACGCGTGGGCGTCGTCGTCGTACGACCGCAACGGCTACGACGTGCGCTCCGGCGTACGCGGCACGCGCTCACTGGCCGACCTGTTCAGCCGTACCGTCCGGCGCCCGCACCGGGTGCTCCTGGCCGGCGTGTCGATGGGCGGCCACGTCATCGGCCGGTCGCTGGAGCAGTACCCGGGCTACTACGCCGGGGCGCTGCCGATGTGCGGGGTGCTCGGCGACCAGGAGCTGTTCGACTTCTTCCTGGACTACAACCTGGTCGCGCAGGCGCTCGCCGGGGTGCGCGCGTACCCGACGCCGGCCGACTACCTGACCTCGGCGGTGCCCCGGATCCAGGTCACGCTCGGCCTGGCCGGGCTGACCCCGGGCGGCCCGGACACCACCAACGACCGGGGCAAGCAGCTGCGCGCGGTCACAGTGGAGCGCTCCGGCGGGCCGCGCCCGGGCGCCGACGCCGCGTTCGCGGTGTGGAAGGACTTCCTGTTCGGCATCGCCGTCAGCGAGGCGGACGGCTCCCCCGCCCGGCGTCCCGGTCAGCTCGCCACGAACCTGTTCACCCGGTACGCGCCGAACCAGCCGGTGAACCTCAATGCCACGGTGCAGCGGGTCGCGCCGGAGAACCTGCGCCAGCGGCTCTCGCCCGGCCTGACCGAGGTGCCCCGGATCGCCGGGCGGCCCACCGCGCCGGTGCTCAGCCTGCACGGGCTCGGCGACCTGTTCGTGCCCTTCGGGATGGAGCAGGCCTACGCCCGGGACGTGGCCCGGCACGGCCGCTCCCGGCTGCTGGTACAGCGGGCGGTGCGCACCGCGCAGCACTGCGAGTTCAGCCCGGCCGAGGCCGGCGCCGCCTGGGACGACCTGGCCCGCTGGGTCCGCACCGGCAAGCGCCCGGCCGGTGACCCGGTCACCGACCGGCGCGCGGTGGCGGCGCCGGACTTCGGCTGCCGGTTCAGCGACCACGCCGCCCGGGCCGCCGGCGCCGGCACCCGCCCGCTCTACCCGCCCTGCTGAGCCGGCCTCAGTCCTCCGCCCGGCCGTACCAGCCGCCCCGGTAGACGGTGCCCTGCGGGGCCGCCTGCGGCTCCGGCTCGAGCTGCGGC
Source organism: Micromonospora sp. WMMD1219 (assembly GCF_049315215.1). Lineage (NCBI taxonomy): Bacteria > Bacillati > Actinomycetota > Actinomycetes > Micromonosporales > Micromonosporaceae > Micromonospora > Micromonospora sp. WMMD1219. Next base: position 5,622,111 of record NZ_CP186057.1, read on the forward strand.
TCCGGCTGCGGCGGCACGTCGCCCGCGGTGCGCCGGGAGCGGCGGACCCGGCTGACCACGAACCAGCAGGCACCGGCCAGCACGGCCACGATGACGACCTTCTGGAACGTGCCCGCGTACGCCTCGACCACGTGCCACTGCTCGCCGAGGAAATACCCGGCGAGCACGAAGGTGGTGTTCCAGATCAGACTGCCCAGCGCGGTGTAGAGCAGGAAGACCGGCACCGGCATCCGTTCCACCCCGGCCGGGATGGAGATGAGACTGCGGAAGATCGGAATCATCCGGCCGAAGAACACCGCCTTGACGCCGTGGCGCAGGAACCACGCCTCGGTGCGGTCCACGTCCTCCAGCTTGATCAGCGGCAGCCGCGCGGCCAGCGCACGCATCCGGTCCCGCCCGAGGGCCGCGCCGATGTAGTAGAGCGCCAGCGCGCCCACGATCGACCCGAGCGTGGTCCAGAAGATGGCGCCGGCCAGGCTCATCCTGCCCTGGCTCGCGGTGAAGCCGGCCAGCGGCAGGATCACCTCGCTGGGAATGGGCGGGAACAGGTTCTCCAGGGCCACCGCGAGGCCGGCGCCGGGACCACCGAGCCGTTCCATCAGGCCGGTGACCCAGCCGGCTACTCCGTCGCCGGTCGGTTCCGCGGCCCGCGAGGTGCTCACCCGGGGGACGGTGAGCAGCTGTGCGTTTCCGATCATCGGACCAACGTTACGGGGCGAAGCCGCGGACGACCACGCGTCATGGAAACCATTATCGTGTACGGCATGCGTACGCCGTTGCGGATCGCCGTCGCCCAGCCGCTGACCCGCTCCCACGACGTCGAGGGCAACGCCGTCCGGCACGCCGACGCGGTACGCGCCGCCGGGGCCCGCGTGGTGGTGTTCCCGGAGATGTCGCTGACCGGGTACGAGCTGACCGCCGCGCCGCTGGACCCGGCCGACCCGAGGCTCGCGCCGCTGCGGGCGGCCTGCGCCGACACCGGGGCGCTGGCGCTGGCCGGGGCGCCGGTGCCCGGGCCGCACATCGGGGTCCTCGCGGTCGACGCCGACGGCGTGCGGGTCGCGTACCGGAAGATGTGCCTGGGTGGCGCGGAGCCGCGGCACATGCGACCGGGCCGGGAGCCGGCGGTGCTCGATGTGGACGGCTGGCGGCTGGGCCTGGCCGTGTGCAAGGACACGGGGACGCCGGAACACGCGGCGGCGACTGTGGCGCTCGGCGCGGACGCCTACCTGGCGGGGGTGCTGGAGTCGGCCGAGGACGCGGCGGTGCCCGACGAACGCGCCCGCCGGGTCGCCGCCGCGCACGGCGTGTGGGTGGTGACTGCGAGTTTCGCCGGCTCGACCGGGGGCGGGTACGCGCGCGCCGCGGGCGGTTCCGGGATCTGGTCACCGGCGGGTGAGCCGGTGGTCCGTGCCGGCACCCGCGTCGGCGAGGTGGTGGCCGCCGATCTGCGGTGACCGTCAGCCCTCGTCGGCGCCGCCGCGCAGCCGCTCGTAGCCGTCGATCAGCTTCCGCAACGCGGCGGCGGTGACCGGGTCGATCTTGTCGTCCTCGGCCGCGTCGTCGATCTTCTCGCGCAGGTCCTCGACCCGCTTGTCCCGGTCCTTCGGTTTGCCCCGGTCCAGCTCGGCGGCCTTCTTCCGCAGGTCGTCGGCGGTCTTGCGGTCGATCAGGCCGATCGACTCGGCCCGGTCGAGCAGCTCACCGAACCGGTCGCCGAGCTGACGCAGCGTCACCGGTTCGGATGCCGTCGACGGCGGCGCGGCGCTGGTGGGCTTCGGGGCGGGCGGTTCGGCGGCGCCGGTCGACGGGCCGGCGGTGGGCGCGGCGGCCGGCGGGGTGCCGGAGCCGTCGCCCCACACCAGCGAGCCGACCACGGCGAGCAGCAGCACCACGGCGCCGGCGACGAGCAGCCCGAGCAGCCGGTTCGACGAGACCGCCGGGCGCGGCGGCGCGACGGGACGTGCCGGCGGGACCGGGCGGGACGCGGCGGCCGGGGACCGCTCGATCAGGGTGGGCGGGTGCGCCTCCGGCGCCACGGTGGGCAGGATCGCGGTCGGCGGGTCCACCGGACGGCCCACGCCGAGCCGCTCGGCGAGCCGGGCCGCTGTGGGCCGCCGCTGCGGGTCCACGGCGAGGCAGGCCAGGACCAGGTCGCCGACCTCCGGCGGCAGGCCGGGCACCCGCAGCGGCGGCACCGCCGGACGGTTGCGCCGCACGTCCAGCACGTCGTCCCAGCTGCGCACCAGCAGCGGCGCCCGCCCGGTGAGGCTGCGGTACAGCAGGACGCCGAGCGCGTACACGTCGCCGGCCGGGTTCGCCGGGCCGGGGTCGAGGCGTTCCGGGGCGAAGTAGGCGGGGGTGCCCATCAGCAGCGCGCCGGTCTGCCCGGTGACCGGGTGCGGGCCGGCGGGCGCGGCGATGCCGAAGTCGAGCACCTTCGCGCCGGTCTCGGTGAGCATCACGTTGGCCGGCTTGACGTCGCGGTGCACCACGCCGATCCGGTGCGCCGCGGCCAGCGCCCCGGCGACCTGCCCGGCCGTGCGGACCGCGTCCGGCCAGGCCAGCGGCCCGCCGGCCAGCCGGTCGGCGAGCGTCTGCCCCTCCACCAGCTCCATCACCAGGTACGGGACCACGACGCCACTGTCCAGCGTCGCCTCGCCGTAGTCGTACACCTGAGTCACGTGCGGGTGGGTGAGCCGTGCCGCCGCGCGGGCCTCGCGCTGGATGACCGCCCGCAGTTGCGGGTCGGCGGCGAGCTGCCCGGCGAGGGCCTTGACCGCGACGGGCCGGTGCAGCACCTCGTCGTCGGCGCGCCACACCTCGGACATCCCGCCGAGGCCGATGCGTTCGCGCAGGACGTACCGGTCGTGCAGGCGCAGGGCGGGCGTGAACGGCGACATAATTCACCAGGCTGCCATGCGCGGCACCGGCCGCACCAACCCGCGCCCCCGTTTCGTCCCGTTCCGGCGTTCTTGCGCCCGCCGCCGCCCCGGTCAGGCCGGGTACAGCTCGTCGCGCATGCGGGCCAGCAGCTCCGGGGTCCGCTCCGGCGGCGCGGCCTCGACGCACAGCCGTTCCATCGCCTCGGCGTAGAAGTCGAGGTCGTCGCGTTTGTCCAGGTAGATCGCGCTGGTGAGCTGCTCGATGTAGACGATGTCGGGCAGGTCGGCGTCGCCGAAGCGCAGGATGCTGAACGCGCCGCTGGCCGCGGCGTGCCCGCCGGCGGCGAACGGGACGATCTGCAACCGCACGTGCGGGCCGGACGTCGCCTCGATCAGCGCGTCCATCTGCTCCCGCATCACCGCGGCACCGCCGATCGGGCGGCGCAGCACCGCCTCGTCGAGCACCGCCCACAGCTGCGGCGGGTTCGCGCGCCGCAGCAGCTCCTTGCGCTGCATCCGCAGCTCCACCCGCCGGTCCAGCTCCGCCGCCGACGCGCCGCGATGGCCGAGGAGGATGACCTCCCGGGCGTACGCGGCGGTCTGCAACAGGCCGGGCACGAACTGCACCTCGTACGTGCGGATCAGCGCGGCGGCCGCCTCCAGGCCCAGGTACGACTGGAACCAGGCGGGCAGCACGTCGCCGTAGCGGTGCCACCAGCCCGGGCTGTTCGCGTCGCGGGCCAGCTTGAGAAGCGCGTCACGGTCCTCGGGCGCGGTGACGCCGTAGAGCGTGAGCAGATCGGCCACGTCGCGCTCCTTGAAGCCGACCCGGCCCAGCTCCATCCGGCTGATCTTCGACTCCGACGAGCGGATCTCCCAGCCGGCGGTCTCCCTGCTGACCCCGGCGCTCTCCCGCAGCCGGCGTAGCTGCCCGCCGAGCAGCATGCGCAGCACTGTCGGACCGCTTGTCGGACCACCCTCGACGGGCACCGTCGCCACCTGACCGCCCTCGCATCCCGACCGCCCCGGCCGGGCACCCTCCCGGACCGACGAGTAAGCATGCCATGAACCGACAGTGAGGTGAACTCCTCCGGACGGACGGAGTCAGTCCCGTGCACGGGACGGCGGGATCAGGTGGTCGAAGTCGCCGTCCCGGGCGCCGAGCACGAACGCGGCGATCTCGTCCACTGTGTAGATCAGCGCCGGGCCCTCGGGGTGCCGGGAGTTGCGGACCGCGATGCCGCCACCGCCGGGCAACTCGGCCAGTTCGACGCAGTTGCCGCTGGGGTTGCTGCGGCGGCTCTTCAGCCAGCGCATCGGCGGCAACTCGGTCGCGGGCACGCCGTTCGGGGGTTGCTGCATGGGCGTCCTTCGGGATGAGCCAGCCGAGGCCGCGGGGAGGAGCGGTGGGTGGCGACGTCTGTCGACTGAGGAGTGAGATGCACGTGCATCTGCTATTGCATCTGCAATGGACAGAGAGCATGATAGCGGAAATACGGTGTGCCGGTTCGTTCACGCACGGTGACCCGAGCCCGGCCCCGGGGACGCCGCTCCGCGCGGCTTCGGGACTGCGGTGAGGAGGACGCGTTGGCGGATCCGATGACCATCGCCTCCGGCATCTCCGCGGCGGGCGCGATCGTCTCCGCCTGGCAGTTACGCCGCCGCGCGCTGCGCGCCGAAGCCGAGATCGAGCTGTTGCAGGCCGAGCTGGCCGCCGAGCGGCACGCCGCCAGCCACGACCCGCTCACCGGGCTGCCCAACCGCCGGGCGTTCTTCCGGCTCGCCGCCGCACTGCTCACCGACCCGGCCGGTCAGCCACTCGTCGCGGTCGTGCTCGACCTGGACAACTTCAAGCAGGTCAACGACCGCTACGGGCACGCCGCCGGAGACCAGGTGCTGGTCAGCGTGGCGCAGCGGCTCGCCGCGTTCGCCGGCCCCAACCTGGTCGCCCGGCTCGGCGGCGACGAGTTCGCCGGCCTGCTGGCCAGCCCCACGGCCGACCGCCGGTGGATCGAGCACGCCACCCGGCGGCTCTGCGAGGCGCTCGCCGCGCCGATCCCGCTGGGCACGCGCAGCATCCAGGTCACCGCCTCGGTCGGGCTCGCACCGGTGCACTGCCCCACCCAGCTCGCCGACGCGCTCTGCCGCGCCGACGCGGCCATGTACGAGGCGAAGACGCTCGGCCCCGCCCGCCCGGCCCGCCAGCTCGTCGCGGAGTGCTGAGCCGGCACCGCCCGGCTCGTCGCGCGGCGCTGAGCCCGGCTCGTCGCGCGGCGCTCAGCCCGGTCCGGCGGCTCGTCGCGGTGCCGGCCGGGCTCGGTCCGGCCGGTCAGCGCCAGCCGTAGCCGGCGCGCAACGCCTGCCCGACCCGGTCGAACCGCGGCCGGTCCAGCACCGCGCCCTCGCGGCGGATGCTGTCCTCGCGCATGGTGAGCACCCGGTCCAGGCGTACCCAGCTCGGCCGGTTGTCCCGGTCCCACTCCCCCGGGCCGAGCGCCAGCCAGTGCCGCTGACCGTCCCGGTCGCTCTGGCTGGACAGCATCAGCCCGAACAGCGTCCGGCTGTGCCGGCCCACCACCAGCACCGGACGGTCCTTGCCCTGACGCGGGTCGTCCTCGTACGGCACCCAGGTCCAGACGATCTCGCCCGGGTCGGCGTGGCCGTCCGGCTCCGGGGCGTACGACAGCTCGCGGCGCTGCAACGCGCTGACCTGGCGGCGGCGCGCGACCTGGGCCGGGATCGGCCCGCCGGGGCGGGCGGGGGCGGGCACGACCCGGGTGATCCGGCCGAGCTTCGACGCCACGTTCTTCAACAGACCTGCCACGGCGGGCAGCCTAGTCGGAGGTGTGCGGCGGTCGCGAGGCGGCGCGGCCCCGTTGCCTAGGCTGGGAGCGTGGAGTTGCCCGACGATCTGCCGCTGTTCGAGCGCAGCGCGGTACGGCTGGTGGTGCTCGACGCCGCCGACCGCCTGCTGCTGTTCCACACCCGCGACCCGGATCACCCGGACCTCGGCGTGTGGTGGGAGCTGCCCGGCGGCGGGCTGGACCCCGGTGAGACGTACCGGGAGGCGGCGGTCCGCGAACTGCGCGAGGAGACCGGCATCGCCATCGGCCCGGACGAGGTGGGCGCGCCGACGTGGCGGCGGCGGGCCAGCTTCCGGCACCGGCAGCGCCGCCACCTCCAGGACGAGGTGATCGTGGCGGTACGGCTGCCCGGCCCCGGGCCGGACGTGGACGCGGCGCTGCGGCTGGACTACGAGGTGGAGGACTACTTCGGGTTCCGCTGGTGGCCGCTGGCCGAGGTGCTCGCCGAGCGGCCGCGCTGCTACCCCGGGCGCCTGCCGGAACTGCTCCCGGCGTTCCTGGCCGGGACGGAGATCGACGAGCCGTTCGAGCTGTGGTCCTGACCGGCGGCGTGCCGCCGGGCGCGCCACCGGGCAGAGTGGAGCCGTGACCCCTCTGCGCGCACCCCTGGCCCGTTACGCCGAGCGGCTGCACCGCGCCGCCGGCGACACCCACCACGTCGCCTCCCCGCTGGGCGCCTGGCTGCTGCTGGCGCTGACCGGCCCGACCGCCACCGGCGACGCCCGCGCGGCGCTGGCCGAGGCGCTCGGCGCCGACCCGGACGACGCCGCGGCCGAGGCCCGGGCTCTGCTGGCCGCGCCGCACCCGATGGTCGCCGCCGCCACCGCGCTGTGGGAGCGCACGCCCGCGGCGGAGCTGGCCGCCTGGCGGGCCGCCCTGCCGGAGGACACCGAGCGCGGTGCGCTGCCGGACCAGGCGGCGCTCGACGCCTGGGCCCGCGAACGTACCGGCGGGCTGATCGACCGCTTCCCGGTCGACGTCACCCCGGACACGCTGCTGGTCCTGGCCAACGCGCTCGCGACCCGTGTGTCGTGGGCCGACCCGTTCGACACGGCTCCAGGCGCGGAGCTGGGCGCCGGCAGCGCCTGGTCGGGCCGCCTGCGGTGGGTGCTGCGCACGCCGCCGTCCGGGCACCGCTGCTGGGTGGCGGCCACCGGCCGGGCCGGCGACGTGGCGGTGCACGCGGTCCCGGCCGGCGACGGCGGCGCCGGGATGCTGGTGGTGTCGGTGGCCGCCGCGCCCGAGGTGCCGGCCGCCGACGTGCTGGCCGCCGCGCAGGAACTGGCGAGCGCCGCCGCGTTCGCCCCGGACGCCGTACCGGGTCACCGGTCGCTGTTCGACCTGCCGCTGGGCGAGACGCCACTGTGGGCGCTGCGGGAGGAGCCGACCCGGACGTACGCGGCCGACGGCCGGGAGGAACGCGCCACGGCAGTGCTGCCGTGCTGGTCGGCGCAGAGCCGGCACGACCTCACCGCGCCCGGGTTCGGCTTCGACGCGGCGGCGCGGGCGCTCGGCGAGCTGCTGGGCCTGACCGGGCCGGAGTTCGACGCCGCGCAGTCGGCGGTGGCGCGGTTCGGCCGCTACGGCTTCGAGGCCGCCGCGGTGACCGCGTTCGGCCGGGCGACGGCGCTGCCGCCGGAGGGGGTCGCCCGCGTCGCGGAGCTGCGGTTCGGTCACCCGTACGCGGTGGTCGCGGTGACCACCGACCCGGACGGCGGCCCGTGGCACGCGCTGCCGGTCTACTCCGCCTGGGTGGCCGACCCGGAGGAGCTGCCCGCCGACGAGGCCGGATAGGCGGCGAGCGCGCTCCTGAGCTGGTCCAGCCCCAGCGAGCCGAGTTCCAGCGCCCGGTTGTGGAACGCCCGCCGGTCGCCGGGGAACGCCGCGCGGCCGTCGCGCCACACCCGCTCCCCCACCTTGTAGGTGAGCGCCTGCCCGGGCCGGCCCAGGTAGCGGGCCAGCTCCAGAGGCGCGTACGGGCCCTGGTGGCAGCGGTCGCGCAGCAGGTCCAGCGCGGCGTCCGGCGTCCACGGCGCGCCGCCGCCGGAGGGCATCGGCAGCCGTAGGTGCAGGCCGATGTCGAGCACCACCCGGGCCGCCCGCAGCAGTTGCATGAACAGGTGTCCCAGCCGGGCGCCCGGCTGCTCGTAGAGCCCGAGCTCGTCCATGAACCGCTCGGCGTACAGGGCCCAGCCCTCCTGGGCGCCGGAGAGCCCGCCGAGCAGGTTCAGCCGCTGCCCGGGTCCGCCCCGGCACGCCTCGGAGCCGAGGTGCAGGTGGTGGCCGGGGACGCCCTCGTGGTACGCGGTGCTGTACGCCCACCAGGTGGGGAAGTGCTCCCGGCCCTCGGGCAGCAGCCACGAGACCCGGCCCGGCCGCGTCAGGTCCCGCGACGGACCGATGTAGGCGGTGCCGCCCGACCCGGTGATGCGTGACTCGATGCGCCGCAGCGGCGCGGGGATGTCGAAGTGGGTGCCGTGCAGCCGCTCGGTGGTGGCCTCCAGCAACTCCTGGAGCCAGGCGCCGAACGCGTCCCGGCCGTGCACGACGCCCGGCGCGCCGGGGCGGTCGAGCCGGTCCCGCACCTCGGGCACGGTGCCGCCCAGGGCCCTCGCCTCGGCGACGAGTTCCGCCTCGATCGTGGTGAACTCGTCCCAGCCCCACTCGTACAGCTCGCGCAGGTCCGGTTCCGCGCCGAGGAAGGCCCGCACCCAGAGCGCGTACCGCGCCGGGCCGAACGCCTCGTCGTCGTGCGCCAGCGGCGCGAGGTCCGCGGTGAGCGTCGCGGCGAACCTCCGGTAGGCCGCCTGGGCATCGCGCGCCGCCGCCTGCAACGACCGCTGCTGCGGGCCGTCGCCGTACCGGTCCACCAGGGTCGTGTCGTCGTCGATCCAGGCGCGGCAGCGCTGCGTCACCAGCTCCACCTGGCGCCGGGCCGGCAGGTGACCGCGGGCGGCGGCGAGCAGGAGGCTGCGGGCGTACCCGTCGAGTGCCGCCGGGATCGCGGCCTGGCGGGCGCCGACGCGGGCCCAGCCGTCCTCGGAGGCCGCGCCCTCGGCGTCGCGGCCCGGCACCGCCGACTCGACGCACTGTCGGATGAGCTGGAGCGGGCCGGTGGCCGCGGCGTGCAGTTCCCGCAGGTCCTCCCCGGCGTCGTGGAAGGCGATCCGGGCGCGCAGCCGCTCCGCGAGGTGGGCGTGCAGCGGGGTCGCGGGCAGCGCCTCGATCCGGCGCAGGGTGTGCGCGGCGAGGTCAGCGCGGGCCTGGTGACCGTCCGGGCTGTAGTCGGTGAGCCCGTCGACGTCCTGCTCACCGGCCTCGACCACTGCGGCGCACGGATCGAGGCGCCCCATCTCCCGCAGCAGCGCGTCGGTGACGTCCTCGCTCATCGCACCGATGCTAGCCCCGGTGATCACGGAGTTCGCGTCGGCCGGGTGCCCGGAACCGACGCGAACTCCGTGATCGACACGGTCAGACCGAGACGAGTTCCTTCTTCTCGGCCTTGGCGGCCAGGCGCTTCTCCCGCTCCTGGGCGCCGATCAGGTCGTCCGGCAGGGAGTCCTCCACCTCCAGGTCGAACCGGCGCAGCAGCCGGATCGCGAAACCGCCGAGCGTGATGAGGATCAGCGCCGCGCCGAAGCAGATGTACGCGAAACCGATGCCCCGGCCCGGTCCGGTGCCGATCACCGCGCCCACCGAACCGGCCAGCGCCCCACCGGGTGCGAGCATCGGCTCGAACAGCGCGGTGGCGCCGGGCGCGAGCAGCGCGAACCCGATCGGCAGCGTCGACCAGGAGATGGTCTGGTTGAGGCTGAACACCCGGCCGTGGAAGCGCTGCGGCACCTTCACCTGGACGATCGTCGCGTAGATCGACTGCGCGGTGGTCATCGACATGGCCAGCCAGCAGAAGCCGACGCAGATCATCGCCACCGACGCGTCCAGGCCGATCAGCACGCAACCGATCGCGGTGCCCAGGTTGCCGACCAGGACGCCGATCATGCGGCGCTTGCGCGGACCGCCCCACAGCGACATCAGCACGCCGCCGAGCACCGCGCCGACCGCCTCGGCCAGCGCCACCTGCGCCACCTGGGTCGGGCTGCCGAACGACAGCACCAGCGGCGTGATGAGCACCAGCGCGGGCGCCAGGAAGATGTTGCCCAGCGCGAAGTAGCCGAGCATCAGCCGGAACCCGCGGTGCCGCCAGGAGTAGCGCATGCCGTTGGCGATGGCCACCAGCAGCCGTTCCCGGGGCCGCCAGCCCAGCGCGTCCGGGAAGCGGACCACGGCGAGGGTGAGCACCGCGAACACGTAGCTGGCCACGTCGACCAGCAGGATGCCCTTCAGCTCGATGGTGGCGAGCAGGCCGGCCGCGAACGCCGGCATGAGCAGCGTGGCCACACCGGTGGAGAGCTGGGTGATGCCCATGGCGTGCCCGAGGTAGCGCTTGGGCACGAGCTGCGGCACCGCCGACTGGAACGCGATCCGCTGGAACGAACCGGCCACCGAACTGAGCGCCACCAGCATGTAGATGTGCCAGAGCACCAGGTTGTCGGTCCACAACAGGGTGGCCAGCACGAGCTGGACGGAACCGGCGAAGCAGCTCGCCGTCATCATGATCCGCCGCCGGCTGACCCGGTCGACCAGCGCGCCGGCCACCGGCAGCATGAGCACGCCACAGATCAGCGCGAGCGCCCACAGCAGGCCGAGGTTCGCCACCGAGCCGGTACGGTTGAACAGCCAGATCGGCAGCGCGAACGCGGTCAGCGCGGAACCGGTGCTGGAGATGAGCTGACCGGTCGTGATGGCCATGAACCGGCCCATGCTCGGCTTGACCGTGGTGGTGGGCTTGCGGTCCTCACCCACCCGCAGCGTGTCGGCCACCACCCACCCGGCGTCCTCGCCCCGGGCCTCCGCGGTCAGCGCGCCGACGTCACCGGCGACGACCGCCGGGTGCACCCGGGTGACGATCTCGGCCAGTTCCTCGGCCCGGTACTTGAGGAAGAAGTGCCCGGCCTGGTCGAGAACCACGAGGCCGAGCGTGTCGCTGAGGAACTGCCACTCGGCGTACCGCTCGCGGTAGTAGTCGGTCACCGGATCCTCGGAGCCGACCACCGAGATGATCGGCGTCCGGAGCTTCTCCGCCTGCTGGTCCAGCAGCCGGGTGAAGTACTCCTCCGAGGCGCGGGAGTCGGCCCGCATGTTGCTGATGATCCGGTCGGCCTGCTCCGGGTCCAGCTCGTCGGTGTCCACACCCATCGACTTGAGCCAGCTCGCCGAGTGCCTGTTGCTGCTGAGCCGCTCGAGGCGGTCGCGGAGCGCCGCGATCACGCCCTTCGGACGGGCGAACGGGAACATGGCGCCGATGTAGACGGCCTCCAGGTCCCGGCCGGCCGCCTCGACCTTGCGGGCCACGTCGGCGAGGATGGCGCTGCCCACGCCGCAGTGGCCGTACAGGGCGATCGGTCCCTCGACCCGCTCCAGGATCTCGTCGGCGACCCGGCTGGTCAGCTCGTCGAACGGCAGCGCGTCCTCGCTGAGACCCACGTCGTGGCCGGGGATCGCCAGCGACCACAGCCCGTACCCGGCCGGCAGCGCGTCGGCAAGCGGCTGGTAGACGATGGCGCTGCCGCCGCCGTACGGAACGCAGACGTACGTCAGCACCCGCTTGCCCGCCGGGATCGGCTTGGTCAGCTCGTAGAGCAGCCGGCGCGGCCCCTCGTGCGCGGCGTCACCGGAGATGAACGCGGCGAGGTCCCGGATGGTGCGCTGCTGGAACAGGTCCATCACGCCGACCGCCCGGCCGCCCAGCTCTGCCTTGCGGATCTTGGCGACCACCTGGGTGGCCAGCATCGAGTGCCCGCCCAGGTCGAAGAAGTCGTCGTCGATGCCGAGCGTGTCAACGCCCAGCACTTCGGACCAGATCGCGGCGAGCGCCCGCTCGGTGTCGTCGCGCGGCTCGACCAGCGCCACCGACGCCTCGCGGGTGACCACCGGCGCGGGCAGCGCCTTGCGGTCCAGCTTGCCGTTCGGGGTCAGCGGCAGCGCGTCGAGCGTGACGAACGCGGCCGGCACCATGTATTCGGGCAGCGTGTCCTTCAGCGCCGCCTTCAGCGCGGCGTGCTCCGCGGCGCCGACCAGGTACGCGGTGAGCCGCTTGTCGCCCGGGCTGTCCTCGCGGACGATCACCGTGGCCTCGGTGACGCCCGGCTGCTCGCGCAGCGCGCTCTCGATCTCGCCCAGCTCGATGCGCAGGCCGCGCAGCTTGACCTGGTGGTCGATCCGGCCCAGGAACTCGATCACCCCGGCGCCGTCCGGGCCGACGACCCAGCGGGCCAGGTCGCCGGTGCGGTAGAGGCGGGCGCCCGGCTCGTCCGAGTACGGGTCGGGGACGAACTTCTCCGCCGTCAGCGCCGGCCGGCGGTGGTAGCCGCGGGCCAGCCCGACGCCGCCGATGTGCAGCTCACCGGCCACCCCGACCGGGCACTGCGCGCCGGACGGGTCGAGCACGTGCAGCCGCAGATTGGCGATCGGCGCGCCGATCGGCACGCTCGTCACCTGCGCCAGCCGGTCCGGCTCGCACGCCCAGGCGGTCACGTCGATGGCCGCCTCGGTCGGGCCGTACAGGTTGTGCAGGCCGCACCAGGGCAGCCGGGCGGTGAAGTCGGCCGCCGACGCCAGCGGCAGCTCCTCGCCGGAGCAGATCACCCGGCGCAGCGCGGTGGCCGCCTCCACACCGTCCTCGGCGAGGAAGACGGTGAGCATCGACGGGACGAAGTGGGCGGTGGTGATCCGCTCGGACACCAGCAGGTCGCGCAGGTAGCCGGCGTCCTTGTGGCCGCCGGGCTTCGCCAGCACCAGGCGGGCACCGGTGCGCAGCGGCCAGAAGAACTCCCACACCGACACGTCGAAGCTCGCCGGGGTCTTCTGGAGCACCGCGTCGTCGGCGCCGAGGCGGTACGTCTTCTGCATCCAGTCGAGCCGGTTGACGATGCCCCGGTGGGTGTTCGGCACGCCCTTGGGGCGGCCGGTGGAGCCGGAGGTGTAGATGACGTACGCCAGGTGCTCCGGCCCGGCCGTCGGCCCGGGGTCGGTCCCGGGCTGGTCGGCCCAGACTGCGGCGTCGTCCAGTTCGAGCACCGTGGCGCCGGTGTCGGGCAGCACGTCGCGCAGGTGCGACTGGACCAGCACCACCGGCGCGTCCGCGTCGCCGACCATGAACGCGAGCCGGTCGGCCGGGTACTCCGGGTCCAGCGGCAGGTACGCGCCGCCGGCCTTGAGCACGCCGAGCAGCCCGGCGACCAGTTCCACCGAGCGTTCCGCGCACACCCCGACGAGCGTCTCCGGGCCGACGCCGGCCGCGCGCAGCCGGTGCGCGACGCGGTTGGCCTGCGCGTTCAGCTCGGCGTACGTGCGGCTGTGCCCGTCGATGGTGACCGCCACCGCGTCCGGGGTGGCCGCGGCGCGCTCCTCGATCGGGCCGTGCAGCGTCTGCTCGCGCGGGAAGTCCGCAGTGGTGTCGTTCCAGGCGGCGAGCAGGTCCCGCTCGGCGGCGGGCAGCAGCGGCAGCCGGGACACCGGGGTGTCCGGCGCGGCGACGACCGCGTCCAGCAACGCGGTCCACCGCTGCGCCATCCGCTCCACGGTCACCCGGTCGAACAGGTCGGTGTTGAAGACCAGCTTGCCCCAGAGCCCGTCGACGGTCTCCACCGCGTGCAGCTCGAAGTCGAACCGGGTGGCCTGCAACTCCATCGGGGTCCAGGAGAACGTGACCTCGTCGGTGCGGGACACGCCGGTGAACCGGCCCATCTCGTAGTTCTGCAGCACGAACATGGCCTGGAACACCGGGGAGCGGCTGACGTCGCGCGGCAGGCCCAGCTCGTGGACCACCTTGGCGAACGGCACCTCGGCGTGCTCGAACCCGTCCAGCACGGTGCGGCGGGTGCGTTCCAGCAGCTCGGTGAACGTCGGATCGTCGCCCAGGTCGGCGCGCAGCGGCAGCATGTTGATGAACATGCCGACGAGGTTCTCCAGCTCCGGTGCGGACCGGCCGGCCACCGACGCGCCGATCGCGAAGTCGTCCTGACCGGCGTGCCGGGCCAGCAGCACCTGGTACGCGGCGAGCAGCGTCATGAACAGCGTGCCGCCGCTGTCGCGGGTGAGCGTGTTGAGCGCCTCGGTGGCGGCCGGGTCGAGCTGGAACTCGACGAAGTCGCCCCGGTACGTCTGGGTGGCCGGGCGCGGCCGGTCCAGCGGCAGTTCCAGCGGCGTGATGCCGGCCAGCCGCTGCTTCCAGTAGTCGACGTGCGCCCGCGCCTGCGGACCGTCCAGCTCCTGGGCCTCCCAGACGGCGAAGTCGCCGTACTGGATCGGCAGCGCGGGCGGCTCGCCGCCCCGGTAGAGCGTGATCAGGTCGCGCAGCAGCACGTCCACCGACCAGCCGTCGCCGACGATGTGGTGCTGGGCGAGGAACAGCACGTGGTCCTCGGCGGTCAGCCGGATCAGCAGGGCCCGCAGCAGCGGACCGTTGGCCAGGTCGAACGGCTCGGCCGCCGCCGCGTCCACGAGCGCCTGCGCGGCGGCCTCGTCGGGCGCGTCCACCACTGTGAGCGGCACGTCGGCGGTGTCCGCGACGACCACTGTGGGACGGCCGTCGGCGTCGGCCGGGAAGCGGGTGCGCTGCGACTCGTGCCGCTCGGCCAGCCCGGTCAGGGCGGCACGCAGCGCGTCCACGTCCAGTGGTCCGCGCACCCGCAGCGGCACCGCGATGTGGTACGCCGCCTCGCCCGGGGCGAGCTGGTCCATGAACCAGACCCGCTCCTGGGCGTAGGACAGCGGCACCTCCGCGCCGGACGGGCGGGGGGTGATCCGGGCCGCGGGAGCGGTCTGGCGGGCGCGTAGCCGTCGGGCGATCAGCGCCTGCCGGGCCGCCTCGCGGGCCGGATCCTTCAGGTCGGTCATCAGTTGGTTCCCTCTTCCGCCGCGAGCAGCGCGGCGACCTCGGTGTCGGAGAGCCCGTCGAGTTCGGCGGCGATCCGCTGTTCGATCTGGGCGGCCAGGTCCGCCACCACGGGGCTGCTGAACAGCGCCCGCATGGGCAGGTCGACGTCCACCTCGGCGCGGATCCGGGCCATCGCCCGCATGCCGCGCAGCGAGTTGCCGCCGAGGGCGAAGAAGTCGTCCAGGGCGCCGACCTTCTCCACCTGGAGGATCTCGGCGTACACCTCGGCGACCAGCCCCTCGGCCTCGGTGCGGGGCGCGACGTAGCTGTCCTGGGCCTGCTCGGCCGCCGCCGGGGCGGGCAGCGCGGCACGGTCCAGCTTGCCGTTCGGCGTCAGCGGCAGCGCGTCCAGCCGGACCAGGGCGGCCGGCACCAGGTGCGCGGGCAACTCGCGGGCCAGTTCGGCGCGGACCGAGTCCTCGTGGGCCGGGCCCACCAGGTAGCCGACGAGTGCCGGCTCGCCGCCGTCGGTGCGTACCGCCGCGGCGGCGGCGCGCACGTCCGGGTGGGCCAGCAGCGCCGCCTCGACCTCGCCCAGCTCGATGCGCATACCGCGCACCTTGACCTGGTCGTCGCGGCGACCCAGGTAGTCCAGCGTGCCGTCGGCGCGCCAGCGGGCCAGGTCGCCGGTGGCGTACATCCGGGCGCCGGGCGGGCCGTACGGGCAGGGCAGGAACCGCTCCGCGGTCAGGCCGGGCCGGTCGTGGTAGCCGCGGGCGAGCTGGGTGCCGGTGACGTACAGCTCCCCCACCACGCCCGGGGGCACCGGCCGCAGGGCGGCGTCGAGCAGCAGCGCCCGGGTGTTCCAGGTGGGCGTGCCGATCGGCACCGGACCGGCCGGGACCGGTTCGCCGGGGGCGATCCGGGCCGCGACGCAACCCACAGTGGCCTCCGTCGGGCCGTACTCGTTGATCACCGCCACGTCGGGGTTCGCGGCCCGCCAGGCGGCGAGCTGCTCCCCGGTCAGCGCCTCGCCGCCGATCACCAGGTCCGCCGTCGGCGACAGCTCGCCGTCGAGCAGCGGCAGGTGGCTCGGCGTGACCTTGAGGAAGGCCGGCCGGCCACCGGCGCGGGCGGCCGGGTCGTCGATCGCGGCGAGCCGGACCGTGCCGCCGGCGGTCAGCGTGCCGAGCAGGCCGGTGACGGTGAGGTCGAACGACACCGGCGAGTGCAGCAGCGCCACCCCGGACAGCCCCGGGTAGGTGGCGCGGGCCCACGCCAGGTACGCGGTCACCGCCCGGTGCTCGACCACCACGCCCTTCGGGCGGCCGGTGGAGCCGGAGGTGTAGAGCACGTACGCCGGGTGCTCCGGGCGCAGCGGCGCGACCCGGTCGGCGTCGGTGAGGTCGTCGCCGGCCTGGTCCGAGCCGACCTCGCCGTCGAGCACCAGCGCGTCGCCGGGCACCAGGGCGGCGGTGTCCGGCGTGGTCACCACCAGCGCCGGTGCGGCGTCGGCCAGGAGGTACGCGATCCGGCCGGCCGGGTACGCGGTGTCCACCGGCACGTAGGCGGCACCGGCCTTCAGCACCGCGAGCATCGCCACGACGAGGTCGCAGGAGCGGGGCAGCGCCAGCGCGACCCTGGTCTCCGGGCCGGCACCGCGCGCCACGAGCAGCCGGGCCAGCCGGTTCGCGGCGGTGTTCAGCTCGCCGTAGCCGAGCGTCACGCCGTCGCAGACCAGCGCCGCCGCGTCCGGGGTGGCGGCGGCCTGCCGCTGCACCTCGTCGACCACAGTGGTCACCGGCACGTCGTGGGCGGTGTCGTTCCAGGCGTCGAGCACCTTTTCCCGCTCGGCGTCGGTGAGCAGCGGCAGTGCGCCGACCGTACGCTCCGGCTCGGCGACGGCGGCGGCGAGCAGCCGTACGTAGCGGCTGACCACCGTCTCGGCCGTGGCCCGGTCGAACAGCTCGGTGCGGTAGACCAGGCGGCAGTCGCCGGTGGTGATGTCGAAGGCCAGGTCGTCCTTCGTGGTGCCCAGCTCCACCGGGTCGAGGCCGGAGTCCGGGATCCAGTTCAGCGCGGTCTGGAAGATCGGCTGCACCGACGGGTCACGCTGCGGGTCGACCGCCTCGACGATCTTCTGGAACGGCGTCTGCCCGTGCTCCATGGCGTCGATCAGGCCGTTGCGGACGCGGCCCAGCAGCGCCGCGAACGTCGGGTCGCCGGAGACGTCGCAGCGCAGCGCCACCGGGTTGACGAACATGCCGATCAGCGGCGTCAGCTCCGGGTTGTCCCGGCCCGCGGTGGAGACGCCGACCACCACGTCGGCGTCGCCGGAGATCCGCGACAGCAGCGCCGCGAAACCGGCCAGCAGCACCATGTACGGGGTGGCCTGCGCGCCGGTGGCCAGCGCGCCGACGCCGTCCAGCAGCCCGTCGGGCAGCGTGAAGCGCACCTCGTCACCGGCGAACCCGAGCTGGGCCGGGCGGGGCCGGTCCAGCGGCAGGCCGGTGACCGGCGGCGCGCCGGCCAGGTGACCGGTCCAGAACGCGAGCTGACGGTCCAGTTCCTCGCCGGTGAGCTGCTGGCGCTGCCAGACCGCGAAGTCGGCGTACTGGATGGGCAGCTCGGGCACGGCGGGCTCGGCGCCGGTGCGCGCGGCCTCGCAGAACGCGAGCAGCTCGGCGTGGAACAGCACCGCCGAGTGGCTGTCGAAGACGGCGTGGTGCACCACGAACGCCAGCGCGAGCCCTTCGGTCATGCGGATCAGCCGGGCCCGCCACAGCGGCGCCGCGTCCAGCGGGATCGGCAGGCGCGCCATCTCGCCGCGGATGCGCTCGAACTCGGCCCGCTGCTCACCGGCGGGCAGGTGGGTGACGTCGGTGACGGGCAGCGGCGCCGGCTCGTGGGCGCGTACGACCTGCACCAGCGCGCCGTCGTCGGTCCGCAGGTGGGTACGCAGCGCCTCGTGCCGGGCGATCACCCGGTTGACCACGTCACCGGCCGTGCCGGCGTCCACGCCGGCCGGGAACAGCCACGGGAAGGACACGTTGAACACCGGCGAGCCGGCGTCGAGCTGGTTGGCCATCCACACCCGCTCCTGGGCGTAGGAGGCCGGGAACGTCCACTCCTGGCTCGTGCTCATGAGAGTGCCTCGCGCACGGAGCGGGGACGCATGTCGGTCCAGACCTCGTCCACGTGGGCCAGGCACTGCTCGCGGCTGCCGGCGAAGCCGGTGTCGTGCCAGCCGGCGGGCAGGTCCCGGTCGGCCGACCAGATCGAGTACTGCTCCTCGTCGTTGCGGACGACCAGGAATCGGGGTTCGGCCATGTCAGTTCGCTCCTGCGTTCTCGGGGGTGTGCGGCTCGGCCATCGCGACGGCGATCTTGCGGGGACCGGTGAACGGTTCCCGGCCGTGCGCGGCGGTCATGTTGTCCACCACCAGCACGTCGTCGCGCTGGTAGTCGAAGCGGACGGTGGCCGCCCGGTAGGCGGCGCGCAGGTGGTCCATGACGTCGGCGGGGATCTCGGCGCCGTCGCCGTAGTAGGTGTTCGACGGCAGCCCGTCGGCGCCGAACATGGCCAGCAGCCCTTCCTGGTAGTCCTTGGGCAGGGTGCTGAGGTGGAAGAACGTGGCGTGGTTGAACCAGCGCGGGGTGTCCGACCCGGGCCGGTGGTGCACCACGTCGCGGACCGCGCGGGTACGCAGGCCGTCCTTGCCGACCCACTCCACGGTGATCCCGTTGTCCGCCGCGTACGCCTCGACCTCGGCGCGGCTCTCGGTGTTGAACACCTCCTGCCAGCGGGTGCCGAAGTCGCCGTGGAAGTTGCGCACGAGCATCCACCGGCGGCTGATGAACTCCTCCCGGACCGTCGGGTCGATCAGCTCGTAGACCCGGCGCACGTCGGCCAGCGGCGTGGCGCCCAGGCTGTCCGGCGGCGTGACGCAGTAGAAGAACAGCGTCAGCGGCCAGCGCGCCTGGTACGAGTTCTCGTTGTGCAGGAAGATCTCCTCGTCCGGCGGGTAGTCGGTCGAGGTGTAGACCCGGCCCTTGATGGAGTGCCGGGGCGAGGAGCGCTCGGTGTAGGTCAGCGGCTCGCCGGCGAGCGCGCGTACGGCCTGGTCGAAGCCGTCCACGCCGCCCACGTCGAAGCCGCGGAACAGCAGGCCCCCGCTGGCGACGAGGGTGTCCCGCAGCTCGGCGCGCCGGGCCGTGATCAGGTCGGTCAGCGCCCGGCCGTCGCTCTCGACGACCACCGGCAGCGTCGCGGTTGTCTCGCTCATGGTGCGGTGTCTCCTTGTGTGCGTCGGGATGTCAGCCGCGGGGCAGCCGCGGGATGGCCGGGATCGCCGCCGGGGCGGCCGGTGCGTCGGCGGGCGCCTCGGCGCGCAGCTCCTCGATCCGGGCGGCCAGTCCGGCCACCGTGGGGGTCTCGAAGAGGCTGCGCATCGGCAGCCGTACGCCGGTCGCCTTGCGCATGGCGGCGATGAGCTGCACGGCGACCAGCGAGTTGCCGCCGAGGGCGAAGAAGTCGTCGTCCACGCCGACGTCGGTGACGCCGAGGCCGTCGCGCCACACCTGGGCGATCGTCTTCTCCAGTTCGGTGCCGGGCGCCGCCGAACCGCCGCCGGTGGCGGCCGTCGTACCGGCCGGCGCGTCGGTCTCCTCGGCGAGGCTGTCGGTGGTGACCCGGGCGGCCCGGCGCCGGATGTCGGCGACGGTGCGGGTGGCGATCACCACCTGGGCGCCGAGACCGGCGGCCAGGCTGCGGCGGAACGCCTCCGCGCCGTCGACCGGGCGGATGTCCTCGGTGACCGGCGCCGGGGCGTCACCGGTTGCCGCCGGGGACTCGGCCAGGTTGCCGGCGACCGCGTCCTGGTCGACCCGGCGCAGCACGAAGTCGCTGATCGCGACCAGTTCCCGGCCGTCCGGGTCGCGCAGCGACAGGTCGGCGGCGACCACCTCGTCGGTGGCGGCGGGCCGGTGCCGCAGGTGACTGTGGAACGTCGCCGGGAGCGCGCCGCGCACCACGATCCGGCCGTACGACAGCGGCAGGTAGGTGCCGGAGCCCTGCCCGCGCCCGAACGCGGTCGCCACGTCCAGCAGCGCCGGGTGCATGCCCCAGGACGGCAGGTCACCGAGCGCGGCGGCGGGTGCCTGCACCCGGGCCAGTTCCTCGCCGTCGGCGAGGTGGTGCTCGGCCAGCGCCGCCCAGCGCGGCCCGAACGTGAGCATGCTGGTGCGTCCCCGGCCGAACGAGGCGTCGTCGTCGACCCGCCGCCCGGCCACCACTGGGACGGCGGCCGGCGGGGCCGCGTCGGTGGTCCACCCGGCGGTGCCGCGTACGTGGGTGCGCGCGTGGCCGGCGGCGAGGCTGGCGACGGTGAAGTCGGTTCCGTCCTCGGCCGGGGTCAGCTCGACCCGGTACTGGGCCACGGTGCCGTCCGGCACCGAGAACGGCTCCAGGAACACGACGTCACGCAGCTCCACCGCGGCATCAGGCCCCGGCGCGGGCAGCGCGGCCACCACGGCGGCGCGCACCGACTCCAGGTGGGCGGTGCCCGGCACCACCGGCACCCCGCCGATCCGGTGCTCGTCGAGCAGCCAGTGCGTGTCCGCCGAGACGAGGCCGTGCAGCACCGTGCCGTCCGGGCCGGCGACCATCGTGGTGAGCACCGGATGGTCGACCGCGGTGGTCACGGTGTCCCGCCCGGCGGCCCGGAACGCGGCCGGCGCGGCGGTCTCCACCGCCATGCCGACCTCGGCCCAGCCGCCCCAGTTCTGCGACACCACCGGCGCGCGGAATCCGGTGCCGGAGCGCGCGAACGCGTCCAGGAAGTTGTTCGCGGCGCAGTAGTCGACCTGGCCGAACCCGCCGATCACCGCGGTGATCGAGGAGCAGAGCACGACGAAGTCCAGCGGCAGGTCACCGAAGACCCGGGCCAGCGCCAGGGTGCCGGCCAGCTTCGGGGCCAGCACGCGCCGCGCCTCGTCGTGCTCCTTCACCTCGGCCATGCCGCCGCCGGGCAGACCGGCGGCGTGCACGATGCCGTCCAGCCCGCCGAACCGGCGCTCCGTCTCGTCGCGGACCCGGCGCAGGTCGTCCGCGTCGGTGACGTCGGCGGCCAGCACCAGCACCTCGGCGCCCGCGGCCTCCATCCGGCGGATCGCCGCGATGGCGCGTCCGGCCCGGTCGGCGCCGCCGTGCACCGCCAGGTGGGCGTCCCAGTCGTCGCGCTCGGGCAGCCCGGAACGGGCCAGCAGCACCAGCTTGGCTCGGGCCCGGCGGGCGAAGTCCTCGGCGAGGGTGACGCCGATGCCGCCGAGACCGCCGGTGATCAGGTAGCGGCCCTCTTCGCGCAGCACGCCCGGCTCGTCCTCGGCGGCCACTGTGACCTGCTCGTAGCCGGCCAGCCAGCGGCGGTCGCCGCGCAGCGCCACCTCCGGGTGCTCCGCGTCGACCGGGCTGCGCAGCTCGGCCACCAGGGCGGCCACCCCGCGCGCGGCCGGGTCGGTGTCGAGCAGCCGCACGGTCAGGCCGGGCAGCTCGGCCGGGAGCACCCGGGCCAGGCCGGCCAGCGTGGCGTGCTCCGGGCGGACCAGGTCGTCGCCGCGTACGTCGCCGATGCCGGCGGTGACCAGGTCCAGGCGTACGCCCGCCTCGTCGGCCGTCAGACCGGCGCCGGCCAGGGCCTGCACCAGGTGCAGCGCGCCGAAGAAGCCGCGCTCCTGCGCCGCCCAGGCTGCCGCCGGGTCGGTGCCGGCCGGGTCGCCGTCGAGCGCGAACGCGTGCACGATCCGCCGGGGCAGGTCGGTGCCGAGCGCCGCGACCAGTTCCTCGGCGTCGGCGCGTACGCCGGGACGCAGCCGGAAGCCGTTCGCGGTGGCGGTGAACGCCTCGCCGGCGCGTACCTCGACCGGGTCGTCACCGGCGGCGCGCAACGCGGCCACGAGCGCCTCGCCGCGCGGGCCGTCGGCCAGCACCAGGCAGCGGCCCAGCGGCTCGGCCGTGCGGACCGGCGGGGCCTGCCGCCACGCCGGCACCGCGAACCACTCCGGCAGCGGGCGGGGGCCGGTCTCGGCGGGCGTCGCGGCGACCTCCTGCTCCGGGTCCGGGTCGATCCAGTAGCGGCGCCGCTCGAACGGGTACGTGGGCAGCGGCACCCGCCGCGCGTGCGGGTCGGCCGGGAGGCTCACCGGCACCCCGGCGCACCAGAGCGCGCCGGCCGTGCCGAGCAGCGCGGCCACGTCGCCGGTCTGCTCGCCGGGGCCGGGCAGGCTGCCCAGCGGCGTCAGCGCGCGCTGCGCCTCGCCGGCCTTGGCGACCTGCATCCGGGCCAGGTTGGCCAGCTGCCGGCCGGGGCCGCACTCGACGAGCGCCCAGGTGCCCTCGGCGAGCAGCGTGGCCACGCCCGCGCCGAAGCGGACCGGGCGGCGCAGATGCGCGGCCCAGTACGCCGGGTCGGTGGCCTGCGCCTCGGTGATCCAGGTGCCGGTCACGTTCGACACGAACGGCACCGCCGGGGCGCGCAGCGGCACCGTCGCCATCAGCGCGGTGAACTCGTCCAGGATCGGGTCCATCATCGGCGAGTGGAACGCGTGCGAGGTGCGCAGCACCTTCGACTTGTTCTTGCCGCCGAGGCTCGCCGCGAACTCCTCCACCAGCGCGGTCTCACCGGCGACCACGCAGGTGCCGGGGCCGTTGACGGTGGCCACCGACAGGCCCTCGGGCAGCCGGCCGGCCACCTCCGACTCGTCCAGCGTGACCGCGAGCATCGAGCCGGCCGGCAGCGAGTGCATGAGCCGGCCCCGGGCGGCCACCACGCGCAGCGCGTCGGCGAGGTCGAGCACCCCGGCCACCGTCGCGGCCACGTACTCGCCGATGGAGTGGCCGATCATCGCGGCCGGGGTCACCCCGGCGGCCCGCCAGGCGGCGGCGAGCGCGTACTCGACTGTGAACAGGGCGGGCTGGGTCCAGCGGGTCTGCGTGAGCTTGTCCGCCGCCTCCGGGTCGCGGCCCAGGATCAGGTCGCGGATGTCCAGGCCCAGCTCGGGGCGGAGCAGCTCGGCGCACTCGTCGACGGCGGCGGCGTACGCGCTGTCCTGCGCGTACAGCTCGGCGCCCATCCCGGCGTACTGCGCGCCCTGGCCGCTGAACAGGAACGCCACCCGGGGGGCCGGCCCCTCGGCGGCCCCCCGGTGACCCTTGCGCCGCTCGCGCAGCGCGGCGGCGGCGGACGCCGGGTCGCCCGCGACCACGGCGGCGCGGTGGGCGTACACCTGGCGGCCGACGCGCAGCGTGTGCGCCACGTCGGCCAGCGCGACGTCGCTGCCGCTCTCCAGGTGGTCGGCGAGCCGCCGCACGGCGGTGTCCAGCGCGGTCGGGGTCTTCGCCGACACCTGGAGCAGGTGCGCCGGGCGGGCGGAGGGCTCGGCCCGGCCCGCGGCCGGGGCCTCCTCCAGCACCACGTGCGCGTTGGTGCCGCCGATGCCGAAGGAGCTGACGCCGGCCCGGCGCGGACCGCCGTCGGTGTCCCACTTGGTCAGCGTGTTCGCCACGTAGAACGGGGTGTCGGCGAAGTCGATGGCCGGGTTCGGCGTCTCGTAGTTGATGGTCGGCGGGATCAGCCCGTGCTCCATCGCCAGCACCGTCTTGATCACGCTGACGATGCCGGAGGGCTGGCTGAGGTGGCCGATGTTCGACTTCACCGAGCCGATGCCGCACCAGCCGCGCTCGTCGGTGTCCTTGGTGTAGACGGCGGACAGCGCGGCGACCTCGATCGGGTCGCCGAGCGCGGTACCGGTGCCGTGCGCCTCGACGTAGCTGATGCTGCGCGGGTCGACGCCGGCCAGCTCGACGGCCTGGGCGACGGCCTCCATCTGCCCGTCGATGCTGGGGGCGGTGAAGCCGACCTTCCCGGCGCCGTCGTTGTTGATCGCGTTGCCGAGCACGACCGCGCGGATGGTGTCGCCGTCGGCGATCGCGTCGGAGAGCCGCTTGAGCAGCGTCACGCCCACGCCGCTGCCCCACACCGTGCCGTTCGCTCCGGCGTCGAACGGCCGGCACCGCCCGTCCGGCGAGGTGAAGCCGTCCATGCCGAGGTAGCCGACGTGCGGCAGCTCGATGTTGACGCCGCCGGCCAGGGCCATGTCGCACTCGCCGTTGCGCAGCGCCTCGCAGGCCAGGTGGAACGCCACCAGGGAGGTGGAGCAGGCGGTGTGCACTGTCATGCTGGGCCCGCGCAGGTCCAGCCGGTACGACACGTTGGTGGCCACGTAGTTCGGCGAGTTGCCGGTGGCCAGCGAGACCGCGCCGTGCGGGTTCCCGCCGACCCGCTTGTTGCGCAGCACGTTGCGGTGCATGTACGTGTTGCCGCCGGTGCCGGCGTACACGCCCACCGCGCCGTCGTAGCGGCCCGGGTCGTAGCCGGCGTCCTGCAACGCGGTGTAGCAGGTCTCCAGGAACAGCCGGTGCTGCGGGTCGGTGATCTCGGCCTCGCGGGCGGTCATCCCGAACAGGCCGGCGTCGAACTCGTCGTAGCCGTCCACGAGCGGGGCGCGGTTGACCCAGCCCGGGTCGTCGACCTCCTGCGGCTGGGCGCCGCGGGCGAGCTGCTCCTCGCGGGTCAGCTCGGTCGTCGACTCCACGCCGTCGACCAGGTTGCGCCAGAACTCGTCGACGTCGGCCGCGCCGGGCAGGCGGGCGGCGAGCCCGACGATGGCGATGGGCTCGACGCCGTCGTCGGCCGGAATGTCGTTCTGCATGGGGGTTCCTTCATTCACAAGGGATCGCGTCACGGGTGAGGTCGGCGGGGTGGCGGGGTACGGCGGGCGCGGCCCCGCCGGGCGGCGGCGCGCATCGCGGCGCGGGCCAGTTCCGGCCGGTCGGCGGCCCCGTCGAGGCTGGCGGCGAGCGCCCGCACGGTCGGGTGGCGGAACAGGTCGAGCATGGTGATCGAGCGGCCGGTGGCCTCGGTGAGCCGGGCGTGCACGGCGGCCAGGGCCATCGAGTGGCCGCCGATGTCGAAGAAGTTGTCGCTCACGCCCACCTGGTCGCGGCCGAGCACGTCCCGCCAGATCCCGGCGATCAGCTCCTCGGTCGCGGTGAGCGCGTCCGAGCCGGCGGGCAGCGGCACGCGGGCCGGTTCGGCCGTCGCGACGCTCATCGCGCCGAGCGCCGCGACCCGTACCGCCGGGCGGGGCAGCTCGGGCGCGACCTCGGCAGCCGGGGCGTCCGGGTCGGCGGCGAGCGCGCCGACCAGGGCGGCCAGGTCGGCCAGGAGCGCTTCGATCCGCTCGCCGGTGAACAGGTCCGGGTTGTGCACCACCTCGACGCCGGCCCGCCCGTCGCGCTCCACCACGTAGACGGTCAGGTCGAACGGCGACCCGGGCTTGGGCACCGGCACCGGCTCGACGGCCAGGCCGGTGAGCGTCAGCCGGGGCGCGACGAAGTTGAGCACGTTGAACAGCACCTGCACCAGCGGGGCGCGGGAGGTGTCCCGGCCCACGCCGAGCGCCTCGACGACGCGTTCCAGAGGCGCGCCCGGGTGGGCGGTGACCTCGTGCAGCTCGGCGGCGGCCCGGTCGACCTGCTCGGCGAAGCTCGCGCCGCCGGAGCGGACCCGCACCGGCACCGTGTCGATGAAGAACCCGATCACCTCGTCGAACGCGGCCAGCCGCCGGTCGGCGACGATCGCGCCGAGCACGTGCTCGTCGCCGCCGGTGACCCGGCGCAGCAGCTCGCCGAACGCGGCCAGCAGCACCGCCGCGACGGTGGTGCCGCGCCGGGTGGCCAGGTCGCGTACGGCCCGGTCGGCGGTCTCGTCCAGCCGTACCGCGGCCTCCGCGCCGGCGTACGTCTGCACGGCCGGGCGGGGACGGTCGCGGGGCAGGTCCAGCACCGTGGGCGCGCCCGCCAGGTGCGCGGTCCACCAGGCCAGGTCGGTCTCGCCCCGGCGCCGGTCCCGGTCGGCGCGCCACACCGCGTAGTCGGCGTACGTGGCGGGCAGCGGCGGGCGGCCCGGCACGGACCGGCCGAGCGCACGGGCGTACGCGAGCGCCAGCTCGTCGTAGAGCAGCGCCTCGGACCAGCCGTCGAAGACCGCGTGGTGCACCGTCACCGCGAACACGTGCTCCTGCGCGGCGAGCCGGTACACGGTCACCTGCCAGGGCGGGCCGGTGGCCAGGTCGAACGCGTGCCCGGCGCCGGCCGCGAGCATGCCGGCCAGCTCGGCGTCCGGGTCGGCGGCGCCGGTCAGGTCGACCACCGGCACCGCCACGTCGGTGGGTTCCTCGCGGACCGCGTACGGCACGCCGCCGTTGCACGGGATGCGCCAGCGCAGCACGTCGTGCCGTTCGGCGACGGCCCGCAGCGCGGCGCCGAGCGCGGTGACGTCCAGCGGCCCGCGCAGCCGGTGCGCGACGGCGATGTTGTACGGCGCGCTGGACGGGGCGAGCTGGTCCATGAACCACAGCCGCCGCTGCGGCGGGGACAGCGTCGGCGGGTTGCCGGTGGTGAGCCCGTCGGCGCCGGCGGGGTCGGCGGCGCGGACCCGGTCCACGAGCGCGGCGAACGTGCGGTCGGCGAACAGCACCCGCGTGTCGACCTGCCGGCCCAGCTCGGCGCGCAGCGCGGCGACCAGCCGCATCGCGGCGACGGAGTTGCCGCCGGCGGCGAGGAAGTCGCTGTCCGGGGCGGGCGCCGCGCCGAGCAGCCGGGTCCAGACGCGCCGGACCGCGGCGGTCACCGGGTCGTCGTCGGCGGGGGCGTCGGCCACCCCGGCCGGGGCGGTCGCGGCCAGCTCGCGCAGAGCCGGCCGGTCCAGCTTGCCGGTGGTGGCGCTGACCGGCAGCGCGTCCAGCCGCACCGTCCGGGCCGGCAGCATCGCGGTGGTCAGCCGCGTCGCCGCGTACGCCCGCAGCTCGTCGTCGTCCGGCGCGCCGGCCGGGGTGAGGAACGCGACCAGCTCGGCGCCGGCCGGGCCGGGCACCGCCTCCACCGCGACCCGCTCGACGCCGGGGCAGGCGGCCAGCACGGCCTCGATCTCGCCCAGTTCGATGCGCTGGCCGCGCACCTTCACCTGCCGGTCGGCGCGGCCGAGGTAGACGATCCGGCCGTCCGGGCCCTGCCGAACCAGGTCACCGGTGCGGTAGAGCCGCTCGCCGGCCACGTCGCCGAACGGGTCGGGCACGAACCGCTCGGCGGTCAGGCCGGGCCGGTTCAGGTAGCCGTCGGCCAGGCCGGGGCCGCCGATCAGCAGCTCGCCGGTCTCCCCCGCCGGCACCGGGCGCAGGTCGGCGTCGACCACGTACGCCCGGTGGTTGGGCAACGGCCGGCCGATCGGCATCGGGTCGGTGTCGGCCGGGGTGAGGTCGCAGGTGACCGCCAGCACGGTGGTCTCGGTCGGGCCGTAGCCGTTGAGGAACCGCCGTCCCGGCGCCCAGCGGGCGACCAGCTCGGCCGGGACCGCCTCGCCGCCGCAGAGCAGCACCCGCCACGACGGGAACCCGGCCGGGTCCAGCAGCGACAGCACGGTCGGGGTGATGAAACCCCAGGTCACCTCGTGCTCGGCGACGAACCGGGCCAGCCGCACCGGGTCGGCCCGGTCGTCGGCGCCCAGCAGCTGCACCGCGCCGCCGAGCGTGAGCGGCACGAACAGGTCCATGGTGGCCGCGTCGAAGCCGAGCGAGGCGATGCCGAGGCTGCGGACCGAGGCGTCGGCGCCGGTCAGCGCGCTCACGCCGGTGACGAACTCGACCGCGTTGCGGTGGGTGGTCAGCACGCCCTTCGGGCGGCCGGTGGAGCCGGAGGTGAACAGCACGTACGCCGGGTCGCCGGGGCGGGCCGGGCAGGGCGCGAGCGGGGCCGGGCCGGGCAGGCCGAGCGCCGTCACGCCGGGCTCGTCGCCGAACTCGGCGACCGCCGCGTCACCGACCACCACCCGTACGCCCGCGTCGCGGGCGATCCCGCGCAGCCGGGCCCGGGGGCCGCCCGGCTCCAGCGGCACGTACGCGGCGCCGGCGAGCAGCACGCCGACCACCGTGACCACCAGGTCGGGGGTACGCGAGCCGCACACGCCGACCCGGTCGCCCCGGCCGACGCCGTGCCCGCGCAGCGCGGCGGCCACCCCGGCGGCCCGGTCGACGAGCTGCCGGTAGGTGAGCCGGGTGTCCCACTGGCGCACCGCCACCGCGTCGGGGGTGCGGGCCGCCTGCGCGGTGATCAGGACGGCGAGGGTGGCGTCCGGCCAGGGCAGGTCGGTGCCGTGGACGGCGCTGACGGTCAGGGTGTCGGTCACCGGAGTGCTCCAAGGTGCTCGGCCGGGTCGGTGATCTGGAGGCGCAGTTCGCTGACGTAACCGCGGCCCCGGGCGTCGGGCACCCACGCCTCGGCGGGTGCGGGCAGCAGTTCGGAGACCACCACCGGCACGTCCGGGCCGGTCCGCAGCGCGGCGTCGACCATCGCGCACAGCGACTGCGCGTACAGCGGGCCGGTCAGGTCCACGTAGCACGGTTTGACCTCGGTGCCGACCTTGACGAAGACCCGCTCGGGCAGGCCCGTCTCGGCCCGCCAGCGGCGTACCGCCAGGTAGCGGGCGGTCTCGTCGGGGTGGCCGCCCAGCCCGCACGCCCCGGCCGTGGTGCGCCAGGTGCGCCGGGCCACGACCAGCCGGTCGATGGTGATGCGGGGCGTGTACGCGGCGGCGCCGAGCAGCTTGAACGCATCCAGCAGCAGCGAGCCGAGCAGCGTGGCGAACACCTCCATCAGCGGCCAGCGGGCGCCGTCGGGGAAGACCGCGGTGAGCTGGTCGCCGGTGCGTTCGACCAGCACGGCGGTGGCCGGGACCAGGCGGTCCACGTCGGCGCCGTGCGCGGTGTCGATGCCGAGCTGGCGGTCCGCCGGGCCGGTCAGCGCGTACGTGGTGCGGGTGGTGCGGCGGGGGAAGCTGTCCGGCCAGAGCACCCGCAGCCGGACCGGGCCCAGGTCGGCGTCGAGGTCGGCGCGCAGCGCGGCCGGGTCCGGGTGGAACGGGCTGAGCACCGCGCTGTCGAACGCGACCGAGGCCGGGTGCAGCTCGCCGAGCACCAGCAGGAAGTCGCCGCGCTCGACAGCCTCCGGGGAGGCGGCGCTGAGCTGCACGTCCGGGTTGTGCAGCCGGGCCGACGGCCAGCCCGGTCGGGCGGCCGGGAACAGCTCCCGGGCCCGCTCGGTCAGGTCCGCGGCGCGCAGCCACAGTTCCGCCTGCCCCTCGGGCAGGTCGGCCAGGCCGAACAGCTCGGCCCAGCGTGCGGTGAGCGTGGCGCCGGCCCGGCCGATCGGGCCGTCCGGGGCGACGAGCGTGCCCTGGGCCAGCAGCCACAGGTCGGCCAGCCGCACCGGCCCGCCGTCGGCGGCGAGTTCCTCGTGCAGCTCGGTGAAGAGCTCGCCGCAGCGGGCGGCCACCTCGGTGGTGAACCAGCGGGCGGTACGCAGCACCACCGCCATCGGCTCGGCGAGCGCGTCGAGCACCGCCGACCCGATGCGGAACTCCAGGTCGCGGGCGGTCTCCTCGTAGCAGACGGTGCGGGCGGCGTACATCTGCCCGCTGTGCCGGGTGGCCGGGCGGCCGGTGACGGCGGTGAACTGTGCGTTGAGCGCGGCGAGCGCGGCGCCGAGCCGGTCCGGGTCGCCGGCCGCGGCGGCCACCTCGTCGCGGGCGGCGCACAGCCGGCCGAACTCGGCCGCCGTCGCGGCGCGCACCGGCTCGTCGCCGATCGCGGCGATCCGCGCGGTGAGCACGTGCTCGGCGTCCGGCGCGATCGGCAGGTTGGCGCCCCAGTTGAGCTGGCCGCGCTCGACCCAGCGGTCCAGCAGCAGATAGACGTCGTCGGCGCCGTGCACCTCGCCGGCGTCGCACAGCCGCTGCGCCAGCTCCACCGCGGGCGTGCGCCCGTCACAGGCGCCGAGCACCAGCGCCTCGACCGGGGTGAGCGCGATCGGCGGGTGCAGCGGCCAGCGCAGTTCCCGCCCGGCGACGGTCAGGTGCGGTTGCAGGGCGGGCGCCCACCAGCGGCGCACCGCGAGGTCGTCGGCGAGCCGGTCGGCGTACGCGATGAGCGCCCAGGCCTCGAAGTACACCCGGCGCCGGTGCACGAGCGCGTCACCGGGCACGGTGTGCACGCCATGCTGGGAGGTGTCGAACGTGCCCCAGCAGACCGGGCCGAAGAAGCCGATGGTCTCGGCCTTGCCGCAGTAGCGCTGCCAGTAGCGCAGCAGGCTCAGCTCGCGCTTGCGGCGGCGGACGTTGCGGACCTGCGGGTCGGTGCGCAGCAGCCCGTCCAGCGCGATGAGCATGTCCGGGTTCTGCCAGGTCACCGCCTCGCGCAGCAGCGGGTCGGCGGCCAGCTCGCCGGCCACCGCCGACGAATCGGCGAACGCCTCGGCCAGCGCCTTGCCGAACACCTCGGGGCCGGTGTCGCCGGCGAGCAGCGCGTCCGCGGCGGCGGCGCAGTCCGGCGCGGCGAACCGGTCCAGCCCGGCGGCCGGGAAACCGGCGGTACGCAGGACCACGTCCCGCCACACCGACCAGCCGGTCTCGCCCAGGGGCAGCAGGTGGCTCACCGGTGGTCCTCCCGCCGGGCGTCGGCGATGTGCAGGCGCAGCTCGCTGAAGTAGCGGCGGCCCTGCCCGTCGGGCACCCACGCCTGATCCGGTGCGGGCAGCATCTCGCTCACCGTGAACGAGACGTCGTCACCGCCGTCGACCCGGGCGGCGCGCACCATCGCGCAGAGCGTGGTGGCGAACGCCGGTGCGGACAGGTCCACGAAGCAGGGCTTGGTCTCGGTGCCGAGCTTGACGTAAACCTGCTCGGGCAGGCCGAGGCGGCGGCGCCAGTCCCGGACGGCGAGGAACCGGTCCCGCTCGCCGTTGGGCACGGCGAGGCCGCTCTCGCCGACAGTGGTCCGCCACGTCTGCCGGGCCAGCACCAGCCGGTCCACGGTGATCCGGGGCGTGTACGGCGCGGCGGCGACCAGCTTGAACCCGTCCACGGCGTGCGCGCTGAGCGGCTCGGCGAAGATCTCGACGAGCGGCCAGCGCTGCCCGTCCGAGGCGGTGGCGACCAGTTCGCCGTCGACGTCGTCGACGACCAGGTCGACTGTGGGCAGCACGCGGGCCGGGTCGGCGCCCGGCGCGTCGAGGAACGCCAGGTGCCGGTCGGCCGGGCCGGTCAGCGACTCGGCGGTACGGCTGGTCCGCCGCGGCCAGTCGGCCGGGAACAGCAGCCGGACCCGCCGCTGCCCCATGTCCACCGCGAGCGCGTCGCGCAGCCGCTCCACGTCCGGGTGCGACGGGGTGAACACCGCGCAGTCGAACGACGACCAGGCGGCGTGCAGTTCGCCGAGCACCATCGTGTACTCGCCGCGCCGCAGCGCGTCCGCGTCGGTGGCGCAGATCTGCAGGTCGGGGCTGTGCATGGCGGCGTTGGACCACTCGGGACCGTCGCCGGGGAACACCGCGTCGATCCGGCCGGCGAGGTCGGCCGCGCGCAGCCGCACGTCGGTGGTGCCGGCGGGCAGCGTGTCCAGGCCGAACAGTCCGGCCCAGCGGGCGGCGAAGTCCGCCGCGACCGCGTCGACCGGCCGGTCCCCGTCGCCCCAGAACATCCCCTGGGCGAGGAACCACAGGTCGGCCAGCGGCACTGGGGCGCCGGACTCGGCGCGCAGTTCCTCGTACAGGCCGCGCAGCACGTCCAGGTAGGCGCGGGCGAGCGCGTTGGCCAGCCAGCGGGCGGCGCGCAGCAGCACGTCCAGCGGGGCGGCCAGCTCGGCCAGCAGCGGCGCGCCGAACACCACGTCCAGGTCCCGGGCGCTGTCCTCGTAGCAGACCGTGCGCCCGGCGTACATCTGTCCGGCCCGGCGCACCGCTGGCACGCCGGTCAGCTCGGTGAACGTGGCGTCGAGGGCGTCCAGGGCGGTCCGCAGCCGGTCCGCGTCGCCGGCCGCGGCGGCGACCTCGTCGCGGGCGGCGCGCAGCCGGTCGAACCCGGCGCGGGCGGCGGCGCGGGCCGGGTCGTCGCCGATCGCGTCGATCCGGTCGGCCAGCACCCGTTCGGCGTCCGGGCTCACCGGCAGGGCCGCGTCCCAGGTGATCAGTTCCCGCTCCACCAGGCGGTCGAGCAGCGCGTAGCCGTCCTCGGGGCGGCGCAGCCCGATCGCCGGGTCGGCGACCAGGTCGGCGGCGGGGCGGCGTCCGTCGGCCGCGCGCAGCAGCGCGGCCTCGACCGGGGTCAGCGTCAGCGGCGGCCGTCCGGGTCGCAGCACGGCCCGGTCCCGGACCGCCAGGTGCGGACGGAGCATGGGCGGCCACCAGCGGCGGACCGCCAGGTCCGCGCCGATCCGTTCGGCGTACGCGGTCAGCGCCCACGACTCGAACCACACCCAGCGTCGGCGGGTCAGCCCGTCGCCGGGGTTGACCCGGGCAACTTCCGGCTGCGCCGGATCGACAGTGACCCAGCAGCTGGGCCCGAAGAAGCCGACCGTCTCGTTCTTGCCGCAGTAGCGCTGCCAGTATTTGAGCAGCGCCCGTTCCCGGTCGCGGCGGCGGACGTTGCGGGCCGCGTCGGCGCCGCCGCGCACCAGCCCGTCGAACGCCACCAGCGCGCCCCGGTTCTGCCAGGTGACCGCCTCGCGCAGCAGCGGGTCGGCGGCCAGCTCGCTGAACCGCTGCGCGCCGGCGCGCAGCGCCTCCTCGAACTCCTTGGTGAACCGGTCCTCGCCGGCGCCGGTGGCCAGCAGTTCGTCGGCCGCAGCGGCGGCCCGGGGCGCGGTGAACAGGTCCAGCCCGTCGGCCGGGAACCCGGTGGTCCGCAGCATCGCGTCGCGCCACACCGACCAGCCGGTGTCGCCGAGCGGAACCCGGTGCGCGGCGCCGGCGGTCCCGCGACCGGCGGCGCGCACCGGGTCCGGACCCGCGTCCGGCGTGCCGGGGCGGGTGTCGATGGGCGCGGCGGTCAGGTCGGCCCGGATCAGCGCGGCCAGCTCGGTCAGCCGGTCGTGCAGGAAGAAGTGCCCGCCGTCCAGCTCGTGCAGGGTGAACCCGGCCGCGGTGTGCTCGGCCCAGGCGGCGCTCTGCTCGCGGCTGACCGCCCGGTCGGTGCGGCCGGCGAACACGACGATCGGCACCGGCAGCGGCTCACCCGGCACGTGGCGGTAGTCGTCGACCCGGCCGAAGTCGGCGCGCAGCAGCGGCAGCAGCAGTTCCACCAGCTCGGGGTGGTCGAGCAGTTCGGCGGGGAGGCCGCCGCCCTCGCCGAGGCGGCGCAGCAGCTCGTCGTCGCCGGCCCGGGACAGGCCGTCGAACGGGCCGGGCGTGGCGACGTGCGGGGCGCGGGCGCCGCCGACGTAGAGCCGCAGCGGCAGCGGGCGGCCGGTGCGGCGCAGCTCGCGGACCACGTCGAAGCCGAGCCGTCCGCCCATCGAGTGGCCGTAGATCGCGTACGGGCGGTCGGCGCGGGAGGCGATGGCGTCGGCCACCTCGGCGACGCTGAAGCGGGGGTCCTCGGTGATCCGGTTCTCCCGGCCGGGCAGTTGCACCGGCACCACGTCGACGTCCGCACCGAACTCGGCCGCCCAGCGCCGGAACGCGCTGGCGCCCGCTCCGGCGTAGGGCAGGCAGAACAACCGCACCGGCGCCTCGGGTCGGCTTCCGGCGGAGACGAACCAGTTCACCGCGGACCTTTCTGCACGGGGTCGATCCAGTGCCGGCGGCGCTGGAACGGGTAGGTGGGCAGTCCGGTGCGCCGGACCGTGCCCTCGGGGTGCAGCGCGTGCCAGTCGACGTCGCGCCCGGCGACCCACTCGGCGGCCGTCTCACGCAGCGGTCCACCGTCACCGGCGATGCGGGCGCCGGTGTCCAGCAGCACGTCCAGCGCGGACAGGGCGGCCGGCAGGTCGGCGGCGACCACCGCCGCCCGGTGGGCGAACGCCCGCCGGCCCAGCGCCAGCGTGGCGGCCACCTCGGACAGTGCCGGGGCGGCCCCGGCGAGGTGGCTCCGCAGGCGGGCCAGCGCTGCCCGCAGCGCCGCCGGGGTACGCGCGGAGACGGGCAGCAGCCACGGTCCCTCGCCGGGCGGGTCGGCCGGCTCGGCGGGCGGCGGCTGTTCCACCACGACGTGCGCGTTGGTGCCGCCCAGGCCGAACGCGCTCACCCCGGCGACCCGGCGCCCGTCGTCCGGCCAGTCCCGCGCCTTGGTGGGCACGTAGAACGGTCCGGCGGCCAGGTCGATCTCCGGGTGCGGGCGGGTGAAGTGCAGGTTCGGCGGGATCACCCCGTGCCGGACGGCCAGCACCGTCTTGATCAGCCCGGCGATGCCGGCGGCGGCGTCGAGGTGGCCGATGTTGGTCTTCACCGAGCCGAGCGCCGTGGACTCGGCGGGTGCGGCGCCCGCGTACACCTCGTGCAGCGCTGCCACCTCGATGGCGTCGCCCAGTGGCGTGCCGCTGCCGTGGCCCTCGACGAAGCGGACCTCGCCGGGTGCGACCTCGGCGGTGGCGAGCGCGTTCGCGACGGCGGCGGCCTGCCCGGCCGGGCCGGGCACGGCGAAGCCGGCCCGGTCCGGGCCGTCGTTGGTGACCGCCCAGCCGGGCAGGATCGCGTAGATGCGGTCGCCGTCGGCCTGCGCGTCGGCGAGCCGGCGCAACGCCACCACGCCCGCGCCGGAGCCGAAGCCGGAGCCGGCGGCGGCCTCGTCGAAGGCGCGGCACCGGCCGTCGGGCGAGGCGAGCCCGCCCGACCGGTGCCGGGGCCACATCACCGTGGACCCGCCGGCCAGCGCCAGGTCGCACTGGTAGTCGGCGAGGCTCTGCGCGGCCACGCACACCGCGACGAGCGAGCTGGAGCAGGCGCTCTGCACGGCCATCGCGGGGCCGGTCAGGCCGAGCCGGTAGGCCACCTGCCCGGGCAGGTGGTCGGTGAACTGGCGGCCGACGAGCCGGGCCTCCCAGTCGTCCGGGTCGACGCCGCCGACCACCGCCGGGTTGTCCATGAGGTGGAACAGGAAGTAACGGTTGGCCGAGGTTGCGGCGTAGACGCCGACGAGTCCGGGGAAGCGCGCCGGGTCGTGACCGGCGTCCTCCAGCGCCTCCCAGGCGGTCTCCAGGAACAGCCGGTGCTGCGGGTCGGTCCGGGCCGCCTCGTCGGCGCCGAAGCCGAAGAACTCGGCGTCGAAGTCGGCCACCCCGTCGAGGCGGCCGGTGGCGCGGACGTGCCGGGGGTCGGCACGCAGGGCGGGGCCGACACCGAGCGCGGCCAGTTCCTCGTCGGTGTGGTCGTGCACCGAGTCGACGCCGGTGCACAGGTTCCACCAGAACGTGGCCACGTCGGGCGCGCCGGGGAACCGCCCGGCGACGCCGACCACGGCGATCTCGTCGCCGGTGTACTCGCGGGCGGCGCGCACCGGCGCGGCGGGCGCGGGCAGCACCGGCGCGCGGACCGCGTCGGGCGGGGCGTCCAGCAGCGCCGCCTGGGCGGCGACGCTCGGGTGGTCGAACAGGCGCAGCATCGGCAGGCGTACGCCGAACCGCTCGGCGAGGCGCTGCTGCACCTGGCCCAGCAGCAGCGACTGCCCGCCCACGTCGAAGAAGCTGGCGGTGCGGGCGACCGCGTCGCGGCCCAGCACCGCGCACCAGATGTCGTGCACGGCGCGTTCGGTGTCGGTGGCCGGGGCCTCGCCGGCGGGCACCTCGGTGACCGGGTCGGGCAGCGCCCGCTCGTCGACCTTGCCGGTGACGGTGAGCGGGAACTCGTCGACCACCACCACCGCGCGGGGCACCGCGTAGCCGGGCAGCGCGGCGGTCAGCGCGGCGCGCAGCACCGCCGGGTCCGGGCGGGTTCCGGCCGGCCGCGCGTACGCGAGCAGTTCGCCGTCGCGGACGACGGCGCGGACGCCCGCGACGCCGGGCTGGGCGGACAGCACCGCCTCGATCTCGGTCAGCTCGACCCGGTGCCCGCGCACCTTGACCTGCCGGTCGAGCCGGCCGAGGCAGACCAGTTCCCCGCCGGGCAGCAGCCGGCCCAGGTCACCGGTGCGGTACGACCGCACCCCGTCGGCGTCGACGCCGAACCGGTCGCTGTCCTGGTTGAGGTAGCCGGGGGCGAGGTGGCGGCTGCGGACCACGATCTCGCCGGTGTCCGGGGCGAGGTCCAGCCGGTAGCCGGGGAACGCGACGCCCACCGGCAGCGGCCCGCGGGCGTCCGGGTCCACCTCGGACAGCGGCTGCACGTGCCGGGCGGCGAACGTCATCTCGGTGGCGCCGTAGCCGTTGACGAGCACGCAGTCGGGGGCGAACCGGTCCCGGCCGCGGGCCGCGTCGGCCCAGGTGGCCTGCTCGCCGCCGAGCAGCACCGCCCGCACGGTGGGCAGGCGGCGCGAGCCGAGCGTGTCGAGCAGGAAGCGGTAGACGGTGGGCGTGCAGTGCAGCACCGTGGCGCGGTGCCGGTCGAGCTGGTCGACGGCGTGCGCCAGCCCGTGGCGGCGCAGGTCGACCGGGACGACGGCGGCGCCGGTGAGCAGCGCCGGGTAGAGGTCGGGGATGGCGGCGTCGAAGCTGAACGACGCGAGCAGGCTGAGCCGGTCGTCCGGGCCGGCGCCGAGCGCGGCGATCTGGTTGTCGACGACGTGGGCGAGGTTGCGGTGGGTCTGCCCGACCGCCTTGGGCACGCCGGTGGAGCCGGAGGTGAACAGCACGTACGCGAGCGCGTCCGGGTCGGCCGCGACCTGGTGCAGCGGGGCCGGCGGCACCTCGTCCAGCGCGACGACCGGGCGCTCGCCGGCCAGTGTGGACGCCAGGTCGCGGTGCTCGGCGGCGCAGGCCACGGCGGTGACGCCGGCGGCGTCGACCATGTGGCGCAGCCGGGCGACCGGGAAGCCCGGGTCCAGCGGCACGTACGCGCATCCGGTCGCGAGGGCGCCGAGAAGCGCCGCCACGGTCGGTGCACCGTGTGCGGTGAGCAGCGCGATCCGGTCTCCGGCGCGCAGGCCCGCGGCGGCGAACACGGCAGCGTGTCCGCCGGCCGCCCCGGCCAGCTCGGTGTAGGTGACCTCGTGGGTCTCACCGAGAAGTGCCGGACGTCCGCCGTGTACCGCCGAGATCGCGCCGAAACGATTGATGATCATCGTCTCTGCCATGTCAGGATGCGGGTTGCGCTCCACAGAGGGCAGGCAGGCAGCAATCGACGAATGTGATCATTGATCCCCCCCAGGACTTCACATTGGAAGCAGAATATGGCTCGATTCCTGCGCCGGAAGAGCGGCGATGAGGCTTGAGCCGAAGAGGGGACGGCACCTTGGAACCTCGGACGGAGGAATTCGTCCGATCATCCCTCTAGCGCGTAGACGATTTACAGCGTACGTGACGGGCGACAAGTTATTTTACGGTGAAAATACTTCCAGGCCGTGGAATCTTCGCCGCAGACGGCCTCGGTGCCGCAGCTCAACCCGCTCTCGGGGAGCCTGCTCAGACATCGTACGGCGGCCGTGGGACGGGGTCCACCATGGCGTCGAAGCCCTTTGGGAGCTGCGCGACGAGGTCGTGGAACTCCCCCACCGTCACCGTGTCGCGCAACGTGGCGAGCACCGCGACCGCGCCCACCTCGGCGACCGCCGGGTCCACCGCCGCGCGTTCGGCCACGCGGTACAGGAAGTCCACCGCGCCGCCGGTGGTGGCCGTGCCGCCGGGCTCCAAATAGCCGCCCACGTCGTCCGGCAACTGCGCGGCCAGGTCCGTCGCCTCGTCCGCGGTGATCCGGTCGGCGAGGGTCTGCAACACCGCACGGGAAACGGTCGCGGCCTCGTCGGTGGGCAACTCGGCCCGCCGCGCCACCGCCTCGACGAACAGGGGGAACCGCATCCCACCCCTCCCCTCGCCGCCGGCGGGCACCACGCCACCCGGTCGGCCCCGGCGGGTACCCGCCCCCGCTCCGGCCAAACGCCCCACCCACCGGGAGGCGGAAAAGCCGGAGGGCAGCCGGCCGGTCGCGTCGGTAGCATCCGCGCATGGGACCCGTCACCACCCACCCCGGCGCCTGCCCGCTGGACTGCCCGGACACCTGCGTCTGGCAGCTCACCGTCGAGGACGGCCGGGCGGTCGCGTTGCGCGGCGACCGCGACCACCCGTTCACCCGGGGCGCGCTCTGCGGCAAGGTGAACCGCTACCTGGACGCGGTCAACGGACCGGACCGGCTCACCACGCCCTGGGTCCGTACCGGCCCGAAGGGCGCGGGCCGGGTCGCGTACCGGCCGGCGAGCTGGGACGAGGCCGTCGACCGGGTGGCCACCGGGCTGCGCGCGAGCATCGAACTCCACGGCCCGGAGTCGGTGCTGCCCTACTACTTCGCCGGCACCATGGGACTGGTCCAGGGCTGGACCATGGGGCCCCGGCTCTTCGCCCACCTGGGCGCGTCCCGGCTGGACACCACCATCTGCACGGCGGCGGCGCGGGCCGCGCTGCGCTCGCTCTACGGCGCCTCGGTCGGCTTCGAGCCGGAGTCGATCGTTGAGGCGGGACTGATCGTGCTCTGGGGCGCCAATCCGCTCGTCACCAACCTGCACCTGTGGCCGTTCGTGCAGCAGGCCCGCGAGCGCGGCGCGTACGTGGTGACGATCGACCCGCTGCGTACCGACACGGCGGCCCGCAGCGACGAGCACGTCGCGCCGCTGCCGGGCACCGACGCGGCGCTCGCGCTCGGGCTGCTGCGGCACGTCCGCGACGCCGGGGCGGCCGACGAGGCGTGGCTGGCCGCGCACACCACCGGCTGGCCGGAGCTGGCCGCCCGGCTCGACGACTGGCCGGTGGAGCGGGCCGCCGCCGAGTGCGGCCTGCCCGCGGAGACCATCCGCCGGCTCGGCGAGCGGATCGCCACCACCCGGCCCACCGCGATCCGGGTCGGGCTGGGCCTGCAACGGCACCACGGCGCCGGGCAGGCGATCCGGGCCATCTGCGCGTTGCCGCTGGTCACCGGCGACTTCCGGTACCCCGGCGGCGGGGCGCTGGTGACCACCAGCGGCCACCACCCGGTCGACAACGGCCCGGTGATCCGGCCGGCCGGCATGCCCGCCCCGGCGGCCCGGTCGCTGAACATGAGCCGCCTGGCCGCCGTGCTCACCGGGGAGGCGGACCCGCCGGTCACCTCGCTCGTGGTGTTCGACGCCAATCCGGTGGCGACCGCACCGGACCAGGCCCGGCTGCTGGCCGGGCTGCGCCGCGCCGACCTGTTCACCGTCGTGCTGGAGCAGCGCTGGACCGACACCTGCGACTACGCCGACGTGGTGCTCCCGGCGACCATGCAGCCCGAGCACCTGGACCTCCAGACGTCCTACGGGCACCACTACACGACGCTGAACCTGCCGGTGACCCGCGCGCCCGGCGAGGCGCTGCCGAACACCGAGATCTTCCGGCGGATCGCCGCCGCGCTCGGGATCGACCACCCGGCGTTCCGGGACAGCGACGAGGACCTGGCCCGGCAGTTGCTGGCCGGCGCCCCGATCACGTACGAGGAGCTGCGCGAGCGCACGTACGCCCGGCTCACCGGCGTGCCGGTGGGTTCCGCGCCGTACGCCGAGGGCGGCTTCCCCACGGCGGACGGGCGGGCCCGGCTGCACGACCCGGCGCTGGCCGCGCTCGGGGTGGACCCGCTGCCCGGGTACACGCCGCCGGCCGAGGCGGCCGACCCGGAGCTGGCCCGCCGGTTCCCGCTGACGCTGCTCACCCCGGCCAACCGCTACCTGATGAACTCCACGTTCGCCTCGCTGCCGTGGCACACCCGCCGCGCCGGCCCGCCCCGGGTGCACCTGCACCCGGCCGACGCGGCGGCGCGCGGGCTCGCCGACGGCGACGCGGTACGCGTGCACAACGACCGGGGCGCGTTCCTCGCCGCGGTGGCCGTCGACGAGGCGGCCCGCCCGGGCCTGGCGTTCACGTACAAGGCGTACTGGGCGCGGCGCAGTCCCGGCCGGTCCACCGTCAACGCGGTCACCGGCGTCCGCGACACCGACCTGGGCGAGGCGCCGACGTTCCACGACTGCCGGGTGGAGGTCGAGCCGGTGCCGGCCGCGCTGCTGACCGCCGAGCCGCCCGCCGAGGAGGTCGCCGAGCCCGTCGCGGCCGGGTGATTCGGGACCTCCGGCCCCCTCACCTGGTCTTTGCGCCCCTGCTCCGGCCCGTCGCCGCCGCCTAGCGTCGGAGGCGGACAACAGGGAGGTTCGCCATGCGTACGTGGCAGGTGCAGGACGTGATGACCAGGGACGTGGCGTCGGTACGGGAGGGCACGGCGTACCGGGAGATCGTCGACGTGCTGACCGGACGGCACGTCACGGCGGCGCCGGTGGTGGACGAGACCCGCCGGGTGCTCGGCGTGGTCTCCGAGGCGGACCTGATGTACAAGGTGGAGTTCCTGGGCCGGCCCCAGGAGCGGCGGATCCTGCCCGACCGCCACCGCCGCGAGGCGCGGGCGAAGGCCGGCGCGACGCTCGCCGCCGACCTGATGACCGCTCCCCCGGTCACCGTCGCGCCGGATGCGACGATCGTCGAGGCGGCCCGGCTGATGGACGCGCGCGGCGTGAAGCGGCTGCCGGTGGTCGACGACCTCGGCCGGCTGGTCGGCATCGTCACCCGGGGTGACCTGCTCAAGGTGCACCTGCGCCCGGACGCCGGCATCCGGCGCGACGTGGTCGAGGAGGTGCTGTGGCGCAGCCTCGGCGTCCCCGGCGACGTGGTGGACGTGACTGTGGACCGGGGCGTGGTGACGCTCACCGGCCAGGTGGAACGCCGGTCCACCGCGCAGCTCGCGGTACGGCTGACCCGGCAGGTCAGCGGCGTGGTCGAGGTGGTCGACGCGCTCGGCTACGCGATCGACGACGCGCCGATGGCGGCGTTGCGCATCGGCGGCGGCACCCCGGCCGGCATCGCCTGAGCCCGGACGTACCGGTGGCGTCGGCTCGTGCCGGCGCCACCGGTGTCACTCCTGGGCGAGCGCGTCCAGCACCAGCGCGGCGGTCCAGCTGAACGCCGGTGAGCCGAGACCGGCGCCGGTGTCCGGGTGGAAGTACTCGTGGCAGCCGGCCCGGTCGACCAGGTCGAGCAGCGACTCGCGCAGCCCGGCGGCCAGGTCGGCGCGGCGGTGCGTCCGCAGGCCCTGCCAGAGCAGCCAGCCCGTGTTGATCCAGCTCGGGCCGCGCCAGTAGCGCAGCGGCTCGAAGTCCGGCGCGGTGCGGTCGTACGTGGGCAGTGGCCGGTCCATCCGGGCGGCCAGCCCGAAGCGCGGCGAGCACGCCTCGGCCAGCAGCGCGGTCACCTGGGCGGCGGGCAGCTCGGGCAGCGCGAGCGGCATCAACCCGAGCACGGTCCGGGCCGGCACGAGGCGGTCGGCGCGGACGTCGCGGGGGCGGAACGTGCCGGTGACCGGATCCCAGAGCCGGGTGACGAGCGCATCGGTGATGCGGGCGCCCCGGTCGCGGTGCGGTCCCGGGTCGGCGCCGATGACTGTGGCGATGCGCGCGAGCGCGTACTCGGAGACGCCGAGCGCGGCGTTGACGAGGGGGCACTCCACCAGGAACGGATGCCGCCCGAGCAGTCCCTCGTCCCGGTAGCGGCCGGCCCGGTAGCTCTCCACCAGCGCGACGTAGCGCGCGTAGTCCAGGTCGGTGGGGCGCTGCGAGGCATCGGCGTGCGCGGTGTCGTGTCGGCGGTACGCGCGCATCACCGACTCGTCGGCGGGCACCCCGGCCAGTGGCGCGTCCCAGGCGGGGCTGTTGTCCAGCCCGGACTCCCACGGGTGCACGATCGACGCCAGCCCGCCCCCGCCGGCGTCGCGCCGCCCGGTCAGGTAGCGCTGCTGCGCGACCAGCCTCGGGTAGAGCCGCCGCAGTGCGGCCACCGACGCCTCACCGGGCGCGCGGCGGTGCACCAGCCAGGCGGCCGGGGCGTGCACCGGCGGCTGGACGATCCCGGACGTGGGCCGGGCCGGCGCCCCGTCGGCGCGCGCCGAGTCCCAGAACTGCGGGCCGGGGAAGTACGGCCCGACGCGCGAGGCCGGGTTGAACACGATGTGCGGCACCCGCCCGTCGACCCACTGCGCGGCGAACAGCGTGCGCAGCTCCCGCCAGGCCCGGTCGGGACGGACGTGGGCCAGGCCGATCGCGATGAACGCCGAGTCCCAGCTCCACTGGTGCGGGTAGAGCGTGCGCGACGGCACGGTGTGGTCGTGTTCCCAGTTGGCGTCCAGGGTGGCCAGCGCGAGGCGGCGCAGCCGGGCGTGCCGGTCGGCGTCGGCGCGTACCCCGGTGGTCAGCGTCATGCGGCGGCCCGCCGGGGACGGGCCTGGGCCAGCGCGGTGGCGGCCTGGCGCAGCGCGGCGACCGGCTCGCCGCGCAGCCGGCACTCCAGCGCCAGCCAGCCGGTGTAGCCGATCGCGTCGAGCGTGGCCAGCAGCGCACCCCAGTCCAGGTGCCCGGCGCCGGGCTGGTGCCGGTTGGAGTCGCTGACCTGCACGTGCCCGAGGTACGGCGCGGCGGCGCGCAGCGCGGCGAGCGGGTCGTCCTCCTCGATGTTCATGTGGTACGTGTCGGCGGCCACCCGCAGCGCCGGTGACCCGACCGCACGGCACAGCTCGACGGCCTGGTCGAGCCGGTTGACCATGTGGTCCTCGTACCGGTTGAGCGGCTCCAGGAACACGGTGACCCCCTCGGCGCGGGCGTGCCCGGCCAGCTCGCCCAGGGCGTCGACGAGCACCCGCCGATCGCCGTCGGCCGAGCGTGGTGGTTCGAACGGGGGCAGCCGGCGGGAGAACATGCCCCAGGCGGCGGGCGTCATCGCGCCGGTGCCGCCCAGCTCGGCGATCACCGAGAGCTGGGAGCGCAGGTTGTCCACCGCGTCTCGGGAGCGGCCCGGGTCGAAGTCGCCGATGAAGTGGTCCATCTCGACGCAGACGGTCGGCATGACCACGCCGGCGGCGCGGGCGCGGCGCAGCTCCGGCAGCCGCCGGGCCAACGCGAGATCACCGCGTCCGCGCAGCTCGATGCCCTGGTAGCCGAGGGAGACGGCGAGGGCGTACTTCCGGGTCAGGTCGGTGCCGGGAAGCAGCTGCTCCTGGCACGAGAGCGGAATGTCCATCAGAACCTCAGCACCACTTGGAGGACGTCACCGTCACCGCGGTCGAGCAACGCCAGGGCGTCGGCCACCGCGCCCGCGTCGACGACGTGGCTCACCAGCGGCAGCGGGTCGACGCTGCCCTCGGCCACCAGATCCATGAAGGTGTGTGCGATCCGCGTCCCGGACCACCGGCCGGCCGTGCCGGGTGCCGGGTCCGGCCCGGAGACCTGGGCGGCCACGAGCTGGATCCGGTTGTGGTGGAACTCCTCGCCGAGTTCCAGCCCGTGGGCGTACCCCTGGTAGAAACCGGCCGCGACGACGCGGCCGGCGTGCGCGGTGGCCCGGATCGCCTCGTGCAGCGCCGGGTACGACCCGGACAGCTCCAGACAGACGTCGGCGCCCCGGCCGTCGGTTATGGCCCGCAGCGCGGCGGCGGGCGACTCGGCGGCGACGTCGACCACCCGGCGGGCGCCGAGCCGGGTGGCGTGCGCGAGCCGGCCCGGCATCCGGTCGACGGCGACCACGCGGGCGCCGGAGAGCGCGGCCAGGCGCGTGCCGAGCAGCCCGATCACGCCCTGCCCGAAGACGCCCACCCAGTCGCCCAGGTGCAGGTCACCGGCGAGCACGGCGGTCAGCGCGATGGCGCCGGGCCGGGCGAACACGGCGGCGAGCGGGTCGAGGCCCGGTGGCAGCGGATGCGCCGCGGTCGCGGGGAGCACCGCTTCGGCGCGGTGCCCCCAGATGCCCCAGACGAGCTGGCCGGGCCGCCGCCCGGCCACGTCTGGGGCGACCTCGACGATCTCGCCGACCTCCTCGTATCCGAAACCCACCACCGGGTATGCGGGCGTGGCCTGGCGGGGCACGAACATGCGGGCACCGGCGTCCCAGTCCTTGCGCAGGCGCGGATTGCTGCCTCGGTAGAGCGTCAGTTCGGTGCCGGCGGAGATGCCCGAGTAGCGGGTGCGGACGCGGACCTGGCCCGGACCGAGCCGGTCCGTGGGGCAGGGCTCCAGGCGTACGTGCCGGGGCCCGGCCAGAGAGACAACCCAGTTGCTCATGGCGTCGCTCCGAGGAAAGTGCCGACCCCAATTCTAACCTAAAAAATGGGCATATGTGATTAGATTGATGAATCGATGGGTATTAGCGGCAGGCCGTGCTCTTTCGAGAGGAGTGCCACCGATGTCATCACCCTCCACGCGGCGGCTCGCAATCAGCCTGATCCTGGCACTGGCCGGGACCGGCATGGCCGCATGCAGCGACGACGGGCAGAAATCCGACAGTTCCCAGATCACCGTCTGGAGCCTGGAAGACGTGGCGGACCGCGTCGCCGCCACCAAGGCGATCATCGCCGACTACACCGCCAAGACCGGCGTCAAGGTCAACCTGGTCACCGTCAACGAGGACCAGTTCCCGTCCCTGATCGCCTCCAGCGCCGCCGCCGGCGACCTGCCCGACGTGGTCGGCTCGGTCTCCCTGGCCGGGGTGCGCACGCTGTCCAGCAACGAACTGGTCG
This sequence comes from Micromonospora sp. WMMD1219, assembly GCF_049315215.1. NCBI lineage: Bacteria > Bacillati > Actinomycetota > Actinomycetes > Micromonosporales > Micromonosporaceae > Micromonospora > Micromonospora sp. WMMD1219. The sequence goes on from NZ_CP186057.1 coordinate 5,666,438, forward strand.
ACGCCGACGCCAACGCCGCCGTCGTCGACCGGCTCGGCCGGGACACGTTCACGCCCCGCGCGCTGGAACTCACCGGCGACGGCGGCAAGCAGCTCGCCGTACCGAGCGACGGGTGGGGCCAGCTGCTCGTCTACCGCAAGGACCTGTTCGCCGCCGCCGGCCTGCCGGCGCCCGACACGTACGAGAAGATCGCCGCCGCGGCGGCCAAGCTGAACACCGGCGGCGTCGCCGGCATCACCGCGGCCACCTCCCCCGGCGACGTGTTCACCCAGCAGACGTTCGAGCACCTGGCGCTGGCGAACAACTGCCGGCTCACCGACGACTCCGGCAAGGTCACGCTCGACTCCCCCGAGTGCGTCGAGGCGTTCCGCTTCTACGGCGACCTGATGCGCAACAACTCGGTCAAGGGCGCCCAGGACGTCGACACCACCCGGGCCACCTACTTCGCCGGGAAGGCGGCCATGCTGATCTGGTCACCGTTCATCCTGGACGAGCTGGCCGGGCTGCGCGCCGACGCCCGGCCGACCTGCCCGCAGTGCCAGTCCGACCCGGCCTGGCTCGCCAGGAACAGCGGGTTCGTCACCGCGATCAAGGGCCCGAACGGCACCGAACCGGCCCAGTACGGCGAGGTCAGCTCCTGGGCCGTGCTCGACGGCGCGGCCGACCCGGCGAAGTCGTTCGTGGAGTACATGCTCTCCGACGGCTACCCGCGCTGGTTCGGCATGTCCCCCGAGGGGCGTTTCCCGGTGCGCACCGGCACGCCGGAGGACAAGCAGAAGTTCCGGACCGCCTGGAACACCAGCCCGGCCGGGGTGGACACCAAGAAGCCGCTGTCCGAGGTCTACGGCGAGGACGTGCTCGCCACCCTGCGGCGCAGCCCCGACACGTTCCAGCGCTGGGGCCTGACCGAGAACCAGGGCAAGCTCGTCGGCGCCATCCTCGGTGAGCTGCCCGTACCCAAGGCGCTCGCCGACGTCGTCGGCGGCAGGTCCGACGCCCGCGCCGCCGCCGAACGCGCCCGCAAGGACGTCGAGGCGATAGCCAAGGGCGTCAATTGACCACCACCGCGCCGGAGGCCGGCCGCTCCCCCGCACCGGAGCGACCCCGCCGACCCGGCCGACGCCCGCTGACCCTGCGCCGCCGCGAGTCCCGCGCCGGGCTCGCGCTGGTCACCCCGACCCTGCTCGTCGTGGTCGCGGTGATCGGCATACCCATCGTCTGGACGGTGGTGCTGGCCTTCCAGCGGGTACGCCTGGCGACACTGCGCAAGACCGGCCTGTTCGGCGAGCTGACCCTGGACAACATCGACCGGGTGCTGCACACGCCCGGGTTCGCCGGCACGCTCTGGACCACTGTGCTCTACAGCGTCGGCGGCACCGCCGGCTCGATCGTGGTGGGCCTCGCGGCGGCGCTCGCGGTACGCGGGCCGTTCCGGGGCCGCACGCTGGTCCGCGCGTCGATGCTGCTGCCGTACGTGGCGCCGGTGGTCGCCATGACGTTCGTCTGGCAGGTGATGCTGGATCCGCAGCTCGGCATCGTCAACGACTGGGGGCGGCGCTTCCTCGGCTGGGATTCCCCGGTGCCGTTCCTGTCCCAGGAGTCCACCGCGCTGTGGACGGTGATCGCGTTCGAGGCGTGGCGCTACTTCCCGTTCGCGTTCCTGTTCCTGCTGGCCCGGCTCCAGGCGGTGCCCGGTGAGCTGGAGGAGGCCGCCCGGGTCGACGGGGCGACACCCACGCAGCGGTTCCGGCACATCCTGCTGCCGCAGCTCATGCCGGTGATCGCGCTGATCGGCGTGCTGCGGTTCATCATGACGTTCAACAAGTTCGACGACGTCTACCTGCTCACCGGCGGCGCGGCCGGCACCGAGGTGGTGAGCGTGCGGGTCTACCAGTTCCTCACCGCCCGTACCGACATCGGCGCGGCCGCCGCCCAGGCGGTCGTCCTGGCCGTGGTGCTGCTCGTGTTCGTGGCGATCTACCTGCGCTTCTTCGGCGCGCGACGGGAGGCGTGATGGACCGGGACCGGATCGAGACGGTCAGCCTGCGCTGGCTGCGCCGGCTGGTGATCGCCGGGTTCCTGGTGGTCACGCTGCTGCCGTTCTGGTACATGCTGGTGCTGTCGGTACGCCCGATCGAACGCCTGCTGCTCGACCCCGGCTCGCTCTGGGTGCCGTTCGGCGAGCTGACCGTCGCCACGTACGCCGAGGTCCTCAAGTCCGTCTCGGACGGCGGCCAGGGCTTCCTCACGTTCATCCGCAACAGCGGCCTGGTGGCGCTGGCCGCCACCGCGCTCACCCTGGTGATCGCCATTCCCGGCGCGTACGCGGTGTCCCGCCTGCGGTTCTTCGGCCGCCGGCAGGTCAGCGCGCTGTTCCTGGCGGTCTACCTGTTCCCGTCGATCGTCATCGCGATCCCGCTGTTCGTGGTCTTCACCCGGGCCGGGCTGCGCGGGTCGCTGACCGGCCTGGTGCTCGTCTACATCTCGCAGACGCTGCCGGTGTCGGTCTACATGCTGAAGAACTACTTCGAGACGATTCCGGTCAGTCTGGAGGAGTCGGCGGCGATCGACGGCGCGGGCCGGCTCGGCATCATCCGCCGGGTCAGCCTGCCGCTGGCCGCGCCGTCGGTGATGGCCGTCGCGCTGTACGACTTCATGATCGCCTGGAACGAGTACCTGTTCGCGTTGCTGTTCCTGGTCGACCGGCCGGACCGGTGGACCGTGTCGCTGGGGCTGTCGCTGCTGGCCGACGGCGTCGAGGTGCCCAAGACCGTGCTGATGGCCGGATCGGTCATCCTCACGCTGCCGATCGTGGTGCTGTTCTTCGCCGGGGAACGGCTGCTCACCGAGGGACTCACCAGCGGAGCCGAGAAGGGCTGAGCATCCGTGCCAGGATGATCGGGTGCGAGCATCACGGGAGCGCCGGGCCGGCGCGCGGGCGGCCCGGCTGCTCACCGAGGTGCTCGCCCCGACCGTCCTGGTCACGGCGCTGCCGCTGATCGCCGCCGCCCGGGTCAGCCACTCGATCGGCCAGTTCCTGCTCTGGGGCGGCATCGCGCTGACGTTCTGCGCCGTCATCCCGATCGGCGTGCTCGTGCACGGCGTACGCCGGGGACGGCTCACCGACCGGCACGTCGGCGACCGCACCCAGCGGGCCCGGCCGCTGTCGATCGGGCTGGCCTCGGTGGCGGCCGGGTTGCTGCTGCTGGCTGCGGTACGCGCACCCGCCGAACTGTTCGCCGTGATCGTGGTGGTCTTCGTGGTCGGCGCGGCCTGCGCGCTGGTGAACCACTGGTGGAAGCTGAGCATCCACGCCGCGGTGGCCGCCGCCACCGTCGCCGTGCTGGTCCCGCTGGCCGGCCCGGCCGCGAACGTCGGCTGGGCGCTCGTCGCGGCGGTCGGCTGGTCCCGGGTACGCCTGGGCGACCACACCTGGCCGCAGGTGCTCGCCGGTGTCGCGCTGGGCGGGCCGCTCGCCGCCGGCACGTTCCTGGCGCTCGCCTGACCCGCTGACGCAAGATCAGCTACGGTGGCCTCATGGGCAAGCCGACCCGCTGGGTGACCGACACGAAGCCCGGCCACTCGCAGTGGTACGTGGACCGCTTCCGTCAGCTCGCCGCCGAGGGCGCCGACCTGGCCGGTGAGGCGCGGCTGCTCGACGCGCTCGTACCGCCCGGCGCGCGCGTCCTGGACGCCGGCTGCGGCACCGGCCGGGTCGCCGCCGCGCTCGCCGCACGCGGGCACGACGTCGTGGGCGTGGACGCCGACGCGACGCTGATCGAGGCGGCCCGCGCCGACCATCCCGGCCCCCGCTTCCTGGTCGCCGACCTGGCCGAGCTGGACCTGGCCGCCCAGGGCGAGGCCGAGCCGTTCGACGCCGCGGTGCTGGCCGGCAACGTGATGGTCTTCGTCGCGCCCGGCACCGAACGCGACGTGCTGGGCCGCGTCGCCGCGCACGTACGCCCGGACGGGCTGGTGGTGGTCGGCTTCGGCACCGACCGCGGCTACCCGGTGGCCGACCTGGACGCCGACGCGATCGCCGCCGGGCTGCGCCCCGAGCACCGCTTCGCCACCTGGGACCTGCGGCCGTGGCGCGACGACGCCGACTTCGCGGTGACGGTGCTGCGCCGCCCCGCCGGCTGACCGCCGTCCTTCTCGGCCCGGTGCGGCCCGCGCCCGGTGCGGCCCGCGCCCGGTGCGGCCCACGCCCGGTGCGTTCGAGCCCGGTGCGTTCGAGCCCGGTGCGTTCGAGCCCGGTGCGTTCGAGCCGGCCACCCGGCGCTCAGGCGGGTGCGGCGACAGTGCGGGCGGCCTCCGGGTCGAGCGGGCTGCCGGCCGGCAGCAGGTCCACCAGGCCCGCCGGCAACCGCGCCGGGCGCACGCCCGCGTACCCGAGCATGCCCGGCACGTCGGCGCCGGTCAGCGCGTACCGCCGGCCCAGGTCGGTGACCACGCAGATCGCGCCGCCGGTCGCGCCCGGCGCGGGCACCGCCTCCACCAGCGCGCCGCGCCCCGGCTCGACCACCACCTCGTCGGCGAGCCCGGCCCGGCCGCCCGGTGTGCGTGCGGCGGCGGACTGGTCCGGCGCGGTGACGCCGAGGCGGAGCTCGCGGACGCCGGTGTCGTCGCCGGCCCGCGCGCAGAGCGCTCCCTCCGCGGCAGCCAGCCGGGGCGGTACGGCGGGCGGCGCGGTCGGCCCGCCGGGCACCAGACCGGGCAGCTTCGGCAGCGCGGCGAACCGGCCGAGCGTGATCGGTTCCGGATCCCGCTGGCCGGTGCGGGCCAGCAGCAACGCGGCCTGCAACTCGGTGATCGCCGCCAGCCCGCCGCGCTGGGCCACCGCGTACTGCCGTCCGCCACCGGAGTTGCGCACCAGGTAGACGTCGCCCACGCTCGCGCCGGTGACCCGCTCGGACGGCTCGCCGAGGTCGGCCACCGGCGGCGGGGCCAGGTCGGCGCCGGCCGGGAGCGTGTTCAGCAGCGCCGCCGCCACCGGCACCGCCCGTTCCCGGGTGGCGGCGAGCGCGGCGAGCACCCGGTCGGTATCGCGCAGCAGGTAGCGCCGGTCGTGCCAGAGCAGGTGCAGGCCGCCGTCCGGATGCCGGGCGAGCAGGCCCTGATCGCCGAGCGCCCGGCCGCCGGTGGCCTCCCGCCCGATCAGCAGCACCGAGCGGGCCTCGCCGCGCCCCGCCGCCGGCCGACCGGTCTCCGCGCGCCCGGCCTCGTCGCCCTCCACGGAACAGAGCGTCCAGGCGTCGCGGACGAGCCGGTTCGACGCGGGCAGCGAGTCCGGCGCGTCGGCGATGCCGAGCGGCAGGCCGCGCGGCACCCCGTCGATGGCGCGGCGGCCGACCAGCACCGTCTTCGGCCGTTCCGCCCCGATGATCAGCAGGGCGGAGGCGTAGTTGAGCACCGGGTGCAGCCTGTCGTCGCGGTAGACGAACCGCGCACCCGACTCCTTCTCCACGATCACCGCGCCGGTCTCGCGCCACGAGTCACCGCCGCCGGTGAACAGACCGTAGAGCGCGACGCCGCCGAGCGCGATCGCCGCGACCAGGACGCTCGCCAGACCCGCTCCGGCCAGCCGGCGGAACGGCGACTGCGGCGGGTCCGTCTCCCGCATGACGAGCGCGGCGACCGCCCGCTGGACGGTGAACTGGTACGAGTGCAGCTGGTCCTGCCGCGACGCCATCTGATCCCTTCCCGCCGGGACGGTCGGCGCACAGAATAAGCGCTCCGTCGATGCCCCGGCGACCCTGCGTGTCCCTCATCGACCCTTCGTCGTCACCCCGCTCCGCCAGTACGCCGAGGTGGCCGCATCCCACCGCCCCGGACCCCACCACCTCCCCGAACTGGAGTCGATCACGCCCCGGGGTGAACTCCCGCGCCCGGGTCCCAGCGCAAGCACGCCGAGGTGGCTGCATCACACCCACCCGGACCCGGCCACCTCCCCGAAGTGCAGCCGATCTAGGTACGGCACAGGCAGCCCAGCCATCAGCCAAGGCCCGAGCCCTGCATAGCCCCTCACAGGCAACCGCACCCCAATGGGACAGCGGCGTTCGCCACCGCCGAAGCACTCACCCGCCACACCTCCTCCCCGAAGTGGCCGCATCACACCGGCCCGGATCCGGCCACCTCCCCGAACTGGAGTTGATCAGGCGGCCGGACCCATCAAGGGTGGAGTTGCATCGAGGCGCGCCGACCAGGGCACCCACGCGGAATGGATACCCCCGGGGGTGTGTTACACATGCCGGAACCCGAAACGACGGAGGTACTGATGGCCAGCGTGGCGTTGACCACCACCGACTTCGCAGAGACCGTCAACCGGGACGGCATCGTCCTGGTCGACTTCTGGGCCGGCTGGTGCGGCCCCTGCCGGGCGTTCGCGCCGGTCTACGAGAAGTCCAGCGAGCAGCACCCGGACATCGTCTTCGGCAAGGTCGACACCGAGGCCGAGCCGGCCCTGGCGGCCGCAGCCCAGATCCGGTCGATCCCGACACTGATGGCGTTCCGGGACGGCGTGCTGGTGTTCGCCCAGCCGGGCGCCCTGCCGACGGCCGGGCTGGAGGAGCTGATCCGGGCCGTGCGTGACCTCGACATGGACGAGGTCCGGGCCAAGACCGCCTGACGGGTGGCGGCACGGGTACCCCCTGGGGTATCTTCGAGAGCAGGAGGTGGGACGTGAAGCTTCGACCTGAGATGACCGGCGACGCGCTGACCCGGCTCAAGCGGGCCCGGGGGCAGCTCAACGCCGTCATCGAGATGATGGAGAACGGCGAGGACTGCCGCGCCGCGCTGACCCAGCTCGCCGCGGTCTCCAAGGCCATCGACCGGGCCGGGTTCAAGATCATTGCCTCCGGCATGCGCTACTGCGACGCCGCCCGCCAGGCCGGCGAGGAGCCGGAGATGAGCGAGGAGGAGCTGGAGAAGCTCTTCCTGTCACTGGCCTGACGGCGCCCGCCTGACCGGCTGAATCCCGCCCGGGTCGCGTGACCGCGACGCGGGTGGGTAAACACCTGCCTGGAGATCCCAGGCCGCAGACTGTCCCGCACATACCCCCCGGGGTATATAGGCAATGAGAGGAACCGGCATGACCCTCGACGTGTCCGTCATCGCGACCTCCTCGCTCGGCGACCGCAGCTACCTCGCCTCCGACGGCCGGGTGGCGATCGTGGTCGACCCGCAGCGCGACATCGACCGCATCCTCTACCTGGCCGGCGCCGAGGGCGTACGCATCACCCACGTGGTCGAGACGCACATCCACAACGACTACGTCTCCGGCGGCCTGGAACTGGCCCGGATCACCGGCGCGCAGTACCTGGTGGCCGCCGCCGACACGGTCGAGTTCGACCGGACCCCGGTGTCCGACGGCGACACCGTGCCGGTGTCGGACACGATGCGGCTGCGGGTGATCGGCACCCCGGGCCACACCTTCCACCACCTGTCGTACGCCATCGACGAGGCCACCGACGGCGGCTGGACGCCGGCCGGTGTGTTCACCGGTGGCTCGCTGCTGTTCGGCACCACCGGCCGCACCGATCTGCTCGGCCAGCAGTACGCGCACGAGCTGGCGCACCACCAGCACGCCTCGGCGCGCAAGCTGGCCGACCTGCTGCCCGACGGCGCGCAGGTGTGGCCCACGCACGGCTTCGGCAGCTTCTGCTCGGCCAGCCAGGCCGACGCCCCCGAGTCGACGATCGGCCGGGAGAAGGAGGCCAACCCGGTGCTTCGGCTGGCCGCCGACCAGTTCGTCACCGAGACGCTGGCCGGGCTGGACGCCTACCCGGCGTACTACGCCCACATGGGCGTGGCGAACGCGGCCGGTCCCGCCCCGGTCGACCTCACGCCGGTGGCCCGCGCCGACGCCGACGAGCTGCGCCGTCGTATCGCCGCCGGCGAGTGGGTGGTCGACCTGCGCCACCGCAAGGCGTACGCGGCCTCGCACCTGGCCGGCACCGTCAGCCTCGGCCTGGACGGGCCGATGTCGACGTGGCTCGGCTGGCTGATCGACTGGGGTGTGCCGATCACGTTCCTGGCGCAGACCCCGGAGCAGGTCGCCGACGCCCAGCGGGAACTGGTCCGCATCGGCATCGACCGCCCGGCCGCCCAGGCCACCGGCGAGCCCGAGCAGTGGACCGCCGACCCGTCGCAGCTGCGTGAGCTGCCCGTGGCCGACTTCGACGCGCTCGCCGCCGCGCAGGCCGGGAACACCCCGGCCGGGCTGCCCGAGCCGCAGGTCGTCCTCGACGTGCGGATGACGAACGAGTGGAAGGCCGGGCACATCGACGGCGCGGTGCACGTGCCGCTGCCGGACGTGCCGAAGCGGCTCGCCGACATCCCCTCCGGGACGATCTGGGTGCACTGCGGCTCCGGCTACCGGGCCACCGCCGCCGCGTCCCTGCTCGCCAACGCCGGCCGTGACGTGGTGCTGATCGACGACTCGTACGGCCGGGCCGAGGCGGCCGGCGTACGCATGGCGCCCACCGCCTGACCTCTCCCCGAGCGCCGGCCGGCGTGTCCCCACGCCGGCCGGCGCCGGACCCTGCCCGAAAACACCCGCTGAAGGAGACCGAAGCATGACCACGACCACCCCCACCACCATCGACGCGGCGACCCTGCGCGAGCTGATCGCCGCCGGCCGTACGCCCCGGATGCTCGACGTGCGCACGCCCGGTGAGTTCGAGGCGGCGCACATCCCCGGCGCGTACAACGTGCCGCTGGACCTGCTCCGGGAGCACCGCGCGGAGCTGCGCGGCCACCTGGACGAGGACGTGGTGCTGATCTGCCGCTCCGGCGTCCGGGCGAGCCAGGCCGGTCAGGCGCTCGGCACCGTCGGGCTGCCCAACGTGAAGGTGCTCGACGGCGGCATGCTGGCCTGGCAGGCCACGAACGCCCCGGTCAACCAGGGCCGGGCCCGCTGGGACCTGGAGCGCCAGGTACGCCTCGTCGCCGGGTCGATCGTGCTCGCCGCCGTCGTCGGTTCGGTGTTCGTCCCCGGCCTGAAGTGGGTCGCCGCGTTCATCGGCGCGGGCCTCACGTTCGCCGCGCTCACCAACACCTGCGCCATGGGCATGCTGCTGAGCAAGCTGCCGTACAACCGCGGCGCGAGCTGCGACCTGGACACGATCGTGGGGCAGTTGCGCGACGGGAGCCGCAGGTGACGACGCTGGCGCTGACGCTGGCCGGCGCGGTGCTGATCGGTGTGACGCTGGGCCTGCTCGGCGGCGGCGGGTCGATCCTCGCCGTGCCGCTGCTGGTCTACGTGGCCGACCTGCCCGCCAAGGAGGCGATCGCCACCTCGCTGCTCGTCGTCGGCGTGACCAGCGCCGTCGCCGTGCTGCCGCACGCCCGGGCGAACCGGGTCCGCTGGCGCACCGGGCTCGTCTTCGGCGTGGCCGGCATGACCGGCGCGTACGCGGGCGGGCGGCTGGCCGAGTTCGTCCCGGCGGGCGTCCTGCTCACCGGGTTCGCTCTGATGATGCTCGCCACCGCGGTCGCGATGCTCCGGGGCCGCCGGTCCGCCGAGGGCCGGCCGGCGCCGTGCGAGCTGCCGGTGCTGCGGGTGATCGTCGACGGTGTGGTGGTCGGCCTGGTCACCGGTCTGGTCGGCGCGGGCGGCGGCTTCCTGGTCGTACCCGCTCTGGCCCTGCTGGGCGGGTTGCCGATGCCGGTCGCGGTCGGCACCTCGCTGGTGGTCATCGCGATGAAGTCGTTCGCCGGTCTGGCCGGCTACCTGTCCAGCGTGCAAATCCACTGGGGGCTGGCCGCCGGGGTCACCGCCGCCGCCGTCGTCGGCAGCCTGCTCGGTGGCCGGCTCGCCGGGCGAATCCCGGCCGACCTGCTGCGCCGGGGGTTCGGCTGGTTCGTCGTGGTGATGGGCGTGTTCGTGCTCGCGCAGCAGTTGCCGCCGGTCTGGGGACTCGCCGTGGGAGCGCTTGCCGTGGCCGGTACGGTCACCTTGGCGGTGTGGGGCCGCCGAAGGAGGGAACACAGTGGACAGCAGCGCCTGGGACAGCCGGTACGCCGACACGCCCGGACTGGTGTGGAGCGCTGAGCCCAACCGTTTCGTGGTCGAGTCGGTCGCGGGGCTGACTCCCGGGTCAGCGTTGGACATCGCCGCGGGCGAGGGCCGCAACGCGGTCTGGCTGGCCGGTCAGGGCTGGCGGGTGAACGCGGTGGACTTCTCCGCGGTGGCCGTGGACCGGGGGCGGGAGTTGGCGGCCGCGCGGGGCGTGACGGTCGACTGGCGGGTGGCGGACGTGACCGCGTACCGGCCGGTGCCGAACAGCTACGACCTGGTGCTGATCAGCTACCTGCACCTGACCGCGCCGGAGTTCGCCGGGGTGCTCGCCGCGGCGAAGTCCGCGTTGCGCCCCGGCGGCACGCTCGTGGTGGTGGGCCACGATCTGGCCAACCTCTCCGGCGGCATCGGCGGCCCGCAGGACCCGGACGTGCTGCTCACGCCGGAGTCGGTGGTCGACGGGCTGGCCGGGCTGCGTGTGCAGCGGGCCGAGACGGCCCGCCGGCCGGTGCCGGCCACCGACGGCGGCACCGTCGACGCGCTGGACACCGTCGTGGTGGCCACCCGCCCCGCCGACTGACCGCCGTCCGCCGCCGTTCCGCCGGGCCGGGCCGGGACCGGCCGGTAGCATCCGGGGACGGATCGGCGGAGAGGACACCGGGTGGGCGCGCGTTTCGAGGAACTGGCCTGGCGTGAGACGCCGATCGGCGAGATCAGCCTGCGGCGGCGCCGTGACCCGGCGCTGGACGCCGAGGTGTACGAGGTGAAGCTCGACGACGAGTACCTCATGTCCAGCGCCTTCCCGGTCGCGGAGATCGAACTGGCGCGGCTCGGGCTGGCCCCGCTGACCGGGGACGCGCTGGACGTGGTGGTCGGCGGGCTCGGCCTCGGCTACACCGCGCGTACCGCGCTGGAGGATCCGCGGGTGCGGTCGCTGGTGGTGGTCGAGGCGATCGAGGACGTGATCGACTGGCACCGCCGGGACCTGCTGCCGTTCGCCGCCGGTCTGGCCACCGATCCGCGTACCCGGTTCGTCCGGGCGGACTTCTTCGCCGCGGTCGCCGGCGGCGGCCTCGACCCCGACGAGCCCGGGCGCCGCTTCCACGCGGTGCTGCTGGACGTGGACCACTCCCCCCGCCAGGTGCTGCACCCAAGCCACGCCCCGTTCTACACGGTCGACGGGCTGCGCCGGCTGGCCGCGCTGCTGCACCCGGAGGGCGTCTTCGCGCTGTGGTCGAACGACCCGCCCGACACGGCGTTCCAGCGCACGCTGACCGAGGTGTTCCCGACCTCGGTGGCGCACGTCGTCCGGTTCCCGAACCCGTTGCAGGGCCGGGAGGCGGCGAACACCGTGTACGTGGCCCGGCACTGATCCACCCGGCGGCGCATGCCCGCACGAGCAGCGGGAAAGCGCACGGCCCACCGTACGACGGGAGGCTGGGACATGCGCGCGTTGCTCTGGGTGGTCGGCGTGGTCGCCGGTGTGCTCATCCTGCTCGGGCTGCTGCTGGAGGCGGTCCGCTGGCTCGTCATCATCGGCGTGATCGCGCTCGCCGCGGTGATCATCTTCGCGATCGTGAAGGGTCGACGGGTGGTGCAACAGCATTCGACCCGCCGACGCTGACCTGCGGAGAGTGTGACCCACCCGGCAACCTACGTAAGCGTAGGTTACCGGGCGGTCAAGTTAGGCTGGGGGCGTCATCCGCGCGACGAGGAGTAACGGCGATGGACGCGACCGCCCAGCGACCCTGGACCCGCAGCTATGCACCCGGCGTACCGGCCGAGATCGCCGAGCCGGACGGCTCACTCGTCGACCTGCTCACCGAGGCGGCCGGGCGGTTCGGTCCCCGGGTCGCGCTCGACTTCTACGGCGCCACCACCACGTTCACCGAGCTGGCCGACCAGGTGGCCCGCGCCGCCGAGGCGCTGCGGCGGCTCGGCGTCGGCCCGGGTGACCGGGTGGCTCTGGTGCTGCCGAACTGCCCGCAGCACGTGGTCGCGTTCTACGCCGTGCTGCGCCTCGGCGCGGTGGTCGTCGAGCACAACCCGCTCTACACCGCCGACGAGCTGGACCGGCAGCTCACCGACCACGGTGCGACGGTCGCGATCGCGTGGGACAAGGTCGCGCCGCTGGTGGCGGGACGCGGCGCCGTGCGTACCGTGGTGGCGGTCGACCTGACCGCGGCGCTGCCGCGGCTCAAGCGGTGGGCGCTGCGGGTGCCGCTGCCGAAGGTCCGCGCCGCCCGGGCCGCGATGACCGCCCCCGCGCCCGGCGCCCTGGCCTGGTCGGACCTGGTCGCCGCCGCCGGGCCGCTGCCCGCCGGCCATCCCGCGCCGGAGGCCGGGGACGTGGCGCTGCTCCAGTACACCGGTGGCACCACCGGCGAGCCCAAGGGCGCGGTGCTGACCCATCGCAACCTGCGCGCCAACGCCGCGCAGGGCCGGGCCTGGGTGCCGGGCCTGCGCGACGGCGCGGAGACGGTGTACGCGGTGCTGCCGCTGTTCCACGCCTACGGGCTGACGCTCTGCCTCACCTTCGCCGTGAGCATCGGGGCCACGCTGGTGCTGTTCCCCCGCTTCGACGCCGACCAGGTGCTCGACGCGGTCCGCCGCCGCCCGCCGACGTTCCTGCCGGCGGTGCCGCCGGTCTACGCGAAGCTGGCCACCGTCGCCCGGGAACGCGGCGTCGACCTCACCTCCATCCGGTACGCGCTGTCCGGCGCGATGTCGCTGCCACCGGCCACTGTGGAGCTGTGGGAGCAGGTGACCGGCGGCCTGCTGGTCGAGGGGTACGGGATGACCGAGACGTCCCCGATCACAGTGGGCAACCCGGTCGCGCCGACCCGCCGCCCCGGCACCGTGGGCGTGCCGTTCCCCTCCACCGACGTGCGCATCGTCGACCCGGAGGACCCGAGCCGCGACCGCGCGCCCGGCGAGGCCGGCGAGCTGCTGGTGCGCGGCCCGCAGGTGTTCTCCGGCTACTGGCACCGGCCCGAGGAGACCGCCAAGGTGCTGCTGCCGGGCGGCTGGATGCGTACCGGCGACATCGTCACCATGGACGCCGACGGCTTCGTGACGGTGGTGGACCGGATCAAGGAGCTGATCATCACCGGCGGCTTCAACGTCTACCCGTCCGAGGTGGAGGAGGCGCTGCGCCGCGTCCCCGGCGTACGCGAGGCCGCCGCCGTGGGGATGCCCACCGACGACGGTGAGGAGGTCGTCGCCGCGGTGGTGGTCGACCCGGCGGTGGCCGGCACGCCGGAGGCGATCCGGACCTCGTGCCGCACCCACCTGGCCGGGTACAAGGTGCCGCGCCGCGTCGTGATCGTCGACGAGCTGCCGTACTCCCAGATCGGGAAGATCCTGCGCCGCGAGGTCCGCGAACGGCTGCTCGCCGCCCGCTGACGGGCCGCCCGTTTGCCGCCCTGGCGGCAGGGGTAGACGAGCATCCATGGTGGACTCACGGGGCAAGTCAGTCGGTCGTTACGTCATGCGTCTGGTCGGGGGTGTGGCCGTCATCTTCGGCCTGCTCGGCATCTTCGGCACGCTCGCCGAGGGCAACCTGTTCGGAATCGTGTTCAGCCTCATTCTCATCGGCGGCGGGGTGTTCCTGCTCAAGCGCTCCGGCCCGGACCGGCGGACGGACTCCGCGCCGCGCGCCGCCCGCTGACGGCACCCGGCGCCACGCCGGCCCGCGCGCTGCGCCGGACGTGTCGGTGCGCCGGACGTGTCGGTGCCGGCGCCTACGCTGTGGCGATGGTCGACAGACGTCAGGTCATGGCCTTCCGCGTGCGCGCCCAGCAGCTCGACCGGGCCGAGGGCTCGCTGGCCGGCACCGCCGTGCTCGACATCGGCGTGCAGGACACCGGCCCCGACGGCGGCCGGTGGGCGCTCGCCGCGCGCGGTGTCGACGTGGCTCCGCTGACCGGCGACGACCTGGTCCTGCTCTGGACCGTACGCGGCGCCCCGCACCTCTACCGCCGTGCCGACGTGGGCGCGGTGGCCGCCGCGGTCGAGCCGTTCTCCGACGCCGACGCGGGCAAGCGCATCTACGACGCGGCGAAGCCGTTGAAGGCGGCCGGCATCGGCATCGTCGCCGCGCTCGACGAGGTGGCCGCGCGGATGCGGGAGATCGTCCGCACGCCGACGGTCAAGGGTGAGGTCTCCGGGCGGCTCGCCGAGGTGATGCCGGAGCCCTACCTGCGGTTCTGCCGGCCGTGCAACGCGACCCACCTCTACGAGATGCCGTTCCGGCTGGCCGCCGTGCGCGCCGGCCTGGAGCTGCGGCTCGACACGTCGCCGCCGGTCCTGGAACGCATCCCCCGGTTCCGTCCGGCCGCCGCTCCCGGCGACCGGTTCGACCTCGTCCGCGCCTACCTGCGGCTGCTCGGCCCGGCCACCCCGAAGCACGTGGCCGACTACCTCGACGCCCCGGTCAAGGAGGTCAAGGCCCGCTGGCCGCGCGACACGGTCGAGGTGAGCGTCGACGGTGAGACGCGCTGGCTGCTCGCCGCCGACGAGGCCGCGCTGGCGTCGGCCGAGACCACGACGACGCGCCTGCTCGGCCCGTTCGACCTGTTCCTCCAGGCGAAGGACCGGGCGACGCTGGTGCCGGACGCGACCCGCGTCAAGGAGCTGTGGCCGGTACTGGGCCGCCCCGGCGCGGTGCTGGCCGACGGGGAGCTGGCCGGCACGTGGCGGCCCCGCAAGTCCGGCCGGACCTTCACCGTCGCCGTTCAGCAGTGGCGCAAGCTCACCGGCAGCGCACGCGACGCGGTGGTGGCGGAGGCCGAGCGCCTCGCCGCGTACCGGGGCGTGCCGCTGGCCGGCGTCGACTTCGCCGCCTGACGGGGACGTCGGACCCGCCGGGCGATGGCATCATGATCGCGTGATCGTCTGGATCAACGGTGCGTTCGGTGTCGGCAAGACGACCACCGCGCGGCTGCTCACGAACGCGCTGCCGGACGCGCGGCTGTTCGACCCGGAGTTCCTCGGCTCGATGCTCACCGCGTTCGTCGCCTCCCCCACCGGAGACTTCCAGGATCTGCCGCTGTGGCGTCACCTCGTCGTGCAGACGGTCACCGGGCTGGACCGGCACCACGCGGGCGTCTGGATCGTGCCGATGAGCCTGCTCGACCCGGCGTACCGCGCGGAGATCCTCGGCGGCATCCGCACCGCAGGCGTCGACGTCCGGGAGGTCGTGCTCACGGTCCCCGAGGACCGGTTGCGGGCCCGCATCGACGCCGACCAGGTCGAGGTCGGCGCGCGCGCCTGGCGGCACGACCACGTCGACCGCGCACTGGCCACGTTCGCGTCGGTGACCGACGCCCGTCTGATCGACGCCTCCGCCCCGGCCGAGCAGGTGGCCGACGCCGTCGCCGCGCACGTGCGCGCCGAAACTCGCTGTCGGGCTTCCGGGCACGGTGGTAGACAGCCGGGGTGACCGAACCCCTGACGTTTACCGATCGACTGCGGCTGATCGACGACCGGGCGGCCGCGTTCCGGGACGCGGTCGCCGCCGCGCCGGACCTCGACGCGCCGGTGCCGACCTGCCCCGAGTGGACGCTGTTCGACCTGGCCCGGCACATCGGCGAGGGACGCCGCTCGTGGGCGGCCACAGTCGCGGCCGGACCGGAAGCGTCCGGACGGGCAGCGCCGGACGGGCCGGGCGCGCCCCGGGAGCGCACAGCGCTGCGGGACTGGCTGGCCGAGTCCACCGAGCGGTTGCTGGTCGCGCTGCGCGACGCCGGACCCGATCGGGGCTGCTGGACGTGGTGGGACACGTCGCAGTCGCCGCAGAACTGCGGCGCCGTCGCCCGGCATCAGCTCCAGGAGGTCGCGGTACACACCTATGACGCGCAGCTCACCGTGGGCGCACCGCAGCCGGTGCCGGTCGAGGTGGCCCTCGACGGCGTGGAGGACTTCCTGTCCACCTGCTGCGCGACCACTGTGCCGTGGCCGTACGAGCCTGCCGTCCTCGACTACCACGTCACCGAGGGCGGATGGTGGCGCGTGCGGCTCTCCCCCGCCGGCGTACGGGTCACCCGCCTGCCCGCCGGAGCCGATGCGGGCCCGGCCGACACCGTCGCCAGTTCCAGCGCCGGTGATCTGGTCCTGGCCTTCTACGGCCGGATACCGCTGGACGCGCTCACCATCGAGGGCGACCGGCGCGTACTCGACCGGATCGCGGCGTGGGACCCGGACGCGTAGGGACGACGGGCTGATCGTGGGAGGATGGCCGGCATGCCGGGTCGTGCGTTGAGCTTCGGAGCGGCCGCGCAGGCGTACGAGCGGTTCCGGCCCGGCTATCCCGAGGAACTGGCCGACCTGGTGCTGGCGTACGCGGGCCGGCCCGTCCGGACCGCCCTGGAGATCGGCGCCGGGACCGGCAAGGCCACCCGGCTGTTCGCCCGGCGCGGCATCGCGGTCACCGCCACCGACCCGGACGCCGCGATGCTCGCCGAGCTGCGCCGGCACGTGCCCGCGGACGTCCGGGTCCGGCAGGCCGCGTTCGAGCAGTTGCGCGCCGGCGAGCGGCACGACCTGGTGTACGCGGCGGCGGCGCTGCACTGGACCGACCCGGACCGCCGGTGGGAGCGGGTCGCCGGGCTGCTCACGCCCGGTGGCGTGTTCGCCTCGTTCGGCGGCCCGCTGCGGCTGGCCGACCCGGCGCTGCGCGACGCGGTTGCCACGGCCCGCGCCGAGTTTCTCGCCGACGACGAGATCCCGTCGCCGGACGGCACGCCGCCGGCGGTCGTCATGCAGTGGCCCGGCACCGAGCTGCGCGCGTCCGAGTGGTTCGCCGACGTGCGCCAGTCGGAGATCGAGCGGCGGATCACGATCAGCGCCGACGACTACGTCGGTCTCCTGTCGACCGTCTCGGCCTATCTCGAACTGCCGCCGCACGTACGCGAGCAGGTGTTCCGTCGCGTCCGGGACGTCCTGCCCGGCATTGTCGAGGTCACCGCCGACGTCACGGTCCACCTGGCGCGGCGGACGTCGCAGCCCTGATCATCCGGCCCACGAGGGCCGCCAGACCGGCCCGGTCAGCGCCGGGAGGCCCGCGAAGTGGCGGATCACCGGCCGCAGCCCCGGGTGCGGGCCGGTCCGGGGCAGCATGAGGTTGATCGGGTACGCGAGCACCGGACCCGCGATCGGGATGCGGCGCAGGTCGTGGCCGCCGGGCCAGAGGTAGCGGTCCAGCGCGCCGACGAGCGTCGCCGCGTCCGCCGAGTCCGCGAGCGTGTCGAGGAGCACCTCGGTGCCGAAGTTCGGCCCGGTCGCGTCCACCCACAGGTCGAAGGCGTCGGCGAGCTGCTCGTAGAACTCGGCCCACTCGCTGCCCGGCACGATGCCCGGCACCCGGAGCCGGTGTCCGCGCAGCTGGGAGGGCGTGAGCGTGCGCGCGGACGCGAGCGGATGCCGGGGCCCGGCGAGCAGTTGCAGCGGCGAGTCGAAGGCGCGGACCATCCGTACCTCGGGCGGCAACGCGGCCGGGTCGGTGACGGTGCGGAACGCGGCGTCCACGTCGCCGGCCCGGACCGCGGCGGCGACCTGCCGTGGGTCGTCGACCCGCAGCGTCACCACGTCCAGGTCGACGCCCGGGTGCGAGCGCCAGTAGTCGTGCAGCAGGACGGCCTGCGCGCTGCGCAGGCCGAGCACGTCGATGCGCGGCGCCCGCGCGCCGGGCCGGACCGCGGCGACCGCGCGGTCCGCGCCCGCGACGACGCCCCGGGCGTGCGGGAGGAACGCCCGGCCGTCGCCTGTCAGCTCGACCCCCCGGGGTGTACGGGTGAACAGGCGCACTCCCAGCTCCCGCTCCAGCGCGGCGATCCGCTTCGACACGGCCTGCTGGGTGACGCCCAGCTCGTCGGCGGCGTGCCGGAACTGCCCGAGTTCGGCCGCCCGCACGAACGACCGCACCGCCTCGCTGTCCACCGGCCCACAGTAGGCGGGTCCAGCCGATGGTTGTGGCGCGCCGGGCGGCGGTTGTTTGCTGCGGCACCCGCGTGGCCGGTCTGATGCGCGGGGCATCGGCGACGGGGGCGGGGCGTGCGGAGACGGGGATCGGATTTCGGGTGGCTGTGGTCGGCCTACGCGGTGAGCACGTACGGCACCTGGCTGGCGTTCGGCGCGTTTCCGCTGATCGCGGTGCGGGTGCTGGATTCGTCGGCGTTCGCGGTGTCGCTCCTGGAGGCGGCCGGGCTCGCCGTGGCGGCGGTGCTGGCGGTCCCGCTGGGCCCGTGGGTGGCGTACCGGTCCAAGCTGCCGGTGATGGTCGCGACGGATCTGGTCCGGTTCGCGGCGCTGGCGAGCGTGCCGGCCGCGTACGCGCTCGGGGTGTTGTCCTACGGCCAGTTGCTCGTCGTCGCGGTGGTCTGCGGGACGGCCGGCATCACGTTCACCGCCGCGTCCGGGGCATACCTGAAGAGCCTGGTCCGCGGTGACGGGCTGCTGGCGGCGAACGGGCGGTTCGAGGCGACGAGCTGGGCCGCGACGGCGGCCGGGCCGCCGCTCGGGGGCGCGCTCGTCGGGTTGCTCGGCCCGGTCGTCACCATCACCGCCGACGCCGTGAGCCACCTGCTGTCGGCGCTCGCGGTACGGCGGATCCGGGCCGGCGACACGGCGGCGCCCCGCGTCCCGGCGGGCGGCTCGCGGGCCGCCGACCTGGGCGCGGGCTGGCGGTTCGTGCGCCGCGACCCGGTGCTGTGGCGGCTGTTCCTCAACTCGGTGCTGGTCGGCGGCCTGATCATGGCGACCGCGCCGTTGCTGGCGGTGCTCCTGCTGGGTGAGTACCGGGTGGCGGCCTGGCAGTACGGGCTGGTCTTCGGCGTCTCCGCGCTCGGCGGCGTGCTCGGCGCACGCCTGAGCCCGCGCCTGGTGCGGCGGTACGGGCGGCAGCGGGTGATGACGGTGTCCGGCTGGCTGCGGTCGATCGTTCCGCTCGGTCTCGCGTTCACCCACCCGGGGACCACCGGACTGCTGACCGTGATCGCCGTCGAGTCGGTGCTCATCACGTGCATGGGCGTGTTCAACCCGATCTACGCGACCGAGCGCCTGCGCCGGACCCCGCAGGCGCACACCGCGCAGGTCCTGACCGCGTGGAGCGTCACCGGCCGGCTCACCCAGGCCGCGTTGATGACCGTGTGGGGCGTCCTCGCCACCGTCGTCGGCCCGCTCGCCGCGATCACCGTGTCCGGGGTGCTGCTGCTCGCCACGCCGCTGCTGCTGCCGGCGCGCCGGCACACACGCGACCCGGAGCCCGCACGCCCGGCCGCTGCGGTCTCCTGAACCCGGCGGCCGGACGGTCAGGCCGACAGGTAGGCGGTCAGCCGGTCGGCGAGCGGGCCGGGGCGACTGAGCGCCACCGAATGGCCGCCGTCGATCTCGTCCGGAACCACGCCGAGCCGGTCGGCGGCCACCCGGCGTTGGAAGTCGGCGGGGAAGAACTGGTCGTCGCGGCCGATGAGCACCCTCGTCGGCACGGCCGGCCAGGTGGCCAGCGGCCACGGCTCGTCCCACTCCGCGCTGACCTGCTCCCGGCCGTGCGACGGCGCCTCGGCGACGATCCCGGCCGGCACGCCGTTGTAGAACTGCTGCTCCTCGCTGACCCCTTCCGGCTCGCGGTAGCCGGTGTTGCCCCACCACTCCCCCGGCTTCTCACCGGGCCGCGGGATCATCGGGGTGAGCAGGACCAGCAGCCGCACCGGCAGCCGGTCGGCGACCAGCGGTGCGGTGAACGCGCCGTACGAGTGCCCGACCACCACGAGGTCGTCGCGGTCGCCGGCGGCGTCGACCACCGTCCGGCGGAACTCGGCGAACCCCGCCGAACGGTCCCCGATCGGCAGCTCCGGCACCACCGTGTCGTGACCCCGGGCGGCCAGCTCGGGGACCAGCAGATGCCAGTCCCACGCGCTGCCCCCGCCACCGTGGATGAGCACGAACGTCGTCATGCCCGGACCCTTTCACACCGGTACGACATGCCGTGGCCGTCAGTGCGGATACGCCCGCGGGATCCGGGTGGCCCGCAGTTCGTCGCGGAACGCCTCGATGCGGGTGACGACCTGACGCCGCCCGATCGTGTTCTCGATCCGGTCGAGGTAGAGGCAGCGGGCGGCGAGCCGGGGCAGGTCGACGGAGAAGTGTGCCAGCGCCAGCGGCAGGCCGGCGTACACGTCGAAGCCGCCACCGGCGCCGGCGATCAGGACGTCGCGCGCCGGGGCCAGGGCGGCGAACAACGGCGGAACGGCCAAGGTGTACGCGGCGGTGTCGGTCACCAGATGATGATCTCCGGTCGCGTGGCGGACCGCTGCCCGTGGCCGCCCGGTCGAGGCGCGGCCCGGGGCCGGGATCCGCTCGTTCAGACCGGGCGGCCGAAGGTGACCGCCTCCCGGACGAGCCGCGGCGCCTTCTCCGCCAGTTGCGCGTCCGGTCGCGCGCCGAGCGCATCGTTCACTGTGGAGAAGGCCAGCCGGAACGCGACGAGCGTGGTCGCCTCGAAGATCTCCCGGTCGCTCAGGCCGGCGTCGCGCAGGCGCTGCGTGTCGGCCTCGATGGTGGCGTTCGGGTCCGTAACGACCCGGCGGGACCAGTCGGCGAGCGCCGTCTCCCGCTCGGACAGGTCCGCCTCAGTGCCGCGCAGCACCGCCGCGGCGGTCGTCTCGTCGCTCATCCCGGCCAGCCGCGCGCCCCAGGCCAGCGCGCAGTACGAGTCGCCCCGGGCGGCGGCCGTGGCGGCGACCAGCACCGCGACCTCCCGCGAGGACAGCGTGGACTCGGGCAGCAACTCGGTGCGCGTGTTCTGGAACGACATCAGCACGTCCGGGCGCCAGCACCAGACGCGGGTGAGGTTGTTGACGTAGCCGTCGGCGGCGAGGTCGTCCTCGTACGCGGCTTTCGCCGCCGGGCTCTGCGGCGGTTCGGGGAGGAAGGCGGGATTCATGCGGGCAGTCTGCGCCACCCGGGCGCCCCCCACTGGCTGATCAACGACAGTACGATCCGCTGATGATCCGGGCGGTCTTCTTCGACGTGGGCGGGACGATCCTCGACGAGACGCGCGAGTTCGCGACCTGGGCGGACTGGCTGGGCGTTCCACGACACACGTTCTCCGCCGTCTTCGGCGCCGTGATCGCCCGTGGCCTGGACTACGAGGAGGTGTTCCGGGCGTTCCGGCCCGGCTTCGATCTCACCGCCGAACTCGCGCGCCGGGTCGCGGCCGGCGACCCGGAGTCGTTCGGCGCCGACGATCTCTACCCGGACGCGCGGGCGTGCCTGGCCGCCCTGCGGGAGCAGGGACTGCGCGTCGGCCTGGCCGGCAACCAGCCGGAGCACGCCGAGGCGACGCTGCGGGCACTGGACCTGCCGGTGGACGTGATCGGCACGTCGGCGGCCTGGGGCGTGGCGAAACCGGCGCCGGAGTTCTTCGCCCGGGTCGTCCGCGAGGGCGGCGGCGACGCGTCGGCGATCCTGTACGTCGGTGACCGGCCGGACAACGACGCCGCCCCGGCGATGGCCGCCGGCATGGCGGCGTGCCTGATCCGGCGCGGCCCGTGGGGCCACATCCTCGACATGCCGGACGTGGCCGGCCGGTGCCTGTTCCGCATCGACTCGCTGGACGAGCTGCCGGACCTGGTGGCGAGGCACAACGGCGCGGGCGGCTAGCTAGCCGAACACGGAGACCCGGGTGCGGTGGTGGCGCGGCGACTCGATCTCGTCGACCACCGCGACCGCCAGATCGGCGTACGACAGGTGCGCCGACTCCGGGGCCTGCTCGCCGCCGAGCCGGTACCGGCCGGTGCGAGCGCCGTCCACGTCCAGCGCGGCGGGCGGGGTGAGCACGAGCCAGTCGACTGTGGTCTCCGCCGCGTGGAGCCGATCCAGGCCGGCGGCGTGACTGAGCGCGAACGGCCGCAGCTCGGCGGGCAGGGCGGCCGGGTCGTCGCAGAGGGGCCGGCCGTGCGCGTCGGTGAGCGTGGCGAACAGGCCGATCGCCACGAGCCGCGGCACACCTGAGCGGGCCAGGCCGTGCAGGAGCGCGTCGGCCGCCCGGACGAAGAACTCCGGATCGGGGCCTGCCGCGGCGAGCGCCTCCGGCCCGGAGGCCGGGCTGACCGCGTGGACGACGGCGTCGTGCCCGTACCCGATCGAGGCGACCGCCTCCGGGTCGGTGACGTCGCCGCGTACCGCCGCGGTGAGGTCGGGATGGCGGCCGGGGTCGCGGACGACGGCTGTGACGCGGTGGCCGCGGCGGTGGGCCTCGGCGGTGACGGCGCGGCCGGCCCGGCCGCCCGCGCCGAAGACGGCGATGCTGGTCATGGCGCGACGCTAGAGCGCCGGGTGCCGGTTACCGCAACGGTACCGGCGTTACGCTCGGGCGGTGACGCCGCTCGATCCGGACATGTTCGATCCCGCCTGTCCGTCGCGGACGATGCCGTTGCAGATCGGCGACAAGTGGACCGCGATGGTGGTGCTGTGCCTGGAGCACGGGCCGCGCCGGTTCACCGAGCTGCGGGTGCCACTGCGCACGATCACGCCGAAGGTGCTGGCCGAGACGTTGCGGGCGATGGAACGCGACGGGCTGGTCACACGCACGGCCTACGACGAGAACCCGCCGCGCGTGGAGTACGCGCTGACGCCGCTGGGCCGCAGCCTGCTGACGCTCGTCGCGGCCGCCCGCTCGTGGAGCGAGCAGCACCTGGACGAGTTGCTGGCGGCCCGCCAGTCGCACGAGCGGCAGGCCGGCGCGGATGTCGTACCCCCGGCATAGCCTGCGAGTCATGGGAACCGCCGAGCTGGACGAGCTGATCGTGCCCGACGCGGACGCGCTGCGCGCGTGGCTGTCCGCCAACCACGACACGTCGCCGGGTGTCTGGCTGGCGCTGGGCCGCAAGGGCGGCACGATCACCACGCTGACCTGGCAGCAGGCGGTCGACGAGGCACTGTGCTTCGGCTGGATCGACGGGCAGGGCCGCAAGCGCGACCACGAGAGCTCCTGGATCCGGTACACCCCGCGCCGGGCGCGCAGCTCCTGGTCGCAGCGCAACGTCGCGCACGTGGCCCGGCTGGAGTCGGAGGGGCGGATGACGCCCGCGGGCCGGGCCGCGGTGGAGGCGGCGAAGGCGGACGGCCGGTGGGCGGCGGCCTACGCGCCGCCGTCGGAGGCCGAGGTGCCCGCCGACCTGCTCGCCGCCGTCGCTGCCGAGCCCGCCGCCCAGGCCATGTTCGACGTCCTGACCAGCGCCAACAGGTTCTCGCTCATTCACCGGCTCAACGCGGTCAAGCGCGCCGAGACCCGGCAGCGCAAGATCGGGGAGTTCGTCGCCATGCTGGCCCGGCACGAGACGATCCACCCGCAGAAGGCGAAGCCGCCGACCGCGCCGTGACGTCAGGTCGTACGGCAGCTCCAGGTCGGCGGCTGCCCGGCTCACGAGTTGTCCCGCACGAACGCGCGCATGAGCGCGGCGCACTCGGCCGCGTGGGTCTCCAGCAGCAGGTGGCCGCCGTCGTAGATGTGCGCGTCCATCCGGTCGAGCGCGCGGTGGTACGCGAGCACCTCGTCCACGTCGAAGTACGCGTCGTGCCGGCCCCACAGCACGAGCGCCGGCGGCTGGTGGGCGCTGTGGTACGCGGCGATCTCGCCGAACCGGGCGACGTGGTTCGCGTAGTCGGTGAACAGCGCGAACTGCGCCTCGACGTTGCCGGGCCGGGTCATCCGCGCCCAGTCCAGGTGCCACGCCTCGGGCGCCTGCAACCGGCGTACGTGATCGGGCAGCCCGGCGAGGTACTGGTCCCGGGTGCCGGCGAAGGTCAGCCAGTCCGGCAGCGCGGCGCGGGTGGCCTCGCCCGGGTCCGCCCAGTACGCCCGCGCGGTGTCCCACTGCGCGCCGAGCCCGTCGGCGTGCGCGTTGCCGCTCTGCACGACGAGGCCGCGGATCCGTTCCGGGGCGCGGGTGGCCAGGTGGTACCCGACCGGCGCGCCGAAGTCGTGCAGGTAGACGAAGAAGCGGTTCACGTCGAGCCGGCCGAGGAGCCGCTCGACCGTCCACGACAGGTTCTCGAACGTGTAGTCGTACTCGGCGACGGTGGGCGACGAGGACATCCCGAAGCCGGGCAGGTCGGGCGCGAGCACGTACGCGACCTCGGCGAGGGCGGGCATGACCTCGCGGAACGTGTGCGACGAGCTGGGAAATCCGTGCAGCAGCAGCACCGCCGGGTCGCCGGGGCGTCCGGCCTCGCGGAGGAACACCTCCAGGCCGTCGACGTCGGCGTGCCGGTGGCGGATCTTCTGACTGGCGCGCATCACCTCATCCTGGCTGCCCGGGCGTGCCCGTACGGCCGATTCCGGCAGTCGCGACGACCGACGGGGGGTGGCCTGGGCGTACGCTCGAACGAGCCGGCGGTGGGAGGTCGTCCGCGATGATCCCGGTGCTGATCCTGTTCGGGGTTCTCCTCGGGCGCTGGTGGCGGTCGTCGCTCGCCGTCGCGGCGCTGGGCTGGCCGGCCGTGCTGGTCGCGACCGACGTGATGGACGCCGGCGCCGGACTGCTCGGCGCGGCAGTGCTCGCCGTCGTCAACACCGGCGCCGGCGTGCTGCTCCATCAGGGAGTGCGCCTGGCCGTCCGGCGGCTACGGGCGTCCTGAGTCGGGCCGGTTCGCTACCCGGTGCCGCCGGTGTTGCGGATCATCTGCCGGAGCACCTTGAGCGTGGTGACGTAGTCCGCGTCGTCGATGCCCTCGTGGATCCGGGCGCGGATCGCCGGCGCGTGCTGCTTGAGGCGGTCCCGGGCGGCCTCCCCCGCCTCGGTGATCCGCAGCCGGCCGGCCGCGTCGCGGCTGAGCCAGCCGCGTTGCCGCAGCACCTCCGCCTCGGCGTCCAGGTCGTCCTCGGCCCGCAGATACGAGGCCATCGCCTGCCGCAGCTCGGGGACGGTCAGCCCGCCGCCGCCGGGCAGCAGGTCGTTCGGGGACAGGTTGCGCAGGAGCCAGAACTGGGGCTGGGTGAGGCCGTGCTCGGCCTGCCGGGCGCGGGTGAAGGCGATCAGCGACTCGTACGCGACGCCCGTCCAGTAGGCGGCCGGCTGGCCCGCGAGTTCGGCGTCGGACAGGTGCGGCGTCGTCATGGTGGTCTACCTCCGGCAGTGGTCGGGTGAGCACGACGCTAGGACCTCAACCGCGCTTGAGATCAAGCCTCGCGGGGCACCGCGTGGCCGCCGACGCAGGCATGATGGGGCGCATGCGGGTAGCGATGGCGACCGACGCGGGGCATCCCGGCCGTGCCAATGAGGATTTCGCCGGCGCCGTCCCCTGCGGCATGGTCCTGGTCGACGGCGCCGGTGGCATCTCCGGCGCGGACGAGGTCTGCCACCACGGCATCGCCTGGTACGCGACCCGGCTCGGCGGCGCGCTGCTCGGGGCGCTGGCCGAGGATCGGAGCCTGCGCGACGTGCTGGCCGAGGGCATCGAGCGGGTCACCGACCAGCACCGCGACACCTGCGACGTCACCCACCCGATCAGCCCGTTCGCCGCAGTGGCGATGCTCCGGTTCTCCGGCGGGACCGTCGAGCACCTGGTCCTCGGCGACGCGGTCGCGGTGGTCGGCCGAGCTGTGGGCGAGCCCGTCGTCGCCCACGATCCGCGGGAGGTGGTGATCGCCCGGTCCTTCGAGGAGCGGCTGAGGGACGTGCCCGAGGGCGGCGACGAGTACCGGCGGCTGTTCATGGAGTTGCGGGCCCGGCGGAACAGCCCCGGCGGGTTCTGGGTCGCCAAGGACGACCCCCGGGTGGTGGACGAGGCCGTCACCGGCGAGTGCCCGGCCGACGACGTACGCACGGCGGCGCTGCTCAGCAACGGCGCGAGCCGCCTCGTGGACACGTTCGGCCTGACCGACTGGCCGGGGCTGCTGCGCCTGCTGGAGACCGACGGCCCCGCCGAGGTGGTCCGCCGGGTGCGCGAGGCGGAGGCACGCGAGGGCGTCGCCACCGACGACGCGACGGTCATCTGCCGCACCTGACCGGCACGACAATCCGGTTGTGCTCGTGTTGACTGCGACGATGGACCGTCAACGGCTGAGCAGCATCGCGCACTCGCACCACCCGATCGCGGCCCCGCTCTCCGGCGTCAACGTCAACCGGCTGCTGCGCCGGGCCGGTCGCCGACCGGCGGCCCGGATCCTCGACCTGGGCTGCGGCGAGGCCGCCTGGGCGTTGCAGGCACTCGCGCACCACCCGGACGGGCACGCCGACGGCGTGGACCTCAACCCGCACGCGCTCGAACGCGCCACTGAGGCCGCCGCCGTGCGGGGCCTCGCCCACCGGCTCACGCTGCACGAGCGCGACGCCCGGTCGTACGTGCCGGACGGCGACTACGACCTGGTGCTCTGCGTCGGGTCGACGCACGCGTTCGGCGGGTTCGGCGGCACGCTGGAGCTGGCCGGCCGGCACGTGAACGCCGACGGCGTCCTGATGGTCGGTGAGGGATTCTGGCAGGTGCCGCCGACGCCGGAGGCACTGGCGGCGCTGGACGCGAAGCCGGAGGACCACACCGACCTCGCCGGTCTGGTCGCGGCCGGCGAGCAGGCCGGATGGACCCCGGTGTACGCGCACGTCAGCGACGCCGCCGAGTGGGACGACTACGAGTGGTCGTGGACCGGTTCGCTGACCGAGTGGGCGCTGGACAACCCGGGTCACCCGGATGCCGCCGGCGCGCTGGCCGCCGCCCGGGAGCACCGCGACCAGTGGCTGCGCGGATACCGCGGCGTGCTGGGGTTCGTGACGCTGGTGCTGCGCCGGATCTGACCGGCCGTCCCCTTCACGAGCCGGTCGGGATCAGGAGCCCAGGTAGCGCAGGATCGCCAGGACGCGGCGGCTGTAGCCGGTCACGTGGGACAGGTCGAGCTTGTCGAAGATGGTGTTGACGTGCTTCTCGACAGCGCTCTGCGACACGTGCAGGCGTCCGGCGATCGCGGCGTTGGTGTGCCCCTGCGCCATGTGGTGCAACACGTCGCGTTCCCGGGGGGTGAGGCGGCCCAGCGGGTCGCTGTGGCTCGTGGCGGACATGAGCTGCCGGACGACCTCGGGGTCGAGCGCCGTGGCGCCGGCGGCGACGCGGTCGAGCGCGTCGAGGAACTCCTCGACCTGGGCGACGCGGTCCTTGAGGACGTAGCCGACGCCTTCGGACCGGTCCGCGAGCAGCTTCGCGGCGTAGCGCTTCTCGACGTACTGGGACAGGACCAGCACGGCGACGTGCGGCCAGCGGCGGCGGATCTCCAGCGCGGCCCGCAGTCCGTCGTCGGTGTTGGTGGGCGGCATCCGGACGTCGGTGACGACGGCGTCGGGGCGGTGCTCGTCGACGGCGGCGACGAGCTGGTCGGCGTCCGCGGCGGCGGCCACCACCTGGTGTCCCTCGTCGGCCAGGAGGCGGATCAGCCCTTCGCGGAGCAGGGTGGAGTCTTCGGCGAGGACTATGCGCACGGCAGCTCCGCTCGGATCGTGGTGGGTCCACCGGCTGGGCTGTGCACGTCGAACCGGCCGTCCAGCGCGATTACTCGGCGGGCGAGCCCCTGCAGGCCGCTGCCGTGCGGGTCGGCGCCGCCGATGCCGTCGTCGTGCACACGCATCCCGATCGTCGTGTCCCGCGCCTCGATCTCGATCGCGACGAGCGTGGCACGGGCGTGTTTGGTGGCGTTGGTGAGGGCCTCGCAGGCGACGAAGTAGAGCACGGTCTCGACCGGCCGTGCGGGCCGGACCGGCACATCGTAGATGATCTTGACGGGTGTCGCCGACCGCTGTGCCACCATGGTCAGCACCTCGTCGAGGGTGGTGTGGTCGAGTGCGGACGGATAGACCCGCCAGGCCACCTCCCGCAGCTCGTCGACGGCACGCTGGGCATCCTCGTGCGCCTGCGTGAGAAGCGCGCGTGCCTTGTCGGGGTCGCGGCTGCGGCGCGCCCGCCCGAGCAGCATGCCGAGGGCGACGAGGTGTTGTTGCAACCCGTCGTGCAGGTCGCGCTCGATGCGCTGACGCTCGGCGTCGACAGCGGCGATGACGCCGGCCCGGCTGACCGCGAGTTCGCTGATCCGCCGCTGCAACGCCTCGCGCGTGTGGGATTCGAGCAGGCGGTGGGCCAGCCGGCGGTCCAGCGTGCCCACACCGGCCATCGCCTGAAGGTTCACCGCGAGCAGCGCGGCCCCGATCAGCACCTGGAGCAGGAACCCGGCGACGGTCATGGTGCCCGCCACGAAGGAGCGCACCACGATCGCGGCGAGCACCACGCCGACCACGAGCAGCCCGGCGGTGAGCGCGCCGAGCGCCGCCGGCAGGAGCCGGGCGGCCAGGTAGCCGACGACCCGGGCTCCGCTCGCCCGCACCGGTGGTGGCACTTCCTCCGAGGCGACGACCGCCAGGCGTCGCCGCTCCCACTCCGCGACGCGCCGGGCGTACCGGACGGTGGTGGCGCCGACTCGGCGACGGACCGCCGGCGCCGGCGAGACCGCGACCACGGCGAGCCCGGCGAGGAGCAGGAACAGCGCCTCGGCCGCGGCGGTCAGGACTCCGACGGCCACGGCCGCCACCGGCCGGCCTCGCCGGGCCACGGCGAGAAGGCGCGACCGCCGACCGCGGACCGTGTGCTCCGGCATCGGGGCCTCCCGTCGTGGCTCGTGTCGTCCCGGGTCGATGGCGGGCGGCCGGGCGCGTGTCCGGCCGCCTGCCAACCTAGCCACCGGTCACCGGCCGTCGTCCGGCCGGCGCGGGGTTCCGTACAGCGTGCCGCGTACGGCGTGCTCGGTCGCCGGTCGCGGACGGCGCGCCCTGATCAGCCGGGACACGACGAAGTACGAGACGGCGAGCGCGCACACCACGATGACGACCCGCTGGAACGTCCCGGCGTACGGCTCGACGACGTGCCAGTTCTCCCCGAGCAGGTAGCCGGACATCACGAACACGGTGTTCCAGATCAGGCTGCCCAGCGTGGTGTAGAGCAGGAACGTGGGGACCGGCATGCGTTCCACACCGGCCGGGATGGAGATGAGGCTACGGAAGATCGGGATCATGCGGCCCAGGAAGACCGTCTTCACCCCGTGCCGGGCGAACCACGTCTCCGTCCGGTCGATGTCGCTCACCTGGATCAACGGCAGCCGTACCGCGATCGCGCGGACCCGGTCGCGTCCGAGCGCGGCGCCGACGCGGTACAACGCCAGCGCGCCCACCACCGAACCGATGGTGGTCCAGATGATCGCGGCGAACAGGTTCATCCGGCCCTGACTGGCGGTGAACCCCGCCAACGGCAGGATCACCTCGCTCGGGATGGGCGGGAACAGGTTCTCCAGCGCCACCGCCAAGCCGGCGCCCGGAGCGCCGAGCCGCTCCATCAGATCGGTCACCAACCCGGCCAGCCCACCCCGCGGCGGATCGGATTCCTCGGCCAGCCGGCCGGCTACGTGCCACAAACGGATCATGCCGATGACGCTATGGAGCCGCGGTGTTCCGGACCATGAGGTCGACCGCCGACCTGAGCGGGCCGGCCGCAGCCGCCGGGGTGCGGAAAACCGCACCCCGGCCGGCCACCGGTAACGTGGAGCGCACGTCTTCGCGGGGCAGCGCTCCCGCCGTCCCGAACACGAGTCCGGTGGGTGGTCCTCGGTGCCGATGCAGATCCGTTTCGCCGTACCGGCCGACCCCGCCTATCCGGCCCGCGTGGCCGCCGCGCTGGCCGCCGCCCGGCTGCGCCGGTTCGGCTACATCGGCGCGGCCCTCGCCGCGATCGGGGTGATCGGGTGGATCGCCTCGCAGGCGTCGGAGCGGGGTGACCGTTTCGCGTCGCTGTGGACCGCGTTCATCGTGGCCGGCGTGCTGTCGATGCTGTACGCGCCGTGGGTGCGGTGGCGGGCCCGGCGCCGCTCCGGCGGCTACGCCGTCGAGGGCGGCTACGACATCGACGACCGCAACATCATGATGCGCAGCGGCTCCGAGTCCGGCGGCATCGCCTGGGACGGCGTCACGCGGGTCACCGAGACCCCGGACTTCTGGATCGTGTACGTGGGACGGATGCCGGCCACCGTGATCCCCCGGTGGCTGATGTCCGCCGAGGACGCCGGGACGCTGCGCGCCTTCATGGCCGGACGGCATCTGCTCGACGACCGTTGACGATGTATTGATTGACTGTATATGTTGCCTCGGTGAGTGAGATGCGCGAGGCGACGTTCCTGATCCTGACCGCGCTGGCCGACGAGCCGCGCCACGGCTACGGGATCATCCAGGAGGTCGCCGGCCTGTCCGGCGGTCGCGTCAACCTGCTGCCGGGCACGCTCTACGCCGCCCTGGACCGGCTGGTCGCGCAGAGCCTCGTCGAACTCAGCCACGAAGAGGTGGTCGACGGCAGGCTGCGCCGGTACTACCGGCTGCGCGCCGACGGGCAGGCCGAGCTGGCACGCCAGACCGAGCGGCTGCGGCAGCTCGCGTCCGCCGCCGAGACCCGGCTGCGCGCCGTGCGGCCCCGCACCGCCTGACCCCCACCGTCGCGGCCCCGTAGGGAGACACCCATGCACCGCTGGCTGCTGCTGGCCTACCCCCGTGACTACCGCCGCGCGCGCGGGGCCGAGATCCTGGAGACGGTACGAGACGTCGGCGCGGCCCACCGGCGTACCCGGGTGGCGGCGAATCTCGTACGCCACGGTCTGCGCGCCCGGCTGGGACGGCCGGCGAGCCGTACCGTCGTGGCCTGGGTGTCGGTCTTCGCGGTGGTCTGCGGGTTGTTCGCCGCGTCGTTCGGCACCTGGCTCGCCTGGCTCGGCTCCCGTCCGCTCGACCACCGGGACCTGGCCGCCGTGGTGGGACAGCTCTACCCGGACCGGCAGGCCGGCCACCTCGACCGGGACGATCCGCCCGCCGTGTTCCTCGTCTACGGGCACCCGCTCGGCGAGGATCTCCTGTCCGAGCTGCTGCTCGGCGACGGCGGCGAGTACGCGCTGGCGGAGCTGACCGCGTCGTTCGATCAGACGCCGGCCGGCGGCCTCACCGACCTGCGGAAACGCCTGGACGCCGCCGGATGGAGGCGCCACGAGCCCTTCTACGCCAACGCCTACGACTGCGTGCCCGACACTCCGCAATGCGACCCGGCGTCCATCCCCTCCGACATCACCGTGTACGCCGAACGCGGCGACCACATCCTCGCCGTGGAACTCACCGCCGACGGCTCGACGAACGTCACTCTCAGTCGCGCCACCCCCGGCACCGCCTACCCCGCCGGGATGCTCGGCTTCGTGCTGGGCCTGGCCGGCGGCTGGGTCCTGTTCGGCTGGGCCAGCCGGCGCACCGAGGGACGGCGCCCGCTGGTGCAGGGGCCCGCGAAGGTCCTGTACGGCGTCGCGATGGTGTTCTGGGCCGCGCCGATCCTGCTCGGCGGGCCGCTGATGCTGACGCACCACCTGGACGAGCCGCACCCGCGCTGGCACGTGCCGTGGGAGTGGCTCGGCCAGCCCGCCCTGTCGCTGCCGTTCCTGGTCGGCACGGTCCTGCTGCTGCTCGTGCTGGGCCTGGCGGCGCTGCCGCACCGGCGCCCGGCGGCCCGTACGCTCGCCGGCGCGTCGGACCCGGGACCGGCGCTCTAGCGGCGCGCCGGGTCAGCTCGCCGGGCATCGCGTGCCGGGGGCGGGCACCGTCAGGTCGACGAGGTACCTGTCCACCACCGCCTCCGTGCAGGCGGTGCGCTGGTAGGTGCCGTGGCCCCAGCCCTCGTAGGTGACCAGACGCCCGTGCCGGCCCAACTGCCGGGCGACGTTCTCCGCCCAGGCGTAGCCGGTGCGCGGATCGTGCCGCGCGTTGAGCAGCAGCAGCGGCGTGCGGGTGTGCACGTTCAGCGCGCGCGGCGGGTTGCGGACCGGGGACGGCCAGCCCAGGCAGGTCTGCACGGCCAGCAGACCGGCGCCGTACCGGACGTCCGGGGCGACTGCCACGGCGTCCCGGACCAGGCCGGCGTAGTCGGTGTAGTCGCGCACCCGCGCCGGCCAGTCCGCGCAGAACGCCGCGACCGAGAGCGGGAGGTTCACCTCCGGTGGCGGCGTGCCGGCGTCCATGTCCCGCACGGTCGCGGCCAGTTGCGGCCAGCGCGGCCCGGCGAGCAGGCCGAGTGCCACGGCGGTGACGTCGAAGGCGGTACGGGGGGCGTACCCGCCACGGTCCGCGCGGGCCAGCACCCGCGCCCACACCGACCGCACGTCCCGTTCGTGGAGCACACAGTCCGCCGACCCGTCGCACCAGGACACGAACTCGTCGAACGAGTCCTGCAACGCGGCGGCCTGTGTCCGCACGAAGGACCGCACGTCGAGACTGTGGTCGAACACGCCTTCCAGCACGACGGCCCGCACGTGGCCGGGGTACCGCTCGGCGTACTGCTGGCCCAGCAGTGTGCCGTACGAGCTGCCGTGGAAGGACAGCCGCCGCTCCCCCAGCGCCCGCCGCAACGCGTCGAGATCGCGAACGGTGCTGAGCGTGTCGGCGTGGTCGAACACCGGGCTGGTCGGGCGGCACCTGCTCCACAGGGCCCTGTTGTAGGCCACTGCGGCGTCGAAGTCGGCCTGGCCGGTCAGCGGGACGGGCGGCTTGCGCAGCGCCGGATCCGGCGTGCAGACGGGCGCGGCGGTGCGGGCCACGGTGCGCGGGTCGAAGCTGACCAGGTCGAACCGGTCCAGCAACTCGCCGCTGAACCGGTCGCCCTTGCGGATGCGCTCCACCCCCGAGTCGCCGGGGCCGCCCGGCCCGAAGACCAGCGTGCCCACCCGCCGCTCCGGCGCTCGCGCGAGCCGGCGTGCCACGGCGAGTTCGAACGTCGGGCCGTTCGGCCGGGTCCAGTCCACCGGCACGCGGAGCCGGGCGCATCGCACGCGCTCGTCCGGCGGGACGTTCGGCAGGTCGTCGGCGCACTCGCCCCAGACGAGCCGCTGCGGCGGACCGTCGGCGCGCGCCGCGCCGGGCAGTCCCGCCAGGACGGTGAGCGCGGCCAGAGCGACGGCCACGGTACGTCGGAACACGGTACCTCCCAGTGTGTGGATGCTCGTCGATTCTTCAGCGGCGCCCCACCCGAGTCCTATACGGAAACGCCCCGATATGCCCCTCGGGCCTTCTCCCCGAGTCCGCCCTGAGGGCTATCTGAAGGGGACGAGTTCGCGTCCGGGGCAGTCGGGCGCCCGGAGGGGCATCGGGCCTGGTCCTAGCGGTCTAGCATCGGGCGATGACGTCGTCCCTGGACCGCCTGCCGAAGATCAGCGCACCGGCCACGCGGGCGTTGACCGCCGCCGGCTACACCACGCTGCGCCGGCTCGCCGGGGTGCCGCGAGCGGAGCTGGCCCGCCTGCACGGCATGGGGCCGAAGGCGCTGGACGTCATCGAGGCCGCCCTCGACGAGCACGACCTGCGGCTGAGCTGACGAGGTGATCGCGATGCCGCTCGGCAGGCTCCACCACCTGATCGTCGACTGCCCGGATCCGATGACCGAGGCACGGTTCTGGAGCGCGGTCCTCGGCGACCCGATCACGTACGCGGACGACGACTTCGCCGTCGTGTCGACCAGTACTGCGGCGTCCGGGCTGGCGTTCCAGCGCGCCTCCGGGCTGACGCCGCCGACATGGCCGGATGCGGCGGTGCCGCAGCAGATGCACCTGGACGTGATGGTCGACGACCAGGACGCGGCGGGTGCGGCGGTGCTCGCTCTGGGCGCGCGGCGGTTGCCGGGCGACCACGTGTACGCCGACCCCGCGGGCCACCCGTTCTGCCTGATCCGGCGCCCCACCTGGGCGTCGCCGGTCGGCGGGCCGATGTGAATCCCGCTCTGACCGGCCACCGTCACGGCGTCTCCTGGTAGGAGATGAACTCCAGCAGGCTTCCGTCCGGGTCGCGGAAGTAGACGCTGGTCCCGGCGCCACCGGCACCGACCCGCCGGACCGGTCCCGTCTCCACCTCGACGCCGTGCCGTCGCAGGTGCGCCACCGCCTCCTCGATCCGTCCCGCCCAGACGAAGCAGATGTCGCTGTTGCCCGGGCGGACCGGGACGCGCGCGACGTTGCCGCCGAGGTCGAGCCCCGGCCCGTGCACGCTCAACTGCTGGGGGCCGACCCGAAAGGCGACGCGGTCGCCGCCGACGCCGATCACCTCGGCGCCGACGACGTCGCGATAGAAGTCGGTGGCGCCCCGCCAGTCGGACACGGCGATGACGACGTGGTCCAGTCCGGTCACGGGCGCCATGTGCCCCACCCTAACGGCGGGTCCTGCCGGGGTCCGGCGCTTGCGCGCCGCTACCGCAGGTGCCGGGCGAAGAACCGGTTCGCGGGGTCCCCCTCGAAATGCGGAACGCCCGTGTGCCCACCCATGTTGGCGTGCAGCGTCTTCTCGGTGGAGCCGAAGGCGTCGAACAGGTCCAGTGCCATCTGCCGGTCGTTGCCCTCGTCGTCCCACTGCAGCAGGACGTGCAGCGGAATGGTGACCCGCCGCGCTTCCTCGATGATGGTGCGCGGCACGAAGCTCCCGGCGAACAGGAGCGCGGCCACGATGCGCGGTTCGACCAGCGCCAGCCGTACGCCGATCGAGATCACCCCGCCGGCGTACCCGACCGGGCCTCCGACCTCGGGCAGCGCGAGGAGGGCGTCCAGCGCGGCCCGGCACTCCGGGACCGCCTTCCCGACCAGCGGCAGGACGAGCCGGTCGACGATCTCGTCGGCGACCGGCTCACCGGCCGCCAGGGCTCGGCGCAGGTCGGCGCGGGCCTGCTCGGCGGCGGCGGACGCGGGGCGGTCGCCGCTTCCGGGAAGCTCGATGGCGGCCGCGGCGAAGCCCTGCGCGACGCAGCCCTCCGCACGGGCCACCAGGCGGGGATACATCCGGCGCAGTCCGCCGGGGTGACCGAGCAGGATCAGCGGGGCCGGCTCGGACGCGGATGCGGGGGTCCACAGGAGGCCGGGGATCTCGCCGAGGGTGAACGTACGCTCGCGGACGCCGTCGGCGAGGCGCTGTTCGGAGGTGAATCGCATGGTCGTGCCTTTCGGGAGTGCGACGGCGCTCCCGGACGACCTATCGCCCGGCCGTGACCCCCGAGGGGAGCACCCATGTCGTTACTGCGGTCACGGGTACCACCTCCCTCGTCCTCCGGCACGGCCACCGGAAAGCTAACAGCGCTCGCCGGAGCCGCCAACCGGTTTTCGCGGCCGGCCTCGGCCAGTCACCCCAGTCCGCCCACGATCTGATCGACCGGCGCCGCGCACCACCCGGCTCAGCTGCTCGCTGTCGGCGACGGGGCGAACGGCCACGGCTGCGGACCGAACAGGGCCGTACACGCGGTGAGGAGCCCGCGCTGTGCCTCGGCCATGCGCGCGTCGACCGGACCGGTGTCCTCGTTCGGGTCGTTCCGGATGAACATGTCTCCGGATTCCTTCGTCACCACCGCCAGTCGCTCACCGGCCTCCCGGACACCCGGGTCGGTCGCCCGGCGGGCGCGCAGGGCGATCGGCGAGTTCGAGGTGAAGCGGACGTCCTGCTGCTCGATCACCCGAGCCACCATGTTGCACGCCCCGGTCGCGACCTTGTCCGCGGGCGCGGTCGAGCCGGCCTGCGGCGCGGCCGACGCCGCCGCGGCGGAGGAGGGCGACGACGATGGAGCGGCGGACGACGACGGCGCGGGCTCCGCTGGTGCACACGCGGAGACGAACAGCAGGGACAGTGCGGCGAGTTCACGTTTCACCGCACGAGGCTAGCGATCATGGTGGGCGTGGCTGCCGTCCGGGTGCCACGCCCACTCCGTCATCGCGTCGACGTCGGACCCGTCACCGGCCCGCCGCGCGGAGCATCGCCTCCGTCTCGGGGTCGGGCATGATCTCCCGGACCTCCTGGGCGCAGCGGCACGAGACGGCGATCTTGGCGGCCCACTTCAGCGCCTCGTCGCGTGAGGACACGTCGAGGACCACGAACCCGCCGATGACCTCCTTGGTCTCCGGGAACGGCCCGTCGGTGACCACCCCGTCCGTACCCACGATGCTCGCCTGCTGGCGTTCGAGCCCGGTGCCGTACACGAACACACCCGCGTTCACGGCCTCCTGGATGACCGCGTGCGCGTCCTTGCCCACCTGGGGGATCTCCTCGGCGGGGATGTGGTCCATCGCGCCGTCGTTGAACGAGATCAGGTACCGCGGCATGCCATGACTCCCTTGTCCGGGCGGCCCGGTGCGGCCGCCTCTCACCCGTACTACGAACGAGTCACCCCGGATCCGACAGGCGGCAGCCCGCGTCGGTGCACGCCTTCGTCAAGGCACGCGACGGCCGGTGCCGGTAGGTGAGCGTGGCCCGCTGCCCGTCACCGCACGTCCTCCTCCGGGATGGGCACGGCGGTGCCGGTCACCGCGATCCCGGCGCCCGGTCCGGCGGGGATGCCGACGGTGAGCAGGCTCGGCCGGCCCATGTCCTCGCCCTGCCGCACGGTGACCGTCGCGGGCGGCTGCACCAGGCCCAACTCGCGGAGGTAACCGCCGAACGCGGCGGCCGCCGCCCCGGTCGCGGCGTCCTCGACCACGCCGCCGGGCGGGAACGGGTTGCGCGCGTGGAACACCAGCGGAGACTCCCGGTGCACCAGGTCGATCGTCGTCCAGTCCCGCTCGGCCATCAGCGCGCTCAGCGCGGCCATGTCGTAGTCCAGGTCCGCCAGGCGCTTGCGGGTCGCGGCGGCCACGATCGGATGCCAGGCCCCGGCGTACGCGACACGCGGCGGCAACGTCGCGTCGAGATCGTCCGGTGACCAGCGCAACGCGGCGAGCAGCGCCGCCAGGTCGCCGGCGCTCAGGGGTACGGTGCGCGGCGCGACGCTGGTCAGCGTGGCGGTCGTGGTGCCGTCGGCCTGCACGCTCGTGGCGACCTCGACCAACCCGGCGCGGGTGTCCAGGTGCAGCACGCCGGGGCCGTGCCGCTGCGCGTAGGCGACCGCCGAGGCGATCGTCGCGTGGCCGCAGAACGGCACCTCCGCCTTCGGGCTGAAGTAGCGCACCGTGAACCGCCCGTCCCCGCCCGCGGGCACGAGGTACGCCGTCTCGGAGTAGCCGACCTCGGCCGCCACCTGCTGCATCTCCGCGTCGCCCACCCCGGCCGCGTCCAGGACGACGCCGGCCGGGTTGCCACCGGCGGGGTCGGCGGTGAACGCCGCGTATCGGAGAACGTCCATGATCACGATCCTAGGCCAGCGGCCCCGTCCTCGGCTGTCCCGAACCGGGCGACGAGGAAGTCGAGTCGCTCCTCCTGCCCGCCCGCCGGGACACGGCCGCTGCGGGACAGCACCGTGATGCCGTGCAGCGCGCTCCAGAGGACCTCCGCGGACAGCTCCCGCCGCTCGTCTGCGGGGTCGAAGCAGCTGACGAACTCGTCGAAGCAGGCTCGCAGCGGCGGCGGGGTCTCGGCGCTGGCGAACCGCAGTTCGGTGGGCAGGACGAACATGGCGTCGTACAGGGCCGGCCGCTCGGTCGCGAAGTCCAGGTAGGCGTGGCAGACGGCGCGCAGGGACCGCCCGGGGTCGGGCGCGGCCTGCCGCGCGCGGCTCAGGTGGGTGGCGAGTTCGGTGAACCCGTCCAGGGCGACCGCGGCGACGATGGCGTCCTTGCCGTCGAAGTGGCTGTAGAGCACGGGCTGGCTGTACTCGACCCGGTCCGCCAGCCGCCTGGTGGTGACCGCCTCCCAGCCCTCGGTCTCGGCCAGCTCGCGCGCGGTGGCGACGATCAATCGATGACGCTGCGCCCGTTCACGTTCGCGGCGCTCGCTGATTGCGGACATGACCCGATCCTAGCAGCGCTAGACATCCTGTCGTCGGCAACCTATCGTCGCTCTCACCACTAGCGCCGCTAGCCGT
The DNA here is from genome assembly GCF_049315215.1 of Micromonospora sp. WMMD1219. Classification (NCBI taxonomy): domain Bacteria; kingdom Bacillati; phylum Actinomycetota; class Actinomycetes; order Micromonosporales; family Micromonosporaceae; genus Micromonospora; species Micromonospora sp. WMMD1219. The sequence continues at coordinate 5,704,326 of NZ_CP186057.1, forward strand.
CCGCCGCCGTCACCGAGGGGACACCGTCCATGCTCACCACAGTCGCCACAGTGCTCGCCGGGCTGATCGGCGCGGGCTGCGTCCTCATGGGAGTGCTCGCCTTCCGGGCGCCGCAGGGCGCCGCCGGCTTCGGCATCCCCGACACGCCGACCGAGGACCCGACCTTCCGGGCCTGGCTGACCGTCAAGGCCGTACGCGACATCGCCTCCGGCGTCTTCATCCTCATCCTGGTAGTCGGCGCGACACCCCATCTGCTGGGCTGGTTCATGCTCGCCGCCACCGGCATACCCGTCGGAGACGCGCTGATCGTGCGCCGCAGCAACGGCCCCGCGACCGCCGTCTACGGCGTTCACGGCGCCACCGCCCTGGTGATGCTGGTGATCAGCGCCCTGCTGCTCGCCGCCTGACCGGCCACACGGAACGGAGAATCCGATCGTGCGCAACTTCGAGATCACTTCCATCGGTACGGTCCGCAACGACCGGACGGACATCCAGCACAGCGACAACTGGGGCGCCGTCCGCAGCACGATCGTCGTCGACGAGCGCTTCGGCGAGGCGTGCCTCCAGGGCCTGGATGAGTTCTCCCATGTGGAGGTCTTCTTCGTCTTCGACCGGTTCCCGGACGGCGGCGACTTCCGGGAACCCCGCCCCTACCGCGGCCGGGCCGACCTGCCGCCGATGGGCGTGTTCGCCGGTCGCGGCCCTCGCCGGCCGAACCGCATCGGCGTGACCTGCTGCCGGATCGAGTCCGTCGACGGCCGGGAGCTGACGGTGGTGGGCCTCGACGCGGTGTCGGGCACGCCCGTCGTCGACCTGAAGCCGGTGCTGAAGGAGTTCGTCCCCGCCGACGTCCGCCAGCCGGAATGGGTCGACGACATGATGTCCGAGTACTTCCAGCCGTAGCGTCGGCGCGGCGCGCGTACAGGCGCTCACCGCAGGAGCCTCTCGGTGAGGTCCATCAACCGCTCGGCGTCGTGGGGGTCGAGGGTCGGGAAATCGGGCGGAAGCCGCTTCCCCCGGTCGACGGCGGTCACCGGCGCGGTCGGTGGCGCGTCCAGGAACCGGTGAATCGGCGCCACCGCGTCCGCGACGGGCCGGGCGGCGACCGCCGCCGCCACCGCGAGCAGCCCTCGTACCACGAACGGGAGCGCGCTACGGTCACCGCTCCTGGTGAACCCGGGATGGTAGAGCACGTATCGGGCGCGGCTACCGGACCGCTGGGCGAAGCCCACGCCGAGCAGGTCGTTGGCCCGGCCGGCCTGCAACTGCGCGGCGACGGCCGAGTAGCCCGCCGTCATCTGTGGATCGGCCCATCTCACCCCGCCTTTCGTGACCCCGACACCGGCGACGTTCACGATCACCGGTGCGGTCGCCCGGTCCAGGGCCGGACGGAGACCGAAACTGAGCAGGTAGCGGCTGACGTAGTAGAGCGCGAACGTGCGCTCCAGTCCCTCCACCGTCACGACGCGACGCGGCGCCACCGCATTCGCGAACAGCGCCAACGCGTCCACGACCCGGTGCTCGCCGAGGATGTGCTCGACGGCCTGCCGCGTCTCGGCCATGCTGGACAGATCGACGGGAAGGAAGGCGATCAGGCCGCCGGCCATCGTCTCGCCACGTTCACGGTTGCGACCGAGCACCAGGACGCGGTCGCCACGTTCGGCCCGCCCCAGGGCGAACGCACGTCCCATGCCGTTCGTGCCGCCACTGACCACCACGACGCCCACGTCGCCCCCTTATCGTCTTGCTCATCGGCCTGCCTCATCCTGGGCAGCAGGTCGGCGGAGGCGGAAGAAGGCACTTTCATGTCCACAGGTGACACCGATGTGAGCGCCTCGCTGCACGATCACCGGCTGCCGGTGCCGGTTCCGGCCGGCGAGTACGACCGCTGCCCGGTCACCGACCTGCTGAGGCGGACGAGCGACAAGTGGACGCTGTTGCTGCTCACCCTGCTCGGCCGGCATCCGCACCGGTTCAACGAGTTGCACCGGGCCGTCGAGGGCATCAGCCCGCGCATGCTCACCCGGACACTGCGCGCGCTGGAGAGCGACGGCCTGGTCGAACGTGAGGTCTTCCCGACGGTGCCGCCGAGCGTCGAGTACCGGCTGACGCCACTCGGTGTCAGCCTTCTGGAGCCGCTCTCCGCGCTGGCCGACTGGGCGGTCGCCCACCACGCCGAGATCGTCGCGGCACGTCAGCGGTCCGCCTGAGAAACGCTGCTCATCCGCCCGCACGAGGACACCCGCGACACCGGTCCGGCGTTCGTCGGCCGGGCGGCGGGCGTCGATCTGGAATGCTCGGTCCATGCCGTCCTTTCCGCCCACCTTCTCCGCCGAGGTCGTCGCGCAGCCGATCCAGGCCCAGTTCGAGGCGTTCCTCGACGAGCACCGCGACGCGCTCGACCGCTGCCTGGACGGGCTGACCGAGGAGCAGGCACGCCGGTCGTTGGTGGCCTCCCGCACCACGCTGCTGGGTCTGGTGAAGCACGCGACCTTCGTCGAGAAGGTCTGGTTCGACGAGGCCGTCACGGGCCGGTCGCGTGCCGAGATCGGCATCCCCGAGCGGTCCGAGGACTCGTTCCTCCTCGACGACGGCGACACGATCGCCGGCGTCCGGCGGGCATACCGCGACGCCCGCGACGCGTCACGCCGGGCGACCTCCACGCGGGGTCTGGACGACCTCCTCACCGGGCACCGGCGGGGCCCGCTTCCGCTGCGCTGGGTGTACCTCCACGTCCTGCGCGAACTCGCCCAGCACTGCGGGCACGCGGACATCCTGCGGGAGCAGATCCTCGACGGATAGCGGGCGGCCGGCGGTGGCCCGCCGCCGAGACGGCCGGCGTCACGCGCCGGCGCCCGCCGCGGGGTCACCGGTCGACGAGTCCGGGGCACGCATCCGCCACGCGTCGGTGACCAGTTCCGTCAGACGCTCGACGCCGACGTGCGCCAGCCGCAGCATGACCAGGGGTGACCCGTCGTACGCGGGCGTGGTGAAGAACAGGTCGGGCTCGCCGAGGAGCAACGCCTGCTTCTCCGCCTCGTCGCCCACGTACAGCACGGCGATGTCGGTGCGGATACGTCGCGGCCGACCGGGCGTGCGCTCGGGATACGACCAGACGAACCCCTTGCCGGCGACCCGGAAGTCGAAGCCGTCACTGTCGATCTCGACCACGTGCGGCAGCGACAGCGCCACCCGGCGGACGTCGTCCGCGTCAGCCACGACGGCCACCCCGGTACACCGCCCTCCGCACCGGAACAGCCTAGCTGTCGCCTCCGACAGGTGCGGCCCGTCCCCGGTGAGGCGAGTGGAAACGGGCCGCGGCCAGTACGCCGGGAAGGGAGCCGATCAGATGGTGAATCCGCCGTCGACGTTCACCGTCGCGCCCGTGACGTAACGCCCGTCCGGGCCGGCCAGGAACGCCACGGCGGCGGCCACGTCGGCCGGCTGCGCGTAGTGGCCGAGCGCGGTGAAACCGTTGATCGTGTCCGCGTTCGGGCCGTCGGCCGGGTTCAGCTCGGTGTCCGTGGCACCGGGGTTCACCAGGTTCACCGTGATCGCTCGACCGCCGAGTTCGCGCCCGAGCGCCTTGGTCAGACCGATCAGGGCGGTCTTGCTCATCGCGTAGAGCGAGAAGCCCGGGAAGACCGCCCGCTCGGCCGTGTTGCTGCCGATGTTGACGATCCGTCCGCCCGCCGGCATGTGGCGCACCGCGGCCTGCGAGGCGACGAACGGGGCCCGGACGTTCACCGCGACTGTCTGCTCGAACTCGTCGAGACTCAACTGCTCCAGCGGCCCGAGCAGGAACGCGCCCGCGTTGTTGACCAGGATGTCCAACCGGCCCAGCTCACCGGCGGTCCGGTCCACCGCCGCGATCACCGCTGCCGGATCGGCGCTGTCGGCCCGCACGGCGATCGCCCGCCGTCCCACAGCCTTGATCTGTTCCACCACGTCGTCGGCGCGACGCTGGTTCTGCTGGAACGTCAGCGCCACATCGGCGCCGTCCTCGGCCAGGCGCAGGGCCACCGCCGCGCCGATGCCACGGCCACCACCGGTGACCAGAGCTACCTTGCCGTCAAGTGCGTTGTTCATGGTGGAAAGCCTGGTCGACAACGGGCCGGCTGTCCGGCGGGGATCGGACGCCGCGTTCGTGACACCGCACGGACGCCGCGAGTGGCCGGTGACCGCGTGCGGTGGCTCTGTCCGTCCGGTTCAGCGTGACGGTGCTGCGCGCGATCAGCCCTTCCGGCGAGTGCCGCCACGCGATGCCCACCACTCCACCTTCTCCCGGGCTCGACACGAACCGGCGGACTGCTCGATCACCGCTCACGCGGCGTGCGACGGGGTGAGTCAACTGGCCGGTCTCGCAGCCGCGCGGGCGCGCCCCCGTACAGCCGGACACGGTGGTCGACGTCGCGGTCCGGCTCGCCGTACCCGAAAGGCGCCCCCGTGCCGTGACCCACGTGCACGAGCCATTCCTCGTAGTACCAGCTCGGGCTGCACGCGCATCCGGTGAACCGGAAGTTGGCCCGGTAGCGGCCGACCTGTCCCGGTGCGAGCGTGAACAGCCGCGCCGACCCCGGCGCCCGCGGATACGCCGCCGATCCGGGCAGCCGGTCCACGACGACCGACGCCCGATCGTGCCCGAGCCACAGTCCGACCTCGCGGGCCAGCGCGACGCCTCCGGCGCGTACCCCTTCCCGGTGTTCGTAGCCGGCCTCCTGGTCGGCGAGCACGTCGTGGACGACCACCTCGGCGTCCGGAAGCGGCCGGGGCGGCGGCATCGCCCGGACGAGGCCGCGGCGGGCGTTCGCCGCGGGCGCGCCGCGGGCGGCGGCGGTCCACCGGACGCGGATCCGCTGAATGAGGATCACCGCCCAGGTGTACCCGTAGCGCGCGGCGGCGGCCAGCCGACAAGACTCCCGAGCCGGCCGCGCAGCGGGGCACCGTCCGCTCCGGACGCCGCTACGATTCGGCGATGGCCGACGCGGACCGCGCAGAGCAGCGACGGGAGCAACCGGTGTCCGGCTGGACGCGGGTGTCCGTCAGTTACTGCCAGTACGACGTGTCCGCAGTGCCGGGAGAGACCGGCATGCCCATCTACACCCTCGGTGACGGGCTCCTGCACGTCGGTGGGCCGTACCAGTTCACCGGCTTCTGTGGCGTCCACACCGGTGGGATCGAGGTGCGTGCGCGTGTCCTGCCCGGCCCGCCGACCGAGGTCGAGGACGGGTGGGACGCGATCAGTGAGGCGACCCTGTGGAGTCCCTTCGGTGAGATGTCGGTCGTCGGGCTCATGGGCGGTCCCCCGGACGCGCTCACCGACCTCACCGTCCCCCGCGGGCTGGTCCGGGTGCGGGTTCACGCCCGCAACCGGCTGCACGAGTCGGTACGCACCGACCAGGACCCGCCCGAGCAGCACGAGCTGCACATCTGGGCGGTGACCGAGGAGACGCGACGGCGCACCGTACTGGCCGGTCCGGATGACCGCGATTGGGAGCAGAAACCGGCGAAGGCCGCCGAGTGGGCGCTGTTGTCCCTGGTCGCGGACGACGAGGACGGCGAGGACCTGGACCGGGTGACTGTGGTCCGTCACCGGCCCGCCCCCGTCGAGGTCCCCGCGACGGTGCTGCCGGCCGGCGACCTGGCGATCCGGCTGGAGCACGTCGACGACGAGACCCTGCGGTGGACGTGGACGACCGCCGACAGGCCGGTCTTCCCTGAACCGCTCGCCACACTGCCGGACGGCGAGCTGAGCACGGTCCGGCTGACCTCCGGCCCGGACGGCTTCACGCTGCGCCACGAGGGAGTGCTGGGCCGGCACGCCTTCGCTCTCGGCGTGATCTGGGACCACCTGCTCGACAGCCCGGGGTCGTACCCGTGGGCCGAGACGCCGCATCGCCTGCCCTCCCCATCCTGATCGCCCCGGCCTGGACCTTTCTGCGGCACGGGGGCACCGACCGCCGCCCCGTGCCGGCGGTGGACGGCGCAGCAGGGTCGGCCTGCCGCGGTGGCCCGGGCCTCGGTCGTCGAACCTCAGCCCGGGCGCCTCGGCGCGGCTCAGTCCATCGATGTGTAGAGCCGTCGACCGCCGGGCCGGTAGCCGACGCGCTCGTAGACCCGCCACGAATCCTCGCCGCCGGCCTCCAGCCAGGCGACCTCCGCACCGGCGTCGAACAGCCGCCGGGTGACGTCGGCGGTGATCGCGGACGCCAGTCCCCGGCGGCGGAAGGGCGCGCGGACGGCGATGCCGGCCACCTCGCTGACCGCGCCGACGGGCGCTGCCGCACCGCCGCCGCCCGCGCAGCCACCGTCCTCGGTGACGGCCGTGACGACCACGCCGCCGGCGTCCTGCTGGCGGCGCAGGCGAGCCACGTCGGCCTCGGACACGGCCGGATCGCCGCCGAACGCCTCGTTCTGCACGCTGATCAGCGCCGCGCGCTGGGAATCGGTAGCCGGTTCGCACAGGCTCAGGTGGTCCGGCACGGGTGGGGACGCCAGCGTGTCCGGCACGCAGACCAGGTAGGTGTGCCGGGCCTCCACGGTGAAGCCGGCGGCGGTCAGCAGCGCCTCCAGATCGGGGACGCAACTGGTGACGTACTCCAGGCGGGGTCTGCGGTCGGCGGCGTGAAACGCCGCGACCAGGGCGGCGACGTCGGCCGCGGTGACGGCGGCGCCGGGACGCGGCGTCGCGTAGTTGACGTACGGGCTGGTCGTCGTCGGGTCCAGCCCGATCACGAACGGCCCCACCTCGACGGGCGCGGGCCGGCGCGACAGGTTGACGACGACTGACTGTTGGATGCGGGCATCCATGCTCAACGGGAGACCTCGATGCATGAGAGAAGCTGCGACGGGCGGAGGAAACGTCGGGCCGCCCCGCCGTGCCGCAGGCACACGACGGTCGTCCGTCGCGTGGTCGACACTCAGGCGGCCGCTCGGCCTACCCGGATCACAGGCGTCATTCCCTCATGCAGAGTGCCCACGCGGTGCGCGTGGCCGACCGCAACCTTGCCCGTCCCGACCCGGACGTGTCAATCGCGTGGCCGACTTCGCGGTTCTCCTCGATCGATTCGAGGTCGATGTTCCCATCGACGCTTGCCGGCTCGTCGATCGACTGAACGACCCCGGCGAAACTGTCGGTGCCGGCCGCTAGCCTGCCGGCGTGATGAAGGTCGAGATGGAGAAGGCCGCGCTGTGTGAGTTCCTCGAATATCAGCGTGTCAGCATCCGGGCCATCCTGGCGGATCTGGACGAGCCCTCGCTGCGCACGCCGGTCCTGCCCTCCGGATGGTCGCCGCTCGGGCTGGTGGAGCACCTCGGTCATGCCGAACGCCACTGGTTCCAGGAGGTCTTCCGCGGTTCGGTGGAGCCGTTGCCCTGGCCGGACGAGAACACACCACTGCGCACGACTCGATCGCCGTGGCAGGTCTTCGGCTTCTACCGCGACCAGTGCGACATCTCCGACGCGATCATCGCCGCGGCCCCGTTGTCGGCGACACCCGCGGGCCGGCATCCCGACGAGACGCTGGCGTCGCAGACCACCGACCTGCGACGGATCATTCTGCACGTCATCGAGGAGACCGCTCGGCACGCCGGTCACCTGGACGCCGTGCGCGAGCTGATCGACGGGCGCACCGGGCTCGGACCACGCTGAACCGAGTCCGACGGGTGCGGTGTGCAGCGCAGACGGCCCGACGGTTTCGCCGAAGTGGTTCTATGCTGCCGCGATGCAACCCCGCTTGATCAACCAGGTGCGGCTTCCCGGCATTCGACATGTCACGCAGGCAACCGGCCTCGGCTGGGTGGTCACCGAACAGGACCGTTTCACTGTGCACCTGTTCGACCACGAGCTGGGTCGCGTGGCGCGACTCGCGGCGCCTCTCGACGACCCGCGGATGAAGGTCAGCGCCACCCGTCGACTCGTCGCGGCGGGCGACGCGCACCAGATCGTCGTGCTCGGCCACGACGGCGTGGTGCGGTGGCGCAGCAGCTGGGATCGGCTCGGTGGCAGCGCCAGCGCCGACTTCCACCTCGACGGCGACCACGTCCTCTGGATCCGTCTTGGCGACACCGAGGAACTTGTCGCCGTCAACGGCGTGAGCGGCGCGGAGATCCATCGCACGCCGCTGCCCGGTCCCGGGGCCGCGTGGTTCCTGCACGCACCCGGGGGCGTCTGGACCGGCTTGACGTTGCTCGATCCCGACCGGTCACGCGCCGTGCTGATCAGGCTGGACGCCGAGCGCATCGTGTCACGGCCGCTGGCCGGTGGCGATCTCGCCGGTTTCAGCCCGGCCGGCGGCCACTACCTGACCCAGACGCTCGACGGCTTCCTGTCCGTCCGCGACATCGCCTCCGACGCCGTAGTCACAGCACGGCACCTCGAAGATCTGCCGGGCGCGCCACCGGGCCTCGCGGGCTGCCGGCACGTGGACCGGGCGGTGTTCCTGAGCGAGGAGCTGATCCTCGCCGCTCCGAGCACCGAAGGCCCGCCGAACGATGCCGAGGGTCATCTGCTGCTGTCGGCGCTCAGCCTCCGGTGCCGGTCCCAGGTGCGCTACCCGCACCATCAGGGATCCGGTGCCGTCCACCCCTCGTACCAGCCAGGCCGTTGGCTCACCCGCCATCAGGAGGACGATCGGCTACGGCTGTGGCAGCTCGGTGCTCGCCTCGACGACGAGCCGATGCCGGGCCAACTCGCACTGCTCTGACCCTCGGTGCGATCGGTGGATCACCGATCGCGGTGGACCGGATGCGCACCGTCCGGCCGGTCAACGGCGCACCCGGTAGCGCAGGTGCAGCACCCGATCGCCTTGGAGCACCACGTCCGGATCCTCCAGGAGGTGCTGCGCGTCGACCGACCCGAAGAAGCGCTTCCCGGACCCGAACACCACGGGTACGACGTCCATGCGCACCTCGTCGACCAGGCCCGCGGCGAGCGCCTGGCCTCCGACGTCGCCGGCGGCGACCTCGACGATGCGGTCCCCCGCGAGTTCCTGCGCCTTGGCCACGGCTGCCTCGACGCCGTCGACGAAGTGGAACGGCGCCTCGGCGTTCCAGTCCTCGGGTGCCGGCCGGTGCGTCACGACGACCACGTGGTCGATCCCGCTCGGCGGCGTCCCGTCCCAGCCGCCGGTCAGGTCGAAGACGTGCCGGCCGACGACCGTCACGGCGATCCGGTCCCAGTACGGCCGGACGTAGTCGTAGGACGTCTGCGACACCGTCAGCGCGCCGCTGTCGTCCAGCGGGACGTCACCGCTCGTCAACCAATCGAACAGCGGTCCGGGCTGGTCGTTCTCGTCCGCGACGAAGCCGTCCACCGACACCGAGCTGTACAGGACCACAGTGCCCACACCGGCTCTCCTCTGCCTCGGGTACCCCCAAGCTAGCGTGCCGTGAGCTGCCGACACGCTCACGCCCGCGATCGGTGGACGTCCGCACCTATGGAAGGGACGCGGGCCGGGAGGCGCGGCGGCCCACGGGCGCGGGCGTCGCCGCACCGCCCTCGCCGCGCGGCGGCGGGATGAGTCGTTCGCCGAGGGCGAGCGCGAGGGCGACAGCGCCGAGCAGGGCGCCGATCATCATCGTGCTGGCGACACCGTGGCTTTCCAGCATGAGGCCGCCGACGAAGGCGCCGCCGGTGATGCCGACGTTGACGGCGGCGGACAGCGTCGCGGCGGCGAGATCGGAGCGGCCGGGCGCCACCTGAAGGACGAGTCCGCCGAGCGCCGCGGTGAACGCGGCGAACCCCAGTCCGGCGATTGCGATCAGGACGACGGCAACCGCCGGGTGGTGGCCGAACGCGTACAGGCCGAACAACGCCACGCATTGCAGTGCGACGGTCGCGACCAGGGCGGACCACGGGCTGCGGTCGACGATCGGTCCGGCAGCGAGGATGCCGAGGACGCTGGCGACGCCGCGCGCCAGCAGGATGGTCGCGATCGACGCGGCGGGCAATCCGCTGACCTCGGTGACGAACAGGGCGATGTAGGTGTAGGCGGCGATGGCACCGCCGGTCGACAGGACGGCCACGACGACCAGGAGCCAGAATCGGCGGGAGTCGGGGGTTCTGCCCCGGGCGGCGTGCCCCTGCGCCGGCCCCGTCGACGGCAGCAACCAGGCCACCACGGCGAGGACGAGCACACCGAGCCCGGCCACCGCCAGGAACGCTGCCCGCCAGCCGGCACGTTCACCCAGCCAGGTGCCCGCGGGCACGCCCAGGACCAGAGCGACATTGCCGCCGGCGAAGACGACCGCGACCACCCGTCCGTGCAGTCCGGGCCGGAACAGCTCAGCCGCGGTCGGCACGACGACCGCCCAGAACAGCGCATGAGTGGCGGCGGTGGCGATCCTGGCTGCCATCAGCATGGTGAACGTACTCGTGAAAACCGTGATCGCGTTGCTGACGACGAAGCCGGCCAGGAGCGCCGACAGCAACCGTCGGCGAGGGATTCTGCGCACCAGCGCCGTCAACGGGACCGAGGCGACCATCACCACTGCGCCGTACACGGTGACGAGCATGCCCACTTGGGACGGTGGCACGGCCAGGTCCACGCCCATCGGCAACAGCAGCCCGATCGGCAGCGCCTCGGCTGCGGTGTAGAGGAACGTTCCGCCGGCGAGGCCGATCAGCGCTCCCACTGCCCGCCGGTGTGCAAGCGCCTGACCCATCGTTACCCCCTAAACCAACTATGACGGAAACACTCTAAGAATGTTCCCGTCGCCGGGGCAACTGGTAAAGTCGACTTTGATGGAAACAGCAGGGGTGACGCGGATGCGCCTGGTGGGCGGCGACCTCGCGCTGGACTTCCTCAACACCCGCGCCGGCCCACCCGACGGGCCTCCGGACGATGACGTGCTCACCGGCTACGCCGAGCTGATCTCCTGGAGCGTGTACGCGGGCACCCTCACCGAGACGCAAGCGGCGGCGTTGCGCCGGCTGTCCCGCGACAGTCCGGACAGCACCCACACCGCCTTCGCACAGGCACTGCGCACCCGTGACTACCTGGACGAGGTGTTCCGGCCACTGGCCGCCGGCGAGGACCCGGGCGTGGCGGCGCTGACCCGGCTGCGCGACGACGAAGCCGACGCGCTCGCCCACGCACAGCTCGTGCGCGGGAAGACATTCGCCTGGTCCTGGCGGGACGACCACACGCCTGCCCGGCCCCTACGGCCGGTGGTCCACGCGGCGGTCCAGCTTCTCACCACGGGTGCGCTCGACCGGATCAAGCGATGCGCAGGCTGCCGCTTCCTGTTCATCGACGAGAGCAAGAACCGCAGCCGTCGTTGGTGCAGCATGGAGGACTGCGGAACCGCAGCGAAGATCCGCCGCTACGTCGAGGTACGACGCATCCGCACAAGACGGTGAGCACACGTGGCCACGTCGACGACACCGCTCCCCCTACCGTCCGGCGCTGCTCGCGTTCTGCTGACCGCGAAGAGGTCTTCATGCGCTCTCGTCCACCGGCCATGCTGGCTCGATGGATGTGCCGAGGCGCCCCACCTCCCAGGCCCTGCTCACGAACCTCTACGCGGCCTTCAACAGGCGTGACGTCCCCACGCTGCTGGCCGCCCTGACGCCGGACGTCTCGTGGCCCAACGGCTGGGAGGGAGGCGTCGTCCACGGCCGGGACGAGGTGGCCGCCTACTGGCGCCGGCAGTGGGACCAGCTCGAGCCCGTCGTCACGCCGACCGCGTTCAGCACGGAGGCCGACGGCCGCGTCGCCGTCACCGTTCATCAGGTCGTCCACGACAAGGCCGGAGCGAAGCTCGCCGACCACACCGTCACGCACGTCTACCGCCTCGACGACGGCTTGGTGACGGAGATGGAGATCCGCGAGTGACACCACGTCCTCGGAGGGTATGAGGGGTCGCGACAGCGATGAGTTTCGTTGCGGCCCCCGGTCTGCATACCCGTGCACCCGATCTCCCGACTCCCGGGGAGAGCGTCATGACCGCTACGTACCGGAGGCAAGCGTGAAGCTACTTCTCACATCCGCGGGCGTCCAGAATCCGAGCATCAACGATGCGCTGGTCGGCCTGCTGGGCAAGCCGATCGCCGAATCCAGCGCCCTCTGCATCCCCACGGCGGCCTATCCGATGGGCGGACCGGCCTCCGCCTGGCGCTTCATCACCGGTCAGACGCCGCTACCCATGAGCGGGCTGGGCTGGAAGTCGCTGGGCGTCCTCGAACTGACAGCACTGCCGAGCATCGGCGAGGAGCGGTGGGTCCCCTGGGTCCGCGAGGCCGACGTCCTGCTCGTGCACGGCGGCGACGCGACGTACCTGTGCCACTGGATGCGGCAGTCCGGGCTGGCGGATCTCCTGCCGTCGCTGCTCGACACCGTCTGGGTGGGGCTGAGTGCCGGCAGCATGGTGCTCACCCCCCGGATCGGCACGGAATTCGTCGAGTGGCAGTCCGCACCCGACGACCGCACGCTGGGGCTGGTCGACTTCTCGATCTTCCCGCACCTGGGCCTCGAACCGGACAACACCATGGCCGCTGCCGAGAGATGGGCGGCCGAGATCGCGGGTCCGGCGTACGCGATCGACGACCAGACGGCCATCACGGTGACCGACGGCACCGTCGAGGTCGTCTCCGAGGGGCACTGGAGGCGGTTCCCCTCGTAGCGGTGATCGGCCGACCTACCCGAGCAGCGTCGCCGTCGCGGCCAGGGTGGCCAGCGACAGCGTCGTGGTCACCACCACCGCCCGGTTGGCCACCGCCTCACCGACGCCGTACTCCTGAGCGAAGATGAACGTGTTCTGGGCCGTCGGCAGGCCCGCGCACACCACCACGGCGAGCAACTGCGGCGCGGACAGGTCCAGGGCCAGTCCGGCCGCGTACGCGATGACCGGCTGCGCGACGAGCTTCAGCGCGCTGATCGCGGCCAGCTCGGCCGGCCCGGCCGTCCGGGCCGGTTCTGACCGCGACGGCGCCGTGCGGTGCAGCGACGCGCCGAGCGCGACCAGGGCCGCCGGAACCGCGGCACCCGCCAGCAGGGTGAGCGGCGCGGCGGCCGCCGACGGCAGCCGCAGGCCGGCAGCCGAGCACGCGACACCGAGCAGCGACGCCAGGATCACCGGATTGCGTACGGGCAGGGAGGCGATCCGGCGGACCCGCACCCGCCCGGCCGGGTCGCTGTGCCGGTCCAGGGCGACCAGGATCACGGGCGTCACCACCAGGACCTGGAGCAGCACCACCGCCGCCAGGAACGACACGTCGCCGAGAACCTGCGTGGCGATCGGGATGCCGAGGTTCGCCGAGTTCACGTACCCGGCGGACATGCCCCAGATCGGCCGTTCGCCGGGCTCGCGACCGAACAGCCGGCTCGCGCCGGCCCATCCGAGCCCGATCACCGCGACTGTGCTCACTCCGAAGGCGAGCAGCGAGCGGCCGGCGAACCCGGACAGCGGCATCCGCGCCAGGGCCAGGAGCAGGGCGGCCGGCATCGCGAGGTGGAACACGAACCGGCCGAGCACCGACGCCGCCGCCTCGCCCAGCAGGCCCCAGCGACAGGCCGCGTAGCCGACCGCGGTGAGGATCCAGATCGGTACGAACGCCGACACCAGATTCATGCGGGCGTCACCGAAGCGTCGCGCCAGGTCAGGGACCGGCGTGCATCCGGAGCGTAGAAGTCGAGGGACGCGCCGGCCGAGATCAGGTGCGCTGATCCGCCGCGGATCGCGCGGGCACCTCGGTCACCTCGGCTCCCCCTGTCGAGGACGTCGCGAGAGATCACTCAACCTGGTCCTCCGCGTGCGTGATCAGCTGCCGCACCTGCTGCGGTGAGAGCCGGCTGGCGACAGCCACCAGGCTGCCGATCTCCTGGCTCGCCGCGTAGGCCCCTTCCCTCGCGGGGACATCCGCGACAGGCAACCCAGCGATCACCAAGAGGTCCGCCACCGGCATCTGCAATGCGGGAGCGATGTCGTGGAGGACGTCGGCTTCTGGCGGGACGGCACCACTGAGAAGCTGCCGGATCGTCGATTCAGCTCGGCCGGAGGCACGGCTGATCGCTCGTGGGGTGGGACGACGGTTCGCCACGAGGCCACGCAGGATCGACGCGGCGTCATGGTTCACCCGGTCAGACTACCGACATGGACACTGTCGTTCGTCGGCGCTGCGCGTCCTGGTCGCCCTGCCACCTGATCGCGATGCCCCAAGCGCCTAGGATGGTCCCGGTGACCTTCCCCGAACGGCGACCCGCCGACGTCCCGACCGACGAAGACCGGCTCGACGAGGCCCTGCGGTTGCTCTCCGGTGCACCGGTCGCACTCGATGTCGCCGTCAAGCGGCTGGCCCGCGGCAGCGGCGTCTACGCCTGGTGGGCTGCTCCCTCGGTCCTCCCCGACCTCCCCGGACCGCCGAACGACAGCGACCCGTCGCGGCGGATGCTCTACCTCGGGCGAGCAACCAGCCTGCGCGGCCGGATCCTGCGCAACCACCTGAGGCGTTCGGGCAGCTCGACGCTGCGCCGCACGCTGGCCGGTCTTCTCGTGTCCGAGGGCTACCGGACGACCTGGACCGACCGGGTCGTCCTGGTCCCCGAGGACGAGGCACGGCTGACCGCGTGGATGCACGAGCACCTGCGCCTGACCTGGGCGGAGGACCCCGATCCGGCGGACATCGAGGCCGAACTCGTCCGGCGTCTGCACCCACCGCTCAACGTCCACGGCGTCGACCCCGAGCACATCCAGGCGGCCGTGGTCGCCGCCAAGAACTCGTACAACGGCAGCAACGGCCCGGCCCAGCCCTAGCAGAGACTGCGGTTCGAGCCTCACACCGTCAGTGCGGCTTCCAGGTCCCGGCGGGTGAGGGCGGCGCGGAGTCGCAGCCCTTCGGCCGCCAGGTTCTCCCGGCCGCCCTGCTCGCGGTCGATGGCGCAGACCACGGTCTCCACCTGTGCACCGACGGACCGCAGGTGTCCGCACGAGGCCAGGAGCGCGCCTCCCGTGGTCACGACGTCCTCGATCACCACGACCCGCAGACCGTCCACCGGCCCACCCTCGGCCACCTTCGCGGTGCCTTACTCCTTGGCCTGCTTGCGCACGAAGACCGTGGGCAGACCCGTCAGCTGCGACATCACCGTGGCGAGCGGAATACCGCCCATCTCCATCCCCGCCAACACGTCGCACTCCGGAAGCAGGGCCACCATCACCTCGGCGACCTCGCGCAACAACTCCGGCTTGCCCTCGAACAGGTACTTGTCGAAGTACTCGTCGCTGACCTGCCCCGAGCGGAGAGCGAACCGGCCGGTGAGATGGCAGGTGTCGTAGACGCGGCGCGCGAGCGGGTGAGTCACCCGCTCAGTCTCGCACCTGGCTGGAATCAAACGATCCGTCGGATGCGTACCCTTGGGCGTTCGTTACGCAGGTGACCCAGCTTGTGCTGGCGAACCTGCTCCTCCCACACGTCCTGGTCGTACTCCGGATCCGGCGCCGTCCACCGGTGCGACCCGTCGCTGTAGTGGAACTTCTCGTCGCCGGGCCGCAGCACGCTCACCGCACCCACCCCAGGAACCGCCGGTGCAACGTCCCGGCCGGCGCCCAGCTCAGGTCCGCCGTCGCCCGCACCAACTGCGCCCCCAGGTACACCGCCAGCGACACCGGCGCACCCTCGTACTCCGCAAGAAGCTCCCGCCGCCGCGTCGCGCACGGCCACGGCGCACCGCACCCACCGCACGACCAGACCGGCAGCACCGGCCCGTGGGTGCTCACCCGCGCACCCCCAGGAAGCGGGCGACGCTCGCGCGCGCCTGCCGGCTGGTCGCCCACGCGACCTGCCAGCAGGGGTACGGAGTCAGCCGCGCCCACCACAGCCGACAACCCACGCACATCCCGTCCAGACCCCGTACGTGCACCGCCAGGATCGCCTGTTCCGCAGTTCTCACTGGTCCTCCTGCGACGGCCAGTGACCGCGATTGATCGGTACGCGGTGGCGGTTGCGGCACGGCAGCTCCGCACCACACCGGCACACCCACCGCCACTTCCGCCACGACCAGGCCGGGCGATGCCGGCGTACGAGCGTCGACGCGACGGCGAGGAGGTAGCCCTCGTACGGCAGACGCCTGCGCGACCTGGAGGGTGCGGCGACGTCCGCGTCCCGGTGCGCGCGCGTCGCTGTCGAGTCGAATGGTGTCGTCTGCGTGTGATCGGATTCGGCCAGCCCGAGGATCCTCCGCTTCGCCGCCTCCCATTCCGCTTTCTGCCTCTCCGGGCCCGTGGGGCGCCAACGGTTCCGACCGCCCATCACCACCTCCGTCCGCTCCGGCGCGACGGATCACTCCACCAGGGAGTGCGGCGTCGCGCTCGGCAGGATGAGGTGTTTCCTCACCCGAAAACGGACACTAAGGCCGCATGGTGATGGAGAAATTACCGCTGGTTATGCCGCCAGGCTGATGCCCAGACGCCCCGCCAGCAGACGCAGCTCGTTCGGCACGGCCCGCCGCTTGGCCCGCTGCGCCATCGCGACGACGGCGTCCTGCGCGAGCGGGTTGAGCGAGAACGGCACCGGCGCTGCCTGCTCCGCGCGCACGAACGCTGCGATCGCCTCGTTGTCCCGGCGACCGGAATCGGCCAGTGCCCGCCCGAGGTCGAGCCAGTACGACATCTGCCGGATCGACGCCGCCAGCACCTGCGGCCGTACCGTGCGGGACAGCTCGATCACCCGGCCCGGCTCACCGGACTCGGCCGCGATGGACATCTCCCACAGCGTCACGTTCGTCGGCCCGAACCCGCAGCCGTTGAACCCCATGCCGTCCGCGGGGTCGCCCAAAGTCGCCGCTTCCCGCGCGGCCTCGGTCAGATGGTCGCGCGCGGCGTCGAGGCGGCCGCTGACTGTCGAGGCCAGAGCCGCCGACAGGTGCAACTGGCCGAGCATCTGCCGGACCCGCTCATCGGAGGCGGCGGACTGAAGTTCCGCGAGCGACCGGTCAGCCGCCCGCGCGGCCAGTGGGGCCGACTCGATCGGCAGGCTCTGCGCGTACGCGAAGCGGGTCGCTCCCAGCCACGCGGCCTCCTCCACGTCCTCCGCAGCCGCCACCGCCACCCGCGCCGCGTTCAACGCCAGGTGGCGGTACCCGAGATGCCGCAGGCAGGCTGACGCCTGGTACGCCACCTGCGCGAGCGCCGGTCCGCCCGCCGCAGCCGCCTCCAACAGCAGGCCGGGCAGCATCTGGGCCATGGCCGGGAAGTTCGAGCGATGGCGCAGCTGCTCACTGCGCGCGATGCCCGCCGCCAACTCTTCCGGCGTACGCGTCGACGGGCGCCGCTCACCGTCCTCGATCTCGATGAGCGCCGACCAGATCGCCGGCACGCACTCCGCCGCGCGCTCGCGTGCCGGGTCGCCCGTCTCGGTGCCCTGACCGAGCAGATCCGCGACCGTGATCTGCAACGCGGCAGCGACGGCGACCAGGGTGGACCGTCTGTCGATCGTCTTGCGGCCGGACTCGACCTGGGAGATGTAGGACTGGCTGACTCCGGCGAGCCCAGCGAGGACTGCCTGGCTCATCCCGCCACGGCGCATCCGCCAGTAGCGAATCCGGGCACCGATCGTGTCGGCCTTGCTCGCCATGTCTCGCCTGCCTCCCAGGACGAGGGCTGGGACTTCGGCACCGGCTGGTGAGCCGGCATACCCGTGCGCCAGTGTACGTGGATCGGTGCTCTCGCATCGACGCTCCTACCTGCCACTCCCCCGTGCTCTGTGGTCGACTGGTTGGGCCGACCGGAGGTGCTGTCGACGTGTCAACGCTGCCTGCCTATCTGACGATCGCTGCGGACCTTCGCGCCGCGATCCTGTCCGGAGAACTCCCCGCTGGAGCCAAGTTGCCGTCCGAGTCGGGCACGTGGGAGCACGACAGCCGATACGAACAGGCCGATGAACGGACTGCCGCCCGGCTTGGCGTCGAACCGGGAGCGCCCGTGATGCGGACGTCGTACCGTTTCCTCGCCGACGGCGAACCGATACAGCTCTCCGTGTCGTACGAACCGCTTGCGGTCACCCAGGGTACGCCGGTCGAGTGGCCTGAGGACAGCGACATCAAGGGCGTCGTCGCACGCATGGACACCATCGGAGTACGGGTCGACGAGGTTGTGGAGCGTGTCAGCCTTCGCTCGGCGACCGCCGACGAGGTCGAGGCGCTCAACCTGCCGGCCCGCACGTTCGTGCACACCATCGAGCGCACCTACACGGCGAGCCGCACGCCGGTGGAGACGGCCGACATCGTGCTACCAGGCGGCCGATACGACCTTGTCTATCGTCTCCCCATCGAGTGAGAAGTGCGAGGGGATGCGATGTCGACAAGCACGCCTGATGAGAGGGCGCTTCCGATGAGCGAAAATCCTGACGCGGGAGCCATGAGCTTCATCTTCGAGGCCGGCGTGCTCAAGCGCGCAGCGCGCACCGGATGGTGGTTCGCCGGCGTGAAGCACCCGGAGTCGATCGCCGAACACTCGTTCCGCACAGCGCTCATCGGCATGATGCTCGCAGCCATGGAGGGCGCCGACCCGGCTAGGGTCTCGATGATGTGCGTCCTGCACGACACGCAGGAAACCCGGATCACCGACATCCCGCACATCGCCAAGCGCTACCTCACCGCCGCGCCCAACGCCGCCGTCACCGCCGACCAGATCGCCGACTGCCCGCCGGCCGTCGCAGACGTGATCACCGCTGCCGTCGCCGAGTACGAGGCCGGGGAAACCCTGGAGGCGGTCGTGGCCCGCGACGCGGACAAGTTGGAGTGCCTTGTTCAAGCGGTCGAGTACCGGCACCAGGGAGTCGCGGACGTTCAGCGCTGGATCGACAGCTCGCGGGCGGCACTCAAGACCGCTTCCGCTCACCGCCTCGCCGACGCTGCCCTCACCGGCGCACCGATGGCGTGGCTGAACCCGCCCGCCCCGGCATAGACGCCGGATGCCGCCAGCCCTCGCCAGCTTTCACACCTGCCGATGAGCGTGCGTTGCATGCTGTCGTGTCGCGAACCGCGATGGGAGGGCTCCGAGGTAGGCGTCTGCGACCCCATCCCTGTACGTCCTCGATCGAGGCCGGGTGGTGGAACAGTCAGGCCGCGTCTCCTGGATCCTGGCGGGCGGGATCGAAGGTGAGGTTGAGTAGTTCCAGGCCGGTGACGGGCTGGAAGCCGATCTCGGTGTAGAGCGTCAGGGCGGGGATGTTGTCGGTCTCGGTCTGGAGTGAGACGCGATGCGCACCGGCGGCACGGGCGTTGCGGATGACGTGCTGGAGCAGGGCGTTCGCGACACCGCTACGGCGATGGTGCGGGGCCACGTAGAGGTCGCGGATTGACCATGAGGTGCCCAGCATGAGCGATGCCGGCGTGACCGTGACCGTGATGAAGCCGCGGACGCGGTCAGCTCGGACGGCGGCAGCGACGGATATCCGTTGTTGTGCGATCTGGTCGTGCAGCCAGGAGCGGGTGATCTGTGGGGTTGACGGTTGGCCGTAGTGCACCCGGTAGTCGTCGAACAGAGCAGCTACCTGATCGAACGCCGGATGGGCGATGGCTATCGGCACGATCGTCGTTGTCATGCCGTGAGTGTGGCCGACGGTCAAGCCATTGGGCCGCTGTCATCGGCCGACCCAAGTGGCGACGCACGCCTCGTTGCCCTCGACGTCGGCCAAGATCCACCACTTCGGCGCGTGCGCATCCGAGACCAGCTGGCCACCCGCAGCCAGTGCGGCGGCGATGCGGGCCTCGGCCTGATCATGTGGGACGGCGACATCGAGGTGCATGCGGTTGCGCTGTGGACGCCGAGCATCCATCGGCTGCACCCCGAAGCCCGGACCCCGGCGCGCCGGGTCGGCCAGATAGTCGTCATCGATCTGGCGGTAACCCAGCAGCGCCCGCCAGAACGGCAGCACGTCCGCCCCGACCAGGGCGTCGAGGGTGACGTTGACGAGCTGCACGGCGGTCGGGTCGGCGGGGATGTCCAAGTCCCTGGCGGCAGCCGAGATGCGCCGGGCCAGCGCAACGTCGCGCGACAACAGGGACACGGTGACGCCGGCGTGACGCAGGTCGATGTTGACGTACTGCTGCTCCGCGCCACCGGCGAGCCGGCCGACCTCGTTGACGAACGCTATGCCCTTGGTCAGTGAGCCGGTGCGGAAATACGCCGAGACCACGTGGTAGAGACAGCGCCAGTCCTCGACACCGTCGGCCGCGTGGAACTGCCCGGCCGTGATCTGCACCGCCATGCGGGCGAACCTAGCATCGGCTGCGGGACGGAGCGCACCGTGGTGCTTCACGCATGGCCGGCCGACGGTGAATACGTCAGTGCGGGGATTCGCCGGACCGTAGTCCGTCGACGAGGAGCGCGACCATGCGCCGGCCGTAGTCGGGGTCCTCGTTGGGCATGGGCGCACAGAGTTTCGCCACCGCGTACAGCAGATCCTGGGCACTGATCTTGGCTCGGACCTCGCCGCTGGCTGTCGCGGCTTCGAGCAAGGCCTCGAGGGCCGGTCCCAGCTTCTGCATGAGATATCCGGGCAGGCCGTCGAACGCCGGATCGCCGGAGTGCAGGGCCGCGGCGAAGCCGCGTTTGGTCGCGACGAACGCGGTGAACCGATCGAGCCACTTCGCGAGGGCGACCCCCGGCTCGTGCGCGGCGGCCAGCGCCGGGGCCGCGTCGGCGCAGGCGTCGATCTCGCGTTCGATGACGGCCTTGATCAGGTCGGAGCGCTGCGGGAAGTGCCGGTAGAGCGTGCCGACGCCGACGCCGGCCAGATCGGTGATCTCTTTGGCGGGGGCGTCGACGCCGACGCTGCTGAAGACCGTCTTCGCCGCTTCGAGCAGGGACTCGATGTTGCGGCGTGCGTCAGTGCGCTTCCGACGCGGGGCGCGTTCGCGAACAACGAAGTCTGGTGTGTCGTCGGGCACAGCTAAGCCTCCCTTGCTTTTCCGGAAAGGTTTTCCGTATAGTTCCGGAAAGACATTCCGCATACGACGATACCGCAGGGAGACGCTCATGCAGTACCGCACCCTGGGGCGGACGGGCATCAAGGTCAGCCCGTACGCGCTCGGCACGCTGATGTTCGCCACGGTGATCGGGAACCCCGATCCTGACGACTCGATCAAGGTCATTCACAAGGCGCTGGACGCGGGCATCAACGTCGTCGACACCGCCGATGCGTACGGCGACTCGGAGGAGATCGTGGGCCGGGCCCTCAAGGGACGCCGGGACAACGTCGTCCTCGCGACCAAGGTGGGCCTTCCGAGGCTGAACACGCTGCCCCGGACGCCGGGCGCAACCGCGGCCACCGACCCCAACCAGCGAGGCGCATCCCGCCGCTGGATCATGACCGCGGTCGAGAGCTCCCTGCGCCGCCTGCAGACCGACCACATCGACCTCTACCAGATCCAGCGTCCGGACCCCGACACCGACATCGAGGAGACGCTCTCCGCTCTCTCCGACCTGATCCGCAGTGGCAAGGTCCGGGCGATCGGGTCGTCCACGATGCCCGCATCCGACATCGTCGAGGCACAGTGGGTCGCCGAACGACGCGGGCTGGAACGCTTCCACACCGAGCAGCCGCCCTACTCGATCCTCAACCGCAGCATCGAGAGCGAGGTGCTGCCGGCCGCGCAGCGCTACGGGATGGGCACGCTGGTGTGGGGCCCGCTCGGGCAGGGAATGCTCACCGGCCGGGTCCGCAAGGGCGAGCAGAACGACCTGCGCCGCGCCCGCTTCTCCAAGCACCTCACCGACGAGCGCCGGATCGACGTCGTCGAACAACTCGTCCCGCTCGCCGACGAGGCAGGCATGCCGTTGACCCACCTCGCCATGGCATTCGCCATCGCACACCCCGGCGTGACCAGCGCGATCCTGGGCCCGCGCACGATGGAGCACCTCGACGACCTGCTCGCCGGCGTCGACGTCACGCTCACCGACGAGATCCTCGACCGGATCGACGAGATCGTCGCGCCCGGCACCGATGTCACCCGGCTCGACCAGGCCTACCTGCCCCCGGCCCTGCTCAACCCGAGCCTGCGCCGCCGGCCGGTCAGCAAGCGTGGCGCCGCCTGATCGTCAGGAACAACTACGGTAGGACGACATCAGGCGTACGAATGCGGCGCGATGGCGTTTGAGGAGATGGGCGATGGCCGAGCGTGTGACTGCGGACCGGTTGATCCTCGTCAACGTGGTGCAGCACTGGTTCTACCTGCGACAGCCCACCTTCATCGGCGCCGGACAGACCTACTGGATCGACCACGGGACCAGCGAACTGTGCGTCGACCGTGGTGACGATCGCGTGACCCGGCACCCCCGCGTGACCCGGCACGCAGACTGGATGAGTCGTTAACAAGATCCACGGCTCGCTGAGGTATGTGGCAGTGGCTCTGTGGTGACGGCACCCGTCCGCCTCACGCAACCCCTAGCAGTTCAGAACCAGCTCTCGCGCATGTCCAGCGTGGTCCGGTCCAGTCCTTCCAGCAGGTCGAACTGCGCCCCCACCTTCGGCAGCTCCCACCGGTAGAAGTACCGCGCCGCCTGCCTCTTCCCCGCCAGGAACTCCCCCTCGGCCCCGTCCGGCGACCCCAGCGCCTCCACCACCAGCACCTGTTCCAGCCACATCCACGCGATCACCACGTGCCCGACCGCCTCCAGGTACACCGAGGCGTTCGCCAGCGCCAGCTCCGGATCACCCGGAGCCCACAACCGCCGCGTCACCACGGCGATCCGGTCCACCGCCGCGCCGAGCTGACCGGCCAGCTCCGAGGCGAACCCCTCCGCCTTCCACGCCCGGGTGACGGTGCCGCGGATGGTCTCCAGCAGCAGTTCCAGCGCGGCACCGTCGCGCATGGTGACCTTGCGGCCGAGCAGGTCCAGCGCCTGGATGCCGTGGGTGCCCTCGTGGATGGCGTTGAGCCGGTTGTCGCGCCAGTGCTGCTCGACGTCGTAGTCGCGGGTGTAGCCGTACCCGCCGTGCACCTGGATGGCCAGGTCGTTGGCGGCCAGGCACCACTGCGCCGGCCAGCTCTTGGTGATCGGGGTGAGCAGGTCCAGCAGCAGCCGCGCCCGCTCGCGGTCGGCCTCGGCGGGCGCGGTCTTCTGCTCGTCGAGCAGCCGTCCGCAGTAGAGCACCAGCGCGAGCGCGCCCTCCACGTAGCTCTTCTGCGCCAGCAGCATCCGGCGTACGTCGGGGTGGGCCACGATCGGCACCTGCGGCGTGGTCGGGTCCTTGTCGGCGACCGGCCGTCCCTGCGGGCGCTGCCGGGCGTACGCGACGGACTTCAGGTACGCGGTGTAGCCGAGCGCTGTGGCGCCCGCCCCGATGCCGATGCGCGCCTCGTTCATCATGTGGAACATCACCGCGAGCCCCTGGTGCGGCTGGCCCACCAGGTAGCCGACCGCCCCGGCCCGCCCGTACGGCCGGTGCACGCCCTCGCCGAAGTTCAGCAGCGTGTTGGTGGTGCCCCGGTAGCCGAGCTTGTGGTTGAGCCCGACCAGCACCACGTCGTTGCGCGGCCCGAGGTTGCCGTCGTCGTCGAGCAGCACCTTCGGCACGATGAACAGCGACAGGCCCTTCACGCCGGCCGGCGCGCCGGGGATGCGGGCCAGCACCAGGTGGACGATGTTCTCGGCCAACTCGTGGTCACCGCCGGAGATCCACATCTTGGTGCCGACGATCCGGTACGTGCCGTCGTCCTGCGGCTCGGCCCGGGTGGTGAGGTCGGTCAGTGAGCTGCCTGCCTGCGGCTCGGACAGGCACATGGTGCCGAAGAACCGCCCCTCGACCATGGGGCGTACCCAGGTGTCGATCTGCTCGGCGCTGCCGTGGGCGAGCAGCAGGTTGGCGTTGCCGAGGGTGAGCATCGGATACGCCGACGTGCCCACGTTCGCGGCCTGGAACCAGGCGAACGCGGCGGCGGCCACCGTGTGCGGCAGTTGCAGCCCGCCCACCGACTCGTCCATGGTGGCGACGAGCAGCCCGGTCTCGGCGAACGCCTCCAGTGCGGCCTTGACCTGCGGGATGGTCCGCACGCGCTGCCCGTCGAACGTGGGTTCGCCGGTGTCGGCGGCCCGGTTGTGCGGGGCGAAGCGTTCGGCGGCGACCCGGGCGGCGAGGTCCAGCACCTCGTCGACGGTCTCGCGGGTGTGCTCGGCGTAGCGGGGCCGCTCGGTCAGCCGCGCCACGTCCAGCCAGTCGTGCAGCAGGAACGCGAGGTCACGGCGGGACAGCAGCAGATCGGACGAGGACAACGTGGACTCCTTCCGGTCAGCCGCGGCGCAACCCGGCGACGGCCTCCCGCAGGTCATCCTGACCGATCGGAGCCGGTGGCGCACCCTCCGCCGCCTCCCGGAGCGCCTTGGCGAGTTGCACCCGGCGCAGCGCCTCCCGGAGGTCCGCGCCGGTCAGCCCGGCCGTGTCGGCGGCCAGCGCGGCCGGGTCGACGTCGTCGGCGAACATCTTGAAACCCGGCCGCTCGTGCCGTTCGATCAGCTCGCGGACCATCTTGGTGAGGATCTCGGCGCGTCCGGTCTCGTCCGGCGCCGGAATGGCGATCTTCAGGTCGAAGCGCCCGGAGCGGATCAGCGACGCGTCCACGCGCTGCGGGAAGTTGGTCGTGGCGACCACGATGACGTCGGGGTTCTCCTCGAACAGCGTGTTCATCTCCTGCTTGAAGATGCCCGCTACCGCGTTGACCGCCTGGCTGGCCGCGTCGCCGCCCGCCCCGGCGTAGCTGATGATCGAGTCGAACTCGTCGAACAGCATCACCGTGGGCCGCCGGTAGCGGCGTGCCTCCCGGAAGATGCGCTTGATGTTGCGTTCCGAGCCGCCGAGGTACTTGTCCAGGATCTCCGGGGTACGGATCTCCACGAAGTCCGCGCCGACCTCGTTCGCCAGCGCCCGGGCCAGCATGGTCTTGCCGGTGCCCGGCGGGCCGTACATCAGGATGCCCTGCGGCCGGCGCGCGCCCCAGCGGGCCATCGCCGCCGGGTGCCGGAACGACACCGCCACCTCGCGGAACCGCGCGACCACGTCGGACAGGCCGCCGACCTGGTCGAGGGTCACCGCCGCGCTGCGCGGCCCGGCCGCCGTCACCGGTCGCCGCCCCACGAGGTACGTCCGTCCGCGCAGCACGGCCGGCTCGTCGCTGTCGCCGGACAACTCGCGTACGGCCTGCAGCAGCAGGCCCAGCATCGCCCGCAGGTGCGCCGGACCCACCTCGGCGCTGGGCACGTCGGCGCGGATGCGTACCGTGCCGGTGTCCTGGTCGACGCGGGGCCGCAGCCCGGCTTCCCGGGCCGTGCGCAGCACCTCCCGGCCGGCGTCGTCGCCCGGCGGCGCGGCGAGTGTGGCGACCGGTCGCGGCCAGATCCGCCGCCCGGCCTCCGCGGCCATCCGGCCCACCGCGGCGGCCGGGCCGTCGCCGCCGCGCGCGGCCAGCCGCTCGGCGAGCAGCACGCCGACCGGCCCGGCCAGACCGAGGGCGAGCAGGCCCGCCGGTGAGTTCTCCACCCGCAGGTACGCCTCGAAGCGGTGCACCGACTGCCCGTCCGCGACGTCGGTGCGCACGGTGCAGCGCACTTCCCGCACCGGGGCCGGGAAGTCGCCGTCGACCAGCAACTCCACCGGCCCGTCGGTGGCGGCGGCGAGCAGCCCGGCCGCGTCGGCGATGCGCACCTCGGCGCCGAGCAGCGGCACCGTCTCCTCGTCCGGCCGAACCTCGGTCATCGGCAGCCCTCTCCTCGCGGCGGCGTCCGCTTCCCTCGCGTGGCGTCCGCCTCCGAGTCTGGCACCGGCCCGGCCGGGCGGCCACCGCTCAGCCGCCGCCGCTGACCTGGCCCGTGCTCGCCCGGCCGCCGTCCTGGCCGCCGCTCACCCGGCCGTCCTGGCCGCCGCTCACCCGGCCGTCGCTCAGCTCGCCTCGGCGAGCAGGCCGTCGACCAGGTCGCGGGGCAGCCCGTGGGTGTCGTGCAGCCAGTGGTAGTCGCGCTCGGTCAGCGGCCCGCGCGCCCGTACCCGGTCCACGAGTGGCCGCCCGCGTCGCAGCAGCCCGCGGAAGCGACGTTCCTCGTCCACGAGCGTCGCGTGCAGCGAGCCGACGTCGACCGGCTGCGCGCCCGGTGTTCCCGGATCGACCGGCCGGCGGAAGCGGCGCAGCGTGTCCGCATACAGCTCGGGCGGCAGGTCGTCCAGGGTGCGCGCCGGGTCGTCGCGCCACAGCACTGTCAGCGCGCGGCGCAGCAGCCGTCGCAGCACGTACCCGCGGCCGGTGTTGCCGGGGCGTACCCCGTCACCGAGCACGACCACCGCGGACCGCAGGTGGTCGGAGACCACGCGCAGGTCTTCGCCGTGCAGGTCCCACCGCTCCCCCACCGCGTCCACCCACCGGCGCAGCCCGTCGCCGGTGAACACGGACCGGTCGCCGCGCAGCACCATCTCCAGCCGCTCCAGGCCCATGCCGGTGTCGATGCTGGACACCGGCAGCGGCGTGAGCCGGCCGTCCGGGTGCCGGTGGTAGCGCATCTGCACGTGGTTCCACACCTCCACCCACCGCGCATTCGTGCTGGGTGTGCCGGTGGGCGGGCCGTCGCCGGTCCACACGAAGATCTCCGAGTCCGGTCCGCAGGGGCCGGTCGGGCCGTTGGACCACCAGTTGTCCTCGCCCAGCGCCTCCACCGGCACGCCGAGCCCGGTCCAGGTGTCCCGCGCGGTGTCGTCCGGCCCTTCGCCGTTGCCGCCACCGAAGACGGTGGCGTGCAGCCTCTCCACCGGGATGCCGAACCCGCCGGTGAGCAGCTCGAAGCCCCAGCGCAGGCTGGTCGCGATGTCGTAGTCGCCGAGCGACCACGAGCCGAGCATCTGGAACACGGTCAGGTGGGTGTCGTCGCCCACCTCGTCCAGGTCCGTCGTGCGCAGGCACCGCTGCACGTTCGCGAGCCGCCGTCCGCCCGGGTGCGGGCGCCCCAGCAGGTACGGCGTGAGCGGGTGCATGCCGGACGTGGTGAACAGCACCGGGTCGCCGGGTGGCGGGACCAGTGAACTCTCCGGCGCGTCCTGATGGCCGTGCCGGTGGTAGTGGTCGAGGAACATCCTGATGATCTCGTCGGGCGTCATGGCGGGTGCCTTCCGGGTACGGGTGACCGGACGGCCCGCCGCGCGCGTTGGCGTCGACACGACGACGCCGGCGAACCGTTTCCGGTCGCCGGCGTGGGTGTGGGGCAGGTCAGGCGGCGGCAACCGGCGAGCGGGAAGCTCGCGCGGCCGCGGCGGTAAGGGTGCGCCTGCTCTGCATGCCTCGACGGTAGCCCGGTCCGCACCCTCCCGCCCAGCCCTTTTCCCCGCCCTCCCGCCCGCCCGTGCCCGAGAAAGATCAACACCACTCCCCCGAAATGGCGGGGTCACGGGCACTCGGATGCCGCCACCTCGCCGAGATGGAGTTGACCATGGCCCCTGGAGGTGAGCAGGCGGCGGTAGAGGGCGTCCAGGCGTTCGGCCTGCGCCTCCCACGTCCACCCGGGCAGTGGGGAGTCCTCGCCCTCGTAGGCGGCGCGGTAACGGGCCGGGTCGGCGAGGACCGCCCGGACGGCACGGGCCAGGTCGGCGGCGTCGCGGGCGCGGAACACCTCGCCCTGCCCGGTGGCCCGGACCGTCTCGGCCATGGTGCGGACGTCGCTGACCACGATCGGCAGCCGCGCGTGCGCGTACTCGAAGAACTTGGTGATCAGCGCGATCTCGTGATTCGGCCAGTGGTGCAGCGGGATCAGCCCGATGTCGGCGGTGGCGAGGAACGCGACGAGCTGACGGTGCGGCACGTACGGCAGCACGTGCACCCGGTCGCCCACCCCGTGCCGGGCCGCGCGGGCGACGACCTGGCGGACGTAGGCGGCGGCCGGGTCGGCGACGACAAGCGCCAGGTGTACGCCGGGCAGCAGCGGCAGCGCCTCGACCACCGTGTCCACGCCGCGCTGGACGGCCATCGCCCCGCTGTAGACCAGCAGCGGCGTGTCCGGACTCAGACCGCAGCGCTCCCGCAGGCCGGGGGCTTCCGTGTCGGGGGTGGCGGTGACCGGGGCGTTCAGCACCACGGTCGGGCGCTCGGGCAGGGCGTGGTCGCGTACCAGCAGGTCGGCGAGCGTGTCGGAGACGGTGACCACCGCGTCGGCGTGGCCGACGTACTCGCGGACGTAGCCGAGGTGCGCGGGCAACCAGCGGGCGTTGTCGCGACGCGGACGCGCGCCGGGCAGCCACTCGTGCGCGTCCCAGACCAGCTTCACGTCGTGCCCGGCGGCGCGGGCACGGTCCACGGCGCGGGCGGCCACGCCGAGCATCCGGAAGTCGTGCGCGTGGATCAGGTCGGGGCGCAGCGCGTCGACGACGGGGCCGGCGACCCGTTCGTAGTCCCAGAGCCCCGGTTCCAGCCGCCGCCAGGCCCCGTCGCGCAGCCGGGCCCGCCAGTAGCGGACCTGGGCGTGTTCCACGGGCCGGCGGGCCAGCCGGGCCGCGCGCAACGGCAGTCCGCCCCGGGCCACCAGTCGCGCCCGCAGCCCGGGCACGCCGGGCGGGTTGGAGACGACGGCCGGTGAATCCGTGAGCGGCAGGACGCGTACCTCGGCGTCGCCGAGCCGCCAGCGGCGTTCGGCGTCGACGTGGGCGCAGCCGATCAGCGTGACGTCCCAGCCGGCGTCGGCGGCCGAGCGGGCCGCCTTCTGCACCCGCGAGTCGCCCTCGACCGCGTTGTCGACGAGCATGACCACCCGCCGGCTGAGCCCCGTCGTGTCGTCGCGCCGCATCGGCGTTCCACCCCTTCACCCGTACGCCCGGACGGGCGCGAGTGTACGGGGGCGCGGGACCGTCACGACGGCCGCGAAATCGGCTCTGAGCTGGGGTGATGCCGACAGTGCAGCAGATGGTCAGGTGCCGGCCGGTGGGCGTTCACCGGCCGTGCACCGAACGGGCGGGTCAGGCCGTACCGGAGGAGGCCAGCGCGGCCGGGGCTACCGGCTGCCGGCTGTCGTTGCGGTTGGGCAGCGACAGGCGGATGACCTTCCACCAGGCGGAGGCGACCTGCTTGGGCAGCGGGCCGGTGGTGTAGTGCAGTCCGTACCTGTCGAACAGCGCCCGCACCTGCGGGGCGATCTCCTGGTAGCGGTTGCTGGGCAGGTCGGGGAAGAGGTGGTGCTCGATCTGGTACGACAGGTTGCCGGTCATGATGTGCAGCAGCCGGCTGCCGCTGATGTTGGCCGAGCCGAGCATCTGCCGCAGGTACCACTCGCCGCGGGTCTCGCCGTCGATGGAGGTCTTCTCGAACGTCTCCACGCCGTTGGGGAAGTGCCCGCACATGATCACCGAGTGGCTCCACACGTTGCGCAGCAGGTTCGCGGTGAACGTGGCGGCGAGCGTGGACAGGAACGACGGGCCGGACAGCAGCGGGTGCACCACGTAGTCCTTGAGCACCTGGCGGCGGATCTTGCGCCCGACGGCCCTGGCCTTGGCCCGGAACTTCGGGTCCTTGAGCCTGCGCTGCTTGAGGTGGTCGCCCAGCTCCATGTCGTACGCGGCGATGCCGTACTCGAAGAACATCGCATTGAGCAGGTTCCACAGCGGCTGTCCGAGGTGCATCGGGTGCCACGGCTGGTCCTCGTCGACGCGCATGATGCCGTACCCGAGGTCGTTGTCCTTGCCGACCACGTTGGTGTAGCGGTGGTGCAGCTCGTTGTGCGACTGCTTCCACTGGTCGGCCGGGGAGACGTGGTCCCACTCCCAGGTGGTGGAGTGGATCTTCGGGTCGCGCATCCAGTCCCACTGGCCGTGCAGGACGTTGTGCCCGATCTCCATGTTCTCCAGGATCTTGGCGACCGTGAGGCCGGCCGTGCCGACGACCCAGGCCGGCGGGAACAGCGAGAACAGCAGCACCGCACGGCTGCTCATCTCCAGTGTCCGCTGGGTCTTGACCACCTTGCGGATGTAGCGGGCGTCCCGCTCCCCCCGGTCGGCGAGGACCCGGTCCCGGATCGCGTCCAGTTCCTTGCCGATGATCTCGATGTCCTCGGCGCTCAGGTGGGCGATCGGGTTGACGGCCTTCTTCTGGATGACGGTCACGTGGGTGGCTCCTGTCAGAGATCGATGTCGCAGGTACCGGCGGCGGCCGACACGCACGTCTGGACCAGCACGCCGTCCCCCGGTACGGCCGTGGTGACGTCGCCGTTGCGCAGGTCGCGCACGGCGCCCTGACGCAGCGGTACGACGCAGCCGAAGCAGATGCCCATCCGGCACCCGGAAGGCATCAGCACTCCGGCGTTCTCCCCCGCGTCGAGCAGGGTGGTGGCGCCGTCGGCTTCGACGGTCACCCCCGCCCCGGTGAAGGTCACCGTGCCTCCCTCACCCGGCGTGATCACCGTCGGGCGGAACCGCTCAGTGTGCAACCGGTCGAGAAGGCCGTTGGTGGACCAGTACCCCTCAACCGCGTCGAGCATGCCGATCGGTCCGCAGGCCCACGCCTCGCGGTCGAGGTGGTCGGGCACCAGCCCGGCCAGTTCGGCGACGTCGAGCAGGCCGTCGGTGTCGGTGTGCCGCTCGATCAGCCGCAGCGCGCCGCGTTCGGCGAGCGCGCGCAACTCCGTACCGAAGATGACGTCGTCGCGGGTGGGCGCGGAGTGCACGAGCACGACGTCGGCCCGGTCGGCCAGCCCGGAGCGCAGCATCCCCATGACCGGGGTGATGCCGCTGCCGGCGGTGAGGAACAGGACGCGCTCGGGCGTCGCGGCGGGCAGCACGAACTCGCCCTGGGCCTGGTCGAGGTGCACGATCGTGCCGGGCCGGATCCGGCGTACGAGATGGTTGCTGACCTTGCCGTCGGGGATCGCCTTCACCGTGACGGAGATCCGGCCGTCGGCGGCGTCCGGCGGCGAGGTGAGCGAGTACGCGCGCCACTGGCGCACCCCGTCGACGTCCACGCCGAGGCGGATGTACTGCCCGGGCGTGTGACCCTGCCAGGCGCGACCGGGCTGGATCACCAGCGTGGCGGCGTCCCGGGTCTGCGGCCGCACGGCGACGATCCGGCCGCGCAGCGGGGCGCCGGCGCGAAGCGGCGCGATCAGGTCGAGGTAGTCGTCGGGCAGCACCGGTGTGGTGACCGCTCCG
Source organism: Micromonospora sp. WMMD1219 (assembly GCF_049315215.1). Lineage (NCBI taxonomy): Bacteria > Bacillati > Actinomycetota > Actinomycetes > Micromonosporales > Micromonosporaceae > Micromonospora > Micromonospora sp. WMMD1219. The sequence goes on from NZ_CP186057.1 coordinate 5,735,428, forward strand.
GCCAGCCGCAGCAGCCTGTCCCGGAAGGTGACCTTCTGAGGGCGGCGGGAGGCAGTTGTGGTCATATGACCAGCGTGACCGCCCGATCGCATAACATCTTGACCGTCAAAGGTGAAACAGTCGCGGGTTTTTGTTCGGAGGGAACAAACATGACGTCGGAGGCCGGCACGGGGCAGCGCGCCGCGCACCTCAACCTCGACGCCGGGGTGGCGGAGACGCTGCGCGCCCGGCTGCCGATGGTGGCCGAGCGGACGGTCTCCGCGATCACCGCCGAGGTACCGGACTACTCGGGCGCGCTCACCGGTGCCATGCGGGCGAAGATCGAAAACGCGGTACGCATCGCGCTGGGAACGTTCCTCCAGCTCATCGAGGGTACCCAGGCGTTCGACCCGAGCACTCCCCTGGCCCCGGCGCTGGAGGCCGCGTACGCGCTCGGCAGCGGCGAGGCCCGCTCGGGGCGCAGCATGGACGCGCTGCTGGCCGCGTACCGGGTGGGTGCCCGGGTGGCCTGGCGCGAGGTGTCCACCACCACGGTCCGCAGCGGGCTGGCCGCGGAGACGGTGGCCGAGTTCGCCGAGCTGATGTTCGCCTACATCGACGAGCTGTCCGCGGCGAGCGTGGCCGGGCACGCCGACGAGCTGGCCAGCGCCGGCCGGATGCGCCGCCGCAGCCTGGAACGGCTCACCCAGCAGTTGCTGGCCGGCGAGCCGGAGGAGTCGCTGCGGCGCAGCGCCGAACGCGCCGACTGGCCGCCGCCGCAGACGCTCACAGTGGTGCTGCTGCCCCGCCGGCACCTGCGCGCGGTGCTGGCGCTGCTCAGCCCGTACACGCTGGAGAGCGGCGAGGACCTGCCCGGCATGAGCCCGGTCGAGGAGCTGGCCGTACTGCTGGTGCCGGACATGCACGGCGGCCGGCGTCGCCAGCTCACCCGGCTGCTGCACGGGCACCGGGCGGTGCTCGGCCCGGCCCGGCCCTGGCACCGGGTCGCCGCGTCGTACCAGCGGGCCACCCGGGCGCTCGCGCTCGGCCTCGGCGAGCCGGACGCCGGACCGGTCGACACCGAACGCCACCTGGCCACGCTGCTGCTCAGCATGGACCCGGAAGCCCTCGCCGACCTGCGCGCGCAGGCGCTCGCGCCGCTGGCCCCACTGCCCCCGGCGACCGCGCACCGGCTGGCCGAGACGCTGCGGTCGTGGCTGCTGCACCAGGGACGCCGCGACGAGGTGGCGGCCGACCTGTTCGTGCACCCGCAGACCGTCCGGTACCGGATGGGCAAGCTGCGGGAGCTGTTCGGCGACCGGCTGCACGACCCGGCCACGGTCCTCGACCTCACCATCGCTCTCGCCGTACCCCCGGAGCCGGACGACGCCTGACGCCGCGCCGGGGCGCACGGCCCGGTGCGGCCGGGACCTCCGGCCCTGTCCGCCCGCGACGGCGGCGGGCAGGGTCGGAAGGGGACGAGCAACCAGGAGGGCCGCCATGAACAGCTCATCGACCCGCACCGACCAGGACCCGAGGGTACGGGTGCTGGAGGCGGCCGCCCGGCAGTCCCTGCACGCCCCGTCGGTGTTCAACACCCAGCCCTGGCGCTGGCGGGTCACCGCCGACGCGCTGGAGCTGCGCGCCGACCCGGACCGGCAGCTCGCCCACACCGACCCGGACGGCCGGCTGCTGATGCTGAGCTGCGGCGCCGCCCTGCACCACGCGCGCGTGTCACTGGCGGCGTTCGGCTGGACGGCGGTGGTCGAGCGGCTGCCCGAACCGTCGCTGCTGGCCCGGGTGCGTACCACCGGCCCGGCCGACCTGGACGTGCCGGCGGGCCGCCTGGTCGACGCCATCCCGCGCCGCCGCACCGACCGCCGCGCGTACGGGGACCGGCCGGTTCCGGAGGCGGTGCTGGCCCGGCTCGGGGACGCCGTCGAGGCCGAGGGCGCGCACCTGCACGTGGTCCGGCCGGACCAGATGCCGATGCTCGCCGTGTCCACCGGGCGCGCGGCGGACGCGGAGCTGGCCGACCCCGCGTACCGGGAGGAGCTGCACCACTGGACCCACCGCCCGGCAGGCAGCGGCGACGGGGTGCCCGCCGCCACCGCCGTGCGGCCGTCCCCGCGACGGGTGCCGCTGCGCGACTACGCCCCCGGCGGGGCGGCCGGGCTCAGCGCGGGCACGGACTTCGACCGGGGCGCGGCGTACCTGATCCTGTTCGGCGACTCCGACGAGCCGGCGGCCTGGCTGCGCGCCGGCGAGGCGCTGTCGGCGCTGCTGCTCACCGCCACCGCCGAAGGGCTGGCCAGCGCCCCACTCAGCGACGCCGTCGAGCTGGCCTGGCCGCGCCGGATGATGCGCGACCTGTTGGCCGGCATCGGCGAGGCGTACCTGGTGGTGCGCGTGGGCTGGGGCCCGGACGCGGAGCTGCCACCGGCGCCGCGCCGCGCGCCGGTCGACGTCATCGAGGTGGTGGCACCACCGCGGTGACCCGGCGGGCACCGCCGGCGCGGTGGTCGTCGTAGCCTCGACGCGTGTGGGATCTGGACCCGGCCGCCGCGTTCGTGGTCTTCGGCGACCAGGACTCGGGGTGCGTCTCCTACGGCGTGGAGTCGGCGGGCCGCCGCTGGTTCGTCAAGCGGGCCGGAACACCGGACGCGCGGGCGTCGCTGACCCGTGCGCTGGGCCTGCACGCCGCGGTCCGGCACCCCGCCGTGGTCCGGCCCGAGCTGGTGCGCGACGGCACGGACGGCCCGACGCTGGTGTACCCGTGGTACGACGGCGTCGTGCTCAACCACGCCACCACCGGCGGTGGCAGCGACCGGAGCGGCCTGGCGCGCTTCCAGCAGTTGCCGGTCACCGAGGTACGCGCGGCGCTGGACGCGATCCTCGACGCGCACCTGGCCGTGAGCGCGGCCGGGTACGTGGCGGTCGACCTGTACGACGGCTGTTTCCTCTACGACTTCGACGCCCATCGGATGCGGCTGATCGACCTGGACGAGTACCGGCCGGGACCGTTCGTGCTGGACTCCGACCGGCTGCCCGGATCCCGTCGTTACCTGTCCCCCGAGGAGCTGACCCGGGGCGCGACGATCGACGAGCGCACCACCGTCCACGCGCTCGGTCGCACGCTGCACCACCTGCTCGACGGCCCGCCCGGCTGGCGCGGCACCGCCGCTGAGCGCGCGGTCGCCGATCGGGCCGGCCGACCCGATCCGGCGCAGCGGCACGCCACGGTGGCCGCTCTGGTCCGCGACTGGCGGACCGCCTGATCCTTTGGTTGTTCGGCCGGGCCTGGTGCCCCTTGCTGGCGCAGGATCGTGACTTAGCGTCATATCGCCTCTCGTCAAGCCGCAAGTTGCTCAGAGTGACGGGCGGCCCCACGCCGATTGGTCCGATTTCTTCAGAGCGCGTTCCTGAGCAGCGGAAACGCAGGAGAGGTCGGCAGCGGCACTCATACCCCTGCGCGCCCTTTGCTCTGCAGCCACATGCGCAGCGGTGGCCATGAGTCACCGATGCGCCGATGGCTGCAGAGCAAAGGGCGCGAGGTGAGTTATACCGTGGAAGCCCTCTCGCTACCGTCAGTGACGGCATCCCCGCGCGGCAGGCCGGGCGCGGCCAGGCAGGCGCGACCAAAACCCGATACGGCCAGGACCGACGCAGCCAGGCCCGACGCAGCCAGATCCGAGGCAGCGGGGGCCTGAGGTAGCCAAGGTCGACGCAGCGAGGTCCGAGGCAGCCGACCTCGGGGCAGCCGACCCTGGGGCAGCCAAGGCCGTCCCGGCGGCGCCCAACGCGAGCAAGGTCCGGCGCGAGGAGGCGCCGGCCCGATGCCGACGAGCGTTCCGGGCGGCGAGCGTTCCGGGCGGCGGGGCGATGCGGCGAGACGACGTCGACGTTCGGCGGCAGGAGGCACCGGAGACACCGGGGCGCCGGCGTGCCGATGGATCAGCGGGGCGGCAGCGACAATTCCGCATAGTCCACTGTCGGCACGGACCGACGCCGGAACATATTCACGTCTATCTGTTGACGAGTACGGGATCGACGACAATCATTACTCTCGCTGGATCGACGTACCAACTATGTCGGATCTGGTGGCATTTCTTACCCCTCGACGGGATCGCGCCGGGACTGCGATTCCGCCGGGCGACCATGCCCGGCGCACGCCCGGTTAATCCTATCGAGTCGCTAGGAATTGTCGCCGCTCGCCCGAGGAGTCCGCTGGTGGACGGGAACAACGACGCTCCCGCATCGAGCCCGCCGAGGCCGGTGCAGAACGGCTCTGAGCTGCCCGAACAGCTCGCCCTGCACGGCGGCCAGCCGGTGCGGGGCACGCCCTGGCCGACGTACGACAAGGGTGCGGTCTTCGTGCACACGGAAGACGAGGACGCCGCTATTCGCGCCGTCCGCAGTCACCTCTACTTCCGATACGACCACCGCCCGCCAAACGAAACCGAATGTGGGCGGTTCGAGGACGACCTGTGTCGTTATTTCGGCACCCGGCACGCGCTCGCCGTTTCCAGCGGGACCGCCGCGCTGGCGCTCGCCCTGATGGGTGCCGGAGTGCCGCCGGGGTCATTGGTGGCCTGCCCCGGATTCACTTTCGTCGCCACCCCCAGCGCCATTGTGCTGGCCGGTTGCCGGCCATTCCTGGTCGAGGTCGACGACGACCTGCGGATGGACCTCGACGACCTGCGCCGCCGCTGGCGGCCCGAGATCCGCGCCGTCATGGTCGTGCACATGCGCGGCTTCGCCGCCGACGTCGAGGCGCTGTCCGCGTTCGCCGCCGAGATGGGCGTACCGCTCATCGAGGACGCGGTGCCCGCGCTCGGCGCCGAACTCAACGGCCGCAAGCTCGGCACGTTCGGGGCCGCCGGGGCGTTCAGCACCCAGTCCGACAAGGCGCTCAACTGCGGCGAGGGCGGCTTCCTGATCACCGACGACAGCACGCTGTTCGCGCGGGCGGTGGCGCTGTCCGGGGCGTACGAGGGGCGGCTGCGGCGGCACTTCCCGCACAGCGAGCCGCCGCTGACCGGCCTGGACCTGCCGCTGCTGAGCCTGCGGATGGACGAGATCCGGGCGGCCCTGCTGCGCGCCGAGCTGACCCGGCTGCCGCAGCGGCTGGCGCTGTTCCACCGCAACTACGCGCACGTCAGCGCCGCCCTGGCCGGGCTGCCCGGCATCGCGGTCCGGCGGCCGGTCGCGCCCGGGGCGTACCTCGGGGAGGCGTTCGTGTTCCGCGTGCCGGGCGGCGACGCGGGCTGGGGCGATGCGGGCTGGTTCGCCCGCGCGCTGCGGGCCGAGGGGATCGACGCCCGCAACATCGGCGCGGACGACGACCTCAACGTCCGGGCGTTCTGGAACTGGCGGTTCCTGTACGACAGCGCCGACCCGGGCGAGATCCGCGCGACGCTGCCGCGCACCGCACGGCTGCTGACCGAGACCGTCGACGTGCCGCTGTCGTCCAACCTCACGCCCGAGGACTGCGACGACCTGGTCCGCGCCGTCCGCAAAGTGGCCGCCGCCCGTGAGACCGCGCTGGTCGGGTCGTGACCGGCGCACAGACCCCGACCCGGCCCCTGCCCCGGCTCGCGCTCGCCGGCCTGCTCGGCGGGCTGTTCACCGGCTACCTCGGGCTGACCGCGGTGATCCCGGTGCTGCCCGGCTTCCTGCGGGAGCGGCACGACGCCGGTGACCTCACAGTCGGCGTGGTGGTCACCGTGACCGCGGTGACCGCGCTGCTGGTCCGGCCGGTCGCGGGCGCGCTCGCCGACCGGCACGGCCACCGGACGGTGATGCTGGCCGGGGCGCTCGTGGTGGCCGGCGGCGGCCTGCTCTACCTGGCGCCGCTGGGCGTGCCCGCGCTGGTGGCGGTCCGGCTCCTGCTCGGCGCCGGTGAGGCGGCACTGTTCACCGCCGGTGCGGTGTGGATCGTGCAGCTCGCCCCGCACGAGCGGCGCGGCCAGCTCATCGGCCTGTACGGGGTCAGCATGTGGGGCGGCATCTCCGCCGGCACGTTCCTCGGCGCCACCGTGCAGCAGGCCGGACACGCGGCGGTGTGGGTGCTCAGCGCGGTCGCCCCGGCGGTCGGCGCGGCGCTCGTCGCGCTGGTGCCCGCGCCGGCGCGTACCGCACCGGCGGCCAAGGGCGGTGGGCTGCTGCTGCGCCCGGCGCTGCTGCCCGGCATCGCGCTCACCTTCGGCGCCGCCGGGTACGCGGGCCTGGCCGCGTTCGTCGTACTGCACCTGGACGCCCGGGGCATCGGCCACGGCGTGGTGGTGCTGAGCGTCTTCAGCGCCGTGTACGCCGGCACCCGCCTGGTCATCGGGCACCTGCCGGACCGGCTCGGCCCCCGCCGCGTGGCCACCTGGTGCGGGGTGGGCGAGGCGGTCGGTCTGCTGGTCATCGCTCTCGCGCCGAACCTGCCGGTCGCGGTGGCGGGCAGCGTGGTGATGGGCGTCGGGTTCTCCCTGCTGCACCCGTCGCTGGCGCTGATGGTGATGAACCGCACCGACCCGGCGCGGCAGGGTGCGGCGATCGGGGCGTACACCTCGTTCTGGGATCTCGGGCTGGCGGTGTGGGGGCCGGCGACCGGCCTGGTCGCGGCCGGTCTTGGTTATCCGGCGGTGTTCGTCGCGGGCGCGGCCGGCGCGGCCTTCGCCGCCGCGATGGCGCTGCGCATCGGCCGGCCCACGGTCGCGCCGGCTCCGGCGGAGGTACGCGCGGCATGAGCGCACCGGTGACCGTCCTGAGCGTCAACGGCTGGTGCCGCAACGGCAGCACCATCATCGGCAACGTCCTCGGTGAGGCACCCGGTGTGGTGCACGTCGGCGAGCTGCACTTCCTGTGGAAGAACTCGACCGGGCGCGGCGTGAACGACAGGTGTGGCTGCGGCGCCGCGCTGACCGCGTGTCCGCTGTGGTCGGCGGTGCTGCCGCTGGGTCGTCCGGCAGGGATGCCGGCGGACGCGCACGCCGCGGAGGTGATCCGCCGGCAACGGGCGCGGCTGCGGACCCGGCACACGTGGCGGGTGCTGCGCCGGGGCGCGTACGACGCGGACATCCGGGCGCACGCCGACCTGCTCGGCGCGGTCTACCGGGAGGTGGCCGCGCGCACCGGCGCCCGCGTGATCGTGGACAGCACCAAGATCCCCGGCGAGTCGGCGTTGCTGCCGCACGTGCCTGGCGTCGAGGCGTACTGGCTGCACCTGGTGCGCGACCCGCGCGCGGTGGCGCACTCGTGGCGGGAGCCGAAGGAGTACGTCTACGCGATGTCCGCGGCGCGCAGCACCGCGTACTGGCACGGGTTCAACCTCGCGTCGGCGGCGATCAACAGGCGGTACCCGGGCCGGTCGGCGTTCCTGCGCTACGAGGACTTCACCGCCGACCCGGCCGGCACGATCGGCGCCCTGCTGAAGCTGGTGGGTGTCGACCCGGCGGCCAACCCGGTGCGGGACCGGACCGTCGAGCTGCGCGGCAACCACACGGTCACCGGCAACCCGGACCGGTTCCGGACCGGCCCGACCGTGATCCGCGACCGCGACGACGGGTGGCGGCGCACGCTGACCGGCCGGCAGCGGCTCGCAGTGGCGGCGCTGGCCTGGCCGCTGTCCACCCGGTACGGCTACCGGTCCGGCGGGCCGGACGGCGACCCGGCGTACCGCGGCGCGGCGGCCCGCGTCGGCGAGACGGAGAGGTGAGGACGTGGATCTGGGGCTCAAGGGCCGGGTGGCGCTCGTCGCCGGCGGCACCAGCGGCATCGGGCTGGCCTGCGCGAAGGAGTTCGCCGCGGAGGGCGCGCACGTGGCGGTCTGCGGGCGTGACCCGCAGCGGCTGGCCGCCGCCGAACGGGAGCTGACGGCGGTGGCCTCCGGCCGGGTCAGCGCGACCGGCGTGGACCTCACCGACACCGAGGCCGCCGCCCGCTGGGTGGACCGGGTAGCCGCCGAGCTGGGCGGGGTGGACGTGCTGCTGGTCAGCGGCGGCAGCCCGCCGGTGGGCACCGCCACCGGATTCGACACCGACGACTACCGGGCGGCCGTCGACCGGGTGCTGCTGCCGGCGGTAGCGGTGTCGCTGGCCGCGCTGCCGCACATGCGCGCCGCCGGCTGGGGCCGGCTGCTGCTGGTGGCCTCGGAGACAGCCTGCGTGCCGATCGGACCGCTCGTGCTGTCCGGGGTGACCCGGGCGGCGCTGGTCCGGTTCGCCCAGGGCCTCGCCGTCGACGTGGGCCGCGACGGCATCACTGTCAACGTGCTGGCGCCCGGCGGGGTGCGTACGCCGCCGATGGAACGCGCCGCGACCCGGCTCGCCGGCGCGGACGGCGACGTCGAGGCGCGGCTGGCCGCGATGGGTCACCACAGCGCCGTCGGCCGGCTGGCCCGGCCCGAGGAGGTCGCCGCGGTGGCCGCGTTCCTGGCCGGCGAGCGGGCGTCGTACGTGACCGCCGGGGTGCACCTGATCGACGGCGGCGCCTCCGCCACCGGCCCCGACCTCCCCCACCTCACCGGCGTCCGCAAGGACACCTACGCCTGACCCACCGACCGCCGCACAAGGGAGTGCCCATGTCCACGACCAGCCGGTTCACCGAGCGGGACGTCTCCGAGTTCTTCGACCAGACCACGCAGACGTACCTCAGTTTCTGGGACAGCGAGGGCGTGCTGCACACCGGCTACTTCACCGGGGAGGACGACTCCGACTACCACGCGGCGGCCGACCGGACCTCCGACATCCTCGCCGCCGACGCCGGGATCGACGCCTCGGCGAACGTGCTCGACGTGGGCTGCGGCTGCGGCAACTTCCTGCTGCGCCTGGCCGAGCGCACCGGGTGCCGGGGTGAAGGGCTGGACCTGAGCATCGAGCGGGTGCGCTTCGCCGAGCAGCGGCGCGCCGAGCGGGGCGCCTCGCTTCCCGTGTCGTTCCGGCACGGCTCGGCCACCGCCCTGCCGTACGACGACGGCACGTTCACGCACGTGGTCAGCCAGGACGCGCTGTTCCTGGTGCCGGACAAGCCGCGCAGCCACGCCGAGATGTTCCGGGTGCTCGCCCCCGGCGGGGTGCTCGCGGTGTCCGACTTCCTCCAGCCCACCGAGCGGATCGGCGAGGTGGCCCGCCGGCACGTCTACGACCGGGTGCGCTGGAACGACGGCTACTCGCTCGACGGCTACCGCCGGGCGCTGGCGGAGGCCGGGTTCGTGGACGTGGTCGCGCGCAGTCTCGACGCGCACATCAGGCAGACGTACCGGGTGCTGGGCCGCACCGCCCGGGAGCGCGCGGAGACGACGGCGGACGAGGCGGCGCGGACCTGGATCCTCGGCTTCGCCGACTCGTGCGACGAGATCCAGGCGGCGATCGACAGGGGCGAGTTCGGCTGGGGCATGTTCGTCGCCCGCAAGCCGGCCTGAGGAAGGGGACAGCAGATGTCACAGCGCACCGACACCGTGAAGCGGACGATCGCCGAGGTGGTCGCCGAACGGAAGACGCAGATGTCGCCCGGCGCGACGTTCGTCGAGGCGTTCGCCAAGGACGGTTTCGACACGAGCGTCGACTACGACGTGACGATCACCGACTCGCTGACCAGTTCCCGGCGCAAGCCCCGCTACCCCTCGCGGAACATGCTCAAGGTGGTGGACCTGTCCCGGGACCCGCAGGACTTCTACTGGCACGAGAGCCCGCCCCGGCCGGACGACCCGGCGGTGGACGGCGCCGACCTGCGCCGGGAGGCGGCGAACCACTTCCACCGCTCCCCCATTCCGCCGCTGCTCACCACCACCGCGTGGGTGCAGGTGCCGGACACTCTGTGGGAGGACCCGGTCAGCTTCGCGCAGTTCATCGACTACCGGCTGGTGGTGCGGCTGGCGACGGCCGAGAACCACACGATCCTGCGCGGTGAGGGCGGGCTGCTGACCATGCCGGACCTGGGCCGGCTCACCGACCCGGGACCGTTCGCGTCCACCGTCCTGGCCGCGTGCAACGAGGTCGAGCAGATGGGCAGCACCGCCGACGGGCTGATCATCAACCCGGCCGACTACTACCGGCTGCTGGGTAGCGGCTCGCTGATGCGCGACGTGGAGGACAACGGCGTGTTCATCGTCCGTACCCGGCTGGTCGACCCGGGCACCGCGATCGTCGGGGACTTCGGCCACGGCGCGCTGCTGTTCGACGCCGGCCGGTCCACGATCGGGTTCGCCGAGCCGCCGCCGGGCACGTTCGCCGAACCCGGGGTGGCGCTGCGCGCCGAGATCTGGGAGCGGGTCGTGGTGAACCTGCCCACCTGCTTCTTCGTCGTCACGCTCTGACCGGCGGCGACAGATGACGACGCCGGCCCGTACCGACCCCGACGTGCTGGTCGTCGGCGCGGGCGTGGTGGGCCTGTGCTGCGCCTGGTTCCTGCGCCGCGCCGGGCACACCGTGACTGTGGTGGACCGGGGCGAGGTCGGCGACCCGGCGGCCTGCTCGGCCGGGAACACCGGTTTCGTCGGCACCCAGGGCTCGGCGCCGCTGGCCGAGCCGGGGGTGCCGGCCACCGGGATCCGCTGGCTGCTCAGCCCGGAGAGCCCGTTCGCGGTCCGGCCCCGGCTCGACGGCGCGCTGCTGGCCTGGCTGTGGCACTTCCGCCGGCACTGCACCGAACGGCACGCCCGCGCCGGGTTCGAGACGCTGCTCGCGCTCAAGCAGCGCAGCCTCGCGCTGCTGCGCGAGATCTGCGCCGAGGACGAACTGGCCGGGACGCTCACCGAACGCGGCATGATCCTCGCCTGCCACACCGAGCAGGGGTACGCCAAGGCGCGCCGGACGATCCCGGCCGCGACCGCCCGCGGCGTGCCGCTGCGCGAGCTGGACCGGGCCGAACTGGCCCGGCTGGAACCCGGTGTCGACTTCGCGGTGGCCGGGACGCTGCTCAACGAGGAGGGCGCCGCGCTGCGCATCCCGGCGTTCCTGGTGGCGCTCGCGCGGGCGCTGCGGGCCCGGGGCGTGGACATCGTCACCGGCGCGGAGGTACGCGACTTCGACGTGACCGGACGGCGGGTACGCGCAGTGCGGACGGCTCGGGGTGAGCTGCGCCCGGCCGAGGTGGTGATCGCCGCCGGGGTGTGGTCGGCGGCCTGCGCCCGGATGCTCGGCGTCGGGCTGACGCTGCAACCGGCGAAGGGCTACACCGTCACGCTGCCCGCCGGCCCGGGCACGCCGACCCGGCCGGTGCTGCTCAGCGAGGGCAAGGTCGCGGTGATGCCGCTGGGTGACCGGGTACGCGTCGGCGGCACGCTGGAGCTGTCCGGGCTGGACGCGTCGATCTCGCCGCGCCGCGTCGACGGGATCCTGCACACCGCGCGGCGGTACCTGCCGGCGCTGGACACCGGCCGGCGCCTCGACGTGTGGAGCGGGCTGCGTCCGTGCACCCCGGACAGCCTGCCGCTGATCGGGCGGGCCGACGGCTACGACAACGTCAGCGTGGCCACCGGGCACGGGCACATCGGGATGGGCCTGGCCCCGGCCGGCGGGCAGCTGCTCGCCCAGCTCGTCTCCGGCGCCGAGCCGGACCTGCCGCTGGACACGTTCGCCCTGGACCGCTTCCAGAGGGGGATCTCATGAGCGACCGGCCGGAGATCGGGGTGCTCTGCCTCGACACCAGTTTCGACAAGATCCCCGGGCACATCCGTAACCCGGACACGTTCGACTTCCCGGTGCGTTACCGGGTGGTGCAGGGCGCTACCCCGCAGCGGCTGGTCCGCGAGGCCGACCCGACGCTGCTGCAACCGTTCGTCGACGCGGCCCGCGACCTGGAGGCGGCCGGGGTCGCCGGGATCACCGGCGCGTGCGGGTTCCTCGTGCTGTTCCAGGCCGAACTCGCCGCCGCGGTGCGCGTCCCGCTGTGGTCGTCGAGCCTTGTGCAACTGCCGATGGTGCACCGGATGGTCGGGCGCCCGGTCGGGCTGCTGGTCGCCGACGAGGCGGCGCTGACGCCGCGCCACCTGGCCGCGATCGGCGCGGCCGACGTCCCGGTGGCGGTCACCGGCATGGCCGGGCAGCCCGAGTTCCGCGAGGTGATGCTGGAGGGCCGGCGCGACGCCCTCGACGTCGAACGGCTCGCGGCCGAGGTGGACGAGCGGGTCGACGCGCTGGCCGACGCGCATCCGGAACTGGGTGCGCTGGTCGTCGAGTGCACCGACCTGGTGCCGTTCGCCCACCGGATCCAGGCGCGGCTGGGCGTGCCGGTGTTCGACATCGTCACGCTGACCACGATGGCGTACGCGAGCCTCACCCGGCGGCCGTACCGTCCGGCCGTGTGACAGCGGGGCCGTCGCGCGGAAACCCGCTCCCGGCGCCCGTCCGGCGCTTAGCGTGGGACGAGAGGCGGCCTGCCCGGGGCGCCGGTGAGCGGAGGGAGAACGCGGTGACGGAGCCGGAGGAGGAGCAGGAGAAGACCCGCAAGACCGATCGGGTGCTGTTCTCGCCCGACGGCGACCCGCACCACACGCTCGCCGAGGCGCCCCAGCCGGACGAGCACCTGCCGCCCACAGTCACCCGCGACGGCCACACAGAGGTGCTCGACGACGAGCAGTGAGCGCACCGTCCCGCCCGGGCTCGCGGGCCGGGCGGGACGTGCCGCGGTCAGACCGGCGGGATGCCGGAGCGGCCGATGTCCGACATGTCGTCCTCACCGATCTCGGTCCGGGTGCCGGCCACCGGCCCGGCGCCGGCCTCGGTCCGGTCCTCCAGGCAGGCGTCGCCCAGCCCGTGCATCAGCTCGCCGACCACGGCGAGCGCCGAGCCCTTGTCCGGGCAGGGCGCCCCGGTGGCGAGCACCTGCCCGTCGCCGCCGACGACGGTGAATCCCACAGTGCCGTCGGCCTCGCTCTCGATGACGAACTTCATCGTGCTCCTCCCGCCCCGCTCAGCTCACCCCGTGCGTCTGCAACCACAGCTCCAGCAGGCCCAGTTGCCACAGCTTGTTGCTGCCGGCGGCGGCCTGGGCCCGGTCCGGCTCGGCCAGCAGCTCGTCGACGTACGCCCGGCGGAACAGCCCCCGCCGGCGCGCCTCGGGCGCACCCAGCGCCTCGACCACCAACTCTCGCACGGGGCCGTCGACGTTGCGCAGCGCCGGCACCGGGAAGTAGCCCTTGGGCCGGTCGATGACCTCGGCCGGCAGCACCTCCCGGGCCACCTCCTTGAGCACGCCCTTGCCGCCCTGCGCCAGCTTGTGCTCGGGCGGGCACGCCGCGGCGAGCGTGACCAGGTCCTGGTCGAGGAAGGGCGTGCGCACCTCCAGCCCCCACGCCATGCTCATGCTGTCCACCCGCTTGACCGGGTCGTCGGGCAGCATCAGGTGGGTGTCCAGGCGCAGCACCGCGTCCACGGCGGTCTGCGCGCCGGGCGCGGCCAGGTCCGCGGCGACCAGCTCGCCGCTGGCGTCACCGTCGCAGGCGTACGCCGGTTCCACCACCTCGGTCAGCTCGGCGTGGTCGCGGTCGAAGAAGGCGGCGGTGAACTCGGCCGCGGCGTCCTCACGGGCCGAGGCGGCCAGCCGGTGGTAGCCGTAGCCGGCGAACACCTCGTCGGCGCCCTGACCCGACTGCGCCACCTTCACGTGCCGGGCGACCTGCTCGGAGAGCAGGTGGAACGCCACCACGTCGTGGCTGCCCATCGGTTCGGTCATGGCCGCCACTGTGGCGCGTACGGCCGGGCCGAGATCGCCGTCGGCGAGCCGGATGCGGTGGTGGTCGGTGCCGAACGTGCGGGCGACCAGGTCGGAGTAGTGGAACTCGTCGCCGCTCTCGTCGCCGCGGCTGTCGAAGCCGATGCTGAACGTCTGGAGGTGGTGCTGTCCGGCGCCGTCGAGCAGCGCCACGATCATGCTGGAGTCCAGGCCGCCGGAGAGCAGCACCCCCACCGGCACGTCCGCGACCAGCCGGCGGCGTACGGCGGTGCGCAGTGCGTCCCCGACGGCGGCCCGCCAGTCGGCGGCGTCCATGCCGTCGTGTGAGGGGTCGCGCCGGTACTCGGGCCGCCAGTAGACGCGCTCGCGGCTGCGCCCGTCGGCCTCGACCACCCGGACGGTGGCCGGCGGCAGCTTGCGGATCCCGCGCAGGATCGTGCGCGGCGCCGGCACGATCGAGTGCCAGGACAGGTAGTGGTGCAGCGCGACCGGGTCGATGCCGGTGTCCACGTCGCCGCCGGCCAGCAGCGCCGGCAGCGTGGAGGCGAACCGGAGCCGGCCGGGCGACTCGGCGAGGTAGAGCGGCTTGATGCCGAGCCGGTCGCGGGCCAGCACGAGGCGGCGCCGCCGCCGGTCCACCAGCGCCACCGCGAACATGCCGACCAGGTGGTCGACGAAGCGCTCCCCCCACTGCGCGTACGCCACCAGGATCACCTCGGTGTCGCTGGTGCTGTGGAACGTGTGCCCGGCGGCGCGCAGCTCGTCGCGCAGCTCCGGGTAGTTGTAGACGCAACCGTTGAAGACCAGCGCCAGGCCGAGGTCGTCGCGGACCATCGGCTGGGCGCCGGCCTCGGACAGGTCGATCACGGTGAGCCGGCGGTGCCCGAGGGTGATCCAGCCGTCGCTCCACGCGCCCTCGCCGTCCGGGCCGCGTGCGCGCATGGCCGCGGTCATCCGGTTCACCGCGTCGGTGTCGGGGGTGGCCCCGTCGAACCTGGCCTCACCGCTGATCCCGCACACCTCAGCGCCCACCGGTCAGTCGCGGAGCACTCACCATGCCAACCTCCCGCCGCGTCGTCTCCCGGGCGGTCCGCCGGGTACGGCGACTACCCGGCATGTGGCGAAGGAAACCCGGATGGGCGGTTGCCGAGCCGGGCACGGCGAGCCGTCGTACGGTGGCGGTACGGGCCATGTCCCCGGGCGGTCCGGCCACGGGACGTGGCCAGGATCAACGACGCCTGCCAGGAGGACGTGTGTTCGCCAATTCCGAGGAACTCCTGCGATACCTCGCCGACGAGGACGTGAAGTTCGTCGACGTACGTTTCTGTGACCTGCCCGGCGTGATGCAGCACTTCAACCTGCCGGTCGAGTCGTTCGACGACAGCGTGTTCACCGACGGTCTCGCCTTCGACGGGTCCTCGATCCGCGGCTTCCAGTCGATCCACGAGTCGGACATGCTGCTGCTGCCGGACGTGTCGACGGCTTTCATCGACCCGTTCCGCACGCAGAAGACGCTGGCGTTGAACTTCTTCGTCCACGACCCGTTCACCCGGGAGGCGTACTCCCGCGACCCGCGCAACGTGGCGAAGAAGGCCGAGGCGTACCTCGCCGCCAGCGGCATCGCCGACACCGCCTACTTCGGTGCGGAGGCGGAGTTCTACATCTTCGACTCCATCCGCCACGAGACCTCCGCGCACCAGTCGTTCTACTACATCGACTCGATCGAGGGCGCCTGGAACAGCGGCCGGATCGAGGAGGGCGGCAACCGCGGTTACAAGACCGCGTACAAGGGCGGCTACTTCCCGGTGCCGCCGGTGGACCACTACGCCGACCTGCGCGACAGCATGGTCCGCCGGATGGTGGACGCCGGTTTCACAGTCGAGCGTTCGCACCACGAGGTGGGCACGGGCGGGCAGTCCGAGATCAACTACAAGTTCTCGACGCTGCTGCACTCGGCGGACGAGCTCCAGCTCTTCAAGTATCTGATCAAGAACGAGGCGTGGGCGCACGGCAAGACCGCCACGTTCATGCCCAAGCCCCTGTTCGGCGACAACGGCTCCGGCATGCACACCCACCAGAGCCTCTGGCGCGGCGGCGAACCCCTGTTCTACGACGAGACCGGCTACGCCGGCCTGTCCGACACCGCCCGCTGGTACATCGGCGGCCTCCTGCACCACGCCCCGTCGCTGCTGGCCTTCACCAACCCCACCATCAACTCCTACCGCCGCCTGGTGCCGGGCTTCGAGGCGCCGGTCAACCTGGTCTACTCCCAGCGCAACCGCTCCGCCTGCACCCGCATCCCGGTGACCGGCAGCAACCCCAAGGCCAAGCGCGTCGAGTTCCGCGTCCCCGACCCGTCCAGCAACCCCTATCTGGCCTTCTCCGCGATGCTCATGGCCGGCCTCGACGGCATCAAGAACAAGATCGAGCCGCCGGCCCCGATCGACAAGGACCTCTACGACCTGCCGCCGGAGGAGTGGGGCGACGTCAAGCAGGTGCCCGGTTCGCTGCCCGAGGCGCTGGCGGCGCTGGAGGCCGACCACGACTACCTGCTCGACGGCGACGTGTTCACCGGCGACCTGATCTCCACCTGGGTCGACTGGAAGAACGCCAACGAGGTCGACCCGGTCCGGCTGCGGCCCACGCCGCACGAGTTCGCGCTCTACTTCGACTGCTGAGCCGCCGTACCGCCACCGCCCCCGCCACCCGCGGGGGCGGTGGTCGGCGGAAACGGCCTCGGGCCGGCCTCCGCCCTCGTACCGTCGAGACATGACTCCGCCTCACGTCGACACGCCGACCGTTCCGTGCCGGTGGAGCCGTCGGTGAGGCCGCGGCCCACCACCACCGCCACCACCACCCCGCAGATCCCCACCGTCCTGACCCTCGGGGTGGAAGAGGAGTTCCTGCTGCTGGACCCGGCCACCGGCGAGAGCATGCCGGTCGCCGACCGGGTGCGCGGCGCGCTCTCCGGCACCGCCCGCGAGCAGAGCCGGCAGGAGTTCCGGCACAGCATGGTGGAGATGGTGACGCCGGTCAGCCCGGACCTCGGGGAGCTGCGGGAGCACCTGGTCACGCTGCGCCGGGCGGCCGCGCGGGCGGCCGACGCGGCCGGGGCGCGGCTGGTCGCGGTCGGCGCCACCCCGGTCTGCGAGGCCCACCGCACGGTGCCCGACGAGCAGCGCTACCACGACATGTCCCGCCGGTTCGGCCCGGTGGCCCACGACCCGGCGGTCTGCGGCTGCCACGTCCACGTCGGCGTGCCGGACCGGGAACTGGCAGTGCAGGTCTGCAACCACCTGCGCCCGTGGCTGCCTGTGGTGCAGGCGCTCACCGCGAACTCGCCGCTGCACGACGGGCGGGACACCGGCCACGCGAGCTGGCGCTCGATGCAGCTGGAACGGTGGCCGAGCATCGGGCCGACACCGCACTTCGACTCCGCCGCCGACTACGACGCCACGGTGGCGGACCTGATCACTGCCGGGATCATGCTCGACGCCGCGATGGTCTACTGGTACGCCCGCCCGTCCGCGGCGTACCCGACGGTGGAGGTCCGCGTCGGCGACGTGTGCCCCACAGTCGACGACACGGTGCTGGTCGCCGGGCTGGTCCGGGCGCTCGTGGCCACCCTGATCGACGACGTCCGCGCCGGTGTGCCGGCACCCCGCATCCGGGACTGCCTGGTCGCCGCCGCGCACTGGCGGGCCGCCCACGACGGCGTCGACGGCAAGCTCGTGGACCTGCGCTCCGGTCGGCCCCGGCCGGCCTGGGACCTCGTCGACGACCTGGTCGTCACCGTCACGCCCGCGCTGGCCCGCCACGGTGACCTGGATCTGGTTCGGCGCGAGCTGGACCGGGTGCGCCGGGACGGCACCGGCGCCACCCGGCAACGACGGATCATGGCCGGGACCGACGGGGACGTCCGCGCCGTGCTGGCGCACCTGGCCGCACAGACCGTCTCGACGTGAGTCGATGACCTCCCCGGACCGGACCGGCGACCGGTCAGCGCAACCCGGCGAACAGGTCGTCCTCGGGGGTGGCCGCGCCGGTGGTGTCCCGCACCCGCACGAACGTCTCCATGCCCATCAGCTCGGTGAACCGCTCCTGCCCCAGGCGCAGGAAGAAGATGTTCTCCGCCTGGCTGGCGTGCGCGGCGAGCGAGGCGAACTTCTGCCCGCCGTAGCCGCTGGTGTCGACCCAGGTGGTGATCTCGTCGTCCGGCAGGCCCAGCGCCGGCATCTCGTCGGTCGCCTCCGGCTCGGGGAACTCCACCCCGATCTCCTTCATGACGGTGCCGAACTGCTGGAACGCGCTGCGCGGCACGGTGGTCCAGTAGACCTTGGCCGGAATGCCGGTCTGCTCGACCGCGGCCATGGTGATCCGGTGGGCCTGGATGTGGTCCGGGTGGCCGTAGAAGCCGTTCTCGTCGTAGGTGACCACCACGTCGGGGCGGTAGCGCCGGATCAGCTCGGCCAGCCGGTCGGCCGCCTCGGCCACCGGCGTGTTCCAGAACGCGCCGGGCGCCTCGTTCGTCGCCCAGCCCATCATCCCGGAGTCGCCGTAGTCGAGCGTCTCCAGGTGGGTGACCTTGAGCGCCTCGCAACTGGCGGCCAGCTCGGCGCGGCGCATCTCGACCACGGCCTTCGGGTCGTGGCCGGGGTCGCCCGGCTTGATCCCGCCGGGACCGTCGCCGCACCCCCCGTCGGTGCACGTCACGAGCACTGTGGTGACGCCCTCGGCCGCGTAGCGCGCCAGGACGCCGCCGGTGCTCGTCGCCTCGTCGTCGGGGTGCGCGTGCACCGCCATCAGGGTCAGGGATCGATCGGTCACCCCGTCACCATACGAGCATCGGCCGACGAACTAGCATTGCCCGGTCCGCAGACGGCGACGGAAGCGAGGCGCGATGGGTTGGCTCCAGCGGTTGCTCGGTGGCGGACGGGTCGAACTGGACCCCGCACGTCAGCAGGAGCTGCTGCGGGACGTGCGGCGGTCCTACGGGGCGCACGCCCGCCTCCGGTTCCCGGAGCAGGCCGACGCGATCACCCGGATGCTGTCCGATGACGACGGTCTCGTGGTGGCCGCCGGGATCGTCTGCGAGGCCGCCGACCAGGCGCACGCCGACCTCCAGGGCCAGGCGCAGGAGGTGTTCCGGCGCACCGGGCGGCGGCTGCTGGTGCATCGCCGCAACTACCGGCCCCTGTGGAAGGAGGCCGGGCCGGCGCTACGCTGGCCGCTCGGCGCGCTACCCAGCGGGCTGCACCCGTACGCGCAGGTCAGCGCCGCCGTGGCGGTGGTCGGCGGGCGAGCCGACCGGCTGGACCGGGTGACCGACCCGCAGCCGTTCGTGACGCGCCTGTTCGAGGTGCTCGACCTGACCACCGCGGGCTGGGAGTTCGGCCGGGTGCGTGTGGACACCGACAGCGCGAGGCTCGTGGAGCGGCTGATGGGCACCGGCGCGCGGGTGCTCGCGACGATGGACGACCCACCCCGGCTGCCGCCGGCGGTACGGGAGATGATGCGCCGCAACCACCGCATCGCCGTGTACGACCCGGCCGGTCCCCGCGTGGTCGGCGAGCTGAACCTGGGCGCGCGGCTGCGCGAGACGCTGCTGGCCTGACCGGCGGTGCGCCCGCCCCGGCCGGTTGGCCGCGGCGGGGCGCGTCGCGCGGGTCAGGTGGTCGTACAGGTGATGTTCGCCGGTGGGTTGTTGGTGCCGCCGGCCGTGCCGATGAAGCCGAACGTGGTGGAGCCGCCGGCCGGCAGTGAGCCGTTGTAGTCGACGTTGCGCACCGTCACGTTCGCGCCGTTCTGGGTGTGCGTGCCGCTCCAGATCTGGTTGACCACCTGGCCGTTCGGAAACGTCCAGGAGACCGTCCAGCCGCGGATCGCGGTGGCGCCGGCGGTCACCGTGACCTCGGCCTGGAAGCCGCCCGACCAGGAGCCGGTGATCGCGTACGTGGCACGCGCGCCGGACGGCGCCGGGGAGCTGGTGGTCGGGGTCGGCGTCGGGGTCGGAGTGGGTGACGGCGTGGACGTCGGTGTGGCCGTCGGCGACGGCGTCACGCCGGGCCGCGCCGCCCGGTAGGTGTGCCCGGCGCGGACGGTGAGCGCGACGATGTCGGACTCCGGCCGGGTGGTGGCGGGTGTGCTGCCGTCGGTGACGTCGGCGAGGGTGAAGCTCCCGGTGAACAGCCGGGACCGCAGTCGCAGCGTGCCGTCGCGGTCGGCGCGGACGGTGATCTCGTCGGCCTGGCCGCTGCTCCAGGTCAGCGACACCGTGTAGCCGCCCCGGCCGCGCAGGCCCGCGACCTGCCCGGCGGGCCAGGCGGGCGGCAGCGCGGGCAGCAGGTGCAGCTCGCCGGTGTGGCTGTGCAGCAGCATCTCGGCGATGCCCGAGGTGGCGCCGAAGTTGCCGTCGATCTGGAACGGCGGGTGCAGGTCGAACATGTTCGGCGCGAGCCGGTCGGTGCGCACCAGGTCGCGCAGCAGCTTGTGGGCGCGGGCGCCGTCCTCCAGGCGGGCCCAGAAATTGATCTTCCAGGCCAGGGACCAGCCGGTCCCGTCGTCGCCGCGCAGCTCCAGCGTCCTGCGGGCGGCCTCGTACAGCGCCGGGGTGCCCCGCTTGGTGATCTGGTTGCCGGGGTGCAGCCCGTACAGGTGGGAGACGTGCCGGTGGGTGCGCTCGGTCTCGACCCAGTCGGCCAGCCACTCCTGCACGTTGCCCCGGGAGCCGACGCGGCTCGGCGGCAGCCGGTCCTTGGCGGTGCGTACCTGGGACCGGAAGGTGGTGTCGACCCCCAGCACCTCGCTCGCCCGGGCCGCCGCGTCGAACAGGTCGCGCAGGATCTGGTTGTCCATCGTCGGGCCGGCGCAGACGCTGGCGTCGGCGTGGTGCGCCAGCTCCGGCGAGTTCGACGGGTTCGTCACCAGGTAGCCGAGCGTCGGGTGGGCGACCAGGGTGTCCAGGAAGAACTGGGCGGCGCCCTTGAGCGCCGGGTAGTTGGCCTGGAGGAATCCGAGGTCGCCGGTGAACAGGTAGTGGTCCCAGATGAGCGTGCTCAGCCAGGCCCCGCCGGTCTGCCACATGCCCCAGAACGCGCCGTCCACGACCGACGCGCCCCGCCAGGCGTCGGTGTTGTGGTGGGTGACCCAGCCGCCGGCGCCGTACTGCGCCTGGGCGACCCGCGCGCCGGTCACCGCGAGGTCCTTGATCATGTCGAAGACCGGCAGGAAGCACTCGGACAGGTTCGTGGTGTCGGCCGGCCAGTAGTTCATCGGCAGGTTGGCGTTGACCGTGTACTTCGAGTCCCAGGACGGCGTCAGCGAGTCGTTCCAGATGCCCTGGAGGTTCGCCGGCTGGGTGCCCGGCCGCGACGAGGAGATCAACAGGTACCGCCCGAACTGGAACAGCAGCGCGGCGAACTGCGGATCGTTCGTGCTCGCGTGCTGCGCGATCCGTACGTCGGTGGGCTGGTCGGCGGCGGCGGTGCGGCCCAGGTCGATCGTGACCCGGCCGAACAGTGCCTGGTGGTCGGCGCGGTGGCGGGTACGCAGCTGGTCGACGTCGACGCTCTTGGCGGCGTTGAGCCGGTTGCGCGCGATGCCCTGGTAGTCGCCGTTGACGGTGCGGTAGTTGACATAGCTGGACCCGATCGAGATCAGGACCGTCACGCTGGTGGCGCCGGACACCCGGAGCGTGCCGCCGGAACTGCTCACAGTGCCACCGGTGACGGCGGCGTGGGCCAGCGCGAGGAACCGCACCGAGCCGTTGACCCCCTCCATCGAGCCGGAGATGCCGTCGAGCGCGACTGTCGCGCCGTCCGGGCTGGACACGGTAGTCCGCTGCGGGCTGTCGAAGGTGGCGGAGAACGTGATCGAGTTCGCCCGGTCGGCGGTCAGCCGGAGCACGATCACCTGGTCGGGCGCGCTGGCGAACACCTCCCGCTGGTGCCGTACGCCGTTCAGCACGTACGTGGTGGTGACAGTGGCGGTGGTGAGGTCGAGCGTCCGGTTGTACTGGCTCGCCCCGCTCGCCGACCCGAAGGCGAGCCGGAGGTTCCCGACGGTCTGGTAGGCGAGCTGACCGCCCGGGCTGCCCATCATGGTCTGGTTGATCAGATCCTGGGCCGAGGTCCACTGGTCGGCGAAGACGCGACGCCGGATCTCGGCCAGGTTCGCCGCGCCCCGCGTGTTGGCCGAGTCGTACGGGCCGCCCGCCCAGACGGTGTCCTCGTTGAGCTGGAGCCGTTCGGTGTCGACGTTGCCGAACACCATCGCACCGAGCCGCCCGTTGCCGATCGGCAGGGCGCGCAGCCAGTCGGTGCCGGCCGGCTCGTCGTACCAGAGCGCCAGGTCGTTCGCGGCCAGCACCTGCGGGGGCGCCGCCGAGCCGGCCCGGGCGGCGGCGCTCCAGGCGGCCGGCAGCAGCGCGGCGCCGGCGCCCGCCGCTGTGGCCTTGATGACGTTTCGTCGTGTCACTTCGGACATGGTTTCTCCCAACCGCGCGCATCAGAGGCGGGCCCGGGTGCACGACGGCGCTGTTATCGCTAACAGAACTTCTCGCGCACCCGGACGCCGCATTCCCTGCCACTACGCGCCCAGGGCTCCCGACCGGGCGACACATCAGCCAACATGGACTCTCATGGATGAACTGACACCGCGTCAAGGGGTGTTACCGCTAACAGATCTGATCCGTGGTCCACACGCCGGGCCGAACGGGGCGCGGGCACGACCGGCCGGCCCACCCGGGCCACGTGCACGACGCGCTCCGGCGCCACGTCCAGCAGCGTCCCGAGCGCGTCCCGCGTGGCGGCCACGTCGATCAGCTGACTGAGCGGGTGCGCGGCCAGCCCCGCCGTGTGCAGCGTCAGCCACATCCGCATCAGCACGCGTCCGAACTCGACCTGGCCGGCCGCGTCCAGACCGGGCGGGGCGACGAGCGCCAGCACCGCGCCGCCCTGCGCCAGCGGATCACCACTCGCGGCGGCGAGCAGCCGGGGCAGCCCCAGCGGGCGCAACGCCGGGTACGCCGCGAGCGCCGCCCGCAGCCCGGTGGCCGCCGCCCGGCCCAGCCCGAGGCAGCGGTCACTGAGCCCGTCGGTCCGGTAGCGCGGGCCCGACCGGTCCAGGCGCAGCCAGCGGCGCAGCTCCGCGACCACCGCCGGGTCGGCGTACACCTGCCGGTCGGCCGTGCGCAGCAGCGCGCGCAGCCGCCCGGCCGCCGGCACGACGCGGACCGCGCCACCGGCCCGCCGGGCGACCGCGTCCACGGCCGCGACCACGTCGGCGTCCGGACCGCCGGTGAACCGGCCCCGGTGGGTACGCCGGTCCCACACGTCGGCGGTGCGGAACGGCGTCCGGTACGGCTGCCGTCCCGGCCGCAGTCGTCCCACCCGCCGGTCGGACTCGTCGTGGTCGGCGGCCCAGTCCAGCCGCAGCCCCGCGTCGGCGGCGACGATGAGGCAGGTCTCCACGAACGCGCCCAGCGACAGCCGCAGGTCCCGCCCGGTCGGGTCGCCCGCGGGCAGCGCGTCGGCCGGATCCCAGCCGACGGTGATCGCCCAGCGCTCGTAGCGCAGCCGCCACGGCTGGGTGTTGTGCGCGCTCGGGGCCCGCCAGCACAGCGGCTCCAGCGCGTGGAACGCGGCGAGGTCCATGCTCACCGCTCCTTGGCGTAGAACGTGTAGCCGTGCAGCGGGCGTCCGCCCAGGCGCCGGTACTGGGCCGCGGACGCCGGATTGTCCCGCCCGACGTACGTGCTGCGCAGCGCCGTGTAGCCACCGGCGTGCAGGTTGCGGTGCAGGTGCTCGGACAGCAGCCGCTGGTAGCCGCGCCCCTGGAACTCCGGCACCACGCCCTTGACGATCAGCACCGCCTCCCGGCGGTACCGGCGGCGGGTCGCCAGCAGCCGGAGCTGGTTGACCGGGTTCAGGTCGCCGCGGACCGCGACCAGGAAGTCGCTGATGTCCGGCACGCACAGCACGAACGCCACCGGACGCCCGTCACGGGTCAGGTAGAGCAGCAGTGACTCGTCCAGGAGGTACGCCAGCCCGTCGGTCTGCCGCCGCAGCTGGGCGGCCGAGATCGGCGTGTAGTAGCCGAGCTGGGCGAAGGAGTCGTTGAGCATCCCGCGCAGCAGGCCGAGCTGCTCGTCGAGCCGCCGGGTGCTCCCCCGGTGCAGTTCCAGCCGGGCGCCGTCGGGCTCGACACCCGGGCCGGGGGCCGGTCCGGCCGGCCGCGGGACCGGGCAGATCCAGGTGTCGGAGACGAACCGCCCGGTGAACCCGTACGCCTCGTACGCGTCCGGGTAGTGCGGCGGGTTCCACGCGCTGTCCACGAACCCCCGGTCGGCGTACCCGGAGGTGATCACGCCGCCCGCCTGGTTGGGCAGCAGCGCCACCGGCCCGAACAGCAGATCCCGTCCGGGCGTGGCGTGCGTGGTGATCGCGTCGAACAGCGGCCCGGCGGCGGACGCGGTGAACTCGGTGAGCCCGAACAGCTGGCACCGGCGGCCCAGCTTGGCGTCGAGGTCCGCGTCGGTGTGCAGCGTGGTCCGCCCGACCACCGCACCGGTGGCGTCGCGCAGCACGTACATCGGCACGCCGTCGCGCCACCAGCGGCGGATCTGCTGCCGGGGGGTCGGCACGTACCGGGGCTCGTCCGCGTACAGCCGGTCGGCGAGCGTGAGGAAGTCGCGCAGGCCGCGCCGGCCGGTGACGCGCTCGAAGCGGTGGCCGGTCACCGGCGCACCGCCGGTCCGGCCGTCTCCGCGCCCAGCGGCGTGAACTGCTCGATGTGGCCCATCGCGCCGTCCTCGGCCCGCCACGCGCCGTTGGAGTAGCCGTCCGGGGACGCGGTGTAGAGCCGGATGAACCCGGCGGTGGCGTTGCGGGTGCCGTCGGTCAGCCACATCATCAGCTTGCGGTGGTGCCGGGTCCGGGCGAAGCGCAGCAGCGCGTCCCGGTCGGTGAAGAACGCGATCGTGCCGAGCGTCAGCGGGAACTGCCAGTAGACGGTGTGCCAGCAGTAGCCGGACATCCGGCGCATGTCGCGCACCATCCGGATCCAGTCGGGGGCCAGGCGCAGCAGCACCAGCGGGTTCGCGTACCGGGTGCCGCCGATGAACATGGCGCCGGCGCGGGCCTGGGCCGGGGCGCGGGAGAAGTCACGGGTACGCATCACTCACCTCACCAGGTAGACGTTCTTGATCTTCTGCATGGCGGCGAACGGGCCGCCGTCCGGTTCGTGCAGCTGGACCCGCAGGTCACCGGCGGTCGGGTCCTCCACCAGGGACTGCGCGAAGTCCCGCGACACCGAGGTCAGGTGCGCGCGTACCCCGTCGCGGCAGGCGTCGGCGAGCGCCGCGCGTGCTGCGGTGTCCAGCGGGCGGCGCAGCTCGACGTGGATCACCGGCCGGGTCTCCAGCGCCGCGTCCTCGTGCAGCGTCAGGCAGAACCGGCTGATCTCGGCGGCGTACGGGTTGCCGGTGTAGAGGCCGTACTCGACGTCCTGCGGGTAGAGGTTCGCGCCCAGGTAGGACACGGTGGAGTCGCTGCGGCCGAACAACAGCAGCAGCGGCAGCGTCATCCGCTCCTCGGCCACCGCGGTACGGAACTCGGCGCGGCGTACCGGGTCGGCGTGGGCCAGCTCGACGATCCGCCGGTACGGCACCAGCAGCGCCTCGTCGCCCACGTTGTAGCGCAGCCGCGGCTGGAGCACGTGCGGGCTCGTGACGGTGCAGAGCAGTTCCCGCCGCTCGTTGGTCTCCAGGTAGGTGGCGAACGGGTTGTACTGGAACACCATCGGCAGCCGCTGCTCGCCGCGGCCGAGCAGTTCCGCGCGCAGCCCCGCGTCGGTGCGCAGCCGCCGCCGCAGCCACACCGTGAACCGGGTCTCCGCGCCGATGCCGATGGTCAGGTCCGACGCGCCGTACGCCGACCGCACCCGCACGAACCGCTGTTCCAGGTAGTCGCGCAGCGCCTCGGTCATGCCCTCGCCGCCGCAACTGGCGAAGATCCGGTACCGCGACCACTGGAAGTCCTCGGCGTCGAGCCGGTCCCGCAGGTGCTTGAGGAACGGCGGGTACGCGGTCACCAGGTAGTCGTGGCCGGGACCGAACTCGCGCAGCGTGTCGACGATCTTCCCGAGGTCCGGACCGGTGTTCTTCACGGTCGCGATCCGGGCCATCGCCGCGCCGGTGGTGGTGCCCGTCGCCCAGGCGCCCATCGAGTACGCGTTGATCACGAACGGCCGGCGCATCGGGAACGCCAGTCCGGTGTAGCCGGCGATGTCCCGGTGCACCGCCCGCAGTTCCCGCTCGCCGCGCGGCCAGTTGAACGGCCGCCCGGACGATCCGGCCGACTCGTCGACCACCACGCCGCGCTCCGGCAGCCGCCCGTCCCGGCAGCGGGCGGAGGCGTCGTACGCCATGACGTACCCGCGCTTGTCGGTCTCCGGGAAGTCCCGCAACCGGCGGCGCAGGCCGCCCGGGCGGGCCCGCAGGAACGCCTGGTAGGCGGGCACCCGCCGGGCGGCCCGCACGCAGGTCGACCGCGCGTTCGCGGCGGCGAGCCGGTCGAGGACCGGGTGGTGGCGCCGGGCCAGCCACCGCCAGCCGGCCGGGTGGTGGGCGACGAGCCGGGCCAGCGCGGCGACCGCGCGGCCGGCGGGGGCCAGCGCGGCCTCGGCGGGCAGGGGCGTGTCGACGGTACGTGCAGCGGCGTGTCGGTGCAGCGTCTCGGCCATGAGAAGCATCCTGTCGACGCGGCAGCGTCCACACATGAGCGATGGGACGGTGATGCGCTGAGTACCCGTACCCAGTGAAGGATCCGAATCTTGTCACGGTGAGTCACCATCTGGACACATGCCTGGCCTGCGTTCGCGGCCGGGTCGAGACTGCGCACATGGCGAATGGTGAGCGTGAGCGCGCGAACGAGCGCTTCGAGAAGGTGGCCGAGGAGACCTCGGAGACCGTGACCCACGCGGCCACGGTGCTGGAGGAGGAACTCGCGGCAGGGCTGGCCGGCGCACGGCGACTCGAGGAGAAGCTGACCGAGAGCCGCCGGGTCGACCCGGAGGCGTTCGACGAACTGGTCGCGCGGGTCCGCACCGACGGGCACGCCCTCATCGACACCGTGGTCGGGCAGTTGAAGATGGCTGACGACCAGCGCGGCGAGGTGATCCGGCGGTACACGTCGGACGCGCACGACGCCCTGGACACCGTACTCAATCTGGCGCGGCTGGCCCCCGAGGTGGCCAACGGGCTCGCGGACCGGCTCGCGTCGCCGGCCCCGAAGCGGCCGGCGGACCGGTAGCCGCGCGATGGCGCCGACCGCCGGGGTGGCCGGCGGGCACGTGGAACGGATGCTGGAGCGCTATCGCGGGCTCGCCCTCGGCGCGCTGCTCGACGACGTGCCCGAGGGCGGCCCGCGATACCTCTACGACCTGGTCGCGGAATACCCCCGGCGCTGGGGCAAGGGGCTGCGCGCCGCGCTGTGCCTGGCCACGTGCCGGGCGTTCGGCGGCGGCGACGCGGTGGGCCTCAACGCCGCCGTGACGGTGGAGCTGTTCCACAACGCCTTCCTCATCCACGACGACATCCAGGACGAAAGCGAGCAGCGGCGCGGCGGGCGGACGCTGCACGCCGAGTACGGCGTCGGCGTGGCGCTGAACGTCGGCAACATGACCAACCTGCTGGCGCTGCGGCGGCTCGCCGCGAACCGGGCGGCGCTCGGCTCCGGGATCGCGTGGCGGCTGTTCACCGAGACCGAGCTGATGATGCGCCACTCGCTGGAGGGTCAGGCGATCGAGATCGGCTGGATCCGCGACAACGTGTGCGACCTGGACGCGGACGACTACTACCGGATGTGCCTGAAGAAGACGTCCTGGTACACGTGCATCTACCCGTGCCGCACCGGAATCCTCGCGGCGACCGGCCGGGAGAACGCGGTCGACGTGCTGGACCGGTACGGCTGGTACCTGGGTGCGGCGTTCCAGATCCAGGACGACGCGCTCAACCTGACCGGCGACTACGCCCGGTACGGCAAGGAGATCGCCGGTGACCTGTGGGAGGGCAAGCGCACGCTGATCCTGATCGACTTCATGCGGCGGTGCACGCCGGAGGAACGCGAACGGCTCGTGCGGTTGCTGAGCCGTACCCGGGCGCAGCGCACCGCCGCCGAGGTGCGCTGGCTGCACGGGCGGCTGCTCGCGTACGACTGCGTGGAGTCGGCGCGGCGCAGCGCCCGGGAACTCGCGCTCGCCGCCCGGCGTGCGGGTGAGCGGGCGCTGGGCGCCGCGGCCGACACCGAGGACGGCCGATTCCTGCTGGAGCTGACCGACTACGTGGTGGAACGCGCGCGTTAGGCGCTCAGGATCCCGCGCAGCCAGGTGAGCTGTTCGCGCTGGTGCTCGGCCTCGCCGCCCTCGTGGTCGTTGAACTCGTACACCCGCACGTCCTTGTCGCCGCCGTAGCGGTGGTAGGCGGCGAAGCAGGTCGACGGCGGACAGACCTGGTCCCGCAGCGCGACGGAGAACAGCGCCGGAGCGGTCGCGCGCGGCGCGAGCACGGCGGCGTCCAGGTAGGACAGCGTGCGGAACACCCGGTCGGCGCGGCCGCGGTGCAGCGCGAGGTATTCGACCACCTCGGCGTACGGGCTGTCCGGGCCGGCGACGCGCACGCCCCGGCGGATGTCGCACAGGAACGGCACGTCCGGCATGACCGCCACGACGTCGGGGCACAGCGCGCCGGCCGCGAGGGCCAGGCCGCCGCCCTGGCTGAAGCCGGTCACCGCCACCCGCGCCGGGTCGACGGCCGGGTGCCGCCGGGCGGCCTCGGCGAAGCGCACCGCGTCGGTGATCAGCCGCCGGTAGTAGTGCTCCGCCGGGTCGTCGACGCCCCGGGTGAGGAAGCCGGGCACGGTGCCGGCCGGGTAGGGGTGCGGGTCGGGGGTGCCGCCGGTGGCGGCGCTCCATCCCTGGCCCCGGCTGTCCATGATCAGGTGCGCGAAGCCCGCAGCGGCCCAGAACAGCTTCTCGTGCGGCAGGCCGCGGCCCCGGCCGTAGCCGAGGTACTCGACCACGCAGGGCAGCGGCCCGTCGGCCCCGGCGGGCCGCTGCAGCCATCCGCGTACCGGTTCGCCGCCGAAGCCGGGGATCGTGGCGGCGTACGTCCGGATCTGGGTCAGGCCGGTGTCGACCGGTTCGTAGACCGCCCGCTCCGGGTCGCCGCCGTCGAGCGTACGCGCCCAGAACGCGTCCAGGTCCGCCGGCACGTCCAGCTCCGGCCGGTACGCCAGGCAGCCGGCCAGGTCGAGGTCGGTCAGCGGCACGACGCGGCCTCCTCGACGGCCGAGGCGAACCAGCCGGTGATCGTGCTCGGGTGGGTGATGGCGGTGCCCACCACGACCGTCCACGCGCCCGCCCGCAGCGCCTGCGCGGCCTGCTCCGGGGTGTGGATGCGCCCCTCCGCGACCACCGGGACGTCGACC
This sequence comes from Micromonospora sp. WMMD1219, assembly GCF_049315215.1. NCBI lineage: Bacteria > Bacillati > Actinomycetota > Actinomycetes > Micromonosporales > Micromonosporaceae > Micromonospora > Micromonospora sp. WMMD1219. The sequence goes on from NZ_CP186057.1 coordinate 5,764,554, forward strand.
GCGGCGGCGAGCCGGGCGACCAGGTCCAGGTCCGGCCCGTCGCCCTTGGTGGTGTACGCGGTGTACCCGGCGAGCGTGGTGCCGACCAGGTCGGCGCCGGCAGCGGCGGCGGCCACACCCTCGTCGAACGTGGAGCAGTCGGCCATCACCAGCGCGCCGGTGCGCTCGTGCACGGCCGCGATCGTCTCGGCGAGCGTACGGCCGTCCGGCCGGGGCCGGGACGTGCCGTCGAGCGCGACGACGTGCGCCCCGGCGTCGGCGACTGCCAGCGCGTGCTCCAGCGTCGGGGTGATGAAGACGTCGTCGTCGCCGTCCTTCCAGAGCCCGATCAGCGGCAGGTCCACCGCCGCGCGGATGGCCGCGATGTCCGCCAGCCCTTGCGCGCGGATGCCGGCGGCGCCACCGCGTGCGGTGGCGAGCGCGACCCGGCGCATGGTGTCGGGGTCGCGCATCGGCTCACCCGGGTACGCCTGGCAGGAGACCACCAGGCGGTGACGGAGCTGGTCGACGAGCGCGTTCATGAGACCTTCCAGGCGAGCGAGGCGGCACCGAGCAGCGGCGCGTCGGGGCCGAGGGTGGAGGCGAGGACCGGTACGCCGGCCAGGCCGGGCAGCGTCTCGGCGGGCACCGCGTCGCGCAGCGCCCGCCACCACGGCTCACCGAGGCCGGTGACGCCGCCGCCGATCACCACGGCGGCCGGGTCGAGCACGTTGACCAGGCCGCCGACGGCGGAACCGACGGCCGCGCCGCCCAGCCGGACGACCTCCCGGGCCGTCTCGTCGCCGCCCGCCGCGAGCGCGGCGACGGCCCGCAGGTCGGCCACCGGGCGGCCGGTACGCCGGACGTACTCGGCCGCGAGCGCGGGACCGGCGGCGATCGCCTCCAGGTGCCCGCGCCCGCCGCACGTGCAGGCAAGCGATCCGGCGTACGGGGACGGCTGGTGCCCCGCGTGCCCGGCGGCGCTGTGCGCGCCGGCGAGCACCGCGTCACCGAGGACGAACGACGCGCCGACGCCGGTGCCCACGGCGACGTAGAGCACCGTGTCGTAGCCGGCCGCCGCGCCGTGACGCGCCTCGCCCAGCGCGTGGGCGTGCACGTCGTTGATCACGGTGACCGGCACGCCCAGGCGCCGGCGCAGGTCGCCGCGCAGGTCCGTGCCGGTCCACCCGGTCAGCACGTCGGTGGCGGACAGCACCAGGCCGGAGGCGCTGTCGATGACCCCGGCGCTGCCGACGCCGAGCGCCCGTACGGCACCCGGCGCGTCCGCCCGCAGCTTCTCGACCAGGCCGGCGGCGGTGTCGAGCACCGCGGCGGCACCGGAGCGACCAGGCGTCGGCGCGGTGTGCCGGCCGACGACCTCTCCCCCGGCGGTGACCAGGGCGGCGGTGGTCTTGGTGCCGCCGATGTCGAGCGCGGCGACCAGGTCGGCGGCGCCCGTGGTGCTCAGGTCGGGCATGGTCAGAGCAGCCCGGCCAGTTCCAGCTGGGTACGCACGCGGCCCGTCTCGGCGGCGTCGAGCGGCCGCAGCGGCAGCGACACCGCGTTGCCGGCGATGACGCCCAGCAGCGCCAGGGCGGTCTTGAACGCGCCGACGCCCCGGGTGGCGCCCGCCGAGGTGGCCGGGTCGGCCGCGTCGACGATGCGGAACAGCCGGGTCAGGCGGTCCTGCTCCCGCCGGGCCGCCGCCCAGTCGCCGGCCACGCAGGCGCGGTGCAGCCGCACGTATCCGGCCGGGTCCACGTTGCCCAGTCCGGGCACCGAGCCGGAGCCACCGGCGAGCATCATCGCGTCGACCACCACCTCGTGGCCGGTGAGCAGGCTGAAGTCGCGCTCCGGCGCGCGCTCGGCGACAGCGAGCGCGAGCTGGCGGAACGCGACGTCGTCGCCGCTGGAGTCCTTGACGCCGGCCAGCACACCCTCGGCGGCGAGCCGGGTCAGCAGGTCGACGGAGAGCTTGCTGTGCACGCAGACCGGGATGTCGTACGCCAGCAGCGGAAGCTCGACCGCCGCGGCGACCGCCCGGAAGTGCCGCTCGATCTCGTGCGGGCCGACGATGGCGTAGAACGGCGCGGTCACGACCAGGCCGTCCGCGCCCAGCCGGGTGGACGCCTCGGCCCGCTCCACGACCCGGCGGGTGGTGGGCTCGATGCAGCCGGCGATGACCGGCACGGCGCCGCCGGCGGTCTTCACGATGGTCTCCAGGGCCAGGTCCCGCTGCCGGTCGGTGAGGAAGACCGTCTCGCCGGAGCTGCCGAGGGCGAAGATGCCGTCGACACCGGCGTCGAGCAGCCACTCGACCAGCCGTTCCAGGGAACGGACGTCGACCTCGCCCTCCTCGGTCAGGGGGGTCACGGCCGGCGGCACGACTCCGGCGAACCGCGGGGCTGGGGTGGTCACAGGTTCTCCTCGACAGACTCAGATGTGGTGCGGCCGGCCGCCGGGGTGGCGAGCGCGACCAGTTCGGTGTTCGCGGTTCCGGCGGGCACCGGGTGGTGGCAGCGGAACTCGTGGCCCTCGCCCTCGGCGGGGCGCGGCGCCGGCATGTCCACGGCGCAGCCGTCCGTGGCGGCCCAGCAGCGGGTCCGGAACGGGCAGCCGCTCGGCGGCCGGGTGGCCGACGGGACCGGTCCGACCAGCGGGATGGGCTCGATCGGTGACAGCAGGCCCGGCGTGGCCGAGAACAACGCCCGGGTGTACGGGTGCCGGCCGCCCTCGGGCAGCAGGTCGGCGGGCGTCTGCTCGACGATCCGGCCCAGGTACATGGTGACGACCCGGTCGCTGACCCGCTTGACGGTCTGGATGTCGTGCGAGACCAGCACCATGGCCAGCCCGAGCCGGTCCTTGAGGTCCAGCAGCAGGTTCAGGATCTGAGCCCGCACCGACACGTCGAGCGCGCTCGTCGGCTCGTCGGCGATGACCAGTCCCGGTTCCAGGGCCAGTGCGCGGGCGATGGACACCCGCTGGCGCTGGCCGCCGGAGAGCTGGCTGGGCAGCACGTCGGCGACCGAGCGGGGCAGGCCCACCAGGGCCATCAGCTCGGTCACCCGCTGCTCGCGCTGCTGCCGGGTGCCCCGGCGGTGCACGTCCAGCGGGTCGCGCAGGATGTCGCGTACCGGCATGCGGCGGTTCAGCGACGTGGCCGGATCCTGGAAGATCATGCCGACGCCCGCGCCGATGTGCTCGCGCCGCTCGGCGGTGCTCATCGACCACACGTCCTTGCCGGCGAAGGACACCGTGCCGCTGGTCGGCCGTTGCAGGCCGACGAGCACCTTTGCGAGCGTGGACTTGCCGCAGCCGGACTCGCCCACGATGCCGACCGTCTCGCCGGCCCGGATCACCAGGTCGGCGCCGGTGAGCGCGTAGACCTTGTCCCGGCTGAACATGCCGCCGCCGCGCGCGGCGTGCACCACGTGCACGTCGCTCAGCTCGGCGATCGGCCGGTGCTCGGCGGTGGCGCTCATCGGGCCGGCTCCTTCTCGCTGACGGTGACGGCGGGGTGGTGGCAGGCGTACCCGTGGCCGTCCGTGCCCTCCAGGGCGGGCGCGGTGTCCCGGCAGATCTCGGTCGCCATCGGACAGCGGTCGGAGAACCGGCAGCCCTTCGGGAAGTCGGCCGGTGACGGCACCACGCCGCGGATCTGGGTGAGCCGTTCCGCGCCGGTCTCCAGCGACAGGACGGAACCGAGCAGCCCGCGGGCGTAGTGGTGGGCGGGCGCCTCCATCACGTCGGCGGTCACGCCGGTCTCCACGATCTGCCCGCCGTACATCACCACGACCCGGTCGGAGACGTCGCTGACCAGGGCGAGGTCGTGGCTGACCAGGATGAGGGCGAAGCCGAGCCGCTCGCGCAGGTCCAGCAGCAGCCTCATCACCTGGGCCTGCACCGTGACGTCGAGCGCGGTGGTCGGCTCGTCGGCGATGATCAGCTTCGGGTCGCGGGACAGCGCCATGGCGATCACCACGCGCTGCCGCTGCCCGCCGGACAGCTCGTGCGGGTACGCGGCGAGCGTGCGCTGCGGGTCCAGCCCGACCAGCCGCATCAGCTCCTCGGCCGAGCGGGTGCCGCCGCGCCGGATCATCTGGGCGAGCTGGGCGCCGACGCGCAGCGCCGGGTTCAGCGCCGACAGGGCGTCCTGGTAGACCATGGCGATCTCGCGCCCCATCAGGGCCCGGCGGCCCTTGGCGTTCAGCGTCAGCAGGTTGGTGTCCTGGAAGCGGATCTCGCCGCGTACCCGGGCGCCCTTCGGCAGCAGGCCCATCACGGCCAGGACACTGAGCGACTTGCCGGAGCCGGACTCCCCGACCAGGCCGACGACCTCGCCTGGGCGGACGTCGAAGGAGAGCCCGTCGACGATGTCCACGCCGCGGTGGCGGCCCTCGAAGCCGATGGACAGGTTGCTGACCTGAAGGACGGGCCGGCCCTGCGGCAGCGGGCGGGCGCGTTCGCGCAGCCGCCGCGCCGCCTCGGCGAGGCCGGGCAGCTCGACCACCTCACCGGTGCCGGGCTGCGCCTGCTCCAGCGCGTCACCGCTGGTGGTGGACGTGGCGCGGCGCGCCGCCGGTGCGGCCCACGCGTCGGACATGCCCTCGGAGAGCACGTTGAGCGCCAGCACGGTGAGCAGGATCAGCAGGCCGGGGAAGAACGTGGCCCACCAGCCGCCGATCTGCACCATCTCCTTGCCGAACGCGATCACCGAGCCCCACGAGGAGGCCGCCTCCTGCGGGGCGAGGCCGCCGCCGATGAAGGACAGCGACGCCTCGAAGACGATCGCGTCGGCGACCATGACGGTGACGAAGACGAGGATCGGCGCGGCGCAGTTGCGCAGGACGTGCCGCCAGAGGATGTGCGGTCGCCGGGCGCCGATGATGCGCTCGGCGGCCACGTAGTCCTCGCCGTACTGGGACAGCACGTTGGCGCGGACGATGCGCGCGACCGACGGGGTGAACACGAAGCCGATCGCGATCACGAGGACCAGCAGGCTGTTCTTGCCGAACGAGATGATCAGCAGCGCGGAGAGCACGATCGTGGGGAAGGCCATGACCACGTCGAGGCAGCGCATGATGATCTCGTCGACGACGGTGCGGCTGCTTCCCGCGACGGCACCGAGGATCGCGCCGACCACCAGCGCGATGCCGGCCGCGCCGAAGCCGACGATCAGGGAGCGCCGGGTGCCGGCGACCAGCCGGGAGAACACGTCGCGGCCGAGCTTGTCCAGCCCGAACCAGAAGTCGCCGTTCGGGCCGGTCAGCGCCGGACCGAGCCCGGTCTGGGTGGGGTCGTGGCGCAGCAGCAGCGGGGCCAGCACGCCGACCACGACGATGAGCGCGACGAAGCCGAGCGCGAACCGGGCCGCGACACCCAGCCGGGCGAAGGCCATGCCGGGGCGGGACAGCCGCGTGGTGAGGGACCGGCGCATCAGTGGCCTCCGCGCAGTCGGGGGTTGGCGAAGAGGTAGAGGATGTCGACGACCAGGTTCACCAGCACGAAGCAGAGCGCGATGGTCAGGACGGTGCCCTGGGCCAGCGCGGTGTCGTTCTGCTGGACGGCGCTCATGATCTGGGTGCCCATGCCGGGCAGCGAGAAGATGGCCTCGATGACGACGGTGCCGCCGATGAGGTAGCCGATCCGCAGGCCGAGCGCGGTGAGCGGATTGACCAGCGCGTTGCGCAGCACGTTGCGGCCGACCACCACGCGCGGCGGCAGTCCGGCGCCGATCGCCGTGCGGACGTAGTCCTTGTCGAGTTCCTCGACCATCGACGTCCGGACGATGCGGGCCAGCGAGCAGCCGACCGGCACGGCCAGCGCCAGCGCGGGCATGGCCAGCGACTGCAACCACAGACCGACCGAGTCGGCGGGGTTGACGTAGCCGCCGGTCGGGAAGATCGGGCGGCGGACGGAGAACTCCTGGATGAACAGCAGGGCCAGCCAGAACGAGGGCGTGGCGATGCCGGCCATGGAGACGATCCGGATGACCTGGTCGGGCCAGCGGTCCCGGTACAGGGCGGCCGGGATGCCGAGGGCCAGGGCGATGACGAGCGCGCCGACGACGCCGAGCACGGTCAGCTGGATGGTCAGCGGCAGCGCCATGGCGATCTTCTCGGCGACCGGGACCGACGGCGGGAACGTCATCCCGAGGTCGCCGCGGACGAGGTCGCCGAGGAAGTGCAGGTAGCGCAACGGCAGCGGGTCGTTGAGGCCGTTGGCGGCGCGGAACGCCTCGACCTGCGCCGGCGTGGCCTGGTCACCGAGGACGGACAACGCCGGGTCGATCGGGGAGAACTGCATGATCACGAAGACGAAGAGCGTGATGCCCAGCACCAGGGGGATCAGCGTCAGGAATCGTCGTGCGACCAGGTTCAGGACGGTCAGCATGGATTCTCTTTCTCGTGGCGGGGCGCCGGGACGCCCCGCCCGGCCGCACGGGTCACGTGGGGCCGGGCGGGACGCCTGCGGGGCCGGAACCCCGAGCGCGGGCTCAGCCGGTCCGGCCGGTGCCCAGGAAGTACAGGCCGGTGGTGGAGGCGCCGGAGAAGCCGTCCACCTTGGCCGGGTCGTACGCGGTGACGACCTTGGTGTGCAGGATCGGGTACAGCGGCACCTGGTCCGCCGCCATGTCCAGGGCCTGCTTCCACAGCGCCTTGCGGGCCGTCTCGTCGGAGGTCTGCGCGGCCTTGTCCAGCAGGTCGCCCATGGCCTTGCGGTCGGCGTCGCTCCAGCGGTAGCGCTGGCCCGGCCAGGTCTCGCCGAAGTAGTACCAGCGCATCAGCAGGTCGGTGTCGACGCCGAAGACGCTCGGGTCACCGGTGGCCATGAGCACCCGGAAGGTGTCCTTGGGGACGATGTCGCCGTAGATCGCCGAGGACGGCACGGTGTTCAGCGTGGCGTTGACGCCGATCTTCTTCCACTGCTCGATGACCAGCGGGGCGACGTCCTTGACCACCGAGCTGTCGGTGGTGTCGAGCCGGAACGACAGGTTGGTGACGCCGGCCTCCTGGAGCAGGGCCTTGGCCTTGTCCGGGTTGTAGTCGTAGACGGTGGCGGCCTTCTGGTAGGCCTTGTTGCCCTCGTCGAGGTAGCTCGTCGCCGGGCTGCCGTAGCCGTTGAGCGCGGTCTTGATGACCGCCTCCTTGTCGATGGCGTAGTGCAGGGCCTGGCGCACCCGCTTGTCGCTGAACGGCGCGGCGGAGTTGTTGAACATGAGGAAGACCTGGTTGAAGGCCTGCTTCACGTCGATCGTGTACTTGTCCTTGAGCGAGTCCACGTTCAGGTACGGCACGGCCTCGATGGCCTGCACCCGGCCGCCCTGCAGGTCCGACACGCGGGCCGACGCCTCGGTGGTGGTGTTCCACGTCATCGTCTCGACCTTGGCGGCGCGCGGGCCGTTGTAGTTCGCGTTCTTGCTCAGCTTGACGCCGGACTCCTTGGACGCGCTGTCCACCTTGAACGGGCCGGAGCCGATCGGGGCGGTGTCGAACGCCTTGGCCGCGGCCGGGTCACCGGTCTTGGCCTTGGGCACGACCTTGATGACCGAGATCCGCTCGCTGAACAGGGCGAACGGGTACTTCAGCGTGAACTCGACGGTCGTCGCGTCCTTGGCGGTGACGCTGTCGAGGAACGACACGAAGCCCTGCATCAGCGGCGGCGCCTTCGGGTCCGCGGGCTTGAGCACGCGGGTGAAGGACCAGGCCACGTCCTCGGCGGTGACCGGGGTGCCGTCGGAGAACTTCGCTCCGTCACGCAGCGTCACGGTGTAGGTCCGGCCGTCGGCCCCGGGGGTCGGGTCGCTCTTGGCCAGGGCGTTGTAGGGTTCCCGCGTGATCGGGTCGAGGTCGACGAGGCCCTCGAAGACGTGCTGGTTGACCGCTGTCGCCACGGCCGAGGAGGCGTTGCTGGGATCGAAACCGCTGGAGAGCGTGAAGGCCAGCGTGGCCTCGATCGACGTGCCCCCCTTCCCGTCGCCCACGGCGTTGGTCGAGGCGGGACCGCCACTGCAGGCCGCCAGCGCGACCGCGAGGCCCCCCGCGAGGGAGGCGACGGCCAGGGAGCGGGCGCGGCCGCGCAGGACGCGCCGGCTCCCCGACGGCTTACCGGTGGTGCTCACGTAGCTGCCTCCATAGGCTCTTCATGCGCTCGCGTGACCGCTCGCGCTCGGGGATGTGAAGCATAAGGTGTATGACGTCTGACGTCTGATGCCGGTAGGGTGAGGGTGTCAGATTCGGGAACGAAGGGCAAGGGGCAGATGACGACCATTGACGCCAGTCCGCTACGCGGCGCCGAGCGGCCGAGCCCTCGCCGGCAGGAGGTCGCCACCAGGATCAAGGAGTACATCCTGCGCAACCGCCTGAAGCCGGGAAACCTCCTGCCCACCGAGACGGAACTGTGCGAGGCCGTCGGTGCCAGCCGCTCCAGCGTCCGCGAGGCCGTCAAGATCCTTTCCGCGCTCGACATCGTCGAGGTACGCCACGGCCACGGCACGTTCGTCGGCCGGATGTCCCTCAACGCCCTGGTGGAGAGCCTGACGTTCCGGGGTCTGCTCAGCGGCGAGGACGACCACCGCGTACTGGCCCAGGTCGTCGACGTCCGCCAGACTCTGGAGCAGGGCCTGGCCGCCACCGTCATCGACGCCCTCGACGAGCAGCACCGGTCGGAGCTGTCCGCGCTCGCCGACGAGATGCACAGCCGGGCCGCCCGGGGCGAGGACTTCCTCGACGTCGACCGCGCGTTCCACCTGAAGCTCATGGAACCCCTCGGCAACGACCTGCTGGTCCAGTTGACCGAGGCGTTCTGGCAGGTGCAGGCCATCGTCGCACCCACACTGCAGACCGAGCCGGAGGACCGGGTCATCACCGCCCAGCGGCACCAGGCGATCGTCGCCGCCCTCACCGCCGCCGACGCGACGGCGCTGCGCTCGGCCGTCGCCGAGCACTACGCGCCCATCCGGGCCAGCATCGCCCGCGCCGCGCAGTCCTGACCCGCCGTACGCCGGGACCTGTCGTTCGAGCCTGATCGAAGGTCTCTGTCCCGGGGCACGCCCCGTGCCGAAGCTGTCTTCTGACGGGCGCATCGGGCGCCCCGGACGGCCGAGGTGCATGTCATGGCGGTGGTGTCGCGCCGAGCGCGGTCAAGGTGGTACGCCGTCGCGGTCCCCGCCGCCCTCGCGGCGGCGGTGGCCGGGGCACTGGGCGCGCGCCCGGACGTCGCGCCGCCGTCCGAGACTCACCGCACGCCCGCGGCGAGTGCCGCCGCCGTGCCGGTCCCGCCCGCCGCCGCCCCGGCCGCCGAGGTGCGGTACGCCGCCACGCAGGTGCTGATCCGCGACTGCATGCAGCGTCGCGGGTTCCGCTACTGGCCGGTTCCCCGGCAGCCGGTGCCGGAGCTGCGCGAGTTCCCGTACGTCCTCGACGACGTCTCCTACGCCCGCCGGTACGGATACGGCGGCGCCCTGGAACGCCGCCTCCAGGAGGCGATGGCGGCCGACCCGAATGCCCGGTACGTCCGGGAACTGCCCCCGGAACGCGGCGCCGCCGCCGTACGCGCGGTCAACGGCGACCCCGGCGAGCCCGACGCCCTGCGCGCGACGCTGCCGGCCGGCGGCGTGCTGCGCCGCAGCAGCCACAGCTGCACGTCCGAGGCGGAGCGACAGCTCTACCGCGACCTGCCCGGCTGGTACCGCGCCACGAAGGTCACGGACAACCTGGCCGGCCTGCGCGTCGGCCGGGTGCTCGCCGACCCCCGCTACGCCGACGGCGTACGGGCGTGGCGGCGGTGCATGCGCGCCGACGGGCACGACGTGGCCGACCCGGCATCGGCCCGCGCGTCGGTGCCCGAGCCGGCAGCCGGCTCCGCCACGCCCGGCGAGATCAGGCTGGCGGTGGCCGAGGCGACCTGTGCGGCCCGGACCGGGCTCGGCCCGCTCGCCCGGCGGCTCGACGCCGAGCATCGGGGCGCCCTCGACAGGCGGTTCCGCACCGAGGTCACCGAACGGCTCCGCCTGGAGGCCGCCGCGCTGCCGCGGGCACGCGCCGTGCTGGCTGCCGGCTGACCCACCCCCACGACGTCCGTGGCGGCCCGCCACGGAAGGAACCCGACCGAAGGGAAACACCATGAGAGCACTACGGTCCGCGCTGGCCACAGTGGCCGCGGCGGCAGCCGCGCTGGCCTGCACCGCCACCGCCGCCCAGGCCGCGCCCCGGCCGACCCCGCACGCGGACGCGACGCAGCGCGCCGCCGCGGGCAGCGGCTACCTGTACGTCAGCCAGGACGCCTACTGGGCGGGCCGGTGGTGCTGGTGGTACAACGCCGACAACAACTGGGACACGATCAACACGGCGGAGAACGCCAACTGCGACAACAACAACCGGGCCAGCATGCGCAACCTGGCGTCCTCGGCCTGGAACGACTCGAACGGCGGCCGGCCGGTCGCCCTCTACATCCACCCCGACTACACCGGTGCGTACGCCTGTCTCGGCGCCGGCGACGCGTGGGACAACCTCACCGGGGCCTGGTTCACCTGGGGCTCCAACCGGGACGGCTACATGGCGAACGCCAACGACAACATCGCCTCCCACCGGTGGCGCACGAGCTGCAGCGCGGGCTGAGACACCGCGGGGCGGCAGCCGTCCGGCTGCCGCCCCGCCTTACCTTCTTACAGTGATATACGTCAATGTCGTGGACGAGACTGAGCACGGCGGCGCGCGTCGGAACACTGTGCGTCATGGGGACGCTACGCATCCACTTCACGGCCGGGGACCTCAGCAGCACCCGGCTTGCGGCCCGGCCCGATCCACTGTGGGAGATCATCTGTAGCCTGCACCGCCTCCAGACCCGGGCCGGTTACGCGGGCTACGCCCGATGGCACCGGCAGATCCGTCCGGACCTGGAGCGCGCCGGTCTCGTCCCGGTCGTCCGCGAGCGGCTCCTGCCCGTCGCGCCGCTCAAGCGCTACTTCCCGGACTTCCTCACACCCGGCGCGGTCGCCGACCTCGACGAGGGGATCGACCGGGTGCTCGGCACCCCGACCCGGCGGATCCGCACCGAACTCGGGCGGATGGTGACGCCCGTCGACGGCGCGTGGATGAGCGATCTGGCGGCCGGCCGGCTCGCCGCCCGGCACGGCCTCGGCGACGCGCTGCGCGCCTACTTCCGGGTCGCACTCGCTCCCTACTGGACGCAGATCACCTCCGCCGTCTCCGGCGACCGGGCGCTGCGCGGAGCCTGGGTCCTCGACAGCGGCGCCGGGCAGATCCTCGACGACCTGAGCCCGGAGACCTCGTGGGATCCGCCGGTGCTGTCCGTGCACGGCTACCCGGAGGACCGGGACATGCATCTCGACGGCCGGGGCATCACGCTGGTCCCGTCGTACTTCTGCTGGCACGCGCCGATCACGCTGGCCGATCCCGACCTGCCGCCGACGCTCGTCTACCCGGCGCGCCGGCAGCGACCGGAACCGACGCCGCCGGCCGGCCCGCAACGCCGGCTCGGCCCGCCGCTCGGCCACACCCGGGTCGCGGTCCTGCGCGCCGCCGCGAGCGGCGCCACCACCGGCGAGCTGGCCCGGCGTGCCCGCATCTCGCCGGCCACCACCAGCCATCACACCACCATCCTGCGCGAGGCCGGACTGATCACCAGCCAGCGGCACGGCAACCTGGTGCTGCACCGGCTCACCGCGATGGGCGAGGCACTGCTCGGCGAGACGGCCGGGCCGGACCGCTGACGACTCCCCGGGCCGGACGGGGACGTCGACCGGAACCGATCCTTGACGGGCCGGGGTGAATCCGCCTAGCGTGCAGACATCGGACATCTGACGTCTTATAGCTGGTCCGATTTCCCCCTCCCCCGTCCGGAAGGAACCACGTGTCCCCTCGCCGCGCCATACCGCGCCGCGCAACCGTCCTCGCGGTGGCCGCCCTCACCCTCCTCTCCGTACTGCACGCGACCGCGGCCCAGGCCGCCGCCCCCGCCGGCGTGACCGCCACCGTCGGTGCCGACTGCAGCGCCGGCCGGCTGCTGCTCGACCTCGACAACCGCAGCACCACGGCGCAGACCTACACCGTCACCTGGCCGGGCCGCTCCGGCTCGCCGTGGACCCGCACGGTCGCCGCCGGTGGCAACGCCGAGCTGTACTGGACGCTGTCCCCCGGCACGCCGTACACGCTGCGCACCACGACCCCGACCGGCCTGGACGAGACCACCAGCGGCATCTTCCACTGCGGCACCGGAATGTCCGCGCTGGCCGGCTTCGACTGCACGAACGGCCGCCTCCAGCTCGCCCTGGAGAACCGCACCACGACGGCCCGGGACTTCACAGTCACCTGGCCCGGACGCACCGGCTCGCCGTGGACCCGCACCATCGCCGCCGGTGGCAACTTCCTGCACTACTGGACCGTCGGCGCCGGCACCCCGTACACGCTGCGGGTCACCGCGCCGGGCTTCGACACCACGCTGCGCGGCACCACCTCCTGCGACCTGGCCGCCGGCAACCCGCAGCTCGCCACCACCACGCTGCTGACCACGCAGACCGTGATCCGCGGCCTCAACGGCGCGAACGGCCGCTACGACGGCACCGTCGCCTCGGTCCGCATCCCCGGCCTGGCCGTCACCAACAACGGCACCGTCATCGCCGTGGCCGACGCCCGGGTCAACGGCTCGTACGACCTCGGCGGCGGCACCAACAACATCCAGATCGTGATGATCCGCAGCACCGACGGCGGGCGCACCTTCGAGCAGCCCCGCGTCATCCACGCCCCGCCCACCACCAGCGAGGGCGTCGGCGACCCCAGCCTGCTCGTCGACCGCGCCACCGGTGTCGTCTACTGCTTCTTCACCTACTCCCCCCGGCCCGGCATCAGCTTCTGGTCCGGCGGCTCCGGCCTGAACACCGCCGACGACCCGAACAGCATGCACCTGCGCTACATCACCAGCCGCGACAACGGCGCCACCTGGAGCGCTCCGGTGGAGCTGAACCCGGCGGTCAAGGACCCGGCCTGGCAGCAGGCGTTCTTCTCCTCCGGCCACGGCATCCAGACCAGCACCGGCCGCCTGATCCAGCCGATCGCCTACCGGGACGCCTCGGGCACCAGCCACGCCGCGAACATCTACAGCGACGACCACGGCGCGACCTGGCGGCGCGGCGGATCCGCCGGTGGCAACATCAACGAGAGCAAGGCCATCGAGCGCGGCACCGGCGCGGTGGTGCAGAACATGCGGCACAACTCGACCCGCAGCCGGTTCTACGCCACCTCCACCGACGGTGCCGCCACGTTCGGCCCGGCGACGGCGAGCGCCGTGCTGACCGACCCGCTCTGCAACGCCGACGAGATGTCCTACCTGCGGCCCGCCGAGGTCGGCGCGAACCGGGCGCCGGTACGCACCCGCACGGCGCTGTTCAGCAACAACGCGCACCCGAGCGCGCGCAACGACCTCACGGTCCGCCTGTCCACCGACGACGGCGCGACCTGGCCGGCCCGGGCGCTGGTCAAGCCCGGCGGCGCCGGGTACTCGACGATGGCGGTGCTGGCCGACGGCACGGTCGGCAACCTGTACGAGGTGGGCGGCACCGGCGGCATCTACTTCGCCCGGTTCAGCCTCGACTGGGTCAAGGGCGCCTGAGAGCCGTGTCCCGCCCGGACAGCGGCGTCCGGGCGGGACACGGTCAGCGCTGCCAGCGGACCACGCCGCCGACCACTGTCAGCGCCACGGTCACCTCGCGCAGCTCCGCCGCGTCGACCCGGTAGGGGTCGGTGGGCAGCACGATGAAGTCGGCGAGCATGCCGGAGCGCAACCGGCCCTTCAGGTGCTCCTCGTACGAGGCGTACGCGCCCGCCTCGGTGAAGCAGCGCAACGCCGTGTCCAGGTCGAGCCGCTCGTGCGAGTCGACGCCGCCGGGCGGGGTGCCGTCGGGCTGCTGGCGGGTCACCGCGGCGTGGATGCCGAAGAACGGATCGGGGTCCTCCACCGGGGCGTCCGACCCGAACGCCACTGTCGCCCCGGCGTCGAGCAGGCTGCGCCACGCGTACGAGGCCAGGCCCCGGCCGGCCAGCATCCGGGTGGTCAGCGGGATGTCGCTGGTGCAGTGGGTGGGCTGCATCGAGGCGATCACGCCGGAGCGGGCGAGCAGCGGCACGTCGTCCGGCAGCAGGTGCTGGGTGTGCTCGATCCGGTGCCGCAGCCGCGCCACCGCGCCGGGATCGGCCGACTCGCGCCAGCGCGCGTACGCCCGCAGCACCATCCGGTTCGCCGCGTCGCCGATGGCGTGCGCGGCCACCGCGATCCCCGCCCCGGCGGCGGTCGCCACCAGCCGCTCGAACTCCTCGGCCGGGGTGACGGCGATGCCGTGGTTGCCGGGCTCCCCGTCGTACGGCTCGGTCATCAGGCAGGTGTGTGAGCCGAGCGCGCCGTCGGTGAAGATCTTCACCGGGCCGGTGCTCAGCCAGCGGTCGCCGTCCCCGGTGGCCCAGCCGGCGTCGATCGCCTCGTCCAGGGCCGTCGCGGGGATCGTCTTGTGCACCCGCAGCGGCAGCTCGCCGCGCGCGTACAGCGTCTCGTAGGCGGCGCGGGCGTCCTGCCCGTCGAGGTCGTGGATGCCGGTCAGCCCGGCGGCGAGCAGCCGCGGCAGGTGGGTGCGCAACTGCGCGACCAGGTCGCCGGCGTGCGGGGAACGCACCACCGCGTACGCCGCGTCCGCCGCCGCCTCGCGCAGGATGCCGGTCGGTTCGCCGTGCTCGTCCCGCGCGATCTGCCCGCCGGCCGGGTCGGGAGTGGTGGCGTCGATGCCGAGGCGGGCCAGGGCGGCGGTGTTCACCCAGATGGTGTGGCCGTCGATGCTGGGCAGCGCCGCCGGCCGGTCCGGGCAGACCCGGTCCAGGTCGGTGCGGGTCGGCTGCACCGGCCGGGTCCACTTGTTGCTGTCCCACCCGCCGCCGAGCAGCCAGGCGTCCGGCGGCAGCGTGGCGGCGTGCCGCGCGATCCGGGTGAGCGCCTCGTCGAGGCTCGCCGTGCCGCGCAGGTCCACCTGGTCCAGCCCGCGCACGTAGGACGCCGCGTGGATGTGACTGTCGATCAGCCCGGGCAGCACGGCCGCTCCGCCGAGGTCGACCCGGCGCGCGCCGCCGCCGGCCCGGTCCCGGCACTCGGCGAGGTCACCGACGGCGACGATCCGCTCGCCGCGGACCAGCATCGCCTCGGCGTACGGGCGGTCCGGGTCGAGCGTGTGGATGCGGGCGTTCTCGTAGACCGTGCCGCTCATGGGCTCCCTGCCTCGGCGCTCGTACGGAGTCTCAGGACGTGTGGACCGGCGACGTCTCCTCCGGCTCACCGGCCCGGTCCGCGCGGATCCGGTCGATGTGGTCGGCCAGCTCGTCGGTGATCAGCAGATCGCGCCGGATGTCGTCGTGCGGGTACGCCGTCCGCCCGACCATGTGCGCCGCGACCGGTGCGGTGGCGAGCTGGAACAGGCCCACCAGGACCAGCGTGGTGATGTCCACGCCGGTACGCAGCCGCAGCGCGCAGCCGAGCAGCACCAGCAGCAGCCCGAGCACCTGCGGCTTGGCCGCCGCGTGCATCCGCGACAGCACGTCCGGGAAGCGGACCAGCGCGATGCCCGCGGCGAGGCAGAGCAGGGCGCCGGCGATCAGGCAGATGCCGGCGACGGTGTCCAGGATCGCGTCGATCATCACTTCGAGCTTCTCCGGGACGCGAACCGGGCGACGCTCACCGAGCCGACGAACCCGACCAGGGCGAGGACCACCAGGACCGGAAGCGCCGTGGCGTCCCGGCTGTAGGCCGCCTCGGTGGCGATGGCCGCGACCGCGACGGCGAGCAGCACGTCGGTGGCGACGGCCCGGTCGAGGATCGACGGCCCGCGGATGATGCGGACGAGGGTGAGCCCACCGGCCGCGACGAGCAGCGCGGTGACGATCACGGCGACGACGGTCACGTCGGTGCTCCTTCCAGGTCGACCGACCCGGACGGGCCGGTGGGTACGGATCGACGGATCAGGCTCAGCTCCTCGGCCGAGCCGACGGCGGCGACGATGCGCTCCTCCAGCTCCAGCACGCCCTGCCGGAAGCGCTCCACCTCGTCGAGGCTGCGGATGCCGATGACGTGCACGTAGAGCGTGCCGGTGCTCCGGTCGGCCTCCAGGATCAGGCTGCCCGGCACCAGCGACAGGGCCTCGGCGTTGAGGGTGAGGTTGAGGTCGGTGTTCACCCGCAGCGGCACCGCGATGATCGCCGAGTGCGGGTGCTCGGACCGGACGGCCAGCCAGGCCACCTGCGCGGACGCCACCACAAGGTCGTACAGGAAGCGGACCACGAACCGCAGCAGCGGCACCGGCCGGATCCGGCCGGCGAACGTGACGGGGGGCAGCGGGAAGACCACCAGCAGCACGGCCGCGACCACGAGTCCGCTGAGCACGTTGGCCCAGCTGAAGGTGCCCCACAGCAGCACCCAGACGGTGACCAGGCCGGTCACCGCGATGGCCCGGTTGCGCCAGCGGTCACGGCGGGTCAGTGGCGCTTTCGGCTGACTGGTCACGGCGGTCCCTCCGGGAACACGGCCTCCACGTACGGGGCACGGCGCAACAGGTCGTCGGCGGCGTCGGTGCTGATGTCGAACAGCGGTCCGGCCACCACCGTCAGCGCCAGACCGAGCACCACGAGGGCGGCAGTGGACACCGTCATCAGCCGGGGCAGCACCGCCCCGGCCGGCGCCGGGCCGTCGTGCGGCTGCTCGGCGCCGTCGGTGCGGGCCGCCTGGTCGGCGTCGCCGGGCTCCGGCATGTCCGCGTGCGGGGCCCGCCAGAAGGCGAGGTTCCACACTCGGGCGATGGCGTAGAGCGTGAGCAGGCTGGTGAGCAGTCCCCCGGCGACGAGCGACCAGGCCAGGAACCCGCCGTCGTCGACGCCGGCCTGGACCAGGCCGAGCTTGCCGAGGAACCCGGAGAACGGTGGTATGCCGGCCAGGTTCAGCGCGGGCACGAAGAACAGCACGGCGAGCAGGGGCGACAGCCGGGCCAGGCCGCCGAGGCGGTCCAGCGCGGTGCTGCCGCCGCGTCGTTCGACCAGGCCGGCGGCGAGGAACAGCGTGGTCTGGATGGTGATGTGGTGCACCACGTAGAAGATCGCCGCGGACAGGCCGAGCGGGGTGGTCAACCCGACCCCGAACAGCATGTACCCGATGTGGCTGACGAGCGTGAACGACAGCAGCCGTTTGATGTCCGACTGGGCCACCGCGCCGAGGATGCCCACCACCATGGTCAGCGCCGCTATCACCATGAGCAGGTCGGCGGTGCGGCCGCCGGGGAACAGCAGCGTCTCGGTACGGATGATCGCGTACACGCCGACCTTGGTGAGCAGGCCGGCGAAGACCGCCGTCACCGGGGCGGGCGCGGTCGGGTAGCTGTCCGGAAGCCACGCCGACAGCGGGAACACCGCCGCCTTGATCCCGAACGCGAGCAGCAGCATGCCCTGCAGCACCAGGCGGATGTCGTCGGGCAGCGCGTCCAGGCGGTCGGCGAGCTGCGCCAGGTTCAGCGTGCCAGTGGCGGAGTAGACCAGGCCGATCGCCACCAGGAAGATCAGCGACGAGAGCAGGCTGACCACGACGTACGTGGTGCCGGCCCGGATCCGCGTCTCGGTGCTGCCGAGCGTCAGCAGCACGTAGCTCGCCACCAGCAGGATCTCGAAGCCGACGTAGAGGTTGAACAGGTCGCCGGAGAGGAAGGCGTTGCAGACGCCCGCGGTCAGCACCAGGTAGGTCGGGTGGTAGACCGACAGCGGCGTCTCCTCGTTGCCGTCGGCCATGCCCTGCCCGATGGAGTAGACGAGCACGCACAGGGTGACCGAGGCGGACACCACGAGCATCAGCGCGGCGAGCTGGTCGGCGACGAGCACGATGCCCATCGGGGCCACCCAGCCGCCCACCTCCACCACGAGCGGGCCGTCCAGCGAGGAGCGGACCAGGAGCATCGCGGCCACCGCGACGGTGGCGGTGAGCACGATGATGCTGACCCACCGCTGGGCGCGGGCCCGGCGGGCGAGCAGCAGGGTGAGGGCGGCGCCGAGCAGCGGCATCACCACCGGCAGCGGTACGAGCCAGGTCATCGGACGGCCTCCGCCTCACCGGCGGCGAGCACCCGCGCCTCGGGGCTGCCGTCGGCGGTGTCGACGCCGTCGGTGTCCGAGGTGCCCGGGCCCTCGTCCCGGTCGGCCAGCTCCATGATCCGGCGGTCCTCGACGTCGTCCTGCACCTCGTCGTGCCCGTTGAGGTGCCAGCTCCGGTAGGCCAGCGCGAGCAGGAACGCGGTCATGCCGAGCGTGATCACGATCGCGGTCAGCACCATCGCCTGCGGCAACGGGTCGGACATGTCCTCCTGGGCGGTGGTGCCGACGATCGGCGGGCCACCGGCCCGGCCGCCGGTGAGCAGCAGCAGGTTCGCGCCGTTGCCGAGCAGGATGACCCCCATCAGGACACGGGTGAGGCTGCGTTCCAGCAGCAGGGTGACGCCGGTGGCGAACAGGACGCCGATCACCACGACGTAGACCAGGTTGGGGACGTTCGGGCTCACACCAGCTCCTCTTCCCGTACGCCGGCCGGTCCGGTCTCCTGTTCGTCGACCTCCTCCTGGCGGTCCATCTCGGCGCCCAGGCTGCGCAGGATGTCCAGTACGAGGCCGACCACGATGAGATAGACGCCGACGTCGAAGAAGACCGACGTCACGAAGTGCACGTGGCCCAGCAACGGCAGGTGGAAGTCGAGCGTCGCGCTCTGGAGGAACTCGCCGCCCAGCAGCATCGCGGCCACGCCGGTGCCGACCGCGACGAACAGCCCCGCGCCGAGCACCAGGCCCGCGTCCACGGGCGCGGCGCCGTTGAGTTCGGTACGCCCGCCCGCCAGGTACCGCACGGCGAGCCCCAGCCCGGCGACCAGACCGGCGGCGAACCCGCCACCGGGGGCGTTGTGGCCGGAGAAGAGCAGGTAGATCGAGAACAGCAGGATGGCGTGGAACAGCAGCCGGGTGACCACCTGGAGGATGACCGACTGCTGCCGGGAGGTCGCGCCGCCGGTCAGCCAGCGCGGGCGCGACGACTGCTGCCGGCCGGCGCCGGGGATGCCGCTGCGCAGGTCCAGCGCGCGGGAGCGGCGGAAGATCAGGCTGGCCACGCCGGTGGCGGCCACCACCAGCACGGCGATCTCGCCCATCGTGTCCCAGGCCCGGATGTCGACGAGCGTCACGTTCACCACGTTCTTGCCGCCGCCGTAGGAGACCGCCTCGTCCGGGAAGCCGACCGAGATCGGCGTCGCGGTCCGGCTGCCCGCCGCCACGTACGCCATGCCGGCGGTGACCACGCCGACGGCGACGCCGAGCGCGACGCGGAACCGCCGGGTGGCGCGGATCGGGCGGGCCGAGAACCGGCGCGGCAGCCGGCGCAGCACCAGCACGAACATCACGATCGTGACGGTCTCCACCAGGAACTGGGTGAGCGCGAGGTCGGGCGCGCCGTGCAGGATGAACATCAGCGCCGTGCCGTAGCCGGTCACGCCGACCAGGATCATCGCGGTCAGGCGGCGGCGGGCGCGCGCGGCCACCAGCGCCGCGACGACGATGACCGCGCCGGCGACGGCCTGCAACGGGGTGTCCCAGAGCTGGAACCGCCGGGCCCACGGCGCGCCGGCGAGCACCGCGCCGCCGGGCAGCACGACCAGGACCAGCAGGATGACGCCCAGGTAGAACGGCAGCGAGCCGCGCTGGGTGGCGCCGGTCAGTTCCACCGCCGCGCGGTCGACCGCGCCGGCCAGCCGGTCGTAGCCGCTGGCGCCGTCGAAGGGCAGCCGCGGCAGGTACGGCCGGCGCCGGTGCAGCAGCAGGAACAGTCCGAGGCCACCCGCCACCGCGAGCGCCGACAGGCCCAGCGCCGGGGTCAGCCCGTGCCAGAGGGCCAGGTGGTAGCCGGGGTCGGCGGTCGGGAACTGGTCGGCGTACGGGGCCAGCACCCGGTCCACCGCCGGGGCGAGGACGCCGACCGCGAGACCGGCGAGGGCGAGCACCGCCGCCGGGCCGATGAACGCCGGCTCGATCCGGTGCGGCCGGGTCTCCTTCACGCCGGGCTTGGCGGCGAACGCGCCCCAGAGGAAGCGCGCGGTGTACGCGACGGTCAGCGCCGAGCCGGTCACCACTCCGGCGAGCACCAGCAGTTCGGTCGTGCCGCCGTGCAGGAACGCCTCGAGCGCGGCCTCCTTGGCCACGAAGCCGATCAGCGGCGGCAGGCCCGCCATGGAGGCGGCGGCGAGTCCGGCGACCGCCGCCAGCACCGGCGCGCGGCGGCCCAGGCCGCTGAGTTCGCGCAGGTCGCGGGTGCCGGTGACGTGGTCGACGACGCCGACGACGAGGAACAGGGTGGCTTTGAACAGGGCGTGCGCCAGCAGCATCGCGGCGCCGGCCAGCGCGGTGTCGCGGGTGCCCGCGCCGAGGATCACCATGAGCAGGCCGAGCTGACTCACCGTGCCGTACGCCAGCAGCAGCTTCAGGTCGACCTGCCGCAGCGCCGTCCAGCCGCCGAGGAACAGGGTGATCAGGCCGCCGGCCAGCAGGATGCCGCGCCACACGGTGGCCTGGCCCACCGCGGGGCCCATCAGCGCGGCCAGGAAGACGCCCGCTTTCACCATGGCCGCGGCGTGCAGGTAGGCGCTGACCGGCGTGGGCGCGGCCATCGCGCGCGGCAGCCAGAAGCTGAACGGGAAGATCGCGGACTTGCTGGTCACGCCGAGCAGGACGAGCACCAGCGCGACGGTGAGGTAGCCGCCCTCGGGCAGGTTCCCGGCGATCTCCGACCACCGGTACGAGCCGGCGTGCTGGCCGAGCATCACGAAACCGGCGAGCATCGCCAGGCCGCCCAGCGTGGTCACCAGCAGGGCCTGCATCGCCGCGCGGCGGCTGGCCCGCTTGGTCGGGTCGCTGCCGATCAGCAGGTAGGAGAAGACGGTGGTGAGTTCCCAGAACACGTACAGCAGCAGCAGGTCGTCGGAGACGACCAGGCCGAGCATCGCGCCGGCGAACGCCACGAACACCGCGGCGAACCGGCCGAGGCCGGGATCGTCGGACCGGAAGTAGCGCGCGCTGTAGGCCAGCACGAGGGCGCCGACCCCACCGACGAGCAGCACCAGCAGCCAGGACAGCGTGCCCATGCGCAGCGCGAGTTCCAGACCCAGCTGCGGCACCCAGGTGACGGTCTCGACGACGGGCCGGCCCGCGCGGACCGGTTCGGTACGGGTCACCGCCCAGATCAGCGCCGCCGCCGGGACGGCCGCCAGCAGATAGAGAGCCCGCCTGCCGAGGAGGCGTACCAGCACGGGGGCGGTCAAGGCTGCGAACGCATGGACCGCCACCAGAACCAGCACACACACTCCTCAAGATCGACCTGCGGTACGTCAACCCTAACCGGCGATGCGGCGAGGCGGTATGTCGAGAGAATCACGCGAACGTGTCGTGTCGGCTCCGCTCTGTTTCGGGTAAGGAGTGAGATTTGCTCTGCCCGGTACAGCGGTCGCGTCCGGCGGGCGCCCCGATAGGGTGGTCGGCGTGCTGCCGATGCGAGCCGCCCTGGCGGGCACCACCGGAAACGCGATGCTGATGGGCCTCGCCGAGGTCAGCACGCCGGTCGGCTGGGTGCTGCTGCCCGGCCTGCTCGGCGTCTCGGCCCGGCCCCGGACGGCGGCGCTGGTGTCGGCCTGGGCGGGCGTGCTGGTCGCGCTGTCGGTCGTCGTACCGGTGATCCCCGGCCACCGCACTGATCCACAGGCGCTGCTCGCCTCGGCGGCCAGCCTGGCCGCCGTGCCGTTCCTGGCCTGGGCCCGCCGCCGGACGCGGACCGCCACCGTGACGCGCGCCGCCGCGCCGCCGGACGTCGCGGTGTTCACCGTGCCGGCCGGTCCCGGGAGCGCCGCGCTGGCGATCTGCGGCACCGCCGGGGAGATCGGCGCCGCCGTCCCGGTCCCCGGCGGCGGGCTGCGCGTCCTGCTCGGCACCGTCACCGGCGCCACGCTGGACACGCCCGCCGGGCGCCGGGCGATCGAGCAGGCGTTCCACCGGGCCGCCGCCGGACCGCGGCGCACACTGCCGCACCTGGTCGACGCGCTGGAGAAGGTGGTCCGCGATCTCGCCCCGGCGGGCCACCTGCGCGCCACCATCGTCGACGTGGACCGAGCCGGCTCGGTACGGGCGGTGCGGTGCGGCTCGCCGGATCTCGTCGTCGCCGCCGGCCACCGCGCCGAACCCGCCGCAGTGCCCGAGGGACCGGCGATCGGGTCGACGGAGCCGGGCGAACGCGCCGCGCCCGGCCCGGTCACCGGCCGCCGGATCGCCGTCGTCGGCACCGGCTTCACCGACGCGCACGGGGAGCGCTGGCTGCGCGTACTCGATCAGGTGGCCGCCGGCGACGACCCGGCACGGACGGCGCAGCTGCTGACCCGCGGCGCCCGGGGCGGGCGGCGCACCGGCCCGGCGCTGGTGATCGACGGCGGAACCACTGTCGCGGGGATGACCGGCGGCGCACGCGGGCCCGCCGCCTAGGCTGGTGCGGTGGGCCGGCGTCCGGTGCCGGCCCCGTCCGGGGAGACCGCGATGACCGACAGCGTCCGCCGGCCGGCACCGGTCGCGGGCGGCGAGGACGAGCAGTGGCTGGCCGACGTGGCCCGCGCGGCGGGCGCCGACGCCGGCGACGTGCCGGTGGAGCTGCTCGGCGACTACCTGCGGCTGCTGACCGACGCGGCGGTGACCGGCCGCCGCCCGCGCCGCGCCGAACTCGACGCGGTCGGCGCGCTGGGCCGGCGCGCGGCCGAGCAGGGGATCTCCGCCGGCCGCGCGGTACGCCTCTACCTGTCCGCGGCGCGGCGCGTCTGGCGGCAGCTCCCCCACCTGGACCGGTCCGACGACAGCGAGGCGGTCCGCGCGGCCGCCGACGCCGTCCTGCACGTGGTCGACACCGCGGTGGCCACGCTCGCCGAGGGGTACGCGGTGGCCCGCCGGGAACTGGTCCGGCGCGAGGAGTCGCTGCGCCGGGAACTCGTCGACGACCTGCTGCGCGGCGATTCCGACCTGGGCGGGCTGGTGGAGCGGGCCGAGCCGTTCGGCCTGGACCTGGCCCGGGTGCACCAGGTCGCGCTGGCCGCGCCGGGACGGCGGCTGCCGGACACGGAGGCGGCGATCAGCGCGCTGGAGCGGGTCATCTTCGACCGGCTCGGTGACCGGGACGTGCTGGTGGCCACCAAGGAGGGGCTGCTCGTGGTGATCGCCCCGGCGGACCCGGTGGCCGCCGACCGGGGCCGCGGCGCCGGCCCGGCCGGCAACCTGGGCACGCTGATGCACGGCGAGCTGGACCGGCTGGTGCGGGGCCGGCCGTGGCAGGTGGCGGTGGGCCGCCCGCACCCGGGCGTCTACGGCATCGCCCGCTCGTACGAGGAGGCCCGGGAGGCGCTGACCACGGCGCGGCGCCTGCACAGCGAGGCGTCGGTGATCGACGCGCACGACCTGCTGATCTACCGGGTGCTGCTGCGCGACCAGCCCGCCATGGTCGACCTGGTGCGGGCGGTGCTGACGCCGCTGGCCCAGGCGCGTGGGGGCGCCGAGCCGCTGCTGGACACGCTGAACGAGTACTTCGCCTGCGGCGAGGTCTCCACCGAGGCCGCCCGCCGGCTGCACGTGTCGGTGCGCACCGTCACCTACCGGCTGGCTCGGATCCGGTCGTTGAGCGGCTACGACCCCGCCGACGCGCGGGACCGGTTCACGTTGCACGCCGCCGTGCTCGGCGCGCGGGCGCTGGACTGGCCCCGCCGGCCGCTGCCGGCGTAGGGGCCGCGGCCGGTGTGACCGGCGTCTTAGGCCGGTACGGCCACCAGCTCCGGGAAGCCGAGCAGGTTGGCCAGGGCCGACGCCTCGTCACGGGTGAGGGTGAGCGTGACCATGCGGTCCGGGTCGTCCGGGTCGTCGTGGACGACGTCGCGCCGGCCGCCGACCTGGTAGTCGATCACGCCGATCCGGCGGCCCTCCTCCGTGGTCAGCGTGTGCCGGACCCCGATGCCGGGGAGGGTCGTACGTTCGATGATCACGGGGACCTCCTTCGGACGCGGTCGCCGCGGGCCCGCCGGAGCCGGCCGGCGTCAGGGCGACGCGGTGGATGTTCGAGCTGGGCTCGCGTTCTCCATGTGTCAACCATAGCCACGGGGTATGGGCGGATCCGGGTTCCGGCCACCGGCAATCATTGCTCCCGTTGTTGGCCGGTGGCGTGCACTGCCGCGCGTGGTGTTCCCGGCGACGCTGGAGGTCCGAGGCGGTACCCGAGCAGCGAGGAGGTGGTGAGCATGACCCGCACGTCGATGGCTCCACCACCGGTGTTCGCCGGACTCGTCGCGTCCCGATCTGCGAGCGGCGACCAGAAGCGCGTCTGAGCCCCCGGCCGCCGGCGTCGTCGAGTGAATCCGACGCCCGCTGCCCCGGCCACGCCCCTTCCCCGCACCGTCCACCGCCCGTTGGGCACCCTGATCCGAAAGAGGTCGGTATGCCGCACCCTGTCACAGCCATTCGTCCTCCGGCCCGTACCGGCATGCTGATCGGCCGCTCCCACGGCAGCCGCCCGCCGGTCACAGTCGACGCGGCGCCGCTCGCCGTGGACCTCGGCAGCAGCCTGCTGCGGATCTGGCTGGGACCGGGCCGGACGCTGAGCGTCCCGCTCGGCCACGGCCTGCGCAGCCCGGTCGTGCGGCGTGGCCGGATCGTCGACGGTCCGGCCTGCGTCTCCGAGCTGCGGCAGATCCTGCGCGACCACCGCACCCCGGTGCCGGTCGGCGCGCTGGTCGTGGCCTGCCGTCCGGTGCTCGCCGCGCCGGCCGAGCAGGAGGCGACCCGCCGGGTGCTCACCGCCGTGCTCGCGCCGTCCCGGCTGCTGTTCCTCGACAGCGTCCGGGCGGGCGCCATCGGCGCCGGTGCCGCCGCCGGCACCCTGCTGGTCGCCGACATCGGCGCCCAGCTCACCGAGGTGGCGCTGCTGGAGGACGGCCGGGTGGTGGCCGCCCGGCGGGCCGAGGCCGGCACCCGGGACCTGAACCACGCGACGACCGCCGCCATGCTCGCCGACACCACCTCCCGGCTGGTACGCGAGCTGCGTCAGGACGCGGCGCTGCGGCCCCAGGTCCGCGCCGCGCTGGCCCGTGGCCCGATCGTCATCGGTGACGGCGCCACCCGGCCCGACGTGACGGCCCGCCTGGTCGCCACGCTCGGCGCGACTGTGCACCGCGCCGCGTCACCCCGTACCGCCGCGCTGACCGGCGCCGGGATGGCCGCCATCTCGGCCCTGCGACACCCGCACGACACCGAGCGCCGCCCGGAAAGGAGCGCCTGATCATGACGCACGCCCTCAACCGCACCGACACGCTGCGCGAACTGCTGGACCGGCAGTTCGGCGAGTACACCGACCAGCTCACCGAGCTGACGCTGCACACGCGGCAGCCCGACTACGGCGGGCACGACCCGGACACGCTGCGCCGGCTGATCGAGACCGCCCGGCAGGGGGTCGCGGACACCGCCCAGGCACTGAAGCGGATGTCCGAGGGCACGTACGGCGTCTGCGAGCGATGCGGGCAGGACATCCCGACCGCCCGCCTGGAGATCCTGCCCTCGGCCCGCTTCTGCGTGCCGTGCCAGCAACGACGCTGAGCACCGCACGGGGCTGTCGGGGCGGACGCCGGCCGGTAGCGTCACCGCCATGGATGTCGATGACGTCGCCGGCCGGCTCGGCGTGCCCGCCGAGGAGGTCGACCGGGTGCACCGGCTCGCCGGTGACCTGCCCTCCGCGCCGCTGCCCTCCCGGGCGGACGCGCCAGCGCTGCTGGACCGGCTCGCGGTGCGCCCCGACGACGCCGCCGAGATCCTCGCCGGCTGGCCGGAACCCGGTTCGCCACTGTGGACCCCGGAGCTGCGCTGGTTGCTGGACCGCTCGATCGCCCTGGTCCGCGCCGACCTCGGCGGCTTCGCCTGGCTGCCGCCCGGCCCGGCGCTGCCCCGGGACCGCGGTCCGGCCTGGCGGCACCTCTACGCCTACGCCTACCTCGCCCTGGTCGACGTCGTCCGGGCCTACCACGGCGACCACGGCGTCCCCGACGACGTGTCCTGGGCGACGCTTGCCGACCTGGGCAACAACCTCGCCGTCGACAGGCGGATGAACGGCGAGGGCTGGCCGATCATGCAGTGCTGGCTGACGTTGCACGCCCGCGGTGGCCTCTACGACCTGGGCCGACTGCAGCACCAGCGCGGCGACGACGGCGCGATCGGCCTGCACATCCCGGACTCGGGACCGCTGACCCCGGAGGCGGTCGACGCGTCGCTGGAGCGGGCACGCGCGTTCTTCCCGCGCCACTTCCCCGGCGAGCACTACGCCGCGTTCTCCTGCGGCTCCTGGCTGCTCGACCCGCAGTTGCGCGAATACCTGCCGGAGGACTCCAACATCATCCGGTTCCAGCGGCGGTTCACGCTTGAGCCCCACCAGGAGCAGGACACCCCGGACGGCGACGTCGAGGTGCTGCGGTTCGTGTTCCGCAGCCTCAGCACGCCGCTGGACCGGCTGCCGCGCCGCACCGTGCTCCAGCGCGCGGTGATCGACCACATGCGGGCGGGCCGGCACTGGCAGTGGCGTCAGGGCCGCTTCCCGATGTAGTCACGTCAGCGGCCGCGGGCCACCCCGGTCCGGCCCGGCCCACGGTGTCACCGGCGCTCCGCGCGCCAGCCAGTCGTCGAGAGCGGCCGGGTCGTCGAACAGCAGCACCGGCGGCCCGGCCGGGTCGGCCGCCCAGGCCCGCATCCGCCGCCGCGCCCGGCCGAATCCGGTCAGGTGCCACACCAGGATCGAGTCGCGGGACAGCACGCTGCGCAGCGTCTCCCGGTTGCCGTTGCAGATCAGCTCGCCGCTCGCCAGCCGCCGCCGCGTGCGCCGCAGCAGCCGCCGGAACGAGACGCCGCGCGGGTAGTCCAGGCCGATCACCAGGTCGGCGCGACCCAGGACCACGTCCCGCCAGCCGTGGTACGCGCCGTCGACGATCCACCTGTCGCGCCGGCAGACCGCCTCGATCCGGCGACGCTGCTCGGCCACCGGCACCTCGACCCAGCCCGGCTCCCACAGCAGGTCGTCCACCGGATGCCAGGGCAGGCCGAACCGCTGCGCCAGATGCGCGGCGAGCGTCGACTTGCCGGAGCCGTGGATGCCCTCGACCAGGATGCGGGCCGGGGCGCTCATGGCAGCAGCGTAGGCACCACGCGCACCCGGCGCGATCCGGGGCGGCCGGGTCAGTGCGCGACAGCGACCGCCGGCACCGCCTCCAGGCCGGCGAGCTGGGACGGCCGGACGACGACCAGCAGCACCAGCAGTGCCGCCACCATCCCGCCGGCCACCACCAGGGCCATCGCCACCGCGCCGGTGCCGAGCACGCCCACCAGCGGCGCGGCCACCGCGCCCACGCCGAACTGCACCGCACCGAGCAGGGCGGACGCGGTGCCGGCGGCCTCGCCGTGGCGGGACAGCGCCAGCGCCGGGGCGTTCGGCATGGCCAGGCCCGCCGCCGCCAGCACCAGCCACAGCGACACGAGCAGGGCGGGCAGCCCACCGAAGCCGGTCGCGGCGAACACCACCAGGGCCAGCCCGGCCACCGTGCCCGCCGCCAGCGACGTCACCAGGATCCACTGCGACGGGTAGCGGCGCAGCAGCCGCACGTTGTACTGGGTGGCGCCGATCAGGCCCACCGCGCCCGCGCCGAACGCCAGGCCGAACTCCTGCTCGTCGAGCCCGTAGGTGTCCTGGAGGACGAACGACGAACCCGCGACGTACGCGAACAGCGCGGCCATGGCGAGCCCGGCGACCAGGACCAGGCCGACGAAGACCCGGTCCCGCAGCAGCCCGCCGTACGTCTTCACGGTCGCGACGACGCCGCCGCGCTGGCGACGTGCGGGTGGGAGCGTCTCAGGCAGCGCGAGCGTGGCCAGCGCGACGAGCAGCACCCCGAAGACGGCCAGGACCACGAAGACGCCGCGCCAGTCGGTCCACCGCAGCACGCCGCCGCCCAGCGTCGGGGCGAGGACCGGCGCCGCACCCATCACCAGCAGCAGCCGGGACAGCATCGTGGCGAACGCCGACCCGCTGAACAGGTCACGCACCACCGCCATCGCCACCACGGCGGTCGCGGCGACACCGAGGCCCTGCACGACGCGCAGGACGCCGAGGACGGCGACGTTCGGGGCGACCACACACAGCGCCGACGCCAGGATGTGCAGCAGGAGACCGGCGATCAGCGGGCGGCGCCGCCCGACCGCGTCCGACAGCGGCCCGATCAGCAACTGCCCGATGGCGAGCCCGGCGAGCGTGCCGGTGAGCGTCAGCTGGACCGCCGCCGACGTGGTCGCGAAGTCGCTGACGATGGCGGGCAGCGCGGGCAGGTACATGTCGATGGTCAGCGGACCCACAGCGATCAGCGAGCCGAGGACCAGCACGAGCTTGAGCCGCTGACTGCGGCTCATCAGGTCGCCCGGGGTGGGCGTCGGGGTGGCATCGGTCTTCTGGGGCGTCCCGGCCCGGTCGGCGTGCGGCCGGGCGCGAGAGGGTGCGGCACTCACACCCTGAGTCAAATACGCCTCCGGTGATCACATTCCCGTCTCGGCGAGAGGTAACGCAGGTCACGCGCTGCTCGGTGCCTGCCGGTTCCGGCACGCCCGTGTGCGGGACCGGCCGGCGAGCGTCGTCGGTGCTACGGTGGAGCGGAGTGATCCAGTCCAGGACTGGCAAGCAGGGAGATCAGACATGGCGGGTGACGACGACATCTCCGGGTGAGCCCGGGCATGTGACAGACCACCGGCGCGCGCGGATCAGCGCCGTTCGCCGTGGTCGCCTCGTCGTTCTCCAAGACCATGTCCCCCTGCCGGGCGGCTCCGGTCCGCCTGCCCTCACTCCGAGGTTGTCTTCCCGATGTCCCATTCCTTCATCGTCTGCTCGAACCTGACCTTCTCCTGGCCGGACGACACCCCGGTCTTCCAGGACCTCTCCTTCACGCTCGGCGGCGGCCGTACCGGCCTGGTCGCGCCGAACGGCGCCGGCAAGAGCACGCTGCTCAAGCTGATCGCCGGTGAGCGCCGGCCCACCGCCGGGTCGATCACCGTCGACGGCGTGCTGGGCTACCTCCCGCAGAGCCTGCCGCTGGCCGCCGGCCTGACGGTGGCCGAGGTGCTGGAGATCGCCCCGCTGATCGCGGCGCTGCACGCCATCGAGGCCGGCGACGCCGACGAGAAGCACTTCACCACCATCGGCAGCGACTGGGACATCGAGGAACGCACCCGGGCCCAGCTCGACCGGCTCGGGCTCGGCGACCTCGCCTTCGACCGCCGCCTGGACACGCTCAGCGGTGGGCAGGTGGTCTCCCTCGGCCTGGCGGCGCAACTGCTCAAGCAGCCCGACGTGCTGCTGCTGGACGAGCCGACGAACAACCTCGACCTCGACGCCCGGCACCGGCTCTACGACGTGCTGGAGCAGTGGAACGGCTGCCTGCTGCTGGTCAGTCACGACCGGGCGCTGCTGGACCGGATGGAGCGCATCGCCGAGCTGGACCGCGGTGAGGTGCGCTTCCACGGCGGGAACTTCACCTCGTACGAGGCGGCGGTGCGGGCCGCGCAGGAGGTGGCGGAGAAGAACGTCCGCAGCGCCGAACAGGAGCTCAAGCGGGAGAAGCGGGAGTTGCAGGAGGCCCGTGAGCGGGCGGCCCGGCGGGCCGGGAATGCCGCCCGCAACCTGAAGAACGCGGGGCTGGCGAGGATCGTCGCCGGCGGCCTGAAGCGGAACGCTCAGGTGGCCGCGGGCAAGGCGAACGAGATGCACTCCGGGCGGGTCGACGACGCCCGGGCCCGCCTCGACGAGGCCGAGCGGGCGCTGCGCAACGAGAAGACGATCACCGTGGAGCTGCCCGCCACCACTGTGCCGGCCGGACGCACGCTGCTGACCGCCGAACGGGTCCGGGTCCGGCACGGCGAGCGGTCGCTGTTCGCCGCCGACGGTGTCGACCTGACGATCCGTGGCCCGGAGCGGATCGCCCTGCTCGGCGCCAACGGCGCGGGCAAGTCGACGCTGCTGCGCCTGATCGACGGCGACCTGGAGCCCGAGAGCGGCCGGATCACCCGCGCCGAGGGCCGGATCGCGTACCTGTCGCAGCGGCTGGACCTGCTGGACCTGGACCGTACCGTGGCGGAGAACCTCGCCGTGTTCGCGCCGCAGGCCCCCGACGCGCAGCGGATGAACCTGCTCGCCCGCTTCCTGTTCCGCGGCCCGAGCTCGCACCTGCCGGTGGGAGTGCTCTCCGGCGGCGAGCGGCTGCGCGCCACGCTCGCCTGCGTGCTCGGCGCCGAACCGGCGCCACAGCTCCTGCTGCTCGACGAGCCGACGAACAACCTCGATCTGGTCAGCGTCGGTCAGCTGGAGAGCGCGCTCAACGCCTACCGGGGCGCACTGCTGGTGGTGAGCCACGACGAGCGGTTCCTCGCCGCGATCAACGTCGGCCGCTGGCTGCGCCTGACCGAGGGACGCCTGGTGGAGACCGGTCCCCCGGACGCCGGCTGACCGGCCCGCCGCGCCCGTCGGCGGCGGCGACCCCGGGCGGTCAGACCGCCGGCAGGCGGACGACGAACCGGCACCCGCCGGTCACGTTGTGCGCGTGCACCCGCCCGCCGTGCGCCTCGACCAGTCCCCGCACGATCGCCAGGCCCAGACCGCCTCCGGCCGGCGCCGCCTCGTCGGCGCCGGCCGGTGCGGGGGTACGGGCCCGGGTGCCCCGGAACGCCACGTCGAACACCCGGGGCAGGTCCGCCTCGGGAATGCCGCCGCAGGTGTCGGAGACGGCGAGCCACGCGTCGTCGTCGTCCCGGCCGGCGTCGATGCGCACGGTGCCGTCCGGTGGCGTGTACCGAACGGAGTTGACCAGCAGGTTCGTCACGACCCGGGCGAGTTCGGCCTCGGCGGCCCGGACGGTCGGCCAGCCGGTCTCCGGGGCGAGCACCCGGACCCGCCGGTCGGCGGCCAGCGGCGCGGTGGCGGCGATCGCGTCGGAGACAACGTCGCCGAGCGGCACCGGGGACAGCGCGGGCCGCAGCGCTCCGGCGTTGATCCGGGACAGCTCGAACAGGTCGTCGACCAGGCGGGTCATCCGATCCGTCTCGACCCGGATCCGGCGGTGGTACTCGGCCACCGCCGCCGGCTCGTCGACCACCCGGTCCTCCAGCGCCTCCGCCATCGCCCGCAGCCCGGCCAGCGGCGTACGCAGGTCGTGCGAGACCCACGCGACCAGCTCGCGGCGGCCGGCCTCCAGCTGCCGTTCCCGCTGCCGGGCCTGGTCGGCCCAGACCGCCGCCTGCGCCAGCCGGCGGGCGAACGCCACCCCGACGGCCAGGCTGACCGCCGCGGACGCCGCGACCGTGACGAGGACGACCTGGAGGTCGTGCGCGGACAGGAACATGGCCTGGGCGACGGCCGTGACGCCCGCCGTCACCGAGGCGATCGTGACCGCGAGCAGCACCGCGATGTGCGCGAGGATCGACCGGTGGCGCACCAGCCGCAGCGCGCCGACGCCGAGCGCGCCGACGACCGCGCCGGCGAGGAGGGCGTAGAGCCCGATGACCAGCAGCTCGTTCACCGGGACGCGTCCGACGGCTCGTACCGGTAGCCGACGCCCCACACGGTGACGATGCGGCGGGGCTGCGCCGGGTGGTCCTCGATCTTCTCCCGCAACCGCCGGACGTGGACGGTGACAGTGGACTGGTCACCGAACCGCCAGCCCCACACGCGGTCCAGCAGCTCGGCCCGCGACCAGGCGCGTCCCGGGTTCGCCAGCAGGAACGCGAGCAGGTCGAACTCCCGTACGGTCAGCGACAGCGGCTGCCCGCCGCGATCGGCGACGCGCCGGTCGGTGTCCGCGGTGAGGTCCCCGTCGCGCAGCACCCCGGTCGGCCCTCGGTCCTGCGGGGCGGCACGCCGGAGCACCGACCTGATGCGCAGCACGAGTTCGCGCGGCGAGAACGGCTTGGTCACGTAGTCGTCCGCGCCGACCTCCAGCCCGGCGACCCGGTCGGCCTCGTCCCCGAGCGCGGTGAGCATGACCACGGGCAGGCCGGGCAGCCGGCGACGCAGCCGCCGGCACACCTCGATGCCGTCGAGACCCGGCATCATCAGGTCGAGGACCACCAGGTCGGGTGGCTCCTCCTCGGCCGCGGCGAGCGCGTCCGGCCCGTCGAAGGACAGCCGGACCCGGCAGCCGTCCTGCTCCAGGTAGCGCCGGACGACGTCGCTCACCGTCCGGTCGTCGTCGACGACGAGCACGTAGCGCCCCATGGGCCAGACGCTACCCACTGGCCCTCCGGTGCGGCGGCCCGCGGTCGAGCCGTAAGCGGACGGAAAGATCTTTCCGCCGGGTCCGCGCCTACCGTCGGGGCATGGGCAGAAGACGTGTGGTGTTGTCGGTGCTCGCCGTCGTGGCCGTCACCGGTCTCGGGGTGAGCCTGTACCTGTTCCAGCCGTGGCGGCTGGTGACCGACCGCGAGGTGCGCGAGGCGCTGCCCACAGTGGCGGAGCCGCAGCCGGCCGGCACGACCGGCCCACCGGCGACCGGCACTGCCAGCTCGTCGCCGACCGGCGCACCGCCCGCCGACGTGGTGCTCGCCGCCGGTGACTTCGTCACCCACGAGCACGACACGTCCGGCCGGGCGCAGCTGGTCCGCCTCGCGGACGGCCGCCGGCAGCTTCTGCTGCGGGGACTGGACACCTCGGACGGACCCGACCTGCGGGTATGGCTCACCGACCGGAAGGTGCTGCCCGGCCGGGCCGGCTGGCAGGTGTTCGACGACGGCCGCTGGGTCGAGCTGGGCCGGCTCAAGGGCAACGTCGGCGACCAGGCGTACGACGTCCCGGCGTCGGTGGACCTGGACGGTCTGCGCAGCGTGTCGATCTGGTGCAAGCGGTTCGCGGTGTCGTTCGGCGCGGCGCCGCTTGCCGCTGTGACGGGATCGGCGCCGGCCTGACGCCTGTTGCCGCCGGCCTCGGACGCTGGGCTACGCTGCGGGAAGCGCTGGTTCACCCGGTCGGCGACGGCCGGGTGTCGTAAGAGGGAACCCGGTGGGAATCCGGGACTGCCCCGCAGCGGTGAGTGGGAACGACAGCCGTCAACAGCACTGGGCCACGGCCTGGGAAGCGACGGCCAGTAGGCGACCTCGTGTCACGCCCGCGAGTCCGAAGACCTGCCCGCGTCGCGCGTACCACCGGTGCGCGCCGCCGTCGACCTCGCGGGTGGGTCGGGCGGGTGACACGTCGTGCGCAGGGCCGTCGGCGTGTCCTCGACGTGCACACCCCGGCCGGTCGGCGGTCCGCTTCTGCGAGGACGGAACCGCACAGTGCCCGACACCATCACGCTCACCGGCCGACCACCGTCGGCCTCGCACCTGACCCTGTCGCAGATCATGGACCAGCACCACACCAACCTGATGGGCACGGTCCACGGCGGGCGCATCCTCAACCTGATCGACTCGGTCGCCGGCGTGGTCGCCGCCCGCCACTCCGACGGACCGGCCGTCACCGCCGCCATCGACGAGACCGCGTTCCTGCGTGCGGTACGCGTCGGGGACGTGGTCCACGTGGACGCCCGGATCACCTGGGCCGGCCGCAGCTCGATGGAGGTGGCGGTGAAGGTCAGCGCGGACCGGTGGGACCGCGCGGTGCCGCCGGTCGACGTCGCCACCGCGCACCTGGTGATGGTGGCGGTCGACGACGACGGGCAGCCCCGGCCGGTGCCGCCGCTGCACGCCGAGACCGACGGTGACCGGCGGCGCTACCGGGAGGCGCAGATCCGGCGCGAACACCGGCTGGCGCTGCGCCGGGCGCTGCTCGACGGCGCCGGGGAGGGCTGAGCGGTGCTCGGACTGTCGGCGGCCACGCTCGCCGGTTACCTCGCCGCGATCGTGGTGCTCATGCTCACCCCGGGGCCGGACATGATGTTCGTGCTCGCGAACGCCACCCGGTACGGCCCGCGGGCCGGCGCGGTGGCCGCGCTCGGGGTCGCCGCCGGGGAGGCGGTGCACGTCGCCGCCGTGGTGGCCGGGCTCGCCACCGTCATCGCCGCGTCCCCGGTGCTGTTCACCGCGATCCGGTGGGCCGGTGCGGCGTACCTGATCGTGCTGGGCCTGCGGGCGCTGCGCGGCACGGGCCGGCGCGCCCCGGCGGACCGGCCGGACGGCGGCGCCGGGCGGGCGTTCCGGCGCGGGCTGCTGACGAACCTGCTCAACCCGAAGATGATCCTGTTCAGCGTGGCGTTCCTGCCGCAGTTCGTCCGGCCCGAGGCGGGTCCGGTGGCGGCGCAACTGGTGCTGCTCGGTGCGATGTTCGTCGCGGTGCAGCTCACCGTGGACCTGGCGCTCGGGGTGGGCGCCGGGCGGTTCGCCGGCCGGTGGGGCGACAGCCGCTGGTCGCGGCGTGTCGACCGGCTCTGCGCTGTCGCCTTCGTCGCGCTCGGCGTCCGGCTGGCCGCCGGCTGAGACGCGTCGGGGGTCGGCGATGCCCAGGCCGGTTGATCGACTCCACCACGCCGGGGTGGCGGCATCAGAAGTGCTCCGACCCCGCCACCTCGGCGAACTGGCGATGATCATGAGGCCGGTCCCGGTTCGACGCCGGCGGCGTCCCGGACGCCGGCGGACGCTCGCGGTCCAGGTGCAGGCGCAGCAGCACCCAGCCCAGTGACACGCCGCCGATGA
The DNA here is from genome assembly GCF_049315215.1 of Micromonospora sp. WMMD1219. Taxonomy (NCBI): domain Bacteria; kingdom Bacillati; phylum Actinomycetota; class Actinomycetes; order Micromonosporales; family Micromonosporaceae; genus Micromonospora; species Micromonospora sp. WMMD1219. Next base: position 5,799,361 of record NZ_CP186057.1, read on the forward strand.
ACACGTACGCGGGCTGGGTGCCGAACGTGTCCCAGCAGGTGTGCAGCGTGACGGCGGCGGCGAAGGTGAGCAGGAACGCCGCCAGTCTGCGGCCGCCGGGCGCGGCGGCGAACGTGAACAGCGCGGCGGCGGTCAGCCCGGTCCACGCCAGGTGCGCGGCGGGCGCGGTGAGACCGCGTACCAGCAGCGTCCGCTCGACCGCGCCGAGGTTGCCCTCCGACCCGACGAACGCGGCGAACGCGTAGCCCATGGTCTCCAGCGCGGCGAACCCGGCGCCGGAGGCCACGCCGATCACCAGCCCCTGCGCCGGGGACGGGTGCCGCCGCCACAGCAGGAGGATGCCGGCCGGCACGATCAGCTTGGCGGTCTCCTCGGCCAGGCCGACGAGCGCCATCGGCAGGACGCCGAGGCGGTGCAGGGTGCCGTACTCCAGCCAGCCGGCGGCGACCACGCCGATCACACCGCCGAGGAGCGCGGCGACGCCGACGACGGAGCCGGGGACCGGGCGGCGGGCCGGCCGTCCCTGGGCGAAGGCCAGGAACGTGGCGGGTGCGACGGACGCGCCGAGCACGATCAGCGCCGGTACGAACGTGACGGTCCCGGTGCCGGCGAGTGTCTCCAGCACCAGCAGGTGGAGCCCGACGCCGACGAGCAGGACCGCCACCCACGCCCAGCGGCGCCCGGTATTCCCCATACCGCCGAGTATCGCTCCCGCCGGGCCGCGCCCGAATCGGGGGTGGGCACTGTGGACGGTGAGATCATTCCGACACGCCGACACGACATCTGGTGTTGCACGCAAGCCCTCACCGCCATATATGGTGGTGCCGCAGCTGGTTCGGCCGAACCCTCCGGGGCGGGGCCGAGGCAAGAGGGAACCCGGTGGAAGTCCGGGACTGCCCCGCAGCGGTGAGTGGGAACGACAGCCGTCAACAGCACTGGGCCACCGGCCTGGGAAGCGACGGCCGGTAGGCGACCGGCGACCCCGGTCGGGCCCGCGAGTCCGAAGACCTGCCAGCGCGCCGTGCGCCTCCGGCGTACGGCGGTCGGAGGTCGCGCGGGACGACCGACGCCAGCAGCCGGGCCGGCCGTGCCGCGCCCGTTGGCGTCTCCCGCCGTCTCCAGACGGTGACAGCGAGGAGAGGTCATGACTGTCGTACAGGAGAGTCCCCCGTCCGGGACCGCCGGGTCCGAGGCCCGCCGCCCGGCCATGCGGGTACGCAAGCGGGACGGCGACACCGAGCCGGTGGACGTCAACAAGATCGTCCGGGCGGTCGAGCGCTGGGTCGCCGACCTGGACGAGGTGGACCCGCTGCGGGTGGCCACCAAGACGATAAGCGGGCTCTACGACGGGGCGACCACCGCCGAGCTGGACCGGTTGTCGATCCAGACCGCGGCGGAGCTGATCGGCGAGGAGCCGCAGTACTCGAAGCTGGCGGCGCGGCTGCTCGCCGCGTACGTGGACAAGGAGGTCCGCGGCCAGGGCGTGGCGAGCTTCAGCCAGTCGATCGCGTACGCGCACGGGCTGGGCCTGATCGGCGACGAGACGGCCGCGTTCGTGGCCCGGCACGCCCGCAAGCTCGACGACGCCGTGGACCCGGACGGCGACCTGCGGTTCGAGTACTTCGGACTGCGCACGGTGGCCGACCGCTACCTGCTGCGGCACCCGCAGACGCGGCTGGTGGTGGAGACGCCGCAGTACTGGCTGCTGCGGGTGGCCTGCGGGCTGTCCCGCACCCCCGGCGAGGCGGTCGGGTTCTACCGGCTGATGTCCAGTCTGGCCTACCTGCCCAGCTCCCCCACGCTGTTCAACTCCGGCACCCGGCACACCCAGATGTCGTCGTGCTTCCTGGTCGACTCGCCGCGCGACGAGCTGGACTCGATCTACGAGCGGTACCACCAGGTGGCGAAGCTGTCGAAGTTCTCCGGCGGCATCGGCATCGCCTGGTCGCGGGTGCGTGGCCGGGGCGCGCTGATCCGGGGCACCAACGGCCGGTCCAACGGCATCGTGCCGTTCCTCAAGACGCTCGACGCCGGGGTGGCCGCGGTCAACCAGGGCGGCCGGCGCAAGGGCGCGGCCTGCGTCTACCTGGAGCCGTGGCACCCGGACGTGGAGGAGTTCCTGGAGCTGCGGGACAACACCGGCGAGGAGTCGCGGCGTACGCACAACCTCAACCTGGCCAACTGGATCCCGGACGAGTTCATGCGCCGGGTCGAGGCCGACGGCGAGTGGTCGCTGGTCGACCCGTCGGACGCCCCGGAGCTGCCCGACCTGTACGGCGAGGCGTTCGACGCCGCGTACCGGGCGGCCGAGAAGAACGCGGTCCGCACGGTGCGGGCCCGGGACCTGTACGGGCGGATGATGCGCACGCTCGCGCAGACCGGCAACGGCTGGATGACGTTCAAGGACGCCGCGAACCGGCTGTCCAACCAGACCGGTGAGCCGGGCAACGTGATCCACCTGTCCAACCTGTGCACGGAGATCCTGGAGGTGAACGACGACACCGAGACCGCCGTGTGCAACCTCGGCTCGGTGAACCTCGGCGCCCACGTCACCGCCGACGGGGTGGACTGGGAGCGGCTGCGCGCCACCGTGCGTACGGCTGTGGTCTTCCTCGACCGGGTGATCGACATCAACTACTACCCGGCCGAGCAGGCGGCGGCGTCGAACCCGCGCTGGCGGCCGGTCGGGCTCGGGTTGATGGGCCTGCAGGACGCGTTCTTCACGCTGCGCCTGCCGTTCGACTCGGCCCAGGCCCGGGAGCTGTCCACCCGCGTGCAGGAGGAGATCCTGCTGACCGCGCTGGAGACCTCCGCCGGGCTGGCCGAGCAGTTCGGCCCGCATCCGGCGTACCCGCAGACCCGGGCCGCCAAGGGTGACCTGCACCCGGACCTGTGGGGCGCGGAGCCGGCGCAGACGCAGCGGTGGGCGGCGCTGCGCGAGCGGATCGCCGAGCACGGGCTGCGCAACTCGCTGCTGGTGGCGATCGCGCCGACCGCCACCATCGCGTCCATCGCCGGGTGCTACGAGTGCGTCGAGCCGCAGGTGTCCAACCTGTTCAAGCGCGAAACCATGTCCGGGGAGTTCCTCCAGGTCAACACGTACCTGGTGCGGGAGCTGAAGGCGCGCGGGCTGTGGACGCCGCAGGTCCGCGACCGGATCAAGCGGGCCGAGGGCTCGGTGCAGGACATCACCGAGCTGCCCGCGCCGGTGCGGGAGCTGTTCCGCACCGCCTGGGAGCTGCCGCAGCGGGCGCTGATCGACCTGGCCGCCGCGCGGGCGCCCTTCGTCGACCAGTCCCAGTCGCTGAACCTGTTCCTGAGCGCGCCGACCATCGGCAAGCTCTCCTCGATGTACCTGTACGCCTGGAAGGCCGGGCTGAAGACCACCTACTACCTGCGTTCCCGTCCCGCCACCCGCATCCAGCAGGCCACCGTCGCGCCGGTGCTCGCCGCGGTCTCCGGGGTGGTCTCCGCCGTGAGCGACGACGAGGCGCTGGCCTGTTCCCTGGAGAACCCCGAGAGCTGCGAGGCATGCCAGTGACCACCACCGCACCGACCCGGCACATGCTGCTCGACCCCGGCATGGACCTGACCTTGCGGCCGATGCGCTACCCGCGCTTCTTCGACCGGTTCAAGGACGCCATCAAGAACACCTGGACGGTCGAGGAGGTCGACCTGCACGGAGACCTCGCCGACCTGGCGAAGCTGTCCCCCGCCGAACGGCACCTGGTGTCGCGGCTGGTGGCGTTCTTCGCCACCGGCGACACCATCGTCGCCAACAACCTGGTGCTCAACCTCTACCAGCACGTCAACTCCCCCGAGGGCCGGCTCTACCTGTCCCGGCAGCTGTTCGAGGAGGCGGTGCACGTCCAGTTCTACCTCAACCTGCTGGACACGTACGTGCCGGACGAGAAGGAACGCTTCGCCGCGTTCGCCGCGGTGGAGAACATCCCGTCGATCGCCCGCAAGGCCGAGTTCTGCTTCCGGTGGATCGACTCGATCTTCGAGCTGCGGGAACTGCGGACCCGCGCGGACCGGCGGGCGTTCCTGCTCAACCTGATCTGCTTCGCCGCGTGCATCGAGGGGCTGTTCTTCTACGGCGCGTTCGCCTACGTCTACTTCCTGCGGTCCCGGGGCCTGCTCAACGGGCTGGCCTCCGGCACCAACTGGGTGTTCCGGGACGAGTCGATGCACATGGCGTTCGCCTTCGACGTGGTGGAGACCGTACGCGCCGAGGAGCCGGACCTGTTCGACGACGAGATGGAGCGGCAGGTCCGGGAGATGCTGGCCGAGGCGGTGGAGTGCGAGGTGAGCTTCGCCGAGGACCTGCTCGGGCAGGGCGTGCCCGGAATGTCGCTGGCCGACATGCGCGAGTACCTCCAGCACGTGGCCGACCGGCGCCTCGCCGTGCTCGGCATCGCCCCGATGTACGGCAGCGGCAACCCGTTCGCGTTCATGGAGTTGCAGGACGTGCAGGAGCTGTCCAACTTCTTCGAACGCCGGGTGTCGGCGTACCAGGTCGGGGTGACCGGCTCGGTCACCTTCGACGACGACTTCTGACCGCCGCCCCCGCCCCGGCCGTCACGGCCGGGGCGGGACCGGGCTCTCGCCGGGCAACGCCGTCGCCCGGACCCGCCCGATCAACGCCACCACGGCGACCGCCATCACGGCCACCACCACGAACGCGCTGCGCAGGTCCAGCGCACCGGCGAGCAGGCCGATCACCGGCGCCGCCAGCAACGCGCCCGGCCACTGGCCCATCGCCACCACCGAGACGCCCTCACCCGAGGTGAGGCCGGGCTGCTCGCCGGCGAAGCCGAGCACCGTCGGGGTCACGCACGCCAGGCCGAAGCCGAGCAGTCCGAAGCCGGCCATCACCGCGGCCGGATGGGGATACGCCACCGGCAGCGCCACGCCGGCGGTGGCGACGAGCGCGGACAGCCGGACGAAGCGGATCCGCCCGAACCGGCCGGCCAGCCGGTCGCCGAACAGCCGGGCGACGGTCGCCGCCAGCGACAGGCAGGTGTACGTGGCCGCGGCGAGCACCGCGGCGGCGCCGGCCACCTCGGTCGCGTACAGGGCGCTCCACTGTGCGCCGGCCATCTCGATGAACGAGGCGAGGAACGCGATCACCGCGAGCAGCAGCAACTGCGGGGTGAACCGGTCGCGCAGCCGTCGCCGTTCCTCGCCGTCCTTCGTCTCCTGCCGGGGCGTGTCCGGCAGCCAGCGGTGCGTGCCGACCAGCAGCGCGCCCAGCAGGACGCTGGTGACCGCCATCTGCGCCGACGGAGACATCCCGATCGCCGCGGCGCCGGTGCCGCAGAGGCCGCCGGCCAGCATGCCGATGCTGAAGCCGGCGTGGAAGGTGGACAGGATGGGCCGCCCGTACCGCTTCTGCACCTCGACCGACTGGGCGTTCATCGGCGTGGCCAGCAGGTTCGCCGCGAAGCCCCAGACCGCGAGCCCGCCGACCAGCGCCACCACAGTGGTGGACGCGGCCAGCAGCGGCGCGTTGACCAGGATCAGCGCGGCCCCGGCCAGCGCCAGCCGGCGGGTGTTGATCCGGCTGATCAGCACCGCCACCACGACCAGGGAGACCAGCTCCCCGGCGTTCGTGGCGATGTTGGCCAGGCCCCAGCCGGTGTTGCCGACGCCGACCGCGTCCCGCACCTCCGGCACGCGGGCCGACCACCCGCCGATGGCCAGGCCCATGATGACGAAGAGCAGCGCCACCGACCAGCGGGCCCGTACGGCCGAGCGTGGCACCGGCGGCGCGGGCTGCTCCGTCGTGTGCTGGTTCGTCGAGGTGTCCGTCATGGTCGTCGTACCTCTCTCCGATCGGTCCGTCGGATCTCCTACCCGATCGCGTGGTCGAGGAAGCACGCACCGTCAGGAAGGCGTACCCGTTCCGGGGTCGTGTCCGGGTCGGTGACGAGCGCCGAGACCACCGCGACGTAGTCGTCGATCAACCCGCGTACCAGGTCGTCGCCGAAGACGCCGCGGTTGCGGATCACCACGCCGCCGGCCCGGTCGTCGTCCACCACGACGATCGGTGAACCCCGCTTGACCCAGACGGGCAGGCACTCGGGCGGCACGTCGGCGGCGACCATCGGCGACGGGGTGCCGGGGGCGGCCCGGGCGGTGATGTCGACCGGCTCCACCCGCAGGCCCGGGCAGTGCAGCACCGGCGACGCCGACGCGGCGGACTGGAACCAGGCGTCGAACAGGTGGTTGTCCGGCCAGGGGCGGATCGCCGCGAAGTCGGGGCGGACCGCCCGGGCCACCCGGTGGAACGAGGTGGCGTGCGCGACGGCCCCGGCCAGCGAGGCGTGCGCGGCGTCGACCACAGCGCTCATCGGCGCGTCCGGCGCGACGTCGACCGGCAGGTAGACGTTGTTGGTGAACTGCCCGACGAGCTGCCGGGACAGCGGGCTCTCCCGGCCCAGCGTGGTGGTGCCCAGCACCACCCGGGACCGGCCGGCCCGCCGCGACAGCAGCACCAGGTACGCGGCGAGCAGCAGCACGTACGGGCTGGTGCGGGCCCGCCGGGCGGCCGGGCGCAGCCGCGCGGTGATCTCGGGCGGGAACGCGAAGCGGGTGGCCACCTCGGCGCTGAGCGCGACGTCCGGCGCCGGCGGCGACGCCGGAAAGAGCTGGTACGGCTCCACCGGCCGCAGCCGGTCCCGCCAGTACGCGGCCCGGGCGGCGGCGTCGACGCCGTTGCCGGCCTGCTCGGCCTCCTGGAGCGCGGCGAGCGCGGTGGGGTCCACGCCCAGCGGCGGCTGCGGATCGGCCGCGCCGAGCCGGGCCGCGTACGCGTGGCACAGGTCCTCCACCACGACGCGGCACGACCAGCCGTCGGAGACCATGTGGAAGAAGCACAGCGCGAGCACGTGCTCGGTCTCGGAGAGCCGGACCAGGGCGGCCCGCCACAGCGGCGCCCGGCCGGGGTCGAACTCGTCGTTGCGGTGCGCGTACGCGATCCGCTCGACCCGGGCCTGCTGCTCGGCCGGCGGCAGCCCGGACAGGTCGACGTACTCCAGCGGCGACTCGACGTGCGGCAGGATCCGCACCTCGGGCTCCACGCCGATGCGGTCGAACCGCATTCGCAGCGCGTCGTGCCGGTCCACCACGTCCTGCATCGCCTGCCGCAGCACGTCGACCCGCAGCGTGCCCCGCAACCGGCGGAACTCCACCACCACGAGCCGTGAGGCGCCGGGGTGCGCCGGGTCGAGCGCGGTCATGAACTCCCACATCATCTGCTGGCCGGGGGCCAGCGGAAACGTCGTCGGCACTGCCACTCCCCCCGTCAGGCCGCCACCGGCGGCACGGCCACCGGCGGGGCCGGTCGACGGTCCACCTCGTCCGGCCGGTGATCGGCCACGTCCGGCTGGTAGTCCGCCTCGTCCGGCGCGCGGAAGCCGGTGAAGAGCAGGTCGGGGCGGCCGAGCCGGAGCGAGGTGACGAACGCGGCGCCGTCGAAGAGCGTCTCGATCGCCGCGCAGGCCATCGACTCGGCCACCGCGCGGGGTCCCCGGTCCCCACCGAGCCGGCCGGGTGTCTTCGCGGCGATCACGGCGGCCGCGACGGCCGGCACCGCGAGCAGACTGCGTCCCCCGCTGCGCCGGGCGGTCAGCAGCCCGGCCAGGGCCGTCACGGCGAGCGTGCTGGCGGTGTTGAGCACGAACCGGCGCCGGTGCGGGTGGGCGAGGCAGAGCCACTGTTCGGAGCGTCCGTACGTGGTGAACCGGTAGGCGACCGCGCGGAACGTGTCGGCGACGCCGGTGTCGTGCGTGACCACCCCGTCCGGGTCGGCGAGCAGCACGTAGCCGGCGTCGGTGAGGAGCAGCCCGAGGTGCAGGTCCTCCCCGCCCAGCGGCATCGGGGAGTCCTCCGGGAATCCGCCGACCGCCTCGAAGACGGAGCGCTTCACCGCCAGGTTCGCGCTGGCGCCCCAGGACACGCGCTCGTAGTGCAGGGGGCGGGTCAGGTCGCCGAGCAGCAGGTAGGAGCGGCGCATCACGCGGAAGAACGCGCTGTCTCCGGGCTCGACGATCACCGGGCCGGTGACGCCGGCGACCTCCGCGCCGGAGGCGCGCAGCCGGGCCGCGTACCGCGTGATCAGGTCGGCCGGCACCCGGCAGTCGGAGTCGGTGAACAGCAGCAGGTCGTACCGGGCGTGCCGGGCGCCCAGGTTCCGTTTGGCCCCGACGTGCCGGGGCCCGCGCACGTAGCGGGCGCCGTACTCGGCACAGGCGGCGCGGTGCGCGGCGGCCGCGGTGGGCGCCGAGTCGTCGACGACCACCACCTCCACCGGCTCCGGGCAGTTCGGGGCGGCGTCACGCAGGCTGCGGAGCTGGCGGCGCATCTCCGCCACCCGGTCCTTGACCGGGATGACGACGGAGACGCCACGCGCGACGGCGCGGGGTTCGGTCGGTTCACTCACAGGCGATACGGATCGGCTCATGCCCCGAGGTTCGACCACCCGGATACAACGCCGATACACAGCGCCGGCCGTCCCGGCAATCGCACGTGTACCGCTGATGTATCGATGACCATCAAGGTCGAGGACATGACGACCTCCATTCCTCTCGACCGGCGGCTCGCCGTGGACGGTGGCCGGCCGGTCCGCCCACCCGACCGTCCATGGCCACGCTGGCCGATCCCCGCACCGGACGCCGCCGGCAACCTCTCCGCGGTGCTGACCGGCGGCCGGTGGGCGATCAGCAGCCCGTCCGTCGGCGACACCGGCCTGTTCGAGCGCCGCTTCGCCGCCGACTTCGCCCGCTACGTCGGCACCCGCCACTGCGTACCGGTCGACCACGGGTCGAGCGCCCTGGTGGTGGCCCTGGAGTCACTCGGCCTCGGCTACGGCGAGACGGTGCTCGTACCGGCGCTGACCTGGACCGCCTCCGCGACCGCCGCGCTGCGCGCCGGCCTGGTCCCGGTGCTCGTCGACGTCGACCGGGACACCGGCTGCGTCGGGCCGGACGACCTCGACCTGTCGGTGGACCCGCGCGCGGTGGTCGCCGTGCACTGGGCCTCCAACATGGCCGACGTGCCGGCACTCGACGCGGTCACCCGGCCGCGCGGCATCTCCGTCGTGGAGGACTGCGCGCAGGCCCACGGCGCCACCTGGCAGGGCCGTCAGGCCGGCTCGCTCGGCCGGCTCGGCTGCTTCAGCTTCCAGCACGGCAAGGTGCTCACCTGCGGTGAGGGCGGGGCCGTGGTCACCGACGACGACACGCTCGCGCCGGTGCTGCAGGAACTGCGGGCCGACTCGCGCCGCTACCGGGGCGACCGGACGCCGGCCGGCGAACTGGACCTGGAGGAGAGCGCCGGCGTGCAGGGCGCCAACTTCTGCCTGAACGAGTTCTCCGCGGCCGTGGCCTGCGCACAACTGACCACCCTGGACGATCAGCACGGCGTCCGCAACCACAACTACCGGCTGCTCGGCGAGATGCTGAACGGCGTCGACGGCGTACGGCTGCTGCGACCCGCGGCGGACCAGACCCGCATCTCGATCTACGAGGGCACGATCGTCTTCGACGAGCTGCCGGCCGGCATGGACAACGCCGCCGTGGCCGCCGCGCTCACCGCCGAGCTGGGCCGGCGGTTCTACTGCACCGACGAGCCGCTGCACCGCAGCCGGCTGCTCCAGCCCTGGACGAAGCCGCTGCTCGCGCCGCTGGCCGAACGCTTCGCGGCGATCCACCGGGAGCGCACGTACCCGAACACCGAATGGCTCGCCGCCCACACCGTCCAGACGCACCACAGCACCTTCCTCGGCACCGAACAGGACATGGAGGACATCGCCGCCGCCGTCGCCAAGGTGTTCGCCCGCTGATCCGCGCCGCCACCGGCGCACCCACAGAAGGAGTCTTCCCGTGACCGTCACCCATCGCGAGACCACGCACGCCCCGACCTCGTCCCCCGACACGGACGCGCCCGTCGGCGTGTGGCTCAACGGCGCCCGCGGTTCGGTCGCCACCACCGCGATCACCGGTCTGCTGGCGCTGCGCGCCGGCATGGCCGACTCGACCGGCTGCGTCACCGACACCGGCATGCTGCGCGACGCGCCGCTGGCGAGCTGGAACGACCTGGTCGTCGGCGGGCACGACATCGTCGACACGCCGCTGGAGAAGAAGGCCGAGTCGCTCGTCGACTCCGGCGTCATCCCGGCACCCGTGCTGGCCGCCGTGCGCGGCAGCCTGCCCGAGGTGGAGCAGAACCTGCGCACCGGATACGACGCGCGTACCGAGACCGCACCGCTGGCCGAGGTGGTCGACCGGCTGGCCGGCGACATCGAGGAGTTCCGCAGCCGCAACGGGCTGTCCCGGGTCGTCGTCATCAACGTGTCCTCGACCGAGCCGCCGGCCGACCACCGGCCCGAGCACGACGATCTGGACGCGCTGACCCGCGCCATGGCCGACCCGGACGACAAGGCGCTGCCGGCCAGCTCGGTGGTCGCGTACGCGGCGTTCCAGGCCGGTTGCGGCTTCGTCGACTTCACCCCGTCCACCGGCGCCCGGCTGCCCGCGCTGGAGATGATGGCGCAGCGGGAGCGCGTGCCGTTCGCCGGCTCCGACGGCAAGACCGGGGAGACGCTGCTGCGTACCGCCCTGGCGCCGATGTTCACCTCCCGCGCCCTGCACGTGCTCTCCTGGGCCGGGGTCAACCTGCTCGGCGGCGGCGACGGCGCCACGCTGGAGGATCCGCGCAACGCCCGCAGCAAGCTCAGCTCGAAGTCGGGTGTGCTGCCCGCGCTGCTCGGTGAGGACGTCACGGCCCCGCTGCACATCGACAACGTGCCGGACCTGGGCGACCACAAGACCGCGTGGGACCACGTCTCGTTCGAGGGGTTCCTCGGCGTCCGGATGTCCATGCAGCTGACCTGGAGCGGGGTGGACTCGACGCTGGCCGCGCCGCTGGTGCTCGACCTGGCCCGGCTGACCGCTGCGGCGCACCGCGCCGGGCACGTCGGCCCGATCGAGGAGCTGGGGTTCTTCTTCAAGGACCCGATCGGCACCGACGAGCACGCGCTGGCCGAGCAGGCGCAGGCGCTCTCCACCTGGGCCAACGGTCTGGACGGCCGCGCCGACAGCTGACCTTCGCACCGGCCGCCGGCGCGGCACCCTCCGCGCCGGCGGCCCCGCCCCACGTATCCGCATCGAGGAGTTCCCCATGTCCCACCACGTCCCGAACGCGCCCGACCGGCCGACCACGGATCCGGTGTGGACACCGATCCTGACCGGTCTGCACGCGACCGCGCTGGACTGTCTCCAGACGAGCTTCGCCCTGCTGGCCGACCACGCGAACGGGTCCGGCAGCCACCTCGCCCTCGGCGCCCGGTACGGGTTCCGCACCCGGGACCAGGACGGCCTGGTCACCGTCGAGGCGACCTCGGACGACCGGGCCACCGAGGCGGTCGACCTGCTCGGCCTGCGGGTCGAGGGCCGGTGGATGCAGCTCGACGGCCCGCAGGTACGCCGGCTGTGCGCCCCGGGCCAGCCGCTCTACGTCACCGCCGACGCGTACGACCTGCCGTGGTGCCCCTACCACGAGCACGAGCACATGCGGCACAGCTTCCTCGTCACGGCCGCCGGGCCGGACGAGGTCACAGTGGTCGACGCGTACCACAACGACACCGCCTGGGGGCCCGCACGGCCCGGTGTGTGGCGGCTGCCCGACGCCGCGTTCGACGCGGCGCTGGCCGGGGGCGCGCACACACTGGCGGTGACCGCGCACCCGGCCCCGGCGATCGACGTGCCCGCCATGCTCGCCGGCAACGCCGCCCGGGCCGGACGGGCCCGCCCGGAGATCGACAGCTACCTGGCCCGCACCGCCGCCGCCCTGGACACGGTGGCCGGGCTGCACCGCTTCGTACTCGACGTCTGGCTGCTGGCTCGCGCCCGCGACCTGCACGAACGCTGGCTCGCGGCGGTCGCGCCGGAGGCCGCCGCCGCGCTGGCCGGGCAGGCCGCGCGCTGGCAGCAACTCGCCACGCGCAGCTACGTGGCGTTGCGGCGGGCCCAGGCGGGCCGGCCGGCCGCGCCGGAACTGGCGGACGCGCTCGGCGCGCTGATCGCCGACCACCTGGCCGCGCTGGAGTCGATCGCCGGACCGGCCGCCGGGACCGTCGACGACGCCGCACCGGCCGCGCCGGACCGGGCCGGTGACGACGGCGTACGCGCGGCGGTGCTCGGCGCGCTCGGCGACACCCTGGACCTGGACGGTTCGGCCCTGCGCACCACCGACGTGCTCCGGGAACTGCCCGGCTTCGACTCGTTCCGGCTGGTCGACGTCATCGACCGGGTCGAACGTCGGCTCGGCGTCGAGGTTCCGGCCACCGCGCTGTCCGCGGCCGACCTGCGCGACGTCGGCTCCCTGTGCGCCATGTTCGGCGCCGCCACCGGAGGTGCCCGATGAGTACCGAACTCCTGCACGACCTGCTGGACCGCACCGCCGACGCGCGCCCCGACGCGCCCGCCGCCGGGGACGGGACCGTCGAGCGCACGTACCGTCAGGTGCGGGCGGACAGCCTGCGCCTCGCCGGGTGGCTGCGCGGGCAGGGCGTCCGGCGCGGCGATCGGGTGCTGGTGGCGCTGCCCACCGACGCGACCCTGCCGGCGCTGCTGTACGCGGTCGCCCGTACCGGCGGTGTCTTCGTCGTCCTGCGCACGCCGGCCCCCGAGGTCGCCCTCGCCCACGTGCTCGACGACGCCGAGCCGGGCCTGGTCCTCACCGACGACCCGGTCCTGGCCGGCCTGTCCCGCGCCCGCGGCGTCCCGGTGCGCGGCGCGGACGAGGCACGCCGCGCCGCGTCCGCCGCGGCGATCAGCGGCACGCCCACCGGCCCGGCCCCGCTCTCGGTCGACCCGGTCTGCCTGATCTACACCTCCGGCAGCACCGGCATGCCCAAGGCGGTGGTCTCCACGCACGCCCAGGTCACGTTCGCGGTGCGGGCGATCCAGTCGGAGCTGCGCTACCGGCCCGACGACGTGGTGCACGTCCTGCTGCCGCCCTCGTTCGACTACGGCCTCTACCAGATCTTCCTCAGCACCGTCGCCGGTGCCCGGCTGCGCCTGGGCGACGCCGGGGACACCGGTGGCCGCCTGCTGGCGACACTTGTCGAGTCCGGCGCCACGGTGCTGCCCTGCGTACCGTCGCTCGCGATCAACCTGCTGCGGCTGCTCGGCCGGGCCGGCGCGCCCCGCCCGCCGCTGCGCCTGCTCACCAACACCGGCGCGGCCATGCCGCCCGAGGTGCTGGCCGGCCTGCGCCGGCTGCTGCCCGGCCTGGCCGTCCAGCTCATGTTCGGCCTCACCGAGTGCAAACGCGCGGCGATCATGCCGCCGGACGCCGACCTGCGCCGGCCCGGCGCCTGCGGGCGGGCGCTGCCCGGCACCGAGATCTTCACGGTGGACGCCGAGGGGCGGCGCCAGCCTCCGGGCGTCCGCGGCGAGCTGGTGGTACGCGGCCCGCACGTGATGGCCGGCTACTGGCGGCGGCCCGAGCTGACCGCCCAGCGGTTCCGCCGCGCCCACGGACTGTTCCCGCAGCTGCACACCGGCGACCACGGTCACGTGGACGCCGACGGGTACGTCCACTTCGCCGGCCGCCGCGACGACGTCTACAAGGAGAAGGGCACCCGGGTCAGCGCCACCGAGGTGGAGGCCGCCGCGTACCGGGTCGACGGCGTGGACGCGGCCGGGGTGCTGCCGCCGGCCGACGGTCGCGACGGCGCGACGCTGTTCGTGGTGGCCGAGCTGACCCCCGCCGACGTGCTGCGCCGGCTGCGGGAACAGCTGGAGGAGATGAAGGTGCCGGCGCACTGCGTCGTGCTGCCCGACCTGCCACTGACCGGCAACGGCAAGGTGGACCGGCGGGCGCTGGCCCGGCTGGCGGGTGAGCACGATGGCTGACCTGCCCTTCGACACCCCGGCGTACCGCTACGACCTGGCCCGGGTGCGCGCCAACCACGCCACCCTGGTCGCCGCGCTGCCCGCACCGAGCCGGCTGTTCTACTCGCTCAAGGCCAACCCGCACCCGGCCCTGGTGGCGGCGCTGCACACCGCCGGCTGCGACGCGGAGATCTGCTCCGAGGGCGAGCTGGCCGCGGCACTGCGGGCCGGTGTGCCGGGCGACCGCATGCTCTACACCGGACCGGGCAAGCGCGACGCCGAGGTGGCCGAGGCGGTGCGCGCCGGTGTCCGCTGGTTCTCCGTCGACTCGCCCGAGGGCCTGGACCAGGCCGACCGGATCGCCACCGCGCACGGCGTGGAACTGCGGTGCCTGCTGCGCGTCAACGACCGGGTGCCCAACCCGGGTCAGGGGCTCACCATGACCGGCGTCGCGTCCCAGTTCGGCGCCGACGCCGACTGGATCGAGCGGGAACCCCAGCGGTTCCGCTCCCGCCCGTCGGCCCCGGTACGGGGATTCCACCTCTACACCGGCAGCAACGTCGACTCGGTGGACGCGCTGGTGGCCCAGTTCACCGCCGCGGCGCGTACCGCCCGGCGGCTGCGGGACCTGCTCGACGTCGACCTGGCCCTGCTCGACCTCGGCGGCGGCTTCGGCGCGCCGTTCGCCCGGCCCGGCCACAACGCGGACCTGACCGGCCTCGCCGACCGGGTCGCCCCGGCCCTGGACGAGCTCTTCCCCGGCTGGCGCGACGGGGCGCCGACAGTCGCCTTCGAGTCGGGCCGGTTCCTCACCGCCACCGCCGGCACGCTGCTGACGCGCGTGCTGGACGTCAAGCGGTCGCAGGGCACGCCGGTGGTGGTGCTGGAGTCCGGCATCAACCACCTCGGCGGGATGTCCGGCCTGCGCCGGCTGCCGCCGCTCGTACCCGCCCTGCACGCCGCCGACGGCCGCGACGGCCCGCCGCTGGAGGCCGCGATCGTCGCCGGGCCGCTGTGCACGCCGCTGGACACCTGGGCCCGCGCCGCGAACCTGCCCGACGTACGGCCGGGCGACGTGCTGGCCGTGCCGAACGTCGGGGCCTACGGGCTCTCGGCCAGCCTGCTGGCCTTCCTCGGCCACCCCGCGCCGGTCGAGGTCGTCTGCGACGGCGACCGCGTCGTCGAGACGTCCCGGCTGACCCTGACGCGGCACCCGGTCGACGCGCCGGGCGCCACTGCCGAAACCCGAGAAGAAAGGTGACGTCAATGAACGCCGAATTCACCGAGTTGCTCCGCCCGTTCCTCAAGTTCGCCGGCCCGGACGAGATCACCGAGGAGTCCCGCCTGCGCGACCTCGGCCTGGACTCGATGCGCGAGATCGAGCTGCTGTTCGCCATCGAGGACACGTTCGGGGTCGCCGTGCCCGACGACAAGCTCGTCGACTCGACCTTCGCCACCGCCGGTGGACTGTGGAGCGTGGTCGAGGAACTGCGCACCCCGGTCGGCGGTGGTTCCCGATGACCGCGCCCGCCGGGTACGCCCCGGCCGTCGAGACCGTCGCCGACGTGGCGGCGGAGCACGCCCGGGAGGCCGACGAGAACGCCGTCTTCCCGACCGAGGCGCTGGCCGCCATGCGCCGTACCGGGCTGCTGGGGCTGCTGGTCCCCGAAGCCGAGGGCGGCGCCGGCGGTACGCTGCCGGACCTGGTCGACGTCACGCTGGCGCTGGGCCGGGTGGACATGTCGGTGGCGATGGTCTTCGCCATGCACTGCCAGCAGGTCGCCGCTATCACCGCGTACGGCGGGGAGAAGCTGCGCGCCGAGGTGCTGCCGGCGGTGGCCCGGGGCGAGCGGTATCTCGGCTCGGTCACCACCGAGGCCGGCAAGGGCGGTCACCTGATGACCGCCGAGTCGGCGCTGGAGCACGACGGCGAGATGCTGCGCGTCGACCGGCAGGCGCCGATCGTCACCGGCGGCCCGTACGCCGACGCCTTCCTGATCACCACCCGCGCCCCGGGGGCCGACTCGGCCGCCCAGGTGGACCTGGTCTACGCCGACCGGGACCAGGTGGAGATCGAGGTGACCGGCGGGTGGCGCCCGCTGGGCATGCGGGCCACGCACAGCGTGCCGATGCGGCTGCGCGGCGCGGTGCCGCAGTGGCAGGTGGTCGGCGAGCACGGCGGCTTCCGGGAGATCGCCACCACCGTCTTCGCGCCGCTGGCGCACGTCGGCTGGGCGGCGGCCTGGATCGGGGCGGCGGCCGGCGCGTACGGCCGGGTGCTGCGGCACGCCCGCAGCGAGGCGGGACGGCGGCAGTTCGCCCCCTCCTCCGAGCTGGTGCTGCTGCGGCTGGCCGGCATCCGCGCCCGGCTGGACGCGGCGCACGCGCTGCTGCGTCACACCGTCTCGGTGGTCACCGACGCGCCGGACATGTCGGCGGCGCCGGTGCAGATGCTGCTCAACACGCTGAAGATCCGCGCGGCCGAGGAGTCCTTCGCCGCCGCGCACGAACTGGTCGAGCTGGCGGGGCTGCGGCACGGCTACCTGACCGACTCGCCGCTGACGCTGGAGCGCACGTTCCGGGATCTGCGCTCGGCCTCGCTGAACTACGCCAACGACCGGCTGCGCCTGGCCAACGGGGCGCTGTCGCTGCGCGACCCGGGGGTGCGTCTTGCCTGAGCCGACGACGCCGAGGACGCCGACACCGCCGCCGACGATGCCGCCGCCCGGGGACCAGGCCGCCTCCGTGCGGGCTGCGCTGTCCGGAGTGGACCTCGGCGACCCCGGCGCCGTGTGGCGCGCGCTGGGCGCCGCCGGGATCGTCGAGGCGCTCTACCCGGACGGCGTGCAGCCGGACCCCCGGCGGCTGTCGGTGCTGCTCACCGAACTGGACGCCCGGTGCCCGCTCGGCGTGACGCTGTCGGTCTGCGTCCAGGTCGCCACAGTGCTGCCGCTGCTGGCCGGCGCGACCGGGCCGGCGGAGCGCGCGCGGCGCGGGATGCTGCGCGGCGAGACGGTGGTGGCGCTGGCCGTCACCGACGCCGGCGGGTCGGGCTCGGACCTGCTCGACGCCGCGACCCGGGTGAAGCTGGGCGACGACGGCGCCGTCCTGGACGGCGGCAAGGACTGGATCACCAACGCGACGAGCTGCGACGCGGCGCTCGTGCTGGCCCGGCACCGCGAGGCGCGGCACTTCACCAGCTTCTGCTGGCTGCTGGTGCCGGCCGGCGCGCCGGGCGTGACGGTCGGGTCCGCCGGCCGGGCGTTCGCCGGGTCCGGCGTGGGCCACCTGCGCTTCGCCGGCGTGGCGCTGGGCCCGGACGCCGTGCTGGGCCGCCCCGGCCGGGCGCTGGCCGGGTTCGCCCGGCAGGTCGGCGTCGAACGGGTCGCCGGGGCGCTGTGGGCCCGGGCGATGTGCCACCGGATGCTGGCGGGCCTGCGCGACTGGCTGCGGCGGCGACCGGCCGGGGCGGGCACGCTCTGGGACCGCCCGGCGGTCCGCGAGCGGTACGCCCGATGCCTGGTCGCCACGCACCAGCTTGACGCGCTGTGCGCGCCGCTGCTGGACGCGCCGGCCGCCGTCCCGTCCGCGGTCACCGGGATGCTGCTGAAGGTCAGCGCCGCCGAGACCGTGGACCGGGTCGCCGCCGAGGCGGTGCGCCTGCGCGGCGCGGACGCGTTCCGCGACGGCGGGGAGGCACAGCTGCGCACCGAGGCGGCCATGTTCGGCATCGCCGGTGGCGCCACCGGCGCGATGCTCGCCGGCATCGCCGACCACGCCGACGAACTGGCGGGCGCGGTGACCTGAGCGCGGCGTCCCACGCCGGCGGCGCCGCAAGACCGATCGACGACAGCACAGTGAAGGGAGCAACGCCGTGAGTCTCTACTCCTGGTTCGAGCGGACCGTCGAACGCGTGCCCGAGGCGGTCGCGCTGGAGGTCGGCGGGGAGCCGGTGACCTACCGCCGGCTGCGCGACCTCGCCGACGGCCTCGCCGGGCGCATCCACGCCGAGGTGGGCCGGCGCCCCCGCGCGGTCGGCCTGCTGGCCGCCCGCAGCCTGCCCGCGTACGCCGGTTATCTGGCCGCGCTGCGCGCCGGAGCGGTGGTGGTGCCGCTCAACCCGGCCTTCCCGCCGGCCCGCACCGCCCGGGCGTGCCGGGACGCCGGCGTGGACGCGCTGGTGGTCGACGACGCCGGCGCCGCGACGGCGGCGCAGGTCGCGGGCGACGCCGTGACGGTACGCCTCGACGGCGCGCCGGGCGTCCCGCCGCCGGCCGCCCCGGTGGCGCCGGACGACGTGGCGTACCTGCTGTTCACCTCCGGCTCGACCGGGCGGCCCAAGGGCGTGCCGATCCGCCACCGCAACGTGGACGCGTTCCTCACGCACTGCCGGGACCGCTACCCGGTCGGCCCGGGCGACCGCCTGTCGCAGACCTTCGACCTGACCTTCGACCCGTCCGTGTTCGACATGTTCGTCGCCTGGGGTGGCGGCGCCACGCTCGTGGTGCCGCAGCCGGACGAGGTGCTGACGCCGGTGCGGTTCGTCAACGAGCGGCGGATCACGCACTGGTTCTCGGTGCCCTCGGTGGTCTCGCTGGCCCGCCGGATGCGGATGCTCTCCCCCGGCGCCATGCCCGGCCTGCGGCACAGCCTCTTCGCCGGGGAGGCGCTGACGCTGGAGCAGGCGCGGGCGTGGGCGGCGGCGGCGCCGGGCAGCGTGGTGGAGAACCTCTACGGTCCCACCGAGCTGACCGTGACCTGTACCGGTCACCGGCTGCCCGCGGATCCGGCGGCCTGGCCGGCGACCTCGAACGGCACCGTGCCGATCGGCGACGCGCACCCCGGGCTCGACGCGATCCTGCGCGCGGAGGACGGCACGGTCGGCGGTGACGACGGCGAGCTGTGCGTGCACGGGCCGCAGCGGTTCGACGGCTACCTCGACCCGGCCGACGACGAGGGCCGGTTCGTCACGGACGCCGGCCGCCGGTACTACCGCACCGGTGACCGGGTCCGCCGCGAGCACGGCACGCTCGTGCACCACGGGCGCCTGGACGACCAGGTGAAGCTGCGCGGCTACCGGATCGAGCTGGGCGAGATCGAGATGGTCCTGCGTGGCCACCCGGGCGTGCAGGACGCGGTGGTGCTGGCGTTCGGCGCGGGCGACGACGTCTCCCTGCGGGCGGTCTACACCGGCGCCGACGGGATCACCGACGAGCTGACCCGCCGGTGCGCGGACCGCCTGCCCGGCTACATGGTGCCGGCCCGGATCCACCACGTGGCCGCCCTGCCCACGAACGCCAACGGCAAGACCGACCGGCGCCGGACCGCCGACCTGGTCGGCAGCGCGACGAGAGGAGCACGGTGATGACCGGCACAGGGAACGGACAGGACCAGGAACGGGCGTTCCGCTCGGTGGCCGGGCGCTTCGCCACCGGCGTGGCCGTGGCGACAGCCGTCGGACCCGACGGCCCGGTGGGGATGACCGTCAACTCCTTCACCACCGTGTCGCTGTCGCCACGGATGCTGCTGGTCTGCCTCCGGCGGGACTGCCGGCTGCTCGGCGCGGTGCGGCGTACCGGCCGGTTCGCGGTGACGGTGCTCGGCGACGACCAGCGCGAGGAGGCGGCCTGGTTCGCCAGTCGGGGCCGGCCGGCGGGCGCCGACGGCTTCGCGGGTGTGGCCTACGACCACGAACGGGCGACCGGCTGCCCGCGCCTGACCGACGGGGTGGCGTACTTCGGCTGCGAGGCGGTCTCCGCCGACCCGGCCGGTGACCACGCGGTGCTGATGGGCGAGGTCCGCTCCGCGGGCCTGCTCCGGCCGACGCCGCCGCTGCTGTTCGTGGACGGCGACTACGCGCGGCTCGCCGCGCCGCGGGAAGCGCAGGTGGCGCGATGAGCATCAGTGCCGCTCCCGGCGACCTGCGCCACCTGAGCCTGCGCGCGGCGCGGGCCGGTGCGGACGCGATCCGCGAGGCGCGGGGCCGGGGCCTGCAGACCGAACACAAGGGCGGCGCGGCCCAGGATCCGGTGACCAGCGCCGACCACGCCAGCGAACGGGCCATCCTCGGCCTGCTCGCCCGCGACCGGCCGCAGGACGCCGTCCTGGCCGAGGAGTCCGGGGCCAGCGACGGCTGTTCCGGCCTGCGCTGGATCGTCGACCCGCTCGACGGCACGCTGAACTTCAGCCACGGCGCGAGCCGCTACGCGGTCAGCATCGCGGTGGCGACCGGCTGCGACGTGGGCGACGGGCAGGTGGTCGCGGCCACCGTCCTGCAACCGGCCACCGGCGCCTGCCTGGTGCTCGACGACGGCGGCGCGCTCGACGGCGACGCCCCGGTCGCGGTCAACCGCGAGGCCGAGCCGGGGCACGCCCTGGTGGCGTTCGCGGTACCGAACGCGCCCGGTCCGCGGCGGCGGGCGTACCAGGCGCTCGTCGGCGTCGCGCCGCGCGTCGCCGACCTGCGCAACACCGGCTCCACCGTCTGCGACCTGGCCGCGGTGGCCCGCGGGGAACTGGACGCGTTCCTCAGCTTCGACCCCGCGCCGTGGGACATCGCGGCCGGGGCCGCGCTGGTGGAGGCCGCCGGCGGCGTGAGCCGGCGGTGGCGCCACGACGGGTTCGAGGTGTTCGGCACCGGCGCGCCGGCCGTGGTGGCCGCGCTGGCCGGCTGGCTGGGCGACAGCCGCACGGACGGCCGCGACGGCACCGACGAGGAGAGGGGAAGCGACGATGACCGGCAGCGATGAGTTCCGACTGGCGCTGGTGGGAGCGGGCCGGATGGGCCACCACCACCTGCGGGCCCTGGCCGACCACCCGGCGGTCCGGATCCGGTACGTGGTCGACCCGGTTCCGGCGGCACGGGAGGCGGTCGCCGCGGCCGGGCTGCCGGCGTACCCGAGCGTGGAGGACCTGCTCACGGACGCCGTGCCGGACGGTCTGCTGGTGACCGCGCCCACCGGGCGGCACGGCGCGCTGGTCGCGGCCGCGGCCAAGGCCGGGCTGCCGGTGCTGTGCGAGAAGCCGGCCGGGCTCGACCCGGCCGAGGCGGCCGAGGCGGGGCGGGTGGCCGCCGCCGCCGGGATCCCGTTCCAGGTCGCCTACTGGCGCCGGTTCGTCCCGCAGCTGCACCGGCTGCGGGAGCGGATCGCCGACGGCGAACTGGGCGAGGTCCTGTTCGTGGCCGCGGCGCAGTGGGACGGCGAGCCGCCCGCGGCGGCGTTCCGCACCGGCAGCGGCGGGATCTTCGTGGACATGGGCGTGCACGAGTTCGACCAGATCCGGTGGCTGACCGGGCAGGAGGTCGACCGTGTCGCGGTGCAGCCGGCCGGGCCGGTCACCGACCCGGCGGTACGCGGCCGGGACGTGGACAGCGCCCAGGCGTTGCTCGGCCTGTCCGGCGGCGGCACCGCGCTGGTCTCGCTCGGCCGGCACCACCGGGGCGGCGACATGGCGACGGTGGAGGTCTTCGGCACCCGGGACCACGAGCGGCTGACCTTCCTCGACCCGGCCGACGGGGACGCCACCATGTACGCGGCCCTGGCCCGCCAGGCGGAGGACTTCGCCGGGCTGGTCCGGGAGGGCCGGTCGGCGGGCGCCGGGGTGGCGGACGCGGTGGCGGTGCTCGACGCGGCGCGGCGGGCGACGGCGCAACTCACCCGGGGTCACGAAGTACACACCGATCGGTGACTACTTGCACCATCTGGGAGCGCGGTATTCCCCAGCCGAAGGTGGGAAATCCATCGGTACACCACACTGTGGACGGTACTGCGGAGCGGGGGAATGCATCGATGCGGTTCAGTGTTCTCGGCCCGCTGACAGTTCATGTGGACGACCGCCCGGTCACGCTCACCGGCACCAAGCCCCGCCTCCTGCTCGCCGTGCTGCTGCTGAGCCCGGGACGCACGGTCGCCACCTCCCGGCTGGTCGACGGCCTGTGGCCGGACTCGCCGCCCGCGTCGGCGGTACGCAACCTGCGCACGTACGTGCACCGGCTGCGGCAGGCGCTGGACCGCGGCGGCGACTCGGCCGGCCGGCTGGTCCACGACGGCACCGGCTACCACCTGCGGGTCGACGAGGACGAGTTGGACCTGCTGCGGTTCCGGCGTCTCGCCGACGAGGCACGCCGGGCCGCGCGGGGGGACCGGCCGGAGGCCGCCGCCGACCTGTTCGACCGGGCGGTCGAGCTGTGGGGCGGGCACCCGCTGGAGGACCTGGCGGATCCGGGCACCGACCTGGGCGCGACCGTAACGGCGTTGCGGGAGCAGCACCGGGAGATGACGACCGAGCTGATCGACCTGCGCCTGCGGCTGGGCCAGCCGGCCCGGGTCATCCCGTCGCTGCGCCGGCTGGTGGCCGAGGAGCCGCTGGACGAACGCCGGCAGGCGCAGCTGGTGACCGCGCTGACGCAGGAGGGACGCGTGGCCGAGGCGCTGGCCGTCTACCAGCAGGCCCGGCGCGGCATCGTCGACGAACTGGGCGTCGACCCCGGTCCCACGCTCCAGGGCGCCCTCCACACGGCGCTGGACGCGGACTCCGCCGAGGCCCGCCCGCCGGCCGGCCGGCCGACGGCCGCCGGCGCCGGACCCGCGTCGCCGCCCGGCCCGCCGCCGAGCCCGCAGGCCCTGCCGATGAAGCCGCCGTCCCTGGTCGGCCGGGACACCACCGCGGGCCAGCTGCGCGCGATCGCCGAGGGGATCGCCGACCCGGCCGACGCCGACGAGCACGCCGGGGTCGTGCTCGTCTCCGGCGCGCCGGGCGTCGGCAAGTCCTCGTTCTCCGTGACCAGCGGGTACGACCTGGCCGATCTCTTCCCCGACGGTCAGCTCTTCGTCAGCTTCGACAGCGGCGACGAGCCGCCGCGCGGCAGCGGGGAGCTGATCCGGGAGCTGCTGGTCGAGCTGGGCGTGCCGCTCACCGACGTATCCGAGGACATCCGGGAACGCTCCGCCGCGCTGCGCTGCGCGCTCGCCGGCCGGCGGCTGCTGCTCATCATCGACGACGTCGACTGCGCGCAGCAGGTGCGCCCGCTGCTGCCCGGGGCGGGCCGCAGCCTGGTGCTGATCAACAGCCGGCAGCGCCTGCTGGACCTGGACGTGGGCTGGCGGTTGACGCTCGGCTCGCTCGACCGGGCCGACGCGGTGGAGCTGCTGGCCACGATCGCGGGCGAGCGCCGGGTACGCGAGCAGCCGGAGGTGTTCGGCCGGATCGCCGCGGCCTGCGACCAGCTGCCGCTGGCCCTGCGGATCGTCGGCAGCCGGCTCGTCACCCAGCCCGACGTCGCCCTGCCCGGCTTCGCCGCGCATCTCGAGGACGAGGAGAACCGGCTGTCGGAGCTGTCCGTCGGGGACATCTCGGTGCGCGACAGCCTCTCGGTCAGCTACCAGGCGCTGGACGTGGACGCCCGCCGGGCGCTGCACGCGCTGGCCCGCGCCGACTCGTTCATCACCGCGTCCAGCGCGGTGGAGATCCTGCGCCTGCCCCGGCAGCAGGCCAACCGGATGGTGGAGCGCCTGATCCAGCACAACCTGCTGGTGCCGGTCGACTCCGGCGCCCCGGGCGAGCGTTTCCACCTGCCGGAGCTGCTGCGGATCTTCGCCCGCGAGTGCGTGGACGCGCACGGCCGGCCGCTGCCAGCGGCCTGAGCCGCCGTCCGCGGTGTGCGGGCCGCCCGGCCCGCACACCGCGATCCGGGTGTGGCTACTTGAGGAAGCGGTCCAGCGCGGCCTCGATGGTGCCGCTGTCCGGGGACGCGTACGACTTCATCGTCACCTTGTTGTAGGAGATGAAGCTCGGGCACCGGGCGGCGGGCGCGGTCACCGTGCCGCCGTCGCCGACCTTCTCGCCGGTCTTGGCGGCGTGGAAGGTCAGGGTGTACCGCGAGGAGATGTAGTCGACCGTGACGACCTTGTCCTCGCTGTTCTTGTACTGGCACTTCTTCGGCGTGCCCTCGCTGCCCTCGACCATCTTGAGGCAGCCGATGACGGACACCGTGGCGAAGTCGGCCGACTTCGCGTAGTACGGCTTGGCCGAGCTGATCGTCTTCTGCGACCAGAACGACGGCCGGTCCGGGGAGTTGGAGAAGACGTACGCCTTCGAACCCGCCGGCGCGGTGTACGGGGCGGCGTTGAGGATCGCTCCCCCGTCGCAGACCGCCGACATCTCGCTGGCGTAACGCGCGGTGATCGAGTCGTTGTTGGTGGGCCCGTCCGGCCCGGTCGACTCCGGCCCGCCCGCACTGGGGGTCGCGGACGGGCTGTTGTCCGGCCCGGGGGTGGCGCTGCCCGAGGCCACCGGCTTCGGGTCCTCCTCGTCGCCGTTGAAGGCGACGTAGGCGAGGCCGCCGCCGCAGCACAGCAGCGTCAGCGTGACCGCACCGGCGGCGAGGCCGACGATGAGGCCCTTGCTCTTGCCGCCGCTGGGGGGCGGGGTGGGCGCGTACGGCGCCGGCTGCCCGGGGTAGCCCGGCTGGCCGGGGAACGGCGCCGCGGGCTGCGCGCCATAGGGAGCGCCCGACCCGGGCTGAGCGCCGTACGGCGCGCCCGACGCGGGCTGGGCGCCGTAGGGAGCGCCCGACCCTGGCTGGGCGCCGTACGGGGCGCCCGACGCCGGCTGCGAACCGTAGGGCGCACCGGAGGCCGGCTGCGCGCCGTACGGGGCGTTCGGGTCGGGCTGGTTGCCCCACGCTCCGGCGTTCGGGTCCGGATAGCCTCCGTAGGGAGGGTGATTGTCACTCATCTGAGGTTCTTCCACCTGTCGTCCGTGGTTCCGGCGATCAACCACCCCGCAGCGTAATGACGCCTGCAAATTCACGATCGCCGACACTCGATGCGTTCTTCACCAGCCGTGCCGGGGTCACTCCGGTGCGTGCGTGCCCGGATCCGGCATCCGGCCGCCTATCAGGCGCGACGCGCCGGGGACCGTTGTGACGCAACGGATCGACCGTTCGGCGCCGGACCAGTACCCGACATCACCGACGCCGAAAAGTGTGACGTACGCGACACCTCTGGCCGGCCGGAGGGGCGGCGGCGGACCACATCCCGGAACGGGATTTAGTGAGGCTTATCGATATTGACGCATGTCACAGGCGCGGACAGAATCCCAGCACCACCACCAGGACCCCTCCGGGAGGGCCCCATGAACCGTCCCCGCCTGCCGCTCCTGCGGACCGCCGGCCGGATGACCGCGCTCGTCGCGGCCGCCGCCGGCGTGCTGCTCGCCGCCGCCGCACCCGCCGTCGCCGCCGCACCCGCCGGGCGCTACGTCGCGCTCGGCGACTCCTACACCTCCGCCCCGCTCGTCCCCACCCAGGTCGACCTGAACTGCCTGCGCTCCAACCGCAACTACCCGTCCCTGGTCGCGGCGTCCGCCGGTTCGGCGTCCTTCGCCGACGTGAGCTGCTCCGGCGCCACCACCGAGGACATCCTGTACGGCGGCGACGGCGCGCTGGGCATCGCGCTGCCGCCGCAGGTCAACGCCGTCACCTCGACCACCGCGCTGGTGACCGTCCAGATCGGCGGCAACGACATCGGCTTCTCCGGCATCATCGGCGACTGCGCCGAGGCGAGCGTGAGCAGCCCGCTCGGGTCACCCTGCAAGGACCGGTTCACCGCAGGCGGCACCGACCAGTTGCGGGCCCGGATCGCCGCGACCGCGCCGAAGGTGACGGCGGTGCTGCGGGCGGTCCGCCAGGCCGCGCCGAACGCGCGCGTGGTGGTGCTCGGGTACCCGGCGATCCTGCCGGACAGCGGATACGGCTGCTGGCCCGTGGTGCCGATCGCCTACCAGGACGTGCCGTACCTGCGCGGCGTCCAGAAGGCGCTCAACACGATGCTCGCCGACACCGCGGCGGCGGGCGGCGCGAGCTACGCCGACGTCTACACGCCGTCGATCGGCCGGGACACGTGCAAGAGCAGCGGCACCCGCTGGGTGGAGGGGCTGGTGCCGCAGAACGCGGCCGCGCCGTTCCACCCGAACGCCCGGGGTGAGCAGGGCATGGCCACGGCCCTGCTGGCGCACCTGAACTGACCCGGCCGGGTGAGCCGGTCCCGCCGTGCCGGGACCGGCTCACCGCCGGTAGGGCGACGGGTCGGCGAACCGGTCGGTGGTCGTGACGAACCCCCAGCACTGCTTGGTGTTGAACACGACCGCGTCCTTGCAGTACGCCGGGCTGGACGTGGCGGTGGCGTCGGCGACCAGGACCGGGTTGTAGTCGCGGAAGTAGGCGCTCTCGATCGTGGTGCTGACGCACTGGTCGGCGTTGACGCCGCAGACGAACAGCGTGTGGATGCCCTGGGTGCGCAGCACCTGGTCGAGATGGGTGCCGTAGAACCCGCTCATCCGCACCTTCTCGACCATGACGTCGTCGTCGCGGATCAGCGGCTTCAGCTCGTCGACCATCTCGGCGCCCCACTCCCCGGCGGTGAGCACCCGCCCGTGGTCCAGCGGCTGGCCGATGCCGCACTGGTCGGGCGTGTGCTTGAACGAGTGCAGCGTCGGTGCGCCCAGGTTGCGCAGGTCGGGGCGGTTGTGCCAGTACACCCAGATGACGAACATGTCGTGGCGGCGGGCGGCCTCGACCGCGCGTACCACCCCCGGGATGGCCTCCCGGCAGGCCCGGTAGTCCAGCCCGGAGCGGTGGGTCCAGCCGCCCTCGGCGCAGAAGTCGTTCTGCATGTCGACCACCGCCAGCGCGCCCCGTCGCGGGTTGTCGGCGAACGGCATCAGCTCCGCGTCGAAGCGGAGCAGATCCTCCGGCGGGTCGTCCGGGGCGAACAGGACGTGATCCGGATAGAGGTGCACCTGTCGGTGCTGGCGGCGAGCTGCACGCCGCCGTCGCCGGTGTCCCCGTAGACCGCCCGTCGCCCCGCCATACCGTCCGTTCTAGCCGCCCGGCGGACCGGCCGGGCGGCTACAGCGGCAGTGCATCCGTACGGGTGCGGGCGTCAGACCCGGGTGATGCGTACCGCGTCGGCGACCACGTAGCCGGTCCCGGCGCTCCAGCGGCTCACCCCGACCTTGTCCCCGGTCCCGGCGGCGAGCGTGAACACGCCGAGCGAGACCCAGCGGCCGCCGCCGGCGCGCTGGTCGACGGTCACCGTCCGATTGCCGGTGGTGGTGGCCACCAGGTACGGGGTGCGGTCGTTGTAGCCGGGGTCGGCCGGGTACCACACCGAGACCTCGTAGGCGCCGGTCGCGGGCAGGGTCGTCCGGAACCAGGCCACGTCGCTGGACGCCACGGGTGCCGCGAAGCGGTAGTCGGCGCCGTGGCGCTGCGCGGAGTACGCGGAGGTGCCCCAGGCCGCGCCGGCGGTGAACCCGCCCGCCGTGGCGTTGTCGACCGTGACGCTCCACGACGCGGGCGGCGTACCGGCCCGTACGTCCAGGTAGTTGCGGTCGATCTTCATGGTCACGCCGCCCCACGTCTCGGTGACGTCGCCGGCGTACTGGTGCAGGCGCTGCTGGTCGGCGTAGCGGTCGTCGGCGCAGTACGTGCCCCCGTCGGTGTCCGCGACCCCGTTCCACCAGGCGATCCAGATCTGGTCCAGCCGCAGGTACCGGGTGTCGTGGTAGGCGGCGCAGACGTCGGTGATGCCGGACGAGCCGCTGGAGTACATGCCGGCGAGGTAGCCGCGAGTGTGCAGCCGCTCGACCCAGCCGGAGAGGAAGGAGAGCACCGCGGCCCGGCAGCTCGCGTTCGACGGGTACTGCTCGATGTCGTTGTAGAGCGTGCTGCCCGCGCCGATGCCGAGCGCCGCCGCGGCGGCGGCCGCGCTGTCCGCCGCGGTCCTGCCCTGCCCGCGGGCGGTGGCCGCGTCGGCGGACATCTTCGGCGTACGGGTGCCGCACGGCGCCTGGTAGCCGAGCTCGATGGGGATGAGCCGCCAGCCCTTGCGGGTCTGGTCGGCGACCCAGGTCGCGGTCAGGTTCGGTTGGGCGCAGGTGCGGCTGCCGCCGCTGATGTAGACGCCGACCGCGCGGTACGGCGAGGCGGCGAGCCAGGCGTCCATCGCGGCCTGCGACGGCGCGGTGCAGGTGTCGAAGCCCTTGCCGGTGAACGTGCCGGGCTGCGGGCCGACCGCGGCCAGGGCGGACTGCGACTCGGCGGCAGGCTGCGGGCCGGCGACAGCCGGTGTCCCGGCCCGGGCCGGGACGGCCGATGCCGTTGCCGGGACGGCCGTGGCCGCGACCACGGTGAGAAACGTCAGGGCCGTGGCGATCGCTCTCATCGGCGCCCCTCCTGTGCGGGATTCCTCGCTCGACGGCGAGACATGGGCAGGATTTCTACCACGCATCGACGGATGACGACAGATGATGGTGGCGAAAGTTTTCACCGAAGAAACGATCAATGAAGGGTATCGACAAGACGCCGGAAGCCGGTATAGCGTTCCCGCACTCACATCCGTCGATCGGTGAAGCGCCGTCACCCGAGGAGCGCCATGCCCACGTCACGATCCCCCCGTCTGCGACGCCGAGGTCTGCTCGGCGTACCCGCCCTGGTGGCCGCCGCCCTCGCCGTGGCCGTCCGGCCCGGCACGGCGCTCGCGGCGCCGAAGGCCGAGTGCCTCGCCGACCTGCTCGGGGAGCAGTGATGGCCACCATTCCCTGGCTCGTGGACGTGCTGCGGGCCGCCGGTGTGCAGGTCGTGGTCGAGGGCGACTGGCTCAACCGGATGCGCCCCGGCTCCTTCGACCCGATCGGGGTGCTCTGGCACCACACCGCGGCCACCTCCAGCGCCACCAACCCGCACCCGGCGCTGAACATCTGCATCAACGGCCGTTCCGACCTGCCCGGCCCGCTCTGCCAGGCGCTCGTGGACTACAACGGCGTGTTCCACGTGATCTCCGCCGGCCGGTGCAACCACGCCGGCACCAGCGGCGGCAGCGGCCCGATCCCGGCCGGGGACGGGAACACGCTGATGATCGGGTGGGAGATCGACTACAACGGCGTCGACCAGCGGATGACCACCGCCCAGTACAACGCCAGCATCGCGGCCACCGCCGCCGTGCTCAAGCGGCTCGGCCGGGACTCCAGCTACGCCCGGGGACACCGGGAGACCAGCACCACCGGCAAGATCGACCCGTCCTTCATCGACCTGAACACGATGCGCGCCGACGTGGCCGCCAAGATGGCCGGCGGCGGCACCGGCTGGACGTCGATCGTGGACAACGCCACCGCGGGCCGGTTCACCGCGAGCGCCAACTGGGGCACCTCGACGTACTCCGGGCAGCGCTACGGCGCCGACTACCGCTACGCGGACCCGGTCGCCGCGAGCGACGCGGCCTGGTACAAGTTCAACGTCCCGCGTACCGGCAACTACCGGGTCGAGGCGTGGTGGCCGGCGAACGCGGGCTACAACGCGGCCACGCCGTACATCGTCGCCACGACCACCGGCAACCGGACGGTCGTGGTCGACCAGCGGGCGACCGGCGGGCAGTGGCGCTCGCTCGGCACGTTCACGCTGCCGGCCGGCGACGCCAACCGCGTCGCGGTCAGCCGGTGGAGCTCCGCCGCCGGCCTGGTCATCGCCGACGCGGTCCGGCTGACCGAGGTCTGAACCGGGGATGCGGCCGGGTGGCATCCCACCCGGCCGCATCCGTCCCGACGTCAGCGCAGCGACCGGAAGGCCGCCCGCATCTCCTGGGCGAACAGCTCCGGCTGCTCCCAGGCGGCGAAGTGCCCGCCCCGGTCCACCTTGTTGTAGTGGATCAGGTTCGGGTACGCCCGCTCGGCCCAGCTGCGCGGCGCGAGCAGGATCTCGTCCGGGAACTGGCTCACCGCGGCCGGCACCCGGACGCCCTTGGCGGCGAAGAACGACAGCGCGTTCTGCGCGTACAGCCGGGCCGAGGACACGCCCGTGTTGGTCAGCCAGTAGAGCGTGACGTTGTCCAGGATGTCGTCGCGGCTCAGCCCGCCGGGCCGGCCGGCGAAGGCGGCGCAGATCAGGTCCAGGCTCGCCGCGTCGTGGTCGAGCATGAACGTCGCCAGGCCGACCGGCGAGTCGGCGAGCGCCACGAGCGTCTCCGGACGGGTTGTCATGATCAGCGCGTACGCGGAGTGCTTCCAGAAGAAGTCGATCCGCTCGCAGGCGGCCCGCTCCTCGGCCGACAGCCCGGCCGGCAGCTCCGCGAGCGGGTTGTTGACACCGGTGATGCCGGTCTGCAACAGCGCGTCGATCTCCGGCGGCACCACGCAGGGCATGTTCGTGTGGATGCCGGCCAGTTCCGGCGGGGCCTGCACGCCGAGCATGTCGGTGATCAGCGCGCCCCAGTCGCCGCCCTGCGCCACGAACCGGGTGTAGCCCAGCCGCCGCATCAGCTCGGTCCAGGCGCGGGCGATGTGCTGCGGATCCCAGCCGGGCCGGTCCGGCTGACCGGAGAACCCGTAGCCGGGCATCGACGGGATCACCAGGTGGAACGCGTCCGAGGCGCTGCCGCCGTGCGCCGTCGGGTCGGTCAACGGGCCGATGATCTTCAACTGCTCGATCACCGAACCGGGCCACCCGTGCGTGACGATCAGCGGCAGCGCGTCGGGGTGCGGCGAGCGAACGTG
Source organism: Micromonospora sp. WMMD1219 (assembly GCF_049315215.1). Classification (NCBI taxonomy): domain Bacteria; kingdom Bacillati; phylum Actinomycetota; class Actinomycetes; order Micromonosporales; family Micromonosporaceae; genus Micromonospora; species Micromonospora sp. WMMD1219. The sequence continues at coordinate 5,829,816 of NZ_CP186057.1, forward strand.
GATGAAGTGGATGTCCAGGCCGTCGATCTCGGTGACGAAGTTCGGCAGGTCGTTTAGCCGCGCCTCGACCCGGCGCCAGTCGTACTCGGTGGCCCAGTAGCGGGCGAGCGCCTGACTGGTCTCCAGCGGCACCCCCTGCGACTGGTCGTCCACGGTCTGGCGCTCCGGCCAGCGGGTGGCCGCGATCCGGACCCGCAGGTCCTCCAGGTCCGCCTCCGGCACCTCGACGCGGAACTCACGGATGCCGGCGCCGGTACGCGTCGGCGTCATGGTCTTGACGGCCACGGGTTGTCCTCCTCGGGTCGGGTCAGGGACCGAACGTGAAGACGTACGCGCGGAAGCCGGGCCGCTCGGCGCGCAGGGTGAGCCGGTGCTCCCCCGGCGTCGCGCCGTCGACCAGCCGGATCATGGCCGCCCGGTCGACGAGGACCCGGTCGTCCGGGCCCACGTCGGCTCCGCGCGCGTCAGCGGCCGGTTTCCCGTCCAGCAGCACCCGAATCCCGGCCGGTCCCTCCGGTCCCGGGTCGGCCACCAGGTTCACCTCACCGGCGGTGAACGGCAGGACCAGCTCGGCGCCGGCATCGCCGGTCTCGACGTACTCGCCCTCGACCCGCCAGTCGCCGGTCAGCGCGTACGTGCCGGGCACACCGCGGTCGGCGCCGAGGTAGGTCTCCGGGGTGATCCCGGCGTACGTGGGCTGCGGGCCGGTCACGAACGCGGTCACCTCCGCTGTGACCGGCGGCAGCGCGGTCGCGGGCGCGGCGGTCTCGACCAGTCGCCGGATCAGCGCCTCGGTCCGGTCGTAGTCGCCCTCGCCGACCCAGCGGTCGGCCAGCCGCCCGTCGGCGTCGAAGAGGTACTTCGCCGGCCAGGCGTCGTTGCGCAGGGCGCGCCAGAACGTGTAGTCGTCGTCGATCGCGATCGGGTAGGTGAGCCCGTGGTCGCGGATCGCCCGGTCGATGTTCTCCGGCAGCCGGCCGAACGCGAACTCCGGCGCGTGCGCGCCGACGACAGTGAGCCCGAGGTCGCGGTAGTCGCGGTGCCACGCCCGCACGTACGGGGCGGTGCGGATCCAGTTCACGCAGGTGTACTCCCAGACGTCGACGAGGACCACACGTCCGCGCAGATCCTGCGGCGTCAGCGGCGCGGAGTTCACCCAGCGGCCGACGTCGATCGGCGGCAGCCGGGGCGCCACCGCGGCCCGGGTCATCCGCGGTTCCCGTCGCCGAGGTCGACGGCGGTCGCGCCGACCACCGCCCGGTCGCCCTGCTGCACGTACCCGACGACCGAGGCGCGGCGCGGGTCGGGCGCCGCCGGCACGTCGATCTCCATCCGGCCCCGCTCCCCGTTCAGCTCGGTGGAACAGAACGCGCGCACCACCGTGTCCTGGCGCAGCCGCCGCCCGGCGTTCTCGCCCCGGGGGACGTCGTTCTCCAGGCCGCGCTCCACCACCGCCACGTTCAGCCGGGCCTGCTCGGGCAGCGCTCCGGTCTCGTAGTCGAGCACCACGTGCCCGGCGTCGGCCGTCACGACGGACAGCGTCACCGGCGTGCCGGGCGAAGCGGCCAGCGCGGCGTCGATCGCCGAGCCGGCCTGCCGGCGGTCCGACCCGACGAACTCGACCGTTCCGTTGACGATCATCTGCGGCGTGTAGAGCCCGCCGGTGCGCAGCGTCCGCGCGTACCGCTCCTGCCGCAGCGTGTGCGCCTGCGCGCCGTACGGGTCGGCCCAGCCCAGGTGGTCCCAGTAGTCGACGTGGAAGCCGAGCGTGTAGACCCGCTCCCCGCGCTCACGCGCGTCCCGGTCGATCTCGGACAGCACCTCCTCGGCGGGCGGGCAGCTGTCGCAGCCCTGGGAGGTGAACATCTCCACGACGGCGAAGCCGTCGCGCGGGGACGATGCGCCGGTCATGCGGGCTCCCTTGTCCGAGGACGTCCGCCGGCGGTTACCCGGACGGCGCGGCTTCGAACGGGCCGCCCGCCGGGCCCACGGGCGTTTGCCACCGGCCCGGCCGGGTAGGACGCTGCGCCACCCGAGGGCGGGCCGTGCCAGGCGGCGTGGGCGGCCGGGACGTCGCGGAGGGTCGATGACGGCTGGACCAGGGCGGGCACAGGCGCCGTCGGGCGAGGTGGTGGAGCTGCGGGTGCACGGCGTCTCCTCGGCCGGCGCCGCCGAGGTGCTGGGCCGGCCGCTGGTCCGGCAGGTCGCGGGCGACCGCAGCGCGGGCTTCTACCGGCCCCGCCCCGGGCTCGCCGACGCGCAGGGCGCCGGCGGGGTGACGCTGGAGGCGTACCGGTGGAACGACCTGCCGTCCGGCACCGCGCTGCGTACCCTGTCGCTGCTGTTCCTGATGCCCTTCATGCTGCTCAACGTGGCCGTGTGGATGCGGCCGGGGGACGCGGTCGGCGGCGCGGTGGTGCGGGGGCTGTGCCGGGTGCTCGGGCTGAGCCTGACCGCGCTGTACGTGCTCGCCGGCGCCGGGGTGGCGCTGGACCTGGTGGCCTGGCAGTGCCTGTCCGTGCCGGCCTGTATCTCCGACCGGGAGTGGCTGTCCTGGATGGGCGGGCGGCCGGTCGGGTTGCGGCTCGTGGTGCTGGCGCTGGTGCCGGCCGCCGCGGTGAGCCTGGTCTGGTGGGGCGCCCGGCGTCCGGGACGCTCGTTCACCGCGTTCCGGGCGCCGGAGCGGGCATCCGCCGGCCCTCCGTTGAGCACGATCGGCCAGTGGGACACCGAGCCGCTGATGGGCCGGCTGCGCTCGATCCACATCGCGGCGGCCTTCGCCACCCTCGACGGCTGTCTCCTCGCCGCCCGGGCCGCGCAGGGCGTCCCGCCCACTGTGGCGGCGCTGCTGGCGGTCACCGGCGCGGTCCTGCTCGCCTGCGTGGTCCTGGTCTGCGTGCCGCCGCTCGTCGACCGGGCGCCCACCGACCCGCGACGCGACCGGGTCGCCCGGGTGCTGCGCGGCACCGCGGTCGGGCTCACCGTCGTGGTGGCCGGGTACCTGCTGTTCGCCCCGGTCCGCTGGCGTACCGGCGGGGGCCTGCCCGGCTACGGCTCGATCCTGACCTGGCTGCTGGTCACGCACGCGGTCCTGCTCGGCGGCCTGGGGGCCGTGCTGCTCTGGCACCGGCTGCGGGTACGCGGCCACCAGCCGCCGAACGGGCTCGGCGCGCTCGTGGTCGCGGCGGCGGCGGGCGGGCTCGCGGTGGCGTACTCCGCCGAGCTGGTCCAGCGCACCGCCGACCTGCTGGACCGGGGCGTGTCCCCGGCGGACGACATACCGGGTCCGGCGCGCGCGTACACCTGGGCGATCTACGGTTTCTTCCGCGCCCTGCTGGTCACGCTGGCGGCCGCCGCCGTGGTGGCGCTGGTGTCCCGGCGCGGCCGGATCCGGGCCGCCCAGGCGGTCGTCGAGCGCGACTTCCCGGCGCCGCCGGCCGAGGCGGCGCCCCGGCTGCGGCAGGTCCGGACGATGATCGTGCGGGCCCGGTTCACCGACCTGCTGGTGCCGTTGGCGGTGCTGTTCGCCGTCATGGCCGGGGCGGGCGCGGCGACCACCGCGATGGCGCTGGTCCGCCCCGAGCCGGGCGAGGCCCTGGAACGCCGCACGCACGTGCCGGCCGAGCTGGTCATGTTCGGCATCGAGGTGGGCGGGGTGGCGCTCTCGGCGGCGGTGCTGGCCCTGGTCGTGGCCGGGATATTCGCCTACCGCAGTCCCGGGTTCCGCCACCACGTCGGCGTGCTCTTCGACCTCGCCACGTTCTGGCCCCGGGCCGCGCACCCGTTCGCACCGCCCTGCTACGCCGAGCGGGCCGTGCCGGAGCTGGCCCGGCGCATCACGTACCTGGTGCGCAGCGGAAACGGGGTGCTGCTGTCCGGCTACAGCCACGGCTCGGTGCTGGTCGCCGCCACCGTCCTGCAACTGCCGGCGGAGATCAGCGCGCGGGTCGCCCTGCTCACATACAGCTCGCCGCTGCGCCGGCTCTACGCCCGGCTGTTCCCCGCCTACGTCGGCGACGAGATGCTGCGCGGGATCGGCGGCCGGCTCGGCTGGCGGTGGCGCAACCTGTGGCGGGACACCGACGCGCTGGGCGGCTGGATCTTCTCCCCGCACCGCGCGGACGAGCCGGCCCGCGTCACCGGCCCGGAGGCGACCGTGGACCGTCGTCTCCGGGATCCGGAGAGCCTGGTGGCGCCGCCCTGGGACAGCGTCCCGCCGCCGATCAAGGGTCACCTTCCGTCCGAGGACGACCCGGCGTACGCCGAGACGGTGCGGGACCTCACCCGGCGGCTGCGCGCCGTCGAGCCCTGACGCGGGCGGGGCGTCACGCCGCCGGGTGGTCCGCCTCGAACCGTTCCCGGGTGAGGAACGCCAGCCTCGCCCGTTTGTCCGGCATGTCGATCTCGTCGCCGAGCGTGAATCCCTCGATCCGCAGCCGGCGCAGCATGACGTCGTTGCGGACGTCCGGCTCGACCACCACGCGGCGCGCGGCCGGGTCCCGCAGCAGGAACCGGACCAGGGCCGGGAAAACCGCCCCGGTCAGCGAACCGGGATATCGCCGGGGCGCGTCGAGCAGCAGGTGGATCCCGACGTCGCCGGGCAGCACCGGGTAGCGGTCGCCGACCGGGTCCGCCTCCGGCTGGTAGGTCTGGAACAGCCCGATCGGCTCGCCGTCGAGCCGGATCAGGTACGCGTGGTGGGTGTCCAGCCCGTCGACGAACGCGTAGATCTCGCGTACCTCGTCGACTGTGTGCGAGCCCATGCCCCAGAACCGGTTGCGGGGCCGGACCACCCAGCCGTGCAGCAGTTCGGCGTGCCGGTCGGGGCGTACCGGCTCCAGCGCCAGCTCGCCGAGGCCGGGGATCCGTTCCAGGTGGATCACGTCGACTCGTCTCCCGTCAGTGGGCCGGCGGGCACCGGGACCAGCGTCCCGGCGGCCCAGTGGGCCAGTTGGTCGGCGAAGTGCGCGTCGCCGGGGCGCCCGGATGCGCCGAACGGGACGATCCAGCGGCTGGCCGCCCGGTCGGTCAGATCCCACACGTAGCGGGCCACCGGGCCGCGCCAGCAGGCGTCGGAGACGCCCGGCACGCTGGACGTGGCCAGCACGCAGTCGGTGTCACCGGCCAGCGCCACCCGCTGCCGCATCGCCGCGACCGCGTCGGTGACCGCCGGGGCGACACCCAGGTGCACGGGGTGCAGCAGGTGCCGGCCGCCCCACTCACCGGGCATCGGGCCGGCGGCCACCTCGACCAGCGCCTCGGCGGCCGGTGCCGCGAGGCCGGCGCCGAACTCGGCGGCGAGGTGGTCCAGCGCCAGGCCGATCCGGGCCGCCGGGTCGGTCCAGGGCGCGAACAGCTCGTCGAAACCGCACGGCTCGCCGAGGGCACGCAACCTCGGGTGTACGCGCAACCGCCGGGCGAGTGCCGCCCGCCAGGCCGCGTACGCGCCGGCCTCGGCCGAGCCAGCCGCCATCGCCCGGTCCCAGCCGCGCAGCCGCAGCAGCAGCGCGCGGGCGGGTTCGTCGAGCCGGCCGGGGTCGAGCCGGTCGAGCAGCCGGTACAGCGGCCCGGCCGGGAGCCGATCGTCGGTGTGCACCGTGGACGGTCCGGCGCCCTGGGCGAGCAGTTCCCGGATCCGGCGGGCCCGGTGCGGCGGGGCGAAGTCGGCGCCGTGTGCGGCCACGTCCTCGCGGCGGTCGTTCGCGCACACCGCCACGCCGTCGACCGGTTCGTCCACGAGCGGCAGGTAGTCGCCCCGCCACCGGTAGGCCGGCTCCCAGGCCGGTACGGGTTCCCGGCGGCACCGCTCGTCGCGTACCGGGACCAGGCCGGCGACCAGGCGGCGGACGCCGCCCCCGGTGTCGGCGGCGAGCACGCTGTTGACCGGCTCGACCCAGTGGCGCAGCGCCTCGGCGACGTCACCGGTGTGCCGGGCGCGCAGCAGTGGCAGCAACGCCTCGAAGCCGAGGCGGGCCTCGACCCGGCTCGGCGTGCGCAGGGCGATCGCGTCGCCGGTGACCCGGTCGTGGTCGATCACCGGCCCGCGCGGCGTCTCGATCACCTCGACCGTCTCCGGGGCGCCGCCGCGGACCTCGATCTCCTCGACGTGGCGCGCGGCGGGCGTCCAGCCGTCCGCGTCGCGCACCAGCACGCGGTCGCCGTCGCGGCGCAGCCGTTCGCGGTAGAGGTCCTGGTAGTCGGCCATCGCGTTGGTGACGGCCCAGGCCACGTGGCCGGTGTGGCCGAAGTGCGGCAGGCCGGGTACACCGGGGAAGGCGAGGCCGATCACGTCGAACTCCGGGCAGGCGAGCCGGACCTGCTGGTAGACGCCGGGTAGTTCGAGCAGCCGGTGCGGGTCCCCGGCGATCACCGGGCCGCGCCCGGTGGCCGGGTCGGCGGGCAGCGCCCAGGCGTTGCTGCCGGAGGACGCCGGTCCCTCGACCGCGAACAGCCCGGCCGCCTCGGGGCCGAGCGTGCGGGCCACGTGCGCGTGCCAGAGCTTGTTCGGGAACGTGGAGAAGAGCACGTGCTGGACGAGGAAGACGCCGAGCGGCGACCAGGGCTGCCAGGGTTCGGGCGCGGTGCCGGTGGCGGCGAACTCAGGCGCGCCGGCGGCACCCTCGGCGAGTCCGGAGTTGACCCCGTCGACGTACGCCTCGACCCACCGCCGGGTGTCCGGGTCCAGGCCCTCGTAGCAGCGCCGGGCGGTGTCGTCCAGCCGTACGCGCCGGGCGAACCGGTCCCACGCCAGCTCGGCCGCGCCGACGTGGGCGGCCAGCCGGCCCTCGGCACGCCATCGTTCGACGCTGATCTGCCAGGCCCGGTCCAGCGCGGCGACACGCCCCTGCAGACGCGCGAGCGCGTCGACGTCGGCGGCCCACAACCGGGGCACACCCCACCTGTCGCGATCGACGTACGTCATCATCTCGCGCCGCCTCGGCGCGCCGGGCGCCGGTTCCGCTCCACAGTCAACTTAGGATAACCTCCCCTAACCGAGGGCGACCTTACCGCGACGCGGCCAAGGCGCCAACCACCGGCGCATCCGGGACAAAGCACCCCGAGTCGTGCTTGCTAGTTAGGCCAGCCTAACCTAACCTGATCGCCGCGGCTGTCGCCGCGTGTCCTGTCCGTACGACCGCTGGGAAGTCGCATGAGTTCGATCGGGAGCCCGACCGGCGCCGCGCCCACCGACACCGGCCGCGCCGCCGCCACGGCACGCGGCCACCTGTTCAACGCCGGCACGCTCGCGCGGTACCGGGACGTGCTGGCGCGCGGCGTCGACCGGGTCGCCCGCCGGGTGGGCGAGGCGGACCGGCCGTTCACCGGCGTCACCCCCGACGAGCTGGCGCCGCTCATCGGCGCCATCGACCTGGACCGGCCGCTCGGCGACACCGACGCCGCCCTGGACGAGCTGCACGACGTGTGGCTGCGCGACGCGGTCTGGTTCCACCACCCGCGCTACCTGGCCCACCTGAACTGCCCGGTGGTCATCCCGGCGCTGCTCGGCGAGGCGGTGCTCAGCGCGGTCAACTCCTCCCTGGACACCTGGGACCAGAGCGCCGGCGCGACGCTGATGGAGCGGCGCCTGATCGAGTGGACGGCCGGGCGCATCGGGTTCGGCGCCGGCGCCGACGGCGTGTTCACCAGCGGCGGCACCCAGTCGAACCTCCAGGCGATGCTGCTGGCGCGCGAGGAGGCGTACCGCACGGTGGTGGGCGGCTCCGCCGGCCGGCCGGACCGGCCGCAGGTGCTCTCCCGGCTGCGCATCCTCACCTCGGCGGCCGGGCACTTCAGCGTGCAGAAGGCCGCCAAGCTGCTCGGCCTGGCCGCCGACGCGGTGCTCACCGTGCCCACCGACGCGACCCGCCGGATGCGCACCGACGAACTGGCCCGCACCATCGACCGCTGCCACCGCGACGGCCAGGTGGTGATGGCCGTCGTCGCCACCGCCGGCACCACCGACTTCGGCACCGTCGACCCACTGCCGGAGATCGCCGACATCTGCGCCGCCGCGGGCGTCTGGTTGCACGTCGACGCCGCGTACGGCTGCGGGCTGCTGGTCTCCCCCACCCGCCGGCACCTGCTCGACGGCATCGAACGGGCCGCGTCGGTGACTGTGGACTACCACAAGTCGTTCTTCCAGCCGGTCAGCTCCAGCGCGCTGCTGGTCCGCGACGGCCGGACGCTGCGCCACGCCACCTGGCACGCCGACTACCTCAACCCGGCCCGCGCGGTCGAGCAGGGCATCCCGAACCAGGTCGACAAGAGCATCCAGACCACCCGCCGGTTCGACGCGTGCAAGCTCTGGCTGACCCTGCGGATCATGGGGCCGGACGCGGTCGGCGCGCTGTTCGACCAGGTCGTCGACCTCGCGGCGCAGGCGTGGCGGCGGCTCGACGCCGACCCGCGCTTCGAGGTGGCCGCGCCGTCGCAACTGAGCACAGTGGTCTTCCGGTACCGGCCGCCCGGCCTCGCGCCCGACCTGGTCGACGAGGCCAACCTGCACGCCCGCGACGCGCTCGCCGCCTCCGGCGCGGCCCTGGTCGCCGGCACCAAGGTCGACGGCGCCCACCACCTGAAGCTCACCCTGCTCAACCCCGAGACCACAGTGGACGACATCGCCCACGTGCTGGACCTCATCGCCGACCACGCCACCTGGTACGCCCGGACCGCGGCCGCCGCCGAGCTGTCCTGCCCGGTCTGACCCCCGCCGAGGAGAACGAGAACATGTCGACCCACGACTTCATCGCCGTCGGGCTGGGCCCCTACAACCTCGGCCTGGCCTGCCTCACCGCGCCGATCGACGACCTCGACGGGCTGTTCCTGGAGGCCCGCGACAGCTTCGACTGGCATCCCGGCATGCTGCTGGAATCCACCCGGCTCCAGACGCCGTTCATCGCCGACCTGGTCACGCTCGCGGACCCCACCTCGCCGTACTCGTTCCTGAGCTACCTGAAGGAGACCGGCCGGCTCTACCCGTTCTACATCCGGGAGAGCTTCTTCCCGCTGCGCGCCGAGTACAACGACTACTGCCGCTGGGCCGCCGGGAAGCTGCCGAACCTGCGCTTCCGGCACACCGTCACCGCCGTCGAGTACGACGAGAGCGACGACCGGTACGTGGTGCACGCGGACACGCCGGACGGGCCGGTCACCCACCGGGCCCGGCACCTCGTGCTCGGCACCGGCACCCCGCCGTACCTGCCGCCGGCCTGCGCCGGGCTCGGCGGTGACATGATCCACAACTCGCGCTACCTGGAGCACCGGGAGGCGCTGCAGGCCAAGGACAGCATCACGATCGTCGGCAGCGGCCAGAGCGCCGCGGAGATCTACCACGACCTGCTCGGCGACATCGACACGTACGGCTACCAGCTCACCTGGGTGACCCGCTCGCCGCGGTTCTTCCCGCTGGAGTACACCAAGCTCACGCTGGAGATGACCTCACCGGACTACGTGGACTACTTCCACGCGCTGCCCGAGCCGACCCGCTACGCGCTGGAGGCCGCACAGAAGCCGCTGTTCAAGGGCATCAACGCCGACCTGATCAACGACATCTACGACCTGCTGTACGCCAAGAGCCTGCACGGGCCGGTGCCGAGCCGCCTGCTGACCAACACCGAACTGGTCGAGGCGGCGTACGTCGACGGCCGCTACCGGCTCGGGCTGCGCCACACCGAGCAGGACCGCGCGTTCACGCTCGACACCGCGGGACTGGTGCTGGCCACCGGCTACCACTACCGGGTGCCGGAGTTCCTCGCGCCGGTCCGCGACCGGCTCCGCTTCGACGCGCACGGCCGCTTCGACGTGGCCCGCAACTACAGCGTCGACCACACCGGCCGGGGCGTGTTCCTCCAGAACGGCGGCACCCACACGCACAGCATCACCTCACCCGACCTGGGCATGGGCCCGTACCGCAACTCGTGGCTGATCCGGGAGATGACCGGCCGGGAGCACTACCCGGTGGAGAAGACCATCGCATTCCAGGAGTTCGGCGCCCCGGCCGGGGCCCCGGCATGACCGGCATGACCGCGTTCACCCGCGTCGACGACGCGCTCGGCGAGTTCACACTGCGCCCGCTGGACCCGGACGCCGACGCCGCGCTGCTGCACCGCTGGGTCACCCACCCCAAGTCCGCGTTCTGGCTCATGCAGGACGCCGACGTGGACGCCGTCGCCGCCGAGTACCGGCGCATCGCCGACCACCCGCACCACGACGCGTACCTCGGGTCGTGGCGCGGCACCCCGGCGTTCCTGGCCGAGCGGTACGACCCGGCGCACGTCGAGCTGGTCGATCTCTACGACCCGGAGCCCGGCGACGTGGGCATGCACTTCCTCTGCGCGCCCGCCGACACGCCGGTCCACGGCTTCACCCGGGCCGTCATCACCACGGTGATGGCCTGGCTGTTCGCCGACCCGGCGACGCGCCGGGTGGTGGTGGAGCCGGACGTGCGCAACACCGCCGTGCACGCGCTCAACGCGGCAGTCGGCTTCACCGTCGTCGGCCCGATCCGCAAGCCCGAGAAGGAGGCGCTGCTCAGCGTCTGCACCCGGGACCAGTTCCGGGCCGCCACCGGCGCGCCCGCCAGCGAGGAAGGGGCACCGGCGTGAACGCCAGCGCATCCGTGGACCACCTGACCCCCGAGGCGTGGGCGACGGCCAACCGGCTGCTGGTGCGCAAGGCGCTCGCCGAGTTCGCCCACGAGCGCCTGATCACCCCCGAGCCCGCCGGCCCGGGACAGTGGCTGGTGCGCAGCGACGACGGCGCCGTCGAGTACCGGTTCGCCGCGCAGCGGCTGGCGCTCGACCACTGGCAGGTCGACGCGGACAGCATCGTGCGCCGCCGCGACGGCGCGGACCTGCCGCCCGACGCCGTCGACCTGTGCGTGGAGCTGCGCGGCGCGCTCGGCCTCACCGACGCGATCCTGCCGGTCTACCTGGAGGAGATCACCTCCACGCTGGCCGGGACCGCGTACAAGCTGGCCAAGCCCGCACTGAGCGCCGCCGAGCTGGCCGCCGCCGACTTCCAGGCGATCGAGACCGGCATGACCGAGGGGCATCCCTGCTTCGTGGCCAACAACGGCCGCATCGGCTTCGGCGTGCACGAGTACCACGCGTACGCCCCGGAGGCCGCCGCGCCGGTACGGCTGCTCTGGCTCGCCGCGCACCGCGACCACACCACGTTCACCTGCGCCGACGACCTGGACTACGACACGCTGGTCCGGGCCGAGCTGGGCGAGGAGACGCTGGCCGGGTTCACCGCCACGCTCACCGGGCTGGGCCTGGACCCGGCCGACTACCTGTTCGTCCCGGTGCACCCGTGGCAGTGGTGGAACAAGCTCGCCGTCACGTTCGCCGGTGAGGTGGCCGCGCGCCGGCTGGTCTGCCTCGGCGAGGGGCCGGACGAGTACCTCGCGCAGCAGTCCATCCGCACCTTCTTCAACGTCACCGACCCGGCCAAGCACTACGTGAAGACCGCGCTGTCGGTGCTGAACATGGGCTTCATGCGCGGGCTGTCCGCCGCGTACATGGAGGCGACGCCGGCCATCAACGACTGGCTGGCCGGGCTGATCGAGGGCGACCCGGTGCTCAAGCGCACCGGCCTGTCGATCATCCGGGAGCGGGCCGCGATCGGTTACCGGCACCGCCAGTACGAGGCGGCGACCGACAGGTACTCCCCGTACCGCAAGATGCTGGCGGCGCTGTGGCGGGAGAGCCCGGTGCCCGGGCTGGAACCCGGGCGGCGGCTGGCCACCATGGCCTCGCTGCTGCACCTGGACCGGGACGGGCGCTCGCTGGCCGCGGCGCTGATCGACGAGTCGGGGCTGGCCCCGGCCGACTGGCTGCGCCGCTACCTGGACGCCTACCTGGTTCCGCTGCTGCACAGCCTGTACGCCCACGACCTGGCGTTCATGCCGCACGGCGAGAACGTCATCCTGGTGCTGGACGGCGGCGTGGTGGAGCGGGTCGTGTTCAAGGACATCGCCGAGGAGATCGTGGTGATGGACCCGGACGCGGACCTGCCCGAGCGGGTGCGGCGGATCCGGGCCGCCATTCCGGAGGACGAGAAGATCCTGTCCATCTTCACCGACGTGTTCGACTGCTTCCTTCGGCACCTGAGCGCCGCCCTGCACACCCAGGGCGTGCTCGACCAGGACGGGTTCTGGCGCACGGTGGCCGAGTGCGCCGCCGGCTACGCCGCCACGGTGCCGCACCTGGCCGACCGGATGCGCCGGCACGACCTGTTCGCGCCGGAGTTCACGCTGTCCTGCCTCAACCGGCTCCAGCTGCGCAACAACCAGCAGATGGTGGACCTGTCCGACCCGTCGGCCGCGTTGCAGTTCGCCGGCACGCTGGTCAACCCGCTCGCCCCGTACGCGCCGCGCGACTGACGGGACGACGAAGAAGCGGGCCGGCGCCGTGCGCCGGCCCGCTTCGACGGCGGTGGGGACGATCAGTTCTCCGCGCGACCGGCCCGCCAGTAGCCCATGAACGCCACCGCGCACCGGTCCATGCCCCGCTCGGTGACCAGGTGCCGGCGCAGGCCGCGGATCACCGCCGCCTCCCCGGCCAGCCAGGCGTAGAGCGCCGCGCCGTCGGGCCGCTCCGGCACCTCCCAGAGGATGTCCCGGTCCACATCCACCTCGGCCAGCGGCGGCGCGCCCGACCCGGCCGGTACGGGCACCAGCCGGCCGGCCAGGCTCGTCACGGCCGGGGTGAGCCGGCTGCCGTGCGGCGCGCCGTCGCGGGGCAGCCAGGTCACAGTGACGCCGGCCGGCGCCGCGCAGGGCAGCTCGTCGCCGGTCTCCGGCACCTCCACCAGCGCGTGCCCGCGCGCGTCGGCGGGCAGCCGCTCCAGGATCGCGCAGATCGCCGGCGCGGCGGTCTCGTCGCCGGCGAGCAGCAGCGTGGCGCCGGCCGGCGGCTGGAACTCGACGCCGCCGTGCGGGCCGTCCCACCCGGCGTCCGGGCCGACGACGGCGATCCGGTCGCCGAGGCGGGCCCGCCGTGCCCACCGGGTGGCCGGGCCGCCGTCGCCGTGCAGCGCCATGTCCACGTCCACCTCGTACGCCTCCGGCCGGACCGCGCGCACCGTGTAGGTGCGGATCGGGCTGCGCAGCCCGTCCGGCAGCTCACGCCACCGCGGGAACCAGTCCGGCCCGTCGGGCAGCTCCCCCGGCGCCCCGTCGACCGGCGGCAGGGCCAGCTTGATCCGCTGGTCGTACCCGTTGTCGGCGAACCGGTCCAGATCCGGGCCGGTGAGCGTCACCCGCAGGAAGGACGGGCCGAGCCGCCGCAGCGCGCGGACCTCAACGGTGAAGACTCGCCAGGGCGCGACGGCCAGGGTGCTGGTCATGCGTCATTCCTCTCACGGCCGGTGGGCGGTACGTCGGTGAACGGGCTAACGGGCGGCCGCCGCGGCGCGGGAACGCCACAGCAGCCAGACGAAGTACGGGGTGCCGATCAGGGCGGTGACCAGACCGGCGGGGACCTGGGCGGGGGCGATCACGCTGCGGCCGAGCGTGTCGGCGAGGCTGACCAGGGTGGCGCCGAGCAGCACCGCGACCGGCAGGACGCGGGTGTGCCGCCCGCCCACGAGGGCGCGGGCCGCGTGCGGCGCGACCAGGCCGACGAAGCCGATCACACCGACTGCCGACACGGCGGTGGCGGTGAGCAGCGCCGCCAGGCCGAGCGCGATCAGCCGGGCGCGTTCCAGCCGGACGCCGAGCACCCGGGGCGTGTCGTCGTCGAGCGCGAGCAGGTCCAGCTCGCGGCGTACGGCGGCCACCACCGGCAGCGCGATCAGCAACGCGATCAGCACCGGCAGCACCTGCGGGGCGGTACGCCCGTAGGTGGAGCCGGACAGCCAGGTCAGCGCCTTGCCGGTGTTCCACGGGTCGGACGAGACCACGATGAACGTGATGACCGCCGTCCCGCCCTGCCAGACCGCGAACCCGATCAGCACCAGCCGGTCGGAGTTGAGGCCGCGCCGCCGCGCCAGGCCGTAGACCAGCGCGAACGCGGCGACCGCGCCCAGACCGGCGGCGCCGGACAGGGCGAGCACGCCGGCCATCGGCGCGAACGTCAGCAGCGACACCGCGCCGATGCCGGCGCCGCCGGTGATGCCGAGGATGCCCGGTTCGGCGAGCGGGTTGCGGCACACCGCCTGCACCGTGGTGCCGGCCAGGGCCAGCGCGGCCCCGGCCAGCAGCGCCGCGGTGACCCGCGGCCAGCGGGCGTCCAGCACGAAGGTGTACGCCGGCCCGGTGCGGCCCTGCACCCAGTTGACGATGTCGCCGAGCAGCACCCACGTGTCACCGGCGAGCATGCCGAGCACCAGCGCGGCGGTGACGACGACCGCGCAGGCCGCGACGACGGCGGCGACGAAGCCGCGGGAGCGGACGGCGGCGTGGCCGCCGGGCGCCTGCCGGGTCGGCCCGGCGTCGCGGTGGCGGCGGGCCAGCCAGATCAGCAGCACCGCGCCGAAGAGCGTGGTCACCACGCCGGTGGGCACGTCGACACCGGCCTGCCCGCCGAGCACGGCGCGTAGCAGCACGTCGGAGCCGAGCACGATGACGACGCCGACGATGCCGGCCAGCGGCATCAGGATGCGGTGCCGGTGCACCTCGGGCACCCACCGGCCGAGCAGCCGGACGATCACCGGCGCGCCGAGGCCGACGAAGCCGATCGGCCCGGCCAGGGTGACCGCGGCGGCGGAGAGCAGCACTGCGAGCAGCACCACGATGAGCCGGGTCCGGCGCACGTTGAGCCCGAGCACGGTGGCGGTGTCGTCGCCGAGGGCGAGCAGGTCCAGCCGGTGCCCGAGCGTCACGAGCAGCAGCGCGGCGACCCCGATCACGGGGGCGAGCTGGGTGAACGCGGCGAGGTCGCCCTGCACGAGCGAGCCGTTGCCCCAGGCGAACAGGCCGATGGTGGACTGCTCGAACAGCAGCAGGAGCAGCATGGTCAGCGAGGCGAGCGCCATCGCGGTGGCCGAGCCGGCGAGGATGAGCCGGGTGGTGGCGGCCTGCCCGCCGGCCGAGAGCAGCATGACCAGGGAGGCGGCGGCGAGGCCGCCGCAGAACGCCAGGCCGCCCGAGGGCAGCGCCGGCAGCGCGATCCCGAACGCGGCGGTGGCGACGATCGCCAGGTGCGCGCCGGCGTTGACGGCGAGCGTGTCCGGCGAGGCGAGCGGATTGCGGGTGGTCGACTGCAACGCCGCGCCGGCGAAACCGAGCGCGACGCCGACGGCCAGGCCGGTGAGCAGCCGGGGCAGGCGGGAGGCGACGAGGATCCGGGCGGCCTCGTCGTCGCCGCCGGTCAGCAGCCGGAGCAGGTCCAGCGCCCCCACCGACGACGTGCCCTGGGTGAGGTGCACCGCGGTGATCGCGACGAGCACCACGGCGGCGAGGGTGAACGCGCCGGCGACCCGGCTGCGCCGGACGGGCGGCGGCCCGACCGGGGCCGGCCGGGTGGCCGGCCCCGGCGGGGCGGGGGCGGTCATCGCGCTCAAGCCGTGTAGACCTTCACCAGCTCGTCGATGTACTGCTTGGCGGACAGCGTGCCGCCGAACGTCCAGATGCCGTTGGGCATCTTGTGCAGCTTGTTCTGCTGGACGAACGGCAGGGAGCGCCAGATCGCGTTGCCGGCGAGGCCGTCGGCGAACACGTCGTTGCCGTCCGAGGCGTTGTAGAAGAAGTGCAGGTCCTGGCTCTTGAGGACGTTCATGCCCTCGACGTCGGTCTGGCCCAGGCCCCACATCTCGTCGGTCTTGCCGGTCCAGGCGTTCTTGAGGCCGAGCTGGATGCCGAGCTGGGAGACGAACGCGCCCTGGCCGAACATCCGGATCGAGACGGTGCTGCCCTCCTTCCAGCCGTCGGCGATGGCGAACTGCTTGCCGGCCGCCCCGGCGTCGGCGATCTTCTTCTTGCCGTCGGCGAGCGCGGCGTCGAAGTCGGCGAGCAGCTTGTCCGCCTGGGCGGTCCGGCCGGTCGCGGTGGCGATCATCTTCAGGTCCGCGCGCATCCGGCCGATGTTGTCGGACGCGTCGCTGCCCTTGGTGACCAGCACCGGGACGTACTTCTCCAGCTGGGTGACGACGGCGGAGCCGCGCTCGGCCTCCATCACCACGAGGTCCGGCTGGAGCGCGACGATGGAGTCGACGCTCGGCTCACCCCGGGTGCCGACGTCCTTGACGCCCGCGTCGAGCGGGGCGGCGGTCACCCAGGTGGCGTACCCCTTCGGGTCGGCCACGCCGACCGGCATCACGCCGAGGCCGACGAGCATCTCGACCTCGCCCCACTCCAGGCCGACGACCTTGGTGGCGGGGCTCTTGAGGGTGATGGTCTTGCCCCGGCTGTCGGTGACGGTGACCGGGCCGGTGGACGCGGCGTCGGAGGGGGACGGTGCGGCGGCGGGCTCCTCGGTGGTGCCGCAGCCGGCGATCAGCAGCGCGCTGGCCGCGGCGGCGGCGAGCAGGGTCAGGCGGGTACGCAACATCGGTTTCTCTTCTGTGGGCAGGAGTCGGTCAGGCGGAGACGCGGGTCGTGTGCCGGCCGACGGGACGAGTGGAGAGCAGGTTGGTGACCGGGTCGACAGTCACCTCGACGCGAATGCCGTACGCCTCGGTGAGCGCCGCCTCGGTGAACACCTCGTGCGGCGTGCCGGCGCCGCGGACCCGGCCTTCGTGCAGGAGCACGACCTGGTCGGCGACGGCCGCGGCCTGGTTCAGGTCGTGCAGCACCACACCGACGGCGACGCCGGCGGTGTCGGCGAGTTCGCGCATCAGGTCGAGGATCTCCACCTGGTAGCGCAGGTCCAGGAACGTGGTCGGCTCGTCCAGCAGCAGGATCGCGGTGTCCTGGGCCAGGCAGGTGGCCAGCCAGACCCGTTGCAGCTCGCCGCCGGACAGCTCGTCGACCGGCCGGGCGGCCATGGCGTCGACGCCCGTCACCCGCATGGCCCGGTCGATCGCGGCCGGTCCGTCGAGGTCGTTCGCGCGCCACCGCTGGCGGTACGGGTGCCGGCCGTACCCGACCACGTCGCGCACCGTCACCCCGCTGGGGGTGGGGCGGCTCTGCGCGAGCAGCGTGACCCGGCGGGCGAAGTCCCGGGCGGACAGCGCCCGGGCCGGCGTGCCGTCGGCCAGCACGATCTCGCCGTGCTCCAGCGGGTGCAGGCGGGCCAGCCCGCGCAGCAGCGTCGACTTGCCGCTGCCGTTCGGGCCGACCAACGCGGTCACCGCCGCGGGCTGAAGCGTGATGGCGGCGTCGTGCACCACCGTCGTGCCGTGGTAGCCCAGCCGCAGGTCGCTGCCGCTCAAGCCGTCGGCTCGCACCGTTCTGCTCGTCACGGAGGTTAGGCTAACCTAAGCGCTGATCACGCTGTCAAGCCGGTCCTTCGGTCGGATTCCGCGGCCCGCCGCACATTGACACCCGGCGCGTGGCGCGCGGTCACGTCGCGGTAGGCCGCGGCGACCCCGGCCAGTCCCCGCCCCAGCTCGGCGCCGCGCACCCCGGCGTACCCGATGACCAGCGCCGGGGGCCGGTCGTCGGCGCGCAGGGCGTAGAACCGGCCGCCGCGCACCAGCACGGACCGGCGCCGCGCGGCCGCCACCATGGACTCCTCGGCGCACCAGCGGGGCAGCACCAGGTACGTCTGGAGGCCACCACTGGCGTCGAGCGGCGCCACGCCGGGCAGATGGCGTGCGATGTGCTGGCGTACCGCCTGGCCGCGGCGCTGGAACTCGGCCCGCAGCCGGCGCAGGTGCCGGTCGAACGCGCCGGTGTCCACGAGCCGGGCGAAGGCGAGCTGGTCCAGCCCGGAACAGCCGATGTCCCAGCCGGCCCGGACCCGCTCGATCGAGGCGGCCAGCCCGGTCGGCGCGGCCAGCCAGCCGAGCCGCAGCGCCGGGGCGAGGACCTTGCTGGCGCTGCCGGCGTACACCACCCGGTCCGGCGCGACGCTCTGCAACGCGGGCATCCGCTGCGCCGGCGCCACGAACGCGGCGTCGAAGTCGTCCTCGACGACGTACCCGTCCACCGCACGCGCCCAGTCGACGAGCTGCTCCCGGCGCCGCCGGCTCAGCGGCGCACCGGTGGGGAACTGGCTGGCCGGGGTGGTGAGCACGGCCCGTACGCCGGTCGCGGCCAGCTCGCCGACGCGGATGCCCTCCCGGTCCACCGGCACACCGACCGGCCGCAGCCCGGCGTCGGCGATGAACGCCCACTCCCCCGGGTGCCCGGGATCCTCCACGCCGATCGCCTCGTGTCCCTGGTCGCGCAGCACCCGGCAGAGCAGCGCCAGCCCCTGGGCGAAGCCGGAGGTGATCATCAGGTGCTCGGGGCGGGCGCGGACGCCCCGGACCCGGCCCAGGTAGCCGGCGAGCGTGCGGCGGACCGCCGGCAGGCCGGACGGCGGGGCGTAGCCCAGTTCCTGCGGCCCGGCCGAGCGGAGCACCGAGCTGACGCAGCGGATCCAGTCCTGGCGCGGGAACGTGGACACGTCGGTGCCGCCGGCGCGCAGGTCCCACACCTCGGGCGCGGGTGCCTCGTCGGCGGTGAGCGCGGAGGCGACGCCGGCGTGCGCGGAGTCCGCCACCGAGGTGCCGGAGCCGCGCTGCGAGGTGAGGTAGCCCTCGGCGCAGAGCTGCTCGTACGCCTCGACGACCACGGTGCGGGACACGCCGAGGTCCGTCGCGAGCTGACGGGTCGACGGCACGCGCGTCCCGGGGCGCAGCGTGCCGTCGGTGATCCGCCCGCGCAGAGCGTTGCGGAGCTGCGCCGACAACGTTTCACGCGCATCGCCGTCAATTGACAGATTCAGATGCCACACCGATTGGTCCTCTCCCCGGTCTCCGAAGTGGTATGGACAGCGGGAACCGCACTTGGTGAAAGTGTTTCCCGGGACCGCAACCGATTCCCGGCCGCAACCGGGGGGTGCCGCGCGTCCTTTTCAACGGGGGAAGTCCGATCTGTCACCGAACGCGGTCCAGCCGGTCCGCGGCGGGACATCCGGGCTGCTCAAAGGGGGGTTCCACAGTGTCCTCATTGCCGACCACGGTGGGCGCGGAAACCGCAGACCACCGTTCGGAGACGCCGGGACGCACGACGCCGACCGGCCGAATTCCGATTTCCGTGACCTCAATCACACTGCCGTCGATCGATCCACTCACGTTGTACACCGCATTGACACAAAGCCATGCCGCACACGACGCGTACCTCTTCGAAAGCCTGGACGGACCGGCCGCCGACCGGCAGGCCGCGGCGGTGGGCTGGGGCCGTCTCGCCGAGCTGCGGTTCCTGGCCGACGGGTGCGAGCTGGCCGCCGCCGGGCCGCTGGGCGACGCGCTGGGCGCGGTGGTCACCGGCGTCCTCGGCGCACCGGCCCGGCGGCAGGGCACCACGTCCGCCTGGCACGTGCCCGGCCCGGCGCAGCTCTGGTCGGTGGTCCGCGCCGTGCAGCGCGCCTTCACCGTCGAGACGCCCGTGCCGGCCGACCGGTTCGCCTTCGGCTTCCTCACCACCCTGGCCTACGAGGCCGCCCGCGACATGGACGAGCTGACCCTCGGCCGGGCCGACGACGACCTCCCCCGGTTCGCGCTGACGCTGTTCCGGCACACCGTCTGGTGGGACCTGCGGGCCGGCACCGCGCACCAGTTGCACGCCACCGGCCCGCACCTCCCGCCGCAGCCGGCGCCGCCGGTGACGCGGCTGCTCACCGGCGTGCCCGGCGACCAGCCGCCGCCACCCGCGCCCACGCCGGCCCGGGTACGCGACACCGTCGACGAGGAGACGTTCGCCGAACGCGTGCGGCGCTGCCTGCGGCACATCCGGGTCGGCGACAGCTACCAGGTGCAGATCGGCCACCGCATCGAGGTGGAGACCGCCCTCACCCCGCTGGACGTCTACCGGCGCCTGCGGCACCGCAGCCCGTCGCCGTACATGTACCTGGCGCCCTGGGCCGGGCGCACCGTGATCGGCGCCAGCCCGGAGCTGTTCCTGCGCCTGAGCGGCGACCGGCTGTCGATGCGCCCGATCGCCGGCACCGCCGCCCGCTCGGCCGACCCGCTGACCGACCGCCGCCGGGTGGCCGAACTGCGGGCCAGCGACAAGGAGCGCGCCGAGCACGTCATGCTCGTCGACCTGTGCCGCAACGACATCGGCCGGGTCTGCGAGCCGGGCACGCTGTCGGTGGACGCGATGCTCGACGTCGAGCCGTTCGCGTACGTGCACCATCTGGTCTCCACCGTCTCCGGCCGCCTCGACGACGGCGCCGACGTGTGGGCGGCGGTCCGCGCCGCGTTCCCGGCCGGCACCATGACCGGCGCGCCGAAGCTGCGGTCGATGGAGATCATCGACGGGCTGGAGGCGGCACCCCGGGGCATCTACGCGGGCGCGATCGGCCTGGTCGACGTCCGCGGGTTCGCGGTGCTCGCGCTCTGCATCCGCACCGTCGTGCACGACGGCCACCGCTACCACACCCAGGCGTCCGCCGGCGTGGTCGCCGACTCCACACCGGCCGCCGAGTGGCGGGAGACGCTGGCCAAGATGAGCGCCGCCTACTGGGCCCTGACCGGCGAGGAGCTGCTGCCGTGAAGGTCCTGCTCGTCGACGCGTACGACAGCTTCACCCACATCATCGACCAGTACCTGCGCACGCTCGGCGCCCGGACGGTCGTGGTCCGGTCGCGCGTGCGCAGCCCCCGGCAGCTCGCCGCGCTGCGCCCGGACGCGGTGGTGCTCGGACCCGGGCCCGGCCACCCCGGCGACTCCGGCCACGTCGAGCTGGTCCACGCCTTCGCCGGCCGGGTGCCGCTGCTCGGCGTCTGCCTCGGCCACCAGGCGATCGGCCTGGCGTACGGCGGCACGATCGCGGTGGCGCGGCACCTGATGCACGGCAAGACCAGCGAGGTCACGCACGACGGCCGGGGCGTCTACGCCGGGGCGGCGGCGCCGCTGACCGTCACCCGGTACCACTCGCTGATCGTCGACGACCCGGTGCCGCCCTCGCTGGAGGTGGCCGCCCGCTCCGGCGACGACGGCTACGTGATGGGCTTGCGCCACCGCACGCTCGCCGTCGAGGGGGTGCAGTTCCATCCGGAGAGCGTGACCACCCAGGACGGGCTGCGGTTGTTCGACAACTTCCTGCGCGGCGTACCGGCGGCGCTGCCGGTCGCCGGCTGAGCGGCGGAGACCGATCATGTCCGACTCCCCTCCCCCGCTCGCCGTGGTCACCGGCGGCGCGGGCGGCATCGGCCGGGCCGTCACCGCCGCCCTGACCCGGGCCGGGCACCGGGTGCTCAGCGTCGACCGCGAGCCGGCCGCCGACCCGTCGGCGTACGCGGCGCTCGTCGCCGACCTGGCCGTGCCGGAGCAGGCGCAGCGGCTGCTGGACGACGTGCACGAGCGGCACGGCCTGCCCGCCGTGCTGGTCAACAACGCCGGCGTCTACCCGGCCCGGGACTTCCTCGACTACGACCCGCGCACGTACGCCGAGGTGCTGGACACCAACCTCGGCGCGACGTTCTTCGGCACGCTCGCGTACGCCCGGGCGCTGGTGGCCGCCGGACGTCCGGGCACCGTGGTCAACATCGCCTCGATCAGCGGCCGGATCGGCAGCCCGGACGCCGCGTACGGCGCCTCGAAGGGCGCTGTCGTCGCGCTCACCCGCAGCCTCGGCCGGGCGCTGGCCGCGCACCGCATCCGGGTCAACGCGGTGGCCCCCGGGCTGGTCGAGACGCCGATGGCCGCCCGGATCCCGGCGGCCCGCCGGGACGACTACCGGGCCCGCATCCCGGCCGGCCGCTTCGGCGCCCCGGACGAGATCGCCGCCGCCGTCGCCTGGCTGGCCGGCCCGGACAGCAGCTACGTCACCGCCTCCGTGCTGGACGTCGACGGCGGCCTGCACTGACGCACACCGAGAGGACCCCGATCCATGTGGCTTCCCACCACCGGCCCGGCGGCCGGCTTCGCCGCCGACTACCTGCGCCTGCACCGCGCGTTCTACGACCGCACGCTCACCGACGCGCAGCTCGGTGACTGGCGGGACCGGCAACTGCGCCGGGTGCTCGACCAGGTCGGCACCGGCTCGCCGTTCTACGCCCGGCACCTCGCCGGGATCGACCTGACCACGATCACCCCGGCCACGCTCGACCGGCTGCCCTTCACCACGAAGGCGCACCTGCGCGAGGAGATGCTCGACGTGCTCAGCCGCCCGCTGGCCGAGGCCGTCTTCTTCTACGAGACCACCGGCACGACCGGGCCCGCCACGCCGTGCCCCCGCGACGGCCGCGAGGTGGTGGCCAGCAACGCCCACGTCACCGAGTCCTGGGCGTCGATCTTCCGCCACCACTTCGGCGAACAGGCGCCCCGGGTCGGGCTGATGGGCCCGACGGAGGTGCACTCGTTCGGCGACACGCTCGGCGACGTGGCCCGCAACACCGGCGCGATGAACGCCAAGATCTGGCCGTACTCGCCGGTGATCGGGTTCGCCAAGGCCCTCCAGCTCATGCGGGACCTGGAACTGGAGGTGATCTGCTGCACGCCGGGCGTGGCGCTGATGCTGGCCAAGGCCGCCGAGCACCACGGCTACCGGCTGCGCGAGGACTTCGCGGTCAAGCTGCTGTTCGTCACCGGCGAGATGTGCACGCCCGCGCTCGCGCACAACCTGGAGTCGGTCTGGGGCGCCGACGTCTACAACATCCTGTACGGCTCGCAGGAGGCGTTCGTGATCGCCACCGCCTGCCGCAACAAGCGGATGCACCTGTCCCAGACCAACTACCTGATCGAGGTGGTCGACCCGGAGACCGGCGCGTCGCACGGCCCGCGCGGCACCGGCGAGCTGACCGTGACCATGCTGGTCGACGGCGTGAAGCCGCTGATCCGCTACCGCACCGGCGACGCGGTGGTGGTCGGCGCGTCGGACTGCGACTGCGAGATGCCCGGCGACCTGGTGCAGATCGTCGGGCGGACGCTCGACCGCATCGACCTGGGCGGGCAGCGGCGTACCGCCGGGCAGATCGAGAGCGCGGTGCTCACCGGCGTCACCGGCTCGGCCGGCTACCAGGTGGTGATCGACAACGACCCGGCCGGCGGCGACCGGCTCACCGTCCGGCTGGAGCTGCTCAAGGACCTGGTGGACGACCCGGCCGCGGTGGCCGACGGGGTGCGCCGGCGGGCCGCCGCCGCGCTCGGCGTGCCGGTGGAGGTCGAGCTGAGCGACGGGCTGGACCCGATCGTCAGCACCGGGGCGTTCGTGAGCTGGAAGGCCGCACGGATCGTGGACCGGCGGGTCGCCGACGACCACGAGACCCGGGTGGCCCGGCGGATGGCGGGCAGGCGTGGCTACGACACCTGACACCACGGCGACACCCGACACCAGAGCCGCCGAGCCGGTGCCCGCGCTGCCCGGGCCGCTCGCCGGGGCGTACGGGCGACGGTGGCGGACGGTGGTGGACCGGTGGGCGGGCCACCCCGGCACGGCGGTGGCGACGCTCGGCCCGGCCGGCACGTCCAGCCACCTGACCGCCGCGTTCCTGGCCGAGCGGCACGGCCTGCGCATCGAGCTGTGCGACACGTTCGACGAGGTGCTCGGCGCGCTCGTGGAACGCCGCGTGGACCAGGCGCTGGTGCCGAGCGCGTACCAGGGCGCCACCCGCTTCCACTGGCACCGCGACCTGCGTCTGGACGCCTACTTCGCGCAGGCCACCCCGGAGTACGGCATCGCGGCGCGGAAGCGGGACGCGCCGCCCGGCGACGGGGAGGTCACCGTCGCCGCGCTGTGGGAGGTCCGGCGGATCTTCGCCGACCTCGCCCCGCCCGCGCTGCGCGACCGTCCGATGCGGTGGCTCGACGCCGAGTCCACCCAGCACGCCGCCGAGCTGCTCGCCGCCGGGGCGGCCGACCTCGCGGTGACGAACGCTCCGGGAGTACGCCGGCACGCGCTGCGCTGGGTGGTCCGCCGCCCCGGCGCGGAGATCGTCTGGCTGCTCTTCGGCCACCGCCGCCCGCACCTTCGAGGAGAACCGGAGTGACAGTCGTGTCCCGACGAACGTTGCTGCACCGCGCCACCGTCCAGGAAGGGCTGGGGGTGGCGTCCCGGCAGCACCACAGCGTGCTGCTCGACGGGGAGCGGATCGTCGCGGTGCTGCCCGAGGCGCAGGCGCCGCTGCACGACCCGGACGTCGACGTGCTGGACCTGGACGGGCGGACCGTGATGCCGGGCATGACGCTCGGCCACACCCACATCGCCTACCTGAACGTGCTCGACGGCCGGGAGACGCTGTTCAAGCACTCGATCCCGGAGGTGACGCTGGGCGCGGCGGCGAACGCGGCGGAGATGCTCCGGCTGGGCTACACCGCGTTCGTCGGCGCCGGCTCGGTGGCCGGCATCGACATGGCGCTGCGCCGGGCGATCGACGCCGGGCGGCTGCCCGGACCGCGGATCACGCCGTGCAGCCGGGACCTGATGGTCTCCGGGCCGCCTCAGCGGCGTAATCCGGCGGTCAAGCAGCGCATCCCCACCGACCTGATGCGGCTGGCCGACACCCCGGAGGAGCTGGTCGAGTACGTCGACACCGAGGTCGCCCAGGGCGCCGAGATCATCAAGGTGTTCTCCACCGGCGACGACACGTTCCCCAACGGCCGCTCGCACGAGCTGCTGTTCACCGCCGAGGAACTGGTGGTGGCGGCCCGCGCCGCACACGAGCGGGGGGTACGGATCCGGGCGCACTCGCGCGGGCTGGGCGGCATCCGCAACGCGATCGCCGCCGGGGTGGACGTGATCGACCACGCCACGTACGCCGACGACGCGGCGCTGGAGGCGATCGCCGAGCGCGGCATCTTCGTGGTGCCGAGCCTGCACCAGCCGCACCGGCTGCTCACCACCGGCACCGCGCACGGCAAGACCCCGGAATACCTGGAGACGCTGGAGTTCCGGGCCGAGGTGGAGAACACACTGCGGATCCTGCCGCTGATGGTGGAGATGGGCATCCCGATCGTGGCCGGTGACGACTTCGGCTTCGCCTGGACCCCGCACGGCCGGTACGCCGAGGAGCTGGAGACGTACGTGAGCATGGCCGGCATCCCCGCGCCGACGGTGCTGACCTGGGCCACCGCCAACGGCGCGCGGCTGGCCGGGCGCGGCGACGAGGCCGGGACGGTGCAGCCGGGCCGGCTGGCCGACCTGGTGGTCACCGACGGCGACCCGGCGCGGGACATCACAGTGCTGGGGCGGCCGGAGGCGATCGAGATGGTCCTGCTGGGCGGGCGGGTGGTCGCCGGGGACGCCGCCGCCTACCGGGACCGCCGGCCGGCCGGGGTGGCCTGATGCGGCCGGCACGGCAAAGCGGCCCACAGTCCCGGATTGGCCTCACCGGATCGGCGGGGATTGGCCACAACCGGTGGCGGCGCCGCTTCGTACGGTCGGGGCGACCGTGTGAACCGAACCGACGGGGATGACGATGACCCAGCTCAGCGACGGCGCCGACCGGCTGTCCGTCCGGATCGACGACCGGGTGACGGCGAGCGTGCCGGACTACGTCCTCGGCCTGCTCGCCGTGCCGGCGATCGAGGTCGGGCCGGCCCACCCGGCCGTGGCGCGGCGGCTGACCGCCGCCGAGGACGCGCTGCACCGGGCCGGCCTGGACAAGGCCAGGGTGTCCGAGCTGCCGGGCATCGCCGGGTGGCGCGCGGCGTACCGGGCGGTGGCGGTGAACCCGAACCGGTTCCCGTGCGCCGCCGAGTCGATCGCCCGGCGGGTGGCCCGGGGCGACCGGCTGCCCCGGATCAACGCGCTCGTGGACCTCTGCAACGCCGTCTCGCTGGACTCGGCGCTGCCGGTGGCCTCGTGCGCGGTGGACGACATCGCGGCGGTCGCCGTCCGGCCGGCCGACGGCACCGAGACGTACCTGCCGCTGGGCGCGCCCGACGCGCCGGAGCGGCCCGAACCGGGCGAGATCGTCTACGCCGACGACCACGGGCGGGCCCACTCCCGGCGCTGGAACTGGCGCCAGGGCCACCTGGTCCGCACCGACCTGGGCCGGCGGCGGCTGCTGCTCACCGTCGAGGCGGCCCACCCGGGCGGCCGGGCGCAGGTGGAGGCGGCGCTGGACCGGCTCGACGCCGTGCTCGGCGAGCTGACCGCCGCGCCCCGGCACCGGGCGGTGCTGGACCGGGACACCCGCGACGCCGTGTTCGCCGTCGAGGCCCCGCTCAGCCCCGCCGGCACCCCGGGAGGCCGCTCGTGAACCGCGCGATCCTGATCGTCTACCGGCCCGCGGCCGGCCGCTACGCCGCCCAGTTCCGCAGCGTGGTCGCCGCCGCCACCGACCTCGGCGTGGACAGCCTGGTGCTGCTGCCCACCGGCCAGCCGGCGCCGGAGACCACCGGCCTGTCCTGCCACCGGGCCGACCTGGACGACCCGGACGCGGTCCGGGCGGCGGTCGCGGCGATCGTCGCCGACCGCCCGGTCGAGCGGATCTTCCCGCTGTTCGAGGGCGACGTGCTGACCGCGGCGCGGTGCCGGCGCGACCACGGCATCCCCGGCCTGGACCCGGAGCAGGCGCTCGCCTTCCGGGACAAGAACGTGATGCACCGCCGCGCCGTGGAGCTGGGCGTGCCGGTGGCCCGCTCCTGCCGCCCGGACACCGTCGGCGCGGTTGCCGAGTTCGCCGCCGAGGTGGGCTGGCCGGTCGTGGTCAAGCCGTACGCCGGCTGGGCGTGCGGCGACACCCACCGGGTGGACTCGGCCGACGACCTGGCCCGGGTGTGGCCGCTGGTGGCCGACGCGCGCCACGACTACCGGGTCGAGGAGTACGTCCGCGGCGCGGAGTACCACGTCGACTCGCTGCTGCGCGACGGCGAGGTGGTCTTCGAGCAGCTCTCCCGCTACACGTACTCGGTGCTGGAGTTCCGCGACGAGCCCGGCGGCACGATCTCCCGCAAGCACGACCTGACCCCCGCGGAGCAGCGCATCCTGTCCGCCAACGCGGGGCTCCTGCGCGGCTTCGGCATGCGTACCGGCGTCGCGCACGTGGAGTTCTTCCTCCGCGACGACGGCGAGGTGGTCTTCGGCGAGGCGGCGGCCCGGGCCGGCGGCGGGTCGATCGTCCCGGCCATCGAGGCCGGGCGCGGCATCAACCTGGCCGGCGAGTGGTGCCGGCTGGAACTGGACCCCGGGCACCGGCCCGCCGCCGCGCTGGGCGCGGAGACCGGCACCGAATACCTCTGCTCCGACCGGTACGGCCGGATCACCGCGATCACCACCGCCGACGAGCTGCGGGCGCTGGACTCGGTCCTCGACGCCGACGTGTGGAAGGGCGTCGGCGACGTGCTCGCCCCGCCGACCGCCTCCAACGACGTGCTCGGCTGGTACGTCTGCGAGGGCCGGGACTTCGACGACGTACGGGCCCGGTTCAAGACCATCCGGGACGCCTTCCAGGTGCGTACCGAACCGGCCGGGGAGGCGTCATGTGGCTGAGCCGGTTCCGGGCGCTGCCCCGCCCGCTGCGGATGCTGGTGCTCGCCTCGTTCATCAACCGCGCGGGCATGTTCGTCTTCCCGCTGCTCGCTGTCTACCTGGTGCGCAGCCGGGGGTTGAGCACCGGCGAGGCGGGCGTGCTGATCTCGGTCGGCAGCACCGGCCTGCTCGCCGGGAGCCTGCTCAGCGGCCCGGTCTGCGCCCGCGCCGGCCGGCGGGCCGCGCTGGTGTCCAGCCTGCTGCTCAACGCGGCCGGCTACCTGGGGCTGGCGGTGCTGGACGGCCCGCCGTGGACGTACGCGGCGCTGCTGTTCGTCGCGCTCGTCGGCATGGGCATGTTCGCGCCCGCGGCCAACACGCTGATCGCCGACCTCGCCGAACCCGAGCAGCGGCCGTTCGCGTACACGGTCAGCTACATCGCCAACAACCTCGGCATGGGCGTCGGGCCGCTGCTGGGCGGCCTGGCCGCCGCGTACTCGTACGGGCTGATGTTCGCCGGGAACATCCTGCTCGGGCTGCTCGCGGCGCTCACCATCCGGCTCAGCGTGCCCGCCGACACCCGCCGCGACGCGGCCGGGACACCGGCGAAGGCCGGGCTGCGCCGGGCGGCGCTGCGGCGCGACCTGGACGTCGCGGTGCTGGTGGTGCTCTCGTTCTGCTACGTGGCGCCGCTGATCGGGCTGGAGTACACGCTGCCGCTGGCGGTCACCGGGGTGCTGAACTCGTCGATGGCGGTGGTCGGCGCGGTCTACACGATCAACAGCATCGTCGTGGTGGGCGCCGGCATGCTGATCGAGAAGCGGATCAAGGCGTACCCGACGCGCACGCTGCTCGTCGTCGCCGGCCTGCTCTGGTCGGCCGGGATGGCGGTGCTGGTGTTCGCGTTCTCGCTGCCCGCCGTGCTGCTGTCCACAGTCGTCTGGACGCTCGGCGAGATCATCGCCTCGGTGGTGGTGCCCACCTACATCGCCGACCACGTCGAACCACGCCGGGTCAGCGCCTTCATGGCGCTCAACGGTTTCGTGCTCAGCTCCGCCCGGCTGGTGGTGCCGATGGGGCTGGGCTTCGTCTGGCAGGCGCACGGCCACCGGCCCGTGCTGCTCCTGCTGCTGCTGACCCCGCTGGCCGGCGTCCTCGCGTTCGCCGCGCTGCGGATCCGGCCCGAGGCCCGGCCGGTGCCGGAGCCCGCCGCGCCGGCCCCCGCCCGTCCCTGACCGCCCGACCCCTCACCGGAAGAGGCCCATGACCGCCACGAAGTTCGTCCTGCCCGAGAGTGACATCCCGACGACCTGGTACAACGTGGTTCCCGACCTGCCCAAGGGGCTGCCGCCGATGCTGCACCCCGGCACCCGGGAACCGATCACACCGGCCGACCTGGCGCCGCTGTTCGCGTCCGAGCTGATCGCGCAGGAGTTCTCCACCGAACGGGACGTGGACATCCCCGGCCCGGTGCTCGACATCTACCGGCAGTGGCGGCCCAGCCCGCTGGTCCGGGCCCGGCGGCTGGAACGCGACCTGGACACCCCGGCGCGGATCTACTTCAAGTACGAGGGGGTCAGCCCGGCCGGCAGCCACAAGCCGAACACCGCCGTCCCGCAGGCGTACTACAGCAAGCTCGACGGCGTACGGCGGCTGACCACCGAGACCGGCGCCGGCCAGTGGGGCAGCTCGCTGTCGATGGCGTGCGCCTACTTCGACCTCGAGTGCGAGGTCTTCATGGTGCGGGTCAGCTACGACCAGAAGCCGTACCGGCGCGGCCTGATGGAGACGTTCGGCGCCTCGGTCACCGCCAGTCCCAGCGACCGTACCGAGGCCGGCCGCGCGGTGCTCGCCACCGACCCGGACTCCACCGGCAGCCTCGGCCTGGCCATCTCCGAGGCGGTGGAGGCCGCGCTGCACAGCGGCGGCGCCGCCCGGTACGCGCTCGGCTCGGTGCTGAACCTGGTGCTGATGCACCAGACGATCATCGGGCAGGAGGCGCTGGCGCAGATGGGGCTGGCCGGCGACTACCCGGACGTGGTGGTCGGCGCGGCCGGCGGTGGCTCGAACTTCGCCGGTCTGGCCCTGCCGTTCCTGCGCCGCCAGCTCGACGGCGGTCCCACCGCGCGGTTCCTGGCCGCCGAGCCGGCGTCCTGCCCGTCGCTGACCCGGGGCAGCTACGACTACGACTTCGGCGACACCGCCGGGCTCACCCCGCTGGCCAAGATGCACACGCTCGGCCACGACTTCCGGCCGCCCGCGATCCACGCCGGTGGGCTGCGCTACCACGGCATGGCGCCGATCGTGAGCGCGCTGCGCGAGGTGGACCTGATCGAGGCGCGGGCCGTGCCGCAGACCGCCTGCTTCGAGGCGGGCGTACGGTTCGCCCGCAGCGAGGGGATCGTGCCGGCGCCGGAGTCCAGCCACGCGGTGCGGGT
This sequence comes from Micromonospora sp. WMMD1219, assembly GCF_049315215.1. Lineage (NCBI taxonomy): Bacteria > Bacillati > Actinomycetota > Actinomycetes > Micromonosporales > Micromonosporaceae > Micromonospora > Micromonospora sp. WMMD1219. The sequence goes on from NZ_CP186057.1 coordinate 5,859,705, forward strand.
CGCCGTGGACGAGGCGCTGCGCTGCCGGGAGACCGGCGAGGAGAAGGCGATCCTGTTCTCCCTGTCCGGGCACGGCCACTTCGACATGCAGGCGTACATCGACTACTTCGCCGGAAAGCTGACGGACTGACACCGGGCGGGACGCGGCGCGGTGCGGCGCCGCGTCCCGGCCGACGAGCTCTCGGGGGTGCGATTGCCCAGCGAAGCAGCCACCATCCTGGCCATCAACGGTTCCGAACGGGCGGGCGGCAACACCGACCTCGCGGTCGCGCACGCCGGACGCCTGATCGCCGAGCGCGGGGCCGTCCTGCGCACCATCCGGCTGCGCGAGCACCGGATCTCGCCGTGCAGCCCGTGCGGCGACTGCAACAGCCGTACGCTGCCGTGCACAGTGGACGACGACGTCCCCGCCCTGGTGGAGCAGATGGTCAGCGCCGACGGGCTGATCTACGCCGCGCCGGTGCACGGGTTCGGCCTGGCCCACCTGATGCAGATCTTCATCGAGCGGGCCGGGGTCGGCTATCTGCGCTTCACCCGCCCGCTGGCCGACAAGGTGGGCGGCATCATCGTCACCGGCCGCCGCTACAGCGACTCGTCGGTGCACAACCAGATCGTCAACAACCTGCTGCTCAACCGCATGATCCTGGTGGGCAGCGGCTTCCCGGTCCTGCTGCGCAACACCACCGGCACGCCCGGCCTGACCGACCCCGAGGGCGTCGACGCGCTGGAGCGCATGGTGCACCGGATGGTCGACATGGTGCAGCTGCTCAAGCGCCACCAGCGGGTCACCGGCGGCCCGGTGCTGCCTTCCCGGGACCGCAACGAACGCGTGCCGCGGCCCCGCCGCGCCGAATCCCTTCCGACCAGAGGAGACACCGAGAATGTCCACTGAGCAGGCGACCGTCCCGGTCGGCATCGACTTCCCCGCCACCGAGTGGGAGAAGTGGGACAAGCCCGGCGCCGAGGGCCGGGTCAAGATCGCGTACGTCGGGGGGCAGCGGCTGCGCCTGCTGGAGCTGCCCGCCGGGTTCGACGAGCACCACTGGTGCCTGCGCGGGCACACCGGCTACGTGCTGCGGGGCGAGTTCACCATCCACTTCCGGGACCGCTCGGTGCCCTGCCGCCCGGGCATGGGCTTCGTCATCCCGGACGACGAGGAGCACCGCTCGCAGGGCAGCGCGGACGAGCCCACCGTCGTGTTCGTGGTCGACCGGGTCGACCAGCCGTGAGCGACGCGCCCGGCGCCGGGACCGACGGCGCGGCCCGCATCACCGAGCTGCGGGCCGCCGTGGACCGGCTCGACCAGCGCATCGTCGAGTTGCTGGCGGTCCGTACCCGGGTGGTCCGGGAACTGACCGCGCACAAGTCCGACGAGGCGGCCGTGCGGTCGCCGGGCCGGGTCCGGCAGGTGCTCGACCGGGTCGCCGAGCTGGCCGGCCGGCACGGCATGCCGCCGGAGGTCGCGGTGGCCACGTACCGCACGCTGATCGAGGAGCTGACCCGGATGCAGATGGACATGCTGGCGGACCGCCGTGCCGCCGGGGCGGCGCCGGCCGCCCCGGCGGCGCCGGAGCGGCGATGACCGGCGGCCGGGCGCCGGTCGACCTGCGGCACGCGCTCGCCACACTCGACCCGCTGCCCGGCGAACTGGTCCGCGTCGCCGAGGAGCTGCCCGCCCGCTACGGCGTCTCGGCGCACTACGCCCGCTGGGCCGGCGCGCCCGCCGCGCCGCCCACCGGCCCCGGCCCGGCGGTGCTGTTCGACCGGGTACGCCCCGCGCACGGCCCCACCCGGGCCGTGCTGATGGGCCTCTACGGCACCCGGCGCCGCGCCGCCGGACTGCTCGGAGTCACCCCGGCCGAGCTGCCGCACCGGCTGCTCGACGCGGTGGCCGCGCCCCGGCCGCCGGTGCCCGCGGCCGCCCCGGCGCGCTGGCCCCGGCACCGGCTGCCGCTGGACCTCACCGCGCTGCCGGTGCCGGTGCTCACCGACGAGGACGCCGGCCCCTACCTGACGCTCGGGGCGGTGCTCGCCACCGACCCGGACACCGGGGTACGCAACCTGTCCGTGCACCGGATGTGCGTCCAGGGCCCGGACACGCTGACCATCTGGATGGTGCCGGGCCGCGACCTGGAACTGGCCCACCAGGCCGCGTTGCGCCGGGGCGCGGCGCTGCCGGTGGCGATCCACCTCGGGCTCGGCCCGGCGGTGCTGTTGTCCTCCTGCTGCCCCACCTCGCTGGTGCCGCCGGACGTCGACGAGCTGGCGGTGGCCGGGGCGCTCGCCGGCCGGCCGGTCGAGCTGCTGCCCTGCGCCACTGTGGACGCCGAGTTCGTCGCGCACGCCGAGTACGTCATCGAGGGCGAACTGCTGGCCGAGCACGCGCCGGAGAGCCGGCACGGCGCGGTCGCCACCCCGGAGTTCCTCGGCTACCAGGGCCGCGCGCACCCGTCGCTGCCGCTGATCCGGGTCACCGCGATCACCGCGCGGGAGAGCCCGATCCTCCAGGCCGTCTCCGGCCCCGGGCACGAGCAGTCGGTGCTGCTCGGCTTCGGGATGGAGGCCGCGGTGCTGGACCTGCTGCGCCGCCGGGGCACGCCGGCGCTGGCCGTGCACTGCCACACCGCCGGCGGCGGCCAGCTCATGGTGGTGCTCCAGTGGCCGGCCAAGCGCGGCCCGGCCGACGACGACGCGGTACGGGACGCGGCGGAGGCGGTGCTGGACGGCTTCCGGATGGCCAAGCTGGTGCTCTGCGTGGACGAGGACGTCGACGCGGAGTCCGACCAGGACCTGTGGTGGGCCATGGTGACCCGGTTCCAGGCGGACCAGGATCTGCGGGTCCTGGCCGACCGGGAGGGCTTCCCGCTGGACCCGAGCCAGCACACCGGCTACTCCCGGTCGCTGTCCGCCGACGGGCGCACCGCGAAGGCGGTGTTCGACTGCACGGTGCCGTACGCCCAGCGGGACCGGTTCCGCCGGCCCCGGTTCACCGAGCCGTCGCTTCCCGTGCCGCGCCGGCCAGCAGCGCCACTCCCTCGCTGATCCGGGCGGTGGGCAGCGCCGCGTACCCGATCAGGAACGTCGGCTCCGGCGGCGGGTGGGTGACGTAGTAGCCGGAGGCGGGATAGACCCGGACGCCGCGCGCGGCGGCGGCGCGCACGATCGCCGCCTCGCCGGCGCCGGGCGCGCCGCCGAGCGTGACCAGCACGTGCAGCCCGGCGGCGGCGCCGGACACGCGTACCCCGGCGCCGAAGTGCTCGTAGAGCGCCTCCAGCAGCCGGGCCCGCCGCTGCCGGTAGAGGCGGTCCATCCGGCCGATGTGCCGGGCGTACGCGCCGGAGTCGATGAACTCGGCGAGCGCCTCCTGGGTCAGCGTCGGGGTCAGCCGGTCGGTGATCCACTTGATGCCGAGGAACGGCCGGACCAGGTGCGGGGGCAGCACCGCGTAGCCGATGCGCAGCGACGGGAACAGCGTCTTGCTGAAGCTGCCCACGTACGCCACGTCCGCGCCCTGCGGGTCGGCCGCCAGCGACGGCAGCCGCTCGGCGGCGAAGGTGAACTCGTTGTGGTAGTCGTCCTCCAGCACCGTGACGGCGTGCTCGCGCGCCCAGCGCAGCAGCGCCCGCCGCCGCCGCTCGGACATGACGAACCCGGTCGGGAACTGGTGCGACGGCGTGACGTACACCAGCCGGACCCGGGCCGGGTCCAGGCCGTGGCCGCGTACCCGGTCCTCGATCTCGCCGACCCGCAGCCCTTCCTCGTCGACCGGTACCGGCACCACGGCGGCCCGGGAGTAGCCGAAGATCTGCCGCAGCACGGTGTGGCTGGGGTCCTCGATCACCACCACGTCGTCCGGGCCGACGAGCAGCCGGACCAGGATGTCCATGGCCTGGGTGGCGCCGCTGGTGACGATGGTGTGCTCGCGTGCGACGTCGAGCGCCCGGCTGCGCCGCAGCAGCGCGGCGATCTGGGCGCGCAGCGCCGGGGAGCCCTCGGCCGGTCCGTAGCCCAGCGCCACCGCGTCGGCGCGGCTCACCGCCGTGGCGAGCGACTGCCGCCAGCGCGCCACCGGGAAACTCGCCAGCGCCGGGGTGCCGTGCCGGAAGTCGTACGCCCCGTCCGGCCGGTGCATGGGCGCCGGTTCCCACGGCCGCCACAGCGGGCTGCCGGCGTCGGTCGGCAGCGGCGGTTCCGGGCGCAGCGGGGTGCGGGCCGGCGGGTCGCGGTGCGGCAGGTCGGGCAGGGCGTCGCTGACCCGGGTGCCGGAGCCGCGCCGGGAGGTGAGGACGCCGTTGGCGCGCAGCAGCTCGTACGCGCGGGTGACCACGGTGCGGGAGACGCCGAGCTGGTGGGCCAGTTCCCGGCTGGGCGGCACCGGGTCGCCGGGGCGCAGCCGGCCGGCGCGGACGGAGCCGCTTATCTGGTCGCAGAGCTGCTGCTGCAACGGCACCGGGCTGTCCCGGTCGAGCACCACGAGCAGCTGCGACGACCCCACCCGCGACGCTCCCCCACCTAGCCGCCCCTGCCCGCGATCCTAGTCCCACCCCACCCTCACACCCCGTCGATCATGAAGTTGACGGCGATGTCGATCTCCGATTCGGCCGCCAACTTCATGATCGACCGGGTGAGGGCGGGGGGTTAGGGGGTGGGTTAGAGGGCGGGTTAGAGGGAGACGGGGCGGCCTCCGAGGGTTACCGTCAGGCGGCCGTCGGTGGTGGTGAAGGACCAGGCGAGGGCGCCGGAGTACGTGGCGCAGCGGGAGCCGTTGGTGCCGGACCAGAACTGGTTCGAGCCGTCCACGTTGCCGACCGTCTTGTCGTTGGAGCCGCTGCCGGCGAAGCGGCAGGACGTGTTGCTCCGGAAGACCGAGGTGCCGGCGTCGAACGAGAAGTTGCGTTCGGTGTTGTCGATGCTCAGGTTGTTCGAAATCGTCATGGTGCCCGGGTTGCGGTTGTACGTGAACCCGTGCTTGCCGTTGCGGTACGCGATTGTGCGCCGGACGGTGTGGTTGACCGCGATGTCCTCGCCGCCGAGCTTGAAGCCGTTGCGGTCGCCGTTGCCGTTCTGGGTGCCGTTGCTCAGCGTGCCGTTGCTGTACGCGAGCGAGTCCTCGATGGTCACCGCGCCGATCGCGCCGGTGTCGGACTTCGTGTAGAGGTCCCACCCGTCGTCGATGTTGTGGTGCGACACCGCGTACCGGAAGACGTTGCCGCCGCCGACGGTGAGCTTGGCCGCGAAGCCGTCGGCGTCCTCGCCGTCGGAGTCGGCGTTGTCGTGCGACTCCACGCTGACCATCAGGTTGTTCGCGGGCCACTGGTCGCGCGGCGTGCTGGAGGCGATCCGGGACAGTTGCAGCCCGGTGTCGCGGTTGAAGCGGGTCACCGTGCGCTCGATGATGTTGTTGCTGCCGCCGACGAAGATGCCGTTGTCACCGGCCCGCTCCACCACGAGCCCGCGCACGTGCCAGTACGAGGCGTTGAGCGCCAGTCCCCGGTTGGCCGGGTCCTCGCTCATCGCCGAGAAGTTCAGGATCGGCGTCTCGCCCGGGTAGGCGTACAGGTTCTTGCGGGCGCTCGACGTGCCGTTGTTGCCGGCGGCCACGGTGACCGTCTGGGACAGGTTGTACGTGCCGCCGCGCAGGTAGATCGTGCCGCCCGCGCCGACCCGGGTGATCGCCGCGGCGATCGTGGTGGGGCTGGCCTGGGTGCCGGCGGCCCCGGCGGTGCCGTTCGGCGCGGCGTAGATCGCACCACCGGTCGGCGGAGGCGTGCTGGGCGGAGGCGTGCTCGGGGGCGGGCTGCTCGGCGGCGGGCTGCTGGGCGGAGGCGTGCTCGGCGGCGGGGCGCTGGTGGGCGGCGTGCCGGTGGTGGGGGTGACGCCGCCGGTGCAGGTGACGCCGTTGACCGCGAACGCGGAGGGTACCGGGTTGCTGCTGTTGTTCCAGGTGCCGTTGAAGCCGAACGACGTGCTGGCGTTGGTGCCCAGGCTGCCGTTGTAGCTGACGTTGGCGGCCCGCACCGAGGCGCCGCTGGCGGTGATCTCGGCGCCCCAGGACTGGGTGACGGTCTGCCCGGCGCCGAAGGTCCAGGTGACGGCCCAGCCGGTGAGCGGGTCGCCGAGGTTCGTCAGGTTGACGTTGGCGGTGAAGCCGCCGCCCCACTGCGCGGTGACGGCGTAGTCGACGCGGCAGCCGGCGGCCGCCTGGGCGGCGGTCGCGCCGACGGTCAGGCCGGACGCGGCGAGCGCGGCCGTCGCCGCGGCGGACGTCCACAACACCGTACGGCGGTGTCGGTTGATCATGCTGGTCTCCTGCGGGTGGTGGTGCCGTGCCCACGCCGGCACCGATGCCCGGTCGGTGTCGGGGGTGGGCCTTGATACCCGGACGCCAGTGCCATGCCGAACGCTCACGTCTCCCGCACAGTAAGCGCTTTCAGCGCAGTCTAACGATGGGCGTCGATGCGGTCAAACCTCGGTACGCACTGAACGATGCCGACGCGCCGCCCGTATCCACTGCCGACCGGAACATCGGCCGGAACCGCGATGCCGGAGCGGGCACGAGCAGATTCCTCCAGTCGTCACTTCGCACCGCGGAGACGGGGCGGCAGCCGCCGCGCCGGGTCTCCCGGTCAACCAGAGGAGAGGTGCATGGCCAGGGGTACGCGCAAGACCGCGGTCCTGAAACTCGGCGGGGTGGGCGCCCTCGCGGCGCTGTTGTTCGCCGGTGGGCTGCAACTGGCGTCGGCGGGCGAGAACGGCCGCCCGGCCACCACCGCCGCCGCGCAGACCGTGAACTGCCCGACCGTACGCGACAAGCTGCCCGCCGTACCCGCGGCGGCCGCGGCCCAGGTGGAACGGGAACTGGCCAACCTGGACCAGGAGATCGCCCGGCAGAACGAGCGGCTGGCCCGGCAGGCGGTACGCCCCGAGGGCGGCCCGAACTTCGTCGACAACGCGATCCTCGGCCCGCTGCGCAGCAAGCGCGTCGCGGCGCTCGACCGCATCGAGATCGCGTTCAACCGGGTCGGCGCGCAGCGGCCCGACCTGGACGCGCTCGCCACCTGCGGCCTGAACTGACCCCGGCCCGGTCGCGGCCCGGCGGTGCGCATCCCGCCGGGCCGCGACGGCTGTCACAGCGGCCCGAACACGTCGCCCGGGTCGTCGTCCAGCGGGAGCGTCTCCAGCACCGTCAGAAGCTGCCGTTCCTCGTACCGGAAGTGCGACTCCATGATCGCCGCCACGCCCTCCAGGTGCCGGGCCAGTTCGCCGGGCGGGGCGTCGCGGGCCACGGCCGCGCCCAGCCCGGTCAGCAGGTACCCGATCATCGAGTGGTCCTGCCGCAGCCGGTCCAGCGTGGCGCGCAGCTCGGGATGCCGCGCCGCGATCGCCGGGAAGAGGCTGCGGTCCTCGCCCTCGTGATGCGCGGTCAGCGCCGCGCAGAACCCGTGGCAGTACAACAGCAGGTCACGCGTCGCCGGGCGGGCCGGCTCACCGTCGGCGAGCGCCCGCCGGGTCAGCTCCAGCGCCTCGCGCAGCCGCTCGTGGACGGCGCGCATCTCGCGGCTCCAGGCCACCAGCCTGGTCTGTCCGCCCTCAGCCATGTGGCGAGGGCGAAGGGACGACGAGTGTCATCGTCGTGCTCCCTTCGATCCGGCGCCTCCATGCCTGACACGGTCTGCCACCGGCACGCGACGCTGCGCGGAGCCTAACCGGCGGCACCGGTGCCATCAAGTAGTGCCAGCGCTACCCCGCTTCGGGCAGCAGGCGGTATGGAGCGTGGCGCCCGATTCTCCGAGGCTTGAGGCCGTACCCGTTCACCTCCGTCGAGGAGTTCCCATGATCCGCCGTACCTTCCCGGTCGCCGTCGGCGCCACGGCCCTGCTGACCGTCGCCGCGCTGGGTGTGCCCGCCGCGTCCGCCACGACCACCGACGCCCGGCGTCCCGCCGGCGACGCCGTCCAGCAGCGACTGGACGGCCTGGTCGCCGAGCACGGCTTCCCCGGGGCGCTGGCCTCCGTACGCCGCGACGGCCGGGTGCGCGACTACACCGCCGGGGTCGGTGACCTGCGCACCGGCGCCGCGATCCCCCGCGACGCCCGGGTGCGCGTGGGCAGCAACACCAAGACGTTCACCGCCGTGGTCGTCCTCCAGCTCGTCGGCGAGGGCCGCATCGACCTGGACGCCACCGTCGAGCGCTACCTGCCCGGCATGGTGCGCGGCAACGGCAACGACGGGCGGCGGATCACCGTGCGCCAGTTGCTGCAGCAGACCAGCGGCCTGCCCGACTACGACGACGTGGTGTTCAGCGAGGCGCAGGACCTGGTGGACCGGCGCAGCGACTACTTCGACCCGCGCCGGCTGGTGGACGAGGCGCTCACCCAGTCGCGGCACTTCCCGCCGGGCGAGAAGTGGGAGTACAGCAACACCAACTTCGTCCTGGCCGGGCTGATCGTCGAGCGGGTCACCCAGCGCCCGGTCGGCGAGGAGATCACCCGGCGGATCATCGAGCCGCTGCGGCTGCGCGACACGTACTGGCCGCAGACCGGCGAGCAGGACCTGCCCGGCCGGCTGCCGCGCGGATACGTGGCGGTGGAGCCGGGCGCGCCGTGGGTCGACGTGACCCGGATGGACCCGTCGCTGGGCTGGGCCGCCGGCCAGCTCGTCTCGACCCCGTCGGACCTGCGGATGTTCTTCGAGGCGCTGCTGGCGGGCAGGCTGCTCGAGCCGGCCCAGCAGGCGGCCATGACGCGTACCGTGCCGGCGCCCGATTTCGAGCCCACCGGCGTCTGGGAGTACGGCCTGGGCATCGCCCGGCACGAGCTGCCCTGCGGCGGTCACGCCTGGGGGCACGGCGGCGACATCCAGGGCTTCGAGACGCGCAACCTGTCCACCACGGACGGGCGCAGCGCCGTGGTCGCGGTGACCGCGCTGCCGACCGGCCTGGAGATGATGGATGCGGTCAGCAGCACCGTCGACGCCGCCCTGTGCGGCACCCGCCGCTGATCCGGGTCGACACCGCAGGCGCGCCGCCTCCCCGCGAGGCGGCGCGCCTGCGCGCGTGGGCCTACCGCCGGCCGTCGAGATAGCGCAGCACGGCGGTGACCCGGCGGTCGGCGCGGTCGTCCGGCGGCAGGCCCAGCTTCGCGAAGATGTTGCGGATGTGCTTGTGCACCGCGCCCTCGGTGACGAACATCCGTTCCGCGATCGCGCTGTTGCCCAGCCCTTCGGCCATCAGCGCCAGCACCTCGTGCTCACGCGGCGACAGCTCGGCCAGCGCGGTGTCCGGCCGCCGGTTGCGGGCGAGCAGCTGCCCGACCACCTCGGGGTCGATCACGCTGCCGCCGGCCGCGACGCGGTGCAGCGCGGCGAGGAACTCCTCGACCCGGCCCACCCGCTCCTTGAGCAGGTAGCCGAGCCCCGACGCGCCGACCGAGAACAGCTCGGTGGCGAACGCCTGCTCGACGTACGCGGACAGGACCAGCACCGCGAGGCCCGGCCGGCGGCGGCGGGCCTCGACCGCGGCGACGATGCCCTCGTCGGTGTGCGTGGGCGGCATCCGCACGTCGACGATCGCCACGTCCGGCCGGTGGTCGTCCACAGCGGTCAGGAACTCCCCCGGTGTGCCGGCGGTGGCGACCACGTCCAGGTCCTCGGCGCGCAGCAGCAGCGCCAGCCCTTCGCGCAGCAGCGCGTCGTCCTCGGCGATCACGATCCGCATGGCAGCTCCACGTGCATCCTCGTCGGTCCTCCCGGTGGACTCGTCAGCGTCATCCGCCCGTCGTAGGCCCCGACCCGGCGGCGGATGCCGGTCAGCCCGGAGCCGCGCGTCTCGTCGGCGTCCCCGCGCCCGTCGTCGGTGACGGTCACGAGCAGCCGATCCCCCTCCCGGCGCACCGCGACCTCCACCGCGCTCGCGCCGCTGTGCCGGACCACGTTCGTCAGTGCCTCGGCCACCACGAAGTACGCGGTGGCCTCGACCGACGCCGCGCAGCGCACGTCGACGTCCACCGACAGGCGGCACGGCACCGCGCACGCCGCGGCGAGTCCGTCGAGTGCCCCGGCCAGGCCCCGGTCGCCGAGCACCGGCGGCAGGATGCCGCGCACCACCGTACGCAGCTCGCCGAGCGCCTGCTCGGCCGCGTCCTGCGCGCGTTCCAGGATCTCGTCGGCGCGTGCCGGGTCACGGCGTACCGCCCGCCGCGCGGCGCCGAGCAGCACGTTCACCGCGACCAGCCGGTTCTGCGTGCCGTCGTGCAGCGAGCGTTCGATCCGGCGCAGCTCGACCGCGTGGGCGTCGAGCGCGGCGGCCCGGGTGGCGGTGAGTTCGGCGACCCGCAGCGACAGGTCGACACCGGGCGGCGGGGGCAGCAGCCGGCGGCCCGGCCCGGCCTGGAGCCGCGCCAGCGCCGGGCCGGACGCGACCGCGAGGACCAGCCACCCGACTCCGAGGACGCCGACCGCGAGCGCGTCGCCGAGCCCGTCGATGCGCCACCACCCGATCCCGGGCGCGCCCGCGTCCGGTGGCACCAGCCGGTACCACAGCGGAAACGTCATGTCCTGCACGGCGTAGATCGGCAGCGCGAGCGCGATTAGCCCGGCACCGAAGCCGAGTGTTCCGTGGGCGGCGATCCAGCGCAGTTCCCGCCGCACGACCGGATCGCGCAGGGCCGGGCGCAGGGCCTCCGGCGCCGGGCCGGGCGACGGGATCGGCGACCCCCACCGGGACAGCCGGGCACGCTCGCGGTCGGCCACCGACCGCACCGCCCGCAGCATCCCGGGTACGAGCAGCAGCCCGACCCCACCGACGCAGGCCGCGGCCACGACGACCAGACCGAGCAGCGCGCCGAGCGCCAGCACGGCGGTGCCGAGCCCGCCGACGAGGTGCTCCAGCGCGTCCACCGCGGCGCGGAACCGCCTGCGCACGTACTCCATCCCCGGCCCACCCCCGGCCGCCACCATAGGTCACCGCCCTCGCCGCCCGTCACTGCCGGACGCGGAAAGTACAGCCTGCTGTACCCCGGCCGTCGTGCTGGCGGGATCGTTCCCGGCCGGCCGCGCGCCTAGCGTGGTGGCAGAAGAGATCACCCGAGGAGGCAGCCGTGAACGACCTGGACCGTACCGCCGAGACCGCCGCAGCCCCGACGCCGGTCACCCGGATGCGCCCGCTGCTCTGGCTGGTGCTGATCGTGAGCGTGGCCGCCAACGTGACGCTGTCGGCCGTCCTGGACAACCCGTGGGCCGGTTCCGCCTTCGGCGCGCTGGCGCTGGCGTGCGGGGTGACCCTGGCGATGAACCACTACCGCAACCGCTGACCGCCGCGGGCGGGCCGTGACGACGATCGGCCCGCCCTGCCGCGTTCGCCCGCGCGAGCGCCGCACCGGCTGGTACGACTGGTGTCGGCGACGGCGCGTACCGAGGGGACCGGATGGCGAGTGGGCTGCGAGGACATCTGCTGCGGCCACGTGAGGCCTCCCGCCGGGCGTCGTTCCTGGAGCTCTTCTTCGACCTGGCGTTCCTTCTCGCGCTGAACCGGCTGTCCCTGACGCTGGAGCACGACCTCAGCCTCGGCGGGGCGTTCCGGACCGCCCTGCTGCTGGCACCGATCTGGTGGGTGTGGTTCGTGACCGCGTGGTCGACGGACTGGTTCGACCCGCGCTCCCCGGTGATCGTCGCGCTGCTGATCTGGGTGATGTTCGGCGGCCTGCTGATGGCGGCCTCGGCACCCACCGCGTACACCGGACACGCGCTCGTGTTCGCCGGCGCGTACGTGGCGATCCACCTCGGCCGGCCCGCCCTCCTGCTGCCGGCGCTGCGCGGGCATCCGCTGCGGCTGCGGAGCCTGCGGGTGGCGATCTGGTTCGCGGTCTCCGGGGTGCTCTGGGTGGCCGGCGCGCTCGCCGGTCCGGCGCAGGTGGCGCTCTGGACCGCGGCGGTCGTGCTGGATCTGGTGCTGGCCCGGCTGCGCTGGCCGACGCCCGGGCTGGGCCGCGCCACGTGGAGCGACCTCCAGATCGTCGGCGAGCACCTGGCCGAGCGCTACCAGCAGATCTACATCATCGCGCTGGGTGAGCTGATCCTGTCCGCCGGCATCGTCTACAGCGCCACCGGCTTCGACAGCTACCGGACGCTGGCGTTCGCGCTGGTGTTCGTCAACGCGGTCAGCATCGGCGCGCTCTACCTGGTGCCGGGCGGCATGCGGCTCGGTACGGCGATCGACGCGCTGGGGCCGGCCGGGAGCCGGCTGGGCCTGCTGGCCGGCTACCTGCACCTGGTGATGGTGGCGGGCGTGGTGGCCGCCGCCGTCGGCGCGAAGGTGATGATCGCCGAGCCGCTGTCCCGCGACCCGGCCGCTTTCCTGGTGACGCTCAGCGGCCCGGCGCTGTTCCTGATCGGCTGGATCCTGCTCGCGGCGGCCGTCCATCACCGGGTGTCCTGGCACCGGCCGGCCGGGCTGGTGGCGCTGGTGGCACTGGGACTGCTGGCCCACCGGCTGCCGCTGCTGGCCGGCTCCGCGCTGATGGCCGCGCTGCTGATCGCCATCGTGCTCGTGGAGACCGCCACCCTCCGGCGGACGGGCCGGCCGCGTTAACGCTGCGAATCGATTGACAGTCAGCTATGTGAACGCCAGGCTAGAGGGCGTTGTTAGCGTTAACTCGGCCGACATCTCCCCCGCAGAGAAAGGCCCCCTCGTGCCCCTGACCCGACGCGCGTTCACAGTCGGCGCCCTGTCCGCCGCCGCCGCCGCATCCGGCGCGCTCAGCCTGCCCCGCGGCGCACTCGCCCCGCCGAACACCGCCTACGCGATGGCGTACTTCACCGAGACGCCGAACGGCGTCGGCGCCGACTACGGCCTGCACCTGGCCGTCAGCCGGGACGGCCTGAACTGGACCCCGCTGAACCAGAACAATCCCGTGGTCACCCCGACCGCCGGGCAGCTCGGCCTGCGCGACCCGTTCGTGCTGCGCAGGACCGACGGGACGTTCGTGGTGCTGGCCACCGACCTCAAAGGCACCAACTGGGGGCTGACCAGCCAGTACCTGCACGTGTGGGACTCGGCCGACCTGACCGCGTTCACCGGCTACCGGCGCATCCGGATGCACACGCTCGACACCCACACGTGGGCGCCGACCGCGTTCTGGGACGCCGCCCGCGGCCAGTACGCGATCGTCTACTCCGCCAACAACGGCCGGGACGTGCTGTTCGTCAACTACACGAGCGACTTCCGCACCGTCAGCGCCCCGCAGGTCTACTTCAGCCCGGGCTTCGGCGTGCTCGACGGCGACGTGGTCGTCGACGGCGGCACCACGTACCTCTACTACAAGAACCTCGACGACGGCTACCTGTACGGCGCCCGGTCCGTCACCGGCGCGCCGAACAGCTTCACCACGTACACCAGCGGCCTGCGGCAGGGAAACGCGATCGAGGCACCGCTGCTGCTGCGCACCAACGAGGACGGCTGGCGGCTGTGGGGCGACTCGTTCAGCCCGGTCAACAACGACTACTACGCCTGGTCCACGACCACCATCTCGGGCAACTCGTGGACGCCGCTGAACCAGCGCGACTACACCCCGCCGCTGAACTCCAAGCACGGCTCGATGATCGGCATCAGCGACGCCGAGTACGCCGGCATGGTCAACCGCTGGGGCACGCCGAACTGGGTCCGGCTCAAGTCGTCGAACCTCCCCGACCGCTACGTCCGGCACGCCGACCGGATCGCCCGCGTCGACGCGTACCCGTTCGACCCCTACCAGGACCAGATGTGGCGCATGGTCCCCGGCCTGGCCGACTCCGCCGGCGTCTCGTTCGAGTCGGTCAACTATCCCGGCAACTACCTGCGGCACTACGACTACGCGGTCCGGCTCGACCCGAACGACGGCACCGCCACGTTCCGTGCCGACGCCACGTTCCACCGCACCGCCGGCCTGGCGGACGGCACCTGGTCGTCGTTCCGCTCGCACAACTTCCCCACCCGCTACCTGCGGCACTACGACTACCGGCTGCGCATCGACCCGCTCGGCGCCGGATCCCCCGCGATCGACCGCCAGGACGCCACGTTCCGGGTCACCGCGTAACCGTTCGCCACCACCACTGTCCCCCACCGTCCCCCGCCACGGAGGCCGACATGCCCGCTCCCCTGGTGAACCGCCGCTTCGTCCTGCGCACCACCGCTGCCACAGCCGTCGCGGCCACCGCCGGCGCCGCCGCCGGGTCCGTCGCCGCAGGCGGTACGGCACACGCCGCGCTGCCACCGGCCCGCCCCGACATCGGCGTGTCCGCGTACGCGTTCGACCCGGGCCAGGTACGGCTGACCGCCGGCCGCTGGCAGGACAACCAGAACCGTACGGTCGCCTACCTGCGCTTCGTCGACGTGAACCGGCTGCTCTACAACTTCCGGGCCAACCACCGCCTGTCCACCGGCGGCGCCGCCGCCAACGGCGGCTGGGACGCGCCGAACTTCCCGTTCCGCACCCACATGCAGGGGCACTTCCTGACCGCCTGGGCACAGGCGTGGGCGGTGCTCGGCGACACCACCTGCCGGGACAAGGCGCTCACCATGGTCGCCGAGCTGGCCCGCTGCCAGGCCAACAACGGCGCGGCCGGGTTCAGCGCCGGATACCTGTCCGGCTTCCCCGAGTCCGACTTCACCGCGCTGGAGGCCCGGACGCTGAGCAACGGCAACGTCCCCTACTACTGCATCCACAAGACGCTCGCCGGGCTGCTGGACGTGTGGCGGCTGATCGGCAGCACCCAGGCCCGGGACGTGCTGCTGGCGCTGGCCGGCTGGGTCGACCAGCGCACCGGCCGGCTCACCTCGGCCCAGATGCAGGCCATGCTCGGCACCGAGTTCGGCGGCATGAACGCGGTGCTGACCGACCTCTACCAGCAGACCGGTGACGGGCGGTGGCTCACCGTCGCGCAGCGGTTCGACCACGCCGCCGTGTTCAACCCGCTCGCCGCGAACTCCGACCAGCTCAACGGGCTGCACGCCAACACGCAGGTGCCCAAGTGGATCGGCGCGGCCCGGGAGTACAAGGCGACAGGCGTCACCCGCTACCGGGACATCGCCGCGAACGCGTGGGCCATCACCGTCGGCGCCCACACGTACGCCATCGGCGGCAACAGCCAGGCCGAGCACTTCCGCGCCCCGAACGCGATCGCCGGCTACCTGCGCAACGACACCTGCGAGGCGTGCAACACGTACAACATGCTCAAGCTGACCCGGGAGCTGTGGCAGCTCGACCCGGACCGGGTCGCGTACGCCGACTTCTACGAGCGCGCGCTGCTCAACCACATGATCGGCCAGCAGAACCCGGCCGACGCGCACGGCCACGTCACCTACTTCACCCCGCTGAACCCGGGCGGGCGGCGCGGTGTCGGCCCGGCGTGGGGCGGCGGCACCTGGAGCACCGACTACAACTCCTTCTGGTGCTGCCAGGGCACCGGGCTGGAGACCAACACGACGCTCGCGGACGCGATCTACTTCCACAACGGCACCACGCTGACGGTCAACCTGTTCGTCCCCTCGGTGCTGACCTGGAGTCAGCGCGGCATCACCGTCACGCAGGCCACCTCGTACCCGGTCGGCGACACGACGACGCTCACCGTCACCGGTTCGGTGGGCGGCTCGTGGACGATGCGGATCCGGATCCCGGCGTGGACCAGCGGGGCGTCCGTCAGCGTCAACGGCGTCGCGGCGGGCATCGCCACCACGCCGGGCAGCTACGCCGTGCTGACCCGCGCCTGGACCTCCGGCGACACGGTCACGGTCCGGCTGCCGATGCGGGTCGCCACGGTGGCCGCCAACGACGACGCCGCGGTGCAGGCCGTCACGTACGGGCCGGTGGTGCTCTCCGGCAACTACGGCAACACCACGTTGAGCGCCCTGCCGACGCTGGACCCCGCCTCGGTGACCCGTACCGGCGCCGGCAGCCTCGCGTTCACCGCGCGGGCGGACGGCGCCACCGTGAACCTCGGCCCGTTCTACGACGCCCACGGGCACAACTACACGGTCTACTGGCGGGTCGGCGCGGGCGCCGGCGGCGGGGAGGCCAGCTTCCGGCTCGCCAACGCGGCGAGCGGCCTCGTGCTCGGCATCCAGAACATGTCCACCGCCGACGGCGGGCTCGCGCTGCAGTGGGGCGACACCGGCACCCCCGACCACGACTGGCAGCTCGTCGTCGACGGGTCGGCGCTGCGGCTGCGCAACGTCAACAGCGGCAAGGTGCTGGGGGTGGAGAACATGTCCACCGCCGACGGCGCCCGCATCCTGCAGTGGGCGGACAACGGCACCGCCGACCACCTGTGGACGGTTGTCGACGTCGGCGACGGCAGCCACAAGCTGCGCAACGTGCACACCGGCAAGCTGCTCGGCATCTCCGGCGGCTCGACCGCCCAGGGCGCGTTCGCCGTGCAGGACCCGGACAACGGGAGCCTGGACAACCAGTGGCGGTTCCTGCCCAACGGAGCGCGGCGGATCCAGAACCTCGGCAGCGGGCTGGTGCTCGGCGTACAGAACATGTCCACCGCCGACGGCGGGCTGGTCATCCAGTGGGGCGACACCGGCACCGCCGACCACCTCTGGACCGCGCTCGTGGACACCGGTGGCTACCTGCGGCTGCGCAACGGCAACAGCGGCAAGGTGCTGGGCGTCGAGGGCGGGTCGAGCGCGGCCGGCGCCCGGATCGTCCAGTGGGCCGACAACGGCACCGCCGACCACAGGTGGCGGCTGCGGCACGGCGGAGGCGGCTGGTTCCGGATCCAGTGCGCGAACGGGGGCCGGGTGCTCGGGCTCAGCGGCGGCTCCGGCGCCCAGGGCGCGCAGGCGGTCCTCGCCGACGACACCGGGGCCGCGCACCAGCGCTGGCGGTTCCTGTAGATCAGGCGGTGACGGTGGGAGCGGTCCGGCCGCTCCCACCGTCACCGGGGCATTCCCCGGGGTCAGGGTGTCAGGGCGTCCCCGGCGGGCGTCCAGGTCGACTCGTCCCGCACGTCGTCGGCGACGGTGATCCCCTCGGCGATCCGCAGCAGCTCGGCCTGGGGCAGCCGGCCGCCGACGCCCTCGGAGCTGACCTGGACCACGACACTGCCGTCGGCGCTCCAGACGTTGCAGAACCCGCCTCTGCGGGCCGCACCCGGATAGCACCTCGTCGCGCCGGGCTCCGGTGACTGGTTGGAGCTGGTGCTCGGCGTGACGAAGATGTGGAACCCGTCCCTGATCCCGCCCTCGACCGAGTCGAACGGCGCGGTCAGGCCCGAGGTGCGCAGGGGCGGCCTGGTGTACGTCGCGCCGCCGTAGTCACCGGCGCGGGCGGTGGCGATGCCGCTCAGGCCGGGCAGGGCGTGCGTGCCCACCTGGAGCGGCACGTAACCCCGCGGCAGGTAGCCCACCGTGAACGGCAGCGGAGCCGGCGTCGGCCCGGCCGGCTTCAGGCCCGTGACCAGGCCACTCAGGTCGCGGAAGCTCGGCGTCGCTTCGTCGCCGGAGATCGCCGTGACGACTGCCCAGGCGTTTTTCGCGTATTGCCAGGCGAACAGCTTGTTGCCCCTTTCCGGCGGCTGGCTCGGGTCGAGGGCGTACGGCAGCGTCGCCTGCACCGCCCTGCGTCCGGCCACCATGACGTTCCGCCCGCCCTTGATCGCGGCCGGGGCGAAGGCGCCGGGCCGGTAGACGGTCAGGTAGGCCCAGAGGCTCGGCTTCGCCCCGGCGGCCGTCGTCTCCTGCTGCATCGACTCGGCCTCGTCCGCGGTGAGGGGCCTGTCGTTCGAGGTGTGCCGGTCGGAGTAGACGGGGGCGATCTGGTACGCGGTCGACACGACGATCGGGTCCTGCACGTGCAGCGTGCCGGCGTCGTACCCGGTGAAGGTGAAGGTGAACGGCGAGGCGTCCGGCCAGGGGCTGACGCCCGGACGCGGCGCCTCGGACAGCGTCGAGGAGGTGCGCCTCGCGTCCAGGACCGGCACCGTGATCGCGGAGGCGACCGCCACCGCGACGAGGCTCGCCGCGCCGGCTGTCGCGAACCGGTTCCGGCGGCGCCGCTCGGCGCGCCGCCCGGCCGCGACGATGTCGTCGACGGTACGGCCCATCGGCGGCTCGTCGCCGGTCACGGCGTCCACCAGTTCACGCAACTGCATTCGTCCACTCCTCCATCGGCCTGCCGGTGAGATTGAGGTGTTCGCCGCCGAGTGACTCGCGCAGCTTCGCCAGCCCACGGGAGACCTGGCTCTTGGCCGTGCCGACCGTGCAGTCGAGCACGGCGGCCGTGTCCTCCAGGCTCAGGTCCAGGTAGTGCCGGAGCACCACAGCGGCCCGCTGCCCCGCCGGGACGGATTCGAGCGCCGCCCACAGGCGCATCCGCTCGTCCGTCACCGCCGCCGTGTCCCGTACCGCGGCGTCCGGCACGGCGTCGCCGGCCGACCGCTCGCGCCGCCAGGGCCGGCGGGTCTCGTCGATCGCAGCCCGGTAGACCATGGTCTTGACGTAGAGATCGGGCCGCTCCAGCTTCCGCCAGCGTGGATAGAGCTTGACCAGCGCGTTGGCCACGGCGTCCTCCGCGGCGTGCCAGTCGCCGCAGGTCATGTACGCCAGCTTGCGCAGGGACGCCATCTGTGACGTCACGAACTCGCGGAACGCTTGTTCGTCTTCGGCTTTCAATCGACTGCCTCCTCGTGACGGAGGTAGAACGGCTGCGCCCGCCCGCGAAGTTGCACGGACCGCGGACCAATTTCGCCGCGCGTCCGGAGACCTCGGTCAGTACCGTCCCGGTGGCGGCACCGGCCACGAACGGATCATGGTCGCCACCAGCGCCGGATGGTCTGTCGCCCCGCGCATGTCCACCGCGCGGCGGCAGCAGATCGTCACGCCGCTCGACGCCACGATCTGCTGCCGGGCGCCGTCGTCGATCCGCCGGTAGCCGGCCGGCACGCAGGAGCGCACGTCCGGCGTGCCACCGGCACGGAGGTTGAGGTCACCGCCGACGACGGCCGGCGCGCTCCCGGCGTCGCCCCGGACGTCCGGCACCACCGCGCCGAGCAGATGTCCGCACTGGGCCAGCGCGACCTGGGCGCTGGTGTTCGCCAGGTGCGTGGTGCAGGCGTGGAGTCCGGCGGCCCGGACGCACAGCCAGACCCGTTCCTCCGGGTCGGCGAGGTCCTGCGCCGGGTAGGTCCCCCGGTGCACCGAGGGCCGGGCGTCACGGTCGTCGAGGCGGGTCAGCAGCCCGATCCCGTACGGCTCGCCGTTGTTGCACCGGGTGGGACCGCGGGAGGGGCGGTCACCGGCGGCCTGGAACGCGGACACCACCGTCCCACCGGCACGGGCGGCCCGCAGCGTCCGCTCCAGCGTCACCAGGTCGTCGCGGCAGATCTCGTTGAGCGTGACCACGTCGGGCGTCTCGGCGGCGATCACGTCGGCGGCCTGGCGGACGGCCCGGCCGGTGTAGCAGCCGGCCCGGCCGCTGTTGCACAGGTTCATCTGGAGCACCCGCAGCGTTCCCGTGCCGCCGGCGCCGGCGCCCGACGACCCGGCGGGCAGCCCGGCCACGACGAGCAGGCACACCGCGGCCAGCACCCGGCGGACACGCCGGGCGGGGTGGGTGGCCGGCTGCGCTGACAGCGGGGCTCCAACGGGTACGGGCGGCGGCGGGCGCCGGTGATCCTATCGCCGCAGCGCTCCCGTCGCCGCCTACCTCGGTACGGCCCGGAACCACGCCTCCCGGTCGTCCGGGTCGGGCCCGCGCCGGGGCAGCCTCGGCGGTTCCTCGCCGCTGACCGGCGCGTAGTGGTCGAAGGTGGTGGTCAGGACCGCCTCGCCGCCGGTGAGGTCGGGCAGGGCGGCGACGACCCGCGGCACCCGCGCGGACGGCAGGGTGCCGCTCACCTCCAGGTATCCGCCCGCGACGGCGGTGTCGTGGACGACCGCTCCGAGCCGGCCGAGCAGCGCCAGCACCGTCTCCACCGTGTGCCGGGGAAGGTTGACGTCGAACCGCTCGATCGGCTGGCACACCCGCGTACCGGCCTGCCGCAGCGCGGCGGCGACCACGACCGGGGCGAGGTTGCGGAAGTCCGCCGCCACCGTCGAGATCGACTTGTCGAACTTCTGGTGCGGCCGGCTCTGCCGGGGCCAGTACCGGGAGGCCGTCATGGTGACGGTGCAGTCGGTGACCGGCCAGCCGTGCCGGCCCTGCCGCAGCGCGGCCCGTACGCCCTCCTCGGTGGCGGCGACGAAGGCCGGTGGCAGCCGTCCCGGCTCGATCCCGGGACGGAACTCGATGCCGTGCCCGGTCGGCGCGGCCTCGATGCGCAACCCCAGCCCGGCCAGGTACGGGTTGCCGCGCTCCCGTACCCGCTCCTCGGCGGCGCCGGTGCCGGCGACCCGTTCGATGCAGGCGGTGAGCGTGCCGGAGAACCGCACCCGGACGCCGTACCGGTCCTCCATCAGGGCTGCGAGGACCTCCTTCTGGACCTCGCCGTGCAGGCGGATCACCGCCTCGGCCTGCTGCTCGTCGAGGCGCAGGTCCACGAGCGGGTCCTCGTCGGCCAGTTCGGCCAGTCCGGCGAACATCGCCAGGCGCTGCTCCGGTTCGACCGGTTCGACGACCGCCTGCCGGGTCGGCGGCGGGAACCGGTAGGCGTGCCGCCGCGGCGGGTCGCCGATGTGCTGGCCGATCCGGGCCGACACCCCGCGTACCGCAGCGATCTGGCCGCCAGAGACCGACGGGCGCACCTGCACGCCGGTGGGCTCGATGACGGCGATCTCGGTCACCGGCTCCGGACGGCCGCCGGGCAGCCGCACCCGGTCCCGCACCCGCAGCCGCCCGGACCACAGCCGCAGCCAGACGCGCCGGCCGTGCCCGTCCCGGTCGACGGCGAAGACGGTGCCCGCCGGCGGGCCGTCCCGCGTCTCGCCGTGCGGCAGCAGGTCGGCCAGGACGTCGCACAACTGGCGTACCCCGGCGCCGGTGATCGCCGAACCGCACACCGCGGGGACCAGCTCGGCGCGGCGGACGGCGCGGCGGAGCGCCCGCCGGACGTCGCGGACGCGCACCGGCCGGTCGGTCAGCCAGCGCGCCGCCACCGCGTCGTCGACCTCGGCCACCTCCGCCACCACGGGTTCGGCGTCGAGGTCCACGGCCTGCACCCGGGCCTCGCGGCGGCCCTGGCCGGTGACCGTGCCGAGAAGCACCGGCCGCGCTCCGAGCCGGTGCCGCACCTGGGCCGTCACCCGGTCCACGTCGGCGCCGCCACGGTCGACCTTGTTGAAGAAGAACACGGTCGGTACGCCGATGCGGCGCAGCGCCCGCCAGATCGCGACGGTCTGCGGCTGGACGCCCTCCACGCTGGACACCACGAGCACGGCGGCGTCGAGGACGGCCAGGGACCGCTCGACCTCCGCGATGAAGTCGGGGTGGCCGGGGGTGTCGAGCAGGTTGATGCTCAGGTCGCCGATGGTGATCGACGTGACGGCCGCGCGGATGGTGATGCCGCGGCGGCGTTCCAGGTCCATCGAGTCGGTCCGGGTCGTGCCGGCGTCGACGCTGCCCGGCTCGGACACGGCGCCCGCCTCGTAGAGCAGGCGTTCGGTCAGGCTGGTCTTTCCGGCGTCAACATGCGCGACGATTCCGAGGTTCAACAGGGCCAAGGCGGAGCTCCACGGTAGGACGGGCAAGGGTCCGAAGCGTGGAAGCTGCTCGCATCGTCTCTCCTGGTGATCGTCGTCGTGGCGGCGCTCGCCGCCGGTGTGCAGTCCTACCCTGCCCGCCCGCCGCGATCGCCACCACCGAATTCGGTCCGGCTCAGCGCACGGGCGCGGCCGTATTCGGCCAGGGCGTGAAAGGCGGCCTTGGGCGTCCACGAGCCGTCCGGCAGCACGCGCACGATCCCCCGTGACGCCAGGTCGTAGTCGTGCCCGGGGTCGCCGGTGGTCGGCAGGTGCCGGTTCGCGAACGTGTACACGAACGCCGCCTCCGCCCCGCCGGCCTCGTAGTCGCGCAGCAGGTCGACGAGGTAGCGTGCCTGGCCGTCCTCGTCGCGCTCCAGCTCCGCGGTGAGCTTCGCCGCACGGCCGTGCTCGTCGTAGGCCACCGGCTCCGTCGCGCCCGCGACATCGGCCGCGCCGCGGAACGTGCAGCAGCCGAACTCGGTCGCCGCGTACGGCTTGCCCTGCCCCACGGCCGCCGCCAGGGACTGCGGGAACACCGCGGAGTTGGTCGCGTCGCGGTAGCCGGCGTCGCTGGCGACGATGTCGAAGGCCGTCCAGTCGACGTCTTCGAGCGGGATCGAGGCGTACCCGACGGGGCCGCCGAAGCGCTCCCGCACCGCGGGTACCGCTTCCGCGAGGAAGTCGCGCATCGCGGCCCGCGCGGCCGGGACCGCCTCCCGCATCCGCATCGGGTCGGTGAACACCGCCATGCGCTCGGTCAGGTCACGGCCGGGCAGGAAGCCGTCGGTGAACAGGGAGATCTCGGAACCGGTGAGGTAGACGACCGGGGCGCCGTCACGCCGCAGCCGCTCGGCCCGCTCGGCGCCGTCGAGCAGGAACGCCAGGAGACCGTCGCGGTCCAGGCCGTTGGTGAACGGGCAGTACCACACCTCGAGCCCCGCCTCGGCCGCCATCCGCGCGGTCAGCTCCAGCCGGTCCTGCACGCCGCCGGTGACGCGGATCGCGTCGCAACGCAGCTCGTCGCGGATGACACGCAGGTCGCTGCGCACGACGTCGGGGTCGAACGGCTCGTGGGTGGTGGATCCGGCGCTGACGAAGCCGGTGTCGTAGTTCATGCCGAAGACGCGCATCGAGAACTCCAGTCTCAGGGTACGCGCCGTACCCTATAAGGTACGCCGCGTACCCTGCAAGGCATGAGCAGGAGGCGACGGGGCGAGGAACTGGAACAGGCGATCCTGCGGGCCGCGGCGGAGGAACTGCGCGAGTCCGGATACGCGGGGATGACGATGGACCGGGTCGCCGCCCGCGCCGGGACCAACAAGAACGCCATCTACCGCCGGTGGCCGCACCGGGCGGCGCTGGGCGTCGCGGCGTACCGCCACCTGTCCGACGCGGCCATGCCGGACCCGGACACGGGCACGCTGCGGGGCGACGCGCTCGAGATGCTCCGGCTGGCGAACGAGACGTGGTCGTCCCCGCACGGGGCCGTCCTGCGCGGCCTGCTCGCCGCCGCCGCCGACGACCCGGAACTGCTCACGCTCATGCGCGAACGGTCCGGCGCCGACACCATGGACCGCGCCTGGATCGGGATGCTGGAACGGGCCGCGGCCCGGGGCGAGGCGCCGGCGGCGGCCGTCCGTCACCGGGTGGCAACGGTACCGATGATGCTGCTGCGCGCCGAGTACGCCATGCGCGGCGTCCCCTCCGTCCCCGACGAGGTGCTGGTCGAGATCGTGGACGAGGTGTTCCTGCCCCTGGTACGCGGGCACGGCTGACGCCACCGTTCACCGGCGGGCCGGGCCCACCAGACCCGCGACGCCACGGCGGCGGCGATCAAGGTCAGCAGAACCCACTCCCCGATACCCAGTTCCCGGCCGCCTCTCGACCATGACCAACCTGGTGCGCAAGCACCTGCCGGAGCTGGGCGAGAACGCCACGCTGTTCAGCCTCCAGACCATGGTGCTGGCTGGCCGGATCGTCAGCACCAGGTCAGCGTCGAGTTGACCCGTGTGACGTTGCTGATCGTGTTGTTCGCCCCGCCGCACGGGCTCTGGGTGATGTTCGTGTTGGTGACCGTCAGGTTCTGGAAGCGGATGCCGGAGGAGATCGGGAACTCGGCCCGCGAGGCGATCCGCACCTCGCCGCCGCCCGTCACCGTGCCGGACACCCCGGCGATCGTGACGTTGTAGCAGTTCTCCACGAGGATCGAGTTGTTCCCGGTGTTCGAGATCGTCACCCGGTCGATGACCGCGCCGCCGGACTCCGACACGCAGAAGACCCCCCGGCCACCGCCGGACGCGATCACGGTGCCGACCCGGATGTTCGTCGGGTACGAGCTGCCGATCCGGCCGTTGCGGTTGGCCATCCGGAACGCCGCGTACCCGGTTCCGGTGCCGGCGCCCTGCGCGTCGACGGTGCCCACTGTGGCGTTGATCGTGTCGTTGAGCAGCAGACCCGAGTAGCCGGTGTTGCGCGCGGTGACGGTGCCGATGGCCAGGCCGTCCACGCCGTACGTCTCCACGCCGTGCGCGCCCGTGCCGGACACGTACACGGTGTCGATGCGCACGTTGCGCACCTTGACCGCCCGGTCACCGCCGTGGTTGTCGATCCGCACCCCCAGGCCGCCGGACAGCCGCATGTCGATCTGCCCGAGCGTCAGGTTGTTCACGTTGCGCATGAAGATCCCGTACAGCGGCGCCCCGGTGAGGGTCAGGTTCTGCACCTCGACGTCGGTGGTCCCGCGCGAGTAGACGGGCGCGTAGTCGCCCGATCCCGAGCCGGTCACGTTGATCGTGCCGCAGACCGCGAGCGTCGTGTACGACGGCAGCGACAACCGCGACCCGGCGCTCATCGAGCCGGAGCCGCGCACCACCACCCGCTGCTTGGCGGTCCGTCCTGCCGAGAGCGAGTTCACCGCGGCCTGCATCGCGGCGAGCATGTCCCCGCCCGAATACACCGTCGACGACCCGTTGCGGGCCGTCCAGGTGCCGCCGTTGAGCACCGCCTCGGCCTGGTAGGAGCCGCTGCCGCACCCGGTGGACGGCGGCGGGGTGGTCGGTGTGCCGCCGGTGCCCACCCGGACCATCTGCCACTGCTGGTTGGTGCCGTTGAGGTCGGCGTACTGGCTGACCCGGGCACCGTCGGCGGTCGACCGTTCCCAGACCTCCAGGGCCTTCCCGGAGTGCCGGTTGATCAGCCGGATGTAGCCGCTGTCCGAGTCGCGCACCTGGAACTGCTGGTTGGCGGCGTCGAGGTCGGGCCACTGCCGGTACTCCGCGCCGTCGGCGACGTTCCACTCCCACAGGTCGACCACCTTGCCGCTGTGGCGGGCCCTCAGGCGGTAGTAGCCGCTGCCGGAGGAGACGAACTGGAACTGCTGCCACTCGCCGTCGTTGCGGGACCACTGCTGGATCGCCGCGCCGTCGCTGGTCGAGGTGTCCCGGACGTCGAGGACCTTGCCGCTGTTGCGGTTGACGAGCACGTACCAGGCGCCGGTGTCGATGGTGGCCGCCTGCGCCGAGGGCGCGGCCACCACGGCGGCGCCGGCCACGGCGGCCAGCGCCGCCACCAGGGCCAGCGCCAGGCCGGCGCGGCGCCGGCCCCGTGGGGCGCCGGGCGGTGCCGTCACTGCGGGGTTGAGCATCGTTCGACCTCCGGGAAAGGGGTACGCCGAGTCCGGCGCAGCGGTTGTCGGGCGCCTACTCCAAGTGGAAGGTGGCGGCGCCCCGGTCCGCGCCGGTGCCCACCGTTTCGAGCTGGAGCAGTCCGTCCCGATGGCGGACGTACCGGCCGGGGTAGTTCTGCGACTCCAGTGAGAGACCCTCGGCGGCGGCCAGCCCCGGCCGGCGCTGGAAGCTCGCGTCGCCGTCGAACAGGGCCGAGCCGTCGTCGCGTTCGACGTAGAGGGCGAAGGCCCGGTGACGCAGGTAGAAGCCGGGGAAGTTCGTCGACTCCAGCGAGACCGATCCGGCGCCGGCGAGACCGGGGACGATGCGGAACTGCGAGTCGGCGAGGTTCGTGACGTTCGGCTCGACCCGGGCCCGGTAGTCGTAGTGCCGGATGTAGCTCCCGGTGAGATCGTGCGAGCGCAACCGGACCGGGGTGGCCCCGTCGGGCACGGGGATGCCGAGGTTCGGCGTGCCGTCGGTGTTCCAGTACAGCTTCTGGATCCTGGTCCGCCGGTTCGGGTCGTCGAGCGGGTCGCCGCTGATGTCCCGGTAGTTGCGGTCGTGGTAGACCAGGATGTCGCTCTGCCCGTCCTCGGAGACGGTGAAGGAGTTGTGGCCGGGGCCGTACTGGCCGGTGGCGGCGTTGCTGGCGAACACCGGAGTGGGGCTCTTGCTCCAGGAGGCGGCGTCGAGCAGGTTCGCGCCGGCCGACGCGGTGAGCATGCCGAGGCAGTAGTTCGCGTCGGTGGCGCTGGCCGAGTACGTGAGGAAGACCCGGCCGTTGCGCTGGATCACCGCCGGTCCCTCGGCCACCCGGTAGCCGCGGGTCTCCCAGTCGTACGCCGGCACGACCAGCCGGGCCACCGGGCCGGTGATCTGCCACGGTTCGGCGCCCATCCGGGCGAGGTAGACGTTGGAGTTGGTGGAGATGCCCGGCTCCTGCTGGGCCCAGGTCAGATACCGCACCCCGTTCACCACGAACGTCGAGGCGTCCAGGCTGAACGTGTCCCACGGCGTGGTGATCCGGCCGCGTTCGGTCCACGAGCCGGTCAGCGGGTTGGCGCTCGCGTTCTCCAGCACGTACATCCGGATCCGCCACACGTCGTCGGTCCGCCCGGCGGCGAAGTAGACGTACCACCTGCCGTTGATGAAGTGGATCTCCGGAGCCCAGATGTGGGCGCCCATCTCGCCGCTGGTGTGCCGCCGCCAGATCGTCGTCTCGGTGGCGGTGGCCAGCCCCTGCAGGGTGGTGGCGCGCCGGAGCACGATCCGGTCGTACTGCGGCACCGTCGCGGTCATGTAGTAGTAGCCGTCGGTGTGCCGGACGATGTGCGGGTCGGCGCGCTGGTTCACCAGCGGGTTGGTGTGGTTCACCGCCGGCGCCGCCCGCGCGGGGCCGGGCACGGCGAGGCCGGCCGAGGTGGTGAGCAGCGCGAGCGCCGCGGCCAGGATCGGCCGCAGACGCCGGCGGGCCGGTTCGCCGGTACGGCGGCGGGCCGGGTGGAGGAAGTGCCGAGGCGACATGTGCGCCCTCCCAGGTGGCCGGGTTCAGTACACGTAGGGCCAGGCAGCGGCGTCGTAGCCGATGCGGTTGACGCCGAGCAGCGACGCACCGTCGTCGGCGTAGTAGTGGTAGAAGAGGACGTCGCCGTCGGTGTCCGCGAGCACGGCCTGGTGGCCGGGGCCGTGGACGTTGCCGTGCGAGGCCAGGATCTGCGTGCCGCCCCCGGCGAGCATGTCCCGGCCCACGCGGTCCACGAACGGCCCGGTGGGGCTCGCCGAACGACCGACCATGATCCGGTACGTGCTGGCGGCGCCCTGGCAGCAGCGGTCGAACGAGACGTACAGGTAGTACCAGGAGCCGCGCTTGACCAGGACCGGCGCCTCGATGCCGGGGCCGTAGGCGGCCACGCTGTGCATGGTGCTGCCGAGCCGGCGCCCGGTGGCCGGGTCGATCGGGATCATCTTGATGCCGGACCAGAACGAGCCGAAGCTGAGCCACCAGCGGCCCTGGTCGTCGACGGTGAGGTTCGGGTCGATGGCGTTGAAGTCGTCGGTGGTCCGCGACTCGACCACCAGTCCCTCGTGGACCCAGCTCCCGGAGACACCGGTGGTGCTGGTGGCCAGGAAGATCGCCGAGCGGTTGGAACCGAACGTCGACGCCGAGTAGTACAGGTGGTAGCGCCCGTTGCGGTACGACAGGTCCGGTGCCCACAGGTTGCGCGCGCCGCCGGTGTACGTGCTGGTCCACGGCGCGCCACCGGGGAAGACGGCGCCCGCGTTGCGGAAGGTGACCCGGTCGGCGGAGGTCTTCAGCGCGACGTTGTCACCGGTGTGCGCGACGAGGTACGTGCCGTCGGGCCGCTTGACCACGGTCGGGTCGTGGACGCCGATGTCGCCGGACACCCGGCCGGGCTGCGGGTAGGCCGGTGCCGGGGTGGTGGGCGCCGGGGTGGTGGGCGCCGGGGTGGGCGTGCCGCCGCCCAGCCGGATCAGCTGCCACTGCTGGTTGGCGCCGTCGAGATCGGCGTAGCCGGCCAGCCGGCCACCGTCGGCGGTCGACCACTGCCACACGTCGACGACCTTGTTCCACTGCCGGTTCACGAACCGCACGAACCCGCCCGCGGAGTCCTGCAACCGGAACTGCTGGGTGGCCGACGAGCGGTCGGTGCTCTGCACGAGCTGGGTGCCGTCGCCGCCGGCCGGCAACTCCAGCACCTTCCCGCTGTGCCGGGACCGCACCTTGTAGAACCCGCCGCCGGCGTCCACGAACTGCCACTGCTGCACCGCGAGGTCGTTGCGCGTCCACTGGTTCACCGGCGCGTTCTCCGCCGTCGACCAGTCGTACAGGTCCATCGCCTTGCCGCTGTGCCGGTTCACGACCACGTACGACGCTGACGTGTCGACCGTCGCCGCCGACGCCGGGGGCGTCCCGGCCACCACCCCCGCGGCGAGGACCAGCGCCGCCGACACCACGACCGCCGCCGTCCGCGTCCTCCGAGCGGTCCCTGTCACCGAGAACCTCCTGCGCCTGGTCGTCACCGGCCGGCCGCGGCGGCTCGCCTCACCCGTGACGCTCGTGGCAACGGCATTACCTTCAAGTTACGGCAATGTTCTCGTTAACATAGACGGGTGTCAAGGTATTCACTCCGGGGCGGCCGTCGCGTCCACGATGGAGACGGGCGTGCCCAGCTCCACCGTCCGGGACACGGTGCAGAGCCGGTCGTGCGACTGCCGCAGGGAACGTGGCAGCATCTCGCGGGCCCGGTCGCCGTCCGCACCGTCCGGGAACGTCACCGCGAACGTGACGGTGAGGTTCTCCATCCGGTTGCCGGCCTCCGGGTCGCGGATCTTGTCGCCGGTCACCGTGACCGCGAACCGGCTCGGTTCGGCACGACGGCTGGTCACGTGGTCGACGTCGACAGCGGTGCAGCCACCGAGCGCCGCGAGCAGCAGCTCCACGGGCGTGAAGGTCGCGTCCTCCCCCGTACCCATGGACAGCTCGCCGCCACGGGCGTTGCGCGCGACGTATCTGCCCACGCTGGTGCGCTCGATCTCCACCGACCGGAAGGTGTCGTCACTCATGCGACGAACCTACCGAAAAGCGTTCCGCGAACGTGCGGTACACCGGAGTGCCCGGCAGCCCGTCGCGAACGGCGAACACCACGAGGTCGAACCGGTCGACCACCCGGAGCGCGTCGGCGAACGCGCCCGCCACAGTGGCCGGGTCGTTCCGGAACACCCCGCACCCCCACGCGCCCAGCACCACGGTCCGGTGCCCGTGCGCGGCCGCGACCTCCAGCACCCGCCGGGCGCGCCGTGCCAGCACCGCCGGCACGTCGGCGGCGCGGTCCGGCTGGTTGCGCAGGATCGCGCCCAGGTTCGGCGCCGCCGCGGTCAGGAAGGACGTGGTGTACGGCCGGTCGAGCAGGTTGCCCTTGTCGTCGCGGAACACCGGCACGCCCGGGGAGTGGACGACCCGGTCGCTGTACCGCAGGTCCCGCTGCGCCCGGTGGAAGGCGTAGAAGTCCGGCGCCGCGAGCAGGCACGGGTAGAGCGCCGACGAGCGGGCGATGCTCTCCTCCTGCGCCTGCGCCCCGCCCAGGAACCCGCCACCCGGGTTCTTCGCCGACGCGAACACCAGGCACGCCGCGCCGGACCCGAGCCGGTGGGCGGCCTGCAACGTCGACTCGTACGTCACCTCCACGGCGCCGGCACCCGGCCGCGCGCCATCGAGGTGGAGGACTTCGTCGGGCAGGTGCTCGCGAGTGCCGGCGACCGCGGCGCGTACCGCCGCCCCGATCTCGACGTCGTCACCGGCGTCGTTGCGATAGCGTCCGGCTTCGGCGATCGCGACCGTCTGCCGGGCGATCTCGCGGAGACGGCCGCTCATCGGGCATACCGGTCGACGTCGTACATGATCGGCAATCTAGGCAGTCCCCATGGTGGCGGGCAACCGATTAGCGGCCCGGCCACTACCGCCCGGCCGGCTCCCCCAGCAGGCGGTCCATCGCCCGGTCGGCCACGGCCGCGATGGTGAGCGCCGGATTGGGTCCCACCGGCCCGGGCATCGCCGAGCCGTCGAGCACGTAGAGCCCGGGATGACCGAACACCTGACCGTGCCCGTCGCACACCCCGTCGCCCGGGTGGCGGCCCATCGGCGCGCCCCCGAGCGGATGGACGGTGACCACCCGGCGCAGCCACCACGCCGGGTTGTCGGTGTAGCGGCCACCGAGGACGTCGGCCACCGCCCGCATGGTGGACCGGACCGCGGCGAAGTAGCCGGCGCTGGTCCGGGTCGTCCAGTCCACGTCGAGGTGGTCGCCGCGCAGCTGGAACACGCCGTCCGGCACGTCCCGGCCCATACCGAGCAGCGGCAGCGAGCCGGCGGAGAGCCGGCCGTCGCCGAGCAGCCGGGCCAGTCCACCGCCCAGACCGCTGCGGGGCGAGCCGGTGAGCCGGGCCGACAGCCGGTCCACGGCGAACCGCAGCCGGCGGGCCGAGGCACCGGACAGCCGGGACGACTCCGCCAGCCAGTCCACGAACCCGGGATAGCCGCCGTCCTGGAGATAGAAGCCGCGACCCGGAGAGCCGTCGCCGTCGTGCGCGTCCCCCACCCGGATCGCCGTGGTGATGACGGGCCCGCAGCTGGCCGAGAAGCGGATGCCGTCGCCGCGGCGTGGCGGCCGGATCAGCCCGAGCAGGTCGCCGTTGCCACTGAACCGGGTGCCGAGTGCCGGGCCGACGGCGGGCAGCCGGTGCCGGTTCCGCAGCAGCAGGTACGTGGTGCCGAACGTGCCGGCGGCGAGCACCAGACGGTCGCAGGTGATCGTCCGGCCCGGACGGGCGCGGCCGTCGCTCCGCCGGTCCTCGTCGGCCGGGTCGTGCACGAGATACCGGACCTCGTACCCGCCGCCGCGCCGGGGGCGGATCGTCCGGACCTCGGCGCGGGTCCGTAGCTCCGCGCCGTGCCACCGGGCCGCCGACAGGTAGGTGTGGTCGAGGGTGTTCTTGGCGCCGTCGTTGCAGCCGATGTCGCACTCCCCGCACAGCCGGCAGGTGCGGCGCGGCGCGGCGTGCAGGTTGCCGTAGGCCGGCTCGGTGATCGGCGCGGCCGGGACCGGCTCCGCGCCCGGCCCCGGAGCGAAGCTGACCGCGAGCGGCGGGTGCTGGTACGCCAGTCCCAGCCGTTCGGCCGCCGTCCTCATCGCCGCCGCCTTGGGCACCGCGCGGTACGCCGGATGCTCGGCCGGGAACCGGCTGGCGCCCAGCATCCGCTCGACCCGGTCGTAGTGCGGGTCCAGGTCGGCCCGGGTCACCGGCCAGTTCTCCTGACCGGCGCCGGGCACCGGCTCGTCGGTGACGAACCAGTGCTCGTCCTTGCGCAGCAGGACGTTCGCGTAGATCAGGGACCCGCCGCCGAGTCCGCTGGCCACCACCGACTCCAGTCCGCGGAAGGTCCACACGTCGAACAGGCCGTACAGCCCTTCGCTCGGATCCCAGAACGCCCGGCCCATCTCCTGCGGCGTACGCGGGAAGCCGCCCGGCGGGTACGGCCGCCCGCGCTCCAGCACCACGGTGCGGCGGCCTGCCTCCGCCAGCCGGTACGCGGCGACCGAGCCGCCGAATCCGGAGCCGACGACCACCGCGTCGACGTGCTCGTGGGTTTCCATGTTCCGGTCTCCTTCCGGAGCTCGTGGATCAGGGGCGCGTGCTCACGGACGCCGTCTCCTGGAGTCCGCGGAGCACGTACGGCACCGCCTCGGCCTGGAAGTCGATGTCCGGTGCCAGTTCGCGCACCGAGCCCTCGAGCACCAGCAGGGCGAGGATCGGGAAGACGAACTGCGGGTCGGCGTACAGGCCGCGGGAGCGCTGGATGGCGAAGAGCGAGGCGGCGAAGGACACCAGGTCGAAGTCCGCGGCCGCGACCGAGCTGTTGCGGGCCACGAGAGCGACCACGTCCTCCCGGAAGCCGTCCCGGTCGTACCCGTCGCCGGACGCCCGGGCGGTCGACAGCAGGACCTCGGCGCAGCGCCGCCCGTCGTTGCGGCCCAGGTGGTAGAAGAACTCGGCGAAGGTACGGCGCGCGAAGTCGGTCAGACAGCGGACGAAGCCCGCGTCGACGATCACCGCCGTCCCGTCCGGCATCAGGTAGAGGTTCCCCGGATGCAGATCACAGTGGACGAACCCGTCCCGGAAGAGCATCTGGTAGGCGGCCCGCAGCCCGTTGAGCACCGCCGCCCGGCGAGCGGCGGTCGGCTGAGCGTCGCGTTCCAGCCCGTCCATCCACTCCGTCACCAGGACCGTGCGGCTGGACATCTCGGGCACGACGGCCGGCACCCGCACCCCCGGCAGGGTGTGCAGGTTCTGCCGCAACCGGGTCAGGGACCGGGCCTCCTGGACGAAGTCGAGCTGCTCGTACACGGCGGCCGACACCTGGTCGACGATCTCCGCGATCGGAACCCGCCACAGCGCCGGCAGCCGACCCACGGCGCGGGCGACGGCGCCGACCAGAGCCAGGTCGAGCCGCATGGTCCGGTCGATTCCCGGCCGCCGCACCTTGACGGCCACCTCGCGGCCGTCCCGGAGCCGGGCCCGGAAGACGCAGGCGATGCTGCCCGCCGCCGTGAGGGTCAGCCCGGACGCCTCCCCCACGACGGAGCCGGTCAGCCTGGGCGGCACGGTCCGGACGACGGCGGCGATGTCGGACGGCGGCGACACCCGGTCGTGCAGGCGGGACAGGCTCCGGCAGAGCCGGGGAGGCAGCACGTCGGCACGGGTGCTGAGCACCTGCCCCAGCTTGACGTAGGCCGGGCCGAGCCCTTCGACGGCATCGGTGAGCGTGTCCGCCACCTGCTCCCGCGCGCCGACCCGGCCGGCGCCGCTCCGGCGCAACGCGCCGACCAGCAGGCGGGCGCCGAGCCGGCCGGTCCAGCCGACCAGCAGGACGGCGACCGTTCCCGCCCGGACCACGAGTGACCATCGTACGAACATTGATTCCCGCACGGCTTTCTCCCCGGCTTCGGCAACGGGCGAACAATAGTTCGCGACGACCCCCGGATTCGTTTCCGGAATGCAGGAGAGCAAGAATTCGCAGTTCTGCGGTATTCGCAGTTACGCGTTCTTGCTGCGCTGCGCGTCACGGTTGACGTCGCACTGCCGCGCTGCCAACCCTGGAGGGGCACCACCGCAGGCGGGGCCATGGCATGTGGAGCAGCGGCCAGCGGAGCCTCCCGCCACCGGGCGGCTTCATGGCACTTCGCCTGCGGCCCGAATCCTGAACCGGCAATGAGGTCGCGAATGGTTCGCACTCGGTCTGCAGCCGGTGCCCGTATTCGCCATCCGAGGCGGAACCCCCGATGACTGCTCCGCATCGGGATTCGCCGCACGCATAACACAGGCACCGCAATCACCAGAGATGAAAGGGTGATCACGAAAATGACGCTCCAATCCATCGGCCTGTCCACCGGGGGCCGGGACCGCGCGCCGCAGTGGGAGCATTACCTCAAGGGTGACCCGGCGCTGCTGAACAGCGAGTTCGGCGACATCCTGGACCGGGACGCCGTCCGGCTCGACATCCGCACCGACGACCAGGTGGCGTACGAGGCGCTGCACCACCCGGACCCGATGGTTCGCGAGCAGTCGCTGTACCAGGCGATGGACCGCCGGCTGACCGGGACGATCGACCTGATCGCCGAGAGCATCGCCAGCGACGAGAACCGCGAGGTGCGGTGGAACGCGCTGTGGGCGCTGGAGAAGATCGGCGGCCCGCGGGCCCTGCAGGTCATCGAGCGGCACATCGACGACGACGACGCGGACGTCGGCGAGTGGGCTCGGCTGTTCAGCTCCGAGCTGCGCACCGGCGTGCCGGCCTTCGACAACCGGTCGTTCACCTGGGACGGCGACCGGACCTTCGACGAGACGATCCTGCTCAACATCCACTGCGACGTGTACGTCGCCCTGGACGAGACGGGCCGCAACTGGGGCAAGATCTCCCTGTCCCCGCAGGGGCTCGCCCGAAGCTACGGGCAGGCGCACGCGTGCCCGAACGTGGACACCCGCAACCAGAAGCTGATCATCAGCAAGACGCTCTCCGGTCTGCACGACGACGGCTCGCCGCACACCGAGAACTTCGTGTTCCGGGGTCTGACGAACCACGCCAACGCCGGTCGGGGCAGCTTCTACTTCGAGTCCCGCGGTCTGCGCCCGGTCTTCCTGTCCGGCCGCGCGGACGACGACAGCCTGGGCCACCGCAACGAGATGGTCGCGGCCAAGCGCAGCGGTGAGTGGACGCTCGACCCGCAGATCCAGATCAAGGGCGAGTCGGCCATCCGCTACGTCCGGGGCCGCGTGCACACCTGGGGGTACGTCAACTTCGACACCATGGCGGGCAGCTCGCTGGAGGAGGTGCTGTTCCCGGGCAACAGCATCCTCGGCACTCTGGACACCCCCACGGGTCCGCTCGCCAACGCGTTCATCGTGGGCACGTTCAAGGGCAAGCTGGTCGACTGGGACGGCGACGGCAAGATCAACGTCAACTCCCTCGACATCTACTCCACGCGCGACGGGGACGTCGACTCCGACCAGGACGGCGTCGCCGACATCCCGGGCGTGCAGTTCTGCCCGCGTACCAACTGGATGAACTGAGCTGATTGGTCTCCGGGGCGGACGGCGAATGCCGTCCGCCCCGGAGCCGTATCTGTGGATTCTTTGGCGGACCGATGACGACAATCAGTGTCTTTGCCGCAGTCAGGTCTTTCCGCCGTCGACATCACGCCATTGGTGAGGACATTAGCAAGATTGCGACTATACGCACAGCGTGACGAGCTGTTGACTGAACGCTCAGCGGCGCAGCCGGCGGAACGCCCGCTCGCATGCCTGGAGGTGTACGAATTTCGGGCCTTTGTGCCCGGGATGAGAACCGGTCGGCGTCAAGGGGAGACGCCCGCACGGACTCCGTCGGACCACCGTCCGATGCTCAAGAAAATCCTAGGGGAGGCCATACGATGACCACCGCCGATCAAGCATGGCGACAGGGGGGGAACTGTATGGATTGTGCCCAATTCATGACGTGCAGCACCCTGGGCGTCTGCCTCGGCAATCCTACCGACGCCGCCCGGCTGGATTCCGTCACCCGAGCCGTCGAATACATGACTGAATATCTTTCGGAACCTCAGCGGCTGTCCGACATCGCCCAGGCCGCATTGCTCAGCCCGTTCCACTTCCACCGGGTCTTCCGGCACGTCACCTCCACCACGCCGGCGCGGTTCCTGACCGCGCTGCGGATGGCTCAGGCCCGGAACCTGCTCGTCAACTCGGACCTGTCCGT
This sequence comes from Micromonospora sp. WMMD1219, assembly GCF_049315215.1. NCBI lineage: Bacteria > Bacillati > Actinomycetota > Actinomycetes > Micromonosporales > Micromonosporaceae > Micromonospora > Micromonospora sp. WMMD1219. The sequence goes on from NZ_CP186057.1 coordinate 5,894,857, forward strand.
GACCGAGGTCTGCATGGCCGTCGGCTACTCCAGTCTCGGCACCTTCATCAGCCAGTTCACCCGGCTGACCGGGATGTCGCCGCGTCGATTCCGGTCTGCGATGTCCGTCTTCGGCCAGGTACGGCTGAGCGAGCTGACCGACCCGGCCGCCGACCGCCACTGCGCGCCGGGCCCGGTCGGCGCCGTCACCGGGGGACCGAGCGACGGCGGGTGCGCGGTGCTGGCGCTGTACCGGTCGGAAGAGCCCGACGACGTCCCGCTGACCTACGGTGTGCTGGAGACCAACCGTCTGAGCCGCATCCGGCCGCTGGCCGACGGGGCGTACCACGCCGTGGCGCTCGGGTTCGACAAGAGCTCGACGCTGTCCGACGTGCTCGGTGACAACGGCCGGCAGGTGGAGTTCGTCGGCACGGGAGGCTCACCCATCGTCGTCCGCGGCGGGCGCACCTTCCGGACCTTCCAGGTCGCGCTGCGGCGCCCCCGCCCGATCGACCCTCCGCTGCAGCTCACCTCGTCGGTGCTCGCCCTGGCCCAGCGCCGGCGGCCGCAGCTGCTGGCGACCGGCAGCTGACGTGCAGGACGGGCCGTCACCCGACGACCGGTGCCGACACCGCGGCGCCCGACCCGTTCACCGGGTCGGGCGCCGCGACCGCGTCAGGCGGCGAAGGCCGCCAGGGCCGCCCGCAGGTCGACCGGCGGATCGACGGGAACCGGCCCGGCCGCGGTGGGGCGCAGACACGCCACCGTCTGCCGGCCCCGCGCCACCTCCCGTCCCGCCCGGACGAACTCGAAGTGCATGCTCAGCCGGTGGCCCTCCCGGCCGTCGGCGCTCATCCGCACCTCGATCTCCTCCAGGCCGAAGCACTCCTCGTAGTAGTCCATCGCGCACGACACGGTCACCAGCGTCAGCTCGCCCCGGCGGAGCTGATCCAGGACGGCCGGGGCGTGGTCGGCGAGGAAGCGCTCCCGGCAGTGCCCCTGCCAGTGCAGGAAGTGCGCGAAGTAGACGTTGCCCACCATGTTGGTCTCGTCCAGGGTGACCACGTGCCGGTAGACGTACCAGCCGGTCATGACGCCACCGCCCGGGTCGCCACCGCCACCGCCACCCGCGTCGCCCCGTCGGCCCAGGCCGGCACGGTCACCACGGTGACGTCCCGGCCGGTCGAGACGAGCAGGCCGTCCGGCTCCGGCTCCCCGTGCGCCAGCACCTGGTCCGGGTCGGCGCCGAGCTTGACCAGCGCCTCCCGGGCGGCCCACAGCCGGGTGGCGGCCACCGCCGGGGCGTCCCCGGTCCGCCGGCCGAGTTCCTCGGCGCTCGCCCGCGCGCCGTCGTCCAGCAACCCGGCCGGCGGCCGGTCGGTCACCGGCTCCCAGTCCACCCCGACCGGACGATCGGCCAGCGCGACGAGTACCTGCCCGTCGGCGTAGCTCGCCGAGGCGTACCGGCCCGGGACGTGGAGCGCGCCGGACGGCCGGCGGCCCAGGTCCGCCTCGGGCACGGCGAGATGCCGGGCCAGCAGCCGGCGGGCGCCGTCCGCCTCGCGCCGGCCGGGCCCCACCACGAGTTCGACCGCGTCGGCCGCGCCGGCCTCGATCAGCCGGCGGGTCAGCCACGGGCCCACCAGCTCCGCGCCGAGCCGGCCGCCGGACCTGGCCGCCGCGAACTCCCGGTTGTCGCCGACCGCCCGCAGCCGCAGACCCCGCCAACGGGCCACCGGTACGCCGGCGTGCGCGACGTCCACGTCGAAGACGTACTCGTCGGCACTGTGCCGTACCTCCCGGGCCTCGACGGTGAGCCGCCCGCGCAGCGGCCGCCAGACGACCACCTCCGCCGCGCCCACCGGCAGCACCCTGCGGTGCGGCGCGCAGGCGAGCAGTGCGTGGATCGCCGCGTCGTGCCCTCCCGGGCTGCCCAGCAGCAGCTCCTGCCCGAGGAAGGAGGCGAACCAGCGGTCCCGGTCGTCGGCGTCGACGGTGGCGCGCACCGCGAAGGCCGAGACCGGTCCGGCGTGCGTCAGGCGGCGCATCCGTCCCTCGTGGAAGAGCACCGGTCCGTACCACTGATGCGTGGTGGCGGTCTCCCGCCCGGTGTCCACGGGTGACTCCGGCGGGGGCCCGGCATCGTCCGCCGTGACAGCGGCGGCCGGCCGGGCCGGCGCGTCGGTGACCGTCCCGGCGAACCGGTCCGTGGCGAAGCCGTCGGTGTCCGCGCGGATCGCCACCGCCACGTCCCCGCCGGTCTCCGCGGCCAGTGCCGCCACCCGGATCCGTCTCGTCCGGCGCTCGGGGACGTCGATCGGCGCGGCGAAGCTGGCGCCGCGGATCGCCCAGCCGGCCCGGCTTCCGGTGGTCAAAGCCGCCACCTGCGCCATCGCCTCCAGCCCGAGCACGGCGGGCAGCAGCGGCGTGTCACCGACCCGATGATCCCGCAGGTACGGGTCGGCCCCGACGGACAGCACCGCCTCGGTCACCGTGGCGACCTGTCCGACGCGGCCGACCACCGACTCGGCGAAGCGCAGCCGTCCCGGTTCCGGGGTGCCGGGCGCGGGCGCCGGGCTCAGGGTGCCGGACTCGGGGAAGGCGGCGGTGCAGAGCACCGTCACCGGAGCGGTCGGATCGGTGAGGATCCGCCACAGCGCCGCGACGCCGTCGTCGGGCGCGATCCCGGCCACCCCGCGCCGGCGCAGCGAGTCGAGCACGTCGAGCCGTACCCCCATGCCGATCCCCGACCAGACCGACCACTCGACCAGGTGCACCCGGGTCTCCGGGTGGTCGCCGGCCCACCGTTCCACGTCGTGCCGCAGCCACTCGTTGCCGATGCAGTAGGCGGCCTGCCCGGCGAGCCCCTGCCGGCCGATGATGGAACCGAACGCGAGCACCAGCCGCAGGTCCGGTCCGACCGCGTCGAGCACCGACCGGAGCCCGGTCACCTTCCCGCCCAGGTGCTCGCGGAGGTCGCCGGCGGTGACGTCGGTCAGCTGGGCCGGCCGGTTGATCCCGGCCCCGTGCACCACCGCCCGGACCGGACCCAGCCGGTCCGCGCCGAGCACCGCCCGTACCGCGTCGGGATCGGTCAGGTCGACGCGCTCGTAGCGCAGCCGGTCGTCGCCGAGGACCGCGCGCAGCCGGCGCAGCGCCTCAGCGGTCTCGGCGTCCTCGGCGGGACGCCGGCCGAGAACCACCAGCCGGCATCCGGTCCGCTCGGCGACGGCCGCCGCGGCGAAGGCGGTGATCCCGGTGGCGCCACCGGTGACGACGCAGACGTCGCCGGGCCCCAGCGGCACCTCCCGGGTCTCCTCGGCGGGCCGGTGCACGGAGGTCACCAGCCGCTGGACGCCGCCGGGCCCGGCCCGCAGCTCCGCGTACCCGGCCGGCACCGCCAGCTCGGCCAGCGGACCCGCGTCCCCGTCGGCGGACACGTCGAGCACGGTCACGGCGCAGCCGGAGATCTCCGCGGCCGCCGACCGGCCCACGGCGGCTGCGGCCGGGTGGTCGTCGTGCACGATCGCCAGCCGGGCCGGCCGCTGCCCGGCGATGCGGGCCAACAGCGCGGCCACCTGCTCCGGGCCGTCGTCCGGGCCGAGCGCGACGGCGAGGCCGTGCGACGTGGCCGTGGCCTCGGGCACGGCGGGGAGGGCCGTGTGCAGGGGATGCCCGGCCGGCGCCTCGACCCGCCACCGCACGGAGCCGGCGGCCGGCGGCCCGGACAGCGGTCCCCGCACCGGGACCCAGTCGTGCCGGAACAGCCGCACCCACGGCGAGAGGCCCTGCGCCGGCGGCTCGTCGTCGCCGGCGGCGGGCAGCTGCGCGAGCACCTCGGCCGCCTCGGCGACTGTCGCGTCGGCCAGTGACAGGGGCGCGGCCGGTGGCTGCCGGCCCAGGGCCGCGGCGACCGCGGCGACGGTGCGGGCCACCTGCAGCGAGTTCAGGTGCAGGTCGCCGAGCAGCCGGCTGCCGGGGGTGATGCCCGCCACCGGCAGTTCCAGCTCGGCGGCGAGATGGGCGCGCAACCGGCCGAGCGGGTCGTCCGGCCGGGGAGCGGACCCGGCCGGGTCTACCGACCCGGCCGGGTCCGCCTCGGGCGGGGTCGGCGCCGGTCGAGCGGAGGCGGTCCTCACCACCGCTGCTGCGACACTCGACGGCTGCTCGACCCGGCCCGGAGAGGGGTCGCGCTCCACGTCGGCGGACGCGGAACGCGACCCCGGCAGCCCGGCGCGAGAGATGCCGGCTCCGCACGGGCTGCTGAGGAACGTCATGGCCGCTCCGGGACGGAGCGGACGGTAGGGCCGCCCGTCGTACCAGGCGGCGAGGTCGCCCGCGCCGGCGACCACGACCGCGGCGGTGGCCAGGGCCAGCGAGCGCGGCGGACCGCCGCAGTCCAGGCTGACCGCCGGCACCGGCAGGAACCGGGTCACCAGCCGGGACAGCATGGTCCCCGGGCCCGCCTCGACGAGCAGGTCGCACCGCTGGCCGAGGTCGCGGGCGGCGGCGGCGAAGCGCACCGGGGCGGTGAGCTGGCGGGTGAGCAGTGCCGGCAGGTCGTCGACGGTCCGCACGTCCGCACCCGTCACGGTGGACGTCACGGGCCGCGCCGGTGGGGCGAATTCGACAGTGTCCAGCTCGGCGGCCCACGCCGGCAGCGCGGGTTCCATCGCGGGGCTGTGGAAGGCTCGCGACACCGGCAACCGGATCGTCTCGACCTCGCTGCCGCGCAGCGCCGCCGCCAGCCGGGTGAGGTTCTCGTCGGCCCCGGCGAGCACCGTACGGTCGGGGGCGTTGAGCGCCGCGACCACGAGCCCGTGCTCGTCCGCCAGCCGAACCGCCCGCGTCTCGTCGACGGAGAGGCTCACCATCCCGGTGCCCGCCACACCGCTGTGCTCCATCACCCGCCCGCGGGCGGCGGCCAGCGTGACGAGCCGGCCCGGATCCAGCGCACCGGCCCAGGCGAGAGCGGTCAGCTCGCCGAGGCTGTGCCCGACGGCGCCGACCGGGGCGCAGCCGAGCCGGTCCAGCCAGGCGAGCCCGAGCAGCGACTGCCACACGACCGCCGGCTGGGCGGCCGCGGTGCCGGTGGCGCCGGTGGCCGCCGGGCCCTCGGGCAGGTCGTCGAGCAGAGCGCCCAACGGGCCGGCGTCGTACCGCACCGGTGCTCCCTGTCCGGGCAGGAGCAGGCCCACCCGGGCGGGCGGTCCGCCGCCCAACGCCACCCCCGCCGTCTCGTCCACCACGACGCGCCCGTCCCAGGTGGCGAGCAGGCCGGCCGCCGCGCGGGCCGCCGCCGACAGCTCGTCGGCGTCCCCGGCGACCAGGGCGCAGCGGATTCCGGCCGTGCCGCCGGCAGCGGCGGCGAGCGTCGCCGCCACGTCGCCGACCTCGGCGTCGCTGAGCGTCGCGCCCCAGCCGGCCAGCAGGTCGAGCCGTTCGGCCAGCTCCGCCGTGGTGGCCGCCTCGACCAGCAGGATCTCCGGTCGTACCGGACGGCGGGACCAGGACCGTGCCGAAGGCGGGAGGCGGCGGCGACCCACGGCGGCGGGATCGGCGTGCTCCACCACCACGTGGCTGTTGATCCCGCCGAAGCCCATCGCGGACACCCCGGCGGCCGGTCGCCCGCCCGGCCACGGTTCCGGCTCGTCGAGCACCCGCAGGGTGGCCTCCGGCGCGCGCAGCAGCGGGTGCGGCGTCTCGCAGCCGGTGGTCGGCGGAAGGACCCGGTGGTACGCGGCCAGGACCGTCTTGATCAGCGCGGCCGCGCCGGCGGCCGCCTTGGTGTGCCCGATGTTCGCCTTCACCGAACCGAGCGCCGCCGCACCGGGCGAGTGCCGCCGGATCCCGGCCAGCGTCTCCAGCTCGACCCGGTCGCCGACGGCGGTTCCGGTGCCGTGCCCCTCGATCAGGGCGACCTGCTCCGGCGCCAGCCCGGCCATCCGGTACGCGCGCCGCAGCGCCAGCGCCTGTCCCCCGGCGTCGGGCCGGGTCAGGCCCCCGGAGCCGTCGGACGACGTCGCCCACCCGGTCAGCCGCGCGTAGACGCGCAGGCCGCGCCGCTCCGCCTCGTCGGCGCGCATCAGCGCGACGATCCCGCACCCCTCCCCCGGCAGGAATCCGGTGGGCCGCTCGTCGTACACCCGCATCTCGCCGTCGGCGAGCGCGCCGAGGCGGGCGAAGCCGATCATCTCCAGCGGGTCCAGGGACAGGTCGACGCCACCGGCGAGCGCGAAGTTCAGCTCGCCGGAGAGCAGCGCGTTGGCGGCGGTGACGACGGCCAGCAGACTCGACGCGCAGGCGCCGTCCACCGTGTAGCCGGTGCCGTGGAAGTCGAAGTGGTTGCAGATCCGCCCGGCGATGGTGTTGCTCAGGGCCCCGGCCAACGATTCGTCGCCCGGCTCGGGGAACGCCGCCGCGATGCCATGCCGGGCCTGGTCGAGCACCTGCGCGGCGACGGCGTCGTCCACTCCGGTCTGCCTCAGCGCCGCCTCCACCGAGCGGCGCACGAACGGCCAGTGCAGCCGTACCAGGCCGGCCCGGGTGAACTCGCCGGTGAGCGAGTTGCCGAGGATCACGCCGACCCGGTCGGCGTCCAGGCCGGTGCCCCCGGGGAAGCCGGCATCGGACAGGGCGGCCGCCGCCGTCTCCAGTGCCAGCCAGTGCGTGTGGTCGGCGGCCCGCCAGCTCGACCCGGACACGCGGAAGGCCTCGCGGTCGAAGCGCCAGTCGCGCAGCAGCCCGGCCCGGCGGACGTACGTGGAATCCGGCGCGTGCGGCGCGCCGAGCCGGTGCTCGGGGTCCAGACGCGTGGCCGGGATGGCCCGGAACGCACGGCGGCGGGCCAGCACCGACCGCCACAGCTGTGTCGGGTCGTCGGCATCCGGGTAGCGGCAGGCCAGGCCGACGACAGCGATCTGCCGTTCGCCCGGCCTCATGCCGCCTCCCGCAGCCGGACCCGCCGGGCCCGGGCCGGCCGGCGGCGGCCGATCAGGAGCAGGCCCGCGCGCAGGGCGCAGGTGATGACCAGGGCGAGGAACAGCCCGTACGACACGTGCGCGAGCACCAGCAGGCCGTAGACCGCCGCGGTGCACAGCCCGAACGCCCACTGGTTGGCGCGGGTACGGGGCGTCGTTCCCGGGTCGGTGATCATGTAGTTGGTGAAGAGGATGAAGGCCAGGCCGGTCATCGGCAGCAGCGCGGCCACGAAGTCGTGGTCGAAGATGAGAGCGCGCAGCAGCGCCTGCGCGACGAACCCGGTCAGCCAGCCGAGGATGAGCGGCATCTTCCCGGTGAGCTTGCCGTTGAGCAGCGTGCCGGCCATCAGGACACCGAGCGGCAGCAGCCAGTCGAGCGCACCGGAGACCCCGGCGGTGAACTGGTAGGGCGGCGCGATGCTGACCCACGGGAAGAACAGCAGGGTCAGCGCGATGCCCGCGTTGGACGGGTTGAGCACGTGCCGGGCACGGCCGTCGATCCGGATCCGCAGGACGTGGCGGGAGCCCACCGCGGCGGCGACGGCGAACAGGTACGGCCAGGGCGAGGAGTTGCCGTACAACAGCATCGCGCAGGCCAACGCGCCGATGTGCGTGGGCAGGAGATGGTCCACAAGCCGCCGGAAGCCACCGGCGAAGGCGGGCGCGCGGCCCTCGGCCCGGGCGGCGAGCGTCTCCAGGGTCAGGTCGAGGGCGTAGCCCAGCAGGAGGGTCAGCACCGGCGTCACCGGGGCCTGCTCGAACCCGAGGAAGAGGTGACCGAGCACCGTGAGGATCGTGATGGACAGGGCGAAGCGGCGCAGGGCCGTCAGGCGGAGGTCTCTCGCGGCAGCGGACGTCACAGCGGTCACCGTTTCCGTCGGTGGGTGGTCGGGTTGGAGGGCCGCCGCGCCGGCCGGCGCGCTGAGGGGAACAGCAACCGGCCGGCGCGACGGGGCTCAGATGGTGACGGACGTGCCGTCGAACCGGGTCAGGGTCAACGAGTGGTCCTCGTTGAACCAGGACTTCTGACGCCGCAGGATCTCGATGGCCAGCGCCTCACCGAGCCGGCTGGACGCCGAGTAGTCACTGCGGTAGTGGACGCCGGCGATGTTGCGGCCGACGGCGATGTTCGCGGCGAGCTTGTTCAACTCGCCGCCGACGGTGAGCTGCCCGGCGTCCGCGCCCTCGTACGGCACCAGCGCGGTGCCGGTCGCGTCGGCCTGGACCGGGTCGGCCAGCGGGGCCGTCTCGTCGAACCAGGCCTTCAGCACCGTCGCGGCGGCGGCCGCCACGGTGGCGTGACCGGCGGTGTACGAGGGGTGGGTCGGTGCCCCCTCCGGGTACGCCTGCGGGAGCAGGTGGCTCTGGTTACGGTCGAAGACCCGCTGCACGGCCTCGGACTCCAGCAGTTCCCGGTCGAGGAAGTCGTACCGGTGCAGACCGGTCAGGTGGGCGTGGACTCGCCCGCCCACCGCCTCCGGCCGCAGCCTGCGGTGCACGTACCACTTCTGCCACCACGTGGTCCGCAGCGCGCGGGCGGCGACCGAGGTGACGAGGTCGAACAGGTGCGGCATGCCGAAGGTCGCGAAGCCGTCCTGGTTCGAGGACCAGTGGTACGGCAGGTTCGCGTCCAGCGGCGCCCGGTCCCGCAGCAGGATCAGCCCGGCGTTCAGGAAGGGCTGGAACGGGCTGGCGTCCGCGTCGAAGTGGACGTAGTGGCTCAGGTCCCGGGGCGTGCGCAGGTACCGGGTCTCGGTCCGGTTCCGGTCGCCGGGGGCCAGTCCCCGGGACAGCCCCCGCTGCACCGCGAGCCAGGTGGGGAACGTGGTGACGTAGTCCCGCCCCGGCTGCACGGTGTCCTGCCGCTGCGGGTAGTGATGGGTGCCGAACTGCACGTCGCGCAGAAGGAACTGCGAGATGTACGGCCCGATCCGGTCCTGCGGGGTGTCACCGCGGAAGAGCGTGCGGGTGGTCACCACACCGTTTTCCTTCGGGCCGCGGAAGTCCGACATCCGGGACAGGTCGGCGGCGGCCGACGCGACCAGCGGATCGGTGTCGAACTGGTCGAACGGCACGTCCCGGGTCAGCGCCATCCAGTAGAGCTCGGCCATGTCGCCGGAGTTCTCCGGGCTGTCGAGCCGGGGCGCCGGCGGCGCGGTGAAGGAGGTGGTGTCGATGCCGTCGGCGTTCGACGCCAGCCCGCCCTGGGGATTGGTCAGCTTGCGGGCGCCGGCCGGGTCCAGCGGGACCGACTCGAAGTCCGCCGGGTCGGCGCTGTTGACCGCCCGCAGCAGCCGCCGGTACGCCTCCGGGTCCACCTCGCCCGTGTCGTCGTGCGGCAGCCCCTTGCTGTAGCAGGCCACGTATCCCGGGTAGATGTTCTCCTCTCCGTTGTTGACGTGCTCGGCCGGATCCGGGCCGGCGGTCCGGCCGCCGGTCACCGGCGGCTGCCGTCGCGAACTTCCTGACGAGGTACTCACTGCACACACCTTTCTGCCGCGGCTTCGGACGAGCAGCCGCCGGCGGACACGTCAGTCCGCGACCGGGGTGCCGGTCGCCGGGGCGCCATCGAGCGGGATCCGCACGCCGTTGGCGTTGACCCGGAAGCGCGGGGCGGCGGCCGACATGTGCCAGTGCAGCCACTTCCAGCCCTCGGCCGTGCGGATGGCCACGGCCGAGGCACGCAGCGGCTGGTGCTCGAAGGTGCCGTCGGTACGGGCGATGACGACGTCGCCGTCCTCGCGGGTCAGGCCGATGGTGGAGCTGGCCAGCACCTGGCTCACCGAGACCGACTTGTTCTGCGTCTCGCCGTCGGCCGGGAACAGCGTGTCGAGGTACTCACGCATGGCGGCCTTCTCGGTGATGGTCACCGCGTGCCCCTCGGCGGAGGTGAGTTCGTAGGTGGTGAATTCCTCGGCCAGGCTGTCGACGATGGCGTCCGCGTTCTTCTCCGCGAAGGCGGTCTGGAGGTCGTTGAGGAGCTGCCGGACCTCGATCTCGGCCTGCGGGTCGGGCCGGAACACACCGGCTCCCCCGCCCGCGGCGTCGGCGAAGACGCCGCCGAGGAAGTCGCCGAGCTGGCGGCCGAAGTTCTGTACCTCTGTCATTTCTGCGCCATTCCTCTCTGGATGTTCTCGGGACGGATACCGCCCGCCCGTGAACAGTGGGAAACAATCGGTCCGGTGCGACCGTTCTCGTGCGGCGATCGGTACGTCTGTTGTAGATCGCTCGGGTGGTGGGGAACTTCTTCCGCCTTGCGGTGCGCCGGTAGCGGCGTCCGGGCGGGCCGGTCAGTCCCCGGCAGACGGGCCGGGACGATGCCGGTCCCGGACGGCCTGCACCTCGGCCCGCAACTGCACGATCTGCCCGCGCAGGTCGGCGATGACCAGTTGGGCGCTCTCCCGGACGCCGGCCACCTCGTCCCGCGTCTCCTGGCGGACCCGGGCGAGCTCGGACCGGTGCTCCTGGAGCAGGCGCTGACGGTCGTCACGTGCCTCGTCGAGCGTGCGCTGCCAGCGCTCCAGCAGCTCGTTGCGCTCCATGATGATCGCGGCCTGGGCCTGCTCGTGGGCCGTGGACAGGGCCTGCTCGACGACGAGGGCCTCGTCGCGTGCCGCCTCGGCGAGACGTGCCTCCTCACGGCTGCGTTCGACCCGGGCGATGTGCCGGGTGCCCAGGTAGGTCAGGATCGCGGTGCAGACGGCGGCGATCGGTGTTCCCACGGACTGCCAGTCCACCGGTCACCTCCCTCGCGCCACGCTCGACAGGCCTCTGGCCTCCGCGCGGGCGACGATCCGCAGGCAGCTCATCGCCAGCCAGGCGAGGGCCAGCTCGGTGAGCCAGACGGAGGACCGCCAGTCGGCGAGCATCGACTCGACCGCGGCGAACACCCACCAGGCGGCCGCCGCGGCCACGATCCGCCGCTGATGCCGGCGTAGGCGGCCGAGCAGGTTCAGCACCTGCACGGCGAGCAGAACGGTGGCGAGGCCCGGGGCGAGCACACGGAACACCTCCCGCAGTCGCGGTGGCATCGCCCCGAGTTCTGCGATCACCAGCCCGGGTTCGGCCCAGAGCACGGCGGCCTGCACGGCGACGGCGACGGCCAGCACCAGGCCACCGGGCAGCCGGCGGAGGTGGTCACCACCCCGGGCGGCCCGTGGTTCGCGCTCCGGTGCGAAGCGGCGGCGGTCGCGGACTTGTGAGGTGGACATCGGTGCCTACCACGGTCCGTGGTCATCGGAACTCGACCGCCCGGACGGGCTCGGCGGGGCTGCGTACATGGTGGATCCCTCTCTCTGGCTGCGTGGTCACGCGTACGGTCGGATCTCCCACCTCCCGACGGCCTCCGCCTCCCGGACCCCGACGACCTCGCGCGCGCTCAGGTCGACAGACGCCTGGCCGAGCCGTACCGGCCGGTCGGTCGCCGACCAGAAGAAGAACGTGTAGAGCCGGTGGCCCCGGCGCGGGTGGCCCGCGCAGGTCGCCGCGCGGGAGATCCTCGGCACCACGACCCATCGGCTCGCCTCGGCGAGCGGGCCGAGGCGGCCGGCCCTCCGGAGCAGGTCGAGCGCCTCGGCCCGCTCGGACCGGGTCAGTGGCGGACGGGCCCGGGTCCGTCCGGTGACCGCCGTGAGGCGGCCGGACGGCAGGTCGAGGAAGAACTCCAGCAACAGGTCCGAGTCGTAGTCGTAGAGCCGGATCCGGGCCGTGCCGGCGTACCGCCGGGACGTCCGGAACCACGAACGGGCCGGCGCCGGCACCACCTCCACGTCGAGCAGGTGGTGCCGGACGCCGGCCAGTCTGGTCCGGGCCGCCGGCTGGGCGTACAGCAGACGCACCAGGCGGGCCTTGAACCGGTCGGCGGCGGCGAGCAGGTCCTGTGGGTCCCGCTCACTCGTCCGCGCGCCCGCGAGCAGATGCCGGGCGCAACGGCCGAGACGTGCCGAACCGGTCATGGGCTTCCTCCGTCAGCGGGGAGTGGGTTCCTCCTTTCTATGCGTCGGCGTGCCGGGGCGACTTCTCGCGGATTGCCCTACCTGATCAAGGCCGGGACGCGGCCGCGAGCACCGCCACGACCAGGTCGGTGTCGTTGCCGGCGGGCACCGAGCGCAGGTCGAGCAACAGGTGTCCGTCCCGCAGGTCGCCCACCACGGCCGGGTCTCCCGCGCGTAGCCGGCCGGCGAGCCGCTGGTCGACCGCCACCGCGAAGCTGTGCAGCCGGGTGCTGGCGCCGCTGAGCACCGTGACGTGGGACTCGACCAGCTCGGCGGCGACTCCCCCGGCCCGCAGCGCGCCGACGAGCGACTCGCCCCGGGCCCGCAGGTCGTCGGGAGCGGCCCGGACGGCGGCGAGCGTCGGGGTGCCGCCGTGGGCGACAGTCGCGCGGAGCGCGGCCAGGGCCAGTTTGTCCGCCTGCATCGCCCGGGCGAGCGGATGTCGCCGCACCTGTTCGATCACCGCCCGGTCGCCGAGCAGCAGCCCGGTCTGCGGACCGCCCAGCAACTTGTCGCCGCTGGCGGTGACCAGCGTGGCGCCCTGCCGCAGGGCGGTCTCCGCGTCCGGCTCACCGGGCAGCGCGGGCTCGGGACGCAGGAGGCCGGAGCTGATGTCCGCGATCACCGGGACGTGCAGGCCGGCCAGGGCCGCCACGTCCGGCCGGTCGGCCGGGACGTCGGTGGCGGAGCGGCCCGGCACCAGGGTGAGCACGCACCCGGTGCCGGACCACACCGCCTGCCGGTAGTCCTCCAGCACCGCCCCGTCCGCCGTACCGACCGGGCAGAGCCGGGCGCCGGTCGAGGTGAGCAGTTCGGGCAGGCGGAACCCGTCCCGGATCTCGTACAGCTCCCGCCGGCTGATCACCAGTTCCCGGCCGGGCGCGAGCACCGTCGCGGCGAGCACCAGCGCGGCCGGGTTGCTGTTGACCACGTAGGCCGCGGCCGCCGTCGGCACCGCGGCGAGCAGGGCGGCGACCGTCTCCCGGCCGCGCCGCCCCCGCTGCCCGTTGTGCAGGTCGTACTCCAGGTCGGTGCAGCCGGAGGCCACGGCCACCGCGTGCCGGGCCGAACCGGAGAGGACGGCCCGGCCGAGGCCGGGGTGCACCAGGACGCTCGTCGCGTTGATGACGTGGCGGGGCGTGTCCCCCGCGGCCGGCGGCCCGCCCGGCAGCGGGTCCTGGTCCCGTCCGCCGGGCGGACGGACGGCGGCGGTCCGCGGCGGGTCGACGTGGGCCGGTGTCGCGACGGGCCGGCTCGTGCGGGCCCTCATCGTGTCGTCACCCGGCCGTCGTCGTGCATCACCAGTTCGTGCCGGCCCGGTGCCAGCCGCACCTCCGCCGTCCGCACCCCGCCGGCCGTCCGCCAGGACAGCGTGTACGGGGCTTCCCGGTCGACGGCGAAGAAGAGTTCCGTGCTGGAGGCGCCGGCGTGGCCGTTGCTGGGATAGAGCTGGGCGCGAAGGGCCGGCCGGCCCTCTCCGGGCCGGACGACGACCGAGGCACCGAGTGCGGGGGTGGGCTGCCGTCCGTCCGCGCCGGCGCGCAGCAGGACCAGCGTGGACCGGCCGGCCGACCGGGAGCGGTTCATCAGCAGCCGGCTGTCCTGCCACTGGTTCGCCACCAGCGCGTCCGGGCGGCCGTCGGCGTCCACGTCGCCGACGGCAATGCCGCGGCTGACGTCGAGGTGACCGAGCCCGCTCCGGGCGGCCACGTCGACGTACCGGCCGTCGGGCCCCCGCGTCCAGAGCACGTTGGCCTGGTGGCCCGAGACGTCGTCACCGGGGCGGAAGTGCGGCCAGGCCCACGGGTGCTGGAGCACCTGGTCGTTGGCCATCGCGAGTTCCTGGAGTTCGGGCCAGCGCCAGCGGTCCCCGGCCATGAAGCCGGTCGCCTGGAACAACTCGTCGGTGCCGTCGCCGTCGAAGTCGACGGCCTTGACGTCCCAGCCCCAGCCACTGCGGGACAGGCCCAGGGGTTCACTGCGGTCCCGGTACGGCAGCCGGCCGTCGAGCAGGTCGGAGCCCTCGCCGTCCGGGGTGAAGGCGAAGTTGCTCTCCTGCAGCCCCCAGGGGGTCGTGATGTTGCTGACCACGATGGTCGGCAGGTCGGCGCCGTCCGGGTAGGTGTAGGCCACGCCCATGCCCTTGAACGAGTCCCGGCCCAGCACCTTCGACTTCGGCGTCAGCGCGGTCCGCTCGCCCCGGACCGGGCGCAGGTCGAGCCGACCCGGCCGGGAGTGGTTCACCAGGAGGTGGTCCGGACCGAAGTCGTTGGCGAGGTAGACCTCCGGCAGCAGGTCCCCGGTGAGGTCCTGCATCCCGATGGCGAGCGTCCAGGAGCGGGCGACCCGGTCGGGCACGCCGGTGGACGCGTCGAGCCAGGCCGGCGCCGTGTCGGGGGCACCGGGGCGGGAGAGGAAGGCCCGGTTCGTGCCGCCGTTCCCGGCGTCCGCCATGCCCGCCTGCATCCGCATGCGCCCGTCCCCGGCGGCCTTCGGGTCGAGCACCCGGGCACCGTCGGGGAAGTAGTTGCCGACCAGGATGTCGGCCGCGCCGTCACCGTCCAGGTCGCCCACCGCGAGCGCCGTGGTGTTCCACACCTGCGGCGGCTGGACCAGTTCCACCGGGCGCCATCCGTCGGCGACCCGCAGGAACTGCACCGGGGAGCGGCCCCAGTAGTAGACGACGAGGTCGCTGTCGCCGTCCGCGTCGAGGTCCGCCGGGACGCAGCCCATCGGCGCGACGCGGTCGATCGGGCCAGGTGGCGCGGCGAGTGACGCCGGCGGATAGCGCTTCCCGGTGCCGGGCACCGGGAAGACCCGCACCGAGTCGTCCCGCGGATCGACGAGGCACACGTCGTCCTGACGCCGGTTGCCGTCGGCGTCGAGCAGCGCGACCGCGGCACCCACCGCGGAGATCCAGGACCGGATGCCCGACAGCTCGGGCGCGACCTCACGAACGTTCCTGGCCCCGGCAGGGGCGGTGTTCAGCGGGCGTACGTCGAAGGCGAAGCGGGCGGCCAGCACGGCGGCCTCGCGAGGGCTCGGCGACGGCCGGACGGTGAGCACGCCGAGGACGGCGACCAGCACGATCACCAGTGCTCCGGGCAGCATGCGACGCGGTGACAAGGACATGGGGTTTCTCCCTGCTCGTGGCGGCGGGCGCCGCCGGCGGGTGCGGGTCGGGGCCGGTGGAGCCGAGGCTCAGCCGGCCGCCGCGGTTGCCCGGCGGCGGATCTCCCGCTGCCACCACCGGTAGGAGTCGATCTCGGGGCCGAGGGCGAGGGCGGAATCGCGGGAGTCCCGTGCCCAGTTGGCGGCCGTGTCGGCCGGTACGCCGGTGAGCGCGGCCACGGCCACCGCCGTGTGTGCGGGCACATGACCGGCGGTGCGCCGGGCCTCGGCCGCGAAGGCGGCGCCCTGGGCCAGCGCGGCGCGTTCCCGGCCGTCCAGCGTCTGGAGGTGTTCGAACTGGCGGTCCGAGCAGCCGCCCGCGTAGCAGACGGCAAGGCCGACACCGGCCCACAACTCGGGCCGCAGGTCCGGTGGGAACCCTTCTATCCGCCGGCCGATCGCGGGGACGTCACCACACTCGACGAACCACAGGCTGCGGCCCAACCCTTGCCGGAGCACCGTCTGGACGGAATCGTCGCGGTCCGGCCGGAATGCCAGCCGGCGGATCAGGCCCGGCCCGCCGAAGAAGCCGCGGGCGAACCCGGCGCCGTCCAGGACGAGCCAGCGCAGCAGCGGGTCGAGCGGCAGCCGGCGGTGGACGGTCCGCCAGGGCAGCACGGCGGCCGACCAGCCGGCCCCGACGTGGATGAGGTGGACGA
Organism: Micromonospora sp. WMMD1219; assembly: GCF_049315215.1. Taxonomy (NCBI): domain Bacteria; kingdom Bacillati; phylum Actinomycetota; class Actinomycetes; order Micromonosporales; family Micromonosporaceae; genus Micromonospora; species Micromonospora sp. WMMD1219. Next base: position 5,910,640 of record NZ_CP186057.1, read on the forward strand.
AGCCCGCCCCGGGGCCGTCGAGCAGGTGTCCCAGCCGGGTGTGCCGGCCGTCCCGGCTACCCGGCGCCGCGGCCCTCCGCGGCGTGGCGAGGTCGGCCAGGGCCGCGGCCAGTGCGGCCCCCTCGTACGCGAACCCGCGGTTGACGGGTTCGATCAGCGCCAGTTCGTCGTGGATGTCGTGGCGTCCGGCACGGCGCAGCCGGTAGCCCTCGACGAAGGCGAGCGCGCGGGTCTGCAGGGTCAGCCGGCTGGTCACCTCCCCGCGCCGGTGTCGCCGTCCGGCGAGTTCGACGAGCGCCGGCGACAGGGGCGGCACGAACAGACGCCCCTGTCGCCTGCCGCTCGTCACCGGTGGGACCGATCGTCGTCCGGCCCCCCGCCGGCGGGGGCGAGCCGCCGGCCGTACGCGTCCCGGGGGTCGCTCAGCGGCGTCACCAGCCCGCGGGTGATGACGCCGAAGGCGGCGGCGACAGCGGCGTTCACGGCGGCGATCTGGGCGCAGGACCACCCGATCACCCCGAACGCGGCCAGGAGGTTGAACAGGGCGAAGAGCGCCACCTGGAAGATGACGGGCTCACGCTTGAAGATCATGTCTGCTCCGTTCGTTGTCGAGGGCGGGTCAGGCCGCCTGGCGGGCGGTGGCCCGGCGGGGCCGACGGGCGAGCCCGTGCCAGTACGTGAGCTGCCCGCTCCGGTAGGCGTCGAGGTAGAAGTCGGTGGATGTGCGCCAGTCCGCGAGTTCCTCCGCCGTCACCACGGCGGCGAGTTCGCCGGCCCGCTCGGTGGTCGCGTCGGCGATGGTCTGGAAGCAGGCGACGGCGATGTCGGTCGCGTCGACCAGGTGCACGTCCACCAGGCCCGCCGCGGTGAACAGGTCGTCCGACCGCGAACCGCCGGGCAGCGGGCGCAGCCCGTCGAGGTCCCAGGCGCGGCGTTGCGTCGCCGCTGTCGTCTCCGGCCCCGCCATGGTGTCCGCGAAGACCAGCCACCCGGCAGAGCACAACGCCCGGCGGGCGTTGCGCAGCGCCGCCACCGGGTCCGACAGCAGGGACAGCGAGTCGACGACCAGCGCCAGGTCGTAGAGCCGGTCCGGTTGCCACCGGGTCACGTCGCCCTCCACGAACGACACCCGCGCCGCCCCCGGGCCGGCCTCGGCGCGGGCCCGGCGCGCGCAGGCGAGCTGGGCGGCGTTCAGTTCCACGCCGGTGACGGCGCACCCGGTCCGCTGGTTGAGGTACCGGGCGACCGCGCCGGTGCCGGAGCAGAGTTCGAGCACATGGGTCAGCGGACCGACCCGGAAGGTCGCCGCGACGTCGTCGAGCAGCGGTGCCCCGGCGATGTTGGTGAACTCCCACCCGCCGTGGACCGGCTCGTAGACGGTCGTCCGCCAGAGCGGGCCGGTCACCGTGTCGTAGATGCGGTTCTTGTCGTCCTCGTCCGGGGCGGCGTTCTCCCGCGACGCCCCCGGCGGTGCTCCGGTCATCTCCTGCTCCTCCTGTCACACGCGTCGGCTGATCGCGCGGTCATCGCCCACCCGACCGGATGGGACGGCGTCACATCCGTCATCTGCGGCGGGTGTCGACGGGGCTGCGCACCGGACCGAGCGGCGGCTGCTCGATCACCCCCGCCGGCGCGGTCGCGGCGACCAGCGGGCGGCCGAGCGGCGCGAGCGGTGAGTCGGCGGCCCACACGTTCTCCGCGAGCCAGTACTCGACCGTGGTGCGGGTACGGGTGAAGAGCACCTGCTCGCCGTCTGCGGACGGCACCGGGTAGCGGACGCCCGGCCCCGCCTCGGTCACCACCCGGCCGGTGCCGTCGGGTAGCTGTTCGTACAGTTCCTCGACCTTCGAGGCGACCATCGTCGACAGGATCCGGCCGTCCGCCGTGGACCGCGGGTTGTTCCGCTCCACGTAGTCCGGCCCGGCCAGCGTCAGCAGTTCCCCGCTGTCCAGGTCGATGCGGTAGAAGCCCCAGGTCCAGTTGCCTCCCCGGGTGGACATGAAGACGACGCCGCGCCCGTCGGGGGTGAAGGCCGGCGCCTCGTCCCACCAGCTGTCGTCGGTGAGGTTGGTGATCCGGCCGCTGTCGAGGTCGAGGACGAGCAGGTTCGCCTCGAACGGCTCCGTCTCGCTGCGGAACACCAGGCGCCGCCCGTCCGGTGCGAAGGAGACGGGCGCATGCAGTCCCCGCAGGTCGTCACGGTCCGCGGTCCAGACGCGCGGCTGACCGCCCGCCACGTCGACCGTCGCGATCTCCCATCGCGAGGTGGGATCGGGCCGGAGCGCGCAGGCGATCGTCCGGCCGTCCGGGGACCAGGAGGGAAAGGCGGCCTCGCCGGCCGGCACCGGCTGGGACACCCCGGTCGCCAGGTCCAGGATGCGCAGCGTCGAACGCCCGTCCGCCTCGGTGCCGTACACGATCCGGCGGCCGTCCGGCGCGAAGGACGCGTACCGGGGCTTCTCCTCGGCCGGCACGAGTTCCCGCACCGCCTTCGTCCGCCGGTCCCACACCGCGATGCCCGCGCCCTCGTCGACCAGCCGGTGGAAGAAGAGGTGGTTCCCGTCCCGGGTCCAGGTGGGCCACCGGTCGTCCGCGCCGGTGACGACGAGCGGCCGGCCCACCCCGTCGGCGAGCCGCTGCACCCAGATGACGGACCGCCCCTCGTCGCTGCGGGAGAAGGCGACCGCCGGCCGGGTCGGGCAGATGGTCGGCTTGTAGTCCCACGAGGAGCCGTCGGTGACCGGGATCGCCTCCCCGGTCCGGCTGTCCAGCAACCACACCGCTCCCGCGCCGGTGTCGTACGAGTGGCAGACCAGCCAGCGTCCGTCCGGCGCCCAGGAGCAGGCGCCCGCGCGGCCAGGCTCGGCGGTCACCCGGCGAGGCGCGCCGCCGTCGGCGGGCACCACCAGGAAGTGCCGCCTGCCCCAGGGCCCGCCGACGTAGGCGACGGTCCGGCCGTCCGGGGACCAGGAGGGGTACTCCTCCTCGTGTCCGGCCGAGGTCAGCTGGCGGGTCTGGCCGTCGCTGAGCCGGTACAGCCAGATCGCCTTGTGACCACCGCGGGAGGAGGTGAAGGCCAACTGTTCGTTGTCCGGCGACCACTGCGCCTCGATGTCGTCACCGGAACCCCAGGTGCCCTGCTGCCATTTCCCGGAACGCAGATCGAAGAACCATAGATTGACCGATCCGTTTCGCTTGGAGGAGGCGACGAATCTGGTTCCGTCGGGCGATATCGCCCCGTCCCCGGAACCGTTCGGATCGGAGGCGAGAAGCCGAAGGCGGAATCCGTCCGTTCCCGCGCCGGCGATTCCTGCGCCGCGGGCCGCCCGCTTCACGACACCGGCCGGTCGCGTCGGACCGGCCCATCGGATCGGCGACGGGCCGCTGAACTGAATCGCACGCCAAACCTCCCTGAATCACACGTCACTGGCTTGCGGCGGCATGCCGGCGCAGCGATCAATTCGTACCGGGACGACGCGAGCGCGAACTTCTCGGATCTTGCTCGTATCGACGGACGACGTTTGAGCAAGATTCGAGTGGAACGGCGTTGCCCGGCGGCCTTGAATGGTGCGGAACCGCCGGGTGTCCGGCTGGCCGGCCAGGGAGGGATCTCCGCGCGTGAATGGACTTTCGGCCACGAACGGCGTGGTGCACCCGTTACTGACGCCCCCGGCGAGCACGCAGATCTTCGACGGGTCGGCGCTGCCCTGGACCCGGTTGGCGGGGCTGCTGGAGGCCGCCCGGTGGACCGCCTCCAGCTGGAACCGGCAGCCCTGGCGTTTCGTCGTCGGGCGCAACGGCGACCGCGCCTTCCAGGAGATGCACGGCGCGCTCACCCCGGCGAACCGCACGATCGCCGGCGACGCCGGGGCGCTGGTCCTGGCCCTGCGTCAGGTCCGCGGCGTCGACGGCGCTCCGCTGCTCGGCACCGAGTACGAGCTGGGTCTCGCGGTCGCCCGGCTCAGCGTGCAGGCACGGGCCACCGGCTGGCACACCGTGCAGCTCGGCGGGTTCCGCCGTCGTGCCCTGGTGGCGGCGTTCGAGGTGCCGGCGGAGTTCGAGCCGTTCGTCGTACTCGCCGTTGGGCGGGCCACCGCCGACCCCTCCCGGACTCCCCTGCCCCGCTCCCGTCTGCCGCTGGCGGACATCGTCTTCACCGGGAGCTGGGGCGCGCCGTCGGACGGGGAGGGGATCTCGTGACCGGCACGCCCGAGCCCGCCGCACCGGCCGCCACCGCACCGGCCGCTACCGTGCCGGCCGCCGCCGTGCCGGCCTGGCCCGGTGACTGGGCCACCGACCGCCTGTGGCGGCTGATCTGGTTCGGGCCGGCCCACCGGGGCTGGGAGTTCGGCTCGTACGCCGGTCCGGCGCTGCTCGACCGGGCGGTCGGGGAACTGCCGCTGCACGCCTCGGACCGGGTCCTGCACCTCGGCTCCGACGGCGGTGAGACGTCCCGGTACCTCGCCTTGGGGGTGGGCTGTGCGGTGACCGCGGTGGAGCCGGACCCGGTCCGGCGCGGTCACGCCCGGCGCCGCGCCCGGGCGTTGCCGCCCGACGTCGCCGCGCGCGTGCGGATCGCCGGATCCGCGTCGGAGGGCACCTCCGGCCCACCCTTCGACCGGGTGCTGGTGCTGCAACCGGCCCGCACCGGGGACGACCTGGCAACAGTGCTGCGTCAGGCCGCCCTCGCGACGCGCCCCGGGGGACGGATCCTGCTCGGCGAGCTGGTCCACCATCGACCCGGCCGCCCCCGCGGCGCCGCCCGGGACGGGCTGGAGGTCCGCCTGCGGCAGGCCGGGTTCGGCATACCGCGCTCGGTCGACGTCACGGTCGAGGCGGCGGACGCGCTGCGCACGGCGCAACTGGCCCTGATCCGGCGGCGCCACGATGCGTTGCGCCACCTCCCGCCCTCCGCCGCCGACCAGCTCCTCGCACTGATCCTCACCGCGCAGGCCGACCTGCGCGAGGGCCGGTCCCGGTTCTGGGCGGTGAGCGCGACCCGGACGTCCCCGGTAGCCGGCCGGGGGTGACCCGTCGCGGTGCGGGCGGGCACCGCCGACCGGCGGCCGCGCCGCGTCAGCGGACCGGCTCGTCCTGCCAGACGCTGCGCTGCCAGTCCTTCCCGGAGGCGAGCATCCGCTGCAGGTCGATGAGGAAGTTCTCCCAGCCGATCTGGTGCCGATCGGCGGGGCGGCCGCCCAGGTCGTGCTGCACCCGCACGGTGGTGCCGCGCCCGCAGGGACGCAGCGTCCATCGCACGACGCTGTCCCGGTGCCCACGCTCCCGCCAGGTGTACGCCAGCGACCGGGAGGGCTCCAGGTCGACGATCGACCGGGGACCGAGGTCGTCTCCCCAGCCGAAGTCGTACCGGCCGCCGACCCTGGGCGAGACCACAGCGGTGGCGGCGATCCACCGGTCCAGCTCCGCCGGCACGGTCAGCGCCGCGTACACCCGCCGGGCGGGGACGGCCAGTGTCGCCTCCGCCCGGGCCGTACCGCGCCGGGGGCGGGCGAAGTCGTGCCGGACGACCGGGCGGCCCTCCAGGTGGTTGGCGAGGTTGCCCGCGGCCAGGCACCAGAAGTCCAGGGCGGAGGGGTCGTCGGGGCCGCCGCCCGGAGGCGACCACTGGACGAACCGGACGCCGGTGCGCCCGGTCGGCACCGACACCAGCTCGATCTCCACCGGCGAACCGGCGCCGGCCTCCCAGCAGAGCGCCAGCCGCCGGCCCGGTTGCGCGTCGATCGTCCGCAGTGCGCCGCTGGCCCATCTCGGGGTGAAGCTTCCATCGGTACGGACGCAGCCCGCATCGGGCTGCGTCTCCACCCGCTCGGCGAACCAGCCGGCCAACGCCTCGTGATCGGTCAGCGCGGCGTAGACGGCCGACCGGCGGGCGTTGACGGTCGTGGACACCATCAGACGTGCCGGTGCCATGGCAGCTCCCTCCACCGAGCGGTCCGGCACGAAGTGGGAAGATCCTCCGGCAACTTCGCATCCCGCCGAGCGCCGCACTAGGACTAATAGTCATAGTGGAAGCCGCAGCCGCCCACCGCAAGGAGGACATCGTGGCAGATCCCCACCGGCCCGGGGCGCCCGGCCTGCCGGCCACCGCGTACGCGGTTCTCGGCCTGCTCTCCTTCGGACGCGAACTGACCGGTTACGACCTGCGCAAGTGGTCCATGAACATGCGCTTCTTCTACTGGAGCCCGGCGCAGAGCCAGGTCTACAGCGAGCTGCGCCGGCTGCTGGCCCAGGGCTACATCAGCGAGCGGCAGGACACGCAGCGCGGCTCGCAAACCAAGCGGTACTACCGGATCACCGACGCCGGGGTGGCGGCCCTGCGGGCGTGGCTGAGCAGGGACGAGGTGGATCCGCCGGTGATCAAGCACAGCGTGATGCTGCGTCTGTTCTTCGGCCACCAGGCGGACCCGGAGGAGCTGCACCGCGCGTTGCGGGGCTACCTGTCCTGGCTCCGGGAGCAGCGCGCCGACCTGGGCGAGGTCGGGCGTGGGCTGCTGCCCGACTTCCAGTACCCGCATCTGGTGGCCGTGTGGGGCCAGGCCTACTACGCCGCGGAGACCGCCGCGGTGGAGGCGGTGCTGGCCGAACTCGAACGTCTCCGCCCGCCGGCGACGCCGGCCGGGCCCCCCGCACCGCCGGGACCGCAGGACCGCTGAGACGCGCGACCGGGGCCCGTCCGGACGGACGGGCCCCGGCGGGTCCGGCGTCAGTCCCGAGCGGATGCGCCACCCGGTGCCGGCCGGGAGGCCGCCGCGTCGGCGGACGAGCCCGTGGTGCCCGGCGTCGACGACGCGGTGGCCGGCCCTCCGGCGGCGGGCGCGGTGGACCCGCCCGCCTCGGGTCCCAGCAGCTGCGCGGCGAGCGCCGCACCGTCGTAGTAGACGCGCCAGCGGAAGATCCGCCCGTCGCGGAACTCGAAGGTCTCGGCCACCTCGGCCTTCACCAGCCGGTTGGTCGGCGGGACAGTGCCGCCCGGCACCTCCAGCGGGCCGGTCTGCAGACCGCCGCCGGCGTGCTCACTGGCCACCTTCTCGCCGTCGGCGATCAGGTTGGTGATGAACAGCCGCGCCTCGGGCAGCGCGGTCTTGGAGATCGAGAACCAGCGGCGCAGTCCGTCCGGCCCGCGGTAGATCTGCCCGGCCGGCACGTCGTGCAGTTCGAAATCGTCGGTGACGCTCTCCACGATGGAGTCGAGATCACCCTGGTTGTACCACTCGAAAATCTGGTGGATGAGTCGGCTGTTGCGCTCCGGAGCGCCGGGGTCCCCGAATCCCAGCAGCCCACTCAGCAACGTCCGGAGTTGTTCGCCGAACACGCGCAGGTCATTCACGTGGCTCTCCTATTCTGCTGTGCCGCTCCTCCATTCGTACGGCCACCGCGGTCACCGAACTTCTCGCAGCTTGCCGCGCTTACCCGGCCGATTGCGGGCGGCCGGCGGACGGCTGCGCAGCAAGGGGGAAGAAGCCGCACGGGCGGTGCGCACCTACCAATGGAGGGAGATCGGTGTGCCACGTCTCCGAACGGAGATCGGTAAACGATTCTTCAAGTCGGCTGAGGAGCGGCCCCGCCGATCTTCCTGGGGAAGCGCCCGCCCACGGCCGCACAACTGTGAGGAAGGACAGAATGCCTGCACTGCTGCATTCCCACGAAGTCAGCCAACTTCTCGAACTGGTCCAGGACCAGCCCGGTTCCACCTCCGTCTTCCTCGACCTGCTCGGCCAGATCAAGGACCGGGTGGCCGCCGCCATCGACGCCGACCCCCTGGTCGCCGAGCGTCTGGGCGGCAACCGGCACCGGCTGATCGACATCGAGTTCCGCGAGGAGGAGCAGAAGGTCGCCGACGCCCAGGTGTCGGTCCGCCTCGCCGAGGCGGTCATCTACGACTACGACCGCAGCGTCCTCGTCATCGCCGTGCTGGACCTGCGGGCCGGCGTGGTGGAGGCGATCGTCGAACGGCCGGGCATCCAGCCCGCACTGACCGCGGAGGAGCGGGAGGAGGCGTACGAGCTGGTCGTGGCCGACGACCGGTACGAGGCGCTGCGCGCCCGCGGTCCGGTCGACATGGTCGCCCTGCCGGCCCGGGCGGCCCAGATCGAGGAGAACTCCCGCTTCGGCCACCGGCTCTTCCAGCTCTACTTCTGGTCCCGCGGTGACGCGCCGACCCGGGTCGGGCAGGCGGCGGTCGACCTGAGCACCCGCGAGGTCGTCTCGACCGACGAGGCGCGGGGCACCGCGCCGGGGCCGCAGACCCAGGCTCCCCACAACTGACGAGGAGACAACCAATGCCTGGCGGTTACATCACCCACGCCAACTGGACCTTCGGATACTCGATCAACACGATGCAGGGCACCGGGCTGCGGCTCGCCCACGCCCACTTCGACGGCCGACCCGTCCTGTTCCGGGGCGAGCTGGCCTTCACCCTGGTCGACCACGGCCCGACGCACGGCGTGACCAAGAACGGCCTCGGCGCCCGGGGCGGCGGGTCGCCCCTGGTGCCGCTGCTGCCCACGGCGCCCAACGCGGCCGGGAGCGACCTGCCCCCGTCGGCGATCGCCACCAACGACAGCCAGTACGACGCCGCCGCCAATCCGACCGGCGCGGTCCACGTCGAGCGGTACGGCCCCAGCGGCATCGAGCCGGCGAAGGTCGCCTTCTGGGCGAAGTTCCAGGCCGGCGACTACCAGTACGTGCACCGCTGGGAGCTCTTCGAGGACGGCGTCATCGCCGCCTCGGTGGGTGTCGGTGGGCGCCCGGCCGCCGGCCCGGTGGCGGGCCTGCCGCACACCCATCACCACTACTACCGGCTCGACCCGGACGTGGCGACGATCGGCGGGAACACCGTCCAGCTCGGCACCCGGGGCGGGGCCGCCGCGACCCAGTGGCAGAACGTGTCGCGTGGGGCCTACACGCTGGAGCCCGGCTCCCGGCTGCGGGTGGCGAGCGACGCGCCCAAGCCCAACGGCCTGCTCCGTTCCTACGAGCTGCTGCCGGGGTCGAACATCGGCCCGGACGGCCGCACCAGCAGCGCCGACCTCTGGGTCGCGCCCTACCGGGGCAACCTGGACGACGGCTACGAGGTCGGCACCGACGACAGCGTCCTGACCTCGAGGTACGCGGCTGAGACGGGCGCCTCGGTGGGCGAGGAGAACGACGTCAGCCTGTGGTACGCGCTGCGCCAGCACGTCGAGCCGCGGACGGCCGGCGAGGAACACCGGATCGTGCCCTACCGCTTCACGGGCTTCCGGCTGGACCCGCGCGACTTCCTCGACGACACTCCGAACCGGCTCTACCGGACCTCACCGCCCTCGCCGTGAGGCGGGCGGCCTGATCCGAGGTCGAAAACAGGGGTGGGGCCCTCGGCGGCCCCACCCCGTCGTCGTGCCCGCCGGCGGTCAGCCCGTCGGCGGCTTGAGCCGGTCGGGGGCCGGCTCCCACAGCTCGATCCGGTTGCCTTCGGGGTCGATCGCCCAGCCGAACCGGCCTTCCGGATAGTCCTCGGGCTCGGGGCTGACCTCCACGCCGGCGGCGCGCAGCTGCGCGAGCATCGCCGCCATGTCCCGGACGCGGAAGTTGAGCCGTACCGCCTGCCCGGTCTCCTCCTCGACGTCGGCGCCGTACGGCGCGAAGACGGTGGGGCCCTGTTCCTGCCACCAGTCCCGATCCTCGTCCGGAGTGGGCGGTGGCGTGAGGCCGAGGTGGTCGACGTACCACTTCGTCATCGCCGTCGGGTCCTTGACCCGGAAGAAGAGACCACCGATGCCCGTCACACGTTCCACAGGGAACCTCCGTCTGATCCGCCCCGCACCCGCCGGGGCCGGGCGCTCACGTCTCGTGCACTATGACTGAAAGTCATAGTGCACGAGACGCACGATCCACGCCAGCCGGACACGGGTGGGCGGGCCGTCAATCTCCGGAGCCGCGCCCGGCCGGCACCAGACCGGCGAACCGGAGCAGTTCGGCCATGCCGAAGACGCCGTTCTGACCGGCCAACGTGGGCCGCCAGGCGGGATAGGCGGAGCAGTACGACATCGGGTCTCCCTTCAGGATCCCCAGCAACACCTCCGCCACGAGCCGCCCGCCGACCGGGCCGAGCCGGTGCCCGCCGGTGAGCACCTCCGCCTCCTTCAGGATGTAGTACCAGAGGTAGGCGGGACCGTCGAACTCCAGCAGCTCGTCGGAGAGCGGCACCTCACCCATGGCGCGTGCGACGTCCTGGCCCGACGGCAGCTGCTGCGCCTCGCTGCGCAGCATGTTCCGCACGGCCAGCGAGCCGAGCGACTTCGCGAGCGCGCCCTCCTTCGCTCCCGGCACCGCGCTCACCGGCAGGTTGAGCAGCGCCGAGGTGAGCGAGGCGCCGAACGCCTTGGCCCGCTGCGGCACCCGGTTGGGGTCGGTCCGGAAGAACAGCGACCAGTCGATCGAGTGCTCGGGCAGGATCCGCCCGCCCCGCAGGTCCGCCCGCGGGCTCGGCGGCGCGTTCCGGTCGGCCGGGAACAGCGGCGCGCTGAACTTCTCGTTGACCCGGTAGCGGGGCAGGATCGTCGAGTGCATCACCCGGAACGCGGCGACCGCGAACTCCACCGGGATGTACGGCACCGGACGGGGATCGTAGAAGCGCAGGCCGTTCTCGAAGATGTCGTCGACGACGTGCTGCCCGACGAAGAGCGGCAGGTACTCGTGCACCACGATCCACTGGAAGTGCCAGCGGACCAGCTGCTGCGCCTTGTAGGTGAGTTCGTTGTAGTAGTTGTCGAGGGAGAGCAGGTCGTCGAGCCGGCCGGCCGGCGCGTCACCCGGGGCCGTCGGCCGTGACCGGACCCGGTCGCCGACCGCGTCGGTGAGACTGCCGTCGGCCAGCCCGTCCACCACGCGGTTGTGGAACTTGATGAACGCCAGGTGGATGTGGGCGATCAGCATGTTCTCGTCGTTGCGCGGGTCGCCGATCAGCGGCACCCCCTCGGGGGTACGCGCGAAGTCGGTCCCGCCCGGCCCGAGCACCAGTTTGGTGCCGTGCGACGCCTGGTCGTAGAGGTAGGGGTCGACTGTCGGCCCGGCGCCGTAGAGCGCGTCGAGGTCGAGCCGCGGCGGCCGGAACGCCTGGATCGCCTCCGGGTCGACCTGCTGGTTCAGGACGGTGGTGGGATCGAAGGTGATGTTGTGGTCGATGAACTGGGCGAGGTAGACGAAGCCGGTGTCGACCGGACCCAGTTTGTCCGGGGTGATCTCCCCCGCGTCCAGCCGGCCACCCGGAAGTCCGTACTCCTCGGCCAGCGGCAGGCCGGTCGGGCGGCGGGGCGGCAGGTTGGGGAACATCCGGCCGAACCGGCCGTGCTGTGCGGTGTTCCCCGGTGGCACGTGGAGGCCGCGGTGCTGAGTGACGCCGTGGCGCATGGCAGTCCCTTCATGAGGCTGATGGCGAAGGGGCGCGACCAGGTGTCGCGCCCCTTCGCCATTGATAGCCACCGTCGGGTGCCGGATTCTTCTCCCGGCTTGCGGATCCGCCACGCAGCCGCGGACGCGCCCGGCCACTCAGCCGGCGAGGAAGCCGCCGTCCACGGCGAGCACCGCGCCGGTCACGTAGCTCGCCTCGGCCGAGGCGAGGAAGACGGCCGCGCCGACCAGGTCCTCCGGCTCCGCCACCCGGCCGATCGGGATCCGCTGGGCCAGCATGGCCTGGACCTCGGGGGCCTGCAGCAGCGGCTCCATCATCGGCGTCCGGGTCGCGCCGGGGATCAGCTCGTTGACCCGTACGCCCTGCGGGGCGAACTCGGCGGCCCAGCTCACCGTCAGCAGGTGCAGCGCCGCCTTCGCGGCGGCGTACACCGCACCGCCCGGGGACCCCCGGTGGGCGCCCGCGGTGGTGACGTTGACGACCGAGCCACCACGCTCCACGAGGGACGGCAGGGCGGCCCGGGTGACGAACAGCGGCGCCTTGAAGTTGATCGCCAGGACCTCGTCGACGTTCTCCTCGGTCACCTGGGCGGCGGTGCCCATGCTCATCACGCCGGCGTTGTTCACGACGACGTCGACCCCGCCGTGGCTGTCCAGCACCGCCCGCACCAGCCGGCCGGCCTCCCCCGGGCGGGACAGGTCCGCGAGGACCGCCTCGGCCCGCCCTCCGGCGGCCGAGATCCGCTCGACCACGGCGTCGGCGCGTTCCTTGTCCCGGCCGTGCACGACCACCGTGGCGCCCTCGGCGGCGTATCCCGCGGCGATGGCCCGGCCGATGCCGGAGGTGGAACCGGTGACCAGCGCTACTCTTCCCTCGAGACGGTTCATGACGGCACTCCGATCGACGTGTGGTCCGGGCTGTCGGCCTGGTCCGGCGACGCCGCGGGGCGCGGCGGCCGGATGACGAGGGTGAGCAGCGCGGCGGCGACGAGGATCACGGCCGCGACCTGGAAGGCGAGCACCGTGCCGCCGATGGCGGCGGCGTCCTCGCCGGCGCCGTCGGAGACCATCTGCCGCGACCTCAGCCCGGCGAGACTGACCAGCAGCGCCAGGCCGACGGCACCGCCGATCTGCTGGGCGACGGTCAGCATCCCCGAGCCGAGGCCGGCGTCCTCGGCGGTGGTGGCGGACATCGCGGCGGTGGCGAGGACCGGCACGGCGAGCCCGGCGCCCAGCGCGACGAGCACCATGCCGGGCAGGATGTCCGGCAGGTACTGTTCGGTCCCGTCGACCCGGGACAGGTAGAGCAGCCCGGCCGCGGTGAGCAGCGGTCCCACGAGCAGCACCGGCCGGGGGCCGAGGCGCCCGACCAGGCGCTGCGAGAGCGCGATGCCGAGCAGCAGGCACACGGCCATGGGTACGTACGCCAGGCCGGTCTGCAGCGGCGACCAGTCCAGGCGCTCCTGGACGTGCAGGGTGAGCAGGAAGAACATCGCGAACAGGCCCGTGGTGAAGAGCATCATGGTGCCGTTCGCCGCGCTGCGGGTGCGGTTGGCGAAGAACCGCAACGGCACGAGCGGGTACGCGACCCTGCGTTCCTGGAGCACGAACGCCGCGAGCAGCACCACGGCCACCGCCAGCGGAACGAGCGCGCGCGGGCTGCCCCAGCCGGCGCCGGGCGCCTCCAGCAGCGCGAACACCAGGGCTGCGAGGCCGACCGTGGCGGTGACGGCGCCCGGGATGTCGACCCGCTGGCGAGCGGTCGTCGCGGCGGGCGGAACCAGTGCCGGCACCAGCGCGAGCACGACGATCGCGACCGGCAGGTTGATCAGGAACACCAGCCGCCACGAGACCAGGTCGGTGAGCAGGCCGGACAGCACGTAGCCGACGATGCCGCCGAGGGCCGCTATGCCGCCCCAGAGGCCGATGGCCTTGGCCCGCTCCGCGCCCTCGGCGAAGATCAGGGTGATCAGGGCGAGCGCGGTCGGCGAGGCCAGCGCGCCGCCGACGCCCTGCAGGAACCGTGCCGCCACCAGCTGCCAGGGCTCCTGCGCGACGCCACAGGCGAGCGACGCCACGGCGAAGACGGCCACACCGGCGAGGAACACCCGGCGGTGCCCGACCAGGTCACCGGCACGGCCGCCGAGCAGGATCAGCCCACCGAAGGCCAGCAGGTAGCCGTTGACCACCCAGGCCAGGCCGGTGGCCGAGTAGCCGAGATCCTCGCGGATCGACGGCAGTGCGACGTTCACCACCGTGTCATCCACGACCAGCATGAACTGCACGAAGCAGAGCAGGGTCAGCGCCCACCAGCGCCGGCGTACGGGTGAACGGGGCTCATCGGCCGCAACGGCCATGTCTCCTCCTGGGTTGGTGCACGACGTCTCACGTGCGACGTGACTCGACGACCATGGGCAGGCTGTTGGGCAGGCCGCCCTTGGCGACCGACGGCTTCACGACGTGACCGGGTACGGGCCGCAGGCGCAGCCGGCGGACGAGCGTGGCGAAGACGACGAGCATCTCGGTCATGGCGAACTGCTCGCCGATGCAGATGTAGCGGCCGGAACCGAACGGCAGAAACGCGTTGCGGGGCACCTCTGCCGCGCGCTCCGGCAGCCACCGGTCCGGGTCGAACCGGAGCGGATCGCGGTAGATCCGGGGGTCGCGGTGGATCGCCTGCGGGCTGAACATGATGGTCGCGCCCGCCGGCAGGGCGTACCCGCCGAGTTCGACCGCTCGGGTCGTCTGGCGGGTCAACACCCACATCGCGTACAGCCGCAGCACCTCGGTGAGGAAGCGCCGGGTGTACTCGAGCTTCGGCAGGTCGGCGGCGGTGACGGGCCGGTCGCTGAGCACGTCGGTCAGCTCCTCGTACAGCCGGCGCTCGACGTCCTCCCGCTGGCCCAGCTCGTACGCCGCCCACACCAGGGCGCCGTTCGTGGTCTCGGTCGCGGCGGTGGCGATGGTCATCACCTCGGCGTGGACCTGCTGGTCCGGCATCGGCTCGCCGGTCTCCTCGTCACGGGCCGCGAGCAGCATCGACAGCACGTCCCCGTGGTCGACGCCGTCGCGCCGGTACGCCTGGATCATCCGGTCGATGATCTGGTGCAGCCGGAACAGCGCCCGGTCGAAGCGGCGGTTGCCCGGGGTGGGAAGGGCCGCGAGGGCCGGCATCATGGTGCGGACGGCCACGCCGCTCACCGCGATCGGGATCGACGTGCGGAACTCCTCGACCGCCTCCCGCCCGATGTCGGAGGCGAACAGCGCCTTGGCCGCGACGGTGAGGGCGATCTCGCGCATCTCCTGTTCCATCACGACCCGGTCGCCGTCGCGCCAGCGGGCGATCCGCTCGCCGGCGATGGCGCGCATGACGTCGACGTAACCCGCGACGCGTTCCTTGTGGAACGCGGGCTGCATGAGACGGCGCTGGCGGTGGTTGAAGTCGCCGGTCGAGCACGAGATGCCGTTGCCGAGCACGAGTTTCGCCTTCTCGACCAGGGGGCCCTTGCCGGCGAAGGCCGAGGCGTCGGTGACCAGCACGCGGCGCAGCAGGTCGGCGTCGTTGACCACGTGGACCGGTTTGCGGCCGAGGTAGATCCGGACCACCGGCGCGGTGTCCCGGGCGCGCTCCATCAGCCGGAGCCCCTGGCTCATCAGCAGCGGTGCGTGCCCGGCTATGGGCAACCGGCCGGGCAGCACCGGCACCTCTGGCTTCGTCCTGTCTGCGGCAACCATCGGATCCTCCCCGGCGGCTCGCGCCCCACCCGGCTGGCAGCGCCGGCCGGGATGCGCCGCGGGCGAGCGGCGATCAGCCGACGGGACGGCGGCGCACGGAATCCGCCACCGCCCGACGCCCTGTATGACTAACAGTCATAGTGGAGTATGACTATCAGTCAGTGCAACCCCGGCGCGCCGCTCACCTGCCCGGCGAAGGGTCGTCCCGCCGGCGCCGGTGGAGCAGCCGCAGTCCGACGACCAGCAGCACCAGCAGGTCGGCCCCGAGCAGCACGAGCACCCACGGCTCGGCCGACGCGCCGTGCGAGTGCCCGCCCCCCGCCGCGTCGATCTGGACCGGCGGGTCGGGCCGGTCGCCGACGACGGCCGGCGGCCCGTCCCCGCGTACGTCGAACCGGATCGTGCCGGCCAGCTCACGGC
Source organism: Micromonospora sp. WMMD1219 (assembly GCF_049315215.1). NCBI lineage: Bacteria > Bacillati > Actinomycetota > Actinomycetes > Micromonosporales > Micromonosporaceae > Micromonospora > Micromonospora sp. WMMD1219. The sequence goes on from NZ_CP186057.1 coordinate 5,926,204, forward strand.
CGGCGCCGAACTCGGCGTGATAGGCCACCAGGTACGTCCCCTCGCCGGCCGGCGGCACGGCGACGCTGACCTGGCGTCCGCGAACGACCGGGCGGCCGACCTGCGGCGCGATCCCGGGCGCGGCGACCGAGAGGTGCGTCCCGGAGCCGGCCGGCGGGCGGTCGAAGGTGAGCGTGACCGACGACGGCGGCCGGCCGACGACCGCCCGGTCCGCGGGCGCCGCGGAGACCATCCGGACCGGCGCCGCGGCGGACAGGACGCTCAACAGCGGTACGCCGAGCGCGAGCGCCGCCACCGCCGCACCGGCCGCCCAGCCGGTGCGGGCCGGCCGGGCGGCGGGGGCGGGCACGTCAGGCCCCCGCGGGAGCGGGACGACGGCAGCTGCACCGCATCAGTGCCCGCTCGTGCCACGCGGGGCGCAGGTGCAGACCGATCGCGATCACCATCGGCGCGAAGACCACGGCGTTGTAGAACAGGTGCAGCTCGACCCGCGGGAACACGACCTGGGCGAGGCTGGTCGGCACCGGGCGGCCCAGCAGGTACTGACCGGTGAGGGACTGGACGAGCAGCAGCAGGTGCTCCAGGTGGTGCCACACCTGCACGCCGAGGGCGATGCCCCACCAGAGCCGGGCGCGGCCGACGAAGCCGTCCCGCAGCAGCCAGAAGCCGGCGAGCATCACCAGGGCGTATCCGTAGTGCAGCCACTCCGACTCGATCAGCCACGGGAAGGGCATGCCCAGCAGGCCACGCGCGTCGGGCCGGCTCCAGCCCAGGATCCAGATCTGCGCGGCCTGCACGAGGTGCTCGGCCCAGTGGGCCAGCACGACGAACGTGAACACGTTGATCGCGGCGCGGTGCCAACTGGTGTTCCACGTCGTGACGAGCGACGTGGGGGTCACCGGCTGGAGCCGCCGAGGACGGTCGGACATCGGGCCTCCGAGGATCGGCGCGTACGGCGGGGCCGTAGCGGTCGGACGGCTTCGACGGTAGGAGCGGACCCCGGTCCGGAACCTCTTCCCGCTTGCGGTCCGTCCCGTCCGGACGGTCCCGCTCCGGGCGGGCGGCCGCCGGGGCGGGTCGCGCGACCCGTCCGCCACAGGGCATAGTGGCCCCCGGCTCCATCGACTGATGTTGCCCGCTCTCGGCGAAGGTGGTGGGAAGTGACGACGCGCTCACGTGTCCGACGGGCCCGGGCAGCCGTACTGGCCGTGCTGGCCGCAGGGGCGCTCGCGGTGGCGGCGGCACCGGCGACGGCCGCGCCGGAGACGGTGAGCATCCTGAGCGTGTCGGCGGAGAACGTGAAACCCCGCGAGACGGTACGCGTGCAGTTCCGCGTCACCAACAACGGACGCCGGGCCGAGACGGCGATCGTGGTGGTGGGCGGCGGCCTGCGGTGCGCCACCGGCTGCCGGGCGGAGCCGAATCTCGGTCCCGGCCAGAGCCGGACCTTCGACGCGACACTCGTCGCCCCGGATGCCCGGCCGGGCGAGACCACCGGCCTCAACATCTCGGTCGGCGTGCGGCTGGCCGGGCAGAACAGCTACGCCTACAAGATGGTCTACGTCCACGGGGCGGGTGCCTCGTCCACCGGCGGGGCCTCACCGGCGGCCGGGGTGAGCGGGGTCTCCGGGCGGGTCCGCGACGCCGACGGGAAGGCGATCGGTGGCGCCGACCTGACCATCCGGGACAGCGCTGGTCACGAGTACCGGACGACCAGCGACCGCAGCGGCCTGTTCTCGATCACCTCCAGGGCCGGCCGGACGATCGCGGAGGGGTCCATCACGGTCCGCGCGTCCATGGACGGCTACCGCACCGCCCGCGCGACCGTGCGGGGCCGGGCCGGTGACGTCGCCACCGTACGGCTGACCCTTGCCGCGGTGGCCACGCCGGCCACGGCGTCACCGTCGCCCGCCGAGGAGGCGAGCCCTCCCGCCGCGGCAGCCGGCGACGACCTTCCCGCGGCCGCGCCGCCCACGCTCAGGGCCACCGGCGAGGAGAGCGGCAGTACGTCGATGTTCCTCCTGGGCGGCCTGCTGGTCGCCGCGGGCCTGGGCGCGCTCGCACTGGTGCTGGTGCGGCGCAGGAGCGCACCGGGCGCGGCGGCGGAGGTGACTCCCCCGGCGACCCGGCTGCCGGCCGGCGGGAACCTGGCCGACGCGCCGACCGCGATCCTGCACCTCGGGCCTCCCGGCGGCGGGCCGGAGAACGCGTTCCACGATCCGGCGCTCACGTACCGGCGCCGAGCTGCCACATCCGAAGGTTCCTGATCCGCGAGGCCCGGCCCGTGGTGCCCGGCGATCGCGTCCGGGGAAGGCGCACCGTGAAGCGGGCTCCCCGGCCCGTCCGGCCCTCCGCCTCGATCGTGCCGTGGTGACTCGTCACGACCTCCTGGAGCAGGGCCAGTCCCAGGCCGAAGCGGCGCTCTCCGGAGCCCGCGCCGCGGTGGAACCGGTCGAAGATCCGCCGGGCGTCCGCCTGGTCGAAGCCCTTCCCGGTGTCGGCGATCACGATCTCGGCGACGTTGTCGACGGCCCGGAGCGTCACGTCGATCCGGCCGCCCGCGGGCGTGTGGGCCAGTGCGTTCGCGAGCAGTTCGCCGACGACCCGGCGCAGGGCCGACTCGACACCCGGCACCGGCAGCGGGCCGGCGGAGGTGTCCAGGGTGAGGGTCACCTGGCGCTCGGCCGCACGTTCGGCCTCGGCGGCGAGCGTCGCGCCGATCAGCGAGGTGAGGTCGACCGGCGGGTCCGGTTCCCGGTCGGCGGGAGCGGCGGCGAGACGGGCCGAGAGCAGCAGGTCGTCGACGATCTCGCCGAGCCGGCGGGTGGTGCCGATCAGCCGTTCCAGGTCCTCCAGGTTCGTGGCGGCGCCGTCGTGGCGCGCCCGCCGCGCGATCAGCTGGGCCCGGGTGTGCACCTGGGCGATCGGGGTTCGCAGTTCGTGGCTGGCGTCCGCGACGAACCGGCGCTGCCGGGTCAGGGCCTCCGCGAGTGGTGCGACGGCTCGACGGCCGACGACCATGCCGGTCAGCACGGCGGCGAGCAGCCCGACCACCGCCGCGAGGCTGAACGCGAGCAAAAGGTGCCGGCGGTCGGACAGCTGGAAACGGGCGTCGAACACCGCCTGGACCACACCGTCGCCGCGGGCCTCGGTGCGGACGTGGTAGGTCGTGCCGTCACGCGTGACAGTGGTGATCTCGGTGGCCCCGGTGGCCGCCACCGTGGCCAGCGCGTCGTGCAACGGGAAGCCCGGTGGTGGCGGGTTCGCGCCGGTGTGCACCGTGGTGCCCTCGTACTCGAAGATCCAGCTGCAGGCGGGCGGGCCGGCGATGGTGCCGTGTGCGGTGCCCCATGCCAGCTCACGCTGGATCTGCGCGTTCTGGCCGCGGACCAGGACCGCGTAGGAGATGCCGCCCGCCAGCAGCAGCAGGGCGCCGATGGTGAGGCCGACGAACAGGCCGATCCGGAGCCGGGTCCGCCGCACGATCGTCTGCTCGGCCGCCTCCATCAGAGCGTGCCGAGGCGGTAGCCGAGGCCGTGCACGGTGCGTACCGCCGCGCGGCCGAGTTTGCGCCGCAGGTAGTAGACGTAGGTGTCGACTATCGACGCCGCCGCGGCCTCCTCGAAGACCTTGCGGCGCAGCACCGCGCGCGGATGCACCGTGTTCGGCCGGGCCGCCAGCACACGCAGCAGCTCGAACTCACGGGTGGACAGGGCCACCCGGGTGCCGTCGGGCAGCACCGCTTCGCGTGGCCCCAGGTCGAGCACCCCGGCACCGATGCGCAGCACGTCGGTCGGCTCGGGCGTACGCCGGCACAGCGCCCGCACCCGCGCGCTCAGTTCGTCGAGGTCGAAGGGCTTGACCAGGTAGTCGTCGGCGCCCGCGTCCAGCCCGGCGATCCGGTCGTCGACGGTGCCGAGCGCGGTGAGCATCAGGGTCCGGGACGGGACCGCCCGGGCGCGCAGCCGGGCGACCAGGTCGAGGCCGTCGAGCGCCGGCAGCATCCGGTCGATGACCATCACGTCGTACGACCGGGTCAGCCCGAGATGCAGCCCGCGCTGGCCGTCGAAGGCCCGGTCGACCAGGTAGCCTTCGTGCCCCAGCGTCTCGGTGAGCATCTCGGTCAGATCCGCGTCGTCCTCGACCAGCAGCAGCCGGTTCGATCTTCCGCCCCGCATGTGTTAACGATCTCATAGATGCTAGTCGATGCAACCATCGGTATTTGCATCTTCAACTATCTGAAACCGCCAGCGCGGGCGCGCGGACGTCGTCGGGCCGTTGCGCCTCCCGGCGCTCGATCCAGCTCAGCGCCGGCGTCGTCATCAGCGTGGTGACCAGCGCGACCAGCACCAGCACGGTGAACAGGGACGGGTTCACGATGCCCGCCTCCAACCCGACGTTCAGTGCGATGAGCTGCATCAGGCCGCGGGCGTTCATCAGCGCGCCGACCCGCAGCGCCACACCGGACGGCTCACCGCGGAGCCTCGCCGCCGCCCAGCAGGCACCGAACTTGCCGGCGATCGCCACCGCCACGCAGGCCAGCGCGAACAGCAGCACCGGCAGCGAACCGAGCAGCCCGAACTCCGTCCGCAGCCCCGAGTAGGTGAAGAACAACGGCAGGAAGAGCGTCGCGGCGACCGGGGTGAGCGTGTCCACGACCCGGTCGGTGTTGTCGGTGCGGGGCATCACCACGCCGACCGCGAACGCGCCGAAGACCGCGTACAGCCCGATCTCGTCGGTGTACCAGGCGACCAGGAACAGCAGGGCGACGGTGCCGAGCAGCCGGGCGCGGTCGCCCAGGGCGCGGTGGGTCATCAGTGTGGAGGTGACCGCGCGCCCGCCGAGCCAGAGCACCAGTCCGAACAGGACCGCTCCACCGGCCGTGACGATCGCGGGGCCGGCCTCGCCGGAGGCGAACGCCAGGACGGCGGCCAGCATGATCCAGGCGGCCATGTCGTCGATCGCGCCGCTGGCCAGGGAGAGCGTGCCGTGCCGGGTGCCGGCGTGCCCGTGCTCGGTGATGATCCGGGCCAGCATCGGGAACGCGGTGATGGCCAGCGCGACGCCGACGAACGCGGCCGAGACCCCGAGTGACGTCCCGTCGGCCCGGATCGGCACGGCGCCCGCCGTCACCAGCACCAGCAGCACCCCCAGCACGAGCGGCGCGGTGACCCCGGCCAGGGAGATCACGCCGGCGGTGCCGGCCAGCCCGGTGACCCGGTGGGCGCTGAACGCGTACCCGGCCTGGAACATGAACAGCACCAGGCCGACCTGACCCACCACGTAGAGGACCGGCAGCAGCGGGGCCGGGAACAGGGCGTTCTGCACGTCCGGCAGGAGGAGCCCCAGCAGCGACGGGCCGAGCAGCACGCCGGCGAGCATCTCGCTGACCACGGCGGGCTGGCCCGCCTTGCCGAGCAGCCAGGCGACCCCCTTGCAGAAGATCAGGATCACCGTGACCGCGATGAAGAACCGCGGCGCCAGCTCCGTTGGTGTCATCGGACCGCCCTCTCGAAGTAGTCGGTGCACAACCGCTGCCTGCGGGCGTCGAGCACCATCCAGGTGCCGAACACCAGTTGCCGGACGCTGCGGCCCACGTCCGCCCACCGGTCCCGCGACCGCATCGCGGCCAGCCGCAGCCGCCCCGGACCGGTGCACCCGGCCGGAGTCAGATACGCCGGACCGCGGCTGGGCAGCGAGCGGGTGTGCGAGGCCGAGGAGGTCAGGACGTACCGGCGCAGCACCTCGCGGGTCGCGGCGCGCAGCATCACCGGCGCGACGCCGCGGGCCGGGCAGGCCCGGTTCGCGGTGACCCCGTACGGGATGAAGTGCGCGTCGCCGCGCCTGAGCGTCAGCCACCGGTCCGGGTCGAACCGGTCGTCCCCGGCGGCTCCGCCGCGGTGGAACGCCAGATAGTTGAAGAGCAGTACCGTCCCGGCGGGCAGGGACACGCCGGTGGGCAGCGTGATCGGCGCCGACGTGATCCGGTGCGCCACGCCGAAGAGCGGATGCACCCGCAGCGTCTCGTCGATCACCCGGTCCAGCGCCTCGTCGTCGTCGAGTCCTCGCTGGAGATCGGGATGTGTGGCGAGGGCGAGCAGCACGTGCGCCATCGCCTCGGACATCTGCACCACGGCGGTGTTGAAGAAGGCGCCCTGGAGATACCAGGCCGTCTCCTGCACGGTGAACGGCGGCGGCAGCGTCACCGGGCAGGTACCCGCCTCGATCCGGTCGCGCAGATAGGCGGTCAGCCGGTCGCGCCGCCGCATGTGCCGCAGGCCGGTGCACTTGAGCCCGTTGACCACGTCGTCGGCGTTGGCGACGATCAACGCCCGCGCGTCAGGGGGGCACGCCTCACCGAAGACGAGTTCGTAGTAGACCTCGGCCCAGACCGGCATCATCAGGTCGCGCAGCCGTACGTGGCTGGTCCGGCCGGCCGGCAGCCGGTCGAGCACCCGCCCGGTGGCGGCGGTCGCGAGGTCGTCGCAGCCCTGACGGCGTACCGCGAGCACCCGCCGCGTCGTGGCGGCCACGGTCCGGTAGCGCTCCCCCGGCTCCAGATGTTCCTGGTGCATGTGCGGTCCGGGCGCCAGCCAGTACCAGAACAGGTCCGACAACCCGGCTCCCCGGCTGCGCCCGTCCGCCGCCGGATCGGCGTACACCCGCTCGAAGTGCTCCATGCCGACGGTGGGGCCCGGCACCGGTACGCCCTCGACGCCGTTGACCTTGACGAACACCCACTCCCGCAGCCGGACCACGGTCCGGGGCAGCCAGTACGGAACGGTCCACGCGATCCCCGCCAGGATCGGCAGGGCGATCAGGACGTTCATCCGCATGCCACCGTGGCGATCAGGTCACCGCGCAGGTCGGCCGGACCGGTGACGCCGGCCAGCGCCAGCGCCCGGTCGAGGTCGGCGTGCAGCAGGTCGAGCACGTGGCGCACCCCGGCGGCGCCACCCACCGCGAGCCCCCACAGCACCGGGCGGCCGACCAGCACCGCGCTCGCGCCGAGCGCCAGCGCCACCAGGACGTCGGCTCCCCGGCGGACGCCGCCGTCGAGCAGCACCGGCAGCCGACCGCCGACCGCCTCGACGACGGCCGGCAACGCGTCCAGGGTGGCGAGCGCCCCGTCGAGCTGCCGGCCGCCGTGGTTGGAGACCAGCAGACCGTCGAGACCGTACGAGACGGCCAGCGCCGCGTCAGCGGGATGCAGCACCCCCTTCAGCAGGATCGGCAGCGTGGTGACCTCGCGCAGCCAGGCGATCCGGGCCCAGTCCAGCCCGGCGTCCATCCCGATGTCGCGCACCCGGCCGCTCGCGTCGCGCATGTTCTCGCAGACCAGCCCGGGCGGCAGGTCGGCGAAGCCGTGCCGCAGATCGCGTTCCCGCCGGCCGAACACGGGTGAGTCGACGGTGACGACCAGGGCCGAGCAGCCGGCCGCCTCCGCCCGCCGCACCACCGACGCGGTGAAGTCGAGATCCGCCTGCGGATAGAGCTGGAACCACAGCGGCCCTCCGGCGGCGGCGATCTGCTCGACCGGCCGGGTGGCCGCCATGCTGACCACCATGATCGTGCCCGCCTCGGCGGCGGCGCGCGCGGTGGCCACCTCGCCCTCGGGGTGGGCCAGCCGGTGGAACGCGGTCGGCGCGATCAGCACCGGCATCGAGATCCGCGTGCCGAGCAGCGAGGTTCCCAGGTCGCGCCGGCCCGCGCCGCGCAGGACGCGGGGCACCAGGTAGCGCCGGGCGAACGCCGCCTCGTTGGCGCGGACCGTGCGCTCATCGCCGGCCCCACCGGTGAAGAAGTCCCAGTGCACCGGGTCCAGGCGGCCCCGCGCGTCGGCGGCCAGCTCGGCCAGGTTCAGCGCCGGGCCGTCCAGGGCGGTGCCGTCCAGCGGACGCATCTCAGCCCTCGACGCCGCTCAGGCAGCGGTCGACGAACGCGACCAGCGGCGCGACGTGGGTCTCCGGCCGATCCCACCGGTTCTCCAGGTTCTCCGCGAGGTGGTGCGTGGCGACGACCCGGCCCGCCCGGTGGTGGCGGACGACCGGATGCAGGTACGCGGCGTCGTGGGCCTGGCCGGCGACGTCCTGGGCGATCCGGCTGACAGTGACGTCGAACGGATCCACCCGGTCGTGCTCGGGCCCGTACTCGAGCGTGACGACGAAGGCGTCCGTGTAGTCGTGGTCAGCGGTGCGCAGGCCGGTGCCGGTGAAGTACTCGACCGGCACCTCGTCGTGGTAGCGCGCGTCGGATCCGGCCACCGTGACCACGTCGCCGAGGAAGCCGAACTGCTGCCACAGGGCGGAGGTGCGGTTGACCCGCGCGACGACGGCGTCGGCGATCAGCTCTCCGGTGGCGTCCAGCTTCTCCGCCGGCCACGGCGTGTCCCCGTACCGTCGCTCCAGGATCCGGTGCAGCGCCCGGACGGCATACCGGAAACCGTGGATGAACCCGCTCGTCGAGCGTTTGAAGTCCCGTTCCTGGCTGATCGTGCCGGCGAAGTAGAGGCCGGGCACGTTCACCGACTCCCACTCCGGGGTCTGCGCCGGGAAGCGGTCCCGGATCGCGAGCGCCGGACGGCAGGTGTCGTCGAAGACTGACGCGTCGAAGGCGAACCCGGTGCAGGCGAGCACCCGGTCGTACCGCAGTTCCTTGACCACCTCGTCCGCGCGGGAGAACGAGAACGTCACCTTGTAACCGGCACCGTCGCGCTCGATCCGCCTGACGTCGCCGTCGAGGATCGCGTTCGCCGACTTGAGCTGGTACGTGTCCAGGAAGTTGTTGTTCACCGCGCGCAGGTGACCCACGTAGTGCGTACGCCAGGCCATCCGCACCGAACCCGGCCCGGCGAGGTGGATCAGCGTGGTGGTCTCCATGAGGTTGTCCGCGGTCTCGAACGCGGAGTTCCCCTTGCCGATGATCAGCACCTTCTGGTCGACGTAGTCGCGCGGGTCGACGGACATCTCCGCGTACTGTTCGGCGAGTTCCAGCCCGGGGATCTCCGGCCGGTACGGCTGGGAGACGCCGGTGGCGACGATCAGCCGGCGCGCCCGGAAGACCTCCTCCCCCGCCCGGGCCTCGAACACCCCGTCGACCTTGCCGATCGACGTCACCCGGGTGCCGTACCGGACCCGTACCCCTGTCTTCGCGGCGAAGTCCGCCAGGTAGCGGACCATCACGTCGGCGTCGGGGAAGTACCGTTCCGTGTAGCCGGTGAACCGCAGCGCCGGGTCGTCGCTGAGCAGTGAGTTCCAGTCCAGCCGCAGGTTCAGCTCCGGGTCGTCCGAGCCGGTGTGCGGCTTGTTGATGGAGATCAGTTGCCGGTGGCGGGGAAAGGTGGCGAAGAACGCCCCCGGGATGTCCGCCTGTTCCAGGACCAGGTAGTCGCGCTTGCCGTCGGCCTCCAGCAGAGCCGCGAGTTGCAGGCCCGCCGGCCCGGCCCCGACGATCAGGTAGTCAAGCGTCATGTGCGCCCACTCTCAGGAGAAAGAAACGGAGAAATCCGCGATCACGTCGGCCGCGCGCCGCACGTCACCGTCCAGCGGCCGGTCCGGGTCGACCGGCGGTACGACAGCGGCCACCGCCGCGAGCGCCGCGGCGCAGCCGGACGCGGTCGGCTCACGCGCCCCGACGTACGCGGCCTGGCGCAGCCCCAGCGCGAGCGACCCGACGACGAGGTGCAGCAGCCGGGCCTGGTCCAGTGCCCGCAGCGCGGCCTGGGTGCCGAGCGGGACCACGTCCTGGTTGTGCAGGTTGGTCGGCACGCTCTGCATGCTCGCGGGCATGGTGTCCCGGCGGATCTCGGTGACCAGCGCGGTCGACGCCAGCTGCACCCCCTGGAGCCCGTGCTGCCGGCCCGGCCCGGCGGCCAGCATCGGCGGCAGGCCGCCGTTGCGGTTCGGGTCGACGAGCAGGTCCAGTTGCCGTTCGGCGAGGTTCCCGACCTGCGCCGTGACCATCGACAGCACGTCGGCGGCGAACGCGGCCGGCTGCCCGAAGAAGTTGCCGCCGTGCACCACGAGGTCGTCGTCGGGAAAGAACAGCGGGTTGTCGGTGACGCTCGCGAGGTCGGCCGCGACGACGGCGTCGACGTAGCGCAGGGCGTCCTCGGCGGCGCCGAGCAGTTGCGGCGTGCACCTGATGCTGTACGGCTCCTGCAACGGGCGCGTGCCGGACGCGACGAGTCCGTCGCTGACCCGGCGCATCCGCGCGCCCACGTCGGCCGCGCCCGGATGGCCGTACGCGCGCAGCAGCCGGGCGTCGAGGAACTGCGTGTCGCTGCCGAGCAGATCGGCGAGCAGGCAGGTGAGCACCTGGACCGCCCGGTGCGCGGCGCGGACCGTGTCCAGCGCCAGCGCCGTCGCCGCCGTGGTCAGGGATGTGCCGTTGACCAGGGCGAGAGCGTCCCGGCCGTCCAGCGGCAGGGGTTCCAGCCCGGCCCGCTTCAGCGCCTCGGCCGCGGGCATCCGCACCCCGTCCAGGTAGGCGTGGCCGCGGCCCCGCAACGCCTGGGCGGCCGCGCCGAGCGGGATCAGGTCACCGCTGGCGCCGACCGAGCCCAGCCGGGGCATCGCGGGGACGAACGTGGTCGCGAGCATCGCCGCGAGGGCGTCGATCACGTGCGGGGACACGCCCGACGCGCCGCGGGCCAGCGACGCGGCCCGCAGCAGCAGCGTCGCGCGGACCACCTCCGGATCGAGGTCCGGGCCCTGACCGGCGCCGAGGTGGGCGAGCGTGTTGTCGGCCTGGTCACGCAGGTCGGCGCGGCCCGCGTACCCGACGAGGGCGCCGAAGCCGGTGGTGGCGCCGTACACCGCGCGGTCGTCGCCGAGCACGGTGGACAGGAACGTACGGGCGGCCGTGACCCTGTCGCGGACCTGCGGTCCGGCCACGACTTTGATCGGGTCACGGGCGGCGCGGAGATCGGCGATCCGCAGTGGGACATCGAAGTCCACCTCTGTCGTCATGCGATCGCACCCTAGAGACGAATTCTCAGAACGCTCTGAGATCGGGTCGCTACGTTGCGGCGCATGACGCTCGACTATCTGATCATCGGAGCCGGACCGGCCGGGTTGCAGCTCGCTCACCTGCTCGAGCGCGACGGCCGCGACCATCTGGTCCTGGAAGCCGGCCCGGCGCCGGGCACGTTCTTCACCACCTACCCCCGGCACCGGCAACTCATCTCGATCAACAAGGTCTGGACCGGTTCCGACGACCCGGAGTTCAATCTGCGCGCGGACTGGAACTCACTGCTCACCGACGATCCGGCGCTGCTGTTCAAGAACTACAGCCGGCGCTACTTCCCGGACGCCGCGGACCTGGTGCGCTACCTCGCGGACGTCGCCCGCGGCCTGCGGGTCAGGTACGGCACCCGGGTGTCCCGGGTCGCGCACGACGGCGACCTGTTCACCGTCCACGCCGGCGACGACACCCTCACCGCCCGCCGCGTGGTCGTCGCCACCGGCGTGTCCCAGCTGTACGTGCCGCCGATCGCGGGCGCCGAACTCGCCGAACGGTACGACACGGTCAGCGTCGACCCGGACGACTTCACCGACCAGCGCGTCCTCATCATCGGCAAGGGCAACTCCGCCTTCGAGACCGCCGACGCGCTCGTCGAGACCGCCGCCGTCATCCACGTCGCCGGCCCGCACTCGGTCAAGCTGGCGTGGCAGTCGCACTACGTCGGGCACCTGCGTGCGGTGAACAACAACTTCCTCGACACGTACCAGCTCAAGTCGCAGAACGCGGTCCTCGACGGCACCGTGGAGCGGATCGCCCGGCGCGACGACGGCGGTTACCGGATCGACTTCCGGTACGCCCGCACGGTCGAGGCGATCCGGCAGATCGACTACGACCGGGTGATCCTCTGCACCGGATTCCGGTTCGACGCGAGCATCTTCGACCCGTCCGCCCGGCCCCGGCTCGTCATCAACGACCGCTTCCCCGAGCAGACCTCGGCGTACGAGTCGGTGAACGTCCCCGGCCTGTACTTCGCCGGCACCCTCACCCAGCAGCGCGACTTCAAGCGCTCGACGAACGGGTTCATCCACGGCTTCCGGTACGGCGTGCGGGCCCTGCACCGGATCCTCGACGCCCGCCACCACGACACGCCCTGGCCGGCCACGCCACTGGAGGTCACCCCGGAGGCGATCACCGACGCGATCATCGCGCGGATCAACCGCACCTCGGCGTTGTGGCAGCAGTTCGCCGTCCTCGGTGACGTCGTCGTCATCTCCGGCGACACCGCGCGGTACCACGAGGAGGTGCCGGTCGCGTACCTGCACGACGGCGGCCTGGGCCCGGAACCGTTCGCGTTCGTGGTCACGCTGGAGTACGGGCCGGACCACGACCAGGTCGACCCGTTCGACATCACCGTGCCGCGGATCGCCGAGAACGACGCCGCGCACGCGCACGACGCCAGCTACCTGCACCCGGTCGTCCGGGTCCACCGTGGCGGCCGGGTCGTCGCCGTGCACCACCTCGCGGAGAACCTGGAGAACCACTGGAACCTGCCGGACGTCCACCACCAGCCGCTCGTGCTCTTCGTCAAGGGCGTGCTCTCCGATGCCGGCTGAGGTCTGGCCGCAGCCCGTACTGGACCTGCTCGCCGCCGGTGACGACCGGCCCGTCTTCGAGGACGGCGACCGGACCGTCACCACGGCCCAGACGTACCGGATGGTCCGCCGCATCGCGGCCGGTCTCCGGGCCGCCGGCGCGGGGCCCGGCGTCGGGGTGGCCCTGCGGCTCGGCGTCACCGCGGAGGCGTTCGCGACGATCATCGCGGCGTTCGCGGTCGGCGCCCGGGTCTCCGGGATCCGCCCCGACCTGACCCCGGCCCACCGCGCCTGGCAGCTCGGCGGCAACACGCTGCTGGTCGACGACGCCCGGGTCGCCGGACTGGCACGCACCCCCGACGACGGAAGGCCGCTGGTCGCCGCCGGACGCCCGGACGACGTCGCCCGGATCATCTGGACCAGCGGCAGCACCGGCAGTCCGAAGGGCTGCGCGCAGACGTACGCGGCGATGAGCGCGGCCTGGGCGCCGTACCCGGATCGCTGGCCGCCGGCGGTCGCGGACCTCGCCACCCGGCTCCAGCGTTACCTCGTCTTCGGTTCGCTGAGCAGCCAGGTGATGCTGGAGTACGGCATCCTCACCCTGGCCGCCGGCGGCACCCTGGTCGCGGCCCGTCCCCCCGGCCTCCCGGGAATGATCGCCCGGCACCGGGCGACCGCGAGCGTGATCACTGTGGGCAAGCTGAACCAGCTCGTGCGGGACCAGCGCACCGATCCGGCCGACCTGAGCAGCCTGCGGGCCCTGCTGGTCTCCGGCTCCCCGCTCCCACCGGGCCGGCTCGCCGAGGCGCTCGACGTGCTCGGCCCCGTCGTCTTCCACGGCTACGGCCAGACCGAGACCGGCATGATCACGATGGTGACGCCGGGCGAGATGCTGGCGTACCCGGCCGCGCTCGCCTCGGTCGGCCGCCCTCCCCCGGTGACCACGCTGTCCATCCGGGACGCCGACGGCCGACCCGCCACCGAGGGGGAACTGTTCGTCCGGACACCGGCGCAGGCCGCCGCCTACTGGAACGATCCGGTCGAGACCGCCGAGGTGTTCACCGACGGCTGGGTCCGCACCCGCGACCTGGCCCGGCTGGACGGCGACGGCTACCTGCACCTGCTCGGCCGGATCCGGGACGTCGTCATCGTGCAGGCCAACCTGGTGTACGCCGGCCCGATCGAGCGGGTCCTCGCCGCCGACCCGACAGTCGCCGAGGCGTACGTCGTCGGCCGTCCCGACGACGTCACCGGGGAGGCGGTGCACGCGTACGTGGTGCCGGCCGCCGGTTGCGTGCCGGACGCCGGGCGGTTGCGTGCGGTGGTGGCGGAGGCGCTGGGCGAGGCGTCGGTCCCGCGGACGATCCAGCCGATCGACCGGGTCCCGGTGGCGACCAGCGGGAAGCCGGACAAGCGCGCCCTGGCGTACATGACGACCGGCTGACCGCGGCCCTCGGCGCGGTCGGGGTCTACTACCAATTCTTAGTAGTTCCCCTAGGATGGCGACCGCATCAGGTCGGAGCGATGGGCGTCGGGTCCAGGTCTCCCCGACGAAGGGACCATCAGTGCCTCTCCCGCGGCGTCATCGGTTGCCGGCGCGCGGCGTGGCCCGGTGGGTGCTGCTGGTGTGGCTGGCGTTGTGCCCCACCGTGTTCGTGGTGCTCGGCTCCGCGTCGCCCGCCGCCGCGCACTTCAAGCTGCTCAAGGTCGTACCGGCGGACGGCGCACGCGTGGACGGCGCGGTAGCGGAGATCCGGCTGACGTTCAGCGCCCCCGGCACGCCCACAGCGGCCGGCTTCAAACTCTCCCGCGAGGGCGCTGCCGTCCCGGTGACCAGTCACACCCCCGACGGGGGCCGTACGTGGCTGGTCCACCCCTCCGCCGCGTTGACCGGCGGGGAGTTCACGCTGCGCTGGAGCGTGGCCGCCCCGGACGCCCATCCGCTGACCGGCGACGTCACGTTCACCGTGGTCCCGGCCGCCGCGCCGCCGGGCGCGACCGCCACGCCTCGGCCCACCGCCGGTGCGCAGGGGCACGCCGGTCACGGTGGACCGGGCGTTCCGTCGGCGTCTCCACCGACCCACTCCGGCGCTCACGCAGTGGGTCACACCGCCGACGCCGACCAGGGTCCGGTGCGGCTGGTCGGCACGGCGGGGCGCTGGCTGTCCTACGGGGCGATCCTGCTCGGCGTGGGCGGTCTCGTCTTCGCGCTGACCACATTGGTGGGGACGCGCAGCGACATCCGGCTGGTCCAGGTCTGGGTGCGGGCCGCCGGGCTGACGGTGGCGGCCGGCGTGGTGCTCGAACTCGCGGCGCTGGCGGCGGTGTTCGGCGGGGACGGTCTCGCCTCGGCGGTCAGCGTGCAGGCGTTGACCGCGCTCGGCCGTACGCCGGTGGCCGCCGGGCTGGGTCTGCGGTTCGCCGGCGCGGCCGGGTTGCTCGTGGCCGGTTCCCTGGATGCGGCGCTGATCCGGGGTCGGCACGCGGCCGGGCGGCACGCCGTGGCCACAGTCGCCGCGATCCCGACCGCCCCTCGCCCCCTGGTCGTGCCGCCCGCCGGCGACGCGAGCGGCGAGGAGACGCAACGGGTACGCGCGCGAGCGGTCCGGCCGGTGCTCCTCGGCGTCACGGTGGCGCTGCTGGTCGGTTCGTTCCTGTTCGACGGGCACACCGTCACCGCCCGGCCACGGGCCATCGTCGTGGCGGCGGACGTCGCGCACACGGTCGCCGCGTCGGTGTGGGTCGGCGGGGTTCTGCTCCTGGCCGCGCTGCTGCTGGGGCGTGCGCGCCTCGGTGTGCCGACGGGCGCGGCCGAGATGGCGGTGCGGTTCTCCGTTCCGGCAACGGCGGCGGTGACGCTCACGGGCGTCGCCGGTGCCGCGTTGACGGTGGCGATCCTGGACCGGCCCGCTCACCTGGTGAGCACCGGTTGGGGGCAGGTGCTCCTGGTCAAGGTCGCGTTGGTGGCGGTCGTCGCAGTCGTCGGGCTCTACAACAGCAGGCGGGTGGTACCCCGGCTGGACGATCCCACCCCGGACGGCATGCGTCGCCTGCGCCGCACGGTGCTGGCGGAGGCGGTGCTGATGGTGGCCGTCCTGCTGACCACCGCGATCCTGGTGAACGCCGGCACGTAGGTCGCGCCCGCGCTGCCGGGGCGGTCCGGGGGTCTACAGGCAGAACAGGATGCCGGTGACCACGCCGGCGCCCAGAGGGGCGGCCAGGGCGGTCGAGGCGAGCACGGCGCGGGCGAGCAGGTCGCGGCGGTGCGGGCGGCGCCCCTGGAGGCGCTGGAGCCGGATGGCCACGTCGTCGCCGGCCATCGACAGCGCGGACGGCGGGTGCGGCGCGCCGGCGAAGGTCAGCAGCGCGTCGCGTACAGCGGTCGGGCCGCACTCGCGGACGGCGGCGGCGTCGGCGCGCAGTTCGACGAGCAGGCGCACGGCCGCGGGCGCCTGGCGGGTCAGGGGCAGCCACGGTACGGCGGCCGCGAGCCCTTCCACGGCGGCCACCAGGAGGTGGTGGCGTTCTCGCAGGTGTGCCCGCTCGTGGCTGAGCACCGCGGCGAGCTGGTCCGCCGGCAGGTCACCGGCGGCACTGGCCAGGACCGTCAGCCCGCGGGATCCGCCGAGGCTGTAGGCCATCGGGGTCGGGTGGGGGATCCACAGCACCGCCGCCTCGCCGCGCTCCGACGGGCCGCCGGCCAGCGTGAGCAGGTCGGCGTGGGCGCGGCGGGCACGGTGGGCGCGCAGGGCCCGGCGGGCGCAGGTCGCCGTGAACCGGGCGAGCACGACCAGCAGGACCAGCGCTGCGGCCGCCCCGGCGATCTCGTCGACGGCGGGCGGCCGGCTGGGTTGCGCCCAGTGCCAGCAGATGCGGGCGAGGTCGTGCAGCGCCCACCGCCGGGTGCTGCCCGGGGCGAGGAGCATCACGGTGGCGAGGACGAAGGTGGCGGTCACCGCGACGATCAGGCCGAGCCAGCCGAGCAGCATCGCGACGGGGTCGGCGACGTGCCGGAAGCACAACCGCAGCACGGCGGGGCCGCAGCAGGCGACCAGCGCCGCGCCGGTGACGAGGGCGAGCGCGAGGCTCACGCCCCGGACTCCCGCTCGTCCAGGACCTGCCGCAGGATGTGCAGTTCGTGGTCGGAGGCGGACCGGGCGAAGTGCAGGAGCACCAGGTCGGGGTGGGTGCTCGTCTCGACGACCCGGCGCAGTGTCCGCGCGATGATCTCCTCGCGGGTGCCGGCGGCACGGTAGCGGTAGGCCTTGCCGTCCTTCTCCCGTACGGCCCAGCCCTTGCGGTGCAGGTTGTCCAGCACGGTGAGGACTGTCGTGTACGCCAGGGCCCGGTCGGTGGTCACCGCGTCGAGGACGTCGCGTACGAGCACGGGCTCGGGGGCACGCCACAGGACGTCCATCACTGCCGACTCGAGTTTGCCCAGTTCCGCCACGTGCTCTCCCTTCGTGCCGGTCAGGGTACGTCAGGTGTCGTGGCGGTGCGGCCGGTCCCGACGCCGAGGCCGGGACCGGCCGCACCCGGCCGTCTACAGGCGGTCGAGGATCTTCCGCAGGGTCTGCACCTCGGTGGCCTGATCCGCCGCGATCCTGGCGGCGAGCGCCTTGGCCTCGGGGTTGCGGCCGTCGGCCTGCTCGGTCCTGGCCATGTCGATGGCGCCGTCGTGGTGGGCGATCATCATCTCGGCGAACATCTTGTCGAAGGCGGCGCCGTTCGCGGCGGCGAGGTCCTTCATCTGCTGCTCGGACATCATGCCGGGCATCCCCGAGGTCATCCCCGGCATGTCGTGCCCGGGCGTGGCGCTCATCCCGGGCATGCTGTGGTCGCCGGGCAGGTCGGTGGGCTTGCCCCAGGCCGTGAGCCACCCCTTCATGGTGGTGATCTCCGGATCCTGCGCCGCCTTGATCCTGGCGGCCAGGTCCTTCAGTTCGGTGTCGCTCGCGCGCGTCGGGGCCAGGTCGGCCATCGTGACCGCCTGCTGGTGGTGCGGGATCATCATCTGGGCGAACATCACGTCCGCGTCGTTGAAGGTGACGCCGGCCGAGGGCGAGGCGCCCGCTGCGGAGCTGCTGCCGGTGCCGTGCGTCATGCCGCCGGTGTCGTCGCCGCCGCAGGCGGCGACGGCGAGCAGGGCGGACAGGGCGACGCCCGCGAGGGCGGCGCGGCGCAGGATGGTCGGTTTCATCGGTACGTGGTCCTTGTCGTGAGGTGTGCCGGAACGGAGTCGTCGGGTCCGGGCGGGACGCCGGACCGTGCTCTCCTCACGTGCGCAGGACCGTTGCGGCGCGCAGTCGCAGCCCGATGGGCGGGCGGGGTGGACCCCGGTCCGGGCGGTTGACCCGGGACCAGGGGCCGGCCGGCGTGCCGGCGCCCCGGCGGCGTCGGCGTAGCAGGGCCAGGACGCCGAGGATCAGGGCGCCGCCCAGCACCGCCAGGCACACGGTGAACGCGTGCAGGCCGTCGCGGTGCCCGGGCGAGCCGCCGTCTCCGGGTGCGGCGTCGGGCGCGGCGGCGATCTCGTGGCCGGTGCCGGCGGCGTGGCCGGTGCCGGCGTGGGCGGCGCTCGCGTGAACGGCGCTCGCGTGGGCGGCGTCGGGTCCGGCCGGGTGACCGAAGGTGTGCATCCCGAACACTCCGAACGCCACGGCGACGAACAGCGCCGACCGCAGCAGCGGGTGTACGCGTCCCATCCCACCCCCTCCGCTCGTCCGGCCCGGCATCAGCGTCTACTACAGGCGCATAGTAGATGGGATATCACGGCGGCCGGGCACGGGGAGGGCGAACGCGTACAACGCGCCGGTCGGGAACTCCTAGGTGACGCGGTAGGCGGTGTAGCGCACCCGGTCGGCCTCACGGATCGCCGACGCCACGAAGACGGACTGCTCCAGCACGGCCAGCGCGGGCACCGACGTCTCCAGTCGTACGCCCAGCCGGAAGTAGTACTCGGCCGGGTCGACCTCCTCGCCGCGCAGCAGCGCTTCGAGGACCGCCGGGCGGCCGCTGCGGACGCCGAACGTCCGGATGTAGACGTGACCGCCGTCCGCGGTGCGCGCCGAGTAGCGCGTGTCGATCTCGATCGCGCCGTCGGGGCGGACCACCTGCCAGTCGGCGCCGCCGGGAAGGATGTCGGCCTCGAACAGGCCGGTGACCCGGCCGCCGACGATCGGCACGACACGGCGGTGACCCGCGCGGGTCGTCCCGTGGTCCTCCAGCACCCCGAGCCGGGCCTCCACCTCGAACGCAGCCTCCAGACCGGGCACCGGCGGGGCGCTCACGGCGTCCGGCCGGCGGGTCGGCGCGTACTCATGGGGTGTCCTTGGGCTGCGCGAGGGCGTCGCGGAGGCGTTCCAGCGCGGGCACCGCGGCGGCGAGGGCCGCGCGGTCCGCCGCCGGCAGGGTGGCGGCGGCGCGGGCGACCAGGTCTCCGCTCGCGAGGTCGAAGCGGTCGAACAGGTCGAGGGCCTTCGGGGTGGCGAGGACCTCGACGTGCCGGTGGTTGCCCGGACGGGGGCGGCGCTCGACGAGACCCCTGCCCTCCATCGTGGTGAGCAGGTTGCTGACCGTCGAGCGGCTCAGCCGGAGCCGTTCGGCCAGCTCACCGGGACCGGAGACGGTGCCCCGGGGCAGGGCCCGCACGATCTCGATCTGCGCGTCCGGGATCTCCGGCAGGTGCTCGGCGGCCCGGGCGGCGGCGAGCAGCGTGCGGCGCAGCGGTGAGATCACCGACGCCAGTCGCGCGGCGTCCAGCTCGGGCGGTTCCGGGCCGGTCACGGCAGGACGCCCGAGAAGACCGTCGGCGTCAGGGAGGCCCGTTCGTTGAGGTCGGCGGGCAGGAAGCCGGCCGCCTTCTTGTATCCGGTGGCGATCTCGGTCAGCTCCTCCGGTCCGATGACGTCGTGGATGTCCGCGAACCCGTCCGGCGCGCGCTCGCGGGCGAGCACCATCACCTGTTCCGGGCCCTGCCGCCGGTTGCTCAGCACGAGCGCGGTGGTCGCCGGCCGCCGGTCCGCCTCGTAGGCGTCGAGCGCCACCCGCACCGTCGGCGCGGTGGCGAGGTGGAAGGCGAGGGTACGCGCGTCCAGGATCGCCTGCGACGCCCCGTTGGAGCCGTTGGGATACATCGGGTGCGCCGCGTCGCCGAGCAGCGTGGTGTTCCCGTGGGTCCACGTGTCGATCGGGTCGCGGTCCACCATGGGGTATTCGAGGATCTCGTCGGCGGCGGCCAGCAGTTCCGGCACGTCGAGCCACGGGAAACGCCAGCCCGCGAAGAGCGAGACGACCGGCGCGGGGTCGACCGCCCGGTTCCAGTCCGCGTTCGGCCCGGCGAAACCGGGCCCGCGCCGCTCCGCTACGACATTGATCAGGCCGGCGCCGATCGGGTACGCGACGAACTTCTGTTCCGCGTCCCCTGCCATGATCATGGTTCGCCCGTCCAGGAATCCGGGCGCTCGCGCCGTCCCCCGCCACAGCGTCAGCCCGTTCCAGAGTGGCGCTCCCTCGCCGGGATGATGCTGCCGGCGCAGCTCGGAGTGGATGCCGTCCGCTCCGACGATCAGGTCACCCGCGACGCTCACCTCCCCGGCTGCCGTCTCGAAGCGGGCGACGCCGTCCCGGACGCCGACGAGCCGGTGCCCGGTGTGCACCGCGCCGGCCCTCAGCCGTTCCCGCACCACGGCGAGCAGTTCCATCTGGAACCGGCCGCGGTGCACGGAAAGCTGCGGCCAGCGATATCCGGCATCCCGTCCGCGCGGCTCGCTCCAGATCTGCTGGCCGTAACGGTTGTAGTAGGCAAGCGTGCCGGGTGCGGCGCCCAGCCTTTCCACGCGTTCGCCGAGGCCCAATTCGGTCAACTCCCGGACGGCGTGCGGAAGCAGATTGATCCCGACGCCGAGTGGGCGCAGCGCGGCGGCGCGCTCGTAGACGGCGATGTCACGGAAGCCGGCTTGATGCAGGCTGAGCGCAGTGGTCAGGCCACCGATACCAGCGCCCACGATCACGATCGCCAAGTCGTCGCTCCCTCCGCCACCGTGCCACCAACCACACAGTTTGGTCACAAAATCGTCACGCGTCAAGACGTATTCACATCGCGGCCGGACCACTCGTCCCGCATTGCGATTCGTCTTATCGGAATTCTTGACAATCAATCATCTCTGCATAACGCTGATCGACGCGGTCGGATGGTTCACCTCTCCTCGCCGGCCCTCACTCCTCCGGATGCACCAGCGCTTCGCACGGAAGGGCTCGTCCATGAAGAAGGTCACCGCCCTCGCTGTTCTCGCCGGCCTCACGATCGCCCTGACCGGCTGTACGGACTCCGACGCCACCGATCCGTCCCCCGGCGCGAGCGGCGATCTGCGGAAGGTCCGCGTGGCGGCGCTGCCGATCAGCGAGACCGCCGCGCTGTGGGGTGGCATCAAGGCGGGCATCTTCCGGGAGCAGGGGCTCGACGTGGAGGTGGTGCCCGCACAGGGCGGCGCACAGGCCATCCCGGCGCTGATCAACGGCGACATCGACTTCGCCATCGGTCAGCCGTTCGGCCCGTTCCGTGCCGATCTGCAGAACCTCGGTGTGGTGATCATCGGGAACTACGCGTCGTCCTACGCCGACGGTGACGACATCAACGCCGTGGTCGCGTCGGGGAAGTCCGGTATCACCCGGCCGGCCCAGCTCGCGGGGCGCAAGGTGTCGGTCAACAGCCTGGGCGCGGCCGGCGACGTCACGATCATGGCGGCGGTCGAGAAGGACGGCGGCGATCCCACCAAAATCAAGTTCGTCGAGGTGGCCTTCCCGGACGCGCCGGCCCAGCTCGCCGCCGGCAACATCGACGCCGCCTGGGTGACCGAGCCGTTCATCACCCAGATGCGCAAGCGCGGTGACGTCCTCGTGGTCGCCCCGTACCAGGCCACCGTTCCCGGGCTCACCACCCTGACGACGATCACGTCGAGCAAGCTGAAGGACTCCGACGCCGAGCTGATCGCGGACTTCTCGGCGGCGATGAAGAAGACGCTCACCTGGGCCAAGGATCCGGCCAACGAGAAGGACCTCCGCCAGGCCATCAAGGACAACCTCGAACTGCCGGAGCCGGTGGCGGACTCGGTACGGCTCCCGGCATTCGGGTGGGAACTCGACCGGGCCGGCCTGGAGCAACTGGCGACGCTGGCGCAGAAGTACCGCGTCCTCGACCGGCGACCCGACTTCGACCGCCTCATCCAGCAGCAGTAGCCGGCCGATGCGCAAGATCCTGCTGGGCGCCGTGGGTCTGCTGGGGTTCCTCGTCGTCTGGCAACTGATCCCGACACTGGGGCTGGCCGACCCGCACGACCTGCCGTACGCGACGGACGTGTTCGGGTGGCTGTTCCAGGAGCTCCGCGACCTGGCGTTCTGGCGGCGGCTCCGGCTCACCATGACGTCCTGGGCGATCGGCCTGACGCTGGCGACGCTCGCGGCCCTCGCGCTGGGGACGGTGGTGGGGATGGTGCCGTTCCTGCGTCGCGCGACGCACACGACAGTCGAGTTCCTGCGGCCGGTGCCGTCGGTCGCGCTGATCCCCCTCGCCGTGCTGATGTTCGGCCTGCAGATGCGCGCCGCGCTCGTCATCATCGTCTACGCCGCGTTCTGGCAGGTGTTCGTGCAGGTGATCTACGGCGTCGCCGACGTCGACACCGTCGCCCGCGACACGGCGCGGAGTTTCGGCCTCACCCGCGCCGAACGGCTGCGTTACCTCGTCCTGCCGACCGCCCTGCCGTACCTGATGACCGGGCTGCGTCTCGGCGCTGCGGTCGCGCTCATCCTGGCCGTCACCGCGGAGATGGTGATCGGCAATCCCGGCCTCGGGCGCATGATCGAGCTGTCCCGCTCCTCCGGGGACGCCGTCGGCCTGTACGGCCTCGTCGTGGTCACCGGGGTCCTCGGCCTGCTGGTGAACGTCGTGTTCCGCTTCGTCGAACGCCGCTCGCTGGCCTGGCACCAGTCGGTGCTCGCCGACGAGGCGGCCCGGTGACCGCCCTCGGCGCGGACCGGGCCCGTCCCCGCGACCTGGGCGTCCGGGTCGCCGAGAACGTGCTGTTCGCGGTCGGGCTTCCCGTCCTGGCCGTGGGGCTCTGGGCCGTCTGGTCCACCCGGTCGACGAACCGGTTCCTCGTCGGCCCCCGCGCCCTCCTCGACGCGTTCCGGCAGACCTGGATCGGCCCGGCGTTCGTCGACGACGTCCTGCCGAGCCTGTACCGGCTCCTGATCGGACTGTTCGCGTCGATCCTGCTCGGCGTCGCCGCCGGCGTCGTCATCGGCCGGCTCCGCCCGCTACGCGAGATCCTCGAACCACTGCTGGAGTTCTTCCGCGCGATCCCGCCACCCGTGCTGATCCCGGTCGCCATGCTGCTGCTCGGCATCACCGACACCATGAAGGTCGTCGTCATCACCTCCGGCGCGATCTGGCCGATCCTGCTGAACACGATCGACGGCGTCCGGGCGACCGACAGCGTGATGATGGAGACCGCGCGCTCGTTCCGGATCTCCCGGTGGGACCGGCTGTGGCTGCTGATCCTCCCGGCGGCGAGCCCGCGCGTCATGACCGGCGTACGGCAGGCGCTCTCGGTGGCCCTGATCCTCATGGTGATCTCGGAGATGTTCGCGTCGTCCGCCGGTCTGGGTTACCGGATCGCCTACTTCCAGCGGAACTACCTCATCGCCGAGATGTGGAGCGGCATCCTGCTGCTCGGCCTCATCGGCGTCGTCCTCGCCGTGGTCTTCGGTGTCGTCGAACGCCGCGTGCTGCGCTGGTACCACGGAATGAAGGAGGTGAGCCGTGGCTGACGGGAGCCCTCTGCTGAGGGTCGAGCACCTGCGGAAGGTGTACGCGTCCGGCCGGGGCGAGGTCGAGGCGATCGGGGATCTCAGCTTCACCATGGATCCCGGCGAGCTGCTGTGCATCGTCGGCCCCTCGGGCTGCGGCAAGACCACGCTCCTGAAATGCCTGGCCGGGCTGCTCCGGCCCACCAGCGGCCTCGTCGAGATGGAGGGATCGCCGGTGACCGGCCCGAGCCCGGCGATGGCGGTGGTCTTCCAGGAGTACGGCCGCAGCCTGTATCCGTGGCTGACGGTCCGGGGCAACGTGGAGCTTCCGCTCCGCCACAAGAAGCTGTCCCGCGCCGAACGTGCCCGGGCGGTCGCCGACGCCCTCGACGCGGTCGGCCTGCCGCAGTCGGCGCGCAGCCATCCGTGGCAGCTCTCCGGCGGGATGCAGCAGCGGGTGGCGATCGCACGCGCCATCGCGTACCAGCCGGACGTGCTGATCATGGACGAGCCGTTCGCCGCCGTGGACGCGCAGACCCGCGCGGACCTGGAGGATCTCGTCCGCGAACTGCACCTGACCCGTGGCATCTCCACCGTCTTCGTGACGCACGACATCGACGAGTCGGTGTATCTGGGCCAGCGCGTGCTCGTCCTGTCGAACTCGCCGACCCGGGTGCAGGAGGACCTCGTGATCGACCTCCCCCGGGAACGCGATCAGCTCACCACCCGGGCCCTGCCCCGGTTCACCGAACTGCGGACGCGCGTCTACGAGCAGATCCAGCGGGCCAAGCGCGGGCCGGCCGCGGCGCCGCAGCCGGCGCCGTGACTGTGCCTCGCCGGTCCCGGCACAAGGCCACGTAGCAGGCGCGTACGGGCGCGGGCCGGTGGAGGGCGGAAGCATGATCGGAACCCTGGTGGAGAACCGTCTCACGGCGCCGGCCCGCCACGACTCCTACGGGAGCTGATGCGCGCCACGTACCACGGACCGGCGACCACCGGCTGACGCCGCGGTGACCGCCGCCTCGCTCAAGCGGGAGAGGTCATGAACCGGAACAGTGCTCCGGCGGGCCGGCCACGCGCGTGGAGATCCTCGACCCCCGCCGGACGCTGGTGTTCCGGTCCGCCGACGGCGCCTGGGTGTGGGGCTTCCACCTGCGACGGTACGGCGCGGGCACCCGGCTGATCAGCCGCAACCGGATCTCCCTGGCCGGGCGTCCGGGGCCGGGCCGGACCGCGTACCGAATGGTGATGGAACCTGGCAGTCTGGTCATGGAGCGCCGGATGCTGCTGGGTATCAAGCAGCGCGTGGAACGAACATCATGAATGTGCCCGGCGGTGCGCGGCGGTCGCCGGCGAGGGCCGAAGGTCCCGCGGCTTCCGGCCTGCGGCCCCCCGCGGCCGGGCGCCGCCGGGCCTAGGCTGGGTCCGGACAAGACGAGATCAGTGGAAGGAAGCACGGTGACCGCGGTCGAATCCGAACTCCGTACGCTCGCCGAACTCGACGACACCGAACTCGCCCGTCTGGACGCGTGGTGGCGGGCGAACAACTACCTGACCATCGGTCAGATCTACCTGCAGGGCAACCCACTGCTGCGCGAGCCCCTGTCGGCTGAGCACATCAAGCCGCGCCTGCTCGGCCACTGGGGAACCAGCCCCGGCCTGTCGCTGATCTACGCGCACGTCTCCCGGCTGATCCGGCACACCGGCCAGCAGGCGATCTACCTGGCCGGTCCGGGTCACGGCGGGCCGGCACTGGTGGCCGCCGGCTACCTGGAGGGCACCTACAGCGAGATCTACCCGGACGTCAGCCAGGACGAGGCCGGGATGCTGCGCCTGTTCCGGCAGTTCTCCAGCCCCGGCGGTATCCCCTCGCACGTGTCGGTGACCACCCCGGGTTCCATTCACGAGGGCGGTGAGCTGGGCTACGTCCTGGTCCACGCGTTCGGCGCGGTGATGGACAACCCGGACCTGCTGGCCATCGCGGTGGTGGGCGACGGCGAGGCCGAGACCGGGCCCCTGGAAGGCTCCTGGAAGGGCGTGTCCTTCCTCAACCCGGAGCGCGACGGCGCGGTCCTGCCGATCCTGCACCTCAACGACGCCAAGATCTCCGGTCCCACCGTGCTGGGGC
Organism: Micromonospora sp. WMMD1219; assembly: GCF_049315215.1. Lineage (NCBI taxonomy): Bacteria > Bacillati > Actinomycetota > Actinomycetes > Micromonosporales > Micromonosporaceae > Micromonospora > Micromonospora sp. WMMD1219. The sequence continues at coordinate 5,951,695 of NZ_CP186057.1, forward strand.
GCAAGGACCCCGAGGAGGTGCGCCACCTGCTGCGGGGCCACGGTTACGACGTCATCGAGGTCGAGGGCTCCGACCTGCCCGGAATGCACCACCGCTTCGCCGCCGCCCTGGCCACCGCCTGGACGAGGATCCGCGACATCCAGACCGCCGCCCGTGACGGCTCCTGGGACGGTACGCGTCCGACCTGGCCGCTGATCGTCCTGCGGTCGCCGAAGGGCTGGACCGGGCCGGACGCCGTCGACGGGGTCACCGTCACCGGGACGTGGCGCTCCCACCAGGTGCCGCTGTCCGGCGTCAAGGACAATCCGGAGCACCTCGCGCTGCTGGAGCGCTGGCTCAGGTCGTACCGTCCGGAGGAGCTGTTCGACTCCACCGGCGCGCCCGTGGCGCTGGTCCGGGACCAGGCCCCCGACGGCGACCTGCGGATGAGCGCCAGCCCGCACGCGAACGGCGGGCTGCTCACCCGGGACCTGGACCTGCCGGACTTCCGTTCCTATGCGATCGAGGTGCCCCAGCCGGCGCGGCAGCGGGCCGAGTCGACGCGCAAGCTGGGCGAGATGATGCGCGACATCTACGCCCGCAACGCCGACCGGTTCCGGTTGTTCTGTCCGGACGAGACGAACAGCAACCGCCTCGGCGGCGTCTTCGACGTCTCCGACCGCGCCTTCATGGAGCGGGTGACGCCGGACGACGTCGCGATCAGCCGCGACGGCCGGGTCATGGAGGTACTCAGCGAGCACAACTGCCACGGTTGGCTGGAGGGCTACAACCTGACCGGCCGGCACGGCATGTTCGCCACCTACGAGGCGTTCGCCATGGTCAGCGCCTCGCAGACGGTGCAGCACGGCAAGTGGCTGCAGGAGGCCAAGCACCTGCCGTGGCGCGCGAAGGTGCCGAGCCTCAACGTGCTGCTGACCTCGACGGCGTGGCGCAACGACCACAACGGCTTCTCCCACCAGGGCCCGGGCCTGATCCAGGTGGTGCTCACCCAGCGCGGCGACGTCGCCCGGGTCTACCTGCCGCCGGACGCCAACACCCTGCTGTCGGTGGCCGACCACTGCTTCCGGTCACGGTCGTACATCAACCTGATCGTCATCGACAAGCAGCCGCAGTTGCAGTACCTCTCCATGGACGAGGCGATCGAACACTGCGCCCGTGGCGCGGGGATCTGGGAGTGGGCCGGCACCGACGACGGCACCAGCGACCCCGACATCGTCCTCGCCTGCGCCGGTGACGTCGTCACCATGGAGACGGTCGCGGCGGCGCAGATCCTGCGCGACCGGCTGCCCGGTCTGAAGGTGCGCGTCGTCAACGTGGTCAACCTGATGACGCTGGTCCGGCCCAAGGACCACCCGCACGGCATGAGCGAGACCCTGTTCACCGAGCTGTTCACCGACGACGTCGACGTGGTCTTCTCCTTCCACGGCTATCCCGGCGCGATCCACCAGCTCGTCCACGGCCGCCCGGACGCGGACCGGTTCCGCGTGCGCGGCTTCATCGAGCAGGGCACGACCACCACCCCGTTCGACATGACGGTGCGCAACAAGGCGTCGCGGTACCACCTCGTGATGGACGCCATCAACAACGCCAAGCGTCTGCCACGCGGTGCCGCGGACCTCAAGGCGTGGTGCCGCAGTCAGCTCGACCGCCACGAGGCGTACGTGGTGGAGCACCTGGAGGACATGCCCGAGGTCCGCGACTGGGCCCTCGGCGACTGGGCCGCACGCGGCTGAGGTCGACGGAGACGGTGACGTCCGGCCGGGCGTCACCGTCTCCTTTCGCGTACGCGGATCCGTCGTCAGAAGACGCGTGTACGGCGTGCCCCGGACGCGAGGCCCGCGATCGGGCCGACGGCGCCGTCCCGGTCCGGCTGCCGGAGCTCGCCCGTGAGGTCGATATCCATGACGGCTGGGCTGCCGTCCGCCTCCTCGAACTCCGCGTCGGCGCACCGGACCCGTTCCAGCTCCCGGCCGGTGACCACACCGACACGTGCCTCGTCGAACGTCTCGGGAAGGTCGGTGACGAGCCAGACCGCGTCGCCCTCGACGACGACCGTCGCCGTCGCGGCGCCCAGCACCCGTGGCTCCCGCTCACCCTCGAACGGGCGGGCGCCCGCGGCGTAGGCGTTCGCGCGGGCGTACACCGGTTGTCTCACCTCGACGTACTTCTGCTGGTCGCTCGGCGGCTGGTCGGCGAGGCGGGCCAGGTACTCCGCGAACGACGCCGGATGGCCGTCGTATCCGGCGGTGCCGGCCAGCGGCGGTCCCTCACCCTCCGCGCCCGTCCCGTAGGCCGCGCCCGGGTCGCCGCCCACGAAGAGGTTCCCCACGTACCTGTCGTCGCCGCCGTAGATCACCGCGTACCCGGCGACCTGGGTGCTGTGCGGCCGGTGGTACGGCGTGGCGCGGTCCAGCACCGGCTCCAGCCGCACGGTGCCGCAGATCAGGTTGCAGACGAAGGCACCCCCCTGGCTGAACAGCTCCAGCGCGGCGGGCGAGCCGAAGATGTTGTGCTCGACCAGGTAGGGGCCGTGGCTGACCTCGACGAAGAGGTCCCGGCAGTTGTCGTGGTAGACGTTGCGGGAGAGCCGGGTGCCCTGGGCCTGCCAGTCCAGCCAGGTGCCGAGCGAGCAGTCGTGGATCCGGTTGTGCCGGATCACCACGTCGATGGCGGCGTGCAGCTTGATGCCGGCGATCTCGTAACCGTAGAACTCGCGCTTCACGCCGATGCGGTGGATGTGATTGTCCTCGATCGTGGAGAACGCGCATCCGAGGTGACCGACTATCGCGTTCTGGCCGCTGTCGTAGATCGTGTTGCGGCGGATCACGTGGGAGCCGATGTGCTCCCGGTCCCACCCGATCTGGCGGGCCGCGAAGACCGACTCCAACTGGTACTGGTATCCCGGCTTGTCGCCGCGCAGAGCCGAGTGGTTCTGCCCGGTCGACCCCTCCTTCCCGATCGAGATCGCCGAGCACTTGGCGTCATGGATCACGTTGTCCTCGATGACCCACCCCTTCGCCCAGTTCGGCCCGATCAGGCCCGGCTGGTCGGCGGTCGGCGGCGCCCACGGGCTGGCCGCCTGTGCCAGCTCGAAGCCGCGCACGGTGATGTAGTCCAGGTGCGGCTGTTCCGGGTAGAAGACGCTGCGGCGTACGTTGATCTCCACCAGCTCCGTGTTCGGGTCGGCGCCCTGGAAGTTGGCCCAGATCGTCGTCTGCTCACCGACCTCGGCGTACCAGACGAGCCGGGTCTGGTCGGGATCGCCGACCGGACGGGGCAGCCTGGTCCAGTCGTCGACGACCTCCGTGCGCCGGGGCGGATCGTCGACCTCCGCCCGGCTCGCCACCTCGAAGAAGCTCAGGCCGTTCAGATAGACGTCGCCGAGGTGCCTGCGCGGCGCATCCTTGCCGTACACGATCCAGTCGCCGGTCACCTCCTCGGCGAACGGGTTGAACGAGCCGAACAGCGAGTTGTCGACGACCGCCCGCCATACCGTCCCGCCGAGCGGCTCCCAGCCCGTGACGCGTTCCGATCCCTTGATCACCACGTGCTCGCCGGGTGCCGCCTCGTAGGTGATGCGGCGGGAGTCGCTGAGACCGCCACGGCGTGGCTTGACCCACTCGCGGTACTCCCCCGCGTGCACCACCACCGTGTCACCGGGCCGCGCGACGCCGGCCGCCCGGTCGATCGTCCGGAACGGCCGCTCGGCGCAGCCGTCGGCGCGATCCGAACCGCTGGTCGCCACATGGAATACCGATGTCATCCGGGGAGCCCTCCTTGTCGATTGATGGGGGTGCCTCCGGTGCCGCGGGCGGCGCGTGCGCGCCCGTTCATGTCCACACCGGCAGGTCGATCGCGGACGGGTGGGCGCCGTCGTGGGAGATCTCCTGCTGCGCCCGTACCGTGGTGGTAGCGGTGGCGGCGGGTTCGCCGGTGCCGGGATTGCGGGCGTAACGCGGATGCGCTCCGGAGCTGACCTGCACGGCGACGCGGTGGCCGGCGGCGAAGCGGTGGAACGCCGGCCACAGCGGCACGTCCAGCTCGACGTAACCCTTCCCGTCGGGCCGCGGGTCGGTCGCCACGGTGCCGACGCCGCCGATGCGGCGGATGCCGTCGCACACGGTCATCGAGCGGCCGTCCGGGTGCACGTCGCAGATCCGGACGAACACGTCCGCGCTGGCTGCCGTCGAACGGAACCGGATACGGGCGACCGGCTCCCCGGCGAGGACGACGGCGTGGTCCAGCGGTGGACTGCGGAAGACCGCCACGTCCGTACGGCGTTCGTGGGCGCTGTTGTCGACCGGCCCGGAGGCCGGGCCCAGGCCGGGACCACCGAGTGCGGGTGTGGGCCGGTCCGGGTCGTAGGTGTAGCGGGTGCTGCCCCCGTCGGGAGCGGCGGGGTCGAGCAGCCCGTCCGGATGCAGGTACCACCGCTGCGCGGCGGTGCCCGGCGGCGGCCACGCGGGCAGGTCGCGCCACTGCTCCGCGCCGGTGAGGAAGGCGCGCACGGGCGCCGGCCGGGCCGCGGGCGTACCGGCGAAGTGTTCCTTGAGGAACGCGACCGACTCGGCGAGGAACGGGCTCTGCTCGCTGCTGTGACCCCACGGGCCGATAGTGAGCCGCGGCGGGCGACCGGCCGCGGCGAGCCGGGCGTAGTCGCGCAGCTGCCAGGGCAGGAAGATGTCGTACCAGCCGGTGGCCATGTACACCGGTGCGGTGACGTCGGGCACCGACGCGGTGTGCGACTGCCGGGTCCAGTAGTCGTCGGTGAGCCTCTCGTGGGCCAGCCAGTCCTGGTACCAGCCGATCGGGTGGCCGGCCACCGCGGTGTCGCCGAGGGACAGGGGCAGGACGTCGAAGGCTTCGGCCAGCTTCCGGTCCGGCCGCCGCGCGAGCCGCGCCCGGACCAGGGCGCCGCGCATGCCCCGCAGGGCCATCAGGCGCGACCAGCCGAGCGAGCCGCCCAGCGAGAAGGCGCCGTTGTTCCAGGTGACCGCACCGAAGTCGGCCATCGTGACGTTCAGGCACAGGGCATCGGGGGCGTTACCGGGGTCGTCCCGGCACATCCGTCCCGCCACGGCCCACTGGGTGTAGCCCAGGTAGCTCTCCCCGTACGTCGCGACGGTGCCGGTGAACCACTGCTGGCGGCGTACCCACCGGTGGGTGGCCATGCCGTCGCGCTGCTCGTCGAGCTGCGGCCGGAAGCTGCCACCGGAGCCGCCCGTACCGCGGCAGCTCTGCACCAGGACCGTGAACCCCTCGCCGGCCAGCGCCGGCGCGTGGGTGAGCGAGCCGTGCCGGCCGTACGGCGAGCGGACGACGATCGTGGGCAACGGCGGTTCCACCGGGCCGACAGGCAGGTAGAGGTCGGCGATCAGTTCGACGCCGTCGTCCATCGGCACGCGCAGCCCGCGCCGCACAGTGAAGGCGTACGAGGGGTCCGGGGCCGCGCGGCGGAGCCGCCCGGACAGTCGGCGGCGGAGACTCCTCATCCCTCATCCTTGGTTCTGGAGTTCACGCCGGGCCGGCGGTGCGGATGCGCGCCCTGCCACCGGCCGGCGCCGTGCCCGTACGAGAAGGAGCGGATATGGAACCGAAGCCCGCCGACGGTGGCTACCGCAACCCGATCCTTCCGGGCTTCTGGCCCGATCCGAGCATCTGCCGTGCCGGCGACGACTACTACCTCGTGTGTTCGAGCTTCGAGTACACGCCCGGCGTTCCGATCTTCCACAGTCGCGACCTGTTCAGCTGGCGCCAGATCGGCAACGTGCTCGACCGCCCCGGTCAACTCCGGTTGCCCGCCGACACGCTCGCCTCGCGGGGCATCTACGCGCCGACGATCCGCTACCACGACGGCCGGTTCTGGGTCGTCACGACGAACGTCACGCTCGACCGGCACCTGATCGTCACGGCGACCGATCCCGCCGGCCCGTGGTCGGATCCGGTCTGTCTGGACCTGCCGCACGTGGACCCGTCGCTGGCGTGGGACGACGACGGCAACTGCTGGATGACGGTGTCCGGGGTCGAGTCGTACCGGATCGACCCGCGTACGGGAGAGGTCTTCGAAGGCCCGGTGCCGATGTGGTCGGGAACGGGTGGCCAGTACCCCGAGGCGCCGCATCTGTACCGGGTGGGCGACTGGTGGTACCTGCTCGTCTCGGAGGGTGGTACCCACACCGGCCACGCGGTGAGCGTCGCCCGCGCGCGCTCGCCGCGCGGGCCGTTCCAGCCCGGGCCGGCCAACCCGATCCTGACGCATCGCGGTACCGACCGGCCGGTGCAGGCGACCGGGCACGCCGACATGGTCGAGGCCGCCGACGGCAGCTGGTGGATGGTCCTGCTGGGCATCCGGCCGAGGGGCCAGTGGCCGCCGTACCACGTCCTGGGGCGGGAGACGTTCCTGGTCCCGGTGCGCTGGGTCGACGGGTGGCCGGTGGTCGATCCCGTCTCGTGCGCGACCGGCCCGGCGGAGACGGGCCGGTGGGACGACCGGGACGACTTCGACGACGACCGGCTGGGGCCACAGTGGATCTCTCCCCGCGAGCGGCCCGCAGCCGCCTGGTCGCTGACCGACCGGCCCGGCTGGCTGACCCTGCACGCGACCGGCGACAGCCTCGACCGCAGTGGCGCCACCGTCGTCGGCCGCCGCCAGCAGCACCACGACTGCCGGGTCAGCGCCCGCGTCGATCCCGGCTCCGGCCGCGCCGGCCTGACGATCAGGATCGACGAGGCTCACCACTACGACCTGGAACTCGCGCGGGGGCGGGCTCGGGTCATCGGCCGGGTGGGGCCGTTCCGCCAGGTGTTCGGGGAATGTCCCGTGCCGGCGGGGGCGGTGACCGTGGCCTTGAGCACCCGGACCGCCGACGTGCTGCCACCGACCGTCACCTCGTCCGACGATCTCGCGCAGGCGGGCCTCCTGGGCGTCACGGCTGCCGGCAGCGACACCATCCGGTTCGAGGTCGAGACCGGCGACGGCTGGTCGTCCCTGGCCGAACTCGACGGGCGCTACCTGTCCACCGAGGTCGCCTCCGGGTTCACCGGCCGGGTCATCGGCATGTACGTCACCGAGGGAACCGCCGCATTCGACTGGTTCGACTACCGGCCGGCCGGATGACAGACCGGCACGGGACCTCACCCCTTGAACGCGCCTTCCATGATGCCCTGCACCAGACGGCGTCCGACGAAGACGAACAACACCAGCAGCGGAATGGTGGCCAGGAAGGAGCCGGACATCGCCAGGCCCAGATCGATGTCCCGGTTCTGCTGCAGCGCCTTGATGGCGATCTGGACGGTGTAGTTCTCCGGCGACTTCAGGACGATGAACGGCCACAGGAAGTCGTTCCACGCGTAGACGAACGTGAACAGCCCCAGCACGTACGCCGCCGGCCGGACCAGCGGGAAGGCTATCCACCAGAAGATCTGCCAGGTGGTCGCGCCGTCCACCCGCGCCGCCTGCATCAGCTCGTCGTCGATGGTGCTGCCGATGTGCTGGCGCATCCAGAAGATGCCGAACGCGCTCACCAGCCCGGGAACGATCACCGCCTGGAGGCTGTCCACCCAGTCCAGCTGCGAGATGATCAGGTACTGCGGCACCACTGCCAGCTGCGCCGGCACCGTCATGGTCAGCACGACGATGAGGAACAGCGTGTTCCGGCCCGGGAAGGACAGCTTGGCGAACGCGAAGCCGGCCAACGCGCAGAGCACCGCCTGGCCCACGGCGATCGTGCCGGCGACGATGAGGCTGTTCAGCAGGGACTGCACGAACGGCACGATGGTGAAGACCAGCTCCGCCAGGTGCAGGAAGTTGCCTCCGGGCGTGAGGGTCGGGGGGAGAGTCGTCGCGGTGGCGGAGTCGGTCGTCGCCACCACGAACATCCAGTAGAGCGGGAAGACGCTGACGAGCGCCATGAGGGTGAGCAGCGCGTACACCGGGATCGGGACGCGGTTGGCCTGGCGCCGCCGGGCCCGCCTGGGCGCGGCGGTCGGGGGTACGGGCTTCATGGGCGCTCCGAGCGGATTCGGGTGGTCAGCAGATAGTTGAGTGCGGAGAAGGCCACCACGATGACGAAGAGCGCGACGCCGACCGCCGCGCCGTAGCCGAAGTGGAACTGCCCGAAGGACTGCTCGTACAGGTAGAGGGTGACGGTCTGGCACTGCCGTGCCGCCCCGCACGTGAGGCCGCCCACCGGGTTGACCAGCAGCGGCTCGGTGAAGACCTGCAACCCGCCGATGGTCGACGTCACGACGGTGAACGCGATGATCGGCCGCAGCGACGGGATGCTGATGTGCAGGAACTGTCTCCAGCCGCTCGCACCGTCGGCGGCGGCGGCCTCGTACAGTTCCCGGGGAACCGCCTGGAGCGCGGCGAGGTACAGCAGTGTGTTGTATCCGGTCCAGCGCCAGGCGATCATCGTGGCGATCATGACGTGGCTGCCCCACAGCGACGCCGTGAAGTCGATGTGGTCGAAGCCCAGCAGCCCGAGAAACCAGTTGATCATGCCGTAGTCCCGGTCGAACATCTGGGCGAACACGATGGTCGTGGCCGCCACCGAGGTGACGTAGGGAACGAGCACCGACATCCGGAACAACGCGGCGAGCCGCAGCCGCGCGTGGTTGAGCAGGTGGGCCAGGCCGAGCGCCAGGAGCAACTGCGGCACTGTCGACAGCACCCAGATGCTGAACGTGTTCCGCAGCGCCCCCCAGAAGCGCGGGTCGTCCAGGAGTCTGGAGAAGTTGTCCAGCCCCACGAAACGGTGCTCGCCGATGGGATCCCAGTCGAACAGCGAGATGTAGAAGGTGAACAGCAGCGGGAAGAGGCCGAAGATCAGGAAGAGCACGAAGAACGGCGAGATGTACGCGTACGGCGCCAGGAACTCCCGTACGCCCTGCTGGATCCGCCGGTTGCGAGCGGGCCTGCGGACGTCCGGTGGGACCGGGGCCGGGCCGAGCATGGTGGTCAAAGCGTCACCTTCCCGATGGGCGGCGGCCGGGCAGGACCCGGCCGCCGCGCATCAGCCCTCCGTCATTCCCGTACGGCGTTCTTGACGTTTGTCAGCGCGGTGTTCCAGGCGTTGGCCGGGGCCACCTTGCCCTGCTCGACGCTGGTGAGCGTGTTGAGGAACTCGGTGCCGATGGGGCCGTCCTGCGGGCCGAAGTAGAAGGGCTTGATCCCCAGCACCGACTGGGTGTAGATCTTGCCGATCGGTGCGTTGCTGAAGAACGGGTCGGTCTTCCCGACCAGCTGCGGGTCGGTGTAGACCGACGGCGTGGTGGGCAGCGACCCCTGCATCAGGAAGTGGTCCAGCTGGCCCTTCGGCGACTGCATCTCGGAGATGTAGTTCCACGCCGCCTTCGCGTTCTTGGCGCGCTTGGGGATGGCGAGGAAGCTGCCGCCCCAGTTCCCCGAGCCACCGGGAATGGTGGCGATGTCCCACTTGCCGTTCGTCTCGGGGGCGTTCGTCTTCATCTGGCTGAGCATCCAGGACGGTGAGCACACCACCGCGTAGTCGCCCTTCTTCATGGCCGCGGTCCAGCCGGACGAGAACGACCCCTGCTTGGCGGAGATGCCCGCGTCGAAGGCCTTCAGCGTCACGTCGAACGCCGCCTTGACCTGCTCGTTGTCGTAGTCGAGCTGGCGGTCGGCGCTGTAGTAGCGCTGGCTGCCCTGGTTGACCGCCTGGAAGAAGACGCTGGTCGGCGTGTTGTCCACGAACGGCTTCCCGGTCTTCTGGACGTACTGCCTACCGACGTTGATGAACTCGTCCCACGTCGGCCAGAGCTTGGAGACCTCGTCCCGGTCGGTGGGCAGGCCGGCCGCCTTGAACAGATCCGTACGGTAGGCCACCGCCAAGCCGCCGACGTCGGTCGGCACGCCGATGATCTTGCCGTCCTTGGTCGTCGACTGCGCCATCACCCAGTCGAGGTAGTTGCCCTTGATGTCGTTCGCGCCCAGCGTGGTGAGGTCGACGAAGTTGTCCGGGGACTGCATGAACTTCGGCAGGTCGTCGGCCTGGATGAGCACCAGGTCGGGCACCTTGCCACCGGCCAGTGCGGCGGTGAGCGCCTGCGCGGTCTCGGTCGTGCTGCCCACCTCGGTGAGCTTGACGCGCACATCGGGGTGCGCCTTGGTATAGACGTCGACGTCGGCCTTCTGGTTGATGTTGGCGAACGACCAGAACTCGAAGGTCTTCGGGTCGGACTTGCCGTCTGATCCCCCACAGCCGGCCAGGAGGAGCGCGGCGGCGGCGATGACTGCTGTGGTGGTGGTCCGGACGCGTTTCAACGGCCCTCCAGCGGTGTGATCGTGAGCGGCGGTGGTGGGGGTGGCGGGTTCCCGCCGGCGCGGACGCGCAGGCGGAATCCGGCGAGCGGCCTCACCGACGGGTCAGTCGTTGTCCCGCCGACGGTGAGCTCGTCGCCTCCGAAACTTATCGAGATATTTACATGCCATGATTTTGTGCGCTGAGGCTACTAACCGCCCCGTCATCCGTCAATGACCTCGCTGCCAGCAGGAGCGCCGGACGGCGGGGTGGATTTCCGACCGGACGAGTACCGAAAGTTTCGGAGCGGGTGGCGCTACCCTCTCGGAAGGAGGCCACCGGCGACCCTCTCGCACGAGCTTGGAGCCGACGAGCTCCTGCCACCGATGACGACGATCTTCACGATCGAGCCCCTGCCTGTCCGCATCCCCTCGATATCGACGTGGCAGGGTGGTCCCACCCCAGGGGCTCCGGCAGAATCGGGCCACTAAAATCCGCGCATGCAGCATTGCCGACTTTCCGCCACCAAACGCACAGCGATCGGGGCGCTACTGCTGGTCTTGACCGTGGCCGCCTGCGACTCCAAAGTGGAATCGTCCTCCGACGCCACGTGGTCGAGCCAAGACACCGCCGCTACCGCGACCGCCTCCCGCGCTCCTTCCTCCCCAAGTCCCCGTGACGCCGGACCTTCCGCATCCTCCTCCCCCATCGCGAACGATTCACCGGAGACCAAAGCGGCAAAGAGGACGGAGGCGCCGAGCGGGGGCGGCACCACGTACGCGGCGTGTGCCGACGGCGACTGCAAAGTGTCCTTCTCCCGTTCGGTCAAGTTCCCGCTCGGCAAGTGGACGGTCTCGTCCTCCGTGGAGGATGGCGGTGCCCGGGTGCGACTGACCGATGCCAATGGCAGGGGCGCCGGTGGCGGCTTCATGGCAGGGCCCGGGTGCAGTGTGGCGATTCACGCCGACGGCGGCGGGCGAGTCGGATGCGACCAACCCGGAGCCGAGCCCGGACCGGGAGGGTGGGTAGTACACCTGCTGGCACTGGACGGGGACACCGCGGTCATCCGAGCGATCCTGGGCTGACTGCCTTCTGCGTGAAGGAACTGCCGGCCGCCGACGAACTGCGGGAGCAGCGCGTCAGGCCGGTTGACCGATCCGCCGGGCCGGACGGCGGGTGATCGACGCCGGTCACCGGGCCGGGTACCGTCGCGGCGCCGGCGCCGGCTACTCCGCTGCGGAGCAGGCGTACGACGGTCAGCGCGACAGCATCCGGCGGACCCGGCCGCCCACCGCCTGCTTGACCTGCTCGCGCAGTGGCTGCGCGCGGTGTGCCTTGAGTTTCTGCTGCAGCGTCCGGTTCTCGTCCCGCAGCCACTGCATGCGCGCCAGCAGTTCGTCGGTGGTGTGGGCGGAGGCCGGCCGGACCGCCTGCGGGTAGACGGTCTGGCGGACCTGCTCGTCGAAGCGGGTGGCGCTGTCCCCGTCGGCGAACGAAAGGCCGAGGTCGTGCTTGGCGAGGAACGCGGTGATCCGCGCGAAGCGCTCCTTGTGGCCCTCGTTCAGGGCCGTGTAGTCGGCTTCCTCGTAGAGTTGGGCGGCGTCGACGTCGGCCGGTACGTCGCGCATCAACCGGTACGGGATGTCGAAGTAGCGGGCCAGTTCCAGGGTGCGCGAGTCGTGTGGGAGGAGATACCCGGGAGTGCCGGAGATCAGCGCCGTGATGGTGCCGTGGATCCGGGTGCCGAAGGCGAAGTCGAATCCGGCGAGATACTCCATCCAGGGCCACGGGTCCACGAACATCCGCACCTTGTCCTCGACGAAGAGCGGGTGCGAGGTGTGGATCGGCATGTCGTCGGTCTTGCCGCGCAAGTTCGGTGCGTCGCCGTAGAGCAGGGTGCCGAGGGTGTACAGGCCCTGCGCCAGGTAGCGCAGGTTCGGGTAGCGCTGGTGGTGGTGGCGGACGATCGGGGCCAACGCGCGGACGTATGGCGAGATGACGAACGCGAGCCGATCCTCGGTGCCCAGGGTCGCCTTCGCCTTCTCGACCCGGAAGCTGTCGCCGTGCAGGAACATCGACGGACAGCCGATCTGCTCGACGGCGGAGAAACCCAGCGTACGCAGGTAGGTCTCGCTGATCTCGCCGCGTACGCCGATGCTGTGCGACCGGTCCAGCACCGCCCGGCAGAACGCCTTCACCGGCTCGTCGATCGGGCGCAGGTACTCCAGGTCGCCGTCCACGTCAGTCTGCGCCCCGACCCCGAGCACCACCACCGGGATCTTGAGGCGCTCGATCAGCCGGGTCATCGACATCAGCCGGTTCGCATAGTCGTGGCGAAACGCGTTTGCCAGCGGGATCACGAAGACGTCGTACTTCTCGTTGATCTCGTCGGCATCGCGCGGGTCCGCCCGGAACCGCGACGGGGTGATCTCCGCCGCCGAGGTGGCCAGAAGCTTGTGCGCGGCGTGGCTGAAGACCAGGTTGCCGCTGTTCTTGCCGATCCAGTCCCGCTCGTAGGTCTCCTCGGCGGTGACGACGTCGAACGGGCCCTTGCGGGCTCGCAGCAGGATCCGCTGGTGCATCCGGGGTGTCCACCCTTCGTCCCGGACGCCACGGCGCCCGGCGAGGCCGAATCGGCGCGACCGGCCGAACACGGCCCCGTTCCGTGCAGGAGCCGAAATCCTACCGTCTCCCCGTCGGTCCGGATCCCACTGCCGTGCTGAGCGCGTCCCAGCGGTCGGCGGAGCGTCTGGGCGAGCGAGCCGTGGCGTTCGATCTTGACGTCGACCGTCACCGACGCCTGCTACATCACCGAGCCGGTGCAAGCCCCAGACGTGTCCGGCGTCCCGAACGGCTCGGCAGCGACCCGAGGCGATGCCATCCCCGAGCCTCGCTTCGACCCTCGCTACGGGCCCGTCTGACTTGTCGCCGTTGCGACCCAGAGCACGAACACGATCGTCACGACCACCCCGGCGACTGCGACCAGCCCGGTCGCCAGGGCGGCACGAGGCGAGTTGCGCCGGCGCAGTTCGAAAGCCGTGGTGAGGGTGAACAGCAACGCGAGCATCTCGAACGCGGCGAGCCAGAGGAGTCCGACGAAGCTCAGCAGGCCCTCGACCATGTCGCGGCCGAGAAAGACAATCCGGCCGCCGTACGCCGCGCCGCACCAACACAACGTCGCCAGGCCCGCCAACACGTACACCGCTCGATAGGAAACGGGGGCAGAGCGGCCGCCATCCGGCATCGGATGGGGTGTCCCGGCGGAATCGCGGGGCGGGATCCATGGCCGAGGCGTAGGAGAGGGGGGCATGAACGGACGCTAGCTACGTAGGTGCGCCACGGGAATCGGTCGATAGGACCCGCTGCGACCGCGTGCGGGACTCGAACTTGCGACCGAGGGATCATGAGATCAGGACGGGCGACTCGGCGAGCTGCGTGGACGGGCTTCCAACAGCAGAAACGCCTCTCGGCATCTCACACCGCTCCCCCGTCGTCCGTCGGCCTCTTGCGGACCAGATGCGGATCGCTCGCCTGGGCCCGGTGGGCCCTACGCATACCCTCGACAGTGTGGAACCAGATCCTCAGGGCACTCAGCCATCTGCGTCTCGCTGGAGCGTTCGTCGCCGGTGCCCGGAATGCCGTGGGGCTGCGCGGCTTCCAGGCATGGTGAAGACCAGCGGCATGGGTAAGGGAATGGGAAGCGTTTTCGGGCCCTGCCCCACCTGCGATGGTGTTGGCTACCTGGTCGAGGACGACCTGGCGGACTGACAGCTTGGGGCTCGTCGTGCCATCGAAACCCCGCCTGGTCACCTTCGACTCCAAGCACGAACTCGGGGACCTGGCCGCCGTCGGGACAGGTCATCGTGACTGCGGCGCGGATCGTCTCGTACGCCTGGTCGATCGGCTCCGGATCGCCGGAGTCAACCGCACGGTTCCACTCATCAAAGAGCGGTCGCAACTGCTCGAACGCTGGCTGAGGTCTGAACCTGCCCCGGTGCCAGGGCATTCGTGCTCCTCGACCTCGCCGAGTGGTTCACCGCCGGCACCGTAGACCCGCCAGACTTCGTCGGAGTCGCCACCTGCTGCCACAGGGAGGACCCTGACCGGGGCAGGGTGCCTTGGGATTAGAAGAAGGTCGCGGATGACTGGTCAAGCCGTCACGCGCCTGTTCAGCCCGTCCGTGGTTGTCGGGCATCGTCGGCCACTGCCGCTGTCCTCGGCTGAACGAAGACTGTAGCGGCACCAGCAGGCCGCCCCTGTGGTTCAAGCCTCCATCGCGGCCGTTCTCTTCTATCCGCTGTGCCTGCTCGTTTTTGTACGGGGTGATCAGTCTCGCTGTGCAATCGACTTCTGTGCGACGCTTGATCGGGCAGCATCCCCGGCGCCTACAGCTCGCTCTGCTCGTCGCGTTAGGGCTCGCGACCGGCTTCGCAGCGACGGGGGTCCAGGTGGAAAGCGCCCTACCGGACGAACGACCTGGTCCCCGTCCGGGGAGGGCGGTAGCCCTTGTGGCGCGCGGCGCGGTGATCTTCGGCGGCATCTCTGAGGGTCGGGGTTCGGGGCCCAGGCCGAGGTCTTAGGTCAACTCGCTCCGGCATACTCCGGGCATGAACCAGGACGACCCGCTGAGCGATCGGCTGCAAGTGGGTGCGCATATCGCCGTGCTCATGGCAGTGCTCCTGGTGCCGCTAATGTGCTGTGGCGGGTTGTTCGCGAACTGGTTGTGGAACAACTGACCGCCCTTGGCCGACTGGCGCGGCCCGCTCTACGGGCCGCGTTGATCTGATAGACACGGGATCGAGCCGTGCCCCCTGTGCGGCGTTGGGATGCGACCATGCTGCGCCCCCTCAGCGTCCACGGTCAGTCCTCCTCGCCGCTTGGGCCGAAAGCCTCCGCGATCATCTCCCCGTACTCGATGTCGGTTGCGCCGCGCCACTCGCCGGTCGTCGGGTCCTGTACCAGCCATGGCTGGTACAGCGTGCCCTCGACCCACTTCGAGAACCAGTCAACGATCGTCATGTGCTGCGGGAATGCGCAAGACACGCCGTCCGGGGCCGGGTTCGGGTCGTAGCCCCAAATCTGGCCGTCAGCGAGGTTGAGTTCACTGCTGATGCCGCAGCCCCAGTCGCACAAAATGAGGACGCCGCCCTTGAGTCCGGTCAGCGCGTCCAGGCCGCCAGTTCGATGTCCGTCCCTGAGGCCGAGAAGACCGTAACCGGGGCCGAAGCCGCCGTTACCGACCTCCAGATAGAGCCGGCGCAGCAGCGACGGCAGTGATCGTCCGGCCAGTTGCTCGGCCTGCGCGACTGCGGCAGGCGGCGCGGGTCGGAGCGGCCCTACCCGGCCGGCTGGCACCTCGTCGATGTACCCGCCGGCGGCGATACGTCGGACCACCGCATCGAACACGCGGTCCTCTCTTGTCGACATGGCCCGCAGCGTAGCCGCACGGTGTGCCATTCATCCGTCGGCTCGTCGGCAGGGCTCAAGCACCACACCGAAGGCGGCAGATCCCGCAGATCCGGACGCCCACCGCGCATCTCGATCAGATCGACGTGGCTGATCGTGACGGTGCAGCCGACGGCTTCCACGCACGAATGCGCCGGCGCCGCGACGGAGGGTAACCGTCAGTTTGAAAGCGCGCCCTCATGGCCGCAGCCGCCCTCGCCCCCAGACGCTCGTCACCCGAATTGGAAGCCGAACGGCATGAGGAACGGAAAGTAGGCAGTCCAGATCGCTGTCGGCTGGCCGTTGCGCATCGGCAGATCGAGTAGATTCTGAGTAGTGAAAATGACTGTCGCAGCCGTCGACAGCGCGAGTACACCCGCAACGGCAGCCAGCCCGATCACGGCGCGGCGGTGCGCCAGACGCAGGACAGTTCGGGCAAGCAACCACCCTGAGGCCGCCCCGAGTAACCAGCCAGCAACGGTAAGGATCTTCACGGGTACGGGCGTGAAGCGCCACACCCATACCTCGATCGAGTCGCCGCGTGGCTCGGTGCAGGGGCCGCTCGGGCTGAACTCCCATTCCATGACCAGGTCACCGGTCCGTCCGCGTTGCCGGCGGTAGAACGCCTCGAACGCGCTCCGGTCGCCGCCTGCGGTCAGGGCCAGGAGTTCGGCGTCGTCCTGGGCGGCCATGCCCACCTGTCGCAGCGGGACAGCGTTCTGGTTCGCGACACTGACCCGACTTCGTCGAAGGATGGTGACGGTGATCACCTGTAGCACTCGGCGCGGTGCTGCACATGTCTGTCCTGGATGCAGTCGTGTATCCAGGACAGGAGCAGAGCATGACGACCGCGTTGCTCGACCGCGCGCCGACGCCGCCGCCCGTCAGCAGCCCTCCCGGGCGGGCGCCACGGTTGTACGTGCTGGACGGGTTGCGGCTGATCTGTGCTCTTGCGGTGGCCGGATACCACTTCGGCGACTCGTGGAGGTTGGACGGGGTGCGCCCGCCGGCATACTTCCTGCCGGACGCGGCACCGGTGCTGATCTATGGCTTCCTCGGAGTCGAGACGTTCTTTCTGATCAGCGGATTCGTGATCCTCATGAGCGGCTGGGGGCGCACCGTTCGCGAGTTCGCTGCCTCCCGCGCCGCGCGGCTCTATCCGGCGTTCTGGGTGTGTGTGCTGACCACGACAGCCGTAACGGCAGTGCTGCCGATCAGCGGCGGGCTGCCCTTCCCACCTCCGCCGGACGGGTGGAGCGTGCTGGTCAACCTGACCATGTTGGCGGAGCCCCTCAACACGCCGCTTGTCGACACCGTGTACTGGACCCTCTGGATCGAGCTCCGGTTCTATCTGATCGCGGCGTGCATTCTTGCGGCCAAGCTGACCGACCGGGGAGCAAAAATATTCGCTGCCGTGTGGCTGGCCGTCGCCGTGGTCATGCCCGTTTTCCGGGGTGCCGCCCTGGACGAGGTCGTGATGTCCGATTTCGCGCCGTACTTCGTCGCCGGAATTACCCTGTTCCTGCTTCGCCGCAACCGATCCGATCGATGGCTGTGGTTGCTGCTGCTCGCCGCGTGGCTGGTCAGCCTGCAGCGCGTGCACGAGCGGACCCTGGAGTTGAAGCCCGGCTTCCAGGTGCCAGTCTGGCCGGCACCGGTGCTGCTCACCGGGGTGTACCTTCTGATGCTCCTCATCGCGCTCGGCTACACCGACCGGGTAAAGATGCTCTGGCTGGCCACCGCGGGTGCACTCAGTTACCCCTTCTACCTCTTGCACCCGCGCGTCGGATACAGCGTGATCCGCAACGTGTACGAGGAAACCAACCTCCCCGCGTCGATACTGATCGGCGGCACCGTGCTCGGGCTGCTGGCGGCAGCCTGGCTTGTCCATCGCTTCGTCGAGCGCCCACTCGCACCCTTGGTTCGCGGCTTCGTATTGGACCGGCGACGACAATGACCACCAGACGAAACGCGCCGAACACGAGGAAGAGCGTGGATCCGACGACCGCGGATGCCGAATCCGCCTTCCGCGAGCTGTTCGAGGCCGCGTATGACGATTTGCTGCTCTTCGTCGAACGCCGTGCACACCTCGCCGTCGCCGAAGACGTGGTCGCCGAGACGTTCTTGATAGCGTGGCGCCGCTTGGACGAAGTACCGAAATCACTCGGCGAGGCCCGCGCCTGGCTGTTCACAGTCGCCCGCAATGTTCTGCACAATCGGCAGCGCAGCGACCAGCGGCAGCAGAGCCTCGCGCTTCGCGTCCTACGGGAACCCGATGCTCCGAACAGCGCCGAGGCCGACCTCGCGGCTACCCGCATCGACCTGGTGAAGGCTTGGCAACGCCTGTCATCCGCCGATCAGGAAGTACTGACGCTGACCGCGATCGAAGACCTCACCGGGCCCCAGGCAGCACAAGTCCTGGGCATCTCCCGGCCCGCGTTCAGCCTGCGCCTGCTGCGTGCCCGCCGCCGCCTACGTCAGCATCTTGGTCAGCGGCCGAACAGCGAACCCACAAGCATCCCTGCACCGGCCGGCCCTTCACGACGCGGAGGCTCCGCATGACCCACGACGATGTCCTCGACCAGACAATCCGCGCTGCCGCGGTCCCGGTGCCCGCACGCGTCGGGCAGGAACCCGCGCGAGAATTGCTCGAGCGGATCGTCGCCACTGATCGGCGACCACGGCCGGCACCAGCGCGCACACCGCACCGTCGCCCTCGCCTGGCGATCGCCGGCGCGGCCGGAGCGCTCGCCGCCGCTGTCGCCTTCGCCCTGACACTTGTCAACGCTGGTCCCGCGTTTGCGTCGTGGACGCCCGAGCCGAGTCCGATCTCCGATACCGAGGCACGCGACCTCGCCGCCAAATGCCTGCCTGCCCAGGACGCGAGCGTCGCAAGGGTGGTCATCGGTGAAAAACGCGGCGAGTACGCATACGTGAACGCCGTGTCGCCGGCTGGAAGCCAGACGTGCTTCCGCGACCGCAACGGAGACGTGACGAACACCAGCATCCTTACCGTGTTGACCAGCACCGAGCGGCTCGGCGCCGGGGGTGTCGAGCTGTACTCGTGGGGTCAACTCCGCACCGACGAAGGCTACGTGCGGATCATGGCGGGACACGTCGGCTCACAGGTGACGAGTGTGGAGATCAACTTGCGGACCAAGGATGGCCATTCGTCACGGACGGCGCGGGCAACCGTTCGCGACGGTTACTTCGGCGCCTGGTACCCCGAGGGCCTCGACGAGTCGAGCAGCAACACCACCACACTGACCGTCCGCCTCGCAGACGGCAGCGCGGTGAACCTGTCCGCCCGCGAACTGTACGAACAACCGAAGCTGGACTGAGAGAGTGGTGTCGCCGGTCAGCGGCCCTGCAGGCGCTGGACGTTGTCGCCGAAGGTCCAGCCAAGAAAGGTGCGGTGACCTCCACGATGCCGATCCGCCCGACCGGCCGACGTACCGCTCCTCTGCCTCAAAGCCCAGCTCTGTCGAAAATCCCCGCTGGAGGTATCGGTTCCAGCCCTCGGCGCAGTCTGCAACTATCGGCTGGCGCGCCGGCCGATGCCGACGCTTGCGCCGCCAGCAGGCCGAGCCGCCTTGCTAAAGAGAGCAAGCGATTCGGCAGTCAACGGGATACTGCCTTAATGATCAGGTTCCGGTTCGAGCTGTACCCACTTGACGAGGTGTCGCCGTGGGGCAGTGACCAGCCGAAGCTCCACTGGTTCGGGCTCACCGAGGGCTGGTACTGGCTCGAAGCAGGCGGGCAGGAGCTGCTGCGCCGCAGCCGGGAAGCTCACCCGCATCCCTACATCGACTACTACCTGGCCCGGCTCTGGGAAGACGTCGTTGTCCTTACACCCGAGGTGCTGGAGCCGGTGCCCGACGATCTGCAGCCATTCATCGCCTCCCACCCCGGGCAGTGGACGTGTGACCCGCTCGAGTTCGTGGCCGAACCGGATGAGGAACGGACCGACGACGGGAACGCGGACGTGCCCGACCATCCAGTCGTCACGGCCGCGATCTGGCACGGCGACCACCGCCTGGACTTCGGTTACCTGCGCAATCCTCCCGAGCTACGGTTCTGGCGTACCGTCCGCGGCGATCGCGACGAGATCACCATGGATTGGCGGCACGAGGACGACGGCGAGATCGGTTTCACCGCCGACCCCTCAGTCCGGATCAGCGTCCCGACCACCGCATACCTTGAGGCCGTGCACACCCTCAACCGCGAGCTGCTGAACACCATGGGGCAGCGGGTCGAGGAGCTGGAGCGCCGCGGCGGGATACCTGGCGTGGACCTTGACCTCGTCCATCTGAGGCGGGAACACGAGGACCGACGGCAGTGGCTTGCCAAGAACCTCGACCGCTCCCCGAGGACCGACTGGTACGTCGTCCGCGAAGGTGCCCGCCTGCTGCTCGGTGACTTTCACCGGGGCGACGCCCCGACGGGTTGGCCGTCCTGCGAGCACCTGACCGGGACAGCATCCGCGTATCGGCCATGACAGGACGTCGCGTGGGCGGCCATCCTGTCGCCCCTAGCTTGCTGGATTCGGTCGCACATCACCTGGCGGAGAGGCGTCGCACATCAGCTGACGGATCACATCGCGGCTGGACACTTGAAACCTGATCACCGGTCAAGCAGCGCCAGCGAGCTTGCGGCCGCCTTCCCGGTGTCGGCGATCCGGTCCACTGCGGCACGGACCGCCATCTCGGCGGTACGGAGGCGTTCCGTCTCCGCATCTCTGATCTCCGCGGTCATCCGAACCTCGTCGGCGATCACGTTCGGCACATTCCGACCGTGATGAAGCCGATGCCGAGATACTGCGTGACGTAGAGCGCGGTGAGCGTCCCGAGGCGGCCCATCAGGCGGCACGCCAGTACGCGAGCGCAGTGAGCTGGTGCTTGCCCACGCCGAGCGTGCGCCGTAGGTGCCGGGTGATGCCGCGAGTGCTGGCCGCCTCACAGGCCACCCAGTAGTGCGCGGTCCCGACGGCGGGCAGCGCTGTGCAGACGGTGTCGACCAAGTGCCGGCCGTCGTCGCGGCGGCGCACCCACGTCACGTCGTGGTGGGCGCGGGCGCGCAGGGTCAGCGCCTTCTCTCCCTCGTGGGCGTACTCGAGCCAGACCGTCGCCGGGATGTCCGCGCCGGCGTCGAGGAGGCTGTTGACCGCCGGCAGCGAGGCCGCGTCGCCGACGAGGTAGAGGTGTTCGGGCACCGGGTCGGGCAGCGCGAACGCACTGCCCTGCACGGTCGCGTCGATGGTGTCGCCCACCCGCGCGGTGGTCGCCCAGCGGGCGGCGCATCCCTCATGCACGGCGAACTCGAGTGTGAATCGCCCGGTGGCCGGGTCAGGATCGACGATTGTGTAGGCCCGTTGGTGGGCCCGTCCGTCGTTGTCGAACCAGAGCCGGATCCACATCGTCGGGTGCGTGCCGCAGGCCGCCAGCAGCCCGCCGTCATCAAGGAGCAGGCGCTGGTAGTGCCCATCGACCGACTCGGTGCCCAGCACGGTGAGCCGGAAGTCCCGGCCCCCCATGGCCTTGAGCACCAGGCCCTCCCAGTTCCGTTTCACGAGCCCCTCCATGTAAGGTCCACCTTAGTTAGGTGAGGGTAACCTAAGTTGGCCACTTGAGGGAACTGCCACTCCAGGGCTGGCGGGTGATCCTCGCCGATACGGCTGCGAGGGCTGAATACCCGCAGCGTCCAGGGCGTCTCCGGCGCCTGCTGGCGCCCAGCAGTGTCTGGCCGACTGGGCCGTCGGCGACCTGATCCCGCTCTGCCCACCCGCCCTCGCCGAAACCCCGAAGGAGGACACGATCGTGATCTACCAGGAACAGATTCCCGACCTCGGCGACCTGACGCTGGAGCCGGTGCGCCCCGACCAGCACGCCGTACTGCTGCACGGCTGGGTCACCCTGCCCCGCAACGCGTTCTGGGGAATGGGTGGACACAGCCTCGACGACGTGCGCGAGATCTACACCTTCCTCGACGGGCTGGACACCCATCACGCATACCTGGTCCTGCTCGACGGCGAACCGGTCGGGCTGTTCCAGACCTACCAGCCCGAGGCGGACCCGGTCGGTGAACGCTACCCAGTGCAGCCCGGCGACGTCGGGATGCACCTGCTCCTCAACCCGCCTCGGCGCTACGCCCGCGGCCTCACCACCGCCGTCGGCCCAGCCCTGGCCCGTTTCCTCCTGCGAGATCCCGCCGCGCAGCGCATCGTGGTCGAGCCGGACGTGCGCAACGAGGCCGCGCTGCGACGCCTACGAACCGAGGGCTTCGCATTTGCCTCCGAGATCGACATGCCGGACAAGCGGGCACAGCTGGCGTTCCTGACCCGCGAGCGGTTCGAGGCGAACCACCAGCGGGCCTGATCCAGGCGCCCCGGGCGGCTCACCGGCACCACGGCGGGATGCCTGGCAGCCGGGGAGCCCACACCGCCGCGCCCGACGACCGGTCGGGCCCGGACAGCCAGCCGCCCGCGCGTGACGCGACGCGCCGGTGGCCCGCCCGCAGGGTACGGTCGGCGAGCCACCGGCAAGCGCCCGTCAGCCGTTGTCGATCAGGCCGGCGATCTCGTTGTAGATCAGGTGTGCCTTCGCCCCCTGGTTGGACGGGCACCCACCGAGGTGGTGCAGGGCGATGACGCGGTGGTTGGCGTCGAGTACCGGGGAGCCCGAGTTGCCGCCCGAGGTATCGCAGCTGTAACTGATGTTCCAAGTGTTGTAGTTCGCGTTGCGCACCGTGCAGACACCGCCGTTCTGCGTGTCCTCGTAGATCGACAGTCGCTTCGGACTGCCATCACCGTGCCCGGGCACGTACATCCGCGTACCGGTGCTGGTCGCGGTCGTCCTCAGGTAGAGCGTGCCGAACCCCTGGATCGCGGCGAAATTGTTCACCGAGTAGAGCGCGTAGTCCAGCTCACCCGAGCCACCGCTGCTCACCCGGTAGAGGGTCGCACCGCTCACCTTCGTGCCCGGGCCGGGGTTGCTGCCACCACAGGTGGCGCACTGGTAGTTGAACTGCGCCTCGCTGGCGCTGACCGCGGACTGGGTCGAGAAGCAGTGCTTGTTGGTCAGCATTCGGTTGGTGTTCCCGACTCGCCAGGTGGTGCACAGTCCGCCGCCACCGATGAGCAACCGTGCCACCGCCCGCCCACGGGCGTACTCGGTGGGGTGGGTGCTCTGGTAGCAGACCACGTCCCGGCGGGCGTCGGTGCTACAGACGGACGTGGTCGAGAAGTTGTGCTGGGCGATCTCGGCCTGGTCGTACCCTCGCCAGAACCGGTCGATGTCGACGACCGCGCGACCGGGCCGCGCGCTGTGCAGCGTCACCACGGCGGTGTCCCCTGTCACGGACATCGCCCAGAAGCCCGGCCCGCCGTCGGTGGTGTAGTCCGAGCCGGTCGCCCGGTCGAGGCTCCGGTCGTACCGGTAGGTCTCCCGGCCATCCGGGCTGGACACCGTGACGTAGTCCCCATCGTTCAGCCGCAGGGCGCTGAAGTGGACCTTGACGTACGTGGCGCCGGGATGGCGGATGAGCTGACGCGCACCCGCCCGGTCGGCGGTGCGGGTGGTGTCGAGTGTGCGCAGTTCACCCACAGTGGTGACGCCTTCGGCGGAGAACTGTGCCGCCTCCGGCGCCCGGACCGACGCCGGAGCCACCGGCCGGGTCGGATCCGCCCCGGAGGCGGACGCCGGCAGCATGCTCACCCCGAGCGCCCACACGCCGAGCACCACTGCCGCGTATCGCGGACCGCGCCGCAACATGTCTCTCATCCGCACTCCTTTCCGAGGAACGGCGAATGCCGTCCCGATGGGCTCCCTCGCACGAACATTTATAGAAGGATATCGATTGAGGGCGAGATGCGGTACCGACGGCCGGCCCGGCATCGACCCCGGAGCGCCGCACGGGCCCGTCCGGATGCCGACCGGAACCCGCGGACAACACGTCCGGCAGCGCACCCGCAACCCGTACGTGCTCCGCAGCCTCATCTACTCCGCAGCCTGCAACCGACGCATGCAGGGCCAGCACAACCACGGCGACGCCTACTACCGCTGCCGCTTCCGCATGAGTACGCCCTCACCAACAGGTTCCCGACCTGTCAAGCCAGCGCCGAGCGACGCGCCTCAACTGATTCCGGTCGCACGCATCTGCCGCCGATCGTTACTCAGCGACCGACTGGAGCCTGGGGTTGCTGGCACACCCCCTAGAGGTCCTAGGACGTGGTCTCCTCGTACATGCATGCGGAGCCGTCTTTCATCAGCCATCCTGCGATGGTGTTGTAGTCCGCATCGGTGAGGCCATGGCGTGGGTTGACACGATGCAGGAGCGCGGGAGAGCTGTGGTTCGCGGCCACCCACGACCGGTCGGCGTCGGTGATCTCGTCGTCGACCCAGACGAACCGGCGTCCCGCGGCCCATTCGACGAGGTGGCGAGTCTTCCAGTGCAGCCGACCGTCGTCGTCATCTTCGTCCGGCCAGTCGACGATGGGCAGCTGAGGCAGGCCGAGCCGCGGCGCGAGTACCTCGTTCGCTTCGGCCATCCAGGTCGTGGCCCAGACCAGGTCGCACGGCAACGCGGCCAGGCGACGGCCGTGTTCAGGGCTGAGTCCGGCCAGCAACGGGTTGGGTTCGTCGTCCATCTGCCACGCGCCGCCGGCGAACGGCAGGAGTGTTCCGTCCACGTCCAGGAACAACAGCGGACGCGTACCGATCCCGTGTGCGGCGAGGCGGCGTACGCTCGCCTCACCGAAGTCCTCATCCGGCCAGATCTGGTCCGCAGCCCAGTCCAGCCACTGGTGCGGCGGCTCGTCGGCCTGGAAGTACGCGATTCGCGCCGCCTGGTCCATGGGGGCGGAATCCCACCAGTGCCACCAGAGCATCAGGTGCCATTCGCCGTCGCCCATGCGCCAGCCGATGCTGTACCTCTCGATCTCCGGGTGCGCTCGCCATGGCGGTAGGACCCGGCTGTGAGTGTCAAGCTGTTCGCGCACCGCGGCGTCGAGAAGCCCGCGGGTCCGTTCGTCCACCAATTAACGCTCCTTCCAGGTCCGGCAGCTCAACCCCTACGCGGTCACGCGGGTCGCCCGTTCTGTTCCCGTAGCCAGTAGGCGGCGGTTTCGCGGACGTCTTCGTTTGGGTCGTTGAGCGCCTCGCTGATCACGTTCGCGTGCCGGTAGGACTCCTTGCGCCAGCCACGCAGGGAAAGGATCGCCAGCCGTCGCACGGTGGCGTCCGGGTCCTGGCTGACCGTCTGTCCGAGTAGCGGAAGGACCCGCCTCGCGACGGCGGCACCGAGACGCCGTTCGCCGAGCACGCACACCGCGTGCCGGCGGATGACGACGTGCGGCGAGGCCAGTCCGCGGATCGCTTCGTCGACCTCGTCGACGGTGATGTCGCAGTACCCCCGCCCTGGCTTGAGCTCCTCGGCCAGCGCCGGCACATACGCCGGCCGGCGCTCGATGACGTCCTGCAAGGGCCGGTAGTCCAACCGCCGTGCGATGACCGCCTGGTTGCGGAAGCTGGTGTACGGGGCGGCGACGGCGGTGATCACAACCTCCTGCGGAAGACGGTGGATCTGGTCGAGCACGAGATCGAGGCGGCCCAGCCGCGCCAGCGCACGGCCCGCCCACGACTGGTCCGGTCCTTCCCGCTCGGTCAGCGCCTCGTGCAGTGCCCGCAGGACGCCGTCGTCGGGTTGGCCGATGTCGGCCAGCAGCTTGGCGGCCCGCCACGCCCGGTCCTTGGCAGAGAGCAGGGGGATCAAGGCGGGAAACGCGGCCGGCCCGAAATCACGCAGCGCCACTTGGGCGTCCTCGCCGCTGATCGGGCCGTCAAACGCGTCCAGCCGGGCGACGTAGTACGCGGCGCGTTCGGCCTCCGGTAGTGCGGCGACCCGGGCCATCACGACCGCCCGCTGGTCGTACTCAGGGATGTGCCGGCTCACCTCACGTTCGGTGAGGACGCGTTTGATCAGCGTCTCGTGGTACTCGTCGTCGAGCAGCAGCACCACGAAGTCCCGGTCGGTGAAGCCGCTGGTGCGAAGTGCGACCCTGGCTCGCTTACACACGCGCACGAGCATCGACAGGTACCGGCGGAACGTCGCCTCCCACTGCCGGGGCGTCCCTCGGCAGGCCTCCGCGGTCAGCTGCCGTGCCCAATCCCGGGTCAGGTCCTCGGCGAGCCACTCGTCGTCGTAGTGGTCCCAGTCGGCGGCGTTCCACCGCACATCCGTCTGCTCCTCGGCGGGGAGCCGCGCCAACGCTTCGACACTGTTCATCGCGAGGCTGGGCAGGCTGATCTGGCCATCGGTCTCGCGGTAGATCCGGTCCAACGCCGCGGCGTAGAACCGCTCGTCAGGATGTTCGGCGATGGTCGACCGGACGGCTTGCACCAGGCCGTCTACCAGCACGCGCTCGAAGCTCGCCCAGTCCAAGCCCACCGCCACCCCGCTATCCTGCCCGACACGGCCGCTCCCCTCCCCGATGGCTGCCCCGCCAATCCCGTCCGGCCCGAGAACCGCCCGGGCCGAACCCGATATTGCTGGTCTTGGTGGCTGCGGGGACGCGGACGAGGGCGCGGCCTTTGTGTCGGTAGGTCGCGATGGCGACGGCGACACCAATACCGCGCCAAAACGGCCCACTACCAGCGAAGACTCCGACTCCGCCAGGTGCGGCTGGAGTACTGAGCGCGGTTCAGCACCAGAACGCCTGACCCCGTGGTCGAGTGGCGATGATTTTGCGGTCAACCGCGCGGCGCTCGGTCTGCAGGAGCGTCGCGACGCTGAGCTGCACGGCTCGGCGGCGCGGGGATGATGCCGTCAGTACGAGTCGTGGCCGCCGCAGTCGCAGCCGCAGGCTTGGACTTGCGGCGGTGGAGCGTGAGAGTCATGACCAGCACGACCAACGCTCCGACGATCAGCCCGAGGATCGCGCTGGCCACCGTGTTGACGAGCCAGCCGACGAGCCCGCCGAGAACACCTGTGGCGTCGTGGGCGGCGACCTCCACGTGGTGCACGGCCTCATACAGGAAGTGCAGGTTCAGCTCGTTCGTGCCCAGCAGCAGGATGTGCCCGCCCACCCACAGCATCGCCGCGGTGCCGACTACCGTCAGCACGGTGAGGACTACCGGCATCGCCCTCACCAGACCACGGCCGAACGTGGCGACGGCGCCGGAACGTTGCGACAGGCGCAGCCCGGCGTCGTCCATCTTCACGATCAGGGCCACCACGCCGTACACCAGGACGGTTATGACGACGGCGACGACAGCCAGGATCGCCAGGCGGGACCAGAACGCCTCATCGATCACCTCGTTGAGGGTGATGACCATGATCTCCGCCGAGAGGATCAGGTCGGTTCGTACCGCCCCGGAGACCAGTGTCGTCTCGTCCTGCAACTTCTCCTCGCCCGCGCCGTGGGCATCGTGATGGGCGATC
Source organism: Micromonospora sp. WMMD1219 (assembly GCF_049315215.1). NCBI lineage: Bacteria > Bacillati > Actinomycetota > Actinomycetes > Micromonosporales > Micromonosporaceae > Micromonospora > Micromonospora sp. WMMD1219. Next base: position 5,978,838 of record NZ_CP186057.1, read on the forward strand.
TTGGCCCACACCTTCTCCGCGCCTTCGTAACAGAGGTAGGCGCCGCCGAGCATGAGGATCGGAGTGAGCAGCCAGGGCACGAACTGACTGAGCAGCAGCACCGCCGGCAGGATGATGAAGAACTTGTTGCGCAGCGACCCCAGGGCAATGCGCTTGATAATCGGCAACTCACGCTCGGCCGCCAGGCCCCGCACGTACTGCGGCGTGACGGCAGCATCGTCGACGACGACGCCCGCAGCCTTGGCGCCGGCCTTCGCGGCGGCCGCCCCGATGTCATCGATCGACGCGGCAGCGGCTCGGGCCAGCACCGCCACGTCATCCAGCAGGGCTACGAGTCCACCGGCCAAGGGAGGGTCCTTCCAGGGTTGCGCGGAGTTCGAACCGGCCCATTCTCGCTCAGGTCCCTGTGCGCGGCACGCCACCGCCCGGTCGTATATCGGGTGAGAGCTCGCGGTGAGCGGCTGTCGCGCTCAGCCGACGCCCCGCCACCACCGCGCCCGGGTCATCACCTGGTGCCTGCTCAGGCCGAACCCGTCCGCCGCAGTCACCGTCAGCCAAGGTCGGCGTAGATGCGTTTCGGTCGCTGTCTGGGTCGGCCGCGGATGCCTCTGATCGGCGGGATCCTGTCGACCAGGGGCAGCAGTTGGGCAACGTCGTGGAGGTTGCCGCCGGGCAGGGACGCGGCGGGTGGGATGCCGCCCCCGTCGGTGATGACGTGGTGTTTCGAGCCTGGCTTGCGGCGGGCGACCGGGCTCGGGCCTGTTTTGGCCGCCCTCGGCAGACAGCGAGCGAAGCGACAATCCAACTGCTGAGCAGCCTCGCGGCATGGCGACACGGCTCCTTGAACGTGATACGCGCGCTTGCTCGGCAAGAACGAGCTCCCAGCTCCATCTCCGCCTCTAGCTGGTGGAGCGCTCGCTCTGCACTGCCCTCATCTGCCGCCGTCGCGTGTTGGTAGCGCCTGGCATTGTGCGCTGTCATACCGAGAACGGTGCACCTGACCATGACGGGAAGGGCCTTCGGCCGGGTATCGGTGGTGCGGCTGCGTCGAGAACGGTGGCGGTTGGCCGTTGTCTTGCGGTCGGGTGGCGGCAGTGTCAGCGGCGGCCGTGTTCGATGCGGTGGCGGGCGCGGGAGCGGGCGGCGGCGGCCGGGGTCGAGCCGGTGGCGCGGGCTGTGCGCAGGATGTCGGCGAGGGTGTCGGCGATGCCCTGAACCCGGGCGGTGGCCTGGGCGGAGGTTTCCTGGTGCAGTTCGACGGCAGTGGCGTGGATGATGCCGCCTGCGCTGACGATGATGTCCGGTGCCCAGAGGATGTCGTGCTGGTGCAGCAGGTCGGCGGTGGCCGGGATGTCGAGTTGGTTGTTGGCCGGGCCGGCGATCGCGGCGCAGCGCAGTGTCGGCACTGTGTACGGGGTGAGCAGACCGCCGAGGGCGGCGGGGACGAGGACGTCCACCTCGGCGGTCAGGCAGTCCTGCGGGCTGGTCCAGGCGGCACCCGCCGTGTCGGCGAGCATCCGTCTACTCTCGTCGATGTCGGCGGCCACCAGGGTCGCGCCGGCGTCGGCGAGCATGCGCAGTACGTGACCGCCGACGCGGCCGAGGCCGAGCACGGCGAAGCTGCGCGCGGACAGGTCGGCTGACCCGAATCGCTCGGCGCACAGGGCATGCAGCGCGGCGAGGACGCCGACGGCGGTGTGTCCGGAGGAGTCGCCGCTGCCACCGGCGTGCACCGGTCGGCAGAACGCATGCGGGGTCCGCTCGGCGATCGTGACCATGTCGTCCGGTCCGGTTCCCACGTCGGGTCCGGTGGCATAGGCGCCGTCCAGCCCGGCGATCGCGTCGCCCGCGTCATGCAGCACCGCCCGACGGGCGGCCGCGTCGAGTGTCCTGCCCGGGGGCAGGGCGACGACGGTCTTGCCGCCGCCGTTGGGCAGCCCGGCCAGCGCGCATTTGTCCGACATCGCGGCCGACAGCCGCAGCGCGTCGGTGAGCCCGTCACGCCAGTGCGGGTAGTGCGCGATCCGGCAGCCGCCGATGGCCTGACCGAGCGCGGTGGAATGCACCGCGACAACAATCGGCAGGCCGGATCGTACGCCCCGCTTGATGACGACGTGTTCGTGCATGGACTCGGTGTCGAGGTGGGTCGCGACCATGAGGGCTCCTGTCGTGCGCTCGCCGGAACGGGATCGACAGTAGGCAGGTGGTTGGCGCCGACCAGCTCGAAGCGAACATCGTTCGGAGAAGATGACAAGATCCCGGTCGTGGACGAACTTGATACGGCGATCATCGAGCACCTGCAGACACATGCGCGGCAGACCAACCGCGAACTGGCCCGCGCGGTCGGCATCGCGCCGTCCACCTGCCTGGAACGCGTGCGCGCACTGCGGGACCGCGGCGTGATCACCGGCTATCACGCCGAGATCAGCCTGGCCGCCCTCAACCGCGGCGTACAAGCATTGCTGCACGTGCAGGTCCGGCCCCTGAGCCGCACCGTCATCGACGGCTTCAAGAAATATGCGATGGAGCTGCCCGAGGTGCTGTCGGTGTACGTCGTGGCCGGCGGCGACGACTTCCTCGTCCACGTCGCCGTCCCCAGCGTCGACAGCCTGCACTCCTTCCTCATGGACAAGTTCAGCGGACGCCGCGAGATCGTCGGGTTCCGCAGCTCCGTCATCTACCAACACGCCCGAAAACAGGTCATCGAACCACTCGACCCATAACGCACGGCCACGGAGTCGGGGACAGTGCGCACATCTACCGCCGACCAGGCGCGGCGCGGTCGCCAGGACCGCTTGATCAGGTGCGCGTTCATGCCGCTGACACTGCGCGGCGATCGCGATGCGGCGGGCGGCTCTGGCCGAGGGGCAGGCCGCGGCGGCAACACCTACGTTCAGCCGGAAGCCGACCACTCGTGGACCGGTCGCGGTAGCCGCCGAGAATGAGGCCACCTGCACCACGCGGGCCCGGTATCCCCATGCGTCTACCGGCGGCAGCGGCATCCCGGGCAGCATCCCGCCCACAATCAGCAGTGGATGGCAGTCGAGGCCGTGGCCGGATCCGAACCGGCGTACGCGGTTTTGCAGACCGCTCCCTGACCTCCGCGGCGGCCCTCGACTGCGTGTACTCCACGTCCTCTACCCCGTCGGCGGCGAGGCATGCGACTCGCTTGCCGGTCAGTCGCTGCCGGCTCTGCGCCATCTTGCGGGCCTCCCTTCGCGGTGCCGCCCGGTCGGCGGCGCATCGCTCGGTCGCGGCCGCCTTCCCGGTGTCGGCACCGTAGAACAGGGCGACGCACGCGTTCGAGGGCAGACAGTCCGGACATGCGCTCGCCGCCGCGCCGGGAATGGTCCTGCCTCGAGAGTGCTTGCTGTCCCGGCGGGAAGGCACTCGACAATCCACTGGTACCCAGGCTCGGGAAAGGTCACGACATGACCCTCGCCGCCGACGCGATCGAACTGCCGTCCGGCCAGACGATGCCCGTGCTCGGCCAGGGCACGTGGTACCTGGGTGAGCGCCCCGCGAGGCGACGGGATGAGCTGGCCGCCCTACGCGCCGGGCTCGACCTGGACATGACCATGATCGACACTGCCGAGATGTACGGTGACGGTGCTTCCGAGGAGCTCGTCGGCGAGGCGATCGTCGGACGACGCGCTGACGTGTTTCTGGTCGACAAGGTGCTGCCATCCCATGCGAGCCGACGAGAAACCGTGCAGGCCTGCCGGCGCAGCCTGCAACGGCTCGGCGTCGACCACATCGACCTCTATCTGCTGCATTGGCGCGGTGCGCATCCGCTCGCCGAGACCGTCGAGGCGTTCGGCGAACTCGTCGAGGCCGGTGACATCGGGCAGTGGGGCGTGAGCAACTTCGACCTTTCTGACATGCAGGACCTCCTGGGGGCGGGCGGGGGCGCCTGCGCGACCAACCAGATTCTGTACAACCTCACCCGCCGGGGTCCGGAATTCGATCTGCTGCCGTGGCTACGCGAGCACCAGATCCCGGTGATGGCGTACTCGCCGATCGAGCAGGGCAGGCTGCTCGGGCACCCCCAGGTCGCGGAGGTCGCTGCACGGCACGAGGCCACCGCTGCTCAGGTCGCGCTGGCCTGGCTGCTGCGGCAGGGGGCGATAGCGGCCATCCCCCGGTCGTCCAACCCCGAACACACACGGGAGAACGCGGAAGCGCGCGACCTGGATCTGGCTGAGGAGGATGTGGCGGCACTCGACGCGGCGTTCCCGCCGCCGGCCGGCCCGCAACCGCTGGAGATGTTGTAGCGTCCGGACGATTCGGCGGTGGAGCGGGGCCACGGCGCAGATCCAGCGCGAGCGCCCATCGTTCCATCGCCGTCGAGAGCTGACGGAACAGCACACATGGAGGGCCTGCTTCTGCTCAGGGACTGGCGGAGGTTCGAGCGCGCGGTGGGGCACCCAGGCGGCCGACCGGTACCCGGCCGGAGAACTGAGAAGCAGGCTCGGGACCTCGACGGCGGCTCAGGGGTGGAACTCGCCGCGGGTGCGGGGCAGCCACTCGGGGTGGTGGTCGCGCAGGTACCGAATGAGCCCCTCACGCACGTCGCAGCGAAGGTCCCACGCGCTCGGTCCGTCGGCCGCCGATGCCTGGACCTGCACGACGACGGTCTGGGGCGTCGCATCCACCATCTGCAGCACCCACTGGTGTCGATCCCACAGCGGTGACGATTCGATGATCCGCCTCGTCTCGGCGCGGAGGTCGTCCAGGTCGGCGGTGTGATCGACGTGGAGCCGAGTCTCGCCGACCACCCGCGTCTCGTGCCGGGTCCAATTCTGGAAGGGGTGCTCGGTGAACCAGGTGGTGGGCAGGATGAGCATCCGGTCGTCCCAGAGCCGGATGACCACGTTCGTCAGCTTCACCTCCTCGACGCGGCCCCACTGCCCGTCGACCACGATCACGTCCCCCACGTGAAGTCCGTCGGCGAACGCGACCTGGATGCCGGCGAAGGCATTGCCGAGCGCGGTGCGTGCGGACAGCCCGAGCAGCGCGCCCACGACACCCGCCGAGGTGAGCACGGACAACCCGATTGTGCGCAGCGGCGGGAACGTGATCAGGACCAGGCCGATCGCCACGACCGTCACCACGACCGAGGTGAGGCGCCGTACCGGTCGGATCTGGGTGCGGGCGCGGCGGGCCCGGCGGTCGGCCCGTGTCTCGCCCGGCAGCCGGCTGAACGCGGCCCTCTCGGCGATGTGCAGGGCGCGAAGCACCAGCCACGTCACGGCCGCGACCAACAGCACCACGACGACGCGCTGGACGACACGAGGCCCCGAACCTGGGAACGCGCGGATCCCGGCATACAGCGCCGCGAGAAGCAGCACTGCGACGGCAGGGCGTCGGGACGCGCGATACAGCGGCGCAAGCAGCCAACGGTAACTACGAACAGCAGCGCGACGCCGGAACAGCACGCGGGACAGCAGGCCCGCCGCGACAACCACGGCCACCGCGACCACCGCGACCACCGGGACCATCCTCGTGGTCATCAACCAGCTTTCCTGCTACCGGCGACCCTCACCGAAGCACTCCCATCCGTCACGCTCGCGGTCACGCGGCGCGCCCAGGCGGTCGGAGCCTCGATCCGATCGCCGCCGTTCGCCCCTCCTGGTGCGGCCCGCGCGGATGTCCGCCGCGCGTCGCGGCATGGACGAAGCACGGGTCGATTTCGCCCACTCGGCTCCGTTGCCACAGCGCGCGAAGGACATTCCCCGTGTGTCACGACTGGCCCAGGTTGGTTACCAGGTTGACGGCGACGGCCAGGATGCCGGTTCCGAAGGTGTACGAGAGCAGCGCGTGTCCGAGCGCCACCCGGCGCGTGCGATTGCTGGTCGGTTCGTTCTCTCCCGGCGCGTAGGACATGCCAACGGTGAAGGCGGCGTATGCGAAGTCGGCGTACGCCGGAGGATCGTCCTGCTTGAAGTCCATGCCACGGCCGTCGTCGCAGTAGTACATCCGGGCGTACTTGAACGCGAAGACTGTGTTCACCAGCGTCCACGCCAGCACCACCGCAACGACGCTGAGGATCACCAGCGCGACAGCCACCACGTCCTGCTGGTCGGAGGCGCGGACGAGCGCCTCGGCCACGGCGGCGAGACTGACAACGGACGCGATCAGGATCGCCGTGTCGGTGGATCGGGAGCGCTGCTCCGCCTCGGCAAGCTGCTCGGTACGCTGCGGGCTCGCCGGCCAGCAGGACCGCCACACCCACACGAGGATTGTGCCCGCCGCGATTGTCCAGATCACCAGCGGCGTCAATTCCGGCGCCCCAGTCAGTGCGGTGACCGTCCCGGCGACAACACCGACGACCAGCGACCACAGGACACGCCTGACCGACAGCAGACGCCCCAGATCCCGCCCTCCCGATCCCTGCTCCATCCGTCGAGCGTTCCGGCTGGGCCGGATGGGGCACGGAAAATCTGGAGCTATCACCGGATTGGGCGTGAATATCCGGAATCGCAGAGGCTCCGAGGACCGAGTTGTGTAGTGGTGGCCCCTGAGCCTCACAGGGCTGGTACCGGGGCGTCGGCGGCAACTGCCCGTTCAGCCGCTGACCGTCATGCTCGAAGAGGGCGGCATCCTTCACGAGCCGTCGCGCGAAAGCATGGGCTCCCAGGCACCGGGTATCCCCGGGCATGGGAAGCCAACAGCGCAACAAGCATGACAGCGGTGGCGAGTCGGCGCGGGGCCGCCGGCACCCGGGCAGCGGAGCACGGGGCCGGCAGGGGTCCACCGTGGAGCACTCCCCGAATCAGCGGCACGAGCGCACCGCGACCGGATCAGCCGGCACCGAGCGCGACCACAGCCGGTCGAAGGTGGCCCGGGACGGGCGGGTCAACCGCCAAGGTACGGCCTGACGCTTCTCGCCCAGGCCTACACCGGCACGCCCACCGCGGTCGCCAGGACGGGCCCGGCGGAACCACAATCGCCGAGTACGACGCCAACTCGCCCACCCTTGCCCGCTACAGCGAAGAGCAGATCGCGCCTACACCTCACGCGCCGATCGCGCCGGCCAGCGCGGAACAGGCGTATCGACTGACACTTGTGTCATGGACCTCACCCCGGATCTCGACACGCCCAGCCCTGCGCGGGTCTACGACTACTTCCTCGGCGGGTCGCACAACTTCGCCGCGGACCGTGCGCTGGCGGCCCGCATGGAGAAGGCCATGCCCGACATCGGGCACATCATGCGGGCCAACCGCGCGTTCCTGCGTCGCGCGGTCCGCGCGCTCGTCGACGCAGGCATCCGGCAGTTCCTCGACCTCGGCTCCGGCATCCCCACGGCGGGCAACGTGCACGAGGTCGCCGGCCAGCTCGCCCCGGACACCGTTGTCGCGTACGTCGACATCGACCCCGTGGCGTTCAACCACAGCCGACGCCTCCTCGTCGACGACCCGCGGACCGTGGTGCTGCACGCTGACCTCACCCAGCCGGACGCTGTGCTCGACGACCCGGCGCTGCGCGACGTGCTCGACTTCGAACGGCCGGTCGCGGTGCTGCTGGTCGGCGTGCTGCACCAGCTCACGACCGACCCGGCGCCGATCATCGCCCACTACCGCGACCGGCTCGCCCCGGGCAGCTACCTCGCCCTGTCGCACGCCTCCTCCGACGAGCGTGCCGAGGCGCTGGCCCTACGCGACACCTACAACCAGGGGTACGCCAACACCGCCCGGATGACCCTGCGCAGCAGGCCCGAGATCGAACGGCTCTTCACCGGCTACACGCTCGTCGCGCCGGGGCTGGTGCAGCTGCCCGAGTGGCGGCCCGACTGGCCGGTGGACCCGGACGAGGACCCGCGCCGTTTCGCCACATACTGCGGGGTGGGCCGGCTCGGTTGACCGGCTGCGTCGCCGGCCGCGGTCGGCCCGCCCCTCGACGGTGACCAGGCCTGGTTCGAGACCGGCGGTGCCGGCGGGCGCCAGGTCGCCGGCGATGAGCAGGTACGTGGCCGGGGTCGGGCACGCCCGGCATCGGCGGCCCCCAGACACGCCGCGACGTGGGGGTCCCGCAGGTCGTCGAGGTCGCTGCCCCCACGTCGCGGTCGCGCTCTTGCAGGCACACACCGGTACCGGTGATGCCCGATGGTTCCGCCGGGCGTGTCCTACGCCCGGCGGAACCGCAGTAGCTATCCGAGGACGAATCGGAAGAAGCGGGGGCGGTAGATGCCCGGATCGCGGTAGTGGTCCGCGTCCGGGGAGACGCGGGTGTCCATGCTGTTGACGTTGTAGGAGGCGATGAAGGTGTCACCCGAGCTGAGCGCGGGGTGCACGTGGGCGTTGTAGGAGATGACGTCGGGGTTCCAGTAGCTGCCGTAGGGGCCGGGTTCCGGCATGCGGTAGACCGGGGTCTTCTGGGTGAAGGGGCCGTACGGTGAGCAGGACGTCCAGGCGTTGATCTGCCCGCTGAACGCCTCGGTGCTGTCCTGGCTGAGGAGGAGGTACTGTCCGCCCCAGGGGCTGACGCTGTACTCGTTGGCGATGCCGGTCAGCAGGTTGCGGGAGTTCTGCTCGCGGAGCGTCCAGCCCCACGGCGTGTGGTACTGCCAGGTGCCGTTGGCGAGGTCGCTGCCGTACACCCGCGCGATGCGCATCTGCTTGTTGATCGGGGAGTCGTCGACGCCGTAGACGTAGGTGTAGCCGTCGCCGCTGCGGCTGGCCGGCAGCAGCCCCGAGCCCCAGGCGACCCCGCTGGCAGAGGGCAACTCCCGGACGCTGACCGGGGTCCGCAGGTTGGACAGGGCGAAGTTGGCGACGACGTTGCGGTTGAACCGCCAGTCCCAGGCGCCGGAGCCGAAACGCTCGTACTCCTGGTACACCACCTGAAGTTGTCCGCCCGAGAGGTGGCCGTCACCGACCCAGTACCACTTTCCTGGCCCGGACGGCGGCATCAACGCCCGCGGCGCCCCGGCGGTGCCGCCCTGGTAGGTGGTGAGGCTGGCGCCGTTCTGCACGACGAAGGTGTTGTTGACCAGGGGGGCGCTCACCGGGCGGGTGCCGTCGCTGTTGAGCGGGCCCATCCAGGTGTCGGAGAACAGCCAGACGATCCGGCCGTCGGGCAGCTTCACCGAGTACGTGGAGTCGCCGCCGGTCCAGCCGTCCGGCGTGCTGGCGGCGTATCTGTTGAACGCGCCCTCCGGCTCGACCGTGGTCTCGACGCTGCGCACCGAGAGCGGGCGAAGCGCACACGAGCGGGCGGTGAGTGGCAGCACGCTCTCCACATTCGTGGTGAACGTCTTCGGGCTGCTGTCCGCGTCGGCGGAGTGGATGTCCAGTTCGGTCCAGGCCGTCACCAGAGTGGCCACCATGGGGTACGCGAAGTCCGGCACCGTGATCAGTCCACCCGCGTCGGGATGGCGCACGGTGTGGATGCTCGGGTACTTCGCCAGCGTGCCGGTGCTTCCCGTCGGCGACCAGACGACGACGGCTGATCTGCGGTTGGTGTCCCTGGTGGTGTCCACCATCAGTGTCGAGCAGTATCCGCAGCTCACGTCGCCGGAGTTCTTGACCGCCCGGAAGTCGTGGTAGACAGCACCGCCCTTACGCAGAATGTCCTGGTACTCCGCCTGGGCGCCGGCGGGCGTCGAGTGACTCTTGCGGGCCGGTCTGGCGCCCCCGAGGGCGTCGCCGCTCGTCCCGCTCGCGCCGGTCAGGTTGCTGCGCCACAGGCTCGCGTCGGAGTCGGAGTAGCCGTAGATGCGCCAGGCGTCCACGGTCGGGGCGGGCGCGGCGTTCGCCTTGGCCAGTCGATAGTTGGCGATGTGGTAGTTGAGGAGCATGTCCGCGAAGTTCAGGCCGTAGCCCTCAGCGGTGTGCCGGATCGCCTCGATCGGCAGATGGTCGTGGTCCCGGATGCTCTCCCACGTGCGTCGCACGAAGGAGGCATCGACCTGCTCGGTGAGGTAGGTCGGCAGCAGGAACGCGCCATACTGCGGACCGCCGCCCAGCCCGCCCCAGGAGTTGAGTGCCGCCCCGGGCTTGCTGAGCACGTCGTAGACGTTGCGGGCGTACAGCTTCTCCTCGCCGGGGATGGGCACGTACGGCGCCCGGGCGTAGGTCTGGCGGGTCGCCCACTCCGCGGTGGCCTCCATCCACCAGTTCATCGAGCCGAACTCCTTGCCGCCCACGAAGAGGGCCAGGTAGTCCAGGCCGACGTCGGACCGATCCCAGTACTGGTACTGCATGACGTGGAACAGCTCATGCCGCGGCAGGTAGTCCCAGTCGTCCTGCCCGTTGGGCACCAGCATGGTCGCCTGCTGGTTCAAGCCGAACGGCAGGACGAACGGCGCGTCGATCGGCAGGCCGGCCCCGCCGACGAGCGGGATCTCATCGACGCCGTAGACCAGCACCCAGGGCTTGCCGTCCCGCACGGGCAGCGGATAGCCCATCTCGCGATACTCGTCGACGGCGATCGAGAGCGCGTTCAGCAGATGCTGCACCGCCTTCGCCCGGCCGTTCGGGTTGGCGTCCGCCGGGATGCCCGGCCTGCCTCCGCCGGCGATGTTGTAGAGGACGAGGAATTCGCCGGCCGACGCCCGGCAGCGATAGGTGACCCCGAGGTAGTCGTACGGTTCGGCGGCGCAGTCGTCGTAGCCGCCGGCCGTCGCGGCGCCGGCGGGCACCGCGACATCTGGCGCGATCGTCCGCGCCGCCTCCGGATCGGCGCTCGCCGCCAACATCGACAGGTATGTCAGATATCGCTGCGGGTCGTGGATGGCCCCGGTCGGTCGAAGGTGCGCCGGCACCGATCGGGGCGAGCGCACCGCGCCCAGGCCGTACCGCACCGCGTCGTCGCGGGAGAGCTTCCCCCGGTGGTACGCCGAGAGCACGCGTTCCCCGGGGCCGAAGTCGGGCGGGGCGGCCGTCCTGCCGGTGGCGGTGCGCAGCGGCGCCTCCTTGAACGGCGTCGGTTGCGGGACCGGCGGGGTGGCGACTCGCGGCTCGGTCTGCGGCGGCGCGACGGCTCCCACGGCGGCTGGCGCCGCGACCGAATCGGGCGCCGCCTGCGCGGCGCCACTGGTCAGCACGGCCGCTGCCAGCACAACTGTCGCGCTGAGCAGGGCCAGGGGGTCTCTCATCGCACTCCCTCTATTGGATGACCGGCCGGTGCCGGTGCCGGCCGGTGGACGGCGCGTCCGGCCGGTGGATCGTTGTGCTCGGCCAGCAGGCTTCGCACCCCGGCGACGCGTCGCTCATCGCCCCCCGGATGAGCGCACCGGACTCTGCGCACCCTTCGTCGTTCGCAGCCACCCCGTGCTGGCCGCGCCGCGAAGCGCACGCTCGTACCGCCCGCTCACCGTCAGCGGGCTCGACCATAATCAGGGCCGGCGCATGCAGCGATCTTGCAAAATGCTTGCAGAGGAGTCGCGCCGGCCCGCACACGCAGCGACGGCAGGAAGGTGCACATGGAGTTTCGGGTCCTCGGGCCGGTGGAGATCTGGTCCGAGGGTGTCCGCGTCGCCATCGGAGGGCGACAGCCCCGGTTGCTCCTGGCGGCGCTCGTCCTGGAGGCCAATCGACCGGTACCTGCGGACCGGCTCATCGACCTGATCTGGGCGCAGGCGCCCCCACCCAGCGCACGGGCGACGGTGCAGGCCATGGTCTCGCGCCTACGGGCCACCTTCCGGCAGATCGGTGCATCCGCGCATCTGCTGAGCGAGCGCGGCGCCTACCGGCTGCACACCGATCCGGCGACGGTCGACGCACACCGCTTCTCCGCCCTCGTCCAGCAGGCCGCAGGCTCTTCCGACGATCTCACCACCGTGGAATTGCTGGACCAGGCGTTGGACCTGTGGCGAGGTGAGCCACTGCTCGACGTCGTCGACGATTCCGGACGCCAACTGCTCTGTTCGGGTCTCATCGAGGCCCGTTGGACGGCTGCGGAGGACCGGGCGGACGCGCTGCTGCGGCTGGGTCGCACCAGGAGAGTGGTGCGCGAGGTGTCCGACCAGGTGGCCGGACAGCCCTACCGGCATCGCCTCGTCGGTCAGCTCATGACAGCCCTGTACCTCGAGGGCCAGGCCGATCGAGCATCGGAGGTCTACCGCAATCTCCGCACCCGGCTGAACGACGATCTCGGCCTGGAACCGTCGCGCGAGCTCAGCCGCCTGCACCGGCTCATCCTCAGGGGTGATCCGGTACTGCCGGCGGAACGCGACGACGCACTGTCGAGCGTCCCGCACCGTCCGGAAGAGCTGCCACAGGACGTACCGGGTTTCATCGGTAGAACTGACGAGATGACCCGTCTCGACCAGCTGTCGGGCGGATCCAGCGCCACGACGGTCTGGGTTCTCAGCGGAATCCCCGGAGTCGGAAAGACGGCGCTGGCGGTGCGCTGGGCGCATCGGGTACGTGAGGCCTTCCCCGACGGTCAGATGTTCATCGACCTGCGCGGCTTCGACGTCGAGCGCCCACCCGTCACACCGTCCGCCGCGCTCGGACAGCTACTTGGTGGGCTTGGTGTCGACCCCCGCGTCGTTCCGGACGATCAGGACGGCCGGGTCTCGCTGTTCCGCTCGACGACGACCGGCCGCAGGATTCTGCTGGTGCTGGACAACGCTCGTGACGCTGACCAGGTGATACCGCTGATCCCGCCCAGCGGCACCGTTCTGATCACCAGCCGTCGCCGGCTCGGTGAGCTGGTCGTCCGGGCCGGCGCCCGATCTCTGCTGCTGGGCGTGCTCAGCCCGACGGACTCCGTACGGCTGCTGGCGGCGATGCTCGGCGACGAGGCCGTTCGGGTCGAGGCCGGCGCCGCGGCCCGCCTCGCCCACCTCTGCGGGCACCTGCCACTGGCACTGCGGATAGCGGCAGCGAACCTGCAGACGAGCGGCCATCCCCACATCGCCGGACTGGCCGAGGAACTCGACGAGGGCGGTCCTCTCACCAGCCTGACCGTCGACGGTGCCGACGAGGGCGCGGTCACGAAGGCCTTCGCGATGTCGTATCGGGCCCTGCCCACCGCTCAGCAACGAATGTTCCGTCACATCGGGCTGGTCCCCGGTGGCAGCTTCACCGCCCACGTCGCGGCCGCGATCGAGGGGGTCGCGCCCCCCGTCGCGACGAGAACACTCCGCGCCCTCGCGTCCGCACACCTGATCGAGCATCAGGGAGGCGACAGATACCGGTTTCACGACCTGCTCCGACAGTACGCCGTGGACCGGCTCGTCACGGAGGACGACGACACCACCCGTCACGACGCCCGGCAGCGTCTGCTTGAGCACTATCGCAGCAGGGCCGACGCCGCCGGACGTCAACTCATCCCCCATTTCCTCAGGCTCCCCGGGCCGGCCCCGCAACAATCGTTTCCCGATGCCGACGAGGCATCGGCGTGGCTGGACGCAGAAGCAGCCAATGTCATCGCGGCGATCAACCACGCCGCCGACCACGGGCATGCACGCTTTGTCTGGCAGCTCACCGACGCCCTACGCGCCTGGTTCCACCAGCTTGGACGCCGCGCCGAGTGGCTGTCCGCAGCCACCAGAGGGCTGGCCGCCGCGGAGGCCGCGAACGACCTGACAGCCCAGGCCAGCATGCACCTGAGCATCGCCCTCGCCCACGTCACCGCCGGCCGATACGAGGAAGCCCGCCAGCACCTCCTCGACGGCCTCCGCATCAACGCCCATGACCGGTGGCGGGAGGGACGCACGGCCCTGTTGAACAATCTCAGCGCGGTGCACCAGCGCCTCGGCAACCCCCGAGCCGCAATCGACTGCGCCCGACAATCCCTGGAGCTCAACCGGCAATACCGCAACGACGGCGGCGAGGCCATGTCCCTCGCCAACCTCGGCTTCGCACACTGGCAGCTCGGCGCGCTGTCACAGGCGGACCAGCACATCCGGGACGCACTGGCCTGCGCGGAACGGAGCGGCTCACGATACAACGAAGCGGTACTTCTGGTTGACCTCGCGGGCATCCGCCGCGACCGTGGAGACCGGGAAGCCGCCGAGGAGTTGTACGACCGGGCGCTGGTCGCCAACCGCGATCTGGGCTATCAGTACGGCGAGGCGACGGCGCTCAGCGGACGTGCGTTGTTGTGGTCGATGACGGACCGCGCACCAGGTGCCTGCGCCGACGCGCGACGTGCAGTGGCGTTGACGCAGGAGATCGGCGACGCCGGCACCGAGGCGTGGGCACGCGAGGCGTACGGCCGCGTGCTGCTGGCCGCTGAACGGCCGGCAGAGGCAGCCGAGGAACACCGCCTGGCGCTCGGCCTGGCCCGGCAGACCCGGTTCGTGTGGTGCGAGGCGAGTGCGCTGGTAGGGCTCGCGGCGGTGTGCCTGGCCACCGAGCAGCCCGACGTCGCTCGCGAGCACGCCAAGGCCGCGCTACGCATCGCGAACGAAGCCGGTTACCGCCTGATCGAGTCGCGCACGCTTGGACTGTTGAAGACGCTCGACGACTGAATTGTCGTGACCGGGCCCGGCGTCGCCGACCAAGGACTTGACCGTCACGTACTTGCCGGACGCCGCCAACGGCATCAGCACGGGCACCGGCGGATATCTGGCACCGGCCCAGCACGGGCCGCGGCAGGGCGGGTACGACGTATTCCAGCGGGCCACCGAGGAGGCGCTGGGGCGGGCCGGCGTGCGCGTCCGCTGGATCGAGGACTGGGACTACCCGCACTACGTCGGTACGGCCGGTGGCGACATCCACTGCGTCACCAACGTCCAGCGCGACCTGGGCGGCACCACGCCCTGGTGGCGTCCCGCTCGATGAATCCACCAAGGTGGCCGTGATCGGCAGGGCAGGCCCTGGGCTCAGGGCTCGGACGCCACGGTGAGCTTTGCGATGTCTGGGGCATAGACGGCCATCCAGTGCGGATGCAGCCGGTAGTAGACCACGTCGTTGTCCCAGTCGAAGAGGTCGTCGCCGTAGAAGTCCTTCAAGTACGCGAGCACGTCCGGCCAGTCCGTGGCCTGGTCGCCGGTGGGGGGGTTGAGGATCTCCACCGTGCCGTGCGTGAAGACGCCGAGGTCCTCACCGCGCATATGTGCGGCGCTGACGGCGGGCCGCGCCGCGAGGTGACGCGCCTTGGCGGCGTCGGGCGCCGTGCCGAAGTACCACTTGCCTCGCAGGAAGTGCCCGTCGACACCGCTGATCCGCGGCTCACCCTTCGCCGTCACGCTGGACAGAGCGAGGGTGCACATGCCGGTGAGGACCTGGGTGAGCTGCTCCGCGTTCAGTGTGCGCGCGGTGTTGATGATCGAGCGGAGGTGGGAGGTGGAGCCGGCGAGGGAGGCGTCAAGGAGGGCTTGGAGCTTTTCGAGATCTTCTGGGGTTTCGCGCATGAAGTTCTTGTCTCTCCGCATCTGTCTGCGCCGTGGTCCGCGCCTCTCACCGGCGCCGACTGATGAACCCATGCTCCACCCAAAACCTGACACCTTGCGTCATGGATAGATTTGCCGCCCTGCGCCGCCGCCCGGATCGGCGAGGTTTCCGGCGTGCGGGCCGAGGACACCGACCGGGAAACGTGGATGTGGACGGTGCGCCGCCAGACCACACCCAGCGCTACCTACACCCCGACCGGCAGTCGATCACGGACGCCGGAGCGGCCCTCAGCGCCCACTTGAAGGCCCGCCGGCCCCCAGGTGGTCCCCAGCTACGCGCCGTCTAGATCAGCAAATCCCCACTAGCCCAATACGAATCAGAGGCCGCTGACCAGGGCTTTCACCCCGGTTGACGGCCTCTTTTCGTGCTGTCGGGACGGCCGGATTCGAACCGACGACCCCTTGACCCCCAGTCAAGTGCGCTACCAAGCTGCGCCACGTCCCGATGCCCCCGCCAGGTCTCCCCCGCGGCAGCCGGTACAGCTTAGCGCAGGATCTTCGCACCGTGCGCAGAGGCCCCTCCCGCGCCGCGCGCCACACCCCCTAGAGCGTCCTAGGAGGGTGGCGTGCAGCGAAGAGCCCGTCAGCCGTGGGCCTTGCCCCGGCCGCCGGGGCCCAGCTTCTTGCGCGGGCGTACCGAGATCTCGATCGGGCTGCCCTCGTAGCCGAACTCCTCGCGGAGCTTGCGCTCGACGAAGCGCTGGTAGCCGGCGTCCAGCGGACCGGTGGTGAACAGCACGAACCGCGGCGGCGCCGCCCCGGCCTGGGTGGCGAACAGGATGCGTGGCGCGCGTCCGCCGCGTACCGGGTGCGGGGTGGCCTGGACCAGCGCGGTGAGCCACTGGTTGAGCTGCGCGGTCGGGATGCGCGTCTCCCAGCTCGCCAGGGCCTTGCGCAGCGCGGGCGCGAGCTTGTCGACGGCGCGGCCGGTCTTCGCGGACAGGTTCAGCCGGATCGCCCAGGGGATGCGCCGCAGCTCCCGGTCGATCTCCTTGTCCAGGTAGTAGCGGCGGTCGCCGTCGACGAGGTCCCACTTGTTGAACGCGATGACCAGCGCCCGGCCGGACTCGACGACCATGGTGAGGATCCGCTGGTCCTGCTCGCTGATCACCTCGCTGGAGTCGATCAGCACCACGGCGACCTCGGCCGCCTCAATGGCCGAGGCGGTGCGCAGGCTGGCGTAGTACTCGGTGCCGCTGGCCTTGCCGACCCGCTTGCGCAGGCCGGCGGTGTCGACCAGCTGCCACGTCTCGCCGCCGATCTCGACCAGGCTGTCGACCGGGTCGACAGTGGTGCCGGCGACCGAGTCGACGACCGCCCGCTCCTCGCCGGAGAAGCGGTTGAGCAGGCTGGACTTGCCGACGTTGGGGCGGCCGACCAGCGCTACCCGGCGGGGGCCGCGCGGCCGGTTCTCCACGATCTTCGGCGCCTCGGGCAGCGCGTCCAGGATGGCGTCGAGCAGGTCGCCGGAGCCGCGGCCGTGCAGCGCCGACACCGGGAACGGTTCACCGAGGCCGAGCGACCACAGCGCGGTCGCCTCCATCTCGATGTTGGTGTTGTCGGCCTTGTTGGCCACCAGGATCACCGGCTTGGCGCTGCGGCGCAGCATCTTCACCGCGGCCTCGTCCACGTCGGTCGAGCCGACCATGGCGTCCACCACGAACAGCACCACGTCGGCGGTGCCCACCGCGATCTCGGCCTGGGCTGCGATGGCCGCGGCCCGGTCCTTGGCGTCGGGCTCCCAGCCGCCGGTGTCCACCACGGTGAACGACCGGCCGTTCCACTGCGCGTCGTAGGGCACGCGGTCCCGGGTCACGCCGGGGATGTCCTCCACGACCGCCTGGCGGCGGCCGATGATGCGGTTGACCAGCGTGGACTTGCCGACGTTGGGGCGGCCGACCACTGCCACGACGGGCTGCGGGCCGGTCGGCTCACCGGAGTCGGCCTCCGGCTCGCGCAACTCCACCCAGCCACCGAAGTCATTGTCGCTCATGCCGAGCCGCCCTTCGTTCGCGACTGCGGGGCTCGCACAACCCGCTCACTCCTCGCGCTCACGCGACGCCCCGCTCCGTGAGCATCTCGCGCAAGCGAGCCACGACCTCGTCGATGCCCAGCTCGGTGGTGTCCAGCACCACCGCGTCGGGGGCCTGCTGGAGCGGGTTGACCTTGCGGGTCGAGTCGAGCCGGTCCCGGCGGGCCAGGTCGGCGGCGGTCGCCGCGACGTCGGCCGCGTCCTCGGCGCTGCGCCGCTTCGCGCGCGCCGCCTCGGAGGCGGTCAGGTAAACCTTCAGCTCCGCGTCCGGCGCGACCACCGAGCCGATGTCCCGGCCTTCGACCACGATCCGGCCCGCGTCGGCGATCACCCGCCGCTGCCGGTCCACCAGCAGCTCGCGTACGGCGGCGACGGCGGCGACAGCGGACACCGCCTTGGTCACCTCGGCGCCGCGGATGGCGGTGGACACGTCGGTGCCGTCGACGGTCACGGCGTACCCCTGGGGGTCGGTGCCGATGCGGAGGTCGGCCTCGGCGGCGACCTTGGCCACCGACTCGGTGTCGGTGAGTTCCACGCCGGAGCGCAGGACCGCCCAGGTCAGCGCCCGGTACATGGCGCCGGTGTCGAGATAGCGGGCGCCGAGGCCCGTGGCCAGTCGCCGCGACACGGTGGACTTCCCCGAACCGGACGGCCCGTCCACAGCGACCACGCATCGCCCGGCCGGTACGTTTTCCTCCACCGTTGTCCTCCTCAGCCCGTACCTCGCGGGTCGCCCGGTTTGTCGGGCGCCGTTGAGCGGATGTTCCGTCTTGAATCATGCCCGCGCCGCGCGGGCGTCCCACCGGGCCGGCGTGTGCCGGCCCGCGGACCGCGTCGAAGCCTACCGGGAGCCGTACCCCGATCGTCGGGGTCAGTCACCCACGGCCTTGAACAGGGCGGCGACCTCCGCGTTGGTCAGCCGCCGCATCCGCCCGGTGCGCAGGTCGCCGAGCTTGATCGGACCGATCGAGGTACGGATCAGGCGGCTCACCGGATGTCCCACCTCGGCCATCAGGCGCCGGACGATGTGCTTGCGCCCTTCGTGCAGGGTCAGCTCCACCTGGGCGGTTTTGCCCAGCGTGTCGACCAGCTTGAACCCGTCGACCTTCACCGGACCGTCCTCCAGCTCGACGCCGGCGGTCAGCCGCTTGCTCAGGTTGCGCGGGATCGGCCCGGCGACCTCGGCGAGGTAGGTCTTGAGTACCTCGTACGACGGGTGCATGAGCTTGTGGGCGAGGGTGCCGTCGTTGGTGAGCAGGAGCAGGCCCTCGCTGTCGGCGTCCAGTCGCCCGACGTGGTAGACCCGCTGCTCCAGCCGCGCGCCGATGAAGTCGGCGAGCTCCGTGCGGCCCTTCTCGTCGGCCATGGTGGTGACGACGCCGCGCGGCTTGTTCATCGCCACGTAGACCAGGCGGACGTCGGCCTGCAGCCGCTCCCCGTCGACGACGATCACGTCGCGGGCCGGGTCGGCCTTGTCGCCGAGCTGTGCCACCCGCCCGTTCACTGTGACCCG
Organism: Micromonospora sp. WMMD1219; assembly: GCF_049315215.1. Taxonomy (NCBI): domain Bacteria; kingdom Bacillati; phylum Actinomycetota; class Actinomycetes; order Micromonosporales; family Micromonosporaceae; genus Micromonospora; species Micromonospora sp. WMMD1219. The sequence continues at coordinate 5,997,732 of NZ_CP186057.1, forward strand.
GCGCCGGAAGATCAGGTCTTCGCAGGCGCGCCGGGAACCCACCCCCGCGGCGGCGAGCACCTTCTGCAGGCGCTCGGCGCCCTCGTACACGGGGGCGTCGGGCTTCGGGGCACGGTCATCGCGTCGCATCGGCAAGCTCTTCTACGTCGTCGGGGAGGAACGGGGCGAGCGGCGGCAGGTCGTCCACCGAGTTCAGCCCCAGCTTCTCCAGGAACATGGTGGTGGTCCGGTAGAGGTAGGCACCGCTGTCCGCCTCGGTGCCGCACTCCTCGACCAGGCCGCGACCCACCAGGGTACGGAGCACCCCGTCGCAGTTGACACCCCGGATGGCCGAGATGCGCGAACGGGTCACCGGCTGCCGGTAGGCGACCACGGCGAGGGTCTCCAGCGCGGCCTGGGTCAGCCGCACGGACTGCCCGTCCAGTACGAACCGTTCCACGTACGTCGCGTATTCCGGCCGGGTGTAGAGACGCCAGCCACCCGCGGCCCGGCGCAGGTCGAACCCGTGCCCTGCGGCCGTGTATCCGGCGGCGATCTCGTCGAGCATCGCGCCGACCCGCTCGGGGGCCTGTTCGAGGATCTCGGCCAGGACCAGCTCGCTGACCGGCTGGTCCACCACGAGCAGGATCGCCTCCAGGGCGCCGCGCAGCTCCGCGTCGTCCAGGACCGGCGCGGGCACCGGTTCCGGCGCGGCCCGCCGCCGTCCCCGCTTAGCGGGTACGCCCTCAGCACCCGCTCCCCCGCTCGCCCGCTGTTCCGCGTCCTCCGTCACGCTCTCCGCCGAGATCTTGGTACGGTCCCGCCCTCCAAGGGGCGTCCCCGTACCAAGATCCCCCTGAACCGTGGCGATCTTGGAAGGAATGGGCCCCTCTGAGGGCCCTTCGCTTCCAAGATCCGCCGAGGAATCCGGTGTCGCGTCGAGATCTGCTTCCCGGGAATCGGTGGTGTCCGCGATGTCGGGGTCCGGGTGCTCGGCCGGTGCGTCGGAATCGTCCGGGGCTGGCCGGGGCGGGGCGGGGCGCTCCCACGGTGGCACCCATGCGGCGGCCTGGTCGGCCAGGGAGTCGCGGCGTTCCTGGTCGCTCATCCGTTCACTCCTGCGTCGGTGCGTGTTCGTCCGCCGCCTCGGCGGGCACGGCGGCGTCGGATGCGGCATCTGCGGCGACGTCGCCCGGCACGGCGGCGTCGCTCACCCCGGCGCCGACGTCGGCCGGAGCAGCCGCGGCGTCGGCCGGGGCGGCGGGGACGGACGTGGTCGTGGGTTCGGGGCTGCCGGCGTACTCGTCGACGGTCAGCTCGGCCTCGCCGTCGACCGGGCCGGTCCAGCGGACGGTCAGTTCCTCCAGCGCCTGCTCCTGCACGAAGGCGACGAGGCCCTGCCGGTACAGCTCCAGCAGCGCCAGGAACCGGGCCACCACCTCGAGCGTCATCTCGCAGTCGGCGCAGAGCAGCGAGAACGTGGCGATCCCGGCGCGGCGCAGCCGGTCGGCGATGATGCCGGCGTGTTCCCGGACGCTGACCCGGACCATGTGCACGTGGGCGATGGAGACCTCGGGTACCGGTTTCGGGCTCATCGCCTTGACCGCGAGCTTGCGCAGCCGCTCGGGACCGATGCCGAGTACCAGGTCGGGCAGCGCCTCGGCGTACCGCGGTTCGAGTGTGACCGCCCGCGGGTAGCGCCGGCCGCCGACCGCCTCCAGCTCGGCGATGTGCGCGGCGGCCTCCTTGTACGCCTTGTACTGCAACAGCCGGGCGAACAGCAGGTCCCGCGCCTCCAGCAGCGCCAGGTCCTCCTCATCCTCGACCTCGGCCGAGGGCAGCAGCCGGGCCGCCTTCAGGTCGAGCAGGGTGGCGGCGACGAGCAGGAACTCGCTCGTCTCGTCCAGGTCCCACTGGTCGCCCGTGGCGCGCAGGTACGCGATGAACTCGTCGGTGACCTTGTGCAGCGCGACCTCGGTGACGTCCAGCTTGTGCTTGCTGATCAGCTGGAGCAGCAGGTCGAACGGGCCGGTGAAGTTGTCCAGCCGGACCGTGAAGCCACTCGTCTGTTCGCCGGTGCCCGGATCGGCGGGCACCACACCGTCGACCTCGGCGGCCAGCTCCGCGGCGACGGCGGCGTCGCCGGTGCCGTGCGGCGGGTCGAGGGGCGGTGCGGTCACCGGGAAACCGTAGACGACGCGGCGGGCGGCCGGCGTGCGACCTACCGGTCCGCCTGGGCGGCGATGACCTCCCGGGCGAGCTGCCGGTAGTTGCGCGCGCCCGAGGAGGCCGGGTCGAGGGTGGTGATCGGGGCACCGGCCACCGTGGACTCGGGGAACTTCACCGTCTTGGTGATGACGGTCTGGTAGACCTTGTCGCCGAACGCCTCGACCACGCGCTGCAGCACCTGGCGGCAGTGGGTGGTGCGGCTGTCGTACATGGTGGCGAGGATGCCTTCGAGTTCCAGGTCGAAGTTGAGCCGCTCGCGCACCTTGTCGATGGTGTCCAGCAGCAGCGCGACACCGCGCAGGCTGAAGAACTCGCACTCCAGCGGGATGAGCACGCCGTGCGCGACGGTGAGCGCGTTGATCGCCAGCAGGCCCAGCGAGGGCTGGCAGTCGATCAGGATGAAGTCGTACTCCTTGCGGATGGTGCGCAGCACCCGCGCCAGGGCCATCTCCCGGGCGACCTCGTTGACCAGCTGGATCTCGGCGGCGGAGAGGTCGATGTTCGCCGGTAGCAGGTGCAGCCCGGCCACGTCGGTCTTGATCAGGACGTCCTCGGCGGTGACGTCGTCCTGCATCAGCAGGTTGTAGACCGACAGGTCCAGGTTGTGCGGGTTGACGCCCAGCCCGACGGAGAGGGCACCCTGCGGGTCGAAGTCGACGAGCAGCACCTTGCGGCCGTACTCGGCCAGTGCCGCGCCCAGGTTGATGGTCGTCGTGGTCTTGCCGACGCCGCCCTTCTGGTTGGCCATCGCGATGATCCGCGCCGGGCCGTGCCGGTCGGTCGGCATGGGTTCGGGGATCGGCTTGCGCATGGTGTACGCGGCCGGGTCGGCGGGGCCGAGATCGGCACCGAGCGTCGCCTGCTGCTCACGGAGCTCCGACGTCCAGGTCTCGGCACGGTCACCGTTTCCTGCCATGTCCTCGTTGCCCCCTCCCGACGACCACCCGGCGTCGGAGCCGTCCGACGTCCCTCGCGGCGCCGCTGCGCACCCCCGGTCCGTCGTACCTGGAGGCCCGCGCCGATGCCGACTGTACGCCACCGGCCAGCAGCACGTTCGGTAGCGGGTCGGCGTGTCGGCCGCCCGTCAGCCGGGTCCCCCGACGCCGGCGCTCAGCGAGCCCGGGGATGGGCTGTCGCGTACACCTCGCGCAGCCGTTCCACTGTCACCAATGTGTAGACCTGGGTGGTGGTCACCGAGGCGTGACCGAGCAGTTCCTGCACCACTCGCACGTCCGCGCCGCCGTCGAGCAGGTGGGTGGCGTACGAGTGGCGCAGCGTGTGCGGGGAGACCGCATCGGGTCCGTCGACCGGCAGGCCGGCGCGGGCAGCGGCGCTGCGCAGCACGGTCCAGGCGCCCTGCCGGGTGAGCGGGCCGCCGCGGGCGTTCACGAACACCGCGTGGGTGCCGCGCCCGGCGGCGAGCAGCGCCGGGCGGCCCCGCACCAGCCAGGCGCGCAGCGCGTCGGCCGCGTACCCGCCGACCGGGACCAGCCGGGTCCGGCCGCCCTTGCCACGCAGCAGCACGGTGCCGGCGTCCAGGTCGAGGTCGTCGACGGCGGCGCCGACCGCTTCGGAGATGCGCGCGCCGGTGCCGTACAGGAATTCCAGCAGCGCCCGGTCGCGCAGCGCGCGGGCGGCGGGGTCGCCGGTGGCGCCGGGCGGGCCGGCGGCCTCCAGCAGCCGCAGGACCGCGTCGACGGGCAGCGCGCGGGGCAGCCGGCGCGGCGGCGCGGGCGGGCGGACGTCGCGGCTGGGGTCGGCGCCGGCCAGTCCCTCGCGCAGCGCGAAGCGGTGCAGGCCGCGGACCGCGCTGGCCGCGCGGGCGGCCGAGGAGACGGCGAGCGGCGGGTGGTCGTCGTCGCCCGCGCGCAGCCGGGCCAGGTGGGCCTCGACCTGCGCGGGCCCGGCGGCGGCCAGGTCGTCCACCCCGGCCGCGGCCAGCGTGGCGAGGTAGCGGTCCAGGTCCCGGCGGTACGAGGCGAGCGTGTTCGCGGACAGCCCGCGTTCGACGGTGAGGTGGTCCAGGTAGGTCCGGACCGCACGGCGCAGGGCCGGCGCGGGTTCCGCGCCGGCCGCGCGCACAGCGGTCTCGGTCAGCTCAGCACCTCGTCCAGCGGCAGCACGTCCATGCCGTGCGCCTCGGCGACCGGGCCGTAGACGACCTTGCCGGCGTGGGTGTTCAGGCCCAGCGCCAGCGCCGGGTCGTTGCGCAGCGCCTGCTGCCAGCCCTGGTTGGCCAGTTCGAGGGCGTACGGGAGGGTGACGTTGGTCAGCGCGTAGGTGCTGGTGTTCGGCACCGCACCGGGCATGTTCGCCACGCAGTAGAAGATCGAGTCGTGGACCTTGTAGACCGGGTCGGCGTGCGTGGTCGGGCGCGAGTCCTCGAAGCAGCCGCCCTGGTCGATGGCGATGTCGACGAGGACGCTGCCCGGCTTCATCCGGGAGACCAGCTCGTTGGAGATGAGCTTCGGGGCCTTCGCGCCGGGCACCAGCACCGCGCCGATGACCAGGTCCGCGTCGAGCACGGCCCGCTCGATCTCGTACGCGTTGGAGGCGACGGTCTGCAGGTGGCCCCGGTAGATGGCGTCGGCGGAGCGGAGCCGGGCCACGTTCTTGTCCAGCAGCAGCACCTCGGACTGCAGGCCCAGCGCGATGGCGGCGGCGTTCAGACCGGACACGCCCGCGCCGATGACCACGGTCTTGGCCGCGTACACGCCGGAGACGCCGCCGGGCAGCACGCCCCGCCCGCCGCCGGTGCGCATCATGTAGAAGGCGCCCACCTGCGGGGCGAGCCGGCCGGCCACCTCGGACATCGGTGCGAGCAGCGGCAGCGACCGGTCGGGCAGCTCGACCGTCTCGTACGCGATGCCGGTGACCTTCCGGTCGACCAGCGCGTCGGTGCACTCGCGGGACGCGGCCAGGTGCAGGTACGTGAACAGCACCTGGCCCTCGCGCATCCGGTGGTACTCCTCGGCGATCGGCTCCTTGACCTTGAGCACCAGCTCGGCGGTGTCCCACACCTCGTCGGCGGTGGCCAGGATCTTCGCGCCCGCGGCGGCGAACTCGTCGTCGGTGATGCTGGAACCGACTCCGGCGCCTGCCTCCACGAAGACCTCGTGGCCGTGGCGGGTGAACTCGTTGACTCCGGCGGGCGTGATCGCCACCCGGTACTCGTGGTTCTTGACCTCGCGGGGGATTCCGACCTTCACGATGCAGACACCTTCCTCCGGGGCGGCTCACCCCCGACTGCGTGGCCGCACCGGCTCCGTTGCCGGCGCGGTCCTCCTGTCCCGCCGGCGGCAGTCTAGGCCCGTGGGAAGCCCACGGACGGCGACACTGTGACATCCGGTGCCCGCTGGTCCTGACGGTGTGTCAGGCATGCCTCGGACTGCCCGGTGGAGACGCCATCCGCCGAGAGGACAAACTTCGATGACATCTTCCCACCGGCTGGGTGGCGAGGCCGACAGGACGTGAACCGATCACTATTGTGTCCGCTCATGACCACTCCTTATCAGCAGTACCCGCAGGGCGTCTCGGACAAGAGCAAGGTCGTCGCGGGTGTTCTCCAGATCCTGCTCGGCGGCTTCGGCATCGGCCGGTTCTACATGGGCGACACCAAGACCGGTGTCATCCAGCTCATCGTCACGCTCGTGACGTGCGGCTTCGGCGCGATCTGGGGCCTCGTCGACGGCATCCTGATCCTCGTCAACGGCGGTGTCGACGGGCAGGGACGCCCGCTGCGCGACTGACTTGCGGCAAACCGAAGGGGCCGCCCGGCGCACTGCGCGCCGGGCGGCCCCTCGTCGTCTGCGGATCAGCGCGGCAGCGGCGCCTCCGGGCGGCGCAGCTCGGTGAAGCCGGTGTCGCGGGCGCGGGCGGCGGCGAGCAGCCCGGCCACGCAGGACGCGTTGGTGATCTCGCCGGCCAGCACCATCCGCACCGCCTCGTCCAGGTCCACCCGGACCACCTGGAGGTCGGCCTCCTCGTCGTGCCGGTCGTGCCGCTGGTCGGCCGGCACGTCGGCCAGGTCGCGGGCAAGGAAGACCCGCACCACCTCGTCGGCGAACCCGGGCGAGCTGTGCAGGTCGACGAGCACGTCGACGCGGCCCGCGGTCAGGTCCGCCTCCTCGGCCAGCTCCCGCAGCGCGGCGGCGGCCAGGTCCTCGCCGCCGACGTCCATCAGCCCGGCGGGCAGCTCCCACAGGTGCCGGCCGACCGGGTGCCGGTACTGGCGGATCAGCACCACCTGACCGGCGTCGTCGAGCGCCACCACCGCGACCGCACCGACGTGCCGCACGTAGTCGCGGGTCGCGCTGCCGCCGCCGGGCATGGTGACGTCGTCGCTGACCACGGAGAAGATCCGGCCGGACCAGATCTCCCGGCGGCCGGTCACCTCGTACCGGTGCTCGACGCCGCTCACGCCGCCTCCCCGCACGCTCGCGTGGACCGGCCGCTCACTTCGCGGACGCCTTCGCGCCACCGCCGCGGGCGGCCTTCTTCGACGCGCCGTCCAGGTCCACCGGCAGCTGGTCGGCCTGCGAGTACGCCACTGCCGCGCCGACGAACGCGGCGAACAGCGGGTGCGGACGGGTGGGCCGGCTCTTGAGCTCCGGGTGCGCCTGGGTGGCCACGAAGAAGGGGTGCAGGTTGCGGTCCAGCTCGACGAACTCGACCAGCCGCCCGTCCGGCGAGGTGCCGGAGATGGTCAGGCCGGCCTTGGTGAGCTGGTCGCGGTAGGCGTTGTTCACCTCGTACCGGTGCCGGTGCCGCTCGCTGACCTCGGTGCTGCCGTACGCCTCGGCGACGATCGAGCCCTCGGCCAGCTTCGCCGGGTACGCACCGAGCCGCATGGTGCCGCCCAGGTCACCGCGACCGGCGACGATGTCCTCCTGGTCGGCCATGGTGGCGATGACCGGGTGCACCGCCTCCTCGTCGAATTCGAGGGAGTTCGCCCCGTCGAGGTTGGCCAGGTGGCGGGCCACCTCGATGGTCATGCACTGCAGGCCGAGGCAGAGGCCCAGCAGCGGGATGCCGTTCTCCCGCGCGTACCGGGCGGTGCCGACCTTGCCCTCGATGCCACGGACGCCGAAGCCGCCGGGGATCACGATGCCGTCGACGCCGGACAGCGCGGCGGCGGCACCCGCCGGGGTCACGCAGTCGTCGCTGGGCACCCACTTGAGCTGCACCCGGGCGCGGTGGCCGAACCCGGCCGCCCGGATCGCCTCGCTCACCGACAGGTACGCGTCGGGCAGGTCGACGTACTTGCCGACGAGCGCGACGGTGATCGTGTGCCGGGGCTGGTGCACCCGCTCCAGCAGGTCGTCCCAGCGGGTCCAGTCCACGTCGCGGAACGACAGGCCGAGCCGGCGCACCACGTACGCGTCGAGGCCCTCCCGGTGCAGCACCTTCGGGATGTCGTAGATGCTCGGCGCGTCCGGCGCGGCGGTGACCGCCTCCCGGTCGACGTCGCAGTACAGCGACAGCTTCTCCTTGACCTTGTCCGGGATCTCCCGGTCGCAGCGCAGCACCAGCGCGTCGGGCTGGATGCCGATGCTGCGCAGCTGCGCCACCGAGTGCTGGGTCGGCTTGGTCTTCAGCTCGCCCGACGGCGCCAGGTACGGCACCAGCGACACGTGCAGGTAGAAGCAGTTGTCCCGGCCCAGGTCGTGGCGGATCTGCCGGATCGACTCCAGGAACGGCAGCGACTCGATGTCGCCGACCGTGCCGCCGACCTCGGTGATCACCACGTCGGGCACCTGGCCGTCGGCGTCCGGGTCGGCCATGCCGCGGATCCGGGCCTTGATCTCGTTGGTGATGTGCGGGATGACCTGAACCGTGTCGCCGAGGTACTCCCCGCGCCGCTCCTTGGCGATCACCGCCGAGTAGATCTGGCCGGTGGTGACGTTCGCCTTGCCGGAGAGGTCCCGGTCGAGGAACCGCTCGTAGTGGCCGACGTCGAGGTCGGTCTCGGCGCCGTCCTCGGTGACGAAGACCTCGCCGTGCTGGAACGGGTTCATCGTGCCGGGGTCGACGTTCAGGTACGGGTCGAGCTTCTGCATCACCACGCGCAGTCCGCGCGCGGTCAGCAGACTGCCGAGGCTGGAGGCGGTGAGGCCCTTACCCAGCGAGGAGGCGACGCCCCCGGTGACGAAAATGTGCCTGGTCGTCCGTGCTGTTGGGGCCAAGGCCTGCTCCCGTGTCGTCCGTAGCGGTCGTGCGAACCGCCGTGCCGATCAGCAGAGTGATCACGCGATCCACGGGATTCCACGGTAACACCATCCGGACCGTGAGCCGGCGTCGCACCCGCTGTCGACGCACGTGAGGCCGGTGCCGGCCCTCCCTCGGCCCGGATCCGGGCCCTTGATCGACACCAGCTCGCCGATGTGGTGCCTTCCACCGGGCCTCGACCCCGCCACCTCCCCGGACCGGCGGGGCGGCAGACCTGGCGGGCCGCGCGGGCGGCCCGGGTCAACCGGCGGGGATCTCCGAGGACGCCGGGGTCGGCTGTGCGGGCACCTGCGCCCCACGGGGCGCGCCAGCGGCGCGCGGCCCGTCCGGCGCCTCCGGGCCAGCGGAGTCCTGCCCGCCCGGTCCGGCCGGCTCCCCGGCCTCCCCTTGGTCGCCGGCGTCGTCCCCGACCCCACCGTCCCCGGCCGCACCGTCACCAGCCGCACCGTCACCGGCCGAGCCTTCGGCAGCCGACCGACCACCACCCGCACCGTCGCCACCCGCACCGTCGCCACTCGCACGGTCAGCGGCCGGGCCGTCGCCGGCCGCGCCGCCCCTGGAGGAGCCGTCCGGCCCGCCCGGTGGGACCGCGCCCGTCTCGCCCCCGCCACGGCCGCTGTCGGGCACCGTGCGGTCGGTGGAGTGGTCGAGCACCCGCAGCGCCGCCAGGGCCGCCATCGGCACCACGAGGGCCGCCGCCGCGCCCGCCACGTCCAGCGCCGACCCGCCGAGGACGCCGCCCAGCCCGACGGCCACGCCGGTGCCGGCCATCGCCGCCCGGATCGCCGGGTAGATGCCGAACAGCCGCATCAACCCGCCCCACGGCTGGAGCAGCGCGAGCCAGACCAGCGCGGCCCCGGCCAGGGCCAGCACGGTGAGCGGGCTGTTCACCAGCGTCTGGATGTTGGAGCTGCTGGACCGGTGCACGGTGAGCCCGCCGGTGCCGTCGCCCACAGCGGCCAGGAACCGGCCCAGGCTGCCGCGCTCGTCCGCCGGACGGCCCAGGTCGACCAGGGCGAACCCGACGGTGACCGCCAGCGCGGCCATGGTGGCCCAGGCCAGCCGGCTCACCGTCAGCCAGCCGCCGCTGCAGATCGCCGCCGCGACGCTGACCCCGGCGGTGAGCGCGATCGCGCCGATCGAGTCGGCGCCCAGGTACGGGCTGCCCACCACCACCACGGCGAGCCCGCCGACGGTCACCATCACCATCGGCCGCCAGCCCTTGCGGAACCGCTGGGCGAGCCAGCCGCCGCACAGCAGCGCCCCGGCGATGAACACGCCCAGCCCGACGGTGCCGAGCCCGGCGTACCGGCCGCCCTCCAGCGCCGAGTAGCCGACCACGCCGTTGAGCTGCAACCGGGAACCGGTGAGCACGTCCACGCCGACCACGAGCGTGGCCAGGCCGGCGACCGCACCGAGCGGACCGAGCGTGCGCTCGTGCCCGGGACTGAACCGGACCGCGGCGGTGCCGCCGACGATCAGAAGCGCGGTCACCGAGGCGTACCAGAGGCCGGCGTGGTCCCCGCGCCACCAGGGCACGGCGTCGGCGAGCAGCGCCGCGGGCACCGCCAGTGCGGCGGCGATCAGCAGCAACTCCACCACCGCGACGATCCGCCGGGACACCGGTTCCGGCCCGTGCGGTCCGGCGAGCCGGCGGGCGCGGCGCAGCAGCGGCAGCACCGCCACCGCGAGGGCGATCTGGGCGGCGGCGAGCAGCGTGAAGAACCAGCCGGCGACGCGGCGCTGGGCCGCTGCCTCCCGGTCCGCGTCGGCCGGCGCCTCGATCGCGGCCCGCAGGTCGTCCGGCCGGTCGTCGACCGTCACCGCGGGCCGGCCGAGGAACGCCCGTTCCGGCATCGGCTTGTCGAGCACGGCGAGCACCGACGGGGCCAGGTCGATCAGTTGCAGGTAGCCGGACCGGGCGGTGCTGGGCGAGGTCAGCCAGCCGCCCTCCCAGCCGGGACCGTCGGCGATGGCGACGTGCAGCCGGGACGGGGAGTCGGTGTCGGACACGCCGGCGACGAGCACCAGCGAGCGCGGCGGCCGGGCGGCGAGCACCCGGGCCAGCCGGGCGTCGGCCTGCCGCGCCTGGGCGGCCCGTACGGCCGGATCGTCGTCGTCGACGGTGCCGACGTCGACGATGCTCAGCACGCAGGAGCCGAGCAGTTCCGCCGGGTTCTCGGGGAGCGAGGGGGCGTACCTGTCGACCCGGCCGAACGGGCGGGCGGCGGCCACGGCGGCGCCCGGCCCGACCGCCACCGAGCAGCGCACCGACTCGGCCAACGCGCCCGGCGTCGTGCCCCAGGACAGCTGCTCCTGGTTGTGCACGACCGCGCTGGCCTGGTCGGGCAGGTTCGCGCCGATGCCGTCGGGCCGCTCGATCGTCACCCCGGCGGCCGGGCAGCCACCGCCCGGGCGGGCGCCGGGCCAGGCGGCGAAGTTCCCCGCGCCGAGCGTGAGCCAGCCGTCCACCGGGCAGGTGGGGCGGTGCGCGGAGCGTACCGAGAGCGACCCGATCGCGCCCTGCTCGGCCATCCGCCACAGCGTCGGCGTGTTCTCCGGGTCGACGTCGTCCCACCGCAGGCCCGCCGCGCCGACGAGCACCACGAAGTCGGCGTTCGGCCGGGTCGCGCCGTCGTCCGGGCGGGCGGACAGCGCGGTGATGCCCAGCGCCACCACGACCAGGGTCAGCAGCACCGGGGTGAGTCTGCGCAGCATCAGCGGTTCCCGGTCGAGAGCTGGGGTGTCAGCTCGGCGTAGAGGCCGGCGAGCGCGGCCACGGTGTCCGCCTCGGTGGGCCAGGTCGCGGCCCGCGCCAGGCCGCGCCGGCCCAGGTCGGCCCGGCGTACGGGGTCGTCGAGCAGGTCGCGCACGGCCGCGTCGACGGCGTCCACGTCGCCGGGCGGCACCAGCACGGCGGCGTCGCCGACCAGGTCCGGCAGCCCGCCGACGGCGGTCGCGACGAGCGGTACGCCGGCCCGCAGCGCCTCCTGCGCGAACAGTTGGCGGGCCTCCCAGTCGCTGGTCACCACCGCGAGGTCGGCGGCGCCCAGCAGGTCCGCCACGTCGCCGCGGTGCCCGAGCAGCGTCACCGGCGCACGGGCGGCCGAGATCCGGGCGGCCAGCGGCAGGTACGCCGGACCGCTGCCGGCGATCACCACGAGCGGGGCGGGAGTACGGGTCCGCCAGCGGGCGGCGGCGTCGATCAGCACGTCGTACCGCTTCTGCGGGTGCAGCCGGCCCACCGAGAGGATCAGCGGCCGGTCGGCGGCGACGCCGAACTCGGCGCGTACCGCCGTGCGGCGGCGGCGCGGCGCGGGCAGCGCCGGCGCGGCGACCGGGGCCAGGCGGGCGTCGGCGGCGCCGAGCGCGGCGGCGCGGTCGACCAGGTCGGCGGAGGCGCCCAGGGCGACCCGCACGGACCGGGCGACGACCCGTTCGACCAGCCGGGACACGGCGCCGCGCAGGCCACCGGCGAGGACCGCGTTGTGCCAGGTGACGACCAGCGGCGCGGCGGGGCGGGCGAGTGCGGCGACCAGGCCGGCGCGCAGCCCGTGCGCGTGCACCACGTCGGCGGGCGTGTCCGCGAGCGCCCGGCGCAGCGCGGTGACCGCGCGCGCGTCGCCCGGGGTGGGGCTGGCCGGGATCTCCACCGGCGTGAACCGGGCCCCGGCGCCGGTGAAGTCGAACTGTTCCTCGGTCGCGGACGGGCCGCAGACCAGTACGGACGCGCCGGCCTCGGTCAGTCCTCGGGTGATCGAGCGGACGTGCTGCCCGACCCCGCCGGTGCTGGAGGCGAGCACCAGGGCCACCGACCCGGGCCAGCGCGGTGCCGGCGAGGCGTCCGTCATGAGGAAACGGTCTCCCTTCCGTCACCCCGCTCGCCGGGGTGCTGCTGCGCCGGCGGGCCGTCGTCCCCGCCGGCCGGGCGTCGCCGGCGCAGCCGGCGGGTCACGGTCGCGAGCAGCGGCCGCAGGTCGCGGGCGTCGGTCAGCCAGGCGACGGCGAGGAACAGGACACCGACCACGACCCCGGACAGCATGCCCTGCGCGAGGGCCCACGGTGTCGTCGGGGTGCCGTCGCCGAGCCCGGCGAGTCCCGCCGCGACGGCCGCCCCGCCCGCTCCGGCGACCACTGCGGCGAGCAGCCCGGCGGCCCCGGCCCGGCCGATCCCGGCCAGCGCGTCGCCGCCGGCGGCCCGCCGGACCGCGGCGATCAGCAGCGCGCCGAGCAGCAGCATGCCGGCCGAGGACGCCAGCGTCACCGCGAGCACCCGGTCGGCCAGCGGCGCCACCTGGGCGGCCAGAACGGCCAGCACGGGCACGCTGAGCCAGCCGACGGCGGTGGCGACGGTGGCCGCCCGGGTCTCGCCCCGCGCGTACAGCGCGCGGGTGAGGACCGCGAACAAGCCGTAGCCGACCAGGCCGGGCGCGAAACCGGCGATCCCGGCCGCGGCGGTGCGCGCGTCGAGGGGGTCGGAGAAGAAGAAGTGCCCGACCGGGATGGCGGTGCCGACGAGCGCGGCGGCGCCGAGCAGGCTGAGCAGCACGACCCCGCGTACCGCCGGGGCCAGGGTCTCCCGGTAGGCGCGCTCGTCGCCGGTGGCCCGGGCCGCGACGAGCGTCGGGTACGCGGCCACCGCGAGCGGCACCGCCAGCACCGCCCAGGGCAGGAAGTAGACGGTCTGGGCGAGGTTGTAGACGCTGACGTCGGCGGTGCGGCCGTAGGTGACCTGGTTGAGCGCGACCACCAGGGCGATCTGCTGGGCGGCCACCGTCACCGCCCCGGCGACCACCAGACCGCCCACCCGGGCCCGGGCGTCGGCCGGGAACCGGTAGCCCGGCCGGACCCGCAGCCGCAGCCGGCGCACCGGGATCAGCAGCGACAGCGAGAGCACCACCACGCCGAGCGTGGTGCCGGCGGACAGCAGCAGCTCACCGCCGCGCCCGGCCTCCCCGATCGTCGCCAGCCGCCCTTCGGCGGCGGTGAAGCCCAGGTAGACGCCGATGACCGTGACGCTCGACAGCAGCGGCGCGATCACCGGCCAAGCGAAGCGGCGGTGCGCCTGGAGCACACCGGTCAGCACGATCCCCACGCCGTACAGCGGCAACTGCGGCGCGAAGACCCGCAGCATCCGCGCGCCGGACGCCTGCTGGGCCTCGCTGAGACCGTTTCCGATCAGGCCCGGCAGCGGGTCGGCGAACACCGCCAGCAGCACCGCCAGCGGAACCAGCAGGCTCAGCGTCCAGGTCAGCAGCGCGCCGGTGGTGGCGGCCACCGAGCGCCGGTCACCCGCCTCGACGGCGCCGGCCAGCAGCGGTACGACGAGACTGGCGAGCGCCCCGCCGGCGACGATCTCGAAGATGAAGTTCGGGACGTAGTTGGCCACCAGGTAGGCGCCGCCGAGATCGGTGGGGCCCAGCATCCGGGTGAACACCGCGGTCCGGCCGAAGCCGGCGAGCCGGCTGAGGACGGTGAGGACGGCGATGAGGGCGGCCGCCCCGGCGACCCGGCCGGCGGCGGCGAGAGGAGCCGGTTTCGTCACGTCAGTCCGGGAGCCGGCCCAGCTCGTCGAGGTGCCGCAGCCCCGGCGTCCGTGCGATGACCTGGGTGAAGCTGACCTTCTCGCTGGCGGCGGTGAGCGCGGCGAGCACGGCCAGCACGCCGGCCCGGCCGAGCGGCCCGGTACGCGCGGCCAGACTCACCCCGAGCAGCGCGCCGAGCGCGTTGGCGCCGCTGTCGCCCACCATCACCCGCTCGCCGAGGTCGTCACCGACCAGCGCGGCCGACGCGCCGACCGCGCCCGCGGCGACGCCGCCGTACGGGCCGGAGGTAAGCGGCGCGCCGAGCAGCATGCCGGACTTCAACGCCCGGCCGGGCCGCAGGTCGAGCAGGTTGACCAGGTTCGCCGTGCCGGCCACCACGCCGGCGCCGAGCAGCACGTCGAGCCCTCGGCCGAACGCCCCGGCGCGCCGGCGGCGCGGGTGCGCGGCGACCCGGCGGTCGGCGGCGAGCAGCGCGGCGGCGCCCAGCCCGGCCACGCCCACCCCGGCGACCTTGACCATCCCGGCGGTGACCTGACCCTCGCGCAGCGCGGCGAGGTGCCCGGCGAACCCCTTGGCGGCCTTCTGTTCGGGGCGCGCGCCGACCACGTCGTCGTAGAGGCCGACAGCGCCCGCGCCGAGCCCGGCGACGAGCGCGGCGGCGCCGGCCGGGGCGCTACCGGCGCCCAGCGCGGCCCCGGTGGCCGCGCCGACGGCCAGGGCCGGACCGGCGGCCAGGGTCACGGTGCGGCCCCGGTAGTTGGTGCGCTCCAGCGCCGGCCCGCCCGGCGACGTGCGCGTCTGGCGCAGCGTGTACCGGGCGGCCAGCACCCCCGCGCCCACTGCGAGCAGCCGACCCAGTCTCACGGGACCTCCTCGATCCGGACTTCGAACGCGACGCGGCACGGACCGGGCGGCCCGGAGCGGTCACCGGGGCAGTGTAGGCACCCGGGCGGCAGCGTTGTCGCCCACGCCGTACTGGCCGGTCTTCTTCTCGGTGAGCTGCTGCGCCAGGGCGAGGCTGGTGACCAGCTGGCCCTGCACGGTGTTGGCGTTGTCGACGGTGGAGATGGTCTGCGAAAGCACCGGGTCGCCGCGCACCACGGAGACGAGGTTGCCGCCGGTCGAGCCCATGCCGGCGACCACGAGCGCGCCGGCCCGGTCGAACTGCTCGGCGATCTTCACCACCGACTCGTCCTTCTTCGCCGAGTCCTTGTCCACGTACGGCTGGCCGGTGACCATCACCACCGCCTCTGCGGCGGTGGAGATCCGGTCCGCCGGAGTGAGGTATCCGGCGGTGGCGTACTGCTCCAGCACGGCGCGCCGGTCGGCGTCGCTGACCGGCGGGCTCCCGGCCGGGCGGTCCACCAGCACGTTGGCCAGCAACGCGCTGGAGGTCTCCACGCCGTGCCCGTTGCCGGGCAGGTTGCCGGTGGGGGCGCTGTTCGGCCGGGCCGCGGTGACCGCCAGTTCCAGCAGGTTGTTGTTGCTGTCCGGATTGACGAACTTGTCCTGCACGTCGATGCTGCCGGTGACGTCGGCGCCGGCGGTCTGGAGCATCTTCACCACGCCCTCGGCCTGGTCCCGGCCGCTGGGCAGGGTGAGCACCAGCACCCGGCGGCCGGTCAGCTTGCCCGGCAGCACGAGCTGGGCCATCTCGGCGGCGAAGTCCTCCTCGGTCTCCAGCTGCTTCTGCATGCTGTTGACCGACTGGCGCATCAGCGAGTTGTCCTTGCGCAGGCCGTTGACGTTCTCCCGGAGCGAGTCGGCGACCGGCCCGTTGAGGGCGGCTGTGCCGACCACCAGGCCGATCGCCAGCGCCAGGAACACCGCGGTCAGGGACACCACGTGGTAGCGAAAGTTGATCACGCTTGCAGCCTCTTGATCGTCGGGGAGCTAGAAGAGCTGGCCGAGCTGGAACACGAAATTGTCCCACCATTCGGAGACCACGCCCAGATACGCCTTCCCGACGGTGGAGACCGCCACCGCGGAGGCCATCGCGGCCACCGCCGACAGGACCAGCAGCAGCAGCGACGACCCGGAGATGCTCTGCCGGTAGAGCCGGCTGACGCCCTTGGCGTCGACCAGCTTGCCACCGACCTTCAGCCGGGTCAGGAACGTCGACGCCATGCCGCCGCGCCCCTTGTCGAGGAACTCCACCAGGGTGGCGTGCGTGCCGACCGCCACCAGCAGCGAGGCGCCCTTCTCGTCGGCCAGCAGCATGGCCAGGTCCTCGCTGGTGGCCGCCGCCGGGAAGGTGATCGCCGGTACGCCGAGCCCGTTGACCCGGGCCAGGCCCGGCGCCCGCCCGTCCGGGTAGGCGTGCACGATCACCTCGGCGCCGCAGCGCAGCACGTCGTCGGTGACCGAGTCCATGTCCCCGATGATCATGTCCGGGGTGTAGCCCGCCTCGACCAGCGCGTCGGCGCCGCCGTCGACGCCGATCAGCACCGGCTTGAACTCCCGGATGTACGGGCGCAGCACGTCCAGGTCGGCCTTGTAGTCGTAGCCGCGCACCACGATCAGGCAGTGCCGGCCCTGGATCTGGGTCTGGATCTCCGGTACGCCGACGCCGTCGAGCAGCAGGTCGCGTTCCTGCCGCAGGTAGTCCATCGTGTTGGCGGCGAACGCCTCCAACTGCACCGACAGGCCCTCCCGGGCGTCGGCCATCGACTTGGCGACTGTCTCGGCGTCCTGCAACGAGCCGTGCGCGACCGGCTCGTCGCCGGCGAAGACGGTGTTGCCCTCGATGCGGACCCGGTCGCCCTCACGGACCTGTTCGAAGACGCTCTCGCCGAGATCGTCCAGCAGCGGGATGCCGGCCGAGATCAGCACCTCCGGGCCGAGGTTGGGATAGCGCCCGGAGACCGACGGCTTGGCGTTGAGCACCGCCGCCACACCCACCGCGACGAGCGAGTCGGCCGCCACCCGGTCCAGGTCGACGTGGTCGATGACCGCGATGTCGCCGGGTCGCAGGCGCCCGACCAGCCGTTTCGTCCGGCGGTCGAGGCGCGCGGTGCCGACGATGGAGCCCGGCTCCGGGTTCCGGCTCCGGCGCAGTGTGGGTAGACGCATCGTGACCATCCTGGCATGTGAGGCAGGTTTTGCTGTCGCGACATGCCTGAGCAGGGCCGCCTACCCAGGGAAGCACACCGGAACCCGCGGCGGTGTGCTTGCGCTCACAATAGGGACGTCACGGACGTCTTTCCTTGGCCGCCACGGCCAGGAGCTCCTCGGCATGGGCGATACCCAGATCCGAGTCCGGCAAACCGGCGAGCATCCGGGCCAGTTCCCGGGCGCGTTCGGTGTCCTCCACCACGCGCACCCCGCTGGTGGTGACCGCTCCCCCGGTGTCCTTGGCCACCACGAGGTGCCGGTCGGCGAACGCGGCGACCTGCGGCAGGTGCGTGACCACGAGCACCTGGTGGCTGCGGGCCAGCCGGGCCAGCCGGCGACCGATCTCCACCGCGGCCTGGCCGCCGACACCCGCGTCGACCTCGTCGAACACCAGCGTGGGCGGGCCGCCGGAACCGGCGAAGACCACCTCGATGGCGAGCATCACCCGGGACAGCTCGCCGCCGGAGGCGCCCTTCTGCAACGGCAGCGCCGGCGCGCCCGGGTGCGCCAGCAGCCGCAGCTCCACCTCGTCGGCGCCGTCCGCGCCGACGCCGGTCTCGACGCCGTTGACCGGCAGGCTCGGCTCGGAGCGGCCCGCCGGGCGCGGCAGCACCGCCACCTCGATGCGGGCGTGCGGCATGGCCAGCCCGGCCAGCTCGACTGTGACCTCCTCGGCGAAGCGGACCGCCGCCTCGCGCCGGGACGTCGAGACCCGGCCGGCGAGGTCGGCCACCTCACCGGCGAGCCGGGTCGCCTCGCGGTCCAGCTCGTCCAGCAGCTCGTCGGAGGTGTCCAGATCGGACAGCCGGGTCCGCGCCCGCTCGGCCCACGCCACCACGCCGTCGACGTCGTCGGCGTACTTGCGGGTCAGCCCGCGCAGCGCGGCCCGCCGCTCGTAGACGGTCTGGAGGCGGGCCGGGTCGGCGTCCAGCGCGGCCAGGTAGGTGGACAGCTCCGCGGCCACGTCGGTGACGAGCGTGGCCGCCTCCTCCAGCCGGGCCGCCAGCTCGCCCAGCGCCGGGTCGGTGCCGGCCTGCGCCTCCAGCGTGCGCCGCGCGGTGCCCAGCAACGCCGTCGCGTCCGGCGTCTCGTCGGTCGTCTCGACGCCACCGGCCACGCACTGCTGCGCCACCTGCGCGGCGGTGCGCAGCCCTTCGGCGTGCTCCAGCCGCTGCGCCTCGGCCTTCAGCTCGGCGTCCTCCCCCGGCTGCGGGTCGACCCGGGTGATCTCGTCCAGGCCCAGGCGCAGCAGGTCGGCCTCCTGGTTGCGCTCGCGGGCGTTGCGCCGCCGGTCGGCCAGGTCGTCGACGACAGTGCGCCACCGGGCGTACGTCTCGCGCAGCGCGTCGAGCAGCTTCTCGTGCTCGGGACCGGCGAACCGGTCGAGCGAGGCGCGCTGCTCGGCCGGGCGCAGCAGACGGAGCTGGTCGGACTGGCCGTGCACGGCGAGCACCTGCTCACCGACCTCGCCGAGCGTGGACACCGGCATGGCGCGCCCGCCCAGGTGCGCCCGGGACCGGCCCTCGATCGTCACGGTGCGGCTGAGCAGCAGTGAGCCGTCCTCGTCGGGCTCGCCGCCGGCGTCGACGATGCGGGCGTGCACCGACTCGGCCACCCGCCCGCTCAGGCGTAGCCGGCCCTCCACCACGGCGCGGCCCGGCTGGGCGCGCACCCGGCCGGCGTCGGCGCGGCCGCCGAAGAGCAGGCCGAGGCCGGTCACCACCATGGTCTTGCCGGCGCCGGTCTCGCCGGTGATGACGTTCATCCCCGCGGCCAGCGGCAGCGTCGTGTCCTCGATGACGCCCAGTCCGGTGATGCGCAGCTCTTCCAGCACAGCACCCGACAGTAGCCCCGCCCTGTGACAGTTGACCAGCCGGCAGGGCGGGGCGCGGGCACCCGTACAGTTCAGCCCCGTGCTGGAGGAGATCGGCCTGACCCCGGACGAGGAGGAGCTCTACCGCTGCCTGGTCAGGGCGAACACGGCCCGGGTCGGTGAGCTCGCGCAGCGGCTGGGGCGGCCCCGCGCAGAGGTCGTCGCCCGGCTGGACGCCTTGCGGGACAAGGGTCTCGTGCTGCCGACCGGGCCGGGACCGGACGCGCCGCTGCGGCCGCTCGCGCCGGACGTGCCGCTCGGTGAGGCGCTGCTGCGCCGCCAGTCGGCGCTGGAGTCCGCCCGCGCCGCGGTGACCCAGCTCGCCGAGGACTACCGGGCCGGGATGCGGCGCCACGACGCCGCGCACCTGGTCGAGGTGGTCACCGGCGCGCGGGCGCTGCGCGAACGGCTGCGCGAGCTGCAGAACGGCGCGCGCGAGGAGGTGCTCTGGTTCTGCCGGGCGAACCCGCTGGCGATGCCCGGGCCGGAGAACGTCGAGGAGTTCGACGCGCTCGCCCGCGGTGTGCGCTACCGGGCCATCTACGAACGGGCGATGCTGCTGGAGCCGGGCGCGCTGGCCGACGTGGAGCGGGGCGTACACGCCGGGGAGCAGGCCCGCGTGCTGGACCGGCTGCCGGTTCGACTGGCCGTGGTGGACGGTCGTACCGCGGTCTGCCCGCTGGTGCCCGACCGCGACGGCGGCGAGCCGACCGCAGCGGTGATCGGCCGCAGTCAGCTGCTGGACGCGCTGGTCGCGCTCTTCGAGAGCCACTGGCTGATGGCCACGCCGCTCGGCACGCCGGCCGACCGGGCCGCCACCGGCTACCAGCCCGACGGCGACGAGGCACGGCTGCTGTCGCTGTTCGTGGCCGGGGTGCCGGACAAGTCGATCGCGTCACAGCTCGGCGTGAGCCGCCGTACCGTGCAGCGGCGGCTGGCCGACCTGATGGCCGCCGCCGGCGTCGACACCCGGCCCGGGCTGGCGTTCCAGGCCGCCCGGCGCGGCTGGATCTGACCGGGGCCGGGGCGGGACGGCCCCAGGACCGCCCCGCCCCGGCGTCTCACCGCAGGCCGTACGCGTCGACCACGGTCTGCGTCACGGTGCTGCCGGCCCGGTCCCGCGCCGAGACGCGCAGCGACACCGTGCCGCGCCCGGCCGGGACGTCGACTGTGAACCGGGTGCCGGAGCCGCGTACCGGCGCCGTGCGCCAGGTGCGTCCGCCGTCGAAGGACACCTCGGCGCGTACCGTCGCGCCGGCCGGCGCGGGCAGGCCCGCCGGGTGGCGCAGCGTCAGCCCGACTGTGTGCTTCCGCTTGCCGGGCGCCTCACCACGCAGGTCGGCCGGCACCCGGTAGTCGACCTGGAGCAGCGGCAGCGGCCGGGCCGCGTCACCGGCCGGGCGGGCCGAGGTGAACTCCCACGCCGTCTCGGTACGGGTCGCCCACCGCCATTCCGCCGACGACCGTGCCGTGGTCACGTCGAGGCGGTACCGGGCCGGACCCGCGGTGGTGGATACCGGCGCCCAGCCGTCGGACAGGTCGGCG
Source organism: Micromonospora sp. WMMD1219 (assembly GCF_049315215.1). Lineage (NCBI taxonomy): Bacteria > Bacillati > Actinomycetota > Actinomycetes > Micromonosporales > Micromonosporaceae > Micromonospora > Micromonospora sp. WMMD1219. Next base: position 6,018,246 of record NZ_CP186057.1, read on the forward strand.
ATCTGCCGCCCGTCCCGGCTGACCCGGCGGGTCACCGTGTCCTGCTCCTCCGAGCGGCTGTCCACGCCGGCGTGACCGTCGGCGTCGACGAACTCGGCCACCCGCAGGTCGAGCGTGTCGGCGGTCCGGCTCGGCGCGGCCGCACCGGCCGGCACCGCGGGGCGCACCAGCGGCGCGTGCCACGACTCGGTGGTCCGGTCGGTGGCCGCGTAGCGCCGGGGCCGGTCGGACAGGCCGCCGGTCAGCGTCCCCATGCTGGAGAACATCAGCCGGTGCAGCACCCGGTGCTGCCACCACGAGTCACCGGAACTGACGTACTCCCGCCGGGTCGTCCCGATACGCACCATCCGCTGGTCGTCGTTCCAGGAGAACTCCTGCCAGGGCCGCCACCCGAACCGCTGCTCGGTGGCCCAGTCCAGGCCGCCGGTGTCGCCGTAACGCGCGGTCACCTCGGCCGTGTTGGCGGCGGTCACCCGGTGGGTGATCCGCTCCGGCACCCGGCCCCGCGACACCTGGAACACGTCGTAGAGGTACGGGCTGTCCACGGTGAGCGTGAGGTCGATGCGGGCCCGGCCGGTACGCGCCGCCGCGAGCAGCCGCTGCCCGTCGTCGTACGCCACCGCAAGCGCCGGCGCCGGAAGCCGGTCCCCGGTCGGACGCCACACCGTCCACGCGCTCTGGTCCGCCGGCCGGACGATCAGCACCGCCTTCGCGCCGGCCGCCGCCGCGGCTGCCACCTGCTCCTCCTCGGACCGGTCGGCGGACGCGGTGAGCAGCGCCGCCGCGCCCCGCACCCCGGCCAGCTCACCTGGCGCGCCGGTGCCGGCCGCGACCAGGCGCAGCCGCTGCCGCCCCGCCGGGGCCGGCGACTGACCCATCAGGTTGACGTCCGGCGCGCCGGACACGCCGCTGACGTCGATGTCGACCATCGGCGCGACGAGCTGCCAGCGCGAGGAGAACTCGAACTCGCCGCGGCGTACCTGCCGGGTCGGGGTGACGTTGAGCTGCTGCACGGTGCTGAACGTCATCACGCCGTGGTCGACCTGGCGGCCGTTGCCGAACACCCGGTGCTGGTAGAAGCTGAGGATGGCCCGCTGCTCGGAGGGTTTCGGCGTCTCGATCCGTACCGGTGTGCCGCGCCGCGGGTCGAGCACCACGGTGAGGTCCCGGTCCACTGTCAGCTCCGGGTCGGTGACCAGGGTGAGCTGCTCGTCCAGCGGCGCGCCGTGCTCGATCAGCGCGTGGAGCAGGTAGGGGCCCTCCTCCACCTGGATCTGCCACTCGTCGCCGCCGCCGAGCCAGCCCAGCGCGTCCGACTCGGGGTGTTCGCCGAACAGCGTCACCACCGGCGCCGGTCCGGGCCGACCGGCCAGGTCCAGCGCGCGCAGCGTCACGGTGTGCTGCGGGCCGCTGAGCGTCAGGCCGACTGCGGTGCGCACCGTCACGCCGTCCGTGCCGGTGGCCACCAGCCAGCCGCCGTGCGGGCCCCGGTCCAGCCGGGCCGGGTCGGCGCGCAGCGGCACGTCCACGCCGCCGCCGGCCGGCACGGTCACCGTGGCGGCGCCGAGCGTCAGGCCGTCGGTCTCGGCCGCGCCGCTGTCCAGGTTGCGCAGCTCCAGCGCGAGACGCAGCGTCTGCGCGGCAGCGGTGCCGTTGACGTAGCGCACCGTCCGGGTCGCGGCCGGCCCGCCGGTGGTCAGCCGGCCGAAGTCGGCGGTGGCGGTGCCGTACACCCGCTGGCGCAGCGCGCGGGCCACGTCGACCCGCCCAGCGCCCTGCTCGAACACCGTCGCGCCGGTGCTCGGCCGGGTCGTGCTCACCAGCGCGTCCTTGAGCTGCGCGGCGGTCCATCCGGGATGCTCCTGGGCCAGTACGGCGGCGGCGCCCGCGACGTGCGGCGTGGCCATCGAGGTACCGGAGGCGCGGGTGTAGGCGTCGTCGACCGGCGTACCCATCGTGGTGCCGGCGGCGCGGGCGGCGACGATGCCGACGCCCGGCGCGGTGATCTCCGGCTTCAGGCCGTTGTCGCCCAGCCGCGGACCGCGGCTGGAGAAGTCGGCGAGCACGTCGGCGCGGTCGACCGCGCCGACGGTGAGCGCGGCGGTGGCCGCGCCGGGCGAGCCGACGCTGCGCGGCTCGCCGTCGTTGCCGGCGGCGATCACGAACAGCGCGCCGGTCTCGGCGGTGAGGTCGTCGACGGCCTGGCTCATCGGGTCGGTGCCGTCGGTGGGCGCGCCGCCGAGACTCATGCTGACCACCTTCGCGCCGGAGCGCGCGGCCCACTCCATGCCGGCGATGATGCCGGAGTCGTAGCCGGAGCCGGAGTCGTCGAGCACCTTGCCGACCAGCAGCCGCGCGCCCGGCGCGACGCCCTTGCGCAGCCCCGCCGAGGCCGCGCCGCTGCCGGCGACGGTGGCCGCCACGTGGGTGCCGTGGCCGTGGCCGTCGCGGGCGCTGCCGCCGCCGGTGAAGTCGCGCGCCTCGGCGATCCGGCCGGCCAGGTCGGGGTGGCCGGCGTCCACGCCGGTGTCGAGCACCGCGACCCGCACCCCGGCGCCGTCGCGGCCGGCCGCCCAGGCGGCGGGCGCGCCGATCTGCGGGACGCTGTGCTCCAGCGCCACCCGGGCCCGCCCGTCGAGCCAGACGCGTTCCACGCCGGCGCCGAGCCGGACGGCTCCGGCACCCGCGGCGCGGGCCTGCGGCGCCTGCCGCAGGGACGTCCACAGCGCGCCCAGGTCGTCCTTGTCGACGCGCAGCGCGGCGCCGTTGATGCTGGACAGCGGACGGGACTCGGCGGCGACGGCGAGCGGGCGCACGCGCCCGGCGGCCGGCTCCCGGTAGCGCACGATCAGCGGCAGCGCCTTCTGGCCCGCGTCGCCGTAGCCCTGCTCGGCCAGCTCCTGCACGTCGAACAGGTCCGGGTCGAGCACGCCCGCCGACACGTACGGCACGACGTCGGCGGGGAGCACCCGCAGCCCGCCGTCGACCTGCGTGGTCTGGAAGACGATCCGGTCACGGCCCGGCCCGGGGTGGACCGTGGCGGCGATCCGGCCCGGCGCGGCCCGGACCAGCTCGACCTGGTCGCCGGTGATCAGCGTGACGCGGGCGGGCGGCGCACCCGGGGCGGATGTGCCCGGGGGCGGGCCGGCGGGCCGGGCGGGCGGTACGGCGGACGCCGGTACGGCGAGCCCGACCACCAACGCCCCGGCCACGCCGGCGGCGAGCCAGCGGGGGAACCGGTGCATGTGACGCTCCTCTACTCCGAGGCCGGCCTCGTAAGGCCGGCGATCGGAGTCTGCGACGGCGTCCGCTGCCGGGTCACCGGGTAGGGGCCGCCGCACCGGCGACATGTCGCCGAGTGGACACGAGCACGACGGAGTGGAGGCCGGGACGCCGGAGACCGTGTCGCCCAGCTCGCGTGCCGCCGCTTCCTCCGGCGGCGGCCCTGCGACCTGTCGGCCCGGCCGGGGTCGACACCCGACCGGACACGGCGTGCCGGTCCGCCCGCCGCGGCCGGCTCACGTCGCTCCGGCGTCCCGACCGTCGCGGCCCCGACCACCCCCTGGCCGAGCCCGCGACAGGTGGGCCGCATCCGGGAAGCGGCGGGCCTCACCGCCGCGCCCGGACTCACCTCATCGCGGCCCGTACGCCCACCGTAACGCGCGCGAGCGCCGGGACCGGTGGGCCGAACGGAGATTTCCGCTGAGCCGCTGGTCAGCGACGGTTGCCCCGCCAGCCCTGGACGGGGAGGTCGAACTTGGCCACCAGCCGGTCGGTGAACGGGCGGGCCCGCAGCCGGACGATGCGCACCGGCAGCGTGCCCCGGCGCACCGTGACCCGGGCGCCGGGCGGCAGGTCGTAGACGCGCCGTCCGTCGCAGCAGAGCACGGCCAGCGTGGTGAACGGGTCGACGGTGATGACGAACGTCGACGTGGGCGCGGTCACCAGCGGGCGGCTGAACAACGCGTGCGCGCTGATCGGCACCAGCAGCAGCGCCTCCACCTCGGGCCAGACCACCGGACCGCCGCCGGAGAACGCGTACGCGGTCGAGCCGGTCGGGGTCGCGCAGATCACGCCGTCGCAGCCGTACCGGGACAGCGGCCGGCCGTCCACGTCGACGAGCAGTTCCAGCATCTGGGCGCGTTCGCCCTTCTCCACGCTGATCTCGTTGAGCGCCCACGACTCGATGGTCGGCCCGCCCTCGAACTCGGCGGTGACGTCGAGGGTGAGCCGTTCGTCCACCGTGTAGTTGCGGTCGACCACGTCACGCACGGCGGTGTCCAGATCGTCGATCTCCGCCTCGGCGAGGAAGCCGACCTTGCCCAGGTTGATGCCGAGCAGCGGCACCTTGGCCGGGCGGGCCAGCTCGGCGGCGCGCAGGAACGTGCCGTCCCCGCCGAGCGCGAACACGATCTCGGCGCCCTCGGCGGCCTCCGGGCCGGTCACCGGCACCACGCCCGGCAGGTCCAGGTCGTCGGCCTCCTCGGCCACCACCCGCACCTCGAACCCGGCGGCGATCAGGTCGGCGGCCACCGCGCGGGCGTGCTCGGTGCTGCGTCGACGGCCGGTGTGCGTGACCAGCAGCGCGGTACGGCTCACCCGGACACCTCCTCGGTCGTGGCCGCCGTCGCGGCGGCGCCCTGCGGGCCGGCGGCCACCACCGCGCGGACCCGCTCCGGATCCGCGGCGGGCGCGTCCCCGCGCAACCATACGAAGAACTCGACGTTGCCGCTCGGCCCGGGCAGCGGGCTGGCCGCCACGCCGGCCAGGCCGAGGCCCAGCCCGGCGGCCGCCGCGGCCACGTCCAGCACCGCCTCGGCCCGCAGCGCCGGGTCGCGGACCACGCCGCCGGCGCCGACGCGCTCCTTGCCCACCTCGAACTGCGGCTTGACCATCAGCGCCAGGTCACCGCCGGGGCCGGTGCACGCGGCCAGCGCGGGCAGCACCAGCCGCAGTGAGATGAACGACAGGTCGGCCACCGTCAGGTCGACCGGGCCGCCGATCGCCTCCGGCGTGAGGGTACGCACGTTGGTGCGCTCGAACACCCGGACCCGCTCGTCGGTACGCAGCGACCAGGCGAGCTGCCCGTAGCCGACGTCCACGGCGACCACCTCGGCGGCGCCGCCGCGCAGCAGCACGTCGGTGAACCCACCTGTCGACGCCCCGGCGTCCAGGCAGCGCCGGCCGGCGACGGTCAGGCCGCCGAGGGCGAACGCGGCGAGCGCGCCGGCCAGCTTGTGGCCGCCCCGGGAGACGTACTCGTCGGCCGGGTCCTCGCCGGTGACCAGCAGCGGATCGGCCGGGTCGACCATCGCCGCGGGCTTGCGCGCCCGCACTCCGCGCAGCTGGACGCGACCGGCCTCCACCAGCGCGGCGGCCTGCTCGCGGGAGCGGGCCAGCCCGCGCCGGACGAGTTCGGCGTCCAGCCGGGTACGACGAGCCATCAGGTGTCTCTCCGCCTCTGCTCAGGCCTGGTCGATGGTGGCGAGGGTCTCGCGCAGCGTCTCGTACGCCGCCTCGTACTGGGCGATCTGGTCGGCCGGCGCCAGCGCCTCGGCGTTGGCCATGCCGAGCACCGCGGCGTCCACCGCCGGGTGCCGCGCCTCGCCGACCTCCTCGACCGGCGCGGGGCGTACCCCCGGGGGCGGTCCGGGCCGCGGACCCGGCGGCGGACCGGGCCGGGGCGCGGTCACGAGCCGGCCGCCCGGCGCCCGGTGGCCTTCTTCGCCTGCGCGGCGTCCGGAGTGCGGGAGACCGTGGCCGGTGGCTTCTTCGCGATCGCCTTCTTGGCCACCGCCTTCTTCGCCACCGCCTTCTTCGCCACCGCCTTCGACGGCGTCGTCGCCGGGGCCTTCGTCGGTGTCGTGGCCGGGGTGTTCGGCGGCGTCGTGGCGGAGGCCGCCTCTGCGTGGGACGGCTCCGGCTCGGACGGCCCGGCCTCGGACGACTCGCTCTTGGACGACTTACTCTTGGGCGACTCGGCCTCGGGCGACCCCGCCTTAGACGACTCGGCGGCGTCCGGCTCGGTCTGCGCCGGGGCGGTCCCGGCCGGTCCGGCGGACGGCTCGGGCCGCGTGGTGCCCGGTTCGAGGGTGCCGCGCGCCTCGCGGAGCTGCCGCTCCAGGTCGTGCACCCGGCGGGTCAGCTCGGCGACCTCGTCGGCGGTGGCCAGCCCGACCGCGCCCAGCGCCCGGTCCACCTCGAAGCGGACCAGCTTGGTCAGCGACTCCCGGTTCGCCAGGCCGGTCGCGACCAGTTCCTCGGCGAGCGTCTGGAGCTGGGCGGCCGTCGCGCCGCCCTGGCCGACGACGCGCATGACCGCGTCCTGTGCCTTCTTCCGGGGCGCCTCCGTCAGGCCCATGGCCAGCTCGAGGTAGGCGCGCCACGCGTCCTGCATGCCTGAGTCCTTCCGCGGGGCGAGGTGTGCAGGTGCCACGCTACCGGGCACCCCGGACGCCCCATTGCGGTACGGTGCCGGGAACGGCGTGGTTCGTGGTGAGGAGACGATGTGGCCAGCGTGGACGAGTGCCGGCAGGCGTTGCAGGACCTGGCCGCGCGGCTGGACCGCAACGCCGAGGCACAGGGCCGCATCGACCTCGACCGCACCCTGGCCTGCCGGATCACCGACCTCGGCACCGCGTTCCACGGGCGGCTGGAGGGTGGCCGGCTGGTCGACCTGGCCGACGGCGACGACCCGAAGGCGAAGATCGCGCTGAGCACCGGCAGCGACGACCTCGTCGCGCTGGTGCACGGCCGGCTCGACGTCATGTCGGCGGTGGCCTCCCGGCGGGTGTCGATCAAGGCGAACCCGTTCGACCTGATGAAGCTCCGCAAGCTGCTCTGACGGCAGCCCGGCGCCTCAGTCGTCGAGGCCGAACGCGGCGAGCGCTTCCGCCGCCGCCGGGGACTGCGCGCGCACGCGCGGCCCGGCCGCCGTCGACCAGGCCACCGCGCACAGCGCGGCCAGCGCGTCCAGGGGCGCTCCCGCGCCGTCGAGCACGAGGTCCGCGCCGGACTCCGTCACCGACCAGCCGCCGGCCGTCGCCCGGCCCGGCACCGCCACCACCGCGGCCGGGTCGAACAGGCCCGCCAGGTCGAACGAGACGTACGCGGGGCGGCGCTCCTCGGGTGCGGCCAGCAGCTCGGCGGCGTCGCTGACCCCGGTCAGCACCAGCAGGCTGTCCAGCCCGGCCCGGCGGGCGCCCTCGATGTCGGTGTCCAGCCGGTCGCCCACCACGAGCGTGCGCCCGGTTCCGGCGCGCCGCGCGGCGGTGGTGAACAGCGCCGGCTCCGGCTTGCCCACCACCACGTCGGGGTCGCGGCCCAGCGCGGTACGCAGCACCGCGACGAGCGAGCCGTTGCCCGGCAGCGGGCCGCGCGGGCTGGGCAGGGTGCGGTCGGTGTTGGTGGCGTACCAGGGTGCGCCCGCCCGTACCGCCAGGGACGCCTCGGCCAGGTCGGACCAGCCGACCTGCGGGCCGTAGCCCTGGGCCACCGCGGCGGGCTCCTCGTCAGCGGTGGACACCGGCCGCAGGCCCACCGCGCGCAGCTCGGCCCGCAGCGCCTCCGCGCCGACCACGAGCACGGCCGCGCCCTCGGGCAGCCGGTCCCGGAGCAGCTCGGCGGTGGCCGCCGCAGAGGTGAGCACCTCCGCCGGCTGCGCCGGAACCCCCATGCCGGTGAGCAGGTCGGCCACCTCGCTGGAGCGGCGGGAGGCGTTGTTCGTCGCGTACGCGACCGCCCGCCCCTCGGCGTGCAGCCGGCCGACCGCCTCGACCGCGCCGGGGATGGGCCGGTCGATCAGGTAGATGACGCCGTCCAGGTCGAAGACGACAAGCGAGTACGCCTCGACCAGTGGGCCGCCCGCCCCGGCGCGGTCGGGTTGTCCCCGATCCGCGCCGGAGGCGGAGTCACCGGCGTACCCGGTCATCGGCGGTCCGCCGCCTCGCCCTCGCCGCCCGCGGCGTCACCCGGCGCGGGCCGGTCGCCGCCGGCCTCGTCCGCCGGGGTGGCAGCCGCGGCCTCGGCAGTGCCGGTCGGTGCGGTGGTGGCCGGTTCCTCGTTCGCCGCGACGAAGGTCGGGGTGGTGGCGGTGCTGGTGGCGAGCGAGCCGGCCTCGGTGTCGGTCAGCTCGTCGTCGGCCAGATCGCCGGCGTCACGGTCCCGGTAGCCGGCCCGTGCCGCGTCCCCGCCGGCACCCGGAGTGACGTCGCCGCCGCCGCTCAGCCGCGCGTCGTCCTCGTCATCGTCGAGGTCGTCATCGTCTTCGTCGTCGAGGTCGTCGTCTTCGTCCTCGTCGTCGTCATCGTCGTCGAGGTCGTCGTCTTCGTCCTCGTCATCGTCGTCATCGTCATCGTCATCGAGGTCGTCGTCATCGTCGTCGTCGTCGAGGTCGTCGTCGTCCTCGTCGTCGTCGCTGGCGGCCTCGGCCGACGGCTCGGACGCGTCCGCGTCGTCCTCCGGCTCGTCGTCGCCCTCGATGACCACGCCGTCCAGCTCCAGCAGCCGCTCGGCGGCGTCGGTCTCCCCCTCGGAGTCGACGTCGGCAGCCCGGGAGAACCACTCCCGCGCCTCCTCGCGCCGGTCCACCGCCAGCAGGGCGTCCGCGTACGCGTAGCGCAGCCGCGCCGCCCACGGCTCGGTCGAGTCCCCGGTCAGCTCGCGGACCTGGAGCATCGCCACCGCGGCGTCCTTCTGCCCGAGGTCACCGCGCGCCCCGGCGGCCACGATCAGCAGCTCGATCGCGACGGCCTGGTCGAGCTTGTCCCGGTCCGCGCCGCGGAACAGGTCGATGGCCCGCTCCGGCCGGCCCAGCGCCCGCTCGCAGTCGGCCAGCACCGCCAGGTGGCTCTGCAGGCCGGTCATCCGGTGGTACGTCCGCAGCTCGGCGATGGCGGTCTGCCACTCACCCGCGTGGTACGCGGCCAGCCCGACGGCCTCCCGCACTGCGGCGATCCGCGAGGCGAGCCGGCGGGCCGCCATGGCGTGCGCCAGCGCCAGCGGCGGGTCCTCGTCGATCAGCAGACCGGTCGCGACCAGGTGCCGGGCGACCGTCTCCGCCACCGGCTTGGCGAGGGAGAGCAGCTCGGCCCGGACGGCCGAGTCGAGGTCGCTCGCGACGACGTCGTCGGGCAGCTCCGGCGCCTCACCGGTACGCCTCTCGCCACGCTCGTCCTGGCGCTCCCGCTGCGGGCCGTAGCTGCCAGTCCGGCGGTCGTCGCCACCCGGCCGGTCGCCGTAACCACGGCGCTCACCGTCCCGCTCGCCCCGGTAGCCGCCCGGCTGCCGGTCGTCGCGACGGAAGCCACGGTCGCGGTCGCCGCCACGGAAACCGCCCTCACGACGGTCGCCCCCACGGAAACCGCCCTCACGGGCACCACCCCGGAAGCCACCCTCACGGCGTTCGCCGCCGGCGTAGCTCTCCCGGCGGTTGTCGCCGCCCTGGTAACCGCCTTCGCGACGGTCGCCACCACGGAACCCGCCCTCACGGGCACCGCCCTCACGACGGTCGCCGCCACGGAAGCCACCCTCACGGTCGCCACCACGGAACCCGCCGCCCTCACGACGGTCGCCACCGCGGAAACCGCCCTCGCGGGTGCCGCCCTCACGACGATCCCCGCCACGGAAACCGCCCTCACGACGATCCCCGCCACGGAAGCCACCCTCACGGGTGCCGCCTTCACGGCGGTCGCCACCACGGAAGCCGCCTTCGCGACGGTCACCACCGCCGAAGCCGCCTTCACGACGGTCACCGCCACGGAAGCCGCCTTCGCGACGGTCGCCGCCACGGGCGCCACTGTCACGGTCACCACCACGGAAACCGCCCTCGCGACGGTCACCACCGCGGAAGCCACCGTCACGGAAGCCGCCGCCTTCACGACGGTCGCCACCGCGGAAGCCGCCCTCACGACGGTCGCCGCCACGGGCGCCACTGTCACGGTCACCACCACGGAAACCGCCCTCGCGACGGTCACCACCGCGGAAGCCGCCTTCACGACGGTCACCACCGCCGAATCCGCCTTCACGACGATCCCCGCTACGGAAGCCGCCCTCACGACGATCCCCACCGCGGAAACCGCCTTCACGACGGTCACCACCGCCGAATCCGCCTTCACGACGATCCCCGCCACGGAAACCACCGTCACGGGCACCGCCTTCACGGCGCTCGCCCCCACGGAAGCCACCCTCACGACGGTCGCCACCACCGAAGCCGCCCTCACGACGGTCACCGCCACGGAAACCAGCGTCACGGGCACCGCCTTCACGGCGCTCGCCCCCACGGAAGCCACCCTCACGACGGTCACCGCCGCGGAACCCGCCCTCGCGACGGTCGCCGCCGTCGCGGCCTCCGCTCCGGAAGCCACCCTCGCGGTCGCCGCCACGGAAACCGCCCTCACGACGGTCACCGCCGCCGAAGCCACCCTCGCGACGGTCACCGCCACGGAAGCCGCCTTCACGGCGGTCACCGCCACGGAAGCCGCCTTCACGGCGGTCACCGCCACGGAAACCGCCCTCACGACGGTCACCGCCGCGGAAGCCACCCTCACGGTCGCCACCACGGAACCCGCCGCCCTCGCGACGGTCACCGCCGCGGAAACCGCCTTCGCGACGGTCGCCGCCACGGGCGCCACTGTCACGGTCACCACCACGGAAGCCACCCGGGCGGTCGTCGCGGCCGCCCCGGTACGAGGGACGGTCATCGCGACGGCCGTCGCGGCCGGCGTCACCACGCCCCTGGCCGCGGTCGGCGCGATCCTCGTAACGACGGGGGCGGTCCCCGCCCTGGGGTCCTGAGCTCACAGGCACATCCTTCCTGATGCCGTTTCCGCCGAGAACGCTAACGCAGTCGAGGGCCGCCCCTGCTGGGGCGGCCCTCGACTGGAAGATTGTCCGGCGGTGTCCTACTCTCCCACACCCTCCCGAGTGCAGTACCATCGGCGCTGGAGGGCTTAGCTTCCGGGTTCGGAATGTGACCGGGCGTTTCCCCTCCGCCATGACCGCCGTAACTCTATGAACATGTCAACCAACCCAGATGGGTGGTGGTTTGTTCAGAGTTGCACAGTGGACGCGTAGCAGCTTGGTAGTCAAGTCCTCGGCCTATTAGTACCGGTCAACTGAACCCGTTACCGGGCTTACATTTCCGGCCTATCAACCCAGTCGTCTAGCTGGGGGCCTTACCCCACAATGTGGGTGGGATACCTCATCTTGAAGCGAGCTTCCCGCTTAGATGCTTTCAGCGGTTATCCCTTCCGAACGTAGCTAACCAGCCGTGCCCCTGGCGGGACAACTGGCACACCAGAGGTTCGTCCGTCCCGGTCCTCTCGTACTAGGGACAGCCCTTCTCAAGTATCCTACGCGCACGGCGGATAGGGACCGAACTGTCTCACGACGTTCTAAACCCAGCTCGCGTACCGCTTTAATGGGCGAACAGCCCAACCCTTGGGACCTGCTACAGCCCCAGGATGCGACGAGCCGACATCGAGGTGCCAAACCATCCCGTCGATATGGACTCTTGGGGAAGATCAGCCTGTTATCCCCGGGGTACCTTTTATCCGTTGAGCGACACCGCTTCCACATGCCAGTGCCGGATCACTAGTCCCGACTTTCGTCCCTGCTCGACCTGTCAGTCTCACAGTCAAGCTCCCTTGTGCACTTGCACTCAACACCTGATTGCCAACCAGGCTGAGGGAACCTTTGGGCGCCTCCGTTACCCTTTAGGAGGCAACCGCCCCAGTTAAACTACCCACCAGACACTGTCCCTGAACCGGATAACGGTCCGAAGTTAGATACCCAAATCAACCAGAGTGGTATTTCAAGATTGCCTCCACCCATACTGGCGTATGGACTTCACCGGCTCCCACCTATCCTACACAAGCTAATTCAGATACCAATGTCAAGCTATAGTAAAGGTCCCGGGGTCTTTCCGTCCTGCCGCGCGTAACGAGCATCTTTACTCGTAATGCAATTTCGCCGGGCCTGTGGTTGAGACAGTGGGGAAGTCGTTACGCCATTCGTGCAGGTCGGAACTTACCCGACAAGGAATTTCGCTACCTTAGGATGGTTATAGTTACCACCGCCGTTTACTGGCGCTTAAGTTCTCCGCTTCGCCCCGAAGAGCTAACAGGTCCCCTTAACGTTCCAGCACCGGGCAGGCGTCAGTCCATATACATCGAATTACTTCTTCGCATGGACCTGTGTTTTTAGTAAACAGTCGCTTCCCCCTGCTCTCTGCGGCCATACAACGCTCCACCCGCGCGGGGCTTCACGTCTCCGGCCCCCCTTCTCCCTAAGTTACGGGGGCAATTTGCCGAGTTCCTTAACCACAGTTCGCCCGATCGCCTCGGTATTCTCTACCTGACCACCTGTGTCGGTTTGGGGTACGGGCCGCTAAGAACTCGCTAGAGGCTTTTCTCGGCAGCATAGGATCACTGACTTCACCTGAATCGGCTCGGCATCACGTCTCAGCCTCATGGTGTGCGGATTTGCCTACACACCGGCCTACACGCTTACCCCGGCACAACCACCGGCCGGGCTCAGCTACCTTCCTGCGTCACCCCATCGCTTGACTACTACCCGCCAGGTTCCCACGCTCCCCACCATTGGTCCGAAGACCGCCGGCAGCTCGGGTGGTTAGCACAACGAGGTTCGTCAGGGTCGCTCTTTCGCGGGTACGGGAATATCAACCCGTTGTCCATCGACTACGCCTCTCGGCCTCGCCTTAGGTCCCGACTCACCCAGGGCGGATTAGCCTGGCCCTGGAACCCTTGGTCATCCGGCGGAAGGGTTTCTCACCCTTCTTTCGCTACTCATGCCTGCATTCTCACTCGTGCCGCGTCCACAACTGGGTCACCCCGCTGCTTCACCCCCGGCACGACGCTCCCCTACCCATCCACACACCTGCATATCCCATCAAGGAGATACGAAGTTATTATGTGAATGCCACAGCTTCGGCGGTGTGCTTGAGCCCCGCTACATTGTCGGCGCGGAACCACTTGACCAGTGAGCTATTACGCACTCTTTAAAGGGTGGCTGCTTCTAAGCCAACCTCCTGGTTGTCTATGCGACCCCACATCCTTTTCCACTTAGCACACGCTTAGGGGCCTTAGCTGGTGATCTGGGCTGTTTCCCTCTCGACTACGAAGCTTATCCCCCGCAGTCTCACTGCCGCGCTCTCACTTACCGGCATTCGGAGTTTGGCTGATTTCGGTAAGCTTGTGGGCCCCCTAGACCATCCAGTGCTCTACCTCCGGCAAGAAACACGCGACGCTGCACCTAAATGCATTTCGGGGAGAACCAGCTATCACGGAGTTTGATTGGCCTTTCACCCCTAACCACAGGTCATCCCCCAACTTTTCAACGTTGGTGGGTTCGGCCCTCCACGCGGTCTTACCCGCGCTTCAGCCTGCCCATGGCTAGATCACTCCGCTTCGGGTCTAGAGCATGCGACTAAAAACGCCCTATTCAGACTCGCTTTCGCTACGGCTCCCCCACACGGGTTAACCTCGCCACATGCCACTAACTCGCAGGCTCATTCTTCAAAAGGCACGCCGTCACCCCGCAAGGCTCCGACGGATTGTAGGCGAACGGTTTCAGGTACTATTTCACTCCCCTCCCGGGGTACTTTTCACCATTCCCTCACGGTACTCGTCCGCTATCGGTCACCAGGAAGTATTTAGGCTTACCAGGTGGTCCTGGCAGATTCACGGCAGATTTCAGGAGTCCGCCGCTACTCGGGAACACCCACAGAAGACCAGCAGCTTTCACCTACCGGACTATCACCGTCTACGGTCAGCCATTCCAGACTGTTCGACTAACCACTGGCTTTGTAACTCCTCGAACAAGTGTCAGCTTGTCCAGCAGGGTCCCACAACCCCGACCACGCAACCCCTGACAGGTATCACACGCCGCCGGTTTAGCCTCAATCCGCTTTCGCTCGCCACTACTCACGGAATCACTAATTTGTTTTCTCTTCCTACGGGTACTGAGATGTTTCACTTCCCCGCGTTCCCCCCACACACCCTATGTGTTCAGGTGCGGGTGACATCACATGACTGATGCCGGGTTTCCCCATTCGGACACCCTGGGATCACAGCTTGGTTGACAGCTCCCCCAGGCCTATCGCGGCCTCCCACGTCCTTCATCGGCTCCTGGTGCCAAGGCATCCACCGTTCGCCCTTGACAACTTGACCACAAAGATGCTCGCGTCCACTGTGCAATTCTCAACAAACAACCAACCCACAACCCACAGCCCCACA
>NZ_CP186057.1:6035000-6902672 GCF_049315215.1 Micromonospora sp. WMMD1219
GTGCAGCAGGTCGTCCGCCGAGACGGTGGCGTCCACCTCGGAGATCCGGGTGTTGTTGACGTACGCGCCGCCCTCGGCGATCACCCGCCGGGCCTCCTTCATGCTCGGCACCAGGCCCGACTCCTTGAGCAGGCCGGCCACGTCCGGCAGCTCGTCGAGGTGCACCAGGCCGGCCTCGGTCAGCGCGGCGCGCAGCGTCTCCGGGGACAGCTCGTCGAGCGAGCCGCGGCCGAACAGCGCCTGGCTCGCGGCCACCGCCTGGGCCATCTCCCGCTCGCCGTGCACGAGCGTGGTCAGCTCCTCGGCGAGCGCCCGCTGGGCCAGGCGCGCCTGCGGCCGCTCCGCGGTGGCCTTCTCCAGCTCCTCCAGCTCCTCGCGGGAGCGGAAGCTGAAGTACCGCAGGTAGCGGCTGACGTCCCGGTCGTCGGCGTTGACCCAGAACTGGTAGAAGGCGTACGGGCTGGTCATCTGCGGGTCGAGCCAGACCGCGCCGCCTTCGGTCTTGCCGAACTTGGTGCCGTCGGACTTGGTGACCAGCGGCGTGGTGAACGCCTCCACCGGCCCGGCGCCGCGCCGCCGGACGTAGTCCACGCCGGCGGTGATGTTCCCCCACTGGTCGGAGCCGCCGTACTGGAGCTGGCAGCCGTGCCGGCGGTGCAGCTCGAAGAAGTCGTTCGCCTGCAGCAGTTGGTAGCTGAACTCGGTGAAGCTGATGCCCGTCTCCAGCCGCGCCCTGACCACCTCGCGCGCGAGCATCTTGTTCACCGGGAAGTGCTTGCCGACGTCCCGGAGGAACTCCACCACCGACATCTCGCCGGTCCAGTCCAGGTTGTTGACCAGTTGGGCCGCGTTCTCCCCGGTGTACGTGACGAACGGCGAGAGCTGCTCGCGAATGCGCTCCACCCAGCCGGCGACCACCTCGGGCGAGTTGAGCGTGCGCTCGGCGCTCTCCTTCGGGTCGCCGATCTGGCCGGTGGCGCCGCCGACCAGCAGCAGCGGACGGTGCCCGGCGAGCTGGAGCCGGCGCGCGGTGAGGACCTGCATGAGGTGGCCGGCGTGCAGGCTCGGGGCGGTCGGGTCGAAGCCCACGTAGAACGTGGCCGGTCCGGCGTCGAGCAGCTCGCGCAGGTCGTCGAGGCCGGTCGAGTCCTGGATCAGGCCCCGCCACAGCAGGTCTTCGGTCAGGGAGTCCCGCCCCTGCGGGAGGTTGCTGTCGGTCACGGTCACCGATTCTCCCCCATTCCCGGGCCCGGCCCGTACCGGGTTTGCCGACGTGGCGGCGACTAGGCTGGCGGCGCCCGTCGAACGCGAGGAGGAACCGCGGTGGACATGCCGAACCTGACCGGTGGCTTCGTGGCCCTGCTGGGCCTGACGTTCGACGAGGTCAGCGGGGACCGGGTGGTGATCCGCTGGAAGGTGCGCCCGGAGCTGCACCAGCCGTACGGGATCCAGCACGGCGGCGTCTACTGCTCGGTGGTGGAGACGGCGGCGAGCATCGGCGGCGCGCTCTGGCTGGGCGACAAGGGCAACGTCGTCGGGGTGTCGAACCAGACCGACTTCCTGCGCGCGGTGCGTGACGGGGAGCTGACCGCTGTCGGCACGCCGGTGCACCGGGGCCGCAGCCAGCAGCTCTGGCTCGTGGAGATCACCGACGCCGACGGCCGGCTGGTGGCCCGCGGTCAGGTGCGGCTGCAGAACCTCACCGCCGCCTGACGCATTCGCCCGAAACCGGGCGCTGACGGCGATATCGTCGCCTCGGTGTGGACGTCCGCGCCCGGCCCGACGTGAGGAAGCTGTTCGCCGCCACGCTCGGCGTGCTGTCGGCCGTCGGCGGCTTCGTCGACATCGGTGACCTGGTGGCGGCCAGTCAGGCCGGCGCGCTGTTCGGCATGGCCCACACCTGGGTGCTGCTGGTCGGGGTGGTCGGCATCTGCGCGTACGCGGAAATGGCCGGCCGGATCGCGGCGGTGAGCGGACGGGCGGTGTTCGACCTGGTCCGGGAGCGGCTCGGGCCGCGGGTGGCGCTGCTCAACCTGGTCGCGTCGTGGCTGGTCACTGTCGTCACGCTCGCCGCGGAGCTGGGCGGAGTTGCGCTGGCGCTGCAACTGGCGACCCGGCTGAGCCACCTGTTCTGGGTGCCGCTCGCCGCGCTGGCCGTCTGGCTGGTGCTGTGGCGGCTGCGGTTCGAGCTGATGGAGCGGATCTTCGGGCTGGCCGGGCTGTCGCTGCTGGTGTTCGCGGTGGCGCTGGTGGCGCTGCCGACGGACTGGCCGGAACTCGGGCAGGGCGTGTGGCAGGTCAGCTCGGCCGGACACGGCTGGCCGCTGTACTGGTTCGTGGCGGTGGCGCTGTTCGCCTCGACTGTGAGCCCGTACGAGGTGTTCTTCTTCTCCTCCGGCGGCGTCGAGGAGCGGTGGAGCGCGGCGGACCTGGCGCGGGCCCGCTCGAACGTGCTGATCGGCTTCCCGGTGGGCGGGTTCCTGGCGTTGTCGCTGATCGCCGTCGCGACGGTGGCCTACCACCCGTCCGGGGCATCGTTGAGCACGCTGGACGAGGTGGCGCGGCCGGTGGCGACCGCGCTCGGTGGCGCCGGACTGGCCGCCGCGGTGCTGGCGTTCTTCGCGGTGACGTTCGGCGCGGCGCTGGAGACCGGGCTGTCGGCGGCGTACGCGGCGGCGCAGTACTTCGGGTGGCAGTGGGGCAAGCGGGTCCGTCCCCGGGAGGCGGCCCGGTTCCACAGCGTGCTGCTCGTCGGTCTGCTGCTCGGTGTGGTGATGCTGATGACGACTGTGGACCCGGTGCGGCTGACCGAGTACATGCTGGTGCTGAGCGCGGTGGTGCTGCCACTGACCTACCTGCCGATCCTGGTGGTCGCCAACGACCGCGGGTATCTCGGCGACCGGGTCAACGGGCGGTGGACGAACCTGCTCGGCGCGGTGTTCCTGCTGCTCATCGTGGCGGCCTCGGTGGCGGCGATCCCACTGGCGATCATGACGGGGATGGGGCGATGAGGGTTCAGCTCGCCAAGCGGTTGCTCGACCGGCAGATCGTCGACGTGGACGGGCGGCTGGTCGGGCGCGTCGACGACATCGCGTTCGCGGTCGACGACGAGGGCTTCCCGTACGTGGACGCCCTGCTCACCGGGCAGGGCGCGCTCGGCGAGCGGATCGGCGGGCGGGTCGGGCGGCTGCTGGTGGCGGTGGCGGACCGGTTCACCGACGACCCGCCGGTGCCGCCGTTGCGCGTACCGCTGGCCGAGGTCGCCCGCGTGGACAGCGCGGTGCGGCTGCGCTGCCCGGCGGCGGACCTGCCGCCGTCACCGGTGGAGGCGTGGCTGCGCCGGCACCTGATCGAGCGCATCCCGGGGTCCGGCCGTGCGAGCGGGTGAGCTGCTCGGCCGCACCGCGTACGACCTGCACGGGCGGCGGCTGGGCCGGGTGGTGGACGTGGTGGTGCGCGGCGGGTGGCCGCCGGACCGGCTGCGGATCACCGATGTGATCGTCGCCGGGCACTGGTGGACCCGGGTGATCAGCCGGCTGATCGGCCCGGAGCTGCACCCGTCCGGGCCGTGGCTGCTGCGGATCATCGCCCGGCTGGTCGGGCGGAGCACCCGTCAGCTGCCCGCCGACGCGGTGCAGCTGCTCCCGCCGGTGCCCGGCTTCCCGTTCGGCCCGCCCGCCGGGCGCCGCTGAGCCGAGCTCCGCTGAGCCGAGCCCCGCTGAGCCGAGCACCGGTGAGCCGAGCGCCGGTGAAGCGCGCGCCGGGCGCCGGTCAGCGGCGGGCGTCGTCCAGTTCCGGCGTGTCGGCCGGGTCGGCGGCGTCGTCGGTGATGTCGCCGTCCGGGGAGCCGTCGTGGCGGCCGCGGCGGCGGACGTGCACCTCGGTGATGGCCCGCTGGTCGACGTCGGCCACCGCCAGCTCCCAGCCGTCCACGGTCACCTGCTCCCCCGCCACCGTCGGGATGTGCCCGAGGCAGATCAGCACCAGCCCGGCGACAGTGGTGTAGTCGCCGGCGGGCCGGTTCGGCAGCTCCACGCCGAGGTCGGTCAGGTCGTGCACCGGGAACGTGCCGGGCAGCACCAGCGTGCCGTCGGCCTCGGTGCGCACGGCGCGCAGGTCCCGGTCGGTCTCGTCGTAGATCTCGCCGACGATCTCCTCCAGGATGTCCTCCAGCGTCACGATCCCGTCGACCGCGCCGCGCTCGTCGACCACGAGCGCGATGTGCTGGCGTTCGGCCTTGAACTGGCGCAGCGCGTCGACCACCGGCAGGGAGTCGGGCAGCAGCATCGGCGGGCGGGCGATCTCGTCGACCGGCCGGTCGTCCGAGACGCCGACCAGGTCCCGCAGGTGGATCACGCCCACCGCCTCGTCCAGGCCGCCGTGGCGCACCACCGGCGCCCGGGAGTGGCCGGTCGCCGCGAGGACGAGCCGGGCGGCCTCCGCCGTGGTGCCGCTGTCGAGCGTGAAGACCTGCAACCGGGGTACGAGCACAGCCCGCAACTGCCGGTCGGCGATCTCCACCGCACCGGCGATGATCGTGCGCTGTTCCTTGGTGAAGCCGTGGTTGCCGGCCACGATGTCGCGCAGCTCGTCCGGGCCGATCTCGTCCGGCTCGGCCTTCGGGTCCAGGCCGAACAGGCGTACCACCAGGTCGGTGGTCGCGCCCAGCAGCCAGACGGCGGGCCGGGTGATGCTGGACAGCACGTCCAGCGGGCGGGCCACCAGCAGCGCCCACCGCTCGGCCGACTGCATGGCGATCCGCTTCGGGGCCAGCTCACCGAAGACGAGCGTGACGAACGTGAGCACCAGCGTGACAGCGACGATGGCGACCGTCTCGGCGGCGTTGCCGAAGACGCCCAGCAGCGGGACGAGCGGCTTGGCCAGGGACACCGCGGCGGCGGCGGAGGCGAGGAACCCGGCGAGTGTGATGCCGATCTGGATCGTGGCCAGGAACCGGTTCGGGTCCTTCGCGAGGCGGGCGAGGGTCCGTCCGCCGCGGCTGCTGCGCTCCAGCCGCTGCACCTGGCTGTCCCGCAGGGAGACCAGGGCCATCTCGCTGCCGGCGAACACCGCGTTGAGGATCACCAGCACACCGACCAGGGCAAGCTGGCTCCAGTAGCTCTGCACGACCGGTTATCTCCCTCGGCCCGATCCGGGTCGGCCGATGGCCGACTCGCCGGCCGGCAGATCCGGTCGGCGTGGCCCTCTGTTGCCCCGCGGGACCGCCGCCGAATCATGACCGGCCCCGGCGTGACCCACCGGAGCCGGGGCTCAGGCCGGTACGGGCAGGTCGAGCACGTACGCGCCGCCCTCGGGGCGGAACCCGAGCCGGTGGTAGTAGGGGGCGATCATGCCGGGCGGGCTGACCACCCGGCGGAAACCCCGGTCGGTGAACAGGCGGCTGCGCCGGTAGACGAACTCCCCCGGCGTGAAGTCGCGGAACGGCGGGGTCACGTAGTCCAGGTCGATCTGGGCCACCCCGCCCGGTTCGGCGTGCGAGAGCATCACGCCGACCACCTCGTCGGCGCGTACCACGAGGAACGCCGAGCGGTCGGCGGCGGCCGGGTCCCAGTGGAAGCCCGGGTTGAACCGGGCGATGTCGGCGGCGTGCACCCGCAGCGTGTGGGCCAGGAACGCGTCGCCGGTGCCCACCTCGACCACCTGGTAGGTCTGCTCGTCGTGCCGGGTGGCGAGCAGCTTGCGCAGGTACCAGACGTTGATCACGGCGAGCACGACGTTCAGCCCGACCATCGGCCAGACCTGCACGGCGGTGTTGTAGCCGATCAGGATGAGGCAGCCGACCAGGTTGAGCGCGCGCAGCCGCAGGATCCGGGTCTGCAGCAGGGACCAGACCAGCAGCGCGGAGCCGGCCCAGCCGACGAGTTCCAGCCAGTTCACCCGGGGAGACTAACGGTCTGCCTGGTCAGACCCCTCGGCGGGCAGCTCCAGCACGTACTCCTCGACCTCGGTGCCGCGCGCCGGGGCGTACCCCGAGTCCTCGCCGACCACGACGAAGCCGCACTTGCGCAGCACCGCGAGCGAGGCGGCGTTGTCCTTGGCGGCGCGGGCGTGCAGCGGCCGGTGCGGCACCTCCCGCAGCAGCGCGCGCAGCGCGGCGGTGGCGTGGCCGCGCCCCCAGTGCGCCGCGTCGATCCAGTAGCTGACCTCGGTCTGCTCGCCGACCGGGAACGCCGCCACCCGCCCGACCAGCCGGCCGTCGGCGATGACGGCGCGGTTCACGATCCGCTCGTCGGCGCGGATGCGCGCCCAGTGCGCGTCGAACGCGGCCCGGTCGGACGGATCCTTCGGGCCGAACGCGGCCATCCAGTTCGCCTGCGGATCCTGCTCGTGGGCGAAGAAGGCGGGCAGGTCGTCGTCGCGCACCGGGCGGAGCAGCACCTCGTCTGTCACGGCCGGAACGATACGGGCACCCTCCGACACGGTCGGGACCTCCGGCCCGGTGTGTGTCCCGTCCGGCCCTGCCGCGCCGCCGGCCGCCCCGGTTACCAAGGAGGTGGAACGACGCAGTCGAGGAGGCCGGACCATGTCGAAGTACGTCTACGACTTCATCGAGGGTGACCGCAGCCGGGCCGACCTGCTCGGCGGCAAGGGCGCGAACCTCGCCGAGATGACCCGGCTCGGGTTGCCGGTGCCGCCCGGGTTCACCGTCACCACCGACGCGTGCCGGGCGTACCTGGCCACCGGGGCGCCGCCGGACGGCCTGTACGAGGAGATCAACGCGCACCTGCGGGAGGTGGAGGCGCGGCTGGACCGGTGGCTGGGCGACCCGCGTGACCCGCTGCTCCTGGCGGTGCGCTCCGGCGGCCGGTACTCGATGCCGGGGATGATGGAGACGATCCTCGACATCGGGCTCAACGACACCACGGTGGCCGGGCTGGCCGCCCGCACCGGCGACGAGCGGTTCGCCTGGGACTCGTACCGGCGGCTGATCCAGATGTTCGGCCGGACCGTGCACGGCATCCCGGCCGAGGAGTTCGAGCACGAGCTGGCCGCGCTGCGGGCCACCGCCGGGCCGGACGGTCCGGGCGCCGGGCAGTTGCGCGACCTGGTCGAGACGTACAAGAAGATCTTCGCCCGGCACGTCGGGCACGACTTCCCGCAGGCCCCGCACGAGCAGCTGTTCCTGGCCGTGCGCGCGGTGTTCGAGTCCTGGCACTCGGAGCGGGCCCGGATCTACCGGCGGCAGGAGCGCATCCCGGACGACCTGGGCACCGCCGTCAACGTGATGGCGATGGTGTTCGGCAACCTCGGCCCGGACTCCGGCACCGGGGTGGCGTTCACCCGCGACCCGGCCACCGGCGCCCCCGGCGTGTACGGGGACTACCTGACCGACGCGCAGGGCGAGGACGTGGTGGCGGGCATCCGCAACACGGTGCCGCTGACCGAGCTGGAGCGGCTGGACCCGGCGAGTTTCCACCGGCTGCGGGAGATCATGGCGACGTTGGAGCGGCACTACCGCGACCTGTGCGACGTCGAGTTCACCATCGAGCGCGGCCGGCTGTGGATGCTCCAGACCCGGGTCGGCAAGCGCACCGCGGCGGCGGCGTTCGTGATCGCCGCGCAGTTGGCCGAGGAGGGCCTGATCACGGCCGACGAGGCACTGACCCGGGTCAACGGGGCGCAGCTCGCCCAGCTCATGTTCCCGGCCTTCGACGCCGCCGGCGCGCCCGAGCCGCTCGCGGTCGGCGTCGGCGCCTCGCCCGGCGCCGCGGTCGGGCGGGTGGTGTTCGACTCGGCCGCCGCGGCGGCGGCCGACGGACCGGTGATCCTGGTCCGGCCGGAGACCAACCCGGACGACCTGCCCGGCATGATCGCCGCGGCCGGGGTGCTGACCTCGCGCGGCGGGAAGACCTCGCACGCCGCGGTGGTGGCCCGGGGCATGGGCCGGACCTGCGTGTGCGGGGCCGAGGCGCTGGCCATCGACGTCGAGCGCGGCGAGTTCACAGTCGGCGAGCAGGTGGTGCGCGCCGGCGACGTGATCTCGATCGACGGCACCAGCGGGCGGATCTGGCTCGGCGAGGTGCCGGTGCAGCCGTCCCCGGTGGCCCGGTACCTGACCGGTGAGCTGCGGCCGGAGTCCGACCCGCTGGTCGCCGCCGTGCACCGGCTGCTCGGGCACGCCGACGCGGTACGCGCGCTCGGCGTCCACGCCAACGCGGACACCCCGGACGACGCGCGGCGCGCCCGCGAGCTGGGCGCCGAAGGGATCGGGCTGTGCCGCACCGAGCACATGTTCCTCGGGGAGCGCCGGGAACTGGTCGAGCGGCTGATCCTGGCCGAGAGCCCGGCCGAGGTGGGCGCTGTGCTGGACGAACTGCTGCCGTTGCAGCGCGCCGACTTCCTCGGGCTGCTCACCGCGATGGACGGGCTGCCGGTCACCGTCCGGCTGCTCGACCCGCCGCTGCACGAGTTCCTGCCTCCGCTGGCCGAGCTGACCGCCCGGGTGGCGGGCGCGCAGGCGCGCGGCGAGGAACCGGGCCACGACGGCGTGCTGCTGGCGGCGGTGCGGCGGATGCACGAGACGAATCCGATGCTGGGGCTGCGGGGCGTACGGCTCGGGCTGGTGGTGCCGGGCCTGTTCGCGATGCAGGTGCGGGCGCTGGCCGAGGCGGCCGCGCAGCGGGTCCGGGCCGGCGGTGACCCGCGCCCGGAGATCATGGTGCCGCTGGTCGGTGACGTGCGGGAACTCGCCGCGGTGGCGGACGAGGCGCGGCGGGTGCTGGCCGAGGTGCCGGACGCACCGGAGATTCCGATCGGCACCATGATCGAGACGCCCCGGGCGGCGCTGACCGCCGGGGACATCGCCGCCGAGGCGCGGTTCTTCTCCTTCGGCACCAACGACCTGACGCAGATGACCTGGGCATTCTCCCGGGACGACGTGGAAGGGGCGTTCTTCTCCACGTACCTGGAACGGGGGATCTTCCCGGTGTCGCCGTTCGAGAGCATCGACGCCACCGGGGTGGGCCGGCTGGTCCGGCTCGCCGTCGCCGAGGGGCGGGCGGCCCGGCCGGACCTGACCGTCGGGGTGTGCGGCGAGCACGGCGGCGACCCGGACTCGATCGGGTTCTTCGCCGCGGCCGGGCTCGACTACGTCTCCTGCTCGCCGTACCGGGTGCCGGTGGCGCGGCTGGCCGCCGGCCGCGCCGCGGTCGAGGCCCGCACCGAGAAGTCCGACTCCCGCTAGGAGGGCAGCGTCATGACCGCCATCTTCAACCCGACCGGACCGGCTGTCACGCCGCTCCCCCGCCCGGCGCCGCCGAAGGCCGCGACGCCCGCCCCCGCGCCGGCCGGAGCCGTCGGCCCGGTGCTGGAGCTGCCCGGGGACGCCGCGCTGGTGCCGGTGCACCGCGACGGCCGCCCGGTCGGCGTGTTCGTCGCGGCCGGCGGCCGGGTCCGCTACCGGCGCGTGGTCGAACCCGACCAGCTCGTCGCCGCCGCCACCGGCGCGTTCGCGGTCGCGGCGCTCACCGCCGCCGTCGCGGTGTGGTCGCGGCGCCGACCGCCGTCGGTCGGCACCGTCACCATGGGGCCGGGCGGCTGGGTCAGCCTGCGCGGCGTGCCGGCGCCGCGGCTGCGCCCGGACCACCGGCCCTGGTGGGCGCGCCTGCTGCGGGCCCGCCGCCTGGTCGTCGACCGCTGACCACCACCGGGGTACGGCCGCCGGCACGTCACCGGCGGCCGTACCGCCGTTCCCCCGCCCGCCCGGGAGGGGGCCGTTGGTCCCGGGTCACCGCGGTCCTGCGCCCCTGCCCGGCAGCGCCCGGACCGACGACGCTGAGGGTGAGAACGAGACCGAGGGAGGCCCCCGATGCGCGCCAGTGTCGTCACCGCGTTCGACCGTCCGATGGAGATCACCGAGCGTCCCGTGCCGGAGGCCGGCCCGGGCGAGATCCTGGTCCGCGTCGAAGCCAGCGGACTCTGCCACACCGACATCCACGCCGCCCGCGGCGAGTGGCCGGTGAAGCCCACCCCGCCGTTCGTCCCCGGTCACGAGGGCGTCGGCCTGGTCGAGCAGGTCGGCCCCGGCGTCACCGAGCACGCCGTCGGCGACCGGGTCGCGCTGCCCTGGCTCGGCTGGGCCTGCGGCACCTGCTCGTACTGCGTGACCGGCTGGGAGACGCTGTGCGAGTCGCAGCGCAACACCGGCTACAGCATCGACGGCGCGCACGCCGAGTACGCGGTGGCCTCGGCCCGCTACGCGGTCCGCGTGCCCGACGGCGTGGACCCGTTCGAGGCCGCGCCGCTGACCTGCGCGGGCGTCACCACGTACAAGGCCGTCAAGGTCGCCGGGGTGCGGCCGGGCGAGCGGGTGGCGATCTTCGGCATCGGCGGCCTGGGCCACCTCGCGCAGCAGTACGCGCAGATCTTCGGCGCCGAGACGGTCGCGGTGGACGTGACCGCCGAGAAGCTGGAGCTGGCCACGTCGCTGGGCGCGGCGCACACCGTCGACGCCGCCACCACCGACCCGGTCGAGCGGATCACCGAGCTGGGCGGCGTGGACGTGGCGATCGTGCTGGCCGCGAGCCCCCGGGTGATCGAGCAGGCCCACCGCTCGCTGCGCCGCGGCGGCCGGCTGGTGCTGGTGTCGCTGCCGGCCGACAACGCGATCACCCTGCCCGTCTTCGAGACGGTGCTCAAGGGCATCACGGTGCTCGGCTCGATCGTCGGCACCCGCGCCGACCTGGCCGAGGTCTTCGCGCTGCACGCCGCCGGCCGCACCCGGGTCGTCTACCAGACCCGCAAGCTCGACGACATCAACGACGCGGTGGACGACGTCCTCGCCGGCCGGGTCGCCGCCCGGCTCGTGCTCCAGCCCTGACCCCCGCCCCCGGTCCCCGCACCCGGCGGGGACCGGGCCACCGCCGACGCCCGGAGAGGGACCGACATGACCGCCACCGAACCCCTGGCCCCCTGGCGCGGATTCCACGCCGGAGCGTGGCAGGAGACAGTCGACGTGGCCGACTTCGTCCGCCACAACCACGAGCCGTACACCGGGGACGCGTCGTTCCTCACCGGGCCGACGCCGCGCACGCTCGCCGTGTGGGACCGGCTGCGGGAGATGTTCGGCGAGGAGCGGCGGCGCGGCGTGTACGACGTCGACGCGGCCACCCCGTCGACGATCACCTCGCACGCCCCTGGCTACATCGACCGGGAGCGGGAGCTGATCGTCGGGTTGCAGACCGACGCGCCGCTGCGGCGGGCGATCATGCCGGCCGGCGGGCTGCGGATGGTGGAGACGGCGCTGCGCGCGTACGGGCGCGAACCGGACCCGCGCGTGCACGAGATCTTCACCCGGTACCGGCGCACGCACAACGACGCGGTGTTCGACGCGTACCCGGCGAACGTGCTGGCGGCGCGGCGCTCGCACGTCATCACCGGGCTGCCCGACGCGTACGGGCGCGGGCGGATCATCGGCGACTACCGCCGGGTGGCGCTGTACGGCGTGGACCGGCTGGTCGAGGAGCGCCGCGCGCTCAAGGCGGCGCTGGACGACCGGCGCAGCACCGACGACGTGATCCGCGACCGGGAGGAACTGGCCGAGCAGATCCGCGCGCTCGGTGAGCTGAGGGAGATGGCCGCCTCGTACGGCTTCGACATCTCCCGCCCGGCGGCCACCGGCGCGCAGGCGATCCAGTGGCTCTACTTCGCCTACCTGGCCGCCACGAAGGAGCAGAACGGCGCCGCGATGTCGCTCGGCCGCACCGCCGGGTTCGTCGACGCGTACCTGCGGCGGGACATCGCCGAGGGGCGGCTGGACGAGAGCGGCGCGCAGGAGCTGATCGACGACTTCGTGATCAAGCTGCGGATCATCCGCTTCCTGCGCACCCCCGAGTACGACCAGCTGTTCTCCGGCGACCCCACCTGGGTCACCGAGTCGCTCGGCGGGATGGGCGCGGACGGCCGGCCGCTGGTCACCCGCACCGCGTTCCGCTACCTCCAGACGCTCTACAACCTCGGCCCGGCGCCGGAGCCGAACCTCACTGTGCTCTGGTCGCCGCGCCTGCCCGAGGGGTTCAAGCGGTTCTGCGCCCAGGTGTCGCTGGACACCAGCGCCATCCAGTACGAGAACGACGAGCTGATCCGCCCGGCGTACGACGACGACACCGCGATCGCCTGCTGCGTGTCCGCCATGCGGGTCGGCCGGGACATGCAGTTCTTCGGCGCCCGCGCGAACCTGGCGAAGGCGCTGCTGTACGCGATCAACGGCGGCCGGGACGAGCTCACCGGCACGCAGGTGGCCCCGCCGGCCGCACCGGTGGGCGGCGAGACGCTCGACTACGACGAGGTGCTGGCCGCGTACGACCGGACGCTGGACTGGCTCGCGCAGACGTACGTCGACGCGCTGAACGTAATCCACCACCAGCACGACAGGTACGCCTACGAGCGGCTGGAGATGGCGCTGCACGACCACCCGGTGCGCCGGTTCATGGCCACCGGCATCGCCGGGCTGTCGGTCGCCGTGGACAGCCTGTCGGCCATCCGGTACGGCCGGGTGAAGGTGCTGCGCGACGCCACCGGCCTGGCCGTCGACTACGCGGTCGAGGGCGAGTTCCCGACGTACGGCAACGACGACGACCGGGCCGACGAGATCGCGGTGTGGCTGGTCGAGACGTTCGCGGAGAAGCTGCGCCGGCAGCGCACGTACCGCGACGCGGAGCTGACCATGTCGGTGCTCACCATCACCTCGAACGTCGTGTACGGCAAGCACACCGGCAACACGCCGGACGGCCGGCGCGCCGGTGAGCCGTTCGCGCCGGGGGCGAACCCGATGAACGGGCGCGACACGCACGGCCTGGTCGCCTCGGCGCTGTCGGTGGCGAAGCTGCCGTACGACGCGGCCCGCGACGGCATCTCGCTGACCGGCACCGTCACGCCGGACGGACTGGGCCACACCCGCGACGAGCGGATCGCGAACCTGGCCGGGGTGCTCGACGGCTACGCCGACGCCGGCGGGTTCCACCTCAACGTCAACGTGCTGGACCGGGCCACGCTGCTGGACGCGATGGCGCACCCGGAGCGGTACCCGCAGCTCACCGTCCGGGTCTCCGGGTACGCGGTGAACTTCGTCCGGCTCACGCCGGAGCAGCAGCGCGACGTGGTGTCGCGGACCTTCCACGGGTCGCTGTGAACGGCCGCCCGCCCGCGCCGCCGGAGGTGACTCCGGCGGCGCCGGGTGCCGTCACCGGCGCGGTGCACTCGTGGGACACCTCGGTCGGGGTGGACGGGCCGGGCACCCGGTTCGTGGTGTTCCTGGCCGGCTGCCCGCTGCGCTGCCGCTACTGCCACAGCCCGGACACCTGGTACGGCCGCAGCGGCCGGCGCCGGACGGTGGACGAGATGGTCACGCTCGCCACCCGGTACCGCCGGTTCATCCAGGTCGCGGGCGGCGGCGTCACCGTGAGCGGCGGGGAGCCACTGCTGCAGCCGGCGTTCACCGGCGAGCTGCTGCGCCGCTGCCACGACCTCGGCCTGCACACCGCGCTGGACACCTCCGGCTTCCTCGGCGTCCGCGCCGACGACGCGCTGCTGGACGCCACCGACCTGGTGCTGCTCGACGTCAAGGCGGGCAACCCGCAGACGTACCGCCGGGTCACCGGCACCGGCCGGCTCGCGCCGACGCTGCGCTTCGCGCAACGGCTGGCCGACCGGGGTACGCCGATCTGGATCCGGTACGTGCTGGTGCCCGGCCTGACCGACGCGGTCGACGAGGTGGAACGGGTGGCCGACGTCGCCGCCGGGCTGGCCACGGTGCAGCGCGTCGAGGTGCTGCCGTTCCACCGGCTCGGCGCGCACAAGTACGCCGAGCTGGGGTTGACCTTCCCGCTGGCCGACACCGAGCCGCCGGATGCCGACCTGCTGACCCGGGTACGCGGGCAGTTCGCCGCCCGCGGCCTCACCGTCACCTGACCGGTCCCGCCGCGGCGCACTACGATCGGGGCATGCCGAACCTGCTTCCGACCGCACGTATCCGCGCCCTGGGCGCGACCGGCGCGCAGGCCACCGGGGCGCGGGCCGTCGGCGCGCAGGCCACCGGCGCGGGCGCGACAGGTGCACGAGCCCTGGGTGCGACCGCGATCGGCGCGATCGCCTTCGGCGCGTTCGCGCTCGGCGCCGTGGCGGTGGGCTCGCTCGTGATCGGCCGGCTCGCCGTGCGCCGCGCGGTGATCCGCGAACTGCGCATCGGCCGCCTCGAGGTGGACGAGCTGGTCGTCCGCGACCGCTGAGCCCTAGCTCGCCGCCGCCGTCGGGTAGCCGTAGAGGTCGAGCAGCCGCACCCGGGACGCCTGGAGCCGGTCGACCACCACGCTCATGAACCGGGTGGTGAGCTGACGGCCGAGCGTGTCGTCGGACTCCATCAGCCGGCGTACCCCGTCGGCGTCGAGTTCCACGGCGGTGCTGCGCTGGGTGGCGACCGCGCCGAACTGCCAGCGGTACGGCGGGAACAGCCAGGACCAGCCGAGCACCCCGCCCGGCCCGATCGTCTCGATGCCCACGTCGCCGCGACCCGGCACCGGGAAGTCGAGCGCCACCTGGCCGCCGCGGACCAGCCAGAAGCGGTCGGCCTGCTGGCCGGCGCGGAACAGCCGGTGCCCGGGATGCCAGACCACCGGGCGGGCGTAGCCGGTGAGCCGGGGCAGCCACTCGTCGGGCAGCCCGGCCAGGAAGGGGTGGACGCGGAGCATCTCCAGCGGGGTCATCGCGCCTCCAGGGTCGACAGGAGGGAGCACTGGTTCCATTTCACCCCGCCGTCGTCCCGGCCGGTAGGGGCCGATGGTCCCGGCCGGGCCGGGCGGATCGACTCTGCCCGGGTGGGAGCCGTCGGCGCAGGCTGAGGGGGAACCGAAGGAGGACGTGATGACCGACAGAACCGGTGCCCCCGTCGTGGTGGGTGTGGACGGCTCCCCGTCCGCGCTGGACGCGGTACGGCTGGCCGCACGCGAGGCGGTGCTGCGGCACCGGCCGCTGCGGGTGGTGAACGCGTTCCTCTGGCCGCTGGTCGGCACGCCGCTGGGCATGGTCGCCCCGGTGCTGCCCGACGTCGAGCTGCGCCAGGAGGCCGAGAAGCTGGTCGAGGAGGCGGTGGACGAGGCCCGCAAGGTCGACGCGGACCTGGCGGTGACCGGGGCGGTGGTCGACGGCGGGCCGGTCGCGGTGCTGCTGCGGGAGAGCCGCGACGCCGCGCTGCTCGTGCTGGGTCACCGGGGACTCGGCGGCTTCGCCGAACTGCTGGTCGGCTCCGCCGCGGTGCAGCTCTCCGCCCGCGCGGACTGCCCGGTGCTCGTCGCCCGTGGTGAGGCCCGCGCCGACGGTCCGGTGGTGGTCGGCGTGGACGGCTCCGCGCTGTCCGACGAGGCGGTCGGGTTCGCGTTCGCCGAGGCCGCGGCGCGCGGCGCCGAACTGGTCGTGGTGCACACCTGGCTCTACCCGCAGCCGGTGACCTACCGGGAGGCGTTCGGCGACGTCGTGCCGCTGGCGTACGACCCGCAGGAGCTGCGCGCCGACGAGCAGCGGGTGCTGGCCGAGGCGGTCGCCGGCTGGGCCGAGCGCTACCCGGAGGTCACGGTACGGCCGAAGCTGGTCGCCGCCGCCACGCCGTCCCGGGTGCTCGTCGAGGAGTCCGTCGGCGCGCAGCTGACGGTGGTCGGCGCGCACGGTCGCGGTAGCCTCGGTGCGCTGCTGCTCGGCTCGGTGAGCCATGCCGTGCTGCACCACTGCCACAGCCCGCTGGCCGTCGTCCGGCACCGGGGCGGCCGGACCCACTGAGCCGGTTCCCCGGCCCGGACGGGGCCGGTAGCGCCACAATGGCCTGAGCCGACCGGAGGGAAAGCACCTGATGAACCGACCCGTCGTGGTGGGAGTGGACGGATCGCCGTCCAGCCTGGCCGCCGCCGACCTGGCCGCCGCGACCGCCGTCGCCCGTTCCCGGCCGCTGCTGCTGGTGCACGGCTACCTGCACCCACTGGGCTACGGCGTGCCGCTCAACCCGTACGACCTGGGGGTGCCGGCGCCCACCGCGGAGTCGGAGAAGATGCTGGAGTCGGTCGCCGCCGACCTGGCCGAGCGGCACCCGGGCCTGCGGGTGCAGGTGCGCCAGGTCGCCGGCGGTCCGGGCGCCACGATGGTCGAGGAGTCCCGCCGCGCCGAGCTGGTCGTGGTGGGCAGCCGGGGCGTGGGCGGTTTCGCCGGCCTGCTGCTCGGCTCGGTCAGCGGGCAGCTCGCGCAGCATGGGCACTGCCCGGTGCTGATCGTCCGGCCCGAGGAGCAACCGATCCCGGTGGACGGTCCGGTGCTGGTCGGCGTGGACGGTTCCGACTCGGCCGCGTACGCGATCGAGCTGGCGGCGGACGAGGCCGAGCGGCGCGACGCGGAGCTGGTGCTGATGCACGTCCGCTCGCCGGAACGCGGCGCGGTGGCGCCGGAGGTCGCGGCGGAGGCGTCCACCGCCGAGCAGGCCGAGGCGGCCGGGCTGCTGGCCGAGGCCGCGGCCCGGGTCCGGGCGGCGCACCCGGGCCTGCGCGTGACGGAGCGTGCCGTGACCGCCGCCTCGCCGGAGACGGCGCTCCGGGAGGCCAGCGGCGAGGCGGCGCTCGTGGTGGTCGGTTCCCGGGGCCGGGGCGGCTTCGCCGGGCTGCTGCTCGGCTCGGTCAGCCAGGCGCTGGTGCAGCACTCCCACTGCCCGGTGCTCGTCGCCCACCGGCCCGAGCCGGCCGACGACTGACGCCCCGCGCGGCCAGCCGGTCCGGTCCGCCAGGCGTCAGGACGGGTCGCGGCCGGCGAGCAGGTCGGCGAAGTCGGTGGTGAGCGCGAACGGGTCGGCCGGGCCGGTCGCGGGCGGACGGCGGTCCACCTGCTCGGCCAGTTCGGCCCCGGCCCGGCGGATCCGGGACCGCAGCGCGCTGTCGCCGTCGTCGCCGGCCCAGTCCTCCGGCGCGGCGAACACCGCCGTGGGCAGTGTCGCCGCCCGCAGGTACGTGAACATGGGCCGGACCGCGTGCTCCAGCGCCAGCGAGTGCCGGGCGGTGCCGCCGGTCGCCCCGAGCAGCACCGGCTTGCCGGCCAGCGCGTCCCGGTCGACCACGTCGAAGAACGACTTGAACAGCCCGTTGTACGACGCGTTGAAGATCGGCGTCACCGCGATCAGCCCGTCGGCGGCGGCCACCTCGTCGAGCGTGCGCCGCAGCGCGGCCGGTGCGAAGCCGGTGAGCAGGTGGTTCACCACGTCGTGGGCGTGCTCGCGCAGTTCGACCACGCGCAGTTCCACCGTCGCGCCGCGGCCGGCCAGCTCGTCGCGGGCGGCCGCGGCGAGCTGGTCGGCGAGCAGGCGGGTGGACGACGGCTGGCCGAGACCGGCCGAGACGACCGCCAGGGTACGGCCGGTCATCGCTGCTCCCCGGCGGCCGGGGCGGCGTCGCGGGCGGCCAGCAGGCTCGCGTGGGTGGGCGCCTCGGGCACGTGCGGGGGACGCATCGAGTCGAACTCCTTGCGCAGCACCGGCACCACCTCCTCGCCCAGCAGGTCGAGCTGCTCCAGCACGGTCTTCAGCGGCAGTCCGGCGTGGTCCATGAGGAACAGCTGTCGCTGGTAGTCGCCGACGTACTCGCGGAAGCCCAGCGTCCGGTCGATGACCTGCTGCGGGCTGCCCACTGTCAGCGGCGTCTCGCGGGTGAACTCCTCCAGCGACGGGCCGTGCCCGTAGACGGGGGCGTTGTCGAAGTAGGGGCGGAACTCGCGTACCGCGTCCTGGGAGTTGCGGCGCATGAACACCTGCCCGCCGAGGCCGACGATCGCCTGGTCCGGCGAGCCGTGGCCGTAGTGCGCGAACCGCTCCCGATAGAGGCCGACCATCCGCTGCGTGTGCTCCTTCGGCCAGAAGATGTGGTTGGCGAAGAAGCCGTCACCGTAGTACGCGGCCTGCTCGGCGATCTCCGGGCTGCGGATCGAGCCGTGCCAGACGAACGGCGGCACGCCGTCGAGCGGGCGCGGGGTCGAGGTGAACGACTGCAACGGCGTACGGAAGCGGCCCTTCCAGTCGACCACGTCCTCGCGCCACAGCCGGTGCAGCAGGTCGTAGTTCTCGATGGCCAGCGGGATGCCGTTGCGGATGTCCTGCCCGAACCACGGGTAGACCGGGCCGGTGTTGCCGCGGCCCATCATCAGGTCCACCCGGCCGTCGGCCAGGTGCTGGAGCATCGCGTAGTCCTCGGCGATCTTCACCGGGTCGTTCGTGGTGATCAGCGTGGTCGAGGTCGACAGCAGCAGCCGTTCGGTGCGCGCGGCGATCCAGCCGAGCATGGTGGTCGGCGACGACGGCACGAACGGCGGGTTGTGGTGCTCGCCGGTGGCGAAGACGTCCAGGCCGACCTCCTCGGCCTTGAGCGCGATGGCGGTCATGGCCTTGATCCGCTCACGCTCGGACGGCAGCCGCCCGTTCGTGGGGTCGACGGTGACGTCACCGACGGTGAAGACTCCGAACTGCATGACCAGCTCCTCGCGTGGGGTCCGGACCGGTCGCCCGGGATCGCTCCTCACAACATATTTGACGAGTCAACTATTCCGGTGGCTGCCCACCCCGGCGTGGCCCGGATCACGCGCCACCCACCGACTACCCTTGCCGCGATGACATACCCCTGGCTCGACGCATCGGCCGCCCGGATCGCCGACACCGCGCGGACGCTGCTCGGCTGGACCGTGTCGGCCGGCGGCGTCACCGTCCGGCTCACCGAGGTCGAGGCGTACGCGGGCACCGGCGAGGACCCGGCGTCGCACGCCCACCGCGGGCCGACGCCGCGCAACAGAGTCATGTTCGGGCCCGCCGGGCACGTGTACGTGTACTTCGTGTTCGGCATGCACTGGTGCGCCAACATCGTCTGCGGTCGCGACGGCGAGGCGGCGGCGGTGCTGCTGCGCGCGGGCGAGGTGGTCGACGGCGTCGAGATCGCCCGCGAACGCCGGCCGCGCGCCACCGACCGGGAGCTGGCCCGCGGACCGGCCCGGCTGGTCACCGCGCTCGGGCTCGGGCGGGAGGCGAACGGCACCTCGGCGATCGACGGCAGCGGCCCGCTGCTGCTGACGCCACCGGCGAACCCGGTCGACCCGGCACGGATCGTCGCCGGGCCGCGAGTCGGGGTGGCCGCCGCGCACGACCTGCCGTGGCGGTTCTGGCTGGCGGACGAGCCGAGCGTCAGCGTCTACCGGCGGCACGTCCCACGCCGTCGGCCCGGCCCGACGGCCCCGGTGCGGAACTCACCGGCCTGAATCGGCCGTTCCGGGCAACCCGGAACACCCCGCGGCGCGTCTGTGGTGGCATGACGCGCCGTCTTCTCACCACGCCCTGAGCGCACGACCCTTTGCACGAATGACTTTCAACAGGGTGTTGACAACAGGCCATTCTTAGGTGTGGGATGGACGGCATGGTCACCGTGGACAACGACCCGTTCACCGCTCCGGATGCTGCCCAGGCCCGGGCCCACCGCAACTACGCGGCGCTGCTGCGGATCGCCGAGCGGCACGCCGGCACCAACTCCCGCCGCAGGCGTTATGCCCACCCCGACGTGCCCGACGCCTACGAGGCGGCCACGCTGGTGATGGCGCTCGCCGGTGGCGCCGAGCTGGACGAGGGCGAGGAGCCCGTCGACCAGGCCGACCTGATGGCCGCGCTGACGCTGATCCCGCACGTGCGGGCCGAGGTGGACGCGCTGGAGGCCGGCCTGTTGCAGGTGGCCCGCGGCCGGGGCATGACCTGGCAGGCGATCGCCTTCGGGCTGGGGCTGGGCAGCGCCCAGGCGGCCCGGCAGCGCTACGAGCGGCTCACCGTCCGCACCGGCACCGGCGACTGACCGGCGGCCGGGCGACGCGGGCTGTCACAGCGGCGGGCGAGACTGTGCCGGACGACGGCACGGGAGGACGCGATGACGCGCGAGGAGATGCTGGCCTACTGCCTGGCCAAGCCGGGAGCCTGGCTCGACCGGCCGTGGGAGGGCGACGAGGTGGTGAAGGTGGGCAGCCGGATCTTCGCGTTCCTCGGCTCCCCGGAGGGTGAGGCGCGGCTCGGGGTGAAGTGCGGGCCGTCCCGGGAGGTGGCCGACGAGTGGCTGCACCGGTTCCCCGACGACGCGCGCCCCTCCCCCTACATCGGCCGGTCGGGCTGGAACACGCTGCGGCTCTCCGGCGGCATCCCCGACGACGAGCTGATCGAAGCGGTCGACGGTTCGTACGACGCGGTGGTCGCGAAGCTGCCCAAACGCGAGCGGCCCACCGGCTGACCGGGAAGCGCGGCCCGCAGATCCTGGTACGGAGGCGCCCACACAGGGGCCCGTTCCGTACCAAGATCTGCGCGCAGCCGTGAAGGTCAGCGGGGGACGACCCGCTCGGCGGCCCACTCGCGCCAGCCGGTCAGCTTGTCCGCCGCG
This sequence comes from Micromonospora sp. WMMD1219, assembly GCF_049315215.1. Classification (NCBI taxonomy): domain Bacteria; kingdom Bacillati; phylum Actinomycetota; class Actinomycetes; order Micromonosporales; family Micromonosporaceae; genus Micromonospora; species Micromonospora sp. WMMD1219. The sequence goes on from NZ_CP186057.1 coordinate 6,055,433, forward strand.
GCGGCGAGCTGGTCGGCGACCGGACCGGGGCCGGTGGAGCCGGGCGTGATGCGGGCGGCCAGCGCCGAGCGCACCGAGAGCACGTCGCGTACCGACGGGTCCAGGTGCTCGCTGACCGCGGCCAGGTCGGCGTCGGACACCTCGTCCAGTGCGCAGTCGCGGGCCGCGCAGAGCGCCACCAGCTTGCCGGTGATCTCGTGCGCGTCGCGGAACGGCACGTTGCGCCGGACCAGCCAGTCGGCGACCTCGGTGGCGAGCGAGAAGCCCGACGGGGCGCTCGCGACCAGCCGGTCCACCCGGACCGTCATCGTGGAGATCATTCCGGCCAGCGCGGGCAGCAGCAGCTCCAGCGTGTCGACCGCGTCGAACGCCGGCTCCTTGTCCTCCTGCATGTCCCGGTCGTACGTCATGGGCAGGCCCTTGAGCATGGTGAGCACGCTCATCAGGCCGCCGACCAGCCGGCCGGACTTGCCCCGGGCCAGCTCGGCGATGTCCGCGTTCTTCTTCTGCGGCATGATCGACGAGCCGGTGGCGAAGGCGTCGTCCAGCTCGACCCAGCCGAACTCCTGCGACGTCCAGAGCACCACCTCCTCGCCGAGGCGGGACAGGTGCACGCCGATCATGGCAGTGACGAACAGGAACTCGGCGACGAAGTCGCGGTCCGCGACCGCGTCCATCGAGTTGGCGAACGAGGTGCGGAAACCCAGCTCCTTGGCGACCGCCACCGGGTCCAGCGGCAGCCCCGAGCCGGCCAGCGCGCCCGCGCCGAGCGGGCTGATCGCGGTCCGCTCGTCCCAGTCGCGCATCCGTTCCAGGTCGCGCAGCAGCGGCTGCACGTGAGCCAGCAGCCAGTGCCCGAACGTCACCGGCTGGGCGTGCTGCAGGTGGGTCATGCCCGGCGCGGCGGTGTCCACGTGCCGCTCCGCCTGCTCCACCAGGGCCTCGGCCAGCTCGACCAGCCGGGCCGCCACGCCGCGGGCGTGGTCGCGCAGGTAGAGCCGCAGGTCGGTGGCGACCTGGTCGTTGCGGGACCGGCCGGCGCGCAGCTTGCCGCCGAGGCTGCCGAGGCGTTCCAGCAGGCCGCGCTCCAGCGCGGTGTGCACGTCCTCGTCGTCGACTGTCGGGCGGAACGCGCCGGAGGCGCACGCCGCCTCCAGGTCGTCCAGCGCGGCCAGCATCCGGCCCAGTTCGTCCGGGTCGAGCAGGCCGGCGCCGGCGAGGACCCGGGCGTGCGCGCGGGAACCGGCGATGTCGTACGGGGCGAGGCGCCAGTCGAACTGGACGCTCACCGACAGCCGCGCGAGCGCCTCGGCGGGACCGCCGGCGAACCGGCCGCCCCAGAGGCTCGTCCGGTTGGCGGGGGCGCTGTTCTCGGTCAGGCTCTTGTCGTCCACCCCACCCATTGTGGTGCTCCCCATCAGGCCCCTCCCATCCGGGCGTCCCGTTGCGCGGCCATCTTGCTGGGCAGTCCCCACAGTTGCACGAATCCCTTCGCCAGCGACTGGTCGAACGTGTCGCCGGTGTCGTAGGTGGCCAGGCCGAAGTCGTAGAGGCTCGCCTCCGAGCGCCGGCCGGTCACCGCCGCCCGGCCGCCGTGCAGGCGCAGCCGTACCTCACCCGTGACGTGCCGCTGGGCGTCGTCGATGAACGCGTCCAGCGACCGCTTCAGCGGCGAGAACCAGAGCCCGTCGTAGACCAGCTCTCCCCAGCGCTGGTCGACGCCGCGCTTGAACCGGGCGAGATCCCGCTCGACTGTCACCGCCTCCAGCTCCTGGTGGGCGGTGATCAGGGCGAGCGCGCCGGGCGCCTCGTACACCTCGCGGCTCTTGATGCCGACCAGCCGGTCCTCGACCATGTCCAGCCGGCCCACGCCGTGCGCCCCGGCCCGCCGGTTCAGCTCCCGGATCGCCTGGTACGGGGTGACCGTCTCGCCGTCGATCGCGACCGGGACACCGCCGTCGAACGTGATCACCACGTCGTCCGGGTCGCGTTCCGAGGCCGGGTCCTCGGTGTACGCGTAGAGGTCCTCGACCGGGGCGTTCCAGATGTCCTCCAGGAAACCCGTCTCCACGGCCCGGCCCCACAGGTTCTGGTCGATCGAGTACGGCGACTTCGCCGACACGTCGATCGGCAGGCCCCTCTCCTCGGCGAACGCGATGGCCTTGTCCCGGGTCCAGGCGAAGTCCCGGGCCGGGGCGACGACCTTCAGGTCGGGCGCGAGCGCGGCCAGGCCGACCTCGAACCGGACCTGGTCGTTGCCCTTGCCGGTGCAGCCGTGCGACACGATCGTGCCGCCGTGGGCACGCGCCGCCGCGACCAGGTGCTTGACGATCAGCGGCCGGGACAGCGCGGACACCAGCGGGTAGCGGTCCATGTAGAGGGCGTTGGCCCGGATCGCCGGCAGGCAGTAGTCGGCGGCGAACTCGTCGCGGGCGTCGACCACCTCGGACTCGACGGCGCCACAGTCGAGCGCGCGCTGCCGGATCACTGTCATGTCCTCGCCGCCCTGGCCGACGTCGACAGCGACCGCGACGACCTCCGCGCCGGTCCGCTCGGCCAGGTACGGGATGGCGACCGAGGTGTCCAGGCCCCCGGAGTACGCCAGCACGACCCGCTCGGTCACGAGGTGCCCCCTTCGGCTGTGTCGTCGCGGCGGGCCCAGGCGGCGAGCCGCTCACCCAGCGCGGCCCCACCGTCGGCCTCGCGGGCCACGACGAGGATGGTGTCGTCGCCGGCGATGGTGCCGACGATCTCGGACAGGCCGGCCCGGTCCAGCGCGCTGGCGAGGTACTGCGCCGCACCCGGCGGGGTGCGCAGCACCGCGATGTTGCCGCTGGAGTCGACACCGTTGAGCAGCTCACGCAGCAACCGGACCAGCCGGGCCGGCGCGCCCTCGGCGTCGCGCAGCGGCCGGTGCCCGTCCTCCGGGATCAGGTAGACGCCCCGCCCGTCGCCGCCCCGCGCGGTCACCGCTCCCAGTTCCTTCAGGTCGCGCGACAGCGTGGCCTGGGTGACCTGGATGCCGTCCCCGGCGAGCAGGTCGGCCAGCTCGGTCTGCGAGTGGATGGGGGTGTCGCGGATCAGCTCGACGATGCGGGCGTGCCGCGCGGCGCGGGTCAGCGGAGCGGTCATGCGGATTCCTCCAGGAGAAACGTCAGCAGCGCCTTCTGGGCGTGCAGCCGATTCTCCGCCTGGTCGAACACCGCGCTGTGCGGGCCGTCGAGCGCCTCGTCGGTGATCTCCTCGCCGCGGTGGGCGGGCAGGCAGTGCAGCACGATCACGTCGGCGTCGGCGCGGCCGAGCAGCTCGGCGTTGACCTGGTACGGCAGGAACGGGGTGATCCGGTCCAGCCCGTCGCCCTCCTGCCCCATCGACGTCCACGTGTCGGTGGCGATCACGTGCGCGCCGCGTACCGCCTCGGCCGGGTCGGTGAACAGCTGCACCGAACCGCCGGTGGTGGCGGCGATCTTCTCGGCGCGGGCCACGATCTCCGGGTCCGGCTGGAACCCGTCCGGCCCGGCGATCCGCACGTGCATCCCGGCGGTCGCGCCGGCCAGCAGGTACGAGTGGGCCATGTTGTTCGCCGCGTCGCCCACGTACGTGAGGATCCGCCCGGCGGTGCCGCCGAAGCGTTCCCGCACGGTGAGCAGGTCGGCCAGCAGCTGGCAGGGGTGGTACGTGTCGGTGAGCGCGTTGACCACCGGCACCGTGGCGTGCGCGGCGACCTCGGCGATCCGGTCGTCGCCGTGGGTGCGCAGCACGATCGCGGCGACGTAGCGGGACAGCACCCGGCCGGCGTCGCCGAGCGTCTCGCCCCGGCCGAAGTGGGTGACCTGGGTGTCCACCACGAGCGGGTGCCCGCCCAGCTCGGCGATGCCCACGTCGAACGAGATCCGGGTGCGCAGGCTCTGCTTGTCGAACAGCACCGCCACCGACTTCGGCCCGGCCAGCGGCTGGTGCCCGTACCGGTCGGCCTTCATCCGGGCGGCGAGGTCGAGCACGGCGGCCTGCTCGGCGGGCGTGAGGTCGTCGTCGCGCAGGAAGTGGCGGATCATGCGGGAGCCTCCGTCGGGGTCGTGGCGTCGGTCGCGGCGGTGCCTGCGGTCGCGGCGGCGGGAGGGCCCGGCGCGGCGGCCTCGGCGGGTGCGGCGGTGCCGGTGGGAACGGCGGCGGACAGCGCGGCCGGCAGCGCGGCGAGGAACGCGTCGGCCTGCGCCGCGGTGAGGATCAGCGGCGGGGCGAGCCGGACCACGTCCGGCTGCACCGGGTTGACCAGGAAGCCCGCCTCGCGCAGCGCCGCCGCGGCCGCGGCGGAGACCGGCTGGTCGAGCACGATGCCGAGCAGCAGCCCGGCGCCGCGTACCTCGCGGACCAGCGGGTGCCCGAGCGCCTCGACGCCGCGCCGCAGGCGCTCGCCGACGCGCTTGACGTGGTCGAGCAGGCCCTCGTGGGCGATCGTGGAGACGACGGCGAGCGCGGCGGCGCAGCTGATCGGGTTGCCGCCGAACGTGGTGCCGTGCGATCCGGGAGTGAGCAGGTCGGCGGCCCGGCCGAAGGCCAGGCAGGCGCCCAGCGGCAGCCCGCCGCCGAGGCCCTTGGCGAGCGTGATCACGTCCGGCTCGACGCCCTCGGCCTGGTGGGCGAACCAGTGACCGGTGCGGCCGACGCCGGTCTGCACCTCGTCGAGCACCAGCAGCGCGCCGTGCGCGGCGGTGATCCGCCGGGCCGCGGCCAGGTAGCCGGGCGGCGGGACGACCACGCCGTTCTCGCCCTGGATCGGCTCGATGATCAGCATGGCGGTGTCGTCGGTGACGGCCTCGGCCAGCGCGTCGGCGTCGCCGAACGGCACGTGGGTCACGTCGCCGGGCAGCGGGCGGAACGGGTCGGCCTTGGCGGGCTGCCCGGTCAGCGCCAGCGCGCCCATGGTCCGGCCGTGGAAGCCGCCGTGGGTGGCGACCACGTGCCGGCGGCCGGTGAGCCGGGACAGCTTGAACGCGGCCTCGTTGGCCTCCGCGCCGGAGTTGGCGAAGAACACCCGGCCGGGGCGGCCGGCCAGCGCCAGCAGCAGCTCGGCCAGCGCCACCGGCGGCTCGGCGACGAACAGGTTGGACACGTGCCCGAGCGTCGCGACCTGCTTGCTGACGGCGGCCACCACCGCCGGGTGGGCGTGGCCGAGCGCGTTGACGGCGATGCCGCCGAGCAGGTCGACGTACTCCCGGCCGGTCTCGTCGACCACGACGGCGCCGGAGCCGGAGACGAGCGCCAGCGGCGGCGTGCCGTAGTTGTCCATCATGGTGGCGTTCCACCGCTGCACCAGCGTGCTCATGACTCGATCACCATGGTTCCGAAGCCCTCCGACGTGAACACTTCCAGCAGCGTGGAGTGGGCGACTCGGCCGTCGACGACGTGCGCGGCCGGTACTCCCCCGCGCACCGCCCGCAGGCAGGCCTCCATCTTCGGGACCATGCCCGACTCCAGGGACGGCAGCAGCTTCGCCAGGTCGTCCGCGGTGATCTCGCTGACCAGGCTGGACGTGTCCGGCCAGTCGGCGTACAGGCCCGGCACGTCGGTCAGCACGACGAGCTTGCGGGCGTCCAGCGCCACGGCGAGCGCGGCGGCGGCGGTGTCCGCGTTGAGGTTGTGCAGCACCCCGTCGGCGTCCGGCGCGACTGTCGAGATGACCGGGATCCGGCCGGCCTCGATCAGGTCGGTCACCGCCGAGACGTTCACCGACTCCACGTCGCCGACCTGGCCCACGTCGACCGGTTCCCCGTCCACGTACGCGGGACGGCGCACGGCGGTGAACAGCCCGGCGTCCTCACCGGAGAGGCCGACCGCGTACGGGCCGTGCGCGTTGATCAGCCCGACCAGTTCCCGGCCGACCTGACCGACCAGGACCATCCGGACCACGTCCATCGCCTCCGGGGTGGTGACCCGCAGGCCGCCCCGGAACTCGCTGGCGATGCCGAGGCGGCCGAGCATGGCGGAGATCTGCGGGCCGCCGCCGTGCACCACGACCGGCTTGAGGCCCGCGTAGCGCAGGAACACCATGTCGGCGGCGAACGCCCGCTGGAGTTCGGGGTCGACCATGGCGTTGCCGCCGTACTTGACCACGACCGTGGCGCCGGAGAAACGGGCCAGCCAGGGCAGCGCCTCGATCAGCGTGGCGGCCTTGGCCTGTGCCCGGGTGAGGTCAGCGGAAAGATTCATGCTGAGCCCGCCTTTCGTTCGCGACTGCGGGACTCCGCTTCGCTGCGTTCCTCGCGCTCACGTGGAGTAAGCCGAGTTCTCGTGGACGTACGCGTGCGAAAGGTCGTTGGTCCAGATGGTGGCGGCGTCGGCGCCGGCGTGCAGGTCGATGCGGACCGTCACGCCGCGACCGGTGAGGTCCACCTTGGCGCGGTCCTCGGCGGCGGCGCCGCCCCGGCACACCCAGATGCCGTTGACCGCGACGTCCACGGCGTCCGGTTCGAACACGGCCGCGGTGGTGCCGACCGCGGCGAGGATCCGGCCCCAGTTCGGGTCGTTGCCGAACAGCGCGGTCTTCACCAGGTTGTTGCGGGCCACCGTGCGGCCCACCTCGACCGCGTCGTCCTCGCTCGCCGCGCCGACCACCTCGATCGCGACCTCCTTGGTCGCGCCCTCGGCGTCGGCCAGGAGCTGCTGGGCCAGGTCGTGGCAGGCGGCGGTGACCGCGGCGGTCAGCTCCTCGGCGGTCGGTTCGATGCCGGAGGCGCCGCTGGCCAGCAGCAGCACCGTGTCGTTGGTGGACATGCAGCCGTCGGAGTCGATCCGGTCGAACGTGATCCGGGTGGCGGCGCGCAGCGCGGCGTCCAGGGCGTCCGGCCCGGCGACCGCGTCGGTGGTGAGCACGCAGAGCATGGTGGCCATGGCCGGGGCGAGCATGCCCGCGCCCTTGGCCATGCCGCCGACGGTCCAGCCCGTACCCTGCGCCACGGTCGTCTTGGGCCGGGTGTCGGTGGTCATGATCGCTTCGGCCGCGGCCGGGCCGCCGTCACGGGACAGGCCGCGCACCGCCTCGCGTACGCCGGGAAGCAGCTTGTCCATCGGCAGCCGCTCGCCGATCAGGCCGGTCGAGCAGACCGCGACCTCGCCCGCGCCGACGATGAGCCGGGCGTTCGCCGCGGTGATCGCGGCGGCGGTGTGCTCGGCGGTGGCGTGGGTGTCCTGGAAGCCGGCCGGTCCGGTGCAGGCGTTCGCGCCGCCGGAGTTGAGCACCACGGCGCGCACGACGCCGCCGTGCACGACCTGCTGGCTCCACAGCACCGGCGCGGCCTTGACCCGGTTGGCGGTGAACACACCGGCCACACCGGCGTCCGGGCCGTCGTTGATCACGAGGGCGACGTCGGCGGCGCCGGAGGACTTCAGTCCGGCCGCGACACCTGCGGCGCGGAACCCTCGGGGGACGGTGACGCTCACGGGGCCACTCCAAACACGGACAGACCGGTGGTCTCCGGGAGACCCACCATCAGGTTGGCGTTCTGCACGGCCTGACCGGCCGCGCCCTTGCCGAGGTTGTCGATCGCGCTGACCACGATCACCCGCCCCGAGTCGACGTCCACAGTCGCCTGGAGGTGGCAGGAGTTCGAGCCGGCGGTCGCGGCGGTATGCGGCCACGCCCCCTCGGGCAGCACGTGCACGAACGGCGCGTCGGCGTACGCGGCGGCCAGCACCGCGCGCGGGTCGGCGTCGCCGGTGGGCACCGCGGTGACTGTGGCCAGGATGCCCCGGGGCATCGGCGCGAGCACCGGGGTGAAGGACAGGCCGGTCGCGCCGGTGGCCTGCTTGATCTCCGGCACGTGCTGGTGCGCGCCCACCTTGTAGGGGGTCAGGTCGCCCATCACTTCGCTGCCGAGCAGGTGGGCCTTTGCGGCCCGGCCCGCGCCGGAGGTGCCGGAGGCGGCGACCACCACCACGTCGTCGGGGCGTACCGCGCCGGCGGCGATCAGCGGGGCGAGTGCCAGCGTGGTCGCCACCGCGTAGCAGCCGGTGCTGGCGACCCGCGTCGCGGCGGCGATCTCGGCCCGCTGGCCGGGCAGCTCGGGCAGCCCGTAGGTCCAGGCGCCGACGTGCTCGCCGCCGTAGTAGCGGGACCAGGCGCCGGCGTCGCGCAGCCGGTGGTCAGCGCCGAGGTCGACCACCTTGACCGGGTCGGGCAGCGCCGCGGCGAGCGCCGCGGACTGCCCGTGCGGCAGGGCCAGGAAGACCAGGTCCGCGTCGGCGAGGGTCGCCGGTTCGGTGGCGGCGAACACCAGGTCGAGGCCGGCGAGGTGCGGGTGTACGGCGGTGACGGGCTGACCGGCCTGGCTGTGCGCGGTGGCGGCGATCAGCTCGAACTCGGGGTGACCGGCGAGCAGGCGCAGCAGTTCGCCCCCGGCGTACCCACTCGCCCCGGCAACAGCAACCCGAATGCCCATACCCACCTCCGCATGACTATGCAGAGAAGAGTACCGGTCGGGGCAGCGCCACCGCAAGGTCATACGGCGCGTTGCATAGCCATGAGATGACGTTCACCAGCGGCTCGCGTGAGCCGGCGTGTTAAAAGGGGCCCCCTCCTCTACCGGAGGCGTTAAGAGGGGGCCCCTCCTTTCATGCGCCGCGCAGGGTGGCGCCGAAACGCTCGGCGGCTACCGCCACCGCCGCGTCGCGCGCGGCCACCGCCTCCTCGCCCGCGAGGGTCCGGTCCGGGGCGCGGAACGTCAGCTTGTACGCCAGCGACTTACGTCCCTCGCCGAGCTGCTCGGAGGTGTAGACGTCGAACAGGCGGACGTCCTCCAGCAGCGCGCCCGCGCCCTCGACCAGCGCCGCCCGCACGTCGGCCGCCGGCACCGCGTCGTCCACCACCAGCGCCACGTCGATCAGCGCCGGCGGGAACGTGGAGATGGTCGGGCCGGCCGCCAGCGGGGCGGCGGGCAGCGCGTCCAGGTCCAGTTCCATGGCGCTGGTACGCCGGGGCAGCTCCAGCGCGGCCAGCACGGCCGGGTGCAGCTCACCGGCGTGGCCGACGACCACGTCGTCCACCACCAGTTCGGCGCAGCGGCCCGGGTGCCAGGGCGCCCGCTCGCCGGCCCGTACCGTCATCCGGTCGGCGGGGATCCCGGCGGCGTCGAGCACTGCCCGGCCCGCCTCGACGGCGTCCGCCCAGCCGGCCGTGCGGCCCGCGCCCCACCAGCCGGCCGGTTCGATCTCGCCGGTGAGCGCCACCGCGACGTGCCGGGGCTGGGCGGGAACGACCGCGTCGGCGGCGGCGAACTCCTCGTCGGTGGGCCGCCGGTCCACGCCCATCGCGGGCGGGGTGCCGGCACCGGGACGCGGGTGGAAGACGGTGCCGATCTCGTAGATCGCCACGTCCCGCTGGCCCCGGCCGACGTTGCGCTTGACGATGCCGAGCAGCGGGCCGAGCAGCGTGGTGCGCAGCAGCGGCTCCTCCTCCGACAGCGGGTTCGCCAGCCGTACCGCGGGGCGGCGCGGGTCGTCGGCGGGCAGGCCGAGCTGGTCGACCAGTTCCGGCGCGACGAACGGCTGCGCCAGCACCTCGACGTAGCCGCGCTCGGCGAGCGAGCGGGCGACGGCCCGGCGGCGCTGCTGCTGCCAGGTCAGGCCCCGGCCGGGCGGCGCGGTGGGCAGCACCGACGGCACGCGGTCGTAGCCGTCGAGGCGTACCACCTCCTCCACCAGGTCGGCCGGGTCGGTCAGGTCGGGCCGCCAGCTCGGCGGCGTGACGGTCAGCACCTCACCGGCACCGGCGCCCGGGCCGACCCCGGCCGTGCCGACGGCGCCCGGGTCCTCGGCGAGCCGGTCGGTGCCGCGGGTGACGGTGCAGCCGACCTGCTCCAGCAGCTCCACCACCCGGTCCGGCGAATAGGTCACGCCGACGCGCCGCGACGGCAGGTCCACCGGCAGCGTGACAGGCGGACGCGGCGCGACGTGGTCGATGTCGAGCACCTCCTCGCCGGCCGTGCCGCCGGCCAGGTCGGTGAGCAGCCGGACCGCCTTCTCCAGCGCGACGGGCGGCAGCGCCGGGTCGACACCGCGCTCCCACCGCTTGGCGGCCTCGCTGAACAGCTTGTGCCGTCGCGCGGTACGGCCGACGGTGGCCGGATCCCAGTGCGCCGCTTCGAACAGCACGTTCGTGGTGGACGCGAGCACCTCGCTGGTCTCGCCGCCCATCACCGCGGCCAGCGAGATCGGACCGGTGTCGTCGCAGATGACCAGGTCCTCGGCGGACAGGGAACGGCTCACCCCGTCCAGCGTGGTCAGCTTCTCCCCCGCCTCGGCGCGGCGCACCACGAGCGTGCCGGCGATCCGGTCCGCGTCGAAGGCGTGCATCGGCTGGCCGAGTTCGAGCATCAGGTAGTTGGTGATGTCGACGGCGAGCGAGATGCTGCGCACCCCGGCCACGGTGAGGCGCTGCCGCATCCAGCCGGGCGTCTCGACGGTCGGGTCGACGCCGCGCACCATCCGCGCCGCGAACCGGTCGCAGCCGACCGGGTCGCGGACCTCCACCGGGTACGCCGGTTCGGCGGTCGCGCCGGGCGCGGGCGCGTCGGCCGGGTCGCGGAACGGCACGCCGAGCGCGTGCGACAGCTCCCGGGCGATGCCGCGCACGCTCAGCGCGTACCCGCGGTCCGGGGTGATCTCCATCTCGACCACGACGTCGTCCAGGCCGACGACGGGCCGGGCGTCGTCGCCGGGCTGGGCCTTGACGTCCTCGGGCAGCACGACGATGCCCGAGTGGTCGTCGCCGAGCCCCAGCTCCTGCGCCGAGCAGATCATGCCGTGGGAGTTGCGCCCGTACGTCTTGCGCGCGCCGATCGCGAACCCGCCGGGCAGCACACCGCCGGGGAGGATCACCACGACCTTGTCGCCCACGGCGAAGTTACGCGCCCCGCAGACGATCTCCTGCGGCTCACCGGTGCCGTTCGCGGCGCCGACGTCGACCCGGCAGAAGCGGATCGGCTTCTTGAAGCCGGTCAGCTCCTCGATCTCCAGGACCTCGCCGACGACCAGCGGGCCGGTGACCGACTCGCGCAGGTCCACCACGGACTCGACCTCGATACCGAGGTCGACCAGCGCCTGCTCCAGGTCGCCGGTGGGCAGGTCGGCCGGCAGGTCCACGTACTCCCGCAGCCAACTGACAGAGACTCGCATGACTGTTAAACCACCGTTCCCGTAGCTCAGGCGCCGAACGCGCGGGTGAACCGCACGTCGCCCTCGGCCATGTCCCGCATGTCACTGACGCCGTGCCGGACCATCACGGTCCGGTCGATGCCCATGCCGAACGCGAATCCGGAGTAGACCTCCGGGTCGATGCCGCAGGCGCGCAGCACCCGCGGGTTGACCATGCCGCAGCCGCCCCACTCGACCCACTGCGGACCGTCCCGGTGCTCCGGGAACCACACGTCGAACTCGGCCGACGGCTCGGTGAACGGGAAGTAGTGCGGCCGCCAGCGCGTCTTCGCGCCCTCGCCGAACATGGCCCGGGCGAAGTGGTCGAGCGTGCCGCGCAGGTGCGCCATGGTGATGCCCTTGTCCACCACGAGGCCCTCGACCTGGTGGAAGACGGGCGCGTGGGTGGCGTCCAGCTCGTCGGTGCGGTAGACCCGACCGGGCACCACCACGTAGATCGGCGGCTTGCGGCTGAGCATGGTGCGCGCCTGCACCGGCGAGGTGTGGGTACGCAGCACCAGGCCACTGCCTTCGGGTGCGATGTGGAACGTGTCCATCAGGCCGCGCGCCGGGTGGTCGGCCGGGATGTTCAGCGCGTCGAAGTTGGTCCACTCCAGCTCGACCTCGGGGCCCTCGGCCACCTCGTAGCCCATGCCGATGAACAGGTCACTGATCTGCTCCATCAGCACGCTCAGCGGGTGGCGGGCGCCGCGCGGCCGGCGGTCGTACGGCAGGGTCACGTCGACCCGCTCCTCGACCAGCACCCGCGCGGCCCGTTCCCGGTCCAGGATCTCCTGCCGGGCGGCGTACGCGGACTCGATGGCCCGGCGGGCCTCGTTGACCCGCTTGCCGGCGTCGGCCTTCGCGGCCGGCGGCAGCGCGCCGATCTCCCGGCGCGCCAGCGACACCGGGGACCGGTCACCGAGGTGCGCGGGGCGCAGCGCGGTGAGCGCGTCCGGGTCGGCGGCCTCGGCGAACGCCTTCTCGGCGTCGGCCACTGCTCCGGCCAGGGCGTCCGGGTCGAGCAGGGCGACCTGCTTCGGGTCGTACGGATCGTTGCGGTAGCTCATGGTGAACGGGCACTCCCTCACGGCGGCGCCGACCCTCGCGGGTGGCTAGGCGAGTCTACGGACGCGCGGCTTCGCCGCAGCCCGCCGGTGGGGAGTCGTGCAGGGGGAAGGGTCAGGCCCGCCGCCCGCCGACACCGGCGGGCTGGCTAAACGAACGCCGTGGCGCGTTCATGACGAGGCGGACTCCCCTGCTGTGTCGTGCGTGGCCCTGGGGGCACGCTGTGCTCTGGCGGAAGAATACAGGCAGACGGCGGCCGCCGCAGCCAGGTTCAGGCTCTCCGCGCGTCCGTGCAGCGGCACCCGGACCCGGGCGTCGGCGGCGCCGGTCAGCTCCTCGGGCAGGCCGTGCGCCTCCGAGCCGAACAGCCACGCGGTGGGGGCAGCCAGCCGTCCTGCGTCGGCGAGGTCGTCCAGGTCGCTGTCGCCGTACCCGGTGGTGGCCAGGATCTCCAGGCCGGCGGCCCGCAGCGCCTCGACGGCGGCGAGCGGGTCGGCGGCGCGCACCACGTCGACGTGGAAGAGGCTGCCGGCGGAGGCCCGCACGCACTTGCCGTTGTAGGGGTCGACCGCCTCGCCGGCGAAGACCACCGCGCCCGCACCGGCCGCGTCGGCGGTGCGCAGCACGGTGCCGGCGTTGCCCGGGTCGCGGATCCCGGCGAGCACCGCTACCAGTCGCGGCCCGTGCGCGAGGGCCTGCTCCAGGGGTACGTCGAGGTGCCGGCACACCGCCACCAGGCCCTGCGGTGCGACCGTCTCGGTGAGCGCCGCGAGCGCGTCGTCGGTCACCTCGGAGACCGGCACGTCGGCCCGGGCGGCAGCGGCGGCGAGATCGGCGTACCGGTCGAGCGCCGCCGGGGTGCCGAACAGCTCGACCACGGTGCCGGTGCGGGCGAGCGCCTCCCGGACCGCCTGCGGCCCCTCGGCCAGGAACCGGCCGGCCTGGTCGCGGTCGCGCCGGCGCTGCAACCGGCGGGCCGCCACGACCCTCGGGGTACGCGGGGTGAACGGTCCGGGAACGGCGTCGAGGCGCCTCCCCTGCGACTGTGACTGCATGGGAGACGCCTCGATCTGCCGTACGGGTGGGTCCAGCGGCCGGGGCCGCATACAGGTGGGTCAGGCGGCCTGAGCCGCGGCGCCACCGGTGCCCTCGGCCGCCACGGCGGCGCGGGCCAGCTCGACGATCGCCGCGAACGAGGCGGCGTCGTTGACGGCCATGTCGGCCAGGATCTTCCGGTCGACCTCGATGCCGGCCAGGCGCAGGCCCTGGATCAGGCGGTTGTAGGTCAGGCCGTTGGCCCGGGCGCCGGCGTTGATCCGCTGGATCCAGAGCTGCCGGAAGTCGCCCTTGCGGTCGCGACGGTCCCGGTAGGAGTACTGCATCGAGTGCAGCACCTGCTCCTTGGCCTTGCGGTACAGCCGGGAGCGCTGACCGCGGTAACCACTCGCGGTCTCCAGCAGGGTACGACGCTTCTTCTGGGCGTTCACAGCCCGCTTGACGCGTGCCATCTCAACTCCTTCTTCGGTTCAGGTGGCTCGCGTCAGCGGCCGAGCAGCTTCTTGATGCGCTTGGTGTCGGCCTTGGCCAGCTCGACGGTGCCGGTCAGCCGACGGGTCTGGGTGCTGGGCTTCTTCTCCAGGTTGTGGCGAAGGCCGGCCTGCTGGGCAACGATCTTGCCCTTGCCGGTCACCTTGACCCGCTTGCCCATACCCGTGTGGCTCTTCATCTTCGGCATTGGAACGTCTTCTCCCCTGTTACTGGCCGCTGGTCTCAGCGGTCGTGCCGGTCTCACCGGCTGCTGCGGTCTCGCCGGCCGCCGGGGTCTCGCCGGTCGCCGGAGCGGCCGATTCCTCCGCAGCCCGGTCGCGCGGTCCACCGCGGGACGCCGTGGCGGCGACCGCGGAGGCCTTCACGGCCCGGTGCGGAGCGAGAACCATGATCATGTTTCGGCCGTCCTGCTTCGGCGCGGCCTCGACGTATCCCAGGTCCGTGATCTCGGACTCGAGCCGGCGCAGGAGCCGATAACCCAGCTCCGGGCGGCTCTGCTCGCGACCGCGGAACATGATCGTCACCTTGACCTTGTCGCCGGCCTTGAGGAACCGCACCACGTGACCCTTCTTGGTCTCGTAGTCGTGCGGGTCGATCTTCGGCCGGAGCTTCATCTCCTTGATGACGGTCTGCTGCTGGTTACGCCGCGCTTCGCGCGCCTTGAGTGCGCTCTCGTACTTGAACTTGCCGAAGTCCATGAGCTTGCACACCGGCGGGCGCGCCATCGGCGCAACCTCGACCAGGTCCAGGTCGACGTCCGCGGCCAGCTGCAGGGCGCGCTCAAGCGGGACGATGCCCACCTGCTCACCCTCAGGGCCGACCAGTCGGACCTCACGTGCCCGGATCTGCTCGTTCACGCGTGGTTCGACGCTGATGGGGCCTCCTCGAGTCGAGTCTCCTACGGTGCCGACTCCGTGGGCTCCCGGGTGGGAGCCGACCCGGAAAGCAGAAGGCCCCGGCGTATGCCAGGGCCCACTCGACCGGTCGGCACGATCACAGGATCGCGCATCCGGCGTCGGGACGTGCCCGAAACCGGGGACCGGACCCGGCCACCGTGGCGGCGACTCGGGTGGGAGCGGGCGCTCCGCTTCTCGACCGCCCGCGCGTCAGGGACGGGGGCAGTCTGGTCGACTCCGCAACACTACACCCTCGGCCCAGGCCCGCCCAAACCGGGCTCGCTGGTCAGCGGGGTGCCGACTGGCCGGCAGACAGCGCCGCCAGGTGCGCCTGGTGCAGGCGGCGCAGCGCGCGGACCGCCTCGACGGCGCTCTCCTTGTCGGCGGCCTGCAACGCGACCATCGGCAGCAGGTCGTCGTCGTGCAGCTCCAGGCTGGCCCACGGGGCGCCCCGGTCGAACCGGACACCACGGACGACCTCCCACGGCAGCTCGTACGAGCTGAACACGTTGCGCACCCGGAGGCCCTTGGCGTCGGCGATCACGCGGGGGCGGGTGAACAGCAGGAAGCCCAGCGCGCCGAAGACGCCCAGGCCGATCATGGCGAACTGGTCGCCGCGCTGGAACGTGCCGTAGCCGTTGCCGGTGGCGCCGGTCAGCGACGTCGCGACGAGGCTGAACACCACGATCAGCGTGACGGCCGAGGCCCAGCAGACGACCCGGACGCGGCGGGGTCGCACGGTCACCACGGAATCGCTCACCCGACCAGTCTGCCATCCGGTTCGGGCGCGCCTTCGGCCGCCACACGGTCCGGGCCGCGCCGGCGCAGGCTGGTGACCACCACGGCGAGCAGCGTGAGCAGGGCGCCGGCCAGCACCGGCAGCCGGACACCGGGGCCGCCGGGCAGTACGAGGTCGAGCAGCAGCGCGCCGCCGAGCTGCCCGGCCACCAGCGCCAGGCCGGTCCGCAGCACCCCGGCGGCGCGTACCCCGACCAGCAGCGAGAGCACGATCCCGACGCCGAGCAGGCCACCGAGGTAGAGCCACCACTGGGCAGGCCAGCGGGGCTGGCTCGCGAGCGCGCCGGTGAGCGCCGCGACCGCGCCGATCACCACGGTGCTGACCGCGAAGTTGACGGCGAGGCCGGCGGCCGGGCCGACCGAGGCGGCGACCCGGCCGTTGAGCGCGGACTGCCCGGCCACCGCCAGCCCGCCCAGGACGCAGAGCAGCACCAGCCCGACCGCCAGGTCACCGATCGGGCGGCCGAGCTGGGCGAGGGCGACAGCGCCGACGCCGAGCACCGCCCCGCCGACCCGGGGCACCGTGAGCGGCATCCGACCGGTGGCGGCCAGCCCGGCCCGGTCCACCGCGAGGCCGCCGAGGCTGCCGCCGGCCACCTGGGCGATCGTGAACACCGCCACCCCGAGCACCGGCACCACCACCGGCGCGACCAGCACGATCACCGCGCCGCCCACCCCGCCGAGGTACGTCCACCACGGCAGGCCGGAGCGGCGCAGCCCGGCCAGCCCGGCGCGCATCGAGGGCAGCGCCACGATCCCGGCCAGCACCAGCAGGCAGCCGCCGAGGTTGTTGACCACCGCGCCGAGGACCGGGGCGCCGGTCCGCTCCCCCATCTCGGCGTTGACCGCGCCCTGGGCGGCCGAGGCCACGCCGCCGGCCACGACCACGGCCAGCGCGGCCGGGAGCGGCAGCGGCCTCACAGCCGGCAGGCGTGGATGTTGGTGACCAGGATCGCGCGGGCGCCCAGCTCGTACAGCTCGTCCATGATCCGGTGCACGTCGTCGCGGAGCACCATCGCCTGCACCGCGACCCAGCCCTCCCGGTGCAGCGGCGAGACCGTCGGCGACTCGATGCCCGGGGTCAGCGAGCTGGCCCGGTCGAGCAGGCCGGCCGGCACGTCGTAGGCGAGCATCACGTACCGGCGGGCGACCAGGACGCCGTGCAGCCGGCGCTGCAGCTGCTCCTGCTGCGCGCCGCCGGTCGCGCCGGCGCGGCGGACCAGCACCGCCGAGGAGCGCAGCAGCGGCTCGCCGAAGACCACCAGGCCGGCCTGGCGCAGCGTCGCGCCGGTCTCCACCACGTCGGCGACGACGTCGGCCACGCCGAGGCGGATGGCGTTCTCCACCGCGCCGTCCAGGCGGATCACGTCGGCCTTGACGCCCAGCTCGGCCAGGTGCCGCTCGACCAGACCCGGGTACGCGGTGGCGATGCGGTGCCCGCCGAGCTGCTGGACGGAGGCGACGTCGTCGGGCCGGGCGGCGAACCGGAACGTGGCCCGCCCGAAGTTGAGGTCGACCACCTCCTCGGCCGGCGCGCCGGAGTCGATCAGCAGGTCGCGGCCGGTGATGCCGACGTCCAGGTCACCGGAGCCGACGTAGGTGGCGATGTCCTTGGGACGCAGGTAGAAGAACTCGATGTCGTTGGGTTCGTCCCGGCAGACCAGGTCCTTCGGGTCGGTGCGCTGGCGGTAGCCCGCCTCGCGCAGCATCCCGGCGGCCGACTCGGCCAGGGCGCCCTTGTTGGGTACTGCGACACGCAGCATGGGAGTGCTCCTTCGTTCGATCGGATGATCAGCGGACGGGCACTCACAGATGTCGGTAGACGTCCTTCAGTTCCAGGCCGGTGGCGAGCATCAGCACCTGCGCCTGGTAGAGCAGCTGGGAGATCTCCTCGGCGGCCCGCTCCGGGCCCTCGTGCTCGGCGGCCATCCACGACTCGGCCGCCTCCTCGACGACCTTCTTGCCGATGAAGTGCACGCCCTTGGCGAGCGCCTCGACCGTGCCCGAGCCCGGGGTGCCGGCGGCGGCCTTGGCCTGCAGCTCGGCGAACAACTCCTCGAACGTCTTCACGGAAGGCGATTCTTCCAGCCGCCCCGGGTGAGCGCGCCCACCGGGTCCACCCGCGTCGTCCGGCTCACCCGGGGAGCGCGGCAAGGAAGTCCCGGACCGCGGTGGCGAACTCGGCGGGGCGGGCGGCCGGCACCGCGTGCCCGCCTTCGACGACGACCAGGCGGGCGGCGGGGATCCGGGCCGCCATCCGCGCCAGCTCGTGCTGCGGGAGGTGGCTGGCGGGACCGCCGGCCACCACCAGGGTCGGCGCGGTGATCTCCGCCAACCCCTCCCACCAGGTGGGCGGCGGGGCGTTGAGTTCGGCGACGAACGCTTCGCGGGCGGCCCAGTCGTAGGGCAGCGGTCCGTCCGGCCGGGGTGGCAGCCGCAGGCCGAGCGGCACCGGTGGCGGAGGTTCGACGAGCACCAGCGCCGCCACCCGATCCGGATACGCGCGGGCGAGCAGGTGGGCCGCCACCGCCCCCGAGGAGTGCCCCAGCACCGTGACCCGGGGGAGCTCCAGCGCGTCGAGCAGCCCTCGCACGTCGTCGCGGACCAGTTCCAGCGAGTACGCCGAGGCCGGCCCGGTGGCGCCGTAGCCGCGCAGGTCGGGGGCGTACGTGCGGGTGGTGGCGCCGAGCGCCGCCGCGAGCGTGGCCCAGCTCTCCCCCGATCCCGTGCCGCCGTGCAGTGCCACGAGCGGGCGGCCGCCGGCCCGGCCCCAGCTCCGGTACGCCATCCGCAGCCCTGGCAGGTCCGCGTACCCGATCTCCGTCACCGCAGCAGTCAACCACGGCACGTCGAGGATTCTTTCAAAGCACTTCTTTCGAAAGCACCCTTTTCAAAGTAGTCTTTCGATATGACCGAGCAACATCCTCGCGAGATCACCGACGTGGAGACGCTCCGCGCGTTCGCCCACCCCCTGCGCCTGCGCATCCTCAACGCCGTCGGCCTGTACGGCCCGCTGACCGCCACCGAGGTGGCCGAGCGGGTCGACGAGAGCCCGGCCAACTGCTCCTGGCACCTGCGCCAGCTCGCCAAGTACGGCTTCGTCACCGAGGCGGGCGGAGGGACCGGCCGGCAGCGTCCCTGGCGGATGGTCACCGACGGGCACCGATGGGGCGACGGCGACGAGAGCCCCGAACTGGCCCGGGCCGGCGACGCCGCCGCCCGGGTGCTGCTCGATCTGGAGTACCGCAAGCTCTGGGACTGGATGGCGGCCCGCCGGCAGGAGCCCGCCAAATGGCGGGACGCCGGCTTCTTCAACCAGTTCATCGGCTGGTACACCGCCGAGGAACTGGCCGGGCTCCGCGACGAGCTCCGAGCGCTGTTCGCCCGCCACCTCGACCGGCTGGAGGATCCGGCCGCTCGACCACCCGGGTCCCGCCCGGTCCGCCTGATGGCGTGGGGCGTACCGGAGGTGGAGCGGTGAGGGCCCTGCTGCGCCGGCCCGACTTCCGGCTGTTCTTCGCCGCGCTGACCGTGAGCCTGGTCGCCGAGTCGGTGCTGCTGCTGGCACTGGCGGTGTGGGTGAAACAGATGACCGGCTCGGACGGGCTGGCCGGTGCCACCTTCGTGGCACTGACCGCGCCGATGGTGCTCGCGCCGCTGGTCGGCTGGGTCGTCGACCGCGTGCCCCGGCGGAGGCTGTTCGTGATGCTCAACGCCGGCACTGCCGTACTGCTGCTGCCGCTGCTCACCGTGCACGACGACAGCCGGCTCTGGGTGGTCTACACGGTCGCCGCCGGATACGGCCTGTCCTACCTCGCGCTGGGCGCGACGGTCACCGCGCTCGTGCAGGAACTGGTCCCCGGCGCGCTGCTACCCGACGCGAACGGCGCGACGCAGACCGTCAAGCAGGGCCTTCGGCTGGCCGGTCCGCTGCTCGGCGCCGGCCTGTTCGTGGTGCTCGGCGGCCCGGCGCTGGCCGGGGCCTGCGCCGTCGGTTTCATCCTGGCCGCGGTGGCCGGACTGGGGCTGCGACCGGCGCCGGTCGAAGGGGACTGCGGCGGCGACGCGCACCCGGGCCGGGTTCCGGCGGGCACGGCCCACGGCGGACGCGGCGAACTGGTCGCCGGCATCCGTCACCTGCTCGGCGAGCCGGCGCTGCGTCGCGCCCTGGTGGCGACCGTGGCCGCGTCGGTCGGCCTGGGGTTCGGCGAGACGCTCTGGTTCGCGTACGTCGACCAGGGGCTCGGGCGGGAGCCGGCCTTCCTCGGTGTGCTGGTGTCGTTGCAGGGTGTCGGCGGCCTGGTCGGCGGCGTCGCCTCGGCGGCACTGGTCCGCCGTCTCGGCGAGCTGGGCGCGATGGCGCTCGCGGTGTCCTGCGTCGCGCTGGCCAGCGTGGCACTGACCCGCCCGGCCCTCGGGCTGGCCGTGGCGGCGAGCGTCCTGATCGGGCTGGGCCTGCCGGTCGCCATGGTGGCGGTCATGACGCTTGTGCAGCGGCGTACCGCGCCGGAGCTGGTCGGACGGGCCTCGGCCGCGCTGGACGCGGTGGCCGGCGGTCCCCAGGCGGCGGCGATCGGCGCGGGCGCCCTGATGGTCGGCCTCGTCGACTACCGGCTGCTCTACGGCGCGATCGGAGCCGGACTGACGATTGCCGCCGCCTACCTGCTCACCGGCCGCCACCTCAGCACGCCGATAGCACCCGCCCTCCCCGGACACCTCTCCCCCGCACTCCTGCCCGGCGGCACACAGCGTCCCGCCGCGCGTCGATCATGAAGTTGGCGGCAACCGCCGTCCCTTCTGTCCCCGTCAACTTCATGATCGACGGAGTGGTGGGGAGGGGGCGCGCTCCTGGGGTGATCGGTGGGTCAGGCGAAGCCGACGCGGTGGGCGGAGCCGGCGTCCAGGGCGCGGACGGCCAGGGCCGCGTCCAGCGCGGCCACCGTCGCCGACCAGCCCTTGTCCTCGGCCGAGCCGGGCAGCCCGGCCCGGTCCCGGGCCTGCTCGATGGTGTCCACGGTCAGCACCCCGTGCGCCACCGGCTTGCCCTCGTCCAGCGCCACCCGGGTCAGCCCTTCGGTGACCGACTGGCAGACGTAGTCGAAGTGTGCCGTCGCGCCGCGTACCACCACGCCGAGCGCGACCACCACGTCGAAGCGGCGGGCCATCGCCTGGGCCACCACCGGCAGCTCCACCGAGCCGGCCACCCGGGCCACCACGGCCCGCGCCCCGCAGGCCTGCGCGGCGGCCACCGCCCGCTCGGTCATGTGGTCGGTCAGGTCGCCGTGCCACCGGGCGGCCACCACGCCGACCGTCATCCCGGCGGCGTCCACCGCGGTCACGCCCGGCTCACCGAAACCCGCCATCGCCCTACGCTCCGATCTCGTCACCGGCGACCGGGCGGCCCATCGGCGCCTCGGTCACCTCGTCCAGTCCGTCCAGCAGGTGGCCCATCCGGTCCCGCTTGGTGCGCAGATAGCGCACGTTCTCCGGGTTGGACCGCACCGGCAGCCCCTCCCGGCCGGTCACGGTGAGGCCGTACCCCTCCAGGCCGGCCCGCTTGGCCGGGTTGTTCGTCAGCAGCCGCATCGTCCGGACGCCCAGGTCGTAGAGGATCTGCGCACCGGTGCCGTAGTCGCGGGCGTCGGCCGGCAGCCCGAGGTCGAGGTTCGCGTCCACGGTGTCGCGGCCCTGGTCCTGGAGCTGGTACGCCTGGAGCTTGTGCAGCAGGCCGATGCCCCGGCCCTCGTGCCCGCGCACGTAGAGGACCACGCCGCGCCCCTCCGCGGCGACCCGCGCCAGCGCGGCCTGCAGCTGCGGCCCGCAGTCGCACCGCAGCGAGCCGAACACGTCGCCGGTGAGGCACTCGGAGTGCACCCGCACCAGCACGTCCCGCCCGTCGCCGAGGTCGCCCATGACCAGCGCGACGTGCTCGGCCGGGTCGTGCTCGGCGCGGTAGCCGAGCGCCCGGAACACGCCGTACGGGGTGGGCATACGCGCCTCGGCGGCCAGCTCGACCTGCTTCTCGGTACGCCGCCGGTAGGCGATCAGGTCCGCGATGGTGACCAGCGTCAGCCCGTGCTCGGCGCAGAACTTCTCCAGGTCCGGCAGGCGCATCATGGTGCCGTCGTCGTTCACCAGCTCGCAGAGCACCCCGGCCGGGCGCAGCCCGGCCAGCCGGGTCAGGTCCACCGCCGCCTCGGTGTGCCCGGGGCGGCGCAGCACCCCGCCGGCACGGGCGCGCAGCGGCACCACGTGACCGGGCCGGGCCAGGTCGGTCGGGCCGGTCGCGGCGTCGGCGAGCAGCCGGATGGTGTGCGACCGGTCGGCGGCCGAGATGCCGGTGCTGACACCCTCCCGCGCGTCCACAGTCACCGTGTACGCGGTGCCGCGCCGGTCCTGGTTGGTGTGGTGCATCGGCGGCAGGTCCAGCCGGTCGCACTCGTCCTCGGTCAGCGGCACGCAGATGTAGCCGGACGTGTAGCGGACCATGAACGCGACCAGCTCCGGCGTGGCCAGCTCGGCCGCGAAGATCAGGTCGCCCTCGTTCTCCCGGTCCTCGTCGTCGACCACGACCACCGGACGCCCGGCGGCGATGTCCGCCACCGCCTGCTCGATCGATCCGAACGTGCTCATGCCACGGCCTCCGAGTACGTCGCCGGGATCGGGGCGGGCGCGGTCGCGACGGCCCGGGAGGTGCGCCACCAGCTGTACAGGCCGGCGGCGCAGAACGCGCCGTAGACCAGGTACATGGCGGCCGACGGGTAGAAGCCGCCGCGCAGCAGCAGCGGTACGCCGACCGCGTCGACGGCGATCCAGATCAGCCAGAACTCGACCCAGCCGCGGGCCATGCCGTACGTGGCGAGCAGGCTGCCGACCAGGATCCAGGCGTCCGGCAGCGGCCCCCACGAGCCGAGCGCGGCGAGCACCGGGTACGCGGCGGCGGTGCCGACGGCGGCGGCCACGAGCAGGCCGAGCCGCTCCGGCCAGGTGGCCCAGCGCGGCACCACGGCCGGCTCCTCCCCGCCACCGGCACGCCGGTTGCGCGACCAGCGCCACCAGCCGTACACGCTGACGGCGAAGAAGAAGACCTGCCGGCCGGCCTGGCCGTAGAGGTCGTGCGCCTGCGGGGTGACGAAGACACCGCCGAGGAACACGGTGAACAGCAGCGCGTTGCCGATCATGCCGACCGGCCAGGCCCAGACCACGCGGCGCAGCCCGAGCAGCGCCGAGCCGAGCCCGAAGACGTTGCCGACGATCTCCCGGACCAGCACCGGCGAGCCGGCCACGTGCACCTGGGCGTCGAGCAGCCAGCCGAGCGGGCCCATCACCGGGCACCCCCCGCGCCGCGGTCGCCGAGCAGCCGCTCGACGTACTTGGCCAGCACGTCGACCTCCAGGTTGACCGGGTCGCCGATCCGCTTCGTGCCGAGCACGGTGAGTTTCAGCGTGGTGGGGATCAGGCCGACCGAGAACCAGTCGTCGCCCGCCTCGGCGACTGTGAGCGACACGCCGTCGACGGTGATCGAGCCCTTCTCCACCACGTACCGGGCCAGCCCGGCGGGCAGCCGGAACCGCACGGTCTCCCACTGCGCGGCGGGCTCCCGGGCGACGATCTCGCCGACGCCGTCGACGTGGCCCTGCACCAGGTGCCCGCCGAGACGGCTGTTGAGTGCGGCGGCCCGTTCGAGGTTGACCGGGTCGCCGGGGCGCAGCGCGCCGAGCGCGGTGCGGCGCAGCGTCTCGCCCATCACGTCGGCGGTGAACACGCCGCCGTCGACGTCGACCACTGTGAGGCAGACGCCGTTGACGGCGATCGAGTCGCCGTGCCGGGCGTCCGAGGTGACGAGCGGGCCGCGGATGGCGACCAGCGCGGAGTCGTCGCCGGTCTCGGTGCTCCGGACGATCTCGCCCAGTTCCTCGACGATGCCGGTGAACATGTCAGCCCTCCCTCTTCCGGGGCAGCGCGGTGATCCGCAGGTCGGGACCGACCCGCGTAACGTCGGTGATCTCCAGATCGATGGCGTCGGCGATGGTGCTCACGCCCGCGTCGAGCAGCGCGGTCGGGCCGGCGCCGAGCAGCTTCGGCGCGACGTACCCGACGATCCTGTCGACCAGGCCGGCGGCGAGGAACGCGCCGGCCAGCGTCGGCCCGCCCTCCAGCAGCGCGGCCCGCACGCCCCGGTGGTGCAGCTCCGCGAGCAGCGCCGGCAGGTCGACCCGGCCGTCCGGCCCGGCGCCGACCTCCGCGGCGGTGGCGATCCACGTGCGCGCGGCGCCGTCGCGGACCCGGGCGTCGGCCGGGGTACGCCCCGAGCTGTCCACCACCACCCGCAGCGGCTGCCGGATGGCCATGGTGCCGTCGCGCAGGTTGCGGGCGGTCAGCCGGGGGTCGTCGGTGAGCACGGTGCCCACCCCGGCGAGCACCGCGTCGACGGTGCCGCGCAGCGCGTGCACGTCGATCCGGGCCGCCTCGGAGGTGATCCACATGCTGGTGCCGTCGGCGGCGGCGGAACGCCCGTCGAGCGTGGCCGCGTACTTCCAGATCACGTACGGCCAGCCGCGGCGCATCGAGGTCAGCCAGGCCACGTTGCCGGCCTCGGCCTCCTGCGCGCGTACCCCCAGGGCCACCTGGACCCCGGCGGCGCGCAGCGTGGCCGCGCCGCCGGAGGCGACCGGGTTGGGGTCGGGCACGGCGATCACCACGCGGGACACCCCGGCGGCGATGAGCGCGTGGCTGCACGGGCCGGTGCGGCCGGTGTGGTCGCAGGGCTCCAGGGTGACCACCGCGGTGCCGCCGCGGGCGCGCGTGCCGGCCTGCGCCAGCGCGACGATCTCCGCGTGCGGGCCGCCGGCGTACGCGTGGAAGCCCTCGCCGACGACCTCGCCGTCGGTGTCGAGCAGCACGCAGCCGACCACCGGGTTGGGGCTCGTGGTGCCGAGGCCGCGCGCGGCCAGTTCGATGGCACGACGCATCGCCTCGTCGACGGAGACGCTCGCCATGGCCGCCTGTCCTCCCGCTCGCCGGTCGCGCGCGGGCAGGTTCGGGAGCAACGGCCACGAAAGCCGCGGACACGCGGCGGCGGAGAACCCGGGGACGGCGACGCCGACCCCGGGGAGCCCACGCGGCGGCTGAGGGTGCTCAGCGGCCGGCAGGGGCCTCCCCCGTTCCGCGCGCTGTCTCCCATCCGGACTTTCTGGGGGCGGACGAGCCGCACCCCAACCGTCGGCCCCGGATTCTCACCAGGTCCACCGTCCGGCCGAAGCCGTCCGGGTCGCGGGCTTACCACGGTCGGACCGTGGATCACCGCCGGTTCGGAATTTCACCGAGCCCCGCCAGCGCGTGGTGGGTATACGGGAAGTCTTACACGTTCCGCCCGGGCGCGCGCCACAGAGGCGAGCTACCTCACAGGACCGCCTCAGGTGACGCCGCGCCGGCGGTCCACCGCCACGTACGAGCCGGGCTGGCTCTTGGCCACCGTCTTCATCTCCGAGGCCACCGCGATCGCCTCCAGCGGATCGGTGAACCGCTTGCCGGAATCGGACAGCGACACACCGATGGAGAGCGTGACGAGCGCGGCGCGGCGGATGTTGCCGCGCCGGTCCTTCAGCTCCACGAAGCCGCGTTCCCGGTCGGTCGCGTCGTAGAGCGCGTCCGCGGCCTTCTCGAAGTCGACGACGGCCCGGCTGGTCAGCGGCCGGACCTGACCGGGGGTGCAGACGATGACGAAGTCGTCACCGCCGACGTGGCCGAGGAACGCCGGCGGCAGCCCGATCGACACCACCGCCCGGTGCAGGCTGCGGGCCAGCGCCGAGATGAACTCGTCGCCGCGCACGAAGCCGTACCGGTCGTTGACGCTCTTGAACCGGTCGATGTCGATGTAGCCGACGGCGTAGTCGACGCCGTTGCGCACCCGGTCGCTGATCTCCCGCCGGATCCGGCTGTTGCCGGGCAGCCCGGTCAGCGGCGAGACCTCCCGGAACTCCTTGTTGCGCCGCAGCGTGGAGTTGACCCGGGCCACCAGTTCCAGCGTGTCGAACGGTTTGACCAGGTAGTCGTCCGCGCCGACGCTGAGCCCGTTGACCTTGTCCTGGGTCATCCCCTTGGCGGTGAGCATGATCACCGGCAGGGCGGAGGTCATCGGGTCGGCGCGCAGCCGCCGGGTCAGTTCCAGCCCGTCGATGCGCGGCATCATCAGGTCGACCACCGCGAGGTCGGGCCGCTGCCGCTCGATGATCTCCAGCGCCTCCTGGCCGTCGGCGGCGTGCAGCACCTCGAAGCCGTGCAGGCGCAGGTTGAACTCGACGAAGCGGGCGATGTCCTCGTCGTCGTCGACGACGAGGATCACGTCGGGTCGCTCGCCGGCGGGGTCCATCTCAGGCCCCGGTCATCGCGCGTTCCGCCAGGCCCCGCAGGCGGCGTACCGCCTCCGCGGGATCGTCGGCGCCGTAGACGGCGGTGCCCGCGACGAACGCGTCGGCGCCGGCCGCGGCGGCCTGCTCGATGGTGTCCGCGGCGATGCCGCCGTCGACCTCGATGCGCAGCTCCAGGTGCCCGCTGTCGACGTGCCGGCGGGCCGCGCGCACCTTGTCCAGCAGCTGCGGCAGGAAACGCTGGCCGCCGAAGCCGGCCTTGATCGTCATGATCAGCAGCGTGTCGAAGCTCGGCAGCAGCTCCAGGTACGGCTCGATCGGGGTGTCCCGGTCGATCGCCAGCCCCGCCTTCGCCCCGGCCGAGCGCAGGTCCTTCGCCAGCGCCACCGGGTCGTCGCACGCCTCGGCGTGGAACGTGACGTTGTACGCCCCGGCGTCGGCGTACCCGGGCGCCCAGCGGCGCGGATCCTCGATCATCAGGTGCACGTCGAACGGGATCCCGGTGACGGCGCGCAGGCTCTGCACCACCGGCAGTCCGATGGTCAGGTTGGGCACGAAGTGGTTGTCCATGACGTCGACGTGCAGCCAGTCGGCGGCGGGCTCCACGGCACGGACCTCGTCGGCGAGGCGGGCGAAATCGGCGGCCAGGATGCTCGGCGCGACGATCGGCGGCGGTACGGTCACCGGGCCAGTGTACGAACGCGGTGATCCGGAGGTCGCGGCACGTCTCCCGGAGTGACAGGTGGTGATGCCCCATTCACCGGTGGTGCACCATCCGGCCGTCCGGAGAGAAAATCGGCACGAATAGTCGCCGGTGACTGGCCGATCGATTGAAAGATGACGAAACTCCTACAGGGACGGTCACGTATGCTGCACGCCCGGGCGCGGGGGACGCCGGTCGGGCCTGTGGCGACCGGCTGTCATCTCTCCCGGAAGGGGCGGACGATGCGACGGTGGCTCCACGTGCTCGCGCTGGCCGGCGCCGTGACTGCGGTGCTCGCCGGATGCGCTCAGACACACCGGGCCGACGGCGACCTGATCGACGACTGGGCGGCGCTGCCGGTGCCGCAGCTGTTCGTCCCGGCGACCGAGGCGTGCCTGCCCCGGCTGAGCACAGTGGTGGCCGCCGCGACGTACGAGACGGTGAACTGCGCGGGCAGCCACCTGGCCGAGACCGTGCACGTCGGCCGGTTCAGCGGGCCGGCGGCGCAGGGCGTACGCCCGGAACCGGGCTCACCGGCGCTGCGGACCGCGCGCGCCGAGTGCGACCAGCGGGCCCGGGAGATGATCGGCGGGGACTGGCACGCCGCCCGGCTGACCCTGAACATCGCGCTGCCCACCGTCACCGCCTGGACGTCCGGCGCCCGCTGGTTCCGCTGCGACTTGGCCGAGACCGACAGCATCGACAACACCCGCCCGGTCAACCGGGTCGGCAGCCTGCGCGGCGCGCTCGTCGGCGACAACCCGCTGGTGCACAGGTGCTTCGACCCGAAGCTGATCGGCCAGAACCTCAACTACATGGCCCCGGTGCTGTGCACCGAACCACACCGGGCCGAGTTCGTCGGCGTGTACGAGGAAGGCGACATGAGCTGGGCCGAGTTCACCCGGGGCGCGCCCGCCACGCACCGGCGCTGCATGACGCTCATCGCCGCGTTCGCCGAGGTGCCGGACAACGCCGAACTGCCGTACCGGGCCGGATCCATCTTCTACCCGCCGTCGCAGCGGGAGTGGGAGGAGGGCGACCGGGGCGTGCGCTGTTTCCTGTGGAGTGACGACCGCAAGCTGAACCGCTCGGTGCGCGGCGCCGGGCCCGAGGGACTCCCGGTCACCTGAGCCGCTGCCGTATGCTGCACCGCCGAGGCGTACCGGTCGACCGGGTGGCGCCGGATGCGCGGGGGAGGTCGGTCGGGATGCGGCGATGGCGGGTGGCGGTCACCGTGGGCGCGGCGCTGGCGCTGGCGCTCGGCGGCTGTGCCGCGCCGGCCGGAGTGGACCGCGACCTGGTCGACGACTGGCCCGCGTTCGCCGCGCCGGTCGGTTTCGTGCCGAAGTCCGGCGCCTGTCACCCCACCGTCGCCGACGTCGGCTACCTCAGCGGCTACCAGCCGGTCGACTGCGCCGCCCCGCACCGCACCGAGACGCTGCACGTGGGCACGATGACCGGCGCGGAGGCGGAGCGTTCCGCGCCGCCGCGTACCGGCTCGGCCGGGATGCGCGCCGCGCACGCCGACTGCGCCCGGCAGGTCACCCGGGCCGTCGGCGCGGACTGGCGCGGCGGGCGGCTGCGCCTGGCGGTGGTCTTTCCCTCGGCGCTCGCGTGGTCCGGCGGGGCCCGCTGGTACCGCTGCGACGTCGCCGAGATCACCGACCTGGACGAGGGCGCTGTGGCCCAGCGCACCGGCAGCCTGCGGGGCGCCTTGAAGCCCGGCTCCAAGCTCGCGTTCGGCTGTTTCAACCCGAAGCTGAGCAAGGACGAGGTGCAGGCGATGCGGCCGGTGGCCTGCACCTCCCGGCACCACGCCGAGTTCGTCGGCGTGTACCAGGCGCCGGACATCAGCTACGCCGAGTTCGAGCGCACGCCGCTGCGCACGCACAAGGCGTGCCGCGGCCTGATCGCCAAGTACGCGAAGCTGCCGAACGACGGCAACATGCAGTACCGGGCCGGCACCATCATCTACCACCCGTTCGAGGAGCAGTGGCGGGACGGCGACCGGGGCGTGCAGTGTTTCCTGTGGGTCTCCGAGCGTTCGCTGACCCGGTCGGTCAAGGGCGCGGGCGCCAAGGCGCTGCCGATCACCTGAGACCCGGGCGGGGCGGGCCGGCGCCCACCCCGCCCGGGACCGCTCAGCCGACCTGCAGCGTCACGTCGTCCACGACGAAGCTGGTCTGCAGCGAGGAGTCCTCGACGCCGGTCCACTTCAGCGTGACCGTCTGACCCGCGTACGCGGCCAGGTTGAAGGTGCGCTGGGTGTAGCCGGTGGCCTTGTTCAGGTTCGAGTACGTGGCCAGCGTGGTCGAGCCGACCTGCACGGTCAGCTTGTCGTACGCGGTCGAGCTGGTCGTCTCAGCCGTGTCGATGTGCAGCCAGAACGAGAACGTGTAGCTGCTGCACCCGGCCGGCAGCGTGACCGACTGGGACAGCGTGTCGGTACGCGAGGAGCCGTACCCGTTCATCCACGCCTTGTACGACCCGGTGCGGGCCGCCTGGCTGGAGCTGTTGGTGATCACGCCGGAGCTGGCCGTCCACGGCGTGGTGCCGGACTCGAAGCTGCTGTTGCCGATGAGCTGGCCGCCGGTGCAGCCGCCGCTCCCGCCGGTCACGGTGAGCGTGTAGCTGGCGGTGCGGGTGGCCGAGCCGGCGCCGGTCACGGTGAGCGTGAACGTGCCGGTGGTGGCCGTCGACGAGGCGGTGACGGTCATGGTGGACGAGCCGCCCGAGGTGACCGACGACGGGCTGAAACTCACCGACACGCCGCTCGGGGCGCCGCTGGCGGACAGCGCCACGGTCTGCGCGCTGCCGGCGGTGGTGGCGGTGCCGACGGTGGCGGTGGTGGAGCCGCCCCGGGCGACGCTGCCGGAGGTGGGGCTCACCGAGACGGAGAAGTCGTTGGTCGGGGTGCCGCCGCCGACCGCGAGCTGCCAGATCGCGTACGCGACGCCGTCCGCGGCCCGGTTGAGGATGGTCGTGTTGATGTTGCTGGTGTTGTCGCAGGAGCGGTGGTAGCACCCGTCGTACGCCGCGCCCGCGGTGCCGCCCCACTTGCTGGCCTGCGCCGAGCTCTTGGTGTAGCTGGCGCCGGCCGCGTAGCCGGAGGTCTGGATGCCGGCGTTGGCGAACGAGTAGTCGTCGGAGCGGCCCTGCCCCTCGGTGTTCTCCTCCGGCGAGATGCCGAACGAGTCCCAGTACGCCTTCAACGGCGCGGCGGTGGCCGAGGTGATCCGGTTGATGAAGTAGCCGCCGTTGGGCGAGCCCACCATGTCGAAGTTGTAGTAGCCCTTGATGTAGCCGCGCTGGGTGGAGCTGAGCTGGTTGACGTAGTGCTTGGAGCCCTGGAGGCCCTGCTCCTCGCCGTTCCACCAGGCGAACCGGACCCGCTTGGTCATGGTCGGGTTCTGCGCGGCCAGCACCAGCGCGTTCTCCAGCAGCACCGACGAGCCGGAGGCGTTGTCGTTGATGCCGGGGCCGGCGGCGACGCCGTCCAGGTGCGCGCCGAACATGACGACCTGGTCGGAGGGGCCCTGCGGCCACTCGGCGATCAGGTTGTTGCCCGGGTAGGTGCAGGTGGAGCAGTTCTGCTCGGTGACCGTGTAGCCGGCGGCCTGGAGCTTGCCCTTGACGTAGTTGACCGACGCCGTGTAGCCGGCCGAGCCGGAGCGCCGGTTGCCGCCGTTGCTGGTGGCGATGGAGTTGAACTGGGTGAGGTGGGCCTGGATGTTGCTCAGGGAGACGTCCGGCGCGGCGAGCGCGGCGGCGGCCGGGGCGGGGGCGGGGGCCGGAGCGGGCGCGGCGGAGGCGGTGCCGGCCAGGCTCGCCGTCGTCAGGGTGGCGACGAGGGCGAGCGCGAGGCTCGTGGTCGGCGTTCTGCGTCTCATGGAGACTCCTCGTGGGGGTTCGGCGGGCGGGGGTGCCGGGACCGGTGATCGGAACAGTTACATGTATCGATCGCAGAGTCAACGGGCTGTCACATCCCACCGGCCCCCTCCCCCCACCGGGATGCCGCACACGCTCCATCCCTCCCCATTTCGCCGCATGACGATCAAGGAGTTCGTGCCCGGGCACGGTGGCCCCGGGGACACGAACTCCTTGATCGACTGCGGAGGGAGGTGGGTCAGACCCGGCGGAGGACCGCCAGGAACATGGCGTCGGTGCCGTGACGGTGCGGCCAGAGCTGCACCGTGGGGCCGTCACCCAGACCCGGCATGCCGGCCGGCAGCAGCGGCCGCGCGTCGACGAAGTCGACGCCGAAACCGCACCGCCGGGCCGCCTCGGTCACCGTCACGTGCGTCTCCACCACGTGCGGCGAGCACGTCACGTACGCCACCAGGCCACCCGGCCGGGCCGCCCGTAGCGCCGCGGTGAGCAGTTCCCGCTGCAACCGGGTCAGCGGCGGCAGATCCGACGGCTGGCGACGCCACCGCGACTCCGGGCGGCGGCGCAGCGCGCCCAGCCCGGTGCACGGCGCGTCCACGAGCACCCGGTCGAAGTGCTCCTCCGGCAGCTTCGGGTCACTGCCCACGGTGCGCCCGTCGGTGTTCAGCACCGTCACCGGCAACCCGCGGGTGGCCTGTTCGACCAGCCGCGCCCGGTGCTCGGCCACCTCGACCGCGGTCAGCCGCGCGCCACGGGTCGCGGCGAGCGCGCCGAGCAGGCCGGACTTGCCGCCCGGGCCGGCGCACAGGTCCAGCCACCGGCCGTCCGGCCCGTCCAGCGGCGCCGCCGCCAGCGCGTCCGCCACCAGCTGGGAACCCTCGTCCTGCACGTGCGCGCGGCCGTCGGCCACCGCCGGCAGGTCACCCGGCGCGCCGCCGGGCAGGTAGACCGCGTACGGCGAGAACGCGCCGGGTGCGCCGCCCACCTCGTCGGCGAGCGCCACCGGATCGGCCAGACCGGGCCGGGCGCACAGGTGCACCGGCGGGCGCTCGTTGTCCTCGATGAGCAGCCGGGTCGTCTCCCCCATGTCGCCGCCGAGCGCCTCGGCGAACGACCGCACGATCCACTGCGGATGGCTGTACGCCAGCGCGAGGTGCCCGATCGGGTCCGTCTCCTCGGCCGGGGCGATCTTCGCCACCCAGGCGTCGGCGTCGCGGCTGGTGATCTCCCGCAGCACCGCGTTGGCGAACCCGGTGGCGCCCGGCCCCACCGACCGGACCAGGTCCACGGTCGAGGACACCGCGGCGTGCGCGGGCACCCGGGTGTGCAGGATCTGGTACGCCCCGAGCCGCAGCGCGTCGCGCACCGGCGGGTCGATGCGCTGCACGTCCCGCCCGGCCGCGTCGGTGACGATCGCGTCGAGCGTGCCGGTGTGCCGCAGCGTGCCGTAGGTCAGCTCGGTGGCGAACGCGGCGTCCCGGCCGGTCAGCCCGGCCTCGCGCAGCATCGCCGGGAGCACCAGGTTGGCGTACGCGTCGTCGCGGTGCACCGCCGCGATCGCCTCGTACGCGATCTGCCGGGGCAGGTCCACGGCCGGACGGACCGGACGGCGCCCACCGCGCCGGTCCCCACCGGAACGGTCTCCGCCGAAGCGGTCTCCGCCACGCCGGTCCCCACCGGAACGGTCTGCGCCACGCCGATCCGCGCCGGGCCGGTCGGCGTGCTCACGCGCGTACCCCCGGGGACGCTCGCCCTCGGCGGGCCGGTCCGGGCGCGACGGCCCCGTCACGCGAACACCTCGCCGGCGGTGACCCGGGCGCCGCGCGCCCAGTCGCCGGCGGGCATGGCCTTCTTGCCGGCGGCGCGCACCTCGCCGAGGCGCACCGGCGTGGTGGCGGTGCCGACGAGCACGCCGGACTTCTCCACGTGCAGCTCCCCCGGCTTCAGCTCCGGGCCGTCGGCCAGCGGGGTGACCGGGCCGAGCTTGACCCGATCGTCGCGGAACGTGGTCCACGGGCCGGGCGCGGGCGTGCAGGCACGGATGCGCCGGTCCACCGCGAACGCGGGGTCGCCCCAGCGGACCCGGGCGTCCTCGACGGTGAGCTTCGGGGCGAGCGAGACCCCGTCGGCGGGCTGCGGCACGGCCCGGGCGGTGCCGGCGCCGATCGCGTCGAGGACCGCGACCAGCAGCCCGGCGCCGGAGTGCGCGAGCCGCTCCAGCAGGTCACCGGAGGTGTCGGCGGGACGGATCTCGTCGGTGACGGTACCGTAGACCGGGCCGGTGTCCAGCCCTTCCTCCAGCTCGAAGACGCTGGCCCCGGTCAGCTCGTCGCCGTGCAGCACGGCGTGCTGCACCGGCGCGGCGCCGCGCCAGGCGGGCAGCAGCGAGAAGTGCAGGTTGATCCAGCCGTGCCGGGGGATCTCCAGCGCCACCGGCGGCACCAGCGCGCCGTAGGCGACCACCGGTACGCAGTCCGGCGCCAGCTCGCGCAGCCGGTCGAGGAACTCCGGCTCACGCGGGCGGGCCGGGGTGAGCACCTCGACGCCGTGCGCGTCGGCCCACGCGCCGACCGGCGAGCGGACCAGTCCCCGCCCCCGGCCGGCCGGGGCGTCGGGGCGGGTGACCACGGCGAGCAGCTCGTGCCCGGAGGCGGCGATCGCGTCCAGGGCCGGTACGGCGACAGCCGGCGTGCCGGCGAAGACCAGGCGCATCCGGGTCACCGCCCCAGGCCGAACGGGTTGCCGGCGGCGTGCGGGCTGAGCTTGACGGTGGGCGGGGCGGCCTGGTCGTACCACTCGGCCTGGCGGATCGCCTTCATGGCCTCCTTGCGGCCGGCCGCGTCGAGCCGGTCGACGAAGAGGACGCCGTCGAGGTGGTCGGTCTCGTGCTGCACGCAGCGGGCCATCAGGCCGGTGCCGACGATCTGCAGCGGGTCGCCGTAGCCGTTGAAGCCCTTGGCGATCACGTTCTGCCGGCGCTTGGTGTCGAAGTAGAGCCCGGGGATGGACAGGCAGCCCTCCGGGCCGTCCTGTTCCTCCTCGTCGGGAAACTCCAGCACCGGGTTGACCAGGTGACCGAGGACGTCGTCGACGTCGAAGGTGAACACCCGCAGGCCCACCCCGAGCTGCGGCGCGGCCAGGCCGGCGCCGCTCTGCTCGCGCATCGTGTCGGTCAGGTCGGCGATCAGCTTGCGCAGCTCGGCGTCGAAGTCGACGACCGGGTCGGCCGGCGTGCGCAGCACCGGATCGCCGAACAGACGGATGGGCTGGACGGTCACTCGGCGTGGCTCCTTGTCTGGGTCGAACGATGCGCGTCCAGTCTACGGAGTCGGCCCGGCCGCCCCGGGTGGCGTACCGGGAACGGTGACCGGGGCCGCCTCCCGCCCCACACGCACCGGCAGCGTGGCGTGACCACGCAGGGTGAGCCGGACCCGCCGCTCGGGCCGGCCCGCCACCGCCAGCCCGGGCAGCCGGCGCAGCAGCAGCGGGAACGCCACCTGCGCCTCCAGCCGGGCCAGCGCCGCGCCGAGGCAGTAGTGCGGCCCGGCGCCGAAGGACAGCGGCGCGATCTGCGCCCGCCACGGGTCGAAGCGGGCCGGATCCGGATAGCGGCGGGGATCGCGGTTGGCCGCGCCGAGCAGCACGATGACCCAGCTCTCCGGCGGTAGGTCGACGTCGCCGTACCGGGACGGCGCGGTGCTCATCCGCGAGGTGAGCTGCACCGGCGAGTCGTAGCGCAGCAGCTCGTCGACGTAGGCGGGCGCCAGGTCGGGCCGCTCGCGCAGCGCCGCCGCGGCGTCCGGGTGGTCCAGCAGCGCCACCAGGCCGTTGCCGAGCAGGTTGGTGGTGGTCTCGAAACCGGCCACCAGCAGCACTATCAGGTTGGCCAGCAACTCGTCGCCGGAGAGCCGGTCACCGCCGTCGTGGGCCTGGACCAGCGCGGTGGTGAGGTCGTCGGCCGGGGCCCGGCGGCGGGCCGCCACCAGCTCGGTGAAGTAGCTCCGCAGCTCGGCCGCGCCCCGGTCGGCCACCGCCAGCTCGTCGGCGGTGATCTCCGGTTCGAGCACGCCGGTCAGGTCGGTGGCCCAGCGCCGGAACAGCGGCCGGTCCGCCGCCGGCACGCCGAGCAGCGCGCAGATCACCCCGACCGGCAGGGGGTACGCGAACGCGGCCATGAAGTCGACCGGCCCGTCGGCGGCGAGCATCGCGTCGACCAGCTCGTCGGCCTGTGCCCGCACCACGTCGCGCATGGCGGCGATCCGGCGCGGGGTGAACGCGCCCGCGGCCAGCCGCCGCATCCGGCTGTGGTCGGGCGGGTTGGTGCGGAGCATCGACCGGGAGATCGACAGCACCGCCGGGCTCTCCCGCCAGCCGGGCATGAACTGGTCGCGCAGCGCGTCGTCCATCACACCGAACCGGGCGTCGCGCAGGATCGCGTCGGCCTCCGCGTAGCCGGTGACCACGTAGAAGACCGGCCCGGCCTGGACCACCGGGCCGTGCGCGCGCAGCCGCTCGTACGTCGGATAGGGGTCGAGACGACCCTCGGGGGACATCAGCAGCGCGAGCGCGTCGGTGGGATCCACGATTCCGCCTCCCCAGGCATCGGAGGCCTTCATCATGCTCCGGCCCGCCGGATCGGGTGAACCCGTGCCGGTGAGGTGGCGGTGTCCCCCGGCGGTCAGGCGCCGGCGCCCGGCTCCCCGGCGAGCACCGGGCCGCCGCCGAGCAGCGCGTGCTCCGGCAGCGGCAGCGTGATGCCGTGCGCGTCCTCCCAGTCGTGGATCAGGCCCGGGCGGGCCTGCGCGGTGAAGAAGTCGAGCGCGCTGATCCCGCCGACCACCGGCTCCTCCACCTCGGCGACCAGCCGGGCCGGGACCATCGGCAGCCCGGCGCGCACCGCCGCGCTGAGCCGGCGGTGCCCGTCCACGACGAAGAAGTACTCGCCGGTGTAGCCGATGCTCAGCGGCTCCGGCTCCTCGCCGCTTCCGGCCGCCTCGGCGGCGGCGTCGGCGTCCCAGAGGCCGCGCAGCGTCGACACGTCCTCGGTGGGGTACACCCGCGTCGGGTCGAGCAGCAGCAACGGCTGGCCGGCGCGCAGCACGTCCGCGCCCAGGCGGCCCTCGTAGACGTCGATGACGTGCTGGATGACCTGCTCCGGGTTGGCCCGGGTGGTGTCGCAGACCAGGTCGTAGTTGCGCAGCCGGGCCTTGTCGACGCCGTACCGGACGATGAACCGGCCGCGCTCGCTCTCGCTGCGCTCGCGCAGCTTGGCCCGCGCCTCCTCCAGCGAGGTGTAGCTCTCGGCCGGACCGGACGGGCGGGCCAGCACCCGCCGGGCCGCCTCGGTCGGCTCGGTGATCATGTGCACCTTGAGCGCGTCGGTGAAGAAGTGCCAGGCCAGGCGGGAGTCCATGACCAGGGACTCGCCGGAGGCGGCGATGTCGCGCTGGAGCTGGTCGACGTAGCCGTCGACGGCCTGGTCCAGCTCGGCGTGCAGGTTGAGCTGGAGGGCGGTCATCTGCCGCTCCTGGGCCATCTGGCGGTAGAGGTCACCGACGCTGACCCGGCGCAGCCCGAGCCGCTTGGCGATCTCGACCGAGACGGTGCTCTTGCCACTGCCGAGGTCACCGTTGAAGACGATCGACTGACGAACGGTCACGACTGGTCCACCCCTGCTCACCGGCTGACTGACGACATCGAGTGTCGGCCCGACGTGCTCTGGCACCCGCCGCGCCGCGTCCCGCGCGGGGAAACCGCGCGGCTGGGCATGACGGGCGATGCTATCACCGCCCGCTACTCGATTGCCGGACCAGGTGTGCGGCAAACCCCAGCTCACGACCGTGCGCGAGGGCGCGCGTGCGCACCGTCACGCGGTCGCGTCCGATCAGAACAGGGTGAGCGGATCGACCTGGAGGCGTACCGGGTCGGCCGCCTTGCGGGCGCTGCGCTGCCCGGCGGCGGCGTGCAGCGCCTCGGCCATCGCGGCGGCCCGGGACCGGGGCACGCGTACCAGCATCCGTTCCCGGCCCTCCTCGGCCGGCACCGGGCCGAGCACCTCGGCGTCGCCCGGCAGCCGGGCGCCGGCGAGCAGGTCGGCCACCGCCTCGGCCACGCCGGTGACGCTCGCCATCCGTACCGCCGGAGGGAAGCCCAGCTCCCGCCGCTCGGCCAGTTCCCGGGCGGCGAACCAGGCGGAGTCCCAGCGCAGCAACGCCTGCACCGGGGCCAGCGCGCCGTCGGCGACCACCACCACCCGGCCGCCGGCCGTACCGGGCCGGGCCAGGGCGGCGGCGGCCATCCAGCGGCGCAGCGCCTCCTCGCCGGCCCGCAGGTCGGCCCGGGTCAGCAGCGCCCACGAGTCGAGCAGCAGCACCGCGCCGTAGCCGCCCTCGGCGACCGGCTCGGCGCCCGGCGTGGCGATCACCAGCCCGGCCCCGCCCGGCACGCCCGCCAGCACCTCCTCCCGCCCCGACGTCCGCACCGGCACACCGGGGAACGCCCGGCCCAGCTCCTCGGCGGTCCGCCGGGCGCCGGTCACCGAGGCGCGCAGCCGCCGCCCGCCGCACTCCGGGCAGGCGTACGCGGCGGCCACCCGGCCGCACCAGCGGCAGGCGGGCGTGCCCTGTGCCGACGGCAGCGCGAGCGGGCCGGCGCAGTGCGGGCAGCGGGCCGGGGCGCGGCAGTCGGCGCAGGCCACCGACGGCACGTACCCCCGGCGCGGCACCTGCACCAGCACCGGCAGGTCCGCGCGCAGCGCGTCCCGGGCGGTGGTCCAGGCCAGGCTCGGCAGCCGCGCCGAGGCGGCGCCGGGATCGCGGGCCAGTTGCGGGTCGTCGCCGGTGGGCGCCATGGCCGGGGTACGCGCGCGCACCACCGCCCGGTCGGCCACCACCTCGCGCGCCCAGCCGGTCTCCACCAGCAGTTGCGCCTCGGCGGTACGCGCGTAGCCGCCGACCAGGGCGGCCACGTCGCCGAGCTGCGCCCGGGTGAGCAGCACGTCCCGGGCGTGCGGGTAGGGCGCGCGCGGTTCGGCGTGCAGGTCGTCGCCGTCGTCCCAGATCGCCACCAGGCCGAGCCGCCGCACCGGGGCGAACATCGCGGCCCGGGTGCCGACGACCACGTCCACCTCGCCCGTCCGGGCGGTGAGGAAGGCCCGGTAGCGGCGGGCCGGGCCGTCGGCGGCGGTGAGCCGGACGTGCCGTCCCGCGCCGAGCACGGCGGTCAGGGCGGCGTCGAGGCGGTCCAGGTCACGGGCGTCGGCCACCACGACCACGGCGCCCCGGCCGCCGGCCACCGTGGCGGCGACCGCGTCGGCGTACCGGTCGGCCCAGTCCTCCCCCGGCAGCGCCGACCAGACCGCGCGGGCCGGCTTGCCGTCGGTGAGCGCGCGCAGCAGCGCCGGCCCGGCCGGGTAGTCCCGCCAGCCGCGCGGGTCCACCTCCGCCCGACCGCCCACCCGGGCGTCGGCGTCGGCGTCGGCGTCGGCGTCGGCGTCGGCGTCGGCGTCGGCGGACGGTGGCGCGTCCGCCGCCGTGACGGCCTTCTCGGCGCGGGCGTGCCGGGGCGGCACGGCCAGCCGGAGCACGTCGGCGAGGCTGCCGGCGTACCTGTCGGCCACCGCGCGGGCCAGCCGGGCCACCTCCGGGGAGAGCACCGGCACCGGGGACACGACCTTCTCCAGGTACGCCAGCTTCGGGTGCTCGGACGCCTCGGCGCGCTCCAGCAGCCAGCCGTCGACGAGCTGGCCGGCGAACCGCACCTTCACGCGTACACCCGGCCGGGCGTCGGCGTCGAGCGCCTCCGGCACCAGGTAGTCGAAGGGGCGGTCGAGGTGGGGCAGCGGCACGTCCACGCAGACGCGCGCGACCGGCGACCCCTGTGCGGGTCGCCGGTCGCGGCGCGTGGTGGCGGTCAGGCTCCCGCGGCCGACTTGAGGTCGGCGGCCCGGTCGGTGCCCTCCCAGGTCAGCTCCGGCAGCTCCCGGCCGAAGTGGCCGTACGCGGCGGTCTGCTGGTAGATCGGGCGCAGCAGGTGCAGGTCCCGGATGATGGCGGCCGGACGCAGGTCGAACACCTCGGCCACGGCCTTCTCGATCGAGGCGACCGGCACGGTCTCGGTGCCGAACGTCTCGATGAACAGGCTCACCGGGTGCGCCTTGCCGATCGCGTACGCGACCTGCGCCTCGCACCGCTCGGCCAGCCCGGCGGCGACCACGTTCTTGGCCACCCAGCGCATCGCGTACGCGGCCGACCGGTCGACCTTCGACGGGTCCTTGCCGGAGAACGCGCCGCCGCCGTGCCGGGCGTACCCGCCGTACGTGTCCACGATGATCTTCCGGCCGGTCAGGCCGGCGTCACCCATCGGGCCGCCGATCTCGAACCGCCCGGTCGGGTTCACCAGCAGCCGGTAGCCATCGGTCTCCAGACCGAGGCCCTCCAGCTCCGGGGCGATGACGTGGTCCCGGATGTCCGGGGTGAGCAGCGACTCCAGCGAGATGTCCGCCGCGTGCTGGCTGGACACCACGACGGTGTCGAGCCGGACCGGGCGCAGCCCGTCGTACTCGATGGTGACCTGGGTCTTGCCGTCCGGCCGCAGGTACGGGATCGTGCCGTCCTTGCGGACCGCGGCGAGCCGGCGGGCCAGCCGGTGCGCCAGCGCGATCGGCAGCGGCATCAGCTCGGGCGTCTCGGAGCAGGCGAAGCCGAACATCATGCCCTGGTCACCGGCGCCCTGCGCGTCCAGCGCGCTCTCCGACCCACCGGTACGCAGCTCGAAGGCGTTGTCGACGCCCTGGGCGATGTCCGGCGACTGGGCGCCGATGGACACGCTGACGCCGCAGGACGCGCCGTCGAAGCCCTTCTTCGACGAGTCGTAGCCGATCCCGAGGATGGTCTCGCGGACGATCGTCGGGATGTCGGCGTACGCCTTGGTGGTCACCTCGCCGGCCACGTGCACCTGGCCGGTGGTGATCAACGTCTCCACCGCGACCCGGCTGTGCGGGTCCTGGGCGAGCAGCGCGTCGAGAATGCCGTCACTGATCTGGTCGGCGATCTTGTCCGGGTGGCCCTCCGTGACCGATTCGGACGTGAAGAGACGTGTCACGGCACTCCTAAGCATGTGAAGACTTTTAAAGGTCGCTCGGCGGCAGTTTAGTCATCATCGTTCCGCCGCGACCCGACGAACGCGGGTCGACCAACCGTCAGGAACGCGACGGCAACCGCTGACAGACGAGGTCCCAGACGGCGTCGGCCAGGGCCTCCTTGGGTTGCTCCGGCAACCGGTGCACGGCGCCGTCGGCGCCGATCACGGTGGCCGCGTTGGTGTCGGCGCCGAAGACCTTGTCCACGCCGACCTCGTTGACCACGATCATGTCGGCCCCCTTGCGGGCCAGCTTGGCCCGGCCGTTGGCCTCCGCGTCGTCGGTCTCCGCCGCGAAGATCACCAGCACCTGCCCGGGCCGGCGACGCCGCCCCAGCTCCACGGCGATGTCCGGGTTGGTGACCAGCTCGATGGCGGGCGCGACCCCGTCGTCGGACTTCTTGATCTTCCCGGTGGCGTAGCTGGCCGGCCGGAAGTCGGCGGGCGCGGCGGCCATCACCACGGCGTCCGCGCCGGTGGCCGCCGCGAGCGTCGCGTCGCGCAGCTCCTCGGTGGTGCCCACCCGGACCAGGTCCG
This sequence comes from Micromonospora sp. WMMD1219, assembly GCF_049315215.1. Classification (NCBI taxonomy): domain Bacteria; kingdom Bacillati; phylum Actinomycetota; class Actinomycetes; order Micromonosporales; family Micromonosporaceae; genus Micromonospora; species Micromonospora sp. WMMD1219. The sequence goes on from NZ_CP186057.1 coordinate 6,095,569, forward strand.
CCCCGGCCGGGTCGGGCAGCGCCACGTTGGCCGCGACGAGCGTGACCCGGGCGCCCCGGGCCACGGCGGCGCGGGCGAACGCGTACCCCTGCTTGCCGGACGACCGGTTGCCCAGGAACCGGACCGGGTCCAGCGGCTCGCGGGTGCCCCCGGCGGTGACCACCACGTGCCGGCCGGCCAGGTCGGCCTCGGCCTCGGCGCCGCGGGCCAGCGCCCGGCGGGCCACCGCGAAGATCTCCGCCGGGTCGGGCAGCCGGCCCTTGCCGGTGTCCCGCCCGGTGAGCCGGCCCACTGCGGGCTCGATCACGCGGACGCCCCGCGAACGCAGCGTGGCCACGTTCGCGACAGTGGCCGGGTGCTCCCACATCTCGGTGTGCATGGCCGGGGCCAGCAGCACCGGGCAGCGCGCGGTCAGCAGCGTGTTGGTGAGCAGGTCGTCGGCGAGGCCGTGGGCGGCCTTGGCGAGCAGGTCGGCGGTGGCCGGTGCGACCACGACCAGGTCGGCGTGCTGCCCGAGCCGCACGTGCGGCACCTCGTGCACGTCGGACCAGACGTCGTCGGCGACCGGCCGGCCGGACAGGGCCGCCCAGGTCGGCGCCCCGACGAAGCGGAGCGCCGAGGCGGTCGGCACCACCCGGACCCGGTGACCCGACTCGGTGAAGAGCCGGAGCAGCTCACACGCCTTGTAGGCGGCGATGCCGCCGCCGACCCCGAGGACGATCTCGGCGGGCATCGGCGCGGGCGCGGTTACGGCTGGTCGGTCGGCTCGGCGGTGAGCAGGCCCGCGTTGATCTCGCGCATGGCGATGGAGAGCGGCTTCTCCTGCGGGGTGGTCTCCACCAGCGGGCCGACGTACTCCAGGAGGCCCTCACCGAGCTGGCTGTAGTAGGCGTTGACCTGACGGGCGCGCTTGGCGGCGAAGATGACCAGCGCGTACTTCGAGGTGGTCTTCTCGAGCAGCTCGTCGATCGGCGGGTTGGTGATGCCCTCGGGGTTGGTGGCGATGGATCCCACGAATTAAACCTCTGCGTCTCGTGCGCCGCCCGCGGGCGGTCGGGCCGGAGCCAGGAAGGACGAACCGAGCAATCCTACCAGCTCGGCCGCGGCGCGCTCGGTGTGGTCGTGTGCCACGGCGTGGGCGAAGACGGCCGCCACGTCCGGGTCGGCCCGGTACGCCGGCGGCGCGAGCAGCACCAGCCGGGCGCCGGGCGCCGCCGCCCGTACCGCCAGCGCGCCGGCCAGGTCCAGCGGCAGCAGCACCGGCCGCCCCTCGGCGAGCCGCGCCCGCACCTCGGCCCGGGGCACCCCCCGGCGGTACGGCCCGATCCGGCACCACTCCAGCAGCTCCCCGGCGGCGATCAGCCGGTCGAAGCCCGGCGCGTCGAGGAAGACGCGGTCCACGCCGTCGCGCTCGTCCGGACGGGGTGGGCGGGTGGTGGCGACCACCGGCACCCAGACAGACGCAAGGCGCGCCCGGACCGCCTCGACGACACTGCTCCGGCCGGCCCCGGAGGGACCGGACAGGACAGTGAGCCGAGCCGCCGAGCGCGCCTCGTCATCCGTGCTCACCGCTTGTTTCTACACGGCGGGCCGTTCAGTTGGCGGCGAACTCTCCGAGCAGAGCCTTGCGCTGCTGCTCGCCGAGGCCGCGCAGGCGACGGCTGTCCGCGATCTTGAGCTTCTCCATGATCTGGGTGGCCCGGATCTTGCCGATGCCCGGCATCGCCTGGAGCACGGCCGAAACCTTCAGCTTGCCCACGACGTCGTCGGACTCGGCCCGCTCGAGGACGGTGGCGAGGGTGGTCTTGCCCTGCTTGAGCTGCTCCTTCAGCTCAGCGCGGGCCTTGCGGATCTCCGCGGCCTTCTCCAGCGCGGCAGCGCGCTGCTCGGGGGTCAGTGACGGGAGCGGCACCAGTTCTCCTCAGGTCCCTAGTACGGCGGGCTGAGCGCCCCACCGCATCTGTGAAACGTGGTGTCGCTGGCAACCAAAGGGGTCCGTGGTTCCCAGCGCGGGGAAAACTAGCGGTCAACGGAGATTTCGGCAACGTGGGCGCGCGATGATCAACCCAAAGTGACCGAGCCGTCAGTCAGTCCGCCGTGCCCAGGGCGGCCCGGCAGTCGGCCAGCACCCGCTCGGTGGCGGCCCGCAGGTCGGCCGGGTCGGGGCCCGCGCCGAGCACCTCCCGGGAGTACGAGGGAAGCACCGACGGCAGCGCGGCGCCGAACACGGTGCGCAACCCGGCGGGCGTTCCGCCCTGCGCGCCCAGCCCCGGCGCGAGCAGCGGACCGTTGACCGAGTCCAGATCGTGACCCGTCTCACCGACCGTCGCGCCGACCACCAGACCGAAGCTGCCGAGCGGCTCCGCACCCCGGTTGAGCTGGGAAATCTCGTCGATCACGGTCTGCGCGACGGTGCGCCCGTCGGCACCCACGGCGCGCTGCACGGAGGCACCCTCCGGGTTGGAGGTGAGCGCCAGGACGAAGACCCCGCCACCGTGCTCGGCGGCGGTGGAGAACATCGGGGCGAGCGAACCTACTCCCAGGTAGGGGCTCGCGGTGACCGCATCGACATACAGAGGGCTGGATGGATCGAGGTACGCCGAGGCGTACGCGGCGACCGTCGAGCCGATGTCACCACGCTTGACGTCAAGCAGAGTGAGCGCTCCCAAATCTCGCAACTGTCGGATAGTTGACTCAAGCACACCCACACCCCGGGCGCCGAAGCGCTCGAAGAACGCCGACTGCGGCTTGACCACGGCGACCCGGTCGCCGATCGCCTCCACCACAGTGGCGCAGAACCGCTCCAGGCCCGCCACGTCGTCGGACAGGCCCCAGGCGGTCAGCAACCCGGGGTGCGGGTCGATCCCCACGCAGAGCGGCCCTCGTTCCGCCACGGCCCGGTGCAGACGGGCGCCGAACGTCTCCATCGCGTCTCTCCCTCTCCCGGCGGCTCCGGGCCGCCTGGCGTGTCCGGCGACGGGCCTCCCGTCGCGCCCTGTGGAACTCGGCCGGGGTCAGCCGGCCTTGACCGCCGCGGCCACCCCGGCCGCGATCCGCGCCACGTCCGCGGCGTCGCAGACGTACGGCGGCATCGTGTAGACGAGATCCCGGAACGGGCGCAGCCACACCCCCTCGGCCACCGCGGCGGCGGTCGCCCGGGGCAGGTCCACCTCGTGGTCGAGCTGCACCACCCCGATCGCGCCGAGCACGCGTACGTCGGCCACACCGGGCGCGTCCCGCAACGGCGCCAGGCCGGCCCGCAGGCCCTCGGCGATGCCCGCCACCCGTCCCGCCCAGTCCCCGGCCCGCAGCAGGTCCAGGGAGGCGTTGGCGACGGCGCAGGCGAGCGGGTTGCCCATGAACGTCGGCCCGTGCGCCAGCACCCCGCCGGCGGAGATCGCGCGCGCCACCTCGGGCGTGCACAGCGCCGCGGCGAGCGTCAGGTACCCGCCGGTGAGCGCCTTGCCGACGCAGAGCACGTCCGGGGTGACGGCGGCGTGCTCGGCGGCGAACATGCGCCCGGTCCGGCCGAAGCCGGTGGCGATCTCGTCGAACACCAGCAGGATGCCGTGCCTGCGGGTCACCTCGCGCAGCACGCGCAGGTAGTGCGGGTGGTGGAACCGCATCCCGCCGGCGCCCTGGACCACCGGCTCCACGATCACCGCGGCCAGCTCGCCGGCGTGCCGCTCGACCGCCTCCACCAGCGCCGCCTCGTACCCCGGGTCCGGCGCCGCGTCGAACCCGGGCGGCGGCACCGGCGCGAACACCTGCCGGGGCAGCACGTCGCCCCAGAGGTGGTGCATGCCGCCCTCCGGGTCGCACACGCTCATCGGGTGGAACGTGTCGCCGTGGTAGCCGCCCCGCCAGGTGCCCAGCCGGCGGCGCTGCGGGCGTCCCAGCGCCCGCTGGTACTGCAGGCACATCTTCACCGCCACCTCGACGCTCACCGAGCCGGAGTCGGCCAGGAAGACGTGTTCCAGGCCGTCCGGGGTCAGCTCGACGAGCGTGCGTGCCAGGCGTACGGCGGGCTCGTGGGTGAGCCCGCCGAACATCACGTGGCTCATCCGCCCGAGCTGGTCGGTCACCGCGGCATCGAGCACCGGGTGCCGGTAGCCGTGGATCGCCGCCCACCACGACGACATGCCGTCGACCAGCTCCCGCCCGTCGGCGAGCCGCAGCCGCACCCCCTCCGCGCTGTCGACGACGTACGGCGCACTGGCGGAAGGCATGGCGGTGTACGGATGCCACACGTGCCGCCGGTCGGCCTCCAGGATCTCCTCAGGCGTCACGTCTCCTCCTTCGCCCCCGCTCCCCTCCCCCTCTCTCCCCCGCGATCTTGCAGTTGCCGCCCCGGCCGCGCCCGGAATGAGGCGGTGTGCCGGGGCCGGAAGTGCAAGATCGCGCAGGTGCGAGAGGGTGGGTGGGTCAGGGTCGGGTGGTCCGGGTTATGGCTCTCGTCAGGGCGGGGCCTCGGTAGATGAAGCCGGTGTAGAGCTGGAGCAGGGCGGCGCCGGCGTCGAACATGCGGGTGGCGTCGTCCGGGTGCAGGATGCCGCCCACGCCGATCACCGGCAGCAGGCCGCCGGTCTCCCGGTGCACGAAGGCGACCATCTCCCGGGCCCGGGCGGTGAGCGGCCGGCCGGACAGCCCACCGGCCTCGGCGGCGCGCCCCCGGTCGGCCGGGGCGAGCCCGTCACGGGCGAGCGTGGTGTTGGTGGCGATGATCCCGGCCGCACCCCGGTCGAGGCACACCTCCAGCAGCTCGGCCACGGCCGGCTCGGTCAGGTCCGGGGCGATCTTCACCAGCACCGGCTTCTCCCCCACCAGCGCGGCGAGCAACGCGTCCAGATGGGACCGGTCCTGAAGCGACCGCAGTCCGGGAGTGTTCGGTGAGGACACGTTCACCGCGAAGTAGTCGCCGTGCTCCTTGAGCGCCCGGTAGGAGGCGAGGTAGTCCTCGACCGCCTCGTCCAGCGGGGTCACCTTGGACTTGCCGAGCGAGATGCCCAGGGGCACGCCGAGCGGGCGCGGCAACGCGGCCAGCCGGTCCGCGAGCGCCGCCGCGCCCGCGTTGTTGAAGCCCATCCGGTTGATCACCGCTTCGCTGTCGCGCAGCCGGAACAGCCGGGGCCGGGGGTTGCCCGGCTGGGCGTGCGCGGTCACGGTGCCGACCTCGACGAAGCCGAAGCCGAGCGCCGGCCAGGCCGGCAACGCGAGTCCGTTCTTGTCCATGCCGGCCGCCAGCCCGAGCGGGTTGGGGAAGCGCACCCCGAACACGGTGCGCGGCGCCGACCGGAAGTACGCCGCGCGCAGCGCGGCGAGCACGGCCGGCTGCCGCGACACCGCGGCCAGCCGCTCCAGCGTCCACTCGTGCGCCCCCTCCGCGTCCCCACCCGCGAGCGAGAACAGCCGGGGCCGCACCACCTTCTCGAAGATCATGCCCCGGCCCCCCGCCCGGCCCGCCCGATCTCCCCGTTGATCATGAGGTTGGCGGCGATGTGGATCTCCATATCCGCCGCCAACCTCATGATCGACGCAGTGGGGCGGGGGGTCACTCGCCCGCCCGGAGGGCGGCGTGGAGGTCCTGCAGCGGGCGGACCTTCAGGTCACCGTTGATGCGGGCCTCGATGCCCATGACGGCGGCGGCCGCGCCGGGCACCGTGGTGACGCACGGGATGTCGGCGCTCACCGCCGCACTGCGGATCTCGTACCCGTCGGAACGGGCGCTCGCCCCGGAGCCCTGCGGCGTGTTCACCACCAGCGCCACGTCCCCGCCGAGGATCAGCGAGACCGCGTCCGCGCCCTCACCCGACTCGTAGTGCTTGCGGATCTGCTCGCAGGCGATGCCGTGCCGGCGCAGCACCTCGGCCGTGCCGGTGGTGGCCACGATCTCGAAGCCCAAATCGGCCAGGCGCTTGATCGGGAAGATCATGCCGCGCTTGTCCCGGTTGGCGACCGAGACGAAGATCTTCCCGGCGGTCGGCAGCGACCCGTACGCGGCGGCCTGCGACTTGGCGAACGCCTGACCGAAGCCGGTGTCGATGCCCATCACCTCGCCGGTGGACTTCATCTCCGGGCCGAGCAGCACGTCGATGCCCTTGCCGGACGGCGTGCGGAACCGCTTGAACGGCAGCACCGCCTCCTTGACCGCGATCGGCGCGTCGGCCGGCATGGTGCCGCCGTCGCCGGTGGGCGGCAGCATCCCCTCGGCGCGCAGCTGCGCGATGGTGGCGCCGAGCGCGATCCGGGCCGCCGCCTTGGCCAGCGGCACCGCCGTGGCCTTCGAGACGAACGGTACGGTCCGGGAGGCGCGCGGGTTGGCCTCCAGCACGTAGAGCATGTCGCCCTGCAACGCGTACTGGACGTTGAGCAGGCCGCGCACCCCGACGCCGCGGGCGATCTGCTCGGTGTAGTGCCGCACCTGGGCCAGGTGCGAGCCGGCCAGCGTGATCGGCGGCAGCGCGCAGGACGAGTCGCCGGAGTGGATGCCGGCCTCCTCGATGTGCTCCATCACGCCGCCCAGGTAGACGTCGCCGTCGGCGTCCACGAGCGCGTCCACGTCGATCTCGATGGCGTCGTCCAGGAACCGGTCCACCAGCACCGGGCGGTCCGGCGAGATGGCGGTGGCCCGGCCGATGTAGTCGCGCAGCGTGGCGTCGTCGTACACGATCTCCATGCCGCGCCCGCCGAGGACGTACGAGGGGCGGACCAGCACCGGGTACCCGATCTCGTCGGCGATCGTCTTCGCCTCGTCGTACGAGGTGGCCATGCCGTGCGCGGGCGCGCGCAGCCCGGCCCGGGCCAGCACCGCGCCGAACGCGCCGCGCTCCTCGGCCAGGTGGATCGACTCCGGGGAGGTGCCGACGATCGGCACGCCGGCGTTCTTGAGCCGCTGGGCCAGGCCGAGCGGGGTCTGCCCGCCGAGCTGCACGACCACCCCGATGACGCCGGGGCCGCCCGCCTCCTTGCCCGAGGTGTCCTCGGCGTGCCAGACCTCCAGCACGTCCTCGAACGTCAGCGGCTCGAAGTAGAGCCGGTCCGCGGTGTCGTAGTCGGTGGAGACGGTCTCCGGATTGCAGTTGACCATCACGGTCTCGTAGTCCACGTCCCGGAGAGCTTGTACGGCGTGCACGCACGAGTAGTCGAACTCGATGCCCTGCCCGATCCGGTTAGGCCCGGAGCCCAGGATGAGCACCTTCGGCCGGGCCGAGGGCGCCACCTCGGTCTCCGAGTCGTACGTCGAGTAGTGGTACGGCGTGGTCGCCTCGAACTCGGCCGCGCAGGTGTCCACCGTCTTGTAGACCGGCCGGACGCCGAGCCGGTGCCGCAGCGTGCGGACGCCGTCCTCGGCGGCCAGCTCGGGACGCAGCGCGGCGAGCTGCCGGTCGGACAGGCCGGCCCGCTTGGCCCGGCGCAGCAGACCGGCGTCGAGCACCGGCGCGTCCACGATCTCGGCGCGCAGCTCGACCAGCGAGGCGATCTGGTCCAGGAACCACGGGTCCATACCGCCGGACGCCTCGGACACCTCGGCGATCGACGCGCCGAGGCGCAGCGCCCGCTCGACGGTGTAGAGCCGGCCGTCGTGCGGCGTGCGCAGCGCCGCCAGCGTGTTCTCCCTGGTCGCGCCGTCGGGGTCCGGCACGGTCCAGAAGCCGGACGCCTTGGTCTCCATCGAGCGCATCGCCTTGTTCAGCGCCTCGGTGAAGTTGCGGCCCAGGCTCATCGCCTCGCCCACCGACTTCATCGTGGTGGTCAGCTCCGGGTCCGCGCCGGGGAACTTCTCGAACGCGAACCGGGGGATCTTCACCACCACGTAGTCGAGCGTCGGCTCGAACGCCGCAGGCGTCTTCAGCGTGATGTCGTTGGGGATCTCGTCGAGCGTGTAGCCGATGGCGAGCTTCGCGGCGATCTTCGCGATCGGGAAGCCGGTGGCCTTCGACGCCAGCGCCGAGGAACGCGACACGCGCGGGTTCATCTCGATCACGACGATCCGGCCGTCGGCCGGGTTCACCGCGAACTGGATGTTGCAGCCGCCGGTGTCCACACCGACCTCGCGCAGCACCGCGATGCCGAGGTCACGCAGCCGCTGGTACTCCCGGTCGGTGAGCGTCATCGACGGGGCGACGGTGACGCTGTCGCCGGTGTGCACGCCCATCGGGTCGACGTTCTCGATCGAGCAGACCACCACCACGTTGTCGTGGCGGTCGCGCATCAGTTCGAGCTCGTACTCCTTCCAGCCGAGCACGCTCTCCTCGATGAGCACCTCGTGCACCGGGCTGGCCGCCAGGCCCGCGCCGGCGATGCGCTCCAGGTCCTCGTCGGTGTGCGCCATGCCGGAACCGAGGCCGCCCATGGTGAACGACGGCCGGATGACCACCGGCAGGCCCAGCTCGGCGACCGTCTCGCGGACCTCGTCCATCGAGTGGCAGACCCGCGACCGCGGCACCAGCGCGGACGGATCCGCCAGGCCCAGCCGTACGCCGGCCTTCGCGACGATCTCCTTGAACAGCTGCCGGTCCTCGCCCCGGTTGATCGCCTCGATGTTGGCGCCGATCAGCTCGACGCCGTACTTCTCCAGCACGCCCGCCTCGTGCAGGGCGACGGCGGTGTTCAGCGCGGTCTGCCCGCCGAGCGTCGGCAGCAGCGCGTCGGGGCGCTCCTTGGCGATGACCAGCTCGACGAACTCCGGGGTGATCGGCTCGACGTACGTGGCGTCGGCGAACTCCGGATCCGTCATGATCGTCGCCGGGTTGGAGTTGACCAGGCTGACCCGGATCCCCTCGCTGCGCAGCACCCGGCAGGCCTGGGTGCCGGAGTAGTCGAACTCGCAGGCCTGTCCGATCACGATCGGCCCGGAGCCGATCACCAGGACGTGCTTGAGGTCGGTCCGCTTAGGCATTCTTGCCGCCTTCACTCTGCTGCCGGTCGAAGCCACGGCCTTCGATCAACTCGGCGAAACGGTCGAAGAGGTAGTCCGCGTCGTGCGGACCGGCCGCCGCCTCCGGGTGGTACTGGACGGTGAAGGCGGGCACGTCCACGGCCCGCAGCCCCTCGACCACGTTGTCATTGAGGCAGACGTGAGAAACCTGGACACCGCCGAACTCGGTCTGGATCACCTGATCCGGCACCACGGCGCCGTCCCCGGCACCCGGCACCTGCACCGCGAAGCCGTGGTTGTGGCTCGTCACCTCGACCTTGCCGGTGGCCCGGTCGAGCACCGGCTGGTTGATGCCGCGGTGGCCGTACCCCAGCTTGTAGGTGCCGAAGCCCAGCGCCCGGCCGAGGATCTGGCTGCCGAAGCAGATGCCGAACAGCGGGATCCGCCGGGTCAGCACCTCCCGGGCCAGTGCCACCGGGCCGTCGGCGGTCGCCGGGTCGCCCGGGCCGGGCGAGAAGAAGACCGCGTCCGCGCCGGTGGCGAGCAGGTCCTCGATCGTCGACCCGGCGGGCAGCACGTGGGTGGTGACGCCGCGGGCGGCGAGCCGCCGCGGCACGTTGCGCTTGATGCCCAGGTCCACCGCGGCCACCGTGAACCGGTGCTCGCCCTGCGCCTGCACGACGTACGGCTTGGCGGTGGTCACCTCGTCGGACAGGTTCGCGCCGACCATCTGCGGCGAGCGGCGCACCCGCTCCAGCAGGGCCGCCGGGTCGTCCTCGACGCTGGAGATGCCGACCCGCATCGCGCCGCGCTCGCGCAGGTGCCGGGTCAGCGCCCGGGTGTCCACCCCGCTGATGCCGACGACGCCCTCGGCGGCGAGCCGGTCCTCCAGGCCGCCACCGGCCCGCCAGTTGGAGCTGATCCGGGCCGGGTCGCGCACCACGTACCCGGCCACCCAGATCCGGTCGGACTCGTCGTCCTCGCCGTTGACGCCGGTGTTGCCGATGTGCGGCGCGGTCTGCACCACCACCTGCCGGTGGTACGAGGGGTCGGTGAGCGTCTCCTGGTAGCCGGTCATGCCGGTGTTGAAGACCGCCTCGCCGAAGGTCTCCCCGACGCTGCCGTACGCCTCGCCGTGGAACGTGCGCCCGTCCTCCAGGACGAGAATCGCAGGACGTCTCTTCACTTAACTGCCTTTCCGTCCAGGACCGTCGGCTCGCCGCGCAGGAAGGTCGCCACGATGCGACCCGGCAGCGTCATGCGGGCGTACGGGGTGTTGCGACTACGGCTGGCCAGCTCCGCCGGTTCGATGACGCGGCGGGCGGCCGGGTCGACCAGGGTCAGGTTGGCCGGTACGCCGGGTGCCGGGTCGAGGCCGTGCCCGGCGAGCCCGGCGATCCGGGCCGGCGTGCGGGACATCCGCTCGGCGATCAGGTCCCAGCGGGGGCCGAACACGTCGAGCGCGATCGACAGCGCCGTCTCCAGGCCGAGCATGCCCGGCCGGGCGTACGCCCACTCGCACTCCTTGTCCTCCACGGCGTGCGGCGCGTGGTCGGTGGCGATGATGTCGATCACGCCCTCGGCCAGCGCCTCCCGCAGCGCGGCGATGTCGGCGGCGGTACGCAGCGGCGGGTTGACCTTGAAGACCGGGTCGTAACTCTCCGCCTTGGCGTCGGTCAGCAGCAGGTGGTGCGGCGTCACCTCGGCGGTGACGCGTACCCCGCGCGCCTTGGCCTGGCGCAGCACCTCGACGCTGCCGGCGGTGGAGACGTGGCAGACGTGCAGGCGGCTGCCGACGTGCTCGGCCAGCAGCACGTCCCGGGCGATGATCGCCTCCTCGGCGACGGCCGGCCAGCCGGTCAGGCCGAGGCGGGTGGACACCTCGCCCTCGTGCATCTGCGCGCCCTCGGTCAGCCGGGGCTCCTCGGCGTGCTGGGCGATCACGCCGTCGAACGCCTTGACGTACTCCAGCGCCCGGCGCATCAGCCGCGGGTCGGACACGCAGTGCCCGTCGTCGGAGAAGATCCGCACCCCGGCGGCCGAGTCGGCCATCGCGCCCAGCTCGGCCAGGCGCTCGCCGGCCAGCCCGACCGTGACCGCCCCGATCGGCTGCACGTCGACCAGGCCGGCCTCCCGGCCGAGGCGCCAGACCTGCTCCACCACGCCCGCGGTGTCCGCGACCGGGGAGGTGTTCGCCATCGCGCACACCGCCGTGTAGCCGCCGAGTGCCGCCGCCCGGGAACCGGACTCGACCGTCTCGGCGTCCTCCCGGCCGGGCTCGCGCAGGTGGGTGTGCAGGTCGACCAGGCCGGGCAGCGCGACCAGACCGGTCGCGTCGACGACTGTGGCGTCGTCCGCGGCGAGCCCGCGGCCCGTCCCGGCCACCACGCCGTCGCGGATGAGCAGGTCGGTCGGCTCGCCGCCGACGATGCTGACGCCTGTGATGAGGTACGCGGTCACCGGTTGTTCCCTCCGAGCAGCAGGTAGAGCACGGCCATCCGCACGGAGACCCCGTTGGCGACCTGTTCGACGATGGTGGAGCGGGGCGAGTCGGCCACCTCGGGCGTGATCTCCATGCCCCGGTTCATCGGGCCGGGGTGCATGACGATCGCGTGCTCGGGCAGCCGGCGCATGCGCGGGCCGTCGAGCCCGTAGCGGCGGGCGTACTCGCGGGCCGACGGGAAGTAGGAGTCACCCATCCGCTCACGTTGCACCCGCAGCATCATCACCACGTCCACATCCGGGAGAACGGCGTCGAGGTCGTAACAGACGTCGGTGCCGGGCGCCAGGGCAGCGGCGATGTCGACCGGGATGAGCGTGGGCGGGCCGACCAGGGTGACCTTCGCGCCGAGCGTGGACAGCAGCAGCACGTTGGAGCGGGCCACCCGGGAGTGCAGCACGTCGCCGACGATCGCCACGTGCAGGCCGTCGAGCCGGCCCAGCCGGGACCGCATCGTGTACGCGTCGAGCAGCGCCTGGGTGGGGTGCTCGTGGGTGCCGTCACCGGCGTTGACCACCGACCCGTCCACCCACTCGGCGAGCCGGTGCGGGGCGCCGGAGGCGGGGTGCCGGACGACGACCGCGTCCGCGCCCATCGCCTGGAGCGTGAGCGCGGTGTCCTTCAGGCTCTCCCCCTTGGCCACGCTGGAGCCCTTGGCGGAAAAGTTGATCACATCGGCGCTGAGCCGCTTGGCCGCCGCCTCGAACGAGATCCGGGTGCGGGTGGAGTCCTCGTAGAAGAGGTTGACCACTGTGCGCCCGCGCAGCGCGGGCAGCTTCTTGACCTCGCGACCGGCCACCGTCGCCATCTCCGCGGCGGTGTCCAGGACCAGGGTGGCGGTGCCGGCGTCCAGGTCAGCGCCGGAGAGCAGGTGCCGGATCATGCGTGTCGCCGCCTTTCGTTCGCGACTGCGGGGCTCCGCTTCGCTGCGCTCCTCGCGCTCACAGGGATCCTCCGTACAGCCGTACCTCGTCGGCGCCGTCGGTCTCGGCGAGGGTGACCTTGACGTTCTCGGCCAGCGCGGTGGGGATGTTCTTGCCGACGTAGTCGGCGCGGATCGGCAGCTGCCGGTGGCCGCGGTCGACCAGGACCGCGAGCTGCACGGACGCCGGCCGGCCGACGTCGCTGAGCGCGTCCAGCGCGGCCCGCACGGTGCGGCCGGAGAACAGCACGTCGTCGACGAGGATCACCCGCTTGCCGTCGATCCCGCCGGTGGGCAGGTCGGTCGGGCCGACCGCGCGGGTGGCGTGCCGGCGCAGGTCGTCGCGGTAGAGCGTGATGTCGAGCACGCCGACCGGGACTGCGACGTCCTCGAAGGTGCTGATCCGGTCCGCGAGGCGGTGGGCCAGCGGCACACCCCGGGTGGGGATGCCGAGCAGCACGGTGTCGGCGGCGCCCTGGGTCTTCTCCAGGATCTGGTGGGCGATGCGGTCGACCACCCGCGACACGTCCGCTGCGGCGAGGATCACCTTCACCGAGGGTTGTCGCGGCGGCGACGAATGGGCAGCCGGTGGGTAGGCCACGGCGGACCTCCTTCCCCGCCTCACGGGACGGGTCGTTAAAGGACGTCTGGTCGGCTCCGGCAGGCCCGCGCGGGGCCCGGACCGGGGCTTCACGCCACGTTACCAGCGGTCACCGGGCCGCCCGCCGCCGGTCCTGACCTGCTGGTCAGCCCGGAGAAATGGGGACAAGCCACACGTGGGTGCCGGACCCGGTGGACGGCAACACTTGACCACATGTCGCAATCCCCGTACCGTCACGCTCCGTAGCGATAGCTCGGGGAACCCGAACAGCACTGGGAGTGTCCGAATGCCCTCTGAATACGCCAAGTCGCTGGGCGCCCGCCTGCGCTCCATCCGCCAGCAGCAGGGCCTGTCCCTGCAGGGGGTGGAGGAGAAGTCGAACGGGCGGTGGAAGGCCGTGGTGGTCGGCTCGTACGAGCGCGGCGACCGCGCCGTCACCGTGTCCCGCCTGGCGGAGCTGGCCGACTTCTACCGCGTTCCCGTCTCGGAGCTGCTGCCCGACGGCAGCGGGGTGCGTCACGAGCCCACCAGCAAGATCGTCCTGGACCTGGAGCGGCTCTACGACGAGGCCTCCGAGGACCTCGCGTACGTGGCCCGCTACGCGCGCGCCATCCAGCAGCAGCGCGGCGACTACAACGGCCGGGTGCTCTCGATCCGCGCCGACGACCTGCGCGCCCTCGCGATCGTCTACGACGCCTCGCCGTCGGGCCTGATCGAGCGGCTGACCGAGCACGGCGTGCTGGTCGCCGACCCGCGGGCGTTCTTCGCGTCCTGACACCCCGTACGACCGAAAGGGCCCGTGCCTACCGGCACGGGCCCTTCGTCGTCGTGGCGCGTCAGCGCGAGGCGTACTCGGCGATCCGGCCGAGGATGCCGTTGAGGAAGCGGGGCGAGTCGTCGGTCGACATCTGCCGGGCCAGCTCCACGGCCTCGCTGATCGCCACCGCGTCGTCGATCTCGTCGACGTAGAGCAGCTCGTACACGGCGATCCGGGCCAGGTTGCGGTCGACCACCGGCATGCGCTCCAGCGTCCACCCCTCGGCGTAGCTGGCGATCGTCTCGTCGATCCGGTCGAGGTGCGCCGCCACGCCCTCGACCAGCCCGACCGCGTAGCCGAGGTGGTCGGGGCGGGGCTGCTCGATCCGTTCCAGGTAACCGGCGAGCACCTCGACCGGCGGGCGGTCCCGCAGATCGGCCTCGAAGAGCACGTCCAGCGCCCGCTTGCGCGCCTTGCGGCGCGCCGGCATCTGCTGCTTGGGGCCCTCGGCCATCAGGCTCGGCCGAGGTAACGGCCGTCGCGGGTGTCGACCTTGATCTTCTCACCGGTGGTGATGAACAGCGGCACCTGCACGGTCGCGCCCGTCTCGACGGTGGCCGGCTTGTTGCCGCCGGTCGACCGGTCGCCCTGCAGGCCCGGCTCGGTGTAGGTGACCTCGAGCACGACCGAGGTCGGCAGCTCGATGTACAGCGGCACGCTCTCGTGGGTGGCGACGGTCGCCTCGGCCTCGGGGAGGAGGTAGTTGGCGGCCTCGCCGACGGTGGCGCCGGGGACGGTGATCTGGTCGAACGTCTCCAGATCCATGAAGACGTAGTCCTCGCCGTCGGCGTAGAGGTATTGCATGGTGCGCTTGTCCACGGTCGCGGTCTCGACCTTGGTGCCCGCGTTGAAGGTCTTGTCGACCACCTTGCCGGACAGCACGTTCTTCAGCGTGGTGCGCACGAAGGCACCACCCTTACCGGGCTTGACGTGCTGGAACTCGACGACGGCCCACAGCTCGCCGTCCAGGTTGAGTACCAGGCCGTTCTTCAGGTCGTTGGTGGTGGCCATTTCCTGCCTTGATCATCAATTGGCGGACAGACCGTCCAAGTCTACTCGCCCTGTCGAATCGGACTCGCGCCACGGAACGGACCGGGCAGGAGCGCCGCCGGGCGGGACCGGCTCAGGCGCCTGCGACGAGCCGGGCGGCCAGGTGGTGCAGCGCCAGCCGGTAGCCGTCCACGCCCAGGCCGCAGATCACCCCGGTGGCCACCGCGGAGACCACCGAGTGGTGCCGGAACTCCTCCCGGGCGTGGATGTTGGAGATGTGCACCTCGACCAGCGGGCCGCGCAGCATGGCGCAGGCGTCCCGCACCGCGATCGAGTAGTGCGACCAGGCGGCCGGGTTGAGCACCACCGCCGCCGCCTCGTCGGCCGCCTCGTGCAACCAGGCGAGCATCTCGTGCTCGGCGTCGGTCTGCCGGACCACCACGTCCAGGCCCAGCTCCCGGCCGTGCCGCTCGCAGTCGGCCACGAGCTGGGCGTAGCTGGTCACCCCGTACACGTCGACCTGGCGGGTGCCGAGCCGGCCCAGGTTCGGCCCGTTCAGCACGTACACCCTCACGAGCTGATCTCCGCGTACGCGGCGGCGAGCAGGTCGTCCGGCGGCGCCTCCAGGATCGCCGGGCGGGCCAGGCCGTCGAGCACCACGAACCGCAGCCGGCTGCCCCGGGCCTTCTTGTCCACCCGCATCGCGGCCAGCAGCTCCGGCCAGGCGTCGGCCCGGTAGCCGGTGGGCAGGTCGAGCGCGGCCAGCACCCGGCGGTGCCGCTCCGCGTCGGCCGCGTCGAGCCGGCCGGCGAGCCGGGCCAGCGTGGCGGCGTAGACCAGGCCGACCGCCACGGCGTGACCGTGCCGCCAGCGGTAGCCCTCCACCTTCTCGATCGCGTGCGCCAGCGTGTGCCCGTAGTTCAGCACCTCGCGTACCCCGGACTCGCGCAGGTCCCCGGCGACCACGTCGGCCTTCACGCGGACCGCGCGCTCGACCAGTTCCCGCAGCACCGGCCCGGCCGGGTCCAGCGCGGCGGCCGGATCCCGCTCCACCAGGTCGAGGATGACCGGGTCGGCGATGAACCCGCACTTGACCACCTCGGCCATCCCGGCGGCCAGGTCGGCCGGGGGCAGGCTGTCCAGCGTCGCCAGGTCGGCCAGCACGCCGGCCGGCGGGTGGAACGCGCCGACCAGGTTCTTGCCGGCGGCCGTGTTGATGCCGGTCTTGCCGCCCACGGCGGCGTCGACCATGCCGAGCAGCGACGTCGCGACCGGCACCCAGCGCACGCCGCGCAGCCAGGTGGCCGCGACGAACCCGGCCAGGTCGGTGACCGCGCCGCCGCCCACCCCGACCACCGCGTCGGTACGGGTGAACCCGGCGTCGCCGAGGCGGTCCCAGCAGGCCGCCGCCACGTCGACGTGCTTGCCCGCCTCCGCGTCCGGCACCTCGATCAGCAGTGGCGTCACGCCGCCCTCGCGGACGCCGTCGGCGAGCTTGTCGGCGAGCGCCTTGAGCGGCGGCGCGTGCAGGAAGGCCACCCGCTCGGCACCGGGCAGCAGCCGGGGCGGCGGGTCCAGCAGGTCACGTCCCACGAGCACGTCGTACGGCCGCTCGCCGCCGACCGGGATCCGGGTCACCTCGTCCATCGCGGGCAGCCTAGTCCAGCGCGCCGCCCCCGCGCGGCCGTTGTCCACTGGCTGGGTGTTTGCCCGGCCGCAGGGCGGGTAGGGCGGCCGGAATGAGTGAGACGACGGCACACACGACCCGCCCGGAGTCCGCGACGAGCATCCGGCTGCCCGCCACGATCCTCGGCGTCGGGCTCGGCGGCTTCGTCGACGGCATCGTCCTGCACCAGGTCCTCCAGTGGCACCACCTGCTCAGCAGCACCGGCAGCGACCGGATCGGCGTCCGGGAGTACCCGGTGGACACGGTGCCCGGATTGCAGATGAACACGCTGTGGGACGGCCTGTTCCACGTGGTCACCTGGGTGGCGGTGCTGACCGGCCTGGCCCTGCTCTACTCCCGTGTCACCCACTCCCGGGGCCGGCTGTGGCGCTCGCCGATGCTGTGGGGCTGGGCGCTCATCGGCTGGGGCCTGTTCAACCTGGTCGAGGGCGTCATCGACCACCAATTGCTCGGCATCCACCACGTGCGCAGCGGCCCGAACCAGCTCTGGTGGGACCTCGGGTTCCTCGCCCTCGGCGTGGTGCTGATCGCTGTGGGCTGGGCGATCCAGCGCCGCGCCCGCGCCGTCGACCTCTGCGCGCCGGAGCGCCGGTGACAGTGGCCCACGCCGGGCACGCCGCCGGGGGCTTCCCGGCCACCGCGCTGATCCCGGTGGCGTTGTTCTGGGCGTACCTGGCCGCCGCGCTGCGGCTGCGCGACCCCGGCGGGCCGGGCTGGCCACACGCCCGCACCGCGAGCTTCGGGCTGGGCGCGCTGCTGCTGACCGCCGGGCTGCTGTGGCCGGCCGGGGACTTCGTCGGGCACATGTGGCAGCACCTGCTGATCGGCATGCTCGCGCCGCTGGCGCTGGTGCTCGGCGCCCCGGTCACACTGCTGCTGCGCACGCTGGACCGGCGTACCGGCCGGAGGCTGGTCCACCTGCTGCGGCATCCGGTCGCGCGGGTGCTCGGCCACCCGGTGACCGGGCTGCTGCTCACCGCGGGCGGGCTCTGGCTGCTCTACCTCACCCCGCTGTACCGGGCCACCCTGGACAGCCCGGCCCTGCACACGCTGGTGAACCTGCACTTCCTGCTCAGCGGCTGCCTGTTCGCCTGGTCGATCGCCGGTCCGGATCCGGGACCGCACCGCCCCCGCGTACCGGTCCGGCTGGTGGTGATCGGGTTCGGGGTGGCCGCGCACGCCACCATCGCCCAACTGCTCTACGCCGGGCTGTTCGTCGACGTGCCCGCCACCGCCGCCGAGCTGCGGGCCGGTGCCACGCTCATGTACTACCTCGGCGACCTGGCCGAGATCGCGCTGGCGCTGGCGCTGCTCGCCACCTGGCGACCGGAGCGGAGCCCTCGCCGCCGGGCGCGGAGCTCTCGCCGCCGGGCCGGACGCCGGACGGCCGGGACCGCTGCGGCCAACGCCTGACCGTCCACCCTCGCGCCGGCACGCCTTCTCACTCGCCCATGGCGTTCCACCCGCCGACGGCACCCACGCCGACTGGAACACCACGGGTGCCACAACCCTCGGGAGGCACATATGGCGTTCCACCCACCGGCGTCATGGACGCCGGCTGGAACGCCATGGGTGCCATAACGCTCGGGAGAAACCCACGGTGTTCCACCGCGGCAACCTGACCCAGCGGGGTGGGTCAGGGCTTGAGCAGTGCGGCGATCTCCGCGGCCAGCTCCTGCGGCGTACGCCCGTCGGTGACCACAGTCGCGGTCGCCACCTCGGCGTAGAGCGGGCGGCGCTGGTCCATCAGGTGCTTGAGCGTGGCGCGCGGGTTCAGCGCGAGCAGCGGCCGGCCGGCGCCGAGACCGACCCGCTTGAGCGCGTCGGGCAGCTCCACCGACAGGTGCACCACCGTGTGGCCGATCAGCGCGGCCCGGTTCTCCTCGGCCAGGACCGCGCCGCCGCCGAGCGCGAGCACACCCGCGTGCGACGCGAGCGCCGCCGCCACGGCGGCCCGTTCGAGGGTACGGAAGTGCTCCTCCCCCTCGTCCACGAAGATCTCCGGGATCGGCTTGCCGGCGAGGTTCTCGATGTCGGCGTCGGTGTCCCGGAAGCCGACGCCGAGCGCCTCGGCGAGCGCCGTGCCGACTGTGGTCTTGCCGGAGCCGGGCGCACCGACCAGCACGCAGACCGGCCGGGTGCTCATCGTTGCCACCTCTCGTTCGCGACTGCGGGACTCCGCTGCGCTGCGTTCCTCGCGCTCACCGGACCACCAGGCTGTCGAGGTAACCGGCCAGGTTGCGGCGCATCTCGACGACTGAGTCGCCACCGAACTTCTCCACCGCCGCCTCGGCCAGCACCAGCGCGACCATCGCCTCGGCCACCACCGCTGCCGCCGGCACCGCGCACACGTCCGAGCGCTGGTTGATGGCGGTGGCCGGCTCGCCGGTGGTCACGTCGATCGTCGCGAGCGCCCGGTTCAGCGACGAGATCGGCTTCATGGCCGCCTTCACCCGCAGCGGCTCACCCGTGGTGATGCCGCCCTCCAGGCCACCGGCCCGGTCGGTGATCCGCCGCACCCCGGTCGCGGTGGGCACGATCTCGTCGTGCGCCTCGGAGCCGCGGGAACGCGCCTGCTGCCAGCCGTCGCCGATCTCCACACCCTTGATCGCCTGGATGGACATGAGCGCGGTGGCGAGGCGGGCGTCGAGCTTGCGGTCCCACTGCACGTGGCTGCCCAGGCCCGGCGGTACCCCGTACGCGAGCACCTCGACCACGCCACCGAGCGTGTCGGCGGCCTTCTTCGCGGCGTCGACCTCGGCGACCATCCGGGCGCTGGCCTCGGCGTCGAGGCAGCGCAGCGGGTCGGCGTCGATGCGCGCGGCATTCTCCGGGGTGGGGCGCAGACCCGGCTTGACCGCCACCGGACCCAGCTCGACCACGTGGGAGACGATCTCGACGCCGAGCGCCTGACGCACGAGCGCCTTGGCGACGGTGCCCACCGCGACCCGGGCGGCGGTCTCCCGGGCGCTGGCGCGTTCCAGGATCGGCCGGGCGTCGGTGTGCCCGTACTTCTGCATGCCGGCCAGGTCGGCGTGACCCGGGCGGGGACGGGTCAGCGGCGCGTTGCGGGCCTGGCTCGCCAGCTCCTCCGGGTCGACCGGGTCGGCGGCCATCACGGTGCGCCACTTGGGCCACTCGGAGTTGCCGACCCGGATCGCCACCGGGCTGCCCAGCGTCACGCCGTGCCGGAGCCCGCCGATGATCTCGACCTCGTCCTGCTCGAACGACATCCGGGCGCCCCGGCCGTAGCCGAGCCGGCGCCGGGCCAGTTCGCCGGAGATCTCCCCGGTGGTCACCTCGATGCCGGCGGGTACGCCCTCCAGCATCGCGACGAGGGCGGGTCCGTGCGATTCACCTGCAGTCAGCCAGCGCAACACGACGGTCAGTCTGTCACGCCCGGTGGTCACCGGCGTACGCCGCCCGCCGCGTCCCGCCCTGCGGACGGGCCCGTCCGCGCGCCGGTCACACCGATCCGGCGCCGGCCCGTTCCCGTGCCAGGGCGTCGGCCATCGCGGCGCGTGGCGCGGTGACGCCGGTGAACTGCTCGAACTGGCCGAACGCCTGGGCCAGCAGCAGGTCCAGCCCGGAGACGACCCGGCATCCGGCGGCGAGCGCCGCCGCCGCGAGCGGTGTGGGCCACGGGTCGTAGACCACGTCGAAGAAGACGGACTCGGGCCTCCAGTCGAAGTTGTCGGCGAGCGGGTCGGCGACGCCCTTGGGAACTGTGGAGATCACCAGGTCGGCGCGGGCGTGGGCGGGCGCGCCGTCCCACTCGGCGCCCGCCAGTGGCACGCCGGCCGCCGCCGCGACCGGGCGCAGCTCGTCGACCGCCTCCGGGCGGCGGGCCACCACTGTCACCTCCGCGGCCCCGATCCGGGCCGCCGCCGCGATCGCCGCCCGGGCCGTGCCGCCCGCGCCGAGCACGGTGACGACCGCCCCGGCCACGCAGCCGGCACCGGTGAGCACCTCGACCATGCCGGTGACGTCGGTGTTGTCGGCGTACCAGGTGCCGTCGGGCCGGCGTACCAACGTGTTGGCGGCGCCGACCGCGGCGGCGACCGGCGAGACCTCGTCGGCCAGCGCGAGCGCCGCCTCCTTGCCGGGCATGGTCACCGACAGCCCGGCCCACTCCGGGCCCAGGCCCGCGACCAGGCCGGGCAGGTCGTCGGCGCCGGCTTCGATCCGGGTGTACGACCAGCCGGTCAGCTCGGCCGCCGCGTACCCGGCGGTGTGGATCACCGGGGAGAGCGAGTGGGCGATCGGCTTGCCGACAACAGCGGCGCGGCGGGGATCGCCCATCAGATGATCCCGGCCTCCTTGGCCTTCCGCTCGTTGCGCAGCTGCTCGTCGTAGGTCTCGGCGAACGCGGAGCGGCCGTCCTTGCTGATCGCCACGAAGTAGAGCCACTTGCCCGGCGGCGGGCTCAGCGCGCCCTCCAGCGCCTCCTTGCCCGGGTTGTTGATCGGCGACGGGACCAGCCCGCGCAGCTTGCGGTTGTACGGGTTCTTCGGGTCGTCCAGCTCGGCGGCGGTCATGTCCTTGGACGCCTTGGTCTTCTGCCCGGTCAGCTCCAGGTAGTAGTTGACGGTGACGTCCATCTCCAGGCAGTTGCAGGGGAACTCCCCGAAGACCCGGTTGTACGCGACCCGGGCGACCTTGCCCAGGTCGGCCTTGTTGCCGGCCTCGGCCTGCGCGAGCGACGCGACGATCAGCGCCTCGTACGGGGTGATGCCGCCGCGGTCCTTCTGCACCTTCTCGGCGTACTGCATGCCGGAGGTGACGGTGAGGAAGTTGTCCACCATCAGCTTGAGCACCGTCTCGGCGGTCGCCTTCGGCGGGATCTCGTAGGTGTCCGGGAACAGGAATCCCTCGACCGACGGCTTGACCTTCTTGCCGTCGGAGCGCTTGAACCACCAGTCCGGGACGCCGAGCGCCTCCGGGTCCTTCGCCGCGGCCTCGAAGTCCTTGACCGGGATGTCGGTCTTCTCGGAGAGCCGCTTGTAGACCGTCTTCGCGGTGAGCCCCTCGGGGATGGTGATCCCGTTGACGATCTTGTTCTTGAGGTCCAGCAGCGCCACGACCGCCGCGTCACCGCTCATCTGCTTGCGCAGCTTGTACGTGCCGGGCTGGATGTTCTTGCTGCGCGAGTTCTCCTCGGCGGCCTCGATGAACGCCTTGGTGCTCTTCACCACGTCGGCGGCGACGAGCGCGTCGGCCATGTCGGCGATCAGCGCGCCCTGCTTGATCTCGACTGTCACCTCGCCCGTGCCGGAGCCGTCGTAGTCGGGCGTGACGAAGTAGTTCTGGACCCGGTCGAAGCCGTAGAACGCGCCGCCGCCGATGCCGCCCAGCAGGACCAGCGCGAGCGCGAGTGCGAGAAGGGTCTTGCCCCGGCCGCCGCCGGACTTGCCCTGGCGCCGGCGCACCGCGCCGCGCCGGTGCCGGCCCTTCTCCCCCCTGTCCGGCTCGTCGAACCCCAGATCAAGATCGTCGATCATTGCGTCCGCCTCCGCTGTGCGTCCAGCCAGCTCTGCAGAATCTCCACCGCGGCAGCCTGGTCGACCACCGCTCGTTGGCGCTTTCCCCGGACGCCCCGTTCGGCCAGCCTACGACTCGCGACGACGGTAGACATCCTCTCGTCCGTCAGCGTCACCGGAATCGGCCTCATTACATCAGCCAAACGGCTGGCATATGCTGATACGTTCACCGCCGCGGGGCCGTGTTTTCCGGCGAGGTTGACCGGCAGCCCGACCACGATCCCCACCGCCTCGTGCTCGGCGGCGAGCCGGACCAGCTCGGCCATGTCGGCGGGCACCGCGTCCGGTTCGGCCGTCAGATCGCGGGCCAGTGTGACCAGCGGCGTGGCGAGGATGCCGTGCGGATCACAGCGGGCCACCCCCACCCGGACCTGACCGACGTCGACACCCAGCCGGACGCCACGGGACAGCTCGGTCACGAGCGGACACCTCCCCGCCGGTACGGGCCAGGGCGGACCGGGTGGCCCGCCCTGGCGTCGATCGTTGCGCTCATGCCGTGCCGGCTGGGCATGCCCTCACGGCCCTCGCTCCGCTCGGTGCGTTCGCTCATGCCGCGTCGGCGACCGCCCGCTCGACGGTGACCAGCAGGTTCGGCGCCTCCGTCGCGGGCAGCCCGCCGCCCTGGGCAAGGTCGTCGCTGCCGCCGCCCCGGCCGGAGAACGCGGCCTTGACCAGGTCCTTCGCGCTCAGGCCCCGGCCCCGGGCGGCCTGGTTGACAGCCACCACGAGAGACGCCTTGCCGTTGGCCCGGGCGGCCACCGCGACCACCGCCGGGCGGGCCGCGTCGATCCGGCCCCGGATCTCCTGGGCGAGGGTCCGCACGTCGTTGGCCGCCGCACCCTCCGGCGCCTCGGTGCCGACGTACGCGACGCCGCGCACGTCCTTCGCCTGCGCCGCCAGGGCACCGGCCCCGCCGAGCACGAGCTGGGCGCGCAGCTTCTCCAGTTCCTTCTCCGCGTCGCGCAGCTGGGTGACGGTCTGCTCCACCCGGTCGGCGACCTGCTCCCCCGGCACCCGGAACAGCTCGGCCAGCCGGGACACCAGCAGGTGCTCGCGGGCCAGGAAGCCGAACGCGTCCATGCCGACGAGCGCCTCGATCCGGCGTACTCCGGAACCCACCGACGCCTCGGAGAGGATCTTCACCAGGCCGAGCTGGGCGGAGCGGGCCACGTGCGTGCCGCCGCACAGCTCACGGGCGTAGTCGCCGACCTCGACGACCCGGACCCGCTCGCCGTACTTCTCGCCGAACAGGGCCATCGCCCCGATCCGGCGGGCCTCCTCCTGGCTGGTGACGAACGCGTGCACCTCCAGGTCGGCCAGCAGCACCTCGTTGACCTGCTGCTCGACGTCGTGCAGCACGCTCGGCGCCACACCCGTCGGGGTGTTGAAGTCGAACCGCAGCCGGCCCGGCGCGTTGAGCGAACCCGCCTGGGTCGCCGACTCGCCGAGGAAGTTGCGCATCGTCTGGTGCACCAGGTGCGTCGCCGTGTGCGAGCGGGAGATGGCCCGGCGGCGGGACACGTCGATCTCGGCGTACCCGGTCTCGCCGGAGCGCACCTCGCCGCGCACCACCTTGGCCCGGTGCACGATCAGGCCGGGCACCGGCTGCTGCACGTCGAAGACCTCGACCTGGCCGCCGCCGACGGTGATGAGCCCCTGGTCGGGCTGCTGGCCGCCGCCCTCGGCGTAGAACGGGGTGGTGTCGAGCACCAGCTCGATCGTGTCCCCCTCGACAGCCGCCGACACGGCGGCGCCGCCGGACAGCAGCGCGCGGACCCGGGACTCCCGGCTCAGCTCGGTGTAGCCGGTGAACTCCACCGGCCCGCCGCCGTCGAGCACCGACCGGTACGCCGACACGTCGGTGTGCCCGGTCTTGCGCGCCTGCGCGTCGGCCTTGGCCCGGCTGCGCTGGTCGGCCATCAGCCGGCGGAAGCCCTCCGCGTCGACCTGCAAGCCCTGCTCGGCCGCGATCTCCAGGGTCAGGTCGATCGGGAAGCCGTACGTGTCGTGCAGCTGGAACGCCTTGTCACCGGAGAGCGCCGCCTTGCCGGCCGACTTGGTCTCGGCGATGGCGGTGTCCAGGATCGTGGTGCCGGCGCGCAGCGTGGCCAGGAACGCGTCCTCCTCGGCGTACGCGTACTGGGAGATCCGGCCGAAGTCCTCGGCCAGCTCCGGGTACGACGGCGCCATGCAGTCGCGGGCCACCGGCAGCAGTTCCGGCAGCGCCCGGTCCTGGTAGCCGAGCAGCCGCACCGCCCGGATCGCCCGGCGCATGATCCGCCGCAGCACGTAACCCCGGCCCTCGTTCGACGGGGTCACGCCGTCGCCGATGAGCATCAGCGAGGTGCGCACGTGGTCGGCGATCACCCGGAGCCGTACGTCGTCCGGGTGCGACTCGTTCGCCGCGTGGCCGGAGTGCACGCCGTAGCGCTTGCCGGTCAGCTCGGCGGCCCGGTCCAGGATCGGCTTGACCTCGTCGATCTCGTAGAGGTTGTCCACGCCCTGCAGCAGCGAGGCCATCCGCTCCAGGCCCATGCCGGTGTCGATGTTCTTCGCCGGCAGGTCGCCGAGGATCGGGAAGTCCTCCTTGCCGACGCCCGGACCGCGCTCGAACTGCATGAAGACGAGGTTCCAGAACTCCAGGTAGCGGTCCTCGTCGACCTCCGGACCACCCTCGCGGCCGTAGGCCGGGCCGCGGTCGTAGTACAGCTCGGAGCACGGGCCGCACGGGCCGGGGATGCCCATCGACCAGAAGTTGTCGGCCTTGCCCCGGCGCACGATCCGCTCGGCCGGCACGCCGGTGGCGCGCCAGATGTCGTACGCCTCGTCGTCGTCCAGGTAGACGGTGGCCCAGATCCGCTCCGGGTCCAGCCCGAAGCCGCCCGCCTCGACCGGCTTGGTGGCCAGGTCCCAGGCGAGCGGGATCGCGCCGGACTTGAAGTAGTCACCGAAGGAGAAGTTGCCGTTCATCTGGAAGAACGTGCCGTGCCGGCTGGTCTTGCCGACCTCGTCGATGTCCGGCGTCCGGATGCACTTCTGCACGCTCGTCGCCCGCGCGTACGGCGGGGTCTGCTGGCCCAGGAAGTAGGGCACGAACTGCACCATGCCCGCGTTGATGAACAGCAGGTTCGGGTCGCTGATGGCGGGCAGCGGAGCGGACGGCACCACGGTGTGCCCGTTCGCCTCGAAGTGGGCGAGGAACCGCCGCTTGATCTCCGCCGTCTTCATCGCTGGTGGTCCTCCGGGAAAATCTCTCGGTCACCGATCCGCGGATCCTCCCGCAGCTCGGCGAACTGGTCGTCGTACACCTCGCCGCGGGCGAAGGCCTCGTGGATCTCCTGCTCACGCTCGGCCATGCCGACCCGGACGTCGTCCACGAACGCCCGCAGCGACTCGACCAGACCGCCGGCGGACTCGGACAGCCCGCTGGCGATGCCGGCCGGGGTGTACGCCTGCGCGGTCCGGGTGGCCTTGCGCACCACCAGGACGCCCACGGCCAGCCCGATGCCCAGCCAGAACAACCGCCTCATGTTCTCATCCTTCCCGCGTACGCCGGTCGGGGTCAGCGGTTGCCGCGCTTGGCGGCGCGACGCTGCTGCTTGATGGTGTCGCGCACCTCGCGCTCGGTCTCGGCGTGCCGGCGGGCGGAGGCGGCCCGGCGCACGCCGTACCCGAACGCGGCCACCTTGACCAGCGGGTTCGCGGCGGCGGCGGAGACCACGGTGGCCAGGTTCGCCACGTTCGCGGTGACGTTCTGCGCGTGGCTGGTCATGGTGTCCACCTTGGCGAGCTGCAGGTTCACCCCGTCCAGCGAAGTCTGCACCTGCTCCAGCGCCACGTTGACGTTCTTCACAGTGGCGTTCACGTCGCCGAGCAGCGGCGCAGTGCGGTCGTTGAGCTCGTTGATCATGCGCGTCGTCGCGTCCACGGTGTGCCGCAGCCGCAGGATCGGCACCGCCAGCACGAGCACCAGCATCAGGAACGCGCCGGCCAGGACCAGCCAAGCGACCTCGCTACCGTTCACGCGCACGTCCTCCTCAAGCAGTGTCCCGGGACCCGACGCCCCGGAACGCGCGACCGTACCTACCCACTTCGCGCCACGCCGACCCGGTCACCGGGCGCGGACGGGCGTGCCAGCCCCAGACCCTACCGTCCGTGATGAAAGTCGGCTCACGACGGTGAGGGGGTCGCCTCGCCCAGCGGGTCGTCGGTCAGGGTCGGGTACGGATCCTCACCGGTGAGTGACGGATCGGTGGTCGGTGTCGGTCCGGTGCGCTCGTCGTCGATCGCGTTGCGCACCTTCACCGACACCAACGAGCCGGTGCACTCCGCCGCTGCGGGCGTGGCCGGTGCGGTCGGCGCGGGCGCGCCGTCCACCGGCGGGGGCGTGCAGGTGCGGTCGCGTACCCACAGATCGAGCGTCAGTTCGTCCCGGCGCCAGCAGGTGTAGCTACCCGGGACCTTCTCGTCCGGGCAGCGGTCGACCTTCCAGCGCCGCCACCCGTCCCCGGTCAGCGCCTTCTCGTAGACCGCGACGGTCTCCTTCCACCCCTGCTCCGACTCGACGGAACGTTCACGCAGGCGGCAGTCCTGGAGGCACCAGCGGCTGCCGCTGACGTTGTCGACGGTGTTGCTCTGCGCCCAGGCGGGCACGGCGAGCGCGTCGAGGGTGTCGAAGACCGGGTCGCGGCTGAGCGTCCGCATCCCGAAGTACAGCGGCACCGCGCCGAGCAGCACGAGGCTGACCAGGGCGAGGATGCCCAGCCGCAGCCGGGTGCGCTCGCGCATCTGCCGGCGCAGCTCGGACCGGGCGCCGCGCAGGCCCCCGGCCTCCGCGCCGCTGTCGTCCGGTCCGGGACCGCCGGGCCGTGGCGCGGCGCCCGCTGCGGGCCGTGGCCCCGCGGGCTCCCCCGGGGGTACGACCACAGCCGCGCGGGCCGTCGCCGGTGTCGCCGCGTTGCCCGGTCCGGGCCGGTCCGGCTCCGGTCCGGGTGGCGTCGCACGTCCGGCGCTCCGCTCGTCCGGCGCGACCGGGCGGGCCACACCGGCTGCCGCGCGGGCGGTCACCGGCGCGCCGGGCGGCACCGGGCCGTCGCCTGCCGGCCCTCGGGCGCCGGGTGCCACCGGCGGACGGGGCCCGGCACCGGGCCGGGTGTCGTCGGGGCGTGCCATCCCGCGTCCGTCGCCACCGGGTCCGGCCGGACCGCCACCGGGGCGGCCGGCACCGACCGGCATCCCACCGGTGCGCTCGACGTCGCCACGCGGACCGGGACCGGCCGGACCCGCCGGGCCGCCACCGGGGCGGCCACCGTCGGCGGGAATCCCGCCCGTGCGATCGAGGTCGCCACGCGGACCCGGGCGGGCCGGGCCGGCCGGACCCGTCGGAGCACCACCGGGACGGCCACCACCCGCGGGAATCCCGCCCGTGCGATCGAGGTCGCCGCGCGGACCCGGACCGGCCGGGCCGGGAGCGGGCGCGACACCGGGGCGCGCCGCGCCGCGGGCCGGACCGGGCCCACCGCGCGACGGGTCGGACGGCTGGGACCGGGCCGGGGGCACGGCCGGACCGGGCTGGCCGGGGCGGCCCGCCGGTTCGGCGCGCGCCGGCACGTCGGGGCCGGGCTGTCCGGGGCGCGGGGACGGCGTACCCGGCTCGGGACGCACCGGCGGAACCGCGACGCCGGCCCGGCCGGCGGGCCCACCGGGACGGCCGGACGGCTCCTCGGCCGGAGGTCCGGCCGGGCGGCGGGTGACCGGCATGGCCGGGTCGGTGTGCGGCGTGCGACCGGCCTGCCGCAGCCAGTCCGCGGGCCGGTCGGGCCGTTGCGGCCGCGGCTCACCGGCGTCGTCACGCGCGGCCCGGCGACCGGGCGTCTCGACGCCGACGCCGGGACCGACCGGCTCGTCGGGAGCGGCCCGGCGGCCACCGGCGGCATCGGGCGCGGCCCGGCGGCCGCCGGGTACGTCGGGTGCGGCACCGCGGCCGGCGGGCGTGCCGCGGCGGCCGGCGGGCGGGGTCGGGCCGGTCGCCGGAGTGCCGGACACGGGCGCGCCCGGCAGGTCCGGCGCGTTTCCGCTGCGCGGGACGACCGGGGGGCGTTCCGGGGCGGCCCGGCGGCCGGCGCCCGGCGTGGGCACGGTTGCGGATTCGCCGCCGGGCGCGGACACGTGGTGCCCGCCGGTGGGCTCGTCGTGCCGGGCGCGTCGGCCGCCGCCGGAGACCGGGGCGGCGTCCGGTACGGCCCGTCCGGCCGGCCCGCCGGGTACGGCACCTTCCGGCGCGGCGCGACGGCCCGCACCGGAGACGGGCCGGGCACCGGGCGGAACGTCGTCGGCACGGGCCCGGCGGCCCGCACCGGACACCGGCCGGGTGCCGGGCGGAACGTCGTCGGGACGGACCCGGCGGCCCGCACCGGACACCGGCTGGGTGCCGGGTGCCACGTCGTCGGGCCGTGCCCGGCGTGCTCCACCGGGGAGCGGCTGGACGGCGTCGGTGTCCTCGGCGCGGGCCCGGCGGGCACCACCGGAGACCGGCTGGATGCCGGCGGTGTCGTCCGCCCGGGCGCGTCGGCCGACGGGCGGCGGCGCGATCGTCGGATCGGCCTGGTGCGGAACCTCGGGTCCGGATCCGTGCCGGCCGCGCGGCGTCGGCGGTACCCGGGTGTCACCGTCGACAGGCGGCCGGCCCGGGTCGGCGGGTGCCCGGCCGGAGGTCGGTGGGGCGGGCGGGACGCGGGTGCCGGCCACGGGTGGCTGCTGGCCGGTGGGTCCGTCCACGCGGCGGCGGTACGGCGCGTCCGCGGGACGGGGTGCCTCGGGCACGCCGGGCCACGGACCGTCGACGGGGCGGTGCGGGGCGCCGGCTTCGGGGCCGCCGGGCCACGGGCCGTCGGCGGCCCGGCGCGGGGCACCGGTCTCGGGACCGCCGGGGCGCACCGGCGGCGCGGCCGGACCGGGCGTGTCGGGGCGGCGCATGACCGGCGGACGCGGACCGGGCCGGCCACCACCGGGCGGCGTCTCCGGGCCGGGACGGCCACCGCCGGAGGGCGCGTCCACGACCGGCGGGCGGACCCCCGGCGGCGTGTCCGCGGGCGGGCGCCCGGGAGCCGGAGGCATGTCCACGCCGGGCCGGCCGGACGGCGGGGCGGTGTCCACCCGGGACCGTCCGGCAGGCGGAGGCGTGTCGACGCCCGGTCGGCCGGGAGCCGGGGGCAGGTCGGTACCGGGTCGTCCGGTGACCGGCCCGCCGGGACGCCCGGCGGCCGGGGGCGCGGCCGGGCCGGGACGGCCGGTCACGGGCGGCATCGTCGGGTCGGTGCGGCCGGCCGGAGCGGGCCCGCCCGGATGGGGCCGGCCGGGAGCCTGCGGCGCGGCGGCCGGCGGCGGAACCGGTCGGCCGGGAGCCGGGGGCGCGGCGGCCGACGGCGGAACGGGCCGGCCGGGAGCCGGGGGTGCACCTGCCGACGGAGTGCCGGGCCGGCCGGCGGGTGACGGCGGCGGAACCGGCTGGCCGGTCGAGGGCGGCTGGGTGCCCGGTGCCGGGGGCCGCGGAGCCTGCCGGCCGGCGGGCGGCACGCCGGGGCCCGGACCCGGCGCGGCGGCCGGGCGGGGTGGCCGGGCCGGCTCGCCGTCCGGCCAGGACGGGTCGGCGCCGGGGCGCGGCGCGGGGGCGCCCCCGTCCGGTCCGAGTTCACCGCCCTGCTGCTTGGCGGTACGCAGGTCGTCGATCCAGCCGAGTTCCTCGCCGACGACGGTCGGGTCCAGCTCGGGCTCGGCCCGGCCCCGTCCCCACCGGCGGCCCTTGCCCCGCGGGTCGCGCCGCTCGTCGGGGCCGTCCGCCGGCCGCTCCGGACCACGCGCCATCACTACTGACCCCCCTCGGCGGCGTCGCTGCCGCCCTCACTCGCCCCGCTGGCCTGCTCGCCGCCCCCCACCCGGGCCCCGTTCGCGGCGGCCGGGGCGCCGGCCTCCGCCCGGGTCGCCGGAGCCGGCAGCCCGCGCACGATCCGGCGCAGCAGCGGCAGCCGGGTGGCCACCGCCCGCTCCGCGCCGTGCCCGCTGGGCTGGTAGTAGTCGGTTCCGACGAGGTCGTCCGGAGCGTACTGCTGGGTGACCACCCCCCGGTGGTCGTCGTGCGGGTAGCGGTAGCCGCGGCCGTGACCGAGGCCCCGCGCGCCGGAGTAGTGGGCGTCGCGCAGCCCGCGCGGCACCGGACCGCCCCGACCCGCGCGTACGTCGGCGACGGCGGCGCCGATCGCTGTGGTGGCCGAGTTCGACTTCGGCGCGGTGGCCAGGTGGATGACCGCCTGGGCCAGGTTGAGCTGCGCCTCCGGCAGGCCCACGTACTCGACCGCGTGGGCGGCCGCGGTGGCCACTGTCAGCGCGGTGGGATCGGCCATGCCGACGTCCTCACTGGCGAAGATCACCAACCGGCGGGCGATGAACCGGGCGTCCTCACCGGCCACCAGCATCCGGGCCAGCCAGTGCAGTGACGCGTCCACGTCCGAGCCGCGCATGCTCTTGATGAACGCGCTCGTCACGTCGTAGTGGGCGTCGCCGTCGCGGTCGTATCGCACCGCCGCCACGTCGACCGCCTGTTCGGCCACTGCGAGGTCGATCCGGCCGGTGCCGAGCGCGGTAGCGGTGGCCGCCGCCGCCTCCAGCGCGGTGAGCGCCTTGCGCACGTCGCCCCCGGCGAGCCGGACCAGGTGGTCCTCCGCCTCCTGCGCCAGGACCAGCGCGCCGCCGAGCCCGCGCTCGTCGGCGACCGCGCGGCGCAGCAGCCCGCGTACGTCGTCGTCGTCCAGGGCCTGGAGGGTGAGCAGCACGCAGCGCGACAGCAGGGGCGAGATGACCGAGAAGTACGGGTTCTCCGTGGTCGCCGCCAGCAGCGTGACCGTCCGGTCCTCGACGGCGGCGAGAAGCGAGTCCTGCTGGGTCTTGCTGAACCGGTGCACCTCGTCGATGAACAGCACTGTGGGCGGGCCGCCGGACCGGCGTTGCCGCCGGGCGGTGTCGATCACGGCGCGCACGTCCTTCACGCCCGCGGTCAGCGCGGACATCGCCACGAACCGCCGGTCGGTGGCCCGGGCCACGAGGTGGGCGATGGTGGTCTTGCCGCTGCCCGGCGGACCCCAGAGGATCACCGACATCGGCGCCGCGCCCTCGACCAGCTGACGCAGCGGCGCTCCCGGCGCGAGCAGGTGCTCCTGCCCGACCAGCTCGTCGATGCCCGCCGGGCGCATCCGCACCGGCAGGGGCGAGTCCGCCCGGGTGTCGGTGAAGCCGTCGGCGCCGCCCGCGCCCGCGGGTGCGCCGGCCGGCTCGCCGAGGGTGAAGAGGGCGTCCGATTCCATCACGAGAACAGTACCGGGCCGGGCCGACGACGCCGGAATCGCGCCGCCGCCCCGGCCCGGGTGGTCTTTTCCGGTCAGCCGCGACCCGGCCGCCGGCCCCGGTACCACCGGCCGCCACCGCCGCCGCGCGGGCCGGAGCCGACGCCGGCCAGGTAGAGCGAGAGCAGCAGGAAGCCGATGAGCATGAGCGTCGTGGTGCTGAACAGATCGGGCGCGCCGAGGTCGGTGTTCATGAAGTCGAGCAGCAGCGCGAAACCGAACACGATGGCCGCGAGAATGGCGAGCATGTCGTTCCTCCGGTGGGGGTTCCCAGCAGGTCGGCGACGGATGTACCCAATCGGTCTGTTCGTCAATCTCCACCGTGGAACAGGAGGTGCCTCGGCCCTCGGTACCAGCAGGGATGCTCGTACGCTGGCGGAATGATCACGCTCGACGAGTCGCTGACGGAGCGGGAGGGGGTGCTGGCCGCGGCCCGCCGTCACCCGTTCGCCCGGCACGCGCTGCGGCGCGACGAGGCCGTACGCGGATGGCGGCACGGCGGCGCGGTGGGGTGGCTGCTCCCGCCGGGCGAGTGGTCGGCCGGCGGCGCGGTCGGCGCACCCGGCCCGGCACTCGACGTCTTCGCCGCCCACCGGGCGGACGGGACGCTGCGGGCCGGTCAGTCGATCAACCTGTCCCACGCCGATCCGGACGAGGTGGCCGCGCGGCTGCCGGTGGCCCGGCTCACCGAGTGGGACTTCCTCTGGACCACCGCGCCGCCGCCGCGGCAGCCGGAGCAGGAGCGGGTGGTACGCCTGACCGGGGCCGACCGTCCCGCGCTTGCCGCGCTGATCGAGGAGGCGTTCCCGAGCACCACCTCCCGGCCGGGCGATCCGGGCATCGTCGGCTGGTACGGCATCCGCGACGGTGACCGCCTGCTCGCCTGCGGCGCCGATCGCAGCCGGGGCGACATCGGCTTCCTGGCCGGGCTGACGGTCGCGCCCGGGCATCGCGGCCGGGGGCTGGGCGCGGCGCTGACCGCCGGGATGACGTGTGCCCTGTTCGACCGGTACGACGCCGTGGCACTGGGCGTGTACCCGGACAACGTGGGCGCGATCCGGCTCTACCGCCGGCTCGGCTTCACCGCCGCCGAACGCCGCACGTCGATCCGGCTCGCCTGACGCAGCCTCCCACGCCGAGATCCTGGTACGGAACGGCCCGCACAGGGGCGCTCGCGTACCAGGATCTCGTCCGGTCCCGGCGGATCGCGCCGGGGTCAGTCCCGGCCGGCGGGGGCTGCGGCGGCGTCGAGGGACGGGCCGGCCGGCTCGGGCGCCAGGCCGGAGTGGCCGGGGCCGGCCGCCGCCTCCGGTTCCACTGTGACGTCCTGCGGGGTACGGCGGGCGGCGCGCCAGGCCGGCAGGTAGAGCGGCGCGGCCACGGCGAGCACCACCCCGCCGACGATCATGGCGACGCCGACGCTCGTGGCGTCGGCCAGCGCGGTCAGCGTCACCGCGCCGAGCGCGCCGGCCGGCTGGGCGGCCATCGAGTTGAGCGACAGCACGCTGGTCCGGTACGGGCCGTCGACCTGCCGGTGCAACAGTCCCATGTGCAGCGGATTCGACGCGCCGTGCACGGTGTAGCAGGCCAGGTACGCGATGAGGATGCCGACCGGACCGGCCAGCAGGCCCATGCCGACCACCGTCACGCCCTGGAGGATGCGCATCAGCGCGGCGGCCGGGGCGGCGCCGAGGTGGCGCAGCAGGAACGGGGTGAGCGCGGCACCGGCGGCGTTGGCGAGCCAGGCCGCCGTGCCGGCGGGGCCGAGCAGTGCCGCCGCGCGGTCCGGGTCACCGAGCACCTCGGCGAGGCGCACCGGGAGCAGCGACTCGAAGGTGACCATGCCGAAGCCCCAGAACAGCTCGACGGCGACCAGGGCCGCCAGCACCCGGTTGCGGCGCAGCAGCCCGACGGCCTGCCCGACCATGCGGGGCGCGTCGACCACCGAGGCGCGCAGCGCGGCCGGGCCGGACGCGGGCCGCCGCTCCGCCATCAGCGCCAGCAGCGCCACGATGGAGACGGCCTGGAGCACGGCGGCGACGATCACCGGCAGGGCCAGCGCGCTGACCGGGCCGACCGGGCCGAGCGCGACCAGGCCGCCGCTGAGCAGCGCGCCCGCGCCGATCGCGACACCGATCACGGTGCCGGCCCAGCCGAGGCCGCGCTCGTACTCGGCCTTCGGGTCGACGGCGAGCGTGGCGTCGACGTACCAGGATTCCATCGGGCCGCTGTCGAGCGCCCGGTAGACGCCCTGCAAGGCCCAGACCAGGAAGAACATCCAGAACGAGTCGGCCACCGCCATCAGCGCCAGCGAGCCCAGGCCGAGCACCCAGGCGGCGACCAGCACCGGCTTGCGGCCCAGCGCGTCGGCGAAGCCGCCGGTGGGCAGTTCCAGCGCCAGCACGACGAGGCCCTGCGCGGTGGCGACCAGGCCGATCTGGGCGAGCGTGAGCCCGCGCTCCTGCATCAGCAGGATCATCACCGGCATGAGCAGGCCGCTGGGCAGCCAGCGCAGGCCGTACAGCGTGAGGTAGCGCAACCGGATCTGGCGTACGGACAGCGTGGTCACGGCTTCTCCTCGGTGGACGGCGGGGTGGGCCGCGGGAACGCCGCGTCCATCGGGAGGGCGGCGAGGTAGAGCTGGACCGTCTCGGCGTCGGGGTCGTCCGGGTCGGTCTCGTCGCGGTGCCGCTCGAAGAGCGCGAAGACCTCTTCCTTGATCGCTTCGAGGCGGGAGACCGGGATGCGCATGAAGAAGTCGCCCATGCCGAACGCGTCGCGCCAGGCCGGCTCCCACTGGTGCCGCTGGGCGAACCAGCGTTCGGCGTGCCCGGCGAAGAACCGGACGTAGTCGGCTTCCAGCCACTCGATGGCGGCCCGCGAGTCGGGGTCGTCGTCGAAGTCGCTGGATTCCCAGCTGGTGACGTCGTGCGCGGCCCGCCAGTAGCGCTGCCGGCCGGTGCCGAGGTCGGGGTCCTCGACCACGAGCCCGACGTCGGCGAGTTGGCGCAGGTGGTAGCTGGTCGCGCCGCTGTTGGTGCCGAGCATCTCGGCCAGGGCGGTGGCGGTGGACGGGCCCACCACGCGCAGTGCCCCGATCAGCCGCATGCGCAGCGGCTGGGCCAGCGCGCGGACCTGGCGGTGGTCGATCCGTACGGCGCGTTCCTTGTTCTCCTCCATGAGATGCACAATATCTGTGCACACTTTCCATGCACAAGATGCTTGCAAAGAATCTGTGCACCTAGCCGTACAGCTCGGCGACGCCCCGCAGCCGGGTCCGCAGCATCCCCGCCGCACGGGTGGAGTCCAGCACCACCTCGCCCGGCCGGTGCAGCCCGGCGGCGGCGATGGTGGTCGTCCGCAGCCCGCCCGCGTCCGCCCCGTCGTGCCGGGCCACCAGCAGCCCCAGCTCGGCGCGGCTCACCGCGTCCGGCCCGGCCACGTTGAGCAGCCCGGCGTAGTCGCCCGGCACCAGCTCCAGCACCGCGGCGGCGAGGTCGGCGACGTGCACCGGGCAGCGCAGCTCGTCGGTGAACAGCGTGGCCCGCCCGGCCAGCGCGTCCCGGCAGAGCTGGATCTGCTTGCTGCCCTCCCCCACGATCAGCGAGGTCCGCACCACCGCCGCGGCCGGATCCACCGCCCGCACGGCCGTCTCCGCCGCCGCCTTCGCCGCCCCGT
The DNA here is from genome assembly GCF_049315215.1 of Micromonospora sp. WMMD1219. Lineage (NCBI taxonomy): Bacteria > Bacillati > Actinomycetota > Actinomycetes > Micromonosporales > Micromonosporaceae > Micromonospora > Micromonospora sp. WMMD1219. The sequence goes on from NZ_CP186057.1 coordinate 6,130,577, forward strand.
ATGGGTGCAGCGGCGTGGGCACGTCCTCGTCCGCGTACGGCGTGGGCCGCCCGGCGTGCAGCGCGTCGCTGGACAGGTGCACCAGCCGGGCGCCCACCTCGGCGGCGGCTACCGCGATGTGGGCCGCCCCGTCCGCCGTGACCGCCCAGTCGTCGTACCGGTAGGGGGTGGCGACGACCGCGTCGGGGCGTACCCGAATCAGCAGCTCACGCACGGCGGCCCGGTCGGTCACGTCGAGCCGGTGCGGCGCGACGCCCGGCACCGTGACGGCGGCGCGGTGGTACGTGCCGGTGACCCGGTGCCCGGCGGCGACCGCCTGCCGGCACACCTCGGCGCCGAGGAAGCCGCCGGCTCCCACCACGAGCAGGTGCATCAGTCCCCCTGAAGATCGAAAAGGCCCGCGTCATCATGACGCGGGCCTTTCGACGAGGCGAGGATCAGGTGGGGTCGGCCACCGGGGCGGCCGGGCCGGCGGTGCCGGCGTGCGGGCCGGCCGGCGCCTTCGGCTTGGCGTCGATGCCGGCCTCGGCGCGCTGCTGCCCGGTGATCGGGGTGGGCGCGCCGGTCAGCGGGTCGAAGCCGCCCCGGGTCTTCGGGAACGCGATCACCTCGCGGATCGAGTCCGCGCCGGCCAGCAGCATGCAGACCCGGTCCCAGCCGAACGCGATGCCGCCGTGCGGCGGAGCGCCGTACTTGAACGCCTCCAGCAGGAAGCCGAACTTGTCCTGCGCCTCGTCGGCGGTGATGCCGAGCAGGTCGAACACCCGCTGCTGCACGTCGCCCCGGTGGATACGGATCGAGCCGCCGCCGATCTCGTTGCCGTTGCAGACGATGTCGTACGCGTAGGCCAGCGCCCGGTCCGGTGCCTCCTCGAACCGGTCCACCCACTCGGCGTTCGGCGAGGTGAAGGGGTGGTGCACGGCGGTCCAGCCGCCGTCGTCCGTGCGTTCGAACATCGGCGCGTCCACGACCCAGCAGAACGCCCAGGCGCTCTCGTCGACCAGGTTCGACCGCTTGGCGATCTCGATCCGGGCGGCGCCGAGCAGCTCCTGCGCCTCGCGGGTGTTCGTGCTCGCGGCGAAGAAGATCGCGTCGCCGGGCTTCGCGCCGACCGCGTCGGCCAGGCCGGACAGGTGCGCCTCGGACAGGTTCTTCGCCACCGGGCCGCGCGGCTCGCCGGTCTCGGCGTCCAGCACCACGTATGCCAGGCCGCGCGCGCCGCGCGCCTTGGCCCAGTCCTGCCAGCCGTCCAGCTCCTTGCGGGTCTGCGAGGCGCCGCCGGGCATGACCACCGCGCCGACGTAGCCGCCCGCGTCGATCGCGCCGGCGAACACCCGGAACTCGGTGCCGCGCAGGTAGTCGGTCAGCTCGGTCAGCTCCACGCCGTAGCGCAGGTCCGGCTTGTCCGAGCCGTACCGGGACATGGCGTCGTGCCAGGTGATGCGCGGGATCGGCCGGGAGATCTCGTAGCCGGCGAGGTCCTTCCACAGCGCCGAGACGATCGCCTCGCCCAGGTCGATCACGTCGTCCTCGGTGACGAACGACATCTCGATGTCGAGCTGGGTGAACTCCGGCTGCCGGTCGGCGCGGAAGTCCTCGTCGCGGTAGCAGCGGGCGATCTGGTAGTACCGCTCCATGCCGCCGACCATCAGCAGCTGCTTGAACAGCTGCGGCGACTGCGGCAACGCGTACCAGCTACCGGGCTGCAGGCGCACCGGCACCAGGAAGTCGCGCGCACCCTCCGGGGTGGAGCGGGTCAGCGTCGGCGTCTCGATCTCCAGGAAGTCCCGCTCGTGCAGCACGCCGCGGGCGATCTGGTTGGCCCGCGAGCGCAGCCGCATGGCCTTGGCCGGGCCGCCCCGGCGCAGGTCCAGGTAGCGGTACTTGAGCCGGATGTCGTCGCCGGCCTCGATCTGGTCGTCCACCGGCAGCGGCAGCGGCGCGGCCTCGGAGAGCACCTCCAGCGCGGTCGCTGTCACCTCGACCTCGCCGGTGGGCAGGTCCGGGTTCTCGTTGCCCTCCGGGCGGCGGGTCACCTCGCCGGTGACCTTGACGCAGAACTCGTTGCGCAGCGCGTGCGCGTCCTCCTCGCGGAAGACCACCTGCACGACGCCGGAGGCGTCACGCAGGTCGACGAAGATGACACCGCCGTGGTCGCGCCGGCGGGCCACCCACCCGGCAAGCGTCACCGTCGAGCCGGCGTCCGCGGCGCGCAGGCTTCCGGCATTGTGGGTACGGATCACGGCTGGCGTCTCCTCAATCTGGTCCACTCACTGCTCCCCCGCATTCTGTCAGGACGGGCGGGCCCGCTCCCCGGCACCCGTCGAGCCGGGCCGCCCCGGGTGCGTGGCCAAAGCGCCGTGCGGGCCGGGTCCGGCGGTCTACCGTGGCCGGGTGCGTGCCGTACCGACCTGGGCCGTGGCCACCGCGGCCGCCGCGCCCGCACTGCTGGTGGTGGGCTGGACGGTGGCGGGCGCCCGCCAGGGGCCGGGGTACGACCCGGTGCGGGACACGATCAGCGAACTGGCCGGCGAGGGCGCGACCGATCCGTGGCTGATGGGCGGCGCGCTCGTGCTGCTCGGCTGCTGCTACTGCGCCACCGCCGCCGCGCTGCACGCCGCCGGGCTGCCCAGCCGCTTCCTGCTCGCGGTCGGCGGGGTGGCCACCGTCGCGCTCATCGCGTTCCCCCGGCCGCAGGTGGGCGGCTCCCCGGCGCACGGCGTGGTGGCCACCGTGGCGGTGCTCGCGCTGGCGCTGTGGCCGGCCGGCACGGCGCTGCGCCTGCCCCGCAGGGTGCCGCGTGCGGTGGCCGCCTCCCCGGCGGGCCGGCCGCCGTGGGCGTTCCGCCGGCCGGTGGCGCTGGCCGTCACGGCGGTGCTGCTGGCGTTGTTCGGCTGGTCGGTGGCCGAGGTGACGGGCGGCTCCCGGACCGGGCTGGCCGAGCGGGTGGCCGCGCTCGCGGTGACGCTCTGGCCGCTGGCCGCGGTGCTGTCCGCCCGGCGGGCCCACCGGCACTGGACGGCCCGGCCGTCGGAGCCGCCCCGGCCGGACGGCCCGCCGGTCGGTCCGGGCCGCCTCGGGGCGGGCGCCTGAGACGGGTACGCGGAACGGGCCGCCGGTCACCCGGCGGCCCGTTCGTGGGAGTGCGTGGATCAGAAGACGCTCACGCCGTAGCGGCTGAGGGCCTCGGTGACCGGCTGGAAGTAGGTGGTGCCACCGGTGCGGCAGTTGCCGCTACCACCGGAGGTGAGGCCGAGCGCGACGGTGCCGGCGAACAGCGAGCCGCCGCTGTCGCCCGGCTCGGCGCAGACGTTGGTGCGGATGAGGCCGGAGACGCTGCCCTCGGCGTAGTTCACGGTCGCGTTGAGCGCGCTGACGCTGCCGCTGCGCAGGCCGGTGGTGCTGCCGGAACGGCGGACGGACTGGCCGACGTACGCGTTGCCGGCCGAGGTGATGTCCTGGAAGCTGCCGTTGTAGAGCGAGACGTTGCCGGCCGCGTTGGCCGAGTTGTTGTGCCGGACGATGCCGTAGTCGTTGCCCGGGAAGCTGGTGCCGGTCCGGGTGCCGAGCAGGCTGGTCTGCGCGGAGTTGCTGTACCAGCTCGACGAGATGTTGGTGCAGTGGCCCGCGGTGAGGAAGTAGTAGGTCGAGCCGCTGCGGACGTTGAACCCGAGCGAGCAGCGACCCCCGCCGCCGGCGTAGATCGCCTGGCCGCCGGAGATCCGGGTGCTCAGCACGCCGGCCTCGGCCTCGATGCGGATCGCGCCGTTGTGACGGGCGGCGGCGGCCTTGACCCGCTCCAGCTTGGCGCCGGTGACGGTGCTGTCGACGGAGACGACGACCTGGTTCGTGGCCGGGTCGGTCCACCAGGCGGTGCCGGGGATCTTGGCGGAGCGCTCCAGCTCGCTGGTGGCGGCGTTGAGCTTGTCCGCGCCGCGCGCCACGATCTTCGGGATGGCGCCGGCGTCGCGCACCTGGCGGGCGGTGGCGGTGTCGGTCACCGTGACGACCATCTTGCCGCTGGCGTCGGCGTACGTGCCGGCCGCGCGGGCGCCGAGCTTCTCGACGAGGGTGGCGGCGGCGTCCGGCGAGAGGGCCGTGGGGGCGGCCTGCGCGGGGGCGCCGAGCAGCGAGCCGGTGACCAGGGTGCCGGCGACGGCGACTGCGGCGGCGCGGCGGAGCGTGGACCTCGTGGGTCGCATGTAACAACCTCCGAATGGGGGTGAACGGGCGCTGTCATGGGGGCGCGCCCGAGGACAACCCGGGCGACCTGGGGAAACCGCCCGGGTGCCCAAAGTATTCACACATTTAAGATCGTAAGCAAGACATGGCTTTGCCCGGATTCGCACCAGCGCCCGGTGTAACGCCGAAGCAACAACATCGACATCATCTGTCAGAGCGGGTCAGGGTGCGCGGCGGCGGGCGCCCGGGCCCGGGCGGGGCAGCACGTCGCGCGCCTCGGTGATCTCGTGCCCCTCGGCGCACCGCAACGCGACCCGGACCTCGGCGCCGCAGTCGCGGTGCGCGACGCTCAGCGGCGAGCCCTCCGGGTCGGCCAGGTAGCGGTCACCCCACCCGAGCACCGCGACGAGCACCGGCCACAGGTCCAGCCCCATCTCGGTGAGCCGGTACTCGTGGCGCGGCCGGCTGCCCGGCTCGCGGTACGGCTCCCGGCGCAGCACGCCGCGCTCGACGAGCATGGCGAGCCGGTTGGTCAGCACCTGGCGCGGGATGCCGGTACGCACCCGCATGTCGTCGAACCGGCGTACGCCGTTGAAGACCTCGCGCAGCACGACGAGGGTCCACCGCTCGCCGAGGACCTCCATGGCGCGCGCGATGGTGCAGTTCTCCACCGACCAGTCCAGTGCCGCGGGTCTCATGCCGACCAGGCTAGGTCTGATTGACAGACTCAGCAACGCGCTGCGAGGCTGAGTCCATGACGCAGACGCAGGAGCGCACCCGTACGTTCACCTGGTCCGACCCGGCGGCCGGCGCCGCACACCTGGGCCGGCGCAGCGGCCTGGAACTGATGCAGGCGATGATCGCCGGGGAGCTGGCCGCGCCGCCGATCATGCACCTCGTCGACATGTCCCGGATGGAGGCCGAGGAGGGGCGCGTGGCGGTCGAACTGCTGCCGCAGGAGTTCCACTACAACCCGCTCGGCACCGTGCACGGCGGCGTCCTCTCCACGCTGCTGGACACCGCCGCGGCGTGCGCCGTGCACACCACGCTGCCGGCCGGCGTCGGCTACACGTCGCTGGACCTCAACGTGAAGTTCCTGCGCCCGGTCACAGTCGACACCGGCCTGCTGCGCTGCGAGGGCACGGTGCTCCAGCGGGGCCGCCGTACCGCCCTGGCCGAGGCCCGCCTCACGGACCCCGCCAACCGCCTGGTAGCCCACGCCACCTCGACCTGCCTCATCTTCCCCCTCCCCTGACCCCCCCTGATCCCGCGCGATCTTGCAGTTGCGGCCCCCGCAGCGCCGGTTTCGCGGCATTCGCGGGGGCCGTAAGTGCAAGATCGCGCGGGCGAGCGGGAGGGGCGGGGGTCAGGCGGTGCGGGCGGAGACGCGGGCGGCTCGGGCGGCTCGGCGCTCCTCGAAGCGGGACGCCTGGGTCTCCAGGGTGTCCAGGTGGGCGGCGATCTGGTCGCGGGCGGCCTCGCCGTCGGCGTTCAGGCCGGTCACGTCGAACAGGTTCCACTGGCGCAGCACCGGCATCACCACCTCGTCGCGGTGCTGGCGCAGGTCGTAGATCCCGGCCAGCGCGATCGCCACCGACTTGCGGGCGAAGCCGTCGATGCCGACACCCGGCATCTGGAAGTTGGCGAGCACGTCGGCGACGGCACGCATCGCCTGCGACGGGGCCAGCTCGAACGCCGCGCCGAGCAGGTTGCGGTAGAAGACCATGTGCAGGTTCTCGTCCGCGGCGACCCGTGCCAGCAGCGCCTCGCACATCGGGTCGCCGGTGGCCCGGCCCGTGTTCCGGTGCGAGATGCGGGTGGCCAGCTCCTGGAACGACACGTACGCCAGCGAGTGCAGCATCTCCTGGTCGTGCACGTTCTGGTAACCGGCCGACATGTGCACCATGCGGGCCCGCTCCAGCGCCACCGGGTCCACCGCCCGCGTCACAGTGAGGTAGTCGCGGATCGCCGTGCCGTGCCGCCCCTCCTCCGCCGTCCACCGGTGGACCCAGGTGCCCCACGCGCCGTCGCGCCCGAACAGCGTGGCGATCTCGTGGTGGTACGACGGCAGGTTGTCCTCGGTGAGCAGGTTGACGATCAGCGCGGTCCGGGCCACCTCGGGCAGCGTCGAGTCCTCCGGCGACCACGCCTCGCCGCCCAGCGGGCCGTCGAAGGTGCGGCCCTCGCTCCACGGCACGTACTCGTGCGGGAACCACTCCTTGGCCAACGACAGGTGGCGGTCGAGGTTCTTCTCGACCACCGGCTCGAGTTCGGTGAGCAGAGCGGTCTGGCTGAGCACGGTCACGACGTTCTCCCTACGGTGGCGTAACTTACGCCACCGTAGGTCGAAACGTCTTCAGACGCCAGTGCCCGCCGGGCCGACCAGCGGCTTCAGGTCCGCCCGGGGTGGCGTCCACTCCCCCGCCACGGCCGGCACCTGCTCGCCGGAACGGATGTCCTTGACCTCGTCGCCGTCCGCGCCGGGGAACCAGACGTACGGGATGCCGCGCCGCTCGGCGTACCGGATCTGCTTGCCGAACTTGGCCGCCGACGGGGACACCTCGGTGGGCACACCCCGCGACCGCAGCGCCGCCGCGACCGCGTCGCTGGCCGCCCGGTCCTCCTCGGCGGTCACGGCCACCAGCACGCAGGTCGGCACCGAACGGGACACCGACAGCGCCTCCGCGCCGAACAACAGGCCGAGCAGCCGGGTCACGCCGATCGAGATGCCCACGCCGGGGAACCGGACGTTGCCGGAGCTGGCCAGGTTGTCGTACCGGCCGCCGGAGCAGATCGAGCCGAACCGCTCGTAGCCGATCATCTGCGTCTCGTAGACCGTACCCGTGTAGTAGTCCAGGCCCCGCGCGATGCGCAGGTCGGCCACGCAGAGGCCGGGCGCGTGCGCGGCGGCGGTCTCCACCACGGCGGTCAGCTCCGCGACGCCCTCGTCCAGCAGCGGGTCGCTCACCCCGAGGCCGCGCACCGCGTCGGCGAAGGAGGCGTCCGGCGCGGAGATCTCGGCCAGCGACAGCACGGCCTTGGCCTGCGCCTCGCTCGCCCCGGCGGTGCTCGCCAGCAGTTCCGTCACCCCGGCCGGGCCGATCTTGTCGAGCTTGTCGACGGCGCGCAGCGCCGCCTCCGTGTCGGTCAGCCCGACGCCCCGGTAGAACCCCTCGCAGATCTTGCGGTTGTTGACCTGGATACGCACCGGCGGGATCGGCAGCGACCGCAGCGCGTCACCGATGACCAGCGGCATCTCGGCCTCGTAGTGGGCCGGCAGGGTGTCCCGGTCGACGATGTCGATGTCGGCCTGGAGGAACTCCCGATAGCGGCCCTCCTGCGGGCGCTCACCCCGCCACACCTTCTGGATCTGGTAGCGGCGGAACGGGAACTGGAGCTTGCCGGCGTTCTCCAGCACGTAGCGGGCGAACGGCACGGTCAGGTCGAAGTGCAGGCCGAGCGCGTCGTCACCGGCCGGACCGTCGGTGTCGGCCTGCAACCGGCGCAGCAGGTAGACCTCCTTGGAGGTCTCCCCCTTGCGCAGGAGCTGGTCCAACGGCTCGACCGAACGGGTCTCCAGCGGGGCGAAGCCGTACAGCTCGAACGTGGCGCGGATCCGGTCGAGCACGAACTGCTCGATCATCCGCTGCGCCGGCGTCCACTCGGGGAAGCCGGAAATGGGCGTGGGCTTGCTCATCACGAACTCCTTGAGAACCCGCGCGGGCGCGGGTGAGGGTCTAGAGGCCTCGGGTGGGCGCGGCCGGGCGCGCGCCGCCGGTGCCCGCCACCTCGACGAGGTACGGGTTGGTCGCGCGCTCGCGGCCGATCGTGGTCGCGGGGCCGTGGCCGGGCAGGACGACCGTGTCGTCGGCCAGCGGGAGCACCTTCTCCCGCAGGCTGGACAGCATCCGGGGCATGCTGCCGCCCGGCAGGTCGGTGCGGCCGATCGAGCCGGCGAACAGCACGTCACCGGAGAGGCAGATCTGCTCCGCCTCCCAGGGCGAGCCGGCGCCGGGCAACCGGAACAGCACCGACCCGCCGGTATGGCCGGGGGCGTGGTCGACGGTGATCTCCAACCCGGCCAGCGACAGCGTCGCGCCGTCGGTCAGCTCGGCCACGTCGTCCGGCTCGGCGTACGGCAGCCGGCCGCCGAACAGCTGGGTCAGGTCCATCGACAACGCCTTGCTCGGGTCGGCCAGCAGCTCCCGGTCGTCCGGGTGGACGTAGGCCGGGATGCCCCGCGCGCCGCAGACCGGGGCGACAGAGAAGGTGTGGTCCAGGTGGCCGTGGGTGAGCAGCACGGCGGCCGGGTGCAGGCGATGCTCGGCGAGCACGGCGTCGAGCCGGTCGAGCACCCCGATGCCGGGGTCGACCACCACGCACTGCTCCCCCGGCCCGGTCGCCACCACATAGCAGTTGGTGCCGAAGGCGTCCGCGGGAAAGCCGGCCACGAGCACGTCGCTCCCCTTTCCGTCCGGTCGTCGTCTGCCTGCAGCCTAGTCGCAGCGGCGAACGGATTCCGTCCGCCACCGGCCCCGTCCGCCCCGGCCGGGCTGAGATGACCGGACCTCGTACACCACTTTCACAGTCGCTACCCGTACACTCTGGCGGGCGTGTGGCGTGGCGCACCCCGATCGGAACGGCGGACGGCGCCCGGCGCCGGCGGCGATCAGGCAGAGGAAGGGGAGCGCACGTGGCTTCCAGCAGGGACCGGCAGCGCAAACTGGCGCGCGCCAAGCTCGACCGGCAGCTCGCCCGGCGGGCGGCGGTCGCGAAGCGCCGCCGGCAGATCCGGGCCGGTGTGGGTGCCGCGGTGGTGCTCGTGCTGATCGTGGCCGGGTCGGCCTGGGCACTCGGCGCGTTCGACTCCGAGCCGGAGAAGAAGGCCGCCGAGGACGTCTGCCTCTGGACCGCGGAGGACGGTGCCGTCAACACCAACCTCAAGGACGTCGGCCAGCCGCCCACCACGGGCCTGCCGACCTCGGGCACCCGCCCGATGACGATCACCACCAACCAGGGTGGGCCGATCACCGTCGAGCTGGACCAGACCGACGCACCGTGCGGCGCGGCGAGCCTGAGCTACCTGGCCGGCCGGTCGTTCTTCGACAACACCACCTGCCACGAGATCACCGCCGAGGGCGCGCTGCGCTGCGGTGACCCGACCGGCACCGGGCTCGGCGGCCCGACCTACTCGTTCTACGACGAGAACGTCCCGGCAGCGGCGGAGCCCAGCCCGTCGGCCTCGCCGGCGCCCGGGCAGGCCCCGACGTACCCGAAGGGCACGGTCGCCATGATCGGCAACCCGCCCGGCAGCAACAGCAGCCAGTTCCTGATCTTCTTCAAGGACGCCAGCCCGGCCAAGCCGGCCTACTCGGTGGTCGGCAAGGTCACCGGCGGGCTCGACGTGGTGGAGAAGATCGGCGCCATGCCGACGGTGGACAATGGCAACGGCGCCAAGGTCAAGCCGAAGACGCAGGTGCTGGTCCAGAGCGTCACAGTCGGCGAGCCCGGCGCGGCGCCGGCCGAAAGCCCCGCGCCCTCGCCCAGCGCCAGCGCGGGCTGACCCGACAACCCGATCCGGCGGCCCGCCGCCGGTGACCCACACGTGACCCGGCGGCGCGCGCGCCGACCCCATACGCAGCAGGTGAGGAGTGACCGTGACGTCCACCAGAGACCGCCAGCGCGCGGCGGCGCGGGCCAAGCTCGAGCGGGAGATGGCGGAACGGGCCGGCCGGGCCCGCAAGCGCCGGCAGACCCAGGCGATCGTCGGGGCCGCGGCGGTGCTGGTGCTCGTCGTGGCCGGCACGGTCTGGCTCGTCGCCGCGCTCGGCGACGACGACGAGAAGCAGGGCGGCACCGCCGCCGGAGCCGACGCTGTGCAGTGCGCGTACACGGAGGTGCCCAAGGAGGGCCGGCCACCGCAGATCAAGGACGTCGGCCTGCCGCCGGCCCAGCAGGCCGGCAAGGGCTCCCAGACGATGACGATCGACACCAACCTGGGCCCGATCACCGCCAAGATCGACCGCGCCAAGGTGCCCTGCACCGCCGGCAGCTTCACGCACCTGGCCAGCAAGGGCTTCTTCGACAACACCAAGTGCCACCGGCTGGTCACCGAGGGCATCAAGGTGCTCCAGTGCGGCGACCCGAGCGCCACCGGCAAGGGCTGGCGGGACACCGACGGCACCGGCGGCCCGTCGTACAACCTGGCCGAGGAGAACCTCCCCACCGACAAGCGCCCGCCGTACCCGGAGGGTGTCATCGCGATGGCCAACTCCGGCCAGCCGGGCAGCACCGGCAGCCAGTTCTTCATCGTGTACGGCGACTCGCCGCTCGACCCGAACTACACGGTGCTGGGCACCATCACCGGTGGCATGGACGTGGTGAAGCAGGTCGCCACGGCCGGTGACGACGGCGCGTTCGCCAAGCAGGCCGGCGGTGGTCACCCGAAGAAGGAGATCACCATGACCAAGGTGACGATGAGCCCGGTCGAGGGCGGCTGACCGCACCCGCACGACGACGAAGCGCCCGCCGGCTGATCGCAGCCGGCGGGCGCTTTCGCGTGCGCCTGTGGGTCAGGCCCCCGAGGTGACCCGGTACGCGTCGAACACGCCGTCGACCTTCCGCACGGCGGCCAGCAGGTGGCCGAGGTGCTTCGGGTCGGCCATCTCGAAGCTGAACCGGCTCACCGCCACCCGGTCGCGGGTGGTGGTGACGGTCGCGGAGAGGATGTTGACCCGCTCCTCGGAGAGCACCCGCGTCACGTCGGCGAGCAGCTTGTGCCGGTCCAGCGCCTCGACCTGGATGGCGACCAGGAACGTGGAGGCGGACGTGAGCTTCCAGCTCACCTCGACCACCCGCTCGGGCTGGGCGCGCAGGTCCTCGGCGTTGGCGCAGTCGTCCCGGTGCACGCTGACCCCGCCGGAGCGGGTGACGAACCCGAACACCGAGTCCGGCGGTACGGGCGTGCAGCAGCGGGCCAGCTTGATCCAGACGTCGCTGACGCCGCGGACCACCACGCCCGGGTCGGCGCTGCTCTGCCGGCTGCGCGGCGGCCGGGTGGCGACGGCGGTCTCGGCGATGTCCTCCGCCGCGCCCTCCTCGCCGCCGTAGGACGCCATCAGCTTCTGCACGACCGACTGCGCGGAGACCTGGCTGTCGCCGACCGCCGCGTACAGCGAGGCCACGTCAGCCAGGTGCAGGTCCCGGGCGATCGCCATCAGCGCGTCCGAGGTGAGCATCCGCTGCAGCGGCATGCCCTGCTTGCGCATCGCCTTGACGATCGCGTCCTTGCCGGCCTCGATCGCCTCCTCGCGCCGCTCCTTGTTGAAGTACTGGCGGATCTTCGTACGGGCCCGCGGGCTCTTGACGAAGCCCAGCCAGTCCTGCGTGGGACCGGCCGTGTCGGACTTCGACGTGAAGATCTCGATCACGTCGCCGTTGGACAGCGTCGACTCCAGCGGCACCAGCTTGCCGTTGACCCGCGCCCCGATGCACTTGTGCCCGACCTCGGTGTGCACCGCGTACGCGAAGTCCACAGGCGTCGACCCGGTCGGCAGCGGGATGACGTCGCCCTTGGGCGTGAAGACGTACACCTCCTGGCTGGACAGGTCGAACCGCAGCGCGTCCAGGAACTCGCTCGGGTCGGCCGCCTCGCGCTGCCAGTCCAGCAGCTGCCGCAGCCAGGTCATCTCGTCGATGTGCGCCGGCGGGCCCACCACCGGGGTGCCCTTGTGCTCCTTGTACTTCCAGTGCGCGGCGATGCCGAACTCGGCGGTGCGGTGCATCGCGTACGTGCGGATCTGCATCTCCACCGGCTTGCCGGTGGGCCCGATGACAGTCGTGTGCAACGACTGGTACATGTTGAACTTGGGCATGGCGATGTAGTCCTTGAACCGGCCCGGCACCGGCTGCCAGTTGGCGTGGATGACCCCCAGCGCCGCGTAGCAGTCACGAACCGTGTCGACCAGGATCCGCACGCCCACCAGGTCGTAGATGTCGTTGAAGTCGCGCCCCCGCACGATCATCTTCTGGTAGATCGAGTAGAGGTGCTTCGGCCGCCCGGTCGTCTCCGCCTTGATCTTGGCGGCCTTCAGGTCGGTGGACACCTTCTGGGTCACCTGGCGCAGCAGCGCCTCGCGCTGCGGCTGGTGCTCCCCGATCAGCCGGTTGATCTCCTCGAACCGCTTCGGGAACAGCGTGCCGAAGGCGAGATCCTCCAGCTCCCACTTGATCGTGTTCATACCGAGGCGGTGCGCCAGCGGGGCCAGGATCTCCAGCGTCTCCTTGGCCTTCTGCTCCTGCTTCGGGCGGGGCAGGAAGGTCAGGGTCCGCATGTTGTGCAGCCGGTCGGCCAGCTTGATCACCAGGACCCGGGGGTCCTTCGCCATCGCGACGACCATCTTGCGGATGGTCTCGGCCTTCGCCGCGTCGCCGAGCTTGACCTTGTCGAGCTTGGTGACGCCGTCGACGAGCAGCGCGACCTCACCGCCGAAGTCGGCGCGCATCTGGTCGAGCGTGTATTCCGTGTCCTCGATGGTGTCGTGCAGCAGCGCCGCGACCAGCGTGGTGGTGTCCATGCCCAGGTTCGCCAGGATGGTCGCCACCGCGAGCGGGTGCGTGATGTAGGGGTCGCCGGACTTGCGGTACTGCCCCGAGTGCCACCGCGCGGCCGTGTCGAAGGCGCGCTGGAGCAGCCGCGCGTCGGCCTTGGGGTGGTTCTCCCGGTGCGTCGCGATCAGCGGTTCCAGCACCTCGCTGACCTGCGAGGTCTGCCAGGGCGCGTTGAACCGGGCCAGCCGGGCGCGTACCCGCCGGCCGGTGGGCGCGTTGGAGAGGGCGAAACCGCTGCCGGGCGTGGACTCGGTGGAACCCTCGGTCGGGAACGGCACCACGACCGCCCCGCCGTCGGCCGTCGCGTCGGACGCGCCGCCGGTGGCGCCGGTCGCCCGGGCCGGCGGGTTGCCGCTGCGCTCGGTCACCGAGCCGTCCGCGTCGCCTGTCGGGTGCACCGTGCCCTCCACCGGAGGGACGACATCGTGGGACACCGGCCTCCTCACCGCTCGCCGGGATGCGCCGGCCGTCCGGCCGACGTCTGGTTCAACCGGCCCGGGGGCCGGTGTTGTTCCACGCGGTCGCCGGGGCCGGGCCCCGGCGCCTTCGCCGCCCCGGAGATCTCGGCCGGGCCGGGCAAAGGGCAATGCTACCCGTACGCAGGGTACGCCACCGCTCCCCCGGACGGTCGGCGCCGACCGGCCCGACGGTCCGGCCCGGTCAAACGGTCAACAGGGCATGGACCGGGCGCTGCGCCAGCCGCTTGCGGCCCTCGAGGAAGCCCAGCTCCAGCAGCACGGTGAACCCGGCCACCGTCCCGCCGGCCCGTTCCACCAGGTCGAGCGTGGCCTCGGCGGTCCCGCCGGTGGCGAGCACGTCGTCGAGCACCAGCACCCGGTGACCGGCGGTGAACGCGTCCTGGTGCACCTCCAGCGTCGCCTCGCCGTACTCCAGCGCGTAGGAGGCCGAGTGGGTGGCCCGGGGCAGCTTGCCGGCCTTGCGCACCGGCACCACGCCGACACCGGTGGCGTACGCGACCGCCGCCGCCAGCACGAACCCGCGCGCCTCGATGCCGGCGACCGTGTCGAACGAGTCCCGCCCGTGGTACGCGATGATGCCGTCGATCACCGCCCGGAACGCCTCACCGTCGGCGAACAGCGGCATCAGGTCCTTGAACACGACACCCGGCTTGGGGAAGTCCGGCACGTCCAGCAGCCGGCTGGCGACGAGCTGGGCGACCTCCGGGCCGCTGTCTCCGCGTACCCCTGCGGTGTGGGTCTCCGTCACGGTGCGTCCCATGTCCTCTCGAAACGACGACGGCGTCCGTCATGCCGTGACATCAGCATGACGGACGCCGTCGGACCGATTCCGTCCGGCCCTGCGGTCAGCGGCGCTTGCCGCCGGGCCGGTTGCCGCCGCCACCGGCGGGACGGCCGCCGCGGGCGCCGCTGGGGCGCTTGCCCGCGGGCCGGGCGCCCACCTTGGGTGCGGCGCCGGCCAGCGCGGCCGCGTCCGGGTCGATCGGCGCGTCGGCGGCCGGCGCTGCGGTACGCGGGCCCTTCGGCGTGATCTCGCCCCGGGCGAGCGCGGCCCGGCGGGACAGCACCCGCTTGTTGTGGGCGCTGATCCGCGGGTCCATGTTCTTCAGCAGCACCAGCAGCGGCGTGGCCAGCAAGATCGAGGTCAGGAACGCCACCGCCATACCGACGAACAGCACCAGGCCGAGGTCCTTCAGCGTGCCCGCGCCGAGCAGGCCGGCGCCGATGAAGAGCAGGCCGCCGACCGGCAGCAGCGCCACCACCGAGGTGTTCAGCGACCGCATGAGGCTCTGGTTGAGCGCCAGGTTGGACGCCTCGCCGTAGGTGACGTTGTTGTTCGCGGTGATGCCGCGCGTGTTCTCCTGCACCTTGTCGAAGACCACCACCACGTCGTAGAGCGCGAAGCCCAGGATCGTGAGGAAGCCGATGATCGTCGACGGGGTGACCTCGAAGCCGACGATCGAGTAGATGCCGGCGGTCAGGGCCAGGTTGGTCAGCAGCGAGACGATCGCGGCGGCCGCCATCCGCCACTCGAAGCGCAGCACCAGGTAGATCGACACCACCGCGATGAAGATCACCAGGCCGAGGAAGGCGCGCGAGGTGACCTGGCTGCCCCAGGCCTCGGAGACCTGGCTGCCGCTGATCTGGTCGGCCGGGATGCCGAACTCCTGCGCCATCGCGGTCTTGGCCGCATTGGCCTGCTCGGCGGAGAGCTGGCCGGTGCGCATCTCGTAGAACTCGCCGCTGGTGCCGCCGACCTTCTGCGCGCTGACCACCTCGACGCCCGGCGCCTCGTCGGCCAGCACGTCGTCGACGGTCCGCTCGGCCTGGTCCAGCGTGCCGACGCTGGCCGGCACCTGGAACGAGTTGCCGCCCGCGAACTCGATGCCCAGCTTGAAGCCGCTGATCGCGAGACTCAGCACGGCGATCAGCACGAGCACGCCGGCCACGCCGAACCACAGCTTGCGCCGCCCGACGATGTTGAGATCCGCCTCACCCCGGTAGAGCCGGGCGGCCAGACCGCTCTTAGCCATCTCAGGCCTCCTTCACACGCGGGTTGCGGGCGTTGCCCGGCTCGGCCGACCGGGCCGGCAACGCCCGGCCCAGACCGCTGACCCGCGGCGACAGGAACGCCCGGGTACGGGCGAACATCGTCATGATCGGGTGGCGGAAGAGGAACACGACGACCAGGTCGAGCACGGTCGCCAGGCCGAGCGCGAAGGCGAAGCCCTTCACCGCGCCGACGGACACGATGTAGAGCACTACTGCCGACATCAGCGTGATGGCGTTGGCCGAGATGATCGTCCGGCGGGCCCGGATCCAGGCGCGCGGCACCGCGCTGCGTGGACTGCGGCCCTCCCGGATCTCGTCTTTCAGTCGTTCGAAGTAGATGACGAACGAGTCCGCCGCGACGCCCAGCGAGACGATCATGCCGGCGATGCCGGCGAGCGTGAGCGTGAAGCCGATCGACCGGCCGAGCACCACGAGCGCGCCGAACACCAGCAGCGCGGAGAGCACCAGGCTCAGGAAGATGACCGAGCCGAGCAGCCGGTAGTAGAAGAACGAGTAGATGATGACCAGCAGCATGCCGATGCCGGCCGCCAGCAGACCCGCCTTGAGGTGGCTGTCGCCGAGCGTCGCGGTGACGTTCTGCTGCTCCTGCGGCTCGAACGTCACCGGCAGCGCGCCGTAGCGCAGCTGGCTGGCGAGCGCGTTCGCGGCCTTGTTGTCGAAGCTGCCGGTGATCTGCGAGTCACCGGTCAGCACGCCCTGGATCTCCGGGGACGAGACGATCTCGTTGTCCAGCACCACGGCGACCCGGCACTTGCCGTCCTGGCCGAGCGCGGTCTGGTCGCAGGCCTGGCCCTCGTTGTTGAACGCCTCGCGGGTCAGCGCGGTCCACTTCTCCTGGCCGCCGCCGGTGAAGTTGAGGCTGACCACCCAGGAGCTGGTCTGGTCGAGCTGGGCGGAGGCGTTCTTCACGTCGGTGCCGAGCACCTTCGCCACGTCCAGCAGGTACTTCGCGCCGGACTCGCAGGCGACCGCCTTCTGCTTCTCGTCCTTGATCGAGGCGGCGGGCCGCTTGTCGAGCTGGGCGCAGGTGATGGTCGGGACGTTGAACTGCATCTCCACCGGCAGGACGGCGATCTCCTGCGGGGTGAGCGCGCCGAAGGGCTTGAGCTTGTCCGCCAGCGACGGGTCGGTGGTCAGGTCCGCCGGGGCCTGCAGGCCCGAGGCGGCGGCCCAGGCGGCCGCGCCGACCTTCTGCTCGACGGCCTTGCGCTGCTGCTCGATGCTCTGTGGCACCGGCTCGGCGCTGGCGCTCGGGCTCGGCGCGGCGGCGCTCGGCGAGGCCGACGGGGACGCGGAGGCGCTGGCGCTCGGCGTGGGGGCCATGCCGCCCTGGCCGCCGGCGCTCGGCGACCCGCTCACCTTGGGGTTCGTGCTCGCCTTCGGCGACGCGCTGCCCGACGGGGTGGCGGCTCCGGACGGGGTGGCGCTGGGCGTCGGCGCGGGAGCGGCCGCGGCGCCGCTGCCGTCGGTGGCCTTGAGCACCTTGCGGAAGCGCAGCTCGGCGGCCTCACCGACGTCGGTGAGGTCGCGGTTCTGGCCGGGCAGGGAGATGACGATGTTGCGGTTGCCCTCGGTGACCACCTCGGCCTCGGCCACGCCGTACGCGTTGACCCGGCTCTCGATGATCTGCCGGGCCTCCTCGAGGTTGTCGGCGGTCGGGGGCTTGCCGTCCACCGTGTTGGTGGCCTCGAGCGTCAGCCGGGTGCCGCCGACGAGGTCCAGGCCGAGCCGCGGCTCCAACCGGTCCTTCCAGCCACCGCTGGCGCCGCCCGAGAAGAACACCAATAGATAGAGGACGACGAAGATGAGCCCGAGCACGGCGAGCTGCCGTCCGGGCCGCATCTGTCCCTGAGGTGGTGCCACGGCTGTCCTGTCTCCCTGTACGGTCGCGCCGCTTCCACGGCGGCGACAACTGTCGGGCCGGGGGTGTCCGCCCGACTGCTCCGGCGGGTCGGCACCGGAGGACGGCACGCCGGCTGGAGCGCGGCGCGGGGGCGCCGCACGGCCCGGCCGGATGCCGGCGCCGCGCGCCGACCCCAACTATCCACTTGTACGGATGAATCCGCTGCCCCGTCCGGGACGGGTGGTCACTCCTTGACCGGCTCGGCTTCCTCGGTGATCGTCTCGGCGGCCGGCGCCTCGGAGCGCTTGATCACGCGCGCGACGGCGGGACGGGCGTACCGGGTCTGCACGCCCGGGGCGACCTCGAGCAGGACCGTCTCGTCCTCGACCGCGGTGACCGTGCCGTGCAGGCCGCCGATGGTGACCACCTCGTCGCCCGGGGCGAGAGCGGCCTGCATCTGCTCGGCCTCGCGGCGGCGCTTCTGCTGCGGACGGATCATCATGAAGTACATGACGACGAAAAGCAGAGCGATCATGAGGATCGGCGTCAGACTGCCGGCTCCCCCGCCACTCGCTGCTGCGTAAAGCACGGTGTAGACCTTCCGGTTGGCCTCCACCCCGGCGCCGGAGGGCGCCGCAGTGGAAGCGGATTCTCACGTCCTGTACAAACCGCGGCGAAGTCTAGTCCCTGCTCCTGAGAAGACCGAATGCGGCACAGATCACGAACGGATCACGGCTGGTCGGTCTGCACCGAGAACAGATCGGGCCCCGGAGGGGCATCCGCACCAAATGTACCATTCGGGGGCGTACGGCCCAGATGGCGCCAGGCGGCCTCGGTGGCCACCCGCCCGCGCGGCGTCCGGGCCAGCAGCCCGGCCCGGACCAGGAACGGCTCGCAGACCTCCTCGACCGTGTCCGGCTGCTCGCCCACCGCCACGGCGAGCGTGGACAGGCCCACCGGGCCGCCCCGGAACGAGTCGACGAGCGCGGTCAGCACCGCCCGGTCGAGCCGGTCCAGGCCCAGCGCGTCCACGTCGTAGACGGTCAGCGCGGCCCGCGCCGTCTCCAGCGTGACCACGCCGTCGGCGCGGACCTCGGCGTAGTCGCGGACGCGGCGCAGCAGCCGGTTCGCGATACGCGGGGTGCCCCGGGACCGGCCGGCGACCTCCGCCGCGCCGTCCGCGGTGATCGGCACCCCGAGGATCCGGGCCGACCGGTGCAGCAGCGTCTCCAGGTCGGCCGGCGCGTAGAAGTCGAGGTGCGCGACGAAGCCGAACCGGTCGCGCATCGGGCCGGTCAGCAGGCCGGACCGGGTGGTGGCGCCGACGAGCGTGAACGGCTCCACGTCGAGCGGGATGGCGGTGGCGCCCGGCCCCTTGCCGACCACCACGTCGACCCGGAAGTCCTCCATGGCGCTGTAGAGCAGCTCCTCGGCCGGCTTGGCGATCCGGTGGATCTCGTCGATGAACAGCACGTCGCCCTCGGCGAGGCTGGTCAGGATCGCGGCCAGGTCGCCGGAGCGCTCGATGGCCGGGCCGCTGGTCACCCGGATCCCGGTGCCCAGCTCGGCGGCGACGATGTTGGCCAGGGTCGTCTTGCCGAGGCCAGGCGGGCCCGACAGGAGGATGTGGTCGGGCGGGGAGCCACGCCGCATCGCGCCCTGCAACAGCAGGTCGAGCTGGTCGCGGACGCGGTGCTGGGCGATGAACTCGTCGAGCCGCTTCGGGCGGACGCTCGCCTCGGCGTCCCGCTCGGCGTCGTCCACGTACGCCGAGACCAGGTTCTCTCCGGTCATCGGGTCCGGCCCAGGAGGCGGATGGCCTGCTTGAGCAGCACCGGCACCGGCGGGGTCTCGCCGTCGACGGTCTCCGCCACCGCGGCCACCGCCTGCTCGGCCTGGCCCGCCGTCCAGCCGAGCCCGACGAGCGCCTGGCGGACCTGCTCCGGCCAGGCGCCGGCGGTCACCCCGGCCGCGCCGTCGGCGCCCACCGGCACCGGGCCGACCCGGTCGCGCAGCTCCAGCACCAGCCGCTCGGCGCCCTTCTTGCCGATGCCCGGCACCCGGGTCAGCGCGGCGGTGTCGGCGTTGGCGATGGCCTTGCGGACCGCGTCCGGCGTGTGCACGGCGAGCACCGCCTGGGCCAGCCGGGGACCGACCCCGCTGGCGGTCTGGAGCAGCTCGAACAGCTGCTTGGCGTCGTCGTCGGCGAAGCCGTAGAGGGTGAGCGAGTCCTCCCGGACCACCAGGCTGGTGGCGAGCCGGGCGGGCTGGCCCACGCGGAGGTCGGCGAGCGTGCCGGGGGCGCACTGCACGGCCAGGCCGATGCCACCCACCTCCACCACCGCGTGATCCGGGCCGGTGGCGGTCACCGTGCCGCGTACGCTCGCGATCATCGCGCCCCTCCTCGTCGGGCCTGTTGCGCGGCCGCGGCCAGCTTGGACCGCGTGCCGCCGCGCCACACGTGGCAGATGGCCAGCGCCAGGGCGTCGGCGGCGTCGGCCGGCTTCGGCGGCTCGGGCAGCCGCAGCAGCCGGGTGACCATGGTGGTCATCTGCTTCTTGTCGGCCTGGCCGGAGCCGGTCACCGCCGCCTTCACCTCGCTCGGCGTGTACGTCGTCACCGGCAGCCCGGCCCGGGCCCCGGCGAGCACCGCGACGCCGCTGGCCTGGGCGGTGCCCATCACGGTCCGGACGTTGTGCTGGCTGAACACGCGCTCCACCGCGACCGCGTCCGGCCGGTGCTCGGCGACCAGGCCGGTGAGCGAGCGGTCCAGGTGCAGCAGGCGCAGCGCGAGGTCGTCCTCGGGGTCGGTGTAGACCACGTAGTAGGCCACGAGCGTGCAGGGGCGGCCCGGCACGCCCTCGACCACGCCGACCCCGCACCGGGTCAGCCCCGGGTCGACGCCCAGCACGCGCACGCCGCCTCCTCCCCGAGCCGCCAGCAGTACGTGTGTTCGACACACCCTACTGGTGCGCGCCGACGGCGGGGCGGGCGGACACGCCGGGCGCAGGCGGTGACGCGGCGCACCACACACGCGGGCGGTGGAGTATGTGCCGCCGCCCCATGTGCCGCGGGGCACCCGGCTCGTACGTTCATGCGCCATGACGGCAGAACCCGTGGCGGTCCCCCACGTCGTACACGTCGACCTGACCGGTCGCACCGCGCTGGTCACAGGTGGTGGCGGCGGCATCGGGCGGGCCTGCGCCCTGCGCCTGGCGGCGGCCGGCGCGGCGGTGGTGGTGCTGGACCGCGACGTGGCGGCGGCCCAGGCGGTGGCCGCCGAGACCGGCGGCCGGGCCGTCGGGATCGACCTGGCCGACCCGGCGGCGGTGGACGCGCTCGACGTCGACGCCGACATCGTGGTCAACAACGCCGGGCTGCAACACGTCGCGCCGGTGCAGGACTTCCCGGTCGAGCGCTTCGAGTACATCCAGCGGGTGATGGTGGAGGCGCCGTTCCTGCTGATCCGCCGCGCGCTGCCCCGGATGTACGCGAACGGCTGGGGCCGGATCGTGAACATCTCCTCGGTGCACGGGCTGCGCGCCTCGCCGTTCAAGTCGGCGTACGTCTCGGCCAAGCACGCGCTGGAGGGCCTGTCCAAGGTGGTCGCGCTGGAGGGCGCCGCGCACGGTGTCACAGCCAACTGCATCAACCCGGCGTACGTGCGCACCGCGCTGGTGGAGAGCCAGATCGCCGACCAGGCGGCCACCCACGGCATCGGCGAGGACGAGGTGGTCGAGAAGATCATGCTGGCCCGGGCGGCGATCAAGCGGCTGATCGAGCCGGCGGAGGTGGCCGAACTGGTGGCGTATCTGTGCTCGCCGCCCGCCGCGTTCCTCACCGGCACCTCGATCGCCCTCGACGGGGGCTGGACGGCGAACTAGTGGCCCCGCGCACAATGTCGGTCATGTCGTCGCCGGTCGAGTTCCTGGAGCTGCTGGCGCGCGAGGCCGCCGCGGTCGAGTTCGAGGGCCCGCTGGTGGCCGCGCGCGCCGCCGGCCTGCCCGCCGAACGGCTGGCCGAGCTGGAGCAGGCGAAGGTGGTGGCGCTGCGGGTACGGGCGCTGCTGGCCCGCCGGCGCCGCCGGGAGACCGAGCTGTCCGGCCTGTACGACACCGCGAGCGACCTGGCCGGGCTGCGCGACCTGGACGACGTGCTGCGCGCGATCGTGCACCGGGCGCGGATCCTGCTCGGCACCGACGTGGCGTACATGACGCTCAACGACGACGAGCGCGGCGACACGTACATGCGGGTCACCGACGGCTCGATCTCGGCCCGGTTCCAGCGGCTGCGGCTGGAGCTGGGCGACGGGCTGGGCGGGCTGGTCGCGCAGACCGGCACGCCGTACGTCACCTCGAACTACCAGGAGGACGAGCGGTTCCGGCACACCGGGGAGATCGACGGCGGGGTGGGCGAGGAGGGCCTGGTGGCCATCCTCGGCGTGCCGCTGCGGCTGGGGTCCAGCGTGATCGGCGTGCTGTACGCGGCGAACCGCTCGGCCCGGCCGTTCGCCCGCGAGGAGGTGTCGCTGCTGGTCTCCCTCGCGGCGCACGCGGCGGTCGCGATCGACACCGCGCGGCTGCTCGCCGAGACCCGTGCGGCGCTGGCGGAGCTGTCGGCGGCGAACAGCACCATCCGGGCGCACAGCAGCTCCGTGGAGCGCGCCGCCGCCGCGCACGACCGGATGACCGCGCTGGTGGTGCGCGGCGGCGGGATGGAGGACGTGGCGGCGGCGGTCACCGAGGTGCTCGGCGGCGCGCTGCTGGCGCTGGACGCCGAGGGCCGACGGCTGGCCCGGGTCGGCGAGATCGAGGAGCCGGACCGGGCCGACATCGTGGAGGCGGTGGCCGCGTCGCGTACGGAGGGGCGCAGCGTGCGCCGGGGCCCGCTCTGGTACGCGGCGGTGGTGGCCGGTGCGGAGAACCTGGGCGCGCTGGTGCTGCGCCCGGACGACGAGCTGGTCGACGCCGACCAGCGGATCCTGGAACGCGCCGCGCTGGTGACCGCGTTGCTGCTGCTGTTCCGCCGGACCGTGGCCGAGGCGGAGGGACGGGTCCGCGGCGAGCTGCTGGACGACCTGATCGCCCGGCCGCTGCGCGACGCCGACGCGCTGCGGGCACGGGCCCGCCGGATCGGGGTGGACCTGGACGCCCCGCACGTGCTGGTCGCGGTCGGCGACGACGCGTTCGCCGAGACCGGCTCGGCCCGGCAGCGGGTGCTGTCCTGGGCCACCACGTACGCCTCGACCCGGGGTGGCCTGGCCGCGGCGCGCGACGGGCGGGTGGTGCTGATGCTGCCGGGCCACGACGCCGGTGGTGCGGCACGCGCGGTGGCGCGGGACCTGTCCCGGGTGACCGGCCGGCCGGTGACCGCCGGGGCGAGCGGGCCGTCGACCGGTCCGGCGTCGCTGGCCGTCACGTTCGCCGAGGCGGAGCGCTGCCTGTCCGCGCTCGGCGCGCTGGGCCGGGCCGGGCAGGGAGCGAGCACCGCCGAGCTGGGGTTCGTCGGGCTGCTGCTGGGCGCGGTCGGTGACGCCGGGGACCGGGACGTGGCCCGGTTCCTCGCCACCACGGTGGGGCCGGTGCTGGACTACGACGCCCGGCGGGGCACCGCGCTGGTGAAGACGCTGGAGGCGTACTTCGGGGTGGGCGGCAGCCTGGCCCGCGCCGCCGAGCAGCTGCACGTGCACGTGAACACGGTCACCCAGCGGCTGGAGCGGGTCGGGCACCTGCTCGGCGCGGACTGGCAGCGGCCGGAGCGGGCGCTGGAGGTGCAGCTCGCGCTGCGCCTGCACCGCCTGCGCACGCCCGGCCGCTGAGCGGCCGGGCACGGCGACCCGGGATCAGCGCACGCGCAGGCCGTCCAGGACCGTGTCCACGATCCGCTCGGGCAGCATCCGCTCGTCACGCTCGGGGTGCCAGCGCAGCATCCGCTGGGTGAGCATCGGCGCGGTGAGCAGCGACATGGTCACCTCGACGTCGAGGTCGTCGCGCAGCTCGCCCTGCTCGATCCCGCGGCGCAGCACCTCGCGCAGCGCCGCGCGCCGGGGCTCGACGATCGCCTCGTACGCCTGTCGGTGGGCCGAGCTGCGGTTCACCTCGGGCACCAGGCAGGGCATGATCTTGCGGACCCGGGGGTCGGCGTGCTGGCCCACGGCGCCGACGAGCAGCACCAGGTCGTCGCGGACGGAGCGCCCGGCGGTGCGGGGCGCGGGCCCCTTGAGCGTGCGCAACGCGTCCAGCAGCAACGCGTCCTTGCCCGGCCAGCGGCGGTAGATGGTGGCCTTGCCGACGCCGGCGCGGGCCGCGATCGCCTCGATGGACAGCGACTCTATGGTGCTGCCCTCGGCCAGCAGGTCGAGGGTGGCGTCGACGATCGCCTCGTCCGCGCGGGTGCTCCGCGGTCGCCCGGGCGACCGCGGAGCATCCGCCGTGGAAGTCATGTCAGACATTGTCCACGAACCTACGCGGTACCGGCCAACTCCCGGTCGGTGACCGGCGTCGCGTCGGGGGCGACGACCGGCCGGCCCGGCATCCAGCGCAGCACGATCACGATGCCGAGCGCGGCCACCACCGCTGAGGCGCCCGCCGCCCAGTGCATGGCCGAGACGAACGAGTCGTTCGCCGCGTCGATCAGCCGCGGCGCGTCGGGGCCGAGCCGGCCGGCGACCGCGTACGCCCCGGAGACCGACTCGCGGGCCGCGTCGCGCACCGGGGCGGGCAGGGCCGCCACCGCCGGGCCGACCTGGTCGCGGTAGACGGCGGAGAGCACCGAGCCGAGCACCGCCACGCCGAGCGCGCCGGCCACCTGGCGCACGGTGTTGCTGACTGCGGAACCGACGCCGGCCTTCTCCCGGGGCAGCGAGGACATGATCGACTCGGTGGCCGGCGGCATGATGTTGGCCATCCCGGCGCCCTGGAGGAAACCGAGCGCCGAGAAGATCCAGATCGGGGTGTCCGCGTCGATGAAGACGAACGCGGCGAGCGCCACAGTGGTGAGCAGCAGCCCGACGGCGGCGACCGCCCGGCCGCCGTAGCGGCGGACCATCGCCGCGCTGCGCGGCGCGAAGATGAGCTGGGCCGCGGCGAACGGCAGGAACAGCAGGCCGCTCTCCAGCGGGCTGTAGCCGCGGACGAGCTGGAGGTAGAACGCGCCGAAGAACATCACGCCCATGGCGGCGAAGAAGACCAGCCCGACCAGGGCCACCGGGGCGGCGAAGCGGGGCACCCGGAACAGCCGTACGTCCAGCGACGGGTGGTCGCTGCGCAGCTCGTGGGCGACGAACCAGCCGAGCACCGCGAGACCGCCGAGCACCGCGACCCACACCTGCGGGCGACCGAAGCCGTGCTCGCCGCCGTCGATGATGCCGTAGGTGAGCGCGACCAGGCCGACCACCGAGAGCAGCACGCCGAGCAGGTCGACCCGGCCGGGCTTCGGGTCGCGCGACTCGGGGACCAGGGCCGCGACGAGCACCACGCCGAGCGCCACCACGGGCACGTTGATCAGGAAGACCGAGCCCCACCAGAAGTGCTCCAGCAGCGCGCCGCCGAGCACCGGTCCGATCGCCACCGCGAGGCCGACCGCGCCGGCCCAGACGCCGATCGCCTTGGCGCGCTCGCGCGGGTCGAAGACGTTGGAGATGATCGAGAGTGTCACCGGCATGATGGCCGCGCCGCCGACGCCCATCAGCGCGCGGGCCGCGATGAGCTGGCCCGGGTCCTGCGCGTACGCGGACAGCAGCGAGGACAGGCCGAACAGCGCCAGCCCGAGGATCAGGAAGCGGCGGCGGCCGAGCCGGTCACCGAGCACGCCGAAGGTGAACAGCAGTCCGGCGAAGACGAGCGTGTAGGAGTTGATCGCCCACTCCAGCTCGCCCTGGGTGGCACCGAGGCCGTGCACCGGGTCGGCCAGGGTGCGCAGCGCGACGTTGAGGATGGTGTTGTCGAGGACGACCACCAGGAGGCTGATCACCAGCACGCCGAGGATCGCCCACCTCCTCGGGTGTCCGGTGTTCTCGTGCGATTCCACTGCCGTTCTCCCCCCGGTTCACCCGCGTTCGAAATACGATACGGGCCAGACTCGTAACGTTGCCGAGCGTAGGTGAGCCGGTTTCGATACGGAACGGGTTCGTATCGGATGTGTCTCAGGTCACGCGGGCGGGCCGGCCGCCAGCGCCAGCCGCAGCAGCGCGTCCCGTACCGGCAGCAGCCGCCGCACGCCGGACAGCCGCCCGGCCCACCGCGCGCCGGCCGCGATCCGCTGCGTGGGCCGCCGGCGTCGCCCGTCGTACGCGCGCAGCGCGGCCGGCACGTCCCCGGCGTCGCGTACGCAGTCGGCGAGCGTGACCGCGTCGATCAGCGCCTGGCAGGCGCCCTGCCCGAGGTCCGGGGTCATCGCGTGCGCGGCGTCGCCGAGCAGCGCCGTCCGGCCGGACACGTACGACGGCAGCGGCGTCAGGTCGCGGATCTCGTGCCGCAGGATCCCCTCCGGGGTGAGCGCGTCGAGCACCTCCGGCACCGGCGAATGCCAGTCGCCGAAGAGGCGGCGCAGTTCGGCCCGGTCGTCCGGCGGCGCCGGGTGCCCCTCGGGCAGCCGCACCGCGGCGTACCAGTTGGTGCGGCCCGGCCCGGCCGGGGTCAGCCCGAACTTGCGCCCCCGCCCCCAGGTCTCGCCCCCCTCGGCCAGGTCCATGTCGACCACGCCGCGCCAGGCCACCGCGCCCGCGTAGCGCAGCGGGTACCGCTGCCCGTACATCGCCGCCCGCACCACGCTGTTGATCCCGTCCGCGCCCACCACCAGGTCGTACGCGTCGAGCAGCGACCCCGGGTCGGTCACCGGCGCGCCGAGGCGCAGCGCCGGGCCGGGCAGCGCGCCGGCCAGGACGGTGAGCAGCACCGGCCGGGTGACCAGGTGCACCGGCTCGCCGTGCCGGCGTTCCAGCCGCTCGACGTCGACGGTGGCGATCCGGCTGCCGTCGGGACGCCGGATCGACCCGCCGGCCTGACGGCTGCCCCGGCGGCGCACCTCGTCGCCGACGCCGAGGGCGTCCAGGGCGCGCATCGCGGCGGGCCAGATGCCGAGCCCGGTGCCGCTGTGCGGCAACGCGGCCGACCGCTCCAGGACCGTCACCTCCCAGCCCGCCGCGCGCAGGCCGATGCCCGCCGCGAGCCCGCCGATGCCGCCCCCGACCACGACCGCGTGTCCGCCCATGCGGTCACCGTACTACAGATGTAGTCGGCCACACTACGGCTGTAGTCTGACCGGGTGACCGATCGCCGGCAGCTCCTGCTCGACGCCGCCATCCGGGTGCTCGGCACCGGAGGGCCGCGGCAGCTCACCCACCGGGCCGTGGACGCGGAGGCGGGCCTGCCCGAAGGCTCGGCGTCCAACCGGTTCCGCACCCGGGAGGCGCTGGTCACCGGCGTCTTCGACCGGCTGGTCGAGGTGGAGACGGCGGCCTGGCAACGGCTCGCCGCGGACCTGCCGCCGGGCGACGTCGCCGCGTTCGCCGCCGTGGTCGGCCGGCTGATCCGGGAGTTCACCGACCAGCAGCGGGTGGTCACCCTGGCCCGGTACGCGCTGTTCGTCGAGGCGGCAGTGCGGCCCGACCTGCGCCCGGCGATCGAGGCCGCCCGGGCACGGCTGGCCGGCTGGGGCGAGCCGCTGCTCGCCACGCTCGGCTCGGCCGATCCGCCCGCCCACTTCCGGATGCTGCTGGCGCTCGTCGACGGGCTGCTGAGCAACCAGCTCGCCTCCCCCGATGACGGCTTCGACCCGGAGGCCGCCGTCGCCACGCTGCTGCGCGGCCTCCGCGCCGGCTGACCGGATGCCAGGCGGCGGGCGTCAGGCGGGCCCACAGGCAGCCGGCGCCAGGCGCGGGCCGGTCAGGCGCCCTGGCGTCAGGCGCCGCCTCCGGCCAGGCAGGCCAGCGTCGCCTCACCGAGGGTGGTGAGGCGACGCGGCACGGCCGACGAGGGCGGGAACGGCTCGATCCACCCCGGACCGGCGGCGAGCACGCGTACCCCGGGCAGGTCCCGCCGCAGACGGACCAGGCGGTACGCGCGGCCCGTCAGCGGCGACTGCGACCAGACCACCACCACCCGCGGGCGGACCCGGACCACCGCGCTGGCCAGCGCGGACCAGGGCAGCGCCGGGCCGAGGTGCAGCGCGCCCCGGCCACGTTCGCGCAGCGCCGCGGCGAGGGCGTGCAGCCCGAGGCAGTGCGTCTCGTGCTCGGCGCCGGCGAGCAGCACGCCCTGGGCGGGAAGCGGCCGGGACGGCTCACGGCCGAACACGTCCAGGCCGACGCGTACCCCCTCGGAGAGGGCGTGCTCGACGGCGATCTCGGCGGCGCTGTCGCCGCGCAGCGTGCCCAGCAGCGGCAGGCAGACCTGTTCCCAGGCGGGCACCACCCCGGCCTCGGCGGCCAGGTCGAGCACCAGCCCGGCGACCCGGTTGTCGTCCAGGTCCTCGGCGGCGGCGGTCAGCCGTTTGCGGGCCGTCTCGGCGGCCCAGGTCGGCATGTTCTCGGTCAGCAACGGACGTACCCCCGGGTAGCTCTCCTACCCAGGGGTTCGTCCGCACGGCCCGATCCGGATGCGCCACCGGCGAATCCGGCCGAGCCGGATCAGTCCGGGAAGGTGACCACCCAGCGGGCGCCCTCGCCGCGGGCCAGCCGCTCCAGCGCGGCGGGCGCCTCGGCCAGCGGCACCGTGCCGCTCACCAGCGGCCCCAGGTCCAGGTCACCGGCGGCGAGCGCCTCGGCCAGCTCCGGCACCTCCCGGTCCGGGTCGGTCGAGCCGTACACCGAGGAGCGCAGCGTGCGCGCGGAGTGGAAGATGTCCAGCGCGGAGAGGCTGAGCATGTCGTCCTTGCCGCCCATGCCGACCACGGTGACCGCTCCCCCGCGCCGCGTCGCCCGCCAGGCGGCGCGGATGGTGGCGGACCGGCCGACACACTCGAACGCGTGGTCCACGCCGCGTCCCTCGGTGCGGACCCGGATCTCCTTGCCCAGCCGGTCGTCCGAGCGGAGGAAGTCGGTGGCCCCGGCGGCGAGCGCCAGGTCCCGCTTGGCCTCCACCACGTCCACGGCGAGGATCGGCGACGCGCCGGCCCGCCGCGCGGCGGTCAGCACGGCCAGGCCCACCCCGCCGAGCCCGATCACCGCCACCGACTCGCCGGGTGCGACCCGCGCGGTGTTGCGGACCGCGCCGACGCCGGTGAGCACCGCGCAGCCCAGCACCGCGGCCTGCTCCGGCGGCAGTCCGGCCGGCACCGGCACGGCGGCGCGCTGCGGCACCACCACCTCCTCGGCGAGCGCGCCGAGCCCGAGCGTGACCTGAAGCGGCTCGCCGGCGGCCGTCTCGCCCCGGGGTGTCGACGGGTTGGGGTTGGCGGCGCAGAGCCACGGCTCGCCGTGCCGGCAGTGCCAGCACTCCCGGCAGGCCGGCGCCCAGTTGAGCACCACGGGCGTGCCGACCGCGAGCGTCGTGCCGGGCCCGGCCTCGGCCACCACGCCCGTGGCCTCGTGCCCCAGCACCAGCGGGTACGCGGGCGCCAGCGTGCCGTCCACCATGGCCAGGTCGGAGTGGCAGATGCCGGCGGCGCGGATGCGTACCCGCAGCTCACCCGGGCCGGGCGCGGGCAGCCGTACGTCCTCGACCGCCGGTGTCTCGCCCCGGCCGCGCACCACGAGCGCCCTCATCGCTGGATCGCCTTCACCTCGGTGAACTCCTCCACGCCGTACGCGCCCAGCTCCCGGCCGAGGCCGGACTGCTTGTAGCCGCCGAACGGGGCGAGCGGGTTGAACGCGCCGCCGTTGACGTCCACCTGGCCGGTACGCATCCGCCGCGCCACTGCCAGCGCCGCCTCCTCGTCGGCCGACCAGACCGCGCCGGCCAGCCCGTACCGGGAGTTGTTGGCGATGGCGACCGCCTCGTCGGTGTCGGCGAACGGGATCACCGCGAGCACCGGCCCGAACACCTCCTCCTGGGCGAGCGCGCTGTCCGGGTGCACGTCGGCGAACACGGTGGGCGCCACGAAGTGCCCCTGCGGCGGCAGTGGCGCGTCCGGGCCACCGGCGACGAGCCGGGCGCCGTCGGCGAGCGCCCGGTCGACGTGGTCGCGTACCCGCTGGGCCTGCGCGGCGGAGGCCAGCGGGCCGAGCCGGGTGGCCGGGTCGAACGGGTCGCCGAGCCGGTAGCCGGCCACCGCCGCCGCGACCAGGTCCAGCGCCTCGGCGTAGCGGTCGCGGTGCACGAGCATCCGGGTCCAGGCGGTGCAGGTCTGCCCGGAGTTCAGCAGCGCGTTGCCCACGCCGACCTTGACCGCGGTGGGCAGGTCGGCGTCGGCCAGGACGACGTTCGCCGACTTGCCGCCGAGTTCCAGCGACACCCGGGCGATCCGCTCGGCGGCCAGGTGGGCGATGCGCCGGCCGGTGGCGGTGGAGCCGGTGAACGAGACCAGGTCGACGTCGGGGTGCGCGGCGAGCGCCTCGCCGACCACCGGGCCGGTGCCGGGCACCAGGTTCACCACGCCGGGCGGCAGGCCGGCGTCGGTGATCGCGTCGAACAGCAGGTACGCGGTCAGCGGCGTCAGCTCGCTCGGCTTCAGCACCACTGTGCACCCGGCGGCGAGCGCGGGCGCGACCTTGGCGACCACCTGGTGCAGCGGGTAGTTCCACGGGGTGATCGCCCCGACCACGCCGACCGGCTCCCGGACCACGAGCGAGTTGCCGACCGTGTGCTCGGCGGCCGGGCGGGCGGCCAGGTCGACCATGGTCCGCAGCACTGTCAGGGGCAGGCCGGCCTGGACGCGCGTGGCGAGCTTGAGCGGGGTGCCCAGCTCGGTCGCCACCGTGCGGGCGATCTCGTCGGCGCGGGCGGCGAGCGCGGTGTGCAGCCGATCCAGGTGCGCGGCCCGCTGCTCGGGCGCGGTGGCGGCCCAGCCGGGGAACGCGGCGCGGGCGGCGGCGACCGCGCGGTCCACGTCGGCGGGCGTGCCGGCGGGCACCTCGCCGACGATGCTCGCGGTGGCCGGGTTCTCCACCGGGATGGTGTCGTCCGACGACGGGTCGACCCAGTCACCGGCGACGTGCAGGTGGCGGCGTGTCAGCAGGGCGGGCGGGGCGGCGGCGAGATCCATGGCGTCCTTCGGGGGCGGTGGAAACTAGCGGTGGGAGTTTCGACGCTACTCCGGACCGCCGACCCGTTCCAGCGGGGCGACGGTGGCCGCGTACTCGGCGGCCAGCCCGTGCAGCAGCGCGTCCAGGCCGAGCGCGAACGCCCCCTCGTCCACGCTGCGCTGATGGCCGGCGAGGCGGTGGGCCTGGTTGAGGTGCGGGTGCGCGGCGTAGAGCGACGGGTCCTCGACGAAGCCGCGGGCGAACGAGCCGAGCGCGGACCCGGCCACGAAGTAGCGCATCGCGGCGCCGATGTGGGTGGCCCGCGCGGGCGGCCAGCCGGCCCGGACCAGTGAGCCGTAGACCGCGTCGGCCATGGCGAGCGCGGCGGGACGGCGGCCCGGCCCCTGCGCCAGGTACGGCACGATGTTCGGGTGCGCGGCCAGCGCGGCCCGGTACGAGCGCGCCCAGCGGCCGAGCGCGTCGAGCCAGTCGTGCTCCTCGAAGACGCCGATGTCGACAGTCGCCGCGACGCCGTCGGCCACCGCGTCGAGGATCTCCTCCTTGGTGGCGAAGTGGTTGTAGAGCGAAGGGCCGCGGACGCCCAGCGCGGCGGCGAGCCGCCGGGTCGAGAGCGCGTCCAGCCCGTCGGCGTCGATCAGCGCCAGCGCGGTCTCGACG
This sequence comes from Micromonospora sp. WMMD1219, assembly GCF_049315215.1. Taxonomy (NCBI): domain Bacteria; kingdom Bacillati; phylum Actinomycetota; class Actinomycetes; order Micromonosporales; family Micromonosporaceae; genus Micromonospora; species Micromonospora sp. WMMD1219. The sequence goes on from NZ_CP186057.1 coordinate 6,161,565, forward strand.
ATCCGGTCGCGGGTGAGCAGGGCCTGTCGGGGTCGGGGCACCTGGTCATCATCCTCCTTTCGACATCGGGTCTGGACGCGGGAAAACTTCCAGCGCTAGTTTATAGGCAGTCGACCTGAGGGGGCACCGTGGACTTCGCACTGTCCGACGAGGAACGCGCGATCCGGGACACCGTTCGCACGTTCGTCACGCGGGAGGTGATGCCGCTGGAGGCGGAGGTGTTGCGCCGCGAGCGCGCCCACCAGCCCGGCCTGGACCGCTCCGAGCTGCGCGAACTCCAGCTCAAGGCGAAGAAGTTCGGCTTCTGGGGGCTGGCCACGCCCGAGGAGTACGGCGGCATGGCCCTGCCCGCGGTGATGCAGTCGCTGATCTGGACCGAGCTGGGCCGCAGCTTCGTGCCGTTCCGCTTCGGCGGCGAGGCCGACAACATCCTGTTCCACGCCACCGAGGAGCAGAAGCGCGAGTTCCTGATCCCCACCATCGAGGGCGAACGGATCTCCTGCTTCGCCATCACCGAGCCCGGCGCGGGCTCCGACGCGGCGAACATCAAGCTGCGCGCCCGCCGCGACGGCGACGACTGGGTCCTCGACGGCGAGAAGACGTTCATCACCAACGGCAACGACGCCGACTTCGCCATCGTGGTCGCGGTGACCGACCCGGAGAAGGGCGCCCGCCGCGGCGGCGCGACCGCGTTCCTGGTGGACCGCGCGATGGGCTGGCGGTCCGAGTTCATCCAGACCATGGGCGAGGGCGGCCCGGCCTCGCTGATCTTCGACGGCGTACGGGTGCCGCACCGCAACATCCTCGGCGAGATCGGGCAGGGCTTCACGCTCGGCATGGAGTGGATCGGCAAGGGCCGCTACACCATTCCGTCGCACGCCGTCGGCATCGCCGAACGAGTCCTCCAGATGGCGATCGACCACGCCAACACGCGCGAGACGTTCGGCGCGCCGATCGGCACCAACCAGGCCATCCAGTGGATGATCGCCGACTCGGAGACCGAGCTGGAGGCGGCCCGCTGGCTGATCCTGCGCTCGGCCTGGACGGTCGACCAGGGCCTCGACCCCCGGCACGCCTCCTCGATGGGCAAGCTCTACGGCGCCGGCATGGTCAACCGCGTGGTGGACCGGGTGCTCCAGATCCACGGCGGCATGGGCTACACCCGTGAGCTGCCGATCGAACGCTGGTACCGGCAGGTCCGGCTGTACCGGATCTTCGAGGGCACCGACGAGATGCAGCGGCTGATCATCTCCCGCGACCTGCTGCGCGGGTACACGAAGATCGGCGGCCACCTGGCCTGACGCGTTGTGTCCCGACTCTGACTCTGCGCAACCGGCTACGGGCGCCAGGTGTGTCCCCGGCAAAGGCACCACCAGCCGGAGGAGATGCACATGCGTACTCGAATCACGGCCGTCGCGCTCACGACGGCCGCCGCCATGCTCGGAGTCCTCGCGGTCTCGGCCGCACCGGCCTCGGCGAGCGTGAGTCAGGGGTACATCACGGGTTCCGGCGACTGGCGGGACGACTGGGGCGACGAGGGCCCGATCTCGGCGTCGACACGCTCGTACAGCAACGTCGTCGCCATGTGGCAGATGATCCTGTGGGCCGACGGCTACCTCACCCACTCCGACGTCGACTGCCGGTTCGGGCCGCAGACGACGGCGGCCACGAAGCGGTGGCAGAGCGCCCGGGGCCTCGTCGCCGACGGCGTCGTCGGGGCCAGGACCCTGTCCCGGGCGGCCACCCGGCTCGTCGTCTGGAGGGCGAGGGCTGGTACGCCTACGACGGAACCACCGACTACTTCCAGCTCGGTCGCCGGACCGACGGCAGGTGGGACATGACCCTCGGCCCGGACCGCGGATGGAAACTGCTCTCCTACACGTCCGCGACCTTCGACGTCTGCTGAGCGGTTCGGGACGGCCGGCGCGCAGTGACGCGCCGGCCGTTCTCGCCGCCTTCGGGCCGCTCCCGGCCGCTCTCCGGTTGCGGGGTCAGCCGGTCAGGGCCTCGACCGCCCGGTCCACGTCCGCCTCGGTCGTGTAGAGGTGGAACGAGGCGCGGACCCGGCCGGCCCGTACCGCCGCGCGCACCCCCGCCCGGGCCAGCCGCTCCTGCGCGTCCGGCACGTCCACCGTGACGATCGCGCTGTCGCCGGGCGGCCGGCCCAGCCCGGCCAGGAACCGGTTGGCCAGCCCCACGTCGTACGCGCGCACCGCCTCCGGGTCCAGGTCGGCGAGCAGTTCCAGCGCCGGAGCCGCCCCGGCGTAGCTCATCCAGGCCGGGGAGATGTCGAAACGCCGGGCGTCGCCGGCCAGGCGTAGCGGCGGTCCGTAGTAGGAGGCGTGCGGGTCGCTTCCGGCGTACCACCCGGCCGCGTCCGGGCGCATCCGCTCGCGCAGCGCCGGGGCCAGGTAGGCGAAGGCCGAGCCCCGCGGCGCCATCAACCACTTGTACGCCGCCACCACCACCGCGTCGGCCCGGTCCGCCGCGAACGGCAGCCACCCGCACGCCTGCGTCGCGTCGGCCACCACGAACGCGCCGTGCGCCCGGGCCGCCGCGACGATCTCGTCGTACGGAGTCACAGTGCCGTCGGCGGACTGCACCACGCTGAACGCCACCAGGTCCGTGTCGGCGTCGATCGCGTCGACCAGGCCGGCCAGCGGCACGGTGCGTACCCGCACGCCGCGCTCCTGCTGGACCAGCCACGGGAACAGGATCGAGGTGAACTCGGTCTCGGGCACCACCACGGTCGCGCCCGCCGGCAGCCCGGCCGCGATCGGCGCGACGAGTTGCGACGCGCTGGCGCCGACGCTCACGTCGGCGACGTCCACACCGGTCAGCCGCGCGAAGGCGGCCCGGGAGCGGTCCACCGACTCCTCCCACACCTCGAACGACACCCGCCCGGTCCGCCAGTCGGCGAGCACCCGCTGCACGGCGTCCCACACCGGCTCCGGCGGCAGTCCATAGGTGGCCGTGTTCAACCAGCCCGGCTCGGGCTGCCACAACTTCTGCGCCTGCTCCAGCTCCATGGCCCGACGCTAGCCACCCCCTCCCCCACCCCGACACCGCCAATCCCACCCCCGTGGCCCCGCCCTCGCCCCGACCCCCGCTCCCCGGCTCCCATGCCCCGCGATCTTGCACTCTCGGCCCCGGCAATTGGTGCAAAGCCGCAAAACGCAGGGCCGAAACTGCAAGATCGCGCAGCGGAACGGGGGGTGGGCCGGGGTGGGGCGTCAGGGGGGTGGGGGGAGGTCGGTCAGGGCGGCGGCCATCTCCGATCGCACCCTCGGCAAGGACCAGGTGGCCAGGTCGCGCAGGGTGTGGTGGCGGCGCAGGCGCCGTACCGCGGTCAGGCCGACCAGGTAGCCGCACCGTTTGGGCAGGTCGCCGGCGAGCGGCGAGTCCCGCATCAGGAAGTACGGGGCGTGGTGCTCGGCGTCGGTGGCGTCGAGGTCGGCGCGTACCCGGCGCAGGATCTCCGGCCACCGGCGGCGGCACTCGTCGAGCCAGGGGCGGTGGCCGGGGCGGCCGAACCAGAGGCACGCCTCGTCCGGCCGTCCGGCGTCGAGTTCCGCGGTGACCTGGGTGGCGAGCCCTTCGGTGAACAGCGCGTTCGCCACCCCGCACTCGGGCCAGTCGCGGATCGCGGCGCGGCGGTCGTGCACCACGTGCGCGGCCTCGTGCCGCACCAGCAGGTCGAGGTCCTCCGGCGGCCCGAGTTGTTCCACGGCGAGGAAGAGCGCGTATCTGCCGTTCAGCTCGCCGGCCCAGCCGTTGGCCTGGTTCAGCCCGACCAGCACGACGCACTCGACCGGCCCGCCGTCGCCGGACCAGCCCAGTGCGTCGGCCACCGCCGCGACGCCGTGGGGCAGCGCCACGCGTACCGTCTCGGCTCGTGCCGCCAGGTCGGCGGCGCGGTCGCGGAGCCCGTCCAGGACGGCGGCCACCCGGGCGGCGTCGGACCAGTCACCGTCGCGGCGCAGCGCCCGCGCCACGTCCGGATGCCCGGCCGGGTAACGGGAGGCCAGGAGTTCCGGCGCGCCGCGGCCGGCGCAGGCGAGGAAGTCGGGCACCAGGTCGCGGATCCGTAGCAGGTCGGTGGGCGGCATCCGCACGATGCTGCCCGGCCGTGGCGCGCCGGGCAAGACCGCGACGGTACGGGGCCGGCCCCGCATCTGAAGGAAGTCTTCATCAAAGAGAGCGTTAATGCAAGGTATCGACATAGACAAACGTCACGCTATAGGGTGCGGCGAACCGGCGACGTGAGCGCAGTCGCCCCCCTGTAGTGGACGAGGAGTGCCTGTGACGATTCGGAGACCCTCGCGTCGGATGAGCCACCTGCTCGGCGGCGCCCTGATCCTCATGATCGGCCTGACCGGCCAGCCGGCCCAGGCCGCGCCACAGCACGGCGCGCAACCGCTCGCCGCCGCCTTCGACCGGGCCGCCGCCGGCTCCGACGTGCCGCGCGACCTGCTCGCCGCGCTCGGGTACGCCGAGACCCGCCTGGACGGTCACGGCGGCGAGCCCAGCGCCTCCGGCGGATACGGCGTGATGCACCTGACCAGCAACCCGAAGGTGCGCACGCTCGACGAGGCCGCGCGCCGGACCCGGCTGGACCGCGCCGAACTGCGTACCCGGGACGCGGCGAACGTGGCCGGCGCGGCGGCGGTTCTGCGCTCCTACGCCGACGAGGCCGGGTTGACCCCGGCGCAGCGCGACGACGTCAACCAGTGGTACGGCCCGATCGCCCGCTACGGCGGCTCGGCGGACGCGGCCACCGCCCGGCTGTACGCCGACTCCGTGTACGACCTGCTCGCCCGGGGCTTCATCGCGACCACGGCCGGCGGCGAGGTCAGCGTGGACGGCCGCCCGGTCGCGCCCCAGCGGGGGCGGTACGCCGACGTGGCGCCGCTGGGCACCGGCGACTTCGGCACCCTGAGCACCGACTACGGCCCGGCGGCCTGGGTGCCGGCCAACTCGTCCAACTACACGGTCTCCAGCCGCGAGTCGGCGTACCCGATCAACTACATCGTCATCCACACCATGCAGGGCAGCTACGCCGGCTCGATCAGCTGGTTCCAGAACGCCGCCGCCGGCACCAGCGCGCACTACCTGCTCCGCTCCTCCGACGGCGCGGTGACGCAGATGGTGCGGGACAAGGACATCGCCTGGCACGCCGGCAACTGGACCTACAACACCCAGTCGATCGGCATCGAGCACGAGGGGTACGTCGACAACGCCTCCTGGTACACCGACGCGATGTACCGGTCGTCGGCGGCGCTGACCCGGTACCTGTGCGACAAGTACGGCATCCCGAAGACCCGCACAAACATCATCGGGCACAACCAGGTGCCGGGCGCGACGCACACCGACCCGGGTTCGAACTGGAACTGGACCTACTACATGCAGCTCGTCACCGGCGGCACCACACCCCCGCCGACCGCCTGGTCGACCGTCGTGGACAACACCACCGCCGGCCGGTTCACCGCGAGCGCCAACTGGAGCACCTCGACGTACTCGGCGCAGCGCTACGGCGCCGACTACCGGTACGCCAACCCCGTCGCGGCCAGCGACACCGCCTGGTACAAGGTGAACATCCCGGCGACAGCCACCTACCGGGTGGAGGTCTGGTATCCGGCAGTGGCCGGCTACAACACGTCCACGCCGTACATCGTCGCGACGACGAGCGGCAACCAGACGGTCTCGGTGAACCAGACGGCGAACGGCGGCGCGTGGCGCTCGCTGGGCACCTTCACCCTGGCCGCCGGGGACGCCAACAAGGTGGGTGTCAGCCGGTGGTCCGGCAGCACCGGGTACGTGATCGCCGACGCCATCCGCGTCACCCGCGTCTAGCGGTACGTCCCGGCGTCGCGCCGGAGGCGCTCGGCCCGGTCAGCTCACGTTGGCCGGGCCGAGGACGCTCTTCAGGTCACCCATCAGCGCGGTGGTGGGCGCGACCCGGAACGGGCCGAGGCGCAGCGTGGTGACCTTGCCGCCGTTGAGCAGCTTGACGTGCACCTCGGTGTCGCCGGGGTGCAGCACGAGCGTCTCCTTGAGCCGTTCCACCAGCGGCGGCGTGCAGCGGTGCACCGGGATGGTCAGCGTGACCGGCTTGTTGGCCGGGTTGCTGGTGACGTCCGGCATGGACATGTCCATCGCCATGATGCGCGGGGTGTCGTCGCGCCGGTCGACCCGGCCCTTGACCACCACGATGGCGTCCTCGGCGATGTACTGCCCGATCACCTCGTACGTGTTCGGGAAGAACAGCGTCTCCACGCCGCCGGCGAGGTCTTCGAGCGTCGCCGACGCCCACGCCCGGCCCTGTTTGGTGACCCGGCGCTGCACGCCGGAGAGGATGCCGGCCAGCGTGACCACCGCGCCGTCGGGCACGGTGCCCTCCTCGGACAGCGCGGCGATCGTGGTGTCGGCGGCCGCCCCGAGCACGTGTTCCAGGCCGAACAGCGGGTGGTCGGAGACGTACAGGCCGAGCATCTCGCGCTCGAACGCGAGCTTGTCGCGCTTGTCCCACTCCCCCTCGCCGATGACCGGCATGACCGTGGTGGTGCCGCCGGTCTCCGCCTCGCCGAAGCCGGCGCCGAACAGGTCGTACTGGCCGACCGCCTCCTTGCGCTTGACGTCGGCGTACGCGTCGATGGCGTCGGCGTGCACGGCGAGCAGGCCCTTGCGCGGGTGCTTGAGCGAGTCGAACGCCCCGGCCTTGATCAGCGATTCGATGGTCTTCTTGTTGCAGACCACCGCGTCGACCTTGGACAGGAAGTCGTAGAAGTCGGCGTAGTCGCCCTTCTCCTCCCGGCACCGCATGATCGAGGCGACCACGTTCGCGCCGACGTTGCGCACCGCGCCGAGACCGAAGCGGATCTCCTTGCCGACCGGCGTGAACGGCCCGGCCGAGGTGTTCACGTCCGGCGGGAGCACCTGGATGCGCATGCGGCGGCACTCGGACAGATACATGGCCATCTTGTCCTTGTCGTCACCGACCGAGGTGAGCAAGGCGGCCATGTACTCGGCCGGGTAGTGCGCCTTGAGGTACGCGGTCCAGTAGGAGACCAGGCCGTACGCGGCGGAGTGCGCCTTGTTGAACGCGTAGCCGGCGAACGGCACCAGCACGTCCCACACGGCCTGGATGGCCTCGTCGGAGTAGCCGCGCTCGCGGCAGCCGTCCCGGAACGGGATGAACTCCTTGTCGAGGATCTCCTTCTTCTTCTTGCCCATCGCCCGGCGCAGCAGGTCGGCCTGGCCGAGCGTGTAGCCGGCGAGGATCTGCGCGGCGCGCTGCACCTGCTCCTGGTAGACGATCAGGCCGTAGGTGGGCGCGAGGATCTCGCGCAGCGGCTCCTCCAGCTCCGGGTGGATCGGGGTGATCTCCTGGAGCCCGTTCTTGCGCAGCGCGTAGTTGGTGTGCGAGTCCACGCCCATCGGGCCGGGCCGGTAGAGCGCCAGGACGGCGGAGATGTCCTCGAAGTTGTCCGGCTTCATCAGCCGCAGCAGTGAGCGCATCGGCCCGCCGTCGAGCTGGAACACACCGAGCGTGTCGCCGCGGGCCAGCAGCTCGTACGCCTGCTTGTCGTCCAGCGGCAGGCCGAGCAGGTCCAGCTCCCGGCCGTGGTTGAGCTGGATGTTCTTCACCGCGTCGTCGATGATCGTCAGGTTGCGCAGGCCGAGGAAGTCCATCTTCAGCAGCCCGAGCGACTCGCAGGTCGGGTAGTCGAACTGCGTGATGATGACGCCGTCGGAGTCGCGCCGCATCAGCGGGATGTGCTCGATGATCGGCTCGGCGGACATGATGACGCCGGCGGCGTGCACACCGGTCTGCCGGATCAGGCCCTCGATGCCCTTGGCGGTCTCGATGACCTTCTTGACGTCCGGGTCGGACTCGTAGAGGCCGCGGATCTCGCCCGCCTCGGCGTAGCGGGGGTGCTTCGGGTCGAAGATGCCGGACAGCGGGATGTCCTTGCCCATCACCGCCGGGGGCATGGCCTTGGTGATCCGGTCGCCGACCGCGTACGGGTAGCCGAGCACCCGGGCCGAGTCCTTGATCGCGGCCTTCGCCTTGATCGTGCCGAACGTGGCGATCTGCGCGACCTTGTCCTCGCCCCACTTGTCGGTCACGTACTTGATGACCTCACCGCGCCGGCGCTCGTCGAAGTCGATGTCGACATCCGGCATGGAGACGCGCTCGGGGTTGAGGAACCGCTCGAAGATCAGGCCGTGCGGGATCGGGTCGAGGTCGGTGATGCCCAGCGCGTACGCCACGAGCGAGCCGGCCGCCGAACCACGCCCGGGGCCGACCGCGATGCCCTGGCTCTTGGCCCACTGGATGAAGTCGGCGACCACGAGGAAGTACGACGGGAAGCCCATCTGGATGATGACGCCCAGTTCGTACTCGGCCTGGACGACGTGGCCCTCGGGGATGCCGTCGGGGAAGCGGCGCTTGAGCCCGGCGAAGGTCTCCTTGCGGAACCAGGACTCCTCGGTCTCGCCCTCGGGGATCGGGAACCGCGGCATCAGGTTGTGGAACGTGAACATGCCCGCCGGGTCGACCTTCTCGGCCACCAGCAGCGTGTTGCGGCAGCCCTGCTGCCACAGCTCGGAGGAGTCGACGGCGCGCATCTGGTCGGCGGACTTGACGAAGTAGCCGCCGCCCTCGAAGCGGAACCGGTTCGGGTCGGCGACGTTGCTGCCGGTCTGCACGCAGAGCAGCACGTCGTGCGCCTCGGCCTGCGCCTCGTGGGTGTAGTGCGAGTCGTTGGTGACCACCGGCGGGATGTCGAGCTTGCGGGCGATCTCGGTGAGCCCCTCGCGGACCCGGCGCTCGATGTCGAGGCCGTGGTCCATGATCTCCAGGAAGTAGTTGTCCTTGCCGAAGATGTCCTGGTACGCGGCGGCGACCTTGAGCGCCTCGTCGAACTGGCCCAGCCGCAGCCGGGTCTGCACCGCGCCGGACGGGCAGCCGGTGGTGGCCATGATGCCCTCGGCGTGCTCGGCGATCAGCTCCATGTCCATCCGGGGCCACTTCACGTAGTGGCCCTCCATGGAGGCGCGCGAGTTGAGCTTGAACAGGTTGTGCAGGCCGTCGCGGTTCTTCGCCCACATGGTCATGTGGGTGATCGCGCCGTTGCCGGAGACGTCGTCGCTCTTCTGCTCGGGGCGGCCCCACTTGACCCGCGCCTTGTGGAAGCGCGACTCCGGCGCGACGTACGCCTCGACGCCGAGGATGGGCTTCACCCCGGCGTCCATGGCCTGCTTGTAGAAGTCGTTCGCGCCGTGCATGTTGCCGTGGTCGGTGATCGCCACCGCCGGCATGCCGAGTCGCGCCGCCTCGGCGAAGAGGTCCTTGAGCCGGGCCGCCCCGTCGAGCATCGAGTACTCGGTGTGTACGTGCAGATGCGCGAACGAATCGCCCATGCGTGGCGCCCCCCGGGTTGTGGATCAAGCTGCGTCGGAGTCGACCGACCCACCCTACCGAGGTGATCGTGCGGGCTCCACCGTCCGCGCCGAGGGTGGCCCGGGTCTCTCCGACCGGCTGGCGTACGCCACGCGATGTTCTTCTCTATTGCAGTGGTGTGTGACACACACTATCGTGTTGGACATGGTCAGCGAAGAGGTCCTCCGGACCCACCTCCAGGAGCTACGACGCGGCACTGTCGTGGTGGCCAGCCTGGTCGCCCTACGCCGTCCCGACTACGGATACGCACTGCTGCAACGGCTGGCCGCGCACGGCTTCGCGGTCGACGCCAACACGCTCTACCCGCTGCTGCGCCGGCTGGAGGACCAGGGCCTGCTGATCAGCGAGTGGAACACCGAGGAGAGCCGGCCGCGCAAGTTCTACCGGACCAGCGACGACGGCCAGGACGTCCTGAACCGCCTGCTCGACGACATGACCGCGGTGCGGTCGTCCGTCACCGAACTGATCGAAGGAGCGGAACGATGAGTTCCCTGACCGACCGTTACGTCGCCGCCACCATGCGTTCCGTGCCCGCGCAGCGCCGCCTGGAACTCGCCGAGGAGCTGCGCGGCTCCATCGCCGACATGATCGACGACCGGACCTCCGGCGGACAGGACCACGCCTCCGCCGAGCGCGAGGTGCTCACCGAGCTGGGCAACCCCGAGCAGCTCGCGGCCCGTTACAGCGACCGCACGCTGCAGCTCATCGGCCCACGCTACTTCCTGATGTGGTGGCGGTTGCTGCGGCTGCTGCTCACCTGGATCCCGGCGATCGTCGGCGTGCTCGCCGGCGTCACCAAGGCGCTCGTCGACGGCGAGCCGGGTGCGGCGATCGGGGCGGCCGTCGTCGCGGCGATGCAGACGGCGGTGCAGATCGCGTTCTGGGTCACGCTGGTGTTCGCCGTGCTGGAACGCACCCGGACCCCGCTCGGCCTGCCCGAGTGGACCGTCGACCAGCTCCCCGAGGAGACCCGGGAGCGGCAGATCAGCCACTCCGACAGCATCGCCTCGGTGGTGTTCCTGCTCGCCACCGTCGGTGGCCTGATCGGTCAGCACTTCCAGCGCTGGACCACCGACGACGGTTCCCGGATGGCGGTGCTCGACCCGGCTCTCTGGAGCTTCTGGCTGCCGGCCCTGATCGTGGTGCTGCTGGCCACCGTCGGCCTGGAGATCGCGAAGTACCGGTCCGGGCGGTGGACCTGGCCGCTGGTGGCGGTCAACGCGGTGCTCGGCGTGGCCTTCGCCGCCCCGGTGCTCTGGCTGCTCGCCACCGACCGGTTGCTCAACCCGGAGATGGTCGACCGGTTCGCCTGGCTGCGCGAGGGCGGCACGGACCAGGTCGCCCGGGTGGCCGCCGCGGTGGTCGTGCTCGTCACGATCTGGGACGTGGCCGACAGCGCGGTCAAGGCCGCCCGCGCCGCCCGCTGACGCACGGCTCCGGTCCGGCGGCCGAGAGGCCGCCGGACCGGATCCCCTTCTCGCCCCGGTGCCGTCGGCGCCGGGGCGGGACGCCGTCGGCTGCCCGACTCAGCCGGGGCGGCACCGCCTCCCGGGGCATAGCCTGGTGGCAGGACCACCGGCGAGCACTGGGACGCCCTGATGCCCCTCCCCGACGGCACGGACGAGCTGGCCCGGTCGGCGGCACGCGGCGACCGCGAGGCCCTCGACGCCCTGCTGGCCGCCGTACGGCCGGAGGTGCTGCGACAGTGCGCCCGGCTGCTGCCCCACCGGCAGGACGCCGAGGAGGCCTGCCAGGACGCTCTGCTCGCGCTCGCCCACGGGATCACCGGGTTCGAGGGCCGCTCGTCGTTCGACACCTGGCTCTACCGGGTCACCGCCAACCGGGCCCGCTCCACCTACCGCACGTTGCGGCGACGGTGGCAGCGGGAGGCCGGCGGCGTCCCGCTGCCGGACCGGCCCGACCCGCGCCGGACCAGCGTGGTCGCCGGCACCCGGCTCGACCTGCTCGACGCGCTCGACGCGGTCCCGCCGGACCTCGCCGAGGCGGTGACCCTGCGCGACGTGCTCGGGCTGAGCTACCGGGAGATCGCCGGCCTGCTCGACGTGCCGGAGGGGACCGTGAAGTCCCGCATCCACGAGGCCCGCCGGCAGCTCCGGGCGCGGCTGTCCGATGCGTGACCCGGCCCGCCGCCGGCGCCGCCTCGCGATCGTCGCCCTCGTCGCCCTCGCCGGGGCGCCCGCCTGCGCCGACCGTCCGGTCTCGCCGCTGCCGGTACGGCCGGCGGTGACCAGCGCCGTCGCCATCGCGCCACCCACCGCCGCGACCCCGCCCGGCCCCACCCCGGCTCCGCGGGGCGCGAGCACCCCGGTCCCGGCACCGTCGAGGGCCGCGCCGGCGAGCCCGGGTACGCGGTCACGACCGCCGGTCGTGCCCCCGGCCACCCGGCCCGCCCCGTCGGTACGCACCACGGCCCCGCCCGCGTGCTTCGGCCCGGTCCGCTACGACCTGGTGCTCGCCGAGACCGAGCTGGCGCTGCTGAAGTCCCTCTGCTTCGCCGCCGGCGGGATCCTGCGCATCATAGGGATCGGGCCGGGTGAGGTCACAGTGGACCGGGAGGGCCTGGTCTCGCGCAGCTACGAGGCCGGTGTGGTGGACATCCGGTTCGTGCGCACCGGCACGGTGGTGGTCACCGTCCCGCAGGACGGCCGCGCGTACCCGATGACCGTGGTGGTGGTCTGACCGCGCCGCCTACCCGGCCCGCACCCCGGCGAGCACGCGGTCGACGAAGTCCGCGCCCACGTCCGGCGGCGGCACGAGCTGGACGTAGAGCAGACCGGCCCGGCCGGTGGCAGGCGCGGCCGCCTCGACGATCACCGGGCGGCCGGTGGGGCAGGTGTACGTGACGACCGTCCACTCCACGCCCCCCGGCCGGCTGCGACGTGGCGCAGCCGCGGCACAGTCCCCGTGGGCCCGTCCGGCGAGGAAGGCCGCCGGACCGGCCCGGCCCTCCGCACCGGTGGAGAGGCCGACGAACGCGCCGGGCAGCGCCGGGTCGGCCGCCCAGCCCTCCGGGTCCGGGGAGATCACCAGCGCCGGTTCGAGGTCGCCGTCGTCGCCGTACCGTCCCGCCCAGCCGGTCCCCTCGGCCCGCCAGCCGGCCGGCAGGACCACTGTCAGCGGCCCGCTGCGGCCCACCGCACCGGCCGGGGCGGGGCGGACCGCGTCCGCCGCACACGTTGCGGCGACGGCGAGCGCCACCGCGACCGCCGCCACGGCGGGGAGCAAGCGTGGCCGGGATGCGCGCCGCGCGTCGTCACCCGTGGGCACGCCTGCCACCGCGCGCCGCAGCGCCTGCCGGAACGCGTCCGCGTCCGGGTAGCGGTCGGCGGGGCGCACGGCGGTGGCGGTCCGCAGCACCGTGTCCACCGCAGCGGGCACCCCGGCACGCAGCCGCGAGCCGGCCGTCCGGCCGTCGGCCGCACCGCCCGGCGGACGTTCCCGGCCGAGCAGCCGCAGCCCGAGGCGGCCCAGCCCGAACACGTCGGCGCGGGTGTCGACCACGGCGAGCGGATCGTCCTGCTCGGGTGCCATGTAGCCGGGCGTGCCGGCCCGCGCGGTCAGCCCGGAGGCGGAGGCGAGCGCCTTGGCCAGCCCGAGGTCGGCGACGAGCACCCGGTCGCCGCCGGGCGCCGAGTGGAACAGGACGTTGCTCGGCGTGAGGTCACGGTGCACCACCCGGTGCCGGTGCAGCACCGCCACTCCCGCAGCGATCTCGTCGAGCACCGTCAGCGCCCGTCCCACCGGCAGCGGACCGCGGGCCAGCCGGTCCCGCAGGCTGCCGCCGTCCGCCCAGGCCAGCACGGCGTACGGGCGGCCGTCGGGCAACTCCCCCACGGCGTGCACCCGGACCAGGCGGTCGTCGTCCAGCCGCCGCAGCAGCCGCGCCTCGTCGAGGAACCGTTCCCGCACCCGCAGGTCGTGGCTCCAGTTCTCGGCCAGGACCTTGACCGCCACCCGGTCGGCCAGGGCCGGGTCGTACGCGAGCCAGACCGTGGCGAAGGACCCCGTCCCGAGCAGACGCTCCACCCGGTACGCCCCGATCCGCGCCGGCGTGATCATCCGCATCACCTCCGGGACCGCCACCACGGCCGCCGTCACGTCGACGGTAGACGATCCACCGAACCGAACCGGGCCGGCCGGAGACCAACTGGACAGGAGAACCCGACCGAAGGAGATCCGCCATGAACCGTCTCCCGTCCACCATCCTCGCCGGTCTGCTGGCGCTGGCCGGGACCGTCCCGGTCACCGCCGGCGCGCCGGCCGCCGCCGCCGCGCCCGCGCACCCGGCGACCGCGTGCCACGGCGACGGCACGCCGGCCCGCGTCCGGTCGACCATCGCGGAGAACGAGGTGCTCAGCGTCCGTGGCGCCGGGCCGTACCGGATCGGCGTCCGGCTGGACCGGCTCGTCGCGGCCGGGCTGATCGACTGGACCGCGCCGGGCTGTCCCGGAATCGTGCACGCCGGCGTCACCGGCTCCTGGGCCGGGGCGATCATGCTGACCTTCCGGGACGGCCGGCTCGTCTCGGTGGGCACGGCCACCGCCCCGCCGCGCTCCCCGGCCGGCGGGTCGGTCGGGATGTCCTTCGCCGAGCTGGAGCGCATCTACGGGCCGCGCGGCAGCATGATCCGCAACGACGCGGGTGACGCCGAGGCGTACCTGGTCCGGTTCGGGTCGCGGGTCGAGCTGTTCAGCGACCACCCGATCCGGCCCGGGGTCGGCTTCTACTCCGCCGGTCTGGCGTCGTACGTCGAGCGGTCGTTCCGGCAGGGCTGCTGCTGCTGAGGGTTGGCGGGCCCGGCCGTCGCGCCGGGCCCGCCTCCGCCGTCGCTCAGGCCGCCGCCCGCCACTCGCGGGCCAGCAGCGCGTAGACCACCTCGTCGGTCCACTCCCCCTTGACGAACTCGTTCTCCCGCAGGTGCGCCTCCCGGCGCATGCCCAGCCGCTCCAGCACCCGGGCCGAGGCGGTGTTGCGGGCGTCCAGCCGGCCGACGATCCGGTGCAGCCCCAGCCCTTCGAATCCGACGCGCAGCATCTCCCGGGCCGCCTCGGTGACGTACCCCCGGCCGGTGTGCGCCGGGTGCGCCACGTACCCGATCTCGCCCTGCCGGTGCTCCCCGCTGGTCCAGCTCAGCAGCACGTCGCCGACGAACTCGCCGGTGTCCGCCAGCGTCACCGCCAGGTTGAGCACGTCGCCGGGAGCGCGCAGCGCGGTCCGCCGGACCAGCCGGTCGATCGCCGCGCGGGCGGCGGCGTCGTCGTACGGCTCGTGGTAGAGGAACCGGGTGACCTCCGGGCGGCCCCGGTAGTCCCGGAGCACCGCCAGGTCACCGGCGGTGAAGGCGCGCAGCAGCAGCCGCTCGGTGCGTATCGGCAGATCGGGTACGAACACCCCGGCAGGCTACGTCGCGGCTGTCGTCCGGCCCACCCGATTACGCCCCGGGCACCACGGCGGCCCGGCCGGTGGCATGGTCTTACGGTGAGCACCGCACCCACCACCGCTTGGCGCCGGCCGGCTCCCACGGCCGCGCAGTACCGCGCCGACCTCTGGGTCGGGCTCGCGGTCACCGTGCTGGCCCTGTTCGAGCTGACCCTGGCGTACAGCACCGGGGCCTTCCTGCTCGGGCCGCCGCCGAGCGTGGCCGAGCAGGTCTGGTGGACCGTCGCGGTGACCGCCCCGCTGGCCGTGCGGCGGCGGTGGCCCGCCACCGTCGCGGTGATCGTCGCCGTCGCCTTCGTCGCCGGGCAGGCGCGGGCGGTCCCGCTGGCGCAGCTGCCGTCGGGCGCGCTGTTCGCCGCCCTGTTCACGCTCGGCGCGTGGGGCACCGACCGGCGGCTGGCCGGGCGGCTGCGGGCCGGGATCATCGCGGCGATGTTCGGCTGGCTCGCGCTGTCCCTCGCGCTGCGGGCCGACCAGATCTCCGCTGCCTCCTTCGCCGACGCCGCCGGCCCGGTGCCGCCGGTGCTCGCCGCCGTGGTCAACGGCGTGCTCTACAACGTGCTGTTCTTCGGGTTCGCCTACTACTCCGGGCAGACCGCCTGGGTGGCCGCGCGCCGCCGGTACGAACTGCGGGAGCAGGCCGAGCAACTGCGCCGCTCGCAGGTCGAGGCGCGCGAGCGCGCGGTGATGGGCGAGCGGGTCCGCATCGCCCGCGAGCTGCACGACGTGGTCGCCCACCACGTGTCGGTGATGGGCGTGCAGGCCGCCGCGTGCCGGCGCGTGTTCGACCGGGACCGGGACAAGGCGCGGACCGCCCTGGCCGCGATCGAGGAGACGGCCCGCACGTCGGTCGACGAGCTGCGCCGGATGCTCGGCGTGCTGCGCGACCCGGACGCCGCGGCCGGCGCGGCCGCCGCCCCGGAGGACACCGCCGGCATCGACCAGGTCGCCGCGCTCGTCGACCGGGCCCGGGACACCGGGCTGCGGGCCGAACTCGGGGTGTACGGGGAACCGGCGCCGCTGCCCCGCTCGGTGTCGCAGGCGGCGTACCGGATCGTGCAGGAGGCGGTGACGAACGTGGTCAAGCACGCCCACGCCACCACGCTGGACGTGCGGATCCGCTATCTGGCGAGGGAACTGGAGATCGACGTGAGCGACGACGGACAGGGCGGCGAGCCGGCGGCCGGGGCCGGGCTGGGCCTGATCGGCATGCGGGAACGGGTCGCCGCGCACGGCGGTGAGGTGGAGGCCGGGCCGCGCCCCGGCGGCGGGTTCCGGGTCCGGGCCCGCATGCCGCTGCCGGTCGAGGCCGCCGGGCGGGCCGCGTGAGCGCGCCGGTGCGGGTGCTGCTCGTCGACGACCAGCACCTGGTCCGGACCGGTTTCCGGGTGATCCTGGAGGTCGAGGACGACATCGAGGTGGTCGGCGAGGCCGCCGACGGGCAGCGCGCCGTGTCGATGGCGCCCGCGCTGCGGCCGGACGTGGTGCTGATGGACGTGGAGATGCCGGTCCTCGACGGGCTGGAGGCCACCCGCCGGATCACCGGCGACACGACGCCGGGCGGACCGGCGGTGCTGATCCTCACCACGTTCGACAGGGACGACTACCTGTTCGCCGCGTTGCGCGCCGGGGCGAGCGGCTTCCTGCTCAAGAACGGCACGCCGGAGGATCTGGTCGAGGCGGTCCGGGTGGTGGCGCGCGGCGAGGGACTCATCGCGCCGGCGCTCACCCGGCGGGTGATCTCCACGTTCGCCCGTCCCGGCGCGGCGCCGCCGGACCCCCGCCACGACGCGGCGACGGCGGATCTGACCCCGCGTGAGCGGGAGGTGCTGGAGCTGGTCGCGAGCGGTGCGAGCAACGCCGAGATCGCGGACGCCCTGCGCGTCGGCGAGGCGACGGTGAAGACCCACGTCAGCCGCGTGCTGGCCAAGCTCGGGCTGCGCGACCGGGTGCAGGCGGTGGTGTTCGCGTACGAGCACGGGGTGGTGCGACCCGGCGGATGACGCCCGTCCGCCGTGCGACGGACCCCGTGATCGCTCCGTGGTGGGACGACGGGGGTGAGGACCGGCCGTAGCGTCGGGATCATGACCAGCGTGCTCCGCCTCGACGGCGTCGACCGCAGCTTCGGCGGCCGTCAGGTGCTCAAAGACGTCTCCTTCGACGTGACCGCCGGGCGCATGACCGGATTCGTCGGCGGCAACGGCGCCGGCAAGACCACCACCATGCGGATCATCCTCGGCGTGCTCGCCCCGGACGCGGGCCAGGTGACGTGGCGGGGGCAGCCGCTCAGCCGCGAGGCCCGGGCCCGGTTCGGCTACATGCCCGAGGAACGCGGCCTCTACCCGAAGATGACGCCCCGCGAGCAGGTGGTCCACCTCGGCCGCCTGTACGGGCTGGACGCCGCCGGGGCACGCCGGCGTACCGACGCGCTGCTGGAGCGGGTCGGTCTCGGCGAGCGGGCCGACGACCTGCTGGAGACGCTGTCGCTCGGCAACCAGCAGCGCGCGCAGATCGCCGCCGCGCTGGTGCACGACCCGGAGGTGCTGATCCTGGACGAGCCGTTCTCCGGGCTCGATCCGCTCGCCGTCGACATGGTGGTCGCCGTGCTGCGGGAACGCGCCGCCGCCGGCGCGCCGGTGTTGTTCTCCAGCCACCAGCTCGACGTGGTGGAGCGGCTCTGCGACGACCTGGTGCTCATCGCGGGCGGCACGATCCGGGCCGCCGGCGCCCGCGAGGAGTTGCGCGCCGCGTACACGCTGCCCCGGTTCTCGCTCGTGGTCGACGGCGACGCCGGCTGGCTGCGGGACCAGCCCGGCGTGCGGCTGGTCGACCTCGACGGCGCGCGCGCCGTGTTCGAGGTGGACCCGCCCGCCGACGACCAGTCGGTGCTGCGCGCGGCGCTGACCCGCGGTTCGGTGCGCGCCTTCGGCCCGGTCACCCCGTCCCTCGCCGAGATCTTCCGAGAGGTCAACCAGTGAACACGTTTCAGGCCGCCCGGCTGGTCGCCGCTCGCGAGATCAAGGTCAAGGTCCGCGACAAGACGTTCCTCTACAGCACGCTGATCTTCCTGCTGCTCGCCGTCGTCGCCACAGTGGTGCCGGCGATGCTGAGCAGCGGCCCGTCCACAGTGGCGGTGACCGCCGCCGGCGCCGAACCGCTGCGCGCGGCCGGGCTGGACGTCATGCTGGTCGCCGACGACGGCGCCGCCGAGCAGGCGGTACGCGACGGCGACGCGGACGCCGCGGTGGTGACCGGTCCGGTCGTGGTCGCCGACGAGCGGGCCCCGGACGACGTGGTCTCCGCGCTCAGCGCGGCACCGCAGGTGAAGCTGCTGGACCCGGACGCGGTGGACCCGCTCGTCGCCTACCTGGTGCCGTTCGCGTTCGCGTTCGTCTTCTTCTTCATGTCGCAGACGTTCGGGTTGCAGATCGCGCAGAGCGTCACCGAGGAGAAGCAGACCCGGATCGTGGAGATCCTGGTCGCCGCCGTGCCGGCCCGGGCGCTGCTGGCCGGCAAGATCCTCGCCGCGGGCGCGCTGGCGCTGGGGCAGATCACCCTGATCGCGGCCGCCGCGCTGATCGGGATGCGCCTGACCGGCGGCGGTGACCTGCTGGGCCTGATCGCGCCGGCGGTCGGCTGGTTCGTGCCGTTCTTCCTGTGCGGCTTCCTGCTGCTCGCGGCGATGTGGGCGGCCGCCGGGGCGCTGGTGAACCGGCAGGAGGACATCGCCGGGGCGTCCACGCCGGTGCAGCTCGCGGTGATGGCGCCGTTCTTCGCCGTGGTGTTCCTCAACGACAACGCCGCCGCGATGCGGATCCTGTCGTACCTGCCGATCTCCTCGCCCACCGCGATGCCGGTGCGGCTGTTCGCCGGCGACGCGGCGACGTGGGAGCCGTTCGTGTCGCTGGCGCTGCTGCTGCTCGCGGCGGCCGGGTTCCTGCTCGCCGGGGCGCGCGTCTACGAGGGCTCGCTGCTGCGCACCAACGGGCGGACCTCGGTGCGGGCGGCGTGGCGGCAGCGCGAGCCGATCGGCTGACCGGGCGATACGCCGAGCGCCGGCCACCCCGTAGCGGGGTGCCGGCGCTCGGCGCGTTCGGGCCGGGGTCAGCCGACCGCGGCCATCACCTCGTCGGAGACGTCGAAGTTGGCGTAGACGTTCTGCACGTCGTCGCAGTCCTCCAGCACGTCGATCAGCTTGAAGATCTTGCGCGCGCCCTCCTCGTCCAGCGGCACGTTCACGCTGGGGATGAGGGAGGACTCGGCCGACTCGTACTCGATGCCGGCGTCCTGCAGCGCGGTGCGGACCGCGATCAGGTCACCCGGCTCGGAGACCACCTCGTACGCCTCACCGAGGTCGTTGACCTCCTCGGCGCCGGCGTCGAGCACCGCCATCATCACGTCGTCCTCGGTCGTGCCGCCCTTGGGGACGATCACCACGCCCTTGCGGGAGAACATGTACGACACCGAGCCCGCGTCGGCCAGCGAGCCGCCGTTGCGGGTCAGCGCGGTACGCACCTCGGTGGCGGCACGGTTGCGGTTGTCGGTGAGGCACTCGATCAGCATCGCCACGCCGTTCGGGCCGTAACCCTCGTACATGATCGTCTGCCAGTCGGCGCCGCCGGCCTCCAGGCCGGAGCCGCGCTTGACCGCGCGGTCGATGTTGTCGTTCGGGACCGAGTTCTTCTTCGCCTTCTGGATGGCGTCGTAGAGAGTCGGGTTGCCGGCCGGGTCGCCGCCGCCGGTACGGGCCGCCACCTCGACGTTCTTGATCAGCTTGGCGAACATCTTGCCGCGCTTGGCGTCGATGACCGCCTTCTTGTGCTTGGTCGTCGCCCACTTTGAGTGGCCGGACATCTGTTACCTCCGTTGCTACCCGCCGTCTGCATCGACCGCACCGCACACGCCCCGCTCCCAAGGCGGCGCACGTCGAGGTGCCGTGATCTTCGCTGGGAGCCGCGGCGGGCTGATGGCCCTGCCGAATCTCCGCAATCCTACCGGCGGGAGCCGGGGCACTGTCACGCGCCGCACGGCAGCGGCCCGTCCCGGCCCACCCGAACCGGCACAACCGGGGACGGACCGGCCGCTCAGGCGACGGCCCGGACCAGCTCCACGAAGTGGCGGTGCAGCCGCAGGTCGCCGGTCAGCTCGGGGTGGAACGACGTGGCCAGCAGGTTGCCCTGCCGCACCGCGACGATCCGGTCCGCGGCCGGGCCCTCGGTCACCCGGCCGAGCACCTCCACGTCCGGGCCGACGCGCTCCACCCAGGGCGCCCTGATGAACACCGCGTGGAACGGGCCGCCGTCGACGCCGCTGAGCGCCACCGGCGCCTCGAACGAGTCGACCTGGCGGCCGAACGCGTTGCGCCGCACCGTCATGTCGACGCCGGTGAAACCGCGCTGGTCGGGGCGGCCGTCCAGCACCTCGGCCGCCAGCATGATCAGGCCGGCGCAGGAGCCGTAGACCGGCATGCCGGCGGCGATCCGCTTGTCGATCGGCTCGCGCATCTCGAAGATGTCCACCAGCTTGCTGATCGTGGTCGACTCGCCGCCGGGCACCACCAGGCCGTCGACCGCGTCCAGCTCGCCCGGCCGCCGCACCGGCCGGGCGTCGGCGCCCGCACCGGCCAGCGCGGCGACGTGCTCGCGTACGTCGCCCTGGAGGGCGAGCACGCCGATCACGGGTCCCGTCACGCCCGGCTCACCAGCCGCGCTCGGCGAGCCGGTGCGGCTGGGGGATCTCGTCGACGTTGATGCCGACCATCGCCTCGCCGAGGCCGCGGGAGACCTTGGCGAGCACGTCCGGGTCGTCGTGGAACGTGGTCGCCTTGACGATCGCGGCGGCCCGCTGGGCCGGGTTGCCGGACTTGAAGATGCCCGAGCCGACGAAGACGCCCTCGGCGCCGAGCTGCATCATCATGGCCGCGTCCGCAGGGGTCGCGATGCCGCCGGCGGTGAACAGCACGACCGGCAGCTTGCCCTGCTCGGCGACCTCCTTGACCAGCTCGTACGGGGCCTGGAGCTCCTTGGCCGCGACGTACAGCTCGTCGTCGGGCAGCGACTGGAGGCGGCGGATCTCCTGCCGGATCTTGCGCATGTGCGTGGTCGCGTTGGAGACGTCCCCGGTGCCCGCCTCGCCCTTCGAGCGGATCATCGCGGCGCCCTCGGTGATCCGGCGCAACGCCTCGCCCAGGTTCGTCGCCCCGCACACGAACGGCACGGTGAACGCCCACTTGTCGATGTGGTTGGCGTAGTCGGCCGGGGTCAGCACCTCGGACTCGTCGACGTAGTCGACGCCGAGCGCCTGGAGGATCTGCGCCTCGACGAAGTGGCCGATGCGGGCCTTGGCCATCACCGGGATCGAGACGGCCGCGATGATGCCGTCGATCATGTCCGGGTCGCTCATCCGGGACACGCCGCCCTGCGCGCGGATGTCGGCCGGTACGCGCTCCAGGGCCATCACGGCGACAGCGCCGGCGTCCTCGGCGATCTTCGCCTGCTCGGGGGTGACCACGTCCATGATCACACCGCCCTTGAGCATCTCGGCCATGCCGCGCTTGACGCGGGCGGTGCCGACGGCGGTGGCGGTGGTCGGGGCTGCGGATTCAGACACGGGACATCGCTCCTCGGCGTGCTCGGGAGGTGACTGCGCAGGAATGCTACGACCGGCGCGACGCCGATCCGAGCGCCAATCGAACCCCCGGTGGCCTGCCGTGTGGCCCCCGTCACGGCCGGTGGCGATCAGCCCGTGGTCACGTCCGCGTGCGAGGCCAGCGTGGGATCGTCGATGTCGAAGTAGCGCGGCCACTCCCGGCCGCGCCCCATCCGGAACAGCCGTACCACCGGACGCCCCCGCGCCGAGCGGGCGTCCCGGACCAGGTCGGTGTGCACCTGCCGGGCCAGCGCCAGCCGCCGGCTGGCCGCGATCACCGCCGCGCACGCCGGGTCGTCCGGGTCCAGCCGCACCCCGCGCAACTGCCGGGTCAGGTCGTTCTCGGCCGCCTCGCGCTCCTCCGGAGCGGCGTCCAGCGCGATCCGGGCGGCGGCGTACAGCTCCACGCCGTACCGCTGCTCGGCCAGGACCGCGGCGGCGGCCGCGCGGCGCAGCAGGTGCGCGTCGAGCGCGCGGGCCGCCGAGTCCGCGCGGACCTGCAGCCGCTGCACGCGGCCGGAGGTCCAGATCAGGTACGCCGAGAGCAGCCCGAGCACCGCGACCGCGCCCACCACCCACCACATGCCCGGCATCGTAGTGCTGCTCCTCATCCCGGCCGGCCGGCGCGGTGCACCGGTCGACGCGCTCGTCACAGCGGCCGCAGCGGCCACAGCGGTCAGCCCAGACCCGCCCACTCCTGGTCCATGACCCGGCCGTCGGTGGCCTCGATCGCGGCTGCGTATACCTCCAGAACGCGGCGGGCAACCACGGGCCAGTCGAAATTCGCCACCACCTGGTCGCCGCAGGCGGTGAGCCCGGCGCGGCGGCCGTCGTCGTCGAGCAGTTCGGACAGCGCGGCGCCCAGCGCCGCCGCGTCGCCGGTCGGGAACAGCCGTCCGGCCCGCCCGCCGTCGAGCACCCGGCGGAACGCGTCCAGGTCGCTCGCGACCACCGTGGTGCCGGCGGCGAGCGCCTCGGTGAGGATCATCCCGAAGGACTCCCCTCCGGTGTTCGGTGCGACGTAGAGGTGCACGCTGCGCAGCATGCGCGCCTTGTCCGCCTCGGAGACCAGGCCGAGGAACGTGACCCGGTCACGCAGGCCGGCCGGGAACCGCCCGTACAGCTCGTCCGCGTCGCCCGGCCCGGCGACCAGCAGGCGCAGCCCGGGCCGGTGCGCCGCCAGCGCGACGAACGCGTCCCGCAGGATCGGGAAGCCCTTGCGCGGCTCGGTGAAACGGCCCAGGAACCCCAGCGTCCCCCCGGTGCCCGGGGCGCACTCCCCCGGCCAGCCCGGCAGCGGCGGCACCCCGGCGAACTTCGCCACCGCCACCCCGTTGGGGATCTCCACCGCGCCGCCGTCCATGTGCTCGACCTGCACCTTGCGGGCCAGCGCGCTGACCGCGATCCGGGCGGTGATGCGCTCCAGCACGATCTGGAGCACGCCCTGCGCGGCCGACAGCACCCGGGAGCGGGTCATCGCGGTGTGGAAGGTCGCCACCACCGGGCCGCGGGCGCAGAGCACAGCCAGCATCGACAGGCTCGGCGTCAGCGGCTCGTGCACGTGCAGCACGTCGAAGTCGCCGCGGGTGATCCAGCGCCGCACCCGGGCGACGGAGACCGGGCCGAACGCGATCCGGGCCACCGACCCGTTGTACGGCAGCGGCACCGCCCGGCCCGCCGACACCACGTACGGCGGCAGCGCCGAGTCCTCGTCGGCGGGCGCCAGCACGCTCACCTCGTGGCCGAGCCCGAGCAGCGCCTCGGCCAGGTCCATGACGTGGTTCTGCACGCCGCCCGGCACGTCGAACGAGTACGGGCACACGATGCCGATACGCACTGCGCCCCCTAGACCGTCCCGGTGGTGGCCGGTGGCTGCGCCGACGTGGGCGTACCGTCCCGGCCCTGGTCCAGCCACATCCGCTGCAACATGTGCCAGTCTTGCGGATGCCGGGCGATGCCCGCCGCCAGACCGTCGGCAATCCGCTGCGTCACCGCGCGCACCCGCTCGTCGAGCGGCGCGCTGTCCGGGTCCGGCAGCGGCAGCGGGCCCTCGATCGAGGCGCACGCCGCGTCCGGTTCGTACCACATCGAGGCCACGTAGAGCGGGGCGCCGGTACGGATCGCCAGCAGCGCGGGACCGGCCGGCATCCGGGTCCGGCCGCCGAAGAAGTCCACCTCCACGCCGCGCGCGGACAGGTCCCGGTCGGCCAGCAGCGGCACCACGTATCCGGCGCGCAGCCGGTCCACCAGCACGTCGAACGCGGGACGCGGGCCGCCGGTGTTGGGCAGGATCTCCATGCCCAGCCCTTCCCGGAACCCGACGAACCGCTCGTAGACGCCGTCCGGCAGCCGCTCCGCCACCGTGGTCATCGGCCAGCCGGTGGCCGCCACCCAGGCGCCTGCGGCGTCCCAGTTGCCGGCGTGCGGCAGCGCCACCACGGCGCCCCGCCCGGCCGCCACGTCGGCGTCGAGCAGTTCCTGCCCGTCGAGGCGGAACCCGGCGAGGATGTCCGTGCGGCTCAGGCCGGGCAGCCGGAACGCCTCCATCCAGTACCGGGCGTACGAGCGCAGCCCGTCGCGCACCAGCGCGTCCAGTTCCGCGTCCGGCATCTCCGGGCCGACCACCCGGCGCAGGTTGGCGCGCAGCCGGCGCGTACCCCCGCCGTCCTTGCGGTGGGCGCGGTCGGCGCCCATCCGGAAGGCCGCCGCCGCGACGGGCCGGGGCAGCGCCCGGACCAGGCGCCAGCCCGCGACGAAGCCCGCCTCGGTCAGGTTCACTCGGCGCCGACCCGCTGGGCCTGGCGGTACACGTGGGCCATCCGCTGACCCACCGTGAAGATCGAGACGGCGGCGAGCAGCCAGAGCGCGATCTCCAGGGCCGGATCGACGCCGACGCCGGTGAGCAGACCGCCGACGCCGACGATGAGCAGCCGCTCGGTGCGCTCGGCGATGCCCACGTTGCAGGTCATCCCGAGGCCCTCGGCGCGGGCCTTGACGTAGGAGACCAGCCCGCCCGCGGCCAGGCAGATCAGCGCCGCCGCCACGCCCGAGTAGTCGTGCTCGGTGGCCAGCCAGTACGCGACCGCGCCGAACACCGCGCTGTCGGCGACCCGGTCCATGCTCGAGTCGAGGAACGCCCCGAACCGGGTGGACCCGCCGCTCATCCGCGCCATCGTGCCGTCGAGCAGGTCGGTGAGAGCGAAGACCGTGACGATCAGCGCGCCGGCGACCAGATGGCCGCGCGCGCCGAAGCCGAGCGCGCCGACGAGCACGCCGACGGTTCCGGTCACGGTGACCGCATTGGGGGACACGCCCGCACGCAGCAGCGCGCGGGCGATCGGCTCCACGACGCGGGTCATGCCCGCGCGGGCCGTCACTTGGAAGATCTTCGCCATGGCGGTCCCACGATAACGGCCCGCAACCGCCGGGGACACAGCCGGGCGTACGACCCGCCCGGCGGCCCTTGTGCGGGCACCCGTGCGGGTGTGAGATCGAGCCAGGAGGTGAGCCAGTTCACCGGATCACCGGTCCGCGTTCCCGTCCAGCAGGAGATCACCGGAAGATATCGCCGCGGCGCCCGTCCCGGGTCCGCTCCCCCGTCGCCCGCGGCGGTCGCCACCACCACCGGTTGAGGGAGGTGCGCCGCGATGGCGCAGAAGAACGAGAAGGGTGTCACCGGCGGCGCGCCGGTGGTGACCGAGCCCGGCAGGGTTCGCAACGTGGTGCTCGTCGGGCACTCCGGCGCCGGCAAGACCACACTCGTCGAGGCGCTGCTGGCCGCCGGTGGCACGATCGGCCGGGCCGGCGCCGTCACCGAGGGCACCACCGTCTGCGACCACGACCCCGCCGCCGTACGCCAGCAGCGCTCGGTGAGCCTGGCCTGCGCCCCGCTGATGCACCGCGACGTCAAGGTCAACCTGCTGGACACCCCGGGGTACGGCGACTTCGTCGGCGAGCTGCGCGCCGGTCTGCGGGCCGCCGACGCGGCGCTGTTCGTGGTCTCCGCCGTGGACGGGATGGACGCCGCCACCGCCGCCCTGTGGGAGGAGTGCGCCGCCGTCGACATGCCCCGGGCGGTCGCCGTCTCCCGGCTGGACCACCCGCGCGCCGACTTCGACGAGGCGGTGGCGCTGTGCCAGCGCGTCTTCGGCGACAACGTGCTCCCGCTCTACCTGCCCATGCTCGGCGACGACGGCGAGTCGGTGGCCGGCCTGATGGGGCTGATCACCCGCCGGGTGTACGACTACTCCGACGGGCTGCCGGCGGCGGTACGCGAGCCGGACCCGGAGCACCTGCCGGCCATCCAGGAGTCCCGCGACGAGCTGATCGAGGGGATCATCGCGGAGAGCGAGGACGAGACCCTGATGGACCGCTACCTCGGCGGCGAGGAGATCGACCCCGAGGTGCTGATCACCGACCTGGAGACGGCCGTCGCCCGCGGCCACTTCTACCCCGTGGTGCCGGTCTGCGCGGAGACCGGCGTCGGCCTGGACGCGCTGCTCGACGGCCTGGTCGCGGCGTTCCCGTCGCCGCTGGAGCACGACCTGCCCGCGGTGACCGGCGTGGACGGCTCGCCCCGCCCGCCGCTGACCTGCGACCCGGACGGCCCGCTCGTCGCCGAGGTGGTCAAGACGACAGTCGACCGGCACGTCGGACGGGTCTCGCTGGTCCGCGTCTTCTCCGGCACGCTCCGCCCCGACCAGGTGATCCACGTGTCCGGCCACGGCATGGCCGAGCGCGGCCACCCGGACCACGACGCCGACGAGCGGGTCGGCCACGTCTACAGCCCGCTCGGCGCGACGCTGCGCGAGGTGCCCGCCTGCGTCGCCGGTGACCTGTGCGCGATCACCAAGTCGGGCAGCGCCGAGACCGGCGACACCATCTCGGCCAAGGACGACCCGCTGCTCATCGCGCCCTGGGAGATGCCGGAGCCGCTGCTGCCGGTGGCGATCGTGGCGCGCAGCCGGGCCGACGAGGACGCGCTGGCCCGCAACCTGTCCCGGCTGGTCGCCGGCGACCCGACGCTGCGGCTCGAACGCAACGCGGAGACCCACCAGCTGGTGCTCTGGTGCATGGGCGAGGCGCACGCCGACGTGGTGCTCGACCGGCTGCGCGGCGGCGGCGTCGAGCTGGACACCGAGCCGGTCCGGGTGCCGCTGCGCGAGACGTTCACCGCCGCCGCGCGCGGGCACGGCCGGCACGTCAAGCAGTCCGGCGGCCACGGCCAGTACGCGGTCTGCGACATCGAGGTGGAGCCGCTGCCCCGGGGCGCCGGCTTCGAGTTCGTCGACCGGGTGGTCGGCGGCGCGGTCCCGCACAACTACATCCCGTCGGTGGAGAAGGGCGTCCGGGCGCAGATGGAACGCGGCCTGGTCGCCGGCTACCCGGTGGTGGACCTGCGGGTGACGCTCGTCGACGGCAAGGCGCACAGCGTCGACTCCTCCGACGCGGCGTTCCAGACCGCCGGCGCGCTGGCGCTGCGCGACGCCGCCGAGAAGGGCCAGCCGGCGCTGCTGGAACCGGTCGACGAGATCACCGTACGGGTGCCGGACGCGTCGGTCGGCGCGGTGATGGGCGACCTGTCCGGGCGGCGCGGCCGGGTGCTCGGTACCGAGCCGGACCCGGACGCCGAGGGCCGCACGCTGGTCCGCGCCGAGGTGCCCGCGACCGAGTTGCTGCGGTACGCCGTCGAGCTGCGCTCGATGACGGCCGGCACCGGCACGTTCCGGCGCGAGTTCGCCCGCCACGAGCCCATGCCGGCCCACCTGGCCGACCAGGCCCGCAAGGAGTCCACAACCCGCTGACCCGCCCTCCCTCCCCTGACCCCCTCGCTCCCGCGATCTTGCACTTGCGGCCCTAACAAGGTGCGCATTCCGGTCATCCCAAGGGCCGCAACCGCAAGATCGACGCCGAGAGGCGGGGGCGGGTCCGGGGGGCGGCCTTCGGTCAGGGGCGGACGGCGGGGACGGGGGGCATCGGCCAGTGGGGGCGGTCGGCGTCGCGGAGGGCCGCCGAACGTACCGCCGCCAACTGCCGCTCCACCTCGGCGAAGTGGTCCGGGGCGAGCGGGCCCCGGGCCAGCGCGGCCGCGTTCTCCTCGACCTGCGCGACCGTCCGGGCGCCGGGGATCGGCACGGCCCGGTCGCTGCGCGCCCAGATCCACCCGATCGCCCCCTGCGCGAGGGTGCGCCCGTCGGCGGTGAGCGCGTCGCGCACGGCGGCGACCCGGCGCAGCCACTCCGGGGCGGGCCGGCCGCTGCGGAACCACTCCAGCCAGGTCGGCCCGAGTCCGCGTACGTCGTCGCGGGGCAGCGTGGACTCCGGCGTGTACTTGCCGGTGAGCAGACCCATCCCGAGCGGCCCCCGGGCCAGGCTGGCCAGGTCGTGCTTGTCGCAGGCGTCGAGCATGGCCGGGGCGTCCCGGAGCACCGACAGCGCGTGCTGCACGGCGGCGGCGCCGCGGGCGACCTGGGCGAAGGCGGCAGCCCGGTCGGCCCGGTCGGTGCTCCACCCGTACGACCGGATCAGGCCGGCGCCGACCAGGTCGTCGAGCGTGCCGACGAGCGCCTCGGCCCGGGGCAGCGGCAGGTCGCCGAGGTGCAGTTGGTAGAGGTCGATGCGGTCGGTGCCCAGCCGTCGCAGCGAGTCGGTCACGGCCCGGCGCAGGTGGTGCGGGGAGGCGTTCTCCCCGGTGGCCTGCCGGGTGCGCTCGTCGAACGTGTAGCCGAACTTCGTGGCGATCACCGCCTCGTCGCGCCGGCCGGCGAGCGCCCGCCCGAGCACCCGCTCGCCGTGCCCGGCGCCGTACGTGTCGGCGGTGTCGAACAGCGTGACGCCCAGGTCGAGTGCGCGGCGGACGGCGCGTACCGACTCGTCGTCGTCGACCCGGCCCCAGCCCAGCGGCCGGGCGCCCTCGGCCCACGGGCCGCCGATCGCCCAGCACCCCATGCCGAGGGCGCTCACCTCGATGCCGCTGCGCCCCAACTGTCGTGTGTCGACTGCCACCGCCGCATCCTGTCACCTTCCCGGGGAGCGCGGGCCGGTTCGTAGCCCACGAGCCCGGCCACGGTCACGCCCCGTGACGCCGAACGGGAACAGGCGTGGTGGGGCGGAATTCGTCCCGGCCGGAGGGACGACCGGCCCGGCCCGCGCCGTCGGCCGGGCCGTCCGCGTGCGGGCGCCCGGGCCGCCGGGCCGCCGGGCCGCTGCCTCAACGCGGTCCGTCAGCGGGCGTGGGCCAGCAGCACCGGCTCGTCCTGGCCCGGCCACGCACCGGTGAGCCCGCCCGCCGCCGGCACGTCGGCCGGGACGGGCCGCCGGACCACCGCCAGCTCGACGTCCCCCACCCGGACCACCGTCACGCCGCCGTCGACCGGGCCAGCCGGAGCCGAAGCCGCTGACACCGGACCGGCCGACACCGGACCGGCCGGGACCGGACGGCCGGTGCGGCTCCCCGTCAGCGTCATGCTCGCCGGGCGCACCTCGCGCTTCCCGTCGACCTCGAAGTACTCCTCGGCCTGACCGGCGTCGGCGAGCACGGCGGCGGCCAGCAGCGGCGGGTACACCGGGTCGCCGCAGGCGTCGTACACCCAGCGGCGGCCGAGCACCGAGTGCTCGACGAGGCCCACGAAGAAGTCGTCCGCCCCGTCCAGCGGCGCGCCCCGGTAGGTCAGCGGCACCTGGAGCACCGGGCCGTCACCGGCGCGCACGAGCAGCGTCTCGACGCCGACCTCACCGGCCGGGTCGTCGAACCGGTACGCCGCGACGCGCGTGACCTCCGCGCCCGCCTCGCCGGCGAACCAGGACCGGCCGGGCAGCCAGGGTACGAGCAGCTCCAGTTTCGAGGGGCGCAGTTCCGCGCGGTGCAGGAGGGCCATGCGCAAGATCGTACTGTCGGAACGGGCCGCCGTCAGGCCGCCGCCCACGCCTTGGCGAGCAGTTCCCGGGTGTCGGCGAGCAGTTGCGGCAGCACCTTCGTCCGGCCGATCACCGGCATGAAGTTGGCGTCGCCGCCCCAGCGCGGCACCACGTGCTGGTGCAGGTGCGCGGCGATGCCCGCGCCGGCCACGCCGCCCTGGTTCATGCCCAGGTTGAAGCCGTGCGCGCTGGAGACGTGCCGGACCACCCGCATGGCGGCCTTGGTGAACGCGGCCAGCTCGACCGTCTCCGGCTCGTCCAGCTCGGTGTAGTCGGCCACGTGCCGGTAGGGGCAGACCAGCAGGTGGCCGGGGTTGTACGGGTAGAGGTTGAGCACCGCGAAGACGTGCTCACCCCGGGCCACCACCAGGCTCTCCTCGGCCGGCAGCCCGGGTGCCAGGCAGAACGGGCAGCCGGCCGGCTTCTCGTAGCCGCCCTCGGGCCGGTCCTCGCCGGAGATGTAGGTCATCCGGTGCGGCGTCCAGAGCCGGTCCAGCCCGTCCGCCAGACCGTTGTCGCCGCCGTACCCGGTGTCCCGCTCCGCCCCTGTCACACAGGCGATCCTACGATCCGGGCCGGACCGCCGCCGAACCGCGCCGCCGCCCGGGCGGCGCGGTCGGCGGACCGCCTACTCGGCGGCGGTGGCGGTGGGGCCGGCGTTGGTACGCGACTCCACCACCTCACGGACGTGCGCCACCGCCTCGTCGATCGGTACGCCGTTGCGCTGCGAGCCGTCCCGGTAGCGGAACGAGACGGTGCCGGCGGCCACGTCGTCGTCACCGGCGATCACCATGAACGGGATCTTCTGCTGCTGCGCGTTGCGGATCTTCTTCTGCATCCGATCGTCGCCCAGGTCGACCTCGGCCCGGATGCCGTGCCGGCGCAGCGTCGCGGCGAAGTCGACCAGGTAGTCGCCGTGCTCGTCGCGGATCGGGATGCCGACCACCTGCACCGGCGCCAGCCAGGCCGGGAACGCGCCCGCGTAGTGCTCGGTGAGCACGCCGATGAACCGCTCGATCGACCCGAACTTCGCGCAGTGGATCATCACCGGCTGCTGCCGGGTGCCGTCGGCGGCCTGGTACTCCAGCCCGAAGCCCTTGGGCTGGTTGAAGTCGTACTGGATGGTCGACATCTGCCAGGTACGGCCGATCGCGTCCTTGGCCTGCACGGAGATCTTCGGGCCGTAGAACGCCGCGCCGCCCGGGTCCGGCACCAGTTCCAGGCCGGTCTCCAGCGCGCACTGCTCCAGCACGGCGGTGGCGGTCGCCCAGTCGGAGTCGGAGCCGACGAACTTGTCCGGCCGGGAGTCGTCGCGGGTCGACAGCTCCAGGTAGAAGTCGTCGATGCCGAAGTCGCGCAGCAGGCTGAGCACGAAGCCGAGCAGGTGCTTGATCTCGGCCGGCGCCTGCTCCTTCGTGCAGTAGGAGTGCGAGTCGTCCTGGGTGAAGCCGCGCACCCGGGTCAGGCCGTGGATGACGCCCGACTTCTCGTACCGGTAGACCGACCCGAACTCGAACAGCCGCAGCGGGAGCTGCCGGTAGGACCGCCCGCGCGACCGGTAGATCAGGTTGTGCATCGGGCAGTTCATGGCCTTGAGGTAGTAGTCGCTGCCCTCCATCTCCATCGGCGGGAACATCGTGTCCTTGTAGTAGGGCAGGTGTCCCGAGGTGTGGAAGAGACCTTCCTTGGAGATGTGCGGGGTGCCGACGTAGTCGAAGCCCTCCTCGATGTGGCGCGCCCGGACGTAGTCCTCCATCACGCGCTTGAGCACGCCGCCCTTGGGGTGGAAGACCGGCAGGCCGGACCCGATCTCGTCGGGGAAGCTGAACAGGTCGAGGTCCGCGCCGAGCTTGCGGTGGTCGCGGCGGGCGGCCTCCTCCAGCAGCTTCAGGTACGCCTTGAGCTCGTCCCGGGTCGGCCACGCGGTGCCGTAGACGCGCTGGAGCTGCGGGTTGCGCTCCGACCCGCGCCAGTACGCGGCGGCCGAGCGCATCAGCTTGAACGCGCCGATCAGCCGGGTGTTCGGCAGGTGCGGGCCGCGGCACAGGTCCGACCAGCAGACCTTGTCCTCGTTGGCGGCGAGGTTGTCGTAGATGGTCAGCTCGCCGCCGCCCACCTCCATCACCTCGGAGGAGTCCAGCCCCTCCCCCTTGACGTCGATCAGCTCCAGCTTGAACGGCTCGGCGGCCAGCTCGGCCCGGGCCTCGTCCAGGTCGGCGAACCGGCGGCGGCGGAACCGCTGGCCGGACTTGACGATCTCCTGCATGCGCTTCTCGAGCTTGGCCAGGTCGTCCGGCTGGAACGGCTTGTCGACGCCGAAGTCGTAGTAGAAGCCGTTCTCGATCGGCGGGCCGATGCCGAGCTTGGCGTCCGGGAAGACGTCCTGCACCGCCTGGGCCAGCACGTGGGCGGTGGAGTGGCGCAGCACGTTCAGCCCGTCCGGGCTGTCCAGGGTGACCGGCTCGACGGCGACGTCCTCGGCCGGGCGCCAGTCCAGGTCGCGGAGCTGGCCCTGCGGATCGCGGACCACCACGATCGCCTTCGGCCCGCTCATCGGCAGGCCGGCCGCGGCCACCGCGTCGGCCGCCGTGGTCCCGGCGGCGACGACGACGGGGTCGGCCACGACGGGGGTACGGGGTGCGGACACGGTGACTCCTGTCGTCGACGGTACGGAAGGGCCGGTGACCGGCCCCTGCGATGCTATCGGTCGCCCGGACCCGGACCGCCGCCGACGCCGGTGCCCGTTCCCGGCGAGTTCCGTGCCGGGTTGAACCTTTTCGCCCCGCCGCCCGAACTACCAGGTGGGGCCGGAGCCGGTGCCGACCCCAGTCGACGAGGATGGGGACGACCATGAGGATGACCCGTCAGGGCCGGTGGGCGGCTGCGTTGCTGACGGCCGTACTCGCCGGGGCGGTGGGCTGGCCGGGCGCGGCGAACGCGGCCGGGGTGACGGTCACGACCTCGCCCGCCCAGGTACGCCAGGGCGACGCGATCGAACTCGCGGTGCTGGTGCCCGCGGACAGGCCCGGCACGCGGACCACCCGGATCGAGCTGACCATGCCGGCCGACGCCCCGATCGGCGAGGTGTACCCGCTGTCGGTGCCGGACTGGGCGCCGACCATCACCACCCGCACGCTCGACCAGCCCGTCCCCGGCATGCACGCGGCCGAGCTGAACCAGGTGACCCACGCGGTGAGCTGGCTGCGGATGCCCGGCACCGGCACCGGGCCGGCCCGGCTGCCGCTGGGCATGGGACCGATGCCCGCCACCGACCGGCTCACGTTCACAGTCGTGCAGACGTACGACGACGGCACAGTGGTCCGGTGGGCGGACCCGGCGGGTGGCGCGCACCCGGCGCCGACGGTCGAGCTGCTGCCGCCGCTGCCGGGCACCGTGACGCACGACGGCGGCGCCGGGACGAACGGCGGCGCGCACGGCGGTCACGGCGCGGCGGGCGGCCCCGGCGCTGCCGGCGGGGCGCAGGGCGGTGCGGTGGGCGGCACGGCACCGGCGGCCGGTGCGGCCGACGACGGGCCGAGCGCGGACCTGCTGCTGGGCGGCGGCCTGCTCGCCGGGCTGGCCGGTGGCGCGGCGATCGGCTGGCTGCTCAGCCGTCGCCGGCGCGACACCATGACCCTCCCGCCCGACGACAGCCCTTCCCCCGACGAGCCCGCCGCCACCGGACGTCCGGACACGGACCCCCGCTCCGGCTCCCCCGAGCCGGCCCCCGCCCCCGACACCCCCGCGACCGTCGAGCCCGTCCCCGCTGGTGGTGCGCGCCGGAACGCATGATCGACTCCACCTCGCCGAGGTGGCTGCATCCCTCCGCCGCCGACCCCGCCACTTCCCCGAACCGGCGCGCGTACCCACGACCACCACGGCCGGCGAGGGAGGGCGGGCGGTCAGGCGGGGGTGGGGAGCCAGGTGGGGAGCGGCTCGCGGGCGGTCAGCCAGCCCTCCGGCACACCACCCGGCGCGCCGACCCCGGTGTACGCGGCCACGATCCCGCCCACGATGGCGGCCGTGGTGTCCACGTCGCCGCCCGCCTCGACGCAGGCGCGGATCGCGGCGGGGTAGTCGTGCAGCAGCGTGGCGGCCACCCAGAGCGTGAACGGCACGGTGTCCTGCGCGGTCACCCGGGAGCCGTTGCCGAGCGCGTCGGCCGCCGCGGCGGCGGAGTGACCGAGCAGCGCGGCGGCCCGGCGTACCCCCCGGTGCACCTCACCGGCCGGGTCGAGCGCCCCGGCGACGGCGGTGAGCAACCGGGCCGGGTCGGGCCGGCCGCCGTCGAGGCGGGCGCGGGCGGCGAGCGAGGCGGCCACCGCGACAGCCACCGCACCGGCGACGCCCTCCGGGTGGGCGTGGGTCACCTCGGCCGAGGCACGGGCCTGCTCGGCGGCGCGGCGGGTGGAGTCGGCGTGCCAGGCGCCGAGCGGCGCGACGCGCATGGCGGCGCCGTTGCCGCAGGAGCCCTGCCCGTCGAACGCGGACGCGGCGGCCACCGGCCACGGCGTGCCCGTGCGGATCAGCCGCAGCACCGTCACCGCGCCCGGCCCGTACCCGCGGTACGGCTCGCAGCGCTGCGCGAACGCCAGCGCCAGCCGGTCCCGGTCGATGCGGCCCGCGGCGGCCAGCTCGGCCACCACCGAGCAGGCCATCTCGGTGTCGTCGGTCCACTCCCACGGCGGCGCGGGCAGCCGCCCGGCGGCGAGGTCGTCCGGGTGCCGGCCGGGAACGAAGAACTGGGAACCGAGGGCGTCGCCCACCGACAGGCCGGCCAGCGCGTCGCGGGCGAGCGTGAGGCGGGTGTCGGGGAAGAGCGTGAACGTCATCGCCGTCCCAGCTTGCCCGGTTGGCCGGACCGCCGCAACGCGACCGGCTTGCCACGCCGAGTACGGTGCTGACGTGGCAACCGTCCTGCTGGTCGAAGACGACCACGTCGTGCGCGGCGCCATGCTGCGATCGCTGACCGACCGGGGGCACGCGGTGCACGCGGTCGGCACCGCGCTGGACGCGCTGCGCCGGGTCGCCGCGGAGACACCGGATCTGGTGGTGCTCGACCTCGGCCTGCCCGACCTGGACGGCTCGGACGCGCTGCGCATGCTGCGCGGCATCACCGACGTGCCGATCATCATCGCCACCGCCCGTGACGACGAGCAGTCGGTGGTACGGCTGCTGCGCGCCGGTGCGGACGACTACATGGTCAAGCCGTTCACCGGTGCGCACCTGGACGCCCGGATCACCACTGTGCTGCGCCGGGCGGGCCGGGCCAGCCGTACCGTCGCGCCGGCCGTGCACACGGTCGGCGGCCTGCGCGTCGACGTGGGCGAGCGCAGCGCGGTGCTGGACGGGGAGGCGCTGGCCCTGACCCGCAAGGAATTCGACCTGCTGGCGTATCTCGCCGCACGTCCCGGCCGGGTAGTGTCCCGGCGGGAACTCTTGGAGGAGGTATGGCGGCAGCCATCGGTCGGCGAGGACCAGACCATCGACGTTCACCTGTACTGGCTCCGCCGCAAAATGGGCGAGTCCGCGGCGAAGCCGCGCTACCTGCGCACCGTGCGGGGGGTCGGCTTCCGGCTGGTGGCGCCGGACTGAGGCTCACGCTCGCCGGGCTCACCGCCGGCCTGTGCGGCCTGATCGCGCTCGCCTTCCTCATCCCGCTCGGGCTCACCCTCGCCGACCGGACCCGGGAGGCGGAGCTGGCCGACGCCGCGCGCCGGGCCGCGCTGGTGACCGGCGCGCTGGCGGTCAGCACGGACACCGCGACGATCGAGCGGGCGGTGGCCGCCGCGGCCGGCGACGATCCGGCCAAGCGACCGGTGGTGCACGGCATCGGCGCGGACGAGTCGGCCGGCCGCGCGAACCCGCGGGTGCTCGCCGACGCCGCCGCGCAGCGGCGTTCGGTGGTGACCGAGGTGGACGGCGGGGTGCTGCGGCTGGACCCGGTGGTGCTCGGTGACCGGGTCGCGGTGGTGGAGGTCTTCGTCCCCGACGAGGTGCTCGACTCCGGCGGCGGCGGGCGGTGGCTGCTGCTGCTCGCGATCGGCCTGGCGCTGGTCGGCGCGGCGGTCGCGGTGGTCGACCGGGTGGCGGCCCGGGCCGTGGACGCCACCGGCGACCTGGTCAAGGCGGCGCTCGCGGTGGGCGACGGCGAGCTGGGGGTACGGGTCGAGCCGACCGGCCCACGTGAGCTGGCCGAGGCCGGGCACGCGTTCAACCGGATGACCGAACGGCTGGTGGCGCTGCGCGCCGACGAGCACGAACTGGTCGCCGACCTGTCGCACCGGCTGCGTACGCCGCTGACCGCGCTGCGGCTGGACGCCGAGGCGCTGGAGTCCGACGACACGAGCATCGGCACGTTCAGCGAGGCGGAACTGGACCGGCGGCGCGGCATCCGGCGTATCCGGCAGGCGATCGTCACGCTGGAGGGCGAGGTCGACCAGCTCATCAAGACGACCCGCAAGGCGGTCGCCCAGGAGTCGGCGCCTGCGTCGTGCGACGTGAGCGAGGTGGTCCGGGACCGGATGGTCTTCTGGTCGGCACTGGCCGGGGACCAGAACCGGCCGCACCGGGTGGTCGGGGCGCAGTTGCGCATCCCGGCGCCGGTGCCCCGCGCCGAGCTGGCCGCCGCGCTGGACGCGGTGATCGGCAACGTGTTCCGGTACACACCGCAGGGCACCGCGTTCGAGGTGGCGGTGAGTCGCCGGGACGGCTGGGTGGCGATCCGCATCGACGACGCCGGGCCGGGCATCGCCGACCCGGACCGGGCGTTGCGCCGGGGCGAGAGCGACAAGGGCTCCACCGGGCTCGGGCTGGACATCGCCAAGCGGGTCGCGTTGCAGGCGAACGGTTCGGTGAGCATCGACCGGGCCCGGCTCGGCGGCGCGAGCGTGGTGATGCTGCTGGCCGACCCGGACGCGGCACCCCGGCCGGTGAACCGGTTCGGGCTGGTCGGGCGGATGGCCCGGGAGGCACGCGAGCCGCGTCCGGGGCGGCGCTGGCCGCGCCCGCGCTGACCCGTGGCTGTGTACGGGCGCAAGTTCTCCTTAAAGGTGGTTTAACGACGGCCGCGAAACCGGCGTGAACTGCCAGGATCGTTGACAGAACCCATCAGTTCCGTCGGCCGGGACGCCCCGTAAGACCTTCCGGCCGACGGATCATGCGCGCGGCGGGAGTCCGGTCCCCCCACACCTCGCTCCCGTCGCGCGCGCTCTCCCGTCGATCCCGGGCGCGAGGTGACCGTCATGCCACCGGCCGTCAGTCGTCTGCTCCGCTGGGCCGCCGTCATCGGCCTGGGTATCGCGCTCACGCTCGCGGTGTGGCAGGACCCGGTGCTCGCGCACGGTCCCGTCCGGCCCGCGCCCGTCGCGCCCGGTCCCGCCGCCGCGCTCACCGCGCTGGCGCTGGCCGGGCTGATGCTGACCGTGCGGCGCCGGCCGCCCCGGATGTCCCGGCGGCCGGCGCCCGTACGGCCGCTCAGCCCGCCGCGCTCCCCAGGTACGCGTCGATCTCGGCGGTGATCCGGGCCTGCTCGGCCGGTGCCAGGAACGCCGCGGCGACGGCGTCGCGGGCCAGCGCGGCCACCCCGTCCGGGCCGAGTCGCAGCAGCCGGGCGGCCACCGCGTACTCGTCGTTGAGCGTGGTGCCGAACATCGGCGGGTCGTCGGAGTTGATGCTGACCGGCACGCCGGCCTCGACCAGCCGCGGCAGCGGGTGCGCGTCCAGGCTCGGTACGGCCCGGGTGCGCACGTTGGACGTCGGGGAGATCTCCAGCGGGATGCGCCGCTCGGCGAGGTGGGCCAGCAGCGCCGGGTCCTGCGCGGCGGAGATGCCGTGGCCGATCCGCTCGGCGCCCAGCTCGCGCAGCGCGTCCCAGATCGTCTCCGGGCCGGTGGTCTCGCCGGCGTGCGGCACCGAGCGCAGCCCGGCCGCCCGGGCCTGGTCGAACCAGGGCTTGAACTGCGGCCGGGGCACCCCGATCTCGGGGCCGCCGAGGCCGAAGCTGATCAGCCCGTCGGGTCGTTCGTCGAGCGCGATCCGCAGCGTCTGCTCGGCGGCGGGCAGGCCGGCCTCGCCGGGGATGTCGAAGCACCAGCGCAGCGCGATGCCGAAGTCGGCCTCGGCGCGCTTGCGGGCGTCCTCGATCGCCTCGCAGAACGCCGGCGCCGGGATGCCGCGGTTGACGTGCGAGTACGGCGTGACGGTCAGCTCGGCGTAGCGGACCTGCTGGCGGGCCAGCTCCCGGGCGACCTCGTGGGTGAGCAGCCAGACGTCGTCGGCGTCGCGGATCAGGTCCACCACGCTGAGGTAGACCTCGATGAAGTGGGCGAAGTCGCGGAACGCGAAGTAGTCGGCGAGCGCCTCCGGGTCGGCCGGGACGGGGCTGCGCCCCTCGTGCCGGGCGGCCAGCTCGGCGACGATCCGGGGCGAGGCCGAGCCGACGTGGTGCACGTGCAGCTCCACCTTGGGCAGTCCGGCGATGAAGGTGGGCAGGTCGGTCACGAGTTCTCCTCTGCGCGGGCGCCGGTGCGGGCCACCATGAAGATCCGGCGGAACGGGAAGTACACCTGACCATGCCGCACCGGGTACGCCTGCGCGAGCCGTACCCCCAGCTCGGCGCGGAAGGCGGCCCAGCCGGCGGCGTCCAGCGCGGCGCGGACCGGGCGCAGCGCGGTGCCCTCCATCCAGGCCAGCACCGGGTGGTCGGCGCCGGCGGCGGGCAGCAGATGCACGTACGTAGTCTCCCAGGCGTCGACCGCGCAGCCCGCGTCGGTCAGCAGCGTGGCGTAGCCGACCGGCTCGTCGACCGGTGCCTCGCGCAGCTCTCCGGCGAGCGCGTCGCGCCACCGGTCCCCCGCGGCGACGGAGCGCAGCAGCCGGTGCGAGGGCGCGTCGAAGTTGCCGGGCACCTGGAACGCCATCCACGCGCCCGTCGGCAACGCGTGTGCCCAGCGGCGGAGCAGGTCGCGGTGTTCCGGCACCCACTGGAGCACGGCGTTGCCGACCAGCACGTCCACGTCCGGCTCCGGTCGCCAGTCGCGGACGTCGCCGACCGCGTAGGTGACCGGACCGCCCTCGGCGCCCGCCCGGTCGATCATCTCCGGGGAGGAGTCGAGGCCGGTGACCCGGCTGGCGGGCCAGCGGCCGGCGAGCGTGGCGGTGAGGGTGCCGGGGCCGCAGCCGAGGTCGACCACGGCGCGCGGGTGCTCGGCGCCGACGCGGGCCAGCAGGTCGTGGAACGGCCGGGACCGCTCGTCGCCGTAGCGCAGGTAGGTGCGTGGATCCCACATGACAGCCTCCAAACCGTACGTACGTCTTGTTAGACCGTACGGCCCGCCGCGCGCCACGGCAAGCGGCTCACTAGGCTCGACCGGGTGGAACAGCGCAGCTTCGACCGGCTCGGCCGGCACGTCGGCATCATCGGACTCGGCGCGTGGCAGCTCGGCGCGGACTGGGGCGAGGTCAGCGAGGACGACGCGCTCGCCGTGCTCGCCGCCGCCGTCGACGCGGGCGTCACCTTCCTGGACACCGCCGACGTGTACGGCGACGGCCGCAGCGAGGCGCTGATCGGCCGGTTCCTGCGCTCCCGCCCCGGGCACGGGCTCACCGTGGCGACCAAGATGGGCCGCCGGGTGGAGCAGACGCCGGAGGCGTACACGCCGGAGAACTTCCGGGCCTGGACCGACCGGTCCCGGGCCAACCTCGGCGTCGACACGCTCGACCTGGTGCAGCTGCACTGCCCGCCCACCGCCGTCTTCGCCGACGACCGGGTCTTCGACGCGCTGGACACGCTCGTCGACGAGGGCCGCGTGGCCGGGTACGGCGTCAGCGTGGAGACCTGCGACCAGGCGCTCACCGCCATCGCCCGGCCCGGTGTCGCCAGCGTGCAGATCATCCTCAACGCGGTCCGGCACAAGCCCTTGGAGCAGGTGCTGCCCGCCGCCGCAGCGGCCGGGGTCGGGATCATCGCCCGGGTGCCCCTGGCGAGCGGCCTGCTCTCCGGCCGGTACGACGAGAACACCACGTTCCCGGCGAACGACCACCGCACGTTCAACCGGCACGGCGAGTCGTTCGACGTGGGCGAGACGTTCTCCGGCGTCGACTACGACAGCGGCCTGGCCGCGGTGCGCCGGCTCGCGCCGCTGGTCGGCGACGACCGTACGATGGCGCAGTTCGCGCTGCGGTGGGTCCTCGACCAGCCCGGCGTGACTGTGGTGATCCCCGGCGCCCGCTCCCCCGAGCAGGCGCGGCGCAACGCCGAGGCGGCCGGGCAGCCGGCACTGACCGAGGTGGAGCTGGCCGCGGTGCGGGCCACCTACGACGAGCTGATCCGCCCGCAGGTGCACGACCGGTGGTGAGCCGGCCGGCGGGCGCGGCGCCGCCGGGCGCCGGCGGCGGCGGGCATGCTGGAGCGGGACTGTCGTCGTCGGAGGGGGAACGATGAGGGGTTGGTTCCGGCTCACCCTGGGCCTGCTCGCCGTGGTGCTCGGTGCGCTGTGGACGGTGCTGGGCCTCGGGTACGTCGAGGGCAGCGTCATGAGCGACCAGCGGATCTGGGCGGCGGCCGGTCCGGTGCTCGTCCTGATCGGACTGGCCGGGCTCTGGTGGGGCATGCGGGCGCGGCGCCGCTGAGGCGCCGGGCACGGTGAAGCCCCGCCTCCCGTGCGGGATGCGGGGCTTCCGGCACCGGCCGGCGCGGCCGGTGCGGTGAGACTCAGATGGGGCGGACCTGCTCGGCCTGCGGACCCTTCTGACCCTGGGCGATCTCGAACTCCACCCGCTGGTTCTCCTCCAGCGTGCGGTAGCCGCTGGTCTGGATGGCCGAGAAGTGGACGAACACGTCAGCACCCCCGCCGTCGACGGTGATGAAGCCGAAGCCCTTGTCAGCGTTGAACCACTTCACGGTTCCCTGCGCCATGTGTATCTCCTTCTAAAACTGGCGGCCGAGCACGCCGTGCGGCCGATTGGCCGTTTTCGAGCAGCGGCGCCTGAGGCGGCCCCCCATGCAGGAGACTTCTCTCAACCCACGCGTCTCTCAACAGCGTGAGACAGCAAACCACGTACGCAAAAACTTCGCACAGCCTAGCGGACGAAATTCTCCGACATGTGACCTGAAGGTCGCGCGGACGGCGCTACGCGGCCCCGCCGGAGCCATGCGAAAGGCCCCTTTCCCACGCTCGGGAAAGGGGCCTTTCCGGCCTTTACCTCAGTCCGGCCAGCGACCGGTCAACCGGCGTACGCCCACCGCTCCGCCCCGGTCGACGGCGGCCCGCACCACCGCGAAGATGGCACCCTGCAGGGCCGCGGCGGCGAGCACCTCGCCCCAGCGGCGGTCCTCGTCGGTCGCGCTCGGCGCCTCGCCGTCGCCCGCCGTCACCTTCCAGACCTGGCGGAAGATCGCGCCGGCGACGGTACCGGCGGCCAGGCCGAGCAGCACCCCCACCGGCCTGTACGCCGCCTTGCCGATCTTCCCGCTCACCTGCGCCTCCCTCGGACGATCACCAGCACCACCGCGGTCACCAGCGCGCCGGCCGCGATGGCCGCCCACGGCAACGGGTTGCGCCCGACCGCCTCACCCTTCTCGTACGCCTGCGCCCGGACCAGCCGGGCCCGCTCCGCCGCCCGCCCGCGCACCCGGGCCGCGGTCAGCGACGCCTGCTCACGCATCCGCGCCTTCGCCGCCTCGGCGGAGTGCCGCACCAGCGCCTTCGGATCGGCCCTGGCCGCGAGCAGCTCCATCGTCTCACCGAGCTCCACCCGGGTCCGGCGGATCTCCTCCCGGAGCGCCGCCACGTCCCCGGTCCCGTTACCGGTCATGCCCGCCTCCCGTCCTTCACCGCGGCGGTGACCGTGTCGACGTCCGCCCGGACGCTGCGGACCGCCGCCTGGGGCACCGGCGGGACGGCACGGCTGACCTGCTTCTTGCCCACCAGCGCCAGGATCCCGGCGAGCAGGAACAGCGCCACCGCCACGATCAGGGCGGCCAGCCACGCCGGCATGACAAGCGCCAGCAGCAGGATCACGGTGGCGACCAGGGCACCGGCGCCGTAGAGCGCCATCACCCCGCCGCCGCCGAACAGACCGATCCCGATCCCGGCGTGCTTGCCCTTCTGGGTCAGCTCCGCACGGGCCAGGGCCAGTTCGTCCCGCACCAGGCGGGTGACCTGCTCGGTGGCGCGCTGTACCAGTTCGGCGGTGGACGGTTCGCTCCCGGTCCGCGACGTGCTGCGACTCGCGACGTCAGCCATGCTGTCCTCCTTTCGTCATCACCGCGCTGTATGCCCGGAGTCGCCGCCCGTCAATCCTGCGCGGCGCGGCCGGTCCGCCCGGCCGCGCGCCGCCGCAACCCGGTGCCGGGCACCGGATCCGGGGCGTGCGCACCACGTCCCCCGCAATCGCCCGGCCAAACCCGTCCGGCCGGAAAGCCGCCCGAACGCGCCGAACCCCCGGCGCCGTGGGCGGCCGGGGGCTCCGATCGGGGTACGGGGTCAGCGACGCGCCTCGGCGTGCTCCTCCCGGCCCACGAACACCTCGCTGCGGGCCTCGCCGTCGTCGCTGCCGCCGAAGACACGCGCGTCGTCGGGCGCCTCGGTGCCGGCCGGGCGGCGTACCGGGCGGCGCGGCTGCACCGTCTGCCAGGGCAGCGGGCCGGTGGTGTCGCCGACCTCGGCGCGCAGCCGGGGCAGGGCGGTCGGGCGCTGGTCGCGTACCCAGGTCACCAGGTGCTCGCGGACCAGGCACCGCAGATCCCACAGGCTGCCCGCGTCGGCGGCGCTGACCAGCGCGCGGACCTTGACCATGCCGCCGGTCGCGTCGGTCACCTGGAGCACGCAGACCCGGCCGTCCCACAGCTCGGTGCCCTCGCACAGCCGCCGCAGCTCCTCCCGCATCGCCTGCACCGGGACGGCCCAGTCCAGCTCGAACTCGGCGGTGCCGAGCACCGCCGCCTCGGTGCGGGTCCAGTTCTGGAACGGCCGGCTGGTGAAGTACGAGGTGGGCAGGATCAGCCGGCGGTCGTCCCAGATCTGCACCACCACGTAGCTGAGCGTCAGCTCCTCGATCCGGCCCCACTCCCCCTCGACCACCACCACGTCGTCCAGGCGTACCGCGTCGCTGAACGCGAGCTGGAGACCGGCGAAGACGTTGGCGAGCAGGCTCTGCGCGGCCAGCGCGGCGACCGCGGCGATCACACCGGCGGAGGTCAGCACACCGGCGCCGACGCCGCGTACCGCCGGGAACGTCATCAGCATCACGCCGACCGTGAGGATCACGATCACCGCGATGGTGAGCCGGCGCAGCAGCACCACCTGCGTACGCACCCGGCGGGCGTGCCTGTTGTTCGGCACGTCGACCCGGAACCGGGCCAGCGCGGTGTCCTCCGCCACGACCAGCAGCGAGGCCACCAGCCAGGCGGCGGCGGCGATCGTCGCCAGCACGAGCGTGTGCAGGACGAACTGCCGCCACGGGCTGCCGACCGCGTACGCGGTGGTGAACCGGACCGCGAACTGCACCGCGGCCACCGTGACCGCGACCTGGAACGCGCGGTGCGCG
Organism: Micromonospora sp. WMMD1219; assembly: GCF_049315215.1. NCBI lineage: Bacteria > Bacillati > Actinomycetota > Actinomycetes > Micromonosporales > Micromonosporaceae > Micromonospora > Micromonospora sp. WMMD1219. The sequence goes on from NZ_CP186057.1 coordinate 6,204,607, forward strand.
TGCTCGGTCAGCTCGGTCATCAGCAGCGAGCGGCGGCCGAGACGGCGGGTGACCCGGTGCACCACCTGGGCCAGCACCAACGCGATCGCCGCCGCGGCGAGCGCGGCGGCGACGGTCACGACGTAACTCTGCACGAACTCTCTCTCCCTCCGACGGGCGGGCATCGGGCAAAGGCCCAATGGTGCCCGGCGGCCCGGGTATCGACCAGGATCAGACCTTGCGGTACCGGGACTGGAAGAAGCAGTAGACACCGAACGCGGCGATGCCGAGCGCCATGAGCGCCAGCAGCCACGGCCCGTACGCCTGGTCGCGCAGCGTCCGCAGCGCGGCGTCGAGGCCACGCGCCTTCTCCGGGTCGTAGTTGACGGCGGCGACCACGACCAGCACGCCGGCGACGGCGAACACGGCACCCCGGGCGGCGTACCCGGCCATGCCGAGCCGACGGGTGAGCTGCCGGGTCTTCGGGCTCATCTCGCCGGTCTTGAGGTTGCGCTCGAACTTCTTCTTCAGGCCGTAGATCACCATGCCGATGCCGAGCCCGGCGAGCGCGAGGCCGGCCAGCCCGACCAGCCACCGGCCGCCGTCGGAGGCCATCAGCTTCTCGGAGAGCTGCTGCTGCTGGTCCGAGGCGTTGGAGCTGGCGTCCTGGAAGACCTTGATCGCGGTCCAGCCGAGCCAGACGAAGACGACGACCCGGACCACCGAGGCGATCCGTTCGAACAGTCGCTCCTTGCCGGTCTTGGACACGTGGCCGGAGATCGCCTCGAAGGCCTGCCAGATCGCCATGGCGAACAGGCCGACCGCCATCGCGATCAGGAGGAACTTCCCGAGCGGCTGTTCACCGAGGGTGCGCAGCGCGCCGTTCTGGTTTCCCTCCTCGCCCGAGCGGCCGAAGGCGATCTGCAGCGCCAGCCAGGCGAGGAGGAGGTGCACGATTCCGTAACCGATGAAGCCGGCACGGGTCAACAGTTCGAGCCACCGGCTGTTTCGAGCCTGGGCGGCGGTGGCTCCGGCGTTCCGGGTGAGAGACATGAGCCCTCAATCTCCCGGCGGGCGATTTTCCAAACGTCGCCGCCCGCCGGGACGGCCGAAACGGATCAGGCGCTGAGGTCGCGCGCGACCCGCACCACCACCTGCTGCTCGTTGACGCTGTCCAGGCTGACCTGGAAGCCGGCGACCTCGGTGGCCTGCTGGCCCACCGTGAGCGAGAGCTGTTCCCCGGCGACCTCGACCGTGACCTGGTCGCCGTCGGCGCCGATCAGCTTCGCCTCGACGCCGAGGATCCGGGCGCTGGCGTCCACGCCGCGGTCGAAGGTGATCGTGCAGGCGTCGAGGCCGCAGTCGGTCTCGGCGCCCTCGGAGCTGCATCCGGCGAGCAGTGCGGCGCCGAGGGCGAGGCCGGCGAGCAGACCGGCGGCGCGGCGGGCGGGGGCGGAGGTGGCGCGTCGGATCGTCACCCGCCCAAGGATAGGCGGCCCGTTCCACAGCGTCCCGCGGGCGAGCGCGGGACGGCCACGCCGGGCGGGGTGTCCGAGGTGCGCGCTAGGGTTCCGGAATGGCTTTCGACGTCGCCCGGGTCCGGGCCGCCTACCCTGCCCTGGGCGAGGGATTCGCCCACTTCGACGGCGCCGGGGGCACCCAGACCGCCGCCGCCGTGGTCGAGGCGGTGGCCGGGGCGATGCGCGCCGCGACGGGCAACCGCAGCACCGCGTTCCTGCCCGGCCGCCGGGCGCTGGATCTGGTCGCCGGGGCGCGGGCCGCCGTCGCCGACCTGCTCGGCGCGCAGCCGTCGGGCGTGGTGCTCGGGCCGAGCGCGACGGCGCTGACGTACACGCTGGCCCGGACGCTCGGCGCCGGCTGGCGTCCGGGCGACGAGGTGGTGGTGTCCCGGCTGGACCACGACGCGAACGTCCGCCCGTGGGTGCAGGCCGCGCAGGCGGCCTGCGCCACCGTGCGCTGGGCCGAGTTCGACCCGGCGACCGGCGAGCTGCCCGCCGGCCAGTACGCCGACCTGGTCACCGAGCGCACCCGGCTGGTCGCGGTGACCGCCGGCAGCAACGCGATCGGCACCGTGCCGGACGTGGCGGCGATCGCCAAGACCGCGCACGCCGCCGGGGCGCTGGTGTGCGTGGACGGCGTGCACTCGGTGCCGCACGGCCCGACCGATGCGGCCTCGCTCGGCGCGGACTTCCTGGTGACGAGCGCGTACAAGTGGTCCGGGCCGCACCTGGCGGCGATGGTCGCCGACCCGGCGCGCTGGGAGGCGCTGCGCCCGGCGAAGCTGCTCCCCTCCGCCGACGGGGTGCCGGACCGGTTCGAGTACGGCACGCCGAGCTTCCCGCTGCTGGCCGGCGTGACCGCCGCGGTGGACCACCTGGCCGGTCTGGATCCGGCCGCGACCGGCGACCGGCGGGAGCGGGTACGCGCCGGCCTGGCCGCCGCGCAGGCGCACGAGGAGGCGGTCTTCGACCGGCTGGTCGCCGGGCTGGCCGATCGCCCGTTCGTGACCGTGTACGGCGCACCGGCGCGGCGCTGCCCGACCGTGTCGTTCCGGGTGGCCGGAGCGACCCCGGCGCAGACCGCGGCGGCGCTGGGCGAGGCGGGCCTGTGCCTGTCGCACGGCGACTACTACGCCTACGAGTACTTCGAGGGCATGGGCCTGCGGGGCAGCGGCGGCGCGGTGCGGGCGAGCGTCTACCACTACAACACAGTCGACGAGGTGGACCGGCTGCTGGCCGAACTGGACCGGCTGGCCGGGCCCGGAGGGAGAATGATCCGGTGAGTTTTCTGGTCGAGGAGAACGCCGCGAAGCGCCGTTTCGAGATCCTGGTGGACGACGCGCTGGCCGGGTTCACCGCGTACACGCTCCGGGGCGAGACGCTCGTCTTCACGCACACCGAGGTCGACGACCGGTTCCAGGGTCAGGGCGTCGGGGCCGCGCTGGTCCGGGGCGCGCTGGACCAGGTCCGCGCCCGGGGCGGCCGGGTGGTGCCGCAGTGCCCGTTCGTGGCCTCGTTCATCGAGCGCCACCCGGAGTACGCCGACCTGGTGGTCGACAAGCCGTGAGGCCCGGCCCGGCCGGGGGACCTCCCCACCCGGCCGGGCCGGGAGTCAGCGCGCCCCGGTCAGCACCTCGGCGGCGGCTCGCGCCGCGGCGGCGGTGGCGCCGTGGGTGGCCAGGTGCACCGCGCCGGTGACCAGCTCGGGCACGCCCAGCTCGACCACCACCGCGTCCGGGCGGGCGGCGAGTGCCCGGCGTACCGCATCCCGCATCCAGTCGTGGCGGTGCAGGTCGCGTACCACGAGCACCAGCGGCCGGCCGGCGGGCGTCGCGCCCGGGTCGGCCGGTACGGCGTCGGCGGCGTAGCGGGCGGTGGTGGTGCCGGGCGCCAGGTGGGTCAGCGGCGCGGCGATGCCCCACGGCGTCTCCTCGCCGATGGCGATGTTGCGCGGCGGAGCGAACTCCACCACGTGGGCCGGGCCGGTCAGCGGCAGCAGCCCGGCGTCGCCGGTGACCCGTACCGCGCGGCGGGCGGCTGTCAGCCCGATCGGTGAGCCGTCGGCGGACGGCGGGCCGGCGACCCGGCGGGCGCGGGCGGCGACGCTCCACGCGGCGAGCTGACCGACCCGCTTGGCCGCCTCGGCGAGGCGTTCCTCGGGCAGCTCCCCGCTGATCACCGCCGCGACGATGGCGTCGCGCAGCTCGCGGGCGTCGGCCTCGGTCGCCCGTTCCCCGCCCACGCAGATCGCGTCCGCGCCGGCCACCAGCGCGCGCACCGCGGCGCCGGTGAAGCCGTACCGGTCGGCGACCGCGCGCATCTCCACCGCGTCGGTGACCACCACGCCGCCGAAGCCCATCTCCTCGCGCAGCAGGCCGCCGAGCACGCGCGGGCTGAGCGTGGCGGGCAGCTCCGGGTCGAGCGCCGGCACCAGCAGGTGACCGGTCATCACCGCCTGCGCCCCGGCCGCCACGGCGGCGCGGAACGGGGCCAGCTCGACCGCGTCGAGGCGGGCCCGGTCGCCGCCGATGCGGGGCAGGTCGTGGTGCGAGTCGACCCGGGTGTCGCCGTGCCCGGGGAAGTGCTTGGCGCAGGCCGCGACGCCGCCGGACTGCAGGCCGCGTACCCAGGCGGCGGTGTGCCGGGCGACCAGGTCCGGGTCGGCGCCGAAGGAGCGCACCCCGATGACCGGGTTGGCCGGGTTGGAGTTGACGTCGGCGTCCGGGGCGTAGTCGAGCGTCACGCCGACGGCCGCCAGTTCGGCGCCGAGGTCGCGGGCGACCTCCTCGGTCAGGGCCGGGTCGTCGACCGCGCCGAGCGCGTAGTTGCCGGGACGGGAGCTGCCCCGGGCGGACTCGATCCGGGTGACGTCGCCGGCTTCCTCGTCGATCGCCACGATGACGTCGGGCCGCTCGGCGCGCAGGTTCGCGGTGAGCGTGGCGACCTGCTCGTGGTCGACGACGTTGCGGGCGAACAGGACGACCGAGCCGAGGCCCTCGCCGAGCCAGCGGCACACCCACGGCGGCGGTGTGGTGCCGACGAACCCCGGTTGCAGGACGGCGGCGGCGAGCGCCGCCAGGTCTCCGGTCGATCCCACGGTCCGCTCGCTCATGTGCTGTCGTACCCCCGTCTCCCCCACGGACCCGCCAGGGCCGGCGGGTGCTGACATGGTCACACCGCGCAGCTAAATAGTCAACAATCCTTACTGTTAGCCGCTGGCGCACCGGGACGGCCCGTGGGAGAGTTCCCACATGCCCCCTCTGCCGCTCGCCGACGCCACCAGCGCCGCCGACATCCCCGGCGTACGCCTGCTCGGCCTGGTGGTCGGCGGCCTGTTCCTGCTGATCGCGATCCGGGCCATGTTCCGCCGCTGATCCCGCGCCGCCGGGTTGGAGCCGCCCGCCGGGGGTAGGGCTTGCCCTGTCCGGACACGACGGAGGCGTCCGGGCACCGGCGGACCCGCCGGTCACCGCGGAGAGGGCACACACCATGAAGATCGGCTACTTCCTGTCCAGCGAGGAGTACACCCCGGCGGAGCTGCTGGCCCAGGCGCGCGGCGCCGAGCAGGCCGGCTTCGAGGCACTGTGGATCTCCGACCACTACCACCCGTGGGTCGACGCCCAGGGCCAGAGCCCGTTCGTCTGGTCCACCATCGGCGCGCTCAGCCAGGTCTGCCGGCTCCCGGTGACCACTGCTGTCACCTGCCCGACCATGCGCATCCACCCGGCCGTCATCGCGCAGGCGGCGGCCACCAGCGCGGTGCTGCACGAGGGCCGCTTCGTGCTCGGCGTGGGCACCGGCGAGGCGCTCAACGAGCACATCTTCGGCGACGCCTGGCCGCAGACCGACGTACGGCTGGAGATGCTGGAGGAGGCGGTCGAGGTGATCCGCGAGCTGTGGCGCGGCGAGTTCGTCAACCACCACGGCAAGCACTACACGGTCGAGCACGCCCGCATCTACACCCGGCCGGACACTCCCCCGCCGATCTACGTCTCCGGGTTCGGCCCGAAGTCGATCGAGCTGGCCGGCCGGATCGGCGACGGCTACGTCAGCACCATGCCCGACGCCGACATGGTGCGCCGGTTCCGCGAGTCCGGCGGCGGCGACAAGCCGTGCCAGGGCGGGTTCAAGGCGGCGTACGCCGACACCGCCGACGAGGGCGCGCGGATCGCGTACGAGCGCTGGCCCAACGCGGGCGTGCCGGGCGAGCTGTCCCAGGTGCTCCCCTCCCCCCGGCACTTCGAGCAGGCCGCCGAACTGGTCCGGCCCGAGCAGGTGCGGGAGGCGTTCGTCTGCGGCCGGGACGCCGACGCCCACCTGGAGATGATCGACGAGTACGCCAAGGCCGGCTTCGACGAGGTCTACGTGGCGAACACCGGCCCGCACTGGCAGGGCCTGTTCGACCTCTACCAGCGCGAGGTCCTGCCCCGGCTCCGGTGACGGGCCGGACGGTTTCGCGCGGGATCACCGGGGGTAGCTGAGGCGCTTGATGAAACTGACCACGCACTCCTCCAGCCTGCGCCGGGCGGCGCGGAACCTGTTCGGCTGGACCGCGCTGCGGCCCAACCAACTCGCCGCCATGCGCGCCGTGATGAAGCGCCGCGACGCCCTGGTGGTGCTGCCCACCGGCGCCGGCAAGTCGGCGATCTACCAGATCCCGGCCAGCCTGATCCCCGGCCCGACGGTGGTGATCTCCCCGCTGCTCGCGTTGCAGCAGGACCAGATCGCCGCGCTCAACGAACGGCAGCGTCCGGAGCTGCGCGCGGTGCGGATCAGCTCGGACGAGAGCGCCGCCCAGCAGGCCGAGGCGATCGAGGACATCCGCGCCGGGCGCGCGGAGTTCCTGTTCATCACGCCGGAGGCGCTGAGCAACCCGGACCGGCTCGCCGAGGTCCGCGAGCTGAAGCCGGCGCTGGTGGCGATCGACGAGGCCCACTGCATCTCGGCGTGGGGCCACGACTTCCGGCCGGACTACCTGGCGCTCGGTCACCTGATCGACGGCCTGGGCCGGCCACCCGTGGTGGCGCTCACCGCGACCGCCTCCCCGCCGGTACGCGACGACATCATCGCCCGGCTGCGGCTGCGCGAGCCGGAGGTGGTGGTCTCCGGGCTGGACCGGCCGAACCTCTTCCTGGAGGTGGCCTACTGCCCGACCGAGGACTACCGGTGGCGTCGGCTGATCGCGCTGCTGAGCGACGACGAGCGGCCCGGCATCATCTACGTGCCGACCCGCCGGGCGGCCGAGGAGCTGGCCGAGCGGCTCACCGGCGCCGGTTACCCGGCCGACTTCTACCACGGCGGCATGCCCACCGCGGCCCGGCACGAGCTGCACGAGGCGTTCCTGGCCGACCGGGTGCCGATCATGGTGGCCACGTCGGCGTTCGGCATGGGCATCGACAAGCCGAACATCGCCTGGGTGGTGCACATGGCGCTGCCCGACTCGCCGGACAGCTACTTCCAGGAGATCGGCCGGGCCGGACGCGACGGCTCGCCGGCCCGGGTGCTGCTGCTGTGGCGCGCCGAGGACGTCGGCCTCCAGCGCTACTTCAGCGGCGGCCTGCCGGACGAGAAGGAACTGACCGAGCTCGCCGCGGTGCTGCGCGGCAAGGCCCGCAACCGCAAGGAGCTGCGCGAGCTGACCGGCCTCGGCCCGCGCAAGCTGGGGCAGTACCTGTCCCTGCTGGAGCAGATCGGGGCCGCCGAGCCACGCGCCAAGCAGCGCATCGGCGCACCCCGGTACGCGCCGGCGGCCGCCGAGTCCGGCCGCGCCGCGCTGGCCGAGGCGGAACGGCAGCAGACCGTGACCCGGTCGCGTACCGACATGATGCGCGCGTTCGCCGAGACCACCGGCTGCCGGGGCCAGGCCCTGCTGGCGTACTTCGGTGAGCAGATGAACGAGGTCTGCGGGCACTGCGACAACTGCCACGCCGGCACCAGTGTCGCGGGCGACGGCGCGGTCGGGCCGTTCCCGGTGCACAGCCAGGTCCGCCACCCGGAGTGGGGCGCCGGCCTGGTGCTCAGCTACGAGGAGGACCGGATGACCGTGCTCTTCGACGAGGTGGGCTACAAGACGCTGTCCGTGCGCGTGGTGTCCGAACAGGGCCTGCTGGAGCTGGACTAGCCTGACCCGGGCGCCGCGGGGGCGCCCGTCGACAACGACGACCACGGCGAAAGGGGCCTGATCGTGATCGAGCAGCCGGCGTACACCCGGTTCGGCGTCTCCGACGAGGAGTGGGGACTGCTTGTGGGGCTGCCGCAGTCGGTGCTCACCGCGGCGGCCGCCGCCGAGTCCGACGGCACCCGCCGCACCATGGCCGAGAACGCCGCCGGGCTGGAGACCATCGCCGCCGGCCGGGAGTCGGCCAGCCCGCTGGTCGCCGCCGTGGCCGGTGAGGTCGTCGACCGGGTGGGCGACCCGGAGACCGGCGCGGAGCTGCCGGTGCTCACGCCGCAGGACCCGAAGGCGATGATCGAGGACGTGCTGGCCCGGGCCGGGCAGGCGTCCGCGCTGCTCGCCGCACGGGTGGACGAGGGTCAGGCCGGGGCGTACCGGCACTGGCTGGTGGACATCGCCGAGCAGGTGGTGGGCGCGGCCTCCACCGGCGGCATCCTGGGCCTCGGCGGCGACGCGGTGACCGATTCCGAGCGCCGGTTCCGCGACCGGCTGTCCCAGGTGCTGAACGACTGAACGGACTCCTAACAGAACGTGCGCAGATCCGTCAATGACGGACGTCACGGCCCCACGGGTGTCGCTTTTCGGCCCCGTGGGGCGTCCTGTTTGTGCAGGGTGTGACGAACACGGGGAGTCGTTGATGGACGGGAAGCTGCACCGGCAGGTCCTCGACACGCGGGCGCTGCCGCCTCGGGAGCGCTTCGGCATATGGCTGGACACGATGGCGAGCACCCCGACGCCGCTGCGGGTGTACAGCGCGCACGCCGACGACTTCGTGGCGCGGGCCGAGTTCATCGAACTGGGCCCGATGCAGCTCATCCGCCACCGCTACCCGTCGGTGGACTGCGTGCGCACCGCGAAACTGATCCAGCGCTCCGACCCCGACTACTACATGCTCGCGCTGACGCTCAGCGGCACCAGCCAGGCCGACCAGGCGGGGCAGCGCGCCCGGTGCCGCCCCGGCGACCTCACCTTCTACGACTGCTCCCGGCCGCACGAACTCAGTCACCACGCCGACCCCGCCGGACCCGAGTTCGCCCGCTCGATCGCGGCCCTGGTGCCGTACGACGCGCTGCCGTTGCCGCCCCGCCGGCTCGCTCCCCTGTTCGCCGGCCGGATGTCCGGCTCCGAGGGCATCGGCGGGCTGGTCGCCGACTTCCTCACCCGGATCACCGCGAACCCCGAGCAGTACCACGCGGCCGACGCGGAGCGGCTCGGCGCCGTCGGTCTCGACCTGATCGCCACGCTGCTCGGCCGCAATCTCGTCTCTGAGGACGAGATGCCCACCGAGGTCCGGCGCCGGGCACTCCAGGCCCAGGTACGCGCGTACGTGCGCCAGCACCTCGGCGACGCCACGCTCGATCCGGGCGCGGTCGCCGACGCGCACCACATCTCGGTGCGTTCGCTGCACCGGCTCTTCGAGGACGAGGAGACCACGGTGGCCGCGTACATCCGGGACGAGCGGCTGGCCCGGTGCCGCCGCGACCTCGCCGACCCGGCGCTGAGCGACCGCCCGATCCAGGTCGTCGCCGCCCGCTGGGGCTTCCGGGACAAGGCGCACTTCAGCCGGGTCTTCCGGGCGGCGCAGGGCGAGACACCTCAGGAGTACCGGACCCGTCACCTGGAACCGGCACGGATCGTCAACAGCACGGCATCCACCGTCAACCTGTCCCGTACATACTGAAACCCGGGCCCGTGCCGTTCGTGGCGGGCCCACGGATATCGGGGGGCCGGGCGCGGCGCCCGCGGCGGTCCCGGCCGCGGGCGGCCCCGCCCGGTGTGGCCTCCCGGGACCGCACCGGCGGCCGAGATTTCCGGCCCCGTCGCGCTTCCCCCCAGGACCGGCGGGGCCGGTCGGCGTCAGCCGGCCTCCTCCTCCAGCAGCGCCAGCACCGACTTCTCCACCGCCTCGCGCGGCATCTCCGGCTGCACCGGCGCCAGCACCCCGTCGTGGTAGAGGTCGACCACACGCGGGTCCACGTACGAGGTCCGGGCCACCGTCGGGGTGTTGCCGAGCAGGTCGGCCACCGAACGCATCACCGCCGCCACGGCGCGCTTGCGGGCGGTCGCGGAGCGCTGCGGACCCACAGTGGCCAGTTCGGCGGCGGCCAGCACCGTCGCGTGCCAGGTGCGGAAGTCCTTCGCCGTCATCTCGCCGCCGCTGGCGTCGCGCAGGTAGTCGTTCACCTCGTCGCTGCGCACGTCGCGCCAGGCCCGGCCGTCCCAGTAGCCGAACAGCCGCTCCTGGGCGCGCCGGCGGCGGCGCAGGTTGAGCAGCACCCGGCACAGCTCGGCGTCCTCGATCCGGCGGACCTGGTCGATGCCGCCCTTGGCCGGGAACTCGAACACCACGCAGCCGCCCCGGGAGCGGGCGTGCTCGGGACGCAGCGTGGACACCCCGAACGTGGGGTCGTCGCCGGTGGCGTACTGGTCGCTGCCGACGCGGAACGCGCCCATGTCGAGCAGCCGGGCGACGGTGGCCAGCACCCGCTCCCGGCGCAGTCCGCGCAGCGACAGGTCGTGGGTGACCCGGTCGCGCAGCGCGGGCAGCCGGTGGGCCACCTCCAGAACGTGGTCGAACTTGGCCTCGTCGCGCTTGCGCCGCCAGTGCGGGTGGTAGAGGTACTGCTTGCGGCCCGCGGCGTCGATGCCGGTGGCCTGGATGTGGCCGTTCGGGTACGGCGAGATCCACACGTCGCGCCAGGCGGGCGGGATCACCAGCTCGCGCAGCCGGGCCAGTTCCCCGGCGTCGCGCACCGGCTCGCCGGCCGGGTCGAGGAACAGCCAGCCCCTGCCACGCCGCCGGCGCGCGTACCCCGGCCGGCCCGGATCGCTACGCCGCAACCGCACCGGAGACCCGTTCCACGTCGGCCACCGCAGCCACCACCTCGTCGATCCCGATGGCATTCAATGTCGGGTGGGTTCCTACCCGGCCCGACCCGGTCGAATCCCGGTTGACGGTGGTGTGCTCGATCGCACCCAGCGCCCGGTGCCGGGGCCGGTCCGGCGGTGGGCCCCAGTGCGCGGCCGGCACCGGCCCGAACAGCACCACCGACGCGGTGCCGTAGCCGGTGGCGAGGTGGGCCACGCCGGTGTCGCCGCTGACCACCAGCCGCGCGCCCGCCACGAGCGCGGCCAGCTCGGCCAGTCCGGTCCGGCCGGCCAGCACCGCCTCCGGCGGCAGCCCGGCGTCGCGGGCGACCCGCTCGGCCAGCGCCCGCTCGTCCGGCGAGCCGGTGACCGCCACCCGGTGCCCGCGCGCGGCCAGCTCCCGGGCCAGCCGGGCGAACCGGTCCGCCGGCCAGCGCTTCGCCGGGATCTTGCCGCCCGGGTGCAGCAGCGTCACCCCGGCCGGTACGCCGGTCACCGCCGGACGCCGCAGCGCCAGGTCCGCCGGGTCGGCCGGCAGCCCGTACGCGTGCAGCAGCCGGCACCAGCGGCGGACCTCGTGCTCGTCGTCGTCCCAGGCCGGGCCGTCCGGGTGGCCGGCGTCCGGGTTGCGGTGGGCGAGCAGCCGGCCGGGGCGGACGGCGGCCAGCGCCCGGTGCGACAGCGGTCCGCGGCCGTGCAGGTTGACCGCCACCTCGGGCGGCGGGCCGGTCCAGGCGATCCGGTCCGGCCCGGTGGTGGGCAGCACCCGGTCGACCGCCCCGGTCAGCTCCGCCAGCGGCGCCAGCCAGGCCGGGGCGGCGAGCACCAACTCCCGGCCCGGCAGGCCGGCGCGCAGGCCGCGCAGCGCCGGCACGGCGGTGGCCAGATCGCCGACCCCGAGCGCCCGCAGCACCAGGATCACGGGTACGAGGACTCCTGCGCGGCGCAGACCACCATCTCGCGTACCGCGCAGCCGGCCGGCTGGGACAGCGCGAACATGACGGCGGCGGCGGTGTCGGCCGGCTCGTTGAGCACCGCGTCCGGGCCAGGGCGGTACTGCGCGTCCCGCTCGTCGAAGAACGCGGTCCGCATCCCGCCGGGGATCAGCAGCGTCACGCCGACCGCGCCGGCCAGTTCGGCGGCGAGCGCGCGGGTGAAGCCGACCACCCCGAACTTCGCCGCGCAGTACGCGGTCGCGTCGCCGACCGCCTTCACCCCGAGCGTCGAGGCCACGGTGACGATGCTGCCCCGCGACGCCTCCAGCCACGGCAGCGCGGCCCGGATCACCGCGGCGGTGGCGAGCAGGTCCACCGTGACGATCCGCTCCCAGGTCTCCGCCGGGATGTCGGCCAGCTTCCCGGGTACGTCCATCCCGGCGGCGGTGACCACGGCGTCCAGCCCGCCGGAGCGTTCCGCGAGGTCGCGGGTGGCGGCCTCGGCGGCGCGGGTGTCGGCCAGGTCGCACTCGACCCAGGGCACCCCGTCGGCGGGGCGCTGCCGGTCCAGCACCAGCGGGCGCCCGCCGGCGCGGGCCACCGCGGCGACCACCGCCGCGCCGAGCCCGCTGGAGCCGCCGGTAACCAGGACGGTCGGCCCGGCTCCGGGCGCGCCGGCGCTCACGCCGCCACCGTCGCACCGGCGGGCGCGACCGCGCCGGGTCGGATGCGTCGCTCGTTCATCGTGCTCCCTTCGCCGTGGACCGGACCTGCGCGGCGGCCTCGGCCGGGTCGACCGGCACGGCCGGCCAGCCGCCGCTGCCCCGCCCGGCCCGCGCCGCCGCGATCATGTCGGTGGTCGAGCGCCCGTCGAGGTACGGCACGACCACCGTGTGACCGCCCCAGCGGGCCAGGATCTCCGTCTCGGGCAGCGTCTCCGGGCCGCCGCCGCTGGCGTAGTCGCCGCCCTTGACCCAGATGTCCGGGCGCAGCCAGGACAGCGCCGCCTCCGGGGTCGGCTCGTCGAAGATCAGCACCGCGTCAACGCAGCCGAGCGCGGCGAGCAGTCGTCCCCGGTCGCCCTGCGGCACGACCGGACGCTCCGGACCCTTCAGCCCGGCCACGCTGGCGTCGGAGTTGAGGCAGACCACCAGGCAGTCGCCGAGTTGCCGGGCCGCCTGGAGCGTCGCGACGTGCCCGGCGTGCAGCAGGTCGAAGCAGCCGCCGGTGGCCACCACCGTGCCGCCGGCCGCGCGTACCCGGGTCACCACCTCGCCGGCCGCCCCGGCGCCGATCCGGTCCCCGCCACCGGTGACCACCGCCGGGGCCACCGCGCGCACCGGCGCGGGCAGCGCGGCTGCGACGCCACCGCCGGCCACGTACGCCGAAGCCTCGGCGACCGCCTCCTGCACCGCCTCGGACACCAGCGCGCCCCGGGCCAGCGCCAACGTCGCGGTGGACGCGAACCGGTCACCGGCCCCGCAGGTGTCCCCCTCGGCGGGCGGCGCCGGCACCACCAGAGGCGTGGACCCGGCGTGGCTGAGCAGCGCGCCGTCCCCACCGAGCGTCACCGCGACCGCGCGCGCCTGCCAGCGGCGGCGCAACGCGTGCGCGCTGCGGGACGCGACGGCCAGGCGGGAGCCGCCCGGCGGCGTCTTGGCCAGCTCGCGGGCCTCCGGCTCGTTCGGGGTGGCCAGGTGCACCCCGGGTACGGCGGCCGGCCCGCGCGGATGCGGATCCCAGACCACAGGCGCCCGGGTGGCGGCCAGCGCCGCGCGCAGCGCCGGATGCCCGGCCACGCCCCGGCCGTAGTCGCTGACCAGCACGGCGGACGCGTCGGCGATCAGCCGCAGCACGGCGTCGCTGGGCTGACCCGGCGCGCCGGCGGTCCCGCCCCGGTCGTGGCGCAGCAGCACCCGTCCGCGCACCCGCAGCCGGATCTTCTCCGGAGTGGCGCCGGCCAGCGGAAGCGCGTACAACCGGACCCCGGCGGCGGCGAGCAGCGTGCCCAGCCGGGCCCCGCCCGCGTCGTCGGCGACGGCGGTGACCAGCGCGACCTCGGCGCCCTGCGCGGCGGCGAAGACGGCGGCCAGCCCGGCGCCGCCGGGCCGGTCGACGGATACGGTCTCGTCCAGCACCGGCACCGGGGAGTCCGGGCAGAGCCGGTTCACCAGACCTTCGACGTCGCGGTCCAGCAGCGTGTCACCGAGCACCACCACCGGTCCCCTCATGCCGGGCCTCCCCGGCCGGCCGGCGCCGTCGGGTCCGGCTCGGTGAGGTCCGGCTCGCCGACGACGACCTCGACACCGGCGCGTACCGGCCCGGCCGCCGGCCGGGCGGCGAGCGCTGCGGGCAGCGCGAGTTCGACGTACTCGCAGAGCACGTGCGAGGCCACCAGGTGCAGTTCCTGCACCACCTGCCCGTCCGGCGAGTCGATCGCCAGGTGTTCGTGGCAGAGGTCGGCGAGGGGGTTGGGTGCGGGTCCGGTGAAGGCCCAGCAGCGCAGTCCGGTCTGGTGGGCGGCGTGGGCGGCGGTGAGGAGGTTGGTGCTGGTGCCGCTGGTGGACAGGAGCAGGAGGATGTCGTGGGGTCGGCCGTGGGCGCGTACCTGTCGGGCGAAGGTTTCGTCGTATCCGTAGTCGTTGGCGATGGCGGTGAGGGCGCTGGTTTCGGCGTGCAGGGCGATGGCGGACAGGGGTTGGCGGTCGTGGCGGAGTTTGCCGACGAGTTCGGCGGTGAGGTGCTGGGCCTCGGCGGCGCTGCCGCCGTTGCCGGCCACCAGCAACCGGCCACCGGCGGCCAGCCGCTGCGCGAGTTCCGCACCCCAGCGGGCCAGCATCTGTTCCGCCTCCCGCAGCGGCAGCAGCGCGGCGGCGAGCAGGCTCAGGTGGTCCTCCAGCACCGTCGCGCCGGCCGCCGGCGTCCCGGCCGTCATCAGGCGACCACCCGGGTCGGGCGGCGCACGGTGGCCACCTCGCCGTACAGCTCGGTGAGGCGGTCCGCGGTGGTGGCCCAGGAGTAGCGGGTGCGGACCCGCTCCAGCGCGGCGGTGGCGTAGGCGAAGCGGCGGATCCGGTCGCCGAGCAGGCCCCGGATCGCCGCGCCGAGGGCCGCCGGCTCCCGGGGCGGCACCAGGTCGCCGGTGCGTCCGGCCACCACCGTGTCGATCAGCCCGCCGACCGCCGTCGCGACCACCGGTACACCGCAGGCCATCGCCTCCAGCGGGGTGAGCCCGAACGGCTCGTACCAGGGGGCGGCGACGAGCACGTCGGCCGACCGGTACCAGCGGCCCATCTCCTCCCGGGGGACCGCGCCGACCAGCCGCACCCGGTCGGCGACGCCGAGGGAGTGGGCCAGCGCGCGCAGGCGCAACGCGTACGGGTCGGTCTCCAGCAGCCCGGCCGGCGGCCCGCCGACCACCACGCACTCGGCGTCCGGCACCTCGGCGACGGCCCGGATGACGTCCTGGAAGCCCTTGCGCTCGACCAGCCGGCCGACGGTGAGGATGCGGGCCCGGCCGCCGTCGCGGTCGGCGACCGGGCCGAGCGGGGAGAACGTCGTCAGGTTCACCCCCGACGGCACGACTGTCATCCGGGACCGGGGCACGCCCATCCGGACCAGTTCGGCGACCTCGTCCTGGCACTGGGCGACCACCCGGTCCACCGAGCGGCCCAGCTTCCGCTCGTGCTCGACCCGGCCCGGTGGGCTGGTGTCCTGCACGCCCTGGTGGCGGCGCTTCACGGTGCCGAGCGCGTGGTACGTCTGCACCACCGGCACGCCGGCGCGGCGGGCCGCGGCGAGACCCGCCAGCCCGCTCATCCAGAAGTGCGCGTGCACCACCTCGGGCTGCCAGTCGCCGGTGCGCCACCGGTCGGCCAGCCACTGCCCGAACGCCGGCATGTACGGCAGCAGGTCGTCCTTGGCCACCGGTTCGGCCGGCCCGGCCGGTACGTGCACCACCTCGTACCCGTCCGGCGTGCGGACGCTCACCGGCAGGTCCACCGCGTCGAGGCGGGTGTAGACACGCACGTCGTGACCGGCGGCTGCGAGCGCGGCGGAGAGCTCCGCGACATGCGTGTTCTGGCCACCGGCGTCCTCCCCGCCGAGGACGGCGAGCGGGCTGGCATGCTCCGAGATCATCGCGATGCGCATACTTCCTCCTCCAGCAGCCGGTCCCAGTCGGCGAGGAATCGCTCCAGGCCGTAGCGGTCCCGGGCGGCGGCCCGGGCCACGGCGCCCGCCCGGCGGGCGGACTCCCTGTCGTCCAGCAGGCCACGGGCGGCGTCGACGAGCGTGTCGACCCGGGTGGACAGCGCGCCCGCGGCCGGCGGCACCGCCTCCACCGCCTCGGTGGTGGCCAGTGCCACCACGGGCATGCCCATGGTCATGGCCTCGATGAGGCTGAGGCCGAGTGAGGTCCAGCGGCACAGGTGCAGGTACGCGCGCCGTTTGGCGAGTTCGGCGTGCATGGCGTGCTGGGGTACGTCGTCGTGGCTGGTCAGCCGGTCCTCCGGGAGGCCGAGGTGGGCGGCGAGCCCGTCCACCTTCATCCCGTAGACGTCCAGCGGCGCCAGCGCGGCGAACCGGGCGAGCAGGTCGGTGCCGGTGACCCGACAGCGGCGTACCGGCTCGTTGATCACCACGGCGAGGCGGTCGAGTTCGCCGGTCCACTCGACGGCGGGCGGTACGACGCCGTGGTCGACCACTGTGGTCCTGGTGCCGCCGTTGTCCCAGAACAGTTCGTTGAACGCGGTGACGTGGGTGAGCAGCAGGTCGTCGCGGTCGGCCATCGGGTGCCGGGTGTCGGGCACGTCGCCCTTGGGCGTGTTGTGCTCGACGTAGATCGCGGGCACGTCGCGGCCGGGCCGGCGGCCGAGCCATTCGGCGGCCAGGTCGATCTCCTCCGGGCGTTGCAGGATCACCAAATCCACGTCGGTGTCGCGCAACTCCTCGGGGGTGACCTCCACGGCGCTGTCCGGCCACGGGTAGGTGCGGGCCCGGCCGAGGCCGTACGGGCCCCGGTCCGGGGTGACCGGCACCAGGTAGCGGTGCTTGCCGTGCACGAAGGACGTCGTCCAGGAGCCGTGCACGTGCCACAGCAGGATGTTCATCCGGCCACCCCGCCCGCCACCGGCGCCGGTACGCGCAGCAGCCGCAACGCCTCCAGCACCCGTCCCGGCTCGACCGCCGACAGGCACGGGTGCCCGGGCACCGGGCAGACCGTGGCGCGGGTGTCCCGGCACGCGGCGCCCGCGTCACCGAGGCGGACCGTCGGCACCCGGTACGGTCCCCACTGTCCGAACGGCACGGTGGGTGCGAACAGGCTCACCACCGGCACGCCGAGCGCGGCGGCCAGGTGCGCCGGGCCGGTGTTGCCGACCACCAGCGCGCCGGCCCCGGCGATCACCGCGGCCAGGTCGTCCAGCCCGGTCCGCCCGCCCAGGTCGACGCCGCCCGCCGCGGCGACGCGTGCGGTCAGGTCCCGCTCGTCCGGCCCCCCGGTGACCACGACCCGGTGACCGGCGGCGCCGAGCACCCGGACCACGCGGGTGGCCAGTTCCTCCGGGCAGGCGCGGGTCTCCACCGAGGATCCGGGGTGCAGGACCACGTAGCCGGGCACCCCGGCGTCGGCAGCGGGCGGCGGAAGCCGGTCGGTGCGGATGCGCAGCGCCGGTTCGTCGTGGTCGGGCAGCGCGAAGCCGGCGGCGGCGGCGAGGGACAGGGCGCGTTCGGGTTCGGGTACGCCGGCCGGGACGCGGTGGCGCACGTCGAGCAGGCTGCCCGGGTAGTCGTCGCTGATGGCGCTGATCCGGGGCACGCCGGCCAGGCGCAGCAGCAGGGCAAGGGGCAGCGCGGACTGGTGGAAGGAGGTGAACACGACCGCCTCGTCGGCGCGTACCGCCGCCAGCCGGTCGGTCAGCGCGCGCACCGCGTCGGGGTCGACGGGCGGGGCGGGCGCGTCGATCCACGGCAGCGGCGCCTCGACGATCTCGTCGACGCCCGGCAGCAGCTCGGCGGCGGCCCGGCCGCGCGGCCCGCACAGCAGCACCACGCGCTCCGCGCCGGCCGCTACCGCCCGGATACCCGGACCGGTCACCAGCACGTCGCCCGCCGCGTCGCTGCGCACCACCAGCACGGTTCCCCGGCGCGACCGGTGCGCGGGCCGCGGCGCCGCCGTCAGGCGCATCCGGGCCAGCACGATGCCCACCGCGTCCGGCAGGTCGGCGGCGACTGTGGGCGCGGCAGCCACCTCGGCGGCCCGGGTGGCCGGCGTGGGCACCATGATCGCGGCGGCGCCCGCAGCGGCGGCGGCTGCCGTGTCCGCGCCGATGTCCCCGATCAGCACGCACCGGGTCGGCGTGGTCCCGAGCGCGGCGGCGGCTTCGTGTACGAGGCCGGGCGCGGGCTTGCGGCAGGCGCACCCGTCGGCCTCCGCGTGCGGGCAGATCGCCCAGTGGTCGAAGGGCCCGAGCAGCTCCTCCACCCGGGCGTTGACCAGGCGCAGGTCGTGCGCCGTGAAGCAGCCCCGGGCCAGGCCGGACTGGTTCGTCACCACCGCCAGCCGCAGTCCAGCCGCGCGCAACCGGTCCAGCGCCTCCCGGGCGCCGGGCACCGGCCGTACCTTCTCCGGGTCGCCGTTGTACGGCACGTCCTCCACCAGCGTGCCGTCGCGGTCCAGCAGCACCGCGTCGTACAGGCCGGACGGGAACCGGTCAGCACCCGGGTCAACCCGGGCTGACCTGCACTGATCCCGCTCCTGGTCCCGTCGCACGGGCGGCGGGTTCCCGACGCCCCGAGGAGTAAACGTCAACGTCGGCGCCTGGCCGCCCCGCCGGTGCCGCACAGCCGGGTGCATGCCTGCCACGACCGGCCCGTGTCCGGCGATACCCGCCGCCCCGGAGAAGCTAACCCGGATCGCCGTTAGCGACGGCCCGCGCCGGGGTACCGCTCGATGATGGCGGTTGTGGAGAAGGTGATCGACGCGCCCCCGGAGCAGGTCTTCGAGGTGCTCGCGGACGGGTGGACGTACAGCGACTGGGTGGTGGGCACCGCGCACGTGCGGGACGTGGACGACACGTGGCCGCGCGTCGGCAGCAACCTGCACCATCGGGCCGGGCCCTGGCCGTTTTCGCTCCAGGACAAGTCGACGGTGCTGGAGTGCCAGGCGCCGCACCGGCTCGTGCTGCGCGCCGGGCTGTGGCCGGCCGGGGAGGCGATCGTGGCGTTCGCCCTGGAGCCGCTGCAGGACGACCGGACCCGGGTGACGATCGGCGAGGACTTCGCCGCCGGGCCGCTGCGATGGGTCCGGACCAAACTCAACGACCTGGTGCTGCACCTGCGCAACCGGGAGACGCTGGCCCGCCTGTCCGACATCGCGACACGGCAGAAGCCGGAGCGGTGATCGATCGGTGGCGGGGCGTCTGTGCGGCTGCCGCGCGAGGGACTGGCTACCCTCTCAGGTGAACCTGTCGGCTGACCGAGGATGTCCGTGATGATCGAACCCGTGCAGTTACCCTCCCCGTGGGGGGATGCGCGCCTGACCGTCGTCGTTCCGACCTACAACGAGGCGGGCAACCTCCCGGTGCTGGTCGAGCGCCTCCTCGCGCTGCCGCTGCCGGGGCTGAAGGTGCTGGTCGCCGACGACAACTCCCCGGACGGTACCGGCGAGGTCGCCGACAAGCTGGCCATCGAGCACCCGGACCGGGTGACGGTGCTGCACCGCCCGGGCAAGGAGGGTCTCGGCCGGGCGTACGTGGACGGCATCGGCCGGGCGCTCGACGACGGCGCGGACTTCGTCGCGCAGATGGACGCCGACCTGTCGCACCCGCCGGAGGCGCTGCCCGGCATGCTCGGCGCGCTGCTGTCCACCCAGGCTTCGGTGGTCATCGGTTCGCGTTACGTGCCCGGCGGTGAGCTGGACGAGAACTGGCCGCTGTACCGGCGCGCGCTCAGCGGCTGGGCGAACCTGTACGTGCACACGCTGCTGCGGGTACGCATCCGCGACCTGACCGCCGGCTTCAAGATCTGGCGGTCCGACGCGCTGCGCGCGATCGGGCTGGACCGGGTGCAGTCCAACGGCTACAGCTTCCAGGTGGAGATGCACTACCTCGCCACCAAGCTGGGTCACACGATCCTCGAGGTGCCGATCCGCTTCGAGGAGCGCCGCGACGGCGACTCGAAGATGACCACCGCCACGAAGATCGAGAGCGCGCTGATGCCGTTCAAGCTGCGCAGCCGGCACCGCAACCTCGACACCTGAACGCTCCCGCAGCTCCACCGCGCCCTCACGCCGCGTCATCGTCACCGCGCGTGAGGGCGCGGTCGTCCCGTCACTTCCCCCGTCGGCCCCTTTGCTCTGCAGCCATCGGCGCAGCACGGCCCTGAGCAGGGGCGAACCTCCCGGCACCGTTCCGCCCGACTCCCGGTGCGGGCACGGTGCGTGACCGATGCGTATGCGGCTGCAGAGCAAAGGCGGCGTTGCAGTCCTACCGTCGCTGCAGCCCCGAACACGCAGCGTGACGCATCGTGGACGGCCGTCAGCCGTCACGGGCAGCCCGTAGATCTTGGTAGGAAACGGCCCCCATAGGGGCACTTTCGTACCAAGATCTACGGCGGCATCCGGGTGGAGGCGCGGTCGGGTCAGCGGTAGACGGTGCGGTGGGCGGCGGCGATCGTCCGGGCGTACACCGCGCCGGTGACGGCCCGGTCGCGGGCCAGCGCGGCGCGCGCCGCGTTCGCCCCCGGCGCGCCGTGGACGCCGCCGCCGGGATGCGCGGAGGCGCTGGCCAGGTAGAGCCGGTCCACCGGGGTGTCGGCCCGGCCCAGGCCGGGGATCGGCCGCAGGAACAACTGCTGGTACGCCGCGGCGGTGCCGCCGCCCAGCGCTCCCCCGACCAGGCTCGGCTCGGCGGCCTCCAGGTCGGCCGGGCCGGCCACGTGCCGCCCGACGATCGACGCCCGGAAACCCGGCGCCGCCGCCTCCAGCACCTCCTCCATCCGCTCCACGTGCCCCGCCACTTCCTCGGCCCGCCAGTTCCGGCGGAACGGCAGGTGGGTGTAGGACCAGAGCGACTCGGTGCCGGGCGGTGAGTGGCTCGGGTCGGCCACCGACATCTGCCCCACCAGCAGGAACGGATCCCGCGGCAGCTCACCGCGGGCCAGCTCGGCCGCGTACGTGGTGAGACCGTCGAGGTCTGCGCCCAGGTGCACGGTGCCGGCGCCGGCCAGGTCGCGGTTCTTCCACGGCACCGGCGCGGACAGCGCCCAGTCGACCTTGAGCGTCGAGCCGTCCCACTTGAAGTGCGCCAGGTCCTCGACCATCCGGGGCGGCAGCGCCGCCGCGCCGACCAGGTCGAGGAAGAGCGCCGGCGCCGGCACGTCGGCGAGCACCGCGCGCCGGGCCCGCCAGTCGGTGCCGCCGGCGGTGCGGACGCCCATCGCCCGGCCCCGGGCGGTGAGCACCCGCTCGACCCGGGCGCCGTACGTGATCCGCCCGCCCCGCTCGACCAGACGGGTCACGAGTGCGTCGGCGATCCGCTGGGCGCCGCCGACCGGCACCGGCCAGCCGACCTGCTGGCCGAGCATGGCGAGCAGCCAGCCGTAGACGCCGGAGCCGGCCTCCTCCGGGGACAGGTCGGTGTGCAGGGCGCAACCGGCCAGCAGCACGGTGCCGCCCTCGCCCTCGAACAGCTCGGCGCCGAGCTTGCGGACCGGGAGCACGAGACGGCGGCCGAGCCGGAGCGCGCCGCCGACCCGGAGCTGCCGCAGCAGGCCCAGCCCGCCGCGCACCGGAGGGAACGGGGTGGTGATGGTCTGCAGCATCGGCTCGGCGACCTGGCACCAGTCCGCGTACGCGTGCCGCCAGCGCTCCCCGTCACCGGGGGCGAACGCCTCCAGCGAGGCGGCGGTGACGTCCAGGTCGCGGTTGACCACCGCGGCGCGGCCGTCGGGCAGCAGGTGTGCCAGCACGTCCGGCGCGTGCGTCCAGGACAGGCCGCGCCGTTCCAGGTCCAGCCCGTCGAGCACCGGGGAGGCGTAGCCGAGCGGGTAGAAGGAGCTGTAGAGGTCGCTGAGGTAACCGGGCGCGGTCACGTACGCGGAGCGGACGGCCCCGCCGGGCGCCTCGGTGGCCTCCAGGACCTCGACGTCCCAGCCGGCGTCCACGAGCAGGTTCGCGGCCACCAGCCCGTTGTGCCCGGCCCCGATGACGACGGCGTCTGCGGTGGAGGTCATCGGATCCGCCTACCCGGCCGCTCACCGGGCGAAACGCGTTTGCCCCGCCCAGGCCGGGGCAAGCATGGCCGCATGTACACGGTTGCGCAGCTCATTGGTGGAGTGTGGGGCGCCGGCGGCGAGGGCGGCGAGCTGGTCGTCCACGATCCGGCGGACGGGTCGCCGGTGACGCGGGCGCCGGTGGCCACCGCCGACGAGGTGGCCAAGGCGGTGGAGGCGGCCCGGGGCGCGGCGGCGGAGTGGGCGGCGACCGCACCCGCGGAACGGGCCGCGGCGCTGCACCGGGCGGCCGACGCGGTCGAGGCGGCGGCCGGCGAGCTGGCCGAGGCGACCACGGCGGAGATGGGCAAGCCGCTCGACGACGCGCGGGGCGGGGTGGATGCGGCCATCGGCACGCTGCGACAGTACGCCGAACTGGCCCCGCTGCGGGGCGGCCGGACGCTGCACGGCGCGCACGACGCCCTGGACTTCATGGCCCCCGAGCCGCGTGGCGTGGTCGCCGCGATCACCCCGTGGAACGACCCGGTGGCGGTGTCCTGCGGACTGCTCGGCGCGGCCCTGGTCACCGGCAACGTGGTGGTCTACAAGCCGAGCGAGCGGACCCCTGCCACCGGCTGGCTGCTGGCCCGCGCGCTGGACTCGGCGTTGCCGGCCGGTGTGCTGTCGCTGCTCACCGGCGGCGGCGAGGTGGGCGCCGCGCTGGCCGGGCAGGAGCTGGACGTGATCGCCCACGTCGGTTCCAGTGCCACCGGCCGGGCGATCGCCGCCGCGGGCGCGCGCACCGGGGCGAAGGTGCTGCTGGAGAACGGCGGCAGCGACCCGCTCGTGGTGGACGCGGACGTCGACCCGGTCTGGGCGGCCGAACAGGCGGCGCTCGGCTGCTTCGCCAACGCCGGTCAGATCTGCGTGGCGGTGGAGCGGATCTACGTGCACCGCGACGTCGCCGAGGGTTTCCTGGACGCGCTCGTGGCGCGCGCCGAGGCGCTCACCCTGGGCCCCGGCCGTGACCCGGGCACGCAGCTCGCGCCGCTGGTCGACCGGCGGCACCGGGACCACGTACACGGGCAGGTCACCGCCGCGCTCGCCGACGGCGCCCGGGTACGCACCGGCGGTGCGCTGCCGGACGGGCCCGGCGCGTTCTACCCGGCCACCGTCATCGAGGGCTGCCGCCACGACATGGCGCTGGTCCGCGAGGAGACGTTCGGGCCGGTCGCCCCGGTGGTGGTGGTCGACTCGTTCAGCGAGGGGTTGCGCTGTGCGGCCGACTCCCCGTACGGCCTGGCCGCCACCGTGCTGACCGGTTCGATGAGCCACGCCCAGCGCGCCTGGCGGGAGCTGCCGGTCGGCACCGTGAAGATCAACTCCGTGTTCGGCGGGGCGCCCGGTGGCGCGGCCCAGCCGCGCCGGGGCAGCGGGCAGGGCTTCGGGTACGGCCCGGAACTGCTGGACGAGTTCAGCACCGTGAAGGCAGTGCACCTGGAGGCGCCGGGCGGCGGCCACTGGTGAGACCGTACGACTGAGACCGGACGACACGAGCCCGGGACCGCATCGGTCCCGGGCTCGGCGCGTACCCCAGGGGTCAACGACCCCCGCGGGCCTTGCGGGTCGCGTTGTTGTTGGCCTTCTCGATCGCCTTGACCAGTTCCGGCTTGGTCATCCGGGACCGGCCGCGCACGTCCAGCTTCTTCGCCACCTCCATGAGGTGGTCCTTGGTGGCGTTGGCGTCCACCCCGCCGGCCGTCGGCGCGCGCCGGGCCGGGCCGCCGCCCTCGGCCTGCTTGTCGCTGGGCCCCTTGCGGCCCTTGGGCTCCCAGTGGTCGCCCACCTTCTCGAACTCGTGCTTGACCGCGGCGAAGGCGGTGCGGTGCGCCCGCTCCCCCTCGCCGTACGTCTCGACCGCCGAGTCGTGCGTCTTCTCCCAGGTCCGCTGCGCCTTCGCCGGGGAGCGCCGCAGCGTGCTGGGCAGTACCTCGCGCCCGGGCATCTCGTCCTCCTGGAGTCTCGATCGGGTGTCTGGTGTGGTTCCCTCCCGGCCGGCGGGCAAACCGGCACCCGGTTTGTCGATTTCCCCCCGGGGGTACCGCCCGCCCACGCCCGGTGACGGGGCCTGGAGGAGGCGGACATGACCGTGACGACACCACAGACGGTCGGCGGCCGGACGCGGTCGCGTCTCCCGCGGCGGATCCGCCAGCTCAACTGGCGCACCTGGCGCGGTGTGCTGGTGCGCAGCGGCAAGGGTTTCGTCACGGACAACTGCGCCGACTGGGCCGCGGCGCTCACCTACTACGGCGTGCTGGCGCTGTTCCCGTCCACGATCGTGGTGGTCGCGCTGGTCGGCCTGGTCTCCGACGGCCCGCGCACCGTCGACACCGTGATCGACCTGGCCCGGGAGATCGGCGCCGGCTCGGTGGTCGGCAACGACGCGTTCGTGGGCGTGGTCCGCAACGTGGTCGAGCAGCAGGGCTCGGCGAAGGTGCTGCTCAGCTTCGGTCTGCTCGGCGCGCTCTGGTCGGCGTCCGGGTTCATCGGCGCGTTCACCCGCGCCTCCAACGCGATCTACGGGGTACGGGAGGGCCGCCCGTTCTACCGGCTGCGCCCGTTGCAGATCGGCATGGCCGCGGTGACGCTGGTGCTGCTGGCAGTGGTCGCCACCGGGCTGATCGTCAGCGGCCCGGTCACCGACGCGGTGGGTGACCTGGTGAACGCCGGCGCGGTGGCCCGTACGACGTGGTCGGTGGCGAAGTGGCCGCTGCTCGCGGTGGTCGCCATGACGCTGCTGTCGCTGCTGTTCTGGATCGCCCCGAACGTGCGCCAGCCGCGGTTCCGCTGGCTCACCCCGGGCGGCGCGCTGGCGCTCGTGGTCTGGGTGCTCGCCTCCTTCGGCTTCGGCCTGTACGTGGCGAACTTCGGCTCGTACGACGTGACGTACGGCAGTCTCGGCGCGGTCATCGCGTTCCTGGTGTGGCTCTACCTGTCCAACTGCGCGCTGATGCTCGGCGTGCAGGTGAACGCCGAGCTGCAACGCGGGCGGGCGATGCAGGCCGGGGTCGAGGAACCGGACGACCCGGTGCTGCCGCCGCGTGCCCCGGCCGACGAGGACAAGGCGGAGAAGGCGGACGGGGAGAAGACGGCCGACCGGTTGCCGCCCGGATGACCGGCTCCCCCGGCCGGCGCCGGTTTACCGGCGGCCCCCCGGGGCATCTCCCAAGGCATGGAACGTGGCAGCAGCAAGCACTCGCCCAGGGTCGACGACCAGATGAGCAGCGAGGTCAGCGGTCTCGTCCAGGGACCGGGCACCGGCGGCTCGCGGGCCGAGGAGTTCCGGATCCCCGAGCCGGCCGGCGAGGACCAGCCGGAGGCCACCACCGCGCCGGCCGGGGAGTTGCGCAGCGGCGCGCCGCAGGGCATGAGCTCCGAGGACGTCGAGGCGCGCAGCCGACTGGGACGGTTCATCACCATGACCGCCCTGCCCGGTGACCGGGAGACGCTGCTGGCCAACGCGCGGGAGAACGAGGCGCCGGCGGACATCGTCGCCGCCCTGGAGACCCTGCCCGAGGGCACCCGTTACCAGACCATCTCCGAGGTGTGGGCCGCACTCGGGCACAGGAACGAGACGACGCGCTGGTGAGCGGGCCGGCCCACGGCCCGTACGTAGACACCCAGCGGAACAGGAGGAACCCCGACATGAGCGGCGTTACCGAGCACGTGGACGTGGACGTCCCGATCCGGACCGCGTACGACCAGTGGACCCAGTTCGAGGAGTTCCCGCACTTCATGGAGGGTGTGCAGGAGGTCCGGCAGCTCTCGGACACGATGACCCACTGGACCGTCGAGATCGCGGGCGTGAAGCGCGAGTTCGACGCCGAGATCACCGAGCAGCTGCCCGACGAGCGGGTGGCCTGGCGCTCCACCGGCGGCACCCAGCAGGCGGGCGTGGTGACGTTCCACCGCCTCGACGAGGGGCACACCCGGGTCACGCTCCAGATGGAGTTCGAGCCGCACGGCGTGGTCGAGCAGGCCGGCGACAAGCTGGGCGTGGTCGACCGGCGCGCCAAGGGCGACCTGGAGCGGTTCAAGCAGTTCATCGAGCGGCGCGGTCAGGAGACCGGCGCCTGGCGCGGCGCGGTCGACCGGCCGACCCCCTGATCCATCCCCCGTACCCGAGTTTCGATGGCCGCCGGCGATGCCGGCGGCCATCGCCGTGCCCGGCCGTTTGCGATCATCCGGTCCGGGTACCGCAGGGGAATGACCGACAACGACCGCCAGTGGCGCGACGAGGACCGTACTCCCCTGCACGAGCTGGACCAGGCCGTCGCCCGGTCGGCCACGGACGGCCAGGGCGACGACGTCACCGCGAACGACGCCGGCGAGGAGGCCGCGTTCGGCCACGGCCCGGAGGCGGTGGACCGGGGCGCGGGCGCCGAGGCCGAGCGCCGTGAGATGACCGACGCGGACCGGGCCTACCGGCCGTCGACGATCGGCCGGACCGGCCCGGACAGCATGTGACTCCGCCGGCTGCGGGCATCAGTGCCGATGCCCGCAGCCGCCGGATTCATGCTCGTCCGAAACGACAAAAAGTGCGGTACGGACGGCCGGGAAAACGGACAGCCCATCTAGAATCGGCCGAACGGCTGACGGCACTCCCCCCGATGCGCGCAAGACTTTCGGGATGCAACAGGGCTCCGGTTTCCTCTCCAACCGTCAGCGCAAGCTCGCCTGGCTGGGCTTCCTGCTCGCCGCGATCCAGGCTCCGGTCTCCGCCCGGTTCACCGAGGACAGCTCCTGGCTGTTCAGCCTGGTGGTGGCGCTGATGGTCGCGACCGTGATCATCGCCGACGACGGCGCCCGCCGCCGCCCGGCCGAAGCACGCTCCTCCGACTGAGTCAGCGTGTGCCGGGGCGCGCCTCGTGCCCCGGCATCCCCCGGCTGCGGCGCCGCTCCTTCATCTCCGCCTCGTAGAGGTGCCGCCGGCCCTCGACCAGCTCGTCGCGGGCCTGCCGGTCCAGCTCCCGGAAGAGCGCGTAGTAGCCGTCGTCGAAGTCCTCGACGATCTGGAACGTCCAGCGCCCGGCGATGACGTTGCGGCCGAGCAGTTCCGTGTCGATCCGTTCGGCGAGCGCCGGATGGCCGGCGGAGCGGAACATCGCCACCGCGTCGTCGAGCATCAGGTCGGCGTGGCCGATGAGCTGGTGCAGCTCGTACAGGTGGCCGCGGGCCCGCTCGACGCACTCCAGGGCCTCGCTGAGCTTGCCCAGCGCCTCGACCGTGGCGTCACTCACTCCGTCCGGGTGCCGGTGTGCCCGGTCCGGTCCGTCGGCCCGCTGTCCCATCGTGTCCCTCCGTGACCCCGATCGTGTGGTCTGCGTACCGGACTTCTGCCCCCGCACGGGCGACTCAATCCCGGCGGACGAGGCAGCCGCTCCCCCGGACGACCCGGGCATCCGCCGCTCGGCCGAGGTCGGCCCGCGGTGACCGGCGATAGCCTCGGACACCATGCGCGTGCCGAACAACCGGGTCGCGACCCGCTCCGCGGCGGTGGCCGCGCGGTCGACCCTCACCACGCTTACCGCCGCCGTCGGCACCGCCGGCCTCGCCGCGGCCCACGCCAACCCCGGGCTGCTCGCCGAGGTCGACCAGCACGCGGCGGGGGTACGCGACAGCCTCGACGGCGACCGCCGCCCGCTGACCGTGGCGGCGCTCGCCGGGTACGCCGAAGGGCTGCGCGATGCGGCGTCGGAGCACGGGTGGACGCCGCCCACGGAGCCGGTGGACTGGTCCGAGCCGGACTGGGTGCTCACCCGCCTGCTCGCGGTCTGCCTGCTGGCCCGCGGGCTGGACCCGCGTCACCTGGCCTGACCCGGACACGGCTACGGGGCGCCCGCGATCGCCCCGCGGACACCCCGTCACCCGTTGCCGTCAGCCGCCCGGCCGACGGAACTGCTGCGTCTGGTCCCCTGCCTCGCCGGAGCGGTACGTGCCCGCGCCCGACATCGGCTGCGGTCCGGCCGGCGTCGGCTGCCCGCCCCGGTCGGCCTGCTGCCGTTCGTAGTCGCCACGACCGGCCTGCTGGGCCTGCCGCTGCTCCCGGAACGCCCGGGACTCCTCCGAGGCCCGGTGCAGCCACCCGTCCCAGCGGTCCTGCATCGGCTTGACCAGACCACCACCGACACCGACGATCAGGATGCCGGCCACTGTGGCGAGGAACGCCACCAGCACCGGTGTGGTCACCGTGGTGGCGATGCCCACCTGGTTCAGCGCAGCGATCACGCCGAGCGCCAGGATGAAGATCGCCGTCACGTCGGCCAGCACGCGGCCGTACGACAGCCCGCCCAGCGCGCCGGAGACCAGGTCCCGGACGGCGTTGGCGATGGCAGCCGCGATCACCACGATCACGATCGCCACGAAGGCCCGCGGCAGCCAGGACACCACCCCGCGGATCAGGTCGCTGATCGCGTTCGGTCCCCACACCCCGAAGGCGAACTGCAGGGTGAACAGCAGGACCGCGTAGTAGGCCAGTTTGGCCAGGATGTCGCTGGCGTCGTACTTGGTGCGTTCCAGGGCCCGTTTGATGCCGCCGCGCTCGACGGCGCGGTCGAATCCGACCCGTTCCAGTGCCGCGTCCACGATTTTGAGGACGGCTCGGGCGATGAGCCAACCCACGACGAGAATCGCGATGAACGCGATCGCCCGCGGTACGAAGAGCAGCACCGACCTCCAGAAGTCGGTCCAGGCCGCACTGATGTCGACCTGCCCGACCGCGAGGGTTTTCGGCATGATGTCCCTCCTGTCGCGTGAACTGCGCCGCCCGCATACCCGGTGGCCTGGGCAGCACGCCGGGCCGGACCGGGGCAATTTCCCGACATGCCCCACCGAACCGCCCTGACCTGCCCGAACGTCCGCGCCACCGGGCACCCGCACCCGCCACGGACGCATGATCGGAACCCCCCGGCCACGCTCCGGTTAGGCTGCGGTCATGCCAGGCACCGTCGGTCGGGTTCCCACACCGTCCGCCCCCGCACCGGGAGCGCCCACCGATCCCGTCGTCGGCGGGCAGGCGGCCGGGGCCGCCCACCCGTGGGCCGGCACGCCGCTGGGCGCCCCGCACACCTGGGACCCCGCGGTACGCGCCGTGACGGACGTGGTGCTCGCCTCCCCGGTGCCGATGGCCCTGCTCCTCGGCGACGACCTGGTGGTCTTCTACAACGACGGCTACGCCGAGCTGATCGGCGACCGGCACCCGGACGCGCTGGGCCGGCCGGCGGCCGAGGCGTTCGCCGAGGTGTGGCGCGACCCGGGCGCCGGTGAGGCGCTGGAACGGGTCTACCGGAACGGTGAGCCGTTCCTGCAGCGGGAGGCGGTGCTGCCGGCCGACCGGCAGGGCCCCGCCGAGCCGGCCGTGTTCACCCGGGGCCACTGCCCGGTACGCGACTCCACCGGCCGCATCGTCGGCGTGCTCACCGTCTCGGCGCAGACCACCCAGCTGACCCAGCAGTTGCAGAGCCTGAGCGACTTCGCGGCGGCGCTGGCCGGCACGCTCACGCTCGACGACGTCGCGCGGGTGACGCTGCGCTACTGCCTGCACTCCTTCGACGCCGACCGGGTGTCCTTCGCGGTGGACGAGGGCAGCGCCTGGCGACTGGTCCGCCGCATCCGCGGCGAGCTGCTCGACGAGGCCGACGAGCGGCTGCCTCCGCTGTGGCGCCGGATGTCCGCCGAGTCGGCGCTGCCGGCGGTGGTGACCGCGCGCAGCGGCGTGGCCTCGTTCATCGCCGACGGGCAGCCGCTGCGCGGCGTCGCGGCGGACCGGCACGACGAGAAGATCAGCGCGCTGGCGGCGCTGCCGCTGCGCACCACAGTGGTGCGGGGTTCGCTCACGGTGGGCTACCGGACGCCGCGTCCCTGGTCCCCCGCCGAACGGGCGCTGCTGACCGCGTCCGCGGAGCTGGTCGGCCAGGCCGCCGAGCGGGCCCGCCGCTTCGAGACCCAGCACGGCACCGCCCAGATGCTGCAACGCAGCATGCTGCCGGAGCGGCTGCCGGACCTGCCCCGGCTGCGGATCGCCGCCCGCTACGACCCGGGCGTGGACGGCAACGCGGCCGGCGGCGACTTCTACGACGCGTTCCTGCTGCCCACCGGCGCGCTGGGCGTGGTGCTGGGCGACGTGGCCGGGCACGACGTGCAGGCCGCCGCCCGGATGGGCCAGGTACGCGCCGCGCTGCGCGCGCTCGCCCTGGTCGACCCCCGCCCGGACGCGGTGCTCGACGGCCTGGACCGGCTGGTGTCCAGCCTCGGCGTCGAGGGCGGCACCCAGGAGCTGTTCGTGACAGTGGTCTTCGGCGTGGTCGAGGCGGAGCGGGAGCGGATCACGCTCGCCAGCGCCGGTCATCCCGCGCCGTTGATCCGCCGCGCCGGGCCCGACGCGGCGGTTGCCGAGTTCGTGGACGTGCCACCCGCTCCTCCGCTGGGCCTGGGTGGGCGGGCGCGTACCGCCACCGTGCCGTTCCGCCCGGGCGACACCCTGCTGCTCTACAGCGACGGCGTGGTGGAGCGGCGCTGGCAGGAGCTGGCGGCCGGGATGGCGGGGCTGGGCGCGGCGGTGGCGGGGGCGTCCGGTGGCGATCCGCGCGCGCTGTGCGCGGTGGCGACCGCGTCGGTGCCGGGCGCCACCGAGGACGACGTGGCGGTGCTCGCGGTGGAGTACGCGGTACGCCCCAGCCGGTCGGCGAGCATGGAGGTGCCGGCCGAGCCGACCGCGCCGAGCCGGGTCCGGCACTGGATGACCGCGCAGCTCGGCGAGTGGCAGGTGCCCGAGGCGGTGATCGGCGCGGCGGTGCTGTGCACCAGCGAGCTGACCACCAACGCGCTGCTGCACGCCGGCACGGCCGCCCGGGTCGAGGTCGACCTCTCCGCCGAGCGGCTGCTGGTGTCGGTGGCCGACTCGGGCACCCGGGGTCAGGTCACCCGGGCGCAGACCGACACGCTCAGCAGCCGGGGCCGGGGACTCGGCCTGATCGAGGAGCTGAGCGACGCCTGGGGCACCGACCCGACCGTACGCGGCTCGACCGTCTGGTTCGAGATCCTGATTCCGGCGGGTGAGCCGCGCGTCGGCGACGCCCCGGCCGGGTAGGAGCCGGACATGGCCGACGACAAGCGACGCGGTGTCCTCTTCGACGTGGACGGCACCCTGGTCGACACGACGTACCTGCACACGGTGAGCTGGTGGGAGGCGCTGCGCCAGGCCGACCACCGGGTGCCGATGGCGCGGATCCACAGGTCCATCGGCATGGGCTCGGACAAGCTCCTCGACCACCTGCTCGGCGCGGAGCGGGACCGGGACGCCGACGGCCGGCTGCGCGACGCGCACGACGCGCTCTACGCCGAGTACTGGGAGCGGCTGGCGCCGTTGCCCGGTGCGCGGGAGCTGCTGCGCGCCTGCGCGGAGCGCGGGCTGCGGGTGGTGCTGGCGACCTCGGCCGCCGAGCACGAGGTGACCGCGCTGCGCGCCGCGCTGGACGTGGACGACGTGATCGACTCGGTCACCTCCTCGGCCGACGCGCAGGAGAGCAAGCCCGCGCCGGACATCCTGGTCGCCGCGCTGGAGCAGTCGGGGCTGGCCGCCGAGCGGGTGGTGTTCGTCGGCGACTCGGTCTGGGACGTGGCCGCCGCCGGCAAGCTGGACATCCCCTGCATCGGGCTGACCTGCGGCGGCACCGGCCGGGCGGAGCTGGCCGGCGCGGGCGCGGTGGCGGTCTACGACGACCCGGCGGCGTTACTGGAAGCCCTGCCGGACAGCGCCATCGCGACGCTCGGCTGACCGGCCGTCCGATCGGCCGGCGCGCGCAGGCTTAGCCGGGCCCGCTTCGGGGCACTGCTGGACTCCGCCGCCCGGCCCACGGGCGACCGAAGGGTGGTGTCGTGGAACCGGTCGATGTCGCGTTCGCTCTGCTGGGCGTCGGTGCGCTGCTGGCCGGGGTGCTGCCCCGGGTCCTGGAGAGACGGCCGCTGTCGATGCCGATCGCGTTCCTCGGGCTCGGCATGCTCGTGTTCGTGCTGCCCACCGGTCTGCCCACACCGGACCCGCTGCGCTGGCCGGAGCTGACCACACACCTCACCGAGGTCGGGGTGATCGTCGCGCTGATGGGCGCCGGCCTGAAGATCGACCGTCCGCTGAGCTGGGCCCGCTGGTCGTCGACCTGGCGGCTGCTGGCGATCGCCATGCCGCTGTGCATCGCCGCGGTGGCGCTGCTCGGCTGGTGGTGGGCCGGTCTGGTGCCGGCCGCCGCGCTGCTGCTCGGCGCGGCGCTCGCGCCCACCGACCCGGTGCTCGCCTCCGACGTGCAGGTGGGCGAACCGACCGATGTGGAGGACTCGGAGGACGAGGTGCGCTTCGCGCTCACCTCCGAGGCGGGCCTGAACGACGGTCTGGCCTTCCCGTTCGTGTACGCGGCCATCGCGATCGCCACCACCGGGCTCGCGCCGTCCGGCTGGCTGGGCGAGTGGTTCGCCGTGGACGTGCTCTACAAGCTCGCCGCCGGGGTGGGCGGCGGGCTGCTCGTCGGCTGGCTGCTCGGCAAGCTGTTCTTCCGCGCCCCGAGCAAGCTGCGGCTGGCCAAGCACTCCGAGGGCTTCCTCGCGCTGGCCGCGACGTTCCTCGCGTACGGCCTGGTCGAGGTGATCGGCGGGTACGGCTTCCTGGCCGTGTTCGTGGCCGCCCGCGCGATCCGGGCCGCCGAGCGTACGCACGAGTTCCACTCCGTGCTGCACGACTTCGCCGAGCAGGTGGAGCGGCTGCTCACCGTGCTGTTGCTGCTGCTGTTCGGCGGCGCCGTGATCGGCGGGCTGCTCGCGCCGCTGACCTGGCCGGCGGCGCTGGCCGGGCTGGCCCTGGTGCTGGTGATCCGGCCGCTGGCCGGGTGGCTGTCGCTGCGCGGGGCGCCGGGCAAGCCGGCCGAGCACTGGGTGATCTCGTTGTTCGGCATCCGCGGCGTCGGCTCGTTCTACTACCTGGCGTACGCCACCAGCAAGACCGACTTCCCGCAGGCGGATCTGGTCTGGGCCACCGTCGGTCTGGTGGTGGTGGTGTCGGTGGTGGCGCACGGCATCGCCGCGACACCGGTGATGCAGTTGCTGGACCGGGAGGGCGAACGCACCGGCGAGGACACGCGGGCCGGCTCGGCGGCGCAACCCGTGGGCGCCACCGGCTGAGCCGGGACGTTCAGGCCAGCCGGGCGGCGAGCGCGCGTCCCAGGTCCCGGCCGGAACGCCAGGCGGTCTGCACCCGTGGGCGGCCGAACGCGTCGCCGGCCAGGCCGATCCCGTCGTCGTCCAGGTGGAACGTCGCCTCCCCGGCGGGCGCGGCCGGGGTCGCGTACGTCCAGCGGTGCACGTGGGCCGACACGGCCGGCTCGGGCAGTCCGAGCAGGTCGCGGACCGCCTGCTCGATCGCCGGCCGGGCGGCGGTGGGCTGGAGCAGGTGCCCGGCGGCGAACTCGGCCGTGGTGTGCGCGACCAGCACCGGCGCGCCGTCGCCGCGCCGGTCGCCGTCGTCGCAGACCAGGCCGAGCACGGGGTGGTCGTTGACGAACGCGCCCCGGAAGTCCGACCAGCGGCGGGCCGGGAAGTGCAGCACCCCGCTCAGCGCCGGCGACCACCGCTGCGCGGCCACCGCCCGGGTCGCCTCGGCCAGCGCCGGGTCCAGCAGCAGCGCGGCCTGCGGGCCGGGCATGGCGAGCACGACCGCCTCGGCGTCGGTGCCGTCCACCCGGGGGCCGGGCTCGACCGTCATCACCAGCCGGTCGTGCGTCACCGGCAGGTCGCCGGCCAGGTGCTCGACGAGCGAGCGCAGCCCGCGCGGGGCGGCCCAGCGCATCGGGCCGGTGACCTGCTCGCGCCCGCCCGGCCCGTACGCGGCGAGCGTGTCGGTCCACTCCCGCGCCAGCCCGGCGGCCCGCCACCGGTCCACCACGGCGGCGAAGTCCGGGTCGTCGACTGTGAAGTACGCGGCGCCCAGGTCGGCCGGGCGGCCGTCGAAGCGTCTGCTGGCCATCCGCCCGCCGGTGACCCGGGCGCGTTCGCGCACCCGTACCGGCACACCGGCCCGCGCCAGCTCGGTCGCGCACGCCACCCCGGCGATGCCCGCACCGACCACCACCACGCCCGTCCGGTCCGCCGTCACCAGGTGATCGTAGGCGGCGGGCGGCATGAACCCGCCGGGCCGGGGGTAGTGGTACACCTGTTCGAGGAGAGGTGATCGACATGGCCGACCGCAACAACACCAGCGGCAGGAACGTGAACCCGGACGCCGCCGTCAAGGACCCGGACGACTGGGTCACCGGCGACGAGCCGCCCACCGCCGCCCAGGAGTCGTACCTGCACACCCTGGCCCAGGAGGCGGGCGAGCCGGTGCCGGAGGGCCTGACCAAGGCCGAGGCGTCCCGGCGGATCGACGAGCTCCAGGCGGAGACCGGCCGGGGCCGCTGAGGTCAGCGCGGGGGCAGGCGGTGCAGTTCGACCCGGTCGAGCCGCCCCGCCGCCACCCGCGCGGTCAGATACGTGGCGTACGGCTGCGCCCGCCGGTCGGTGGGTGAGCCGGGGTTGAGCAGGCGCAGACCGCCCGGGGCGACGCTGTCCCAGGGGATGTGCGAGTGCCCGAAGACGAGCAGGTCGCAGTCGCCGTACGCGGCGGCGCAGCGCTCCTCGCGGCGGGTCTTCGGGCCGGTCTCGTGCACCACGGCGACCCGCAGGCCGTCCAGCTCGACGCGGGCCACCTCGGGCAGCCGGGCGCGCAGGTCGGGGCCGTCGTTGTTGCCGTACACCCCGACCAGCCGGCGTGACCGCTCCTCCAGCGCGTCCAGCAGCGCGACGTCCACCCAGTCCCCGGCGTGCACCACCACGTCCGCGGCCTCCACGGCCGCCCACAGCACCGCCGGAAGGTCCCGCGCCCGCTTCGGCACATGCGTGTCCGCCATGATCACGAGATCCACCCCCTCATCCTCCCCCACCCCGCCCGTCGACGCGTCGATCATGAAGTTGGCGGCACTCAGGGAGATCGACTTCGCCGCCAACCTCATGATCGACGGGAAGAACTGGCGGTTGCGCGGGCGGCGGCGTCCGTAATGCGGCCGGCGGCGATGATCAGGCCGATGTGCGAGTACGCCTGCGGGAAGTTGCCCATCTGCTCGCCGTTGTCCGGGTCGATCTGCTCGGCGTACAGGCCGAGGTCGTTGGTGCGGGCGGCGAGGCGTTCGAACAGCCGCCGCGCCCGGTCCAGTTCGCCCGCCTCGGCGAGGCACGCGGCCAGCCAGAACGAGCAGATCACGAACCCGGCCGGGTCGCCGTCCCAGCGCCGCAGCAGCCCGTCGCGGGACAGCCGCCGTTCCAGCACGTCCATCGTGGCGCGCATCCGCGGGTCGCTCGCAGGCAGGAAGCCGACCAGCGGCATGACCAGCACCGAGGCGTCCAGGTCGTCCGAGCCGAACACCCCGGTGTACGCGCCGACCCGCTCGTTCCAGCCGCGGGTGAGCACCGCCGCCCGCACCTCGTCGCGCGCCGCGGCCCAGCGGGCCACGTCGGCGGGCCCGCCGATGCGGGAACCGAACCGGACCGCCCGGTCCAGCGCGGTCCAGCACTCCACCTTCGACGACACGTAGTGCCGCTCCGGGCCGCGCCCCTCCCACATCCCCGCGTCGGGCCGGTGCCAGCCGCGCTCGGCCTGGTCGGCGAGCGTCCGCAGCAGGTCGCGGACCTCCGGTGACATGGGGTCGAGGTAGTACCGCATCAGCCAGGCGGCGTCGAGCACCTCGCCCAGCACGTCGTTCTGCCGCTGCCGCCACGCGTCGTTGCCGACGAGCACCGGCCGGCTGTGCTCGTACCCGGCCAGGTGGTCGAGGTCGTGCTCGGTCAGGTCCCGCTCCCCCTCGACGCCGTACATGATCGGCACCGGCTCGTCGCCGATCCGGCCCATCGCCCGGGCCACC
The DNA here is from genome assembly GCF_049315215.1 of Micromonospora sp. WMMD1219. Taxonomy (NCBI): domain Bacteria; kingdom Bacillati; phylum Actinomycetota; class Actinomycetes; order Micromonosporales; family Micromonosporaceae; genus Micromonospora; species Micromonospora sp. WMMD1219. Next base: position 6,240,293 of record NZ_CP186057.1, read on the forward strand.
CAGGTGAACTGCCGGTCCGCCTCGTCCGGGCAGGCCGCCCGCCAGAGCGCCTGGAGGGTGAGGCTGAAGTCGCGCAGCCACACGTAGCGGTAGTCGTAGTTGCGGTCGCCGCCGAGCCGCTCCGGCACCGAGGTGGTGGCCGCCGCGACCACGGCGCCGCTGGGCGCGTACGTCATGCCCTGCACCGCGAGCGCGCTGCGCCGCACCTCGTCGCGGTACTCGCCCTGGTAGTCGTGCAGCGCCGACCATGAGTGCCAGCCGGCGACCGTCTCGGCCACCACCTCGGCGGCGTCGGGCAGCGCCGGTTCGGCGCCGGCGTACGTCGGGGCGTACCCGAGGGTGAAGCGGTGCCTGCTGCCGGCGCGGGCGGTGAACCGACCGGTGGCGGCGCCCCCGGCGATGGTCAGCGGGACGTCGGCGCGCAGCTCCAGCCGGCAGGCGCCGGCGGTGGCGGCCACCACCCCGTCGCGCTCGGTGAGGTAGGCGCCGACGCGGCCGTACTCGAATCGCGGCGCGTACTCGACGCGCATCGGCACCTCGCCGGTCAGCCCCTCGACCAGCCGGGCGAGCACCCGCGGCGAGCGCATCCCGATGTCGTGACCGCGCGCGCCGGGCTCCAGCGCCAGCGCGTCGGTGACGGCGACCGCGCCGGTCGCCGTGGTGAAGACGGTACGCAGCACCAGCGCGTCGTCCAGATAGGACCGGCTGCTGGTGGCCGCGCCCTCGGGGCGGATGGTCCAGTGCCCGGCGTCCTCGTCGAGCAGGCGCCCGAACACCGACGGCGCGTCGAACCGGGGCGGGCACCACCAGTTGACCGCGCCGTCCCGGTCGACCAGGGCCGCGCTGCGCCCGTCGGCGAGGAACCCGTGCTCGCTGATCCGTCGGGTCGGCACGACTGTGGCTACCCGGCCCGGGTGCCGCCATGCCTGGCCACATCGGTGCCGCCCGGCGCGTTACCGCTGTCCGGCGGCGGGAACGCGGCGAGTTGACGAAGGAGGATGCTCATGACCAGACCCTCGACTCCGACCGCGGCCTGGCAACCCGGAATGCCGGGCAGCGACAACCTCCCGTCCGGCCCGGGCGGTCGTCCGACCCCGCCGAGCGGGGACGGGCACGGTCCGCACGCCGGGGCACCGACCGTCACGATCGGCTCGTACCCGGACTATCCGTCCGCCCAGCGTGTGGTGGACTATCTGGCCGACAACCGGTTCCCGGTGGAACGTACCTCGATCGTCGGTACGGACCTCACGCTCGTGGAGACCGTGATGGGACGGCTCACCACGGGCCGCGCGGCCCTGCTCGGGGCCGGCACCGGCGCCTGGTTCGGTTTGTTCATCGGGTTGCTGTTCGGCATCTTCACCGCCGGGAACTGGCTGGCGGTGATCCTGGTCGGGCTGGTGATCGGTGCGATCTGGGGTGCCGTGTTCGGCGCGGTCGCGCACGCCATGAGCGGCGGGCAGCGTGACTTCACGTCCGCCAGTTCGCTGCGGGCCGCCCAGTACGCGGTCACCGTGGACGCGGAGCTGGCCGGTCAGGCCCAGCAGATGCTCAGCCGGATGCACCTCACACCGACCGGCGCCACCGCCCGCTGACCGGCGGTACGTGACATCGAGGGAGGGCCCCGCCGGGGTCCTCCCTCGCCGCGTCAGTGGTACGCCCGCTCACCGGCCCGCAGCGGCACGTCCACCCGGTTCTCCGGCGGCGCCAGCGGGCAGGCCCACCTGTCGTCGTAGGCGCAGCTCGGGTTGTAGAGGTAGTTGGCGTCCAGCCGGACCCGGTCGCCGGGCAGCACGGTCAGGCCGCGGCCGAACGTACCCTTGACCGTGTCGGTGAGGTACCGGCCCCCGCCGTACGAGCCGTCGCCGCAGGTGCCGTCGCGCAGCGGCAGGAACAGCCCGCCACCGTACGCCTCGATCCACCACAGCGTCAGCGGTCCCCACGGCGTCGCGGCGACCGCCACCCGCCGGTACGCGACCACGCCGTCCGGGCCTCCGGTGTCGATGCGCAGCTCACCGGAGGCCGGTCGCAGCGGCGCCTCGACCACTGCGGACGGGTCGGGCGGGTACCAGCGCAGGCCGGTGAAGCCGGGCCGGTCGGCGGGCGGCACCGGGCTGCTCGGGTGGGTGCGGAACAGCTCGTCGCGCGCGGCCCGGAACCCGGCCAGGTCGAGGTCGGACAGGTAGAGCCGGGCCACCCGCTCCCGCCAGTCGAGCAGGTCGAGATCGTCCATCCCCCGACCCTAGCCGGGGCGTCTCTTCAGGTTTGAAGAAGGTCCACGGCGAAGCGTAAGCCCCAGTGTCGGGAGGGCTTGTTTAAATTTTAAATAGTGCTACTCTCGGAGCCATGACGGAGAGCCTGGACGCGGAGCGGATGGCCTGCTGGCGCGCGTACATCGAGTCGAGCCAGCGGCTGTTCACCCGGCTGGAGGACGACCTGCGCGCCGACAGCGACCTGAGCTTCGCCGACTACCACGTGCTGGTGCTGCTCTCCGAGGCGCCCGGCCAGCGGCTGCGCATGGGCGAGCTGGCCGACCGGCTGGTGTTCTCACCGAGCCGGCTGACCTACCAGGTCACCACCATGCAGAAGCGCGGCCTGGTGGCGAAGGAGGCGTGCCCGGCCGACCGGCGCGGCAGCGAGGCCGTGCTGACCGCGGCCGGCCTGCTGGCCCTGCGCGAGGCCGCGCCGCACCACCTGCGCTCCGTCCGCGCCCACCTGATCGACGACCTCGACGACGCCGAGGTCGCCTGCCTCACCCGGGTCTTCGAGCGGCTCGGCCGGCGCCTGCGCGCCGACCGCACCGCGTCGTCCACCCCGGCCGACAAGTAAGGAGTCCCGCGATGCCCGCGATCACCGTCGACGACGTCCTCGTCCTGCCCCGCCTGCCGAAGCTCGGTGAGGCGACCGAATACCGCGCGGTCCGCCGGGTCACCACCGCGCCCAGCGGGTACGAGGGCGAGGGCTTCCCGGTCCGCCGGGCCTTCGCCGGGGTGCCGATGACCGAGCTGGACCCGTTCATCCACCTCGACCAGATGGGCGAGGTCGACTACGCGCCGGGTGAGCCGAAGGGCACCTCCTGGCACCCGCACCGCGGCTTCGAGACGGTCACCTACATGATCGACGGGATCATGGACCACCAGGACTCGACCGGTGGCGGCGGCACCATCACCGACGGCGACACTCAATGGATGACGGCCGGCAGCGGCCTGTTGCACATCGAGGCGCCGCCGGAGCACCTGGTGATGAGCGGCGGGCTGTTCCACGGCCTCCAGCTCTGGGTCAACCTGCCCCGGGTGGCGAAGATGAGCGCGCCCCGCTACCAGGACATCCGCGGCCGGGAGTCGGCGCTGCTGACCACGCCCGACGGCGGCGGCCTGATCCGGGTCATCGCCGGGGAGGTCGCCGGGCACCGGGGCCCGGGCTCGACGCACACGCCGATCACCATCGCGCACGTCACGTTGCAGCCCGGCGCCGAGCTGAGCCTGCCGTGGCGGTCGGACTTCAACGCGCTGGTGTACGTGCTGGCCGGCCGCGGCACCGTCGGCACCGACCGGCGGCCGATCCACCTCGGCCAGCTCGCCGTGCACGGGCCCGGCGAGGCGCTGCGGATCACCGCCGACCGGACGCAGGACTCCAACGCACCGGCGCTGGAGCTCTACCTGATGGGCGGCCAGCCGATCCGCGAGCCGGTGGCGCACTACGGCCCGTTCGTGATGAACACCCGGGCCGAGCTGATCCAAGCGGTCGAGGACTTCCAGGCCGGCCGGCTCGGGGTGGTCCCGTCCGGGCGGGTGCCGCACAGCGACGGCCAGGGCGACCGGCCCTGACCTGCCACGGGCGCCCCGGTTCGCCGGGGCGCCCGGCCGCGGTCTCAGGAGACGGCGAAGATCCCGGCCACCCCGAGGATCACCATCAACAGGACCGCCACCAGCGCACCCCGCTCCCCCTCCACCGCCTGCTCGCGGTCGGTCACGGTGTTCGTCGTCTCGGCGGGCATGTCGGTGCCTCCTCGGTTTCGCGGTCCAGGGGTCCGGCGCACCCCTGACGCGCGCACCGACGCCGACCTGCTGCTCGACGTGCGGGGCCCTGCCGGGGGTCCTACCGTGTGAGGACGTCGTCGACCTCGGGGGGTGGAACGTGACTCTGCGGGACTGGTTCCTCACCGCACAGGAACGCGCCAACCCGGGCTCTGAATTACCCGTCTGGACCGATGGAAACCTCGCCGAGCCGCTGATTCACGGTGCCGCGTACTTCGACCGCCTGGTCAGCGAGGTGGAGTCGCTGTCGGCGGGTGACCACCTGTTCTTCACCGACTGGCGAGGCGACCCGGACGAGCGGATGCGCCCGGACGGCCCGACGGTGGCGCAGTTGTTCGCCCGGGCCGCCCAGCGCGGCGTGATCGTCAAGGGCCTGGTCTGGCGCTCCCACCTCGACACGCTCTCCTACAGCGAGGCGGAGAACCGCGACCTCAGCGAGGCGATCCGCGCGGCCGGTGGCGAGGTGCTGCTCGACCAGCGGGTCCGGCGCGGCGGCTCGCACCACCAGAAGCTCGTGGTGCTGCGCCGTCCCGGCGACCCGAGCCGGGACATCGCCTTCGCCGGTGGCATCGACCTGTGTCACAGCCGCCGCGACGACGCCGGCCACGCCGGCGACCCGCAGCCGGTGGGCATGTCCCCCCGGTACGGCCCCACACCGCCCTGGCACGACGTGCAGCTCGCGGTGCGCGGGCCGGTGGTCGGCGCGCTCGACACCACGTTCCGGGAGCGGTGGACCGACCCGATGCCGCTGGACTCGGAGAACCCGATGGCGTACCTGCGGGACCGGCTGCGCGGCTCCGACCTGCGCCCGGATCCGCTGCCCGAGCAGCCCGCCGACCCGCCGCCGTGCGGGCCGCACCACGTGCAGGTGCTGCGCACCTACCCGGCGGTGCGGCCCCGCTACTCGTTCGCCCCGGACGGCGAGCGCACAGTGGCCCGCGGCTACACCAAGGCGGTACGCCGGGCCCGGCGGCTGATCTACCTGGAGGACCAGTACCTCTGGTCGACCGAGGTGGCGGAGCTGTTCGCGCAGGCGCTGCACGAGCACCCGGACCTGCACCTGGTGGCGGTCGTCCCCCGGCACCCGGACGTGGACGGCCGGCTCGCGCTGCCGCCGAACATGGTCGGCCGGGAGCAGGCGCTGTCACTGTGCCACCGGGCCGCGCCGGAGCGGGTGCACGTGTTCGACGTGGAGAACCACGACGGCACGCCGGTGTACGTGCACGCGAAGGTCTGCGTGGTGGACGACGTCTGGGCCAGCGTGGGCAGCGACAACTTCAACCGCCGGTCCTGGACGCACGACAGCGAGCTGTCCTGCGCGGTGCTCGACGACACCCGTGACGAGCGGGCGCCGGCCGATCCGGCCGGGCTGGGCGACGGCGCCCGCGTGTTCGCCCGCGACCTGCGGCTGCGGCTGTGGCGCGAGCACCTGGACCGCGATCCCGGCGGCGCGCAGGACGACGACCTGCTGGACCCGGCGGACGCGGTGGCGGCGATCACCGTGGCGGCCGACGAGCTGGACCGCTGGCACGCCGGGGGCCGGGCCGGTCCCCGTCCGCCGGGCCGGTTGCGGCCGCACCGCCCGGAGCGGTTGCCCTGGCGTACGCGGCTCTGGGCGCTGCCCGCGTACCGGCTGGTCTACGACCCGGACGGCAGGCCGCTGCGGGCCCGGCGCGCCGGCACCTGGTGAAGGCCGGCCGGCTCGTCCGGCACGTTCGGACGGGCCGGGTACGCGAACGACACGCGCGGTGAGTAGAAGCCCCAGCACACGTGCAGCGGGTTGGCCGGACGCAGCGCGTGGACCGGGTGCTCCGGGGCCGGGAACTCCACCGACTCGACCTCGAACGGTGACACCGGCTCGGCCACGTACGGGTAGTCGGTGACGATCAGTTCGCCGTCGTTGCGGGTGAGGTAGCGGTGGTGGCCCATGTGCGCCTCGGTGCCGGTGTGCCCGACCCGGGCGGTGACCCGGATCAGCAGCGTGCCGTCGGCGGCCCGGGTCTCGGCGGTGAGCTGATCGCCCCGCAGGTCGAGGCGGGTCTCTCCGGCGGCGGCCGGCGCGCCTCGCGCGGCGGCGTACCGCCGGACCCGCTCGCTGGAGGAGAGGTAGTGCGTCCACCAGCCGCCGGGTGTCTCGCCGTCGGGCGGGTCCATGTCCGCCAGTGAGACACCCAGGTAGGTGAGCGAGTACGCCCCGAAGCCGGAGGTCTGCGTCTCGTCGTCGACCACGTACTGGTTGACGAACACCTGCCGCTGCGGGTGCGGGCGCAAACCCGCGGGCAGCAGCGTGTCGACCGCGCGGGGATCCGCCGGGAGCCAGCTGAACAGCAGCGTCCGGGCGTTGATGACGAGTTGCGGCGCGGCGGGATCGAGCACGGTGCCTCCGTTGACGTGTCGCTACGGACGGTACGGGCGGTCCCGTCGGCGGGACAACGACAGAAAGGCGACACTTCGGCCGCCTGTCGGGTTCCACGTTGACCGGTCGGGGTACGTCCGGGGCCGACCGGTCGCCGACGCCCGCCACCCCACCGAGCGCGATATCGACCGGCTCACACCTTTCGTGGCCGCTTACACCTTAAGTACATCGTACTTTCGGCTAGATTTCCGCAGCACGATCGGGCTATGGTGGCTTCCGAACGTACGACCGAAACCTAAACCTAAGCGTCACGTCTTTTTTCTTCCGTGGACGAGGTGCAGGGAGGACCACCCATGACCGCTCCCACGACCAGCGCCCCGGCGACCACGCCGGCCGCCTCCGCGAAGCTCGACCCCCGCTCGCTCACCGACAGCGCCGCCGACCTGCTCGCCGCGATGGCCGCGCTGCCCGCGGACCACCCGTCGCGGCCCGCGCTGCGCGACCGTGCCATCGAGGCGTGGCTGCCGCTGGCGAACCACCTGGCCCACCGCTACAGCGGCCGGGGCGAGCCCAACGACGACCTGGCGCAGACCGCCGCGATCGGCCTGATCAAGGCGATCGACAAGTTCGACCCGTCGCGCGGCGTCGACTTCGCCGGCTACGCCATCCCCACCATCATCGGCGAGCTGAAGCGCCACTTCCGCGACCGCACCTGGGACATCCGGGTGCCCCGCCGGCTCCAGGAGCTGCGCCTGGCGATCTCCGACGCCAACAGCACGCTGCTCCAGACGCTCGGCCGCTCGCCGACTGTCGCCGACATCGCCGCCCACCTCAAGCTCACCGAGGAAGAGGTGCTGGAGGGTCTGGAGGGCGCCCGCGCGTACAACGCGGTGTCGCTGTCCACCCCGACCGGCGACGGCGAGCGGGCCACCGAGCTGGGCGACCTGCTCGGCGGCGAGGACGGCGAGTTCGAGCTGGCCGAGATGCGGGTCGCCCTCGGCCCGGCGCTCGCCACGCTCGACCAGCGCGAGCAGAAGATCCTCACGCTGCGCTTCTACGGCAACCTGACCCAGTCGCAGATCGCCGAGCAGATCGGCGTCTCGCAGATGCACGTGTCCCGGCTGCTGGCCCGGGCCCTGACCAAGCTGCGCGGTCAGCTCGACGGAACGTACTAGCAAGGGGGGCGGCGGCCGGGTCGGCGGACCCGGCGCGGCGGCCCACCCGGCCCGGTCGGCGGTGCGCCGGCCGGGCGTTCCGCGTTCCGGGGGCGACGCGGCCCGTCCGGCGGCGCGGTGCGAGAGTGGGTCGGTGCTCGCCGACATCCCGCTCGACCTGCCGGTCCGTCCGGTCCTGCCGGCGCTCGTCGGCGCGCTGCGCGAGCGCGGCGCCGCCGTCCTGGTGGCACCGCCGGGCACCGGCAAGACCACCACCGCGCCGCTCGCGGTCGCCGACGCGGTCACCGGCCGCGTGGTGATCGCCCAGCCCCGGCGGGTGGCCGCCCGCGCCGCCGCGCACCGGATGGCCGCCCTGCTCGGCGAGCGGGTCGGGGGCCGGATCGGGTACGCGGTGCGCGGCGAGCGCCGGGCCGGGCCGCGTACCCGGGTCGAGGTGGTCACCACCGGCCTGCTGGTCCGCCGCCTGCACCACGACCCGGAACTGCCCGGCGTGGACGCGGTACTGCTCGACGAGTGCCACGAACGGCACCTCGACGCCGACCTGGCGCTGGCGTTCAGCGTCGAGGCCCGTGCGACGCTGCGCCCCGACCTGTGGTTGCTGGCGATGTCGGCCACCCCGCAGACCGACCGGTTCGCGGCGCTGCTCGGCTCCGGCGACCCCGCCCCCGTGGTACGCGCCGAGGCCGCGCTGCACCCGGTCGAGCGGGTGTGGGCACCGCCGCCGCGCCCGGTGACCCCGGCCGGCGCCGGCCGGGTCGACCCGGCGCTGCTCGACCACGTGGCCGCCACCGTGCGCCGGGCGCTGCGCGAACGCGACGGTGACGTGCTGGTCTTCCTGCCTGGCGCCGGCGAGATCGCCGCCGTGGCCGGTCGGCTGGGCGGCCTGCGCGAGGTCGCGGTGCTGCCGTTGCACGGACGACTGCCCGGCCCGGCCCAGGACGCGGCGCTCACCCCGGCCGCCGGGCGGCGCGTGGTGCTGGCGACGGCGGTGGCCGAGAGCAGCCTGACCGTGCCCGGCGTCCGGGTCGTGGTGGACGCCGGACTGAGCCGGGTGCCGCGCACCGACCTGGCCCGAGGGCTGGGCGCGCTGGTGACGGTGCCGGTGTCCCGGGCCGGGGCCACCCAGCGCGCCGGCCGGGCCGGACGGGAGGCGCCGGGTGCCGTCTACCGCTGCTGGTCCGCCGCGACGCACGAGCGACTCGCCCCGCAGCCCGAACCGGAGATCGCCACCGCCGACCTGACCGGGTTCGCGCTGGAGCTGGCCGCCTGGGGCACACCGGACGGCACCGGGCTGGCGCTGCCGGACCCGCCGCCGCCGGCCGCGCTGACGGTGGCGCGGGAGACGCTCACCACGCTCGGCGCGGTGGACCACGACGGCCGGATCACCGCGCGGGGGCGGGCGGTAGCGGCGGCGGGCACACATCCCCGGCTGGCGCGGGCGCTGCTGGACGGCGCGCCCCGGGTCGGCGCCGAACGGGCCGCCCAGGTGGTGGCGATCCTCGGCGAGGACACGCTGGGCGGCACGGGGGACGACCTGCCCGCCCGCTGGCGGCGGCTGCGGGACGGCACCGACCCGGCCGCCACCGCCCGGTGGCGCACCGAGGTACGCCGCCTGCGCGCCGCCCTGCCCGCCGACGGCGCGGACGAGCGCCCCGGCTCACCCGCAGGCCCGGCGGACCGGCGACAGACCGGCGCGCCCGCCGGGCGGGCGGCGCAACGGCGCGACGCCGGGCGGCCGGCGGGAGACGAGCGGGAGCGCCTGCCCGACGATCTGGCCGCGGGGCTGCTCGCCGGGCTGGCGTACCCGGAACGGCTGGCCCGGGCGCGGCGGCCGGGCGGGTCCGCGTACCTGATGGCCGGCGGGACCGCCGCGGAGCTGGCCCCCGGGTCGGGGCTGGCCGGAGCGGCATGGCTGGCCGTCGCGGTGGCCGACCGCTCCCCCGGCGCGCCGGCCGCCCGGGTGCGGCTGGCCGCGCCGATCGACGAGGCGACCGCCCGGGAGGCCGGGACGGCGCTGCTGCGCGCCGGACGGGAGGTGGCCTGGTCCGGTGGGGACGTGGTGGCCCGCGAGGTGGTCCGGCTCGGCGCGGTCGAGCTGGTCGACCGGCCGCTCACCGCGCCGGAACCGGAGCTGGTCGCGGCGGCGCTGCTGGACGGGCTGCGGCAGGAAGGCCCGGGGCTGCTGCGCTGGACACCGGAGGCGACCGGGCTGCGCCGCCGGCTGGCCTTCTGCCGCCAGGCGCTCGGCGACGACTGGCCGGACGTCTCCGACGCGGCGCTGCTGGATGGCGCACCCGTCTGGCTCGGCCCGGAGCTGACCCGCGCCCGGCGCCGGGCCGACCTCGGCTGGGTGGACGTGACGGCGGCGTTGCGGCGGCTGCTGGACTGGCGGCAGGCGGCGCGGCTGGACGAGCTGGCCCCGGAGCGGCTCGACGTGCCCAGCGGCTCGCGGATCCGGGTCGACTACGCCGACCCGGCCGCCCCGGTGCTGGCCGTCAAGCTTCAGGAGACGTTCGGCTGGCGGGACGTGCCGCGCATCGCCGACGGGCGGGTGCCGGTGCTGCTGCACCTGCTCTCCCCCGCCGGGCGGCCGGTGGCGGTCACCGCCGACCTGGCGTCGTTCTGGCGCAGCGGATACCCGCAGGTGCGGGCGGAGCTGCGCGGGCGCTACCCGCGCCATCCCTGGCCGGAGGACCCGACCACCGCCGAGCCGACCCGCCGGGCGAGCCCACGACGTCGGTGAGGGCTACTCCTCGACGACGTCGGCGATCACGACGGTGATGTTGTCCGGGCCGCCGGCCCGCAGCGCCAGGTCGATCAGCCGGGCCGCGCAGGCGTCGCGTCCCGGCTGCTCGCTGAGCACCTCGGTGAGCGTGTCCGCGCGGACCACGTTGGAGAGGCCGTCGCTGCACAGCAGCCAGCGGTCACCGGCCCGGGGCACCATCGTGGCGTACGACGGGGAGACCTCGTCGCCCTGCAACGCCTGGGTCACCACCGCTCGGCGTGGGTGGCTGCTGGCCTGCTCGGCGGTGATGACGCCCTGGTCGACGAGCATCTGCACGAACGTGTCGTCGCGGGTGACCTGCTTGAGCACGCCCTCGCGGTAGAGGTAGGCCCGGGAGTCGCCGACGTGCGCCAGCGCGAGGCAGCTGCCGGTACGGGCGAACAGCAGCGCGGTGAGCGTGGTACCCATGCCCTGGCGTTCCGGGTCCTCCTCGACGGCCTGGCGGATCCGCGCGGTGGCCAGCTCGATCCCGCCCTGGAGCGCGGCGACGAGCGCGTCCTCCGGCGTCTCCACGTCCAGCGGGGCGACCGCGTCGATGGCGATGCGGCTGGCCAGGTCGCCGGCCGCCATGCCGCCCATGCCGTCGGCGACCGCGACCAGCCAGGCGCCCGCGTGCTGAGCGTCCTGGTTACCGCTGCGGATCAGCCCACGGTCGCTCGCTCCGACGGAACGAAGCTTCAGGGTCATGGGTCGCAGCCTGCCAGGTCGAGGGCTCGGATGTCTCTAGGAGATCACTGACATCGTACGTGGCGCGCCGAATCGAACCGCGCGCGGGCGCGCGGCGCTCATCGGGCCGGATCGATTGACAGCGGCGGAACGCGATGGAAACATCGGGCTGATATTGGGAGCGCTCCCAGCTCCCGGTCTCCCCCACCACCCCCGAGCACGGAAGGAACCTCCGTGACCCGATCCCGTCGTCGGCTCGCCGCACTCGCGGCCACCACGCTGGCGCTCACCGGCCTCACCGCCGGCCCGGCGAGCGCCGAGGTGCCGCCGGACGCCCCCGAACAACTCCGCAACGGCGACTTCAGCGCCGGTGTCTCACCCTGGTTCTCGTACGGCACCGGCGACCTCGCGGTCGTCGACGGCCGGCTCTGCACCTCCGTCGCGGCGGGCACCGCCAACCCGTGGGACGCCGGCATCGGCCAGGACGCGGTGCCGCTGACCCAGGGCGCCGAGTACGAGTTGTCCTTCGACGTCTCCGCGACCCCCGGCGCGGCCGTCAAGGCGGTGCTCCAGCTCGGCAGCGCCCCCTACACCACGTACGCCAGCGTCGACGCCACAGCCACCGGCACCGCCCAGCGCGTCACCACCACGTTCACCTCCCCGGCGGACAACCCCACCGCCCAGCTGATCTTCCAGGTCGGCGGCAGCGCCCAGGCGCAGACGTTCTGCCTGGACAACGTGTCGCTGCGCGGCGGGGAGCCGGCGCCGCCGTACGAGCCGGACACCGGTCCCCGGGTCCGGGTCAACCAGGTCGGCTACCTGCCCGGCGGGCCGAAGCACGCGACTGTGGTCACCGAGGCCACCGACGCGCTGCCGTGGCAGCTCAAGTCGGGGGCCGGCGCGGTGGTCGCCAGCGGGCAGACCACGCCGCGCGGCACCGACGCCGCCTCGGCGCAGAACGTGCAGACCGTCGACTTCTCCGCCTACCGCAAGCCGGGCACCGGCTACACGCTGACCGTGGACGGCGAGACCAGCCACCCGTTCGACATCTCCGGCTCGCTCTACGACCGGCTGCGCGCCGACTCGCTGCAGTTCTTCTACGCCCAGCGCAGCGGCATCGAGATCGACGGCGACCTGATCGGCGAGGAGTACGCCCGCCCGGCCGGCCACCTGGGCGTCGAGCCCAACCAGGGCGACACCGACGTGCCGTGCCAGCCCGGCGTCTGCGACTACTCGCTGGACGTGCGCGGCGGCTGGTACGACGCCGGTGACCACGGCAAGTACGTGGTCAACGGCGGCATCGCCACCTACCAGCTGCTGAGCACCTTCGAGCGGACCAAGACCGCCGAGACCGCCGGCGGCGGCGCCGCCCTGGGCGACTCCACGCTGCGGCTGCCCGAGCGCGGCAACGACGTGCCGGACGTGCTCGACGAGGCCCGCTGGGAGCTGGAGTTCCTGCTGCGCATGCAGGTGCCGGCGGGCAAGCCGCTGGCCGGGATGGTCCACCACAAGATCCACGACCGGAACTGGACCGGCCTGCCCCTCTCACCCCAGGACGACCCGCAGCCGCGCGAGCTGCACGCGCCGTCCACCGCCGCCACGCTGAACCTGGCCGCCGTCGCGGCGCAGTGCCAGCGGCTGTACGCCCCGTACGACGCCGCGTTCGCCGCGCGCTGCGGCACCGCCGCGAAGACCGCGTACGCGGCGGCCAAGGCGAACCCGGCGATCTACGCCCCGGCCAGCGACAGCACCGGCGGCGGCGCGTACGACGACACCAACGTCAGCGACGAGTTCTACTGGGCCGCCGCCGAGCTGTGGCTGACCACCGGCGACAAGGCGTACCTGGCCGACGTCACCGGTTCGCCGCTGCACACCGCCGACGTGTTCGCCCCGAGCGGCGCGTTCGGCTGGCAGAGCGTCGCCGCGCTGGGCCGCCTGGACCTGGCCACCGTGCCGAACACGCTGCCGGCCGCGGAGAAGACCCGCATCCGCGAGTCCATCACCGCCGCCGCCGACAGCTACCTGGCCACGATCGCCGGCCAGGCGTACGGGCTGCCGTTCCCGGGCAGCGCCGACGCGTACGTCTGGGGCAGCAACAGCAACCTGGTGAACAACGCGATCGTGCTGGCCACCGCGTTCGACCTGAGCCGGGACGCGAAGTACCGGGACGGCGCGGTGCAGGCCGCCGACTACCTGTTCGGCCGCAACGCGCTGAACATGTCGTACGTGACCGGGTGGGGCGAGCAGCACGCCCGCAACCAGCACAGCCGGATCTTCGGCCACCAGCTGAACCCGGACCTGCCGCGCCCGCCGGCCGGCTCGCTCGCCGGTGGTCCGAACGCCGCGCTCCAGGACCCGTTCGCGGCGAACCTGCTCGCCGGGTGCGCGCCGATGTTCTGCTACGTCGACGACATCAACTCGTACGCGACGAACGAGGTGGCGATCAACTGGAACTCGGCGCTGGCGTGGCTCGCGTCGTTCCTGGCCGACCAGGGTGACGCCGGCGCGGTGCCGGCGCCGTCCTGCGCGGTCACCTACACCACGCACGGGAGCTGGCCGTCCGGCTTCACCACCCAGGTGACGGTGCGCAACACCGGCACGACGGCGGTGAACGGCTGGAACCTGCGGTGGGCCTTCCTCGGCGACCAGAAGGTGAGCCAGGCCTGGTCGGCGCAGCTCGGCCAGAGCGGAGCCACGGTCACCGCGAAGAACCTGTCGTGGAACGCGAAGCTGGCGCCCGGCGCCAGCACCACGTTCGGCTTCAACGGCACCGCGTCCCGTTTCCCGAACCCGGATCCGGGGCTGGTCACCCTGAACGGAAAGGCCTGCACGGTCTCCTGACCGAGCTGACCGGGCGCCATCGCAGGACCGGGTACGGTCCTGCGATGGCGTACCTGTTCCTGCTCGGCGCGATCACCGCCGAGGTGATCGGCACCAGTCTGCTCAAGGCCACCGACGGCTTCACCCGGCTCTGGCCCACGCTCGGCCTCGCCGTGGCGTACCTGTCCGCGTTCGGGCTACTCTCGCTGGCCGTGAAGGACATCCCGGTCGGCGTCGCGTACGCGGTCTGGTCCGGCCTCGGCACCGCCGCCATCATGGCGATCGGCGCGGCGTTCCTGGGCGAGCCGCTGAGCGTGACGAAGGTGGTCGGGGCGGGACTGGTCATCGCCGGGGTGGTGGTGCTCAACCTCGGCGGCGCGCACTGAGCGCGCCCCCGCTCAGACCGGCCGCCCCGCCGCCCGCAGCAACCGGAGCTGCCCGATCTCGGCCACGTTCTTCATCAGCTCGGCGTTCACCCACGCGGCCAGGTCCGCGACGGTGAGCCCGGCGTCGGCGGGCCAGGGGTACGCGGCCGGCCCGTCCAGGTCGTCCTCGGCCAGCGCGTCCAGCGCGCCCGCCCACTCCGTCCGCAGCTCCCGCAGCCAGGTGACCGTCTCCGCGCCCGGCCCGGGCCAGCGGATGTCGTCGCGTTCCCGCGCCGGGCGCTGCCGCACGTGGTCGGTCGCGACCGACCACCACCAGCCGATGTGCCAGGTCAGCCACCCGATCGTGGGCGCCGGGACCGGGTCCGGCTCGCTGTCGGCCCAGTCGGGACGCCACCCGCCGCCCGGGCCTGGGCCGGGGCGCATGGTCCAGCACAGCGCGGCCGGCTCCCAGAGGTAGTCCGCCGGCTCCAGCCGGTCGAGGTGGTACTCGGCGAGCGCCCAGGTCAGGTCGAACTGCCAGCGCAGCAGGCCGGTCACGGAGGCAGGCATCGCGCGATCGTGGCACGGCCCACGCCCGCGGTCGACCGGTTAACGCGCCGCCCGGGCTCGGCGTGTCGCCCCCGAAGAGAAGAGTTGCCCCGCCGCCGTTATGCCTCTCAGTCATAAATATGACCGAGAGGCATAAGGCTTGAAAGCTCATCCTTCCGGCGCGGGAGCCGCCGCCGAGCTTGACGCGGCCCCGCCCCGCCGAGCGCCTGGGGGCCGCGTCACCGTTCCGCCGAGAATCCGGTGGACTCGCACAGGCAGGTGCGCGACCGTGAGCCGCGTGGGCGGCGACGCGGAACATCGGGTGTGGGCGGCAATGCCGCCCGGCAGCCGCGATGCGTTGGCTGCGCTCCCGGCGGCGGACCTGCGAACACTGCTTCTCGGCGTCGCCCGGGACCGCGCCGGGGCCGTCCGCCCGGCGCAGGTGCTGCGGCGCTGGAATGAGGACCGGTTCGTCCGGCCGTCCGCGGCCGACCCCGTGCACGGAGGCCGCTGAACGGCGCTGATGGGACGCATCTCGCCGCTCCCGCCGCCCGGGCCTCTGCGACGTGCGCGTACGCAACCCTCGCCAACACGGTCGGCACGGGGCTGTGGCTGACCGGCGGTGCGCTCTACCTGAACCGGAATGTGGGACTGGCTCCTACGCGACGGACGGGTTGCCGATCAACCCGAACGTGGCACGGCCGCGACGCCCGGTCGACGGGCCCACCGCTAGTCGGGTAGGCGCGCGGGAACAGAGCGGCGCATCGCGATCCGCTCGGCCGGGTCGAGGCCCAGCGCCGCCTCCGCGGCCAGCAACTCGATCAGGCCCGCCGTCAACTCCGTCCCGCTCAGCTCGCGGAAACCGCACCGCACGTAGTAGGGCCCGTTCCACGGCACCGAGCGGAACGTGGTCAGCGTCAGCGCCGGCAACCCCTGCGACGACGCCCACTCCGCCACCCGGTCGAGCAGACGCCGCCCGATGCCACGCCGGGCGTACGCCGGGTCGACGCTGAGCTGCTGCACGTGCGCCGCGCCGTCGACCAGATCGGCCAGTACGAACGCGATCGGCCGGTCGGCCGGGTCGGTCGCCACCCACAGCCGTCCGGCGCGCTGCCCGGCGGCCAGCGCCTCCACCGGCAGCGGTGGCATGTCGGCCACCAGGGTCATGCCGATCTCCCGGAACGGGGCGCCGGAGGCCACCTCGATCCGCTGCACCTCGGTCAGTTCCCCGGCCCGGGCGATCCTGCTGCGCTCCACGGCGCCGACCCTGGCAGAGCGGGGACCGGCGGGCGAGCGGATTTCCCGAACCGCGCTCCGGGTGGCTCGGCGGTGACCAGCGGCGACGACGCCCCGGCGGGCTCGCGGTGTGACAGGCGTCGCCCCGAGCGGGGCTCCGGGCCCGCCGGAACAGTCCTAGCGTCGACCGCATGGCCCTCGCCGGACCCCGCTGATGGGACGCGTCTCGCCGCTCCCGCCGCCCGGGCCGCTGCGCACGCTCGCGTACGCCACGCTGGCCAACACCGTCGGCGCGGGGCTGTGGCTGGCGGGCGGGGCGCTCTATCTGACCCGGGACGTGGGACTCTCCGCCACCTCGGTGGGTGCCGGGCTGACAGTCGCCGGGCTGGTCGGGCTGAGCGCGAGCGTGCCGCTGGGCGGGCTGGCCGACAGGTGGGATCCGCGTACGCTCCGGGCCGTCCTCCAGGTGGGCCAGGCGGTCGTCGCGCTGGCGTACCTGATGGTCGGCTCGTTCCCGGCGTTCCTGGCGGTGGCGGTGCCGGAGGCGCTGCTCGCGGCCGGCAACCTGGCGGTCCGGGCGGCGCTCGTCGCCGCGGTGGGCGGCCCGGACGGCCGGGTGCACGCCTTCGCCACGCTGCGCGCGGTGGCGAACCTGGGCATCACCGTCGGTACCGCGCTGGCCGGGATCGCGCTCGCCGTGGACACGCACCGGGCGTACCAGGTGCTCGTGGTGGGCAACGCGGCCACCTACCTGCTCTCGGCGGCGCTGCTGCTGCGCCTGCCGCCGCAACCGGCCGCCGCCGGCGCGCGACGCACGCCGGGCACGCGGCGCGGCGGAGGACGAAGGCGCGGCGGCCCGCTGCGGGACGGACGGTTCCTCGCGGTCAGCGGCGCGTCGGCGGTGCTGAGCACGCACGTGACGGTGCTCGTGCTCGTCGTGCCGCTGTGGACGGTGGACCGGGCCGGCGCGCCACCGCCTGTGGTGTCGGCGGTGCTGCTCGCCAACACGGTCCTCACCGTGCTGCTCGCGGTGCGGCTGAGCCGGGGCGCGGAGCGTGCCGCGCCGGCCGCCCGGAAGCTGCGCCGGGCCGGGCTGGTGCTCGCGGCGGCGACACCGCTGTACGCCGTGACCGGCGTCCTGCCGGTGCTCCCGGCGGTCGTCCTGCTGCTCGTCGCGACCGCGGTGTGGACGGTGGGCGACCTGTGGCACGGCGCGGCCGGCGCCGGCCTCGCCTACGACCTGGCCCCGCCGGATGCGATCGGCGCCTACCAGGGCGCGGACGGCCTGGCCGCCGGGCTGGCCCAGGCGCTCGGCCGGGGCCTGCTCACGCTGCTGGTGCTCGGCGGCGGTCCGGTCGGCTGGCTGGTGCTCGGCGGGATCTTCGCCGCCGCCGGGCTGGCCGCCCCGGCGCTGGCCCGCCGGGCGATCGCGGACCGGCCGGTGCCGGAGGCACGACCCGCCGGGGTGCCCGGCTGAGCCCGGTGTAGCAGCATGGCGGGATGACCGACCAGCAGAGCATCACCATCCGCCCGGGTGGACCCGGCGACGCCCCCACGCTGCTGCGGCTGCTCGACAGCGCCACCGCCTGGCTGGCCGAACGCGGGCGCACCGAGCAGTGGGGCACCGAGCCGGCGTCGATCGACCCGCGCCGCATCGCCCAGGCCGACGCGTGGGCGGCCGGGGACGGGCTGCACCTCGCCGAGATCGACGCGACTGTGGTGGGCGCGCTGGTGGTGGGCGTGGCGACCGAGTACGTGCCGCCGGCCACCGAACCGGAGCTGTACGTGAACCTGCTGGTCACCGACCGGGCGTACGCGGGACGCGGGGTCGGGACGCGGCTGCTGGCGTACGCGGCGGAGCTGGCCCGCGAGCGCGGCGTCGGCCTGCTGCGGGTGGACTGCTTCCGCAGCCCGGACCGGGCGCTCGTGCGGTTCTACGAGAGCTGCGGTTTCACCGCCACCGAGCCGTTCACGGTGGAGCGGCCGGGCCGTCCGACGTGGACCGGGCAGGTGCTGGAGCGCCGGGTCGGCTGAGTCAGCCGATCTCCTCGTCCACGAAGCACCAGCGCCACGACTCCCCCGGCTGGATCGACCGCATCACCGGGTGCCCCGCGGACTCGAAGTGCTTCGTGGCGTGCTGGTACGGCGAGGAGTCGCAGCAGCCCACGTGCCCGCAGGTCAGGCAGGCGCGCAGGTGCACCCAGTCCGGGTTGCCGATGGCCACGCAGTCGGGGCACTCGGTCGTGGTGTCCGGTTCGGCCGTGCCCGCCTCGGCCAGGTGCTGGCAACTCATTCGACGGCCTCCTGTCGCAGCATGGACTCCTCCAGATCCAGATCACGATAGGCGCGGGTGAGCGCCTCCTCCGGTATCTGCCCGGAGTCGCGGGCGGCCCGGAACACCTCCCGCTCGGCGTCGATCATCTCCTGCCGCAGGCGCGCGTACGCCTGGGAGGGGGTTTCCCGTTCGGTGCCGCCGAGCCGCTCCCAGGCCAGGTTGGCCCGGGAGGTGGTCAGCCCGCGCAGGCGTTCCACCACCGCCTCCGGCGCGCCGGCGGCCAGCTCGTCGAGCCGTTCCCGGGCCGCCCGGCTGGCCCGCTGCTGCACCCCGGCGGCGGACAGCGCGTCCTGCACCGGGTCGTCCGGGGGCAGCCGCAGCCGCCGGGCCAGCCAGGGCAGCGTGGCGCCCTGCCCGACCAGCGTCGCGACGATCACCGCGAAGGCCAGCCAGATGAGCAGCCCGCGCGGATACGGCGTGTCGCCGGCGAGGGTGAGCGGCAGGCCCAGCGCGGCGGCCAGCGTCACCACGCCCCGCATGCCGGCCCAGCCGATGACGACGGGGAACTGCACCGGCGGCGCCGGGTCGCGCTGCCGGACCCGGGGCACGAGCCGCGCAACGTAGGTGGCCGGGAACACCCAGACGAACCGGGCCAGGAAGACGGCGGCCAGCACCGCCGCGGTGATCGCCACCAGCGAGCCGAACGGCTCGTCGAGGCCGCGTACCACCTCCGGCAGTTGCAGGCCGACCAGCAGGAACACCAGTCCTTCGAGGAGGAACCGGATCAGCCGCCAGAACGCGGTCACCTGGAGCCGGGAGGCGGCCGACAGCAGCGTGGGCAGCTTGTGGCCGATGCCGAGGCCGGTCACCACCACGGCGACCACGCCGGATGCGTGGATCTCCTCGGCGGCGAAGACCACGGCGAACGGCACGATCAGCGACAGCGCGTTGTCCAGCACCGGGTCGGTGATGCGCTTGTGCAGGTAGCCGAAGACCACCACGCCCAGCAGGCCGACCAGGATGCCGCCGCCGGCCGCGACGACCACCTCCCGGGCCACCTCGCCGACGCCGACGCCGCCGGTGGTGGCGGTCGCGGCGACGATCGCCACCCGCAGCAGCACCAGCGCGGTGGCGTCGTTGACCAGGCTCTCGCCCTCCAGGATGGTGACGACCCGCCGGGGCAGGCCGACCCGCCGGGCCACCGCGGTGGCGGCGACCGCGTCCGGCGGCGCCACCACCGCGCCGAGTGCCAGGCAGATCGCGTACGGCAGCTCGGGCAGGAACCAGTGCACGACGGTGCCCACCACGAACGCGGTGAAGATGACCAGCCCGACGGCGAGCAGCAGGATCGGCCGCAGGTTGAGCCGGAACGCCGGCACCGACGTCTCCAGCGCCGCCACGTAGAGCAGCGGCGGCAGGATGCCCACCAGCACCAGGTCCGGGTCCAGCCGCACGTGCGGGAAGAACGGCAGGAAGGACAGGGCGAGGCCGAGCACCACCAGCAGGATCGGTGCCAGCAGGCCGAGCCGGCGGGCCAGTGCCGCACCGAAGGTCGCGATGGCCAGGAAGACCACGACCTCGAACAGAGCATCCACGAACGAGGAGCCTAGGCGTCGAGGGGCCGATGTGTGATCAGGCGGCGGAGCGCAGCTTCGGCAGCACCTCGGCGCCGAACGTGTCGATGAAGGCGCGCTGCTCCTGCCCGACGTGGTGCAGCGCGATCTGGTCGAAGCCCAGCGCCACGTACTCCTCCAGCCAGCCGATGTGCCGGCCCAGGTCGGCGGAGACGTTCACGGTCTCGGCGACCTTGGACATCGGCACGTCGGCGCTCGCGACGTCGAAGTGCTCGGGGGTCTCCAGGTCCCAGCAGACCGGCGGCGCGAACACGTTGCTGCGCCACTGCTCGTACGCGATCGCCTCGGCCTGCTCCTGCTCGGGCGCCCAGCTCACGTGCACCTGGAGGTGCAGCGGGCCGCGTCCGCCCGCGTCCCGGTAGGCGTCGATCATCCGCCGCAGGTGCTCGACCGGCGCGTTGACGGTGATCAGCCCGTCCGCCCATTCGGCGCACCAGCGGGCGGTGGTGATGCTGACCGCGGCGCCGACCAGCGCGGGCGGCTCCTCCGGCCGGGTCCACAGCTTCGCCCGGTCGACTGTGACGAGCCCGTCGTGGCTGACCTCCTCGCCTGCAAGCAGCGCCCGGATCACGTCGACGCACTCGCGCAGCCGGGCGGTACGGACGTCCTTGCGTGGCCAGACCTCACCGGTGATGTGCTCGTTGGCCGCCTCGCCGGTGCCCAGCGCGGCCCAGAACCGGCCCGGGTACATGGCGCCGAGCGTGCCGATGGCCTGCGCGATGATCGCCGGGTGGTAGCGCTGGCCGGGCGCGTTCACCACGCCGAAGGACAGGTTCGTGGCCTGGAGCGCGGCGCCGAGCCAGGACCAGGCGAACCCGGACTGGCCCTGCCGCTCGCTCCAGGGCGAGAAGTGGTCGGAGCACATGGCCGCGTCGAAGCCGGCGCGCTCGGCGTGGATCACCGCCTCCAGCAGCCGGGCCGGGTGGATCTGCTCGTGGGATGCGTGGAAGCCGAACGCCGTCATGGTCGCCACTCCTACCCGTGACGGCGTCCGGCCAATCGCGTCTACTCGGAGTGCGCGCCCGCGCCCGCGCCGGCCTCGCCCTCGCCGATCCACACGGTCTTGGTGTTGCAGAACTCGCGCATGCCGGCGGCGGACAGCTCGCGGCCGTACCCGGAGTTCTTCACGCCGCCGAACGGCAGCTCCGGGTAGGACGTGGTCATGCCGTTGATGAACACGTTGCCGGCGTCCAGGTCGACGGCAAAGCGCTCCTGCTCGGCCGGGTCGTTGGTCCACGCGTTGGAGCCGAGGCCGAAGCTGGTGCCGTTGGCGACAGCGATCGCCTCGTCGTACGACCCGACCCGGTAGAGCCCGGCGACCGGCCCGAACACCTCCTCGCTCCACATCCGCATCTCCGGGCGCAGGTCGGTGACCACGGTCGGCGGGTAGTACCAGCCGTCCCCGGCCGGCTTCTCGCCGCCGCAGAGCACCGTCGCGCCCTGGTCCACCGCGTCGGTGACCTGGGCGTGCACCTCGTCGCGGCCGCGCTCGCTGGCCAGCGGGCCGACGTCGGTGCCGTCGTCCATCGGGTCGCCGACGCGCAGCGCCGCCATCCGGGCGGCGAACTTCTCGGCGAACGCGTCGAAGACGTCGGTGTGCACGATGAACCGCTTCGCGGCGATGCAGGACTGCCCGTTGTTCTGGCAGCGGGCGGTGGTGGCGACCTCGGCGGCGGTGTCCAGGTCGGCCGAGGGCATCACCACGAACGGGTCGCTGCCGCCCAGCTCCAGCACCGTCTTCTTGATCTCCCGGCCGGCGATCTGGGCGATGGACCGGCCGGCCGGTTCGCTGCCGGTGAGCGTGGCGGCGCGGACGCGGGGGTCGCTGAGGATCCGGTCGACCGCGTCGGAGCCGACCAGCAGGGTGGTGAACGCGCCCTCGGGGAAACCGGCCCGGCGGAACAGGTCCTCCAGGTAGAGCGCGGTCTGCGGCACGTTGGAGGCGTGCTTGAGCAGGCCGGTGTTGCCCGCCATCAGCGCCGGGGCGGCGAACCGCATCACCTGCCACAACGGGAAGTTCCACGGCATCACGGCGAGCACCGGGCCGATCGGCTGGTAACGCACGTACGCCCGCTTCGCCTTGACCGCGGCGGCGTCGGCGGGCTCGTCGGCGAGCATCCCCGGCGCGTTGTCGGCGTAGAAGCGGCAGGCGGTGGCGCACTTGGTGACCTCTGCCTTCGCGGCGGCGTACGTCTTGCCCATCTCGGTGGTCATCAGCCGGGCCGTCTCGTCGCGCTCGGCGTCGAGCAGGTCGGCGGCGGCGGTGAGCCACCGGGCCCGCTGCGCGATGGTGGTCTCACGCAACTGCCGGAAGGCGAGGTCGGCCCGCTCGATCGCGGCGTCGATCTGCTCGTCCGACATCGCTTCGTACGTCTTGAGCACCTGTCCGGTGGCGGGATTGGTGGTGGCGATGGGCATCTCGTACTCCTGTCACTCGAACAGCGAGTGCCGCACGCCCGGTTCCTCCCGGCGGCGCGCGGCGCGGCGGCGCTGGATCACGACCAGGTCGACCACCGCCACCACGGCGAGCAGCGCGCAGACGACACCCAGCCAGGCGACGTCCGCGGCGAACGCGAGCACCGCGAAGACGGTCATCACGACCAGACCGAACGTGGCGAGCGCCAGCCGCAGGTTCAGGGCACTGTTGGCGTGGCCGACCGTGCCACGGGCGCGACGGGGCTGTGATCGGGTCATTCCTGGGGCCTACCCCGGCACGGGCGGGGATAACCGGCCGGCGCGGGAACGCCGGTGATCCGGGACACCCGGCGGGCAGGCGCCGGATGCGCCCGGCGGGCGGGTGCGTTACATCGGTGCGCCGGTTCCGGCGGAGATCCCGCGGGACGGTGGAGAGGATGGCATGACCACGACGCAGGCCGTACCCGTGACCGTCGCCGTGTCCCGGCGCGCCGACCCGGCGCGTACCGACGAGGTGGTGGCGTGGATGCGGGCCGGGACGGCGCTCGCGGAGAGCTTCCCGGGCTTCCTCGGCGCCGGTTTCGTCCGCAGCGCCCCCGGCTCGGGCGAGTGGCACGTGATGTACCGCTTCGCCGACGCGGACACGCTGCGCGGCTGGGAGGACTCGCCGCAGCGGCGCTGGTGGCTCGGCTCGGCGCAGGGCATCGTCGAGCACACCCGGGTGGAGCGGCGCACCGGCATCGAGGGCTGGTTCGACCCGCCGGTGGACCACGTGGTCGAGACGTTCGGCGAGCCGGAACCGGCCGCGCCGCCGCGCTGGAAGCAGGCGGTCACCATCTGGCTGGCGTTCTTCCCGCTCAGCCTGGCCGCGACGCTGCTGACCACCCGGTTCCTCGCCGGCGTGCCGCTGGCCGGCCGGACGCTGCTGATGACGCTCGTGCTCACCCCGCTGATGACCTACCTCGTGCTGCCCCGGATCACCCGGGCGCTCCACCGGTGGCTGCACGGCCGGCCTGCGCCGACACCACAGATGTGAACGATGGTGGTCGATGCCCGATAGCCGACAGAACCGCCGCCGGGACTCCGCCGGGGCATAGGGTCGACGCGCCCGTTGCCGCCGCCGGACGGGGGACCGATGAGACGCTGGACCGCCGCGCTGGCCTGCCTGGCGGCGCTCGTCGCGCTCGCCTGTGACGGCTCCGGCGAGGCATCGCCCCGGCCGTCCGGCACGCCCCGCCCCGGCGAGCCGCGGGTGCTGGTCGCGCTCGGCGACTCGGTCAGCACCGGCTACGGCTCCTGCCTGGTGCTGGTGAGCTGCGAACGCAACTCCTGGTCGACCGGGGACGGCCTGCGGGTGGAGAGCCTCTACCGGCGGCTGCGCACGGACGCGCCGGGGCTGCGGGCCTACAACCGGGCGGTGCCCGGGGCCCGCGCGTCCGCGCTGACCGGCCAGGCCCGCTCGGCGGTACGCGACAAGGCCGACCTGGTCACCGTGCTGATCGGGGCGAACGACGCCTGCCGGGGCGACGTCGGCGACATGACGCCGGTGGCGACCTTCCGCGACCAGGTCGACGCGGCGCTGGGCGCGCTGCGCGAGGGCCGGCCGAAGGCCCGGGTGCTGGTGGCCAGCATCCCGGACCTGTACCGGCTCTGGCAGATCGGGCACACCGAGCCCCGCGCCGTGCGGGCCTGGTCGCGGGGCGTCTGCCCGGCACTGCTGGCCGACGCCACGTCGACCGCGCCCGCCGCGGTGGCCCGCCGGGCCCGCGTCAGGGACCGGATCGAGGCGTACGACGGGCAACTGCGCGCCGCCTGCCGGGCGTACGGGTCACGCTGCCGGTGGGACGGCGGCGCGGTGCACCGCCACCGCTTCACGCTGGACCAGGTCAACGCGCTCGACTGGTTCCACCCGAACGCGGCCGGTCAGGGCCGGCTGGCCGAGGTGGCCTGGAACGCCTCCGGCTGGTCAGGGCTGGCGCGGGCCGGGTAGCTGCCGGGGGCCGGCGGCGCGGTAGAGGGCGCGCGTGCGGTCGGCCAGTTCCTTGGTGGCCGACGAGTTGGCCCAGGTGCCGAGCACGATCGCGGCGCCCGGCACGACCTTGGCGAACATCCGCTTGGCGGCGCGCACCCCGGCCATCCGGGCCAGCCGGACCCCGAGCTGGAGCATCACCCGGCCCAGCGCCCGGTCACCGGCGGAGCCGAACAACGCGCCGGCCCGCTCCCGGCCGGCCGCCACCCCGAGCGCCAGGCGTGCGGTCTGGGCGGCCTTGTGCACCCGCTGGAGCACCAGCAGGTCGGTCGCCCGGTCGGGGTGCGTCGGGTCGGCGCCGTAGGCGGCGGCGACGTGCAGCACCAGCCGGGCCTGGGTCCAGGCCAGCACGCCCACGTCGATCACCGCGCCGGGCAGCCCGGCCGCGCCGGACACCGCGCCGGAGAGCCGGGCGTGGTTGACGAACTTGCGAACCGCCTGGTCGGCCAGCTGTTCCGGCGGCGCGTCCGGCCGTAGCGCCCGCTCCCGGGCGGCCCACTGCGCGGCCTCCGGGCCGAGCCGGCGTACCGCCTCCAGGGCGAGGTGCTCCGGCGCGTACTGCGGGTCGTCCCGCATCCGGTCCCACAGCTTCGCCGGTGGCGCCTCGGGCGCCTCCACCGGCGGGACGGGGGTGGTGGGGACGGCGTTGGGCTCCCCGTCGACGGGGGCGGGGTCGGTCACGAAGGGCTCCGGAGGCTCGTGCGGCGGGGGTGACGCGGGTCAGCGCCGGCGCGACTGCAGCCGGTTCGCGATCTGCCGCAGCCGGGCCTGGTTCTCCGGCTTCGACATCTCACGCCGACCGCGGTCGACCAGCTGCTGGCCCCGCGGCGACCGCAGGAAGGCGGTGATCCGTTGCATCAGCGACATGAGGGTCCTCCCGTCCCGCGGTCCCCTTCATGTGTACCTGGGACCGGCAAGTCCCTGATACCCGAATCGGCCCTTCGGCAACCACCCGTCCGGGTCAGCCCAGGATCTCGGCCACCACCTCGCCGGCCCGCCACTCGTGCTGGGCGTACGCGTCCGGGAACGCCGAGATCTGCACCGCCTGGGCCGCGACCGAGAGCGGCAGGTCCTGCCAGCCGGGGATCTCCGCCAGCGCGGACAGGAACGCCTTCGTCGCGTACTCCGGGTCCATGAGCTGCTCGACGGTGCCCCAGCCGCTGCTCGGGCGCTGCTGGAACAACCCGACCGAGTCGTGGTCCCAGCCGATGGCCTGGTGCGGGTAGCTCTGCGACTCGGGCAGCACGCCGCTGGCGTAGTTGAGCAGGGTGCTCTCCTGCATGGCGGTCGCCACCGCGATGACCAGGGCGCGGCGCGGCATGCCCATCTCCTTGCCGGCCTGCACGATCTTCTTCGCGTTGTTCATCTGGGTGCGGTCCAGGCCGGCGACCGGGACGATCTGCCGGACGGTCTTCTTCGGCTTGGGCTTGGCGGTCGCCTTCGGGCTCGCCGTCGCGGACGGGCTGGCGCTGGGGGTGGGGGTGGCGGGGGCGGTGCTCGGCCGGGCCATGGCCCGGGAGGCGGCGTCGACCTCCGCGCGCTCGGCGACCTCAGCCGAGGGCGCCGGGCCGGCGGCGCGGTCCGGGGCGCCGAAGCCGGCCTGGCTGACGCCGACCAGGCCCAGGCAGCAGGCGGTGCCCGTGGCGACCGCCAGCTTCGTCCGGCCGGGCCGGGGGTTCGTGGGTGCCCAGAAGCGGGTACGCCGGACCAGTCCCCGGAGTGTGGTCAACCGGTTGGTGGAGGGGGTATCGTCCGAACGGTCAGCCGGGCGGCCGGAGCCGAACGGGTCGTCGAGGTTGCCGTCGTTACGCATCCGACGAGGCTAGGCAGGGCAAACCGGGATCACCCAGGCCGAAAGGGTGGCCCTCGCCACACTCTGGCCGCTGCAACCCGGGCATCGCGCCACAGCCCGCCGCAGGGCGCGGCAGACCTCGGGAAGCGGGCCAATCACCCGTGCGCCCGGACCGGCCACGGCGCGGGCACGAACCTCGCAGACCTCCCGGTCCCGTCCGATGATCGACTAACTCGTCCGTTCGGACGATCCGGATATGGGTCGCCGGACCGGGGCGTAGCCGAATCGTGATCATCATCCGGGCATCGGATGTGCCGTAACGGAATGGACCACCCGCCCCGGTACGTTGGCCGAATCGGGGAGGCCGCACGTTCGGCGCTCCCCCGTACGCGTCGACAGGGAGG
The DNA here is from genome assembly GCF_049315215.1 of Micromonospora sp. WMMD1219. NCBI lineage: Bacteria > Bacillati > Actinomycetota > Actinomycetes > Micromonosporales > Micromonosporaceae > Micromonospora > Micromonospora sp. WMMD1219. The sequence goes on from NZ_CP186057.1 coordinate 6,266,828, forward strand.
ACCCCACCGGTGCTCGATCCACACGAGCTCTACGAACTCACCGACGAGCTGCCCGAGCTCGGCCAGCCGGTGCTGATCCAGGCCCTCACCGGCTTCGTCGACGCCGGCAACGCCACCCGCCTCGCCCGGGAACAGCTGCTCACCTCGCTCGACGCCCGGGTGATCGCCCGCTTCGACGTGGACCAGGTCTTCGACTACCGCTCCCGCCGCCCGGTGATGACGTTCGTCGAGGACCACTGGGAGTCCTACGACGCCCCGGCGCTGGAGCTGCACCTGCTGCGCGACGACGACGAGACCCCGTTCCTGCTGCTCACCGGCCCCGAGCCGGACCTGCAGTGGGAGCGTTTCGTGGCCGCCGTCGCCGGGCTCTGCGCCCGCCTCGACGTCCGGCTCACCGTCGGGCTCAACTCGATCCCGATGGCGGTGCCGCACACCCGGCCCAGCGGCGTCACCGCGCACGCCACCCGCAAGGAACTGATCGCCGGACACGAGCCGTGGTTGCAGAAGGTGCAGGTGCCGGCCGGCGTCGGCCACCTGCTGGAGTACCGCCTCGGCGAGCAGGGGCGCGACGCCCTCGGCTTCGCCGCGCACGTGCCGCACTACGTGGCCCAGGCCGAGTACCCGGCCGCCGCCGAGGCGCTGCTGTCCGCCGTGTCCCGCAGCACCGGCCTGCTGCTGCCCGTCGAGACGCTGCGGACCGCCGCCGAGGCGGTCCGGGTGGAGATCGACCGCCAGGTCACCCAGACCGAGGAGGCGGCGACGCTGGTCCAGGCGCTGGAGGAGCAGTACGACGCGTTCGCCCGCGGCCGGGGCGAGAAGAACCTGCTCGCCGGCGAGACCGGGCCGCTGCCCACCGCCGACGAACTCGGCGCGGAGCTGGAACGCTTCCTCGCCGAGCAGACGCGCCCCGGCGACACCCCGGAGCGCTGAGGCGGCGGGGCGGGCGGGGATGCGGCAGGCTGGGGGCATGCGCCTGGCGACATGGAACGTCAACTCGGTGAAGGCCCGCCTGCCCCGGCTGCTCGACTGGCTGGCCACCACGAAGCCCGACGTCGTGTGCCTGCAGGAGACCAAGTGTCCCGACGGGGCGTTCCCGGTCGCCGAGGTGGGCGAGCTGGGCTACGAGGTGGCCAGCCACAGCGACGGGCGGTGGAACGGGGTCGCGGTGCTGTCCCGGGTCGGGCTGGCCGACGTGGCGGTCGGCTTCCCGGGCGAACCCGGGTTTCCCGAGCCCGAGGCCCGCGCCATCTCGGCCACCTGCGACGGGCTGCGGGTCTGGTCGGTGTACGTGCCGAACGGCCGCGCGCCGGACGACCCGCACTACGCGTACAAGCTGGCCTGGTTCGCGGCGCTGCGCGACGCCCTGGAAGCCGAGGTGGCCGGTCCCCTGCCGGTGGCCGTCTGCGGTGACTTCAACGTCGCGCCCACCGACGCCGACGTCTGGGATCCCGCGCTGTTCGTCACCTCCACGCACGTCACCCCGGCCGAGCGGGCCGCCCTGGCTGCGCTGCGCGACCTGGGACTGGAGGACGTGGTGCCGACGCCGATGAAGGGGCCGCACCCGTTCACGTACTGGGACTACCGGGCCGGGATGTTCCACCAGAACAAGGGCATGCGGATCGACCTGGTGTACGCCAGCGCGTCGTTCGCCCGCGCGGTCCGCTCCGCGTACGTGGACCGGGAGGCCCGCAAGGGCAAGGGCCCCTCCGACCACGCCCCGATCGTGGTCGACGCGGACCTGGCACCGGCCGTCGAGACGTTCTGAGTCCGAGGCTCGTTAGGGTGGACGCATGGCTGTCGTGAAGATCAACGCGATCGACGTCCCGTCCGGCGCCGGCGAGGAGCTGGAGAAGCGGTTCGCGGCCCGGGCCGGCGCGGTGGAGAACTCCCCCGGCTTCCTCGGCTTCGAGCTGCTGCGCCCGGTCGCCGGGGACACCCGCTACTTCGTGTACACGCGCTGGGAGAGCGAGGAGGCGTACCAGGCGTGGGCGCAGGGCCCGTCCCGGGCCGCGCACGCCGAGGGCGGCGAACCCCGCAAGCCCGTGGCCACCGGCGCCACCCTGCTGGAGTTCGAGGTGGTCCAGCAGGTCCCCGCCAAACCCTGACCCCTCCCTTCCCCTCCCTTTCTCGGTCGATCATGAAGTTGGCGGCACTCACCGTCCGCTTCGTCACCGCCAACTTCATGATCGACGCGGTCAGGGCCGGGGCGCGCGCAGATCTTGGAAGATTCGCGCCCCCATAGGGGCCGTTTCCTACCAAGATCTCCCACGGCCCCGGCGCGCTCCGGGTCTCCGTTCGGCGATCATGGAGTTGGCGGTGACGAAACGGGGGCAACCTGCGCCGCTAACCTCATGATCGACGCGCTCAGGGCCGTCAGGGCGGGCCGGGCGGTCAGGGCGGGAGCGGTCAGGGCGTCAGGGACGCGAAGACGATCACGTTGTCCTGGTAGCCGGTACGGCCGCCGACCCACTCGCCGCCGCAGGTGATCAGCCGCAGCTCGGCCGGACCGGAGTCGCCGTAGACCCGGGCGGCGGGCAGGTTCGACTTGTCGAAGTACTCCACGCTGTCCACCTTGAAGGTCACCACGCTGCGGTCCGCGCGGGTCACCTGGATCCGCGCGCCGGGCTTGAGCGAGCGCAGCCGGTAGAAGACGGCCGGGCCGCTCTTGGTGTCGACGTGGCCCACGATGATCGCCCGGCCCGGGTCGCCGGGCACCGCTCCCCTGTCGTACCAGCCGGTCTGGTCGTGCTCGGTCAGCGGCGGTACGTCCACCGAGCCGTCCTTCGCCTGCCCGACGGGCGTGACCGGGGCGTTGACCTTGATGGCCGGCACCGCCAGGCGTACCGGCCGGCTCGCCGGCTTCCGGACCGGAGCGGCAGCGCTCGCCGGGGCCGCCGCGCCCGACCCGTTCGCCCGGCTCGACTCGGTCGATGCGTCGGCGAAGTCGAACGGCCCGGCCGTGCGGCCCAGCCCGGCCCCGGTGGCGAACACGCCGACCAGCACCAGCACCACTGCCAGCGGCTTCGACCAGGAGCCCCGGCCCCGGTCCTCCCTGCCCGGCGACGCCGGTGGCGCCTCGACCGGCGGTGGCCCCGCGGGCCGTGGACGCAGGGCAGGCGGATCGGCCGACGGCGGGTACCACGGTCGCGACGCGGCGGGCGGCGGCATCCACGGCCGCGACCCGGAGACCGGCACGGCAGACGATCCGGTCCCGGCGGTCGGACCCGTCCCGGCGGCAGACCCACTCCCCGAGCGCGGTCCGGTCCGGGGCGCGGCGGCCGGATCAGCCCCGGAGAACCGGGCGGTGCCGGTCGGTGGCGCGGCGGGTGGGGGCAGGGCCAGGAACGGCCGGCCGGAGCGCCGTGACCCGGCGGGCGGCGGGACGAAGTGCTCGGCCATCGCCGGCCTCAGCCTCTGGCGGCGCCGCGGGCGTGCCGGCGGGACGCGGCCACGCCGAGCCCGGCGCCGACCACAGTCACCGCCAGCCCGACGGGCACCAGCAGGCCACCGAGCCCGGGGCCGGCGGTGCCGCCGAAACCGGTCGCCGGGCCGCGGCTGGGCAGGTGACTGGGCCCGTGGCTCGGCTGCCGGGTGGGCTGCCCCTGCTTGATTACCTGGAGCATGGTGGAGGCGGTCTCCCCGCCCGGGCACTCCAGCTTGACCCGGTAGTTGCCCGGCCGGGTGCGCTCGTGCACCATCGGCGAGGCGGTGAGCAGGCCGCGCTGCGGCTGCACCTGGATCTTGCCGAACGCGTCCGAGGTGACGATCGCCGGAACCGAGTTGTTGCGGCAGCTCGCCCGGATGCCGACGAGGTAGCCGGGCGAGACGGTGCCCGGGGTGACCTCCACGAAGATCACGTCGGCCGGGGGCTGTTCCGGCACCGGTTCGGCGGCGCGCGGCGCGGCCTGGGCGGGCACCGCGCCGACCAGCGGGGCGGCGCACGCGGCGACCGCGACCAGCAGCGCCCTACGTACCCTGAACGACCCCATGACCCCTCCCGGCGTACGGGATGAATCCTCTCACCCCCGGCGGCACATCACATCCGATCCGGGCTAGGCTCGGGTCGCTGTGACCCTCCCCGACATCGCCGCCGGCCGCATCCGTACCTTCCATCCGCGTCGCGGACGGATGAGCGAGCGGCAGCGCGACGCGCTCACCCGGCTCTGGCCCGCGTACGGCCTGGAGATCGCCGCCCTCGACGGGCCGTGCGATCCGACGGCGCTGTTCGGACGACGGGCGCCGCTGGTGCTGGAGATCGGCTCCGGCATGGGCGACGCCACCGCCGTGATGGCGGCGGCCGACCGGGACCGACACTATCTGGCGGTCGAGGTCCATACGCCGGGAATCGCCAACCTGCTCGACCTGGTCGAACGCCACGGTCTGGACAACGTCCGGGTGGCCGAGGGGGACGCGCTGGACCTGGTCCGCGCCATGCCGGAGGGCTGCCTGGACGCGGTGCACGTCTTCTTCCCCGACCCGTGGCCGAAGACGCGCCACCACAAGCGGCGGATCATCGCGCCGGCGCACGTGGCGCTGCTGCGGTCCCGGCTGGCGCCGGGTGGCACGTTGCACTGCGCGACGGACTGGGCCGAGTACGCCGAGTCGATGCGCGAGACGCTCACCGCCGACCCGGAGCTGGTGGACGTGTACGGCGGCTACGCGCCGCGTCCGGCGCACCGGCCGGTGACGAAGTTCGAGCGCCGCGCGCTGACCGCCGGCCGGGAGGTCTTCGACCTGATCCACCGGCGGCGCTGAAGCCGGTGCCCGTAAGCCGGTGCGCTGAACCCGGTTGGCGCGGCGCGGTGTGATCCAGGCACGATGGGAGCCGCCATGACTCTCACCGCCGCGCTGCCGAAGACCGCCGACCCCGACACCCTCTACGACGCGTTCGCCTCCTGGGCGTCCGAGCGCGGCCTGGACCTCTATCCCCACCAGGAGGAGGCGGTCATCGAGATCGTCTCCGGCGCGAACGTGATCATGAATACGCCGACCGGCTCGGGCAAGAGCCTGGTGGCGATCGCGGCGCACTTCGCGGCGCTGGCCGACGACCGGACGACCTTCTACACCGCGCCGATCAAGGCGCTGGTCTCGGAGAAGTTCTTCGCGCTGTGCGAGGTCTTCGGCGCGGAGAACGTCGGCATGCTCACCGGCGACGCCAGCGTCAACGCGGACGCGCCGATCATCTGCTGCACCGCGGAGATCCTGGCCAACCTGGCGCTGCGCGAGGGCCGCCGCGCCGACGTCGGCCAGGTGATCATGGACGAGTTCCACTTCTACGCCGAGCCGGACCGCGGCTGGGCCTGGCAGGTGCCGCTGATCGAGCTGCCGCAGGCCCAGTTCGTGCTGATGTCCGCCACGCTCGGCGACACCACCCGCTTCGTCGACGACCTGACCCGGCGTACCGGGCGGCCGACCGCCGTCGTCCGCTCGGCCGAGCGGCCGGTCCCGCTCCTCTTCTCGTACGCGACCACGCCGCTGCACGAGACGCTGGAGGAGCTGCTGGAGACCAAGCAGGCCCCGGTGTACGTCGTGCACTTCACCCAGGCCGCCGCGCTGGAACGCGCACAGGCGCTGATGAGCGTGAACGTCTGCACCCGCGCCGAGAAGGACATGATCGCCCAGGCGATCGGCAACTTCCGGTTCACCTCGGGCTTCGGCAAGACGCTGTCCCGGTTGGTGCGGCACGGCATCGGCGTGCACCACGCGGGCATGCTCCCGAAGTACCGCCGCCTGGTCGAGACGCTCGCCCAAGCCGGCCTGCTCAAGGTCATCTGCGGTACGGACACGCTCGGCGTCGGCATCAACGTGCCGATCCGTACCGTGCTGTTCACCGGTCTGAGCAAGTACGACGGCACCCGTACCCGGCTGCTCAAGGCCCGCGAGTTCCACCAGATCGCCGGCCGGGCCGGGCGGGCCGGGTTCGACACGCTGGGCCGGGTCGTGGTGCAGGCCCCCGAGCACGTGATCGAGAACGAGAAGGCGCTCGCCAAGGCCGGTGACGACCCGAAGAAGCGCCGCAAGGTGGTGAAGAAGAAGCCGCCGGAGGGCTCGATCGGCTGGGGCGAGCCGACGTTCCAGCGCCTGGTCGAGGCCGAGCCGGAGCCGCTCACGTCCAGCTTCCAGGTCAGCCACTCGATGCTGCTCAACGTGATCGGCCGCCCCGGCGACGCGTTCGCCTCGATGCGGCACCTGCTCACCGACAACCACGAGGACCCGGCCGCGCAGCGCCGGCACATCCGCCGGGCCATCGCCATCTACCGCGCGCTGCGCGCCGGCGGCGTGGTCGAGGAGCTGCCCGAGCCGGACGAGACCGGCCGCCGGGTACGCCTCACCGTCGACCTCCAGCTCGACTTCGCGCTCAACCAGCCGCTGTCGCCGCTGGCGCTGGCCACCGTCGAACTGCTCGACCGGGAGTCCCCGTCGTACGCGCTCGACGTGCTCAGCGTGATCGAGTCGATCCTGGACGACCCGCGCCAGGTGCTGTCCGCGCAGCAGTTCAAGGCCCGCGGCGAGGCGGTCGCCGCGATGAAGGCCGAAGGCATCGAGTACGAGGCACGCCTCGAACTGCTCGACGACGTGACCTGGCCCAAGCCCCTGGCCGAGCTGCTGGAGTCCGCGTACGAGATGTACCGGCAGGGCCACCCCTGGGTCGCCGACCACCAGCTCTCCCCGAAGTCCGTGGTCCGGGACATGTACGAGCGGGCCATGACGTTCCCCGAGTACGTCCAGTTCTACGGGCTGTCCCGGTCCGAGGGGCTGGTGCTGCGCTACCTCGCCGACGCGTACAAGACGCTGCGGCAGACGGTCCCCGAGGATGCCAAGACCGAGGAGCTGGTCGACCTCATCGAGTGGCTGGGCGAGCTGGTCCGCCAGGTCGACTCCAGCCTGATCGACGAGTGGGAGCGGCTGCGCAACCCGTCCGACGTGGCCGAGGTGGCCGCGTCGCTGGACGACCGGCCGCCGGCGGTGACCCGCAACGCGCGGGCGTTCCGGGTGCTGGTGCGCAACGCGATGTTCCGCCGCGTCGAGCTGGCCGCGCTGCGGCGCTGGGACCTGCTCGGCGAGCTGGACGCCGGCGACGGCTGGAACGCCGACGCCTGGGCCGACGCGCTGGAGCCGTACTTCGAGGCGTACGACTCGATCGGGGTGGGCCCGGACGCGCGCGGGCCGGCGCTGCTGATGATCGAGCAGGGCCGCGACAGGTGGACCGTCCGGCAGATCCTGGACGACCCGGACGGCGACCACGACTGGGGCATCAGCGCCGAGATCGACCTCGCCGCCTCCGACGAGACAGGTGCGGCGGCGGTCCGGATCACCGACGTCGGCCAGCTCTAGGACTACGCGAAAAAGGGCCGCCCGGGATGTCCGGGCGGCCCTTTTCGTGCCCTGGGCGATGTCAGACCCGTCGATTAGAATGTATGTACTAATCGAGCTGCTGACCTGGGAGGATGCTCGTGACTGCGCCCACCTCCGCGACCCCTGTCACCCCCTACGCCACCCTCCTCGGATTCACCCGGTACGTCGACCGCACCGGCCCCACCAAGGCCACCTTCGTCGGCGGGCTACGCCGGCAGCGGGCAAGCCGGCACGGCTTCAACCCGCACGGCCAGTTCGTCAAGGCGCTCAAGGCCGACGTCGCGTTCCACACCGGCGGCACGCACCTCGCGCAGGTCGCCGACGCGGTCAAGCCCCGCTGGCGGCCGCTCTACGAGGCGCTCGTGCCGGGCGCGACCCGCTGGCTGCACTCGCTCGGCGAGCCGGCCGGCGTCGACCTGGCCCAGACCCGCGACGCCCTGGCCATGCTGGGTGACCTGCCCGTCAAGATCAACCCCCAGTTCGGCGTCCGGTACGCCGACGGCCGGGCCGAGGCGATCCGGCTGCACTTCGACGAGGCGCCGCCGAGCGAGGAGGCCACGCTCGCCACGCTGCACCTGATGGCCCGGCACATGGACGCGGTGCTGCCGCACGCCGAGCCGGTCCTGGTCGACGTGCGCCGCGGCGAGGCACACCGGATGCCCGCCGACGTCAAGCCCGAGCAGATCGAGCAGTGGCTGGCCGGCGAGGCGGCCGCGTTCCGGGCCATCTGGTCCACAGCCGCCTGACCGGCTCACCACCGCCCGACCGAACGGCCGTCCCGCTCCCCCGGGGCGGCCGTTCGCCGTCCGGGCCGGCCGCCGCAGGGTGACCCGGCCCGGACCGCGCCGCAGAGTGACCCGGCCGTGGCGCGTCCGCGCCTCACCGGTCGGAGCGCTCGTCCAGCAGCCCGGCCCGCCCGGCCAGCGCGGCGGCCTCCACCCGGTTGGTCACCCGCAGCTTGCGCAGCAGGGAGGCGGTCATCCGCTTCACCGTCCGTTCCGAGGTGTGCATCCGCTCGGCGATCGTCACGGTGGCCTCTCCGGTCGCGATCGCCCGCAGCAGCCGGCGCTCCTCGTCGTCGAGGTTGAGCCCGGGTGACCGGGCGGGCCCGACCAGCCGTCGCAGCAGCGCGCCCGGCAGCACCGCCCAGCCGTCCAGCACGGCGAGCAGTGGAGGCAGCAGATCCTCCGGCTCGCTGGTCTTGGGCAGGTAGCCCTCGGCGCCGCAGCGCAGCGCCTCCACGGCCGGCACCGGGTCGTCCGAGCCGGACATGGCGAGGACGCGTACCCGGGGACTGGCGCGGCGGATGGCGGCGATCGCCCGGAGGCCGCCGGGCGGCGGCATGTGCAGGTCCACGACCGCGAGATCGGGTGCACAGCGGGCGACGAGCGCGGCGGCCCCGGCCGCGTCGGTGGTGGAGCCGACGACCCGGGCCCGGCCGTCGGTGGTGGCGGACAGCAGCAGCTCCAGGCCGCGGACGAACAGCGCATGGTCGTCCACCACCGCGAGCCGGACGGTGCCGTCCCCCATGTCGGCTTTCCTCCTTCCCCTTCAGGTTAGTGGCATATGCGAGTAACCGTCGGGAACAACCCGGCATGGCTGTGGAGTCCATGACCCCGTGGGGCCGCCCGGACGACCGCGACGAGTCGCTGTCGATCCGGATGCTCTGCCACGAGCTGCGGACACCGGTGCGGGCGCTGGCGGCCCTCACCCGGGCGCTCGCCGAGCAGCCGGCGCTGACCACGCCGGACCGGCGGGCCATCGCGGCGCTGGCGCACGAGCACGCCGTACACCTGGGTGCCCTGCTGGACGACCTCGGCGGGCCCGGCGGCCCCGGCGAGCCGGAACCACCCCGCCGCGTCCCCCTGGCCGCCGTGGTGCGCGCCGTGACGGCCGGGGCCGGTCCCGGCGTGCGCGCGCGGATCGGCCGGACCGCCGCCGGCCTGCCCGTGCCCGAGCAGCACGTCCGGCAGATCCTCACCAACCTGGTGGACAACGCGCGGTGCCACGGCCCGGCCGGCGACGAGGTCGTCGTCCGCGCCGCGGCGCGCGGTTCCACGCTGACGCTGTCGGTCCTCGACCGCGGCGGCCCCTGTCCCACGCTGCGCGCGGCGCTGGCCCGGCCCGCCCCGTCGGCCACCGGGCACGGCCTCGGGCTGTGGATCGTGCGGCGCCTGGTCGATACCTACGGCGGGACGGTGGGCGCCCGCCGTCCACGCGGCGGCGGGCTGGCGGTGGACGTCCGGCTGCCGGTCCCGGTGCGGCCTGTCCCGTCCGGGACACGGGTCGGCCCCGGCGGGCCGCCGCAGCGGGCACCCGGGAGAGGACAGCATCGGTGAACCGGAGGAGACGACATGTTCACGCACATGAAGGACCTGCAGTTCGAGGCCAAGCCGGACGGGCCGGACGCCGCGTTCGCCCGCCGCCTCCAGGAGGTCCTCGGCGGCAAGTGGGGTGAGATGACAGTCGCCAACCAGTACCTGTTCCAGGGCTGGAACTGCCGGCTGCCCGGCAAGTACAAGGACCTGCTGCTCGACGTCGGCACCGAGGAGATGGGCCACGTCGAGATGATCGCCACGATGATCACCCGGCTGCTGGAGAACGCGCCGCTGTCGCTGGAGGAGGCCGCCGAGGAGAACCCGATGGTCGGCGCGATCTACGGCGGGTCCAACCCGGCGCACTTCATCCACGGCGGCGGCGGGGCCCTGGCGGTCGACAGCGCCGGCGTGCCGTGGAACGGCAACTTCATCACCGCCAGCGGCAACCTGATGGCGGACTTCCACCTGAACGTCACCGCCGAGGCCCAGGGCCGGCTCCAGGTGGCCCGCCTGTTCAACATGACCGACGACCCCGGCGTCAAGCAGATGCTGCGCTTCCTGCTGGCCCGCGACACCATGCACCAGAACATGTGGATGGCGGCCATCGAGCAGCTCAAGTCCGACGGCCTGGAGGAGATGCCGGTGCCGGACGCCTTCCCCGACTCGCCGGAGTTCACCGAGGAGTTCAGCTACACGTACCTGGACTTCTCCCCCGGCCGCGACGCCGCCGAGGGCCGGTGGGCCTCCGGTCCGACGCCGGACGGCAAGGGCGAGTTCCGCTACGACAGCAGCCCGCGCGCGCACGCCCCCGAGCCGGTGCTCGCCCCGGGCGACCCGCGCCTGTACGGCACCAACCCGGGGATGGCCGGCAAGGTCGCCAACACCGTCAAGAGCAAGCTCACCTGACCGCGCCCGCGCCGGGCCGCCCGCGCGGGCGGCCCGGCGCCCGCACCGCACCCGTCCGGGAGTCGTCATGTCCACGTCCAACCGCATCAGGACGGCCGTCCTCGCCCTGCTCACGCTCGTCTCGGTGGGCGCCGGCCTGGCCCTGCCCGCCGTCCTCGCGCTGGCCGCCCTCACCGCGCTGGTCCCGTTCGCGGACGCGCTGGAGCGCGGTCCGGCACCGGCCGCCCACCGGGCGACCGCCCGGCACGAACCCGCCTGACCCGCCCCTGCCCGCCCCCGCCGTCCGTCGTCTGTCATCCCGTCGTCCGTCGTCGAGGAGCACCAGTGGTAACCAACGACTCGCCAGTCCTGCCCCCGCTACGGACCGCCCACGCCCCGCGCCCGGTCCGGGGACGCCTCATCCTGCTCGGGCCGGCGTTCGTGGCGGCGGTCGCCTACGTCGACCCCGGCAACTTCGCCACCAACTCCACCGCCGGGGCACAGTACGGGTACCTGCTGGTCTGGGTGGTGGTGGCGGCCAACCTGGCCGCCATGCTGGTGCAGACGCTCACCGCCAAACTCGGCCTGGCCACCGGGCGCAGCCTGCCCGAACTGTGCCGGGAACACCTGCCCCGGCCGCTCAACCGGGTCATGTGGGCGCAGGCCGAACTGGTCGCCATGGCCACCGATCTGGCCGAGGTGATCGGCGGGGCGGTCGCGCTGTACCTGCTGTTCGGCGTCCCGCTGCTGCCCGGCGGCCTGATCATCGGCGCCGCCTCGTTCGCCATCCTGGCGCTGCGCGCCAGGGGTTTCCGGTCGTTCGAGATCGCCATCGCGGTGCTGCTCGGCGTGATCGTGCTGGCGTTCGCGGTCAACCTGGTCAGCGCACAACCGGACGTGTCCGACGCCGCGGCCGGGCTGCTGCCCCGGATGCAGGGCACCGACAGCATGCTGCTCGCCGCCGGCATCCTGGGCGCGACGGTGATGCCGCACGTCATCTACGTGCACTCGGCGCTGACCCCGAACCGCCTGCCCGCCGAGGGCGAGACGCAGCGGCGGGTGGTCGCCAAGGGCCTGCGGATCGACGTGCTGATCGCGCTGGGCATCGCCGGCGCGGTCAACCTGGCCATGCTGCTCGTGGCCGCGAGCAGCTTCCACGGCACCTCGATCCCCGGCACCGACACCCTCGAAGGCGTGCACGCCGGGCTCGCCGCCACGCTCGGCGCGGCCGCTGCGGTCGGGTTCGCGGTCGCCCTGCTCCTGTCCGGTCTCGCCTCCACGAGCGTCGGCACGTACGCCGGCGAGATCATCATGCAGGGCTTCCTGCGCCGCCGGATCCCGCTGCTGGTACGCCGGATGATCACGCTGCTGCCCGCGCTGGCGGTGCTCGCGATCGGCGTCGACCCGACGCGGGCGCTGGTGCTGTCCCAGGTGGTACTGAGCTTCGGCATCCCGTTCGCGCTGATCCCGGTGGTGATGTTCACGCGCCGCCGGGATCTGATGGGCAGCCTGGTCAACCGCCGGGCCACCACCGCCGCCGCGGTGGCGATCACCGCGTTCGTGGTGGCGCTCAACGCGTTCCTGCTCTGGCAACTGGCCGCCTGAACACACCCGCGCCCGTCCGGCCGGCGACGGCGGGACGGGCGCGGGTGATCAGGGCTCAGGCGGCCAGGTACTTCTCCAGGTCGTCCAGGATCTTGTTGGCGGCGCCCACGCCGATGCCGGTCATCCAGATCTCGTCGGAGACCACGTGCGCCTTGCCGGCCTTGACCGCGGACAGGCCCTTCCACAACGTGCCGCCGGTGACCTTCGCCTGCTCGGCGGCGGCCTTCTCGCCGTACGCGGTCACGAACACCACGTCGCCGTCGGCCTCGGCGATGCGCTCCGGGCTGACCCGGTCCATCCGCTTGTCCTCCTTGCCGGCGAGCATCTGCCGCTCGGGGCGGCCCAGGCCGGTGTCGCCGACGACGATGCCGGAGAACGAGTCCGGGCCGTACAAGCGGATCTCGGTCGGCATGAAGCGCACGATGGAGACCTTGCGGGACGAGGCGTCACCGAGCTTCGCGCCGAAGTCCTCCGCCCGCTTCTCGTACTCGGCCAGCAGGTCCTTGGCCTGCTGCTCCTTGCCCAGCGCCGCGCCGTCGAGGAGGAAGTTCTCCTTCCAGGTGACGCCGACCTTCTCGGTGAACACGGTCGGGGCGATCTTGGCCAGCTCGTCGTAGAACTTCTCCTGGCGGAACTTGCTGCCCAGGATCAGGTCCGGGTTGAGCGCGTTGATCGCCTCCAGGTCCGGCTCGGTGAGCACGCCGACCTCGGTGATGCCGGCGAGCTTGTCCGCGCCGAAGTAGGTGGGCCAGCTCTTCGCCTCACCGGCGGTCGCCGCGCCGACCGGGGTGACGCCCAGCGACAGCGCGGTGTCGATCTTGTCGGTGTCGAGCACGACCACGCGCTTCGGCTCGACGGGCACCTTCGTGGTGCCCATGGCATGGGTGATCTCCCGGGTCTCCCCGGTGCCGGTGCCGGCGACGGGGTCGCTCTCCCCACATGCGGTGAGGCCGACGCCGAGAGCGAGGGCGGCGGTGAGTGCGACGGCGAGACGACGCATCAGGTTCCTTTCGGTGGTGCGGGCCGGCGCGCTCAGGCGTCGCCGACGGGGGCGCCGGCCGGGGCCGGCGTGACGGCCGGAACGGCCGAGGTCTGGGTGGGGCCGGCCGGGGCGGGCGCGGTCCGGGTGGACCCGGTCTGGGTGAGGGCGGGCACCACGAGCGGGGCGCCGCTGACCGGGCAGGGCACCACCACGCAGTCGAGCCCGAACACGTCGCGGACCAGGTCCGCGGTGAGGATCTCGCGCGGCTTGCCGGCGGCCACCACAGCGCCGTCGCGCATGGCGATCAGGTGGCCGGCGTACCGGGCCGCCTGGTTGAGGTCGTGCAGCACGGCCACCACCGTGCGGCCGCGTTCGGCGCGCAGCCGGTGCAGCAGGTCCAGCACCTCGACCTGGTGGGCCAGGTCGAGGAACGTGGTCGGCTCGTCCAGCAGCAGCGCGTCGGTGTCCTGGGCCAGCGTCATCGCGATCCACACCCGCTGGCGCTGCCCGCCGGAGAGCGTGTCCACGGCACGGTCGGCGAGCGCGCCGACGTCGGCCAGCCGCATGGCCTCCTCGACCGCCCGCCCGTCCTCGGCCGACCACTGCCGCCACCACCGCTGGTAGGGCTGGCGCCCGCGCCCGACCAGGTCGGCCACGGTGATCCCTTCAGGCACCAGCGGGCTCTGCGGCAGGACGCCGAGCCGCCGGGCCACGTCCCGGGTCGGCAGGTCGCGGATCGCCGCGCCGTCGAGCAGCACCGCGCCGCGCCGGGGCGTGAGCAACCGGGCCATCGTGCGCAGCAGCGTCGACTTGCCGCAGGCGTTCGGGCCGACGATCACGGTGAACGTGTCGGCCGGCAGGTCGAGGTCGAGTCCGTCCAGCACGGTGCGGCCCTCGTAGCCGACGACCAGGTCGCGGGTGGACAGCAGCGCGGTCACGACCGCCTCCCTCGGGTGCGCAGCAGCACGTAGATCAGGTACGGTCCGCCGATCGCGGCTGTGAGCACGCCGGCCGGCAGTTGGGTCGGCGCCAGCAGCCGGCGGGCGCCCAGGTCGGCGAGGACCAGCAGCAACGCGCCCAGCAGCGCGGCGCACAGCAGCGGCGGACGCTCGGCGCGGACCAGCCGGCGGGCCACCTGCGGGGCCACCAGCGCGACGAAGTCGACGGCGCCGACCTGGGCGGTGACCATGGCGGCGGCCAGCACACCCGTCCCGGCCAGGCCGATCCGGCGGGCCACCGGCCGCAGGCCGATCCCGCGCGCGGTGTCGTCGTCGAGCGTGCTGCTGCGCAGCGCCCACCCGGCCCAGAGCAGCACCGGCAGCAGGACGGCGAGCGTGCCGGCGATCCAGGCCGCCTCGCTCCACCCCTTGCCGGCGAGCGTGCCGATCAGCCAGATCTGGGCGCGCAGCCCGTCGATCGGGTCGGCGGTCAGCATGACCACCTCGATCAGCGCCCGGAACGCGAACGCCACCGCCACGCCGGCCAGCACGAACCGCTGGGCGGCGAGGCCGTGCCGGGCGCCGAGCGCGAACACCACCACCGCGGCGGCCAGGCCGCCGAGCAGCGCCGCCGGCGCCACGAGCACCGCCGCCGCGCCGCTGGTCAGTGCGATCGTCGCGGCCAGCCCGGCGCCCTGGGTGACGCCGATGACGTCGGGGCTGGCCAGCGGGTTGCGGGCCACGCTCTGGATCAGTGTGCCGGCCACGCCGAAGGCCGCGCCGGCCACCGCCGCGAGGACCGCGCGAGGCAGTCTCAGGTCGCGCACCACGAGGTCGTACGGGGTGCCCGCGCCGGAGAGCGACCGCACCACGTCGACGGGGGCGACGTACGGCGTACCCAGCGACAGACTGATCACCACCGCAGCGCACAGCAGCACGAAAAGCACGGACGCCACCACGACCGGCCGCCACCGGAACGGCACCACCACCGCCCCGACCGTGAGCACACCACGCCCGCGCCGCCGCGTCCCACGTCGTTGATCTTGCACTTCGGGCCCTCCGGGTGCCCGGAATGTCCCTTCGGCCGGGGCGGCGAGTGCAAGATCGCGGGAGTGGGGGGCGGGGCGGGTCATGTCGTTACCGTCTTGGCTCGGTGGACCAGGAAGGCCAGGAGGGGCGCGCCGAGCAGAGCCGTGATGATGCCGGCGGGGATCTCGCCGGGCGGGGCGACCAGGCGGCCGGCCACGTCGGCCGTGAGCAGCAACGCGGGGCCGAGCAGCGCGGCGACCAGGAGCGTCCACCGCTGGTCCGCGCCGACGAGCGCCCGGGCCAGGTGCGGCACCGCCAGCCCGACGAAGGCGATCGGCCCGGCGGCGGCCACCGCCGCGCCGGTGAGCAGCACGCCACCGGCCCCGGCGGCGATCCGGACCAGCGCGACCCGGTGCCCGAGCCCCCGGGCCACGTCGTCGCCGAGGGCGAGCGCGTCCAGGCCGCGGGCGGCGAGCGCGGCCAGCAGCACCCCGGCCACCACGAACGGCAGCACCTGCCCGGCCACGCCGACGTCGCGGCCGGTCAGCCCGCCGACCACCCAGAAGCGGTACTCCTCGAACGTGCGGGCGTCGATGCTGAGCAGCGCGTACACGATGGCGCCGAGACCGGCGTCGAGGGCCGCGCCGACGAGCGCGAGAGTGACCGGGCTGGCGCCCTCGCGGGCGCGGTTGGCGACGGCGAACACGAGCAGCCCGGCGAGCAGCGCGCCCGCGATGCCGAACCAGACGTACCCGGCGAGCGTGCCCACGCCGAACACGGCGATGGCCAGCACCACGCCGAACGACGCGCCGGCGCTGACGCCGAGGATGCGCGGCTCGGCCAGCGGGTTGCGGGTCACCGCCTGGAACAGCACCCCGGCCAGCGCCAGCGCCAGGCCGACGACCAGCCCGAGGGCGGTACGCGGCAGCCGCATGTCCCGGACCACAGTGGTGGCGTCGCCGCCGTCCGGGGACACCAGCGCGCGCCACACCTGGTCGACGGGGAGGTGCCGGCTGCCGAGCGCCAGGCTGGCCAGCAGCGCCAGCAGGAGCAGGAGTGCCGCCGCCACGGTGACCGCGACGCGGCGTACGGTGCCGCGGCGGACGGGAGCCCCGGCCCGCGCGGGCCGGACGGCGACGGTGGTCACGAGGGATCTTGGCCTTCCAGTTAGGTGCGCCTTACCTTAACTGACCTGCTAAGGCGTACCTAAGCGGGCGCTGTCGATGGGGTTGCGCCTCCACCGGGGGGAGGCGCGATGGTGGGCACATGGACGGTGCGGAGCGCTACTCGATCGGTGACCTGGCCCGGCGGACCGGGCTGCCGGTGAAGACCATCCGGTTCTGGTCCGACCGCGGCATCGTGCCGCCCACCGACCGGGGACCGGCCGGCCACCGCCGCTACGACGCGGCCGCGGTGGCCCGGCTCGACCTGGTACGGACGTTGCGCGAGCTGGGCGTGGACCTGCCCACAGTGCGCCGGGTGGTGACCCGGGAGGTCACCCTGGCCGAGGTCGCCTCGGCGCACGCGGACGCGCTGACCGCGCAGATCCGGCTGCTGCGGTCGCGCCGCGCGGTGCTCACGGTGATCGCCCGGCGCGGGGCCGGCCCGTCCGAGGCCGACCTGCTGCACCGGCTGGCCGGCCTGGCCGCGCGGGAACGACGGCGACTGGTCGACGAGTTCCTCGACGCGGCGTTCGGCGGCCTGACCGATCCGGGGTTCGCGGGCATCCGCCGGTCGCTCACACCCGAACTGCCGGACGATCCGGACGACGCCCAGGTCGAGGCGTGGGTGGAGCTGGCCGAGCTGGCTCAGGATCCGGAGTTCCGGGCCGGGCTGCGCCGGCTGGCCGAGCAGCACGAGGCGGACCGGGCCGGCGCCGAGGGCGTACGCCGGGACGTGGTCGCCGTGGTCCGGGAGGAGGTGACCCCGGCGCTGGCCGCCGGTGTCGAGCCGGCCTCGCCCGGGGCCGACGCCGTCCTGGCCCGGGCAGCGGACCGGTACGCACGGCTCTGTGGCCGGCCGGACGACGCCGGCCTGCGCCGGCGGATGCTGGACCGGTTGCGGACCGCGCGCGACCCTCGCCGGGAGCGGTACCTGGAACTGCTCTCCGTGGTCAACGGCTGGCCACCGCCCGAGAGCCTGGCCCCGGTGCTGGACTGGTCGATCCGGGCACTGCACGCCCGGCAGCCCCTAGCCTGAGGACATGCGATTCGACAGGCACACGGTGGTGCTCCTGGTCCGCCCGGACGACGCGCCGGACCTGCCGCAGGACGCCCTCGACCGGATCCAGGACGCCCACCTGGCGCACCAGGCCGGGCTGGTGGAGCAGGGCGCCGTGCTCGCGGCCGGGCCGTTCCTGGACGGCGACGACGGGCGTGTCCGCGGTTTCGTGGTGCTGTCGGTGGACCCGCAGATGGCCCGTGAGCTGTACGCGAACGACCCGGCGGTCCGCGCGGGCCGGCTGGTCGCGCAGGTCAGCAGCTGGATGGTGCCGGAGGGCCAGGTCCGCTTCGAGCAGGTGCCGGTCCCCCGCTCGATGCTGGAGGCGGCGGCAGGCGACTGAGGCGGCTCAGTCCTCCG
Source organism: Micromonospora sp. WMMD1219 (assembly GCF_049315215.1). Taxonomy (NCBI): domain Bacteria; kingdom Bacillati; phylum Actinomycetota; class Actinomycetes; order Micromonosporales; family Micromonosporaceae; genus Micromonospora; species Micromonospora sp. WMMD1219. The sequence continues at coordinate 6,284,521 of NZ_CP186057.1, forward strand.
GCGCCTGCCGGCTGCCCGGCACCACCGGCGTCGGCCACACCCCGGCTCGGGCGGCCACCGGCACCTCGACCTGCTGGTCGGACCAGACGTACGTCTCGGGCAGCAGGTCGGCGATCGGGATCGCGCGCAGCCCGTCGGGCGGGCCGACGATCACCTTGATCGACGGGAAGTAGTCGAGCAGCACCTGGCGGCAGCGCCCGCACGGGGGCAGGACGCCCCGGCCCCGGTCCCCCACCGCGACGATGGCCTCCAGTTCACCGGCGCCCTGGGTCGCGGCGGCCCCGAGAGCCACCACCTCGGCGCACGGGCCGCCGGTGAAGTGGTAGACGTTCACCCCGCTGAACACCCGCCCGTCGGTGCTGCGTACGGCGGCGGCGACGGTGTGGTTGTCGCTGCGGCAGCGCAGCTTCGCCACGGCGGTGGCGGCCTGCACGAGCGCCCGGTCGGTGTCCCGCATGATCATCCCCGCCCCTCGTCGGCCTCGTCCGTCGGCCTCGTCGGCGGCAACTTTATCCGGCGCGGACGGCCCGGCCAGGGAGGGCACGCCCGGCGCCCGGTAACCCGGGGGCGGTCCGCCGCGCGGCTGCCTATCCTTGGCGACGACATGCAGAATCCAGCCGTACCCGCCGCCCCTGAGACCGCCCGCGACCTGCACCGCCGCCTCGCCCCCCTGATGTTCCGCGACCAGCGGCGGCTCCAGCGGCGGCTCGACGGCGTGCGCAAGCTGCGCGACCCGCAGCGGCGGGAGGTGGCGCTGGCCGAGATCGGGGCCGAGGTCGCCCGGGCCGAGGCGCGGCTGGCGTCGCGCCGCGCAGCAGTGCCGGCGATCACCTATCCGCCGCAGTTGCCGGTCAGCGAGCGCAAGGACGACATCGCCGCCGCGATCCGCGACCACCAGGTGGTGATCGTGGCCGGCGAGACCGGCTCCGGGAAGACCACCCAGCTCCCCAAGATCTGCCTGGAGCTGGGGCGCGGCATCACCGGCCTGATCGGGCACACCCAGCCCCGCCGGCTGGCGGCCCGCACGGTCGCCGACCGGATCGCCGACGAACTCGGCACCGAGCTGGGCGACGTGGTCGGCTACAAGGTGCGCTTCACCGACCAGGTGGGCGACAACAGCCTGGTCAAGCTGATGACCGACGGCATTCTGCTGGCCGAGTTGCAGACCGACCGGATGCTGCGGCAGTACGACACGCTGATCATCGACGAGGCGCACGAGCGCAGCCTCAACATCGACTTCATCCTCGGGTACCTGAAGCAGCTCCTGCCCCGCCGGCCCGACCTCAAGGTGGTCATCACGTCGGCGACCATCGAAACCGACCGGTTCGCGAAGCACTTCGCCGACGCCGACGGCAACCCGGCGCCAGTGGTCGAGGTGTCCGGGCGCACGTACCCGGTGGAGGTCCGCTACCGGCCGCTGGTCGAGGTCACCGAGGCCGAGGAGGAGGACGAGGCCGACGAGGAGAACGTCCGGGACCAGATCCAGGCGATCGGCGACGCGGTCGAGGAGCTGGCCGCCGAGGGGCCGGGTGACATCCTGGTGTTCCTCAGCGGCGAGCGGGAGATCCGCGACACCGCCGACGCGCTGGGCAAGCTGGTCCAGAAGAAGCGCGCCCTGCTCGGCACCGAGATCCTGCCGCTGTACGCCCGGCTCTCCACCGCCGAGCAGCACCGGGTCTTCGCCGCGCACAGCAACCGCCGGGTGGTGCTGGCCACGAACGTCGCGGAGACCTCGCTGACTGTGCCCGGCATCAAGTACGTGGTGGACCCGGGCACCGCCCGGATCTCCCGCTACTCCAGCCGGCTCAAGGTGCAGCGGCTGCCGATCGAGCCGGTCTCGCAGGCCAGCGCCAACCAGCGCAAGGGCCGCTGCGGGCGCACCTCGGACGGCATCTGCATCCGCCTCTACGACGAGCAGGACTTCATCTCCCGCCCCGAGTTCACCGACCCGGAGATCCTGCGGACCAACCTGGCCTCGGTCATTCTCCAGATGACGTCGATCGGGCTCGGCGACGTCGCGGCGTTCCCGTTCATCGACCCACCGGACCGGCGCAACGTCGCCGACGGCGTCAACCTGCTGCACGAGCTAGGCGCGCTCGACCCGGCCGAGACCGACCCGGCGAAGCGGCTGACCGCCCTGGGACGGCGGCTGGCCCAGCTCCCGGTCGACCCCCGGCTGGCCCGGATGGTCCTCGAAGGCGAGCGCAACGGCTGCGCCACCGAGGTGGTGGTGATCGCCGCCGCGCTGTCCATCCAGGATCCGCGCGAACGCCCGGCCGACAAGCAGGCCCAGGCCGACCAGGCACACGCCCGGTTCGCCGACAAGGAGTCGGACTTCGTCGCGTACCTGAACCTGTGGCGCTACCTGCGGGAGAAACAGCGGGAACTGTCGTCCAGCGCGTTCCGCCGCATGTGCAAGGCCGAATACCTCAACTACCTCCGGGTACGCGAGTGGCAGGACATCGTCAGCCAGTTGCGCCAGGTCTTGCGTACCTCCGACAAGGGTGAGGGCCGGCGGGGCGCCGGCGCCGACCTGCCGGAGGAGATCGACACCCCGAAGGTGCACCAGTCGCTGCTGCCCGGCCTGCTGTCGCACCTCGGCCTCAAGGACGCGCAGAAGCACGAATACCTCGGCGCGCGGGGCGCGAAGTTCGGCATCTTCCCCGGGTCGGCGTTGTTCAAGAAGCCGCCGCGCTGGGTGATGGCCGCCGAGCTGGTGGAGACGTCCCGGCTGTGGGGCCGGGTGGCCGGGCGGGTCGAACCGGAGTGGGTCGAGCCGCTGGCCCAGCACCTGGTCAAGCGCAGCTACAGCGAGCCGCACTGGGAGAAGAAGCAGGCCGCGGTGATGGCCTACGAGAAGGTCACGCTGTACGGCATCCCGCTGGTCACCTCGCGGAAGGTGAACTTCGGGCGGATCGACGCAGGTCTGAGCCGGGAGCTGTTCATCCGGCACGCCCTGGTGGAGGGCGACTGGCAGACCCACCACCAGTTCTGGCGGGACAACCAGAAGCTGCTGACCGAGATCGAGGAGCTGGAGAACCGGGCCCGGCGCCGCGACATCCTGGTCGACGACGAGACCATCTTCGCCTTCTACGACCAGCGGATCCCCGCCGACGTGGTCTCCGGCCGGCACTTCGACTCGTGGTGGAAGAGGACCCGCCGGGAGCAGCCGGACCTGCTCACGTTCACCCGCGAACTGCTCGTCAACGACGGCCGCGGCGGGGTGGACGAGGAGGACTACCCGGACGAGTGGCGGGCCGACGGCGTGACGCTGCCGCTGACGTACACGTTCGACCCGACCGCGCCCACCGACGGCGTGACTGTGGACATCCCGCTGCCGCTGCTCAACCAGGTGCCGGCGGAGAGCTTCGACTGGCAGGTGCCGGGGCTGCGCGAGGAACTGGTGATCGCGCTGATCCGGTCACTGCCCAAGCCGGTACGGCGCAACTTCGTGCCGGTGCCCGACTACGCCCGCGCCGCGCTCGCCGCGATCACCCCGGGCGAGGAGCCGCTGCTCGCCGCGCTGACCCGGCAGTTGCGGCGGATGACCGGCGTGACCGTACCGGCGGACGCGTGGGACCTGAGCCGGCTGCCGCCGCACCTGCGGGTCACGTTCCGGGTGCTCGGCGACGACGACAAGCCGGTCGCCGAGGGCAAGGACCTGCCCGCGCTGCAACGCGAGCTGCGCCAGGAGGTACGCCAGGTCGTGGCCGCCGCCGCGCCGGACGTGGCCCGTACCGGGCTGACCGAGTGGTCGATCGGCACCCTGCCGCGCACCATCGAGCAGGTACGCGCCGGCTTCGCGGTGACCGCGTACCCGGCGCTGGTGGACGAGGGCGCGACGGTCGGGGTGAAGGTGTTCGACTCCGCCGCCGAGCAGGAGGCCGCGCACTGGGCGGGCACCCGGCGGCTGCTGCGGCTGACGACGCCGTCACCGGCGAAGTTCCTCCAGGGGCGGCTGAGCAACGAGGCGAAACTGGCGCTGTCGCGCAACCCGCACGGCAGCGTGCCGGAGCTGATCGAGGACGCGGCCGGGGCGGCGATCGACAAGCTGATCGGCGACGCGGGCGGCCCGGCCTGGGACGCGGAGGGCTTCGCCGCGCTGCGCGACAAGGTGCGCGCCGACCTGGTGGACACGGTCGTCGAGGTGATGGAGCGGGTGCGTCGGGTGCTCGCTTCCGCGTACGCGGTGGAGCAGCGGCTCGGCGCCACCCGGAACCTCGCCGTGGTGGCCGCGCTGGCCGACATCCGCAACCAGCTCACCGGCCTGGTGCACAAGGGTTTCGTCACCGAGACGGGGTACGCGCGGCTGCCCGACGTGCTGCGCTACCTGACCGCGATCGAGCGGCGGCTGGACCGGCTGCCGGGCAACCCGCAGCGGGACAAGTCTCAGCAGGACCGGGTCGCCGCGGTGCAGAAGGAGTACCAGGACATGCTGGCCGCGCTGCCCCCGCCGAGGCGCGCGACCCCGGCGGCGCGCCAGATCCGCTGGATGATCGAGGAGCTGCGGGTGAACGTCTTCGCCCAGGCCCTGGGAACCCCCTACCCGGTGTCGGAGCAGCGCATCTACCGAGCCATGGACGACGCCGAGGGCCGCTGACCCCTGCGCGCCGATCTTGCACTTGGCGCCCCCGGGCAGGGGCATTCGCCCCTTTCGCCGGGGCCGAAAGTGCAAGATCAACGGGGAGGCGGGGCGGCGGGGCGGCGGGGCGGCGGGGCGGGGCTATAACGGCTCCACGCCTGGGGGGAGGGCGGCGGTGGCGGTGGCGTCGTGGACGTACTCCAGGAGGATGCGGCGCAGCTCGCGCCCGGCGTGGGTGGGCACCACGTCGCGGCGGCGGGCCACCGCGATGGTCCGGCGGACGCCGGGCGGCACGAGCCGGGTGACCCGGATGCCGGGGCGGCGGGCCACCACGATGCCCGGCACCAGCGCGACGCCGAGCCCGGCCTCGACGAAGCTGAGCACCGCGTCCATCTCCCCACCGTCGACCGACAGAGTCGGCTCGAACCCTGCTGCCCGGCACGCCTGGAGCGTGGCGTCGCGCAGGTCGTAGCCCTCGCGGAACATGACGAGCGGCTGGTCGCGCAGGTCGGTGATGCGCAGTTCCCCGGTGGCCGAGGCGCCGGGCAGCGGGTCGACCGAGGCGACCACCAGGCTCTCGCGCAGGATCGGGTCGGCGCGCAGCCCCGGGTCGGTGCCGGCCGACGGCATGATGATCAGGGCGAGGTCCAGGTCGCCGCGGAGCAGGTCCCGGACGAGATCCTGCGAGCCGCCCTCCTCCACGCGCAGGTCGACAGTGGGGTGCGCGTCGCGGAACCGGCGCAGCACCGGCGGGGCGAGCGAGGTGGCCAGGCTGGGCGTGGCGCCGAGCCGGACCCGGCCGCGGCGCAGCCCCACCAGCTCCTGCACCTCGCGGGTGGCGGTCTCCACGTCGGCGAGGATCCGCTTGGCCAGCGGCAGCAGCACCTCGCCGGCCGCGGTGAGTGTGATGTTGCCCCTTACCCGCTCGAACAGCGGGGCCCCCAGGTCGGTCTCCAGGGCGTGAATTTGCTTACTCAACGAGGGCTGGGTTATGCCGACAAGATCGGCTGCCTGGGTGAAATGTCGTACTTCGGCGACCGCTACGAAGTACCGAAGCTGATGGAGCTGCATCTACATAGCTTACGGCTATCAACACTGCGATTTCGATGCATTGGACGCCTGATCGAAGTGCTCCTAGCGTCGACCGCGTGGTAATCACGAAAACTCGGTCGCCCATCCGCTCGAACGTCGGCCTCAAGGCCGTCATGGCGGTGACGGGCATCATCCTTGTGCTGTTCCTGATCCTGCACATGCTCGGGAACCTGAAGATCTTCACGGGCGAGACCTCGTTCGACCACTACGCGCACTGGCTGCGCGACATCGGCACGCCGCTGCTGCCGACGACGTGGTTCCTGTGGATCCAGCGCACGGTGCTCACCCTGGCCGTCCTGGGGCACATCGGCGCGGCCACCATGCTCGCGATGCGGTCCCGGGCCGCCCGGCCGGTGAAGTACGCGCACCGCCGCAAGATCCACGTGAACTACGCGGCCCGCACGATGCGCTGGGGTGGTGTGATCATCCTGCTCTTCGTGATCTACCACATCCTGGACCTGACCACGGGTCACCTGAACCCGCAGGGCGACCCGTCGAACCCGTACGGCAACGTCGTCGCGGACTTCGCGCCGGAGCGCTGGTACGTCACGCTCTTCTACACCCTCGCGCTGGTGACCCTCGGCTTCCACCTGCGCCACGGCGCCTTCAGCGCGTTCCGCAGCCTCGGCCAGCAGACGCCCAAGGGCGAGCGCCGGGCCCGGATCGCCGCACTCGTCTTCGCCGTCGCGCTCGTCGGCGGCTACCTGCTGGTCCCGTTCGCCGTGATCACCGGATTGGTGGCCTGACATGGATCTCTACACCGAGGGCGACCCGATCGCCGACACCCGGGCCCCGGACGGCCCGATCGAGACGCGGTGGGAGCGCCACCGCTTCGAGATGAAGCTGGTCAACCCGGCCAACCGCCGGAAGATGACGGTGATCGTGGTCGGCACCGGCCTGGCCGGCGGCTCCGCCGCCGCCACGCTGGCCGAGCAGGGCTACCGGGTGAAGTCCTACTGCTACCAGGACAGCCCGCGCCGGGCCCACTCGATCGCCGCGCAGGGTGGCATCAACGCCGCCAAGAACTACCGCAACGACGGCGACTCCGTGCACCGCCTGTTCTACGACACGGTCAAGGGCGGCGACTTCCGCTCCCGCGAGTCGAACGTGCACCGGCTGGCCGAGGTGTCCGTCAACATCATCGACCAGTGTGTGGCCCAGGGCGTGCCGTTCGCCCGCGAGTACGGCGGCCTGCTGGACACCCGTTCCTTCGGCGGCGCCCAGGTGCAGCGCACCTTCTACGCCCGGGGCCAGACGGGCCAGCAGCTGCTGCTCGGCGCGTACCAGGCCCTGGAGCGGCAGATCGGCCTGGGCAACGTGGAGATGAACGCCCGCCACGAGATGCTCGAACTGGTCCTCGTCGACGGCCGGGCGCGCGGCATCGTGGTCCGTGACATGGTCACCGGCGAGATCAGCACCGAGATGGCCGACGCGGTCGTGCTCGCCTCCGGCGGCTACGGCAACGTCTTCTACCTCTCCACGAACGCCAAGGGCTGCAACGTCACCGCCTCCTGGCGGGCGCACCGCAAGGGCGCGTACTTCGCCAACCCCTGCTACACGCAGATCCACCCGACCTGCATCCCGGTCTCCGGCGACCACCAGTCGAAGCTGACCCTGATGAGCGAGTCGCTGCGCAACGACGGCCGGGTGTGGGTGCCCAAGGCCAAGGGCGACCAGCGCAGCCCGCGGGAGATCCCCGAGGACGAGCGGGACTACTACCTGGAGCGGATCTACCCGTCCTTCGGCAACCTGGTCCCCCGCGACATCGCCTCCCGCGCCGCGAAGAACGTGTGCGACTCCGGACGCGGCGTCGGCCCGACCGGCCTCGGCGTCTACCTGGACTTCGCCGACGCGATCAACCGGCTCGGCCGCAAGGCCATCGAGGCCAAGTACGGCAACCTGTTCGAGATGTACGAGCGGATCACCGGCGAGGACCCGTACGAGGTGCCGATGCGGATCTACCCCGCCGTGCACTACACGATGGGCGGCCTCTGGGTCGACTACGACCTCCAGTCGAGCATCCCCGGCCTGTTCGTGATCGGTGAGGCCAACTTCTCCGACCACGGCGCGAACCGGCTCGGCGCCTCGGCGCTGATGCAGGGCCTGGCCGACGGCTACTTCGTGCTGCCGAACACGCTCGCCAACTACCTGGCCTCCTCCGGCCCGCTGGACAAGGTCGACGCCAGCCACCCCGATGCGGTCGCGGCGCGTACCGAGGTCGAGGACCGGATCAAGCGGCTGCTGGCGATCAACGGCGACCGCACCGTGGACTCGTTCCATCGCGAGCTGGGCCAGATCATGTGGGAGCACTGCGGCATGGAGCGCTCCGAGGCCGGGCTGCGCAAGGCGATCGACGAGATCCGCGCGCTGCGCGAGCAGTTCTGGCAGCGGGTGCGCGTCCCGGGCGACGGCGAGGGGCTCAACCAGTCGCTGGAGAAGGCCGGCCGGGTGGCCGACTTCTTCGAGCTGGCCGAGCTGATGTGCATCGACGCCCTGCACCGCGAGGAGTCCTGCGGCGGCCACTTCCGGGCCGAGCACCAGACGCCCGACGGCGAGGCGCAGCGCGACGACGACCGGTTCGCCTACGTGGCGGCCTGGGAATACACCGGAACCGGTGAGCCCGTGCTGCACAAGGAAGACCTGACCTTCGAATACGTCCACCCCACGCAGCGGAGCTACAAGTGAACCTGACCCTGCGCATCTGGCGCCAGCACGGCCCCGAGGACAAGGGTCGGATGGTGACCTACCCGGTGCAGGACGTGTCCCCGGACATGTCCTTCCTGGAGATGCTCGACGTGCTCAACGAGCGGCTGATCCTCGACGGCGAGGAGCCGGTCGCGTTCGACCACGACTGCCGCGAGGGCATCTGCGGCATGTGCAGCCTCATGATCAACGGTGAGGCGCACGGCCCGCAGCGCGGCACCACCGCCTGCCAGCTGCACATGCGGCAGTTCTCCGACGGCGACACGATCGACATCGAGCCCTGGCGGGCCCGCGCCTTCCCGGTCGTCAAGGACCTGGTGGTCAACCGCAACGCCTTCGACCAGATCATCGCCGCCGGCGGCTACGTCACCGCGCCGACCGGCAGCGCCCCGGAGGCGCACTCGGTGCCGGTGCCGAAGGCCGACGCGGACGCCGCGTTCGAGTCGGCGGCCTGCATCGGCTGCGGCGCCTGCGTGGCGGCCTGCCCGAACGGCTCCGGCATGCTGTTCACCGCCGCGAAGATCACCCAGCTCTCGCTGCTGCCGCAGGGCCAGCCGGAGCGCTACACCCGGGTGATCGGCATGGTCGACGCGCACGACGAGGCCGGCTTCGGCGGCTGCACCAACATCGGCGAGTGCGCGGCGGCCTGCCCGAAGGGCATCCCGCTGAACACCATCGGCCGGCTCAACCGGGACTACCTGAAGGCGACGGCCAAGCGCGCCGGCTCCTGACCGGACACGGCCCGACCCACGCGACCGCCGCGTCCCGCATCCGCAGGGCGCGGCGGTCGCGCTCGCACGGGGGTACGCCCCGGCGATTGGTACGGTGAAGCGCCAACCGCGTCACCGTCTCTCCCGGGAGGGCACCCATGGCCCGGACCGCTCCGGCGCAGGCGTCCTCCCCCGGTGCCGGTCACGACGAACCGGCCGGCCCGCCGGAGTCGCTGCTGGAACGCGCCTTCACCGAGGCGCTGCACAGTGCCGACGACACCGACGAGGTGGCCACCCGGATCCTCGACGCCGCCTACGAGCAGTTCTGCCGGATGGGCATCCGCCGCTCCACCATGGAGGACGTGGCCCGCCGGGCCGGCGTCTCCCGGATCACCGCGTACCGCCGGTTCGCCACCAAGGACCGGCTGGTCGAGCAGGTGGTCCGCCGCGAGTTCCGGCGCTACTTCGACCGGTTCCTGGTCGACATCCAGCAGGCGGAGACAGTCGGCGACCGGGTGGTGCTGGGCTTCGTCAGCGCGCTGGACGCGATCCGCCGCAACCCGCTGATCGGCGGGCTGATGAGCGTCGAACCGGACGTGCTCATCCCCTCGATGATCAGCGACGGCGGGCGGACGCTGGCGACCGTGCAGCGGTTCGTCGCCGGGCAGCTGCGCCGCGAGCAGCGCGCCGGCACCATCGCCGCCACAGTGGACGTGGAGGTGGCCGCCGAGCTGATGACCCGCCTGTCCTGCTCCTTCCTGCTCACCCCGAGCCACGTCGTCGACCTCGACGACGCCGACGCGCTGCGGGAGATGGCCCGGCGGTTCCTCGTACCCATGCTGGAGCCCGGCTCACAGGCCGAGTGACCGGCCGATCACCTCCTTCATGATCTCGGTGGTGCCGCCGTAGATGGTCTGGACGCGGGCGTCCAGGTAGGCGCGGGCCACCGGGTACTCGCGCATGTAGCCGTAGCCGCCGTGCAACTGGAGGCACCGGTCCACGACGCGCTTCTGCAACTCGGTGCACCACCACTTCGCCATCGCCGCCGTCTCCGCGGTGAGGTCCGGCGCGACCAGGCACTGGTCCACGAAGACCCGGCCCAGGCGCAGCTCGGTGGCGAGTTCGGCGAGCACGAACCGGTTGTGCTGGAAACTGCCGATGGGACGGCCGAACGCCTGGCGCTGCCGGCAGTAGTCGAGCGTCTGCGCGAACACCGTCTCGGCGCCGGCGAGCGCCGCGACGGCTATCGACAGCCGCTCCAGCGGCAGGTTGCGCATCAGGTAGGCGAAGCCCTCGCCCTCGGCGCCGAGCAGGTTGGCCGCCGGCACCCGGACGTCGGCGAAGAACAGCTCGGCGGTGTCCTGCGCCTTCTGGCCGAGCTTGTCGAGGTTGCGGCCGCGCTCGAACCCGGGCATGCCGCGCTCGACCACGAGCAGGCTGATCCCCCGCCGTCCGGCGCCGGGATCGGTACGGGCGACCACGATCACCAGGTCGGCCAGGATGCCGTTGCTGATGAACGTCTTCTGCCCGTTGAGAACCCAGTCGTCGCCGTCGCGTACCGCCGTGGTGGTGATGCCCGCCAGGTCGCTGCCGGCGCCCGGCTCGGACATCGCGATGGCGGTGACGATCTCGCCGGAGCAGAAACCCGGCAGCCAGCGCTGCTTCTGTTCCTCGGTGGTCAGGTCGGTCAGGTACGGCCCGATGATGTCGTTGTGCAGGCCGAACGCCGGCCCGCTCGCACCAGCCCGGGCCAGTTCCTCGGTCAGGACGGCGTGGAAGCGCCGGTCGGTCACCCCGGCGCCGCCGTACCGTTCGTCGACGAAGAAGCCGAGCAGGCCGGCGGCGCCCGCGGCCCGCCACACGCCGCGGTCGACGATGCCGTCGGCCTCCCAGCGCTCGTGGTGCGGGGTGATCTCCTTCTCGATGAACGCGCGCACCAGTTCGGCGAACGCGAGATGGTCGGCGGTGAAGACGGTGCGGTCCATGTGTCGGCTCCCTCCCCCGCGCTACCGGGCCATGTCCGCGACGGCGGCGACGAGGCGCCGGGGGTCCTCGCCCAGCGGCGCGACGTTCAGGATCGTCACGCCCGCGTCGCGGTACTCCTGGACCCGGTCGCGCACATAGCTCTCCGGCCCGATCAGGCTGGTGCGTTCCAGCAGTTCCGCCGGCACCGCGGCGGCGGCCTCGGCCTTGCGACCGTCCAGGTAGAGCTCCTGGATGCGGTCCGCCTCGGCGGCGTAGCCGTAGCGGCACAGCAGGTCGTGGTAGAAGTTGCGGCCCTTGGCGCCCATTCCGCCCACGTACAGGGCGATCAGCGGCCGGGCGAGGTCGCGCAGCCCGGTCACGTCCGGGCCGATGGCCAGCGGCCCGCCGGCCACCACCTCCAGCGGCCCCAGATCGGCGGACCGCTTCGCCCGGCCGGCCGCCAGCGCGGCGCCCCAGACGTCGCCCGCGCGCCGCGGGTCGTAGAGGAACGGCAGCCATCCGTCGGCGATCTCCGCGGTCATCCGGACGTTCCGGTCGCCGAGGCTCGCCACGTGGATCGGGATGCGGTCGCGGACCGGGTGGGTGAGGATCTTCAGCGGCTTGCCCAGCCCGGTGCCCTCGCCGGGCGGCAGCGGCAGCCGGTAGAGGCCGTCGTTCGTCAGCGTCTCGCGACGCCACACCCGCCGGCAGATCTCGATCACCTCCCGGGTGCGGGCCAGCGGCCGGTCGTACGCGACGCCGTGCCATCCCTCGATCACCTGCGGCCCGGACGCGCCGAGCCCGAGGATGGCCCGGCCACCGGACATCGCGTCCAGGCCCGCCGCGGTCTGCGCCAGCAGGGCCGGGGTACGCGAGAAGATCGGCAGGATCGCGGAGCCGATGTGGACGCGGCTCGTCCGGGCGGCGAGGTAACCCATGACCGTGGGCGCGTCGAAGCCGTACGCCTCGGACACCCAGACCACGTCCAAGCCGTCCTGTTCCCAGGCGGCCACGTCGTCGGCGCCGCTGCGGGGATCGGCGGCGTACGCCAGTGTCGTCCCGATACGCATCAGTGCGCTGCTCCCTGCTTCCGGCCGACGGCGCCGCCGTCCAGCCACCGCGGTAGGTGTTCGTCCAGCCCCCAGTCGGTGAGGACGGGCTCGGTGTCCGCGCCCGGCGCGGGCGGCGGGCCGCCGACGCGGCCGGGTGTCCCGGACAGGCGGGGCGCCACGGCGGGCTGCCGGACGCCGAAGTGCTCCTCGTACGTGCCGCGCGCTACCAGGTGCGGGTGAGCCGGTGCCTCGGTCAGCGACAGCACCGGCGCGACGCAGGCGTCGGTGCCGTCGAACACGGCCGTCCACTCGTCGCGGGTACGCCCGGCGAACACCTCGGCGAAGCGGGCGCGCAGCACCGGCCATCCGGTGACGTCGTGCCGGTCCGGCAGGTCCGCGTCGGCCAGCCCGAGCAGCCGCAGCAGTTCGGCGTAGAACTGCGGCTCCAGCGCGCCGACCGCCATGTGCCCGCCGTCGGCGGTGGCGTACACGTCGTAGAACGGCGCGCCGCCGTCGAGCAGGTTGCGGCCCCGCTCGGGCCGCCAGGCGCCCTCGGCGAGCAGCCCGGCGAACGGGGTGGTGAGGTGGGCCGCGCCGTCCACGATGGCGGCGTCGACGACCTGCCCTCGCCCGGTGGCGCCGGCGACGTGCAGCGCCGCCAGGATGCCGACGACCAGGTAGAGCGCGCCGCCGCCGAAGTCGCCGAGCAGGTTGAGCGGGATCTGCGGCGGCCCGCCGGCGCGGCCGATCGGGTGCAGCGCCCCGGCCACCGCGATGTAGCCGATGTCGTGGCCGGCGGCGCGGGCCAGCGGCCCGTCCTGTCCCCACCCGGTCATCCGCCCGTAGACCAGCGACGGGTTGCGGGCCAGCGCGGCCTCCGGTCCGACGCCCAGACGCTCGGCGACGCCGGGACGCCAGCCCTCGATCAGGATCGCGGCCCGCCCGGCCAGCGCGAGGACCACCTCGGCGCCGTCGGGGTGCTTCAGGTCCACCACGATCGAACGCTTGCCCCGGTTGAGCAGGTTCCGCCCGGGGTCGCCGGCCGCGAACGCGCCGGGTTCCGGCCGGTCGACCCGGACCACGTCGGCGCCGAGGTCGGCGAGCAGCATGGCGGCGAACGGGCCGGGGCCGATCCCGGCCAGTTCCACGACCCGGACGCCGTCGAGCGGGCCGCTCACGCGCCGGCCCGTGGGGCGAAGCGGGGTGCGCGCCCCTGGGCCCGGCCGAGCAGGGCCTCCCCGAAGTCGGCGCCGGCCAGCGACTCGACCATGAGGCGGATCGCGTCGGCGGCGGCCTCGGCGGCGCCGGTCTCCGCACCCGACCACACCTGCCGCCGGATCACCGCCATGGAGGCCGGTGAGCAGTGTTCGGCCAGGGCCGCGGCATACGCTTGCGCCTCGGCCAGCACCTCGTCGCGCGGGAGCACGCGTTGCACAAGCCCGATCCGGAACGCCTCCGCCGCGTCGACCTTGCGGCCGGACAACAGCAGGTCCAGCGCGGCGCCGACGCCCACGAGCCGGGGCAGCAGCCAGGCGCTGCCGTACTCGGCGACGAGGCCGAGCCGGCTGAACGTGGTGGACAGGCGCGCCTCCGCCGCCATGAACCGCACGTCGGCGTAGAGCGCGTGGACCAGACCGAGGCCGGCCGCCCCGCCGTTCATCGCGGCGACGATCGGCGTGCCGAGCGTCAACGGCAGGTGCGGCGGGAAGCCGAACTCGCCCGCGAGCAGGTCACGGTTGCGCTCGTCGAGCAGCGCGGCCAGCGCCTCCGGGTCGGCGCCGGCACAGAACCAGTCGCCGGCGCCGGTCACCACGACCGCCCGTACCTCCGGGTCCGCGTCCGCCGCCACCAGGGCCGCGTAGTAGTCGCGGAACATCTCCAGCGTCATCGCGTTGCGCCGGTCGGGCCGGTCGAACCAGATCGTGCGTACGCCGCCGCTGGTGGCGGCCCGCAAGCCGGCACCGACCGGCGTTCCTGTTGTGACATTTGACATTTGATACCCTCAACTGGTGACGGACCGCGGCAGGATCCAGAACGTCTCTCAGCCCCAGCTCTCCGAGACCGTGGCGAGCCTGCTGCGCGACCGGATCATGTCCGGCCAGCTGCGACCCGGCGAACGCATCCGGCTGGAGGAGGTCGCCCAGGAGACCGGACTGAGCATCACGCCGGTACGCGAGGCGCTGCTGATGCTGCGCGCGGAGGACATGGTCGAGCTCCAACCGCGCCGCGGGCACGTGGTGGCGCCGCTGTCCCGGCAGGACATCATCGACGTGTTCAGCCTCCAGGGCCACATCGCCGGTGAGCTGGCCGCCCGGGTCGCCACCGGCATCACCCCGGACCAGCTCGACGACCTGCGGCAGCAGCACGAGCGGCTGCGCCGCGCCGCCCAGGCCCGGCAGGTCAGCCGCGTGGAGCAGCTCGAATACGAGTTCCACCGCCGGATCAACCGGCTCGCCGACGCGCGCAAGCTGTCCTGGCTGCTGAGGACCGTGACCCGCTACACGCCGTCGCGGTTCTACGCCGCCGACCCCGAGTGGCGGGCGGGCATGATCGCCGATCACGAGGCGCTGCTCGACGCGCTCGAAGCCCGCGACCCGGAGGCCGTCCGGCCGGTCATGGCCCGGCACTTCACCGACGGCGCGGAACGGCTGGTCAAGCACCTCGACGGGCTGGGCGTGTGGAACGAGTGAGTCACCGGCGGCCATGACGCCACGCGAACATCGCCAGCGAACGCCTCATGGCGGAGGCGGACGGCTGGAGCGTCATCACCTCGATCAGCGGCCGGAACCGCTGCCACGTCACCGATCGCGCCCGGCTGAACTCGCGCAGGCCGTCCGCGCCGTGGACCCGCCCGAACCCCGAGTCGCCCACACCGCCGAAGGGCAGTGACGGCACGCCCGCGTACCCCAGCACGGAGTTGACCGACACCGCGCCGGCCCGCAGCCGCCCGGCGAGCGCCAGGCCACGGCGGCGGTCGCGGGTGAAGACCGAACCGGAGAGGCCGTAGCTGGTCGCGTTCGTCCGGCGCACCGCCTCGTCGGCGTCGGCCACCGGGTTGACCACGAGCACCGGGCCGAACGTCTCCTCGGTGACGGCGGTGCTGTCCTCGGGCACGTCGGTCAGCACGACCGGCTCCACGAACGGGGGCCGCACCGAATCCGCGCCACCGACCACCGCCCGGGCGCCCCGGTCGAGCGCGTCGGTGACGTGGCGCCGCACGACGTCCGGCTGGGTGGGCGTGGTCATCGGCCCGTACGGCGCGTCCGGCTCGGCGCCCGGCCGGACCTGCCGCGCCAGCTCGGTGAGCGTGGCCAGGAACGGCTCGTAGACGGGCCGTTCGACGTAGACGCGCTCGACGCCGGCACACGTCTGCCCGGCGTTGCCCAGGCCGCCGAAGACCGCCGCCCGCGCGGCCGCGTCCAGGTCGGCGTCGGCGGTGACGATCAGCGCGTCCTTGCCGCCGCCCTCGATCACCACCGGCGTCAGGTTCTCGGCGCAGGCGGCCATGACCGCGCGCCCGGTCGCGGCCGACCCGGTGAACGCGATCTTGTCGGCCGACGCGCGGCACAGCGCGGCGCCGGTCGTGCCGTCGCCGGTCACCACCTGAAGGACCGGGTGGTCGGGGAACAGCTCGTGCCAGCGCTCGGCCAGCCACACGCCGACGCCGGGGGTGAACTCGCTGGGCTTGAACACCACCGCGTTGCCGGCCGCGAGCGCGTGCGACACCGCGCCCATCGGGGTGTAGACGGGGTAGTTCCAGGGGCCGATCACGCCGACCACGCCGTACGGCACGTACTCGACGGAGGCGGCCTGGTTGAACGCGAGCAGGCCGGAGGAGACCGACCGCCGCCTGAGCACCCGCGCGGCGTGCCGGGCCGCCCAGTCCAGGTGCTCGACGGCGAGCATCACCTCGAGCTGCGCCCCGGCGAGACTCTTGCCGGTCTCGCTCCGGACGATCCCGGCCAGTTCCTCGATGCCGCCGGCGACCGCCGCCTTGTACGCCAGCAGGTGGCGGCGGCGTTGCCGGGCGTCCAGGGCGGCCCACCAGCCGGCCGCCTCGCGGGCCCGCGCCACCGCGGCGCGTACGGCGGCGTCGTCGGCGAGGTCGTAGTCGGCGCGGTGCTCACCTGTCACCGGGTCGACGACGCGCAGCCGGCGAGGGTGCTCCACGAGGGACGTCATCGACAGCCTCCTGACATTTGATATTCGATAGTCTAGCCTTGCTGTCAATCCCTGCTGACGCGCTGGAGGTACGCGGTGGAGTGGAGCGACGAGCAACGATCCCTGGTCGAGGCGGTGCGGGACTTCTGCCGCCGCGAGGTGGGCACCCGCGAGCAGCGGCGGAACCTCACGAACGGCGGCCGGGAACCGCACAGCCCGGAGCTGTACCGCAAGATGGCCGACCTCGGCTGGCTGGGCCTGTCCCTGCCGGAGGAGTTCGACGGCGGCGGCGCCGGCATGACGGAGCTGTGCCTGTTCCTGGAGGAGACGTCCCGCGCGATGGCCCCGATCGGCGGCTTCACCACCTCGATCATCGTGGCCGCCACCTACCAGCGGTTCGGCACGCCGGCGCAGAAGAAGCTGATCCTGTCCGGAGTGGCCCGCGGCGTCATCGAGGCGGTCGCGATGTCCGAGCCCGAGGCCGGCTCCGACGTGGCGAACCTGAGCTGCCGCGCCGAGCGCCGCGACGACGGATACGTCGTCAACGGCCAGAAGACGTGGTGTTCGAACGCCCACCTGGCCGAGCACATCCTGCTGGTCGCCCGCACCTCCGGCCGGGCCGGCGACCACCACGGCCTGACCATGTTCCTGGTCCCCGCCTCGGCTCCCGGCCTGACCGTCTCCGGCATCGACACCATGGGCGGCCGGGAGGTGAACGACCTCTACTTCACCGACTGCGTCCTGCCCGCCGACGCCGTGGTCGGCGAGGTCGACAACGGCTGGCGGCAACTGATGGCCGGGCTCAACATGGAGCGGCTCATCCTCGCCAGCGTCATGCTCGGCACCGCGCAGCGGGCGTTCGACGACGTCGTGGAGTACGTCAAGGACCGGCGGCAGTTCCGCCGGCCGATCGGATCGTTCCAGGTGCTCCGGCACCGGCTGGCCGACCTGGCCACCGAGATCGAGTGCGCCCGGCTGCTGGTCCACGACACCGCCGCCAAGGTCGACAAGGCGCCGGACACGGTGCTGCCCCGGGAGAGTTCGATGGCGAAGCTCAAGGCCACCGAGACCGCCCGCCGGGTCACCCTGGACGCGATGCAGATGATGGGCGGCTACGGCTACACCACCGAGTTCGACATGGAACGCCTCGTGCGCTCGTCGATCGTGTCCACCGTCTACGGCGGCGCCAGCGAGATCCAGCGCGAGATCATCGCCAAGACGTACGGCCTGTCCGAGCAGATGTCCTGACCCACCCAGCCCTTCGGTCGATCGGAGGCACGTGCACCTGTCCGACCGCCAGCGCGCCGCCCTGGCGAGCATCTGCGACACGTTCGCGCCGGGTGACGGCGCCGGGATCCCGTCGGCCAGCCGGCTCGGCGCGACCGAGGTGATGGCCGCACTCGTCCTGCACAATCCGCGCGCCGCCGAGGTCCGGCAGTTCCTGCGGCTGCTGGACCGGTGGGACTCCCCCGCCACCCAGTTCGTCCTCGGCGGTTCCGCGCGGCCGTTCTCCCGGCAGTCGCAGGAGCGCCGGGAGCGGACGCTGCTCGCCCTGGCCGGCGTGTGGGCGGTGCCGGCCGTGGTGTCCGCCGCGCTGGCGTGGCGGCGGACACGAGCAGTGTCCGCCGTGTCCGGGCCGGACAGCGCGGACACGTAGCAGCCCGGACACCTGGACAGGGTGGGCAGCGCGCTCGGACAAGAATGGATGTCCGGCGCGCCCGTGGTCCTGTCCGGACAGGGTGGGTAACCTGGGTTGTCCGGTCCGGTCTTCCCAGGTCAACGACGACTCGCGCCCGGTCCGGGCATGCCCAGCCTGTCCGCCCGGACAAAGTCCGGGCGGACACCACTCGGTGTCCGGACAATCGGGTGTCGATGAAGCCGGACACGGACATGGTCAGCTGTCCGGAGTCCTCATACCAATCAGACGGTCCACCTTGGACATTTTTGGGTGCCCGTCCGGGCACGTAGTCCATGAAGTTCGTGATCGGGGCGGCGCGCTCGCTGCGCTCATAGAGCGGGCGCCGCAGGCTCGGCGGGATCCGTGCCTTCTGATGCAGCACCGACCCCGCCGAACGGGTCAACGACGGGTGCCGGTACCCCTACGCCACCAGTTCACGCCGATCGCCCCCACGACGATGCCCGCGATGGCCTTGATGGCCGCGTCAGCGACGGTCTGCCCGGTGTCGAGAGCGATCCAGAGGATCGACCCCATGCCGGCCACCGCCACCAGAACAACGCCCCAGTTCGGTCCGCTGTCAGGGCTGCTAGCGCCCCTGACCTGTCTCTTTCCACGCTCGCTCGTTACTGTGGTCATGTGGTTGCGTTTCTCCTTACGTAGTGATCCTTCGCGTGGACACTTGGACTGACGTGATCATTGCGGCGGCCCCGGGGCCTGACTCCCCGGGTGCCGCTGACCCCAGTTCAACCGGAATCGTGCGGTCACCTCATTGGACGTACCGTAACGGCTCGGTCCGAAGGATCGGCGGCACCGGAACGCACCGGGTTGCTGCTCCCTTAACAGCCAGCCAGCTAAGTGGGTTCCCTCGCGACTGGAACTGCCCTGCGCTTCCACCGGTAGGCAGTCCCGCAGGAGGTAGGCACCAGGGAAGCACAGCGACCCGACAGCAGAGCGGCCGTGCGATGTGGGCTACGCGCCCGGACCCGTCGATCTGGTGCGTATAGTCGGGCCGGTCGCGCAGACTTACGGCCAAGTCATGCCCCGGATGCTGCTGCGCTTCCTGCACCCCGAACCTAACTGGCAGGACTCCAGACACGATGTCGCTGTTGCGCCGGACACACGAACTTGTCGCTGCATCCCGCTGAGAGAGGCAACTCTGACCGATGCGTTTTCCCTGATCAACAGCGATGCGCCACGGCGCCTGCCTCCGCCGTGCACAGTGGCTCGGTCAGCATCATGACGAGTGGAGAGCCCGCACCCGTCGGCCACCGCCGGACCATCTCGCCCCCTGAGGCCTGCCCGCTCAGAGATGAACTCGCTCTATAGGAAGTCCATCCGCGCAGCACCTCAGAGGCGTTGTGCAGGGCCGCCCTGCCCCGGTGCTGGGTGGCAACGATGCGTTGATCAGGTTTATGTGGAGCGACCGGTCACGGGCCAGCCGCGCCGCGCATAAACCCAAAGTGCTACGAAGCTTGGTACCAGCGGACAAGCACATGACCGGTGACGTGTTCTGGGGCAACCTGCTGGACGGGTTCTTCAACCTGGTGGGCACGAACGCCGGTTCGCCCGGGAGGACGACGCACGCCCCGAATGAACGCCGGAAAGCGCCATGAGCAGGAGATCGCCGCGCTGGAGCAACGTCCGGAGGCGGCCGTGGCCGGGCGGGCGGTGGCGGAAGGCACCCGGTCTGGGCGTTGTCGTCCACCCGACAGATCGGCCAATGCAACCAGGCGGGACGGTCAGGATCGCGGGACGGCCGGACTACAGAGGGGGACGCATGGCGAAGCGCGTGGACTACAAGGCGACGGCGGCGGACTACCTGCGCTCCGCAGAGCGCAGAAACGACGAGTTGGGAGTGAAGCTCGATGCGGACGACCTACGCCGGTACGGCGCGGCGTACGCGGCCCTGGCCGTAGCGCAGGAGCTAGGGGAGTTACGCGACGCGGTGAGCGGGGTAGAGAGCGCCCTGAAGGATAATGACAACATCGGGGCAGGGGATCACCTGAAGTACATCTCCGATTGGCTGAACAAGATTTCGCGCAAGTAGTCCCTCACGCGACACGGCCCGGACCGCGCGCGGTCCGGGCCGTGTCGCGTCAGCTCTCGTCCGGTGCCTGGTTCGGCCGGTACCGCTTGATCCACGCTTCCACGTCCGCGCGGTCCCAGACGCGAACCTTGCCGCTCGCCACGGTGTCGATCGGCGCCGGGAAGGTGGACCGGTTGGTGATCTCGGTCGCCCGCGTGCGCGACACGCCACCGAGCATGTCCGCGATATCGGAGAGCGCCACAAGCCTCACGTCGTGACCGTATGCACATGCAACCCGTGCACATTGACACTTCCAACCTTGACGGTGTGCACGTTGCAGGGGAGGCTGGTGAGGCACACCCGGTGAGCGGTCCGGGTACCTGATCGGAGATCGGTGCCCGGACCTGCCTGTCTCAGGAGGTCTGACCGTGCCGATGGATGACGGACCGATCACGCCTGCACTGGTCATCCGGACCGCGCAGCGGGTGGTCACGCAGCACCATGAGCCGACCAGCGGGCACCGAGCCACCGGCCGCTGCATGCAGTGCCGGGATCACGAGTGCGGGATGCTGAATTGGGCGCGTGGCGTGCTGAAGGCGCGTCGCCTGGTCGGCAACCGCGCGAAGGCCTGACAGCACAGAGAACGGCCCGGACCGAGCGGTCCGGGCCGTTCCGTGTTTCCGCCTGCCGCAGGGTCGGATGTCAGTGCGCAGCGGTAATCACGCCCTGTCAGCACAGAGTAAGGAAATTCGATACGCTCCGCCTTCAGCGGAAGCCGGAATAGTAACGATTCGCTGGTCAGCGCACGTGACTCAAGCCACATAATCGAAATAATTTTAGTAACATAAAGCAATCACCACCAGCGGTCATTACTCTGCGCATCCCATTCACTACCGAAGCGCAGATGCGCGGAGCGCTGCTTGGCTGGGACGATGTACACCGAGAACGGCAGCGCTGTCCGCAATGGCGAACGGCACCCGGCTGGCACCGGATGCCGTTCTCGCGCCCAAACCACGATCTGAGTAGGAAGGTCGCCCGTTGAGTCTAGTTCCAAACTCCTCGCAACTGAAGAAGTCGGGGCAACAACAGCCGGAAATCACACCTCGCCTTCTGATCATCTTGACGCTCGCGGTCTTGGCCGGCGTAGTCGTCGCGACCTACCCCGACACCAACAAGCCGGTCACAGTGGCTTTGCTCGTGTTCTTGGTACTTGATCAGAAGACTGCGAGGCAGTAAGACCTGAGGGCAGGCGTGCCGCACGATCGTGCGGCACGCCTGCCCTCAGGTTCGGCGGGTTTCAGTGCCACCCGATCTCGATCCCCTCCGTTCTGAACCCGGTCCGCGCCGGCCCCGGATCACCTTGATCTCCATGAGCAGCCGCACGACGGTCCGGCGGGCGTCCGGGCTCAGGGCGTGCCACGCCTTCCCCACGTCCGCGCTGCTCACCAACTCCCCGAGCACCGAAGCGCCGCCCGCCGCCAGCGCGGCGGACGGCTTCCAGCGCGGCCAGGGGGCGGAGTTGGCCGGTGATCGTGGCCAACTGGCGGGCCGTAATCACGCCAGCCGCGAAACTCGCCGCCCGCGTCCTCGGTGGACTTGCCGTGCCCGACTCGCAGCGGTGCACCGCAGACACCGCAGACCGCGATCCCGGACAGCAGGTCGAGCCGGCCACCGCGCCCCGGGGGTAGTGGTCCGGTCCGGTCTGGTCAGCACGCGCCGGACAGCGCGCCACCTCTCCGGGACCGCGCCCGGGCAGGTCGCCATGGCCGCCCTCCACATCATGGGCGCGGCCCGGATGGGCGGCAGCGCGGCGACGTCGGTGGCCCGGCCGGACGGCGCGACGTGGGAGGTGCCCAACCTGGTCCTCGCCGACGCGTCCACCTTCCCGGGGTCGCTGGGCGTCAACCCGATGATCTCCGTGGAGGCCATCGCGTACATGAACGCCCAGCGACTCGCCGCCGCGCTCTGACCGCCGCTACTCGAACCGTTCGCCCCGCTCGGCCATTGCCACCAGCAGTGGCGGCGGGTCGAACCGCTCGCCGTAGCGCTCGGCCAGCACCCGGGCGCGGGCCACGAAGCCCGGCAGCCCGCCGTCGTACTGGTTGACGTACTGGAGGACGCCGCCGGTCCAGCTCGGATAGCCGATCCCCAGGATCGAGCCGACGTTGGCGTCCGCCACCGAGGTCAGCACGCCGGAGTCCAGGCACCGCACCGACTCGATCGCCTCGATGAAGAGCATCCGCTCCTTGAGGTCATCGAACGGCGTGTCCAGGTTCGTGCCGCCGAACTGCTCCCGCAGACCCGGCCAGAGCCCGGCCCGCTTCCCGTCGCGGTAGTCGTAGAAGCCGGCGCCACCGGAGCGCCCGGTCCGGCCGCACTCGTCGATCATCCGGTCGATCACCGCCTCGGCCGCGTGCGGCGTCCAGGTGCCTCCGGCGGCCACAGTGGCCGCGGCCGTCTCCTGCCGGATCTTCCGGGGCAGGGTCAGGGTCAGCTCGTCCATCAGCGCGAGGACCGGCGCGGGATACCCGGCCTGGCTGCTGGCCTGCTCGATGGTCGCCGCCGGGATGCCCTCGGCCAGCATCGCCACGCCCTCGTTGGTGAACGTCCCGATGACCCGGCTGGTGAAGAAGCCCCGGCTGTCGTTGACCACGATCGGCGTCTTGCGCAGCCGGCGGACGACGCCCAGGGCGCGGCCCAGTGTGGTCTCGTCGGTCCGCTCCCCGCGGATCACCTCGACCAGCGGCATCTTGTCCACCGGGGAGAAGAAGTGCAGCCCGACGAACTCCTCCGGCCGGCTGACGCCCTCGGCGAGCAGCGTGATGGGCAGCGTGGAGGTGTTGGAGGCGATGAGCGCGTCCGGCGCGACCTGTTCGATCTCGGCGTACACCTTGTGCTTGAGCGCCGGGTCCTCGAAGACCGCCTCGATGACGAGGTCGACGCCGGCCAGGTCGGCGACGTCGCCGGTGGCGTGGATGCGGGCCAGGAACTCGTCGCGCTCGGCCGGTGTCGTCCGGCCCCGGGCGACGGCCTTGTCGAGCAGGCCCGCCGAGTACGCCTTGCCGCGCGCCGCACCCTCGGCGGTGACGTCCTTGAGCACGACCCGCATGCCGGCGCGGGCGCAGACGTACGCGATGGCGGCGCCCATCATGCCCGCGCCGACGACCGCGACGCTGCGCGCCGGCTCGTGGTCCCCGCCGACGGCCCGGGACCGGGCGGTCTGGAGGTCGAAGAAGAGCGCCTTGATCATGTTCTTGGCGATCTGCCCGGTGGCCAGCTCGGTGAAGTACCGGCCCTCGATCGCGAACGCGGTGTCCAGGTCGACCTGGGCGCCCTCGACGGCGGCGGCGAGGATGTTGCGGGGCGCCGGGTAGGGCGCGCCCTTGAGCTGCTTGCGCAGCAGGGCGGGCATGGCCGGCAACTGCGTCGCGAGGCCGGGGCTGGACGGGGTGCCGCCGGGCATCCGGTAGCCCTTGCGGTCGTACGGCTGGGTCGCGTCCGGGTGGGCGGCGATCCAGTCGCGGGCGGCGGCCATCAGGGCGTCCCGGTCGGCGACGACCTCGTCGACGAGCCCGTGCGCGAGCGCGTCCTGCGGCCGGCGGCGCTGGCCGCGCAGCAGCCAGTCGGTCAGCGCGGCGGTGACGCCGAGCAGCCGGACGGTACGCACCACCCCGCCGCAGCCGGGCAGCAGGCCGAGCGTGACCTCGGGAAAGCCGATCTCGACGGCCGGGTCGTCGAGCACGACGCGGTGGTGGCAGCCCAGCGCCAGTTCCAGCCCGCCGCCGAGGGCCGATCCGTTGATCGCGGCGACGACCGGCCGGCCGAGCGTCTCCAGCCGGCGTACGGCGTGCTTGAGCGCTGCCGCGTCGGCGGCGGACGCCTCGGCGTCGGCGGGCGTCAGCCGCACCAGGGTCTCCAGGTCGCCGCCGGCGAAGAACGTCTTCTTGGCCGAGGTGACGATCACGCCGGTGATCCGGTCGCGCTCGGCTTCGAGCCGGTCCACAGTGGCGGTGAGGCTCGCGCCGAACTCCGCGTTCATCACGTTCGCCGAGCGGCCGGGGTGGTCGAGGGTGAGCAGCACGATGCCGTCGTCGCCGTGCTCCCACCGGATGGTGTTGGCCATTCGTGCTCCTCAGATTCGTTCGATCACGGTGGCGATGCCCATGCCGCCGCCCGCGCAGAGCGTGGCCAGGCCGTAGCGGCCGCCGCGTCGTTCCAGTTCGTCGACGAGCGTGCCGAGGATCATGGCGCCGGTCGCGCCCAGCGGGTGGCCCATCGCGATCGCCCCGCCGTTGGCGTTGACGATGTCCGGGTTCAGGCCGAGGTCGGCGACGAACCGCAGGACCACCGCGGCGAACGCCTCGTTGATCTCCACCAGGTCGAGGTCGTCGACGCCGAGACCGGCCTTGGCCAGCGCCTTGCGGGCGGCCGGGGCCGGGCCGGTGAGCATGATGGTGGGGTCGGCGCCGCTGAGCGCGGTGGCCACGACGCGGGCGCGCGGGGTGAGGCCGGCGGCGGCGCCGGCCGCCTCGCTGCCGATCGCGACGAGCGCGGCACCGTCGACGATGCCGGAGGAGTTCCCCGCGGTGTGGACGTGCTCGATCCGCTCGACCCAGTGGTACTTCTGCAACGCGACCGCGTCGAAGCCCGCCTTCTGGCCGATCTCGGCGAACGAGGGGCGCAGCGCGGCGAGGCTCTCCGCCGTCGAGTCCGCCCGGATGTGCTCGTCCCGGTCCAGGACGGTGAGCCCGTTGCGGTCGCGGACCGGCACCACGGACCGGGCGAAGTAGCCGTTGGCCCACGCCTTCGCGGCCCGCGCCTGCGACTGGAGCGCGTACGCGTCGACCGTCTCCCGGTCGAAGCCGGCGATGGTGGCGATGAGATCGGCGCTGATGCCCTGCGGCACGAACCCGGTGGTGTAGTTGACCTCCGGATCGAGCGCCCACGCCCCGCCGTCGGAGCCCATCGGCACCCGGGACATCGACTCGACGCCACCGGCGAGGACGAGATCCTCCCAGCCGGAGCGCACCTTCTGCGCGGCGATGTTCACCGCCTCCAGGCCGGAGGCGCAGAAGCGGTTGAGCTGGACGCCGGCCACCGTGTCGGGCAGGCCGGCGGCGACGGCGGCGGTCCGGGCGATGTCGGCGCCCTGGTCGCCGAGCGGGGACACCACCCCGAGCACGATGTCGTCGATCAGCGCCGGATCGAGGCCGGGCATCCGCCGCAGGGTCTCCTCGATCAGGCCGGTGATCAGCGAAACCGGCTTCACCCCGTGCAGCGCTCCGGTCGGCTTGCCCCGCCCGCGCGGCGTGCGCAACGCGTCGTAGATGAACGCATCGGTCGTCATGCCAAGCTCCTCATTGCTCACCCGCATGCGAATTTCGCCTAACTTTTCTTGAGCCTGCCGCCGCTTGTCAAGAAGCGTTCCACGCTGTTCGGCTCCGGCCCCGCGACGGAAACCGCCGAGGGGTGCCACCGGATCCACGCGAGGGGGCGCTAACGTGTAGCGGTGCGACGAGCAGCCAGCGACACCGCCCCGGCACCGGTCAGACGGCCCAAGGACCGCAAGGCCCGGATCGCGCTCGCCGGTGCCGAGCTGTTCTGCGAGCGGGGCTACCACGGCGTCTCGGTGGACGAGATCGCCGCCGCCGTCGGCATCAGCGGGCCGGCCGTCTACCGGCACTTCCCGAACAAGTACGCGATCCTCGTGCACGCCACCCGCGAGGTCGTCGGCGCCCTGCTCGCCGCGACCGGGCAGCCGGCGGCGAACAGCGCCGACGGGCTGCTCGACGAACTGCTGCACGCGCTCGCCGAGGTCGCGGTGAGCAGGCGGCGGGTGGCCGGGCTGTACCAGTGGGAGGGCCGCTACCTGACGCCCGAGCACCGGCAGGAGTTCGCCGCGTCGATGGCCACGCTCGTCGGCCGCGTCGCCGCGCCGCTGCGCGAGCTGCGTCCCGAGCTGACCGCCGGGCAGGCGGACCTGCTGGTGAACGCGGCGCTGAGCGCGTTCGGCAGCGTTACCACGTACCGGGCCGCGGCCACCGGCACCGACACCGAGCACCTGCTCACCCGGGTCGCCTGGACGCTGCTGCGGACCGACGCGCCGGCGGTGCCGCCGCGGCGGCGTCCCGCGCCGGAGGACACGCCCGCCACTGGCCCGGTGCGCCCGGCGTCGCGCCGCGAGCTGCTGCTGATCGAGGCGATGCGGCTGTTCCACAGGCACGGCTACCACGCCGTCGCGGTCGAGGACATCGGCCGCGCCGCGGGCATGCAGGCGTCCAGCGTGTACCGCTACTTCCCCGGTAAGGCCGATCTGCTCGCGGCCGCCTACTACCGGGCCACCGACCGGCTGACCGGCGCCACCACCGCGGCGATCGCCGACGCGAGCGACCCGGCCGACGCGCTGCACCGGGTGGTGCGGGCCTACGTCGACTTCGCGTTCGGCCAGAGCGACCTGGTCGCGGTGTACCTGGCGGAGAACAACAACCTGCCGGACCGGGACCGCCACGAGTTGCGCGGCGCGCAACGCCTGCACGTCGAGGAGTGGGTGGGTCTGGTCCGGGCGGTACGGCCGGACCTGCCGGCCGGCGACGCCCGCGTCCTCGTGCACGCCGCGCTGAACGTGGTCACCGACGTCGGACGGCTCGGCCGCTTCGACCGCACCGCGGGTTACGACACCTGGACCGCCCGGCTCGCGCTCGCCGTGCTGCACGCCTGAGCGGCGTCGTCGCGAGGGCGCGGGCGGCGTGAACCGCTGTGGTTGACTGACACCCATGGTCCTGTGCCCGTCCGCGTCCGCCCGGACGGTCCGGTGACCACCGGGCCGGCCGCGGCCACCCGGCCACGCAACCGCAGGCAGGTCATCGTGGAGTCGGCCGGGCAGGTGTTCAGCGAGCGCGGCTACCACGGCGCGTCCATGGAGGAGATCGCCGCGGCGGTCGGCATCAGCGCGCCGGCGCTGTACCGGCACTTCCCGAACAAGTACGCGTTGTTCGCCGAGTGCGCCAACGTCATGGTGGACAACCTGGTCGGGGTCGTCGACGAGTGGCCGCCCGACGCGGCGCTGGCCGACGTGCTGCTGGCCCTCACCCGGGTCACCGTCGCGCACCGCGCCTCCGGCGGCATCTACCGGTGGGAGGCCCGCTACCTCGGGCGCGCGGACCGCCACCTGCTCCGCGCGAAGTTCGGCCACGTCGTGGGCCGGGTCACCGAGATGGTACGGCGGGAGTACCCGCTGCCCGACGAGCGGCTGCGGGCGGTGGCGGCGCTCGGTGTGATCGGCTCGGTGACCATGCACCACACCTCGATCGCCCAGCGCCGGATCGAGGATCTGGTGCTCCGGTCCGCGATGCGGGTGGTGGCCACCGACCCGACGACCGCCGCCGGGACGGCGCGGCTGGTCGAGCTGCCCGCCCAGCCGGTGCCCCGGACCCGGCGCGCGGAGATCCTGGCCGCGGCCGTGCCGCTGTTCGCCCGGGACGGCTTCGCCACCGTCACCAACGCGCAGATCGCCCAGGCGGTGGGGCTCGCGCCGTCCGCCATCTACCGCCACTATCCCGGCAAGGTGGACATCCTCGTGGCCGCCTGCCTCCAGGCGGCGGAACTGCTCGCCCAGGCCGTGGACCGCAGCCTCCAGCGGGCGGCCGATCCTCGTCAGGCGGTGGTCGCGCTGGCGGCGGCGTACGTGGCCTACTGCTTCGAGCACAACACCCTCAACAGCGTCGCCGAGGCCGAGGTGGCCGGGCTTCCGGACGACGTCCGGCGTCCGCTCATCCTCGCCCAGCGGGAGCACATCGCGGTGTGGGAGCAGCAGTTGCGGGCGGTCCGGCCGGACCTGGACCGGCGGCAGGCCCGGCTGCTCGTGCACGCCGGCTTCGGCGTGGCGGTGGAGGCCGGGCGGGCCCTGCGCTGGCAGGACTCGCCCGGCCACCGGGACGCGGTGACCGCGCTGGTCACCGGCGCCCTGACGCTGTGAAGCCGCACGCGCCTCAGGTGCCCGGCCGGTTCATGACCGGGATCGTGATCGGGGTGTGCGACGCGGACGAGCCGTTGTTGAGGAACAACATCGCCAGCCCGCGGATGAACCTGTCGAACAGGCCGAACGTCTCCGGCATGAGCGGCGAGAGCCCTTCGCGGAACATCACGTACGTCGGCCAGCCGGCCTCGATCACACCCCGGGAGATGTAGTCGCGGGGCAGCCGCAGCCAGTCGCCGATCCGGTCGGTGAGCACGTAGCGCGCGAACTCCCGCTGGAATCCCCGGGTGACGCCCAGGTCCACCGAGGACGTCAGGTTCAGCAGGATGTCGGCCAGGTCGATGCCCTCGGGCGTCGGCGCGAGGAGCGGGTTCAGCGCGTACCGGGACTGCTCCTCGGCGGCGGCCCAGCTGTTCGGGATGAACTCGTCGCGGACCCCGAGCAGGTGCAGGGCGACCTGCCACATGTGCAGGTAGGCCTCCTCCTCCGCGGCCGACACCCGCAGGCCCCAGCGACGCCAGTCGAGCAGCTTGCGGTGCACGTAGGTGCCGAG
Organism: Micromonospora sp. WMMD1219; assembly: GCF_049315215.1. NCBI lineage: Bacteria > Bacillati > Actinomycetota > Actinomycetes > Micromonosporales > Micromonosporaceae > Micromonospora > Micromonospora sp. WMMD1219. The sequence goes on from NZ_CP186057.1 coordinate 6,313,018, forward strand.
GCTGTGGAAGGTGATGAGGATGTCGCCGTTGCTGATCGGGATCGGGTGGTCGGTGACGCCGCGCCACGGCGCGGACTGCGGCAGCAGGTGCCGTACGGCCGCGTGGGTGAGCCGCGTCTTGTGCGAGGTGACCACGAAGCTGCCGGTGGCCTTGAACGCGTCGGGGGCGCTCAGGTCGTACCCGTAGGTGAAGGTCTTCGCGGCGCGCGACTTCATGTCCGCGCCGCCCTCGGACCAGTAGACGTTGCGGGCCTCGCGCGGGATCACCGTGCTCATGATCCCGCTGCCCAGGCCGTAGAGCAGGAACAGGTACATGCTCATGCGCTTGTTGAACTGGGCGGCGCGGTCCAGCTTGGCCTGGTCGGCCCAGGACGGCAGCGTGTTGACGCGCCGCAGGTAGGTGGTGAGCGCCGGGGGCAGGCCGGCGGGCAGCGCGTCGCCGTTGCGGATCCAGGACGCGAACGCGGTGTTCACCGCCGGGATCTGACCGGCGTCCAGCAGCGAGGCGACGAGCGGGTCGGTGTCGTCGTCCCAGACGTCCCACGGGTCGGTGACCGTGTCGGTCCCGGCGATCGAGCCGGACGACGACCACGCCCACGCCTTCGGGGTGTCCGCCACCGCCACCAGTCCCAGCGCGGCACCGAGCGTCAGGACGCTTCGTCTACTGAGATTCTCCATTAGCACCACTTCCCGGTTTCGACCGGACATCGCCCTGAACACCGGCCCGTGAGGTGCGCACAAGCAGGTTTCGAGTTATCCGGGGATGTGATTTTCTATTAACATAGAGGAGCTTGACTGCATGGGCAAGGGTGGACGGTGGAGGTGGTCGCTATGGCTCGTGACGGGCGGTACCGCTGGCTGCGCCGGATCGAGACGCTCGACCCGGTACGCGACCACCACGAGATCTACCGGCTCTCCGCCGGGTACGAGTTCCCCTTCGACTACCAGCGGGCGCTGGAGCTGGCGCTGCTGCGCACGTTCTGCGTGCCGGGCATCTCCGCGCTGCTCGACGCGACCGGCGAGTTCCGGCTGCGGGCGCAGCAGCGCTACGACGACACCGCGCTGCTGATGGCCGAGCTGCTGGAGCACGGGTACGACTCGCCGCGCGGCCGGGAGGCGCTCCGGGTGGTCAACCGGGCGCACGGGCGGTACGCGATCACGAACGACGACATGCGCTACGTGCTGTCCACGTTCGTCTACGAGCCGATCGACTGGCTGGACCGCTACGGCTGGCGCCCGCTGCACGAGCACGAGCGGCTGGCCGCGTTCCACTACTACCGCGCCGTCGGCGCGCGCATGGGCATCCGGGACGTCCCGGCGGACTTCGCCGCGTTCCGGGCCTTCAAGGACGCGTACGAGCGCGAGACGTTCCGCCGTACGCCGAGCAACGAGCGGGTCGCGGCCTACACGCTGGACCTGTTCGCGTCCTGGTACCCGGCGCCGCTGCGCCCGGCCGCGCGGCTCGCGGTGCGCGCGCTGCTGCCGCCCGAGATGCGCGCCGCGTTCGGACTGCCGGCCGCGCCGCGACCGCTGACCGCGCTGGTCGGCGGCGCGCTGCGCGCCCGAGCCGCCGTGGTGCGGCTGCTGCCCGCGCGGACGGTGAGCCGGCTGACCCGCGCGCCGCGCAACCGCACCTATCCCGGCTACCCGCGGGGGTACCGGCCCGCCGACCTCGGCGCGCCGCCACCCCCGCCCGGCATCGACCCGGCGCTACTCCGTGACGGGCTCCGCCACCGCGTCGCCCGGCCGGTAGAGGGCGTCGATCCGGTCGCCGTACCGGTCGACGACGACCCGGCGCCGTAGCTTCAACGTCGGGGTCAGCTCGCCCGACTCGGGCGTCCACGCCGACGGCAGCACCTGGAACGTCTTGACCTGCTCGGGCCGGGCGAGCCGCGCGTTGGCCGCGTCCACGGCGGCCTGGATCTCGGCCAGCAGCACCGGGTCCGAGGCCAGGGCGGGCAGCTGCGGGTCAGCGACGCCGTGCGTACGCGCCCACTGGGGCGCCACCTCCTCGTCCAGCACGATCAGCGCCGTGACGTACGGCCGCCGGTCGCCGATCGCCACCGCCTGACCGATGAGCGGGTGCGCCCGCAGCAGGTTCTCGATCTGCGCCGGCGAGATGTTCTTCCCGCTGGACGTGATGATGAGTTCCTTCTTGCGGTCGGTGATGGTGAGGAAGCCGTCGTCGTCGAGCGTCCCGACGTCGCCGGTGGCCAGCCAGCCGTCCGCGTCGACGACCGGCTCGACGGTGCCGTCCTCGCGCAGGTAGCCGGAGCACACGAGCGGACCCCGGACGAGGACCTCGCCGTCGTCGGCGAGGCGCACCTCCATGCCCACGTTGGGACGGCCGACGGTCCCGGTGCGGAAGCGGTCGGGGGTGTTGAGGGTGGCGGTGCCGGTGGTCTCGGTCAGACCCCACACCTCCAGCACGTCGACGCCGAGCCCGGCGAGGAACCGCAGCACGTCCACCGGGATCGGGGCGGCGCCGCTGCCGGGCCAGACCATGTTGTGCAGGCCCAGTGTCGACTGCAACGGTCGCAGCACGGTGTCGCGGGCCTGCGCCACCCGCGCGGCCAGCTCGTCCGGCACCGGCTTCCCGGCCGCGCGCAGCTCGTACGCCTCCAGGGTCGCCGCGGTCGCGGCGGCGACGGCGGCGCGGACCGCGGGCTCGGCGCCGGCCAGGTGGGCCTGGACGCCGGCGGCCATCTTCTCCCAGACCCGCGGCACCCCGAAGAACGAGGCGGGACCGACGGTGCGCAGCGCCGCGACGAGCTGCGTGGCGTCGGGGCAGATGGTCACGTGCCCGGCGCGGTAGATCGGGTTGTAGATGCCGAGGAACCGTTCGGCGATGTGCGCGAGCGGCAGGTAGGCCACAGTCGGCGCGTGGTCCGGGACGGACACCATCGCCTCCAGCGCCACCGCCTGGTAGAGCACGTTGTGGTGGCTGAGCACGACGCCCTTCGGGTCGCCCGTCGTCCCGGACGTGTAGAGCAGCGTCACCGGCTGCTCGGGCCGGATCGTGCGCCAGCGCCGCTCGAAGGCGTCCGGGTCCGCCTCGCGGGCGGTGCGGCCGAGGGTACGCACGCGGGACAGCGGCACGGCCTCAGTCGACGCTTCGCCCGGCTCGTCCACCAGCACCACCCGGAGCAGGTCGGGCAGGTCGGGCAGGATCGGCCGCCAGCGCTCCAGCTCGGCCGGGCCCTCCAGCACGAGCACCTGGGCGGCGCTGTGCCGCGCCAGGTAGCGCATCTGCTCGGGGCTGAGCGTCGGGTAGATCGTGGAGGGCACCGCGCCCAGGTGGACCGCGGCGAGGTCGACCAGCCAGTGCTCGGCGCGGCTGGACATCATGACCAGCATGTGCCGCCCGGCCTCCAGGCCGATCTCGGCCAGGCCGGCGGACAGCTCGGCGACCTCGTCGCGCAGTTGCGCCCAGGTGCGGGTGTCGTCGCGGCCGAGCGTGGTCAGCGCGGGCCGGTCGCCGTGCTCGGTGGCGTTGCGGTGCAGCAGCGCCGGGACGGTCAGGTCGGCGGCTTTCTTGGCGCAGTCCTCGGCGAGGACGTCGGCGGGGTCCATGGGCTACTCCTTCACACGCAACCGGGCCTGGTGGTGGCAGGGCTGGCCGCACCCCGCCGTGGTGCCCGCGCGGGTTCCGCAGCCGATGGCAGCACTGTAAACGAGGGTTAACTTTCTGGGAAGGATCGCCCGCGATCTGGCGCTGTATCGACACGCGACGGTGACGCGGTGACGAACGCCGGCTAACCAAGCGGTCCGCGGTTCACTGCGCGGTCCAGCCGCCGTCCACGTGCAACACGCTGCCGGTGACGTAGCTCGCGGCGTCCGAGGCCAGGAACAGCACCGCGCCGACGACCTCCTCGGGGCGGCCGAACCGGCCCATCGGGATGCGGTCACGCAGCCGCTTCGACCACTGCTCGTGGCCGCGCAGGCCCTCCGTCATCGGGGTCTCCAGGTAGCCGGGCGCGACCGCGTTGACGCGTACGCCGGCCGCCGCCCACTCCAGCGCCAGCGTGCGGGTGAGCTGCTCGACGCCGCCCTTACTGGCGCTGTACGCGGCCAGGCGCGGGAAACCGGCCTGACCGTGCACGGAGGACATGTTGACGATGCTGCCCGCGCCCTGCTCGACCATGACGGCGCCGGCCGCGCGGGCGCAGACGAACACCCCGGACAGGTTGGTGTCGATCACCTGCTGCCAGTCCCTCAGGCTCAGCCGTTCGCTGCGGTGCAGCGCCGGGCTGATGCCGGCGTTGTTGACGAGGACGTCCAGCCGCCCCCAGCGCTGCCGCGCGAGGGTCAGCACGGCGTCCGCGGCGGACTCGTCGGCGACGTCACCGGCGACCACTGCCGCCGTGCCGCCACCGGCCGCTATCCGGTCCCGCACCTCGTCCAGCGCGTCCGGGCGCCGGGACTGGAGGATCACCGACGCGCCGGCCCGCGCCAGCCCTTCGGCGATCGCCGCGCCGACGCCCTGGCTGGCTCCGGTCACCCACGCGACCCTGCCCGACAGCATGCCCTCGACCACCGCCACGGTGGGCTCCCCTCTTCTTGATCCATCGACAGTTGTCATCGTGAGCCTTGTGGACACCGTTACCACGTGCTCTCATGTGATACACGGGCGCAACATTCGTTTCACCGTATCAGCGGCCTCGACCCCGAGGAGTGAACGTGGAACCGGTAAGCAGACGCAAGATGTTGAAGGCCGGCGGAGCACTGGGCGCGCTCGGCGCGCTGAGCGTCGCCGCGCCGGCACAGGCGCGATCGGCGTGGACCTGGTCGCCCAAGGGATCGGTGGCCGGCGCCGGGGCGGGCGTGGACCCCCGCTGGGTGTGGGACGAGGAGGCCGACCCGCTCGTCGCCTCGCTCCTGGACCGGGGCGACGCACCACTGGTCAACCAACTGCTGCGGACGTGGACGAAGAACGGCCAGCCGCTGCCGTCCGGCCTCCCGGCGGACGTCCGCCAGTTCATCGAACGCGCACGCGTGCTGCCGTCCTGGGTCGACCAGGGCAAGCTGGCCACCGCCGTGCGCTTCAACGAGAAGCGCGGCCTCTACCTCGGCGTGCTCTACGGCCTGGCCAGCGGCATGATGAGCACCGTCATCCCGAAGGAGGCGCGCGCCGTCTACTACTCCAAGGGCGGCGCGGACATGAAGGACCGCATCTCCAAGACCGCCAAGCTCGGGTACGACATCGGCACCGCCAACGCGTACCAGCCCGACGGCTCGATGATCGTGACCGCCGTCAAGACCCGGCTGGCGCACGCCGGCGTGCGTCACCTCCTGCCGCAGTCGCCCGAGTGGGCCGACGTCGCGCCCGAGGACATCCCGATCAGCCAGCGCGACCTGATGGTCACCTGGCACAGCCTGCCGACCACGGTCATGCGGAAGCTGACCGACTGGCGGGTGCCGATCCCCGCCGCCGAGTCGACCGCCTTCCTGCACCTGTGGCAGGTGGCCGCGCACATGCTCGGCGTCCGGGACGAGTACATCCCGGCCACGTGGAGCGAGGCGAACTCCCAGGCCGGCGAGGTCCTCGACCCGATCCTGGCGCCCACCCGCGAGGGCAACGCGCTCGCCGACATCCTGCTCGGCCTCGGCAAGGAGATCGACGCCGGGCTGCTCAGCAAGCCCATCCTCGGCTCGTTCACCCGGTTCATGCTCGGCAACCAGATCGCCAACTGGCTGGAGATCCCGCGCGACCTGCTCTGGGACACGCTGCTGCGGACGAGCTGGGGCCCGTTCATCGCGGTCCGGGAGGCGCTGCTGCCGTTCCCGCTCGCACCGGAGTGCTACTGGCTGTTCGACGAGTTCCTGCGCAAGCTCGCCCTGCTGTTCCTGTCCGAGGGGCAGTCCATCAACATCGAGATCCCGCTCGGCAACCGCGAGTTCTGACCACCGCGTCGCAGCCGGGGCGCCTCCCGTCCCCGGCTGCGGCGACGAGCGCCCGGGTGAGCACCATGACCGCGCCCCTCCCCCCGTTCCTGGGCTACGTGCTGGCCGCGCCGGTCCTCGTGGCCGCCGCCGAACTCACCGCGGCGTACCCGGCCGCCGCCCGGACGCCGTCGCCGGACGTGGCCGGGCTGCTCGGCCTCGGCCAGATCATGACGGCCGCGGCCCTGCCCGGGGCGGCGCTGATCTCCGTCGAGGTCGGCCCGGACGGGACCGTGTCGTTCACGCTGCCGCCGGACCGGTACGACGGCGACACCTCGGCCGCCGAACTGATCGCCGACGGGCTGTCCGTGCCGCGCCGGCGCGTCCGTGTGCCACCGCCACGGCCGACAGGGGGGCGGACGCGTGGCGCACCCCATCCGGCGGTCGGAGCCCGTACCCCGGTCCGGGTCGCCGTGGCGGTGGCCCGGCGGCGGCTGCTGGAGGCCGCGTCGGCGGCGCTCGGCACGCCCGTCGCCGGCCTGCGGCTCGCGGCCGGCGCCGTCACCGACCGCACCGGCCGCCGCCTCGACATCGGCGCCCTCGCCGGCACCGCGGCCAGCACCAGCACCATCGCCGTGACGGTCGACCTCACGCCACGGTGACCGGCGCCGCCGATTCAACGGCCTCCTGCCGGGTAGCAGTCCGATGGACGGCACCGGAGAGGGGACAGACAGGCATGAAGGCACTGACCTGGCACGGCAAGCGGGACGTTCGCGTCGAGGACGTCCCGGACCCCCGGATCGAGGAGCCGACCGACGCGATCGTCCGGATCACCTCGACCGCCATCTGCGGTTCCGACCTGCACCTGTACGAGGTGCTCGGGCCGTACCTGAAGCCCGGCGACATCCTCGGGCACGAGCCGATGGGCATCGTCGAGGAGGTCGGGTCCGGCGTGACCCGGCTCAAGAAGGGTGACCGCGTGGTCATCCCGTTCAACATCTCCTGCGGCTCGTGCTGGATGTGCGAGCGGCAGCTCTACGCGCAGTGCGAGACCACGCAGGTGACCAGCCAGGGCAAGGGCGCGTCCCTGTTCGGCTACACCTCGCTGTACGGCTCGATCCCCGGCGGCCAGGCGGAGTACCTGCGCGTCCCGCAGGCCCAGTTCGGGCCGATCAAGATCCCGGACAGCGGCCCGGACGAGCGCTGGCTCTACCTGTCCGACATCCTGCCCACCGCCTGGCAGGCGGTGAAGTACGCGGACACCCCGCCCGGCGGCACGCTCGCCGTGTTCGGGCTCGGCCCGGTCGGGCAGTTCAGCGCCCGGATCGGCCGCCACCTGGGCGCCGGCCGGGTGATCGGGCTGGACCTGGTACCTGAGCGGCTGGAGATGGCCCGCCGCCACGGCATCGAGGTGCTCGACGTCAGCCAGCTCGACGACGTGCCCGGCACGCTCATCGACCTGGTCGACGGGCGCGGCCCGGACGCGGTGATCGACGCGGTCGGCATGGAGGCGCACGGCGCGCCGCTGGGCAAGATGGCCCAGACCGCCGCCGGGCTGCTGCCGGACAAGCTGGCCCAGGCGATGACCGACAAGGCCGGCGTGGACCGGCTCGTGGTGCTGCACGCCGCGCTCAAGGCCGTGCGGCGCGGCGGCACCGTGTCGATCTCCGGCGTGTACGGCGGCGAGCAGGACCCGATGCCGCTGATGGAGATGTTCGACCGGGGCATCCAGCTGCGCATGGGCCAGTGCCACGTGCGGCGCTGGGTCGACGAGATCATCCCGCTGCTGGAGCGCGACGACGACCCGCTGGGCGTGGAGGACCTGCGGACCCACCGGCTGCCGCTGACCGATGCGCCGCGCGCGTACGAGATGTTCCAGAAGAAGGAGGACGGCTGCGTCAAGGTCGTGCTCGCACCGTGACCCGCACGGTGGTCGTCACCGGCGCGACCAGCGGGATCGGCCGGGCGACCGCCAGGGAACTGGCGGGCCGCGGGGACCGGCTGGTCCTCGCGGCCCGCTCCCCCGCCACGCTCGACGAGGTACGCGACGAGTGCCGGGCGGCGGGCGCGCAGGCGATCGCCGTACCGATGGACGTGACCGAGCCCGGCGCGGTGGCCGCGCTGGCCGACGCGGCGCGGGCCGAGTACGGCCGCGTCGACGCGTGGGTGCACACCGCCGCGGTGATGGCCTACGGCCGCTTCGACGAGACGCCGGCCGAGGTGTTCGAGCAGGTCGTCCGCACCGACCTGCTGGCCGCCGCCGCGGTCGCCTGGGAGGCGCTGCGCCGGTTCCGGGACGCCGGCGGCGGCACCCTCGTGCTCACCGGCTCGGTGCTCGGACACATCACCGCGCCCTACATGAGCGGATACGTGGCCGCCAAGTGGGGCCTGCAAGGACTCGCCCGCACGCTCCAGCAGGAGGCGCGGGAGACGCCCGGCATCGCGATCTGCCTGGTCAACCCGGGCAGCGTCGACACGCCCGTCTACCGGCAGGCGGCCAACTACCTGGGCCGGATCGGCCGGCCACCGCCCCCGATCGCCTCCCCCGAGCGGGTGGCACGGGCCATCGCGCACTGCCTCGACCGGCCACGCCGGGAGGTGTCGGTGGGACGGCTCAACGTGATCATGCGCTTCGGCTTCACCGTCCTGCCCGGCGTGTACGACGCGCTGGTCGGACCGCTGATGCGCCTGGCCGGACTGACCCGGCAGCCGGTCGCCGCGCACCAGGGCATCGTGTTCACGCCCAACCCGGCCGGCGAGGCGGTCCGGGGCGGATGGGTGCCCGACGCGTCCCAGGTCGTCCGAGCCGTCGGCGGGCGCGCGGCGACCGTGGCGTCCGCGGTACGCCGCCGGCTGCCCTGACCGCCGCCGCGGACCGTCCGGTGGACTGTCACGCGGGCGGACCCTCGTGCGGGTGGGCTGTCGCGCGGGCGGACCGCGACGAGGGTGGTTACCGTGTACGACGGGACACGGCGGAGGGACGAACATGCGGCAACGAACGGGGCGGGAACCGGACCGGACGCGCGGCGGGCGGGTGTGGAAGCTCGCCGGGCTGGCCGCCGTCGCCGGCCTGGCCTGGGTGGCGCGGGACGTGCCCGCCCAGCTCGGCGGCCGGCTCACCGGCGCCCGGGCGGACCGGGCGGCCCGGTCACCGCGCTTCCACGACGGCACGTTCCACAACCCGGCCGGCGCCAGCGCCACGATGGTCGCCGACCCGGGCCGCAACCTCGTCCGGGAGCTGATCTTCGGCAAGCAGAAGCGGCGGCCCGTTAGCCCGGTGCCGCTGCTGCGCCCCGGCGCCGCGCCGGCCGCCGACCCGGCCCGCGAACTGAACGTGATCTGGTACGGCCACGCCTCCACGCTCGTCGAGATCGAGGGGCGCCGGGTGCTGCTCGACCCGGTGTGGAGCGACAGGTGCTCCCCGTCCGGGCTGGTCGGCCCCCGGCGCATCCACGAGCCGCCGGTACGCCTGACCGAGCTGCCCCCGCTCGACGCGGTGCTGATCTCACACGACCACTACGACCACCTGGACATGGAGACCGTCCGCACGCTGGCCGACCTCCAGTCCGCGCCGTTCGTGGTGCCGCTCGGCGTCGGCGCCCACCTGGCCCGCTGGGGCGTACCCGAGCACCGCATCGTCGAGCTGGACTGGTCGGAGAGCCACCGGGCCGGCGGGCTGACGCTCACCGCGACCGCCGCGCAGCACTTCTCCGGGCGCGGGCTGCGCCGCGACGGCACGCTCTGGAGTTCCTGGACCATCGCCGGGACACACCGGAAGGTCTTCTACACCGGCGACTCCGGCTACTTCGACGGGTACGCCGAGATCGGCGCCGAACACGGCCCGTTCGACGTGACGCTCATGCAGATCGGCGCGTACGACCGGGCGTGGCCGCACATCCACATGTTCCCGGAGGAGGCGGTGGCCGCGCACCTCGACGTCCGCGGCGGACTGCTGGTGCCGGTGCACTGGGGCACGTTCAACCTGGCGCTGCACGACTGGTCCGAGCCGGTGGACCGGCTGTGGGCCGAGGCGAAGGCGCGGGACGTCCGGCTCGCCGTACCGCGTCCGGGCGAGCGGGTGGTGGTGGACGAGCCGCCGGCGGTGGACGGGTGGTGGCAGTCGGTCGCCTGACCCGGCTCGGTCCCCGGGTGGCGCTGCCGCCTTCGTGCTCCGGGCGGGATCAGAGCACGAAGGCGTCCGTCCACAGCGCGCCCGAGCGGCCCGACAACGCGTCCAGCATCGCCACCGCCTGACCGTCGGTGAGCTGAGCGACGAAGTCGATGATCGCCCGGCCGCGGGCCCGTCCGATCCGGTCCGGGGTACGCGGGTGCAGCTCCGCCTCGGCCAGCTCCACCAGGTCGTGCAGCCGGCGCGGCAGCCGGGACTCCTCGTCCGGGTCCAGCAGCCACTCCCAGAGCGCCTCCACCAGCGTGCCCAGCAGCCGGGCCTGGCCGCGCTGGTGCAGGGCCAGGTCCGGGCGGGCCAGCACGAACCGGTGGTGCACGAACTTGAGCACCTGCACCTCGTGCCACTGCGGCTTCGCCAGCAGCACGTACCCGGAGCGGACCCCCGGATCCGGCGTCACGGTGATGGCGTCCACGAAGCGGGTGGACCAGCGGGCCGAGAACCGGGCCACGTACTGCTCCGCCTCGATCGAGCCGTCGAACGGCAGCGCCAGCAGCCCCTCCACCAGCTCCTCGCGGACGTGCTCGACAGCGGCGGCGAACGCCTCGTCGTCGGCGATCCAGCCGTCCTTGCGGTGCAGTTGCCGGCGCAGCCGCTCGATCGCCGCGCCGGGCCGCCGGCCCGCCCCCTCCAGCGCCGACGCGGTGATCGACCGCAGGTGCCCGCACTCGCGCTGCCAGGCCATCAGCTCGGCCGCCACCGCGCCCTGCTGGAGCACCCCGACGCGGTAGAAGTCCTCCACGTCGTGGATCGCGTACGCGATGTCGTCGGCGGTGTCCATCACCGACGCCTCGGGGGTCTGCTGCCAGTCCGGGATCCGCCCGGCGAACGGCTCCCGCGCCTGCCGCAGGTCGTCCAGCTCGGTGCGGTACGCGCCGAACTTCACCGACCCGCTCTGCGGATCCTCCGGCGGCGCCGCCGCGCCCCGGGGCGCCGGGTCCAGGTGACGCGGGTGCGGGTCGGGATGGTCCAGCCGGGTCCACGGGTACTTCAGCATGGCCGCCCGGACCGCGGCGGTCAGGTCCAGCCCGGTGGTCGCCGCGCCGCGGATCTCGGTGCTGGTGACGATCCGGTACGACTGCGCGTTGCCCTCGAAGCCGTCGGGCAGCCCGAGGCGCTGCCGGGCCAGCCGGTCGAGCACGCGCTCCCCCAGGTGCCCGAACGGCGGGTGCCCGAGGTCGTGCGCGAGCGCGGCGGCCTCCACCACCTCCGGATCGCAGCCGCCGAGCTTCTCCAGCAGGTCCCGGTGGGTCGGGTCGGCGTTCAGCCGCTCCGCTATCGCCCGGGCCACCTGGGCCACCTTCAGGCTGTGGGTGAGCCGGTTGTGCACGAGCAGCCCGGACCCGCCCGGGCTGATCACCTGGGTCACGCCGCCCAGCCGGGCGAAGAACGGCGAGCCGACGATCCGGTCCCGGTCGGCCCGGAACGGGCCGGCGGCCAGGTCGCCGAGCGCCCGGGCGCTGCCACCGAACAGCCGCCGGGCCCGCGGATCCGCAGGTGCCTCCATGATCGCCACGCTAGCGCAGCCGGCAGCGGGCCGCGCAGGGTGTGCCTAGAGGCGCTCCACCACCGGACCGGAGCACCGGTTACGGGCGTCGAAGACGTAGCGGGCCCGCCGGGACACCATCTCGTAGTCGAAGACGTCGTGGTCGGTCGTGACGACCACGGCGTCGGCCGCGTCGACCTCCTGCTCGGTCAGCGGCACGACGAGCACGCCACCGGGGATCTGGTGCGCCTCGGCGTACGGCTCGGCGGCGCGGACGTCCGCACCGAGGTCGCACAGCCGCCGGGCGACGTCCACCGCCGGTGAGTCCCGCATGTCCCCAGTGTTCTTCTTGTACGCCAGGCCGAGCATCAGCAGGCGCGCGCCGTTGACGGCACGACCGGTGCGGTTCAGGCCGGCCATCACCCGCTGCGCCACGTGCTCGGGCATCTCGTGGTTGACGTCGTTGGCCAGCTCGATGAACCGAAACTGACGGCCCAGGCGCCGCTTGACCTGCCAGGACAGGTAGCAGGGGTCGATCGGCAGGCAGTGGCCGCCGACACCCGGGCCGGGCCGGAACGGCATGAACCCGAACGGCTTGGTCTCCGCGGCGTCGATCGCCTGCCAGACGTCGATGCCGAGGTGGTGGGAGAGCACCGTGAGCTCGTTGATCAGACCCAGGTTCACCTGACGGAACGTGTTCTCGATCAGCTTGGTCAGCTCCGCGACCCGGGTGGAGGACACCGGGACGGTCCGGTCCACGATCCGGCGGTAGAACCCGTCCACCCGCTCCAGCGAGGGCTCGTCCACGCCGGCGACCACCTTCGGCGTGTTCTCCAGCCGCCAGGTCGGGTTGCCGGGGTCGATGCGTTCCGGGCTGTACCCGAGGTGGAAGTCGCCCGGCGCGTGCAACCCGCTGGCCGATTCCAGCAGCGGACGCAGCAGCTCCTCGGTCGTGCCCGGGTACGTCGTCGACTCCAGCACCACTGTGCTGCCCGGCCGCACGTACGGGCCGATGCCCCGGCCGGCCTGCTCCACGTAGCTGAGGTCCGGCGTGCCGTCGCGCAGCGGAGTGGGCACCGTGATCACGCAGACGTCGAAGCCCTCGGCGTCGGCGTACTCGGTGGTCGGCAGGTAGCGGTCGCTGCCGAGCGCCCGGCCCAGCCGGTCGGCGGGGATGTCCTCCACGAAGGACTCACCGGAGGCGAGCCGCTTGACCCGGTCGGCGTCGACGTCCAGGCCGACCACGTCGAAGCCGGCCTCGACGGCCCGCATGGCCAGCGGAAGACCGACGTACCCCTGACCGATGACGACCACTTTCTCAGCGCTCACCCGGGCTCCAGACAACCGTAGGAAATCACCTGATTGGAGGCTAGAGGGGTTTCTGAGACCGGAAGTCCGTTTTCGGGATATCGGTCCGGCCCGCCGTGCGGCCGGTGCGGCGCGTGCGGCGGCAACGGGCAGAATGCACGACGGAACCCACCCGAGAAGGCGGATCAGATCGTGACCCAGTCTGTGCACCAGCGGATCGCCGAGGAACTCGGCGTCGCCGAACGGCAGGTGCGGGCAGCAGTCGAGCTGCTCGACGGCGGCGCCACAGTGCCGTTCATCGCCCGCTACCGCAAGGAGGCCACCGGCCTGCTCGACGACGCGCAGCTGCGCACGCTGGAGGAGCGGCTGCGCTACCTGCGCGAGCTGGACGAGCGGCGCGCGGCGGTGCTGGAGTCGATCCGGAGCCAGGGCAAGCTGGACGAGGCGCTGGAGGCGCAGATCCTCGCCGCCGACTCGAAGTCCCGCCTGGAGGACATCTACCTGCCCTACAAGCCGAAGCGGCGTACCCGCGCGCAGATCGCCCGCGAGGCCGGGCTGGAGCCGCTCGCGGACACGCTCCTGGCCGATCCGGCCCAGGACCCGAAGACGGTCGCCGCCGGGTTCGCCGACCCGGACAGGGGCGTCGCGGACGCCGCCGCCGCACTGGACGGGGCGCGGGCCATCCTGATCGAGCGTTTCGCCGAGGACGCCGACCTGATCGGCACGCTGCGCGAGCAGATGTGGTCGCGGGGCCGGCTGGTTTCCCGGGTACGCGACGGCCAGGAGACCGCCGGCGCGAAGTTCGCCGACTACTTCGACTTCGCCGAGCCGTACCCGAAGCTGCCCTCGCACCGCATCCTCGCCATGTTCCGGGGCGAGAAGGAGGGTGTGCTGGAGCTGACCATGGACCCGGAGGCCGAGGGCGACGCCGACGCGACCCCCGGACCCAGCCGCTACGAGGCGGCCGTGGCCGGCCGGTTCGGCATCAGCGACCAGGGGCGGCCCGCCGACCGGTGGCTGGCCGACACGGTGCGCTGGGCCTGGCGTACCCGGATCCTGATCCACCTGGGCGCGGACCTGCGGATGCGGCTGTGGCAGGCGGCCGAGGAGGAGGCCGTGCGGGTCTTCGCCACCAACCTGCGTGACCTGCTGCTGGCCGCGCCGGCGGGCGCGCGGGTGACGATGGGCCTCGACCCGGGCCTGCGCACCGGCGTGAAGGTGGCGGTGGTCGACGCCACCGGCAAGGTGGTCGCCACCGACACGATCTACCCGCACGAGCCGCGCCGGCAGTGGGACGCCTCGCTGCACACGCTCGCCACGCTCGCCGCCGCGCACGGCGTCGAGCTGGTCGCGATCGGCAACGGCACCGCCAGCCGGGAGACCGACAAGCTGGCCGGTGACCTGATCAAGCGGCACCCGGAGCTGAAGCTGACCAAGGTGGTGGTCTCCGAGGCCGGCGCGTCGGTCTACTCCGCGTCCGCGTACGCCTCCCAGGAGCTGCCCGGTCTGGACGTGTCGCTGCGCGGCGCGGTGTCGATCGCCCGCCGACTCCAGGACCCGCTGGCCGAGCTGGTGAAGATCGACCCGCGGTCGATCGGCGTCGGGCAGTACCAGCACGACCTGTCCGAGGTGAAGCTGTCCCGCTCGCTCGACGCGGTGGTCGAGGACTGCGTCAACGCGGTCGGCGTCGACGTCAACACCGCCTCCGCGCCGCTGCTCACCCGGGTCTCCGGCATCGGCGCCGGGCTGGCCGAGAACATCGTGCTGCACCGCGACGCCAACGGGCCGTTCCGCACCCGGACCGAGCTGAAGAAGGTGCCGCGGCTCGGGCCGAAGGCGTTCGAGCAGTGCGCCGGCTTCCTGCGCATCCCCGGTGGCGACGACCCGCTGGACTCCTCCAGCGTGCACCCGGAGGCGTACCCGGTGGTGCGCCGCATCCTCTCCTCCACCGGGCAGGATCTGCGCGCGCTGATCGGCAGGTCTGCCATCCTGCGCGGCCTGCGCGCGACCGACTTCGTCGACGACACGTTCGGCCTGCCCACCGTCACCGACATCCTGGCCGAACTGGAGAAGCCCGGCCGTGACCCACGCCCGGAGTTCCGCACGGCGACGTTCGTCGAGGGCGTGGAGAAGATCAGCGACCTGACGCCGGGCATGGTGCTGGAGGGCGTGGTGACGAACGTGGCCGCGTTCGGCGCGTTCGTCGACGTGGGCGTGCACCAGGACGGCCTGGTGCACGTCTCGGCCATGTCGCACACCTTCGTCAAGGACCCGCGCGACGTGGTCAAGTCCGGCGACGTGGTCAAGGTGCGGGTGCTCGACGTGGACGTGCCGCGCAAGCGGATCTCGCTGACGCTGCGGCTCGACGACGAGGCGCCGGCCGGTGGCCGTCCCGCGGCCGGGGGCCCGGGCGGCGAGGAGCGCGGCGGCCGGCGCGGTGGCGGGCAGCGCGGTGACGGTGGCGGGCAGCGCGGTGACGGTGGCGGGCAGCGCGGTGACGGCGGCGGGCAGCGGGGTGACCGCGGCGGGCAGCGCGGCGACGCCGGCGCCCGGCGTGGCGGCCAGGGTGAGCGGGGCGGCTCGCGCGGTGGTCCGTCGCAGCGGCAGGGACGCGGCGGGGGATCGGCGGCGCCGGTCAACGACGCCATGGCGGAGGCGCTGCGCCGGGCCGGCCTGGCCTGACGGCGGCGGCCGCCGGCCGGGCTGACGTCACGAACGCGTCAGTTCGACCGGCGGCCGCTGGATCGGCCCGGGTGCACGCCGCCCGGGTCGCGCCGTCTCACCCGGCGTCGCGGCGCGGGCGGCGGTCGCTCCGGGCGGACGCCGGGTCACGGTCGGCCCGCTGCCGGGGCACCGGCCGCCCGGCCCGCCGCGCCACACGCCGCCACCAGGAGCGCTGGACCAGCAGCGTGAGCAGACCGGCCAGCACGATGGCGGCCAGGTTGACGACCAGCTGGAGCGCGGAACCGGCCGCCTCGTGCCAGACGCCGTACGCGGCGGCGACCGCCACGTTCGCGGCCGCCGGCACTGTGGTCACCGAGATCAGGACGCCGACCAGGGAGCCGGACTTCTTCGAGGTCAGCGACAGCATCCCGGCGATGCCGGCGAGCAGGCCGACCACCCACGACAGGGCGTCCGGGCGCCAGATGAAGTCGGTCAGCGGCCGCTCGGCCAGCAGCATCTCCCGGCTCACCAGACCGGCCGCGTCCAAGGCCCAGGTGCTGACCACGGTGGCGAGCATCGCCGCCACGAAGCCGACGACGAGCGCCTGCACCGACCGGACGACGACACCCCCCTTGCCGCGCAGCAGCGCCACGCAGAGCGCCGCGAGCGGCCCGAACTCCGGGCCGACGACCATCGCGCCGACGATGAGGATGGGCTGGTCGAGCAGCACCCCGATACCGGCGATCATGGTGGCGACGACGATCAGCGCCAGGAAGATGCCGGTGAGCACCGTCTGCTCGCCCGTCTTCGCGGCGACCTCGTCCCAGATCAGGGCGTCGTCACCGTGGCCCGGGGCCGCCTCGGCGGCCCGGTCCGCGGCGGCCGAGAGGGTCAGCTCCACGTCGTCGGCGGCGATCGCCCCGCGCGCCTCGACCCCCATCTCCCGCAGCCGGCGCAGGACGCCGTCGGCGCTCTCCCGGACCACGTCACAGGTGATGTAGTCGCCGGCCGGCTGACGGGCCGCGCCCGGCAACACCACCAGGTGGGTCACGCCGGGGTCCGCGGCCAGCAGGTCGGCGATCTCGGACGAGCGGTCCGCTGGTGAGATCACCCGGATGTGCAGCACGGACCAGGCTCCTCGACTGTCGCGACGGACGTCAGCACTCTAGACGATCCGCGCCGGGGCGGCAGGGCGTCGCGCAACGGCCCGGCGCGCCCGCCAGGAGCGGCCGGGTCGGGCGGGCGCGGCTGTGGGCGTACCCTCGCGGTCGTGGGTGCCGACGACGACGAGCGGTGGCGGGAACGGCGACGCCACGCGGTGCGGGCGCACGCCGAGGCCGACGCCCGGCAGCGCGCCGCGGAGCAGGCCGAGGCCGCGGAGCTGGTCGCCCGGTTCGCGGCCGACGCCGCCCGGCGGGGCCTGCGCACCGAGCGGCTCGCGGCCACGCCCTACAGCGGACGGGGCCGCTACCGGACCCCGCTGGTCGGCTGGTACGTGGACCGGGCGCGGAGCCGGGCCGTGGACACCGAGGGCCGGTACTACCTGCTCACCGTGCCGGCCGGACTGCGCGCCCGGCTGCTCGGCGCCCGGCCCGAGCCGTCCACGCCGTCACTCGTCATCGGCCGCGGCGGGCGCGACGGGGAGTCCCTTCCACTGTCGGCGCTGCTCAGCACGCGCCTCGAAGCGGGCGACGACTGGCCCTGAGGCCGCCCGGCCACCTGTCGACACCGTCCCGGCCGATCCTCGTTACCCAGAACGGACGACGCGTGGCCGGCCGCCATCGGGGCGGCCGTGTCCAGGCGACGGGGGAGCGCAGATGCGACTGGAGATCCTGGACGCCCGCAGACCGGCCGACGACGAGCGCTGGCGCGCTCTGCACCGGGACTGGGACCGGCGGGAGGTCTTCGCCCACCCGGCCTACCTCCGGTTGTTCGCCGGACCGCAGGACGAGCCACTGGCCGCGTACGCCCGGACCGAGCACGGCTTCGTGCTGTACCCGTTCCTGCTCCGCCCGGTCGACGCGCCGCACCTCGCCGGGCCCGGGCGGCGGTACCGGGACGTCGTCAACGCGTACGGCTACGGGGGTGCCTTCGCCGAGGGCGCGACGGAACTCGACGCGAAGGAGTTCTGGGAGGCGTTCGACGCCTGGTGCGGGTCGCGTCAGGTCGTCTCCGAGGTCACCCGGCTCACGCTGTTCGACGAGGGTCGGCTGCCCGCGCCGGGACCGGTCCGGCAGAAGCTGGTGAACGTGGTCCGCGACCTGCGCACCGGCGAAGAGGAGATGTGGCGCGAGTTCGACCACAAGGTCCGCAAGAACGTCAACAAGGCCCGCCGTAACGGCGTCACGGTCGTGGTCGATCTCGACGGCGGGCGCCTCGACGACTTCCTGGGCATCTACGAACGCACGATGGACCGGCGAGCCGCGGCGAGCGGCTACTACTTCCCCCGCGAGTTCTTCGAGCGGATCGTCGAGGAACTGCCCGGCCAGTTCGCCTTCTTCCACGCCGTGCACGAGGGGCGCGTCGTCTCGACCGAGCTGGTGCTGGTCTCCACGCTCAACCTGTACTCGTACCTCGGCGGAACCGACGAGGCGGCGTTCGACCTGCGGCCCAACGATCTGCTCAAGTTCGAGATCTGCCGGTGGGGGCGCGCCCAGGGGCGGATCCGGTTCGTCCTGGGCGGCGGGTACGCCCCCGACGACGGCATCTTCCGGTACAAGCGCGCCTTCGCACCGAACGGTCTGGTCCCGTTCCACCTCGGCACGCGGGTGCTCGACGAGCCGGCGTACCGGCGGCTGTCGGCGGCGCACCGGCAGGAGGGATCCCGGCGGGATCCGGCCTGGTCCGCGGCCTCGGACTACTTCCCCGAATACCGGTGCCCGCTGCCCGAGCCCGCCGGGCCGTGAGGCGTCGACCGCAGTCGGCCGGCACACCGTAACGGCCGCCACGGTCGGCGCGTTGAACCAGTCGGTCCCGACTCGACGGACCAGGTCGCAGCGGCGCGACGATCAGGTCCGCGCGTGCGTCCCGTTTCCCTGCGCGTCGCCGGGTGACACCCACACTTCCATCGGAGACCAGCACCGTGGCACAGGACTACTCACTGATGGCTCGACCCGCCCATCAGCAGGACGGCACGAGTGTCCCCAGACGGATCTATCTCTCCCCGCCGGACGTCGGTCCGGCCGAGGAGGCGTCCATCCTGGCGGCGGTCCGTTCGGGCTGGGTCGCGCCGGACGGGCCCGACCTGGCTGCGTTCGAACGCGAGCTGGCGGACCGGGTGGGCAGCGGCCACGCCGTCGGCGTGAGCTCCGGGACCGCCGCCCTGCACCTGGCGCTGACGGTGATCGGAGCCGGGCCCGGCTCCGTCGTGGTGGTGCCCACCATGACGTTCGTGGCGACCGCCAACGTGGTGCGGTACACCGGGGCCGAGCCGGTCTTCGTGGACTGTGACGCCGCAACCGGGCACCTCGACCCCGAGCTGCTGCCGCCGCTGCTGCGCCGGCTGCGGGAGCAGGGCCGCCGGGTGGCAGCCGTGATGACGGTCGACCTGAACGGCGGCTGCGCGGACTACGACCGCATCCTGCCCGTCTGCGCGGACTTCGACGTCCCGCTGGTCGAGGACTCCGCACAGGCGCTCGGCGCGTCCTGGCGCGGCCGCAACGCC
Organism: Micromonospora sp. WMMD1219; assembly: GCF_049315215.1. NCBI lineage: Bacteria > Bacillati > Actinomycetota > Actinomycetes > Micromonosporales > Micromonosporaceae > Micromonospora > Micromonospora sp. WMMD1219. The sequence continues at coordinate 6,332,209 of NZ_CP186057.1, forward strand.
GGCACGTTCGGCCGGCTGGGTGTCTTCTCGTTCAACGGCAACAAGGTCATGACGACCTCGAGCGGCGGGATGCTCGTCTCCGACGACGGCGACCTGATCGACCGGGCACGCCACCTGGCGACCCAGGCCAGAGAACCGGTCGCGCACTACGAACACCGGCAGATCGGCTACAACTACCGGCTGAGCAATCTGCTCGCCGCGCTCGGGCGGGCACAGCTACGGCGGCTGAACGGCATGATCGAGCGTCGCCGGGCGATACGGGAGCGGTACGCCAAGTTCTTCGCCGCGGTTCCCGGCACCCGGATCCTCGGCGACGGCGACCCCGGGTCGAACTGCTGGCTCACCACCCTCGTCGTCGACCCCGCCCGGGCCGGGTGGCGGGCCGACGAGCTGGCCGCGCACCTGGCCCGGCACGACATCGAGACGCGTCCGATGTTCAAGCCCATGCACCAGCAGCCCGTCCATCTCGGGCACGAGGCGGCCCTGACCGGGGCGGCGGACCGTCTCTTCGCCACCGGCGTCACTCTGCCCAGCGGGTCGACCCTGGTCGGTGCGGACGCGGACCGGCTCTTCGGCGCGCTCGACGAATTCCTCGCCGCACGCTGACGGCCGGAGAAACGCATCCGAAAGTGATTCGAGAGCGACCGCGGAACGATTGACCTGCGGGCCGGTTACGGCACCGTCCGAGTCAATGCGATAAACGTAATCGCCGCCCATGGGAGACCTTTCCTGCTAGACATTTGAATGCAGCCGGCACGCATGTGGAGCGAAATGCGCTTTCGCCCCCGGCCGCTTCCGGCCCGGAGTGTCCGTACACCGATTTGGAGTCTCCGTGGAGCTGAGCACCACCACCGCGGTATGGCTGACCCTCGCGGCCAGCCTGGCGATGCTGCTGGCCCTGTTCCTCCGGTCCGGTCGCACCGATCTCCTGCCCTATGTCTTCGCCTATCTCGCCTTCTTCGGCCTGGGACCGGCGATCAACTACGCCCTCGGCAACGAGATCTACATCGGCATCGCCACCGACAAGATCCCGGCCGCCTGCCTCATGCTGCTGCTGGCGCTCGGCGGTGTGGCGCTCGTCGGTCTGCTCATGCCCATCCGGGACCGGCTGCCGGACCTGACCGCGCTCGGCCGGATACCACGCGAGAACCCGGTGCTTCCGGTGGTGCTCTACGCGCTGGCGGCGTACACCCTCGCCATCCTGGTCACCCGCGGCCCGGCGATGCTGGCCGCGGACAAGTTCGGACGGATCGAACTGGCCGGTCCGCTGCACACCCGCTACCTGGTCGTCCAGATGTGCGCCTGCTCCATCTACTTCCTGGCCCGGGCGGTGCGCCCGGCCCGGATCGCCTACTGGGTGAACCTCGGCCTCTACGTGCTCTACTGCCTGGCCACCAGCGAACGGGACTTCCTCTTCGTCCTCTTCGCCGTCGTGCTGCACGTCCTGTTGCTGCAACGGCGACGGATCTCGCCGAAGTTCGGCATCGCCGGCGTCGCGTTCGTCCTGGCCGCCACCTATCTCAGCGCCGTTCGCAGCGGGGACGCGCTGAACCTCAGCAAGGTCCTCAACGAGGGCTCGACCCTCTTCGTGGACACCTTCGTCCTGACGAACGCGGCCGACAGCCTGCGACTGTGGCCCGGCGAGAGCTATCTCAACGGTTTCCTCACCGCGATGCCGTCGGCGCTGGTCCCGGAACGGCCGATGCTCATGTCCTGGCTGGTCGACGCCTGGCTGCCGGGCTCGTCGTCGGGTTTCGGCTTCTCGCTGACCGCGGAGGCGTACGCCAACTTCGGGTACCTCGGCGTACCCGTCGTCTTCGCCGCGCTGACCCTCGGGCACCGGCTGCTCTTCTTCCGCGCCGCGCAGGGCCACGTCTACGCCTACGCGAGCATCCTCTACACGATCAGCTGGATGTACGGGTTCCGCGGGGAGAGCGCCAGCCTGCTCGCCACTCTCCTGCACGGCATCGCCTTCTACACCGTCATCTGGCTCGGCTCGTTGAAGGGCCGCTCCGTCCAGCCGACCGCGCGCCCCGAGGTGCGCGTCCCGCACGGCCACCTGGCTCCCGCAGACCGATAGGACATCGCGCGTGAGGCTCACCATCACCGAGGAGTGCCGGTACGTCCGCACTCCGGACAACCGATTCTGGGTGGACTTCGGCACCGGCTACGCGCTCTGGGCGCGATACCTGGCGGCCTTCGACGAGGTGCGGGTGGTGGCCCGGGCGCGGGACGTACCGGAGATCCCGCCGAACGCGGTCCGGGTCGACGGCGACGGCGTGACAGTGGCGCCCCTCCCCCACTACCTCGGGCCGCAGGAGTACCTGCGACGCCTGCCCCGCATCGACCGGGCCGTCCGCCGGATCGCCGCGGACGCGGAGGCGGTGCTGCTGCGGGCGCCGTCGTCGATCGCCACGCTGATGCACCGGCACATCACCCGGCGCGGTCTCGCCTACGCCATGGAGGTCATCGGCGATCCGTACGCGGTATTCGCCCCCGGGGTGATCGAGCATCCGCTGCGCCCCTTCCTACGGGTGTGGAGCACCCGCAACCTCCGGCGTCAGTGCCGGGCCGCCGTCGCGGTGTCGTACGAGACGAACCGCTCGCTCCAGGAGCGGTATCCCACCCGGCCGGGGGCGCTGTCCATCGGCCTCAGCTCGGTGAACCTGCCGCCGGCGGCGTTCGTGCGGGAGCCCCGCCCGGCCCGGCTGCCGGCCGGGCCGGTGACCCTCGTGTCGGTCGGTTCCCTCGAACAGCTCTACAAGGGCATCGACACGCTCATCGAGGCGATCTCGCTGCTGCGCGCCTCGGCCCCGCCGGTACGGCATGTGCACATCGGTCCCGGGCGCTGCCAGCCGGTGCTGGAGGATCTGGCCACCCGGCTCGGGGTCCGTGACCGGATCACGTTCGCCGGCCTGATCACCGATGTCGAGGCGCTGCGCCGGCACCTCGACGCCGCGGACCTGTTCGTCATGCCGTCCCGGACCGAGGGCCTGCCCCGGGCTCTGATCGAGGCGATGGCCCGCGGGCTGCCGGCCATCGGCTCCCGTGTCGGTGGCATACCCGAACTGCTGCCACCGGAGATGCTTGTCGCTCCGGACGACCCCGACGGCCTCGCCAACGCCATCCGCCGCGCCCTCGCCGACCCCGACGCCATGGCTGCCGCCTCGCGTCGCAACCTGGCGGTCGCCCGCGAGTTCGCCGCGGACCGGCTGACGCCGCGGCGCAGCGAGTTCTACCGGGCGGCCCGGGACCTGATGGCGGAGCGCCGCCCGCTGCCGCAGTCCGCCGCCCCCGCCGTGGAGGCCGTCCAGCAGGAGAACCGCCCGGTATGAGAACCGGCCGGCCCGACACGGGAGAGACGATGTCCAGCGCGAGCCACAGCGACCCGGCGACGACGAGCACGTTCGGCGTATCGGCCCCCCGGCCTCCGGACATCCGCGTGGTGCGGGTTCTCGGCGCGTTCGACATCGGCGGCGCCGAGCAGCGCACCATCGAACTGCTGCCCCGGCTCGCGGCCTCCGGGGTGCGGACGTCCTTCGTCACGCTCAGCGGCGTCAAGGGTGCGCGCGGCGAGGAGGTGGAGCGCCTCGGCTCACGGATCCACCCGATCCGGCTCGACCGCCGGTTCCCGGTCCGCTTCTACCGGCTGCTTCGGGAGATCCGTCCGCACGCCGTGCACTCGGACGTCGCGACGTTCTCCGGTTTCGTGCTGTTCCTCGCCGCGCTGGCGCGGGTGCCGATCCGGATCGCGCACTTCCGGTCCGACCGCGACGGACATCCGGACAGCCTGCGCCGCCGGTTGCAGCGGGGCGTGATGGTGCGGCTCATCCACCTCTGCGCGACTGACGTGCTCGGCGTCGCCCCCGGCGCTCTCACCTCGTGCTACCGGCCGTCGTGGGAGACCGACCCACGGTGCCGGGTGCTGCCCAACGGTCTCGACCTGGCCCGCCTGCACCGCCGGTCGACGCTGCGGCTCCGCGACGAGATCGGCGCCGTCCCGGACGACCTGGTCTGCGTGGTGATCGGCCGTCCGCACCCGCTCAAACGGCGGTCGATGGTGCCGTCGATCGTCGCCGCGTTGCGCGAACGCGGGATCAGTTGCCGGGTCGTGTTCGTGGGCCCGTACGACGACCGGGACGACGACGCCCTCCGGCAGGCCGCCGCCCGGCACGACGTGCTCGACCGGATGCACCTGGTGGGTCCACGGGCGGACGTCGGCGAGTTCCTGGCCCAAGCCGACCTCCTGCTGCAACCCTCCGCGCTCGAAGGTCTGCCCGGCACGGTCCTGGAGGCCAGGGCCGTCGGCACCCCGGTGGTCGCGTCCGACCTGCCCGGCGCGCGGTTCATCGACGACCAGCTCGCCGGTGTCGCCCTGGTCCCGGTCGACGCCGACGCCGAACAGTGGGCGGACGCCGTACGCCGCCTGGACCTCGTGCCGGGACGGCGGAGAGGCGGACAGCGGGCGCTGGCGGCCTTCCGGGACAGCGTCTTCACCATGGAACGGTCGGTCGAGCAGCATCTGGCCATCTACGGCCGCGACACCGTGACGCCGCGCGGCGGAGCGGACCGCCCGGCGGTGCCCACCGGATGAGCCGCCGCCACCTGGGCACGATCGTCCTGCTGACCGGTGCCAACGGCGTCGCCGCGCTGAGCAGCAGCGGCGTCGCCGTCCTCGCCACCCTGGCGCTGGGGCCGGCCGACCGGGGCGTCATGGTGCTGGTCCTCACGGTCGCCGGCGTGGTGATGCTGGTCGGCCGCCTGGGCTGCGGCACCGCCATGCGTGCGCAGTTGCCGCAGGCGGCCTCCCGGCACCGCCGGGACGAACTGCTCTCCGCGTACTGCTGGATGACAGTGGTGGCGGCGGTCTGCACCGGAGTGGCCGCCGCCGCCGCGGTTCGCCTCTCCGCGCCGCTGCTCGGCCCCGCGCTGACCGACGTCCGGCTGCTCGCCGCGGTCGCGCTCGGCGGCGCCGCCAACATCGCGCTCGACCAGCTCACCGATCTCCGGTTCGCGGACGGGGACTTCCGCCGGGGCGCGATGTGGAACATCGCCGCCACCACCGCCGGCCTGATCGGGATCGCCGTCGCTGTCGCCGTCTCGGCGCAGGTGTGGCTCCTCCTGATGTGCCAGGCCACCGCGCTGCTCGCGGTGGCGGTGACGCAGTGGACGCTGGTACACGGCCAAGGGCTGGCGAGGTTCGCCCGGGCTCGCCGGCGGGACGTCACCGGGCTGATCCGGATGGGCGCGCCGTCGCTGGGGTTCTCCCTCGGGACGAGCTTCCTCCAGCGGGCCGACCGCTACCTGCTCGGTGTCCTCGTCGGTCCCGGCGCGGTGGGCATCTACGCGCTGGCCGCGACGCTGAGCAGTGTGGTCGGTCTCCTTCCGGCCGCCATCGGACAGTTGTCGCAGCGGCAGGCCGCGCAGCGCGACGGCAATCCCTGGCCGGTCCGCGCGATCGGCTACACGCTGCTCGCGACGCTCGTCAGCGGCGCCGTCATCGCGGCCGGCGGCTGGCTGCTCGTGGTGCCCGTCTTCGGCGCGGAGTTCGGGTCCGCCCGCCCGTTGATCGTGCCGCTCCTGATCGCCGAGTTGTGCCTGGCGCCGTTCGGCATCGCGAGCCGGGCGCTGCTCGGCACCGGGGGCACGAAACAGGCCGCCGGAGTCGGTCTGCTCGCCGCCGTGGCGTCAGTCGCCTGCTACGGCCTCGCGATCTCCCGCTGGGGAACGATGGGCGCGGCGACCGCCTCGATCGCGCTGTACGCGCTGCTCTCCGTGGTCGTCCTGGTCGTCCTGCGGGTACGGCTCAACCGGCGGGCCCGCGTGGCGGCGCCTCTCACCGCACCGGCGCCGACGGCGGAACTGGTGCCGGACGCGCGCTGACCGTCACGTCGCGGCGGGCTCCGGAGCCGGCCGCGACGTGGGAGCGGGCGGCCCACAGCGCGGCCAGCGACTCACCGAGCGGGTATCTCGGGGACCAGCCGAGGGCGTCGGCGATCCGGCTGATGTCGGCGCACATCCACGGCACCGCCGCCGACCGGTCCGCAGTCGGCGACCGGAGCCCGTCGACGAAGCGTCCGGTGAACCCGGCATGGTGCGCCAGCATCTCGACCGCCTCCCGGGTGGCGACCGCCTGTCCACTGCCCACGTTGTAGATCGACCCCGGCAGCCGTCCGGCGCTGAGCACCGCCAGCACCGCCTCGGCCACGTCCCGGACGTCGACGAAGTCGCGGTAGGAGTCGTTGAGCCCCAGCTCGATCCGCCGGTCCCCCCGTGCGAGCGCCACCTGGAGCAGCTCGGCGGCCCGCCCCAGCACATTGCCGCTGGTCGAGCCGGGCCCGACGGGGTTGAAGACCCGCAGCACCACCGCGTCGACCCGGCCACTGGCGGCGGCCAGGCGCACGAGGTCGGTCGCGGCCAGCTGGCTGATCCCGTAGTCGCTCACCGGCCGGGCCGGATCGGCCTCCGCCGCGACCGCGCCGTGCGGGACGACCCCGTACTCGGCCGCCGAGCCGATCCGGACCAGCCGCACGCCCGGCGAGACCTCGGCCACGCAGTCGATCAGCTTGGCGGTGATCAGAGTGTGCGACTCGACGAACTGCGCACTGGTCCCGGCGATCCGGCCGGCGCAGTTGACCACCGCGTCGGGTCGTACCCGGCGCAGGAACGCGGTCAGCCGCGACCGGTCCGCCGCGACGAGGTCGCACTCCCGGCGGCTGGGCGCGACGACGGTGAAGTGCTCCGCGAGGACCGCCTCGACCGCCCGGCCGAGGAAGCCGGACGCGCCGAACAGCAGGATCCTGCCCATGAGGCTCCGATCGGGTCGGGATCAGCCGGACGTGCCGGACCCGACGGGCTCGTCGACCCGAAGCGACCGGAACCACTCGACCGTAGCCCGCAGCCCGTCGGCGAAGGGGGTCGGCGACGCGGTCGGGAACAGCTCACGCAGTCGTGTGTGGTCGGCCTGGGACTCGCGTACGTCACCGGGCCGGGCCGGCACGTGCACGACCTCCAACGGCCGGCCCAGAACGGTCTCCAGTTCGGCGATGAGGTCGAGCAGGGAGATGCGCGCGCCGAACGCGAGGTTCACCACGTCCGGGGACGCCACCTGCCGCAGGACGGCGTCCACGATCACCGAGGTCACGCTGCCCACGTAGGTGAAGTCCCGGGACTGCCGCCCGTCGCCGTGCACCTGCAACGGCCGGTTCTCCAGGGCTGCGGTGACGAACCGCGGGACCACTGCCGCGTACACGTGGTTCGCCGCCTGCCGGGGGCCGAAGACGTTGAAGAAGCGGAACGGCAGGACCGCCATGCCGTAGCAGTTGGCGAACGCGATGCCGTACGCCTCGGTGGCCAGCTTCGACACCGCGTACGGGCTGACCGGCATGGGCCGCAGGCCCTCCTGGCGCGGCAGCACCGGGTTGGCGCCGTACACCGAGGACGAGGAGGCCAGCACGCACTGCGGGACGCCGTTGCGGTGGGCGGCGTCGAGGACCGTCAGGGTGCCGGTGGCGTTCGCGTGGTGGCTGCGCAGCGGGTCGTCGATGGAGCGGGGCACCGAGCCGAGGGCGCCGAGGTGGACCACGCTCGACGCGCCGCTCATCGCGCGGTCGAGCAGCGCAGGGTCCAGCACGGTGCCGATCAGCACCTCGGCCGGCAGCCCGCGCAGGTTCTCCATCGACCCGGTGGAGAGGTCGTCGACGACGACGATCTCGGCGACCCGGCCCGTTTCCGACAGGGCCCGCACCAGGTTGGAACCGATGAAACCGGCGCCTCCCGTGACGACGACTCTCACGTGCGCTCCTACCGCTCGCCGGTGCTCTCTCCGCAGGGCCAACGAGAGAATCCGACGTTGGTTACTAAACACCACAAAGCTCGTTGCCCTGGGTGGAGCGGCGAACGACGCCGCGCCGACGGTTGGAGGCGAACCACGTGAGGCACGATCCCCGGTCCGGCGTCGCCGGCGACCCGTCCGGGCGCCGGTCACTGCGCGTCGCCGTCATCGTCAAGACGAACTACGGCGGACTCTGGACCATCCCGCAGGCGTGCGCCCTGCGGGATCGCGGCCACGAGGTGGTGGTGATCTGCCCACCCGGCGGGCGCCTGAACGACCGCCTGGCCGAGGCCGGGATCCGGACGGTGGCGTCGCCGTTCTCGTTCCGCTTCCGGCCCAGCCTCACCACGCTGTCCGAGCTGTGGCGGCTGCGCCGCCTCGTCCGCCGCCTGCGGCCCCAGGTGCTCTACCACCACCTGTACGCGGCCACGCTGGGCGCACGGCTCGCGACCGTCGGCCTGCCCCTGGCCCGGGTGCAGTTCGTCGCCGGCCCCGCGTTCCTGGAGTCACGGGCGGTCCGGATGGTCGAGCGGCTGCTCTGGCGGCTGGACCGCACGATCATCTGCGGCACCCGCTACACCTCCCGCCTCTACGGCGAGCTGGGCGTACCGGCGTCGCGCCGGCCGGCCGTGACCAGCGGGCTCAACCTGGCCTGGGCGACCGCCGACCTGCCGGACGACACGGCGGCGACGCGGGCGGAGGCCCGGGCGAAGTGCCGGGCCGATCTCGGGCTGAGCCCGGACCAGTTCGTCGTGATCATGGTGGCGTACGTCTATCCACCGCGGAAGCTCGCCGCCCACCGGGACCGCGCGTTCAAGGGCCACGACGTCCTGCTCGCGGCGTGGCAGGAGATCCGGTCCCGGCACCCCGAGGCGGTGCTGATGCTCGTCGGGGGCGGCTCGGACCAGGCCGGCGAGGACCACCGGCAGGAGCTGATCCGCCGGTTCGGGGTCGCCGACGACCACTCCGTCCGCTGGATCGACACCGCCGACGACGTGCGGCCCTACTACCGGGCGGCGGACCTCAGCGTGAGCCCGTCGCTGAGCGAGGGGCACGGCGCACCCCCCGAAGCGGCGCTGCTGGACGTGCCCAGCATCGTCAGTGACGCCGGCGGGCTGCCGGAGACGGTGGACGAGAGCTGCGGGTGGGTGGTCCCCCGGGACGATCCGGCCGCCCTGGCGCAGGCCATCGAGCACGCGTACATGGAGTTCCGGTCCGGGCGGCTCGCCGAGCGCGGGGTACGCGCCCGCGAACGGTCGCACCGGCACTTCGACAACCGGATCTCCGCGGTGCGGATGGCCGAGGTCATCGAGCACGCCGCCGGTGTCGGCGGACCACCCGGGGAGTACGCGCCGCCGGCCGCCGGGAAGGCGCACTCCCGGTGAGCCCCGCGCGGCGGTCGATCGAGCTGCGGCTCAAGCGGCTCATCGACATCACGGTGGCGCTCGTCGTGCTCGTGGTGACCGCGCCGGTGGTGGCGGTCGCCGCGTTGCTCGTCCTGGCCCAGTTCGGCAGCCCGGTCTTCTTCCGCCAGGAACGCACCGGCCGGTACGAGCGCCGCATCCGGGTCCTCAAGCTCCGGACGATGTCCGACGACCGCGACGCGGAGGGCCGGCTGCTGCCCGACGGGGTCCGCTGCCGGGGCATCGGCCGGACCCTGCGGCGGTTGAGCATCGACGAGCTACCGCAGATGGTCAACGTGCTCCGCGGCGACCTCAGCCTGGTCGGTCCCCGGCCGCTGCTGCTGCGCTACGACCCCTGGTACACCGACCGGGAGCGCAAGCGTTTCGAGGTGCGGCCGGGCATCACCGGGCTCGCGCAGGTCAACGGCCGCAACGACCTGGCCTGGACCGAACGACTGGAACTGGACGTCCGCTACGTTCTCGACTGGTCCCTCTGGCTCGACCTGCGCATCCTCGCGCGGACGGCGGGCAAGGTCCTGCGCGCCTCCGGTGTGGCGGTCGACCCGTCGGCGCAGATGCTCGACCTCGACCAGGAACGGCGCCTCACCGGCGTCCGCTGAGCCGGTCGGTGCCCGCCCGCGCCGGGCGGGCACCGACGCTCGTTCAGGCCGAGCCGGTGGGCACGCCGGACGGTCGCGACGCCGAGGCGCCGCTCTGGGCCGGCGCCGCCGGACGTCCCGCAGGCGCGAGCGCGCCGCGCTCGGGGAGTGTGCCCAGCGCCCGCTGGAAGCTCGCGACCAGCGCCGGGTAATCGGCCGGTGCGACGTCCTGGTGTACGGGGAAGTTGAGGATCTGCCGGGACAGCCGTGCCATCGACGGGTGATCCCGCAACTGCTCGATGAGCGTGTGGTAGAGGCTGACCATGCCGAAGCCCTCCCGGTTCATCTCGGCGTAGACGTGGTCGCGGTTCTCCCGCCCGGTCCCGAGGATCCGCACCGGCAGCGTCTGCGGGGCGTCGTCCGGCGCCAGGTCGGGCCACATCAGCTCGAACGCGACGCCGAATTCGGGCAGGCCGCGCAGCAGCGCGGTGAGGGCGCGGAAGTTCTCCTGCCGCCGCGCGGCGATGCCGAGCGTGTCGTGGTCGAGCACGTGCCGGGACAGGTCCGGCTCGGTCTCCCGCTGACCGGTGAGCCGGCCCGGGTCGCGGTAGGTGATCATCCCGCCACGTGCGCCGGGCATCGGCAGCATCTTGTGCAGGGAGTAGAGCGACACGTCGCCGGTGCGGCCGGCTGGCCCGCCGAGCGCGTGGGTGAACCACGCGTGCGCGAGGTCTTCGAGCAGCAGCGCGCCGTGCCGGTCGGTCAGCTCCCGGATCCGGCCGATCGCCCGTTCGGTGCGGCCGAAGTAGTGGATGACCACCACGACGTCGTAGGGGCGCTCCGCGAGCCGGGCCTCCAGCGAGGACACGTCCACCGCGAGGTCCTCGGTCAGGTCGTAGAAGCCGGGGTGGAGCCCGAGTTCGGTCACCGGGTCGAAGACGCCGCTGCCCTCGTTGGCGGACCATCCGATGAACGAGGGAAGCAGGATGTCGCGCCGCTCGCCGCGCCAGACCCCGGGCTGGGCGAGCAGGTCGCGCATGCCCTCCCGGGCCGCCCGGTAGAACAGGCTCGGCGTGCGGAAGGCAGCCGGGTCGGTGGCGGTCTTGGGGATCGTCTGCGTCACGGAAGCTCCAGTCTGGCGCGGATCTCGGAGGTGGACATCCTGAGTGAGCGGTTGACGGCCCGGAGCGGGCCGACCGCGCTGGGCGGCGCGTCCTCGCCGGGTGTCATGACCAGGACGCGGTCGATGCCGGGGAAGGCCCGGACCACGGCGGCGACGACGGCCGGCCGTCGCAGCGTCGCCGGGTCGAAGCACCGCAGCACCCGCGCGCTCGGCCGCCCCAGCACGTGGGTGGCGTCCCCCGCGACGACGGTGAGCTCACCGAAGCCGTACGTGTCGAGCCAGGCCCGGGCGGCGTGCAGCCCTTCGAAGCGGACGTCGGTGGCGGGCGCGATCCCGCCGAGCGCGAGGTCGGCGACCCACCAGGTGGTCGTGGCGTCGCCCGTGAACCCGAGCCGGTCGTAGAGGGCGCGGGCCGGGGCGTTGTCGGCGAACACGTCCAGCCGCATCGACCGGAGGTCGGGGTGGGCGCGGGCGTACGCGCGCAGCAGTTCCCGGGCGACGCCCCGGCCGCGGGCGGCCTCCACCACGCAGATGTAGGACAGGTGCGCCAGGCCCGGCTCGACCCGCGTCAGGTCGGCGAAGCCCAGCCGCCGGCCGTCCTCGTCCTCGGCCACCAGGAAGCACCGGCCGGGGAACGACTCCGGGTGCGCGAGCACGACCTCCCAGAACCGGCCGACGCCGGGCTGGGCCGAGGTGAGGTAGTCGTGCAGATGTCGCGCGAACGACGCCCGGCTGACCTCCGCCAGCCAGTCCGCGTCCGCGACGGTGGCCGGGCGGACCCGGACCCCGGATGCCGCGTTCGCGCGGGACGCCACCGCGACGCTCGGGAAGGGGACGATCGACTGGGCACCATACGGGACCGGCATGTTCACACCATAGTGGCCGCTACCACCCCAAAGGGGGATTTCGGATCACCGCCGCCCGGTCCCGGCCTGGTCCGGTCCCGGTGTGATGAGCTGTAACGGTGGCGGGCGATGTGCTGGGGCTGGTGCTGCACCCCACCCGGGACGTCTCCGAGGTGGTGGGGATCATCGCGGACTGGGCGGCCCGGCACCGCATCACGCTCGCGGTACGCACCGAGGACCGGGCGCGCGTACCCGCCTCGGTCGAGGCGGTCGCCGCGGACGAGCTGGCCGGGCGCTGCGCGGCGCTGATCAGCATCGGCGGCGACGGGACCATGCTGGGCGCGCTGCGGATGGCCGTCCGCGACCCGAAGCCGGTGCTCGGCGTGCACCTGGGCCGGCTCGGCTTCCTGGTCGAGGTGGAGCCGCCGGACCTGCCCCGGGCGCTGGAACGGCTGGTGGAACACGACTTCACCATCGAGTCGCACGCCTGCCTGGCCTGTGACGTCTGCGGCGACGACGTGGTGGCGTTCAACGACATCGCCCTGGTCCGGCAGCCCGGCGCGGGCTTCGTCACGGCCACCCTGGCGGTGGACGGCCAGCGATACGGCTACTACCGGTGCGACGCGCTGGTGGTGAGCACGCCGACCGGCTCGACCGCGTACAGCTATGCCGCGGGCGGGCCGCTGATCTCACCGGCCACCGAGGCGATGGTGGTGACACCGTCCGCGCCGATGGCCGGGATCTCCCGCTCGGTGCTGCTCTCCGCGCACGAGACGGTGCACCTGGAGCTGCGCGCGGACTCGGCGCCGGTGGCGGTGGAGATGGACGGGCTGCTGATCCGGCAGGCGGCGACGGAGGGTTCGGTGCACATCCGGTACGTCAAGGACGCCGGCCGGGTGGTCCGCCTCGACCCGCGCCGCTACCAGGAGCGCAACCAGCTCAAGCTGAGCCTGCTGGACCTGCCGCTGCTGCCGGACCAGTTGCGGGAGCTGTTGCCGGACGGGCTGCGGGAGCAGCTCAACCGCCGGGAGCTGCCCCCGCCCCGCTGAGCCGGGTCAGGCGGTGGCGAGCACGCCGTCGACCAGCGCCTTGGCCTCCTCCTGGATCCGGGCCAGGTGCTCCGGGCCCTGGAACGACTCGGCGTAGATCTTGTAGACGTCCTCGGTGCCGGACGGGCGGGCGGCGAACCAGCCCGACTCGGTGGTCACCTTGAGGCCGCCGATCGCGGCGCCGTTGCCGGGCGCGGTGGTGAGGATCGCGGTGATCGGCTCGCCGGCCAGCTCGGTGGCGGTGACCTGCTCCGGCGAGAGCTTCGCCAGGACCGCCTTCTCCTCCCGGCCGGCCGGGGCGTCGATCCGGGCGTACGCGGGCGCGCCGAAGCGGTCGGCCAGCTCGGCCCAGTGCTCGCTCGGCGTACGGCCGGTGGTGGCGATGATCTCGGCGGCGAGCAGGCAGAGCAGGATGCCGTCCTTGTCGGTGGTCCAGGTGCCGCCGTCCCGGCGCAGGAACGACGCGCCGGCGCTCTCCTCGCCGCCGAAGCCGACGGTGCCGTCGAGCAGGCCGGGCACGAACCACTTGAACCCGACCGGCACCTCCAGCAGCGGGCGGCCGAGGTCGGCCGCGACCCGGTCGATCATCGAGGAGGAGACGAGCGTCTTGCCCACCGCCGCGGCCGGGCCCCACTGCTCCCGGGTACGGAACAGGTGGCCGATCGCCACGGCCAGGTAGTGGTTGGGGTTCATCAGGCCGCCGTCGGGCGTGACGATGCCGTGCCGGTCGGCGTCGGCGTCGTTGCCGGTGGAGATTGCGTAGTCGTCGCGGGCGGCGATCAGCGAGGCCATCGCGTTCGGCGACGAGCAGTCCATCCGGATCTTGCCGTCGCCGTCGAGCGTCATGAAGCGCCACGTCGGGTCCACGAGCGGGTTGATCACGGTGAGGTCGAGGCGGTGCCGTTCGGCGATCTCGCCCCAGTACGCCACGCTCGCCCCGCCCATCGGGTCCGCGCCGATGCGCACCCCGGCGTCGCGGATCGCGTCGATGTCCAGCGCGGCGGGCAGGTCGTCGACGTACCGGGCGAGGAAGTCGTACTCGCCGGTGGTGGCGGCGGCACGCGCCCGCGCGTACGGGATGCGTTTCACCTCCTTGAGCCCGGCGGCGAGGATGGCGTTCGCGCGGTCCTGGATCCACTTGGTGGCGTCGGTGTCGGCGGGCCCGCCGTGGGTGGGGTTGTACTTGAACCCGCCGTCGGACGGCGGGTTGTGCGACGGGGTGATCACGATGCCGTCGGCGAGGCCGCTGGTGCGCCCCCGGTTGTGGGTGAGGATGGCGTGCGAGACCGCCGGGGTCGGGGTGTAGCCGTCGCGGCTGTCGCGCAGCACCGTGACGTCGTTGGCGGCGAGCACCTCCAGCGCGTCGGCCTCGGCGGGCGCGGAGAGCGCGTGGGTGTCCCGGCCGAGGAACAGTGGCCCGTCCAGGCCCTGTTCGCGGCGGTAGTCGCAGAGCGCCTGGGTGACGGCCAGGATGTGGTCGGAGTTGAACGCGTTGCGCAGGCTGGATCCGCGGTGCCCGGAGGTGCCGAAGGAGACCTGCTGCGCCGGGTCGTCCGGGTCCGGGTGCTCGGCGTAGTAGGCGGTGACCAGCCGAGGCACGTCGACCAGGTCGGCGGGCTGTGCGGGCTGGCCGGCACGGGGGTGGGCCACTGCGGGATCCTCCTCGGGTGTTGCGGTGGGGACTGCTCAGGGCTCGACGCGCTGGCCCTTGCCGATGACGACGATGCCGTTGTCGGACACGGTGTAGCGCTGGCGGTCCTTCTCCAGGTCGACGCCGATCTCGGCACCCTCCGGGACGTGGACGTTCTTGTCCAGGATCGCGCGCCGGACGACCGCGTGCCGGCCGATCTGGACACCCTCCATCAGCACGGCGCCGTCGACGTGCGCCCACGAGTGCACCTTCACCTTCGGCGCCACGATCGAGTTCTCCACCAGCGAGCCGGAGATCACCGAGCCGGGCGAGACCATCGAGCTGACCGCGCGGCCCACCCGCTCGCCCCAGGCGTGCACGAACTTGGCCGGCGGGTACGGCGGCTGCTCGGTGTAGATGGGCCACTCGAAGTTGTAGAGGTTGAACACCGGGTGCACGTTGATCAGGTCCATGTGCGCGTCGTAGAACGAGTCGAGCGTTCCCACGTCCCGCCAGTAGCCGCGGTCGCGGTCGGTGCTGCCGGGCACCTCGTTGTCCTTGAAGTCGTAGACGTTCGCCTCGCCGCGCTCGACGAGCATCGGGATGATGCTGCCGCCCATGTCGTGCTTGCTCGTCTTGTCCGCCGCGTCGCGCTCGACCGCCTCGCACAACGCCCGGGTGGTGAACACGTAGTTGCCCATCGAGGCGTAGATCTCGTCCGGCGCGTCGGGCAGCCCGACCGCGTCGGTGGGCTTCTCCCGGAACGCGCGGATGCGCTTGCCGTCCTCGCCGACCTCGATCACGCCGAACTGGTCGGCCGTCGCGAGCGGCTGCCGGATGCCGGCCACCGTGACCCCGGCGCCGGAGGCGATGTGGTCCTCGACCATCTGCCGGGGGTCCATCCGGTAGATGTGGTCGGCACCGAAGACGATCACGTAGTCGGGCTGCTCGTCGTTGATCAGGTTGAAGCTCTGGTAGATCGCGTCGGCCGAGCCGGCGAACCACCACGGGCCGCGGCGCTGCTGCGCGGGCACCGGCGTGACGTAGTTGCCCAGCAGCGTCGACATCCGCCAGGTCTTGGTGATGTGGCGGTCCAGCGAGTGGGACTTGTACTGGGTCAGCACGACGATCTTGAGGAAGCCGGCGTTCGCCAGGTTGGACAGGACGAAGTCGACCATGCGGTACATCCCGCCGAAGGGGACGGCGGGCTTCGCCCGGTCGGTGGTCAGGGGCATCAGGCGCTTGCCCTCCCCGCCGGCCAGGACGATCGCGAGCACCTTGGCAGCCATGCTCAGACGCTAACCACCCCGAACCGACTTCACCACTCGGACGCCCACACTTGCGCACCCGGTGCGACGTGGCGCTCTGCACTAGGGTGCGGGCATGGCACCGATGCGCGTCGACCTGCTCACCCGCGAGTACCCGCCGGAGGTCTACGGCGGCGCCGGGGTGCACGTGGAATACCTCGCCCGTGAGCTGCGCCGGCTCACCGACGTGCGGGTGCACTGCTTCGGCGCGCCCCGCGACGAGACGGGCGTCACCGCGTACGCCGAACCGGCCCCGCTCGCCGGCGCGAACGCCGCGCTGCGGGTCATGGGCGTCGACCTGGAGATGGCCGCCGGGACCGCCGGCACCGACGTGGTGCACAGCCACACCTGGTACGCCAACCTGGCCGGGCACACCGCGAAGCTGCTGCACGGGGTGCCGCACGTGGTGACCGCGCACAGCCTGGAGCCGCTGCGCCCGTGGAAGGCCGAGCAGCTCGGCGGCGGGTACGCGCTCTCCTCCTGGTGCGAGCGGACCGCGTTCGAGGCGGCCGACGCGATCATCGCGGTGAGCGCGGGCATGCGCCGCGACGTGCTCACCGCCTACCCGGCGGTGAACCCCGACCGGGTACGCGTGGTCTACAACGGCATCGACACCGCGCAGTACGCCCCGGACCCGGGCACCGACGTGCTCGACCGGCTCGGCATCGACCCGGCGAGGCCCAGCGTGGTCTACGTCGGGCGGATCACCCGGCAGAAGGGCCTGCCGTACCTGCTGCGCGCGGCCCGGGAGCTGCCCGCCGACACCCAGCTCGTGCTGCTGGCCGGCGCGCCGGACACCCCGGAGATCGCCGCCGAGGTGGAGGGGCTCGTGGCGGAGCTGCGGGCGACCCGGTCCGGGGTGGTCTGGGTGGCGGCGATGCTGCCCAAGCACGAGGTGATCCAGGTGCTCACCCACGCCACGGTCTTCGCCTGCCCGTCCGTCTACGAGCCGATGGGCATCGTCAACCTGGAGGCGATGGCCTGCGAGACCGCAGTGGTGGCGACCGCCACCGGTGGCATCCCGGAGGTGGTGGCCGACGGCGAGACCGGGCTGCTGGTGCCGATCGAGCAGGCCGGTGACGGCTCCGGCACGCCGCTGGACCCGGAGCGTTTCGTGGCCGACCTGGCCGCGCGGATCAACGAGCTGCTGGCCGACCCGGAGCGGATCGCGGCGTTCGGCGCGGCGGGGCGGCGGCGGGCCGTGGAGCACTTCTCCTGGCAGGCGATCGCCGAGCAGACGATCGAGGTGTACCGCTCCGTGGGGGTGTGAGGGCACCTTCTTGACAGTCCGCCCGAGACGACGGCCCGGCCCGGACTGCGGCACGCCGCACACCGTCCGGCGCGTCCGTGTCGGCCGCGAGCGCGCTCGGCCCGGTACGATTCCGGCATGAGCGCGGAGGCGGTGGGCAGATCCATGCCGTCGACCGTGTCGCTCGACGACCTGACCGCGATGATGGCCGCGGACGAGCACCATCGATACGAGATCAGCCCTGAGGGAGTTCTCTCGATCGTGCCGCCGCCGGGATACGCCCATGCGATCATCGCGACCCGGCTCATGGTGTGGCTCGCCCAGGGCGGCGTACCGGCGGATCACGTCGCCCAGGCAGTCGGGCTGCGCATCCCGGGCCGGCACGGCGGCGTCGGTGGACGCATCCCCGACCTCGTGGTGTGGAGCAAGACGCAGGCCGACGGCGTGTGGCTGCCACCGGGCGACGTGCTTCTCGTGGTCGAGATCGTCTCGCCCGGCTCCGAGGGCATCGACACGGTGACCAAGCGCGGCGAATACGCGGGGGCGGGCATCCCGCAGTACTGGGTCGTCGAGCAGGACCCGGCGCAGACCGTCACGATGCACCGCCTGAACGGCTCGCGTTACGACGTACGGGCCACCATGCCGCTCGCCTGGGTCCTCAACACCACACCGGTCGAGCACGACCTCGGCTGACGGCCCTGGCGGAACATCAATCGTCGGGCGCGATGAGGATCGATCCGGGGAAGTAGCTGCGGTAGCGTCAGCCGTCCCGGGTCAGCAGACGGTAGCGGCAGACCGCTGCGTGCGCGCCGATGTAGAAGTCGGCGATCGGCGAACGCTTGGCACCCCCACGCGACCGGTGCCGCGCGTGCGCCTTGCCGGCCAGGAAACCGGCCGGGTGCGTAGGGCACCGCCCTCCTCGATCACGTCCACCTCGTCGCCCTCGTGCAGATTGAGCCGAGCGCGCAGCTCAGCCGGGATGGTCACGCCCCTTGCTGTTCAACCTCATCGCGGCCCTCCCGTCACGCAATACAAAAGATACGTGTCACAAGCCTCGGTAGGGTCGCCCGATGCCCGATGCGATCTTCGCCGATCCGCGCCTCGCGCCGGTCTACGACGCCTTCGACTCCGACCGGGACGACCTGGCCGCCTACCTCGCGCTCGCCCGTGAGCTGGGCGCGCGCAGGGTGCTCGACGTGGGCTGCGGGACCGGGTCGCTGGCGGTCCTGCTGGCCCGGCACGGGCACGCGGTCGTCGGCGTCGACCCGGCTGAGGCGTCCCTCGACGTCGCGCGGGCCAAGGACGGGGCCGGCGCGGTCCGCTGGATCCACGGCGACGCCACGGCGGTGCCCGCGCTCGACGCCGACCTGGCCACGATGACCGGGAACGTGGCGCAGGTCTTCCTCACCGATGCCGACTGGGGGCTGACGCTCCGGAGCATCCACGCCGCGCTCCGGCCGCAGGGGCATCTCGTCTTCGAGACCCGGCGTCCCGATCGTCGCGCCTGGGAACAGTGGGCGACGGACACCGCCCCGGTCGTCCGATCCGTCCCGGGCGTCGGACGGGTGGAACGGCGTCTCCGGGTCACCGCGATCGACCTGCCGTTCGTCTCCTTCCGCTACACCTACCGGTTCCTGCGCGACGGAGCGGTGGTCACGTCGGACTCGACGCTGCGGTTCCGCGACCGCGACGAGGTCGAGTCGAGCCTGACCGCCGCCGGATACCGGGTGCTCGACGTGCGGGAGGCGCCTGATCGCCCCGGTCGGGAGTTCGTGTTCGTCGCGCAGCGCCGCCGTCCGGTCGCCGATTATTGACGCTTCCTGACAAAAATGCTTCACTGGCCACATGGCCTCGGACAACCCGCCCGCGCGGCGCCGACGTGGCCGGCCCACGGTGCTCGATCCCGAAGCGGTCGGCACCGCGGCCCTGCGGCTCTGGGCGGAGCACGGCTACGGCGCCACCGGCTGGGACGACATCTCCGCGGCCACCGGGATCAGCGCCCGCACCCTGATGCGGCACTTCCCGTCCAAGGCCGCCCTCGCCTGGGTGGGGGTGCCCGCCGCCACCCGGCGGCTGACCGACACGTTCCGCGCGCTGCCCCTCGACGTCCCGCTGTCGGACGCGCTGCGCGCCGCCGTGGTCGCCTCCGTCTCCGACGACGCGCTCGTGCTCAGCGCGGGCGGGTACTGGATGCGGGTCGTCGCCGAGGAACCCGAGCTGGCGGAAGCCTCCGCGCGCGCCTACGCGCCCTGGACCGAGGCCCTCGCCGGGGAGATCGCCCGGCGTCGACCGGGAGCGCCGACGGCGATCTACCACGCCGTCGCCACCGCGTACCGCGAGGCGGCCCAGGCCGCGCTGTACGACTGGGCCCGCGGCGGCCCCGACGGGTCGCCCGCCCACGCCGTCGACGCCCTGCTGCGTCTGCTCGACATCCGCATCACCACACCCGAGGAAGCCCCGTGACCACCACGCGCCCGATTCCCGACCCGCTCTCCCCCGCCACCCTCGGTCCGGTGCGCCTGCGCAACCGGGTCATCAAGTCCGCCACCTTCGAGGGGGCGACCCCGGACGCCCTGGTCACCGACCGCCTGATCGAGTACCACACCGCTGTGGGCCGCGGCGGCGTCGGCATGACGACTGTCGCCTACCTCGCCGTCGCGCCCGAGGGGCGCACCGAACGGGGCCAGATCTACTGGCGGCCGGAGGCGTTGCCCGGGCTGCGGCGCCTGACCGAGGCGGTGCACGCCACCGGCGCCAAGGTCAGCGCCCAGATCGGCCACGCCGGGCCGGTGGCGAACTCCCGCTCGAACGGGCTGCCCTCGCTCGCCTCGTCGGCGCGGTTCAACCCCCTGGCGATGGGCTTCGACCGCGCCGCGACGCACGACGACATCCGCCGCATCGTGGCCGCGCACGGCAGCGCCGCCGCGGCGGCGCGCGAGGTGGGCTTCGACGCCGTCGAGGTGCACCTGGGCCACACCTACCTCGCCGGATCGTTCCTGTCGCCGAAGCTCAACCGGCGCCGGGACGAGTTCGGCGGCGCGCTGGCCAACCGCGCCGAGTTCCCGCGCCGGATCCTGGCCGCCGTCAAGGAGGCCGTCGGCGACGACGTGGCCGTCATCGCCAAGATGAACATGAGCGACGGTGTACGCGGCGGTTTCGATCTCGACGAGTCGATCCCGTTCGCCCGGATGCTGCAGACCGACGGGCACCTGGACGCCCTGGAGCTCACCGGCGGGTCCTCGCTGCTCAACCCGATGTTCCTGTTCCGGGGCGACATCCCGCTCGCGGCGATGGCCGCGCCCCAGCCGCCGCTGCTGCGGCTCGGCATGAAGATGTTCGGCCGGTTCCTGTTCCACGACTACCCCTACCAGCCGCTCTACTTCCGCGACCTCGCGCTCCAGTTCCGCCGCGAGCTGTCCATGCCGCTGATCCTGCTCGGCGGCGTCACCGACCTGGACGGGATGCGCACGGCCATGAGCGACGGCTTCGAGTACGTCGCGATGGCCCGCGCCCTGCTCCGGGAGCCGGACCTGATCAACAGGATCAGCCGTGACGCCGCCACCCGGTCGCGCTGCACCCACTGCAACCTCTGCGCCGCCAGCATCTTCACCGGCACCCACTGCCCCCTGGACGCCGAGGGGACGGCGGCGCTCGTCGCCGCCGGCACCCGGCCCGTCGTCGCCCCGTAGCAAGGAGTTCCCCATGTCCGTACCCCGGCAGCCGCAGCCGGCCTCGGTCGACCTCGTCGTGATCGGCTCCGGCACCGGCCTCGCCGCCGCGCTCAGCGCCCACGAGGCCGGCCTCTCCGTCGTGGTCGTGGAGAAGTCGCGCTGGGTCGGCGGCTCCACGGCGCGCTCCGGCGGCGCCTTCTGGATCCCCGCCAATCCCGTGCTGGCCGCCGAGGGTTCCGGGGACACGCCCGAGCGTGGCGCGGCGTACCTGGAGGCCGTCGTGGACGGCTCCGCGCCCGAACAGCGCTGGCGCAGCTTCCTGGAGCACGGCACCGCCACGATCGAGATGCTCACGCGGACCACCCCGATGCGGTTCCTCTGGGCCCGCGGCTACTCCGACTACCACCCGGAGCTGCCCGGCGGCACCGCCGAGGGCCGGAGCTGCGAGTGCCGCCCGCTCGACCTGAAGGTCCTCGGCGCCGACCGCGCGCGGCTGCGTCCCGCCGTCCTCTCCGCGCCAGTGCCCATGCCGGTCACCGGCGCGGACTACAAGTGGCTCAACCTGATGGCGAAGACTCCGGTTCGCGCGCTGCCCCGCATCGTGACCCGCCTCGCCCAGGGCCTCGGCGGCCTCGCGCTCGGGCGCGAGTACGCCGCCGGCGGCCAGGCCATCGCCGCCGGCCTGTTCGCCGGCGTCCGCCGCGCCGGCATCCCGGTCTGGACCGAGACGGCACTGGAGCGGCTCCTGGTCGAGGGGGACCGGGTCGTCGGCGCCGAACTGCGCCACGGGGAGACGACGTTCGCCGTACGGGCCGAGCGGGGTGTCGTGCTCGCCACCGGCGGGTTCGACCACGACCTGCCGCTGCGGCACGTCCACCACCACCGCGACCTGGGCGACTGGAGCCTCGGCGCGGACAGCAACACCGGCGACGGGATCCGCGCCGGCCAGGAGGCGGGCGCCGGCACCGACCTGATGGAGCAGGCGTGGTGGTTCCCCGCCGTCGCGCCGGTCGGCGACGCCGCGCCGTCGGTGCTCCTCGCCGAGCGTTCCCTGCCCGGGTCGCTCATGGTGGACGGCACGGGCCGCCGGTTCGTCAACGAGTCCTGCGACTACATGACGTTCGGGCAGCGGGTGCTCGGCCTCGCCCACGAGGGCGCAGCGTTGCCGGCCATGTGGCTGGTCTTCGACCAGCGGTACCGCAACAGCTACGTCTTCGCCGGCACGCAGTTCCCCCGCGCCCCGCTGCCGAAGTCCTGGTACGAGGCGGGCGTCGCGCACCGCGCGGGCACCCCGGGTGACCTCGCCCGGTCGATGGGCGTGGACGCCGACGCGTTGAGCGCCACCCTGGCGCGGTTCAACCAGCTCGCCGCCGCCGGCGTCGACGACGACTTCGCGCGTGGCGCCAGCGCGTACGACCGCTACTACGGCGACCCGACGGTGACGCCGAACCCGAACCTGCGGCCCCTGGCCG
Source organism: Micromonospora sp. WMMD1219 (assembly GCF_049315215.1). Classification (NCBI taxonomy): domain Bacteria; kingdom Bacillati; phylum Actinomycetota; class Actinomycetes; order Micromonosporales; family Micromonosporaceae; genus Micromonospora; species Micromonospora sp. WMMD1219. The sequence goes on from NZ_CP186057.1 coordinate 6,354,391, forward strand.
GCACCCTGTACGCCGTCCGGGTCGTCCTGTCCGACCTCGGGACCTGCGGTGGCATCCGGGCCGACGGCCTCGGCCGGGCGCTGTCCGGCGCGGGGACCCCGGTCCCCGGGCTGTACGCGATCGGCAACGCCGCGGCCAACGCCTTCGGCCGCACCTACCCGGGCGCCGGGGCGACCATCGGCCAGGGCCTGGTCTACGGCTACGTCGTCGGGCGGCACGCGGCGGGCAAGCTCCCCGCCGCCCCGGCCTCGGGCCGCCCGACGGCGGAATAGGCACGGTTTCGTCGCACCCGGGTCGCCCGGCGTGCCAGCATCCGGCAAGACGCAAGGGGCCGACCCGGACCGGCCGTCGGCGAAGCGGAGAGGAACGACATGGGTACGTACGCGGTGACCGGCGCGGCCTCCGGCATGGGCCGGGCGTCCGCCGAACGGCTGCGGCGAGACGGGCACACAGTCGTCGGCGTGGACCTGCGGGACGTGGAGGTCGTCGCCGACCTCTCCACGCCGACCGGGCGCGCGGCGGCGGCGACCGAGGTGCTGGAGCGGGCCGGAGGGCGGCTCGACGGAGCGGTCTGCGCCGCCGGGCTCGGCGGCATCCCCGGCCGGGACCGGCTCGTGCAGCAGGTCAACTTCTTCGGCGTGGTGGAGCTGCTCGAGGCGTGGCGACCGGCGCTGGCCGCCGCCGGTAACAGCAAGGTCGTGGTGTTCGGCTCGAACTCCGTCACGCTCACCCCGATGGTGCCGGAGCGCGCCGTGCGGGCCCTGCTCGACCGCGACGCCGACCGGGCACTGCGCGTGGTGGGGCGCTTCGGCAAGCGCTCGGCGCCGTTCGCGTACGCGAGCTCGAAGCTGGCGGTGACGCGGTGGGCACGCCGCGCCGCGATCTCGCCGGAGTGGGCCGGCGCCGGCATCCGGGTGAACGTCCTGGCGCCCGGCATCATCGCCACCCCGCTGCTGGAGGAGCAGATCGCCCGGGGCGAGAAGGAGGCGGTCGAGGGGCTGCCGGTGCCGGTCGGCGGGCGCGGCCGGCCGGCGGACGTCGGCGAGTGGGTGGCGTTCATGCTGTCGCCGGCCGCCGACTTCCTCTGCGGTTCGGTGATCTTCCTGGACGGCGGCTCGGACGCCTACTTCCGCACCGACGACTGGCCGGTCTCCACCGGGCCGGCCGGGGTGCTGCGCTACATGCGGCGTGCCAAGGCGTGGCGGCGTGGAAGCAGTGCGCAACCGAGCGCGAGAGGATCTCGCGCAGTAGGTTGAGCGGGTGACTGGACGGTTCCCGATCGAAGACGTCTCCCCCGTCGTCTCCTGCGGTCGCTACCCGGCCAAGGCGGTGGTCGGCGAGGTCGTACCGGTGTCGGCGCGCGCCTACCGCGAGGGCCACGACGCGCTCGGATGCAACGTGGTCTGGCTCGGCCCGGACGGTGCGGCCCGCCCGTTCACCCGGATGCGCCCGGGCGAGCCCGGCCAGGACCGCTGGCACGCCACGATCCGCCCGGACGCGGTGGGCCTGTGGCGCTTCGCCGTGGAGGCGTTCCAGGATCCGTACCTCACGTGGCAGAACGCGGTCACCAAGAAGCTCGCCGCCGGCCAGGGCGCGGCCGAACTGGCGAACGACCTGGCCGAGGGCGTACGGGTGCTCACCGCCGCGCTCGACCTGGTGCCGAAGGCCGAGCGGGATCGCGTACGTGAGGCCGCGCGGGCGCTGACCGACGACGACCTGGACCTGCCGCGGCGGGTGAGCGCGGCGCTGGATCTGGCCGACCTGCTCTGGGAGCACCCGGTGCGCGAGCTGGTCACCACCGGCGAGGAGCGCACGCTCTGGGTGGACCGGCCCCGGGCGCTCTTCTCCGCCTGGTACGAGTTCTTCCCCCGCTCCGAGGGCGCGGTCCCGGCCACCGTCGACGCGCCCGCCCGTTCCGGCACGTTCGCCACCGCCATGGAGCGGCTGCCGGGTGTCGCGGCGATGGGTTTCGACGTGCTCTACCTGCCGCCGATCCACCCGATCGGCCGGGTCAACCGCAAGGGCCGCAACAACGCGCTCACCGCCGGGCCGGACGACGTGGGCTCGCCGTGGGCGATCGGCGCGGCCGAGGGCGGCCACGACGCCATCCACCCCGACCTGGGTACGCCTGAAGACTTCCGCGACTTCGTCGCGGCCGCCGCCGAGCAGGGTCTCGAGGTGGCGATGGACCTGGCGTTGCAGTGCGCGCCGGACCACCCGTGGGTCACCGAGCACCCGGAGTGGTTCACCACCCGCGCCGACGGCAGTATCGCGTACGCGGAGAACCCGCCGAAGAAGTACCAGGACATCTATCCGCTGAACTTCGACAACGACCCCGAGGGCATCCGGGCTGAGGTGCTGCGGGTGGTGCTGCACTGGGTCGGCGAGGGCATCCGGATCTTCCGGGTGGACAACCCGCACACCAAGCCGTTCGACTTCTGGCACTGGCTGATCGCCGAGGTCAAGAAGGTCGACCCGGACGTGCTGTTCCTGGCCGAGGCGTTCACCCGGCCGGCGATCATGCACGGGCTCGGCAAGATCGGTTTCACCCAGTCGTACACCTATTTCACCTGGCGCACGACGGCGGCCGAGATGCGGGAGTACTGCGAGGAGCTGGTCGCCTCGGTCGACTGGATGCGGCCGAACTTCTGGCCGAACACGCCGGACATCCTGCACTCGTCGTTGCAGCACGGCGGGCCGCCGATGTTCAAGATCCGGGCGGTGCTGGCCGCGCTGCTGTCCCCCTCGTGGGGCATGTACGCCGGGTTCGAGCTGTTCGAGCACGTGGCCCGGCCGGGCGCCGAGGAGTACCTGGACAACGAGAAGTACGAGCTGCGGCCCCGGGACTGGGACGCCGCGCTGGCGCAGGGCCGGTCGCTGGCGCCGTTCATCACCACGCTGAACCGGGTACGCCGGGACAACCCCGCCCTGCACCAGCTGCGCAACCTGCGGTTCCACGACATCGACAACCCGGCGTTGCTGTGCTGGTCGAAGCACGATCCGGACAGCGGCAACACGGTGATCGTGGTCTGCTCGTTCGACTCCCGCGAGGTGCAGTGGGGCAACACCACGCTCGACATGCCGGCGCTCGGGCTGGACTGGCACGAGCGGTTCACCGTGCGCGACGAGCTGACCGGCGCCGAGTACGACTGGGGGCAGCGCAACGCGGTACGCCTCGACCCGTACCTGCAACCGGCGCACGTGCTCACCGTGCGCCGCCCGGCCGCACCGGAGCCGGCGCAGCCGGCCATGCCGGCCGCCGCCGAACCGGAGCACCCGGCCGCGCCCGACCTCACAGTGGAAGACGTACCCGCCGACCTCTCCGGCGGCACCGCCCCGACCGCACCGGCCGACAAGGACGACGCCCGATGGACCAGCTGATCACCGGCGAGGTACACGACCCGCACGCCGTGCTCGGCGCACATCCGGCCGACGGGAGCACCACGATCCGGACGCTGCGCCGGGGTGCGGGCGAGGTGACGGTGCTCGCCGACGGCGAACGGCACCCGATGAAGCGGGTGCACGACGCCGGTGTCTTCGAGGCGGTGCTCCCCGGCGAGGTGCTCGACTACCGGGTCGAGGTGGACGGCACGACGCACGACGACCCGTACCGTTATCCGCCCACGCTCGGCGACCTCGACCTGCACCTGATCGGCGAGGGCCGGCACGAGCGGCTCTGGGCGGCGCTCGGCGCCCGGGTCTTCGACGAGGGCGTCGCGTTCACCGTCTGGGCGCCCAACGCGCGTGCGGTGCGGCTGGTCGGCGACGTGACCGGCTGGGCGCCGGACGACGGGTGGCCGATGCGGTCGCTCGGGTCCAGCGGCGTGTGGGAGATCTTCGTGCCCGGCATGCCGGTGGGCGCCCGCTACAAGTACCGCGTCCTCGGCGCCGACGGCCGGTGGCGGGACAAGGCCGACCCGATGGCCGCGCGCACCGAGGTGCCGCCGGCCACCGCCTCGGTGGTGCACGAGTCACGGTACGAGTGGGGCGACGCGGACTGGCTCGCGCGCCGGTCCCGGCAGGCGCCGCACCAGGAGCCGATGAGCGTGTACGAGGTGCACCTGGGCTCCTGGCGGCCCGGCCTCGGCTACCGGGAGCTGGCCGAGCAGCTCACCGCGTACGTGGTCGAGATGGGCTTCACCCACGTGGAGTTCCTGCCGGTGATGGAGCACCCGTTCGGCGGCTCGTGGGGTTACCAGGTCACCGGCTACTACGCGCCCACCGCCCGGTTCGGCGACCCGGACGACTTCCGCCACCTGGTGGACCGGCTGCACGCGGCCGGCATCGGGGTGCTCCTGGACTGGGTGCCGGCGCACTTCCCGAAGGACGAGTGGGCGCTCGCCCGTTTCGACGGCACCCCGCTGTACGAGCACCCCGACCCGCGTCGCGGCGAGCACCCCGACTGGGGCACGTACGTCTTCGACTTCGGCCGCAACGAGGTGCGCAACTTCCTGGTCGCCAACGCGCTGTACTGGCTGGACGAGTTCCACATCGACGGGCTGCGCGTGGACGCGGTGGCCTCGATGCTCTACCTGGACTACTCCCGCTCCGACGGGCAGTGGGCGCCGAACGTGCACGGCGGCCGGGAGAACCTGGAGGCGATCGCGTTCCTCCAGGAGGTGAACGCCACCGTCTACCGGCACCACCCCGGCGTGCTGATGATCGCCGAGGAGTCCACCGCCTGGCCGGGCGTCACCAAGCCGACGTCGGAGGGCGGGCTCGGGTTCGGGTTCAAGTGGAACATGGGCTGGATGCACGACACCCTGCTCTACACCTCGAAGGACCCGATCTACCGGCAGCACCACCACCATCAGCTCACGTTCTCGCTGGCGTACGCGTGGAGCGAGAACTACGTGCTGCCGATCAGCCACGACGAGGTGGTGCACGGCAAGGGGTCACTGGCGGGCAAGATGCCCGGCGACACCTGGCAGCGGCTGGCCACCGTGCGGGCGCTGCTGGCGTACATGTGGGCGCACCCGGGCAAGCAGTTGCTCTTCATGGGCTGCGAGCTGGCCGACGACAGGGAGTGGAGCGAGGAGCGCGGCCTCGACTGGTACCTCACCCACGACCCGGCCCGCGCCGGTGTGCAACGGATGGTCGCCGACCTGAACCGCGTCTACCGGGAGACCCCGGCGCTCTGGGCGCAGGACACCTACCCGGCCGGCTTCCGCTGGATCGCCGGGGACGACGTCGCCAACAACACGGTGTCGTTCATCCGGATCGCCCCGGACGGTCAGACGCTGGTGTGCGTGGCGAACTTCTCCGCGCTGCCGCTGGAGGACTACCGGATCGGCCTGCCGGCCGGCGGGACGTGGACCGAGGCGCTGAACACCGACGCCCACCACTACGGCGGGTCGGGGGTGGGCAACCTGGGCGAGGTGCACGCCGAGAACGTGCCGTGGCACGGCCTGCCCGCGTCGGCGTCCCTGCGCATCCCCCCGCTGGGCGTTCTCTGGCTGACACCCCGTTGATCATGAGGTTGGCGGCACTTCTGGAGATCCACAAGGCCGTCAACCTCATGATCGACGGGAGAGAAGAGGGGGACGGTCAGACCAGGTCGGCTTCTCGGAGGAGCTTCCAGAGGCCGGCGCCGTCGGGGGCGCTCAGCCACTTCTGGCCGATCGGGCCCGATGAGGACCGGCCGGCCGGGGCCGGCAGGCTGCCTGCCAGCACCGACTGGGTCGGCGACAGCTGCCGGATCGCCACCCCTGCCACGTGGTCCGGGTGCGCGGCGGCGAACTCGCGGTAGATCTCCGGGTCGTGCTGCCCGTCGTCGCCGATCAGCAGCCACCGCACCTCGGGGAACTCCCGGGACAGCCGGGCCAGCGTGGCCCGCTTGTGTTCCCGGCCGCTGCGGAACCACCTGTCCGCGGTCGGCCCCCAGTCGGTGAGCAGCAGCGGCCCGGCCGGGTAGAGGTGCCTCGACAGGAACCGGGTCAGCGTCGGCGCGACGTTCCACGCGCCGGTGGACAGGTAGAAGACCGGCGCGCCCGGGTGGGCGGTGGCCAGCCGCTCGTACAGCACGGCCATGCCGGGCACGGCGGTGCGGGCGTGCTCGTCCAGCACGAACGTGTTCCACGCGGCGAGCAGCGGCCGGGGCAGCGCGGTCACCATGACCGTGTCGTCGATGTCGGAGAGGATGCCGAAGCGCACGGCCGGGTCGAGGATGCGGACCAGCGCCTCCACCGGTTCGGCGTCGGCGACGCTGAGGCGTACGCAGCCCCAGCCAGGGGTGAAGTCGGCCTCGATCACGGTGTCGACGAAGCCGCTGCGGTCGGCGGTCACCTCCTGGCGCACGCCGTCGGCCTCGATGGTCACCTTCACGTGCTTGGCGGGCAGCGTGGCGAAGCTGCGCCAGCCCCGCACCTTGTCCAGTCGGCCCCGCCGCCGCGTGTCCGGGCGGCCGAGCAGCACCCGGCAGAGCACGCGCGCCCAGCCCGGGGCGCCGTAGCCCGCGTACGCGATGATGTTGGGCTGCCATCCGGTGCGCCGCAACCGGCGCTCCACCAGGCCGTGCACGGCGTCCTCGAAGCGCGCGGCGCGGTGCAGTTGCGGAACGGCAAGCTGGTCCGGTGGTGTGGGCGGCACACGGCAACAGTGCCACAACCGGAGCGGCCGGGCCACGCGAGTGATCCACGCCGATCCGCCCCGGCGCCGGGCGCCGCCGTGACAGACTGCGGTCGGGACGACGACGGGGGCGTTGGTCGTGTCGACGACGAAGCGGGACCGGGTACGGCCGCGTCCGGACGCTCCGGCGCTGGTGGCGCTGCTGCTCGGCGTCGCGGGGGTCGGCTACCGGCTGGTGCTGACGCTGCTCACGGTGCCCGCGTCGAACAGCGACGAGGCGACGTTCGGCCTGGCCGCGCTGCACATCGCCGAGCGCGGCGAGCGGCCGGTCTTCCTCTACGGCCAGCGCTACATGGGCGTGCTGGAGTCGTACCTGGCCGCGCCGCTGGTCGGCTGGGCCGGGCCGAGCTGGCCGCTGCTGCGGCTGCCGCTGCTCGCGCTCTTCGCGGTCTTCCTGTGGCTGGCGTACCGGCTGACCCGCCGCCTGTTCTCCCCCTGGCTGGCGGTGGTCGTGGTGGGCCTGCTGGCGCTCGGCTCGGAACGCGTGGTCCGCGACCAGCTCACAGCGGTCGGCGGCCGCCCGGAGGTGAAGCCGGCGGTGCTGGCGATGCTGCTGATCGCGGTGGCCCTCGGCGGCCGGCGGATCCGGCACCACTGGCTGGCCACCGGCGCGTTCGGGCTGCTCGCCGGGCTGGCGCTGTGGTCGGACTGGCTGATCGCGCCGTACCTGCTGGTCGCCGCAGTGGTGCTCGCCGTGGCGGTGCCCCGGGACCTGATCGGCTGGCCGGGCGTGCTGCTGGTCGCGGGCTTCCTGGCCGGGATCGCCCCGGTGGTCAAGGACAACCTCGTCGCGCCGCCCGGGCAGGACTCACTGTCGGTGTTCCGCGAGATCAGCACCAAGGAGGGCGTCGCGCCGCCGCTGGCCGAGCGGCTGCGCGGCGGGCTGCTGGACGGGGTGCCGCTGGCGTCGGGCATGTGCCCGATGGACGGCTGCGCCCGCTGGGCGCAGTGGTTCGGCGTGCTCTACCCGGTGCTGCTGGTGGCCGCCGCCGCGCTCGGGCTGCGCGCGTACCGCCGGGCCGCCGACCACGCCGCGCGGGTGCGGGCCGTGGCGATCCTCGCGCTGGTCGCGGGCGCGGCGTTGACACTTCTGGCGTACGTGCGCAGCCCGCTCGCCGCGACCGACCCGCTCGGCAACGCCCGCTACCTGTCGGTGCTCCAGATCTCGCTGCCGGCCGTGTTGTGGCCGCTCTGGCTGGCCGCCGCGCACGCGCTGCGGGGCACCGCCGGGTGGGCGGCCCGGCTCGGCGGCGCCACGGCGGCGGTGGTGCTGGCCGGGCTGACCGCCGCGACGCTGGCCGGCACCGTGGCGTTCCTGACCGGCGTGCCGGGCGTACGGGACGAGGAGCGAACGGCCCGCCGGCTGGCGGACGCGGTGCGGGGAGCCGGTCTGCACGAGGTGTACGGGGACTACTGGACGTGCAACCGGCTGATCTTCAACACCGGCGAGACGGTCTCCTGCGGTGTGCTCGACGGGGCGCTGACGCCCGGGCAGAACCGCTATCCGGCGTACTGGCAGCGGGTGGCGCGCGCACCGCGGCCCGGGTACGTGGTGGCCGTCGGCTCCCCGGCCGAGCGCACGCTGCGGCGGCTGCTGGGCGACCGCGCCGACGCGGCGGTGGTGGCCGAGGTGGGCGGCAGTCGCGTGTACCACCCCGAGCGTGCCGTCCGGCCGTGGCGCTGACCCCGGCCCGTACGCTGTGCCGGTGCTCATCCTGCTGCCCCCGTCGGAGGGGAAGGCCGAGGCCGGCACCGGCCGCCGGCTGGACCTGTCCCGGCTGTCCCTGACCGAGCTGAACCCGGCCCGGGAGGCGGTCCTGACCGCGCTCGTCGACCTGTGCGCCGGGCCGGACGAGACGGCGGCCCGGACCGCGCTGGGCCTCACCGAGGGGCAGCGCGGCGAGTTGCGGCGCAACGCCCGGCTGCGGGAGGCGGCGACCGCGCCGGCCGGGCGGCTCTACACCGGGGTGCTCTACGAGGCGCTCGGCCTGGACACGCTGCCCCCGGACGCGCAGCGGGCGGCCCGCCGCCAGGTGCTGATCAGCTCCGGCCTGTGGGGCGCGGTACGCCTCGCCGACCGGATCCCGCCGTACCGCTGCCCGATCGGGGCGCGGCTGCCGGGGCTCGGGGCGCTGTCGGCGTACTGGCGGGAGGCGCTCGGCCCGGTGCTGGAGCCGGCCGCCGGGCGCGGTCCGGTGCTGGACCTGCGCTCCGGCGCGTACGCGGCCACCTGGACGCCGCGCGGCGCGCTCGCCGAACGCACGGTGACGGTGCGGGTGCTGCACGAGCGGATCGTGGACGGCACGCCGGTCCGGTCGGTGGTGAGCCACTTCAACAAGGCGACGAAGGGCAGGCTGGTGCGGGATCTGCTGCTCGCCGACGCCCGGCCGCGCACCGCCGATGCGCTGGTGGGGGCGCTGCGGGAGCTGAAGTACACGGTCGAGGAGGCGCCCCGGTCGCCCGGCCGGCCGCGGCAGGTCGACCTGGTGGTCACCGAGCTCTGAGACGCGGCCTTCCCGCAAATTTTGCTCAAGGCTCGGGCGCAGCGGTTCCCGGCCCGGCGCTGGGCAGCGACGGTAGAGGTACCCCGACTCTGACCGAGGAGCCGCGCCGATGCTCACCACGCTGCTCGACCGCCCGCGCCCGTCGCCGCCACCGCTGGACTGGCTGACCCTGACCGACGCCTTCGAGATCGCCTGCATGGTGCGCTGCACGCCGCCGCCGGCCGCCGACGTACGCCGGCTCGACTCCGGACCGCACCGGGGCGGGATCGCCGAGTTCAACCGCGAGGACGCCGCGCAGCGGATGCGGCAGCTGCTGGGACGTCTCGACGTGCCGGTGGAGCACGAGCTGACCACCGGTGGGCTGCGCCGCCGCTACGAGCTGCACCGGCTGTCCGTGCCGCCGCAGCACCGGGCGGCGTACGCGAATCTGCTGACCGCGGGCTGGCGGCAGGGCCGCCGGGAGCTGCTCGGCGGGCCGTTCCCGGGTGCCTCGGCGCCGCGGCGGCTCTGGCGGCCCCGGCTGGCGGCGGCGGCCTGGCGGGCGGCGCTGCTCGCCGGCGGCCGGCACGTCCGCCGGCACTGCCTCGGCATCCGGCTCGCCGACCGGGACCTGGCGGCGGTGCTGGTACGCGGCGCCGCGCTGCTGGACGTGCCGGCGGCGCTGCGGCCGGGCTCGGGCTGTTTCCTCGTGGTGGTGCCCAACGGCGAGTACCGGGAGCGGATCACCGAGAGCGCGGAGCTGGCCCCGGCGAGCTGACCGGCCCGGGCGCACGCCCCGGGCCCGCCCGGCGGTCCGGGCACCGCGTGGGCTTGCGCCGCGGCGGGTGCACGGCGCAGAGTGCAGCCCGTGAGCCGACACTGGCCTGTGCGCGCCGCCGCCCCGCTCGTGCTGGTGCTCCTGCTCGTCACCGGGCTGTCCGGCTGCCGGGACGAGCCGTCCGAGCCGACCCGCATCCGCATCGCCACCGGCAGTCCGACCGCCGTCTACCACGCCTTCGGCCAGTCGCTCGCCGCGCTGCTCAACCGCGAGGTGCCCGGCGTACGGGCCGAGGTGGTGGTCACCGCCGCCTCGGCGCAGAACGTCCGGCTGGTCGGCGCCGGGGAGGCGGAGCTGGGCTTCACCCAGGCCGACGTGCTGCCGCCGCGTGAACCCGAGCATCCGTCGGTGCTGGCGGTGGCCCGGGTCTACGACGACCTGCTGCACCTGGTCACCCGCGCGGGCGGGCCGATCCGCACGCTCGGTGACCTGCGCGGACGGCGGGTGTCGGTGGGTGCCGACGGCTCCGGCACGGAGATCACCGCCACCCGTCTGCTGGCGGTGGCCCAGCTCGGCGGCGACCGGGTACGTCAGGAGCACCTGGGGCTGGACGACTCGGTCGCGGCCCTGCGGGAGGGACGGATCGACGCGTTCTTCTTCTCCGGCGGGCTGCCCGTGCGCGGCGTCGCCGACCTCGCCCAGCGGACCTCGCTGCGGATCGTGGACCTGGGCGACTGGACCGAGCCGCTGCGCCGGGCGTACGGGCAGGTCTACGTGACCCGGGACGTGCCGCGGTCGGTGTACCGGGCCGATCCGGTGAGCACTGTGGCGAACCCGAACTACCTGATCGTCCGCGCCGACCTGCCCGCCGCGCTGGTGCGGGAGGTGACCCGGCTGCTGATGGACCGCCGGGAGGAACTGGCCGCCGCGCACCCGGCGGCGGGACGGATGAGTCCCCGGTCGGCGATCGTCACCACCCCGCTGCCGCTGCATCCGGGCGCGGCGCAGTGGTACCGCGCCGCGAAGCCCTGACGCCGGGTCAGCGCCGGATCGGCTCGTCGGCGGGCGCCGGGAACCACAGCTCGGCGACCAGGCCCCGGGGTTCGCCCTGGCGCATGGTGAGCCGGCCGTCGGAGGCGTCCACGAGCACCGCCGCGATGGTCAGCCCGAGGCCCACGCCGTCCACGTTCTGCGCGTCCGGCGCCCGCCAGAACCGCTCCGTGGCCTGGTCGAGCTGACTGGCCGTCATGCCCGGGCCGGTGTCGCCGACGGTCAGCACCGTCCCGCCGTCGGCGGCGCGTACGGTCACCGTCACCTCTCCCTGCGCGCCGCTGAACTTCACCGCGTTGTCGATCAGGGCGTCGAGTGCCTGGTCGATGGCGGTCGGCACGGTCCGGGCGTACACCGGCGCGTCCCCCGCGTCGAGGCGGAGCGTGACCTCGCGGTGCCGGGCCAGCGGCAGCCAGGCCGACACCCGGGACGCGGCGGCGGCGGTGGCGTCCACCGTCACCCGCTGGTTCTCCTCCCGCTCGGCGCGGGCCAGGGTGAGCAGCGCGTCGAGCACCGTGGCGAGCCGGTCGGTCTCCTCCAGCGCCAGCCGGTGCTCGGCGCGCCCGTCCGGGTCGGTGAGGCTGGGGCCCAGTTCCTCCACCCGCAGCCGCAGCGCGGTGAGCGGGTTGCGGAGCTGGTGGCTGGCGTGCGCGACGAAGGCGCGTTGCCGGTCCATCACGTCGGAGACCGCGTCGGCCATGTCGTTGAAGCTGGTCGCCAGCCGGCGCAGCTCGGGCGGGCCCAGCCCGGCGCGGACCCGCGCGGCGCGGCGGCCCTCGGCGATCTCGTGTGTCACCGCGTCCAGCTCGGTCACCGGGCGCAGCACCCAGCCGGCCAGCCCGAACGCGGTCGAGACGCAGGCCAGCACCGCCAGCAGGCCGATGCCGGCGAGCAGCAGCCACCACACCGTGACGGTGCGGCGGACCCCGTCCGCCGGGCTGGTCGTGACCACGGCGCCGAGCACCTCGCCGCCGTCGTTGATCGGCACGGCCGTCACCACCGGCCCGCTGCCCCAGGGCCACACCGACTCCGGGCCGCTGAACTGCTGCCCGGACAGCGCGGTGTCGAGCGCCGCGCCGGTGCCCGCGCCCGGCTCCCAGCCGGACGAGGCCACGACGGTACGGCGGTCCCGGTCCACCACCGCCGCGCCGATGCCGTAGAGCGCGTCGTAGGCGGCCAGTTCCCCGTCCAGCGGCCCCGGACTGCCACCCCGCAACGCCGGCCCGGCCAGCGAGGCGAAGCGGGTGGCGTCGGCGAGGCGGTCGGCGCGTACCCGGTCGGTCTCCCGCGTCGCGAGCGTGGCCGCCAGCGGCGTCTCCAGGGCGAGCAGGACCAGCACCATCAGCAGCAGGTAGCTGATCACCAGCCGGCGGCGCACGGGCCCCTCCTCACGCGTCGCGGAGCCGGTAGCCGACCCCGCGCACGGTCTCCACGAGCGTCGGGTCGCCGAGCTTGCCGCGCAGCGAACCGACGTGCACCTCGACGGTGTGCCGGTCGGCCCAGGTGGTGCCCCACACGTCGAGCAGGATCCGCTCGCGCGGCACCGCCACCCCCGGCTGGCGGGCCAGGGACAGCAGGATGTCGAACTCCTTGCGGGTGAGCGTGACGTCCCGGCCGGCCACGGTCACCGTCCGGCCGCCCACGTCGATGCGGACCGCGCCGGCCTCGATCAGGTTGCGCTGCGGCGCGGTGTGCGCGGCCCGGCGCAGCACCGCCTCGATCCGCGCCTGCAACTCCACCATCGAGAACGGCTTCACCACATAGTCGTCGGCGCCCAGCCGCAGCCCCAGCACCCGGTCGCGTTCCTCGCCGCGCGCGGTCACCGCGATGATGCCGAGCCGGCTGCTGCGCCGCCGCAGCTCGCGGCACAGGTCGGTGCCGTCGCCGTCGGGCAACCCCAGGTCGAGAAGCACCAGGTCGCAGGGGGCGGCGGAGAGCGCGGCGGCCACAGTCGCGGCGTGTTCCACCTGGTAACCGCGCCGGGTCAGCGCGGACGACAACGCCGCGGCGACCCGGCGGTCGTCCTCGACCAGGAGGATCCGCACCCCGTGCCCCCCCTCCGCTCGACGTGTTGCCCTGCGAATGGTGGCAGACGCGCCGCGCGGACGCGAGGCCGCTCTAGGCTGCTGCCGTGATCTACAAGATTCTCTCCGACGACGAGTGGGCGCAGGCGCGGGCGGACGGGCGGTTCGCCGGCACCGCGATGGACCGGCAGGACGGCTACGTCCACCTGTCCGCCGCCGACCAGGTGGTGGAGACCGCCCGGCGCTTCTTCGCCGGGGTCACCGGCCTGACGCTGCTCGCGGTGGACGAGGCCCGGCTCGGCGACGCGCTGCGCTGGGAGGCGTCCCGCGGCGACGCGCTGTTCCCGCACCTGTACGCCGCGCTGCCGGTGGACGCGGTGGTCGCCGCGCACCCGCTGCCGGCCGACCGGCCCGCCGCCGACGCGGTGGCCGAACTGCTCGCGTGAGCGCTCGTTATGCTGCGTCGAGCCCGCCCGACGGCGCGACGCGCCCTGGCCATGATGCGAGTTGAGATGACTGACAGCAACGACCGGTCCGCCTCCGTCTTCGTCCACCCGACGGCCGACGTGGAGTCCGGCGCCGAGGTCGGCGACGGCACCAAGGTCTGGCACCTGGCGCACATCCGGTCCAGCGCCCAGGTCGGCGCCGGCTGCGTGATCGGCCGCAACGTCTACGTCGACGCGGGCGTCACGGTCGGCGACCTGGTGAAGATCCAGAACAACGTCTCGGTCTACCAGGGCGTGACCATCGAGGACGAGGTGTTCGTGGGCCCGTGCGCGGTGTTCACCAACGACTTCCGCCCGCGCGCCCAGAATCCGGACTGGACGATCACCCCGACGCTCGTCCGCCGGGGCGCGTCGATCGGCGCGAACGCCACGCTCGTGTGCGGCATCGAGGTCGGCGAGTACGCGATGATCGCCGCCGGCTCGGTGGTGACCCGCGACGTCAAGCCGTACCAGCTGGTGGCCGGCAACCCGGCCCGCCCGAAGGGCTGGGTCGACGCCAAGGGCGAGGTCGTCTCCCGCGACGTCGACAACCCGCCGCACCAGGGCTGACCGGACGGAAAGGGGCGACGACCGCGCCGGTCGTCGCCCCCGCCCCGGTACGCCTCAGCCGCAGAGCCGGCCGATCTCGTCCCGGAAACGGTCCATCGGGTTCGACCCGGCCGGGCCGAGCAGGTACTCCTTCAGCTCCCGCCGCGCCCCGGTCATCGGGTCGTCCCCGGCCCGGGTCACGTCGAGGATCTTCGTCAGCTCGCCGCAGTCCGCCGCGAGCAGGTACGCCGCCCGCGCCGTCGGGAACTGCCGCCGGAACTCGTCCTCCGGCAGGCCGGCCGGGTTGGCCACCACGTACGGCCGCTCGCTCTGCACGAAGTCGGAGACCACGCTGGACACGTCGCTGACCAGCAGGTCGGTGACGTTGAAGCAGTCGAACAGTCCCGGCGTACGGCCGGTGACCACCAGGTGCGCGACGCCGTCCAGCGAGGACGGATCGGTCTCGCCGCCGGCGGCCCTGATCCGGGACACGATCCGCTCGTGCACGGCGCGGGCCTTGGGCGAGCGCGTCCCGGTCAGCGGGTGCGGCTTGTAGATCACCCGCACGTCCCCGGCGGCCAGCAGGCCGGACACGATCCGCTCCCCCATCAGCACGAGCGACGTGTGGTACGGGTCGTCGTCGAGCCAGCCCTCCCAGGTCGGCGCGTACAGCACCGTGAAACGGTGGTCGGCGGCGCCGGAGCCGAACGTGTGCACCCCGGCCAGCTGCGGCCGGCCGACCTCCACGATGTCGCGGTCCAGCACGCCGACGTCGGCCCGGGCGTACCGTTCCCGCCCGGCCGGCCCGGCCACCCAGACCTCGTCGTACACCTTGCTGTACGGGTTCACGCTCGCCTGCTTGTCGCTGTCGCCGTGGCCGACGAAGACGTGCTTCACGCCCGGCTCCCGCAGCAGGTGGATGTTGGCGCCGACGTTCGCCGCGTACAGCGCCACGCGCAGCGAGCCCAGGTCCAGGTTCATGAAGTCCACGCCGGCCGGCACGCAGATCACCGGCAGCCGGGTGTCGGCGAGCTGCTCGAACGCGTCCGCGGCGCGCAGCAGCACGACCGCGCGGCGGCCGGTGGCCTCCACCGGCGCGAGCCACATGTTGGCCTGGTAGACGTCCTTGGCCGGGCCGGCGAAGTAGAGCGCCACCTCGGGCCGTTCCCGGGCCATCCAGTCGTGCACGGCGGGCAGCACACCCGGCGCCTTGCCCCGGCCGCGCAGCGCGGTGAGCGCCAGCACCGCGGCGGTGACCAGGCCGGCGGCGAGCGTGACCAGGCCGGTGACCACCACCGGGGCGACCCGGTCGAGCGCGGCGGCCACCACGGCCGCCGGCACCAGCAGCACGTTCAGCAGCGGCATGCGCAGCCCGGCCAGCCGCCGCGCCCAGGCCGGCGGCACCGGAACCCGCCGCAGCGCGCCGAGGTCGATGTTGCGGGTGTACGCCGGGGGGTCGACCCGGCCGTCGATCACCTTGGTCACCGCGTTGGTGGCCACGGCCACCGTCCACAGCGCGGCGGGCAGCAGCAGGACGGCGACGGTGCCGGCCACCCCCGGGCGCACCGCGGCGATCACCAGCAGGGCCACCGACAGGTCCCGCACCAGCCGCCGGAAGGTCTCGCCGAGACCGGCCTTGTCGAGCAGCGTGGCGGTCCCGGTGTGCCGCCCGGCCAGGGCCAGCTCACCGGCGAAGGCGACCACCGCGGCCACCGCGTACGGGACCACCAGGCCGAGCACTCCGGCGAGGACCATGACCGCGTAGCCGAGGAGCGTCGCGCCGACCGCGGCGAGACCCTGCTGGCTGCGTACTCTGCTGAACAACGACACGCTCCCTGTCTGCCCGGCCGATGTCGGTCCGAGTCGATCTCCGACGGCTGCGACCCTAAACGGGCCACATCACACAAGTATTGCCGGGGTGTCCGGCAGGTGAACTCCGCACCGCGTCACCCCGGCCGCGGCATGCGACGGGCCCCGGCCGTCCGAGACGGCCGGGGCCCGTGGAGCCGGTGGGATCAGCCCCCGATGACCACCCGGCGCACGCCGGTCCAGCGCGCCGGGTCGGTGACGCGGCGGCCGTCGACGAGCACGGTCACGCCCGGCAGGTCGGCCGGGGCGAGGGTGCGGTACTCCGCGTGGTCGGCCTGGATGACCGCGGCGCCGACCGGCTCGCCGTCGTACCCGGGCAGGCCGTGCGCGACCAGCTCCTCGTTGGTGTACATCGGGTCCGAGACGTACGGCACCGCGCCCCGGCGGCGCAACGCCTCCACGGTCGGGAAGACGCCGGAGAACGCGGTCTCCTTGACGCCACCCCGGTAGGCGGCGCCCAGCACCAGCACGCCCACCCCGGTCAGGTCGCCGTACGCGGCGGCGAGCAGGTCGACCGCGTACTCCGGCATGGCCGCGTTCGCCTCGCGGGCCGAACGGACCACGGTGGCGGCCGGGTCGTTCCACAGGTACATCCGCGGGTAGATCGGGATGCAGTGGCCGCCGACCGCGATGCCCGGCGAGTGGATGTGGCTGTACGGCTGCGTGTTGCACGCCTCGATGACCTTGGTGACGTCCACGCCGACGGTGTCGGCGAAGCGGGCGAACTGGTTCGCCAGGCCGATGTTCACGTCCCGGTAGGTCGTCTCGGCGAGCTTGGCCAGCTCGGACGCCTCGGCCGAGCCGAGGTCCCACACGCCGTTGGGGCGGTCCAGGTCGGGCCGCTCGTCGAAGTCGAGCACCGCCTCGTAGAACCGCACGCCGTGCGCGGCCGACGCCTCGTCGACGCCGCCGACCAGCTTCGGGTAGCGGCGCAGGTCGGCGAAGACCCGGCCGGTGAGCACCCGCTCGGGGCTGAACACCAGGTGGAAGTCGGTGCCGGCGGTCAGGCCGGAGCCCTCGGCGAGCATCGACGCCCACCGGTTACGGGTGGTGCCGACCGGCAGCGTGGTCTCGTAGCTGACCAGCGTGCCCGGCTTCAGCCCACGGGCGATGGCCCGGGTGGCGTCGTCCATCCAGCCGAAGTCCGGCACGCCGTCGGCGTCCACGAACAGCGGCACGACCACGACGACCGCCTCCGACTCGGCGACCGCGGCGGCGGTGTCGGTGGTGGCCGACAGCAGGCCGGCGGCCACCGTCTCCTTGAGCTTGACGTCCAGGTCGGCCTCGCCCGGGAAGGGCACGGCACCGTCGTTGACCAGCTGGACGACCCGCTCGGAGACGTCGGCGCCGATCACCCGGTGCCCCTTGGACGCGAACTGCACGGCCAGCGGCAGACCGATCTTGCCGAGCGCGACGACGCAGATGTTCATGAACTACTTTCCTCCAGAGGGCCAGATTCGGCGCAGGCGGGCAAGGAACCGACCGGGGGTCACCGGCGTGATCACGACGATCACCTGGCCCTTGTGGTTCGTGGTGGGTGTGACGAGGTGCCAGCGGACACCGCGCCGGGCCACCAGCCGGGGTGCGGCGACGGGACGGTCGGTGCGCAACGGCGCCGAGCCCGTCCCGCCCAGGGCGGAGACCTCGGCGCGTACGATACGACGCTCGCCCGTCCCCGCGACGACCGCCAGCAGCCGGTCCACCGCGAAGTCCGTTCGTACGACGGTACCGGGGCCGGAGGAGTCGACCGACGTGACACCCGTCAGATCGCCCACGCTGACCCGCAGCGCCTCCGCGCTCAGCTCGGCCAGCTCGGCCCAGCGGCTGCGCGCGGTGACCACCAGGGCCCGGGCCCCGGCGGCGTCGCGTCCCCAGGCCAGCCCGGTCGCGGTCAGCTTGGCCAGTATCGCGGCGGCCCGCTCGGTGACGTCGTACCAGTCGTCCGGGTAGCCGAACGCCGGGTCGCGGAAGCCGACGTGGTCGGCGTACCAGCGGTCGCCGTCGACGACCACCTCGGGCAGCGACCGGTCGGACTGCTGGCCGATGAGCGTGCGCAGCGCGTCCAGGTCGCCGTCGCGCGCCACCGCCACCCGAAGCCGCTCCTCGGACGCCATCCGGGCGGTCACCCCGTCGGTCAGGTACGCCTCGGCGAGCTTGCGGACCCGGTCGTGGACGTGCCGCTGCACGTCCGGGGCGAGGGCGAGGAACTCCGCGCGGAGCAGCTTCGCCACCTCCCAGGTGAAGTGGCGCACCAGCACCGCGTCCCGCCGCCGGCCGGGCTCGATCAGCCCGGCGACGAACCCGACCAGCTCCTCCGCGCAGCGCAGCCGCTCCTCGAATCGGCTGGCGTACGTGATGTTCTGGGCGTTGTCCCGCTTGACCGCGTAGTAGTACTCGTAGTCGCCGAGGACCGACACCTTCTTCGCCCGGAAGCACGCCTCCAGCGTGAACGGCTGGTCGCTGCCCATCGGCATGTCCGTGCGGAACCGCAGCCCGTACCGCTCGATCAGATCCCGGCGGAACAGCTTGGTGTTGGACAACGACCAGGGCAGGTCGCTGTCGAACAGGTCGAGCCGCTCCTGGGTGGTGGCGTAGACGGCCTGGTGCACGTAGCGCTTGTTGGTGCCGACCATCCGGCCCAGCACCACGTCGGAGTCCCACCGGTCGGCGGCGTCGACGAGGCGCTCCAGCGCCTCCGGGCCGAGGTGGTCGTCCGAGCCGATGAAGAAGACGTACCGGCCGCGGGCGTGGTCCAGCGCCAGGTTGCTCGGCGCCGCCGGGCCGCCGGAGTTGGCCTGGTGCAGCACCCGGACCGTGTTCGGGTAACGCTGCGCGTAGCGGTCCAGTTCCGCGCCGCTGCCGTCGGTGGAGCCGTCGTCGACGGCGACGACCTCCAGCCGGTCCAGGCCGATGCTCTGCCCGACGAGCGAGTCGAGGCAGGCGGTCAGGTACGGCATGGTGTTGTAGGCGGCGACGATGACGCTGACGTCCGGCGTGCTCATCTGATCCTTCTCCATCGCCTTGGTCGCTGTGGGCGGGGATCCGCCGCCGGCAACGGGCGCCCGCGTCGACGATCCTCGACGCGCTGAGAGCGACCTCGCCTGCGCCGTCCGCGCCGCACGGCCGCGGCACCGAACGGAACCTCCGCGAGTGTACGGCACGGGGGTGGCCGCCCGGTGGCATCCGGCCGGCGCTCCGGCGAGCCGGAAGTGGCCGGTCGGCGCGGACGCGTGGACGCCGGCCCGGCCGGGCTGCTTGCTAGTCTCACCCGGGGGCCAGAACACCTGCGAGGGGGCGCACGTTGGTGACGGAATCGGCAATCGGCGGGGACGGGGCCACCGACGAGGCCGAACCCCGAAAGCAGGACGAGCGGGCGACCGGGTCGACATCCGGCCGCGCCCGGCCGGGGCGGCTGCGACGGGCGCTGCTCGCCGCCTGGCCGGCGCTCGTGGGTTACGCCGCCGTCCGCGCCGTCGGGCTGGTCACGCTGGCGATCTGGGGACACGCCCGGGACGCGTCGTTCACCAAGCAAATCGGCAACCGGGCCGACGCCAGCTGGTACCTCGCCATCGCCGAACACGGGTACGACCGGGCGGAAACCCTCCAGAGCAACCTGGCGTTCTTCCCGTTCTATCCGCTGTTGATCCGTTTCGCCGAGCCGCTGTCGCCGTTCCAGTTCCGCGGCACGGCGATCACGCTGGCCTGGCTTGCCTCGCTCGCCGCCGCCTGGGGGCTGTTCGCGGTCGGCAACCACCTGCACGACCGGCGCACCGGGGTGCTGCTGGCGGTGGTCTGGGGTTTGCTGCCGCACGCGGTCGTCGAGTCGATGGCATACACCGAGGCGCTCTTCACGGCGCTGGCCGCCTGGTCGCTGTACGCGGTGCTGACCGGCCGGTGGCTCACCGCCGGGGTGCTCTGCCTCGTCGCCGGGGCCACCCGGCCCACCGCGACGGCGCTCATCCCGGTGGTGATGCTGGCCGGGCTGATCGCGCTGGTGCGGCGGCAGGGCACGTGGCGTCCGGCGGTGGCACTGCTGGTGGCGCCGCTGGGCTGGCTCGGCTTCGTCGGCTGGGTGGGCTGGCGGACCGGCCGGGTGGACGGCTGGTTCCAGATCCAGACCGAGGGCTGGCACTCGACCTTCGACGGCGGCGCGGGGACCCTGCGGTTCACCGGGACCACCCTGGACCAGCCGGCCAAGCTCCAATTCTATCTGATCGTTGCGGTGCTGGCGACCAGCCTGGTCCTGATGGCGCTGAGCGTCGTCGACCGGCAGCCCTGGCCGCTGCTGGCGTACAGCGGGCTGTTGCTGATCACCACGATCGGCGCCTCCGGATACTTCAACTCCAAGGCGCGCTTCCTGGTGCCGGCGTTCGCGCTGCTGCTCCCGGTGGCCCGGGCGCTCGCCACCGCCCGCACCGCGCGGGCGGTGATCATCCTGCTCGGGATGACCGCCGCCTCGGCCTACTTCGGTGGCTACCTGCTGCTGGTCTGGCGGTCCTCGCCCTGACCGGCGCCGCCGCTCACCGGGTGACCGGCCGCACGTCCCAGAGCCACACGTCGCGTACCCGCTGCCCCGGCCCGTAGCAGGCGTCCAGAAACGCCTTCAGCTCGGCCTCGTGCGCGTGTCGGGGCAGCACCACCGCGTCCGCCCGCCACCACCGCGCGTCGGCCAGCGCCTGGTCGCGCTCCGCGGCGCCGACGGTCGGCGGGCGGGTACCGGCGCCGATCGCGGTGAGCAGCAGCGCCGTCGGGCGCGGCGGGGTGCCCCAGCGGCCGGTGTCGTCGGTCGGCGAGGTCGGGCCGAGGAAGTAGCCCTGCGGCACGGCGAAGCCGGTCAGCGCCGCGGAGCCCCAGTTGATCGAGGTCATGTTGTGCACCGGCACGGGCACCAGCGTCCGCCCGTCGGCGACGTACCCACGCCACTCGCCGGACGTGACGAACTCGGGCACCGGCACCCGGCCCTTCGCCGGCAAGGGCGTCGGCAGCATCGGCAGCAGCGCGCCGACGAGCGCCGCCGCGGTCAGCAGTCGCAGCGGCGCGGCCACCCGCGGGGTCCGCGCCGCCAGGCCGTCGAGCCGGGCCACGGCGAGCGCCAGCAGCAGCCCGAACGCGACGGTGGTGATCAGCGCGAACCGAGCGATCACCATGGCGTCCACGATCGGCAGGTCGTGCAGGAGCGCGAACGGCGCGGGCACGTCGCTCTTCGCCGGCCCCCAGCTCAGCGTAGAGCCGAGCGAGAACACGCCGGAGATCAGCGCCACCACGGCCAGCACCCGGACGGCCAACTCCCGGCGGAGCCCGAGGACCGCCGCCGCCACCAGCACCACCACCGGCCAGCCGAAGAAGCTGGCCTGCTCGGTGGTGTTCGGCGCGAGTCCCTGGGCGCTTTCCGGCCCGCCGCCGATCGACTCCGTCGCGTAGGCCACGAACGAACGCACCCGCAGGGTGTAGACGTCCGGGTCACCCGGGTGCCCGATCCGGTGCTGGGGCCCGGCGAACTGCATCCACAGCGGGTAGGCGGTGACCAGCAGCACCAGCCCGCCGGCCACCGCCAGCGCGCCGAGCGCCCGCGGGGCCAGCCGGACGGTTTCCCGGGGCCGCAGCGCCAGGTGCGCCACCGTGGCCATCAGCGCGCCGAGGGCGACCAGGAAGAGGATCTCGACGGAGATGAAGAACTGGGCCGCGACCAACGCGCCCAGGATCAGGCCGTCCCGGACCGGCGCGACCGACCGGGCCATCCGGACGATCCGCCACACCAGGAACGGCACCAGCCACTGCGCGGTGATGTGCGGGTGCCCGTTGGAGTGGGTCACCATCGCCGGGGCGAACCCGCAGAACAGGCCGCCGACCACGGCGGCGGCCCGCTTGCCGGTCAGGTGCCGGTCGAGCACCCAGTACCAGGCGAAGGCGGTGCCGGCCAGGTTCAGCGTGATCAGCAGGAGATAGGACAGCGGCGCGCCGCCGAGCAGGGTGACCGGCGTCAGGAGGATGCCCGGCAACTGCATCCCCACGTTCGACATGAGGTTCACGCCGTCCGGCGCGTTCTGCAGGGTGGTGAAGAACGGGTTCTCCAGGTTGCTCACCGCGTGCGCGGCGTACGCCAGCATCCACTCGTTGAATCCCTGGTCGTCCGGCCGGCTGCCGAGCAGACGCCCGTCGACGTCGAGCCAGCCCCGCCCGGTGACCCAGAGGGCGCCCGCCACGAACGCCACGCCGACCAGCAGGTCGGCCAGGCGGCGCCGGGACCACCACCGGCGGCTCAGGGCGGCCGTGGCCTCCGGGCCCGCGGTGACCGGCGGGGTCGGTGAGACCTGCGGTGCCGGCGGTACGCTCGGGGCGTCCCCGTTCTCGGTCACGGCCTCCGGGGGGTCGGCGGGCGGGCTGCTCGTGGGCTTGCCGGTGGGATGTGCCGTCGTCACACCGGCGAATCCTACGGGTCTCGACCGGGGACTGGCGGCACGACACCGGGTGGTCGGCGCGAAGGTGACGGCCAAGCGACATGTGGCTGACGCTTGTCTCGCGCCCGGTGCGGGAATTTGGCGGTCACGTCCGGCTGAGGCAGAATTCGTCTCTGACTCAAGGGACAGCGCCTGCCGACGCGCAGCTGCCTTTCACGAGATCACACGAGGAGTCATACAGGTGAAGGTCATCAGCGTCGTCGGGGCACGCCCTCAGCTGATCAAGCTCGCTCCCATCGCCGCCGCGTTCGCCGCCAGCGAGCACGAGCACCGGATCGTGCACACCGGCCAGCACTACGACGCGGACCTCTCCGACGTGTTCTTCTCCGGTCTCGGCATCCCTGACCCGGACATCCACCTCGGGATAGGCTCCGGCTCGCACGGCGTGCAGACGGGCAAGGCCCTCGCCGCGCTGGACCCGGTCTTCGAGGCCGAGAAGCCCGACTGGGTGCTGGTCTACGGCGACACCAACTCGACCCTCGCCGGCGCGGTCTCCGCGGTCAAGCTGCACCTGCCGGTCGCCCACCTGGAGGCGGGCCTGCGCTCGTTCAACCGGATGATGCCGGAGGAGCACAACCGCATCCTCACCGACCACGCGGCGGACCTGCTGCTCGCGCCTTCCGAGGAGGCGATGCGGCACCTGTCCGCCGAGGGGCTCGCCGCCCGGTCCGTCATGGTCGGCGACGTGATGGTCGACGTGTGCCTCGGTGTCCGGGACGCCGTCCTCGCCGGCCGGCACCCCGCGCCCGCGCTGCCGGAGGGCATCCGCGCCGACGAGCCGTACCTCCTGGCCACGCTGCACCGGGCGGAGAACACCGACTCCCGGGCGCGGCTGGCCACCCTGCTCGACGGCCTGGCCGACCTGCCCGTGCCGGTGGCGCTGCTGGCGCACCCGCGGCTGGTGGCCAAGGCCGAGGAGCACGGGCTGAAGCTGGGCCGCGGCGCGGTGCACGTCGGCCGCCCGCTGCCGTACGCCGGCATGGTGGCCGCGGTGCTCTCCTCGGCCGGTGTGGTGACCGACTCCGGTGGCCTGCAGAAGGAGGCCTACCTCCTGTCCCGGCCGTGCACCACGCTCCGGCCGGAGACCGAGTGGATCGAGACGCTGGCCGACGGCTGGAACCGCCTGGTGCCGGATCCGTCCGTCCACTCCCGCGCCGAATGGATCGACATCGCCACCCGGCCGGCGCCGACCGCCGCCCAGGGCACGCCGTACGGCGACGGCCGGGCGGCCCAGCGGGTCGTCGAGACCCTCGCCGCGAAGTGACCCTGCCCACCCACCGAGAGACTCGGGGTGTTCGCCCGACCATGACGCCATCCCTCGACATGTCGCACTCCACCGCGAACGGCCGCGGGGCGGCCGTTCGCGGTCGTCGCCCGCACCTCATCTACCTGGCCATCGGGTTCCCGCCGGCGGCCAAGAGCTGCGCCTACCGGATGCGGGAGACGGCCAACCAGTTCCGCCGGATCGGCTGGGACGTCACCGTGGTGACGATCACGGCCGCTTCCTGGGAGCGGGACTCGGGCCTCGACCACAGCCTCCTGGACCAGGTCGACCCCGAGATCAAGGTCGTCGAGCTGCCGCTGGCCCGGGAGGACCTCGAGACGGACATCCGCCAGTTCAGCGAGGAGCGCGCGCTGCGCCCGGCGAAGTGGCTGACCAACCTGCGCAAGCGGGAGAGGCGGATCTTCCCGGAGCCGGTCTTCGGCAGCTGGCGCGGCGCGCTGGAGCGGGCGGTGCTCGACGTGCACCGCCAGCACCCGGCCGACCTGCTGCTGGCCAGCTGCGTGCCGTACGTGAACCTGGCCGCGGCCTGGAAGCTGTGGGAGCTGCACGGCGTGCCGTACGCGGTGGACTTCCGCGACGGCTGGTCGATCGACGTGGTCAACGGCGGCCAGGCCTTCACCCCCGACTCCGAGGCGGGGCTCTGGGAGCGCCGGATCCTCGACCACTGCCAGTCGCTCTGGGTGGTCAACGACCCGATCGCCGACCACTACCGGGCGCGCTACCCCCACGTGGCGGACCGGGTGCACGTGGTCCGCAACGGCTACGACCGGGACAGCGTCCCGGCGATCCGTCCTCGGAAGCCCGATCCGGAGGCCGGCCTGACCTTCGGCTACCTGGGCACGGTCAACTACACCACCCACCAGCTCGGCGTGGTGCTCGACGCGTGGCGCGAGGCCCGCAAGCAGGAGCCGCTGCTGCGCAACGCCCGGTTCGAGATCCGCGGGCACATCGGCGCCGGCGCGAACCGGGAGGCGAACGGGCTGACCGAGCTGATCCGCGAGGCGGCGGCCGACGGCGTCTCCTTCGGCGGCCCGGTACGCAAGGCGGAGGTCGCGGAGACGTACGGCGGCTGGGACGCCCTCGTGCTGATCCTCATCGGCGGCCGGTACGTCACCTCCGGCAAGGTGTACGAGTACATGGCGACCGGCCTGCCGATCGTCTCGGTGCACGAGGTCGACCACGACGCGTCCCGGGTGCTCGACGGCCACCCGCTGTGGACGGGTGCCTGCGGCCTGGACGAGCTGCGCCTGGTGGAGAGCTTCCGCGCGGCCGCCCGGATGGTGGTGGAGGCCACCGAGGAGCAGCGCGACGGGGTCCGGCACCACGCCGACCCGTTCACCCGGGAGATCCTGATGCAGAACGCGGTCGAGCGGTTGGCCGCGCACGCCCTGGCGGAACCGCACGACCTGCCGGTCAACGGCGCGGTGGTGCGTCCGTCGGGTGCGAACTCGACGACGGAGCAGGACGAACGATCCGGTGGGGTGCGCGCATGAGCAACGTGTTGCTGGTGACGGGGGTGGCCCCGCAGGCGGGGATTCTCAGCACGGCGGTGCAGCGGCTGCGTGAGGCCGGCGCCCGCGTCCACCTGGTCGGCGCCCTGAGCCAGGACGAGCTGCCGGAGGACCTCCACCTCGACGGGGTGTGTGCGCTGCCGGTGGACATCGCGAAGGACTCACCGACCCGCGCGCTGGCCCGGCAGGTGCCCGGGGAACGGGTATGGAGCCGGATCCGGCGCGAGCCCTGGGCCCGGGAGCAGGCCCGCACCGCTGACGTCCTGGTGGCCCTCGACGCGCACGCGGTCTACACGGTGTGGCGGTTCGCGCAGCGCAACCGGTCCGCCGACGCCCGCTACGGCATCCAGGCCGCGGTGCAGGCGCTTGCCGACCGCAGGGACCGGCACGGCACCGGCGGCCCGCTCCAGCGCCTGGCCAACGGCATCCCCTCCACCGCGCTGGTGCGGCAGAGCGTCAACCGGCTGATCAGCGGCGCCCCGCGGGCCGCGGTGAACGCGGTCACCGCCCGGCCGATCATGCGCAGCAAGGCCGGCACCCAGCTCTGGCTGAGCGCGCTGAAGGCGCCGAAGATGCCCGACTCGGTGCGGACCAAGGTCGCCCGGCAGGTCGCCAAGGGCATGGCCTGGGCGGACCGGCCCGAGGGCGAGGCCATGGTCCTCACCGCCACGGCGAGCAAGCTCCGCAAGCCCACCGCGCGGGCTCGGATGCTCGGCGAGGCGGCGAGCCGCGAACTCAAGGCCGGCATGCCGCCGCGCGACCTGAACGGCGCGGTCGAGGCGCTGCTCAAGGTGGCCGACCAGCGGCACCGGGCGGACGAGAACGTGGCCGCCGCAGACCTGCTGAACCGGGCCATGACGCTGGCGTTCGACCGGGTGCTGCACATCGATCAGCTCACCTCTCCGCTAGCGGAGAACCCGGAGGGCTTCATCGCGCCGTTCCGCCGCTCGCTGGCGGCGACCACGGTGGCGAGTCCGCGGGGCCGGCTCCAGCCGGCGGCGCCGCCGCCGACCGACCGGCCGCTGCGGCTGCTGATCGCCACCAGCGCCAACGACAACTTCCTGAAGCTGATCCGGTCCTACTACGACGCCCACCCGCAGGTCGAGGTCCGGTTCGTCGACCTGGCGGCCAACGCCGCGCTCAAGAGCGTGACCTGGGCGTCGAAGCCGATGCTGGAGCACCGCCTGTCGGCCGACTCCACGCCCTACGGCGACAAGGCCGAGGAGCGGCTGCGCCCGTACCTCGACTGGGCGGACACCGTCTTCGTGGACTGGTGCGTGGCGCCGGCGGCGCTGTTCACCATGGTGGACCCGGGCACCACCCGGATCATCGTCCGCCTGCACAGCTACGAGGCGTTGTCGCGCTGGCCGTACATGGTGGACTTCTCCCGGATCGACGACCTGGTCTTCGTCGCCGATCACATCCGGGACCTCACCACCACCCTGGTGCCCTACCTGAACGGCCCGGACGGGCCGCGCACGCACGTGCTGGACAACGCCATGGACCTGCGCGGGTTCCAGATCGACAAGCCGTCGGAGGCCCGCTTCCAGCTCGGCATGGTGGGCATCAGCCAGGTCGCCAAGGACCCGCGCTGGGCGGTCGAGGTGCTGCGACTGCTGCGCCGCCGCGACGAGCGGTACCGGCTGCTGCTGGTGGGCGGCGACATGAACCCCAACGTGAGCGTGGCCAGCCGGGACTACCTGGAGGCGTTCAACCGGGACGTGCGGGAGTTCGAGGCGGACGGCGCGGTGCGCCGGCTCGGGCCCACCAACGAGGTGCCGAAGATGCTGAGCGACATCGGCGTAATCATCAGCTCGTCGGTGCGCGAGGGCTGCCACTGCGGTCTCATGGAGGGCGCGGCCAGCGGCGCCGTCCCGGTGGTGCGCGACTGGCCGTTCTTCGCCGGGCGGCCGCACAGCGCCCGCACGCTCTACCCGAACGGCTGGGTCGTCGGCAGTCCGGAGGAGGCGGTGGAGCGGATCCTGGAGACCACCGCCACCGAGGAGGCCTGGCGCGCCGCCGGTCGCGACGCGTCGGCGTACGCGCTGCGTGAGTGGGACTGGTCGGTGGTGCAGCACGACTTCGACCGGCTCCTGTTGGAGTCCTGACCGCACGACGAAGAAGGGCCCCACCGGAAACCCTTGGGTTCTAGGGATCGTTGCAACGCCTGACTGATCAGGGGCTGCAGTGTTCGAGATCCGTGGGGATCGCCGGCCGCAGGGACCGAAGAAGCTTCGCGCGGAGCGCCAGGCATATTTGGATCTTGTGGCGCGGGGTGTAAGTACGAGTGAAGCGTGCCGGCTGGTCGGGATCAATCGCAAGACTGGTCACCGCTGGCGGTACGGCCGCACGATCCAGACGAAGGCCGGGCAGCAGGGAGTACGTCCCGCTGCCCGGTCTTTGACCGTGTCGGACCGGTTTCTGTCCCAGGCCGAGCGGATCGTGATCGCTGATCGGCTGCGGGAGGGTGCCTCGCAGGCGGCGATCGCGGCTGAGCTGCGGCGTTCGCCGGGCACGATCAGCCGGGAGATCCGCCGCAATCGGCACCCGGACAGCGGTGACTACCGGCCGCCCTACGCAGCCCAGCAACGCCCGACAGCAGGCGGCCTCGTCCGAAGATCGGCAAAATCGCCGCGTGCCCGGCGCTGCGGGAACACGTCCAGGCCATGCTGGATCGCAAGCACAGCCCGGAACAGATCAGCCGTCGGCTGCGCCGCGACTTTCCCGAGCGGAACGAGCTGCACGTATCACACGAGACGATCTACCAGGCGCTCTACGTCCAGAGCCGTGGCGAACTGCGTCGAGAACTGACCACCGCGCTGCGCACCGGCCGCGCGGTGCGACGTCCCCGCCGCCAGCCTGGTCAGCGCCAGCCACGCTTCACCTATCCCATAGTGATGATCAGCGAACGGCCCGCCGAGGCCGACGACCGTGCCGTGCCCGGACATTGGGAAGGCGACCTGATCATCGGCAAGGACAACGGCTCCGCCATCGGCACACTTGTCGAGCGCTGCACCCGCTACGTCCTGCTCGTGCACCTGGGCGCCGGCCGCAGCGCCGACCGGGTCCGCGACGGCCTGCTCACCGCCATGGCCACCCTGCCGCACCACCTGAAACGGTCTCTGACCTGGGACCAAGGCATCGAGATGGCGATGCACCACCAGTTCAGCATCACCGCGCAGATGCCGGTCTACTTCTGCGACCCGCACTCACCCTGGCAACGCGGCTCCAACGAGAACACCAACGGGCTGCTGCGCCAGTACTTCCCCAAAGGCACCGACCTGGCCGTCCACAGCCCCGACCACCTCGCCAACGTCGCCGCCGAACTCAACGCCCGCCCACGCAAAACGCTCGGCTGGGACACCCCAGCCGAGCGCCTCGCTAAGCTCCTAGCCGTCACCGACTAACCAACGTGTTGCAACGACCCCTTAAAACCGCCACCGGTGGGGCCCTTCTTCGTACGGCTCAGCGTGGGGCGGGTACGCGCGCTGCGGTGGCCGCCTCGTCCGCCGGGCCGAGCAACTCGTCGCGCAGCTCGGCCCACTGCAGCGAGTGCTGGATGCCCTCGGTGAGGGAGAGCGTCGGCACCCAGCCGAGATGCCGCCGGGCCCGGTCGCTGCGGGTGTAGGTGCCGGCCGAGTCACCCGGCCGGCGCGGCGCCACGGCCGTGGGGATGGGCCGGCCGAGCACCGTGTTGAACGCGTCCAGCAACTCCCGCACCGTCGTGCCGTCGCCGGTGCCGAGGTTGAACACCTCGTACCGGCGGTCGCCGGCGAGCACCGTGTCGAACCGGCGCAGCGCCTCGACGTGGGCCTGCGCGAGGTCCCACACATGCACGTAGTCGCGGATGCCGGAGCCGTCTCGGGTCGGCCAGTCGGTGCCGGTGACCTGGAACGTGCTGCCGGTTCGGGCCGACTCGATCATCTTGCCGAGCACGTGCGACGGGCGGGGCAACTGCAGGCCGGTGCGCATCTTCGGGTCGGCGCCGACCGGGTTGAAGTAGCGCAGCGAGATCACCCGCAGCGGGTACGCGCGGGCGCTGTCCGCCAGCACCCGCTCGACCATCGCCTTGCTCTCCCCGTACGGACTGGTGGCCGCGACCGGGGAGGTCTCGTCGACCGCGAAGTCGTCCCCCGGTTGGTAGATCGCCGCGGAGGAGCTGAACAGGAACCGGGCGCACCCGTTGGCCACCAGCGCGTCGAGGAACTCGACGGTCTTGCCGACGTTCTCCCGGTAGTAGCGCAACGGGTGCTCGACCGAGTCCGGGACGACGATGAGCGCGGCGCAGTGCACCGCCGCCTCGATGTCCGGATGCTCGGCGAAGATCCGGTCGACCAGCGCCGAGTCGGCGATGTCACCGCGGTAGAAGGTGCGGTCCTGGACGAACTCCGCCCGCCCGGTGCTGAGATTGTCCAGGATCACCGGGGTGATGCCGGCGTCCAGGCAGGCCGAGGCGATGGTGCTGCCGATGAAGCCGGCGCCGCCAGCGATCAGAACCTTCACGGGTCAGCCCCGCGCTGCCGGCGGGATGGCCACCGTGACGCCCTCGGTCGCCGAGCGCAGCACCGCACCGGCCACGTCGACGGTCCGCAGGCCCTGCCGGAGGGTGACGATGTCGCTCTCCTTGCCCTCCACCGCGTCGCGGAAGCGCTCGTGCTCGACCAGCAGCGGCTCCCGCTTCGGGATGGCGTAGCGGACCATGTCGCCCTCGGCCACGCCGCGGAACGCGCGCAGCGCCTCCCACTCGGTGTCGATGGCGGCGTTGGCGTAGAACGTCAGGTCGGCGGTGAGCGTGTCGGCCACGAAGCAGCCCTTGTCACCGGTGACCACGGTCGACCGCTCCTTGAGCGGGCTGAGCCAGTTCACCAGGTGGTTGACCATCGTGCCGTCGGCGAGCTGGCCGACCACGGCGACCATGTCCTCGTGCAGCCGGCCGCTGCGCGAGACGGTGCGGGCGGCGACCGAGCTGTACTGCTGGCCGGTCACCCAGGCGGTCAGGTCGATGTCGTGGGTGGCCAGGTCCATCACCACGCCGACGTCGGCGATCCGGTGCGGGAACGGGCCCTGGCGCCGGGTCACGACCTGGAACACCTCGCCCAGCTCACCCGCCTCCAGGCGGGTACGCAGGCTCTGCAGCGCCGGGTTGTAGCGCTCGATGTGCCCGACGCCGGCGACCAGGCCGGCGTTCTCGAACGCCTCGACCAGACGGGTGGCGGCGCCGACGGACTGGGCGAGCGGCTTCTCGATGAGCGCGCAGACGCCGTTGGCGGCCAGCTCCATGCCGATCGGCTCGTGCAGCGCCGTCGGGCAGGCCACCACCGCGTAGTCGACGCCGAGGGCGAGCAGGTCGCTGAGCTCGGGCACGACGGGCGCGCGCAGCGTGCCGGTCACGTCGCCGGCCGGGTCGACCACACCGACCAGCTCGACGCCGTCCAGGTTGGACAGCACGCGGGCGTGGTTGCGGCCCATCGCGCCGAGGCCGATCAGGCCGGCCCGCAGCTTCCGTCCACCGTCGCTCATCGGGCACCGCCGGCCAGGTTCGCGCCCTCGGCGATCCGCTCCAGGTCGGCGGGGCTCAGCGACGGGTGCACCGGCAGCGAGACCACCTCGGCGGCGGCCCGCTCGGTCTCCGGCAGGTCCCACGGGCCCGGCTTGCCGTCGGCGGTGAGGTACGGCTTGAGCCGGTGGATCGGGGTCGGGTAGTAGACCGCGTTGCCGATGCCCAGCTCGGTGAGGCGGGCCATGGCGGCGTCCCGGTCGCCGGTCACGCGCACCGTGTACTGGTGGTAGACGTGGCGGGCGGCGTCCGCGACCGGCGGGGTGACCATGCCGGTGATCTTCGAGTCGAGGTACTTGGCGTTCGCGCGGCGCTGCTCGGTCCACTCGCCGAGCTGGGCGAGCTGCACCCGGCCGATCGCGGCGGCCACGTCCGTCATGCGCATGTTGGCGCCGACGATCTCGTTGGCGTACCGCTGCTCCATGCCCTGGTTGCGCAGCAGCCGCAGGGTCCGGGCCAGCTCGGCGTCGGCGGTGCTGATCATGCCGCCCTCCAGGGCGTGCATGTTCTTCGTGGGGTAGAAGCTGAAGCAGCCGGCGGTGCCGAACGCGCCGACCGGGGTGCCGTGCAGGGACGCGCCGTGGGCCTGCGCGGCGTCCTCGACCACGGCCAGGCCGTGCTGCTGCGCGATCGCCATGATCCGGTCCATCGCGGCCGGGTGGCCGTAGAGGTGCACCGGCATGATCGCGACGGTCTTCGGCGTGATCGCGGCGGCGACCGCCTCCGGGTCGACGCAGAAGCTGCCCGGCTCGATGTCCACGAAGACCGGCTCGGCGCCGACCAGCCGGACCGCGTTCGCGCTCGCGGCGAAGGAGAAGGACGGGACGATGATCTCGTCACCCGGGCCGAAGCCGAGCGCCATCAGCGTCAGCTGGAGCGCGGAGGTGCCGGAGTTGACAGCGACGCAGTGCCGGCCGCCGACGAGGTCGCCGAACTCCTCCTCGAACGCGGCGACCTCGGGGCCCTGCACGACCCGGCCGCTCCGCAGCACCCGGACGGCCGCCTCGATCTCGGCCTCGCCGATGATCGGCCGTGCGGGGGGAATGAACTCTGGATGCGGCCCGAGCATGGGGCTTCCTCCTGTCGACGCGTGGTTCATGAGGGACATTTCGGGGGATGGTACCGGTCTGTCGGGAAAACCAGCGGGTTGCACTGATTGTCCGACCGGATGTGACCTTCTGTTCATGATCGACGACGGCCCTCCGGGGGCGGCCCGGGGTTCAGACTTCCACCTCGTCGCGTACAGGCCCCACGCATGCTACCCGCAGCGCGGCGACGATCGCGGCCGCCATCCGGGGCACCTCGGTGGGCTCCAGCGCGGCCCGGGAGATCGCCATCCGCCAGTAGACCGGGCCCACGATGAGATCGACGGCGGCGCGCCGGTCGGTGTCCGGGGACAGCTCACCACGCTCGACCGCCCGGCCGATCAGGATCCGCCCCACGGCCTGCTGGTAGTCGTCCAGCGCGGCCTGCAACTTCTCCGCGATCTGCGGGTTGCGGGCCGCCTCGGCCAGCAGGTCCGGGATGATCTGCGCGGCCAGCCGGTGACGCAGCGCGCGCGCCATCACGTGCAGCAGGATCTCCAGGTCACCGAGGAGGCTGCCGGTGTCCAGCAGCGGGATGTTCCGCCCGGCCACCGCCGAGACCATGTCCAGCACCAGGTCGAGCTTGGAACGCCAGCGGCGGTAGATGGCGGTCTTGCTCACACCGGCCCGGCGGGCCACCGCCTCGATGGAGAGGCGACCGTAGCCCACCTCGGCCAACTCCTGCATCACGGCGGCGCGGATGGCACTGGTGATCTCCCCGCGCAGCACCGCCGCGCCGGCCGGGGCACGCCTCTTCTCGGTCGTCACGTGGAACAATGTAGCGCAACGACGGTACGGTTGCGTCCCGACGTTCGGTGGACTACCTTCCATGCAGCAGCGAGGCGGCTCCTCCCCGCCCGGCCACGCTGGATCTCTTTCACCGCAATGCTCCCCATCAGCACGAAAGATCGGAGCGCCTGAACATGGCCAACACCGCGGTGGCCGACCCCGAATCCGGACTGACCCGGGCCCAGCTGGCCCAGCGGTACGGGCTACGGGTGGCCGGGGAACGACCCGCCCTGGGTGAGTACGCCCGCAGGTTGTGGGCGTACCGGCACTTCATGACCGCGTACTCGCGGGCGAAGGTCGCCTCCTCGCTGAGCAACACCCAGCTCGGTCAGCTCTGGCAGGTGCTGACACCGCTCACCAACGCGGCGGTCTACTTCCTGATCTTCGGTCTGATCCTGGCTCAGCACAAGAACGTGCCGAACTTCATCGCGTACCTGTGCACCGGTGTGTTCATCTTCATCTTCACCCAGACGGCGGCGACGAACGGCGTCAGCGCGATCACCGGCAACCTGGGCCTGATCCGGGCGCTCCAGTTCCCCCGGGCCGCGCTGCCGATCACCGTCACGCTCGTGCAGCTCCAGCAGCTGCTCATGTCGATGGTGGTGCTGGCCGGCATCGTGCTCGTCACCGGCGAGCCGATCACCTTCCGCTGGATCCTGATCGTCCCGATGCTGCTGCTGCAGACGATCTTCAACGTCGGGCTCAGCATGGTGATGGCCCGTCTCGGCTCCAAGGCGACCGACCTCAAGCAGATCATGCCGTTCGTGATGCGCACCTGGCTGTACGCCTCCGGCGTGCTCTACCCGGTGGCGCTCATCCGCGAGCACCTGCCGTCGTGGGCGGCCAACATCCTGGAGTGGAACCCACCGCTGGTCTTCATCGAGCTGGCCCGCTACGCGCTGCTCGACTCGCACCAGGCGAACCTGGTGAGCTCCCCGCTGAAGCTGTGGGCGCTCGGCCTGTTCTGGGCGGTCGTGATGGGCATCGGCGGGTTCGTCTACTTCTGGCGCGGAGAGAAGGAGTACGGCCGTGGCTGAGCAGACCCTGCCGCTGAACGCCGGCCCGGTGACCGACTCGGGTCGCGTCCCCACAGTGGTGGTGGACGACGTGCACGTGATCTACCGGATCCACAAGGGCGCGACCGGCGGCACCACCCCGGTCTCCGCGCTCAAGCGGATCGTCTCCCGCAGCAAGGCGCCCAACATCCGCGAGGTGCACGCGGTCAAGGGCGTGAGCTTCACCGCGTACGAGGGTGAGGCGATCGGCCTGATCGGCAGCAACGGCTCCGGCAAGTCCACACTGCTGCGCGCCATCGCCGGCCTGCTGCCGCCGGCCCGCGGGGCCGTCTACACCAAGGGCCAGCCGTCGCTGCTCGGCGTGAACGCCGCACTGCTGAACGACCTGTCCGGCGAGCGCAACGTGGTGCTCGGCTGCCTGGCCATGGGCATGCCGCCGGAGGAGGTCAAGCGGATCGCCCCGGAGATCATCGAGTTCTCCGGGATCAACGAGCGCGGCGACTTCGCCTCGCTGCCGATGCGCACCTACTCCTCCGGCATGGGCGCGCGGCTGCGCTTCGCGATCTCCTCGGCGAAGAAGCACGACGTGCTGCTCATCGACGAGGCGCTGGCCACCGGCGACCGCAAGTTCCGGGTCCGCAGCGAGCAGCGGGTCCGCGAGCTGCGCGACAGCGCCGGCACCGTCTTCCTGGTCAGCCACTCGATCGGCTCGATCCGGGACACCTGCGAGCGGACCATCTGGCTGGAGAGCGGCGTCCTGAAGATGGACGGCCCCACCAAGGAGGTCTGCGACGCGTACGAGAACCAGAAGTAGCGCCCTGGAGCGCACCGCACCGGGTTCCGCCCGGAGCGGTGCGCTCCGGCGTACGCGTTAATGTTTTCGGATCCATCCCCTTTCACCCAGAGTGAGGTACGGCAATGACGCAGGACCACACCACCGCACCGGACGCCGCGCCGGCGAACCCGGCACCCTGGCGCCCCGCGCGTACGGTGGCCGTGATCCTCGCCGGGGGGACCGGCACGCGCCTCGGGCTGGGCATCCCGAAGCAGCTCCTCAAGATCGCCGGTAAGCCGATCATCGAGCACACCCTCGCCGTCTTCGAGGCCGCGCCGGAGATCGACGAGATCATCGTGCTGATGGCCACCGGTCACGTCGACGACGCCCGGCGCATCGTCGCCGACGCCGGCTTCCGCAAGGTCACCCAGGTGATCGAGGGCGGCGAGACCCGCAACGACACCACCCGGATCGCGCTCGACGCGGTCGGCGAGGGCGACGTCAACATCCTCTTCCACGACGCGGTCCGCCCGCTGGTCAGCGCCCGGATCGTGCGCGAGTGCGTGAACGCGCTCTGGACGTACTCGGCGGTCGACGTGGCCATCCCGTCCGCCGACACGATCATCCAGGTCGACGCGGACGACTGCATCACCGACATTCCGGTCCGCTCCCGGCTGCGCCGCGGCCAGACCCCGCAGGCGTTCCGCTCCGGCACCATCCGGGAGGCGTACCGCCGCGCCGAGGGCGACCCCGGCTTCGCCGCCACCGACGACTGCGGTGTGGTGCTGCGCTACCTGCCCGGCACGCCGATCAAGGTGATCGACGGCTCGGACGAGAACATCAAGGTCACCCACCCGGTCGACGTGCACCTGGCCGACAAGCTGTTCCAGCTCGCCGCCGCCCAGGCGCCCCGCCTGACCGACCACCGCAGCTACGCCGAGGAGCTGACCGGCCGGACCATCGTGGTCTTCGGCGGCAGCTACGGCATCGGCCACGACCTGGCCGAGCTGGCCCGTGGCTACGGCGCCCAGGTCTTCCCGTTCAGCCGCTCCACCACCGGCACGCACGTCGAGCGCGCCGAGGACGTGGCCGCCGCGCTGAAGACCGCGTTCGAGGCGACCGGCCGGATCGACCACGTGGTGGTCACCGCCGGCATCCTGGAGAAGGGCGCGCTCGCCGAGATGGACTCGGAGACGATGGACCGTCTCCTGCACGTCAACTTCGTCGGCCCGGTCACCATCGCGCGCCAGTCCCTGCCGTACCTCCAGCAGACCAAGGGCCAGTTGCTGCTCTACACGTCCAGCTCGTACACCCGGGGCCGGGCCCGCTACGCGCTGTACTCGGCCACCAAGGCCGCGCTGGTCAACCTGACCCAGGCGCTCGCCGACGAGTGGGCCGAGTTCGGCGTACGGGTCAACTGCGTCAACCCGGAACGCACCGCCACCCCGATGCGGACGCGGGCGTTCGGCGAGGAGCCGGAACACACGCTGCTCTCCTCCGAGGCGGTCGCGCAGGCGTCCCTGGACGTGCTGATCTCCGAACTGACCGGCCAGGTGGTCGACGTGCGCCGGTCCCCCGGCGAGCAGGTCGCCGCCGTACCGGCCCAGCCGGGCCCGCACCGGTCCGAGCTGTCCGCCGACGCCTGAACCCGACGGGACGTACCAGATGCGTGGTGACCTGGTCCGCAAGCTGCTCGCCCGGGTGCTGACCACCGGGCTGGCGGTGCTGGCCTTCCTCGTCGTGGCGCTCACCGGCGCCACCGGCTGGGGCCTGGCCCTGGCCGTCGCGGCGCTCGCCGCCACCGCCTGGGAGCGCCGGGTCCGGCCGTCCGCCGACGGCCTCGCCGAGACGGTGCTCGTCGCCGCCGGCGTCCTGGTCGGCCACGCCCGGCGCCTCGACGACGGCTTCGACCCGGCGCTGGCCGCCACCGCGCTGGTCCTGCTCGGGCTGGTGCTGCTGGTCGGGCCGCTGCGGCAGGCCGGCGCGCTGGAGATCCGGGCGGCGAACCTCCCGGTCCGTACGTGGACACCGGTCGTCGCCGCCCGGCTCGGCGACGCGCTGCTGGCGCTGCTGGCCGTGGTGGCGCTCGCCGCCGCCCTGGCGCTGCCCGCCTGGTCGGCGCTCGCCGCCGCGCTGCTCGTCGGCGCCGGGTGCGGGGCGGTCGCGCTGGATCTCGCCCGGCGCCGGTTCCGCCCGCCCGCCGGAGGTGGCCCGGTCGGCCGGGCGCTGCGCCGGCACCAGCCCGAGTTCCTGCTGCACTTCTCCGCGCCGCCCGGCTCGGAGTACCAGGTCACCATGTGGCTGCCGTACCTGGAGCGGATCGGCCGCCCGTTCGTGGTGGTGCTGCGCGAGCCGGAGTTCCTGTCCACGGTGGCCGCCGCCACCCGCGCCCCGGTGGTCCTCTGCCCCACGCTGAAGGCGCTCGACGAGGCGCTGGTGCCGAGCCTGCGGGTGGCGTTCTACGTCAACCACGGCGCGAAGAACGCCCACGTGATCCGGTTCAACCAGCTCACCCACGTGCAGTTGCACCACGGCGACAGCGACAAGGCCCCCAGCGCCAACCCGGTCTCGGCCATCTTCGACAAGATCTTCGTGGCCGGTCAGGCCGCGATCGACAGGTACGCCCGCGCCGGCGTGGAGATCCCCGCCGACAAGTTCGTCGTGGTCGGCCGGCCCCAGGTCGAGGCCATCGAGGTACGCCGGGAGCCGGTCACCGCACCGGCGCACCCCACGGTCCTCTACACCCCGACCTGGACCGGGCACCACGCCGACGCGAACTACTGCTCGCTGCCGGTGGCCGAGACGCTGATCCGCCGGCTGATCGACCGGGGCGCCGCGGTGATCCTGCGCGCCCACCCGTACACCGGCAAGAACCCGGCCTCGGCCCGTCAGCTCGCCCGGCTCACCGAACTGCTCGCCGCCGACCGGGCGAAGACCGGCCGGCCGCACCTGTGGGGCGCCGCCGCGAGCCGCGAGCTGACGCTCACCGAGTGCGTCAACCGCGCCGACGCGCTGGTCTCCGACGTGTCCGGGGTCATCTCCGACTGGCTCTACTCCGGCAAGCCGTACGCGGTCACCGACACCGGCGCCGACGGCGCGCACTTCGTCGAGCGGTTCCCGCTCGCGGCGTCCGGCTACGTGCTGCGGCGTGACATGTCCAACGTGGACGAAGTGCTCACCGACCTGCTCGACGCCGACCCGAAGGCGGCGCGGCGCTGGGCGGCGCGGACCCGGTACCTGGGCGACTTCCCCGCCGACGGGTACGCCGAGGCGTTCCTCACCGCCGCCCGCCGGGAGCTGGAACCCGACTGGGCGGTCCCGGCGCCGCGCGCCGAGGTGTAGGCCCGCTCAGAGGTACGGGTCGAGCAGGGCGAGCACCGCCTCCGGATCCTCGACGTGCGCGTTGTGGCCCAGCCCGGGCAGCGTCGCCACCGGCACGCCCAGCTCCTTGAGCTGCGCGTCGGTCACCATCGGGTCCAGCTCGCCCCGGGCCAGCAGCACGGGCACACCGGTGGCGGCCAGCAGGGCCGGCAGCCGGGGCTCCCCGACCGCGAACGCGGCCGGGTCCATCGCGAGCCGCCAGCGGCCGTCCACCCGGCGCAGCCCCGCCTCCACCACCGGATGGTCCGGTGCGAACAGCCCGGCGAGCCCGGAGACCCGCAGGTAGCGGCGGGCCGCCTCGTCACGGGTGGCGAACCAGGTGACCGGCCGGGCGGCCAGTTCCGCCGACTTGGCCAGTTCGGCCGGGGACCAGACCGCCTTGATGCCGAGCCCGACCACCGCGTCGACCGGAAGCCCTCGCTGCCGGGCGGCGAGCGCCAGCGCCACCACGCCGCCGAGCGAGTGCCCGAGCAGCACCAGCCGGTCGTCCGGGCTGAGCCGGACCGGGCCGAGCCCGTCGACCACGCGCTGGGCCAGGGCCTCGAACGAGTAGCCGTCGAGCGAGGGCGACCAGCCGTGTCCCGCGAGGTCGGGGGCGAGCCAGCGGCCGGGCCAGCGGCGTTCCAGCAGCGGCGCCCAGGGCAGCCACACCTCGCCGGTGGCACCCATGCCGTGCAGGAGAATCAGGTGCCGCTTCCCCGTCGCATCGCCCATTGGCGCAGTCTGCCACCGCCCGCCCCGGACACGCGAGACCGCACCCCGGCCAGCCTCGTCGCCCGCCATCCCGTCGATCTTGCGGTTTCGGCCCGTGGGACGCCCGGCTTGCCCGTTGTGACGGGGCCGCAACTGCAAGATCAGCGGGGCCGGGCGGGGTCAGGCGGAGTAGCCGCGGGTGGAGACCCAGTTCGCCAGGTCGATCGTGGTGACCCAGTACGACGGCAGCGACGGGTCGGCCGAGTCGGCGATGCGCACGGTCCGGCCGTCGTCCTTGTAGCCGACCACGGCGACGTAGTGGCCGCCCGGGAACGAGTGCCAGCCGCCGTTGGTGTCGGTGGCGGTGCCGGCGACGTTCGCGACGACCGCGCGGCCGTTGGTGATCGCCTCGACCACGTCGGCCTGGAGCCGGTCCATCTGGGCCGGGGTGGCGGTGCCGGGGATCATGCGGGTCCGGTACGGGTTGCCCTTGACCTGCTGGTTGAGCACCCGGGTGGTGTCCTCGGCCGAGTTGGTGCCCATCTCGGTGGTGCCGAGCGGGCCGGCGAGCGCGTCCTGGCTGCGTTCGATGCCGGCGGCGCTGAGCGCGTTGCGCACGGCGGCCGGACCGCAGTAGAAGTAGTTGATCTGCGCCTGGTAGTCGTAGTCGAGCGACTTGCTCGACGGCGGCTTCGGCTTGGCCTTGGGCGTGGTGTCCGGGTCGGCCGTGGCCTTCTTCGACGGGGAGGCGCTCGGCGACGCGCTGGGCGCGGCGGAGGCGCTGGGCGACGCCGGCGGGACGGCGATGCGGGCCTCGCCGCGGCTGGCGGGCTGCTCGCCGAGACGGGCGGCGCCGAGATCGGCGACCGCCGCGGTGTTCTCCTCGACCGGGGCGTCGTCACCGGCGGTGGCGACGGTGCCGGCGCCGGCGGCCAGCACGAGCGCGGCGGCCGATCCGGCGATGATCTGGTACGGGCGCTCGGTGACGATCCGTCGCAGCTGACGCTTCAGGTGGTGCTTCACGAAATCCTCCACGGGGCGTGAGCGGCGCACGCCGGCCCGGCACGCGGAGGAACTCACACGTGCTGGCGGGGCCGGATGGCCGGGGGATCGGGAACGCCCGTGATGCCGGGCGCCCAGGGGGCGGTTGCCGGTCGCGCGTCAGGCGAGCGCGGGCACCGCGGTGCCGTGGAGGCGGGGGGACGATCGAGGGGTGGGCAAGAGGGGTACTCCTTCCGTGGCCGCCGACCGGGTTAGCTGACGGATTCGGGCGGGAAGTACGCCCTACCGCGGGCCGTGGCTCGCGGATTCACCCCGATGGTGCTCATGGGTCCCCGGTTCGTGGAACACGATTAGGCGGGTCGGTGCGGCGTCGCCGTCGGCGATCGATTACCGCATCGGACGCGCCGACACTACCGGTGGGTATGTCCCATGCCAAGCGCTCCCACCTGCGTAAACGTGATCCGCGGTAACGGATTTCGGAACACCCGGTTACTGACTTCGCTCAATGGGACAAGCAGTTTCGACGGCACCCGGCGGCGGAAAGCGGACAGACGGCCAGCACCGGCCCGGCAATCGCGCGACTCGATGACCTGTTCCGCGCCGGACGCCCGTTTCGGCGGCCCGGGTGACCGGGCTCACCACATTCCGGGTAACGATTCGGTCGAGACGGTCGTCTCAGCCGACCCGGGCCGGGCGCCACCGGGCGTTGCGGACCGTCGCGGGCACCGGCTGGGCGCTCGCCGTCGCGCTCCGGTACACCGGGGCGGGCCGCAGCGCCACGGTGGCGGCGTACGCCTCGGCGGCGAGCGTCCGGGCGGCCTCGGCGGCCAGTTCCGCGTCCCGCCACGCCGCCCGCTCCCGCTCGGCGGCGCTCTCCCATCCGGCCCGGCGACCGTCCCGGACGGTGCGTGCCAGCACGGTCTCCTGCTCGGCCGGGTGCCGGCGCGGATCCCACCCGTTGCGACCCGCCAGCACGTCGGCGAGCTGACGGGCGGTCAGGTCGCCCCGCCAGTGCGCCGTCATGGCGGCGTGGTGCAGCCAGCGCTCCCGGGCCGCGTACTCAGCCGGGGTGCGCGGGGTGCGCGGGGCGGCCAGCGCGGCGGCGCCGGCCAGGCGGCGGGCGGCGGCGTCCGCCTCGTCGTACGCGGTCCAGGCCCGTTCCGCCTCGTCCTGCGCGGCCAGCCACCGCTCCCGGCGGCGGCGGGCCGTCTGGGCGGCCCCGGCGGCGGCCACCGCCACCTCCTCGGCGTACCGGACCAGGTCGTCGCGGCGGGCGGCGTCGGCGTCGGCCGGTTCGGGGACGGCGTCCGGCGCGGGCTCGCGTTCGGGCCGGGCGACGAGCGCGGCGAGCAGGCCCAGCGCGAGCAGCAGCAGGAAGGACCAGATGGCCGCGGCCTCGGGCACGGAGGTGAGGAAGTGGTACAGAGCGGTCTGCGACATGGTCGGCACCTCACGGGAAGAACCTGGCGGGAGGGCCGCACGGCCGGCCGGGGCGGGCGGGCCACCGGGAGGCGGGTGCGGGGATGACGTTCGGTGGGTGCGGGAACGGGCGCGGCCCGTGGGCGGATCAGCGGGCGGGCGGGGCCCGTGGGCCGGCCGGCGCGGCGGCCCGTCCGGCCGGGACCGGCTCCGCGACGGCCGGGACCGTCGCCCGGCGAGCGGGCGCCGGGACACCGGCGGGCGAGGCCGGCCGCTCGGCCACGCGGTCGACCTCCGGCCGCGCGGCGGTCGAGGCGCCCGTGACCGTGTACGCCGAGGCGGCGACCGCCGGAGCCGGGGCGGCAGCGGCGACACCGGACGGCAGCGTGGCGGCGCCGAACGAACAGGCGACCACCACGGCGAGACTGGCGAGCATCCGGGCGGTCCAGCGCGCCACCCACCACACGGGGCAGGTGAGCGCGATCGGAAGCACGGGTACAAATTACCGCCGATCCCCCACGAACGCACCGCCGCACGGCGTGTCGCGGACCGGCCGGCAGACGACGGCGCGTGTCAGTCCGGGCGACGCCGCCCGGCGTACTCGATGCCCTCGGCCCGACGGGCGACGGACGTCGCGCCCCCGTCGGCGGCCGGGGTGGCGGCGTCCTCGGCGGACCCGCGTGGAGCCGGCACGGCCGGTGCGCGCGACGCCGTGCGGGCCCGGCGGGACGGGCCGAGCAGGCGCATCATCGGCAGCTCCACCCAGCGGTGCAGCGCGGCGGCCAGCGCGAGCGTGACCACCAGGAAGCCGAGCACCGCGACCGGGCCGCGCCAGCCGGGCAGCCCGGTCCCCCAGTGCCCGGTCAGCCGCAGCACAGTGACCATGACCAGCACGTGGACCAGGTAGAAGGCGAACGAGACCTCACCGAGCCAGACCATCGCGCGGGACCGCCAGGGGGTGGGCCGGCCCCGCACGTCGGCGTCCGCCGCGGCGGCGATGACCAGCAGGTACGCGACCGCGAGCAGTGCCGCCCAGAACTCGGCCGGGATCCACAGCGCGGCCACCACCCAGGTGGTGACGAACAGCCCGGTGGCGACGGCGAGGTTCGGTCCGCGCCAGCGGTGCCGGCGCATCAGCTCGGCGGCGGCCACCCCCATCCAGAACTCCAGCGACCGGGTCACCGGGAAGATCTGGGTGAACCACCACCGCTGCTCCTCCGGCACCAGGTGCTGGCCGGGCCACAGCGCCAGGATGAGCAGCGGCGCCGCGACCAGCACGGTGCGCAGCACGCCGGTACGGGCCCGGCGCAGCCACGGCACCACGAGCGGCAGGCACAGGTAGAAGGCCAGTTCGCAGGAGAGCGACCAGCTCACG
Source organism: Micromonospora sp. WMMD1219 (assembly GCF_049315215.1). Classification (NCBI taxonomy): domain Bacteria; kingdom Bacillati; phylum Actinomycetota; class Actinomycetes; order Micromonosporales; family Micromonosporaceae; genus Micromonospora; species Micromonospora sp. WMMD1219. The sequence goes on from NZ_CP186057.1 coordinate 6,396,602, forward strand.
TTGTTGACGCTGTAGAAGTAGCCGCCCAGCGGGATCCACGCCTGGACCAGGAAGAAGTTGGCGATCGCGGCCCACGGCACGACCGGATCGGCGAACCAGGCCGCGATCGCCAGCGCGGCGACGAACGTCACCACGTGGTTCGGGTAGATCTTGGCGAACCGGCGGCGCAGGAACGTCCTGGCGCGCTCCCCGTCCCGGTACGACCAGACCAGCACGAACCCGCTGAGGATGAAGAAGAACTCGACGCCGGACAGGCCCAGGCTGAACGCCTTGTCCACCACGGCCTTCAGGTGCGGTTCGGCGACGATCCCCATGGTGCCGGCGTGGAAGGCGAAGACCAGCAGCGCGGCGACCCACCGCAATCCGGTCAGCGACGGCAGTCGTGGGGCACGGGTGACGGTCGGCGCGCTGGTCATTCCGGGCACCCTACCCCGGGGAACCGGGACGTTCCCGGCGAGCCGACGCCCGCTCGGCTCCGCACCGGCGGCGGATAGGATTTCCGTTCCTGCACGCGCGGGCACCCACCCGGCTCCCGCCCGCACGCCGTGCCGTACGGAAGGTGAGCGAACCGGATGCACCAGCGGATCCTGCTCCGCGCCCGCAAGGGCCCGTTCGACGTCCTCACGCCCGAGGAGACGTTCGCCGGCAACTGGATCGGGGACAACAGCGGCAACCTGGTCTTCAGCCACGCCGCGTACAAGCTGCTCGCCACCTCCACGGCCGAGATCACACCGACCCGCACCCCGGCCGACCCGCGGCTCGCCGACGAGATCAACGAACGGCACGACGTCTTCGTCGTACCGCTCGCCAACGCGTTCCGCCGCAGCTTCGTGCACCGCCTCACGCCGCTGACCCGGCTGATCGAGCGGCTGAAGATCCCGGTGGTGGTGCTCGGCGTCGGCGTGCAGACGAACGTCGACGGCGACCGCGAGTACCTGCGGCCGATCGACGAGCCGGTCCGCGCGTTCTGCAAGGCCGTGCTGGACCGGTCGCACAGCATCGGCGTCCGCGGCGAGGTGACCGAGAGCTACCTCAACGCGCTGGGCTTCTCCGCCGTGGAGCAGATCGGCTGCCCGTCGATGTTCCTGCACGGCGACACGTTCCAGCTGGAGAAGACCCGCCCGGAGCTGACCGCCGACTCGAAGGTCGCGCTCACCATCTCCCCGTACGTCCGCTCGATGGCCTCGGTGGTCCGCCACCACCAGGAGCGCTACCCGAACCTCTGCTACGTGCCGCAGGACCTGCGGACGCTCGGCACCCTGCTCTACGGCGACGCGCCCGAGCACCGGGGCCAGAGCAGCGACATCCCGCTGCACACCTCGCACCCGCTGTTCGCCGAGGACAAGGTGCGCATGTTCGTCGACCCGTGGACCTGGATGTCGCACCTGTCCGAATACGACTTCGCGTTCGGCACCCGCATCCACGGCACCATCACCGCGCTCGTCGCCGGCACGCCCGGCTACCTGTTCGCCCACGACTCGCGCACCCTGGAACTGGCCCGCTACTTCGGCATCCCGCACCGGATCATGCGGGACGTGCCGGCCGACGTCGACGCCGCCGACCTCTACGCCGAGGCCGACTACACCGCGCTCAACGACGGCCACAAGGCCCGCTTCGAGACCATCACCGCGTTCCTGGCCAAGCACGACCTCGGCACCTCGTTCGCCGACGGCGACAGCGCGGCGCGCTTCGACCGGCGGGTCGGCGAGACGGTGTTCCCGCCGGCCGTCCGGCCCGCTGCCGCCACCACGCCGGCCGAACTGCTGACCCGCATCGAGCGGCTGCGCGACGAGAACGCCGAACTCAGCGCCACCATCGTCGCGATGCGCTCGCAGCAGCTCCGGGAGCGGATCAAGCAGGCCGTCCCGGGCAAGGTCCGCCGGATGCTGCGGCGCTGACCGTCGTACGCCTGTTCGAGAGCAGGGTACGATCGGCTGCGTGTCCGACGCGTACCAGCCCTCGATGCTCGACCTGGCCGAGCAGGGCCCGACCCTGGGCCCGCTCGCCGGGGCGCTGCGCCGGCACGAGCTGAGCCGGGGCGCCTGGGTCGACCACCTGCCCGGCTGGGTGCGCGGCTCCGACGAGGTGCTCGACACGCTGCGCCACGAGGTGCCCTGGCGGGCCGAACGCCGCACCATGTACGACGCCGAGGTCGACGTGCCCCGGCTGCTCTGCTGGTACGCCGCCGGCCGGCCGCTGCCGCACCCGGTGCTCACCGCGGCCCGGGACGCGCTCACCCGGCACTACGCGCCCGAGCTGGGCGAGCCGTTCGTCACCGCCGGCATGTGCCTCTACCGCGACGGTCGTGACAGCGTGGCCTGGCACGGCGACACGCTCGGCCGCTCCGCGCACACCGACACCATGGTCGCGATCGTCTCGTTCGGTTCCCCGCGCGCGCTGCTGCTGCGCCCCCGCGGCGGCGGGGGCGGCAGCCTGCGGTTCCCGCTCGGCCACGGCGACCTCGTCGTCATGGGCGGCTCCTGCCAGCGCACCTGGGAGCACGCGGTGCCGAAGACCACCCGCCCGGTCGGCCCCCGGGTCAGCGTCCAGTTCCGTCCCACCGGCGTCGCCTGAGCCGAGGGCGGGCCCACGCCTGGCCAGGGCACGTGCTAGAAACAACTCCCAGGGTCGATCACGCCCCCGTCACCCGATGACGCGAAGGGCGACCGATGACCCAGTCCCCCACCTCCTCCCGCTGGTCCCCGTGGACCCTGCACGGCGACGGCCGCCACGTACGCCCCGGCGACGTGGTCGCACCCGACGAACGGCTCTCCTGGCCGCGCACCATCGGCGTCGGCGTCCAGCACGTGGTCGCCATGTTCGGCGCCACCTTCACCGTCCCGCTCATCACCGGGTTCCCGCCCGCCACCACGCTGCTGTTCTCCGGGCTCGGCACGCTGCTGTTCCTGCTGATCACCGGCAACCGGCTGCCCTCGTACCTCGGGTCGTCGTTCGCGTTCATCGCGCCGGTGCTGGCCGCGAAGACCGACGGCGGCATCGGCGCGGCCCTCGGCGGCATCGTCGTCGCGGGCGTCGCGCTGGCGATCGTCGGCGTCGTGGTGCAGGTGGCCGGTTCCCGCTGGATCGACGCGCTGATGCCGCCGGTGGTCACCGGCGCGATCGTCATGCTGATCGGCCTCAACCTCGCGCCGGTGGCCTGGGACGGCGACGGATCCGGCACCGGCGTGAAGGCACAGCCGCTGATCGCCGTGGTCACGCTCGTCGCGATCCTGCTCACCACAGTGCTGTTCCGCGGCTTCGTGGCGCGGCTGTCGATCCTCGTCGGCGTGGTGGTCGGCTGGGTGCTCGCCGCGCTCACCGGCAACCTCGACCAGCAGGCGGTCAGCGGCCTGCGCCAGGCGGCCTGGGTCGGTTTCCCCGAGTTCCACACGCCGAGCTTCGACGCGCGCGCCGTCGTGCTGGTCATCCCGGTGATCCTGGTGCTGATCGCGGAGAACGCCGGGCACGTCAAGGCGGTCGCTGCGATGACCGGCCGCAACCTCGACCGCGACATGGGCCGGGCGCTGCTCGGCGACGGCGTCGCCACGGTGCTGGCCGGGTCCGGCGGCGGTTCCGGCACCACCACGTACGCGGAGAACATCGGCGTGATGGCGGCGACCCGCGTCTACTCCACCGCCGCGTACTGGATCGCCGGCGCCACGGCGATCCTGCTCGGGCTCTGCCCCAAGTTCGGCGCGCTGATCCTGACCGTCCCGGCCGGTGTGCTCGGTGGCGCCACCACCGCCCTGTACGGCCTGATCGCCATCCTGGGCGCCCGGATCTGGATCGAGAGCCGGGTCGACTTCCACGACCCGATCAACCTGTTCACCGCTGCGGTGGCGGTGATCATCGGTGCCGCCAACTACACACTGACGGCCGGCGACCTGTCGTTCAACGGCATCGCCCTGGGCACGGCCGCCGCCCTCGCGATCTACCACGGCATGCGCCTGATCGCCCGCCTGCGCGGCACCACCCCCGAGTCCCGCCAGTCCCCCGAACCCGAACTCTGACCCCACCCACCCCCGACCTCGCCCCACCCGGCCTCGCCCGCCCTCGCCCGCCCTCGCCCCGTTGATCATGAAGTTAGCGGCACAATTTGCCCGATTCACGCCCGCCAACTTCATGGTCAACAGGCGGTGGGGGGTCGATCAGCTCACCCGGACGACCCGACCGCGTCGATCATGAGGTTAGCGGCGATCGGTGTCCGTTTTGTCGCCGCTAACCTCATGATCGACCGTGCCGAGTGGGGGCGAGTGCCCAATCACCCGGAACTCGCCAGCCGCCCAGTCCGCCCAGGGCGGCAGGAGCGCCCGCAACGGTGATCAAGGAGTTTGTGGTCGGCAGATGGCGCTACGAGCCCACTAACTCCTTGATCAACGCGCAATGGAGGGGTGCGACTGCGCACCCCAGCGCCGAACAGCCGGCAACCCCGACGTGTGCCCTGATCCGCCGCACCGCTCGCTGCGGTGATCAAGGAGTTTGTGGTCGGCGGGGGGCGTGAAAAGGCCGCTAACCCCTTGATCAACCGGGTTGGGCGGGGCCGGGAGGGGCGCAGCGGGAGAGGCGCAGCGGGGAGGACGGGTCGGGTGGTCGGAGGGCTGGGGCGGCCAGGACCAGCCGCCGGGCCGGGTGCGGGCGGAGGCAGGGGACGAGCGGAGGCGACTGAGCGGTTGGGGCGGGTGGGCCGGGCCGCCCGCCCCAACCCCGTCAGTCGCGGTCGATGTGGTGGCCTACGACGGTGGGGCCGAGCATCACGGCGAAACCGGAGCCGTCGCGGCGCGGGTCGGCCGGGGGCAGCTCCACCGGGTCGCCGGTGGCGGTCGCGCCCACCGGTCGCGGGCCGATCCAGGCCACCGACAACTCCAGCTCGCCCTTGAGGAACCGCTGCGCGCGTACGCCGCCGGTCGCCCTGCCCTTCGCCGGGTACGCCTTGAACGGCGTCACCTTCACCGTGGCGCCGGTCGAGGTGACCACCATCGGCTCACCGTGCTTCGCGTCGTCGGTGCGGATCGCGCCGAAGAAGACCACCCGGGCGTCGCCGGGCAGGTTGATGCCGGCCATGCCGCCGCCCTTGAGCCCCTGTGGGCGTACCACGGTCGCGGCGAAGCGCAGCAGCGACGCCTCCGAGGAGACGAACGCCAGCGTCTCGGCGCCGTCGGTCAGCCAGGTCGCGCCGACCACCTCGTCGCCGTCGCGCAGCGAGATCACCTCGAACTCGTCGGAGCGGACCGGCCAGTCCGGGGCGCACACCTTCACCACACCCGCCCGGGTGCCGAGCGCCAGACCGGGCGACCCCTGTGCGGACGGACCCAGCGGGGCGAGCCCGACGACCGTCTCGCCCGGCTCCAGCGGCACCAGTTCCGCCGCCGACATGCCACCGCGCAGCGACACCGTGCCGGACTGCTCCGGCAGCACCGGCAGCGGCAACACGTCGATCTTGAACGCGCGCCCGGCGCTGGTCACCAGCAGCACCCGGCCGCGGGCGGTGGAGTGCACGATCGCGCGTACCGCGTCGTGCTTGACCCGGCCGCTGCGCCGGCGCGCCTCGGCGGCCTCCTCCGACTCGGCCGCGGTCCGCGCCACCAGGCCGGTGGCGGAGAGGATCACCTGGCACGGGTCGTCGGCCACCTCCAGCGGACCGGCGGGCACCGAGGCGGCGAGCACCTCCTTGAGGTCGCCGTCGACGAGCGTGGTCCGCCGCGGCACGCCGAACTGCTTGACCACTGCGGCCAGCTCGTCGGAGACCACCTTCCGCAGCACCTTGGGGTCGTCCAGGATCTTCGACAGCTCGGCGATCTCGCCGCGCAGCTTCTCCTGCTCGGCCTCCAGCTCCAGCCGGTCGTACTTGGTCAGCCGGCGCAGCGGGGTGTCCAGGATGTAGCTCGCCTGGATCTCGGAGAGCTTGAACTTCTGCATCAGGCCGTCCTTGGCGGCCTGGGCGTCCTCGCTGGCGCGGATCAGCTTGACCACCCGGTCGATGTCGAGCAGGGCGATCAGCAGGCCGTCGACCAGGTGCAGGCGTTCCTCCCGCTTGCGCTTGCGGTACGCGCTGCGCCGGGTCACCACCTCGTAGCGGTGCGCCAGGAACACGTCGAGCAGTTCCTTGAGCCCGAGCGTGCGGGGCTGGCCGTCGACGAGGACCAGGTTGTTCACGCCGAAGGACTGCTCCAGCGGGGTGAGCCGGTAGAGGTCGGCCAGCAGGGCCTGCGGGTTCACGCCGACCTTGCACTCGACGACGAGGCGGGTGCCGTTCTCCCGGTCGGTGAGGTCCTTGACGTCGGCGATGCCGGTGAGCCGCTTGGTCTTGTTGACCTCGTTGGTGATGGCCGCGATGACCTTCTCGGCGCCGACGCCGTACGGCAGCTCGGTGACGGTGATGGCCTGCCGGCCGCGGCTGCCCTCCAGCGGCCCGATCTCCACCCGGCCGCGCATGCGCACCACGCCACGCCCGGTCTCGTACGCGCGGCGCACCTCGTCCAGGCCGAGCAGCAGCCCGCCGGTCGGCAGGTCGGGGCCGGGGACGAACTCCATGAGCTTGTCGAGTGTGGCGTCCGGGTGGTTGATCAGCCAGCGGGCGGCCTGGACCACCTCGGCGAGGTTGTGCGGGATCATGTTGGTGGCCATGCCGACCGCGATGCCGGACGCGCCGTTGACGAGCAGGTTCGGGAACGCGGCCGGCAGCACGGTGGGCTGGGTCAGCGAGCCGTCGTAGTTCGGCTCGACGTCGACCGTGTCCTCGCCCAGCTCGCCGGTGAGCAGCATCGCCTCGCGGGACATCCGGGCCTCGGTGTTGTGGTTGACAAAGCCACCGGCCAGGAAGGAGTGGTCGGCGGATTCCACTCGAACGGAATAGACCTCCGCCGGCTCGTCGGGCGAGACCGCGACGACCTTCTCGTACCGATAGCCCGCATCCATCACGGGCAGGATCGTGGCGAGGACTTCGGTGTCCTTGATGCGGTCGATGATGCGGAGTCGTTCGGTTTCCCACCGCTCGACACGATCGAAGTTGTGGCTGGTGAGCCACTTGCGTCCGCTGCCCCGACGATCGAAGTCGATGCTGCTGCGCACGTAGTCGGCCACAAAGGGGACGTGGTCCTGACTGAGCCGATGCGAACGCAGCGGCGCATGCCGCAGCATCTTGGCCAGCACCGCCTGCTTGGTACGAAGGAAGCCGACACGAGTCGCGAAAGCCCTGATGTTTCGCGTCCCGGAAACCACCAAGCGGTGCTCCACCGAGCCACTGGGCCGGGTGTAGTGGCGCCGACAGGCGATCACGCCGAACTCCGCGAGCAGTTCTTGGACCTCCCGAGTCAGACGCTCGCTGTAGCTGGTGTACTGGATGGTGAAGCTGCTGTTGGCGACGCGGACTCCGCCGTCGCCTTCGAAGAGGGCCATCAGGAAGGCCCGCTTGACGCCCCACCCCCCTGCCCAGACGAACTCCGGCACGAACTTGTCCCTCGCCTGGTGACCGATCAGCTCGGCGAGTGGACTCGCCCGGAAGGCTTCCATCCCGCCGGCGACGTCCTGGACGTCAAGTTCGTGTATGCGGCGACGGTCCCGGCGCGTGTGCCGGTCGCTGACGTAGCGTCGTCCACCCACGACCTGGTCGTAGGCATGCAGGACCTCGCCGAAGAAATGCTCATCGGTATTGCTGAATCCTGCCCGCGACTCGCTCGCGAAGCCTTCAGAGACCCAGGCGCCACCGAGCACGCCGAGCATGTATTCGCGAGCGGTGGGGACGACCTGGTTCCATGCGTTCCGCGCGACACAGACCACCGAGCCCGGCGTCACCTCATCGAGCCGACGCCACTGGAAGACAGGGACGCCCATCGGAGCTTCGAGGCAGAGAACCAGATGATTCTCACTACCACGGAGGGAGAATCCGGTCTCAGTCGTGATCCGGAGCGTCGGGTGGACGCCCGAGTTGAAGACCTTGTTGACGCGAACCGCTTTGCCGTCCTTGTCGAGGACTTCGAAATCGGCCTCCGCCTCGCTGTTCGGCGGCAGGCCGACCACATCACCGATCCGTGGGCTGCTGCCATCGGCCAGGCGGATCCGGGTGTCACCCACGACGCAGTAGCGCGCCGCGGCCGGGCCGTCGTCCGGGCTGCCGAAGTTGCCGTGCCCGTCGATGAGCGGGACGTTGAGCGAGAAGTCCTGCGCCAGCCGCACCATCGCGTCGTAGATCGCGGTGTCGCCGTGCGGGTGGTACTTACCCATCACGTCGCCGACGATCCGGGCGCTCTTGACGTGGCCGCGGTCCGGCCGGTGGCCCTGCTCGTGCATGGACCAGAGGATGCGCCGGTGCACCGGCTTGAGCCCGTCGCGCGCGTCGGGCAGGGCGCGGGAGTGGATGACCGAGAACGCGTACTCCAGGTAGGAGTCCGAGACCTCGGTGACCAGCGGGTTGTCGAAGACGCGGGCGCCGGCCTGGTCGAAGGCGGCCAGATCCGCCTTCGCGCGGTCGTCCTTGCGGCGTGCCATGGTGCGGTTTCCTTCCGAGACGAACCCGTTGGTCAGGCGTCGATGGCGTCGCGGTCGACCCGGTCGGCGGAGTCGATCAGCCAGTTGCGGCGGGGTTCGACCTTCTCCCCCATGAGCAGTTCGAGGATCCGCTCGGCGGCCTCGACGTCGTCGAGCGTGATCCGGCGGACCGCCCGGGTGGCCGGGTTCATGGTGGTCTCCCACAGCTCGTCGGCGTCCATCTCACCGAGGCCCTTGAAGCGCGGGATCGGGGTGACGATCTGCTTGCCGGCCTTCTCCAGCTTGCGGACGGTCGCCTCCATCTCGGCCTGGGTGTAGGTGTAGACGGTTTGCGGGTTGCGCCCCTTCGTGGTGATCTTGTGCAGGGGCGGCATCGCCGCGTAGAGCCGCCCGGCCTCGATCAGCGGCCGCATGTAGCGGGCGAACAGCGTGATCAGCAGGGTACGGATGTGCGCGCCGTCGACGTCCGCGTCGGCCATGATGAGCACCCGGCCGTACCGCAGGGCGGACAGGTCGAACGTCCGGCCGGAGCCGGCGCCGAGCACCTGCACGATGGCCGCGCACTCGGCGTTGTCCAGCACCTGCTGGAGGTTGGCCTTCTGCACGTTGAGGATCTTGCCGCGGATGGGCAGCAGCGCCTGGTATTCCGACGAGCGGGCCATGCGGCTCGTGCCCAGCGCGCTGTCGCCCTCCACGATGAACAGCTCGCTGCGCTCCACACCGGTGGCGCGGCAGTCGACGAGCTTGGCCGGCATGGCCGCGCCCTCCAGCGCGGTCTTGCGGCGGGCGGCGTCCTTCTGCTGCTTCTGGGTGAGCCGGACCCGGGCCGCGTCGACGATCTTCTGGAGCACCGTACGGGCCTCGGCCTTGGTGCGGCGGTCGTCCAGCCAGCTCTTGAGGTGCGCCTCGACCAGGCCCTGGAGCACCTTGGTGATGCCGGCGGTGGACAGCTCGTCCTTGGTCTGCGAGGTGAACTGCGGCTCGGGGATGCGCACGTGCACCACAGCCGTCATGCCCTCCAGGACGTCGTCCAGGGTGGGCGCGTCCTCCTTGGGCTTGAGCAGGCCGCGGGCGTTGCGGGCGGCCTCGGCGAGGGTACGGGCGAGCGCCCGCTCGAAGCCCTTGCGGTGGGTGCCGCCGTGGGCGTTGCGGATGGTGTTGGTGAAGCACTCGACGGTGCGCTCGTAGCCGGTGCCCCAGCGGAACGCCACCTCGACCTCGGCACGTCGCTGCACGTTGGACTGCATGACGCCGTTGGCGTCGGCGGCGTTCTCCCGGTAGGTGCCCTCGCCGGTGACCAGCAGCGTGCCGGAGACCGGCCGGTCGCCGGCCGGGGCGAGGAACTCCACCATGTCGGTGAGGCCGTCGGGGAAGTGGAAGCTCTCCTCGACGGGTTCCTCGCCGGTCTCGTCGCGCAGCCGGTAGGCCACGCCGGGGACGAGGAACGCGGTGTTGCGCAGCTTGAGCCGGACCGTCTCGGTGTCGAGCGCCGCGCCGGTCTCGAAGTAGCGGGGGTCGTGCCACCAGCGGATCGAGGTGCCGGTGCGCTGGCCGCGCTTCATCGCGCCGACGATCTGCAGGCCGGGGCCGGGGGTGAACGGCGCGTCCGGGCCGTCGCCGTCGAAGACGCCCGGTACGCCGTGGCGGAACGACATGGCGTGGACCTTGCCGCCGCGCCGGACGGTGACGTCGAAGCGGCGGGACAGCGCGTTGACCGCCGACGCGCCGACGCCGTGCAGGCCGCCGGAGGTCTTGTAGCCGGAGCCGCCGAACTTGCCGCCCGCGTGCAGGCGGGTCAGCACCAGCTCGACGCCGGAGATGCCGGACTTGGCGTGCACGTCGGTGGGGATGCCCCGGCCGTCGTCGTCGACCTGGACCGAGCCGTCGGCGTGCAGGATCACGTCGACTCTGGTGGCGTGACCGGCGACACCCTCGTCGGTCGAGTTGTCGAGGATCTCGTTGACGAGGTGACCCACGCCACGGCTGTCGGTCGAGCCGATGTACATGCCCGGGCGCTTGCGGACGGCGTCGAGGCCCTCCAGATGCGTCAGGTCGTCGGCCCCGTAGAGGGTGTCAGGCTGTGCGGTCAACTGGTCGTACTCCCAGGTCTCGGCGGTGTGGTGCCGTTCACCGTGTGATCCCCCCACGATGATCGCCGGGCGCGGCGCGCCGGAGCGAGCCTAGCCGGGTGCCCCGACAGGTCGGCGGCACCGGGGCGGTGCGTTGCGCGATCGGCCTGCCGGGCGGGTCCGCGCCGCGGCCGTGTACGGCGGTCCGGCGGGACGGGCGGGGGTCCAGCTCGCACAACGACCCGGGTGCCGGATGTCTTCCCCGGCGCGGGGCCGCCGATGTCGAACCATTGACGTCCGTCACACGCGCGTGATCTGATCGTCCCCCTGAAGAATCTTTCACATTTCGATGTCTGGGAGGTCGGGCATGTCCGTGTTCCGTCGTTCCGTGCTCGCGGCGGCGCTGGCGCTCGCCACGGTCGCGTTACCCGCCGCCGCGGCGCCCGCCCGGCCCGCTGCCGCCGCGCTGCCCACCGCCGCGGTGGCGCTGGGCGACAGCTTCATCAGCGGTGAGGGCGCCGGGGCGTACGCGCCGGTGGTGGACGTCAACGGGGTGGCCCAGGGCTTCCCCGGCTGGTCCGCCGCCAACGCCAACGCCTACTTCTGCCACCGCTCGCCGAACGCCTCACTGTTCCAGGCGAACCTGCCGGGCATCTCCGCCCGGTTCAACCTGGCCTGCTCGGGCGGCCAGCCGTACGACATCGCGAACGCCTCGTCGACGCGGGCCAAGGGGCGGCAGGTGGCCGCCCAGCTCGACCAGCTCCGGACGGTGGCCCGGACCCACGACATCGACCTGGTCCTCGTCGGCCTCGGCTCGAACAACAGCTCGTTCACCTTCGGCAGCGTGGCGGAGAAGTGCGCCAACCGGTTCATCGCCGACGCGTGGACCGGCTGGTGGGAGTTCTGGGCGTACCTGGGCGGGCCGGTGGAGCAGAAGCCGTGCACCGACGCCGACCTGGGCACGGCCGCGCAGTTCACCGCCGCCACCGCGGAGACCACCACGGCGCTGCGGCAACTGCTGGCCACGCTGGACCAGATCGACGCCGACGGGCAGCACCGGGTGGTGTTCCAGGACTACACCAACCCGCTGCCGTTCGAGCTGGACCAGAGCTACTGGACCGAGGACAGCCGCGACGACACCCGGGACAAGTTCCGCGCGCTGGGCGCCGAGCGGTACGCGGCCGGCTGCCCGATCCACCGGGCCAGCCTGGCGCCCGGCCACCGCTTCTCGCAAGGGCTCGGCACGCTCGTCCGCTCGGTACGCGGCACGCTGGCCGCCGAGTTCCCGCAGGACGACCTGGTCTACCTGAACGTGCAGCGCGCGTTCGACGGCGCCCGGCTCTGCGAGTCGACCGGCAGCCCGGGCAACGCCCTGGCCACGCCGATCCGGCTGATGGACGGCCCGACCGGCACGTTCGTCACCAGCCTCTCCGGGTACGACAAGCTCGACATCCAGCGGATCGCCAACGCCTGTGGCACGTACTTCCAGACCTGCCAGGAGTCGTGGCACCCGAACGCCGCCGGGCACAAGGTGCTCGGCCGGTGCCTGGCCGGGGCGGCGGCCACCGGCGCCCGTACCGTCTCCTGCGTCCGCGCCCCGGACGGCACGGTGAATGTGAGCTGAGCGCGCCGGGACCGGGCCGGGGATCCGGCCCGGTCCCGGCGTCAGGCCCGGATCGCGGTGCCGAGCACGTGCGGCGAGGCCGGGGCCGGCAGCCCGGTCGGCGGGAAGCGGAACCGGTCCAGTTCGGTCACCTCGAAGCCGGCGGCCCGGATCGCGGCCACCGTGTCCCGGGCGGTGTGGCAGCCGGCGCAGAACAGCGGCCAGAGCGTGGCGTCGGCGATGCGCTGGGCCCGGCGCAGGCCGGGCGTCCGGGCCACCACGTGTTCGTAGAAGCGCAGTTCCCCGCCGGGCCGCAGCACCCGCCGCGCCTCGCGCAGCGCGACGGCCTGGTCCGGCACCGAGCAGAGCACGAGCGACAGCACCACCGCGTCGGCGGTGCCGTCGGCGACCGGCAGCGCCTCGGCCAGCCCGGCGGCGACTGTCACCGGGACCGGGGCGCCGGGCGCGGCGGCGCGGGCCAGGGCACGCAGGCGTGGTTCCGGCTCGACGGCGACCACCCGGCTCACCTCCGGCGGGTAGTGCGCGAGGTTGCGCCCGTTGCCGGCGCCGACCTCGACCACCCGGCCGCGCAGCCCGTCGACCAGGCGGCGGCGGTGCTCGGCCATGCCGGCCTGGTCCATCGCGACGCTGGCGCGGGCGAACAGCCGGGAGAAGATCGGATGGGAGACGGCCATCAGCGACCGGCCGGTGGCGCGCCGAGGCTGAGCAGGAGCGGGCCGGCGGATCCGTCGACCAGGTCGCCGAGGCGTACCCCGTCGAGCACGGCGAGGAACGCGGCCTGCGCGCGCCGCAGCTCACCGCGCAGCCGGCACTCCGCGATCAGCGGGCAGACCGGCTGCGCGCAGTCGACCACCTCGCCGTCGCCCTCGAAGGCGCGGACCACCTGGCCGACGGTGATGTCCGCGGCGTGCTCGGCGAAGGCCACGCCGCCGGAGCGGCCCCGGATGGTCACCAGGACTCCGATGCGTTGCAGCCGCTGCACCACCTTGGCGACGTGGCTGCGGGGCAGCGCGAGCCGGGTGGCGAGTTCGTCGACTGTGGCCCGCACCGGGGACGCGGCGGTCAGCATGGCGATCCGCAGCGCCATGTCGGTCGACCGGTTGAGCCTCACGCACCGACCCTAGCCACTCGGCGCCGTCCAGGACACCAGCAGATTCACGGTGACCCATGCCACCCCGGCACCGGGACCTTCGGCCCTAAAACAGGAATCACCGATTCCTGTTTCGTGGGGGTCGACCTGTTCGAGCCCCGGAAGGAGATTCGGTCGTGCTCTCGGAATCCTCAGCAGCGGTCGTGACCGCCACCCTGCCCGTCGTGCGGGCGCACGGCGAGGCCATCACCGGCCGCTTCTACCAGCGGATGTTCGACGCCCACCCGGACCTGCTGGACCTGTTCAACCGGGGCAACCAGGCCACCGGAGCGCAGAAGGCCGCGCTCGCCTCCGCCGTGGTCGCGTACGCGGCGCACCTGACCGGCGACACCGGCATGCCGTGGGGCCCGATCCTGGACCGGATCGCGCACAAGCACGCCTCGCTCGGCATCACCGCCACCCAGTACCCGATCGTCGGGCGGCACCTGCTCGCCGCGGTCGGCGAGGTGCTCGGTGACGCGGTCACCCCGGAGGTGGCCGCCGCCTGGGACGAGGTCTACTGGCTGCTGGCCTGCGAGCTGATCGCCCGCGAGGCGCGGCTCTACGCCGGCGCCGGCGTGCCCGAGGGCGGCCCGGTGTGGCGGGACTGGCGGGTCACCGGCCGCACCAGGGAGAGCGCCGACGTCGTCTCGCTCACCCTCGCGCCGGCCGGCGGCGGCGCCGCGCCCGGCTTCACCCCCGGCGAGTACGTCTCGGTCGCCGTCGACCTGGACGGCGGCCGGGGACAGCAGATCCGCCAGTACAGCCTCTCCGGCCGCCCCGGCGCCGACCACTGGCGGATCACCGTGAAGCGGGTACGCGGGGAGGGCGGCGCGCCCGACGGGATGGTCTCCGGTCACCTGCACGACCGGGTGACCGTCGGCGACACGCTGCGGCTCAGCCCGGCGTTCGGCGACGTGGACGCCACCGGCGGCAACGGGCCGCTGCTGCTGGTCAGCGCCGGCATCGGGCTCACCCCGGCGATGGCGACGCTGGCGCACCTGGCCGACCGCGACCCCGGACGCCGGGTGACGCTGGCGCACGCCGACCGGGACGCCGAGGCGCACGCGCTGCGTGCGGAACTCCCCGCGCTCCAGCAGCGGCTGCCTAACCTGGCCGTCCAGCTCTGGTATCTCGACGCCGCCGGGGCCGACCTGCCCGGCCTGAAGGCGGAGGTGTCCGCCGGACTGATCGACCCGGACCGGCTCCCGCTGCCCGCCGGGGCGGCCGTGCACCTGTGCGGCCCGATCGCGTTCATGAACCTGGTGCGGGGCAACCTGCTGCGCCGGGGTGTGCCGGCCGAGCGGATCGCCTACGAGGTGTTCGGCCCCGGGATGCTGCCGGGCTGACGTCCCGCCGCGAAACAGGACTCCGCAGACCCGTTTTTCGGTCCGGGGACGCGTGTCGATGCCCTGGCCAGGGTCCGGAGCCTCCACAGCGGAGGAGGCGGGCCCGCAGAGAAGTCGATGATCTACTGGTTAGGGGCGGAACCCGAGGGTACGGGTCCACCCATGCGCGTCCTTGGCATCAACGCGATCTTCCACGACCCGGCCGCCGCCCTGGTGGTCGACGGCCGGGTGGTGGCCGCCGCCGAAGAGGAGCGGTTCAGCCGCCGCAAGCACGGCAAACGGCCGGTGCCGTTCTCCGCGTGGGAGCTGCCCGAGTTGTCCGCAGCTTGGTGCCTGGCCAGTGCGGGCATCGACGTCGACCGGCTCGACGCGGTCGCGTACTCCTTCGATCCCGGCCTGTGCCGGGACGCGGCCGAGCTGGGGCTGGCCGACCCGTGGGACGGGTTGCGGGTGGACTACGCGCGGCGCGCGCCGCAGTTCCTCGCCGCCGCGCTGCCCGGCCTCGACCCGGAGAAGGTGCGGTTCGTCCCGCACCACGTGGCGCACGCCGCCTCGGCCGGGCTGGCCGCGCCGCCGGCCGGGGACGACACCGCGGTGCTGGTGCTCGATGGCCGGGGCGAGGTGGCCAGCCACCTGGCCGGCGTCTACCGGGACGGGCGGCTGTCGCCGCTGCGCTCGCAGGAACTGCCCCACTCGCTCGGCCTGCTCTACGAGGACCTGACCCGGCACCTGGGATTCCTCCACTCCAGCGACGAGTACAAGGTGATGGCGCTGGCCTCGTACGGCACGCCGAAGCACCTGGACGCGCTGCGCGAGCTGGTCCGGGTCACCGACGACGGCGGCTTCCGGGTCGAGCCGATCGACTGGGCGGGCCTGGCCAAGCGCGTCGAGGCGGGGACGGAGCTGGGCGAGGCGCACGCCGACCTGGCCGCCAGCGTGCAGCGGCGGCTGGAAGAGGTCGTGCTCGACCTGGCCCGCTGGCTGTACGACGCCTCCGGCGGCGCCCGCACCCTCGCCATGGCCGGCGGAGTGGCGCTGAACTGCGTGGCGAACGCGCGGATCGCCGCCGAGGGCCCGTACCGCGCCGTGTGGGTGCAGCCGGCCGCCGGTGACGCGGGCACGGCGCTCGGCGCGGCGCTGCACGTCGCCGCCGAACTCGGTGACCGGACCGCCCCGATGACCGGCGTGGATCTGGGCCGGGGCTGGTCCGACGAGGAGCTGGAGGCCGAGCTGCGCCGGGCGGCGCTGCCGTACACCCGGCCGGAGTCGATCGCCGCCGAGGCGGCGGAGGTGCTCGCCGGCAACGGCATCGTCGCCTGGTACCAGGGGCGCAGCGAGTACGGCCCGCGCGCGCTCGGCCACCGGTCGCTGCTCGCCCACCCCGGCGACCGGGACACCACCCGCCGGATGAACGACGTGAAGGGCCGGGAGCAGTTCCGCCCGATCGCCCCGATGGTGCGCGCGGAACGCTTCCCGGACGTGTTCGAGGGCGTGTTCCCGAGCCCGTACATGCTGTTCGTGCACCGGGTGAAGCCGCAGTGGCGGGACCGCATCCCGGCCGTCACCCACGTCGACGGCACGGCCCGGGTGCAGACCGTGCACGCGGAGACCGAGCCGCTGGTGGCGGAGATGCTCGCCGAGTTCGAGCGGCGTACCGGCCTGCCGGTGGTGGTGAACACGTCGCTGAACACCGCCGGGCGGCCCATGGTGGACACGCCGCGGGAGGCGATGGAGCTGTTCGGCTCCGCGCCGGTGGACCTGCTCGCGCTCGGTCCGTTCGCGGTACGTCGCCGGGCGTTCGGCGGTGACCGGTGATCAGCCTGGTGGTGCCCACGCTGGGCCGCCCCAGCCTGGCCGCGCTGCTGGACGCGCTCGCCGCCCAACTGGGTGAGAAGAGAAGCGACGCCACGAGCGACGTCGAGCTGCTGCTGGTCGACGACCGGGGCGAGGACGCCGGGGAGCTGGCCGTGCCGGGGGCGCTGACCGCGTACACGAAGGTGCTGACCGGGCGCGGCGCGGGCCCGGCGGCCGCCCGCAACCTGGGCTGGCGCGCGGCCCGGGGCGAATGGGTGGTCTTCCTCGACGACGACGTGGTGCCGGCGCCGGACTGGGCGGCGCGGATGCGCGCCGACCTGGCCGTGCCCGGCCGGGTCGGCGGCGTGCAGGGCGTGGTGGAGGTGCCGCTGCCTGAGCACCGGCGCCCCACGGACTGGGAACGCGGCACCGCCGGGCTGGCCGACGGGCGGTGGATCACCGCGGACATGGCGTACCGGCGGGCCGCGCTCGCCGCCGTCGGCGGGTTCGACGAGCGGTTCCCGCGCGCCTACCGGGAGGACGCCGAGCTGGCCCACCGGGTCCGGCGCGCCGGCTGGGAGCTGGTGCGCGGCGAACGACGGGTGACCCACCCGGTGCGACCGGAGAGCCGCTGGGTCAGCCTGCGCACGCAGCGCGGCAACGCCGACGACGCGCTGCTGCGCCGCCGCTACGGCCGCCGCTGGCGCACCGACCTGGACCTGCCGCCGGGACGGCGGCCCCGGCACACGGCGATCACCGCCGCCGGAGCGCTGGCCCTCGCCGCCGTCGCGGCGCGGGCCGCCGTCCGGCAGCCGGCGCGGCGGGCGCTCGGCGTGGCCGGCGGCCTGGCCGCGCTCGGGTGGGCGGCCGGGACCGCCGAGTTCGCCCGGGCCCGGATCGCACCCGGTCCGCGCACCCCGGACGAGGTCGCCACCATGCTCGTCACCAGCGCGCTCATCCCGCCGCTGGCGACGCTCCACTGGGTACGCGGATGGTGGCGCGCCCGCGCCGTCCCGGCCGGGGACGGCCGCTGATGTCCACCCCGGAGCTGCGGCGCGGGCTGTACGACGCGGTGCTGCTGGACCGCGACGGCACGCTGGTGGAGGACGTGCCGTACAACGGCGACCCGGAGAAGGTACGGCCGGTGCCCGGCGCCCGGGAGGCGCTGGACCGGTTGCGTGCGGCCGGGTTGCGGCTGGCGGTGGTGACGAACCAGTCCGGCCTGGCCCGGGGCCTGTTCACCGAGGCCCAGATGCACGCCGTGCACGCCCGGATCGAGGAGTTGCTGGGCCCGTTCGACCACTGGGCGATCTGCCCGCACGACGACGGCGACCGCTGCGCCTGCCGCAAGCCGGCACCCGGCCTGGTGCACGAGGCGGCGCGCGCGCTCGGCACCACGCCGTCCCGGTGCGTGCTCGTCGGCGACATCGGCCGGGACGTGACCGCCGCGCTCGCCGCCGGCGCCACTGGTGTGCTGGTACCCACCCCTGTCACCCGGCCCGAGGAGGTGGCCGCCGCGCCAGCCGTGGCCCGGGACCTGCCCGCCGCCGTGGACGAGATCCTGCGCCGGGCGCGGGCGGTCCGGCCGGTGACGCCCCGGACGACCGGCACGGTGCTGGTGGTCCGCAGCGACTCCGCCGGAGACGTGCTGGTGACCGGGCCGGGCATCCGGGCGGTGGCAGCCGGCGCGGAGCGCGTGGTGCTGCTGTGCGGGCCACGCGGCCGGGCCGCCGCCGAACTGCTCCCCGGCGTCGACGAGATCATCGAGTGGCCCCTGCCCTGGATCGACGGCTCCCCCGCGCCGGTGGACCCGGACGACATACGCGCACTGACCGACCGGCTGGCGGCGGTACGCGCCGACGAGGCGGTCGTGTTCACCTCCTTCCACCAGTCCGCGCTGCCCCTTGCCCTGCTGCTGCGCCTGGCCGGCGTGCCCCGGATCAGCGCCATCAGCGACGACTACCCCGGCAGCCTGCTCGACGTGCGCCACCGCGTCCCGGCCGGCGTACCCGAACCCGAACGTGCCCTGTCCCTCGCCGCCGCCGCCGGCTTCGCGCTGCCCGACCAGGACGAACCGGCGCTTCGCGTGCGGACCGGGCCGGACCCGGAACCGCCCGGCGGGGAGTACGTCGTGGTGCACCCCGGCGCGTCAGTGCCCGCCCGGGCCTGCCCGCCGCGGCTCTGGACGCGGATCGTGGCCGCGCTCGCCGCCGACGGACGGCGGGTGCTGGTGACCGGCGGGCCGGACGAGCGGGACCTGACCGCCGAGGTGGCCGCCGCCGCAGGCGTGGACCTGGGCGGTACGACGGACCTGGCCGGGCTCGCCCGGCTGCTCACCGGCGCCCGGTGCCTGGTGGTCGGCAACACCGGCCCGGCGCACCTGGCCGCCGCGCTCGGCGTGCCGGTGGTGAGCCTGTTCGCACCCACCGTTCCGTTCGGACAGTGGGGGCCCTACCGGGTGCCGACGGTGCGCCTCGGCGACGCGGGCGCCGCGTGCCGGGACACCCGCGCCACCGTCTGCCCGGTCCCCGGGCACCCGTGCCTGAGCGGCGTCGACCCGGGCGCGGTGGTGGCCGCCGTCCGCACGCTGGCCCCCGGCTGACCCGCCCGCGCCGCCGTCCAGCACCGCAACCGTCGCCCCCGAGGAGAGAGATGAACGTACTGCTGTGGCACGTGCACGGCTCCTGGACGACGTCCTTCGTGCACGGCAAGCACCGCTACCTGGTGCCGGTCACCCCGGACCGCGGCCCGTACGGCCTCGGCCGGGCCCGCACCTACCCGTGGCCGGACAGCGCCGTGGAGATCGCCCCCGAGGACCTGCGCGACACCGACGTGGACCTGGTGATCCTGCAACGCCCGGAGGAGATCGACCTGGCCGCCGAATGGCTCGGCCGCCGGCCCGGCCGCGACCTGCCCGCTATCTACGTCGAGCACAACACGCCCAAGGGCGACGTGCCCAACACCCGCCACCCGATGGCCGACCGCGACGACCTGCTCCTCACCCACGTCACCGCGTTCAACCAGCTGTTCTGGGACAACGGCGCCACCAGGACCACAGTGGTCGACCACGGCGTCGTACCGCCCGCCGTCGAGTGGACCGGCGAACTCGACCGCCTCGCCGTCGTCACCAACGAACCGGTACGCCGCTGGCGGGTCACCGGCACCGACCTCATGCCGCGCTTCGCGGCGGTCGCCCCGCTCGACGTGTACGGGATGGGCGTGGCCGGGCTGCCGGACGCGCTCACCGCGGCGGGCTTCCCGGGCCTGCCGGTCACCGGGCACGACGACCTGCCACAGCACGCCATGCACGCCGAACTCGCCAAACGGCGCGCCTACCTGCACCTGTGCCGCTGGACCTCACTCGGCCTCAGCCTCATCGAGGCCATGACCATGGGCATGCCCGTGGTGGCACTGGCCACCACGGAAGCGGTGGACGCCGTCCCACCGGACGCCGGGGTGCTGTCCACCCGCGTCGACACGCTCGTGGAGGCGGCGCACTGGCTGACCGAGGACGCCGACGCCGCGTACCGGCTCGGCGCACGAGCACGCGAGGTGGCGAAGGAACGGTTCGGTCTGGACCGCTTCCTCGCCGACTGGGACCGGATCCTGGAGGAGGAGACATGCGCATCGCGATGATTTCCGAGCACGCCAGCCCACTCGCCGCCCTCGGCGAGGAGGACGCGGGCGGCCAGAACACGCACGTGGCGGAACTCGCGTCCGCGCTCACCGGCGCGGGACACGACGTCCGCGTCTACACCCGCCGCGACTCCCCCACGCTGCCCGAGGTCGTCGGCGCGCCGGACGGCTACCAGGTGTGCCACGTGCCGGCCGGTCCCGCCCGGCGGGTGCCGAAGGACGACCTGCTGCCGTACATGGGCGAGTTCGGTAGCTGGCTGGCCGACACCTGGCGGCGCGGCGGCTGGACCCCGGACGTGGCGCACGCGCACTTCTGGATGAGCGGACTGGCGACCGTGCACGCGAGCCGCCGCACCGGCGTGCCGACGGTGCTGACGTACCACGCGCTCGGCACCGTGAAGCGCCGCCACCAGGGCGCCCGGGACACCAGTCCACCGGGGCGCGCCGGCTACGAGCGGGCGCTCGGCCGGGCCGTGGACCGGGTCGTCGTACAGTGCTCGGACGAGGTCGCCGAGCTGGTCCGGATGGGCGTGCCCCGGTCCCGGATGGCGCTGGTCCCGTCCGGCGTCAACGAGGCGGTGTTCCGCCCGGACGGCCCGGTCGCGCCGCGCGACCCGGCGCGCCCGCGCATCCTCACCGTCGGGCGGATGGTCGAACGCAAGGGCTTCCTGGACGTGGTGCGGGCGCTGCCGGCGGTGCCGGACGCCGAGTGCGTCGTGGTCGGCGGCCCGCCGGCCCACCTGCTGCCCGCCGACACGTTCGCCCGCCGGCTGTCCGCGCTCGCCGACTCGTGCGGCGTGGCCGACCGGGTACGGCTGCTCGGCGGCGTGCCGCGCGAGGAGATGGGCGCCTGGTACCGGTCGGCGGACGTGCTCGTGGCCGCCCCCTGGTACGAGCCGTTCGGGCTCACCCCGCTGGAGGGCATGGCCTGCGGCGTGCCGGTGATCGGCACGAACGTGGGCGGCATCGCCGACAGCGTGGTGGACGGGCTCACCGGCGACCTGGTGCCGCCGCGTGACCCCCGCGCGCTCGGCACCGCGCTGCGCCGGCTGCTCGGCGACAACGTGCGCCGGTTCACGTACGCCACCGCCGCGCTCGACCGCATCCGCAGCCGGTACTCCTGGAAGCGGTGCGCCGAGCAGCTCGGCGCGGTCTACGGCGCGCTGGCCAGCGCGGCCCGGCCCACACCGGCGGTGGCGTGATGACACATCCCGACCCGCTCGAAACGCACCTCACCGGGCTGGCCGCGGCCCTGCTGCCGTACCGGCGGGAGGCGCAGCGGCTGGCCGCCTGGGGCACGGAACTGGCGTGGACGCTGGCCCGGGGCGGGCGGTTGCTGGTGGCTGGCAACGGCGGCAGCGCCGCCGAGGCCCAGCACCTCACCGCCGAACTCGTCGGCAAACTCCGCCACGACCGCCAACCCCTGTCCGCCATCGCCCTGCACGCCGAAACCAGCGCCCTCACCGCCATCGCCAACGACTACGGATACGACGAAACCTTCGCCCGGCAGGTACGCGCCCACGGCCGACCCCACGACATCCTCCTGCTCCTGTCCACCAGCGGCACCAGCACCAACCTCCTCACCGCCGCCCACGCCGCACACCAGACCGGACTACGCTGCTGGGCCTTCACCGGACCCGCACCCAACCCCCTCGCCGACCTCTGCCACGACGCGCTGGCAGTGCCGTCGCCGGACAGCCAGGTCGTGCAGGAGCTGCACCTGGTCTCCACGCACCTGCTGTGCGAGTACGTGGACCAGGCGCTGCCGCTGGTCCGGCACCTCCCGCACGCGCCCTGGCGGCCGGTCGGCTCCGCATCCGTGGAGCGCACCGGCCGGACGGCGGCCGAGGGCGGCCCGGACCGGGCCGGGTGGGACGGCCTGGTGCTGGCCGCTGTCGACGGCGCGGCATCGCTCGGCGCCAACGGCCACGGCCCGAACGGCCACGGGCCCAACGGCCACGGGCCCAACGGGCACGGGCCCAACGGGCACGGGCCCAACAGCCACGCCGCGAACGGGCACGGCACGAACGGCCACGGCACGAACAGGCATGCGACGAACGGCCACGGGCCGAACGGGCACGGCCCGCACGGATTCGCGCCGCCGGACGGATGCGCGGCGGACGGGCGCGCGGCGAACGGGCGCCGCCGCGACGGCGACACCGGCACCGGCTGGGTGGAGTCGTGAACGGCCCGCTGGTCGTCGTCGGCGACGCGCTGCTGGACCGCGACGTGGACGGCACCGTCAGCCGGGTCTGCCCGGACGCACCGGTGCCGGTGCTCGACGAGCGCACCGCCACCGACCGGCCGGGCGGCGCGGGACTCGCGGCGCTGCTCGCGGCCGCCGACGGCGGCGAGGTCGCCCTCGTCACCGCGCTGGCCGACGACGCCGGTGGCGCGCGCCTGGCGGAGCTGCTGACCGGCGCGGGCGTCGCGCTCTACCCGATGCGCCTGCCCGGCGCGACAGCGGAGAAGATCCGGCTGCGGGCCGGCGGGCAGACGCTGCTGCGACTGGATCGCGGCGGCGACCCGCAGCAGCCGGGAGAGCCGTCGCAGGCGGTACGGGAGCTGCTCGGCCGGGCCGGCGCGATCCTGGTCAGCGACTACGGGCGCGGCCTGCTGCGGCAGCCGACACTGCGGGCCGCGCTGGCCGAGGCGACCGCGCCGGTGGTCTGGGATCCGCACCCGCGCGGCCCCGCCCCGGTGCCCGGCACCCGGCTGACCACACCGAACCTCGACGAGCTGCGCCGGGTCACCGGCGACGCGGGTGGCGGTTCGCCGCTCACCACCGCCACCCGGGCCGGGCAGGAGCTGCGCCACCGGTGGCGGGTCGGCGCGGTGGCGGTGACCATGGGCCCGGACGGTGCGGTGCTGTGCCACGGCGGCGCCACCCCGCTGGTGCTGCCCCCGTCGTCGGTGCCGGAGCACGTCGACGACACCTGCGGCGCCGGGGACCGGTTCGCCGCCGCCGCGGCGCTGGCGCTCGGCGACGGCGCGCCGATCGCCGAGGCGGTCCGCGCGGCGGTGGAGGCCGCCTCGGCGTACGTGGCGGCGGGCGGGGCCGCCGGACTGCGCCGGGAACACGAACCGGCCCCGCGGGACCCGGCGCGCGCCGCCGAGGATCTGATCGCCGCGGTACGCGCCGACGGCGGCACTGTGGTCGCCACCGGCGGCTGCTTCGACATCCTGCACGCCGGGCACCTGTCCACGCTGCGCGCGGCCCGCCGCCTCGGTGACTGCCTGGTCGTCTGCCTCAACTCCGACGCGAGCGTGCGCGGGCTCAAGGGACCGGAGCGCCCGGTCAATCCGGCCGAGGACCGGGCCCGGCTGCTGGCGGCGCTGGACTGCGTCGACGCGGTGGTGGTCTTCGACGAGCCGACCCCGCACCAGGTGCTGGCCCGGCTGCGGCCGGACGTCTGGGTCAAGGGCGGCGACTACGGCGACGTGGAGCTGCCCGAGGCGGAACTGGTACGCCGCTGGGGCGGCCGGGTGGTCACCGTCCCCTACCTGTCCGGCCGGTCCACCACCGGCACCATCTCCGCCGCGCGCCAGCGCGGCCTGCACCTGGTCCGAACAGTGGTCTGAACGAGCGAGAAGGAGTTCGGCATGAGCAGGGACATCAACGGCCAGGCGGTGCTCGTCACCGGTGGCGCGAGCGGGCTCGGCGCGGCGGTCGTGGCGGCGGTGGCCAAGGCCGGCGGGCGGCCGTACGTGCTGGACCGCCGCGCGCCCGCCGACGGCGTGCCCTGGGTCGAGTGCGACCTGGCCGACAGCCGCGCCGCCGAGGCGGCCACCCGGCGGATCGCCGAGCAGGCCGGTGAGCTGACCGGCGTGGTGACCGCCGCCGGCATGGACGTGCCGGGGCGGCTGGGCGACGTCGACGGCGCGGTCTGGGACCGGATCGTGGCGATCAACCTGCTCGGCACCGCCGCGGTGATCCGGGCCGCGCTGCCGGAGCTGGAGCGCGCGCACGGCACTGTGGTCACCGTGGCGTCGACGCTGGGCGTGAAGGCGGTGAGCGACGCGACGGCGTACTGCGCGGCGAAGTTCGGGGTGGTCGGCTTCACCCGGGCGCTCGCCGCCGAACTGGCCGGCGCGGTCGGCGTGACGCTGCTGATCCCCGGCGGGATGCGGACCGCGTTCTTCGACGAGCGGGACGAGCAGTACCGCCCCGGCCCGGACGCGATCCTCAACGAGCCGGCCGACACCGCCGCCGCGGTCATGTTCGCGCTGACCCAGCCGCCCGGCTGCGCGGTACGCGAGCTGGTGGTCTGCGCCGAGCAGGAGTCGTCGTACCCGTGATCCTCGTGCTGCGCGCGCTCGGCGTCGGCGACCTCGCGACCGGGGTGCCGGCGCTACGCGCGCTGCGTGCCGCGTACCCCGGGAAGGAGCTGGCGCTGGTCGCGCCGCGCTGGCTGGCACCGCTGGTCGAGCTGGTGGGCGGCGTGGACCGGCAGGTCCACGCGGACGGGCTGGGGCCGCTGCCCTGGTCCGGGCCGCCGCCGGAGACGGCGGTCAACCTGCACGGCCGGGGCCCGCAGTCGCATCTGATGCTGGCCGCGCTGCGGCCGGGCCGGCTGCTGGCCTTCGCCGGCCCGGAGGCGGGCGTGCCGGACGGGCCGCCGTGGCGGGCCGACGAGCACGAGGTGGACCGCTGGTGCCGGATGCTGGCCTGGTACGGCGTGCCCGCCGACCGCGCCGACCTGGCGTTGCGCCGCCCGGCGCCGGACGGGTTCCCGGCCGGCGTGACGATCGTGCATCCCGGGGCGAAGGCGGCGCAGCGGCGCTGGCCGGTGGCGCGCTTCGCGGCGGTGGCCCGGGAGCTGGCCGGGCGCGGGCACCGGGTGGTGGTGACCGGCAGCCCCGCCGAACGGGAACTGGCGACGGCGGTGGCCCGGGCCGCCGGGCTGCCCGGCGACGCGGTGCTGGCCGGGGCGACCGACGTGGGCGAGCTGGCCGCGCTCGTCGCGTACGCCCGGCTGGTGCTCTGCGGCGACACCGGCATCGGGCATCTGGCGACCGCCTACGCCACCCCGTCGGTGCTGCTGTTCGGCCCGGTGCCGCCGTCGTGGTGGGGGCCGCCGCCGGACCGGCCGTGGCACGAGGCGCTGTGGGCCGGTCCGCGTCCGGCGGCCGGGGACGAGGACGTGCACCCGGCGCTCGCCGCGCTCGGCGTGCCGGACGTGCTGGCCGCCGTGGACCGGGTGGAACGGGCCGCCCGGCACCGCCCACGCGTGCCGGTGCAGCGGGCACGGACACCCCTTACTACCCGCCGGTAGGTTAGGGCCGTAGGCTTGCCCGGGTGAGCGGGGACTACACCCAGGAGTACGTGGACGTCGACGGCGCGCGCATCGGCGTGCAGGTCTACCCGGAGCCGTCCGGTCCGCCCGGCGCTCCGGTGGTGCTGATCTGGCCCGCGATGGGCGTGCGCGCCCGCTACTACCGGCCGTTCGCCGCCGCGCTGCGCGACGCCGGGCTGGCGGTGATCGTGGCCGACCTGCGCGGCACCGGCGAGAGCACCCCCGCGCCGTCGCGCGCCTGCCGGTACGGCTACCAGGAGATGGCCGCCGACATCGGCGCCGTGCTCGACGCGCTCAAGCCCCGGCTGGACGGCCGCACCCGGCTGCTGCTCGGGCACTCCCTCGGCGGTCAGGTCGCGGTTCTGCACCAGGCGCTGCACGACGACGGCCGGGTGGACGGGCTGGCGCTGGTGGCGGTGGGGCTGCCGTGGTGGCGGCGGTACCCGGGCCGGCGCGGGTGGGGCGTGCTGCCGTACACCCAGGGGATCGCGGCGACGGCCCGGCTCCTCGGCGTCTGGCCCGGCTGGGGCTTCGGCGGCCGGCAGGCCGCCGGCGTGATCCGGGACTGGGCGCACACCGCCCGCACCGGCCGGTTCCCGGCGCTGGACGGGGTGGACACGGAGGCCGCCGTGCGGCGGATCCGGACGCCCGTGCTCGCGGTCAGCGTGGACGACGACCAGTACACGCCGCACGAGACGCTCGACCACCTGTGCGAGAAGCTGGCCGAGGCGCCCGTGACGCGGCAGCGCTACACCGTCGCCGAGGCGGGCGCGCCGCTGGACCACTTCACCTGGGTACGCGCGTCGGGTCCCCTGGCCGCCCGGATCGCCGCGTTCGCCGGCACGCTTCCCCGGCGCTGAACCCT
Source organism: Micromonospora sp. WMMD1219 (assembly GCF_049315215.1). Taxonomy (NCBI): domain Bacteria; kingdom Bacillati; phylum Actinomycetota; class Actinomycetes; order Micromonosporales; family Micromonosporaceae; genus Micromonospora; species Micromonospora sp. WMMD1219. The sequence continues at coordinate 6,422,849 of NZ_CP186057.1, forward strand.
CCTCCTCCCCGCCACGCCGGGCGTGAGTCGCCCGATCGTGGGTATGCCGCACCGCCCGAACACGGCGGAGGGGGATCTGATGTCAGAACGGCACACCACGCTGCGCTCGATGCACGACCTGGGCCTGGCGGCCTGGTTCGGCGGTTCCCTGATGGGGGCGCTGGGCGTCAACGGCGCAGCGGCACGGATCAACGACACGACGGAGCGGCTGCCGGTGGCCTCGGCCGGCTGGGCGCGGTGGACGCCCGTCAACGCGGCGGCGATCGGCGCGCACCTGGCCGGCGCGGTCGGCGAACTCGTCACCGAGAGCCCGCGGATGGCCCGCCAGGCGGGCGTGGGACGGGTGAGCGCGGTGAAGACCGCGCTGACGGTCGGCGCGCTGGCGGTGACCGGCTACAGCCGGCTGGTCGGCATGCGGCTGGAGAAGGCCGGCGGGCCGCCGGTCGAGGGGACCACCGAGCCCAACCACCACACCCCGGCCAACGTCGCCGCCAGCCAGCGGCAGATGAAGCTGCTCCAGTGGGCGGTCCCGGCACTGACCGGCGCGCTGGTCGTGGTGTCGGCGTACATGGGTGAGCAGCAGAAACCGGGCCAGGTGTTCCGGGGCATGCTGGACCGCGCGGGCGGGATCATGTCCGCGCCCAAGCACATCGGCAAGGTGGCCACCATGGGCGCCGCCGGACGTTCCCTGGTCGGAGCGGCCCGTTGACCACCGCGCGGCCGGCGAGCCACATCGGGGTGGGCCACCGGCCGCGCGGTGCACCGGGGCAGGCCGTCCGTCGGCGGGCGGCACGGACATCAGCAGCCAGGCGAGGTGACCATGACCAGCAGGGACCGGCCGGGTACGGGTGACGGGCGAGGGCCGGAGTCGGCCGCGCCGTGGGGCACCACCGACGGCTTCGACGCCGACCCGCCGTGGGGCGCCGGCGACAGCGACCCGATGGACGAGGGCAGCGAGGAGACCGCCGTACCCGAGGGGCGGCTCGGCGAACGCCGGGCGGCCGGCGCCGGGCCGGGCGGGCCGAAGGCGGGCCGGCACGGGTTCGGATCCGTGGAACCGACCCGGACGCCCGAGGCCGGGCCGGGCGCGCCGCCCGATCCGGCCCCGTCGGCGCGGACGTTCCCGGACGACAGCGCGGACGGCGACCTCGGCGACAACGCGCTGGAGGAGGCCACCGGGATGCACCCGGAGACGCGTCCCTAGCTCAGGAGCCGGTGCCGTCCTCACCCGGCCGGCCCGGCGCCGACGGCTCGTTGTCCGGCACCGGTGACTCGGCCACCGGGTGCCCGGTGTCGTCGACCAGGCCCGGCGCCATGCTGCCGCCGTGCGCCTCCTCGGCCTCCCGGGTCGCTCGCGGGTCCCGCTCGTCCTCGCCGCGCCGCTTCTCCACAGATCCCCCTTCGCGCTCGTCCATGCACCCGGCGGTACCCGGACGACGGCTGAGGAAACGTCAGGCGCGCGCGGCGGCGGGCGCGACGCCGAGCAGGTCGGCCAGGCGGGCGGCGTCGCGCTGGGCCTGGTCGCCGCAGCAGTTGTTCATCAGCACGTGCAGCTCGGCGCACTGGTCGGCCAGCTCGCGCAGCAGCACCGACCAGCGCCGCAGCTCCCCCTCGCCGTAGGCGTACCGGAACCGCTCCTGCTTGTCGCCGCTCTCCCAGGCCGTGCTGTGCCCGTGGAACCGGATCACGGCCAGGTCGGTGGTGGCGACCAGGATCGGCGGCACCGAGGAGACGTGCCCCTGCGGCATGTCCACACAGGCGTACCCGAGGTCGTGCTCGCGCAGGAACGTGACGGTGTCGGCCATCGCGTGCCCGTCGAACCAGGACGAGTGCCGCAGCTCGACCGTCACCGGCCAGGGGCGGCAGCGCCGCGCGGCGTCCAGGATCCGCCGCCGGGCCGCCTCGCCGCGGGCCAGCCACGGCGGGAACTGCAACAGCACGGCGCCGAGCCGGTCGGCCGCCGCGAGCGGCGCCAGCGCCGCGTGGAACCGGTCCCACAACTCGTCGTACGCCCCGGCGGGCAGGTCGCGCCAGCGGATCCGGCTCGGGCCACCTTCCGGACGCAGGTCGCGGGGCAGCGCGTCGACCGGCGTGTGGTGACCGGTGAACAGCCGGAACGCCTTGACGTCGAAGGTGAACCCGTCCGGGGTCGCCTCCGCCCAGCCCGCCGTGGTCTCCGGCACCGGCACGGCGTAGTACGACGTGTCCACCTCGACCAGTCCGAACCGCTCGGCGTACCAGCCGAGCCGCCCGGCGGGTGTGTTGACCCCACGCGGATACCAGCCGGAGCGGACCAGCATCTGGTCGGCCCACGAGGACGTGCCCACCTTGATGACACCCATGTAATTCAGTTCACCGCGACCGCGGGACATCGGCAACCGGAGATGCCCTCCGGGCCGTCACCGGCACCGGGTGACCGACCTCACCGTGGGCCGGACGTGCCGGAGTGTGACGCCCGGCCGGGTGGCGGCGCTGAGGGTCACGAGATGGACGCATCCGGCCTGGACCAGGAAACCGTCGAGCGGCTGCTCGCCGGCCGCTCCGGCGACACGCCGTCCGCCCCGCCGGGGCTGGCCGCCGTGCTGGACGCGGTCCGCGCCGCTCCCGGCACGGGCGAACTCGACGGCGAGGCGGCCGCCGTCGCGGCGTTCCGGTCGGCCCGGCGGATGCGCCGCAGCGGTGCCCGGTTCGGCGTCCCGGCCCGGTTCGGTGTCCGGCTGGCGGTGACCGCGATCGCCGCGTCCCTCACCGGCGGCGTCGCGCTCGCCGCGACCGGGAACCTGCCGCGCGCCGTCCGACCGGCGGCGCCGCCGGTCGTCACCGCACCGCCCACGCCGCCGGACCGCCCGAGCCCGCCGGCACGCTCGCCGGCGCCCGGGACACCACAGCCGTCCGAACCGTCCGGCCTGTGCGTCGCGTACCGGGCCGTCGCCGAGCCGGACCGGGGCCACGCCCTGGGCACGCCCGCCTTCGGCGACCTCGTCAGCGCCGCCGGGGGCCGCGACCGCGTGCCGGACTACTGCGCCGGGCTCCTGGGCGACGACGATCCGCCGGGGAAGTCCGGCGAGGAGCGGGGCGGCGGCAGGACCGAGCACCCGGTCCGCCCGGACGGCACGCCGCCGGGCGTGGGCGACACGCCACCGGGCGTGGACGGCCCCGCCCCCGAGCACGCCGGGCCGCCGTCCGGCACCCCGCCCGGGCGGCGTAACGGCTGACGACCGGCTGGTAACTTGCCCCCGTGCCCCCCCGGCGTCGCCTACCGGCGATCCTCCTCCGCCTCGCCGTGGTGCTCGCCGTGCTGGCCGGCATCGTGCTCACCGCGCTCGGTCCGGCCACCGTGACCGGCCTGCTGCCGTACTTCACCGTCCAGAGCAACGTGGCGGTCGGCGTCCTCGCCGGGTACGGCGCCTGGTGCGCGCTGCGCGACCGGCCGGAGCCGCCGAGCGTCCTCAAGGGCGCGGTGACCCTCTACATCACCATCACCGGCACCGTCTACCACCTGGTGCTGGCCAACCCGGCCAGCCCGTTCGCCATGGCCCAGCCGGACCGGCAACCGGGTGAGTGGTGGGGCAACCAGCTCCTGCACACAGTGGTGCCGCTGCTGGCGGTCGCCGACTGGGCGCTGTTCGACAGGCGCGGCCGGCTTCGCCCCCGGTACGCCGCCTGGTGGCTGGCGTTCCCGGTCGGGTACCTCGTCTTCGCGCTGGTACGCGGCCTGATCGTGGGCAGCTACCCGTACCCGTTCATCGACGCGGGCGAGCTGGGCTACGACGGGGTCGCGGTCAGCGCGGCCGGGTTCGCCGCGGTGTTCTGGCTGCTGGGCCTGCTGTTCGTGGGCGTGGACCGGCTGCTCGCCCGGGCCGGGCGCACCGAGTCGGCGGAGCCACCGGGCGCGGCCGAACCGGTCGAGCCCTCGGTGGCCCAGCGGGAGACCAGCGGCTCGGGCTGAGCGGCGAGCGGGTCAGGCGGCCCGGTGGGCCGGCTGACCCGCGCGCATCCGCCGGCCCGCGCCGCGTTCCCGGCCGTACGAGTCGGCCCGTCCCCACCGGCCCGGCACGTCGAGCAGCTCGATCCGCCCGAACCCGGTCGGGATCGCTGGGTTCACCAGCAGGTTCTCCCCGCACGGGCGCAGCCCCAGCATGGTCCCCAGCAGCATCAGCAGCCCACCCGAGGCCCACGACTGCGGCCGCCCGGCCTCCGGCAACTGGACCGGGTACTTGGTCAACGCGCGGGGGTAGCCGGCGATCACCTCCGGGACCGACCCGCCGAGCGTCTCCGCCATCGCGAACACACCGGCGGCGATGTCGGCCGCCTCCTTGTCGAAGCCGTACCGCCGCAGGCCCGCCGCGACGATCGCGTTGTCCGACGGCCAGACCGCGCCGAGGTGCGCGCCGACCGGGTTGTACGGCCGCTGCCCCTGCGCGTAGGTGCGCACGCCCCAGCCGGAGAACAGGTCCGGCCCGCGCAGGTGCGCGGCCAGCGCGCCGGCCCGGTCCGGCTCCACGATGCCGCTCCACAGCAGGTGCCCCAGATGCGAGGTGAGCGCGTCGACCGGCTCGCCGTCGGGGGTGAGCGCCAGCGCGTAGTAGCCCTGCTTCGGCAGCCAGAAATCACTGTCGAACCGTTCCCGCAGCCGCGCCGCGTCGGCCTCCAGGCGCTGCGCGTAGCCCGGGTCGCCCCAGAACTCCCGGGCCAGGCGGGCGCCCCGGATCCGCGCGTCGTACGCGTACCCCTGAAGCTCGCACGTGGCGCGCGGGTACGGCGGCTCCGCGCCGTACCGGTCGACGATCGCCTCCGGGGAGTTGCGCCAGGTCTGGTTGGCGACCCCGCTGTCGGTGTTGCGCGGCCGGTAGCGCAGGTAGCCGTCGCCGCACTGGTCGCCGTAGCGGGTCAGCCAGTCCAGCGCCATCCGGGCCGGGTGCCGCAGCTCGTGGACCAGGTCGGCGTCACCGGTCCAGCGCTCGTACTCGTCGAGCAGGATCACGAACAGCGGCGTGGTGTCGGCCGCGCCGTAGTAGATCGCGGTGGGCTGCTCGTCGAACGCCGCCGCCTCGCCGTACCGCAGCTCGGCGACGATCTTGCCGGGCTCCTCCTCGTGCCGGTCGTCGAGCCGGCCGCCCTGCAACATCGCCAGCATGTGCAGCGTGGCCGGGGTCAGCTCGGGCGTGAACGGCAGCGTCTGGAGGCAGGTGAACAGCGCGTCGCGCCCGTACAGCGTCATCGCCCAGGGCATCCCGCCGACCGGCACCGGGTCGGTGTAGGCCAGCGGCATGTAGCGCAGCGCGGCCAGGTCGGTCAGGGCCTGCCGGTAGACGGCGGTGAGCGCGGGCCGGTCGGAGACCAGGTGCGGCGCCCGCTCGTACCACCGTTCGAGATCCCCGCGCATGTCCTGCCGGACGTGCTGCCGGTGCGACTCGATGTCGGCCCGCAGGTCCCGCCCTCCCGCGCCCTGGATGATCATGGCGACGTGCAGGTCGACGTGCCACTCACCCTGCGGCTCGACGCGGATCCGGAAGGTCATCCCCCGCGCGTCCACCTCGGCCGGGGCGGTGCTGGAGACGCACGTCTCCCGGACGAACCGCCCGCGCTCGTACCGGATCCGCAACCGCCGCCCCTCCGGATCGGGGACGACGGTGGGGCGGCGCGGGCCGGGGCGCAGGATCTCGGAGGTGTCGGCGAAGTCGCCCGCCATCTCCATCCGCACCGTGTACTCGGCGGGTTCGGCCGAGTGGTTCAGCACCGTGAGGCTCTCGTGGTACGCCTCGTCGATCGAGCGGTGCCGGATCACCGAGACGTCGGCGTCCACGTAGTGGCTGGCCGCGCCCGGCACCAGCACGAAGCGGGTCTCGAAGTAGGTCAGGTCGTCGCGGGACAACGCGTGCAGCCGCTCGCCGTCGATCGTGAGCACCCAGTGGGACAGGAACCGGGTGTCGAAGGAGAACAGGCCGATCGGGGCGGACGGGTCGCGTTCCATGTCGCCCTGCGCGTCGCTCAACGCGAACGCGTTGCCGGCGAGGACGTGGACCAGCTCCTGCCTCATCGGGCCGCCGCCCGCTCGCCGGGCACGTCGCGGGGATCACGGGCGTCCGGCGGGCCGGGAAAGATCCGGCGCAGCGTCATCAGCAGCTTCAGTTCGCCCCGCGCGGCGAGGTCGTTGCGCAGCAGCGCGGCGGCCGGGTGCAGGCGCCCCGCCGCGATCCGGTCGAACACCTCCCGGTTCGCGCCGACCACCAGGTCCGCCTCCTCGGCCAGGCGCTCCACCCGGACGTCCTGCCGGTCGATGGTCAGGTACCAGTGCTCGGTGTGCCCGTCGTCGCGCAGGTCCAGGCGGATGGTGCCGGAGGTGGTCTCGGGCAGCTCCGGGTGCCGGCCGGCGGTCCCGCGGGCCAGGTGTTCCACGGCCGAGACGCTCATCGGGCCCTCCTCGTCGGTGGTCGCGGCCGCCCGCCTGCCGGCGCCGCTCGTCCCGCAGCGTCCCCGCGCTGCGGGTGAGGCGAACTCACCCGGTCCGGGTGAGCCGCGGCGGTCCGGCGGGTATCCCTGAGCCGTGCCGACGACCGGGGACGCCACCGCCGACCGGGTGCTGCTCGCGCTGCTGACCATGCAGCGCGAATCGTGGGAGCAGGGAATCCTCGGTCAGGCGCTGCTCGACCTGGGCCTGGACGAGGCCGCCGTGCTGGTCGCCGACGCCGCGGTGACCCGGCAGCGGCCGGACGGGCGGCTCGGGGAGCCGCCCGGCTCGGTGGGCGTGGTGAACGGCGCCGCGTGCGGCGAGGTGGTCCGGCACGCCGCGCGCCGCACCGGCGACCGCCGGTACGCCGTGGCGCTGGACGCCCAGCTCGACTGGCTGACCCGCCGGGCGCCGAGGGCCGCCGACGGCACGCTGTTCCACCTGCTCGACGGCCGCCAGGTGTGGGCGGACACCATCTACATGGTGGTGCCGCTGCTGGCGCTGACCGGCCGGACCGAAGCGGCCGCCGCGCAGGTCGCGGGGCACCGGCGACGGCTGTACGACACGCGCACCGGCCTGTACGCCGCCCGCTGGGACGAGGACCGGGGCGAACTGGACCGGCCCGGCCCCTGGGGCACCGGCAACGGCTGGGTGGTCGCCGGGATCGCCCGCGCGCTGCGGCTCGCGCCGGACTGGCCGGGCACCCTCCGCGCCGAGCTGGCCGGGCACGTGGAGGAGGTGCTGACCGCCTGCCTGGCGTACCGCGGCGCGGACGGGCTCTTCCCCGACGTGCTGGACGAGCCGGGCGCGTTCCGCGAGGCCAACACCGCCCAGCTGCTCGGGTACGCGGCCCTCACCGGGGTGGCCGGCGGCTGGCTGCCCCGGTCCTGGTACGAGGTGGGAGCGGACCTGCTGGCCGCCGCCGGCCGGCGCATCGACGCGTACGGCCGGGTGACGGGCGTCAGCGGGGCGCCGGACTTCGAGCGCCCCGGCACCTCGCCCGAGGCGCAGGCGTGTCACCTGCTCGGGCACGCCGCGCTGCGCCGGGCCGGTGCGGCGCTCAGCTCAGGATGAGCCCGCGCACGTACGCGGCCTGACCGACGTGCTGGAAATCGTCGTCGAGCACGCTCACCAGCCGCACCCCGAGCGTGACCGGCGGATCCCAGTTCTCGTCCACCACCCGGTCCAGGTCGGCCGGGCGCAGCCCGCGCAGGTACGCCAGGCTCCGGTCCACCACCGCCCGGTGGTAGTCCAGCAGCACCTCACCGCTCTCCGGGCGTACCGCGGCGATCTGCTCCGGGCCGTGCCCGAAGCCGGTGTCGGCGGGGTCGGGCCGCAGGCCGCACTTCGCCGCCCAGTCGCCGGTGGCCCAGAGCTGCGGCTGGCCCATCACGTCGGCGACATGGTCGTCCTGGATCCGGGTCAGGTGCCAGACCAGCCAGCCGACCGGGTTCGCCCCGTCGGCCGGCGCCCGCCGCAGCTGGGCCGCGTCGAGCCCGTCGAGCGCCCCGGCGACCAGATCGGGCAGCCGCCCGTACGCCTCGGTCAGCACGTCCGTCGCGTCCACGCGTCCCTCACTCCCCTGCCGTCTCCTGCCGTCCCCTCGGCTTTCCTGCCGTCCCTTCGGGCAGTACCGCCCAGCGTGCCCGGCAAACCTCGGCACGGGCACCGCCTCTAGGGTGATCGCGTGGTCGCGGCGCTGGAGCTGTATCTGGACACCGACGCCACCCGGCGGATCCGGGTGCTGTGGGACCTGCTGGAGTCCGACGGGGTGCCGAGCATGCGGTCCCTGCTGGCGCAGCGGCACCGCCCGCACGTCTCGCTGGCGGTCGCGCCCCGCCTGGACCCGCACCGCGTCGCCGAGGCGCTCGCCGGGACCGTCGTGGCCGCGCCGCTGCGGCTGGAGTTCCAGCACGCCGGGCAGTTCCTCGGGCGGGTGCTCTGGCTCGGGCCGGCGCCGACGCCCGAGCTGCTGGCGCACCACGCCGCGGTGCACGACCGGCTGGCGCGGGCCGGCGTCGAGGTGGTGGAGCACTACCGGCCGGGCCGCTGGGTGCCGCACTGCACGCTGTCCATGCGGGTGCCGAACCCGCTGATGGGCGCGGCGGTACGCCGGTGCCTGGAGGTGCTGCCGCTGACCGCGACGGTGGTCGGCGCCGCGGTGGCCGACCACGCCCGCGGCATCTCCCACCCCCTCCCCTGACACCCTCCCCGCCCCATGATCGACACCAGCTCGGGGAAGTGGTGGCATCGCGATCCAAGATCGACACGAGGTCGGGGAAGTGGGGGCATCAGACCATCGTTGATGCAGCCACCTCCCCGAACCGGTGTTGATCTTGGATGGGGGGGCGCAGGTGAGCCGGTCACGTCAGGGGGAGGCGGGGTCGGTACGGGTGAGGTCGAGCAGGAAGGTCGGGTAGTCCGGCTGCGGGCACGGGTCACCCCGATGGCCGAGCCGCTCGTAGAACGGCGCCGCCCGCTCGTGGTGGGCCTGCCACTCCAGGTGCCGGGCCCGCCCGCCGGCCCAGCGGTGGATCGCGGTGAACAACGAACGGCCCACCCCGTCCCGGCGGCGGTCCGCCCGGACGTACAGGTCGTGCAGGCGTACGGTGCGGTGCGCGTCGCCGGAACGCAGGTGCGGCCCGTGGTCCTGGGCGGCGGCGTACCCGATCAACCCGCCCGCGTCGGTGGCGCCGAGCAGCACCCAGCGGGGATCGGTCAGCAGCGCGGCGAACCGAAGCCGGTGGGCCTCCGGCGGGTCGTCGCCGACGCCCATGTCCCGCAGCATCGGCCACAGCTGCGGCCAGTCCGGTACGCGCAGGTCCCGCACGGTGATCGGCATCGGTTCAGGATGCGGGCGGGACAGCGGGGCGGCGACCGGGTTTCGCGCCATCTGCGGCTGCCCTGACGATCGGGGCCGAACCGAAGCAAGCTGGTAAAAGCGCAGGTCAGAGCCATTCTGGCCACCCGAAGACGTGCGGCCGGAGCGGCAGCCGAGCACGTCGAAGGAGAGCCTCATGGCCGCACCCGTCGTCCGTTCCGTCACCGCCGACCAGACCGTCCTGCTGCCCGGGCAGTCGACCACCGTACGGGTCGACGCCTTCCACCCCGACTCGCGGCTGCTGACGCTCGCCGGCCGGGTCAGCGACCCCACCGGCGTCACCTGGGACAGCCCCGTCCGGGTGGATCTGAGCGTCCCGCTGACCGTCCAGCTCGCCAGCGCCTCGCCGGGGGTGACCATCACACCGAGCGGCGCCGAACCGGGCCGCTTCACAGTCACCGTGCTGGCCGGCCGGGGCACGGTGACGCTGACCGCGACGGCGCGTGACGGCGCCGGCCGCACCGGCACGGGCACCACCACGCTGACCGTGCCGCTGCTGGTCGGGATGAGCGCCGAGAAGGGCGCCCGGACGCAACGGGCGGTGGCCGACTACCCGGGGATCCGCTACATGCGCGACTTCGGCACGGACGGCCCGGACGCGGACACGCTGCCGGAGCTGCCCGCGCTCAACGCCGGCAAGTTCGCCGACGCGCCCTCGGCCGTCATGCACGTCAGCTGGAAGGACGACGTCGAGCAGCTCGCCGGATGGCTCGACGGCGTGAACCGCCCGATCTACCTGACCTGGTACCACGAGCCGATGGGGGACGTGGTCCCGGCCACGTACCGGGCGACGGCGAGCCGGGTGACGCAGATCGTGGCGGCGCACCGCAACCGGCGGTGGGTGCTCGGGCACGGGCCGATCGTGACCCGCTACTGGCTCGACGAGGGGCGCGGCAACCCGGCCGACTGGGGCTACCCGGGCATGACCCACTACGGCGTGGACTGCTACTCCCGGGACACCGCCGCGTACTGGCCGGCCTCCCGGATGTTCGGCGTGGCCTTCGGCAAGGTGCGCGCCGCGTACCCGGGCATCCGGCTGCTGGTGCCCGAGTACGGGCTGAGCCGCACCGCCGCCGACACCACCGGCGCGGGCCGGGCGCGGACGATCCGCGAGCACGTCACCTGGCTGCGCCAGCAGAACGACGTGGACGCGATCGCGTACTGGAACAACTGGGCCGAGTTCGAGCTGGGCGACCCGCCGCCCGAGGCCACGGCCTGGCGCGATCTCCAGGTGGGCCCGGCATAGACTGGTCCCATGAGGCGGAGCCGGTGACCAGCGGGAGCGTGACGCACCCGGGCTACACCCATGGCTGCCTCGCCTACGACGACCCGGCCACGCTGCGCGCGCTGGCGGTCGCGCAGGTAACCGCCGGTCTGGCCGCCGGTGAGCAGGTCTGGGTGGTCTGTCCGGAGGATCGCGCCACGGTCACCGGCTGGCTGGCCTCGGTCCCCGGGGTCGACGCCGCGCGCCGGCGGGACGCGCTCCGGCTGGTTCCCGTCGGCGAGGCGTACCGGCACGACGAGGTGGTCGACCCGGAGCGACAGGTCCGGGCGTACGTGCGGGCCACCACCGAGGCGCTGACCGCCGGGCACACCGGCCTGCGGGTGCTGGCCGAGGCGACCAGCCTGGTCCGCACGACCGCCCAGCGGGACGCCTTCGCCCGCTACGAGCACCGCATCGACCACTGGATGCGACACCGGCCGATGTCGGCGATCTGCGCCTACGACCGCCGGCAACTGGACGACGCGGCGATCGCCGAGCTGGCCTGCCTGCACCCGGAGACCAACGCCGACGTGCTGTTCCGGCTGCACGCCGGCGGCGGCGACTCGGTGGTGGCGCTGGCCGGCGAGCTGGACCCGTCCAACCACCGGGACTTCGCCGCCGCGCTGGAGCGGGCCGACCCGCGGCCGGTGGCGGGACGGCTGGTGTTCGACGCCGCCGAGCTGCGGTTCGTCGACCACCGCAGCCTGCTGCACCTGCGGGACCATGCCCGCCGGCACGACGCCGTCGCGGTGCTGCGCACGCCGAGCCGCGCCCCGGCCCGGCTGGTCGACCTGCTCGGTCTGTCCGAGGTACGGGTGGAGGTCGTCCGATGAGGAGCGGCGCGGCCTCCGGCCACGTGGGCTACTTCCACGAGGCGTTCGTCTACGACTCCGACGAGGAGTTGCTGGCGGTGGCGCTGCCGTTCCTGCTGGACGGGGTCGCGGCCGGCGAGCCGACGGCGGTGAACCTGGACGAGCGCAACGCCGAGCTGGTGCGCCGGGCGCTGCCGCCGGGCGCCGAGGTCACGTTCCTGCCGGTCGGCGACGTCTACGCCCGGCCCAGCGTCGCGCTGCGCTCCTACCGGGAGCTGCTCGCCTCGTACGTGGCGGCGGGGGCGGCGCAGATTCGCATGGTCGGCGAGCTGCCTCCGGTGCTGCTCGGCGCGACCTGGGACTGGTGGGCGCGCTACGAGTCGGCGATCAACCACGCCTACGACGACTTTCCGCTCTGGGGCATCTGCGCCTACGACCGGCGGGGCACGCCCGCGCACGTGCTCGCCGACGTGGCGCGTACCCATCCGCGCGTGGCGCGGCCGGACGGCGGGCACGAGCCGGCCGGTCTCTACACCGAGCCGACGAGCTACCTGACCGAGTTCCGTCCGGCGCCCGCGGACCCGGTGCAGCGGACCGTGCCGCTGGTCGAGCTGATCGATCCGACGCCGGCCCGCGCCCGCGCCGAGGTGCGCGCCGCCGACCGTGGCCTGCTCACGCCGGACGGCCTCGACGGCCTGGTCATCGCCGTCAGCGAGGTGGTGAGCAACGCGCTGCGCCACGGTGAGCCGCCGGTGTGCCTGCGGTTGTGGCGCGCGCCGGACCGGATGGTGGTGACCGTCCACGATCGGGGCAGCGGCCCCAAGGATCCGTACGCCGGGCTGCTGCCGGCGGGCGACGGTTCCGACGGCGGGCTGGGCCTGTGGATCAGCCACCAGAGTTGCGACCACGTGACGTACCACCGGGACGCGGGCGGCTTCACCATCCGCCTGACGGCGGGGAACCCGCACTTCCCGGTCTGACCGCGCCGCCGGTCGGCGGGCAGGGGGCGGGGCGGGGCGAGCCCCGCGCGCGGACGCGGTACCGTAGCGCCTCATCGTGCCCTGCGGGGCGGTCATCCGCCGGCCTGGCGCTGGCGAACCGACGGAGGATGGCGCATGTCCAACGGTGCCGAGCCGTTCGCATCCCACGACGACCTGTCCGCGCGTCCGCGGTTCGATCCCGCGTTGCGCGGCTACGACAAACGTCAGGTGGACCGGTACGTCGAGCAGGTCGACGCCGAGGTGAGCGCGCTGACCGCCGCGCGGGACCGGGCGTACGCGCAGGTGCGCGACCTGACCGCGCAGGTGCAGCGGGCGCAGGCCGAGACGGTGGAGCTGCGCGACCGTCCGACTGCTGTGGACCGGGCGTCCTTCCGCGACCTCGGCCCGATGGTCGACCAGATCCTGGATTTGGCCGAGAAGCAGGCCGGCCAGATCACCGACTTGGCCACCCGGCGCGCGGAGGACGTCCAGGGGCAGGCGGAGAAGCTGCTCGCGGCGGCGCAGGAGCAGGCCGCGCGGGAGCGGCGTGAGCTGGACGAGGAGCTGTCCGCCCGCCGGGCCGAGCAGGAGCGGGTGGACGAGGAGCGGCGGGCCGCCGCGCAGGCGGAGCTGACCGCCGTGCGGGAGCTGGCGGAGAAGCTTCGCGTCGAGGGCCAGGCCGTGCACGACCGGGCCCAGCAGGAGGCGAAGCGGATCACCGAGCAGAGCGCGCAGCAGGTCGAGCAGGCGCGCTCGGCGTCCGAGGCGCTGGTGAAGGCCGCGCGGACGCAGATCCAGCAGGAGGTCCAGGCCAACCGCAGCAAGGCCCAGCAGGAACTGGCCCAGTGGCAGGCCACGATGGCCAAGGAACTGGACGAGCGGCGGGCCGCCGCCGAGCAGGAGCTGGCCGACCGGGCCGCCGCCGCCGAGAAGGACATCGCCGCGCTGGTCGCCGAGGCGCAGCAGTACGCCAACGAGGTCCGGGAGCGGGCCGACGAGGAGACGGCGGCGCACCAGGAGCAGCTCGCCGGCGTGCAGCGGGAGATCCAGCAGCGGCAGGAGACGCTGACCGGGCTCAAGGCGGAGCTGGAGACGGCCGGCCGGCAGCTGGAGGACACCCGCCGGGAGATCGCCACCATCGAGCGGACCGGCGCGGAACTGGAGGAGCGGCTGGTCGGCGTACGCCGGGACCTGGCCTCGGAGAGCAGGCGGCTCGACGAGGCGCGGCGCGCGGCGGACCTGGCCGAGCAGCACGCCAAGGAGACCCGGGCCCGGGTGCAGCGGGAGGCCAAGCGGGTCGCCGACCTGGCCGCGGCGGCGGTCATGGCGGCCGCTGCGGGCGGCGGGGAGACCGCCGAGTACCCGCAGGTGGCGACGCGTCCGGCGATCACCGTCCCGGCCGAGGTGGCGCCGCGGGCGGTGGACGGGCGGATCGAGCCGGACGCGATCGAGCCGGACCGGTCGGAGCCGCCTGCGGTGGAGCCGATCGTGGAGCGGCTGGACGGGCCGAGCTTCGACGCGTTCGCGGTCCGCACGCCGGCCCCGCGCGGGGTGCCCGAGGTGGAGAGCACGGGCACTGACAACGGCGTACCGGCTACCGCCTGAGCAACCGTCGCCGCCGGGCCGCCGCCGGCGGCGGCGGCGGCGCATCTTGCCCATCGACCTTGCTATATGCAAATATTTGGATCGATCTGCTGATGCGTCTCGATCTTTATTCGGGGGTTGACGGGTATGCGGAAGATTTCCTCGATCGGTGCCGCCGTCGTCCTGACCGTCGCCTCGGCGGGCGCCGTGGTGGCCGGTACGGCCGGACCGGCGAGCGCCGGGTGCAGCCACTCGCACTCGAACGTGGACAGCAAGTTCGGCCAGCTGTTCAACGCCACGAACGTCAACATCCGCACCGGCCCGCACACCACCTGCGCCTCGCTGGGCTACGGGCAGCTCAGTCACACTGTCGACTTCCACTGCTTCGCCAGTGGCGACCGGGTCAGCGCGAACGGCCACACCACCTACACGTGGACGTACCTGCGGGACGTCACCACCGGCGTCTCCGGCTGGGTCGCCGACGCCCTGCTGGACAACCTCGGCGGCAACGTCGCCTGCTGACCGGGACCACCGGGAGGCCCTTCGGCGGGCAGAATGACCGGGCATGACCGGTCTGCACCCGCCCGTCGAGCCGTACGCCACCCACCGCGTCCCGGCCGGTGACGGCCACGTCCTGTACGTCGAGGAGGTCGGCCGGCCGGACGGCGTACCCGTGGTGTTCCTGCACGGCGGGCCCGGCGGCGGCCTGGTGCCGGTGGCCCGCCGGTTCTTCGACCCCGCCCGCCACCGGGCCGTGCTGTTCGACCAGCGCGGCGCCGGGCGCAGCACCCCGCACGGCGAGGTGCGCGCCAACACCACCTGGCACCTGGTGGCCGACCTGGAGACGATCCGGCAGCGGCTGGGCATCGGCTCCTGGCTGGTGTTCGGCGGCTCGTGGGGCACCACGCTCGGCCTGGCGTACGCCCAGACGCACCCGGAGCGGGTGACCGGCCTGGTCCTGCGCGGCGTGCTGCTGCTGCGGCGCAGCGAGCGGGACTGGTTCTACCAGGGCGGGCTGCGCCACCTCCAGCCCGAGGAGTGGGAGCGGTTCGTCGCGCCGGTCCCGCCGGACGAGCGCGACGACGTGCTGGCCGCGTACCACAGGCGGTTGCACGGCCCGGACGAGGCGCGGGCCCGGGAGTACGCGCGGGCCTGGGGGCGGTGGGAGGCGGTCAACTCGTCGCTGCGGCCCGACCCGGAGCTGCTCGCCCACTTCACCGCCGACGACCAGGCGCTGCCGGTGGCCCGGATCCTGTCGCACTACGCGGTGCACGGCGGCTTCCTCGCCGAGGGCCAGTTGCTCGACGGCGTGGACCGCATCCGGCACCTGCCCGCAGTGATCGTCAACGGCCGCTACGACCTGTGCTGCCCGCCGGTGTCCGCGTACGACCTGGCCCGCCGGTGGCCGGAGGCGGCGCTGCGGATCGTGCCGGACGCCGGGCACTCCGCGGCCGAGCCGGGCGTGACCCGGGAGGTGCTGCGCGCCCTGGACGAGGTGACCGCGAGGGTCGGCTGACCGGCGCCGGACCTCCACCGGTCCGCGCCTGGTCATCGGCGAGCGCCGCTGGCAGGATCGGCCGGGTGACGGGTGCGCTGTACGCGGTCAGTGACCTCCACGTGTCGTACGCGGAGAACCGCGCGGTGGTGGACGGCCTGCGGCCGGAGACGGCGGACGACTGGCTGATCGTGGCCGGCGACGTCGGCGAGGTCTTCGCCGACGTGGAACGGACGCTGCGGCTGCTGCGCGACCGGTTCGCGACTGTGGTGTGGGCGCCGGGCAACCACGAGCTGTGGACCCACCCCAACGACCCGGTGACGTTGCGCGGGGTGGCGCGTTACGACGCGCTGGTGGCGATGTGCCGTGAGCTGGGCGTGCTGACCCCGGAGGACGAGTACGCGGTGTGGCGGGGCGCGGGCGGGCCGGTCACCGTCGCGCCGCTGTTCGTGCTCTACGACTACTCGTTCCGCGCCCCCGGCACCACGACCAAGGAGGAGTCGCTGCGCGCGGCGTACGACGCCGGCGTGGTGTGCACCGACGAGATGCTGCTGCACCCCGACCCGTACCCGGACCGGGAGTCCTGGTGCGCGGCCCGGCTGGAGCAGACGCGGCGACGCCTGGAGGCCACCGACCCGGCGCTGCCCACGGTGCTGGTCACCCACTGGCCGCTGGTGCGCCAGCCGACCGAGGTGCTCTGGTTCCCGGAGTTCGCGCAGTGGTGCGGCACCGATCAGACCGCCGACTGGCACGTGCGCCACCGCGCCACCGTCGCCGTCTACGGCCACCTGCACATCCCGCGCACCACCCACTACGACGGCGTTCGGTTCGAGGAGGTGTCGCTGGGTTACCCGCGCGAGTGGCGGCGCCGCGGCGGCGAGCCGGCGCCGATGAAGCGGATCCTCGGATGATCGGGGCGCTGCTGCCGGCCGGGGCGCTGGCCGTCGAGGCGTTCGCCGACGTGCCGGACGAGGCGCCGTACCCGGGCGAGGAGGATCTGGTCGCGCGCGCGGTCGCCGCGCGCCGCCAGGAGTTCGTCACGGCCCGCCGCTGCGCGCGGGAGGCGCTGGCCCGGCTCGGGTACGCCCCGGCGCCGATCCGCCCCGGTCCCCGCCGGGAGCCGGTCTGGCCGGCCGGCGTGGTGGGCAGCATCACCCACTGCACCGGCTACCGGGCGGCGGCGGTGGCGCCGGCGGGGGCGATGGCCGGGCTGGGCATCGACGCGGAGCCGCACGAGCCGCTGCCCGACGGGGTGGCCGGCGTGGTCCTCACCGCGGGCGAGCCGGAACGGCTGGCCGCGCTGCGCGCCGCCGACCCGGCGACGCACTGGGACCGGCTGCTGTTCAGCGCCAAGGAGTCGGTCTACAAGGCGTGGTACCCGCTGACCGGGCGCTGGCTCGGCTTCGAGGAGGCGGAGCTGACCTTCGACCGGTCCGGCGGGTTCACCGCCCGCATCCTGGTCGACGGCACCCGCACCGACGGCGGCCCGCCGCTGGACGTCCTGGACGGCCGCTGGCTGGTCGCCGGCGGGCTGCTGCTCACCGCCGTGGCCGTGCCGCACCGACCCTGACCAGCGATACCGCGATTGTTCCGGTTTGCCCGGCCCGACCTGGGGTACGGCCGAAGGGGCCTGGACATTTCGCTGTAGGAGGACAGGTCCTGATGGAATCCAGCAAGCCCACCCAGATCGTCAAGGGTGTCGTCGAAGCCGCCGTCGAAAAGGTCGGCGACGCGCTGACTCCGGACGTGCCGGGCGCACCCGGCAGCGCGCCACCACCACTGGAGGAGCCGACCACGCCGCACGGGCCGCTGCCGCCCAAGGACGAGCAGGGCGCGCCGGACACCCGGACCCCGACCGGCGCCGAGACCGGCGTGCCGAAGATCGCCAAGGGGCAGCAGGGCGCGTACCTCACCACCGCCAACGGGCACCGGCTGCGCGACACCGACCACTCGCTCAAGGCCGGTCCGCGCGGCCCGGTCCTGCTCCAGGACCACCACCTGCGGGAGAAGATCACCCACTTCGACCACGAGCGGATCCCGGAGCGGGTGGTGCACGCCCGGGGCGCGGGCGCGCACGGCACGTTCGTGGCGTACGGCACCGCGGAGGAGGTGACCCGGGCCGGGTTCCTGAAGAAGGGCCGCGAGACGCCGGTCTTCGTCCGCTTCTCCACCGTGCTGGGCTCGCGCGGCTCGGCGGACACGGTCCGCGACACCCGCGGCTTCGCCACCAAGTTCTACACCGACGAGGGCACGTTCGACCTGGTCGCCAACAACATCCCGGTCTTCTTCATCCAGGACGCGATCAAGTTCCCGGACGTGATCCACGCCGGCAAGCCGCACCCGGACCGGGAGATCCCGCAGGCGCAGAGCGCGCACGACACGTTCTGGGACTTCGTCTCGCTGCACACCGAGGCGCAGCACCACACCATGTGGAACATGTCCGACCGGGGCATCCCGCGGTCCTACCGGACCATGGAGGGCTTCGGCGTGCACACGTTCCGCATGGTCGACGAGGCCGGCGCGACGGTGCTGGTCAAGTTCCACTGGAAGCCGAAGCTGGGCGTGCACTCCCTGACCTGGGAGGAGGCGCAGCTCATCGGCGGCATCGACCCGGACTACCACCGCCGCGACCTGTACGACGCGATCGAGGCCGGCGCGTACCCGGAGTGGGAGCTGGGCATCCAGGTCTTCCCGGACACGCCGGAGGAGACGTTCGCCGGGATCGACCTGCTCGACCCGACGAAGATCGTGCCGGAGGAGCTGGCGCCGGTGCAGCCGATCGGCAAGCTCACCCTGAACAAGACGCCGCGCAACTTCTTCGCCGAGACCGAGCAGGTGGCGTTCCACGTCGGGCACCTGCCGCCGGGCATCGACGTGACGAACGACCCGCTGTTGCAGGGCCGCCTCTTCTCGTACGTGGACACGCAGCTCACCCGCCTCGGCGGGCCGAACTTCACCCAGATCCCGATCAACCGGCCGCACGCCGACGTCAACGACATGCTGCGCGACGGCTTCCACCAGCACGCGGTGCACGCGGGCGTGGCGCCGTACCGGCCGAACTCGCTCGACGGCGGCAACCCGTTCCCGGCCGGCGACCGGGAGCACGCGTTCGTGGACACGCCGGTGACGGTGGCCGAGGCGCCGAAGGTGCGCGCCTCGCCGGCCTCCTTCGACGACCACTACAGCCAGGTACGCCTGTTCTGGCAGAGCATGTCGCCGGTGGAGAAGGAGCACATCATCCGGGCGTACACGTTCGAGCTGGGCAAGTGCTACCACCAGGCGATCAAGGAGCGGCAGCTCCAGTGCCTGGCCAACGTCGACCCGGTGCTGTGCGAGCAGGTCGCGATCGGCCTGGGCCTGCCTGTGCCGCAGCCCACCGTGCCGCTGGCGGAGGTGCAGCCCAGCCCCGCGCTGTCCCAGGTGGGCCGGGAGTGGCCGGCCGACGGCCGGATGGTCGGCATCGTGGTCGACGCCCAGGGCGACATGGGCGACGTGCACGAGGTACGCCGGGCGGTGTTCGCCGCCGGCATGGTGCCGCTGCTGATCGCCGCGCACGGCGGCACCGTCGACGGGCTGCCGGTGCAGCGCACGTTCGCCACCGGCCGCTCGGTCGAGTTCGACGCGGTGCTGCTGGCGGGCGCGCCGGCCCCGGCGCCGGACGCGCTGCCGGCCCGCGACGCCAAGGCCGGCGCGCCGGGCTCCTCCACCGTCGACCCGCGGGTGCTCCTGCTGGTCGAGGAGGCGTGGCGGCACGCCAAGGTGATCGGCGCCTGGGGCGCGGGCGCCGAGGTGCTGCACCAGGCCGGCGTCACCGGCACGCCCGGTGTGGTCACCGGCGGTTCCGGGGCCGAGGTGCTCACGGAGGTGCAGCGGCTGATGGCGGCGCACCGGGTCTGGGAGAGGTTCCCGGCCTCGGTCGCCTGATCTCGTCCACGTGCGTGGGGCGGTCCCGGATCCGGGACCGCCCCACGTCCACGTTTGCCGCGGTCCCGCCCGGGAACGAGCAGTGGATGAACGGGCCTGTGGCCGACGAACCGGTCGGCGAGCTGGAACTGGTGCACACCTTCACCGGGGCGATGCCGACCGGGGTGAGCGTGTCGCACACCGGCCGGATCTTCGTCAACTTCCCGAAGTGGGGCGACGAGGTGCCGGCCACCGTCGTGGAGCTGCGCGACGGCCGTGAGGTGCCGTTCCCCGACCGGGACTGGAACGATCCGTCCGGCGACGACGACGCGGGCGCGTTCGTCTCGGTGCAGAGCATCGTGGTCGACCCGGCCGACCGTCTCTGGGTGCTCGACACCGGCAGCCCGATGTTCCAGCCCACGAAGCCGGGCGGGCCGAAGCTGGTCCGCGTCGACCTGGACACCGACTCCGTCGGACAGGTGATCACCTTCCCGGCCGACGTGGCGCTGCCCACGACGTACCTCAACGACGTCCGGTTCGACCTGCGCCGCGGCGAGGCGGGCCTGGCCTACATCACCGACTCCTCCGACTCCGGTCCGAACGGTCTCATCGTGGTTGACCTCGCCACCGGGGAGTCCTGGCGCCGGCTGCACGAGCACCCGTCCACCAAGGCCGAACCGCTGTCGGCGTTCCGGCCGGTGGTGGAGGGGCGGCCGTTCCTGCAACGCCCGGCCGACGGGCCGGCGAAGCCGGTGTCGATGGGCGCGGACGGCATCGCGATCTCCGCCGACGGCGCCCGGCTGTACTACTGCCCGCTCGCCTCGCGCCGCTGGTACAGCGTGGCCACCGACGCGCTCGCCGACCGGTCGCTCGGCGACGACCAGGTGGCCGCCACGGTGGTGGACGAGGGCGACAAGGGCACCGGCTCCGACGGTCTGGAGACCGACGACTCCGGAGCGCTCTACCTGACCGCGTACGAGCACGACGCGGTGCTGCGACGCCGCCCGGACGGGGAGTTCGAGACGGTGGTGCACGATCCGCGCCTGCTCTGGCCGGACACCATGTCGGTAGCAGTCGACGGCCACCTCTACGTCACCGCGAACCAGCTGCACCGGCAGGCGACCTACCAGGGCGGACGGGATCTGCGGCGCAAGCCGTACGCGCTGTTCCGGGTGCCGATCGACGCCGGGCCGGTGCTGCTGCGCTGACCGAGGGCGCACGCCGCGTCACGTATCGAAGTGTGTCGTTGACGCCTTAGTTAATACTCTTTAATATTTGGGCCACCTCGAGGAAGACCCCCATCCGCCCCCGTCCCCCGGGAAGGCCCTCGATGCCCAGACCTCACCTCCGGCGGCGCCTCGCCGCCGGTGCGCTCGCGCTGGCCACCACCGCCGCGACGCTCACCCTCGCCCCGACCGCCGCCGAGGCCGCGGTGCTGCCGAACAACTTCAAGAGCGTCGGCTACATGCCGTCCTGGAGCGGCAACGTCAACACCGTCCAGTACGGCAAGCTCACCCACATCAACTACGCGTTCGTGCTCCCCAACGGCGACGGCAGCCTGCGCCCGGTGGAGAACCCGAGCAAGCTCTCCTCGCTCGTGTCGCTCGGGCACGCCAACAACGTCAAGGTCTCCATCGCCGTGGGCGGCTGGAACGACGGCGACGACTCCGCGTTCGAGGCGCTCGCCGCCAACTCCGGCTCGCGCAGCGCGTTCGTCAACAACCTGATCGCGTTCGTCGACCAGTACAACCTCGACGGCGTGGACATGGACTGGGAGTACCCCGACTCGGGCGCCTCGGCGAACAACTACACGCTGCTCATGCAGCAGCTCGGCAGCGCCCTGCACAGCCGTGGCAAGCTGCTCACCGCCGCCGTGGTCTCCGAGGGCTACTACGTCGACGGGGTGTCCACCGCCGTCTTCGGCTCGGTGGACTGGCTGAACATCATGGCGTACGACGGCGGCAGCCCGCACGCCGGCTACGACTGGTCGATCGCCAGCATCAACAGGTGGAAGTCACGCGGCCTGCCCGCCGCCAAGGCGGTGCTCGGCGTGCCCTTCTACAGCCGCCCCGGCTACTACACCTACTCGGCGCTGGTCGGCATGGACCCGGCCAACGCCAACCGGGACTGCACCACAGTCGGCGGCGCGCAGCAGTGCTACAACGGCGTACCGACCGTCAAGCGCAAGACGCAGTGGGCCATGGCGAACGCCGGCGGGATGATGAACTGGGAGCTGTCGCAGGACACCACCGGTTCGACGTCGCTGGTCAGCGCGATCTACGACACCGTCACCGGCGGCGGCAACCCGCCGCCGGCCGGGCGTACCGGGCCGGTCACCGGCATCGGCGGCGCCTGCGTGGACGTGGCCGCCGCGAGCACCGCCAACGGCACCGCGATCCAGCTGTACGGCTGTAACGGCACCGCCGCGCAGAGCTGGACCGTCGGCGGCGACGGCACGCTGCGGGCGCTGGGCAAGTGCCTGGACGTGACGAGCGCCGGCACCGCGAACGGCACGAAGATCCAGCTGTGGGACTGCAACGGCACCGGCGCCCAGGTCTGGCAGGCGCAGAGCAACGGCACGCTGCGCAACCCCGCGTCGGGCCGGTGCCTGGACGCCACCGGCAACAGCTCCGCCAACGGCACCCGGCTGCAGATCTGGGACTGCTTCGGCGGCGCCAACCAGGTCTGGCGGCTGCCGGCCTGACCCCCAGGGCTCCCCGCCGGGCTGTCCCACCCGGCGGGGACCGGCCTCACCAGCGGTTGCGGGCCTCCTCGGCCCATCCGACCAGGCCGTCCAGATCCACGCGCTCACCGTCGTCGGTCGCCGCCCAGCCGGTGAAGCGCCCGAAGCACTGGTGCGTCTCCCCGGCCAGCACGACCAGGTTGGTACGCGCCACCCGCTCGTGGAACGGGTGGAACGTGACGTCCACCCGGTCGCCGCTGATCCGCCACGGCCGCAGCCAGTCGGCGCGGTCGTACTCCCAGGTCAGGTCCGTGCCGATCTTGTGCAGCCGCCCGTCGACGAAGACCGCGTTCTCGGTCGAGCCGGTGCCGTCGGTCCACGTGCCGCCGAGCTGGATCGACCGGCCCGGGCCGCTGCCGGCCGCCCAGTTCCACCGCACCGCGTACCGCCACTTGCCCCGGCCGTGGTCGAGCGCCGCGTACGATCCCTCCCCCACCGGATACGCCGTGCCGTCCACGGTGAGCGTACCGTGCACCGGCCGGCCGATGTCCTTGACCGTGTACTGGAACCGTCGGGTGCTCCACGGCACCACCACGCCGAGCGACTCGTGCCCCGGCGGCAGCGGCACGGTCAGGTCCACCTCGACGCCGGGCGCGCTCGCCCGCACCGTGCTGCCGTCCGGGCCCTGGTCCACCGCGACGGTCAGCTTCCCGCCCCGGGCGCGGACCGGACCGGCACCACTGACCGGCGGCAGCACGGTGCCCCGGGCGAACGGCACCACCGCCTCCGCCGTGGTCTCCCGGCCGGTGCGCCGGTCGAGCAGGTAGAGGCTCTGCACCCCGGCGTAGTCGAGCGACGAGGCGACCAGGCCGAGGATGTGCGTCGGCGTGACCACGCCCCAGTGCTCCCACCGCTTGGCCCGGCCCCAGCCACGCAGGTTCGCCCGGTGCAGTGGCCGGCGGCTCCAGCCGACCGCGTTCGGGTTCAGCCGCCCGTCCGGCCGGCACAGGTCGACCGGCTCGGTGATCTCCCGCTCATGCGTCATCGCCGCAGGCTACCGAGGGCGGCGCGGGCCCGGCGGGCGGCCTGGACGGCCGTCCCGCCGGGCCGTCGCGTCAGCGTCCCTGCTTGGCGCGGCAGATCTCCACCGGCACCGCCGGGGCGCCGTCGACCGGAGCCGGATCCTCCGGGGTGGGCGCGATGCCGCCGGCCGAGATCCGGTCCAGCGTGGCCAGCCCGGCCGCGTCGACCTGCCCGAACACGGTGTAGTTCGGGCGCAGCGCGGAGTCGGCCTGGACCAGGAAGAACTGGCTGCCGTTGGTGTCCGGGCCGGCGTTGGCCATGGCGAGCGTGCCGCGCGCGTACAGGCGGCGTACGCCGGTCGGGTCGGTCGGCGCGGGCGGCAGGTCGGTGGGCAGCTCGTCGCGGTAGCGGTAGCCCGGGCCGCCCTCGCCGGTGCCGGACGGGTCGCCGCACTGGAGGACCGTGAGCGTCGGGTACGCGGTGAGCCGGTGGCAGGGCGTCCGGTCGTAGAAGCGCTTCCGCACCAGGTGCAGGAAGCTCTGCACGGTGCACGGCGCCTGCTCGCGGTCCAGCGTCAGCCCGATCGGTCCCTGGTTGGTGCGCAGCGTGACCCGCACGGTGCCCCGGTCCGGCGTCCGGCGCGGGTCCGGCGGCAGCGGCACCGGACGGGCGGCCGGCTCGTCCGGCGTGGGCGTGTACGCGCACGGTCCCTTGGTCGGCGCGGGATCGGCGGCGGGCGCCGCGGTCGCGGCGACACCTGCGGCGGCGACGATCGTCGCGGCGGCCAGGCTCACCCCGGCGAGGCGGGCCAGCAGGGGTAAGGCGGCGTGCGTTCGGGTCTCGCTCGACACGGTGGTCCTCCCTGGACTCGTGGTACCAGAACGACCGGAGTCTATGGATCGGGTGGGACGATGTCGACGCGGGCGCTCGGCGGGTCGAAAGTCGGTTGCCGGCCCTGGCCGCCTCCGGGAGGCTGAGCGGCATGACGTTCTGACGGATCGCACCCCAGCCCGCAGGCCCTCGCCGCCTGCCGCCCGCCGTTCTCCGCGTTCTTCCCCAGAAACGAGCGTCTGTGTCCGCGTACCCCTCCGGGCGGGCCGTCGTGCCCGCCACCGTCTCCGTCTTCTCCTCCCCCGGCAGCTGGATCGAGTCCGCCGCGCTCGACCAGTGCCGGCAGGTCGCCGCCCTGGACGGCATGGCGCACGTCGCCGCCATGCCGGACCTGCACCCCGGCAAGGGCGCGCCGATCGGCGCCGCGATGTCCTCGACGGTGCTCTACCCGTTCCTGGTCGGCTCCGACATCGGGTGCGGCATCGCGGTCTTCCCGATCGCGCTGCGCCGGGTCGTACCCGAACGGCTCGCCGCCCGGTTCCCCGACCTGGACCGGGCGCTCGACCCGGACACCGACGACCCGGCGTGGTCGATGCTGGACGGCGAGATCCCGGCCGGTCACCTCGACGGGCTCGGCACGGTCGGGCGCGGCAACCACTTCGTCGAGCTGGCCCGCGTCGGGCCCGTCCTCGCGGCGGAGCACGCCGCGCGGCTCGGGCTGGACGCCGGCGACCTGGTGCTCGTCGTGCACTCCGGCTCGCGCGGGCTCGGCGAACGGATCCTGCGCGAGCACACCGAGGCGCACGGCGCCGGCCCCGCACCCGACCCGGACGCCTACCTGGCCCGGCACGACGCCGCGGTGCGGTGGGGTTCGCTCAACCGGCGGCTGCTGGCCGCGCGGGTCGCGTACGCGCTCGGCGCCGAACCGACCGAGCCGGTCGTCGACCAGTGCCACAACCTGGTCGAGATCCGCGACGGGCGCTACCTGCACCGCAAGGGCGCGGCGCCGGGCGACGGCCGGGACGTGCTGATCGCCGGCACCCGCGGCACGCCCTCCTACCTGGTGGCGGCGCACGCCGGGCCGGAGGCCGGCTACTCGGTGGCGCACGGCGCCGGGCGCAAGATGTCCCGCGCCGACGCGCTGCGCCGGGGCCGGGCCAAGCACACCGTCGAGGAGCTGCGCCGTACGCCGGTCGGCTCGATCGTGGTGTGCGGCGACCGGCAGCTGCTGTTCGAGGAGGCGCCCACCGCGTACAAGCGCATCGAGCAGGTGATCGGCGACCTGGTGGCGCACGACCTCGCCACCCCGGTCACCACGACGGTTCCGCTGGTCACCTACAAGACGCCGGACGTGGGTCGTCGCGACGAGCGCCGGAAGGGCCGCAGGTGACCGAGCTGCTGCTGTCCGCCGGACGCGGACCGGCCGAGTGCGCGTGGGCGCTGGCCCGGCTGCTGTCCCGCCTGGAGGGCGAGGCGACCCGGCGGGGCCTGCGTACCGACCGGGTCGAGACGGTGGCCGGCGACCGGGCCGGCACCTACCGGTCGGTGCTGGTCCGGATCACCGGCGCCGGGGCGGAGGCGTTCGCGGCCGGGTGGACCGGCACGCTCTGCTGGCAGGCGCCCAGCCCGTACCGGACGGGTCACGGACGGAAGAACTGGTACGTCGCCGCGCGGACGTGCCGGACCGACGTGGTGGTCACGCCGTTCGACGAGGCCGACATCGAGTTCGTGCCGTGCCGTACCGGCGGGCCGGGCGGCCAGCACCGCAACAAGGCCAGCACCGCCGTCCGGGCCACACACCGCCCGTCGGGCCGGACCGTGGTGGTCGACACCGAACGGCACCTGCACCTCAACCGCCGTATCGCGGTCGAGCTGCTGCGGCAGCGGATCGCCGCCGACGACGAGGCGGCCCGGCGCGCGGGCGTCGACGCCCGGTGGCGGATCCACGACGACCTCGTGCGCGGCGACCCGGTACGGGTGGAGCGGCCGTAGGGCGGGCCGGGCCGTGACCCGTGCCCGCCGTCGGGGGCCGGCTCCACCGTCGGCGGCCGGCTCCACCGTCGGCGTCCGGCCTCACGCGACGAAGACGCAGAACGGGTGGCCGGCCGGGTCGGCGTACACCCGTAGCGGCTCGTCCGGGTCGTCGGACCGGTCCCGCAGCAGCCGCCCGCCGAGCGCGAGCACCCGCTCGTGCTGCCGGTCCAGCTCGGCCACCGACGGCACGGTCAGGTCGAGGTGCAACTGCTGCGGCACCTCCCCCTCCGGCCAGGTCGCCTCCGGCAGCCGGTCGACCTGCTGGAAGGCCAGTTGCGGCGCGCCCTCCGCGGTCCGCAGCACCAGCCAGTCCCGGCCGCGCTCGTCCGGTTCCCCGGCCGCCGGTGGCTCGTCACCGGGCCGGTAGACCAGGCCCAGCAGCGCGCGGTAGAACTCGGCCAGGGCGCGCGCGTCGGTGCAGTCCAGCACCACCTGGCACAGCCGCAGACCCGGTCCGTCGGTCATCGTCACCACCTCCGGCCTCCTCTTGCCCCGCCGGTCGCGGCGCAATCCGCCGCGGTGACGCCCCGCCGGTCGCGACCCGATCCGACGCGGTGACGCCCGGCGGTCGCGGCCCGATCCGTCGTCGCTGACCGGTCCGGCTACCGTGGGCGCGGCGGACGGGCGGCCCCAGCCCGCCGACGTGGCGCGCGAGGAGGACGGATGCGACGGAGAAGGACCGGTCTGGCGGCGACGCTGGCGACAGTGGCCCTCTCGCTCGCCTCCTGCGGCGCCAAGCGCAGCGTGTACTCCTCCGACCCCGGACAGGTCGCCGACGGCGCCTGCGACATGGACCGCGTCCGGTGAACCCGCTCGTGCAGCGCTTCCGCGCCGTGGTCGCGATGTGGATCTTCGTCGGCTGGGGCGGGTTCCTGCTGGCCGGGTTCCTCGGCCTCGCCCTGCTGACCCAGACGGGTCCGTTCGCGGCCGCGTCGACCTTCTCCGCCGCCGCCGAGTTCGCCCCCGGCGCCGAGATCAAGGTGCGGGACACCGGCGTACGCCCCGGCAACATCCTGATCCTCGCCGCCCCCGCCACTGTGGACCCCGCCACCGTCCGGTGCACCGCGAAGAGCCGGGTCTACTCCACCGGCGAGCAGCGGTCCAGGGAGCTGACCGGGGCCCGGCCCGAGGGGACCGCGGCGGTGATGCGCGACCGCGGCGAACCCCGGCAGTTCACTCCGGTGCTGGCCACCGAGGGCACCGGCTGGATGGAGACCGACTTCGTGAGCTGCACCGGCGCCGGTGCGGAGGCGTTCGCGCTGACCACCGCCAAGGGCATCCAGAGCGACCGGTTCCGGCTCGGCGCCGGACTGCTGCTCATGCTGCTCGCCCCGGTGCTCGCCGGCCTCGGCTGCCTCGCGCTGTACCTCACCCGGAAATGGAACCGGGAGGCGGCTCTGCGCGGCGGCTCGACAAGTTGGCCCTACCGGTGACCGGGCTGCGCCTGCACGTGGGCTGTGCCATGTGGACGCACAAGTCCTGGTCCGGCCGCTTCCTGCCGCACCCGCTGCCCGCGCACGAGCGGCTGCGCGCGTACGCCGGGTGGTGCGACGCGGTGGAGGGCAACACCACGTTCTACGCGACCCCGGCCCGGGAGACGGTGGCGTCCTGGGCCGAGCAGACCGACCCGGGCTTCCGTTTCCTGCCGAAGCTGCCGAAGGTGGTCACGCACGAGCGCCGGCTCACCGGCGGCGAGGCGGAACTGCGGGCGTTCCTGCACGCGATGGAGCCGCTCGGCCCGCGGGCGGACGCGCTCTGGATCCAGCTGCCCGGCTCGTTCGGCCCCGGTGACGTGCCCGACCTCGACCGGTTCCTGCGCACGCTGCCCACCGGTCACCGGTATGCCGTCGAGGTCCGCCACCCCGCCTTCTTCACCGAGGCCGGTGCGGTACGCGCGCTGGAGGCGACGCTCGACCGGGCCGGCGCCGAGTGGATCCCGTTCGACACCACGGCGTTCTTCCGGACGCCGCCGACGAGCGACGCGGAGCGGGAGGCGTGGACGCGCAAGCCGCGCCTGCCGCTGCGTACCCGGGCGCTGACCGACCGGCCCGTCGTGCGCTACCTGGGCCGGGACGACCCGGCCCGCACCGTCGAGGGCTGGCAGCCGTGGCTGGACGTGGTCACCGGCTGGCTGCGGGAGGGCCGCTCGCCGACCGTGTTCGTGCACACGCCGGACAACGCGGACGCGCCCGAGCTGGCCCGCCGCTTCCACGACCAGGTCCGCGAGCGGGTGCCCGGGCTCGCGCCGTTACCGGAGCCGGAGCCGGTCGGCCCGGCCACGCTGTTCTGAGCGCCGTGCGGGATCGCCGGCCCGGTCATGCTGTTCCGGGCGCCGTGCGGGATCGCCGGCCCGGCCGGGCGCAGGCGCGCCCGACCGGACAGTCCGCGCAGCCCGGCCGCACAGACCCGGCGCCGGACCGGACCTCAGCCCGGCCGGCCGCCCTCGGGCGGGGGCAGGCGGTCGTCGTACGCGCCGGACCGGCCCGCGTACCGCTCGCCGCGCAGGAACGGCAGCGGGTTCGGGGTGCAGCCGTGCAGGCCGAGTGTCTGCTGCTGCATCACCGGCGCCGGACGCCCCCGCCCCGGGCAGCGCTCGTGCCCGTGACCGAGACGGTGGCCGACCTCGTGGTTGACCATGTACCGGCGGTACGCGGCGAGGTCGCTCCCGTAGGCGGGCGCGCCGAGCACCCAGCGGGCCACGTTCACCACCACCCGCTCCCCGTTGCGGCAGGACGTGTACCGGTCCAGCCCGTCCCCGCACAGGTCGTCGCGCGTACCGGGGGTCGCGAGGTAGACGGTGAAGTCGGCGGGCTCACGGGCGCCGACGCGGCGCAGGGCGGTCCGTCCATCGGTCGTCCAGCCACCCGGTCCGGTGAGGATGCCGGTGACCTCCGCACCGAACTCGGCCGCTGGCAGACCCGTGATGTCGCGCTCCACCGCCACCCGGTAGCGCAGCAGCTTGCCCGTACCCCTTGGGGTGGCCGGCTCGGCGGCGGCGTACCGCCATCGGTTCCCGCCCTCGGCGGGATAGCCGATCCGCGCCGGACGGGACCGGACGGGCGCCGCCGCCGACGCGGCCGGCGCGGCAGCGGACGGCCCGGCCGGCTCGGACAGCGCGACTGCGGGCTGGTCGGCCACCGCCGGTGTGCACCCGGCCAGCGACACCGCCAGCGCGATCACCGCCGCGCCGCCGCGTGCCCGGTCCACGGTCCTGGTCATCTCGTCTCCCCTCGGCGCCCGGTCGGGGGCGCAGGGATGAGGACGGGTGACCCGTCGCGAAAGTTGGTCCGGCGGGGACTCAACCTTTTCCGCTTCCCGCACGTCCCTACCGGGGTGAGAGGTGCAGAGGACCGGCATGGCCCGGGGTGACGCGGAGTTCGTCGAGTTCGCGCGGGCGTCCTCCGCGCGGCTGACGCATGCCGCCTTCCTCATGACCGGCAACCACCACCACGCCGAGGACGCCGCCCAGACCGCGCTCGTGCGCACGTACGCGTCCTGGTCCCGGATCCGCAACGGCGACCCGTACGGCTACGCCCGTTCGGTGCTGGTGAACCACCTCGTCGACACCTGGCGGCGGCCGATCCGCGAGTACCCGAGCGACGACCTCCCGGAGCGGCACGGCGGCGACCTGGCCGAGGAGGTGGCGACGCGGCGGTGGCTGGTCACCGCGCTCGGCACGCTCACCGCGCGGGAACGCGCCGTCGTCGTCCTGCGCCACTACTTCGACCTGCCGGAGGCCCAGGTGGCCCGCGAACTCGACGTGTCCGTCGGCACCGTCAAGAGCACCTCGTCCCGGGCGCTGGAGAAGCTGCGTACCGCAGGTCTGTCCGCGCCCCGACCGCAGGAGACGTGCCGGTGACCGAGATGGACGAGCTGCGCCGCGCGATGCGGGCGACCGAACGGGCCGACGGCCTGGACATCGCGGACATCATGCGCCGGGGACGCCGACTGCGCCGCCGCCGGCGGGTCGGCGCCGGGGTCGCGGCGGCCGTGGCGACGGTCGCGGTGGCGGTCGGGGTCGACGCCGTGGCGACGCGGCCCGGCCCGCCGGACCTCCCGGCCGGGGAGCCGGTCGCCACCGCGTCCACCGGCACTCCCCCACCCACGCCGACCGCCGCGCCGGCCCCGACCGAGTCGCCGCTGCGGCCGCTCGGGACCGTCGTGGACAGCGGCATCCGGTACGGCACCGACGCGCGCGTGTTCTTCATGGTCCCGGTCGACGTGCCGGAACTGCCACGTGTGACGATCGGCCTGGTCGCCGGGCGGCGCGCGCCGGACGGCCACCTGACGTCCGACTTCCTGGTCAACGACGTGTCCGGCAGCGACCGCCGGGCCGGGTTCCACGAGATCGGGTACGACCAGCAGCGGGTGCCCACGGACACGTCGGTACCGACGTTCGGCTACTTCGTCGGCCCGGCGGCACGCATCGTCGGGACAGTCGGCGGCCGGCAGGTCGAGGCGAAGCTCGCCCGGTGGAGCGAGGACCGACAGGTGGTGATCTTCTGGTTCGACCCGGCGACCCTCGCTCCGGGAACCCCGCTCGACGGCATCACCGCCCGAGACCCCCAGGGCCGCCGCCTGTAGCCCGCTCCTTCTCCCCTCCCTCTCCCGTCCCCTCCCCCCGGTGATCAAGGAGTTTGCGGACTGATACGGCCCTGATGAGGACACAAAATCCTTGATCACCGGGGTCAGGGGGTCGAGGCGTGAGAGCGGATTCCGCCCTCGGACTGCTTGATTCGCCGACCCGAGCCGCCCGTAGATCTTGGTACGGAACGGCCCCCATGAGGGCGCTCTCGTACCAAGATCTACGGCTGCTCCCGGGATGCGGACCACGCATCTCAGGTGATGGGGACACGACGCGCCTGGGACCGGCCCTCGTCGGCGATCTTGCACTTTCTGCCCGTTCAGATGGGACATCTGCGACATCGACAGGGCCGCAAGTGCAAGATCGCGGGGGGCGGGCGGGGAGCGGCCCCGGGAGCGGGCGGGGTGGGAGGGGGTGGGAGGGGGGCCGTGGGGTGGGGGTGTGAGGATCGGGGGCATGCGTGCGGTGGTGTTCGAGCGGTTCGGGGTGCGGCCAGAGGTCCGGGAGGTGGACGACCCGGTGCCGGCGCCGGACGGGGTGGTCGTCCGGGTCGGCGCGACCGGCCTGTGCCGCAGTGACTGGCACGGCTGGCAGGGCCACGACCCGGACATCCAAGTGCCACACGTACCGGGGCACGAGTTCGCCGGTGTCGTCGTGGCGGCCGGCGCGGACGTACGCGGGTGGCGGCCCGGCGACCGGGTGACCGCGCCGTTCGTCTGCGCGTGCGGGCGGTGCCCCTCGTGTCTCGCGGGTGACCAGCAGGTCTGCGAGCGGCAGACCCAGCCGGGCTTCACCGGGTGGGGCTCGTTCGCCGAGCTGGTCGCGGTGCGGCACGCCGACGTGAACCTGGTCCGGCTGCCGGACGAGCTGGACGAGGCGGCAGCCGCCGCGCTCGGCTGCCGGTTCGCCACCGCGTTCCGGGCCGTCGTGGCGCAGGGCCGGGTGGCGGCGGGCGAGTGGGTCGCAGTGCACGGCTGCGGCGGCGTCGGCCTGTCCGCGGTCATGGTCGCGGCGGCGAGCGGCGCGCGGGTGGTGGCCGTCGACGTGTCGCCCGGCGCGCTGGAGCTGGCCCGCCGCAGCGGTGCCGCGGTGTGCGTGGACGCGAGCACGCTCGGCGGTCCCGGCGAGGTGGCCGCCGCGATCCGGGAGGCCACCGGTGGGGGTGCCCACCTGTCGCTGGACGCGCTCGGCAGTCACGCCACCTGCGTGGCGTCGATCGAGGGCCTGCGCCGGCGCGGCCGGCACGTGCAGGTCGGGCTGCTGCCTGACGCGCAGGGCCGGCCCGCGCTGCCGATGGACCTGGTGATCGCGTACGAGCTGGAGCTGCGCGGCAGCCACGGCATGCCGGCGCACGCGTACCCGGAGATGCTGCGGCTGGTCACCGCCGGGGTGCTGCGCCCGGCCGAGCTGGTCACCCGCACCGTCGACCTGGACGCCGCGCCGGATGCGCTGGCCACCATGGACCGGCCGGCCACGGCCGGGATGTGCCTGATCCGTCCCTGAACGGGCACGGGCCGGCCCGGCGCCGGGAGACCCGGCGCGGACCGGCCCGCGAGCCTGCCCGGTCAGTCGGTGACGGTCACCGTGACGGTACGGGGCGGCTGCTGGTACTGCCCCCGGTTGTCCATGCCGCGGATCGTCACCGTGTACGTGCCGGCCGGGATCACCGGCGACGTGTACGCGAAGTTCGATCCCGGCGAGCCCGGGCTGGTGAGGAACGTGGCGATCCACGGCCAGCTGGTCGGCGCGCCCGCCCGGCCGAACGTGCCGGCCGAGTTCATGCCCTGCCCGGCGCTGTTGCCGATCTGCACCTCGACCTTCTGCATCCCGCCGTCGTCCACCGCCCGGCCGGTGATCACGATCCGGCCCCCGGTGTACGCCTGCCCGTCGACCGGCGTGATGCTCGGCTCCAGCGTCGGGTCGGTGTCACCCGGGTAGACGAGGTACCGGGCGGTCGCGCCGTTCGTCGAGTTGTCCTGCTGACCGGCGGTGTCCACGGCCCACGCCTCGACGCTGTACGTGCCGCGCGTGGGCAGGTCGATCGAGAGCGTGAACGCGGTGCTGGTCGCACCGGGCGCGGCGAGCGTCGCGTCGACCGTGGCGAACGCGGCGGCCATCGTGCCGTTCGGCTGCACGTACCGGCCGGTGTCCAGGTCACGCAGCGCGATCCGGACCGCCCGCACACCCTTGTCGTCGGTCGCCGTGCCGGCCAGGTCCAGGTGCAGCTGGTCGATGTCCTGGTTGGTGCCGGTGAAGCCGAGCAGCCCGTTCGGGAAGGCGTCGCCCGGCACCTGGGCGGTGACGGTGAGCCGGCCCATGTTGGTGCTGGACGTGGTCAGGCCGAGCCTGTCGGTCGCCCGTACCCGGAAGTCGTAGACGCCCGGGGTGAGCGGCACCGTGGTGAACGACCAGTCGAACGTCGCGGCGTCGAGGTTGGTCGGGGAGATCCGGTGGTAACCGGCGACCGAGTCGGCGCCCCACGTACCGTCGCTGGCGAGCGCCTCGCGGGTGGTGTTGTTGCGCAGGTAGATCTCGACCGACTTGAGCGCGTCGTCGTCGCTCGCCGTACCGGCGAACGTGACGGTGCCGCCGGGCGCGACGGTGAACGGCACGGCGTTGCCCGGCGGCGTCATCGCCACCGGCGAGGTGATCGCCACCGTCGGCGGTACGCCGTTCGCCGAGACGGTCCAGTCGCGGGTGTCGCCGCGCAGGTCGCTCTGCCCGGTCGTGTCGACGGCGGTGGCGGTCATCTTCCACTGTCCCTCGGTGGGCAGCGTGACCTCGTACTGCCAGGTGGTGGACGTCGCGCCGATCACGTCCGGCTCGCCGCGGAAGGTGTTGTAGACGGCGGCGACGGTCCCGTCGTCCTGCAGGTACCGGTTGTCCGGGGTGCGGAACGAGTAGATCAGCGAGTTGACGCCCTTGTCGTCGGTGGCGGTGCCGGAGGCCACGAACGTCTGCGTGGCGACCAGGCCGGCCGACGGCGAGCTGATCCGGGTCGTCGGCGGCAGGTCGTCGAAGCGGAACGCCTCGATCTTCTTGACCGCCTTGGTGGTGTCGCCGGCCCCGTTGCGGTCGAACGTCTTGGCCTGCAACTGGTAGACCCCCGCGGGCAGCGTCACCGGCAGGCTCCACGTGGTGGAGGTGGCGTTCGGCGCGGCGACGGTGGTGTTGATCGCCTTGAACGCGCCCCAGGTGGTCAGGTCGGCCTGGAGGTACTTGCCGCTGTTGCGGTCCTGGATCTCCAGCTGGACCCGGGCCACGCCGGCCGGGGCGAGCGCCTGGCCGCTGATCGTGAACGACTCGCCCGCAGGCTTCACCGCGCCCTCGATCGGCGTGGTGATGGTGGTGTCCAGCGCCGCCGGCTTGGGCTCCTTGGAGAGGTCGAAGAAGGCCACCCGGCCGGTGGTCTTGCCGCCCTTGACGTTGCCGTCGCCGCCGACGAGCAGGCCGCGCGAGGTGGCGAGCATCGCCTTCTCACCCTCGTACGAGTTGGAACCGGGGTTCCACTCCAGGGCGGTGCCGGTGAGCGGGTCCAGCGCGCCGAGGTGGTCGCGGCGGACCACCTGGTCGCCGAGGCCGTAGCCGCTGAGCCCCTGGCCGGTGCCGTAGCCGACGTTGTCCAGGCCGGGCCACGGCACGTTCGACGTGGGCGACTCCTGCCAGCTGAAGTGACCGCCGACGTAGACGGCGGTGTCGGTGATCGCCACCGAGTAGATGCTGTCGAAGTGCCGGGAGATCCACAGCGGCTCGACGTGGTCGTTTCCGGTCAGCGAGTACGCGATGGCGGTGTCGTTGATCGGCGGACGGTCACCGCCGGAGCCGCTGGTGACCACGAAGTACGAGTCGTCCGGGGCGATGTCACCGGCGAAGACCCGCTGGATGCCGCCGACGAAGGAGAGGTTGTCCTCCCACAGCCGGGTACGCCAGGGCAGCAGCGCCTTGCTGGCCGTACCGATGAGCGCCACGCCGTAGCGGTCCTGGCCGGCGATCTGGCGGCCGGTGTGCACGACCAGCAGCTTGCTGCGGTCGTGGGTGAGCTTGAGCTGCTGCACGGTGAGCATGCCGCCGACGCCGATGCCGCCGGTCAGCGGCAGGTTGAAGCCGGTGTCGACGGCGCCCGTGTTGGGGTTGAGCGCGGCCAGGCCGCTGCGGCTGACCCCGTTGACGGTGGCGAACTGACCGCCGACGTAGACCGCGTTGCCGCTGACCGCGAGCGCTGTGGCCCGCGCGTTGGCGGTGGCGGTGAACGCGGCGATCGGCGCGCCGGTGGTCGGGTTCAGCCGGGCGATCTTGCGCTTGGTGACGCCGTTGATGGTGTTGAACGCGCCGGCGATGTAGAGCGACGAGCCGTCCGGCGACGCCTCCACCGCGGCGACCGCGCCGTCGATGACCGGCTTGAACCCGGTGTCCACCTTGCCGGTGTCCAGGTTGTACGACGCCAGGGACCGCTGCGCGATGGTGGACCCGCCGACGTTCGCGATCGAGGTGAACGTGCCGGCGATGAAGACGCGG
Organism: Micromonospora sp. WMMD1219; assembly: GCF_049315215.1. Taxonomy (NCBI): domain Bacteria; kingdom Bacillati; phylum Actinomycetota; class Actinomycetes; order Micromonosporales; family Micromonosporaceae; genus Micromonospora; species Micromonospora sp. WMMD1219. Next base: position 6,457,890 of record NZ_CP186057.1, read on the forward strand.
TTGCCGATCACCTCGATGTCGGTGATCTCGCCGTTGGTGATCCGCGGCGTGTCGGTGCGGGGCGTGGTCGGCATCAGCCGGGTGTCCCCGGGGGTGACCAGCGCACGGGTCGCGGTGGTGCGCGCGGCGCCGAGCGCGGCGCTGCTTCCGGTCGCCTGTGCGCCGGTGTGGCCGGCCACGCCGGCGTCCCGCACGGTGACGGTGGCGGCGAGCGCCGGCACTCCCGCCACCACGATCGCGCCGGCGGCGAGCACCGCCACCGCGCGAAGCCAAACTCGCATCGAGACAACTCTCCCTGTCCGCCGGGACGGCCCCCTCGGGTGATTCCCGAGTCCCCTCCGTCCGCGTGCCGGACGCCACCGTAGGAGGCAAAGACTTCTCGCGATACGTGCCGCACCGGTAATCGACCGGTCGCCATCAATTCCGGCCACACCGGCAGCGCGGCTCCACCGATCGGGTCACCGGCTGTCACCGTCCGGCCGTGCGCCCGCCCGGTCCGCGACGTGCGGTCTTCCACAGCGGAACCGAGGGGTGGGTCAGTCGCCCCGTACCCGGGGGTGGCGGTGGTCGGTGAGCCGCAGGCCGACGCCGCGTACCGCCGCGATGGTGACGCCGGTGCCCAGTTCGTCGAGCTTGCGGCGCAGCCGCTTGACCAGGGACTGCACGTCGGCCCGGCCGTGTGTCGGCGCGTCGCGCCAGACCGTGTGGTGCAGTTCGGCGTAGCTCCACACCCGTACCGGCTCGGCGGTCAGGCAGGTCAGCAGGTCACGCTCCAGCCGGGTCAGGGCGGTCTCGCGGTTGCCCCACCGGGCGGTCGACCGGGCCGCGTCGATCACCAGCGCGCCGTCCGGCGCGGGCCTGTCCCGGGGTACGGGCCGGGCCGGCGCGCCGGCCGGGGCCGGCGCGTCCGTGATCAACTCGCGTAGCTCGTCCAGATCGGCGACCATCAGAAGGGGCGCGACGCCGTCCAGCAGCTCGGTCAGCCGCAGCCGCTCGGCCGGGGACGACGTCACCCCGATGACGAGCGAGAAGGGGTGCTCCGGCGGGTCGGTGCCGGAGTTCGCCGCGTTCGTGCCGTCAGTCGTCACCGCGCCCCACCGTGACAAAAACTGTCAACAGGCCGCCCGATCCGGGGGCCTGTTGGTGACATGTTGCTCACGTACGGTCATTGATCGTTCGTCACTGTCGATCATAGTGTCCACTCAGGCGTCCGGCGCAGACCCGCACGGCGCCTAGGGGGCCTGGGGGGTTCTTTTCACACCGGTGTCGTAGTCGGGAGAGCATGTCTCCTGGCCCTTCTGCCATGGCTCGATCATCCGCGGGTCATCGGAACAGGAGGCAGCACCGATGCTGAGACGTCCACACAGATGGGGCCCGGCCCGGCGGCTGGTGAGCGCGGGCGCGGCCCTGGTGCTCGCGGCCACCGCGCTGGCCGCGACCGGCACGGCGGCACAGGCCGGGACCGGCGCGGGCGCGTCGGCCGGCGACAAGATCCGTCCCGAACTCACCCGCCAGCTCCAGGGCAAGAGCGAGGGCGACTTCTGGATCCACTTCGGCGCCAAGGCGGACCTGAGCAAGGCCGCCGCGATCAAGGACTGGAACGAGCGCGGCGCCGCCGTCGCCGCGGCGCTGAAGAAGACCGCCGCCGACAGCCAGTCGAAGATCCGCGCCGAGCTGGACCGCTCGGGCACGAAGTACCAGACCTTCTGGGCGACGAACGCCATCAAGGTCACCGACGGCTCGCTGACCATGGCGCAGAACTTCGCCGCCCACTCCGAGGTGGACGGCCTGTACGCACCGGTGGAGTACAAGCTGCCGGAGACCACCCCGGGCACCGACGAGAAGTCCGCGAACGCCCTGGAGTGGGGCATCGCCAACATCAACGCCGACGACGTCTGGTCCCAGTACGGCGTCAAGGGCGCCGGGATCACCGTGGCCAGCATCGACAGCGGCGTCCAGTTCAACCACCCGGCGCTGGTGAACGCCTACCGGGGCAACAACGGTGACGGCACCTTCGACCACGACTACAACTGGTTCGACGCGGCGGGCGAGTGCGCCACCGCGCCGTGCGACACCGACGGCCACGGCACGCACACCATGGGCACCATGGCCGGCGCCGACGGGGCCAACCAGATCGGTGTCGCCCCCGAGGTCAAGTGGATCGCCGCGAACGGGTGCTGCCCGTCGGACGCCGCGCTGGTCTCCTCCGGGCAGTGGATGCTGGAGCCCACCGACCTCAACGGGCAGAACCCGGACGCCAGCAAGCGACCCAACATCATCAACAACTCGTGGGGCACCACGGCGCCGTCGAACGAGCCGTTCATGGAGGACGTCACCGACGCCTGGACCGCCTCCGGCATCTTCGGCGTCTGGTCCAACGGCAACAACGGCCCGTCCTGCCAGACCAGCGGCTCGCCGGGCAGCCTGGCGAGCAACTACTCGGCCGGCGCGTACGACGTCAACAACAACATCGCCAGCTTCTCGTCCCGGGGCACCGGGCAGAACGGCGAGATCAAGCCGAACATCTCGGCGCCGGGCGTGAACGTGCGCTCCAGCGTGCCGACCAACTCGTACGCCAGCATCAGCGGCACCTCGATGGCGGCGCCGCACCTGGCCGGCGCGATCGCGCTGCTCTGGTCGGCGGCGCCCACGCTGGTCGGCGACGTCACGGCGACCCGCGCGCTGCTCAACGACACGGCGATCGACAAGGGCGACTCGCAGTGCGGCGGCACCACCGACGACAACAACGTCTACGGTGAGGGCCGCCTGGACGCGCTCGCGCTGCTCGCCGCCGCCCCGATCGGGGACAACGGCACGCTGGCCGGCAAGGTCACCGACGCCGCCACCGGCGCCGGGATCGCCGGCGCGACTGTCACCCTGACCGGCCCGGCGGACCGCACGCTGACCACCGGCGCGGACGGGACGTACTCCTCGCTCCTGCCGGCCGGCGACTACCAGGTGGTCGTCTCGGCGTTCGGGTACGCGACCCGCACGCTGTCCGCGACGATCACCGCGAACACGACCACCACGCTCGATGTCGCGCTCACCGCGGTGGCGAGCGTCACGGTCAGCGGTCAGGTCACCGACGGTTCCGGGCACGGCTGGCCGCTGTACGCGAAGGTGAGCGTCGAGGGCACGCCGATCTCCGACTACACGACGCCGTCGACCGGCCGCTACAGCCTGTCACTGCCGTCCGGGGCGACGTACCGGCTCACTGTCGAGCCGCAGTACGCCGGCTACCTGACCACCACCAAGGAGGTCACCGTCGGCACGGCCAACGTGACCGCCAACATCGCGGTGCAGGCGAACCCGGAGGCGTGCACCACCGCCCCCGGCTACACCGTCAGCTCCGACGGCGAGTACGAGACGTTCGACGGCACCGGTGTCCCGGACGGCTGGACCGTGGTGGACAACGCCGGCACCGGCCAGGTCTGGGAGTTCACCGACGCCGGTGAGCGCGGCAACCTGACCGGCGGCAGCGGCAACTTCGCCATCATCGACAGCGACAACTACGGCAGCGGCGGGCGGCAGGACACGTCGCTGGTCAGCCCGGTGGTCGACCTGACCGGCGTGACCACGCCGGTGATCCGGTTCAACCAGGACTACAACTGGCTCAACAGCGACCGCGCGGACGTCGACCTGAGCCTGGACGGCGGCACCACGTGGAGCAACGTGCTCCGGCAGGCCGCCGACGTGCGCGGCCCGCGGGTGACCGAGGTGCCGATCCCGCAGGCGGCCGGCCAGTCGCAGGTGCGGGTGCGCTTCCACTACTACGAGGCGAGCTGGGAATGGTGGTGGCAGGTCGACAACGTGCTCATCGGCAGCAAGCTCGTCTGCAAGCCGGTGAACGGCGGCCTCGTCCTCGGCCACGTCCGCGACAAGAACGACAACGGCTACGTCAACGGCGCCACGGTGACCAGCAAGGACCGCCCGGCGGAGAAGGCCACCACGGTCGCCACGCCGGACGACACCGAACTGCCCGACGGCTTCTACTGGATGTTCTCGTCGCTGACCGGGACGCACCCGTTCACCGCCGCCGCCGGCAACTACGTGAGCCAGACCAAGCAGGTGGCGGTCGAGGAGGACTGGGCCACCACGGCCAACTTCCAGCTCGCCGCCGGCCGGCTGTCGGTGAAGCCGACCTCGATCACCGGCACGGTCCGGATGCCCAGCGGGAAGGTCAGCAAGACCTTCACCGTGACCAACACCGGCGGGGCCCCGGTCACCGCCGAGTTCGGTGAGCGCGACGGCGGGTTCGTGCTGCAACGGGCCGACGGCTCCCAGCTGTCCGAGCAGGCGCTGCTGGGCTCCACCGGCGCGCCGGTCCAGCGGCTGACCGCCGCCACGTCGTTCGCGGCGCGCTCGTCCGGCAAGTCGTCGAACGCGATCACCGCCGCCGCACCCCAGGCGGACCCCTGGACCACCATCCCGGGCTACCCGGCGAACGTGATGGACAACCGGGTCGTCAACGTCGACGGCACCGTCTACTCCATCGCCGGTGGCGACGGCACCGCGTCGAGCGCCAAGAACTACAGGTACGACCCGATCACCCAGACGTGGACCGGCATCGCCGACCTGCCGGGCGCGCGTAACGCCATGACGGTCGGCGTGATCGACGGCAAGATCATCGCCACCGGTGGCTGGGGCGCCGCCGGTCCGGACGCCGCCACCTTCTCGTACGACCCGGCGGCGAACACGTGGACCCGCAAGGCCGACAACCCGGCGCCGCGCGCGGCGGCCGGCCAGGCGGTCGCGGGCGGCAAGCTGTACGCGATCGGCGGCTGCACCACCGCGAGCTGCACGCCGATGGCCAACTCGGTGGTGCGGTACGACCCGGGCGCCGACGCCTGGGAGACGCTGCCGGCGTACCCGAAGTCGGTGGCGTTCCTGTCCTGCGGCGGGATCGACGGCACCGTCTACTGCACCGGCGGCAACGACGGAACCACATCGCAGAAGGTCGGTTACGCCTTCGACCCGGGTGCGGGAGCCTGGACCGCCATCCCGGACGCGCCGGCCGACAGCTGGGCCGCCTCGTACGCGGTCGCCAACGGCAAGCTCCTGGTCGTCGGCGGGTCGCAGGGTGGCGCCATCACCAACGCCGGCTTCGCCTTCGACCCGGCGACCGACTCGTGGGCCAACCTGCCCAACGCCAACGCCCCCCGCTACCGGGGTGGCGCGGCCTGCGGGTTCTACAAGGTCGGCGGTTCGTCGGGCGGCTTCACGGCCACCAAGGACAGCGAGGTCCTGCCCGGCTTCGGCGAGTGCGCCGAGGGCGCGGCCGACGTGAGCTGGCTGACCGTCGACAAGTCGAAGGTCACGCTGGCGCCGGGCGAGAAGGTCACCGTCACGGTCGGCATGACCGCGAACGTCGACCAGCCCGGCACGTACTCCGCGTCCGTGGTGATCAAGGAGAACACCCCGTACACGGTGGAGCCGGTGGCGGTCACCATGATCGCGCAGCCGCCGACCACCTGGGGCAAGCTGTCCGGCACGGTCTCCGGCAAGAGCTGCCAGGGCGCCACCGCGCCGCTGGCGGGCGTGACCGTGCAGGTCGACTCCTGGGCGAACTCGTACACGTTCACCACCGACGCCGAGGGCCGGTACGCCTACTGGATGGACCGGCGCAACAACCCGCTGACGCTGATCGTCGCGAAGGACGGCTGGAAGCCCCAGACGCGCCAGACGAAGATCAACAGCAGCACGCCCACCGTTGAGGACTTCACCCTCTCCCCCACCCGCTGCTGACCCAGCACCCGAAGGACGGCCCGCCCGGCGCACACACACCGGGCGGGCCGCCCCACGTTCCCGGCGATCTTGCACTTACCGCCCCGGCAAGGCACACAAATACCCCACCCCGAGGGACGCAAGTGCAAGATCGACGGCGAGAAGGGGGGGCGTCAGGGAGTGAGGCGGAAACCTACGCCTCGCACCGCGTGGATCGTCGCGGGGGCATCCAGGCGGCCCAGCTTGCGGCGGAGGCGGCGTACCACGGAGTGCATGTCGGAGCGCCGCCCGAGGTGGTCGTTGCCCCAGACGGCGCGGTGCAGCCGGGCGTACGTCCACACCTGGCCGGGCGTGCCGGTCAGACAGACGATCAGGTCGTGCTCCAGCGGCGTCAACCCGATCTCCCGCTCCCGCCAGCGCAGCACCCGCCGGTCGGAGTCGACGGCCAGATCCCGTCCGGGCGGCTCGGCCGGCGCCTCGTCACTCGCGGGCGGGTGCGGCGCCGGGGCGAGCGCGGGCCGGCGTACCAGGTCCAGGAAGCGGCGGGCCTGATGGGCGCTGGACACGATCAGGAACGACTCGGTGCCGCCGAGCAGTTGGGCGAGCTGTCGGCGCTCGGCCGACGAGGACGCGATGCCGATGACCAAGGACGGGAGCCCTGTCATCCGTTCCCACCTTTCCGGCAGGCCGAACCACAACGCCGGGCGGTCGCCAGGCACGACGTTGCGGAGGCACCTGGCTTGCGGAGTTCGACCCGAGGGGTGTGGGAGCTGCAGTTTCGTGAGGCTTCGGGGTGAACTACCGGGATCATATAGCCGAGCACCGATGATTGGTATAGCAGTTAACGTCGATGTAACTGCCTGCAACAAGGTGTTCGAGGCAAATTGCGCGGGCCGCGCGCGTACCGATGAGAGCCGGGACGTACGGCGGTCCAATGCGTGTGATCACGCACATGCTCTGCCTGGCCGACGGGACGCCGACCCGCGCGGACATCGCGGCCCGCTGCGCCGAACTGGCCGAGGCGCTGCGCGGCCGCGACCGGGGCGTGGTGGTGTGCGACGTGTCCGCGGTGACCGCGCCCGACCTCGTCACGGTCGAGGTGCTGGCGCGGATGCGCCTGACCGCCCGGCGGCTCGGCTGGCGGATGGAGGTACGCGGCGCGGGCGACGACCTACGCGAGCTGGCCGGCCTGCTCGGGCTGGCCGGCGCCCTCCTCCAGCCGGGCGGGCAGCCCGAACAGCGGGAACAGGCGGTCGACGTCGAGGAAGTTGTTGAGCGACGTGATCCGGCCGCCGGAGACGCCGATCACGATCAGCGCCCAGGGCACGTGGCCTGAGCCGTCGGGGTCGCGCCGGTAGTGCCCGAACGCCGGCATCCCGTTGGCCGCGGTCGGCACCAGGCGGGAGCCGCGGCAGCCGCTGCCGGTGCCGGCCATCCACGCCGCGATGTGCTCCGGGCCGCGCAGCCACAGCGGCAGCGGCGGCATCGACAGCGTCGCGTCCTCGTGCAGCAGCGCGGTGAGCGCCGCCAGGTCGTACGCCTCGAAGGCGCGCACGTAGCGGGCGAGCAGCGCCTGCTGCTCGGTGTCCAGCGGCCGGCGCACGTCGGCCTCGGTGTCGGCCGAGGCGATCGTGGCGCGCGCCCGTTGCAGCGCGCTGTTGACGCTCGCCACCGACGTGTCGAGCAGGTCGGCGACCTCCTGGGCCGACCAGGCCAGCACCTCGCGCAGGATCAGCACGGCCCGCTGCTTCGGCGGCAGGTGCTGCAACGCCGCGACGAACGCCAGCCGGACCGACTCCCGGCCGGCGACCACCTCGGCCGGGTCGGCGACCTCGGGCAGCACCCGGTCGTCGGGCGCCGGGCCGAGCCAGATCTGCTCCGGGCGCGGCTCACCGGGGTGCGTGGCGGTGCCGCTGCCCGCCGGACCGAGGTCCATCGGCCGGATCCGGCGCTGCGCGCTGGTGGACATGGTGAGGCAGACGTTCGTCGCGATCCGGTAGAGCCAGGTCCGGAGCGCGGACCGCCCCTCGAACTTGTCGAAGTTGCGCCAGGCCCGGACGAAGGTGTCCTGCACCGCGTCCTCGGCCTCGAAGGCCGAACCCAGCATCCGGTAGCAGTAGCCGGTCAGCTCCGACCGGTACGCCTCGAGTTGCGCCTCGACGGGGACGCTCGCCACCTCGCTCACCTGGCTGAAACTAGCCCACATGCTGCGTCGACGCGAGCACGTTCGAGCCCGTGCCGATGAGTACGCCCCACCCGCCCGGTCAAACAGTGGTCAGGTCACCACGTCCGAGGAGCACCGATGACCACAGCGCAGCGCGACGAGACCCACGCCCCGGGGCGGTACGCCGACGTCAACGGCGTGCACCTCTACTACGAGACGCACGGCGAAGGCCGGCCGATGATCCTGCTGCACGGCGGCCTCACCTCGGGTGAGATGTTCGCGCCGATCCTGCCCGCGCTGACCGCGAAGCACCAGGTGATCCTGGTGGACCTGCAGGGGCACGGCCGCACCGCCGACGTGGACCGGCCGCTCGACATGGCGCTCATGGCCGACGACGTCGCCGCGCTGATCGACCTCCTGGGCCTGGACCGGCCGGACGTGGTCGGTTTCTCCCTCGGCGGCGGCGTCGCCCTGCACACCGCGTTCCGGCACCCGGAGAAGGTCGGCCGGCTGGTCGCGGCGTCCGCGCACATCCGCCGCGACGCCGTCCACCCGGAGTTGCTGGCGCAGCAGGGCCAGGTCAACGCCGCGGCGGCCGAGTACATGAAGGGCACCCCGATGTACGAGCTGTACCAGCGGGTCGCGCCCCGTCCGGAGGACTTCCCCCGGCTGCTCGACAAGATCGGCGAGGCGATGCGGAAGGACTTCGACTTCACCGAGCAGGTGCGCGCCCTGCGGGTGCCGACGCTCGTCGTCGCCGCCGACGCCGACATGGCCCCGCCGAGCCACTTCGTCGAGGTGTTCGGGCTGCTCGACGGCGGTCGGCGTGACGGCGGCTGGACGGGCGAGGGCCGGCCCGCGGGCGGGCACGCGCTGGCGATCCTGCCGGGCCTGACCCACTACGACATCGACCAGTCGCCGCTGTTCGCCGCGGTCACCCTGGACTTCCTCGGCCGGGGCCGCTGACCCCCGCGCGTGTGCCGCGTCCCGTACCGGGGTACCGCTTGCACAGGAGCACCGGTGAGGAGGACGAGATGACCGACCCCAGGTACGCACCGATCGGGCTGGCCGCCGCCGGGCAGCTGGTCCCCGACGACGGACAGACCGGCGGCGGTGAGGTCGTCGGCGCCGACGACGCGGCCGCCGACGCCGCCCGGGCCGGCGCCGACGTGGACCTGTCCCGGGCCGACCGGGACAGCGACGGCACCCCGGTGGGTGCCGCCGACGCCGAGGCCGACCGCCGGCGCGCCGCCGGCGAGTGAACGACCGGTTCCGCCCCGCCATCCGTACGACTGTGGCGGGGCGGAACCGTCCTCAGCCGTCGACCGGCAGTTCCACGTCGGGCAGATGCCCGAGCGCCCGGATCGCGGTCACCGCCGCGTACCCGTCGGCCAGCCAGGCGATGTCGGTGCCGGGGACCGCGCGGACCGCGTTCGCCTCCACCGCCGTACGCACGAAGCCCTCACCGCGCTCGGCGACCGACACCTGCACCTGACCGAACGGGGCCAGCGTCGCCTGACGCAGCCCGGCCACCCGGTCGGCCGGCAGGTCGGGCACGTTGAGGTTGAGCACGGTGCCCGGGTGCGCGCCGGCCAGCCAGGGCAGCAACGTCCCGGCCAGCTCGGCGGCTGTCGACCAGTGGCGGGACTCGTCGTCCACGCTGTCCAGCACCGCGATCGCCGCGCCACCGCTGCCGGCGCTCGCCGCCGCCGCGGTGAGCACGTCGAGCGACACTGCGAGCGCGCGGATGCCGTTGTTGCCGGCGGTCAGCGCCGCACCCACGGTGCCGGAGTGAAGGACCGCGTGGCCCGCGTTCGCGCCCCGGTTGATGCCGGACAGCAGCAGGTCCGGCGCCGGCCCGAACACACCCAGCCCGGCCAGCACCGCGATGTAGGCGGGTGAGGCGGCCACCGCGTACGCGGGCACGTCGGGCAGGCCGTCCAGCTCGGTCTCGCGGAACACCAGACGCCCGTCCTCGGTCACCGCCGACAGCGCCGCGCTCATCCCGCTCGCCTCGGCCTCCGGCGCCGCGACCACCACGTCCATCCCTCGTTCGTACGCGGCCCGGGCCAGCGCGCGGATGCCGGGGGCGTGCACACCGTCGTCGTTCGTCACCAGCACCCGGGGCGGCCGGTCAGCCGTCATGGTCGCCGCCGTCCAGCGGGGTCAGCCGCACCCGGCCGGCCAGTTCGCGTACCGCCTCGGCCCGGCCGGTGCCGAGCCCGTGCCGGGTCACGTTCAGCGCGCCGGCGGCGGCGCCGACGTGCAGCGCCTCCCGCATGTCCCCGCCCCGGGCCAGCACCGCGGCCACCCCGGCGGTCATCGAGTCACCGGCGCCCCGGTGGTCGGCCAGCTCCAGCGGCGGGGCGTGCACAAGCAGCGGCTCGCCGTCCTCCGGCAGCGCCAGCGCCGGCTCCCCGGCCCGGCTGATCAGCACCGTCCGCGCGCCGCGCTCCTGGCAGCGGCGGCCGGCGTCGCGCAGCGCCTCCACGCTGTCGTCCTTGGCCAGGCCGTCGTCGAGCAGCTCCTCGTGGCTGACCTTCAGCACGCTCACGCCGCCGTCGAGCACCGCCTCCAGGTACGGCCCGGACAGGTCGGCCACCACCGTCCCGCCGTTGGCGCTCAGGTCGGCGGCGAGCCGGCGGTAGATGTCCGGGTCCACCACGGCCGGGTCGGCCGGTCCGCTGAGCACGCTGACCGGGGCGCGCAGCCCCTCGGTGAGCGTCACCGTGTACAGCTCGTCGATGTCGTGCCGCACCATGGGCGCGCCCGGGTGCTCGGCGATCTCGGTCCGTTCACCGTCGCGCCGGTCGTGCACGTACCAGCCGGTGCCGGACTCGCGCCGCACCACCCGTACCGTGACGTCCTCGTCGTCGAGCAGCTTGCGGACCGCGTCGCCGACCTCGCCGCCGAGGCCGACGCACATCGTGACCGGTACGCCGAGCGCCGCGATCATCCGGGTCTGCCACACCCCCTGCCCGCCCGGGTGCAGATGCAGCTCGGTCGCCTCGCCCTGCTGCTCGATGGTCACCGTCAACAGCGGGGCCGGGGCGAACACCATCACCTTCTGGTCCATCCGCCAGTGTTGCCCGCTGACCGGCCCCGGTAATCCCCCTGGTCAGCGCGGACGTGCGGCGGCGCGGCGGCGCCGCAGGTACGGCAGCGCGAACAGGTAGAGGCCGCTGATCAGGAGCAGGGCGAGCGGGAGCAGCGGCACGTAGGAGACCCACACGATCGGGTCCTTCTGGGCCAGCGCCACGAACGTGACCACGACGGTCACGGTGAAGGCGATGGAGAACCAGCGGTGCAGCTGACGGATGCGCGTGTCCATGGGTCGACGACCTTTCCCCGGTGGCCGCCCCGGTGGGAGGCCCGTGCCGGAAACGCTAGGTCCGCCCGCCCGCGCGACGCTTCTCGATTCCTGACCGGTCCACGCCGCGCTGCTCCTGGTCAGTCAGCGGCCAGCCCGCGCCGGAGCGGCAGGTCACTCGCGTCCCGCCCGCGCGCTCCGGCGGGGGGCCGCCCGCGCCGCGACGGTCAGACACCCAGGGCGAGATCGGCGACCTCGGCGGCGCAGCCCCAGGACAGCGTCACCCCCGCGCCGCCGTGCCCGTACGCGTGCACCAGCCGCCGGTCCGCCGCGTCCACCTCGACCCGGGGGCCGCCGTGCCGGGCCGGGCGCAGCCCGATCCGCTCCCCCAGCACCGGCGCGTCCGCGAGCTGCGGCACCAGCGCCACACACCGGCGCCGGATCGCCGCCGCCTCCTCCGGGTCGGGGCGGGTGTGTCCCACCCCCGCCTCGTAGGTGCCGCCGAGCACCACGTCGTGGCGGCGCGGGTGCACGTACGTGATGCCTGCCGGGTCGTCCTCGTCGCGGACCGAGACGGTCAGGCCCGGGTTCGCCACCAGCAGGACGTGCCCGCGCGCCGGGTACACGGCCGGGTCGGCGGCGAGGCGGCCGGCGGCCAGGCCGGTCGCGTTCACCACGACCGGCGCGAACTCGTACGCCTCGGCGAGCGTGCCCAGCGCGCGACGGACGACCCGCCCGCCGCCGGCCTCCAGGCGCTGCCGCAGCCAGGTGAGATAGCCGGTCATCTCCACCGACGGGGCGGTGAACCGCAGCAGCGCGGTGTACGGCGGCACCGCCGGCTCGGCCGTCAGATCGCCGCAGGCGTCGGCCCACCAGGGCGGCCCGGCGTAGCGGTGGCGCAGCCACATCCGGGTGGGCCGGTCGACCACCCCCGGCACGCCGTCGGCCGCTTGGCGGCGCAGCTCGGCGTGGGTGTCCCGGGCCCAGCGCAGCACCCGGGGATCCTCCTCGGTGTGGCTCGGGTACCAGACCGCGGCGGCCACCGTCGACACCGTGTCGGCGGGGTCGTGGGCGGTCAGCACGGTGACGTGTGCGCCCCGCCGCTGGAGCGTGAGCGCTGTCGTCATCCCGATCACCCCGCCGCCGACCACCACCACGTCCGCCTTCGTCATGACGCCCATGATGGCGCAGGCCCCGGACGCACGACCGGAGCGGGCGGGCCGCCCAGGGAGGCGACCCGCCCGGCGGGCTTCAGCCCTTCTGGCCGACCCGGTCAACGACCGCGACGGACAGCACCGCGGACGTGCCCGCCTCCCCGCCCACGCCGAGGAACGCGTACGTCCGCGGGTCGAACACCATCACCATCAGGGCCGGGTTCCCCGGGGAGGACCAGCTGACGCCCACACCGGAGCGGCCCGCACCGTCGGTGGCCTTCTCCACCACCTTCAGGCCCGGCGTCGCGGCGGCGGCCTCGAACAGCGCGGCCCGCGACCGTGGCCTCAGGTACGAGTCGTTGAGCAGGAACAGCACGTCCTTGGCGGCGGCGTTGACGTCACCGGGCTCGCCGCTGCGGTGCTTGTCCAGGTAGGCGCGCATCGCGGTGGCGTCGGTGGGCACGGCGGGATCGTAGGCGGGCTCCGGCACGCACGGCTCGGTGCCCGGCATGAGCTGCTGACCCTTGTACCCCTTCGCGCGGCCGTCCCGGCAGCCGGGGAGCACGTATTCCTGTCGGCCGCCCGGCGGGTACTCGACGACCAGGCCGTCCCTGGTCCCGTCCACCGACGCCCAGCTCTCCCGCAGCTCCGCGCCGCCCTGCGAGCGCGTGTAGACGAACTGGTCGGGCCGGGGCTCGACGTCCGGCAGCCGCAACGCCGCCGCCGCCGCGTCGCGCAGCACCTGCCGGGCGTCGGCCCGGGCGGCCGGCGCGCTGCCGCCGATCCGGTCCGGCGCCAGCACCAGCACCGCCGCGAGCGACGCCGCCACCGACGCCGTCGCGACGCCGGCGAGGACCAGCCGCCAGGCCGGCCGTCGCGCCCTCCGAACCGGCGCGGCCTCCGTCGCGGTCAGCGCGCCGACCAACCGGGTACGCGCGGCGCCGAGTCGTTCGCCGGCCGGCAGCTCGGTCTCGTCGCCGAGCCGCTGGAGCAGTCTCATCTCATCCATTGCTCAGTACCTCCTCGATGGTGTCGGCCGGTTCGCCGCCGAGCCGTTCCCGCAGCAGCCGGCGCGCCCGGTTCAGCCGGGACCGCACGGTGCCGACCGGGATGGCCAGCGCGGCGGCGACCTCCTCGTACGTCAGGTCCTCCCAGGCGACGAGCAGCAGCACGTCGCGGTCCCCGTCGGCGAGCCCGGCCAGCGCGTCCAGCAGGTGCCGGCGCAGCGACCGCGCGGTCACCTCGGCGGCTACCCGGTCGGCGGGGGACGCCTCGGACGTCGCCGGGTGGTACGCCTGCCGCAGCCGGTACTCCCGTTCCTCGGTGCGCCGCTGCTGGGCGACGAGGTTCGTGGCGATCCCGTACAGCCAGGGGCGGGCGCTCGGGCAGCCGGTGTCGTACCGGTCCCGGCGCCGGAACGCGGCGAGGAACGTCTCCGCGACCAGGTCGTCAGCGGCCGCGGAGCCGAGGCGGCGCGCCAGGTAGCGGTGGATGTGCGGCGCGTGCCGGTCGAAGATCGCGGCGAAGGTCTCCGGCTCCCGCACGGACCGGGCGACGACCTCGGCGTCGGTGAGCGCGCCGACGTCGACATCCTTCGCCCGTCTCAGTCTTCTCATGCGCGGCCTTTCGGCGAGTGGGGACGTGTCACCTGTTGTCCGCTGCTCGCGTCCGGACGGTTCACGCCCGTGACGGTAGGCCGGTCGGGCGGTCCGTCGTGGACCGTGCGGTCGTACGGGGCGGAATCGCTTTGTCCCTCTCGGTTACGCTCGTGGCGTTTGGCCTTGGGGAGGTCTCATGAGTGCGGATCCTTCGATGAGCGGCGACTTCACCCGCATGCTCGACGCGACGATGGCGGCACTTCGGACGGTCGGTCCGCCGCCGGCGGAGGAGGCGGAGACGCCGGCGGTAGGCGAGGCCGCCAACGGGCAGGTACGCGCCGAGATGGGGCGCGACGGCAAGCTCCAGTCGCTGCACGTCGAGCCGCGGCTGATGCGGCTCGGCTCCGAGGAGCTGACCGCGCACGTCGTCACCGCCGTGAACGCGGCGATCGACGGGCTGCGGACCGGCCCGGCGCCACAGGTCGCGGACATGTCGCAGTTGCGGGAGCAGTTGCAGGAGGTGCGGGACACCGCCGTACCCCGGCTCGGGTCGTTCCTCGACGCGCTCACCGAGGCGCAGGAGCGGCTGGCGCGCGGCGGGCAGCGATGAGCGGCGACGGCTTCGAGGTGCACCCGCCGCTGATCCGGGCCGCCGGGCGCGGCGTCACCGACCTCGCCAAGCGGTTCAACGGCGAGCTGGAGGCGTTCGAGGCGCGGATGCAGGGCTACGGCGAACCGTGGGGCGCCGACGACATCGGCTCGCTGATCGGCATCGCCTACACCGAGGTGGCGAACTACATCTTCGACTGCGTCGGCATGGCGGCCGACGAGTTCACCTCGGCGGGCGCCGACATCACCGGGATGGCCGACGCGTACGAGCGGGTCGACGAGGACGGCGCGGGCACCATGCGCTCGCTGGCCGGCGGGCTGGGGTGAGCCGTGGGACTGCAACTACCCGGTGAGCTGATCACCGCGCTCGGCTGGATCGGCTACACCTGGCCGCAGGCCGACGAGGAGAAGCTCTTCGAGATGGGCCAGGCGTGGCTCGAGTTCGGCGGCCGGATCGGGGCGGCGGCCGGCGAGGCGGACGCGGCGGCCGCGCAGGTCTGGACGCAGAACGTCGGCCCGGCGATCGCCGCGTTCCAGAAGTGGTGGGGCGGCGAGCAGAACGGGCCGCTGGTGCTGCACGACAGCATGCCCGCGGCCATGCTCCTCGGCGCCGGGCTGATCATCTGCGCGGCGATCGTGCTGGCGCTGAAGATCGCGGTGATCGTGCAGCTCGCCATCCTCGCGTTCCAGGTCGCCCAGGCCATCGCCACGGCCGTGGTCACGTTCGGCGCCTCGCTGGCCGAGATCCCGATCTTCCAGATCATCACCCGGGAGATCGTCGGCGCGCTGATCGACCAGGTCATCGGAAGACTGCTCGATGCCTAGCCCGAAACGCGGCCGGGGCGCCGCCGCGAAACCGGCGGCCGGCAAGATCGTCCGCAAGGCGGTCGAGAAGCTGGAGAAGCCGATCGTCCGGGTCACCGGGCCCAACCACAGCCTGCCCACGAAGGTCGTGCGGGTGGAGCGCCGGGACTTCCACGCCACCGCCCAGTTCCGGCGCAAGATGGCCGCGCTGAAGAAGCTCAGCGACTCCGGCAAGCTCTACAAGGCCACCAACCCGGTGCAGCGCGACAAGAGCATCACCGACGGATACAAGGACCGGATCCGGCAAAAGATCTGGGACAAGTACTGGCCGCACGACAAGGACCTCGCCAACCGGCTCAGTCAACGGCTCAGCGACTACCATCCCGACCACGTGTGGGAACTGCAGCTCGGCGGGCCGGACACCGTCGACAACCTCAAGCTGCTGCATGGTAGAACCAACACGGACATCGGCTCCCAGATCTGGGGGCAGATCCAGAATCTGCCGGACGGAACCCCGATCCGAATAGAGGTAGTGGATTGACTTCCGATCTCGCGCAGCTTCTCGCCGAACTCCGCGCCGACCTGGCCGCCGACGAGCCGGCCAGTCTCGCGTACGGGCAGATCGGCGACCCGGCCGACGCCGGTGACGTGCCGGCGGACCTGCCGGCGTGCCTGCGCGACCTGCTGCTCGCCGCCGACGGCCTGCGGGCCGGCGCGTTCGAGCTGGCCTCGGCCGGCCGGCTCGCGGGCGTGCAGTACTTCCTCGACTACGCGCCCGACTTCTCCCCGATCCCGCAGGACAAGACCGGCTGGCTGGTCGTCGGCGCCCGCAGCGACGAGCCGATCTTCCTGGAGCGGGCGACCGGCGCGGTCTGGTACTTCCCGCCGACCGGCACCGAGTGGTTCATGGGCGACGCGTTCGAGGAGCTGGCGCCAGACCTCGACTCGTTCGTGCACTACTACGTGCTCGGCCCCGGCTACGCCGAGCTGGTCACCGACGACGACGGATGGTACGCGTTCCTGGACCGGCAGGGCCTGCTCGACGAGTCGGACGACGTGGACGAGGACGAGGCGCAGCCGTGACCGTCACCCGGGAGCAGCTCACCGCACTCTGGGGTGAGCGGGGCGTCATCTACTTCCCCGACCAGCGTTTCGACGCGATCCTCGGGCCGCTCGGGCCGGAGGTGTTCCCGCCCGACGGGGCGCTGCCGGTCGAGGTGCCGATCCTGTTCACGGTCGACGTCTCGGTACCCGACGTCGAGCTGTTCTCCACGCTGTCGATCGAGCTGGGCGACCAGGGCCCCCGCCCGTACGTCGTGCTGGGCGCCTCCCCGGAGGACCCGGCGTTGCTGTTCTGCCTGGACGCGGGCACCGGCGCGGTGATCCTGCTGGATTTGGAGACACCGAACCTGGAGACGGTGAACAGCACGTTCGCCGCGTTCGTGGAGTTCCTCTACCGGCTCGGGCAGCTCATCGCCACCGACCCGGGCGGGCGGGAGCGGGCCGCGCGCGCGGCGGCGATCCGCGACGACCTGCGCCCGGTCGACCCGGTCGCGTTCGCGGATCCGGAGTCGTGGTGGAACATGGCCTTCGACGAGCTGGAGTCGACCGCCTGACATCAGCCGGCCGCCGCCGGTGCGGGCACCGCCGCACGGCGCGAACGGGTCAGGCCCGCGACGAGCAGCAGGTACGCGGTCAGCTCCACCGCCGCCGTCAGCGCCGCCACCGGCTGCGGCATCGCCGCGGTGGGTGTGATGGCGTACCAGGCGAACAGCGCGGTGCCGTCGGCGTCCAACGGATGCGGCACCGCGGCCAGCGCCGCGTCGAGCAGCGGCAGCGCGAGCACCGCCAGCAGTGCCGCCCCGGTCGCGGCGAGCCGCCGGCCCCGCCCGGCCAGCAGCGCGGCGAGCGCCAGCGCGGCGAGTGCGAGCGCCAGCGGCGGCAGCACCGCGAGGACGAGCGCGGGCACGACGTCGGCCTGGTCGTACCCCGGGCCGTCCACCCGGGTCAGCGTGGTCTCGGTGCGGATCTCCACGACCCGGGTGCTCGCGGCCACGGCAGAGCCGACGTCGGCGACCCGGACGGCCGCGTACCCGACGACGGGCGCGGCGGCGACCGCCGCGGCGATCAGGTGCCGGCGCCGTCCACGGCCCCGGAACGCGACCAGCAGCACCGCCACCGCGACCAGCGCCGCCCAGCTCCCGGCGAACGCCGCGTCGAATCCGGCCGTGACGTCGAAGCCGCTGCCGGGGCCGCCGTACACCAACCAGGCGGCGTCCCCGGCGCCCGGCTCGGCCGGCATGGTGCGGACCGCGTCCACGACCAGCGGTACGAGCGCCGCCGGCACCGCCCAGCGCGGGGCCGGCAGTCCGGCGGCGACGGCGTAGCCGAGCAGCAGCGCCAGGCTCAGCACCTCGGCGCCGCGCCAGAGCGGGGCGGCCACCAGGACGCCGACGACGTGGGCGACGGCGGACACCGCCGCGAGGATCAGCAGCAGCGGAGCGCGACGCACCGGCGGATCCTTTCACGACACACCGGCCCGCCGCGGCCCCGTGATCGTCAGCTCCCGGCCGGCACCTGGTCCTTGACGTCGTCGTAGCCGACCGCGCCCGGCGCCGGCGCCGGGGTGTAGATCACCCGGATCACGCCGGTCGGGTACGCCTCGGTCGCGGCCACCCGCAGGTGGTACGGCGCGTCGCCCTCGTCGAACAGCCGGCGGCCCTTGCGGGCGGCGACCGGGTGCACCAGCAGCCGCAGCTCGTCCACCAGGCCCGCGGCGAGCAGTTGCTGCACCACCGAGATCGACCCGGGGATGAGGATGCCCTTGATGCCGGCGTCGGCCTTGAGCGCGCGCACGGCGTCCACCAGGTCACCCTGGATCAGCTCGGAGTTGCGCCAGGAGAACTCCAGCGGCTGGCGCGAGACGACGACCTTGCGCATGTCGCCGAGCTGCTTGGCGAACGGCGCGTCCTCACCGCCGGCGGCCTCCCGGTCCGGCCAGGCGCCGGCGAAGCTGTCGTACGTCTCCCGGCCGATCAGCAGCACGTCGGAGGTGTCGTAGTCCTCGCCGACGGCGCGGCCCATGTTGTCGTCGAAGTACGGGAAGTGCCAGTCGGGGTCGATCTCGGCGACACCGTCGGCCGAGATGAACAACGTGGAGATGACAGTGGCCATCGCGGTGCTCCCTACCTGTCTGTCTGGGGATGTCGACGGGTGGACCGCCGAGGCTTCGCGAACTCATCGCACCCGCTGTCGATTCTGCGGCCGAAACCCGATGGCCGGTCGCGGCGCGCCGCCGGTACCGTGCCACGACCGTGGCAGAAGGGGGTACGTGATGACGGAGACGACGACGCTGTGGCGCCCGACCGGCCCACGGGAGCTCGACCTCGTCCGCGCCTCCGGCTGGCGGGCCTGGCCGCCGCGGCTGCCGGACCAGCCGATCTTCTACCCGGTGCTCAACGAGCAGTACGCGGTCATGATCGCCCGGGACTGGAACGTGCCGGCGTCCGGCGCCGGCTACGTGACGCGCTTCCACGTCGAGCGCGCGTTCGCCGCCCGCTACCCGGTCCGGCAGGTGGGTGGCCGGGACATCCTGGAGCTGTGGGTGCCGGCCGAGGAGCTCGACGAGTTCAACCGGCACATCGTCGGGCCGATCGAGGTGGTCCACGAGTTCCGGGCGGAGAACCGGCCGGCCTGACCGGCGCCGGGCAGGCGGTCGCGCCCGCCCGGCGCCGCGGTCCGCGGCTCAGCCCGGGGTGAGCAGGCAGAACTCGTTGCCCTCCGGGTCGACGAGCACCCGCCAGTGGATGTCGGCCCCACCCACGTCGGCGGCGGTGGCACCGAGCGCCAGCAGCCGGGCCTCCTCGGCGTCCAGGTCGTCGCCCGGGTAGGGGCGGACGTCGAGGTGGACGCGGTTCCAGCCGGTCTTCGCGTCGGTGCTGCGGGCGAACCGCAGGTACGGCCCGACGCCCTTGGCGGAGCGCAGCACCGCCTGCCGGTCGGTCACCTCGTGCACGGTCCAGTCGGTGGCCCGGCTCCAGAAGCCGGCCATGGCGCCCGGGTCGACGCAGTCGACCACCACCTCGGCGATCGGCCCGGTGTCCGCGTGCCGCGGGTCCGGCTCCCGTACGCAGAACTCGTTGCCCTCCGGGTCGGCCAGGACCGTCCACGGCACGTCGCCCTGACCCACGTCGGCGGGCGTGGCGCCGAGCGCGGTCAGGCGCGCGACCACCTCCGCGTGGTGCGCGGCCGAGGTGGTCGCGAGGTCGACGTGGACGCGGTTCTTCGCCGTCTTCGGCTCGGAGGAGACGACGAGGTCGACGTAGAGGAAGCGGGGGTCCGGGTAGGTGAAGCCCTCGGGTTCGAGGTTCGTCACGCCGGGGGCCTCGCTGGAGATCTCCCAGCCGAGCACCTTCGCCCAGAAGTCACCGAGCGTGATCTCGTCGTGGGCCTTCATGTTGATCTGTACGAGCCGGGTTGCCATGGCCGCGATGCTAGGGCGTGGGCCGTGCCGGCGTGGTCCCGGCAGGTGATCAGGAATCGAGAAGCGCACCGTGACCGCCGCGCCATAGCGTGGTCCTCGGGCGGTCGGCACCACGCGGACCGCGAGCCACGAGGGGGAATCGAGATGTCCGACGGTTTCAGCGCCGAGGAACGCGCCGCGATGAAGGAGCGCGCGGCCGAGTTGCGCGCCGAGGGCAAGAAGGGCGCCAAGAAGGCCGACGACCTCCAGGCCGTGCTCGACCGGATCGCGCAGATGGCGCCGGAGGACCGCGAGCTGGCCGAGCGCGTGCACATGACCATCACCTCCGCCGCGCCGGAGCTGGCGCCGAAGACCTGGTACGGCATGCCCGCGTACGCCGACGCGGCCGGCAAGATCGTCGTCTTCTTCCAGGACGCGGGGAAGTTCAAGTACCGCTACTCGACGCTGGGCTTCCAGGAGGCGGCGAAGCTCGACGACGGCGACATGTGGCCGGCGTCGTTCGCGCTGGTGAAGTGGAGCCCGGAGGTGGAGAAGAGGATCACCGAGCTGGTGCGGGCCGCCGTCTCCTGACCGGCGGCCCCGTCAGGCGGCGGGCGCCGCGCCGAGGGCGAGCGCCGCGGCGTCGCGGGCGCAGCCCCAGGACAGCATCACGCCGTTGCCCGCGTGGCCGTAGTTGTGCACGACGAGCGCGTCACCGCGCCGCTCGGCCTCCACGCGCGGCGCCGCCCGGCCGGGGCGCAACCCGACGCGGTGTTCGAGGATCTCGGCGGCGGCCAGGGCGGGTTCGATCGCGACGCACCGGGCGAGGACGTCGGCCTCCTCGGCCGGATCGGGGGTGGTGTCGTCGCTGCGTCGCTGGCCGCCGCCGAGCACCACGTGGTCGCCGTGCGGGAAGATCGACGCCCATGTCGGCGCCATCGGCGCCTCCATGAAGAACCGGTCCAGGCCGGGGTTGCGCACCACGATCCGGGGGCCGCGCACCGGGTGCAGGCCGGTGTCGCCGGTCAGCGTCCGCGCCGCCAGCCCGGCGCAGTTGACCACCACCGGGGCCGACGTCGCCGCCTCGTCGAGCGAGCCCGCCGGCGCGACCCGCACCTCACCGCCGGCGTCGCGGAAGCGCTCCAGGAGGTACGCGAGGTAGACCGGCATGTCGACCAGCGGCAGCCGGACGGCGAACGCGGTGCCGAAGCCGGCGGGGCGCTCGTCGTCGCCCAACTGCCGGAAGCCCGGCGCCTGGTCGGCGAACGGGGGCGTCGCCCCTTCCGGCCGGGCGGCGAGCGTGCCGTCGCGCCACGCCACGCCCGGCAGCGGCTCGGCGCCGAGCACCCGCAGCGTCTCGTCGGTCCAGGCGCGCTGCGGGTCGCCGGGTGGGGACAGATTGGGGCCGACCATCGCCCCGGCCAGCGCCGACGTCGTGTGCGCGGGCGGCGCCGCGGTGCGGACGAGCACCCGGGCGCCGCTCTCGACCAGCCGGATGCCGGTGCTGAGGCCGCTCACGCCGGCTCCGAGGACGACGACGTCCGGACGTGCGGTCATGGCGGACTCCCATCGCGTCACGGCTGTGGCCGCCCACCCATTCTGCCCGGTGACCCCGCTCCCGTTTGTCCCTCGTCGTCGGGGGTAGCCCTCCCAGTGCTCCGGACGATCCGGGGCGAGTCGAACAGGGCACGGGCATCCGGGAGGCGTCGAGTGCGAGCAATGGTCTACCGCGGTCCGTACCGGGTGCGGGTACAGGAGAAGGACCGGCCCGTCGTGGAGCATCCCAACGACGCGATCGTGCGGGTGACACGGGCCGCCATCTGCGGCTCCGACCTGCATCTCTATCACGGGATGATGCCGGACACCCGGGTCGGGATGACGTTCGGTCACGAGTTCGTCGGCGTGGTCGACGAGGTCGGGCCGTCGGTGCGCAACCTCAAGCCCGGCGACCGGGTGATGGTGCCCTTCAACGTGTACTGCGGGTCGTGCTTCTTCTGCGCCCGGGGCCTCTACAGCAACTGCCACAACGTGAACCCGAACGCCACAGCCGTGGGCGGCATCTACGGCTACTCGCACACCTGCGGCGGCTACGACGGCGGCCAGGCCGAGTACGTCCGGGTGCCGTTCGCCGACGTCGGGCCGAGCCCGATTCCGGAGTGGATGGACGACGACGACGCGGTGCTGCTCACCGACGCGCTCGCCACCGGCTACTTCGGGGCGCAGCTCGGCGACATCGCCGAGGGTGACGTGGTGGTGGTGTTCGGCGCCGGGCCGGTCGGCCTGTACGCCGCCAAGTCGGCGTGGCTGATGGGCGCCGGCCGGGTCATCGTCATCGACCACCTCGACTACCGGCTGGAGAAGGCCGCCTCCTTCGCCCACGCCGAGACGTACAACTTCGCCGAGTACGACGACATCGTCGTGCACATGAAGAAGATCACCGACCACCTGGGCGCGGACGTGGCCATCGACGCGGTCGGCGCGGAGGCGGACGGCAACCTGCTGCAGCACGTCACCGCGGCGAAGCTGAAGTTGCAGGGCGGCTCGCCGGTGGCGCTGAACTGGGCCATCGACTCGGTACGCAAGGGCGGCACGATCTCGGTGATGGGCGCGTACGGGCCGATGTTCAGCGCGGTGAAGTTCGGCGACGCGATGAACAAGGGGCTCACGCTGCGGACGAACCAGTGCCCGGTGAAGCGGCAGTGGCCGCGCCTGTTCGAGCACATCCGCAACGGCTACCTCAAGCCCAGCGACATCGTGACCCACCGGATCCCGCTGGAGCACGTCGCCGAGGCGTACCACATCTTCTCCGCCAAGCTCGACGGCTGCATCAAGCCGCTCATCGTCCCGAACGCCGCCTGAGAGGACCGGAGCCGACCATGCCGTACACGCCGGACAAGCCGAAACTCGCCGAGTCCCCGGACGAGCTGCGTGCCCGTATCCCCGGGTGGGGCGCCGACCTCGACCCGGCCGACCGGCCCGCCGTACCGAAGGAGCGCTTCGCCCCGGAGATCACCGGCGCGCACTGGGAGTTCCCCGAGCGGCAGCCGGAGAAGTGGCCGCGCGAGCGGTCGATCGAGCACAGGTTCCTCACCCCGGTCTTCGGCACCTCGTGCCCGCCCAAGGGGCTCTCCGGCGTGATCCGCCGCTACTCGTACCGCCGGTTCAGCGAGGGCCGCGCGGCGCACTGGCTGCTGCTGCTCGCCGCCGACCGGGTCGACACCGCGGAGAGCAGGCTGGGGTCGCTGTTCAGCCGTCACCCGGACAACCCGGTGG
The DNA here is from genome assembly GCF_049315215.1 of Micromonospora sp. WMMD1219. NCBI lineage: Bacteria > Bacillati > Actinomycetota > Actinomycetes > Micromonosporales > Micromonosporaceae > Micromonospora > Micromonospora sp. WMMD1219. The sequence continues at coordinate 6,480,988 of NZ_CP186057.1, forward strand.
CCGAGACGGGCGTACGCAGCGAGTTCACCCACCACGGGCTGTCGTCGCGGCGCGGCAACCGGGTCGACCGCGTGCACCACCCGCTCGACCCGGTCGTGGTCGCCGCGCCCTGGGTGCTGGCCGGAGGCGTCGCCTTCCTGCTCGTACGCCGGGTGGCGCGCCGCCGTCGTTAGCGCTGCCAGGAGTCGAGGCCGCGGACCGCGGCCCGGGCGACGTCGTCGGCCAGGCCGGGGTCGTTGCTGGTGCCCTCCCAGCCCTGGTCGTGCACGACAGTGACCGCGTCGGCGACCCGGATCACGAGGATCTGGCTGGTGGTCCGGCCCTCGGCCGGGCTGCCGTCCAGGCCGGTCGCCGGCCGGCTCACGGTGACCAGCAGGGCCTCGTCCCCGGTCCCGGCCATCGGCTGGGACCGGACGGTGACGGTGCCGCCCGAGGCCTGGAACGACCGGCAGTCCGCCACCGCGCCGCGGACCCGGCGCAGGTAGTCGGCCGCGCCGGTGCCCTCGAAGGCGAAGACGGTCTGGTGCAGCGTGCCGTAGGGGACGTTCTCCGGCGGGTCCTTCGGCTGCTTGTAGGCGCTCATCATGGCGGCGCTCGCGGTGACCGACCGTCCGCCGCTGCGGAACTCCTGGTCGCACAACCCGGGCAGCGCGTCGGTGACCTCCATCGGTTGCGCGCCGGACTTGCGCAGTTCCGGCGGCAGGTCGGCGAAGGCGGACGTCGGAATCGTCACGCGCCCGCCGGACGACTGCGACGCCGACGGCGTGACGGCCGTGGGCGCCGGGGCCGCCGAGGTCGCGCCCGGCCCCGCGTCGCCGCCGCCGTCGTTCTCACCGCCGTCGCCACACGCGCCGGCCAGCAGCGCGGTGACGAGCAGGGGTACGCCAAGCATCCGCCTACGGCGACCCGGTGTCCTCACGTCGACCTCCGTCCCGTGCCCGTCCCGACGACGTTCCCGATGCCACGCCGCCCGAAACGGCCGCTCCCGTCCCTGCTTCCCCAACGCCGACACCCCGTGCCACGTTCCGGCGCGGAGGCCACCCGCCTGACCAGCAATACGCAAATACTTGTTTGCACAAACGTGTGTTTGCGATAGCGTGCGGGTCATGCGCTCCGATCCGGACCTCGACCTCGCGTTCGCCGCCCTCGGCGACCCGGTCCGCCGCGCCCTGGTGACCCGCCTCGCCCGGGGTGAGGCCACAGTCGGCGAGCTCGGTGAGCCGTTCGACCTGACGCCGCAGGCCATCTCCCACCACGTCGGCGTGCTGCGCCGGTGTGGCCTGGTCGAGCAACGACGGGAGGGCACGCGGCGGCCCTGCCGGCTGCGCGTCGACCGGCTCACCCGGCTGAGTACGTGGATCGACGAGCAGCGCCGCGCCTGGGACGACCGTCTCGACGCGCTCGAAGACCACCTCGCCGGACCGGAGGCGACCCGGTGAGGGCCCGTACCGAGCGGCACGGCGACGAGCTGATCGCCCGGCGTCACCTACCGGCCGGGCCGGACCGGGTGTGGATGGCCTTCACCTCGCCGGCGGGCATCGCCGCGTTCTGGGGCGGCTCACACGCCACGGTGCCGCGGGCGTCGGTGACTGTCGACCTGCGACCGGGCGGCGAGTTCGCGCTCGACACGCGCGCGCCGGACGGCCGGACCGGACGGCTGCGGTTCGTCTACGTGAGCGTCGACAGGCCACGTGAGCTGGTGTTCGACGAGCCGGTCACCGGGCTGCGCACGACCGTCACGCTGCGGCCCGCCGGAGACGGCACCGACCTCACCGTGCACCAGCGCAAGCTCCCGCCCGAGTTGCGCACCGACCAGGCCGCCGACGGGCTCGCCTCGATCCTCGACGCCCTCGCCGCGCACCTCCGACACCACGACGATGGAGACGACAGTGACCCGAGCAACCCAGCGTGACCTGGTCGCCGAATACTTCGCCGGCTTCCGGGCCGGTGACCACGCACGCATCCTCGCCACGCTCACCGACGACGTCGAGTGGGTCATCCACGGCCACCGGACCACGCGGGGCCGGGCGGAGTTCGACGGCGAGATCGAGAATCCGGCGTTCACCGGCAGCCCGCGGCTCGACGTCGAGCGCGTGCACGAGGACGGGCCGGTCGTCGTGGTGACCGGCGAGGGCCGGGGCGTCAGCGTCGAGCACGGGCCGTTCCGGTTCGCCTTCAACGACCTGTTCACGTTCCGGGACGGGCTCATCGCCCGCGTCGACTCCTACGTCGTACCGCTGGGGGCCGCCGGGTCGTGAGCGCGGCGGCCGCCGGGCCGGGTGAAGGCCCGGCGGTACGCCGACGGCGAGGTCCGCATCGCGGCGGTGAAGTGGTGCCGGAACGTCACAGCCGTCTCGAAACCGACGGTCGTGGCGACCTCATCGATCGGCACGGTGGTCGTCTCCAGCAGCGGCAGGCTGGCCTGGACGCGCCGGTCGATCAGCCACCGGATCGGTGTGGTGCCGGTGGCCCGCGCGAAGTGCCGCAGGTAGGTACGCGCCGACATGTGGGCCTGCCGCGCCAGCCGGTCGACTGTGATCGGGGTGCCGAGGTTCGCCAGCGCCCAGGACATGCTCGCGGCGAGCCGGCCGTCCTCCGGGTCGCCGGGCACCGGCGACTCGATGAACTGCGCCTGGCCGCCCTCGCGGTGCGGCGGTACGACCAGCCGGCGGGCGACCGCGTTGGCGATCGTCGGGCCGTGGTCGCGGCGTACCAGGTGGACGCAGAGGTCGAGACCGGCCGCGCTGCCGGCGCTGGTGAGGATGTCGCCGTCGTCGACGTAGAGCACGTCCGGGTCGACGCGTACCGCCGGGTGGCGCCGGGCGAGCAGGTCGGCGTACCGCCAGTGGGTGGTGGCCCGGCGGCCGTCGAGCAGGCCGGCGCCGGCCAGCGCGAACGCGCCCGAGCAGATCGACACGATCCGGGCGCCGCGCCGGTGGGCCGCACGGAGCGCGCCGGTGAGCGCCGGTGTCGGGTCGGCGTGCACGTCGGCGACCCCGGGCACGATCAGCGTGCCGGCGGCGGCGAACGCGTCGAGGCCGTGGCCGGTGTGCAGGGTGGCGCCGCCGACCAGCCGCACCGTGCCGGGGGTCTCCGCGCAGACGGTCAGCTCGTACCAGGGCACGTCGAACTCGGGGCGGGGCAGGCCGAAGACCTCGGTGACGATGCCGGTCTCGAACACCGACATGCCCTCGTACGCCAGCACCGACACGGTGGCGCGGTTCATGGCGGGATCTTAGCGAAGGGCGTCGCTCGCGCCACTGGAGCGGCCGGACGGCGGCCACCACGATGGGTGCCATGTCGAACGTCCTGCGCATTCCCGCCGCCCGCCCCGCCGACGCCCTCGCCCACTTCGCGGCCCGCTTCTCGTTCGAGGCCGACGTGAGCGACGTGCACGCCGACCTGGAGGCGGGCGTCCCCGGCCTGGTCGTGGTCGACTCGCGCTCCCTTCCGGCGTGGCGGCAGGGGCACATCCCCGGCGCCGTGCACCTGCCCACCGCCGAGGTCGCCGCGCGGGCGGGCGAGCTGGTCCCGCCGGACGCCACGGTGGTCACCTACTGCTGGGGGCCGGGCTGCAACGGCGCCACCCGCGCGGCGCTGGAGTTCGCCCGGCTCGGCCGGCCGGTCAAGGAGATGATCGGCGGGTACGAGTACTGGGTGCGGGAGGGTTTCCCGGTGCGCACCGGGGCGGGGCTCGTCCGGCGGCCCGCCGACGACCTCACCGCCCCGGCCGGCGTCTCGTGCGGCTGCTGAGGCGTGTCGGTTCCGTACAAGACAGCAGATGGCGGCCGTTCCTAGCATGGCCCGCATGCGTGATCTTGTGTACACCGGATTCATGTCGCTCGACGGCGTCGTGGACTCCCCCGGCGGCGGCCCGGGCGAGGAGCACCGCAGCGGCGGCTGGGTCGTCAAGGACGTCGAGTTCCTGCCGGAGGCGTTCTCGCTCAAGGGCGAGGAACTGGCGCAGACCACGGCGCTGATGTTCGGCCGGCGCAGCTACGAGGCGTTCGCGCCGACCTGGCGCGACTCCGAGGACCACGCCGCCTACCGGGACCTGCCGAAGTACGTGGTGCCGTCCAGTCTGCCCGAGGACGCCCTGGTCGACGGCTGGGGGCCGACGACGGTCCTGCGGAGCACCGCCGACGTGGCCGCGCTCAAGCAGGGCGACGGCGGCGACGTCTTCATCCACGGCAGCGCGGAACTCGCCCGCCGTCTCGCCGAGGCGGACCTGATCGACAGGTACCACCTGCTCGTCTTCCCGGTGCTGCTCGGCGCCGGCAAGAGCCTGTTCAGCCAGGCCGACCGGGACCGGCAGACGCTGCGTCTGCGCGACTCCGCCGCCTACCCCAACGGCGTGGTCAAGCTGATCTACGACGTGACCCGCTGAGCCGGGTCCAGCGCTATCGCACCACCGGCGCCCGCGCGCAGCTCACCGGCCGTCCGTCCGACGTACCGGCGCAGCGCGCGGGCCAGGTGCGGTTCGTCCACGTACCCGAAGGTGGTGACCGCGTCGGCGGGCGGGCCGCCGGCGGCCAGCAGCACGGCGGCGCGGCGCGCGCGGTCGATCTGCCGCACCGCGCCCCGGGTCAGGCCGGTCGCGGCGCGGAACCGGCGTTCGAGGGTACGGGGTGAGGCCGGTGGGCGGCCGCCGCGCAGCGTCTCGGTGACGAGCGGGTCGCGGACCACCGCACCGGCACGGACCAGCCGGTCGACCAGGGCCTCGGCGTCGTCCGGGCCGGGTGTGGGCCACCGGCCGCCGTCGAGCCGGAACGTGCGGCGGCTCACGTCGGGCAGCTCGGCGCCGCCGTCGACCAGCGCGGGCGTGGATACGAGCCGCAGCGAGGTGCCCACCGCGAACTCGATGCCGACGAACGTGGCGCCCTCGGGCACCGGCGCGGTGCCGGTCGCAATCTCGGGGCCGGAGACGGCCGCGTACGAGCGCCCGTCGCGCTGCCAGAACACCAGCCCCCAGCACGGGGTCGCCACCGACGTCATCTCGTCGACCCGATCGCTGGTGCAGGTCCACACGGTGTCGATCCAGTCCGAGTCGGACGTCCGGGTGGTGAACCGCAGCTCCACGGCAGGAGCATACGGCGGCCACGGGGCACGAGTGGTCGGGCGCCCGGGGAACGGCCGGTCCGGCTCAGTCCCGCAAACCCATCGCCCGGCGGATCGGCTCGGCCGTCGTCGGATCTGCCAGCCTCATGACGCTGATGAATCCGTTCCAGGTGGTCGCGCCGACGAGCACACGCTCGTCCAGCGCCGCCATGACGAAGCCAGGTCGTCCCGAAGGGCCTCCCAGCACACCCTGGTCCACGCCCTTGCCGATGACGTCCCATTCGTCGCGCAGCCGCACCCGGGCCCAGTGCGGCCTCGCTGACGGCTCTCCGTCGACCGGCCCGACCGAGACGAGAAAGCACCCCTCTTCGTCGAACAACCGGCCCCTGTACGCGAAGTCCCACCACGCCGCGTTGGCGCCCTCGATCAGGCAGGAGTCGTCGAACATGAACTCGACATCCTCCCTGCCGTCCTCGGTCGAGCACGCGGAGAGCATCCAGGCCGCCGAGGCCGGGAGCCCGGCGGAGTCCCAGTGGAAGTCGACCACCTCCACCCCGGCGGTTCCCAGGGAAGCAACGATCATCTCCCGGTCCGGCATTCTTCTCCCCCGGTCCTGTGTCCCGCACTACCGTGCGGCGGATTCCTGCCCGTTCCGCTCGTCGTCCCGGGCGGGGTAGCCGAGGATCTCCGCGAGGTCACCGGCCGCCTTCGTGTACGCGGCGTAGATGTCGTCGTCGAAGTGGTTGCGCCAGTCGCCGGACGCGCCCTTGCGGTAGTGGGAGATCCGCCCGGGCGTCTCCTTCGACTTCTTCATCCTGGTGAAGCTGTAGCGGGCCAGCAGGGCCTCCAGCTCGGCCGGGGGCAGCGTGATGCCGCAATGCCGCAGGAGCTGGTCGACCTCGTCGGCCTGCCGCTCGCCGGTCAGATCCTCGTAGCGGAACAGCCGGAACGTCTCGTCGCTCGGCGCGACCGCCCAGGACCGCATCTGCCCGAACTGCTTCTTGTCGCGCAGGCGGTCGATGACGTAGAGCATGCCCTCCTTCTTCGGCAGTTCCTGGAGGGCCTTGCGCGCCTGCGGGATGTCGCCCATCGGGGCGTGCGAGTTGCGCAGCGAGAAGTAGCTGGACACGACCACGTCGCGCGGGTCGCGGATCACGAAGAACGCGCGGTAGCCGCCGGCCTTGGGCACCGCCTCGAACCGCTTGTGGGAGAGGAAGATCGCCAGGCCGATGCGGCCGGCCGGCACCGGCGCGGTCGCGCCGCCGGAGTAGAAGCGCGGGTCGTAGGGCAGCAGCCCGCTGTGGCGGTAGACGGCCGGGTCGCTGAACAACGCCTTGATCCACTGGCTGCCGGTCTTGCGGACGGTGCAGTGGAAGATGTTGTCGAACTCGCTTTGGGCCACCACCGGAACGGTGAGTCGCATACGGGCGTTGCGCGCTTCCATCTGCGCCCGCCGGGCCTTGACCCGCAGAGAATTCGGCGAATTGTGCTTGGCGAATTCGACGGCCCGATTAATCATTTCCCAACCTCATCCGGACCCCGCGGAGCAGGGGCAGCACGAACACCTTTCCGCACGTCACGCAGGTGAAGTCCGCAGACCTCGCCTGCTCCGCCCCGCGCCCCGACGCGCCGCTAGGAATATCCCCGACGGTCCGATTGATGTCAATCCCGGGCGGCTGGGAGAACGCTGAAAATCTACAATTTCCATAGGAATTGCGGAATAGGCGCGACGGGCACCCGCGGCGACCCGCGCACCGGCACAATGAGCGCCGTGCCCACCGCCACCCGCGACCTGCTCGCCGCCCTCGACCCGCTGCCCCACCGCGACCGGACGCGGCGCCTCGTGGCGTGGGCACGCACCGCGCCCGACCGGGCGCAGGTCTGCGCCGACCTGCGCCGGCACGGGCCCTACGAGCGGCGTCTCGCGCTGCTCGCCGCGCTGGCGACCCGGGACACCGCGGCCGTCCTGGCCGCGACGTTCGACCCGGAACCCTCGATCGCCGCCACCGCGCTGACCGCCGCCGTGCGGGCCGGCGTGACGCCCCCCGACCTGACCGACCGGCCGGCCGACGCGCGGCGGCGCGTCTACCGGGCGCTGCGCCGCAACCCGGTGCCGGCCGTCGCCGACGCGCTGATCATCGGGGTACGCGAGCGGTTCGGTGACCACGAGGCCGCCGCGTTGCTGCCGGCGTGCGGCCCCGAGACGGTACGGGCGTGGCTGCCCGATCTGGAACACGCGCTGAACCCGGAACGGCTGATGCGGTCGCACTCCGACATCGTGCTGACGCGCACCGGTGAGCGGATGGCCGTGGCCCCACCGGAGTCACGCGGGCGGATCTGGGCGGAGGTCGCCGGCGCGGTGCTGCACGGCGATCCGGCGCGGGCGCTGGACCTGCTCGACGGGTACGCGCCCGAGGAGTCGCTGCCCGGCCCGCCCGTCGCGTACGGGCGGCTCGCCGCGCACGACGCCCGCCGGGTCGTCCGCCTGCTCACGTCGTCCGCACGCGCGGCCTGGCTGGCACGGACCACGCTGCCCCGGGCGCTGCTGCGCCGCCTCGCCGCGCTGCCCACCGCCGAGCTGGTCCCGCTGGCCGCCCGGCTGCGGGAGCACGACCACGCGCTGGCCGCGCTGCTGCACGCCGTCGCGCCGAGCCGTCGCGCCGAGCTGTACGACGGGGCGCTGGCCGACACCGACACCACGGCGCTGCTGCCCGGCGCCCAGGTGATGGAGGTGCTGCCGGCGGCGGTACGGGCGCGCGAGGCGGCCCGGGTGCTGACCCTGCCGTCGGTCCGCGAGCGGGAGGAGCAGGTGCGGTTCTGGAGCGCGTACCTGCCCTGGCCGGAGGCGTCCGCGTCGGCGAGCGCGGCGCTGCGCTCGGGCGACGCGGACGAGCGGGCGGACGGCTGGCGGCTGCTGGTGGCGGCCGCACGCCGCTCCCGCGACCCGCGCACGGTGGCCCAGGTGGTGGTCCGGCTCGGCCGGCTGCGCAACGAGCAGGACCCGGTACGCGCCGCAGCGCTCACCGCGCTCGCCACTGTGGCGCCGCTGCTCACCGCCACGAGCGCCGGTGGACTGACCGGGCTCACCACCGACGCGGTCGACGCGCGGGACGCCTCGGCGACCACCACCACCGCGTTGAGCCGGCTCGCCGTCGACGTCCTCACCCACCACGTGGACGTGCCGGAACTGGTCGAATGGGCGCTGCGCACGATCGACGCGGTGAGCAGCGACGCGAACGTTCCGGTGCTGCGCCGGCTCGACACCGTGCTGCGGCACGGCCAGGAGGCGGTGGTGTTCGACCGGCTGCGCGGCCGGATCGAGGCGGGCATGGCGCGCGGCCGGTACGGGCTGCTGTTCGCGTTCACCCACGCGCTCGGCCGGCGGGCCTGGCGTCTGCCGGGGCTGCAGGACCTGCTGCGCCGGACGATCGGGCCGGACACCCTGCCCGCTGTGGCCCGTACCGCGGTCGGCCTCTGGCTCGACGACCCGCGTACCCGCTCGCGGCGCGTCGCCGAGGTGCTCGACGTCGACGCGTCGGCGGTGGCGCTGCACGAGGTGTGGGCGATCGTCTGCACGTCCCGCACCGACCTGCTCGACCGGGTGCTGGACCGGCCCCCGCGCGGCCGGTTCGTGGAGAACGGGAAACGGTGGGTGCCCGGCCCGGCGCCGCGCGCGCAACGGTGGCTCCCCCGCCACCAGGAACGCTTCGTGGCGCTCCAGGCGCGCGTCGTCGCCGACTCCGGTCACCGGGTGTGGCAGCGGGCGGCGGCGATCCGGGCCGCCGCCGGGGCCGGACCGGCCGGACGCGAGCTGGTGCTGCGCCACGTCGACGCGTCCGAGGTGCCGGTCGCCGAGGCGGCGCTGGGCGCGCTGGTCTGGACCGACCGGCCGGACGAGGCGTTCCCGGTGCTGCTCCGGTACGCCGACGGCGACCGGGCACGCGTCGCGCTGTACGCCGCCGGGCGGGCCGCCCGGTACGTCCCGCCGGCCCGGCTGGCCGAGCTGCTGGGCGGGGTGCTGACCGGTGCCGCGAAGGTCACCAGCCGCAAGGAGGCCGCCCGGCTCCTGGCCCGCTACGCGCACGTGGACGTGATGGCGGCGCTCGGTGAGGCGTACGCCGATCCGGGCACGCACCGCGACGTGCGCGCGGCGATCGTCTCCGCCGCCCGGCAGCGGCTGGGGACCGAGGCGGGCTGGGCGGTCCTGCGCGCCGCGGTGCACGCCAGCCGGGAGGAGCGGCGGGCGGTGCTCGGCGCGTACCCGTCCGGGATCTCGCAGCGCCACCGCCGCACCTACGCCGCGCTGGTGGTGCAGGCGTGCCGGGCCGACGACCGGGAGGTCCGCCGCGCGGCGTTCGACGCGCTCGGCGAGTGGTGGCAGTGGCTGACCGGCGTCACCGACCTGGTCGTGGACCGGCTCACCGACCCGGACGAGACGACGCCGGGCATCGGGGTGGCGAACCTGCTGCGGGCCGGCGGCGACGGGGCGTTCCGGGCCGCGCTGGCCCGGCTGGTGGAGCGGGACGCCGCCGACGACGACCCGGGCGGTCCGGCCGCCGACCGGCCCGCCCGGCGGCGCGTCGAGCTGCTCGCGGAGGGCGCGGCCCTGTGGTCCGACAGCCGCCCGGCCGCCGCCGACCGGGCCGGGCTGGTCGAGGCCGCGCGGTGGCTCGCCGGCCGGGACACCTTCCTGGGTACGGCCACCGGGCTGCTCGTCGACCTCGGCCGCCTCGACGACCTGGACGAGGTCGCCGCGCTCTGCGCGGGCCGGCCCGTGGTCGCGGTGCGCACCGCGCAACGCGTCGGCGATCGACTGCTCACCATGCGGCGGCGGCCCGACCCGGCGGCCGTCGCCGGCACGGTGGCGCGCCTCGCCGGGCGCGGCGACCTGGCCGGTGGGCTGTTCGCGGTGGCGCTCGTCGCGCACGGGTCGGAGTTCGGCTGGAAGACGCCGTGGCGGGACCTGCTCGTCGGCTTGCGCCGTCATCCGGACGCCGACGTGCGGGAGGCCGCGTACACGCTCGACATGAGCTGACCGGGCCGGACGTCGCCCTATGCTCGGGGCGTGACGCTTCAGCGGATGGACCACGTCAGCGTCGTGGTGGACGACCTGCCGGCCGCCATCGCCTTCTTCACCGAACTCGGCATGGAGGTGGAGGGCGAGACGCCGGTCGAGGGGGCCTGGGTGGACCGGGTCAACGGCATGGACGGCGTACGGGTGGACATCGCGATGATGCGCACCCCGGACGGCCACGGCAAGCTCGAACTGACGCGGTTCCGGGCGCCGGCGCTCGTCGCCGCCGAACCGTCGGACGCGCCGCCGAACACGCTCGGCCTGCGGTCGGTCATGTTCGCCGTGGACGACGTCGACGACACGGTGGGCCGCCTGCGGGCCCACGGCGGCGAGCTGATCGGTGAGGTGGCGGACTACGGCGACGTCTACCGGCTGTGCTACCTGCGCGGCCCGGCGGGAGTCATCGTGGCGCTGGCCCAGCAGCTCGGCTGACCGCTACCCGGCGTCCACGGCGGCCAGCAGCGTCATCGCCTCGCGTTCGCGGACGGCCAGGTCGGCCAGGACCTCCGAGGCGCGGGTCAGGTGGGCGGCGTCGCCGGTCCGCCCGGCGGTGGCGATGTGGTCGGCGACGGCGGTCCACAGCGGCGCGATGTCGGCGTACATCCGCTGTGCCCGCCGCACCCGCGCGTCGCCGGTGATGGCGGCGGCCTCGGCGAGGAAGTCGCGGTACACGGCGCGGAACAGCGCGCCGCCGGTGCCGCCGCGTTCCATCAGCGTCGCGGCGAGCGGCAGGTCGCGGGCCGGATCGGCGGCGCGGTCCAGCCAGCGGGTCACCCGGGCGGCGGCGGTGGCGATCCCCCGGTGGCCGAGGTTGGCGATCGGCGGGTCGAGGAACGCCCCGGCGTTGGCGCGTACCGCCGCGCGGACGGCGGCGGCCAGGTCCGGCGGGCCGCCGGGCGCGGTGAGCGTGTACGACAGGTGGCGCGCGGTCATCGGTCCACGCGCGGCGCGCGCCCGCGCCAGGCTCTCCAGCGTGGTGGTCACCGCGCCGCCCTGCTGGGCGGTGTCGACCAGGTGGGCGTTGGTGTCGTCGTAGCCGTACACGGCGACCGTGTGCCCGCCGAAGTGGACCTTGGTGGTGAAGTAGTCCAGGTGGTACGAGTCCAGTTGCAGGCCGACCGGGTGCCCGGCGTCCAGCGCGTCGGTGACGTCGCGCCACGCCTTGGCCGCCGACGTCGTCTCGCGGACGCGCAGGTCCAGACCGAGGCGGCCGGCGGCGGCCCGGGTCACGCACAGCGGCTTGGTGCGCCCGCCGAGGAACGGCACGTCCATGCTCTTGGCGTCCCAGTAGACGAAGCCGAGCCCTTCGCCGAGACCGAACAGCATGGGCTCGGACAGGTCCAGGCCGGCGTGCCGCGTCAGCACGCCGAGCGTGGTGGTCTCGCAGTGCACTCCGGCGGTCGGCGTCACGTCGTCGAGGATCACGACGGCTCCTGTACGCCGGGCATCCGGCGGGCCACCCCGGCGAGCAGGTCGGCGGCCTGGACGCGGGGGTCGTCGCGCGAGTCGGCCATCACCAGCCCGGCCAGCGGCGACGGGCCGGCCGGATCACCGGCCGCCAGTGCCGCCTGGAGGCGGCGCAGCCGGTCCCCGGTGAGGGCGCTCTGCTCGTCGTGGATCACCAGCACCCGCCACCGGCCGCCGCTCCAGTGCAGGACGGTCTCGGCCAGCGCCGGCAGCAGCGGCTCCAGCGGCGGCGGGATCGTCCGGTCGCCCGCGTACAACCGGGCCTGCACGGCTGCCACCCGGGCCGGGTCGAGCGCGTCGAGGACGGCACCGGCCTGCGTGTCGTCGACGTGGCGGCGCAGCGCGTCCCGCGCGGCGAAGAACCGTGCCACGCTCCGGTCGTCGGCCCGGTCCCGCCGCTTGGTGCGCAGCATCTCGACCACGGCGGCGAGGAAGACCGCCCAGCCGGGTCCGGCCGCCCGCCCGGCCCGGTGCAGCGCCGCCGCGGCCGGACGCCGGTCACCGGCGAGGCGGGTGCCCGCCGCGTACGACGGCTCGGCCAGCAGCAGGTCGACGACCCGGGTGGCGAGGAAGAACTCCTTGTCGACCAGGTGCACGTGCGCCCGGCCGCGCAACGCCGACAGGAACCACTCCACCGCCTCGGCGGCTTCGCGGCGGCGCAGGAACTGCCGCGACTTGACCTCGTCGGGCGAGAACCGGAACCCGGACCGCAGCGTACCGATCAACGCGGCCGCCTCGTCACGGCTCAGGTCGACGCTGGCGTGGACGATCACCGGGGTGGCCGGGTCGAGCAGGTTGGTGCCGGAGAAGCCGGACTCGTCGCAGGCGATCTCCCGCACCGCGCCGGTCAGCGCCTCGCCGGGTGGCAGCCCGCCCTGGAGCGGCAGCCTCGCACCCGTCGACCCGGCCATGCCGACCATGCTCGCCCACCCGGCCCGCGGCGGACCAGCGGTTAACCCGGATCGGGTCGGCGGCGGGCCGTGACGCGTCATTCCACCGGCCGGTAGATCGCCGCGAGGCGCGGCAGGCGGGCGCGCATCTGCTCGTCGTCGCCGAAGTCGAAGTCCTCACCGGCCGGGTCGGCCGGCGCCGGGCCGGGGGAGCAGCGCGGTCGGCGGCGTCGAGCGCGCCCGCTCCACGATGTCCCAGAACGTCTCCCCGATCCACGGCGGGACCGTACGCCGCCCCACCGACAAGCTGTCAGCGGCCGTGTCAGCGCCGTGTCAGGGCGGTGGCGGTACGGCCACCCATGGTGGGCGCATGACGAGTTCAGCGATAGCGGTCTCCGGGCTGCGCAAGGCGTACAAGGACCGGGTGGTGCTCGACGGCATCGACCTGGACGTCCCCGCCGGGACGATCTTCTCCCTGCTCGGGCCGAACGGGGCGGGCAAGACGACGACAGTGAACATCCTGACCACCCTGATCCGCGCCGACGCCGGATCGGTGCGGGTCGCCGGGCACGACGTGGCCACCGAGGCCAAGGCGGTCCGCGCGGCGATCGGCGTGACCGGGCAGTTCGCGGCGGTGGACGAACTGCTGACCGGGCGGGAGAACCTGCAACTCATGGTCGACCTCGGCCCGCGCGACCGCGTGCCCGGCAAGCGGGTCGTCGCGGAACTGCTGGAACGGTTCGACCTGGTCGAGGCCGCCGACAAGCTCGTGTCGACGTACTCCGGGGGCATGCGCCGCAAGCTGGACCTGGCGATGACGCTGGTCGGCGAACCGCGGATCATCTTCCTGGACGAGCCGACGACCGGGCTGGACCCGCGCAGCCGCCGCACCATGTGGTCGATCATCAGGGAGCTGGTGGCCGGCGGCGTGACGGTCTTCCTCACCACCCAGTACCTCGACGAGGCCGACCGCCTCGCGGACCGGATCGCGGTGCTCGACCAGGGCCGGCTGGTCGCCCAGGGCACGCCGGAGGAGCTCAAGCGCCGGATGCCCGGCACGCACGTGCGGTTGCGGTTCGGCACCGTCGCCGAACTCGACGCGGCGGCGCTGGTGCTGCCCGGCGCGGTACGCGACGAGGAGGCGCTGGCGCTGCGCGTGCCCACCGACGGCGGGACCGCGGCGCTGCGCGCCCTGCTCGACCGGCTCGACGCGCACGCGATCACCGCCGGCGACCTGTCCGTACAGACCCCCGACCTCGACGACGTCTTCCTGGCCCTGACGGGCCGCACCCCGGAGGTGGCCGCGAAATGAGCAGGAACCACTCGGTCGTCATGCTGCGCCGCAACCTGACGCACCTGCGCCGTAACCCCACCTCGGTGTTCAACGCGGTGCTGATGCCGATCATCGTCATGCTGATGTTCGTCTACATGCTCGGCGACGCGTTCTCCGTCGGCGTCGACTACGTCGACTACGCGACGCCGGGCCTGATGCTGCTGGCGGTCTGCTACGGCCTCGGCGGCACCGCGACGTCGGTCAGCTCCGACATGACCAAGGGCATCATCAACCGGTTCAAGGTCATGCACGTCTCCCGGGGCGCGGTGCTGACCGGCCACGTCGTCGCCACCGTGCTGACGAACGTCCTCGCGGTCGCGGCCCTGGTCGGGGTGGCGTTCCTGCTCGGCTTCCGCCCGGCCGCCGATCCGCTGCACTGGCTCGGTGTGGCCGGCATGGTGGTGCTGCTCAGCGTCGCCGTCAGCTGGTTCACAGTCGCGCTGGGCCTGTTCGCGAAGTCGCCGGAGTCGGCGGGCATGGCCGCCGTGCCGCTGGTCCTGCTGCCGTTCTTCAGCAGCGCGATCGTGCCGGCGGACAAGATGGGGCCGGGACTGCGGCAGTTCGCCGAGTACCAGCCGTTCACGCCGATCATCGAGACCCTGCGCGGCCTGTTGGGCGGCGCGCCGTCGGCCGGTGACGTGATCCCCGCGATCGCCTGGTGCGCCGGCATCGCGCTGGTCGGCTACCTGTGGGCGCGGTCCACGTTCACGAAGCGAGCGTGATCTCGACCAGCCGCTCCCAGCCGGTCTCCCGGCCCTGTGCGACCGCCTCGGCGAACCCCGCGTCGCCGAGGCGGTCGCGCGCCGCCGCCTCGATCCGGGGCACGTCGGGGTGGGTGCGGTCGGGCAGCCCGCGTACCGCGTCGCCCGCGCCCAGCAGCCGCGCCGCCTGGTCCGGCCGGTCCAGCCGCAACGCCAGGTCCGCGACGCCGACGAGCACCTGCGCGGTCAGCGGCGCGTAGCCGCCCTCGCGCGCCGCCCGGCACGCCGCCGCCCGATGGGTACGGGCCTGCTCGACGTCCTCGGCCAGGTAGCCCAGCAGATCCTGGGTGCCCGCCCGGACGCCGGCCAGGTCCGCCTCGTCCCCGAGCAGCGCCGACACCGCCCGCAGTTGCGCGTACGCCTCGTCCGCGTCGCCGTCGTGGCGGGCCATGTACGCCTCGGCCAGCGCCAGCTCGGCCAGCGCGCCCGGCCAGGCGACCCGGGCGGCGAGCCGTTGCGCCTCGGCCACGGCCGCGGCGCTCGCCGCCTCGTCGCCGCCCAGCCGGTACAGCCAGGCCAGCCGCGCCCGCATCCGGATCACGTCCTCGACGGCGCCGACCTCGGTGACCGCCGCGGCGGCCTGCTCGTAGTACGCGCAGGCGGCGGCGACGTCACCGCGTACGGCGATCAGCTCGGCCAGCTCGCTGAGCGCGAACGAGATCCCGAAGCGTTCGCCCACCGCCCGGAACTCGGCGAGCGCCTGCCGCAGGCACGCCTCCGCCTGCGCCGCCTCGATGCCGAGGATGACCCGCAGCTTGCCCAGGTGCAGCCGGGCCAGCGCGCGTACCCACCGGTCCTCGTGGTCGAGCAGCGACTCCCAGGCGGGCAGCAGCGCGTCCGGCTCCCGCAGCATGCGCTCCATCGGCACGACCAGGGCCAGCTCCGGATGACCGCCGCGACCTTCCCCGCTCAACCGGTACGCCTTGTGGATCCACTCGGCCGCGTGCTGCGCGTCGCCCGGGCCGGAGCTGAGGAACAGCACCACCAGCCCGTACACCACGGCGCGGATGTGGTCGGGCACGTCGCCGGGCGTCTCGGTGGCCGCGATGATCAGTTCCATGCCCTCGGTCCGGTGGCCGCCGAGCCACCAGTACCAGCCGGCGCCGGCCGCGAGCCGCATCGCCTCGCGCCCCTCACCGGCGGCGAGCGCACCGCGCATCGCGGCGGTGATGTTGTCGTGCTCGGCTTCGAGCCGGGCGAGCCAGGTGAGCTGGTCGGCGCGGCGCAGCCGCGGCTCGGCGGTCTCGGCCAGCTCGGTGAAGTACGCCAGGTGCGCGTGGCGCGCGAGGTCCGCCTCCCCCGCCTCGGCGAGCCGCTGCGCGGCATACTCCTTGATCGTGCCGAGCATGCGGTAGCGCGGCGCGACGTCGCCGGCGGCGACCAGCAGCGACTTCTCGGTCAGCGCGGTGAGCAGGTCGAGCACGTCGCCCGGCTCGACGGCGCCGCCGGCGCAGACCCGCTCGGCCGCGTCCAGGCCCGCCCCGCCGGAGAACACCGACAGCCGGCGCAACACCGCGCGTTCGGCGTCGGTGAGCAGTTCCCAGCTCCAGTCGACCATCGCGCGCAACGTCCGGTGCCGGGGCAGGGCGGTCCGGCTGCCACCGGTGAGCAGCCGGAACCGGTCGTCGAGCCGGGTGGCGAGCTGGTCGACGGACATGGCGCGCAGCCGCGCCGCGGCCAGCTCGATCGCCAGCGGCATGCCGTCGAGCGCGCGGCAGATCCGCGCCATCGTCATCGCCGTGCGGGCGTCCGACGCGAGGTCCCGGCGGACCGCGACGGCCCGGTCCCGCAGCAGGCGGACGGCGGGCGACGACTCGACCTCGGCGACCACGGCGTCGCCGTCCGGCAGGCCCAGCGGCGCGACCGGCCACAACACCTCCCCGGTGATGCCGAGCGGTTCCCGGCTGGTGGCCAGGATCCGCAGCCGCCGGCACTCGCCGAGCAGCCGGTGCGCCAGCGCCGCCGCCTGCTCCACGACGTGTTCGCAGTTGTCCAGGATCAGCAGCATCTCCCGGTCCCGGATCGCCGCGACGAGCCGGTCGTCCGGCTCCGCGCTGCCCGCGTCGCCGAGCAGCGCGTCGCGCAGGCCGAGCCCGGAGATCGTCGCCTGTGCCACGTCCCCGTCGGCGCCGATCGCGGCGAACTCCACCAGCCACACGCCGTCCGGCAGGTCGCCCGTCATCCGGCGTCCGGTCTCGGTGGCCAGCCTGGTCTTCCCGGAGCCACCCGGGCCGGTGAGCGTGGTGAGCCGGTGCTCGGCCACCAGCGCGCCGACGGCGGTGAGGTCGGCGTCCCGGCCGACGAAGCTGGTCAGCTCGGCGCGCAGGTTGGTCCGGCGGGTGTCGTCGCGGCGTGTCGTCTCGCCCCGCAGCAGGGCGACGTGCAGCGCCGACAGTTCCGGCGACGGGTCGGCGCCCAGCGCGTCGGCGAGCGCGTCGGCGGTGCGCTGGTAGACCAGCAGCGCCTCGGTGTCCCGGCCGGCGGCGACGAGCGCACGCATCAGTGCCATGGCGAGCCGCTCGCGTACCGGATGGGCGGCCACGAGGTCGGTCAGCTCCGGGATCAGGTCCGCTTCCCCGCCGAGCCCGGTCTCGGCGTCGTACCGGTCCTCCGTCGCGGTCAGGCGCAGCCGTTCCAGCCGGGTCGCCGCCGCGTCGAGCGCCGGGCTGTCGGGCAGGCCGACGTCGCGCAGCGCGTCGCCGCGCCACAGGCCCAGCGCCTCGCGCAGCAGCCGTACCCGCTGCGGCCCGTCGCCGTCGCGGGCCCGCCGGACGAGACGTTCGAACCGTACGGCGTCGACGGCGTCGGGCTCGACGGCGAGCCGGTAGCCGTCCGGCAGCCCGTCGACGGCGCCCGCCGGCAGCGCCTTGCGCAGCCGGGACACCAGCCGTTGCAGCGCGTTCGCGGCGTCGGCGGGCGGCTGCTCGCCCCAGATCCAGTCGACGAGCGCGGCCTTCGGGACCACCCGGCCGGGCTGGAGCGCGAGGGCGGCCAGCAGTCCGCGCAGCCGTGCGCCCGGCACGTCGGCCGGTAGGCCGCCGTCCGTGGTGACCTGGAAAGGCCCGAGCAACCCGATCTGCACGCGCCGATCCTGCCACGGCCCGCGCCCCGGTCCGGTCCGCCGCCCCCGCCGGTCAGGTGGCCAGGCGCAGATGCCGGCGCTGCCGCAGCCGCACCGCGGCGGCCACCACGACCAGCACCGTGAGCGCGACAGCGAAGACCAGCCCGTGGGTCAGGCCCCGGGTGAGGTAGCCGCCGTCGGTGTGGTCCACGGCGTACGTGGCGAGCTCGCGGCTGAACCAGAACGGCAGCGCCCGGGTGGCGCTGCCCGCCGGGTCCATCACCATCTGGAGACCGACCACTGTCAGCAGCACCAGCGTGCCCTCCAGCTCGCGCGGCAGCACGGCGCTCAGCAGCAGGCCGAACGGCACCGACACGAACACGGTCAACGCCATGATCAGCGCGATCGCGCCGTACCGCACGTCGCGCTGGTCGACCAGGACGAGCAGGAAGTACGGGGTGGAGAGCAGCACGCCGACGGTCCAGAGCGCGAGCAGCCGGCCGAGCACCAGGTGCCGGCTGCCGTAGCCGGAGAGCCGCAGGCGGGGTTCCATGCCCCGCGCCGCGCTGCCCGCGAACAGCGCGGCGGTGCTGAGCGCCCAGGCCAGGCCGAGACAGACGAAGCGGATCGACTGCCCGAGAAAGTCGCCGCCGCGGCTCAGGTAGAAGGCCAGCGGCATCAGCAGCAGGATGACCAGCACGGTACGGCGGCGCAGCAGCTCGCGCAGGGCGGCCTCGGCCACCACGAGGGTCCGGCTCATGCGTTCCGCTCCCCGGAAAGATCAAGCACGACGTCGACCCGGTCGAGCTGGTTGAGCAGGTGGGTGACGACCACGACGGCCTTGCCGGCGTCGCGCCACCGCCACACCTCGTGCCAGAAGTCGAGGTAGGTGCCCCGGTCGAACCCCTGGTAGGGCTCGTCGAGCAGCAGCACGTCCGGCTCGCCGAGCCGGGCCAGCACCAGGTTGAGCTTCTGCCGCGTGCCGCCGGAGAGGTGCCGGGCCTGGGTGCGCCGCGGCGGTGTCCACTCCAGCCCGGCCGCCTCCGCGCGCCCGGCCCGCCGCGCCGCCGTCCGGCCCAGCCCTCGGCCGGCGCCGATGAGCACGAAGTGCTCGTCCGGGCTGAGGAACTCGGCGGTGCCGCCGTCCTGCGGGCAGTAGCCGAGCGTGCCGTGCACCTCGACGGTGCCCGCCTCCGGGCTCAGCAGGCCGGCGCAGATCCGCAGGAACGTGCTCTTGCCGGCGCCGTTGGCGCCGACCACCGCCGCGATCTGGCCGGCCCGGACGGTGAGGTCGACCCGGTCCAGGACGGTGCGTCCCCGGTAGCGCTTGGTGACGCCCCGGGCGGCGAGCCGCACCGGTCCGGGCTGGCGGCGCGGCGGCCGCACGTCGGGGCCGCCGAGGCTGTCGACCACCGCCCGGGCGTACGCCTCCGGCGCGCCGAAGACCCGCAGCGGCGATTCCCCGCTGTCGAGCAGGTGGGTGGCCGCCTCGGCGACGACGTGACCGGTCAGGTCGGGCCCCACCCCGTGCCGGCGCAGCTCGCCGGTCAGGGCGGCGAGCCAGGGTTCGTGGTTCACCGCTTCGGCTCCTCGCGCAGTATCGTGCCCAAGCTCGACGCGAAGGCGCTCCAGTCGATCGCGGCGGCCCGCAACGCCGCGCTGCCGGCCGGGCTGATCCGGTAGTACTTCCTCGCGGGCCCGGTCCCGCCCTCCCGCCAGTGCGCGGTGAGCAGGCCGGAGCGCTGCAACCGCAGCAGCACCGGGTAGAGGGTGCCGCCCTGCACGGCGCCCAGCCCGTGGGCCCGCAGCGCCTGGGACAGCTCGTAGCCGTAGGACTCGCCGCGGCTCAGCAGCGCGAGCACGCAGAGGTCGAGCACCCCGCGCAGCCACTGCGCCCGCCGTTCCTGGTTCATTCCGCTCCGCACTGTCCCGATCGGACGACATCCGCGATGACGGTAGCGCCGCCATCTAGGTAGCGCAACCATCTAGTGGGCCTCCTCCGGCCCGGCGAGGCTGATAGGTTGCGCGCTCCGCACGGGTTCGACGGGGGAATGCGCATGTCCGACACGGGGGCCGGATCCGAGCAGGGACCGGCGGGGGACGCGGAACAGCGGGGAGAGACCGCCTGGATGCGGCCGGCCGGCGAGCCGCCCGGCGTTCCCGGGCCGCCACCACCGCCCGCCACCGGGCCGGGTCACGGGTCGCCCGTTCCGGGTTACGGACCGCCCACCGCTGGTCCGCCGTACGGCCCGGCCACGCCGGCTCCGCCGTACGGGCCGTACCCGCCACCCGGCCCGCCGTCGTCCGGCCGCAGCCGCGCTCTGGTCGTCGCCGTCGCGGTGCTGAGCGTGCTGCTGCTGGTGGCGTGCTCAGGTCTGATCGGCGGCGCGTTCCTGCTGGGTTCCTCGCCCCGCGAGGCGGCCGAGCGGGAGCCGGCCGCGCCGCCGGCCGCACCCTGGCGGTCGTCCGGCGCGACGCCCACGCCGGGTGCGACGGCGAGCGCGGAGCCGTCGGCGCGCGGGCCGCAGCCGAGCGACTTCCCGGCGGCGCAGATCTCCGATCTGAACGACGTGTGCGACGGCGTTCTCTACTTTCCGCAGTCGCCGAAGCGCACCGGAGCGGCGCCGCACCCGGTGGCGCTGCTCGTCGGCACCGATCTGGGCGCGGGCAGCCGCCGCCACGACCAGGTCTACTACTACGACGAGGGCCTGTCGAAGCGGGTGGAGCGGACCTGGGCGTCGGAGGACCCGAAGGTCGTGCAGATGGTCGCCTGCCTGGATCGCACGAGCACCGGCGCGACGATCCGCAAGTGCCGCTACGACGACCCGGAGCCGGACACGCTGACGCTGCTGAAGGCCACCTACCGCCTGCGGGTGTACGAGGTGGCAACCGGTCGACGGCTGCTGGACAAGACCATGGGCGGGGACGACCAGCAGTGCCCGTACGTGGTCCTGTACGGCCAGGACAAGAAGATCTACGCCGAGGTCAGCCACCGCTCGCTGCTCGGGGCGCTGCGCAACCTGGTGAAGCGGTAGACGCCGGCCCGCCGGGCCGGTGTCTACCGCTGTCGGGTTCAGAGTGTGGTTTCGCCGGTGAGGCCGAAGTAGTCGTGCCATTTGGTGGAGGGGGCGAATGTGGTGCCGGTGGACAGGGCGACGTAGATGTCGTTGGTGGTGTTCTTGGTGAAGACGATGAGGTCGTGTTTGCCGTCGCCGTTGGCGTCGGCGAGGTAGGGGAATTCGCCGGGTAGGCAGAAGAAGTCGTGCCATTTGATCGTGGTGCCGGTGAAGGTGGTGCCGGTGGAGGTGGCGGCGTAGACGTCGGCGTCGGTGTTGCAGGTGAAGGTGACGATGTCGTCGCGGCCGTCGCCGTTGATGTCGCCCACCCGAGGCTGCTCGGCGCCCACGGCGAACAGGTCGTGCCACTTCTGCGGCGCCCCGAAGCTGGTGCCGGTGGACAGGGCGACGATGACGTCGGCTGCCGAGGCGGGGCCCTGGGTGAAGGTGATGATGTCGTCGCGTCCGTCGCCGTTGACGTCGCCCAGGGCGGGGAACTCCCCGGCGATGGAGAAGTAGTCGTGCCATTTGATCGCGGTGCCGGTGAAGGATGTGCCGGTGGACAGGGCGACGTAGACGTCGGCGTTGGTGTCGTGGGTGAAGGTGATGATGTCGTCGCGTCCGTCGCCGTTGACGTCGCCGACGGCGGGGACCTCGGTGCCGGGGGCGAACCAGTCGTGCCATTTCGCCGACGCCGCGAACGAGCTGCCGGTGGACAGGGCGACGTGGACGTCGGCGGTGGTGCCGTGGGTGAACACGATCGCGTCGTCTCGTCCGTCGCCGTTGACGTCCCCGGTCAACGGTGTCTCCCCGGACAGGGCGAACCAGTCGTGCCACTTCACCGACGTGCCCGCGAACGACGAACCCGTCGACGTGGCCACATACGCGTCAGCCGCCGCGCCGTGGGTGAACGCCACCACGTCATCCCGACCGTCACCATCGAAATCCGTAGGCGAACCACCGAAATACCGGGCGGCCGATCCACCCCCGCCCTGGTTCACCAGCGAGAGGTAGTAGTTCCAGTTCCAGTTCGGCCCCGGGTCGGTGTGGTCGTTGCCCGGGATCTCGTTGTGGCCCTTGATGCCGGTGCGGTTCTTCGGGATGCCGTACTTGTCGCACAGGTAACGGGTCAGCGCGGCCGACGATCGGTACATCGCGTCGGTGAACCAGGCCGGGTTGTCGACGTACCCCTCGTGCTCGATGCCGACGCCGTACGCGTTGCCGGACCGGGCGTGGTAGGCGGTGTCACCCTCGCGGACCATCTGGGTGATCTCGCCGTTGCTGGACTTGACCACGTAGTGCGCGCTGACGCCGGACGACGGGTTCTGGAACCAGCTTATGGTCCCGGCGTACGAGCCCTGGGTGACGTGGAGGATCACAGTGGTGATCCGACTGGACCGCCCGACGCCGTAGTTCGCGCCGTTCGCGGCGACCCACCGCGCCGGCGGGTACTCGGGCACGGCGGCGGCCAGGGTACGGGACGCGGTGCCGGCGGGGGCCACAGTGGCGTAGCGGCCCCGCTCCGGCTCGACCCGGTGCGCCCGGACCGGCACCGCCCCCGGAATGCCCTGCTGCACCAGCTCGTAGATCCCGTCCGCGTACAGGCGTGCGGTGGCGTCGTCGGCCGCGCCGCCGTACCGCGCCACCACCGGGTACCAGGCGGTCACCCGGTCCCGGTCCCGCGCGGTCAGCCCCTCGGCGTCGGCCAGATCACGCAGCACGGCCGCGCCGCCGCGGATGTTCGCCGGCGTGACGGTCTTCAGCCGCCCGACCGGCTCGCCGGTCAACTCCGCCGCCCGTTCCAGGCTGTGCTGGACCGGGTTGCTCACCAGGTGCATCACCCCGTAGCCGTTCGCCTGGCTCGGCTTGCCGCCGTGCGCGTCGAGGCGGGACTCGCCGTAGCCGACCGCGACCAGGACGTCCCGGGGCACGTCGTACTCCTGCGCCGCCCGCACGAACGCGGCGTCCAGCGCGGTCCGGCCCGGCGGCGTCGCGGACGCCGGCGCGGGCTGCACCGCGATCCCGCCGGCGAGCGCCGCGGCCAGCAGGGCGACGCCGGCGCGCCGCCGTCTCCGTCGTGTTCCGGCCACGGGGGCCTCCCATCCTGACGTCACAGGGTCACCTCACCGGTGAGCCCGAAGTAGTCGTGCCACTTGCTGGAGGGACCGAAGGTGGTGCCGGTGGACAGCGCCACGTACACGTCGTTGGTGGTGTTCTTGGTGAAGACGATGAGGTCGTCTCTGCCGTCGCCGTTGGCGTCGGCGAGGTAGGGGAATTCGCCGGGTAGGCAGAAGAAGTCGTGCCACTTGATCGTGGTGCCGGTGAAGCCGGTGCCGGTGGAGGTGGCGGCGTAGACGTCGGCGTCGGTGTTGCAGGTGAAGGTGACGATGTCATCCTTGCCGTCGCCGTTGATGTCGCCGACGCGGGGTTGTTCGGTGCCGACGGCGAACAGGTCGTGCCATTTCTGTGGTGGCCCGAAGCTGGTGCCGGTGGACAGGGCGACGATGACGTCGGCTGCGGTGGCGGGGCCCTGGGTGAAGGTGATGATGTCGTCGCGTCCGTCGCCGTTGACGTCGCCCAGGGCGGGGAACTCCCCGGCGATGGAGAAGTAGTCGTGCCACTTCACCGCCGTGCCCGCGAACGACGAACCGGTCGACAACGCCACGTAGACGTCCGCCGTCGCGTTGTGCGTGAACGCGACGATGTCGTCGCGGCCGTCGCCGTTGACGTCGCCGACCGCGGCGATCTCCGCGCCGGGGGCGAACCAGTCGTGCCACCGGCCCGGCGACGTGAACGCTGATCCGTTCGACAGCGCCACGTACACGTCGCCGGTGTTGCCGTGCGCGAACGTGACGATGTCGTCGCGGCCGTCACCGTTGACGTCGCCCGTCGACGCGGTCTCCCCGCCGATGGAGAAGAAGTCGTTCCACTTCACCGACGTCCCGGCGAAGCCGGTTCCGGTCGACGTGCTCGCGTACACGTCGGCGGAGGCGTTCTGGGTGAAGGTGAGGATGTCGTCGCGGCCGTCACCGTTCACGTCCGTCGACGAGCCGCCGGCCATGCCGTGGGTTCGCGCCGCCTGGTTGAGCAGCGTCCGCGCGGTCGCCGCCGCCTGGTCGTACCGGTCGGGGAAGCCCGACCGCTGGACGCACTGGGCGACCTGGCCCGGGGTGAAGCCGGGGTTGTTGCGGTCGCAGGTGATCGCGCGCGTGACGTACTGGGTGGTGGCGTAGACCGGGTCCATGATCTGCTCCGGCGTGCCCCAGCCGTAGTCCCAGCGCTGCTGGAACACGCCCAGGCTGGACTTGTCGCCGCAGGGCAGGTTGTTCATGTGGGACTCGACCCAGCCCGCCTCGAAGGTGGAGAGCATGACCTTGTCGTTGACGTTGTACGACCGGGCCACCCGGTAGACGATCACGGTGACGGCGGGGTCGTGGGTGGCCGGGACGGACGGGCAGGCGAGCGTGTCCATCGGCACGGCGGCGGCCGGCGCGCCGAGCGCACCGGCCGCCGTGACGGTGCAGAGCGCGACAAGCATCGCCAGCAGGTTTCGTCTCACCGTGCTCCTCAGGGGGTGTGGGGGTGACCAGCGGCACCAGGCGAGAAATCGATTGCTGACGAGTCTCGTAGTCACCATCATCGATGTCAATAGCGTCGGCCGTGCGCGACGCACCCATCCGGAAATCGATTGCTGGACGGGTATAGGATTCCGAGCGATCTCCCGCGGTGGCGGTCCCCCTCCGGTACGTCACCATCCGACGGGGGCCGGGCCGGAGCGCCCGGGCGACGACGACGGGAGCGCGATGACGACCATCTACGACGTGGCGCGTCGCGCGGGAGTGTCGCCGGCGACCGTCTCCCGTGTCCTCAACGGGCGCGCCTCGGTCGACCCGGAGATGGCCGCGCGGGTACGGCAGGCCGCGCAGGACCTCGACTACCGCCCCAACGCCGTCGCGCGCAGCCTCCGCCGCAGCCGGACCAGCCTCTGGGCGGTCATCATCTCCGACATCGGGAACCCGTTCTTCACCTCGATGGTGCGCGGTGTCGAGGACGTCGCGCAGGAGGCCGGCTTCTCGGTCGTGCTCTGCAACGGCGACGAGGACCCGGAGAAGGAGGCCCGCTACGTCGCCGCGGCCCTGGCCGAGCGGATGGCCGGGGTGATCATCTCCTCGTCCGGGCGGCCGGCCCTGATCAGCCGCCTGGTGCAGGCCCGCATCCCGGTCGTGGCGATCGACAGGCAGCCACGCGGCGTCGAGGTGGACACCGTGCTGGTGGACAACACCCACGGCGCCGAGCAGGCGACCGCCCATCTGGTGGGCAGCGGCTACCGGCGGATCGCCTGCATCACCGGCCCGCGCCGGATCTCCACCGCCATGCAGCGGCTGCGGGGTTACCAGCGGGCGCTGAAGGCGAGCGGACGCCCGGCCACCGAGGACCTGATCCGGCACGCGGACTTCCGCGAGGAGGGCGGCTACCGGGCGATGGCCTCCCTGCTGGAGACCACCGAGCCGCCGGACGCGGTGTTCGCGGCGAACAACCTGATGACGGTGGGCGCCGTCGAGTGCCTCGTGGACAACGGCATCGGCGTGCCCGACCCGTTCGGCATCGTCGGGTTCGACGACATCCCGTGGGCGCACCTGGTCCGGCCCTCGTTGAGCACCGTCGCGCAGCCCACCTACGACCTGGGGCGTACCGCGGCGACGCTGCTGGTCGAGCGGATCGCCGACCCGGCCAGGGTGCCCTCGACAGTGGTGCTCCACACCGAGCTGCGGGTACGCGAGAGCTCGGCGCCGCCGGCCGGCCGCCAGGGCCCCGCGGCGGGCCGTACCCGGTCACGCGGCACTGCCGCCGGCTCGCTCAGATCGTGACCTCCCCGCACAGGTGCACCCGTACGCCCAGCTCGGCGAAGAGGGCGGCCTTGACCCGTAGCGCGCGGTCGGCGGTGTCGGCGTCGGGCGCGTAGACCACGTTGACGTGGTTGGCCTTGTGCCGGGCCATCAACTGGTCGCGGCCCACGCCGTGCAGCACGGCGTGCATGATCGGCCACTGCGGTGTGGTGGCGTCCAGCCGCCGCCGGGTCTCCGCCTCGGGCAGCTCCACCACCGTGCCGCGCCCGAGGTCGACGTGCAGGCCGCCGTCCATCACGAACACCCGCGACCAGACGATCTCCCCCGGCTTCGACACGCCGCTGAGCGTGCCGCCGCCGAGCGGGAAGTACATCGGTGGCTGACGCATGCTGTACGACCTGTCGTAGCCCCCGTTGTGCGACGCGGGCACCGAACCGGAGATCTCGAAGACCCAGACGAAGTGCTCGCCGTACTGCTGTCCCCAGCGGATGTCGTGCAGCGTCGTCGCCGGGTCCAGGCCCATCGCGGTCCAGATCCGGTTGGTGACCAGCGAGTCCACCGCGACGCCCTCGTCGACCTCGTTGAAGTGCGGCAGCGCGACGCCCGGGTACAGCTCCCGGGAGCCGTCCCGGCTGGTCACCGGAGGGCGATCGACGTTGTTGAGCAGACCCTCGGCCAGGTCGCTGGCGGGCACCGTGTCCTTGAGCCCCTGCTGGTACTGGATCCCGACCGCGTCCAGGCCGAAGTCGTCGGCGATGCGCAGCGCCGCGACGTACATCCGGCACTGGCTGAGCAGTTGGGCGTGCGTCAGCTCGGTCGCCTCGTCGGCGCCGGTGTGGAACGTCATCCCGGCCGCCTCCAGCCAGGCGAGCACCGCCCGCGCCTCGGTGTCGGGCACCCGCGCCATCTCCGCCACCAGTGCGCTCTGCGACAGGCGTTCCTTGAAGACGCCGATCGGGTTGAGCAGCTCGTCGTCGATGATGGCGTTGTACATGCCCATGCAGCCCTCGTCGAAGACGCCGATGACGGCCCGCTCGGAGACGAGCTGCCGGGCCAGCGCCACGCCGAGTTCGACCTCCTCGTCCGGCCGCAGCTCGGGCAGCGGGCGTACGTGGCTCTCGTCGTGCGTCACCCGGCCGGTCTCCAGCCACGTCTTCAGGCCGTCGCGCGCCCACTCGTCGGTGAAGTCCTCGCTCCACAGCGTCGAGTACCGCACGCCCGCCTTGGTGAGGCTGCCGGCGAGGTTGAGCAGGCCCACCAGGCCCGGATACTCCCCGCTCCAGTTCGCCACCAGCAGGATCGGCCCGCGGTGGGCGCGCAGCCCGGCCAGCACGTGGTGGCTGTACTGCCAGACCGCCTCCACCACGACGAGCGGCACGTCGGCCGGGATGCTCCGGAACACCTCGATCCCGGCGCGCTGGCTGTCGATGAAGCCGTGTCCCTTGAGCGGGTCGACGTCGTGACCGCGCCGGACGTGCCAGCCGAGCGCGGTGACGGCGGCGGCGAGGTCGGCTTCGAGCTGCCGCTGGGTGGGCCAGCAGGTGACGTTGGCGCTCGACCGCAGGTCGCCGCTGGCCACCGTGTAGACGGTCCGGGGCGGGGCGGCCGGGCGCTCGACCGGCACGGGCATTGTGTAACGGGTCACGGGGCGGCTCCCTCGACGGGCGGACGGTGGGCGGGACGGGGGGCGGCCGCGTTCAGAGGCCACCGAGCTTCGCGTACGCCTCGGCGGCGTTCTCCTTGGTGATCCGCATGGTGCCCAGCGTGGTGGTACGCGGGACGTCCTCGGCGCAGTCGACGAGGATCTTCCGGGCCAGCTCGACCGCCTCCCGGCCGCCGGTGGCGTACTGGAACGTGGCGGCCAGGCGGCCCTGCTCGACGGCCTTGATCCCGCCGGAGGGCACCGGCAGCGCGTCGATGCCGGTGAACTTGATCCGCTGCGCCTTGCCCGCCGACTTCGCGGCGAGGTAGGCGCCCTCGGCCATCGGGTCGTTGTGCGCGTAGATCGCGGACACGTCCGGGTGGGCCTTGATCAGTGCGTCCGCCACCGACTGTCCCTTCTCCCGCAGCCAGTCGCCGGGCTGGGAGGCGACGATCTGGATCTTCGGGTTGGCGGCGATGCCGTCGCGGAAGCCCTGCGCGCGTTCGGCGGCGGGGGTCGAGCCGGGCAGCCCGGCGATCTCGATCACCTTGCCGCCGCCGGGCAGCAGCGTCGTGGCGTAGAACTCGCCGGCCGCCTTGCCGATCGCCACGTTGTCGCCGCCGATGAACGCGGTGTACGCCTCCCCCTCGACCTTGCGGTCCAGCACGATCACCGGCACGCCCTGGTCGTACGCCTTCTTCACCACGGCGGTCAGCGGCTTGGCCTCGTTCGGCGAGACGATCAGCAGGTCGATCTTCTGGGTGAGGAAGTTCTCCACGTCGGCGACCTGCTTGCTGTTGTCCTGCGCGGCGTCGGAGACCACGACGCGGAAGCCGGGCACCGACTTCGCCGCCGTCTGCACGTCGTTGTTCATCACCTGCCGGTACGGCTCGGCGTTGTTGGCCTGGGACATGCCGATCAGGAAGTCCTTGCCGGCGCCGCAGGCACGGGCCTGCCCGGCGTCGTCGGACGGCTTCTCGACGCTGCACCCCGTCGCCGCCAGCGCGCCGGTGACCAGCAGCGCGATCAGTGTGGTTCGCTTGTCCATCGATGGCTCCTCGGAGTCGGTTCGGTCAGGCGAGGCCGCGGCGCAGCTTCTGCAACGCCGCCGCGAGCACGATCACCAGTCCCTTGATCAGCAGCTGGACGTTGGCGTCGATGTTGTTGAGCGCGAGGATGTTGTTGAGGATGCCGAGCAGCAGCGCACCGGCCAGGGTGCCGCCCATCGAGCCGGAGCCACCGGCCAGGCTGGTGCCGCCGATGACGACGGCGGCGATCGCGTCCAGCTCGTATCCGGCGCCGTCGTTCGGGCTGCCCTGGTTGAGCTGTCCCGCGTGGACCACGCCGGCCACCGCCGCCAGGAGGCCGGCGACGGCGAACACGGCGACCTTGACCCGCGTCACCGGCACGCCGGAGAGCCGGGCCGCCTTCTCGTTGCCGCCGATCGCGTAGACGTGCCGGGCGAACGCCGTCGTCCGCAGCACCACGACAGCGGCCACCCCGATCAGGACGAACAGCACCGCCGGCACCGGGAGCACACCGTTTATCGAGCCGTTCAGCAGTTCGAAGGCGGGCGGCGCCTCCTGGGGTCCGTCGCCGTAGGCGATCGGGATGCCGAGGCCGCCGGACCATATCCGGGCGATGCCTCGGGCGACCTGGAGACCGGCCAGTGTCACGATGAACGACTGGATGCCGAGGCGGGCCACGGCGTACCCCTGGAGCGCGCCGAACAGCGCGCCGATCGCGAGCACCGCGGCGACGGCGGGCAGGATGCCGAGCCCGGAGTCGACCATGAGCGTCGCGGTGCCGACCGCCGACAGACCGAGGATCGCCCCGACCGACAGGTCGATGCCGCCCAGCAGGACGACGAACGTCATCCCGATCGCGATGATGCCGATCTCCGACACCGCGCGGAC
Organism: Micromonospora sp. WMMD1219; assembly: GCF_049315215.1. Lineage (NCBI taxonomy): Bacteria > Bacillati > Actinomycetota > Actinomycetes > Micromonosporales > Micromonosporaceae > Micromonospora > Micromonospora sp. WMMD1219. The sequence continues at coordinate 6,510,093 of NZ_CP186057.1, forward strand.
GATGTTCCCCAGGTTGCCGGCGGTGAGGAAGAGGATCTCGCCGTCGCGGCGCGGGGAGGCGAGGACCGCCACCACGAAGACCACGAGCAGCGCGAAGAGACTCTGCACCGCGAAGAGCCGGTCGACCAGTTCCCGGCGGCTGCGCGGCCGGCGCAGCCAGTGGGCTGTCGCGCCGCGCAGTCCGGCCGTACCGGCGGCCGGGGCCCCGGTCACTGCCGGCTCGGGCGGCGGCACGCGGGTGTCGGTCATCGGTCGTCCCTTCCGGCGGCCGGGCCGCCCATCGCCGCCGCGAGGACGTCCTCGGCGGTGCAGCCGCCGGTGGCGAGGTCGGCCACGGCCCGGCCGCGGCGCAGCACCACCACCCGGTCACAGACGCCGAGCAGCTCGGGCAGTTCCGAGGAGGCGAGCAGGATGCCCATGCCGTCGTCGGCGAGCCGGCGCAGCAGCCGGTAGATCTCCGCCTTCGCCCCGATGTCGACGCCGCGGGTCGGCTCGTCCAGCAGGAGCAGCCGCGGCTCGGTGAGCAGGTGGCGGGCGAAGACGACCTTCTGCTGGTTGCCGCCGGAGAGCGCGCCGACCGGCGTGGCCGCCGACGCCGTCTTGATCGCCAGGTCGGTGACCGACCGGGCGACTGCGGCCCGCTCCCGGCCGCGCCGGACGAGCCCGGCCGTGGTCAACCGGGCGAGCGCGGCCAGCACGATGCTCCAGCCGACCGGGTGTTCCAGGACCAGCGCGGAGCGGCGCCGGTCCTCGGGGACGAAGCCGACGCCGGCGCGCAGCGCCGCGCGGGGGCGGCGCGGCGCGTACGGGCGGCCGGCCAGCAGGACCGTGCCGGTGCGGCGACCGACGGGCCCGGCGCCGAACAGGGTCTCCAGCAGTTCGGTGCGTCCGGCGCCCATCAGCCCGGCCAGGCCGACGATCTCGCCGGCCCGCACGGTCAGGCTGATGCCGGCCGGCTCGCAGCGGCCGGGCCGGGGCGCCCGGGGCCGCACCGCCAGGTCGGTGACGTGCAGCACCGGGTCGCCGCCGCCCGATCCGCGCGGCGGGCCGGGAGCGCCGGCCACGTCCGCCGGGGCGGGCTCGAACAGCGACGCGGCCCGGCCGCCGACCATCATCGCCACGATCCGCGGCCGGTCCATCCGGCCGGCCGGTACGACACCGGCTACGGAACCGTTGCGCAGCACCGTCGCGCGGTCCGCGACGACCTCGATCTCCTCCATCCGGTGGGAGATGTAGACGATGCCGACGCCCCGGCGGCGCAGGCCGCCGATGGTGGTGAACAGCCGCCGCACCTCCCCGTCGGCGAGGGCGGCCGTCGGCTCGTCCATGACGAGGACGCGGGCGTCCAGGGCGAGCGCCTTGGCGATCTCGACGAGCTGCTGCTCGCCGACGCGCAGCGAGCCCACCGGGCGGCGCGGGTCGATGTCGGCGCCGAGCCGGTCCAGGTGCTCGCGCGCGGTGCGGGCCGCGGCCCGCCGGTCGACTGTGCGCAGCCGGGTCCGGGGCTCCCGCCCGAGCACGAGGTTGTCGGCCACCGACAGGGCGGGCACCAGGTCGAGTTCCTGGTGGATGGTCGCGATCCCGGCGGCCTGGGCGGCGGCCGGGCCGGTGAACCGTACCGGCGTCCCGTCGACCGTGACCTCTCCGTCGTAGTCGGTGATCACGCCGGACAGGACGTTGATCAGAGTGGACTTGCCCGCGCCGTTCTCGCCCAGCAGCGCGTGCACCTCGCCCGCCCGTACGTCGAAGTCGACGCCGTCGAGCGCCGTCACGCCGCCGAACCGCTTGGCCACACCGGTCGCCGCGACCACCACCCGGCCGCTCGGGCCGGGCGCGTCGCGGTTGTCCACGCCGGTCATGGGATCGCGTTGATCGCGGCGTGCGCGGCGTCGGCGAACGGCACGTCCCGCCGGACCCCGCTCGCGGTCAGGCGCCAGGTGCCGCCCGCGTACTGGCCGGGCGCCCAGGACAGGCCGCCGGAGCGCCACAGCGGCTGCCAGGCCGCCATCGCGTGGCCGGCGTCGTACCAGGTGTTGTCCCCGCGCCAGGCCGACCCCCACCGGTGCGCCGCGACCACCGAGAGCCCGTCGCCGGTGCTCATCGTCCAGCGGGGCATGCCGGTGACGTCACCTGTCGGCCGAGCCTCCGCCGCCGGGTCGCCGACCAGCGGCGACGCGCCGTCGATGTTGAACGCCACCTCCCACACCGCGGCGGTCGGCCACCCGTTCACCGACCAGGTGACGTCGCTCTGCAACCCGGGACCGGTCCACCGGGGCGTCACGGTGAGCAGCCAGTCGGCGGTGACCGGCTCGTCGCCGAACGGGATGCCGACCAGGTTGATCCGGGAGCCGTCGGCCGACACGTCGACCCGGGCCGGCGCCCCGGCCCGGTCGGTCACGTCGAACCGGCCGACGGCGAGGTACGGGCCGGTGCCCCGGTGCGACGAGTCGAGCGCGGGACGGTGGTTGCCGGCTCCGGCCGGGTCCACCGCCAGCTCGGCGATCCGGGCGTTCGGCCAGGTGCGCACGTCGGCGCGCAGGAATCCGGTGGTCACCGTCCAGCCCCGGGCCACCACACCGGTAGACCAGGTCAACGGCGCCAGCCAGAGCCCGCCCTGACCCCAGCCGGCGTGGGTCAGGTACCAGGTGGAGCCGTCCACCACGACCTCGGCGGCGTGCGCGTCCAGCACCGTCACCTTCTCCGCGCCGTCGAAGCGCAGCGGGTCGCGGCTGCGGTAGACGGCCGTCCGCCGGTACGCGGCGCCGTAGTCGGTGCCGTCGCAGCAGACGAACAGGTACCACCACTCCCCCCGGCGCACCACGAACGGCGACTCCGTCTGCCCGCCCGCCCGGCCGGTGTGCGGCGAGGTGTACGCGATCGCGCGGCCGCTCCACGAACGCAGGTCGGTGCTGGTCCGGTACGCCACGACATGGTTGCCGCCGGACGGGCTCGACGTGGCCGTGTAGTACATGACCCAGCGGTCGCCGACCCGGGTCACCATCGGGTCGCGGCCCTCCCACCCGTCGGTGAACAGCGGGTTGGCGGAGCTGCGGGTCCAGGTGAACAGGTCGGTCGAGGTGGCCAGGTGCATGCGGTACCGGGCGTAGTCCGGGTTCCCGGCCGCGTAGAACATGTAGTAGACGCCGTTGTGCTGGACGACGTGCGGGGCCCAGATCCACTGCTCCCCGGCCCCGGGGTCGGCGGCCAGCGCCACCGGCCGTTTCGTCCACGGGCCGGTCGGGGTGGGCGCGGTGGCGTGCCCGAAGACCTTCTCGTCCTGCGGCGCGCCGGGTTCGGCGTGGGTGATGCCGAACAGGTGCCACACGCCGGTCTGCTCGTGTCGTACCAGCGTGTGGTCGTTGTAGTACCAGGTCGTCGACTCCCCGGCGCCGGGGTCGTAGACGCGCGTGGACGCGCCCCGCGCCGGCGTCTCGCCGAGCGTCTCGTACGGCGTCGTGGTGACCGCCGCGAGCGGGCCGACACGGCGCAGCGTCACCGTGTCCAGCCCGGCGAAGAAGCCGGTGGAGGACGCGGACCGGCCGGTCACCGTGACGGTGAGGCGGTGCGTGCCTGTCGACAGGGACGCCGAGCCCAGCGGCACCGCGCCGGTACGTTGCACCCCGCCCGCGTACCCGTCGAAGAGTTGACCGACCGCCACCCCGTCGACGGCGAAGCGCAGCGTGCCGTAGTCGCCGGCCCGGGTGAGCACCGCGCCGATGTCGTACTGCCCGGCCGGTACCGACGGCAGGGTGAGCGTCACCGCGTCACCGGCGCGGGCGCCCCGGAACCACAGTTGCCGTCCGCCGGACCAGCTCACCCCGCAGCAGTCGGCCTGCGCGCCGACCGGCGCGGTGGCGGAGACGACGGCGAGCGACTCGGCCTCGAACCGGACCGGGTCGTCGGCCGCTGCCGGTCCGGCCGGGACCGCCACCAGGGCGGCCCCGAGCAGGAGCGCCGCGAGGGCACGCCGGGCGCGCATCACGACACGCTCGGACGGGGCAGGTCGGCGCCGGGTGCGAACTGGTCGTGCCAGCGGTTTCCCGGTGGCCCGAATCCTCCGCCGGTGGAGAGCGAGACGAACACGTCGGCGGTCAGGCCCCTGGTGAACGTGACCACGTCGGCCCGCCCGTCGCCGTTGAAGTCCCCCACCCCGGGCAGTTCGTCGCCGAACGCGAAGTGGTCGTGCCACTTCAAGGAGTTCTGCACGAAGCGGCCGCCGTCGGACAGCGACACGAACACGTCGCCGGTCGTGCCCCTGGTGAACGTCACGACGTCGTCCCGCCCGTCACCGTCCACGTCGCCCACCGCCGGCAGCTCGTCGCCGACGGCGAAGCTGTCGTGCCACTTCCAGCCGTCCTCGACGAAGCGGGTGCCGTCGGACAGCGACACGAACACGTCGCCGGTCGTGCCCCTGGTGAACGTCACGACGTCGTCCCGCCCGTCACCGTCCACGTCGCCCACCGCCGGGAACTCGTCGCCGAGCGCGAAGTGGTCGTGCCACTTGACGCCGGGTCCGAAGCCGGCGCCGGTGGAGAGCGCCACGTAGACGTCGGCGGCGGCGCCGCGGGTGAACGTGATGATGTCGGCGCGGCCGTCGCCGTTGACGTCGCCGACCGCCGGGATCTCGGCGCCGACGGCGAAGAAGTCGTGCCACTTGACCCCGGCGGAGTATCCGGCGCCGGTGGAGAGCCCGACGTAGACGTCGGCGCTGTCGCCGCGGGTGAACGTGATGACGTCGGCGCGGCCGTCGCCGTTGACGTCGCCGGTGAGCGGCACCTCCGCGCCGACGGCGAAGAAGTCGTTCCAGGGCCGGCTGTCCGGCACGAACCGGGTGCCGTCGGAGAGCGAGGTGAACACGTCGGCGGCGGCGCCTCGGGTGAAGTCGACGGCGTCGTCGCGGCGGTCGCCGTCGGCGTCGCTGGTGTTGCGGGTACGGGTGGTGGCCGACACCTCCGCCGAGGGCGCGGCGGCGTTGCCCGACCCGTCGACAGCCACGACCCGGTAGTGGCGGGTCTGCGCGGCGGGCAGCGGGCCGTGCCGGAACGTGGTGGCACGGGTCGTGCCGACCAGGTTGGCGGCGGTGATCGCCACCCCCGGGTTCCGGGAGGCGTAGACGCGGTAGGAGACCACGCCGACGTCGTCGGCGGAGGGAGACCAGGTCAGGCCCAGCGCGTGCATGCGCCCGCCGGTCAGGGCGAGACCGGCGACCGGGGCCGGGGCGACGGTGTCGGTGAACGGCGCCACCATGCTGTCGGCCAGGTACCGGGCGGCGGTCCAGGCCGGCGCGCCGGTAGCCGGGGTGAGCTGGACGGTGACCGCCGACCGGCCCGCCGTCAGCGCCGCGGGCAGCACGAACTCGTCGGCCAGCCAGCGCTGCCTGTCGTTGCCCAGCGGCTGCAGCCACACCCCGGCCGGCGTGCCGTCCACCGACACGGCCGCCTGCTGGTAGCCGCCGGCCTGGTCGCCGTGGCGGCGCAGCCGTACCCCCTGGTTGGCCGGGTCGATCGCCAGCCGGAAGCGGACCGGTGCGGTGGTGGCGCGGACCTGGCCGGTGTGCGGGACGTTGTCGTCGTCGCCCTCGAAGGCGGAGCTGAGCGCGGTCTGGGTCGCCCCGGAGTCGGTGTACGCGTGCGCGGCGCGGCTGGCGGCGTCGCCGGTGACGACGGTGTCGGTCCGGCGCGTGGTCACGGTGCGCTGGGTGTAGAGGAACGCGGTCGAGGCGTACTCGGCGGGCATGTCGTTCGCCGGTCCGTGCTCGATGCCGAAGCGCAGCGCGGTGCCGTACGCCACCGCGTCGCCGATCATGAGCCGGTAGGCGGCGTCGCACTCGTCGGCGCATCCGCCGCCGCGGACCAGGTGGGCGGTGTTGCCGGTGAAGACGCCGCTGTACGCGCCGCGGTTGAAGTACCAGCCCGACTCGTAGAAGTCCTCGGTGCCGGTGCCGTAGATCTGCGGCGTGGGCGAGCCGTCGACGTACACCCGCTCGTCGCCCTCCAGGTAGTTGCGGGTGTTGCCGCCGATGATGTGGCCGCGCATGGTCTGCGAGACGCCCACGAACCGGCCCCGCCCGGACTGGTCGGCGATGATCCAGTCGGTGCCGCCGACCGTCTCGGCGCGGCGTGACTGGGTGGTGAAGTAGCCGGCGTTGCCGTCGGCGGCGAGCCGGGACGTCCACTCGGTGCCGGGCGCCGACGTCACCTCGACCTCGACGCCGCCGACTGTGGCGCCTGTCGTGTTGACGAGCGTCAGTGCGGCGGCGGTGCGGAACGGCATCGGCCACCATGCGCTGTACCAGCCGCCGGGCGCGGAGTCCATGGCGAACATCAGCGACCGGACGGTGCGCTCGCCCAGCCCGGCGCCGAAGAACTCCCCGATCGGGCTGTCCACTGTGGTACGCCCGTCGAACGTCATCCGCAGCCGCAGCCCGGCGAGCGTCGGCGCCCCGGCTGCGGCGTCCGGTACGCGCAGCCGCAGCGCGGTGATCGCGCGTGGCCCGGTCAGGGCGGCCAGTGACACCTGCCCCTGCGCCGGGGCGGTGACGGTGGCGCGCGTGGTGGAGGCGCCGGCCTGGGCGGGCTTCGGGTCGCGGGTGCCGGCGGCGCGTAGCAGCGTGACCACGTCGGTGGCCGGGTCGGCCGGATCGAACCGGGGCACCCCTGCCGCGTCGGCGAAGGTCCGGTAGGTGACGTGGTGGAACAGCGGGTTGTTCTGGGTGGTGACCCGCATGGACTCCCGGTAGGGCATGGGCACCTTGACGGTGACGCCGCCGGACGTCTGGTCGGCGTTGCTCACGAGCGGCGCGACGAACGGGCTGCCGAGCCGCCCGTCCACCAGATCCTGGAGGTCGGCCTGGACGACCACGACGCCGTCGAGTTCGACGCGGATCCAGCCGGTGGCGCGGACGTTTCCGTCGTCGCGGGTGAACCAGATCGACTGCACCTCGCCCGGGCCACGTGCCTCGGCGATCACACATCCCCCGCTCCGACGCAGACACGACCAGGTGCCGACGAAGCCGTCGTCGTTGGAGCCGTCGCGGCCGAAGCTGGAGAACTGGTGGGTACGGGTGCCGGCGGCCAGCTCCGGCAGGCGGTCGAGCCGGCGGTAGGCGTCCCAGCCGATCGGTCCCTTGTCGTCGGCGACGGCGAGAGCGGGAGCGGGCGCCGACGTGGCGGCCGGCGCGGCGGCGGACGAGGTCGCGGGCACGGCAACGGCCAGCAGCGCGGCTGCTGCGGCGCCGGCCCAACGGCCGATGCGAAGCCTCATCGGTGTCCCTTCCGAGCGGCCGTAGGAGCCATGAGAAATCGATTGCTGGCGAGTTAACTTCGAGACTTCCACGGTTGTCAATACTTTGCGCCCGGCTTTCCCTCCAGGGCAGGAATCTTCGCGGCGGGTCGGCCCGCACGCCGCGCAGCCAGGCCGGGCGGAAGCGACGCTGAAGGAAGTTTTCCGCCGGCACTCACCACCCCGGCGGGTATTGACAGGCTCCGAAGTCTGCGGTTTCACTTCTCCTCAGCGCCACCGTCCCGCCGATCGGGACGCCAGCCGCCCCTTCTCCGACGCGAACTGTCAGGGCCCGCCCATCGGCGACACCGGCCCCTGGCTCGACGCGCCCACGCGCCGCTCCGACCGTGCATCCCGCTTCCGACGAGGAGTCACCGCATGCCCAGATTCCCGACGCGTCCCGCCCGGCGGGCCCTCGTCGCGCTGCTCACCCTGGCCGCGGCCACCCTCACCGCGGTGACGGTCGCCCCGTCACCGGCACTCGCCGCGCCCACCTTCAAGGCACCGTTCCCCTGCGGGCAGCGGTGGACGTACAGCCACCACAGCGCCGAGGTGCGGCAGGCGCTGGACTTCGTCCGCGCCGACGGCGGTGTCACAGGCGGTACGCCCCAGGTGGCGTCCGCCGCCGGAGTCGCCCGCCGCTACTCGCAGCCCAGCGGCGCCGGCAACTACATCGTCATCGACCACGGCGGCGGGTGGACCACCTACTACTTCCACCTCAGCGCCTACTCGGTGCCCGACGGCGCCTACGTGCAGCAGGGGCAGCAGATCGGGATCACCGGCAGCACCGGCAACTCCTCCGGCGCGCACGTGCACTACGAGCAGCTCTACAACGGCGTCGGCCAGGTCATCTCGATCAACGGCGTCTCGCTCGCGCCGTATCCCGGCCAGTACAACCAGAGGTTCCTGGTCAGCGACAACTGCGGCACGCCACCGCCGCCGCCCACGCCCCGCTATTTCGGTGGTTCGCCTACGGATTTCGATGGTGACGGTCGGGATGACGTGGTGGCGTTCACCCACGGCGCGGCGGCTGACGCGTATGTGGCCACGTCGACGGGTTCGTCGTTCGCGGGCACGTCGGTGAAGTGGCACGACTGGTTCGCCCTGTCCGGGGAGACACCGTTGACCGGGGACGTCAACGGCGACGGACGAGACGACGCGATCGTGTTCACCCACGGCACCACCGCCGACGTCCACGTCGCCCTGTCCACCGGCAGCTCGTTCGCGGCGTCGGCGAAATGGCACGACTGGTTCGCCCCCGGCACCGAGGTCCCCGCCGTCGGCGACGTCAACGGCGACGGACGCGACGACATCGTCACCTTCACCCACGACACCAACGCCGACGTCTACGTCGCCCTGTCCACCGGCACATCCTTCACCGGCACCGCGATCAAATGGCACGACTACTTCTCCATCGCCGGGGAGTTCCCCGCCCTGGGCGACGTCAACGGCGACGGACGCGACGACATCATCACCTTCACCCAAGGCCCCGCCACCGCAGCCGACGTCATCGTCGCCCTGTCCACCGGCACCAGCTTCGGCCCACCACAGAAATGGCACGACCTGTTCGCCGTCGGCACCGAACAACCCCGCATCGGCGACATCAACGGCGACGGCCGCGACGACATCGTCACCTTCACCTGCAACACCGACGCCGACGTCTACGCCGCCACCTCCACCGGCACCACCTTCACCGGCACCACGATCAAATGGCACGACTTCTTCTGCCTACCCGGCGAATTCCCCTACCTCGCCGACGCCAACGGCGACGGCAAACACGACCTCATCGTCTTCACCAAGAACACCACCAACGACATCTACGTCGCCCTGTCCACCGGCACCACATTCGCCCCCTCCACCAAATGGCACGACTACTTCGGCCTCACCGGCGAAACCACACTCTGACCCCCAGGAGGAACCCCCATGTCGCACGACCGGAACGTCTCCCCCACGGTGAGCCGCCGGCGGCTGCTCACCGGCGCCGCCGCGGTCGCGGCGACCGGCGCCCTCGCCGGCGCCTTCACCGCGCCGTCCGCGGCCGGTGCCGCCGTCAACGGGTACGGCCTGCGCATCGTCGCCCGCAACGAGAACGGCGGCCGGTTGCAGTACTACCGCTTCGCCACCGACGCGATCGAGTGGGATCCGGCGGTGAACGTGCTGCTGCCCGACGGCTATCACACCAGCGGCAAGCGGTATCCGGTGCTGTACCTGCTGCACGGCGGCAACGCGGACTTCCGCACGTTCCACCTCCAGGACAACATCATCAACCTCACCGCCGGCCGGGAGATCATCGTCGTCATGCCGGACGCCTCCACCGGCTGGTACAGCAACCCGGTCAGCACCAACACCGGACCGCGCAACTGGGAGACCTTCCACATCGCCCAGCTGCTCCCCTGGATCGAGGCCAACTTCCGCACGTTCCCCGAGTACAACGGCCGCGCCGTGGCCGGCTTCTCGATGGGCGGCTTCGGGGCACTCAAGTACACGGCGAAGTACTACGGCCATTTCTGCTCGGTCAGCGCCCACTCCGGGCCGGCCAGTCTGCGCCGCGACTTCGGCCTGGTCGTCCACTGGGCGAACGTCACCTCGGCCGCGCTCGACCTCGGCGGCGGCACCGTCTACGGCGCGCCCCTGTGGGACGAGGCACGGGTCAGCGCGGACAACCCGATGGAGCGCATCGAGAGCTACCGCAACAAGCGGATCTTCCTGGCCGCCGGCACGTCACCCGACCCGGTCAACTGGTTCGACTCGGTCAACGAGGGTCAGGTGCTGGCGGGCCAGCGCGAGTTCCGGGGAGCGCTCAGCCGGGCGGGCATCCCGCACGAGTGGCGGGAGGTGCCAGGCGGGCACTACTTCCGCCATGAACTGTTCGTCCAGGACCTCGCCGGCATGCTCGGCCGGCTGCGCCGGGCCGGCTGACGCGCAGCGGCGTCGCACGAGGGGTTCCACCTGCGGTCCCGCTGCGAATCGTGGGTGGACACCCCTCGCGGATTCGCCGGGATGTTCGATACCATCGAACATCCCGGCGGACGTCCCGCCACCGCGACAGGAGGTCCCCGTGCGGCCCATGAACAGTCAGCCGCCGTCGGAGCAGGCCGGCTCCGGTGGCGCCGCGGACGAGAACACGCCCGCTGGCGTCGTCGGCGGCCGGATCCGGCGCTACCGCAAGGAGCGCGGGCTGACGCTGCGCGGCCTCGCCTCCCGCTCCGGGCTGTCCATCGGCTTCCTGTCCCAGGTCGAGCGCGGCATCTCCTCCATCGGCCTGACCGCGCTCGGCAGCGTCGCCAAGGCGCTCGACCGGTCGGTGGCCGACTTCTTCGACGCCGGCACCGCATCGCCGGACAGCACCGTCTCCTCGCTCCCCCGGCACTTCACGCTGACCAGGGCGGAGACGGCCGCCACTCAGTACGTGTCCGGGCAGCAGACCTACCGCATGCTCTCCGACCGGGGGCCGGACCTGGTGCTCGAACCGATGCTCGTGCACATCGCGCCGGGCGGGCGCCGGGAGAACGCGTACGGCCACCGGGGTGAGGAGTTCGCCTACGTCATCTCCGGCGAACTGCTCTACGAGGTCGAGGGCGTCGAGCACCGGCTGTTCCCGGGCGACAGCGTGCACCTGCGCTCGTCGGTGCCGCACCAGCTCTACAACGACACCGACGCGGTGACGACTGTGGTCTCGGTGGTCACGCCCCGCCTGTTCTGACCCGCGCCCCCGGGCACCACGAATCGCCCTCCGTGTTCACGTAGGTGAACCCGGAGGGCGATTCAGCGTCCGGCGTCAGCGGCCGAGGCGTGCGTCCACGGCGGTCATCGTGTCCTGCCAGACGGCCGAGGCCGGGTCGATGACGGCGAAGTGGTCCCCCGGCTGTTCGAGGTGGCGGACGTCGTCTCCCGCACCGGCCGCCGCCACGGCGTAGCGCCGGTTGGCGTCGACGAGGTCGAGGCTGTCCTCCGTTCCCTGCACGAGCAGTGTGGGCACCCCTGTCGGCAGGCGGAGCATCGGGTCGCTCTCGGCGTACCGGCGTGGTGCCGTCACCGGTGAGCCGCCCAGCGCCGCGGCGACCGCACCGTCGCCGAGGTAGCGCCGCTCGCCCTCGGTGAGGTCGAGCACCCCGGCCAGCGACACCGCGAGCGCGACACGCGGCCCGCTCGGACGCGCGGCGAGGTCCGCCGCGGCGCGCAACGCGAGCTGCCCGCCCGCCGAGTGTCCCAGCACGACGATCCGGTCCAGGTCGACCAACCGGTCGCGGGCCGGTTCCCGCAACGCGAGGAGGCCCGCCTGCACGTCCTGTGTGGTCGCGTCCCAGCCGTGCCGGTCCGGGCGCCGGTACTCCAGGTTCCAGCTCGCGTACCCGCGCCGGGCCAGGTCGACGGCGAGCGCGTCCATCAGGTCCGCGCCCCAGATGGACCGCCAGAACCCGCCGTGCAGCAGCACCGCGACCGGCGCCGGCCCGGCGTCCGGGGTGGACGGCAGCCGCAGGTCGCCCCACTGGTCCGGGTCCGGGCCGTAGGCGATCCGGGTGGCCGGCGCACGGAGGCGGTGCACGGCGTGCCGGATCGCCCAGGTCAGGCCCCACAGTCCCCGCCCGGCCAGGTGGACCGCGCCGGGCACCGACGGCTCGACTGTGAGGTCGTACCAGACCACGCCGGACGGCTGCGCGCCGATCAGGGCACGGGCCGCAGCCGTGGGGCCGGGGAGCACCACCACCGGCTGGTCGGCCGTGGCGAGCAGCGCGCGCATCTCGTCGGCCGAGGCGGCGGTGACGACCCGGCCGGAGACGTCGAGTTCGGCGCAGGTGGCGGCGGTCGACGACGCCAGCAGGGCCGCGTCGGCCACCAGGCCGGGGCCGACCAGGACGGTGAGCCGCACCTGACTCACCTGCGCAGCAGCGGCAGGACGGCCGAGCCGAGCAGGTCGACGCCGCGCTCGTCGGTGAGGCCGTGCGGCGTGCCGAACTCGACCCGGCGCACGCCCGCGTCGATGAGCGCCTGGGCCTGCGCGGCGACCTGCTCCGGGGTGCCGGAGAAGGCGAACCGGTCGAGCACGTCGTCCGGGATCAGCCGGCCCGCCGCCTCGTCCTCGCCCGCGTCGACCAGCTCGCCGACGCGCTTGACCAGGTCGTCGGGCATCTCGACGGTCGGGTCCAGCTCGGCCACCACCGCCAGGTACATGGCCACCTCGGTACGGGCCTTGGCGCGGGCCGCCTCGCCGTCGGTGTCGACGACTGTGACAGCGCCGAGCACGATGCCGACGTCCGCGACGTCGCGCCCGGCCTTCTCCGCGCCCGTTCGCAGCCGTTCGCGGATCACCGGGACCATGTCCGGGTTGGCGCTGCCGCCCACCTTGATCTCGTCGGCGATCCGCCCGGCCAGCGCCGCGCCCTGCGGGCCCCACGCGCCGAGCAGCAGCGGCGGGTCGGGCCGCCGCACGTCGTAGCGCAGCGCGGTGCCGGGGGCGAGCGAGAAGACCTTCCCGGTGAAGCCGCTGCGGTCGCCGCGCAGCAGGCGGTAGACGACCTGGACGGCCTCCTCGATCGTGGTCAGCGGCCGCGGCTGCGGCAGGCCGACAGCGCCCAGCCAGGTCCCCCGGGCCAGACCCAGGTAGGCCCGCCCGTGCGAGGCCAGGTCCAGGGCGGCGATCTGACCGGCGATCTCGTACGGCGCCATCGAGTACGGGTTCAGGCAGGCCGCGCCGAGGCGTACCCGCTCGGTCGCCTGCGCCATCTCCAGCAGCGGGAAGATCGGCGGCTGGTACATCAGGTCGCCGAAGACGGTGAGCACGTCGAAGCCGTGCGCCTCGGCGGCGCGGGCCAGCCGGGCGTAGGCACCGGCCGGCTTGTCGCTCTGCAGGCCGAGTCCGATCTCGACCGTCATGTCAGGTCCGCCGAGTTCATCGTGCGCCGGCAGGTCCGTTCCACCTTCATGACGAGCCGCTCCTCCGGGTCGGGGCAGATGAAGTGGGAGTCCTGGGCCAGCCAGTCCCCCGGCGCCAGGTCACGCTGCTTGGCGGCGAGGAAGGGCAGCACCGAGGCGAGCGCGTACACGCAGAAGTGCTTTCCCTCGGGCAGCCGCAGGTGGGCGCTGTTGGTGAGTTCGAAGTGGTCGCCCACGGCCATGCCGCACACCGACCGGCCCTCGACCCGGTCGACTGTCACCTTCAGGTCGTAGATCTCCATGTCGCCGTCGTCGCTGTCGCTCACGGCCCCTCCCCCTCCTCGATCCGTACGATGATCTTGCCGGTGGTCCGGCGTTCGGCCAGCTCGGTGAGCGCCGCGGGCGCCTCGTCCAGCGACACCACGCGGCTGACCGGCGGCCGGACCGCGCCGGAGACGCACATGTCGAACAGTTCCTGGTAGGCGGCCTCGACGGCGCTCGCCCGGCGCCACGGGTACTGCGAGCCCCAGGAGAGGCCGACGAGCGTCGCGTTCGCCGCCATCAGCCGCAGCGGGTCGACGGGCGGCGGTGTGCCACCCGCCGCGCCCACGGCGACCAGGCGGCCCTCGAACGCCAGGCAGTCCCAGGATCGGGCGAACACGTCGCCGCCCACCGGGTCCACCACGACGTCCGCGCCCCGCCCGCCGGTGGCCGCGAGCACGGCGGGCACGAAGTCCGCCGCGGTGTAGTCGATCGCGACCGCGGCGCCGTGGTCGCGGCAGATCCCGGTCTTGGCCGGACCGCCCGCGGTGGCCAGGACCCGCGCGCCGCGGGCGACGGCGAGCTGGATCGTGGCGATACCGACCCCGCCGGCGCCCGCGTGCACCAGCACCGTCTGCCCGGCGGTGACACCGGCCCGTTCCAGCGCGAACCACGCGGTCTGGTAGGTGACCGGCAGCGCCGCGGCGGTCACCGGGTCGACTGTGGACGGCCGCGCTACGACCACCGCGGCGTCCACGGTGACGGTCGTGCCGAGCGCGCCGCGCGGCAGCGCCGGGCAGGCGAGCACCTCCCGGCCCAGCAGGTGCCCGGCCCCGGCGCCGGCGGCGACGACCCGTCCGGCCGCCTCCACCCCGGGTGTCATCGGCGGGTCCGGCCGCACCGGGTACTCGCCCCGGCAGAGCATGACGTCCAGGAAGTTCAGCCCCACCGTACGCACGGCGAGCCGCACCTCGCCGGGGCCGGGCGGCGGGTCGTCGGGCAGGTCGGCGACCGACAGCACGTCCGCCGGCTCGCCGGTCCGCCCGGCGACCAGCCGCCGGATCACGCCGCGCCCACCGGTTCCCGGACCAGCTCGGCGTGGTGGTGCACGATCACCCAGCGGCCGTCGATCCGGCGCACCACGTCGGTGACCCGGGTGATCTCCGGCTCGTCGTCCGGGCCCAGCTGTGCGACCAGCTCGTACCGGGCCACGCCGAAGTCGTCCCAGACGTCGATGCGCTTGTCCCGCGCGGCGAGCACCGCCAGCCGGGGCCGCTGCCCCGCGGCGTCCCGCCGGGCGCGGTACTCGTCCAGCTCGGCGCGGGTCCGCAGCGGCCCGGGCAGATGCGTCTCCCAGGTGGTCACCTCGGGGTGCAGGTGCGTGTCGAACCGCTGCTGGTCCCCGGCGAGGAACGCGTCGTACATGTCATCGATGCCGGCGGCGATCGCCGCCGCGCCTGCCTGCGCGAACGTCATCGCGTCTCCTCCTGGTTCCGGTCGTCGCGGGCGATCTGCCCGCCCTTCATCACCCACCGCACGTCCCGGAAGGCCGAGGTGTCGGCCAGCGGGTCGGCGTCGGTCGCGATCAGGTCGGCCAGCTTGCCAGCCTCGACCGTGCCGAGGTCGGACTCCGCGCCGAGCCACCGGATCGGCCCGAGGGTGCCGGCGTGGATGGCCCGCGCGGTGCCGATCCGCTCGGACATGTACTCCAGCTCCCGGATCGAGGCGGTGGTGCCCTCGAACTCCCAGAACGGGGGCATGTCGCTGCCGAGCAGCACCTCCACGCCGGCGGCGATCGCCATGTCGAAGCTCTCCAGGTGCCGGGGGCCGGCGCCGAGCGACCGGCACTGCATCCACTCCGGTACGCCCAGCTCGTCGAAGAACTCCTTGCACCGGGTCACCAGCAGCGTCGGTACGAGCGCGGTGCCGCGCTCGGCCATCCGCGCCGCGACCTGCGGGGTGAGCTGGTAGCCGTGCTCCACGCAGTCCAGTCCCAGCTCCACGGCCGCGCCGATCACGTCGGCCGGACCGGCGTGCGCGGTCACCTTGCGGCCCCACGCGTGCGCGGTCTCGATCACCGCGGTCATCTCGTCGGCGAACAACTGGGGCGTGTGGATGCTCTCGTGCTCACCGGCGATGCCGCCCGAGATCATCACCTTGATCAGGTCCGCGCCCGCCTTGATCTGGCTGCGGACGCCCCGGCGGAAGCCCACCGGGCCGTCGCATTCGAGCGTGTCGTTGCTCTCGTGGCCGTGCCCGCCGGTGCACACCAGCGCCCGGCCGGCGGTGTAGATGCGCGGACCCGGCACGCGCCCGGCGTTGATAGCCCGCCGCAGCGCGAAGTCGGCGTGGTCCTTCTCCGCCACGCAGCGCACTGTGGTCACGCCGGAGTGCAGCGTGCGCCGCGCCCCGTCGGCCATGTAGTGGGCGAGGTCGTACGAGCCCATCCCCTTGACGCCCTCGCCGGCGGAGCCGGGCAGCGACAGCGAGAAGTGGGTGTGCATGTTGACCAGACCGGGCGTCAGGTACGCGCCGTCGAGGTCCACCTCGGTCAGCCGGCCGGCGGCGCGCGCCTGCCCGGCCACCTCGGCGTACGGCCCGACGGCGGCGATCCGGTCACCCCGGACCCACACCCCGGCACCGGTCACGGGCGCCATGCCGTCCACCACGCGGGCATCGAGCACTGTGCAGTTGCCGAGCAGCACGCTCGGCTGCTCGGGCGAATAGGCGGCACTCACGCGATCACTCCATAAACGTCTCGGGCGGCCCGGGCCGAGACGTAGCCCTCGGCCACGTCCCGTCGCACCGCCTCTGGATCCCGACTCCTCGGGTCACCGTGCCCGCCGCCACCGGCGGTCAGCAACGTCACCCGGTCCCCCACCGCCACCGCGGTACGCCGTGTGCTCACCCGGTGCTCGCGGTCCGTGCCCGGGAACACCACCACCTGGTTCGGCTCCGGCTGCTCGCCGCCGTCGAGCGCCCACGGCGCGCTCCTCGTCTTCTTGATCACGGTCAGGAACTCGCCCGGTGTCACGAACCGGATGTCCCGCCGTAGGCCGCAGCCGCCCCGGAACCGGCCGGCGCCACCGGAGTCGGTACGGATCTCCAGGCGCTCGAAGAACATCCCGGTCTTCGACTCCAGCACCTCCACCGGCGTGTTGCGCGCCTGGGTCTGGCACAGGTGGTTCGCCGGTCCGATGCCGTCGTGCCGGGGCGTGCCGCCCCACCCGACCGGGTCGTTGTTGCTGACCGCGAACATGTCGCCGGTGTCCGGGTGCAGGCCGACCATCATGAACCCGGGCACGTCACCGCCCGAGGAGGCCGCGAGCCGGTCCGGCATGCCCTGCGCCAGCGCCTTGAGGATCAGCTCCAGCGCGACGGTGCCGGTCCACTGGGTGAACGTGGCGGCCGGGTACTGCGCGTGGAACAGCGTGCCGGGTTCGGCGCGTACCCGCAGGGGCGCGAAGTGCCCGGCGTTGGTCTGCTCGTGCGGCGTCGTGACGCCCTTGAACGCGACCCGGCAGGTGGCGATGGTGGCGCCCAGCGGCAGGTTCACCGGCCCGGGCACCGCCGGGGACGACCCGGCGAAGTCCACTGTGAACTCACCGTCGGCGACCGTGACGGTGACCCGCATGAGGATGGGCTCGTCGGTGACGCCGTCGTCGTCGAGCCAGTCCTCGGCGGTCCAGCTGCCCTGGGGCAGCGCGGCCACCGCCTCGCCGCTGCGCTGCGCGGCGGCGTCGATCACCCGGTCGATCACCGCGTCGACCACCGCGGGGCCGTAGTCGCGGTACAACTCGGTCACCCGCCGCTCGCCGGTACGCAGCGCGGCGATCTGCGCGTTGAGGTCACCGATGACCAGCTCCGGCATCCGCGAGTTGAACCGGATCAGCTCGTGGATCTCGCGCACCGGCTCACCGCGGTCGTACACCTTCGTGCCGGGGAAGATGATCCCCTCCTGGTGCATGTCAGTGGAGTCGAGCACGTAACCGGGATCCTTGGCGCCCAGGTCCATCCAGTGCGCCCGGATGCACAGGAACCCGATCAGCTCCTCGCTGTCCGGCAGCACGACCGGCGCGAACATCGTCGCGTCGTACGTGTGCGCCGCGTTCCAGTACGGGTAGTTGAGCAGCACCACGTCGCCGCGGTGCAGGTTCTCCACGCCGACGTACTCGACGCCCTTGCGCAGCGAGTAGTCGTTGGCGCCGAGGAAGCGGGACAACCCCGTGGACTCCGCGACCAGCCGCAGCCGGCGGTCGTAGACGGAGATGCCGAAGTCGTACACCTCGTAGATCACCGGGTTGAACGCGGTGCGCACCAGCGCGGCCCGCATCTCCTCGGCGGCCGAGACGAGGTGGCTGCGGACGACCTCGACGGTTGCCCCGTCGACCGTCGGCTCACCCATCGACGTCCACTCCGTAGACGTCCCGGGCCGCCTCCCGGGAGACGTAACCCTCGGCCACGTCCCGCCGCACCGCCTCCGGGTCACGCCGGCGCGGGTCACCGTGCCCGCCGCCACCGGCGGTCAGCAGGGTCACCCGGTCGCCGACGGCGACCGTCGTGCGCTTGGTGCTCACCCGGTGCTCGCGGTCGGTGCCCGGGAACACCACGATCTGGTTCGGCTCCGGCTGCAAGCCGCCGTCGAGCGCCCACGGCGCGCTCTTGGTCTTCTTGATCACCGTCAGGAACTCACCGGGCGTCACGAACCGGATGTCCCGCCGCAGGCCGCAACCGCCCCGGAACCGGCCCGCGCCACCGGAGTCCTCGCGGATCTCCCAGCGCTCGAAGAACATCCCGGTCTTGGCCTCCATGACCTCGATCGGGGTGCCCCGGCCGGTGCTGCCGGAGACGTGGGTGGCGGCGTCCATGCCGTCGTGCTGCGCGGTGCCGCCCCAGCCCACCAGGTCGTTGTTGCTGACCGCGAACATCTTCCCGGTGTCCGGGTGCAGGCCGACCATCATGAAGCCGGGCACGTCGCCGCCGGAGGAGGCGGGCAGCAGGTCCGGCATGCCCTGGGCCAGCGCCTTGAGGATCAGCTCCACCGCGACGATGCCGGTCCAGAGCGTGAACGTCGGCTGCGGGTAGACGGCGTGGAACAGCGTGCCCGGCTCGGCCCGCACCTCCAGCGGCGCCACGGTGCCGGCGTTCGACGGCTCGTCCCGCGACGTCAGCGACTTCAGCACGACCTTGCAGATCGCCTCCGTCGCCCCGAACGGCATGTTGATCGGGCCGCGGGTGGCGGGCGCCGAACCGGCGAAGTCGACGACGAAGCGCCCGTCGGCGATGGTGACGGTGACGCGCATCTTCACCGGGTCGTCGCTGATGCCGTCGTCGTCCACCCAGTCCTCGGCGGTCCAGGTGCCCTGCGGCAGCGTGGCCAGCGCCGCGCGGGCGCGAGCCTCACCGTCGACGATGATGCGGTCGATCGCCTGGTTCACAGTGTCCCGGCCGAACTTCTCGATGATCTCCAGCATCCGACGCTCGCCGGTGCGCAGCGCGGCGATCTGCGCGTGCAGGTCACCGAGCACCGCGTCCGGCATCCGCGAGTTGAACCGGATCAGCTCGTGGATCTCGCGCACCGGCTCGCCCCGGGACACGACCTTGGTGCCCGGGAAGATGAGCCCCTCCTGGTGCATGTCGGTCGAGTCGAGCACGTAGCCCGGGTCCTTGGCGCCCAGGTCCATCCAGTGCGCGCGGACGCAGAGGAAGCCGACCAGGTCGCCGTCCGCGTCGGGGTCGGCCTCGTCGGGCCGGAACACCGGAGCGAACAGCGTCGCGTCGTACGCGTGCGCCGCGTTCCAGTACGGGTAGTTGAGCAGCACCACGTCGCCGCGGTGCAGGTTCTCCCGGCCCACGTACTCCACGCCCTTGCGCAGCGAGAAGTCGTTCGCGCCGAGGAAGAACGTCAGGCCGGTGGCCTCGGCGACCAGCCGCAGGTCGGCGTCGTACATCGACAGACCGAAGTCGTGCACCTCGTAGATGACCGGGTTGAACGAGGTACGGATGAGGGTGGCCCGCATCTCCTCCGCGGCCGACTGCAGATAGCTGCGGACGACCTCGACCTGGGCTCCGTCCAGCGTGGTCATGCGGCTTCCTCCAGGGTGACGAGCAGGTATCCGTGGTCGTCGACGGTGACCCGCTGGCCGCTTGGCACCACTGTGGTGGAGGTGCCCTCGTCGATCAGCGCCGGTCCGTCGAAGGTGTCGCCCGGCTCCAGGCGGGCTCGGTCGTAGACGGCGAACGGCACCACCGCCTGCTGCCCGAAGTCGTACGCGTCGCGGTGGGTCAGCAGCGCCTGCGCCGGGTCGCCGTCACCGCGCGCCAGCGTCTCCAGCTCGGGCCGGTCGGTGCGCCCGATGCCGCGCACCCGCAGGTTGAGGATCTGCAGCGGGTTGCCCATGGTGTGGCCGTACCGGGTGCGGTGCGTCTCGTCGAACGCGGCGCGGATCGCGTCGCGGTCCAGCTCGCGCCCGACGGTGACCATCAGGCTGTGCTCCTGGCCCAGGTAGCGCAGCTCGAACTGCCGCTCCAGCACCGCCTCGCCGGCCGGCACGCCCTGCGCCGCCAGCGACGCGACCGCCTCGGCCTCGACCGCCTTGAACAGCTGCTCCAGCTCCGACAGGTCGGCGTCGTCGAGCGTGGCCATCACGGTACGGCTGAAGTCGTTGACGATGTCGGCCGAGAGCATGCCCCAGGCGGAGAAACCGGACGGCGCGAACGGCACGACCACCTCGCCGATACCCATCTCGCGGGCCAGCAGCGGCGCCAGCAGCGGTCCGGCGCCGCCGAACGCGAGCAGCGCGAACTGCCGGGGGTCGTGACCCCGCTCGACGGTGATCTGCCGGACCGCGCCGACGGTGCGGGCCAGCAGCACGTCGAACACTCCCGCCGCCGCGTTCTCCACGGTGAGGCCGAGCGGCTCGGCGAGCTGCTCGGTGATCGCGGCGCGCGCCTCGGCGTCGCGCAGCCCCATGGTGCCGGCGAGGAAGCGGTCCGGGTCCATGTAGCCGAGCACCACCGCGGCGTCGGTGACAGTCGGCTTGGTGCCGCCCCGGCCGTAGCAGACCGGGCCCGGGTCGGCGCCGGCGCTCTGCGGGCCGACCTTGAGCAGACCGTGGTCCAGCCAGGCGATCGAGCCGCCGCCGGCGCCGATGGTCCGGATGTCGTACGTCGGGATGAGCAGCGGGAAGTGCTCCAGCTGGGCCTCGTACGCGGCGACCGGGTTGCCGCGCTCGATCACGCAGGCGTCCAGCGAGGTGCCGCCGATGTCGAATGTGAGCACGTTGTCCCGGCCCAGCTCGGAGGCGACGTACGCGGCGCCGACGATGCCGCCGGCCGGGCCGGACAGCACTGTGTGCGTGGGTGCGGTCTTGGCGACCGCACTGGTCATCGAGCCGCCACCGGACCGCATGATCAGGAAGCGCCCGGCGAAGCCGCGCTCGGCCAGGCCGGACTCCAGCTCGTCCACGTACCGCTCGAAGATCGGCCGGATGTACGCCTCCAGCACCGTGGTGCTGGTCCGCTCGTACTCCCGGTACTCGCGCACGATGTCGGTCGACAGCGACAGGCTGACCTCGGGGAACTCCTCGTGGATCAGGCGCGCGGCCTCCCGCTCGTGGCTCGGGTCGAGGAACGAGTGCAGGAAGCAGATGGCGATCGAGGTGACCTGCTGGTCCACCACGAGCGTGCGGGCGGCCTCCCGGACGCTGTCCGGGTCCAGCGGCTCCACCACGCGGCCCCGGTAGTCGAGCCGGCCCCGCACACCGGCGGTGAAGCGGCGCTGCACCAGGCTCTCCGGCCGCTGGTACTGGAAGTCGTACATGTGGTCGGACGGCACGTTGCCGCGGCCGATCAGGAAGATGTCCCGGAAGCCCTCGTTGGTGATGATGCCGGTACGGCCACCACGACGCTCCAGCACCGCGTTGAGCCCGAGCGTGGTGCCGTGGATGAACAGCTCCACCTCGGACAGGTCGGTGCCGAGCGCGGTGATCGCGTTGAGGACACCGTCCGCGGGCCGGGCCGGGGTCGTCGCCGCCTTGCGGAAGCGGACCCGGTTGGTGCGCGTGTCGAGTTCCATGGCGTCCACGAAGGTCCCGCCGATGTCGACGGCGAGCCGGATGGGGCGACGGGTCATGGCGTGACAGCCTGCCTTCCGATGAGGGCGGGAAGCTCGGGAACGCGCCAGCAGGCGGCCCGGCTCTCGCCGTACGACTGAAGCTCCTGCTGCTCCGCTCGGCACCGGTCGGTGACGAACGGGCACCGGGCGGCCAGTGGGCACCCGGTCGCGGCGTCGGCTTCCTCCAGGTCCTTGACCAGCTCGACGGCCTCGCCGTCGGACCCGGTCGTCCCGCCGAGGCGGGGGGCGCTGCCCAGCAGCGCCCGGGTGTACGGGTGCCGGGGCGTGTCGAACACGACGTCCACCGGTCCCTCCTCGACGACCCGGCCGAGGTAGAGCACCACGACCCGGTCGGCGAACCCGCGCACCGTGGCCAGGTCGTGGGAGATGAACACCGAGGCGCGGTCCGCGTCGGCCGCCACGTCGGCGATCACGTCGAGGATCTGCGCCTGGACGGTGACGTCCAGGGCCGAGGTCGGCTCGTCGAACACGATCAGGTCCGGCTCGCCGACCAGCGCGCGGGCGATGCCGATGCGTTGCGCCTGGCCGCCGGACAGCTCGTGCGGGTAGCGCTGGAGGATCGACCGGTCCAGCTCCATCCGGTCCAGCACGGCGGTGACGCGCTCGGCCCGCTGGGCCGGGGACAGGCCCGCGGCGCGCAGCGGCTCGGCGATGGAGTCGCCGACGGGACGGCGCGGGCTGAGCGAACCGATCGGGTCCTGGAATACGAGCTGCGCCCGGGTCCGGGCCCGGCGCAGCGCCCGGCCCCGCGGCCGGGGGCGGCCCGGCTGCTTGACCAGCGCCTGCCCGGCGACCGTGACGGTGCCGGACGTGGGCGCGACCAGGCCCATGACGAGCTTGGCGAGCGTGCTCTTGCCGCAGCCGCTCTCGCCGACCACGCCCAGCGTCTCGCCCGGCCCGAGCCGCAGCGTGACGCCGCGCAGTGCGTGGTGCCCGCCGGAACCGAACCGGCTGCGGTAGACGACGTGCGCGTCCTCGATCTCCAGCACTGCGGGCTTCGCGTCCGAGGCCGCGACCGCGCCGGACGCCGCCGGCGTGTGCGACGTCCGCGGCACGTCGGCGTCCAGCGGCCGGGTCTGCGGGTGGAAGCAGGCGAGCGACCACTCACCACCACCGGGCACCGGCACGGTGGCCGGGCGCCGGGACGAGCAGGTGCCGTCGGCGTGCGCGCACCGGGCGACGAACGGGCAGTTGTGCGGCGCCTCGGTGAGCAGCGGCATGGCGCCGGGGGTGGCGACGACCGGCCGGCCGCCGACGTCCGGCACCGAGCGCAGCAGCGCCCGGGTGTACGGGTGCGCGGGTTCCCGCAGCACCTGCGCGGCCGGGCCGCTCTCCACCACGGTGCCGGCGTAGAGCACCACCACCCGGTCGCAGACCTCCGCGATGGACGCCAGGTCGTGCGAGATCAGCAGGACGCCCCGGCCGTCGGTGTCGGCGGCGTGCCGGAACTGGCGCAGGATCTCCCGGGTCAGCGTCACGTCCAGGCCGGTGGTCGGCTCGTCGGCGATCAGCAGCTCCGGCGCGCAGCCGGTGGCCAGCGAGATCATCACGCGCTGGGCCATGCCGCCGGACAGCTCGTGGGCGTACGCGTCGAGCCGGCGCTGCGGGCTGCGGATGCCGACCGCCTCGAACAGCTCGCGCGCCGCCTCCCGCGCCCGCTCGCCGGACATCTCCTGGTGGGTGGCGAGCCGGTCGACGAGCTGCTTGCCGATGGTGCGGGTGGGGCTGAGCGCGCCGCGCGGGTTCTGGAAGCAGATCGCCACCCCGCGCCCGCGGTGGGCGGCGAGCGCGGCGTCGTCCATGCGCAGCACGTCCGAGTCGCCGAAGCGCACCCGGCCGGTGGCGTGCGAGCCGCCGGGCAGCAGCCCGACGACGGCGCGGGCCACCATGCTCTTGCCGCCGCCGCTCTCGCCGACCAGGCCGACGACCTCGCCGGGTCGTACGGCGAAGCTGACGCCGCTGAGCGCTGCCACCTGCCGGCCGGGCCGGCGGATCGTCACGGAGAGGTTCTCGATCGACAGCATGGTCACCGCCGCTTCGCGTTGGCGCGGTCCTGCAGGCCTTCGCCGAGCAGGCTGAACCCCAGGACGCAGACGAACAGGGCCAGGCCGGGCGGGACCGAGGTCCACCACCGGCCGCCGACCACGTCCGCGGCGCCGAGGCTGATCATGGCGCCCCACTCCGCCTCGGGGATGCTCACGCCCAGGCCGAGGAAGGAGAGCCCGGCCAGGGTGAGCATGGCCCAGCCGCAGTTCAGCGGCGCGATGACCCGGACCGGGGTGAGGCTGTTCGGGAGCAGGTGCCGCCAGAGCACGCCGACCGGCGACGCCCCGGAGGTGATCGCGGCGTCCACGAACGGCAGTTCCCGCAGCGACCGCACCTCGGCGCGGACCAGCCGGGCGTACGCCGGCGCGTTCACCGCCGCGATCGTGATGATCAGGTTGATCGTGCCGTTGCCGAGCAGGGCGGCCACGGCCAGCGCCAGGATGAACGTGGGGAACGACTGGAAGATGTCGACCACCCGCATCAGCACGTCGTCGAGCCAGCCGCCGAAGTAGCCGGCGACCAGGCCGAGCAGTGTGCCGACGACCACGGCGAGCGCGACAGCGGCCAGGGCGATGCCCAGGTCGAGCCGGGCGGCGTAGAGCACCCGGCTCCAGATGTCCATGCCGTTGCCGTCGGTGCCGAGCAGGTGGCTGCCGCCCGGGGCGACCAGGGTGTTCGCCGCGTCGATCTCGGTCTCGCCCCACTGGCTCAGCAGCGGCGCGAACACCGCCACCAGCGCGACCACCGACAGGATGCTCGCCCCGGCGATGATCATGCGGCGGGCGAAACGGCTGTCCCGGTCACCGCCGGGCACGACCACCGGCGCGGCGGCGGGACCGTCGGGAACGGTTCGCAGCTCGGCCATCAGAGCCTCACTCTCGGGTCGAGGATCGCGTGGACCACGTCGGCGATGAGGAACACCAGCACGTAGCACAACGCGATGACCAGCACCGACGCCTGCACCACCGGGTAGTCCCGGTAGAGCAGGCCGCGCAGGGCCCACTGGCCGAAGCCCTGCCACGAGTACACGTACTCGACGAGCACGGTGGAGCCGATCGCCGTACCGAAGACCAGCGCGGCGAGCGACGGCAGCCGGACCAGCGTCGCCCGCAGCAGGTAGCCGTAGTGCAGCGTCCGGTCGCGCAGCCCGTGCGCCTTGGCCGCGGCGTACGACTCGGAGTGCAGCACCTCCAGCGCGGAGGCCCGGACGCTGCGCAGCAGCGGGGCGACCACGCCGACCACGAGGGTCAGCACCGGCAGCACGAGGTACGCCGCGGCCGAGGCGATCGCCGGCCCGTTGGCGGTGAGGACGGCGTCGACGAGATCGGCGCCGGTGAGCGGGGTCAGGCCGGTGTCCGGGTCGACCCGGCCGTTGGGCGCCGGGAACCAGCCGAGGATGCTGTAGCCGACGAGCACCAGCACCAGGCCGAGCCAGAACTCCGGTACGGAATTGCCGACCAGCGCGAAGATCCGGACGCTGTGGTCCCCGGCCCGGTTGGCCCGCTTGGCCGACCAGATGCCCAGCACCGTCGCCACCACGAGCGCGATGGTCACCGAGATGACCACGAGTTCCAGGGTCGGACCCACCCGGAGCGCCATCTCCGAGCCCACGGAGCTGCCGCTCTGGATCGAGGTCCCGAAGTCACCGGTCAGCAGCCCGCCGAGGTAGTCGAGGAACTGCTGCCACAGTGACTGGTCGAGCCCGAAGCGGGCCCGGGCCGCGGCTGCGTCCTCCTCGGTGGCGTTCTGCCCGAGGATGCTGCGGACGGGGTCGCCCGGCAGCACTCGGACCAGGAGGAAGGCCAGGACGACCACTCCGAGCAGAACGGGGATCAGCTGGAGCAGTCGCCTGGCGACGAACCGGAAGATACGCATGGGTGGGTGACGTCCCTAGGCCGAAGCGCTCAGGTAGCGCAGGCGGGCGAGGCCGTCCATCGGCTGCACCCAGCCGGCGACGGATTCCCGGACGGGCAGGTTGAAGTTGGGCTGGCAGATGACCACCCACGGCACGTCGGCGGCGAGGATCTCCTGGACCCGCTTCCACAGCGCGTTGCGGGCGCCCGTGTCGACAGTGGTGTGCGACTTCTCGTAGATCTCCTCGATCTCCGGGTTGGTGTAGTTCGAGTAGTTGAGGTTGGCGCCCTTGACGAAGCTCGTCGCCAGCATGTACTCGACGTCGTCCACCCAGAGCTGCCCGGAGGTGATCTGGAGCGGGATGTTCTTCTTGGTCCGCCGCTCGCCGAGGGTCGCCGGGTCGAGCGGGGTCAGCTTGAGCCGGATGCCGGCCTTGGCCGCCTCGCTCTGCACCTGGACGGCGATCTTCTGCTGCTCCTCGTTGTCGGCCTCGAAGACCAGCTCGGAGTCGAGCGACGCCCGGCCGGCGGCGGCCATGGCGGCCTTCGCCTTCTCCAGGTCGTGGGTGAACGGGTAGCCGCTCTCGTCGTACCCGGGCATGTCCAGCGGGACCGGGCTCTTGGCCGCGCGGGCGTCGCCGCCGTACACGTTGTTGATGATCTGCTCGTAGGGCACCGCGTAGGCGAGCGCCTTGCGCACGTTCACGTCGTTGAACGGCGCCGCGGTGACCGACATCTGGATGGCGACCTGGCGGTTGCTGGCCGCCGAGATCACCTTGATGCCCGGGGCCTTCTTGAGGTCCTGGATGTCGCGCTGGCTGATGCCCAGGGCGATGTCGATGTCACCGGCCTGGAGCTGGAGCCGCTGGTTGGAGGCGGCCGGCACGACGGAGATCCGGATGGTCGGCGTCTTGGCCGGGTCCGGGCCCGGGTAGCCGGTGTTGGCGCTGAGCTCGATCTCCTGGCCCTGGGTGGCCTTGGCGACGTTGAAGTAGCCGCCGGTGGGCGGGTTCTTCGCGAACCAGTCCTTGGCCCAGGGGTCGCTGGCGCTGGCGTGCTTCTTGGCCTCGACGGAGTCGAAGACGTACAGCGAGATCGCCTGGATCTGCCGGGTGAGCGCGCTGGGGAACGCCTGGTGGAACTCCACCGTGTAGTCGTCGACGACCTTGACCTGGTCGGCGCTGGTGAGGCCGATGGTGCGGTAGACGCCGGCGACGTTGGCCTGGGCGGCGAACGCACGGTCCTTCGACCACTTGACGTCGGCGGCCTTCATCTCGTTGCCGCTGGCGAACTTCACGCCGCGGCGCAGCTTGAGCGTCCACACCTTCTGCTCGGCGTCCGGCTCGAACGACTCGGCGAACGTCGGGGTGATGTTCTGGGTGTCGAGGATCTGGCTTCCGCCGGCGTTGGTGACCCCGTAGTCGATCAGGTACGGGAAGACGTTCTTGTAGAGCATCAGCGCGGTCAGGTCGAAGCCGACGAAGTCCTGGTCCCAGCTCGACAGGTAGCTGGAGACGGCGATGCGCAGCGTCTTGGCGGAGGCGCCGCCGGACTTGCCGTCCGTGGACTTGTTACCGCTGTCCGCGGCGCAGGCGCCGGTGGCGAACAGGAGCGCGACGCTGCCGCCCAACTGCAGGACGCCGCGGCGGGAGAGCGCGGGCGAGGAGGCGCCCGGACGGGGTGAACGAGCCATGAGAAGTCCTCCTAGAAGCACGAGGCAGATGGCCCGAGCAGCGGACCTACCAGGAGTTCTACCGGATTTAGCACCAGTGAACAATAGGGTGAACGGTGTTCAGTGAACACGGCTGCGCAACGAAATGAAAGCGCTCCCGAAGTGCGGGATAGCCGCGCTGTCAGCGTTCACATGGGTTCACACAAACGTTACGTACGGCGGATCGAACGGGGCCGGGAACGCCGATGACCCCGGGAGGGACACCCGGGGTCATCGTCTCGCGCGGTGGTTCGCGCGGGTCAGGGGCGGACGGTCTCCTCGGACGCGCCGGTGATCATCGAGACGATCTCGTTGCGGCTGGTCTCGGTGATGCCGCGGACGCCGACCTGGCGCCCCCGGCGCAGCACCGCCACCCGGTCGGCGATGCGGAACACCTGGTCCAGGTTGTGGCTGACCACGAGCACGGCCGCGCCCCGCTCCCGCAGCTTCAGGATCAGCTGCTCCACCTTGGCGGTCTCGGCCACGCCCAGCGCCGCGGTCGGCTCGTCCATCAGCACCAGGCCGCTGGCCCAGTGGGTGGCGCGGCAGATCGCCACCGCCTGCCGCTGGCCGCCGGACAGGTCCCGGATGGTCGCCTTCGCGCTGGGGATGCGTACGTCCAGCGCGTCCACCAGCTCCTGCGTCTCCCGGGCCATCCGGCGCCGGTCCAGCAGCCGCAGCGGACCGCGGGTGAGCTCCCGGCCCAGGAACATGTTCATGTAGACCGGCTGCGAGTCGGCCAGGGCCAGATCCTGGTAGACCACCTCGACGCCCTGCCGGCGGGCGTCGGAGGCGTCCCGGAACGTCACCGGCCGCCCGTGCATCTCCAGCTCGCCCTCGGTGGGCTGGTACACCCCCGAGATGATCTTCACGAGGGTGGACTTGCCGGCGCCGTTGTCGCCGACCAGCGCGGTGATCTGGCCGGCGGCCAGTTCCAGGTCGAAGCGCTCGATCGCGACGACGCCGCCGAACTGCTTACGGATGCCGTGCAACCGCAGCGGCGGGGCGCCCGCCCTGGTCGCGTCGGTCTTGTCGGTGACCGTGCTCATCATGCCCTCCCTGCGCTGCGAGCGGTGTGGTTGCCGGTGCCGGGGCCGCCGACCGCGTCGATGTCGTCCAGCCCGATCGGCGCCGAGCCGTCGGCGGCGTACACGCCGGCCACGGCCGGGGCGCCCGACCGGACGCCGGTCACGCCCGCCGTCAGCGCCCGCGTGACGAACGCCTGCGGCCGGAAGCCGAACAGGACCGTGTCGCCGGGCGCGACGCCCGGCGCCGCGGTCACGTCGGCCATCGCGTAGTAGTCGATCGCCTCCGGCGCGGGCATCTCCACGTCGACCAGGTACGCGTCGTCGAGACCACCGCCCCGGGGCACGATCAGCGCCCGGGTGCCGCCCAGGCCCAGCACCGGGTCGACGTAGAGCCCGCCGCCGAAGACGTACGCCCGCCCGTCCCACAGGTGGGACACCTCGCTGACGTAGAGCACGGCCGGCTCCTCGACCAGGTCGGTGACCGCGTGCCAGGGCGTGGTGCCGGTGAGCCCGTGACCGGGTTCGACCTGCGTCACGCCCGCCTCGGCCAGCGTGGGCAGGATCGCCGCCGACGTCGTACCCGGGGCGTTGATCTCGACGTGCGACCACCCGGCGGCGCGCAACGCGGCGGCGGCGCTCCGCAGGGTGCCGAGGTTGGGGGTCGGCACGACCCGCCCGGTGGCCGGATCGAACAGCTGGGTCGGGAAGCTGGTGACACCGGCGAACCGGGCGCCGTCGAGGGCGTCGAGCCGGTGGGCCACAGCGACGACCTCCTCGGCCGGCCAGCCGCCCTCGTGGCCCCGGTAGAACCGGTCGCCGGGAGCCGCGATCCGGGCGAGCAGCGCCTGCTCCCGCCCGGCCGCCGCGCTCGCGGCGGCCGCCTCGGCGGCCTTGGCGTCGTTGAAGACCGTCCAGTACGCGGGCGCGAGCGCGGCGGCGACAGCGGCCTCGTGCCGGGGGATCTGCACCAGGTGGCCGAGGTGACCGATGCCGAGCCCGCCGCGCCGGTCGGCGAGCGCGCACTGGAGGTCGACGCCGACCGCCTCGGTGATGCCCGCGTCGCGGATCGTCCGGCAGAAGTCGGGGTTGCGCCCGACCTGCTTGGTCATGGCGTAGACGGACAGCCCGAACCGGTCTGCCTCGCCCCGGATGGCGGCGGCGTTCGCGGCGACCGTGTCCAGGTCCAGCGCGTAGCAGTTGGCCGGCAGGTCACCGCTGCCGTGCAGGTTCGCGGCGGCGGCGAGCAGGCCCGGATTGCGGCGTCGCAGCAGGTCCAGAAACATGCGTGTGCTTCCTTCCGGGTCAGCTTCGCCGCTCGCGCAGCGAGAGGGAGACGGCCACCAGGATGATCGCGCCGCGCGCCATCATCTGCTGCGACACGGACAGGCCGGCCAGGATCAGGCCGTTGTTGAGCATGCCCATCAGCAGGCTGCCCAGCACCGCGCCGATGATCGAGCCCTTGCCGCCGAAGAGGCTGGTCCCGCCCACGATCACGGCGGCGATCACGGACATCAGGTCGGCCTCGCCGAGGGTGTACCGGGCGCCCTGGAGGCGGCCGGCGTACAGCAGGCCGGCCATCGCTGCGCACATCGCGCTGCCCATCAGCACCATGATCTTGACGCGGATCACCTTGATGCCGCTGACCCGGGCCGCCGCGACGTTGTCGCCGATGGCGAGCGTGTGCGCGCCGTACCGGGTCTGCCGCAGCACGAGGTAGCCGACCACAGCCGCCGCCACCGACCAGAGCACCAGGCCGGGGATGCCGAGGATCTCGCCCTGGCCGAAGAAGGACAGGAACGCGTCGTTGCTGACCGGCACCGACTGGAGGCCGGTGACCTCGCGGGCCAGACCGGCCACCGCACCCATGGTGGCGAGCGTGACCAGGAAGCTTGGCAGCCGCACGAGCGTCACGAAGACGCCGTTGACCAGGCCGACCGCCGCGCCGGCGGCGAGGCCCGCGGCCACGCCGAGCAGCATGCTGTCGGTCTCGCGCAACGTCACCGCGCCGACGAGCGCGGAGAGCGCGACGACCGAGCCGATGGACAGGTCGATCTCACCGGCGGCCAGCACGAAGACCAGCCCGACCGCCATGATCGTGATCGGCGCGGTCTGGATGACGATGTTGGTGAGGTTGCTCGTGGTCAGGAAGCCGTTGCCGCCCTGGGTGATGGCGAAGAACAGGAACACGACCGCGAAGCCGATGTAGACCACGTAGTCGCGCCAGTTGATCCGGCGCCAGGCCGGGGCGGCGCTGGTCTTCACCGCCGCATCCGTGTGGGTCATCTATCGTCCCTCCGCTGTCTGGAAAGAGGTGTTCCGGTGGGCCGGTACGTCGTCGCGTACGCCGGCCTCCCGGCGGGCGACCGCGACGGCGCCGAGCAGGCCGGCCCGGTCTCCGAGCCGGCTGGTCTTGATCAACGGGGCGTCCGCGCTGAGCGCGGCGACCCAGCGCCGGACCGGTTCGACGAGTTCGGCCCGGGAGCCGATGCCGCCGCCCAGGACGACCGCCTCCGGGTCCAGGACGGCGGTGACCGCGACGACCGCCAGGGCGATCAGCCGCGCCTCCTCGTCGATGGCCGCGAGGGCGTCCGGGTCACCGGACGCGGCCCGGTCGAAGACGTCGGGCACGCTCGCCTGCTCGCCGGACACCGCCCGGTAGCGGGCCGCGAGGGCGGCACCGGCGACCGCCTCCTCCAGCGCGCCCTTCACCTGGTTGTCCTTGTCGAACGGGTCGGTGCCCAGCGGCAGGTAGGAGATCTCCCCGGCCGCGCCGCGCGCGCCGCGGACCAGCTCGCCGTCGAGCACGATGCCCATGCCGACACCGGTGCCGACCGCCACGAACACGAAGTGCCGGTGGGTACGCCCGCTGCCCAGCCACTGCTCGCCGGCGGCGGCCATGTTGACGTCGTTGTCCAGCACGACCGGGTGGCCCAGCCGGCGGGTCAGTTCGGCCCGCACGTCGAGGGCCTCCAGGTCGGAGACGTTGGGCGACAGCTCGATGGCGCCGGTCGCCGGGTCGGGTACGCCGGGCAGTCCGATCGCGCTGGCCCGCACGTCGGACCAGTCGATGCCGGTCCGGGCGGCCAGCTGGCGCAGCAGCGCGTCGATCTGCGCGGCGACCGCCGTACCGCCCCGGGGGTCGGTCGGCTGCACCTGCTCGTCCACGACGAGACCGTCCAGGTCGGCCAGCGCGGCCCGCAGCTTGGTGCCGCCGAGGTCGACGCCGGCGACGTAGCCGGACGGACGCGGATGCGCGGCCATCAGCCGACCGTCAGGAGCCGGGCCGGGTTGGCCACCAGCATCTGGTCGATCGCCTCCGGCGGCACACCGAGCCGGGCCAGACCCGGCACGATCTCCGCGCCCAGGTACGAGTACCCGAGGCGGCCGTGCGTGCCCGGGTTCAGGTACGCCTCGGCGCCGGTCAGGTCCATCGAGAGCAGGATCCGGTCGGCGTACCCGTCCCGGACCAGCCCGGCGAGCATGTCCAGCCGGGCCCGGTCGGGCCGGTGGTACGCGCGCTTGGCGAACTCGCCCTCCGGCGGGTCCGCCGGCAGCGGGGCGAGCACGAAGTCCCAGAACTGCTTGCCGAGCGTGTCGAAGGCGATGTTCACGCCGGTGGCCAGCACGGCCCGCAGGTAGTCCGGGTCGGGGTTGATGTCCAGGTGGCCGATGACGACGCGGGAGAGGTCGGCCTTCTCCTCGCGCAGGATCTCGACCTGCTCCAGCGCCATCGTGCCGTGGGTGGTGTGGGTGTTCACCGCCAGGCCGGTGGCGACGTGGGCGCGGGCGGCGGCGCGCAGGCACTTCTCCTCGTGCGGGGTGATCTCGTTCAGGCCGGTGGCCTGCTCGCCGAAGATGCCCACCTTGATTCCGGTGTCCCCGACGCCGATCGTGGCGTCGGCGACGAAGCGCTCGCGCATCTCGTCGACGCTCGCGGTCAGCGCCCAGCCCGGGGAGTACGGCTCCAGGTAGATCGCCGATCCGGCGACCACGTTCAGGCCGGTACGCAGCGCCACCTCACGCAGCAGCGTCACGTCGTGACCGACCACCTCGTACGGGGACAGGTCCACGACCGTGCCGAAGCCCAGCTCCGGCAGGCCGCTCACCGCGTCGGCGGCGAGGTCGGCGCGGTCGTCCCCGGCGCCGCCGGACAGCCACGGCCCGGGCACCAGCGCGCCGAGGTGCTCGTGGCTCAGCACCCGGCCGAGCGACTCGGGAGCCACCGGCCCGAGGACTGTCTGGACGTACCCCATGTGCTTCTTCCTCTCGTCTCGCGGTGGTCGCGGGCCCGGCGGTGTGGGCCGGGCCGCGTCCGGCGAGGTCCGGGGCCCGTTCGGGGAGGCCCCGGACCTCGCGGCCCGGCGTCAGTTGCCGAGCACCTCGGCCGGGGGCTCCTGGCCGTAGTCGTCGCGCCAGGCGTCGGCGATGTTGTCCTTGGTGGCGGCCATCGGCGATCCGACGACCAGCTCCGGGGCCTTCTTGCCGAGCAGGCCGTACGCGGCGACGACGCCCAGGTTCTCGCCGAGGCGGGTCGAGCCGTTGGCGACGACGCCGGCGACGTTGCCGCCCTTGACCATGTCGGCGGCGAGGTTTGCCTCCAGGTCGTTCGTGACGATCTTGACGTCGGTGCGGCCCTGCTGACGGGTCGCGGCGAGCACGCCCTCGGCGGCGGTGGCCCAGGCGACGTAGACGCCCTTGAGGTCGGCGTGGCGGGTCAGCATCGCGGTGGCGATGTCCTCGGTACGCGCCGGGTCGGAGAACCCGGCCTCCTCGACGATCTCGATGTCCGGGTAGAGGTAGCCCAGCCAGTCCTTGAACGCCTTGTCCCGCTGGTTGGTGAACCAGAAGTCGGCGTCGTGGTAGACGTAGCCGACCTTGCCCTTGCCGCCGAGCGCCTTGCCGAGCATCTCCGCGTTGGCCTTGCCGAACGCGGTCAGGTCGGCGGTGACGATGCCGACGATCTGCTCGCCGGACTTGTAGCCCTTCGGCGGGGTGGTCATCACGACGAGCTTGACGCCGGCGTCCACGGCGGGCTTGAACGCCGCAGCCGCCGCGGTCGGGTCGACCGCGATGGTGACGATCAGGTCGGGCTTGAGCGCCAGGACGGTCTGCACGTTGTTGGCCTGCCGGGCGGCGTCGAACTCGGCGCTGGTGCTGGCCAGCACCTTGATGCCGAGCTGGTCGAACTCCTTGCGGACGCCGGACTCCACGGCCTTGGTCAGCGCGGAGCCCTCGTGCCAGACGAAGGCGGCGGAGTACTCGCCGTCCTTGACCTTCTGCCGCTCCTCGGGAGTGAGCGAGAGCTGGTCGGCGGCGGTCGGCGTCTCGCCGCCGGGGCCGACGAACGACAGGCTGGGCTCGGTACGCGGGCCGCTCGACGCGCCGCCGCTCCCGGAGGTCTCGTTCGAGCAGGCGCCGACCATGAGCGCCAGGGCGCAGAGCGCGCCGAGGGCGGCACCACGTCTACGGCTGAGAATCATTGCTCTTCCCTTCACAGCAACGGGGTCTGGAACCGGTGATTCCGGACTGACACGGGGGTCCGATGCGACCGGCACGGCGCGTGCGGGGGCACCCGCCGCCGTCCCTGGGGGCCAGCGACCTCTATTTCCGTTCAGGGTGAAAGTATTATCGCGGTAATCACACTCCGTCAAGAGCGCTGGTCAGAGATTCCTCCCACTGGCTTCGAGCCGCCAGCATGGCACTTGACCTGGGCTTTCACGCCCGCGCGAGGCTGCGGGAGGACGGGCGTCGATGCCCGCCACGCGTCGGCACCGGACGACACGCCCCGGGTGGTTGCCCGGGAGGCGGCACGGCTTTAGCATTCGGGCGGAAAGAAAATCGGCGGAGGTGGGCGTGGAATCTCGAGCACCCCGGGCGGCGAACCGGTCCACGGTGCTGGCCCACGTGCTGACCCACGGTCCGGTGAGCCGCACGGCCATCGGCCACGAGACCGACCTCTCCCCCGCCACCGTGTCGCGCATCGTGGAACAACTGCTCGACGAGGGGCTGCTGACCGAGACCGACGGCGCGCCGACCACCACCCGGGGCCGGCGGGCGACCCGGGTGGCGATCGCCGCCGGACGCGGCGTGGTCTGCGGGGTCGACGTCGGCGGCTCGAACGTCCGGCTGGTCGTCGCCGACCTCGCCGCCAAGCCGCTGACCGGCCGGACCGTGCCCACGCCGGCCGGCTACGACGCCCCCCGGCTGGCCCAGTGGCTGGCCGACCTGATCCTCCGGACCGTCGGCGCCGACCGGGAGCGCCTCGACTGCGTCGCGGTGGGCCTGCCCGGCGCCGTCCGGCAGGGCGACCGCGCGGTGTCCAACGCCCCGAACCTGCCGCAGGTGGAGGACCCGCTGTTCCTGCGGCTGCTGGAGAAGCACCTGGACACCTCGGTCGAGGTGGACAACGACTCCAACTACGCGCTGCTCGGCGAGCTGCGCTTCGGCGCCGCCCGGGACGCGCAGACCGCGGTGATGCTCACCATCGGGGCGGGGCTCGGCGCCGGCGTCGCCATCGACCGCCGGCTGTTCCGGGGCCGCAGCGGCCTGGTCGGCGAGTTCGGCCACCTGCCCGCCGGTCCGCTCGGCGCACCGCTCGAACGGATCATCAGCGGGTCCGGCATCCTCGCCCGCGCCCGCGAGCTCGGCCTGTCGTTCGACAACGCGGCGGACGTGTTCCGCTCGGCCGACCCGCGCCTGGTGCCGGTCCGGCAGTACGTCGAGCAGGCACTGCTGGTCATCCTCACCGCGGCGGTGGTCGCCTACGAACCGGAGGTGATCGTCCTCGGCGGCGGCGTCTCCCACGCGCTCACACCCGATCTGGTCCGGCTGCGCGGCCGGCTGCACGAGATCGTGCCCGCCGCCGAGGCGACAGTGCACGGCGCCGAACTCGGCGACCTCTCCGGCGCGCTGGGCGCCGTGGTCGCGGCGCTGCACACCGCGTACCGGCGGCTCGGGCTCGCCGAGGCGGACCTCGCCCGCGTACCCCAGCCGGACGCCCTCGCCGGCTGTGACCTGCCGGCCCTGGCCGACCGCGCCTGAGCAGGCGGCGACGCCTGCACCGCGCTCCTGTGAGCGCTCACCCGGCGGCCCACCCGGCACTCCTCCGGGCCCGGCCGGTTGAACATGTTATCGATAACCTGCTATGTTCCGGCACGGGAGCGAAGGGCACGCTCCCCGTCACCCCCGCAATCGGCAAGGCGACCCGAGGCACCTTCCTCGCCGCCCCGCCGGTCGGTGACCGGTCCGGGCCGCTCCGCCGATGCACGCCGACGCAGGCGGCCACGGACGACTTCGGCCCCGGCCGCACGCGCGGCTCCGCGCCCTCTTCGCAGGCGACGTCGGCATCGACGGACGGTCCGGCCTGCACCGCCACCCAGGGCAAGGAGTCAAGCAATGGCGAAACGAACACCGCTTCTCTCATCCATCGCCGCCGCGGCCGTGCTCCTCGCGGCGGTCGCCGGCGGCGCGCTCAACGGCGGCCTCGGCGAGACGGCACAGGCGTCGACGAACGGCACACTCGCCGCGACCGCCGGCTGCGGCAAGGCACCCACGCTGTCCAGCGGGACGCGCACCATCTCCAGCGGCGGACAGAACCGCAGCTACATCCTGCGCATCCCGGACGGGTACGACCGCAACCGCCCGTACCGGCTGATCTTCGGGTTCCACTGGCTGAACGGCTCGGCGAACAACGTCGCCTCGGCCGGCTACTACGGCCTGCTGCCGCTGTCGAACAACAGCACGATCTTCGTCGCGCCGCAGGGCATCGACAACGGCTGGGCCAATACCAACGGCCGCGACCTGACGCTGTTCGACGACATCTCCCGGCAGGTCGAGAACGACCTCTGCGTCGACACCAGCCAGCGGTTCGCGCTCGGCTGGAGCTACGGCGGAGCGATGAGCTACGCGGTGGCCTGCGCCCGGCCCACGATCGTCCGTGCGGTCACCGTCATCTCCGGCGCCAACCTCAGCGGCTGCAACGGCGGCACCCAGCCGGTCGCCTACTTCGGCATCCACGGCATCTACGACAGCGTGCTGAACATCTCCATGGGCCGGTCGCTGCGCGACACGTTCGTCCGCAACAACGGCTGCACCGCGCAGAGCCCGCGCGAGCCGAGCCGGGGCAGCCTCACCCACATCACCACCACGTACTCCGGCTGCCGCGAGGGCTACCCGGTGCAGTGGGCCGCGTTCGACGGCGACCACACCCCCAGCCCGGTCGACGGGTCGTCCAGCCCGAACGACTCCCGGACCTGGACGTCGGGGGAGATCTGGCGGTTCTTCAGCCAGTTCGCGTCCACCACGCCGCCGCCCACCACCGCGCCGCCGACCACCGCGCCGCCCACGACCCCGCCGCCGACCACCGCGCCGCCCACGACCCCGCCGCCGACCACCCCGCCGCCGACCGGTGAGCCGGGCGCCTGCACCGCCACCTACCGGACCGTGAACACCTGGCCCGGCGGCTTCCAGGCCGAGGTCACGGTGGCGAACAACGGCGCCACCACGCTCAACGGCTGGACGGTACGCCTGACCCTGGCCTCCGGCCAGGCGATCAGCAGCCTCTGGAACGGCGTCAACACGGGCACCAGCGGCTCGGTGTCGGTCCGCAACGCCGACTACAACGGCACGGTCGGCGCGAACGGCTCGACGACGTTCGGGTTCACCGCCACCGGAAACGGGGCCACCGCGCCCAGCGGTGTCAGCTGCACCAGTCCCTGACCTCGCCGGAGCGCCGATCCCCGCACGGGGAGCCGGGCTGTGGGTGGCATGCCGCCGCCCCGGCCCGGCACCGGCCGGCACAACCGATGTCCCGCCGGGCGGCGGGATGTGCTCTAATTAACTCTGGTCGATGTTTGCGCTAACATTCTTGACTCCGCAGGCCACCACCACCGACACCTCGGAGCCGCACACTGCTGCTGTTAGCGTTGACACCGACGGCCACCCACAACTCGCGAGGCGCCGTCCGGACGGTCGGGCGCCCGCGCGTACCCGAGGAGCCGTCATGGTGATCCCCCGTCCCCGGTCCGTCCGATCCGGACCATCGCGTCTCGTCATTCCCGCCCTGGCTCTCACCCTGGCCGCCACCGGCGGCGGCCTCACGTTCGCCGCGAGCCCCGCCCAGGCCGCCACCACGATCACCGTCAACGGCGCCTCCGGCGGCCAGACGTTCGACGGGGTCGGCGCGGTCAGCGGCGGCGGCGGCAACAGCCGGCTGCTGATCGACTATCCGGAGCCGCAGCGCGGGCAGATCCTGGACTACCTGTTCAAGCCCGGTTACGGCGCCGCGTTGCAGATCCTCAAGGTCGAGATGGGCGGCGACACCAACTCCACCAGCGGCTCGGAGCCGAGCCACGAACACGTCCGGGGCGATCTCAACTGCAACCGCGGCTACCAGTGGTGGATCATGGAGCAGGCCAAGGCCCGCAACCCCGCCATCAAGCTGGCGGCACTGCCCTGGGGCGCTCCCGGGTGGATCGGCAACGGCAACTTCATGTCCCAGGACATGATCAACTACTTCGTGGACTGGCTGGGCTGCGCGCGGCAGCACAACCTCACCATGGACTACATCACCGCCGCCCAGAACGAGAAGCGGACCGACGCGAACTGGACCATCAGCCTGCGTCAGGCGCTGAACGCCAACGGCTACAGCGGCGTGAAGATCATCTACGGGGACGACTACCCCGGTAGCTGGGGCCCGGCCAACGCCGTGGCCAGCAACGCCACGTTGCGCAACAGCATCGACGTGCTCAGCGGCCACTACCCGTGCGGCTACCTCAGCGCGCAGACCACCTGCACCGTCTCGTCGACAGCCACCTCCACCGGCAAGACGCTGTGGAACAGCGAGGGCGGCTCCCAGGACTACAACGACGGCGCCAAGCCGCTCGCGCGCGGCATCAACCGCGGCTACATCGACGGCCGGATGGTCGCCTACCTCAACTGGGACCTGATCGCCGCCATCACCCCGAACCTGCCCTGGTCCACGGTCGGGCTGATCCTGGCCAACCAGCCCTGGTCCGGCTGGTACTCGGTCGGCAAGAACACCTGGGCGCTCGCGCACACCACGCAGTTCACCGCACCCGGCTGGCGCTACCTGGACTCCTCCTCGGGCTACCTGGGCGGCAACCGCAACAACGGCAGCTACGTGTCGCTGCGCTCACCCACCACCGGCGACTACAGCACTGTCGTCGAGACCATGGACGCCACAGCGGCCCAGCAGATCACCATGAACGTCACCGGCGGGCTGTCCACCGGCCAGGTGCACGTCTGGTCCACGAACCTGAACTCGACGAACCCGAACGACTTCTTCGTCCGCGGCGCGGACATCACCCCGTCGGGCGGTTCGTTCTCGCTCACCGTCCAGCCCGGCCACCTCTACACCGTCACCACCACCACCGGGCAGGGCAAGGGCACCGCGACCAGCCCGGCGCAGGGCTCGCTGAGCCTGCCGTACCGCGACGACTTCGACAGCTACGCCAGCGGGCGGTTCCCGAAGTACCTCCAGGACATGCAGGGCGCGTTCGAGATCGTCGGCTGCGGCGGCGGCCGGACCGGCATGTGCCTGCGTCAGATGTCCGCGCAGGCGCCCATCACCTGGAAGACCCTCGCCGACCCGGCCACCTACGGCGGGAACCTGAGCTGGGGCAACTACACGGTCTCCGCCGACGTCCTGCTCGAACAGTCCGGCTACGCCCAGGTCCAGGGCCGCGTCGGCAGCACCAACCTGGACCCCATCGGCCGCTACAACGCCTACTTCCTCCGGGTCACCGACTCCGGCGCGTGGTCCATCCTGCGCAACAACACCGCCGGGCAGCTCACCACGCTGCGCAGCGGGAACGTCGCGGCGCTGGGCACCAACCGCTGGCACAGCCTCGCGCTCGGCTTCTCCGGCACCACCATCACCGCCACCATCGACGGCACGACCGTCGGCACGGCCACCGACTCCACGTTCGGCACCGGCCAGGTCGGCTTCGGCACCAGCCAGGGTGAGACCGCCCAGTTCGACAACCTGTCGGTGGTCGCCGGCCCGGGCGGCAACCCCGGGGGTACGAGCGGCGCGTGGCTCAACCCCAACTCCAGCCGGTGCCTCGACGTGCCGAACCAGGCCCAGACCAACGGCACGCAGGTGACGTTGTGGGAGTGCAACGGCGGGACCAACCAGCAGTGGACGGCGACGTCGAGCCGGCAACTCCAGGTGTACGGCAGCAAGTGCCTCGACGCCGAGGGCCAGGGCACCTCGTCCGGCACCCGGGTCATCATCTGGGACTGCAACGGCGGCGCCAACCAGCAGTGGAACGTCAACACCGACGGCACGATCACCGGCGTCCAGTCCGGACTGTGCCTGAGCCCGAACGGCGGCGGTACCGGCAACGGCACCCCGATCGTCCTGTCCGCCTGCACCGGCGGCAGCAGCCAGAAGTGGAGCCGGGCGTGACGGCCCGACCTTCGCCGACCGTACCCATCGGCCTACCGGGGAGATGACCTGTGACCTCAACGCTATGGAGACCCGACCGCCGGACCAGACGATGGCTCGCGCTGGCCGTGACCATGCTCGCCCTGCTCGGGCTGGCCCCGGTCGTCGCCGGCGGGCTGAACCCGACCGTCGCCCGGGCGGACAACCCGATCGTGCAGACCATCTACACGGCCGACCCGGCCCCGCTCGTGTACAACAACCGGGTCTACCTGTACACCGGCCACGACGAGGACAACTCGACCTGGTTCACCATGAAGGAGTGGCGGGTCTTCTCGTCCGACGACATGGTCAACTGGACCGACCACGGATCGCCGCTCAGCCTCACCACGTTCAGCTGGGCCAAGCAGGACGCGTGGGCCGGCCAGGCGGTCCACCGCAACGGCAAGTTCTACTGGTACGTGCCGATGGTCGTGCGGGCCACCGGCCAGATGGGCATCGGGGTGGCGGTGGCGGACAGCCCCACCGGTCCGTTCCGCGACGCCATCGGGCGTCCGCTGGTGAGCAACGGCGAGATCGACCCCACCGTGTTCATCGACGACGACGGCCAGGCGTACCTGTACTGGGGCAACCCGCGCCTGTGGTACGTGAAGCTGAACTCGGACATGATCTCGTACTCCGGCAGCCCGACGCAGATCCCGCTGACCACCGCGGGCTTCGGGACGCGGACCGGAGACGCGAACCGGCCCACCCTCTACGAGGAGGGCCCGTGGGTGTACAAGCGCAACGGCCTCTACTACATGGCGTTCGCGGCCAGGTGCTGCTCCGAGTTCGTCGCCTACTCGACCGCGCCCGGGCCGCTGGGCCCCTGGACGTACCGCGGGACGATCATGCCGACCCAGGGCAGCAGCTTCACCAACCACCCGGGGATCATCGACTTCAAGGGCAACTCGTACTTCTTCTACCACAACGGCGCGCTGCCCGGCGGCGGCGGTTTCACCAGGTCGGTGGCGGTGGAGAAGTTCTCCTACGGCGCGGACGGCTCGATCCCCACGATCAACATGACCACCACCGGCGCCCCGCAGGTCGGCACCCTGGACCCGTACGCCCGGCAGGAGGCCGAGACGATGGCCTGGGGGCAGGGGGTCGAGACCGAGGCGTCCTCCCTGGGCGGGAGGAACGTCGGTTACATCGACAACGGCGACTACATCAAGGTCAAGGGTGTGGCCTTCGGCGCCGGCGCGACCAAGTTCACCGCCATGGTGGCCTCGGCCGGTAGCGGGGGGTCCATCGAGCTGCGCCTGGACAGCGTGACCGGCCCGCTGGTGGGCACCTGCCAGGTGACCCCCACCGGCGGCTGGCAGACCTGGACCAACCCGAGCTGCCCGGTCAGCGGTGCCACCGGCACCCACGACCTCTACCTGCGGTTCACCGGCGGCAGCGGCTCGCTGTTCAACATCGACCACTGGTGGTTCACCTCCAGCCTCAGCGGCACCCCGCCGCCGGTCCCCCCGTCGACCCCGCCGCCCTCCTCTCCCCCGCCGCCCAGCACGCCGCCGCCGACCGGCGGCGCCTGCACCGCCACCTACCGCACCACCAACTCCTGGTCCGGCGGTTTCCAGGCCGAGGTGACGGTCACCGCGGGCGCCGCGGCGCTCAACGGCTGGTCCGTGCGGTGGAACCTGGCCGGTGGTCAGAGCATCAACCAGGTCTGGAGCGGCACGCTGAGCACCAGCGGCTCCACCGCGACCGTCAGCAACGCCGCGTACAACGGCTCGGTGCCCGCGTCCGGCTCCACCACGTTCGGCTTCATCGCCGACGGCTCGCCGACCACCCCGTCCCTGACCTGCACCGGCTCGTGAGAGGAGCGTTCATGCGTACCAGAGTGAGGAGATGGCTCACCGCGGGCGCCGCGCTGGCGCTGCTGGCCGCCGGTGTGCTCACGCCGGCCGGGCCGGCGGGCGCCGAGTCCAACGGCGGCACCCGGGTGATGCCGCTCGGCGACTCCATCACCGAGGGCACCCAGGTGCCGGGCGGCTACCGGATCGGCCTGTGGCAGCGGCTGGCCGGCGGCGGCTACCGGGTCGACCTGGTCGGCTCCCAGTTCAACGGGCCGGGCAGCCTCGGCGACCACGACCACGAGGGGCACCCGGGCTGGCGCATCGACCAGATCGACGCCAACATCACCGGCTGGCTGAACGCCTACCAGCCGCGCAGCGTGCTGCTGCACATCGGCACCAACGACATCCTGCAGAACTACAACGTCTCGACCGCGCCGAACCGGCTCTCCTCACTCATCGACCGCATCACCACCACGGCGCCGAACGCGGACGTCTTCGTCGCCCAGATCATCCCGCTCGCCAACTCCGGCCAGGCGGCGGCGGTGCGCACGTTCAACGCCGCGCTGCCCGGCATCGTGCAGTCGAAGGTGAACGCCGGCAAGCGGGTCCACCTGGTCGACCAGTACTCGGCGCTGACCACCGCCGACCTGATCGACGGCATCCACCCGACCGCCACCGGCTACGACAAGATGGCCGCGGTCTGGTACCGCGCGTTGCAGTCGGTGTCCGGCAGCATCGGCACCCCCGGCAGCGGCGGCGGCACGTACCAGAACGTGCAGCTCGTCGGCGCCGGCTCGGGCCGGTGCCTGGACGTGCCGAACGGCAGCACCACGAACGGCACCGCCGTGCAGTTGTACGACTGCTGGGGCGGCACGATGCAGCGCTGGACCTACACCTCGGCCAAGCAGTTGCAGGTGCTCGGCAACAAGTGCCTCGACGCCAGCGGGCGGGGCACCGCGAACGGCACCAGCGTGATCATCTGGGACTGCAACGGCCAACCCAACCAGCAGTGGAACCTCAACGCCAACGGCACGATCAGCGGCGTCCAGTCCGGGCGCTGCCTGGACGCGGCGGGCTACGGCACCGCCAACGGGACGAGGATCAACCTCTGGGACTGCCACGGCGGCACCAACCAGCAGTGGAGCGCCCGCGCCTGACCGGCACGAGACGGGCTTTCCGGCGGACGCCGCCGGGGAGCCCGTCCGGGCGGCGCCCGCCGCATGACCAGCGGCGGACCCCGCGGGTACGTAGAGTGCGAACCATGTCGAAGCCGCCGCTGCCCGAGCCCGCCGTCGCCATGCTGGGCAAACCGAATCCCGCCGTCATCGCCACGCTTCGC
Source organism: Micromonospora sp. WMMD1219 (assembly GCF_049315215.1). Classification (NCBI taxonomy): domain Bacteria; kingdom Bacillati; phylum Actinomycetota; class Actinomycetes; order Micromonosporales; family Micromonosporaceae; genus Micromonospora; species Micromonospora sp. WMMD1219. The sequence continues at coordinate 6,552,871 of NZ_CP186057.1, forward strand.
GACGGCCAGCCGGTGTCCGCGGCCACCTGGTATCTCTGGGAGGACGGCCGCGTCCTGGTGAACATGGACGAGGGCCGCCGCCGGCTGGCGCACCTGCGCAGCGATCCCCGGGTCTCCCTGACCGTGCTGGACGAGGGGAACTGGTACACCCACGTCAGCCTCATCGGGCGGGTGGTCGAGCTGCGTGACGACGAGGGCCTGGCGGACATCGACCGCATCTCGCAGCACTACACCGGGCGGCCGTACCCGCGCCGGGACCGCGCCCGGGTCAGCGCGTGGATCGAGATCGAGCGCTGGCACGGGTGGGGCGCGCACAAGGACAGCAGCCAGACCGGCTGACCGCCGCCCCCACGATGTCCGACCCGTAGGGCAGAGTGTCGGGCATGACCGCACCGACGGACCCGAAGACCGCGCTGCACGCATACCTGCGCGGGATCCGGGAGGACCTGATCTGGAAGCTCGACGGGCTGAGCGAACGCGACGCCCGGCTTCCCCGCACCGCGACCGGCAACAACTTCCTGGGCCTGCTCAAGCACTGCCTGAACGTCGAGGCCGGCTACTTCGGGACCACGTTCGGCCGGGAGTTCCCCACCCCCGGGGAGCTGGTCCCGGACGACGCGGTCGACGCGGACCCGCAGGCGGACTGGTACGCCCGGGAGGACGAGACCAAGGACGGGCTGATCGACCTGTACCGCCGCGTGGGTGCGTTCGCGGACGAGACGATCGAGGCGCTGCCGCTGGACGCGCCGGGGCGGGTGCCGTGGTGGGGGCCGGGCCGGCAGGACGTCACGCTGCACCAGGTCATCGTGCACGTCTGCGTCGACCTGGCCCGGCACGCCGGTCACGCCGACATCATGCGCGAGCAGCACGACGCAGCGATCGGGCTGGGGCGGGACAACAGGAACATCCCCGGTGGCTACGACTGGCCGGCGTACGTCAGCAAGCTGACGACGCTCGCCGACCGGTTCGCGTAGCCGGTCCTTCCGGTATTCCGGCCGGAAGTTTCAACCATATTTCGGACAGCGGATCGACAGGACCAGCAGCATCGTGAAGCATCTATCCCATGAAGATCCGGCCCGCCGTCGCCCCGCCGACCGCTGAGGACACCGGTCCCGAGCAGCCTCCCGCCGACCGGCCCTCGGACGACCGCCCCTCCGACGAACGGCCTGCGGACGGCAGACGCCGGTGGCGGCCGAACCCGGAGTGGACGCTGGCGATCCTCGGCAGCCTGCTGCTGGCGGTGGTGCTGACCTGGCCGACGATGCGGCACCCGGCGACCACGATCCCCGGCGACCTCGGTGACCCGACGTTGCAGGCGTGGCAGGTCGCCTGGTCCGGGCACGCGCTGCTCAACGACCCGGCCAACCTCTGGAACTCGAACACGTTCTATCCGGAGCGCTACACGTACGCCTACAGCGACACGCTGCTCGGGTACGCCCCGTTCGGGATGATCGGCTCCGGCTTCGAGGCCGCCGTGATCCGCTACAACGTGCTCTACGTGCTGCTGCACGCGCTGGCGTTCCTCGGGGCGTACGCGCTGGCCCGGCAGCTCGGCGCGAACCGCTGGGGCGGGGCGGTCGCCGGGATCGCGTGGGCGTACGCGCCCTGGCGGCTGGCGCACTCCGGCCACCTGAACATCCTGTCCAGCGGCGGGATCGCGCTGGCGCTGGCGATGCTGGCGCGCGGTCACGGCTGGTCGCTGCGCCACGGCTACCGGCCGGAGCGCCGCAAGCCCGGCTGGGCGGTGGCCGGGTGGCTCGTCGCGGCCTGGCAGGTCACGCTCGGCTTCGGCATCGGGCTGCCGCTCGTCTACTTCCTGCTGGCCGCCGCGCTGGTGGCGGCCGGCTGCTACGGCTGGTCCTGGTGGCGCAAACGGGAGCGGCCCCCGTTCGGCCGGCGGCTGCTGATCGCCGACCTGGCCGGAGGCACCGTGTTCGGCACCGTGACGCTGCTGCTCGGGCTGGTCTACCTGCGCGTGGTCGACCTCAACCCGCAGGCCGTCCGGTCGCTGGACTGGACCAAGATGTTCTCCCCGCCGCTGATCGGGTTCGTCACCGCGCCCGGCGACTCGTGGCTGTGGGGGGAACGGCACGCCGCCGCCCGCGAGCAGCTGACCTGGCCGCCGGAGATGGCGCTGCTACCGGGCATGACGCTGATCGGGCTGGCCGCGGCGGGGCTGTTCGTCTCGGCGTTCCCGGTGCGGCACCGCGTCGCGCTGGGGCTCGGCGTGGCCGGCACCGTGCTGCTGGGCCTGGGCGCCACGCTCGGCGGGGACGGCGACCCCGGCTACCTGACGTTGTCCACGCTCCTGCCGGGCTGGGACGCGTTGCGCACCCCGGGCCGGATGATGCACTGGACCAGCCTGCTGCTCGCGGTGCTGGCCGCCGGGCTGGTGACCGCGCTGGCCGAGTCGTGGCGCCGGCCCGCGGCCGCGCGCGCGTCCCGGGCCGTGGCGGCGCTGGTCCTGCTGGTGCCGCTCGCCCTGGTCACGCTGGAGGGCGTCAACCGCACGCCGCACCCGGCCGTGCCGACGCCGCCGGCGGCGATGCGGACTGCGCCGGAGCCGATGCTGGTGCTGCCCGCCGGCGGGGTGGGCGACCTCAACTACATGCTCTGGTCGACCGACGGGTTCCCCCGGATCACCAACGGCCTCGGCGGTTTCGAGCCGGTCACCCAGGCCCAGACGCGGGTCGCCGTGGCGACGTTCCCCGACGCGGGCAGCGTGGCCTACCTGCGCGGGATCGGCGTGCGGTCGGTCGTCGCGGTGCCGAGCCGCGCGGCGGGAACGCCGTGGGAGGGCATCGAGACCCGGCCGGTCGACGGGCTGGGCATCACCCGGGAGGATGTCGATGGCACGCTTGTCTACCGCCTCTGACACCGTGGGCACCGGGTGCGTGTGCCCGGGCCGGGCGGGGTGAGCACCGTGCGGCTGTCCGTGGTGGTGCCCTGCTTCAACGAGGAAGCGTCGGTGGAGCGGCTGCACGAGATGCTCAGCGCCGCGCTCGCCGAACTGTCCGACGTGGACGTCGAGGTGGTGTACGTCGACGACGGCAGCGAGGACGGCACGCTGGCGGCGCTGCGCGGGCTCGCCGCGGCCGATCCGGCCGTCTGCTACACGTCGCTGAGCCGCAACTTCGGCAAGGAGGCGGCCATGCTCGCCGGCCTGCGACGGGCCACCGGCGACGCGGTCGTCATCATGGACGCCGACCTGCAACACCCGCCGCGGCTGCTGCCCGAGATGGTGATGCTCTACCGCCAGGGGTTCGACCAGGTGATCGCCCGCCGGGACCGCCGTGGTGACCGGTTCGTCCGGATGGTCGCGTCGCGCTCCTTCTACCGGCTGGTCAACTGGTGGATAGACGTCCGCCTGCTCGACGGCGCCGGCGACTTCCGGCTGCTGTCCCGGCTCGCGGTGAACGCGATCCTGGCGATGCCGGAGTACAACCGTTTCTCCAAGGGCCTGTTCTCGTGGATCGGTTTCCGCACCGCGGTGGTGGCGCACCGCAACGAGACCCGGCAGGCCGGGCGCAGCCGCTGGACGTTCGGCAAGCTGTTCAACTACGCGTTCGACGGCCTGCTGTCGTTCAACAACCGGCCGTTGCGCCTGGCCATCTACGGTGGCCTGTTCCTCACGCTCATCGCGGTGGGCTACATGGCCTGGGTGGTCGCGGACGCCGTGGAGAAGGGCATCGACGTGCCCGGCTACACCACGATCATCGTCAGCGTGATCGGGCTCGGCGGCATCCAGATGATGATCCTCGGGGTGATCGGCGAGTACATCGGCCGGATCTACTACGAGACCAAACGCCGTCCGCACTATCTGGTGCAGGAGACCGAGCACGTCGTCGATACCCCCGGCCGGGTGCCCCGGATTCCGGAGCAGCGTACGGCCACGGGCGAATCGATGGCCGGCGAAACCGGCTGAGCAACCCCGATCGGTGGGCGCCGATAGGCGCAGAATCGTTCTCTTTTCGCAGGTGGCGGGCGGTTGCTATGGTCGCCCGCGACGCCGGAGACCGGCGCCGAGGAAAGGGTTGCGATGGGGCTGATGGACAAGCTCCGGGGCGAACTCATCGACATCATCGAGTGGCTGGACGACAGCCGCGACACGATGGTCTGGCGGTTCCCCCGGTATCAGAACGAGATCAAGATGGGCGCCAAACTGGTCGTCCGGGAGTCCCAGACGGCGGTGTTCGTCAACGAGGGGAAGATCGCCGACGTCTTCCCGCCCGGGACGTACACGCTGGAGACCCGCAACCTTCCGATCCTGTCCACCCTGAAGGGCTGGAAGTACGGCTTCAACTCCCCGTTCAAGGCCGAGGTGTACTTCGTCAACACCCGGCAGTTCACCGACATGAAGTGGGGCACCCAGAACCCGGTCATCCTGCGCGACGCCGAGTTCGGCGTGGTCCGGGTGCGGGCGTTCGGCGCCTTCGCGGCGCGCGTGGTGGACGCGTCGCGGCTGCTGCGGGAGTTGGTCGGCACCGACCCGCAGTTCCGCACCGAGGAGGTGCAGGAGTACCTGCGGCAGCTCATGGTGGGGCGCCTCGGCGGCGCGCTCGCCACGGCCGGCGTGCCGCTGCTGGACCTCGCCGCGCACCAGGACGCGATCGGCCGGCGGCTGGCCGCCGTGCTGACCGAGGAACTGGCCGAGGTCGGCATCGCGATCCCCAAGTTCGTCATCGAGAACGTGTCGGTGCCGCCGGAGGTCGAGCAGGCGCTGGACAAGCGGACCAGCATGGGCGCGGTCGGCGACCTGGACCGGTACACCCGCTTCCAGGCCGCCAACGCGATGGAGGCCGCGGCGAACAACCCGGGTGGCGAGGCGGGCGCGGGCATCGGCCTGGGCCTGGGCATGGCGATGGGCCAGCAGATGGCCCGCTCGATGGGCGGGGGCGCGGCCACGCAGCCGGCACCGGCCCAGCCCGCCCCCGCGCAGCCGGCCGCCGCCGAGCCGCCGCCGCTGCCGGGCCAGGCCCAGTGGTACGTGGGCGTCGGCGGCCAGCGCCAGGGCCCGTACGACCTCGGCGGGCTGGCCGAGCAGGCGAGTGCGGGCGCGCTCGCCGCGGACACGCTCGTCTGGCGTGCCGGCATGGCGCAGTGGCAGCCGGCCGGGCAGGTGCCCGAACTGGCGCCGGTGCTCGCCAGCGTCCCGCCGCCGCTGCCGCCGCAATGAGCGACACGGCAGTCTCCCCGCCCTCGTACCAGTGCGGGGGTTGCGGTGCCCGGGTGGAGTTCGCGCCGGGCACGACCGCGTTGAGCTGCCCGTACTGCGGGCACCGGCAGGAGATCGCCGGCGCGGGCCGGGAGGTGCGCGAGCACGCGTACGCGGATCTGGCGTCGCTGCCCCGCAAGCCGGTGGCGAGCGTCGGTGCGCACACGTTCGTCTGCCCGGGCTGCGGCGCCCGGACGGAGAGCGACGCGCTGGCGCAGCGCTGCCAGTTCTGCGCCACCCCGCTGGTGGCCGACGCCGGGGCGGGTGAGCTGATCGCGCCCGAGGCGGTGCTGCCGTTCGCCGTCGACCGCAACGGCGTGCGGACGGCCCTGGGCCAGTGGTGCCGCAGCCGCTGGTTCGCGCCCGGGAGCCTGAAGAAGATCAGCGAGGCGGAGACGCTCAAGGGCACGTACCTGCCGCACTGGACGTTCGACGCGCGGACCGTGTCGGACTACCAGGGTCAGCGGGGCGAGCACTACTACGTCACCGAGACGTACACGGTGACAGTCGACGGCAGGCAGGAGACGCGGACCCGGCAGGTGCGGCACACGCGGTGGCACCCGGCCGCCGGCACCGTCCGCCGGGACTTCGACGACGTGCTGGTGCCGGCCACCACCCACCTGCCCACCGAGCAGCTGGACAAGCTGGCGCCGTGGCCGCTGGCCGAGGTGACCGCGTTCCACGGCGACTACCTCGCCGGATACCAGGCCCTGCGGTACGACACCGAGCCCGAGGCGGGGCTGACCGAGGCGAAGGCGCGGATGGCGCCGGTCATCGAGCGGAACTGCCGGTCGGACATCGGCGGCGACGAGCAACGGGTGTCCGCCGTGGACACCGCGTACTCCGACGTGTCGTACAAGCTGGTCCTGCTGCCGGTGTGGATCGCCGCGTACCTGCACGCGGGCCGGTCGTACCAGGTCCTGGTGAACGCGCGGACCGGTGAGGTCATCGGCGAGCGCCCCTACAGCACGGCGAAGATCGTGGCGGCGGTGCTGGCCGCGCTGGCGCTCGTCGCGCTCGTGGTGGCGTACGCGATGAGCCGTTGACGCGCGTGGGCCACCGGCATGCCGTGCCGGTGGCCCACGCGCGTCGCGCGAGGTGACTGTCCGAGCGGCCGATGCGCCACCGCGCCGGTCCACAGGAGAGTGAGGGCACGACCACCATCGGCCGGGCGGTGACGGAGGAGGCCCCGATGGACCCACTGCGGAAGATCTCGCTGGTCGCCGGCGGCGCGTACCTGCTCACCTTCGTCTCGATCCCCACCGTCGGCCTGTACGCCCCGGTCCGCGAGTCGGACTATGTCCTCGGCACCACGTCGCCGGCTCCGGTCGTCCTCGGCGGCGTCCTGGAGGTGGTCGTCGCGCTCGCCTGCATCGGCACCGCCGTCGCGCTGTACCCGGTGCTCAAGCAACAGGGGCAGGCCCGGGCGCTGGGTCTCGTCGGCGCCCGGGTGCTCGAAGCCGCCGGCATCCTCGTCGGTGTGGCGAGCATCCTGACGCTCGTCGCGCTGCGGGAGTCCGACGCCGGGCCGGACGCGCTCCTCACCGGCCGGATGCTCGTCGCGTTCTACGACTCCGTCTTCCTGCTCAGCCAGGGGTTCCTGCCGGCCGTGAACGCGCTGCTGCTGGGCACCCTGCTGTACCAGTCGCGCCTCGTGCCGCGCGTGCTGCCGGTGCTCGGCCTGGTGGGCGCGCCGCTGCTCGTCGCCTCCGACCTGGGCACCCTGTTCGGCGCCTGGGACCGGCTGTCAGCGGTGGCGGCGGTCGCCGCGCTCCCCATCGCGGTGTGGGAGTTCTCGCTCGGCGTCTACCTGGTCGTCAAGGGCTTCCGGCCCTCCCCCGTGACGGCCGGCACGGCCGAGCCCCGGCCGGTCCAGGACGCCACCGTCTGAGCCGGGTCAGGCCCGCGCGCCGCCGTCGACCCGCAGCACCGTACCGGTCACGAAGGAGGCGCGGTCGCTGAGCAGCCAGGCGGCGGCCTGGGCGATCTCGTCGGGCTCGGCGGCCCGGCGCAGCGGCGTGGCCGCCGCGAGACGGTCGATGATCCCGGGCGACTCGGCGTCCCAGGACCGCATCATCTCGGTGAGCGTGCTGCCCGGGGCGATCGCGTTGACGCGGATGCCCTCGGGCCCGTAGGTGACCGCCGCGGACTCGGTGAGGCTGTTGACCGCGCGCTTCATCGCCCCGTACGCGGGCAGCGCGGGGTTGCCCATCAGGCTGCCGACGCTGGAGTTGTTGACGATCGCGCCGGTGCCGGCGGTGGCCCGGATCGCCGCGACCTCGGCGACCATGGCGAGCCACGGCCCCTTCAGGTTGACGGTGTAGACGTGGTCGAAGTCTTCTTCGCGCACCCGGTCCATCGGTCCGGGCGGCACGATCGTCGCGCCGTTGTTGAAGGCGACGTCGAGGCGCCCGTACACCTCGACCGTGCGGTCGACGGCGGCGCGCACGCTTGCCGCGTCGGCCAGGTCGCAGACGACGTACTCGGCGGTGCCGCCCGCGGCCCGGACCTGCTCGGTGACCGCCTTCAGCTGCTCCTCGGTGCGTGCGGCGAGCAGCACCCGGGCGCCCTCGGCGGCGAACAGCCGGGCCGCCGCGGCGCCGATGCCGCGTCCGGCGCCGGTGACGAAGGCGACCTTGCCGGCGAGCAGGCCCTGAGTGTTTCGTGTGGTGTCCATGCGGGCAAGCCTGCGTCCGGCCGCGGAGCCCATCCAGGCACCGGCGGTACCTGGTTACGCCCGCCGCACGCGGGCACACTGGGGTCGTGGACCGACGTGAGCTGGCAGTGTTCCTGCGCAGCAGGCGGGAGCGGATCGCCCCGGCCGATGTGGGCCTGCCCGCCGGGCAGCGCCGCCGCACGCCGGGGCTGCGCCGCGAGGAGGCGGCGCGGCTGGCGTTCATCTCGACCGAGTACTACACCCGGCTGGAGCAGGGCCGGGGTCCGCGTCCGTCGCGGGAGGTGCTGGCCGGGCTGGCCCGCGCGTTGCGGCTCTCCGACGCCGAACGCGACCACCTCCACCACCTGGCCGGGGAGCCGCCGGGGCCGCCGCCCGGACCACCCCGGGAGGTACGGCAGAGCGTGCTGGACCTGCTGCACCGGCTGCCGCAGGCGGCGGCGTTCGTGACCTCGGCGGCGTTCGAGGTGATCGCCTGGAACGACCTCGCGGCGGCGCTCATGGAGGACTTCTCCGCAGTGCCCCGGCGGGACCGGAACCTGGTCCGGCGGGCGTTCCTCGGCCCGCACCTGCATGGCGCGGGGCTGTACGACGTGTCGGACGTGGGCGAGTTCGCCCGCCAGTCGGTCGGGCGGCTGCGCGCCGCGGCGGCCCGCTACCCGGACGACCCGGAGATGGCCGCGCTGATCGCGGAGCTGCGCGCCGGGAGCGAGGAGTTCGCCCGGTTGTGGGCCTCCCACGAGGTGGGCGGCGCGCGGACGCTGTGCAAGACGTTCCGGCACCCGCTGGTCGGCCCGGTGACCGTCAACTGCGACGTCCTCGACATCACCGACCGCGATCAGCAGGTGGTCATCTACACCGCCACGCCCGGCTCACCCTCGGAGGAGGCGCTGCGGCTGCTCTCCGTGATCGGCACCCAGCGGATGACCGTCGAGCACTGAGCCGCCCGGTGGAACGCCACGGGTGCCTGCGCACGCGTTCGGCACCCGTGACGTTCCACTCGCCGTAGGTCAGCAGCCGATGCGGGTGGAGCCCATCGCCACGTCGTCGTACCAGAGGGTGTCGGCGCCGCCGCCGTAGCTCTCCCAGCCCAGCTTCAGGTCGGTGAGCTGCGGTCGCCAGGTGCGGTTGTACCACTGGCCGTCGATGTCGTGCGTCGGTACGCCGTCGGCGGTCAGCCCGGTCACGGCGACGCCGTCCAGCCAGGTACGCAACTGGCCGGCCGAGCCGTCCACCATGAACTCCAGGCAGGCCCAGCGGTTGGTGGGCAGCGGCACGCTCTGCGCCACACCGGCCGGGCTCTGCTCGGGCAGCGTGGCGTCGTCGGAGGCGCGGTTCCACTGGAGCGCGCCGTTCTGGCCGCCCAGGCGCAGGTCCCGGTTGCCGTCGGCGGCGTCGGACATGGTGATCATCGTGGTGTGGTCGGTGGGCTGGGCGGTGGTGTGCCGGACCCAGATCCGGGCGTACCGGACGCTGCCCAGGTTGCTGAGGTTCTTCGTGGTCCGTACGAACACGTGGTTGCAGTAGCCGGCGGCGCCGTTGATCCGGACCGCGCGGCTGCCGCTGTGCGTGGTGGCCGTGTCGATGGTGGCCGTGCCCGCGCCGGAACAGTCAGGGCTCACCACGCCCCAGTCACCCGACGGCGTCGAACCGGTCTGGTTCTCGAAGCCGTCGCAGAGCACCGCGCCCGCGCACCCGCTCGGCGGCGGGGTGGTCGGCGGAGGCGTCGTGGGAGGTGGCGTCGTGGGCGGAGGCGTGGTCGGCGGGGCCGTCGTGGGCGGTGCGGTCGTGGGCGGCGCCGTGGTCGGTGGGGCGGTGGTCGGTGGGGCGGTCGTCGGCACCGTCGTGGTGGGCGGCGGCGTGGTCGGGCCGGCGCCGTTGCAGGGTACGCCGTTCAGGCTGAACCCGGTCGGCGTGCCGCCGGCGGTGCCGAACGTGCCCTGCACGCCGAACTCGGTCGAGCCGCCGGCCGGGATGCTGCCGTTGTACGACATGTTGCGGGCGGTCACCGTCGACCCGGACTGGCTCACTGTGGCGTTCCAGCCGTTCGTGACGCGCTCGTCCCCGGCGTACGTCCAGGTGACGGTCCAGCCGGAGACGGCTGTGTCACCCGGTGACACCTTGATGTTCGCGGTGAACCCGCCGGGCCACTGGTTGGGTGTGTAGTCGACCCGGCAGCCCTGTGCGGCTGCGGCCGGGCCGGTGAGCAGCGCCGTACCGGCCGCGGTGACGGCGGCCAGCGCGGCGACGGCCGCCACGAGCGGGGCGGGGCGGGCACGGAGAATCGTCATGGGAAGTCCTTCGGCGTGGGACAGGGCGCAGCGACGCGCGTCCGGGACGGACGCCGCAGCGCGGGAGGGTGCGGCGCGGCGATGCGCCACGTGGTCGATGCGTACGACCGATGTGCCCGGCTCGAAGGCGGCCCGGTCAGCCGCCGGGGTCCGGTGTGCGGACCTCGGCGGCGCCCGAGCCCAATCTATTTACCGTCGCCTATCCAATCAAGGTCTGCGCCCGCCCGTCATCCCGGATCGGCGCCCGCGCCGCCGCGCAGTGGTTGCCAGCCGTCGCGATAGCGGACACCGCCGGGCCGCAGCCGGATCCGGTCGTGCGGCGTACCGGGGACCGGCTCGGTCCGGATCGTCTGCGGCCGGTCCACGACGACGCAGACCTCCTCCCCCGGCCACCACCAGCCGCAGGAGCGGGCCAGGTCGGCCCAGGTGTCGAGGTGCCCGGCCTCCTCCGGCCCGTACCGGGCGAGGCCGAGCCGGCGCAGCACGTCGTAGTAGGCGATCCAGGACGCGTCCTGCTGCCCGTACCAGCACACGGGCACCGGGCCGTCGTTCGCGAGCGCCCCACGCACCGGCAGGTAGAACCCGTGCGCGAGGCTCCGGTGCAGCGCCGCCCGAACCCCCTGGTGCAGCACGACCGCGAGCGGTACGCCGCTGTCCAGCGCCCGCAGCGGCGCCAGCTCGGGCCACGGCTCCTTGGCCTTGCCCGTACGCGCGGGTGACAGCTCGGGATCGGTGTGCACGACGCCCGCGCTCAGCGCGCCCCGGAGCTGGGAGACGATCATGGCGATGTCGCTCGCCAGCAGGGGTGTCCGGGCCGGCCGTGCCGCCCGGATGCGTTCGTGGAGGTGGTCGAGTGTGGGCCAGCCGCCGACCAGCGGCATCGCCTCGTCCGGCGAGTCGACCCACTCGAACCGGGGCCGCGGCCGCGACGCCCTCGCGTAGAGGGCGGTCAGGCAGCGCTCGGCAGCCGGTCGGTCGGCCGGTTGCGTGGACAGGGCGTGGTCGAGCCATTCCTGGCGGATCCGGACGGCCTGCTGCCACAGGTCGTGCGGGGTCTTCGCGGCGCCGTCGCGCCGCGTGGGGGCGCTCATCGCGCCGGGGCGTCGCCGCCCTTCCGGTTGGAGATCATGGAACGACCCTGACGCACGTCGCGGCACCGCTCAAGCGAATTCCGGTCCTCTCCGGTCATCCGCACGTGGCCCGGCACGGTGCTTCCCGGCCATATAGTGACCCTCGTGGACAGTGACCGTCTGACCCGACCCCCTGTCATCACCGCGCAGATGCTCATCCGCCGGCCCGCCGCCGAGGTCTTCCAGGCGTTCGCCGACCCGGCCGTGACCACGAAGTTCTGGTTCACCAGGAGCAGCGGCCGGCTGGAACCCGGCGCCGTCGTCACCTGGGAATGGGAGATGTACGGCGTCTCCACCGTCGTGACCGTCAAGGACGTGGTGGAGAACCGCCGCATCCTGGCCGAGTGGGATCCGGAGTCCCCCACCCAGGTCGAGTGGCGGTTTCTGCCGGGCGAGGGCGACACCACGCTGGTCCGGGTCACCGAGACCGGCTTCGCCGGGACCGCCGACCAGGCCGTCAGCAAGGCGATCGACTCGATGGGCGGGTTCACCATGGTCCTCTGCGCCTGCAAGGCGCTGCTGGAGCAGGGTGTGCTGCTGAACGCCGTCGGAGACGCCCACCCGGCGGGCTTCGAGGACTGACCGCAGCCGCCGGCCCGGCAGTCCGGTCAGGCGCCGGTCACCGGCGCCGGCGCGAACAGGGGCGGTGCCGGGTCGGCTGCCCGGATCGCGCCCACGAGCTGCGCCAGCTGCGGGTAGTCGCCGCGGGCCGCGCGGAGGAGGTGGTCCGCGGCGGCGTGGTTGCCGAGATACGACTCGGCGGCCGCCCGCAGAAGGAGCGCGACGGCACAGAGGTCGGCCGGTTCGGTACCGGGGCGGACGTCGAGAAGCAGCGATCGCGCATCCTCGGGCCGCTGGTTGAGCAGATGAGCCAGACTCATCGCGATCCGGGCGGAGAACGCGTGCGGCTGTGTCCGGGCGGCGATCCCGGCCAGTTCCGAGATCTCCCGCACCTCCCGGCGGGCCACCGGCGAACCGGTCACCACCGCGGCGTACAGGTACCACAACCCGAACTGGACGCTCAGCGTCTGACCGATGGCCGCGGCAGCCGCGGGATCGGTGCTGCCCGCGCGAGCCAGCGCCGCGAGCCGCTCGGCCTCCTCGACCAGTTCCGCCGACTGCGTGTGTGCCGTGCTCAGTCTCTGCTGGTAGGCAGCGAGGGCCAGGAGCGGATCGCTGCCGGCGCGGGCCTGAATCCCGACCCGGTGGACGACACCACCCGCTCGGACGACCGCCCGCAGTGCCCTGACCACCTCCTCCTGGTAGTAGCCCGCCCGCAGCGCATCACGGGCGGCTGCCGGAGCCCGGAGCCAGCGGAGCAGGTTGTGGCCGTCGCTGCGGGTCGAACGCCCCGGAACGAGGTTGGTCAGGCCGAGCAGCGCCCCGACGAACGCGGCGCCGAACAACGTCAACCGCGTCAAGGCCGTACCGGTGTACCCGGACGCGACGACCAGTGCCGTCGCGGCGCACAGGTTGGCCAGCGGGCCACCGAGGTAGAACAGCACCATCCGCAGCGGTAACGCCGTCGTCGACGGCGAAGGCCGGACCGACACCTCGTTGCGCCAACCGTTGAAGGGCGCGATACGGACCGCGACGACCGGCAGACCCAGCAGCTTCGCCACGACCAGGTGCCCGCACTCGTGCAGGACGAGGTGCAGCCACAACGACAGGCAGGTGAGGCCGGCGGCGACGATCGCACCCGTCACGGACTCGGTGACGAGCAGCGCGAACGCCGTCGCCTCCACCGCCAGGAGGAGTGGCACGGCGACCAGCCGACGGCGGAGCTTCACCGGGAGATGGTACGGCCGGACGGGCGGCCGCAGGGGTACACGCGCCCTCGCCCCGGCATCACCGCAGCCCGACGGTACGGCCGTAAAAGCCGCAGCCCGGGCTGGACGACGTGTCGTAGGCTTCGCCGGTGCTTGAGGTGTCGGGGGACTTCGAAATCCATGTGACGGCCCAGCCCTACGACGCGGAGAGGCTGTCCGCCCTCGCCGCGCGGCACGGGCTGAAGTTCGTCCACATCGTCCTCGACCGGGGCGCCTACGCCTCCCAGCCGATGGTCACGCTGACCGGGCGGGGCACGCACGCCGAGCAGCAGGCCGCGGCGGAGCGCCTGCAGGGCGAGGTGGAGGCGTCCGGGATCCACGTGTGCCGCACGAAGATCGAAGTGGCACCGTGGGCTGCCGGTGTGCCGAAGTCGGACGAGGAGGCCGCGGCGGAGCCGGCCGCCCGCTACTTCGAGCATCACGTCAAACTGCTGCTGGCCGGACCGACGGTCGCGCGGACACTGGCGCTCACCGGCCTGGTCGAGCCGCACGGGGCACGGCTGTCCCGCAACGCGCGCCGGGTACGCGCCGACGGTGTGCAGGAGCGGTTCGTCACCCAGCGCTGCTACCGCGTCGGGCTCGCCACGGCCGGGCAGCGCCTGGAGGCCCTCGTCGCGGCCGTGTCCGCCGCCGGCTTCGAGATCGCCGAGGTGGAGCAGGAGTACGTGGTGTTCGACAGCGGACCGGTCCGCGACCTCGGCTGGCTGGACCCGTCCGGAAGCCCGGAGGAGACGCGGCCGAACGACTGGGTGACGAGACGCGAGAACGCCATGCGGTCCGCGCCCGCACGGTCCCGGGGTTTCCCGCCGACCTACCAGCCGCTGCCCGCCGACGCTCCCGTCCGCCAGAGCGCCGCGTTCGATCCCGCTCTGAAGCACTATCCGAACGCGTACCGTGCCGGTGAGCCGGACTTCCTGGTGCCCGAGACCGGCCGGCGGTGGAGCGCCGCCCGGCGTACCGCGCTCACCGGTGTGCTGGCGGCGATCGCGGCGGCCCCCGTGGGCCGTCACCTGGTGCTGCGGGGTAGTGCGCTGATGCCGGTCCAGGTCGGCGCCGCCGCACGTGAGCCCGGCGATCTGGACTTCGTCGTCGTCCCGCACACGGTCACCAGCGGCAGCGCCGAGGCCCGTACGCTGCTCGACGCCGTCAAGGCCGCCGTCCGGAGCGTGCCGGACGCCGGCCTGCGCCCGGACCGGATCAGCGAGGCGGCCATCTGGACGTACGAGCGGGCCGACGGCCGCCGCCTCGTCGTCCCGTTCGGCATCGCCGGAGCGCCGGACGGCCACGTACAGATCGATGTCGTCTTCGGCGAGGAGCTGCCGCTCCCGCCGGAGACGGTGATGCTCCCCGGTGTCGCCGCCGCAGTGCTCGCCGCGCCCGCCGCGCTGGCGCTCGCCTGGAAGCTGCTGTGGCTGGCCACCGACGCGTACGCGCAGGGCAAGGACCTGTACGACGCGGTCCTGCTGGCCGAGACCACGAGCGTGGACCGGGACCTCGTCCGCCGTCTGATGCGGCCGGAGCTGGGTGCCGAGGCGGACGGCTTCAGCGCCGAGGACGTGCTGACGTGGAGCATCGACTGGGACAACTTCGTCGACGAGTACCCGGGGATCGAGGGAACCGGAGAGGAGTGGACGAGGCGGCTGGCTCTGGCCCTCGAACGCGCCTGGGGATAGCCCGAGTCAGCCGAGCCGGCCGGACTCCGCGATGAGTTCGGCTGCCTCCGCCGGTCTGAGCTGGTGCATCCGATCGGATGCGGAACAGCCGACCGCCAGGAGGGACGAGAACCATGACCGTCGTCGACACCACTCCCCCGCCCGTCGCACGCGGGTTGCACCGGACGCTGTGGGCGCTGTGGGCGCTGCAGGGCGTCCTCGGAGTCTTCCTCATCGTCGCCTCCGCCGGTCCCAAGCTGTTCGGCGAGGCCAACGCGGTCCAGACCTTCGAGGACATGGGCGCCGCGCCCTGGTTCCGTTATCTCGTCGGCCTGCTGGAGCTGGCCGGTGGCATCGGGCTGCTGGTGCCGCGGCTAGCCGGGCTGGCCGCCGTCGGGCTCGCGCTGCTCATGGTCGGCGCCGCGATCACCCAGGCGTTCATCCTGGACGGCGGCGCGTTGGTGCTCACGCCCGTGGTGCTGTTCGCGTTGTTCGTGTTCATCGCGTGGGGCCGCCGCCACTCGATACGCCGGCTGCTCAAGCGCTGAGCTGGGGGGTGCGCCGGCCGATCCGTCAGGGCGTCCAGCGCACCCCCGGGTTCACCCGCCCGAACCAGTCGAAGAGGGCCATGTTGTCCCACCCGTTCCCGGTGCCGTTGATGTTCGCCGGGTCCCAGCCGTTGCCGGGGACGGCGTACCAGGTGGGTTCCCAGTAGAAGACCCCGATCGCGCCGGCGTTGCGGGCGGTGTTCTGGACCCAGTCGAACTCCTGTGCCTGCCCGGCCCAGGTCGCGCTGATGCCGTCGCAGGTCGCGTCACCGATGACGTTCGGCTGGCCGTCCGCGTCGTCCCGGGTGAAGGGGTACGCGGTCTCCACGATCACCACCGGCTTCCCGTAGCGGCCGTGCAGGTCGACGATGTTGTCGTAGAGGTTCGCCAGGCTGCCGTGCCACATGCAGTAGTAGGACAGCGCCGTCATGTCCCACTGCACGCCCTGGGCACGGATGCCGTCGTAGAACCACCGGGCGTTGGCGTTGCTGTCGGCGTTCGCGGTGTGGATCATCACGGGGATGCCGCCGCCGCAGGCCTTCACCGCGTTGTAGCCCTGTTTCAGCAGGCCGGCCAGCGGGCCGAAGTCGTTGTTGACGACCTTCCCTTCGTTCCACAGCATCCCGACGTTGATCTCGTTGCCGATCTGCACGCTGTCCGGCATGGTGCCCTGTCCCCGCAGGGCGGCGCAGACGTCGTACGTGAACGCGTACACGTCGTTGCGCAGCTGGCTCAGGCTGTGCCCGGACCAGGCGGCCGGCTTGTACTGCTTGCCGGAGGCCCAGGTGTCGGAGTAGTGGAAGTCGATCAGTACCTTGAGGCCCTTCGCCTTGGCCGTGCGCGCCTGGGCCAGCACCCTGCTCTTGTTGTTGTAGCCGCTGGCCGGGTTGTTCCAGACGCGCAGCCGGACGTAGTTGACGCCGACGGACTTGAGGATGTCCAGCGGATCGCGGGCGACCCCGTTGGCGTCGTGGTACTTCGCGCCCAGGTCCAGGCTGCGCTGCAACGACGAGACGTCGGCGCCCCGCATGCTGAGCGTGTTCGCGGCGGCGACGGGCGCCGGCGTACCCCCGAATGTGGTGGTGGCGGCGAGGACGACGGCCGTGACGGCCCCGGCCAGGGTCCGACGGCGGTGGGGTGTGGTCACGAGACTTCCTCTCAGCCGGCAGTGCAGGGGGCGCCGTTGAGCGAGAAGCCGGTCGGCGGCGCGTCGCTCGCGCTCCAGCGCCCCTGGAAGCCGAAGGTCGTGGCGCCGTTCGGCGCGATGACGCGGTTCCAGTCGGCGTTGCGGGCGGTCACGGCGGCACCGGTCTGGCCGACGGTGGCGTTCCACGCGGTGGTGACGTGCTGGTCCCCGGGGAAGCTGAAGGTGACGATCCAGCCGTCGACCGGCGCCGTCCCGGTGTTCTGGACCGTCACGGTCGCCACGAAACCGCCGGGCCACTCGGACTGGTTCCGGTAGGTCACCCGGCAGGTCGAGGGCGGCGGAGGCGGCGGCGTGGACGTCGTGGGCAGGATGACGGTGTTGGACGCGATCGACACGTTGCCGGCGGCGTCCCGGGCCCGCACGTAGTACAGGGTGCGCAGCGGCGTCTCCGGGGGCAGCGCGGCCGTGTACGTGGTGCCCGGCACGGTGGCCACGCGCGTCGAGGTGTACCAGCCGTCGAACCGGTAGACGTCGTACCCGAGCACGCCGGTGTCGTCGGTCGACGGCGACCAGGACAGCGTGGCGGTCGAGGCGGTCACGTCGCCGACCGTGAGGTTCTGCGGGGCGCTCGGCGGGGTGGTGTCCGGGCCGGTGTCCGTCACGGGCGTGACCACCGTCAGCGCGTCGGTGGAGGGCGAACGGCGGCCGTCGCCGTCGCGGGCCGACACCCGGAACGAGTACTGCCGGCCGGGCTGGATGTAGGTGGTGATCGTGGCGGTGGTGACGTCGCCGAGGCTGACGCCGTACACCACGTCGTCGAACGCCTGGTAGTAGGTGATGTCGTACCCGACGACGGGGCAGCAGCCGCGCGCGGCGGCCGTCCAGGTGAGGGTGACCGACGTGCTCCGTACCCGGGTGGCGGTCAGGTTCGTGGGCGCGCTCGGCGGGAACGGCGTGGTGCTGGGCGTGCTCGGCGTCGACGTGGGCGGCGGCGGCGCGGTCCCGGTCGGCTCCGCCGCGAAGGCCGCGGCGCCGCCGGGCGCCGGCGCGACCTGGGGGCACGCGGTGCCGGCGCCGGCCGACGGCGCGGCGGTCAGCGCGGTTGCGAGCACCGCCGTGGCCAGCACGGCGGCGGCCGGCAGACCCGGCCGCAGGCGGCGGAACAGCGAGGACGAACAGACGGCTGCCATACGTCGACGATGCGGTCAACCCATCGATGATCGCCAACATATCTCACGCCTCGGTCGGTGCGGCGGCCCAGCCGGTCCGTCGCGACGGCGGAAGTTCCGTCTCATTCGTCGTTTTGCGCCGCTTCTGCCGCCGATCGCCCACAATCGGGAAGACGGGGTGAGTGGCCGCGGAACGGCCACCCGCACGCACGAGAGGCCCAGACGGGAACGGCGATGGCCACCTTCGAGTACCGCTGCCGGCAGGACGGCAGCTTCGACGTCACGCTGCCGGTCGGCGCCGCGGGTCCGTCGACGGACTGTCCCCGGTGCGGGAACCCGGCGACGCGGGTGTTCGCCGCGCCCCGGCTGGGCCGCATGCCGGCGGCGCTGCGCGAGGCCATGGACCGGACCGAGCGCAGCGCGGAACAGCCGGAGGTGGTCGGGCGGGTACCCGGTCGTCGCCCGGCACGCCGCTCGACCGACCCGGCCCACGCCCGCCTGCCGCGATGGTGACCACGAGAAGGGCTCGACGCCGTGCCTGAACTGCTGTTCCCCCTCGACTCCGCCAAGAGGTTCACCGACCAGGAGAAGGTCGGGCACAACCGCTGGCATCCCGACATCCCGCCCGTGGCGACGGTACGGCCCGGACAGTCGTTCCGCGTCCACTGCCGTGAGTGGTTCGACGGCGCGATCCACAACGACGACTCCGCCGAGGACATCCGGGACGCGCCACTGACCCGGGTCCACGCGCTCAGCGGCCCGTTCGCCGTCGAGGGCGCCGAGCCGGGCGACCTGCTCATGGTCGACATCCTCGACATGGGCCCGATCCCGCAGGAGTCCGGTCCGCTGGCCGGCCAGGGCTGGGGCTACACGGGCATCTTCCCCACCGGCAACGGCGGCGGCTTCCTCACCGAGCAGTTCCCCGACGCCTACAAGGCGGTCTGGGACTTCACCGGCCGCACGGCCACCTCCCGGCACATCCCCGGGGTCTCGTTCACCGGGATCGCCCACCCGGGGCTGATGGGCACCGCCCCGTCCGCGTCGCTGCTGGCCACCTGGAACCGGCGGGAGGGTGCGCTGATCGCCACCGCGCCGGACCGGGTGCCGCCCCTGGCCCTGCCTCCCGAGCCGCAGGACGCGATCCTCGGCGGCCTCAGCGGCGCCGACTTCGACCGGGTGGCCGTGGAGGCGGCGCGCACCGCTCCGCCCCGGGAGAACGGCGGGAACCAGGACATCAAGAACTTCACAGTCGGCAGCCGGGTCTTCTACCCGGTGTACGTGCCGGGAGCCAACCTGTCCGTCGGCGACCTGCACTTCTCCCAGGGCGACGGGGAGATCACCTTCTGCGGCGCCATCGAGATGGGCGGGTTCATCGACCTGCACGTGGACCTGATCAAGAACGGCATGCAGACGTACGGCGTCGCCGAGAACGCCATCTTCATCCCGGGCGACACCCCGCCGCAGTTCTCCCGGTGGCTGGCCTTCTCCGGCATGTCCGTCACGCTCGACGGCGAACAGCGGTACCTCGACTCGCAGCTCGCGTACCAGCGCGCCTGCCTGCACGCCATCGACTACCTGACCCGGTTCGGCTACCAGCCGGAACAGGCGTACCTGCTGCTCGGCGCCGCACCCATCGAGGGCCGGCTCTCCGGCGTGGTGGACATCCCCAACTCCTGCGCGACCGTCTACCTGCCCACCGAGATCTTCGACTTCGACATCCGCCCCTCGGCCGCCGGTCCGGCCCGGATCGACCCGGGCATGGGCGCCCCGAAGGCCACGATGAGCTGAGCAGGTGACCGCGCCACCCGTTCCGGCAGGACCGGGCCGGTCAGGGGGCGGGCGGGCGCCGGAAACTCCTCGCCGCGCGGGGCGCCGGGATGTCAGCGGTACGCCGCATCGCGGCGGCGCGACCCGGCGTGTAGCCGTACTCGCGGGCGAAGGCGGAGATGAACGCGGACGGGCTGGCGTACCCGATGCGGCGGGCTACCTCGCCGACCGGCCGGGTCTCCAGCAGCGCCAGCGACGCGCGCAGGCGCAGCTTCGTGCGCCACTGCGAGTACGACATGCCGAACTCGCGGTCGAAGTCGCGTTGCAGCGTCTTGACGCTGACGTGCAGGCGGTCCGCCCACTCGGCGAGCCCCGTCGTGTCGCCCGGGTCGCGGGCCAGGGCCGTGGCGACCGCCAGCGCGACGCCCGTACCGCCGGCCTGCCGGTCGTCGGGGTCGGGCCGGGGGGCGAGCCCGGCCATGACGCGGCTGCGGGCGGCGGGGGCGTCGCGTTCGTCGTAGCCGGCGGTGGCGAGCGTGAGCACGAGCCGAACGGCCTCGGCGTCGATGGTGGCGACACCGGCCCCCAGCCCGTCGAGGGCGTCGGGCACCTCGCGCAGGCAGATCCGGTAGACCGTCTGCCGGTCCGCCGCGTGCACCTCGTGGGTGACGGCCCGGTGCACCCAGAAGACCTCGTCCGGCCCGAGGAAGGTCGTGTGCCGACCGTGGCGGGCGGAGAGCAGACCGTCGGGTGACCAGTAGAACTGGTGCAGGAAGTCCTCCCGGTTCTCGGCGAACGCCAGCCGGGTCACCGACCGGTAGCGCAGGAGGAGGATGCCGTCGGGGCGGCCCAGGCCGTAGCCGAACTCCTCGCAGCTGACCGGATCCGCCGTGATCGGGCCGGTGACCATCACGCTCTGACCTCTCCCCGACATCGGTTGACCTCTCGGCGACATTCCGCCCACAGAAGTAAGGCTAGCCTAAGCTCTGCAGCCCAGCGGGGCTGCACCTCTGTGTTGAGAACCCGAAGGAACTGGCAGATGTCCGTACGACAGCACTGGCGCGTGATCGCCGCCGCCGCGGTGACGCTCGCCGTGGTCACCGGTTGCGGATCCGACGGCGGCGACTCCGCCGCGAAGTCCGGCGACGCCGCGACCCGCGTCTTCGCCGCCGACAACGGCGAGATCACGATCCCGGTCGACCCCAAGCGGGTCGTCGCCACCGGCTACGCCGTGCCGGTCCTGATCGAGGCGGACGCCGCACTGGTGGGGATCTCCAGCTGGAAGCGCGGCCTGGCGCTGATGACCGAGCAGGACCGGGCCACCTACGAACGGCTGCCGAAGGTCGCCGGCGAGGCCGCTGCCGAGACCAACTACGAGGCCGTCGCCGCCGCCAAGCCGGACCTCATCGTGATCGGGGTGCCGAAGCCGGCTCTCGGCAGCATCGACATGAAGCGGCTGGAGAGCATCGCGCCGGTCGTCGCGATCGGCCCCACCACGCCCGCCGCGTGGCGCGAGCTGTCCCGCCGGCAGTCCGACGCCGCCGGTCGCGGCGCGAACTTCGAGGCGGCCAAGGAGACGTACGAGAAGAGGGCCGCGGAGCTGAAGGACAAGTACGGCGCCGCCCTCGCGGGCCTGAAGTTCGGGCACGTCGGCAGCTACGGCGAGATCGCCAAGGGCACCTTCCACCGCGAGTTCGCCGGCTCGTGGGGCACGAACATCGCCCAGGACGCGGGCGTGACCTACTACGGCGAGGTCAAGGAGAAGGGCGGCGGCGGGCTCGACGTCACCGAGTACCCGGCGATCGAGGAACTGCCCACGAGCCTCGGCGAGGCCGACGCCATCACGTACACGTTGCAGCCCGACGGCACCCCCGCCGAGGCGGTGAAGCAGGTGCTCGACTCCGCGCTGTGGAAGAACCTGCCCGCGGTCAAGGCCGGCCGGGTGTTCGGGTTGCAGTACACGGAGGCGGCGACGTACGAGTCGGCCCTCCGGACGCTCGACTCCGTCGACAAGGCATTCGCGCCGCTGCTGGCCCGATGACAGTCGACCGTCACGACCCGGCCGGCCGGGTCGCCGCCCACCACCGCGCGGGCAGTGGCACGGTCCGGATCGGCTACCCGATCGACGTACGCGAGGTCCGGGTCGTCGCCCGGCGGCGGCTGACCCCGCGCATGGTGCGGCTGACGCTCGGCGGCCCGGCCCTCGCCGGTTTCCACACCTACCAGGCGGACGACCACGTCAAGCTCGTCTTCCCGGATCCGGACGGCACCCGGCGCGATCCCGTCCCGGACGGGCGGGGCATGCTCGACTGGCCCCGCCCGCTGCCGACCACCCGCAAGTACACGGTGCGCCGCTACGATCCCGCCGCCTGCGAGATCGACCTGGACTTCGTGCTGCACGACGGCGGTGTCGCGTCGGCGTGGGCGGACGCGGCGGCGGTGGGCGACGGGGTGACGATCGCGGGCCCGCCCGGCGCGAAGGCGTTCCCGCACAGCTACGACCACTACGTCTTCGCCGTCGACGCCACCGCTCTGCCGGCCGTCGCCAGGTGGCTGGAGGAGTCCCCGGCCGACGTGTCGGGGCACGTGGTCGCCGAGGTCGACGACCCGGCCGAACGGGACTACCCGCTCGCGCACCGCGACGGGGTGGCGGTGACGTGGCTGGTGCGCGCGGCCACCGGGTCCACGCTCGCGCAGCAGGTGGGGTCGCTGCGTCTGCCGGCCGGGCGGGCGTTCCTCTTCGCGGCCGGGGAGGCGAACGACATCAGGCCGTTGCGCGCCTGGAGCGCCGGCCGCCTCGACTCACTGATCACCGGGTACTGGAAGCGCGGAGTCGCCGGGCTTGAAGACTGACCTGTCCCGCCGGGCGGCGTTCCTGCTCGTGTCCGCCGCGCTGCTCGTCGTCGCGGCGGGTGCGAGCATGGCCGTGGGCGCGCGGCCGGTCGCGCCGGCCGAGGTGTGGCGGGCGCTGACCGACTTCGCGGCCACGACGGACCATCTCGTCGTACACGACATCCGGCTGCCCCGCACGATCCTCGGCGTCTGCGTCGGCGCCGCCCTCGGCGCCGCCGGGGTGCTGATCCAGACGCTCACCCGCAACCCGCTGGCCGAGCCGGGCATCCTCGGCGTGACAGCCGGGGCCGGCTTCGCCATCAACCTGGGCGTGCTGGCGGGCGTCGCCGGGTCGCAGGCCGGGCAGCTCGTGCTCGCGGTGGCCGGCTCCGCGCTCGCCGCCGTCGCCGTCTACGCCGTCGGGCGGACCTCACCGCTGCGGCTGGTCCTCGCCGGAGTCGCGCTGAGCTGGGTGCTGATGGGCGTCTCGCTCGGGCTGCGGCTGGGCTTCCCGGACGTCTTCGACAGGTACCGGTTCTGGTCGGTCGGGGCGCTGGCCGGCGCCGAGCAGACGCCGCTGGTGCTGCCGGTGCTGGTGACAGTCGCCGCCCTGGCCGCCGCGATGGTCGCGACCCGGCCGTTGAACGCGCTCGCCCTCGGCGAGGACGTCGCCCACTCGCTAGGCGCGCACGTGACCCGGACCCGGGTCACCGTCCTGGTGCTCGTCACGCTGCTCACCGGCGTCGCCACCGCGGTCGCCGGCCCGATCGCGTTCGTCGGGCTGATGGTTCCGCACCTGGCGCGGCGGCTCGCAGTCGACTCGATCCCGTGGATCATGGCGTACGCGATGCTGCTCGGGCCGATCCTGCTGCTCGTCGCGGACGTCGGCTCGCGGGTCCTGCTGCCCACTGGCGAGGTCCCGGTGTCGATCGTCACCGCGTTCCTGGGCGCTCCGGTGCTGATCTGGGCGGTCCGCCGCTACGGGGCGGCGGCGCTGTGAGCACGGTGAGGCTGCGGGCGGGACGCCTCGCGGTCGAGGTCGAACGGCGCTCGGCCGTCGCCTCGGCCGGGCTGCTCACGGCCGCGGCGGCCCTCGCGCTGCTGACGCTGAGCCACGGACCGGAGTGGGCGACACCGGCGGAGGTGTTCGACGCCCTGTTCCAGGGCGGCGACTCGGCCTTCGTGATCCGGGAGTGGCGGCTCCCCCGGGTGGCCGCCGCGCTGGTCTTCGGCGCCGCGCTGGGCCTGGCCGGAGCGGTCTTCCAGAACCTGACCCGCAACGCGCTGGGCAGCCCCGACGTGATCGGCCTCGACGCGGGCGCGTACACCGGCGCGCTTGTCGCGATCACCGTGCTGAACGGCACCGCCGGGCAACTCGCGGCCGGATCGGTGGCGGGCGGGCTGCTCGCCGCCGCGCTCATCTACCTGCTGTCGCTGGACTCCGGGCTCAGCGGCGTCCGGCTGGTCGTCATCGGCATCGCCGTCAACGCGATGCTGACCGCGCTCAACTCCTGGATCGTGCTGCGGGCCGAGATCGACGTGGCGCTCGCCGCGACCGGCTGGAACGCCGGTTCACTCAACGGCGTCGACTGGGCCGAGGTGCGGCTCCCGTTCGCCGTCATCGGCCTGTTCGTCCTCCTGCTCGCCGTGATCTCGCACGCCATGCACCAGGCGGCGCTGGGCGACGAGATCGCGCGCACCACCGGCGTACGCCTGGGCCGGCTCCGCCTGCTGCTGGTCCTGGCCGGCGTGGGCTGCACCGCGACGGTGACAGCGGTGGCCGGGCCGGTCGTGTTCATCGCGCTCGCCGCGCCCCAGATCGGCCGGCGGCTCGCGCGGGCCGCAGGCGTCCCACTGGTGCCGGCGGCGCTGACCGGCGCGGTGCTGCTGCTCGCCGCGGACCTCGTCGCGCAACTGCTGCTCGCGCCGGTCGCGCTGCCGGTCGGCGTCGTCACCACGGCGATCGGCGGCTGCTATCTCATCTGGCTGCTCGGCATGGAGGTGAAACGACGGTGACCAGCCGCCTGACCTCGGAGGACGTCACGCTCGGCTACGGCGATCGGGTGGTGTCGACGCGGGTGAGCCTGGCCGTGCCGGACGGCGCGTTCACGGCGATCGTCGGCCCCAACGCCTGCGGGAAGTCGACGCTGCTGAAGGCGTTCGTCCGGTTGCTCACACCGGCGTCGGGCACGGTACGCCTCGACGGCCGGGACGTCGCCGAGCACCGGCCGAAGCCGTTCGCCCGCCAGGTCGGCTTCCTGCCCCAGGGCCTCGTCGCGCCGGAGAACATCATCGTGCGGCGGCTCGTCGCCCGGGGCCGCTACCCGCACCAGTCCCTGCTCGGCGCGGGCTCGGCCGCCGACGAGGAGGCCGTCCGGTCGGCGATGGCGGTTGCCGGCGTCACCGACCTGGCCGAGCGGCCCGTCGAGGAACTCTCCGGCGGCCAGCGGCAACGGGTCTGGATCGCCATGGTGCTGGCGCAGGAGACGCCGTACCTGCTGCTGGACGAGCCCACCACGTTCCTGGACATCACGCACCAGTACGAGCTGCTGGCGCTGTTCGCCAAGCTGCGCGACGAGGGACGCACTGTCGTCGCGGTGCTGCACGACATCAACCAGGCGTGCCGGTTCGCCGATCACATCGTGGCGATGAAGGCCGGCCGGATCGTCGCGCAGGGGCCGCCGGCCGACGTGGTGGACGCCGACCTGATGCGGGAGGTCTTCGGTCTGCCCAGCGTGGTGATGCCGAACCCGGTCACCGGCGCCCCGATGGTGGTTCCGACCGTCTAGCCGGAAGCCCTCGTCGGTATGCCAGAGTCGACCTGAGCCGGTTGGGCGGCTCGGGAGAAGCGGTACGACGAAAGGACGGGACACCTGATGCAGAAGTCATCCCTGACCGCGCTGGCCCGCGAGCAGCTGGAGCGCGCGCACACCTCCTCCAGCGGCCGCAGCAGCTCCACCGTCTACGGCGGTCACGAGCACAGGCTCCGACAGACGCTGATCGCGCTGACCGCCGGGCAGATGCTCGGCGAACACGAGAACCCCGGCGAGGCCACCGTGCACGTCCTGCGCGGCCGGGTGCGGCTCGGCGCCGGCGAGACATCCTGGGACGGCTCAGCCGGCGACCTGCTGATCGTGCCGGACCGCCGGCACACGCTGGAGGCGCTCGAAGACTCCGCGGTGCTGCTCACCGTCGCCAAGCGCTGACGGCCCGAACCCGGCAGGGCGGCCAGGGCGGCCAGGCCGACCGCGACCAACCGCCGGGCGTGCCCCGGGTCCGTCGCCGGCCACCGAACGGTTGAGCAGGTCACGGCCGGGGTAGTGGCCCTCCTCGCGAAGATCAAGCGGCGGCCGGTCCGGGTCCGCCCGGCGAGAGGGGCACCACCGGTGCGGACCTGGTTACGCGACGCCGTCGCGCGGCTGCGCGGCGACGGGATGACGGTGGTCGAGCTGACCGCCGCCGCTGTGGTCGCCTGGATCGTGGCGGCGGTGGTGATCCGTCACCCGGACCCGTTCTTCGCACCGACGGCCGCGCTCGTCGTGCTCGGCGAGTCCCGTGGTCGACGGCTGCGGCAGACCGTCGAGATCCTGCTCGCCGTGGCAGCCGCCGTCCTCGTCGCGGAGCTGCTGGTGTACGCGCTGGGCCCGGGCACCGAGACGGTTCTGCTGGTGCTGCTGCTGACCACCACGACGCTCGTGGTGATCGGGGCCCGCCGGGCCCTGGTCGTGCAGGCCAGCGTCTCGGCCATGTACCTGGTGGTGGTCTCCGCGCCGAACGGGACGCTGATGCCGTTCCGCTTCGTCGACGCGCTCATCGGCGGCGTGGTGGCACTGGGCGCCAGTCAACTGATGGCCGCCCGTGACCCGCTGGCGCCACTGGTGGCCCAGGCCCGCCGCAGCTACACCGATCTGGCCGACCTGCTCGACCAGGTCAACGCGGCCCTGCGCGGCTGCGACGAGGACGCCGCCCGCGCCGCGCTGGACCGGGCGCGGCAGGTGGACGACTGCGTCGCCGAGATGCAGGCCGCCGTGCTCGCCACCGGGGAGACGCTGCGGCTGGGACTGCGCCGCCGGCACCTGGGCAAGCTCGTCGAGGTGGAGGCCACGCTGCGGCAGCTCGACTACGCCGCCCGCAACATCCGCGTGCTGGCCCGGGCCGGCGTGACCCTGACCCGCCGGCACACCGCCACCCCGCCGGAGCTGGCCGCCGCGATCGGCGCGCTGACCTCCGCCGTACGGTCGGCCGGTGAGGCCATGGCCCACGACCTCACCGGCGCCGACGCCGACCGGCACGCGCAGCAGGCCGACACGGCGGCCCTGGAGGCGGTCCGGATCGCCGCCGGCCTGCTCCGGACCGATCCGCCGCTGCCGGTCACCATGATCGTCGGGCAGATCCGGGCGACCGCCATCGACCTGCTGCGCGGCGTCGGCCACGACGACGTGACGGTGCTGGACCGGGTGGACGAGGCGCTCGGCCTGAGCCGGGGGTGACGAGTACGCTGCCGGCCGGTCAGCGGTGGTGGATCGGGGTGTCGAGGTCCGTCAGCCGCCGGCCGGAGCCTCCCGCGGCCAGGGCGACGAACTCGGCGGCGATCGCCACGGCGGTCTCCTCCGGCGTCCGCGCCCCCAGGTCGAGCCCGATCGGCGAGGAGAGCCGGGCGAGGGCGGCCTCGTCCACGCCCGCCTCGCGCAGGCGGCGCAACCGATCGGCGTGGGTGCGGCGGCTGCCCATCGCGCCGATGTAGCGGGCCGGGGTGCGCAGGGCGACCTGGAGCAGCGGGACGTCGAACTTCGGGTCGTGGGTGAGGACGCAGAGCACCGTCCGCTCGTCGACTGTCGTCGACTCCAGGTACGTGTGCGGCCACTGGACGACGAGGGCGTCGGCGTCGGGGAAGCGCTTGCGGGTGGCGAACACCGGACGGGCGTCGCACACAGTGACGTGATAGCCGAGGAAACGGCCGATCCGGGCCACCGCGACCGCGAAGTCGATCGCGCCGAACACGATCATCCGTGGTGGCGGCAGGTACGACTGGACGAAGACGGACACCTCGTCGTGCCGCTGCTGCCCGCGCGTACCGAGTCGGACGGCTCCGGTGGTGCCGAGGGCGAGCATGCCCTCGGCCTGCTGCGCCACCGCACGGTCCAGGTCGGCGTCGCCGAGAGTGCCGGCCACCCGGTCGGGCCAGACCACCAGCTGGGCTGTCCCGGCCGACGCCGTCGCCACCGGCGCACCCGCCCGGATCGCGGCGAGCACCGCGTCGGGTTCGGTCAGCACGACGTCCGGCTGCACCAGGACCTCGATGGTGCCACCGCAGGTCAGGCCCACCGCGAAGGCGTCGTCGTCGCCGACACCGTACGTCTCGGTGCGTGCCTGGCCGGTGCGTATGGCCTCCTGGCAGAGCTCGTACACCGCGCCCTCGACGCACCCTCCCGAGATGCTGCCGACGACCTCGCCGTCGGCGCAGACCGCCATGGCCGCGCCCGGCGGTCTGGGCGCCGACCTCCAGGTCCGCACGACTGTCGCGACGGCGAACCGGACGCCGGCGGCACGCCACGCGGTCAAGCCGTCGACGATGTCTCGCATTGCCGCACGATCCGTGAGCAGCAGCGGCACCGTCAACGCCGACCTAAGGACTTGCTTAGGTCGGCGTTGACTTCCGCGGGCACCGGCACCACATTGACGACTTCCGGAGGTGCGATATGCAGGTGCCGGCCCCGTTCGAGTACGAACGAGCAACCAGTGTGGACCACGCCATCAGCCTGATGGAACGGCTGGGCGGCACGTCCCGGCTGATCGCCGGCGGGCACAGCCTGCTGCCGATGATGAAGCTGCGGCTGGCCAGTTTCGACTATCTCATCGACATCAACGATCTCCACGACGAGCTCGGCTACATCGAGGCGGGTCCGGACGAGCTACGCATCGGTGCGCTGACCCGGCACCGGGAACTGCTCGAGTCCGCCACCCTGACGGCGGCCTTCCCGATCTTCGCCGACGCCGAACGGGTGATCGCCGATCCCGTGGTGCGCAACCGGGGCACGCTGGGCGGCTCGCTGTGCCAGGCGGACCCGTCGGAGGACCTGTCCGCGGTCTGCACCGCCCTGGACGCGAGCTGCGTGATCCGTGGGCCGGGCGGCGCCGAACGGGTGGTGTCCATGGAGGAGTTCCACGTCGGGCCGTACGAGACGGCCGTCGGCGACGGGGAGATCCTGGTCGAGATCCGGCTGCCGGTGCGGCCCGGCTGCGGCAGCGCCTACGAGAAGGTGGAGCGCCGGGCCGGGGACTGGGCGGTGGTCTCGGCCGGTGCGGCGGTCTGGCTCGACGGCGACGTGATCTCCGACGCCCGGGTCGGGCTGGCCGCTGTTGGTCCGAACACCACCGGTATCCCGGCGATCTCCGCGGCGCTGCGCGGGCAGGAGCCCAGCGAGAGCCTCTTCGAGCAGGCCGGTGCGATCGCCGCGCGCAGCTGCGATCCGGTCACCGACCAGCGGGGCAGCGCGGACTACAAACGGCACCTGGCCGACGAGCTGACCAGACGGACCCTGCGCCGGGCCGTGCAACGGGCGAGGAGCTGAGCATGCAGGTCACCATGACCGTCAACGACGTCGAGGTCACCCGGGAGATCGAGGGTCGCCTGCTGCTGGTGCACTTCCTGCGCGACGTGCTGGACCTGACCGGCACGCACGCGGGCTGCGACACCAGCAACTGCGGCACCTGCGTCGTGTGGCTCGACGGCGAACCGGTGAAGTCGTGCACCGTGCTGGCCGCGATGGCCGGCGGACACCGGGTGCGTACCGTCGAGGGCCTGGCGAAGGGCGCGGAGCTCGACCCGGTCCAGCAGGGCTTCATCCAGTGCCACGGCCTGCAGTGCGGCTTCTGCACCCCCGGCATGATGATGACCGCCCGCGCACTGCTCGACCGCAACCCGGACCCGACCGAGGCGGAGATCCGCGAGGCGATCTCCGGTCAGATCTGCCGCTGTACGGGCTACGCCACCATCGTGCGCTCGGTGCGCTGGGCCGCCGTACACGAGGCCAACGCCGCCGCCGCGGTCACCGAGACCACCGAATCACGCGAAGCCGGCGAGATCGACAACGCCGGCCGGCCCGCCGGGAGCGTCGTATGACGACTGTGCACGAGCGCGTGGACACCTTCCACGACAACGACCAGAAGCCGGTGGGATACGGCCGCATGCTGCGGAAGGAGGATCCGCGGTTCGTCCGCGGCCGGGGCCGGTTCGTCGACGACGTCCGGCTGCCCGGCATGCTGCACCTGGCCATCCTCCGCTCGCCGGTGGCCCACGCGCGGATCCTGAGCATCGACACGAGCGCCGCCGAGGCCTCACCCGGCGTCAAGGCGGTCGTGACCGGGGCGATGCTGGCCGAGCAGGGGCTGGCCTGGATGCCGACGCTCTCCAACGACGTGCAGGCCGTGCTCGCCACCGACAAGGTGCGTTTCCAGGGCCAGGAGGTGGCGTTCGTCGTCGCCGAGGACAAGTACGCGGCGCGGGACGCGCTGGAGCTGATCGACGTCGAGTACGACGTCCTCGATCCGGTCGTCGACGCCCGCCGCGCGCTCGAACCGGGCGCCCCGGTGATCCGCGACGATCTCGAAGGCAAGACCGACAACCACTGCTTCGACTGGGAGACCGGTGACGAGGCGGCCACCGCGGCCGTGTTCGCCCGGGCGGACCTCGTGGTCACCCAGGACCTGGTCTATCCGCGGGTGCACCCGGCGCCGATGGAGACGTGCGGGGCGCTCGCCGACTTCGACGCCGTCGACGGCAAGCTGCGCCTCTGGTCCACCACGCAGGCGCCGCACGCGCACCGCACCCTCTACGCCCTGGTGGCGGGGATCCCCGAGCACAAGATCCAGGTGATCTCGCCGGACATCGGCGGCGGCTTCGGCAACAAGGTGCCGATCTATCCGGGGTACGTCTGCGCGATCGTCGCGTCGATCGTCACCGGGAAGCCGGTGAAGTGGATGGAGGACCGCTTCGAGAACCTGATCAGCACCGGCTTCGCCCGCGACTACATCATGCGTGGTGAGATCGCGGCGACTCGTGACGGCCGGATCCTGGCCATCCGGACCGACGTCCTCGCCGACCACGGCGCGTTCAACGGCACCGCCGCGCCGGTGAAGTACCCGGCCGGCTTCTTCGGGGTCTTCACCGGCAGCTACGACATCGAGGCCGCGTACTGCAAGATGACGGCGGTCTTCACCAACAAGGCACCCGGCGGCGTGGCGTACGCCTGTTCGTTCCGCATCACCGAGGCCGTCTACCTCGTCGAGCGGATCGTCGACTGCCTCGCCGACGAGCTGGGCATGGACCCGGCGGAACTGCGGCTGAAGAACTTCATCCGCCCGGAGCAGTTCCCGTACACGACGAAGACCGGCTGGGTGTACGACTCCGGCGACTACGAGCCGACGATGCGGCTCGCGATGGAGATGGCCGGCTACGACGAGTTGCGCCTCGAGCAGGCCGAGAAGCGGGCCCGGGGCGAGCTGATGGGCATCGGGATCGCGTTCTTCACCGAGGCCGTCGGCGCCGGCCCGCGCAAGAACATGGACATCCTCGGCCTGGGCATGGCCGACGGCTGTGAGCTGCGCGTGCACCCGACCGGCAAGGCCGTGGTCCGGCTCAGCGTGCAGTCCCAGGGCCAGGGACACGAGACGACGTTCGCGCAGATCGTCGCCGAGGAGATCGGCATCCCGCCGGACGACATCGACGTGGTGCACGGCGACACCGACAACACGCCGTTCGGTCTCGGCACGTACGGCAGCCGGTCCACCCCCGTGTCCGGTGCCGCGGCGGCCCTCGTCGCCCGCAAGGTCCGCGACAAGGCCAAGATCATCGCCTCCGGCATGCTGGAGGTCTCGGTCGCCGACCTGGAGTGGGAGAAGGGTTCCTTCCGGGTCAAGGGCGACCCGGGCAAGAGCGTGACCATCCAGGACATCGCGATGCGGGCGCACGGTGCCGGCGACCTGCCCGAGGGCGTCGAGGGCGGGTTGGAGGCGCAGATCTGCTACAACCCGTCGAACCTGACGTATCCGCACGGGGCGTACATCTGCGTGGTGGACATCGACCCCGGCACCGCGCAGGTCAAGGTGCGGCGGTTCATCGCCGTCGACGACTGCGGCACCCGGATCAACCCGATGATCATCGAGGGTCAGGTGCACGGCGGGCTGGCCGACGGAGTCGGCATGGCCCTGATGGAGATGATCGCGTTCGACGAGGACGGCAACTGCCTCGGCGCGTCGCTCATGGACTACCTGCTCCCCACCGCGCTGGAGGTGCCCGACTGGGAGACCGGCTTCACAGTCACCCCGTCCCCGCACCACCCGATCGGCGCGAAGGGCGTGGGCGAGTCGGCCACCGTCGGCTCCCCGCCCGCCATCGTCAACGCGGTCGTCGACGCCCTCGAACCCTTCGGCGTACGGCATGCCGACATGCCGTTGACGCCGTCGCGCGTCTGGGACGCGATGCGCGGCAACGCCCGCCCGCCGATCTAGGGGAGGTGGCCATGACGACGATCGCCCGCCGTACGCATGATCTGACCGTCTCGCGCGCGCCGTTCGTGCACGCCACAGTGGTCCGGGCGCAGGACCCGACGTCGGCCCGGCCCGGCGACGACGCCGTGATCCTGCCGGACGGCACCATCGAGGGTTTCGTCGGCGGGATGTGCGCCGAGAACTCGGTGCGGACAGCCGCCCTGGACACGCTCCGGGACGGCAACGCGCTGCTGCTGCGGGTCCTGCCGGACGGCGCGCCCGCCTTCCCCGACACGCCGGGGGCACGGGTCGTGGTCAACCCGTGCCACTCGGGCGGGGCGCTGGAGATCTTCCTGCGCCCGGTGCTGCCCGTACCCGTGCTGGGTCTGGTGGGTGACACACCGATCAGCGCGGCGGTGGCCACTCTGGCTGCCTTCCTCGACTTCGAGGTGGCCACGTCCGGTGACTTCTCCGGCGCGACGGCGGTCGTGGTGGCCGGCCTCGGCAAGGGCGAACAGGACGCCGTCCGCGCCGCGCTGGATGCCGGGGTGGGGCACGTGGCGCTGGTCGCCAGCCGGAAGCGCGGGGCGGCGGTGCTCGACGAACTTGCGCTCTCCGACACGGAGCGTGCCCGGGTCCGGACCCCGGCCGGACTGGAGATCGGGGCGCGCTCACCGCAGGAGATCGCGCTGTCGATCATGGCCGAGGTGGTGCGGGCGCTCCGGGTGGACGGCCTCGCCGCCTCCTCCCCCGCGCCATCCGCGGCGCTCCCCCAGCAGGCAGTCGACCCGGTGTGCGGGATGACCGTCCTGGTCGGGCCGGACACCCCGCACGTGCGGATCGACGGCACCGACCACTGGTTCTGCTGCCCCGGCTGCCGCGACCGGCACGTGGCGGCGTAGCCGTGTTCGTGACCGGCCTGGTTCTGGCCGCCGGGGCGTCGGTGCGCCTCGGCGAGGCCAAGCAACTGCTGCCGTACCGGGGGCGGACGCTGCTCGACGCCACCCTCGACCTGGCCCGCTCGTGCGCCTTCGACCAGTTGCTGGTGACCCTCGGCGGCGCCGCCGACCTGGTCCGCGAGCGGGTGGACCTGACCGGGGTCCAGGTCGTCGAGAACGCCGAGTTCAGCACGGGCTGCGGATCGTCGATCCGCGCCGCGACGCAGGTGGTGGACCCGCGCGCCGACGGGCTCGTGCTCCTGCTCGGCGACCAGCCCGGCGTACGGGCCGCCGACGTACGCCGGGTCGCGGCGGCGACCACCCCGCTCGCGGTGTGCCGGTACGCCGACGGCCTGGGGCACCCGTTCTGGTTCGCCCGTGACGTCCTGCCGGAGCTGCGTGTCCTGCACGGCGACAAGGCGGTGTGGAAGCTGCTGCACTCCGGCCGGCACCCGGTCACGGAGGTGCCGGTGGACGGGCCGGTGCCGATCGACGTGGACACCCGCGCGGACTACCGGCGGTTGCTCTCGGGCGAGGCGCGGTGAAGGATCCGCAGGCCGTGCGGCGCCGGCTGGACGCCGTCGACTACCTGGCCGACGACGGCATGGCGATGGCCGTCTTCCTCGCGCTGGAGCTGGGCAAGCCGCTGCTGCTCGAAGGTGAGCCCGGCGTCGGCAAGACCGCGGCGGCGAAGGCGCTGGCGCGGGCGCTGGACACGACACTGATCCGGCTGCAGTGCTACGAGGGCCTGACCCCCGGCGAGGCGCTGTACGAGTGGAACTACCAGCGGCAGTTGCTCGCCATCCGGCTGGCCGAGGCCCGGCACGCCTCGCTCACCGACGCCGACCTGTTCGCCGCGGAGTTCCTGCAGGAACGGCCGATCCTGCGGGCGGTACGCCACCCGGGACCGGTCCCGCCGGTGCTGCTGATCGACGAGATCGACCGGGCCGACGACGAGTTCGAGGCGCTGCTGTTCGAGTTCCTCGGCGAGTCCGGGATCACCATCCCCGAGCTGGGTACGTTCACCGCGACCACGCCGCCGGTCGTGGTGCTCACCTCCAACCGCAGCCGCGACCTGCACGACGCGCTGCGCCGCCGCTGCCTGTACCACTGGATCGACTTCCCGGAGCCGGACCGCGCCACCGAGATCGTCCGGCGGGCCGTGCCGGGCGCCACCGAAGGGCTGATCCGCACGGCGACCGCCTTCGTCGGCGACGTACGCGCCCTCGGCCTGGACAAGGCACCCGGCATGGCCGAGGCCATCGACTGGGTCGCCGCGCTGTCAGTGCTCGGCGCCGCCGACCTCTGCGCCGACGACGTCGTCCGGACCATCGGCACCATCGCCAAGACCCCCGACGACCGCGCCGCCGTCGCCGCCGCGCTCGGCGCACACCAGGAGAGGCCGGCATGAAGATCACCAACGAGTTCACAGTCGACATCCCGATCGCGCGGGCGTGGACGATCCTCACCGACCTGGAGGGCATCGCACCGTGCCTGCCGGGCGCCCGGCTGACCGGCGTCGACGGCGACGTCCACCAGGGGACGGTGAAGGTCAAGGTCGGTCCGGTCGTCTCCGAGTTTGCCGGCACCGCACGTTTCGTCGAGAAGGACGACAGTCGCTATCGGGGGGTGATCGACGCGAAGGGCCGCGACCGGCGGTCGGCGGCGAACGCGTCCGCCCTGGTCACCGCCCAACTTCGGCCGGACGGTCGGCGCACCGTCGTCAGCGTGGACACCGATCTGAAGATCTCGGGGCGGTTGGCCCAGTTCGGCAGCGGCATGATCAAGGAGGTGTCGGGCAAGCTGCTCGCCCAGTTCGTCGCCAACCTCGAGGCGAGGCTGGCGGCCGAGGAGACCGGCGACCCGCACGCGGCCACCGCGCCGGACGCATCCGAGCCCGCACCGGCCGTCGCCGCCACGTCCGCCGCGACCGGACCCGACGCCTCCACGGCCCTGCCCCGTACCCTCGCGGCCGACGCCGACGCCGCGGCGGTCGCCGCCTCACCCGCCGGGCTCTCGCCCGCCACCCCGTCCGGGACCACCGTGGCCGGGACCACCGTGGCCGGCACTCCCGTGGCAGCCCCGGCGTCCGCCGGCCGACCGGATGCCGGCACCGCCGCCGAACCGGAGACGCTGGACCTGCTCGACGTCGCCGGTGGTGCCGTCGTCAAGCGCCTCGTGCCGGTGCTCGTCGGGATCGTCGTCGTCGGCGCGGTGATCGCCTGGTGGGTCGCACGCAGGTGAGCGACGGACTGCTGCGCGGCGTCGACCGCGCGGCGTTCGCGACGGCGTTCGCCGGCCGGTTGCGGCGGGCCGGCGTACCCGCCGGGCTCACCGAGGCCGGCGACTTCGTCCGGGCGCTCGGCGTGTGCACACTCGGGGAGACGACCGCACTCTACTGGGCCGCCCGGATCAGCTTCGTGCGGCGGCACGCCGACCTCGCCGCCTTCGACCGCGTCTTCGCCGCTGTCTTCGTCGACACGCCGCCGCTGCCGCTCACCCGGTCCGCGGCCCCGCCGGGCGCCCGTGACGACGTACACCTGCCGGTGCCCGCCGACACCGACGAGACCGACGATGGTGGCGGGCTGCCGTGGGCGACGTTGCCGGCGCCCGTCGCCGAGGCGGAGCCCTCCGATGCCGGACTGCGGCTGCCCGAACGACGGCCCAGCGCCCTCGCCGGGCTCGCCGACCGGCCGTTCGAGGATCTCGACGGCGCCCAGCTCGAACTGCTCGGCGAGGCCCTGCGCGAGGCCGTCGCCCGCTGGCCGTCCCGGCGCACCAGGCGGCACGCCGTGGGTCCGGCCGGGCGCCGGGTCGCACTGCGTCCGACGATCGCCCGCGCCCGTCGCACCGCGTGGGAGCCCGTCGAGGTCGTCCGCGAGCAACCGGTACGCCGGCCGCGCCGGGTCGTGCTGCTGTGCGACGTCAGCGAGTCGATGCGCGCCCAGGCCCACGCGTACCTGCATCTGCTGCGGGCCTTCGCGGTGGCCGCCGACGCGGAGGTGTTCGCCTTCGCCACGACGCTCACCCGGCTCACCGTCGCGCTGCGGCACACGTCGGCGTCCGCGGCGATCGCGCACGCCAGCGCCGCCGTGACCGACCGGTTCGGGGGTACGCGCATCGCGACGAACCTGCGGGCGCTGCTCGACTCCCCGCACGGCGAGGCGGTTCGCGGTGCGGTGGTGCTGATCGGCTCGGACGGCTGGGACAGCGACCCGCCGGCCGAGCTCTCCGCCGTGATGGCGTGGCTGAGCCGCCGTGCCCACCGGGTGGTCTGGCTGAACCCCAGGGCCGGCGCCCCCGGCTTCGCTCCCCTGGTGGCGGGCATGGCCGCGGCCCTGCCCTACTGTGACCGGCTCCTGCCGGCCGCGACGTTCCGGGACCTGCTGGACGCCGCCGATCAGCTCCAGAGCGTCACGTGCACCGAGGGCCGGAAACGGTTGACCGCGACGCCCACGCCGCGCATCATCGCCTGAATCGCCCGGGGCGTCGACGCGAAGCGGCACAGCTCGGCCGCCGCGGACGGAGTGCCGGGGGTGACGAGCACCAGCGAATGCCATGTCGCCTCGGCCGTCGCGTGCGGCCCGGACAACGCCACGAGCTGGCCGCCACGGACGTCCGGCGCGACGGTGAACGACAGCGCCGGCGCGATCCCCCGGCCGCGCTGGGCCTCACCCAGCGCTGCCGCGTGGCTCTGGAAGATCTGCTGCCGCTCCTCGGGCACACCGAGCCGGCGCAGCATCGCCGGGACAGCGCCCAGGGCGTTGGTGGCCGAAGGCCCGAGCAGCCAGGTCTGGTCGCGCAACTGCCCCGGTGACGCCGGCACACCGGCCAGCGGATGATCCGGGCCGACGACCGTCACGAGCCGGTAGTTCATCATGGGCCGGCAGGAGATCGCCGGTTCGGCCACCGGCGGCAGCGGCCCCATCGCGATGTCCGCGGCCCGAGTCAGCAGCAGCGACTCGAAGGAGCCGGGGTCGCAGACGCTCAGCTCGATGTCGAGGTCGGCGGCGCGTCTGGCGAACAGCTCGATCAGTCTCGGCGCGGCGAACTCGGCGAATTCGCTGGACGCGGCGACCCGCAGCATCCGGCGGCCGTGTGCCGCCGAACTGACCTCCAGGACCGTACGGTCCTGCAGCCCCAGCATCTCGGCCGCGCGGCTGGCGAGCCGCAGCCCGCCGGGGGTGAAGGCCAGCCCCGCCGCCGTCCGCGTGAACAGCTGATCTCCGAACTCCTTGCGCAGCTGCCCGATCAACAGCGAGACCGCCGGCTCGGAGACCTCCAGTTGTGCGGCGGCCTGCTTGACCGATCCCAGCCGGACGACAGCGACGTAGGCCCGTAGCTGCGTCGGAGTCATCGGCGTCGACCGCCCTTCTGCGGCGCCGTGGACTGCTGCGGGCAGCCCGCGGTGTACCCCGATCATTCCCCGCGGATTGCCCCGCCGCCAGGGACAGCGCGCCTCGGAGCGATCCGACCGGTACGCGGGGTGAGCGCCCGCGACTCGACAGCGGCTGACGGAACGCTACGTCGTGAAGTAGGCGGCACTCTCCGCGTCGGCCGGGTAGTAGGACTCGATCGCGATTTCGTCGATCGTGATGTCCATCGGGGTGCCGAATGTGGTGATGGTCGAGAACAGCCGCAACTCTCGTCCGCCGACGCGAAGGATCATCGGTATCACGACGTCCGGTTCGATCCGTTGACTCGACGTGTTCTGCGGTTCGGGCGCCAACAGTTCTTCGTAGAGCGCGGTCAGCTCAGGGTCGGGGGCAGTGGCGAGCTGGCGTGAGATCCGGGCGCGGAACACCGCGCGCACGTCGGCCAGGTTGACGACCATGCGCGCGAGCCCGCGCGGGTCCAGTCCCAGCCGTACCAGGTTGACCGGCGGCCGCAGCAGGTCAGGAGCCACCTGCGCGAAGAACGGGTCGACAGCGCGGTTGGTCGTCACGATGTTCCACCGGCGATCGAAGACCACCGCCGGGTAGGGCTCGTGGGCGCGGAGCACCCTCCGGACAGCGTCGTGGACGGCTGACAGTGCGTTGTGGTCGAGCGGACTCTCGGCGTACCGAGGTGCGAAGCCACCGGCGAGCAGCAGCCGGTTGCGATCCCGCAGCGGCACGTGGAGCTGATCCGCGAGTCGAAGGATCATGTCGGAGCTCGGCTTGGACTTACCGGTCTCGACCAGGCTGACGTGACGAGCCGAGACATCCGCAGCGATCGCGAGATCCAGTTGGCTGAGTCCCCGGCGCTGCCGCCACTGCCGCAGGAGTTCCCCGACCGTGTGCACGGTCATGGAGCGTACTCATCGTCGAGCCGGACGCCATGACATCCGATTTCATCGACAATCGAAGCGGTCACGCAAACACTGCATCCATGACCACGGAGAACCAGAGCATCGTCCAACGGGCGCTGGCAGGACTGATCGAGACGGGCGACGTCGAGGCGCTCGCCTCGTTCCTGAGTGACGACTTCGTCCACCACAGGCCGGGTTCAACCACATCGACCAAGGTGGAATGGCTCGCCGCCGTCCGCGCCGCGCTGGTACCGCTTGCCGGCATGCAGGTCGAGATCCATCAGGTGCTGGCCGACGGCGATCACGTCGTGATGTACTCGCGGCGCTGGCTTCCCGACGCAGGACCGGAGATCGCGGTCGTCGACATCTGGCGGATCGACGATGGGCTGATCGCCGAGGCGTGGGAGATCATCGAGCCGGTGGCCCACGTGACCGCCAACCTCGCGTGGTGGGTCTGACCACCTCTACCGAGCGTCGGCGTCGGCGAGCAGTCGGGCAGCCAGGGCCCGTACCTCGTCCTTGAGTTTCTCCGGTCGGTCGATCGTGAACGACCAGCCGAGTCCGGCGAGCATCTGTGCCGCGCCGTCGAGCCGTTCGGCCCGGGCGGTGAGGTGTACTCCGCCGGGAACCTCGGTGAGCGTGCCGACCGAGAGCGGGATCCGTCGCTGGGCCTGCTCCAGGCTGGTGTGCAGCACCACGGAGATGTCGTGTGCGTACGGCACGGCTGCCAGACCGGTGAGTACCTGCGCCGTGGGATCGAAGCCGGCCGGGATGTCGAACCTGCCCGGGGTGGGGAGGGCTGTGCCGATGCGGTCGAGCCGGAACGTCCGTACGGCCCGGCGGTCGTGGTCGTGGCCGGTGACGTACCACCGGCCGGCGTGGAAGACCAGCCCGTACGGGTCGAGCCGGCGCTCGCCGGACTGGCCGCGCCAGGTGGTGTAGGTGATGTTCACCGGCTGCTGATGCCGGGCCGCTTCGGCGAGCACCAGCAGCACCTCGATGCCGGGCGGGGCGGGCTTCCGGATCCGCGCGGTGAAGTCCACGGTCTCCAGCAGCGAATCGATCCGCCGGGCGAGAACGGCCGGCAGCACCCGGCGGATCTTCGCGGTCGCGCTCTCGGCGGCCGCGCCTTCGGCGGTGACCAGCCCGGCCCGGCCGGCGGCGACGAGCCCGAGCATGACGGCGACCGCCTCCTCGTCGGTGAGCATGAGTGGCGGCAGCTTGTATCCGGGCGCGAGCCGGTACCCGCCGTAGCGGCCGCGCCGGGCCTCGACCGGGATGCCCAGGTCGGCGAGGTGCGCGGCGTATCGGCGGACGGTGCGCTCGTCGACGCCCAGCCGACCGGCCAGGTCGGCGACGGTGAAGCCGCCACCGGCCTGGAGGATCTCCAGCAACGCCAGTACGCGCGCGGTCGGCCGGGTCAAATCCCCACTCCTCATCCGGGCGGAACCTGTCCGGTATTGATCGTAGCGTGTCAGGCATGACGACCTTCGTACTGATTCCCGGGTTCTGGCTCGGCGCATGGGCCTGGCACCCGGTCACCGCCGCCCTGCGCGGGCACGGCCACGAGGTGTACCCGCTGAGCCTGACCGGCCTGGGCGAGCGCGCCCACCTGGCCCGCCCGGACACCGACCTCGACGTCCACGTCACGGACGTGGTCAACCTGCTGCGCTACGAGGACCTGCACGACGTGGTTCTCGTCGGGCACAGCTACGCCGGCGCGGTCGTGACGACCGCCGTTGCCGACCGCATGACCGACCGCATCGCCCAACTGGTCTTCGTCGACACCGGCCCGCTACCCGACGGCGCGGCGAACGCCGATTTCAGCCCGCCCCAGGAGCGTGAACGCAACGCGGCGGTGGTCGCCGAACAGGGCGACGGCTGGCGGCTGCCACCCCCGCCGTGGGCCGAGCTGGCGAGCGCGGCAGACGTCGATGAATCGGTCGTCGCGTTGCTCGATGAGAGGTCGGCGGCCCAGCCGTGGGCGACTGCCACCACCCCGGTACGGCTCACCGGGGCGTGGGAGAAGCTCCCCCGCCTCGGTGTGCTGTCGAGCTTCACCGCCGAGCAGGCACGCGAGATGGCCGCCACCGTGCCGCTGTGCCGGCACATGGCCGGCGATTCGTGGCGGTACGCGGAACTGCCGACCTGGCACTGGCCGATGCTGAGCCGACCGGTCGAGCTGGCCCGGATCCTGCACGATGCCAGGCCCACGGCATAGCCCGCGGTGCCCGGGTGACCTCGCGCCGAGGTCACCCGGGCACCGATACGGGAGGTCACGACGAGGGCCAGAGATCGGTCGGGAGCGAATTGTCAGGTTTCTGCGCTCCCTGCTGACACGAGGAGGAGCGCGACCCGATGGGCGACGGCCAACGTCCGAGACCATTGAACCGCCGCTACGGGCCTGATTCACCCGGCGCCACCCTGATCAGGAGCATGGCCCCATGTGGGCGTTGAGTCTCCTTCTGGGGCTGCTGGTGGTATTGGCGATCACCGCGGCCACCGGCTACTTCGTGGCGCAGGAATTCGCGTACACGTTGACCTACCGCGCCGGCGGCCTGCCCGCTCCGGCGAATCGCGCATCAGCTGACGCCGGTCATGACCGGACCGCCCGCTTGTTGGTCAGGCGCGGGTGCGCTGCCGCTGCCGCGTCGACACGACCGCGACGACAGCCATGAGGACCGCGACGACCAGCGACGGCAGTGCATCGGGCCGGCGCAGCAGTTCCCCCGTCAGCCCGGCGTTGTCCAGCTGGTGCAGCGTGCCCAGCAGCAGGGTGGGGACGACCGCGATCAGCAGCCGCTGGTCGGCGGTCGCCACCCACAGGAAGGCGGCCACGCCGGCGACCACCATGGCGGCGGCGACAATCCGCGGGGCCGCGTCGACCATGCGGAGGCCGCCCGCGGGGATCAGGTGCAGGGCGAGGACGCCGGCGGTGACCAGGACGGCGTTGGCCCGGGGCGCCGGCGGCACGTCCGCCGGACGCCGCAGGCCCAGCACGATCAGGGGCGCGGCGACGACCGGCGCCCACCACTGCGGCAGGCCGTTGAGGAACAGGTACTGGGAGATCGCGGTCGGCACCACCGCCGCGGCGACCGCCAGGACGGCGGCGGTGCGGGTACGGCCCGCGACGAGCGCCACCAGCGCCGCGATCAGCGCGACTTCGTGGACGCCCTGATTCCGCAGGACGGTCAGGGGGTCCGAGAGTCCGCCGTACTGGAACGCCTCGACGATGTCGTCCAGGCCGATGAGCACACCCAGCGCCAGCGCCGCCAGGGCGCCGAGGTGGATGCCCTGCCAGAACAGCACGGCGGCGGGCCGGGGCGCGGTGCTGCCGCCGTGCACCCGCAGGGCGCCCCGGACGAGCGAGGCCGCCTCTCGGAGGCTGGGCCAGCGACGGTCGGTCGGTTCGTCGCCGATCAACGTGTCGATCAGCTCGTCGGCGCGTTCGCGGCGGTAGCCGGCCGGGTAGGCCCGCAGCAGCAGGCGGTAACGCTTCTCCAGAACATCGGAACTCATGCTGGTCTGATCCTCGCGGTAGAAGGTTGAGGGGCACTTGCCTGCGATGTGACCCGGCGTGGCAGGCGGTCCATGACCACCCGCGCGGCCTGGGCGAGCCGGTCGGCCTCTTCGGTGAGTACGCGACAGCCCTCGTCGGTGAGCCGGTAGTAGCGACGGGCACGCCCGTTGACGATCTCCTCCCCGTCGGCGGTGACGAGTCCCTCGCCGAGCAGCCGGTCGATCACCGAGTACAGCGATCCGGCGGCGAGGGTCACCCGCCCGTCGGACAACTCGGTCACCCGCTTGATCACGGCGTAACCGTGGAGCGGCCCGCCGAGCAGGGCGGCGAGGACGAAGTACGACGGTTCCCGTAGCGCGGGACGCGAAGCAGATCCCATGCCGCCGAATATACAAACAACTTGAGTATCCGTCCAAGGTGACTGTTCACAGTGCCCCTTGCTCAAATTATCTTAATGGTTAAGGTAATCGGATGAGCGCATCGACCGACTTCTCCGTGGTGATCGCCGGCGCAGGCCTCTCCGGCCTCTGCCTCGCCCAGTACCTGACGCGTGCCGGCGTCGACGTGCACGTCTACGAGCGGGACCCCGGCCCCTTCGTCCGGCGGCAGGGCTACCGGATCATCCTCGACCGGCACGGGCTGGCGGCGCTGCGCGAGAGCCTGCCCCGCCCGCTGTACCGCCTGGCGCTGACCACCGGCGACGAGCCCGGCGGGCACCTGCGCTTCACCGACCGACGGCTGCGGGACGCCTTCACGATCACCTTCAAGGACGATCCGCACGAGACCCGCCAGGTGGACCGGCTGACGCTGCGGTCGATCCTCCAGTCCGGACTGGACGGGCGCATCCACTACGGCAAGGCCGCCGTCGCCGTGGACAGCGGCGGCCCGGCCGGGCTGCGGCTGCGGTTCTCCGACGGCAGCGCCGCCGCGGCCACAGTCGTGGTGGGCGCCGACGGCGTCGGTTCGGCGCTACGCGCGCAGCTCATGCCGGACGCCGACCCCTCGGACACCCCGATGGCGGGCATCTACGGCCGGTCGCCGCTGTGGCGCGACGGCGCGAGCGTCATCCCGGACGCGCTGCGCACCAGCGGGGTCCTGTCCATCGCCGACCGGCCGGGCAGCGCATTCTTCTTCACCTCCATGCGGTTCGGCGAGAGCCCACGGGAGGCGTTCACACGCCTCGCGCCGGGCAGCTACGCCCCCACCGGCGACGACTACGTCATGTGGGCACTGCTGCTCCGGCGGGACGAACTGCCTCCCGGCGTACGCGGGGACCTGCGGGCGCTGTGGCACGTGGCGGCCCGGATGAGCATCGACTTCCACCCGCTCGTCCGGCGGCTCGTCGACACGGCCGAGCTGGACGCCACGGTGCTCAACCTCTTCGCCACCGGCCGGCGGCCGCACCGGTGGGCGGTGCCCCGGGCGACGATGATGGGCGACGCCGTACACGTCATGCCGCCGTTCGGCGCGCACGGCGGCAACACCGCGCTGCGCGACGCCGCCCTGCTCGGCCACAGGCTGGTCGAGGCCCGGAGGAACGGCACGCCCGTGGAAGAGGCGATCGCCGGCTACCAGGACGAGATGGTGCCGTACGCCTT
Source organism: Micromonospora sp. WMMD1219 (assembly GCF_049315215.1). Taxonomy (NCBI): domain Bacteria; kingdom Bacillati; phylum Actinomycetota; class Actinomycetes; order Micromonosporales; family Micromonosporaceae; genus Micromonospora; species Micromonospora sp. WMMD1219. The sequence goes on from NZ_CP186057.1 coordinate 6,595,960, forward strand.
CCACGCCGTCGACGACGCCGCCAGGCTGATGCGCCGCCTCACCGGAGGCGCCGCGGCACCGCACTGGGTGCTGACCCGCGTGCTACCTCGGCTGCATCGGGTCACCGTGCCGGAGGCATGATTGCCCGCATGTCCCACGATCCGGCCCGCGCCTCCGCGATCGCCGACCTCATGAGCGCCGGGCGGGAGACGTCGCGGCTGTCCACCGTGCTCCGGTACGCCATCGCGGAACGGCTCGGCCTCGCCGTGAGCGACCTGGAGTGCCTGGACTTCCTGGCGGACGTCGGATCCGCCACGGCGGGACAGATCGCCGAGCGGACCAACCTCACCACCGGCGCGGTCACCAGCATGGTCCGCCGGCTCCAGCAGGCCGGCTACGTGACGGCCGAACGCGACCCGGCCGATCGACGGCGGGTCGTCGTCACCATGCGGCCGGAGCGGATCGCCGACCTGGAGCGACCGTACGAGCGTTTCGCCGAGCGGGCGGAACGGCTCGTCGAGGGCTACAGCGCCGAGGAGGTCGGGCTGCTGGTCCGGCACCACGGCCGCCTGCAGGAGATGTACCTCGCCGAGCTGGACCACCTCCGCGGCGGCGGCACCCCGCAGCCTTCCGTGTGAGCCGGCGTCTCCTGTCGCTCTGCCGCTATCCCACAGTCGCCAGGAAGTCCGAGTAGAACAGGCCCAGGCCGGCCGCGACGCAGACGCCGGCCACGATCCAGAACCGGACCACGATTGTCGACTCGCTCCACCCGGCCAGCTCGAAGTGGTGGTGCAACGGCACCATCCGGAAGACGCGTCGTCCGGTGGTCCGGTACGAGACGATCTGGATCACCCAGGTCGTGGTGATGATGACGAAGAGCCCGCCGATCAGGATCGAGAGCAGCGTCGTACGGGTCACCACAGCGAGCCCGCCGATCAGGCCGCCCAGCCCGAGCGCGCCCACGTCACCCATGAAGATCCGCGCCGGGGACGTGTTCCACCACAGGAAGCCCACGCAGGCGCCGGCCGCCGCTGCCGCGATCATGGCGATCTCCAGGGGATCGCGGACCTGGTAGCAGTACTCGTTCACGCGCGCGTACCCGTCGTCTGCGCACCAGTGCCGGTACTGCCAGAAGCCGATCAGCGAGTACGCGCCGAGCACCAGGATCGACGCGCCGGTGGCGAGGCCGTCGAGGCCGTCGGTGAGGTTCACCCCGTTCGACATCGCCGCGATCACGAAGATGAAGACCATGACCGCGCCGACCTTGCCGACGTCCAGCCAGCTGATGTCGCGGATGAGCGAGATGTGCTCGCTGGCCACGGTCTGGCCGTTGGTGCTGGGCACGTACAGCGCGGCCACGCCGAACCCGCCGCCGACGAGCGCCTGGCCGAGCAGCTTGCCCTTGGCCGACAGCCCGTCGGAGTTGCGCCGGCGCACCTTGAGGATGTCGTCGAAGAAGCCGACCGCGCCGCAGAAGACGAACAGCCCGAGCAGCACCAGGGCCGTCATGGTGGGCCCCTCCTGCGCGATCTGCCGTTCGGGCAGGGTGGTCAGGGCGAGGTGCCCGGCGACGTACGCGAGGACCGTCGCCACGATGAAGACGACGCCGCCCATCGTGGGCGTGCCCACCTTGTGCTCGTTGCTGGCGAGCCCGATGGACCGGATCGGCTGACCGGCCTTCAGCGCGGTGAAGACGCGAACCGCCACCGGCGTGCCGAACAGGGAGATGACGAACGCGACAGCGGCCGCGACGATGACCGCCCTCACCGGCGGACCTCCACGAGGTCCGGATCTCGTACCGCGTTCCCACCGCTCTTCGCGAAGTCGTCGACCACGACACGTGAGCTTGCCATCCGGCGGCGGACGGAGCAGCCCCCTGACCGTCACCACGCCGAGGCTGGCGCGTACGCCGTAGCGTCGACGGCATGAGAACGATGGTGGTGTCGCTCGCGATGATGCTGGTGCTGGTGCTCGCGCTCGTCGTCTTCGTCGCCCGGCGCGACCGGACGAGGCGCCCGTCGGACGAGGACTCGGCTGCGGTTCACCAGGCCCGCGCCGACCAGCACCGGCACGACGCGCAGCGGCAGGTCGCGTCGGGCCTCGCCGAGCGGCACCGCAACCCGCCGAGCACATAGCCACGACCGGAGGATGCGGTTGCGCGTACCCCTGATCCTGAGCTCATGGGCGACGCGGACGTGCTTGCGGCCACCGAGATCGGCCTGCTTCAGGGCGGTGACCGGGGCGCGGTAGTCGCCGCTCTGGCCATGCTGAACGCGCGCGGGGTCCTGGCGGCAGGGGCCGGCCGGGTCCGCCGGACAGGGTCGCTTCCGCCGGAGGCCGAGCCGCTGGAGCGGGCGCTGTACACCGCCCTCTACGGATCCGTCGGCCCCGGGGAGCTCGCCCGGCAGAAGCGCGTGCAGCGAGCACTCCGCGACGTGCGAGGGAGCCTGGCCCGGCGGGGTCTCGCGCGGACGCCCGGCCGGCGGGCGCTGCTGCCGATCCTGCTGGTGGCGCTGCCTCCGGCGTTGCTCGTGAAGCTGGTGGCAGCGGGAATGGTCGGTGTGACCGAGGGACTGGTGGCCGTCGTGGTTCTCGTGGGGATCGCCGTGTGGTCACTGCCCCTCCGTACCGTCGCCGGAACGCGAGCCCTGGCCGCCGCCCGGGCCCGACACGTCGGCCTCGTCGAACGAGCCGACCTGGAGCCGGCGGAGGTCGGCCTCGCGGTGGCGCTCTTCGGAACCCCCGCGGCACAGGCGCTGATGCCGCGGTTCGCCCGGGACGCCGGTCTGCTCGACGGTGGCCGGTCCTCACACCAGGTCGACAGCCGCCTCGATTCGTCGCCGTGGGGCGCGAACACCAGCAGCTTCTGGAACTGACCGGCCGCCCTCACCGCTCCGGCGTCAGGTAGCCGCGGGAGAACGCTGCCGCGACGGCCGCCGCGCGGTCGTTGACGCCGAGTTTCGCGTACGCGTGCAGCAGGTGCGTCTTGACAGTCGCCTCGCTGATGAACAACTGCCGCGCCGCCTCGCGGTTGGTCGAGCCCCGGGCGACCAGCTCCAGCACCTCCAGTTCCCGCTGCGACAGCGGCTCCGAGGCCGGTTGCCGCATCTGCCGCATGAGCCGCGTCGCGACCGCCGGGGACAGCGCGGCCTGCCCCTGCGCGGCCGCCTCCACCGCGCGGAACAGCTCCTCGCTCGGCGCGTCCTTCAGCAGGTAGCCGGTGGCGCCCGCCTCGATGGCGGGGAGCACGTCGCTGTCCGTGTCGTACGTCGTCAGCACCAGAACGCGGGCCGGCACTCCCCGTCTCGCCAGCTCCCGGATGGCGCAGACGCCGTCGACGCGCGGCATACGCAGGTCCATGAGGATCACGTCCGGCCGGAGCGCCTCCCCCGCGACGATCGCCTCCGCACCGTCACCCGCCTCGCCCAGCACCTCGAAACGCGGGTCGGCGCTGAACATGCCGCGCAGCCCGTTGCGTACGACCGGGTGGTCGTCGACGATCAGCAGCGAGATCACCGGCCCGCTCCGGCGGGGATGGCCGGCACCGTGGCCGAGATCGCCGTACCGCCGCCCGGCTCCGACTCGATCTCCAGCCGCCCGGCGAGGCGCTGCACCCGCTGCCGCATGCCGGTGAGCCCGAAACCCCCGGCGCCGTCGGCGCGCCTGGCGCCGGGCTCGAAACCCACCCCGTCGTCGCGTACGTCGAGCGTCACCAGGTCCTCCATGTACGACAGCGTCAGCCCGACCCGGCTGGCCCGGGCATGCTTGGCGACGTTGGCGAGTGCCTCCTGCGCGGCCCGCAGCAGTGTCACCTCGACATCGGCGTGCATCGGGCGCGGATCGCCGGTGGTGGTCAGCACCGCGTCGATGTGGTGCACCTGCGACCAGCGCCGGGTCACGTCGCTGATCGCCTCCGGCAGCCGGGCCTCGGCGAGCACCTCGGGCTGCACGGCGTGCACCGTACGGCGGGCCTCGGTGAGGCTGTCGCGGGCCAGGTTCTTCGCGTTGTCCACGTGCCGGCGCCACGCCTCGTCCCGGTCGGCCGTCTGCTCGGCGGCCTGGAGCTGGGTGAGGATGCCGGCGAGCCCCTGGGCGAGGGTGTCGTGGATCTCCCGGGCCATCCGCTGCCGCTCGTCCTGCACGCCCGCCTCGCGGGCCTGCACGAGCAGCTGGGCGTGCAGCCCGGCGTTCTCCGCCAGCGCCGCCTCCAGCTTGACGTTCGCCTCGTGCAGCTCGGCGAGCGCCCGCTTCTGCCTGTGGTTGCGCCGGTCGTCCAGCTCGGCGAAGCGGAAGAACGCCCCGGCCAGCACGATCATGACCAGGGACAGCACCAGCCACTCGTTCACCGTCGCGCCGGACAGGCCACCGGTGGAGGACGCGGCCTGGATCATCGCCGTGGCGGCGACCCCCGCGTACCGCCAGCGGCCCTTCAGGAACAGGAACGCGTGGACGTACCCGATGAAGGTGAAGATGCCGTACCAGGGAGCGAGCGTCACCACGCTCGCGCCCAGCACGATCAGCCCCACGTAGTAGAGGCCCGTCAACGGGCCACTCTCCTGCCACTGCGGGTGGGCATGGAACCAGCCCACCCAGAGGGCGATCACGAGCGTGAGCCCGAGCACCAGCGGCAGGTTCAGTGACACGTCCCAGAACGGCAGCACCAGCGTGATGAGCGCGCAGACCGACAGGAGGACGTACGGCAGGGCGGTGAAGAACACCGTCTCCTTGCGTTCCCAGCGGTCGAACTCCGCACGTAGCTCGGCCTCGATACTCACGACCTACTCCCAGCGGAAGTACCGCGCGGCCAGCCCGCCGGCCACGATCGTCCACCCCAGCATCACAGCCACGTGCAGCACCTGCGGCCACTGACCGGCGGTGGCGTCCTGCAATGATTGCACGCCCGCCCCGAGCGGGGTGAAGTCGCTGATCCCCCGCAGCACGCCGGGCATGCTGTCGCGCGGGAGCCAGAGACCGGCGAAGAACACGACCGGAAAGAAGAGTACGGTCCCGACCGCCCCGGCACTCTTGCCGCCGGGCGCGAGCGCGGCGACGAGCAGACCGATCGCGAACATCGTCACGGCCGCCAGCACGTAACTCGTCAGGTACGCCGGCACCTGCCGGGGCAGCCGTACGCCGAACGCCAACCGGCCGATGGCGAGCGCGACGAGCATCGTCACCACGGACATCGCAGTGGACATCAGCAACTGCGCGCCGAGCATCGCCGCCGGCTTGACCGGCGTGGTCCGCATCCGGCGCAGCACACCCTTCTCCCGGTAGGTGGCGAGCAGTTGGCAAAGGCTGTTCAGCGCGAACATGGCGATGCTCAGCGCGACGATGATCGGCACGTACAGGTCGATGGTCCGCAGCCCGCCGAGGTCGGCGTCGGGCTCCCGGAACGCGGGGATCGCACCGAAGATGACGAGCAGGAGCGGCGGGAAACCGAGGGCGAAGAAGACGATGATCGGCTCGCGGAAGAACAGTCTGGTCTCGGTGGCGGTGAGCCGGTACAGCGCGGACATGATGTCTCCTCAGGCGTCGATCGGGCGGCCGGTGAGCGCGACGAACGCGTCGTCCAGTGAGGTCTGCTCGACCCGCAGATCGGCCGCGACCACCTGATGGCGGGCGAGCACAGTGGTCACGGCGAGCAGCAGGTCTCCCGTACCGGTCACGAGGAGCTGGCTGCCGGCCCGCTCGACGGACGTGACCTCCGGCAGCGCGGTCAGCAGGGCGTGATCAAGCGGCGCGGAGGGCCGGAACCGGATTCGCTGCCGGTCGTCGACGCGCGCCACGAGCCCGGCCAGGGAGTCGAGCGCGACCAGGCGACCGGCGTCGATCACCGCCAGCCGGTCGCAGAGCCGTTCCGCCTCCTCCATGAAGTGCGTGACCAGCAGCACCGTCACACCCCGATCACGGACGCCCTCGATCAGATCCCACGTGTCGCGCCGCGCCTGCGGGTCGAGGCCGGTGGTCAGCTCGTCGAGCACCGCCACCTCCGGGTCGCCGACCAGCGCGAGCGCGATCGACAGCCGCTGCTTCTGCCCGCCGGAGAGCCGCCGGAACTGCGTGCCGAGCTTTTCGGTGAGACCCAGCGTGTCGATCAGCGCACCCCAGTCGGCCGGCCGGCGGTAGAAGGAGCTGTACAGCTCCATCGCCTCGCCGACTGTGAGCTTGTCGGGCAGCTCGCTCGCCTGGAGCTGCGCGCCGAGCAGGTGCCGCATCTCCCCGGTGTCACGTTGCGGGTCGATGCCGCAGACCCGGACGGTGCCGCCGTCCGGGACGCGCAGCCCTTCGACGCACTCGACTGTCGTGGTCTTGCCGGCCCCGTTCGGGCCCAGGATGCCGAAGATCTCGCCCTGCTCGACGGCGAAGCTGACGCCGTCCACAGCGGTGTGCTCGCCGTAACGCTTGACGAGGCCGTCCACCTCGATGATTGCCATGACAGAAGCGTGCCGTCCGGCACCCGTACGCCGAATCGACTGCGCGGCGAGAGCCGCCGCGCAGCCCGGTGGGTGCGGCGGTCAACCAGGTGGTTGATGCCGGGGTCGACCGGGGTCGTTGGCATGCTGCCGGCGATGGCCGGGGCGGCTTAATCGGTGGCCGCCCGGCAACCGGCCGCGCAGGATCACCCAGTGGCTTCACCCGACATGGTTCTCTCCGACCTTCGCGAGGCGTGGCGCGAGGCGCTGGCCGACCGCCTTCTGGGCCTGTACCTGCACGGCTCACTGGTGGCAGGCGACTTCGATCTGGGCCGCAGCGACCTGGACCTGCTCGCGGTCCTCGCCGGCGACCCGGACGAGAAGCTCCTCGACGTACTCGCCGGACTGCACGCGGATCTCGACCGGCGGCATCCGCAGTGGGCGGGCCGGATCGAGGTGGAATACGTGTCACTGGACGCGGTGCGCGCCGTCGGCGGCCGGGGCCACCTGATCGCCCGGATCAGCCCCGGCGAGTCGCTGCACCTGCTGCCCGCCACCACTCACCGCGTCGTGACCTGGGTCGCCGTGCGCGACCACGGCCGTACGCTGCTGGGACCGCCGGCCGGCGAGGTGCTGCCCGCCGTCGACCCCGGCCTGGTCCGCGCGGCTCTGCTCGGCCACGTCCGCGACTGGCCGGCCTGGGTGCTCGCGATGACCCCACCCGGAGCCCAGTCGTACGCGGTGCTCACGCTCTGCCGGGCCTTCCAGCGGCTGCGCAACGGCCGGCAACTGTCCAAGCGGCAGGCCGCCGAGCAGACCGCCGCCGCCCTCCCGCGATGGGCGGACCTGATCGTCTGGGCGCGTGACTGGTGGTACGACTCCGGCCACGACACCGATCCCGGCCGGTTCGACGAGGTCCGGGCATTCGTGAACGAGGTCAGCGCCGCCATCCTGGCCGCGGAACAACGCAAGGCGTACACCGACCGCGCCCGGTGAATGCCGGCCCAGGATTGGGAACAGTGCGCCGAAGCGCACGGTCAGGCCAACCTGCCGGGGGCGTCGCTGACCTGCGCCCACACGTCGTTCATTCGGGCGGCAGCGCTGCCCGGTAGCGAAACGCGTCACCGATCATCTGACGGGCGGTCGCGGGGTCTGCGATGAGCTGACCTCCTCCGCCGCCTGCGAGGATGTCGGCTTGATGCCGGGCATGGTCACCTGCTCACCACCCGCCCCGGGCGTGGCAGATTCGGGCGCGGCGAAGGTGACCGGAGCGCCGAACGCGGCCCGCCGGGCGGCGCGGCGCAGCGCCGCCAGGACGGCTGGACCGGCGAGGACGATCGCCACGGCGGTGGTGATCGCCCGGCCGGTGTCCCAGCCGAAGGTGGAGGTGACGGCGGTGAACAGGGCGAGGCGGTGCAGGTTCTCCAGTACGGGCGCACCGGCGACGTACGACAGCTGGGTGTCCGCGCCGACGCTGAACGGCCAGAACCACAGGTTCATCAGCAGGCCGTAGCCGTAGGCGGCGAGCACGCCGTAGCCGGCCAGGACGGCGGTCTCGGCCCGCCCGCGCAGCCGGGCCGGGAGCAGGCCGGCGCCGAGGCCGATCCAGGAGGCGCAGAGCATCTGGAACGGTAGCCACGGTCCGACGCCCGCGGTGAGCAGTGCGGACGCGAACAGCGACGTGGCGCCGAGCAGGAATCCGAACCCGGGTCCGAAGACCCGGCCGGCGAGGACGAGCAGGAAGAACACCGTCTCGATGCCCGCGGTTCCCGCGCCCAGGGGCCGCAGGGCGGCGTTGACGGCAGCGAGTACGCCGAGCATCGCGAGCGCTTTGCTGTCGATGCCGCCGGACGTGAGTTCGGCGAGGACGAGCGCCACGAGCACCGGCAGCATGACGAGGAAGACCAGCGGCGCCTCGGCGGTTCGGGCGGTGCTCTCCGGGTGTGCGGGGACGAAGAAGGGCCAGGTGAAGGTGGCCAGCGCGGCGGCCGAGGCGAGAGTCAGCACCACTGCGGAACGCGGGGCGACCCGCAGCACGCTCATGCCGGTCCCCCGGTCGCGCTGATCGCGGCGGCGACCTGTTCCACTGTCAGCCAGGGTGCGGGGGCCAGGACCTTGGCCACCTGCGGCGCGAACGCCGGGGAGGCGAGCATGACCTCGGCGGTGGTGCCGTCGGAGACCGTCTCCCCCTCGGCCATCACCACCACCCGGTCGGCGAGGGTCGCGACGAGTTCGACGTCGTGGGTGGCGACCACCACGGCCCGGCCGTCGCCGGCCAGCATCCGGACGACGGCGGTGAACTGCCGCTTGGCGTGGTAGTCCAGGCCGCGGGTCGGCTCGTCCAGCAGGACCACCGGCGGAGCGGCGGTGAGCTGCACGGCGAGCGCGAGGGCGAGCCGCTGTCCCTCGGACAGGTCCCGGGGGTGCCGGTCACCGGGCAGGCCGGGGACGAGCTGGTCCAGCAGTGCCCGGCAGGTGCCGGCCGGCACGTCGGTCTCCCGGTCGGCCTGGGCGCACTCCGCGTCGACGGTCTCCAGGTAGAGCAGGTCGCCGGAGTTCTGCGGGACGAGGCCGACGTGCCGACGGGCCTGCCCGGCCCGCAGTGCCCTGGGGTCGGCGGTGCCCTGCGGACCGGTCACGGCGACGGTGCCGCCGTGGCGGGGCCCGCTGCCCTGCACCGCCCAGAGCAGGCTGGACTTGCCGGATCCGTTGCGGCCCATCAACGCGACGATCTCGCCGGCTCGCAGATCGAGGTCGACGCCGGCCACCGCGACGGTCCCCGGGTACCGTACGACGATCTTCCGGGCGGTCAGCGTGGGGCGGGTGTCCGCGACCACCGGGGCCGGTGGCGGATCCGCGTCGGCGAGCCGGTGCCGCAGGTCGGACGCCCGTCGGCGGGCGTCGCGGACCGACAGCGGCAGCGGTGTCCAGCCGGCGAGGCGACCCAACTCGATCAGGGGTGGCGCGATGTCGACGTGGGCCAGCGCCGTCGCGGGCGTGCCGTCGTGCACGTGGCCGTCGCCGGGCAGGTACAGCAGCCGGTCGGCGTACTGGAGCACGCGCTCCAGCCGGTGCTCGGCCAGGACCACGGTCACCCCGAGGTCGTGGACCAGACGGGTGACCGTGGCGAGCACGTCCTCCGCCGCGGTGGGGTCCAGCGCGGAGGTGGGTTCGTCGAGCACCAGCACCCGGGGGTGCGCGGTGAGCACCGCGCCGATGGCGACCCGCTGCTGCTGTCCGCCGGACAGCGTCCGCAGGGGCCGGTCCCGCAGGTCGGCGATGCCGAGCAGGTCCAGGGTCTCCTCCACCCGCTTGCGCATCACCGCCGGCGGCAGGGCGAGCTGCTCCATCCCGTACGCCAGTTCCTCCTCGACGGTGTCGGTGACGAAGCCGGCCAGCGGGTCCTGGCCGACCACGCCGACGACGTCGGCGAGGTCACGCGGCGGGTGCGTACGGGTGTCCCGGCCGTCGACGGTGACGGTGCCGTGCAGGGTGCCGCCGGTGAAGTGCGGGACGAGGCCGTTGATTGCCCGCAGCAGCGTCGACTTTCCGGCGCCGGTACGGCCGGCGACCAGGCAGAGTTCACCCTCGTCGATGTGCAGTGTCACGTCCCGCAGCGGCGGCGGGCCGCCCTCGGCGTAGTGGACGGTGACCCGGTCGAAAGTGATCATCGGCGATCTCCCGGTGACTGTGTCGTCGCGACGCGTTCTCCGTCCGCCGGTGTCTTCGGCACGGGGACGGGCGGGTCCACCGCCGGCGGGCGATGGACCCGCACCACGGGCGGTGGTGGTGCCAGCCAGGCCGGCGCCGCGGCGACGCCGACGGCGAGAAGCATCAGCGGGGTCAGTTGCGGCCAGGTGAGCGGGCTGACCGGCGGGTAGAGCAGTTCCGGGTCCACCGAGCCGGCGAGCATGGTCAGCGCCGCGGCGGCCACTCCGCAGCCGGCCACGATCAGCTCGGCCGGGTGCCAGCGGTCCGGCCGGTAGCGGCTGCGGCGGACCCGGCGACCGGCCAGCAGCATGCCGGTCACGGCGGCCACCAGTCCGGCCAGAAGCATCGGCAGCCCCAGGTAGCCGGGTCCGGCGCTGTCGAGCAGCCCGTAGGTGCCGGCGCAGACGCCGACCAGCCCGCCGAGGACGAGCCCGCCGGTGACGGTCCGCTGCCCGGCGGCCACCGAAGCGGTGCGGCCGTAACCACGGGAGTCCATCGCCGCCGCGAGTGCCAGGGACCGGTCCAGCGCGTCGGCCAGCACCGGCAGGGCGATCCCGCGCAGCGCCCGCATCCCCCGCCCGGTCGCGCCACGCAGCCGACGGGCCCGGCGGACCCGGAGCACGCTCTCCACCAGTTGCGGGGCGACCGACAACGCGACCACGACGGCGGTGCCGACCGCGTACAGCGCTCCGGGGACGGCCTTGAGCAGCCGTTTCGGGTTGGCCAGGGCGTTGGCCGCACCGAGGCAGATCAGCATCGTCGCCAGCCGCAGCCCGTCGTAGAAGCCGCCGAGGATCTGCTCGACGGCAACCGGTCCGAACAGGCGGATGCCCGCCGCCCACGCGGGCAGCGGGATCTCCGGCAACCGGACCAGGATGTGTTCGCCCTGGCCGCCGCCGAACACGATCCGGAACACGACCCGCATCGCGACGATCACCATGCCGAGCCAGACGTACATGCGGAACGCCAGAGCCCACGGGGCGTCGCCACGACGGCGCACCACCACAAGCCCGGCGACCGCGACGAGCAGAGCGAGGGGCAGCGGATTCGTGGTGTGGCTGGCCGCGGTCGCCAAGCCGAGCGCCCACAGCCACCACGCGCCCGGATGCAGCCCCCGGGGCAGCCACCACACCGACCACCGGCCCGGCAGACGACCGGCGTCAGCGGCCGGCGACCCGGTGACCGCGGCGTCAGTCATCCGGGCCGGTGGCACGCCGCCGACGGGCCGCGACCAGCGCGCCGGTGGCGAGCACGGCGAGCAGCAGCACCCCGGCGATCGTGCCCAGTGGCAGGCCGTCGTCGTCACGGGACGCGGCGACATCGGTCACCACGGGCTCGTCGGAGGAACCCTGCGGTGCCGTGCTGTTGTCAGCACTCGGCGTCACCGCCAGGGTCGGCGTACCGGCCGTCGGTGACGTGCCGGCGGAGGTCGGCGGGCTGACGGAGGCCGGCGGGCTGACGGAGGCCGGCGGGCTGACGGAGGCCGGCGGGCCGGCGGTGCCGGCCGGCCGGGTGGGCTCACCGGGCCGGCCACCGCCGACCGGCGGCGCCACGACGGTTCCGCCCGCCGGTGGTGGCACCGCCGGCCCGCCGCCGGTGGGCGGCGGAGGGGGCGGCGGTGGCGGTGGAGGGGCGGGTCGTTTCGGCGCGACGCCGGGACGAGGCGCGTCGTTGGCGTTGCGGTTGAGCGAGAACGACCAGCCCTCGAAGCTGCCGGCTGCCGGCCTGCGGTTGAGCACACCCTTGTCGCTGTACGTCCAGCTGCCGCCGTTCGGCGCGTGCCAGTACGACCAGTACGCGCTCGCAGGCGGTGTGTCGACGCACTTCTCCGTCGCGGCCGACGGCTTGCCGTCGATCCGGCAGATGAACCCCTCGCCCCAGCGCAGCGTGCCGGTGATCGGGAAGCCCGCGTTCTTGAGCGCCGCGAGGCCGGTGGCCTGGGTGCCCGGCGCGCAGCGCACCACCGTTCCGCCGCCGAGTTCGTTGAAGTCCACCACGACTGTGACCCCGGAGGCGTCCGGGCAGTAGCCGGCCGACCCGGCGGCCACCACAGGACTGCCCGGTCCGATCGTTGTGCCTGCGGTGACCAGGGCGACGACCAGCGCGCCGCGGGCGGCACGGAGGCTCATCCCGCCCGCCGTCGGCCGAGCACGAGCAGTGTCACTCCGCCACCGATCAGCAGCAGCGCGATCAGCAGATAGCTGCCGATCGCCGCGCCGGTGGTCGGCAGCCCGCCCAGCCCTGACGCGGCCGGGGTCGTGATCGGCGGAGCGGCGGTGGTCGGCGCCGCGGTCGTGGGCGCGGGTGTCGCCGGAGGGCTGGTCACGCTCGGCGTCGGGCCGGCGGTGCCGGTCGGCGGAGGCGACGTGGTGAGCGTGGGAGACGCGGTGGGCGTGGCGGGCGCGGTGGGCGAGGCCGTGCCGGTCGGGGTGGGAGTCGATGTGGGCGGCGTGCCGAGGCCGATCCGGCCCAGCGGGACCTGGGCCAGCCCGAGCAGGGCCTGCGCGGTGGCGCGGCGCCACTGGTCACGGTCGGTGTCGGTGATCCCGCCCGCCGTGGCCGCCGTGAGTCCGTCGGTGTTGTAGGCGATCGCGCCGGCGTCGGCCGAGGCGGCCCCGCCGTCGCCCGCGGTGAGCTGCAGCGCGGCCAGGGCCTTCGCGGCCCGGGCGGCGTCGTCGTCGCGTCCGGCGGCGGCGAGGGCCTGCCCGGCCAGGCCGGTGCTGTTGGAGTTCGCACCGGTGGTCGGTCCCGAACCGCCGAAGGAGCCGTCGGCGTGCTGCTGGGCCACCAGCCAGTCGGCGCCCTTGCGCGCGGCGTCGCCGGCACCGGTGGCGCCGTCCTCGGCGGCGGCCAGCAACGCCTGCACGGCCATCGCGGTCGAGTCGACATCGAGGGTGGTGCCGGGCTGCTCGTCGCAGGAGGAGGACGGCCCGTCGGCGGTGTCCGGGTAGAGCCGGAAGCCACCGGCCGCGCACTGCTGCCGGAGCAGGAAGTCCACAGTGTCCTGCGGTAGGTCGCCGCTGCGGGCCAGGCCGAGCACGGCGAACGACTGGTCGAAGGTGTTGCTGGCGTCCGGGCCGCTGTCGGCGGTGGTGCGGCTGGTGATCCGGCCCCGCTGGTGCCCGGCGTCGGCGCCGGCGATCAGCGACAGGGTTTCCGCCCGCAGGTCGTAGCCGCCGAAGTCGGTGGGGTCGGCGCCGGCGGCGGAGGCGGCGTAGAGCAGTTTCGCGGTGGCCCCGCCGTCGGTGAAGCCCTCGATGCCCCAGTCGTCGTAGCTGTTGTAGGAGCGCACGTGCTTGGCGGCCTGCGCGGTTGCCGCCTGCCGGGTGGGCGCGTCCACGCCGGTGGCGGACAGTGCGACCAGGCCGTCGATGGTCAGCCCCCAGTCCTCGGGGGTGAACGGGCCGGGCAGCGTACCGTCGGTGAACTCGCCGGCCAGCCAGGCCGCGGCGTCGCGGGCGGCTGTGACGTGGGCCGGGGCGGGTGCCGCGACAACGGCCGGCGGGATGCCGGTGATCGCGGCGAGAGCCGTCACCGTGGCTGTACCGAGACCGGTGGTGAGACGCCGGGACAGGGGCATCAGGGGTGCCTTTCGCAGAGCGGTCGGTGAAACCTCCGGAAAGCACCCCGAGAAACGGACACCCCGCTCCGCGTGCTGCGGTGAGCGGGGGTGGTCGGACCTCGGCGGCCCGGACTTCACCCTGTAGACCTCGACAGTGGAAGCCGCTCGTCCCGGGCGGGGCATTCCGGCTCGCGAGAAGGCACTCTCGCTCACGGTTGCGGGTCAGCGCCGGCTTCGAACCGGCTTCCCCCCACACGGGACGTATGCAGTTGTGTGCCCGGCGCACCGGGTGCCGACACCGTACCGCCCGGGCGCGCGACGACGCCAGAGCAGCGGCCGGCACCCGGTGCGCCGCTGGTCACACCTAGGGAGCGGCGATGCTCGGCGGGGCGCCGGCGCCGAAGGACCAGCCCTCGACACTGCCCGGCGCGGGGTTGTAGCTGGTCGCCCCGGACGTGCTGTAGGACCAGGAGCCGCCGCTGGGGGCGTGCCAGTACGACCAGTACGCCGTGACCGGCGGGGTGTTGACGCACGGCTCGGTCGCGGCGGTGGGCTTGCCGTTGATCCGGCAGACGAAGGCCAGGCCCCAGCGGGCGGTGCCGGTGACTGTGAAGCCGGCGGCCTGCAGCGCGGCCAGGCCGGTGGCCGGGTCACCCGGGGCACATCCGACCTGGACGCCGCCGCCGAGTGCGGCGAAGTCGACGACCACTGTGACTCCCGAGGTGCCGACGCAGGCGGCGGCGTGCGCCGCCCGGGGCGCGGGTTCGGCGGCGGTCAGCGCGACGCCCACCACGGCGGCGGCCAGCAGGCCGGCCAGCCAACTGCGGACTGTGGAACGACGGAACACGGGTCCTCCTGTGATCGGGTGAGCGGCGAGGGGGTTCACGGGCAGGCGAGCGCCGGCGCGCCGGGTTCGGCACCGGCGGCGGACAGGCGGGCGTACCCGGTCCCGGTGAGACCGAGGACGGCCTGGGCGGTGGCCCGCGGCGCGGTGGCCGGGTCGAAGCCGCCGCCGTCGAAGTCGACAGCGCCCCGGTCCGCCGGTGCCCCGGCGCAGCCGACCTGGAGTCCGGCGAGGAACACCCGGGCGCGCGCCCAGGCCAGGGGCCGGCTGCCGTCGCGCAGGGCCTGCGCGGCGAGGCCGGTGCTGTTGGCGTTCGGCGCGCCGGCGGCGTTGGCGAAGCCGCCGTCGGCACCTTGGACGGACACGAGCCAGCGCAGCCCGGCGGCGGCGTCGGCCGGACGCCCCGCGGCGCGCAGCGCCTGCGTCGCGAGCGCGGTCGCGTCCACGTCGGACACGCAGACCGGTTGCGCGGGCAGCAGCGGGTAGCCGCCGTCCGGGCATCGGGTGCCGGCCAGCCAGGCGGCCGCCGCCGGTGGCGCCCCGGCCGCTGTGCGGTCCAGCGCCAGCAGCGCGAAGGACTGGCTGAACGCGTTGCTGTAGTCGCCGTACGCGGACCGGTCGCTGAACCGGCCGGCCGGCGTCTGGAGCGAGCGCAGCCGGGCGATCAGGTCGACCCCGCCGACGTCGGCCGGGTCGCCGCCGCGCACCTGCACGGCGAGGGCGAGCTTGGCTGTGGCGCCCGCGTACGCCTCGGCGACGCCGTCGCCGACGTATCCGTCGCGGACGTCCGGCCGGGTGACCCAGGCCAGCGCGTCGGCGCTGTAGTCGTCGGCGGCGCCCGCGGCGGCGAAGGCGAACACGGCGTCGAGGGTCAGCCCCTGGTCGGGGTAGGCGACGCCGTCGAAGACCGCCTCGAAGCGTTCCCCGTCGACCAGTTGCCGGGCGAGCCAGCCGGCGGCGGCCTCGGGGCGGGTGAGGGCGGCGCGCTCGGGTGCGGCGACGGCCGGTGTGGTGAGGATGAGGGCGGCGAGCACGCCGCAGAGGAGCGCGAGCAGGCGGTGCCGGCTTCGGCGGACGACCATCGGAAGCGCCTTTCCGGCCCGGCGGTCGTCGAAAGCCCGGCCGATGCGGCAACGCCGGGTCGGTCGGGACTCCGACCCGTGGGCCACGACGGGTGGGGAGCGGATTCACGCGTACGACGGGTATTCGGGCTCGCCGCCAGAGTCCACTGGACGGCCTACCGTTGCGGGCCAGCGCCGGATTTCGACCGGTCTTCCCCCGCACGTACACGCGGTGGTTCAGTTGTCGCGACAGTCTTATGTGGCCGTAGCCCCGGTGTCAATGCGCCAGGAGCCGCACACGTGCCGTGACGAGCGGCGGAGTCGGCGGTCTCACATTCCGTCGGCCGCGACCGCGTTCCCGCCGGCCGGGGACGGGCCGGCGTCCCGGCGTACGCCGGGTTGCTGCTGCGGGCCGGACAGCTCGTGGGTCGCGCCGCTTCAGCGGGCCGGTGCCGGAAGGTGGAGGCGGCCGTCGTGGACCTCGGCGATCTGGTCGGCGGCGGTGAGGAGCGTGCGGTCGTGGGTGACCAGGACGGTGGCGGTGGCCTGCTGGTGGGTGAGGCGGGTGATCAGGTCGATGACGGCGGCGCCGCGTTCGTGGTCGAGGGCGCTGGTGGGTTCGTCGACGAGCAGCACGGTGGGGTCGTTCATCAGGGCGCGGGCGATGTTGACGCGCTGGCGCTGGCCGCCGGAGAGCTGGTGGGGCCGGCGGTCGGCCTGGCCGGCGAGGCCGACCGCGTCGAGGAGTTCCATGGCGCGGGTGCGGGCCGTGGCCGGCGGGCGGCCGTCGATGTGGGCCATGACCTGGAGCTGCTCGGCGGCGGTGAGGGAGGGCAGCAGGTTGGGCTGCTGGAAGACGATGCCGATCCTGCGGCGGCGCAGGTCGGCGAGTTCGCTCCTGATCATGCCGGTGGTGGGGGTGCCGTCGACGGTGACGGTGCCGGAGTCGGGGGTGATGAGGGTGGCGGCGACCGCGAGGAGGCTGGACTTGCCGGAGCCGGAAGGGCCGATCACTGCGGTCAGGCTGCCCTTGGGTACGTCCAGGGTGACGCGGTCGAGGGCGGTCAGGCGGCCCTCGCCGTCGGGGTAGGTGAGGGTGACGTCGGTCAGGTTCAGGCTCATCGGGCGCTCCCCAGGGCGGTCAGCGGGTCGACGGAGGTGATGCGGCGGATGGACAGAGCGGCTCCGAGCGCGCCGAGGATGACGATCACGGCCGCGGGGAGCAGGACGGTCACCGGGGTCAGGAGGAACGGCACCGCGGACCCGGCGACGAGGGCGCCGAGGGCGGCGGCGATGCCGGTGCCGAGCAGCGTGCCGCCGGTGAGCAGGACGACGGCCTGTCCGAGGGCGTCCTTGAGAAGGTTGGCGGTGGAGGCGCCGAGTGCCTTCAGCACGGCGACGTCACCGCTGCGCTGGATGGTCCAGACGGTGAAGAAGGCACCGATGACCAGGGCGGAGATGGCGAACAGGAAGCCGCGCATCAGCTGTAGGGAGCCGTTCTCGGAGGTGTAGGAGCCGATCGCGGACAGCGAGTCGTCGACGAAGACCGTCTCGGTGCCCGCCTGCCGGTCGATGGCCGCCAGATCGGCCCCCGAGGTGGTGGTCAGGGCGACGACGGTGGCCGTCGGGCCGCCGCCACCGGTGCCGGTGGGAGGCGCGATCCGCTGCCACGCGTCCAAGCTGGTCCACACCACAGGGGTGTGACTGAAGGAGGCGTCGCCCCGTACTGCAGCCACTGTGAGTTGCTGCGCGGCCAGCGTGATCGAGTCACCGGCCTGCACGCCGAGGTCGTCGGCGGCCTTGGTGGACAGCACTGCCGAGCGCCCGTCGATCCGGCCGCTGTCGGGGGCCAGGCGGGAGCCGGGCCGGACGCCGAAGGCGGAGACCCCGGCGCTTCTGTCCCCGGCGGTGGCCTTGGTGGTGGTGATGCCCAGCGGCTCGGCACCGGTGACTCCGGGGGCCTCGGCCCACTGCTCCCACTGCTTCTCGGTGACCGTGGAGTTGGAGTACGACACACTCTGGCCGTCGCCGGGTGCCTGGAAGGCGATCCTGTCGGCGGGCAGGCCGGTGATGGCCGAGACGTTCTGCTGGCCCAGTCCGGCCGTCAACCCGGACAGCAGCCCGACCAGCAGGGTGATCAACATGATGACGGTCCCCATCAGGGCAAAGCGCCCCTTGGCGAACTTCAGATCTCTCCAGGCGACGAACACGGCCTCGGCCTGTCCTTTCCAGCGGTGGAAGCGGTATGGATCCACCATCGCTGCCGACGCCCGTGTGCGCGTCTGGCGTAGGACGGCACTTCGCGGGCCGGAAGACGGCACCCGGGTTCTAACTTTCGATAGAGGCCCCCGGGCCGCCTGCCTCGGTAACGTGGGACGCACTGTGAGCACCGCTGCCCCCGTCCTGACGCCGACCATCCGGGCCTTGGCCTGGTGCCTTCACCTGCTGATCGCCGGCCTGCTCGTCCTGGTCGCCGGCCGGGCGGTGGCCGTCGACCGGCCCCACGCCGGACTGATCGTCGCTGCTGCGGCGGCGTTCGGCCTGACGTACGCCGCCGGGCCGTTCCTTCCCCGCATCCGCCGCTCGCGGCGGACCGCCGCGTGGTGGCTGGCCGCCGTGGGCGCCGTGTGGCTGTTGCTGCTGGGCCTGTCCCCCGACGCGATCTGGGTGGCCTTTCCGCTGTACTTCCTCCAGCTCCACCTGCTGCCGCGCCGCGCCGGCCTGGCTGCCGTGATCGTCACCGCCGCGGCTGCCGTCGCCGGGTTCGCCGCCCACACCGGCTCCTTCACCCCGGCCGTGGCGATCGGTCCCGCGCTCGGCGCCGCCGTCGCCGTCGGGGTGGTGTGGGGATACCAGGCGCTGTACCGGGAGAGCGAGCAGCGCAGGCAACTGATCGAGGAACTCACCGCCACCCGGGCCGACCTGGCCCGGGCCCAGCACACCGCCGGCGTACTCGCCGAACGCGAGCGTCTGGCCCGCGAGATCCACGACACCCTCGCCCAGGGCCTGTCCAGCATCCAGCTGCTGCTGCGCGCCGCCGAGCGCGCCCTGCCCGGCCGGACCGACGCCGCCGCGGGCCACGTCGACGCGGCCCGCCAGGTCGCCGTGGACAACCTCGCCGAGGCCCGGCGCTTCGTCGCCGCACTCACCCCGCCCGCCCTGGAGGGCACCACCCTGGCCGGTGCACTGGAGCGCCTGTGCACCACCACCAGCGCCCGCCACCGCCTCACCGCGCGCTTCCACCTCGTCGGCGACCCCGTGCCGCTGTCGACCGCCCAGGAGGTGGCTCTCCTGCGTGTCGCCCAGTCCGCCCTCGCGAACACGGTCCGGCACGCCCGGGCCACCACCGCCGAGGTCACCCTCAGCAATCTCGGCGACCACGTCGCCCTGCACGTCGTCGACGACGGGCGCGGCTTCGACCCCGAACGGACGTCCGCCCCCGACGCCGACAGCGGCGGCTTCGGCCTGGCGGCCATGCGTGCCCGCATGGACACCCTCGGCGGCACCCTGGCCGTCGAGTCCGCGCCCGGTCACGGCACCGACCTGACCGCCCGGCTTCCCCTCACCCAACCCACCGAGCCCGAGGGCCGCCCGTGACCGACGACGCCCCCATCCGCCTCCTGCTGGCCGACGACCACCCCGTCGTACGGGCCGGGCTGCGCGCCGTGCTGGAAACCGAACCCGGCCTCGTCGTCGTGGCCGAGGCCGCGACCGCCGAGGATGCCGTCACCCGCGCCGCCGAAGGCGACATCGACGTCGTACTGATGGACCTCCAGTTCGGCAAGGGCATGGGCGGCGTCGAAGCCACCGCCCGGATCACCGCCCGCCCGGGAGCGCCGCGCGTGCTGATCGTCACCACCTACGACTCCGACGCCGACACCCTGCCCGCCATCGAGGCCGGCGCCACCGGCTACCTCCTCAAGGACGCCCCACCCGAGGACCTGGCCGCCGCCGTCCGCACCGCCGCCGCCGGACGCACCACGCTGGCGCCCGCCGTCGCGGACCGGCTGATGAACCGCCTGCGTACGCCGGGCACCGCCCTGACCCGACGCGAGACCGAGGTCATCGCGCTGGTTGCTGACGGTCTGTCCAACCAGGCCATCGGCGCCCGCCTCTACCTGACCGAGGGCACGGTCAAGTCCCACCTGGCCCGCATCTACGCCAAACTCGGCGTCGACTCTCGCACCGCCGCCGTCGCCACCGCCACCGACCTCGGCCTCATCCGCCGCTGACCGGGTGTCCGACGGTCGCCTGTTCCCACCCGCCGGTCACCGCTCACCCTCCGACGGCCATTGGCCCCGGTTCCTGGGTCTCCTGCGGTGTCGCCGCGCCGACGCGGGTCGAGCGGCCTGTCCGATTCCGCGCTGTCCGCTTTCCCGCGCGCGAGTGACCGACAGGTGACTGCAGCGTGACACGCCGTGGATACGCTGCCAACCATGGCCCCGGGTCCACCGACCCTTCTGGAGGCTGCCGACGAGGCGGCCCGGCCACTGCGCGCCGTGCTGGAGGACGTCTGGCTGACCCTCGACACCGCGGTCGAGGGCGAGGGCCGCTGGCTGGAACTGTACGGCGGTGCACCGGCAGATCCGGTGTTCGTGTGCCTCGACGCGATGAGCAACGTCCTGCACGTCCGCTTCGACGGCGCCGATTCGCTGACCGTGAGCTATCTGCCCGGGTGGTGCTACGAGGCCGCCACCGCGGCGCACGCGGACCGGCGGCCGGAGGCGTCCGCCGTCATGGTGACCGACGTCGACGCCGCCCAGCCGCTGGTCTTCGACCTGAGGGTCGAGCACCGGATCGCCGGTGCCGAACGGAGCGTCGTGGTCGGCGGAGAGACGATCTCGTACGCGCCGCTGCCGATGGGATACGCGTTCACGCCCGCGCGCGCCTTCGAGATCGAGGAGGCGGACCCGAAGGCCACCCCGCTGGTGCACTGGAGCGCGATGCGGCTGCTGCTGGCCATGGCGCCGGGCGTGTCGTTCTCGGCGCGGCCACTGCTCGGCGCGGACGGGCTGCGGGCGCTGCGAGCCGCGTACCTGCCCGGGGACGGACCCACCCGCTGCGACCAGAGCCTGGCCTTCGAGATCCAGCGCCACCGGCACCCGGACACGCTGCCACCGCTCGGCGGTCCGCTGCGGGCGGCCCCGCTCACCGAACCCGACCTGGTGGCCGGGACCGTCGCGCTGGACGCGGCGGTCGAGGGGGTCGGCGGCGCGCTGCTGCCGACGGCCGTCCAGCAGGTCCGGGTGGACGGACTCGACCTGGTGCTGATCCGCCCCGAGCAGGGCCGCCCGCCTCGCGGTCAGCCCTGGTCCTGGCAGCCCGACTGGTTCGTCGCCGCCGCCTCGGTCCTCGACGACATCGCGTTCACGCTGGCCAAGGACGTGTACGACACCTACGTCGACTGGCTGGGCGGGGTACCCGACAGCGCGCCGCTGCCGATCCACATCCGGGTCGACCCGGCCGGCGCCGAGGACCGCTTCGCCTACCGGCTGGATCTGCTGGACTCCGACGGCGAGCCGGTCGGCGGCCCGGCCACCACGACGCCCGACGGACCGGTGTGGCAGCTGACCGTGATCCGCACCGCCGGGGTGCGGGTGTTCCTCGACGACTCGGTCGGCGCCGCCGGGGTGAGCACCGTCAAGGGGATCGTCCGCTATCGGGAGCGGGTGGCCACCCACTTCGACGACGTACCCCTGGAGATCACCGACGAAGTGGTGCCGGTGCGGGATCTGCCGGCCCGGCCGGCCACTCTGGAGGAGATCGTCCACGTGGTGGCGACGGTGGGCCAGTTCGTCCCCGTTCCCACCGTCCAAGCCATGTACGACCTGCGTGATCTCGGTTCGGTCGCCGCGTACGTGTTGACCGGCAGGGATCTCGACGGGCAGCCGATGAGCGGCCTGACGGCGGCGCTGACGCTGGGTGGCGTACTGGTGCCGCCCGTGGTGGACCGGGTCGGTGGTTCGCTGCTGGCCGCCGGCCGGCGGGTGCTGACCCGTGGTGACGTGCCGCTCCCCCGACTGGCGCGGGCGGCGGCGGCAGCCGCCCCGGTGGACGCCGACCTGGCCGCCGCCCTGATCGACGAACTGCCGCGGGTGTCGCCGTGACCCGGCCGGTGGGGCTGGTGCAGCAGCAGGGGTTGCTGATGGCCCAGCAGAAGCTGACCGCCCAGGCCGCGAAGACGGCGGCGACCAGGGCGGTGACGCCGGTCCCGACCGCGTTCCTGCGCGATCCGGCGCAACTCGTCGACCGTTCCGGTGTCGCGCTGGAATCCGCGTACCTGCAGAATCTCTACCAGGCGGCCCGGCGGGACAACCCACGGCTGACGACCGGCGAGTTCCTCGCCGGCGGCACCGCCGACTCGCTGTTCCACGGCATCGTCGACTCGCTGCTCGGGCCCGCCGCCGCGACCATGCTGCGCACCACCGACCCCGACCTGTACCGCCAGGCGCTCGTCCAGGCGTTCCACGACTTCCGGTTCGGCCCGACACCGTACGACGGCGGCATCGCCTACAGCAGGTACCGCTACCAGATCGGGCACCACGTCGCGTTGCCCGAGGAGCTCAACGTCATCCCGATGAACGCGCCGACCGGGCCGGACCTGCACTATCCGGCTTACGGAAAGCTCGTCACCGCCCGCGGCAACCGCACCATCGGGATGGTGATGGCCTCGCGGGCGTGGGGGCGAGACATCCCGCTGGACGCCCGCGGTGTCACCCTGTTCCGGACGTTGGGGCTGAAGAGCGAGGACGTGCTGCACGCCTGGGACTACGACCCCGACCTGCTGCTGTCCGAACCGCAGATCGCCCACATGATCACGACCGGCGACTCGCCGGTGTACCACTTCAAGCTCGTGCGGGAGAAGGTCAACGACCGGACCGCCGAGCAGGCGCGGTGGGAGTTGGCTGCCCGGCTGGAGGACGAGGCCTTCATCGAGGCCGACGACGCCACGCTGCACCGGCTGTGGAGCCACCACGGCAGCGACACCGCCGGCAGGACCGGAGACCCCACGAACCTCGAGACACGGTACGCCCGGGATCCGTACTACCGGAGGTCCCGGGACGAGCTGTTCGAGATGGCCCTCCGCCTGCCGGGCGCCTGGAACGTACGGACCCGCTCCCGCGAATGGGAGCACGGCTTGGTCCAGCGGTTCACCAAGCGCATGAACGACTGGGCGCATCGGCTGGGCAACCACCTGGACGAGACCGTCTGGGCCAGCCGGCTGTCGATGCTCACCGGCGCCGCCGAACCGGCCAACCTCCAGCTCCTCTCCCCCTGGGAGCACGCCCGGGTCGACCTGCACGCCGGTCGGATGTTCGACGGCGTCACGCGCGTCGACAGGTACGGCAACCGGGCGGTACCCACCCTCCGCGACGTGGCGGCGTACGACGACGCCGCCCGTGCGGCCGACTCCCCCCTGACGGGCGGCGGGACGCTGTGGGCGTTCCCGCTCACCGACACGCCGCGCGCCGACGAACCGATCGTGGCGTTCGACCAGTTCACCCTCGCGGAACTGGTCGGCGCACTGCACGAGGACGAGTGGCAGAAGGCCGTGAAGACGACGGCCGGCCAGAACACACACGTGCGGGCCGAATGGAACCAGCTCGTGGACCGGCTCAACACACACCTCGCCGCGTACGGCATGCCCGCGGCCCTGCACCTGCCGAAGATCTGACCACAAGCGAGTCGGGAGACCGGAGGGGAACCATGACCACCCCTGTCACCACCCACGTGGGCCTGCGGTTCGTCCAGTTGCGCCGGGAGGGCGACGCCGCCCCCGACGCCTGCACCACCGGCCCGAAACTGATCGACGCGGTCGTCGACTTCCGGGACGCCTGGTCGGATCCGGTCCGGGAGGTCGTCACCGAGGGCGACGACGACCGGGCGCGGCGGCTGCTGGCCAAACGGCTGGCGGCGCGGGACGACCGCCTCGACGAGCTCGGCAGGCAGACGCTGTGGCTGTTGCTCCGGGTGGCCGTCGACGCCCGGCTGACCGTCGGTGGGCTGCGCGACGGCGTCGCCGGGTGGGCCACCGAGCACGACCTGGACGCCGGACAGCTCACCACGGCCGCGGCGGAGCTGACCGGCTGGGTGGTGGACGTGCTGGTGCTGGGCCGGTTCCTGCGGATCCCCCGGTCACCGGCAGCCGTCGTGCTGGTCCGCGTGCTGCGCGGGATGACGCTGCTGCGCCTCGCCCGCTCCGACGCCGACGCGGCGTGTCTGGTCCGGGCCCTGCTCGGCGGACGCGACGTGCTGCTTCCGGACCCGCCGGCGCCCCCGCGGACCGACCCGGACGCCGATCGGGCCGGCCGGTTCGCCGACCTCGGCCAGACCCTGCGGCGGCTACGCGCCCGGGCCGGCGCTATCGGCCTGAGCGACGCCACCGTACGGGACCTGCGGAACAGCGGCTTTCCCGATCTCGGTCCGGCCATCGCGGCCACCACGCAGGCCGCGGCCGACCTGGGTGTCCCGGACACCACGACGCTGAGCCGCCTCGCCCGGGTGTTCTTCGCCGAGCAGGACGACGCCCGGCGCCGGGCGACCGCGAAACTGGACCCGGGCGACGCCGAACCGATCCCGTCGCATCCCGGCCCGGCCGAGCCGCTGCCCTATCCGGGGCAGCCGAAGGTGCCGGTGCTGGACGCGTACACCCGCATCGCCGGCCGGGGCGACCTCATGGTCATCCGTACCGCGCTGCTGCGCTACCAGCCCGGCGAGATCTCGTACGTCGAGAACGTGCTCGCCAGCGAGACGCGCGGCCGGTCCCACGTGGCCGACACCCGCACCAGCGAAACCGTGACCACGATCAGTAAGACGATCGACGCGTCCACCGAGGAACTCGCGTCCACCGAGCAGAACAGCCTGGACCGGGCGTTGGCGACGGCGGCGTCGCAGCAGAGCTCCACCTCGCTGGGCGTCAGCGTGTCCAGCGGCCTCGGGCCGGTCCAGGCCGGAATCGAGATCAACGCCGACCAGTCCACCTCGACCGAGACGAGCAGCAGCTCCGCGGTGTCGTACGCCAAGACGATCACCGAGAGCGCCACGCAGCTCCTGCGTACCGAGACCGGTCAACGCCGCACCACCACCAGCAGCGTCCGGGTCACCGAGACCAACACCCACTCCTTCGACAACGCCGCCGGCGCCGCGAACATCAGCGGCGTCTACCGCTGGCTGGACAAGGTCGACCAGGCGCAGGTCTACAACTACGGCGAGCGGCTGATGCTGGAGTTCGTCGTCCCCGAGCCCGCCGCCACGCTGGTCTGGCTGAGCACCCGGACGTCCGAGGACACCAGCGCGGGCGCCGTCCCCAAACCGCCCGCCTGGTTCCTCGACGTCGACGACCTGGACGACGACAACTGGGCCGCCAAGGCCGCCCGCTGGGACGTCTTCGGCGTCGAGCCGCCCCCGGACCCGGAGGTCTTCGCCACCGCCACCTTCGTCGACCCGGCCGCCCGGCCGTTCGACCATCCCAAGAACTCCACTGACAAGTCTCAGCCCGAATGGGGGTACGCCTCCTACACCGGCGAGGTCGCGGTACCGGCCGGCTACGAGGCGAGCAGGGCGTACGTCTGGACCACCTGGGGCCTGTCCGAGGGCGAATACCCCACCGACGTCGGCAACCCGCCGCAGGCCGCGCAGGTCGCGATCGGAGAGCACCGGGTGACCCTCAACGAGAGCGTCGGCAATGCGAAGATCGACTTCGACTCACCGGTCCCCGGTCCGGTCCCGATCGGCATCAGCACCGACCAGCGGGGCGGGCTCACCGTCGTGGTGCGGGTGCGGTGCACCCGGACCGACGGCGCGTTCGCGGCGTGGCGGCTGCGGGCCTGGGAGACGATCCGAGCCGGATACCTGGCCCAGCGCTCCGCCTACGACAACGACCAGGCACGCCGGCAGGCACGCACCGCCTACCAGGCGAGCGGGTCGGCGGCCGGCCTCCGGCAGCTGGAGATGCTGGAACTCAAGCGGGCCTGCCAGACCGTGCTCACCGGGCAGGAGTTCGACCTGTACGGGGCCCTGGACACTCCCGACGACGAGGCTCCCCGCATCGACCGGATGCAGATCACCGCCGAAGCCGACCACATCCAGTTCTTCGAGGAGGTCTTCGAGTGGGAGAACCTGACCTACCTGTGTTACCCCTACCAGTGGGCGGGCCGGGACCGCTGGGTCACCGTACGCAGCCGCACCAGCAGCGACGCGTTGCACCAGGCGTTCCTGCAGGCCGGCGCGGCCCGGGTCATCGTGCCGGTACGCCCCGGCTACGAGTACGCCGTCGGCGGGTATCTCGCCTCCTCCCAGGTGCCCACCCTGTCGCCACGGCCGTGGCGGGACGGCGGCAATCCGTACCCGCCGATCGAGGAGCTGATCGCCGACGCTCTCGACCGGCCGGGCGAGGAGGTAGCCGTCGGTGATCCGTGGGAGGTCGTCACACCCACCTCGCTCGTCCAGTTGCAGGCCGGCCCCGACCTCAACCCGCCGGTCGGCGGGCCGGAGCCTGCCGGCGGTGCCACCGGCCCGGAGCCCGTCACCGGTTGATCCCGGTGAGGAGGTCCGCGTCGGCCGTCGGGTCCCGCTCCCACCTATCGCGTAGCGGCTCCATCCCGCCTTCGGGTTCTTTCCCGCCAGGCGATCAGACGTCGAAGCGGGAGCTAGACGGCAGGGCTCGGTCGGCGAAGCAGTCCGTTGGCGACCAGCTCGACGGTCACCGCGACGGCGATCGCCTCGACGGCCAGGAGCGCGACCAGGACCAGTAGTTGGGCCGCCCCGGCCTGGACGGGTGTGCCGCCGCCGAGCAGCACACCGACGAAGGCACCGGGGAGCGTGACCAGGCCGACGGTGCGGGTCTGGTCCAGCGCGGGCACCAGCGCCTGCCCCGCGCTGGGCCGGCAGATCTCCAGCGCCGCATCCCGCGGCACGAGGCCCAACGCCAGGGCCGCCTCGTACTCGCCATGGCGGTCGCGAAGCTCGTCCAGTGCGCGGCGGCCCGCCAGCGAGGTAGCCGTCATCGCCCCGCCGATGAGGATCCCGGCGATCGGAACGACAGCGACCTCGGTCAGCGGCACCGTGCCGGAGGCCACGACGAGGGCGCAGGCCGGGAGCGCGCCGGCCGCGATCGGCGCCAGCACCGGCCAGCCGAGGCGAAGCGAGCTGACCCGGCGCGCGGAGGTCGCCGCCGCGACCAGGATCATCAGCGTGATGAACCCGGCGCTGGCCCACCACGACCGCAGGACGGCAGTGATGAGCAGCGCCACGGCGCACAACTGCACGACCGCGCGCAGCGCCGCCGTGGCGATGCCACGGGCGTGGCCGAGCCGGCCGGCCCGCACCGTCGCCACGGCGACGAGCACCAGAACTACGAGTACGGCGGCGAGCGCCGGGCCCACCGCGACTGCACCTTGATCCATGGGACCATTCGACCAGCCGGCGCTTGCTCAGATGTTGGAGCCGTCCGGCGGCAGACCGGGCGGTGGCTGCGGGGAGCCGCCGCGGCCGGCAGCCGGCGGACAGGACATGCCCAGGGTGTAGGCCGTCATGGACAGCGAGCCGTAGGCGTAGCCGTCGACGAGAACCTCGGTGTCGGGGGTGTCCATGGCGGCGGCCAGACCGGCGAGGTACAACGCGGGGATGAAGTGATCCGGTGTCGGTACCGCACGGCGGAAGTCCCCGTGAGCGTCGAGGGTCGCGTACTCGCCCGGGTCGGTCAACATCCGGGCCTTGGCGTCCTCGTCGAAGCGCCGCGCCCAGTCGAAGCCGTCGTCGGCCAGCGCCCAGTCCATGCCGCGCAGGTTGTGCACGACGTTGCCGCTCGCCACGATCAGCACGCCGCGCCGGCGCAGCGGAGCGAGCCGGGCGCCGAGTTGAAGGTGGTAGTCCATCGGCTTGTCGGCGTTGATGCTGAGCTGGACGACGGGAATCGACGCGTCCGGAAAGGCGTGCAGCAGCACCGACCAGGTGCCGTGGTCGATGCCCCAGCTGTCGACGTCCGCCCCGACCCAGGTCGGATGGACGACGTCACTGATCTCCTCAGCCAGCTCGGGCAGTCCCGGCGCCGGGTACTGCACGTCGAACAGCTCCTGGGGGAACCCGTAGAAGTCGTGAATGGTCCTCGGCCGGGGCATCGCGGTGACGGCCGTGGCGTTGATGTACCAGTGGGCACTGACGACCAGGATCGCGCGGGGACGCGGCACCGCGGCGCCGAAGGCTCTCCACGCCGAGGTGTACCGGTTGACCTCGAGGGCGTTCATGGGGTTGCCGTGGCCCAGGAACGCCGCGGGCATCAAGACCTCCGAGCCCGGATGTACGTCTGAAGGCACGTGAACTTCCCTCCCTGGAGGACCGGTTCGCACGGCGCGGCCTGCCGGACCTGAGGGTCACGATAGTGCCACCTGGCAGCGGTTCCGGCCTGAATCACGCTCCTCCGGAGGCGTTGATCGAGTCTCCCGGATCGTGGCTGCCGACCGAGTGCGGTCACACCGCGGCGGCAGCCTGCCCGTTCGGGCGGCTGCCCAGTGACTCCTGGCGATGGGACCATGATCGGGTGACGCCCTTCCGCATCGACGTGCCCGACGCCGTCCTGGACGACCTGCGCGCTCGGCTTTCGCGGACGAGGTTCGCGCCGGCCGCCCCGGGAGAGCCGTGGGCCGCCGGCACCGACCCTGGGTACCTGGCAGATCTGGTGCGGTACTGGCTCGACGGATTCGACTGGCGTGCGGTCGAACGTGCCCTCAATCGGTACCCGCAGTTCGTCACCACGGTCCGGAGCGCGCCGGTCCACTTCGTTCATGTCCGCTCGGCATCGCCCGACGCCACGGCGCTGATCCTGACCCATGGCTGGCCCGGCACCTACACGGAGATGCTGCCCCTGGTGTCCCGGCTCGCAGACTTCGACCTCGTCATACCGAGCCTGCCCGGCTTCGTCTTCTCCGGACCACTCGCCGAGGGCCCTACGACCGAGGCGGCTGTCGCGGACGTGTGGGCCGAGCTGATGACCCGTCTGGGCTACGACCGCTTCGGCGCCTACGGTGGCGACATCGGTTCCGGCGTGACGACGTGGCTCGGCGCCCGCCACGCAGATCGGGTCATCGGGGTCTTCTCGCAGCACATCAAGTTCCCGCCGGCGGACCGCAGGGACGACCTCAGCCCGGCCGAGGAGGCGTTCGTCGCCAAGCTCGACGCGAAGGCCCAAGACGACTGGGGCTACGGATTCCTCCAGGAGACACGGCCCGACACCCTTGCGGCCGCCCTGAGCGACTCGCCGTCCGGCCTGGCCGCGTGGATCGTCGAGAAGTACCAGCGCTGGAGCGACTGCGGCGGCGACATCTCCCGCCGGTTCGACTTCGACGAGCTGCTGACCACCGTGATGCTGTACTGGGTCACCAACTGCATCGGCACGTCCTTCCGGCCCTACCGCGACGACCACCTGGCCCCGCATCTGCCGATGGTCGACGTGCCCGCCGGCATCACGGTCAGCGTGGAGGACGCCGGCCTGCCCCGGTCGTTCGCCGAACGCACCTACGCCAACCTCACCCACTGGCGCGAGCCCACCGTCGGCGGCCACTTCCTCGCCCAGGAAGAACCCGACCTGCTCGCTGCCGACCTGCGCGCCTTCTTCAACGCGCTGCGATGATCCAGGAACTCCACCTGGTGTGCGGCTGGTCAACGGTCGGCTTCGTAGCGGTAGGTGGAGCCTGTCGGTGTGAGAGTGAAGGTGTCCGCGAAGGCGCCGTCGCCGTGGCGGATCGCCAGCAGCACCGGTGGGGATTCCGGCTGCGGCTGTGTGGTGTTCCAGTCGCACGTGCCGGCGAAGTGCAGGCAGATCAGCCCAGTGGCGCGGTCGGCGGCGTAGGCCAGGGTCTTGGGATAGCAGGGATTGCTACCGCCGAACAGCACGGCGGGTGCCCCGAGTTCGACCAGGGCCTCATCGAGGTAGCGGTCTTGGGCACACCAACGGGTGGCTTCGTCACGTAGCCGCTGGAAGTCATCGGCGGAGAGCGTCCGATCAACCTTGAGCCAGCCATGCCGCCAGGCGATGTCGGCGTAGACCGAGGCCACCGCTCCGTCGTCGCGGTATCCGGGCAGGATCTCGGAGAAGGCTCCGCGCACACCGAGCGAATTGGCGGCTCCCCGCGCACGGAGCTGCTCACACTCTGCCTGCCAGACCTCGTCGAGCCCGTCGACGAAGGCCACCGCGTCCATCAACAGTCGCAAGGCGGTCTCGCCGCCCCACATGCCCGGCCGGCGCAAGGCGTGGTTGAGTCGCGTCACCTGGTATTCGCGTACCTCGTCCAGGCTGGGACGGCCTGTGGCATCAGCCTTCACGTCCGGATCATTTCAACCATGGCAGGAGTGGTCCAGATCCTCTCGACTCAACGTCCGGGCCGCGCTGATGGGCGACATGATCAGCCATTGGGACAGCCAGGCGTTCGCCGCGTAGCCGACCGAGCAACCGCCGGTCGGGGCGGCCGGCACGACGGGCTGAGCGACCCGGCCAGGTCATCGGGTGCCTGTCGGGGCATGCGCCGAAGGTGATCGTGGACAACTGATGCGGGGCGCCGCTTCCTCGCCTAAGCTGCGTTCCATATACATCGACATTGATCAATGGTAGGTGATGGCGGGGCCGGGACCGACCCAACCAAGCATTCGCCGACCCCGATGGGAGTACCCGATGACCTGGCGTCCAACCATCGCCGCACTCACCGGCCTGTACCTGGCGCTCACCGCACCCGGCCCCGTCGGTGCCGCACCCGCACCCCCGGCACCTCGGGACGCCTCTGATGTGAACGTTCACACCAACCCGTTCACCGGCCCACCCGGCGCGCCCCCCGGGGTCTGCCCGGAGGGCGCCGGGTACGGCCCGCCCCTGCCGGCCGGTTCCGTGTCCGCGACGAAGATCCGGAGCGGGTTCTCGTTCCTTGAAGGACCGGTCTGGATCGCCGACGGCGGCTACCTGCTGGTGTCCGACATGGCCGCGGGCACCGGGCCGGACAACGTGCAGCCCTCCACGATCCGCCGGTTCACCCCGCCCGCGACCTTCGACACCTTCGTCGCCGACGCCGGCAGCAACGGCCTGGCGCTCAGCCCCGACGCCCAGCAGATCATCGCCGCCACTCACGACCAGCGGAACGTCTCCGCTTACCGGCTGAGCGACCAGACCCGCGGCACCGTCGCCGCCGACTACCAGGGCCGGGCGTTCAACTCACCCAACGACGTCACGGTCCGGTCCGACGGCGTCGTCTACTTCACCGACCCCAGCTTCCAGCGCGGCAACCGACCCGACCAGATGAGCGGACGTACCAGTGTCTTCCGCGTCTCCGGCGGCCAGGTGTCGCTGGTGGACGACCGGCTGCGGCAACCCAACGGCATCGCGCTCTCCCCGGACGGCGGCACGCTCTACGTGGGCGCCTACTCCGAGAACAAGATCTACAAGTACGTCGTCCAGCCCGACGGCAGCACCGGCGCCCGCAGCGTCTTCGTGAACTACATCGGCGGTCCCGACGGGGTCACCGTCGACTGCGCCGGCAACGTGTACTGGGCCTCCGGCTCGGACGGGCTGGTCCACGTCTACTCGCCCGCCGGCGCGCAGCTCGGCACGATCCGCTCCGGCGGCACCGGCACCACCAACGTGGCGTTCGGCGGACCCGACCGGCGGACCCTCTACATCACCTCCGGCCGGACGAACGACTCGGGCCTGTACAGCGTGCGGCTCAACGTCCCCGGCTACCCGTACTGACCAAGAACCCGGGAAGGAAAGCATCCGTGCGGATCAATCCTCGCCAGTTCCGACACCGCGTACCGCTCGCCCTGCTGGTCTGCGCCGGCACCGTCCTGACCGGCGTACCCGCCAACGCCGCGACGGCCGCGCCGGCGACCGGGAGCCGGCCGACGGCCCGGCTCGCCGCCGACACCAGCCCGCCCACCCGGCCGACCGGCCTGCGCAGCACCCGGCTGACCTGCCAGTCCGTCACGCTCTCCTGGTACGCCTCCTGGGACAACGTCGGCGTCGCCTTCTACGACATCTACCACGACGGCCAGCTCGTCACCTCGGTCCCGGGCCGGACGCGGACCGCCACGCTCAGCGTCGTGCAGGGCGTCACCTGGGGCTGGTACGTCAACGCCCGCGACGCCGCCGGCAACGTCTCGCAGGCCAGCTCCACGCTCTCGGTCACCCCGCCGTTCTGCCAGCAGGACACGTCTCCGCCCAGCACGCCGACCAACCTGGCCGCGACTGTGAACGGCACGGACGTGACCCTCACCTGGTCGACCTCCACCGACAACGTCGCGGTCACCGGCTACACCATCCTGCGCAACGGTACGGCGGTCGGCTCCACCACCGGCACCGCCGGCAACCCGCCGGCGACCACGTTCACCGACACCGGGCTGACGCCCGACACCGACTACCGGTACACCGTGACCGCCCGGGACGCCCAGGGCAACGTCTCGGGGGCGAGCGCCGCGGTCACCGCGCACACCGGCTCGGGCTGCACGAGCCCGATCTGCGGCGCCACGGCGATCACCACCGAGAGGGACCTGCCCTGGGGCCTGGTGCAACTGCCCGACGGCACGGTCCTCTACGGCCGGCGGGACCTGTTCGACATCGTCGCCATGAACCCGGACGGCACCGACAAGCGCAGCATCGGCACCGTGCCGAACGTGGCCGGCACCAGCGGCGAGGGCGGCGTGCTCGGGCTGGCCGTCTCGGCCACCTTCACCACCGACCGCTGGCTGTACATCTACCACACCACCACGACCGACAACCGGATCGTGCGCATCCGCTACGACGGCACGCTGCAAACCGGCACCGAGCAGGTGCTCGTCACGGGAATCCCGCGCAACAAGTACCACAACGGCGGCCGGCTGCGTTTCGGCCCCGACGGCAAGCTCTACGCCGCCACCGGCGACGGACAGGATCCGGACGTGGCCCAGGACACCGGCAACCTGGGCGGCAAGGTGCTGCGGCTCAACCCCGACGGCACCGTGCCGGCGGACAACCCCTTCGGCAACTACGTGTGGAGCTACGGCCACCGCAACCCGCAGGGACTCGCCTTCGACTCCCAGGGCCGGCTCTTCGAGCAGGAGTTCGGCAACAACGTCATGGACGAGACCAACATCATCGTCAAGGGCGGCAACTACGGCTGGCCCGCCTGCGAGGGCACCTCCGGCGACTGCGCCAACCCGAGCTTCAGGGCCCCGATCCGGACGTACCCGGTGGCCGAGGCCTCGTGCAGCGGCATCGCGATCGTCCGGGACGTGCTCTACATCGCCTGCCTGCGCGGCAACCGGATGTACCGTGCGGAGATCAGCGGCGACACGCTCACCAACGTCCAGCAGTACTTCGTCGGGACGTACTTCCGGCTGCGCACCGTCGAACCGACCCTCGACGGCAACCTGTGGCTGACCACGAGCACCGGCGGGGACAAGGACAGCACCCCGAACAACAGCAACGAGAAGATCCTCAAGGTGACCCTCGGTGGGGCGGCGGCCGGCCCCACGAGCTGAGGCGGGCCGGGAATCCGGCACCGCCGGCCCTCGGAGGGTGCTCGCATCGCGCGGGCACCCTCCGAGCGATCAGGGCTGGGACTTCAGCCGACCGGCGCAGCGGTAGCGCCTTGGCGTCAGCCCCGACGGAGGGGGCGCAGGTGCCGGTCGGCCCACTCGGCGAACGAAGTCAGGGGGATGCCGAGGGCGCGGGCGAACTCCGGCCGGGCCGGCTGCCCGGCGACGTTCAGGAACTCGTGGGAGGTGGTGGCCCACGGCGGCATGCCGGCGGCGATCGCTTCCGCCTCGGTCATGTCGGGAGCGGTGCCGTCGATGCCGAGCGACTCACCGATGATCTTCGCGATTTCCGTCATGGGCAGGTGGTCGCCGGCCAGTTCGAGTTCGACGCGGTGGAAGCGGTCCGGGTCGGCGACGGCCGCCGCGGCCGCTCGGCCGATGTCGTCGACGGCGATCAGCGAGAGGTGGGTCTGCGGCCGGAGGACCGTCGCGAGCCCGCCCGCGATGCCCCGCGGCAGCAGGTAGGCCAGGTCGGGCAGGAAGTTCTCCATGAAGAAGCCCGGCTTGATCAGCGTCCACCGGTCGAAGCCGGCGGCCCGGACGCGTTCCTGCATGCCGGCCTTGGGCAGGAAGACGCGCTCCATCGCGGCCCAGCGTCCGTCGGTCCAGCCGGGGGCGTCCTCGTGCTGCCCGGCGCCGGAGACCGAGGTGTGCACGAACTGCGGGACCTCCGCGGCCAGCGCGGCCTCGATCAGGTTGACGCCCTGGGCGAGTTCGCTCTCGAAGTCCCAGGTGTCGCCGCGCAGCTCCGGCATCTGTACGGAGAAGACGGCGCGGGCGCCCCGGGCCGCCGGGACCAGCGATGCGGGGTCGCGGAGATCGCCGGTGACCAGCTCGGCGCCGAGGGCGGCGACCGCGGCGGCCTTGGTGGCCGCAGGGTCACGGACCAGGGCGCGCACCGGTACGCCGGCGGCGAGCAGGGCGCGGACGGTTGCCCCGCCCTGCCGGCCGGTAGCGCCGGTGACCAGGACTGGTGCTCGATCTGACATGGACACACTCCTCGACCAAGAAACGGCGGGGGCCGCCGTTTATGCTTGCTAACATACGGCGGACCCCGCCGCTTAGCAACGTCGAGGTGAGACATGCGAGCAGACGCCCGCCGCAACTACGAACTTCTGCTCGCGGTGGCAGCAGAGGCGGTGGCCGAGCACGGGGCCGACGCGTCGCTGGAACAGATCGCCCGGACCGCCGGGGTGGGCTCCGGCACGGTCCGCCGCCACTTCCCGACCCGGCACGCCCTGCTCGAAGCCGTCTTCCGGGAGCGCATCGACGCCCTCTGCGCCCGCGCCGGCGAACTGGCGGGCGAACCGGACCCCCGGGCCGCGCTCGTCGAGTTCCTGATCGAGATCACGCGGGCCGCCGCGACGATCCGGGGCCTGGCCGAGGCGCTGAACCGCGGCCGCACCGAAAGCGTCTACTGCGCGTCCGACCAACTGTCCGAGGCGGGTGAGCCACTGGTTCGTCGGGCCGCCGAGGCCGGAGTGCTGGCGCCCGACATCACCTTCGCCGACCTGTCGACGCTGGTCACCGGGATCGCCCTGGCAACCGAGAACGACCCCGACCCCGGCACCACCGCGACCCGCCTGCTCTCGCTGGCCATGACGGGGTTCACGGTGACACCGCAGGAACCCACTTCCGAAACCAGGGCCTGACCACGCCCCCGGGCCAGGGCCTGATCGCAAGCAGTAGCTCAGGCGGGCTTCGCCGGACCAGGTGGCGGTCCGAGCTACGGCTCACGAGCCTGCTCGACTCCTCGCCTACACCTACCACTCCTGGCGGGACTCGTCTCGACCGGATTCGGCCGGCACGGTTGCTGCACCTCGCCGCTGCGCTACCGGCATGAGGTGGCCGGTTTCCCTGGTCCAGCCGAGGAACCGGCGGTGCAGCACGCCGGCCGGAGTCCAGGGCATGTCCTCGGTGGCCTGGACGAGGTAGGCACCAAGGTAGAGAGCCAGCGACACCGGCGCATCCATGAACTCCGCCCGCAGCTCCCGCTTGCGCGTCGGGCACGGCCACGGCAGGTCGCAGCCACCGCAGCTCCAGACCGGCATGACCGGGCCGTGGGTGGTCACCGCACACCCTCCAGGAACCGCGCGGTGACCGCCCGCGCCTGCCGGCTGGTCGCCCATTCCACCTGCCAGCAGGGGTACGGAGTCAGCCGCGCCCACCACGCTCGGCACCCGGCACACATGCCGTCGAGTCCTCGTACATGAACCGCGACGATCGCCTGTTCCTGCTCGCTGGTCACTGCTCTCCCGACGGCCAGTGGCCCCGATTGATCGGTATCCGATGCCGGACGCGGCAGGGCAGTTCGGACCCACAGCGGCAGATGCGCCGCCAGAGCCGCCACGACCACACCGGCCGGTGCCGTCGGGCAAGAGTCAGCGCGGTGGCGGAAAGGTATTCGTCATACGAGACGCGCCGCACGGACCCTCCCTCGCTCACGGACGAGGGCGGCCTCCCGCCCCCGAATCTGAGGGGGACGCGGCGACCAGGCGATACCCGCACCGCCCGCCGCATCCCGTGAGCAGGACGCTACGGTCGGTCGCGAGGCGGAATGGGTAGGGTTCCTACCCCTGGATCACGAGAGCAGCCCGACCTTGACCGCGAGGTCACGGGCGTCGTCACTGGTGGAGCGTGGACCGTCGAGCAGGTCCAAGGTGATCTGCCGGGCGTACCCGTTGAAGCGGATCGTCTCCGGGGCCGACTCGTACGCCTTCCGCAGCGTCGTCACGGCCGCTTCCTTGTCGTCTTTGCCGTAGTGCGCCCGCGCCACCTCGATGAGATGGCGTGCCCGGCGCGGCCGCGACGGAATGGCCGCCGAGTCGTGGCGGCGCGCCTGCCGTACCGCCTCACCGGCCTTCTGCAACTCCACCGCCACCGTCACCGCGTGGGCGCCCATGATGACCCGGGAGAACGACGTCTGCGGCTGATAGAAGCCCTCCGGCAGACGCTGCGCCACCCGGTCCGCCCGATCCCAGTACCGCCAGGCCCTGCCTTCCTCGCCGGCACGAGCGGCGGTGTAGGCGGCCTCGAAGTTGAGCGCACCCCACAAGGCCAGCAGGTTCGTGCCCGCGTCGGCCGCCCTCGGCTCCAGAGCCGACAGGACATCGTGCGTTACCGCCATGGCGGTGTCCCAGTCGCCCGCGTCCCGATGCACTTGACACAGGAACCATGCCGCGAGGGCCACCGCCTCCGGGTCACCGGAGTCCTGCGCCGCCACCATCGCCCGGTCCGCGACCCGCCACAACAACTCGGCAGCCGGCTGGTACGCAAGGAACATCTGCGTCAGGCCGAACGTCTCCGCCAACAGCGAGTGCGCCTGCCGACGCTCAATGTCCTCGTACACAAGCGCGGCCCGTTGCACGTCGTGCAGGAGTCTCGGCAGCAGCCCACCCAGCACCGTCCGGTGATCGGACGCCTGATGACGCGCCCGCCAGGCCATCGCAAGCCGCTCACGCAAACCGGCCAACGACTCCGGCTCAGCGTCGTCAGCGAGCACGACGCGGTTCACGGCGTCCCGCACCGATGCCAGCGCCGGATGCTCAGGCCCGTTGACCACAGCGGACCGGTCGCTCAGCTCGCCGGCCAGGGCGGACACGTCGACCTTCAGTGCTCGCGCGATGCGATCCAGCATGTGGATGCGCGGCGGCAGGATCCGGTCGGTCTCGACCGCCTTGACCCACTCGGCGCTGCGCCCCACCAGTCCACCCAGCACCGCGCGAGTCTTCCCGGACCGCTCCCGGTAGACCTTCAGCCGCTGCCCGAAAGTCAGCTCCGGCAAGGATTCCATCCCGAACCTCCTCAAGCGCGGGACGCCACCACCGGCCTCTTAGCCGCCGTGGCACCAACGCTACCGACCTATGTGCGGCCGCATAACCCCGAACACACCGGCGTGCTGTCCGGCTCGGCTCAGGTCAGCCGATCAGGGGTCGGGTCAAGACGAAGGGTTCCAAGGTCATTTTTCCGCCCCGGCGCCCTTGCGCCGGGGCGGCGGCTCCGCAGGAGCCGTTTGCCGCGCCCCGGCCCGCGCCGCGCGGAGCGCGCTTGATCTACTACAGACGGAATCGGCAACAGACTGTCACTGAAGCGTGTCATGTCCCGGCTGATGCTTTACGCTTGCGCCCCGCCGGATGCTTGACATGACGTCCTGGTCGAGGCATTAGCCTGCTCGGATGAGCTACCACATGTTCGTTCAGCGGTTCGAGCAGGGCGATGCAGCGCCGATGGCAGGTGAGGTGTTCCTGGCCGCCTTTGAGCCCCGCGTCGACCGTCGGGAGCCTCAACACAGCTACTGGCACATCAGCGCCGACGACGGTGGTACTGCAGACCTCTACGCAGCCCCTGCCGGCGGCACGCTCGACAGTCTCATGATCAGCCGGTTCTCCGCCGGTGCTGTTCTCGACATGCTCGTCGAATACATCAGGCTCGCTGATGCCGTCGTGCTCCCATCCGGCTGCCCCGCCATGCTCGCGCACGAAGGGCAGCGGCACCACCTTCCCGAGGAACTTCGCACCGACGCCGTGGTCGTCCGAGCGGGCGCGGACGTAGAGCGCCTCCTGCAGAGCTGCTAGGCGATGTGTAAACCATGCGCTGGGACGGGTCTGCCAAGCATGTGGTGGGACTAGACAATCGCCACTGAAGCGAAGAGGGCAAAGCGGGGTTCATCGACCGCATATCGCTAGCCGCAGCTTCGTAACCGTTGTCCACAGCGCATCAGGGCCTGCGACGCTTCTGAAGCGGAGGGGAACTGGGGTCGGCGAGGCAGCCGAGCCGACCTGCTGGCATGACTGCAGACGCGGCTTACGCCTTGGTGAAAAGCTCGCTGACCATCCGCTGACGCCGCTGCTGCACGCAAGCAGGAAGGCCACATCCCGAAGCCGGGAAGTGGCCTTTGACCTGCGTGGGCGATACTGGGATCGAACCAGTGACCTCTTCGGTGTGAACGAAGCGCTCTCCCGCTGAGCTAATCGCCCTCAGCGCGCATGACTCTACCCGATCACCCGCCCGGACCAAAAACCGGCCCTCAGTGCGTCGCGAGGTAGTGCAGCGCCTCCGCCACCACGTCGATACCGAAGCTGTACTTGAGCGACAGCCACACCACCACGGACACGAACGCGAGCCCGACCGCGCCGAGCACGAACCGCACCGGCAGCGACCGCCTGGTCACCCAGCGCGTCCAGGCGTTGACGTGCCGGCGGGTGAACGCGAGCAGCCGTCGCGCCCAGTGGAACTCGACCGCCCACACGCCGAGGCCGGCGATGACCAGCAGCCAGCCGGGGCCGGGCAGCGGGATCAGCGCGACGCCGACGGTGACCACGATGGCGCCGAGGATGCCGATGAAGATCTTCAGGGCGACGCGGCCGGTGGGATTGGCGCGGATGAGGTCGAGCGTGGTGTGCAGGCGTCCGCGCCAGCCCCGCCGCCGTCGGCGCTGCTCCATGAGAGCGCCTTGCGACCGCCCTTCCACCGGCACCTCGTACCCCCGACTTTCGGCTGCTCGGGCCGCACCTTTCGGCGATTCGGCCGTGGTCCGCGACGTCACCGAGGAGCCCCTCGTGACCATTTCCACCCCCAGTGTCGCGCGGGACCGTCACCCCTGCTCACGACTGGACGTTACCGGAGTAAGTCGACGACTGAACCACCCGTTGCCGGGCGGAACGACGGAGTGGGCGGAACCGGAAATTCTACGCGGGGCCAGGCGGTCCCGGGGGCTTTCGGAACCCCTTCCCACCACTGGGTGAAGTCAGCGTATGGCGGAGCGTAGCCAGGAGCAGCACCTGAGTATGGGAAAAGCGGGACACGCGCGTTCCGCAGCGGTGCCGGGGGGAGAACGTCCATGAGTGTCATCCGACCGACGACCGTAGAGGTCGAGACGTCGCTAAGGCTCGTCGCGCCTGACGCCACCGCCTTGCCGGTGCGTGCCAGCCTGCGTTACGACCCTGCTGACCCGTATGCGGTCCATGTCCTGTTCCATGCCGAGTCCGCCGGCGGCGAGGCGGTGAGCTGGTCGTTCGCACGCGAACTGCTGGTCACCGGGCTCGACGAACCGGCCGGCATCGGTGATGTGCGGGTCTGGCCGTGGGCCACCCCGCGCGGCGACTTCGTCGCGCTGGCGCTGTCGTCGCCGGACGGCAACGCCCTGTTCGAGGTTCCGCGCAGCGTGCTGGTGCGCTTCCTGCGCCGGACCTACGTCGTCGTCCCGCGTGGCCGTGAGGCCGAGCACCTGGACGTCGACACCGCGGTGAACCGGCTGCTCGCCGGTCGCTGACACGGCGAAACCCGGGGCCGCGCGGATCTGCCGAGTCCGCGCGGCCCCGGGCCGTCTCCAACCGGGGGTACGCCTCAGCCGCGCGTGGTGATCCCGCCGTCGACCGGGATGACCGCTCCGGTCAGGTACGCACCTGCCCGGGAGGCCAGGTAGATCGCCGTGCCCGCCATGTCCTCGGGCCGGCCGATCCGGCCCAGCGGCACCTGCTGCTCGATGGCGGCACGCGACTCCGGGTCGTCCAGCGCGAACGCCATCATCTTGCTCTCGAACGGTCCGGGCGCGATCGCGTTGACGGTGATCTGCTCGCCGGCGAGCTGGTGGGCGAGGCCACGGGTGAGCATGTGCACTGCCGCCTTGGTGGCCGAGTACGCGTACACCTCCATCCACGGCACCCGGATGCCGTCGATGGACCCGATGTTGATCACGCGGGCCGGGTCGTCGGCGCCGGCCGCGGCGCGCAGTTGCGGCAGCAGCGCGGTGGTGAGCCGGAAGACGGCCTTGACGTTCACCGCCCAGAGCTTGTCGAAGGCGCCCTCCGGGTACTCCTCCAGCGGCGCGCCCCAGGTGGCGCCGGCGTTGTTGACCAGCACGTGCAGCCGGTCGTGGCGTTCGCGCACGGCCTCGGCGAGCGCCAGCGCGCCCGCGTCGCTGCCCAGGTCGGCCGGGATCGCCTCGCAGTGGCCCTCGGCGGACAGTTCCTTGGCGACCGACTCGCACACGTCCGCCTTGCGCGAGGAGATGATCACCTTGGCGCCGGCCCGGACGAAGCCGCGCGCGATCATCAGCCCGATCCCCCGTGAGCCGCCGGTGACCAGGACCGTCTTGCCGTCGACCGAGAACAGATCCGTCATGCCCATCCCATCGCCGTCGCCCGGCCGCGGGCCGGTCGGCCGGGGCCGCGTGGCCGGGTGCGCAACGCACGCCGGCCCGGGGTCTTACCGATCGGTAACCTAACCGTCCGGCTCGGTTGCCGACAAGAGCGGCCCGAGCGGGTGAAACCGTCGAGATGCAACGTGCGGGCGGGCCGGTTACCGTCGGGATGATGGTCACTACCGGTCAGCCCTCCCCGGCCACCCGCACCGGCCTGCCGGAGCTCCGTCCCGGCACCGACGAGATCGTCACCGGTGTGCTCGGCGACCTCGCCGCCGAGCCCGGCTGGCCCCGTCCGGTCCTGCTCGACCGCGATCTGCTGATCCTGGTCACCCACGGGCACGGCACCGCCGAGCTGGACTTCCGGCCGGTCCCCTGCCGTCCGGGCACGCTGCTGCGCGCCCACCCCGGCCAGGCGCTGCGGTTCGTCGGCGCCCAGCTCGACGCGACGGTGGTGAGCTGGCGGCCGGACGCGCTGCGCGGCCTCGACGTAGACCCGGACGCGGTGCCCGCCCACCGCCAGCTCGCCGGCGAGGACGAGGACGCGGTGATCAGCGAGGTGAGCCAGCTCGCCGTGGACGCCGACCGGCACGCGCTGGTGCCGGCCGCCGCGGCGCTGCTGCGCCACCAGCTCGCCGTGCTGCTGCTGCGGTTGAGCCTGCTGCCGCATCCGCGCAACGGCGCGACACCCCGGGCCG
Source organism: Micromonospora sp. WMMD1219 (assembly GCF_049315215.1). NCBI lineage: Bacteria > Bacillati > Actinomycetota > Actinomycetes > Micromonosporales > Micromonosporaceae > Micromonospora > Micromonospora sp. WMMD1219. Next base: position 6,636,926 of record NZ_CP186057.1, read on the forward strand.
AGACGGAGACGTTCCGGCGGCTGTGCCGGGAGGTGGAACGCGGCTACCGGCACACCCGCCGGGTGGAGGACTACGCCGCCGGCCTCGGCTGTTCGGTGCGTACCCTGACCCGGGCCTGCCTTGCGGTGACCGGCCGCAGCGCCAAGCAGGTGATCGACGAGCGGGTCGCGTTGCAGGCGTGCCGGCTGCTCGCCGCCACCGACGAGTCGATCGCCGCGATCGGCCGGGAGCTGGGTTTTCCCGAGCCGACGAACTTCGGCCGCTTCTTCACCCGGGAGGTCGGGGTGAGCCCGGGGACGTTCCGGGCCGAGCGGGAACGCCCGCTGCCCGTCCGTCTGGTGCGACCCCGGCCGCCCGCCGACTCCCCCGCACCCGGCGGCCAGGCATGATGGCACTGTGCAGATCTCCGCGCGCGGCGACTACGCGGTCCGGGCAGCCCTGAGCCTGGCCACCGCGTACCCCACCCTGCTGTCCACCCAGGCCATCGCGGCGGAGCAGGACATGCCGCGCAAGTTCCTCGAGGCGGTCCTGGCGGACCTGCGCCGGGCCGGGGTCGTCCGGGCCCAGCGCGGCGCCGAGGGCGGCTACACGCTGGCCCGGCCGCCGCGGGAGATCACCATCGGGCACGTGTTGCGCGCCGTCGACGGCCCGCTCGCGGGGGTACGCGGGCTGCGCCCCGAGGAGACGCGCTACGAGGGGGCGGCGGAGAACCTGCCCCGCCTCTGGGTCGCGGTACGCGCCTCGGTGCGCCGGGTGGTCGACGAGGTGAGCCTGGACGAGCTGGTCAGCGGCCGGCTGCCGGCGCACGTGCGCAAGCTGACCGCTCAGCCGGACGCGTGGGAGCCGCGCTGACTCACAGCGTGCTGACCACCTCCTCGTAGGGCAGGCGGGGCAGCCGTTCCCGCCAGGCGTCCGGCGCCGGGCGGCCGATGTTCATCAGCAGCAGCACCCGGTGCCGCCCGCCGGGGAAGAACTCGCGTTCCACGCCTGCCGCGTCGAACCCGGCCATCGGCCCGGCGGCCAGCCCGGCGGCGCGTACGCCGACCAGCAGGTAGCCGATCTGGAGCGCGGCGTTGAACCGGGCCTGCGCCTCCCGGCCGGCCGGGTCGCCGGTGAACCAGTCCCGCGCGCCGGGGCGGTGCGGGAACAGCTCGGGCAGCCGGTCGTGCCAGTCCACGTCGGCGGCGAGCACCGCGGTCAGCGGCGCGGAGGCCGTCTTGTCCCGGTTGCCGGCGCTGACGTACGGCAGCAGCCGCGCCCGGGCCGCCGCCGAGCGCAGCAGCAGCACCCGCAGCGGCTGGGCGTTCATCGCGGTCGGGCCGTACCGGACCAGGTCGTGGACGGCGCGGACGTGCTCTTCGCCGACCGGCTCGTCGGTGAACGCGTTGGCCGTGCGGGCCGCCCGGAACAGCAGGTCCTGGGCGGCCCGGTCGAGCGCGATCAGCTCGTCGGCGGCGGTGGTCACCACGCCTCGGGCCAGTCGCCGAGCGTGGTGGTGTAGCGGCCCTGGTGGTGCAGCAGCGGGTCGCCGTCCTCGCCCGCGCCGAGCGCGAGCGGCTCGCCGAGCAGGATGGTGTGGTCGCCCGCCTCGATCCGGCGGACCACCCGGCACAGCAGCACGGCGAGCGCGTCGCCGATCAGCGGCACGCCGAACGGTCCGGTGGTCCAGCCCGGGTGGGCGGTGAACCGGTCGATGCCGCTGGTGGCGAAGATCTGCGCGATCTCCTGCTGGCCGGAGGCGAGCAGGTGCACCGCGACGTGCTCGGCCTGCTCGACGGTGGGCCAGCTCGACGAGGCGCGGCCGAGGCAGACCGAGACCAGTGGCGGGTCGAGCGACACCGAGGTGAACGAGGTGGCGGTGAAGCCGGCCGGCGGCAGGTCCGGCCGCATCCGGTTGCCGCGCAGGCCGGGGGTGGTGACCACGGTGACGGTGGACGCCTGGCGGCGCAGCAGGCCGCGGAACGAGTCGACGTCGACCGGGCGCAGCTCGACGGTGGCGGCGCCGGGCCGGTCCACGGTGGTCACGACGCCACCAGCTCACGGGTCGCGTAGACGCTGGCCGGGCGGGGCAGGCCGTAGTGCTCGCGCAGGGTGCGCCCGGTGTACGCGGAACGGAACAGCCCGCGCCGGCGCAGCAGTGGTACGACGTGGTCCACGAAGGCCTCCAGTCCATCGGGTAGCAGCGGTGGCATGACGTTGAAGCCGTCGGCGGCGCCCTGGGTGAACCAGAGCTCGATCTGGTCGGCGATCTGTTCCGGGGTGCCGACCACGACGCGGTGCCCGCGTCCGCCGCCGAGCCGGCCGATGAGCTGCCGCAGGGTGAGCAGTTCCCGCCGGGCCAGGTCGACGACGAGCTGGTAGCGGCTCTGGTGGGACTGCACGGCGCCGGTGTCCGGCAGGTCGGGCAGCGGGCCGTCCAGCGGCAGCCCGGTCAGGTCGAGGCCGGTCATGCCGGAGAGCTGGGCGAGCGCGTGCTCGGGCACGATCAGGGCCTCCAGTTCGTCGGCGAGGGCACGGGCCTCCTTCTCGGTACCCCCGATGACCGGCGCGATACCGGGTAGCACCTTCACCAGTTCCGGGTCGCGGCCGGCGTCGGCGGTGGCCCGCTTGAGCGCCGCGTAGAACGCCTGCCCGTCGGCGAGCGTCTGCTGGGCGGTGAACACGGCCTCGGCGTACCGGGCGGCGAACGCGATGCCGTCGGCGGACGAGCCGGCCTGCACCAGCAGCGGCCGGCCCTGCGGCGGGCGGGGCGTGTTCAGCGGCCCGCGGACCCGGAACCGCTCGCCGGCGTGGTCGATCTCGTGCACCCGGCCGGTGTCGGCGAAGACGCCCGCGGCGGTGTCCAGGACCAGCGCGTCGTCCTCCCAGCTGTCCCAGAGCTTGATCGCCACGTCGACGTACTCGGCGGCCCGCCGGTAGCGGTCGGCGTGCGCGGGGTGGTCGTCGAGGTTGAAGTTGCGGGCCTCCCGGGCCTGGGCGGAGGTGACGATGTTCCAGCCGGCCCGCCCGCCGCTGAGGTGGTCGAGCGAGGCGAACGCGCGGGCCAGGTTGAACGGTTCGGTGTACGTGGTGGAGGCGGTGGCGATCAGGCCGATGTGCTCGGTCGCGGTGGCGATCGCGGCGAGCAGCGTGATCGGTTCGAAGACGGCCTGGATGTTGTGCCGCACGGCCGGGCCGACGGCGAGCCCGTCGGCGAGGAACACCGAGTCGAGCGTGCCCCGCTCGGCGATGCGGGCCAGTTCCTGGAAGTGGCGTACGTCGGCGAGCCGGCTCGGGTCGGCGCGGGGGTGCCGCCAGGCCGCCTCGTGGTGGCCGACACCCATCAGGAAGGCGTTGAGGTGCAGGGTCCGGGACATGGCGGTTCCTCTCAGGCGGTGGTGACGTCGGCGCGCCAGGTGGAGAAGCGACGTTCCCCGGCGACGAGGAGCTGGTTGACCACCAGCCCGATGGCGGAGATGGTGATGATCCCGGCGTACATGTCGGGGATCGCGAAGTTGTACTGCGCGTAGTTGACGAGGTAGCCGAGCCCGGCCTTCGCACCGACCATCTCGGCGGCGACGAGCACCAGGATCGAGTACGCCCCGGCGAGCCGGACGCCGGTGAACACGGTCGGCACGGCCGCCGGCAGGATCACCTTCTGGAACAGCCGCAGGTGGTTGAGCCCCATCGAGCGGGCCGAGCGGATCAGCAGCGGGTCGACGCCCTTCACGCCGGCGACGGTGTTGAGCAGGATCGGCCAGGAGCAGGCGTAGACCACCAGGGCGATCTTCGACGTCTCACCGAGCCCGAGAATGAGCACGAAGACCGGCAGCAGCGCGAGCGCGGCGGTGTTGCGGAACACCTCCAGCAGCGGGCTGAGCAAATCGGCGAGCGGCCGGTACCAGCCGATCAGCAGGCCGAGCGGGATGGCGGTGACCACGGCGAGCGCCAGCCCGGTCAGCGAGCGGGTGAGGCTGGCGCCGACGTGGTCGGCGAGCTGCCCGCTGCGCAGCAGCTCCCACCAGGCGGCGAGCACCTCGGACAGCGGCGGCAGGAAGACCCGGTCGACCAGCCCGGCGCGGGGCACCGTCTCCCAGATCGCGGCGAGCGCCAGCAGCGCGGCGCTGCGGTGCAGCACCCGGCCGCCGAGGCCGAGCAGGCGGCGGGGCCGGGCGGGCACGGCCGCCGGGGCGGGGGGCGCCACCGGCCGGACCGGCGGTGCGGCGACGTCAACCAACGCGGGCCTCCTCGCGTACGGCGGACTGCGCGGCGCGTACCTCGTCGCGCAGCAGCGTCCAGATGCGGTGCCGGTGGTGGCGGAACGCGTCGGTGGAGCGGACGTCCTCCTCCGCCTCCCGGTCGCCCAGCTCGATGTCGATGACCTGCTTGATCCGGCCGGGCCGCGACGTCATCACGGCGACCCGCTGGCCGAGGTGCACCGCCTCGTCGATGCCGTGCGTGATGAACACGATCGTCTTGCCGGTGGCCTGCCAGATCCGCACCAGCTCGTCCTGGAGCGAGTCGCGGGTCTGCGCGTCCAGCGCGGCGAACGGCTCGTCCATGAGCAGCACGTCCGGGTCGTACGCGAGGCTGCGGGCGATGGCGACGCGCTGCTTCATGCCGCCGGACAGCTCGTGCGGGTAGCGGTCGGCGAAGCCGGTGAGCCCGACCAGGTCGAGGTGGTACGCGACCAGGTCGGCGCGCTCGGCGCGGGGCAGGCCCTTGGCCTCCAGTCCGAACGCGACGTTGCCGGCGGCGGTGCGCCAGGGCAGCAGCGCGTACTGCTGGAAGACGATGCCCCGGTCCAGGCCGGGCCCGGTGACCGGGCGGCCGTCGACGAGCACCTGCCCGCCGGTCGGGGTGGCCAGCCCGCCGAGCAGGTCGAGCAGGGTGGACTTGCCGCAGCCGCTGGGGCCGACGACGACGAGGAACTCGCCGGGGCGTACCCCGAGGGTGAGCCCGTCGAGCGCGGTGACCGCGCCGCCGCCGCCACGCCGCCCCGGGAAGACCTTGCGCACCCGGTCGAAGAGGATCTTGTCGGTGCTCATGCGCCACCGCCGGGGGTCGCGGCCGCGTTGAACCTGTTGGTGTAGAGGTCGGACGGCTTCGGCCGCTCGCCCTTCAGCTCGCCGGTGTCGGCCAGCCAGTCGATCCAGGTGGCGAACTCCCGGTCGGTGATGACGCCGCCGGGTTCGGCGACGCCGCTGGACTTCCAGTAGTCGACGAGCGTGGTGTCCTCGTTGCGCCCGCGCTTGCTGATGATCGCCTTGAGGCGGGCCACCACGGTCTCGCGCGGTTGCGTGCGCGCCCACTCGATCGCCTTGCCCACTGCGGTGACGAACGTCCGGACGGTGTCCGGGTTACGGGTGAGGAAGTCGTCGCGGAAGACGTAGCTGCCGGCGCTGAACGCGCCGAGGAGTTCGTAGTCGGTGAAGACCGTACGGATGCCGCCGTTGGCGACGGCCTTGTCGCGGATCACGCCGCCGAGCACGGCGACGTCGATCTGCCGGGCGCGCAGCGACTGCTCGGTGTTGACCGGCGGCAGCGCTACCAGCTCGACCTTGCCGATCTCGGCGGCGGTGAGGCCGCCCCGGGCCAGCCAGGTACGCAGGACGGCCTCGGCGTGCGCGCCGAGCGTGTTCATGCCGACCCGCTTGCCGATCAGGTCGCGCGGGCCGCGGATCGGGCTGCCGTCGAGCACGTAGTAGCCCTGGTACGTCTGCGCGTCGGAGCCGTAGTAGCTGACCACGGCGGTGATCGGGGCGTTCGCGGCCTGGAGCTTGACGATCGCGCCGTTGAACGCGCCGCCGAAGTCGCTCTGGCCGGTCGCGGTGGCCTGGATGTCGGCCGGGCCGCCGGTGACGTTGCCGATCCAGTTGAGCCTGACGTCACCGAGGTAGCCGAGGTCGGCGGCGAGTTCGGGGAGGGTCACCTGGCCCACCGAACCCTGGTAGCGCAGTTCCTTGGTCTGTGCGCCGCCGGCGGCGTCGGCGCCGCACGCGGTGGCGGTGGTGAGGGCGAGCAGGGCGACGGCGGCGGTGAGGGCACGCCGCGGTGATCGGGTCGAGGGCATGGCGGAGTCTCCTGATCTGTCCACGATGCGGTGGAGGGGGCCCGCGCGGGGCCGGGGAGCACGCCGCACCGCGCCGGGCCACGGTGCGCCGGCTGCGGGAACGGACGGGCGGAGAGGGAACGACGAGCGCTCGGCTCAACAGAGCGCGCTCGCGTGCCGGACCAGGTCGACGTGCACGCGAGCGGTGAGGAGAAGCTCGTCCCGCTGCGACATGCCCTCATGCTGCCGACCGTTCTCCACGCCGGTCAACGCCCTTCCATCCAGTGAGACTTTCGTCGCTGGCTTTGTTACGACCCGCCTCCACCAGCATTTACGACTCCTTAACACCTACCCGTTGGATAGAGATTTTGCCGGGCGGCAGTCCCACCGTCCAGAGCGGACCGGGCAGGGTTTCGCGAATCGTCGATCCGGGCATGTTCGTTGCCGCGAAGGCATGCAGACGACTGCAGAGGCAGGGAGAGAAGGAGGCACCCCCGATGGGCGTCCAGTTCCGCAAGCGTAAGAAGTACGGGCCGCTGATCCTCCACTTCACCCAGAACGGCTTCTCGTCGTGGAGCATCAAGATCGGCCGCTGGTCCTGGAACTCGAACACCCGCGCCCACCGCGTGGACCTTCCGGGGCCGCTGTCCTGGAAGCAGGACAAGGCCTGACCTTCCCGGGCGACGAGCGGGGTGCCGGCTGACCGCCGGCACCCCGTTCGTCGTCTGCGGCCGGGTTTCCGGTTCCGCCCGTCACGGCGTCCCGGCGACCGGAGAATCGCCGCATGGCGGACGTGTTCCTGCGGCGGTTGCGACGGCGGGCCGTGGCGGCCTGCGCGCTCATGCTGGTCGGTTACTTCCTGGTGCCGGTCGCGGCCGACCCGAACGGCCTGCGGCTGGCCCTGCGCTCGATCGGCACGGCGGTCCTGGTGGCGGTGATCGCGTTCCTGGTCACCGGCCAGGTCCGCCGCCAGCTCGTCCGGGACCAGCCGACCGGCCGGGACGAGGACCGGGCGCTGACCCGCCTCGCGGTGGCGCTGGTCGCCGGGCTGCTGGTCTTCGCGCTCGGCGACTACGTGGTGGCGAACACCCGGCCCGGCGAGTTCGTCGGCCTGCGGACGCGGGTCGACGCGCTCTACTTCGCGCTCACGACACTCACCACTGTCGGCTACGGCGACGTGCACGCCCAGGGGCAGATCGCCCGGGTGGCGGTGTGCGCGCAGATGGTGTTCAGCATCGGCGTGGTCGCCACCGGAGCGTCGATAGTGGTCAAGCAGATGACCCAGCGCTCGGGACGGCGCTGATCGACACGTCCCCGCCGAGCCGGCCGTGCTCCGGGTCGCGGGTCACCGCACCGGAGGCGAGCAGCGAGGCGAGCGCCCGGTTGGCGTCGGCGGCCCGGTAGACGGTCGACGTGGTGGCGAAGCGGCGCAGCTCGGTGACCGTACGCGGGCCGGAGCGGGCCAGCTCGGCCAGCAGTTCCCGGCGCAGCGGGCCGGGTTCGGGTTCGAGCGAGATGTCGAGCAGCCGCCCCTGCGGGTCGGCCGGGTCGCGGTAGCGCACACCGGCGTACTCGTCGACCGCCCAGAGCGCCTCCTTGACCGCCTCCAGCCCTCGGTCGGAGCCGGTGGCGTAGCCGAGCAGCCGCGCCGGGCCGTCCCCGTCGGGCACCAGCTCGACCTCGGTGACGAGCGGGAACCCGGCACCGGTGAGCGCCGGGCGCAGCGACCGGCCGGGCGTGGTGACCAGCAGCAGCTCGGCCGGGCGCCCGGACGCGGCGGCGGCCAGCAGGGCCGGGTCCGGGTCGGCGCCGTCGGCCACTGTGAGCAGCGGCGCGCCGGCCGCCCCGGCGGCCTTGAGCGCCACCGGCAGCCGGTCCGGGCCGCCGGGCACGAGGTGCACGGCGACGTCGGCGGGCAGCGCGGCCTCGGCGGCGCCGAGACGGGCCGGCAGGTCGGTGCCGTCGTCGGCCACCACGAGCACGGTCAGCCGCCGCCCGCGCAGCCGGTCGGCGAACTCGGCCACCACCCGCAACGCCTCCTCCGCGCCGGCGGCGTCACCCCCGGCGTACGCGAGCGCGAGCGTGGCCCGCCGCGCCCGGTGCAGCGCGGCGGGGAGCCAGTGGTCGAGCTGGCGGACGAGCAGCTCGCGCAGGACGGCGTCGGTCGACATGGTGCCGTTTCTACCGCACGGCGCGGCGGGCCCGGCCGTGAACCCCGCTCAGACCGGGACGGAGATGCCCACGCCGCCGCGGGTCTGCCCGCCGTAGCGCTGCCGCTCGCGGTCGAGGTCGAGCCGCCCGATGCGGGTACGCGCGGCGAGCGCGGCGTCGTCGAGCAGGTCGGCCGGGACGATCCAGACGATCTCGAACTCCAGCCCGTCCGGGTCGCGGCCGTAGAGGCTCTTGGTGGTGCCGTGGTCGGACGCGCCGACCAGCGCTCCGGCGGCGGAGAGCCGCTCGGCGGTGGCGGCCAGCTCGTCGAGCGTGTCCAGCTCCCAGGCCAGGTGGTAGAGCCCGACCGTGGCCCGGCCGGCCTGGGACGCCCCGGCGGCCGCGCCGATCTCGAACAGGCCGAGGTCGTGGTCGTTGGTGGAGTCGGGCGCCTGGAGGAAGGCGGCGCCGCGGAAGCCCTCGGGCGTCATCGGCACCCGGCGGAAGCCCAGCACGTCGCCGTAGAAGGCGACGCTGCGCTCCAGGTCACTGACGTAGAGGACGGCGTGGTTGAGTCGGTGGATGCCCATGTCGTCGACCGTACCCCGGTTTTGTTGAGCGTTCAACTATCGGCGCTATGATGGGCGTCATGACCCGGTGGCTGGACCCCGACGAGCAGCGGACCTGGCGCGCCTTCCTGACCGCCTCCCGGGCGCTGATGGAGACGCTCGACCGCGAGCTGCAACACGACGCGGGCATGCCGCACGCGTACTACGAGATCCTGGTCCGCCTCTCCGAGGCCCCCGACCGGCGGCTGCGGATGAGCGAACTGGCCGAGCTGACCGGCTCGTCGCGCAGCCGGCTGTCGCACGCCGCCGCCCGGCTGGAGGCGTCCGGGTGGATCCGCCGGGAGAACTGCCCCACCGACCGGCGCGGGCAGGTCGCCGTGCTCACCGACGAGGGCTTCGCCACCCTGGCCGCCGCCGCGCCCGGCCACGTCGAGGGGGTACGCCGGCACCTGTTCGACGCGCTCAGCCCGGCCCAGGTCGACCAACTCCGCCGGATCAGCGAGACGCTCGCCGACCACCTGACGGATTCGGGACCAAACTGATCCACTCCGGGTCTTGTACATACCGTCGCCGGACGAGCACGATGGGGCGTGTCCTCCGGCTTCGCTGACCTGACCGTCCAGGCGCACCAACTGGTGTCCGAAGGCGACCTCACCGGCGCGGAACGGCTGCTCGCCGACGCGCTCAGCGACGCCGATCCCCGCCCCGGCAACGCCTCCCCCGAGCTGGCCGAGGCGGCCGGTCTCCAGGCCCGGGTGCTGGTCGCGCTCGGCGAGCCGCACTCCGCCCGGGGCTGGGCCGCGTTCGCGTACGCGGCGGCCACCCGGCTGCACGGCCGCTCCGACGAGCGCACCGTCACCGCCGCCGCGACGCTCGCCGCGGTGCTGCACCGGGTCGGCAGCGACGCCCGGGCGGCCCGGCTCTACTCCGACGTCATCATCGAGCTGACCGCCCGCGACGGCCCGGAGTCGCAGCGGGTCCTCGCCGCGCACGCCGACCTGGCCACCGTGGAGTACGCGCGCGGCCAGTGCGAGGTGGCCCGCGACCGGTTGCAGGACGCCTGGGAGCTGCACCGGGAGGTCTACGGCGACGGCCACCCCAGCGGCATCAAGATGCTGGCGAAGCTCGGCGCGATGGAACGCGACTGCGGCCGGTACGCCGACTCCCACGAGCACCTGACGCTCGCCGAGGAGCTGTGCCGCCTGCACCTGGACCCCGACGACCCGCTCGCCGCCCAGGTGGCCGGGCTGGCCCGCGCCGCCGCCGACCCCGACCACGTCTGCCCCGCGCCCGCCGCTGCGGCGCCCGAGCCGCCGCCCGCCCGGACCACGCCAGTGGTGCCCGCCGCCCGGGTTCCCCCGGCCACCGAGGGTCCGCACGACCTGCCGCCCTACAGCCCGCCCGCGCTCGACGAGCCGGTCGAGACGCCGCTCTACCACCCGCCCGGCCGGGCCGCCGAGACCGCGCACGTGCCGACACCGCGTACCGCGCCGGAGGCCGACGGCGACGCGTTCGACGACTACCCGTGGCCGCCCGACGAGCCGGCCGAGCAGCCGTGGCGGCCCGGCGCCGACCCGCTGCCGCCCACGGTGGTCGGCCTCGCCGACGACGAGCCCGACGGCGTACGCCGGGTGCCGCCGCCCCCGCCCGAGCCGCCGTCGCGCTACCTCCCGGTGCACGTGCCCCGGCCGCCTGCCCCGGAACGGCGCACGCTGCCCTGGCTGCCGCTCGTGGTGCTCGGCGTCGTGGTGGCGCTGCTGCTCGGCACCATCGCGGTGATCGCCGGGGTGTCCCGGGTGGACGACGGCCGCGACACCCCGCCACCGGCCACCAGCGCACCGGCCGGCAGCGCGCCGCCGACCTCGGCCGCTCCCGCGCCGACCACAGCGGCCGCCGCCGCCCCGGGCACGCCACCCGGGCGGTTCACGCTCACCGACCGGCGCGACAGCATCGTGCTGAGCTGGACGTACCCGGCCGGCGCGGAAGGACCGGTGGTGGTCGCCGGGGGCCGGTCCGGGCAGCCGCAGGGCACGTTCGCCACGCTGCCCGCCGGCTCGGCCGACTACATCGCCTACGGGCTCGACCGCACCACCGACTACTGCTTCACCGTCGCGCTCGTCTGGTCCACCGACACCGTCGCACGCACCGGCCCGGTCTGCACAAAGCGCCGCCGCTGACCGCTCACTCCGCGTCCGGCTCGGCCAGCGCGGGCAGCCGTACCGTCGCCCGCAGCCCCGGCGCGGCGGCGCCGGGCGTCGCGTCGGCCAGCTCCACCGTGCCGCCGGCCCGGCGCACCAGCTCGCGCACGATGGCCAGGCCCAGGCCCGCGCCGCCCGCGTCGCGCGCCCGCGCGTCGTCCAGCCGGGTGAACCGGGCGAACACCCGCTCCCGGTCCACCGCCGGGATGCCCGGCCCGTCGTCGGTCACCGTGATCAGGTGGTACGCACCGTCCGGCCCGCTCACCGCCAGATCCACACCGGTGTACGCGTGCCGCAGCGCGTTGTCCACCAGGTTCACCAGCACCCGGCGCAGCTCCCCCGCGTCCCCCTCGACCCACCGCGGCGCGTCCGGCGGCGTCAGGCGCACCGGCGGCGACGGGTAGCGGGCCGCCACACCGCGCAGCAGCTCACCCAGGTCCACCGGGCCGACCGGGGACGGCCGGGCGTCCTGCTCGTCGAGGCGGGCCAGCAGCAGCAGGTCGTCCACCAGGCGGCTCAGCCGCTCGGTGTCCGCGAGCAGGTCGTCGGCGACCGCCGGCCAGTCGGTGTCGTCGCCGAGACGCCGGGCCACCTCCAGCTCGGTACGCATGTTCGTCAGCGGGCTGCGCAGCTCGTGCGCGGCGTCGGCGACGAACGCCCGCTGCCGGTCCCGGGACGCGGCCAGCCGGTCCAGCATGTCGTTGAGCGTGACCGCGAGCCGGTGGATCTCGTCCTGCCCCGCCGGTACGGGAAGCCGCTCCGCCCCGGCCCGGCCGGTGATCTCGGCGGCGCCGCTGCGCAACTGCTCGACCGGGCGCAACGTCGCGCCCACCACCCGCCAAGCCACCACCCCGAGCCCGGCGACCAGCAGCGGGAAGCCCACGAGCAGCAGGTTGCGGACCACGTGCAGGCTGTGCCGCACGTCGGTGAGCGACTTGGCGACGAGCACCGTGCGCGGCTCCTGCGCCGTGCCGGCCGGCACCGTGACCACCCGGACCGGGCCGGGCATGCCGGCGCGCCGCCCGTCCACCACCAGCCGCTGCCGCTGCCCGGGGCGCAGCTCGTCCGGGCCGAGCATCGGCACGAGGCGGTCCGCGTCGATGGACGCGGCCCGGATCCGGCCCTGCGCGTCGACCACCTGCACCCGCAACTGCCCGCCGGCCACCGGAAGCGGGTCCGGCAGCGCGTCCTCGGCGGTGAGCAGCGCCACCGCGTCGGCGGTGCGCAGCGCCTCCTCGTCGACCGAGCGCTGCAGCGTCCAGCCCAGCGCGCCGAGCAGCAGCGCCCCGCCGAACGCGAACCCGACCACCAGCCCCAGCACGCCCAGCGCGAGCAGCCGGGCCCGCAGGCCCAGTCGCGGCAGCGGGCCGCGTACCCACCGGCTCATGTGGCCAGCCGGTAGCCCGCGCCGCGCACCGTCTCCAGCCGCTCCCGGCCGATCTTGCGGCGCAGATAGCCGACGTAGACCTCCACCGCGTTCGGGGCGGTGTCGACCGACGCGTCCCAGACGTGGTCCAGCAGCTCGGTCTTCGAGACCACCTCGCCGGGGCGGCGCATCAGGTAGTCCAGCAGCGCGTACTCGCGGCTGGTCAGCACCACCTCGGCGTCGGCCCGGGTGACCCGGCGGCGGGCCGGATCCAGGCGCAGGTCGCCGACGGTGAGCACGGTCGGCCGCCGGGGCGCGCCGCGGCGCAGCAGCGCCCGCAGCCGGGCCAGCAGCACCACGTACGAGAAGGGCTTGGTCAGGTAGTCGTCGGCGCCGCAGTCCAGGCCGTCGGCCTGGTCGTACTCGCCGTCCTTGGCCGAGAGCATCAGCACCGGCAGCCAGCGCTGCTCGGCGCGCAGCCGGCGGACCACCTCGTAGCCGGAGAGGCCGGGCAGCATCACGTCGAGGATCATCGCGTCGTACTCGCCGTGCCGGGCCGCGTCCAGCCCTTCCGGGCCGGTGGCCGCCACGTCGACCACGAACCCCTCCGCCGACAGGCCCCGGCGCAGCGCCGCCGCGAGCCGCGTCTCGTCCTCCACCACCAGCAACCGCACCGGTCCAGGGTGCCACCATGGGGTCACCCGTAGGGGATCTCCTCAGCGTGGTCACAGCGACGGTCGCGCAGCATGGTGCGCAGGAGGTGCACACTATGTCCGTGATGAAGAACCGCGCCGTGCTGCGCTGGCTGGTCCCGGTGACCGCGGGGGTCGCCGTGATCGGCGGTGGCGCCGCCGTCGGCACGTTCGCCGCCGGCGCCGACCCGGCGCTGCCGCCGCGCAGCGCCGCCCAGCTCCTGGAAGACCTGCGCACGTCCCGCCTGGACGGGCTCTCCGGCACCGTCGTGCAGCGCGCCGACCTCGGCCTGCCGCCGATCGCCGCGCTCGCCGGCCGGGCCGCCGGCAACGACCTGGCCGGGCTGGTGTCCGGTACGCACACACTGCGCGTCTGGTACGGCGGCCAGGACCGGCAGCGGCTGGCCCTGGTCGACACGCTCGGCGAGCAGGACATCCTGCGCAACGGGCGGGACGTCTGGACCTGGAACAGCCGGGAGAACACCGCCACGCACCGGACGTTGCCGGCCGACGCACCGGACCGGGCCACCGTGCCGGCCACCCCGGCCGACGCCGCGGACCGGGCGCTGGAGGCGATCGACCCGACCACGGCGGTCACCGTCGGCCGCACCGCGACGGTGGCCGGGCGGGACGCGTACGAGCTGGTGCTCACCCCGCGCGACAAGGCGTCCCTGGTGCACCAGGTCCGGATCGCGCTGGACGCGAAGGAGCACGTGCCGCTGCGCCTGCAGGTGCTCGCCGACGGGCAGGACGAGCCGGCGTTCCAGGTGGCGTTCACCCAGGTCGACTTCCGCACGCCGGAGGCCGACCAGTTCCGGTTCAACCCGCCGCCCGGTGTGAAGGTCACCGAGGCGACCGAGGACGAGCGGCCCGGGCCGGCGGGCAAGCGGTTCGACCGCAAGGACGCCGAGAAGCCGGACGTGCGTACCGTCGGCACCGGCTGGACCACGGTGGTGGTCGCCAAGATCGGCGACGCGGCGACCGGCGACGGCGCGAAGCCCGGCGCGGACGCGCCGGACGCCCAGATGCTGGCGCAGGTGCTCGGTGACCTGCCGAAGGTCAGCGGCGACTGGGGCAGCGGCCGGCTGCTCAGCGGCAAGCTGTTCAGCGTGCTGCTGACCGACGACGGCCGGGTGATCGCCGGTCTGGTCACGCCGGAGCGGCTCTACGAGGCGGCCAAGGGCTGAGAACTGCCGTGCCCGGGGCTCGGTCGGCTGACGCCGGCCGGGCCCCGAGTCGTGTCCGGGCTTGGTCGGGTGGCTGCCGACGCGCTATCTTTCTCAGTTCAGGCACAAAAAGGAATGGCTTCTGAATGCCATTCCTGCAGCAATTCTAGTCAATGAGGAGCCGGATTGTCAACGCACTCCGACGTGTCGGCTGACCTGCGCCAGGACGACGAGATCGGCCGGGAGCAGGAATACGTCTCGATGCTGTACGACCGGCTGGACGGCATGCGGGAACAGGCCGCCCGGCGGCTCGACGAGGAGTTGCGCCACACCGGCGGCACGCAGCAGGCCCGCTCGCAGCGCGACTCGACCGTGGCCATGTACGCCGACCAGGTCGAGCAGTTCTCCGCGGTGGAGAGCGGCCTGTGCTTCGGCCGCCTCGACGGCGACGACGGCGCCGTCCGCTACATCGGCCGGATCGGGATCTTCGACTCCTCCGGCGACTACGACCCACTGCTGATGGACTGGCGCGCCCCGGCCGCCCGCCCGTTCTACCTGGCCACCGCCGCCAACCCGCAGGGCGTACGCCGCCGGCGCCACCTGCGCACGCGCGACCGCAAGGTGACCGGACTCAACGACGAGGTGCTGGACATCGCCGCCGCCTCCCCCACCGCGCACGAGGAACTGACCGGCGAGGCGTCGCTGCTCGCCGCGCTCAACGCCGGACGCACCGGCCGGATGCGCGACATCGTCGAGACCATCCAGGCCGAGCAGGACCGGATCATCCGCGCCGACCTGCCCGGCGTGATGGTGGTGCAGGGCGGCCCCGGCACCGGCAAGACGGCCGTGGCGCTGCACCGGGCCGCGTACCTGCTCTACACCCACCGCCAGCAGCTCTCCACCCGCGGCGTGCTGCTGGTCGGCCCGAACGCCACGTTCCTGCGCTACATCTCCCAGGTGCTGCCCACGCTGGCCGAGACCGGCGTGCTGCTGCGTACCCAGGCCGACCTGTTCCCCGGCGTACACGCGCACCGCGCCGAGCCGGCCACCACCGCCGCGCTCAAGGGCCGCGCCGTGCTGGCCGACGTGCTCGCCGCGGCGGTCCGCGACCGGCAGTGGGTGCCCGACGAGCCGGTCACCATCGAACTGCCGCAGCGGGAGGTGCTGACGCTCGACCCGGAGACCGTGCGGCAGGCCCGCGACCGGGTACGCCGCACCGGCCGCCCGCACAACCTGGCCCGCGCCCTGTTCGACGTGGAGATCGTGCACGCGCTCGCCGACCAGGTGGCCGAGCGGATCGGCGCCGACCCGCTCGGCGGGGAGAACCTGCTCTCCGAGGCCGACCGCGCCGAGATCCGCCGCGAGCTGCGCGAGGAGCCGGAGGTCCGCGCCGCGCTGGACGAGCTGTGGCCGGTGCTGACCCCGCAACGCCTGCTCGCCGACCTGTACGCCTCGCCGGAGCGGATCGCCACCGCCGCGCCCATGCTCACCGACGCCGAGCGGGCCGCGCTGCACCGCGAGCCCGGCGGCTGGACGCCCGCCGACGTGCCGCTGCTGGACGAGGCCGCCGAACTGCTCGGCGAGGACGAGCGCGCCGCCGTGGCCCGCCGGGAACGGATCCGGGCGCTGGAACGCGAGTACGCCGAGGGTGTGCTGGAGATCTGGCGCGGCTCCCGCTCCATCGACGTCGAGGACGAGGCCGACGGCGGTGAGATCCTCGGCGTCACCGACCTGATCGACGCCGACCGGCTCTCCGAGCGGCAGGAGGAGTCCGACCGGCTCACCACCGCCCAGCGCGCCGCCGCCGACCGTACGTGGGCATTCGGGCACGTGATCGTGGACGAGGCGCAGGAGCTCTCACCGATGGCGTGGCGGCTGCTGATGCGCCGCTGCCCGAGCCGGTCCATGACGATCGTCGGCGACGTGGCGCAGACCGGCGCGCTCGCCGGCACGCCGTCGTGGGGCGAGGCGCTGGCGCCGTACGTGGCGGACCGGTGGCGGCTGGAGGAGCTGACCGTCAGCTACCGCACCCCGGCCGAGATCATGGCGGTCGCCGCCGACGTGCTCGCCGAGATCGACCCGGCGCTGCGGCCACCCCGCTCGGTACGCGCCACCGGCGTACCGCCGTGGGACCGGACCGTACCGGCGGACCGGCTGGTGACGGAGCTGGTCGAGGCGACCGCCCGGGAGGCCGCGTCGCTCGGCGACGGGCGGCTCGGCGTGCTGGTGCCCACCGGCCGGGTGGCCGAGCTGGGCGGTGCGGTGGTGGCGGCGCTGCCGGAGGCGACAGTGGGTGAGCAGCCCGAGCTGGCGAACCGGGTGGTGGTGCTGACCACCGAGCAGGCCAAGGGCCTGGAGTTCGACTCGGTGCTGGTGGTCGACCCGGCCCGGATCGTGTCCGAGTCCCCGAGGGGCAACAGCGACCTCTACGTGGCCCTGACAAGAGCCACCCAGCGCCTGGGCATCCTCCGCACCCCCACTGCCTAACCCCCTCCCTGCCCTCCGCCCTCCGCCCTCCGCCCTCCGCCCTCCGCCCTCCGCCCCGTTGATCATGAAGTTGGCGGCATTGTCGATCTCCAAATCGGCCGCCAACTTCATGATCGACGGGGTCGGGCACGTCTTGCCTCATGCCCCGCCGCGCCCACCCTTCCCCTCGCTCCGCGATCATGGAGTTGCGGCCCCGGAAAGCTCCGCTAAACGGACATTTCTCGGGGCGGAAGTGCAAGATCGGCGAGTGCCGGCTTGGGGGTGGTGGCGGGGAGCGTGTCCCGGCGGCCTGTTCGCGCCAGTTCGCCGGAGTGGCGGGGACGTGCGCCAGGTCGGGGAAGTTGCTACATCACACCCGCCCTGACCCCGCCACTTCCCCGATGTGGTGGCACGCCGCCAGCGCCAGCCGCAGGAAGCCCACCACCAGGTCGGGCGGGATCGGTGAGGCGAACACGCCAGTTCGCCGGAGTGGCGGGGACGTGCGCCAGGTCGGGGAAGTTGATACATCACGGCCGCCCTGACTGCGCCACTTCGCCGAAGTGGCGGTGGCAGAAGTCGCTCGGCGGGGGCGGCCGGAGGCCGCCCCCGCCGTGCCGTGCCACCCCGGTCAGCCCGGGTTGGGGCGGTTGTCGGTGAAGTTGCCCACCTGGGCACCCGTGGACGAGTTGTCGCTCGTGGAACCACCGGCCGGGGTGCTCAGGCCACCCGTGCCGGCGTCACCGGTCGTCGTGGGCGCCACCTTGCCCGGGTGCTTCTCGGGCTGGCGGGCCACCCGGCGCACACTCGCCGGGCCCGCGGTGCCACCGGTCGTGGTGACCGCGCCCTGGCCCCGCGTCGGTCCGCCGTCGCGCAGCACAGTCGGGTCGACGGGTACGTCCGCCGGGTCGTCCGGGTCGAGTTCCTGCCGCATCCGCTCCACGTCGGTCTGCGGCACTGTGACCTCGTCCAGCGCGCCCTCGCCGTACACGCCTCCGGCGACCCGCTGCTCGGCCCGCCGGGCGGCGTCCTGCCGCATGTCGTCCTCACGCACGTCAACCACCTCGCAGCTCTCTCGGGGTATCGGTGTTGCGTGCCCGAGGGTGGGTGGCTGAAACCGGGGCCGGCACCGGGATGACCGGTGTGCACCGGGGTGTCCGGTTCCGGCCGCGAGCCCAGCGTGGCAGCCATCGGATGGCGACCGGCGGTTACCTTGTCTCCGGCGAGGGGTAGACCCAGGGTGCCCCCGCCACAAAGCGCGAACCGTGCCGTGGCCGACCTGCGGTAGCGGGGCGAGGGTATGCAGGTACGACTCATCAAATCCTGAGGAGGACCAGATGAGCACGCAGGCTGCATCCACCAGGCCGGCCAACCGGCCGATGTCCGACGTCCAGAACCGGTCGAACATGCAGGACACGTCGACCCGGCAGATGCCGTCGATGCACGACGGTCACCGGGAGAACATGCCGTCCCCGGGTACGGAGACGAAGCAGGCGTTCCTGACCACCGAGTTCTGGGTGTACGCAGCCGCGGTCGCGGTCGTGGCGATCGCCGCGTTCTGGAAGGGCACCACCGCCAACGGCCTGAACATCAACAACCCGAACCAGGCCTGGTGGTACCTGACCGCGCTGACCGGCGCGTACCTGGTCAGCCGTGGCCTGTCGAAGGCGGGCAGCGCGCGCCGCTCCGGCGAGGAGCGTCGAGGCCGGCGCTGACGCGCGCCGAGTCACGCGTACGGCGACGCCCCCGGGATCCGTCCCGGGGGCGTCGTCGCGTGTGCTCACTCCTCGCCGAAGTCCCCGAAGTCGTCGCCGCCGCCGTCGAACGCGTCGTCGAGCATCTCACCGGCGATCATGCCGCCGGCGACGCCCAGCGCGGCGCCCGCGACCACGCCGCCCATGCCCGGGCCGCGCCGCCCGTGACCGGCGTATCCGTGCTGGCCCGGGTAGCCGTGGCCGCCGTGCGGCATGCCGAAGCCCTGGGCCCGCAGGCTGCCGTAGCGGCCCGTGGTCTCCCGCAGCCAGCCGTCGACGACCTGCACCCAGTCGGTACGGGCGGCGTCGCTGTGCGGGACCGAGTACCGCCCGATGACGTCGTGCCCGGCGCTGAGGAAGCCGCCGCGCTTGTCGCACTCCAGGATCACCTCGACGCCCTGCTGGCTGGTCACGAACGTCAGCTCGACCTCGGTGACCGTCTGCGCGTACTGCGGCGCGGCGAAGAACTCGATCTCCTGGTAGAACGGCAGCGTCTGCGGCACGCCGTAGATGTGGCCCCGCTCCAGGTCGGCGTGCTTGAACCGGAAGCCGAGCGCCTGGAACGCCTCCAGGATCCGCTCGTGGATCGGCAGCGGGTGCACCGACACCTGGTCCAGGTCGGACTTGTCGACCGCGCGGGCCACCGCCAGCTCGGTACGCAGCCCCATGGTCATGCCGTGCAGGCGCTGGCCGTACACGTCGGTGATCGGGGTCTCCCACGGCACCGGCATCTGGAACGGGATGGAGAGCTGCTGCTTCGGGGCCAGCTCGAAGGCGCCGCTGACCGGCATCCGGTGGAACTCCATCACGCCGGCGTACTCGTGGTCGCCGCTCTCGATCTCGACCCGGGTCACCAGACCGATGTTGATCTGCTCGATGCGGGCCGCCGCGTCGCCGCCGACCAGGTTCACGTGCCCGTCCAGGGTCAGGCCCGGCCGGGTGTTCGGGTTGCTGAGCACCGTGTCGACGGTCGGGCCGCCGACGCCGAACGCGCTCAACATCTTCTTGAAGACCATCGGTCACTCCCGTGCAACTGCGCTCCGACATGGACCGTCGGGCACTTCGTCAGGGCACCCTAGACGGCGGGGCTGAGAACTGTCTGTGAGGCACGCCGTGGTCTCAGTCGGCCCGGACCACCACCAGCTCGCCGACCTGCTCACCGAGCTGCCGGCGGGCCTCCGGCGGCAGGCCGCCGTCGGTGATCAGCACGTCGGCCTCCTCCAGCGGAGCGATGGTGGCGATGCCGATGGTCTCCCACTTGGTGTGGTCGGCCAGCACCACGAGACGGCGGGCGGAGCCGATCAGCCGCCGGTTCACCGCCGCCTCCAGCAGGTTGGGCGTGGTGAATCCGGTACGCGGGCTCATCCCGTGCACGCCGAGGAAGAGCAGGTCGACGTTGAGCGCGGCGATGGCGGCCTCGGCGACCGGGCCGGTCAGCGCGTCCGACGGGGTGCGGATGCCCCCGGTCAGCACCACCGTCTGGTCGGCGCGGGGGTTCTGGTAGAGCGCGTCGGCCACCGGGATGGAGTTGGTGACCACTGTGAGCCCGCGTACCTCGGCCAGCCGGGCGGCCAGCGCGGCGGTGGTGGTGCCGGCGGAGAGTGCGACGGCCATGCCCGGCTCGACCAGCCCGGCGGCGCGCTCCACGATGGCCCGTTTCTCGGCCTGCTGGCGCACCGACTTGGCGGCGAATCCGGGCTCCTCGGTGGAGCCGGGTCCGGCGAGCGTCGCGCCGCCGTGCACCTTGTCGATGAGGCCGCGGTCGGCGAGCACCTCCAGGTCACGGCGGATCGTCATGTCGGACACCCCGAAGCGGCTGACCAGGTGACTGACCCGGACGCCGCCGCGTTGGCGGATCAACTCCAGGATGGCGCTCTGCCGTTGCTGGGCGAGCATGGGAACCTCCTCGGCGCGGACGGCAGGGTACCGGTCAGGCGGTCGCGGGCACCGGCGCGGGCTCCTCGCGGACCACCGCCACCTCACCCGCCGGCACCTCCAGGGTGCCGTCGCACCTGACGCCGCCGAGCAGCTCGACGCCGCTGACCGCCAGCCGGGCCGGTTCGGTGGTGTGGTTGACCACGAACAGCCAGCTCCGGTCCGCCGAGCGGCGGCGGACCACCTCCACCCCGGCCGGCGCGTCGACCGGCGGGCGCACGCCGGTCTCGGCGAGCAGCCGGGCCACCAGCCGGTCGGTGGCGTCGTCGTCGAGCCGGGTGCCGACGTACCAGGCGGCGCCCGCGCCGACCGCGTTGCGGGTCAGCGCCGGCACGCCGGGCAGCGGCCCGTCGGTGTACGCGGCCAGCACCTCGGCGCCCTCGGCGTGCAGCCACTCGGTCCACACGTCGGCGCGGGCGCCGTCGTCGAGGCGTACCGTCTCGCCGGCCCGCAGCGGGAAGAACTCCTCGACGCGTACGCCGAGCAGGTCGCGGAACGCGCCGGGGTAGCCGCCGAGCCGGATGTGGTCGTGCTCGTCGACGATGCCGCTGAAGTAGGTGACCGCGGCGGTGCCGCCGGCCTCCACGAACCGGCGCAGCGCGTCGGCGTCGGCGTCGCGGACGAGGTAGAGCGTGGGCACCACGACGAGCCGGTAGCGGGACAGGTCGGCCGACGGGTGCACCACGTCGGCGGTGACCCCGGCCCGCCAGAGCGCGGCGTGCAGCGCGGCCGACCGGTCGGTGTACGTGACGTCGACGCTCGGGTGGGAGTCGAGTTCGGCGCCCCACCAGGCCTCGTAGTCGAACAGGATCGCCACGTCGGCGTCGACGCGGCTGCCCCGTACCTCGGCGAGCGCGCGCAGGTCGGCGCCGAGCCGGCAGACCTCGCGGAACACCTTGGTGTCCGGCCCGGCGTGCGGCACCAGCGCGGAGTGAAACTTCTCCGCGCCGGCCCGGGAGGCCCGCCACTGGAAGAACAGCACGCCGTCGGCGCCGCGCGCGACGTGGGCGAGGCTGTTGCGGCGCATCTGACCGGGCGTCTTGGCCACGTTGCGGGGCTGCCAGTTGACCGCGCTGGTGGAGTGCTCCATCAGCAGCCACGGCGCGCCACCGGCGACGCCCCGGGTGTGGTCGGCCGCGAGGGCCAGGTTGACCTGCGGCTGCGGGTCGGCGGCGGTGAGGTAGTGGTCGTTGGCGACCACGTCCACGTCGGAGGCCCAGGAGTGGTAGTCCAGGTACTTGATGCCGGTGCCGATCATGAAGTTCGTGGTGACGGACTGCGGGACGATCCGGTTCAGCAGCTCCCGTTCGGCGCGCAGCTGCGCGCGCTGCTCGTCGGAGGAGAACCGCAGGAAGTCCAGTTGCTGGGTCGGGTTGGCGAACGTCGGGGCGGTGCGCGGCGGGTTGACCTCGGCCCAGTCGTGGTAGCGCTGGCTCCAGAACGCGGTGCCCCAGGCCGCGTTGAGCGAGTCCAGGTCGCCGTAGCGCTCGCGCAACCAGCCGCGGAACGCCTCGGCGCTGACGTCGCAGTAGCAGTGCACGTTGTGGCAGCCGAGTTCGTTGGAGACGTGCCAGAGCACCACGGCGGGGTGCCGCGCGTACCGGCGGGCGACGGCCTCGACCAGGGCGAGCGAGTGGTCCCGGAACACCGGCGAGCTGGGGCAGTACGCCTGCCGGCCGCCGGGCCACAGCACCGTGCCGTCGGCCCGGCGGGGCAGCGTCTCCGGGTGCCGGTGCGCCAGCCACGGCGGTGGGCTGGCGGTGGCGGTGGCCAGGTCGACGCTGATGCCGCCGTCGTGCAGCAGGTCGATCGCCCGGTCGAGCCAGTCGAAGACGTACCGCTCGGGGGTGGGCTGCAGCAGGGCCCAGGAGAAGATGCCGACCGAGACCAGGTTGACCCCGGCGCGTCGCATGAGTTCGACGTCCTCGGCCCACGTCTGCTCGGGCCACTGCTCCGGGTTGTAGTCCGCGCCGTACCAGATGCCCTCGCCGTGCCAGTTCCGCATGACAGCAGAGGGTGCCCCCGAACAGCACCCAAGTCAACACTTTCCAACATCGACTGACGTTCCAACGTTTACCGGCTCTTTGCCCTGCCTCACCGCCGCAGGCGTCGCCTTTTTGCCCTCTTGACAGCGCCGCGCCAAGGGGTAGCTTCAAGCGCCACCGGCTGTTTGTGTTCGGACGTGTGGATTCTCGGTGGATCTGCCGCGGCCGACACGAACACCGCTCACCGCTAACGATCACGGTCCATGAGCGCAGCGCACCTCTTCCACGCAGGAGGCACCATGTCCCGTCCCCGCTCGCAAGCCGAATACCTCGCCCGGCTCGTACCCCCGTCCGTCGCCGGCCTGAACCGGCGCTCGCTGCTCGCCGGCGCGGCCGGTGCGGGGGCGCTGCTCGGCACCGGTCTGCTCGCCGGCTGCGGCGACTCCGACTCCGGTTCCGGCGGCGACGCCAAGAGCGTCTCGCTCGGCTCGAACCAGTCGGACCCGAAGCCCAAGGACGTCGTCGCCAAGGTGATGGACGGCTTCAAGACGTCCTCCGGCGTGACCGTCGACATCAACACGGTCGACCACAACACCTTCCAGGAGAACATCAACAACTACCTGCAGGGCAAGCCGGACGACGTGTTCACCTGGTTCGCCGGCTACCGGATGCGGTTCTTCGCCGCCAAGGGCCTGGCCGGTGACCTCAGCGACGTGTGGGGCAAGCTCGACGGCTACTCCGACGCGTTCAAGAAGGCGTCCACGGGCGACGACGGCAAGCAGTACTTCGTGCCGGCGTCGTACTACCCGTGGGCGGTCTTCTACCGCAAGTCGGTGTGGCAGCAGCGCGGCTACGAGGTGCCGAAGACGCTCGACGACCTGAACACGCTCGGCGCGCAGATGAAGAAGGACGGCCTGGTCCCGATCGCGTTCGCGGACAAGGACGGCTGGCCGGCGATGGGCACGTTCGACATCCTCAACCTGCGCATCAACGGCTACCAGTTCCACATCGACCTGATGGCCGGCAAGGAGGCGTGGACCTCCGACAAGGTGAAGAAGGTCTTCGACACCTGGGCCGGGCTGCTCCCCCTGCACCAGCCGGACTCGCTCGGCCGCACCTGGCAGGAGGCGGCCCAGTCGTTGCAGCAGAAGAAGAGCGGCATGTACCTGCTCGGCCTGTTCGTCGGCCAGCAGTTCAGCGGCGCCGACCTGGAGGACCTGGACTTCTTCACGTTCCCCGAGGTCGACTCCACCATCGGCGCGAAGGCTCTGGACGCCCCGATCGACGGCTACATGATGGCCCGCAAGCCGAAGTCCAAGGACGCGGCGCAGAAGCTGCTGACGTACCTCGGCTCGAAGGAGGCGGCGGACATCACCGTCAAGAACGACCCGAGCACGCTCGTCGCGAACAGCGGCGCGGACACCGGCGCCTACACCGCGCTGCAGAAGAAGGCCGCCGAGCTGGTCGGCTCCGCCACCGAGATCGCCCAGTTCCTCGACCGCGACACCCGGCCGGACTTCGCCTCCACCGTGATCATCCCGGCGCTCCAGCAGTTCATCAAGGACCCGAAGGACATCAGCGGGCTGCTCACCAGCATCGAGAACCAGAAGAAGTCGATCTTCACCAGCTGACGGCGGAAGGGGGAAGGACATCATGTCCGACCTGCCCCTGATCCAAGCGGATCGCGCCGTGCCGCCGCCGGCCGCGACCACCACGAACGGTGGTCGCGGTCGCCGGCTACGGCTCCTGTCCCGCACCGACCGCGTGGTGATCACGCTGATGGTGCTGGTACCCCTGCTGCTCGTCACCGGCCTGGTCTGGCTGCCCGCGGTGGCGACGGTGCTGCTCTCCGGCACGAACTGGGACGGCATCGGCCCGATCGGCGAGATCGAGTGGGTCGGGGTCAAGAACTACGACGACGTGGTGAACATCTACCCGCCGTTCGTCCCGGCCGTGCAGAACAACCTGCTCTGGCTGGCCGCGCTGTTCGTGGTGGCCACCCCGATCGGCATGTTCCTCGCCGTGCTGCTGGACAAGGAACTGCGCGGCAGCCGCTTCTACCAGACCGCGCTCTACCTGCCGGTGGTGCTGTCGCTGGCGCTCATCGGCTTCATCTGGCAGCTCATCTACAGCCGCGACCAGGGCCTGCTCAACGGCGTGTTCGGCGGCGAGACCGACTGGTACGGCGACCCGAACGTCAACATCTGGGCCGTGCTGGTGGCGGCCGGCTGGCGGCACGTCGGCTACATCATGCTGCTCTACCTGGCCGGCCTCAAGGGCGTCGACCCGTCGCTGCGCGAGGCCGCCGCAGTCGACGGATCGTCCGAGACCAGCACGTTCTTCCGGGTCGTCTTCCCGGTGATGCGCCCGATCAACATCATCGTGCTGGTGGTGACCGTGATCGAGTCGCTGCGCGCGTTCGACCTGGTCTGGGTCATCAACAAGGGCCGCAACGGACTGGAGCTGATCTCCGCGCTGGTCACCCAGAACGTGGTGGGCGAGGCCAGCCGGATCGGCTTCGGCTCCGCGCTGGCGACGATCATGCTGGCCGTGTCGCTGGTCTTCATCACCATCTACCTCTGGACCGTGATGCGGGAGGACAAGCGATGACCGCCGTCTCCGCCGGCCGCCGCCCCGTGCGGCCCGCCCGGGTCGTCCTGCACCTGTTCCTGGGTACGGTCGCCGTGGGCTGGCTGTTCCCCATCCTCTGGGCGGTGCTCACGTCGTTCCGCTCCTACGAGTACACGGCCGCCAACGGTTACGTGTCGCTCGGCGGCTGGACGATCGACAACTACGTCACCGCCTGGCGTACCGCCGAGTTCGGCAAGCACTTCCTCAACTCGGCGTACATCACCGTTCCGGCGGTGCTGCTCACGCTGTTCCTCGCCTCCTGCGTGGCGTTCGTGATCGCCCGGTTCAGCTGGAAGCTCAACATCGCGCTGCTCGGCCTGTTCACGGCCGCGAACCTGCTGCCGCAGCAGGCGCTGCTCATCCCGCTGTTCCGGATGTTCACCGAGATCCCGCTGCCGGCCTGGATGAGCGACTCGGAGCTGCTCTACGACAGCTACTGGGGGCTGATCCTGGTCAACGTCGCGTTCCAGTGCGGCTTCTGCGTGTTCGTGCTCAGCAACTACATGAAGGCGCTGCCGCACGAGCTGTACGAGGCCGCGATGGTCGACGGGGCGAACGTGTGGCGGCAGTACTGGCAGGTCACGCTGCCGCTGTGCCGCCCCGCGCTCGCCGCACTGGCCACGCTGGAGGTGACCTGGATCTACAACGAGTTCTTCTGGGCCACAGTGCTCATGCGGACCGGCGACAAGTTCCCGGTCACCAGCTCGCTGAACAACCTGCGCGGCGAGTTCTTCACCGACAACAACCTGGTCTCGGCCGGTTCGGTGCTGGTCGCGATCCCCACCCTGGTGATCTTCTTCCTGCTCCAGAAGCAGTTCGTCCGGGGTCTGACGCTGGGAGCCTCCAAGGGATGACGATCGTCCACCTGCGCCGCGCGCGGACCAGCCTGGTGCTCGACGCACGCGGCCCGGGGCTGCCCCGGGTCGTGCACTGGGGCGCCGACCTCGGCCCGCTGCCCGACGGGGACCTGCCCGCGCTCGTCGACGCCACCGTGCCACCCGTCGTGCCGAGCAGCTTCGACGCGCCAACAGTGCTGTCGCTGCTGCCCGAGGCGAGCGCCGGGTGGAGCGGGCGGCCCGGTCTCGCCGGCCACCGCGACGGCCGGGACTGGTCGACCGCGTTCCGCCTGGCCGACCTCGACGTGCGCGACGAGCCGCCCCCGGACGGCGACGCGCCGGGCACGCCCGCTCCGGGCGGCGTGGCCGAAGGCGGGGAGCGGGACCGCGCGCCCGCTCCGGGCGGCGTGGCCGGAGGCGGGGACGCGGTGCGCGTACCCGATGAGGAGCGCAACCGCGACCGAGCCGGCGCCGCACGGGTGACGGTGCGGGCGGCGGACCCGGGCGCGGGGTTGAGCCTGACCGTCGAGATCACACTGGATGCGGCGGGGGTGCTGACGCTGCGGCACCGGCTGCGCAACGACGGCGACGGCCGGTACGAGGTGCGGGAGCTGACGCCGGTGCTGCCGGTGCCGGCGGTCGCCACCGAACTGCTCGACCTGACCGGCCGGTGGTGCCGGGAGCGCGCGCCGCAGCGGCATCCGTGGCCGATGGGCGCGTGGGTACGCGAGGGGCGGCACGGCCGCACCGGCCACGACGCCACGTTGCTGCTGGTCGCGGGCACGGCCGGGTTCGGTTTCCGGCACGGCGAGGTGTGGGCGGTGCACACCGCGTGGAGCGGCGACCACGTCACGGCCGCCGAGCGCCGCCCGACCGGCGAGTCCACACTCGGCGGCGGTGAGCTGCTCACGCCCGGTGAGATCGTGCTGGGGCCGGGCGACGAGTACGCGACTCCCCTGCTGTACGCGGCGCACTCGGCCGACGGGCTGGACGGGCTCAGCGACGCCCTGCACACGCACCTGCGGGCCCGCCCGTCGCATCCGCGCACGCCGCGGCCGGTGACGCTGAACGTGTGGGAGGCGGTCTACTTCGACCACGACCTGGACCGGTTGCGGGCGCTCGCCGACGCGGCCGCCGAGGTCGGCGTGGAACGCTTCGTGCTCGACGACGGCTGGTTCCGCGGCCGGCGGCACGACCAGGCCGGGCTCGGTGACTGGTGGGTCGACGGCGAGGTCTGGCCGGACGGGTTGCAGCCGCTGATCGACCACGTACGCGGGCACGGCCTGCAGTTCGGCCTCTGGGTGGAACCGGAGATGGTCAACCCCGACTCCGACCTGTTCCGCGCCCACCCCGACTGGCTGCTCCAGGCGCCGGGCCGGCTGCCGCCGCCGTGGCGGCACCAGCAGGTGCTCGACCTGGCCCACCCCGACGCGTACGCGTACCTGCTCGAACGGCTCGACGCGGTGCTGAGCGAGCACGACGGGATCGCGTACCTGAAGTGGGACCACAACCGCGACCTCACCGAGGCCGGGCACGCCGGACGGCCCGGGGTGCACGCGCAGACGCTCGCGGTCTACCGGCTGCTGGACGAGCTGCGTGCCCGGCACCCGCACGTCGAGATCGAGAGCTGCTCCTCCGGTGGCGCGCGGGTCGACCTGGAGATCCTGCGGCGTACCGACCGGGTCTGGGCCAGCGACTGCAACGACGCGCTGGAACGGCTGTCCATCCAGCGCTGGACCGGACTGCTGCTGCCGCCCGAACTGATCGGCACGCACATCGGGCCGGAGCGCTCGCACACCACGCGCCGCGTGCACGACCTGGGGTTCCGCGCGGTCACCGCGCTGTTCGGCCACCACGGCATCGAGTGGGACATCACCGCGATCGACGCCACCGAGCGGGCCGAACTCACCGCCTGGGTGGCGCTGCACAAGCGGCTGCGCCCGCTGCTGCACACCGGCCGGGTGGCCCGGGTCGACCACCCGGACCCGGCCGTGCAGGCCCACGGCGTGGTCGCCCACGACCGCTCGCATGCGGTGTACGCGGTCAGCCGGGTCGCCACCTCGGTGGCACAGGTGCCGGGCGCGGTCCGGCTGCCGGGGCTGGACCCGGAGCGGCGCTACCTCGTGCGCCCGCCCGCCGGGGTGCCGGAGCCCGCAGCGCTGGAGTTGTCCCCGCCCGGCTGGCTGGCCTGGCCGGGCGACGGGATCACGGTGAGCGGTTCGGTGCTGGGGTCGGTCGGCGTTCAGCTCCCCGCCCTGCACCCCGAGCAGGCCCTCCTCCTGGAGGTGACCGCCGCCTGACCGCCCGGCCCGCCCCGGTGATCAAGGAGTTTGTGTCTCCGTCGAGGTCCGATCGGGACACAAACTCCTTGATCACGCCACTGGGGGTGCGGGTCAGGCGGGGGTGCAGGTCACCGCAGGGGTGGAGTTGGTGCCCTGCCAGGTGCCGATGAAGCCGAAGCTGGTGCTCGCGCCGGCGCCGAGGCGGCCGTTGTAGTCGACGTTGCGGGCGGTGTACGCCGACCCGCTGTTGCTGACGCTCGCGTTCCACGCCTGGGTGACGGACTGGCCGTTCGCGTACGTCCAGCGCACCGTCCAACCGGTGATCGCCGCGGCTCCGGCGGTCACCTTGACCTCGCCCTGGAATCCGCCCTGCCACGAGTTGCCCACTGTGTAGGTGGCGGTGCAGCCACCGGACGGCGGGGGCGTGGTGGTCGGCGGCGGGGTCGGGGTGGGGCTGCCGGTCGGCGTCGGCGTCGGGCTCGGGCTGCGGGTGGGACTGGTGGTCGGGGTCGGGGTGCTGCCGGCGTACACCGACGCCTCGCGGGAGGTGGCCGCGATGCCGTTGGCGCCGTTGAAGATCCGCTGACCCCAGCTCGTGAGCTGCGCCGGGTTGAACGCGGTGGTCATGTCCAGGTACTCCACGCCGCCGCCGTTGCCGCTCCACGACCAGCCGAGGTAGCCGATGCCGTTGGCCTGGCTGTACGCCATGATGGCGTCCTCGTCCGGGTTGCCGTCGGAGTGGTTGAAGCCGAACTCGCCGACCACGATCGGCAGCCCGGCGGTACGGAACCGGCCCAGGTAGTCGCTGATCTCGGCGGCGGTGTCGAACACGCCGTACATGTGGATGGAGAAGACGGTGTTGCGCTGCGCGTCGGCGGCGAACACGGTGCTCGCGTTGTCGCGCATGGTGAACGACCAGTCCTGGCCCCAGTTCGGCGCGTCCACCATGATCGTGTGGGTCAGGCCGGCGGCGCGCAGCCGCTTGATCGCGTTCGAGGTGTCGGTGGTCCAGGCGCTGTAGCCCTGGTTGCCGAACGGCTCGTTGCCGATGTTGACGATGACGTACTTCTCCTGGCCCTTGAGCACGTCGGCGATGCTCAGCCAGTAGTCGGTGGCCTTCGCAAGCGAGGCGGCGGCGCCCTCCTCGCCGTACCCGGTGGTGTCGTGCACCTCCAGCACACAGATCAGCCGGTTGGCCTTGCACAGCGAGATCACGTTCGCCACGTCGGCGGCGCTGTTCTTCGTCCAGCGGTCGCCGCTGGCCAGCACCACCCGGACGGTGTTCGCGCCCAGCGCCTTGATGTCGGCGAACGAGCTGGTCTGCTGCGGGTACCAGGTGTGCGCGTGGTTGACCCCGCGCATCACGAACTCGACGCCGTTGGCGTCGTAGAGCCGCCCGTTGGAGACGGAGAACCCGGTGGCGGCGTGGGCCGGCTGCCCGAGGGCGAAGACGGCGGCGAGGGCCGTCAGCAGGGCGGCGCCCGCGACGGAGAGCAGTTTCTTCATGGCTGTCCTCAGGGGAAGGTCTCCCCCGTGCCCGAGCGGGGGTGCGGTGACGGTGACGACGAAGGTGGCGGCTGAGCCCGGTAGCCGCCGCCCGGTTCCCGAACGGACGCAGGCATCAGCGTAGGGCGATGGATGGCCTGAGGCAACCGGTTAAGCGGGATGGGCCGGGAGGCGGCACCGCTTGACGGGCCGGATGAGCTGAACCGGTTAAGAGCCGGGCGCGGAAGCGGACAGCAGGGTTGACCCGCGCCCGGTGGGGTATCCGGGGACGATCCGCCCGGGAAGGAGACGTGCCATGGTCAACGTCGGTTACACCCTCATGTGCGAGCAGGCCGGCCCGAAGGAACTCGTCGACCACGCCGTACGCGCCGAGGCCGCCGGCTTCGACCACCTGGTCATGTCCGACCACTACTACCCCTGGCTGGAGTCCCAGGGCCACTCCCCGTACGCCTGGTCGGTGCTCGGCGCGGTCGCGCACGCCACCAGCCGGGCCGAGCTGATGTCGTTCGTGACCTGCCCGATCCGGCGGTACCACCCGGCGGTGGTGGCGCAGAAGGCCAGCACCATCGGAGTGCTCTCGGACGGCCGGTTCACGCTGGGCCTCGGCGCCGGGGAGAACCTCAACGAGCACGTGGTGGGCGGATGGCCGCACGTGCAGCAGCGGCACGAGATGTTCGAGGAGGCGCTGCAGATCATCCGGCCGCTGCTCAACGGCGAGACGCTGACGTTCTCCGGCAACCACTTCGACGTGCCCGACGCGTACGTCTGGGACCGCCCCGAGCGGCCGGTGCCGATGGCGGTGGCCGCCTCCGGGCGGCAGTCGGCCACGCTGGCCGCCGAGTACGCCGACGCCATGATCGCCACCGACCCGCTGTCCCACCTGATCGACATGTACGAGGAGGCCGGCGGCGCGGGCCGACCCCGCTACGGCCAGGTGGCCATCTGCTACGGCCCGGACGAGGACGAGTGCCGCAAGATCGTGCACGACCAGTTCCGCTGGTTCGGCCTGGGCTGGAAGGTCAACGCCGACCTGCCCGGCCCGGAGTCGTTCGAGGCGGCCACCCAGTTCGTCCGTGAGGAGGACGTGGCCGAGGGCATCTCCTGCGGCCCGGACACCGACCGGCACGTGGAGGCGTTCAAGAAGTTCGTCGACGCGGGCTTCACCCACGTCGCGCTGGTCCAGGTGGGCGGCGACACCCAGCCGATGTTCCTCGACTGGGCCCAGGAGGAACTGCTGCCCCGGCTGCGCGAGCTGTGACAGCCGTACCGTCCCCGCCGGGGCGCTTCGGCCCGGCCGAGCTGCGCCTGGCGCTCGCCGCGCCCCGGCCGGCCGCCGGGCTGACCAGCGAGTTCCGGCAGGTCGGCGGGCTGCGGGCGCACACCCGCCGCTCCGCCGCACCGGGCGGGGACGGGCCGCCGGTCGTGCTGGTGCACGGCCTCGCAGTGTCGCACCGCTACCTCACCCCGCTGGCCGTCGCGCTGGCGCCGCGCCAGCCGGTGTACGTGCCGGACCTGCCCGGCTTCGGGCTGACCGAACGCCCCGGCGCCGCGTACGACGTGGACCGGCACGCGGCGTTCCTGGCCGGCTGGCTCGACGCGTACCGCTTGGGTCCGGTCGTGCTGCTCGGCCATTCCTTCGGCGCGGAGGTCGCCGCCGCGCTCGCCGCCCGTCACCCCGGCCTGGTCCGCGCCCTGGTGCTGGCCGGTCCGACCAGCGATCCGGCCGCCCGGTCCCGGCGCGGTCTGGTCGGCCGGTGGCTGCGGGACACGCTGCGGGAGGCGAAGTGGCAGGCGCCGATCCTGCTGCGCGACGTGGCCGACGCCCGGCCGTGGCGGGTGTTCGCGACGCTGTCCCACTCGGTCCGCAACGCGGTCGAGGAGGACCTGGCCCGGGTCAGCGCGCCCACGCTGGTGCTGACCGGCGCCCGCGACCCGGTCGCGCCCGCCGCCTGGCGGGAGCAGGTCGCCCGGCTGGTGCCGGACGCCCGCACGCTGGCCGTCCCGGACGCGGCGCACAACGTGGTCACCACCGCCCCGGCCCAGGTCGCGGACGCCGTCCACGACCTGCTCACCACCCCGCTGAGGAGTTGACGCCATGCGTATCGGGAACACCGAGATCCGGCCCGCCGGAGGCGGGCTCGGCTGCCTGCTGATGATCCTCTTCTCGATCGTCGCCTCGGTGGTGCTCACCGTCCTGCTCAACCTGGTCCTGTAGAACCCGGCCCGGCGTGCGCGACGGCGACACCAGAATGGGGCATGCCCCTGCTGACCGCGCTGCCGCTGGCGCTGGAGATGGTCGCCGGGTCGAAGCTCGTCAGCGCCGTCGTCCTCGCCGCCGGCCGCCACCCGCGCCGCAGCTCGGCGGCGTACCTGGCCGGCGTCACGGTGGGCGTGCTCGGGCCGTTGACGCTCTGGTACGCGGCGTTCCGCGTGGTGCGGCACACCGCCGTGCACGGCATCGGGGTGGGCGGCAGCCGCCGGCTCATCGACTGGATCGTGCTGGCCCTGCTGGCGGTCCTCATGGTGGTCACGTTCCGCAGACGGCGGCGCGACCGTCCCCCGGGGTGGCTGCGCCGGTTGCAGGACCCGCGGCCCGCGTACGCCTTCGGTCTGGGGCTGCTGCTCGCCGTCGCCGTGCCGAGCGACGAGCTGGTCATGGCGTCGGTCGCGGGCAGCATGGCCGGGCACGGCCGCCCGTGGTGGCATCTGCTGCCGTTCACGGCGCTCACCGTGCTGCTGCTGGCCCTGCCGCTGCTCACGCTGCTGCTGGCCGGCGACCGCGCGGAACGGCTGCTGCCCGCGTTCCGCTCCTGGGCCGACAGGCACTCCTGGCTGGTCAGCGAGGTGGTCATCCTGATCTTCGCGGCCTTCGTGGTGGCGGACCTCGCGGGGTCGTTCAGCCGGCCGTGAGGTCCACCTCGGCCAGCACCGGATAGTGGTCCGACGCCGAGTCGGCGTCACCGTCGCGGACCACCCGCACCGCGCGTACCCGGTCGGCCAGCGCCGGGGTGGCGAGCAGGTAGTCCAGCCGCATCCCGGCGAACTCGGCGCCGCCGTGCCGGGTCGGCACGGTCAGGCCGCCGGGCTCGTCGCCGCCGGAGCGCGGCCACAGGTCGACCAGCCCGGCGTCGAGCAGCCGGGCCACCGCCCGGGTGTCCACGGTACGGCCGTCGCGGCGCAGGTGCCGCCGCCGGTACGGGGAGGCCAGCCCGGCCAGCCGGGCGGTGTGGTCGGCGGTGGGCTCCAGCGTGTTCAGGTCACCGGCCAGCAGGGCCAGCGCTCCCCCGGTACGCCGCAGCGCGGCGGCCAGCCAGTCCGCCTCCATCCGGCGCCGCCCACCCGAGTACGGGTTCAGATGGGTGCTGAACACGGTGAACGGTCCCGCGCCGGTGGCGACCTGCACCCGGGCGGCGGCGTGGTGGAACGGGCGGCGGACCCGGCCGGCGCGCAGCACCCGCAGCGGCGGGCGGACCAGCACCGCCACCGGCTGGCCGAAGCAGGACCGGGCCAGGTACGGCGTCATGCCGAGGCGGTCGGCCAGGCCGCCCAGCGTGGCGTCCATCCCCCGCAGCTCCTGCAACGCCAGCACGTCGGGGCGCTGCGCGGTGACGACCGAGACGATCCGGTCCCGGCGGTCGGCGCCGCCGCCGTCCCGCCCGCCGGTCCGGATGTTCCAGGTCATCACCCGCAGCATCGGCTCAGTCCGGCCGCGCGGCCTTGGCCAGTTCGTCGTCCAGCTCGTCGACCTGTTCGGACTCGATCGCCGGCCGGTTGCCCTCGTACACGTCGGCGTTCGGCTTGATCACCCAGTACAGCAGCGACAGCCAGAGCGCGCCGAGCAGGATCGCGCCCATGAAGTCGGTCGGGTGGTGCATGCCCCGGTACATCCGGGAGGTCGCCACGCCCACCGGCATCAGCACGGCCATGCCCACGAACAGCCACCGCCACCACCTGTCCGTACGCGGGAACACGATCACCGCCATCGCCACCCAGAGGCAGATGGTCGCCGCGATGTGCCCCGACGGGAACGACGAGGTCGGCATCTGCCCGTCCAGGTTCTCCACCGGCGGCCGGGGCCGGTCCACCACGCGGGCGCTGGCCAGGAACAGGCTCAGCTCGCCGAACATCGCCAGCACCACGTACAGCACCGGGCGCCACCGCCGCCACACGGCCAGCACGATCGGGCAGAACACCAGCGACACCAGCAGGATGGCGTGGGTGTCGCCGAACTTGCTCCACCACCAGCTCAGCTCCGTGAGCGCGTCGGTGTGCCGCTCGGCGAACCAGCGCGGCACCTCGGTGTCGAGCGTGTCGAAGAACGTGCCCTTGGCGTGGTAGCTGACGAACATGCCGAACGCGTAGAGCACGCCGAAGACGAGGACCCAGCCGACGAGCAGCTCGGCCACCGCCGAGCGCGGGTGCTCCAGCACCTTCTCCTCGTCCGGCGCGAGCGCCAGCTCCTCGCCGGCCTCCGGCTCCAGACCCTCGCGCAGCGGCGGCACCGGCCGGCCGCGCTCGCGCCGCCACAGCCGGAAGGCGTACGCGGTGACGCCCAGCCAGGCCGCACCGAGCAGCCAGCCGCCGATCACGTCGGACACGAAGTGCACGCCCAGCGCGATCCGGGTCAGCCCGACCAGGAAGATCAGCACACCGGCGATCGCGATGGCGGGCTTGCGCCAGCGCGGCGACATGGCCGGCAGGAACACCAGCAGCAGCGCCCCGTACGCGACGAACGAGCCGAGCGCGTGACCACTGGGGAAGCTGTTGCCCGGTGCGCTGGCGATCGGCACGTCCACCACCGGACGCAGCCGCCCCACCAGCGCCTTGAGCGACGGGTCGAGGATCAGCCCGCCGGCGCCGGTGACGATCAGGTAGACCGCCAGCCGGGACTGGCGGCGGATCAGCAGGCCCACCACGGCGATGGTGACCAGCCAGATCAGCACCGGCCGCCCGCCCAGGTCGGTGATCGCCTGGAGCACTGTGACCAGCGGGCCGTGCGGCGCCACCAGGTCGTTGAACCACTCGGCCACCGCGTGGTCGGCGTCGCCCAGCGGGCTCCACCGGAACCGGACCAGCATGAGCAGCACGCCGAACCCGACTCCCGCGCCGGCCACGGCGAGCAGGCCCGCGAGGCTCCGCTCCGCGAAATGGCTGAGCGGCCGGCTCCCGGCTTCCTTGACCGCGGTCACACCGCACCTCCCTCGTTCCTCTGCGAGGCGCGCTGTACCCGATCGGCGTGTCCCGTACACGCCGCACCGGCGCGGCGTCCACGCCGGACCGGCCGTGGCGTCAGAGCGAGGTCATCTCGCCGGTGTCGAACAGCTCCGCCCGCTGCGCCTCCGGCTCCCACAGGTCCGGCTGGGCGGGCTCCTCCACCCCGATGCGCATCGCTTCGAGCTGGGCGGCGAAGGCCAGCCCGCCGAACAGCGCGATCCCGGTGAGGTTGGCCCAGAGCAACAGGGCCATCATGCCGGTCAGCGCGCCGTAGGTCTGGCCGAATCCGCCGCTGTACTTCACGTAGGCGGCGAGCAGCAGGCTGGCCAGCCACCAGATCGCGATGGCGATGGACGCGCCGAAGAAGAGCCAGGACAGGCCGGGCTGGCGGCGCCGGGGTGCGTGCCGGAACAGCACCGCGACGGCGAGCACTGTGAGGCCGAGGCTCAGCGGCCAGCGGATCACGTCCCACCCGGCCATGGCGAGGTCGCCCCACTCGTAGTGCCGCCGTACCGACTCGCCCATCGCCCGCCCGCCGACCAGGATCAGGAAACCGGCCAGCGCGGGCACACCGGCGACCACCGCGAGGACGGCGGCGCGCAGGTACTTCGCCAGCGCCGGGCGGTCCCGCTCGACGCCGTAGATCCGGTTGGCTCCCCGCTCGATCTGCGCCATCGTGGTGGTCAGCGCGACCAGCCCGGTGAGCAGACCCAGCGTCAGCGCCAGCTCACCGGCGTCCTCGGTGCGCTCGCTGTCGGTCAGCAGGTCCTGCACCATGGCTTCGCTCTGGCCGGGCGTGATCGCCAGCACCGTGTCGGCGACGACCTTGCCGCCCTCGTCCACGCCCAGGTCGGTGATCAGACCGGTGAGCGCGATCAGGAACGGCACCACGGCCAGGCAGAGCTGCAACGCCAGCGCCCGGGAGTGGCTGAAGCCGTCGCCGTAGCGGAACCGGATGAACGCGTCCCGCAGCAGGCACCAGCCGCCGTGCCGGCGCAGTGTGTGCCAGGCGTCGTCGGCGGAGAGCTGGTCCTCGGTCATCAACCGGGTCTCGGGGACCAGCTTCGTGCTACTCACGGCGGGCCTCCTCGACCAGATGCTCACCGCGCTCGCCGACCGCGTCGGCGTCCACGGCCAGGTCGGGGTCCTCCGCCGGGCGCGGTACGCAGAGCCAGAGCGACTCGGGGCGGATGGTGGCCTTGAGCGACCGGCCCGGCTCGATCAGGTCGCCGTCGAGCTGCCGGGGCTGCGACCGGGTGCTGGTGATCTCGACCGACCGGGCCCGGAACACCTCCATGCCGGGCACCCGGTCTCGGCGGCGCAGCACCGCCCAGCCCATGGCGAGCCAGTGGCGCAGCGTACGCGGCGTCAGCACCGCCACGTCGAGCCAGCCGTCGTCCGGTTCGGCCTCGGTGAGCAGGCGTACCCCGCCCTGGAGACGCCCGACGTTGGCGACCAGGACCGAGCGGGCCCGGCGGCGCAGCGGCGGCTTGCCGTCGAGGCGCACGGAGACGCGCATCGGCCGGTCGCGCAGGTGGCGGGCGGCGCCCACCACGTACGCGGGCCAGCCGATCCGCTTCTTCGTGGTCTCGGAGGTGGAGTCGAGCATCTGGGCGTCGAAGCCCATCCCGGCCATCACCGCGAAGCACTTGTCGCCGACCGCGCCGACGTCGAGGCGGCGCATCCCGCGCTCGACGGCGACCTCCAGCCCGGCGGCCAGGTCGTTCGAGAGGCCGAGGTTGGCGGCCAGCAGGTTGCCGGTGCCCTGGGGCAGTACGGCCAGCGCCACGTCGGTGCCGGCCAGCGCGGTCACGCACGCCATCACCGTGCCGTCGCCGCCGCAGGCGAAGACGACCTCCGCGCCCGCCTCGATTGCCTGTTCCGTCTGCCCGCGGCCCGGGTCCTCGACTGTCGTCTCGTACCAGGCCGGGGCCGGCCACCCGGCGGCGGCGAGCGCGCCGTCCACGGTGCGGCGGAACTCGTCCAGGTCGGCCACCTTCACCGGGTTGACCACCACTGCCGAGCGCGGGGTGCGGTTCTCCGCGTTCACCGGGCGCTTGTCGTCTGCACCGTCCACGGCGTCAGTGTGCAGGACACGGGGCGTGACGGCGACCCGGCGGGGCGGGACGTTGCAAGGACCGCAAACAGGTTTGAAAAATGGATGCGCGTCGTCGCGGTCAGGCCGCCTCGCGCAGCGCCGCGTCGACGCGCCGCCGCAGGTCGTCGAGGTCGACGCCGGCCTCGGTGAGCACCACGGCGGCCAGGCCGTCGCCCTCGCGCAGCAGGCCGAGCAGGATGTGTTCGGTGCCGATGTGCCGGTGGCGCAGCCGCAGCGCCTCGCGAAGCGACAGCTCCAGCACCTTCTTGGCGCGGGGCGAGAACGTGCCGTGGTGCGACCCTCGACGCCACCAGCGGCGCGGACGCGGTGTCGCCTCGCGCAGCGCGTCGGGGCCGAAGGACTCCTCGATCCGGGCCACGATCGCGGCGAGGTCGATGCCGATCTCGCGCAGCGCCGCGGCGTCCGCCGCGCCGAGCCCGTCCACGCCCTGCGCGGTGTGGCGGGCCACCGCGGCGCGCAGCGCGTCGGCGTCGACGCCGCCGGCCGCCAGGAGCCGTACCGCCAGGTTGTCGCGGTCGGCGAGCACGCCCAGCAGCAGGTGCTCGGTGCCGACCGGCCGCCGTCCCTCGGTGCGGGCCTCGTCGAGCGCGTGGTGCACCACGCTCCGGGCCCGGTCGGTGAACCGTTCGAACATCACGCCTCCCAGCTCTGGCGCACCGCCGGCCGTCCGGCGTGCTTCTTGTGGACCGCCTGCCGGCTGACCTCGAGGGCGTCGGCGATCTCCTGCCACGACCAGCCCTGCCGCCGGGCGTTGTCGACCTGGATCACCTCAAGCCGCTCCAGCAGCCGGCGCAGGGCGAGCACGGCACGCAGGCCGACCTTGGGGTCGGTGCTGCCGGCCGCCGCCGCGAGTTCCGTCGCCTGACTCATGGTGTCAATGTAGGTTGACAGACTCTCGCCTGTCAACCCTGGTTGACAGGCGAGGCGGCCTGCCGCTGTCCGGCCCGTCCCGGTGTTACGGTCCGCTGGTGTTCCGCCGCCGTCCGCTGGACCGGCCGGTCGAGTCCGCGCGCCGGCTCACCGCCGGCCGCCTCACCCTGGAGATCGCCGGGGGCAGCGTGGTCGGGCACCGCTATCCGGAGAACTACGACGTGCTGCACGTCGACCCCGAGCTGCCGCTCGCGGTGCTCTGCGACGGGATGGGCGACGGCGAGGGCAGCCGGGTGGCCGGCACGACCGCCGCGGAGACGTTCGTGGCGCAGGTCCGCGCCGGCTGGCCCGCCGTCGGCGCCGCCGCGCTGCGCGCCGCCGTGGCCGAGACCCAACGGCGGGTACGCCAGGCCGGCGCGGCGCAGCCGGGCCTGACCGGATGCACGCTCACCGCGCTCGTGATCGAGCCGGACGGCGACCAGGGCTGGCTGGTGCAGCTCGGCGACTCGCGGGCGTACCGGCTGCGCGACGGGCTGCTGGAACTGATCACCGTCGACCACACCATGGCCTGGCTCGGCCTGCTGCACGGCTGGTGGCCGGCCGACTCGCCGGAGGCGGCGCGGGCGCGCTACCAGCTGCTGCGCTACGTCGGCCACCCGGACCGGCCCGAGCCGGACCTGCTCGCCGTGCCGCTGCGCCGGGGCGACACCTGGCTGCTGTGCACCGACGGGATCAGCGACCAGCTCGGCTACCACCGGCTGCGCGACCTGCTCTCCGCGCGACGCGACCCGGCGCGCACCGCCGAGGCCCTGCTCGCCGCCAGCCTGGACGAGGGCGGCGAGGACAACGCCACAGCCGTCGTGCTGCGCGTGCACCCGGCGCTGCCCGCCCCGCGCTGACCGCCAGTTCCGCCGACCCGCTCCGGCGCACCCGGTCCCCCGACTACGGTGGGTGAAAAGCAGGGGTCGGGAGGTGAGCCGGGGTGGCCGCACCCAGCCACGGCGCGGTGGTGGTCGGCGTCGGCCGGTCCGAGGCCGATCTGACAGTGGTCCGCACGGCCGCCGCCGAGGCCGCCGCCCACGACCGGCCGCTGCACCTGCTGCACGCGTTCAACTGGGCCGCGACGCCCGGCCCCGCCCCGGCCGGCGGCACCCGAAGGGACGCGGAGAACGTGCTGGAGCACGCCGGGCAGGTCGTCGCCGAGTGCGCGCCGCAGGTGCCGGTCAGCGGCCGGATCGTCGAGGGCTCGCCGGTCGAGGCGCTGCTGCGGGTCGCCGACACCGCGTTCCTGATCGCGCTCGGTGACGGGGGCATGTCCGCGCACCCGGACCGCGTACCCGCCGACACGCCGGCCGTCGACGTGGCCGCCCGGGCCGGTTGCCCGGTGCTGGTCGGGCGTACCGAGCCGGCCCCGCCCGGCCCGCTGCTCGTCGGCTTCGACGGGTCGCCCAGTTCGCGGGCCGCCCTCGGGTACGCCTTCGACTGCGCGCAGCACCGGGGCGCCCGCCTGCTCGCCGTCCGGGTGATCGAGCCGGAGTCCGGCGACCGCGACGACGGGCGCCTGGAGGAGGCGGTCACCCGCACGGCCCTGCGGTACCCCCGGGTCGCCGCCGACTGCGAGACCGTCCACGGTGACCCGAAGTCCGTCCTGCTCGACCGGTCCCGCGCGGCGCAGCTCGCGGTGGTGGCCGCCTGGGGAGACGGGCCGATAGGGTCCACTCTGGGCGCGGTCAGCCAGTCCCTGCTCTATCACTCGCCGGCCCCGCTGATCGTCGTACGCGGAGTCGCCGCCGACGCCGGGGACGGGTCATGACGCCCGCGCGAGGCGGGACCTACGGCCCTGACCGGCGACCCCCGACGGGGGCGACGCTGGACGCGGCGGGAAAGAAGATGTGCTCCCCGAGTGGCAGCCGACCCCGAGCCACGAGAGGCTAAGGCAGCATGGACACCGCGGTGAACCTGCACAGCCCCCTGACCGACGACGAGTTGCGCCGGCTGGACGCCTACTGGCGCGCGGCGAACTACCTGACCGTCGGCCAGATCTACCTGCTCGACAACCCGCTGCTGCGCGAACCGCTCAAGCCCGAGCACGTCAAGCCGCGCCTGCTGGGCCACTGGGGCACCAGCCCCGGGCTCAACCTGCTCTACACGCACCTCAACCGGGTCATCGTGAACCGGGACCTGTCCGCCATCTTCGTCACCGGCCCCGGCCACGGCGGCCCGGCTCTGGTGGCGAACACCTGGCTGGAGGGCACCTACAGCGAGCTGTACCACAGCATCCCCCGGGACGAGACCGGCATGCAGCGGCTGTTCCGGCAGTTCTCCTTCCCGGGCGGCATCCCGAGCCACGTGGCGCCGGAGGTGCCGGGTTCGATCCACGAGGGCGGCGAGCTGGGGTACGCGCTGAGCCACGCGTACGGCGCCGCGTTCGACAACCCGGACCTGCTCGTGGCCTGCGTGATCGGTGACGGCGAGGCGGAGACCGGCCCGCTGGCCGGGAGCTGGCTGTCGAACGTGTTCCTCAACCCGGCCCGCGACGGCGCGGTGCTGCCGATCCTGCACCTCAACGGCTACAAGATCGCCAACCCGACCGTGCTGGACCGGATCCCCGGTGAGGACCTGCGGGACATGATGCGCGGCTTCGGCTACGAGCCGTACGTGGTCGAGGGCGACGACCCGGCGACCGTGCACCAGCTGCTGGCCGCGACGCTCGACCGCGCGGTCGACGAGATCGCGGCGATCCAGCGCCGGGCCCGCTCCGGCGAGCACGTCGAGCGCCCCCGCTGGCCGATGATCATTCTGCGGACGCCGAAGGGCTGGACCGGTCCGTCCCGGGTCGACGGCAAGCAGGTCGAGGGCACGTTCCGCGCCCACCAGGTGCCGATCTCCGAGGTCCGGGACAACCCGGAGCACCTGGCCGAGCTGGAGCGCTGGCTGCGCAGCTACCGGCCGGACGAGCTGTTCGACGCCACCGGCGGCCCGGTCGCCGAGGTGGCCGGCCTGCCTCCCACCGGTGACCACCGGATGAGCGCCAACCCGGTCGCCAACGGCGGCCGGCTGCTGCGCAACCTGGAGCTGCCGGACTTCCGCGACTACGCGGTCGACGTGCCGACGCCGGGCGAGCCGATGGCCGGCGCGACCGGTGTGCTCGGCCCCTGGGTCCGCGACGTGATCGCGCGCAACCCGGAGACGTTCCGCCTGTTCGGCCCGGACGAGGTCGCCTCGAAC
Source organism: Micromonospora sp. WMMD1219 (assembly GCF_049315215.1). Lineage (NCBI taxonomy): Bacteria > Bacillati > Actinomycetota > Actinomycetes > Micromonosporales > Micromonosporaceae > Micromonospora > Micromonospora sp. WMMD1219. The sequence continues at coordinate 6,677,922 of NZ_CP186057.1, forward strand.
CGGCTCGGTGCGGCGTTCGAGGTGACCGACCGCGCGTTCGTGGGCGCCGAGGTGCCCGGCGACGACCACCTCTCCCCCGACGGCCGGGTGATGGAGGTGCTCTCCGAGCACCTGTGCCAGGGCTGGCTGGAGGGCTACCTGCTGACCGGCCGGCACGGCGTCTTCACCAGCTACGAGGCGTTCATCCACATCGTCGACTCGATGGTCAACCAGCACGCCAAGTGGCTGAAGGTGACCCGGAACATCCCGTGGCGGGAGCCGGTGGCCTCGCTGAACTACCTGCTGTCCAGCCACGTGTGGCGCCAGGACCACAACGGCTTCTCGCACCAGGATCCGGGCTTCATCGACCACGTGGTCAACAAGAAGGCCGAGGTGGTCCGGGTCTACCTGCCGCCGGACGGCAACACGCTGCTGTCCACCATGGACCACTGCCTGCGCAGCCGGCACTACATCAACGTGGTGGTGGCCGGTAAGCAGCCCGCGCCGAACTGGCTGACCATGGACGAGGCCATCCAGCACTGCCGCCGTGGCCTGGGCATCTGGGACTGGGCCAGCAGCGACGACGGCACCGAACCGGACGTCGTGCTGGCCTGCGCCGGCGACGTGCCGACGCTGGAGACGCTCGCCGCCGTCGACCTGCTGCGCCGGCACCTGCCGGACCTGAGGGTGCGGGTGGTCAACGTGGTCGACCTGATGCGCCTGCAACCGCCGTCGGAGCACCCGCACGGCCTGCCGGACAACGAGTTCGACACCATCTTCACCCGCGACAAGCCGGTGATCTTCGCGTACCACGGCTACCCGTGGCTGATCCACCGGCTCACCTACCGCCGGACCAACCACGAGAACCTGCACGTGCGCGGCTACAAGGAGGAGGGCACCACCACGACGCCGTTCGACATGGTGATGCTCAACGACCTGGACCGCTTCCACCTGGTCATCGACGTGATCGACCGGGTGCCGGGGCTGCGGTCGCGCGCCGCGCACCTGCGCCAGGACATGGTGGACGCCCGCCAGGCCTGCCGCGACTACACCCGCCGCTACGGCGAGGACGACCCCCGGGTCGCCGAGTGGCGCTGGATCAGGGAGAACGACCCCGCGGTGAGGAGTGGCGAATGAACGACGACGAGATCCTGGTCGGCTACGACGGCTCCTCGGACGCCGCCGTCGCCCTGAACTGGGCGCTGGACGAGGCCGGCCGCTCCGGGCGGCCGGTACGCCTGGCGTACGTCTTCGAGTGGTTGACAGTGACCGGCTGGATCGGGCCCGGCGTGGCGCCCGGGGTGTGGCCGGACGAGGCCGCCCGGCAGCAGGTCGAGGAGCTGGTCCGCAAGGCGGCGGCGGACGCCGCCGCCGACCGGCCGGGCCTGACCGTGCACGGCGAGGTGTTCGACGGGCCGCCCGCGCTGGTGCTCCAGGAGCGGTCCGCCGACGCCGGGATGCTCGTGCTCGGCAGCCGGGGCCACGGCGGCTTCGGCGGGCTGCTCGCCGGTTCCACGGCGGTCTCGGTCACCGCGCACGCCCACTGCCCGGTGGTGGTGGTCCGCGACGGCCAGGCCGCCACGTCCGGGCCGGTGGTGGTCGGCTCGGACGGCTCGGAGTCGGCGCTGCGGGCGCTCGGCTTCGCCGTCGAGCGGGCCGCCCAGCGGGACGTGCCGCTGCGGGTGCTGCGGGCCTGGGAGCCGCCGGGTGACCGGTGGGTGCCGCCGGACTTCGACCCGGAGCAGGTCGCCGCGAGCGAGCGGGCCGCCGCCGAGGCGGAGCTGGCGCCGTGGCGGGAGAGCTTCCCCGACGTGCCGGTCGAGATCGAGGCGGTCCCCGGCAGCGCGTCCGCACTGCTGGTGGAGGCGAGCCGGTCGGCGCAGCTGGTGGTGGTCGGCAGCCGGGGCCGGGGCGGCCTGCGCGGCATGCTCCTCGGCTCGGTCAGCCAGCAGCTCATCCAGCACTCGCACTGCCCCGTCGCGGTGGTCCGCGAGCGCTGACTCAGCGGCCGGGCGCGGTGGAGCCCTCCTCCGGGTTGAGCGAGAAGTAGTCCTCCTCCTCCTGGGCCAGGTGCAGGCGCAGCACCGCGTCCAGGCCGTAGAGCGCGGCCAGCAGATCGGGCACCTCGTCACGGCGCAGCCGGCCGTCCGGCTGCGCCGTGAGGTGCCCGCCGATCCGCTCCACCAGCCGGACGATCTCCACGTGGGCCCGGCTCATCGTGGAGGTCGCCTCGGCGCTGCCGAGCGGACCGGCCAGCGCCGGGTAGAGCTGCCGGTCCTCGGCCGCCTCGTGCGGCAGCACCTCGTCGACCAGGCGCCGGTGCACCTCCCGCAGCGCCGGCAGGCACGCCGGGTCGTCCGGGCGGGTCGCCACCATGTCGGCGGTGTCCCGCAGCGCCGCCAGCACGTCCCGGACGCCGCCGTGCTCGCCCGCGTACCTGTCGATCAGCTCGACGGTGTGCGCCGGCAGGTCCCGCCGCCGCAGGCCGCCGCCGAGCGCGCGCAACGCGTTGAGGATCACCAGGACGTCGATGCCCTCCTGGAGGAACGCGCCGGCCACCGGGGGCAGCCGCCCCGCCGCGGCCACCAGCATGGCCAGCACCGCCAGGCCCATCCCGACGGTGGCGCTCTGCACCGCGATGCGGCGCGCGTACCGGGCGATCTCGACCGCGTCGGCGAGCCGGTCCAGCCGGTCCACGGTGAGCACCGCGTCGGCCACGTCCGCCGAGGCGGTCGCCCCGGTCGCGCCCATCGCCACGCCCACGTGCGCCTCGGCCAGCGCGGGCGCGTCGTTCACGCCGTCGCCGACCATCACCGTCACCGCGTGCGCCGACTCCTCGCGTACCCGATCGGCCTTCTCCTGCGGCGAGCACCGCGCGATCACGTCGTCCACGCCCACGACCTGCGCCACCTGCCGGGCCGTGCCCGGCCGGTCGCCGGTCACCATGACCAGGCGGGTCAGGCCCGCCTCGCGCAGCCGCCGCACCGTGCGCCGGGCGTCCGGCCGGACCGGGTCCTCCAGCAGGATCGCGCCGAGCGGCGCGTGGTCGTCGCTGACCCAGACCGCGGAGCGCCCGGCCCGTTCGGCGCGCTCACCGAGCCGGCCCGCCCACTCCGGCGGTTCCCCGGCGAGCTGCCCGACGTGCACCATCCGCCCGTCGACGCGCCCGCTCACCCCGTGCCCCGGCTCCTCGGTGACCTGCGTCGGCTCGGCCAGCGCCAGCCCGCGCTCCCGGGCCTGCCGGACCAGCGCGGCGGCCAGCACGTGCGGGGAGAGCTGCTCGACCGAGGCGGCCAGCCGCAGCACGTCGTCCCGGTCGCCGCCGGGCGCCACCACCACCTCCGCCGCCCGGGGCCGCCCGGCGGTGAGCGTGCCGGTCTTGTCCAGCAGCAGGGTACGGGCGCGGCCGAGCTGTTCCAGCGACCCGCCGTCCCGGACCAGCACACCGCGCCGGGCCACCCGGGACAGCCCGGAGACCACGGCGATCGGGGTGGCCAGCAGCAGCGGGCACGGTGTCGCCACCACGAGCACCGCCACCGCCCGGGTGAACTCGCCGGACAGCAGCCACGCCAGCCCGGCCAGCACCAGCGTGAACGGCACGAACGCGGCGGCGTACCGGTCGGCCAGCCGTACCATCGGGGCCTTGCGGGCCGTCGCCTCGCCGGCCAGGCGGACGATGCCCGCGTAGGTGCTCTCCGCCGCGTTACGGCGCGCCCGCAGCCCGAAGCCGGCACCCGCGTTGACGACGCCGCTGGCCACCTCCTCCCCGGCCGCACGGGTGACCAGCTGCGACTCGCCGGTGACCACCGACTCGTCGAGCGTGGCCGCCTCCTCGACCACGCCGTCCACAGGCACCACGTCGCCCGGCCCGACGACGAGGCGGTCCCCCACCGCGACGCGGTCCAGCGGCACCACCTCGATCCCGCCGTCCGGGGTGCGCCGGCGGGCCTGCCGGGGCGCGCGTTCCAGCAGCGCCCGCAGGTCGCGGGTGGCGCGACGCTGGGCGTACTCCTCCAGCGCCCGGCCGGTGGCGACCATCACCGCGATCACGGCGCCGGCCAGGTACTCCCGCACCAGCAGCGCGCCGAGCAGCGCCAGCACCGCGATGACGTCCACCCCGAACTGCCGCAGCCACAACTGGCGCAGCGTCGTCCAGGCCGCCGGCACCAGGGCGACCACCGTGACCGCCGCCCAGACCAGCCGGGCGGCGTCGTGCGCGCCGGCGAACCACAGCGCCGCACCGGCCAGCACCGCCGCGGTGAGCAGCACCAGCGGCGCCCACTCGGCCCACGCCCACCGCCGGGCGCGGGCCGGCTGCTCGGGTACGCACTCGCGTGGCTCGGTTCCCACGTGTGGATCGTCTCAGTCCCGGCGTGAGGCGGCGGGGCGACACTGGTAATCCGGCCCTGCGGAGCGGCCGGGCATGCCCGAGGATGGAGCGGCATCCCCACCCGGGCGTCCCGGGGGTGGGGCACGATGGGGAAAACAGGAAAGGTCGTGACGATGAGCCACGAGACGCCGGCCGGCGATCGCCCGTTGACCACCGCGCTCGCGGAGGCCGCCGGAATGGCCGGCCACGCCCCCTCGGTGCACAACACGCAGCCGTGGCACTGGACGGTCCTGCCCGACGCGCTGGAGCTGCGGGTGGTCCGCGAACGGCACCTCAGCGCCCTGGACCCGGAAGGGCACCTGCTGGTGGTGAGCTGCGGCGCCGCGCTGCACCACGCCCGGGTGGCGCTGGCCGCCGAGGGCTGGACCCCGGTGGTGGAACGGCTGCCCGACCCGAAGGAACCCGACCTGCTGGCCCGGATCACCACCCTCAAGCACACCGGCGCCGACCCCGACGCCATGCGCGTCGTGCAGTGCATGCAGGTGCGGCACACCGACCGGCGGCCGGTCAGCGACGAGCCGATCCCCACCGCCGCGTTGAACGACATCGACCGGGCCGCCACGCTGGAGGGGGTGAACCTGCAACTGCTCGACGACACCCAGAAGATCCAGCTCGCGAGCGCCGCGCAGCAGGCCGCCGCCGTCGAGGCGGACAGCCCGGAACTGCGCGAGGAGCTGGCCTACTGGACCAGCCGGGCCGGCACCGGCACCGGGCTGCCGCCGGAGGTGCTGCCCGAGCAGGCCCCGCAGACGACCGTTCCGGCCCGCGACTTCGGCCGCGCCGGCTCGCTGCCGATCGGGCCCGGCCACGACAAGGCCGCCGTGTACGGGATCCTGTGGGGCTCCGACGACGAGCTGATGAGCTGGCTGCGCGCCGGTGAGGCGCTCTCCGCCGCCTGGCTCACCGCCACCCGGCACGGGGTGTCGCTGGTGCCGCTGTCCGGTGTGGTGGAGGTCGAGAGCACCCGCGAGGTGCTGCGCCAGATGCTCTCCGGCCTGGGGTTCCCGTACATCAGCATGCGGCTCGGCCTGGCCGACCCGAACCACGCCGGGCCGCCGCACACGCCCCGGCTGGACGTCGCACAGACGGTCGACACCTCGGCGGTCCGCGACCGGCTCGCCTGACCGGTCTCGATCACGGCGGCCACCGGGCGATACCATCGCCGGGTGGCCGCCGCACCCCAGTCCCGGCACGAGCACCTCACGCCGTCGCTCGGGCTGACCCCGCTGTCCCGCGTCCGCCTGGACGAACTGCTCCAGGAGATGCTCGACCGCGTCGGCGAGGTGGTCACCAGCCGCGAGCGGCTACGGGCCCTGCTGGACGCGGTCGTCGGCATCGGGTCCGACCTCGACCTGCGCAGCACGCTGCAGCGGATCGTGCAGTCGGCGTGCGAGCTGGCCGGCGCCCGGTACGGCGCGCTCGGCGTGATCGGCCCCGACCGCATGCTGCACGACTTCATCGTCCACGGCATCAGCCCCGAACTGCACGCGAAGATCGGCGAGCTGCCGCACGGCCGCGGCGTGCTGGGTCTGCTCATCGACGAGCCGAAGCCGGTCCGCATGCCGGACATCACCAAGCACCCGAAGTCGTACGGCTTCCCGCCGAACCACCCGCCGATGCACAGCTTCCTCGGCGTGCCGGTGCGCATCCGCGACCACGTCTGGGGCAACCTCTACCTGGCCGAAAAGCAGGGCGCGGCCGAGTTCACCGAGGACGACGAGGAGATCGTGGTGGCGCTGGCCGCCGCGGCCGGCGTGGCGATCGAGAACGCCCGCCTCTACGCGCTGGCGCACCGCCGCGAACGCTGGCTGGCGGCCGCCGCGGAGATCACCTCGGTGCTGCTCGGCGAGGTACGCCGTACCGACGCGCTGACGCTCGTGGCCCGCCGCGCCCGCGAGGTCGCCGAGGCCGAACTGGCGCTGGTGCTGCTCTACGACGAGGACGAGGCCCAGTTCACCGTCGAGGTCGTCGACGGCGCCGACCCGGTCAGCCGGGAACTGGTCGGCGCGGTGCTGCCGGCCGCCGAGACCAGCTTCGCCGCGTCCGTCACGCAGGGCCGCCACGACCAGGTCGACGACCTCGCCGCCGCGGCGCCCTGGCCCCGGCCGGTGGTCGCCGGGCCGGCCGTGGTCTCCCCGCTCGCCGCCGCCGACACGCTGCACGGCGTCCTGGTGATCGGCTACCTGCCCGACCACGGGCCCGCCGCCGACGACGACCTCGCCCTGCTCGCCAGCTTCGCCGGGCAGGCCGCGCTGGCCATGGAACGCGCCCGCGGGCAGGAGGAACGGGAACTGCTGGTGGTCCTGGAGGACCGCGAACGCATCGCCCGCGACCTGCACGACGTGGTGATCCAGCGGCTGTTCGCCACCGGCCTGCAACTGCAGAGCGGCGCGATGAACGCCCGCCCCGAGGCGGCCAAGCGGATCAACCAGGCGGTCGACGACCTGGACGCCACCATCCGAGACATCCGCCGAACCATCTTCGAGCTGCGGACGCCGATGAGCGCGGCGCTGCGCACCGAGATCCGCGAGGCGATCGAGGTGGCCGCCGAATCGCTCGGCTACCGCCCCGACCTGGAGCTGATCGGCCCGATCGACAGCGCCGTCCCGGACGACCTGCGCCCCGAACTCACCGCCGTGCTGCGCGAGGCGCTGTCCAACGCGGTACGCCACGCGCAGGCCGATCGGGTGTCGGTGCGCGTACGCGTCGACTCCGGCCGGGTCGAGATCACCGTCACCGACGACGGGATCGGCTGCGACCCGGAGGCGGCCCGCAGCGGCCTGGTCAACCTGCGGGAGCGGGCCGAGCGGCTGGGCGGCGAGTTCACGCTGCGCCGGGCCGAGCCGCGCGGCACCGAGGTGCGCTGGAGCGTCCCGCTCGACTGAGGCGCCGTCAGGTGTTCTTGCCGAGCAGCCGGGTGGCCAGCACCGCCGCCTGCGTACGCCGCTCCAGGCCCAGCTTGGCGAGCACGCTGGAGACGTAGTTCTTCACCGTCTTCTCGGCGAGGAACATCTTCCCGGCGATCTCCCGGTTGGTGAGCCCCTCCGCCACGTACTCCAGGATCCGCCGTTCCTGCTCGGTGAGCGACTTCAGCTCCCGCGGCTGCTCCACGCCGCTGCGGATGCGCTCCAGCACGCGGGTGGTGATCGCCGGGTCGAGCAGCGACTGCCCCGCCGCCACCCGGCGGACCGCATCCACCAGGTCGGTGCCGCGGATCTGCTTGAGCACGTACCCGGCGGCGCCGGCCATGATCGCCGCGAACAACGCCTCGTCGTCCTCGTACGAGGTGAGGATCAGCCCCTTGATCGAGGAGTCCACGGCACGGACGTCCCGGCACACGTCGATGCCGTTGCCGTCGGGCAGCCGGGCGTCGAGGATCGCCACGTCCGGGCGCAGCGCCGGGATGCGGCGCGCCGCCTCCTGGGCCAGGCCGGACTCGCCGACCACCTCGATGTCGCCGCTGCTCTGGAGCAGGTCGGCAAGGCCACGACGGACGACCTCGTGGTCGTCGAGCAGGAACACCCGGATCATCAGTCCTTTCTACCCGCTTTCCCGCCCCCGTAGCACGGGTCGAAAGTCCCGTCCTGACCGCGTCGGCCGGGACCGACGGCCGGGCCCAGGTGGGGACCTCCGGCCCTGCTCACCGCGCCGCCCGCTGACGCACCGTAGTGGTGTACCCGGCCGGGGAAGCCGGCGCCGCACGAGAGGGAGCACCACCATGACGACCGAATACACCGGCGAGCAACTGCGGGCCGCGGTCGCCGACGCGGTCCGGGCGCCGTCGCTGCACAACACCCAGCCGTGGCGGTTCCGGCTCGTCGACGGCGGCATCGAGGTGTCCGTCGACCCGCTGCGCGGCCTGCCCGCCACCGACCCGACCGGCTGGGGCGCGCGCATCGCCGCCGGGGCGGCGCTGTTCAACCTGCGGCTGGCGCTCGCCGTCGCGGGCACCCCGGCCACTGTGCGGCTGCGCCCGTACCCCGCCGACCCCGACGTCGTGGCCCGGCTGGTCCCGGACGTGCCGCGCCGACCCACCCCGGTCGAGCAGAGCCTGTACGGAGCGATCGGCCACCGGTTCAGCAACCGCGCGCCGTTCTGGCCCGACCCGGTGCCGGCCGAGGCCCGCTGGCGGCTCGGCGAGGCGGCCCGGGCCGAGCAGTGCTGGCTGGAGCTGGTGATCGGCACCAGCGCCGTCAACGCGGTCGCCGAGGTCGCCCGCAGCGCCCACCGGGTGCTGGAACGCGACCCCGCGTACGTGGCCGAGCGGGCCGAGTGGATCCGCTCCGAGCCGGCCCCGGACGGCGTGCCCACCGACGCCGGCGGACCGCAGAGCGAGCCGCAGGACCTCCTGCCCCAGCGCGGCTTCGGCGGACGCAACCGCGCCCCCGGCCGCGACTTCGAACCGGAGCCGCTGGTCGCGGTGCTCGGCTCGGCCGGCAACACCTCCGCCGACCAGATCCTCGCCGGGCAGGCGCTGCAGCGGGTGCTGCTCACCGCCACCGACGCCGGGCTGAGCGTGTCGATGCTGTCCCAGCCGATCGAGGTGCCGGCCGCGCGGGAGGCGCTGCGGATGTCGCTGGGCCGGTTCGGCACCCCGCAGATGGTGATGCGGATCGGGTACGGCCAGCCCGGTCGCGCCACCCCGCGCCGTCCGGTCGAGGAGGTGCTCGACCTGCCGGTCGTGTCGGCCTGACCCGTACCTCTCCGCCGGTCAGGCCGGGAGCGCGGCCAGCAGGGCGGCCTCCCGCTCCGGCGCCAGGCCGACCGGGGCGCGCGCCGGCCGCCCCGCCCGGTCCGGCACGCGGCCCACCTCGCGCAGCCACCGCCAGGTGTCCGCGACCGTCTCGGTCACCGGCCGGCAGACCAGCCCCGCCGCGTACGCGCGTTCCACGTCCCGCTCCTGCAACCAGCGGTACTCGTGCCCGCGCGGAATCCACACCGGCAGGTCGTTCCACGGCTCCACCCCGGCGGCCAGGATCGGCTCCGGCGCGGTCCACCGCAGCGTCGCGTCCGACCCGGTCGCGGCCACCGCCGCGTCGAGCAGGTCACCCATCGTCGCGTGCCCGGTGCGACCCACCACGTTGTACGCCCCGCCGACGCCCTCAGCACCCCGGTCCAGCAGCCAGGTCGCCAGGTCACGCACGTCCACGTACTGGATCGGCAGGTCACGCGGCCCCGGTGCCAGCACGTCCCCGCCCCGGGCGATCCGGTTCAGCCACCACGGCAACCGCCCGATGTCCTCCCCCGGCCCCAGGATCAGCCCGGCACGCGCCAGCAGCGCCCGGTCACCGAACACCCGGGTCGCGGCGCGTTCCCCGCCGGCCTTGTTCGCCGGGTAGTCACCGTCGTCCGCGTCCGGGTCGGCCGGCACTGTCGGTGCCTCCTCGCCGCTGCCGGGCGCGACGGGTGGCGCGTACACCGATCCGCTGGACACGTAGACGTAGTGCGGCACCGCGCCTTCCAGCGCCGACGCCGCGTCATGTACCGCCCGGGGCGCGCCGTCCCAGGTGTCCACCACCAGATCCCACTCGCCGCCGGTGAGCGCGGCCAGGCCGTCCGGCGCGGTCCGGTCACCCCGCAACCGGTGTACGCCGTCCGGCACCTGCCCGTGCACACCCCGGTTGAACACGGTGACCTGCCAGTCGCGGCGTACCGCCTCGGCCACTACCGCACCACCGACAAAGCCCGTACCGCCAAGCATCAGGAGTCGCATGAGTCCCAGCGTGCCGCCGCCGGTCGGGTACGGCTGCCCGGTTTCACGGTCAGCGGATCTGCCAACGGCAGAACCCAGCCTCCCGTCACTGCGGCGCCACCGCACTCGCCCCCACCCGAACCTGCCCCGTCCCGACTGTCCGCGCCGTCCGGGAGCCCGGCCCGCGCCCTCACCCCTCACCGTCGATCTTGGAGTTGTGGCGCCTCGGATGCCCGATAAGCCCAGTTCGCGAGGTGCCACAACTCCAAGATCGACGAGTCCGCCTCGCAGTTCACGGCCCCTTTCGCCAGCCCTCGACCAACAGCCCTCAAGACCACCCGGGCCACCCGGGCCGCCCGGGCCGCCCTGACCGCCCCGACCGCCCCGACCGCCCGCGATCTTGCACATTGGTGCCGCGCAAACCGCGCGAATGGGACGCGCGGAGGGCTCGAACCGCAAGATCGCCGAGGGCCTCGCCGCGCCCTCCCGTCCTCCCCGGGCGACGCAGCCCGGCCGGCACGTCGACCCGCCCCGGGCCTGGTCGATCATGAACTTGGCGGTGTTTGGTGTCCGGTTCGTCGCCGCCAACTTCATGATCGACCGCCAGGGTGGGATGCCCTCGCTCGCCTCGGACCGAGCCGGCCGTAGATCTTGGTGCGAAACGGCCCCTGTGGGGCACTTTGGTACCAAGATCTGCGGCTGCTCTCGGGATGCGGAGGGAGGCCGCCTGGCGAGGGGCTCCGAGATGCTGCTGAGGCTGGGCCGGAGTGCGGGCAACTTGTCAGCCGTGGTGTCCGGTCCGGCGTGTGGGTGGGGGTGTCCGGTTCGGGGGTGGTGGGCGGCACTCTGACGGTGGAATCGCTGGCGGGTGGGTGGCGTTGTATCCGGGTGAGCGACCGAGTACCAGCCGCGCCCCGAGAAGGGGCCGCTGGCTGCGGGAACAGTCTTGGGCTGTCGGTCGTTGAGTTCGGTTCCGACGACGTGAGCCGCGGGGAATGGTCCCGGCGGGCTGGTCGTTGAACACGGTTCCGACGACGTGAACCCCCGCGCCCCCTGGTGGCGTGCACCGCCTCAGGGAATGGTGGCGGGTGGCGGGTCGTTGGACATGCTTCCGGCGCCGCGCAGAGGCACCCCCGGTGCCCCGCGAGCAGCCGAGATCCCCCCTTGAAGACTTTCTTGAGCGCCTGACGGTGCTCGCACCCGCGCCGACCCCCGTCGGTGTGGGCGTCGATCCCCCGAATGGAGCCCCCATCATGAACACGATCCTGCGGAAGAGCATCCTGGGTATTGCTGGTCTGGCCTTCACCGGTGGCGTCTTCGCCGGCCCGGTCGCCGCCCACGCGGCGGACACCACCACGCACGCGAAGCCGGTGAGCGTGAGCGTGCAGGGTGACAAGCTGATCCCGCACGGCGTGCAGGGCAACCAGTCCCACATCGACCTGAACGACGAGCAGACCAAGAACGTGAAGGCGATCATCGCCGCGACGAAGAAGGCCGGCATGGACGAGCGCGCCGCGGTCGTCTCCATCGCCACCGCGTTGCAGGAGTCGAAGCTGGAGAACCTCGGCCACCTCGGTGACCGCAACGACCACGACTCGCAGGGCCTGTTCCAGCAGCGCCCCTCCTCCGGCTGGGGCACGGTCGAGCAGATCACCGACCCCGAGTACTCGACCACGGCGTTCCTGAAGGGTCTGAAGCAGGTCGACGGCTGGCAGGACATGCCCCTGACCAAGGCCGCCCAGACCGTCCAGGTCTCCGCCTACCCCGACCACTACGCCCAGTGGGAACAGCAGGCCGCCGACCTCGTCGCCGAGCACTGGAACAAGTAAGACACACGAGAAGGCCGGCACCCCGAACCAAGGGGTGCCGGCCTTTCGCGTACCCGATCGGTCAGGCCGGGGGCAGGACGAACGTCCACGTGGTGGTGGTCGTGCTGGCCGCGGCGCCGGTGGCGGTGAGCCCGCCGTAGCTGCCGGTCGGCACGCTACTCGCCGAGTCGGCGAGCAGGCCGGTCACCCGGCCGCCGCCGGTCTGCGAGGTGTTGCTGCGCACCGCCACCCCGGACGGCGGGGTGAGCGCGGTGGAGGTGCTGTCGCCGTGCAGCCAGTACGACACGGCCCAGCTCTGCGCGGCGGTCACCGGCGCGTACGGGGTGATCCGGGTGGCGGTGCTCGCCGGGTCGGTGGCCCTGGTGAAGACCGGCGCGGTCGGGGCGGCACCCCGGTACGCGGCCAGCACCAGGTTGCCCTTCGCCTGGCTGTCCAGCGTTACCCGGACCGCCGTGCCCGCGTCGCCCGCGCCCGCTGTCTTCCACCAGGCGGTGGTGGTGGCGAAGCCACCGTCGAGGCGGTCGAGCCTGGTCCAGCCGGTCACCCCGGTCGGCTCGCCGGTGCCGGTGTGCGTGTTCTGGCTGAGCAGGAGCAGCAACGTGTCACCTGCCTGCACGCCCGCCGGGACGGTGACCGTGTGGCTGGTCCAGTTGGCGTTCGCGGCGGCCTGGCCGACGAACGAGATCCGCTCCGGTACGGGCGCCACGGTCACGTCGACGGTCGCGGTGCCGGTGGCGCCCCGGTCGTCGGTGACGGTGAGCGTGACCGGATAGGTGCCGGCGGCCGCGTACGTGTGGGACGTGGTCGGTACGGAGGCGGTGCCGGTGCTGTCCCCGTCGCCGAAGGCCCAGCCGTGGTCCTGGATCGCGCCGTCGGCGTCGCTGGACGCCGCGCCGGAGAACGTGCACACCAGTCCGGAGCAGGTCGGCGTCAACGCTGCCACCGGCGCCTGGTTGGCCGGGCCGCCCGATCCCTTCAGGATCTTCACGTAGTCGATGTCGCCGGCGAAGTAGTCGCAGGTGACCTTCGTACCGTCGCACTGGCTCTTGCCGCCGGCGGACAGCGGCCAGGTGTTGGCGATGGTGCCGGTCGGCCCGTTGAGGCGGCTGGTCCGCACACCGTCGACGTACATCTCCACGTACGCGGACGTGCGGTTGCACGTGACCGTGTGCCACTGGCCGTCGGAGATCGGCACGTCCGTGTAGCCGGTACGGGAGGCGCCGTCCGCGCCCCGGAACAGGCACTTCGGCTTGCCGTTGGGCGCCTCGAACTTCCAGTAGCCGCCGGCCGTGTTGCCCTGTCCCTTCTGGAGGATGTTGCCGAAGGAGTACGTGGTCCGGTAGCGGATGGTCACCGAGAAGTCCCCGGCGTCCGGGTTGAAGTCGGTGCTGTGCGGCACCAGGTCGACGTGGCCCGGGACGTACTCCTGGTCGGTGGGCAGGTGGGTGGCGAAGCGGTGGCCGGTCGCCCCGGCGTAGAGCGCGCCGGTGACCACCTCGCCGCCGATCGTGCCGTGGCGGCCGTTGCCGCTGTAGTCGGTCAGCACCGTCGACGACGCGGGCTCGTCCATGCTGAAGAACGCCACCGTCCGCGTCGCGGTGGCCTGCGCGGGCGCGGCCGAGACCGTCACCCCGGCCGCCGCGACGACAGCCGCCACCCCTAACCGGGCGGCCGTCCGCCGCCACCGTCCCCGCTCGATCATGTGCATGTGACCGCCTCCCTGCGCATCGGGCATCACAGTGACACGCGCGGTGGCAGCGGCTGAATAATCCGCACGGTGGAGCCGGGTGACCGATGTGGCCGGTACGAACCGTCCGGTGGGATACGTCCGCCGATCGACCGGCGGCGCCGGCGGGCGGTGAGGGTGACTCTCGGTGGGCGATACTGGGTTTGAACCAGTGACCTCTTCCGTGTCAAGGAAGCGCGCTCCCACTGCGCCAATCGCCCGGGCAATCGCGAGCGGACGACGGGATTCGAACCCGCGACCCTCACCTTGGCAAGGTGATGCGCTACCAGCTGCGCTACGTCCGCGTGCCGCCGGTTCGCGCCGGCGACGGGGTGAACTCTACCCGATGCCAAGATCGCCGTGCGGCAGGCCCCCGCCGCGTCGGGCGGCCGTGTGGTTGCGCTGCTCGCCGCCGGGGTACTGAGGCCGGTGACAGCACAACCATCCCCCCGAAGGAGGCTGTCGTGGGTATCGGTACGAGCATTTTCCTGATCGCGGTCGGCGCGATCCTCACGTTCGCGCTCAACGCCAGCGTCGGCGGGGTCGACCTCGACGTCGTCGGCTGGATCCTGATGGCGGCCGGCGTCCTCGGCCTGATCATGACCACGCTGGTGTGGGGCCGCCGTCGCCAGGTGGTCACGACCACCGCCGAGCAGCCGGTGGAGTACCGCCGGGTCGAGGAGCGCCGGGACGTCGCCCCGCCGATGTGACAGCGACCGGGGCCGACGGAGCTGATCGGTCCCGGAACGGGCCGGCCGGATCACCCGATCCGGCCGGCCCGTTCTGCTACGGGCGCTCGTCGGCGGTGGCGGCGCGCAGCCCGTACCAGCCGATCGCGGCGACGAGCGCCACCTGGAGCAGGTAGCTCACGACGACCACCGCGCGACCCGCGTCCTGCGGGACCAGCACGAACGCCACGACGTAGGCGAGCGCGGCGACGACCAGCGGGCGCGGCATCGTGCGGCCGATCAGGATCCCGACGAGCGCCAGGACCATGCCGAGGACGATCGCCACCTGACTGCCGAGGATTGCCGGGAGCAGCCCGTCCAGTTGGTCGTTGAAGACGTCGAACAACGCGCGCCCCTCCTGCTCCGGCAGGACGGCCGGGTCGGCGGCGTAGGCGAACGGCAGCACCTCGGCGGTGATCGCCAGCGCGAACACCACACCGCCGAGGCCGGCCAGGAAGGCCCCCACCAGGTTCAGCACGCCCGCGCGACCCCGGGCGAGACCGACGATGAACACCGCCGCGGCGATCCAGGAGACGGCGTACGCAGGCCCGCCCAGGTAGAGGTTCATCGGCCAGTACGCGGACCCCAGCTCGCGTACGTCGTCGTAGTGGATCGCGCCGTCGAACGGCGGCTCCCACAACATGAACAGGGTACGGCCGGCCAGGGCCACCAGGAGCAGGGCGAAAAGCGCGACGAGCACGGCGCGGCGCAGCTTCGGTACGGGCACGGTGTTCGGTACGGGCACTGTGAGAGCCTCCGTCGATCGGGTGTCGCCCCACCGTGCCGAGGCACCACCGGCGCGGGCATCGGCCTCAACACCTATCTTCGCGAAAGTCCTGCTCAGCGCCGCTGTCGTGCGTGCTCCAGCCAGATCCGCGCCGCCCGTACCCGCCGGTTCGTGTCGCCGCCCGGGGTCAGGCCGAGCTTGACGAAGATGGCGCGCAGGTGGGCGTCGACGGTGCGCTCGGAGACCACGAGCTGCGCCGCGATCCCCGCGTTGCTGGCGCCTTCGGCGAGCGCGGCGAGCACCTCACGTTCGCGCGCCGTCAGCCCGCCGACCGATGCCGGAACCGCACCGGCGGGCACCGGGACGCGTACTCCCGCGCCGGCCGAGGCCGAGACGCACACCGCCGCGCCGGAGGCGTCCGG
Source organism: Micromonospora sp. WMMD1219 (assembly GCF_049315215.1). Lineage (NCBI taxonomy): Bacteria > Bacillati > Actinomycetota > Actinomycetes > Micromonosporales > Micromonosporaceae > Micromonospora > Micromonospora sp. WMMD1219. The sequence continues at coordinate 6,693,415 of NZ_CP186057.1, forward strand.
CGCGACCTCCGCTGCCGACGGGCCCGGGCCCGTCGTCTCGACGACATCCGAAACCGCCGCATCGGGCGTTCCGGCGTGCGGTGGCGCGTCGCCTGCCGCCGTACCCTCCGCGCCGCCTCGCGGCGTCACCGGCGCCGCCGCCGGCACTTCCGGCGCGGCGGTGAGCAGCGCCGCCAGCCGGCCGGTGCCGGCCCACGCCCCGCCGCCGACGACGACAGTCAGCGCGGACACGACCAGGGCGACCGAGGTCGGGCCCAGGGACGAGCCGGGAGCGGCGACGAGCGTGCCGGCGCCGACGACCAGGAGGGCCGCGGCGGCCAGGCCGGCGGCGCGCACCACAGTGCCGACCCGCCGAGGCTCGGTGGTGCCCCGGGCGGCGGTGACCGCGCAGGCGGCGGCGAACACGGCGGCGCCGGACAGGGCCACCAGGAAGGCCACCGAGCCCAGCGACGGCTCGACGTCACCGGGGGTGCGGGCGATCGCGAGGAGCAGGCAGAAGACGACAGTCAACGGCGCCGCCGTGGTGGCCGCGGCGGCCACGCCGAGCCGCGCCCGCACGGTGTGGTGCGAGCCGAGAGCGGCCCGCCAGAGCGTCACCGGCAGCAGGAGCAGCGCCGCCACGCCCAGCACGGTGACGGCGGCGCCGACCGGGGCGAGGGCGGTACGCCAGGACTCCCCCGCGATCGTCGGCAGCCCGTCGAACGGCTCGGTCGCCGTCGTCAGCAGCGCGTTGACGAGGGTGGCCGCGCCGAGGACGAGACCCACGTACCGGTGCGCCTTCGGGGTGACGGTGCCGGTGCGGACGGCGGCCGAGGCGGTCAGTTGCAGGAGCGCGAGCGGCGGGATCCACGCCGAGTTCCACGCCGCGACGGCCGGACCGGCCCACCGGTGCCCGGCCGCGACGGTGGCCACCGCCAGGACGGCGAGCCCCAGATAAGCCAGCAGCGACGCGGCGAGCCCGGTCGCCAGCCGCCCGGCGGCGCGGTGGCCCGACCGGGCGAGCCGGGACGCGGCGACCGCCGCGGCCACTGCCGCCACGGCCAGGGCGAGGGCGCCGGCCGGCTCGGTCGCGAACCCGCCGTGACCGGCCGCCCCCAGGGCGGCGAGCGCAACGACGCACGCCCCCGCCGTGACTCCCGTGACGACGGGCAGGCCCAGCAGCGCGGGCACCGGGCGGACGGAGGCGGTCACCGGCACATTCAACCCGGTGCCCCGCTCCGCGGTCGATGCCGCGCCGTCCGGGTCAGCTCCGCATCAGCTCGTTCAGCGCGTCGAAGTCGAGCCCGCCGTCGAGCGCGCCGTACGTCCCGGCGCCGAGCACCTCCGTCGCCGCCCGCTGGGCCACCGCGTACGCGGCCTCGGCCACCGCCGGTCCGATGCTCACCCGGGCCACGCCGAGCCGCGCCAGCTCGCCGATCGGCGGTGCGCCCGGCCCGGCCAGCACGTTCAGCGGCGCCGGAATCGCCGCCGCCAGCGCGGCCACCGTCTCCGGTTCCACGGTTCCGGGTACGAAGATCCCGTCCGCGCCGGCAGCCAGGTACGCCTCGGCGCGCGCGACCGTCTCGGGTACGCCACCGGCGCCGCGCAGATACGTGTCCACCCGCGCGTTGACGTACAGCGGGATGCCGGCGCGGTCGGCGGCGGCCCGGACCGCGGCGAGCCGGCCGACCTGCTCGTCGACCGGGCGCAGCGGGCCTCCGCCGTCGTGCCGGGAGTCCTCCACGTTGACGCCGACGGCCCCGGCCGCGAGCACCGCCGCGATCGTCTCGGCGACCTCTGCGGGGCTGTCGCCGTACCCGGATTCGATGTCGGCGGTGACCGGTACGGGGACCGCGTCGGCCACCCGGCGGATCACGTCGACGGCGGTGTCCCGGGCGAGCGCGTCGCCGTCCGGGGCGCCGCGGCTCCACGCAACCCCGGCGCTCGTGGTCGCGACCGCCCGGGCGCCGGCCGCGGCGACGATCCGGGCGCTCAGCGCGTCCCAGGCGTTGACCAGGATCAGTGGTTCACCGGGCAGGTGCAGGGCGCGGAACTGCCGGGCTCGGGTCTGCTGATCGTCCACCGGGCCAGTCTGGGCGGGGCGCTGCGGCGGCGGCAATGGCCAGCGGCACGGCACTGGACTGATCGACGACGAGAAAGGCCGTGTCGAATGATCGACACGGCCTTTCCGCTGGTGGGCGATACTGGGTTTGAACCAGTGACCTCTTCCGTGTCAAGGAAGCGCGCTCCCACTGCGCCAATCGCCCTCGTCTACTGCGAGGTGGAGACGGGATTTGAACCCGTGTACACGGCTTTGCAGGCCGTTGCCTCGCCTCTCGGCCACTCCACCGAGGTTGCCCCCGAACTGCGTGGCGGCATCTCCGAGCGGACGACGGGATTCGAACCCGCGACCCTCACCTTGGCAAGGTGATGCGCTACCAGCTGCGCTACGTCCGCACGCCCCCGGTGTTATCCGGTGACGGATGAGAACTTTAGCCGAGCCCGGGAACGGTTGCCAAATCGGGTCCCCTTCCGGCGCGTCCGGATGCCGTCGGCGCCGCACCCCGCAGGCTTCCTAGGAGCCTGGGTGGCTGACCTCCGGGGCTGGCAGGCAGGGCTGCGACCTGCGGAATCCGCTCGGCGACCCGAGTGTCCGGCATCCGACTGTCCTGCCGCCGACCGGCCGCTTCGGTAACTCCTTGTGGTCATACGGATGGGTTACCGTAACGCCGTGACGAGACGAGCCGCCGAGATCCGCCTGGACGCGCTGCTGCGTACGGCCTGCGAGGTGATCGCGGAAAGAGGGCTCGCCAACACCCGCACCGCGGACGTGGCCGAGGCCGCCGGGGTCAGCCAGGCGCTCGTCTTCTACCACTTCGCGACGAAGGACCGCCTGCTCGCGCAGGCCTTCGCGTACGCGGTCGAGCAGGATCTGGCCCGCCTCGACGCGGTGCTGCGCTCCTCCGCCCCGCCGCTGGCGAAGCTGCGCCGGATGCTGCGCCTCTACGCGCCGACCGGCCGGGCCACCTCCTGGTCGATGTGGATCGACGGCTGGGCGGAGTCGCTGCGTACGCCGGAGCTGGAGAAGCTCTCCCGCCGTCTCGACCTGCGGTGGCGGCAGGACCTGGCCGCGGTGATCACCGCCGGGGTCGCCGAGGGCACGTTCGACTGCCCCGACCCGGCCGGCGCGGCCTGGCGGATCAGCGCGGTGATGGACGGGCTGGCGGTCCAGCTCGCGGTGCACGAACGGGTGATCACCCGCCGGCAGATCGCCGAGTGGATCCGTCTGGTGGCCGCCCGGGAGCTGGGCCTGGAGCCCAGCCAGCTCGACTGACCACCCACCCGCGGCGCGTCAGTGCCAGCGAGGGCGGGGGCGTTCGAACGGGGGCGGGAGGTCGGGGTCAGCCTGCGGGGCGGGGCGCAGCAGGCGGCGCATCCGCAGCAGCAGCCCGGCGCCGAGGAACAGCAGCAACCCGCCGAGCAGGAACGCGGCCTGCACCAGGCCGAATCCGCCGCTGTCCGCCACCGGCCGCCCGGCCACGCCACCGGGCGCGGGAGGCTCCACCACCGCGGCGTCGGTCGGCTCGTCAGTAGGTTCCTCGTCGGGCGCCTCGGAAGACGGCTCGTCGCTCGGTGTGGGCTCCGCGCTGCTCGGCGAGGGAGTCGGCGAAGCCGCCTCCTCCCCCACCACCTCACGGGAGGCGGTCCGCCGGGCCAGCAGCCGCAACTGCGGGTCGTACGCCTCGGCGGCGAAGCTCACCCGCCCGCGCCCGACGTCCTCGGCGAACGCGACCCGGTAGCGGGCGGTCACGGTACGGCCGGGACACAGCACACCCGGGTCGAGCTGCCGGTCGGTGAGCCGGGCGGTGTCTCCCTCGGTGCGGATCTCCAGCGGGAACGAGCCGCTGTCCTCCACCCGGTCCACCTTGAGCTGGTCCAGCCGCAGGCCCTGCACCCGCACCAGCATCGACCAGCGCACCTTGACACAGCCGCCCCCGTCGGAGCGGGACACCACGGCGGACAACGTCTCCACCCGGTCCCCGGCGGTGAACTCGTCCGGCAGGCCGCTCAACTCGGTGGAGAAGGCCGCCGCCGCCCGCGCCGGCACGGCCCCGCCGTATCCGGTCCCGGCCACGAAGGTCAGCACCAGTCCGATCCGCAGCGCGTGCCGCCAGCCGCTCACCACGCCTCCTCACCCTCGGTCGTGTCCACAGGCAACGCTAGGAGCGCGCCGGGCACGCCGGTAGACGGGCGTGTTCGCATCCAACGCCACAACACGGGGCCTGTTTCACCGAGCGTGGTGAACCGGTCACGACGGCACCGCGACACGCCCGGGATGCGGGTGGGGAACCGGGGTGGGCCACAATTCTCCGGTGTCCGAGCTGTCCGCCGCGTTCGTCCGGCTGCACGCCCGTCTCGCCCCGGTGGCGTTCGTCCCCGAGGTGCTGCTGCACCAGGCCGACGAGCCGATCGGCCTGTGGGAGCTGACCGAGGGCGAGTTCCGCAGCGCCCAGCCGCCGCCGTTCTGGGCGTTCGCCTGGGCCGGCGGGCAGGGACTGGCCCGCTACGTCACCGACCACCCCGAGGTGGTCGCCGGCCGCCGGGTGCTCGACCTGGCCTCCGGCTCCGGCCTGGTCGCCGTCGCCGCCGCCCGCGCCGGGGCCGCCACCGTCCGGGCGGTCGAGGTGGACGAGCGGGCAGTGGCCGCCGTCGCGCTCAACGCCGAGGCCAACGGGGTACGCGTCGACGCCGAACTCGGCGACATCCTCGACGCCGACGCCGGTGACGCCGAGGTGGTGCTGGCCGGGGACGTCTTCTACAGCGAGGCGATGGCCCGCCGCATGCTGCGCTTCCTGCTCCGGGCCGCCCGGTCCGGCGCCCGGGTGCTGGTGGGCGACCCGGGGCGCGCGTTCCTGCCCCGCGAGCGCTTCCACGAGCTGGCCGCGTACGACGTGCCGGTGTCCGAGGCGCTGGAGAGCGTACGGGTGAAGCACACCACCGTCTGGGAGCTGGACCCGAACCCACCGGGCGCCCGCCGCTAGCGTTACCGCGTGCTGTTCCGGGGCTGGGGGGAGTCCGTCGACGGGCAGTGGCCGGACACGGCCACCGTTGTCGACCACGTCGGCGTGCCACACCTGGTGGTGACCCGGCACGCGCTCGTCCGCCAGGTGCTCACCGATCCGGTGACGTTCCGGCCGGACAACGCGCTCGACGCGGTCACCCCGATCCCGGTGGCCGCGCTGCGGGTGCTCGCCGGGCACCGGTTCCGGCTGCCGCCGACACTGGCGAACAACGGCGGCGCCGACCACCCGGAGATCCGGGGCATCGTCGCCGACGCGCTGCACCCGCACCGGGTGGCCGCCCAGCGTCAGTGGCTGACCGGGCTGGTCCGGGAGCGCATTGCCGGGCTGGCGGCGACGCTGGACGCGGGCCGCCCGGCCGACCTGTACGCCGGGCTCGCCGCCGACCTGCCGCTGCTGGTGCTGGCCCGGCTGGTCGAGCTGCCGGACGCCCCGGTCGGCGCGGTGAAGGACTTCGCCCGCGCCGCGCTGGAGCTGTTCTGGGCGCCGCTGGACGCCGACCGGCAGCTCGCGCTGGCCGCCGAGGTGGGCCGGTTCCACACCGTGCTGCGGGAGTTCGCCGCGACCGGGGGCGGGCTCGCCGCGCGGCTGCGCGACGCCGGGCACTCCCCCGACGTGGTCGTCGGCGCGCTGTTCTTCCTGCTGGTCGCCGGTCAGGAGACCACCTCGCAGTTCCTCACCCTGCTGCTGCACCGGCTGTCCGGCGAACCGGCGGTACGGGCCGGGCTGCGCGCCGGGGAGATCGACGTGGACGACGTGGTCGAGGAGGGGCTGCGGCTGGAGCCGCCGATCGTCACCTGGCGGCGGGTGGCAGCCGTCGACACCACGCTCGGCGAGGTCCCCGTACCGGCGGGCACCAGCGTGGTGGCGTGGCTGGCCCGCGCCGGGCGCGACCCGGCAGTGGTCGGCGCGCCGGGCGAGTTCCGCCCGGGGCAGCCCGGCTCGCGGCGGCACCTGGCCTTCGGCGCCGGGCCGCACCGCTGCGTCGGCGCGCAGCTGGCCCGGATGGAGGCCGCCGTGGTGGTCGCGGAGGCCACCGCGCTGCTGGACGGCGTGACTGTGGTCCGTCCACCCTGGTGCCCGGACAACCTGACGTTCCGGATGCCCGACGCGTTCGTGGTCCGTCGCACCTGACGAAAGTCGGTGTCGGCCGTTGCCGTTCGACGGCGGCGCGGCGCCACCGCCGGGCCATAGCGTCGCCGCATGATCACACTTCGTGGGTTGACGAAACGGTTCGGCGACGTGACGGCCGTCGACGACCTGACCGTCGAGATCCGCCCCGGGCAGGTCACCGGGTTCCTCGGCCCCAACGGCGCCGGCAAGTCCACCACCATGCGGATGGTGCTCGGCCTGGACCGGCCCACCGCCGGGCGGGCGCTGGTCAACGGGCAGGACTACCGCACGCTGCGGCACCCGCTGTACGAGGTGGGCGCGCTGCTCGACGCGACGGGCGTGCACCCGGCCCGCTCCGGTGTGGCGCACCTGCGGGCGATGGCGCGCAGCAACGGCGTACCGGCCCGGCGGGTGACCGAGGTGCTCGACCTGGTCGGCCTGGACGGCCGCGCCGCCGGCAAGCCGGGCCGGGCGCTGTCGCTGGGCATGGGCCAGCGGCTCGGCATCGCCGGCGCGCTGCTCGGTGACCCGCCGGTGCTGCTGCTCGACGAGCCGGTCAACGGGCTCGACCCGGACGGGGTGCGGTGGATCCGCGGATTCACCCGCCGCCTCGCCGACGAGGGGCGCACCGTCCTCGTCTCCAGCCACCTGATGAGCGAGATGCAGCAGACCGCCGACCGGGTGGTGGTGCTGGGGCGCGGCCGGCTGGTGGCTGACGCGCCGCTGGCCGAGCTGATCGCCGCCCGGCCCGCCGCGTCGGTCCGGGTACGCGGCCCCGAGCCGGCCGCGCTCGCCGCGCTCGGCGACCGGCTCGCCGCCGAGGGCGCGACTGTCACCACCGACGAGGGCGGGATGTCCGTCGCCGGCAGCACCGCCGGCCGCGTCGGCGACCTGGCGCACGAGATGGGGGTACGCCTGCACGAGCTGACCCCCGTCGCCCCCTCCCTGGAGGAGGCGTTCCTGGAGCTGACCGCCGACAGCGTGGAGTACGCCGCCGGCCCGACCCGAGGTGGCACCCGATGACCGCACCGTCCACGCTCGACCCGGCCCGGCGGACCGCCCGGCCCGCCCCCGCCGGACGTCCGCTCGCCGGGGCGGTGGCCGCCGAGTGGACGAAACTCTGGTCGGTCCGCTCCACCTGGTGGACGCTGCTCGCGGCGGTGCTGACCATGGCGGCCACCAGCGCCCAGCTCGCCATCTACGCGCAGAACGCCAACACCGACGACGACCCGGCCAACAACCCGGGCGTGGTGGACGTCGGCGAGATCGTGGCCGGGTCGCTGGAGCTGACCCAGTACGTGGTGCTGGCGCTCGGCCTGTTCGCGATCACCAGCGAGTTCACCACCGGCACGATCCGCACCACGCTGCGGTGCACCCCGTCACGGGGGCGGGTGCTGGCGGCCAAGGCGATCGTGGTGGGCGCGGTGACGTTCGGCCTCGGGCTGCTGCTCGGCACTGTCGGCGCGGTGACGGCGCGGCCGGTGCTGGGCGAGTGGGGCCACGCCCCGCTGGGCGGGACGGTGGCCGACGTGGTGGCCGCCGCGGCGTACCTGGCGCTCGTCGGTGTGCTGGCGCTCGGCCTGGCGGCGGCGCTGCGCGGCGCGGTACTGACGCTGACCGTGCTGTTCGCGCTGCTGATGATCGTGCCGCTGTCGTTGCAGGAGCCGGACATCACGGTGCTGACCCGGATCGCCGACGCGTTCCCCGGCGTGGCCGGCAACCACTTCCTGGCCGGGGACACCGAGCCGTACCCGGCGGCGGCGGGGCTGCTGGTGCTCGCCGCCTGGACCGCCGCCGCGCTGGCGCTGGGCCGGTGGGCGCTGGCACGACGCGACGCCTGAGCGGGGCGGGGCTGGTCAGCCGGCGGGCGGGACCAGCCCCGCCTCGTACGCGAGGATCGCCGCCTGCACCCGGTTGCGCACGTCCAGCCGGGTGAAGATGCTGGTCAGATAGCTCTTCACGGTGCCCTCGACCAGATGCAGCCGACGGGCGATCTCGGCGTTCGACAGTCCCGCCCCGACCAGCGCCAGCACGTCGCGTTCCCGGTCGGTCAGCCCGGCCAGCCGGTCCCGCGCGTACGGGCCGCGGGCCATCCGGCGGCCGCTCAGCTCGATCACCCGGCGGGCCACCCGCGGCGACAGGTACGCCCCGCCGTCGGCCACCGCCCGCACCCCGGCCAGCAGTTCGCGCGGGTCACCGGACTTGAGCAGGAACCCGGCGGCGCCGTGACCGAGCGCGCGGGCGATCAGGTCGTCGTCGCCGAACGTGGTGAGCATGACCGCCGCCGTCTCCGGCACCAGCCGGCGGATCTGCGCGGCGGCGCTGAGCCCGTCGCAGCGGGGCATCCGGATGTCCAGCAGCGCCACCCGGGGCCGGTGCGCGCGGACCAGTTCCACCGCCGCGAGGCCGTCGCCCGCCTCACCGACCACCTCGATGCCGGGGTCGGCGGCAAGGATCGCCCGGACCCCGGCCCGGACCAGCGCCTCGTCGTCGGCGAGCACCACCCGCAGCGGGCGGTCGAGGTCGTCGCTCATGGTGCGATCTGCTCCTTGCTGACCAGCCGGCCGTCGGCGAAGCAGAGCCGCCAGGTCGCCTGGGCGAACGGGAAGTTGCCGTCGGTGTAGAACTCGCAGCCCGGCACCGCGCCGGTCGCGGGCGGGTCGGCCTGCCGCCGGGGCAGCCCGAGCGCGTCACGCGGCTCACCGAGGCGCAGCCGTTCGTAGCCGGCCCGGTCGAGCACCGCGCCGGCCGTGGCGAGCGGGTAGTAGACGAGCGCCAGCACCAGTGCGAGCCCGGCGGGCGCGCCGATCGCGACGAGCAGGCTGCGCCGCACCCGCCGCCGGGCCTCCCGCAGCCGCCGGGCCGCGTCCCCCGGTTCACCCCGCCGGGGTACGACGGCAGCCACGCTTCCGGATACGCCGGGCGGATCCGCGTCCGCGCGGCCGTCGCCGAGACCACCGGATCGCGGGATGGTCGTCCCGGAATCGCCGGCCGGACCGGTGTCGACACCGGCGCGTCCGGAGACACCGAGCGCGTCCGTGAGGCCGCCGGTGACCGGCGAGGCAGCCTCGGCGTCGGCCGGGCCGGTCAGCGGGACGCGTGCGGTGACCGCCCAGCCACCGTCGCGGGGACCGGCGTCCAGGGTGCCGCCGGCGAGGCGTACCCGCTCGCGCAGCGCCAGCAACCCGGAGCCGTGCGACGGCGGCCCGGGCAGCGGACCGGCCGGCGGCGGAGCGTTCACCACCGCGACGGTCACCGCGCCGGCATCGCGTCCCACAGCGACGGTGACCGGGGCGCCGGGGGCGTAGCGGGCGGCGTTGGTGAGCGCCTCCCGGACCACCCGATGCACCGCGTGCGCGGGCAGCGGCGGCAGGTCCGCCCCGTCGGCGCGCAGGTCGACCGTCATCCCGGCGTCGCGCGCGCCGTCGACCACGTCGGCGACCGTCTCCCCCGGCGGCCGCAACGTGCGTTCCTCGCGCAGCACGCCGATCACGTCGTGCAGCCGTTCGGTGGCGGCGGCGACGCTGGCCCGCAGCTCACCGGCCGCCGCCCGGTGCGCCGGGGACAGGTCCGGCGCCAGTTCCAGCGCGCCCGCCCGCAGCGCGATGAGGCTCAGGTCGTGGCCGAGCGAGTCGTGCATGTCCTGGGCGATGCGGGCCCGCTCGCGCAGGCGTACCCGCTCGACCTCGGCCCGGCGCTCGGCCTGCGCGTGCCGCAGCCCGGCGTCGGCGAGCGCGCGGTGCTGCCGCCGCAGCCGGCCCAGCAGCCAGGGGAACACCCCGGCGAACAGCAGCACCGAGGCGAGCAGGAACCAGGTGGACGGCTCGGTGCCGAGCAGCCCCAGGTTGAGCACCGAGCCGGTGACCGCGATGGCGGCGAAGACGGCGGCGGCCGGTGCGGCCCGGTCGCTGCGCCGCCCGGCCAGGTAGCCGAAGACCGGGATGGCGAACACCACGTTGCCGTCGACGAGCGAGCCGGCCACCACCGCGAGCACCGCGACCAGCGGCCACCGGCGGCCGATCCACACCGCCGCGCCGAGCAGCGCCAGCGCGGCGGCCAGCGGCGGCAGCTCGCCGATCTGCGGCGGGGTGAGCCGGCCGTACGCGACAGGCGCCGCGAGCACGGCCCAGAGCAGCAGGTCACCGGCCCGGCGCTGTCGTTCGCGGGGTTCCACGGCGGTCACGCTACCCACGCCCGGCCGGGCCGGGCACCGACGAAAGTCAGGTCTCCTCGGCCCAGGCCCGCCAGTCGTCCAGCACGCCGTACAGGGCGGGGGTGAGCCAGCCGGACGCGGACCGGCGGAACACGCCCGGGTCCATCCCGCCCGCGCCGGCCGGCACCGCGCCGAGCAGGTTCGGCACCAGCTCGGACAGGTTGAGCCAGTGCACCAGCTCCGGTTCGGCCGGCCAGGCGCCGATCACCACGCCGGCCGGGACGGCGCGCCGCTCCAGCGCCTCCAGCGTCAGCGCGGTGTGGTTGAGCGTGCCGAGCCCGGCCCGCGCCACCACCACCGCGGGTGCGCCGAGCGACACCGCCAGGTCGGCCACCGTCCACGGCTCGCCGGACGGGCGCAACCCCATCGGTACGAGCAGCCCGCCCGCGCCCTCGACGAGCACCAGGTCGTGCTTGTCCGCCTCCTCGCGGATCGCGTCGACCGCGTTGTACAGCTCCAGCGGCGGCAGCTCCGCCACCCGGGCCGCGGCCAGCGGGGCCAGCGGATCGGGGTAGCTCGCCAGCGTCCGGCCGGTCAGCGGGGCGGCCAGCCGGGTCACCGAGTCGACGTCGCCGGGCTCGCCTGTCGCCGTACCCGTCTGGCCGGGCTTGACCACGGCGACCCGCAGGCCGGCCGCCTGCGCGGCGGCGGCGACGGCGGCGGTCACCACCGTCTTGCCGACCTCGGTGTCCGTGCCGGTCACCAGCACCGGCCCGGTCCAGGCGTCGCCGAAGCTCATGGCGCACACTCCACGATGACATCCAGGGCCCGGTCGAAGTCGGCCCGGTCCACCCCCGCGCTGACGGTGAGCCGCAGCCGGGAGCGGCTGTCCGGCGTGGACGGGGGACGGAAGCAGCCGACCGCGACGCCCCGGTCCCGGCAGGCGGCGGCCCAGGCGGTCGCCTCCTGCGGGCCGGGCGCGGTCACCGAGATCACGGCGCCGTCCGGGGCGGACACGGACAGCCCGGCCCCGCCGAGCCGGCGCACCGCCGCCGCGACCCGGTCGGCCAGCTCGGCCCGCAGCGCGTCACCGGTGCGGGCCAGGCGTACCGCGGCGCGTACCCCGGCCACCACGGCGGGCGGCGGCGCCGTGTCGAAGATGAACGTGCGGCCGGTCTCCACCAGGTGCCGGACGAACTCGGCCGGCCCGGCGACCACGCCGCCGGCCCCGCCGAGCGCCTTGGACAGCGTCGCGGTGACCACCACGTCGGGCGCGCCGGCCAGCCCGGCGGCGGCCACCCCGCCGGCGCCGGCCGGGCCGGTGACGCCGAGCGCGTGCGCGTCGTCGACGAGCAGCAGCGCGCCGTGCCGGCGGGCCACCGCGTGCAGCTCCGCGAGCGGGGCCAGGTCGCCGTCGACGGAGAAGACCGACTCGGTCACCACCACCGCCGGGCGGCCCGGCGCGGCGGCCAGCGCCGCGGCCACCGCTGCGACGTCGGCGTGCGGCGTCACGAGCGTCTCGGCGCCGGAGATCCGGCAGCCGTCGATCAGCGAGGCGTGGTTGTGGGCGTCGGAGACGAGCAGCGTACGCGGCTGCGTCAGCCCCCGGACGGCGGCGAGGTTGGCCAGGTAGCCGGAGGAGAACACGAGCGCACTGTCGACGCCGAGCCAGCCGGCCAGGTCGTCCTCCAGCGCGTGGTGGGCGTCGGTGGACCCGCGCACCAGACGCGACCCGGTGGCGCCCAGCCCGTACGCGGACAGGGCCGTCGCGGCGGCGGCCGTGACCTCCGGGTGGGTGGCCAGGCCCAGGTAGTCGTTGCCGGCCAGGTCGACCACGGCGTCGTCGGCGGCCCGGGGGCGCAGCGTGCGGGTCAGCCCCGCCCGGGCCCGCAGCTCGGCGCGGCGGTCCAGGGCCGCCAGCCAGTCCGCCACCGTGCCGTCCCCTCCCGCCGACTCCCCGCCCCCGCCGGGCGCTTCCGCGGGGCGAAGTTACCACCCGCGCGGAGGGCCCCGGCGTGGCGCGGTCCCGGCTCGCCGGAGGGCTGGCGGCGGCGGTTTCCCGGGCTCACGGTGGCCTGTTAGGTTACGAGCCATGCCAGAGATCCTCGACCAGGCCCGGGAGCGGGTGCTGGGCAACGGCGTCGGCCTCGACGAGGCCGGCGTCCTCGCGGTGCTGAACATTCCCGACGAGCACCTGCCCGCCGCGCTCCAGCTCGCCCACGAGGTCCGGATGCGCTGGTGCGGCCCGGAGGTCGAGGTCGAGGGCATCATCTCGCTGAAGACCGGCGGCTGCCCGGAGGACTGCCACTTCTGCTCGCAGTCCGGCCTGTTCACCTCCCCGGTCCGTTCGGTCTGGCTGGACATCCCGGCGCTGGTCGAGGCCGCGAAGCAGACCGCCGCGACCGGGGCGACCGAGTTCTGCATCGTGGCCGCCGTGCGCGGCCCGGACGCCCGGCTGATGAAGCAGATGCGCGAGGGCGTCGCCGCCATCCGCGCCGAGGTCGACATCCAGGTCGCCGCCTCGCTCGGCATGCTCACCCAGGAGCAGGTCGACGAGCTGGTCGAGATGGGCGTGCACCGCTACAACCACAACCTGGAGACCTGCCGCTCCTACTTCCCGAACGTGGTCACCACGCACTCGTGGGAGGAGCGCTGGGAGACGCTGCGGATGGTCCGCGAGTCCGGCATGGAGGTCTGCTGCGGCGGCATCCTCGGCCTCGGCGAGACGGTCGAGCAGCGCGCCGAGTTCGCCGCCCAGCTCGCCGAGCTGGACCCGCACGAGGTGCCGCTGAACTTCCTCAACCCGCGCCCCGGCACGCCGCTCGGTGACCGCCCGGTGGTGGAGGGCAAGGACGCGCTGCGCGCCATCGCCGCGTTCCGGCTGGCCATGCCGCGCACCATCCTGCGGTACGCGGGCGGCCGCGAACTCACCCTCGGTGACCTGGGCACCCGCGACGGCCTGCTCGGCGGGATCAACGCGGTGATCGTCGGCAACTACCTGACCACGCTGGGCCGGCCGGCGACGGCCGATCTGAAGCTGCTGGAAGACCTGAAGATGCCGGTGAAGGCGCTCTCGGCGACCCTGTGAGGCAGCGGTGACCGAATCCTCCCCCGCCACGGCGGCCCTCCCCGCGGCGCTCTGGTGCGACAGGTGCGGCGAGTCGGTGGCGGCCGGGCCGCACCCGGCGTGCGAGGCGGCCCGGGCGTGGGAGCCGCCGCGCTGGTGCGCGTCCTGCCGACGGCGGATGAAGGTGCAGGTCGTACCGACGGGCTGGTCGGCGGTCTGCGTCGAGCACGGCGAGCGGCGGGGCTGAGGCGTGCTGCGGGGGCGGGCGGTGACGTTGCGGCCGGTGACCGACGCCGACGTGCCCGCGCTGGCCGCGATCCGGGCCACCCCGGAGGTGCGCCGCTGGTGGCGCGGCGGCGACGACCTGGCCGCGTCGGTCCGGGCCGACCTGGCCGACGACGCGGTGACGACCTACGCCGTCGAGCACGACGGCCGGCTGGTCGGCGCGATCCAGTGGTACGCCGAGACCGACCCGGACTACCGCCACGCCAGCCTGGACGTGTTCCTCGACCCGGCGGTACGCGGCTCGGGGCTGGGCGGCGACGCGATCCGCACGCTGGTCCGGCACCTGATCGACGAGTACGGCCACCACCGGTTCACCATCGACCCGGCGGCGGCGAACACGGCGGCGATCCGGGCGTACGCGAAGGTGGGGTTCCGCCCGGTGGGCATCATGCGGCGCTACGAGCGTGGGGCGGACGGACGTTGGCACGACGCGCTGCTGATGGATCTGCTCGCCGAGGACCTGGCGGGCTGAGTCAGCCTTCCCAGAGCAGGTGCCCGTCGGGCAGCCGGCGGGCGCCCTCGGCGGGCCGGTGCGGGCTGAGCCGCCCGTCCGGCATGAGGTGCGACACCGGCACGCCGCGGCCGAGCACGGCGACGTCGGCGATCAGCCGCCGGTGGCAGCGCCACCAGACGCTCTCGCTGCACATCACGGCCGTGGTCCGCCGCGCGGCGTCGGCCAGCACCTCGTCCAGTGCGGCGTCGAAGTCGGGCGTGCGGGTGTACGCGGCGTACGCCCGGAAGGCCGCAACCGTCCACCAGGTGTCCGGTTCCGGCTCGCCGGCGCGGACGTGCCGGCGGCCGCCGAGGCGCGGCTCCCAGCGGTAGTCGATGCCCCGTTCGGGCAGCCAGCGTTCGAGGGCCTCACGGCGGACGTCGGGGTTGGTCCGGCTGGCCGGGTAGCGACGCACGTCCACGACCAGGGCGACCTCCGCGCCGGCCAGCAGGTCCCCGAGCTGGTCGCGGTGGGCGGCCCCGTGGCCGACGGTCAGCAGCATGCGCTCCACCGATCCAGCTTGCCCCGGGTCACCGCCGTCCGCCCGCCGGCCGGTCCGACCCACCGGAACGGGCGTGCCCGGCACCGCACGGGTGCCGGGCACGCTCTCCTCGAACGGTGTGACGGTCAGCGCTGGAGGGTCAGCACACCCGGCCGCCACGGCAGCAGGTTGTAGTCGCCTCCCGCACTGGGGTTCTTGCCCTGGTACAGGAACTGCAGGTTGCAGGCGTCGACGGTCTTGGTCTGGTCGGGGTTGGTGCGGACCAGGTCACCGTGGCTGATGTCGTTGGTCCACGTCGCGCCGCTGTTGGCCTTGCCGGCGAACGGGTTGCTCTCGGTGGCGGCCTGCGGGGTCCACGAGCCGTTCAGGCTGCTGGACGTGAACGACCGGAAGTAGCGTCCCTGGCTCCCGATCGCCTCGACGATCATGAGGTACTGGTTCTGGCCCGCCACCTTGTAGACCTCGACGCCCTCGAACAGGTTGTTCGTCGAGTCGGTCATGATCGTCGTGTAGCTCGAACCGAAGCTGCCCGGGAAGTTCCCGAGCGGCATGCTCGACCGGTAGATCTTGCCGTTGTCCCCGGCGAAGAACAGGTACATGTTCTGGTCGTCGCCGATGAGCGTCTGGTCGATCACGCCGTACGGGGCGTCGGGCAGGGTGGCGGTGGACAGCGTCTGCGCCGAGGACCAGCCGTTGGCGTTCGTCGGGTCGCTCGACGTCTTGTAGCTGAACGAGGTCGGTCCCCACTGGTACGCCAGCACCCAGATGTTCTTCGGCGCGAAGTACAGCAGGGTGGGCGCCACGGTGCCCTGGCTCATTCCGTTCTGGCCGGCCGAGGCCATGTCGGACCAGTTCGTGAACGTGCTGAAGTTCATCGAGCTGTACTGGCCGCTGCTGTTGACGTACGACCCGTAGACCAGGTGCTTGCCGTTGTAGACGACGTTGGTGAAGTCCTTGAGCGAGACCCAGCCGTTCTGCGGGTTGGCCAGCGCGCCGGTCGACGACCACCGGTAGGTCGACGGGAGCGAGCAGCCGCCCGGCGGGGGCGTCGTGGTCGGCGGCGGCGTGGTCGGGGGCGTGGTGCCACCGAAGTCGGTCCGCCACTGCTGGTTGGTCTGTCCGTGGCAGTCGTACAGCTGGACCTGCTGGCCGTTGCTGGTGCCCCAGACGTCCAGGCAGCGGCCGGACTGCACGCCGCTGATGGTGCCGTTGGAGTTGATGTTCCACTGCTGGTTCGACTGGCCGTTGCAGTCCCAGATGATGATTCCGGTGCCGTTGGCGGTGGCCGCACCGTTCGCGTCCAGGCACTTGCTGCCGTAGACCATCAGCTGCTTGTTCGAGGTGTACGTCCACTGCTGGTTGGACTGGCCGTTGCAGTCGTAGAGCTGCACGCGGGTGCCGTTGGTCTGGGTGGCGTTCGGCACGTCGATGCACCGGCCCGACTGCACGCCGACGATCCGGCCGGCGCCGCCGCTCGGCGGCGGTCCCGTGGTCGGGGTCGTGGTCGGCCCCGAGGTCGGGGCGGCGGCGTTGAGCGCGTTGAGGACCGAGTTGTACGCGGCCTTCTTGTTGCCGCCGCCGTCGAACAGCAGCGGGTTCTCGCCTGAGCGCCACGAGTCGCTGTCGCGGACGCCCCACACGGTGATGCCGATGCAGCGCGGCACGTTCAGGCACGCCTGGGTCAGCCCGGCGTACTGGCTGGTCGAGGCGTTGGTGACGTCCGCCTCGGTCAGCGCCACGTCCACGCCGAGCGCCGCGAAGCTGGACAGCGTGGTCTGGAAGTTGCCCGGCAGCGAGCTGCCGCCGGTGAAGTGGGTCTGCAGGCCCACGCAGTCGATCGGGACGCCGCGGGACTTGAAGTCCCGGATCATGTTGTAGACGCCCTGCGTCTTGCCGTACGACCAGTTCTCGATGTTGTAGTCGTTGTAGCAGAGCTTGGTCGACGGATCGGCCGCCCGGGCGGTGCGGAACGCGACCTCGATCCAGTCGTTGCCGGTGCCCTGGAGGTTCGACTGGCGGCGGCTGCCGTCCTCGTTGAACGCCTCGTTCACCACGTCCCACGCGGCGAGCTTGCCCCGGTAGTGGGCCATCACGCCGTTGATGTGGTCGATCATGGCCTGACGAAGGTTACTGCCGCTCAGGCTCTGCATCCAGCCCGGCTGCTGCGCGTGCCACGCCAGGGTGTGCCCGCGGACCTTCAAGCCGCGCTGGGTCGCCCAGTTGTAGATCTGGTCACCGGAGTTGAAGTTGAACTGGCCCCGCTGGGGCTGCGTCGCGTCCGGCTTCATCTCGTTCTCGGCGGTGATCATGTTGAACTCGCGCCCGGCGATGGTGCTGTACGTCGAGTCGCCGAGCCGGCCCGCCGCGATCGCCGTGCCGAAGTACCGGCCCGACTGCGCGGCGGCCGCGCCCAGCGTGCTCGCGGCGGCGTTCGCCGACGGCATCATCACCGCGACGGCGGCCACCGTCACGGCGCTGACCGCGCCGGCGAGCAGCGCTCGGACGGCGGGTGATCGCCGTCGCCGGCTCCCGCCGCGATGAACGGATGGGCTCATGGCCATCTTGGCCTCCTTACTGGCCAACACCCAGGCCGCCGGGGCGAAGACGACTGGACGTCTCGGTTGGTTATCTAGCTCCGTCGATGCTTCCATCGCGCATCGACGGGGACAATGGTGTTTCGGAAACGTTTCGGAAAGGTTCTGGCCGCGCGAGGCGTGGCGTGGCCGGTCGCCCGGTGCGGCACCGGCCACGCCACGCCGCCTCGACGGTCAGGAGACGGTGCAGGCGGAGCCGTTCAGGGTGAAGGCGGCGGGCCTCGGGTTGGCGCCGGTGTGGGTGCCGTTGAAACCGAAGCTCGTCGACGCCCCCGGCGCCAGCGTGCCGTTGTAGGACAGGTTCGACGCGGTCACCGCGGTGCCGGTCTGGGTCACGTTCGCCGACCAGGCCTGCCCGACCTTCTGCCCGCTGTTGCCGAACGTGAACGCGAGCGTCCAGCCGTTGATCGCCGTGGTGCCGGTGTTGGCGACAGTGACGTTCGCGGTGAACCCGGTGTCCCAGGTGTTCGCCGTCCACGTCACCGCGCAGGCGCCGCCCGTGGGCGGGGCCGTGGTGGTCACTGTGACGCCGGGCGAGGCCGGCGAGACGTTGCCGGCCGCGTCCACCGCCACCACAGTGAAGGTGTACGTGGTAGAGGCGGTCAGCCCGGTCACCGCCAGCGTGGTGCCGGTGGCGGTGCCGACCAGGACGTTCCCGCCCCGGTAGACGCGGTACCCGGTGACCCCGACGGCGTCGGTGGACGGGCCCCAGGTCAGCGTCAGGCCGGTCGGGCCGACCGCCGAGGCGGTGGGCGTACCGGGTGCGGTCGGCGGGGTGGTGTCCGGCGCCGGGCCGGCCGGTGTGGTGACGCTGACGGCAGCCGACGACGCCGAGCGGTTGCCGGCGCCGTCGAGCGCCCGCACGGTGAACTGGTACGTCCGCTCCGGCAGCAGCCCGGTCACCGCGAGCGTGTTGGTGGTGGCGGTCCGCAGCACCAGCGCGTCGCTGCCGGTCTGCGACTGGGTGATCTCGTAGCCGGCCAGGCCGCTGCCGCCGGTGTCGGTGGACGCGGCCCAGGTCAGCGTGAGCCCGCTCGACGTGACGGCGGACGCGACGGGCGTGCCGGGCGCCGAGGGCGCAGTGGTGTCCGGCGTGGCCGGTCCGGGCTCCTCGCCCCAGACGCGTACGCCGGCGGAGTAGAGCGGCACCTTGCGGTTCGGCCCGGCCGTGGCCTGGTACGACGGGTCGTTCGTCGGATCCCAGGTGCCGCCCTCCGGCACCCCGATCTTGAACTGGACCTCCATCCGGTGCTGCGACTGGCCGGCGGGCGCGATGGTGTAGCCGGTGCAGTCGACCTCGACGTACCAGATGTCGCCGGAGAACTGCTTCGCCGCCGACGGGGACGGGCAGCCCTGGGTGTAGCCGGGCGTGACTGTCACCGGGCCGGTGCCGTCGGGCCGGAAGAAGTACCGGAACTTACCGGTGGTCAGCGCCCGGGCCGGGAACGCCGACTTGTTGTAGACGATCGCCTTGAGCCCGGTGGCGCGCGGCTCGGCCTGCATCACTGTGGTCTCCACAGTCAGCTCGTCCAGGTCGGGCGTCTCGGCGACCGGGAAGCCGGCGAGCGGGCTGCCGCCGTACTCGTTCGTCAGCCGGGCCAGCGCCGAGGTGAAACCGGCGTTGTAGTCGGTGGCCACCTCGTTCATCACGTAGTCCGACCGGCTGTCGGTGTACGCGTCGTTGGCCGAGGACGGGCCGCCGACCAGCGCGCCGTAGAGCACGTGCCGGGTCTCGGTGGGCACGGTCTGGCTGTCCCACCAGGAGCCGTGCGCGGTGCGGTGGTGCGGGTTGCGCGGCGAGTTGGCGCCGAAGCCGATCTGGTAGCTGGAGTTGCGCGGGTTGTCGCCCAGCGCGTAGTTGATCTGCCGGACGGCGAAGTCGTGGTAGCGCGCCTTGCGCGTGGTGTCGGTGGCCCTGTCGCTGTAGACCAGCGCGGCGAACGCGGTGTTGGAGGCGTACCGCAGCGCGCCCCAGGAGTCGAGCACGGCCATCCCGCCCGGCGAGTACGGCACCCGCTGGCCGTTGACGCCCACGGTCCAGTAGTCCAGCCACCGGTTGGCGTCGTCGACGTACTTCTGCTTGCCGGTCAGGTTGGCCAGCAGCACGTACGCGCCGAACTGCTTGTTGTCCCAGGCGATGGTCCACTTGTAGGAGCGGGTGGTGGACTGCGGCTCGGTGCCGAGCTTGTCGTACTCGCTCTCGGCCTTGGCCAGGTAGGTGGCGTCGCCGGTGGCCCGGTACAGCCAGATCGCGCCCCACACCAGCTCGTCCTGGTAGCCGCTCCACGACTTGTAGAAGCTCGTCGCGTCGGTGATGCACTCGTGGTAGCTCTTCCGCACCGTGTCGGCGAACGTGTAGAGCTGCTTGGCGTGGCCGAGCAGCTTGTCCGCGTAGGCCGCGTCGGTGGGCCGGAACACCATCGACGAGGCGGCCATCGCGGCCGCCGTCTCCCCCGCCAGGTCCGCGCCGCCACAGCTCGCGTCGATCTTGTACGCGGGCCGTGCCATCGGCATCACCTCGGCCGGGCCCCACCACTTGTGGTCGTCGTCGCCCTTGCCGACCTGCCCGTAGAGGACGTTCGCGGCGGGGTGCGCCTTGACGAAGTAGTCGTTGACGAAGCGCAGGTTGTTCAGCAGGTGGGTGAGCTGGCCGGAGGCGGCGTACCCGTCGCGGTACTCGACCGCGCCCCACGCCAGCATGGTGGCGCTGAACGCCATCGGGAAGCCGAACTTCACGTGGTCGCCGGCGTCGTACCAGCCGCCGGTGAGGTCGACGCCGACGTCGGCGCCGTCGGTCAGCGCGGAGTCGCCGCGCCAGGAGACCCGGTTCCAGGAGGGTTTGCGGCCCGACTGCTGCGCCTCGTAGAAGAACAGCGACTTCTGCAACGCCTCGGCGTAGTTGAACGCGGGCGCGGCCTGGGCGGCGGAGGCGGACGCGGGTGGCGGGGCGGCGACGGCAGTGGCCAGGCCGACGGCCAGCGCGGCGCCGGCGGCGAACAGCCGGCGGAGCCGGGACCGGCCTCCCGGCGGCGGAATCGGACGGGGCATGGCGAGCTCCTGTGGCTGGCGCCGGGCGGCAGCCGGAGCGGGGACGGGTTCACAGGGCTCCGGCTGCCGCGTGGCGGTGGTGGTGGGTGTCCGCAGGAGTTCGGGAGCGCTCCCATGGACAACCGACAATGTAATGCGCCGTTCATCACAGGGGAAGACCACGCTGATCCGCAGCACCCGGGCGTACTCACGGGTAACCATCGGGAGCTGGATCACATCATCGATACTTCTCAATATTGAGCGCGTTAAGTCCCAGCTCAGCGATATCGGCACGGTCGCGGACACGTCCGCGAGAGCGCCGGCGGCGGCCCGGCCGTCCTGGCATACGAACGTACGGTTGCCCGGCCGCTCGGCCCCGCGGGACAGTACGCCTCACCTGCGGTGCCATCGACGCCGCCGCTCCCCGGACGACACTGAGGAGATCGCGATGGCTCTACGACTCGCCGAGGGCACCTCCTGGTCCGACACGCTCGCCCGGGCGGTGACCGCCACGCCCGAGGCGTTCGGCACCGGCCCCGACGGCACCACCACCCTGCACAACCTCGTCCAGGGCGACTGGCGCGCGCTCGGCACGCCCACCGCCGTGCGCACCCCGGTGGACAACACCGTGCTCGTACACCTGGCCCGGCTCGACGCCGACACGGCCCGCGCCGCCGTGGCCCACGCCGCCACGGCGCACCGGGAGTGGGCGCAGACCCCGCTGGCCGAACGCGTCGCCCGGGTCACCGACGCGCTGGACGCGCTCACCGCGCACCGCGACCTGCTCGCCCTGCTGCTGGTCTGGGAGATCGGCAAGCCGTGGCGGCTGGCGTGCGCCGACGTGGACCGCGCGCTGGACGGCGTGCGCTGGTACGTGCAGGAGATCGAGCGGATGCTCGCCGACGGCCGGGAGCCGCTGCCCGGCCCGGTCAGCAACATCGCCTCCTGGAACTACCCGATGAGCGTGCTGGTGCACGCCGAGCTGGTGCAGTTGCTGGCCGGAAACGCGGTCATCGCCAAGACGCCGTCGCAGGGCGGGGCGGTCTGCCTCACCGTCGCGCACGCGCTGATGCGCCGCGCCGGACTGCCCGCCACGCTGCTGTCCGGCAGCGGCGAGGAACTGTCCGAGGTGCTCGTCCGCGCGCCGGAGATCGGCGCGGTGGCGTTCGTCGGCGGGCGCTCCAACGGCGGCAAGGTCGCCGCCGCGCTGCTCGACTGCGACAAGCGGCACTTCATCGAGCAGGAGGGCCTCAACGCCTGGGGCATCTGGAACTTCTCCCAGTGGGACTCGCTCGCCGCGCACCTGCGCAAGGGCTTCGAGTACGGCAAGCAGCGCTGCACCGCGTACCCCCGGTTCGTGGTCCAGCGCGACCTGGTCGACGAGTTCCTCGACATGTACCTGCCGGTCGTCCGCTCGATCCGGTTCGGCCACCCGCTCGCCGTCGGTGCCGACTGGTCGGCCGGCGACCCGCTGCCCGAGCTGGACTTCGGGCCGCTGATCAGCGCCGCCAAGGCCGACGAGCTGCGACGCAAGGTCGACGAGGCGGTACGCGGCGGCGCCGTGCCGCTGCACCGCGGCAAGCTGGACGGCGCGCCGTTCCTGGACGGGCAGGACACCTCCGCGTACGTCGCCCCGGCCGTGCTGCTGGCCCCACCCGGCCGGTCCCGCCTCATGCACGCCGAGCCGTTCGGCCCGGTGGACACCATCGTCGTGGTGGACACCACCGACGAACTGCTGGCCCAGATGAACGCCTCCAACGGCGCGCTCGTCGCGTCGCTCGCCTGCGACGACGAGGAGCTGGCCGGCAAACTGGCGGTCGACCTCCAGGCGTTCAAGGTGGGCATCAACAAGCCGCGCTCCCGGGGCGACCGGGACGAGCCGTTCGGCGGCCGGGGCGCGTCCTGGAAGGGCGCGTTCGTCGGCGGCGACCTGCTCGTGCAGGCGGTCACGGTGGGCGGTGACGGCCGGCTCTACGGCAACTTCCCCGACTACAGCAGCTACCCGGCCACCTGATCGCACACAGACGGGCGGGGCCCCCGCATCGGGAGCCCCGCCGTGTCACCGTCCTCCGTATCGGAGGTCGGCCCCTGTGGCGCGTGACCGCGCCGGTTCCGGCCGCCGGGCCGTACCCCTCGGGTGTGCCGCGCCGTTGCGGCGCACCTCCGGGGTCCGGCCGGTCGGCCGTCAGCTCAACTCGACCGCTGCGCGGGCACCGTCACCTCGGCCCGCGCGGCCGGCTCGGCCACCGGCCGTGGAGCCAGCGGCAGCGTCGCGGTCAGCACGCCGCCGTCGCGTTCCATCGCCACCGGCCGGTCCAGCCGGCGCAGCGTACGCAGCATCGGCGTGTTCTCGGACTGCACGTGCAGCAGCACGGCGGCGTACCCGGCCCGGTCGGCGTGCCCGACCAGGCGGCGCAGCAGCGCCGAACCGAGGCCCCGCCGCTGCCAGTCGTCGCGGACCAGCAGCGCCGCCTCGGCCTCGTCGCCCTCACCGAGCAGGTTCGCCATCGCCACGACCGGCTCCGCCGCCCCGCCGGAGCCCGCCGTGGCGAGCAGGGTCACGCCCCGGGCCGGCTCCAGCAGCCGGCGCAGCCGGGCCGGCGAGGGGTCCGCCGCCCCGCTCAGGTAGCGCCGCTGCCGGCTGCGCGCCGAGCAGGCGGCGTGCAGATCGCGTACGCCGGGGACGTCCTCGGCGGTCGCGGCCCGCACCGACACCTCGCCGCCGTCCGGCAGCACCAGCGTGATCCGGTCGGCGTCCCGCCGGGCCAGCGTCGCGGCCAGCTCGACCAGGGCCTGCGCGCGGGCGTACTCGGCCGGGGTGAAGCTCGGCTCCCGGCGGTGCAGTTCGTGCGCGCCGCCCGCCGGGTCGGCGAGCACCATCGTGGTGCCGCCCACCCCGCCCGGCGCGGTGGCGGACGCCGGACGCCAGGTCACCGTGTCGGCGCCGAGCAACGTACGCAGCACCTCGCCGGTCGCCTCCGGGTCGCGGACCAGCCGCCCGGCGAGCCCGAGCAGCCGGGTCGGCTCGTCGGCCAGCCCACGAGCCCCGCTGCGCGCGACCCAGCAGTCCCGGCCCCGGCCCCGCTCCACGGCGGCCCGCAGCTCCGCCTCGGTCACCTGCTCGGGCGCGTCGACCAGGAAGTCGTCGACCGCGCCGGCCTCGGTGGTGTGCACCTGCACGCTGAGGATGTTGACCCCGCGCAACGCGAGGCTCGCCGTGAGCACCGACAGGTAGCCCGGCCGGTCGTCCACGGTGGCTCGGATCCGCCACAGCGCCATGGTTGTCTCCCTTCCTCGGCACCGACCATGCCGTCCGCCTGTTGCGGGCCCGTTGCCCCGGGGTGACGCGGGCCGTCCGGTCAGGTGACGGTGGTCACTGACGGTGCGCCGACCAGGTCCAGCCGGTCGCCGAGGATCACCGCGCTGGCGCGGACGAGCTGGGCGAGCCGGTCCACCTCGGTGGAGTGGAACCCGGCGGCGGCGAGTGGCTCGCTGTGGTCGCGGGCGACCACGAGCACCAGCCCGGCCCGGCCGAACGGCGCCACCGCGTAGTGGTGCCCGTCCGGGCTGGTCATCGAGCGCGCCCGCAGCGGGGTGACCTCCGGCAGGCGCGGCGGCGACGGCGCCCGCCAGCTCGCGTGCCCGATCGCGGCGACACCCGCCTCGCCGCTGCGCGAGGCCCAGTCCAGCGGTACGACGGCGGCCACCGCCCAGTCCGCGGCGAGCAGCCCGGGCACCGCGTCGACGAGCGTGGCCACCCCGTCGACCGGGTTCGCCGCCACCTGGGCGAGCAGTTCGGCGTCCTGGCCGGTGGTGGTGGGCGCGCCGATCGCCCGCCACACGCCGTCCACCCGGACGCCGGGGATCGCGGCCAGCCCGGCGAGCATCCGCTCCACCCGCGCCGCACCCGGCCAGACCACGGTGAAGTCGTCCACCGCCCGGCCGCCGAGCCGTTCCAGCACCACCACCTGCACGATGTCCGCGCCGGAGACGCCGAGTGTCCGGGCCACCTGGCCGAGCGTGCCCGGACGGTCCGGCAGGGTCACCCGAACTCTCAGCAGCATGTCTGATCCCCTCCGCTCGGCGGGCCGGCCGAGCGGCCGGCAGGCTGGGGCCCAGCCTGCCGGTTGACCATTTCGCCCCTGTTGCAAGGGCATGTCCCGCCGGGAAAACCCGACCTTGACAACAAAGCTGAGCTGCCATCAACTAATCGGATGACCGATCCGGCCGCCGATGTCGCCGCGCCCTCGACCGGTCCGGCCCCGCGCGGGCTCGACCTCGACCGGCTCGCCACCCACCTGGCCGTCCACCGGCCGGACCTGAGCGGGCCGCTGTCGGCGCGGCTGATCGCCGGCGGCAAGTCCAACCTCACCTACCTGCTGCGCGCCGGTGACCGCGAGGTGGTGCTGCGCCGGCCACCGCTCGGGCACGTGCTGGCCACCGCGCACGACATGGCCCGCGAGCACCGGGTGATCTCGGCGCTCGCGCCGACCGGCGTACCGGTGCCGGAGGCGCTGCTGCTCTGCGCCGACGAGAGCGTCATCGGCGCACCGTTCTACCTGATGGCGAAGGTCGACGGCGAGGTCTACCGGCGGCGGGAGCAGACCGACGCGCTCACCGCCGCGCAGCGGCGCGACCTCGCCATGGCGATGATGGACACGCTCGCCACGCTGCACCGGGTCGAGCCGGCCGAGGTGGGGCTGGCCGACTTCGGCCGCCCGGAGGGCTACCTGGCCCGGCAGGTACGCCGCTGGGGCGGCCAGCTCGACCGGTCCCGCAGCCGGCCGCTGCCGGGCATCGACGAGCTGCGCGGCGCGCTGGCCGCCAGCGTGCCCGAGGGCGCGAACGCGGGCCGGATCGTGCACGGCGACTACCGGCTGGACAACCTGCTCGCCACCGTCGACCCGGTGGCGGTGCGGGCCGTGCTCGACTGGGAGATGGCCACGCTCGGCGACCCGCTGGCCGACCTCGGGCTGCTGCTGACGTACTGGGACGTGCTCGGCGACAGCGACCACGGCGAGGGCAACCCGGTGGCCGACGGCATCGGCCCGCGCGCCGGCTTCCCCACCGGCGCCGAGCTGATCGAGCGGTACGCCGGGCGCAGCGACGTCGACGTCGGCCCGCTGCACTGGCACGTGGCGCTCGGCTGTTTCAAGCTCGCGGTGATCTGCGAGGGCATCCACTACCGGCACACGCTCGGGCAGACGCTGGGCGAGGGTTTCGACCGGATCGGCGACATGGTGGCGCCGCTCGTGGCACACGGGCTGCGCGCGGTGAGGGAGAGCTAGATGGAGTTCGCGTACGACGACCGGACGGTCGAGCTGCGGCAGCGGCTGGAGGCGTTCCTCACCGAGTGCGTGTACCCGGCCGAGCCGGTGCACCACGAGCAGGTGCTCGCCGCCGGTGACCCGTGGGCCCGCCCGCCGGTGATGGAGGAACTGAAGGCGCAGGCGCGGGAGCGCGGCCTGTGGAACCTGTTCCTGCCCGACGCCCGCTACGGCGCCGGCCTGACCAACCTCCAGTACGCGCCGCTGGCCGAGCTGACCGGCCGCAGCCCGCACCTGGCGCCGGAGGCGCTCAACTGCGCCGCGCCGGACACCGGCAACATGGAGCTGCTGGCCGAGTTCGGCTCCGAGGCGCAGCGCAAGCAGTGGCTCACGCCGCTGCTGGCCGGCGAGATCCGGTCCGCGTTCTGCATGACCGAGCCGGAGGTGGCGTCCTCCGACGCGACGAACATCGCCACCCGGATCGTCCGCGACGGCGACCACTACGTGATCAACGGCCGCAAGTGGTGGTCGTCCGGGGCGATGGACCCGCGCTGCGAGATCTTCATCGTGATGGGCAAGACCGACCCGGACGCCGACCGGCACCGCCAGCAGACCATGATCCTGGTCCCCCGGGACACCCCCGGCGTGACGGTACGCCGCGGGATGCGGGTCTTCGGCTACAGCGACGCCCCGCACGGCGGGCACGCCGAGATCGACTTTTCAGACGTACGGGTGCCGGTGGACAACCTGGTCGGCGAGGAGGGCACCGGGTTCGCCATCGCCCAGGCCCGGCTCGGCCCCGGCCGGATCCACCACTGCATGCGCCTGGTCGGCATGGCCGAGCGGGCCCTGGAGCTGCTCTGCCGGCGCGTGCTCGACCGGGTCGCGTTCGGCCGCCCGCTCGCCGAGCAGGGCGTGGTACGCGAGTGGATCGCCGAGTCGCGGGTCCGGATCGAGCAGGCCCGCCTGCTGGTGCTCAAGACCGCGTGGCTGATGGACACCGTCGGCAACAAGGGCGCGCACACCGAGATCCAGGCCATCAAGATCGCTACCCCGCTGATGGCCGAATGGGTGATCGACAAGGCCATCCAGGCGTACGGCGGGGCCGGGGTCAGCCAGGACACCCCGCTGGCCGAGCTGTGGGCGCAGGCTCGCACGCTGCGCCTGGCCGACGGCCCGGACGAGGTCCACCGCGCCTCGCTGGCCCGCCGGGAGCTGCGCCGCCACTCCTGACCGGCGCCCCGCACGGGGTGGGTCAGGCGGAGGCCCGGTGGACGAGTTCGGTGTCCAGCAGCACGTGCGGCGAAGGGACCTCCTCGCCCCGGATGCGGGAGACCAGCAGCCGGGCCATCTGCCGGCCCATCTCCTCCACCGGCTGGAACACCGTGGTCAGCGGCGGCTCGGCCTGGCGCGCGATCGGGGCGTCGTCGAAGCCGATCACCGCCACGTCCTCGGGCACCCGGCGGCCGGCCTCGCGCAACGCGCGCAGCGCGCCGAACGCCATCAGGTCGGAGGCGACGAACACCGCGTCCAGCTCCGGGCAGACGTCGAGCAGCCGGCGCATGGCAGCGGTGCCGCTGCCCTCGCTGAAGTCCCCGTACGCGATCAGGCCCGGGTCGACGCGGACGCCGGACGCGCGCACGGCCTCCTGGTAGCCGGAGAGCCGGGCCAGGCCGGCGCCCATGTCCTGCGGGCCGGCGATGGTCGCCACCCGCCGGCGGCCCTGGCGGAACAGGTGCTCCACCGCCTGGCGCGCGCCGCCCACGTTGTCCATGTCGACGAACCAGGCCGGCTGCGCGTTCGGGTGCAGCATCCGGGCCGGCCGGCCGCCGAGCACAGTCGGCAGCCCGCGCTCCTCCAGCAGCGTGGGCAGCGGGTCGGCGTCGTGCAGCGAGAGCAGGAGTACGCCGTCCACGTGCTGGTTGGTCAGGTGGTGCTCGACCCGTTCCCGCTCGATCGGCGACTGCACCATGGCCAGCCAGAGCTGCATGGGCGTCTCCACCAGCCCGGAGCTGACACCCCGGACGATGGCCGCGAAGAACGGCTCGGTGAAGACCCGCTCCCCCGACTCGGAGACGACCAGGGCCACCGAGTCGGTCCGCTGGGTGACCAGCGCACGGGCGGCGCGGTTCGGCACGTACCCCAGCTCGGCGATGGCCTGCTGGACGGCGGCCCGGGCCTCCGGGCTGACCTGCGGCGAGCCGTTGACCACGCGGGAGACCGTGCCGCGCCCGACGCCGGCGCGGGCCGCGACCGCGTCGAGGGTCGGACGCCCGAGCGAGCGGGTGCGCTGCGTTGTCATCGTCTGTTGCTCCTCCGACGGTCGGGCGGACCCGGCACCGATTGAGGCGTCGGCGCCGGGCCGCCCGTTACTGGCTGGCCCAGCTTATTGTGCGGGCAGTCCGTTGCGTCGGATCACGTCGGCGTACCACCTGGCGCTGGACTTCGCGATCCGGGCCTGGCTGTCGTAGTCGACATAGACCATGCCGAACCGCTTCGTGTAGCCCCAGGCCCACTCGAAGTTGTCCATCAGCGACCAGGCGAAGTAGCCCTTGAGCGGCACCCCGGCCTCGATCGCGGCGTGCGCCGCGCGCAGGTGCGCGGCGAAGTAGGCCAGCCGGTCCGGGTCGTCCACCCGGCCGTCGACGAGTTCGTCGACGAACGCCGAGCCGTTCTCGGTGACGTAGAGCGGCAGGTCGGTGTACTCCCGGTGGACCCGCTCCAGCGTCTCCACCAGGCCCGGGGCGTCGATCTCCCAGTTCATGTCAGTCACCGGGACACCCCGGGTGACGAACCGGACGTCCTCGCTGCCCGGCCAGCAGGACTGCGCCCGCCAGTAGGGCTCCGGCTCCGCGCCCTCGACCGGCGCGGCGACCACGTGCCGGCTGTAGTAGTTGACCCCGACCATGTCCAGCGGCGTGGAGATGGTCGCCAGGTCACCGTCGCGCACGTGCCCCATGTCGGTGACCTGGCGCAGGTCCGCGACGAGATCCGCCGGGTACGCGCCGCGCAGCACCGGGTCCAGGAAGAACCGGTTCGCCAGCGCGTCGATCCGGCGGGCCGCGTCGGCGTCCGCCGCCGATCCGCTCGCCGGGGTCACCGGGTACAGGTTGACGGTGATGCCGAGCTGCGCCTCCGGGCGGACCGCGCGGACCGCCTGCACGGCCAGGCCGTGCCCGAGCATCAGGTGGTGCCCGGCCCGGACCGCGTCCGCGCCGTCGGAGCGGCCCGGCGCGTGCACGCCGGAGCCGTAGCCGAGGAACGCCGAGCACCACGGCTCGTTCAGCGTGGTGAAGTACTTCACCCGGTCACCGAGCGCCTCGGCGACCAGGTGGGCGTACTCGGCGAAGCGGCCGGCGGTGTCGCGGGCCGGCCAGCCGCCCGCGTCCTCCAGCGGCTGCGGCAGATCCCAGTGGTAGAGCGTCAGCCAGGGCTCGATGCCGTGGCCGAGCAGCTCGTCGATCAACCGGCGGTAGAAGTCCATGCCCTCCTGGTTGATCCCGCCGCTACCGCCCGGCTGCACCCGCGGCCAGCTCACCGAGAAGCGGTACGACCGCAGGCCCAGGTCGGCCATCAGCCGCACGTCGTCCGGCATCCGGTGGTAGTGGTCGCACGCCACGTCGCCGGTGTGCCCGGCCACCGTCCGGCCCTCGGTGTGGCTGAAGGTGTCCCAGATCGACGGGGCACGGCCGCCCTCCGTCGCCGCGCCCTCGATCTGGTACGCGGCGGTGGCCGCGCCCCAGAGGAAGTCGGGCGGGAAGGTGAGGGCCGGACCGGCGTCGAGGACGCCGACGGCGGGCGGGCTTGCTGGGTTGCTCACGACTTGACGGCGCCTTCCATGATGCCGCCGATGATCTGGCGGCCGAACAGAACGAACACGATGAACAGGGGCAGGGTCGCGATCAACGTACCGGCGAAGATCTGCGAGTTGTCGGCGAAGTAGGCGGTGTTGAGGCTGCGCAGCGAGATCTGGACGGTCGGGTTGGACGGGTCCGCCAGCACCACGAACGGCCAGAAGAACTGGTTCCACTGCTCCATGAAGGTCAGCAGGCCGAGCACCGCGGCGGCCGGACGCAGGGCGGGTGCCACCACGTGCCAGTACACCCGCCAGGTGGAGCAGCCGTCCACCCGGGCGGCCTCGATCAACTCGTTCGGTACCGCCTGCTCGGCGTACTGGCGCATCATGAAGATGCCGAAGCCGCCGATCAGGAACGGAACGGTCACCGACGGCATGGTGTTCAGCCAGTCGAGCTTGGCCATCAGGATGTACAGCGGCAGCACGCCCAGCTGGATCGGCACCATCATCGAGGTGAGGATGATCAGCAGCAGCGCGTTCTTGCCCCGGAAGCGGAGCTTGGCGAACGCGAAGCCGGCCAGCGAGCCGAAGAACACCGTCGCGACGGTGATCGTCCCGGAGACCAGGAACGAGTTCATCAGGCCCTTGACGATGTTGGCGTCGCTGTTGGCGAGCACCCGCTCGATGTTCTCGCCGAGCTTGCCGCCGGGCAGGAACGGCGGCGGCCACGAGTTGGCCGCGTCGTTCGTCCGGCTGGCGATCACGATCATCCAGTAGAACGGGAACAGGGACAGCAGCACGCCGAAGATCAGACCGATCATGGTGAGCGGGCTGGCCTTCCAGAGCCGCTCGGCCTGGTGGGTGGTCTTCACCGGCGGGCTCTGCCGGGTGGGCGGGCGGACGGCGGTGGTCGTCATCTCGTCACCTCACTTGTCGGAGCTGATGCGGCGGGCGAGCAGGTAGTTGATCGCCGACATCAACGCGATGAGCACGAAGAGCACGAGCGCGACCGCTCCGGCGTAGCCCCACCGGAAGCGCTGGTTCATCACGTCGAGCAGGTACATCGTGATGGTCTGGAACTGACCCTCCGAACCACCGGAGAGGCCGCCCGAGCCGCTGGTGAACAGCAGGGGCTCGGTGAACAGCTGGAGGCCGCCGATGGTGGAGATGATCAGCGTGAAGATGATCGTGGGGCGCAGCTGCGGGACCGTGATGGACCAGAACTGGCGCCGCCGGGAGGCGCCGTCGAGCGCCGCGGCCTCGTACATGTCCTTGCTGATCGACTGCATGGCGGCCAGGTAGATCAGCGCGTTGTAGCCGACCCACCGCCAGTCGACCATGGTGGAGATGGCGAACCAGGACGCGAAGCGGTTCGCCCGCCAGTCGATCGGGTCCAGGCCGACGCTGTCGAGCAGCCAGTTGACCAGGCCGAAGTCCTTGGCGTAGATCATCGAGAAGATCAGCGCGACCACGGCGGTCGAGGTGATGATCGGCATCGCGATGGCCATCCGGAAGAACGTCTGCGCGCGCAGCTTCCGGTTGAGCGCGTTGGCGAGCATCAGCGCCAGCAGCAGCTGGGGCACCGTGGAGAGCAGGAACATGCCGAACGTGTTGACCACCGCGTTCCAGAACTGCGGGTCCTGGGTGATCAGCTCGACGAAGTTGTCCATCCCGACGAAGGAGATCGTCGAGTTCAGCGGCGACCGGTCGGTCAGCGCGATCCAGACCGTGTACGCGATCGGGTACACGCCGAACACGGCGAAGATCACGAAGAACGGCAGGACGTACAGGTACGGCGAGTACTTCAGGTCCAGGCGCGTCAGCGAGGCGGCACGGCGGCGCGAGTGACGGGCGGCGCGCGGCGGGCCGGGATCGGGCGGCGCCGCGGCGTGCAGGTCGAGGCTCATGGGGAGTCCTTCTCCTCAGCCGGCGTCACCCGCCACACGGGCGACGCCGGACTCTGCGGGCACCGCGGGTGGCGCCGGCAGCCGGGCTGCCGACGCCACCCGCGGGCGGCTCAACCGGTCACTTACCGGCGGCCGCACCGTTCTTGAGGGCCGTCTGCCACTGCTCGCCGGCCGACTTGCCCTGCTCCACGGCGCGCAGGCTGTTCTCCACCGCGGTGCGGACCGCGTTGTTCTTCGGGCCGAGGTAGACCGGCTTCAGCTCGGTGGCGCCGGCGGCGAAGATCTTGCCGACCGGGGCCTTGCTGAAGTAGTCGTTGGTCGAGTCGGCCACGGCCGGGTCGGTGAGCGCCTGCGGGTTCGAAGGCAGGTTGCCGACCGCCTTGTACGCGCCGATCTGGCCCTTGGCGCTGGTCAGGAACTTGGCCAGCTCCGCGGCCTCCTTCTGGTGCTTGCTCGACTTCGGCACGCCGAGGAAGGAGCCGCCCCAGTTGCCACCGGCGCCCGGCGCCTTGGCGATGTCCCACTTGCCGGCCGCCGCGTCACCGGCCTGGCCCTTGATGACACCGGTCATCCAGGCGGGGCAGGCGATGGTGGCGAAGGTGCCGTTCTTGAAGCCGGCGTTCCACTCGTTGGAGAACGACTGGAGGTTGTTGGACAGCCCGGCGGCGATCATCTTGGTGGTGAGGTCGTACGCCGTCTTCACGTCCGGGTTCTGGTCGATGACCATCTTGTTGCTCTTGTCGTAGTACGTGTAGCCGGTGCCCTGGCCCGCGACCTGCATCAGCACCACGTTGTAGAAGTTGGTCGCCGAGTCGACGAACTTGTGCTTCTTGTCGGCGGCGGCGAACTTCTGGCCGGTGGCGATGAACTCGTCCCAGGTCGGCCAGAGCGCGCCGACCTGCTCGCGGTCGGTGGGCAGCCCGGCGGCCTTGAACAGGTCGCTGCGGTAGCACAGCGCCATCGAGCCGACGTCGGTGCCGAGGCCCAGCACCTTGCCGTCGGGGGTGGTGCCCTGCTCCCACTTCCACGGCAGGAAGTTGCCCTTGAGGTCGTTCGCGCCGTGGTCGGCGAGGTTCACGAACTTGTCGGCCTGCGCGTAGAACTGGACGATCGTGCCCTCTTCCAGGGCCACCACGTCGCCGGCGCCCGAGCCGGCGGTGATCTGCTGGGTGAGGCGGGTGTTGTAGTCACCGAGGCCGAGGCCCTTGCCCCGCTCCTGGATCTTGACGTTCGTGTGCTCCGCCTCGTACTGCTTGTACAGCTCTTCGTAGCCGAAGCCCTGGTCGCCGAAGACGTCGACGACCAGGGTGATCGGGCCGCCGCCGCTGCCGCTGTCGCCGCTGTCCGAGTCGTCGCCGCAGGCGGCGGTGGTGCCGAGCACGACGACGGACGCGAGCGCGATGGCCGCGAAGCGCCGACGACGGATTGGGACGCTCATCCGAGACCCCTCTTTCGGTGGTGAGGCGATATCTGCTGTGTGGTGGGGGGTGCGTTTCGCGCGGGCCGGAGCGGGCAGGAGGGAGATCCGCACCACTCTCGGGAGCGCTCCCATGAGGTTGCCGGGAGGTGACAGGGGTGTCAATAGACCATTGGGAGCGTTCCCATTTCGTTACCGCGTCGGCGCGCGGCCCCGGTCCGAGGGCCGCCGCCTCAGCGGTGCGGGCCTC
Organism: Micromonospora sp. WMMD1219; assembly: GCF_049315215.1. NCBI lineage: Bacteria > Bacillati > Actinomycetota > Actinomycetes > Micromonosporales > Micromonosporaceae > Micromonospora > Micromonospora sp. WMMD1219. The sequence goes on from NZ_CP186057.1 coordinate 6,726,346, forward strand.
GCTCGGTCAGCGGCGCGGTGGTTGCTTCCGGCGCTGCGGTGGCCGGTTGCTCAGCAGCAGCGGCGCAGTAGGACGGTGGCGCGGTCCGGGTCGAACACGGCCGGATCGAACGCCGGGCCGGCCCACTCCCGCATGGCCGGGTGCTCCGGATGCCCGGGGTCGGCGAGCGCGGCCAGCAGGACCGCGTACCCGGCCGGACCGCCCACGTCCTCCGGCGGGCAGGCCCGCTCCCCGTCCAGGCACAGCGGGTAGCGCTCGTCCGGGTCGGCGGCGCAGCAGTCCTCCACCACCAGGTCGTGCTCCCACCAGTCGCCGAAGTCGTAGGTGTAGCGGAACCGGTCGCCCTTGCCCACGAGCGCGTCCAGTCGGACGTCCAGCTCGTCGCGCAACGACAGCTCGCCGTCCGGGTCGGGCTCGCCGTACTGCCGGCCGTCGACGTCGAACGAGTGCAGGTGGCAGTCGCGCCAGCCCATCGCGTGCTGGATCACCCGGTGCAGCCGGTCCAGCGTGTAGCCGCCGGGCACCAGCACCCGCCGCCACACCGGTGGCCGGACGCCGGCCAGCGACACCATGAGCTGGAAGATCTGACGCGACACGACGTCCCATCCTTCCTGGGCATAGGCTGCCTGCATGATCTGCCGAGCCTGCCGGGAACGGCGGCACGACGACTGTCCTGGCCGGAAGTGGTGCGACTGCCAGCACCGTACCCCCGAACCCACCCCTCCGGTCACCGGTCCGGCCGGCGAATGACCGTCGGAACCCCGATCGAACGGATCTGGCCCGCACCCGTCACCGGTGCGCTGACCGATCCGCAGCTCACCGCGCTCTACGCCCGGGCGGACCGCCCGCACCTGCGGGTCAACTTCGTCGCCAGCGCCGACGGTGCGGTCACTCTGGACGGCTACTCCGCAGGGCTCTCCGGCGAGCCGGACAAGCGGGTCTTCGGGCTGCTGCGGATGCTCTGCGACGGTCTCGTGGTGGCCGCCGGCACGCTGCGGCACGAGGGTTACCGGGCGGTGCGGCTGAGCCCGGAACGCCGGGCCTGGCGTCGCGAGCAGGAGCTGGCCGAGTATCCGACGCTGGTGGTCGTCTCCGGTTCACTCGACCTCGACCCGGCGCAGGCCGCGTTCGCCGACGCCCCGGTCCGGCCGGTCGTGCTCACCCACGCCGACGCCGTACCGCCGCCCGGGCTGACCGACGTCGCCGACCTGGTCCGCTGCGGCACCGACCGGGTCGACCTCGCCGCGGGCCTGGCCGAGCTGCGCCGGCGCGGACTCGACCAGTTGCTCTGCGAGGGCGGCCCGCACCTGTTCGGCGCGCTCACCGCCGCCGACCTGGTCGACGAGCTGTGCCTGACCGTGGCGCCGCTGCTCGCCGGCGCCGGTCCGGGCCGGATCACCGCCGGGGACGCCGGCGTCCCGCGTCACCTGCCGCTGCGACACGTGCTGGTCGCCGCCGACGGGGTGCTGATGCTGCGCTACGCCCGCGACCCCGCCGAGACACCGCCCGCCTGACCCGCCCACGGCCCACGGCTCGCGAGATCTTGGTAGCAAACGGCCCCTATAGGGGCCCTTTCGTACCAAAATCTCCGCGCCGTCCTGACAAGCGGCGGGCGAAAGGAGATGGCGAACGTGGAGGAAACGCACGCATCGTGATCGGGCGGATCCGGGTGGCTACCGTTCGGCGCACGGGTGACGTGGCGTCCGCCGCGTCGCGTGGCAACCTGTCGCATCCCTCGGGCAGGATGCACGACGTGCACCGCCAACGGTACGACCAGCCGACCGGAGACCGCCGATGACCGACGACCAGCTCGACGGGCCCGGCGAGGGTGTCGGCCGGGTGCTCGGCACCGCCGACGCCACCCCGCTCACCTTCTGGACCGCGGTCGCGCCGGGCAGCTACCTGCAACTCGACGACGTGGTGGTGACCCGCCGCGACCTGCCCGACCGTGAGCCGGTGACGATCGCCGGGGTGGTGACCCAGGTGCGCGCCCGGCACGAGGGGGCGCAGTTCGACTCCGACGTCTTCGCCATCGCCGACGGCACGCTGCCGGCGCAGGTGCAGGAGGCCGCCGAGGTGACCACCACGCGGGTCGACCCGGAGTTCTACGTGCCGCCCACGCCGGGTGCCGTGGTGCACCGGGCCGAGGGTGACGCTCGGGCGCGGGCGCTGCACTTCGACCGGATGGAGCGGCGGATCCCGATGGGGATGGGCCGTGACGGCGTGCCGGTCTACCTCAACGCCGACTTCCTCGACGGCACCCGGGGCGCGCACGTGTCGATCTCCGGCATCTCCGGTGTCGCCACGAAGACGAGCTTCGCCACGTTCCTGCTCTACTCGGTGTTCCGCTCCGGGGTGCTGGGCGGCGACGCGGTGAACGCCAAGGCGCTGATCTTCAACGTGAAGGGCGAGGACCTGCTCTTCCTCGACCACCCGAACAGCCGGCTCGACGATCCGACCCGGGCGGCGTACGCGAAGCTGGGCCTGGACGCGGGCGCGTTCCCGGACGTGCGGGTGTACGCCCCGCCGCGGGTCGGCGACTCCTCGGGCACGCCCGATGTGAGCAGCCGGCTCACCGGCGTGGACAGCTTCTACTGGACGTTGTCCGAGTTCTGCGCCGACCGGCTCCTGCCGTACGTGTTCGCCGACGCCGACGACGAGCGCCAGCAGTACACGATGGTGGTCCACTCGGTCGCCGCCCACCTGGCCCGCTACGCGCAGCCCGCCGACGGCGGTGTCAGCATCGACGGGGTGCGGCTCGGCTCGTACGCCGATCTGGTCGACCACGTGGTCGAGCAGTTGAACGACGACGAGACGCGCGGCGAGTGGGCCGGCAGCGCGGTCGGGCTGGGCACCGTGAACGCGTTCGCCCGACGGCTGATCGGCAGCAAGAAGGACCTGGGCCGGCTGATCCGGGGTGACCTGGCGACCCGCCGCCCGCACTCGATCAACACGGCGGAGAGCGCCCAGGTGACTGTGGTCGACCTGCACAACCTGCCGGACCGCGCGCAGCGGTTCGTGGTCGGCGTGACGCTCAAGAGCGAGTTCGAGCGCAAGGAGAAGGCCGGCACGGCCAAGCCGCTGCTGTTCGTCGTGCTCGACGAGCTGAACAAGTACGCGCCGCGGGAGGGCTCGTCGCCGATCAAGGAGGTGCTGCTCGACATCGCCGAGCGGGGCCGTTCGCTGGGCGTGATCCTGGTCGGCGCGCAGCAGACCGCCAGCGAGGTGGAGCGGCGGATCGTCACCAACTCGGCGATCCGGGTGGTGGGCCGGCTCGACCCGGCCGAGGCGTCCCGCCCGGAGTACGGCTTCCTGCCGCCCGCCCAGCGGCAGCGGGCGCTGCTGGCCAAGCCGGGCACGATGTTCGTCAACCAGCCGGACATCCCGGTGCCGCTCTGCCTGGAGTTCCCGTTCCCGGCGTGGGCCACCCGGGTCTCGGAGGCGGGCCGCGCGCCCTCGGAGACGCTACGGTCGATCACCCAGGCCGCCGATCCGTTCGCGGTGGTCGGCTCCGGCTCCTCCGACGACGACATCCCGTTCTAGGCGGCACCCAGATGAAGATCCTGCACACCTCCGACTGGCACGTCGGCAAGGTCCTCAAGGGGCAGTCCCGGGCCGAGGAGCACAAGCAGGTCCTCGCCCAGGTCATCGACATCGCCCAGCGCGAGCGGCCGGACCTGGTCATCGTGGCCGGTGACCTGTACGACACCGCGGCGCCCATCCCGGAGGCGACCCGGCTGGTCACCCGGGCGCTCACCGCGTTGCGGCGTACCGGGGCCGACGTGGTGGCGATCGGCGGCAACCACGACAACGGCGCGGCGCTGGACGCGCTGCGCCCGTGGGCCGAGGCGGCCGGGATCACGCTGCGCGGCAGCGTCCGGGAGAGCCCGGACGAGCACGTCGTCGACGGGGTGACCGCCGCCGGGGAGCGCTGGCGCATCGCCGCGCTGCCGTTCCTGTCCCAGCGGTACGCGGTGCGCGCGGTGGAGATGTACACGCTCACCCCGGCCGAGGCCAACCAGACGTACGCCGACCACCTGGGCCGGGTGCTGGAGCGGCTCGCCGAGGGGTTCACCGAGCCGGACCGGGTGCACCTGGTGACCGCGCACCTCACTGTGGTCGGGGCGAGCACCGGCGGCGGCGAGCGGGACGCGCACACGGTGCTCGGATACGCCGTACCGGCGACGGTCTTCCCGGGCAACGCGCACTACGTGGCGCTGGGTCACCTGCACCGCTCGCAGCGGGTCATCGGCCCGTGCCCGATCCGCTACAGCGGCAGCCCGCTGGCGGTCGACTTCGGCGAGCAGGAGAACGTCTGCTCGGTGACGATCGTGGAGGTGACCGCCACCACGGCCGCCCGCGTCCGCGAGGTGCCGGTGCCGGGCGCGGTGCCGCTGCGCACGGTCCGCGGCACGCTCGCGCAGCTCGCCGAGATCGAGCCGCCGGAGGGCTGGCTGCGCGTCTACGTCCGGGAGCAGCCCCGGGCCGGGTTGCGCGAGGAGGTGCAGGAGCTGCTGCCCCGGGCGCTGGAGATCCGGATCGACCCGGAGCTGGTGCCCGCGCCGGGCAGCGGGACGCGTACCGCCCAGCGGGCCGGCCGGTCGCCGGGTGAGTTGTTCGGCGACTACCTGGACAGCCGTGGGCACGCCGACGAGGGTGTCCGGGAACTCTTCGATGAGCTGCTCGAGGAGGTGGAGCACTGATGCGGCCGATGCGACTGGACATGGCCGGGTTCACGGTGTTCCGCGACGAGACCACAGTCGACTTCACCGACGCCGACTTCTTCGCGCTGGTCGGGCCGACCGGTTCGGGCAAGTCGACGGTGCTCGACGCGATCTGCTTCGCCCTCTACGGCACGGTGCCGCGCTGGGGCGGCACCCGGGGGCTGGCGAACGCGCTGGCGCCGTCGGCGACCGAGGCGCGGGTCCGGCTGGTGTTCGAGTCCGCCGGGGACCGTTACGTGGCGACCCGGGTGGTGCGCCGCGACGGCCGGGGCACCGTGAAGACGGCGAACGCCGGTCTCCAGCTCATGCCGCCGGGGTTCGACGTCACCAAGCTCGACACCGGCCTCAGCCCGGAGGATCTGGGCGAGGTGGTGGCCGGCACGCCGGCCGAGATGGAGCAGGCGGTGCTGGACGCGGTGGGGCTGCCGTACGAGCAGTTCACCTCCTGCGTGGTGCTGCCGCAGGGGCAGTTCGCCGATTTCCTGCACGCCAAGCCGGCCACCCGCCAGCAGATCCTGGTGAACCTGCTCGGGCTGGGCGTCTACGAGGAGGTGCAGAAGAAGGCGGTCGAGCGGGCCGGGCAGGCCGAGGCGAAGCTGGAGACGGTCGACAAGATGCTCGGCGGGCTCGCCGACGTCGACGACGACAGCCTGACCGCCGCCCGGGAGCGGGTGGACGCGATGCGGGAACTGGCCGCAGCGGTCGCGGCCGCCGTACCCGAATGGGAGCGGGCCCGGGCGACGGCGGGTGAGCGGGCGGCGGCGCTGGCCGCCCTCGACGCCGAGCTGGGTGTGCTGGCCGGGGTGCGGCCGCCGGAGGGCACCGCCGAGCTGGCGCGGGCGGTGGCGCAGGCCCGGGTCGCCGCCGACGAGGCGGCGGGCGCGGTCGGGCTGGCCGAGGAGCGCGAGGAGAAGCTGCGCGGGGAGCTGGCCGCCGCCGGTGACGAGAGCGCGTTGCGGATGCACCTGAAGGCGTACGCGGACCGGGACCGCCTGACCGCGGAGGCGGCGACGGTCCGCGCGGCGGTGGACGCGGCGCGGACCGAGTACGACGCGGCGGTGGAGGCGCTGGCGGCGGCGCACGCGGACGCGCAGCGGGCCGAGGTGGAGCTGGAGTCGGCGTTCCGCGCGCACGAGGAGGCGAAGGCCGCCGACCAGGCGGTGGCGCTGCGGGCGCACCTGGTCGACGGCGCGCCGTGCCCGGTGTGCGAGCAGACTGTCACCTCCGTGCCGGCGGTGCCGAAGGGCTCGGCGGTGAGCCGGGCGATCGAGGCGGGCAAGGCGGCGCGGGCGGCGAGCGAGGCGGCCAAGCGGGTGGTGCAGGAACGCGACACCGCCGCTCGCGACCTGGACCGGGTGCTGCTGCGCGCCCGGACCCAGCACGACCAGCTCGGCGCGCGCCTGGCCGAGCTGGACGAGCAGCTCGCGGGCGCGCCCGCGCCGGAGCGGCTGCGGGAGTCGCTGGCCGAGCACGCCCGGCTGCGGACCGCGCTGGAGGAGGCGGCCGGCGCGGTGCGGGCCGGGCGGGAGGCGGCCCGGCGGGCGCGGGGCGCACTGGACGCCGCGCAGGAGCGGCTGCGCCGGGCCTGGCGTGACTTCGACGCGGTACGCGACGGGCTGGCCCGGTTCGGCCCGCCGGCCGCCGACCGGGACGACGTGGCGGCGGCGTGGGCGGCGCTGGCCGGCTGGGCCGGTGAGCAGGCGCAGGCGCGGCGCGCGGAGCGGGACGGCCTGGCCGCGTCGGTGGAGGCGGCGCAGCGGGCCGCGGCCGAGGTCGCCGACGGGATCGCGGCGTTGTTCACCGCCGCCGGGCTGGACGCGCCGCAGGACGCGCCGCGCGACGTGGCGGTGGCGGTGGAGCGGGCCGAGGCGGAGTTGCGCCGCCTCGACGAGCGCCGGGAGCAGGCGGCCGGGCTGCGGGAGCAGCGGGCCGGGCACGAGCACGAGGCGCGGGTGGCGCGGGCGCTCGCCTCGCACCTGCGGGCCAACAACTTCGAACGCTGGCTGCTCACCGAGGCGCTGGACCTGCTCGTCGACGGCGCGTCGCGGATCCTGCGGGAGCTGTCCGGCGGGCAGTACGACCTGATGCACGACAAGGGTGAGTTCTTCGTGGTCGACCACCACGACGCCGGGCTGCGGCGCGGGGTGCGGACGCTGTCCGGCGGGGAGACGTTCCAGGCGTCGCTGGCGCTCGCGCTGGCGCTGTCCGAGCAGCTCGCCGGCATGTCCACCACCGCCGCGAGCCTGGAGTCGATCGTGCTGGACGAGGGCTTCGGCACGCTCGACGCGGCGACGCTGGACACGGTCGCGGCGACGCTGGAGAACCTGGCCGCCCGGGGCGACCGGATGGTCGGCGTGGTCACCCACGTGCCGGCGCTGGCCGAGCGCATCCCGGTCCGGTTCGAGGTCCGCAAGGACGCGCGGACGGCCCGCGTGGAACGGACCGGCCTGTGACGTCACAGTCGCCGGCGTTCTTCGTCGACGCCTGGGATCCGGCGTACGGCGCGTCGTTCGAGGCGGCGGGCGGGTCCGGGCCGGCCGCGCCGAGCAGCGCCCAGGTCGACGCCGACGTCGAGCTGCCGGCCACCGACTGGCGAGCGATCGGCCCCCGCGCGGGCGTGCGGTCGCCGGACGTGGTGCTGCTGGTCGACGGGGTACGCCGGATCGACGCCAGCGTCTGGACGGCCGAGGAGGACGGCGGCTCGTTCCCCGGCATCGCCGCCTCGTACGCGGCCGGTGTGGTGCGCTGCGACCTGGACCGGGGCGCCGCCGAGATGGCGGGTGCCCGGGTGGGCCGGGGGCTGTTCACGGCGAGCCCGTCGGCGCAGGACGTGGTCGCCGGCTCGGTCCGTTACCCGGTGCACCGGGTGAGCGGCACCGGTGAGCTGAGCAAGCTGCCGGCGGCGGTGCAGGCGCCGCTTACCGCGCTGGAGGTGGCCGTCTCCGACGCGGTACGCACCGACGGTGACCTGCTGGTGGTGGACGGCCCGCTGCGCAGCCGGCGCAACCTGCCGCGCACGCTCGGGTACATCAAGACGCAGCACAGCCAGTACCTGGACGCCCGGCTGACCGCTGTGGTGACCGGGCTGGCGCCGGGTGAGCGGTGCCCGGTGTTCCGGCTGGGCACGGCGTGGGGCGGCTGGTCGTGGTATCTGCGGCTGCCGGTGCGCGCCGGCGCGCCCTGGGCGGGCATCGTACGGGTGGAGTGCTCGGCCGACCTGACCGTGCCGGAGGCGATCGCGCTGGCCGACCTGTCGCTGGTGACGCTGCCCCGGTTCGCCTCCACCCCGTACAAGGATCCGCGCGCCCCGCAGAACCTGGTGCCGATCGCCGGGCTGGAACGCCGGCTGCGCGGGATGCTCGGCGACGCGCGGCTGCTGCACCGGGTGCTCACCGCCGCGGCGCGCGGGATGCGGCGCTGATGGGCCGGCGACGCGACTCCGACCGGGTGGCGGCCGACGTCGACACCGGCCGGGCCGAGCTGGTGCCGGACGCCGACCGCCCGGGCTCGTGGACGCTGCTGCTGGACGGCGCGCCGCAGTCGCACGTGGACCTGACCGACCCGACGCACCTGGAGTTCGAGTACGTCCGGCGGCTGGCCGCCGCGCTGGACCTGGTGGCGCCGGCCGGGACGCCGCTGCGGGTGCTGCACCTGGGCGGCGGCGCGCTGACCCTGCCCCGCTACGTGCAGGCCACCCGGCCCGGCTCGACGCAGCGGGTGTCCGAGGTGGACGGCGCGCTCGTCGAGCTGGTCCGCCGGGAGCTGCCCTGGCCGTCCGATCCGCGGCTGAGGGTACGGGTGGCCGACGCGCGGGCGACGCTGACGTCGAGCCGGGACGGCGCGTACGACGTGATCGTGGCCGACGTGTTCGCCGGCGCCCGTACCCCCGCGCATCTGACCTCGGTGGAGTACGCCACCGAGGTGGCCCGCGTGCTCGCACCCGGCGGCAGCTACCTGGCGAACGTGGCCGACGGCCCGCCGCTGCGGCACGTGCGGGCGCAGGTCGCGACCGTGCGTACCGTGCTGCCGCGGGCCTGCCTGGTCGGCGACGCGGCGGTGCTGCGCGGCCGGCGCTACGGCAACCTGGTGCTGGTGGCGTCCCGGGTGGAGCCGCCGGTGCCGGAGCTGACCCGGCGGGCAGCGGGCGACTGGTTCCCCGGCCGGGTGCTGGCCGGCGCCGAGCTGGACCGGTTCACCGGCGGCGCGGCGGTGGTCCACGACGCGGACGCCGTCGACTCCACTCCCCCACCGCCGGGAATTTTTTCCGTCAAACGTTGATCCGATCCGCTGATCGCTGCGTATCACCGGGCGGCCATGCCCGTGGGGGGCCGGCTGATGTCATTGGACAGCGGAGGTCTGCATGCATGCGGTGGCGGCCGGCTGGCACGGCGAGGTGGCGCGGCCCGAGTGGATGTTCGCCCGGGCACAACCACACTCGCGCGCCTCGCGTTCGGGCCGGGGGGTCGACGCCCGGTCCACGGATCGCCAGAATGACCCGGTGCCGCCGCGACCCGCTCCCGGACGCCACCAGGCGACCTCCGCCGAGGCCAGCCACTCCGACCAGCTGATCCGCCTGCTGTACGCCGAGCACGCCGGCCCGCTGCTGATGTTCGTGATGCGGCTGACCGGCGGGGACCGGCAGCGCGCCGAGGACATCGTGCAGGAGACGCTGCTGCGGGCCTGGCGCAACGCGCACCGGCTCGGCGTGCAGGGCCAGGGCTCGCTGCGCCCCTGGCTGGTCACCGTGGCCCGGCGGATCGCCATCGACGAGCACCGCAGCGAGCAGGCCCGCCCGCCCGAGACGTACGACCGGGATCTGACCATGTTCGCCGAGTCGGACAGCACCGACCGGGTGCTGCGCACGATGACCGTAGCGGACGCGCTGCGTACGCTGAGCCAGTCGCACCGGGAGATCCTGGTGGCGACGTACTTCCGGGGGCGCACCGTGCCGGAGGCGGCCGAGGAGCTGGGGCTCCCGCTCGGTACCGCCAAGTCGCGGGTCTACTACGCGCTGCGCGCGCTGCGCACGGCTCTGCAGGAGAGGGGGGTGACCGAATGAGCCGGGCCGACCACATGGACGTCGCCGCGTACGCGCTCGGCGTGCTGGATGCGCAGGACGCGGAGCGCTTCGAGGAGCATCTGGCCACCTGCTGGGCCTGCGCGGCGGAACTGGAGACGATGGTCCCGGTGGTGGGGCTGCTCTCCGGCATCGACGGCGAGGCGATGGCCGCGCTGGAGCAGACGCACACCGATCCGGCGCTGCTGGACCGGACGCTGATGGCGGTGCGGCGGGATCGCCGCCGTACCCGGGTGCGGCAGTTGCTGGCGACGGCGGCGGCCGTGGTGGTGTTCGGCGGCGTGAGCGCGGTGGCGGCCGGGATGCTCGGCGACGAGCCGGCGCCGCCGCAGGCGGTGCCGACGCCCGGAGCGCCGACGGCGGCGCCGAGCGGCGAGCCGGGCGACCCGAACGCCCCCGGTGTCGGCGGGGAACAGGAGATCGAGGGCGACCAGCACAACGCGACCGACCCGGGGACGGGCGTGCAGACCACGATGTGGCTGGCCCGCAAGGAGTACGGCACGCAGATCGCGGTGCAGCTCAGCCGCCTGCCGGGGCCGCGCACGTGCCGGCTGGTGGTGGTCCGCAAGGACGCCACCAGCGAGGTGATCTCCAGCTGGTCGGTGCCGGTCGGCGGCTACGGGACGAACCAGAACCAGCTTCCACTACAGCTGAGCGCGTCCACGTGGACCCCGGTGCGAGACATCGACAAGCTCCAGGTGCAGTCGGTCGACGCGAACGGCGTGGCGAGTCCGCTGGTGACGGTCGACGACATCTGACCGGGTGTGCCGACGGCGCCGGGTGGCTGAGCCACCCGGCGCCGTCGTGTCGTGCCCGGCCGGCGGACCCCCTCGTGCTGACGCACGCACGCCGGTACCCAACGGTTCAATCGGTCCACTGTGAAATGTGCCACCCTTGCAGGTTCAACCTTGACACCGCCGCGCCCGTACTACTCGGCGAACTGCCAAGAACGAGGAGGGCACGTGGCACACCACAAGCGGACGACCGTCATCGTCGCGAGCGCGATGGTCGCACTTACGGCCTGCGCCCCAGCAGGCTACAACGGGGCGAACTCGGGCGCGGCCGAGCCGGTCGCCGTCGCCGCGGCCGAACCCACCGCGGCGGCCGAACCGGAGGCGTCGGCGGCTCCCGAGGAGAAGCCGGTCGCGGACAAGGCGCCCCCGTCCAACGTGAAGATCACCGACGAGCTGGTCGGCAAGAAGCTGCCCCGGATGGGCCGCGTCGTCACCGACCAGGACGGCTGGGTGCTGTACCGGTTCGACAAGGACTCCGACGACCCGCCGCAGTCCAACTGCGTGGACAAGTGCGCCGAGGTGTGGCCGCCGTCGCTCACCGACGGCAACCCGCAGCTGCGCGGCGTCTCCGACGACAAGGTCGGCACCATCACCCGCCAGGACGGCACCCGGCAGCTCACCATCGGCGGCTGGCCGGTCTACCGCTACATCGGCGACAAGAAGCCCGGCCAGTGGAAGGGCCAGGGCGTCGGCGGCACCTGGTTCGTGGTCGACCCGAACGGCAAGAAGAACCTGACCTGCCTGCCGACCGGCACGCCCAAGGCGGTCGCACCGCCCGCCGCGGGCGGCTCGAACAGCTCCGGCGGCGGCTCGGACTACTCGTACTGACGCACCAGGACACGGTGACCGGTCCCGCCGGGGAGGGCGCGGCCGGTCATCGTCGCGGACCCGGGAGGCGGGGCGTACCGGCATCGGCCCGCCTCCCGGCACGCGGGGCGTGCCCGGCGTCACGGCCGGGCCGCGTGGCAGAGTGGCCTGGTGACCTCGCCCGACGCCCGCCGTACGCTGCGCCCGCCGGCCGGCTACCGGCTGGCCCCGTCGGTGCGGGCGCTCACGTTCAGCCCGTACGACCCGTGCGCGCGGATCGCCGCCGGCACGTTCTGGTGGGCCACCCGCACCCCGGACGGCCCGGCCACGCTGGCGCTGCGCCCGGAAGCCGGGGATCTGCTGGCCGAGGGGTACGGCCCGGGCGCGGCCTGGGTGGTCGAGCGGGCCGACCGGATCGCCGGGCTGTGCGACGACCTGACCGGGTTCGCCGCGCTCGCCGCCGCGCACCCGCTGGTGGCCCGGCTCGCCCACACGCACCACGGGCTACGGATGCCCGCCACCGGGCAGATCTTCCCCCGGCTGCTGCGGGCCGTCTTCGAGCAGAAGGTCACCGGCAAGGAGGCGTACCGGGCGTACGCCGCCACGGTCCGGCACTTCCGCGAACCCGCGCCGGGCCCGCTGCAACCCCTGCTGCTGCCGCCCGAGCCCGCCGCGGTGGCGGCCACGCCGTACTGGGTGTTCCACCCGTTCGGCGTCGAGCAGCGGCGCGCCGACACGCTGCGCCGCGCGGCGGCCGTCGCGGACCGGCTGGAACGCTGCGCCGACTCGGCGGAGGCCACCCGGCGGCTCACCGCCGTCCCCGGCATCGGGCCGTGGACCGCCGCCGAGGTGGTGCGCGTCGCGTACGGGGATCCGGACGCGGTGAGCGTCGGCGACTACCACGTGCCGAACACCGTGGCCTGGGCGCTCGCCGGGGAACCGCGCGGCGACGACGCCCGGATGCTGGCGCTGCTGGAGCCGTTCCGGGGGCACCGCGGCCGGGTTTGCGTGCTGCTGGAGGCGGCCGGCGTCCAGGCACCGAAGTACGGCCCGCGCGCCCCGATCCGCTCCTTCGCCCGCTACTGACCGCTCAGCGGCGCCGGCACAGCCGCCGCAGCGTCCGCCCCAGCCACCAGGCGTACGCCCGCTGGAAGCCCAGCACGACCGGCCCGCCGGCACGCACGTACCAGTGGGCCGGGCGACTGAACGCGGTCACCTCGAACCAGACGCCGTCGGCGCCCCGGGTCACCAGGAACGCCTCCTCACCGACCTCCGGGTGCCCGGGCAGCGTGCCGTAGCCGAACCCGGCCCGGTCCGGCTCGTCCACCGTCCAGACCACCTCGGTCGGGCCCCACAGCCGCACCGGGCCGACACCGAGCCCCGGCGTGACCCGAACCCCGGGGGCGGCGCGCGGCGCGTCCGCGCGCATCACCACGCCGGCGGCGCGGTGCAGCCGCCAGCCCAGCACCGCGTCCGCCGCCACCGGGAAACCGCCGTCCGGCAGCCGGACCCGGTGGCGCAGGTGGTGGTAACCCGCCGGCAGGCAGCCGTCGCGGGTCGCGCCCACCTCCGGGTACGTCAGCTCGGGCACGCCTGTCACCTCCACGCTCATGGGAACACCCCCGCCAGCGTACGGCCGCCCGGGAGCGCTGTGGTGAGCTGAGCCGGTGACCGACGTGACCATCGCCCCCGCCGGCCCCGCCGACGCCGGTGAGATCCTCACCGTGCAGCGTGCCGCGTACCTCGTGGAGGCGCAGCGCTACCGCGACGTGTTCCTGCCCCCGCTGACCGAGACGCTGGACGAGGTACGGGCGGCGCTGGCCGGCCCGGACGTGGTGCTCGCCGCCCGGCGCGGCACCCGCCTGGTCGGCTCGGTACGCGCCCGCCTCGACGGCGACACCGCCCACGTCGGCCGCCTCTCGGTCGCCCCCGACCAGCAGGGCCGGGGCGTCGGCGGGCGGCTGCTGGACGCCGTCGAGCACGCCTGCGCGCACCGGGCGACCCGGTTCGCGCTGTTCACCGGCGCGGACAGCGCGGCGAACCTGTCCCTGTACGCGGGCCGCGGCTACCGGGTGGTGGCGCACCGGCCGGACGAGAACGGCAACCGCCTCGCCGTGCTGGAGAAGACGGCCCCCGGGTCTCCCGGCGGAGCCTGAGCGTCCACGCTGGAGAAGACGGCCCCAGGGTCTCGCGGCGTAGCCTGAGCGTGCGCTCCGGCGCCGGTCAGCGGGCCTCGCAGCGGCGCCGGAGCCCGTCCGCCTCCTGCCGCAGGTAGCGGCGCATCATCGAGCCGGCCAGCAGCCCGATCAGGCCGGCCAGCGGACCGGTCTGCACCAGGACCAGCTCGGCCCGGGTGCGCCCGTCCTCCAGCGGTACCAGCCGGTGCTCACCACGGGTACGCACACCGGGGCTCGCCGACTCCCAGGCGAACGAGTTCGGCGGATGGATCTCCACGACCCGCCACACCGCCGGGCGCAGGCGGGGCTGCTCCAGCCGGGCCGTCGAGCCGAGGAGCAGCGGACCGGGCTCCAGCCGGCGGGCGGCGGTGACCGACGGCGTCCACTCCGGCCAGCGGTCGACGTCGCTCTGCACCTCCCAGACGCGGTCGACGTCGGCGGCGATCTCGACGGACTCGGCGAACCGCATCGGCGTTCCTCCCCCGTGGACGGTCCCCCAAGGCTATGCCCGCGCCGCCCTCCCGCGCCGCCCCGCACCCTCCCGCGCCGCCCCGCACCCGCCCCGCTCGCCCCGCTCGACCGCTGTCGTCGATCTTGGAGTTGTGGCGCCCAGGATGTCCGTTCGGCGAGATTTATGAGGTGCCACAACTCCAAGATCGGCGGTTCGCCTGGCCGGCCGGAGAGTCAGGCGGCCTCGTGGAGGTCGGCCAGGGTGACCGGGGCGTACCGCTTCAGCAGGCGCTCCAGCTCGGCCACCGAGCCGACCTCGCCGAGGACGTTCGCGCCGCCGCCGTGCTCGGGCGGGTAGTGGTGCGCCAGCCGGTAGCGGTAGCGGCCACGGATCAGCTCGACGCTGACCCGCCAGCGCCCGCAGCATCCGCAACTCCACTCCGGCACGCCGCGACGGTAGCTCTGACCTGCGGTTTCACCATTCGGGCGGCGGTGACGAACGCGGCCGCGACGGGACACGCCGCCCGGCCACCGGCGGTGATCTGCCTCACCACTGTCGGTGGGGTCTGGTTGACTGGTCGCCGTGGACCTGCCGATCAACCCTCCGGTCGAGCCGATGCTGGCCAAGAGCGTGGCCGAGCTGCCCACCGACGACGGCCTGACCTACGAGCCGAAGTGGGACGGCTTCCGCTGCATCGTGTTCCGCGACGGCGACGAGGTCGAGCTGGCCAGCCGGGGCGGCAAGTCGATGACGCGCTACTTCCCCGAGGTGGTCGAGCAGGCCCGGCGGCAGCTCCCGCCCCGGTGCGCGGTCGACGGCGAGCTGATCGTGATCCGCCGGGACGGCCCGGGCGGGCAGCCCCGGCTCGACTTCGAGCTGCTGGCCCAGCGGATCCATCCGGCCGCCTCCCGGGTCAAGATGCTGGCCGAGACCACCCCGGCCGACTTCGTCGCGTTCGACCTGCTGGCGATCGACGACGAGCTGCTCACGGACCAGCCCTATCCCCGGCGCCGCGAGCGGCTGGAGCAGGCGCTGTCCGGGGTGCGCCCACCGGTGCACGTGACGCAGGTGACCACCGACCCGGAGACGGCCCGCCGCTGGTTCGACGTGTTCGAGGGCGCCGGGCTGGACGGGCTGATCGTCAAGCCGGCCGAGCTGCCGTACGAGCCGGGCAAGCGGCTCATGTTCAAGGTCAAGCACGCGCGCACGATGGACGCGGTGGTGGCCGGTTTCCGCTGGCACAAGTCCGGTCCGGTGGTCGGCTCGCTGCTGCTCGGCCTCTACGACGACGACGGCGTGCTGCACCACATCGGCGTCAGCTCCTCCTTCACCATGGCCCGCCGCAAGGAGCTGCTCGACGAGCTGGAGCCCTACCGCGACGTCGGCGGCGAGCACCCGTGGGTGCACGGCGACCACGAGCGGGGTCAGCGCATCCCGGGCGGGGTGAGCCGGTGGACCGGCGGCAAGAACCTGGAGTGGGAGCCGCTGCGCCCGGCGCTGGTGGTCGAGGTGGCGTACGACGCGATGGAGGGCGACCGGCTGCGGCACACCGCCCGGTTCCTGCGCTGGCGTCCCGACCGTGATCCCCGCTCCTGCGACTACGGCCAGCTCGACCGCCCGATCCGCTACGACGTCGACGAGGTGCTGCGCGGCGATCCGGCGGCGACGGTCGGTGACACCCGCGGCCGGGCGTAGCCTGACGGTCGACACGATCATGGAGGGCGCCCACGTGACCCGCTTCCCCGACCGGCCCCGCCGGTTCCGGCCCGTCCTGGCCGCGTTCGTCGCGGCGGTGGTGCTCACCGCCGGCTGCACGCTGCCGGCGTTCGCCCCGCGTGCCGAGAGCG
The DNA here is from genome assembly GCF_049315215.1 of Micromonospora sp. WMMD1219. Lineage (NCBI taxonomy): Bacteria > Bacillati > Actinomycetota > Actinomycetes > Micromonosporales > Micromonosporaceae > Micromonospora > Micromonospora sp. WMMD1219. Next base: position 6,742,223 of record NZ_CP186057.1, read on the forward strand.
AGGGCGAGGCCGCCCCGCCGGGCACCGCGCCGGAGTGGCGGGCCTGCCCGGAGGTGCCCGACGAGCTGGTCGGGCGGGGCGCGGCGGACATGCGCTACGACTGCGCCCGGATCGCCGTGCCGCGCAACTGGGGCACCGGGGCCACCACCGGCGCGACCGCCGGGCCGGGCGCCGGCGAGACGTTCGAGATCGCGCTGATCCGGGCCCGCTCGACCAAGCAGCGCGACCGGATCGGCTCGCTGGTGATCAACCCGGGCGGTCCCGGGGCGTCCGGCGTCGACACCGCCGTCTACCTGTCCTTCGGCCCGGCGTTCGGCGGCCTGCCGACGGCGGTCACGGACCGGTTCGACATCGTCGGCTTCGACCCGCGCGGGGTGGCCCGGTCCAGCCCGGTCAAGTGCATCTCCGACGCCGACCTGGACGCCAGCTTCGGCTACGACCCCGACCCGGAGAGCCAGTCGTCGTTCGACGGCTTCGTCGGCCTCAACCGGCGCATCGGCGAGCGATGCGGCGCGAAGTACGGCGACCAGCTCCCGCTCTACGGCACCGAGCAGGCCGCACGGGACATGGACGCGGTCCGGGCGGCGGTCGGCGACGACAAGCTGACGTACCTCGGCTACTCCTACGGCACGCTGCTCGGCGCCACATACGCGCAGCTCTACCCGCAGCGTGTGCGCGCCCTGGTGCTCGACGGCGCGGTCGACCCGCAGCAGAAGCTGATCGCCGGGTCGGAGAGCCAGGCGAAGGGCTTCGAGCGGGCGTTCGACAACTTCACCAGGTGGTGCGCGGCGAACGCCGGCCGCTGCCCGATCGCCCCGGACGCCCGGGGCGCGGTCACGGACGCGATCGCCAAGGCGAAGGCCTCCCCGGCACGCGCGCAGGACGGCCGCAAGGCCACCCCCGGGTGGGTCTTCTACGCGGTGATCTCATCGCTCTACACCGAGCAGGGCTGGCAGGAGCTGGCCCGGGCGATCGACGACCTCCAGGGCGGCGACCCGGACGGCGTGTTCAAGCTGGCCGACGCGTACGCGGGCCGCGAGCCCGACGGGCACTACTCCAACCTGTTCGACGCGAACCTGGCGGTCAACTGCGCCGACGAGACCGAGAAGCCGACCCGCGAGCAGGTCCGCTCGTTGCAGTCGCAGTGGCGGCAGAAGTATCCGCTGTTCGGTCCCGCGCTGGCGGTGGGGATGCTGGGCTGCGTGGAGTGGCCCGGCGAGCGGGACCCGTACCCGACCGGCCGGGCGGACGGCGCGCCGCCGATCCTGGTGGTCGGCACCACCGGTGACCCGGCCACGCCGTACGAGCAGACGCCCGCGCTCGCGTCCATGCTCGGGGTGGGGCGGGTGCTGACCTGGGAGGGCGAGGGGCACACCGCCTACCCGCAGACGTCGTGCGTGACGTCGGCCGTCGACGCGTACCTGATCTCGCTCACCGTCCCCCGGGAGGGGCTGCGCTGCCCCGCCCGGTGACGGTGCGGCCGCCGGTCAGCCGGCGGCCGGGGGCGTCCAGCCCTCCGGGATGTGCCCGATGCGGACGCGCTGGGGGTGGTCGCCGACCGGGACGCTCGCGACCTTCTGCCCGGTGGCGAAGCTGATCGCGGTGACCTGGTCCGCGCCGGATTCGGAGATCACGCAGTCCCGGCCGTCCCCGCTGACGGTGGCCCAGTACGGCTTGCTCGCGGACACCAGCGGGCCCTCCCGCAGCGTGGCCCGGTCCATCACGGTGGCGTAGTCGTCCATGGTGCCGGCCACGCAGATCCGGGTGCCGTCGGGGCTCATCGACAGGCCGTGGTGCCGGGAGTCGTTGACCCAGGTGGTGCGGTCCTCGCTGGTGGCCGGGTTCTTCGGCAGCGTGGCGACGCGGGTGACGCGGTCGGTGGCCACGTCGTACTCGACCACGCCGTTGAAGAAGGACACCTGGAAGTAGAGCCGGCTGCCGTCGGGGGTGAACACGGCCGGGCGGACCGCGTCGGAGAGATCCCGGCGGCCGGCGGCGTCCAGCCGGTCCCGCATGTCGATCACCTTGACCACCTGGTACGTGCTGGTGTCGGCGACGGTGATCCGGCGGTCGCCCTTGGTCCAGTCGAGCCACGGCGCGTCCAGGTCGGTGTTGACCTCGCCGATGGACATGTTCCACAGCCGGGTGCCGCCGTCGGTGTAGATGTTCTCGTGCGGCTTGTCGCCGGCGCCGAACGAGCCGAGTTGCGCGCCGGTGCGGATGTCCAGCACGTGCACCGTGTTGGAGGTGGAGGCGGAGACCGCGACGCGGGTGCCGTCGGGCGAGACGGCCATGTGGTCGGCGCGGTAGCCGGAGACCGGGAACCGCCAGCGCAGCGCGCCGGTGGCCAGGTCGATCGAGACGACGTCGGCGAAGCTGGGCCGGGACACCACGAGCGCGGTGCCGTCCGGCGTGGTGTACATGTCGTCGATGAGCTGGTCGTGGCCCTCTCCCGGGCCCTGCCGGATGCCGAGGAAGAACGCCAGCTTGATCGGGTTGAGGTAGATCTCGCGCAGGCGTGCGGCGCGGTCCGGGATCACGTTGATCCGGCCGAGCCTGGCGTAGTCGCCACGGGACCGGATGACGTCGGCGGTGCCGTCCCAGTTGTTGCCGACGAACATCACCTCCTGGAGCGCGACCGCGGCGGTGGCCGGCGCGGGGGCCGTCACCAGCGGCGCCGGCGCGACCAGGGCGAGCGCGGCCAGGACGGCGAGGCCGGCACGGCGGCGGGAGCGGGACGGGCGGGGTGGCACGGGTGTCATGGACGCCTCCTGGCAGCCGGTAGGACATCGACGTTTCTCAGTGGCGCGAGCGGTGTTACCTTGCGGTAACAACCAGGAGAGCAACCGGCCGGCCGCCGGGGCTAGGGAGCTGACGCCAACGCCCGGGCGGCCCGGTTGTGCCGTGTCGACAACCGGAGGGCGGCGGACGCCGATGACCCGTACCGGACAGGCCCCGACGTTCGGCGCGTTGCTGCGCGACCTGTCCGCCGATCCGGCCGCGCTCGACGAGGTGGCGCGGGCGGCCCGCGCGGACTCCCCCGAGGTGGCCCGGCTGCCCGCCGACGAGGTACGCCGTCAGGTCGTCCTGCTGCTGACCAGCGGTCTCGGCGCGCTGGAACGCCACGAGGATCCGGCCGGGCGGGACTTCGCCGAGGCCCGCCGGCTGGGCGCGGACCGGGCGGCGCAGGGCGTCTCCGTCGCCGGGCTGCTGCGCGGCGTGCAGGCCGGGCGGGACCGGGCGGTGGAGCTGGTGGTCCGGCACGGCCGGGCCGCCGGCATCCCCGACGAGGTGCTGCTGGAGGGACTGCTCACCATCGGCCGGTACGCCGCGGCGGTGGAGCGGGCCGTGGTCGACGGGCACCGCAGCGCCGAGCGGGAACTGGTGCGCACCGGCGCGGCGGCCCGGGCGCACCTGCTGCGGCGGCTGCTGCGTGACGGCCCGGCGGGCCTGCCCCCGGCCGAGCTGACCCGGTTCGGGCTGCGGCCGGACGGGCGCTACCACTGCCTGGTCGCGGCGCCACCGGACCCGGTCCGGGCGTACGCCCTGCACCGGCAGCTCACCGCGCGGGGCGGCCTGCTCGGCACGGTCGGGGACCGGCTGGCCGGGCTGCTCCCGCGACCGCCCGACGCCGTACCGGCCGACCTGCTGACGCTGGTGGCGCCCGCGCAGCCGCTGGAGCGGGCCCCGGCCATGTACGCGCTCTGCCTGGCGGCGCTCGCCACGGCGGCCAACCGGCGGCTGCGCGGGCTGCGTCGGGTCACCGACCTGGCCGGGGAGACCGCGCTGGCCGCCCAGCCGCTGCTGGCCGAACTGCTGCGCGGCACGCTGCTCGGCGCGCTCGACCCGGCCGACGGCTTCCACCGGGAGCTGGCCGGCACCGCGCTCGCCTGGCTGCACCACGGTCAGCGGCTGGACCAGACCGCCGCCGCGCTGCACGTCCACCCGAACACGGTGCGCTACCGGCTGCGGCGGCTGCGGGAGCTGACCGGCGGGCCGCCGGTCGAGGAGGGGGCGCGGTGCACGGTGCCGGAGACCGTGCACTGGTGGTGGGCGCTGCGGAGCTGGCTGGACGGCGGCTGACCACGGCCGCCGCAACCGGACGACGCGACCGGACGACGCGACCGCCCGGCCGTGGCCGGGCGACACGACCAGGCGGCACGACCGGACGACACGTCGGGACGCCGCCCGGGCCACACCGGCGCGAGGCACTGTGCCAGGCTGGCCGGGTGACCGAGGTGATCTTCCGGGAGGCGGTCCGCGCCGACCTGCCCGCCGTGCTCGCGCTGCTCGCCGACGACGTGCTGGGCCGCACCCGCGACCTGCCCGAGGTGGACGAGGCGTACGAGCGGGCCTTCGCCGACCTGGACGCCGACCCGCGCAACCAGCTGATCGTCGCCGAGGACGGCGGGGAGCTGGTCGGCTGTTTCCAGCTCACGTACATCCCGGGGCTGGGCCGGCACGGTGCCGAACGGTGCCTGATCGAGTCGGTGCGGGTGCGCTCCGACCGGCGCGGCCGCGGGCTGGGCGGGACGATGATGCGCTGGGCGATCGACCGGGCCCGCGACCGCGGCTGCGCGCTGGTGCAGCTCACCACCGACAAGCAGCGCGCCGACGCGCACCGGTTCTACCGCGACCTGGGCTTCGTGGCCAGCCACGAGGGCATGAAACTGGCGCTCTGACCCGGCCCCGAACCTTCGCCGGGCCGGCCGCTGCCCGGCGCCGGGCCGCCCCGGTGGCGGCCCGGCGTGCGGGTCAGTCCTCCGAGACGAGCCGGCCGTCGCGCAGCGTGAGCGTACGGTCGGCCAGCTCGATCAGTGCCGGGTCGTGCGTGGCCACCAGCGCGGTCATGCCGCGGGCGTGCACCACCGCCCGGAGCAGGTCCATGATCGACCGCCCGGTCTCGGAGTCGAGCTGACCGGTCGGCTCGTCGGCGATCAGCAGGTCCGGTTCGTTCGCCAGCGCCCGGGCCACCGCCACGCGCTGCTGCTGGCCGCCGGACAGCTCGTACGGGCGCTGCGCGGCGTGCCCGCCCAGCCCGACCAGTTCCAGCAGCACCGCCACCCGCTGCTCCCGCTCGGCCGCCGGCACCTTGGCCAGCCGCAGCGGCACCCCGACGTTCTCCGCCGCGGACAGGATCGGCACCAGGCCGAACGTCTGGAACACGAACCCGATCGTGCCCCGGCGCAGCGACAGCAGCTCCCGCTCGCCGGCCGCTGTGACGTCGTGCCCGGCCACCCGGATCAGGCCGGCATCCGGCCGGTCCAGGCCGCCGACCAGGTTCAGCAGCGTGGTCTTGCCGGCGCCGGAGCGACCCCGGACGGCGACCAGCTCGCCGCGTCCCGCCGTGAACGAGACGTCCCGCACGGCGTGCACGGCGTGCTCGCCCCTGCCGAAGGTGCGGCTCACCCCCTCGACCCGGACCACGTCCTCGACGGCCGACGCCGGCACCGCCGGCAGCACCACTGTCTGGTCGGTCATCACTCACTCTCCTCGCCGTGCGCCCGGTCGCCGGGGCGCACCTCGACGTGGTCGGGTTCCAGGTTGAGCCGGACCCGGTCGCGCAGCGACAGCGCCTCCACGAACTGCGCCGGCAACTGCATCCGGCCGGTGCGGTCCAGCACCGCGTACTCCTCGCTGACCATCTCGGTGCCGCCGTCGGCGGTGACGCGCGCGGTCCGGCGTACCTCGGAGGCGGTCCGGCCGTCGCGGATCGCGACGGTACGGCGGACCTGGCCGGCCACGGCGTGGTCGTGGGTGACCACCACGATGGTGACCCCCAGTTCGGCGTTGATGGTGCGCAGCGCGGCGAAGACCTCGGCGCCGGTGGCCTCGTCCAGCTCGCCCGTCGGCTCGTCGGCGAAGAGGATCTCCGGGTCGTTGGCCACCGCCACGGCGACCGCGCAGCGCTGCTGCTCACCGCCGCTCATCTGGCCCGGCCGGCGGTCCGCGCAGTAGCCGACGCCGACCATGTCCAGCAGCTCACGGGCCCGTTCGCGCCGCTTGCGCCCGCCACCGGCCCGTCCGGCCAGCTTCATCGGCAGCTCCACGTTCTCCAGCGCGGTCAGGTACGGCAGCAGGTTGCGGCCGGTCTGCTGCCAGATGAACCCGACCACGTCCCGCCGGTACGCCAGCCGCCGCTTGTTCGACAGCGACAGCAGGTCGTAGTCGGCGACCCGGGCGATGCCGGCGGTCGGGGTGTCCAGGCCGGACAGGATGTTCAGCAGCGTCGACTTGCCGGAGCCGGAGGCGCCCACGATCGCGACCAGCTCGCCCCGGTCGATGACCAGGTCGAGGCCCTGGAGGGCGACGACCTCGACGCCCTCGGTCTTGAAGATGCGCACCAGACCGTCGCAGACGATGTGCCCGCGCAGCCGGTCGCGCCCGCCGGCCCGTTCGGCGGCGCGCTGCGCGGCACGCTGTTGCAGTGACGCCAGGTCCGGTACGGCGGACGACGGTTCGTCGCGCGGCGTGAGACGCGCCGGGCCCGGGTGACCGGAAGCGGTCGCGGTCATGTCAGCTCTCCTCTCCGAGCCGCAGCACCTCACCGAGGCGCAACCGGCGGTTGTTCACGGCTTCCACGGTGATCGCGAAGCCGAGGGCCAGCATGGCCAGGACCGACACCCCGGCCACCAGGCCGGGTTCGAAACTGGGGCGCACGTCCACGCCCCCGGTGAAGGCGGGCAGGCCGAGCACCGGTGTGAGCAGCAGTGGCAGCAACGCGCCGACCACCGCTCCGGTGAGCACCGACACCAGCACCAGCGGCGTCAGCTCCACCATCAGCAGTCCGCGCCACTGGCGGCGGGACAGGCCCATGGTGCGCAGGCGGGACAACACCTGCCCGCGCGAGCGGGCCCCGGCGAGCACCGCGAGCGCGAGCCCGAGCAGCCCCAGCGCGGCGCCGCCGCCGGCGCCGAGCACGAACCCGAACACCAGCAGGCCGTTCACGCCGCTGCCGCCCAGGTCGGCGCGCACCGCCGAACGGGTCGTCACCTCCGGCGCGCGGGCCTTGTCGCCGGTGTCGACCCCGCCGATGCGCAGGTAGCGGCGCTGCCCCTCCCGCGCGACCCGGTCCACCTCGGCCGCGTCCACGCCGGACCCGGCGAGCACGAAACCGGTGGGCGCGAGCTGGTGCGGCGCGTCGGCCGGCAACGCCGGCCACGGCAGCACCACGAACCGGCGTACGCCCTCGCCCACGAGCGCGAACTCGTCGACGGTGGCGGCGGTCCGCACCGGCAGCCGGTTGCCCTGCACGTCCAGCCAGGCGGGCCGCTCACCCCGGGCGTCGGCGAGCCCGGCGTCGGCCAGCTCCTCGGCCACCGCGGGGGACACCAGCGCCGGCAGCGGGCTGTTCCCGTCGGCGCGGGCCCGCACCGCGTCGGGCACGCTCACCGGTACGCCGGCCTCCCGTGCCACCTCGGCGAACCGCTCCCCGTCCACCAGCACCACACGCATCTCGGTGATCGGGGCGGGACGTCCGGCGCGGTCGGAGTACGGGCGTTCGGCCGGCACCGTGAGCAGCGGCGCGACAGCGCGTACCCCCGGCAGCTCGGCCAGCTTCTCGGCGGTGTCCGGCGTGAAGCGCTCCCCGCCCACCAGCAGGTCACCGGGCACGGCCTGGGCGGCGGCGGTGTCCCGGCCGGTCTCGATGCCGGTCGCGACCACGCCGCAGAACGCGGCGGTGGCGACGGCCAGCACCACCACGACCAGCGGCCCGGTGGTCGCGGCCCGGCCCGCGCGGGCGGTGCCGAGGAACGCGACGCTGCCGCGCGCCCGGGCGGCGACGCGGCTGACCAGCCGCAACGGCCAGGGGTACGCGCGCAGCGCCAGCAGCGCCGCCGCGATCGCCAGCAGCACCGGCACCGAGACGAGCAGCGGGTCCACCGAACCGGCGGTGAGCCCGCGCCGGCGCAGCAGGAACGCGCCGAGCACGGCGAGCCCGAGCACCGCCACCTCGACGGTGAGCCGGACGGCGGGCGACCGGCCGCCCAGGTCGGAACGCCCACCGGCCCGGCGGCCGACGGCGAGCGCGGCCAGTGGCGGCAGCAGCGTGGCCAGGAGCCCGGCGATCACCACCCAGCGCCACGACGCCCCGGTGCCGGGCAGCAGCCCGCCGAGCAGCCAGCCGATCCCGGCCGCGGCCGGCAGCACCAGCAGCGACTCGGCCAGGCCGCGGCGCAGCACCGCGCCGGTGGAGCCGCCGCGTGCCCGGATCAGGTGGAACTCGGCGCGGCGGCGGCGCGCGGCCAGCCGGGCGGCCAGCAGCGTCAGCCCGGCCAGCGTGGCGAGCAGCCCGGCCGCGATGACCGCGAGCAGGGTACGCGCGGCGGCGAGCGAGTCGGCGAAGCGCCGCAGCGCGATGTCCACGCCCTGGCTGAGCGTCGCCACGGCGGGACGGCTGCGCTCCAGCCCGTCGACGCCGGCGATCAGCGCGTCGAGGCGGCCCGGTTCGAGCCGGTCCGGGGCGATCCGGTACCGCCAGCCGAAGCTGACCGGCCAGCCGGTCGCGACGGCCTCGTCGACGCCGCCGTCGGCGGTGTAGGCGACGCCCACGAACGGGTCGCCGTCGCCCTCGGGCGGGGTGAGCTTGAGCATCGACGGCAGCGTGTCCCAGACGCCGTCGGCCGGGTCGTTCGGCCGCCACACGCCGACCAGGTGGACCTGGAGGGACTTGAGCACGTTGTCGTCCGGATCGAGGATCAGGAGCTGGAACCGGTCGCCGGTCTTCACGCCGAGCGTGCCGGCGATCGTCTCGGCGAGCGTCACCTCGACCGTGCGGGCCGGGGCGGCGGGGCGTTCCGGCCACCGCCCGTCGACCAGGGTGGCCGCCTCCTTGATGCCGGTACCGGCACGCAGGTGCACGTCGATCAGCCCCTTCTCGGGGGCGAGCGTCGGGCCGCGCAGCCGTCCCGGGACGGTCTGGGCGACGTACCAGCGCTGGCCGATGCTGTCCCGGACCTCGGCGGGCATCGCCTCCTCGATCCCGGCCAGCTCGGCCGCGTTACCGGTCACGGCGGCCCGGGTCGACGGCGGGAACGCGGTCGGCGCGGTGCTGTACGTGAGGTCGCGGCGGGCCACCGGCTGCCCTGCGACGTACTCGGTGAGCCCCTGCCCGGTCAGCCGGTCGGCGACCCGGGGCACCCCGGTGATCAGCAGGGCGGTCACCAGGGTCAGGACGGCGAGCAGCAGGAACTGCCCGCCGTATGCGCGTACCCGGCGCGCGGCACCAGGAAGGCTCATCGTTCTCCTCCGATCCGGAGCTGCGCGGCGGCGACCCGCTGGCGGATGCCGGTGGTGATGAGGGCGGCGAAGGCGAGCGCGGCGAGCAGCAGCCCGGCGGCTGTCGTCCCGATCGGCACCCAGGGCACTGTGAAGGCCGCCTCGGGCACCGGCCGGCCGGCGGCCGGGGTGAGGATCACCAGCGGCACCATGGTGGCCGCGACGAGGGCGCCGACGAGCATCCCGACGCCGACGCCGATCGCGGCCAGGAACGTCTGTTCCGCGAGGTACGCGCGTGCCAGCAGCCGGGTGTTCGCGCCGAGCGTGTTGAACACGGCGAACTCGGTCAGCCGGCGCCGGGTGGTGGCCCAGACGTCGACCGCCAGGCCGACCAGGGCGAGCAGCACCGAGCCGAGCGCGGCGGCCAGCAGCCCGGTGCGGGCGCCCTGCCAGTACGGGTCCTCGGCGGCCTCCGCGGCCACCGCACGGCGGTCCAGCAGCACCGTGCCGCCGGTCGGGGCGAGCGCGTCAGCGGCGGCGGTGTGCCCGCCGGGCGTGGTGCCCAGCCACCACTCGGCCACCGGCCGGACGCCGCCGCTGCGTTCGAGGAGCTGCGTGGTGGCGGTGGGCAGGTCCAGCAGCACCCCGTCGCCCCCGGTGCCGGGCACCGCGGCGACCTGGCCGACCACAGTGACCTCGACCGTCACCTCGGCGACCGACAGCTTGACGGTGTCGCCGGTCTTGAGGCTCATCGCGGCGGCGACGCCGGGGGTGACGAGCACCGGCACCGGACGGTCCGGCGCCTGCGGCACCAGCGCGAACCGGGACGAGGACACCCGGGCGAACTGCAACAGCCCGGCCGGCACGTCGAAGCCCTGCGTCCCGTCGATCCGGGTCGGGCTCGCCTTGGCGGTGCCGCGCGGCCCGGAGCCCGGGTCGATCACCCGCCAGGATCCCTCCACCGGCACCGGCAGGACCCCTCCGTCGGCGTCGGTGAGCCGCAGCTCGTCCAGGAGCAGCCGGTAGGAGCTGCCGGTGGCGTCGCCGCCGTCGGCCTCGAAGCCGGCCAGGCGCAGCGGGGCGCCGCCGCTGTCGGGCACCGGCACCGAGAAGCGCATCGGCTTCCCGTCGCCGTCGGCCTCGGCCAGCCGGACCCGCCAGGTGGCCCCGGCGTCGGTGGTGAACAACGCGGTCACCGTCACCCGGGGCCGGTCGTACATGCTGTCGACAGGCGTGCGGACGGTGCCGGACAGCGTCTTCGCCCCCTCGGGCACAACGCCGCCGGCCGGCGCGGTCCGGCCGTTCGCGAGCCGGTCCAGCAGGGCACCGGTGGACGCGTCACCGCCGGCGTCGTCGAGCCGGATCATCCCCTTCGCGGCGGCGGCGTCGAACGCCACCACTGTCGCCGGCCGGGCCTCACGGCCCAGGCGTACGTCGTCGCGCCAGGCCGGCAGCACCCGGTCGACGCCGGGTACGGCGGCCAGCTGGGCGGCCCGGTCCGCGGGGGCGGTGCCGTCCCGTTCGGTCAGCCGCAGGTCCGCGCCGACCGTGTGCTGCGCCTGGTCGCGCTGCGAGCGTTCCCAGGAGGCGACGAGCGACCAGGCGAGCGTGCTGCCGCCGACGGCGAGCGCGAGCAGCAGCACCGGACCGGCGTGCGGGCGGCGGCCCGCCTGCCACATGCCGAACATGGTGGCGTTCCACGTCCGGCGGTCCACGAAGCGTTCCGCGATCCGGGTGGTCGGCGGCAGCAGCCGCAGCGCGATCACCGCGCCGGCCAGCACGCCGATGGTGGGGGCGGCCGCCAGCAGTGGGTCGATGCCGAGGCTGCCGTTCGCGCCGGCCAGCGGCGAGGAGTACTGCCGCAGCTGGGTCCAGGCGAGCACGGCGAGCGCCACCAGCACGATGTCCACGCTCGCCCGCTGCACCGCCGCTCCCCGGGAGGGACGGGACCGGGCCGCCATGTCGGCGACGTAGGTGCCGGCCCGGCGCATCGCCGGCAGCACCATGGCGAGCAGGCAGCCCACCGCCGCGCCGACCGCGACCATCCACACCCGGGCCAAGTCGCCGTCGGCCAGCCCCAGGTCCGCGCCCAGGTAGTGGATCGCCTGCCCGGTCAGCGCCGGGGCCAGCAGCAGCGCCGGCGCCACCACGAGCGTCGCCTCGCGTACGGCCAGCCCGGCGATCTGCCCCCGGGCCGCGCCCCGGGCCCGCAGCAGCGCGGTCTGCGCCCGCCGGTCCTCGTTGAGCAGCGCGGCCACCAGGACCAGCGCGTACCCGCCGAGCACCACGATCAGCAGCAGCGGGGTGAGCAGCGCGGACCGGCCCACCAGGTCGGCCCGGCTGAGCCGGTCGACGAGCCGGTCCAGGTGGCTGACCTGCTGTGTCGAGGAGCCCAGGCCGGTGGCCTCGGGCAGCTTCCCGGTGATCTCGTCCAGCGCTGTGGTCACGGCGGGCAGCCGGGCCGGCTCGACCGCCACCAGGTCGGGGTCGACCACCCAGGCCGCCGAGGTGGAGCCCGGGAAGGTGCGGGCGAAGTCGGCCGGGTCGAGCGCGAACGGCCCGTACGAGGTGATCTCCGCGTCGCCCTGGCTCTCCCCCACCCCCGGGGCGAGCCGCCAGTACGCCTCGGCGGCGTCCCGGGGCCGCCACGTGCCGACGACCACCACCGTGCCGGCGCGCTCCGCGCCCCGGTCGTACAGCGGCACCCGCTCCCCGACCTCCAGGCTCAGTTGCGCGGCCACCTTCTCCGGCAACGTCACCTGCAACGGGTTGCTGCCGGGCACCGGCCACGCCCCGGCGGCCAGCTCGGCGTGCGCGGGCAGGTCGTCGAGCGTGGCCAGGTTGGCGAACATCGGATCGTCGTCGGTACGGGCGGCGCCCACGTCACCGGTCAGCTCCCGCCCGGTCCCGGAGCGGGTCCCGGCCACTGTGACCGGAGCACCGCCGAGGCCGTCGGCGAACTGTTCCCGTACCGCCCGGTCCCGCTCGGCGAACGCGGCGGCGTCGGCGCCGCCGGAGCCGCTGATCAGCAGGCTGCGCTCCTCGGCCGGGGCGGCGTCGAGCACCGCGCGGGCGCCCGCCTCGACCGCACGGCGGTTGTAGTCGGAGAGCCCGGTGACCAACGCGACCGCGACGAGTGCCGCGACAGCGGCGGCGAGCAGCAGCCCACGGGCCTCTACCGCCCGCCTCCACACCAGCTTCATCCGACGTCCTCTCCTGGCCCCGGCGGGCCGATGCCGAGAGAGAGCAGTGACACCCCGCAAAAGGTTCGCGCCCGTTACATGATCGTTATCGGTCCCCACCGCCCCACCACCGCGCCCTCCCCGCCCACCTCCCTGTCGATCTTGGAGTTGTGGCACCTCGAATGCGCTCTATGCGGCTTTTGGGAACGACCACAACTCCAAGATCGACGGGGGCCACCGGGGTAGCGGGCGCGGCTGTCCACAGGGGCGGACGGGAGGGGCGGTGGGGCGGGAGGGTGGGCGGGTGTGGCGGTACGGGGAGTTGCTGGCGGGTGGGATGAGCCGTGGGGCAGTCCGGCACCAGGTGGAGGCGGGACGGCTGGGCCGGCTGGGCCGGGGTGTCTACGGCTGTGCCGACGACGAGACGAGCCGGTTGCGCGCCCTGTTCCGGCGGTTGCCGCCGGGCACCGTCGCGGGGTTCCACACGGGCGCGCGACTGCACCGGTTCGGGGCGGTGCCGGACGACCGGGTGCACGTGATCGTGCCGCCCGGCGTGGGTGCGCCGCGCATCCGGGGTGTGGCGACCCATCAGACGGTGCTGGCGGTGCCGGACGCGGTGGAGATCGCCGGCATCCCCTGCGCGCCCGCGGCCCGCTGCGCGGTGGACCTGGCCCGGGGGATCCGGCGGCCGGACGCGCTACCGGTGCTGGACCTCTGCCTTCGAGTCGGCGCCTGCCGCCACGAGGATCTGCGGACCGAGGTGGCGTGGCACGCCGGCCTGCGGGGAGTACGACAGGCGGGGCAACTCGTCGCGCTCGCCGACCCGCGTTCGGAGTGCCGGCAGGAGAGCCAGTTACGCCTGTTGCTGATCGACGGCGGGCTGCCGCCGCCGGAGCCGCAGCTGTGGGTCTCCGACCACGACGGGATACCGATCTACCGCCTCGACCTGGGCTATCGCGACCAGCGCATCGGTCTGGAGTACGACGGCGGATCCCACCTCGACCCCGGCCGGCTGCACCACGACCGCTCCCGGCTCAACTGGCTGGCCGAGCACGGCTGGCGCATGCGGGTCTACACGGCCACCGACCTCTACCGCCGCCCCCGGCACGTCGTCGCTTCGGTCCGGGCCCTGCTGACCGCCTCCGGCTGAGCCGCGGTCAGCCGAGCACGACGCACGCCGCGTGCCGCGCTGCCCGAGCACGACGCACGCCGCGTGCCGCGCTGCCCGAGCACGACGCACGCCGGTCCACCCGCGGCAAGGAAACGGCGAGGCGAGGTCAGGGGCGGGGGCGGTCGCGGTCCTTGGACGGCTGGACCCGCTTCGGCTCGCCGGGCATCTTCGGGTATTCCGGCGGGTAGGGCATGTCGCCCAGCCCGTCCGCGGCGTCCCGCTCGGCCCACTCCAGCAGCGGCGTGATGTCCCACGGGGCGTCGTCGATGCCGGCGTGCGGGTCACCGCGCTCGGCGAACCGGGCCGGCACCGTGCCCAGGTGGAAGTCGTCCGGGTCGACCTGCGGCAGCTCGTCCCAGTCGACCGGGGTGGAGACGGTGGCGCGGCCGTTGGCGCGCAGTGAGTACGCGCAGGCGATGGTGCGGTCCCGCGCCATCTGGTTGAAGTCGACGAAGACGCGCTCGCCGCGCTCCTCCTTCCACCAGGCGGTGGTGACCAGCTCGGGGCGGCGGCGTTCCAGCTCCCGGGCCAGCGCGATGGTGGCCCGGCGCACCTCCACGAACGTCCAGCGCGGCTGGATGCGCAGGTAGACGTGCACGCCCCGGCCGCCGGAGGTCTTCGGCCAGCCGGGCACGCCCAGCTCGTCGAGCAGCCCGCGCAGCTCACCGGCGGCGGTCACCGCGTCGGCGAAGTCGGTCCCGGGTTGCGGGTCGAGGTCGACGCGCAGCTCGTCGGGGCGGTCGGTGTCGGCGGCGCGCACCGGCCACGGGTGGAACACCACTGTGCCCATCTGCGCCGCCCAGGCCACGTGCGCCAGGTCGGCAGGGCACAGCTCGTCGGCCGGGCGGCCGCTGGGGAAGGCGATCCGCGCGGTGCGGACCCACGGCGGCACGCCCCGCTGCGGCACCCGCTTCTGGAAGAACATCTCCCCCTCGATGCCGTCGGGGAAGCGCTGGAGCGTGGTGGGCCGGTCGCGCAGGGCGCGCATGATCCCGTCGCCGACGGCGAGGTAGTAGCGGAAGACGTCGGCCTTGGTGAAGCCGCGCTGCGGGAAGATCACCCGATCGGGGCTGCTCAGCCGCACCGTGTGCCCGGCTACCTCGATCTCCTCGACCGCACTCCTGCCCGCCATCACGCGACCATATGCGATGCCACCGACACCCGACGTACCGTGGAACGGTGAGTCTTTCCGACAACGAACTGCCCCGTACCGAGGACGAATGGCGCGTCCGGCTGAGCCCTGAGGAGTTCCGGGTGCTCCGCGAGGCCGGCACCGAGGCGCCCTGGACCGGTGAGTACGTCGACACCAAGACCCCCGGGGTCTACCACTGCCGGGCCTGCGGGCTGGAACTGTTCCGCAGCCAGGACAAGTTCGACTCGCACTGCGGCTGGCCGAGTTTCGACGACGCCATTCCGGGCGCGGTCAAGGAGATCCCGGACAACACGCTCGGGATGCGGCGCGTGGAGATCCGCTGCGCGCGCTGCGACAGCCACCTCGGGCACGTCTTCGAGGGTGAGGGCTTCACCCCGAAGGACACCCGGCACTGCGTCAACTCGATCTCGGTGCGGCTGGAGCCCAGCGCCGGCTGACGGCGGCGTCACAGCCGCAGCAGGCCGCCGGCCTCGTCCACCTGGTCGGCGGCCTCGTCGTCCAGCCACACCCCGCCGGTGGCGAGGTAGCGGAAGCGGTACTCCCCCGGCGCGAGCCGGACCGTCACGGTACGGGTGCCGTCGCGCCGCGGCACCAGCTCGTGCCGACCGGGCTCCCACCCGTTGAAGCAGCCGACCACGCTGACCGTGCCGGCCGGGGTGTCCCGGGGCAGCGAGAACGTCACCCGGGTCTGGTTGCCGAAGAGCCTGTTGCGCTTGATCACGAATCCTCCGGGGATTTTCGGCGGTCACAGGAGTCAACGCGCGACACGCCGGGAGCGACTCGCCGTGGGGCCGGATCAGGTTCGCCGGTTCCGGTTGCTCGAAGGTGTCCTCTGCGCGACTCTCGGATGACAGGTCCGTTTTCGGGGGGTTTCGCATGGCTGCCTGCGAGGTTTGCGGTAACGACTACTGGATGGCGTTCGAGGTGCGCACAGTCGACGGGTCGCGGCACACGTTCGACTGCTTCGAGTGCGCGGTGCACAAGATGGCGCCGATCTGCGAGCACTGCCAGATCAAGATCGTCGGGCACGGCGTCGAGGTCTCCGGCCGCTTCTTCTGCTGCGCCCACTGCGCCCGCGCCGTCGAGGGCGACCAGGGCGCCGAGGTACGCGACGCGGTCGGCGCCCGCCCCGCCTGACGCGGGCGCTCCCGGGGCACCACCGGCGTCGATCTCCGTCTAGCATCCCTCCGGTGTCCCGACGGTTGATCATCACGACGGCCCTGGTCGCCACCCTCACCGGCTGCGGTTCCGCCACCGAGCCCGGCGCCGCGACCGCCCCCGATCCGGCGCTCGTCGCGCCCTCACCCACCGACGGCGGGGCCGCCGCGGCGCTGCGCGACCGGTACGCCGCGACCGGCAACCTAATCGGCCTGGCCGAGGATCCGGAGTACGCCAGCGAGCAGCTCGACTCCGACGGCGTCGCCTGTGGTCGCCCGCTGCCCCTGCTCGACCGGCGGCTCGTCGCGTCCACCCGGGTCTTCGTCACGCCGGAGGGAACCCCGGCCGGCGAGTTCGTCGAGATCGCCCAGGAGACGGTGGTCTACCCGGACGAGCCGACGGCGGCGGACGCGGTACGGCAGGTCTTCGGCGTGCTGGAGGCGTGCGAGCGCGACGAGGAGGGCGGCCAGGTGACCGCCGGACACACCGCGGCGGACCTGCCCGCCGGGCTGGGCGTGCCGGGCCGGGTGGTGTCCGCGACCATGACCGTGTCCGACGGCACGCGCTTCCCGCACCGCTACGGCTGCCTGCACCACGGCCGGGTGACCCAGTGCGTCGCGGTCTGGACCCGCTCGGCGGCCGACACCGGCACCTGGTTCGAGCGCGCCGTCACCGCCACCGCCACCGGGCTGCGCACGTCGAAGGGCTGAACGCGCCGGGCCGCGCCGGCCTGACGCGCGCCGAGCCGACGTGTCGCGCCGGGGGAGCACGAGCGGCCGGAGACGCGCCGCCTACCCTGGGCCGATGCCCGTCGAGTCCCACCTGGCCGGCTTCGCCGACCTGGACGCCCGCACCTTCCACGACCTGCTCCGGCTGCGCATCGACGTGTTCGTGGTCGAGCAGTCCTGCCCGTACCCGGAACTGGACGGCCGGGACGTCGAGCCCGGCACCCGCCACCTGTGGCTGAGCAGCGACGGCGCCGTGGTCGCGTACCTGCGGATCCTGGCCGACCCCGGCGGCGTCGCACGGATCGGACGGGTCGTGGTGGCGCCGGCGGCGCGCGGCGCGGGCCTGGCCGGTGCGCTGATGACCGAGGCCCTGGCCGTGGTGGGTGACCGGCCGTGCGTGCTCGACGCGCAGACGCACCTGGTCGGCTTCTACGCCGGGTTCGGCTTCACCGTCGACGGCCCCGGCTACGTCGAGGACGGCATCCCGCACACCCCGATGCGCCGCAGCCCGACTCATTGACGTTTGTCGCTTTTTGTGGCACCCTGCGGGCGGAGCCGCCACGCGGGAGAGGGCAACTCCCGACAGTCCGGGCGTCGTGCACCGACACCCATCCCGGAGGCTTTCCCATGTCCACTCCGTACCGCCGCCCGTTACCGCTCGCGGCGGCGATCCTCGCCGTCTGCGCGGTCGTCGCGGCGCTGCTCACCACCGCGTTCTCCGGCCCGGCCTCGGCGCACGGGTCGGTCGTCGACCCGGCCTCGCGCGCCTACAGCTGCTGGCAGCGCTGGGGCGGTGACTTCCAGAACCCGGCCATGGCCACCCAGGACCCGATGTGCTGGCAGGCGTGGCAGGCCGACCCGAACGCCATGTGGAACTGGAACGGCCTGTTCCGCGAGGGCGTGGCCGGCAACCACCAGGGCGCCATCCCGGACGGGCAGCTGTGCAGCGGCGGACGCACCCAGAGCGGCCGGTACAACGCGCTCGACACGGTCGGCGCCTGGAAGACCGTGCCGGTCACCAACAGCTTCCGGGTCAAGTTCTTCGACCAGGCCAGCCACGGCGCCGACTACATCCGGGTGTACGTGACCAAGCAGGGTTTCAACGCGCTCACCTCGCCGTTGCGCTGGAGCGACCTGGAACTGGTCGGCCAGATCGGCAACACCCCGGCCAGCCAGTGGACGCGTGAGGTGGACGGCGTGTCCATCCAGATCCCGGCGAACGCGCCGGGCCGCACCGGCCGGCACATCGTCTACACCATCTGGCAGGCCAGCCACCTGGACCAGTCCTACTACCTGTGCAGCGACGTGGACTTCGGCGGGTCCGGCCCGACCACCCCGCCGACCAGCACCCCGCCGACCAGCACCCCGCCCACCAGCACCCCGCCGACGAGCACGCCGCCCACCAGCACGCCGCCGACCAGCCCGCCCCCGACCACGCCGAACCCGGCCGGTGGCTGCACCGCGACGTACGCGATCACCGGTTCGTGGGGCGGCGGCTTCCAGGCCGAGGTGAAGGTGACAAACGGCAGCGGTTCACCGATCCGCGGCTGGTCGGTGAGCTGGAACTACCAGAACGGCCAGCAGGTCAACTCGGCGTGGAACGCCACTGTCACCACCAGCGGAACGCTGGTGACGGCACGCAACGTGGCCTACAACGGCTCGCTCGCGCCGGGTGCCAGCACCTCGTTCGGCTTCACCGGCTCGGCCGGTGCGACGAACCCGGTGCCCGGCATCCTGTCCTGCACGACGACCGCCTGACCGGGCTCCGGCCGGGACCGCGCTCGCGGTCCCGGCCGGGCACCCTCAGACCAGGCAGTTGACGATGTCGGCGACCGGGCGGCGGCGGCCGGTGTAGAACGGGATCTCCTCCCGCACGTGCCGGCGGGCGCCGGAGGCACGCAGGTCGCGCATGAGATCCACGATCCGGTGCAGCTCGTCGGCCTCGAACGCCAGCATCCACTCGTAGTCGCCGAGCGCGAACGAGGCGACCGTGTTGGCCCGCACGTCCGGGTAGCCCCGGGCCATCTTGCCGTGCTCGGACAGCAGCTCACGCCGCTCAGCGTCGGGCAGCAGGTACCACTCGTACGAGCGCACGAACGGGTAGACGCACAGGTAGGCGCGCGGCTGCTCGTCGGCCAGGAACGCCGGGATGTGGCTCTTGTTGAACTCGGCCGGGCGGTGCAGCGCCATCTGCGACCAGACCGGGGTGAGCGCCCGGCCCAGCGTGGTGCGGCGGAACCGCAGGTACGCGTCCTGGAGCGCGTCGCTGGACGACGAGTGCCACCAGATCATCAGGTCGGCGTCGGCGCGCAGCCCGGCCACGTCGTACGTGCCCCGGATCGTGACGTCCTTGCCGGCCAGCTCGGTGAAGAGCGACTCGACCTCGTCGACGACGTTCTCCCGCAGCGACGGCAGCGGGCTGGTGGCCCGGTACACCGACCACATGGTGTAGCGGATGGTCTCGTTGAGCTCCCGCAGCCGCGCCGCGTTGGTCTGCTCGGTCATGCTGCCGATCCTCCCAGTGCCGTGATGATCTCTTCGGCCGCCGTCTCGCCGGAGCGGACGCAGACCGGAATGCCGACGCCGTCGTAGCCGGCCCCGGCCACCGCAAGCGTCGGATGGGCGGCGCGCAACGCCGTCCGGACCGCCGCCACCCGGGCGGTGTGCCCGGGCGTGTACTGGGGCAGCGCGCCACCCCACCGCTGCACGTGCCGGGCCACCGGGACCGGCAGCGGCGCGCCGAGCACAGCCGACAGCTCCCGGTGCACCACGTCGGCCAGGTCGTCGTCGGTGAGCTGGAGCGACGTCTCGTCGCCGTACCGGCCGACCGAGGCGCGCACCAGCGCCAGCCCGTCCGGCCGCCGCAGGTGCCCCCACTTGGTGGTGAAGAACGTCGACGCCTTGATCGTCAACCCCTCGACGGCCGGCACCAGGAAGCCGGACAGCTCCGGCAGGGCCGGGCCGGGCAGCGCGAGCGTGATCAGGGCGACGCTGGCGTAGTCGAGCGCGCCGACCGTGCCGGCCGCCTCGGGCGCGGCGGCGGCGAGCAGCCGGGCGGCCGGGCGGGCCGGCACCGCGAGCAGCACCGCGTCGGCCTCGACGTGCTCGGCGTCGCGGGTCGGCCCGACGGTGAGCCGCCAGCCGTCCGGGGTGCGGCGCAGCTCGCGTACCGCGGCGCCCCGGCGGATCGTCGCACCGCTCGCCGTCGCCGCCGCCGCGACCAGCGTGCTCAGCCCGCCGGCGAGGGTGCCGAAGACCGGGGCGCCCGGCGCGCGCGGCGCGGCGGCCTGCGCGGCGCGTACCGCACCGACCAGCGTGTGCTCGGCGCGGGCCGCGCGGGCCAGAGCCGGCATCGTGGTGACCAGCGACAGGTCGTCGGCCCGCCCCGCGTACACGCCGCCGAGCATCGGGTCGACCAGCCGCTCCACCACCGCGTCACCGAGACGCTTGCGGACCAGCTCACCGACCGAGGTGTCCTCGCCGTCGGCCAGCAGCGGGTGGCCCGCGTCGCGGTCGGCGTCCGCGGCCGGCGGCGCCACCGCCGCCACCTTGTCCAGATCCCCGGGTACGCCGACGAGCGTGCCGCCCGGCACCGGGCGCAACGTGCCGTCGACCAGCAGGGCCGCCTGCCCGACCGTGGGGTGCACGATCTCCTCGTCCAGGCCGAGGCGGCGGGCCAGCGTCACCGCCGCCGACTCGCCACCGGCCGGGTCGCGCATGAGGAACGACTCGGCGCCGAACTCGACCGGGCCACCGGCCAGCTCACCGGTGAACAGCTTGCCGCCGAGCCGGCCGGACTGCTCGTACACGGTGATCTCGGTGCCCCCGGGAGCCCGGTCGCGCAACCGGACGGCGGCGGCCAGCCCGGTGATCCCGCCACCGACGATCGCCACCCGCCACGGTCGCACCACTGTCTCCTCCTAGCGCTCCGGTCGCGCGGTCAGCTCGTGCACCAGCGCGACCACCCGGGTCAGCACCTCGGGGTCGGTCTCCGGCAGGACGCCGTGACCGAGGTTGAACACGTGGCCGGGAGCGGCCCGGCCCTGCTCGACGATGCGCCGCACCTCGGTCTCCACCGCCGGCCAGGGGGCGAGCAGCACCGTCGGGTCGAGGTTGCCCTGCACCGCCTTGTCCGGGCCGATCCGGCCGGTGGCGACGTCCAGCGGCGTACGCCAGTCCACGCCCACCACGTCGGCCCCGGCCTCGCCCATCGCGCCGAGCAGCTCGCCGGTGCCCACCCCGAAGTGGATCCGCGGCACACCCGCGTCGGCGAGCCCGCCCAGCACGTACGTCGAGTGCGGCAGCACGAAACGGCGGTAGTCGGCCTCGGAGAGCGCGCCGGCCCACGAGTCGAACAGCTGCACCGCGGAGACCCCGGCGTCGATCTGCACCTGGAGGAACGCCAGCGTCACCTCCGCCAGCCGCGCGCACAGCGCGTGCCACAGGTCCGGGTCGCCGTACATCAGCGCCTTCGTCTTGGCGTGCGTACGCGACGGGCCGCCCTCGACCAGGTAGCTGGCGAGCGTGAACGGAGCGCCGGCGAAGCCGATCAGCGGGGTGTCGCCCAGCTCGACGACGAGCCGGCGGACCGCCTCGTCCACGTACGACACGTCGTCGCGGCCGATCGGGCTGATCCGCTCGACGTCGGCGGCGGTACGGACCGGCTCGGCCACCACCGGACCGGTGCCGGGCACGATGTCCAGGTCGACGCCGGCCGCGGCGACCGGCACCACGATGTCGCTGAACAGGATCGCCGCGTCCACGCCGTGCCGGCGCACCGGCTGGAGCGTGATCTCGGTGACCAGCTCGGGCCGGCGGCAGGACTCCAGCATCGGCACGTTGGCCCGGATCTCCCGGTACTCCGGCAGCGACCGGCCGGCCTGGCGCATGAACCAGACCGGGGTGTGCGGGCCCGGCTCGCGCCGGCAGGCGCGGACGAAGGGCGAGTCGGCCGGCCCGCCGCGGCGGGGTTCTCCGTCTCGGGCGGCAGTGCCCGTGGTGTCGGTGGTCATCGCGGCAATCGTGCCACGCCCCCGGTGCGCGCCCGCGCTCACCGTCCGCATTTGTGACGTAGAAGGAAGGGCACCCGCCCGACGCCTCCGGCAGAGCGTCGCCTTAACCGTCGATCACCCGGCGCGCCGTCGCGCGCCGCGCGGTGAGCGCGCATAGGCTGCCCGCATGGCCCCCCCGATCGCGCTCCCGGAAACGTTCGCTCGCGCGGTCGCGGGGCTGCGGTCGGTGACACCCCGCCCGGAGATCGTCCTGGAGGAGGTCGGCGCGCCGCAGCGGCTGGCACCGTACGCGTTCGCGCTGTCCGCCGCCGTGATGCGCGACGACGACGAGGTGGCCACCGGCCGGCTGATCCTGCTGCACGACCCGGCTGGGCACGAGGCGTGGCAGGGCACCTTGCGGCTGGTCACGTACGTCACCGCCGAGCTGGAGGTCGACCTCGCCAGCGACCCGCTGCTGCCGGGCGTCGGCTGGACCTGGCTGACCGACGCGCTCGACGTGCAGGGCGCCGGGCACCGGGCGATCGGCGGCACCGTCACCCAGACGCTCTCCACCCGCTTCGGCGAGCTGGCCGGGCCGCCCGCCGCCGGTGACATCGAGATCCGCGCCTCCTGGACGCCGTTGCGCGCCGACCTCGGCCCGCACCTGCTGGGCTGGTGCACGCTGCTGGCCTCCACGGCCGGCCTGCCGCCGCCCGGTGTCACCGCGCTGCCCACCCGCCGCTCGGCGGGCGCCGCCTGACCGTCGTACCCTCTCCGCCGCCCGGCCGGCTCCACCGCTGACGCCCGATGCGCGAAGGCCGCCCCGGGCGAGCCGGGGCGGCCTTCGGGCGGACGCGGTCAGAGGTAGTTCTCGGCCTCGTCGCAGACCTTGTCCAGGCCCTTGTTGGCCGCCTCGAAGCCGGCCCGGTCGCCGCGCGACGCCGCCGCGATGGCGGTGGTCAGCTTGTCCAGGCAGCTCGCGATGACCTTCTTCTGCCGGGCCTGCTCGTCCCGGTCGTTCTTGGTGCCGGTCAGGTCCTGCTGGGTGTCCGACAGCCGCTCCTGGACCGTCTTCAGCTCGCCCTTGAGCTTCTCGATCTCCTGCTGGTTCGCCGAGATCGTGCCGTCACGCTGGCTGACCGTCTGCCGGGACTTGTCCAGCTCGCCGTTCGTGGAGACGTACAGGAACGTCATCACGCCGCCGAAGACGAACAGCAACGCGGCCACGAGGCCGAGCACCAGCGCGGCCCACTTCCGGCCGCCGCCGGTCGCCGGCGCGGCGGCCGGCGGGCCGTACGGGCCGGGCGGCCCGGACATCGGCGGCGGCGCGAAGCCGGGGCCGGACACCGGCGGAGCGGACGCCGGCGGGACCGACATCGGCTGCGCGTAGCCGGGGGCGGAGACCGGCGGGACGGATACCGGCGGCGCCGACATCGGCTGCGCCGGCGGGGGCACCGGGGCGGCGCCCGGCGCGTATCCCGGCTGTCCCGGCGCGGCGGGCTGGTATCCGCCGTACCCGGGAGCGCCGTCGGACGCGGTGGGCTGGTGCAGGGTCGGCGCGGGCTGGTTCGGGTCGTACTGCTGGGGCGCGGGCCGGCTGCCGTACGGGTTGCCGTAGACCGTGCCCCCCGGCGCCGGGGGCGGGTTGTCGCCCCCGGCCGGTGGGTAGGACATGTCGTTCCTCCAGATGTGCTGGTCCCCCGCGGGGTGGCCCGATGGGCCGGGGTCGATGCGGTGCGGCCGGGCCGGTGTGGCCACCGGTCAGCAGAGCCGGAACCGGTCGCAGGCGGTCTTGATCGGCACGGCGAGCCCGATGCCCTCGGCGTTACGGGCCTTGGCCGTGGCGATGCCGACGACCTCCTTCGAACCGTTGATCACCGGACCGCCGGAGTTGCCCGGGTTGATCGGCGCGTCGAACTGGATCACCGGGCCGCCGCCGCGCTCGTCCTCACGGAACGCGCTGACCACGCCCGTGGTGACGCTGTCCTGCAACCCGAGCGGCGCGCCGACCACGATGATCTGCTGGCCGGACCGCACCGGGGCGCCGGCCGCGACCAGCCCGGTGAACTTGGCGGTGGTCCGGAGCTGCGCCAGGTCCTTGTCCTTGTCGGTGGCGATGATGGTCGCCTCGAACCGCTGGTCCTTGCGCTCCAGGAACACCTTGCGCTCACCGGCGGTGAAGACCGCCTCGACCACGTGGAAGTTCGTCAGCAGCGTGGTGCCGCCGCCCGACTGCGCCTTGCCGACGGCGAACGCGGTACCGGTGAACTGCCCGGCCCGCACCCGGAACACGCTCGGCAGCACCGCGCTGGCCACCGCCTCCGGGTTGAAGGCCGCGTCGGCCTGCTTCTCCAGGCTGCCGGCGCGCTGCTCCAGGCCGTCGAGCCGGCTGGCGTCCGCGCCCTGCCCCTCGGCCATCCGCTTGTCGGCGGCGGCGAGCCGGTCGTCGAGCCGGTAGATCTGGTACGCCTGCACGCCGGTGACCACTGTCAGCACGGCGGCCAGGGCCAGCGCCACCACCGCCACCCGGCTGCGCCGGGACGCCGGGCCGGCCGGGCCGCCCAGGGGCGCGGGCTGACCCGGGTACGCCGGGCCCGGCTGCGACGGCCCGGACACCGGCTGCCCCGGATAGGCGGGCGCGGACACGGGCGGGCCCGGGTATGACGGGCCGCCGCCGGACGGGCCCGGATACGACGGTGCGGGCTGCCGGTCCGGGTACGACGGCCCCGCCCCGCCCGGATACGACGGCGTCGCGGAGACCGGCTGTCCCGGATACGACGGCGACGCGGCCGGCTGACCCGGGTACGCCGGAGCGGCGGACCGGGAGGTCTGCGCCGGTACGGCGCCGAAGGACGACGGCTGGGCCGGTGCGGCGCCGTAGGACGACTGGCCCGGCTGGGAAGGTGTGGTGCCGTAGGACGGCGGCTGGGCCGTGGCGGGCGGCTGGACGGCGGCCCGAGCCGAGGGCGCCGGGTAGCCGGGCGTGCCGCTCCACTCGGATCCACCGGCGAACGGCACCGGGGCCGAGCCGGCGGGCGGGGCGAAGCGCGGCGGCAGCGGCCCCGGCCGGTCGGCCGCCGTGTCGCCGCCGACCTGTCCCGGCACGTCGTCGCCGGTTCCGTACCCGCCTGTCATGCTCGACCGTCCTCCCCGTCGGCTTCCGCCGACGCCCCCCGACCGCTGTGGCACGGCCCGTACGCCGTTCGCGGCTCGATGGACCGTACCGGCGGGAACGGGCTTTGTCTTCCCCCTTGTCCGACCCTCTCACGGCCCCGCAACCCGCACCTTTCCGGTCACCTGACGGCCGTCGCGCCGACACGCGCCCGACCGGCTGCGCACACCGGATCGTCCGGCCTACTAGGGTTGTCAGGTGACCGACGAACCACCCCTGCGCCGTCGGGCCGCCGAAAGCCGTACCGGAGAGGCGTCCGCCGATCCGACGTCGGCCCTGCCGGAGCCGGCGGACGCGGGGACCGAGACCGACCCGGGCGCGGCCGTCCCCCTGACCGCGCCGCGCGACGGCACGCCCGCCCCGGTGGCCACACCTGCCGAGTTGGACGAGGTCGTGGCCCGCTTCGCGGCCGGCAGCGGCCCGGTGGCCCTGGACGCCGAACGCGCCTCCGGCTACCGCTACAGCCAGCGCGCCTATCTGGTGCAGCTGCGCCGCGGCGGCTCCGGCACCGCGCTCATCGACCCGCTGCCGCTGCCCGACCTGTCCGCCCTGGACGCGGCGATCGCCGGGACCGAGTGGGTGCTGCACGCGGCCAGCCAGGACCTCGCCTGCCTGGCCGAGGTGGGGCTGCGCCCGCGCCGGTTGTTCGACACCGAACTGGCCGCCCGGCTGGCCGGGTTCGAGCGGGTCGGCCTGGCCGCGCTGACCGAACAGCTGCTCGGGTTCAGCCTGGAGAAGCACCACTCCGCCGCCGACTGGTCCAGCCGGCCGCTGCCGGAGTCCTGGCTGACGTACGCGGCGCTCGACGTGGAACTGCTCGTAGACCTGCGCGACGCGCTGGACGAGGAGTTGCAGCGGCAGGGCAAGTCCGGCTGGGCGGCGGAGGAGTTCGACGCGCTCGTACGCAACGGCGCCCGTCCGCCGCGCGTCCGCGCCGAGCCGTGGCGGCGCACGTCCGGCATCCACCGGGTACGCGGCGCGCGCGCCCAGGCCCGGGTGCGTTCCCTCTGGTACGCGCGGGACCAGATCGCCGCCCGCCGGGACGCCGCGCCGGGCCGGGTGCTGCCCGACTCGGCCATCGTGGCCGCCGCCGAGCTGGACCCGAAGGACGAGAAGACGCTGCTCACGCTGCCCGGGTTCGGTGGGCGGTCGGTGCGCCGGCTGGCGCGTACCTGGCTGGCGGCGCTGGACGACGCGCGCCAGCTGCCGGACGACGCGCTGCCGGTGAGCCCGGCCGTGGAGGGGCCGCCTCCGCCGCACCGGTGGGCCGAACGCGACCCGGTGGCGGCCGGCCGGCTGGCCCGCGCCCGGGAGGTGGTGGTCGGCACCGCCGGAGCGCACCGCCTGCCGGCGGAGAACCTGATCGCACCGGACTCGATCCGCCGGCTGGCGTGGCAGCCGCCCGCGGAGATCACCGACGAGACGGTCGCGGAGACGCTGCGCGGGTTCGGCGCCCGCGAGTGGCAGATCGGTCTGCTGCTGCCGGCTCTTACCGAGGCGCTGCGCACCCCCCAGCAGTAACGTCGGTGGCAGGTGTGAGGTGGGCCACGCGGGGGGTGGTGCCACGTTTGGTTACTGGCGAGTAGCATCCGGGGAAATGCCCGTGCCGAGGGAGGCTCCAAGTGCCCCGTGAAGTCCGGGATGTCGTCTTCGTCGACGGCGTCCGTACCCCGTTCGGCAAGGCGGGTGGGATGTACGCCAACACCCGCGCCGACGATCTGGTGATCCGCTGCATCCGCGAGCTGATGCGCCGCAACCCGCAACTGCCGCCGGAGAAGGTGGAGGAGGTGGCCATCGCCGCCACCACCCAGATCGGTGACCAGGGCCTGACCATCGGCCGCACCGCCGCCCTGCTGGCCGGCCTGCCCAAGACCGTGCCCGGCTTCGCCATCGACCGGATGTGCGCCGGCGCGATGACCGCCGTCACCACAGTGGCCAGCGGCATCGCCATGGGCGCGTACGACGTGGCGATCGCCGGCGGCGTCGAGCACATGGGCCGCCACCCGATGGGCGAGGGCGTCGACCCCAACCCGCGCATCGTCGCGGAGAAGCTGGTCGACCCGTCCGCTCTGGTGATGGGCTCCACCGCGGAGAACCTGCACGACCGGGTCCCGCACATCACCAAGGAGCGCACCGACGCGTTCGCGCTGGCCTCGCAGCAGAAGACCGCGAAGGCGTACGCCAACGGCAAGCTCCAGGGCGACCTGGTGCCGGTGGCGGTCCGCGACCCGGAGGCGGGCTGGGGCCTGGCCAGCGTGGACGAGGCACCCCGGGACACCTCGATGGAGAAGCTGGCCGGCCTGAAGACCCCGTTCCGGCCGCACGGCAAGGTCACCGCCGGTAACGCGGCCGGCCTGAACGACGGCGCCACCGCCGCGCTGCTGGTGGCCGAGGAGACCGCCCGCGAGCTGGGCCTGCCGGTCGGCATGCGCCTGGTGTCGTTCGGCTTCGTCGGCGTCGAGCCCGAGGTGATGGGCGTCGGCCCGATCCCGTCGACCGAGAAGGCGCTGCGCATCGCCGGCCTGAGCATCGACGACATCGGCCTGTTCGAGCTGAACGAGGCGTTCGCGGTGCAGGTGCTCGCCTTCCTCGACCACTTCGGCATCGCCGACGACGACCCGCGGGTCAACCCGTGGGGCGGCGCGATCGCCATCGGTCACCCGCTCGCGTCCTCCGGCGTCCGGCTGATGACCCAGCTCGCCCGCCAGTTCGCCGAGCACCCCGAGGTCCGCTACGGCCTCACCGCCATGTGCATCGGCATCGGCATGGGCGGCACCGTGATCTGGGAGAACCCGCACTGGGAGGGTGGAGACAAGTGAGCCTCGCCGCACCGAACGAGGTCGTCACCAAGGCGCTGCTGCGCCAGGTGGCCGTACCCGGGCTGGACCGGCCCGCCGCCCTCATCACCCTGGACAACGGCTTCGACCACACCAAGCCGAACACCTTCGGCCCGGCCGGCCTGACCAGCCTGGACGAGGCGATCACCGCCGCGCTGGCGGCCGAGCCGGCGTTCATCGCGGTCACCGGTAAGCCGTACATCTTCTGCGTGGGCGCGGACATCACCAGCCTGCCCGCGCTGGAGAACCGCGAGCAGGCGCTGGAGATCGGGCGGCTGGGCCACCGGGTCTTCGCCCGGCTCAAGGACAGCGGCGTCCCCACCTTCGCGTTCGTCAACGGCGCGGCGATGGGCGGCGGCCTGGAGCTGGCGCTGCACTGCCACTACCGGACCCTGTCGGCGGGCGCGGCGGCCCTGGCGCTGCCCGAGGTCTCGCTCGGCCTGATCCCCGGCTGGGGCGGCACGCAGCTGCTGCCGAACCTGATCGGCATCCCGGCCGCGACGCAGGTGATCATCCAGAACCCGCTGATGCAGAACAAGATGCTCAAGCCGAAGCAGGCCGCCGAGATGGGCATCGCGGACGTGCTGCTGGAGCCGGCCGACTTCCTGGAGCGGTCGCTGGAGTGGGCCGCCGGCGTGGTCCGGGGCGAGGTCACCGTGACCCGTCCCGAGGTCGACAAGGACATGTGGGCGGGCGTGCTCTACTTCGCCCGGCAGACCCTGGACCAGCGACTGCACGGCGCGGTCCCGTCCGCGTACAAGGCGCTGGACCTGCTGGAGACGGCGAAGGACGCCGACTTCGCCACCGGCACCGCGGCGGAGGACGAGGCCCTCGCGGGCCTGATCTTCTCCGAGGAGCTGCGCAGCGGCCTGTACGCCTTCGACCTGGTGCAGCGGCGGGCCAAGCGCCCGGCCGGCGCGCCGGACAAGGGCCTGGCCCGTCCGGTCACCAAGGTGGGCATCGTCGGCGCCGGCCTGATGGCCAGCCAGCTCGCGCTGCTGTTCGCCCGGCGGCTCCAGGTGCCGGTCGTGATGACCGACCTGGACCAGTCCCGGGTGGACAAGGGCGTCGGCTACGTGCACACCCAGATCGAGAAGGCCGTCAGCAAGGGCCGGATGGACAAGGGCACCGCGGCCAAGCTGTACGGCCTGGTGTCCGGCTCGGTCGACAAGTCCGTCTTCGCCGACGCCGACTTCGTCATCGAGGCCGTGTTCGAGGACCTGGGCGTCAAGAAGCAGGTCTGGGCCGAGCTGGAGAAGATCGTCAAGCCGGAGGCGGTGCTCGCCACCAACACCAGCTCGCTGTCCATCACCGAGATGGCCGCCGAGCTGGAGCACCCGGAGCGGGTGGTCGGCTTCCACTTCTTCAACCCGGTCGCGGTGCTGCCGCTGCTGGAGATCGTCCGCGGTGAGCGGACCGACGACGCCACGCTGGCCACCGCGTTCGCGGTCGGCAAGCAGCTCAAGAAGTCGTCGGTGCTGGTGAAGGACGCCCCGGCGTTCGTGGTGAACCGGCTGCTGACCCGCTTCCTCGGCACCGTGTTCGCCGCCGTCGACCAGGGCACCCCGCTGGACGTGGCGAACAGCGCGCTGGACCCGCTGGGCCTGCCGATGCGTCCGCTGGCGCTGCTGCAGCTCGTCGGGCCGGCCGTGGCGTACCACGTGGGCGGCACCCTGCACGAGGCGTTCCCGGACCGGTTCGGGGTCAGCGAGAACCTCAAGCGGATCGCCGACTCGGGTCAGCCGATCGTGGTCGACGACCAGATCAACGACGAGGTGGCGAAGCTGCTCGTGGTCGGTGACGAGCCGCTGACCGCCGAGCAGGTCCGGCAGAACGCGCTGGACGCGCTGGCGCAGGAGATCCGGCTCATGCTCGACGAGGGCGTCGTCGCCGAGGCGCAGGACATCGACCTGTGCATGATCCTCGGCGCCGGCTGGCCGTTCCACCTGGGCGGCGTCACCCCGTACCTGGACCGGACCGGCACCTCCGAGCGGGTGACCGGCAAGCGGTTCCTGCCGCGAGGCGTGGCAAGCCTGCGCTGACCGGCCGCACGCATCGATCGCGGCGGTCGGGCTGTCCGTTCCGGACGGTCCGGCCACCGCGATCGGCGTCTGCGGCCCAGGTCACGGGTAGGTCGCGGTTTTCCGTCGTCGTCCCTTGTCGGGACAGCGGGCTGTCGGTGGTGCTGGCTACGATCACGCGTCCAGTTTTCTCACAGGAGCTGCCTACATGTCCCAGCCGCCGTCCAGTCCCTACTCCGGCAACTACCCCTCCCCCCAGCAACAGCCCGGTGGCTACCAGCCGCCGCAGCAGCCGCAGTACGGCGGTGACTACCCGCAGACTCCGCAGCAACCGCAGTACGGCGGCCAGCTCGGTGCGCCGGTCCCGCCGAAGAAGAAGTCCGGCGTCGGCAAGATCCTGCTGATCGTCCTCGCCGTGGTCCTGGTGCTCTGCGTCGGCGGCGGTGTCGCCGCCTACTTCGCCACGAAGGACACCGTCGACGAGGTGGTCACCGCCACCAAGACCCGGGTGGTCGAGCCGCAGACGCTCGGCGGCCGGGCGAAGGTCACCGACCCGCAGCTGCAGTCCGCCGCGGCGCAGATGAAGTCCGAGCTCAGCAAGGACGTGCCGGACGCGACCAGCACCGTCGGCGCCTTCTACGGCGACCCGGCCAAGAAGGACCTGGTCATGATCGTCGCGGTGTCCGGCCTCATGGCGGACCCGAAGAAGGAGCTGGCCGACGCGACCGCGGCGGTCACCCCGGACCTGGCCACCAAGGACTTCAAGACGGTCGACGCGGGCCCGCTCGGCGGCGACGCCAAGTGCTCCGACGGCAAGGCGTCGGACGTGCCGGTGGCCGTCTGCATCTGGGTCGACCGGGGCAGCCTCGGCATGGTGGTGGTCTACTTCAAGTCCGCGGCCGAGCTCCAGTCGGAGTTCGTGACGATGCGCGGCGAGATCGAGAAGCAGGACTGACACCCGTCACGCACCGGGCCCCCGCCGTCACGGCGGGGGCCCGGTGTCGTTTCCGGATCAGGCGGACGCGGCCCGTTCGGCGGGGCTCCGGCAGACGCAGAACTCGTTGCCCTCGGGGTCGGCCAGCACCACCCAGCCGGTCCCGTCCGGCCGGCGCCGGTCGGCCACCAGCGTGGCGCCCAGCTCACGCAGCCGCGCCACCTCCTCGTCCCGGGTGCCCTCGGCCGCGTGCAGGTCGAGATGGAACGCGCCCTTGCCGTGCCGCTCGCCCACCTCGACGAACAGCAGGTCGGGGCCGTGCCCGCCGGGTGCGGCCAGGACCGCCTCCGGGTCGCCCGGGTGGTCGTCGTCGGCGAGCCGGCGGTCGAGCACGCGGGCCCACCAGACGGCCAGGGTGTACGGGTCGTCGGACTCGACGGTCACGCAGTGGATCTGTGCACTCATGGTGCTTCCTCCTGTGGGGAGCGCGCCCCGACGGAGTGGGAACGTCAGCGGGGAACGCGGGGCGCGGGACGGTTCACGACGGACATCGACCACACCCCCTTCCACCTCTCGGGCTGACCCGATGATCATGCCATCGCCGGCCGGCCGGAACAAGCCGCCGGCCCGGCCCCGCGGGTGCGGGACCGGGCCGGCGGGCACTGCCGCGTCACGGGCCGACGAAGACCGCCTTCGCGCGCCAGTCGACGCCGTCGACCGCCGGGCCGCTGCGTACCGTGAACGTCCCCGACGGAGCACCGTTCACCCAGTCGACGGCGAACAGGTCGCCGGTGCTCCGGTTCACCTTGTAGAGCGTGGAGCCGGCCACGAAGAGCGCGCCCGCGTCGGCGAACCCGCTCGCCCCGGACACGGAGAACCGGTCGGCGCCGACCACGCCGCTGTCCGGCGTGAACCAGCGCCAGAACAGGCCGTTCTGCCCGGACAGCGAGTAGTAGAGCCGCCCGCCGGTGTAGAACATGCCGGTCACGTTCGGGATCTCGGCGTAGAAGCCGGTGGTCGCGCCGACGTACGTCTGCCCGGCCGGACCGGAGTTGGTCACCACGGTGTCCCAGTACGGGTCGTGGTACGGGTCCACCAGTTCGGGCGTGCCGAACGTGGTGCCGTCGAACGTCCGCCGCCACAGCGCGCCCTCGGCGCCGTAGAACAGCGTCCCGCCGACCCAGAACGCGTTACGCGTGGCGGACCACACGGTCTCGTCCGGGTTCGCCACCGGGCTGGGCGCGCCGACGCCGGTCAGGCCGTCGTACGAGCGGACCTGCACCTCCTCGCCGGTTCCAGCCGGCGGAGGCCCGGTCTTGACGATCTCGACGGCGTCGACGAGCGGGTTCTCCTTGACGTGGCGGAACTCGATGTCGATCGAGCCGTCGCTGGTCACCGTGAACTCCCGCATGGTGCCCACGTTGTGCCCGACGCTGGCGGACAGGTCCAGGTCGTCGAGGACGACGGTGCCGTCCAGCGCCACGTCGAAGACGCGGGTGTTCGGGGCGGAGGTGCCGTCGTACCGGTTGGCCAGGTAAAGCCGCACGTGCACCTCGGTGCCGGTGGGCACGGGGAACTGCCAGAGCATCTCCGCGCCGCCGGCCGGGTCGTACCGTTCGTCGCTGTAGAGCGCGGCCGGGGTGCCGGCCGGCACCGTCGCGTCCAGGCTGCCGACCGTGTTGAAGCTGGAGGTCGAGCTGCCGGTGTTGTGGTACGGGCTGGGGCTGGAGCTGGTGTCGGCCGCCCAGTCCGGCCCGCCGTCGGTGGCGGCGACCAGCGGACCGCCGGCGTTCACCCGGTGCAGCACGTTCGTCGGCTTCGGCAGGCCGGCCTGGTAGACGTTGCCGGGCAGCGTGGCGGTGCTGGTCGGGTGCGGGGCCTTGCCGCCGGCGAGCGGGAAGAACGCGATCCGCTCCCGCCGGTACTGGAAGTTGCCGATCCAGAGCGTGTCGCCGCCGATCCAGAGCCCGGACTCGGTGACGAGCATCTCGGACGCGCCGATGCCGCGCGGGTGCCGGCCCGGGTTCCAGGACAGCGGCAGGCCGTTGACCGGGTCGAGCGCGGCGATGCTGGCCCGGCCGACCGCACCGGCCCGGGCGTTGTCGGTGCCCGTGGTGTTGTTCAGCCAGCGGAGGTGACCGCCGACGTAGACCGCCTGCTCGCTGATGCCGACGGACAGGAACGTGTCGCCGCCGCTGTAGTCGACCCAGGTCGGCTGGAGAGCGGAGCCGGTCGCGCCGGCCTCCCAGCGGGCCGCGGTGTCGCAGAGCGTGCCGCTGTACGGGGCGCCGGTGGTGACCACCACGAAGTAGCTGTTGTCCGGGGAGAACGCGACGTCGCGGACGTACGAGTCGAACGACTGCCACTTGCAGCGCGGCGTGTACCGGGCGGTGTTCCAGTCCGCGACGGTGGCGGCGGTGGCGCCCAGGTCGAGCTTGACGATCTGGTCGTGCAGGACCCCGTCGGCCTTCTTGAAGTTGCCGATGACGACGAGCTGCGTGCCGTCCGGGGATACCGCCAGCTTCTCCGCGCCCACGCCGGCCTTCGCGCCGCTGACGCCGTCCCAGTTGTGGTTCTCGGTCAGCGTCGTGGTGAGGTAGCCGTCGACCGCGCCGGTGGTGGCGTTGAGCGAGGCGAGCCCGCCGCGCGGGTTGGGGTTGCCGGCCGTGGTGAAGATGCCGCCCACCAGCAGCCGGTCGCCGACCAGCGCGATGTCCTTGATCAGCCCGTTGAACGCCGGCGGCGCGAAGCTGGTGACGACAGCGCCGGTGGCGACGTCGAGCAGGGCCACCTTGCGCCGGGTCACGCCGTTGACGGTGTTGAACTTGCCGGCGACGAAGACGGTGCCCGCCGTGGGACCGCCGACGACGGCCGTCACCTCGTTGTCGAGCGTGGGCGCGAACGCGGTGTCCACCTGCCCGGTCGCCTTGTCGAAGGCGAGCAGGTAGTCACGGGGGATGTCGACGTCCGAGTTGCGGTTCTGCACCCGGGTGAATGAGCCGCCCGCGATGATCTTCGTACCGGCGTCGTGGATCGCGTCGACCGAGCCGTCCTGGACGTCGGGCGAGGCGGCGGAGGGGACGGTGTGGACCACTTTGTCGTGGCCGGGCGCGGCGTTGGCCGACGCGGGCGTGGCCGGGGAGAGTCCGGCGACGGTGAGGGCGCCGGCGGTGAGGACCGCGAGGAGACGGCGGCGGCGCGGGGCCGAGGGGTGGGTCACGGGCAGCTCCGGTGGGTGAGCAGGGTGAGGCGTCGCTGCGCTCACTCTCCGTTGATCCACGCCTCCGCGTCCAGCGGGAGCGGCGCATTCTGCCCGACCACCGGGCCGCCGCGGCCGACCACCGTCGGGTCCGGGCAGGACAGCCGAGGCCGCCCGCACGAAAAGGTGAGGTCGTCTCACCGCCTGGTCGGCGTGAGGTGGGCGGTCAGGTGGACGCCGGCGGGTCGGCCGACGGAAGCGTGACTGTCACCTCCAGGCCGCCGCCGGGCTGGGCGACCGCCTTGACCGTGCCGCCGTGCGCGTCGCTGACGGCCCGCACGATCGACAGGCCGAGACCGGAGCCGCGCGCGCCGGTGCGTTCCTGGCCGCCGCGCCGGAACGGCTCGAACAGCCCGGGTACGTCGGCCGGGGCGACCTCGAAGCCGGTGTTCCCCACCACCAGCCAGGACCGTTCCCCGTCGGTGCCGGTGCGGACCCAGATCCGGCCGTGCAGGTGGTTGTAGCGGACCGCGTTCTCCACCAGGTTGCCGGCGAGCCGGTCGAGCAGGCCGGGGTCACCGATCACCGGCGCCGGGCGCAGCGAGGTGTGCACCTTCAGGCCGATGCGCTCCACCTCCCGGGAGACGGCGGACAGCGCGTTCGCGGTGCCGATGGCGAGGTCCGACTCGGCGCGCCGGGCGAGCCGCCGTCCGGTCTGCGCCTCGCTGCGCGCCAGCACCAGCAGCGCGTCGACGAGGCCGTTGGCGCGCTCGGAGGCGTCGCGCACCACGCCGGCCATGCGGCGGTACTCGGCGAGGTCGGCGTCGTCGTCGCTGAGCGTCACGTCGATTTCGGTACGCATCACCGCCAGCGGTGTCCGCAGCTCGTGCGAGGCGTTCGCGACGAACCGCTTCTGCGCCTCGAACGCGCCGCTGATCCGGTCGAGCATGGCGTCGAACGTCTCGGCCAGCTCGGCCACCTCGTCGTCGGCGCCGGACCAGCCGATCCGCTCGTCGAGCGTGGCCTCGCCGAGCCGGCGGGCGGTGGCGGTGACCTGGTGCAGCGGGCGCAGCGCCCGGCCGGCCACCAGGTACGCCCCGGCCACCCCGACCACGCTGATCGCCAGCAGCGCGAGCAGCCCCTTGACCAGCAGTTCCTGTGACGCGGCGTCGACCAGTTGCCGCTGCCACTGCCCGGCGTCGAGCGTGCGCCCGTCGGTGAGCACCACAGTGGTGCCGGGCAGCAGCTCGTCGGTGGGGCGCAGCGCGTCGCGGACCAGCAGCCAGGCGAGTAGCACCAGGATCGCCCCGGCGCCGACCAGCAGCACGCCGTTGAGCAGGGTCAGCCGCAGCCGCAGCGTCGGCCGCACCCGGCGCGCACTCCGGGCGTTCACTGGCGTACCCCGCCGATGCGGTAGCCCGCGCCCACGACGGTGTCGATGAGCGGCGGCTCGCCGAGCTTCTTGCGCAGTGTCATCACGGTGACCCGGACGATCGTGGTGAACGGGTCGGTGTTGGCGTCCCAGACCCGTTCCAGCAGCTCCTCGCTGGAGACGACGGCGCCGCGCGCCTTGAGCAGCTCGGCGAGCACGCCGAACTCCTTGTTGGTGAGGTCGAGCGGCACGCCGCCCCGGCTCACCACCCGGCGGGCCGGGTCGAGCACCAGGTCGGCCACCTCCAGCACCGGCGGCGCGGCCGGGGTGGCGCGGCGGCCGAGCGCCTGCACCCGGGCCACCAGCTCGTCGAACGCGAACGGCTTGGCCAGGTAGTCGTCGGCGCCGAGCTGCAACCCCTCGACCCGGTCGGCGACGGTGCCGCTGGCGGTCAGCATCAGCACCCGGGTCAGCGCGCCGGAGGCGGCCAGGTCGGCGCAGATCCGGTCGCCGTGCACGCCGGGCAGGTCGCGGTCCAGGATCACCACGTCGTAGCGGGTGACGAACGCCGCCTCGTGCCCGGCGTCGCCGTCGTAGGCCACGTCGACCGCCATCCCGCGCTTGCGCAGCCCGCGCGCGATCGCGTCGGCGAGGTTGCGCTCGTCCTCGACCACCAGTACCCGCATCCCGGCCTCCCACCTCGTGACCCCTGACAACCTAGTGCGGCAGGCAAAACCCGCCGCCGGAGGAGCCGTCCACCGAGACGGCCGTCGACGAGCGCACCACCGGGGAGCGCCCCGCGGGGCTGCGCTCGGCCCCGCCCGACCCGGAACGCAGGGTGTGACTCTTCGTAACGTTGGCGCGGATTCACGACTGCGTCACGCACCGTGATGGGCGCCCGATCGCCCAAATTGGACAACCAGCAGGCCATATCACTCTGAACAGCAGAGACTCTGAACCGGCCTCCGCCGGCGGAGATACCCCTTCGCGCCCTTTGCTCTGCAGCCCCATGCGCAGCGGTAGCCGTAGGTCACCGCTGCGTCGATGGCTGCAGAGCAAAGGGCGCGGGGGTGACCATGCCTCGAGCGCGCTGTGGTTACGGTCAGTGACAGCACGCCGGGCCGATCGCCGCGTGCGGCGGCACGGGCCGCCGTTGCAGAAAACCTTCGGGTACGCGATGCTCGGCGGCGATGATCGACAAGCGCAGCAGCCACTGGTCACGGCCGTGCCGGGCGGGTTCCCGATGAGCGGCCGCGACATCACGTACCACCGGTTCCGCTTCCCGGCGGACCGGGACCGGGGTCGTGCGGACGGGCTGCGCGCCGGGCCGGCCGGGCTGACGCCCGACGGCGATGCCGGCCGGGTCACGCACACCGATCCGCACTCCGGGACCACGGCCGAGTACGCCGCCGGCACCTGGACCTCGCCCGTGACGCCCCTCGGCTTCGCCGTCACCGAGCTGGTGCCCTCCTGGACCGCCGACACCCCGCCCGGCTGCTGGCTACGGGTCGAGCTGCGCGGCTGGGCCGACGAAACGGCCACCACCGGCTGGTTCGAGCTGGGCCACTGGGCCGCCGACGACAGTGCCGTGCACCGCGCGTCAATACCCGGACAGGAGGACGACCGGGCGCGGGTCGCCGCCGACACGCTGCGGGTGACCGGCGCGACGGTGACCGGCTGGCAGGTCCGGGTGACGCTGTTGCGGCGGCTCGACGCGCCCGCCGGCCCGGTGCTGCATACGCTCGGCGTGGTCGCCTCGACCGACCCGCCCAGCGGCGCGCAGGCCGACGGCACGAACACGATCAGCGCGGACGCGACCAGCGCGAACGCCGGCAGCGCGGCGGCCATCGGTGCGGCGACCGGCAGCGCGGCGACCGGTGACACGGCGGCCGCCCGCGGCGGGGATGCGGGCGCGTGGGGACGGGTGCTGGACGTGCCGCGGTACGCGCAGCGGCTGCACGCCGCCGGGGAGACCCGCTGGGGTGGCGGCGGCGACTCCTGGTGCAGCCCCACCTGCGTGTCGATGGTGCTCGACTTCTGGGGCGCCGGCCCCGCCCCGGACCGGTACGCCTGGGTGGCGCCGCCCGGACCGCGCCCGCAGGTGGTGCACGCCGCCCGGCACTGCTACGACCACGCCTTCGGCGGGCCGGGCAACTGGCCGTTCAACACGGCGTACGCAGCGACGCACGGGGTGGACGCCTTCGTCACCCGGCTGCGCTCGCTGGCCGAGGCGGAACGGTTCGTGGCCGCCGGCATCCCGCTGATCGTCTCGGCCGCGTTCACCGCCGGTCAGGTACCCGGCCTGGACTACGACACCCGGGGACACCTCATGGTGCTGACCGGCTTCACCGCCGACGGCGACCCGGTGCTCAACGACCCGTACGCGCCGGACGACGAGCGGGTCCGCCGCACTGTGCCGCGCGGGCCGTTCGAGAGCGCCTGGCAGGCGGGCAGCGGTGGGATCGCGTACGTGCTGCGCCCGGAGTCGACGCCGCTGCCGCCACCTCCGGCGCAGGCCAACTGGTGATCAGCGGCCGACCGGCCAGATCGCCATGCCGCCGGTCGGGCGCAGGCACACCAGTTCCGTGCCCGTGTCCGCGCACTCGGACCAGGCACCGGGCAGGATCCCCCGGATCCGTACCTGCCCGGCCGCCACGTCCAGCGCGCCGACGAGCGTCCGGTCCCCGGTGAGCGTGCGCAGCCCGAGCAGCGGCCCGGACGGGAGGTCGTTGCCGGAGACGCGCCAGCGCCCCAGGCGGGCCAGCACGCGGCCGGTCGGCGGGTCCAGCACCGACAGTTCCAGCTCCTCACCGACCCCGCGCTCGGCGGCGATGAGCCGGTCGCCGACCGGACCCATCCCCAGCCAGCGCTCGTCCGACCAGGCCGGACGGCCGGTGGCCGGGTCGAGGGCCTGCGCGCCGCCCACCTGGTCGCGCAGGCACACCATCCCGGCGCAGTCGGCGAACCAGAGCCCGGCCCGCGAGCCGACCGGGAGGCTCCACCGCTCGTCGAGCCCGTCCAGCCCGTACCCGGTGACGGTGCCCCGGGCGTCCTCGACCAGCAGCAGATCGGCCACCACCTGCGCGTACCGGTAGGCGGCGCGGTCGGCCGCGGGCTCCACCCGCCCGATGTGCGCGACCGCGCCGGAGTCCGCGTCGTACACGGTCACCCGGCCCTGCGGGGTGACCAGGACGAGCTGCGTCACCCCGTGGGCGTCGTGGCGGTATCCCACCTCCTGCCCCGGCACTGGTAGCGTCCACCGCACCGCGCCGGAGGCCGGGTCCACGGCCCGCACGGTGCCCGCACCGGGCGGGCGGCGATTCTCCAGCAGCAACCCGCCGGACGCGGTCCGGACCGGGTAGCCGGGGTGCCGCCAGCGCAGCGTGCCGGTCGCCGCGTCGAGCATGGCCGACACCGAGTCGCCGTCCCTGGCCGGGCTGCTCGTCACCAGCAGCCCTCCGCCCACGACGGTGAGCCCGAGCACGTGGTCACCGGCGGTCAGCGCGAACCGCCACACCGGTTCCCCGCCGGGCAGCCGATGCGCGGCGACCACCCGCCCACCCCGGCCGATCGCGCCCGGGCCGTCGGCCACCACCACCCGGTCCGGCAGGAGCACGAACGCCGCGCCCTGCGGGGCGGGCACCCGGATCGGCTCGGGCCGGCGCGGCGGCGCGGCGGCGGCGGTGACCACGAGCAGCACCAGACAGCCGAGCAGCGCCACCCGCGCCGTCCGGCCCGGTGGCCGGCGGGGCGGCCGGTCGGCCGGCTCGTCGGCGGACTCCCCGTGCCGCATCTCCCCCAGTTCGATCATCGGGCTCACGACAGCCGCCGCACCATGTAGTCGCCGCCGGGCCGGCGGCAGACCAGCAGCGTCGCGCCCGTGGTGCAGTCGGTTCCGGTGTAGGTGCCCCGGACCGAGGGCGGGTCGCCGGACAGGCCCACCTCGGCCAGGAGCCGGCGGCCACCGCCCAGCGGGCGTGTCGCCAGCAGCGGGCCGACCGACTCGTGCTGCGGGACCAGTGTCCAGCCGCCCAGGTCGGCGATCAGCCGCCCGTCGTGCTGGTCGAGCACCGCCAGGCCGGCGTCGAGGTCGGTGTCGGGGACGCCGACGAGCAGCCGGCCGCCACGCTCCGCCGACACGCCCACCCACCGGTCCACGCTCCAGCGCACGGCGCCACTCACCGGATCCAGCGCGGTCGTCCCGCCGGCCAGCCCGGCGGCGCAGAGCAGGGCGCCGCAACTCTCGGCGTGGCCGACGAGCTTCCGCGCGACGGTCCAGCGCGGCCGGAGCGTGTCCAGGTCGTACGCCTCGATGGCCCCGTCTCCGTCGCGGAACTCCAGCAGCAGCCCGCCGGCGATCTGAAACCGGCGCGGGCCGGGCGATCGCACCGGGTACAGGTCGCGGGCCACGAGCCGCGCGCCGGTGCGCGCGTCCACGACGACCGTCTGCCCGGTCATCGGGGACAACACCATGCGCACCGGCCCGGTCGGCTCGAAGTCGAAACCCAGCACGCCCGTCATCGGCGCAGTCCACACCGTACGGCCGTCGGCCGGGTCCACCCTCATGATCGACGTCGTGGTGTCGGAGGTGGCCGACTGGATCAGCAGCACCCGGCCCACCGCGAACGCGATTCCGGGCCGGCGCCAGACGTCCGTGCCGGTGACCGCGTCGTACGTCACCGTCTGCCAGTCCGTGTCGTCGACGCTCCGGCCCGCCACGATCACCCGGCCGTCCTGCTCCCACACCGACACGGCGGTGCCGGTGCCGGGCAGCCGACTGCGCCACCGCTCCCGGTCGCCCCGGTACGCGACGAGTTCCCGCCCGCCGCCGGTGCCTCCGCGGTCCGGTTGCACCACGTACACCACGTCACCGGAGACGAACACGGCCGATCCCAGCCCGCCGGGCAGCGTCCACTCCGCCGGGCGTCGGGGCGGCGTCGCGGCGGTGAGCGTGAGCAGCGCCACCAGCAGCACCGCGAGAAGGCGGAACGGTCGCCCGACGGCGCGCGGCGGGCGGGGCGCCGGACCGGGTGAGGCGTCGTCGCGCATCTCCCCCAGATCGATGACGGTCACGACCATCCTCTCCCGCGCGCCGGGCCGCCGCCCGACCGTGACCGGCCGCGTGACGAACCGCCTGTACGATGGCGCGTCGTGGCCGTGCCCGTGGTGGACCCCTCGTTGAACCCCTCGTCCGTCGAGGCGGACGCCGTCGTGGCCGACCCGCCACGCCGCGCCCGCCGCCGGCCGGCCCGCGCCGACGTGCTGGCCATCGGAGCCTATGTGCTCCTCGGCGTTCTCGTCTGCCTCAACTACTGGGGCGACGTGGAGCACCGGGTCTCCTCGCACCTGCCCACCGACCACAGCTGGTTCGAGTGGCTGTTCGCGCACGGCGCGTACTCGGTGCAGCACCTGGAGAACCCGCTGTTCACCACCCGGCAGAACGCGCCGGACGGGGTGAACATGATGGCGAACACCTCGCTGCTCGGGGTGACGTTGCCGCTGGCGCCGCTGACGCTGCTGCTCGGCCCGCAGGTCATGTACGCGCTCTACCTGGGCGCCGCGCTGTCCGCGACCGCCGCCACGTCGTACTGGGTGCTGTCCCGGCACCTGGTCCGCTCGCGGGGCGCGGCGTTCGTCGGTGGCGCGTTCCTCGGTTTCGCGCCGGGCATCGTGCACCACGCCAACGGGCAGCCCAACTTCGTGTCGAACTTCCTGCTGCCGCTGATCGTGGCCCGGGTGCTGCGGCTGGGTGAGCCGGGCCGCTGGCGGCGCAACGGGCTGGCGCTCGGGTTGCTGGTCGCGTACCAGATCTTCATCAACGAGGAGATGCTGCTGCTGACCGCGCTGGCCTGCCTGGTCGCCGTGGTGGCGTTCGTGGTGCAGCGGCCCCGCGCGGCCCGCGAGCGGGCCGGGTCGTTCGTGGCCGCGCTCGGTCTCGGCGGCGGCCTGGCGCTGCTGCTGACCGCGTACCCGATCTGGTTCCAGTTCAACGGCCCGCAGTCCTACCGCGGCTTGCAGGGCGGCGTCTTCCACAACTGGGGTGAGGACCTGGTCGCGTTCGTCACGTTCGCCCGGGACACGATCGCCGGTGACGAGGCGGTGGAGAAGACCATCGGCCTGACCGAGCAGAACACCTGGTTCGGCTGGCCGCTGGTGCTGGTGGCGCTGGCCGCGCTGGTGCTGCTCGTCCGCCGCTCGGTGCCGGCCCGGATCCTGGCCGTGCTGGTGGTCGTGTTCACGACCGCCTCGATCGGCCCGGTTGTACGGTTCAACGGCGCGGAGACCGACATCGACGGGCCGTGGGCGTACGTGCCGGACGACCTGCCGCTGGTCGAGATGATGATGCCGACCCGGTTGAGCCTGGTCGTGGTGGCCGCCGTCGGCGTGCTGCTCGCCCTGGCGTGGGACGCGC
This sequence comes from Micromonospora sp. WMMD1219, assembly GCF_049315215.1. NCBI lineage: Bacteria > Bacillati > Actinomycetota > Actinomycetes > Micromonosporales > Micromonosporaceae > Micromonospora > Micromonospora sp. WMMD1219. Next base: position 6,783,772 of record NZ_CP186057.1, read on the forward strand.
TCGCCGGTGCCGGCCGCCCGCCGGTGCCCGCCCCCCGCTCCGGCACCGACGACGGCGGGGACGACGCGGACGGCGAATCGGCCGCGCGCGACACGCGCCGCCGGGTGCTGCGCCTGGCCGGGCTGGTCGCCATCGCCGCCGCCGTGGTGCCGCTGATCCCGCGTCCGCTGCCGGCCGAGCGGATCGACCCGCCGCCGCACTTCATCACCGCCGGCGGCTGGCGGCCGTACGTGCCGGAGGGCCGCACGCTCGTGCCGGTGCCGATCCCGAGCAACGTGCACGGGCTGCACACGCTGCGCTGGAGCGCGCTGACCCGGCACGAGTTCCCGGTCCCGGGCGGCTACTTCATCGGCCCGAACGAGCGCGGCGAGGGCGTCTTCGGCGCCCCGAACCGCCCCACCAGCACGCTCATCTACGCCACGATGGACGCCAACGAGGTGCCGGAGATCACCGAGGAGAACCGCCGCCAGGCCGTGGACGACCTGCGCTTCTGGCGGGCCTCGGTGGTGGTGCTCGGGGCCGGCCCGCGCGAGGCGGTGCTGCGCGACCTGATGGCCGAGCTGCTCGGCCCGCCGCAGCGGGTGGACGACGTGTGGATCTGGGACGTCCGCGACCGGGTGTGACCCCGCCGGTCAGCCGACGAGTGGCCGGACGTCCCACAGGTACCCGCCGGGCACGTCCCGGCCGGGGCCGACCAGCGCGTCCACTGTGGCGCGGACCGGGTCGCCGGGTGACGAGTCGCCCTGCACCAGGGCCGCCGCCCGCCAGTGCCGCAGGTCGTCGACCGCCTGCCGGCGTTCCGTCTCACCGACCGGCGGCACCCGGCCGGTCTCGGCGGCCCGGCGCAGCAGCAGCGACGTGGGCCGGTCCGGCGCGCCCCAGCGGGCGGCCGGGTCGGTGGCCGACCGCGGGCCGATGAAGTAGCCGCCCGGCGCGTCGAACGCCAGCGCGGTGCGCGCCGACCAGAACATGGCGGGGCTGACCGCCGCGCCGGTCACCGGCGGCACCGGCACCAGCGTCCGGCCCGCCGGCACGTACTCCCGCCAGCCGCCGCCGGACACCACGGCCGGGACCGGCGGGACCGGCACCGCGCGGATCGGCGTCGGCGCCAGCGGCAGCAGCGCGGCGGCGACCGCGCCGGCCCACGGCGCCCAGGTGCGCACGCCGCCGCGCCGGACCCGGTCCAGGGCCAGCGCGAGCAGCACCCCGAGCACCGGTACGCAGACCAGCGCGAACCGCGCCGGCACCACCAGATCCACCAGCGGCACCCCGGCGAGCAGGCGGTACGGGCCGGGCAGCCCGGTGTCGTGCCGGTTCACCACCACCGGGGAACCGAGTGACAGCAGCGCGAACAGCAGGCCGCACGCGGCGAGCGCGCGCACCAGCGGCCGCCGCCACAGCCGCACCACCACGAGTACGGCCAGCAGGGGCAGGAACGGACCGAAGAACGAGTTCTGCTCGGTCGGGTTCGGTGACAGCAGCCCGGCCCGCTGGGCGTCCCCGGCGACCGTCTGCCGGGCGGTGGCGGCGAACGAGACCACGTCCAGCCGGTAGCCCTCGGTGTGGAACGGCATGCCCCGGTAGTGGCCCGGCCCGGCGAACTGGAACCACAGCGGGTACGCCAGCAGCAGGCCCGCCACCAGCGCGCCGACACCCAGCCGGCGGGCCACCACCGGCGCCAGGCGACGCGCGGCGGCCCGGTCGGCGAGCGCGTACGCCCCGGCGAACACCCCGGCGGCGAGCGCCAGGAAGACCAGCACCTCCTCGCCGAGGAACACCTGGTACGCGACCGCGAGCCCGAGCAGCACGCCGTCGCGGCGTACCCGGTCGGTGGCCGGGCGGAACACCAGCGCGAGGATCACCGGCACCAGGAACTGGGCGGCCATGTGCAGGTGCGCCCCGGCCTGCGCCACCATGCCCGGGGCGAAGCCGCAGAACAGGCCGCCCACCGCGGCGGCGGCCCGGGAGCGGACCAGCCGGCGGGCGAGCAGCGCGTACCAGGCGGTGGCGGTGCCGGCGAGGCTGAGCGTCACGGCGACGAGGAAGGCCGCCTGGGAGCCGAAGACCACTGTGACCGGGGTGAGCGGCACGCCCAGCCCGAGCACCGACGTGTTCGCCATCAGGTTCACCCCGTCCGGGGCGTTCAGCGCGCCGCTCCACAACGGGTTCTCGCCGCCGGTGACCGCGCGGGCGGCCCGGGCCAGCATCCACTCGAACAGCATCTGGTCGCCGGCCTGGTGGAACAGCCGTTCCGGCCGGCGCCACTGGCCGGTGGTGAGCAGCACGGCCAGACCGAGGTAGCCGGCCACCACCAGCACGTCGACCCGGCGGGGCCGGCGGCGGCGGGGCGCGGCGGCGGGGACCGCCGGTTCGGTCAGGCGGACCGGCTGGTCAGTTTCCGCACGTCCCACAGCCACACGTCCAGCTCCTGCCGTCCGGGGCCGACCAGCTGCTCCACGGTTCGGCGCAGCGGCTCGGCGTTCTGCTCGTCGCGCGGCAGCACCACCACCGCCGCGTTCCAGTGCCGCAGCTCGTCCAGGTAGCGACGGCGCTGCCGATCGTCCAGCTTCGGCGTACGGCCGGTGGACGATACCTCCCGCAGCATCTCGCCGATGCCGCTGGGCCGGCCGCCGAAGCGTCCGGGGTCGCCGGTGACGCCGTTGCGCGGCGCGAGGAAGTAGCCGCCGGGGATCTTGAAGTCGAGGTTGGTGCTGGCCGCCCAGCGCATCGGGTCGGTGTTGCCCATCGCGGGCACCGGCACGGAGACGAGCGTCTGGTCCGGCCCGACGTACTTGCGCCACCGGTCGGCGGTGATGAACTCCGGCACCGGCTCCCGCGTGGTGACCTGCAACGGCATCGGCGCGATCGGCAGCAGCGCGAGGACCAGGCCCGCGGCGGTGAGCCTGCGGGCGGTACGCCGGTCCACGCCGCGCAGCGCCCAGGCGCGGCGCACCGCGTACGCGAGCAGGATCGCCACCGTCACGCCGGTGATCAGGCCGAAGCGGGTCGGCACCACGGCGTCGAGCAGCGGCAGCCGTACCAGCAGCTCCCACGGGCCGGTGGCGATCTCCCGGTCCCACCAGGAGATCCGCTCGCCGAGGGAGAGCACGGCGAAGAACAGCCCGGTGGCGGCGAGCGCGCGGACGATCACGTCCCGCCGCAGCCACACCACGATGCCCACGACCAGCAGCGACAGGCTCCAGCCGAAGAACGCGTTCTCCTCCGAGTAGTTCGGCGCCAGGTTGACGTTGGCGCGTTCGTTGCCGCCGAACGTGGGCGAGCCGGGCGCGAAGAAGGCGGCGATGTCGTTGCCGTAGTCGCGCACCGCGTCGCTGAGCCCGTGGTACGCCATCGGCCCGGCGAACTGCACCCACAGCGGGTACGCCAGCAGCGCCCCGGCCAGCACCGCGCACACCGCCAGCCCGGCGCCGAGCGGCCGCCACGCGGTCGCCCACCGCTCGCGCTGCTGCACCACCACGGCGATCAGGAACACGCCCAGCGCCAGCGCGGTGAAGAGCAGGATCTCCTCGTTGATGAACGCCTGCGCGGTGACCAGCAGCGCCAGCAGCACGCCGTCGCGGACCGGCCGGGCCGACCGGGTCAGCACCAGCACCCGCCACACGATGAACGGCAGCAGGAACTGGCTGATGATGTTCGGGTGCCAGTTGGCGTGCGACAGCATGGCCGGTGAGAACCCGCAGAACCAGGCCGCCACGGCGGCGGCCGGGCGGTGCCGGATCAGGTGCCGGGACAGCACCCGGTACCAGGCGGCGGCGGTGCCGGCGAGGCCGAGCGTGACCAGCGTGACGAAGGAGACCGCCGGTCCGAACAGGAGGGTCACCGGCACCATCGGGATGCCCAGCGCCAGGATGGCGGTGTTCGCCATCAGGTTGACGCCGTCGGGGTAGTTGAACTGCTCGGTGAAGAACGGGAACTCGCCGTGCAGCACCACCCGCACCGAGTGGGCCAGGAAGAACTGCACCTGCGCCGGGTCGCTGCTGTAGAGCGCGGCCACCCGCCCGGCCGGGTCGACCCAGATGCCGCTGGTGACCCAGATCGCGGCGAGCAGGAATCCGCCGTACACCGTGAGGTCGATCCGGCGGCGGGTCCACCGCCACCGCCGCGCGCGCCGCGCGCCCGGCGTGGCCGGCGCCTCCGGCTCGGCCGGCGCCTCGGGCGTGGTCGTGGCCGCCCGCTCCGGCGCGTCGGCGACGGTGAGCGGTGGTGGGTCCAGGGTGACGGCGCGGTGGCCCGTCGGGGCGGCGGCGTCCGGCGTCGAGGCGCCGCGGGTCTCGGCAGGCGTCACAGTCGGCGGAGTCTACCGGAGCCGGATATTGGTACCCGAATCGCCCGTCACGTTCCGCAGTGGGCGATCGGCCGAAAGGGTGAGCCGGGCGCGGCCGGGTGACCGGCCGTCTCGTACCATGTGGGCTTCCGACCGACGACCAGCGAGGGGATCAGGGTGCTTTCAGCCCGCCGAGGCGCTACGACGGGCACCGCGCTGGCAGCTCTGCTGCTGGTCACGGTCGGTTGCGGACCGGTCGCCGAACGGCAGCCGGCGGACCTGCGGGTCGGCTACGACAGTCTGGACGGCACGCTCGCGGTGTGGCCGCCGCGCGGCAGCCTGGCCCGCGACGCCGAGGCCACCGCCGCGATCACCACAGCGGTACGCGACTGGCGCTCCCCGGTGGACGACCGGGTGCACGTGCCCACGTCCGGCATCCTCTTCTCCGGTCAGGTCGCCGGGTCGGCGCTCGCGCTCGTCGCCGCCGACGTGCCCGGCGAGGCCGCGTCCTGGCTGCTGCAACTCGACCGGGACGGGCAGCGCTGGCGGGTCGTCCACGCCACCGAGTACACCGACCCCGGTTACCTGGTCTACTCCGACGTGCTGCCGGTGCGGGAGCCGGCCGGCCGCCGCTACCTCACCTCGGCCCGCGTCGAGCGCCTGACCGGACCCGACGGCAAGGTGCTCGGCAGCACCGACGGCGTCACCGACCCGGTCGCGGTACCGGCCTGCCGGGCCGTCGAACTGACCGCGACGCTGCGGTCCACGCCGTCGCTGCCGCGCGGCCGGGCCGCGGACCGCGTCCTCGACCTGGGTACGGCCACCGAAGCGCCCCGCTATCCCCTGGTACGCGACGAGACGGGCGCCGGGAAGCGCGCGCTGACCGGACTGGACACCTGCGTGCTGGCCGGTGAACGGGGCCCGTTCGGCAGCGTGCCGCGCCGCATCGGCGACCGCGAGGCGCCCCGTTCCGCGCCGGAGTCCTGGCCGATGGCGAAGATCGCGACGCGGTCGCTCGGCTCGGTGGCTCTCGGCGAGGGCGAGCCGGGCGAGTTGGAGCAGCTCAGCTGGGAGACACCGGCCGGGACGATGACGGCGGTGGTCTACCGGCCGGCCGACGGCGGAACTCCGGTGGTGTCCCCCGCCGACCGGTCCACCACGCTTCAGGCGTACCACCTGCCGATGCCGGGCCGGCCGCTGGCGGTGCTGTCCTGGCGTACCCGGGACGCCTCGTTCTCCGCCCCGCCCGGCACGACGCGTCTGGTCGACCGTCCCGGCCTGGTGGTGGTCGAGCACACCGACCAGAGGCAGACGTTCAGCCTGGCCGGCACCGAGAAGACCTGGTACCGCTCCCTCCCCACCCCCTGACCTGACCCGCGCTTCCCCGCCCCGGGGTCGCCCGCCCCATCGATCATGAAGTTGACGGCGACAAACCAGACACAAACCACCGCCAACCTCATGATCGCCCGACGGGCTCGGTGATCAAGGAGTTTGTGTCACCCCGGGCGGCCCTCACGTACCCGAACTCCTTGGTCAACAGGGCGGGGCTGGCGGGACTCGGCGATCTTGCAGTTGAGGGCCCGCCGATCCAGGGCAAAACCGGCAATCTGGGGGCCGGAAGTGCAAGATCGGCGGAACCGGAACCGGAACCGGGACCGGGATCGGGATCGGGGGCGAGGGCGGGGTGCGGGCGTGACCTGCGGCGGAGCGGGGACGGGCTAGGGGTGGGTCAGCTGCATGCCTACGTAGGGGGTCTCGGCTGGGCCGGGGCGGGAGGTGCCGTCGGGGCGCCATCCGTGGCGCGTGTAGAACGCGCGGGCCCGGGTGTTGCGCTCCCACACCTCCAGCACGCCCCGCGCCAACCCCTCGTCCGCCAGGTGACGTACGAACAACGCGTGCAGCGCACCACCCACGCCTCGTCCCCACATCTCCGGGTCGACGTGGATCTGGTAGAGCTGCGCGGTCGTCCGCGGATCCAGGTCGGACGAGTGCGGCGGCCCCATGGCGAGCACCCCGGCCAGCACACCGTCCACGGTGGCGACTCGCACCTGCTTGTGCACCGAGGTGATCGCCGCCGCCCAGCCCTCCCGCTGCTCCCGGGCCAGCTCCGGCGTGAGGATCTCCCCGACCGGCAGCCCGCCGGCCCCGTAGTAGGCGACCCGCGCCCGGCTGTGCACCTCGACGATCCCCAGGAGATCCCCGAGCCCCGCCTCCCGCACTCCCACGAGCCCTCCCTCCACGTCAAGGCCCCCGCGATCTTGCGATTGCGGCCCTCCGTAATCGGGCGAAGCCGACATCAGGAGGGCCGCAAGTGCAAGATCGACGCGGGCGCCGACCGGGGCGCGCGCGGGGCGGGTCAGCTCTGGGCTCGGGCTCCGTTCGTGGCCGGGTCGACCGGGGCGGCGTCCAGGCCGGAGATCCAGCCGGTGACGTCGCGCGCCACGTCCTGCGCGGTCAGCCGCAGGTCGGCCAGGATCTGCGCGCGGGTGCCGTGCGGGTGCCAATCGGCCGGTACGCCCATGTCCTTGACCGGTACGCGGACGTCGGCGTCGCGCATCGCCTGGGCCAGCGCGGAACCGACGCCGCCGATGCGCACGCCGTCCTCGACTGTGACCACGAGCCGGTGACCGGCGGCCAGCTCGACCAGTTCGGCCGGCACCGGGCGCACCCAGCGCGGGTCGACGACCGTGACGCCGTAGCCCTGCTCGGCGACGCGGGCCGCGACCTCGACGCCGAGGCCGGCGAACGAGCCGACCGCGACCAGCAGCACGTCGGTACGCGCCGACTCGGCCAGCACGTCGACCGGACCGACCCGGCGCACGGCGGGCAGGTCGGCGGCGACGGTGCCGGTCGGGAAGCGCAGGATGGTCGGGCCGTCGTCCACGGCGACCGCCTCGCGCAGTTCCTCGCGCAGCGTGGCCGAGTCGCGGGGCGCGGCGATCCGCAGGCCGGGCACCACGCCGAAGACGGACATGTCCCAGATGCCGTAGTGGCTGGGCCCGTCGGGGCCGGTGATGCCGGCCCGGTCCAGCACGAACGTCACCGGCAGCTTGTGCATGGCCACGTCCAGCAGCACCTGGTCGAACGCGCGGTTGAGGAACGTGGCGTAGACCGCGACGACCGGGTGCAGCCCGCCCATGGCGAGGCCCGCGGCGGAGGTGGCCGCGTGCTGCTCGGCGATGCCGACGTCGTACACCCGCTCCGGGTACTTGCGGGCGAGCGTGGCGATGCCGGTGGGCTCGGCCATGGCGGCGGTGATGCCGACCACGTCGGGCCGCTCGTCGGCGATCGCGACCAGCTCGTCGGCGAAGACGTTCGTCCACTTCACCGACGGCACGGCGAGCAGCTTGCCGGTCTCGGCGTCGAACGCGCCGGGACCGTGCAGGCAGTCGGCCTCGTCGTCCTCGGCGGGACGGTAGCCGTAGCCCTTGCGGGTGACCGCGTGCACGATGACCGGGCCGCCGAAGTTCTTCGCGGCGCGCAGCGCCGCCTCGACCGCCGGTACGTCGTGGCCGTCGACCGGGCCGACGTACTTGATGCCGAGGTCCTCGAACATGGCCTGCGGGGCGACCGCGTCCTTGATGCCCTTCTTGACCGCGTGCAGCACCTCGTACATCGGCTTGCCGACGAACGGGGTGTTGCCCAGCGCGTCCTTGACCGTGTCGAGCACCTTCTCGTAGCCGGGGTTGAGCCGCAGCGACGACAGGTGGTCGGCGAGGCCACCGATGGTCGGCGAGTAGGACCGGCCGTTGTCGTTGACCACGATCACCAGCGGGTTGCCGGCGGTGGCGATGTTGTTCAGCGCCTCCCAGCACATGCCGCCGGTGAGCGCGCCGTCGCCGACCACGGCGACCACGGACCGCTTCTCGCCGCGCAGCGCGTACGCCTTGGCCAGGCCGTCGGCGTACGACAGGGCGGTGGAGGCGTGCGAGTTCTCGATCAGGTCGTGCTCGCTCTCGGCCTGGCTGGGGTAGCCGGAGAGGCCACCGCGCTGGCGGAGCTTGTCGAAGCCCTCCTGCCGGCCGGTGAGGATCTTGTGCACGTACGCCTGGTGGCCGGTGTCGAAGAGGAGCCGGTCACGCGGGGAGTCGAAGACCCGGTGCATCGCCAGGGTCAGCTCGACCACACCGAGGTTGGGGCCGACGTGGCCGCCGGTGCGGGAGACCTTGGCGATCAGGAAGTCACGGATCTCGGCGGCGAGGATGTCCAGCTGCTCGGCGGTCATCCGCTTCACGTCCTGCGGGCCGTGGACGGTGCCCAGCAGCCGACCGTGGTTGGCCGTGCCCTCTTCAACACTCATGACCGGAGAGTCTATCGGCCGCGGAACAGTCCGCAGCCCGGCCGTGCATCGACCCAGGTCAGGCGTCCACCACCAGCCGCCTCGGGGCGGGTGGGCGCGGCGCGGCGGCGGACGGCCCGGCCGGGGTCCAGGAGCCGAGCACGGCGGCCCGGGACGCCCCGGTCACCGACGGCACCGCGCCGGGCAGCCCGTGCCAGGACAGCCACCCCAGCAGCGCGAACGCGTACGCCTCCTTCGCCTGGGCGGGCACGCCCAGCTCGTCGGTGGTGCGCAGCCGCCAGCGCCCTCCGCCCAGCGCGGCCAGCCGCGCCCGGAGTGTGGGATTGCGCACTCCCCCGCCGGCGGCCACCACCTCGGTCACCCGGTGCCGGTCGCAGGCGTCGGCCACCGTGCGGGCGGTCAGCTCGGTGAGCGTGGCCAGCACGTCGTCGGCGGCCACCGGCTCGCCGAGCGCGGCCAGCGCGGCGTCCAGGTAGCCGCCGTGGAACAGCTCCTTGCCGGTCGACTTGGGCGGCGGCGCGGCGTAGTACGGCTCGGCGAGCAGCCGGGCCAGCAGCGCCTCGTGCACCCGGCCGGCCGCGGCGCGGACGCCGTCGACGTCGCAGGGCCGGTCCAGGAAGCGCCGGGCGGCGGCGTCCAGCAGCGCGTTGGCCGGGCCCACGTCGTACCCGAGGACGGGCGCGCCGGGCGCGACCACTGTGAGGTTCGCGATTCCGCCCAGGTTCAACGCGGCGCGGGGTGCCGCACCGGCGGCCGGGTCGAGCAGCAGCGCGTCGAACGCCGGGACCAGCGGCGCGCCCTGGCCGCCGGCCGCCACGTCCGCCGAGCGCAGGTCGTGCAGCACCGGTACGCCCACCCGGGCGGCCACCCGGGCCGGCGCGCCGAGCTGGAGCGTGCCGCGCACCCGGCCGTCCTCGACCCAGTGGAAGACCGTCTGGCCGGGCGACACGACCGCGTCGGCCGCTCCCCCGGCCAGCTCGACGCCGACGGCCGCCGCCTCCGCGAACGCCTCGCCGAGCCGGTTGTCCAGCCGGCAGACCGCCTCGATCGTGGTGGCCGCCGGGGGCAGCAGCGCGCCGATCTCGGCCCGCAGGTCGTCCGGGTACGCCAGCTCCCGGTGCCCGAGCGGCCGCAGCCGCAGCGTGTCGCCGTCGGCGGTGAACTCGGCCGCGACCACGTCCACGCCGTCGTAGGACGTGCCCGACATCAGCCCGACGATCTTCATCGGGTCAGGCTAGCCAGGCAGGAACAGGCCCACCAGCTCCACGTGCTGGGTCATCGGGAACAGGTCGAAGCCGCGCAGCGCGGCCAGCCGCCAGCCCGCCTCGGCGAACGTGCGCACGTCCCGGGCGAAGGCGGCCGGGTCGCAGGCCACGTAGGCGACCGCGCGCGGCCCGGCGGCCGCCACCGCGCGGACCACCGGGGCCCCCGCGCCGGAGCGCGGCGGGTCGAGCACCACCAGGTCGACCGGGCCGGTGATCCGCCGCCGGGACAGCGCGGTCTCCACCCGGGCCGCCACCACCTCGACGCCGGCCAGGTCGGCCAGGTTCTCCCGGGCCGCGGCCACGCCGTCCGGCGCCGACTCGACGAGCGTCACCCGGGCGCCGCCGACCCGTCCGGCGAGCGCGGCGGCGAACAGGCCGGCCCCGCCGTACAGGTCCCAGGCCGTCTCGCCGGGCCTCGGGTCGAGCAGGTCGAGGACCGCGCCGGTCAGCGCGTCCGCCGCCGCCGGGTGCACCTGCCAGAACCCGGAGGCGGGCAGCGTGAAGGACCGCCCGGCCGCCGTCTCCCGGACCCGCTCCGGCCCGCTCACGGCCGTCGGAACCCCGTCGGTGTACGCGACCACGGCGACGTCCCCGCCGGTGCTGGCGACCGTCTCCACCGCGTCGGCGTCCGGCCAGCGGGCGCCGGTGGGCGGAAGCACCGGCAGCTCCTGGATCGCCGGGTGCGCGATCAGGCACCGCTCGATCGGCACCACCTCGTGCGAGCGGTGCTTGAGCAGCCCCGCCCGACCGGCCGCGTCGACCGCGTAGCGGACCCGGGAACGCCATCCCAGCGGCCCGCCGGGCAGCGCCTCGACGCGGACGCCGAGCGCGTCGATCCGCTCCGCGGTGAGGCCGCCCAGCCGGGTGAGCTGCTCGCGCACCACCGCCAGCTTCCAGTCGAGCTGGGCGGCCGGGTCGACGTGCTGGAGGTCGCAGCCGCCGCACCGGCCCGGCCGGGCGTACGGGCACGGCGGGGTGACCCGGTCCGGCGAGGCGTCCAGGATCTCCACCGCGTCGGCGCGGGCGAAGCCCCGGTGCAGCTCGGTCACCTCGGCCACGACCCGCTCGCCGGGCAACGCGTGCCGGACGAAGACCACCTGCCCGCCGACCCGGGCCACGCAGTGCCCACCCGGCGCGACCGCGTCGACGGTCAGCTCGACCCGCTCGGCCTCCTCCAGCCCGGGCCGGTCCGCCGACACAGCACCGGGACGCCCGGCCGGCGACGCAGGCCCGAACCGCTCCACGGCGCTCACGAGCGCTCCTCCCGCTCGGCGGAGGGCGTGGAGGCCACCGGCGGCGGCAGCGTGCTCTGCGGCGCCACCCGGGGGCCGCGCGCCGGGCCCCGGCTCAGCGTGGCGTCCAGCCGGTCCAGGTTCTTGCTGGCGGTGGAGGCGAGCTGCCAGGGCACGCTGGTCACCATCACGCCCGGCTCGAACAGCAGCCGGCCCTTGAGCCGCAGCGCGCTCTGGTTGTGCAGCAGGTTCTCCCACCAGCGCCCCACCACGTACTCGGGAATGAAGACGGTGACCACGTCGCGCGGCGACTCCCGGCGCACCGACGCGACGAAGTTGAGGATCGGGCGGGTGATCTCCCGGTACGGGGAGTCGATCACGGTGAGCGGCACCGGCAGCTCGCGGCGCTCCCAGTCGGCCTGGAGGTCGCGGGTGTCCTGCTCGTCCACGTTCACGGTGACCGCGGTGAGCGTGTCGGGCCGGGTGGCCCGGGCGTACGCGACGGCGCGCAGCGTCGGCTTGTGCAGCTTGCTGACCAGCACGATGGCGTGGTTGCGGGCGGGCAGGACGGCCCGCTGCTCGGTCGGCTCCAGCTCCTCGGCGATCCGGTCGTAGTGGCGGCGGATGCCGAGCATCACCACGTACATCACGGCCATCGCGACGATTGCGATCCAGGCACCGAGCAGGAACTTCGTGGCCAGCACGATGATCAGCACGACGCCGGTCATGACCATGCCGAACGTGTTGATCGCCCGGGAGCGGATCATCCTCCGGCGCGCCTCCGGGTCGCGCTCGCGGCGCAGGTGCCGGTTCCAGTGCCGGATCATGCCGGCCTGGGAGAGCGTGAACGAGACGAACACCCCGACGATGTAGAGCTGGATCAGCTTGGTCACCTCGGCCTGGAAGCCGACGATCAGCACCACCGCGAAGACGGCCAGGAACAGGATGCCGTTGGAGAACGCCAGCCGGTCGCCGCGGGTGTGCAGCTGCCGGGGCAGGTAGCGGTCCTGCGCGAGGATCGAGCCGAGCACCGGGAAACCGTTGAAGGCGGTGTTCGCGGCCAGGAACAGGATCAGCGCGGTCATCCCGGCGACCACGTAGAGCAGCACCGAGCCGCCGCCGAACACGGTCTCGCCGAGCTGGGTGGTGACCGTCTTCTGCACGTACCCGTCCGGGCCGGAGATGATCTGCGTGCGCGGGTCCTCGACGAACTGCAGGCCGGTGAGGCGGGCCAGCCAGATGATGCCGACGAGCATGGCCACCGCGATGCCGCCGAGCAACAGCAGCGTGGTCGCCGCGTTCTTCGACTTCGGGCTCTTGAACGCCGGTACGCCGTTGGAGATCGCCTCCACGCCGGTGAGCGCGGCGCAGCCGGAGGAGAACGTGCGCAGCAGCAGGAACACCAGCGCGAACCCGGTGACGCTGTGCTCGGCCTGGATCTCCAGTCCGGCGCTCGGCGCGCGCAGGTCGTCGCCGAGCACGAAGACGCGGACCAGCCCGGTCAACAGCATGCCGCCGATCACGATCACGAAGCCGTACGTGGGGATGGCGAAGGCGGTGCCCGACTCGCGCAGGCCGCGCAGGTTGATCGCGGTGAGCAGCACCACCGCGCTGACCGCGATGAGCACCTTGTGGGTGGCCACGAACGGCACCACCGAGCCGAGGTTCGCCACGCCGGAGGAGACCGAGACGGCGACGGTGAGCACGTAGTCGACGAGCAGCGCGCTCGCCACCGCGAGGCCGGCCTTGGGACCGAGGTTGACCGTCGCCACCTCGTAGTCGCCGCCGCCGGAGGGGTAGGCGTGCACGTTCTGCCGGTAGCTCGCCACCACGGTCAGCATGACCACGACGACCGCGAGCGCGACCCACGGCGAGAAGATGAACGCCGAGGCGCCGGCGATGGACAGCGTCAGGAGGATCTCGTCCGGGGCGTACGCGACGCTGGAGAGCGCATCCGAGGCGAAGACCGGCAGCGCTATGCGCTTCGGCAGCAGCGTGTGCTGGAGGCGGTCGGACCGGAACGGTCGACCGAGGAGGAGTCGCTTCAGCAGCGAGGTGGGTCGGGCCACAACCGCCAAGCGTACGACCACCGGGTCCGGGGCGCGGGGGTGGTCGATCTCCCCCGCGTGCGGCCGCGCGGTACGGTTCGGTCCCCCGCCCGGCAGGGGGACGTGGCAGGCTCGCAGACGACGGGTCGGCGGGCGGCGCCGTGGGAGGAGCGGACACCGTGCATGTGGTGATCATGGGCTGCGGCCGGGTCGGGTCGACCCTCGCCCACAGCCTGGAGGCGCGTGGACACTCGGTGGCGGTGATCGACCAGGACGCGGACGCGTTCCGCCGTCTCGGGCCCGACTTCGCCGGCATCACCGTCACCGGCGCCGGCTTCGACGGCGAGGTGCTGCGGCAGGCCGGCATCGAGCGGGCCGACGCGTTCGCGGCGGTGTCCAGCGGCGACAACTCCAACATCATCTCGGCCCGGCTGGCCCGGGAGACGTTCGGCGTGTCCCGGGTGGCGGCCCGCATCTACGACCAGCGCCGCGCCCAGGTCTACGAGCGCCTCGGCATCCCCACCGTGGCCACCGTCCGGTGGACCGCCGACCGGATGCTGCGCCACCTGGTCCCCGAGGGCAACGTGGAGATCTTCCGCGACCCGACGAGCACCGTCTCGATCATCGAGGTGCCGGTGCACAAGGACTGGATCGGCCGGCCGCTGCGGCAGCTGGAGCAGGCCGTCGGCGCCCGGGTCGCCTACCTGAACCGGTTCGGGATCGGCACCCTGCCCACCGCCTCCACGGTGATCCAGGAGGGCGACCAGGTCTACATGCTGGTGACCGACGACATCAACGGCCCGGTCACGTCGGTGGCGGCGGCGCCGCCGGAAGGGGGGCACTGAGCCATGCGGATCGCCATCGCCGGCGCCGGCAACGTGGGCCGCTCGATCGCCCAGGAGCTGATCGACAACGGCCACCAGGTGATGCTGATCGAGCGGCAGCCGAAGATGCTGCGGCCCGACCGGGTGCCGGCCGCCGACTGGGTGCTCGCCGACGCGTGCGAGCTGGCCAGCCTGGAGGAGGCCAACGTGGCCGGGTGCGACGTGGTGGTGGCCGCCACCGGCGACGACAAGGTCAACCTGGTGGTGTCGCTGCTGGCCAAGACCGAGTTCGCGGTGCCCCGCGTGGTGGCCCGGGTCAACCGGGCGGAGAACGAGTGGCTGTTCACCGAGCAGTGGGGCGTGGACGTCGCGGTGAGCAAGCCGCGGGTGATGGCGGCGCTGGTCGAGGAGGCGGTCACCGTCGGCGACCTGGTCCGGCTGATGACGTTCCGGCAGGGCGAGGCGAACCTGGTCGAGATCACGCTCCCGCCGACCGCGCCCTACGTGGGGCAGCCGATCCACGCGGTGCCGATCCCCCGGGACGCGGCGCTGGTGGCGATCGTGCGCGGCAAGCGGGTGCTGGTGCCGACGCCGGACGACCCGATCGAGGCCGGCGACGAGCTGGTGTTCGTCTGCACCGCGGCGGTGGAGGACGACGTGCGTGCGGTGATCCTCGGCCCGACGAGCGCGGACCGGCACCGGGACCGCTCCTGAGGCGGCGGCCTCAGGAACCGGGCAGCGGGGTGGGTGCGGTCTCCCGGGTGACCCGGCGCACCACCCACACCGTGATCAGCAGCAGCAGCGCGTACGGCGGGTAGCCCAGGGCGAGCCGGGCCACGCCGAGCGCGGTGTCCTGGTGGGCCAGGTAGAGCCCGGCCTGTACGCCGACCTTGGCCAGCCACACCACGCCCCACAGCACGGTGAGCTGGGTGAAGGTGCGTACCAGTTTGGGGTCGTCGCGCCACTCGGAGCGGCCCTTGGCCACCAGCACCGACCAGATCCAGCCGACCAGCGGCTGCCGGATCGCGGCCGACAGCAGCAGCGCCAGGCCGTACCCGATGCCGTAGAGGATGCCCGGCAGGTAGAAGTCGCGCTCGTCGCCGGTGCGCAGCGCCAGCAGCGCGCCGATGCCGACGCCGAACAGCCCGTTGACCGCGTGCCGCACCGGCTTGCGCTGGGCCAGCCGCAGCCCGGCGATCAGCAGCGCCACCGCCACCGAGGCGTACACCGCGGGGCGCAGCTCGCCGATCACGTTGGCGACCACGAAGACCACCACCGGGATGCTCGACTCGACCAGCCCGCGCCATCCGCCGAGCTGGTCGGCCATCTGCTCGGCGAGGCTGGGCAGCCGCTCCTCGTCCTGCGGGCCGAGGCCCGACGGGGTCTGCTGCTGTCCGGTCGTCACTTCGGCGACTCCAGCTCGTAGTACGGGTTGTAGATCACCTTGCGGTCGTCGCGCACCGCCACCCGGCCGCGCGCGGTCAGGTGGCGGCCCGGCTCGATCCCGGCGATGTGCCGGCGGCCCAGCCAGACCAGTGTCACCACGTCGTTGCCGTCGTAGAGGTCAGCTTCGAGCGTGGGCAGGTTCGTGCGGGGCGTGTAGACGACGGTACGCAGCCGCCCGGCCACCGACACCACCTGACCCCTGTTGCACTGGTGGGCGGGCGTGCCGCCGGACTCGGCGCTCTCCCGGCGCAGCTCCTGCGCCTCGATCTCGGCCTCGCTCGCGGTGAGCCGGTGCAGGAGCCGCCGCAGCGACCCCCGGCTCTCGTCGGTCGTCATGACCTCCGCGTCACCCTCTCCACAGCGGGGCCCCGCGGGCGGCGGAACCGTCCCGCCAGCGTACGCGCAGTGGCCCGCCGGCGGGAGCGGCGTGGCGCGTACCGCCGGCCGGGACCGGACACGCCGCGGGCCCGGCGCCGTTTCGCGCCGGGCCCGTGCACGTCGTGGATCAGACCTCCTGCGCGTCGGCGGCCTGCTGCTCGGCGACCTCGCGGGGCAGCCGCAGCGGCAGCGGCTCGCGCACCGGCTTGGCCTCCTGGCCGCGGTCGACGACCAGGCCGTCCAGGCAGGCCGCGAGCGGGCCGGCGGAGGCCGGGTCGGCGGCGGCCACGCCCTGGAAGACGCCGCGCACCATCCAGCGCGGGCCGTCGATGCCGACGAACCGCAGGTCGGTCGGCCCGTCCGGAGTACGCACCCGGGCGCGCAGCTCGGGCCCGTGCTCCCCCTCGACCTCCTGGACGGTCGCGCCGTCGCTCACCAGCGACTGGCGGATCTCCTCGCGCACCTCGTCCCAGATGCCCTCGGAACGGGGTGCGGCGAAGACGCCGAGCTGGAGCGCGTTCTGCCCGTGCACCAGCACGACCTGCTGGATCACGCCCTGCGGGTCGGCCTGCACCCGCACCTCGACGTCCGGCACCGCCGGGATCTGCAGGCTGCCCAGGTCGAGGCGAGGCGCCTCCGGTGCCTCGCTGACGTCGTACGGGCCGCGGTCCGGCGCCGACGGGGTCTCCTCGGCGTCGAGGACCCCATTGTCACGCGCCTCGTCGGCCCGCTTCCGGGAGAAGATCACTGCGCCCACCCTCCGCTGTTCACACTCACCCTGCCACCTCTTCGCTCTGCCCGCCGGACGGCGCCGGGACCAGCCCGGCGTGCCCGCCGGTGGACCCGTGCCCGCCCGTGCCACGCCGGGACCCGGGCAGCTCGGCCACCGGCCGGAACTCGGCCCGGGCGACCCGCTGGACCACGAGCTGCGCGATGCGGTCGCCCCGGCTGATCTTCGCCGGCGTGTCCCGATCGTGGTTGATCAGGTTGACCAGGATCTCACCCCGGTAGCCGGCGTCGACCGTACCGGGCGCGTTGAGCACCGTCACGCCGAGTCTGGCCGCGAGTCCGGATCGCGGGTGCACCAGCCCGACGTAGCCGTCCGGCAGCGCCACCGCCACGCCGGTGGGCACCAGGGCCCGGCCGCCGGGGGGCAGCTCGACGTCCGCGGCGGCCACCAGGTCCGCCCCGGCGTCGCCGGGATGGGCGTACGCCGGCAGTGGCAGCTCCGGGTCGAGCAGCCGTACGGGCACGGGTACGACGTCTGTCACGGTCATCCTCTTCCGTCCGGTCCTGCGGGGTGCCCCTGCCATCCTGCCGGTTGCCGGGCCGCTCCCGCGCCGTACCCTCGTCTGTGTGCGTCAGTCGTCATCTCCGGCCGCCCCGACGGCCACCGCCGCGCCGTACGCGGAGCGCCTCGGGCTGCCCTGGTGGGCGTGGCCGCTCGGGCTGGCCGCGGCCGTCCTGCTCGCGGTCGAGCTGTGGATGGGCGCGACCGGGGTGCGCGCCTGGCTGCCGTTCGTGCTGCTGATCCCCGCCGCGGTGGCCGCCCTGTGGTGGCTGGGCCGGATCCGGGTCGAGGTGCGCGACGGCGAGCTGCGGGTGGACGACGCCCACCTGCCGGTGCGGTACGTCGCGGACGTGGTGCCGCTGGACGCGGCCGGCCGGCGCGAGGTGCTCGGCGTCGGCTCCGACCCGCTCGCCTTCGTGGTGCAGCGCCCGTGGATCGGCGGCGCCGTGCAGGTGGTGCTGGACGACCCGGCCGACCCGACGCCGTTCTGGGTGGTCAGCACCCGGCACCCGGTCCAGCTGGCGACCGCCCTGCTGGCCGCCCGCGACGCGGCCTGACCTGCTGCCGCCCGGCCCGCACGGTCAGGACGGCGCCTCCGGCAGGGCACGCGCGGTGCGCCGCAGGTCCTTGCGCAGTTGCTCGCCGAGCGCGCGGGTGGCCCGGCGGTTGAGGTACCCGGCCACGGCGGCGCCGGTCAGGAACGGCCCGAGCGTGGTGAGGTTGCGCCCGAAGCGGCGCATCAGGCTGTCCCGCAGTTCGCGGCGGGCGGCGGTGCCGAGCACCGCGCTCACCCCGACGCCCGGCATCATCGGGTTGACCCCCCGCTGGGTGGCCCAGGACTGCACGAGCGCCACGGCACGGCCGGCGCCACCGGCCGGCAGCGGCACCCGGTGGACCTCGTGCAGCTCGCCGATCAGCTTCAGCTCGATCGCCACCACGGCCACCGTCTCGGCGGCCAGCAGCACGGGCGCGGAGAGCAGCGTGGGCGTGACCGCCCACTCGACCGCGGCCACCCCGCCGCCCGCGGCGCCGACCCCGGCGGTGGCGCGGGACGCGTTACGGACCAGCCGGTCGGCGAGCGCGTCGTCGTCCAGGCCGGGGAAGTGCCGCCGCAGCGTGGCGAGGTCGCGGATCGGCACGTGCGGGGCGACCTCGGCGACCGTGTCGGTCATCCAGCGCACCGCGGCACGGGGCTTGAACAGGTCGGTGATCCCCCGGGCGCGGGCCTGCCCGACCAGCCGGGTCAGCAGTTGGCGCCGGCGGGCCGGCGCGATGTCGTCGGCGGTCAGGGCGGCGACTGTGGCACCCAGCTCCTCGGTGTCCGGGCCGGTCGGATCGGGTGTCGTGCCCGCGCCGTCCGGGCCCCTGTCCGGTCCGGCCGCTGTCACGTCCGGCCCGGTCGGTGCCGGCCTCGCCGCCGGAGCCGGGGTCCGGTCGGCGCCGGTCCCCTCGCTGCGCTCGCTCACCCGTCCGCCCTCCCGCTCCGCGCGGCGTGGCAGCCGCCCGTAACGAGTCAAGCAGCAATCGGCCGCACGCGCACGGCGGCGGCTCGAACAGCGGCGGCCCCGTCGAGGAGGCCGCCGCTGGTGTCCTCGGTCGGGATCAGACGCACTCGCGGCAGATCAGGTCGCCGTTGCGCTCGACCGCCAGCTGGCTGCGGTGGTGGACCAGGAAGCAGCGGGCGCACCGGAACTCGTCCTGCTGCATCGGGAGGACCTTGACCGTGAGCTCCTCGTCGGCCAGATCGGCGCCGGGCAGCTCGAAGCTCTCGGCCACCTCGGCCTCGTCGACGTCCACGGCGCCCGACTGTGAGTCGACCCGCCGGGCCTTGAGCTCTTCCAGGCTGTCCTCGCCGAGGTCGACCTCGTCGCGACGCGGGGCGTCGTAGTCGGTGGCCATCGGTTTCACTCTCCAATATCGATATTGTCGCTGCCGGTTGTAACGCCGGACGACGCCGTTTCGGTTCCCCTGACCGGCCACCATCTCTGTCGGGCACCCGACCCGACGAGCGGTGGGCCGGGCTCGCCGGTGCGAAATGCCCCCGGTGAGCGCGGAACCTTACCCCCCCTGTGGGCGAGGCATGTATACCGCCCTCGCGGGAGAGATGTACGCCTCTGCGCCCGAAGTTGTTCCCAATGTGACTCAGGCGACACGAAGATAGGGGTAGTCCTACCGGTTCACCGCGTGGCGCGCCGGTATGTCGGACTGTTTCCACGCCTGAGCCGGACAAGCGTTAACCTCAGCGGCGTACTGGACGGCCGACAGGTCGCGGCCCGACCGCGTCGCCCGCCACCACCCAATCACTGTCCGGGGAGCGCCCAGGATGAGTTTTGCGCGAGTGCGGGCACTCGTTGTCGTCGGACTGCTGGCGGTCGTCGCCCTGGTCTTCGTGGTCGTCGCCGTGCTGAAGGACAGCCAGGGCACAGCCGGTACGGCGGCCGCCTGCCCGGACGGCTGGCCGCTGGTCGACCTGCGACTGCGGGAACAGAAGGACGTCAAGATCAACGTCTACAACGCCACCGACGAGGCAGGCCGGGCCGGCAGCGTCGCGGACGACTTCCGCAACCGCAAGTTCCAGGTCAAGAAGGTCGGCAACGAGAAGAAGGCGTTCGACGGCGTGGCCGAGCTGCGGTTCGGGCCCAACGCCGTGGGGTCCGCGCACCTGCTGCGCGCGTACTTCCTGAACGAGGCCAACCAGAAGTTCGACGCGAACCGCAAGGACGACGTGGTCGACGTGGTCCTGGGCAACCAGTTCCAGCAGCTCGCCACCACCACCGAGGTCAACCAGTCGCTCGGCGACCTGGGCGCGCCGCAGGCGCCGCCCGAGACCTGCCCGATGCCGATCGAGAAGTAGGCGGCGGCGCGACGACGGCACAGGGCGGTCTCCCTCCGGGGAGGCCGCCCTGTCGCGTGTGCGGCGCCGTCACGGCCCGCCGGAGGCGTCCAGGTCGACCAGCCGGTCGTGCAGCGGCCCGTGCAGCGCCGGCGGCGCGGCGAGCACCAGGTCCGGGCCGGGCGGGCGGCCGGACAGGCCGGTCACCAGCAGCCCGGCCTCCCGGGCGACCAGCCCGCCGGCGGCCAGGTCCCAGTCGGCCAGGCCCTTCTCGTAGTACGCGTCCACCCGCCCCTCGGCGGCCAGGCAGAGGTCGAGCGCGGCGGCGCCCATCCGGCGGATGTCCCGGATGTGCGGGATCAGCTCGGTCACCACCCGCGCCTGGTGGGCCCGGCGGCCGGCGTCGTAGCCGAACCCGGTGGCGACGAGCGCCTGCCCGAGGTCGGTGGCGGTGGAGCCGTGCAGCCGCTGCCCGTCGCGCCAGGCGCCGCCGCCCAGCGTCGCGGTCCACTCCTCGCCGGTGACGACGTTGCGGACCACCCCGGCGACCACCTCGCCGGCCACCTCGGCGGCCAGCGAGACGGCGCAGTACGGCAGCCCGTACAGGTAGTTCACGGTTCCGTCGATCGGGTCGAGGATCCAGCGCACGCCGTCGGGGTCGGCGGGGCCGGTCTCGCCCGCGCCGTACTCCTCGCCCAGCACCGCGTCGCCGGGCCGCCGCTGCCGCAGCGCGGCGACCACCTGCCGTTCCACCGCCCGGTCGGCGGCGGTGACCACGTCGGTCACAGTGCTCTTGGTCGCGGCCACCGAGACGCCCTCGACCCGCATCCGGTACGCGGTGGCGGCGGCCTCCCGGGCCACGTCGACAGCGATCGTGAGCAACTCCCGCGCCGTGGGCGTCGAGGTGATCATGTCTCTCCCCTTCCGGCACGATCGGGACCGGCCGTCTCGTGCGCGGGTATCATCCTTACAAAGTCCACATCTGCGCCGAATCTGCGGTCCCGGACCGCAGGTCCGCCGTGCGGCGCGGGATGATCGCGGCAGACGGCGTTACAATTCACC
Organism: Micromonospora sp. WMMD1219; assembly: GCF_049315215.1. Classification (NCBI taxonomy): domain Bacteria; kingdom Bacillati; phylum Actinomycetota; class Actinomycetes; order Micromonosporales; family Micromonosporaceae; genus Micromonospora; species Micromonospora sp. WMMD1219. The sequence goes on from NZ_CP186057.1 coordinate 6,804,736, forward strand.
CTGCCCACGCGCCACGGACCGCCAGCGACCGGACGGCCCGGGACACGGGGGTCCTCAACGACTCGCCCGGCGCGGCCGTCCCATGCTGCGCCGGACGACCCGGCCGTGCTCGCTCTTTCGCCTCCGGAAGGTCTTCGTGACAGATCCCCGCCAGACCGGCGCCGACGTTCGCTCGCTCACCGACACCCTGATCGCCCACGCGCAGAGCGCCGGCGGCCAGCTCACGTCGGCCCAGCTCGCGCGCACCGTCGAGTCCGCTGAGGTGACCCCGGCCCAGGCCAAGAAGATCCTCCGCGCGCTCTCCGAGGCGGGCGTGACGGTGGTGGTGGACGGCTCGGCGAGCACCCGCCGCCGCGTCGCCGCCGCCCGGTCCGCCACCCCGGCCTCCCGCGCCACCACCGCCAAGACCACCAAGAAGGCCGCCGCGCCCGCCCCGAAGCAGGCGCCCGCCGCCGACGAGTCGCCCGCACCGGCCCCCCGGAAGGCGACCGCGCGCAAGGCCACCACCGCCGACGTGGCCAAGGCCGCGGCCCCGGCGAAGGCCACCAAGGCGACCCGCGCCACCAAGGCCACGGTGGCGGCGAAGACCGCCGCGGCCAAGCCGGCCAAGGCCGGCGGCAAGGCCGAGGGCCCCGACGGTGAGATCGACCCGGAGGAGCTGGCCGCCGAGATCGAGGACGTGGTGGTCGAGGAGCCGGCCGAGCTGACCCAGGCCGCCGAGGCCGACGCGGCCAGCTCCGCCACCGACAACGACTTCGAGTGGGACGACGAGGAGTCCGAGGCGCTCAAGCAGGCGCGCCGGGACGCCGAGCTGACCGCCTCCGCCGACTCCGTGCGGGCGTACCTGAAGCAGATCGGCAAGGTGCCGCTGCTCAACGCCGAGCAGGAGGTCGAGCTGGCCAAGCGGATCGAGGCCGGCCTCTACGCCGCCGAGCGGCTGCGCGCCGCCGACGAGGGCGAGGAGAAGCTGGTCCGCGACCTCCAGCGCGACCTGATGTGGATCTCCCGGGACGGCGAGCGGGCCAAGAACCACCTGCTGGAGGCGAACCTCCGTCTGGTGGTCTCGCTGGCCAAGCGCTACACCGGTCGCGGCATGGCCTTCCTCGACCTCATCCAGGAAGGCAACCTCGGCCTCATCCGCGCCGTCGAGAAGTTCGACTACACCAAGGGCTACAAGTTCTCCACCTACGCCACCTGGTGGATCCGCCAGGCCATCACCCGCGCCATGGCCGACCAGGCCCGCACCATCCGCATCCCGGTGCACATGGTCGAGGTGATCAACAAGCTCGGCCGGATCCAGCGCGAGCTGCTCCAGGACCTGGGCCGCGAGCCCACCCCGGAGGAGCTGGCCAAGGAGATGGACATCACACCGGAGAAGGTGCTGGAGATCCAGCAGTACGCCCGGGAGCCCATCTCGCTCGACCAGACCATCGGCGACGAGGGTGACAGCCAGCTCGGCGACTTCATCGAGGACTCCGAGGCGGTCGTCGCGGTCGACGCGGTGTCGTTCTCGCTGCTGCAGGACCAGCTCCAGCAGGTCCTCCAGACGCTGTCCGAGCGTGAGGCGGGCGTGGTGCGGCTGCGTTTCGGCCTCACCGACGGCCAGCCGCGCACTCTGGACGAGATCGGCCAGGTGTACGGCGTGACCCGGGAACGCATCCGGCAGATCGAATCCAAGACCATGTCCAAGTTGCGGCACCCCTCGCGTTCCCAGGTGCTCCGCGACTACCTGGACTGACCGCGCACGTCAACAAATCGTGCCGGTTTGATCACCAGCCGTACAACACTCTTTGGTGATCGGTCGGTTGCCTGTTTGTGATCGTTGACGTGGCACCCTTGGTGCACGGCACACTGTCCTCCACGCCAGGTGTGACCTCGGTCCCCCGCGGGCACACAGGGAAGGCAGGGCCCGAGATGGGTGTTGCACGATAGGTGAGCAACCGAAGAGAGTGTTCATCGGTGACGACCAGAGGAGGAAGGCGATGACCCCGACCCTCACGCCGCCGCCCGAGACGGTGAGCCCCCCGGCCGCCGATGAACGGTGCGACCGCTGCAATGCTGCCGGCAAGCTCCGGATCACTCTGGCGGGTGGGAGCGAGCTGGTGTTCTGTGGGCACCACGCGAACAAGTACGCGGAGGATCTCGTGAAGATCACCGTGCGCTACGCGTCGGACCCGGAGTTCAGCTGGCGTGGCGCCGATCTGATGGCGAACTGAGGTCCGACAGGAAGTCCATAACCCGACATGACCGGCCGGAGGCACCCGCAAGGGGAGCCTCCGGCCGGTTTTTCGTGTCCGGTGCGACCCGGCCGACCCGTCAGAGGGTCTGCACGGTGGCGATGCGCTCCTCGAGCTGCTCGATGGTGGCCTGCGCGCTGGGCGGGCCGCCGCAGATCCGGCGCAGCTCGGCATGGATCTTGCCGTGCGGCTGGCCGGTGTGATGGTGCCGGGCGGCCACCAGGGCGTTCAGCTGCCGCCGTAGCGCCACGCGGCGCTGGGCGGCACTCATCGGTGGGGGAGCCGCCGCCGGGGCCGCAGCGGCCGGCTCAGCGGTCCGCTGGGCGGCCCGGCGCTTCTGCGCGGCGAGCTGCTCGGCCTGCCGCTTGGTGAGCAGCAGCGAGACCTGGTCGGCGGTGAGCAGCCCGGGCAGGCCGAGGTATTCCTCCTCCTCCGGCGTGCCGGCCTGGGCGGCGGTGCCGAAGGAGGCCCCGTCGAAGATCACCTGGTCCAGCTCGGCGGTCGCGGAGAGCGCGGCGAAACGCTTCTCCAGCTCCCCGCTGGCGCCGTCGTCGCGCTGGGCGCGCTCCAGCAGGTCGTCGTCGAAGCCCTCGCGGTCCTTCGGCTTGCCGAGCACGTGGTCCCGCTCGGCCTCCATCTCGCTGGCGAGCCCGAGCAGGTGCGGCACGCTGGGCAGGAAGACCGACGCGGTCTCGCCGGAGCGGCGGGCCCGGACGAACCGGCCGATCGCCTGCGCGAAGTACAGCGGGGTGCTGGCGCTCGTCGCGTACACGCCGACGGCGAGCCGGGGGATGTCGACGCCCTCGGACACCATCCGCACCGCGACCAGCCACCGTTGCTGTGAGGCGGCGAACGTCGCGATCCGCGCGGACGCGCCCTGGTCGTCGGAGAGCACCACGGCGGCCTTCTCACCGGTCACCTGCTCCAGCAGCTTCGCGTACGAGCGGGCCACCTGCTGGTCGCTGGCGATGACCAGGCCGCCCGCGTCGGGCATGCCGTTGGCCCGCAGCACGCTGAGCCGGGCGTCGGCGGCGCGCAGCACCTGCGGCATCCAGTCGCCGGCCGGGTCGAGCGCGGTACGCCACGCCTGGGCGATCAGGTCCTGCGTCATCGGCTCGCCGAGGCGGGCGGCCAGTTCCTCGCCGGCGTTGGTGCGCCACCGGGTCTCCCCCGAGTACGCCAGGAACAGCACCGGCCGGACCACGCCGTCGCGCAGCGCGTCGGAGTAGCCGTAGACCGAGTCGGCGCGGGAGCGCAGCAGCCCGTCGCCGCCACGCTCGTAGCTGACGAACGGGATCGGGTTGTCGTCGGAGCGGAACGGCGTACCGGTGAGCATCAGCCGGCGTACCGCGGGCTCGAACGCCGCCTTCACACCGTCGCCCCAGGTACGGGAGTCGCCGGCGTGGTGGATCTCGTCGAGGATGACGAGCGTGCGGCGGGTCATGGTGCGGCGCCGGTGCACCTGCGGCGCCATGCCCACCTGGGCGTAGGTGACCACCGCGCCGTGGAAGTCGGCCGCGGAGTGCAGGTCGGCGTTGCGGAACGCGGCGTCGAGCTGGATGCCGACCCGGGCGGCGGCCTGCGCCCACTGGGTCTTGAGGTGCTCGGTCGGCGCGACCACGGTGACCGCCTCGACGCTGCCGTCGGCGAGCAGCTCGGCGGCGATGCGCAGCGCGAACGTGGTCTTACCGGCGCCGGGCGTGGCGACAGCGGTGAAGTCCTCGGTCCGGCGGCGCAGGTATTCCACGAGCGCCTTGCGTTGCCAGGCGCGCAGGGGCGGGAACGTGTCGAGCGCCGGCATCCGCGGTGGCACGCGTAGCTCCTCTCCGCCGCGGACGGCGGCGGGCCCGACCGGGGCCACGGGAGCCGCCGCCCATGAAAACGCCCTCGCGCATCCGGTGCCGCGAAGGCCGGGGTCAGCATAACCAGCGCGGGCCGTACGCCCCACTCGACGCCACGCCTGTCACATCCACCCACCCCGGCGCACGGCGGGTCAGGGCAGTGGTCCCCGGGTGCCGGTGCGCGGCGGCCGCATCGTCGCCACCGGTGCGGACCAGCGGCGGCGCAGCGCGATCAGGCGCAGCCCGAACACGAACATCGCGGCGCCGGTGAGCGGCACGGCGGTGGCCTGTCCGCACGCCGACAGCAGCGCCACCGCGATCGAACCGGCGAGCGCGGCCAGCGCGTAGATCTCGCGACGCAGCACCACCGGGATCTCGCCGGTGAGCAGGTCCCGGCCCAGCCCGCCGCCGATCGCGGTGAGCATGCCGATCATGCAGGCGCCGACGGCCGGGACGGCGGCGTCGAGGGCCTTGAGCGTGCCGGTGACGGTGAACAGGCCGAGGCCGGCGGCGTCGAGCACCAGCACGGTGGTGCGCAGCCGGGCGAGCTGGGGGTGCAGCCAGAACACGGCGGTGGCGACGACTGCGGCGGTGGCGGCGTAGCGCCAGTCGGCGAACGCCAGCGGGGGTACCTCGTCGATCGCCAGGTCGCGGAAGATGCCGCCGCCGAGCGCGGCGACCACGCCGACGAAGACCACCCCGAACAGGTCGAGCCGTTTCGCCACCGCCGCGGAGGCGCCGGAGGCGGCGAAGACCGCCACGCCGGTCAGATCGGCGAGCAGAAGGGGGGTGGAGGTGGTCACCGCCGCAGGTTACGTCCAGGGGCGGCGGAGCCGCCCGGGATCACTCGGCGTACGAGTCGTAGATCTCCTTGCACTTCGGGCACACCGGCGAGCCCGGCTTGGCCGCCTTGGTGACCGGGAACGTCTCGCCGCAGAGCGCGACCACGTAGGTGCCCATGACGGCACTCTCGGCGATCTTCTCCTTGCGGACGTAGTGGAACATCTCCGGACCAGTGTCCGCGTCCTTCAGCTCGGGACGCTCGAGAACCTCTGTGCTCACGACTACACCTCCGGCGTTCCAGTTTTGCAGGTCGGTCCGCCCCGGTCCACCTGGGCCCCGGCCGGAGGCGGCCCGTACGGTAGCCGACGTGACCAACTTTCACATCAGTCTCGGTAGTGAGGTGGCCGACGCCCTGCGGGACGGCCGCCCGGTCGTGGCGTTGGAGAGCACGATCGTCTCGCACGGGCTGCCCCGGCCGGACAACCTGCGCGTGGCGCGCGAGATCGAGCAGGCGGTACGGGACGCGGGGGCGGTGCCGGCCACCATCGGCATGGTCGCCGGCAGGCTGCGGGTCGGGCTGGACGACGACCAGCTCACCCGGCTCGCCACCGTCGACGGCGTGAGCAAGCTCTCGGTCCGCGACCTGGCCCCGGCGGCGGCCACCGGAGCGGACGGCGCCACCACCGTCGCGGCCACGAGCGCGGTCGCGGCGGCGGCCGGGATCGGCGTGTTCGCCACCGGCGGGCTCGGCGGCGTGCACCGCGAGGCGGCGCAGACGTTCGACGAGTCGGCCGATCTGGTCACGCTGGCCCGGACGCCGATCGCCGTGGTCTGCGCCGGGGTGAAGTCGATCCTCGACGTGGGGGCCACGCTGGAGCGGCTGGAGACGCTCGGGGTGGGCGTGGTCGGCTACCGCACCCGCCGGTTCCCCGGCTTCTACCTCACCGACGCGGGCTTCGACCTGGACTGGTCGGTCGAGTCGCCGGAGCAGGTGGCCGACGTGCTGGCCGCCCGCGCGGCGCACGGCGTGCACCACGGCGGCCTGGTGGTGGCCAACCCGCTGCCCGCCGACGAGCAGCTCGACCCGGCGCTGCACGACCGCACGCTCGCCGAAGGACTGGCGGCGCTGGCCCGCGAGGGGATCACCGGCAAGGCGGTCACCCCGTTCCTGCTGTCGCACTTCCACTCCGCGACCGAGGGCGCGAGCCTGGCGGTGAACGTCCGGATCATCCTGCGCAACGCCGATCTCGCGGCCCGGATCGCGGTCGCCGCGGCGACCACCTCATGAGCGGGAGGCCGCGCATCGTCGTCGTCGGCGACGTGATCACCGACGTGCTCGCGGTGCTGTCCGGGCCGCTGGCGACCGGCTCGGACACGGCGGCCGGGATCCGGTTCAGCGGCGGCGGGCAGGCGGCGAACACCGCGGCCTGGCTCGCCGGGCAGGGCGCGGCGGTGACGCTGGTCGCCGCCGTGGGCGACGACGAGACCGGCCGGGAGCGGGTGGCCGAGCTGACCCGGATCGGTGTCGAGTGCGCGGTGGAGCGGCACGAGGGCTACCCGACCGGCACCGTCATCGTGCTCGCCCACGACGGGGAGCGCACGATGATCAGCCAGCGGGGCGCGAACCTGCGGCTGACCGCCGGGCACGTGGACGCGGCGCTGGCCGCCGCGCCCGACGCCGGGCATCTGCACCTGTCCGCGTACACCCTGTTGGACGTCGGGTCGCGCGGCGCCGGCCTGCGCGCGCTGGCCACGGCCCGCGAGCGCGGGCTGACCGTCAGCGTCGACGCGGCGTCCGCGGCGCCGCTGCGGCGCGTCGGCGGGGCGTTCCTGACCTGGGTACGCGACGTCGACCTGCTGCTGGTCAACACGGACGAGGCGACGGTGCTGGCCGGCGGGCTGGACCCGGCGGCGCAGGCGCGGGCGCTCACAGCGGTGGCGCACCGGGTGGTGGTCAAGCGCGGCGCGGCGGGCGCGGTGTGGGTGGAGCGCGGCGGTGTGGTGGAGTTCGCGCCCGCGCCCGGGGTGGACGTGGTGGACGTGACCGGCGCCGGGGACGCGTTCGCGGCCGGGCTGCTCACCGCGTGGCTGGCCGGCGCCGACCCGCGTGCCGCGCTGGCCCGGGCCGGTGACCTGGGCGCGCTCGCCGTGACGACAGTAGGCGCCCGCCCGGCGCCCTGACGCCGGCGGCCGGTCCGGGCGACGCTCCGCCCGGGCCGGTCAGGGCTCGGCGTCGATGATCTTGTGCGGGTTCTCCTCGGCGGTGAGGGCCGTCGGCGCGGGCTCCTCGCGGCGCCGGTTCTGGAACCGGTTCGCCAGGCGGTGCTCCTCCTTGGGCGGCCGGTCGTTCGCCAGCAGCACCGCCAGCCAGGGCACGAGCACCATGCCGAGCGCGCACAGCGGCAGCCAGAGCCAGAGCAGCGGTGCCTTCGCGCCGACCAGGATCGCGCCGGCCACCAGACACGCGACCCGGATGGCCATCATCAGCACGTAACGCTTCTGCCGGCTGTTGAGCTGGTCGTCCTGGCTGCGCGGGGCGTCGGTGATCAGTATCGGCTGGTACGCCTGACGCTTCACCACGGACCTCCTACGAGGGGATAGGGCCCATCCTGTCACTCCGGACGGATGATCGGCGAAAATCGTGACAGCCCGGTACGTGTTACGTGCGTGGTACGCTTCGCCCGTGGCCAACCGGTTCAGCTTCACCGACGAGGCGCTGGCGAACCTGCGGGTCTACGACGTCACACCCGGGGAAGTCTGGGAGGCCCTGCACAGCAACCGCCGGGTCATCCGCCACCTCGGGGACGACGTCATGGTGGTCTACGCCACCGACCACCGCGGCCGGCGGCTCGCCGTGCTGCTGGCCGAGGCCGACGGCACCGACAACGACTGGGACATCCTCTCCGCCCGCGAGCTGAGCGACGTCGAGGCCAAGCGCTACGACGAGGCGGTGCGGAACTCACGCCGACGAGGAGGCGGTCACGATGCACCGTGACGAGGCGACCAAGCGGTTCCACTCCGGAGGCGACGCGTTCGCCGACCTGATCGACGACACGTCACCGGCGCAGCTGCCCACCCCCGACACCGACGTGCCGATGGTCAGCCGGTCGGTCCGGCTCCCGCTGGAGACGTACGAGCGGGTCCGCGCCGCCGCCGACGCGCGCGGCATCGGGGTGACCACACTGATGCGGCAGTGGATCGAGGCCGGCCTGGCCGACCTGGACGACTCGGCCACCGTCTCGCTGGCCGACGTACGCCGCGCGCTGGCGTCGCTGTCCCGCCCGACCGCCGCCTGACGGCTCACGCCTCCGGGCCGGCCTCGTCGAGCATCTCCCGCCCGATCGGTGAGGCGGAGGGCTCCGGCGGCCGGTGCCAGGCCCGGCGGGCGTCGGCGAACGCGACCAGCGCCAGCACGAGAGCCACCGCGCCGAGCGCGAACATCGCCGGCACGGCCGCCAACGCGGGCAGGAGCAGCACCAGGGCGAGCAGCCCGACCAGCCGGGGGCGGGACACCCGGCCGAAGATCTCGTACTCGAACCGGGACCGGGCGGCCAGGAACAGCGCCGGGCCGCCCGCCACGAAGACCAGCCAGTTCGGCTGAACCGTGTCGTACGGGTGGGCGATGACCAGCTCGTAGCCGACAGCGGCGCCGATCACGCCGAGCACCATGAACAGGTGGGTCTGCGCGGCCGACTCGGCCAGCTGCCCCGGCGTGCCGGCCATCCGCAACGCCTCCGCCAGCAGGTGACCGGCCCGGTAGAAGTAGATGCGCCAGAGCAGCGCCGTGATCACGAACGAGATCGCGAACGCCACCGCCGCCTCGCCGGAGAACTCCTTCCCGCTGTACGTCACGCCGATCACCAGGATCGACTCGCCCAGCGCGATGAGGAAGATCTGCTGGTAGCGCTCGGCGAGGTGTTCCCCGGCGACGAGCCACTGCCGGATCGGCGACGCCCCGATCCGCGGCAGCGGCCAGCCCAGGAGCGTGCCGAGGTGGTCCACCGCCAGCGCGACCACCCAGAGCGCCAGGCGCGGGCCGGGCATCAGGGCGCCGGCGAGCCACAGCGGGGCGCTGGCCACCGCCCAGGCGGCCAGCCGCACCGGGACCAGACGCCGCGGGTGGCCGCGCAGCGCCACCGCGATCAGCAGCGGCCGGCCGACCATCACCACCACGTACGCGAGCGCGAACGGCAGCGCCCGCTCCTCCAGGGCGCGGGGCAGCGTCACGCCCAGCACCAGGCTGCCGAACATGGTGCCGACCACCACGACCTGGATGACGACGCGCTCCGGCTCGTACCGGCTGGTCACCCAGGTGGTGATCGTCCAGACCTGCCACAGCACCATGAACAGCAGCAGGGTCTTGCCCACTTCGGCGGCCACCGCGCCGGCGGAGCCGTCGAGGCCGTTGATCAGCCGCTGGGAGACCCGGGTCAGCGCGAACACGAAGACCAGGTCGAAGAAGAGCTCCAGGAACGTGGCCCGCCCGGGACTGGACGCGGTACGCAGCAGCGCCCCGCCCCGCTGCTCGGTCATCGTCCGCCCCCGTCCCCCGTCCTGGCGACCAACGACAGCGGCGGCGGGCCGGTTGCGGCGGCGGGCGGCGGATCAGCCCTTCGCGGCCTTCGCCTCCGCCTTCATCCGCTGCTTGAACTCGCGTACCCGGCGCAGCGACTCCGGATCTGTCACGTCCGCGACCGACCGGTGGGCGTCCGCGTCGCCGTAGTCACCGGCCGCCTCGCGCCAGCCGTCCGGGGTGATCCCGAACCGCTTGCCGAGCAACGCGACGAAGATCTGCGCCTTCTGCCGGCCGAACCCGGGCAGCTCCCCCACCCGGCGCAGCAGTTCCCGGCCGTCGGTCACGTCGGACCAGAGCCGGGCCGGGTCGCCGTCGTAACGCTCCACGAGCGCCCGGCACACCTCCTGCACACGGGCCGCCATCGCCTTGGGGAAGCGGTGCAGCGCGGGCGGCCGGGCGAAGATCTCCACCAGCGCCTCCGGGTCGTACCCGGCCAGTTCCGCGGCGTCGGGCTCGTGGCCGAGCCGCTGCGCCAGCACGTACGGGGAGGAGAACGCCTTCTCCATCGGCACCTGCTGGTCCAGCACCATGCCGAGGAGCAGGGCCAGCGGGCTGCGCGCCAGCAGTTCGTTGGCCTGCGGGTCGATGGGCAGTGACAGCGTCATGGGGACCATCCTGCCGCCCCGCCCGCCGGTCGCGGGCGCCGACTCCCCGACGACGTGACGCGGCCCGGCGGACCCCTGCGAGGTCCACCGGGCCGCGGCCCACGGTGTGGTCAGGTCACCCGTGTCGTCAGTTGACGACGAAGAGCAGCCGGTTCGGCGAGCCCGAGCCCGGGCTGGTCACCTTGCCGGTGGTGGCGTTGCTGGTCAGGTAGCTGGCCACCTGAGCCGGGGTGTAGGAGGTGTTCGCGGACAGCACGAGCGCCGCCGCGCCGGCCACGTGCGGGGACGCCATCGAGGTGCCGCTGATCGTGTTGGTCGAGGTGTCGCTGGTGCGCCACGCCGAGGTGATCGACGAGCCCGGGGCGAAGATGTCCACGCAGGAGCCGTAGTTCGAGTAGGAGGCACGGGCGTCGGTGCTGGTGGTGGCGCCCACCGTGATCGCCGAGGCGACCCGGGCCGGCGACGAGTTGCACGCGTTGGCGCTGGAGTTGCCGGCCGCGAGCGCGTACGTGATGCCGGAGTTGATCGAGTTGGCCACCGCGTTGTCCAGCGTGGTGCTGGCGCCGCCGCCGAGGCTCATGTTGGCCACGGCCGGCTTCACCGCGTTCGAGGTGACCCAGTTGACGCCGCTGATCACGCCGGCGGTGGTGCCGCTGCCGGAGCAGTTGAGCACCTTGACGGCCACCAGGCGCACGCTCTTGGCCACGCCGTACTTGGTGCCGCCGACGGTGCCGGCGACGTGCGTGCCGTGGCCGTTGCAGTCGGTGTTGTTGGTGTCGACCGTGTTGGTGCCCCAGGTGGCCCGGCCGCCGAAGTCGCTGTGCGTGGTGCGGATGCCCGTGTCGATGATGTAGGCGCGCACGTTGCTGGCGGTGTTCGGGTAGGTGTAGGTGCTGTTCAGCGGCAGGTTGCGCTGGTCGATCCGGTCCAGGCCCCAGGTGGCGCCGGTCTGGGTGCCCTGGGTGGTCATGACGCGGTCCTGCTCGACGTACGCGACGGCCGGGTCGGCGGCGAGCCGGCGGGCCTGGGCGGGCGTCATCTTCGCGCTGTAGCCGGTGAGAGCGGAGCTCCACACCGTGCCGACGTTGCCGCCGTAGCGCTTGGCCAGGCCGGCGGCCCGGTCCGGCACGGCGGTACGGGCGGCGAGGGTGTTCGCGGTGCCGACCGCGTCGCCCTTGAGCACGACCACGTAGCTGCCGCTGACGGCGTCCGCGGCGCCGGCGTACCGGATCTCCCCGGTGGGCGCGGCGAGAGCGGGCGTGGAGGCGGCGGCGGCGAAGGCCGCGGCGGCGGCCGTGACGGCGAGCGCACGCAGCGCGCGCCGCCGGGGAAGGGACACGTCGGGCATCGTCTGGCTCCCTACCGGGCGGCCCGGTTCGTGGCCGGATCGCCCATCGACGGATGTTGGCAGGAATGCTAGCCAGAGATCGATAAACATGAAAGAGATAGCCGCCGATAGATGCGGTCGACGTTATGGATTCGGCGGGTGCCGCGCCGCGCCGGACCGCGCCCGGGGCAGGATGAGCACGTGGACCGTCACGACATGCTGCTCTCCCCCGCCGGGGTCGACGCGCTGCGCACCGCGCTGACGCTCGCCCGCTTCACCGCCAACGGGATCGCCGACCGCCTGGGCCCGCAGGCCACCGGCGCGGTGGCCCGCAACGACTACCGGGCCGCGCTGCGCGCCACCGAGGACCGGGACCGGCTGGCCACGATGATCCGGGTGTTCATCTGCGACCAGACCGAGCCGGAGGCGGCGGTGGCCGCCGCGCTGGCCCCGCTCGCGCTGGACGAGGCACTGGCCGGGGGCATCGTGGAGCGGCACGGCGACGGCCTGCGTGCCGGGGTCGACCTGGAGCCGTACGGGGACGAGTGGTGGGTGCTCGCCGACGTGCCGGCCGCCGCGCGCCCCGGGCGTCCGCTGCACGCCGAGCACGTCCTGGGCATCGGCGGCGCCACCCAGACGCTGATCTCGGCCGCGGTGCGCCCGACCGTGGACACCGCGCTCGACCTCGGCACCGGCTCCGGCGTCCAGGCGTTGCACCTGGGCACCCACGCCCGCCGGGTCACCGCCACCGACGTGTCCGAGCGGGCGCTGCGCTTCGCCGCGACCACCGCCGCGCTCAACGGGCAGGACTGGGAACTGCTGCGCGGCGACATGGTCGCCCCGGTGGCCGGGCGCCGCTTCGACCTGGTGGTCAGCAACCCGCCGTTCGTGGTCGGCCCGGGCACCACCACGCACGTCTACCGGGACTCCGGCCGGGTCGGCGACGCGATCGGCGCGGAGCTGGCCGCCGCCGCGCCGGACCTGCTCACCGAGGGCGGCACGATGCAGTACCTGGCGAACTGGGTGCACGTCACCGGTGAGGACTGGGCCGAGCGGGTCACCGGCTGGTTCGCCGGCACCGGCCTGGACGCGTGGGTGATCCAGCGCGAGGTGGCCGACCCGATGGCGTACGTGAACCTGTGGCTCACCGACGTCGGCGAGAGCGCCGACCCGCAGCGGATGGCGGCCTGGCTGGACTGGTTCGACGCGCACAAGGTGGAGGCGATCGGCTTCGGCATCGTCTCGCTGCGCCGCTCCGGCAACGACCAGCCGGTCGTCCGGGTGGAGGACCTGCGCCAGCGGGTCGAGCCGCCGCTGGGCGACCGGATCGGCGAGTGGTTCGCCCGGCAGGACTGGCTGCGCGCCCGGGACACCGAGGGCCTGCTCGCCGCCCGCTACCGCGCCGCCGAGGGCCTCCAGCTGCGGCAGGAGGCCACCATGGGCGACGACGGCTGGGCTGTCGACCGGCAGGTCCTGGCCATGCCGCGCGGGCTGCGCTGGTCGGAGGAGATCGACCCGCTGGTGCTCGCCCTGGTCGGCGGCGCCGACGGCCGGCTGCCGCTGCGCGACCAGCTCGCCCTGCTGGCCGCCGCGCACGACGTGGCACCGGACGAGCTGGCCGAGGCGGCCGGGCCGATCGTGGCGCACCTGGTCGAGCGCGGCATCGTCGAGCCGGTGACCGACTGATGCGGGCGGTGGTGCAGACCGTCGGCCGGGCCCGGGTGACAGTCGACGACGAGGTGACCGGTGAGATCGCCGACGGGCTGCTGGTGCTGCTCGGCGTCACCCACACCGACACCCCGCAGGTGGCCGCCACGATGGCCCGCAAGCTGCACGAGCTGCGGATCCTCGACGACGAGCGCAGCGCCGCCGACGTCGGGGCGCCGCTGCTCGTGGTCAGCCAGTTCACGCTCTACGGCGACGCCCGCAAGGGCCGGCGGCCGAGCTGGACCGCCGCCGCGCCGGCCGAGGTGGCCGAGCCCCTGGTGGACGCCGTGGTCGAACAGCTGCGCGCCCGGGGCGCGAAGGTGGAGACCGGCCGTTTCCGCGCCCACATGCTGGTGGAGAGCGTCAACGTCGGTCCCCGGACCCTCGTGCTCGACCTCTGAGGAGGATCAGAAGAACAGCCCGCGGCGGGACAGCGACTGACGCAGCCAGCCGTCGAGCTGGGCGGCCCAGTCCGTACGGTCCGCCGTCGCGTGGTCCACTGTGAACCGGCCGAACGCGTCGCGGCCCTCGGTGAACAGGCCACCCCGCTTGTCCAGCTCCAGCACCACGTGGACCTGCCGCGGATCGGTCACGAAGGTGACCTCCAGCTGGTTCATCGCGCCCGCGTACTGCGGCGCCGGGTAGAACTCGATCTCCTGGTAGAAGGGCAACTGCTGGTGCAGGCCGTAGATGTGTCCACGCTCGACGTCGGCGCGCGCGAAGCGGAAGCCCAGCCGTAGCAGCGCCTCCAGCAGCCGCTCGTGGGCGGGCAGCGGGTGCACCGCGACCGGGTCCAGGTCACCCTTGTCCATCGCCCGCGCCACCTCCAGCTCGGTACGCAGACCCATCGTCATGCCGTGCAGGTGCTGGCCGTACAGGTCGGTGAGCGGCGTCTCCCACGGCACCTGGAAGCGGAACGGCACGTCGTGACGCTGCCCCGGCTCCAGCCGGAACGGGCCGGTCATCTGGGCCCGGCCGAACTCCTGGTTGACGTCGTACTCCGAATCGGAGCTCTCCACCTCGACCCGCGTGACCAGACCGAGTGCGACGTAGCTCACGTCCACCGGGTGGTCGCCACCGACCACCTGGATCCGGCCCTCCAGAACGCCGCCCGGGCGGCAGTTCGGGTTGGCCAGCACCGTCTCCACCGACGGTCCGCCCACACCCATCGCCTGCATGAGCCGCTTGAAGACCACCACGTTCTCCGATCATCAGTGCCGGGCCGGCTCCGACGGCCGGTCGGTGGCACGGTAACCGCGCCGGGCAAGCGGATGCCGGATTCCCGCGAGGATTCCTGTCGGTTCCCCGATCGCCTCACTCCCGTCTCACGCCCCGACCGCCAAGCTGTTTGTCATCGGCCACCACCGCGTGGGCGGCACGGGACCGGTAGGCACGTCGGACACGGGGAGAACAGAGATGACCCAGCAGATGATCGAGCACCAGGACATGGACGTCACCCTCACGGACCTCGACGCCACCGACGAGCGCGGCGTCTCCACCGACCTGGTCCGGGCGTACCTGAACGGCATCGGCCGCACCAAGCTGCTCACCGCGGCGCAGGAGGTCGAGCTGAGCAAGCGGATCGAGGCCGGCCTCTTCGCCGAGGAGAAGCTGGCCACCTGCACCCCCGTCTCCGCCGAGCTGCGCGCGGACCTGGCGCTGATCGCGGCCGAGGGCCGCGCCGCCAAGGACCACCTGCTGGAGGCGAACCTGCGGCTGGTGGTGAGCATCGCCAAGCGCTACACCGGTCGCGGCATGGCCTTCCTCGACCTCATCCAGGAAGGCAACCTCGGCCTCATCCGCGCCGTCGAGAAGTTCGACTACACCAAGGGCTACAAGTTCTCCACCTACGCCACCTGGTGGATCCGCCAGGCCATCACCCGCGCCATGGCCGACCAGGCCCGCACCATCCGCATCCCCGTGCACATGGTCGAGCAGGTCAACCGCATGGTCCGGGTGCGCCGCGAGCTGTCGGTGACGCTGGGCCGCGAGCCCACCGTGAGCGAGGTGGCCGTGGCGCTGGAGATCCCGGAGTTCCAGGTGATCGAGCTGATCTCCTACGACCGGGAGCCGGTCAGCCTGGACCAGGCCGTCGGCGAGGACGGCGAGAGCGCGCTCGGCGACTTCGTCGCCGCCGTGGACCCGCGCGCCGAGCCGGGCGACGCCGCCACGAACGGCGAGCTGCGCAACGAGGTCCGGATCGTGCTGGCCACGCTGTCCCAGCGGGAGCAGGCGGTGATCCGGCTGCGCTTCGGCCTGGACGACGGCCGGCAGCGCACGCTGGACGAGGTGGGCCGCGAGTTCGGCCTGTCCCGGGAGCGGATCCGGCAGATCGAGAAGGTCACGCTGCTCAAGCTGCGCGACCCGGAGCGGGCGAACCGGCTGGAGGCGTACGCCTGCTGATCCACCCCTGCCCCGACAGGCCCCGGCGGTTCGCCGGGGCCTGTCGTGCTTGACCCGGGCGCTCCCGCCGTATAGAACCGACTGGTTACACAACCAGGAGGTTATAAACGTGTCCGCGGATCTGCTCGACGCCACATTCGCCGCGCTCGCCGACCCCACCCGGCGCGCCATCCTCACCCGGTTGGCCGCCGGTGAGGCCACAGTCACCGAGCTGGCCGAGCCGTTCGCGATGAGCCAGCCCGCCGTCTCCAAGCACCTCAAGGTGCTCGAACGCGCCGGCCTGGTCACCCGGGGCCGGGACGCCCAGCGCCGCCCCTGCCGGCTCGACGCCCGGCCGCTGCGGGAGGCCGTCGCGTGGCTGGCGGACTACCGCGACTACTGGGCGGAGAGCTACGCGCGGCTGGACGAGGTGCTCGCCGAGCTGACCGCCGGGGAGCAGCGGTGACCGGCCTGACCGTCACGCTGCACGGCGACCGGGAGATCCGGCTCAGCCGCGACTTCGCCGCCCCGCGCCACCTGGTGTTCGCCGCCTTCACCCGACCCGAGCTGCTGGTCCGATGGTGGGGCGCCCGTGGCTGGCACCTGGTCGAGTGCGAGGTGGACCTGCGGGTCGGCGGACGCTGGCGGTTCGTCTCCCGGGGACCGGACGGCGACCTGATGGCCCAGGGCGGCACGTACCGGGAGGTCGACCCGCCCACGCGGCTGGTCTGCACCGAACTCTTCGACGGACAGTCCTATCCGGGCGAGACGCTGGTGCGTCACGACTTCACCGGTCCGGCGGACCGGACCACGGTCGTCACCCACCTGCGGTACGCCACCGCGCAGGGCCGCGACACCGTCCTGCGCTATCCGATGACCCGCGGCCTGAGCGAGGCGTTCGACCGCCTCGCGGCAGCGTTGCACAACGATTCGACGACAGGAGCGACAACGTGAACTGGACGCTGGAAGTGGTGGTCGTACCGGTCTCCGACCTGGACCGGGCCAAGGAGTTCTACGCGCGGCGGCTCGGCTTCGTCCTCGACCACGACACCGATCTGGGCGGCGCGGGGCGGATCGTCCAACTCACTCCCCCGGGCTCCGGGTGCTCGATCGTGCTCGGCCGGGGCGTCGTACCGGAGATGCCGCCGGGCTCCCTCAAGGGCCTGCAACTCGTCGTGCCCGACCTGGAGCGGGCGCACGCCGAGCTGGTCGAGCGGGGCGTCGAGGTGAGCGAGATCCAGGTGATGGGTCAGAACCCGCGCCCGGTGCCGCACCCGCTGGACAACGTCGGCTTCGTGTTCTTCCGCGACCCGGACGGCAACGAGTGGGCGGTGCAGCAGATCTCCGATCGCGGCTGAGGTCTACAACCTCCGCGGGCCGGTGTCCGGACGGGCGGCCTCGGCGCCGGTGCGCACAGTGGCGTGCAGCACCGAGATGCCGTCCGGCCGGGCCAGCACCGGGTTGAGCGTGAGCGACCGCACCCGGGGCTGCTCGTCGGCGAGGCGGCCGACCCGCACCAGCAGGTCGACCAGGGCCGCCCGGTCCACCGGCGCGGCGCCCCGGTGCCCGCGCAGCAGCGGCGCGGCCCGGGGCTCGTCGACCAGCTCGGCGGCGTCCCGGTCGGTGAGCGGGACCGCGCGCCAGGCCCGGTCACCGAGCAGCTCGGTCGCGACACCACCCAGCCCGAACCCGACCACCGGCCCGAACGCCGGATCCTCCACCAGCTCCACCACGCACGCCACGCCCGGCGCGACCATCGGCTGGACCAGCACCTCCGCGCCGAACACCGGGTCCATCTCGGCGTACGCGCGGCGCAGCGCGGCGGCGTCGGCCAGGTCGAGGCGTACCGCGCCCAGGTCGAGGCGGTGCCGCAGCCCGGGGGCGGCGGCCTTGAGCGCCACCGGCCAGCCGAGCCGCTCCCCCACCGCCGCCGCCTCCTCGGCCGAGCGGGCCGGCACCGAGTCCACCACGTCGATTCCGTACGCGCGCAGCAACGCCGCCGAGTCGGCGCCGTCCGGCCGCAGCGCGGCGTGCCCCGCCGTCCGGTCCACGTCGGCCAGCTCCGGCAGCCCCCCGGCGGGCCGGCGCAGCCAGTCCGCGTACGCGGTCACCCGGCCCAGCGCGCGCACCGCCTCCTCCACGCTCGGGTACGCCGGCACCCCGGCCGGCACCAGCCCGGCCAGGAACGTCGCCACCACCGGCTTGCCGGTGACCCGCGCCTCGGGCAGCGCCGCCGCGAAGTCGGCCACCGGATCGGCGAGCTGCCCCGGCAGCGGCGGCGCGAACACCGCCACCACGGCGTCCACCCGTTCGTCGGCGACCGCCTCGCCGAGCGCGGCGGCGTACGCGGCGGCCCCGGCGCTCGGCCCGACGTCCCGCGGGTAGCCGTCGGCAACGGTCAGTCCCTGCGCCGCGCAGGCGGTAGCGGCCAGCCCGGTCAGCGCCGACGAGTTGCCCACCACAGCCACCCGACGCCCGGCCGGCAGCGGCTGGTGGGCCAGCAGCACGCCCACGTCGAGCAGTTCGGACACGGTGTCCACCCGGATCACCCCGGACTGGGCGAACAACGCGCTCACCGCCGCCGCGTCCAGCGCGGGCGCCTCCCCCACGCCCGGCGGCCGGGCCAGCGAGGCGAGCGCCACCACCGGCTTGCGGCGGCCGATGCGCCGCGCCAGCCGGGCGAACTTGCGCGGGTTGCCGAACGTCTCCAGGTAGAGCGTGATGACGTCGGTGGCCGGGTCGTCCTGCCAGTACTGGAGCAGGTCGTTGCCGGACACGTCGGCCCGGTTGCCGGCCGAGACGAAGCTGGACAGGCCGAGCCCGCGCCGGGACGCCTCGGCCAGCAGCGCCACCCCGAACGCGCCGGACTGGCTGAACACGCCGACCCGTCCCGCCGCGGGCAGCACCGGGGCGAGCGTGGCATTGAGGCGAACCGCCGGGTCGGTGTTGGCGACGCCGAGACAGTTCGGGCCGACCACCCGCATGCCGGCCAGGTGCGCGGCGCGGACCAGCGCGCGCTGCGCCGCCGCGCCGGCCGGGCCGGACTCGGCGAACCCGGCCGAGATCACCACCAGGCCGTGCGCGCCCGCGCGGGCCGCGTCGCGGACCACGTCGGTCACCGCGTCCGGCGGGACCGCCACCACGGCCAGGTCGACGTCCTGGCCGGCGTCGGCCGCCGACGGGTACGCGGGCAGCCCCGCCACCGTCGCCGCGCTCGGGTGCACCGGCACGATCGCCCCGGCGAAGCCGCCGTCACGCAGGTGCCCGAGCAGCGCCGCGCCGACGCCCTGGCCGGTGGTGCTGGCGCCGTACACGGCGATGCCGCGCGGCGCGAGCAGCCGGGCGATCGACCGGGCCTCCGTGCGGTGCTCCCGGCCGCGCTGCACCTCGAGCGTCGCCTCGGTGGGCGCGATCGGGAAGCTCAGGTGCACCACGCCGTCGGCGTACTGGCGCTGGACCTGGTAGCCGAAGTCGGCGAAGACCCGCAGCATCGCCCCGTTGGCCGGGAGCACCTCGGCGACGAAGTGCA
The DNA here is from genome assembly GCF_049315215.1 of Micromonospora sp. WMMD1219. Lineage (NCBI taxonomy): Bacteria > Bacillati > Actinomycetota > Actinomycetes > Micromonosporales > Micromonosporaceae > Micromonospora > Micromonospora sp. WMMD1219. The sequence goes on from NZ_CP186057.1 coordinate 6,823,723, forward strand.
CGATGCCGTTGCGTCCGGCCGCGTCGGCCAGATGTTCCAGCAGCACCGAGCCGATGCCCCGGCCCTGGTAGGCGTCCTCGACCACGAACGCCACCTCGGCCTCGGGCGAGGAGGGGCCGAGCCGCTCGTACCGGCCGACGGCGACGATCCGCTCGCCGGCGAGCACCACGAACGCCTCCCGGTCGCGGTGGTCGACGTTGACGAAGCGCTTCAGGTCGCGTTCCGGGATACGCGGGTACGGCGAGAAGTACCGCAGGTATCGGGTGCGCTCCGAGAAACGGCCGTGCATGGCCACGATCTCGGGCGCGTCATCCGGACGGATCTGTCGCAGCTGGACGGTCGTGCCGTCGCTGAGCAGCACGTCCACCTGTTGTTCGACGGTGGTCACCGGTCGGTCCTCCCCTGCCGCCGGCTCAGTCGCGCGGGTCGTGCGGATCGAGCCCGAGCAGCGGGAAGACGGCCTTGCGGGTGGCCGCGACGGCCCGGTCCACCGCGTTCGGCTCACCGCTGGGCTGCCACGGCTGGTACGACGGGTCCACGTCGTCGGTCATCCGCAACGGCACGTCGTGCCCGGGTCGCCGCCGCGCGGCCAGCTCCCGCCAGCCGGGCGGGGTCAGCGTGGCCGGGTCGACCGGCTCGCCGGTGGCGATCGCGAGCAGGTGCGTCCAGGCCCGGGGCACCACCTCGACCAGCGCGTACCCGCCGCCGCCGGTGGCGACCCAGCGGCCGTCGCACAGCTCGTCGGCGAGCGCCCGCAGCGCGCGGTAGGTGGCCCGCTGCCCGTCCACGGAGAGGTGCAGGTCGGCCAGCGGGTCCTTGCGGTGCCCGTCGGCACCGCACTGGGTGACCAGCACCTGCGGCCGGAACGCGCGCAGCACCGACGGCACGATCGCGTGGAACGCCCGTTGCCAGCCGGCGTCGCCCACCCCCGGCGGCAGCGGCACGTTGACGGCGGTGCCCTCCGCGCCCGGGCCGCCGGTCTCGTCCGGGAACCCGGTGCCGGGGAACAGCGCGAGCGGCGTCTCGTGCAGGCTGACCGTGAGCACCCGCGGGTCCCGGTAGAAGATCTCCTGCACGCCGTCGCCGTGGTGCACGTCCACGTCCACGTACGCGATCCGTTCCGCGCCGAGGTCGAGCAGCCGCGCGATGGCCACGGCCGGGTCGTTGTAGACGCAGAACCCGGCGGCCCGGGCGGGCATCGCGTGGTGCAGCCCGCCGGCCACGCTCACCGCACGCCGGGCGTCGCCGCGCCACACCGCCTCGGCGGCGGCGGTCGTGGCGCCGGCGATCAGCGCGCTCGCCTCGTGCATCCCGTCGAAGACCGGATTGTCCGACGTGCCCAGACCGAAACCGGCGAACAGCGGGTCGCGCGGCGCGGACCGGACCGCGTCCAGGTAGGCCGGATCGTGCACGCGGGTGAGCAGCGCGTCGTCGGCCGGCTCGGGCTTGACCAGCCGCACGCCGGGCCGGTCCAGCACACCCAGCTCGCGGGCGAGCGCCATGGTCAGCTCGACCCGGACCGGGTCGAGGGGATGGTCGCCCATGTCGTAGGCGAGGAGACCCTCGTCCCACACCACCACCGTGTCGTCGGCCATGCGGCCATCGTCGCACGTGGCCCGGGACGCGCCCACCGGTCGTGCGCTCACCGGCCGGACGTGCCGCCGGTCGCGACCGGACGGTCCGGGTCGGCCACCCACTCGCTCCACGAGCCGACGTACAACGCGGCGTCCGGCCGACCGGCCAGGTGCAACGCGAGCACCGCCTGCGCGGCGGTCACCCCGGAGCCGCAGTACGCACCGACCGGCGCGTCCGTGTCCACCCCGGCAGCGGCGAACCGCTCCCGCAGCGCCTCGGCGACGGGGAACCGGCCCTGCGTGACGTACTCCGGGGCGGGCAGGTTGACCGCGCCCGGCACGTGCCCGGCGACCGGGTCGACCGGCTCGTGCTCGCCCCGGTAGCGCGGCGCGGCCCGTACGTCGATCAACACGCCGGACCCGGCGGCGGCGAGCCGGGCGGCAGCGGCGGCGTCGAGCACCGGCAACGCGCCGGGCGCCACTGTCACGTCGCCGGGCGCCGGGGCGGGCACGCTCGTGTCGACCGGCAGGCCGGCGGCCGTCCAGGCCGGGAAGCCGCCGTGCAGCACCCGCACCTGCCGGTGCCCGGCCCAGCGCAGCGTCCACCAGGCGCGGGCGGCGGACATGCCGTCGCCGCCGTCGTACACCACGACGGGACGACCGGCGCGGACGCCCGCGGCCCGCAGCGCGGCCTGCAACGCCGCCGGGTCCGGAAGCGGGTGCCGGCCGGCGGCGCCGGGCGGCCCGCACAGCTCGGTGTCCAGGTCGACGAAGACGGCGCCGGGCAGGTGGCCGGCGGTGTAGTCGTCGCGTCCGGGCGGGCCGGTCAGCCGCCAGCGGACGTCGAGCAGGGTCGGCGGGTCGGCGTGATCGAGTTCGGCGGCGAGCCGGTCGGGCTCGACCAGCAGGTCTGCGGTGGCGGGCATGCGGCCCAGTCAACACCATTCGGCCCGCCACCTCCGGCTTCGCCTGCGTCGATGGTCGGTGGGAGCGGGTACCATCGGAGCCCAGGAGGCCGCAGACGTGAAGCACGACCTTGTTGACACCACCGAGATGTACCTGCGCACCATCCTCGAACTCGAGGAGGAGGGGGTGCCGCCGCTTCGTGCCCGCATCGCCGAGCGGCTGAAGCAGAGTGGTCCGACCGTCAGCCAGACCGTCGCCCGCATGGAGCGCGACGGCCTGCTCACCGTCGAGGGCGACCGGCACCTGACTCTCACGCCGCAGGGCCGCAACACCGCCGTGTCGGTGATGCGCAAGCACCGGCTGGCCGAGTTGCTGCTGGTGAACGTGATCGGGATGCCCTACGAGGAGGCCCACGAAGAGGCCTGCCGGTGGGAGCACGTGATGAGCGACGCGGTGGAGAAGCGGGTCTTCGACCTGCTCAACCGCCCGACCCGCTCGCCGTACGGCAACCCGATCCCTGGCCTGGCGGAGCTGGGCGACCCGGGCCAGACGCTTGCCGACGCCGTCGAGGGCGAGCGCAACCTGGCCTTCCCCGGCCTGTCCGGCCCGGTCGTGGTGCGGCGGATCTGCGAGAGCGTGCAGACCGACTCGGACGTGCTCCGGCAGTTGCACGCCGCCGGCGTCGACCCGGGCGCGACAGTGACTGTGGCGCAGGAACGCGACGCCGTCTCCATCGACCGCTCCGGCGACCGGGTACGCCTTCCCCGCGAGGTGGCGTCCCGGGTGTTCGTCGCGGCCCGCTGATCGCGTCCGGCAGCTCTGGCCTGCGGTCGGAGCTGCCTGCGTGACCTCCGGTCAGAGCTTGCCGGCGTGGCCCGCGGTCAGGGCTGCTTGGCGACCTTCGGTCAGAGCTGCTTGGCGACCTCCGGTCAGAGCTGCCTTGTGTCGATCACCTTGGCCAGCGTGACCAGCTTGCCGGCCGTCTTGTCCGCCTCCGCCTTCGCGGTGCCGGCCGGGGCGGTCCAGCGCAGGGTGGCGAGCCGCCCCTCGGTGGCCAGCCAGCCGACCTCGGCCGCCGGCCCGGACTTCGCGGTCTTGGGCAGCGTGCGCCGGTAGGCGGCCTTGCCCAGCTTGGTGATCTTCGCCGCGCCGCCCGGTTGCACGTCCAGGGCGAACGTGGCCGCATCGATCGACGTTTCGGTCACCGACAGCGTCAGCTCCGGCAGCACCGCCCCGGCCGCCCGGACCACGCACGTGTGGGTGTCGCCCCGCTCTGTGGCCGCCGCCACGTCGAACTTGCCGCCCGTGTGCTCGGCGATCACCGCGAAGTCGAGCAGCCGGCACGCCCCGCCCGAGGACGCCGCCGCGACCGGCACCGGCGGAGGTGGGGCCGGCGGCCCGGACCGGGTCGGCCCCTCGTCGGCGCAGCCGGCGGCGAGCAGGACGGCCGGAACGGCCAGCCAGATACGTGCACGCACGGGAGACCTCCGCGGTCGGCGGCGGGTCGACCCGCCGGAGTTCCGTCGGACACCGTACGGCGTGCCCCAGCGGGGACGGAAGCCCCCTAATCGGCCACGTACGGACAGTGCCGGCAGCCTCGCCCGCAGCACGTGCCACGCCGCGCCAGGAAGCCCGCGCTGAGCACGAACAGTCCGGTCTCCGGGTCCAGGTAGCCGGCCTCCCCGGCGGCCAGGGCGGCGGCGTGCGCGGCGAGGATGCGTTCCCGCCCCGGGTGGTCCGGCGACAGCCGCGACGGGTGCGGTTCGGTAAGGGGCCGTCCCGCCAGCTCGTCGCGCACCGCTGAAGTCTACGGACGCCCGGCCCGCCCTAGTTTCCGCCCGGGCCGCTCTCGGTCCCGAGGCGTTCCAGGTACGGCACGAACGCCTCGGGCCGCTCGAACAACGAACGGTGCCCGGCGCGCGGGATCACCAGATGGTCCTTGCGCGGCGCCTGGAGCTGCGCGTACCACTCGTCGAACAGGCGCAGCCGGCCCGGCACCTCCTGCGCGCCGTCCACGAAGTACGCCGGCACCGCGAGCTGCCGCACGTCACGCCGGAAGTCGATCTCCTGCAACCGGGGGTAGAGGACGTCCCAGCCGTCCAGGAAACCGAACAGGTGCACCTTCTCCAGTGGGCTGTATTCGGAGACGCCCAGGTTGCCGACGGTCCCGGTCTCGTCCTCGCTCGCGCCTTCCCGGTCGACCGGGAAGGCCCCTGCCTCGTTGGTCAGCAACGGCTCGTACGCCCAGACGTCGCGGTAGGGCGGCGGCCCCTGCGCGGTCATCCGGTCCGCGAGCGCCGTCCGGCCGGTGCGGCGGGCCCAGGCCACGGTGTCGGCGTACTGGCTGCGGTCGGCCTCGCGCAGGCTCACCACCTGCCCGACGCCCACGTACGCGGCGAACAGTTCCGGGTGCTGTCGCACGGCGAGCAGGCCGGCGATGGTGCCGCCGGAGTGCGCGACCAGGTGGATCCGATCCCGGCCCAGCCGTTCCCGCAGGTGCCGGGCCACCGCGACCAGGTCGTCCACCTCGTCGTCCAGGTGCCAGCCCGACGCGGCGCGGAACCCCGACCAGGAGCGTGGCCCGCCGGCACGGTCCCAGACGGCCACCACGAATCGGCGCTCCAACTCGGGCAGGTGGCGACGGACCGCGCCGATCTCCGAGCCGCCGGGCGGCCCGGGCACCACGAGCAGCACCGGAGCGCTGCGGTCCGTACCCCGGATCAGCAGGCCCAGCTCGCGCCCGGAGGAGTCGACGGTGTCGAAGCGGGCGATGCCGCCGGAGATCGGGTCGGTGCGGCCCGGCACGGCCGCGCCGACGGTGACGAGCGCAAGCAGCGCAGCCAGCAGGCCGACGCCGACCCGGCCCGCCCAGCGCGGCACCGGCCGGCGCTGCGGCACCGCGCCGAGGCGACGTGCCAGGCCGGCGCCGTAGGCGGCGCCGACCAGCAGCGGCAACAAGGTCAGCAGCCCGTGTACGCCCCGGCCGGCGAACAGCGCCACGACACCGAAGCCGGACAGGTGCGGACGGTCGACGGTGGGCCCGCGCAGCCGCAGCCGGACCAGCTCGACAGCCACCGCGAAGATCACCGGCGCGACGAGCATCAACCAGCGGGACCGGCCCAGCCACCCGGCGGCCAGCCCGACGGCGAGGCTCACCGCGACGGAGGCGAGTGCCGCACCCACCGTGCCGGGCCCGCGCGGGGTCCACCAGCCGGCGACAGCGCCCCAGAGCAGGGGCGGCGTCGACGCGAGGAGCATCCGGGTGCGCATGACGTCTCCCTCCGCCGAGATCGTCAACCCTAGCCAGGGCGGCCACTCTTCGCTGTCCCGTCCTCACGTGCGGTACGGATCGGTGTCAGCGGTGGTGAATGTTCAGCCGGCCGGACGCTGCGCGAGCAGGAACGCCTGGGACTGCCGCTCCCTGCCGACCGGCGCGCGGACCGTCGTCGCCGACACCGCGAACCCGGCCGCCGTGAGCTGTGCGACCAGCCGATCCGGGGACAGCCAGTAGACGTCGAAGGCGACGGAGTGGCCGTATGCCTGCTCCCGTCGGTCGAGCCGGTCGCCGGCCTTCACCGCGAGCAGCAGGTGACCGCCCGGAGCGAGCACCCGGTGGAAACCGGCGAACACCTCCGGCAGCAGTTCCGGTGGCAGGTGGATGACCGAGTACCAGGACACCAGCCCGGCCAGTGATCCGTCCGGTACGGCCAGCTCGGTCAGCGAGCCGACCTCGAAGCGCAGGTCCGGGTACGCGCGGCGGGCCACCGCCACCATGCCGGGCGACAGATCGACGCCGCTGATGTCGAGGCCGAGCCGGTGCAGGTGGGCGGTGACGCGACCGGTGCCGCAGCCCACCTCCAGCGCGGGCCGCCCCGGCCCGACCGTCTCGGCGAACGCGGCCAGCAGGGCCCGGTCCAGCGGCGGCTCCACCACGTCGGGCAGCAGCCGCGCATAGTCCTCGGCGACGGCGTCGTAGGCGGCACGCGTCTCGACCAGCCAGGCAGGTTCGGTCACGCCCGCCGACCCTAGTCACGCGTGTCCGCCGTCGCCCGGCCCGCCCAGCCTCCGTCGATCATGAAGTTGGCGGCCGTCGCTCCGGCGTGTCGCGCCGTCAAGTTCATGATCAACGGGACAAGGGCGGCGGTGGGTGGGTCAGCGGAACCAGGTGAGGGACTGGCCGTGGCCGGTCGTCCAGGCCACGGGACGGCCGTCCAGGGCCAGGATGTTGTGGAAGCCTTCGGCGGGCGGCTCGGGCAGGTCGGCGTGGGGCAGCACCGACGGGTCCTCGTTGGCTATCCAGTGGCCGGGCAGGGTCCGGACCAGCGCGGTGAACGCCTCCCGCCGTGGCGGCGGCACCTGGTACAGCACCGAACTGTGGAACACCACGAGCGTCGCCCCGGCCGGAGCTTGCGCCGCCAGCGCCGGCAGGTCGTCGACCAGGTCACCGCGTACCAGCAGCGGCGGATCGGCCGCCGCGATCGCAGCCGCCGGGCGCAGCCGCTCCCGGCGGTGCCGGTGCTCCGGCCAGATCAACGCCTCCAGCCAGGCCACGTCGGCCGGGTCGGTGACGTCGAGCGGGTTCACGTCGAGCCCGGCCCGCCACACCACCTCCGGACGCCGCACCGGCGGCTCGGTGCCGGTCAGGTCACAGTCGAGCACCGGCTCGCCGTCACCGACCCGCCGGTCGCCGTAGCGGTACGCGTACCGGTCGGGGTAGAGGCACAGCCCGGCGGACGCACCCACCTCCAGCAACGCCAGCGGCTGCGGCAACGCGGCGAGCACCGGCAGCAGCACCGCGCACCGCCCCGCCTCGTTCGTCTGCGTCGCCCACGTCCGCATCTGCGCCGAGACGTCCGGCCAGTGCGCGATCACGTACGCGCGGAACGCCGCCGGGTCGTCCACCGGCCCGCCGCGCAGCCGCACCACCCCGAACAGCAGGTTCGGCTGACGCTTGGCCGGCGGCAGCGTGTCGAGCAGGGCGAGCAGCTCCGCATCACCGGCGACCGCCCGCGACAACCGCTCGTACGCCGGAGACACGCCGCGCGTCTCACGCTCGGCGAAGACCCGATAGATGTCTGCCGTGCTCATCCCCCGAGCATTCCAGCTCGCGTACACGATGGGGTGTGACAGTGGGCACGCGCGAGCGCGGCAGGGAACTCCCTGCCGCGCTCGCGTCTTCGGTCGTGCGTCAGCTGCAGCCGCTGGTGGAGCCGCAGCCCTCGCAGACGTAGCAGCTACCGGCGGGCCGCATCTTCGTGCCGCAGGTGAAGCAGAGCGGCGCGTCGGCGGCCTTGCCGATCACGGCCTCCAGCAGTTCGGTGCTGGAACCCACCGACGGCGCGGGCTTGACGGCCGCGGCGTCGGCCATCTCCTGCGCCGGCTGCGCGACCGGGCCGGTCTTCGGCTCGGGCGCCTCGACCGGGGCGGAGGCGGCCATCGCGGTGAGGTCCGCACCGCTTGCCTCCGCCTCCGCCTCGGCCGCGAGCTGGGCGGCCCGCTCCTTGGCGGTGAAGATGCCCAGCTCGGCGCGGCGGTCGTACGGCAGGAAGTCCAGCGCCAGGCGACGGAAGATGTAGTCCATCACCGAGGCGGCCATGCGCACGTCCGGGTCGTCGGTCATGCCGGCCGGCTCGAAGCGCATGTTGGTGAACTTGCTGACGTACGTCTCCAGCGGGACGCCGTACTGGAGACCGATGGAGATGGCCACCGAGAAGGCGTCCATCACGCCGGCCAGGGTCGAGCCCTGCTTCGACATCTTGAGGAAGACCTCGCCGAGGCCGTCGTCCGGGTAGGACGAGGCGGTGAGGTAGCCCTCCGCGCCGCCGACCGAGAACGAGATGGTCTCCGACGGGCGCTTCTTCGGCAGCCGCTTGCGCACCGGGCGGTACTCGACGACCTTCTCCACGACCTTCTCGACCTCGGCGGCCGGGGCCTGCGTCTCGGCGGTGGCCTTGTTCGGCTTGGCGGCCGACAGCGGCTGGCCGACCTTGCAGTTGTCCCGGTAGATCGCCAGCGCCTTGAGGCCGAGCTTCCAGCCCTCGAAGTAGATCTTCTCGACGTCCTCGACGGTGGCCTGCTCGGGCATGTTGACCGTCTTGGAGATGGCGCCGGAGATGAACGGCTGGACGGCCGCCATCATCCGCACGTGACCCATCGGCGCGATCGAGCGCTCGCCCATGGCGCAGTCGAAGACCGGGTAGTGCTCCGGCTTCAGGCCCGGGGCGTCCACCACGTGACCGTGGTCGGCGATGTGCTCGACGATCGCCTCGACCTGCTCCTCGGGGTAGCCGAGGCTGCGCAGGGCACGCGGCACGGTCTGGTTGACGATCTGCATCGAGCCGCCGCCGACCAGCTTCTTGAACTTCACCAGTGCCAGGTCCGGCTCGACACCGGTGGTGTCGCAGTCCATCATCAGGCCGATGGTGCCGGTCGGGGCGAGCACGCTGGCCTGCGAGTTGCGCCAACCGAACTTGTCACCGAGCTTGTTGCCGAGCGTCCACTGCTTGGTGGCCTCGCGCTGCACGGCGGTGGCCACGGTGCCGGTCGCCTTGATCGCGTCGTTGGCTGCGGCGTGCTTGCGCATGACCCGCTTGTGCGGCTCGGCGTTGCGCGCGTAGCCGTCGTACGGGCCGACGATGCCGGCCAGCTCGGCGGAACGGCGGTAGGCGGTGCCGGTCATCAGCGAGGTGATCGCGGCGGACACCTCCCGGCCCTGCTCCGAGTCGTACGGCAGGCCGGAGGCCATCAGCAGCGCGCCCAGGTTGGCGTACCCGATGCCGAGCTGCCGGTAGGCGCGGGTGGTCTCACCGATCTTCTCGGTCGGGAAGTCGGCGAAGCAGATCGAGATGTCCATCGCGGTGATGACGAACTCGACCGACTTGACGAACTTCTCCACCTCGAAGCCGCCGTCGGCGCGGAGGAACTTCATCAGGTTCAGCGACGCCAGGTTGCACGAGGAGTTGTCCAGGTGCAGGTACTCCGAGCACGGGTTCGACGCGGTGATCCGCCCGGTCTCCGGGCAGGTGTGCCAGTCGTTGATGGTGTCGTCGTACTGCAGGCCCGGGTCGGCGCACTCCCACGCGGCCTGGGAGATGGTACGGAACAGCTTCTTCGCGTCGATCGTCTCGATGGTCTGCCCGTCGAGCCGGCCGCGCAGGTCGAAGCCGCCGCCGTTCTCCACGGCGGTCATGAACTCGTCCGAGACGCGGACCGAGTTGTTGGCGTTCTGGTACTGCACGCTGACGATGTCGGCGCCGCCCAGGTCCATGTCGAACCCGGCGTCGCGCAGCGCGCGGATCTTGTCCTCCTCGCGCGCCTTGGTCGCCACGAACTCCTCGATGTCCGGGTGGTCCACGTCGAGGATGACCATCTTGGCCGCACGCCGGGTGGCGCCACCGGACTTGATGGTGCCGGCGGAGGCGTCCGCGCCGCGCATGAAGCTGACCGGGCCGGAGGCGGTGCCGCCGGAGGAGAGCAGTTCCTTCGAGGAACGGATCCGGGACAGGTTGACCCCGGCGCCCGAGCCGCCCTGGAAGATCCGGCCCTCCTCCTTGTACCAGTCGAGGATGGAGTCCATCGAGTCGTCGACCGACAGGATGAAGCAGGCGCTGACCTGCTGCGGCGACGGCGTGCCGACGTTGAACCACACCGGCGAGTTGAAGCTGAACACCTGGTGCAGCAGCATCCAGGTCAGTTCGTGCGCGAACACCTCGGCGTCGGCCGGGGTGGCGAAGTAGCCGTACTCCTCACCGGCGGTGCGGTAGGTCTCGACCACCCGGTCGATCAGCTGCCGCAGCGACCACTCCCGCTCCGGGGTCCCCACCGCGCCCCGGAAGTACTTGGTGGTCACGATGTTCGCCGCGTTCACCGACCAGGACTCGGGGAACTCCACCCCGCGCTGCTCGAAGTTGATCGAGCCGTCCCGCCAGTTCGTCATGACGACGTCGCGGCGCTCCCAGGCGACCTCGTCGTAGGGATGCACCCCCTCGGTCGTCCAGACGCGCTCGATCTTCAGCCCCGCCCCGGCCTTGTTCCGTGACTTGCTGGTCGTCACGCCCTCGCCCCCCTCGTCGGCAACGGTCACCCACCGCGCCTCGTGTACCTGTCAGAAACCCGAAAATGTCAGCTGATCGCGCCGGCGGCGTCCGCCGCACCGGCACCGGCGCCCTCCCGGGCGCGCGCGGCGGCCCGCAGCGTCTCGATCTCGCGCTCGAAGTCGGCGAGCGAGTCGAAGGACCGGTAGACGCTGGCGAACCGCATGTAGGCCACCTCGTCGAGGTCACGCAACGGGCCGAGGATGGCCAGGCCCACCTCGTGGCTGGGGATCTCGGCCGCCCCCTTGGCCCGCACGGTCTCCTCGACCTTCTGTGCCAGCAACGCGATCGAGTCGTCGTCGACCGGGCGCCCCTGGCACGCCTTGCGCACCCCACCGATGATCTTCGTACGGCTGAACGGCTCGGTCACCCCGCTGCGCTTGACCACCGCGAGCACCGCCTCCTCGACGGTGGTGAACCGCTTGCCGCACTCCGGGCACGACCGTCGCCGCCGGATGAGCTGGCCGTCGTCGGCCTCCCGCGAGTCGACAACCCGGGAGTCGGCGTGCCGGCAGTACGGACACCGCATTCGCCCGACCTCCTCCGTCGATCGCGGGCACACCTACCGTCTCCGGGCACGCGTCGACACGGCGGGGCCATCGTCCGATGACCGTCGCCGAGTGCGCGCTGCGGGAGTGCGTTCGGTAGTTGAACCCAACCTGTAGGCAACTTACGCCCGTGTGACTACTACATCTAGGGGTCGACCGTATGCCGAACCCCAAGCGAGGTCAAGTTGGCGGGCGTGTCCGGCGCGTCATCAGGATCACGCCCGGCACGACGCCACCGAGGAGCCCAACGAACGGCCTCCCGTGCTAGCCACGGGCGGCCGGGATAGAACACCCGTTCGAGCGGCGTACTCTTCTATCAGAACACCAGTTCGGAAATCCAGGAATTCGGTGCGACACGCCGACAGCAGGTCGTACAGATGTTTGAAAATGGCCGATCTCACCTATACGGTCAGACCACACGCACCACGAGCCGACGAGGCACCCCAGCGCCGACCAGGGAGGGACGGACGTGACCGAGGACCGGGCCAGCCGGCAGAAGAACCCGCAGCCGAACGACGGGGCGGGTCCTCCGGCGACCCGTCGCCCCCGCACCGCCCGCAGCCGCACCGCCCCCGCGGCGGTGCGTCCGGTCACCCCGGTGGTGAGCAGCTTCCCCGACCCGGCGACTGTCGACCTGACCGCCCGGCAGCGACGGATCCTGGAGTTCATCCGCACCTGGGTCGAGCGCCACGGCTACCCGCCGAGCGTGCGCGAGATCGGCGAGGCGGTCGGGCTGGTGTCCCCGTCCAGCGTCGCCTACCAGCTCAAGGAACTGGAGAAGAAGGGCTTCCTGCGTCGCGACCCGAACCGTCCGCGCGCCGTCGACGTCCGCGCGCCGGGCGAGGCGGACGACGAGGCGGCCCGCGCGCAGCGGCCCGCCCCGGCGTACGTGCCGATGCTGGGCCGCATCGCCGCCGGTGGGCCGATCCTGGCCGAGCAGGCGGTGGAGGACATCTTCCCCCTCCCCCGCGAGCTGGTCGGCGAGGGCGAGGTCTTCATGCTCCAGGTCAAGGGCGACTCGATGCTCGACGCGGCGATCTGCGACGGCGACTGGGTGGTCGTCCGGCAGCAGCCGAACGCCGAGGTCGGCGACATCGTGGCCGCCATGCTCGACGGCGAGGCGACGGTGAAGACCTACCGGCGCCGCGACGGACACGTCTGGCTGATGCCGCAGAACCCGGCCTTCGACCCGATCCCCGGCGACGACGCCACCATCATGGGCCGTGTGGTGGCGGTGCTGCGCCGCATCTGAGCGACAGCGACGACGAAGGGGTGACCGGTGGCCGGTCACCCCTTCGTCGTGTCGTCTCAGTAGCGGTCGCCGCGGTACTCCCGGCCACCGCCGGACACCGGGCCGTACTGGCCCCGGCCGTCGTAGCCGTCGTCGCGGCGCCCGCCCCGCGGCTCCTGGCCGCGGCGCGGCGGCTCGGCCCGGCCGCCGTCCCCCCGCGGCCCGCCGCCGTTCGGCTGCCCCCGGTGTCCGGCCCCGCCCGGGCCACCGCCGTAGCCGCCACCTGGGCCGCCGCGGCCCTGGCCGCCGCCACCCGGGCCGCCACGACCGGGACCACCCTGGCCCGCACCGCCGCCCGGTCCGCCCTGACCTCCACCGCCGTAGACGCCGCCGCGCCCTCCGCCGCCGGCCGGGGCACCGCCGCCGCCGTAGACGCCGCCCGGCGGACGGGCTCCGCCCGGAGGACGGCCACCGCCCTGGCCGCGACCGCCGTCCTGGGGGCCGCCGCCGTACACGCCGCCGCCCGGCCGGCCACCACCGTAGACACCGCCGGACGCCGGGCGGTCGCCGTTGGCCGCGCCGCCGTACACGCCGGCCTGACCGCCGCCGTAGACCCCGCCGCGCGGGGCGGCCGGCCGCTCGGCCGACGGGAAGCCGTTGTTCACCGGGAACTCGCCGCTGCGCTCGGGCTCGTCGGCCGGCGCCCGGGGCGCCGGCTTGCGCCGCGCCCGCAGGATGCCGAACACACCCGCGCCGACCAGGAGCGCGCCGAGCACCCCGACGGCCGCGATCAGGTACGTGATCTCGTCGAGCGAGAGCCCTTCGAGCCACGACTTCTGGGCGGCCGGTTTGGTGTCGGCCTTGCCGCCGTTCGGCAGCGCCTCGGCACCGGTGGTCGACGGGGTGTAGGTGAGGATGTCGATCGGGTCCGACTCGTCGAGCGTGCCGCCGTCGGAGACGGTGACGAACAGCTTGCCGTCCGGCGTGTAGGAGATCGCCTCACCGAACGGGTCGGCGAGCGGCGTGACCCGGGGCTTGCCGGTGGTGATCGCCTTGACGATGTCGCCGCCGGCCACGTCGAACTCGAACGCGTCGGCGTACGTGCGCAGCACGACCTTGCTGCCGTCGGGCGAGCGGGCCGCGCCGGTGACGAGCGCCCGCCCGGGCGAGCCGAGCTTGTTCTCGGTGCTGGTCTTCGGCAGCGTGACCTCGCCGACCTTCTTCATCGGGATCGCCTCGGTGTCGCCGCTCGTCTTCAGCTTCACCGTCGGGGTGTAGATCTCCGACTTGCCGGAGAGCTCCTTCGTGATCACCAGCGGCATGTTGTCGTCGCCGACGAGCAGGGCCTCCGCGTCGTGCGGCTCCTTGCCCGGATAGCTGAGCCGGTGCAGCACCGGCTGCTTCGAGCCGCTCAGCGGCATCGTCCAGACCGCGACCCGCTCCCGGCGGGTCTTCTTCTCCACGTTGTCGCCGGTGTCGGCGATCCAGAGCGTCTTGCGGTCCGGGCTGAGCGCCAGGTCCTCGGTGTCGAGCGGCCCGTCACCGGAGTAACGAACCTCCCTGTCGACCTTGCACTTGGTGTCCAGATAGAAGACCCGCTTGCGGCTGGGGTCGTCCGAGCCGTCGTTGATCACGACGTACCCGTTGCTGGTGGCCACCAGGCCGGACAGCTCGCGGAGCCGGTCGTCCTCGACCGTGCACTTCTTCTTGGGAGCCGCGGCCAGCACGGGGGCCGCGGCGGGAGCCGCCGGGGCCGGCCCGGCCGGCGCCACGACCGCGCCGACCAGGCCGAGCGCGAGCGTGACCGAGGAGACAACGTGCCGCATGACGCTCAGTGTCGCACGGCACGGGTTTCCGGCGGGTGACGCCGGACGGCTCACCGCCCGGCGCCCACCCGCTCGTCGCTGGTCAGCCGCTCACCCGCCCGGTACGGCGCGAGCTCCGCGGCCAGCCCCTCGTTGACCCGCACGTGCACCAGCGTGCCCTCGGGCAGGTGCGCGGTGCTGAGCACCTCACCCTGCCGGTGCACCCGGGCGACCAGGTCACCCCGGTCGTACGGGAGCACCGCGCGCACCTCGACGGCCGGCCGGGGCAGCCGCCGCTCGACGGCCTCGCGCATCTCGTCGATCCCGCGCCCGCTGTGGGCGGAGACGAAGACCGCGTCCGGCCAGAGCCGCTTGAGCCGCAGCATCGTCTCCTCGTCGGTGGCGTCGGTCTTGTTCACCACCAGGAGTTCCGGCAGCCGGTCGGCGCCCACCTCGGCGAGCACCTCGCGTACCGCCCGGACCTGCTCCTCCGGATCAGGGTGCGTGCCGTCGACCACGTGCACGACCAGGTCGGCGTCGGCGACCTCCTCCAGCGTCGAGCGGAACGCCTCGACGATCTGGTGCGGCAGGTGCCGGACGAACCCGACCGTGTCGGACAGCGTGTAGAGCCGCCCGTCGGACGTGGTGGCCCGGCGGGTGGTCGGGTCCAGCGTGGCGAACAGCGCGTTCTCCACCAGCACACCCGCACCGGTCAGGCGGTTGAGCAGGCTGGACTTGCCGGCGTTGGTGTAGCCGGCGATGGCCACCGCGGGCACCGCGTTACGGGTACGCCGGGCGCGCTTGGTCTGGCGTACCGTCGCCATGCTCTTGATCTCGCGGCGCAGCCGCGCGATGCGGTGGCGGATGCGCCGCCGGTCGGTCTCCAGCTTGGTCTCACCGGGACCACGCAGACCCACGCCGCCGCCGGCGCCCCCGCCGCGGCCGCTACCACCGGTCTGCCGGGACAGGGTCTCGCCCCAGCCGCGCAGGCGCGGCAGCAGGTATTCGAGCTGGGCCAGCTCGACCTGCGCCTTGCCCTCCTTGCTCTTGGCGTGCTGGGCGAAGATGTCGAGGATCAGGGCCGTCCGGTCGACCACCTTGACCTTGGTGCGCTGCTCCAGGTTGCGCAGCTGCGACGGCGACAGCTCACCGTCGCAGATGATCGTGTCGGCGCCGGTCGACAGCACCACCGCGCCCAGGTCGTCGACCTTGCCCCGGCCGATGTACGTGGCCGGGTCGGGCCGGTGGCGACGCTGGATCAGCCCTTCGAGCACCTGCGAGCCGGCCGTCTCGGCCAGCGCCGCCAGCTCGGTGAGGCTGTTGTCGGCGTCGGTCTGAGTGCCCTCGGTCCAGACCCCCACCAGGACGACCCGCTCCAGCCGGAGCTGGCGGTATTCGACCTCGGTGATGTCGGTGAGTTCGGTGGAGAGGCCGGGGACCCGCCGCAGCGCCTGCCGCTCCGACAGCTCGTACTCGCCGGTGGTGGCGTCGAACTCGTCGTCGGTGTAGGGATGGAAGGTCTCCTGCTCGCGCAAACTGCGTCTCCTGTCCGTTATGTGCAACGCCGAGAATTTTCGGCGCGTGACAGCAATCCTGACATGTGACAACGCCGGGCGCACGTGTGTTATGCCCGCGACGCTACCCACTGGTAGCGGGGGCGGATGCCGGGCGACCTGGGCAGGCGAGTAGAAATGCCAGTCGAGCCGCTCAGCGCCGACGGAGGAGTTTCTCGTGGCCAACACACGACTGCCGAGTGCCGGATTCTCCATCACCATCCGGATCGCGGTACCCGCCGACGCCACCTCCATCGGCCGGCTCACCACCGCCGCCGGCGAGGCCGGGGCCATCGTCACCGCGCTGGACGTGGTCGACTCCGACCCCGCGCACGTGATCGTCGACCTCACCTGCGACACCGCCGACGCCGGCCACGCCGACCAGGTCGTCGACGCGCTCACCGCGCTCGACGGGGTGGACGTGCGCAAGGTCTCCGACCGCACCTTCCTGCTGCACCTCGGCGGCAAGATCGAGGTCACCCCGAAGGTCGCGCTGCGCACCCGCGACGAGCTGTCCCGCGCGTACACCCCGGGTGTGGCCCGGGTCTGCATGGCGATCGCGGAGAACCCGGCCGACGCGCGCCGGCTCACCATCAAGCGCAACACCGTCGCCGTGGTCAGCGACGGCACCGCGGTGCTCGGCCTGGGCAACCTCGGGCCGGCCGCGTCGCTGCCGGTGATGGAGGGCAAGGCGGCGCTGTTCAAGCGCTTCGGCGGGGTGGACGCCTGGCCGGTGGTGCTGGACACCCAGGACACCGACGAGATCGTGGCGATCGTCAAGGCGATCGCGCCGGCGTACGGCGGGATCAACCTGGAGGACATCGCCGCGCCGCGCTGCTTCGAGATCGAGGCCCGGCTGCGCGAGGCGCTGGACATCCCGGTCTTCCACGACGACCAGCACGGCACCGCGATCTGCGTGCTGGCCGCGCTGACGAACGCGCTGCGCGTCGTGGGCAAGCAGCTCGCGGACGTCCGGGTCGTGGTCTCCGGCGCCGGCGCGGCCGGCACCGCGATCATGAAGCTGCTGCTGCGTCAGGGCGTGGGCGACATCATCGCGTACGACCGCCAGGGCGCCCTGCACCGCGGCCTGCCGGACCTCAACCCGGCGTGGCAGTGGCTGGCCGAGAACACCAACAAGGAGAACTACTCCGGTGACCTGGCCGGGGCGGTACGCGGCGCGGACGTGTTCATCGGCGTGAGCGCGCCGAACCTGCTCACCGGCGAGGACGTCGCCCAGATGGCGAAGGACTCGATCGTCTTCGCGCTGGCGAACCCCGACCCGGAGGTGGACCCGCGGGAGGCGCGCAAGTACGCCGCGGTGGTCGCCACCGGCCGCTCGGACCAGCCGAACCAGATCAACAACGTGCTCGCCTTCCCCGGCGTGTTCCGCGGCATGCTCGACGCGCACGCCGAGGAGTTCACCGAGGAGATGGCGCTCGCCGCCGCGCGGGCCATCGCGGACGTGGTCGGTGAAGACAAGATCAACCCGACGGTGATCGTGCCGAGCGTCTTCGACTCCCGGGTCGCCCCGGCGGTGGCCGCCGCGGTGCGGGCCGCCGCCCAGAACCCGGCCGCCACGCCGGCCCCGGCGGCCGACCCGGGCCCGGCCGACCTTCCCGAGATCGCCGCCAACGCCAGCGCCACCCCCTGACCCAGGCACGCCCCAGCCCCTCGCGGCGCCTCTGCACAGGCCAGCGCCCTCTCATGGGCACCTTCCTGCTGGGGGGCACCGCCTCACAGGGCACCGCCTCGCGGGGGGCGCTCCGCGGGGCAACACCTCCCACCGGGGCGGCGCACGCGCGTGCGCACCCGCACCCGCATAGTCAGGCGTCCCCGGCGCGTCCACACGAGATCTTGGAAGGAAACGGCCCTCAGAGGGGCCCGAATCTTCCAAGATCTCCGACAGCGGCTCGCCTTGACGGGACAAGTCAGGCAGAAGGACCCATCGCCGCCGCTTGATCGACTCCACTTCCCCGAAGTGGTGGCATCAGCACCCTTGATCAACACCACTTCGCCGGGGTGGTGGCATCAGAGGCCCCACGACACCACCACTTCCCCGAACTGGTGTTGATCATGCGGGCGGCAGCACGGCAGCGCACCGAGCACGGGACGGCCGGCCCGCGAAACACCACTCAGCCCGGGTGTTGACCAAGGAGTTCGCGTCACCAGAGCCTGGAAATCCGCCACAAACTCCTTGATCAACCGGCAGAGGCACCGAAGGCGGGAACGGTCAGGGAGTCAGGGCGGACGGGGTCAGGGTGCCGGTCGCCACCAGGACCGCCGGGCCGGAGAGCCAGCACGAATCGGCCGTCACGGTGACCGTCAGCCGCCCGCCGGGCACGTCGACTGTCATTGTGCCGGTGTCCAGGCCGGCGTCGCGCAACGCCACCGCCGCCACCGCGCACGCGCCGGTGCCGCAGGAGAGCGTCTCGGCGGAGCCGCGCTCGTAGACCCGCATCAGCACGTGCCCGTCGGTGCCGTCGACCGGCTCGCCCGGCGTGGTGAACTCGACGTTCACCCCGGACGGGAACGCCGAGGCGTCGACCTCGGGCGCGCGGGTGAGGTCCAGGCCGGTGAGTTCCAGCGCGGCGGGCAGCGCGCAGACCAGGTGCGGGTTGCCGACGTCCACGGCGGTGCCGGCCAGCGTCAGCCCGCCGAGCGCGGCGGTCGCCGTGTCGTACAGCCGGGGGCGGCGCATCTCGACCGCCACGTCCGTGCCCTCGACGCGGGCCCGCACCAGGCCGGCGCGGGTCGCGATCGGCAGCGTCCCGCCCGACGGGGCGGCCAGCGAACGGTCCAGCAGGTAGCGGACGAACACGCGGGCCCCGTTGCCGCACATCTCGGCGAACGAGCCGTCGGAGTTCCAGTAGTCCATGAACCACTCGGCCTCGCCCGCCAGCGCGACGCCCTCGGGGTGCTTGGCGGCCCGTACGACGCGCAGCACGCCGTCGCCGCCGAGGCCGCGCCGCCTGTCGCAGAGCGCGGCGACCAGGCCGGGTGTCAGGTCGAGGGCGCCGTCCGGGTCGGGCAGGATGACGAAGTCGTTGCCGGTGCCGTGACCCTTGGTGAACTCCACGCCCCCATCATCGCCGATGCTCGGCGACCACCCGCAGGGCAGTGTCGAGAAACGCGGGCGAGGCCGAGTCCAGCCAGTGGATGCGCGGGTCACGCCGGAACCAGGAACGCTGCCGCCGCACGAACCGGCGGGTGGCGCGGGTCGTCTCCTCGTGCGCTTCGGCCTCGGTCATCTCGCCGGCCAGGAACCGCAGCACCTGCTGGTAGCCGAGCGCCCGGCTGGCGGTCCGCCCCTCGGGCAGCCCTTCGCCGACCAGCGCCCGCACCTCGTCGACCAGTCCGTCGGCCCACATCCGGTCCACCCGCAGCGCGATCCGCTCGTCCAGGAGCGGGGTGTCCAGGTCGACGCCGAGCTGCACGGACGGGTAGTACGGCGTGGGTGACGGCAGCGACGCGGTGAACGGCGCGCCGGTCAGCTCGATCACCTCCAGCGCCCGCACGATCCGCCGCCCGTTGGTGGGCAGGATGCTCGCCGCCGCGCCCGGGTCGGCCTCGGTCAGCCGCGCGTGCAGCGGCAGGGGGCCGACCGCCGCGAGTTCCGCCTCCAGCCGCTCCCGCAGCGCCGGGTCGGTGCCGGGGAACTCGAACCGTTCCAGCACCGCCCGCACGTACAGCCCGGAGCCGCCGACCAGCAGCGGCACCCGGCCCCGGGCCAGGATGTCGTCGACCGCCGCGCGGGCCAGCGTCTGGTATTCCGCGACGCTGGCCGGCTCGGTGACCGGCCAGATGTCCAGCAGGTGGTGCGGCACGCCCTCACGCTCGGCCGGCGTCAGCTTGGCGGTGCCGATGTCCATGCCCCGGTAGAGCTGCATCGAGTCGGCGTTGACCACCTCGCCGTCGAGCGCGTGCGCCAGCGCGATGCTCAGCGCCGACTTCCCGGCCGCGGTCGGCCCGACCACCGCAACGACTGTCACGACCGCTCCCAGTTCGCCACGAAGTAGGCAACGCCGTAGGGGGCGCGGTGGTAGCTCAGCTCGCCGCGCCAGTCGCCGCCCGCCGCGCCGACCGCGCCGGCCAGCACCTGCCACGGCGCCCGCCCAGCGACCCGCAGCTCGGCGGACAGCACCGGGTCCAGGCCGCGCAGGGCGTCGGCGTCCGCGCCGGCCAGCGCCGCGGCGACCCCCTCGTCGTACGCCTCGGCGCGCGGGTCGTCGTACCCCGGCGCCTTGACGCCCCGGCAGGCGGACCCGTCGCCGAGCACGAGCAGCGCGACCCGCGGATCGTCGTCGAGGATCAGGCTCGCGCCGAACGCCGCGCACTCGGCCGGTGTGGCGTCGTGCGCCACGGAGCGGGCCAGCCGGGGCAGCTCGGTGCCGGAGCGGTTCAGCAGCCAGGCGCCGATCGTCAGGCTCAGCGGCAGGACCTCACCACCGGAGCAGGAGGTCTTCCACAGCCGCACCGGCCGGTCGAGCCCGAAGCGCCGCAGCGAGCCCCAGTCGGCGGCGTTGAACCGGACCGTCTCCGGCCCGCCGCCGACGAGCAGGATCGCCTCCGGCTCGGCGGCGAGCAGCCGGGCGACGGCGGCGTCGGTGGCGGCGCGCAGGTCGTCCAGTTCGGGCGCGGCGGCGCCGGCCAGCTCGGGCACGATCAACGGCGGGTGGGGGCAGACGGCGGCGGCGACCAGGGGCACGCCCCCAAACCTATCGGGGCCCCCCGGTGCGTCCCCGCGCCGATCCGGTCATCGGGGGCGTACAACACCGTATGGTCACGGTCGGCGACAGGCGCTCGACACGGACGGGGGCGGACCTGTGACAATGCCGGGAGAAAGTTTGCTGCGCCGTGGCGGCGAACGAGGGGGCTGTCCCCTCGACGCCGGGAGAACGAGGATGGGCACATGAGCGACTGGACTGCCTTCGGACGGGTCGACGAGGACGGCACCGTCTACGTCAAGACCGCCGAGGGCGAGCGGGTGGTCGGATCCTGGCAGGCAGGGGCACCGGAGGAAGGGCTCGCCCATTTCGCCCGGCGCTACGCCGATCTGGTGACCGAGGTCGACCTGACCGAGGCGCGGCTCAACTCGGGCGCGGCTGATGCCGGCCACTCCCTGACCACGATCCGCCGGATCCGTGGGTCGCTGGCCGAGGCGCACGTGGTCGGTGACATCGACGCCCTGGCTGCCCGCCTGGACAAGCTGGCCACCGTCGCCGAGGAGAAGGCCGGCGAGGCCAAGGCGGCCCGCGAGGCCGCCCGGGGCGAGGCGCTGGCGCGCAAGACCGCCCTGGTCGAGGAGGCCGAGAAGCTGGCCGCCGAGTCGACCGGCTGGAAGACCGCCGGTGACCGGCTCAAGGAGATCCTCGACGAGTGGAAGACCATCCGCGGCGTCGACAAGAAGACCGACGGTGAGCTGTGGAAGCGGTTCGCGGCCGCGCGGGACGGCTTCACCCGCCGCCGGGGCGCCCACTTCGCCTCCCTCGACCAGCAGCGCAAGCAGGCGCAGACGGTCAAGGAGGAGCTGGTCGCCGAGGCGGAGAAGCTCAAGGAGTCCACCGACTGGGGCGTCACCGCCGGTCAGCTCAAGGACCTGATGGCCCAGTGGAAGGCCGCGCCGCGCGCCGCCAAGGAGGCCGAGCAGAAGCTCTGGGAGCGGTTCCGCGCCGCGCAGGACGAGTTCTTCACCCGCCGCAGCGAGGTCTTCTCGGCGCGCGACAACGAGCAGCGCGCCAACCTGGAGCGCAAGCAGGCGCTGCTGGCCGAGGCCGAGGCGCTGGACGTCGACGGCGACCCGAAGGGCGCCCAGGCGAAGCTGCGGGAGATCCAGGCGCAGTGGCACGAGGCCGGCCGGGTGCCCCGCGAGGCCGCCGCCGGGCTGGAGCGCCGGCTGCGGGCCGTGGACGACAAGGTCCGCGAGGTGATGGACTCGGCGTGGCGGCGCACCTCCAAGGAGGACAACCCGCTGCTGGCGCAGATGCGCGCCCAGGTCGCCGAGGCCGAGGACCGGCTGGCCCGGGCCCAGGCCGCCGGTGACGCCCGCCGGATCAAGGAGGCCGAGCAGGCGCTCGCCTCGAAGCGGCAGTTCCTCCAGCTCGCCGAGCAGGCCGGCTGACGGAAGCACCCCGGCCGGGCAGGCCGGCGGACAGACACATCGGGTGAGCCCCCGGCCGGGTCGGCCGGGGGCTCACCTGCGTCCGGGCCGGGTTGACGCATCGAGGTGGGCTGATCAGAATGAGCGGCGGAGCCAGGTTCAGGCACCGGCACGAGGGCATCGACGGCTGATCTGCGCCGTCGACGATCGCCGGTGTGACATCTCGCGGGTGGCCGTCCACACGACACGGCCCGGCGCGCGCTGCGCGCGTACTCGATGACGAGCGGGACGTGCCTCCTGGTCCTGCCGCCCGCGGCGCCCGTGCGGCGCGGGCATCCGAAGTGGAGCTTCCATGCACCGACGCACCGCCCTCGGCGGCGCCCTGACGGCGCTCGCCACCGCAGCGGCCGGCGTTCTCGTCGCCGCCGCCGTCTCCACCGCACCGGCCGCCGCGGCGGCCGGTGGCACCGGCACCGGTTACCTGCACACCAGCGGCAACAAGATCGTCGACAGTACGGGCGCGACCGTCCGGCTGACCGGCATCAACTGGTTCGGGATGGAGACCGACAACAAGACGTTCCACGGCCTGTGGTCGAGCAACCCGTGGCGCTCGCAGCTCGACACCATGGCCCGGCTGGGCTACAATACGCTGCGCATCCCGTACTCGAACGACGCGCTCAAGTCCGGCGCGACCGCGACCGGCATCAACGACTTCGTCAACCCGGACCTGATCGGGCTGTCGCCGTTGCAGATCCTCGACAAGGTCATCGACTACGCGGGCAGCAAGGGGATGCGGGTCATCCTGGACCGGCACCGGCCCACGTCGGCCGGGCAGTCGCCGCTCTGGTACACCTCGACCGTCTCCGAGGCGACCTGGATCAACGACTGGAAGATGCTGGCCCAGCGGTACGCCGGCAACACCACTGTGATCGGCGCGGACCTGCACAACGAGCCGCACGCCGAGGGCACCAACCCGGCCGCCACCGGCGCCTGCTGGGGCTGCGGCGACACCGCCCGGGACTGGCGGCTGGCCGCCGAGCGGGCCGGCAACGCGATCCTCGGCGTGCAGCCCAACTGGCTGATCTTCGTGGAGGGGGTGAGCTGCCCGAGCGGCGGCCTGTCGAACGTCTGGGACAACGACCCCAGCAACGACGAGGACTGCGGCTGGTGGGGCGGCAACCTGTCCAAGGCCGGGCAGTTCCCGGTCCGGCTGAACGTGGCGAACCGGCTGGTCTACTCGCCGCACGAGTACGCCACGTCGGTCTACCGGCAGGCCTGGTTCGACGACCCGTCGTACCCGGCGAACATGCCGGCCATCTGGGACAAGTACTGGGGCTACCTCTACAAGCAGAACATCGCGCCGATCATGATGGGCGAGTTCGGCACCACGCTCCAGGACCCGAAGGACAAGATCTGGCTGCAGAACCTGATGGCGTACACCGGCACCGGCGTGAACGGCATGTCGTTCACGTACTGGTCGTGGAACCCGAACTCGGGTGACACCGGTGGCATCGCCAACGACGACTGGACCACGATCAACCAGCCGAAGCAGGACATCCTCACGCCGTACCTGATCCCGCCGACCGGTGGCGGCGGCACCACCAGCCCGTCCCCCACCGGCACGCCGAACACGTCACCGGCGCCGACCACCCCGCCGCCTCCGGTGACCGGTGGCTGCACCGCCACCTACAAGCAGATCAACTCCTGGGCGGGCGGCTTCCAGGGCGAGCTGACGGTCAAGAACACCGGCACCGCTGCGGTGAACCCGTGGTCGGCCACCTGGACCTGGCCGTCCGGGGTGACGCTCGCCAGCGGCTGGAACGCCACTGTCACGCAGTCCGGCACCACGGTGACGGCGGCCGCGCCGGCCTGGGCGTCGTCGCTGGCGCCGGGCGCGTCGGTCACCGTCGGCTTCACCGCCAACGGCACCGCCGCGACGCCGGACAGCGTGAAGCTCAACGGCACCGCCTGCTGAGGCAGTGACGGCGGGGGCCCCGCTCGGCCCCCGCCGTCACGCTCGGCTCAGTGCGCGGCGCAGCCGCCGACGGGGGCGGGCGCCGCGGCCGGCGCGCCGACCGTCGGCAGTCCGAGCAGCACCCCGGGGGTACGCGGAACCTGCCCCGCCTCGGCCGCGTCCCCGGCCCGGGTGCGCCGGTGCGCCAGCGGCGCGCCGTCGGCGTTCAGGTGGTGCGGGGCGGCGTACGTGACGACTGTGTGCACGATGTCGCCGGGGCGGATCCGCCCGGCCAGCTCACCGGTGGCGAAGTGCACGAGCCGGCCGTCGCGGGCCCGGCCGGACATCCGGCCGGTGCGCTCGTCCTTGCGGCCCTCGCCGACCGCCACCAGCACCTCGACGGTCTCGCCGACCAGCTTCTTGTTCTCCGCCCAGGTGATCTCCTCGACGCAGGCGATCAGCCGCTCGTAGCGCTCCTGCACGACCTGCTTGGGCAGCTGGCCATCCATGGTCGCGGCCGGGGTGCCGGGGCGCTTGGAGTACTGGAACGTGAACGCCGACGAGAACCGCGCCTCCCGCACCACGTCGAGCGTGCGGGCGAAGTCGGCCTCGGTCTCCCCCGGGAAGCCGACGATGATGTCGGTGGTGATCGCCGCGTCCGGCATCGCCGCCCGGACCTTGGAGATGATCCCCAGGTAACGCTCCGACCGGTACGAGCGGCGCATCGCCCGCAGCACGTCGTCCGAGCCGGACTGCAACGGCATGTGCAGCGAGTGGCAGACGTTGGGCGTCTCGGCCATCGCGGCGATCACGTCGTCGGTGAAGTCCTTCGGGTGCGGGCTGGTGAACCGCACCCGCTCCAGCCCGTCGATGTCGCCGCAGGCGCGCAGCAGCTTGCCGAAGGCGTACCGGTCGCCGAACTCGACGCCGTAGGAGTTGACGTTCTGCCCGAGCAGCGTCACCTCCAGCACGCCGGAGTCGACCAGCGCGCGCACCTCGGAGAGGATGTCGCCGGGGCGGCGGTCCTTCTCCTTGCCGCGCAGGGAGGGCACGATGCAGAACGTGCACGTGTTGTTGCAGCCGACGGAGATCGAGACCCACCCGGCGTACGTCGACTCGCGCCGGGTCGGCAGCGTGGAGGGGAAGACCTCCAGCGACTCCAGGATCTCGACCTCGGCCGCGGCGTTGTGCCGCGCGCGGTCCAGCATCGCCGGCAACGAGCCGATGTTGTGCGTGCCGAAGACGACGTCCACCCAGGGCGCCTTGCGGACGATGTCGCCCCGGTCCTTCTGGGCCAGGCAGCCGCCGACAGCGATCTGCATCCCGGGGTGCTTCGCCTTCACGGGGCGCAGATGACCCAGGTTGCCGTAGAGGCGGTTGTCGGCGTTCTCCCGGACCGCGCAGGTGTTGAACACCACCACGTCGGGCTGCTCGTCGGCCTCCGCGGCGCGCACGTACCCGGCATCCTCGAGGAGGCCGGAGATGCGCTCGGAGTCGTGCACGTTCATCTGGCAGCCGTACGTACGCACCTGGTAGGTGCGCGGGCTGCCCGCGGCTGCGGTAGTCATGACCCGGACAGCGTATCCGGGTGGAGCCGATCGGATCGAACGAGGAGGAGCCGTGTGCCGGAGCATCAAGACCCTGCGTGAGCCGTACGTCCCGGTGGTGACCGAGGAGGACATCCGCGCCGCCGCGTTGCAGTACGTCCGGAAGATCTCCGGATTCCGTACCCCCGCCGCCCACAACGCCGCCGCGTTCGACGCCGCGGTGGACGCCGTGGCCGCCGCCACCGCGACGCTGCTCGACCAGCTCGTGGTGCGGGGGCAGCAGCCGGCGGCCCGGGGCTGAGCCCGGGGCCGCCACCGCTCGCCGCCGGCGGGGACACGGCGGCGAGCACCGCTCAGGGGTGCCCGCCGGCGTCCGCGCTCAGGCGGCGGCGAGCGCCGGGGCGACCGTGTCGGGGGCCCACCGGGAGCGGTGGCACTGCGACCAGCCCCGGCAGCGCGCGTCGGCGACAGTGCAGAGCCGGTGGTGGCTGAGCACCTCACCGTCGTCGGTGTCGGCCACGTCGAAGTGCACCGGCCGGATCGTGCCGTCCGGCGCGACCAGCAGGTGCCGGCCGGCGTCGAGCGTGTCGTCACGCGTCAGGCAGTTGCGGCCCAGCAGCCGGGCCAGCGCCGCGATCGCGGGCAGCTCGGTCAGGCTCTCGGGCACGCCGTAACAGTCGACCACCGTGCCGTACAGCCCGGGTGCCTCCCACACGTCGCAGACCACCGCGTACGCGGGGAGCCGCATCGGGTCGGCGACGGCCATGGGCATCACCACCCGGCCGAGCGCCTCGGCCAGTGCCGGGTAGACCTCCACCGGCTCGCCGCCGTCGATTCTCCAGTTCCACAGCTCGGTCATGCCGCCTCCTCGCTGCGCTCGTTCCACCGGCCTCCGGATCGGGCCTTAATGACGATGGTGGGGTGCATTTGACCTCAGCCGGGCGCAAGTTACCGGTCTGTGACCATTCCGGGCAAAATTCCCTCGGGCGACGTTGCCCAGAGTAGCTGGAAGATGACAGTTTATCGGGTACGGTGCCGCGGCGACGGCCGGCCGCGCCGCGGCAATCGAGGCTCAGCGCACCCGGATCAGATGCTCCGAAGCAGGCAGCAGCTCACCGATCACCGTGCCGCCCGGCACCTCACCGGCGACCAGCAGGCCACCGGAGGTCTGCGCGTCGGCGAGGAGCAGCCGCTCTCCCTCGTCCGCACCGCCGAAGTCGGTCCACGGCATGACCCACTCCAGGTTGCGCCGGGTGCCGCCGCTGACGTACCCGTCGCGCAACGCCTCCCGCGCACCCGGCAGGTACGGCACCGCCGCCGCGTCGATCGCCACCGTCAGGCGGCTCGCGCGGGCCAGCTTCGAGGCGTGCCCGAGCAGGCCGAAGCCGGTCACGTCGGTCCCGCAGCGGATGCTCGCGGCCACCGCCGCGCGGGCCGCGTCCCGGTTGAGCCGGGCCATCGACTCGACCGCCTCCGGGAAGCGCTGCCCGGTCTGCTTGTGCCGGGTGTTGAGCACGCCCACCCCGAGCGGCTTGGTCAGCGACAGCGGCAGCCCGGCCCGCCCGGCGTCGAGCGTGATCAGCTCCTCCGGCCGGACCACGCCGGTGACCGCCAGGCCGTACTTCGGGCCGTCGTCGTCCACGCTGTGCCCGCCGGCCAGGTGGCAGTCCGCCTCCCGGGCCACGTCCAGACCGCCGCGCAGCACCTCGCGGGCCATCTCCGGCGGCAGCACCCCGCGCGGCCAGCAGAGCAGGTTCAGCGCGACGAGCGGGGTGCCGCCCATCGCGTACACGTCGGAGAGAGCGTTGGCGGCGGCGATGCGCCCCCAGTCGTAGGCGTCGTCGACCACCGGGGTGAAGAAGTCGGCGGTGCTCACCAGGCCCGTACGCTCGTCCAGCCGGACCACCGCGGCGTCGTCGCCGTTCTCCAGGCCGACCAGCAGGTCGGCCGAGCCTCCGGTGGCGCCGAGACCGGCGACCATCGCCTCCAGCTCGCCGGGTGGGATCTTGCAGGCGCAACCGCCACCGCGGGCGTAGTCGGTCAGCCGGATCGCGTCGGTCATCCCCTCATGATCTCGGGCCTGCGGCGACGGCGCCACTCGGCCCACCCTCGGGTGACGAAATTCGGACGGGCCGGTACGCCCGTGACCGGTGTTACCGCTCCGTGACCATCTGAGTTGCGTTCTGCCACATCACCCCGCCTACAGTTGCCCAACCGGGGGTCGACCGACCCCCGAATTCCGCCATGGACGACAGGGACGGTGGACGACGTGACGACGGGCGACCCGCTGATCGTGCTCGACGGGGTCAACAAGTGGTTCGGGCCGCTGCACGTGCTCGACGACGTGTCCCTCTCCGTCGACCGGGGCGAGGTGGTCGTGGTGATCGGCCCGTCCGGCTCCGGCAAGTCGACGCTCTGCCGCACGATCAACCGGCTGGAGCCGATCGACTCCGGCACCATCACCTTCGACGGGCAGCCGCTTCCGGCCGAGGGCAAGCCCCTGGCCAAGCTGCGCAGCGAGGTCGGCATGGTGTTCCAGTCGTTCAACCTCTTCGCGCACAAGACCATCCTGGAGAACGTCGCGCTGGGGCCGGTCAAGGTCCGCAAGGAGAAGCCGGCCGCCGCCCGTGAGCGCGGCCTGGCCCTGCTGGACCGCGTCGGCATCGCCAACCAGGCGGACAAGTACCCGGCGCAGCTCTCCGGCGGTCAGCAGCAGCGGGCGGCGATCGCCCGCGCGCTGGCCATGCAGCCCAAGGCGATGCTGTTCGACGAGCCGACGAGCGCGCTGGACCCGGAGATGGTCGGCGAGGTGCTGGACGTGATGACGTCGCTGGCCCGCGACGGCATGACCATGGTCGTGGTGACCCACGAGATGGGCTTCGCCCGGCACGCGGCCAACCGGGTCATCTTCATGGCCGACGGCAAGCTGGTCGAGGACGCGCCGCCGGCCGAGTTCTTCGCGAACCCGCGCAGCGAGCGGGCCAAGGACTTCCTCTCCAAGATCCTCACCCACTGAGCGTCCGTAGTGGAGTCGTCCCGTCGACTCCGTCGAAGAAGGAGATGATTATGCGTTACAAGCGCGTGGCGGCGGTGGCCATGATGGCCTCGCTCGCCCTGTCCGCGGCCGCCTGTGGCAAGGAGGGGGACCCCGCTCCCAGCGGCGGCGGCAACGCCAGCGGTGGAGCCCAGGGCGACAGCTGCAGCAGCTCGGGCGTGACCTTCACCCCCAAGACGGACGCCAACGTCGCCGGCAGCCCGGCCTTCGAGAAGATCAAGTCGGCCGGCAAGGTCGTCATCGGCGTCAAGTTCGACCAGCCGAACCTCGGCTACAAGGACGCCCAGGGCAAGCGCTGCGGCTTCGACATCGAGATCGCCCAGTACGTCGCCAGCACCCTCGGCGTCGACCCGGCGAAGATCGAGTACAAGGAGATCGCCTCCGCCAACCGGGAGACCGCGATCAAGGGTGGCGAGATCGACTACTACGTCGGCACCTACTCGATCACCGACAAGCGCAAGAACGACGTCTCCTTCGCCGGCCCGTACTTTGTCGCCGGCCAGGACCTGCTGGTCCGCAAGGACGAGTCGTCGATCACCGGCAAGGACACGCTCAAGGGCAAGAAGGTCTGCTCGGCCACCGGCTCCACGCCGATCCAGAAGATCCGCGACGAGGGCCTGACCGAGGGCGAGAACATCGTCGAGTTCAAGACCTACTCCGAGTGCGTCTCGCAGCTGCTCGACAAGAAGGTCGACGCGGTGACCACCGACGACGCCATCCTCAAGGGCTACGCCGCGCAGAACCCGGACGAGCTCAAGGTCGTCGGCCAGCCGTTCAGCACCGAGAAGTACGGCATCGGCCTGCCCAAGGACGACAAGGCGCTGCGTGACTACGTGAACGACCAGATCGAGGCGGCGTTCACCGACGGCACCTGGAAGAAGATCTACGACGGCACGCTCGGCAAGTCCGGCTCGCCGGCCACTGCGCCGCAGCTCGAGCGGTACTGACGGTCCGCACCGACGTCGGACCGGGCGGGGAGGTCCTCCTCCCCGCCCGGTCCCGTCTGGAGAGAGTGAGAGCGAGGTATGGGCGAGTTCTTCCGCGTCCTGACGGACAACGCGAGCCTGTTCCGCGAGGGGTTCTACAACACCGTCAAGTTGTTCCTGATCGCCGGCGTCGGCAGTCTCGTCCTCGGCATGCTGCTCGGCGCGATGCGGGTGTCCCCCGTCCCCGCGCTGCGGGCGTTCGGCGCCGCCTACGTCAACCTGGTGCGCAACACTCCCCTGACGCTGGTGTTCGCGTTCCTCGTCTTCGCGGTGCCGAAGCTGGACGTCAACATCGACTACTTCAACAGCGCCTGCATCGCGCTGATCGCGTACACCTCGGCGTTCATCTGCGAGGTGGTCCGCTCCGGCGTGAACACGGTAGCCACCGGGCAGGCCGAGGCGGCCCGCGCGCTGGGCATGACATTCGCCCAGGTGCTGACGCTGATCGTGCTGCCGCAGGCGCTGCGGGCCATGGTCCCGCCCATGATGAGCGTGCTCATCGCCATGCTGAAGAACACCACGATCGCCGCCGGCTTCTCGGTGCTGGAGGCCGGCGCCATCCCGGCGTACATGTCGGAACGGGGTGAGCCGCAGTTCATCGTGCTCACCTGGATCGTGATCGGCTTCCTGATCCTGATCATCCCGCTGGTGGTGCTCCAGCGGATCCTCGAGCGCAAGTGGGCGGTGGCCCGGTGAGCAGCAGCAGCGTCCTCTACGACATCCCCGGCCCGAAGGCCCGCAGGCGCAACCGGATCCTCGGCATCGTCTCGATCGCGGCGATCGTCGCGCTGATCGCGTTCGTGGTCTACAAGTTCGACCAGACCGGCCAGTTCGAGGCCCGCAAGTGGGAACAGTTCCAGTACGCGGCCGTGCAGCGGGAGCTGCTGAACGGCCTCTGGGCCACGCTGAAGGTCGCCGCCGTCGCCACCGTGCTGGCACTGCTGTTCGGCGCGTTCTTCGCCAGCGCCCGGCTCAGCGACAAGGTGTTCTTCCGGGCGCCCGCCACGTTCGTGGTGGAGCTGTTCCGGGCCATCCCGCTGCTGATCCTGATCTTCTTCGGCTACTACGTGCCGCTGCAGTACGGCTGGCCGATCGACAAGTTCTGGGCGCTGGTCATCGGGTTGACGCTCTACAACGGCTCGGTGCTGGCGGAGATCTTCCGCGCCGGCATCAACGCCGTGCCGTACGGGCAGTCCGAGGGCGCGTACGCGATCGGCATGCGCAAGAACCAGGTGCTACGGCTGATCCTGCTGCCGCAGGCGTTCCGGTCGATGCTCCCGGCGATCGTGAGCCAGCTCGTCGTGCTGCTCAAGGACACCGCACTCGGCTTCATCATCACGTACCCGGAGCTGCTGTTCGTGGGCAAGCAGATCGGCGGCCGGCTGGCGTTCGGCCTGCCGTACGTGCCGACGTACCTGATCGTCGCGGCCATCTACATCGCCATCTGCGGCCTGCTGTCGGTGCTGGCCTGGTGGCTGCAGAAGCGGCTGACCCGGCTGCCGCGCACCGCGGCCAAGCCGGTGGCGGCCACGCAGACCGACGGTGGCACCGGCGCCACGCCGCTGTGAGCTGACGTCGTCCGACGGACACGGAACGGGCGGGTGGGATTCTCCCCACCCGCCCGTTCTCCGTCCAGCCGCAGCTCAGCGGGCGATCTCGGTGACCCGGGACTCGCGCACCACTGTCACCCGGATCTGACCCGGATAGGTCAGCTCCTCCTCGATCTGCTTGGCCACGTCCCGGGCCAGCACCGCCGCGCCGATGTCGTCCACGTCGTCCGGCTTGACCATCACCCGGATCTCCCGGCCCGCCTGCATGGCGAAGACCTTCTCCACGCCCAGCTTGCCGGCCGCGATCTCCTCGATCCGCTCCAGCCGCTTGACGTACGCCTCAAGGCTCTCCCGCCGCGCGCCCGGCCGCCCGCCCGAGCAGGCGTCCGACGCCTGGGTGAGCACGGCCTCGATGGTCTGCGGCGGCACCTCGTTGTGGTGCGCCTCGATGGCGTGCACCACGTCCTCGCTCTCGCCGTACTTGCGGGCCACGTCCGCACCGATGATCGCGTGACTGCCCTCCACCTCGTGGGTGAGCGCCTTGCCGATGTCGTGCAGGAACGCGCACCGCTTGATCGTCGGCACGTCCAGCCGCAGCTCGGCGGCCATCACCCCGGCGATGTGCGCGGTCTCCACCAGGTGCTTCAGCACGTTCTGCCCGTACGACGTCCGGTAGCGCAACCGGCCCAGCAGCGTGACCAGCTCCGGGTGGATCTCGGTGATGCCGACCTCGACCAGCGCGTCCTCGGCGGCCCGGAGGCACAGCTCCTCCACCTCCTGCCGGGCCAGGTCGTAGACCTCCTCGATCCGGTGCGGGTGGATCCGGCCGTCGAGCACCAGCTTCTCCAGCGTGACCCGGCCGACCTCCCGGCGTACCGGGTCGAAGCACGACAGCAGCACCGCCTCGGGGGTGTCGTCGATGATCAGGTTGACGCCGGTGACCGACTCGAAGGCGCGGATGTTGCGCCCCTCCCGGCCGATGATGCGCCCCTTCATCTCGTCGCCGGGCAGGTGCAGCACGCTGACCACGCTCTCCGCGGTCTGCTCGCTTGCCACCCGCTGGATGGCGTCCACGACGATGTTGCGGGCGCGCTGCTCGGCGCTGCCCCGGGCGTCCGCCTCGATCTCCCGGACCAGCAGCGCGGCCTCCCGCTTCGCCTGCCCCTCGATCGAGTCGACCAGCTCGGCGCGGGCCGCGTCGGCGGTCAGGCCGGCAACCCGCTCCAGCTCCCGGCGGCGCTGCTCCTCCACCTCGGTCAGCGCCCGCTCGCGCTCGGCCAGGGCGGCCTCCCGGGCGGCGAGCGCCGCCGTGGCGGCGGTGAGCTGCCGTTCCCGCTCGGCCAGCCGCTCCACCTCCTCGGTGTGCAGCCGCTCCCGCTCGTCCATCCGGGCGGCCCGGCGTTCCACCTCGGCGGCCTGCTCCCGCGTGGTGGCGGCCAGCACCGCCACCTCACGCTCGCCGCTGCGCCGGGCGGTGGCGCGCAACTGCTCGGCGTCCGCCTCGGCCTGCTTGTGCGCGCGCTCCAGCACCGTGTCCGCCTCGGCGCGGGCGTCGTCGAGCACCCGCCGCGCCTCGGCCCGGGCCGCCTTCGCCTCCGCCTTGGCGGCAGCCGCCTCGGCCCGCGCCGCCGCGGCGGCGGACTTGGCCACGTCGATGGTGCTGTTCACCTCGTCGGCGGCCGTCCGCAACGCCGCGAGGGACTGCTCCTGCCGGTCCTTCTCCGCGATGAAGGCCGGGTCCTCCGGTGCGGGCGCCAGGCTGAGCCGCTTGAGGGTCCGCACGCCGAACAGCACGGCGCCGACCACCACCACGACCAGCAGCAGCACGACCAGAAGGAGGACGACGTCGAAGGCGCTCATCGAGCCGCTCCGCACCGGTACGCGGACGCGCTCGCCCGCCGGGCTCCGGTGTCGTGCCCTGCTCCGGTGGTCCGGCCGGGGTCCCCGTACCGCCCTGCCCCGGTCGCTCGGCCGGCGTTGCCGGTCCACCCTGCGCCGGTGGTCCGGCCGGCGTTGCCGGCCCGGCGGGGCTCGGTGGCCGGGCTGTCACCCTCCGGGGAGGGATCGGGGCCGTGTGGCAGACCGCCGGTGAACCTGTGCCGCCCTGCCATGGCCGCCTCCCCCTGAACGTCGGCGCCGCAGGACACGCGCGAAGGACACGCGCCTGCGGCTCTGGACGCCCGACCGGAGCGGCTGGCTGTGGGCAGCTTTCCGTCGGCGGTGTCCCCTGTGGGGCACCGCTGGCGGGCCGGTTGCAGTTGTCGGAGGCTCCGGGGTCTCCGGAGCGCCCGTCAAGGGCCGGTGTAGCTGGCCAAAGTGATGCTGTTCTGTTACGAGATCTATGTTGTGCGCTTAGCCTGCGCTGGTCGGGCAAAGTGAGCCTGTATGGCGAGGCTAGGTCGCGAGGGGCCGTTCGGTCAAGGAGTCATGATCAAACCACCCGGACGGAGAGAAGTTGCAGCGTCACTCAGCGGTGATCAGATGCCGGACAGGCCCGGACAAACCCCGCCCCTCAGCGCCACTGCTCGCCGCTCCCGACCTGCTCAGGCCCTCTGCCCCATCGACGCCGCCCGCCACCCGCCCACACGATCAAGGAGTTGACGTCGCCCCACGGCCCCTCCGGTGACACAAACTCCTTGATCACCGCGCCGGGCCGACCGGGCCGTCGTCAGCACGCCGGCCGAGGGAGGCGCGACGGCCCTCTCCCCACCCCTCCCCGCACGATCATGAGGTTGACGGGCTCGATCATGAAGTTGGCCTGGACAAAACGGACGGGAAGTGCCGTCAACTTCATGATCAACAGGGCTGGGGCGGGCGGGGTCGGGGCGGGGCGGGTGGGTCGGCGGGGCGGGTGGGGCGGGTGGGGTGGGTCAGGGAGCGGCGGTGGCTCGGGCTGTGGTTACCAAGGTGGCGTTGTCGGGGGCCTCGGTGCCGTCGGGTAGCAGCAGCGTGTCCTCCAGGCCGATGCGGGTGTGCAGGCCACGCCGGACCGCCTCGGCGTACACCGGCCAGGTGGCCGGGCCCTCGCCGTGCAGCAGCACCGGCGGGTGCTCGCCGGGCAGCGCGCCGAGGATCGCCGCCGCGTCGGCGAGCGCCGTCTCGACCTGCTCGGCCATGCACTCGACGAGGATCCGTCCGGTGGGCGTGGACCAGCGGCGCCAGGCGTCGACCGCCGCCGGGGTCCACAGACCGGCCTCGACCATCACGCCGCGCTCGTGCAGGGCGGCGGCGACCTCGGCCGCTCCGGGCTCGTGGGCGTTGACCGAGGCGAAGTCGGGCAGCACCGTCCAGGCGCGGACGGCGGCGACCCGCTCGGCCGGGTCGGGGACGATCCAGGCGCCGGTGCTCACGCCGACCGGCAGGCCGGGACGGGCGTCACGGATGGCGGTGACCGCAGCGGCGATCACCGCCGGGTCGAGCGACTCGGCGCCGCTGTCGTCGCGCGGGTGCACGTGCACCGCCGCCACCCCGGCGGTCGCGCAGCGCACCGCGTCGGCGGCCAGTTCGGCCGGAGTGAGCGGCACGGCGGGGTGCTCGTCCCGCCGTCGTGTGCCGTTGAGACACGCCTTCAGCACCGGTGTGCGCCTCTCCTGGGTCGGCGGCCGCAACAGAGGGCGGCCGGTCGGTCAGTCGAGCCGGCGGGAGTCGAGATCCTGCTCGGCGTCGGCCATCGCGTCGGCGTCGATGTGCTCGGCGAACTCGGCCGCCTCGGCGCTCTGCGCGGCCAGCGCGTCCTTCACCGCCCGGATCGCCACCCCGGCCGGGTAGCCCTTGCGCGCCAGCATGCCGACCAGGCGCCGGAACACCGCGTCGGGCTCGCCCCGGGTGCTGCGCAGTTTGCGCTCCACCAGGGCGCGGGCGGTCTGCGCCTCGGTCTCCTCGTCCAGCCCGTCCAGGGCCGCGCCGGCCACCTCGCCGTCGACGCCGCGCTGGCGCAGCTCGTTGGCGAGCGCCCGGCGGGCCAGCCCGCGGCCGTTGTGCCGGCTGCTCACCCAGGCACGTGCGAAGGCGGCGTCGTCGACGATGCCGACCTCGTCGTACCGGTCGAGGACCTGCTCGGCGACCTCCTCGGAGATGCCGCGGCGGGCCAGCGCACCGGCCAGCTCGGCCCGGGTACGCGGGCGCACCGCGAGCTGCCGCAGGCAGATCTCCCGGGCCACCTCGGCCTCGTCGCGCGGCGGAGCCGGAGCCTCCCCTGCATCGGGCTCCGCCGCGCGATCACGGCGTCCCCGGCGAGGCCGGGGCGTACCTGTGGCGTCGCCCGTACGGGGTGGGCCGGCATCCCAGCCCCGGCCCGTACGGGCGCGTCGTCCTGCCACGGGTCAGCGGATCAGAAGTCGACCGGCGGCAGCTCCGGGCCGCCGGTGGCGTCACCGGCACCGCCGGTGCCGACGCCGAGCTTCTCCAGGATCTTCTTCTCGATCTCGGCCGCCACGTCCGGGTTCTCGCGGAGGAACTCGCGGGCCTTCTCCTTGCCCTGGCCGAGCTGGTCACCGTCGTAGGTGTACCAGGCGCCGGACTTGCGGATGATCGCCTGCTCCACGCCGACGTCGATCAGCGAGCCCTCGCGGGAGATGCCCTTGCCGTACATGATGTCGAACTCGGCCTGCTTGAACGGCGCGGCGACCTTGTTCTTCACGACCTTGACCCGGGTGCGGTTACCGACCACGTCGGTGCCGTCCTTGAGGCTCTCGATGCGGCGCACGTCGAGCCGGACCGAGGCGTAGAACTTCAGCGCACGGCCACCGGTGGTGGTCTCCGGGCTGCCGAACATCACGCCGATCTTCTCGCGGAGCTGGTTGATGAAGATCGCGGTGGTGCCGGTGTTGTTGAGCACACCGGTGATCTTCCGCAGCGCCTGGCTCATCAGCCGGGCCTGGAGGCCGACGTGGCTGTCGCCCATCTCGCCCTCGATCTCGGCGCGCGGCACCAGGGCCGCCACCGAGTCGATCACGATGATGTCGATCGCGCCGGAGCGGACCAGCATGTCCGCGATCTCCAGCGCCTGCTCGCCGGTGTCCGGCTGGGAGACCAGCAGGGCGTCGGTGTCGACGCCGAGGGCCCGCGCGTACTCCGGGTCGAGCGCGTGCTCGGCGTCGATGAACGCGGCGATGCCGCCGGCGCGCTGGGCGTTCGCCACCGCGTGCAGGGCGACGGTGGTCTTACCGCTGGACTCCGGACCGTAGATCTCGACCACGCGGCCGCGGGGCAGACCGCCCACACCGAGCGCCACGTCGAGCGCGATGGAGCCGGTCGGGATGACAGCCGTCTGCACGACGGGCCGCTCCCCCAGCCGCATCACCGAACCCTTGCCGAACTGCTTGTCGATCTGAGCGAGAGCAAGGTCGAGCGCCTTCTCCCGGTCAGGCCCTGCTGCCATCGTTGCCACCCCTGCCTTCGCCGGCGTCTTTCCTGAGCTTCGCGTCACGCGGGACACGCTAGGCGCTGGGTCCGACAGAAAACCAGCCGACGGGCCGTGAGCTGTGGACGAGCACCCCGCTGTGGACAATAGCCGAACAAGTGTACGACTGGGCAAGCGACACGCGGGATCGACGAAAAGGCTGCTCAGCGTAGTCGGGCGGGCACCCGGTCCGGGTATGCGGCGACCACGGCACGCCACACCACGTGCGTTTCCTCACCGGCGGCGAGGGCCTGCTCGATGGTCCGCCCGCCGAGCTGGGGCAGCACCTGGTCGCTGGCGATGCTGGCCGCGTACCCCGGGCCGAACGCCTCCTCCAGCCGCGTCCAGAAGTCGGTCAGCCGCACGTGTTCAGTCCTCCTCGTCGAGTGGTGCAGTGCCGGTACGGCGCAGCGCCAGCGCCACCAGCGGCACCACCGCGATCGCCGACAGCAGGGTGAGCGTCGGGTACCCCACGGCTCGCATGACGAACCCGCTCGCCGCCGCCGCGCCCGCCCCGGCCAGCCCCATGAGCAGGTCGGACAGGCCCTGCACGCCGGGCCGGTCGGCGGTGGGCACCGACTCCGACAGCAGCGTCGAGCCCGCCACCATCGTGCCCGACCAGCCCAGCCCGAGCAGCGTCAGCCCCACCGACAGCAGCGGCGTGTGGTGCCCGGCGGTGCCGGACACCGCGCACGCGGCCAGCAGCAGCGCCACCCCGCCGAGGATCACCGGGCGCCGGCCGGCCCGGTCGGTGAGCCACCCCACCACCGGCGACAGCGCGTACATGCCGGCGATGTGCAGGCTCAGCACCAGGCCGACCACCGGCAGCACGTCCTCGTCGGAGTGCCACTCGCCGAGGTGCACCGGGGTCATCGACATCACCGCGACCATCACCAGGTGCCCCACCGCGACCGCGGCGATGCCGAGGCGGGCGGCCGGCCGCCCGCGTACCGTGCGCCACGCGGCGACCATGCCACCGCGGCGGGTGACCGCCGGTGCGGCGCCCGGCGCCGGCTCGGCCGCCGTCAGCCGGCGCGCGGTGAGCAGCGGGTCCGGCCGCAGCAGGACCAGGAGTACGACGGCGGTGAGCGTGAACGCGACGGCGCTGAAGGCGAACGGGCCGGCCAGCGCCGGCAGGCCCCAGCCCCGGGTCGTCTCGTCGGCGAGCGCGGCGAAGTTCGGCGCGGCCACCGCGCCGATGGTGGTGGCCCACACCACCAGCGAGAGCTGCCGCCCCCGGCGCTGCGGCTCGGCCAGGTCCACAGCCGTGTAGCGGGCCTGGAGGTTGGCCGCCGTGCCGCCGCCGAACAGCAGCATGCCGACGAAGAGCAGCGGCACCAGGCGCGTCACGGTGGCGACCACCACCAGCACGCCGCCGACCGCGCCGACCGCGTACGCGAGAACCAGCCCCGGCCGGCGGCCACGGGCGGCCATGAGCCGGGTGACGGGGATGGCGAGCAGCGCGGCGCCGACCACACCGGCGCTCTGCGCCAGCCCGGCCAGGGCGGTGCCGGCCACCCGGGCGGCGAGCAGCGCGCCGACCGAGATGCCGATGGTGACGCCGATGCCGCCGATGATCTGGGTGAGGAACAGCAGCCGGACGGTACGCCGCTGGATGCCGGCGACGTCGGGCCGGGGCGGGGCCGGCGCGGTCAGGTCGGTGGACATGCGCGCTCCTGGTGAGGACGGATGCCCTCATCCTCCCCCGCCGGTCCGTCCGACCGGCAACCCGGTTTCGCTACAGGCCGAGGCCCCGGCCGATGATCTCCTTCATGATCTCGGTGGTGCCGCCGTAGATGGTCTGCACCCGGCTGTCCAGCCACGCCTTCGCCACCGGGTACTCCGCCATGAAGCCGTAGCCGCCGTGCAGCTGCACGCACCGGTCGGCCACCCTGGTCTGCAGCTCGGTGGTCCACCACTTGGCCTTCGCCGCGTCGGTCACCGACAGGCGGCCCGCGTTGAACTCGGCGATGCAGTGGTTGACGAACGTGCGCGCGATCGTGACCTCGGTGTCCAGCTCGGCCAGCAGGAACCGGTTGTGCTGGAACCGGCCGATCGGCCGCCCGAACGCCTCGCGGGAGCGGGCGTACTCGATGGTGAGCGCGAGCAGCTTCTCGCAGGCCGCCACCGCTGCCACGGCGATGCTCAACCGCTCCCGGGGCAGGTTGGCCATCAGGTGGTAGAAGCCGTGGTTCTCGGTGCCGATCAGGTTCTCCGCCGGCACCCGGCAGTCGTCGAAGAACAGCTCGGCGGTGTCGTTGGCCTTCAACCCGACCTTGGCCAGCCGGCGGCCCCGGCTGAAGCCCGGTGTGCCGCTCTCCACCACGACCAGGCTCACCCCGTGGGCGCCCTGGTCCGGCGCGGTCTTGACCACCACGACCACCAGGTCGGCCATCTCACCGTTGGTGATGAACGTCTTCTGCCCGTTGAGGACCAGGCTGTCGCCGTCGCGCACCGCGCCGGTGCGGATGCCGGCCAGGTCGCTGCCCGCGCCCGGCTCGCTCATCGCGATCGCGGTGACCAGGTCGCCGGAGCAGAAGCCCGGCAGCCACCGCTTGCGCTGGTCGTCGGTGGTCAGCTCGGTCAGGTACGGCGCGACCACGTCGTTGTGCAGCCCGAACCCGAGGCCCGAGCACCCGGACGCGACGATCTCCTCGTCCAGCACCGCGTTGAACCGGAAGTCGCGCTGCCCGCCGCCGCCGTACTCGGGGTCGACGTCCGGGCCGAGCAGCCCGGCGGCGCCGGCGGCCCGCCACACCTCCCGGTCGACGATCCCGTCGGCCTCCCAGCGCTCGTGGTGCGGCACCGCCTCCCGGGTCAGGAACCGGCGGCACAGGTCGCGGAACTCGTCGTGGACGGGCTCGTAGAGATGCTGCTCCATGGCGGCCAGTCTGGCACCGCTCACCCGTCCTGGACAGGGGTGAGCGCCGCTCGCAGCCGGCGCTCCCGGCGGCCGGTACGCACGGCTTCGGCCAGCACCGCGACCAGGACGATCCCGAACCCGACCCCGGCGAGTTCCCACCCGGCGCGGACGGCGAGCACGATCAGCGGGCCGAGCAGCACCACGCCACCGGCCGCCCCGAACAGCGCTCCCCGGCGTACCGCGGACAGGTCGTCCGTCACCGCCGCACGCCCCACCTCGTCGGCGGGCGGCTCGCCCCGGCGCAGCGCGGTCTCGGTGACCGCCCAGGCGGCGGCCCGGTCCGCCTCGGCGGGGCGCGGCTTCCCGAACCGGCTCAGCGTGAAGAAGAACGCGAACCCCCAGATCACCGCGCCCAGACCGGCACGGACCACCGCGACCTGCGCGGACCCGTCCCACTCCTCCCAGAGCCGGATGGGCAGCCAGAGGAGGCCGGCGAACAGCATGGAGGCCACGTACGGGCCGGGAGCGCCGAACCGGAGCAGTGACACACGAGGTCGGGAGTCGGCCATGCCCGGATCGTATCCCTGCGTGTCGATCCGTGAGCCCTCTGTGGACGGTGGCGGACGGGCGGCGGACAGACCAGGATGGCCGGATGAGCACACTCACGGGGAAACAGGTCGCCGAGGCCGGGCTGGACGGGTGGACGTACCTGCTGGGGGCGTTGCAGACGCGCATCCGTACCCCCGATTTCGCAGCCGGACTGGCGTTGGTGGCCGCGGTGGGCGCGGAGGCCGAGCGGGTCGACCATCATCCGGACCTGGACCTGCGCTACACCCACGTCGACGTGCGGCTGTGGTCGCACGACGCGGCTGGCGTGACGCAGCGTGACCTGCGGCTGGCCCGGACGATCTCGGCGCTGGCCGCCGACGCCGGGCTGACCCTGTCGGCGGCCGGGCTCGCCCGCCTGGAACTCGCGCTGGACACCCCGGAGCACGCGGCGGTGCTGCCGTTCTGGCGGGCGGTCCTGGCCTGGCGGTCGCCGGACGGCCGGGGCCCGGACGACGACGAGGTACGCGACCCGGACGGCGTGCTGCCGACGGTCTGGTTCCAGCGTTCCGGCCGGGACGAGCCCCGGCAGCGGTGGCACCCGGACGTGTGGGTCGACCCGGCCGAGGTGGACGCGCGCATCGCCGCGGCGCTGGCGGCCGGCGGCACGCTGGTCAGCGACGCGGAGGCGCCGAGCTTCTGGGTGCTCGCCGACCCGGACGGCAACCGCGTCTGCCTCTGCACCTGGCAGCAGCGCTCCTGAGTCAGCGCAGCGCCTTGGCGGCCACCTTCAGGTCGGCGACCAGGCCCTCGTACGCGACGTCCTGGTTGTCGGCACGCAGCACCGCGGACGGGTGGATGGTGGCGAGCAGCCGGGCCGCCGGGGCGTCGGCCACAGCGCCCGTCCGGTCCACCGGCACCCGCTCGAAGTCCTCCGGGTGCTGGGCGGCGGCCGGCCACGGCAGCAGCTCACCGCGCTGCTTCGTCACCCGGAAGCTCGGGCCGAGCAGCGCCTTGGCGGCTGTCGCGCCGAGCACCACCACGATCTCCGGGCGCAGCCGGGCGAACTCGGCGACCAGCCACGGCCGGCAGGCGGTGACGTGCACCCGGTCCGGGGTCTGGTGGATGCGCCGCTTGCCGCGCAGCTCGAACCGGAAGTGCTTCACGGCGTTCGTCAGGTAGATCTGGGCCGGGTCGAGCGCCGCGTCGTCGACGGCCTTGCGCAGCAGCCGCCCGGCCGGGCCGACGAACGGCAGTCCCTTCTGGTCCTCGATGTCGCCCGGCTGCTCGCCGACGAAGACAACGCGCGCGTGTTCGTCGCCGCGGCCGAAGACGGTCTGGGTGGCGTCCCGGTACAGCTCGCAGCCCCGGCAGCCGCCCGCCGCGGCGCGCAGTTCGGCGATGGTGTCCGCCGACGGCGGGATGAACTCCTGCGCTCCGGGGGCGCTCTCGGTCTCGGCCATGCCGACCGTTCTACCCCGTCGGGCGGCGCCCACGCGAGCGCTTGCCGCGATCAGGCGGTGAAGGTCGAGGTGGGCCGGGTGGCGCGGGCGAGCGCGTCGGCGAGCGCGGGGATGTCGGCCTCGTCCAGCGCGCTCACCGAGACGCGCACGGCGGGGGCGGCGGCGATCCGGTACAGGCCGCCGGGGGCGAGCGACCACCCCGCGTCGCGCAGCGTCGTGACCGCCACCGTCTCGTCGGGCACCGGCACCCACACGTTGATCCCGGTACGCCCGTGCGCGGCCACCCCGCGCGCGGCGAGCGCGGCCACCAGCCCGTCGCGCCGCCTGTCGTAGCTGTCCGCCGCGTCCCGCACCAGCCCGGCGGTGGCCGGGTCGCGCCAGAGCGACAGGACCAGGCGTTGCAGCACCGTGGAGACCCAACCGGCGCCGACCCGCGCCCGCCCGGCGACCCGGGCCACTGTGGCCTCGTCGCCGGCCAGCACCGCCAGCCGCAGGTCGGGCCCGTAGGGCTTGCTCACCGACCGGACGAAGGCCCACGCCGGGGTCGCCCCGGCGAGCGGGCACAGGGGTACGCGGGCCAGCTCGGCGGCGTGGTCGTCCTCGATCAGCAGCAGGTCGGCGCGGCCGGCGAGCAGCGTCCGCAGCGCGTCGGCCCGGCCGGCGGAGACGGCGGCGCCGGTCGGGTTCTGCGCCCGGCTGGTCACCACGAGCGCCCGGACCCCGGCGGCCAGCGCCGCCCGGACGCCGCCGACGGTGGGGCCCTCGTCGTCCACCGGCACCCCGACGGTACGCAGACCGAGCGCGGCGATCAGGTCGAGCAGGTTGGCCCAGCCCGGGTCCTCGACCGCCACCGCGTCACCGGGGCGCAGGTGGGCGGCGAGCAGCCGTTCGATGCCGTCGAGCGCGCCGCCGGTGACTGTGAGCTCGGCGGCCGGCACCCCGTCCGCGGCGAGCCGGTCCCGGGCCAGGGCGGCCAGGTCGGGCAGCACGGCGTCGGTCGCGTACCCGCCGGGGGGTCCGATCTCGGCGGCGAGCGCGGCCAGGTGCGGCCCCAGCGGGGGCAGCAGCCGGGGGTCGGGCTGACCGGCGGAGAGGTCGCGGCCGCCGGTCAGCGGCGGGGGCAGCAGCGCGGAGCGGCGGGCGGCGACCGGCGGGCGGGGGCGGACCCGGGTGCCGTGCCGGCCGGCGGTCGCGACCAGGCCGCGTTGCCGCAGTTCCTGGTACGCCTTCGCGACGGTGGCCGGGCTGACGCCGAGGTCGGCGGCGAGCGCCCGGACGGCGGGCAGGGCGTCGCCCGGAGCGAGGTCACCGGTGCGGATGCCGGATTCGACGCTTGCCGAAATCGCGGCTGAGGTGGAACCGACGATCTGATAATGTGCTGCCACAGTTCGAAGATTGTACTAGCACGAAGGTGGGATGTCACGTGTACCCCCCGACCGAACGCACCACCGCCAGCCGCGTCCGCGACCGGATGCACTACGACCGGGC
This sequence comes from Micromonospora sp. WMMD1219, assembly GCF_049315215.1. Lineage (NCBI taxonomy): Bacteria > Bacillati > Actinomycetota > Actinomycetes > Micromonosporales > Micromonosporaceae > Micromonospora > Micromonospora sp. WMMD1219. The sequence continues at coordinate 6,866,383 of NZ_CP186057.1, forward strand.
CACCGCCCACGCGCTGCTCGACGAGGCGTACCACTGCGCGCTGGCGTTCACAGTCGACGGTGAGCCGCGCGTCCTGCCGACGCTGCACGTCCGCCTCGGCGACACGCTCTACCTGCACGGGTCCACCGGCAGCCGGCCGCTGCTCGCCGCCCGGGGCGAGGCCGGGCTGCCGGTCTGCGTCGCGGTCACCCACCTCGACGGGCTGATCTACGCCCGCTCCCAGTTCCACCACAGCGCCAACTACCGGTCGGTGGTGGCGCACGGCACCGCCCGGCTGGTCGACGACCCCGGCGAGAAGGCCGCCGTGATGGCCGCGCTGGTGGAGAAGGTGGCCACCGGCCGGTCCGGCGACAGCCGCCCGCCGAACCGGCGCGAGCTGGCCGAGACGGCCGTGCTGGCGCTGCCGCTGCGCGAGGTGTCGGTACGGATGCGCACCGGCGGCGTCAACGACGAGCCGGCCGACGAGGCGCTGCCGTACTGGGCCGGTGTGGTGCCGCTGCGGCTCACGCCGGGCCGCCCCGAACCGGCGCCCGGGGTGGCCGCGCCGGTGCCGGCGTACCTGCGGACGGCCCGCTCGCCGTGGCACGAGCCGGCGGTGCTGCGCGGTGAGCACGTCGTGCTGGAGCCGCTCGACCTCGCCCACGCCGACGAGCTGTACGCCGCCACCGCCGACCCGGAGGTCTGGCGGCACCTGGGCGGCACGCAGCCCGCCGACGCCGACGAGATGCGCCGGGTGGTCGCCGGCTACCTGGACGCGCAGGAGCGCGGCGAGCAGGTGTGCTGGACCCAGCGTTGCGCGGTCACCGGCGCGGTGATCGGCACGACCTCGTACTACGAGATCGACCCGGTCCGCCGGTCGCTGGCCGTCGGCTACACCTGGCTGGGCCGCCCGTGGTGGCGTACCGGCGTCAACACCGAGGCGAAGCTGCTGCTGCTGGGCCGGGCCTTCGACGACCTGGACGCGGTCCGCGTGGTCTGGCACACCGACATCCGCAACGAACGCTCGCAGCGGGCGATCGCACGGCTCGGCGCGAGCCGGGAGGGCGTGCTGCGGCAGCACAAGCAGCGCGCCGACGGCTCCTGGCGGGACACCGTGCAGTACTCCATGCTCGCGCAGGAGTGGCGGAAGGCACAGGTCAGCCTGCGGGAAAGGCTTCGCCCCACGGCGGGCGCGGCGTCATGATGTCCGGCGTGCTGGGGATCACCGACATCTGGACGTACGTGCTGGGCACAGTGGCGATCGTGCTGCTGCCCGGGCCGAACTCGCTCTTCGTGCTGGCCACCGCCGCCCGCCGGGGCGTGGCCACCGGTTACCGGGCCGCCGCCGGGGTGTTCGTCGGCGACGCGGTGCTGATGGTCCTGTCCGCCGCCGGGGTGGCCTCGCTGCTCCAGGCGTACCCTCCGCTCTACCTGGTGATCAAGTACGCCGGCGCGGCGTACCTCGGGTATCTGGGGCTGGCCATGTTGCGCGGCGCGTGGCGGCGCTGGCGCGACCGCAACGACCCGGCCACGCCGCGCCTGATCGACGAGGTCGAGCCGGCGGAACAGCGGGAGCCGTTCCGGCGGGCGCTGGTGATCAGCCTGCTCAACCCGAAGGCGATCCTGTTCTTCGTCTCGTTCTTCATCCAGTTCGTCGACCCCGGGTACGCGTGGCCGGCGCTGTCCTTCCTGCTGCTCGGGCTGATCGCACAGGTCGCCAGCGCGATCTACCTGACCGTGCTGATCTTCACCGGCACGTACCTGGCGGCCCAGTTCCGGCAGCGCCGCCGGCTGGCCGCGAGCGGCACCACGGCGGTCGCGGTGCTGTTCCTCGGCTTCAGCCTCAAGCTCGCCGCCGGCTGACCGGCGGCGCCGGTCAGGTGCCGTCACCACCTCCGCCGCCACCGCCGATGCCCGCGCCGCCGGCCGTCCCACCGAGCCCGTAGCCCGGCGCGACGGGCCGGTCGGGCCGGCGGCTGACGTGCGCCGACTCGCGGATCGTGGCGGACCAGTCGGCGTGCGCGGCGGCCGCCGCGTGCCGGTCGATGGCGTGCCGCAGCCAGCCGTCCACTGTGGCCACCCAGTCGCGCTGGTCGGCCCCGGCGTGCCAGACCCGGAACCGGCTGATGCTCTGGTGGGTGATCCCGGCCAGGGAGAGCCGCCGGTCCACCCAGAGCAGCACCTCCATGCCGGCCGGGTCGGTCAGCATGATCACTTCGAGTTCGGTCATCGGGCCGGCGTAGAGCGGGGCGGCCCAGAACCCGTACCACTGCTGGAACGGCAACGTCTGCTCCACCCCCGGCAGCTGTCCCTCACGCAGCCCCGCCTGCCGGATCGCGAAGCCGAGCGTGTCCAGCGCGGCGAGCACATGCTCCTGGGTGGGCAGCGGGTGGATCAGCACCGGCACCATCGCGCCCTGGTCCACCTCCGGGTCCACCGACACCTCGGTGCGCAGCCCGGTACGCAGGCTCAGCAACGGCACCCCGCCGTACGTGGTCACCGGCGACTCCCACGGCAGCGGCACGGCGAAGTCGACCGCCCGCCGCCGCCCGGCCGGCACCACGAACCGTCCCGCGATCGTCCACGTCTGGAACTGCACCAGGCGGCGCGGCGCCTCCGGGTCCTCCGGTTCGACCTGGGTCACCAACCCCAGCCGGATGTGCCGGACCGGCACGTCCGAGCCGCCGGCGCTCAACGTCACCCGGCCCGGCAGGCGCAGGCCCGGCCGGGTGCTCGGGTTGGGCACCGTGGTGCTCACCGAGAGCCCGGTCCAGGCGGAGTCCCGCGACACGCCGGTCAACCGCATGCCGGGGCTTTCCCGCTGCCCGCCCGGCCATGCCAGGCCGGAACGGACGCCGGCCCGGCGAGGTGGTCTCCCCCCTCGCCGGGCCGGCATGGATCATGACGGTCAGCGCATCCGGCGGCCTCGCGGCACCGGGTCGGTCTCGTCGTCGAACTCGCCGATGACCTCCTCCAGGAGGTCCTCCAGCGCGACGAACCCGATCGGCCGGGTCGGCCCACCGCCGTTGCTCACCAGCGCGAGCTGCGCCTGCTGCGCCCGCATCGCGGCCACCGCCTCGGTCACCGACGCCTCGGCCGGCAGCGTGAAGGCGTTGGTCATCAACTCCTCCGCGGTCGCCGGGCGGCCGGTGGTGACGGCGCGCACCGCCTCGCGTACGTGCACCAGGCCGCACACCTCGCCACCGGTGTCGACCACCGCCAGCCGGGAGCGGCCGCTGTCGCGGGACACGTGCTCGATCCGCTCGGCGGTCTCGCCCCGGCCCACCGTGACGATCCGGTCGAACGGCTCCATCACCTGGGCGACTGTGGTGCCCTGGAGCTCCAGCATGCTGCTGAGCAACTGGTGCTGCTCGGCGCCGAGCAGCCCGTGCTCCCGGGACTGCTCCAGCAGGATGCGCAGCTCGTCCGGGCCGTGCACCTGGGCCAGCTGGTCCTGCTGCTGCACCCCGAACAGGCGCAGCATCGCGTTCGCGAGCCCGTTGAGCACGGACAGCACCGGCCGGACGATCCGGGCGAACGCCCGGAACGGCAGCGCCAGCAGCGTCGCCGAACGCTCCGCGTCGGTGATCGCCCACGACTTCGGGGCCATCTCGCCGACCACCAGGTGCAGGAACGTCACGAGCGACAGCGCGAACACCAGCGCCACCACGTGACTGGCCGCGGCGGGCAGGCCGACCGCGTGCAGCAGCGGGCTGAGCAGGTGCTCGATGGCCGGCTCGGCCAGCGCGCCCAGACCCAGCGTGCACAGCGTGATGCCGAGCTGCGCGCCGGCCAGCATGAGGCTCAGCTCGCGGACGCCGTCCAGCGCCGCGCGGGCCGCCCGGCCGCCGCCGGCCGCCGCCTGTTCCAGCCGGTACCGCTTGGCCGCGACGAGCGCGAACTCGGCGGCCACGAAGAACCCGTTGAGCGCCAGCAGCACCCCGGAGAAGATCAACGCGAACCCGGGGCTCATGCGCCACCCTCCCCGGACACGTCGGCGGTCGGCCGCAGCCGCACCGAGTCGGCCACGTGCCGGTCCACCGCCAGCACCTCGACCAGCACCCGCCGGCCGCCGGCCGGCCCGTCGCCGTCCGTGGCGACCGGGATCTCCAGCCGGTCACCGACCTCGGGCACCCGGCCCAGCTCACGCATCACCAGACCGGAGAGCGTGTCGTACTCGGGCGCCTCCGGCAGTTCGATGCCGGTGCTGTCGGCGACCTCGTCGATGCGCCAGCGTGCCGGGACCACCCAGGAGCCGTCCTCCTGCCGCGCCGCGGCGCGGTCCGGCGGGTCGTCCTCGTCGCGGATCGGCCCGACCAGCTCCTCGGCCAGGTCCTCCAGCGTGATCACGCCGGCGAAGCCGCCGTACTCGTCGACCACGCAGGCGAGCTGCCGGTGCCCGGACCGCAGGCGGTCCAGCACCGTCGGCAGCGGCAGCGTCTCGGGCACCAGCAACGGGGGTACGGCCACCGCGTCGACCCGGGTGGTCGCGCGCTGCGCCGGGGGCACCCCGAGCACGTCGGCGATGCCGACCACGCCGATCAGGTCGTCGACGCCCTCGGCGCCGCTGACCGGGAACCGGGAGTGGCCGGTGTCCAGCAGCTCGACGATCCGGCTGACCGGCTCGTCGGCCCGGACGGTGTGCACGTCGACCCGGGGCACCATCGCCTCCCCGGCGGTCAGCTCCCGGAAGTCCAGACCCCGGTCCAGCAGGTCGGACATCTCGGCGTCGAGATGCCCCTCCTCCCGGGACTCGGCGATGATCTGTTCCAGGTCCTGCGGGGTGGCGCCGCTGGGCAGCTCCTCGATCGGCTCGATGCCGACCCGGCGGAGCAGCCGTACGGCGGCCCGGTCGAACAGCGTGATCAGCGGACCGGCGATCTTCAGGTACATCAGGGTGGACCGGGACAGCGCGCGGGCGAGCGGCTCGGCCCGCGCGATGGCCAGGTTCTTCGGGGCCAGCTCGCCGAGGACCATCTGCACCACTGTGGCGATGATCAGGGCGAGGGCCACCGACAGCGGCAGCGACACCGAGGTGGACAGCCCGGCCAGGCCGAGCAGGTCGGCCAGCCCGGCACCCAGGTACGGCTCGGCGACGTAACCGACCAGCAGGGCGGTCACGGTGATGCCGAGCTGCGCGCCGGACAGCATGAACGAGAGCCGCCCGGTCACCTCCAGGGCCCGGGCCGCGGCACGGTCGCCACCGTCGGCGAGCTGCTTGAGCTTGCCCCGGTCCACGGCGACGTAACCGAACTCCTGGGCCACGAAGTAACCGGTGGCGGCGGTGAGGACGGTGATGAGAAGGAGACCGACGAGGATCAACACGGGAGGTTCAGGGCTCCCGGGGTCGTCGGGGAGGGAATTCGCCGGGTATGACCCGGCCGGCTACTGCTGCCCTCCGGGGCAGGAGAGTCGATCATGCCGCCCATTTTATCGGGGGCCGCTGGATGTTCGCTGAGGGTGCCGGGAAGCCTCCCGCACGTCCGGTTCAGCGCCCGGCCAGTTCGTCGGCGTCCAGCAGCGTGCGGTCGACCCGCCCGGAGCGGTACGCGGCCCGGCCGATCATCTGCGCGGCCACCGGCGCGGTGGAGAGCTGGAAGATCGCCACCAGGACCAGCATGCCCAGATCCGAGGGGGTACGCAGGCGCAGCGCCAGCCCGGCCAGCAGCAGCAGGACGCCCAGCACCTGGGGCTTGGTGGCCGCGTGCATCCGGTCCAGGACGTCCGGGAAGCGCACCAGCCCGATGCCGGCGACCAGGGCCAGCGCCGCCCCGGCCAGCAGCAGGAAGCCACCCACCCAGTCCGCGACCGCCCCGGCCATCAGGATTCAGCCCGGACCGCGAAGCGCACCAGCGACACCGACCCGATGAAGCCGAGCAGGGAGAGCACCACCAGGACGGGCAGAGTGGTGGCGTGCCGGTTCACCGCGGCCTCCGCCCCCACCGCGGCGAGCATCGCCGACAGCAGCAGGTCGGCGCCGACGACCCGGTCGAGCAGGGACGGGCCGCGGTAGATCCGGGCCAGGGCGAGCAGCGCGGTGGCCGAGAGCAGCACGGTGAGCGCGACGGCGAGCAGGACTGTCACTGGTGGTTCCTCCGTTCCACGGGTTCGATGTCGAGCCGGCGTACCTCGTCGGGAGATCCGATGGCGCGCACGATGCGCCGCTCGACGGCGAGCACGCGCTCGCGGCTGGCGGTGATGTCCTCGGGTCCGCGCACGTCGAGCAGGTGCACGTAGAGCACGCCCTCGGCCCGGTCGACGTCGAGGATCAGCGTGCCCGGCACCAGCGAGATCACCTCGGCGGTGAGCGCCAGGTTGAGATCGGTGCGCACGCGCAGCGGCACCGCGATGATCGCGCCGCGTGGGCGGTAGCCGAAGCGCAGCGCCACGGCGGCCACGTGCAGGCTGGCGCTGACCAGCTCCGCGACGAACGTGGCAGCGAACACCAGCAGCGCGCGGGGGCGTACCCGGCCGCCGAACGTGACCGGCGGCAGCGGGAAGAACAGCAGCACTGCCACGCCGACCACCAGGCCGGCGAACAGGTTGCCCCAGGACACGTCGCCCCACAGCATCATCCACGCGACGACCAGCCAGGCGAGCGCGACCGCCTGGTCCCGCCGCCGCCCACCCCGGCCGACCGTCGGTGCCGGCGCGTCCGGTGCGGGCGCGGCCCGGGGTACGCCCGCAGGCTCACCGGTCGCCCCCGCGCCCGGGGGCAGGTCGTCGGTCACGGCACGTCCCGGGGCAGGACCGCCCGCACGTACGGGGTGCGCTCGCGCAGGTCGGTGGCCGCGTCCGCGGTGACCTGGAACAGCGGCCCGGCCAGCAGCGTGAACAGCACGCCCAGCGCCACCAGGGCGGTGGTCGCCCCGACCATCAGCCCGGGCAGCCGGGCCGGCGGGGTGGCGGTGGCCAGCCGGGGCTCCCGCCAGAACGCGATGTTCCACACCCGGGAGGCGGCGTAGAGCGTGAGCAGGCTGGTCAGCGTGCCGGCCGCGACCAGCACGGCGGGCAGCGTGCCGCCGGCCGCCACGCCGGCCTGGAGCAGGCCGAGCTTGCCGAGGAACCCGGAGAACGGCGGGATGCCGGCGAGGTTCATCGCCGGGACGAAGAAGAGCACGCCGAGCATCGGGGCGATCCGCGCCAGGCCGCCGATCCGGCGCAGGTCGGTGCTGCCCGCGCGTTCCTCGACCAGGCCGGCGACCAGGAACAGCGTGGTCTGGATGGTGATGTGGTGCACCACGTAGAAGATCGCCCCGGACAGGCCGGCGACGCTGCTCAGCGCCACCCCGAAGATCATGTAGCCGATGTGGCTGACCAGCGTGAAGGACAACAGCCGTTTCAGGTCCGACTGGGCGACCGCGCCGAGGATGCCGACCACCATGGTCAGCCCGGCCACCACCATCAGCAGCGTGGCGACCTGCCCGCCGGGGAACAGCAGCGTCTCGGTGCGGATGATCGCGTACACGCCGACCTTGGTGAGCAGGCCCGCGAAGACCGCCGTCACCGGGGCGGGCGCGGTCGGGTAGCTGTCCGGCAGCCACGCCGACAGCGGGAACACCGCCGCCTTGATCCCGAACGCGAGCAGCAGCGTCAGTTGCAGGGTCAGGCGTACGCCCGACGGCAGCGCGTCCAGCCGGCCGGCGAGCTGCGCCATGTTCAGCGTGCCGGTGGCCGCGTACACCAGCCCCACGGCGGACAGGAACAGCAGCGACGACAGGATGCTGACCACCACGTACGTCGACCCGGTCCGCAACCGCACCTCGGTGCCGCCCAGCGTGATCAGCACGAAGCTCGCGGCCAGCAGGATCTCGAAGCCGACGAAGAGGTTGAACAGGTCCCCGGCCAGGAAGGCGTTCGTCACGCCCGCGGTCAGCACCAGGTACGTGGGGTGGAAGATGCTCACCGGCGCGGTCTCCCCGGTCTCCCCCCGGCCCTGGCCGATCGAGTAGAGCAGCACGCACAACGTCACCGCCGAGGAGACGAGCACCATCAGCGCCGCCAACTGGTCCGCCACGAGCACGATGCCCACCGGCGCCGGCCAGCCGCCCACCTGCACCACCACCGGCCCGAACCGGTACGCCTGCACCAGCAGCACCGCCGCCACCACCAGGACGCTGGACAGGCAGAGCACACTCACCCACCGCTGCAACCCGGGCCGCCCGGACAGCAGCAGGGTGAGCGCCGCGCCGAGCAGCGGCACCACCACCGGAAGCGGCACGAGGGCACTCACGGCGCCATCTCCGTTCGCGACTGCGGGGCTCGCAGACCCGGCTCACTCCTCGCGCTCACTGGGGCTCCCCGTCCCGGCGCAACCGCCGGCGGGCCGGCTCCGGATCCACCTGCTCCGGGTCGTCGTCCGGGCCCTCGCCGCCGAGGTCCGCCGTGGACACCTCGTTGCTCTCGGCGAGCCGGACGATCTGCCGGTCCTCCAGGTCGTCCTGCACCTCGTCGTCGCCGCTGGTGTACCAGCTCCGGTAGGCGACGGCGAGCAGGAACGCGGTCAGCCCGAACGTGATCACCACGGCGGTGAGCACCATGGCCTGCGGCAGCGCGTCGCTCATCGCGCCCGGCGAGGTGGAGCCCACGAGCGGTGCGGCGCCGGCCCGCCCGCCGAGCAGGATGAGCAGGTTCACGCCGTTGCCGAGCAGGATGATGCCGAGCAGGATCCGGGTCAGGCTGCGTTCCAGCAGCAGCGTCACACCGGCGGCGACGAGCACCCCGACCGCCAGCACCAGCACCAGCGTCGGCCCGGCCGCCCCCCTCGTCACTGAGCGACCTCTGTTCGCGACTGCGGGGCTCGCAAACCCGGCTCACTCCTCGCGCTCACGATGGACTCTCCCGCTGAACGACCAGACCTCGCCCGGCCTCGCCCGCGGCCTCCACGTGCCGGTCCACCTCGGCGCCCAGGCTCCGCAGGATGTCCAGCACCAGCCCGACCACCACCAGGTAGACGCCGATGTCGAAGAACAGCGACGTGACCAGGTAGAAGTCGCCGATCGCCGGCAGCCACAGGTTGACCTTCACGCTCTGGAGCACCTCGCCGGTGAGCGCCAGGCCGAGCACGCCGCTGCCGACCGAGATGCCCAGACCCGCGCCGAGCACCGTGCCGGCCCCGACCGGCGCCGCCTCGGCCAGCTCGTACCGGCCGCCAGCCAGGTAACGCAGGGCCAGCGCGAGGCCGGCGACCAGCCCGCCCGCGAAGCCGCCGCCGGGGGCGTTGTGCCCGGAGAAGAGCAGGAACAGCGAGAAGACCAGCACGGTGTGGAAGATCAGCCGGGTGACCACCTCGAACACGATCGAGCGCCGCCGCTCCGGCAGCGTCTGCCCGCCGCGCAGCCACACCGTGCGCCGGTCGCCGGCGCGCAACGCGACCGGCTGGGGACGGCGGGGACGCGGCCCGGTGCGGGAACGCTCGTAGATCAGGCTGGCCACGCCGGTCGCGGTCACCACGAGCACCGAGATCTCCCCCATCGTGTCCCACGCCCGGATGTCGACGAGCGTCACGTTCACGACGTTGCGGCCGTACCCCTCGACCAGGGCCAGGTCCGGGAAGTCGGCGGAGATCGACGGCGCCCGCCGCGCTCCGGCCGCGGCCAGCGCCAGGCCGGCCATCACGACGCCGGCGGCGATCCCGATGCCGCGCCGGACCCAGCGGCTGCGGCGCAGCGGGCGGGCCGAGAAGCGCTCCGGCAGCCGCCGCAGCACCAGCACGAACACCGCGATCGTCGCGGTCTCCACCAGGAACTGGGTCAGCGCCACGTCCGGCGCGCCGTAGAGGACGAACATCATCGCGGTGCCGTAGCCGGTCACGCCGACGAGCAGCATCGCGGTGAGCCGGCGGCGCGCGCCGACCGCGAGCAGCGCGGCGACCGCGATCACCACGCAGACCACGAGCTGGGCCGGGTTGTCCCAGGGCGCCAGGTCGACCCGCCACGGCGCGGTGGCGAGCATCGCCCCGCCCGGCACGAACACCAGCACGAGCAGCACGGTGCCGAGGTACTGCGGCAGCGAACCCCGCTGGGTGGCGCCGGTGACCTCGATGGCGAGCCGGTCGAAGCCGTGCGTCACCCACTCGTACCCCTGGTTGCCGTTCACCGGCGAGCGCAGCCGCGCCAGCGCGGGCGCCAGCGGGCCGCGGATCAGGTGCAGCACCACACCGCCGGCCAGCACGACGGCGGACAGGCCGAGCGCCGCCGTGGGTCCGTGCCAGAGCGCCAGGTGCTCCTCGACCGGCCCGAACAGCTCGGCGTACGGCTCGAACAGGCCGCTCAGCCACCCGGCGGCCGGACCGGCGGCGAGCCCGGCCACGGCGAGCAGCGCCGGGGGTACGAGCATCGCGGCGGGCGGCCGGGCCAGCTCGGTGTCCGGCACGCCGGGCCGGGCGCCGAACGCGCCCCAGAGGAACCGGATGCTGTACGCGACGGTGAGCGCGCTGCCGACCACCAGCACGATCAGGACCAGTGGATCGCCGGTGAACGCGGCGAGCGCCGCCTCCTTCCCGACGAACCCGAGCAGCGGCGGCACCCCGGCCATCGAGGCGGCGGCCAGCGTGGCGACGACGGCCAGCACCGGCGCGGTCCGCCTGACCCCGGACAGCTCCCGCAGGTCACGGGTGCCGGCCTCGTGGTCGAGGATGCCGACGACCAGGAACAGCGCCGCCTTGAACAGGGCGTGTGCGGCCAGCATCGCCACGCCGGCCAGCGCCGCCTTCGGGGTGCCCGCGCCGAACACCACGGTGAGCAGGCCGAGCTGGCTGACCGTCCCGTACGCCAGCAGCAGCTTCAGGTCGGTCTGCCGTAGTGCCGCCCACCCGCCGATGACGAGCGTGACCAGGCCGCCGACCACCGTGACCGGCCGCCACCCGTCGACCGGGGCGAGCACCGGGCCGAGCAGTCCGATGAGGAAGATGCCGGCCTTCACCATCGCCGCCGCGTGCAGGTACGCGCTCACCGGCGTCGGGGCGGCCATCGCCACCGGCAGCCAGGCGTTGAACGGGAACACCGCGGACTTCGCCAGCGCCCCGACGAGGATGAGCAGCACCGCGACGGTCAGGTATCCGCCGCCGGGCAGCGGCGCGGCGGCCACCTCCGACCACCGGTAGCCCCCGGCGTGGTGGCCGAGCAGCAGGAACCCGACGAGCATGGCCAGCCCGCCCAGCGTGGTCACGGTGAGCGCCTGCGCGGCGGCCCACCGGCTGGAGCGGCGCTCGGTGCTGTGCCCGATGAGCAGGTAGGAGAAGACCGTGGTCAGTTCCCAGAAGACGTAGAGCAGCAGCAGGTCGTCGGAGACGACGAGGCCGAGCATGGCCCCGGCGAAGGCGACCATGACGGCGGCGAACCGGGCCAGCCCGACCGACCCGGGCGGGAAGTAGCGGGCGGAGTAGACCAGCACCAGCGCGCCGACGCCGCCGACGAGCAGCAGCATCAGCCAGGACAACGTGGTGACCCGCAGCGCCACGTCGAGCTGGAGCTGCGAGATCCAGGAGTACGTCTCGACCACCTCACCGCCGTCGCGTACGTCGGCGGTGTGCGCCGCCGCCCAGACCGCTGTGGCGGCCGGGGCGAGCGCGAGCAGCAGGCAGGCGCGCGGACCCCACCGGCGGACCAGCAGCGGGGCGAGCAGCGCCGCCACCAGGTGCACGATCAGCAGGACGAGCACGCGTACTCCCGGTCGAGGTGACAGCGCGCAGAACACGCTGGTGTCACAACCGATCACACGCCACAGAGGCACCGAACCGGGCCGTTTTCCCCAAAACCCACCCTTACCTCCACCCGGCCTTCCCGGCCGTCCCGGCCGTCCCGGCCTCTCGGGCGGTGATCAAGGAGTTTGCGGCGGGATCGGGCGCGCTCCCGGACACGAACTCCTTGATCACCGGGGCGGCGGGAGGGCGGAAGGGCGGGGTGCGGCGAGGGTCAGGGGGTGGGGTTGGGGGTGGCCAGCTGACGGGCGGCGCGGTCGACGGCGCGCTGGGCGGCGACCAGGGAGCGCAGCGGCAGCCGGGCGTCGCGGCTCTCCCGGCGCTGGACGAAGTAGTGCACGGCGGCCCGGACGCGGGCGCGGTCGGCGGCGCTGGAGCGGGCGGTCGCCAGGATCATCTCGCGCAGCCGCGCGGCCAGTTCCTCGGCCAGTTCGAGATCGGGGCCGTGCAGCGCGGCGCGGAGCGCGGCCAGGCGACTGTCGACCTTGCGGATGAGCACGTCGGTTCCGGAACCCAGACCTCGGTCCTCGACGGTCATCCACGCCTCCACCCCACGCCGCATCGCGAGTGAAGTTACTTTATGTTGCAGCCCACAAGCAAGCAGTTAAGTAAGACTTAACGGAATAATCGCCCATTCCATTCTCGGGCTGTCGCGGGCGGGACGGAACGGTCCGGCGGCGGGCCGGATGTCACACCGGCGCGGCAGGATGGGAGCGTGGCGGACGAGGTGACCCCGGCGAGCCGGCCAGGCGGGTCAGGCGGGTCAGGCGGGTCAGGCGGGTCAGGCGGGTCAGGCGGGCAAGGCGGGTCAGGCGGGCAAGGCGGGTCAGGCGGGCAAGGCGGGTCGGGCGGTGTCCTGGCGGAGTTCGGCGCGGCTACCCGGGAGTGGTTCACCGCGGCGTTCGCCGCGCCCACCCCGGCCCAGGAGGGCGCCTGGCGCTCGGTGGCCGCCGCACGCAACGCCCTCGTCGTCGCGCCGACCGGCTCCGGCAAGACGCTCGCGGCGTTCCTCTGGTCACTCGACCGGCTCGCCAAGGAGCCGCCGCCGGCCGATCCCCGGCGCCGCTGCCGGGTGCTCTACGTCAGCCCGCTCAAGGCGCTCGCCGTCGACGTGGAACGCAACCTGCGCGCCCCGCTCACCGGCATCCGCCAGGCCGCCTCCCGGCTCGGCCTGGTCCCGCCCGACATCACCGTCGGCATGCGGACCGGCGACACCCCGGCCGACGAGCGCCGGGCCTTCGCCCGCACCCCGCCGGACATCCTCATCACCACGCCCGAATCGCTGTTCCTGCTGCTCACCTCCGCCGCCCGCGACTCGCTGCGCGGCGTCGACACGGTGATCGTCGACGAGGTGCACGCGGTCGCCGGCACCAAGCGCGGCGCCCACCTGGCGCTGTCCCTGGAACGGCTCGACGCGCTGCTGGAGCGTCCCGCCCAACGGATCGGGTTGTCCGCCACCGTCCGGCCGATCGACGTGTGCGCCCGCTTCCTCGGCGGCGCACGCCCGGTCGACGTGGTGCAGCCGCCGGCGAACAAGACCATCGAGGTCAGCGTCCAGGTCCCGGTGGAGGACATGACCCGCCTCGACGAGCAGGAGCCGCCGGAGGACGACCTGGGCGGCCTCGCACCCCGCCGCCCGTCGATCTGGCCGGCGGTCGAGGAACGCGTGTTCGCGCTGATCCGTGCGCACCGGTCCACGATCGTGTTCACCAACTCCCGGCGCAGCGCCGAACGCCTCTGCGCCCGCCTCAACGAGCTGGCCGCCGAGGAACTGGAGGCGGCGTCCGCCCCGGAGGGCAGCCGCGTGGCCCGGGGCGGGGAGCCGGTGCGCGTATCCGATCTGCTGCCCGGCGCCGACGGCCCGCAGGCCGGCGACGGGGCCGGGCTCGACGGCGGCGGCGGGCCCGGCGCGGTGTCCGGCGGCGACCGGGGCGACGGGGACCGGGTACGGCGGGGGGCGGCAGCGTTCGGCGGCCCGGTCGGACCGCCGCGGCAGCCGGCGGAGGTGATGGCGCAGTCCGGCGCGGCGGCCGGGGCGCCGGCGGTGATCGCGCGGGCGCACCACGGCAGCGTGTCGCGGGAGGAGCGCAAGCAGATCGAGGAGGCCCTCAAGTCCGGCCGGCTGCCCGCCGTGGTCGCCACGTCCAGCCTGGAGCTGGGCATCGACATGGGCGCCGTCGACCTGGTGGTGCAGATCGAGGCGCCGCCGAGCGTGGCGGCCGGGCTGCAACGCGTCGGACGGGCCGGGCACCAGGTCGGCGCGGTCTCGCGCGGCGTCGTCTTCCCCAAGCACCGGGGCGACCTGCTCTCCTGCACAGTGGTGGCCGAGCGGATGGGCGTCGGGGCGATCGAGGAGCTGCACTACCCGCGCAACCCGCTCGACGTGCTGGCCCAGCAGATCGTCGCGATGGTGGCGCTGGAGCCGTGGCGGCTCGGCGACCTGGCGGTGCTGGTCCGGCGGGCGGCGCCGTTCGCGGAGCTGCCCGACTCGGCGCTGCACGCGGTGCTCGACATGCTCTCCGGGCGCTACCCGTCGACCGCGTTCGCCGAGCTGCGTCCCCGGCTGGTCTGGGACCGCGCCACCGACGTGCTGACCGGCCGGCCCGGCGCCCAGCGGCTCGCCGTGACCAGCGGCGGCACCATCCCCGACCGGGGCCTGTTCGGCGTGTTCCTGGCCGGCGCCGAGCGGGCCGCGCGGGTCGGTGAGCTGGACGAGGAGATGGTCTACGAGTCCCGGGTGGGTGACGTGTTCCTGCTCGGCTCGTCGTCCTGGCGGATCGAGGAGATCACCCCCGACCGGGTGCTCGTCTCCCCCGCGCCCGGCCAGGCGGCCCGGATGCCGTTCTGGAAGGGCGACCAGCTCGGCCGCCCGGTCGAGCTGGGCCGGGCGATCGGCGCCCGGGTCCGGGCGCTGCTGCGGCAGTCCGACGCCGACGCGGTCGCGGCGCTGCGCGCGGGCGGGCTGGACGACTGGGCCGCCGGCAACCTGATGAACTACCTGCGCGAGCAGAAGACGGCCACCCGGTCGTTGCCGGACGACCGGACGGTGGTGGTCGAACGGTTCCGCGACGAGCTGGGCGACTGGCGGCTCGCCGTGCACTCGGTGCTCGGCGCGCGCGTCAACGGGCCGTGGGCGCTGGCGATCGGCCGCCGGCTGGCCGAGCGGTACGGCGTGGACGCCCAGGTCATGCCCTCCGACGACGGCATCGTGGTGCGCCTGCCGGACACCGCGGACACCCCGCCCGGCGCCGACGTGGTCGTCTTCGACCCGGACGAGATCGCCCAGCTCGTCGAGGAGTCGGTCGGCACGTCGGCGCTGTTCGCGTCCCGGTTCCGCGAGTGCGCGGCCCGGTCGCTGCTGCTGCCCCGGCGTGACCCCCGGCGGCGGCAACCGCTGTGGCAGCAACGCCAGCGCGCCGCGCAGCTGCTCGACGTGGCCCGCGAGTACGCCGACTTCCCGGTCACGCTGGAGGCCGCCCGCGAGTGCCTCCAGGACGTCTTCGACCAGCCCGCCCTCGGCGAGCTGATGCGCGACCTGGCCGCCCGCAAGGTACGCCTGGTCGAGGTGGAGTCCGAGCGCCCGTCGCCGTTCGCGAGGTCGCTGCTGTTCGGGTACGTCGGCGCGTTCCTCTACGAGGGCGACGCGCCCCTGGCCGAGCGGCGGGCCGCCGCGCTGGCGCTCGACTCCGGGCTGCTCGGCGAGCTGCTCGGCCGCGTCGACCTGCGGGAACTGCTCGACCCGGACGTGCTCGCCGAGACCGCACGCCAACTGCGCTGGCTCACCGAGCAGCGGCGGCCCCGCGACCCGGAGGACGTGGTCGAGCTGCTGCGCGTGGTCGGTGACCTGAGCGGCGCCGAGCTGGCCGAGCGGGGCGTACCGGAGTCCTGGACCGACGAGCTGGCGGCGGCCCGGCGGGTGCTGCGGGTCCGCATCGCCGGCGAGGACCGCTGGGTGGTCGTCGAGGACGCCGCCCGGCTGCGCGACGCGCTCGGGGTGGCGCTGCCCGTCGGGGTCGCCGAGGCGTACCTCGCGCCGGTGGCCGATCCGCTCGCCGACCTGGTCGCCCGGTACGCCCGCACGCACGGCCCGTTCGCGGCGGCCACCTGCGCGGCCCGGTTCGGGCTCGGCGTGTTCGTGGTGGAGCAGGCGCTGCGCCGGCTCGCCGTGAACGGCCGGGTGGTCTCCGGCGAGTTCGCGCCGGACAGTGTGGGCACCCAGTGGTGCGACGCGGAGGTGCTGCGCCTGCTGCGCCGCCGCTCCCTTGCCGCCCTGCGCCGGGAGATCGAACCGGTGCCGCCGCGCGCGCTCGCCGCGTTCCTGCCCCGCTGGCAGCAGGTCGGCTCGTCGGCCCGGGGCGTCGAGGCGGTCGCCGCCACCGTCGAGCAGTTGCAGGGCGTGAGCGTGCCGGCGTCCGCGCTGGAACGCCTGGTGCTGCCCGCCCGGGTCGCCGACTACTCCCCCGCCCAGCTCGACGAGCTGTGCGCCGGTGGCGAGGTGGTGTGGGCCGGCGCGGGCGCGATCTCCGGCGGCGACGGGTGGGTGACGCTCGCGTACGCCGACGTCGCGCCGCTGCTGCTCCCACCGCCGGACGAGGCGCTGACGCTGACCCCGCTGCACGAGTCGGTGCTCGACGCGCTCGCCGGCGGGCAGGCGCTGTTCTTCCGCTCGCTGGCCGACCGGGTCGGCGCCACCGACGACGCCGCCCTGTCCGGCGCGGTGTGGGATCTGGTCTGGGCCGGTCACCTCACCAACGACACGATCGCCCCGCTGCGGGCCGCGCTCGGCGCGGGCGGGGCGCACCGGTCCCGGCCGTCGGCGCCGCGCACCCGCTACCGCCGGCCGGGCCGGGTGGCGCTGCCCAGCCGGGGCGGCCCGCCCACCATGGCCGGTCGCTGGTCCCGGCTGCCCGAACGCGACCTCGACCCCACCCGCCGGGCCGCCGCCCTGGCCGACCTGCTGCTGGAACGGCACGGCGTGGTGACCCGGGGCGCGGTCGTCGCCGAGCAGGTCACCGGCGGCTTCGCCGGGGTCTACCCGGTGCTGTCCGCGATGGAGGAACGCGGGGCGGCCCGGCGCGGCTACTTCGTCGAAGGGCTCGGCGCGGCGCAGTTCGCGGTGCCGGGTGCGGTGGACCGCATCCGGGCGCTCGCCGACGACTCCCAGGGCCGGGGCGGGCCGACGGTCGTGCTCGCGGCCACCGACCCGGCGAACCCGTACGGCGCGGCGCTGCCCTGGCCCGAACGCGTTGTCGACTCCGGCGACGGAGCGGCGCCGGCCACCGGCCACCGGGCCGGGCGCAAGGCGGGTGCGCTGGTCGTGCTCGTCGGCGGCGACCTGGTGCTCTACGTCGAGCGGGGCGGCCGGACGGTCCTGTCGTTCACCGACGACGCCGACACGCTCGGCGCGGCCGGCAAGGCGCTCGCCGACGCGGTGCACTCGGGTGCGCTCGGCGCGATCTCGGTGGAACGCGCCGACGGCGAGGCCGTGAACGCGTCCCCGCTGCGCGACGCGCTGACCGCCGCCGGTTTCCGCGCCACCCCGCGCGGCCTGCGCCTGCGCGGCTGACCGCCCGGAGTTCCGGGGAGCGGGAACGTAGGGTGTGCCGGTGGCCTCGATCCGGGTACGTCAGGCGCGCGACGAGGACCGCGCCGCGCTGACGGCGTTGCACGAACGGGAGTGGGGCGGGCCGATCGTGGTGGTCCACGACACCCGCTACGACCTGCGTGACCTGCCCGCGCTGGTGGCGGTCGACGACGACGGCGCGTTCGCCGGTGCGCTGGTGTACCGGGTCGACACCGACGGGCTGGAAGTGGTGAGCCTGGCCGCGTCGACGCCCGGCACCGGGGCCGGCAGCGCCCTGCTGGCCGCCGTCGAGGAGGCGGCCACCGCTGCCGGGGCGGACCGGATCTGGCTGGTCACCACCAACGACAACCTGGGCGCGCTGCGCTTCTACCAGCGCCGGGGGCTGCGGATCGTCGCGGTGGACACGGGCGCTGTGGACCGGGCCCGGGCGGTCAAGCCGACCATTCCGCACGTCGGTGCGGACGGGATCCCGCTGCACGACGAGCTGCGCCTGGCGCGGCACCTGACCCCGGCGGGCGACAAGTGACCGGCACCCCTCGGTGTGTCTCGCTGACCACC
This sequence comes from Micromonospora sp. WMMD1219, assembly GCF_049315215.1. Classification (NCBI taxonomy): domain Bacteria; kingdom Bacillati; phylum Actinomycetota; class Actinomycetes; order Micromonosporales; family Micromonosporaceae; genus Micromonospora; species Micromonospora sp. WMMD1219. The sequence continues at coordinate 6,884,205 of NZ_CP186057.1, forward strand.
GACTACGGGCTGTCCGACGGGTTCGTGGCGGCGTGCCACGGGGTGCTGGCCCGGCTCGCCCCGGCCGTCCGGGTGATCGACGTGACGCACCTGATCCCACCGGCCGACGTACGCCGGGGCGCGGCGGTGCTCGCGCAGACGGTGCCGCACCTGCCGTGGGGCGTGCACGTGGCGGTGGTCGACCCGGGTGTCGGCACGACGCGGCGCGGGATCGCGCTCGCCGCGCCCGGCGGGCTGCTCGTGGGGCCGGACAACGGGCTGCTGGTCCCGGCCGCGGAGGCGCTCGGCGGGGTGACCGCCGCGGTGGAGCTGACCAACCCGGACTGGCTCGGCCCGGTCGTGTCCCGCACGTTCCACGGGCGGGACGTGTTCGCGCCGGTGGCCGCCCGGCTGGCGCTGGGCGCGCCGCCGGGCGAGGCGGGACCGGCAGTGGACCCGGGCGCGCTGGTCCGGCTGCCGGAACCGGTGGTACGCGCCGAGCCGGGCGGCCTCACCGCCGAGGTGCTGACCGTCGACCACTTCGGCAACGTCCAGCTCGCCGCGCCGGGCGCGCTGCTCGACGGCCTGCCGTCCCGGGTCCTGGTGAACGGCCACGAGGCGGTGCACGGCCGCACGTTCGGCGATGCCGAACCCGGCACCCTGGTGGTCTACGTCGACTCCGCCGGCCTGGTGGCCGTAGCGGTCAACACCGGCCGAGCCGCCGACACCCTCCAAACCACCCCAGGCGCCTTGATCAGAATCACCAACCCCTGACCCCGCCCGCCTCCCCCCGCGATCTTGCAGTTGGCGCCCCGGCACAAGGGGCGAATGCCCCGGCGAGAGGGCCGAAACTGCAAGATCGCGGAGGAGGTCGGCGAGGGGAGGGCGGCACGGGTCAGCAGCGGGGGACTGTGCCGCCGTAGATCGAGGACAGGTAGGCGTGGCTGACGTAGTTGCCGCCCACCAGGCGGTACCACCTCGTCGTGGTGCGGTACGTACCGGCGATCTTCTGCCCGGTCACATAGCACTGCACCGGCACGTGGGCGTACGTGGCGGCCAGCCCTCGGCTCGCGTACGAGGTGCTCGCCCCGGCGCGCAGGTTCAGCGGCCCGGAGCCGACAACGGCCCGCGTCCCGCCGCCGGTCCACAGCAACGTCACGTCCACCCACGCGTTGTCGGTGAGCCGCAGCCCGTCCCAGAACGTCCCGTCGGCCAGGTCCAGTCCGGCCGGGTTGCGCACGGTACGGCCGAACTGGTCCCGCCCGCCGTTGTAGTTGTCCTGGTAGGCGGCCTGCGCCTCCGGCTTCCCGCGCGGCAGGTCCTTCCAGTTCTCCCGGACCGAAGCCGGGTTCCACCAGTCGTCCCGGGTGTTCCACGGGCCGACGTCCCAGACCGGGGCGTACTCGCAGCGGCTGCCGCTCGTGGTGCAGACCTTGACCGTGTAGTCGCCGGTGCCGCGCGGGGACAGGCCGCGCCGGGTGGGCAGCGCCGCGAAGTGGTCCCGGGTCCGCACCGTGTGCCCGTTGGCGGTGATGCCGCCGACCAGGCCGATCCGGGTCGCGTACACCCGGTACTTGAGCGCGGCGGCCGGCTGGACCGCCGTGGTGGCGACCGAGTCGGCGGCGAGCGTCAGCCCGGTGACGGTGGCCTCCGACGCGGAGTCGCTGGTGGTCAGCACCACGCGCGCCTGGACCCGGCTGACCGGCTGGTCGAACACCGCCTCGGTGGCGTCGCGCCACTCGGTCCAGCCGCGGGCACGCCAGCCGCGTACCTGGGCCACCGCCGTACCCCCGTCGCCGGTGCGGGCGGCGAGCTGTGCGCGTACCCGGGTCGCGGGCCGGTCCAGGGCGCGCGGCGCGGAGAGCAGGATGCCCTCGGCGACCGGTCCGGCGACGGCGGCCGGGCGGGTGCGGGCGGTGGGCCGTGGGTCGGCCAGCCGCAGGCGGCCGGACCGCCAGGCGACGTTGACGTCGTCGCCGCCGGCGACGGCGAGGTCGACGGACCAGCGTTCGGAGCCGGGCGCGGCGGCGCGTGCCGGTGCGGCGGTGGGCGGGGGCGCGGCCTGCGCGGGCGTGCCGGGCAGGCCGGCGGCCACGGTGAGCAGGGCGGTCAGGGCGACGACGGTACGACGTCGTAGATGTGCCATCAGCATTCTCCTCAGAACCCCCTGATCGTTGCGTTTCCGCAGATCAAGTGGAACCTCAGTACAAATAGCGACACATGCGAATTCCATTCGATAGGGGACAATGGCGGGGTGCCCGAAGGCGACACCGTCTGGAACACCGCGCGCGTCCTGCAACGCGCGCTGGCCGGGGCCCGGCTCACCGGGTCCGACTTCCGCGTGCCACAGCTCGCCACCACCGACCTGACCGGCTGGACGGTGCGCGAGTCGGCGAGCCGGGGCAAGCATTTGCTGCTGCGCCTGACCGGCACCGACGCCGAGCCCTGGACGCTGCACTCGCACCTGCGGATGGACGGCGCGTGGCGGGCTTACGCCCCGGGTGAGCGCTGGACCGCGCGGCCGGCGCACCTGATCCGGGTGGTGCTGCGCTCCCCCGCCGCGGTCGCCGTCGGCTACCACCTGCACGAGCTGGCGCTGGTGCCGACCGCCGACGAGGAGTCGCTCGTCGGCCACCTCGGCCCGGACCTGCTCGGCCCGGACTGGGACGCGGACGAGGCGGTCCGCCGGCTCGCCGCCGACCCGGACCGCACCATCGGTGAGGCGCTGCTCGACCAGCGCAACCTGGCCGGGGTGGGCAACCTCTACAAGTGCGAGGTGCTGTTCCTGCGCGGCGTGTCGCCGTGGACGCCGGTCGGCGCGGTGCCGGACCTGCCGGCCACTGTCGCGCTGGCCCAGCGGCTGCTGGCGGCCAACCGGGGCCGCTGGACGCAGAGCACCACGGGGGCGCTGCACCGGGGTGGCACCAGCTACGTGTACGGCCGCCGGGCCCAGCCGTGCCGCCGCTGCGGGACCGCCGTCCGCAAGGAGGAACTGGGCGAACGGGTCACCTACTGGTGCCCGGCCTGCCAGCCCGGCGTGGAACTTCCACCAAACGCCCAAGATCGGCCGAGATAGGGACGATTGGGTACTTCCGCCTCACCCCTGTGACGTCGCATGCTGCGGTGGACCGCTCACGGATCGTCAGCAGCGCGTACGCCCGCCACGCCGGGGTGTCGGCCGGCGCGCCCCGACCCCGGGGAGAGCCATGGTGCTGTTCCGCCGCAGCCGGCCCGGACGTCCGGACCGCGCCGCCATCGCCGCCGTCGTCGCCGAGGAGACCACGCCGCCCGTGCCCGCCGGTGCCCCGACGCCCGCCGGTTCCGTCGCGCCCGCCGTTCCGGCCGCTCGCGGCGGCGACGAGGAACCGGGCGGCGGCCCGGCCCCGGCCAGCCTCGACCCGGCCGCCGTCCCGCGCCTGTTCGGCCCGGTGCCGAACACCGCCGCCAGCCCGCTGCCCACGCTCGACCCGGACGGCCACCCGGTCCCCGGCACCGGCATCCGCAAGTTCGTCGACCCGCTGCCGCTACCCGGGCAGCCGGCCACCGCCGGGCTCGGCGCCCGCCTGCCCGTCGCCGTCCCCGACACCATCACCTGGCCGGGCTGCGACTACTACGAGATCGGCCTCCAGGAGTACGCGCAGCGCCTGCACCGCGACCTGCCCGCCACCCGGCTGCGCGGCTACCGCCAGCTCAACCTGGGCACCGACCCCTCCGGGCACAACACGGTCAGCCCGCCCGGCCGCCCCTGGCACCTCGGCCCGATGATCGTGGCCCGGCGGGGCCGCCCGGTGCGCATCAAGTTCATCAACCAGCTCCCCACCGGACGGGCCGGCGAGCTGTTCCTGCCGGTCGACGAGACAGTCGACGGCGCCGGTGACGGGCCGCTCGACGGTCCCGCGCCGTACCCGCAGAACCGGGCCGTGCCGCACCTGTCCGGCGCGCAGACCGGGTGGATCAGCGCCGGCAACCCGTGGCAGTGGGTGACCCCGGCCGGTGAGATCACGCCGTACCCGACGGGTGTGGGTCTGACGCCGGTGCCGGACATGCCGCCGCCCGGCGCGGGCGCCACCACGCTGTACTTCCCGAACGACCAGAGCGGCCGGCTCATGTGGCTGCACGACAACACGCTCGGCCTGTCCCGGCTCACCGTCTACTCCGGGCAGATCGCGCTCTACCTGCTCACCGACCCGGCCGAGGAACGGCTCGTCGACGACGGCGTGCTGCCCGTCGACCAGTTCCCGCTGGTGATCGAGGACAAGACGTTCGTGCCCGACGACGCGCAGCTCGCCGCCCAGGACCCCACCTGGGACCGGGACCGCTGGGGCGCCAAGGGCAGCCTCTGGCACCCGCACGTCTACCAGCCGCGGCAGAACCCGTACCGGCTCACCGGCACCAACCCGACCGGACGCTGGGACTACGGGCCGTGGATCCACGACCCGGACGGCGGCGCCAGCCCGTGGGTCGCCCCGGTGCCGAACCCGCACCACGACCCCGACACCGACCCCGACGAGCCGCCGCTGGTACCGGGCGTCCCGCACCCGTCGGCGGTCCCCGACGCGTACGGCGACACCCCGCTGGTCAACGGCGTGGCCTACCCGTACCTGGAGGTGGCGCCACGGGCGTACCGGTTCCGGATCCTCAACGCCTGTGCGGACCGGGCGCTCAACCTCCAGCTCTACCGGGCCGCCTCGGACGCGCCGATGTGGGCGCCCGACGGCAGCCCGGCCGACCCGGCCGCCGGTGAGGTGCCCATGGTCGAGGCGGTACGCGCGCCGGGGCGGCCCGCCTACTGGCCGACGGACGGACGCGACGGCGGCGTGCCCGACCCGGCCGCCGCCGGACCCGAGATGATCCAGATCGGCAACGAGGGCGGCCTGCTCCCCGCCCCGGTGGTGCTGACCAACCGGCCGGTGGACTACCGGTACGACAGGCAGGACCCGACGGTGCTCAACGTCGACGGGCACGCGCTGCTGCTCGCCCCCGGCGAACGCGCCGACGTGGTGGTGGACTTCTCCACAGTGGCCCCCGGCAGCACGCTCATCCTCTACAACGACTGCCCCGCGCCGCTGCCCCGGTTCGACCCGCGCCACGACCACCACACCGGCGCACCGGACCGCACCCCCGCCGGGGGCCTGCCGCCGGCCCGCCCCGGATACGGCCCGAACACCCGTACCCTGCTCCAGATCCGGGTGACCGGCACCCCGGCCCAGCCGTACGACACGCGGCGGCTCGCCGACCGGCTACCAGGGGCGTACGCCCGCAGCCAGCCGCCGCCGATCGTGCCGCAACCCGCGTACGACGCCGCGATCGGCACCTCCACCCCACGCCCGACGCTCGTTCCCGCGCGAGCCACCTCGGTCACGTTCACCCCGGCCGGCGCGACCGCCCCGGTCACGTTGCCGCTGACGGTGAAGTCGGTCGGGCAGGTGTTCGAGGCCCGGCACGGCCGCGCGGTGGGACGGCTCGGCGTCGGCCACCCGGTCGCCGGGCCACTCGCCCCGGCCACCCTGCCGCTGGGACCGGCCGACCCGGCCACCGAGGTGCTGCACGCCACCGACCCGGCCGTGGCGGTCGGCGCGCCCGGCGACGGCACGCAGCTCTGGCGGATCGTCGGCGACGCCCCGCGTACCCACCCGGTCCACATCGAGGGCTGCGACGTGCAACTGGTCAACCGGGTCGGCTGGGACGGCACGGTCCGCCCGCCGGACCCGGGCGAGCTGGGGTGGAAGGACACCGTCCGGGTCAACCCCCGGGAGGACGTCGTGGTGGCGCTGCGTCCCGTCCCACCAGCCCTGCCGTTCAAGATCGGCGACAGCGTACGGCTGCTCGACCCGACCCGCCCGGCCGGCGCACGGCTGGACGCCGGCCCGGTCAGCCCGGTGGACGGCCGTCCCGCGGTCGTGGTCAACCAGCTGGTGAACCTGGGCTGGGAGTACCGCTGGCAGACCCGCTCCGCCGGACTGCGCGACCAGGGCATGAGCCGCCCGCTGGTGCTGCGCGTGGCGCCCAAGGCGCCGACCGGGCTCACCGCCACCCCGGCGCCCGGCAGCGCCACCGCACTACCCGCCATCGCGCTGACCTGGACCGGCAACGGCAGCCGGCCCGTACCCACCAGCCACCGGCTGCAACGCGCCACCGACAGCACCTTCACCACCGGGCTGACCGAGATCACAGTGGCCGCCACCGCCACCCGGTACACCGACGCCACTGTCACCCCCGGCGTCACCTACCACTACCGGATCCGGGCCGAGAACGCGGTGAGCTGCTCGTCCTGGTCCAACGCCGTACCGGCGGCGGTGCACCTGGCCGCGCCGACCCGGCTGACCGCGGTGCTGCCACCGACCGCGCCGCTGCGGGTGGCGCTGCGCTGGGCCAACCACTCGTTCGCCACCGGAGTGGACGTGCAGCGGGCCACCAACCCCACGTTCACCAGCGGTCCGGGCACCACGGCCATCGCCGTGGGCGAGGCCCACGTGGACCCGGCCGTCGCGCCGGACACCACGTACTACTACCGGGTACGCACGACGTACCTGGGCGCCGCCTCCCCCTGGTCCACGGTGGCCGCGGTGACCACCCCGGCCCGGCCTGTCGCGCCGACCGGGGTGAGCGTCACCGCGAGCGTGTCCGGGCCGGACACCGCGACCGTGACGGTGAGCTGGTCGGCGCCGACGCCGGCCGGACCGGGCGCCGGGTTCGTCGTGCAGCGCGCCACCGACGCCGCCTTCACCCGCGACCCGGCGACGTTCCACGTGACCGGTCGCGGCTTCACCAACACAGGCCTGGCCCGCGGTGCGACCTACCACTACCGGGTACGCGCCACAAACGTCGTAGGCACCTCCCCCTGGACCCCTCCCACCCCCAAAACCACCCCCACCTAACCCACCCCTCTCCCTCGGCGTTGATCATGAAGTTAGCGGCAGTTTCAGAGATCAACATCCCCGCCAACTTCATGATCACCCAGCCGAGGCACCCGCTCCCCGGGCGTTCGGCCCCGCTCTGCTCCGGTGATCAAGGAGTTTGGGTCCTGTAGCGAGTCCGATCCGGACACAAACTCCTTGATCACCGCAGAGAGCGGAGAGAGCGGACAGCGCAGAGAGCGGAGAGGCCGGCGGACGGCGCGCCGCCGCGCCCGGCAGGAACCCGGTGATCATGAGGTTGGCGGCAGGAATGGAGATCGAAGTTGCCGTCAACCTCATGATCGTGCAGGTCGGGCGGGCCGGCCGGTCCAGGGCGCCAGGGCGCCCAGGGTCGGTGATCAAGGGGTTTGTGTCCGGATTCGGGCGGTGGGAGGACACAAACTCCTTGATCAACGGGGAGAGCCGGGAGCAGGGCCGGCAGCAGGGCCGGGGAGACAGCGAGGCAGGGAGGGCTGTCAGGGGGCGCGCAGCGGGGTGCGGAGTTCGGCCAGGGCGGAGGCTACGCCGTGCAGCAGGTCGGTGGCCTCGGTCAGGCGCGCGGCGGCCGGGTGTTCGGTGTTCGGGCGCGCGTCCTCGGCCACGTACCCGGCGGCGGCCACCACCAGCCGCTCGTACGCGGCCACCCCGTCCTCCAACTGGGTCACCAGCGTGGCGTGCACCTCGTTCAGCGGGCTCTGCGGGGTCAGCTTCGCCGCGCGTTCCACGCCCGCCACCCGGGTCGCCAGCTCGCGCAGGGAACGGTCGGCCTCGGCCGCCTCGCGTACCGCCGGCTCGGCCAGCCCGGTGAGCCGACCGGCCAGCCCGGCCAGGGTGAGCGCGGCCCGGTCCAGCCGGGCCCACGGTTCGGCCGCGGCGGTGCCGCGCAGTGCGAGGCGGGAACGGACCCGGCGTACCTCGGCCACGACGCCCGGGCCGACGGGCAGCCGCTCGACGGCGGCGACCAGCCGGGCGCGGGAGCGGGCGGCGGCCTCGGCCGGGTCGAGCGCGGGCGGTGGCGGCACGGCGGCGAGCGCGCGGTGGTCGACCCAGCGCCAGGCGGCCACCGCGATCGCGCTGCCCGCGGCGCCGGCCCAGGCCGCGTCCGCCAGACCCAGTCCGGCGTACGGGGTCAGCACCGCGGCGGCGCCGCCGAGCCCTCCGGCCAGCACGCTCCACCGCCGCGCCGAGTTGCGCAGTCTGCGCAGCCTCCGGAAGTGCCGGGCCCGTTCGTCCGCCATCGTGTCCGCCCCTCCGTCAGCCGGTCGTGGTCTCCCCGGTGCCGCGTTCCCGGCTCATGCTGGCCCGGATCTCGTCGAGCCGGGCGGCGGCGGCCGGGTCGGCCGGCTGCCCCACGGCGGGGGTCTCGGACCGGCTGCCGAGCTGCTCGCCGGCCATGCTCGACCGGATCTGCTCCAGTCTCGCCGATCCGGCCGAGTCGAGCGTGGCCTTCTGGATCTCCAGCATCCGGCCCTCGACCGAGTTGCCAGCCAGTTCGGCCCGGCCCATGGCGGTGGCGTAGCGGCGTTCGATCCGGTCACGGACCTCGTCCAGCGAGGGGGTGTTGGCGGGCGCGGTGAGCGACGACATCGACTCCAGCGAGCGGGCCACGCTCTCCTGCATCTTGGCCTGCTCCAGCTGGCTGAGCAGCTTGGTGCGCTCGGCCAGCTTCTGCTGGAGGATCATCGAGTTGTTCTCGACCGCCTTGCGGGCCTGTGCGGCCGCGCCGAGCGCCTGGTCGTGCAGCGTCTTGAGGTCTTCCAGCGCCTGCTCCGCGGAGACCAGCTGGGTCGCCAGCATCTGGGCGGTCTGCTCGTAGCGCCCGGCCTCGGCCTCGTCGCCCCGGCCCCGGGCCTGGTCGGCCACCGCCAGCGCCTGCCGCGCGTTGCCCTGGAGCTGTTCGACCTCGGTCATCTGCCGGGACAGCTTCATCTCCAGCTGGCGCTGGTTGCCGATCACCGCCGCCGCCTGCTGCACCAGCGCCTGGTGCTGGCGCTGCGCCTCCTCGACGGCCTGCTGGATCTGCACCTTCGGATCGGCGTGCTCGTCGATCTTCGCGCCGAAGAGCGCCATCAGGTACTTCCAACCCTTGACGAACGGGTTCGCCATCTCCGCCTCGTCCCCTCAGTAGCGTCGCGCCTACATCGTCCCAGCCGGACGCCACTCCGGCACCCGTACGCTCCTGATCAACAGTACGACGCGAACGCCAGCACTGCCCACGACGCCGTGGCCGGGGTCAGGCGGCGCAGACCACATCCCGCTCGGCGGGACGTACGCGGGTGCTGCGCAGCGTGGCCTTGAGCGGCGAGTCCTGCCGGACCTGGACGGCGACCCCGCCGTCGGAGGTGACCTGGCGGACACCCCTGTTCGTCGCCTTGCGGACGGCGGCCGGGGCCACCGGGGCCGGCTCGTCGGCCACCGGCACCAGCACGCCGGGCATCTGCTCGGCCAGGGCGACCGTGTCGCTCACCTCGCGCAGCAGCTCGGACAGGCGGGCGCCGAGCGCGTCGCAGATCGCGGCCAGCAACTCGCTGGAGGGTTCCTTCTGGCCGCGTTCGATCTCGGAGAGGTAGCCGAGGCTGACGTTGGCCGCGGAGGAGACCTCGCGGAGGGTGCGGTGCTGCCCCTGCCTGCGTGCGCGCAGCGCGTCACCGATCACCCGGCGTAGCAGGACCATCGCACCTCCCCCTGAGCGGGACCACCATCCCCGGCCGTTCGCGTCGCGCCGGACGCGGCGGACCGCTCCGGCGCCGACGGCGACCGCCGGAGCCTTCCCGCAACCGTACCCGTTGGTCGCCACGACGACATCCCACCCCGCCTCCCCAATCCGGGCGGATCGGCCGGTCCGGCGGTCCCGCCGCCGGGCGTGCCGGTGTGACGCCGGCTCACCGGTGGCCGGCCCCGGCCGGATCGGGCGCGCCGGCGTCCTGGGGGAGCTGGATGCGGTCGGCGAGCAGGCGCAGCGCCTCGATCACCGCGGCCGAACGGATGTGGTCGCGGCCGCCGTCGAGGTCGAGCCGGCGCACCTGCGTGCCGTCCGGCCCGGCGACCGCCACGTAGACCAGGCCGACCGGCTTGTCGTCCTGCGGTTCCGGCCCGGCCACACCGGTGGTGGCCAGGCCCCAGTCGGCGCCGCACCGCTGCCGTCCGCCCTCGGCCAGCGCGGCCGCCACGTCCGGGTCGACCGGGCCGCGGTCGGCCAGCAGGTCCTGCGGTACGCCGGCGAGCGTCGCCTTGAGTTCGGTGGCGTAGACCACCATGCCGCCCCGGTAGATCGAGCTGACCCCGGCGATCTCCACGATCGCGGCGGCGAGCAGGCCTCCGGTCAGCGACTCGACGGTGGCCAGCGTCTCGCCGCACTCGTGCAGCCGGTGCACCACGGCGGCCGCCGGGCTGCCGGCGGGCCGGTGGTCTCTCGCGTCGGTTTCCATGCCCGCCCCCATTTCCCGCACCGCGCCGGCTTACTCGTCGGCTGCCCGGATCGACGGGCCCGCCGACCGGCTCAACGGGCCGGGCGGCGCAGCCGCAACGCCTGGGCGATGTAGTCGAACCCGGTGACCACGGTGACCACCACGGCCGCTCCCATGATCCACGGCCCGATCGCGGCGAGCGCCTCCGGCATCGGCCAGAGGTACCAGGTGATGGCCAGGATCTGCAGTGCGGTCTTGACCTTGCCGCCCCGGCTGGCGGCGATCACCCCGTGCCGGATCACCCAGAAGCGCAGCCCGGTGATGCCCAGCTCGCGGGCCAGGATCACCACCGTCACCCACCAGGGCAGCCGGTCGTAGAAGGAGAGCAGCACCAGGGCGGCGCCGGTGAGCGCCTTGTCGGCGATCGGGTCGGCGACCTTGCCCAGCGAGGTGACCAGTTCGTACCGGCGGGCGATCCAGCCGTCGACCAGGTCGGTCGCGGAGGCCACCACGAAGATCACGCAGGCGGCCGTACGCCAGCCCGCGTCGCTCATGCCGGAGGCGATCACGGTGGCCGCGAAGACCGGCACCAGCACCAGGCGCGCGCCGGTGAGCAGGTTCGCCGCGTTGAGCAGCGGTACGGGGGCAGCCGCCGTCGACTCCGCTCCCGTCATGTCCCGCATCGCCCCACGTGGCTTCCCCGCTCCGTCCGGGCCCGCCGTCACCGTACCGCGCCGGGCGCCGCCGAGATCATCTCATCCGGTACGGCGACCAGGTCGACACCCTCGGTCGCGGTCACAGTGGCCCGGACCAGGTCGCCGGGGCGCAGCGCGGCCAGATCCACGCCGCCGCCGACGGGCGCGACGAGCGTGGTCGAGCCGTCGACCTCGGGCGCCTGGTGGGCGGCCCGCCCCTCCACCACGCCGTCGGCGGTCGAGTCCACGAGCACGTCCACCGTCGCGCCGAGGCGTTCCTCGGCGCGCTGCGAGCAGAGTTCGTCGGCCAGCGCGCTGAGCTTGTCGTACCGCCGCTTGATCGTGGCGGCGGAGGCCTTGCCGGTCAGGCCGGCGGCCTCGGTGCCGTCCTCGTCGCTGTAGTCGAACATGCCGATCGCGTCCAGCCGCGCCTCGGTGAGGAACCGGACCAGCTCGGCCACGTCCTGCTTCGTCTCGCCGGGGAAGCCGACGATGAAGTTGCTGCGCGCGCCCGCGTCCGGCGCCAGCTCGCGGGCGGAGGCGAGCAGCTCCAGGAACCGGTCGGTGGAGCCGAAGCGCCGCATCCGGCGCAGCACCGGCTCGCTGGAGTGCTGGAACGACAGGTCGAAGTACGCGGCCACGCCCGGCGTGGTGGCGATCACCTCGACCAGGCCGGGCCGGGTCTCCGCGGGCTGGAGATAGCTGGCGCGGACCCGCACGATCCCGTCGATCGCGGCGAGCTGCGGCAGGAGCTTCTCCAGCGCGCGGGGGTCGCCCAGGTCCTTGCCGTACGAGGTGGAGTTCTCGCTGACCAGCACCAGCTCCCGTACGCCGGTCTTGGCCAGCCACTCGGCCTCGGCGAGCAGCTCGTCGGGGGTACGCGAGACGAACGCGCCGCGGAACGCCGGGATGGCGCAGAACGCGCACCGCCGGTCGCAGCCGCTGGCGAGCTTCAGCGACGCCACCGGGCCGGTGTCGAGCCGGTGCCGCAGCACCTGCCGCAGGTGGGCCGGGGTGTGCGCGTCGGTCTCCGGTGCGACCCGGGTCGGGGTGCCGTGCCCGGGCAGCGACACCGCCGCGTCGCGGCGCTTCACCGGGGTCAGCGGCAGCAGTTCCCGCCGGTCGCGGGGGGTGTGCGCGCCGATCGCCTCGCCGGCCAGCACCGAGTCGAGCCGGGCGGCGATGTCCGGGTAGTCGTCGAAGCTCAGCACCGCCTGCGCCTCGGGGAGACTGTCGGCCAGCTCACGGCCGTACCGCTCGGCCATGCACCCGGCGGCGACGACCTTGGCGCCGGTGTCGGCGGCGGCCAGCAGCGTCTGGATCGAGTCCTGCTTGGCCTTCTCCACGAACCCGCAGGTGTTCACCACCACCACGTCGGCGCCCTCGCCGTCGGTGGTGACCTGCCATCCGTCGGCGTGCAGCCGGGCGGCCAGCTCCTCCGAGTCGACCTCGTTGCGGGCACAGCCGAGGGTCAGCAGGGCGACGCGGCGCCCGTCGGATCGCGGGGTGGAGGAGGAGGCAGACACCATCCGAGGGTACCGGGCCGGTTCCGGACCGCCGCGCACCCGTCCGGCCGGTTCAGCGGGCGGGAACGGCCACCCGGGCCAGCCGGTCGAGGAGGAACACCTCCGTGCCGGCCAGGCCGGTGGAGCAGAAGACCGAGATCTGGTCCGCGGTGGTCCGGCCGGGAAGCGCGCCGGCCAGCACCGCGCCCAGGTCACGCAGCCGCCCGGCGTACGGCTCGACGGCGGCGAGCATCGGCGGCACGTACGCGGCGGCCTGCCCGGGTGAGTCGGTGACCAGCAGGTCGGCGGCGTCGAGCAGGTCGGTGCCGAACTCGTGCCGGTCGGTCTGCTTGAAGCCGACCGTGTTGACGTGGGTGCCGGGGGCCAGGTCGGCGGCGTCGAGCACCGGGGCGGTGCTGGTGGTGGCGAGCACCACCACGTCCCGGTCGCGTACCGCGGCGGTGGCCGAGCCGACGGCGCGGGCCGGCACGTCCAGTTCGGCGCGGACCCGCGCGGCGAACGTCTCCCGCCGGGCCGCCGAGCGGCTGTACACGGTCACCTCGCGCAGCGGCCGGACCGCCGCCGCGGCCCAGACCTGGGTCCAGGCCTGCCGGCCGGACCCCACCACGCCGACCGTGGCGGCGTCCGCGCGGGCCAGGGCGTCGACCGCCACGCCACCGAGTCCTCCGGTACGCCGGGAGCCCAGCTCCTCGCCGACGGCGATGGCGCGTACCGCGCCGGTGGTCGCGTCGTGCAGCACGACGAGCTGACCGCTCTCCGGGTGGCCGAACGTGTCGTACGAGCGGAAGCCGTACCACTGCCCGGTGAGGTGTCCGGCGGTGAGCACCATCCGGCCCCCGTCCAGCGGCGCGGACGCCCGGGGCGGGGCGATGAGCCGCCCGGCGTACGCGGCCAGCAGCGCGTCCCGCATGGCCGCGACGGTGAGCGGGGCGTCCACGGCGGCCGCGACGTCGTCGTCGGAGAAGAGCAGGGTCATGGCATCCATCCTGCAACTTGAAGTTGACGTCAACTCCACCCATGGTGGCGTTTCTCACCACGCCGCCGGTCCGGCCCGCCCGGTGCTACCGTCGGCCACGACGGCCCCTGGGCCGTCCCGGACGAGTGGTGGGCGTACCCGGTCAGGCCAAGACGCCCCGCGTGACCCGACCGTCGCCCGGCCCGCTCCCGCGCCGGGCCCGTCCGTCAGAGGTGATACCCATGGCCTGGATCGTGCTGGTGATCTCCGGACTGCTGGAGACCGCGTGGGCGATCGCGCTGGACCGCAGCGCCGGCTTCACCCGCCCCCTCCCCTCCGCCGTCTTCGCCGTCACGCTGGTGGCGAGCATGGCCGGCCTGGCGTACGCGCTGCGCGACATCCCGGTCGGCACCGGCTACGCGGTGTGGGTGGGCATCGGCGCGCTCGGTACCGCGCTGGTCGGCATGCTCGCGCTCGGCGAACCGGTCAACCTGCCACGGGTGGCCTGCCTGCTGCTGGTGGTGGCCGGCGTGATCGGGCTGAAGCTGTTCAGCTGATCGGTGCGTCATCCGGTTTGGACGGTGCAACCCCCGGGGTACCGGATCCTCCGTAGCCACAGCGAGATCACTCACGGAGGAACCCCATGGCCGACATCCACGCCAGCGCCCGTCCGCGCAGCAACGCCGCCCGGATCTGCACGATCGTCGCGTTCGTCTTCGCGGCCCTCGCGCTCTTCGTGTCCCCGCTCATCTTCGGCATCCTCGGGATCGTCCTCGGCATCGTCGGCGCCGTCCTCGGTGACAAGCCGCTGGGCTGGTACGCCGCCGCCGCGAGCGCGGTCGCCGCGGTGCTCGGCACCGTGCTCTTCGCCGCGCTGATCAACTGACCCGGAACCGCCGACGGCGGCTCCCACCTGATGGTGGGGGCCGCCGTCGTCCGTTTCGGGGCCGTCAGTCCTCGCCGCCGCGCAGGCCGGCCAGGACCTCCTCCAGCTCGTCCGGCTTGACCAGCACGTCGCGGGCCTTGGAGCCCTCGGACGGACCGACCACGCCCCGGGTCTCCATCAGGTCCATCAGCCGGCCCGCCTTGGCGAAGCCGACCCGCAGCTTGCGCTGGAGCATCGAGGTCGACCCGAACTGTGAGGTGACCACCAGCTCGACCGCCTGCACGAGCAGGTCCAGGTCGTCGCCGATGTCCTCGTCGATCTTCTTCTTGCTGTCCTGCGCCGGGGCGAGCACGTCCGGGCGGAACTCCGGCTCACGCTGGTCCTTGCAGAACTTGACCACGTCGGAGATCTCGCGCTCGGTGACCCAGGCGCCCTGGATGCGCTGCGGCTTCGACGCGCCCATCGGCAGGAACAGGCCGTCGCCGCGGCCGAGCAGCTTCTCCGCGCCGGGCTGGTCCAGGATGACCCGGGAGTCGGCGAGCGAGGAGGTGGCGAACGCGAGCCGGGACGGCACGTTCGCCTTGATCAGGCCGGTGACCACGTCGACCGAGGGCCGCTGGGTGGCGAGGACCAGGTGGATGCCGGCGGCGCGGGCGAGCTGGGTGATCCGGACGATGGAGTCCTCCACGTCACGCGGCGCGACCATCATCAGGTCGGCCAGCTCGTCCACGATCACCAGCAGGTACGGGTACGGCCGCATCTCCCGCTCGCTGCCCGGCGGCGCCTTGATCTCGCCGTTGCGCACCTTGCGGTTGAAGTCGTCGATGTGCCGGACCCCGTTGGCGGCGAGGTCGTCGTAGCGCATGTCCATCTCGCGGACGACCCACTCCAGCGAGTCGGCCGCCTTCTTCGGGTTGGTCACGATCGGCGTGACCAGGTGCGGGATGCCCTCGTAGCCGGTCATCTCGACCCGCTTCGGGTCGATCAGCAGCAGCCGCACCTCGTCCGGCGTGGCCCGGGTCAGGATGGACACCAGCAGTGAGTTGAGGCAGGACGACTTGCCGGCGCCGGTCGCGCCCGCGATCAGGATGTGTGGCATCTTCGCCAGGTTGGCCACCACGTAGCCGCCCTCGATGTCCTTGCCGAGCGCCACCACCATCGGGTGGTGGTCGCTGGTCGCCTCGCGGGAGCGCAGCACGTCGCCGAGCGACACGTTCTCCGGGTCGGTGTTCGGGATCTCCACACCGACCGCGCTCTTGCCCGGGATCGGGCTGAGGATGCGGACGTCCGGCGACTTCACCGCGTACGCGATGTTGCGGGAGAGCTGGGTGATCCGCTCGACCTTGACGCCCGGGCCCAGCTCCACCTCGTACCGGGTGACAGTCGGGCCGCGGGTGAACCCGGTGACGGCGGCGTCCACGTCGAACTGCTCGAAGACGCCTGTGAGCGCCGCGATCACCTCGTCGTTGGCCTTGCTGCGGCTCTTCGGCTTGGCGCCGCTGCCGAGCAGGTTCGCCGGCGGCAGCGTGTAGTCGCCGGCCAGCCCGGTGAGCGCCAGTTGCTCGGCGCGGGTGGGCAGCGGCGAGTGCTCCGGCGGCTCGACCGGCTTGCGGTTCGCCGGCACCTTCGGCGGCTTGCGCGGCAGCACCAGCGTCTCCTGGAGGTCGACGCCGGCCAGCTCGTCGTCCGGGTCCAGCGGCTCCAGCGGCGGTGGCATCCGCTTCGCCGGGCGCTTGCGGGCCGGTTTCACCGGCGCCTCGTCCTCGGCGAGCTCGTCGTCGACGTCCGGCCCGGCCGGGTCGGCGCGCAGGCCGAGCCGCTCCGGGATCTTGTTGATCGGCGTCGCGGTGACCACGAGCAGGCCGAACACCAGCAGCAGGAGCAGCAGCGGCATGGCCACCCAGGCGGTCACCGCCGACTTCAGCAGGTCGCCCACGCCCGCGCCGATCAGGCCGCCGGCGAAGTCACGCTGGACCTCGTCGACCGGGTTCTGCCCGATGTGCAGCATCGCGGCGGTGGCCAGCATCATCGAGCCCCAGCCGACCAGGCCGCGACCGCGGTGCTCGGGGTCGGCCGGGCTCCGCATCAGCCGCCACGCGCCGACCATGAACAGCACCGGAAGGATTATCGAGATGGCGCCGATGAACAGGCGTACGGTGTCGGCCAGGTGCCGGCCCACCGGCCCGGCGCCGCCGCCCCAGATGCCCACCGCGCTGAGGATGGCCAGGCCGAACAGGAGCAGCCCGCCGCCGTCGCGGCGGTGCTCCGGATCCAGTTCCCGGGTGGACGCGGCCTGCCGCCCGGCCGCCCGGAACGCCCAGCCCACCGAGTGGGCCAGCCCCATCCAGAGGGCGCCCACGGCCCGGCCGACGAACGCGGCCGGGCTCGGCCCGGGGGCCGGGCGCCGCCGCGCCGGTTTCCGCGCCGCCGCCTTCTTCGCCGGTTGCCGGGCGCGGTTGTTCGTGGTGCCACGCGGCGACGCGCCGCGCCGCCGGCTCGCCTGAGAGGTACGGCCCGCCATAGAGTCACGGTAACGGCGGCACCCGGTGGATCGCCGCTTTTCCGGGTCGTGTCCGCGCGTCGCAGCACGGGTCGGACCGTCGTTTGTGTTATTCGCCTCAGAAGGGATGCCCGATGGCGTCGCCGGAGATCGAGGACGGTCCGGACGGTCCGCTGGCCGGACACCCGCAGGAACTGCGCCCGCTGACCGGCGAGCTGATCGCCGCCGTGCTCGGCCACCGGGGGTACGCGGTGGCCGAGGAACCCGACGGCGCGCTGGTGGGCCGCTGGGAGCGCAACCTGATCTGGTTCCACCGCCGGGGAGCGGCCGGTGAGCTGCTCCAGGTACGCACAGTCGTCGCGCACCACTTCGGCATCGAGCGTGTGCCCGAGCTGCACGCCTTCTGCAACGCGTGGAACCACGACCGGCTCTGGCCGAAGGCGTACGTGCACGTCGCCGACGACGGGTCGGCACAGGTGTGCGGCGAGGTCACCACCGACCTGGAGCGCGGGGTGACCCCGCACCAGCTCGACCGGCTCGTCGACTGTGGCGTGACCACCGGGTGCCAGCTCGCCGCCGCCGTCGACGATCTGGCCGGCGGGACGCTCCGGTGACCACGGCACGCGACCGGGGGCTGGCCGCCGCGCTCGCCGACGCCCGGGACCGGCCTGACGGCGCGGAGCGCTGCGCCGAGCTGGAGCGGATCGCGTCCCGGGCGGACGCCACCGGCGACCCGCGTACCGCCCTGTCGGCGCGGTTCGCGCTGGTCGAGGCGTACCTGCACCGGGGCGAGCGGTGGCGCGCGGTGGAACCGGTCCGGCGGATGCGGGCCACGCTGGCCCGGCACCCCGGGCTGCTGGACGCCCGCCCCGACGAGCTGACCCGGTTGCGCCGGCACCAGCGGCAGGCGGTGGAGGCGTCGTTCGGCACGCCCCGGGTGGGCCTGGACCAGGCACGGTCCCTGTTGGACGCGCTCGCCGCGGAGCTGGGCGAGGACGCGGCGCCGGTGGCGGAGCTGCGCTGCCGGCTCGCCGACCACCTCGGCGACGAGCCGGCCGCCCGGCGCGCGTACGAGCGCTGGTCGGCGGCGGACCCGACGGACCCGGTGGGCGGCTGCCCGGGGTGCGCCCCGGCGCGACGGGCCGACCTGCTGGCCGGGTGGGGCGAGCCGGACGCGGCACTGGCGGCGCTCGCGCCCGCGCTGACCGGCTGGGTCGAGCCGCAGGCGCCACCGACCCGGCGGGGCGAACGGCAGGCGGCAGCGGCCGGGGCGACGGCCTGCACCGATCAGCCGGAACGGGCGCTCGCGGTGGGGCTGCTGCCGTGGCTGCGTACCGGCGCGGTGACGCGGGCGGCCCGGGCGCACGTGCACGCGTACCGCCGGCACCGCGGCGAGCGGACCGCGTTCCCGCTGCTCGCCGCGCACCTGCGCTTCTGCGCGCTGGGCGGATACCTGCATCGTGGGCTGGAGATCCTGACCGAGCAACTGCCCGAGCTGGACCGCCCGGCCGACGACCTGTCCGCGATGGAGTTCGCCGCGGCGGGCGCGCTGCTGTGCGGCCTGGCCACCGAGGCCGGGCTGGGCGGGCGGCGCATCCACCGCCCCGGGCACGGCTCCCGGCCC